>NZ_JNWO01000012.1 GCF_000716435.1 Streptomyces xylophagus
CCGCCCGCCTGCCCCGCCCCGCCGCCCCGTCGCCCGGCGCCGAACTCCCGGGCCCCGCCCAGCCGTTCACCTCACGCCGCACCCAACGCGACCACCGCCGCCGTATCGGACTGATCGCCGCCACGGCCGTAGTGGTCGTAGGCGCGATCGTCGGGACGATCCTCGTGAACGGGAACCGCTCGTCCAACGACACGGCCACGGGCTCGGCGTCGAAGGCATCCAGCAGCCCATCGGCGTCCACCACCGCATCGGCGACTCACACCGAACCGTCGAGCCCTTCCACCTCTTCCCCGTCCCCGTCCTCGTCCCTCTCCCCCTCCTCCCCGTCCCCCACAGTCGAGGGCACCTCCCGCCCCCGGAGCCTGCCCCCGGGCACGCATCAGGAGGCGGGTGGGTTCGCGTGGGCGACGCCGGCCGGCTGGCGGCGGGATCTGAAGACGGGGGCCGAGGTGCACTACACGTCCTCGGACGGCACGCAGGAACTGGTCGGCAAGTCGTCGCTCGCCCGGGGCGACCTGATGGAGACCTGGGAGGCCTCGGAGCGGGGCGCGCGGAAGGGGCAGGACTACCGGAAGATCCGGCTCGACAGGACGACGTTCCGCGGCTACCCGGCGGTGGTCTGGGAGTACACGTTCACGCTCAAGGGCGTTCCCTGGCACGCCCGGCTGCTCGGCTTCGACGAGGACGGGAAGTCGTACCAGATCAACACCTGGTACCAGCCGGACGTGGAGACCCGGGCCCTGAAGACCTACGACAAGGTCAAGAACAGCTTCGTGGTGCTGTGAACACCCTTAGCCCACAGACACCTTGTCCGTGTCCGTGTCCGTGTCGGCGACCGCGGTCGCGACCGCCTTCCCGCCCCGCACCCGCTCCTTGACCACGGCGACCGCCAGCACGCCCGCCGCGACCGCCAACGACAGCAGAACGGTCGTACGGCCGCTGCTCTCGCCCTCGGTGTCCGTGAGCATGTAGCCGAGGACGAACACGATCAGGGCGATCGTCGCCCAGGTCAGATACGGGTACAGCCACATCTTCACGACAAGCTTCTCGGGCGACTCGCGCTCGATGATCCGCCGCATGCGCAGCTGCGACGCGCAGATCACCAGCCACACGAACAGGGCCACCGCACCTGAGGAGTTGACGAGGAAGAGGAAGACGGTGTCAGGGAAGGCGTAGTTGAAGAAGACCGCTACGAACCCGAAGACGACCGACGCGATGATCGCCGCCATCGGTACGCCACGGGAGGTCGTCCGGGCGAACGCCTTCGGCGCGTCACCGCGTCCGCCGAGCGAGAAGGCCATGCGGGAGGCCGTGTAGAGGCCGGAGTTGAGGCAGGACAGCACCGAGGTCAGCACGATGAAGTTCATGATCTGCCCGGCGTGCGCGATGCCGAGGGAGTCGAGGGCGGCCACGTAGGAGCCCTGTTCCTTGATCGACGGGTCGTTCCAGGGGAGCAGGCAGACGACGACGAGGATCGAGCCGAGGTAGAAGACGCCGATGCGCCAGATGATGCTGTTGGTCGACTTGGTGACCGCGCGCTGCGGGTCCTCGGACTCGCCGGCGGCCAGGGTCGCGATCTCGCTGCCCATGAAGGAGAAGACGACCAGCAGGACGCCGGTGAGGATCGCGCCGGGGCCGTTCGGCAGGAAACCGCCGTGGTCGGTGAGGTTGCCGAGCCCGGCCTTGTCGGTGTGGGCGCCGGGCAGCACGCCGAAGACCGCAAGCGCGCCGACGACGATGAACGCGCCGATCGCCACGACCTTGATCCCGGCGAACCAGAACTCGAACTCGCCGTAGGAACCGACCGATACGAGGTTCGTGGCGGTCAGCACCACCATCACGATCAGGGCCCAGCCCCACTGCGGTACGGCGGGGATCCACCCTTCGAGGATCTTGGCGCCGGCGGTCGCCTCGACGGCGAGCACGACGACCCAGAAGAACCAGTACAGCCAGCCGATCGAGAAACCGGCCCAGCGGCCGAGCGCGCGGTCGGCGTGCGCGGAGAACGAGCCGGACGTGGGGTTCGCGGCCGACATCTCGCCAAGCATGCGCATCACCAGCACCACGAGCGTGCCGACGAGCGCGTAGGAGAGCAGGATGCCGGGTCCCGCGGTCGCGATACCGGAGCTGGAACCGACGAACAGGCCGGCGCCGATGACGCCGCCGATCGCGATCATCGACAGATGTCGGTTCTTGAGTCCTGCCTGGAGGCCGGAGCCTTCAGTCATGCCGGAGCCATCAGTCATGGGGGCAGTCATGGGGGGAATTCCTTTACGCCGGTTGGGATGCCGGTGGGGGGTGCCCGTACGAGCGGCGTACGGGTCGGTCCAGTGAATCGGAGGTAAAGGAATTCCTGAACCTCTGAATCCAGATCGTTACTTGAGGTTTCCTTGAGGTTCGGAGGCGTTGCCTGTATTTAACGAGGTCGGGACCCGGAGCTGCCTCCCGGAAACAGCCGTGTCACACTCGACGCATGCGCGTGTATCTCGGCTCCGACCATGCGGGCTTCGAACTCAAGAACCACCTCGTCGAGTGGCTCAAGGAGGCGGGCCATGAGCCCGTCGACTGCGGGCCCCACATCTTCGACGCCCAGGACGACTACCCGCCCTTCTGCCTCCGCGCCGCCGAGCGCACGGCCGCCGACCCCGAGGCCCTCGGCATCGTCATCGGCGGCTCCGGCAACGGCGAGCAGATCGCGGCGAACAAGGTCAAGGGCGTACGGGCGGCCCTCGCCTGGAGCGAGGAGACCGCGTCGCTCGGCCGGCAGCACAACAACGCGAACGTCGTCGCGGTCGGGGCGCGGATGCACACGCAGGACGAGGCGACGAAGTTCGTCGAGACGTTTCTGGCGACGCCGTTCTCCGAGGACCCGCGGCACATCCGTCGCATCGACATGCTGACGGAGTACGAGACGACGGGCGACCTGCCGGAGATCCCGGCGCATCACCCGCAGCAGTAGCGGGGTCCGGGGCGGAGCCCCGAGGTCTTTGGAGCGCCCACCCGTCAACTGACCTCGACGGGTGGGCGGGTGGGAAAGGAAGTTCGTCAGGTGCCAGAAGGGCACACGATTCACCGACTTGCACTGGACTACGGCAGTCACTTCGCCGACCGAGCCGTACAAGTCACGAGTCCCCAGGGCAAGTTCAGCGACGCCGCCGCACTACTGCACGGTACGGAACTCACCCGCACCGAAGCCCACGGCAAGCACCTGTTCCTCGGTTTCCGGGATGCCGACTGGATCCACATCCACCTCGGCCTCTTCGGCAAGGTGAACTTCGGCGGAGCCCCCGCACCCCCGCCCACGGACACCGTCCGCCTGCGCCTCGCGAACGACACGTCGTACGTCGATCTCCGCGGCCCCACGACCTGCGCCCTGATCACGGACACCGAGAAGCAGGCGATACACGACCGCCTCGGCCCCGACCCGCTGCGCCCGCCGCAGGACACGGACCCGGGCGCCGCGTACCGCCGTATCTCCCGCAGCCGTACGACGATCGCCGCACTCCTCATGGACCAGAAGGTCATCGCGGGCGTCGGCAACGTCTACCGCGCCGAGGTCCTCTTCCGGCACGGCATCGACCCGTACCGCGCGGGCAAGGACATCACCCTCGCGGAGTGGGACGCGATCTGGGCCGACCTCGTCGAGCTGATGCGCGAGGGCGTCCGCAACAACCGCATCGACACCGTCCGCCCCGAACACACCCCCGAGGTGATGGGCCGCCCGCCGCGCGTCGACGACCACGGCGGCGAGGTCTACGTCTACCGCCGGGCGAACCGGCCCTGCCACATCTGTGGCGGCGAGATCCGCACCGCCGACCTCGCCGCCCGCAACCTGTTCTGGTGCCCCAACTGCCAGAAGCGGTAGGGCTGTTACGGATGTTCTAGAACCCGTGCGGCAGCCACGGCGCGACCGTCGAACCGAACGCCGGCGAGACCTCCGCCAGCGCCCCCGCCCGCAGCTCCCGCACCCGCCCGGCACCCGCGAGCGACGCGAGGGACACCCCGCCGAGATACGCGGCCCCCAACTCCCGTACGGACAGCGCGAGATCGGCCGGTTCCTCGGTCCGCTTGCAGGACGCGCCCTTCGCGTCGCCGGTGAGCCGCCAACGCCCCTCGTTCCAGGGGCAGAAGACGTCCTCGACCTCGAACACGACGTCCACGGGCGTCTGGTAGGTCCGTGCCTCCAGCGCGGCACCCAGGTCCACCAGCCGTACGTGCAGCGAGTCGTGCTGCCGGACGGCGCACCGGCGGATGTCGGAGACGAGATGCTGCCAGGCGTCGTCGACGGGCCGGCTGTGCAGCGCCACCTTCCCCGTCAGGTCGATGTCACAGAGGTACCGCCACAGCGCCGCGTACGACGCCGGGTCCAACGCCTCCAGATCACGCAGCCGTACGGTCCCCTTGGGGCCCTGGCCGTCCCACTCGGGCTTGACGAAGTACCGCGTGTAGCCGACGACTTCACCGTCCCGCTCCGCGACCACGCACTGCAGCGGCGACGAGCCCTTGCGCTCGCTCTCCGGGTCCAGCAGCGGCAGATCCTCCCACCCGGGCCGCCGCGCCAGCATGCCCGGCCGCCCGGCCACCAGCCGCGCGTACACCGCCTCGCACTGGTCGCGCACGGCGCCGGGTTCGACGAAGCGCAGCCGTACGTCGTCCGTGCCCGGCGGCACCGAGAGCCGTACCCGGGTGGTGTCGATCTCGGCCATCGTCTTCATCGTCGCGATGCCGTACCCGAACCGGCCGTAGATCACCGGCTCGGAGGCCGTCAGCACGGCGAGCGGCTCGCCCCAGGACCGTACGTCGTCCAACTGCCGCCGCATCATCGACGTGAGGATGCCCCGCCGCCGGTGGGTGGCGGCCACACTGACCATGGTGACGCCCGCGGTGGGCACGGAGGCGCCGCCGGGCACGGTGAGCCGGAAGCTGAACGCGCCCGCGGTCCCCACGCACGCGTCGCCGTCCCAGACGCCGAGGGAGCGGTCGAACTCGGTGAGCCGGGACCACAGCTCACGCTCCTCGGGCGGCTCGTGGAGTCCACCGAAGGCCGTGACCAGGTTGTCGTACCAGGTGTTCCACTCGTCCTGGCGCAGTACCCGCAGCTCGGTCCGCTCCGCACGCGTGTTGCTCGCATCTGTCCCCATGGACCATGCCTACCAGCGCATTGCGGGACGGGCCAGGGAATTTCCGCTCGGCGCCCGCACAGCGGCCTCCGGTGAAGTTCACTGTGAAGTTGAACCTCGCAGGGGGGACAAGTGGGACCTCCCGTGCCAAGCGGCTGGTCGGATGGATAGGGTCCCGAACTAATGGCAGCAGGACGAGAGCGGCGCGCGGAGGCCGACACGTTCACGGCCCGGTTGAAGAAGCTGGTTCACCGGGTCCGCACCGGCCTGCGCAGAAGTGCCGTCGACTACTTCCGCGGCGACGGCTCGGACTGGGTCGCGCTGGCCGGGCTGCTGATCACGATCCCGGTGATCGTGGCGATGACCCTGGCCAACGCGGTGTGGTTCTCACCGTCCGCGCTGGTCCTGCCGATCGTCGCGGGCGGCCTGCTGCTGCGGCCCGCGAGCCTGCTCGGCCTGTACGCGGCGGCGGCCACCGGCCTGATCGTCGAGTCGGTGAAGCTCGGCCCGTACACCGAGGGCCCGTCGCGGGTGACCCCGGGTGTCGTGCTCGTGGTGGCCGCGTGCGGTTTCTTCGGGCTGCTGATCGCGCAGTTCCGCAGCCGGGTGGGCGTGCCCTGGCGGCGCGGCGGCACCATGCTGTTCGACCTGCGCGAGCGCATCCGGGTACAGAGCAAGCTCCCGCAGCTGCCCCAGGGCTGGCACCGGGAGATGGCGCTGCGGCCGGCCGGCGGCCAGTCGTTCTCCGGCGACTTCGTCGTCGCGGCCCGGACGAACGGTGGTCGGACCATGGAGGTGGTCCTCACGGACGTCTCCGGCAAGGGCATGGACGCGGGCTCCCGCGCCCTGCTCCTGTCCGGCGCCTTCGGCGGCCTGCTGGGCTCCCTGCCCCCGCACGCCTTCCTCCCCGCAGCCAACGGCTATCTCCTCCGCCAGGACTGGGACGAGGGCTTCGCGACCTCCATCCACCTCGTCCTGGACCTCGACTCCGGCGACTACGAACTCTTCTCCGCAGGCCACCCGCCGGGCCTCCAGCTCAGCGCGGGCAGCGGCCGCTGGGAGGAGAAGGCGGCGGAAGGGCCACTGCTGGGTGTGTACGACGGCGCCCAGTTCGACCCTGTGAAGGGATCGCTCCGGCCCGGAGACGTGTTGATGCTGTTCACAGACGGCCTGGTGGAGACCTCCGACCGCGACATCGTCGAGGGCATCGACCGCCTCACCGGCGAGGCCGACCGCTATGTCGCCGGCGGCTTCCACGGCGCCGCCTGGCACCTCATCGAGGCAGTCGCCAAGGACGTCAACGACGACCGGGCTCTGCTGCTGGTCTGCCGGGAAGGACCCACGGCGGCGGCACAGGCGTCGGCGCGATGACCACGCTCCTCACGCTCACCGAGGTCGAGACCCTCGCCCGTGCCGCCCACGACGGCCAGACCGACAAGGCGGGCCGCCCCTACGCCGAGCACCTCCAGGCCGTAGCGGAGGGGGTTCGCGCCCGGGGCGGGGACGCCGAGCAGATCGCGGCGGCCTGGCTGCACGACTCCGTGGAGGACGACGCACTCACCGAGCGCCGACTGAGCGAGGCCGCGCTGAGCCGTCGTACGAAGGACATCGTGCTCGCGGTCACCAAGCGGGCCGGGGAACCCCCGGAGGCGTACGCCGGGCGCATTCTCGCGACCCCCGGCGCGCTCCTCGTGAAGGAGGCGGACCTGGCGCACAACGCGGACCCGGCCCGCCTCGCGGTCCTCGACGAACCGACCCGCACCCGACTGACCGAGAAGTACGCACGGATGCGCACACTTCTCGGCCTCACGGCCGGCCCTGACTAGTAGTGCTTCGTCAGGTCTAGGCGCTGACCTTCTCCCGTACGACGTGTTGCTCGAACTGCCCGCGGTCGCGGGCCAGTTCGGCCGCGTCGCGCCTGAACGCCCACTCCATGTCCGGTTCGATCGCGAAGCGGAACACCCGTCGTACGGGCGGGGTGCACAGCAGCGTGACGGCGGTGGCCGCGAGGCCGGTCACCAGGAGCACGCCGTACGGCCGGTGCAGCCAGGCGTGGTGGAACAGGCCCGCGTAACCGGCGCCCTTGACCAGGAAACCGTGCAGCAGATAGCCGTACAGGGTGCCCGCGCCGAGCGCCGTGAACCAGGTCCTCCGGCTCGGCACCCAGGAGTAGAAGCCGGCGGTCAGCAGCAGCGAGCAGGCGAACATCAGGAGCGTCATCACCGGCCCGGCCCACCAGGGAGCGCCGAACTCCTGCGCGGAGTCGTGGTGGTAGACCCAACTCGCGTTCATCCGCGGCACCGCCCACCAGCCGAACACCGCGGCCCCCGCGAACAACGGCACCGACAGCACACGCACCTCACGCCGCCGCACCCACTGGAAGTGCTCGGGCTTCAGGACCAGACCGAGCACGAAGTACGGCAGGAACTGCGCCAGCCGCTGCAGATCGAAGTCGTCGGTCATGTCCGGGGTGCAGGACGCGAGCATGGCGAGCCCGAGGGCGATCGGCAGCGGGTGCCGGACCAGTTTCCAGATCGGGGTGGTCAGCCGCCAGAGGAACAACGCGCAGAGGAACCAGGTGAGATATAGCGGGTCGAGGAGGGTGATCCGCTGGTGCGGGTCGTCGTTGCCGTAGCGGCTGAAGAGCGAGTACGCGATCTCGAAGACGATGTACGGCACCAGGACGCCGGTGAGGAGCCGCTTCAGTCGGGCCGGGCCGAGGTCGAAACTCCGGGAGAAGTAGCCGGAGATGATGATGAAGGCCGGCATGTGGAAGCTGTACACGACCAGATACAGGCCCTGCAGCACTCTGCTGTCGCCCTTGAGGGGCTCCCAGGAGTGCCCGATGGCGACCAGCAGGATCGCCAGGTACTTCGCGTTGTCGAAGAACGCGTCGCGCGGTTTGGTGTGTTCGTTCTGTTTGCTCTGTTCGTTCTGGCCCGAGGGCGTGGCAGCGTGGAACATTTGAGGCACCCTAGCGTTGCCTGTGGGAATCGGTGAAACCATCGAGCGCGCGTCCGAAATATGCGCACGATGTCATGATTCATCCCGATCAAAAGGCGCAAAACGCCATGCCGGGAACGCCCGTTCGTATGCTCGTGCCAACAATTCGAACCGATTGCGAACGCATCTCTTTCGAACCTTTGGGACCAACGATGCGTCACCCGCCGCATACGTGGGCCGCGTTGGTGGCACGATGGTTCTGGCGGGGGTGCGCGCGGTGGCGCCCCCGGGCCGGGAGAGCGGACCGACCGAGGGTGTGATCAGTTGTGGCCATTTCACTGTCTGTGGTGCTGCTGTTGGCGATCATCCTGGTGGTGTTGATCCGAGGGGGATCGATCAAGGCGGGCCCAGCCATAGTCGCCATCCTCTTCGGCTTCTTCCTCGCCTCGACCGGCATGGCACCGTCCATCAACCGGTTCCTGAACTCGATAGCCGAGACGATCAACTCGATCAGCTTCTGAGTCGGGACCGGGTCCGGGTCCGGGTCGGGACCGGGAAAGCCCCCGGGAACGACTCAGGGCCAGGTCGAGGAACGATCCTCTGGCCTGGCCCTGAGATGTGTGGAGCGGGCGACGGGAATCGAACCCGCGTAGCTAGTTTGGAAGACTAGTGCTCTACCATTGAGCTACGCCCGCGCATGACGCGCCGCAGGTCAGAAGACCGCGGCACAGAGAGCATCGTAGCGGGTCGGGCACCCTCGGCGCACACCCCCTTTCCCCGCACCCCCGGCGCTCGTGAAATGCGGCGGCCCCACTGCCTGCGGGCATGTACCCTACGTGTCGCACCAGACGGGGTGTGGCGCAGCTTGGTAGCGCGTCCGCTTTGGGAGCGGAAGGCCGTGGGTTCAAATCCCGCCACCCCGACCACCTACCGGACCTGTCGGACCTGTTGGACCTTCGGGACCGGCAGCAGGACCGGTACCACACGAGTACCTCGTGAGATCGCCTTTTGGGGCGTCCAGCCGCTGCGGCTACTATGCAAGCTGCGCGCCCGTGTGTCTCTCACACTTTGAAGTCCTCCGGGCGACCAGAAACCGCCGGACCTGTCTGGGTCCGCAACCCAAGAAGTCAGCCCCCAAGGAGACCGAACCGTGAAGAGCGCCGTGGAGACCCTGAACCCGACCCGGGTTCGGCTCAGCATCGAGGTGCCCTTCGAGGAGCTCAAGGACAGCCTCGACGCGGCGTACAAGAAGATCAACCAGCAGGTCACGGTGAAGGGCTTCCGGAAGGGCAAGATCCCGGCTCGCGTCATCGACCAGCGGTTCGGCCGCGGTGCGGTCCTGGAGGAGGCGGTCAACGACGCGCTTCCGAAGTTCTACACCGAGGCGGTCAACGAGGCGGAGCTCAACCCGCTCGGCCAGCCCGAGGTCGACATCACGGAGCTGAAGGACGGCGAGACGCTGAACTTCACCGCCGAGGTCGACATCCGCCCGACCATCGAGATCCCGGACTACTCGGGCATCGAGGTCGAGGTCGACGCCGTAGAGGTCAGCGAAGAGGACATCGACAAGTCGGTCGAGCAGCTTCGTGAGCGCTTCGCCGCGACCTCCCCGGTCGAGCGCGCCGCCGTCGACGGTGACGTCGTCACCCTCGACCTGGAGGCCAAGGTCGACGGCGAGATCCTCGAGGACGGCGTCGCCGAGGGCGTCTCGTACACCATCGGTTCCGGCGAGCTGCTCGAAGGCATCGACGAGGCCGTGACGGGCCTGGAGGCCGGTGGCGAGGCCACCTTCGCCTCCGAGCTCAAGGGCGGCTCCGCGGCCGGCCAGGAGGCCCAGGTCACCGTCAAGGTCACCCAGGTCGCCGCCCGCGAACTGCCCGCGCTGGACGACGAGTTCGCTCAGCTCGCCTCCGAGTTCGACACCCTGGAGGAGCTGCGCGCCGACAGCCGCAAGCGCCTCGAGAACATGAAGCAGTACGACCAGGCCACGCAGGCCCAGGAGCGCGTCCTGGACAAGCTGCTCGAGCTCGTCGAGGTGCCCGTCCCCGAGAAGCTGCTCGAGGACGAGATCAACACCCGCAAGCACAACCTGGAGCACCACCAGCTCGGCCAGATGGGCCTCGACCTCGAGAAGTACCTCGAGATCCAGGGCAAGACGGCCGAGGAGTTCGACGCCGAGACCAAGGAAGCCGCGGTCAAGGGCATCAAGACGCAGTTCGTCCTCGACGAGCTCGTCAACAAGGAGAAGCTGAACGTCAACCAGGAGGAGCTCACCGAGCACCTCATGCGCCGCGCGGCCTCCTCCGGCATGTCCCCCGACCAGTTCGCCCAGGCCGTCGTAGAAGGCGGCCAGGTCCCCCTCCTGGTCGGCGAGGTCGCCCGCGGTAAGGCCCTGGCCGTCGTCGTAGAGGCCGCCACGGTCAAGGACACCAACGGCGAGATCGTTGACCTGGACGACGAGGACGAGACGGCGGAAACCGTCGAGGCCGCCGTCGAGGAGCCCACCGAGGCGTAAGCAGCAGGACGAGGGGCCCCGGGGATGCGACAAGCCCCGGGGCCCTTTTGTCTACGTTCGCTGGACGCGCCCTGAAGGGGCGCGGGGAACGGCGCGCTCAGCCCCCACTCACCCGCAGCCCCGCCACAGACCGCACCCACCCCACCGCGAGGGATTCCGCTCAGGCCAGCGCAGCGCTGTGTGCTGACAGCGAACAGTTCCCTTTGCGGGATTCTCCGAAGGGACCCGCGCGTTAGGGTCCATGAATACGAGGGCAGGGGAGTCCCCGTTGCCCCCGGCAGTACACGTGAGACGGCCCGGCGCCGTCGTAAAGACGAGCAGGTGGATACGTGACGAATCTGATGCCTACAGCCGCCGGCGAGCCCTCTTTCGGTGGCCTCGGCGACCAGGTCTACAACCGACTGCTCGGTGAGCGGATCATCTTCCTCGGCCAGGCGGTCGACGACGACATCGCGAACAAGATCACCGCACAGCTCCTCCTCCTTGCCGCCGACCCCGACAAGGACATCTACCTCTACATCAACAGCCCCGGCGGCTCGATCACGGCCGGCATGGCGATCTACGACACCATGCAGTTCATCAAGAACGACGTGGTGACCATCGCCATGGGCCTCGCCGCCTCCATGGGCCAGTTCCTTCTCAGCGCGGGCACCCCGGGCAAGCGCTTCGCCCTCCCGAACGCCGAGATCCTGATCCACCAGCCCTCCGCCGGCCTGGCCGGTTCGGCCTCCGACATCAAGATCCACGCGGAGCGGCTGCTGCACACCAAGAAGCGCATGGCCGAGCTGACGTCCTTCCACACCGGCCAGACCATTGAGCAGATCACTCGCGACTCCGACCGGGACCGTTGGTTCGACGCCGACGAGGCCAAGGAGTACGGCTTGATCGACGACGTGATTCCCACGGCCGCCGGTATGCCGGGCGGCGGCGGCACCGGGGCCTGAGGCCCCAGCGCAGCCCCCAGCCGACCGCCACAGCCCCTAGGAGAGAGACAGTGAACGACTTCCCCGGCAACGGCCTGTACGACCACGCACGAGCCGAATACACGGCCCCGGCCGCCGAGTCCCGGTACGTGATCCCGCGCTTCGTGGAGCGCACCTCGCAGGGCGTGCGCGAGTACGACCCGTACGCGAAGCTCTTCGAGGAGCGCGTGATCTTCCTCGGAGTCCAGATCGACGACGCGTCGGCCAACGACGTCATGGCGCAGCTGCTGTGCCTGGAGTCGATGGACCCCGACCGCGACATCTCGATCTACATCAACAGCCCCGGCGGCTCCTTCACGGCGCTGACTGCGATCTACGACACGATGCAGTTCGTGAAGCCGGACGTCCAGACGGTCTGCATGGGCCAGGCGGCCTCCGCCGCCGCCGTCCTGCTGGCCGCCGGCACCCCCGGCAAGCGCATGGCACTTCCGAACGCCCGTGTGCTGATCCACCAGCCGTACAGCGAGACGGGCCGGGGCCAGGTCTCCGACCTCGAGATCGCGGCCAACGAGATCCTCCGCATGCGTGCCCAGCTGGAGGACATGCTGGCCAAGCACTCGACCACGCCTCTCGACAAGATCCGCGAGGACATCGAGCGCGACAAGATCCTCACGGCCGAGGACGCCCTGTCGTACGGCCTGATCGACCAGATCATCTCCACCCGGAAGATGAACAACGCCGACGTCCGCTGACCCGGACTCTGTATCGTCCAACACCCCTTGGCACGGTCCACGTGGAAGTGAACCGTGCCAAGGGGGGCCCGAACGGGGGGCCCGGCAAGGTACCGTCGGACATAAGGCAGCACCAGGAGCCGCTGGACCTAGGCGTCTCCCAGGCGAAGGGGAAGCACACCGTGGCACGCATCGGTGACGGCGGCGATCTGCTCAAGTGCTCGTTCTGCGGCAAGAGCCAGAAGCAGGTCAAGAAGCTCATCGCAGGGCCCGGTGTGTACATCTGCGACGAGTGCATCGACCTCTGCAACGAGATCATCGAGGAAGAACTCGCGGAGACGAGCGAGGTGCGCTGGGAGGAACTCCCCAAGCCCCGCGAGATCTACGAGTTCCTCGAGGGTTATGTGGTCGGGCAGGAGTCCGCCAAGAAGGCGCTCTCCGTCGCGGTGTACAACCACTACAAGCGCGTCCAGGCCGGTGAGAACGGCGGCGGCCAAAGTCGCGAGGACGCCATCGAGTTGGCGAAGTCCAACATCCTGCTGCTCGGCCCCACGGGCTCGGGCAAGACCCTCCTCGCACAGACCCTGGCCCGCATGCTGAACGTCCCGTTCGCGATCGCCGACGCGACCGCGCTCACGGAGGCGGGCTACGTCGGCGAGGACGTCGAGAACATCCTGCTGAAGCTGATCCAGGCGGCGGACTACGACGTCAAGAAGGCCGAGACCGGGATCATCTACATCGACGAGATCGACAAGGTGGCCCGCAAGAGCGAGAACCCGTCGATCACGCGTGACGTGTCCGGCGAGGGCGTCCAGCAGGCCCTGTTGAAGATCCTGGAGGGCACGACGGCCTCGGTCCCGCCGCAGGGCGGACGGAAGCACCCCCACCAGGAGTTCATCCAGATCGACACGACGAACGTCCTGTTCATCGTGGGCGGCGCCTTCTCGGGCCTGGAGAAGCTCATCGAGTCCAGGGCCGGCGCGAAGGGCATCGGCTTCGGCGCGACGATCCGCTCGAAGCGGGAGCTGCAGGCCAAGGACCAGTTCGAGGACGTCATGCCCGAGGACCTGGTCAAGTTCGGCATGATCCCCGAGTTCATCGGCCGCCTGCCCGTCATCACCTCGGTCCACAACCTGGACCGCGAGGCCCTGCTCCAGATCCTCATCGAGCCGCGCAACGCGCTGGTCAAGCAGTACCAGCGCCTCTTCGAACTCGACGGCGTGGAGCTGGACTTCGAGCGCGAGGCCCTCGAAGCCATCGCCGACCAGGCCATCCTCCGCCAGACCGGCGCCCGCGGCCTGCGCGCCATCATGGAGGAAGTCCTCCAGGGCGTCATGTACGAGGTCCCGTCCCGCAAGGACGTGGCCCGCGTCGTCATCACGGCGGACGTGGTCCTCTCGAACGTCAACCCGACGCTGATCCCCCGGGACGCGCGCAACGGGCGAGGCCCGGGCGAGCAGAAGACGGCGTAACGCCGTCGCACGAACGACGAAGGGGCCCCGGTCAACCGACCGGGGCCCCTTCGTGGTTGGGCCGTGTGTCAGGCCTTCACGCGGACGTCGTCGCGGAGCTTCGCGGCGAGGGACGCCGTGCTCTCGACGGTGCCGCCGTTGCCCGCGGCGAGTTCGGCGATCCCGAACGCGCTGACGACGGCGACGGTGCTGTGGTCGCCCCAGATGCACATCGGCATCTTGATGGTCTTCGCGGCACCGGCGCCGGTGCTCGACGTGTCGGTGTTCTCGATCTCGGCGACCTGGCACTTCATGATCCCGTTGGAGAAGCCCGCGGGAGTGACCTTCTCCGGGCTGCCGATCATCTTGCCCTCGGTGGTCTTGTCCTTCTCGGACTCCGACTTCACCTTGGCGAACATGGCGTCCACGACGGCCTCGGGGTCGTCGATCGAGCCGTACACGCCGTCGAAGGAAAGGCTCTTCTGGGACAGGCCCGAGCCGTTCTCGTAACCGGCGCTGACCTCCACGGGGTTCTTCACGCCCCACTTCTCGAAGTCGGCCTTGTCGTCCTTGGTCAGCGAGTCCTCGGAGCCGGCGTCACCGGACTTCTTGTACGTCCCGTCGATGACCGTCGCCGGAGCCGTCAGCTTGTGCGCCCCGTCGTCGGCGACACCGTTGCTGCCGCCGCCACCGATCACGAAGTACGCCCCGACCGCGACGGCGGCCACGACCGCCACCGCGCCGATGACGAGCCCCGTCTTCTTCTTGCCGCCACCGGGCGCCGGGGGCTGCGGAACGCCGTACGGGGGCTGGCCGTAGGGCGGCTGCTGACCGTACGGCGGCTGCGGCTGCTGGCCGTAGGGGTTCGGCTGTTGCGGAGGCTGCTGCGGGTAGCCGTAACCGGGCTGGGCGGGCGGAGCCTGCTGGGGGTAGCCGTAGCCGGGCTGAGGGGCGCCCTGCGGCGCCTGCTGCGGAGGCTGGCCGTAGGGACCCGGCTGACCGTACGGTCCGGGCTGCTGAGGCTGCCCGCCGTACGGGCCCGGCTGGTTGTAGCTCATTCTGGGTTCCCCTCCAGATGCTTATGTGTTCCTGACATCCTGGCGGAGCCACAGGGAACGCATGGCATCGGGGGGCGCACCGTTACAGAACAAAGGCGTTTCGGGACACCCCCGCGACACCCCTAAACTGAACCCCGTGACCGAGAACGCTCAGCAGCAGCCACCAGCGCCCGACTCCGAACTGCCGACCCAGTACGCGCCGGCCGATGTAGAGGGGCCGCTGTACGAGCGCTGGGTGGAGCGGGGTTACTTCGAGGCGGACGCGAAGAGCGAGAAGCCGCCGTACACGATCGTCATCCCGCCGCCGAACGTCACGGGCTCGCTCCACCTGGGGCACGCCTTCGAGCACACGCTCATCGACGCCCTCACGCGCCGCAAGCGCATGCAGGGCTACGAGACGCTGTGGCAGCCCGGCATGGACCACGCCGGTATCGCCACGCAGAACGTCGTCGAGCGCGAGCTGGGCAAGGAGGGCAAGTCCCGCCACGACCTGGGCCGCGAGGCCTTCGTCGAGCGGGTCTGGCAGTGGAAGGGCGAGTCCGGCGGGCAGATCTCCGGGCAGATGCGCCGCCTCGGCGACGGTGTCGCGTGGTCGCGCGAGCGCTTCACCATGGACGAGGGACTCTCCCAGTCCGTCCAGACCATCTTCAAGCGGCTCTACGACGACGAGTTGATCTACCGCGCCGAGCGCATCATCAACTGGTGCCCCCGCTGCCTCACCGCGATCTCCGACATCGAGGTCGAGTACCAGGACGACGACGGCGAGCTCGTCTCCATGAAGTACGGCGAGGGTGACGAGACCATCGTCGTCGCCACAACTCGCGCCGAGACCATGCTCGGTGACACGGCCGTCGCCGTTCACCCCGACGACGAGCGCTACAAGCACCTCGTCGGCAAGCTCATCAGGCTGCCGCTGACCGACCGTTCCATCCCGGTCGTCGCGGACGAGCACGTCGACCCCGAGTTCGGCACGGGTGCCGTCAAGGTCACCCCGGCCCACGACCCGAACGACTTCGAGATCGGCCAGCGGCACGACCTCCCGGCCATCACGGTCATGGACGAGCACGCCGTCATCACCGTCCCCGGCCCCTTCCAGGGCCAGGACCGCCTCGAAGCCCGCTCGGCGATCGTCGCCGCGCTGCGCGCCGAGGGCCGGATCGTCGCCGAGAAGCGGCCCTACGTCCACTCCGTCGGCCACTGCTCGCGCTGCAAGACGACCATCGAGCCGCGGCTGTCCATGCAGTGGTGGGTCAAGGTCGGCCCGCTCGCGAAGGCGGCCGGCGACGCGGTCCGTGACGGCCGCGTCAAGATCCACCCCCAGGAGATGGAGAAGCGCTACTTCGACTGGGTCGACAACCTCCACGACTGGTGCATCTCACGGCAGTTGTGGTGGGGCCACCGCATCCCGGTCTGGTACGGCCCGAACGGCGAGGTCGTCTGCGTCGGCCCCGACGACGAGGCTCCGACGGGCGAGGGCTGGCACCAGGACACCGACGTCCTCGACACCTGGTTCTCCTCCGGCCTGTGGCCCTTCTCCACCCTCGGCTGGCCCGAACAGACCGAGTCGCTCGCGAAGTTCTACCCGAACTCCGTCCTGGTCACCGGCTACGACATCCTCTTTTTCTGGGTCGCCCGGATGATGATGTTCGGCCTGTACGCGATGGACGGCACCCCGCCGTTCCACACCATCGCCCTGCACGGCATGGTCCGCGACCAGTTCGGCAAGAAGATGTCCAAGTCCTTCGGGAACGCGGTCAATCCGCTCGACTGGATGGACAAGTACGGCTCCGACGCGCTGCGTTTCACCCTCGCGCGCGGCGCCAACCCGGGCGTCGACGTCCCGATCGGCGAGGACTGGGTCCAGGGCTCCCGCAACTTCGCCAACAAGCTCTGGAACGCGACCCGTTTCGCCCTCATGAACGGCGCGACGATCGAGGGCGACCTGCCCGACGCGTCGGAGATGTCGGCGACGGACCGCTGGATCCTGTCCCGCCTCAACTCCACCGTCGCCGAAGTCGACGCGCTCTACGAGGACTACCAGTTCGCGAAGCTCTCCGACGCGCTGTTCCACTTCGCGTGGGACGAAGTCTTCGACTGGTACGTCGAGTTGTCCAAGACGACCTTCCTGGCGGGCGGCGAGCCGGCCGAGGTCTCCAAGCGCGTCCTCGGCGAAGTCCTGGACGTCACCCTGAAGTTGCTGCACCCGATCGTCCCGTTCGTCACGGAGACGCTCTGGACGACACTCACGGGCGGCGAGTCGATCGTCATCGCGGACTGGCCGAAGGACTCGGGCTTCCGGGACACCGCCGCCGAGAAGGAGATCGAGACCCTCCAGCAGGTCATCACCGAGGTCCGCCGTTTCCGCGCCGACCAGGGCCTCCAGCCCGGCCAGCGCGTCCCGGCCCGCCTCACCCTGACCGGCACGGCCCTCGCCCCTCACGAGGCCGCCATCCGCCAGCTCCTCCGCCTCCAGCCGGAGGGCGAAGCCTTCGCGGCGACGGCGACCCTCCCGGTCGGCGGCGCCACGGTCGCCCTCGACCTCTCCGGCACGATCGACATCGCGGCGGAGCGGAAGCGCCTCGCGAAGGATCTGGCGGCGGCGGAGAAGGAGAAGGCCCAGGCAACAGCCAAGCTCGGCAACGAGGCGTTCCTGGCCAAGGCCCCGGACAACGTGGTCGACAAGATCCGCGGCCGCCTGACGAAGGCCGACGAGGACATTGCGCGAATCAAGACCCAGCTGGACGGCTTGCCGGAGGCGTAAGGGTCTGTACGTCAGCGAGGGCATCTGAAGCTTTGTAGCTCCGGGTGCCCTCGCTTTCCTAGGGGCGCGGGGAACTGCGCGACCAGCCCCCACCGGGCCCGCAGACGAAACACAACCCCAACCTCCGTAGACTGACCCACGTGACTGACAGCGACCCGTTCGACGAGATCATCGAGGCCGAGACAGACCGCGACCCCGACCTCGCGGTCATCGAGGCCGGCAGCCGAACCCTCCGCACCCAGGGCACCGGCGGGCCGCAGGCCGACGTCCCCGGGCGCCCTGAAGACCCCGCACTGGACAAGGCCCTGCGCGAGGTCGAGGCAGACCTGGCCACCCGCTGGGGCGAAACGAAGCTCGAGCCGTCGGTCAGCCGTATCGCCGCCCTGATGGACGTCCTGGGAGACCCCCAGCGCTCGTACCCCTCGATCCACATCACCGGCACGAACGGCAAGACATCCACGGCCCGCATGATCGAGGCACTGCTCGGCGCCTTCGAACTGCGCACCGGCCGCTACACCTCCCCCCACGTCCAGTCGATCACCGAGCGCATCAGCCTCGACGGCGCCCCGATCTCCGCCGAGCGGTTCATCGAGACGTACAACGACATCAAGCCCTACGTCGAGATGGTCGACGCCCAGCAGGAGTTCCGGCTCTCCTTCTTCGAAGTCCTGACCGGCATGACGTACGCCGCCTTTGCGGACGCGCCCGTCGACGTGGCCGTAGTGGAAGTCGGGATGGGCGGCTCCTGGGACGCCACCAACGTCATCGACGCCGACGTCGCCGTAGTCACCCCCATCGATCTCGACCACACCGACCGGCTCGGTGAGACGACCGGTGAGATCGCCACGGAGAAGGCCGGGATCATCAAGCAGGACGCGACCGTGATCCTGGCGCAGCAGCCGGTGGACGCGGCGCAGGTGCTGCTCAAGAAGGCTGTCGAAGTGGACGCGACCGTGGCCCGGGAAGGGCTGGAGTTCGGGGTCGTGTCGCGGCACGTCGCCGTCGGCGGGCAGCTCATCAATCTGCGCGGGCTCGGCGGGGAGTACGAGGAGATCTACCTTCCGCTGCACGGGCCCTACCAGGCGCACAACGCGGCCGTGGCGCTCGCCGCCGTGGAGGCGTTCTTCGGTGTCGGTGCCCAGCGGCCCGATCCGCTCGCGATCGACACGGTCCGCAAGGCGTTCGCGTCCGTGACCTCGCCGGGGCGGTTGGAGGTTGTGAGACGGTCTCCGACCGTTGTGCTGGACGCGGCGCACAACCCCGCGGGCGCCCGTGCAACCGCCGAAGCCGTCGCCGAGGCCTTCGACTTCAGTCGGCTGATCGGAGTCGTCGGGGCCAGCGGCGACAAGAACGTCCGCGGGCTGCTCGAAGCCTTCGAGCCGATGTTCGCCGAGGTCGTCGTCACGCAGAACTCCAGTCACCGCGCGATGGACGTGGACGAGCTGGCCGGGATCGCCGTCGAGGTGTTCGGCGACGAGCGCGTGCAGGTCGAGCCGCGGTTGCCGGACGCCCTGGAGGCCGCGATCACGCTGGCCGAGGAGGACGGCGAGTTCGCCGGCGGCGGGGTACTCGTCACCGGTTCCGTCATCACCGTCGGTGAGGCCCGACTGCTCCTGGGGAGGGGCTGAGTTTCCGTGCGTACGCTCTGTTCTTCGACGCTGATCGGCGAGTTCTTCGTCATCGGGTTCGCCGGTCTGGTCGCCATGAAGGACCCGGACCTGGCCACCTCCACCGTGTGGACGGTCAGCGGAATCGCGATGTTCCTGTCCGTCGCTCTGTGCGGAGTGGTGACCCGGCCGGCCGGCGTCGTCCTCGGCTGGGCGCTGCAGATCGCGCTGATCGCGTCGGGCTTCGTGGTGCCGTCGATGTTCTTCCTCGGGGCGATCTTCGCGGCCCTGTGGTGGGCGTCGGTGCACTACGGCCGGAAGATCGACGAGGCGAAGGCGCGGTTCGCGGCGCAGGCCGCGCAGGCGGACTCCATTACACCTGACGTTGCGTAATGGGCGCATGGACACGCCCTGTAACCTCGGGCTTGTCGTGAGTCGACCCGCACCATCATGATCAGAAGGAGCCCCGTCGTGACCCAGCGCACCCTCGTCCTGCTCAAGCCCGACGCCGTACGTCGTGGCCTGACCGGCGAGATCATCAGCCGGATCGAGCGCAAGGCCGACTGGCGGATCACCGCGCTGGAGCTGCGCACCCTGGACCAGGACACCCTGGAGCAGCACTACGGCGAGCACAAGGGCAAGCCCTTCTACGAGCCGCTGGTGGAGTTCATGGCCTCCGGCCCGGTGCTCGCCCTGATCGTCGAGGGCGAGCGGGTCATCGAGGGCGTACGTCAGTTGGCCGGTCCCACCGACCCGATCGCCGCCGCGCCGGGCTCGATCCGCGGGGACTTCGGAGTCATCGTCCGGGAGAACCTGATCCACGCCTCGGACTCGGAGGAGTCCGCCGAACGCGAGGTGAAGATCTTCTTCCCGGGGCGTTCCTGAATCTCCATCAGTAACCCACATGCCTGACCAGGGACGGCCGCGATTTTCCGGCCGTCTCTTGGCATATGCGTGCCGATCGGGGGAACGAGTGCCCCCGTTGGGCCGTCTCCACAAGCGAGGCAGTGCCTCACATGCTGACAATGGCGAAGACCCTCGCGCAGTGTTCGTGATGGCGCGTCTACGATGGAAGCCTTCACGTCACTGCACCCACTTCGCCGACCTGAAAAGCCCTCAAAAGCTCCCAGGAAGGCCAGACGAATCCTGATGGGGAACTCAATGTCGTTCATCGGCCGTGACATGGCTGTCGACCTCGGGACCGCCAACACGCTGGTGTACGTCAGGGGTCGCGGGATCGTACTCAACGAGCCGTCCGTCGTCGCGATCAACACCAACACCGGTGGCATTCTGGCGGTCGGCTCCGAAGCCAAGAAGATGATCGGGCGCACGCCCGGCAACATCGTTGCCGTACGTCCGCTGAAGGACGGTGTCATCGCCGACTTCGAGATCACCGAGCGCATGCTCCGCTACTTCATCCTGAAGATCCACAAGCGGCGCTATCTGGCCCGCCCCCGTGTCGTCGTCTGTGTGCCCTCGGGCATCACGGGCGTCGAGCGCCGTGCCGTCATCGAGGCGTCGTCCCAGGCCGGCGCCCGCCAGGTGCACATCATCGAGGAGCCCATGGCCGCGGCCATCGGTTCCGGCCTGCCGGTCCACGAGGCCACGGGCAACATGGTGGTGGACATCGGCGGCGGCACCACGGAGGTCGCGGTCATCTCGCTCGGTGGCATCGTCACCGCCCAGTCCATCCGCGTCGCGGGCGACGAGTTGGACAACGCGATCATCCAGCACATCAAGAAGGAGTACTCGCTCCTTCTGGGTGAGCGGACGGCTGAGCAGATCAAGATCACGATCGGTTCCGCGTACGACCTCGACGACGACCAGCACACCGAAATCCGCGGCCGGGACCTGGTCTCCGGCCTTCCGAAAACAGTCGTCATCTCGGCCGCCGAAGTACGCAAGGCGATCGAAGAGCCCGTCAACGCGATCGTCGACGCGGTGAAGACGACCCTCGACAAGTGCCCGCCGGAGCTGTCCGGCGACATCATGGACCGCGGAATCGTTCTGACCGGCGGCGGAGCCCTGCTGCAGGGTCTCGACGAGCGGCTGCGCCGGGAGACCGGAATGCCGATCCACATCGCCGAGGACCCGCTGGACAGCGTGGCGCTCGGCTCCGGCAAGTGCGTCGAGGAGTTCGAGGCGCTCCAGCAGGTTCTGGACGCCCAGCCGCGCAGATGACGTAACGCTTCGATTCCGCCGTACGGGATGATCTCCTCTCGTGCGGCGGATCGTTGATACGGAGGCATAGGCTCCGACATAGGCCCCCATTCACACCTGACGGGCCTCCATATACACCTGCATACCTGAACCACACACCTGCATACCTGAACCTCTGCACATTTCTATGAGGAAGGCACGGCCGCCGCACGTGAGGGACACACGAGAGAGCCGGCTGCTCCTGGTGCTGCTGATCGCCGTCGCGTTCGCGTTGATCACGGTGGACATCCGGGGAGGGCAGGACTCGCCGGTCGAGGGTGCCCGCCGGGCCGCGGCCACCGTGTTCGGCCCGATCGAGAACGGCGTGTCGTCCGCCGTCAACCCGGTCGGTGACGCGGTCTCGGCGGTCCGCGACTCCGGTGAGCGGCACGACCGGCTCGCGCTCCTGGAGAAGGAGAACGCGGCTCTCAAGGCGAAGCTCGGCAGCGACGACCGCAACCGCAGCCGCCTGAACCAGCTGGACAAGATGCTGAAGGTGGCCGGCGAGGGCCAGTACGGCATCAAGGGCGCCCAGGTCATCGGGATAGGAGCCGCGCAGAGCTTCTCCTGGACGATCACCATCGACGTCGGCTCCAACGACGGCATCAAGCGCGACATGACCGTCCTCAACGGCGACGGGCTGGTCGGCCGCGTCACGACCGTCGGGCCCGACGCCTCCACCGTCCTCCTCGCCAACGACCCCGACTTCACCGTCGGCACCCGGATGGAGGGCAGCGACGAACTCGGCTTCGCCTCCGGTGAGGGCGACGGCCCGCTGCGCGTCGAACTCCTCAACGGCAAGGCGGAGGTGCAGAAGGGCGACCGCCTGGTCACCTTCGGCTCGCAGGCCGACAAGCCGTTCGTGCCCGGTGTCCCGGTCGGTGTCGTCTCCCGCGTCGACCCCTCCGGCGGCGGTCTGACCCGCACGCTGTACGTCACGCCGTACGTGAACTTCACCAAGCTCGACATCGTCGGCGTGGTCGTGGAGGCCCCGAAGAAGGACCCGCGTGACACGGTCCTGCCGGCGAAGCCCAAGCCGACCCCGATCCCGACGGTGACCGTCACGGTCACCCCGTCCGCGAACGCGCCGGTCGACGGCCAGCAACAGCAGTAGGAGCCCCTCCCCATGCGTGTCAACCGGATCCTGCTCTCCGTGCCGCTGGTCGTCGTCGCCCTCGTGATCCAGGTGAGCGTCCTCGCCCGCCTCCACCTCCCGGGCGCCGTCCCCGACCTGCTGCTCCTCACGGTCCTCGGCCTGGCCATGGTCTACGGCCATGTCACGGGCGCCCTCATCGGCTTCGGCGCGGGCCTCCTCGCCGACCTCGCCCCGCCCGCCGACCACGCGGCCGGGCGCTACGCCCTCGTCCTGTGCGTCATTGGCTATTTCGCGGGCCTCGCGAAACCCGAGAACGGCCGCCTCAAGTCGGCGACGGGCCCGATGGCCGTCGTGGTCGCCGCCGCGATCGGCGCCACCCTCCTCTACGCCGGTGTCGGCGCCCTCGTCGGCGACACCGCCGCCCGCCATGTGGGCCTCGGCAGCCTGCTGTTCACAGCCGCCCTGTACGACCTGCTGCTCGCCCCGTTCGTCGTCCCCGGCGTCATGGCGCTGGCCCGCCGCGCCGACAACGACCCCCTCGCCGAGACCAACGCCGCCAAGTCGGCCGACATCTCCTCGGGTTGGCTCTCCTCGGGCACCGGCCTCAAGATCGGCGGCCAGCGCGGCGGGCTGAAGATGAAGACGGCACGCGCGCGCGTGGCCCGTGCCGGGCGCATCAAGGGGGTCAAGCGGCTTTGAGGGCGCGGGAGTTGGCGGCAGGGGAGTCGGCGTACGGCCACACAGGTAGGTCGTATATGACTCATACACACATCGAGAGGGGGAGGCAGCACCAATGACCAACATCCCGGAGACCGGTCGGACCCCACGGGTCCAGATCAGGCTCGTCGTCATCCAGGTCCTCGTTCTCTCCCTCCTCGGCACCCTCGGCGGGCGCCTCTGGTACCTCCAGATCCGTGAGGGCGCCGCGTACCAGAAGGAAGCGTCCGGCAACCACGTCCAGCAGGTCGTCGAGCCCGCGGTGCGCGGTTCGATACTGGACGCGCGCGGTGTGCCCCTCGCCGACAACGAGACCCGGCTCGTGGTCTCCGCCTCCCGCACCGACCTGCTGAAGCAGGCCGACGACGGCAAGGCCGTCCTCACCAAGCTGGCCGGCGTCCTGGGCCTGAAGCCCGAGGACGTCATCCAGAAGGTCCGGCTGTGCGACGCGAAGACCCCGCAGCCGTGCTGGAACGGCTCGCCCTACCAGCCCATCCCGATCACCGACGAGGCCACCGCCAAGCAGGCCCTGCAGATCCGCGAGCGCGCCGAGGACTTCCCCGGCATCACCGCCGAGCCCGAGGCCGTACGGCGTTACGCGGCCCCCGGCGACGCCAACGCGGCCCAGGTCCTCGGCTATCTCTCGCCGGTCACCGACGACGAGATCACGCAGGCCAAGGACTCCGACTCGCCGTATCTGCGTTCCGACCAGGTCGGCCGGTCCGGCCTGGAGCGCGAGTACGACAAGGAACTGCGCGGCAAGGCCGGCGTCACCCGCTACGAGGTCGACAACCTCGGCCGCGTCATCGGCAAGGCCAAGTCCGATGCTCCGGAGCCCGGTTCGAACCTCGTCACCAGCATTGACGCGCGCGTGCAGCGGGTCGCCGAGTACCAGCTCGACAAGGCGATGAAGACCGCCCGCGAGCAGTACGACAAGATCACCCAGGAGAACTACAAGGCCGACTCCGGTGCCGTGGTCGTGATGGAGGCCAAGACCGGCCGTATCGTCGCGATGGCGTCCGCGCCGACGTACGACCCGAACGTCTGGGTCGGCGGCATCTCCGCCAAGGACTACAAGCAGCTCACCGGCAAGAACTCCGACTACCCGCTGCTGAACCGGGCCATACAGGGTCAGTCGGCGCCCGGTTCGACGTTCAAGGTGGTCTCCACGGCCGCCGCGGTCGAGGCCGGCTACGCGTGGGACGGCGGCTACCCCTGCACGAGCTCGTACTCGGTGGGCGGCCAGGTCTTCAAGAACTTCGAGGGCGAGAACTTCGGCCCCATCTCGCTGGGCCGCGCGCTGGAGGTCTCCTGCGACACCGTCTTCTACGGTCTCGCCGACGCCCAGTGGAAGAAGGACGGCGGCATCAACCCGAAGAAGGGTGAGCCCAAGGACTACTTCTACAAGGCGGCCCACCAGTTCGGCCTCGGCAAGACCACCGGCGTCGACCTCCCCAACGAGGTCACGGGCCGGATCCCGGACCGCAAGTGGAAGCAGGAGACCTGGCAGGCCAACAAGGCCTACTGGTGCAAGACCGGCAAGAAGGGCGGCACGTACGTCCAGCAGATCGCGTACGAGAACTGCCTCGAAGGCAACAAGATGCGCGAGGGCGACTCGATCAACTACTCCATCGGCCAGGGCGACACCCTCGTCACGCCGATCCAGGAGGCCATGATCTACGGCGCCCTCGCCAACGGCGGCACCGAGTACGTCCCGACCATCGGCAAGGCGATCGTCAGCGCCGACGGCAAGACCGTCACGGAGATCAAGCCGAAGGTGAAGGCCAAGCTGCCGATCAGCGCGGCCACGCACAAGGGCATCGACAAGGCCCTCGCGGGCGTGGTCACCAGCGGTACCGCCGCCTGGAAGTTCCAGGGCTGGCCGCAGGACAAGATCGAGCTGCACGCCAAGACGGGTACCGCCGAGGTCTACGGCAAGCAGACGACCTCGTGGTTCGCGACGTACACCAAGGACTACACGGTCGTCATGACGATCGCGCAGGCCGGTACGGGTTCCGGCGCCTCCGGTGAGGCCGTGCGCAACATCTACAACGCCATGTACGGCGTCCAGGCCGACGGCTCCATCGACAAGAAGAAGGCGATGCTGCCCACCCCGCAGACGAGCCTCCCGAAGGTCCGCACCGACGGCACGATCGCCTCCCCGAAGATCACCGCCGACCCGGCCAAGGAGCTGGAGAAGCAGCAGAAGGCGACCGAGGAGGGCGTCACGGCCGCGGACGACACCCAGCAGCCGGCCACCTCGCCCTCACCGTCCACCACCAACAGCAACACCCGTAGGCGCCCGCGCAGAAGGGGAAGCCGGAGGATGCTCACATGACCGGCAACAGCTTCTCCGTCTCCGGATACGGCCCCGACCGGGCCGGCTGGACGCGGGTCTTCGCCCGTGACTCGCTGGCCCGCCGGCTCGACTGGCCGATACTGCTGTCGGCGATCGGCCTGTCGCTGATCGGCTCGCTCCTGGTCTTCTCGGCGACCCGCAACCGCACCGAGATCAACCAGGGCGACCAGTACTACTTCCTGATCCGGCACCTGATGAACACCGGCATCGGCATCGCCCTGATGATCGCCGTCGTCTGGGTCGGCCACCGCACCCTGCGCGTCATCGTCCCCTTCCTGTACGGCGCCTCGGTGTTCGGCATCCTGCTGGTGCTCACCCCGCTCGGCTCCACGGTCAACGGCGCGCACTCCTGGATCGTGCTCGGCGGCGGCTTCTCGCTCCAGCCCTCGGAGTTCGTGAAGATCACGATCATCCTGGGGATGGCGATGATCCTCGCCGCCCGGGTCGACGCGGGCGACAAGCCCTACCCCGACCACCGCACGGTCCTCCAGGCCCTGGGCCTGGCCTCCGTCCCGATGATGATCGTCATGCTGATGCCCGACCTCGGCTCGGTCATGGTCATGGTCATCATCGTGCTCGGCGTCCTGCTGGCCTCCGGCGCCTCCAACCGCTGGATCTTCGGCCTGCTCGGCGCGGGCACCCTGGGCGCGATCGCGGTCTGGCAGCTGCACATCCTGGACGAGTACCAGATCGCCCGCTTCGCCGCCTTCGCCAACCCGAGCCTCGACCCGGCCGGCGTCGGCTACAACACCAACCAGGCCCGCATCGCGATCGGCTCCGGCGGCCTCACCGGCGAGGGCCTCTTCCACGGCTCGCAGACAACCGGCCAGTTCGTCCCCGAACAACAAACAGACTTCGTCTTCACGGTCGCGGGCGAGGAGCTGGGCTTCGTGGGCGCGGGCCTGATCCTCGTCCTCCTGGG
This sequence comes from Streptomyces xylophagus, assembly GCF_000716435.1. GTDB lineage: Bacteria > Actinomycetota > Actinomycetes > Streptomycetales > Streptomycetaceae > Streptomyces > Streptomyces xylophagus. Next base: position 26,403 of record NZ_JNWO01000012.1, read on the forward strand.
CGTGGTGCTGTGGCGCGCCTGCCGCATCGCCCGCGACTCGACCGAGCTCTACGGCACGATCGTCGCCGCCGGAATCGTCGCCTGGTTCGCCTTCCAGGCCTTCGAGAACGTCGGCATGACCCTCGGCATCATGCCGGTCACCGGCCTACCCCTGCCGTTCGTGTCGTACGGAGGCACGTCGATGTTCGCGGTGTGGGTGGCGGTGGGGCTGTTGCAGTCGATCCGGGTGCAGCGACCCATGTCCGCATAGTCACAATTTTCACCGGGTCGCTACCTCCCCATTTACCCGAGTTTCCCGGGGGTTCATTTGGGTCGCCCTCTGCCATCCCGGCCCGTCAGCAACTAGATTCGGTTCATGGCGGACACAAAGCGCGAGATCGAGCGTAAGTACGAGTCCGACGAGAGCGGCCTGCCCGACCTGACCGGCGTCGCCGGCGTCAAGGCGGTCATCGACAAGGGCGTCGTGAGTCTGGACGCCGTGTACTACGACACGGCCGACGAGCGCCTTGCCGCGGCCTCGACGACCCTGCGCCGCCGCACCGGCGGCTCCGACGCGGGCTGGCACCTGAAGGTGCCGGTCGCGCCCGGCGTCCGCGACGAGATCCGGGAACCGCTCTCCGACACCGTGCCGGACAGCCTGGCCGCGCTGGTCCGCTCCCGCGTGCGCGACGCCGAGCTGCTGCCCGTTGTCCGCCTGCGCTCCGACCGCGACCTGCGGCACCTCGTGGACGCGGACGGCGCGCTGCTCGCCGAGGTCAGCGTGGACGCCGTACACGCGGAGCGGCTCACCGAGGGCGGCGGCACCGTCCAGTGGACCGAGATCGAGGTCGAACTCGCCGACGACGGCGACCCGGTCTTCCTCGACAAGGTGGAGAAACGATTGGGCAAGGCGGGCGTACGGCCGTCGTCGTCCGCGTCGAAGCTGGCACGGGCGCTGGCCGAGACGGCACCCAAGAAACGGCGTAAGGCGAACGCGAAGCGCGAGGAGCCCGCCGATCCGGTCACCGCCGGCGACCACGTCCTCGTCTACGTCCGCGCCCAGCGCGACGCGATCCTCGAACTCGACCCCGCCGTACGGCAGGACACGTACGACTCCGTGCACCGCATGCGCGTCGCCACCCGCCGCCTGCGCAGCACGTTCCGCTCCTACGGCAAGGTCCTCGACCGCACGGTCACCGACCCCATCGGCGAGGAACTGAAGTGGCTGGCGGGCGAGTTGGGGGTGGACCGCGACCGTGAGGTGATGACCGAACGCCTGACGACGGTCCTCGACGAACTGCCCGGCACCCTGATCTCCGGCCCGATCCGCACCCGCCTGGACACCTGGGCGGGAGCCAGGCGCGGCGGATCACGCAGCCGGCTGATCGGCGTCCTGGACTCCAAGCGCTACCTCGCCCTCCTCGACACCCTGGACGCGGTGATCGCCGAACCGCCCCTGCTGAAGGACGCCGCCGGTGCACCGGACAAGGTGATCGGCAAGGCCGTACGCAAGGACTTCGAAAAGGTCTCCGCGCTCGTGGAGGAGGCGATCGGGGCTCCGCCCGGCGCGGACCGCGACCTCGCCCTGCACGAGGCCCGCAAGAAGGCCAAGCGCACCCGGTACGCGGCGGAGGCGGCCACTCCGGCTCTCGGCACTCCGGCCCGCGCGCTGGCCAAGTCCATGAAGTCCCTGACCAGCCTGCTCGGCGAGCACCAGGACAGCGTCATGGTCCGCGAGACCCTGCGCGAGCTGTCCGAGGTGGCGCACGCCGCGGGGGAGAGCTCGTTCACGTACGGGGTGCTGTACGGGCGGGAGGAGCAGCGGGCGGCAGGGGTGGAGGCGGCGTTGCCGGGGGCGTGGGAGGAGATCGTGGCCGAAGGGTCCGTCTGAGCCGTACGGGGGACGTCCGGGATCGCGTTAGTCTGGATGGTCACCCGTCCGTTCAGTACCGCTCACGAAGGTTCGCGAGATGCCTGCCGAAGTCGCTGCGGCCGCAGAGTCCGTGTTTCCGCAGCTCGAAGCCCTGCTCCCGCATGTGCAGAAGCCGATCCAGTACGTCGGCGGCGAGCTCAACTCCACCGTCAAGCCGTGGGAGTCGTGCGACGTCCGCTGGGCGCTGATGTACCCGGACGCGTACGAGGTCGGCCTGCCCAACCAGGGCGTCATGATCCTCTACGAGGTCCTGAACGAGCAGGAGGGCGTCCTCGCCGAGCGCACGTACAGCGTGTGGCCGGACCTGGAGGCGCTGATGCGGGAGCACCGCGTCCCGCAGTTCACGGTGGACAGCCACCGCCCGGTAGGCGCCTTCGACGTGTTCGGCCTGTCGTTCTCCACCGAACTCGGCTACACGAACATGCTCACGGCGCTGGACCTGGCGGGCATCCCGCTGGAGTCGAAGGACCGGACGCTGGACGACCCGATCGTGCTGGCGGGCGGCCACGCGGCCTTCAACCCCGAGCCGATCGCGGACTTCATCGACGCGGTGATCATCGGCGACGGCGAACAGGCCGTCCTCGACATGACGAAGATCATCCGAGGCTGGAAGGCGGAGGGCCGCCCCGGCGGCCGCGAGGAGGTCCTCTTCCGCCTGGCGAAGACGGGTTCGGTCTACATCCCCGCGTTCTACGACGTGGAGTACCTGCCGGACGCCCGTATCGCGCGCGTGGTCCCCAACAAGTCGGGTGTCCCGTGGCGGGTGTCGAAGCACACGGTCATGGACCTCGACGAATGGCCGTACCCCAAGCAGCCGTTGGTGCCCCTGGCCGAGACGGTCCATGAGCGGATGTCGGTCGAGATCTTCCGCGGCTGCACGCGCGGCTGCCGTTTCTGCCAGGCGGGCATGATCACGCGCCCGGTGCGGGAGCGCTCGATCACGGGCATCGGCGAGATGGTCGAGAAGGGCCTGAAGGCGACGGGCTTCGAGGAGGTGGGCCTGCTGTCGTTGTCGTCGGCCGACCACTCGGAGATCGCCGAGATCGCGAAGGGCCTGGCGGACCGTTACACGGAGGACAAGGTCGGCCTGTCCCTCCCGTCGACCCGCGTGGACGCGTTCAACGTCGACCTGGCGAACGAGCTGACGAGGAACGGCCGCCGCTCGGGCCTCACCTTCGCCCCGGAGGGCGGCTCCGAGCGCCTCCGCAAGGTCATCAACAAGATGGTCTCGGAAGAGGACCTGATCCGCACGGTCTCCACGGCGTACGGCAACGGCTGGCGCCAGGTCAAGCTGTACTTCATGTGCGGCCTGCCGACCGAGACCGACGAGGACGTCCTCCAGATCGCCGACATGGCGATGAAGGTGATCGCCGAGGGCCGCAAGGTCTCCGGCCAGAACGACATCCGCTGCACGGTCTCGATCGGCGGCTTCGTCCCCAAGCCCCACACCCCGTTCCAGTGGGCCCCGCAGCTCTCGGCGGAGGAGACGGACGCCCGTCTCGGCAAACTCCGGGACAAGATCCGCGGCGACAAGAAGTACGGCCGCTCGATCGGCTTCCGCTACCACGACGGCAAGCCCGGCATCGTCGAGGGCCTGCTGTCGCGAGGTGACAGGCGCGTGGGCGCGGTGATCCGCGCCGTGTACGAGGACGGCGGCCGCTTCGACGGCTGGCGCGAGCACTTCTCCTACGACCGCTGGATGCGCTGCGCCGAGAAGACGCTGCCCGCGTTCGGCGTGGACGTCGACTGGTACACCACCCGCGAGAAGACGTACGAGGAGGTCCTCCCCTGGGACCACCTCGACTCCGGCCTCGACAAGGACTGGCTCTGGGAGGACTGGCAGGACGCCCTCGACGAGACGGAGGTCGAGGACTGCCGGTGGACGCCTTGCTTCGACTGTGGGGTGTGTCCGCAGATGGACACGTCCATTCAAATCGGGCCTACGGGCAAGAAGTTGCTGCCGCTGACGGTGAAGCAGCCCGCGGGGAACGGGCACTCGCACTGAGCGGTCGTCGTTCAGCCGGCGGGGGCCGGGCCGTAGAGCGCGGCGATGTCCTTCGATGTCGCCCACCCGCTGAAGGTGGGCGACTGGGGCCAGTTCTCCGGTGAGTCCTGCCACTCCTCCTGGCGGCCGTACGGCAGGAGGTCGATCAGGGCGAAGCTGTGGCTGATCTGCTCGGTGCCCCGGCCGTCGGTGTGCCAGGTGCGGTAGACGGTGTCGCCGTCGCGCAGGAACACGTTGACCGCGAATCCTCCGTCGGGCGGTGCGCCGACGTCGGTGCCGAAGGGGCTGTTCGCGGTCGAGTACCACGGCATCCGGTTGCCGACCCGCTGCTTGTAGGCGAGCGCCTCGTCGATCGGGCCCTGGGTGACGATGACGAATCGCGCGTCGTAGTTCTCCAGGAACTCGAGGCGCGTGTACTGCGAGGTGAACCCGGTGCAGCCCGGGCACTGCCATTCCTTGTCGGCGAACCACATGTGGTTGTAGACGATCAGTTGCCGCTTGCCTTCGAAGACGTCCGCGAGCCGAACGGGGCCGTCCTCGCCGTCGAGGGTGTAGTCGGGCATCTCGACCATCGGCAGACGACGACGCTCGGCGGCGATCGCGTCGAGCTCCCGCGTGGCGGCCTTCTCGCGGGCGCGGAGGGTTTCGAGTCGGTGCTCCCACGTCTTGGCGTCCACGACGGGTGGCAGTGCGTCGGCGGTCATGGTTCCTCACAGGGCTTGTGGGCGTGGCTGTGCCTGGTACGGAGGTAGACCTCGCCGGGTCGCGGAACTCATCGGTCGGAGTCGAAGTGGGCCTGCGTCTCGGCGTGAGAGCCTGGGCGGCATGGGGGAAGCGTCCGGCGATCAGGCCGTCACGAGGTTTCTGGCCTCGATCCAAGTCGGTGACCTCTGCCATGGGACAGTCGCGGCGGTTTCTCGGTCTGAGGCGTCGGTGATCCTGGATGGCTTCGCCGGTCAACCGCTCGGGGTGGTGGGGCCGTTGGACGGGTCCTGGGTTCGGAGCTTCGCCGACGTTGCCGCGGTCGGGCGGAGGATCAGCGCTGAGGTGGTCGCCGTCGATCTGGACGAGGGGCAGGTGCGGATGTCGATGGCTGCCACCGAGAACCCGGAACTCTGGGCGTTCCTCAAGCAGCTTCGTCTCGGTGTGATCCTGACCGGCACGGTGGCTGCGATCGAGCGGTTCGGCGTGTTCGTGGCGCTGGACGAGGGACCCGACCATCCGATCCATCCCGGCGTCGGGCTCATCACGTACCCCGAACTCTCCTGGACGCGTTTCGACGCGGTCACCGATGTCGTAGCGGTCGGGCAGCGCGTGTCGTGCGAGTTCCTGCAGTTCGACACGTGGAACGGGGAAGCCCGGCTGTCCCTCCGGGCGACACGGCCGGATCCCTTTCAGGTGTTCGCCGAGGGCATCACGGTGGGCCGGACACTGTCCGGGCGGGTGACCAAGGTGATCCCGTTCGGCTTCTTCGTCCAGGTCGCGAAGGGGATCGAGGGCTTCATCCGACTGCGTGAGCCTGCTGTGGCGCCCGGGGTCGTTCCGGAGCCGGAGGACGTCGTACGGGTGGGTGACGAGATCTCGGTGAGCGTCCTGGAGATCGACCGGGACCGACGCAGGCTGACCTTGTCGCAACGGTCGGTGTGAGGGGCGTCCGGAGGTCTGTGGCGGAACTCCGGGCGCCCCTTCTCACGTGCGGTTCTCGTGCGGTGCGGGGTCGGTCAGGTCGTCCCGCCGTTGATGGCTCCCGGGGACGGTTGCCGTGTCACCTTGGTCCAGGGGTTGGGGGCTCCCGTGGTGATGTTGTTGCAGTTCAGGGTGGCGGGGTCGGTGCTGTTGACCTCGACGCACGTGGTCTGCCAGACCTGACCCGTGGTCGTCATGACGTCGAACTTGATGGGCTCTCCCGCGTTGTTGCTGTGCCCGTTGACGGCGACTCCGCAGACGAAGCCGACGTTGCGTCCGCTGGAGTCCACGCCTCCCGCCGGGTAGCCGGGGTGGGTGCTGAGGTCGGTCCAGAGGAAGGGACGGGGGGTGTTGCTCCTGAGGTCGTGGATGCCCGCGTACGTGAGTCCGCCGGTCAGTGCGACCCGCAGCTCGAAGTTGTTCGAGTCCTGCTGGGCGTCGATGTCGGAGCACGGCCCGGTCGCACCGGTGGCTCCGGTCGCGCCCGTGGGTCCGGTGGGGCCGGTCGCTCCGGTCGCACCTGTCACGCCCTGGGCGCCGGTCGGTCCCGTGGGTCCGGTCGGTCCTGTGGGGCCGGTGGGGCCCGTCGCTCCGGTCGCACCCGTCACGCCCTGGGTGCCCGTCGGTCCCGTGGGTCCGGTCGGTCCGGTCGGTCCCGTGTGGCCGGTCGCTCCGGTCGCTCCGGTGGCTCCGGTCGTGCCCTTGGGTCCGGTGGGACCCGTGGGTCCGGTCGGGCCCTTGCAGTGGCCGTTGCCGCCGGCCCCGGTCGCCTCGGACTTGTGGTGGTGGTTCGGCTTGCAGTCGCCGCCGCCGTTGCCGGCTGCCGCCTTGGTGTGTGCGGTCATGCTCCGCGCCGCCGCGGCGGTCGGACTGGCCACGCCGGCCGCCAGGACCAGCGCGAGCGAGGCCACCATGCCCGCCTTCCTGAACCTGTCGCGGGCCAGCGGCCCGAGTGGCGATGTTCGGAAATCAGGGTTCATCCACATGCTCCTTGCTCGACCGGTTCGGGTGATGTCCCGAATCCGAGTGCGAGCTTGACCTGAGCCGGACGGGGTGACCGGCGTACCGGTTCGGAACGCGCCCGCTTGTCGCCATATCGGACTAATCGGTGCGTTCTGATGGGGCATTTTTTACCTGTGATCACCCGTCCTGGCTAAGTCGCCGCTGTTCGGGGGCTCTAGGGCGCGGTCTTCCGCGTGGATGGACGGCGGCGGGGCGGGCGCGTGCCACCGTGGCGCGCGTGTTTCCGACGGGACGTCAGCAGACCGGGACGGGTGAGACCGTGAAGCAGCAGACCCTCTGTCTGTGCATGATCGTCAAGAACGAGTCGCTCGTGATCGAGCGCTGCCTGGAGGCCGTCCGGCCGCTCGTGGACTATTGGGTGATCTCCGACACCGGCTCGACGGACGGTACGCAGGATCTGATCCGCAAGGTGCTGGACGGCGTTCCCGGCGAACTCCACGAGGACCCCTGGGTCGACTTCGGGCACAACCGCACCCGGAACATCCAGCACGCCCGCGGCAAGGCCGACTACCTGCTCACCCTCGACGCCGACCACGTCATGCGGCAGGACGGCCCGCTGCCCCGGCTGACAGCGGGTTCGTACATGCTGCGCTACGACGCTCCTGGCACCCAGCACCGGTTCAAGCACCTGATGCGGGGCGACTGGCTGTGGCGCTACGAGGGTGTGACGCACGAGTACCCCTGCACCGACGAGCCCGACACCCAGGAGAACCTGGACGCGCTCGTCATCGAGGACCAGGCCGACGGTGGGTGCCGTAGCGACAAGTTCGAGCGCGACGCGCGTCTGCTGCGGCGCGAGCTCGCGCGCGACCCGGACAACCCGCGCACGGTCTTCTATCTGGCCAACACCGAACGCGACCTGGGGCACGTGGAGGAAGCGATCGCTCTCTACGAGCGGCGCGCCGCGATGGGGGGCTGGGGCGAGGAGGTCTACTGCTCGCTCCTGGAGGCCGGGACCCTGCGGGCGGAGAAGACCGACGACTGGCCGGGGGCGATGGACGCGTTCTCGCGGGCCTGGGACGGACGCCCTCAACGGCTCGAAGCCTGCTACGAGTTGGCGTCCCGCCTGCGGATCGCGGGCCGGTACCGCACCGCGCACGCCCTGCTCGGCGACGTCATCGGCAGAGCGGAACCGGGTGATCTGCTCTTCACCAAGCCCTGGGTGTACCAATGGGGGCTCCTCTTCGAGTTCTCGATCACCGCCTACTGGGTGGGCGAGTTCGCGGCCTCCGTGGAAGCGTGCGACAGGTTGCTGGCCCTGCCGGATCTGCCCGCGTCCATCCGCCGCCAGACCCTGACCAACCGGGAGTTCGCGGCCCCGCACGTCGCCGCGGCCCTCCCCCGACCGGCGAACCCCGCGCGCAGGCCGAAGGCCTCCCGTGCCGGCAAGGCGGCCAGGGGCCGGAAGAAGTAGGCGGCGTACCGGCGAGGGAGAGAGGGTCGGCCGGCGTCGAGAGTCAGTCGCGCTGCGTTTCCGATGAGGTCAGCCATGTGCCTACGCCCGCCAGCGTCCCCGCCCCGGAGTCCGACTCCACGTCACCCGCCAGGTCGGCGATCGTGACGGAGCGCAGGGCGTTCCGGCGGGCCGACTCGGCGGCGGCCATCGTGCGGGAGATCGGGCAGGGGGCGGTGCACGCCTCGCGCGGGGTGGCCATCGGGCCGCGCTGGCGGATCTCCGTGCAGACGAAGGCCGGGTCGGGGCCGTCGATCGCCTCGACCACGTCGAGCACCGTGATGGACGCGGGGGAGCGGGTCAGGACGTAGCCGCCCGACTTTCCCTGTACCGAGCGCACCAGCCCGGCGCGGGAGAGCGCCTGGAGCTGCTTGGCGAGGTAGGTCGGCGACACGTCGTGGAACTGGGCCAGGCGTGCGGCCGGTACCGGTGCCTCCGTCGAGGTCAGGACAACGCAGCAGTGCAGGGCCCACTCGACTCCGCCGGACATCTTCACCCGCTTATTTTACTCAGACTCCTGTTGACTCGGATATTTGTTGTCCGGGTATTATCTCGGATAGAAAGTGTCCGAGTTTCGGGATCGGGGTGCCGTCCGAGTCGCTCGGCGGTACATATCGGACGTCAGTCATCTACGGAAGGCGTAGGCCATGAAGATCGCAGTCATCGGCGGAACCGGGCTGATCGGGTCGCAGGTCGTGCGGAATCTCAACGCGGCCGGGCATCAGGCCGTCCCGCACTCGCAGTCCACGGGCGTGGACATCATCACCGGTGAGGGGCTGGAGGAGGCCGTCTCGGGCGCCGACGTCGTCGTCAATCTGACCAACTCACCGACCTTCGACGACGCCTCGATCGGGTTCTTCCAGACCTCGATGGACAACCTGCTCGCCGCGAGCGAGAAGGGCGGGGTCGGGCACTTCGTCATCCTGTCCATCGTCGGTGTGGATCAGGTGCCGGGTCTGGACTACTACCGGGCGAAGGTCCTTCAGGAGAACCTCCTCACGAGCGGGCCGGTGCCGTACTCCATCGTCCGCGCCACGCAGTTCATGGAGTTCATGGACGCGACGCTGGCCATGACGACCGACGGCGACACCGTCCGGCTGCCGCGTACGCCGATCCAGCCGATCGCCGCCGCCGAGGTCGCCGCTGTCGTCGCCGAGGTCGCCGCGGGCGGTCCGCTGAACGGCGTCCTCAACATCGGCGGCCCGGACGTCTACCCCCTCGACGAACTCGGCCGGCTCACCCTGACCGCCAAGGGCGGCGCGGGCTCGGTCGTCACCGACGACACCGCGGGCATGTTCGCCGTCGTTCCCGGTGACGTGCTCACCGCCCCGGACGGCGCGCGCATCACCGCCACTCGCTACGTGGACTGGCTCGCCTGAACCAGCCTGTCAGGCAACTCCCGCCTGGCGTACGCGAGTTCACTGCCTCGCAGTGTGCAGGGAACCCAGGCGGGCCAGGGACTCCGCGTCCTCCGTGTCCGGCTCGGCCGTGCCTACCAGCAGGCACTGGCCGGGGGCGCTCTGTACGTCGAACGTCTGGTACGTGAGCGTGAGGCGGCCCACGTCCGGGTGGTGGAAGGTCTTGGACTGGCGGCCGGGGCGACTGACGCTGTGGTCCTGCCACAGTCTCGCGAACTCCTCGCTGCCGTCGAGGAGTTCGGTGATCAGCGCGCTCAGCTCGCGGTCGTCCCGGTCGTGTCCCGTCGCGAGGCGCAGCGCCTCGGCCGAGCAGCGGGCGACGTGTGACCAGTCGGCGAAGAGGTCCCGGGCCACCGGGTCCAGGAAGAGCGTGCGGACCATACGGCGGGGGTCGCCCAGGGGCGCGAGGAGTGCGTCGGCCAGTGCGTTCGACGCCAGGACTTCCAGGCGCCGGTTGATGATGTACGCCGCCGCCATGGGGAACGCGTGCATCAACTGGAGCAGCGCCGGGTCCACCGCGTCGGACGGCTCGGCGGGGACCGGCCTCGGGACCAGGCCGGCCAGGCGGTACGCGTGCCAGCGGGCGTCCGTGTCGAGGTGCAGGGCGCGGGCGATGGCGTCGACCACCTGGCCGGAGGGGCTGCGCTCCCGGCCCTGCTCCAGCCGCGCGTAGTAGTCGGCGCTGACCCCGGCCAGCACGGCGACCTCCTCGCGCCGCAGCCCGGCGACCCGGCGCGCCCCGGAGCTGGGAAAACCCACCTCCGCGGGCGTCAGCCGGGAGCGCCGCGCACGCAGGAAGTCGCCGAGCGCGTAACCGTCCGTACCGTCCATCCCAAAAGCCTACGGCGCCCCCTCGCTTCCTAGGAGTCGCGCACCCAGGAAGCCCCGTCCTGCCTCATCGGGCCGATCCCGCCGATGCTCGGAAGGCGCGGTGGACCGCTGCCGCGCGGATCGGTTTCTGCGAAGGGCTCCTCATGACCGCCACCTCCGTCCCGTCCGTCTCCCGTACCGGCAAGGTCGTCCTGATCACCGGTGCGAGCAGCGGTATCGGCGAGGCCACGGCCCGGCTGCTGGCCGCGGCCGGGCACCGGGTGGTGCTCGGCGCCCGGCGCGCCGACCGCCTCGCCGCCGTGGCCGAGGAGATCCGGGCGGACGGGGGTACGGCCGACCACCGCGAGCTGGACGTGACGGACCTGGAGAGCGTGCGGGCGTTCGTGGGGGCCGCGCAGGAGTCGTACGGACGTGTCGACGTGCTGGTCAACAACGCGGGCGTGATGCCGCTGGCGATGCTGGAGGCCCTCAAGGTCGACGAGTGGAACCGCATGATCGACGTGAACATCCGTGGGGTGCTGCACGGCATCGCCGCGGTGCTGCCCGTCATGCGCGAGCAGGGTGCCGGGCACATCGTGAACGTCGCCTCCGTCGCCGGGCACCGGGTCGACCCCACCGCGGCCGTCTACTGCGCCACCAAGTTCGCCGTCCGCGCGATCTCCGAAGGACTGCGGCAGGAGAGCCGCGACCTGCGCGTCACCGTGGTCAGCCCCGGCTTCACCCGCAGTGAACTGACCGACGGCATCAGTGACTTGGGCATGCGCGCGGTCGCCGAGGACATGATGGGCATCGCGATCCCCGCGACGGCGATCGGCGAGGCGATCGTCTACGCCGTCAACCAACCCGCCGATGTCGACGTCAACGAGATCGTCGTCAGGCCCACTGCGCAGGGCTGAAGGCGCGGCTGATCACCGAGGTGCGGTCGCCGATGCCGACGGCGGGGGGTAACTCGGGTGCAGTGAAGAGGAGAGCGGGGCGAGCGTGGCGCACAAGGCCGTCGGGAAGGCGGGCTCCGCGCGCTGGACGGCCTTGCAGCCTCCGGCCGCGCTCGCCGTGATCGGTGCCCAACCGGCGGGCTTCGCACGGAAGAACCAGCGGTCGCCCAGCCGGGACGCGCAGCCGGACGGGGACGCGGTCGTGTCGCCGCAGACCGGGCCCGTACGCCAGGAGAAGTCGAGGACCAGCCACTTGCCGTCGCAGTGGTCCGCGTTGAGGTAGGTGTGCTTGGGGGCGTCGGCGGCGATCAGTGCCTGATCGTAGGAGGCGCTGGTGCAGCCGGTGGCCGGCGGGTTGCAGCGCGGGCAACTCGGCGCCGTCGGTGGTGAATTGCGTGTAGTTGTCGACGATCAGTTTCTGGCTGCCCAAGGGCTTGGGCAGCGGGAGGCGCGTCGAGGCCGTGCGTTCCCCGGTGCAGCCGGAGCTCCTGTCCCCCGAGGGGGAGGAGTAGGTGATCTGGACCCACAGGATGTTCCGCTCGGAGGCGCTGAGTACGGCCTTGAGCGCCCGCACACACGGGTGCTTGCCGTCGGGCACCCGTGCGGTCAGGGTCAACGTGCGCTGATCGTCGGCGAGTTGGACCGCCGTGACCGCGGAGGGTTGCATCGTGGTCCAGGGGATCACCCCGGTCGGCGTCGCCTCGCCCGTGCCGCCGGCGACCTGTGTCCCGCAGCCGCCGAGAAGCAGTACGGCTACGGCGCAGAGTGTGGCGACCGCTGCCGCCCCGCGTGTTCTTCCTGGTCGCACGAGCGCTCAATCCCCCCGGATCGCACCGACGTTGACTCCGGTCACGTTGAGCACCGGCATCAAGTACGGGGATCAATATAGGGAGTTCAGTGCGCGGCGACCCAGTCCGCCACCGGCGTGACCTCCGCCTGCATCGGGAACACCTTCTCCGTGAGGACCCGATGCACCTCCGGGTCGTTGTCGAGGCAGCCGTCGGACAGGACGGTGACCGTGAAGTCCAGATCGGACGCCTGGCGGAGAGTCGACAGGACCACGCCGCTGGTCGCGATGCCCGTCAGGACCAGGTGGTCGATGTCGTTCGCCCGCAGGACCATGTCGAGGTCGCTGCCGGCGAACGCGCTGACGCGGCGCTTGGTGACGAGGATGTCGCCGGGTTCCGGGGCCACGTCCGGGTGGATCTCGTTGGCCTGGGCGGGGGCGGCCGACGCGGGGGAGCCCGCGAGCCTGCCGAACATCTTGTTGCGGGGGCTGATCTCCGGGGCGCCGGGGCGGAATCCGACGGTCACGTAGATCACGGGGACGCCGTCCGCGCGGGCCGTGTCGATCGCCTTGCGCAGGCGGGGCAGATACGCCGGGTCGGGGTAACGGTCGACGACGAGGCGCTGGACGTCCATGACGAGGAGGGCTTGCTGGGACACCGTTGTCCTTTCGGACGGGGAGGGGAGTGGACGGCAGGGAAGGGCAGGGGCGGGCTAAGTCATCAGGTGATTACTTGCCTAACGTAACCATGCCCTGTAGTCATGTCAACGAGTGATTACTTGGGCTGTTGAGGGAGGTTGCCGGTGGTGACGAGTGAGAGTGACGGACCCCGTCGGCGGGACGCGGCCGCGACCCGGCAGGCGCTCCTGGAGGCCGCGAGCAGCCGGTTCACCCGACTCGGGTACGACCGCACGACGTTGCGGGACGTCGCCGCCGACGTCGGGGTCAACCTGGCGCTCATCAAGCGGTACTTCGACTCGAAGGAAGGGCTGTTCAAAGCGGCCCTTGCCTCAACTCCGCGCTTTCTGGGCCGCAATGAGGAGTTCCCGCACGACCGGGCCGGCCTCGCCGAGGCGCTCAGTCACCAACTGTCCGCCGGTGCCTGGCCGGAGTTCGGCGAACACCCCGTACTGATGCTGCTCCGCGACTCCGGCGACGAACGCGTGGACACCCTGCGCCGCAAGGCCCTGGCCGAGTTCACCCGCCAGATCCTCGAAGCGTCCGGCGGGGGGCCGGCGGTCGAGGACGACGAACGGCTGCTGCGCGCGGAACTCCTGGTCGCGCTGGGCGTCGGCGTCGCCGTCGTACGGTCCGCCGTAGGACTGCAGCCGTTGCGTGACGCGACCGCCGGTCAACTGGCCGCGCCCCTGCGGGAGATCGTCGACGCGCTGCTGGCGCCCCCTGCCGACGGTCGCTGAAGTCCCGCACAATGCACGGGTGGACGACATCGTGATCCGCCCCGCCGAACCGACCGAGTTGGACGTCGTCGCCGGGCTGCGGTGGCGGTGGATTCTGGAGAGCGGACACCAACCCGTCACCGGCCGTGAGGAGTTCGTACGGCACTTCGTCGACTGGGCGGCGGAGAACACCGGTTCACATCGGTGCATGGTCGTCGTGCGGGACGGCGAAGTCATCGGGATGGCCTGGCTGGCCGTGGTCCAGCGGGTGCCGAGTCCGCGTGCCCTGCTGCGAGCGAGCGGTGATCTGCAGTGCGTCTACGTGATCCCCGGCGAGCGGGACGGCGGCGTCGGCGGGCGGCTCGTGGAGGCGGTGCTGGCCCGCGCCCGGGACCTCGGGCTCGAACGCGTCACCGTCCACTCCTCGCCCCGCGCGATCCCGGCCTACGCCCGCCGCGGCTTCGCCCCCTCGCCCCGCCTCCTCCACGCCCCTGTCACCCGTACCGACCTCTACCCTTGACGCCGAGGGCGGCCTCTTCGGCGACACCCTCACGCGTGAACTGCTGGAGCACGGCGACACCCGGCACGAGCCGGAGGGGTTCACCCGGTACTGGATACGAACGGGGCGCTGAGGCGTCTTGGTAGATATGGACGCCCCTGTGAACTTCGAGAAGCCATCCGCGCGGCCCGCGCCGCAGCCGCCCGAGGGGTGTCTCGCCGTTGCGATCCGCGTTCCCGTACGGATCGTCGTGCTCGTGCTGGTCGTGCCGGTGCGGTTGGTGTGGGACGCGTTGGCGGTGAGTGGGCGGTTCCTGTACCGCACGGTGCTGCGGCCGTTGGGGCGCGCGGTGTTCGTGTGGCCGTGGGTCGTGCTGTGGCGGTACGTCGTCGTACCCGTCGCCAAGGCGGTCGGGTGGCTCGCGAACGTCCTTCTCCTCGTGCCCCTCGTCTGGGCGTACCGGTATCTGCTGACCCCGCTCGGGCACGCCGTCGGCTGGGCTGCCCGTCAAATCGGGAGCGGGCTGGTGTGGGTGTACGCGCGTGTGCTCACTCCCGTCGGGCACGCGTGCGCGTGGGTCGTCAACGGGGTGGCCGCCGTCGTGGCGTGGCTCGGGCGGTATCTGCTCGTCGTGCCCGCCGGGTGGGTGTACGCGTGGGTGCTCACGCCTGTCGGGCACGCGGTCGCCTGGTGCGGGCGCGGGGTGGTGTGGCTGGTGAATGCGGTCGGTACCGGGGTCGGTGTCGTTCTGTACTGGGCGGCCCGGATTCTGCTCGTCCTGCCCGCGATCGCCCTCTGGCGCTGGGTTCTCACGCCGGTCGGGCGGGTGCTCGCCGTCGTCGGGCGGGAGGTGTGGGACGCCCTCGGGCATGCCTGGCGGATCGCGGGGCACATCTCGCTCGCCGTGGGGCGGTTGCTGGGGACCCTCTTCCGGTGGATCTTCGTGGAGCCCGTGAGCTGGGCGTACCGGACCGTTCTCACCCCCGTCGGACACGTCGTACGGGACCTGGTGCTGCGGCCCGCCGCCGAGGCCGCGCGCGGTGTGGGGCGGGTCACCCGGCAGGTGCTGGCCGCCGCGCGCGAGTCCGCCCGGCAGGCGCGTGCCGACTTCCGGCGGATGGTCTTCGGCGAGCCGCGGCAGCCGGAGCCGGTGGAGCGACGGGAACCGATGGGCGACGAGACACGTACTCTTGGTAGGAGTACGACCGTTCTCACGAAGGACTAGGACACTGGGCAAGCGACAGCCCGAAGGCCCGCCGCCCGCACCCGCGGTGCAGCGCATCCGACTGCGCTACACCAAGCGCGGCCGCCTCCGGTTCACCAGCCACCGAGACTTCCAGCGCGCCTTCGAGCGTGCGCTGCGCCGTGCCGAGGTGCCGATGGCGTACTCGGCGGGGTTCACGCCGCATCCGAAGGTGTCGTACGCCAATGCCGCACCCACCGGCACGGGCAGTGAGGCGGAATATCTGGAGATCGCGCTCACCGCGGAGCGTGACCCCGACAAGCTGCGCGAGCTGCTCGACGAGTCGATGCCCGTCGGGCTCGACATCATCGACGCGGTCGAGGCCCGGACCTCCGGGCTCGCCGACCGGCTCACGGCTTCCGTGTGGGAGCTGCGGCTCGACGGGGTGGCGCCCGAGGACGCGGAGCGTGCGGTGGCCGCGTTCAACGCGGCCGAGAGCGTAGAGGTCCAGCGCATGGCCAAGAACGGCATGCGCACCTTCGACGCCCGCCCCGCCGTAGCAAGCCTTGAAGTCACTTATGAGACGCTCAGTCCACAGGCTGATAGGCCTACCGACCAGGCCTGTGCGATACTGCGGCTGGTTGTTCGGCACGTGACGCCTGCCGTTCGACCCGACGACGTCCTGTCCGGTCTTCGCGCCGTGGCCGACCTGGCGCCGCCGGTCGCCGTAGCGGTGACCAGGCTGGCGCAGGGGCTGTTCGATGAAGAGACCGGCACGGTGACCGACCCGCTCGCGCCCGACCGCGAGGCAGTAGTGACCGCGAACATCACGGTCGCCGAAGCTGCCGCCGCGAAGGCGCCGGCGTAGGGAAGGTTCCGCGTAGGGACGGATGTCGTAGCGCCGCCCTCGGACTCGGGAGCCACCTGGGTCGGGCAGCGCACCGACCACAAGACTTTCGCCAGGCCGTCCGCATCTGGGCGTACGGAACCGGCGAGACAGGACACAGAGAGCTCCCGTGCGGCGCCCGCGCCCCGGACGGCGGCACCGCGCAACGCGCGAGCCGCGGACGTCACCGGCATCCATGCCGGACCAGGCGCGGCGCCCGGGAGCCTGACGGGAGAAACGCCCGCATGCTCGAACCGACCGAACCCGCAGAGGGTTCCGAACTCAACACCCCGAGCGACACGCTGCCGCCGCGCCGTAGGCGCCGCGCCGCGTCTCGCCCAGCGGGACCGCCGACCGCCCCCGAGGGCGCGGTCGAAAGCAGCGCTCCGGCCATACCGGCCGAGGTGAGCGACGACACCGACAAGAAGAGCGAGACCGACGAGAGCGTCGAGACCGCCGAGGTCAGTGCGGTTGCCGAGCCCCTTGAGGCCGAGGTGACCGAAGTGGCTGCCGAGGCGCCCGCTGTCGTAGAAGCAGTAGAAGCAGAAGCCGTAGAGGCCGTAGAAGAGGCCGCGCCTGCCGGGCGTACGCGTCGGCGTGCGACGCGGCGGGTGTCCGCGCCCGCCGGTGCGCCGGAGGCGAGCGAGGCGCCCGAGGCCGCGGAGATCGTGGTGCCGGCCGTTGCCGCCGCCGCGCCCGCCGCCGTCGAGGAGGCCGCGCCCGTCGGGTCCGACGAGGATGCCGCTCCACGCCGCGGTCGCCGTCGTGCCACGCGCCGGGTGACCGCGCCCGAGACCGTCGCGCCCGCCGCCGAGCCGGTGGAGGAGGCCGAGGCGCCCGCTGCCGTCGAGGCCGTGGCCGTCGTAGAGGAAGAGGCCGTGCCCGCCGGGCGTACGCGGCGTCGTGCGAGCCGTCGTGCTTCCGCGCCTGCCGGTGCGCCGCAGGCTGCCGAGGCCGCTGAGGTCGTCGAGGCTGCTGAGAGCGCCGTGGCGGCCGATGTGAGTGAAGAAGTGACCGAAGGTGCCGCGCCTGCCGGGTCCGATGAGGATGCCGCTCCGCGCCGGAGCCGTCGTCGCGCCACGCGCCGCGTGTCCGCGCCTGCCGGGACGCCCGTGGCCGAGGAGGCCCCTGTGAACGACGAGACCGCCGCGGAGACCGCGGAGACAACCACCGCCGCCGAGCCTGTCGAGGACTCCGGGCCGCGTCGTCGGCGTCGTGCCGTGCGCACCGCCGCCGGAGGGTTCTCCGCGCCCGCGCCCAAGAACGGGAACGGTGCCGAGGACGAGGACGGGCCGCGTCGGCCCGCGCGGCCCGCTGTGGCCGTGTTCCGGGCGCCCGTGTTCACCGAGCCGATGTTCCAGACGCCCGAGCGGGCCGCCGCCGCTGCCGCCGAGGCCGTGGAGGACGACGACGAGGAAGAGATCGTCGTCGCCGAGCCCGTGGCCGTGGAGGTAGTCGAGGAGGAGACCGGCGGGCGTCGTCGGCGTCGTCGCCGGGGTGCCGCCTTCGAGGCGGAGCCCGAGGCCGCTGTCGTCGTCGAGGCCGTTGTCGTGGAGGAGGAGCCGGAGGAGGCCGACGAGGCCGCCGAGGACTCCGCCGACGGTGACGAGGCCGAGGAGACCGGTTCGCGCCGCCGCCGTCGTCGCGGTGGCCGGCGTCGTCGCCGTGGCGAGTCCGCCACCGGTGAGGACGAGGGCGAGGACGGCGACGACTACGCCGCCGAGCAGGCCGCGCAGGACTCCGAGGACACCGCCGAGCAGGTCGAGGAGGACGCCGAGGAGGCGGACGAGGACCAGGGCGGTTCCGGGTCGAGCAGCAGCCGTCGCCGGCGTCGTCGGCGTCGTCGCGCCGGTGACTCCTCCGGCGAGGTCGAGGCGCCCTCGTCGGCCGACGACCCCGAGCGCACCGTCGTCAAGGTCCGCGAGCCGCGCGCCAAGAAGGACGAGCACCCGAGCGACGAGGTGCAGTCCATCAAGGGCTCGACGCGTCTCGAGGCCAAGAAGCAGCGCCGCCGCGAAGGCCGTGAGCAGGGCCGCCGCCGCGTCCCGATCATCACCGAGGCAGAGTTCCTGGCCCGGCGCGAGGCCGTCGAGCGCGTGATGGTCGTCCGGCAGAGCGGTGAGCGCACGCAGATCGGCGTCCTGGAGGACGGCGTGCTCGTCGAGCACTACGTCAACAAGGAGCAGTCGACCTCGTACGTCGGCAACGTCTACCTGGGCAAGGTCCAGAACGTGCTGCCCTCCATGGAGGCCGCGTTCATCGACATCGGCAAGGGACGCAACGCCGTCCTGTACGCCGGTGAGGTCAACTTCGAGGCGCTCGGCATGGCTAACGGGCCGCGCCGCATCGAGTCCGCCCTGAAGTCCGGTCAGTCGGTCCTCGTGCAGGTCACCAAGGACCCGATCGGGCACAAGGGCGCGCGTCTGACCAGCCAGGTCTCCCTGCCGGGGCGTTACCTCGTGTACGTCCCCGAGGGCTCGATGACCGGCATCAGTCGCAAGCTGCCCGACACCGAGCGGGCCCGGCTGAAGACCATCCTCAAGAAGATCGTCCCCGAGGACGCGGGCGTCATCGTGCGCACCGCAGCCGAGGGCGCGAGCGAGGACGAGCTGAGCCGTGACGTCGAGCGGCTGCAGGCGCAGTGGGAGGACATCCAGAAGAAGGCGAAGGGCGGCGGCGGTTCGAACGCCCCGTCCCTGCTGTACGGCGAGCCGGACATGACCGTCCGCGTCGTGCGCGACATCTTCAACGAGGACTTCACCAAGGTCATCGTCAGCGGTGACGAGGCGTGGGACACCATCCACGGCTACGTCTCGCACGTCGCCCCCGACCTCGCCGACCGGCTCTCCCGGTGGACCTCCGAGGTCGACGTCTTCGCGACGTACCGCATCGACGAGCAGCTGATGAAGGCGCTGGACCGCAAGGTCTGGCTGCCCAGCGGCGGTTCGCTGGTCATCGACAAGACCGAAGCGATGATCGTGATCGACGTCAACACCGGCAAGTTCACCGGTCAGGGCGGCAACCTCGAAGAGACCGTGACCAGGAACAACCTGGAGGCGGCCGAGGAGATCGTGCGCCAGCTGCGGCTGCGCGACCTGGGCGGCATCGTGGTCATCGACTTCATCGACATGGTCCTGGAGTCCAACCGGGACCTGGTCCTGAGGCGCCTGCTCGAATGCCTCGGACGCGACCGTACGAAGCACCAGGTCGCCGAGGTCACCTCGCTGGGTCTGGTCCAGATGACCCGTAAGCGCGTCGGACAGGGCCTGTTGGAGTCCTTCTCCGAGACCTGCGTCCACTGCAACGGCCGCGGTGTCATCGTGCACATGGAGCAGCCGACCTCGGTCGGTGGCGGCGGCAAGCGCAAGCGGCGCGGGCGCGGTGGCGACGGGAGTGGACAGGACGTCCACGACACGCACGACGGCCACGACACGCACGACCACGAGCACGACGACGAGGTCGAGACCGAGGCGGAGGTGGCGGCCGAGGTCGCCATGCCGGTGCCGTTCGCCGAGACCGAGTTCCGGCCCGACGAGGACCTGTACAGCAGCGCCGCCGAGGCGGAGGCAGCGGCCACCCGTGGCGGTCGTTCGCGGCGCCGGACGAGCCGGCGGGCGTCGGCTCCGGCCGGTGCGCCGAGGGCGGAGTCCCGTGAGTCGCGGCAGCCGCGCGAGGTGCACGAGGTGCGTGAGGAGGCCGAGCCGGCCGCTGTCGCGCAGGCCGCGCCCGTCGCCGTGGAGGACCCGGTGGTCGAGGCTCCGGTCGCTGTCGAAGCGCCTGTGGCCGACGAGGCCCCTGTTGTCGACGACGCCGCGCCCAAGGGGCGTACGCGCCGCCGTGCGACCCGTAAGGCGACCGCGCCCGCCGGTTCGCCTGCGGGGGCCGAGGAGGCCGCCGTGGTGACGGTCACCGAGGCGGCCGCGCCGGTCGTCGTCGAGGCACCCGCGCCCGTCGAGCAGCCCGAGGCGCCCGCCGAGAGCGCGGCTCCGGCCCGCCCGCGGCGTCGTGCCGTGCGCAAGGCCACCGCGCCGACCGCGTCCGAGGAGGCGGCCGTCACGGTCGTACCGTCGGCCGTGGTGGAGGAAGCGCCGGCTGCTGCGGTTGAGGCTGAGGTCGAGGCTCCGGCCAAGAAGGCGGCCGCGCGCAAGACGGCCAAGAAGGCCACGGCGAAGAAGGCCGCCGCCAAGAAGACGACGGCGACGGCGACCAAGACCGCGGCCAAGAAGACGGCCGCTAAGAAGACGACGGCCAAGAAGGCCGCCAAGACCACGTCGAAGAAGACCGCGGCGGCGGAGCAGACGAACCCGTCCTCCGTCACCGCCTCCACCGACGAGGGCTGAACCCCAAGGGTGTGCGGCCGGTCCATGTGATCGGTCGCACTCCCGCAGGGGCCCGGTTTGACCCGTTCGGCTGCGGCCCCGTAACCTTGACTGTCGGCGTGTCCACTGGTGGCACGCCACATCCCCGTAAACCTCTTCCTCCCGGGCGTGTTCCGCCGGGAGAGGCCGTCTGCTCTGCAGGGCGGCTGGACTGCGGGGGTGCCGTCCCTGAGCAAGAGAGTGAGATCCGCGTGTACGCCATCGTGCGCAGCGGTGGTCGCCAGCACAAGGTTGCTGTCGGCGACATCGTTGAGGTTGACAAGATTTCCACTGCCAAGGTTGGCGACACCGTAGAGCTCTCTACGCTGCTCGTTGTCGACGGCGACGCTGTGACCAGCGACCCGTGGGTCCTGGCCGGCATCAAGGTCCAGGCCGAGGTCGTGGACCACCACAAGGGCGTCAAGATCGACATCCTTCGGTACAAGAACAAGACCGGTTACCGCCGTCGTCAGGGCCACCGCCAGCAGTACACGGCGATCAAGGTCACTGAGATCCCCGCGGCTGCGAAGTAAGGGACTGAGGAGAGATGGCACACAAGAAGGGCGCATCGTCCACCCGGAACGGTCGCGACTCCAATGCCCAGCGGCTCGGCGTGAAGCGCTTCGGCGGTCAGGTCGTCAACGCGGGTGAGATCCTGGTCCGCCAGCGTGGCACCCACTTCCACCCCGGTTCGGGCGTCGGCCGTGGCGGCGACGACACGCTGTTCGCGCTGAACGCCGGTGCGGTGGAGTTCGGTACCCACCGTGGCCGCAAGGTCGTGAACATCGTTCCGGTCGCCTGAAGCATCAGGTAACTGATTCAGGCGACTGATTCAGGCAGCTGATCGGAAGCTTTCGCGAGGCGGACCTCACTTCCCTTCCGGGAAGCGGGTCCGCCTTTCGCGTGTTGAACAAGAGACATAGCTGGACCAAGAGACATAGCTGTACGTAACTGGAGGCACATCCCATGACCACCTTCGTGGACCGCGTCGAGCTGCATGTCGCCGCGGGTAACGGAGGCCACGGCTGTGCCTCCGTCCACCG
This sequence comes from Streptomyces xylophagus, assembly GCF_000716435.1. GTDB lineage: Bacteria > Actinomycetota > Actinomycetes > Streptomycetales > Streptomycetaceae > Streptomyces > Streptomyces xylophagus. Next base: position 47,819 of record NZ_JNWO01000012.1, read on the forward strand.
TGAGAAGTTCAAGCCGCTCGGCGGCCCGGACGGCGGCAACGGCGGAAGGGGCGGTGACGTCATCCTCATCGTCGACCAGTCCGTGACCACGCTGCTGGACTACCACCACTCCCCGCACCGCAAGGCCACCAACGGCAAGCCCGGCGAGGGCGGCAACCGCTCCGGCAAGGACGGCACGGACCTGATCCTGCCGGTGCCGGACGGCACGGTCGTGCAGGACGGCGCGGGCAACGTCCTCGCCGACCTCGTCGGCCACGGCACCTCGTACGTCGCCGCACAGGGCGGCCGGGGCGGCCTCGGCAACGCGGCGCTCTCCTCGGCCCGCCGCAAGGCCCCCGGGTTCGCGCTGCTCGGCGTCCCCGGTGACCTCCAGGACATCGTCCTCGAACTGAAGACGGTCGCCGACGTGGCGCTCGTGGGCTACCCGAGCGCCGGCAAGTCCTCGCTGATCTCCGTGCTGAGCGCGGCCAAGCCGAAGATCGCCGACTACCCCTTCACCACCCTGGTCCCGAACCTCGGCGTCGTGACGGCCGGCGAAACGGTCTACACGATCGCCGACGTCCCCGGTCTCATCCCCGGCGCCAGCCAGGGCAAGGGCCTCGGCCTGGAGTTCCTGCGCCACGTCGAACGGTGCAGCGTCCTCGTGCACATCCTGGACACCGCCACGCTGGAGTCCGAGCGCGACCCGATCTCCGACCTCGACATGATCGAGGAGGAGCTGAAGCAGTACGGCGGCCTCGACCGGCGCCCGCGGATGGTCGTCCTGAACAAGATCGACGTACCGGACGGCAAGGACCTGGCCGAGATGGTGCGGCCCGACCTGGAGGCGCGCGGCTACCGCGTCTTCGAGGTGTCGGCCGTCGCCCACACGGGACTTCGCGAACTGTCCTTCGCCATCGCGGAGTTCGTCGCCGCGTCGCGTGCCGCGAAGCCGAAGGAGGAGGCGACCCGGATCGTCATCCGCCCGAAGGCGGTCGACGACAGCGGCTTCACCGTCGTACAGGAGGAGGACGGCCTCTTCCGCGTGCGCGGCGAGAAGCCCGAACGCTGGGTCCGCCAGACCGACTTCAGCAACGACGAGGCCGTCGGCTACCTCGCCGACCGGCTCAACCGCCTCGGTGTGGAGGCGGAGTTGATGAAGTCGGGCGCCCGCTCCGGCGACGGCGTCGCGATCGGCCCCGAGGACAACGCGGTCGTCTTCGACTGGGAGCCGACCGTCATGGCCGGCGCCGAGATGCTGGGCCGGCGTGGTGAGGACCACCGGCTCGACGAGCCGCGGCCCGCGACGCAGCGTCGTCGGGACAAGCAGGCCGAGCGGGACGAGGCGACGCAGGAATTCGAGGAGTTCAAGCCCTTCTGAGTGGACGGGTGAAGATCGTTTGCCCGGCGTAACCCAAACTGGCTGAGACCCGTTGCTCTCGAAGCAACGGGTCTCTTGCTGTGTGCCGATTTGTCATGGACGCGATACTTACTGTTCAACAGGCGGGACTCCGCGCACTGTGAGGCTTCCAAGTGACCCAAGAGGCCAACGTCGCAAGGGAGTTCACGATGACCGGAGCCGTATCACCCGATCGACGACGTTTTCTCGCGGCCGGCGCGGCGGTGCTCGGGGCCGCCGCCTCCGCCCAGCTCTGGCTGCCGACTTCGGCCCGAGCTGCCGAAACCCCGCTGCCCGACGGGGTGTTCAGCCTCGGCATCGCCTCCGGCGACCCGCTGCCCGACGGCATCGTGCTGTGGACGCGCCTCGCCCCGGACCCGCTGCACGGCGGCGGGATGCCGGAAGAGGTGGTCCCGGTGGAGTGGGAGATCGCCGAGGACGCCCGCTTCAGAAAGCACGTGCGCCGCGGAATCGCGCCCGCCCGGCCCGAGTACGGGCACAGCGTTCATGTGGATGTACGGGGACTGCGCCCGGGCCGCGACTACTGGTACCGCTTCCGCACCAGCGGCCAGCTCTCCGCCACCGGCCGCACCCGCACCGCGCCCCACCCGCACAGCTCCGGCGGCCGGCTGCGCGTCGCGCTCGCCTCCTGCCAGAACTGGCAGAACGGCTACTTCACGCCGTACGCCGACATGCTGTCCCAGGACCCCGACTTCGTGCTCTTCGTCGGCGACTACATCTACGAGTCGGCGCCGTCGAACGCGGGACCGCGCCGGCACGAGGGGACCGGGGAGCCGTACAGCCTGGTCCAGTACCGCAACCGGTACGCGCAGTACCGCACCGACCCGGACCTGCTGGCGATGCACGCCAACTCCCCCTGGGTGGTGACCTTCGACGACCACGAGGTGGACAACGACTGGGCGGGGGAGGTCCCGCAGGACCCCGACAAGCAGTCGCACGACGCGTTCGTCGCCCGGCTGACGGCGGCCTTCCAGGCGTACTACGAGCACATGCCGGTGCGCGCGAGCGCCGTACCGAACGGGCCGCACATCCAGATGTACCGGCGCCTGGAATTCGGCCGGTTGATGCGCCTGAACGTGCTGGACACCCGGCAGTTCCGCAGCGACCAGGCGACCACGCAGGCCGGCGCCGAGGACCCGGCGATGACGATGATGGGCGCCGAGCAGAAGCAGTGGCTGCTGCACGGACTGCGCCACTCGCCCGCCCGCTGGAACGTCATCGCCTCGCAGATCATGATGGCCGAGACGGACATCCTGCTCGGCGCGGGCAAGCAGTGGTTCTACGACGCCTGGGACGGCTACCAGGTCGAACGCAACGCCCTGCTGGAGGACTTCAAGAGCGTCCGCAACCCCGTGGTGCTCAGCGGCGACCGGCACCTGACGATGATCAGCGACCTGAAAGAGGACTTCGCCGACCCGGACTCCGCCGTCGTCGGCGCCGAGTTCGTCGGTACGTCCATCTCCAGCAACGGCGACCAGGACCAGGCCGCCTTCCACGCCCAGTGGGACCCGCTGATGGCCGACAACCCGCACTGGAAGGTGATCGACGCCCACCGCGGCTACCACCTGTTCGACATCCGGCGGGACGGCATCGACGCCCAAGTCAGGGTCGTGGACACCGTGTTGAAGCCGACGGCCGTGCCCAGCACCTACGCCTCGCTCCGGGTGGAGGCGGGCGACCCCGGCGTACAAGTCGTATAGAGGTTTGTGAAACCTGTGTGACGGGCGCCTGGGACTCATCTGTGTCCCAGGCTCCTCTCAGGTCTGACTCAGGAACAACTCTTACCTTCCGTTAACCATGGAGACGGACTGTATTAAGGAACCGCTGCCCTCCGGCACCCGGCTGTTGCACATCGGCCCGCACAAGACCGGGACCACCGCCATCCAGGGCGCGCTGTTCGCCGCGAAGGACGCGATGCCCGCGCACGGCGTCGACTTCCCCGCGCACAGCAGACACCCGATGGAAGCGGCCCTCGCCGCCTGCGCCCGGCCCGCGATGATGGGCGACACCGTGCCCACCGACAAGCACTGGACGCGCCTCCTCGACGCCGTGCACTCCACCGGCGAGCGCACCTCGGTGATCAGCAGCGAGTTCTTCGCCGACGCGGAGGACGACGAGACGATCGCCCGGATCGTGGAGCAGCTCGGCGGCGAGCGCGTGCACATCCTGGTCACCCTGCGCCCGCTGGCGAAGATCATGCCCTCGCAGTGGCAGCAGTACGTGCAGAACGGCCTGCGCATGGGCTACGACAACTGGCTGGAGCACATGCTCCGCAAGGCGCCCTACGAGCAGCCCAACCCCAGCTTCTGGCGCCGCCACCGGCACGACCGGCTGGTGGAGCGGTGGACGCGGGCCGTGGGTCCCGAGCGCGTGACCGTCGTCGTGGTCGACGACAGTGACCGGGACGGGCTGCTGCGTACCTTCGAGGCGCTGCTCGGACTGCCCGCGAATCTCCTGCGGCCGGTTCCGGACGCGGCGAACCGTTCGCTGACCCTCGCCGAGACCGAAATGCTGCGCAAACTCAATGTGGAATTCCGCGGCAATGGGCTCCCCGACGAGCTGTATTCCAAGCTCGTGCGCAACGGCGCGGTCATGCATATGAAGAATGCGTGCAGCCCGACCCCGCAGGACGTGAAGATCACCACGCCTCGGTGGGCGATCGAGGCCGCGGGCGCGATCGGCGCCGAGATGGCCGGGACGATCGCCGCCACGGGCGTACGGGTCGTAGGGGACACGGCGCTGCTCTCGGCCGTACCGGAGACCGCGGAGAAGGCGTCCGGGGCGCCGCGGATCGCGCCCGAAGTGGCCGCGCAGGCGCTGTACGGGGCGCTCGCGGCGGTGGCCGCCGCGCCGGTCAGGCACACCGCGCCGGCGAAGGCGCGGACCGTTCACCAGACGTCGTCGAAGGAACTCGTGCGCGTTCTCGGCCACCGCTGTCTGAAGAAGCTCAGGCGCCGCTGAGAGGTGTCATCACGCGGTTACCAGCAGTGAAAGGTGAATGACAGGTGTCGCGCACATATGCGGCGGAGGTCACTCGCCTTGCACTGCGGTAACCGCGAGTGGGACCATTTGCGAGTTCCCCCGTTGTCCCGAGGTAGGTCAAGGTCACCTGTGTCGCACATAGCCAAGCCCCGCACCACCGCAGTGATCCTGGCCGGCGGTACCGGCCAGCGGGTGGGTCTGTCGATCCCCAAGCAGCTGCTGAAGATCGCCGGCAAGGCAGTCATCGAGCACACCCTGACCACCTTCGAGAACGCCGACTCGATCGACGACATCATCGTTCTGATGGCGCCCGGTTACGTCCCGGACGTCGAGAAGATCGTCGCCAAGGCCGGCTTCAAGAAGGTCACGCGGATCATCGAGGGCGGCTCCACACGCAACGAGACCACCGAGCGCGCCATCGCCGCGCTCGGCGAGGGCCTGGCCGAGGGCGAGGACGCCAACGTCCTCTTCCACGACGCCGTGCGCCCCCTGCTCTCGCAGCGCGTGATCGACGACTGTGTGGTCGCGCTGGAGCGCTTCCAGGCCGTCGACGTGGCCATCCCGTCCGCGGACACCATCATCGTGACCCGCACGCACGGCGACGACGGCGAGTTCATCACCGAGATCCCGGACCGCTCCCGGCTGCGCCGCGGCCAGACGCCCCAGGCGTTCAAGCTGTCCACGATCCGCCGCGCCTACGAGGTCGCCGCCGGGGACCCCAACTTCCAGGCCACCGACGACTGCAGCGTCGTACTCAAGTACCTGCCGGACGTGCCGATCCACGTCGTCGCGGGTGACGAGTACAACATGAAGGTCACCCAGCCCGTCGACGTCTTCATCGCCGACAAGCTCTTCCAGCTCGCCTCCACGGCCGCCCCCGAGCAGGTCGACGAGGCCGCCTACCGCGAGCTGCTCACCGGCAGGACGCTGGTCGTCTTCGGCGGCTCGTACGGCATCGGCAAGGACATCGCCGAGGTCGCCGAGGGCTACGGCGCCACGGTGTACGCGCTGGGCCGCTCCACCACCGGCACGCACGTCGAGAACCCCGAGGAGGTCGACGACGCGCTGTCCAAGGCGTACGCCGAGACCGGGCGCATCGACTACGTCATCAACACCGCGGGCGTGCTGCGCATCGGCAAGCTGGCCGAGACGGACAACGCGACCATCGAGGAAGCGCTGAAGGTCAACTACCTGGCGCCGGTGCAGATCGCCCGTTCCGCGTACAAGTACCTCGCCGAGACCAAGGGCCAGCTGCTGCTGTACACCTCCAGCAGCTACACGCGCGGCCGTGCCGAGTACAGCCTGTACTCCTCGACCAAGGCCGCGATGGTGAACCTCACACAGGCCCTGTCGGACGAGTGGGCCGGCGACGGCATCCGCGTGAACTGCATCAACCCGGAGCGCACCGCGACCCCGATGCGCACCAAGGCGTTCGGCCAGGAGCCGTCGGGCACCCTGCTCTCCTCCGAGGCCGTGGCCCGCACCTCCCTCGACGTGCTGCTGTCCGAGCTGACCGGCCATGTCATCGACGTACGCCAGCAGGACCCGACGGCCGGTGCGGCCAAGGCGTCCGGTTTCGAGGCCGCCCTGGCCTCCGTGCTGGACGTCCAGGACGGCGTGTAATAATCGGCAGTAATTAGGCTTTTGCGGGAATTCAGGTCTCTGTGTTCGCCCCATTCAGGGCGTTCGCAGGGACCTGACTCCTTGACCCGGCAAATTACTCAAAAAACCCAAGAGCAGGTTTATCAGTGATTTCCACCGCTATCCGCGTCGCCCGGGTGGGCAGCGCAGCCGAACTGGCCGCGGCGGTCCTCATGATGCTGGGATTCCCCGCCCTCATGCTGGCCGCGCTGATCCCGAGCGTTCCCGCCTTCGCGGCCGCGGCCGTCGTGACGTACGTCGCGGACCACTATCTGCACCGGCAGGCCAGCTACCTGGTCAACCGCCTCAGCAAGGTCAGGGCGGGCATCTCGATCCGCTTCCTGATCCGCCAGCTCCTGCTGATCCTGCTGCTGGCCCGCCTCAACCTCTCCGACAACCTGATCTTCTACGGCGCGATCGCCTGCTTCATCGCCTTCTACGGCCTCCAGGCCCCGCACGGCGCCGTGGTCACGCTGATCCGCAACCGCCGCCGGATGCCGGTCGCCACCCGCAACGTCGACCTCGGCTCGCGCATCCACATCCCGGACGCCCCGCCGTTCGGCCTGCTGGAGCGCTCCGCCGAGAAGATGCTCCACCTCGACCTGTTCGCCGTCGTGGGCCTGCTGATCTCCGCGCAGCTGGACGCGGGCCTCGCGGGCTTCATCGGCATCGGCGTCACCCTGTTCCTGGGCGCCCTGTACGTCCTCGCGCTCGTGCCGTACATACGGGGCACGAAGATCCCGCCGACCGCCGATGTCATCCTCGAAGCCGTCGACGGCTGGCTGCGCGAGTACAAGCCGCAGACGGTGCTCTGCTTCTCCGGCTCCAAGGACTCGGCGTACCAGGTCAACATGTGGCTGGAGACCATGGAGGAGCTGGACACCCGGCCCCTGGTCCTGCTCCGTGAGCGCGTCATACTGCAGAACCTCGCCCCCACCAAGGCACCCGTCATCTGCGTGCCCGGCGGCGTGCACCTGATGAACATGGACCTGTCGACCGTGCGCGTCGCGCTCTACGCGGCCAACGTCGGCAAGAACATCCACCTGCTGCGCGTCCCCACCATGAAGCACGTCTTCATCGGCCACGGCGACAGCGACAAGCTGGCCAGCGTCAACCCGTTCAGCAAGGTCTACGACGAGGTGTGGACCGCCGGCCGCGCGGGCCGCGACCGCTACGCCATCGCCGACGTCGGTGTCCGCGACGACGACATCGTCGAGGTCGGCCGCCCGCAGCTCGCCCCCATCCAGACCTGGCAGGGCGTCCCCGAGGGCCGTATCCCGACCGTGCTCTACGCGCCGACCTGGGAGGGCTGGGACAACGACCCCGGCAACACCTCCCTCCTGCTGGCCGGCGAGAACATCGTGAAGAAGCTGCTCAAGGCCGACCCGCCGGTCCGTGTCCTGTACAAGCCGCACCCCTTCACCGGCACCGTCAGTTCCGCGGCCGGCTCCGCGCACCGCAAGGTCACCGCGCTGGTTGAGAAGGCCGCCGCCGAGCGCGCCACCGACCCGCGTTTCCAGGCCGACGCGGCCGCCCAGACCAAGGCCAAGGCCGACCTGGTCCGCATCGAGGCCCGGATCACCGAACTGTCCGGCGGCCCCGCCGACAAGGGCGACGAGGCCGAGCTCACCCGCGACGGCGTCGTCGACCTGGCCAAGTACGAGGAGATCGCTCGGCTGCGCGCCGAGTGGAACGACGCGTACTGGAAGTCCTTCGGCACCTTCGAGCACCGGGTCATCGCGGGCGCCGAGCCGCGCCTGTACGACTGCTTCAACGTGTCCGACGCGATGGTCTCCGACATCTCCAGCGTGGTCTCCGACTTCATCGCGAGCGGCAAGCCGTACGCGGTCACGGACTCCGCGAAGCTGGGCGTCGAGGAGTTCAAGCGCCAGAACACCGCGGTGCGCGCCGCCGTGATCCTGTCCAACAAGGCCGTGGAACTGGGCGAGTTGCTGGCGGCGGTCCACGCCCCGGACGCCGACCCGCTGGCCGAGGACCGCAAGGAACTCAAGCAGTACCTGCTCGGCCCGGACGAGCCCACGTCCATCGAGCAGTTCAACACCGCCGTGCAGGATCTGGCGCTGAAGTCCGAGGCCCGCAACGTGGGCCAGGAGCGGGCGGCGGCGACCGGTGACGCGGCGAGCCCGACGGAGGCCCACCTGTCGGCCGACCCCACGGTCGGCTGACCTGCGCGCGTCAGTATTCGGTCAAGAAGAGCCCGGTTTTTGGGGAGTGATCCTCGAAAACCGGGCTCTTCTGCGTATCCCCTGCTGACGGAAGACAACCGATCCACTCGGTCGGCTGTCTTGAAGATGGCGATCCAATGGACAAAGGGGAGCGCGTGCCCATGACGCAGCCTGATGTGACCGTGGTCATCGGGGCGTACGAGGCGATGCCCTACCTGGTCGAGTGCCTGCGCTCGGTCGAGGCGCAGACTCTGGACCCGGCCCGTATCGAGGTCATCGCCGTCGACGACGGCTCGACGGACGGCACGGGGGAGTACCTGGAGGAGTTCGCGGCCCGCGCCGCGACCCACGTCACGGTGATCCGTCAGGAGAACTCCGGCGGCCCCAGCTCCCCGCGCAACGTCGGCCTCGGCAAGGCGAGCGGGCGCTACGTCTTCTTCCTCGACGCCGACGACCGGCTCGCCCCCGAGGCCCTGGAGCGCATGGTCGCGATGGCCGACCGCAACGGCACGGACGTCGTCCTCGGCAAGGTCGAGGGCATCAACCGCGTCCCGCCCAAGGCCGCGTGGGTCGAGACGCTGGAGCGCACCGACGTCTTCCACTCCAACATCAAGTTCACCCTGAGCGCCCAGAAGCTGTTCCGGCGGGCGCTGTTGGAGCGGAACGGCATGCGGTTCGACGAGTCGCTGTTCACCGGCGAGGACGCGCTGTTCACGATGGAGGCGTATCTGCGGGCCGACGGCGTCTCCGTCATCGCCGACCACACCTGCTACTACCTCGTGGGCCGCGACGACGGCAAACACGTGACGCAGAGCGGGAGTTACACCCTGCGCTTCGACTCCGCGCGCGCGTTGATGAACCTCATCGCCGAGATGGTCCCGCCGGGGGTGGAGCGGGACAAGTTGATGGTTCGCCCGTTCCTTGTCACCCTGCTCCCGCAGTTCGGTCCGAAGTACGTGGGGGACAGTGAGCAGGTCCGACGCCACAAGTTCGAGCTGGCCAAGCCGTTGATGTCCGCGCACTGGACGGACGAGGTGGCGCTGCGACTCAAGGTCGACGAGCGGTTGCGGCTGCACCTGGTGGCTGCTGAACGCCCCGAACTCCTGTTGGACGTGGCCGAGTTCATCAAGTCGAGGAAGCGCCCCGAGGCGGTGGTGGAGAAGCGGGGGCGTCGGGTGTATCTGGCCTATCCCCACTTCCGATCGGGTGAGGCGGGGCTGCCTGACTCCCTCTATATGGCCGAACCTCGTGAGGCGCGTGCGGTGGAGGGATATCGGGAGGGGGGAGCGGGTGTGTTCTTGCGAAGGGTGGCGCGGAAAGTACGTCGGGTGCAGGTGCGTCGTGGCTGGTCGCGCAGTTCCCCGCGCCCCTAAAAGACACGGGCCGGCCTGCGTTTTTAAGGGGCGCGGGGCTGTGTCGATTTGCGGCTCCGCCGCGTGGGCGCGACCAGCCCCCACCGACCCGCACCCGAAACTCAACCCATCTGTCCGCGACCTGGACCAACGTGCACACCCCAACCCGGTTCGCGTAAATTGCCGGGGGTCACCCGAACCCACCCGAGGGGAATCCGCACGTGGTAGGGGCAAGGCAGGCCGTGACCGAGGCCCGCAGGATCGTCGTCAAGGTGGGTTCCTCCTCACTGACCACCGCGGCCGGCGGCCTGGACGCCGACAGGGTCGACGCCCTCGTCGACGTCCTCGCCAAGAGCCGCAGCGGAGGCGAGAAAGAGGTCGTCCTCGTCTCCTCCGGCGCCATCGCCGCAGGCCTCGCGCCACTCGGACTGCGCCGCCGCCCCAAGGACCTCGCCCGCCAGCAGGCAGCCGCCAGCGTCGGCCAGGGCCTCCTCGTCGCCCGCTACACCGCGTCCTTCGCCCGTTACGGCATCCGCGTCGGCCAGGTGCTGCTCACCTCCGACGACATGAGCCGCCGCTCCCACCACCGCAACGCCTCCCGCACCCTCGACAAGCTCCTCGCCATGGGTGCCCTCCCGATCGTCAACGAGAACGACACCGTCGCCACCGACGAGATCCGCTTCGGCGACAACGACCGGCTCGCCGCCCTCGTCGCCCACCTCGTCCACGCCGACCTGCTGGTCCTGCTCTCCGACATCGACGGCGTCTACGACGGCGACCCCAGCAAGCCGGGCACCTCGCGGATAGCGGAAGTCCGGGGACCGCAGGACCTCGCGCACGTCGACATCGGCAGCGCGGGCAAGGCCGGCGTCGGCACCGGCGGCATGGTCACCAAGGTGGAGGCGGCCCGGATCGCCGCCGCCGCCGGCATCCCCGTGGTGCTGACCAGTGCGGTCCACGCCACCGACGCGATGAGCGGCGGCGACACCGGGACGTACTTCCACGCCACCGGGAAGCGGTCCGCCGACCGGCTGCTCTGGCTCCAGCACGCGTCCACCCCGCAGGGCTCGTTGACGCTCGACGACGGTGCCGTGCGCGCGGTCGTGCAGCGCCGGATGTCGCTGCTGCCGGCCGGGATCGCCGCCGTGGAAGGGGAGTTCAGCGCGGGCGACCCCGTCGAGCTCCGGGACAGTGTCGGACACGCGGTCGCGCGGGGCCTCGTCAACTTCGACGCCAAGGAGATCCCCCAGCTGATCGGCCGCTCCACCAGGGAACTGGCACGGGAGCTGGGACCGTCGTACGAGAGGGAAGTCGTACACAGGGACGACCTGGTGATCCTGCACCCGTAAAACAACCGAAACGTCCGCCTCCCCGCGGTGGACCTTCCGTAAAAGCGCCACGCGGACGCCTTCGGCCTGCTCAACTTTGTCTCAGGGACAAATTCCGCGCGAGCACTGCAGCTCGACCTTTGCGTAAGGAGGCCGTCGTGAGACGAGTGCGCCCTGGGGCGGCGGCGTCCCGCGGTGGTACCACCTCCCGCGCGCCCGGCGAGGAGCGCACGCTCACGAGCGTCGCGGCCGGCGCCCGGTACGAGGGCGAGGAACCGAAAGACCTCCCCCGACTGTGGCATGTCACCCTCAGCGTCTCCGGCGGCGAGGCCCCGCTGAAGGAGGTGCGGCGCGGTCTGGAACAGCTCGCCCACGACCACCCCTTTCTGCTGACCAGCCGCTACGCCAACGACCACGCGGAGATCCGCTACTGGGAAGAGGCCCGCGACCTCCACGACGCCGCCGCCGTCGCCCTGCGCCTGTGGGGCGAGCACCGCCAGACCGCCAAACTGCCGCCGTGGGAGATCGTCGGCCTGGAGGTCATCGACCGCGAGACCTACCACCAGCGCATCTCCGAGGGCTACGGCCCGCTGCCCGCGACCCCGGTCGGCGTCCATCCCTTTTGAGATGCGTTATGAGTCGGGTTCGGGCCCTTCCGGGCTTGTCTCGCGGTTTGGTACAGCCGGTGGACGCCTCCGCCCGGCGCACTACCCTTCCCTCATGACCACGCTCTCGCCGTACGACTCCATGTCACCGGTCACGCAGGCCGCGTACCGCGCCAAGTCCGCCGCCGCCGACCTCGCGCCGCTCCCGCGCGCCGAGAAGGACGACGCGCTGCTCGCCATCGCGGACGCGCTGGAAGTCCGTACGAGCGAGATCGTCGAGGCCAACGCCAAGGACATCGCCAAGGCCCGTGCGGCCGGCACCAGCGAGACGGTCATCGACCGGCTGACGCTGACGCCCGAGCGCGTCCGGGCCATCGCCTCCGACGTACGGGACGTCGTCGCGCTGCCCGACCCGGTCGGCGAGGTCGTCCGCGGCTCGACCCTCCCGAACGGCATCGACCTGCGCCAGGTCCGCGTCCCCCTCGGAGTCGTCGGCATCATCTACGAGGCCCGCCCGAACGTGACCGTGGACGCCGCCGCGCTGTGCCTCAAGTCCGGCAACGCGGTCCTGCTGCGCGGTTCGGCCTCCGCCTACGAGTCGAACACCGCCCTCGTGCGCGTCATCCGCGACGCGGTCGGCGGCGCCGGACTGCCCGCCGACGCCGTGCAGTTGGTGCCCGGCGAGAACCGCGAGAGCGTGCGCGAGCTGATGCGTGCCCGGGGTCTCGTCGACGTGCTGATCCCGCGCGGCGGCGCCTCCCTGATCCAGACCGTCGTCACCGAGTCGACCGTCCCCGTGATCGAGACCGGCGTCGGCAACTGCCACGTCTACGTCGACGCCGACGCCGACCTCGACATGGCGATCGACATCCTGATCAACTCCAAGGCCCAGCGCCCCAGCGTCTGCAACGCCGCCGAGACCCTCCTCGTCCACCAGGACATCGCCCCCGAGTTCCTGCCGCGTGCCCTGGACGCCCTCGCCGAGGCCGGCGTCACCGTGCACGCCGACGAGCGCGTGCTCGCCTACGCCAAGGACTCCGAGGCCACCGTCGTCGAGGCCACACCGGAGGACTGGGACACCGAGTACCTCTCCTACGACATCGCCGCCGCCGTCGTCGACTCGCTCGACAAGGCCGTCCAGCACATCCGGCTGTGGAGCTCCGGCCACACCGAGGCGATCGTCACGACCTCCCAGCAGGCCGCCCGCCGTTTCACCCAGCTGGTCGACTCCACCACCGTCGCCGTGAACGCCTCCACGCGCTTCACGGACGGCAGCCAGTTCGGCTTCGGCGCGGAGATCGGGATCTCCACCCAGAAGCTGCACGCACGGGGCCCGATGGGCCTGCCGGAGCTGACGAGCACCAAGTACATCGTCACGGGCGACGGGCACATCCGCCGCTGAGACCGTGCCGTTCGGCATATGCGCCAGGCATAACACCTCGTCGGGGGAGGGGCGTCTCAGCCAGCGGATGAATTTCCCTACCGTCTGCCCAAATTGACCCCCCAGGTCTACTCTGGAGAGGTGCCGGAGGACGTGGGGGGCACGCCGTTCCCTGACGGCTGGGAGCCCGACGACGACCACGACCGCGGAATGTCGGACGAAGAGTTCGCATCCGTGGTCTTCGACGAGGCCTTCGTACGGGCGGCCGTAGTACACGAGCCGACCGCCGTCGAGCGTCTCCTTGCCGCCGCGCAGGCGAGAGCCGAGGCCTCCGAGGCCGAGGCGCGCCGCGCGCAGCACCGCAGAGGCCTACGAGGCGACGACGACCTCTTCGAGGACGCCTACGGGCGTGAATTCGGCCATGATCCGGAACTCGACGACCTGGACGACACCGATGTCGTCGAGGGCCGCTACGGCGCCCCGGGGACCTACGGCAAACAGGTCCGCTGGCACCGCCCCGTCGCTTGGCTGCTCGCCCTCGTGATGGGCATCGGCATGGTCGCCCTGGCTTTCTCGGCGGTCTACCGCGGCGCGTCCTCGGGCAGCAGGGACCGTGTCCCGCCCCCGGCCTCCACCGGCGTGGAACAGGGCACGGCGGCGGCACCCTCCGTTTCCGCCGACAACTCCCAGCCACCTCTCTCGGCGGCCCCGCGCAAGCCCTGAGCGATCCCTGACCGGCCCAGTGAGAACCTGTCAGAACTTGTCGTGTACCAGGGCGTTTACCTGAGGCTCCAGAGACCTACTCTGAAAGTATGGGCGGTCCAGGAGACCCACCCGAGGGGACGCCCGAGGGCGCTCCCGGTGGTGGTGAGGACGAGTACCGATCCGTCGTCTTCGACGAGTCGTTCGTCCGCGCTGCCCGCCTCCAGGAATTCTCCGCACAGGAGCGCATGGCCGACCACGCGCCGGCCGTCCGCCGCCGCCCGGCCCTGCGCCGCGGTCTCTCCCGCCAGGCACTGATCCTGGTCATGCTGATCGCCGTCGCCTTCGGCACCGCGATCTACATGGGCGTACGGCATCCCTACACGACCCCCACGGCCCAGCAGCCCGCCGAGCCGCTGCGGATGACCGTCGTCCCGCTGTCCCCCCAGGGCAAGGTGCCGGGAGCGGCCGACGCCGAGTCCCTCTACACGCACAGTCCCGCCGCCGAGTTCGGCATCGGCGGCGAGGGCATACCGTTGCCGGCCGCGCGGCGCACCGCGCACTTCTCGGACAGCCAGGTCATCGCCGCCCTGAGCACCGCCAAGGACTACATCGTGGAGTCCTCGCTCTACCCGGCGGTGCTCACCGGCGGACAGATCCGCCCCGCGCGCGTCCTCGTCGACCCGGACCAACTCGACCAGTTCGACCAGAGTTTCGAGCACCCGACCGCCGACGGCCGGCACGAGCCCACCGGATGGCTGGTTCGTTTCGATCCGTCACGCGTCCAGCTGGCCGACCGCAAGATCCGCGTCCAGGGCTCCCTCCAGGCCACCGAGATCGACTCGTCCACCATCGAGGTCACCGCCGACGGAGTCTTCGTCTACGCGCTGCGGCCGACCGCCTCGGCGGGCTCCGCCGAGGCGGCCCAGGTGTCCCTGTTCACCGTCCGCCGCGAACTGCACTTCCGCTTCGACCGCGACGACCTCCGCATGCACCAGGCCCAGATCGTCGTCTCCTACGTCCAGGCCGGGCCGCTGTCCTGCGCCGACGACTCCGTGACCCATCTGCACCCGCTGCTCGCCGGCCAGACCGCCAAGGCGGGCGGCCCGGCCGGCACCGACCCGTACGCGACGGGCAGTGCCACGGCGGTGTGCGGGTCGTTGTCGACCAGTGCGCAGCCCAAGGTGTGAGTTTCCCGAGTTCCGAAGGTGTGAGTTTCCTGAGTTTTCGCACCTGAGGTCGAGCGCCTGGTCCACGGGGCCGAGCACCTGGACTACGGGAACGCGAGCGAGGTCAGTCCTCGTCGCGCGGCGGCGTGTCCGTGGGCGGCTGCTCGGTGCCGTTGGCCGAGCCGGTGGGCTCGTCCTGCGGTGAGGTGGTCGCGAAGCCGCCGAAGCCGCGCCGCACCCGGCCGCCCAGGTCGCCCGCGCCGCCGGCGATGTCGCTGACCAGCTTCATCAGCGGGTCCTTGGAGCTCTTCACATTGCTGGCGTAGCTCGCCGCCGACTCGCGGAACGAGTCCGTGACCGAGGTGTCCTTGTCCTCGCTGCGCCGGGGGTAGTGGCCGTCCATGATCCGCTGGTAGTCGCGGGACTCGGCCCACTTCTTCAGCTCGGCCGCCCGCACCGTGGTGAACGGGTGGGAACGGGGCAGCACGTTCAGGATCTTCAGCACCGAGTCGCGCAGGTCGCCGCCCGACTCGAACTCCTCGGCCTGCTTGAGGAAGGCGTCCACGTTCATCTCGTGCAGGTGGTTGCCGCCCGCGATCTTCATCAGGCCGCGCATCGAGGCCCGCAGGTCCTGGCCGACCAGGAGGCCCGCGCGGTCGGCGGACAGCTCCGACTTGCGGAACCACTCGCGCAGCGCCGTCACGATCGCCAGGATCGCGAGGTTGCCCAGCGGGATCCAGGCGACCTTCAGGGCCAGGCTGGTCAGGAACAGCAGGATCGTGCGGTACACGGAGTGGCCGGACAGCGCGTGGCCCACCTCGTGGCCGACGACCGCCCGCATCTCCTCCTCGTCGAGCAGCTCGACCAGGCCGGTGGTGACGACGATGATCGGCTCGTCCAGGCCGATGCACATCGCGTTGGGCTGCGGGTCCTGGGTGACGTACATCGGCGGGACCTTCTCCAGGTCCAGGATGTAACAGGCGTCCCGCAGCATGTCGTTGAGATGCGAGAACTGCTGGTCCGACACGCGCACCGAGTCGGAGAGGAACAGCAGCCGCAGACTGCGCTCGGGCAGCAGCCCGCTGAGCGCCTTGAACACCGTGTCGAACCCGGTCAGCTTGCGCAGCGCCACCAGGGCGGAGCGGTCGGCCGGGTGTTCGTACGCACGCGAGGAGATTCCCGGGAAGCGCCTGCGCTGCCTGCTCGGCACGTTCTCGTGCCCGTTCTGCTCGTGGCCGTCTTCGGACATGTGGTCCCCCATGTGCGTGTGAGTGCCCTGAGTGCCCCCGAAGCAGAGCCCAGCCTAGGCGGAGATACCGTTGACGGGCAGTACAGCGAAGGAGTCAACGCATGGAGCCCCATTCCGCAGCCGCCTGGCTCGCAGCGGCCGCGAGCGCCGCCCCCCGGCAAGGGTCGGGGGATCTGCTCAGGGTCGTACTGATCGTGATGTTCCTCGGCTGCATCCTGACCGCGTGGTTCCTGCTGCGCGGGTACAAACAGAAGGACGACTGAGACGCCCGTCGAGTTCCCCGCCGATGCCCATCTCGGTTTCCCAATGGCGGAGTCGGCGTGATCGCCGCCGGGACGCCCGCTTACCATGGGCCGACATCTTTATCCCGCCCACACCCGATAGGTACTGCTGAAGATGAGCATCCACGGCACTGCTGCCCAGTTGGTCACTCTTGCCGCCGAGGGGGAGGGCGGGGGCAACCACGAGAGCCTCCAGCCGATCATCACCGGTGGCGGCGCGTTCCTCCTCCTGATGCTTCTGCTGTGGATCACCACCCGCTTCAACCGCGACCGCTAGGGTCTGTCCCTTCTGTCCACCGGACGGGTCCCGGGGTCTTCACACCGGGCCGGTAGGGTCTGCACGCATGGGAGAGCAGGACATGCCTACCGGTCCGGCGAACGACACGACGCGCGGCACGGAGAACCGAATGGTGAACGGCCCGCGCAACAACGGCCCGTCGAACCCCGGCAAGCGCCGTCTCGGCGTCATGGGCGGAACGTTCGACCCGATCCACCACGGACACCTCGTGGCGGCCAGTGAGGTCGCCGCGCAGTTCCACCTGGACGAGGTGGTGTTCGTGCCCACCGGCCAGCCGTGGCAGAAGACCGACCGCAAGGTCGCCCTGGCCGAGGACCGCTACCTGATGACGGTGATCGCGACCGCCGAGAACCCCCAGTTCTCGGTGAGTCGCATCGACATCGACCGCGGCGGCCCCACCTACACCACGGACACCCTGCGCGACCTGCGCGCGATCAACCCCGACGCGGACCTCTTCTTCATCACCGGCGCCGACGCCCTCGGCGCGATCTTGACCTGGCGGGACGCGGAGGAACTGTTCTCCCTCGCGCACTTCATCGGGGTCACCCGCCCCGGCCACACACTGACCGACCCGGGTCTCCCGGAGGGCGGCGTCTCGCTGGTCGAGGTTCCCGCGCTGGCCATCTCCTCAACAGACTGCCGTGCGAGAGTCGCGAAGGGTGATCCCGTCTGGTACCTGGTGCCCGACGGAGTCGTGCGCTATATCGACAAGCGCGAGCTGTACCGCGGCGAGTGAGCCGAGAGGGGCACCGGTGAACGACCGATACGACGCCGGGTACGGCGGCGACCAGTACGAACTCGTCGGCTACGACGAGTACAACCAGCCTGTCTACCGTCAGATCCCGGCCCAGCAGACCCAACAGCCCCCGCAGCAGCAGCCGTACGACCCGTACGGACAGCAACAACAGGGCTATGCCTACGACCCGTACGCGACCGGAACGCAGCAGCAGGCCCCGTCCTACGACACGGGCCAGCAGGCGCCCTCGACGCCCCAGTCCGGCTACGACCCGTACGCCACCGGGACGACGACGGCGTACGACCCCTACGGGCAGACCGCGACCAGCGGACAGCAGCCCCGGGTCGCCGAGCAGACCGCCTACATCCCGCAGCAGGCAGGACCGGCCGAGGACACGGAAGCCACCGACACCGGTGAACGGGACTACAACACCGGGCAGTTCGCCTTCGTGGAGGAGCCGACCGACGACTCCGAGGACGTCATCGACTGGCTGAACTTCACCGAGAACCGCACCGAGCGCCGCGAGGAGGCCAAGCGCAGGGCCCGCGGCCGCATGGTCGCTCTCGTCGTGGTCCTGGCGCTGGTCGTGTCCGGCGGAGTCGGCTACCTCTGGTACGCGGGGAAGCTCCCCGGAGTGTCCTCGTCCGCCTCGAAGTCCGGTACGACGACGGCCGCGGGCGCCCAGAACCGCGACGTGATCGTCGTCCATCTGCACAACACCTCGGGGGGCGGCACGTCCACGGCGCTGCTCGTCGACAACACCACCACCAAGCAGGGCACCACCGTCCTGGTGCCCAACTCCCTCGCCCTCACGGATGACGACGGCAACACCACGACGCTGGCCAAGTCGGTCGACGACGACGGCTCCTCCGGGACGCGCGACGAACTCGACACGGTCCTCGGCACCAACATCGAGGGCACCTGGCGCCTGGACACCCCCTACCTCCAGAACCTGGTCGACCTCGTCGGCAACATCAACATCGACACCAATGTCGCCGTACCCGACCCGGCCGCGACGAAGAAGGGTGCCGCGCCCCTCGTCCACAAGGGCAAGGACCAGACCCTCAGCGGCAAGTCGGCCGTCGCCTACGCCACCTACCGCGCCTCGGGCGAGGCACAGAACGCCCAGCTGGAGCGGTTCGGCCAGGTCATGCAGGGCGTCCTGCGGCAGCTGACCTCCGACCCGACGGCGGCGACCACCACCGTGCAGACGCTGGCCCAGATCCTCGACCCGTCGCTCACCGACAAGGACCTCGGCACCTTCCTCGCCAAGCTCGCCGACCTCGCCAAGGGCGGCGACTACAAGACGGCCCTGCTGCCCGTCCAGAACGACGGCACCATGACCGCGCAGGCTTCCGCCAGTGTCGTCAAGGACGTCCTCGGCGGCAGCGCGAAGAGCCCAGACGAGGGTTCGGCGGTCCGGGTCGCCGTCCAGAACGCCACCGGTGTCAAGGACGACACCGAGAAGGCGCGGGTCGTCCTCCTCAACGGCGGCTTCACCTTCCTGGAGGCTGGCACCTCGTCCGCGGCCTCGGCCACGTCCAAGGTCACGTACTCCGACGCGGCCGACAAGGAGAACGCCACCGAGGTCGCCAAGACCCTGGGCCTGCCGACCAGCACGGTGACCAAGGGCACGGTCTCCGCGAACGCGGATGTCTCGGTGCTCCTGGGGGAGGACTACAAGCCGTCGTCGTCCTCGTGACGTAGACACAGTGGTGATGACAGTGGTGGTGACGGAGAACACGCCCCGGAGGCCGGAGCCGGTGTCCTGACCGGTGTCCGGGGTGTGATCCGTTATTCACGTGGGGTGCCGTCCGCGGTCCGTGAGACCCTTGAGGTCTGTTGACCGCCGACCGAAAGCCGCGTAGTGACCGCCACTGACCGCTCCATCGAGCTCATCTCCGCCGCCGCCCAGGCGGCCGCCGACAAGCTCGCGCACGACATCATCGCCTACGACGTCAGCGATGTGCTGTCGATCACGGACGCCTTCCTGCTGGCCTCCGCTCCCAACGACCGTCAGGTCAAGTCGATCGTCGACGAGATCGAGGAGCGGCTCAACAAGGAACTCGGCGCCAAGCCGGTGCGCCGCGAGGGCGACCGTGACGCCCGCTGGATCCTGCTCGACTACGTCGACATCGTCGTCCACGTCCAGCACAGCGAGGAGCGCGTCTTCTACGCCCTGGAGCGGCTGTGGAAGGACTGCCCCGAGCTGGACCTCCCCGCCGAGGCCAAGGCGACCCGCGGCAAGGCTGCCGAGCACGCCAAGCTGCGGGCCGAGGAGGACGCCTCCGAGTTCGGGGAGGTGCGGTGACCGCCGGCGCGGACGGCCGCAAGGCCGGCCGTGGTCGCCGGATCATCCTGTGGCGGCACGGCCAGACCGCCTGGAACGTGGAGCGCCGCTTCCAGGGCACCACGGACGTCGAGCTCACCGAGACCGGCATCGGCCAGGCCCGTCGGGCCGCCCGGCTGCTGGCCTCCCTCAAGCCCGACGCGATCGTCGCCTCCGACCTGAAGCGGGCCGCGAACACGGCCGCCGAGCTGTCCGCCCTCACCGACCTCGACATCACCCACGACGAGGGCCTGCGGGAGACCTACGCGGGCGTCTGGCAGGGGCTGACGCACGAGGAGATCATCGGCCGCCACGGCGAGGAGTACGCCGCGTGGAAGCGCGGGGAGCCGGTGCGCCGCGGCGGCGGCGAACTGGAGACCGAGGTCGCCGACCGGGCCGCCCCCGTCGTGCTGCGGCACGCCGAGAAGCTGCCCGAGGACGGCACCCTCGTGGTGGTCAGCCACGGAGGCACGATCCGCACCACCATCGGGCGTCTCCTCGGTCTGGAGTCCCAGCACTGGGAGAGTCTCGGCGGTCTCTCCAACTGCTGCTGGTCCGTGCTCGGCGAGGGCGCCCGCGGCTGGCGCCTGCTGGAGCACAACGCCGGCACGCTCCCGGAACCGGTGCTCGGCGACGACGACTGAGCGGCCCTCCAGGGCCCCGACCCCGGATTTCACTTTCCGGCAGGTCGCAGGCTAAAGTTCTTCTTGTTCGCCCCGCCGAGCGGGAAGAACACAAGGGGCTATAGCTCAGTTGGTAGAGCGCCTGCATGGCATGCAGGAGGTCAGGAGTTCAATTCTCCTTAGCTCCACAGATCGACACTCCTGGGTCGTCAAAGATCCGGATTCGTCCAAGATCGTATCGATGAGATCCCGTCCCGCTCAGGGGCGGGATTTTTTCGTCGGGCTGGTGTTCGAAGGCGGTGGCCGCGGCGGGGCCGTACTGTACGTGGCGTACGTCGGCGCGGGGGCCGGGCCCTCGCCGCCGTCCGGTGCGAGGGCGGTTCGCGGTTTCGGCACACTCTTCTTGGACCGGCTTGAGTCACTTGGGCCCCGGGGGCGTATACCTCTTCGGAGGCGCTTTTGGCGGGCGGGTTCGCCCTGGCGGGGACGGCAGCGGTGGGTGCCGTGTCCGGACTGGTACTAAGGCGTCGCTGACCGTATTGGTCCGGCCGTGGCAGAATCAAACGGCCGGAAGGGGGCGCGGCCCGACGGGAGGGAGTAGCGATGCCTGCGAGCATCATCGAGGAGGTCGACCACCTCTTCGATGCGGCGTTGATACGGGATACGATCACCCGCCTGAGCTGCCCTTCCTGCGGTTCCGCCCACGTGGCCCAAGTCCTTGGTGACAACGGCGGAGTTTCCTACGTGTGCACGGCCTGCGGCCACAGCTGGAGCTGATCGATGGGTGCACACAGGCGAAAGTGCGACTGGTGCGGCAGTGGGACGCCGATCGTCCGTGACATGGAACCGGTGAATCCCGACTACCAGTACTGGTGCGAGGAGTGCGCGCGGGCGCTGATCATAAAGGGCGACCCGATCGAGACGTACCGCGAACTCGAGGGTGAGCCGATCTACGGTCGACTCCTGGAAGAGCACTGCACGTTGAAACGGTTCTATTCGTTCGTCACCGCTTGACTCCGGCCGGGACCCCGCGAGGAGGTCCCGGCGATCACGGTCACGATCAGGGCGACGGAAACGATTTGGTGGTCCACCGGGTCGCCCGGTAATGTTGGCGTCGCCGCCGGGGAGACCCGGTAGCACACCGCGAGGGGCTATAGCTCAGTTGGTAGAGCGCCTGCATGGCATGCAGGAGGTCAGGAGTTCAATTCTCCTTAGCTCCACAGAAGTTGAAGGCGGGTCATCCGATGGGATGATCCGCCTTCGTCGTGTCCGGGGGAGTTGACGCCGGTCATGGAACTGCGGGCAGCCTCTTCTTGAGAAGAGGCTGCCCGCAGTCCGTGTGGTCAGCGGCCGAGGGCCCGTCGGCCGCGGCCCTGGGACAGGACCGGCAGGTTGCGGGACGGTCCCTTGTCGCGAGCCGTCTCCTCCTCCAGGCGCAGGGCGAGCGCCGGGCAACGGCGCACCGCGCGGAGCGCCTTCGCCTCCGCGTAACGCGGCACCTGGGCCTGCGCGACGGTGGGGAAGCCGTCGGCGCCGAGTTCGAAGACCTCCGGGAGGATGTCCGCGCACAGACCGTGGCCCCGGCACAGCGTCCAGTCGACGTAGATCTTCTGACGGCTGGGACCGTTGTCCTCGGGCTCCGCGCCGCTCGTGATGCCCGCGGGGAGCTGGCCGCCCTCGAAGAGCGGCAGAACGCCCTCCACGGGCCTTCCGCAGCCGTTTCCGAGGACGTGGGCGGCGAGGTCGTCCGTGAACGCCTTGATGGTCGACTCCAGGAACATCGCGGAGCCGTCCGGGTGCGAGCACGCGCCGCGCCGCTTCACGGCCTTGGCGACCTGCTTGAGCGCCTCCAGGGCGGCCGGGCCGCCGCCGTTGAGGATGTCCTCCATGCCGCGCGCGGCGGCGGGCAGACCGAGGTAGCAGGGACCGCACTGTCCCGCGCTCTCGTCGGCCAGCCACTGGGCCACGCGCAGTGACTCGCCCAGGGGGCAGGTCTCCTGGGTGATCGGCATGATGGCGCCGGCGCCGAGCGCACCGCCCACCGCGTCCAGGGAGTTGCGGGAGACGATCGCCTCGTTGACCGTCGCCGCGTCGATCCACTTGCCGTGGTAACCGCCCGTCAGCACACCCTGGGGGACCGGCGGGGCGCCGGCCAGCTGCAGGACGTAGCGCAGCGGTACGCCTGTGGGGACCTCGATCACCATGGGGCGCGCGACCGCTCCGGAGACCGTGAGCATGACGGTGCCGGGCTCGTCGTAGAGGCCGGTGTTGCCGTAGCGCTCGGGGCCGATGCGGGCGGCGATGGCGAGTTGGGCGAAGGTCTCGGCGTTGGAGAGCAGGGTGGGGGCGCCGCCGACGCCGTTCTGGGAGGCGCTGACCTTGCGGCCGGGCGGGATCGCCGGGCCGCCGTCGATCGAGCGGATCAGCGACGCGGCGGCGCCGGTGACCATGCGGACCGGGTTGCGCTGGACGAACGCCTTCAGGGCCGAGCGGCGGGTGTTGCTCAGGCCGCGTTCGGCGAGCGCGGCCTCCATGGAGCGCTGCGTCGACTCCCGGGTGACCCCCACCACGAGCGTGCGGGCACCAAGGGCCTCGGCGACCAGCAGGGCGCCGTCCAGGATGAGGTGCGGGGCACGGTTGATGAGCACCGTGTCCTTGCGGCAGGCCGGTTCGTCCTCACTGCCGTTGACGACGACGACCGGTCGTACGCCACGTTTGATCGCCGCTTCGGCGACCGACCGCAGCTTCTTGTGGAAGGGGAATCCCGCGCCGCCGCGGCCCTTCAGGTTGATGGCCTCGGAGAGCTTCGCGAGCTGCTCCCCGCCCATCGGCTCGAGCGGCCCGTGCACCTTGAGGTGCATGGGCAGGTCGAGTCTCTCGACAAGGTCGAAGCCAGACGTGAGCTGAGGAAGCCCGACGACGCGGACTTCTGGGACGTCGGGCAGGGCCTCGTTCACCTATAGCCTCCGGAAGGCGTGTTCCAAGGTTCGCCCGAGCCGCCCTGCGCGTCGAAGTCGTACGAAGCGTTGGGCGTTTGATCAGTGGCGGGACCGCTGTTGTACGTGTCATTGGGGTTGTACGTACCGGAGGCACCGTTCGACTCACCGGTGGGGTACACGTATCCGTCGCCGTACCCGCCCGTGCCCGGATTGTTGTTGTACGTGGGGATGTTGTTGTACCCGGTGTCCTGGAGCGGGTCGTAGGCCGACGGGGGTGCCTCGCCGACCGGCGGCGGCGACGGGACCGGCCAGGTGCCCGAGGTGCTGCCGCCGGTGTCCGCGCGCGGGACCGCCTGTGTGTTCTGCATGTCCATCGGCACGTTCATGCGCGAGGTCTGGTCGGTGACGTACGGCATCTGGCCGGTGGACTCCGGCGTGGCGGTGCGGTAGGCGGCCGCGAAACCGTTCGTGTCGGCCATGGGGGTCATGGACCTCGTCTCGTACTGGGCGGCGGGGTCCACGCGCGGGATCGACCCGGTCTCGGTGAACGAGGGCTGCGCCGGTCGCCGGCTCTCGCGCTTCTCGAAGCCCGGCAGCGCGGACTCGCCCACGCGGCCGCGGCTCGCGTCGAGTTCGTCGAGGCCCGGCCGCTCCTCGTTGCCCAGGAGCATGGCGATCCTGTCGGCGACCTTCCGCTTGAAGGGGCGGGGTGCCGAGCGCAGGGCGAGGGCGGCGGCGACCCCGACCAGGCACAGCTCGTACGAGATCATGAAGAACGGCTTCGCCGCGCGGCCCGCGAACAGGCCGTGGACCAGGGCCGCGCACCAGGCCGGGTAGGCCAGCATGTGCATCGCGCGCCAGCGCGCGGCGACCGGGGCCGGGGAGGCGAACTGGTTGCGCAGGGCGCCGGTGATGCCCACGAAGATCATGAGCAGGCCGGCCAGGGAGCCGAGGCCGATGAGTCCGGCGCTGCCCTTCACGCCGAGGCTGAAGGGGATCAGCGCGGCGATCAGGACGGTGTGGTCGAGTGCCAGCTTGACCGTGATGTGGATCACGAGGAACGCGATCGAGCCGACGGCGGTCACCCGGTGGATGCCCTGGGCCACGATCCGCTGGCGGATGTTGAGGACGACCCGGTCCTGGGCGACCAGCCCCCAGATCACCGAGCAGGTGAGCGAGACGAGCG
This sequence comes from Streptomyces xylophagus, assembly GCF_000716435.1. Lineage (GTDB taxonomy): Bacteria > Actinomycetota > Actinomycetes > Streptomycetales > Streptomycetaceae > Streptomyces > Streptomyces xylophagus. The sequence continues at coordinate 72,205 of NZ_JNWO01000012.1, forward strand.
AGAGAACGCCCGCACCGAAGTTGAGGAAGTCCTGTACCTGACTGCCTCCGAGCAGCACGAACACAGGTATGAAGATCAGGACGACGAGGCTCACCACGCCATAGGCCGAACGGCCCGGCTTGGGGAGCGAACTGGTACTACGACGAGGGTTCATGGGGGCAACTCCGAGCAGTATCGGGAAAGCGGTCCCGCTGCCGAACTCTAAGTGGCTCCATACCGGTGGGTACGAGGTTTGAGTTATTGCGTTGTTATCAAACGACTATGCGGTTGTGGTGATGTCCCTTAGGGGGCGTTACGCGAAGTAACCTTTGGCCTTGGGGCGGTCCTGCCGGCGATGCGCGGAGGCATCTAGAAGGCATACGGAAGCGCGTCGCGTTGTGCTCAAGCCCTGCGGTACCCTCATGCCATGCGTGCCGTACGCCTTCTGCTTAGCGAGCCGCGCTGATCAGTCCCGACCACCGGTGAACGGTGAGGTCGGAATCGGCGCGGCGTCCCCTCCTGTGCGAGGGGATTTTTCATTTGGTGAATGTCACACCCTGAATGTCGCAGCCGCTGGCAGAGACGATCGATGGAGCTTTGAGGATCATGAGCGAGACGAACCCCGCTGCCGCCGCCGAGGTGGTCGCCCCGCACCGGTACACGGCCGCCATGGCCGCGGACATCGAGGCACGCTGGCAGGACTTCTGGGATGCCGAGGGTACCTACGAGGCGCCGAACCCGAGCGGTGACCTGGCGGGCGACCCCGAGCTGGCCGCCAAGCCCAAGAAGTTCATCATGGACATGTTCCCGTACCCCTCCGGTACGGGCCTGCACGTCGGCCACCCCCTGGGCTACATCGCCACCGATGTGTTCGCCCGGTTCCAGCGGATGACCGGCCACAACGTCCTGCACACCCTGGGCTTCGACGCCTTCGGTCTGCCGGCCGAGCAGCACGCCGTCCAGACCGGTGAGCACCCCCGGATCACCACCGTGGCGGCCATCAGCAACATGAAGTCCCAGCTGCGCGCGCTGGGTCTGGGTCACGACAAGCGCCGGTCGTTCGCCACGATCGACCCGGAGTACTACAAGTGGACCCAGTGGATCTTCCTGCAGATCTTCAACTCCTGGTACGACGACGAGGCCGACAAGGCCCGCCCGATCGCCGCGCTGATCGCCCAGTTCGAGTCCGGTGAGCGTGCCGTACCGGGGCACACGCGCGCGTGGCAGGAGCTGACCGCCACCGAACGCGCCGACGTCCTGGGCGAGTTCCGCCTGGCGTACGCCTCCGACGCGCCCGTCAACTGGTGCCCCGGCCTGGGCACCGTCCTGGCCAACGAGGAAGTCACCGCCGACGGCCGCTCCGAGCGCGGCAACTTCCCCGTCTTCAAGGCCAAGCTGCGCCAGTGGAACATGCGCATCACCGCCTACGCCGACCGGCTGCTGGCGGACCTGGAGGAGCTGGACTGGCCCGAGGCCATCAAGCTGCAGCAGCGCAACTGGATCGGCCGCTCCGAGGGCGCCCGCGTCGACTTCCCCGTCGACGGCGAGCACATCACGGTCTTCACCACGCGCCCGGACACCCTGTTCGGCGCGAGCTACATGGTGCTGGCGCCCGAGCACCCGCTGGTCGACAAGTTCACGCCGGCCGCCTGGCCCGAGGGCACGCACGACGTGTGGACCGGCGGTCACGCCACCCCGGTGGAGGCCGTCGCCGCGTACCGCGCGCAGGCCGGCACCAAGTCCGACGTGGAGCGGCAGGCCGAGGCCAAGGACAAGACCGGTGTCTTCACCGGCGCGTTCGCGACCAACCCGGTCAACGGCGACCGCATCCCTGTCTTCATCGCCGACTACGTACTGATGGGCTACGGCACCGGCGCGATCATGGCCGTACCGGCGGGCGACCAGCGCGACTTCGACTTCGCGCGCGCCTTCGAGCTGCCGATCATCTGCATCGTCGAGCCGACCGACGGCCGCGGCACCGACACGTCGACATGGGAGAACGCCTTCGGGTCGTACGACGCGAAGATCATCAACTCCTCGAACAACGACATCTCCCTGGACGGCCTGCCCGTAGCCGAGGCCAAGGCCCGCATCACGGAGTGGCTGGCCCGCAAGGGCATCGGCGAGGGCACCGTCAACTTCCGCCTGCGCGACTGGCTGTTCAGCCGCCAGCGCTACTGGGGCGAGCCCTTCCCGATCGTCTACGACGAGGACGGCGTCGCGCACTCGCTGCCGGAGTCGATGCTGCCCCTGGAGCTGCCGGAGGTCGACGACTACTCGCCGCGCACCTTCGACCCGGACGACGCGAACACGTCCCCGGAGACGCCCCTGTCCCGCAACGAGGACTGGGTCGCCGTCACCCTGGACCTGGGCGACGGCCGCGGCCCCCAGAAGTACCGCCGCGAGACCAACACCATGCCGAACTGGGCCGGTTCGTGCTGGTACGAGTTGCGCTACCTGGACCCGCACAACGACCAGAAGCTGGTCGACCCGGCCATCGAGCAGTACTGGATGGGCCCCCGCGCGGGCATGCCGCACGGCGGCGTCGACCTGTACGTCGGCGGCGCCGAGCACGCCGTACTGCACCTGCTGTACGCGCGCTTCTGGTCCAAGGTGCTGTTCGACCTGGGGCACATCTCGTCCCCGGAGCCGTTCCACAAGCTGTTCAACCAGGGCATGATCCAGGCCTACGTCTACCGGGACAGCCGGGGCTTCCCGGTGCCGGCCGCCGAGGTGGAGGAGCGCGAAGGCGCCTACTACTACCAGGGCGAGAAGGTCTCCCGGCTGCTGGGCAAGATGGGCAAGTCCCTGAAGAACGCGGTCACTCCGGACGAGATCTGTGCCGAGTACGGCGCCGACACCCTGCGCCTGTACGAGATGGCCATGGGCCCGCTGGACGTGTCCCGGCCGTGGGACACGCGCGCGGTGGTGGGCCAGTACCGGCTGCTGCAGCGGCTGTGGCGCAACGTCGTCGACGAGACGACCGGCGAGGTCACGGTCGTCGACACCGAGCCCGACGAGAACACGCTGCGTGCCCTGCACAAGGCGATCGACGGGGTGCGTCAGGACCTGGCGGGCCTGCGCTTCAACACGGCCATCGCCAAGATCACCGAGCTGAACAACCAGCTGACCAAGGCGGGTGGCGCGGTGCCGCGGTCCGTCGCCGAGTCGCTGGTGCTGCTGGTCGCGCCGCTGGCCCCGCACATCGCCGAGGAGCTGTGGCGCAAGCTGGGCCGCACCGACACGGTCGTCCACCAGGACTTCCCCGTGGCCGACCCGGCGTACGTCGTGGACGAGAGCGTGACCTGCGTCGTGCAGATCAAGGGCAAGGTCAAGGCGCGCCTGGAGGTCTCGCCGACCATCTCCGACGCCGAACTGGAGAAGGTCGCGCTGGCCGACGAGAAGGTCGTCGCCGCACTGGAGGGCGCGGGCATCCGCAAGGTCATCGTGCGGGCGCCGAAGCTGGTGAACATCGTTCCGGCGTAGCCCTTCGACGAGGTCGAGGTGATCGCCTCGGGGTAGTCCCCTACGGGCAGGTTCGGGGTTCCGGTGGAACTCCGGACCTGCCCGTTGCGTTTACCGTGGAAGAGCGGCGCGGTGTGTGCCGCCCGGAGCCGGTGGAGGAGCGTTGGAAGCCGTGATCGCAGTCTTCGCCCTTCTCTTCCTGCTGTTCGTGGTCGTCGGCGGCTATGCGGCGGTCAAGGCGGTCGGTGCGGCCAAGCGCGGCGTCGACCGCACGGTCGCGCAGGCCCGGCGCACGGTCGAGGACCACACCCTGCGCGCCAAGTCCTTCGCCCAGCCCGGACCCCAGGGACAGGTGGCCCAACTCCGGCTCGCACTGCGGACATCGATGCGCGCGACCCAGGACGCGCTGCACGCGGGCGTGACCGAGGACGAGTCCCTCAAGGAGTCCCTGGGCCTCTTCGAGCGGCTCAGCGCGCACGGCCGCGAACTCGACGGCGAGCTCAGGCGACTGGAGTCCGAGCCGGACCGAAGGACGCTCGCCGAGCGGCTGCCCGCCCTGCGCGAGCGCACCGAGCGCATCACGAAATCGGCCGACTCGCTGCGCTGGGCGGCCCGCGACCGCGCCGGCCGCTTCGCGGAGGACGACCTGGACGCGCTGAGCGCCCAGATAGACATGGAGGCCGGCGCCCTGCGGCACTGGACGAAGTCGGAGCACGCGCCACCCCCGTGGCCCGACGCCCCGCCCGCCGACGCCAGGACGACCCAGCAGACCTGGCCGGAGACCCCGCGCTCCCGTCCCGCCGCCGAGGAGCCTGCCCCGTCGGCCATCACCCCGCCGGGACGGCGCCCGACCTACCCCTGGCAGAAGAAACCCCGCCCGGAGAGCACGACTTGATCGGCCGGCACGGCCCGGTCCGCCGGCCCGTGGTGATTCGGCCGGTTCCGGCCCAGGTGAGAGGGGTCGGGCTGCCGCCCGGCCGCCACGGCAGGTAACCTCCAGCTCATGTCCCGCCATGTCGCGATCGTCACCGATTCAACGGCCTACCTGCCGCCGCTGACGATGGAGCGCCACGGCATCACAGCGGTGCCGCTGACCGTGGTCCTCGGTGACCGGGCGCTCGAAGAGGGCACCGAGATCTCGACCCGCTCCCTGGCCCAGGCCCTGCAGAAGCGGCGCCCCGTCACCACCTCACGCCCCAGCCCGCAGCTCTTCGCGGAGACCTACCGCAGGGTCGCCGAGTCCGGCGCCACCGGCATCGTCTCCCTCCACCTCTCCGCCGAACTCTCCGGCACCTACGACGCGGCGGTCGTCGCGGCGCGTGAGGCACCGGTGCCGGTGCGGGTCGTGGACACCGGGATGGTCGCGATGGCCCTCGGCTTCTGCGCACTCGCCGCGGCCGAGACGGCGGAGGCGGGCGGCACGGTGGACGAGGCCGTCACGGCCGCCGAGAAGCGGGCCGCGGGCACCTCCGCCTACTTCTACGTCGACACCCTCGACTATCTGCGGCGGGGCGGCCGTATCGGCGCGGCACAGGCCCTGTTGGGCTCCGCGCTCGCCGTGAAGCCCCTGCTCCAGCTGGAGGGCGGGCGCATCGAACTCCTGGAGAAGGTACGGACGGCGTCGAAGGCGATCGCCCGCCTCGAGGAACTCGCGGTCGACCGGGCGGGCAGCGCGCAGGTCGACATCGCCGTGCACCATCTCTCCGCCCCTGAGCGGGCGTCGGCTCTTGCGGACCGGTTGCGGGCGCGGGTGCCTGGGCTGGCGGATCTGCATGTGAGTGAGGTCGGGGCGGTGATCGGGGCGCATACGGGGCCTGGGTTGCTGGGGGCTGTGGTTTCGCCGCGGTGACGGCCTTTACCGGGGCCGGGGGTTTCGGGGGAGGCGCTCCACGGCTGAGGCTGGGCCCCCGTGCGGGTGACGGAGTTATCCACAACTGGGCGGTCGTCCCCGGGAATTGACCAAGATCATCGCGAAGTCGCCGCATGTCCGATCCTCGGCGCATGGCACTTCGATCACGCTCACGCACAGCGACCGCGACCAGCGGCCCGGGCCGCGCCCCGTCCTCCGACGGTCGCACCCGGCATCGCCGCCTGCCGACACGGGGGCGGGCACATCGGCAGGCTTCGGCGGAGGAACTTCGGCGACGCGCGGAGGTGCTGTTCGCTGAACGGGGCGGGGAGCGGGGTGCGGGGGATGGCGAGGAGTCACGTTCGCCGGCGGCCGCAGGTAGGGGGCGTCATGCTCCACCCGTGACTGAGGCGGTGGGGCGTCCTGTTCCGCCTGTCGTGAGGGCGTCGGGGCTTCGGTTTACGGCGCCTGTGGTTGTTCCGGAGCTGGGGGAGCGGGCGGTCCCGGTGGAGCCGTCGGCGGGAGTTGCCCCGGAGTCTGATGTCTTCTCGTACGCCCGTGATGCCGGAGATTTCGAAGACCTCGGCGGTACCGGAGCGGCTGGTGTCGGGCGGGATCGTGTGGCCCCGCCCTGGCGGGAGCGGGTCGGGATGGCTCTGCGGGAGCGGATGCCGGTGTGGGTGCAGACGCGGTGTGGGCTGGAGCGGCGGAGTGCGGTCGCGCTCGGTGTGCTGCTTGTCGTGGCCGCGGTCTTTGCCGTGCAGCATTTCTGGGTGGGCCGGACCCAACCCGTGCGTGCCCCTGAGGTGGTGCGGGCGGTGGCTCCCTACGCGGACGGGGATACGGGCGGCGGTGGGGACGGGAGCGGGGCCGCGGGCAAAAACGGTGAGTCGCGCGCTTCGTCGGCCGGAGTACGGGGCGCTGCGAGTGCGGCGGGGACCGAGATCGTCGTGGACGTCAGTGGCAAGGTCCGTGAGCCCGGGGTGCATCGGCTTCCGGCCGGCTCGCGGGTGACCGATGCGCTGCGGGCGGCGGGGGGAGTGCGCCCGGGCACGAACACCGACGGGCTCAACCGCGCCCGGTTCCTCGTGGACGGGGAGCAGATCGTCGTCGGCGGTCCGGCACCGGCGGCGATGCCCGGCGCGGGCGGTGCGAACAGCGCGGGGGCGGTGGGCTCGGTGGGTGCCGCTGCGGGAGCGGCTCCGACGGTTCCGATCTCCCTCAACACGGCTACCCCGGACCAGCTCAACTCCCTGCCCGGCGTGGGTCCGGTGCTGGCCCAGCACATCATCGACTACCGCACCCAGCACGGCGGTTTCCGCTCGGTGAACGAGCTGCGCCAGGTCAACGGCATCGGCGACCGCCGCTTCGCCGATCTGCGGGATCTGGTGCAGCCATGATTCGCGTCCACGACGATCCGCCCGAGTCTGCGACGCGTCGTCGCCGTACCGCGCAGGACGACGGCTTCTCGCCGCCTCGCCGAGATGTGCATGCCGCCGCCGGGAGTCGACGGGGTGCCGCACACCCTCAGCAGGAAGGGCCCGCAGACCTACGACTCGTACCGCCCGCGCTCGCGGCCTGGGCGACGGCGGCACTGGCGCTGGACGCGTCGCCGGCCTGGGTCACCGGGGTCGCCGTCGTAGCACTGGTGGTGGCACTCGTGCTGCTACTGGTGACGCGACGTCGGGGTGGCGCGGCGGGCGGCAGCCGTAGCTTCTCCGAGCCGGACGCACGCCCTGGCCCCTCACCCGACCCAAGTCCTGCCCTCTCGCCGGAAGGACCCCGCCTCGAACCGACATGGCGGCAGGCCGCATGGCCCCGAGCCTCGATCGCCGCGCTGCTTCTCTCCATCGCCGCGGCCGCCGCCTCCGCCGGGCTGCACGGGGCCGATCTGCGTCGTGGGCCGGTGCCCGGGCTGGCGCGGGAGTACGCGGCCGTCACCGCGGAGGTGGAGGTCGGTTCCGATCCGCGGCTGACCCGGCCCCGGATCAGCGGGGACCACGCGGCTCCGGTCTCCGTGCTGATCGAGGCCGAGGTGCGACGGGTGGAGGAGACGGACGGGACGGCCGTGGAGACGCGGGCGCCGGTGTTGCTGATCGTCGATCCGGGCTCGTCCGGCAAGGGAGCGGGAAGGTTCGGCGGGGCACGGGGTTCCGGTGGTGGGCCGGAGCATTCGCCCTGGCTCGGGCTGCTGCCCTCGACGCGAGTGAAGGTGACCGCGCGGTTGGCGCCCTCGCTGACGAGCGGGGACCGGGTCGCGGCCGTGCTGCGGGTGCGGAACCAGCCGGTGCCGGAGATGGTGGGGGAGCCGACCGGAGCACAGCGGTTCGCGGGGCGGTTGCGGGCCGGGCTGCGCGAGGCCACCGAAGGGCTGCCGGCGGACGCGCGGGCCCTGCTGCCGGGACTGGTCGTCGGGGACACCGCACGCATCACACCCGAGCTGGACGAGGCGTTCAAGGAGACGGACCTGGCGCACACCCTCGCCGTCTCCGGAAGCAACCTCACCATCCTGCTCGCCCTCCTCATCGGACCACCCGGACTCGCCCAACACATCGAACGCCGGGGTCTGGCACCGCGTTTGGGAATCTCCCTCAGGGCGACGGCCCTGCTCGGTGGAGTGCTCACGCTCGGATTCGTCATCGTTTGTCGGCCCGACCCGAGCGTGCTGCGGGCCGCGGCCTGCGGAGCCGTCGCGCTGCTCGCCCTGGCGACCGGGCGCCGCAGATCACTGCTCCCGGCCCTGGCGACGGCCGTACTGCTCCTGGTGCTCTACGACCCCTGGCTGGCCCGCAGTTACGGCTTCCTGCTCTCCGTGCTGGCCACCGGCGCCCTGCTCACGCTCGCGCCACGCTGGTGCGAGACGCTGCGGCGACACCGGGTTCCGCCACGGCTGGCCGAGGCGCTGGCCGCCGCTGCCGCCGCGCAGGCGCTGTGCGCGCCGGTCGTGGCCGTGCTGTCGGCGCGGGTCAGTCTGGTGGCGGTGCCGTGCAATCTGCTCGCGGAGATCGCCGTCGCACCGGCCACGGTGCTGGGCTTCGCGGCGCTGGCGACGGCACCGCTGGCGATGCCGGTGGCCAAGGTCCTTGCCTGGGGCGCGAGTTGGCCCGCCGGGTGGATCGCGGACGTCGCGCGGACCGGCGCGGCGCTGCCCGGTGGGGGAGTGGACTGGCCGGGCAGTTGGACCGGGGCGCTGCTGCTCGCCGTGGCCGTCGCGGCCCTCGTGCTGGTCGGGCGACGGCTGTTGAGGCATCCCTGGCTGTGCGGTGTCTGCGGGCTGCTTCTGCTGCTGGTCGTGGTGGCGCCGGCGCCGCTCACCCGGGTGATCACGGGATGGCCGCCGCCGGACTGGCGGTTCGCGATGTGCGATGTCGGGCAGGGTGACGCGACGGTGCTCGCGGCGGGCAAGGGCGCCGGCGTGGTGGTGGACGCCGGACCCGATCCGAAGCTGGTCGACCAGTGTCTGCGCACGCTCGGCATCACCAGGATTCCGCTCGTCGTCCTCACCCACTTTCACGCCGACCATGTGGCGGGACTGCCCGGGGTGCTGCGGGGCCGTTCGGTGGGCGCCATCGAGACGACGTCCTTCGAAGAGCCCGCGGAACAGGTCGAGTTCGTACGGAGAGCGGCGGCGGAGCGGCACATCCCCATCACCCGGGCCGTGGCCGGGGAACAGCGACGCACCGGTCCGCTCTCCTGGCACGTGCTGTGGCCCCCACCGCGCCCGGCGCCGGACCCGGACGGGCCGAACGACGCCAGCGTCGCCCTGCTGGTACGGACGGCCGGGCTGCGTCTGCTGCTGCTCGGGGACCTCGAACCCCCGGCCCAGCAGGAGCTGTTGAGGTCACCGGCGGCCGGTCTGCTGGGAGGGGTGGACGTACTCAAGGTCGCCCATCACGGCTCTGCGTATCAGGATCCGGACCTGATACGCAGAGTGGCTCCACGGCTGGCGCTGATCTCCTGCGGTGAGCACAACGTCTACGGGCACCCGGCCCCGAGCACGGTCGCGGCGCTGCGGGCCATGGGCGCGGTGGTCCTGCGGACGGACGTGGACGGGGCGCTGGCGGTGGGAGGCGAGGGAGACGGGCTCCAGGTGACACGGGACTGACCTCAGCAGCGTTGTGCCGCGGGCGGCGCGAGACTGGGGGTATGAATCCCGCACAGGTTGATGCCTATCTCCGCCGGCTGGGAGTCCAGCGCCCGGCGCGGCCCACTGTCGATGTCCTGCGCGAGCTGCATCTGCGCCATCTGCAGACCGTGCCCTTCGAGAATCTGTCGGTTCACTTGGGAGAGGAGATCGTGCTGGAGGAGAAGCGGCTGCTGGACAAGGTGGTGGGCGCGGGCAGGGGAGGGTTCTGCTACGAACTGAACGGACTGTTCGGCGCGTTGCTCACCGCGCTGGGCTTCGAGGTCACGCTGCTCGCGGCGCGGGTGTACGGGGACGAGGGACGCCTGGGGATTCCGTACGACCATCTCGCGCTGCGGGTGCGGACGGTGGACGGGGGCGATGACGAGGGCGAGGGCGCTTGGCTGGCCGACGTGGGGTTCGGGACGCACAGTCACTATCCGCTGGCCTATGAGGAACGGGGTGAACAGAAGGATCCCGGCGGCACGTTCAGGGTTGCCGCGTTGGGACCGGATGCGGCCGGAGCGGGTTCGCGGGCGGCGGCGGACCTGGATCTGGACGCGGATCTGGACGTGATCCGGAACGGAGCGCTCGAGTACCGCTTGGAGGTACGGCCCCGGGTGCTCGGTGACTTCGTGGCCGGAGCGTGGTGGCACAGCACCTCGCCCGCGTCGCACTTCACCCGGTCACTGGTCTGCTCACGGCTCACGGACGACGGCGGGAGGATCACGCTCAGCGGGCGCGGTCTGACCGAGACGGCGGCGGACGGGACGCGGGACGTACGCGAACTGGCCACGGACGAGGAGGTGTTGGCGGTGTACCGGGAGCGGTTCGGGATCGAGCTGGGGGAGGTTCCGGCGGTGCGCACGCCCGCGTAGTCCTGGGTGAGTGCGCGCGAGCCCGCGGCCGTACCGGAAAATGGCCGCGTGAGTGATGTGAGACATGTGCTGGTGCTGCCCGACCGTGATGCGGCTCAGGAGGCGGCGGAGGTGATCGGGGAGCGGTTCGCGCTCGACGAGGAGCCGCGGTTGGTGCGGGACGCGCTGGCCGGTGAGGACGATGCCGAGGACGCGCAGTGGCTTCTCTTGCTGTGCGACGAGGACGGGCGGCTCGATCCCGGGGAGCTGGACGCGTTCGCGGGGGAGTGGGAGGGCTGGCGCGAGGAGCCGTAACGAACGGCCGCCGGGCCCGTTGCCGGACTCGCGATCGCACCCCGCCCGCACCTCATCAGCACGCCCCCGGCGCCCCACCCGCACTCCCCGGTTCCTCACCCGCACCCCCGCTCGTATCCGGAGTGTCAGTGGTGCGTGCGATGCTTTACGAGATGGCCAGGAAGACTGCTAATGACGACCCTCTCGCCCCGGTGACGCTTGCCGTGGGCCAGGAGGACCTCCTGCTCGACCGTGCCGTGCAGGAGGTGGTGGCCGCCGCCAGGGCCGCCGACGCCGACACGGACGTACGTGACCTGACCTCGGACCAGTTGCAGCCCGGCACGCTCGCCGAGTTGACCAGTCCGTCGCTCTTCGCGGAGCGCAAGGTCGTGGTCGTACGCAATGCGCAGGATCTGTCCGCGGACACCATCAAGGATGTGAAGGGGTATCTCGACGCGCCCGCCGAGGAGATCACCTTGGTGTTGTTGCACGCGGGCGGGGTCAAGGGCAAAGGGTTGCTCGATGCCGCGCGCAAGGCGGGGGCGCGGGAGGTGGCCTGCCCGAAGATGACGAAGCCGGCGGACCGGCTGGCCTTCGTGCGGGGTGAGTTCCGGGCGACCGGGAGATCGGCCACGCCGGAGGCCTGCCAGGCGCTCGTCGACTCCATCGGCAGCGATCTGCGGGAGCTGGCGTCCGCCGTCTCCCAGTTGGTCGCCGATGTCGAGGGGACCATCGACGAGGCGATCGTCGGGCGGTACTACACGGGGCGGGCCGAGGCGTCGAGCTTCACCGTCGCGGACCGGGCCGTCGAAGGGCGGGCGGCGGAGGCGCTGGAGGCGCTGCGGTGGTCGTTGTCCACCGGGGTGGCGCCGGTGCTGATCACCAGCGCGTTGGCGCAGGGGGTGCGGGCGATCGGGAAGCTGTCGTCCGCGCGCGGGGGGCGGCCTGCGGATCTGGCGCGGGAGCTGGGGATGCCGCCGTGGAAGATCGACCGGGTGCGGCAGCAGATGCGGGGGTGGACACCGGACGCGGTCTCCGTCGCGCTGCGGGCGGTGGCCGAGGCGGACGCGGGAGTGAAGGGCGGGGGGGACGATCCGGAGTACGCGTTGGAGAAGGCGGTCGTCACGATCGCCCGGGCGGCTCGGTCGCGGGGACAGTCGTAGCAGACCCCCGGCGCCTCGGTGCCACCTAGGGGCGGGGCGGACACAGCAATGCCCCCGAAGTGGGTCCGGGGGCACTGTACGTGGCGTGGCGACCACGATGTCTGTCCGTGAATCGAGGTAGAGGGCTCGACGTGTCCTCACGGTGGATTGCTACTGGTCCCGGCCTGTGTGATGCGGGCCGAGTCGAGTGCGGGAGGATCAGCCCTTGAGCGCGGTGACCTTGGAAGCAAGCGCCGACTTCTTGTTGGCGGCCTGGTTCTTGTGGATGACGCCCTTGGCGACGGCCTTGTCGAGCTGACGCGCGGCAGCGCGCTGGTACTCGGTGGCCTTCTCGACGTCACCCGCGGCAGCTGCCTCACGGGCCTTGCGGATCGCGGTCTTCAGGGAGGACTTGACGGCCTTGTTGCGCAGCCGAGCCTTCTCGTTGGTCTTGATCCGCTTGATCTGGGACTTGATGTTCGCCACGAATGAGCCTTTGCAGGTTCTGGCACGGGGCCGCACGGGTCCCGGGCCGATGATTTTTCTTGGGGTGCGTCCCGCGCCCGAATTCGTGCAAGAGAGGGCATGAGACACAGCTACCCAGGCTACCAGCCGCCCACCGGCCCACCCAAACCGGTCCTCGAGAGGCGTCCGGGAGGCCTCCGGCGAACCTCTCGCACCGGCCCAAACCGGACCGCACCTCCCACGCGTGGGACGATGGAGCCTACGTATCGATCCGACCCGAGACCGCAGACACTGCGGACGCCTCAAGAATCAGGACCCTGCGTGCCCGCGATCCCCAGCCATGTGCCCGAGCCGAGCCGTACCGACCCGGCGTTGATCCGCAATTTCTGCATCATCGCGCACATCGACCACGGCAAGTCCACGCTCGCCGACCGGATGCTCCAGCTGACCGGAGTGGTCGACCAGCGGCAGATGCGTGCTCAGTACCTCGACCGCATGGACATCGAGCGCGAGCGCGGCATCACGATCAAGTCCCAGGCGGTTCGTCTGCCATGGGCTCCCACCGAGGGGGCCGACGAGGGCAGTACGCACATCCTCAACATGATCGACACCCCGGGACACGTCGACTTCACGTACGAGGTCTCGCGGTCGCTCGCCGCCTGCGAGGGTTGCGTGCTGCTCGTGGACGCCGCCCAGGGTATCGAGGCCCAGACCCTCGCCAACCTCTACCTGGCGATGGAGAACGACCTCACGATCATCCCCGTACTGAACAAGATCGACCTGCCGGCCGCGCAGCCCGAGAAGTTCGCGGAGGAGCTGGCGAACCTGGTCGGCTGTGACCCCGAGGACGTTCTCAGGGTCTCCGCGAAGACCGGGCTCGGTGTCGACGCGCTGCTGAACAAGGTCGTCAAGGAGGTCCCGGCGCCCGTCGGGAACGCGGACGCGCCCGCCCGCGCCATGATCTTCGACTCGGTCTACGACTCCTACCGCGGTGTCGTGACCTACATCAGGGTCATCGACGGACTCCTCACCAAGCGCGAGAAGATCCGGATGATGTCCACGAACGCCACGCACGAGCTGCTGGAGATCGGGACGAACTCGCCGGAGATGCTCGGTGCGGACGGCCTCGGTGTCGGCGAGGTCGGCTATCTGATCACCGGTGTGAAGGACGTCCGGCAGTCCAAGGTCGGTGACACGATCACCACCCTGCACCAGGGCGCGACCGAGGCGCTCGGCGGTTACAAGGACCCCAAGCCCATGGTCTTCTCGGGCCTGTATCCGCTGGACGGGTCCGACTACCCGGAGCTGCGCGAGGCCCTAGACAAGCTCCAGCTCAACGACGCCGCGCTCGTCTACGAGCCGGAGACCTCGGCCGCACTGGGCTTCGGCTTCCGCGTCGGTTTCCTCGGGCTGCTGCACCTGGACGTGATCCGGGAGCGGCTGGAGCGCGAGTTCGGGCTCGACCTCATCGCGACCGCACCGAACGTGGTGTACCGGGTCGAGATGGAGGACGGCAGCGAGCACGTCGTCACCAACCCGAGCGAGTTCCCCGAGGGGAAGATCGACAAGGTCTACGAGCCCGTCGTGCGCGCGACGATCCTCGCGCCGTCGGAGTTCATCGGCTCGATCATGGAGCTGTGCCAGACCCGGCGCGGCACCCTGCTCGGCATGGACTACCTCTCCGAGGACCGGGTCGAGATCCGCTACACGCTCCCCCTCGCGGAGATCGTCTTCGACTTCTTCGACCAGCTGAAGTCCAAGACCCGCGGCTACGCCTCGCTCGACTACGAGCCCACCGGCGAGGTCGACTCCAGCCTGGTCAAGGTCGACATCCTGCTGCACGGCGACAAGGTGGACGCCTTCTCGGCGATCACGCACAAGGACGCGGCGTACGCGTACGGCGTGCGGCTGGTCGCCAAGCTGCGGGAGCTGATCCCGCGGCAGGCCTTCGAGGTGCCCATCCAGGCCGCCATCGGCTCCCGGGTCATCGCCCGCGAGACGATCCGCGCCATCCGCAAGGACGTCCTCGCCAAGTGCTACGGCGGTGACATCTCCCGGAAGCGGAAGCTGCTGGAGAAGCAGAAGGAGGGCAAGAAGCGGATGAAGATGGTGGGTTCCGTGGAGGTTCCCCAGGAGGCCTTCATCGCGGTGCTGTCCAGCGACGACAACGCCGGCAGCGGCAAGGGCAAGAAGTAGCGGCCCTATACACCGAAATTCCGGGACGGCACCCGGTGATTCCAGGGGCCCGTTGCGCTTTTGCGCGGCGGGCCCTAAGTCTTGGCTCTGTACGAAGTGGTCATGGCTCTGTAGGAAGTGACGGTCCGCCGCCCCTTACGCACCGGCCGGTCGCGGCTTACTCTGATCACTGCTCGATAGTTACTCGCGAGTTAAACAACAGCCGCAGCAACGAGCCAGCCGCACTGTCGCGGGCCCCGGAGGATGTCGTGAGCGACACACAGACCCTGATCGAGAACCGTCCGCCGTCCGTGGCGGGCCTCTTCCTGGACCGCGTGGCCGCCACGCCGGACGCCGAGGCCTACCGCTACCCGGTGCCGGCGGCCTCCGGTGAGGGCCCCGACGAGTGGAAGTCGCTGAGCTGGGCGCAGGCCGCCGAGCGGGTCTTCGCGATCGCGGCCGGTCTGATCGAACTGGGCGTGGAGCCCGAGCAGCGCGTCGCGCTCGCCTCCGCCACCCGTGTCGAGTGGATCCTCGCCGACCTGGGCATCCTGTGCGCCGGTGCCGCCACGACCACGGTGTACCCGCAGACCAACGCCGACGAGTCGACCTTCATCCTCTCCGACTCCGGCAGCAAGATCCTGATCGCGGAGGACGCGGCGCAGCTCGCCAAGGCCCGGGAGAAGCGTGCCGAACTGCCCGAGCTGACCCACGTCGTGGTCATCGACCCGGCCGGCGTGGACACCGGAGCTGAAGAGGGCGACTGGGTGCTCACCCTGGCCGAACTGGAGCAGCGCGGTGCCGCGTACCTGGAGAAGAACCCGGACCTGATCAAGGAGCGGGTCGGGTCCATCACCAAGGACCAGCTCGCGACGATCATCTACACCTCCGGCACCACCGGCCGCCCCAAGGGTGTCCGCCTGCCGCAGGACAACTGGTCGTACATGGCGAAGGCGATCGCGGCGACCGGACTGCTCGGCCCCGAGGACGTGCAGTACCTGTGGCTGCCGCTCGCGCACGTCTTCGGCAAGGTGCTGACCTCGGGGCAGATCGAGGTCGGGCACGTCACCGCCGTCGACGGCCGGGTCGACAAGATCATCGAGAATCTGCCGGTCGTACAGCCGACGTACATGGCGGCCGTCCCGCGCATCTTCGAGAAGGTCTACAACGGGGTCGCGGCCAAGGCACGGGCCGGTGGCGGCGCCAAGTACAAGATCTTCCTGTGGGCGGCCGAGGTCGCGCGCGAGTACGCCAAGGTCACGCAGGACAACTTCCGCCGCACCGGCACGGCCACCGCGCCGTTCGGTCTCGCCGCCAAGCACAAGGTCGCCGACGCGCTCGTCTACGCGAAGATCCGCGATGCCTTCGGAGGCAAGCTGCGCGCGTGCGTCTCCGGTTCGGCCGCGCTCGCACCCGACATCGGCTACTTCTTCGCCGGCGCCGGCATCCACATCCTGGAGGGCTACGGCCTGACCGAGTCCTCCGCGGCCTCCTTCGTGAACCCCGGCGAGGCCTACCGCACCGGCACGGTCGGCAAGCCGCTGGCCGGCACGGAGGTGCGCATCGCGGACGACGGCGAGATCCTGCTGCGCGGCCCCGGCATCATGGAGGGCTACCACGGGCTGCCCGAGAAGACCGCCGAAGTCCTGGAGTCCGACGGCTGGTTCCACACCGGCGACATCGGCGAGCTGTCCCCCGACGGCTACCTGCGCATCACGGACCGCAAGAAGGACCTGATCAAAACCTCCGGCGGCAAGTACATCGCGCCCGCCGAGGTCGAGGGCCAGTTCAAGGCCGTGTGCCCGTACGTCTCCAACATCCTCGTCCACGGCGCCGACCGGAACTTCTGCACCGCCCTCATCGCCCTCGACGAACCGTCCATCCTGGACTGGGCCAAGGAGAACGGCCTCGCGGGCAAGTCCTACGCCGAGGTCGTCGCCGCCCCCGCGACGGTCGCCCTGATCGAGGGCTACGTCAAGGAACTCAACGAGGGCCTCCAGCGCTGGCAGACCATCAAGAAGTTCCGCCTCCTCCCGCGCGACCTGGACATCGAACACGGCGAGATCACCCCGAGCCTCAAGCTCAAGCGCCCGGTGGTGGAACGGGAGTACAAGCACCTGATCGACGAGATGTACGCGGGTTCGAGGGAGGCGTAACCACAATGATGGCCCGCGCCCCGAAGGGGCCGCGGGCCATCAGGGGCGCGGGGCTGTATCGATATGCGGCTCCGCCGCGTGGGCGCGCCCAGCCCCCACCGGACCCGCACCCAACAACGCACCTACCTGGTCGAGCGCCGCCGCAACTCCCTCACCAGCTGCCCCATCTCCCTCACCTGATCCCGAAGCTCCCGCACCTCCTCCACCGTGCTCGCAGCCACCCGCGCCTCAACCTCCTTGAGCCGCGACGCCAGTTCCTCGAACTGCCCCTGCTCACGCGCCAGCATCCGCTCCAACAGCTGGTTCTTCCGGTGCAGTTCGAGGAAAACGGTGACCTTTGCCCGCAGCACCCAAGGATCGAACGGCTTGGTCAAGTAGTCGGCGGCACCTGTCGCATAACCCCGGAACGCATACCCCGCGTCCGCGTCCGTGCCGGTCAGGAAGATGATCGGCACGTCCTTGGTCTGGTCGAGCCGTTTGATGTTGGCCGCGGTCTCGAACCCGTCCATGCCCGGCATCCGGATGTCGAGGAGGACCACCGCGAAGCGCTGCCGCAGCAGCGCCTTCATCGCCTCCTCGCCCGAACGGGCGCGTACCAGTGGCTCGTTGAGGGACCCCAGGACGGCCTCCAGCGCGACCAGGTTGTCCTCCATGTCGTCGACCAGGAGGATGCCGGCACTCTCGTCGGTCGTTGCCTCAGCGCTCATGATGACTGTGCCTCACTCAGTCGTCGGCGGTGCCGCCGTCTCCCCTGAAGTACCCGGCCCTGAAGTACCCGGTCCCGCCACCGTGATGTCCCCGACGTCCTCGATGTCCACGGCCTCGGGGTCCAGGAGGGCACAGACGACGGTCAGCAACTGGTCGACGTCCACCGGCTTCGGTACGTAGTCGTTGGCGCCCCGCGCGATGGACTTCTCCCGGTCGCCCGGCATCGCCTTGGCGGTGAGCGCGACGATGGGCAGCCCGGTCCAGCGCGGGGCGCGACGAATGGCGGCGATGGTCTCGTACCCGTCCATCTCCGGCATCATGATGTCCATCAGCACGAGTTCGACGTCGGGATTGCGCTCGAGCGTCTCGATGCCCTCGCGGCCGTTCTCCGCGTAGAGCACCGGCATCCCGACCCGGCCCAGCACATGGGTGAGCGCGAAGACGTTGCGGATGTCGTCGTCGACGATCAACACCCGCCGCCCCGGCAGCACTTGACCCGCCCGCCCGGCCTTCCACGCCTCCAGCTTGGTGGGCGTCGGCCACGAGTCGTCCACCTCGTGCGCGGTGAACGGCTCGGAGGACAACTGCTCGGGCAGCGAGGGCAGTTCCCGGTCATCGGAGGTCCGTCCGGTCGCCGCGTGGCCGGGGCTGGCGACCGGGACGTAGAGCGTGAAGGTCGAGCCGCTGCCGGGCTCGCTCTCCGCGACGATACGGCCGCCGAGCAGTCCGGCGATCTCACGGCTGATCGACAACCCCAGCCCCGTACCGCCGTACTTGCGGTTGGTCGTGCCGTCGGCCTGCTGGAACGCCTCGAAGATCACCGGGAGTTTCTCCGCGGCGATGCCGATACCGGTGTCGGAGACGGCGAACGCGATCACTTCGTCGCTGTCGGTGGAGTACCGGTAATCGGGGTCCTTCACCCGGTTGACGCGGAGTTCGACCCGGCCGGTGGCGGTGAACTTGATGGCGTTGGACAGCAGGTTGCGCAGGATCTGCTGGAGCCGCTGCTCGTCCGACCACATCTCGCGCGGTACGTCCTCGCCGACCGACACCTCGAAGGAGAGCCCCCGGTCCAGGGTGAGCGGGCGGAAGGTGGCGTGGACGTAGTCGAGGAGTTTGATGAGCGGGAGCCGCTTCGGGCGTACGTCCATCCGGCCGGCCTCGATCTTCGACAGGTCGAGGATGTCGTTGATGAGCTGGAGCAGGTCCGAGCCGGAGCGGTGGATCGTGGTCGCGAACTGCACTTCCTGGTCGGTGAGATGACCGTCCGGGTTGTCGGAGAGCAGGCGCGCCAGGATGAGGAGCGAGTTCAGCGGGGTGCGCAGTTCGTGGCTCATGTTCGCCAGGAACTCCGACTTGTACTGGGAGCTGGTCGCCAACAGGGCTGCCTTCTCCTCCAGTTCGGCGTTGGAGCGCTGCAACTCGGCCTGTTGCTTCTGGAGTTCGTCAGAACGTTCCTGCAACTGCATCGCCAGCCGCTGGGACTCGCCGAGCAGGGACTCCGTGCGGGAGTTGGCGATGATGGTGTTGATCGCGACGCCGATGGTGTTGACGAACTGGTCGAAGAACGCCAGGTGGACGTCGGAGAAGCGGGAGAAGGAGGCCAGTTCGATCACGCCGAGGAGCTTGTCCTCGAAGATGATCGGGATGATGACCACACTCGCCGGGGCGGCTTCCCCGAGCCCGCTGTTGATCTTGATGTAGTCCGGCGGAGCCTCCTCCACCAGAATTCGCTTCTTCTCCCGCGCCGCCTGCCGCACCAGCCCGTGCACCGGCATACCGCCCGTGTCCACGGTCGCCCCCTGCGCCGACCCGTACCCGGCGATGAAGGCAAGTCCCTTGGCGGGAATGGCCGTTCGCAGACTGTCCTCGTCGGGATCGGCCAGGAAGAACGCCCCGTACTGCGCGTTCACCAGCGGGGTCAGCTCGCGCAGGATCAGGTCGGCGACCTCCATCAGGTCCCGGTGTCCCTGCATCAGGGCCGCGAGGCGGGCCAGGTTGGACTCCAGCCAGTCCTTCGCGCGGGTCGTCTCGCGGAGGTTGGCCACCATCAGGTTGATGTTGTCCTTCAGCTCGGTGACCTCGCCCTGGGTCTCCACCGTGATCGAGCGGGACATGTCGCCCTGCGCCACCGCCGACGCCACCTCGGCGATCGCGCGGACCTGCGTGGTCAGGTTGAGCGCGAGTTCGTTCACGTTCGTCGTCAGGCGCTTCCAGGTGCCGTAGACGCCCTCCACCCGTGCCTGGCCGCCGAGTTGGCCCTCGGAGCCGACCTCGCGGGCGACCCGCGTGACCTCGGAGGAGAAGGAGGAGAGGGTGTCGACCATCGTGTTGATGGTGGTCTTCAGCTCCAGGATCTCGCCGCGCGCGTCCACGTCGATCTTCTTCGACAGGTCGCCCTGCGCCACGGCCGTGGCGACCTGCGCGATGTTCCGCACCTGTGAAGTCAGGTTGTCGGCCATGTAGTTGACGTTGTCGGTCAGGTCCCGCCAGACACCGGAGACGCCCAACACCTGGGCCCGGCCGCCGAGTCGGCCGTCGGTGCCGACCTCGCGGGCCACCCGGGTCACCTCGTCGGCGAAGGCCCGCAGCTGCTCCACCATCGTGTTGACGGTGTCCTTCAGCTCGAGGATCTCGCCGCGCGCGTCGACGGTGATCTTCTTCGACAGGTTGCCGTTGGCGACGGCGGTCGTCACCTGGGCGATGTTCCGCACCTGCGAAGTCAGGTTCAGGGCCATGAAGTTGACGTTGTCCGTGAGGTCCTTCCAGACCCCGCTGACGCCCCGCACCTGCGCCTGACCGCCGAGGTTTCCTTCGGTGCCGACCTCGCGGGCGACGCGCGTCACTTCGTCGGCGAAGGCGGAGAGCTGGTCCACCATCGTGTTGATCGTGGACTTCAGCTCCAGGATCTCGCCCTTGGCCTCCACCGTGATCTTCTTGCCGAGGTCGCCCTGCGCGACGGCGGTCGACACCAGCGCGATGTTCCTGACCTGTGAAGTCAGGTTGTCCGCCATGAAGTTGACGTTGTCGGTCAGGTCTTTCCAGACCCCTGAGACACCCCGCACCTGGGCGCGCCCACCCAGATTTCCTTCGGTGCCGACCTCGCGGGCGACGCGCGTCACTTCGTCCGCGAAGGCCGACAGCTGGTCCACCATCGTGTTGATGGTCGACTTCAGTTCGAGGATCTCGCCCTGGGCGTCGACCGTGATCTTCTGACTCAGGTCGCCGTTCGCCACGGCGGTCGTGACCTGGGCGATGTTCCGGACCTGTGACGTCAGGTTCGACGCCATGAAGTTGACGTTGTCCGTGAGGTCCTTCCAGACCCCGGACACGCCCCGCACCTGAGCCCGCCCGCCCAACTGCCCTTCGGTGCCGACCTCGCGGGCGACGCGCGTCACTTCGTCGGCGAAGGCGGAGAGCTGGTCGACCATCGTGTTCACGGTGAGCTTCAGTTCGAGCAGCTCACCGGTCGCCTCGACGGTGACCGTACGGGTCAGGTCGCCGCGCGCCACCGCCGTAGTCACCAGGGCGATGTCCCGCACCTGCGCGGTCAGCCGGGACGCCATCGTGTTGACCGCCTCGGTCACGTCCCGCCAACTGCCCGACAGGCCCTGCACCTTGGCGCGCCCGCCGAGTCTGCCCTCGGTTCCGACCTCGCGGGCGACCCGGGTCACCTCCCCGGTGAACAGGGAGAGTTGGTCCACCATCTTGTTCACGGCCCGGCCGAGCCGCCGTAGATCGCCGCGCAACTGCCTGCTGCCGTCGTGCAGATCGACCCGCTGGGTGAGATCGCCGCCCGCCACCGCGTCGAGGACCCGGGTCGCGTTGGCGGCCGGGGCGACCAAGGCGTCGAGGAGCTGGTTCACGTCGTTGACGCGGGAGGTCCAACCGCCCTGGCCGGGGCTGGCCGAGAGGCGTTCGTCGAGACGGCCGTGGCGGATCAACTCGCGTTTGACGCGCTGTGTCTCGGAGTTGAAGTGGGTGCTGCGGTCCATGATCTGGTTGAAGGCGGCGGTCAGTTCGGCCACCATTCCGTGGCCCGTCTCCGGCGCCTTCGTGAAGTCGCCGTCGCGGGCGGCCGTCATCACGGCGAGCAGCGGACGGAGGTCCGATGCTCGAATCCAGTCCTCTTTGTGTCCGTCTTCGAGCACACGCGTAGCACTGTTCTCACTCATGGCGGCCCACTTCGGTAACTCGGCGCTTATGGGCGCGGCCAGTCTGTCACTCTGTCGCCATCGACTGAGGCGTATTCGTCCGATCTGCTCGGGGAGCTGTGCATGGGGGCCATTCCGACGCAAAGGGAGACCACTTCGCGTGCTCCCGATGCGCCCGCGCACCACGGCGCGGACCCGCGCACGACGATGCGCGCCACGCTGTCCGGAAGCCCCCTCGCGCCCGGTTCCGCCCGCGGCCTGGTGCGTGCCGCGTTTCGCGAGTGGACCGAACTCGGCCTGTCCGGCACCGAGTTCCTCACCGACCGGCTCGCCGACGACGCGATGGTCGTCGTCAGCGAACTGGTCACCAACGCCGTCGTGCACGCCGGCACGGACGTCGAGCTGATCTGCCGCCTTGAGGACACGGAGTCCGTCGTCCTGGAGGTCGCCGACCACCACCCCTCCCGCGCCCCGCGCGACAACAGCGCCGAACCGGCCCACGAGACACCGGAGTTCGGGCGCGGCCTGCGCCTCGTCTCCACCCTCGCCGAGGCCTGGGGCGTCACCTACCGCACCGGCACCAAGACGGTGTGGGCCCGGCTGCCCGCCGACGGGACCCTGGCCGCCGAGGAGTTGGAGACGTACGCCGTGGAGCGCGGCCTCCGCGTCGCCGAGATCCTCGCCCCCGAACCCCAGCGCGCCGAACGCGACCGGGACTGGCTGGGCCGCGGCGCCCTCTCCTTCCTCGCCGAGGCCTCCGACCTTCTCGCCGGACAGCTCGACGAGGACCTCGTCGCCGCGCTCGCCGGACAGCTGATCGTGCCGAGGCTGGCCGACTGGTGCGCCGTATGGCTGGAGGACGAGGCGATGGGCCGCGGCGGAGGCTGGGGCGAGAGCGCCGGTACCAGTGCCGGACCGCGCCTCGCCCGCGTCTGGCACGGCAGCGAGAACCGCATCGAGGAGCTGCGCGGCGCCCTGGAGAAGGACCCGCCCCGCCCACCGGACTCCCTGCGGCCCGTGTCCTACCCCTGGCCCGCCGACGCCCTCGGCCCGCACGGGACACACGGCGCGGCACTGTCGTACCGGCTGATCGCGGGCGGCCGTCCGCTCGGCACGCTGGTCATCGGACGGTCCGGGCTGCCGCGCTTCCCCGACGAGGTCACCGGCCTCGTCGAGGACCTCAGCCGCCGGGTCGCGCTCGCGATCGGCGCGGCCCGCCAGTACGCCCGCCAGGCCACCATCAGCCGCGTCCTCCAGCGCGGCCTGCTGCCCGGCGCCGTCGCCGAGATCCCCGGCGTGCACAGCGCCCTCGTCTACGAACCCTGCGACAAGGGCGGCCCCAGCGGCGACTTCTACGACCTCTTCCCCGCCGGCGACGGCCGCTGGTGCTTCGCCCTCGGCGACGTCCAGGGCAAGGGCCCCGAGGCCGCCGTGGTGATCGGACTGGCCCGCCCCTGGCTACGGCTCCTCGCCCGCGAGGGCTACGGCGTCGCCGACGTCCTCGACCGCCTCAACCAGCTCCTCCTCGACGACGCCACGGAAGCGGCCGACGCGGCGGCCCACGCCCTGGTCGCCGCGGGCGGCATGCCGGGCCCGGTCGGCGACGGCCCCCGCTTCCTCTCCCTCCTCTACGGCGAGCTGGTCCCCTTCGACGGCGGCGTCCGCTGCACCCTCGCCTCCGCCGGACACCCGCTGCCGCTGCTCCTCGGGCCGGACGGCAGCGTCGGTACGGCAGCCCGCCCGCAGACCCTCCTCGGGGTCGTCGAGGACGTGACGTACACCAGCGAGACCTTCGAACTGCGGCCTGGCGACAGCCTGTTGTGCGTCACGGACGGAGTGACCGAGCGGCGCTCCGGCTCCGTCCAGTTCGACGACGGCGACGGGCTCGCGACCGCGCTGGCGGGGTGCGCGGGCCTGAGCGCCGAGCTGATCGCGGAGCGCATCAAACGCCTCGTCCACGAGTTCGGCGGCCGCCCGCCGGAGGACGACATGGCGCTGCTGGTGCTCCAGGCGGAGTGATCCTCGCCGGTGCTGGACAATGGAAGGCATGCCTTCCGCACTCCCCGACGGCGATCCCGTCCCCGACGACGGCGCCCTCCCCGCACAGGCGTTCGCCGGTGCCGTGGACCGCCCCCTCGGGTTCTACCTGCACGTCCCGTACTGCGCGACCCGCTGCGGCTACTGCGACTTCAACACCTACACGGCGACCGAGCTGCGCGGCACGGGCGGAGTGCTGGCCTCCCGCGACAACTACGCGGACACCCTGATCGACGAGGTCCGCCTGGCCCGCAAGGTCCTCGGCGACGACCCGCGCCCGGTCCGCACGGTCTTTGTCGGCGGCGGCACGCCCACGCTGCTGGCGGCGGGCGATCTCGTACGGATGCTGGGCGCGATCCGCGACGAGTTCGGCCTGGCACCGGACGCGGAGATCACCACGGAGGCCAACCCGGAGTCGGTGGACCCCGCCTACCTCGCCGCCCTCCGCGACGGCGGCTTCAACCGCGTCTCCTTCGGCATGCAGAGCGCGAAACAGCACGTACTGAAGATCCTGGACCGCACGCACACCCCCGGCCGCCCCGAGGCATGCGTCGCGGAGGCCCGCGCGGCCGGCTTCGACCACGTCAACCTCGACCTGATCTACGGCACCCCGGGCGAGAGCGACGACGACTGGCGCGCGTCCCTCGACTCCGCGCTCGGCGCGGGCCCGGATCACATCAGCGCCTACGCCCTGATCGTCGAGGAGGGCACCCAGCTGGCCCGCCGGATCCGCCGCGGCGAGGTCCCGATGACGGACGACGACGTGCACGCCGACCGCTACCTCATCGCGGACGAGGTGATGTCCGCGGCGGGCTTCGACTGGTACGAGGTCTCCAACTGGGCGACATCGAATTCCGGCCGTTGTCTGCACAACGAGCTCTACTGGCGCGGCGCCGACTGGTGGGGCGCGGGCCCCGGAGCGCACTCGCACGTCGGCGGCGTCCGCTGGTGGAACGTGAAACACCCGGGCGCGTACGCGGGGGCGCTCGCCGCCGGCCGCTCCCCGGGCGCGGGCCGGGAGATCCTCACGGAGGAGGACCGCCGGGTGGAGCGGATCCTGCTGGAGCTACGGCTCCGGGAGGGGGCGCCGCTGGACCTGCTCCGGTCGGAGGGGCTCGCGGCTTCGCGCCGGGCGCTGGGGGAGGGGCTGCTGGAGGTGGGGCCGTACGGGGAGGGGCGCGCGGTGCTTACGTTGCGGGGGCGGTTGTTGGCGGATGCGGTGGTGCGGGACTTGGTGGACTGATCACTCGGGCGGGTGAATCCGAGCAGAACGCCGGTTCGGTCCTTAGTCTGTTTCCTAGGCTGCCGTCGACAGAACGCGGCGGATGTGGAGGGCCACGGAGATGACTGCTGTGGATGATCGCCGAGTGCATGAGACGTTCGAGAACCTTGAGGTTCCCGAGGGCTACAAGGCTGAACTCATCCGGGGGGACATCGTGATGATGGCGGGGCCCGACAAGGTCCACAACCGCATCGTGCAGTCCGTGCAGGACCAGATTCCCTCCGGTCGGTGGGAGCGCCTCCAGACGCAGGATGTGGCGTTTCCTGGCGAGAACAGCGAGCCCCAGCCGGATCTCGTGGTCATGGAGATCGGCGCGGACGACGGCCCGGGACGACTCGTACCCGCTCCCGCCGTGACGATGCTCGTCGAGGTCGTATCGAAGACCAGCGCCCACCGGGACTACGTGGACAAGCGGTCGATCTACGCCGCAGGAGGCGTCCCTGTCTACCTGATCATCGACCCGTTCGAGGCCAAGTGCGTGGTGCTGACGGAGCCGACCGGGACCGGCCTGGCGGCGAACTATCAGTCGGAGCGGACACGTAAGTTCGGTGACCTCGTAGCGCTGCCGGTCGTCGGCATCGACCTGGACACGACCGCATTCGCCACCCTGCCGCGTCTCAGGCCGTGACGAAGTCGATCAACTCCTCCACCCGCCCCAGCAGTTCCGGCTCAAGATCCTTGTACGACCCCACCTTGGCCAGAATCGCCTGCCACACCGCACCGGTGTTTTCCGGCCAACCCAGGGCCCTGCACACCCCCGTCTTCCAGTCCTGCCCGTGCGGGACCCGGGGCCACGCGGCGATGCCGACGGAGGATGGTTTCACGGCCTCCCAGATGTCGATGTAGGGGTGGCCGACGACGAGCGCGTGCTCGCTGGTGACCGACTGGGCGATGCGCCACTCCTTGGTGCCCGGCACCAAGTGGTCCACCAGGATGCCCAGCCGCGCGTCCGGGCCCGGGGCGAACTCGTCCACGATGGCGGGCAGGTCGTCGACGCCCTCCAGGTACTCGACCACCACGCCCTCGATGCGCAGGTCGTCGCCCCACACCCGCTCGACGAGCTCGGCGTCGTGCCGCCCCTCGACGTAGATCCGCCCGGCGCGGGCCACGCGCGCGCGTGCACCGGGAACGGCGACCGAACCGGAAGCCGTACGAGTGGGCCGTAGCGGACTCGACACGGGCCTGACCAGGGTTACCACCCTGCCCTCCAGCAGGAAGCCCCTCGGCTCCATCGGGAACACCCGGTGCTTGCCGAAGCGGTCCTCCAGGGTGACCGTGCCGGCCTCGCAGCGGATCACCGCGCCGCAGAAACCGGTGCCCGGCTCCTCGACCACCAGGCCCGCCTCCGCGGGGACCTCGGGGGCCGGCTTGGGCTTCTTCCACGGCGGGGTCAGGTCGGCGGAGTACTGGCGCATTCGGATGACGATAGGAGAACCGGGCCGACCGCCGTCACGACACGCCGAAACGCGTTGCCAACGCGTCCCGTTGGGCCCGCACGAACCCCGCGTCCACCACCGCTCCGTGACCGGGCACGTACACCGCGTCCTCGCCGCCCAGGGAGAGAAGCTGGTCGAGCGCCGCCGACCAGAGCGCCGGTACGGCGTCGGGGCCCGCCTGGGGTGCGCCGGACTCCTCGACCAGGTCGCCGCAGAACACGACCGCCGGGGAGCCGGGGACGAGGACCGCGAGGTCGTGCGCGGTGTGTCCCCGCGTCGCCAGCAGGTGGACCTCCGGGCCGCCGTCGAGTGCGAGCACCGTGGGGCCCCACACGTGTTC
Source organism: Streptomyces xylophagus (assembly GCF_000716435.1). Taxonomy (GTDB): domain Bacteria; phylum Actinomycetota; class Actinomycetes; order Streptomycetales; family Streptomycetaceae; genus Streptomyces; species Streptomyces xylophagus. The sequence goes on from NZ_JNWO01000012.1 coordinate 98,667, forward strand.
GCGGGGGCGTACGAGGATGTCCGCCGCGTTCTCCGCCGCCCGCGGATCCAGCCCGTTGCGCACCGCGTCGGCCCGCAACTCCTCACCGCCGTGCGCGAACACCTCGCTCATGCCCCCGGCCACGAGAACCGTCGCCCCGGCAAAGACCGCCGCCCCGAAGACATGGTCGAAATGGGCGTGGGTGAGCGCGAGATGGGTCACACGGCGCCCGGCGAGCGCCTGCGCCTCCGTACGCAACCGCGCGCCCTCCGCCACACTCGACCCGGCGTCGATCATGAGCGCCGAGCCGCCCCCGACGACCAGCCCGACCGTGCAGTCCCAGCCAGGCAGCCGGCACCGGCCCACCCCGGCGGCCAGCCGCTCCCACCCCGCCTCTTCCCAAGTCACCGTCATACGGCGACGCTAACGGTGAGGGCACCAGGGATTGACATCGAAGGACCGGCCTTGCCCGGGGTGTACCTCACGGCCGTACACTGGGCCGGGGAACGCTGGCACTCACGCGCACAGAGTGCCAGGAAAGGGCAGCCCGGCAACAAAACGGCGACCAGAACTGGAGGTGTGCGCGATGCTCAGTGAACGCAGGCTTCAGGTGCTGCGCGCCATCGTCCAGGACTATGTCGGCACCGAGGAGCCGGTGGGGTCCAAGGCGCTCACCGAGCGGCACAGCCTCGGCGTCTCCCCGGCGACCGTGCGCAACGACATGGCGGCCCTGGAGGACGAGGGCTACATCGCCCAGCCGCACACCAGCGCCGGGCGCATCCCGACGGACAAGGGCTATCGGCTGTTCGTCGACAAGCTCGCCGGCGTCAAGCCGATGACCGGCCCCGAGCGCAAGGCCATCCAGAACTTCCTCGACGGCGCGGTCGACCTCGACGACGTCGTCGGCCGTACGGTACGGCTGCTCGCGCAGCTCACCCGGCAGGTCGCCGTCGTGCAGTACCCCTCGCTGACCCGCTCGACCGTCCGGCACGTGGAGCTGCTGTCGCTGGCCCCCGCGCGCGTGATGCTCGTGCTGATCACCGACACCGGGCGGGTCGAGCAGCGCATGGTGGACTGCCCGGCGCCGTTCGGGGAGTCCTCGCTCGCGGATCTACGCGCGCGGCTCAACAGCCGGATCGCGGCCCGCCGCTTCGCGGACGTGCCGCAGCTCGTGCAGGACCTGCCGGACGCCTTCGAGAACGAGGACCGCGGCACGGTCGCGACGGTGCTCTCCACCCTCCTGGAGACCCTCGTCGAGGAGACCGAGGAGCGGCTGATGATCGGCGGCACCGCCAATCTCACCCGCTTCGGACATGACTTTCCCCTCACCATCCGCCCCATCCTGGAAGCCCTGGAGGAGCAGGTCGTCCTCCTCAAGTTGCTTGGTGAGGCGGGGGATTCGGGCATGACCGTACGGATCGGTCACGAGAACGCCTACGAGGGACTCAACTCCACTTCCGTGGTGTCGGTCGGCTACGGTTCGGGCGGCGAGGCAGTCGCCAAGCTCGGCGTGGTCGGACCGACCCGCATGGATTACCCGGGAACGATGGGAGCGGTACGCGCAGTGGCACGGTACGTCGGACAGATCCTGGCGGAGTCCTAAGTGGCCACGGACTACTACGCCGTTCTCGGCGTGCGTCGCGACGCGTCGCAGGATGAGATCAAGAAGGCCTTCCGTAGGCTCGCGCGCGAGCTGCACCCGGACGTCAATCCGGACCCGAAGACCCAGGAGCGGTTCAAGGAGATCAACGCCGCTTACGAGGTGCTCTCGGACCCGCAGAAGAAGCAGGTCTACGACCTCGGCGGCGACCCCCTCTCGCAGGCGGGCGGCGGCGGTGCCGGCGGCTTCGGCGCGGGCGGCTTCGGGAACTTCTCGGACATCATGGACGCCTTCTTCGGCACGGCGTCGCAGCGCGGACCGCGCTCGCGCACCCGCCGGGGCCAGGACGCCATGATCCGGCTCGAGATCGAGCTGGACGAGGCGGCCTTCGGCACCACGAAGGACATCCAGGTCGACACGGCCGTCGTCTGCAACACCTGCAACGGTGAAGGCGCGGCGCCGGGCACCTCGGCCCAGACCTGCGACATGTGCCGCGGCCGCGGTGAGGTCTCGCAGGTGACCCGGTCCTTCCTGGGCCAGGTCATGACGTCCCGCCCGTGCCCGCAGTGCCAGGGCTTCGGCACCGTCGTGCCGACGCCGTGCCCGGAGTGCGCCGGTGACGGCCGCGTCCGCTCGCGGCGCACGCTCACGGTGAAGATCCCGGCCGGTGTCGACAACGGCACCCGGATCCAGCTCGCGGGCGAGGGCGAGGTCGGCCCCGGCGGCGGCCCCGCAGGCGACCTGTACGTCGAGATCCACGAGCTGCCGCACGCGATGTTCCAGCGCCGCGGCGACGACCTGCACTGCACGGTCACCCTCCCGATGACGGCGGCGTCCCTCGGCACGAAGGTGCCGTTGGAGACGCTGGACGGCATGGAGGAGGTCGACATCCGCCCGGGCACCCAGTCCGGCCAGTCGATCCCGCTGCACACCCGGGGCGTCACGCATCTGCGCGGCGGCGGCCGGGGCGACCTCATCGTGCACGTCGAGGTCACCACCCCGACCAAGCTGGACGTGGAGCAGGAACGTCTGCTCCGGGAGCTGGCGAAACTGCGCGGCGAGGAGCGCCCCATGGGGACGTTCCAGCCGGGGCAGCAGGGCCTGTTCTCCCGGTTGAAGGACGCGTTCAACGGTCGCTGAGCCGGTTGCCGTTCCGGCATGGGAGCGTGCCCTTTCGTGGGCATGCACCTGTCCTATGCCGGGCGGAAGGCCGGATTCGGACTTGTTCGGAGGACGTGACAACATGCCGTCATGTCCTCCGCACTGACCGATCTCTTCCCTCATCCGATCGTGCAGGCCCCCATGGCGGGCGGTGTCTCCGTCCCGCGTCTCGCGGCCGCCGTGTCCGAGGCCGGCGGGCTGGGGTTCCTCGCCGCCGGGTACAAAACCGCTGATGGCATGTACCAGGAGATCAAGCAGCTGCGGAGCCTGACGACCCGCCCCTTCGGTGTGAACCTGTTCATGCCGCAGCCGGAGTACGCGGACAAGGCCGCCGTCGACGTCTACGCCCACCAGCTGGCCGGCGAGGCCTCCTGGTACGAGACGGAACTCGGCGATCCGGACAGCGGCCGCGAGGACGGCTACGACGCCAAGCTGTCCGTCCTGCTCGACAACCCGGTGAAGGTGGCCTCCTTCCACTTCGGCGTCCCGACGCCGGACGTACTGGAATCGCTGCGCCGGGCCGGCACCTTCACCCTCGTCACCGTCACCACCGTCGAGGAGGCCCTCGCCGTGGAGCGGGCCGGCGCCGACGCGGTGATCGCGCAGGGCATCGAGGCCGGCGGCCACCAGGGCACCCACCGCGACCTCCCGGAGAACGACGGCGCCGGCATCGGCCTGCTCTCCCTCGTCGCCCAGATCCGCGAGACCGTGAGCCTCCCGATCGTCGCCGCCGGCGGTCTGATGCGCGGCAGCCAGATCGCCGCCGCCCTCGCCGCGGGCGCGAGCGCGGCCCAGCTCGGCACGGCGTTCGTGGCCGCGCCGGAGTCCGGCGCCCACGCGCTCCACAAGCAGGCACTCACCAACCCCCTTTTCACGCGTACCGAGTTGACCCGCGCGTTCTCCGGCCGCCCGGCCCGCGGCCTGGTCAACCGCTTCATGCGCGAGCACGGCCCGTACGCCCCCGCCGCGTACCCGGAGATCCACCACCTCACCTCGCCGCTGCGCAAGGCCGCCGCCAAGGCAGGGGACGCGCAGGGCATGGCCCTGTGGGCCGGGCAGGGCCACCGCATGGCACGCGAGCTGCCGGCCGGCCAGCTGGTCGAGGTCCTGGTCGCCGAACTGGCCGCCGCCCGGACAGCGTTGTCGACCGGGGGCGACCTCCGATGACGGCGCCGGTGTTCGTGGTCGAGTCCCTGGAGGGCGTGGGCCCCGGCTCCGTCGCCGAGGTGGACGGCCCCGAGGGACGGCACGCCGTTTCCGTACGGCGGCTGCAGCCCGGCGAGGAGGTCGTGCTGACGGACGGGCAGGGCCGGGGCGCCGCCGGTGTGGTCCTCAGGGCGGAGGGCAAGGACCGGCTGATCGTCGAACTCCGCGCATTCCCCGCCGAGTCCGAGCCCATGCCCCGCATCACCGTCGTCCAGGCCCTCCCCAAGGGCGACCGCGGCGAGTTGGCCGTGGAGACGATGACCGAGACCGGTGTCGACGCGATCGTCCCCTGGGCGGCCTCCCGTTGCATCACGCAGTGGAAGGGCGAGCGGGGTCTCAAGGCCCTCGCGAAGTGGCGGGCCACCGCCCGCGAGGCGGGCAAGCAGTCCCGCCGGCTGCGCTTCCCGGAGGTCGCGGACGCGGCGACGAGCAAGCAGGTTGCCGCACTTCTGGCCAAAGCAGACTTCGCCGCCGTGCTCCACGAGGACCGCGACTACGGCAGCGAGCCCCTCGCCACCGCCGAACTCCCCGCCGAGGGCGAGATCGTGCTGGTCGTGGGCCCCGAAGGAGGCGTCTCCCCCGAGGAGTTGGCCCTCTTCGAGGAGGCCGGGGCGAAGGCGTACCGGCTCGGGCGTAGCGTGCTGCGCACATCGACCGCCGGGACAGCGGCCACGGCCCTGCTCCTGGGCCGCACCGGACGCTGGTCCTGAACCAGGGGAGATCGCCGTGGAACTCGCCCAAGTACGGCTGCTCGTCAGCGACTTCGCCGCCTGCTACCGCTTCTACGCCGAAGTCCTCGGCCTGAAGCCGCAGTCGGGGGCGACGAAGGGGCCGTACGAGAAGTTCAGCCCCACGGTCGGGTCGGCCGGGATCGCCCTGCAGGACCGGGCGATGATGGCCCAAGTCCTCGGTGAACTGGGGGACTTGGTGACCGGGCACCGCTCGCTCGTGGTGCTGCGGGTCGACGACCTGGACGCCTACTGCGAGCAGATCGCCGAGCGGGGAGCCACCCTGCTCCACGGGCCCGCGCCGATGACGGACCGGATGCGGGTCGCGCATCTCAAGGACCCCGAGGGCAATGTGGTGGAGCTTCAGGAGTGGCTGCTGCTCCGGGGCTGACGATCGTGCGCCGGTGACCGCGCCCCCGGCGCACGGGTGGCCGTATGCGCTCTTCCGTGTGCGCCCCGAGGGTGGCAGGCTGCCGTACATGGGGGCGTTGAGGCAGGTTTGGCGTCGGCCGCGCGGGCGGCGAGTGACCGCTGTGGCGGGGCTCGTGATGGTGACCGCGGGCGGAGTCGTCGCGTGCCAGCCCGGTGATCTCAGCGCGGCGACCGTGGCGTACACGACCGACAAGACGGCGACCGCGGAGCTCAAACGGGACCATGTGAGCGTGCGCTACCTGACCTGCACGGGCAACTACGGCAGCGGCAACAAGGCCTACACCCCCGGGAAGACACCCTCGCCGACCGAGAGCACGATCGTCTCCGTCGACTGCCAGGGCCAGACGAACGACAACCGGGACATCACCGTCACCGGCAAGGTCACCCGAGCCGTCGACGGCGCCTGTGTGCGCGGTGATCTGGTCGCCAAGGTGGGCGGCAAGCAGGTCTTCCACGTGACCGGGCTCGGCGACTGCAACGCGGCGACACCGTCGTCCGTGAACAACCCGAACCCGACCCTCACCTACGGCCCGGGACCGACCGTCACCGTCACGGTCACCAAGACGATCTGGTGCAAGGGCGACCCGACCTGCTGGCCGGTCGAGGGCAAGTGACTGCAGGCCCGCAGTGGTCGAGTGACCATCGGCCCGTAGAGGGCAAGTGATCCAAACCGCTGTCGTCGCAGGCCGTAGCTGCATACGCTGATCAGGTGACTCAGCCCTCAGCGTCCGCAGCCCAGGCCTATCTCCGCTTCCCGCACCTGCACGGCGAGTTGGTCGCCTTCACCGCCGAGGACGACGTGTGGCTGGCGTCCCTCGACGGCGGCGGCCGGGCCTGGCGGGTCAGCGCGGAGAACGTGCCGGTGAACCACCCCCGCATCTCGCCCGACGGCACGACCGTCGCGTGGACCTCCACCCGTGACGGCGCCCCCGAGGTGCACATCGCCCCGGTCGACGGCGGTCCCGCCAAACGCCTGACGCACTGGGGCAGTTCACGCACCCAGGTGCGCGGCTGGACGGCGGACGGTCAGGTCCTCGCGCTCAGCACGCACGGCCAGGCGAACCTCCGCCGCAGCTGGGCCCGCACCATCCCGCTGGACGGCGGACCGGCAACCACCCTCCCGTACGGGCCTGTTGGCGATGTAGCCGTCGGCCCGACGGCCACCGTCCTGCTCTCCGCGCCCATGGGCCGCGAGGCGGCTTGGTGGAAGCGCTACCGGGGCGGCACGGCGGGCAAGTTGTGGATCGACCGCGAGGGCGACGGCGAATTCACGCGCCTGCACGAGGAGTTGGACGGCAACATCGAGTACCCGGTGTGGGCGGGCGACCGGATCGCGTTCCTGTCCGACCACGAGGGCACCGGCGCGCTCTACTCCTCGCTGGCCGACGGGACCGACCTCCGCCGGCACACCCCGCTCGACGGTTTCTACGCCCGGCAGGCGGCGGGCGACGGCACCCGGATCATCTACTCCTCCGCCGGTGAACTCTGGCTCCTGGACGACCTGGACGGTGCCGAACCGCGCCGCCTCGACCTCCGGCTCGGCGGCCAGCGCACGGACCAGCAGCCGTTCCCGGTGGTCGCGTCCCGCTGGTTCGGCTCCGCCTCGCCCGACCACACCGCGCGCGGCAGCGCGGTCGCCGTACGCGGCGCCGTCCACTGGGTCACCCACCGCGCGGGCCCCGCCCGCGCCCTCGCCGCCACCCCCGGCGTACGGGCCCGGCTGCCCCGGACCTTCCGCGTGGACGGCGAGGAGTGGGTGGTGTGGGTGACGGACGCCGAGGGCGACGACGCCCTGGAGTTCGCCCCCGCCACCGGCCTCGCCCCCGGCGCGACCCCGCGCAGGATCGCCGCCGGACAGCTCGGCCGCGTCCTCGCCCTCACCGTTGCCCCCGACGGCAGCCGCGCCGCCGTGGCCTCGCACGACGGCCGCGTCCTCCTCGTAGAGCGCGAGACCGGCGAGGTCCGCGAGGTCGACCGCAGCGAGGACGGCGACGCATCAGGCCTGGCCTTCTCCCCGGACTCGGCCTGGCTGGCCTGGTCGCACCCGGGCCCGCGCCCGCTACGCCAGTTGAAGCTCGCCAACACCACCGACCTGTCGGTCACCGAGGCGACCCCGCTCCGCTTCCAGGACTACGCCCCCGCCTTCACCCTCGACGGCAAGCACCTGGTCTTCCTCTCCACCCGCTCCTTCGACCCGGTCTACGACGAGCACGTCTTCGACCTGGCCTTCGTGGTCGGCGACCGCCCGCACCTCATCACCCTCGCCGCGACGACCCCGTCCCCGTTCGGACCGCAGCGGCACGGCCGCCCCTTCGAGGCCCCCGACAAGGACGAGACCCCCGACAGCGAGGGCCGCCCCACCACCCGCATCGACATCGAGGGCCTCGCCGACCGCATCGTCGCGTTCCCGGTCGAGGCCGGCCGCTACTCCAACCTGCGCGCGGCCAAGGACGGCGTCCTGTGGCTGCGCCACCCGGTCCAGGGAGTCCTCGGCGCCACCCGCGCGACCCCCGAAGACCCGGACCCCAAAACCGAGTTGGAGCGCTACGACCTCGCCCAGCAGCGCATCGAACACCTCGCCGGGGACGCCGACCACTTCGAGGTCAGCGGCGACGGCAAACGCGTCCTGCTGTGGACCGAACACAAACTGAGGGTCGTCCCCAGCGACCGCCGAGCCTCCTCCTCCGAGGACGACGACAACGACACGAACATCAACGTCGACCTGTCCCGCATCCGCCAGACCGTCGACCCGGCCGCCGAGTGGCGGCAGATGTACGACGAGACCGGCCGCGTCATGCGCGACAACTTCTGGCGCGCCGACATGAGCGGCATCGACTGGACCGCCGTCCTCGACCGCTACCGCCCGATCCTCGACCGCCTCGCCACCCACGACGACCTCGTCGACCTCCTCTGGGAGGTCCACGGCGAACTCGGCACCTCGCACGCCTACGTCACCCCGCGCGGCGGCCACGGCCACGGCGAACGCCAGGGTCTGCTCGGCGCGGACATCTCCCGTCACGAGGACGGCAGTTGGCGCATCGACCGCATCCTGCCCTCCGAGACCTCCGACCCGGCCGCCCGCGCCCCGCTCGCCGCACCCGGCGTAGCCGTCCGCGCGGGCGACGCGATCCTCGCGGTAGCCGGACAGCCCGTCGACCCGGTAACGGGACCGGCCCCCCTCCTCGTAGGCACGGCGGGCAAGCCCATCGAGCTGACCATCTCCCCGGCAGGCGGCGGAGACCCCCGCCACGCGGTCGTCGTCCCCCTGGCGGACGAAGAACCCCTCTACTACCACGCCTGGGTCGCCGACCGCCGCGCCTACGTCCACGAGAAGTCCGGCGGCCGCCTCGGCTACCTCCACGTCCCCGACATGCAGGCCCCCGGCTGGGCCCAGATCCACCGCGACCTGCGCGTAGAGGTGGCCCGAGAAGGCCTGGTCGTGGACGTCCGCTACAACCGCGGCGGCCACACCTCACAGTTGGTCGTAGAGAAACTGGCGCGACGAATCGTCGGCTGGGACCTACCGCGCGGCATGCGCCCGTACAGCTACCCGGAGGACGCCCCCCGAGGCCCCGTAGTAGCCGTCGCCAACGAGTTCTCCGGCTCCGACGGCGACATCGTCAACGCGGCGATCAAGGCGCTGGGGATCGGCCCGGTGGTCGGCACGCGCACGTGGGGTGGGGTGATCGGCATCGACAGCAGATACCGGTTGGTGGACGGCACGCTGATCACCCAGCCCAAGTACGCGTTCTGGCTTGAGGGTTATGGGTGGGGCGTCGAGAACCACGGCGTAGACCCGGACGTGGAAGTGGTGCAGCGCCCGCAGGACTACGCGGCGGGCAGGGACGCCCAGCTGGACGAGGCAATCAGGCTGGCGTTGGAGGCACTGGAGGGCAGCCCGGCAAAAACACCGCCCACGTTGCCGAGTTAAGGGGCGCGGGGAACTGCGCGCCCAGCCACGACGGCGCCGCACTCAACGACGATACGATGCCCACCGTAAAGGGCCACTCGACTCCCGGAGGGACCATGTCAGGGGAACCGCAGAACGACTGCCTGTTCTGCAAGATCGTCGAGGGCCACATCCCGGCAACGATCGTCCGCGAAACAGCCACCACCGTCGCGTTCCGGGACATCAACCCCCAGGCCCCGACCCACGTCCTGGTGATCCCCCGGGTCCACTACCCCGACGCCGCCTCCCTCGCCGCCGCCGACCCGGCAATCGCCGCCGACGTCCTCCGCGAGGCAGGCGAGGTCGCGGCAGACGAGAAGCTCGACAGCTACCGCGTCATCTTCAACACGGGCACCGGCGTCGGCCAGACCGTGTTCCACGCCCACGCCCACGTCATGGGCGGCCGTGGCATGCAGTGGCCGCCCGGGTAACTCACCATGTCCGTACGTGAATTGGTGGTCCTGGGCACCGCCAGCCAGGTCCCCACCCGGCACCGCAACCACAACGGCTACCTCCTGCGCTGGGACGCCGAGGGCATCCTCTTCGACCCCGGAGAGGGCACCCAGCGCCAGATGCTGCGCGCCGGAGTCGCCGCGCACGACCTCAACCGGATCTGCGTCACCCACTTCCACGGCGACCACTCCCTCGGCCTCGCGGGAGTCATCCAGCGCATCAACCTGGACCGGGTCCCGCACGAGATCACCGCGCACTACCCGAAGTCCGGCCGGCACTTCTTCGACCGCCTGCGCTACTCCACCGCCTACCGCGAGACGGTCGGCATCACCGAGGCCCCGGTGGACACGGACGGGGTGATCGCCCGCACGGCGAACTACACCCTGGAGGCCCGAAAGCTCTCCCACCCCGTCGAGTCCTACGGCTACCGCCTCACCGAACCCGACGGCCGCCGCATGCTCCCCGACCGCCTCGCCGCGCACGGCATCAAGGGCCCGGACGTGGGCCGCATCCAGCGCGAGGGGACGGTCGACGGGGTCTCCCTCGACGACGTCAGCGAGGTACGGCACGGGCAGCGTTTCGCGTTCGTCATGGACACCCGCCTCTGCGACGGAGTGCACGCCCTCGCGGACGGCTGCGACCTGCTGGTCATCGAGTCGACGTTCCTCGACGAGGACGAGCAACTGGCCGTAGACCACGGCCACTTGACCGCAGGACAGGCGGCCAAGGTGGCCCGGGACGCGGGCGTCCGGCACCTCGTCCTCACCCACTTCAGCCAGCGCTACTCCGAGCCGGAGGAGTTCGAGCGGCAGGCGCGGGCCGCCGGCTTCGAGGGAGAGCTGACCGTGGCGCACGATCTACTGAGAGTGCCGGTTCCGAAACGGCGATAAAACACCCGTACGATACTTCGATGCCCATTCCCAAAGCCGAACTGCACCTGCACATCGAAGGCACCCTGGAACCCGAGCTGGCCTTCGCGCTCGCGGCCCGCAACGGCGTCGAGCTGCCGTACGCGGACACCGAGGAACTCCGGAAGGCGTACCTCTTCGAGGACCTCCAGTCGTTCCTGAACCTCTACTACGAGCTGATGGCCGTCCTGCGCACCGAGCGGGACTTCGAGGACCTCGCGAACGCCTATCTCGCCCGCGCCGCCGCGCAGGGCGTACGGCACGCGGAGATCTTCTTCGACCCGCAGGCGCATATCGCGCGGGGCGTGGACATGGGCACGGTGGTGGAGGGCCTGTGGCGGGCGCTGGGCAGCAGCGAGACCCACCACGGCATCTCGACCCGGCTCATCCTGTGCTTCCTGCGCGACGAGTCCGCCGACTCGGCCTTGGAGACCCTGGACGCGGCCAAGCCGTACCTCGACCGGATCACCGGCATCGGCCTCGACTCGGCCGAGGTCGGCCACCCGCCGGCGAAGTTCCGCGAGGTCTACGAGGCCGCCGCCGCGCTGGGTCTACGACGCGTCGCCCACGCCGGTGAGGAGGGGCCGCCGGCGTACATCACCGAGGCGTTGGACGTCCTCGGCGTCGAGCGCGTCGACCACGGGCTGCGGTGCGTGGAGGACGAGGAGCTGGTGGCGCGGCTGGTCCGGGACCGCATCCCGCTGACGCTCTGCCCGCTGTCCAACGTTCGGTTGCGCGCGGTGGACGTCCTCGCCGAGCACCCGCTCCCGGCGATGCTCGACGCGGGTCTGCTCTGCACGGTCAACTCCGACGACCCGGCCTACTTCGGTGGTTACGCGGGCGACAACTTCGATGCGGTGCGAGAGGCCCTTGGCCTGACCGAGGAGCGGTTGCGTGAGCTGGCCCGGAACTCCTTCGTGGCGTCGTTCTTGGAGGATGACGAGGAGCGGCGGGGTCGTTATCTGGCCGAGGTGGAGGCGTACGAGTTCTTGTAGGTGAGTGATGAGGCTGCGGGCCGGTGGGGGCTGGGCGCGCAGTTCCCCGCGCCCCTTTCGGGGCGCGACAGCGGGGCCTGGACAGCGATCTCGACGGTCGATTGCGGCAGGCGGCGCCGGCCCGAGAGGACAGCCACCGCCGTCATCGGCACCGCCACCACGACCAGCCCCGCCGCCAGGATCCCCCCCATCGCCGGGAACCCCGCCCCCGCCGACAGCACACTGCCCGCGAGCGGCCCTGCTGCCGTCCCCAGCGACGAGGCCGAGCCGACGAGGACCGCCCAACGGCCGCGCGGATCAAGGGAGGCGGCGAGGCCGAGGACGTAGGACAGGACGATGGGGTAGAGGGTGTTCCAGGCGATCTCGCCGGTCGCGAATGTCCTCAGGTCGTGTGCGGACGCGCTGAGCACGATGCAGCCCGCGATGAGTGCCGTGCCCGCGCCGATCGGTACCGCGCGGCCCAGCCGGGAGCCGAGTGTGCCCGCGCCGATCACGCCGACGAGGCCGGTGCCGAGCGCGATGGCGAAGACCGCGCCGACGGTGACTTCGGAGAGGTGGGCCTGGGTGATGCCGATGCGGCCGCTGACGCCCCAGAGGGAGTTCTGGGCGAGGGACCAGCACAGCAGGGTGGCGGCGAGGACCAGTCCGGCGCGGCGGTGGGGGAGGCCGGCGGTCTCCACGCGCGCGTGTCCCGTCGCCGTACGGACCGGGAGGCGGCCGGTCAGTGGCCATACGGCCAGTGCGGTCAACGCGATCGCGGCGAGCGGCTGGCCGTGGCCCGCGCCGAGGTGCGGGACCGTGAGATAGACGGCACCCGCGAGCGCGGAGACGCACAACAGGCCGAGCGTGGAGGCGCGGTGGGGGTCGCGTTCGGCGGCTATCCCGGACGCGGCGACCGTGGTGGCCGTACCCGATCCGAAGCCGCCGACGACCGCGCCCGCGATGACCGCGGGGACGGCGTGGGTGAGGGCGGCAGAGCCGTAGCCGAGGACGGCGAGGGCCAGGCCGATCCGGGCGAGGGTGCGCGGGCCGACCCGGTCGACCCGCGAGACGAGCAGGAAGCCCGCCGCGGCCGAACTCAGCAGCAGCGCACTGCCGACGGCACCGGCCTGCGTGGCGGACAGCGGAAGCCCGGCGTCGAGGCGGCCGACGGTGGTGGGCAGGAGGTAAGGGGCGAGGTACCCGGCCGTGAAAAGGGCGACGAGGGGCCAGGGCGTGGTGGTGCTGCGGGCGAACACGGGCGTTCCCAGGGCATGCGAAAGAAGCGGCTCAAAAAGGGGGTTGGGCGACGACCGTCGACGGACAGGAACGCGCGGGCAATTTGTATCAAGCACGCGGTTCGGGAAGAAGGGCGGGGGGTGTGATGTGGGGCACGTTCTGTTTGGGGCGGGGAGCGCCGGGTAAACGCGTACCCGATTTCCCGTGCTGGAGTGATCGCGAGTGAACGTACTCGCCGCCCGGTATCGACTTCGCCCCGATCGTGCTCGACGGCCTTCCCGGACTCTCGAAGGAGCATGAAGTGCGTGTGAATCTGCGTGCCGGACGGCGCCCGCGACTGGCGGGGTTACGCGCAATGGCGACAGTCGCGGTGTCCGCGGCCCTCGTCGTTCCCCTCGCCGCGACCCCGTCGAGTGCGACCACGGTCCACGGGAGCGCGGCGGTCCGACAGGACGGCACCGCGGAGACACGCGCTCAACTGCGGGAGCTGGCGCGGAAGTTGGTGGAAGAAGGAGTGCCCGGGGTGACCGTACGCGTGGACGACGGTCACGGCAGGCCCATCGAGATCTCCGAGCAGGCCGCCTGGACGAAGAAGGACCATCGGCTCAGGGCGGACGACGAGGTGCGGGAAGCGTCCAACACCAAGACGGTGATGGCCACCCTCGTCCTGCAACTGGTCGCCGAGCACCGACTCGCCCTCACCGACCCGGTCGACAAGTGGCTGCCCGGCCAGGTGCGCAACGGCAGGGCGATCACCCTGCGCATGCTGCTCAACCACACCAGTGGGTTGTTCGACTACACCGACGACCCCGCCCTCGCCCCGGCCCTCACCGGCCAGGACACCCACGTATGGACGTCGACGGAAATCCTGAGCCTGGTGAGAAGACACCCGGCACTGTTCGAGCCCGGCACCGAGTGGTCGTACAGCAACACCAACTACATCGCGATCGGCGCCGTCCTGGAGAAGGCCACCGGTAAGACCCTCGCGGCGCTGGTGCGGGACCGGATCGCCGGACCCCTGGGGCTCCGGCACACCTTCTACGCCACCGGCTCCGCCTGGCACGACCGGCACGCGCACGGCTACGAACCCGACGCTGCCCACATGCCACCGGACGTCCCCGACGAGTTCAGGAACTACGCCGGACCGCAGCACGACGACCACGTGGACGTCACCGGCGACTACGTCACGGCCGACGGAGCGGATGCCGCGATCGTGTCCACCGCAGGTGACTGGTCCCGTTTCTACGGCGCGCTGATGTCGGGCCGCCTGCTGCCCGCCGCCCAACTGGCCGAGATGCGCACCACCGTGCCGGAGATCGGGCCGGAGGACCCGGACGAGCTCGGTTACGGGCTCGGCATCGAGACGGCGAAGACCGACTGCGGCACGGTCTGGGACCACGTCGGCATCGTCCCGGGCTACGCGACCTACAACGTCACCGACTCCACCGGCCGGCGCACGGCCTCTTTCTTCTTCGCCACGTCCACTCTTCCCACCAAGCAGGCGCACCAGACCGGCGCGGCCCTGATGGACGCGGTCAACTGCGCCATCTTCGACTGATCACCCCATTCGCGAACTCACGGTCGGGTAAGACGACCGCTACCGCCAGTGCACCGCCCCACCCGCCGCAGGCGCCGTCGACTCGATCTTCGCCCTGACCTCCCGCATCACCGCCACGATCTGCCCCTCGTGCTCCGGCGTCAGCCGAACCACCGGCACCGAGCAACTGATCGCGTCCAGCGCCGGGCTGTCGTAGCGCAGGACGAACCCGAACCCGACGATCCCGAGCACCCCCTCCTCGCGGTCGACCGAATAACCGCGGACGCGGATGGCCGCGAGGTCCGCGGCCAGCGCTTCCCGCGAGGTGTGGGTGTTGGGGGTCGCCGCCTCGTACGGCCCGGGCGGCAACTCGGCATCGTCCCGTTCCGCGAGGAGCGCCTTGCCGAGGGCGCCGACATGCGCGGGCAGCCGTCGCCCCACCCGGCTGATGGTCCGCAGGTACTCGTGCGACTCCCGCGTCGCCAGATACGCCACGTCCCGCCCGTCCAGCCGTCCCATGTGGATCGTCTCGCCGAGCGCCTGGGACGCCTCGTCGAGATACGGCCGTACGACTCTCACGCGTGGGTCGGAGTCCAGATAGCTCGTGCCGGTGAGCAGGGCGTGGATGCCGATGCCGTAGAGGGAGCCGGTGATGTCGGTGCGGACCCAGCCGTGGGCGATCAGGGTCTGGAGCAGGGCGTACATCGAGCTGCGCGGCACGCCCAGCGCGTCGGCGAGTTCCTGGAGGCGTGCGGGACGGTCGCCGCGCGCGGCGAGCAGTTCGAGCAGCTCGACCGTACGGGCGGCGGACTTCACCTCGCGGACGCCACCGGGCTCTGACATGGGGCGATGGTAGCGAGCAGGGGGGGGGCCGGGGCGCCCCATTGACGGCCGTGGTTCGTGTATCTAACCTTTGTCTTCATACGTGGATGACGTCTACATAGGGAGATGGCCAAGAGATGGCCTCAGTGAACGGCGAAACGGAGACCGTGGTGCGCAGGCTCCGGGACGGGATGGTGGCCGGCGTGCTCTCCTTCCCGCTCACCTCCTTCCACGACGACGGCTCCCTGGACCCCGACGGCTTCCGCACCCATGTCACGGCCCAGATCGCCACCGCCCCCGGCGCGATCTTCCCCGCCTGCGGCACC
This sequence comes from Streptomyces xylophagus, assembly GCF_000716435.1. Classification (GTDB taxonomy): domain Bacteria; phylum Actinomycetota; class Actinomycetes; order Streptomycetales; family Streptomycetaceae; genus Streptomyces; species Streptomyces xylophagus. The sequence continues at coordinate 113,981 of NZ_JNWO01000012.1, forward strand.
GGCGAGTTCTTCTCGCTCGACGAGGACGAGTACCGGCAGGTCGTCACCATCGCCGTCCAGGAGGCGGCGGGCCGCGTCCCCGTCGTCGCCGGTGTCGGCTACGGCTGGGCACAGGCCACCCGCTTCGCGCATATCGCGGAGGAGGCCGGCGCCGACGCGCTCCTCGTCCTGCCGCACTACCTCGTCGCCGCCCCGCAGGACGGCCTGGTGGCCCAGCTGGAGCAGCTCGCCGCCCGCACCCGGCTCCCGCTCATCGCCTACCAGCGTGGCCAAGTCGCCTACACGGCAAGCTCGTTGAGGCGGATCGCTGACATCCCCGGCGTCATCGGCCTCAAGGACGGGCACAGCGACCTCGACCGCCTGCAACGCCTCACGCTCGCCGCCCCCGAGGGCTTCCTCTTCTTCAACGGCGCCTCCACCGCCGAGATCCAGGCCCGCGCCTACGCCACCGTCGGCGTCCCCGCCTACTCCTCCGCCGTGCACGCCTTCGCCCCCGAGATCGCGAACGCCTTCTTCGGCGCCCTGCGTGACGGGGACGAGAAGACCGTCGAGAAACTGCTGCGCGACTTCTACGTCCCGTTCGTCGAACTCCGCGACCGGGTACCGGGATACGCCGTGTCGCTGGTCAAGGCGGCGGCCCGGCTGCGCGGGCGCCCGGTGGGACCGGTACGCGCCCCGCTCACCGACCCCTCGGCCGCCGACCTGGCCGACCTCACCACCCTGCTCGCCACCGGACTCGACCTCGTAGGAGCCGTTCTGTGAACCTCACCATCGTCGACGTCCGCCTGACCCCGATCCTGGTCGCCGACCCGCCGTTGCTGAACACCCAGGGCGTCCATCAGCCCTACACCCCCCGCCTGATCGTCGAGATCGAGACGGCCGACGGGATCACCGGACTCGGCGAGACCTACGGCGACACCAAGTACCTGGAACTGGCCCGGCCGTACGCAGAGAAACTGATCGGCCGTCAAGTCAGTGACCTCAACGGCCTGTTCACCGTCGCCGACGAGGTCACGGTCGACAGCTCGCGGACCTCCTCGCAGGTCGACGTGGGCGGACTGCGCGGAGTCCAGACCGCCGACAAGCTGCGCCTGTCCGTCGTCTCCGCCTTCGAGGTCGCCTGCCTCGACGCCCTCGGCAAGGCGCTCGGACTGCCCGTGCACGCCCTGCTCGGCGGCAAGGTGCGGGACGCCGTGGAGTACAGCGCCTACCTGTTCTACAAGTGGGCCGACCACCCCGAGGGCGTGGCGAGCGAGAAGGACGACTGGGGCGCCGCGATCGACCCGGCCGGAGTCGTGGAGCAGGCACGGAAGTTCAAGGAGCGGTACGGCTTCACCTCCTTCAAGCTCAAGGGCGGGGTCTTCCCGCCCGACGAAGAGATCGCCGCCGTACGGGCGTTGGCGGCGGCCTTCCCCGACCACCCCCTCCGGCTCGACCCCAACGGCGCCTGGTCCGTGGAGACTTCGCTGAAGGTGGCGAAGGAGCTGGGGGACGTCCTCGAATACCTGGAGGACCCGGCGCTGGGCACTCCTGCCATGGCCGAGGTGTCCGCCGGGACCGACGTGCCGCTCGCCACCAACATGTGCGTGACGACGTTCGCCGAGATCGAGGAAGCCTTCACGAAGGACGCCGTGCAGGTCGTGCTCTCCGACCACCACTATTGGGGCGGACTGCGCAACACCCAGCAACTGGCCGCGATCTGCCGCACGTTCGGCGTCGGCATCTCCATGCACTCCAACACCCACCTGGGCATCAGCCTCGCCGCGATGACCCACGTCGCGTCGACCGTCCCCAACCTCCACCACGCCTGCGACTCCCACTACCCCTGGCAGTCCGAGGACGTCCTCACCGAGCGCCTCACCTTCACCGACGCCAAGGTCACCGTCTCCGACGCCCCCGGCCTCGGCGTCCAACTCGACCGCGCCAAGCTGGAGTTCCTGCACCAGCGGTGGCTCGACGACGACGGTTCGCTGCGCGAGCGGGACGACGCGGCGGCGATGCGGATCACCGACCCGGAGTGGGTCACGCCGTCGATGCCGCGCTGGTAGCGACCGGGTGACCGGATCCGGACGCGCCCGGTGCGGACATGTTGGGGGGTGCCCGCGCGCACCGTACGGCCCGGACCTGCGGTGGTCCGACACCGGTGCGACGGGCGGGCCCGGAGCGGGAGCCGCCCTCACGCGTGCGGGGTGGTGCACACTGGCCTGATCCGCATCACGTCAGGGAGCGCACCGTGACCGCGTCCACCACGCCCACCGGAAAGGGACCGTCGTCCAACGGGGAACAGACGTCCTGTCCGGCTCCCGTTGACCCCCTGTCCGCACTGCGCGCGCCGGACGACCCGCCCTGGGACGTGTACCTCACCGGCACCGTCTTCCTCGACATCATCTTCACCGGCCTCGAATCCGCCCCCGTGCGCGGCACCGAGTCCTGGGCGCGAGGGATGGGGTCGAGCCCCGGCGGTGTGGCCAACATGGCGACCGCGCTGGCCCGCCTCGGCCTGCGCACCTCGCTCGCCGCTGCCTTCGGCGACGACCACTACGGCGAGTACTGCTGGGACGCGCTGGAACAGGGCGAGGGCATCGACCTCTCCACCTCCCGCTCGGTGCCCGGCTGGCACTCCCCGGTCACCGTGTCGATGGCCTACGAGGGCGAACGCACGATGGTCTCCCACGGCCACGAGCCGCCCCCGGAGGCCGTGTTCGGCCAGGTGGGCGCCCCGGACTGCCCACCACGCGCGCGTGCCGCCGTCGCCTCCCTCACCCCCGGCAAACAGGCACCCTGGGTCGCCCGGGCCGCGAGCGAGGGCACCCGGATCTTCGCCGACGTCGGCTGGGACGACACCGGCGCCTGGGACCTCGCGGGGCTCGCCGACCTCGCGCACTGCGAGGCGTTCCTGCCGAACGCCGAGGAAGCCATGCGCTACACCGGCGCCGACTGCCCCCGCGCCGCCGCCCACGCCCTCACCGAACACGTACCCCTTGCAGTCGTCACCCTCGGCGCGGACGGCGCCTACGCCGTGGACCGGCGTACCGGTGAGTCCGCCTCGGTCCCCGCGATCGCCGTCGAGGCCCTCGACCCCACCGGCGCCGGCGACGTCTTCGTGGCCGGCTTCGTCACCGGCACCCTGGCCGGCTGGCCGCTCGCCGACCGCCTCGCCTTCGCCGGTCTCACCGCCGCCCTCTCCGTCCAGGAGTTCGGCGGCTCGCTCTCCGCGCCGGGCTGGTCCGAGATCGGCGCCTGGTGGCGCAAGGTGCAGTCGGTCGAGGGCCAGGACCCCACGGCCCTGAGCCGGTACGCGTTCCTGGCGGGACTCGTCCCGGAGGAACAGGGCGACGGCAGCCCCTGGCCGCTGCGCCGGGCGGTACCGACGATCGGGTTCGGCAGGTCGACGTAGGAGGATGCGGGGCGGCGGCGGTTCGGCCACCGCAGGGCGGAACGTTCCTGCTCAATCGCATGCCCCCGCTTCAGCAGGCCCCCGCCCGCTCCACCACCCCGGCGACCTCTTCCCGTACCGCCTCGAAGACCGCCTCGGGCAGCGTGCCCAGCGGGGTGAGCGCCAGCGTGCCGAGGATCCGGGCGGCATCCGCGTCGTAGGGGACGCTCTCGCTGAGCACGTCGTAGCCGTCACGGACGGCGACACGCAGCGTGAGCGGGTCCGCCCCCGCTCCCGCCCTCGTCACGGCGACCGCGACCACGAACGGAACCTCTCCCCGCAGCACACCGTTCAGCTTGCGATATCCAGTGGCCACCGGCTCGCGCCAGCGCAGGCTGAGCAGCACCGGCCGCTTCGCCAGCAGCTCGGGGAGGTCGGTCTCGACGGGACCGTCCGACTCCAGGACCACCGCACGGGCGTCCAGCACCAGTGCGGCCGGCAGCAGACAGCGCAGGGTGCTGCCGACGATGTTCCCGCCGACCGTCGCGGTCCGGCGCACCGCACCGGTCCCCACCCCGGCAGCCGCCCGCCGCAGCACCTCCGGCACCCGCTCGTCGATCTCGTGCAGCAGTACGGCCGCGCCCAGCGTCCCGTCCCCGATCACCCTCGCCTCGGGCACCTCGCGCAGCGACACCGCCTGCTCGGGGAACCCGTCCCGTTGCCAGCCGGCCCACACAAGCGTCGCCCCACCGACGGGTACCGCCCCCTCGGCCAGGCACTCCCGCGCTTCGGTCACGGACGTGGGCAGACGCACGAACACAGCGGCCGACCTGCTTTCCCTGCATGGCTTACTTGACGGACGTAGCGCATTGTCCGTACATGCGAGGGGGCGCGAACAGGGCTCACGGCGTCACCCTGTGCACCCTCCCTGCGCCGGGCATGCCCCGTATTTCGTGGCCCGACGGTCACCGAAAAGCCCTACGGCGTTGTCAGTGGCCCGGCGTACCCTGGGAATCACCAGGCCGCCCTTGTGGCGGGCGAGTCATATCGAGGAGGACGAGCAAGGCCTACAGAGCCGGCCCATGACTCAGACACCCACAGCTCACACCCCCGCGCAGGGACAGGCGAGAGCAGAGTTCACCGTCCCCGCCCAGCACGCCATGGTGACCCTCCTGGGATCCGGCGACGCTCTCCTGCGGGTGATCGAGAAGGCCTTCCCGGCGGCCGACATCCACGTCCGGGGCAATGAGATCAGCGCGGCCGGCGACGCCCGCGAAGTGGCCCTCGTCCAGCGCCTGTTCGACGAGATGATGCTGGTGCTCCGCTCGGGGCAGCCGATGACGGAGGACGCAGTGGAACGCTCGATCGCCATGCTCAGGGCGAGCGAGAACGGGGATGGCCCTGAGGAGACACCGGCCGAGGTGCTCACCCAGAACATCCTGTCCTCGCGAGGCCGCACGATCCGCCCCAAGACCCTCAACCAGAAGCGGTACGTCGACGCGATCGACAAGAACACGATCGTCTTCGGCATCGGCCCCGCCGGCACCGGCAAGACCTACCTCGCCATGGCCAAGGCGGTCCAGGCCCTCCAGGCCAAGCAGGTCAGCAGGATCATCCTGACCCGCCCGGCGGTGGAGGCGGGGGAGCGGCTGGGATTCCTCCCGGGCACTCTCTACGAGAAGATCGACCCGTACCTGCGCCCGCTGTACGACGCCCTGCACGACATGCTCGACCCGGAGTCGATCCCGAAGCTGATGGCGGCGGGGACGATCGAGGTGGCGCCGCTGGCATACATGCGTGGCCGCACCCTGAATGACGCCTTCATCATCCTGGACGAGGCCCAGAACACGAGCCCCGAGCAGATGAAGATGTTCCTCACCCGGCTCGGTTTCGAGTCGAAGATCGTGATCACCGGTGACGTGACGCAGGTGGACCTGCCGAGCGGCACGAAGTCGGGGCTCCGGCAGGTGCAGGACATCCTGGAGGGGCTCGACGACGTGCACTTCTCCCGCCTGTCGTCGGCGGACGTCGTACGGCACAAGCTGGTCGGCCGTATCGTCGACGCGTACGAGAAGTACGACAGCGAGAACGGTACGGAGAACGGCACCCACAAGGGTGCCCGTGACAAGCGGAAGTAGATCAGCACGACCATGTCGATCGACGTCAACAACGAGTCCGGAACCGAGGTCGACGAGCAGGCGATCCTCGACATCGCCCGCTACGCGCTCGCGCGGATGCGCATCCACCCGCTCTCCGAGCTCTCGGTGATCGTCGTGGACGAGGACGCCATGGAGCAGCTCCACATCCAGTGGATGGACCTGCCCGGGCCGACCGATGTCATGTCCTTCCCGATGGACGAGCTGCGTCCGCCGAGCAAGGACGACGAGGAGCCTCCGCAGGGGCTGCTCGGTGACATCGTGCTGTGCCCGGAGGTCGCCGCGAAGCAGGGGGCCGAGGCCGAGACGCAGCACACCATGGACGAGGAGCTCCAACTCCTCACCGTCCACGGTGTGTTGCACCTGCTGGGGTACGACCACGAGGAGCCCGACGAGAAGGCCGAGATGTTCGGTCTGCAGGCCGCCATCGTGGACGGCTGGCGCGCGGAGAAGGGCCACACCGGCCCGTCCCCGGCTCCGACGGTCTCCTAGGGCACGGGTAAGGCACAGGTAGTACGCCTCATGAGTCCTCAGATCGTCGTCGGGGCCATCGCCCTTGTCGTTGTCGCCTGGCTCGCCGCCTGCGCGGAGGCGGGCCTCGCGCGCGTCTCCAGCTTCCGCGCCGAGGAGGCCGTACGGTCCGGTCGGCGCGGCAGTGCCAAGCTCGCGCAGGTCGCCGCCGACCCCACCCGCTATCTCAATGTCGCCCTGCTCGTCAGGGTGGCCTGCGAGATGGCCGCCGCCGCGCTGGTCACCTACGAGTGTCTGCAGGTGATCCACGGCACCGCGCCCGCGCTCCTCGCCGCGATCGGCGTCATGGTCCTCGTGTCGTACGTCGCGGTGGGGGTCTCGCCGCGCACGATCGGCCGCCAGCATCCGCTGAACACGGCCACGGCGGCGGCGTACGTCCTGCTGCCGCTCGCGCGGATCATGGGCCCGATCCCGTATCTGCTGATCCTCATCGGCAACGCGCTCACCCCCGGCAAGGGCTTCCGGCGCGGTCCGTTCGCGTCCGAGGCCGAGCTACGGGCGCTGGTGGACCTCGCGGAGAAGGAGTCGCTGATCGAGGACGAGGAGCGCCGGATGGTGCACTCGGTCTTCGAACTCGGCGACACCCTCGTGCGTGAAGTCATGGTCCCCCGTACGGACTTGGTGGTCATCGAGCGGTACAAGACGATCCGTCAGGCCCTCACGCTCGCGCTCCGCTCCGGCTTCTCGCGCATCCCGGTGACCGGGGAGAGCGAGGACGACATCGTCGGGATCGTGTATCTGAAGGACCTGGTCCGCAAGACGCACATCAGCCGGGACGCCGAGTCCGAGCTGGTCTCGACGGCCATGCGGCCCGCCAGCTTCGTGCCGGACACCAAGAACGCCGGTGATCTGCTGCGCGAGATGCAGCAGGAGCGCAATCACGTCGCCGTCGTCATCGACGAGTACGGCGGCACGGCCGGCATCGTCACCATCGAGGACATCCTCGAGGAGATCGTCGGCGAGATCACCGACGAGTACGACCGCGAACTGCCTCCGGTCGAGGAGCTGGGCGACGACCGTTACCGGGTCACCGCCCGCCTGGACATCGGCGACCTGGGGGAGCTGTACGGCTTCGAGGCGTACGACGACGAGGACGTGGAGACGGTGGGCGGGCTGCTCGCGAAGGCGCTGGGCCGCGTCCCGATCGCCGGTGCCTCCTCCGTCGTAGAGCTGCCGGACGGCCGCGAACTACGACTCACGGCGGAGGCCTCGGCCGGGCGCCGGAACAAGATCGTGACGGTACTGGTCGAGCCGGTGGGTCCGGCCGACCCGTCCGAGGAGGAGACGAAGCCGGAGTGAGCCCCGAGCAACTGCGCGCGTTCTGCCTGTCGTTCAACGCGGCGGTGGAGGACTTCCCCTTCACTCCCGAGACGTCCGTCTTCAAGGTGCTCGGCAAGCTTTTCGCCCTGACCCGCCTGGACGCCCACCCCCTCACGGTCAACCTCAAGTGCGACCCGGAGGACGGGATCCGACTCCGGGAGGAGTACGAGGGGTTGATCATCCCCGGGTACCACATGAACAAGCGGCACTGGAACACGGTGCGGGTGGACGGCGGCCTTCCGGATCGCGTTCTCCGGGAGCTGATCGAGGACTCGTACGACCTGGTGGTGGCGGGGTTGCCGCGGGCGGAGCGGCTGCGGCTCGACCGGCCGTAAATCCGGGTGAGCGGTGGCTGAAGGCGTGTCAGAATCCGGCACATGGCTGCTGCTGTGCGATATCCGCGTCCGCTGCGTCCCGGTGACCGGGTCGGGGTCACGTCCCCCTCCAGCGGGGTCGCCGACGTCCTGCGCAAGCGACTCGACGTGGCGGTCCGGGACGTCGAGGCGCGCGGGTACGAGGTCGTCGTCGGCCGGTGCATGGACGGCGCGGGTCATGTCAGCGCCCCAGCCGCCGAGCGGGCCGCCGAACTGACCGAGATGCTGACCGACCCGACGATCCGGGCTGTGGTTCCGCCGTGGGGCGGGGAGACCGGGATCGACGTGCTGCCCCTGCTCGACTTCGAGCGGATCGGGCGGGCCGAACCGACCTGGCTGGTCGGCTACTCGGACATGTCGACCCTGTTGACACCTCTGACCCTGCTCACCGGAACCGCGACCGTGCACGGCAACTGCCTTATGGAGACGCCCTATCGGGCGCCCGAGGGGCTGCTGTCCTGGCTCGACATCGTCGCCGCGCCGCAGGGCGAGCCGTTCACGCAGACCCCGCCGAACCGCCACCGCAGCCCCGGCCGGGACGACTACGTGGGGCATCCGGACGTCCGGGATCTCACCCTGGACGCCCCGGGGCGCTGGACCCGCCTCGACGGCGACGGTGACGTCGATATCCAGGGCCGGCTGATCGGCGGCTGCATCGAGACGCTGGTCAACATCGCCGGGACGCCGTACCTGGACGTCACCTCCTTCGCGCGGAGCGCGGCCCCCGAGGGGCTGCTCGTGTATGTCGAGGCGTGCGAGGACAACGCGTTCACCATCTGCCGGAACCTGCACGGCATGCGGCTGGCCGGGTTCTTCGACGCGGCGAACGCCGTGCTCGTCGGCCGCACCCACGCGCCCGACGCCCCCACACTCACCCAGCACGAGGCCGTCATGGACGCGCTCGGCCCACTGGGCGTACCGGTCATCGCCGACGTCGAGTGCGGTCACGTCGCGCCGTATCTGCCGCTCGTGAACGGAGCGCGCGGCCGGGTCGTCCACACGGCCGCACGCTCCGAGATCGTCCAGACCCTGGACTGACGTCTCATACGGTGGCGGGGTCGGCGGCGGCCGGGTCGGCCTTCCGGTTCCTGCCGAGGCCTACGGCGACCAGTAACGCCGCCCCCACCACGATCGCCGCGTCGATGCCCACCACCGTGTGGACCCCCGACATCAGGTCGCCGGAGGTGGTGGCGAGGACGCCCAGCAGTGGGATGCCGATGGTGATGCCGATCTGCTGGGTGGAGGTGACCAGGCCCGTCGCCAGGCCCTGTTCGTCGTCGGGGACGCCCGAGGTGACCGTCAGGCCGTAGGAGATGATCGCGCCCAGGTGGCACATGCTTGCCAGGGAGACGGCGGCCGTGGCGACCCAGACCGACCAGGGGTGCGTGTTCAGGGTGAGGAGGGTGGCGGTGAAGGCCGCCTGGCCGGTGAGCGAGGCGATCAGGGTGCGGCGGGCGCCGATGCGGCCGATGACCTTCGGGGCGTAGACGCCGGCGACCGCCGAGAGGATGCCCTGGACGCCGAAGACCAGGCCGGTCTCGAAGGACGACAGGTGCAGGGTCTCCTGGAGGTACAGGGTCAGGACGAAGACCACCGTCGACATCATCGAGAAGGTGACCAGACCGCCCAGGTTGCCCCACGCCACCATGCGGCGGCGCAGCATGGGGAGGGAGATCAGGGGGTGGGGCGTGCGTGACTCGACGTACGTGAAGGTGGCGAGGAGCAGGACGCCCGCGATCAGGGTCGTGATCACGTCGGGGCGGGCGAAGCCGTGGTCGGCTGCCGTCGACAGGGCGTAGATCAGGGCCAGCAGGCCGCCGGTGACCGTGATCGCGCCGGGGATGTCGAGGCGCGGGCGGTCGGGAGTGCGCGACTCGGGGAGCAGGGTGGGGGCCAGCGGGAGGACCAGTACCGCGAACAGGGTGAGCAGGGCCATCGTCGAGCGCCAGCCGAACGCGTCGGTCAGGACGCCGCCGGCCACCATGCCGACCGTGAAGCCGAGCGAGAGCAGGGTGCCGGAGATGCCGAGCGCGCGGTCGCGGGCCGGGCCCTCGGGGAAGGTGGTGGTGAGGAGGCTCATGCCGGTGGGGACGATGGTCGCCGCGCCCAGGCCCTGGAGCGCCCTGCCCGTCAGGAAGGACGCCGGGTCCCAGGCGAACGTGGCCAGCAGCGAGGCCGCGCCGAACAGGGCCAGACCGGTGAGGAACAGTCGGCGGCGGCCGTAGAGGTCGCCGATGCGGCCGAACAGGAGCAGGAAGCCGCCGGACGGCAGCGCGAACGCGGTGACCGCCCACTGGAGGGCGGAGCGGCTCATGCCGAGGTCGTCGCCGAGGGTGGGCAGTGCCACATTCAGGACGGAGAAGTCGAGGGCGACCATGAACTGGGCCGCGCAGAGGACGAAGAGGACGAGTTTGTCGCGCGTCGACAGCTTGGGGGTGCGGAGTTGATCGTGAGGTTCGTGGGTGGGAGTCGTGGTGTTGGTCGCCATGCGTCGAGCTTCCGGCCGTCGGAATAGCCGTGGGGAGCCGGAAGTTGTGCTGGTGGTGGCACCACCAGGCAGCACGAGGGGGATGTGTACGTGGCTGAGGATGCCCTGAAGAGCCGTCGGCTGAGCGAACTGCGCGAGTTCCTGATGAGCCGTCGCGCCCGCGTCTCTCCGACCGAGGCGGGGCTGCCGGACGGTGGGGCGCGGCGCCGTACGCCCGGGCTACGGCGGGAAGAGGTCGCCGTGCTCGCGGGCGTGGGCGCCTCCTGGTACCAGTGGCTGGAGCAGGGGCGGGACATCTCGGTGTCGCCGCAGGTCCTCGACTCCGTCGCGCGGGTGCTGCGGCTCAGCAACGCCGAGCGCCGGCATCTGTACGCGTTGGCCGGGCTGAACCCGCCCGCGCCCGAGCCTGCGGCGGACCACGGCTGTGAGGGCATACGGCGGCTGATCGACGCGTGGATGCCGTTCCCGGCGCACATCATGGACCGCTACTACAACTGCCTGATGTACAACGACGCGGCGGGCTGGGTGCTGGGCATGCGGCCCGAGAACACACAGAACTGTCTCGTCGACTTCTTCACAGATCCGCTCTACCGGGCCCGTTCGCAGAGCTGGGAGCGGAATGCGCGGACCGTCGTCGCGCAGTTCCGGGCGATGTGCGCGGACCGGCCCGACGACGAGGGGCTGCAGGCTGTGCTGGCCGAACTGACCGCCGTGAGCCCGGAGTTCACGGAGTTGTGGGAGCGGCGGGACATCCAGGACGCGGGGGTCGTCCGCAAGGAGCTGGACCATCCGCTGGTCGGTCTGCTGTGTGTCGAGTCGACGGCTTTGCGGGTGCCGGCGCGGCCGGATCTCACGATCGTGCTGCACACGCCGTTGGACGAGGCGAACACGGTGGCGAAGCTGGAGTGGCTGGCCTCGCCGGAGGGGCGGCGCGGGGCGATGTACCCCGTGGCCGGATAGCGCCGGTGCTTCTTCGTATGCTCTGTCCATGACCGACAGCAGCGCGCTTGACCCCGAGGACCGCAAGATCGTCACCCTGGCCCGTTCCGCGCGGGCCCGCAACGCTGTGCCGGAGGGCGCGGCCGTGCGGGATGAGACGGGGCGTACGTATGTCGCCGGGACCGTTGCCCTTTCGTCGCTGAAGCTGAGCGCTTTGCAGACGGCGGTGGCTATGGCGGTGGCGTCGGGGGCGAAGTCTTTGGAGGCGGCGGCGGTCGTTACGGAGGCGGAGTCTGCGTCGGCGGAGGATCTGGCGGCTGTACGGGATCTGGGTGGGCCGGAGACGCCTGTGCACGTGGCTTCGCCGGACGGGGTTGTGCGGCTGACTGTCGCTGCCGGCTGAGGTGGTGCTGGGGGCTCCGCCCCCAGACCCCCGATCGGCCCTGAAGGGGCCTCGTCCTCAAACGCCGGACGGGCTGGATGGTGCCGACCGGTGTTTGAAAAGTCCCCGTGTCCGGAAGTCGTCCGTCCGATTTTCGCCCTTGCTCTCCCCCGTCTCCCGCGCATCAATGGAACCGTAAGTTCCGACGGACCGTCAGATTCTCGCTCCCGTGGCGCACCGCACCGCGTTCGTGAGGGGTCTCTGAGGTGTTTCTCCCGTCCATCCCCACATGGCATTCCCAGACACGGGAAGGGAAGCAGACCCATGAAAGGCAAGCTGAGAAGCAAGCGAATCGGAACGGGTGCGGCACTGGTGACGGGGGTCCTCGCGGCCGCCTCGCTGGCGTTCGCGCCCAGCGCTCTCGCCGTCACTCCCCAGACGGCGACGATCACCGCGAGCTGCGGCATCTTCGGCGGCGGCGCGGCCACCATCACGGCCACGCAGGACGGTACGGCGGCGACGGTCACCGTCAACTCGTCCATCACCGCTCCGCTGGCCCTGGCGCAGGACTCCATCGCCTCCACCTTCACGTTCGTGAACGCGAGCGGTGGCACGACCGTCTTCAGCGGGACGGTGAACCCGGCCATGGCGACCGGCGACGCCGTCACCGTCGGTCCGCTGAGCGGCACCGTGGCCTCCGGTGACAGTCTGGAGGCGTACGGCGGGTCGCTGCAGATGACCATCTTCGGCATCGCCGTGACGTGCACGGCCACCGGACCGCAGTCACCGGGTCCGTTCGTGTTCGACTGAGAATTCCCCCCACGGTCTCAACTGGGCCGTCAGTTCCCGCTGTTGGGCGAGAACTGACGGCCCATCAGTTTCTTTCGGCCTGTGCATTGACTTCTCGCGCTATCCCCACATCAATGCCCCCTGTGGGCGCAGACGAGCCGCTGCGCCCATCGTCCTCAGGAGGGGGCACAGCCATGGCTACGACATCCCGAAGACGCCGTTGGGCGTCATTGCTCGGGGTGACCGCGCTCGCGGTCGCCACGGGCGGCGCGCTGGCCTGTCCGGCCGGTGCGTCCACGAACGTGGACTTCGCCACGCACTGCATCCCGCCGGCGATCGCGGGCATCCCGCCGATCGACGGCACCACGACCGCCGCGATCACGGTGGACAACACCGCGCCGAAGGTCGGCGACACCGTCACCGTGACGTACACGGTGGTCAAGCCGGCCGCCAGCAACCCGACCGCGATCGCCCTGCCGGCCGACATCATGACGCCCACCGGGAAGGTCACCCTCGGCGGTGCCCAGACCGGCAGCCTCACGGTGGCCGGTCCCAAGAAGAACGACCCGGTGCCGGGCAACGGCGCCTTCCCGTCGTTCTCCATGACCGGCACCTTCACGGTCACCACCCCGGGCGCGATCACCCTCTCGCCCGGCGACTACAACATCCACACCAGCTACATCCTGGAGCTGGACACCCCCTGCACGGTGACGAACCCGCCGGCGCCGGTCTCCGAGACCGTCACCGCGACCGCCACCGTTCCGGTCAACACCCGTGCCATCAGCCTGGGTTCGGCCTCCGGGAACGCCGGTGACAGCGTCACTGTCACAGGTAGCAACTTCACTCCGGGGGCCACCGTGACCCTGGCCGGGCGGTCCGGTACCGCCCAGACTGCGGACACGGCCACCGTCACGGCCAGTGCGAGTGGTGCCATCAGCGGTTCGCTCGTCGTCAACGACAAGACGACCACCGGGATCGTGGCTTACGAGGGCAGTGCGTGGAGTGATGACCTGGGTGCCGGTCCTGCCGCCTATGTCGTCAACGACACCACGCCCGTTCCGCCGGGGAGTCAGAAACTGACGACGACCGTCAAGGCGGGCACGCTGTCGATGTCGCAGGCCGGGGACGCTGTCGGTCTCTCCGCCGTCGACTTCGGCAAGGGCGGTGCCTCCACGGGCGCCCTGAACACGGTGACGGTCCAGGACTTCCGCGGCGGACCCGCGGGTTGGTCCCTGACCGGCAAGGTCACCGACTTCACCGGTCCCGGCGCCAAGATCGATGCCGGGGCGCTGAGTTGGACACCCGCCTGCGCCACCAAGGCGGGCAGCCCGAGCACCTGCGTCGCCGGTTCGGCGGGCACGGTGGGCAGTTCGGGAGCGACGCTCGCGTCCACACCCGACGGCACGCTCACCGGCGGCGAGTTCACCGCCGACGCCGGACTCTCCCTGAACGTACCGGCGTTCACGCCTCCGGGCTCGTACTCCGGCGTTCTGACGCTCACGCTCACCTGACCGTCACGACTCACCTCCGGTGGCCGGGCGACCGTACCCGCCCGACCACCACACACCTCGTCCGTGGGGGTCCGCACCCATGCGCAAGCTGTACGTCCTCCTCCTGAGCCTCTGCCTCGGCGTGCTCTCCGCGCCTTCCACCTACGCGGCGGACAACGGCAGTTGGTCCGTGTACCCGGCCGCCTCGAAGATCGCCGCGCGGCCGTACTTCTATCTCTCCGCCGACCCCGGCCAGACCATCCAGGACAAGGTGGTCCTCGCCAACAAGACCGCGCAGCCGCTGACCTTCCGGCTGTACGCGGCCGACGCCTACAACACCGCGCGCGACGGGGGATTCGCGGTGCGAACCGTGAAGGAGACGATGCGGGGAGTGGGCGCGTGGGCGAAGCCCGCGAAGTCCCGGGTCACCGTCCCCGCGCACAAGACGGTCACCGTGCCGTTCACGCTGCACGTGCCCGAAGGGGCCGAACCGGGCGACCACCCGGGCGCGTTGGTGGCGCTCGACGAACACGTCGACAAGGGCGACGGATCGCTCGCCCTCGGTGTGCAGCGGGCCGTCGGCGCCCGCGTCTACCTCCGGGTGAGCGGACCCACGCTCCCAGCACTCGCCGTGGAACACGTGCATGTGTCCCATCACCAGCCGCTGGTACCGGGGTTGGGGAGCAGCGACGCGACGATCTCCTACACGCTGCACAACACCGGCAACGTCACCCTCGATCCGAAGGTGACGCTGAAGGCGCAGGGACTGTTCGGCCGTACCTTGCTCTCGCGCGGACTGACCCGTATTCCGGCCGAGTTGCTGCCGGGGCAGAGCGTCAAGCTCAGCGAGCCGTGGAAGGGCGCGCCCCAACTCGACTGGGGCGACATCACGTTGACCGCGAGCGCGACCGGCACCAAGCAGTCGGCGAGCGCGTCGTTCTTCGCGCTGCCGTGGCTCGCGGCGGCGCTGCTCCTCGCCGTCGGGTTCGCCGGGGGAGTGCTGGCGGTCAGAGCGCGTCGGGGCCGCGCTCGCCCGTCCGGACCCGGACGACCGACTCGACCGGAATCGACCACACCTTCCCGTCCCCGATCTTCCCCGTTCGCGCGGCGGTGACGATCGCCTCGAGCACGGCGTCCGAGTCCGCGTCGTCGACGACGACCTCGATCCGCACCTTGGGCACGAGGTCGACCTGGTACTCGGCGCCGCGGTACACCTCGGTGTGGCCGCGCTGCCGGCCGTAGCCGCTGGCCTCGGTGACGGTCAGGCCGTGCACGCCGAGCTCCTGGAGCGCCGTCTTGACCTCGTCGAGGCGGTACGGCTTGACGATCGCGGTGATGAGCTTCATGCCTGGGACTTGACCTTCTGAGCGGAGGGGACGGACGGGCTGACCGGGGCTCCGTGGCCCAGGACGCCGTGATCGTATGCGCTCTCGGCGTGCACCGTAAGGTCAAGACCCGTCAGCTCCTGCTCCTCGCTCGCCCGCAGCCCCATCACCCGGTCGAGCAGCTTGCCGATGCCGTACGTCACGAGGAACGCGTACGCCCCTACGGCGACCACGGCCACCAGCTGCTTGCCGAGCTGGGCGAGCCCGCCGCCGTAGAGGAGGCCTTCGGGGCCGCCGGTCAGTTCGGTGGTGGCGAAGACGCCGATCAGGAGGGTGCCGATGACGCCGCCGACCAGGTGGACGCCTACGACGTCGAGCGAGTCGTCGTAGTTCAGCCTGAACTTCCAGCCGACCGCGTACGAGCAGACGGCACCGGCGGCGAGGCCGACGACCAGCGCGCCGAGGAGGGAGACCGAGCCGCAGGACGGGGTGATGGCGACCAGGCCGGCGACCGCGCCCGAGGCCGCGCCCAGGGTGGTGGGGTGGCCGTCGCGCTTCTGCTCCACGAAGAGCCAGCCGAGCAGGCCGGTGCAGCCCGCGGTGAGGGTGTTGAGGAAGGCCGCGGCGGCGAGGCCGTTGGCGCCGAGCGCGGAGCCGGCGTTGAAGCCGAACCAGCCGAACCAGAGCAGGCCCGCGCCCAGCATGACCATGGGGAGGTTGTGCGGGCGCATGGCGTCCTTCTTGAAGCCGAGGCGGGGGCCTACCACCAGGCACAGGGCCAGACCGGAAGCGCCCGAGGTGATCTCGACCGGGAGGCCGCCCGCGAAGTCGAGGGCGCCGAGGTGTGCCGCGATCCAGCCGCCCGGGCCCCATACCCAGTGCGCGACGGGAACGTATACGAGCAGTGCCCAGACCGGTACGAAGACCAGCCATGCCCCGAACCGCACCCGGTCGGCCACCGCGCCGCTGATCAGTGCCGCCGTGATGATCGCGAAGGTGAGCTGGAAGGTGGCGAAGAGGAGGGTGGGGACGGTGCCGTGGACGGCGTTCGGGCCGAGGCCCGCCATCCCGGCGTGCTTCAGGCCGCCGATCAGGCCGCCGCCGAGGTCGTCGCCGAAGGCGAGTGAATAGCCGGCGGCCAGCCAGACCACCGTGACCAGGGCGATCGACACGAAGCTCATCATCAGCATGTTGAGGACGCTCTTCGTGCGGACCATGCCGCCGTAGAAGAGGGCCAGGCCCGGGGTCATCAGCAGGACGAGGGCGGTGGCGGCGAGCAGCCAGGCGGTGTCGCCGGTGTCGATGCGTCCGGCGGCGAGGGCGGCGGCTTCGGTGACGGAGAGGGGCACGGTCGTCTCCAACGGTGTGGGGGCTCGTCAGAGGGTCACCGGTTCGGGTTTCCGGTTGTGCACGGGGGTGTTTCCGTGGCGTTTCGTTGCGGTTGGGTTTCCGAAAGCTCACTGTGGTGGGCGCGGGTGGACTGTTGTGCGGCGGGAGCTTGTGGATCAGGGACAATGGGCGCCATGAGCGTTCGTACCCCGTCATCCAAGCCGTCCGAGGCCCCCCACCGCGCCGGCTTCGCCTGCTTCGTGGGCCGCCCCAACGCGGGCAAGTCCACCCTTACGAATGCTCTGGTCGGCCAGAAGGTGGCGATCACCGCCAACCAGCCGCAGACCACGCGGCACACGGTCCGCGGCATCGTGCACCGGCCGGACGCGCAGCTGATCCTGGTCGACACGCCTGGGCTGCACAAGCCGCGCACGCTGCTCGGGCAGCGGCTGAACGACATCGTCCGTACGACGTGGGCCGAGGTCGACGTCATCGGTTTCTGCCTGCCGGCGAACGAGAAGCTGGGCCCGGGTGACCGTTTCATCGCGAAGGAACTGGCGTCCATCAAGAAGACGCCGAAGATCGCGATCGTCACGAAGACCGACCTGGTCGACTCGAAGACCCTCGCCGAGCAGCTCATCGCCATCGACCAGCTCGGCAAGGAGCTGGGGTTCGAGTGGGCGGAGATCGTGCCGGTGTCGGCGGTCGCGGGCCAGCAGGTGGATCTGCTTGCCGATCTGCTCATTCCGCTGCTGCCGGAGGGGCCGGCCCTTTACCCCGAGGGTGATCTCACCGATGAGCCCGAGCAGGTCATGATCGCGGAGTTGATCCGGGAGGCCGCGCTGGAGGGGGTTCGGGACGAGCTGCCGCACTCCATCGCCGTCGTCGTCGAGGAGATGCTGCCCCGCGAGGACCGGCCTGCCGACAAGCCGCTCCTCGACATCCATGCGTTCGTGTACATCGAGCGGCCCAGTCAGAAGGGCATCATCATCGGGCCGAAGGGTGCGCGACTGAAGCAGGTCGGGATCAAGTCGCGTAAGCAGATTGAGGCGTTGCTCGGTACGCCGGTGTTTCTCGACCTGCATGTGAAGGTCGCGAAGGACTGGCAGCGGGATCCTCGGCAGTTGCGGAAGCTCGGCTTCTAGAGGGCGAGTTGGGGTTCTGCGGGCCCTTTTTCGCCCCCGCCGCCCCTACCCGTCCCATCCTCCAGGGGCGCTGCCCCTTCGACCCCGTCACGGGGGCCAGCCCCCGGACCCCCGCTCCTCAAACTCCCCCAGAGGGGGCGCCCCCAAGGGGCTGAGTTGTAGCCGGCCGGAACCTTCAGCGCAGGCCTGCCATGTCCTGCAACCCCACCACCCGCAGCAGCTGCAGGCGCTCGTACGACTCCGTGCCCGGGCGTGCCGTGTGGATGATCAGTAGGTGGTGCGCGTCCTGGTTCAGGAGGATCTCGCAGTCCAACTCCATGAGGCCGACCAGCGGGTGGCGGAAGCGCTTCGTGGAGCGGCGGCGTACCGCCACCTCGTGTTCCTCCCAGAGTTGGGCGAACTCCTCGCTGGACGAGCGTAGTTCGGCCACGAGCGCGGCCGGCTCGGGGTCGTCGGGGCGGGACGCGGCGACTGCCCGCAAGTTCGCCACATGGGAGCGCGCGTGCTCCGGTATGTCCTCCGGGGGGAACAACTCCCGTGACTCCGGGTTCAGGAAGAAGCGGCGGAGCATGTTGCGGTCCCGGGGCGGGCGGGCGAACGCGTCGCCCGTCAGCGCCCGCGACATCGCGTTCTGGGCGATCATCTCGCCGCAGTCGCTCGACACGTGCGCCGGGGTGTCGTGCAGCCGGTCCAGGACCAGGAGCAGGCCCGGCCGCAGGTGCGCGGATCCGCCTCCCCGGCGCGGTGGTTCCTCCCCGGTCAGGTGGAACAGGTGGTCGCGTTCGTCGTCCGTGAGCCGTAGCGCCCGCGCGAGCGCCGTGAGCATCTGGCGGGACGGGCGCGGGCCCCGGGCCTGTTCGAGGCGCGTGTAGTAGTCCACGGACATGCCGGTCAGCTGGGCCACCTCCTCGCGGCGCAGGCCCGGTGTACGGCGCCGGGCGCCGGGTGCGAGGCCCACGTCGGAGGGGTCCAGGCGGGCCCGGCCGCGGCGCAGGAAGTCGGCGAATTCGGCTCGGTTCACGCTTCCAGCGTGCGGCAGTCGGCCCGGCTTATCCAGGGACCGCCGATCCCCCGATCGGCAGGTCTCTCCCGGTGCCGGCCCGATCGCCCGAAGCTGGTCGGGACGAGAGGAGCACATGATGCTGACACTGGTGACAGGCTCGACGGGACAGGTCGGACGGCGCTTCGTGCCGAGGCTGCTGGCGCAGGCCCGGGCGGGGGAGCGCGTACGGGTACTGGTGCGGGACGAGGCACGCGGCGAACCGTTCGCGGAACTGGGCGCGGAGGTCGTCCTCGGTGATCTGCGGGACGAGGACGCGCTCGGCAAGGCGGTGTCCGGAGTCGACGCGGTCGTGAACGTCGCCGCGTCCTTCCGCGGGGTACCGGACGAGGAGGCCCGGGCCGTCAACCGCGACGCGGCGGTCGCCCTGGGCCACGCGGCACAGGCCTCCGGCGTACGGCGCTTCGTCCAGGTGAGCACCGGGCTCGTGTACGGCGCCGGGCGGGGCCGTCCGCTGACCGAGGACGACGAGAGCCGGCCCGGCGGTGCGATGTGGGGCGCCTACCCGGAGTCCAAGGCGGCGGCCGAACGGGAACTCCTCGCGCTCGATGGCATGGACGTACGGGTCGCCCGCCTGCCCTTCGTGTACGGCGAGGGCGACCCCCACCTCGCCAACTCCCTCCAGTGGGCCGCGCATTGGGCCTCGAACCAGCGCCTGCACATGGGCCACCACGCGGACGTCGCCCAGGGCCTGCTCCGCGTCCTGCACGCCCCGGGAGTCGCCGGCCGCGTCTACAACATCGCCGACGACGCCCCGGTCACCGCGGTCGAGCTGCACCTGCTCAACGGGGTCGAGATCCCCGCCGAACTTGTCCAACGCACGGACCCCGACCCGTGGTTGGGCATCATGTCCACGGAGCGGATCCGCCGGGAGCTGGGCTACCGGCCGCTGTTCCCGACGGCCTGGTCGGCACGGGACGCGGGCGTCCTCTGACCCACCTCAGTCCACCCCCCGAATCCGCCGCACCAGCAACGCCCCCGCCATCCCGATCACCGCCGACACCAGATACAGCACCCGGTACCCGCCCAGATACGTGACGATCGGCGCGGCGAGGGCGGGGGCGGCCACCTGGGGCAAGGCGTTGGCGACATTGATGACACCCAGGTCCTTGCCGCGGTCCAGGGCCTTGGGGAGGACGTCCGTCATCAGGGCGAAGTCCACCGACGTGAAGACGCCGAAGCCGATGCCCAGGAACGCCGCCGCGGCGATCGCGCCCGGCCAGGTCTGCCAGCCCGCGAGGACCGCGGTGGCCACGGCCATCAGGACGCCGGACCAGATCACGAACGGCTTGCGGCGGCCGACCCGGTCGGACCACACCCCGCCGACCACGACCGTGGCGAGGAGCGTGAGCCCGTTCACCGCCGTCAGGATCAGGACCCCCTGATCGGGGTCGTGGTAGTGCAGGCGGTCGCGCAGGTAGTAGAGGAGGTACAGCAGCACCAGCGCGTTGCTCAGGTTGATCAGGAAGCGGGTCAGCCAGGCCCAGCCCAGGTCCGGATAGCGGCGCGGGCTCAGCCAGAATCCCTTGAAGAAGCCCTGCCAGGACCACGGTGGGCGGGCCTCCGGCGGCAGGCGCAGGTCCTTGTAGCGCAGTACGTACGGCAGCACGCCCACCGCAGTGAACACCGCGCACGCCACATAGCCCGCCGTGATGCCCCCGGCCGCCGTCGCCAGTCCCGTACCGCCGACCACGCCCAGGATCTGCGCGGCGCCCAACCAGCCGCCCACGGAGCCTCGTTGGAGCCGGGGCACGCGGTCGGGGACGGCCGCCGTGACCGCCGCGAAGGCCGCGTTCAGGGTCAGCTGGACCAGGCACCAGCCCAGCGCCATCGTCCACACCCCGCCCGCGCCCGCGAGCAGCAGCAACGACAGCGCGCCGCCCGCCGACCCGGCCACGATCCACGGCGTACGGCGGCCCCAACGCGCCGTCGTGCGGTCGGACAGCGCGCCGAAGAGCGGATTGGCGACCAGGGACACCAGCGCGCCCGCGCCGGTCACCCACGCCAGCATCGCCTCCTTGGACATGCCGGTGCCCGGTGCGAAGTCCTTCGCCTGCGACGCCAGCAGGATCTGCAGGGGGCCGTACCAGCCCACCCAGATCGCCCCGTTGGCGAGCGAGAGCGCGGACGTCCAGCCCCGGCCCACGCGTTCGACGGGTTCGGCCAGGGCGAGAGCCGAAGTGGTCGTGGCGGGAGCCGGGTTGCCGTCGTCCACTGAACTCCCCGTCGTCGTCATCTCTGCGCCCGCAGCATGCCCTGGAACCAGCCGTACGACGCCTTCGGAGTGCGCGCTTGTGTGTCGTAGTCCACGTGTACGAGGCCGAAGCGGCGCTCGTAGCCCTCCGCCCACTCGAAGTTGTCGAGGAGGGACCACACGAAGTAGCCGCGTACGTCCACACCCGCCTCCAACGCCCCGTGCAGCGCCCGGACATGGCCGTCGAGGTAGGCGATACGGTCCTGGTCGTCGACGCCCTCGTACGAGCAGCCGTTCTCGGTGATGACGACGGGCGGGAGGCGGTCGCCGTAGCGGTCGTGGAAGGTGGTGAGGAGTTCGGTGAGGCCCTCGGGGACCACCGGCCAGCCGAAGTCCGTCACCGGGACGCCCTCGATGTCCCTTACGGAGAAGGGCAGTTCGGCGGGGAGCGTGAGGCCGCCGAACTCGATCTCCGCGCCCTGGGGTGCCCCGACCCTGCTCGGCGCGTAGTAGTTGACGCCGTACCAGTCGATCGGTTCGGCGATCACCTTCAGGTCGGACTCGACGTCACCCGGCATCAACTCGCCCAGCCCGGACGGGTATTCGCCGAGCAGGAGAGGGTCGGCGAACAGGCGGTTCAGGAGCAGGTCGTAGAAGTTCGCCGCCTCGACGTCCTCCGGCTCCTGGGACGCCGGCCAGGTCGGGCCGTGCGAGTTGGCGATCCCGATGTCGGTGGCACCGGCCGCGCGCAGCGCCCGTACCGCCAGACCGTGGGCCAGGAGTTGGTGGTGGGCGACCGGGAGTGCGTCGAAGAGCAGGGTCTTGCCGGGGGCGTGGGCCCCCAGCGCGTGGCCCAACAGGGTATGTTCCGCAGGCTCGTTGAGGGTGATCCACTTCTTCACGCGGTCGCCCAGCCGGTCGGCGACCACGGACACGTACTCGGCGAAACGCGATGCCGTGTCCCGGTCCATCCAGTCCTGCGTGACCGGGAGATCCCAGTGGAACAGGGTCGGGACCGGACGTACGCCCGCCTCGCCCAGTTCGTCGACGAGACGGTCGTAGAAGTCGAGGCCGCCGGGGGAGTTCACGCGCGGCCAGGAGATCGAGAAGCGGTACGCGTCCACGCCCAGGTCGGCCAGGAGGGCCACGTCCTCGCGGTGGCGGTGGTAGTGGTCGCAGGCCACCGCCGCCGTCGAGCCGTCCTTGATCCGGCCCGGCTCGGCCTCGAACACGTCCCATACGGAGGGCTCGCGCTTGTCCGCCGCGCCCTCGATCTGGTGGGCCGAAGTCGAGACGCCCCAGAGGAAGTCGGCCGGGAACCGAGGTATCGGGTTGCCTGCATCAATCGCCATGCGCCGGATCATCGGTACCGGCGGTAACGGGTGTCAACGGGCGGGCGTGAACAACCAGTTACGCCCACCTGATGGACATCCGCTCACGCACCTTCCTTCAACACCCTTTGGATCAGCGTCCGTTGCTCGTCCGTGAGCCGGGGGTCGGCCGTGTACACCGTCTTCCCGTCCACCGTGATCTCGTAGTGGAAGCCGTCCGGGACACCGGCCTTCGGCGTGCGCTGGCCGTCGGCGACCGCCTGTTGGGCCAGCGCGTGCCACTCATGTGCGTCGGGCCGCGCCGAGGTCTCGACCTCGCCGCGGCGCTCGATGCCACCGAAACCGCCCGTGCGTCGTACCTGAATACGCATGGGTCCTGTCTAGTACGGATACGGGTCCGGCGCGACTGCCGCGGCTACGAGGTCGGCACCCCGACCTGTTCCCACGCCTTCGTCACGGCCTGCAACTCCTCGCCGCCGTCCCCGAACCGGGTCTTCGCGGCGGCGACCGTGAGCTTCGCGAAGTCGGTGAACAGGGCGTCCTTCTTCAGCTCGCCGCCGGTCAGGACGTCGTACCAGATCTGTCCGGCCTTCTCCCAGGCGTGGCCGCCGAGCGCGTCGGCGAGCAGGTAGAAGGCGTGGTTCGGGATGCCGGAGTTGATGTGCACGCCGCCGTTGTCGCGGCCCGTGTTGACGAAGTCGTCCATCGTCGCGGGCTGCGGGTCCTTGCCGAGGGCGTCGTCGTCGTAGGCCGTGCCCGGGGCCTTCATGGAGCGCAGGGCGACGCCGGAGACGCGCGGGGCGAGGAGGCCCGCGCCGATCAGCCAGTCGGCGTCGGCGGCGGTCTGGCCGAGCGTGTACTGCTTGATGAGCGAGCCGAAGACGTCGGAGATCGACTCGTTCAGGGCGCCGGGCTGGCCGAAGTACGTCAGGTTCGCGGTGTACTGCGTGACGCCGTGGGTGAGTTCGTGGCCGATGACGTCGACCGGGATGGTGAAGTCGAGGAACAGCTCGCCGTCGCCGTCGCCGAACACCATCTGCTCGCCGTTCCAGAACGCGTTGTCGTACTTCACGTCGTAGTGGACGGACGCGTTGAGCGGCAGGCCCTCGCCGTCGATGGAGTGGCGGTTGAAGGCGTTCAGATACAGCTCGAAGGTGGCGCCGAGGCCCGCGTAGGCGCGGTTGACGGTCGCGTCCTTGCCGGGGTCCGAGCCCTCGGCGCGGACCTTCTTGCCGGGCAGGTCCTGCTTGTGCTTGGCGTCGTAGATCGTGCGCTTCGGCTTGTCGGAGTCGGTGGGCGCGGCGAGGGTCGGTGCGCCGAGCACCGTGGTCAGCCGGCGGTGGGTGCGCTCGTAGGCGTCGCGCTGCAGGGTCTCGCGGGCGGGACCGGCGAGCGCGGGGTCCTCGTGCTGGGCGAGCTTGTCGAGGACATGCGGTGGAACGATCGTGCAGAAGACGGGCTCGAAGCCCCCGTGAGTCGTCATGGCGGCACCCTGGCACTGAGTCATGCCGGTGTCACTACCGGCAACCATGATTGGTGAAATACAGGGACAATCATCACAGTCCCGTAGCAGAGAGTGGTATACGACGGCCGATGTCCCGCATAGTGATACGGCCCCCCGCACCGCGCACGACTCGGCTAGTCTGCTGGACATCATGCGTATCGGGCTGCTTCTCCTTAGCTGCCGCGGCGAGGGCCTGTAGTCCAGGTCGACTCCCTCCCCGCGGAGCTTCGCGTTGCGCGTCGGCCGTCCTTCAGGACACCACGAGGAGCCCCCGCATCATGGCAACCAGCCACAGCCGTGCCAATCGCCAGCAGCCCAGTTCCATGCCGATCCACAAGTACGGCCAGTACGAGCAGGTCGACATCCCCGACCGCACCTGGCCCCAGCAGCGGATCACCGTCGCCCCCCGCTGGCTCTCCACGGACCTGCGGGACGGCAACCAGGCCCTGATCGACCCCATGTCGCCGGCGCGCAAGCGCGCGATGTTCGACCTGCTGGTCAAGATGGGCTACAAGGAGATCGAGGTCGGCTTCCCGGCCTCCGGCCAGACCGACTTCGACTTCGTCCGCTCGATCGTCGAGGAAGAGGGCGCGATCCCGGACGACGTCACGATCTCCGTGCTGACGCAGGCCCGCGAGGACCTGATCGAGCGGACCGTGGAGTCCCTGAAGGGCGCCAAGCGCGCCACCCTGCACCTCTACAACGCGACCGCGCCCGTCTTCCGCCGTGTGGTCTTCCGCGGTTCCAAGGACGACATCAAGCAGATCGCCGTGGACGGCACGCGCCTGGTGATGGAGTACGCCGAGAAGCTGCTGGGCCCGGAGACGGAATTCGGCTACCAGTACAGCCCGGAGATCTTCACCGACACCGAGCTGGACTTCGCGCTGGAGGTCTGCGAGGCGGTCATGGACGTCTGGCAGCCCGGCCCGGGCCGCGAGATCATCCTCAACCTGCCTGCCACCGTTGAGCGTTCGACCCCCTCCACGCACGCCGACCGCTTCGAGTGGATGGGCCGCCACCTGTCCCGCCGCGAGCACGTAGTGCTGTCGATCCACCCGCACAACGACCGCGGTACGGCCGTAGCCGCCGCCGAGCTGGCGCTGATGGCCGGCGCCGACCGCGTCGAGGGCTGCCTGTTCGGCCAGGGCGAGCGCACCGGCAACGTGGACCTGGTCACCCTGGGCATGAACCTGTTCTCCCAGGGCGTCGACCCGCAGATCGACTTCTCGAACATCGACGAGATCCGTCGCACGTGGGAGTACTGCAACCAGATGGAGGTCCACCCGCGCCACCCGTACGTGGGCGACCTGGTCTACACGTCCTTCTCCGGCTCCCACCAGGACGCCATCAAGAAGGGCTTCGACGCGATGGAGGCCGACGCCAAGGCCAAGGGCGTCACGGTCGACGACATCGAGTGGGCGGTCCCGTACCTGCCGATCGACCCGAAGGACGTCGGCCGGTCGTACGAGGCGGTCATCCGCGTCAACTCCCAGTCCGGCAAGGGCGGAATCGCGTACGTCCTGAAGAACGACCACAAGCTGGACCTGCCGCGCCGGATGCAGATCGAGTTCTCCAAGCTGATCCAGGCCAAGACGGACGCCGAGGGCGGCGAGGTCACCCCGAAGGAGATCTGGGCGACCTTCGAGGACGAGTACCTGCCGAACCCGGACAACGCCTGGGGCCGTATCCAGGTGAAGACCGGCCAGTCGACCACCGACACCGACGGCGTGGACACGCTCAAGGTCGAGGCGAGCGTCGACGGCGTCGACACCGTCCTGACGGGCTCCGGCAACGGCCCGATCTCCGCGTTCTTCGACGCCCTGCAGTCCGTCGGCATCGACGTACGGCTCCTGGACTACCAGGAGCACACGATGAGCGAGGGAGCCTCCGCGCAGGCCGCTTCGTACATCGAGTGCGCGATCGGCGACAAGGTTCTGTGGGGAATCGGGATCGACGCGAATACGACACGTGCCTCACTGAAGGCGGTCGTCTCCGCCGTCAACCGCGCTACCCGCTGAACCAGCCTGACCGGCGGTTTACTCACGCTTCAGGGGCCCCGCACGCCGCTCTCCGGCGGGCGGGGCCCCGTCGTTTCCCGGCCATTCGATGTGCAGGTCACGGGAAGGTCTCGTCCGGGGTACTGACTCCAGCTCAACAATGTGGCTAACATCACGCCAGCGCGGCGATGTTGCCGCGGCGTTACGGAGGTGCGACGTGCTGCCAGAACGGGGACGAGACGGCCGAGTTGTCCATGAGGGCCGTGCGGCGCGCGTGCTGGGCATCCGTACCGCGTGGACCAGCGTCGGAGACGGCGAGTTCTTCTGCCCCGGGTGCGGGGGCGACCGCAACTACCAGCGGCTCACCGGGCGCCGCCGCTTCACCCTGCTCGGCATGCCGGTGCTGCCGCGCGGCGACACCGGCCCGGTGGTCGAGTGCGCCGCCTGCCAGGGCCACTACGGCACCGACGTCCTCGACCACCCCACGACGAGCCGCTTCTCCGCGATGCTCCGCGACGCCGTCCACACGGTCGCCCTCGCGGTCCTCGCGGCCGGCGGCACCTGCGCCCGTACGTCCCTGGAGGCCGCCGCGGGCACCGTGCGCGCCGCCGGCTTCCAGGACTGCACGGAGGACCAGCTGGGCGCCCTCGTCGAGGCCCTGGCCGCCGACACCGGCCGCGTCTTCGGCGAACCCAGCGGCGCGGGCCTCGCCATAGAGCTGCACGAGGCCCTCGACCCGCTCGCCCCGCACCTCGCCCCCGCGGGCCGCGAATCGATCCTGCTCCAGGGCGCCCGCATCGCCCTCGCCGACGGCCCCTACACCCCGGCCGAACGCGACGCCCTCGCGACCGTGGGCGCGGCCCTCACCATCTGCTCGGACGACGTGACCCGGCTGCTTGCGGCGGCCCGCACCCCGTCGTAGTCCGCGCCAGTACTCCCCAGGGAGTAACACGGCCGCCCCGGCCGCCCCCGGCAGTACGCCCGAACTCGCCCGCCCGCGCGACGACTTGCCCCTCCCGCGCCGGAAGTCTGGACAGCACCAACAGACATCCGCGCCGGAGGGGGGCCCGTTCCATGGGGGCCGAACAGAGGAACAGCACACGGCGACGAGCCATCCCCTGGGTGGTGCTCGCGCTCTGGATCGGGGTGCTCGCGCTGGCCTCGCCGTTCGCGTCGAAGCTCGGCGACGTGCAGCACGACCGGGTGACCGACTATCTGCCCGCGAGCGCCGACTCCACCCAAGTCGCCAAGCTCCAGGAGCAGTTGCCGGGCGGCCAGACCACCGAACTGGTCCTCGTCTACCACCGCGACGGCGGACTGACGGCCGCCGACAGGTCCACGGCGACCCAACAGCTCGCGCAGATCAGCACGTTGCACCCGCTCGCCGCGACACCGCACGGCGTTCCGTCCGCCGACGGCACCACGCTCATGTACCCGGTCACCAGCAACTGGCCCGGCACCGACGAGAAGAAGCGCACTGCCCTCGTCGACGACATCCGCCAAGTCGCCCAGGACAAAGGCGGGTTGACGGTCGAGGTCGGCGGCCCCGGCGCGCTGGCCACCGACGCCGGCAAGGTCTTCGACTCGCTGGGCGGCCCCCTGCTCTACACGACCGTCGCGGTGGTCGCCGTCCTGCTGATCCTGATCTACCGCAGCCCAGTCCTCTGGCTCGTCCCCCTCGCGGTCGCCGGAGTCGGCGACTTCCTGTCCACCGGGATCGCCTACGGTCTCAACCAGGCCTTCGGGACGACCATTTCGGGCCAGAGCACGGGCATCATGACGATCCTCGCCTTCGGCGCGGGCACCGACTACGCCCTCCTCCTCGTCTCCCGCTACCGCGAGGAACTACGACGCGTCGAGCGCCCCTACGACGCGATGCGCGCCGCCCTGCGCGGCTGCGGCCCCGCCGTGCTCGCCTCCTCCGGTACGGTCGCCGCCGGCCTGCTGTGCTTGCTCGCCGCCGACCTCAACTCCAGCCGCGGAATGGGCCCGTTGGGCACGGTCGGCGTCCTGTCCGCACTCGTCGCGATGCTCACCCTGCTGCCCGCGCTCCTCGTGCTGCTGGGCCGCCGCGTGTTCTGGCCGCTCGTGCCCGCGTTCGGCTCCACCCCCAAGGCCCGCCGGTCGCTGTTCACCGCGATGGGCAGTTCCGCCGGACGCAGGCCCCTGCTCGTCCTCACCGGTGGTGCCGTCCTGCTCGGCGCACTCGCCCTGGGCACCCTGAACCTCCCCGGCTCCCTCAAACAGGACGACTCCTTCGTCGACCGCCCCGACTCCGTCACCGCGATGCGCACCCTCGCCGAGGCCTACCCCGAACGCTCCGCACAGCCCATCGACGTCATCACCCCGGCCGCCCGGGCCGACGCGACCCTCGCCACGATCCGGGGCACGCAGGGCGTCGCGGGCGCCCAGCAGGGCCGTAGCGGACACGGCTGGACGGAGATCTCCGTCACGGCTGTCGGCGCCCCGCAGTCGGCGGCCGAGACCCGCACCATCACCGACCTGCGGCACACACTCAAGGGGTCCTACGTCGGCGGGCCGAGCGCGCAGCAGATCGACCTGCGGGACACCAACGCGCGGGACCGGCTCGTCGTCGTGCCGATCGTGCTCGCGTCCGTGCTGCTGATCCTGATCGTCCTGCTGCGGTCGCTGGTCGCGCCGCTGATGCTGGTGGCCGCCGTGATCGCGGTGTGGGGCGCGGCGCTCGGCATCGGCGGGCTGGTGTTCGGGCCGCTGTTCGGCTTCGCCGGGACCGATCCGGGGCTGGGGCTGCTGTCCTTCGTGTTCCTGGTGGCTTTGGGCGTCGACTACGGCATCTTCCTCATGCACCGGATGCGCGAGGAGGCGATCGGGGGCGCCGAACCGGTCGCCGCCGCGCTGACCGCCCTGCGGACGACGGGCGGGGTCATCGCCTCCGCCGGGCTGGTTCTGGCGGCGACCTTCGCGGTGCTGACGAACATGGGGTTGGTGCAACTCGTCGAGCTGGGCTTCGTGATCTCGGTGGGCGTGCTGCTGGACACCTTCCTCGTGCGGACGTATCTGGTGACCAGCGCGAGTGTGCTGCTGGGGCGGAAGGTGTGGTGGCCGGGGCGGCTGTCCCGGGCGCCCGAGGCCGTACGGCCGGAGCGGCAGCCGGAGCCGGTGTGAGGGCCTCGCGTCCGGCTGACGGAAGATGAACCCCGTGAGGCGGGCCATCATGACGAGCGTCCGGCGGCAGGACGTGTTCCTCGCCGCCGGTCTCGCCGTGCTCGCGTCCGTCGTCGCCGTCAGCTTCGGGAGCGGACGGCGGCCGGACGCGCTCGGCTGGGCGCTGCTGCTCGCGCTGCACGTCCCGTTGGCGTGGCGGCGACGGGCGCCGCTGACGGTGCTGTGCGTGATGATCCCGATGATCGCGTTCTATCACCAGCAGGAGTACAATCACTCGGCGCCGACCGCCGCCTCGATGGTCCTCCTCTACACGGTGGCCGTCACCGGCAGCACCCGGCGCACGGTGACCATCGGCTGCTCGGTGGTCGGGCTGATGCTCGCGCTGAAGGCCGGTCACGGCATGGCCGGGGTCGCCGAGAGCTTCCAGATCACCGGCTGGGTCGTGTCCATGCTCGTCCTCGGCGGCTACCTCCGCGTCCACCGCCAGTTGACGGAGGCGGCCCTCGAACGCGCCGAGCGCGCCGAACGCACCCGCGAGGAGGAGGCCCGCCGCCGCGTCGCCGAGGAACGCCTGCGCATCGCCCGCGATCTGCACGATCTGCTCGCGCACAGCATCACCCTCATCGGCGTGCAGACCTCGGTGGCCGCGCATGTGCTGGCCGAGGACCCCGACCGCCTCGACCGGGCAGCCGTGGCCAAGGCCCTGGACGACATCGCCGACACCTGCCGCAGCGCACGCGGCGAACTGCGCACCACGCTGGAGGTGCTGCGCGAACACGGCACGGCGGACACCCGGGGTCCCCTTCCCGGTCTCGACGCGCTGCCCGACCTCGCCGCGACGGCACGGGGTGCGGGCGCGAACGTCGAACTGTCGGTGCTGGCCGACGCGGTCCCGGCCGCCGTGGGTGCGGCCGCCTATCGGATAGTTCAGGAGGCGCTCACCAACGCGGTACGGCACGGCGGGCGCGCCGACCTCAGCGTGCGGGTGGGCGTGCACGAGCGGGACGGTGCCCTGCGGGTGGACGTCACGGACGACGGGGCGGGCGGGGGTTCCGCTCCGCCCGGCTTCGGTCTCGTCGGCATGCGCGAACGCGTCCGCAGCGTCGGCGGCACACTGGACGCCGGGCCGCTGGACGGGGAGGGCTTCGCCGTGAAGGCCGTACTGCCCCTGCGGGCGCACGGAGAGGGGGCGCGGTGACCGCCATCCGGGTGCTCCTCGCCGACGACCAGACCCTCGTACGGGCCGCGTTCGCCATGCTCGTCGAATCGGCGAAGGACATGGAGGTCGTAGGACAGGCCGCCACCGGCCGCGAGGCCGTAGCGCTCGCCCGCACCTCACGCGCCGACCTCGTCCTCATGGACCTCCGCATGCCCGACCTCGACGGCATCGAGGCCACCCGCCTCATCGCCGCCGACGAGGACCTCGCCGGGGTGAAGGTCCTCGTCCTCACCACCTACGACACCGACGAGCACGTGGTGGAGGCGCTGCGCGCCGGCGCCTCCGGATTCCTGGTCAAGGACACCCGTCCGGCCGAACTCCTCGACGCGATCCGCACGGTGGCCGCCGGAGAGGCGCTTCTGTCACCGGGTCCTACGGCCCGGCTGATCGCCCGTTTCCTGCGCGGCCCCGCCGTGCCCGCCACCGGCGGCCCCGCATGCCTCTCCGAACGGGAACGCGGAGTGCTCGCCCTGGTCGCGCGCGGCCTCAACAACACCGAAGTGGCCGAAGCGTTGGGCCTGAGTCCGCTCACCGCGAAGACGCACGTCAGCCGCATCATGGGCAAGCTGGGGGCGCGGGACCGGGCACAGCTGGTGATCGTGGCGTACGAGTCCGGGATGGTGACTCCGGGGAGGCTGTGACGGACAGACAGGTCGGCGTCGTTCCGCGAGGGGCGACCTCCGTGAGGGAGAGCGATGACCATCCTGAGCCGCACGCTTCTCGTAGCCGCAGTACTGGCCGCCCCCATCACTCTTGCCGGGCACGCGTCCGCGCGCTCCGGCTGCACGTCCTCCGTGCCGTACGTCTCGGGGGACGGCGGCTACGACACCTACCGCATCCCGGCGACCGTCGTCACCGACCGGGGTACGGTCCTCGCCTTCGCCGAGGGGCGCCACAACAGCGCGGGCGACACCGGCAACATCGACGTCGTCCTACGGCGCTCCACCGACGGCGGCTGCACCTGGGGCCCGCTGTCCGTGGTGGCCGCCGGCGATGGGGACACCCGGGGCAACCCCGCCCCCGTCGTCGACCCCCGCACCGGCGCGATCGTCCTCGTCACCTCCTACAACAGCGGTGCCGTCACCGAGGGCCAGATCATGCGGGGCGAGGTCACACCGGAACAGAGCCGCCGGGTGTTCGTGCAGCGCAGCTGGGACGACGGGCGCAGCTTCACCGCTCCGCGGGACATCACGGGGGAGGTGAAGCTGCCGGGCTGGCGCTGGTACGCGACGGGACCCGGGCACGCGGTCGCGCTGACGCTGGGCGTGCATGCGGGGCGGTTGGTGATCCCCGCCAATCATTCCGCCGCGCCGGGTGCCGGGTCGAGCGACACCGGGCAGGAGGCCAAGTACTACGGCGGCCACGATCTGTACAGCGACGACGGGGGTGAGACGTGGCGGCTGGGGTTCGTGGACTCCACATACAGCGGGGTCAACAACGCGAACGAGTCGTCCGCGGCCGAACTCCCCGACGGGAGGCTGTACTTCAGCTCCCGGGATCAGCTGGGGACGAGTACGGGGAATCGACTCGACACGTACTCCAGCGACGGCGGCGAAAGTCTCGACCGGCCCTACGCCGTGCAGCACACGTTGGACGACGTGCCGGTGGTGGAGGGGAGCGTGCTGCAACTTCCCGGCGCGGGTGGAGCGTTGCTGTTCTCGGCGCCGTCCGTGCCCAACGTGCGGCAGGGCATGGCGATTTGGCGGAGCGGGGATGGTGGGGGGAGCTTCGTGAAGGCGGTCGTGCTGTCGTCGCAGCGGGCGGGGTACTCCGATCTGGTGCGGGTGGGGGCGGACACGGTGGGGGTGTTGTACGAGACGGGGGTGACGGGGACGTACGACACGGTGGAGTTCCGGCGGGTGCCGGTGGCTGAGCTGGGTGGTGGGTGACCGTACCTGGGGGCTCCGCCCCCAGACCCCCGTTTCCCGCCCACCCACCCGTTTACTGGCGCTTGAAAGGTGAACCTCTAAAACGCCCGAGACGGGTGGGTGGGTGGGAAATGTAGTTACAGCAACCCCGCCGCCGCCAGAAACTTCCCCACCTGTCCCACCTCGTCGGCAGACAAAGACACCTGCGGCTCC
The DNA here is from genome assembly GCF_000716435.1 of Streptomyces xylophagus. GTDB lineage: Bacteria > Actinomycetota > Actinomycetes > Streptomycetales > Streptomycetaceae > Streptomyces > Streptomyces xylophagus. The sequence goes on from NZ_JNWO01000012.1 coordinate 146,158, forward strand.
GCAGTCGCCGCACACGCGATCACGCCCCGCAGATGCAGCGCCGCCTTGAACGCTCCGAGTGCCGACGAACTGCCCCCCATCCGCGCCGGGTCACCCACACCCACCAACCCGAACAACACACACAGCCGTTCCTGCTCGGCCCGCGCACGCGACCAGTCCCCGGCCCGGCACAGCGCGTCGAGGCGGACGTACCCGTGCGGATCGACGTTGGCGAGACCAGGCACCGCCCCGTCCGCCCCCAACGCCAGCGCCGAGTCGACGAACAGTTCGGAACCAGTCAGCACGCTGAACCCGGTGATGTCGGGGCGGTTGCGGGCGCCCATCACGACCGTACGGAAGCCGCCGAGGTCACCGCTGGAGTCCTTCAGCCCGGCCAACACACCGTCCGCGGCGAGTTCGAGGACGAGGTCGGCGGGCAGCTTGGTGTGGACGGAGGCGGGGAGGTCGTAGGCCACCACGGGGACCGGCGACGCGGCGGCGATGAGGCGGTAGTGGCGGGCGATCTCCGCCGGGTGGGTCCGTGTGTAGAACGGCGCGGTCACCACGACCGCGTCCGCACCCGCGTCCGTCACCGCGGCGACATGGTCCAGCACCCGCGGCGTCGTCATGTCGATCGCCCCCGCCAGCACCGGGAGTTGACCGCCCACGTGGGCCACCACCGCCTCGACGACGTACCTCCGTTGCCGGTCCGTCAGATACGCCGCCTCCGAGGTCGAGCCGAGCAGGAACAGTCCGTGCACCCCGGCCTCCACCAGATGGTCGACGAGCCTGAGCAGTGAACGGACGTCCACCTCGCGGTCCGGTGTCAGGGGCGTGCAGACGGGCGGTACGACACCGGTCAGCGGGGCGGGGAAGGGCATCAAGGCTCCATGGGGCGGCTTTGGCGAACGAGGTCGCGGGTCGACAGGTCCTCCTCCACAGGATGGTGGCAGCGGTAGCGATGTCCCGGCGTCGACGCGGGTGAAAAGTCCGGCATGGCTGATGCGCACACCTCGTCCGCCTTCCAGCAGCGTGTGCGGAACGGGCAGCCGCTCGGCGGACGCGTCGCCGACGGCACCGGACCGATCAGCGGGATCGGGTCGATGGGGTGCAACAAGCCCGGCGTCGCCGAGAACAGTGCCCTGGTGTACGGGTGCCTCGCCCGGTCCGTGACCTGGTCGGCCGGGGTCTCCTCGACGATCCGGCCCAGGTACATGGTGATCACGCGGTCGCTCATCCGCCGTACCGTCTGGATGTCGTGGGACACGAACACCAGGGCCAGGCCTAGGCGTTCCTTCAGGTCCAACAGGAGATTGAGGATCTGGGCGCGGACCGAGACGTCCAGGGCGCTGGTCGGTTCGTCGGCCACTACCAGGTCGGGATCGAGCGCCAACGCCCGTGCGATTGCGACCCGTTGGCGCTGACCTCCCGACAACTGCCCGGGAAGGCCGTCCGCGAGCGCGCGCGGAAGGCCCACCAGCGACATCAACTCCCGTACCCGCTCCTCCCGTTCAGGCCTCGCCCCCCGGCCGTGCACGTCCAGCGGGTCACGCAGTATCTGCCGGATCGTCAGACGCCGGTTCAGCGCGGTCGACGGGTCCTGGAAGATCATGCCGATGCCTGTGCCGACGGCGGCCCGGCGTTCGCCGTCCGGCATCGTCCACAGGTCGCGGCCCCGGAGGGACACCGTGCCGGACGTCGGCCGCTGTACGCCCACCAACACCTTGGCGAGTGTCGACTTGCCGCAGCCGGACTCGCCGACCACGCCGACCGTCTCGCCGGGCGCGATGGTGAGGTCGGCGCCGGTCAGGGCGTAGACCCGGTCGCGGGTGAACAGGCCGCCGCTGCGCGCCTTGTGGACGACGTGGGCGTCGGTCAACTCAACCAGTGCGCGGGTCACTTGACCGCCCGCCGGCTCAACTGCCGTGCCGCTCACGTGACCGCCTCGCTCTCCGTCGTCACCAGGTCGATCGCCGGGTGGTGGCAGGCCGCCGTGTGCGTGCGCGGGCCGACCAGGTCCGGTGCGGTCGTACGGCAGATGTCGCTCGCCAGCGGGCAGCGGTCCGCGAAGCGGCAGCCGGCCGGGAAGTCGGCGGGGGAGGGGACGACACCCTTGATCTGGGTCATCCGCTCGGCCGCCGATTCGAGGGACAGCACGCTGCCGAGCAGGCCGCGCGTGTAGTGGTGGGCCGGCGACTCCACCAGGTCGGCGGTCACACCCGTCTCCACGATCTGGCCGCCGTACATCACCACCACCCGGTCGGTGACATCGGCGATCAGCGCGAGGTCGTGCGAGACGAGGACGAGCGCGAAGCCCAACTCCTCGCGCAGCCGCAGCAGTAGCTCTATGACCTGCGCCTGCACGGTGACGTCGAGGGCGGTGGTCGGTTCGTCGGCGACGATCAGTTTGGGGTCGCGGGACAACGCCATGGCGATCAGGACGCGTTGGCGCTGGCCGCCGGAGAGTTCGTGCGGGTAGCTGCGCAGGGTGCGGTCCGGGTCGAGGCCGACCATCGTCAGCAACTCGCCCGCCCCACGACGGCCTCCGCGCCGTATGACCTGCTTGAGTTGGGCGCGGATCGTCATCGCCGGGTTCAGGGACGACTGGGCGTCCTGGTAGACCATCGCCATCTCGTGGCCCAGCAGTTTGCGGCGGACGCGCATCGGCTCGCCCACCAACTGCCGCTGGTTGAAACGGACATGGCCGCGCACCCGCGCGCCCTTCGGTTCCAGGCCCATCACCGCGAGCGCCGTCAGCGACTTGCCGCAGCCCGACTCGCCGACCAGGCCCAGGACTTCGCCCGCCTGCACCTCGAAGCTGATGCCGTCGACGATGTCCACGCCGTGGTGCCGGCCCTCGAAGCCGATGGCGAGGTTCTCGACCGCCAGTACCGGCAGGCCGTCGGGGTCGGGCAACGGCCTTGCGCGTGACCGGAGTCGTAGCGCCGCCTCCGTCAGTCCGGGGAGCGGGAGCACCTCGCCGCTGCCGGGCGCGGGCGCGTCGAGCGGGTCGTCGTCGATGGCCTGCCGTACGTCCACCTCGCGCGGGGCCGGGGCCGCCCACGCGTCGGAGACTCCCTCGGACAGTATGTTCAGCGAGAGGACCGTGATCAGCATCAGCAGGCCGGGGAAGACCGTCGCCCACCAACCCCCGGTCAGCACCATGTTCTTGCCGTCCGCGATGACACTTCCCCAGGACGGGTCCGGGGGGCGTACGCCCGCGCCGATGAAGGACAGGGACGCCTCGAAGACGATCGCCTCGGCGACCTGCACCGTGCAGAACACCAGGATCGGGGCGGCGCAGTTGACGGCCACGTGCCGGATCACGATGTGCGGGGTGCGGGCGCCGATCACCCGCTCGGCGGTCACGTAGTCCTCGCCGTACTGGTCAAGTACGTTGGCCCGTACCACCCTTGCCACCGGCGGGGTGAACAGGAACGCGATCGCGCAGATCAGTACGGTGATTCCGCCGCCGAAGACCGCCACCAGGACGGCCGCCAGCGCGATGCCGGGGAACGCCATCACCACGTCCAGGCAGCGCATCAGTGTCTCGTCGACGCCCTTGCGGGCGGTCGCGGCGATCGCGCCGATCAGCGCGCCGATGATCAGGGCCAGCGCGGTCGCCCCCAGGCCGATCGCGAGGGACCAACGGGCGCCGTACATCAGCCTGCTGAGGATGTCCCGGCCGAGGCTGTCCTGGCCCATCCAATGGTCGGCGGACGGGTGCCCGGTGCCGTCCACGGGCAGTTGCTGGTCGAGCGGGTCGTGCGGGGAGATGAGCGGCGCGAACAGCGCCACCAGCACCACGACCGCCAGGAAGCACACCGCGACCTTCGACAGCAGCGGCAGCCGGCGCCAGCCGCGCAGCCGGATGCCGGGCCGGGACAGGGTCTCGGCGAGGCCCTTGCGGGAGAACTGGGGGAACTGAGTGAACATCAGGAGGCATCCCTCAGGCGCGGGTTGACCAGCAGGTAGAGGATGTCGATGACGAGGTTCACGACGACGAACCCGGTCGCCGTCGTGAGCACCACGCCCTGGACGACGGCCGGGTCGCCGTTCTGCACGGCGTCGATCATCAACTTGCCCATCCCGGGGAGGGAGAAGATGGTCTCGATGACGACCGCTCCGCCGAGCAGGTATCCAACTCGCAGGCCCAGCACGGTGAGTGGGTTCATGAGGGCGTTGCGGAGCACGTTCCGGCCGACCACCACCCTCGGTGGCAGGCCGCTGCCGATCGCCGTCCGGACGTAGTCCTTGTCCAGCTCCTCGACCACCGACGTCCTGACGATGCGCGTCAGTTGGGCCGCCACCGGGAGCGAGAGGGCCAGTGCCGGGAGGGCCATCGTCTTGAGCCAGCCGGTGAGGGAGTCCGCCGGGTTGATGTAGCCGCCGGTCGGGAACCAGCCCTGGTCGACGGCCAGGTACTGGATCATGAGCAGCGCCAGCCAGAAGCCGGGTGCCGCGACCCCGGTGAGCGACACGACCCGGATGATCTGGTCGGGCAGCCGGTCACGGTAGATCGCCGCCGTCACTCCGCCGAGCAGCGACAGCACCACCGCGATTCCCAGCCCCAGGAAGGTGAGTTGGAGGGTGAGCGGCAGCGCGGTGGTGACCTGGTCGACGACCGGTGCCCGGGTCAGGGCGCTGGTGCCCATGTCGCCGTGGAGGAGGGCGCCCACGAAGTGGACGTAGCGGAGGGGGAGGGGATCCAACAGCCCGTTCCGCTCGCGGAAGTCGTGCAGTTGCTGCGGGGTCGGGTTGGCGCCCTGGAAGAACGCGGACGCCGGGTCGACGTCCGAGAAGCGCATCACCACGAACACGAACAGCACGATGCCGAGCATCAGCGGCACGAGCAGCACGACACGGCGGGCCAGAATCCTGACGACGGCGACCATGGGTCAACAACTCCTGTACTGGTCAACTCCTGTACTGCTAGACCCACTTGGCCTGGAGGACGTTTATGCCGGGGTAGGGCTGTGCCCTTATCCCCGTCAGCTTCCTCGGGTCCCAGGCGGTCATCAGCTCGTTGTGGACGACCGGGTAGAGCACGGCCTGTTCGGCGACGATGTCGATGTAGTCCTGGATCATCGTCTTCTTCTTCGCCGCGTCCGGCTCCTGCGTCGCCTGGTCCATGTCCTTGAAGAGCCGTTTGGCGACCGAGTTGCCGGCCCAACGGGCGTAGCCCATCCAGAGGTTCTGCGGGCCGTAGTTGTAGTGCATGATCAGGTCGGCGTCGAGGCCGAACTGGTTGGGGTTCGAGGCGGCGGCGACGACCTGGTAGTCCTGCTTCTGGTCCATCTTGGTGAAGACGGCCGTGGTCTCCTGCGGGGAGAGAGTCGTCCTGACGCCGATCGCGTCCCAGGACGCCTTGATGGTGGGCAGGCAGTCGACGATCCAACTCACGTTCACCGAGATGATGTTGACCTTGAGCCCGCTGACCCCGGCCGCCTTCAGCAGGGCCTTCGCCTTGTCGGGGTCGTAGTCGTAGACCGTCTTCGCGCGCCGGTAGGTGGGGTTGCCCTCGTTGAGGAACGACGAGGACGGCTTCCCGTGCCCGCGCAGGGCCACTTGGACCATCTTGCCGGTGTCGATGGCGTAGCGGAGCGCCTGGCGTACCCGTACGTCGTCGAAGGGCTTGTGCTGGGTGTTGAACATCAGGAACAGGTTGTTCATCCCGGCGCCGCCCGCGACCGTCAGCCCGCCGCTCTCGAGCCGCTGGATGTTGGCGTAGGGGATGTTGTCGGCGATCTGCGCGCCCGCGCTCGACCCGGAGATCTTGGCGACCCGGGGAGCCGCGTCGACGATCGTCAGCCAGTTCATCGTCTTGAAGGCGGGCGGGCGGGGGCCGTTGTAGCCGGTGAACGCGGCGAAGGTGGTGTTGGACTTCGGGTGGTGCGCGGTCTGCCGGTACGGCCCCGAGCCGATTGCCTTGCCCTTGATCGCGTCGTCCCAGGCGCCGGGCTTCGAGAAGACGTGCTTCGGCATGATCTTCGCGAGGGTGAGCCGTGAAATGCCTTCGGGGAAGGGGAACTTGAGGACCAGCTCGACGTTCTGGGCGTCGATCTTCCGCACCTCCTTCAGCCAGCTGGCGAAGAAGCCCTGCGCGAGAGTCGTCGTCCTCGGGTCGAGGATGCGGTCGTAGACGAAGACGACGTCGTCGGCGGTGACCGGCTGCCCGTCGTGGAACTTGGCGCCCGCGCGCAGCGTGAACTTCCACGAGGTGCCGCTCGTCTCCTTCGGCACGGCGGTCGCCAGCGCCGGGTAGGGCGCGCGGGTGATCGGGTCGGTGTCGATCAGCCCCTCGTAGATGTGGTTGTTGCCGGCCATGGCGAACGCGGACGCGGTCTGCGTCGGATCCCAGCTGCCGTCGTTGCCGTAGCCGATCACCGCGGTCAGCGTCCGGTTCTTCCCGGTGCCCCCGCCGCCGGTGTCGTTCGTCGACTGCGGCCCCGACGAACAGGCCGTCAGGGACGAGGAGATCGCCGCCGCCGCGCCCAGCGCGCCGGAGTACTTCAGGAAGGCCCGGCGGTGCAGCGCGGGCACGTTCTGCGTCACGTCTTCGCGCATGGTTACTCCAGGAGGTACGACGTCCTACGTCCTGCGGTCAGCGCGACCATAAGAGCGCCCGTGGGGGCGGTCAAGGCATCGCACACGGATGGCGTAACTGCCAGAGGTTGGACCAATGGGCCGCCGGAACAGCTGATTTGACGCACCGTCCGACGGGCCGGGACCCCGGTGCGGACCGGCTCGGCGAGGTCCCGGCCGGGCCGGGCGGAATGCCCAACTCTGCCGGGAACAAGGCGGGTTCGGCGGGACACCGTACGCCTCAGACTGGACGCATGGTTACCCGCGCGGTCGTCTGGGGCACGGTGCTCTCCAGTGCCGTCGCGTCCGTCTTCGCCTTCTGGGCGCTGACGCTGCCCCGCCCCGGGCCGATGGGACCGCAGGCCTCTCCCGCCTACGTGATCACCGTGGGTGTGGTGACCCTGGCCGAGGCCCTGACCGGTGCGGTGCTCGTCCTGCTGCGCCCCCGGAACGTGATCGGATGGATCTTCCTCGGGGCGGGGGTGACCGCTTGCTGGGAGCAGGGCCTGGTCGCCTACGGGGTCCACGGGATGGTCTCCCACGCGGGCGGCGCCCTCGCCCACCCGCACTCCCCCTGGCCCGGCGCGACCTTCGCCGCCGCCCTGGCCTCGGGACTCTTCGTCCCCGGCTGGGTGGCCCCGGCCACCCTCATGATGGCCTTCTACCCCGACGGGCGCCTGCCGGATCGCTGGTGGCGCTGGCCCGTGGCGGGTGCGGTCGTCGGCACCGCCACGCTGACGGTCGTGTCACCCTTCGACCCGGACGTGCACGCCCTGATCTTCCCCGGCCGTGCCGACCTGCCGCTGCTGCCGCCGGCCCTGTTCGACGGGCTCATGATGGGCGTGTGCCTTCCGCTGCTGGCCCTGTCCGCGCTCGCCATCTGGATCGGCACGGGGGTACGGCTGCTGCGCTCCCACCCTCCCGAACGCCAGTTGCTGGCCTGGCTGGTCTGCACCGAGGGGCCGACCATGATCGCGGGCTTCTGCTCCTCGGTCCTCATCCGGTCGGCGATCCCCTCCGCGATCCTGTCCTTCCTGGTACTGGTCGCGGTGGCGGTGGGAGTCCTGCGCTACCGGATGATGGGCATCGAGACCGTCCTGCGGCAGGGCCTGGTGTACGGGGTGCTGACGGCCGCCGTGATCGCGGTGTATCTGCTGGTGACCGTGCTCGTCGGTTCCGCCCTGCGCAGTCGCCCGCTGCCCGGCGTGCTGGCGGCGGCCGTGGTCGCGGTCCTGCTGACCCCGGCGCGGGACCGGCTGCACCGGGCCGCGGACTGGCTCATCCACGGTGAGCGCAAGAACCCGCTGAAGGCCATCGCCCGACTCGGCGACCAGGTCGCCGTGACCGGTGAACAGGACCTGCTGCCCGCCGCGCTCGCCGCTGTCATCCGGGCCGTGCGGGCCCCGGGCGCCGTGGTCAGGACCCCCGGTGGGCAGCAGGTGTGCGCCCAGGGGACCGTGCCGGTGGGCCACGGCCCGGTGCTGCCCCTCAGGTTCGGCGGCCGTGACCTCGGCACCCTGAACGTGGCCGAGCGCACCTCGGCGGCCCCGTACGACGACGCCGACCTCCAACTCCTCGCCGCACTGGCGTTACAGGTGGCCACCCTGCTGCGGGCGCTGGAACTCACCGAGGCCCTGGAGGCCGAACGGGACCGCGCGGTGTCGGCGACCCACGCGGAACGCGACCGGATCCGACGGGATCTGCACGACGGTCTCGGGCCGTCCCTGTCGGGCGTCGGACTGGGCCTCCAGGCACTCGCCGACCTGCTGCCCGCCGACGAAACCCCCGCCGCCGGCGCGCTGTTGGGCCGGATCCGCGCGGAGGTCACCCTCGCGGTCGGGGAGATCCGCCGCATCATCGACGGGCTGCGCCCCACCATCCTGGACACCCTGGGCCTCGGCGAGGCCATCCGTCAGCACGCCAAGACCGTGTCCCGCGCGGTCCCGGTCGAGGTCGACATCGCCGTCCTGCCGGTTGCCCTGCCGCCGGGCCTGGAGGCCACCGCCTACCGCATAGTGACCGAGGCCCTCACGAACATGGCCCGGCACGCCGGAGCCGGTCACGCCCGGGTGTCCGTGTCGGCCACCGGCGGGCTGCTGCACATCACGGTCACGGACGACGGCGTCGGCATCCCGGAGCAGGCCACCGCCGGCGTCGGACTGACATCCATGAGGCGTCGCGCCCAGGCGCTCGGCGGCACCTTCTCCGTCAGTTCCGTGCCGGGCGCCACCGTCGTCGCCGCGACGCTGCCACTGGAGGCGAGATGAACGCGAGAGACCCGGTACGGGTGGTCATCGCCGACGACCACCCCATGTTCCGCTTCGGTCTGAAGGCCGCGCTCGCCGCGACCGAGGAGCTCGAAGTGGTCGGAGAGGCGGCCACCGGCGAGGAACTGCTCACCGTGGTCGGCCATGTCCGGCCCGACATCGTCATCACCGACCTGGCCATGCCGGGGACCGACGGCGCGAGTGCCACGCGCGCCCTGCTCGCCCGGCACGCGGAGGTGGGCGTCCTCGTCCTGACCATGCACGAGGACGACGAGGCCCTCTTCGGAGCCCTGCGGGCAGGCGCCAAGGGATATCTCCTCAAGGGCGCCGACCGCACGGAGATCATTCGCGCCGTCCTCGCCGTGGCGGCCGGGAACGCCGTGTACGGCGAGGCCGTCGCCCGCCGCATCGTCGGCTTCTTCACCGGGGCGCACCAGCAGTACGCGGCCCGGGTGTTCCCCGAACTCACCGAGCGGGAACGCCAGGTCCTCGAACTGGTCGCCACCGGACAGGGCAACCACGAGATCGCGCGGCAGCTGTGCCTCACGGAGAAGACCGTCCGCAACCACGTGTCCGCCATCCTCACCAAACTCGGGGTGCGCGACCGGGCGGCGGCGGTTGCCAGGGCGCGCGACGCGGGCCTCGGGTCCACCGGATCTCCCGGGTAGACGGACCTCCCGGACCAGCTGTCCGCGAGCCGTGGGCCGCGAGCCGTGGGCGGGGTCCCGGCGCTCCCGGGCAGATCGCCCGGCCACCGGAGGACCGGTGCCTCAAGACGCCGCGCGGCAGGGCGCCCCAGGCTGGCGGGCAGTCAACAGCCGAACGCCGACCAAGGAGGATCCACATGGCTTCCGGAACATTCCAGTCGCTTCCTGTACCGCCTTCCGCACTCGACGGACGCATCAGCGCCGTCGTCGTCGATCCCGGCGGCAGCCCCGCCGACGTCGTCACCAAGGGGACCGCGCTGACCGTGGAGGTCGAGTGGACCGTCACCGGCTTCCTCGTTCCGCTGCTGGGCGGTTCCTGGAGCCTGAAGGTCGTCGTCGACCAGGTCGGCGGAAACAACGACTTCACGTTCCCGAACCCGCCCACGCTCATTCCCCTGACCGGCGGTTCCGACTTCAGGCAGGTCATCGCCCTGCCGATTCTCACCGAGGGGATCTACATCGTGGCCGTCTCCCTCACCTACCAGAACCCGGCGGGCACCGCCGCGTCGCTCGGTGGCTACGTCAACGTCGGCACGGTCAACATGCTGCCCTGACGAGTGCCATCGGCTTCATCGTCCGGCACCGGTCGTCACAACCGTCACGGGGGAACGGTTCCGACGGCCGGTGCCGGACCGCGTACCGGGCGCCGCCGGACATGGGACGTGGGACCTCCGGTGCCCGTACGATGCGGCGCATGTCCGGGGAGCCAAGGAACAGTCGGATACAGCGCGAGGTCGTGCAGCTGATCCTCGACCGCAAGCTCCAGCCCGGTGCGCCGCTGCCCACCGAGGCCGAGCTGATGGACGACCTCGGCATCAGCAGAAACTCCGTCCGCGAGGCCCTCAAGGCGCTCCAGGCCCTCGACATCGTGGAGATCAGACACGGCTACGGCACCTACGTCGGCCGGGCCTCGCTGACCCCGCTCGCCGACGGCCTCACCTTCCGCACCCTGACCCGGCACGAGGACGACGCGGACGCGCTGGCCGAGATCCTCCAGGTGCGCGAGGTGCTGGAGGAGGGCCTGATCCATCGGGTCTCCGCCACCGTCACCGAGCCCGAACTGGACAGGCTGGACGCGGTGGTGGACCGGATGGAGGAGGCGGGCCGCGCCGGTCGGCCCTTCCCCGAACTCGACCGCGAATTCCACGAGTTGCTCTACGCCTCACTCGGCAACGAACTCGTCCCGCAACTCCTCGGCGCCTTCTGGACGGTGTTCCGCCGGGTCTCCGGCGCCCGCGGCCGGCCCGACGACCCGGCACCCGAACTCACCGTCCGCCGCCACCGGGACATCGTCATCGCGCTGCGCGCCCGCGATGTCGAGGGCGCGCAGCGCGCGATGGCGGACCACTTCCGCGGCATCGAGGCGCTTCTTGTCGGACCCTGAACTGTGCTCAGGGAGCGGTGAGTTGGGCGACGATCGACGCCCCGTCCAGCCAGACGTTCTCGCGGGAGATCTTGCCGTCCGTGAACTCGAAGACGTGCAGCATCCGGAAGGTGATCCGGCGGTTGTTGCCGGGGACGCCCAGCAGTGAGCCCGGGACCGTGCAGGTGATCAGGTCCTCGACGGTCGCCGCGTTCTCCGAGTAGTAGGTGTGGGTGCGCTCGGACTTCTCGGTGCGGATGTCCTGCACCAGCTGCTCGTAGCGCTCCTGCGCGGCGGAGATGCCGACCGCCGGGCCGCCCGGCCAGCCGACGGCGTCGTGCTCGATGTCCTCGGTGTAGACGGACACCGCCGCCGCCGGGTCCCCGTGTTCCTCGGCGAGCATGTGCGTGCCGATCAGTACTTCCATTTCCGCCGGTGTGATGGAGCTCATCGAGCTCCTCCTCTCGTCGTGCCGCGTGCCGGTCGGGCCGCGACCCCCGTTTGGTGAGACGGATATACTGTAATAAGAAAATTTTCTCACGACAAGAAGGTGTTCGCATGTCCGAAGGCCGCAGCAGACAGAAACTGCGCACGCGCCGCGCGCTGACCGAGGCTGCGGTCGCCCTGATCCGCGAGGGCCGGACGGTCACGATGGCCGAGGCCGCGGAGGCGGCCGAGGTGTCCCTGGCCACCGCGTACCGCTACTTCTCCAGCCCGCAGGAACTGCTCCAGGAGACCCAACTCCTGGTCCGCACCCCCGACTTCACCGCCGATCTGCCCGCCGACCCGGCCGAGCGCCTCGACACGCTGATCTCCCGCGTCGCGGAGTTCCAGCTCGGCGACGAGGCCATGTGGCGGTCCCTGGTGCGGGCCAGCCTCGAACGCTGGTTCACCCAGCACGAGCACGGGCAGGAGCAGGGCCAGGGGCACCGCGAGCCGGAGATTCCCACCCGCAACCAGACCCGCCTCGGCTACACCCGCACCGCGCTCGAACCCCTCGCAGACACCCTCCCGTCCGACCTCCACCGCCGCCTGACCATGGCCGTCACCCTCGTCTACGGCGTGGAGGCGCTGATCTCGACCCGCGACGCCTGCGGACTCGACCCCGAGGAGGCGAGGGACGTGATGCGATGGGCGGCGAGCGCACTCCTGGAGAAGGCGATACGCGACGCACCGGACGAGTGAGAGATGCCCGAGACCACAGAGGCATGGGACGAGCGGAACGCGGGCGTCCTACGCCTCCCCTCCGGCCGCCTGCTCCGGGGCCGCGGCCTGCGCCGCCCGCTCCCGGCCGACGGCCCGCTCCCGACGTACGGCGTGTATCTGCTCGGCCGGAAACCTCCCCAAGTCCCTTGGCAGGCACGGTGGTTGCGCTGGCCGGACTTCCGGCTGCCCGCCGACCGCGCCGAGGCGCACACGGTCCTCACCGAGGTCTGGCACCGCTCGCTCACCGAGCGCGTCGAGATCGCCTGCGCCGGCGGCCGGGGCCGCACCGGCACGGCACTCGCCTGCCTCGCGGTCCTCGACGGCGTACCGCCGCAAGAGGCGGTCGCCTACGTCCGCGCCCACTACGACCGGGACGCGGTGGAGACACCGTGGCAGCGGCGGTACGTACGACGGTTCGGGGCGCCTTCAGGGGCGGCGCGCACGGAAGCGTAGGCCTCCGCACCGCGCCCACGACCCACGCCACCCCGGCACTACGGTCACAGGGCGAGTGTCATGAGGAGGCGGTGTTCGCCGGGCCCGAAGTAGTCCCTGATCACTCCATCCTCGGACGTGAACCCCAGCGAGCGGTACAGCATGATCGCGGTGGCGTTCGTCGGTTCCACCGTCAGGCGGACCTGGTGGACGCTCTCCGTGCGCAGTCGGCGCAGGGCCTCGACCATCAGGCGCCGGCCCAGCCCGCGCCCCTGCTGGTGGGGTGTGACGGCGAGGCTCATGATCCAACTCACGTAGCCGTCCGAGGTGTTGACGAAGAGGATGTAGCCGAGCAGACCCTCGCCGTCGTCGAGGACGAGGATGCGGTCGCCGTAGATGTCGCACAACTGTCGGAGCACGAAGGCGGGGTACGGCTCCTCGGGGAAGGCCTCCCTGTCCACGCGCAGGAGCTCGGGCAGATCGGCCTCGGTGATGCCCCTCAGGGTCAGGTGGCGGTCGGCACGGTCGGCGAAGAACGCCTGGTCAGTGCGGCGACCGAGAGGAGGGAAACGTTCCTCCGGGAAAGCCGTCATACTGCCTCCTGCGGGGAGAGGGCCGAGCGCGTGGTGCCACTCGTACGGGTGGTGGGAGTGGGACGTGAACCATCTTCCTTTCCGGTGTGTTCGACAGGGTTCCGAACATCTTGAGTGGGGCAATCCGGCAGTTCAAGGCCGAATCAGGTCGGATGAATGTAATCGCCGCGATGCGCCCCCTGTGCATCAGGGCCGCAGATCAGTCATGCCCCAAGGGTTTCGGCTCATTGACGAAAGGGTATCCTCCTTGCCTGCGATGTTGGTATCGTGGCGAAATGACCGTGAGATCTCCGGGGGGCAACCAGGTGAAGAATGCAGACGTCGCCTGGGATGCATTCGACCCGATCGCCTATGTTGATCACAACTACCGCGACTTACAGGCGGAGGACGCGGAGATCCTTCCCATCCTTCGGGATCATTTCGGCGGTCATTTTCAGAAGCAGGATGCCGGCCCGGTTTCGGGTATCGACGTAGGCTCGGGTGCCAACCTCTACCCCGCGCTCTCCATGATGCCGTGGTGTGACGACGTGACGCTCTTCGAGCACTCGCCCACGAACGTGGAGTACCTCGAGAGCCAACTCGACTGCTATGACGGGAACTGGGACCAGTTCTGGAGCGTCCTGTGCAAGAACGAGACGTATGGTTCCTTCCTCGTCGACCCGCGTGAGCAGTTCCGCAAGGTCGTCAAGGTCGAGCAGGGCAATATCTTCGGGCTCGAGCCGTTCGGCGGCCGGTGGTCCGTGGGGACGATGTTCTTCGTCGCCGAGTCGATGACCTCCTCCCGTGCCGAGTTCACCCTGGGTGTGGAGCGCTTCATGCGCGCCCTGGCCCCAGGGGCCCCTTTCGCCGCAGCTTTCATGGAACATTCAAAGGGTTATTACACGGGGGACAAGTTCTTTCCGGCGTGCGACGTGGGAGAATCCGAGGTGCGGGCGAGTCTCCGACCCTTCTCGAATGATTTCGAGGTGTACCGGCTGAAAACCGAACCAAAACTGCGTGCCGGATATTCTGGAATGATCCTTTCCTATGGCTGGCGCGGAAATGGTGAATTATCACAACAGAAGAGGGATATTCCTCGACTGAGGGCAGTGCGGTCTGTGTGAGGGGCATGGAATGCGGATCAAGCCGCGCCAGCATCTGCTGGACATCTGGCAGGCGGTCGCCCGCCACTCCTTCGACGACAGCGAGTGGGCGTGGGGCAAATGGGGTGGGGAGAGCAGCGTCGCCGATGCGGAGCGCCTGCTCTGCCTGCTGTATCCGGCGACAGAACTGCCGTCGTTCCGGCTGGACGACCCGGACACCACACAGGCCGACGTCCAGCAGGCGCTGAAGCGGGCGGGCGGTCGGCAGGACATTCCGGCCGGCCTCGTCATGGCCGCGGCCCAGTTCATGCGTACCCACACCGACGACAAGCGGCCCACGTTCGCGGGTGGTTACTACTTCCACTCCCGGGACACCGAGAAGGGCCTCACCGACGAGCAGCGTCAACTCGGCGTCGTGGACTCGTTCTCGATGTCCATCACCCTCTGTCTGGCCCTGCTCGGCTTCCTCAAGGTCTACGAGTCCAAGACCCGCCGCAGCGACATGCAGGAGACGATCAGGGAACTGAAGATCTCGACCAGCAACCGGCTCACCGCCGCCATGGTGAGCCTGCTGCGGTCGTTCACGGTCAACGTCTACGACACCGACTCCTCCCAGGGCCAGACACTCTGCGAACTCCTCGGCCAGGGACGGCTGTCGCAGCGCCAGGTGCTGGAGAAGTTCCAGAAGCAGTTCCGGCCGCTGCGCGCCGCGATCAGTGAGAGCTTCGTCCTCGGCGTCGACGTACAGGAAGCGCTCGACGACGACAACCAGCTCTTCGAATGCGGCTGGGCCTGGAGCCTGGTGCGGGACGCGCCGGAGGTGGAGACCGAGGAAGCCATCGGGCCGCAGCCCGTCGGCGTCGCCAACCCGGTGCCGTACCTCTATTTCACTGTGGTCGCGCTCGACGGCATCCAGGACCTGTTCTCGGACCGCACCCTGACGCTGGGCCTGCTCAACACCGAACAGCAGAAGCTCGCCGAGGCGCTGCGGCTGCGCTGGGAGATCACCCAGCAGTACTGGTCGCGCATCGCCCGCTTCGACCGCGACCGCTGGCCGCTGGAGGACATCCCCTGGCGTACGACGGGACAGAAGCTGGAGTCCGAGTACTTCTCCCTCTCCGTCGCCGCGATCCTCGTCCACGACCTGATGCGGCGCCGGGCCACCGACGACGACCTCACCCGCACGGTCAGCGTCATGGAGCGCCTCGCCGAACGCGGCCGTATCACCAGCCGGATGACCCGCGACGACCCCATGATCCAGCTGCACAACCCGGGCGTCACCCTGCCCCTGCAGGGCGGCGGCACCATCGGCCCGCCGATGGACTGGACGATGAGCGACTTCTCGGCCCAACTGCTCAAGCGGACCGTCCAGTTGTGCACGCTCTCCCGCAACCTCTCCGCCCACGACCGACTGCTCAACCTCGCCGAGGACATCTTCGGCCACGTCTGGCGACGGCGGATGGGCGACGGCGAGGGGACCGGCCTGTGGGACAACGTGCACGCCGCCTACCCGGAGACCGCCCTCACCGAGGGGCCGGTGTCCTGGAGCATCACCGAGCGCGTCACCGAGGTGATGGTCCAGGTCCACAACATGTACGCGCAGCCCCCGATCCGCAGTCTCGAACTGGCGGAGCTGGCAAGGGCGTTGCTCAGCGAGTCCACCCACCTCCTCGGCAACGAACAGATGGCGCCCGCGCCCAACTCCGACGGAAAACGCGGTATGCAACTCAGGGGAATCGAAGTCAAGTTACGCCGCGCCCGCGCCCTGGTGGACGAACAGCCGGGCACCGCCTACTCGTTGGCGCTCGATGTGCTGGGCCAGCTCGACGCACTCGTCCGGGCCCGCGAAGCCGCCGTGGTTCAGGGAGTGTGAGCGGTGCTGATCTTCGCCGCCTCCGACAAGGGAGGCACCGGCCGCTCCGTGACCAGCGCCAACCTCGCCTACCAGCGGGCGCTGACGGGAGACGACGTCTGCTATCTGGACTTCGACTTCGGCTCGCCCACCGCCTCGGCCGTCTTCGACGTGCCCGACGCCCGCCAGGCCGCCGAGGACCGCGGACTGCACTCCTACCTGATAGGCGAGACCAGCGAACCGGTCCGGATCGACGTCTGGGCGGACACCGAGCACCGGGTACTGCGCAACCAGCCGCCCGGAGCAGGCCGGTTGATCCTGATGCCCGGCAACCTCAGCGGCGGCGAGTTCGCCACCACCGGGGAGAACCTGCGGCGCTGCGTGGACCTGCTGCTGCGCCTCAACAGCGAGTTCGACCTGATCATCGTCGACCTCAGCGCCGGCCGCAGCTACGCCGTCGAGATGGCCCTGATGGCCACCGCGCAGCGGGAGTTGAGCGGTATCGAGGCCCGCTGGCTGGTCTTCCACCGCTGGACCCGCCAGCACGTGGAGGCCGCGGCCGGCCTGGTCTACGGCAAGCGCGGCATCCTCGCGCACGGCGTCGCCAGCGGCCACGACGAGGACGCGCTGCGCGGCGCCATCCGCTTCGTGCGGGCCGCCGTACCCGACCCTGACTCGGCGCTCTGGTCGCAGGCCACGCCCACCCAGTCGGCGTGGATGGAGCAGTGCGACACCGAGCTGAAGCAGCTCGCCTCGCACCACGGCATCGGGTACAGCCAGGTGCTCGGCTCGGTGCCGCTGGAGCCGGTCCTGCAGTGGCGTGAGCAACTCATCACCGACGAGGACGTGTTGGACAGCCAGATCGCCACCATGGAGACCTGGCAGGCGCTGAGCGACCTGGCCGCGCGGCTCACCGACGACAAGTACTGGGAGGAGGCATGACGGAAGCCGTCTTCCGGGAGACCACCGCGGACCCGGGCACCCAGTCCGTGCCGTTGGCCCATCTCTCACTGGAGTTGGGCCACCTCTACATGGAGGACTTCGAGGCGGGCCCCGAGCGACTGCGCGAGCATTTCGCCGAGGTGCGGATCTGGGTGGACGCGGCCCGCGCCTCCGCCGCCCGCCGCATCGGCGGCAAACGCCCGCGCGTCAGTACGTGCTTCCTGATCGACGACTACTTCAGCCGCTTCTCCACCCCCGCCGAACTCATCCCGCTGGTCCTCGAAGAGGCGGAGCGGGCCGGCGTCGTCATCGACTACCTCGCCCGCGAGTCGGGTTGCGCGGTCGCCGACCGGATCGAGCTGGCCGAGTCCGTCATGCACCGCCTGGTGGAGTCGCCGCCGCCGGGCAGCCACGGCTCCCGGCCACCCGTCAGCCAGACCGGCTGGCTCGCCAACGGCCAGCGCACCAGCCCGAACCGCAGCGCCCTCGCCGAGATCGTCACCTGGCAGCCGCCCCAGGAGACCGCCGCCCGCAACCACTCGGTCTTCATGGACGTCGAGCTGTGGTCCGAGACGGACAAGGGCCGCCTGTGGTCCTGCCCGTTCCTGGCCGCCGTATGGCAGTTGGCCCGCCTCGGTCTGCTACGGCACCTCGGTGAGCCCGTGCTGGTCCCGAAGCCGTGGACCGGCGGGGAGTTCCCGCAGGACTGGGACCGGCTGCCGCCGCTGCTCAAACTCAACGACTCCCGGGTCGCCTTCAGCGCCTACCGCACCTGCACGCTGATGGCGAACCGGTTCCTCGCCGTGGAGGACGCCGTACGGCTCATCCTCGACCAGGTGGACGTCGACTCCGAGGCACTCCAACAGGTCGCCAAGCGGTCCGCGGCCGAAGGTGTCGCGGTACCGGAGGCGGTGGCGCAGCGCGCCACGTACGTCTTCTACGAGGAGCCCGCCAACCCCTCGTCGCCCGACGGGAGTTGAGATGGCGACCCCGGGACGGTCCGCGCGTTCGGTCCTCGCCTGCGGCGAGGTGCGCACCGGTCTGCTGCCGTCCTTCCAGGCACTGGACGGCCGGGCCGCCGCCCAACTGCTCAGGCTGCGCGCCGACGAACACGTCCGGGTCTCCGAGCGGCCCAACCTCTACGCCCTGTCGCCCGAGGTCCTGACGGGCGTGGACTGCCGGCTGCCCACGTCGAACGGCGCCAAGGTCAGGGGCGTCGGTACGGTGATCGCCCGCGCCGCGCTCACCGAGGGCCGGGTCCTGCAGTCCACCGCCTACTTCAGCGCCCCGGCCGACGGCCCCGACGTACGCCGTCCCTGGGGGCACTACCTCGTCCGGCCCGGGGTGGTCGAACCGTTCGGGAAACTGCCCGAACAGGCCACCGCGGACGGCGTGTTGCGCGGTGGCGGGCGTGGCGATCTGGACCTGGGGATGATCTCCGAGGGCCTGCTGGCGCAACTGGTGCGCCACCCGCTCCTGGACCACAAGGCGCCGTTCAAGTCCCGCCGTACGCACCTGCGTTGGGCCGCGCGGCGGACACCCGAGGGCCAGGAGCCGGCACTGGACCGCTTCACGCTGGCCCAGGACGGGCTGCGGACCGTCGAGTTGAGGGTGCCGGAGAGCATCCCGGCCGGCGCGGTCGCGGGGCTGTGCGAAGACCTCGCGTTGCACGACTGGCTTTTGACGACGGTGGTGCACATGCTGGAGAACAGCCGGCTCGGCGCGGCGGACGGGCCCGCGGCGGTCCTGGCACTGCGCCCCGCCGTGGATCACCTGCTGCATCTGTGGATGCCGCGCGCACACGTGGACCGCGCGCTGGGACACCTGTGGGACGTACTGGAGCGGGAACCCGGCTTCAGCCGCCAATGGGAGAACCTTCGCCAGCGTATTCGGGACCAACTGGCCATACAGGCCATTCCGTTGCTGCACCAGGCACTGAGCACGCGCTGACGGGGCGGCACGAACCGCATCACCGACGGGGGAGGCTCGACATGGACGGAGCGACGACAACAGGGGCAGGCGGCCTGCGGTCCGTACCGCAACAGGACCAGGTCCAGCGCAGGTCGAGGCTGTTCCTGAAAACGCTGTTCGCGATCTTAGCGGGAGGCGCCGCCTTCTTCGTGACCAACGTCCTGAACGAGAACGACGGCGATCTGTGGCAGTGGACGATGTCCATCGTCCTCGGCAGCGCGACGCTGATCGTGCAACTGCTCGTGGACTTCGGGGAGCGGCTGGAAGCCGTCCAGGAGAGCCAGAAGCGGCGCATCCGGGACATGAAGGACAGCCTCGCCAGCCATCACACCGAGATGCGGGCGGCGGTCGACGAGAGCTTCGCCAAGATCAACGCCGCGACGGAGCTGTACAGCAAGGTCGACGGCTCGGTGCTGCGCTCCGACGAGGTGACCCGGCTGGTGCTGGGCTACACAAAAGTGGGCGAGCAGGGGGCGGACATCGTGAAGGCGTTCGCCGAGGAGGAGTTGGGGCGGCTCGCGCTCCTCATGGAGAACCTCGGCAACCGCACGGCGGACTGCCCCGGCGAGAACCACGAGTGGCTGATCGACCTCACCAAGTGCGTCCGGCGGACCCTGCACGCCACCAGCACGTCCGTGGACCGTGACTTCTGGTCGAGCGAGCCCGCGCGGCGCTATCTCGTCGCCCAGGAGGCGGCGATCAAGACACGGCGGGTGCAGGTCCGGCGGGTGTTCCTCGTCGACGAGGAGGAGGAGGTCACCGGCAGCCTCCGCCAACTCTGCGAGAGACACCGCAAGTTCGGGATCGACGCGCGTATCGCGGTCCGGTCCCAGCTGGAACCGACCGCCCAGATGAACTCGTTGAACGACTTCATCGTCTTCGACGGCGAACTCTGCTACGAGACCGAGCCCGACATCCGGGTCATGCCGGCCAGGACGACGCTGAAGCTGACGCGCGAGCACGTGGAGGAGCGCGTCAACCGCTTCAACGTCCTGTGGGAGGCGACGGAACCACAGCGCGATCCGGAGCCGGAGCCGGAGCCGGACGAGGGAAGGGCGGTCACACATCCCGCCGGTCGACGGCAACAACCGTGACCACCGCGGCGACCGCGGCCCACACCGCGAACACGGTCCACGCGCCCGTGACGGTCGTCGGATACCGCTCGGCCAACCTGTAGGGCATGTGGCCGTAGTTGACCTGGACGAGTCGGTCCCAGGCGTTGAAGGGAAGGGCGTTGCGGACGCAGGCCGTCCAGTGGTAGCGCTCGGTGACGAAGATGGGGAGGAGGAGCAGGAGGCCGGTCGCGAGGACCATCGTCGTGGCGCTGTGCCGGATCAGCGCGCCCATCGCCATGCCGACCAGGGCTGACACCGGGGCGAGCAGCGCCGACGCGACGACCACCCGCAGGGCGCCGGGGTAGCTGATCGACAGGCCCACGCCGCGCCCGGACAGGATCGCCTGGCTCGCCGCGAAGGAGGCGGACGCGACTACCGCGCCGTACACCGTCATGACCGCGGTCACCACGGCCGCCTTCGCCGACATCAGCGCCCGGCGGTCCGGCACGGCCGCGAAGGTCGTGCGGACGAGCCCCGTCGCGTACTCGCCGACGACCGTGACCGCGCCGACGCTCGCCGCCGTCAGGACCAGGATCATCGCGGCGCCGTTGGTGAAGGCGTCGAACAGCGCGGTGTTGGCGAACTGGTCGCGTGTCACGTTGTTGTAGTGCGGATAGTTGACGTAGTCGGCGCGCGCCGCGTTCGCGTTCACGGCGATCACGACGAGGGTGCTGACGCCGATCGCCCAGTAAGTGGAGCGCAGGGAACGGAGTTTGAGCCACTCGGCGGCCAGCAGATCGGTGAAGCGCGGGGCGGGCACGGTCAGGGCGACGGTCGTCATCGGGAGTCTCCGGCCAGGTATTCGACGCTGTGGGCGGTCAGTTCCATGAAGGCCGCCTCCAGGGAGGCGTGCTCGGTGGTCAACTCCCGCAGCAGGAAGTGGTGTTCGTGCGCGAGTTCGCCGACACGAGCGGCGGCCACCCCGGTGACCCGCAGCATCTCCGCACCCTCCGACGCCACCACCGCACCCTCCGAGGCCAGTACGGCGGCCAGCGCGCCCGCGTCCGGAGTCCGTACGGTCACCGTCGGCGCGGTACCGCGTGCGGCGAAGTCGGTGAGGCTCTCGGCGGCGATCAGCTCACCCTTGCCGATGACGATGAGCTGGTCGGCCGTGTTCTCCATCTCGGACATCAGATGGCTGGAGACGAAGACGGTACGGCCCTCCGCCGCCAGCTTCCGGAACAGGCTCCGTACCCACAACACCCCTTCCGGATCAAGGCCGTTGAGGGGTTCGTCGAAGAGGAGGACGGGCGGGTCGCCGAGCAGGGCGGTCGCGATGCCGAGCCGTTGCTTCATGCCGAGGGAGTAGCCGCCGACCCGGCGCCGGGCCGCCGCCCCGGTGAGGCCCACCTCGGTGAGCACCTCCTCCACCCGGCTCGCCGGGATGCGGTTGCTGCGGGCCAGCGTCCGCAGGTGCGCCCGCGCGGACCGCCCGCCGTGCACATCGTTCGCGTCCAGCAGCGCACCGACGTGGCGCAGCCCGCGCGCATGACGGCGGAAGGTGTGACCGCTGATCGTGGCGCTCCCGTCGGTCGGCGCCACAAGTCCCAGCAACATCCGCAGAGTTGTGGTCTTGCCGGCGCCGTTCGGGCCGAGGAATCCGGTGACGTGCCCGGGCCGGACCGTGAAGGACAGTTCGCGTACGGCGGTGGTGGGGCCGTACCGCTTCGTCAGTTCGTCGACTTCAATCACGGGACCACGGTTTCGCGGACGGCCGGTCCCCGGCATCGGCCGGGCGCTGACATTCGTACCGCGTCGATGTCGACCCTGGTTGTACGTCTCCGGGCCGATGACCGCACCCGCCCCGTGCCCCTACGCTCACGGCATGCCCGCCACACCGACCCGGCCCCTGCTCAAGCGCGTGCCGCCGGTTGCCTGGACGGCCGTGCCCTGGCTCTACGGAACGCTGTTCGCGATCCGGATCTTCTTCCACCTCCCCTTCATGCCGACCGATCCCTTCCCGCCCGCGCGGGACGGCTGGGTGCTCATCGCGGCGGGCAGTGTCCTCGCCCCGGCCGGATGTGCGCTGCTGCGTCACCGCCCGCTGCCGGCGCTCGGGCTGCTGCTGGCGGGCACGTACGCCGTGACGCTGGGCCTGAACGGGCTGACGGTGGGCCTGATCCACTACGCGGCGATCGACATCGCCGTGGGCTGGATCGCCACGAGCACCGGCCGCCGCCGCAGCCTCACCGCCCTCGCGCTCGCGATCGCCGTCCTGCCCTTCTACGAACTCACCCGGACCGGCCTCGGCCGCCCCCTCCTCTTCACCTACAGCACGGGCCGGGGCGACTGGCAGAGCTGGTCGGTGCTCGCCCTCACGGCCGTCGTCGCCTGGCTGATCGGCAACTCCGTCCGGCAGAACCGCGCTTACGCCGAGCGGCTCACCACGCAGGCCGCGACCCAGGCCGTCACCGCCGAACGCCTGCGCATCGCGCGGGAGATGCACGACACCGTGGCCCACAGCATCGGCATCATCGCCCTCCAGGCGGGCGCGGCGGCCCGGGTCACCACGACCCAGCCGGAGGCCGCGAGGGAGGCGATGCGGGCCGTGGAGACCGAGGGGCGCGAGACCCTCGCCGGGCTGCGCCGCATGCTCGTCGCGCTGCGGGCGGCCGACGAGACACCCGTGCTGCCCGCCGGGCTCGGTGACGTCGACCGGCTCGCCGCCACGACCACCGCGGCCGGCGTACGCGTCGACGTGCGCCGGCGCGGCGAACCGCGTCAACTCCCGCCCGACATCGACCTGTCGGCGTTCCGCATCATCCAGGAGTCCGTCACCAACGTCGTACGGCACGCGGGCACCCGCGCGTGCCGGGTCACCCTCGACTACCGCGACGACGAACTCGCCCTGGAGGTGACCGATGACGGGCGCGGGCACGGCACGGTGACCGACACCGGGTTCGGGCTGGCGGGCATGAGAGAGCGAGTCGCCCTGCTGCACGGGGAGTTCACGGCCGCACCACGCCCCGAGGGTGGCTTCAGGGTCGCGGCGCGACTGCCGGTACCGGCGTCGGCGGTGGCTCGATGAGCGGGCCCGTCCGTGTGCTCCTCGCCGACGACCAGCAACTCATCCGTACCGCGCTGCGGATGGTGATGGCCGACATCGACGACGTGGAGGTCGTCGGGGAGGCGAGCACCGGGGCGGAGGCGGTGCGGCTGACGGCCGAACTCGCCCCGGATGTCGTGGTGATGGACATCCGCATGCCCGGGATGGACGGCATCGAGGCCACCCGCAGGATCACGGCGAGCGCGTCGGTGACCCGGGTCGTCGTCCTCACGACCTTCGACGACGACGAATACGTCTACGGCGCGTTGCGCGCGGGCGCGTCCGGGTTCCTGGTCAAGGACATGGCCCTGGACGACATCATCGGCGCGGTACGGGTGGTGGCCGCCGGGGACGCCCTGATCGCCCCGAGCGTGACCCGGCGCCTGATCCACGACTTCGCGTCGTCCCGCCCCGAACCGGACCGGGTGCAGCGGGAGTTGACCGGCATCACCGAGCGGGAACGCGAAGTCCTGACACTGGTCGGTTCGGGGCTGTCCAACACGGAGATCGCGGCCGAGCTGCACATCAGCGTGGCCACGGCGAAGACGTACCTGACCCGCCTCTTCACCAAGCTGGACGCGAGGGACCGGGTCCAGTTGGTGATCCTCGCCTACGAGGCGGGGCTGGTCTCCGTGGGCCAGGAGTCACGCCCTGGGCAGCGGCCCTGAAAACGCTTCGCCCGTGCTGGTCCCGTCCGGTACGGTCGCGAGGTTGTTTTCACTGCTGGGAGGCCGTTGTGGCGAGTCGTATCGGTGAGCTGGTGCTCGGTTGTCGTGACCCGGAGCTGCTGGCGCGGTTCTGGTGCGAGGTCCTGGACTTCGTCGTCCTCGAACGCGAGGAGGGTCAGTGGGTGGAGATCGGGACGCCCGAGGGGTTCGGCGGCCCGCACCCCACGCTCTTCTTCAGCCGCAGGGACGAGCCGGAACCCGGGAAGTCCCGGCTGCACATCGACATCAACGCCACCGACCGCGACCAGGAGGCCGAGCTCGAACGCCTGCTGAAGCTCGGCGCCCGCCCGGCCGACATCGGGCAGACGGGGGAGGAGCAGTGGCACGTCCTGCAAGACCCCGAGGGCAATGAGTTCTGCCTGCTCAAGGCCCGCATCAACCCCCTCTGACGCGGGGGCCTAGGAGACGAGGGAGCCGATGAACTCCGCCCAGGCATCGGCTCCGACCACGATCACCGGCCCACCAACAGACACCTTGCTGTCACGG
Source organism: Streptomyces xylophagus (assembly GCF_000716435.1). Classification (GTDB taxonomy): domain Bacteria; phylum Actinomycetota; class Actinomycetes; order Streptomycetales; family Streptomycetaceae; genus Streptomyces; species Streptomyces xylophagus. The sequence goes on from NZ_JNWO01000012.1 coordinate 170,512, forward strand.
ACGGGGATGACGCCGGGGACTCCGTCGGCTACCTCGACGCAGGTACCGCCGTTGCCGTCGCTGTACGTGCTCTTGCGCCAGCGGGCGGCGCCGAGGAAGTCGTAGGCGATCTCGACGCACTCTTCCCCGGCGTCGCCGCTGCTGTAAGTGCTCTTGCGCCAGCGGGCGTTGGTCAGGTCGTACTCGCGCATCGTCGGTAGTCCTCCGCCGTCGCCTTGATCAGAGCCAGGGACGCCTCCGGCGACAACGCGGCGGCCCTGATCAGATCGTATGACGCGCGGGCCCGCTTCACTACCGCTGGCTCGTCCAGCAGGTTTCCCGAAAGCACCCCTTCTGTATAGACAGTTGGCGGTGCGTCCGCGAACTCCATGAGCGTCAGCAGCTTGCCCATGTACGGGTGCGGGCCGGCCGTGAACGGCATTACCTGCACCAGTGCCTTGCGTTCCCGGACCAGCGTCGTGATGTCGTCCAGCTGGCGTGCCATGACCTCCGGTCCGCCGACCGGGATGCGCAGGATCGCCTCGTGCAGTACTGCCCAATACGCGGGCCGCGTGGCGTCTTTGAGGAGTTGCGCCCTGTCCATGCGGGCCGTGACGAGTTCCTCGATGTACTTGTCGGTCGCGAACGGGTTGCTCACCAGGTACAGCGCCTCCGCGTACTCCCGTGTTTGGAGGAGTCCCGGGACCACCATCGGCGCGTACTGCCAGATCTCCGTGGCCTGCTGCTCCAGCTCCGCCACGTGTGCGAAGTACTCCGTGTAGGGCTGATCCTTGATGAGCTTGTGATAGAGGCGCTCGAAAATGCCGTCTGTTTCCAGGATTCTGTCGAACTGGATGGCCAGATCCATCTGCGGTTTCCGAATAGCCTGTTCGAATTGGCCGATATAAGTGCCGGAGACAAAGACGAGCGCTCCCAGCTGCGCCTGCGAGAGCCCCATATCCTCACGGCGTCGTCTCAGCTCGGCCCCGAAGAACTCCCAAGCCGCCAGTCGTGAACCGTTGGCCATAGCCAACCCCCTTGGTCTGCACCGCAGTTGTTGTCGACAGACTCCTGCCGAGTGTAGGGGGAACAGGGCCACCCTGGAGATGGGAAGAGTGAAACTCGAAAAGGGAGGGGAGCCAGGTGTGGGCACACTGCTGGGAGGCGAAGGAAACCTTGATGGAATTCCGGATTCGGGTGCGAGGAGAGCGATGAAGCCGCCTGTCGGATCGGTCGCCATGGACACCCGCACCGGAAGAGTGGGCATCGTCATGGGGCATGAAGGTCCTTATGTTCAGCTGCGCCCTTACGGCGGTGGACGCGAGTGGGACGTCGAGCCGGCCGCCGTGCGGGACGCGACCCCGGCCGAGCGGCTGAGCGCGGCGACCGCGTATGCGAACGCCCGCAGTCGCGGTGAGGTGCCTTGAAGCGTCGTGGCGCTGCGGAGCCGTAGGGGACAATGGGCTCCATGAGCCTGTTCCGCGACGACGGCATCGTGCTGCGCACCCAGAAGCTGGGTGAGGCGGACCGGATCATCACGCTGCTCACGCGGAGTCACGGGCGGGTACGCGCGGTGGCGCGCGGGGTGCGGCGGACCAAGTCGAAGTTCGGGGCCCGGCTGGAGCCCTTCTCGCATGTGGACGTCCAGTTCTTCGCGCGGGGGAGCGAACTCATCGGCCGCGGGCTGCCGTTGTGCACACAGAGTGAGACGATCGCTCCGTACGGTGGCGGGATCGTGAGCGACTACGCGCGGTACACCGCCGGTACGGCGATGCTGGAGACGGCGGAGCGGTTCGCCGATCACGAGGGCGAGCCCGCCGTACAGCAGTATCTGCTGCTGGTGGGCGGGCTGCGGACCTTGGCCGGTGGCGAGCACGCGCCGCATCTCATCCTCGACGCGTTCCTGCTGCGTTCCCTCGCCGTCAACGGCTATGCGCCAAGCTTCGGTGACTGCGCGAAGTGCGGGATGGCGGGGCCCAACCGGTTCTTCTCCGTGGCGTCCGGCGGGGTCGTCTGCCCCGACTGCCGGGTGGCGGGGAGCGTCGTACCCTCACCGCAGGCCCTCGAACTGCTCGGTGCGCTGCTTACGGGAGACTGGAAGACGGCGGACGCGTGCGAGGCGCGCTATGTGCGGGAGGGGAGCGGGCTGGTGTCCGCCTATCTGCACTGGCATCTGGAACGCGGGCTCCGCTCGCTGCGGTACGTAGAGAAGTCGTAGGCACGGACGAGTACAGGTAAGTACAGAGGAGACGAGAAGCACATGGCCGTACGCGGGATCCTGGGGCGCCAGCGGCGCGAGTACAAGGCGCCGGAGCCGCACCCGTCCGGGGCCCGTGCGCCGAAGCTGCCCGGTGAGCTGATCCCGAAGCACGTGGCCATCGTCATGGACGGGAACGGGCGGTGGGCGAAGGAGCGGGGGCTGCCGCGCACCGAGGGCCACAAGGTCGGCGCCGAGCGGGTGTTGGACGTGTTGCAGGGCGGCGTCGAGATGGGCGTCGGCGCGATCTCGCTGTACGCCTTCTCCACCGAGAACTGGAAGCGGTCGCCCGACGAGGTGCGCTTCCTGATGAACTTCAACCGCGACTTCATCCGCAAGACCCGCGACACCCTCGACGAACTCGGCATCCGGGTGCGGTGGGTGGGCCGGATGCCCAAGCTGTGGCGGTCGGTGGCGAAAGAGCTCCAGATCGCTCAGGAGCAGACCAAGAACAACGACGCGCTGACCCTGTACTTCTGCATGAACTACGGCGGGCGGGCCGAAATCGCCGACGCGGCAAAGGCGTTGGCCGAGGATGTGCAGGCGGGGCGGCTGGACCCGGCCAAGGTCGACGAGAAGACCTTCGCCAAGTACATGTACTACCCGGACATGCCCGAGGTCGACCTGTTCCTCCGGCCCAGCGGGGAACAGCGCACCTCCAACTACCTGATCTGGCAGAGCGCTTACGCCGAGATGGTCTTCCAGGACGTCCTCTGGCCGGACTTCGACCGCCGCGACCTGTGGCGTGCCTGCGTCGAATTCGCCCAGCGGGACCGGCGGTTCGGCGGCGCGGTGCCCAACGAGAAGCTGCTCGCGATGGAACAGGACATGAGGGGGCGGCCCGAAGAGGGTTAGCAGCGGCCGCTACCATCCCGCCTCATGGACATGGGGCGGGATGACGTGACGGGGCATGTGGTCGAGCTGGTGTATCAGCCGACCGCCGAGGACTTCATGGCGGCGCTGAGAGCGCGCAGGAGGGTCAGCCGGTCCGCGCGAAGACAGCTGTGGTTGATCGGTCCCGTGCTTCTCTTCGGTGGCGTGGCGGTCGCGGTCGCGCTGGCCTCGGGCGACTCGATCTCGATCCCGCTGCTCGTCGGTATGGCCTTCGCCGTGTTTCTCCTCGTGTTCCAACCCCGGTTCGTGGCCCGCCAGTTCCAGCGCCTCGCGGAGCGCAGGGGCGAGTTCCGGGTGACCGTGACGGACGCCGGGGTGTCGGTGGTCACCGACAACACGTCCACGTCGCTCAACTGGACCGTGCAGCCCCGCTACCGGGAGACGGCGGACGGCTTCTACATGTTCAGCCCCGAGAAGAACGCCCTCAACTTCACCCTGCTGCCCAAGCGCGCCGTCCAGGGCCCCGCCGACGTGGACCGGCTGCGGGCGATCCTCGACGCGCACCTGAGCCGGGTGGACTAGGTCCTCAGCCGGAGGCCGCCGCGCAGTCCGCGCAGGTCCCGAAGACCTCCACCGTGTGCCCCACGTTCACGTACCCGTGCTCCGCCGCGATCGCCTCCGCCCACTTCTCGACGGCCGGGCCCTCGACCTCCACCGCCTTGCCGCAGACGCGGCAGACCAGGTGATGGTGGTGGTCGCCGCTGGAGCAGCGGCGGTAGACGGATTCGCCCTCGGAGGTGCGCAGGACGTCGACCTCGCCGGCGTCGGCGAGGGACTGGAGGGTGCGGTAGACCGTGGTGAGGCCGACCGAGTCACCCTTGTGCTTGAGCATGTCGTGGAGTTCCTGGGCGCTGCGGAACTCGTCGACCTCGTTGAGTGCCGCCGACACGGCGGCACGCTGGCGGGTGGATCGTCCCTTTACGGGCGGACCGGCCGTTGTCACCGTTGCCTCCTCACGTCTGCACTTTGCCGAGCCATTGTGCCAGCCCGGGCTGTGCATGGTCAGACGCCGACCTCGTCGGTGACCCCCCGTGTGGCTGGAATCGCGCACTCCACCGGGTCTCCGGCGGGCTGCGCGGCGGCCGCGGCCCGGGCTCTGCGCCTCGCCAGCGGGGTCGCCAGCGCGGTGAGCGCGATGAACGCGGCGATCGTCAGGAGCACGATCGTCGCGCCGGGCGGGACGTCCTGGTAGTACGAGGTGACGGTGCCGCTGACCGCCACGGTCACGCCGATCACGCTCGCGATCGCCAGGGTCGCCCCGAAGCTGCGGGTGAGCTGCTGCGCGGCGGCGACCGGCACCACCATCAGCGCGGACACCAGGATCAGGCCCACGACCCGCATCGCGACGGTGACCGTGACGGCCGCGGTGACCGCCGTCAGCAGGTTCAGGGCGCGCACGGGCAGGCCGGTGACCCGCGCGAACTCCTCGTCGTGGTTCACGGCGAACAGCTGCCGCCGCAGGCCCAGCGTGACCACGATCACGAACGCGGCCAGGATGCCGATCGCCGTCACGTCGGACTGCGAGACGGTCGAGAGCGAGCCGAAGAGGTACGAGTTCAGGTTGGCGTTCGAGCCGCCCGGCGCGAGGTTGACGAACATCACGCCGCCCGCCATACCGCCGTAGAAGAGCATCGCGAGGGCGATGTCGCCGCGGGTCTTGCCGTACCAGCGGATCAGTTCCATGAGGACCGAGCCGAGGGCGGAGACGGCGGTGGCCATCCACACCGGGGAGGCGTTCAGCAGGAAGCCGAGGCCGACGCCGGTCATCGCCACGTGCCCGATGCCGTCGCCCATGAGGGGCTGGCGGCGCTGGACGAGGTAGATGCCGATCGCGGGGGCGGTGATGCCGACGAGGACGGCGGCGATGAGCGCCCGCTGCATGAAGGCGTAGTCGAGGATGTCCATCAGCTCAGCAGTCCTGTGTGAAGCGGCTCGTGCGGGTGTACGTGGTCGTGGCCGGGCAGCGCGTGCTGGCCCAGCGCGTGCGGCGGCGGGCCGTCGTGCTGGACGCAGCCGTCGCGCAGGACGACCGCGCGGTCGATCAGGGGCTCCAGCGGGCCGAGTTCGTGCAGGACGAGCAACACCGTTGTACCTTCGGCCACTTGGCGGGCCAGGGTGTCCGCCAGCACCTTCTGGCTGGCCAGGTCCACGCCCGCCATCGGCTCGTCCATGATGAGGAGTTCGGGTTCGGCGGCGAGCGCGCGGGCGATCAGCACCCGCTGGTGCTGGCCGCCGGAGAGCGCGTTGACCGAGTCCTTGGCGCGGTCCGCCATGCCGACCAGCTCCAGAGCGTGCCGTACGGCCTCGTGGTCCGCCTTGCGCAGCAGGCCGAAGCGGGTGCGGGAGAGACGGCCGGACGTGACGATCTCGGTGACCGTGGCGGGGACTCCGCCCGCCGCCGTCGTGCGCTGCGGTACGTAGCCCACGCGCCGCCAGTCCTTGAAGGCGCGGCGCGGGGTGCCGAACAGCTCGATCTCGCCTGCGGACAAAGGGACTTGGCCGATGATCGTGCGGATCGCGGTCGACTTGCCGGAGCCGTTGGCGCCGAGCAGCGCGACGACCTCACCGCGGTGCACGGTGAGGTCGATGCCGCGCAGGACGGGGCGCGAACCCAGCTCGGCGCGGACTCCGCGCAGCGTTATGACGGGCTCGCTCATGACGTCGTCCTCCGTGCTGATCATCGTGTCGGTCATTTACTTCCCAGAGCCGTCTGCAGCGCCTTGAGGTTGGCCCGCTGGACCGAGAAGTAGTCCGTGCCGCGGGACTTCTTGGTGATGCCCTCGATCGGGTCGAGGACGTCGGTCTTCAGGTTCGCGTCGGCGGCGATGGTCTTCGCGGTCTTGTCGCTGACGAGCGTCTCGTAGAACACGGTGGTGACGCCGTCGGCCTTCGCCATCTTCTCAAGGTCCTTCACGCGCTCGGCACTGGGCTCCGACTCGGGGTCGAGGCCGTTGATGGCCTCCTCGGTGAGGCCGTAGCGCTCGGCGAGGTAGCCGAAGGCGGCGTGCGTGGTGATGAACACCTTGGTCTTCGTGTCGGCGAGGCCGGTCTTGAACTCGGTGTTGAGCGCGTCCAGCTTCGTGACCAGGGCCGTGGTGCGCGTCCTGTAGTCGGCCGCGTTGTCCGGGTCGGCCTTCTCGAAGGCCTTGCCGACGCCCTCGGCGACCTGGGCGTAGCGCACCGGGTCGAGCCAGATGTGGGGGTCGAGGCCGGCCAGCTCGTCGTTCTTCGAGGTGTCGTGCGTGGCCGCGTGACCGCCGACCTCGTTGCCGTGCTTCTCCTCCGTGGTCAGGGAAGCGGCGTCGATCTTCGTCTTGACCTCGGACTGGCTCACCGCGTCGTCGACGGCCGGCTGGAGGTTCTTGAGGTAGAGCACCGCGTCGGACTCCCCGAGCGCGGCGGTCTGCTGCGCGCTGATCTCCAGGTCGTGCGGTTCCTGGCCGGGCTTGGTCAGGCTGGTGACGTGGACGTGGCTCCCGCCGATCTGCTCGGCGAGGTACTGCAGCGGGTAGAACGACGCGACGACGTCGAACTTGTCCGTGTTGGCGGCGGCCGCGCTGTCGGAGCAGGCGGAGAGGGTCCCGAGGCCGAGGGCGGTGGCCGCGGCTATCGCGATCCCGGATATGTGGCGTCGTCGTACGTTCATGACAGTCATTTTCAACTAATATGGAAACCGTTGTCAACAAGGTGCGAGGGGGGAACCGATTTGATAAGGGGGCGGGAGGCGCCGGTAACCTGAGTCATTCGCCGCCGTCCATTCGTCATGAAGAGAGCATCGTGGCCGCCGACAAGATCGACACCATCGTCAGCCTGAGCAAGCGCCGTGGCTTCGTATTCCCCAGTAGTGAGATCTACGGCGGCCAGCGCGCCGCCTGGGACTACGGGCCGCTGGGTGTCGAGCTCAAGGAGAACCTGAAGCGCCAGTGGTGGCGCTACATGGTGACGTCGCGCGAGGACGTGGTCGGTATCGACTCGTCCGTGATCCTGGCCCCCGAGGTGTGGGTCGCCTCCGGCCATGTCGCCACTTTCTCGGACCCGCTGACCGAGTGCACCGCGTGCCACAAGCGGTTCCGCGCGGACCACCTGGAGGAGGCGTACGAGGCCAAGCACGGCCGCGCCCCCGAGAAGGGCCTCGCCGACATCAACTGCCCCAACTGCGGCAACAAGGGCCAGTTCACCGAGCCCAAGGAATTCTCCGGCCTGCTCTCCACCCACCTCGGCCCGACGCAGGACACCGGCTCCGTCGCCTACCTGCGCCCCGAGACCGCACAGGGCATCTTCACCAACTTCGCCCAGGTGCAGACCACTTCGCGCCGCAAGCCGCCGTTCGGCATCGCGCAGATGGGCAAGTCCTTCCGCAACGAGATCACGCCCGGCAACTTCATCTTCCGCACCCGCGAGTTCGAGCAGATGGAGATGGAGTTCTTCGTCAAGCCGGGCGAGGACGAGAAGTGGCAGGAGTACTGGATGGAGCAGCGCTGGAACTGGTACACCGGCCTGGGCATGCGCGAGGAGAACATGCGGTGGTACGACCACCCCAAGGAGAAGCTCTCCCACTACTCCAAGCGCACCGCTGACATCGAGTACCGCTTCCAGTTCGGCGGCAACGAGTGGGGCGAGCTGGAAGGCGTCGCCAACCGCACCGACTTCGACCTCACCGCGCACTCCAAGGCCTCCGGCCAGGACCTCTCCTACTTCGACCAGGAGGCCCAGGAGCGCTGGACGCCGTACGTCATCGAGCCCGCCGCCGGTGTCGGCCGCGCGATGCTGGCGTTCCTGCTCGACGCGTACGTCGAGGACGAAGCGCCCAACGCCAAGGGCAAGTTGGAGAAGCGCACGGTGCTGCGTCTGGACCACCGCCTCGCCCCGGTGAAGGTGGCCGTCCTTCCCCTCTCCCGCAACCCCGAGCTGTCCCCGAAGGCCAAGGGCCTCGCCGCCGCCCTTCGTCAGAACTGGAACATCGAGTTCGACGACGCCGGCGCCATCGGCCGCCGCTACCGTCGCCAGGACGAGATCGGCACGCCGTACTGCGTGACGGTCGACTTCGACACGCTCGAGGACAACGCGGTGACGGTGCGCGAGCGCGACTCGATGAAGCAGGAACGCGTGTCGCTGGACCAGATCGAGGGTTACCTGGCTGGGCGTCTCGTCGGCGCCTAGGTCTGTCGGGGTGCTGTTCCTGGGGGCTGCGCCCCCAGACCCCCATCGGCCCTGAAGGGGCCTCGTCCTCAAACGCCGGACGGGCTGAAGGTGCCCGTCCGGCGTTGGTGATTGGTCCTCGATGCCGGGGGCCCATTGGACCTGTTGAGAGGTCCGCCGCGCCGCCAGGCTGGCTCTCATGAGCCTCGCCTTCCTCCTCACCACCCTTGTCGTGGTCGCCACCCCCGGCACCGGCGTCGTCTACACCCTGGCCGCCGGTCTCTCCCGGGGGCGCCGCGCGAGCGTCCTCGCGGCCTTCGCCTGCACGCTCGGGATCGTGCCGCACGTGCTGGCCACCGTCGTCGGGCTGGCCGCGCTGCTGAACGCCAGTGCCGCCGCCTTTCAGATCCTCAAGTACGCCGGTGTCGCCTATCTCTTGTACATGGCGTGGGCGACGGTGAAGGACAAGGCGGCGATCGACGTCGACCAGGACAGCGCACCAATTTCCGCCGGCCGCGTGATCGTCCGGGGCGTGCTGATCAACATCCTCAACCCGAAGCTGACGATCTTCTTCTTCGCCTTCCTGCCGCAGTTCGTGAGTCCCGACGAACCCCACTCCGCCGTACGGATGTTGGCGCTCAGCGGAGTCTTCATGCTGGCGACGTTCGTGGTCTTCGCCGCGTACGGCGTCCTCGCCGCCTCCGTCCGCAGCCACGTCACCTCACGGCCGAGGGTGATGACATGGCTGCGGCGGAGCTTCGCCGGGTCGTTCGTGGCTCTGGGGGCAAAGCTCGCCCTCACGGCCAGGTGAACCTCAACGCCCTTGCAGGGCCTTCACGTTGTCGCCGAACGTCCAGTTCTTCGAGCCGTCCCAGTTGATCGACCAGGTCATCAGGCCCTTGAGAGACGTGCCGTAGTGCTTCCACGCCTGGGAGACCAGGGACGGTGACATGTAGCCGCCGCCCGCTCCCGACTGGGCGGGCAGGCCCGGGACCTGCTTGTCGTACGGGACCTTGATCGTCGTACCCTGCACGACCAGGCCCTTGTTGAGGCAGTCGGTCTGGGCGGTGAAGCCCGCGACGGTGCCGGCGGAGTACGAGTCGCCGGAGCAGCCGTACATGCTGCCGTTGTAGTACTGCATGTTGAGCCACCACAGGCGGCCGTTGTCCGCGTACTTCTTCACGATCGGCAGATACGCGCCCCAGATCGAGCCGTACGCGATGCTGCCGCCGGTGACGTAGGCGGTCTCCGGGGCCATCGTCAGGCCGAAGTTGGATGGCATCTGAGCGAGGATGCCGTCGATGATGCGGATCAAGTTGGCCTGGGACGTGGAGAGTTGGGTGATGCTGCCGCTGCCTACCAGGCCCGTCTCGATGTCTATGTCGATGCCGTCGAAGTTGTACTTCTTCAGGATCGGCACGATCGTCGAGACGAACTTGTTCGCCACGGTGGTCGAGCTGAGGTCGATGCCGGCCGCCGCTCCGCCGATCGACATCAGGATCGTCTGGCCGGAGGCCTTCGCCGCGCACATCTCGGCCGGCGTGGCCACCTTCACGCCCGTGTCCATGCCGTCCTCCCAGAGGGCCGTTCCGTCTGAACGGATGACCGGGAAGGCCGCGTTGATCACGTTGTAACCGTGGCCGGCGATCGCGGAGTTGGTGATCGGGGTCCAGCCGAAGGGCGGGTGGACGCCGTTGGCGGAGCCGTCCCAGTTCTCCCAGTAGCCCTGGAGGACCTTGCCGGCCGGGCGGGACTTGACGGCGCAGGTGTCGGCCGCCGAGGCGGTGGGCGCGGTGGCGATCGAGAGGGGGACGAGGAGGGCGGCCGCGGTGAGGGCGGCGGTGAGCAGGCGGCGGAGCATACGGGGCCTCCCGGTGGGGGTGCGGTGAGGTGTCGTAGGCATGACAGTGCTGGCATGACAGTGCGCTTGGTCCAGACCTTTCGTCAAGAGGGTCAGCGAGAGGGTCGGCGAGAGGGTTGGAATGACAGATATTGAAATCTGTCATCTGTCATGCCAAGGTGGCATGCATGACGATTCCCACGCGCTCACTCGGAACCACCGGCCCCCAGGTCTCCGCCCTCGGCCTCGGCTGCATGGGCATGTCCGCGCTGTACGGCGAGGCGGACCGGAGCGAGTCCATCGCGACCATCCACGCCGCCCTCGAAGCGGGCGTCACGCTCCTCGACACCGGCGACTTCTACGCCATGGGCCACAACGAGCTGCTGATCGCCGAGGCCCTGCGCACCGCCCCCGCCGCCCGCCGCGAACAGGCGCTCACCAGCGTGAAGTTCGGGGCACTGCGCGGTCCGGACGGCGCTTGGAACGGCTACGACGGCAGGCCCGCCGCTGTGAAGAACTTCGCCGCGTACTCCCTCCAGCGCCTCGGCGTCGACCACATCGACGTGTACCGGATCGCCCGGATCGACCCCGACGTACCGATCGAGGAGACGGTCGGCGCCATCGCCGAACTCGTCGAGCAGGGCTACGTCCGGCACATCGGCCTCAGCGAGGCCGGCGCCGACACGATCCGCCGGGCCGCCGCGACCGCGCCCATCGCGGATGTGCAGCTGGAGTACGCGCTGATCACGCGCGGCATCGAGGACCGCATCCTGCCGACCACCCGTGAACTGGGCATCTCCGTCACGGCGTACGGCGTGCTGTCGCGCGGGCTGATCTCCGGGCACTTCGCGGCCGACCGGCAGCTGCCGGTCACCGACTACCGGGCGCACTCGCCGCGTTTCCAGGGCGACAACCTCCGGCACAACCTGGGCCTGGTCGAGCAGTTGCGGAAGATCGCCGAGCAGAAGGGCGTCTCCGTCGCGCAACTCGCCATCGCCTGGGTGCTGTCGCGGGGCGAGGACATCGTGCCGCTGATCGGCGCGCGGACCCGGGAGCGGCTGACCGAGTCGCTGGGCGCGCTGGACGTCGTACTGGACGCGGCCGACCTGACCGCGCTGGAGGAGGCTGTACCGGCGGACTCGGCGGCGGGTGGCCGCTACCCCGCCGCGGCGATCGCGCACCTCGACAGCGAGCGCTGATCCGACCTCCGGGTACGGTCTTCGTCATGGCAGCGAGCGAGACCCTGACCGCCGAGCGCATCCTCGAAGCGACCGAGGAGGTGCTGCGCCGCCACGGCCCGGCGAAGGCCACCGTGGTGGACGTGGCCCGCGCGCTCGGCGTCAGCCATGGCACCGTCTACCGGCACTTCCGCACGAAGGCGGCACTCCGGGAGGCGGTCTCCAAGCGCTGGCTGGACCGTACGTCGCAGACCCTGTCCCGCTTCGTGACCGAGGACCGCGACCCGGAGGCCAGGGTCCGGGACTGGCTGGCGGCGCTGTTCGCGGCCAAGCGCGAGAAAGCCGGCGGCGATCCCGAGTTGTTCGCCACGTACTCGGTCCTCGCGGAGGAGGCGGGCGAGGTGGTGAGCGAGCACATCGACGAACTCACCGGCCAGCTCACCGAGATCGTGCGGGCGGGCGTCGACAGCGGTGTCTTCACGGTCACCGACCCGGCGATCGCGGCCCGCACCGTCTTCCAGGCCACGGGCCGCTTCCACGACCCGGCCTACGCACGGGAGTGGCGGAAGCCGGGCGCGGAGGAGGAGTTCGGGGCGATGGTGGAGCTTTTGCTGCGGGGACTGAGGGGCTGAGCGCGGCCCCGGTCACGTCACCTTGACGGTGACGGTCGGGGAGTAGGTCGTACCGGCCGCGATCCGCAGGTGCTCCTGGCCCTTGGTGTTGAGCTTCGCGGTGAGCGAGTAGCTGCTGCCGTTCTTGACCGTGGTGCTCCCGTTGAGCGCGTTCCACTTCCCGGCCTTCTCGTGCTGGAGGACCAGCTTGGTGCCGACCTTCAGGCCCTTGGTACGGCCGGTGAAGGTCACCTTGTCGCCGACCTTGACCGTGCTCTTGTCGGCCTTGACGGTGATCGAGCCCATCGCGCTCGGACTGGCTTTCGGGCTCGCTTTCGGACTCGGGGAGGCGGCGAAGGCGCTCGCCGTCCCGGCCGACAGCAGGGCGAGACTCAGGGCACCGGCGGCGATCGTACGAGTGCCGCGACCGCGGAGTGTGGCGTGCACGGGGACTCCTCTCGTTCGGCAGGACGTTCGGCGGAACGCTCGGTAGAGCGTTCGGCTGATCACGCCCATCCATGCTCACGCCGGTCGGCCGCGAGGGCGAGTCGAGCGCGTCAGCGCCCCGCCGTGGACTCCCAGAACTCCCGCATCAGCGGTGTCGGTACCGGGCTGGTCATCGCCACCTGGGTCAGCAGGATCGTCACCGTGCCCGTCGGCGGGACGACGTGGGCCGTCGTGCCGGTGCCGCCGACCCAGCCGTAGCGTCCGGGGACGTTCCAGGGGTCGACGGGAGTGACGTCGACCTGGCCGCCGTAGCCCCAGCCCTGGCCCTCCAGGAACAGGGTCGAGGCGTCGCGCTGGGCGGCGGTGAGGTGGTTGGTGGTCATGCGGCTCACGGAGGTGGGGGAGAGGACGGGGGTGCCGTCGGGTGCCGCGCCGGCGTTCGCGAGCATGCGGCCGAAGGCGAGGAGGTCGTCGGCCGTCGAGACCAGGCCGCCGGCGCCCGAGGGGAAGGCCGGGGGCCGGCTGAAGCCGCCGTCCGGGGCGTCCGACTCGGTCAGGGTGCCCTGCTCGCCCGGCGAGTAGGCGGTGGTGAAGCGGGCCCGCTTCGACTCCGGGACCGTGAACGCGGTGTCCGTCATGCCCAGCGGCCCGAAGAACCGCTCCGCCAGGAAGTCGGGGAAGGACGAGCCCGAGGCGCGGGCGACCAGGACGCCCTGGAGGTCCGAGCAGGTGTTGTAGAGCCACGCGGCACCCGGCTGGCGCACCATCGGGATCCGGGCCAGGGCGGCGAGCCACTCGTCGGGGCCGGGCTGGAGGTAGGGGGCACGGCCGTCCTGCTGGAACGCGAGCAGCGCCTGGACGGCCGGCAGCGAGAAGTCGTCCGGGAATCCCCAGCCGGCCCGGAAGCTCAGCAGGTCCTCGACCGTGACCGGGCGCTCCGCCGGGACCACGTCCTCGACGGGCGAGGAGGGTGTGCGGACCACCGTCGGCTTCGCCAGCTCCGGCAGCCACTCCGCCACCGGGGCGTCCAGCGCCAGGCGCCCGTCCTCCACCAGTGCCAGCACCGCCGCCGCCGTGACCGGCTTGCCGATCGAGGCGACCCGGAAGATCGAGTCGCGGGCCATCGGGGCGGTGCCTTCGACGTCGACGGAGCCGACGGCGACCACCTCGACGTCGTCGCCGCGGGCCACCAGGCCCACCGCCCCCGGCACGGTGCCGTCGTCGACGCGTCGCCGCAGGGTGTCGTGGAGAGAGCTCATCGGTCGGCCTTCCGGTCCGGGGAGTCGTATCGGATACGACTCCCCTCGCCTCGCGAACTCATCGCTGTCCCGGTCAGTCGGCGGACGGATCCACCGTCGCCTGGTGCTCCTCGGCCAGGTGTTCCTCCGCCTTCAGCCAGGGCAGGAACTGCGCGCTCTTCTTCCAGCCGCAGGTGTCGCACACGATCGTGCGTTGCGCGCCCTTGCGCTGCACGCGGACGACGTGTTCCCGCCCGTGCTGGTCCCAGCGGCTCACCTTGCTCGTGTTGATCTGCAACATGTGCCTCGCCTCCGCTCAGGAGTCTCCGGCAAGGAGTGTGCAGCAATATCAACATCAACAGTGCTCAATTCACGCCGAGTTGTCCAAGCTGTGAACATGTCATCCGGCGTGGCCTCCGGCGGGTCCGCTGTTTGTCAGCCGATCGCGCGCGGCAGCCGCAGGCTGAGCAGCCCGGTCAGCACCACGCCCGCCAGCTGCGCCAACAGCGTTATCACCAGGGCGTCCCGCATCCCCATGCCCGGGATCAGCGACAGGAAGAGCGTGCCCAGCGTGGCCACGCCGAGCGCCAGCGCGGACTGCTGGGTGGTGACCATCACGCCCGCGCCCACACCGGCACGGGCCGGCGGCACCTCGGACAGGATGATGCGGAAGATGATGGGCAATTGGAGCGCCTGGCCCGCGCCGGCGACCGCCGCCCCGGGGAGCAGTTCGACGAAGCCGAGATGCGGCCAGGAACGCCACACCGCCAGCACGATGAGCCCCAGACCGACCGCCTGGACGACCGACCCCACCGTCACTATCCGCGTGCCGTACCGGGTCACCAGACGCGGCCCGGCGAGCGAGGCCAGGAAGAAGGTCACCGCCAGCGGGACCAGCGCGAGCCCCGCCGCGATCGGGCCGAGACCCGCCCCCCGCTGCAAGGCCACCGCGATCACGAACATGAACCCGCTGAAGCCCATCCCGAACGGCAGGATCAGCACCAGCCCGCGCCGCAACGAGGTCAGCGCCAGCAGACTCGGCGGCACCAGCGGCGTACGGCCCTGCCGGTCCGCCCTGCGCTCCACCGCGTAGAACGCGGACACGATCCCCGGGAACGCGGCCAGCGACAGCCACGTCCACAGCGGCCAGCCCGCCGCCCGGCCCTCGGTCAGCGGCACCAGCAGCGCCAGCAGGGACGCGGCGAGCAGGAACGTGCCGGGCACGTCCACCGGCTCCGGGTGCTGCGAACGCGTCTCCGGTACGACCTTGGCGGCCAGGAACAGGCCCAGGACGACGACCGGCACGTTCACCAGGAACACCGCGCGCCAGCCGGTACCGGCGATGTCGGCGGCGACCAGGACCCCGCCGAGGATCTGGCCGGCCACCATGGCGAGGCCGGCGGTCGCGCCGTACAGGCCCATCGCCTTGGCGCGGCGCGGGCCCTGGGTCGCGGACTGGATGGTGGCGAGGACCTGCGGGAGCATCGCCGCGGACGCGGCGCCCTGGGCGATCCGCGCGGCGACCAGCGTCCACGCGGTGGGCGCGAGCCCGCACGCCAGCGAGGTCACGCCGAAGGCGGCCATGCCGCCCAGGAAGAGCCGGCGGCGCCCGAACAGGTCACCGAGCCGGCCACCGAGGACGAGCAGCACGGCGTACGCGACTCCGTAGCCGGCGACGACGAGTTCGAGGACGGCCTCGCTCGCCGAGAGGTCCTTGCCGATGGTCGGCAGGGCCACGTTGACGATGAAGAAGTCGATGAGGGGCAGCGCCGCGGCCAGCAGCACCGTGAACAGTCCGAGGCCGCTGAGCACGGGTGTCGCCGCCGGGGACTTGGCGGTGCGGGAAGCGATGGTTTCGGTCACGCGGACCAGCGTGCTCCTGTCCTCAGACTGGTACCAGAGTGTCCTTATCCTGGTAGAAGGACTACCTGGAAACAGGGTCCGCGCGGCGGCAGACTGGAGCGATGACGACCATGGCACAGGAGACGGTGACAGGGACGGGGACGGGGACAGCGGCCGAGGTGATGGCGGCTGAGGTGATGGCGGCTCCGCAGAACGTGTCGACGGTCCGGCGCCATGAACTCGCCGCGTTCCTGCGCCACCGCCGTGAGCACATCGCCCCCGAGCAGGTCGGCCTGCCGCGCGGCGCCCGACGCCGTACGCCCGGCCTGCGCCGCGAGGAGGTCGCGCAGCTCGCCGCGGTCGGGGTCACCTGGTACACGTGGCTCGAACAGGCCCGGGACATCCAGGTCTCCGTACAGGTCCTCGACGCCCTCGCCCGCACCCTGCTGCTCGACCCGAGCGAGCGCGCCCACCTCTTCCGGCTGGCCGACGCGACCGACTCGCGTCCGGCGACGGAATGCCCGGTCGTCACACCCGCCCTGCGGGCGATGCTGGACCAGTTGGACCCGATCCCGGCCTGTCTGCAGAACGCCCGGTACGACATCCTCGCCTACAACCGGACGTACGGGATGCTGCTGTGTGACATGGACGCGGTGCCGCCCGCGGACCGCAACTGCATGGTCCTCTCCTACACGCACCAGGAGTGGCGGTCGTCGATCGTCCACCTGGAGAAGACCCAACGACTCATGGCCGCCCGCTTCCGCGGCTCCATGGCGGGCCACCTCGCCGACCCCACCTGGAAGACCCTGCTCACCCGGCTGCGCACGTCCCCCGAGTTCTGCGACGTCTGGGACCGCCACGAGGTCGTGGGCGCCACCCCCCGCCGCAAGGAGTTCCGCAACACCCACGTGGGCCGCATCACCGTAGACCACACCGACCTGTGGCTGGGCCCGTCAACGGGCCCAAGGATGGTGACCTACGCCCCGGCGGACGAGGAGACGAGGGGACGCCTGGAGAGGCTGCACGCCATAGCGCAGGCCAGGTGAGGTTCTTTAGGGGCGCGGGGAACTGCGCGACCAGCCACGACGCTCCTGCACACGCAAAACTAAGCGCTGATCCCCGCCGCTTCGCGTACTTCAACGGACTCCAGCTTCTCAGCCGTACGCTCAGCAGTCCGCCGAGCCCAAGCCCCACTGGTAACAGCCCCAAGCACCAGCACCGCAAGCCCGCACGCCACCAAAATCCACCACCCCGGCCGAGCAGCAGACACAAACGTCTCCTTGTACGACGACGCCACCACCCCGGAAGCCAACACCGCCCCGACAACCGCAACCCCGAGCGTCTGCCCCAACTGCCGACTCGTGGAAGCAACCGCCGCCGCAACCCCCGCCTGGGCGCGCGGCATCCCGGACACCGCCGTATTCGTGATCGGCGCGTTCACAAACCCGAACCCGATCCCGAACAGCGCGTACCCGATGAACCGCGAGACGTTGGACGTCTCCGCCTCGAACCCCGCGAACAGCACCGCACTCGCCGTCATCGCCGTCCCCGCGATCAGCAGGGATATGCGCGGCCCCCGACTACCGACCAGCCGCCCGGAGATCGGCGCGCACAGGAACGTCGGCACAGCCATCGGCAGCATCCACAGGCCCGCGTGCAGCGCGTCCAGACCGACCACGTTCTGCAGATACAGCGTGGACAGGAACAGGAAGCCGCCCAGCGCCGAGAACGCGCTGATGGCGATCACCGTCGCCCCACTGAACGGCGCCGAACGGAAGAAGCGCAGGTCGATGAGGGGTTCGTCGCGCCGCGGCTCGTACCAGAGGAGACCGGCGAGGGCGACCAGCGCGAGCACGGCGAACGGCAGGATCGCGGTGAACCCGGAGTTCGGCGCCTCGATGATCGCGTACGTGAGGGAGCCGAACAGGGCGATCACCAGGAGCTGGCCGACCGGGTCGGCACGGCGGGCCTTGGGCGCGCGGGACTCGGGGATGAACTTCAGCGTGAGGAGCAGCGCGACCACGCCCACCGGCAGGTTGATCCAGAAGATCGAGCGCCAGCCGACCGAGTCCACGAGCAGGCCGCCGATCAGCGGTCCTGCGGCCATCGATATGCCGACGACCGCGCCCCACACACCGATCGCACGGGCGCGCTCGCGCGGCTCCGTGAAGGTGTTGGTGATGATCGACATGGCGACCGGGTTGAGCATCGAGCCGCCGACCGCCTGGATCATGCGGAACCAGATCAGCGCGTTGAGGTCGGGTGCGAGGGAGCAGAGCAGCGAGCCGAGGCTGAAGACCACCAGGCCGACGACGAAGACCCGCTTGCGGCCGATCCGGTCGGCCGTGGAGCCCGCGAGCATCAGCAGGGAGGCCAGGACCAGGGTGTACGCGTCGATCGTCCACTGGAGACCGGAGGTCGACGCGTGCAGATCGGTCTGCATCGCCGGCAGGGCGACGTTCAGAATGGTCACGTCCAGGCTCACGATCAGCAGACTCATGCAGCAGATCGCGAGCACCAACTGTCGGCGGCGATGGCTGAGCTCGGGCATGCGGACCATCGTACGCGAAACTCGATAGTGCGTCTAACTAATGACCGCTACATGATCTACGGATACGGGCACCGGAAGATCTACGGATATGGGCACCGGAAGCCGTGCGCCACAATGGAGCAATGTCCACGCCCGTGTCCCTGCCCGCGCCCCCGGCCGTGTCGCCTTTGCAGATCGGCCCGCACACCGTCTCGCCGCCCGTCGTCCTGGCCCCCATGGCCGGGATCACCAACGCGCCCTTCCGCACCCTGTGCCGGGAGTTCAGCGGGGGCAAGGGCCTGTTCGTCAGCGAGATGATCACGACGCGGGCGCTGGTCGAGCGCAACGAGAAGACCATGCAGCTGGTCCACTTCGACGCGACGGAGAAGCCGCGCTCGATCCAGCTGTACGGCGTGGACCCGGCGACCGTCGGCAAGGCCGTCCGCATGATCGCGGAGGAGGACCTCGCCGACCACATCGACCTCAACTTCGGCTGCCCCGTACCGAAGGTCACCCGCAAGGGCGGCGGCTCCGCGCTGCCGTACAAGCGGAACCTGCTGCGGGCGATCCTGAAGGAGGCCGTCAGCGGTGCCGGGGACCTGCCCGTCACCATGAAGATGCGCAAGGGCATCGACGACGACCACATCACCTTCCTCGACGCCGGCCGCATCGCCGTCGAGGAGGGCGTCACCTCCATCGCGCTGCACGGCCGCACCGCCGCCCAGCACTACGGCGGCACCGCCGACTGGGACGCGATCGCCCGGCTGAAGGAGCATGTGCCGGAGATCCCCGTGCTCGGCAACGGCGACATCTGGTCCGCGCAGGACGCGGTGCGGATGGTGCGCGAGACCGGGTGCGACGGGGTCGTGGTCGGACGCGGGTGCCTGGGGCGGCCGTGGCTGTTCGCCGACCTCGTGGCCGCGTTCGAGGGGTGTGAACAGGACGTCCTGGAGCCGTCGTTGCGCGAGGTCGCCGACGTCATGGTGCGGCACGCGACACTGCTCGGCGAGTGGATCGGCGACGAGGCGCGCGGGGTCATCGACTTCCGCAAGCACGTCGCCTGGTACCTGAAGGGCTTCGCGGTCGGCAGCGAGATGCGCAAGCGCCTCGCCATCACGTCCTCGCTGGACGAACTCCGGTCCGGTCTCGACGAGTTGGACCTCGACCAGCCCTGGCCCGCAGGCGCCGACGGGCCCCGCGGCCGTACGTCGGGCAACAACAGGGTGGTGCTGCCCGACGGTTGGCTGAAGGACCCGTACGACTGCGCGGGGATCGGCGAGGACGCGGAACTGGACACGTCCGGCGGCTGAACTCCGCTGGTGGGGCTGCTCAGTTGGACTTCGGGTGCGGCGTCGAGCCGTACGCCGTGAGGAACTTGTCGCGGAACGCGCTCATCTTCCACACCGGGGCGTTGTGCGCGGGGCGCAGGCCGTCCGTCCAGTTCCAACTGTCGATCTTCTCAAGGATCTTGGGGTCCTTGGCGACGATCGAGATCGGTACGTCACGGCTGGCGTGGTTGCCGCTGACGCGGGCGATCGGCTGGTGGTCGCCGAGGAAGACGAGCACGGTGTTGTCGTTGCCGTAGCGCTCCAGCCACTGGGTGAGGGAGTTCACCGAGTACTGGATCGACTTGCCGTACTCCTCGCGGGACTTGGTGCTGTTGGCGATGACGTCGGACGCCTTGTTGCCGGCCTTCTGGATCGCGTCGAAGATCGAACCGTTGCCCAGCTGGTCCCACGGGACGAGCTTCGGGATCGGTGCCCAGGGCTGGTGGCTCGAGGTCAGGATGATCATCGACATCAGTGACTTGCCGTCGGCGCGCGGCTTGCTGTGCACCTGCTTCTGGAACTGCTCGAGCGCGTACTGGTCGGGCATCGTCGACCAGCTGAACTTCGGTCCCTTGTAGCCCAGTTGGAAGGCGTTGTAGACCTTATCGAGGCCGTAGAAGCTCTGCTCGGGCCAGCCCTTCTGAATGCCGGGCATCACGCCGACGGTGTCGTAGTCGCCGGTCTTCTTGAAGGCGTCGGTCAGGCTCAGGTGGTCGCTCGCCATCACCGTGCGGTAGCGCTGCTGGTTGCTGACCCACAGGCCCGACATGGTGGTGGAGTGGCCGAGCCAGCTGCTGCCGCCGTACGTCGCCGAGGTCAGCCAGCCGCTCTTCGCGGCGAAGCCCGCCTTCGACAGGGCCTTGGTGTCGGCGGCCAGGGTCTCGTCGACACCGGGCGCCATGATCGGGTCCTCGATCGCGCTCCGGCCGTAGCTCTCGATGAAGGTGAAGATCATGTCCTTGCCGCGCAGGTCCGGGACGAGCTGGCTGCCCGGGGTGTTGCCGAACGCGTCGACCTTCGCGACCTTCTTGAACTCCGCCTCGTCACGCAGCGTTTCCTGCACCGCCCGCACCTGGTACTTGAGGACACCGGCCGTGTGGTCGGCGGCGAGCGGGATGCCGTGGAACTCCAGGGCGAACGCGGAGCAGGTGATCCACACCGTGCCGGCGATCAGGGTGCCCCGGGTCGCGTGGGCCTTGTAGGTGACGAGGACGGTGCTGAGCCGGACCATCGCCAGCGCGACGAGGACGATCAGCACGACGATCAGCGCGATGAGGGCGACCGTGATGAGCTGCGTCGCCGTCCCGCCGAACGTGTCCTTCAGATACCCGCGGGCGTCCCCGAACAGGCTCCAGTCCAGGATGATGTTGAAGTGCCGGCCCAGGTATTCGTTGAAGCCCATGTCGAACATGTTCAGCACGGCGAGGGCCCCGACGAGCGCGCCGAACCCCGCCGCCGCCACGATCCGCGCCCGCCGCGGCAGGCTCAGCAGAACAACCGCCGCCATGATCGCCTCGGCGGGTATCCGCGCGAACTCCATGAGCCGCAACTGGCCCAGCGTGTTCGGCATCTCCAGGCAGATGTACACGAGCACGGCGGCGAGAAACGTGACCACCCAGGAGAGCGTGAGCGCGGCCACGGGGTGCGTCTCGCGCCAGGCCTGCATACGGCGGCGCAGGCCCAGGCGGCTGCTCCAGGTGCGGGGGCCTCGGCGGGTGGGGCGGGGGGTGGTGGGCTCGGCGGGTTCGGGGGTGGCGGCGGCTTGGTCGGTGGTGTCGGATTCGGCTGCGGTGTCCGTGTCGCCGGCCGAGGCGTCGGGTTCGGGGTCGGCTTCGGTCGCCGGGGTGGTCGCGGTGGCGTTCTCGGTGACCTCGGCGTCGGGGTCTGTGGAGTCGGCGGCTTCGGTGTCGTCGGCGTCACCGTCCTCAGCGGTCCGGGGCTCCCCGGCGTCGGACGCGGTGTCGGACGAGGCCACGGGCACGGTGTTGGACGAGGCCGCCGACGCGGCCTCCGCCGGAGTTTCGGACGGTGCGTCCACGGAAGGTTCGGACGCGGTGCCCTCGGCCTGCTCGGTCTCGGCGGCGGGAGTGGAGCCGTGCTTGGTTTCGGCGACTGTGGAGGAGCCGGTGTCGGTCCGCACGCCGAGGGACGGCTCGGCCTCGCGCTCGGCGCCCGTGGGAAGGCCGGAGTCGGTCTCCGCGCCCGCGGAAGGTTCGGTCGCTGTCTCCGCGCCTGCAGAAAGCTCGCCCGCGCTCTCGGTGACCGGAGAAGTCCCGCTGTCGGCTTTGGACTTGGTCTCGGCGCTCGCAGAAGTCGCGGCGCCAACCTCGGACTTGGTCTCGCCGACCGGAGAGGTCTCGCTGTCGGCCTCGGTCCTGCTCTCGCCGCTCGCGGAAGTCCCGGCGCCGGCCTTGGTCTCGGTGCTCGCTGAAGTCACGTCTCCGACCTGGGGCTTGGTCACGAGGCTCGCGGAAGGACCGGCCCCCGGCGCAGCCCCCTCGTCCATGTCCGGCGGCAGTACCTCGCCATCGGCTGCCCCGGCCGTATTCGGTGTCTGGCGTGTGCTCGTGTGCTGAGGCAACCCGAAGGTCCTTCCGTGCGAGGCCCGTGATCGGAGTAGAGGGGCGGTCCGACTGGGGAGGCAGGACCGCCGCTCTTCCGTACGAGTTGCCTCATGCCCCTGTTCACGGAACTGGGCAAACACCCGGCAAACGCCTTATCACCGTTGTGTCACGCGCCCCCGACCGCCGTGAGCAGCGCCAAGGGAGCCGCCGCCGAACGGGACTCCCGCACGCACGCGTGCGGGTACGGAACCGGCTCCGGGTGGGTGCCGCGGCCGTAGCCCGCGAGGACCTCCGGGAGGCGGTGGCCGGTCGCCGTCGCCGCGTCGACCAGCGCGTGGGCGACCGTGCGGGCCTCGTCGTGCAGGCCGTAGCGGGCCAGGCCCAGCGTGATCAGCGCGTTGTCGTGCGGCCAGACCGAACCCCGGTGGTAGGAGAGCGGGTGGTACGCCGCCTGCCCGGAGGCGAGCGTGCGGACTCCCCAGCCCGAGAAGAAGTCCGGTGCCAAGAGCCTGCGGCCGACCAGTTCGCCGTACTCCTTGTCCAGCAGGCCGGACCAGAGCAGATGGCCCGCGTCCGACGCCAGCGCGTCGACCTGGCGGCCCTCGCCGTCCAGTGCCAGCGCCGGGAAGGACTGGTCCCGCATCCAGAAGTCCCGCTGGAAACGGTCCCGCAGGTCGGATGCAGCCTGTTCCAGGAGGGCCGCGTACGTCTCGTCCTCCCATACCGTGCGGGCGAGTTGGGCCGTACGGCGCAGCGCGTCGTACGCGTAGCCCTGGGCCCCCGCCGCCATCACGGGACCGCTTGCGCGGGTGCCGTCGGCCCCGCAGATGGCGCCGGGGGAGTCCTTCCAGTTCTGGTTGGCCAGGCCGCCCTGGTCGGCGCGGTAGACCAGGTAACCGCGCGAGGTCAGGCCGCCGTGGTCCAGCATCCAGCCGATCGCGGCACGGGCGTTGGGCTCCAGGCGGCGGGCCAGGGCAGTGTCGCCGGTCTGCTCGACATACGCGCCGAGCAGTACCAGGAACAGCGGGGTCGCGTCGACCGAGCCGTAGTAACGCCCGTACGGCACCTGTCCGAAGTGCGCCAACTCGCCGTGCCGCACCTCGTGCACGATCTTGCCGGGCTGGGAGACCGACTCCGGGCCCACGGCCGTCGCCTGCGTCGCGGCGAGCGCCGGCAGTGTGGCTGCGGCCAGTTGGGGGCGGTACGGGAGGGCGAAGAGCGAGGTGAGCAGTGCGTCTCTGCCGAGGAGGGTCAGGAACCACGGCGCTCCGGCCGCCGGTACGCGAAGCTCCTCGCCGTCGGGACCCGTCGCCGGGACCTGGAGCGAGGCCAGGTCCGACAGGCCCCGGGCGCAGGCCGCGGCCAACTCCGGCCAGCCGGTGGGGAAGGAGACGCCCTGGACGTACTCGCCCTCCAGCGCGAGGAGTTGCTCGTTCAGCGCGGCCGGTGAGCGCGGTACCCGCAGCGCGCGCTTGTCGCCGTGCGGGCGGGCCATCACGCGCAGCGCCAACTCGGCGGTACCGTGCGGTTCGAGGTCCAGGGTCCATACGAGGCGGCGGGCGCCGGTGCCGGTCTCCTCGACGCCGTCGGGGGCCGGTTCGGCCGTGACCGTCGTACAGGATCGCCATTCGCCGCGCTGGTAGGCGAACTCCACGCCGTCGTCGAGGACTTGGCGGGAGCGGGTGGCGCCGATCTTCGTGTAGGTGCGGTAGTCCGAGCGGAGTTCGAACTGGTCCGTGAAGTCGGCGTCCGCGGTGACCGCGAGCCGGACCGTCGTCGGTACCGGACGGTTGCTGGTCACCTTCAGCGATTCGACGAACGCGCCGTCACCGACGGCCTGTTCGCGGAAGAGCGTGTGCGCGGGCGGCTCCTGTCGGCCACCGCGCGGGACGAGGACACAGCGCGCCATGTCCCCGTCGGCCACCGGCGTGAGGGCCTCCGGCACCGCGCCGTCGACCGTCAACTGCCAACGGCTCAGGTGCCGGGCGTCCCGTACGAATAACCCGTCCGGGGAACTGCCGCCCCGTACGCCGCTGATGTCCCCGCCGTCGCCCACGGCTGCGAACGTCCCGCCGTGCACGAGCAGATGATGCCGGTCCGTCATCCCCGGTCCCCTCCCTTGACTCTCTTGGCGACCTTGACTTCTGTGTCACTGACGTCCGTGTCAGTCACGTGTGCCACTCATGTCGAACGTGCCGAGGCCCGCGCCGGACACGCCGTGCCCGGGGGGCTCGTGAAGCAGATCGAGGGTCAGCGCGGCGGTCCAGCTGAAGCCGGTCGCGCCGCACGCCTCGCCGTCGTACGGGTCGACGTACTCGGCGAAGTCGGTGGCGTCGGCGGTCGCCAGGACCGCCTCGCGCAGGGCGTCCGCCCGCTTCTGCTCGCCGTGCAGCCGCAGACCCCGCTCCAGCAGCCAGCTCGTGTTGAACCAGGCCGGCCCGCGCCAGTACCGGTGCGGATCGAACGCCTCGCCCAACAGGTCGTAGCTGGGCGGGAGTTGGGTGGTGTCGCCGAGCCCGAAGTGCGGGCCGGACGCCGTACGGACGAGGGCGTCGGTGATGTCCCGGGGCAGGTCGGGGAGAAGGAGCGGGATCAGGCCGGAGACGCTGCGCTCGGGGATGAGACCTCCACCCCTTACGTCACGGCAGAAGAACATGCCCTCCGCCGGGTCCCACAGCCGCTCGACCAGCACCCCCGTCAGCCGCTCCGCGCGCGCGTGCCGGGCCGTGCCGGTCGCGCCCAACTCCCGGGCGATACGGGCCAGTGCGTGCTCGGAGGCGATGAGCAGGGCGTTGAAGGACGGGTCCTCCACCGCGAACTCGCTTGCCCCGGCCCCGTATCTCCCGCCCAGCCCATCCCTGTATTCACCGTCCCGGTAGTCCGTCGCGAGGCGTACGTAACGGCCGTAGTCGAGGTCCGTGGGCCGGTCCTCGGCCGCTCCGTGGTCGAGGTCCGCGCGGCGGAAGGAACGGGCCGGGGCGGGCGTGATCCGGCTCAACGGGGCATCCCAGCAAGGGCTGTTGTCCATACCCTGTTCCCAGGGGTGCACGACGGACGCGAGCCCGCCCCCGCCCAGGTCCCGCCGGTGCAGCAGATAGCGGTGCCAGGCGGCCAGCCGGGGATACACCCGGGAGAGGAAGCCACGCGCGCGGGAGAGGCCCGGGTCGGCGCAGTGCACCAGCCAGGCCGCGAGCGCGTGCACCGGTGGCTGCACGATGCCCGAGGTCTGTACGGTGCGCGGGGCGCCCGCAGCGCGCCCCGCGGTCGAGGAGCGCCAGAAGTCGGGGCTCGGGAAGTACGCGTCGAGCGGTACGGAGGGGTTGAAGACGATGTGCGGGATACGGCCGTCGCCCCACTGGGCGGCGAGCAGCGTCTCCAGCTCCGTCTGTGCCCGCAGCGGCGACAGGTGCCGCAGACCGATCGCGATGAACCCGGAGTCCCAGGACCACTGGTGCGGATACAGACCACGGGAGGGGACCGTTGAGGTTCCCGTCCAGTTCCCTTCGAGGACGGCAGCCGCCCTGAGGTGCAGCGAACCTGACAAAGACGGCGGATCGTATACGAGGTGGTGCTCCACCGGGAGGGCTGTGAGCTGGGCAGTGCGATCCACTCGGGACTCCACGAAACACATCGTGCCGACCGGTTCGGTCATGGCTACCGTAGGGTTACGTCTATTTAACACGCAAAACTCAATATGTAATGCAGGGTTGAGAAACACAAGGGGGTGCGCATGACTGGACGAGGTCAAGCGAGCGCCGGCGATCTGCTCGAACTGGTGCGCACCGGGCGCGCCACGACCCGCGGCGCCCTCCAACAAGTGACGGGCCTCTCACGCGCGACCGTCGGCCAGCGCCTGGACCGGCTCTTCCGC
This sequence comes from Streptomyces xylophagus, assembly GCF_000716435.1. Classification (GTDB taxonomy): domain Bacteria; phylum Actinomycetota; class Actinomycetes; order Streptomycetales; family Streptomycetaceae; genus Streptomyces; species Streptomyces xylophagus. Next base: position 196,230 of record NZ_JNWO01000012.1, read on the forward strand.
GCGGGCTGGCTGCGCGAGGGCGCGGGCGGTCCGGTGGATTCCCCGCAGGGCGGCCGCCCCTCGATCACCCTCGAATTCGACGACGCCCATGCCGTAGTCCTCGCGGCGGACCTGGACACCCGCCACGCGCGCGCGTGCGTCCTCTCGCTCTCCGGCGAGATCCTCGCGGAGCACGGCGGCACGCTGGTCGTCGAGGACGGCCCGGACGCCGTACTGGGCGAACTCGGCCGCTGGTTCGCCGAACTCCTGGAGAAGGCCGGACATCAGCCGTCCGAGGTCTGCGGGATCGGTCTCGCCGTCCCCGGCCCGGTCGACAGCGAGACCGGCCGCGTCGTCCAGCCGCCGATGATGCCCGGCTGGGACGGCTACGACATACGAGGCCGCCTGGCACGCGCCTTCACCGAACAGACCGGCGCCCCCCGGGTCCCGGTCCTGGTCGACAACGACGCCAACCTCATGGCCTACGGCGAACAGCGCACCGGACACCCCGACTGCTCGGCCTTCGTCCTGGTCAAGGTGTCGACCGGTATCGGCGCCGGAGTCGTCGTCGGCGGTTCCATCTTCCGGGGGATCGACGGGGGCGCGGGCGACATCGGCCACATCCGCATCCCGGCGGGCGCGCAGGCACTGTGCCGTTGCGGGTCCTACGGCTGTCTCGCCGCCGTCGCCAGCGGTGGCGCCGTGGCGCGGCGGCTGGCCGAGACCGGGGTGCCCGCGGCGTCCGGCTCGGATGTGCGGGACCTGCTGGCGTCGGGGCATCCCGGAGCGGCCGCGTTCGCCCGCGAGGCGGGACGGCAGGTCGGGGACGTCCTGGCGACCGTGGTGACACTGCTCAACCCCGGGGTGCTGATGATCGCGGGAGACCTGGCAGGCACCTCCTTCCTCACCGGCGTACGAGAGTTGCTGTACCAGCGGGCGCTGCCGCGCTCCACCGCTCATCTGCACGTGCTGACCTCACGGCTCGGCGAGCGGGCCGGGCTCATAGGGGCGGGGGCGCTGGTCGTGGAGTACCTGTACGCGCCCGAGCGGGTCGAGGAACGGCTGCTCGCGCTGGGCATGTGACGTTCACATTTCCGTCCGGAGACTCGTCCGCATGGTGAAATCCGGCCGGGTGTGGAAGCGTGATTCTCGCCACCTTTGATAAGGGTGGCGCTCAGGTGAGCGGATCTTGCGCGGCTGCACTTCTCCAAGGGGTGGCACTCCGTGCCACCCCTTGATCGTTCATCGATCGAAAACAGGAGAGCCGCAACCCGCTCAAGTGAGCGCATAATCGCGCCCCTGGAGGGCGCCGCGTTCAAGAAGTGAAAACATCCGGCGGTGTTCGCTTGCCGAGCTTTGACTTTCGATCCGCTGGCGGACGACCGGTTACGGACGCATGACATGCAAGTGGACGTACCCAGACGCCTTCGATCTGGGTATGTTCCTGGCCGTCAGGGCAGCCGTCGAGTCCTCGAGGAGTCGAGACCCGTGTCGGAAAACAAAGAACCCCACGTAGCGAAGTTCGTCTACGACTTCACCGAGGGAAACAAGGACCTCAAGGATCTCCTCGGCGGCAAGGGCGCGAACCTCGCCGAGATGACGAACCTGGGCCTTCCCGTGCCCCCCGGCTTCACCATCACCACCGAGGCGTGCAAGACCTACCTCGACAGTGGCGAGGAGCCGGCGGCACTGCGTGACGAGGTGAGTGCACACCTCGACGCCCTCGAAGCGACCATGGGCAAGCAGCTCGGGCAGGCCGACAACCCCCTCCTCGTATCCGTCCGTTCCGGGGCGAAGTTCTCCATGCCCGGCATGATGGACACCGTCCTGAACATCGGCCTCTCCGACAAGTCCGTGCAGGGCCTGGCGAAGCAGGCCGGCGACGAGCGCTTCGCGTGGGACTCGTACCGCCGCCTCATCCAGATGTTCGGCAAGACCGTCCTCGGCGTCGACGGCGACCTCTTCGAGGAGGCCCTCGACAAGGCCAAGGAGATCAAGAAGGTCACGGTCGACACCGAACTGGACGCGGCCGACCTGAAGAAGCTGGTCACCCGCTTCAAGCGGATCGTCAAGACCGAGGCGGGCCGCGACTTCCCGCAGGACCCGCGCGAGCAGATGGACCTCGCCATCCACGCGGTCTTCGACTCCTGGAACACCGACCGCGCCAAGCTCTACCGCCGCCAGGAACGCATCCCGCACGACCTCGGCACGGCGGTCAACGTCTGCTCAATGGTCTTCGGCAACCTGGGCCCCGACTCGGGTACCGGCGTCGCCTTCACCCGCGACCCGGCAAGCGGCCACCAGGGCGTCTACGGCGACTACTTGCAGAACGCGCAGGGTGAGGACGTCGTCGCGGGCATCCGGAACACCGTGCCCCTCGCGGAACTCGAGCAGATCGACAAGGCGTCGTACGACCAGCTCATGCAGATCATGAAGACCCTGGAGAACCACTACAAGGATCTCTGCGACATCGAATTCACCATCGAGCGCGGGCAGTTGTGGATGCTCCAGACGCGGGTGGGGAAGCGGACGGCGGGTGCGGCCTTCCGTATCGCGACCCAACTCGTCGACCAGGGGCTCATCGACGAGGCGGAGGCCCTCCAGCGGGTCACCGGCGCCCAGTTGGCGCAGCTGATGTTCCCGCGCTTCGACGACGAGGCGAAGGTCCAGCAGGTCGGCCGGGGCATCGCGGCCTCGCCGGGTGCGGCGGTCGGCAAGGCGGTCTTCGACTCGTACACGGCGGTGAAGTGGTCGCGTTCGGGCGAGAAGGTCATCCTGGTCCGCCGCGAGACCAACCCCGACGACCTCGACGGCATGATCGCGGCGGAGGGCATCCTCACGTCCCGCGGCGGCAAGACGTCCCACGCGGCCGTCGTGGCGCGGGGCATGGGCAAGACGTGTGTCTGCGGCGCGGAGGAGCTGGAGGTCGACACCAAGCGGCGCCGGATGACGGTGCCGGGTGGTCACGTGGTCGAGGAGGGCGACGTGATCTCCATCGACGGGTCCAGCGGCAAGGTGTACCTCGGTGAGGTCCCGGTGGTTCCGTCCCCGGTCGTTGAGTACTTCGAGGGTCGGATGCACGCGGGTGCCGACGACGCCGACGAGTTGGTCGAGGCGGTCCACCGGATCATCGGATACGCGGACCGCGTACGCCGGTTGAGGGTGCGCGCCAACGCGGACAACGCCGAGGACGCGCTGCGCGCCCGCCGCTTCGGGGCGCAGGGCATCGGGCTGTGCCGTACGGAGCACATGTTCCTCGGCGACCGCCGGGAGTTGGTGGAACGCCTGATCCTGGCGGACACGGACACCGAACGCGAGGAATCCCTCAAGGCGCTTCTCCCGCTCCAGAAGGCGGACTTCGTCGAGCTGTTCAAGGCGATGGACGGACTCCCGGTCACCGTCCGCCTGTTGGACCCGCCGCTGCACGAATTCCTGCCGGACATCACGGAGTTGTCGGTCCGCGTCGCGCTGGCGGAGTCCCGCCAGGAGTCCCACGAGAACGACCTGCGCCTGCTCCAGGCGGTCCACCGCCTGCACGAGCAGAACCCGATGCTGGGCCTGAGGGGCGTGCGCCTGGGCCTGGTCATCCCCGGCCTGTTCACCATGCAGGTGCGGGCGATCGCCGAGGCGGCGGCCGAACGCAAGGCGGCGAAGGGTGACCCGCGCGCCGAGATCATGATCCCGCTCGTCGGCACGGTCCAGGAGCTGGAGATCGTCCGCGAGGAGGCCGACCAGGTCATCGCCGAGGTCGAGGCCGCTACTGGCACTTCGCTGAAGCTGTCGATCGGCACGATGATCGAACTCCCGCGCGCCGCACTGACGGCAGGCCAGATCGCGGAGGCGGCGGAGTTCTTCTCCTTCGGCACGAACGACCTCACGCAGACGGTCTGGGGCTTCAGCCGCGACGACGTCGAGGCTTCGTTCTTCACGGCCTACCTGGAGAAGGGCATCTTCGGCGTCAGCCCCTTCGAGACGATCGACCGCGACGGCGTCGGCTCCCTGGTGAAACTCGCCGCGAAGGCCGGCCGCGAGACCCGCCCCGACCTCAAGCTCGGCGTCTGCGGCGAACACGGCGGCGACCCCGAGTCGGTCCACTTCTTCCACGAGGTGGGACTGGACTACGTGTCGTGTTCGCCGTTCCGGATTCCGGTGGCGCGGCTGGAGGCGGGGCGGGCGGCTTCGGTGGCGCAGGGGAGCGATCACCGCTGACAGACCTCCGGGACCGCCGTCGGTCATCCTGACCCTCACCGGCCTGACGGCGGTCGCGGACCGCGAAAGAGGGCGGCACCCCTGTGCGGGGGGTGCCGCCCTCTGGCGTCGGCCGTCGTGTCACCGGGTCCGGCTCAGCGGTGTTCGTCAGTGGTGTTCCTCAGTCGTGTTCCTTCAGGAAGGCCAGGGCCGCTTCGGCGACGTCCTGCCAGCCGCTGTCGAAGACCAGCGAGTGACCGCGGTTCGGGATCTCCCGGATGGCGGTGGGCGCGGTGTTGCGCTTCTGCTTCTTGTAGGAGGCGTTGGCGATCGCCGACGGTGCGATGTGGTCCTTCTCGCCGGTGATCAGCAGCATCGGGCCGCGCCGCGGGTTCTTCGTGTCGACCTTGATCTCGGTGAACGGGTTGATGTTCGCGGTGGCGGCCTGGAACAGCGGAATCCCGGAACCGGCCACGGGATACGTCTCGTACAGCCGCTTGGCCTCGCTCTCTCCCACCGCGTTGGCGAACGAGTAACGGAACTGCTCGTAGGTCAGCGTGACGGACCGCCGGTAGTTGGCCGGGTTGCCCAGCACCGGCAGCCCCGACCTGAGCGAGGACAGCGGCAGCGGCAGCACCCCGCGGAACGGCGCCGAGTCCATCGGCACCGAGACCGTCGCCAGTCCGCGCCCGGCCAGTTGCTGGGTGATCAGGCCGCCGAAGGAGTGGCCGATGACCGCCGGGGGCCTGCTGAGCGCGCCGATCGCCTCGGCCATGTGGTCGGTGACCTGCTTGACGCTCTTGCCGGCGAACACCTCGGGGTTCGCCCGGGCCTGGGCGACGGTCTCCGGGTCGTCCGGCCAGCCCGGGGCAAGCGTGGCGTAGCCGTTCTCCTCGAAGAACACCCGCCACGGTTGCCAACTGGACGCCAGCATCCACAGTCCGTGCACGAACACGACCGGCTTGAGGCCCGACGCGTTCGCCTGGGCGATCTCCTGCCGCTCGCGTGGGGTCAGGCTCATCGGCGTGCCACCTTTCTCATCAGGAGTCCCTCGGGTGTCCTCAGAGGGCCCCTTCATCCTGGGCTCGGAGCCGGGCCCGGGTCGATGTCCGGGGCTACACGAGTGCCCTGGCTGGATTGTTCCGAAGGACAATGAGGATGCCGTACGGAGGTCGGTTCCCAGGCAATTCGCGGGTCTACGGCAACTACGGTTGGCGTATGGAACATTCAGCGCCCGACCCCATGGGCGCACAGGTCGCACTGCTGGGCGCTCGGATGCTGGAGCGGGCCGGTGAACTGGCCGACGAGATGGTCGAGCGGATCCGGGCGGCCGTGCCGGTCTACCGGAGCGACGACGTGATCACGGTCGCGGAACTGCGGCGCACCTGTCTGGCGAACATCGACTTCGTCTTCGGCCCGATGGGCCACGCCCCGGCACTCTCCTCACCGGAGTCCCGTGACAACGGCCGACGGCGCGCACAGGCCGGAGTCCCCCTCACCGCGGTGATGGAGGCGTACCGCGTATCCGCCCGGTTCCTGTGGGAACGCCTGGCCGAACCCGCCGCCACCGGCGAAGTCGCCCCCGAGGCCGCCCTCCGCGCCGCCTCCGAGATGTGGCTCGTGCTCGACACCTTCACCCAGGAGATGGCCGACGGCTACCGCGAGGAGGTCACCTCCCAGACCCTCAGCCGCGAAGCCGAACGCTCGGCCGTACTGCAGGCGCTCCTCGAAGGCCGCCTGGGCGACGCCGACGTGTACGAGGCCGTCGGCATCCTGCGACTGCCGACACAGGGTCCCTATGTGGTCGTCGCGGCCCAGGTGCCGGAGGCCGGACGCCACGCGTTCGCGCGCGCCGAGGACCTGTTGCGACCGCTCGGCGTGGCCTCCGCGTGGCGACTGCTGCACGACGCCGAGGTCGGCATCGCACGACTGCCCGGCACCCACCCCCGTGTCGCGGCCCTCGCCGACGCCCTGGAGGCCGCCACCGAGGGCCACATCGGGATCAGCCCTCCCTACCCCGACCTGCGTGGAACCGCCGAGGCCCTGAAGCTGGCCCGGATCGCCCTGCGTGGCGCGTACGACGGCCGGCGGGTCACCGTCTTCGACCGGGACCCGCTGGCCGTCGCGGCAGCCGGCGCCCCCCAGGTCATGCGCACCGTCGCCCGCGCCACCCTCGGCACGCTCGACCAGGTCACCGACCGCGACCGCGCCCTGCTGCTCGACACCTTCGGCGCCTGGCTCGACGCCGACGGCTCCGCCGACCGTGCCGCCGTCGCCCTGTTCTGCCACCCGAACACCGTCCGGCACCGCCTGCGCCGACTTCAGGAACACACGGGCCGGTCCCTGTCCCAACCCCGTGAACTGGCCGAACTCACCCTCGCGTTCGAGATCGACCGCCGGATCACGGACCCCGCGCACTGAGTCGCTACGACGGTTCAGTGCTCACTCGCAGGCGACCCCGTCCCCGTCCCGGTCGAGGTGGGAGTCGTAGCCGGGATCGCCGCGGTGGAGGGGCGTGACGCCGGCGGCGCGGGCCTCGGTGCAGTTGGTGTAGTAGACGCTGCCGCCGCCGGAGTCGCTGCCACCGGAACCGGAACTGGAACCGGAGCCTGAGCCGCTTCCCGCCGCGGCCGCCGCGGTGACCGTCCTGGTGACCTTGACGGTCTTCGTGGCGGCCACCGTGGGTGCGGGCGCCGGGGTGACCGTCTCCGTCGTGGTCGCCGTGACGGTCATCGTCGGCTGCGGCTTGGCCGCCGCGGGCTTCGCGTCGCTCGCCGTGTCCTTCTTCGTGTCCTGGCCGGACGCGCCGATACCGGCGCCGAGGAAGAGGGCCAGCGCGAGCGCGGGGAGCACGTATCGCTTCCTGGCCCAGCGGGGTGCGGGCCGGACGGGCTCCGGCTGGGGCCGTGGCATGGGTGGCCTGGCGTATGGATGGGTCATCTCGTCCCCCTGTGTCCGGTGAGACATGGACCGTATTGCCCCGGTGAGGGATGTGAAGAAGGAGTGACCATCTCGTGATGGACATGTCGCGCGCTGTGACCGGAGCGCCGCCGCGCCGCCTCTCGTACGCTGAGACTCCACCCGCTCACGGAGGGACCTGCCCATGTCCGGCTGGAACGAGAAGGCGATCCCCGACCAGCGCGGCCGGGTCGCCGTCGTCACCGGGGCCAACAGCGGGCTCGGCTACGTCACCGCGCGGGAGTTGGCCCGCAAGGGCGCCCGGGTCGTGCTCGCCTGTCGCAGCGAGGTGCGGGGGAGTGCGGCCGCCGACCGGATCGTGGCCGAAGTGCCGGGCGCCGAGGCCCAGTTCGGACGGCTGGACCTCGGGGACCTGGCCTCCGTACGGGAGTTCGCGGCAATATTCCCGTACGAGCGGCTCGATCTGCTCGTCAACAACGCCGGGGTCATGGCGATGCCGTACGGCACGACGGTGGACGGCTTCGAGACGCAGTTCGGGGTCAATCACCTGGGGCACTTCGCGCTCACCGGGCTGCTGCTGCCGGCGCTGCTCGACGCTCCCGACGCCCGGATCGTCACGCTCTCCAGCTTCATGCACGCGCTCGCCAACATCGACATCGACGACCTCAACAGCGAGCGCCGGTACAGCCGTTGGACCGCGTACTCCCGGTCCAAGACCGCCAACCTCCTCTTCACACACGAGCTGGCGCGGCGGCTCGCGGCGGCCGGTTCGGGGGTGATCGCGACCGCCGCCCACCCCGGGTACGCCGCCACCAACCTCCAGACCGCCGGGCCGCAGGCCGAGGGACGCCGGGGTACGGAACGGCTCATGGAACTCGGCAACCGAGTCTTCGCCCAGCCTGCCGAGGCCGGCGCGCTGCCCTCCCTCTACGCTGCGACCGCCCCCGACGTACGCCCCGACTCCTTCTTCGGCCCCCGCATCGCGATGTGGCGCGGAGCACCGGCACCGTCCTGGCGGGCACCCTGGACCCGCAACGACCCGATGGGGCAACGGCTTTGGGCTGCCTCGGAGGAGCTGACGGGAGTCGTGTACGACCAACTCAAGGCGTGAGCCACCGAGTTGCCGGTCCTCATGCCGTCGCTCCGCTGTCCACCACCAGGTCCGTGCCCACCACCGACGCCGCGTCGTCCGAGGCCAAGTAGAGGACGGCGGCGGCCACTTCGGACGTGGCGGAGATACGGCCCAGCGGAAGCGTGGCCTTCACTCGCTCGGCGCGGTCGGCCTCCGTCTCACCGGCGCGCAGGGACATGGGGGTGTCGGTGGCGCCGGGGCTGACCACGTTGATACGGATGCCCTCGCGGATGTGGTCCACGGCGGCACCCTTGCTGAGCACGGCCACGGCGGCCTTGGACGCGGCGTAGGCGGCGGCCCCGGGGCTGCTTGTGTGCACGCCGAAGGTGGACGCCACGTTGACGATCGCGCCGCCGGACGGCTGGACGCGCATCTGGCGGATCTGGGCCTGGAGGGCGAGGAAGATTCCGGTGACATTGATGTCGAGCTGCGTGCGCCAGTCCTCCTCCGTGAGGTCTGCGAGAGGGCGTCCGCCTCGGAAGATCCCCGCGTTGTTGACGGCCACGTCGAGTGAGCCGTACCGGTCGACGGCTGCCTGCACCAGGGCGTGGGCGTCGGTGGCCTGCGACACATCGGCGCTCACCGCGAGGGCCTTCCCGCCGCCGATCCCGGCCTCCGCCTCGATCAGGGCGACCGTCTCGTCGAGCGGTTCCCGCCTTCGCCCTGCTACGACGACATTCGCCCCCTCCGCCGCGAACGCGAGGGCGATCGCCCGCCCGATACCGGACCCGGCTCCGGTGACGAGCGCGGTCCTGCCGGAGAAGCGGTTGCTGAAGCGGGTGCTCATGAACGGGCCTCTTTCTTGACCGATCGGTTCAATATGAGGGCGCGAGGAAGCGCCTTGAGCGGAACGGAGTCTCAGTCGAGCAGCGTCAACGCCTGTTCCGCCGCGTCCCGCACCCGCGCCGGGTCCCCGGACGCCCTGCCGACCACCCGCAGCCCCTGCATCAGCACCAGCAGCATGCGCGCGAGGGCGAGCGGATCGCGGTCGGCGGGCAACTCGCCCTGTGCCTGGGCCCGCACCAGCGCCGAGCGCAACACGGCCTCCAACTGGTCCCAGTTGCGCTCGACCAGCCGGGTCGCGGCCGTGTCGTGCGGGGCGAGTTCGGCCGCGGTGTTGGTCACCAGGCAGCCCAGCGACCGGAGTTGCTCGTTCGCCGCCTCGGCCGCGTACCGCCGGACGATCGCCCGCACGGGCGGCAGTGCGGGGCCCGGCTGGGACAACTCGCGGACCATCGGCGTGAGTCCGGCCCGGTCGTAGCTCTCCAGTGCCTTCAGATACAGCTCGTGCTTGTTGCCGAAGGTCGCGTAGATGCTGGCCCGCCCGATGCCGAGGTGTTCGACGAGGTCGGACATCGACGTCGCCTCGTAGCCGCGCCGCCAGAACAGCTCCAGGGCTGCCCGCAGCGCGGCCTCGGGGTCGAACTCCTTGGTCCTGGCCATGTCCAGCAGGCTAGGCTTAACGGGAACGATCAGTCAAGAAAGCCTGCCTGCATAAGAGGGTGCGCCGGTCACGCGAACTCGGGAATCAGCTCGCCCACCCGCCGGATGCTGTCCAGCACCCGCTCGTGCGGGATCGCCCCCACCTGCTGGAAACACATCAGCCGGTCGATGCCCGCGTCGGCGTACGCCCGCAGCTTCTTGCGGCAGGTGTCGGGGCTGCCGACGATCAGGGAGTCCTGCGCCATCAGTGCCTCGAACAGCTCGTCCTCCGGGACCGTCTCGCCCTGGAGGACGCGGCCGATGGCGAGTTGGGCCGCGTTGGGGGCCGCGTCGGCCTCGTCGCGCAGGAACGCGCCGGTCAGGCCGCCGCCGGTCGGGTCGGCCAGGATGCCCTGCTGGATCGTCATCGTCTCCACGAACGCCTCGGCCGCCTCGAAGAAGGTGAGTGCCCGGGCGGTGTACCAGGCCGCCGCCGCTGCCGCGCCGGACCGCAGCGCCTCCTCGTCGGTCTCCGCGCAGTGGACGAACGTGAAGAACGCGATCTGGTCGTTGACGAAGGCGCCGACCGGTCGCTCGCAGTCGGCCACCGCCTCCCGGTACAGCTCGACCAGCCGGGCCACCCGGGTCAGCGGCTCCCAGAGGGTGGTGCCCAGGACGCCCACTCCGCGCCGGCCCGCCTCCTCGAACGACGCCGGGCTGGAGGCCGCCTGCCACAGGGGCGGGTGCGGTTGTTGGAGCGGCGCGGGGACCAGGGGCTGGTCGCCGTCGCCGGTCCACAGGCGGGGTATTTCCTCGAAGGCCCGCTGGGTCTGGGCGCGGGCGCCCGCCGGGTCCACGCCGAACATGCGCCACTCGGGCGCCGTCGAGCGGGTCAGGCCCAGCTCCACCCGGCCGCCGCTCAACTGGTCCAGCCAGGCGGCCCGTTCGGCGACCCGCCTCGGGTGGTTGATCTCGGCCGGTGCCAGTACGGCCGCGTGCCCGAGCCGTATCCGGGACGTGCGCTGCGACAGCGCCGCCAGCAGCAGCTCCGGCGCCGAGCTGAGGCTGAACTCCGCCGCGCCGTGGTGCTCCACCTGCCACCAGCAGTCGTACCCCAACTCGTCGGCGAGCACGGCCTGTTCGACCGCCTCGGTGATCCGCCGGTGTTCGTGGTCCTCGGTCGCCCACGGCCTGGGGTCCTGGATCTCGCTGAACATGTCGAGCTTCACGTGCCGAACTGCCCTTCTCTCCGGCCGACTTGTGATGGGAAGCGCTCCCACGCGGCCGGATCAGATTGTCAGGGAAGTGTGTTACGAGCGTGATGTTCCTCTGTGAGGCTCATGTGCAGGTCGTGGGTCAGAGCGACCGGTCCCGCCGCAGTGACGCCACCAGCAACTCGGTGAACCGTGTCGCCGACCAGGACGGCCGGCGCCCCGTCGCCTCCTACGTCGTCACCCCGCCCGCACCTCGTACGTCGCCACCCGCACCGACGCGTCGTCCAGGCACTCCCCGGAGACCAGGTCGAACCGCTGCTTGAGCAGCGGCGACGCGACGAACGGGCGGCCCTGGTGGGTGCCGGTGAGGCCGCGGGAGAGGACCGCCGCGCCGCTGAACGGGTCGCGATTGTCGATGCCGTAGAGGCTGCCGGAGCGGTCGCGGAAGAGGGCGACCTGGCGGCCGTCGGGCAGCAGGGCCGCCACCCCGCGGCCGGGGACGAGCAGGTTCAGGTCGCAGACCGTGAACCAGACCTCGTTCTCGGAGTCTTCGGAGTCCAGCCGTAGTTGGACCTTCAGGTCGGTCGTCTCGGGAGCCAGGGTCATCGCTGGGCGCTTCCTTCCAGGACGTCTGCGGGCTGCTGGGGCCGCCGCATGCCGATGGTCAGCAGGGGCAGGTCGGGCTTGATCTGGTCGCGCTCGGGGATGAAGCCGACGACCGGGTCCGGGGTGTCGGGCGCGTTCACGAAGGACACGAACCGGGCCAGCCGCTCGGGGTCGTTGATGGTCTCGGCCCACTCGTCGCGGTACCCGGCGACATGCGCGGCCATCAACGACTCCAGCTCCTCGCAGATGCCGAGCGAGTCCTTCACGACCACGTCCCTGATGTGGTCGAGGCCGCCCGGAATCCGCTCCAGCCACACGCTCGTGCGCTCCAGCCGGTCGGCCGTACGGATGTAGAACATCAGGAACCGGTCGATGAGACGCACCAGTTCGGCATCGCTCAAGTCCTGTGCCAGCAGGTCCGCGTGGCGCGGGGTCGCGCCGCCGTTGCCGCCGACGTAGAGGTTCCAGCCGTTGGCGGTGGCGATGACGCCGAAGTCCTTCGACTGGGCCTCGGCGCACTCGCGGGCGCAGCCGGACACCGCCGACTTGAGCTTGTGCGGGGAGCGCAGGCCCCGGTAGCGCAGCTCCAGGTCGATCGCCATCCGGACGGAGTCCTGGACGCCGTAGCGGCACCAGGTCTGGCCGACGCAGGACTTCACCGTGCGCAGGGCCTTTCCGTACGCGTGGCCGGACTCGAAGCCCGCGTCCACCAACCTCGCCCAGATCAGGGGGAGTTGCTCCACCCGCGCGCCGAAGAGGTCGATGCGCTGGCCGCCGGTGATCTTGGTGTAGAGGCCGAAGTCCCGGGCCACCTCGCCGATCACGATGAGTTTCTCGGGGGTGATCTCGCCGCCGGGGATGCGCGGCACGATCGAATAGGAGCCGTTCTTCTGGAGGTTGGCGAGGAAGTGGTCGTTGCTGTCCTGGAGGGCCGCCTGCTCGCCGTCGAGGACATAGCCGCTCGCGCCGATCGTCGGGGCGAGGGACGCGATGATGGAGGCGACCGTCGGCTTGCAGATCTCGCAGCCGTCGCCGCCCCGGGCGCCCTCACGGCCGTAGCGGTCCAGCAGATCCTGGTAGGAGTTGATGCGCAGCGCGAGGGCGATCTCGTACAACTCCTCGCGGGTCTGCGCGAAGCAGCCGCACAGGCCCTTGTCGACCTCGACGCCGTTCGCCTCCAGCTCGGCGGTGACCAGCTGGCCGAGCACCTTGACGCAACTCCCGCAGCCGGTACCGGCCTTGGTGCACTTCTTCACCTCGGGCACGCTCGTGCAGGAGTGGTCCGTCACCGCGCCGCGGATCGTGCCCTTGGTGACGTTGTGGCAGGAGCAGATCACCGCCTCGTCGGGCAGCGCCGAGGGGCCGAGCTGGACGGCGCCCCCCGAACCGGCCGGCAGCACCAACTGCTCGGGGGAGACCGGCGGTACGGACCCCGTGAACGCGCGCAGCGTGCCGTACGCGTCCGCGTCGCCGACCAGGATGCCGCCCAGCAGCTCGCCGCCCCGCCCGATCACCAGCTTCTTGTACGTGCCGGCCCGCGCGTCGGAGTAGACGACGTCGAGGCAGTCGGCGGTGGTGCCGTGCGCGTCACCGAAGGACGCCACGTCCACGCCGAGCAGCTTCAGCTTCGTCGACAAGTCGGCGCCGGTGAACGCCGATTCGTCCCGCGCGATGGTCGCGGCGACGGTCTCCGCCTGCTCGTATCCGGGCGCCACCAACCCGTACACCCGGCCGTCCGCCGCCAGCGCGCACTCGCCGATCGCGAACACGTGCGGGTCGGTGACCGTACGGCACTGCTCGTCGACCGCGATGCCACCGCGCTCACCGACCGACAGGCCGCAGGAACGGGCGAGTTGATCGCGGGGGCGGACCCCGGCGCTGAACACCACCATGTCCGTGGCGAGTTCGGAGCCGTCCGACAGCTTCATGCCGGTCACCGCGCCGTCCGCGTCGGCGAGGATCTCCTGCGTACCGGTCCCCGTGTGGACCGTAAGACCCATGTCCTCGATCGTGCGCAGCAGGGCCGCGCCACCGCCCTCGTCGACCTGCACCGGCATCAGCCGGGGCGCGAACTCCACGATGTGCGTGGCCAGTCCGAGCCCCTTGAGCGCACCGGCGGCCTCGAGACCGAGCAGCCCACCACCGACCACGGCACCCGTCGTCGCCCGTGACCTGGCGTACTCCTCGATCGCGAGCAGGTCCTCGATCGTGCGGTAGACGAAACAGCCGTCGGAGTCCTTGCCCGGAACGGGCGGCACGAACGGATAGGAGCCGGTGGCGAGGACGAGCGTGTCGTACTCAACGGTCAGGCCCGAGCGCGCGGTTACGGTCCGCGCCGCCCGGTCGACCGTCTCCGCCGGGTCGCCGATGTACAGCTCGATCCCGTGGTCCTTGATGAACTCCGGGTCCGTGAGCGAGAGTTCCTCGGGTGTGCGGCCCGAGAAGTACGCGGTCAGCTGGACGCGGTCGTACGCCGGACGCGGCTCCTCGCACAGCACGACCACGCGGTGTGTCGCGGTCAGGCCGCGCTCGGCGAGCGCTTCGAGGAAGCGCTGTCCGACCATGCCGTGGCCGACGAGCACGATGGTGGGCACCACACGCGGATTCGAGGTCATGCCCAGGAGCCTGCGACGCCGGTGTTACCCGACCGCATCACACCTGTTTCCCGCGCGGAACGCTGCCCTCAGCGGGAGCGCGCGGGGGGTGTGAGGGTTCGGGGTGCGCGCCGGGGGAGCAGTGTGAGGTTCGGTTAACCGAACCCCCGGGTCCCGTGCAGGCACCATCGTGTACAGCGGGCGGCGGCGGAAAGCTGGAGGCATCGGTTCACAGCAGTTCACACGAGTTGCGCCGATTCATGTGCAGGGGGATGCACCATGACCACCGCCCCGGACCCGACATCCGTCCACGCCTGGAACCTCGTCCGCGCACCGTTCACCGCCACAACCTGGCGCCGCACGGCCTACGCACTCCTCGCCCTCCCGCTCGGCCTGGCCTGCATCCCGCTCGCCCTCCTCGGCGCCCCCACAGCCCGCTGGCAACGGGGCCTGGTCCACCGCTTCCTCGGCACGGACATTCCGGGCACCGCACGGGGCGGCGGCCTGCGCCACGCCCTCCTCGCCACCCCCCTCAACCTCCTCACTCTGTTCATCACGGTCTACGGCTGGGCGATCGTCCCCATGAATCTCGGCTGGCCGCTGCGCGCGGGCGACGACTACTCCGGCGCCTGGGGCGGCCCCACCTTCGCCGGCGCCTGGGCCTTCCACGCGATCCTGGGCGGCATCGGCTTCCTGCTGCTGATGCCGTGGCTGGTCCGGGGCCTCACCGCCGTGCAGGTCCGTGTCGCCAGGTCGCTCCTCTCCTAGGTTGATCCCCATGCCGAGCCTCCGCTCCCGCCTGTGGTCCCGCCTCCGCACACTCGCCGTCGCCACCTTCGGCCGCCGCGCCCTGGCCGCCGTCCTCTACGGCGTGCTCGCCCTCCCGCTCGCCCTGGTCGGTTTCTTCCTCACCCTCGTCGGGCTGGCGTTCGGCGGCGCGCTGTCGGTGACCACGCTGGGCCTGTGGCTGCTGGCCGCGACCGTGCGGGGCGCGCTGGCGCTGGGCGCGCTGCAGCGGGGGCTCGCGCGGCGGCTGCTCGGCCTGGAGATCGAGCAGCCGGGCGCGGAGGACGGCGGCAGCGGCACCGGGATTCTTGGCTGGCGGCGGGGCGTGCTGCTGGACCGGGCGGGCTGGCGGGCCGTCGGCTGCGCCCTGTTGACACCGTTCACAGCCGTTTTCGCGTACGTCGCCGTCGTCATCGGATACGTCTACGGCGCCCTGTTCACACTGCACCCGCTGCTCAAGCGCTGGAACTACAACACGGTTCACAGCACCACCGGCAGCTCCACCGACGGCTCCACGCACCCCGTGTCCACGAGCCACCACGTGTCACTGGAGTTCTTCGGTCACCAGCTCGACTCCTGGCCGCGCTGGTTGATTCCGTTCACAGCCGGATTGCTGTTGCTGGCCGTCGCACCCCTTCTCCTCCGTTACGCCCTCGGCCCGCACCGCGCCCTGTTGACCGTGCTGCTCGGCCCCGACGCCGCGACCCGCCGTATCCGCACCCTGGAGGAGACCCGCGCCCGAGCCGTCGACGACGCCGCGCTGACCCTCCGCCGTATCGAACGCGACCTGCACGACGGCACCCAGGCCCGCCTGGTCGCCCTCGCCATGCACCTCACCGTGATCCGCGAACTGGTCACCGCCGGCGCCGAACCCGACCGCGTCCTCACCGTCGTCGACACCGCCCGGGGCAACGCCACCCAGGCCATCACCGACCTGCGCCACCTCGTCAAGGGCATCCATCCACCCGTACTCGACGAGGGCCTGCACGCCGCCCTCACCACCCTCGCCGCCGACAGCGCCCTCCCCGTCACCCTCACCACCGACATCGGCACCCGCCCCACCCCGGCCGTCGAGACCATCGCCTACTTCTGCGCCGCCGAACTCCTCGCCAACGCCACGAAACACGCCCACGCCACGACCGCCGCCGTCGACGTCACCGCCCGCGACGGACTCCTGCGCCTCCGCGTCACCGACGACGGACAGGGCGGCGCGACGATCGGCGCGGGCTCAGGACTCACCGGCCTGCTGGCCCGCGTCCGTACCGTCGACGGCACACTGACCTGCGACAGCCCGCCGGGAGGCCCTACGGTGGTCACGGTCGACCTGCCCCACAGCCGCTGAGCCTCTGAACGGAGCCGTGCCGTATGCGCGTCGTCATCGCCGAGGACTCGGCCCTCCTGCGCGACGGCCTGGTCCAACTGCTCCAGCTACGGGACGTAGAAGTGGCAGCGGCGGTCGGCGACGCGGAGTCCCTGCTGACCGCGGTCGCGGCCCATGCCCCCGACGTCGCCGTCGTGGACATCCGCCTCCCGCCCACCCAGACCGACGAGGGCGTACGGGCGGCCGTACGACTGCGGGAGCAGCACCCGGCGACCGGCGTGCTGCTGTTCTCGCAGTACGTCGAGACGACCCACGCGGCCCAACTCCTCGGAAACCCGGCCGGGTTCGGATATCTCCTCAAGGAACGGGTCGTGGACATCGGCGAGTTCATCGGCGCGCTGGAACGCGTCGCCGCCGGCGGCACCGCACTCGACCCCGAGGTCGTCGCCCAACTCTTCGGCGCCGCCCGCCGATCCACCGCCCTCGACACCCTCACACCCCGCGAACGCGAAGTCCTCGCACTGATGGCGGAGGGCCGCACCAACCACGCGATCGCGACCGCGTTCACGGTCTCCGAACGAGCCGTCGAGAAGCACGTCGCCAACATCTTCACGAAGCTCGACCTGCCACCGTCGGAGACAGGCAACCGGCGAGTGCTGGCGGTACTCCGCTACTTGGAGAACGGCCGCTGAAGTTCGGAACGCGCTGACCAATTCAGTTGCCGCTCACTGCTCCGCGGCGGATCCTGTGTGCTCGGTCCAACCGGACGGCCGATGAGGGGGATGCCGTGGGACTCGTTCTGTTCCCAGGAGACGACGACAACAGCAGCCCGGACGCGGCCTGGTCCTGCAAGGGCTTCGCTGAGTTCCGGCGCTGGTTGGCACAGGCTGAAGGGTTCGGTCTCGACGAGATGGACGGCTTCGGCGGACAACGCTCCTGGAGCGATGTCGTCACGCCGCTTACACCGCTACTCGACCACCCCGATGTCGGCGGCCCCGATCTCTCACCGCTGGAGTGCGCCGCGATCCTGTCCCGCGTGCAGGAGATCGCTGACCAGTGCCAGGAGCGAGGCCAGGATCGGCTTGTCCAAGAGCACATCACCGACGCCCGAAACCTGGCGATCGTCCTGCGGTTCTGCATCGACAAGGACGTCGATCTCCTCTTCCTCTGAACGCGGTCGAGGTCACCACCAGGGCCGGTGACCGACCTGAACCCCGCCGCCCCTACCGGCTCCCGCTCAGGTGCGCGAACACCACCACGTTCCCCTGATACCCCGTCGACCGCGAGTACCCGCCCCCACACGTGATCACCCGCAACTCCGGCCGCCGCGCGGCCCCGTACACCTTCTGGTCGGGAAAGCGGCTCGCCTCGTACACCTCGACCGCGTCCACCGTGAACAGCGCGACGCTCCCGTCCAACCGGTCCAGCTCGATGGTGTTGCCCTTCTTCAGGGCGCCGAGATCGTAGAAGACGGCGGGTCCGTCGGCGTTGTCGACATGCCCCGCGACGATCGCCGTGCCGGTCTCACCGGGGGTGGTGCCGGCCTCGTACCAGCCGGCGAGGTTCTTCCTCGCGGCCGGGGGCACGTCCAGGCTGCCGGTGCTCGTCAGCTTGAGGCCCATCAGCGGGGCGTCCACATGGATGGCCGGGATGTGGATGCGGTCCGGCGGCGACGGTGGCAGCGCACGTGCCGCGGTGTGCCCGGCGACCGGGTCGGGCCGGCCCTCGGCGGCGGACGGCTGGGGCGGCGCGTTCGTCTCACCGCCGCCGGTCAGCAGCCACGCGCCCGTGCACAGGGCGACCACGGTGACGGCCCCTATCGCGGTATTGCCGAATCCACGGCGACAGCTACGACGACGCATCACTCACCCCTCTCCAGCAACTGGCTGCCCCGCGCCCCCCTCCGGGCCACGAGGGGCGTCGGACCCGGAGGGGGAGGGGACTTGCGGTACCGGCGGACGGACAGCGGAGGGTGTCCGTCAGATCCCGTCGCCTCTCGCCCGGCGATGCAGGAGCCAGGTACCGCCCGCGGCGGCGACGGCGAGAGCCGCCACGCCGGCCGCGGTCTGCACGGGGTCGGGGCCCAAGGCACCGCCGACCCCCGTCTTCACACTTCCGCGCGGCTGCACCTGCTGCCGCATCGAGGCCAGCGTCACCATCAGATCGCCGGTGACCTCCTTGCCGTCCGCGCACTTCGCGACGATCTCGTACGTCCCCGGCTGCGCGCTCGGCGGCACCTTGAACTGCCCGATCGCATCGCCCTCGTGCGTACTCGGCGCCAGCGTGAACGTGCCGGCGCCCACCGCGCTCGCATCACCGGCGGCCGTGCCGTCGTCGCCGCAGGCCGCCGTGTTCACCGTGACGTCGCCGCCCGGCACGGCGTTCGACGGAAACACCTCCAGACTGCCCCTCTCGCCGCCGTACGCCGGCGCGGTCGCGAGACCCGCGGCGGCGAAGGCGAGCGCGGTGCCGGTCAGCAGACGGGCGGTACGTCGCATCGGTGCTCCTCCGAGCTGTGGTTGGCTGCCCTTCCGAGGAAAGTGGCACCGGGCCCGGCCCGCTTCCTGAGCGAGCGTCAGAAGTGTGGTGAATGGGTGTCAGGAAGGCGCTACGACAGCCCGTCCCGCCGCCGTTTCAGCAGGTCATAGGGGTACGGCGGACCGTTACCTGAGAAGATCCCGAAGAGCGCAGGCCGCGCGTGTGAACGGGTGACCGCAGCCCCTGTCGGCAGCGCGATCGACCGAGCTTGACCTCAAGAATGGTTGAGGTACCAGGCTGCCCGCATGGACACCACTACCCCTCCTTTGGTCGTCACCGTCGTCATCGGCAGCAACCGCCACGGCCGCTTCGGCCCGGTCGTCGCCGACTGGCTCCTCACCCACGTCCACGACCGCCCCGACCTCGCCCTCCAGGTCGTCGACGTGGCAGACACCGACCACCTGCCGACGACCCTCGCCCCGACCCCGGAGGCGACCACCGCACTCTCCGGCATCACCCCGAAACTGTCCTCGGCCGACGCCTTCGTCGTCCTCACCCCCGAGTACAACCACTCCTTCCCGGCCGGCCTCAAGAACCTCATCGACTGGCACTACACCGAGTGGCGCGCCAAACCCGTCGCCCTCGTCTCCTACGGCGGCCTCGCGGGCGGCCTGCGCGCGGTGGAACACCTGCGCCAGGTCTTCGCCGAACTCCACGCCGTCACGGTCCGCGACACCGTCTCCTTCCACAACGCGGGCGCGTCCTTCGACGACCGGGGCCTCCCCAAGGACCCCACGGCTCCGGACGCGGCGGCGAAGGCGATGCTCGACCAACTGGTGTGGTGGGGACGGGCGTTGAAGGAGGCGCGGGAAGCACGGCCGTACTCCGCATAGCGCCCTCTTCGCGACTCCTCCCGGAATTCACCCGAACGGGACACCTGTCCGCCGCCATGAGAACCGCCCCGGCGGAGCATGCATCCCGGCATGAGTGTGGACAAGGCGTACTTCACCGTCGGGGCCACCGTGTCCACGTACGACATCGACGCGGACGCGGCGGACCCGGCCCAGGACTGGCAACTCGGCGCGGCCTGGGCCGGGTTGCCGCCCGGCTGGGAGGAAGGCATCGACGCGGCGGTCGACTTGGGCCAGGCCCATCTGTACGTCTTCCGGGGCACGGAGTACGTCCGCATCCCGTTCGCCACCCAGACCGTCGACGACGGCTACCCGCTCACGATCCGCGACAACTGGACCGGCCTCTCCTTCGACACCGTCGACGCGGTCATGAACTGGTCCGACGGAAAGCTCTACTTCTTCAGCGGCCCGCAGTACGTCCGCTACGACATCACCGCCGACCGCCAGGACCCCGGTTACCCCAAGCTCATCGCCGACGGCTGGACCGGAGTCACCGCCGACTGGATCGGCGACGGCATCGACGGCGCCCTCAACCCCGGGAACGGACGGGCCTACTTCTTCAAGGGCACCGAGTACGTGGCCGTCGACTGGCGCACCAAGAAACAGGAGGACGGCTACCCCCTCACCATCGCCGACCAGTGGCCCGGCCTCACCGGCCCCTACGACGCGATCTGGTCGAACGCCGCCACCGCACCGCCGAGTTCGAGCAAGGGGTCCCAATTCCGGCAGTTCTACGGCGAGTTCGCCACCGCCAGCGAGACGGCGACCGGCGTCCCCGCGCTGGTCACGCTCGGTCAGGCGGCACTGGAATCCGGCTGGGGCACAGCAGCCCCCGGCAACAACTTCTTCGGCATCAAGGCGAAGGCGACCGACCCGCCCGAGAGCAGGCAACTCCTCAGGACCCAGGAGGTGTTGGACCGGCCGGACGTGCAGTTCCCGGAGGTCATCTCCGTGACGCAGCGCCCCGACGGCAAGTACCTGTACGTCGTCCGCGACTGGTTCCGCGTCTACGCGACCCCCGAGGAGTCCTTCACGGCCCACGGCAACTACCTGCGGAACAACAGCCGTTACGCCTCCGCGTTCGACCACACCGACGACCCGTACGCCTTCGCCCGGGCGGTCGCGGACGCGGGCTACGCGACCGCCACGAACTACTACGACTCCCTGGCCTCGGTCATGCGGAACATCGAGGCCGCCACCTGAGCCGCTACCTGAGCCACCACCTGAACTGAACCGGCCGGTGATTCACTGATCCGGGTGAATGCCCGCAAGTCGCCGTATAGGTGTCATATGACCCGGGCAGGACGGGGTCATGGGATACCAACTGGGGGATCTGGGGCGGACGTTCCGCGACCAGATGTACAACGTGCTCACCGGCGGCGACGGCAGCGTCCCGCCGGCCAAGTCCAGCTTCATCACCTGGTGCATGCCGGGACTGCCGTACCAGGAGGCGGACTTCGCGTTCGCCGCGCAGGGCATCGGCACCGGCGCCACGGCGGCGGAGGACAAGCTCCTGCTCCAGCAGGCGTACAACTTCTCCTCGCTCATCGACTTCATCCCGGACGTGACCTCGGCGTACTCGTCGGGCCGCCAGGACGGGGTGTGGCGCAACGCGAGCGGTGCCCGGCTGAGCGAGATCTACGGCCAGATCCTCAAGTTCTCCAAGGTCGTCGACGACCAGCTCACCGACGACCAGAAGGCCAAACTGGACCGGTTCCGGGGCCTGTTACGGGTGACGCGCACCGTGAAGGACATCGTCACCGAGCAGGAGAAACAGGTCACCGAGGACAGCCCCATGCTCAAGGCCTACAAGGCGTGCATGCAGGCGTACGTCACCGCCGCGCTGTCGTACAACAACAAGCGCATCGCCGCCCAGGCCGCCATCGGGGAGTCCGGCAAACAGGCGGTCGCGGACTGGGCGGCCAACGCGCAGCTGTACTCGATGCAGGTCGCCGCCGCGATGGACGACTGGACGTCGAGCGGGTACCGCAACGAGGTCGAGGAGATCAACGCCTACATCGACCAGACCACCGAGAAGTCGATGCTGCTGTGGAAGCGCAACCTGGAGCGCTTCTACAAGGAGGCGAACACCAACGCGCTCGGCCCGGGCCAGTCCTTCTACTACACGACGGTCGTCCCCGGTGACTTCGCGACCTCGAACGGCTGGACCGCGTACTCGATGTACCACCAGATGGTGGACTCCCACAGCCACTACGAGACGACGTCCTGGTCGGCCGGCGGTGGCCTGAACTTCGGCCTGTGGAGCGCGAGTTCGGGCGTCACCTCCAACTCCCAGGACTACAGCGAGAACTACCAGGTCGACGACTTCTCGATGTCCTTCGAGATGGCGCAGGTGCAGGTCGTACGGCCCTGGTTCTACCCGGAGTTCCTGGAGAACCGCGGCTGGGACCTGCGCAAGGGGCGGGGCTGGAACTACGACCAGATGCCGTCCGACGGCGGCAATCCGCCGCAGGGCCGCTTCATCGGCTATCCGCTCCAGGCCCTGTTCATCAGGAACCTCACCATCCACTCCGCCTCGCTGGCCCAGGCGTTGCAGACCCACCAGAGCTCCGTGTCGGTCAACGCCAGTGTCGGCTGGGGCCCGTTCACCGTGAAGGGCAGCTACAGCCACTCCGAGTCGGACCAGCACTTCCACTCCGAGAACGACGGCGCCACCATCACCGTCCCCGGCATGCAGATCATCGGCTTCGTCAACCACCTCCTCGACAAGACACCCAACCTGCTCGACGGCCTCGACCCCGACCAACTGGTGTAAGGCGGCGGGCAATTGTGACCGACAACGAAACGGTGTGGTCGGCCTCCCCGGTGGACGCGGCCGCGATTTTCGGCCTGGGCGCGTACTTCCGGAACCTGCTCACCGACCCCGACCACCTGGTCGGCGTACCGGTGACGCCGGTCGTCTACCAGGACAGCACGTTCCGCTTCGGCGGCGCCCTGGACTCGGCCCGGTCCACGGTCTGGGCCGAGTTCTGCGAACTGGTCAACAGGGTTCCCACCCAACCGATTTGGGCGCCTCCGTCGACCGTCCACCTGTGGGGTATCTACGGCGAGGTACTCGGCGCCGACCTGGCCCGCTCCACCCTCACCCCCGAGGAACACCAGCGCTACGACACGGCGGTCGACTACCTCTACGACACCGGCCCCGACGGAGTCTTCGTCCCCTCACCCGCCCTGCGCGACTACCGCACGGCCCGCCAGGCCTGGCTCCAGGCCGACACGGACTACCACCAGGCGGAACAGACGGCGGCCATGTCGACCGACCCGGCGGCGCGCGACCACTGGACCCACGTCGACGAACCCCGCCTCCGCCAGGCCAGGGACGACGCCATGGACGCCTGGCAGACCGCAGGCCACAAAGCCGAGGTGGAGGACGCCCTGCGCGAGACCTCCGAACTCGCCTCCAAGGCCCCCTCCAGCATCTGGAAACGGCACCGCGACACCTTCAACCCCAACCTCCCCGACCAGTACACGACCGCCCCCAACGGCACGCGTTTCGCGCCCACTTACTACTCACCGGACGGCGCCCTGGACGACCCCTGGTCGAGAGTCGTGCTCTCGGAGGACATGCTCCGTACCCTGGCCGCGCAGGCCCCCGCGGAACTCAGGTCGGCGTTCGGCGACCGCGCCACCGACGACACGGTCTTCTCCCTCGCCTTCGAATACCGGGTGGTGTCCGTGGTCCGCCCCTGGCTGGACCCGCCGATGGAGCTCTTCGGCTCCCGGGCCTGGCGCCTCTCGTCAGGTGTCGCCCCGCTCAGCGACGGCGCCACTCCACCCCACGGCCGCTGCCCGTCGTACGTCGAATCGGTCGCCCTGGCCCGCAACATCGAACTGATCCGCCAGGCCGTCGGCTACACGGAGACCCCCGGCGAGACCACCCTCCACGGCACCTGGACCCTCGACCTCGACAACGGCATCGCCGGCGGCGACATGAACACCGCCGACCTCTGGTGGGAGTGGATGACGGAGACCACCGCCCAGTTGGTCCCCAGCTCCCACGCCGGAATCGTCAACCTCGGCCAGGTCGACTACGACGCCTTCGACGGCCACCGCCTCTCGACCCTCACCTACGGCACCACACCCCTCACCGGCAACCCGGACGCGAGCAACCAACTGGTCACCGGGGACGTGTTCGCCGTACGCACGACGGAGGGCCGCTTCGCCAAGGTCCTCGTCGTCCAGTACGGCTACGACCTCCAACTCCGCTGGGTGGCCTACCAGCAGGCGACCTCCGCGACGCAGAGCACGGTCACCGGCCCGGACGACGTCTTCCTCGCCGGGTTCGTGTGCAGACAGCTCCCGAAGAGCCCGGACCCGGACCCGGCGCTGACATGGTGACCCCCGAACTGGCCGTCCACGGCTTCGTGTTGCTGGGCACGGACACGGTGTACGCAGTCCACATGCCGACGTTCACCGCGCCCTACGACTTCCAGGCCGTCCTGCGGGTCACCCTGGACACGGACACCTACCGCGCGGCCCGCAAGCGCTACGGCACCTCGGCACTGTTCACGGTCAGCCCACGTACCCTCCTCCTCAAGGACCTTGAGCCGGGTGCCTCCTTCTCCGCCGACCTGTACTTCGGCCGCTTCGGGAGGGACGGCGAGCTGTTGGGGGAGGTGAGGGTGGGGATCGAGGAGCGGCTGTACGTGGGCCACCCGACGGAACGGGCGGCTCTGCAGTACGTCCTCTTCGGTCGCGAACAGCTCTACTTGGCGCACGTGTTCACCAGCCCGCCGGACTTCGACCAGGTACTGACGGCTCAACTCGCCGGAGAATGGCTGACGTTGCCCGCCGAGGAGACAGCACGCACGGTGGTGATCCCGAACCGCCCGGACGACCTGACGGGCCGACTGCGCCCGGGCGAGCAAGTCACCGTAGAGGGCACGGATTTGCAGGTACTGGCCGAGGTGTACCTGGAGACGGCCGACCTGGCGGACGAGCCCTAACGCGTCAGCCGCAGCGACAGCCCGTCGAGGACGACCTCAAGACCGTAGGCGAACTTGCCGTCGCGCAGGGCCACCGGATCGGTCGTCGTGGCGGCCGACTCGGCGTAGGAACCGGCGAGATGGGCATGACCGGCCGCGGCCTGCTGCGCGGCCGGCATCAGCCGGGCGATGAACTCGCCCTCGCTCTCCCCGGACCGCGCGACCGTGGTCAGCCAGGCGGCCTCGGTCGTGCTCATCCCGATCGTGTACGACAGCACGGCGTCGATCGCGCCGCTCGGCTCGGGGAACCCGACGGCCGTGAACAGCGCGGCCAGCCGTTCGGAGAAGGACATGAGGTTGGGGCCCAGGTAGGCGAGCCCGGCCTGCCCGAGGACCGAGGACAGCCAACGGTGCCGTAGCGCGGTCGTACGGAAGGAGGCGGCGGCCTCGGTGACGGCGGCGCGCCAGTCGGAGGCGTCCGCGTCCGGGACGTGGATCTCGGCGGCGACCTCGTCGACAGCCAGTTCCATCAGCTCGTCCTTGGTCGCGACGTGCCGGTAGAGGGAGGTCGCGCCGGCGTTGAGGCGGGCGCCGAGCTTGCGCATGCTCAGCGCCTCGATGCCGTCGGCGTCCAGCATCGCGATCGCCTCGCGGACGATCGCGTCCCGGCTGAGCGCGGGCTGGTCGGGGGAGCGCTGCTCACGGGCCCACACGGAGGCGATGGGGTTCGGCTCGGTCCTGGGGGGCATGGGCGCTCCTTCGTGCGTACGTCGTTCGCATCCAGCGTACAGAGTTCAAGGGTTGCGCACACTGTTCCATCATGCGTACAGTGTTCGCATCGAAGGAACGGTGTACGCAAGAAGCCGGCCGATGACCCTGAAGGGAAGCCCCATGGAAACCCGAAACCCCCGGCGCTGGTGGATCCTCGTCGTGCTGTGCCTCAGCTCGCTGGTGCTGGTGGTCGACAGCATGGCGCTGACCGTGGCGGTCCCGTCGATGACCGAGAGCATCGGGGCGAGCGCCCAGGACACCCAGTGGATCCTCGACTCCTACATCCTGGTCTTCGCCGGCCTGCTGCTGACCTCCGGCAGCCTCGGCGACCGCTTCGGCCGCCGGAAGGTGATGCTGATCGGCCTGGTGCTCTTCGGGGCGGCGTCACTGGCGGCGACGTTCTGCACGAACCCCGGTGAGGTGATCGCCGTGCGGGTGGCGATGGGGGTGGGCGGCGCGCTGATCATGCCGTCGACGCTCTCGATCCTCATCACGGTGTTCGACGCGGAGGAGCGCGGCAAGGCGATGGCGGCCTGGGGTTCGGTGTCGATGCTGGCGCTGGTCGGCAGTCCGGTGCTGGGTGGCGTACTGATCGACCACTTCTCGTGGCACTCCATCTTCTTCCTCAACGTCCCGGTCGTGGCCCTCGCTCTCGTCGCCGGTGTGACCCTGATGCCGGAGTCCAAGGGCCCCTGGCAGAAGCCGGATCCGCTGGGCGCTGTGCTGTCGGCGGTCGGTATGACGGCGTTGATCTGGTGGATCATCGAGATCCCGCAGCACGGCGCGTTCGCGGGCCGAGCGCTCGTCACCCTCGTCGTGGCGGTGGTGGGGTTGGCCGGATTCGTGATCTGGGAGAACGTGACGCCGACCCCGATGGTCCCCCTGGTCCTCTTCAAGCACCGTAATTTCAGCGGCGGTTCGCTGTCCCTGACGCTGGTTCAGATAGGCAACGGCGGCCTGCTGCTGGTCCTCACGCAGTACCTGCAGTTCGTGCTCGGCTACTCACCGGTCAAGGCGGGCCTGGCCTTCGTCCCGCTGGCGGTCACCGCGCTCGTCGGCAACGCCGCCGGCGCCAAGTTCACGGCGAGGTACGGCCATCGGTACCTGATCCTGGCGGGCATGCTGGTGATGGCGTCGTCCTTCGCTCTGCTGACGACGGTCACGGCCGACACCGGCTTCACCGTCCCGGCGGTGGCGCTCGGCCTGCTGGGCCTGGGCGCGGGCCTCGCGATGCCGGCGGCGGTGGGCGCGCTGATGGGCACGATCCCCGAGGACAAGGCGGGCGTCGGCTCGGCCCTCAACGACACCATCCAGCAAGCCGGTACGGCCCTGGGCATCGCGATCCTCGGCTCGCTCCTGTCGAGCGGCTTCGCCGACGAGATGCCTTCCGGTACGACCGAGGAGGCTCGCCACTCGATCGGCGGGGCGCTGGCGGCGGCGCACGGGGACGCGGGGTTGGTCCGGGCGGCTCGGGAGGCGTTCACGAACGCCATGTCAACGACCTTCATGGTCAGCGCGGTTGGCGTGGTGGCGGCGGGAGTGCTGGCGGCGGTGGTGATGCGGGATGCGGTGACGGAGGATCAGGAGACGGCAGCGGAACGGGAGTTGGCTGCCTGATCCGCGAACTGGGATACGAGGCCGCCGCCCTTGAGGGGCGGCGGCCTCGTTCTCGTGCCAAGAGGTCACAGGATGAACGTGGGCAGTTCGGCGATGCCGAGCAGGGTGCGGCCGTAGATCTCCCGGCCGAGATCGGGGTTGACGACGCCGTGGCGTGAGGCGGTGCCCAGGTCGCGCCAGATCCGCTGGAGCGGGTTGCTCAGGGCGAAGGTGCTCGCGCCGGACACGGAGACCAGGCGGTCCACCGCCTCGCGGCTGCGGGTCGCGGCGACCCCGGTGTCCATGCGGATCCGGGCGCGCTCCGCGACCGTGAGCTGCCGGGCCTCGGCGGCGGCGCGGTCGAGGTCGTCGGCGGCCCGGTAGGCGTGCAACTGGGCGGTGTCGATGAGGGAGGCGGCGTCGGCGACGGCGAGTTGGACGCTCGGTGAGTCGGCGAGGCGCTCGTAGACCGTCAGGGACATGGGCTTGCGGGCCGCGGTCGCGAGGGTCAGCTCCAGGGCGGCCCGGGCCATGCCGAGCATGGGGGCGACGACGGTGAGGGCGAGCATCGAGGCGACCGCCACGGCGTTCCGGGACTCGCCCTCGTGGCGGGTGGCGTACGCGCCGGCCAGGACGCCGCCCATGTTGAGCGTCCGGTGGGCGGGCACGGTCACCCGGTCGGCGACGACGGTGTTGCTGCCGGTGCCGGCCATGCCCGCCACCTGCCAGGTGTCCTCGACCGTGACGTCCGCGACCGGGACCAGGGCGATCGACGGCGGCTGGTCCGCGGCGCTCGGCGCGATCGCCAGGGCCACCCAGCGCGCGTGATCGACACCCGAGGCCCAGCCCCATCGGCCCGATATGACGAGATCGCCGTTCTCGGCGACGACCGCGGAGCCCGACGGGGTGAGCGACGCGGCGACCGCGGCGTCGCGGTCCTGGCCCCAGACCTCGGCACGGGCCCGGTCGTCCATCAGCGAG
This sequence comes from Streptomyces xylophagus, assembly GCF_000716435.1. GTDB lineage: Bacteria > Actinomycetota > Actinomycetes > Streptomycetales > Streptomycetaceae > Streptomyces > Streptomyces xylophagus. Next base: position 224,074 of record NZ_JNWO01000012.1, read on the forward strand.
GCGACGAGACCGCCCCCGGTGTAGATGTTCGCGATCCAGCCGGCGGAGGCGTCGCCACGGGCCAGTTCGGCCGTCACCTCCATGGTGGTACGCACCCCGGCCGCGAAGCCGCCGAAGGCGCGCGGGGTGGCGAGGCGGAGCATCCCCGCCTCGCGCAGGGCACGGGCCGCGTCGTCCGACACGCGGCGCAACCGCTCGCTCTCCTCGGACTGCCCGGCGAGGATGGGGACGAGTTTCGCGGCCGCGTCCGTCAACTCGGCGCGGACACCGGCATCGTCGGCCGACGAGGGGGCGGACGGGGACAGACTCACAGCGGGGCTCCACTCTGGTGCGGGGATCGGTGACGGACACGATGCCGCGGGCGGCCGGTGCCGGCCGGAGGAGGCTCACCGTGTCGGCAGCAGAATAGGAAGCGGGAGACAGGCGCCGAAAGAACATCGGTGCCACGGAGGGGAACAGGCGTGACACAGACGCAGGCGATCGAGGTGCCGGGGTGGCGGCAGCGGGCGGCCATCGACATTCCGCTGCGTCATCCCCGCCGGCAGGACCTCCTGCACGAGCAGTGGCAACGCGGGCTCGGCCACCTGGCCCATGTACGTCGGCTGCGCCTTCCCGCGGACGCCACACGCGGCGTCCACCGCACCCGTGTGGAACGCCGGTTGGTCGGCGAGGTCGCCGTCAGCCGGCAGTTCTGCGACCCCATCGAGGGCACCTCGGGCAGCGGGGAGACCGACGGCCGGGCCGACCTCGTCGTCGTCCACGTCATCAGGAGCGGAAGCCTGCGCATCGAGGACACCGCCCGGCGGGTCGACCTGGGTCCCGGCACTCTCTGCGTCCGTGACCTGCACACCGCCTGGCAGTTCGCTTATACGGCACCGACCGACTGCAGGGTGCTCGTCCTGCCCAGGGTCGGCCTGCTCCAGCACCTGTACCGAACCCGGCTGCCGGCCCTGACCGTCGCCCCCGCCACGGCCCCGGAGTCCCGGCTCCTTCTCGCCCATCTCGACGCCGCATGGTCCCTCGCGGAGCAGCTCGGCCCGGAGGCGACGCATGCGGCCGGCGAGGCGATGGCCATGCTGCTGACCGGACTCGTCCGGACCCACGCACCCGCAGCGGTTCCCCCACAGTCACTGCGGGCCGTGGCCACCGCGTACGCCGACAGCCGGCTGAGGGACCCGGACCTGACGCCGGCCACCATCGCCCGGGCGCTGAACGTCTCCGTCCGCACCCTCCATCGTGCCTTCGCCGACGGCGAGACCGTCATGGCCTATGTGCGCCGCCGACGGCTCGAAGGCGCCCGCCGCGAACTCGACTGTCCAGGCAGCCCGTACACCGTCGCCGACGTCGCGGCACGCTGGCAGTTCGCCGACTCCAGCCACTTCCGCCGCGCCCACCGTGGCACGTAGAGACAGCGTCAGGGGGAGTTCGTCGCGTTGCGCAGCCGCGCGAACGACGTGTCCAGCCCGTTCTTCAGCAGCCGGGCCACCGGCCGCTCCACCAGACGGTGGACACACCAACTCAGCACCAGGAAACCGGAGATCACGGAAGCCACCAGGAGTCGGGGGTCCATGGTGTCGCGGAAGCGGCTGATGAGGGTCGTACCGGCGAGGTAGTGCATCAGATAGAACGGATACGTCATCGCCCCGGCCGTGGTGAGCCACTTCCAGCGGACGCGGTCGGTCGCACCGAGCGCGATGGCGGCCATGACCAGCAGGAACACGGTGAACAGCACGACGCTCGCGCGCCAGCTGGAGACACGTTCGACGGTGTCTATCCGGTGCCCGAGTTCCAACTGGCCCATCAGCCAGGCCAGTCCGAGGATGCCCCACAGCAACAGGTCGTGCCCGAAGCGGTACATGAGATACAGCGCCAGACCCGCGATGAAGTACCAGGCACCCTCCGGGTTGACGGCCAACGTCAGCGGGCGGAAACGCGCGGCCGGCGCGATCATCGCGGCGGCGCCCCAGAAGCAGCAGAAGAGGACGACCTTGCGATAGGTCAGACCCGTGATGACGACGGCCATGAAGAGGAGGTAGAAACGCAGCTCCGACCAGAGGGTCCAGTACACGCCGTCGACGTTCGAGACCCCCGAACCAGACTGCAGCATCGTGAAGTTGAGCAGGATCTCGCGCAGCTTCTGCCGCTCCCACACACCGGGCAGGGTCACCAGGACGGCCGTGGTGAAAACGATGGAGAACCAGTACGCCGGGTACAGCCGGATCACCCGCGAGGTGAAGAACTGCCGTGGCGTACGCCCCCAGCAGGACATGCAGATCACGAAGCCGCTGATCACGAAGAACATCTCGACGCCGATCCAGCCGTAGGCCGAGAACCGGAACACCGTGGGCATGATGTCGGACACCGGCCGGTCCCAGATCAGGTTGCCCGGCTGGTTGACCCGCCAGGTACCGGCGTAGTGGTGAGCCGCCACGAACAGGGCGGCGAGCAGCCGCATCCCGTCGATGGCGTACAACCGCCGCTGGGGTGACGGACGTTGCTGTAAAGTGAGGGAGGCGTGTCTTGGTGCTCTCCGTCTTCGGGAGGGGATGAGCACCCGCTCCGTCGCCCCGGCGTACGCAGACATGTCAGTCCATATCAGCTCTGGGGCTCGGGAGCAGGCACTCCTGACCCACGCGAAATCGGAAGTCTCACGGTTCACAGGGAGAGACCCGCGTGGTGTGCCGATGGTTGTAGGCGGATTCCGAAGAACCCTCTGTCTCACCCCACGTTGACCGCACTCCATGCGGCGGCCACCGCGTTGTATTCCGAACTACCCGTCCCGTACAGGTCCTTGGCCGCGTTGAGCGTCGCCGTCCGTGCCCCGGCATAGTTCGTCGAGGACGTCATATAGACCGTCAACGCCCGGTACCAGATGGCCCCCAGCTTGTCCCGGCCGATGCCGGCCACCGAAGAGCCGTTGCACGTGGGCGAGTTGTAGCTCACGCCGTTGAGGGTCTTCGCGCCGCTGCCCTCCGCGAGGAGATACGCGAAGTGGTTGGCGACACCCGACGAATAGTGCACGTCGAGATTCCCCACCGACGAACTCCAACAGTCCGCCGAATTCCCGTCCTTGGACGGCTGGTCCATGAACCGCAGCGCCGCCTTGCCGAAGCCCGACCGCACGATCTTCTCGCCGATGAGGTAATCCCCGAGATCGGACGAGTTGTTGGCATACCACTCCACCAGCGTGCCCATGATGTCCGAGGTCGCCTCGTTGAGCCCGCCGGATTCACCCGAGTACGTGAGCGCCGCGGTCTTGGAGGTGACACCGTGCGTCATCTCGTGCCCGGCGACATCCAGCGCCACCAGCGGACCGAGCTGCGTCCCGTCACCGTCGCCGTACGTCATGCAGAAGCAACTGTCGTCCCAGAACGCGTTGTTGTAGCTGTTGCCGTAGTGGACGCGGTTGTACGAGCCCTTGCCGTCGCCCGCGATGCCGTTGCGGCCGTGGACGGTCTTGTAGTAGTCCCAGGTCTCGTTCGTGCCGTACTGCGCGTCCACCGCCGCCGACGAACGGTCCGAAGTCGCCCCCGTGCCCCAGTGGTTGTCGGTGTCGGTGAACACGGTGGACGGGGCACGGCTGATGCAGATGCCGAGGATGCACAGGTCGGTCTTGTTCGCCGCGTCACCGGTGTAAGTCCCGCCGCGCGTCGCGTCCTTGAGCTGATACGTCGATCCCGACAGCGTCGTCTCCAACGGCACCGTCCCGCTGTACAGCGACTTCCCGTCACCCGTCGCCGTCTCCACACTGTCCCAGGCGTCGATCTGGGCGCCGGTACGGGCGTCGGTCAGCACCGTACGGGCGACCGGGTTGCCGAGCGAGTCCTTGGCGACCGCGTTCGTCCGCCAGGCGAGCTTCGGGGTGCCGTGTAGGGCGTCAACTATCAGCTGGGGCTTGGCGGTCACCCCCTTCAGCGCCTCGCCGAGATTCGCGGCCCGCAGCGCGTTGACGGCCAGGTCCGCCGCTCTCGGCGGCGCCACTTTCGGCGTCACGGACGCCAGGGATATGGAGTTCCGGGTCGCGCGGTCGGCGCTCCGATAGCTCCCGTTCGGGGCCAGATGGACCACGAAGTCACCTCCCAGAACAGGGAGTTGACGGTACGTCCGGTCGTAGCGCACGTGCTGGGTGCCGTCCGCGTCGACGATCACGTCGCGAACGGACGTGTCCTCCGCGGCCGTCAGCCCCAGGCCCGCCGCATGGGCCACCAACGCCGACGCGGCGTTCGCGATCGCGGTGCTCGGGGTCGGCCGGTCGGCCGCGTGGGCGGTGGGGGAGAGGGTGGCGGCCAACAGGGTCGCGGCGCCGGCCGCGATACCGGCCGTGGCGAGACGGGAACCTCGAATGTGCCGTGTCCGACTCATGGGTCTCCTCAAGAACGCAAGTGGGGGGCGTGGGGGCTGCGTTGATGTTGAATGAGATTTAAAGGGCCCATGACATGTCATGTCCATAGCGCGTGCAAAGACTTCCGGGATCAAGGAGAGCGATGACGGCACCCTCGACACCCCTCCCCTTCTTCGTCTACGGCACCCTCCGCCCCAGCGAGCCCAACCACGACCAGTTCCTGCGCGGCCGTACGGACTCCGAAGAACGGGCACGACTCCATGGCGCCGCCCTCTACGACGGCCCCGGCTACCCGTACGCCGTCGAGGCCCCCGGCGCGGTGATCGTCGGCGAACTCGTCACCGCACGCCCCGAGGCCTACCCCCAACTCCTCATGGACCTGGACCGACTTGAGGACTACGCCCCCGGCGACCCGCGCAACCTCTACGAGCGCGTCGAACGCCGGGTGACCCGCGACACCGACGGCACGGCGGTAGGCGCCTGGGTGTACCTGGCTGCCCCCACCGTCACCGCCCGCCTCCGCACCCACGGCAAGCTGATCGAGGGCGGCGACTGGATCAACCGCGGCTGAACGGGCCTCGGTTGCAGTGGGCCTCAGTTGCCGGAGGCCAACGCCCGGGTGACCCCTTTCTCCTTCGGCCCGAGGAAGTGCGGATCGGGATGGAACATCAGGTCCAGCGCCGCCTTGCCCGCCGCGAAGACCTCGCGGGTGCCGCCGTAGTACCAGGTCGCGTCGTGTGTGTCGTCGACACCGACGCCGTACGAGTCGACGCCCGCCGCGTCGCACAGGGCGACCGCCCGCCGGATGTGGAAGTTCTGGCTGATGAGCACGGCCTTGTCGACGCCGAAGATCTTCTTGGCGCGGACACAGGAGTCCCAGGTGTCGAAACCGGCGTAATCGGTCACCACGCGCGCGCGTGGCACCCCGTGCTTCGCCAGATAGACACGCATCGCGTCCGGCTCGTCGTAGTCCTTGCGGCTGTTGTCGCCGGTCACCAGGACGACCTTCACCCGGCCCTCCCGGTACAACGTCGCCGCCGCGTCCAGCCGGTGCGCGAGATACGGCGACGGCTCGCCGTCCCACAGCCCGGCACCGAAGACGACGGCCACATCGGTACGCGGCGCGTCCTGAAGGGTCCGCAGCCGGTCGGCTGTCGACACCCACAGCCAGGTCGCCGGAAGCAGCGCGAGGACACAGCCGAGGGCGACCCCCTGCACGAGCTGCCGCCACCCGGCACGCGTGCGTGGCAGTCGCGGCCGGCGAAGTCTCAGGCGACGCATCAGACGTATCAACGGGGGCCCCTCCGCGTTCGGTTTCGACAGTCACAGACGCGCTGTAACCCGCTCCGGTTCGCCGCCCGCAGTGTGACCGGCTTCACTGTGAATCAAGAATCCGCAGGTCACGTCACCTCACACACCCCCCGAACCCCACCGTGAACCCCCGGAAAAGACCCGTCATTCCCGTGCAACGGGACGGCAACCTCCCACCGCCACCATCACTCCATGACGGCGTCGAATCATCCCCACGACGAGTCCACGACCCTCGACAGTACGGCGCATCTCATGAACCGGATCAGCAGCCAGCTCGCCGACCAGCTCAGCCTCGTCTCCCTGAACGGCACCAGACGCCCCGTCCCGCCCGCCCCGCCCGCGCTCGTCCTGGTGGCCCACGGCAGCCGCGACCCGCGCGCCCTGAGCACCGTACGAGCCCTCGTGGAACGCGTCCGCGAACTGCGTCCCGGCCTCCCCGTCCACCTGGGCCACATCGAACTCAACGAGCCCCGCCTCCCGGACACCCTCACGGCCCTCGGCCCCACGGACGCCGTCCTCGTCCCCCTCCTCCTGGCCCGCGGCTACCACGTCAAGCGCGACATCCCCGAACTGGCCGCCGAGACACAGGCACGCACGCGCGTGGCCGCCCCGTTGGGCCCACACCCCCTCCTGGTGGAGACGTTGTACGACCGCCTGGTGCAAGCGGGTTGGCGGATGGGGATGGACGAACAGACCCGCCGGGCAAGCGCCGTGGTACTGGCCGCAGCAGGCTCCCGAGACCCGGACTCCAAGCTGGACACCAACCACACGGCCCAACTCCTGGCCGACCGCTTGGGTGTCCCCGTAGTCCCCGCATACGCCTCAGCGGCGGCCCCCACGGTCCAGGCAGCCGTCCGCGCCTTGGCCGCCCGAGGCCACCACAGGGTGGCAGTGGCCTCTTGCTTCACAGCTCCCGGCCGCTTCGCAACACAGTGCGCGGAGGCAGCTCCGTGGATCGCGTCGGCCCCTCTGGGAGCCCACCCCGCGATGGCCCGCTTGGTCCTCCACCGCTACGACCAGGCGCTGGCGACGACGGTGAGCACAGAACCGGAACTGGCGTCAGCTTGATACACAGGCAAGGGCAGCCAACCTAGGGGCGCGGGGAACTGCGCGACCAGCCACAACGGGCCCGCAGACGCAAACAAACCGAACCCGGCAGACGCATAGGCGCCCCGCAACTCCCGAATTGTCACTACCGCCGCTTACTGTCGAAGCATGGACGGCACCGCAGGCACGCGCACAACTGCACCGAACCCCTACGACCCGACATCAGTCGACCGCTGGGCAACAGAGCCCGACAAACGCCCGGGCCGAACCGCCTTCCAACGCGACCGCGCCCGCGTACTGCACTCCGCCGCCCTACGCCGCCTCGCAGGCAAAACCCAGGTCGTCACCCCAGGAACCCGCAGCCAGGCATGGGACGCCAGCCCCCGCACCCGCCTCACCCACTCCTTGGAGTGCGCCCAGGTAGGCCGAGAGCTGGGCGCAGCCCTGGGTTGCGACCCGGACCTGGTCGAGGCGGCCTGCCTCTCCCACGACCTGGGCCACCCCCCCTTCGGCCACAACGGCGAACAGGCACTCAACGCGTTCGCCGACGACTGCGGCGGCTTCGAGGGCAACGCCCAGTCCCTCAGACTCCTCACCCGCATCGAACCGAAGCGCTTCGTAAGAAGCGACACGACAGCCGAGATGGTGAGCGTCGGCCTCAACCTCACCCGGGCCACCCTCGACGCGGCCACCAAGTACCCCTGGCCGCGCGGAGCGCACCCCACCGACCCCACGTCCCCGAAGTTCGGCGTCTACGACGACGACAGGCCCGTCTTCGACTGGGTCCGCAAGGGCGCCCCCGGCACGCGCACGTGCTTCGAGGCCCAGGTCATGGACTGGTCGGACGACGTGGCGTACTCCGTGCACGACGTCGAGGACGGCCTGCACGCGGGCCACATCGACCCCAACTGCCTGCACGCCGAACCGGAACGCCAGGAGATCTTCAAGGTCGCCATCGGCCGCTACGTCCCCGCGGACACGGCCCCCGACGAACTCGCCGAGGCGCTGGACCGGCTCCAGAACCAACCGTGGTGGCCGCACGGCTACGACGGTTCGGCCGTCGCGCAGGCCCGCCTGAAGGACACCACCAGCCAGCTCATCGGCCGCTTCTGCCTGGCCGCCGAGGCCGCCACGCGCGCGGCGTACGGCACCGGCCGCCTCACCCGCTACGACGCCGAACTCGTCGTACCGCACGAGGCACGCCTGGAGTGCGCGGTCCTCAAGGCGGTCGCCGACCGGTATGTGATGCAGCGGGCCGAGCAGGAGCGCATCCGCGCGGACGAGCGGATCGTGGTCGCCGAACTCGCCGAGGTGCTCACGACGCGCGCGCCCGACGGTCTGGAGCCGCAGTTCCGCGCGCAGTTCGAGGAGGCGCCCGACGACCGTGCCCGCAAGCGGGTGATCGTCGATCAGATCGCGTCACTCACCGACGCATCGGCGCGGTCTCTTCACGCGCATCTCACATCGCTGGGGCACAGTGACGCGAAACAAGCCCGAATGTGACCCTCCGTGGCCTGATCGGGCCACACCCCCTTCCCGCATCACGCTGCGTGCGGGACGCTCGCATATGGCGGCACCGTTACGAGGAGGCATCAAGTGGTCGACGCGGATCAGACGTTCGTCATCATCGGAGGAGGCCTGGCCGGCGCCAAGGCGGCCGAGACGCTCCGAGCGGAGGGCTTCACCGGCCGCGTGATACTGATCTGCGACGAACGCGACCACCCGTACGAGCGCCCGCCGTTGTCCAAGGGCTACCTCCTCGGCAAGGAGGAGCGCGACAGCGTCTTCGTCCACGAACCCGCCTGGTACGCACAGAACGACATCGAGCTGCACCTCGGCCAGACCGTCGACAACATCGACCGTACGGCGAAGACGGTCCGCTTCGGAGACGACGGCACCCTTGTCCGCTACGACAAGCTGCTCATCGCCACCGGCTCCGAGCCCCGCCGCCTCGACATCCCGGGCACGGACCTCGCGGGCGTCCACCACCTGCGCCGCCTCTCGCACGCCGAGCGCCTCAAGAACGTCCTGGCGTCGCTGGGCCGGGACAACGGCCATCTGGTGATCGCCGGCGGCGGCTGGATCGGCCTGGAGGTCGCGGCGGCGGCCCGCGAGTACGGCGCCGAGGTCACCGTCGTAGAACCCTCGCAGACCCCGCTGCACGGAGTCCTCGGCCCCGAACTCGGCCAGCTCTTCGCCGACCTGCACGCCGAGCACGGCGTGCGGTTCCACTTCGGTGCCCGGCTCACCGAGATCGTCGGCCAGGACGGCATGGTCCTCGCCGCCCGCACCGACGACGGCGAGGAGCACCCCGCGCACGACGTCCTCGCGGCCATCGGAGCGGCCCCGCGCACCGCGCTCGCCGAGGCGGCGGGCCTCGAGCTGGCCGACCGCGCGCACGGCGGCGGCATCGCGGTCGACGAACGGCTGCGCACCTCCGACCCCGACATCTACGCGGCCGGTGACGTGGCCGCCTTCCACCACGCCCTGTTCGACACCCGGCTGCGCGTGGAGCACTGGGCGAACGCCCTCAACGGCGGCCCGGCGGCGGCCCGCGCGATGCTCGGCAAGGACGTCACCTACGACCGCGTGCCCTATTTCTTCTCCGACCAGTACGACTTGGGTATGGAGTACTCCGGCTGGGCGCCCCCGGGCTCCTACGACGAAGTGGTGATCCGGGGAGACGCGGGCAAGCGCGAGTTCATCGCCTTCTGGGTGAAGGAGGGCAGGGTGCTGGCCGGGATGAATGTGAATGTGTGGGACGTCACAGAGCCCATCCAGCAGCTGATCCGCTCCAAGGCACAGGTGGACACAGAGGCACTCGCGGACCCACACGTTCCGCTGGACAGCCTGGGCGCCTAGAGATCCTGGTAGTCACTGCTGTCAGTCCGGCCCCGTGCTGCAATTCCCGGGGGGCAACCCCCGGACCCCCGGCAGAGGGTCGGCCACCGCGCCCCATGAGTGTCAGTTCTGCCCCGTAGAATCACCTCGTGGCAGGACGGATCAACGACGAGGACGTGAAGGCGGTTCGGGACGCGGTCCCGATCGACGCCGTCGTGTCCGAGTACCTCCAGCTGCGGAACGCGGGCGGCGGCAATCTCAAGGGTCTCTGCCCGTTCCACGACGAGAAGTCGCCGTCCTTCCAGGTCAGCCCGAGCAAGGGGCTCTTTCACTGCTTCGGCTGCCAGGAGGGCGGCGACACCATCACGTTCGTGATGAAGGTCGACCACCTCACCTTCTCGGAGTCGGTCGAGCGTCTGGCCGCCCAGGCCGGCATCACGCTGCGGTACGAGGAGGGCGGGTACAACCCCGCCCACCAGCGCGGCGAGCGCATCCGCCTGGTCGAGGCCCACAAGGCCGCCGCGGACTTCTACGTCGAGCAGCTGGCCGTCAGCTCCGAGGCGGACGCCGGCCGCAAGTTCCTCGCCGAGCGCGGCTTCGACCAGTCCGCGGCCGAGCACTTCTCCGTCGGCTACAGCCCCCAGGGCTGGGACCACCTCACCAAGTACCTCCGCGGCAAGGGCTTCACCGACAAGGAGATCCTCCTGTCCGGCCTCGCCCAGGAGGGCCGCCGCGGCCCCATCGACCGCTTCCGCGGCCGCCTGATGTGGCCGATCCGCGACATCGGCGGCGAGGTCGTCGGCTTCGGCGCCCGCAAGCTCTACGAGTCGGACAACGGCCCGAAGTACCTCAACACGCCCGACACCGCGATCTACAAGAAGTCGCAGGTCCTCTACGGCATCGACCTCGCCAAGAAGGACATCGCCAAGTCCAGCCGCGCGGTCGTCGTCGAGGGCTACACGGATGTCATGGCCTGCCACCTGGCAGGAGTGACGACGGCGATCGCCACCTGCGGCACGGCCTTCGGCACCGATCACATCAAGATCCTCCGCAGGCTCCTGATGGACAACGGCTCGGCGCGCGTGATCTTCACCTTCGACGGCGACGCGGCCGGCCAGAAGGCGGCCCTGCGCGCCTTCGAGGACGACCAGAAGTTCGCCGCCGAGACGTACATCGCGATCGCGCCCGACAACATGGACCCCTGCGAGCTGCGCCTCGCCAAGGGCGACGAGGCGGTCGCCGACCTGGTCGAACCCCGCACCCCGCTCTTCGAGTTCGCGCTCCGCCAGATCGTCGTCCGCTACGACCTCGACACCCCCGCCGGCCGCGCCTCCGCCCTGGACGAGGCGGCCCCGATCGTCGCCCGCATCAAGAACAGCGGCGCCCAGCACGAGGTCGCCGTCCAACTCGCCGGCATGCTCGGCATCCTCGACACCCAGTTCGTGGTCAAGCGCGTTGCCCAGCTGGCCCGTTGGGCCCGCGACCGCGGCGGCAAGGGCCCGGCACCGACGAGGGGCGCTGCCCAGCAGCAGTACGACACCACCTCCCGCCCCCCGACCGGCGGTCCCGCCCTCACCCTCCGCAACCCGGTCTTCGCCACCGAGCGCGAGCTCCTCAAACTCGCCCTCCAGCGCCCCGAGTTGGTCTCCCCGGCCTTCGACGCGTACGGCGTCGACGAGTTCACCGCCCCGCCCTACGCCGCCGTACGCGAGGCGATCATCGAGGCGGGCGGTGCCGAGTACGGCCTCCAGGACGCCCAGGACTATCTCGTCCGCGTCCGCGAGGCGGCACCGGACGACGCGGTCCGCGCGATGGTCACCGAGCTGGCCGTCGAGGCGATCCTGCGCCGCACGGTCGACGAGAACTACGCGGGCGAGCAGCTCGTCACCGTCCGCCGAAGAGCCGTAGTGCGCCGTATCCACGACATCCAGGGCGCGCTCACCCGCCTCGGCAGCCACGGAGACTCGGCCGAACTGGCCGCCGTACAGAACGAGTTGTGGGTACTTCAGCAGTACGACCAGGCACTCCAGGTGCATGGAGCCACAGCGCTCTGAGCGCGTAGTTACGGAACGGACTCAAAAAGTCACCGCACGCCCCTCGTGGCGGCGATGTGTCGTACTCCACACTGGGTTCCGGTGCCTGAGTCCTCGGAGCGCGGCCGATCCGTCCCCAGCGGGTCCTTCACCCCCGCGGTTCCGCTCATCGAGTACGGGACGGACAGCGGCGAGGCCGCCGACTCCGCCCCCGAAGTACCGCTGCCGTACCCCCTGGCAGCGATCATCCTGGAGGTCGCCCCCGTGCAGACCCAGACCCTCGACCAGACCGAGACCAGCACGACGGACGGCGCGGAACCGGAAGCGGAGACCGATGTCCTCGCGACCGTCCCTCCGCAGAGCCGTGCCGCGCACCACCCCGAAACCGCAGAACCGGAGAGTCCGCCCGAGCTCGAAGAACCGACGGCCGAAGCGGTGGAGTCCGCGGAGGCCCCCGAGCCCGAGGTACGGCCCCGGGGCCGGGTCGCCGCCGACAACGGCGCCCCTTCCTCGGACCTGTTCCGCCAGTACCTGCGCGAGATCGGCCGTATCCCGCTCCTCACCGCGGCCGAGGAGGTCGACCTCGCCCGCCGCGTCGAGGCCGGCCTGTTCGCCGAGGAGAAGCTCGCCGGCGCCTCCGATCTGGACAGCCAACTCGCCCTGGACCTGGACCGGTTGGTCGTCCTGGGCCGGATGGCCAAGCGCCGCCTGATCGAGGCGAACCTGCGACTCGTCGTCTCCGTGGCGAAGAGGTACGTAGGCCGCGGGCTGACCATGCTCGACCTCGTCCAGGAGGGAAACCTGGGCCTGATCAGGGCAGTCGAGAAGTTCGACTACGCCCGCGGCTACAAGTTCTCCACGTACGCCACCTGGTGGATCCGCCAGGCCATGTCCCGCGCCCTCGCCGACCAGGCCCGCACGATTCGCGTCCCGGTGCACGTCGTGGAACTCATCAACCGGGTCGTCCGCGTCCAGCGCCGAATGCTCCAGGAGCGCGGCTACGAGCCCACCCCGGAAGAGGTGGCCGACCACCTCGACCTCGCGCCCGAACGCGTCAGCGAGGTGCTCCGCCTGGCTCAGGAACCGGTGTCGTTGCACGCGCCGGTGGGGGAGGAGGACGACGTTGCCCTCGGCGATCTGATCGAGGACGGCGACGCGACGAGTCCCGTGGAGTCGGCCGCGTTCATCCTCCTCAGGCAGCACCTGGAGGCGGTTCTGTCGACGCTGGGGGAGCGTGAGCGGAAGGTCGTGCAGCTGCGCTACGGGCTGGCGGACGGGCGTCCGCGCACGCTGGAGGAGATCGGGCGGATCTTCGGGGTGACCCGGGAGCGGATACGGCAGATCGAGTCGAAGACTCTCAACAAGCTGAGGGATCACGCTTTTGCGGATCAGCTGAGGGGCTATCTGGATTGATGCCGGGTGCGGGCCCGGTGGGGGCGGGCCGCGCAGTTCCCCGCGCCCCTAAAGACTCGGGCGCGCCCCGTGCTTTCAGGGGGCTCCCCGCGCGCCTAAAAGCACCGGGCGAGCGGCGTCTTTTAGGGGCGCGGGGAACTGCGCGACCAGCCCCCACCGGGCCGTCAGCCGAATGACGACCGTTAGTCCACCTCGGCCACCGCCTGCGCGAACTGTGCCTTGTACAGCCGCGCATACGCCCCGTCCGCCGCCAACAGCTCCGCATGCGCGCCCTGTTCGACAATCGAGCCGTTCTCCATGACGAGGATCGTGTCCGCATCCCGGATCGTGGAGAGCCGGTGCGCGATCACGAACGACGTACGCCCGTGGGCTAGTTTGGCCATCGCCTTCTGGATCAGCACCTCGGTACGGGTGTCTACCGAAGACGTCGCCTCGTCCAGGACCAGGATCGTCGGGTCGGACAGGAACGCCCGCGCGATGGTGATGAGTTGCTTCTCACCGGCGCTGACCCCCGTGCCCTCGTCGTCGATGACCGTGTCGTAGCCGTCGGGCAGCGTACGGACGAACCGGTCGGCGTGCGCCGCCCGCGCCGCCTCCTCGATCTCGCCCCGGGTGACCTCGCGAGAGGCCCCGTACGCGATGTTCTCGGCGATCGAGCCGCCGAACAGCCAGGTGTCCTGGAGCACCATGCCGATGCCCGCGCGGAGTTCGTCCCGGGACATGCGCGCGATGTCGACGCCGTCGAGGGTGATGCGGCCGCCGGAGACCTCGTAGAACCGCATGAGGAGGTTCACGAGGGTGGTCTTGCCGGCGCCGGTCGGGCCGACGATCGCGACCGTGTGGCCCGGTTCCACCGTCAGCGAGAGGTCCTCGATGAGCGGCTTGTCGGGGTCGTAGCGGAAGGAGACGTGCTCCAGGGCGACCAGGCCGCGGAGTTCCGCGGGGCGTTCGCTCGGCATCGGGTCGGGCTTCTGCTCCTCGGCGTCGAGGAGTTCGAAGATCCGTTCCGCCGAGGCGACGCCGGACTGGACCAGGTTCGCCATCGACGCGACCTGCGTCAGCGGCATCGAGAACTGGCGCGAGTACTGGACGAAGGCCTGCACGTCACCGATGGACAGTGAGCCGGACGCGACCCGGAGGCCGCCGACGACCGCGACCAGCACGTAGTTGAGGTTCGACACGAACATCATCAGCGGCTGCATGACCCCGCTGTTGAACTGCGCCTTGAACCCCGCCTCGTACAGCGCGTCGTTCTGCTCGGCGAACAGCTTCGCCGACTCGTCCTGCCGCCCGAAGACCTTCACCAGGTTGTGGCCGGTGTACATCTCCTCGACGTGCGCGTTGAGCTTGCCCGTCGAGCGCCACTGCTGCACGAAGTGCGGCTGCGACCGCTTGCCGACGCGGGTGGCGACGGCGAACGACAGCGGCACGGTCACCAGCGCGACCAGGGCGAGAAGCCACGACACCCAGAACATCATCGCGAGCACACCGATGATCGTGAGCAGCGAGTTGATGAGCTGGCCCATCGACTGCTGGAGGGTCTGCCCGATGTTGTCGATGTCGTTGGTCGCGCGCGAGAGGACTTCCCCGCGCTGCCGCTTGTCGAAGTACGACAGCGGGAGCCGCGACATCTTCGTCTGCACGTCCTCGCGCAGCCGGAACATCGTCCGGTTGACCGCCCGGTTGACCATCCGCGTCGCCACCGCCATCAGCAGCCCGGCCACCAGGAACGTGCCCAGCGCGAGCAGCAGCACATGCCCCACCGAGGTGAAGTCGATGCCCTTGCCCGGTGTGAAGTCCGTGCTCTTCAGCATGTCCGCGATCGAGCCCTGGCCCCGGTCACGCATCGCCTGGAGGGCCTGCGCCTTGGTCGTCCCGGCCGGCATCTGCCGCCCGATGATGCCGGCGAAGACCAGGTCGGTGGCGTTGCCGAGGATCTTCGGTCCCACCACGTTCAGCCCGACGCTGAACACCACGCACACCAGCAGGATGCCGATGGTGATCCGCTCCGGCCGGAACTGGCCGATCAGCCGCTTGCCGGACACCTTGAAGTCCATCGAACGGGCGTCGGGGCCCGTCCCGGCCATCATCCGCCCCATGGGCCCGGCCATCAGGCGGCCTCCGCTTCCGTCAGCTGGGAGAGCACGATCTCTCGGTACGTCTCGTTGTCGGCCATCAGCTCGTGATGGCGCCCCGTCCCGACGACCCGCCCCTCGTCGAGTACGACGATCCGGTCGGCGTCCCTGATGGTCGCCACCCGCTGCGCCACGATCACGACGGTCGCCTCGGCGGTCTCCTGGGAGAGCGCCGCCCGCAGCGCCGCGTCGGTCGCGTAGTCGAGGGCGGAGAAGGAGTCGTCGAAGAGGTAGATCTCCGGGCGCTGCACCAGCGTGCGCGCGATCGCGAGCCGCTGCCGCTGACCGCCGGAGACGTTGGTGCCGCCCTGCGAGATGGGGGAGTCGAGTCCGTTCTCCAGCCCCTCGACGAAGCCCTTGGCCTGCGCCACCTCCAGCGCGTGCCACAGCTCCTCGTCGGTCGCGTCCGGGTTGCCGTAGCGAAGGTTGGTCGCGACCGTGCCCGCGAACAGGTACGGCTTCTGCGGGACCAGGCCGACCGTCTTGGCGAGCAGCACCGGGTCGATGGTCGACACGTCGACACCGTCGACGAGGACCTCGCCGTCGGTGGCGTCAACCAGGCGCGGGACGAGACTCAGAAGGGTGGACTTTCCGCTGCCGGTCGAGCCGATCACGGCCGTCGTCTCGCCCGGGCGGGCCACCAGGTCGATGGACTTCAGTACGGGTTCCTCGGCACCCGGGTAGCAGAAGCCGACCCCGCGGACCTCCAGATGCCCGTGCCGGCGCAGCTCGAAGACGGGAGCCACCGGCGGCACGACACTGCTCTCGGTGTCGAGGACCTCCTCGATGCGCTCGGCACAGACCTCCGCGCGCGGCACCATCATGAACATGAAGGTGGCCATCATCACGGACATCACGATCTGCATCAGATAGGCGAGGAACGCGGTCAGATCGCCGATCTGCATCCCGCCGCTGTCGATGCGATGCGCGCCGAACCAGACCACCGCGATCGACGACAGGTTCACCGTGGTCATGACCACCGGGAACATCAGCGCGAGCAGGTTGCCGGACTTCAGCTGCATCTCGGTCAGGTCGGCGTTCGCCTTCCGGAACCGGTCCTTCTCGTACTCGTCGCGGACGAAGGCGCGGATGACACGGTTGCCGGTGATCTGCTCGCGCAGCACCCGGTTCACCGCGTCCAGGCGGACCTGCATGGCCCGGAACAGCGGCCGCAGCCGCCGCACGATGATCGTCACGCAGATCGTCAGTGTCGGGACCACCGCGATCAGCACCCCGGACAGCGGCACGTCCAGACCGAGCGCCAGGATGATCCCGCCGACGCACATGATCGGCGCCGACACGAGCAGGGTGAACGTCATCAGGGCCAGCATCTGGACCTGCTGCACGTCATTGGTCGTACGGGTGATCAGCGAGGGCGCGCCGAACTGACCGACCTCGCGCGCCGAGAACGACTGCACCCGGTCGAAGATGGCACCCCGGATGTCCCGGCCGAGCGCCGCCGCGGTCCGGGCGCCGTAGTAGACGGCACCCGTGTTGCACACGACCTGGACCAGCGAGATCCCGATCATCAGGGCGCCGAACGACAGGATGTAACCGGTGTCACCCTTCACGACACCGTTGTCGATGATGTGCGCGTTCAGGGTGGGCAGGTAGAGGGTGGCGCAGGTCTGCAGAAACTGCAGCAGCACCAGCAGGGCGATGGGTTTCCTGTAGGGCCTGAGATAGGTCCGCAGAAGTCGTATGAGCACGCTACGTCTCTCGGAGTCGGCGGTGAGGGGCGGGCGGTGTGCCCCTCGCCCCTATCGTCGGACACTCCACCCGCGTTACCTCAACTGATTAAGCCAACAGCAGTGCCGTAGCCGCCGTTATGAACCCTTAAGAGCGGAACGCGCGAATTCCTACGAGCGGAACGCCCCCGGATGGGTCTGCTCCCGCACGGACACATACTGCTGACGCACGGCCTGTCCTACGGCCAACTCGTCGCCCGGCTCGAAGACCTGGGCGACCGGTCCCTGCCACGGCGGCGGATTGCGCGGGTCGAGGGTGCCCTGGGAGACACCGAGCGCCCAGGCGGCCTGCCGGGCGGCGCCGATCGCCGCGTAGTCGGCGGGCTGCGGTACGACGATCTGCGTCCCGAAGAGCGCGGGCGCCGCGGCCTGCACGGCGGGCAGCTCGGCGGCCGACCCGAGCAGGAAGAGCCGCCGCACCGACACCCCCCGCCCGCGCAGCACGTCCAGCGCGTCGGCGAGCCCGCACAGCATGCCCTCGAACGCGGCCCGCGCCAGATGCTCCGCCTTCATCGACTCTCGCCGCAGCCCGGCCAGCGTCCCCGCGGTGTGCGGCAGATTGGGCGTCCGCTCACCTTCCAGATACGGCAGGAACACGAGCCCGTGAGCACCAGGCGTCGACTTCATCGCCAGCTCGGACAGACTCTCCAGATCGGGCAGCCCGAGCAGCTCGGCGGCTCCGCGCAGGGTCCGTACGGCGTTCAGCGTGGTGACGACCGGCAGATGCATCCCGGTCGCGTCGGCGAGCGAGGTGATCATCCCGCTCTGGTCGACGAGCGCCTCGTGGTGGACGGCCATCACGGACCCGGAGGCGCCGAGCGACACGACCGCGTCGCCGAACCCGATGCCGAGCCCGAAGGCGGCGGCCATGGTCTCGCCGGTACCGGCGGAGATCAGCAGCCCTTCCGGGGTCGTACCGGCCGCGTCGGACGGCCCGATGACCTCGGGCAGCATGGCCTGGTGGCCGAGGGCGAGTTCGACGAGATCGGGCCGGTAACCGCCGCTGGCAGCGGACCAGTACCCGGTCCCGGAAGCCCCACCACGATCAGTGGTCCTTCTCACCGGCCGCCCGAGGAGCTGCCACACCAGCCAGTCGTGGGCCTGCAACAGGGCGGTCGTACGCCGCGCGTTGTCGGGCTCGGTCCTGTTCAGCCAGCGCAGCTTGGTCACCGGATGAGCGGCCTGCGGTACGGAACCGACCGCCTGCGCCCACGCCTCGCGCCCGCCGAGCGCGTCGATCAGATCGGCCGCCGCGACCTGCGCCCGCTTGTCACCGCCGACCATCGCGGGCCGTACGGTGTTGCCCTGCGAGTCCAGCGGCACGACCGCGTTCTGCTGCGCGGACACCCCGATGGCCTGCACACCTTCGAGCAGCCCCCCGCCGGCCGCCTCGCCCAGCGACAGCAGCCAGGCCTGTGGATCGACATCGGAGGGCCGCCCGCCGCCCTCGGTCTCGGTTTCGACCGGATGCGGCGCATATCCCTGCCTGAGCACGGATCCCGTGTCCGTGTCGCAGACGACGATACGAGTGAAATCGGGCGAACTGTCCAACCCGGCGACTATCCCCATGGCGGAAATTCTGCCGTACGGCGGGAGGTGACCGCGCCGAGTCGGGGCTCCCTAGGTGTTGCTGGTGCCCCAGTCGTCCCCGCCCGTGCCGTTCGCGTTGCGCTCACGCAGGGACCGTACGCGCTCGGCCACCGAGTCCGGGACCCGGTCGCCGACCTTGTCGCTGACCGCGTGGTACGCCTTGCCCGCGAACTGGCGGCCCTGCTGCGCCGCGGACTCCGCGGTGTTGCGGACGGCGGGGTTCTGCGCGACCTGACGCGCCGACTTCTTCAGCTGCTCGTAGCGCTCGCGTCCGGCCCGCGTGCCCAGCACGTAACCCAGAGCCAGTCCGACGACGAACGTGAGCTTGTAGCGCATGACAGCCATCCTTCCCTTGCGTGGTCCCTCGCGGGTCAGTCCCTCGCGGGTCTCCGGCGCGGCATCGGTGCCGGGGGAACCGATTGGCGGAGCACCCCCCTGCTTGCGCTAATGTATGTGTCGCAGCGAGCACACGCCCCCTGGCGAATACCCAGGGAGGTACGTTCGATGCAGCGAGGCGCATTCCCCTGTAGCTCAATTGGCAGAGCAGCCGGCTGTTAACCGGCAGGTTACTGGTTCGAGTCCAGTCGGGGGAGCTTCGATCTTCCGTAGCTCAATTGGCAGAGCAGCCGGCTGTTAACCGGCAGGTTACTGGTTCGAGTCCAGTCGGGAGAGCCAGTGGACAGCAGTGGACGAGGACCCCGTTGGGGTCCTTTTTCATGTCCCCCGGAACCGCTCGTGACGTGCCGCTGTCCTCATGGTCGTGCGAAGTCGACCATCCGAAGCAGGAGATCGTATGAGCGGCTATGCTGCGGCAGACGGCGCGTACAAATGTGCGCGACGCGCCGTAATGGGGCGGTAGCTCAGCCGGTTAGAGCAGCGGACTCATAATCCGTCGGCCGTGGGTTCGAGTCCCACCCGCCCCACCACTCGCTACGCGAGAAGAAACCTTCTGACCAGGCACTTTCCCGGTCGGGGCGAGGCTGTGAGGGTCCTGGCGACCCCGTCTTGATCATGATTTCATGATCGTCTGGACAAATTCTGGACGCAGGTCACGCGGCGCGTGAACGAGCCCTCTTTTGCCTGGTGTTGCGGCGGAGAGGAGCGGGGTGCGAGGTGTCCCACCCCGCGATGCTCGGAGTCTCCGTTCGGGCGATAGTGAAGCGGAGGAGGGCGAACTCCTGGCGCTGATCTCCCTGGTATTGGTCGTTGAAGTTCTCGATCCGGACCAGCTCTAGTTCGTTGCTCGTGCAGTGGTCGCGCATCCACTTCACGGCGGCATTGGCGGCGTCGTCCTGGCCTCGGCCGGCGAGGGTGACCAGGCCGAGGAGATCGGAGTCGGGCCCGGTCTGGGCGCCTACGGACCAGTCCTCGCCCGCCTGGCGCGCGCCGTGGGCGAAGAAGACGGCGAGGTCGCCCTGCCAGTTCGTCTCGGGGATCTCTAGCGGCGTGTGCACCTTGTAGGGGACTTCGCGGGGGACGACGGAGATGACCGACTCGGCCTCGGCTCGCATCATCTCGGGCAGGACGCTGGTGTAGGTGTCGGAGGTGATCTGGCGTGAGGAGTGCCCCAACTTCTCCTGGACCACCTTGATGTCGTTCCCCGCGAGCAGGGAGAGCGTGGCCGCCAGGTGGCGAAGGTCGTGGAGACGGACCGGCGGCAGGCCGGACAGCTCTACGAGACGGGTGAAGCGTCTGGAGATCCAGTCAGGGTGCAGCGCCTCACCGTTCTCGTGCGTCCACACGCGACCGGTCTCGACGTAGGCGGCTCCCCACTCCTGGCGCTTCTGCTCCTGCTTCGTGCGGAAGCTCACCAGGTTGTCGGCGGACTCCAGGCTCAGCGACACGGTGCGGACGCTCTCCGCCTTCGGTGCCTCGCCGTATAGCTGGTAGGCGACTTCTACGATCTGCTGGGAGATCCGGAGCCAGAGAGCGTCGATGCTGACCTCTCTCCACGGCACCGCGGCCATCTCGCCGCGCCGGGGGCCGAGGAAGATGAACGAGTGCCACAGCTCGTAGAGCCAGTCATCCTTGACGAAGTCGAGGAACTCCCCGGTCAGCTTGGGTGTCCAGACCAAGACCGGGCCGGGCTTCTCTCCGGTGCGCTTCCAGTGCTCGACGCGCTCTGGCGTCCAGACGATGGGCTTCGGCCGTGTGACCGACGGAAGCTCGACGAGCTGCGACCAGTTCTTGGCGAATGCCTGCTCGCGCTTGATCCCCCAGGTGAGCGCCGAGCTGAGGGTGTCGTTGATGCGGTGCATGGTTGCGGGTGAGGTGACCTTTCGCAGGCCCCTGCGGCCCTCGCGTAGAGCCATGTTGGCCTCCAGGAAGGCTTGCCGGTACGGGCGGCGTTCTTCTCTCTTGGCGTAGCCAGCGGTCTTCACCCAGGCCCGGTGCGCCTCATCCCGAGCCTCCTGGAGTTCCGTCACGCGGAGCCGGTGGAGGATGCGCTCCGCGTTCTCCCTCTCGATCGCGTTGTACATGAGGTCGAGGTGGCGGACCTTGAGGTCGCGTCGCTTGATGTGTCCCAGGTGTGGGACGAGGTAGTTGTCGAGGTGCTCCTGATAGCCGTGGCGAGTGGTGCGTGCGAGGGACTTCTTAGCCTTGATCCAGCGAAGGAAGAAGGCGCCGCACGTCTCGTCGGACAGCACGTCGGTGCCGGCGGTGGCGGCGTCGTACAGTTCCTTTGCCTTCCGCTGTGCGTCCGTCTTCTTGGCGAACCCGCCGCGCCGGACGCGCTGACGCTTGCCGCCCTCGCCGGGCTCCAGCTCGAAGTACAGGTGCCAGGTGCCGTGGTCCTTCTCTTCGAGCTTCGGGCAGCTCGCGCCGATCTTGCGCATCTTCAGCTTGCCGTTGGCGTCCTTCTGCGGTCTGCCGTCCTCGTCTATGACGGGCTCCTGGCAGGCGCAACGCCGCGTGTAGCTGGGGTCGAACACGAATATCCCCTTCATGGCCTTCGCTTGTGGAACTTCTGTGTCGGTCTATGTCGACCGAATCCCTATCTTGCCCCAACACTCCAGTGTTGGAGTATCCTTACGGCACGTTGGCGTGGGGGAGAACGCGACAACGGGAATGACAACGAAGGACGCATCTGTAGCTACGGACGCCGGGGTCAGCGCGATGACCCTCGAGGAACTACTCGCGCTGCCACCGACCGTGAACGTTGTGACGGCTGCGCGAGCACTCGGGATTGGCACGCACAAGGCTTACAACTTGATCAAGGAGGGGTCTTTCCCCGTGCAGACGCTCCCTCTGGGCGGCACGGTGAGAGTCCCCACTGCTGCACTGTGGCAAGTGCTCGGGGTGACGCCACTGGTGCAGTGATCGTGTAGCCCTGAGTCTGTCGGTCTCGCTGGGCCATAGCTGGGACATGTGCCGTGGCCTACGATCAGGCGGCTACGGGCGCACGAGACGAGAACGGACCACCGCATGCCACGGCTCTACGGTTTCGAGGACGCCTCACGTCGTCGGCTACGTGACGATGAAATTGACGCGACCCGCCTGATGGTGAGCCGGGCGCTCATCAGCGATGAGTCCAACCACGACATTGCGGTATGGGCGAATGGTGAGGGCTACCGGGGAACGCTCGGCGGGGAGTGGAAGGACGCGTCGATTGGACGTCTGTTCCGCACCCCGGCGATCGCTGGACTGCGCTACGACGATGACGGCGAACTCGTTGACGCGGGTCACCTCGGTGCTATCACGCGCGAAGAGTTCATGGCCCTCCTGGCGCGGGAGGAGGCTCGCAGCACGAAGGTCCCAGAGCCCGCGTATGACTATCTCCTGACTGGTGGGGCCAGCACCTGCGGCAACTGCAAATGGGACCTCGGGGGCGCCCGTACCAATGCGGTTACGCCTGGATACCGCTGTCGCCCGAAGGACAAGAACGGGCACGGCGGCTGCGGCGAGGTCCGGATTGATGCCGAGCTGTTGGAGGGTTACGTCGGAGAACACGTCGTGGCGGAACTCCTCAAGCCCGGCATCCGAGCCCAGATCGCCCAAGCGCAGGCCGCCGTGCGCAAGCAGGTTGAGGACCTCAAGAGGGACATCAAGGAGCTGGAGGGCCGCCAAGCGGAGCTTGGGAGGCTCTATGGAAACCGCGAGATCAGCGGCGAGGCGCTGGTAGCCGGAGAGCGCGAGATCGCGTCCAACCTCAAGGGCATCCGTTCGCGCCTTCGCTACGCAGAGCAGATGGCGAACTTCTCACTTGGCCATGCCAAGGACCTGGTGAAGTGGTGGAACTCTGCACCCACCGCGTCGAAAAGAGGCATCACGCTGCTCCTCCTGGAGAAGATCGAGGTGTTCCCCGCGAGCGCCCGCGGCGTCCGGACGATCGAGCCGGGACGAGTCGTCCTTCACTGGCGCAAGCTGTCCGGCACGTCAGGTGACTGAGATCGCTACCCGCGATGCGAGCCGCCTGCCTACCATCGCCATGGTCAGCCCCGTGATCAGTGAGATCACGGCGAGCCCGGCCAGGAGCGGGGAGACGATCTCCTCGTAGCGCAGCGGCCACGGGTGGCCAAGGTAGTGAGTCACCAGGTATGACCCCTTGCTGGCGGCGTAGGCCACTCCGAGCACCGCAGAGATCGACGACAGGGCGAGGCCGCGAGCCGTCCAGGCGTGTCCTGCGCGCCGGGCAACGAGAGTCATCCCGGTGCACAGGAACGCGATCTCGCCGCAGGTAATCGCCACGTATCCCAGATAGACCATGAGGTAGACGGTGACGCCTGGCACTGTGGCGAACTCGGTCGTGAACTCCACTGTCTCGTCGGTGGTGCCGACGAACAGAGGCAGCATCGCCGCTAGGACGCACACCGCGAAGGCGACACGTGCGTACAGGCTGGCCTTCAGCACCTCGTGGTTGTAGGACCAGTCCACGAGCATCAGCTGAAGGCTGCCGCACCATACGACTGCACAGATGTGCGCCCCGAGTTTGGCGGCATTGTTCATGCCGGTCGCAGATTCGATCACGTCCTCTATCGCCGGGACGGCGAGGGTGACGCCCACCGTGCAGATGCCGATGGCCACGGCTCGGGTGAAACGCGCTACGCGATAGTCGCTTCGGTCACGCTGACGCCAGGCTTCCCGAGCGGAGAGCACGGTACCCACCAGGCCAATCAGAGCGCACAGGCCGAAGACTAAGCCGTCCATTTGGTTCAGGTTCCTTCCAAGTCGGAGACGGCGCGCTCAGCCGCTTCGGTGAAGCTGAGACGCCTCCGCCGGCCTGGCCGCGGTGGTTCCGGGACAGGTGGAAGAGGCTCGGGCACCTCCGGGACGACGAGATCACTGCGTCCGTGTCGCAGACGGATCTCACGTGCGGCCTCCAGGAGTTCGGCAGCTCCAGCGTCACCCAGGTCGTGGATGAGCCGAAGCGCCTCGCGCGCGTCTGGGCAATCCTCATAGACCGACAGGGACGTCAATCCGTTGTAACCGGGGAGTAGATAAGCTACCGGAGAGGCCAACGCCCGTGCCAGGCCTGCCAGTTGGGAGATCGTTGGATTCGCCTTGACTCCGTTCAAGAGGTCGTTCACCACCTGGTGGGTCATCGCAGGCTTGCCCCCGGGAGCCTCAGCTGTGGCGGCAGCAATGTCGCGCGTGCTCAGGGTTTTCCCGTCCGCCCTGCGTTTCCTGCCGATCAGGACGGCGAGTTTGCTGGAGAGAGGGGTGTCCGGGCCGAGCGGCATGGTGCTGGCTACTCCTTGTGACGCGGCAGGCCCGACCAGGCGGGGGACGGTGAATGTGGTGCGCACTCAGTATCGCTGTGAGGTGCAAGTGGCTGGTGAGACAGCCCAATGTCTATGTTGGTTGACAATGGGTAACGCTCGCCGCAAGATCTATAACCTTGGGCGAAGTAAGCGCGTGCTCGGCATGCGGGGCAGCCGCCCCTCTACCGCCTCCTTGGGTGCAAGATCGCGACGGGCACCCAACTAGGCCTCGAATTGTGCCGCTAACTCGCCTGTGTGGGGATCTAAGTGGGCCGCGGCTCGTTACGGAGGCGGAACGCTGCAATGCGGGGAGGGTACGGGTGGGGATCGAGCTGGACCGAGTGCTGGCCCGACTGGAGGAGTCGGGCGGAAAGGAAAACGTTGTCTTGGATGACGAGGCTGCACTCGCCGCGTTAGCGGCTCTGGCGATCGTTGACCCGAAGCGGGTCGGCTGCGATGCGGAGCCCGTGAGGGGTGCCGCTACGAGTTGATCTACGCGCGTACTTGGAAGCGGGCCTCCGTAGGGGCCCGCTTCACGCGTCTGACCTGCAAAAACTTCCCGAAAATTATGGACCTCCCCCCTGAATGCATATAGAATAGAACCAGAAGGAGGGGGGAAGGAAGAAGCCCCCACTGACCTCTTGGAGATCGCAATGTCGCACAAGTACGCCGCCCTGAGGATGCGCCAGATCCACCGCAACCCGCACCAGCCCCGCAAGACCTTCGACGAGGGCGCGCTGAAGGAGCTGGCCGATTCGATCAAGGAGCATGGCCTGCTCCAGCCGATCGTCGTCCGGAAGGTGGCGGAGGGGTATGAGCTCGTGGCCGGCGAGCGCCGCTTCCGTGCCAACGAGCTCGCGGACAACATCACCATCGAGGCGAAGATCCTGCTGCCCGAGGGCGGGTCCGAGATCAGCGACATGGACTCCTTCGAGAAGGCCATGGCCGAGAACTTGAACCGCGAGGACATGCTCCCGCTGGAGGAGGCGCGCGGTTTCAAGAAGGTCCTGGACGACAAGTACGACGGCGATCCCGACCAGGTTCCCGCCGTCGCGAAGACGTTCTCCAAGTCGGTCCAGTTCGTCAACCAGCGCCTGGCCCTGCTCGCCCTGCGCCCGGAGATCCAGGCGGCCGTCGACCTCGGGCACATCGGCACCCAGGCTGCCGTCCAGATCGCTGCGCTCTCGAAGGACAACCAGGCGGCGGTCTTCCAGGACTGGAGGAAGGGCGACAAGAGCGACAACCAGCTCGTCCACATCGCCTACGCCATGCGCAAGCAGGAGAAGGCGGCCACGCAGGACTCGATGGTCGACGTCGACGAGATGACCCCCGAGGAGAAGGCCGAGCGGAGTCGCGCACAGGCCAAGACCAAGAGCGACCTCGACGCGATCGAGGGGATGTGGGCGCTGCTGGACAGCATTGGCAAGGCGGACCCGATGGAGCTGGCCCGCACCTTGGCGGGGGAAGTTGGCAAGCGGCTTGAGCAGATGGACCGGGTCGCGGACGTCGTGGCGAAGGCCCGCTTCCAGCTCCGTCAGGCGAAGGCGCACGCCGACGCCAGCGAGATCATGGTCAACCCCGCCGCCGCAGCGCCCGACCTGGTGGCCGAGGCTGACGCCGTGCTCGCCCAGGTGGACCCGGCTGTGGGCGACACCGAGCCGGAGGCGCAGGCCGAGCGCGCCCCGGAGCCGGAGCCCGCCCCGGCCGCCGACGCCGACACGGAGACCGAGGCCACCCCGGCCGCCGACGCGGAGACCGAGAGCGCGGCGGAGTCGGAGGAGGACGACACCGAGGCCGAGGCGGCGGCCGAGCCGGTCGCCGTCGGAGCCTGACTCGTCCGTCCAGGGGCGGCCCCCAGCGGGCCGCCCCCTTCTCCATGGAGTCCCACAGTGATGAACGACATCCAGGCCATGCGCAACATCAACCACAACCTGTTCGACGTGCCGGCCTCGGCCAACGCCCTTGAGGAGTACGACTCCGACGTGGCTGCACTCGTCCGCGAGGCTGCGGCGCACCTGTTCAAGGCGCGCCGCGACAACGACGAAGCCGCCCTGAACGAGGCATACAACCTCACCCTGATCGCCGCCTCCGACCTCATGAAGGGTGCCGGTAGTTCGGTGTATGTGCGCACCCATCTCATGGTCACGGCCCGACTGGTCGAGCTCGAAGCGGCGCTGCTCGCCGCGCCGACGGCCCGCGGCGCGGCACCCCTTGGCGGGTTCGAGCACGGGGCTGCGCCGACTCGAGATAGATCCCAACACTGAAGAGTGATACGTTCTATCTCGTTGGTGGAGGCGGCCTCAGCCGAGGAACCGGCTCACCAACGTGCCGTGGCATGCGGCACTCCCCTTCGGTGCCTGGCGGGTGGCCAATCCCCCGCGCCCTACCCGCCAGGCACCGGCCCGCACCTGAGCGGAGCCACCGGAGCGCCGCCAAGATCCACGATCACGACCGGACCCGTCCCCGCCTCACGCCGGGGGCGGGTCCCCGTGCACTCAGGAGCGCCATGAACACAGAGGACTTCGCCGGGCACCCAGAGGATCGCGACCTGTATGAACGTCTCCTCGTCGAGCGGGACGGGACGCCGATCAAAGCCCTCGCTGAACGTGACCCGGGCCTCGAAGTGCCAGCAGCCCCCGACCCAGACGCGACCCGGCACCTCACGGAACTCGAAGCAGCCACAACTCCCCGACGACGAAAGCGACATGGAGCATGACCGCCAAGCAGGCGCCGCCCGCAGAGCCAGAGCGCCGAACACCTCCCGTACCCGGTGCGGTGTGGTGCCGATCCTGTGACTCCTGGTGCCTGCCGACCGGCATCTGCGGCTGCAACAACCGGTGATGCACACCCTTCTGCGCCTTGTCGCCGACGCGATGGCTGTCCTGCTCATGGCGGCCATCGCCGTTGTCGCCTGGGTCGTTGTACAACTCGGCGGCGGCGGTGTCCTTCTCGCCAGCCTCTTGGCCGTCCCCGCCTGCGGGCTGGTGGCCGCCGCCATCCACCACGTTCAGCGATGGGTGGGCAGTCGGCGGCCGACGCACCAACTGAACCCTCGCCCCGGCGACCGCCGCGGCTCGGCGTGATCGTCTAGTCTGAACTAGCTGTAGGGCGCGGGGAACGGCCTACACAAGGGACGCCCAGTGACCCCGACGCCCGCCAAAATTCCCGAACTGCTCCTGCCGCTCGCCGTCCCCACCGAGGACCTCGTTCCGTACTACCGGAACCCCCGCAACGGTGACCTCCCCTCGATCGCCGAATCACTGACCGTCAACGGCCAGTACCGCGCGATCGTCGTCAACAAGGGCACCCACACGGGCCGCCACAACGAGATCCTGGCGGGCAACCACACGTACGCGGCTGCCCAGCAGCTCGGCTGGGAGCAGATCGCCGTCACATGGGTCGACGTCGACGACGACGCGGCGGCCCGCATCGTCATCGTCGACAACCGGACCAACGACCTCGCCGGATACGACAGCGTGCTCCTGGCCGAGATCCTCTCCGACATCCCGGACCTGGCCGGTACCGGCTACGACCGCGAGAGCGTAGACCGGCTCCTCGACGACACTTCCCTGCCCGAGACGCTGGAACTCACCTCCGACGGCGCGGGCACTGGTGCCGCAGCCACCGTCGACTACCTCCAGTGGGGCTACCTCCAGTGGGAGTCCAAGCGGGTCCGGATCACCTCCGAAGAGGTCGAAGCCCTCAACACCATTTACACGAAGTTCGTGGACGACACCAACAGCGACCTCGGCTTCGGCTGGCACGTCTTGCAGCAGGCCCACGAGGAGGGCGAGGCGGCATGAGCAGTGCGCCCACCACGACGTTCTACGAGGCGTACCCCCTCGACCGGCTTCGCCCCGCCGACTACAACCCGCGCCGCCTCAGCGAGGAGGCGTTCGTCAGGCTTCAGGCGTCACTGCGCCGCCACGGTGTCGTGAAGCCCGTCATCCTCAACGCCGACGGCACACTGGTCGCAGGCCACCAGAGAACCAAGGGCCTCCAGGCCATCGGCCTGACGCACACACCCGCGGTCATGCTGGGCACGAAGGTCAGGTTGCAGGACGAGATCCAGTTCAACCTCTTGCACAACCGAGTCGAGACCGAAGCCAGCATCGTCTACGCCGAGCCCGGCGTCATCGGCGCCTGGTCATGGATTCCATGGCAGTCCATCCGGGTCGCGGAACGAAAGAACCTCTCCTTCGTCAACGCCATCGGGCACATGACCGCCGGCCACGGCCCGTGGGGGAGCGTTGTCATCGACGACCAGGGCCGCATCGTCCTCAACGCCGAATACGCCGTCGTCGCCTCCATCAACCGCTTCGACCTCCTCGCCTGGACCGTCACCTCCGCCGACGCCGCCCAACTCCACGCCGACCTCACCGGCGAGTACGGCGTCTACGACTGGACCGCCATCGAGAGCAAGGCCCCGGTGTGGAACCAGCACATCGTGCAGCCCAAGAGGCTCCGCAAGTTCTCCTCCAAGGCCAAGGCCGGAAAGCTCGCCTACGGCTCCGAGACCTGGGACCAGTTGGTCACGCCCTGGCTCAAGCCCACCCACCGGGTCGTGGACTTCGGCGCCGGGTACGGCGACTACGCCAAGCACCTGCGCGCCAAGGGCTTCAACATCCACGACTACGAGCCCTACCGCTGCCGGGACGGCTCGTACGCCGTCGACATCCGCGCCGTCGTCGGCATGATCCGCGACATCGACAAGGACATCCAGACCAACGGCCTGTACGACGTGGTGGTCCTCGACTCCGTCATCAACGCCACCACCACCCTCGACTACCAGCACTGGGTGATGACCACCGTCAACGCCCTCTGCTCGGCGGACGGGGTTGTGTGCCTCGGCACACGCAACCTCGCCCGCGAACTCCGGGATGAGCAGGCCAAGCGGGTCACCTCCCAGACCGCCACCACCAAGATGAGCTTCCTCGACGAGGACAACGTCGAGATGAACTTCGTCAAGGGGAAGTGGCAGAAGCTGCGTTTCCACACACCCGAGACTCTGGAGCCGCTGCTCCGCCGCTACTTCGAGGACGTACAGGTCACCGACCTCAGCGGCTCCAACATCAAGGCCACCTGCCGCCGCCCTATCGCGCTCCCCAAGGAGGAATACGAGAGGGCATTCGAAGAGGAATTCAACATGCCTTACCCGAATGGGTTCCGACATGACAGGCATCTGGAATTGGTGGGAAATTTGATAAAATTGGCAGTAGGGAGAAATGAATCTCTCGCCAATTGAAACGGGTAAATGGGGAACGGATGTCGCAGCGAATACAGGTCCAAATTGAATCACGAACTCGGTACCACATCATGTGGCTGGCAGGCGTGCGGCACGTAGCCCTCGACCAACACTGCCTGCGCAGCTTCGGCCAGCCCGACCGTCCCCGGCTCGACGTCCGCCGCCGGCATCAGGCGATTGAACTCCCCGAGCACAACCCGCCCCTGGCCTGGTACCTGTGCGCGCTGCCCAACCCGTGGAAGTGGAGCGACAACGCGCACCTTGCTTTCGAGCGCGCACCCGGAGAGCAGTGGGAGGGGCCCGCCCTGGTGCCGGGCCTGTATGTGCACCTGGAGAACGCTCGCCCCATCACCGGATGGGGCGAGCACAACATCCCCGAGAGCGAGCCGCGCCGGAAGTCTGTCCGTTTCCGAACCTGCCGCAACTACCAGTTCGCCTGGTGGCTGCGCACCGAGCGCAACGCGCCCGACGCACCACCCGAGTGCGTGCCGCCCAAGCGGCCCGGTGAGGGCGAGCAGATGTCACTGATGTGATGCTGGTGGGGCCGGGCGAACGTCGTCTGGCCCCACCGCCGTCTCCTGGACGCGCCTGGCCTCACCTGCCGCCCTGGCCGTCTCCTCGCCGCGCACAGTACGAACCAGCGCCCGCCATGAATCGACGAGAGGCGGTAGCTGGTCGAGGAGCCCTTTGGTCACGAAGATGACGACGGAGAGCACTCCGGCCCAGGCCAAGATCCACAGGATGACGGTCGAGTCCACCGTTCGGCTTCCCTTTCAAAGGGCCGAACTGTGCGCAGGCACACTCAGTCCGGCCATGGTCAATGGCTGAACTGAGTCTCGTGCCGGCGATTGAAACTCAGGTCTTGCAGTACCGCCAGGGTTTCGAGGATGCGTGTGGAGAAGCGAGCCGGCCAAGGCATGCTGTTATCGATGGACCGAGCAGGTCACCGGATCCGCTCGTTAGATCGCCAGCATGGGCACAGAGACTCCCCGTAGACACGGTTCCGTCAGGCCCTCACTTCCAGGCGATACCGTAGCTGATGGGCGCGCGCCGGGGGCGGGAATCGTAGACTTTCGCTGCTCCGCAACGAGAAAGTCGGGGGCCTGACGGACAGTTGGAGTCGGCGGGTCGGCGGAGCTGTGTCACTGAGCCGTGTGTGCGTGGCTCAGTCCAACCGATACGTATGTTCAAGCTCCTGCTTGGCGGCAGGAAAGAGCAGATCAGAGGCCATCAATACTTGCCCCGATGCATCCCGGGCAATGATCAGAACGTTGAGGGCGGGCGTGTTGATAGACAGGCCCAGAAGCTCGGCCTCGCTGGCATCGGGCAACCGAGTCGAGATCCGCTCAGTCACATGGTCGAGGTGCACCTTCAGCCGGGCCCCAAGGTACTCACGAAGCCCCCTATGCATTGGCTCGACGTTCACCAACTCCGTTCCGTCGGCGAGTCTGGTCAGGAAGTACGACGAGACCAGCTCAGCGGCTTCCCCACCCTCCTCAACCAGGAAACGCCGCAGCAACACGTCAGTCTGCTCCGGCAGTTCCAGTGCCAAGGCGATGCGCGCTGGAGCCGGTACCCGGTCAACGACAACCAGACGCCCTGCGGCCTGTGACTCGTTGCGCGCCAGGGTTACGAGTCCCCGACGGCCATGTCCCTCGACGACGGTCGGCCGCCCTCGCACGATGGTTCCGTATCCCTGACGGGACTCCAGCCAGCCATCGCGTTTGAGTAGTTCAAGTGCTCGCACGACCGTTGGGCGGGACATGCCGAATTCATGGACCAACTGATTCTCGCTAGGCACCCTCGTGCCGGGCGGATACGTGCCAGCCTCGATGCGGCGTTGGACCGTCTGCGCGAGGCGTACGTACTTGGGCGCATCCACTTCGTACGCCATGAGCGCCACCTATCAGAATTGGGCAAGTCGACTGGTCAACCAGACTACCCATCGTGCAAGGTGAACCTAACCGCTGGACGCCGTGGCACCAGGGCAGCTGAAACGAAGTGGGATCATGGACTCGGGCGCGGGGGCGCACCCGAGCTGTGAAGGACCCCCGCCGTGGGACGCCCCGACAGAGCCGCGCGTGCGGCCATCGCGCGCCGCCGCTCGGACGCCATCGATCTACGCCTCGCCGGCGTGGACTGGTTGACGATTGCCCGCAAGCTCGCCGCCGACCCGACCATCAACTCTGACGGGATCGCCTACCCGCAGGGCTACGGAGTCGAGCGGTACCGCAAGAACCAGGACCCGCCCACCAACGAGGCCCTGATTCACGCCGCTTGCCGGGACGTCCGCACCGCGCTCGCCGACCGCCGCGCCGAACTCAACGACGACGTAGATGAGTTGCGCGCGCTGGAAGCCGACCGACTCGACCGGCTGTTCTTCGTCGCCTACAAGAAGGCCGTACGGGACCAGGACCTCGCCGCCATCGACCGCACCCTGCGGATCATGGAGCGCCGCGCACGGCTGCTCGGCCTCGACATGCCCGTTCGTACGGAACTGTCCGGCCCGGACGGCGGACCGGTCCAGGTCGAGAACGTGACCGTCGATGAACTCGACGCCCTGATCGCGCTCACCGATCCGGACGGCGAATGAACCCGCGCGACCACGAAAGGGTCATCGCCCACTACAAGACCCTTCCGCCAGCGAAGCGCCGCACCATCGCACGGGCCGCATCTCCCGCGCTGCGCGCTGAGTTGATGCGAGTCGAACGCCAACTCGCCATGGACCGCTCGCCAGGCGCGCTCGCCGCCGTCCTCACCGGCGGGCGCGAGATGCAGGCCCCGCACCTGGATCTCATCGACCGCGCGTTCATCGACATGGCCGCAGGCCGATGCGACCGCGTGATGTTGACCATGCCCCCGCGGCACGGCAAGAGCCGACGTGCCTCCCGATGGGCGCCCCTCTGGTACCTGCGGCGCAACCCCGGCCACCGCATGATGATCGCCAGCTACTCCGCCGACCTGGCCGACGACCACGGCCGGTGGATCAGGGACGCCATCAACACCTGGGGCGACGACCTCGGCATCCAGCTCAAGGCGGGCAGCCAGGCCGCCAACCGCTTCGACATCGTCGGCGGCGAAGGCGGCCTCCTCGCGGCCGGTATCGGCGGCGGCCTCACCGGACGCGGCGCACACATAGCCATCGTCGACGACCCGGTCAAGGACATGGCCGACGCCGACAGCCCCACGATGCGCAAGCGCGCCTGGGACTGGTGGACTTCGGTACTGCAGACCCGACTCGAACCGGTCGGCGCCATCTGCCTCATCCAGACCCGGTGGCACGAAGACGACCTCGCCGGACGCATCCTCGCCACCGAGCGCGACGCCTGGCGGGTCATCGACCTGCCCGCCATCGCCGATGGCCTTGACGACCCGCTCGGCCGCGCTCCTGGCGAGGCGCTGTGGCCCGAACGCTTCAACGTCACCCACCACGCCAAGACCCGCAAGCGAGTCGGCGAACGCGTCTGGGCCGCCCTCTACTTGCAGAAGCCCCGTCCGCCGGAGGGAGGCGTCTGGAGGCGGGAGTGGATCGATACCGCCCGTATCAACGCCGTCCAGTTCTCCGGCCTCGACATGGCGCGCATCGTCGTCGCTGTCGACCCCGCCGGCGGAGAGTCCACGGTCGGCGACGAGACGGGTGTCATCGGCGTCGGCCGCGACTTCGACCGGCAGTTGTACGTCCTGGCCGACCGATCCGGA
This sequence comes from Streptomyces xylophagus, assembly GCF_000716435.1. Lineage (GTDB taxonomy): Bacteria > Actinomycetota > Actinomycetes > Streptomycetales > Streptomycetaceae > Streptomyces > Streptomyces xylophagus. Next base: position 257,180 of record NZ_JNWO01000012.1, read on the forward strand.
TCGATGGGCGCGAACGACTGGGGCCTGGCGGCATGCCGTCTCGCCCTCGAACTCAAGGCCGACGCGATCGTGGTCGAGAAGAACTACGGCGGCGACATGGCGCGGCAGATCGTCACTCAGGCGTGGGAGCAGCTGCGCCGCGAGGGCGTCACCAAGGGCCTCCTGATGCCCATGATCCTGGAGGTCACCGCCAAGGTCGGCAAACGACTGCGGGCCGCCCCCGTGGCCCAGCTGTACGAACAGCAGCTGGTACATCACGTCGGTGAATACCCCGAGCTGGAAGGTCAGATGGTCACCTGGGTCGAGGGAATGGACAGCCCCGACCGCATGGACGCCGCAGTTCACGGACTGACCGAACTGGCCGACCCCGACCAGCTCGACACCCTGCCCACCGACACCGATGACGACCGCTTCGACGGCCGCCGCTGAGCTCTCGCCCAGCAGGAAACGGCCCCAAGAGGAAACTGCCCAAACGCAGTCGCAGGTGCCCCTGGAAGTCCATCCGGATTCTCTATGTCTGGATGATCATCTGGTTCATCCGCAACTACTCAGGGCAGGGCGACCTTAGAGTAGGCGTCGGTTGACGTCAGAGGAGGGGCCGTGAGCTGGTGGCAGTTCTCCTTGCTCGGTGCCGCTGGGGGAGTGCTCGTCGAAGTCCTTGCCCTCTTCCGCCGCGTTTCCGACTGGCAGACCGCGCGCCGCACGCCGACTGGCTTGATCAAACAGCAACCACCCCGCTTGCGCCGGTACATCGACGTCCCTGCCCACGCCTGGATCCTCGCCTTCCGCGCACTTCTGGGAGCTGGAACAGCGGCGCTGTTTGGAGCTACCGGGCAGATCAGCGGCGCGTACGTGGCCGTTGCTCTCGGTGTGGCCAGTCCCTCCGTGCTGGCCCAACTGGGAAGCATCCCCCAGGTCGCGACCGCGGTCCGAGGGGCCCCAGCCGCAGTGAGCGCGGTACCCGTACCCGGTAACGAGACGGCGCTGCACCCCGCGGCTACGTATCCGCACGAAAAGGACGCTCCGCACCAGGCGCGTCCGGAGGCCGTCAATGAAGGCTAAATTCCCCCGCCCAAGCCGTGACGACGCCACCGTATCTACTGCCACCGACGAGGATGCCACCGTCACGAAGACCGCCGCGTCCGACGCGAGGTTCGTCAGCCTCGACGGATACAGCCTTCCGAGGCGGGTACTCGCCGGCCTGCTCGGGGTTGATCTCACCAGCGAATCTCCGAACCCTTCCACGCTGCCCCCGGTGCACGAGAGGCTTCCTCCAGGCGATTCCGAAGCTGAGACGGCTCCAGCGTCCCGTGTGCCGCACATTCGGGCCGTGACCGGACGGCACACTTCGTCAGTGCGACCTGACATGGCCAGGAGCGATCTGGCCCTGATGCTCAACACTCTGTCGCACCGGCTCGCAGAGGCCGGCCGCCCTGAGGATGCCTTGTCTCAGGTCGAGGAAGCCACGCAGATCCACCGCGAATTGGCGCAGATACGGCCGGAGTTGTTCCTGCCGAACCTCGCCATGACGTTGAACAACCTCGCCGACCGCTTGGCGGACTTGGGACGGCACGAAGCGGGCCGCGCCGCTCTGGAAGAGGCGACCCAGGTCTATGAACATCTGGCCCGAGACCGCCCAGGGATGTTCCTGGCTGATCTCGCTATGACGCTGAACAGCCTCTCTGATCGACTGGCCGCGCTCGGACGGCACGAGGAGGCGCTCGCCGTTGTTTCACGAGCCGCAGAGTTCCAGCGCGCGCTGACAGGAAGGGGCGCCAGGCAGAGGCTCGCGGCCACCGCGGCCTCCGTGGAGGCGGCCGACACGGACTATGTGGCTGGCACCTTGCAATGGTTCAACTCCGAGAAGGGGTACGGTTTCCTCGCCGTGGACAACGGGCCGGACCGCTTCGTTCACTACAGCGCCATTGACACGGATGACTATCGCTCCCTCGAAACGGGCCAGCGCGTCGCGGTGCGGGTTGCTGCCGTTTCGGCGGAGGCATCGGGCAGTGCCTCAGTTCTCCGACAGGAATCGGCTTCGGTGAGTATCGACGACGACTTCAGGGAAAGCGTTGAGTCGCTGCGGACACTCCAATCTGCGGTCGGCTCAAGACTCTCCGGGAGGTTTGGCTACGCGGCCAGGCGGTGGAGCGGCAGCGCAGCTCAGGCCAACAGGCCTGCCGAACACGGCTCCGCAACGAGGCACGTGCTTGTCGCGGTTGTCATCGATGGCCAGCCCGGCGAACTGGCTCGACTCTTCGCCGATGCTGGCCGCGCGGGCGTGAACATCGAGGACATCAGAATCGAGACCCCGTCGGGTCAACAGGAAGGCCTTGCCCAGCTCTTGGTTGAGACCTCGGCTGCGGCTGGCCTGGCGGCGGCCTTGGCGGAGCGAGGCTGGTCCATCAGCACATAACCCGCTCGCTATGAGAAGACTCGACTGGGCAGAGCTCGAACTCAAGGCACAGTCGGCTCAGGGTGCCGGGACGCCGTAACCTGATCTTGCGGCGCGGGGCCGACTGCCTGGAGGGGCACTGTGGGCCTGCGCGAGTTGATCACCGACGTATGGAGTTGGCTGGACTACAAGCCAGCCATGGCCGACCCGCGCCGACCGGGCCGTAGCACCTGGGCGGAACTGACCCGCTCCTGGGTGCCGGACGAAGACCTGCGACGTCTGGCTGCCTACCGGCTCCTGGCTGCGTACGACTCCAACCAGGCCGGCCAGTTCGCCGCCGTGACTGGCGACGACGAGGCGGGCATTGAGCGGAGGGAACTCGGCGACGCCTCCAAGCTGGTCGACACCGCGCTCGGCTACCTCCTCGGCTCCCAGCAGGTCATCAGTGTCGCCGGCGCGGAGGACACCGACGACGAGCCGACTGCCGAGGCAGCTGCGGCGCTGGCCGTACAGGACAAACTGAGGTCCTGGGCGGAGAAGGAACTGCTGCCGCTGCGCGTTCAGCAGGCCGAGCGAACCGCGATCCTGCTGGGTGATGCCGTCTACACCCTGGCCTGGGATCCCGCGAAGGGACGGGTCCTGCTGCGCACTTGGGACCCGGGCCTGTACTTCCCGGAGTGGCCGGAGGACGGCGAGCAGGACGGTGCCGACTTCCCCCTGCGCGTTCACCTCGGGTGGGAGCTGCCCGAGGACAAACGGCGCGGGCTCAAGGCCAGGCTTCGGCGGGTCACCTACGAACTCGGCCCGATCGGTCCGGCCAGTCGGCGCGGCGCTGCGAAGGACGGCAGCCCGGCGCGCGAGTACCTGTACACCGACGGCGGCGATCCGATTCTGGTGAGCGGCGACGCGCGGAACGCCGACACGGGCGTGATCACCCGCACGTACCCGTGGGCACCCAACCGGTCCTCCCCGTGGACGTGCTTCCTCACCGACGCGGAATGGGATCTGGACGACCTCACGTACGCCGACCTGCTGTACGACCTGCCGATGCACAAGGCTCGGTACCGGGTCCGCTCGGACGGAGAAGTCCTCGACAGACTCGACCTGCGAGTGGACTTCATACCCGTCGTCCACATCACGAACAGCATCCCGTCCAGCGGAGACCACTGGGGGAAGCCGACCGTGGCCACCGTCCTCCAGGCCCTGGACGAACTGTCCGCGACTGACACCGACGGCTCAGGCGCATCGGCCACCACCGGCTCGCCGATCATCGGCCTGGCCGGAGCCCGGTTGCCCATCGACCGAGCCACCGGCCAACCGCTACCGGTGAAAGTCCGGGCGGGGACGGTGTGGCAGCTCAACGACAACGGACGCATGGACGTCCTCGACACCTCGGCCCAACTCGCCGAACTCCGCGCCCGCGTCGACCACATCCTCGACCGGATTGCAGCGAACAGCCGTCTCACCGCCGCCGGCCTCGGCACCCTCGACCCCACTGCCCTGCCGTCCGGGTACGCGCTACAGCTGGCCTTGGGCCCGCTCGACTCGCTCGTCGCCGCCATGCGGCTGGTCCGCGACCACAAGTACGCCGTGCTGTTGCGCATGGTGCAGCGCCTTCACCAAGCCGGACAGGCCGAAGGCTGGCCCGCAGGGGAGTCGTTGCCCGCGCGGTTGATGTGGGGCCCGCACACCCCGACCGACCGAGCCGCCGTCCTCGACGAGGTAGTCAAGGGTGTCGGCGCCGGAGTCCTATCTGTCGAGACGGGCGTACGCATGCTGAACGACGCCGGGTATCCCATCGACGACGCCCAAGAGGAGATCGAGCGAATCCAGGCCCGTGCCTTCGAAGCCGCTGCTCGTCTCGCGGACGCTACGGGCGACAATGCGGCGGTGCGCGAGTTCCTTGGCCTTCCTGAAGCGGCCTCTGAGTTGGGGTCTGTGCCGAGTGGCGCGGCACCTTTGGGAGGGTAGTTCCACGGCGGCATATGGCTAGGGGCGGCGCTGGCTTCGCGATATCGCTTGCCGCATCTCCTGCCACGCGTTGATCAGTTCAGGTAGCTGCTTCAGGAAGATCACGATGAGTGTGATGCATAGACCAATGAAGCCGAATAGCGCCAGGACAAACAGACTTGCGGTGTTCCAGGTCATGCGCCTTGCCTCTCGTGCTCGGAGTGCTTCTAGCATCACGGCCTGGAAGTGCCGAGAAACGCGACCTGACGACACTGGGTGGAGACTGGCACGACTTGTCGAAACTCGAAATCGGCTGACGGAACCTGACGGTAGAGCCTAGAATCGTCAACTCTATCCCGAAGAGTTGATCGTGGCCTGGCGATGGGAGTGGACGTGGCGCTGAGGATGCCCGGAAAGGAGGTGCTTCCCGACGGACCGCATCGTGACCTGATAGCTGCTCTCCATGATCTGTACAACAAGGCAGGACGGCCGGGTGCTCGAAGGGTGAGTGACGCAGTACGGCAGGTCGATGAGCTGTCTGATTCGGTTTCACATGAGACGGTCGCCTCGATGCTGAGAGGGGTGGTGCTCCCGAGGTGGAGCAAACTTCAGGCCGTTGCCTGGGTCTTGGCCGTATGGTCGATCGACCCGACCCGGAAGAGGTAGGCAGGGAGATTCATCGCCTGTGGCTTGCCGCGCAGTTGGACGAGGCCCCGGAGGAGCGAGAAGGCCCGTCTGCCCGAGCGAAGACCTATAACTGGAAGCCTCGGCACACGGTGACGGAGTACGCATCGTGGCCGGGTAAGGAGATGTTCGACATCAGCCGACTGAAGGGACAGGTCGTCGTCAGGCTCAACCAGAGTCATCCTCTTCATCGGAAGTTGAGCGATCTTGCCGACGCGCTCGATGAGGCTTCGACTCTGAGCGAGGCTCGTGAAGCTGCGGGCGAGTTGCGTGTGGTTCTGGACTTGCTGATCCTCGCCTACGCACGGGCAACCGCCGTGTTCAGTGGTCCCGAGAACTTTGTAGAGGTTGGCGCGTTTTGGGGGGCATTCATGGCCAAGTTCATCAAGGACCGGAACGAACTAGACTGATCAACGGCGCGGGGGCGCTGGAGACCTGTGGATGGTTCACGCATGACGCGCCCCTCACTCCCCAACCCGCTCGAACCGGTCGGGCACCGCCGTGACGGGCGGCCGATCTATCCGATCCTCGGGGCCTCGCCCGACGACGACTCCAACAAGCCCGGTGACGAGGACGGCGCCCCGAACGGCGCCGTCACGCAGGAAGACCTATCGCGACTGCTGGCCCGAGAGAAAACCCAAGGCGGCCGGGCCGCTGTGAGAAAGCTGCTCGGCGACCTCGGGTTCGACAGCTCCGAGGCGCTGACCGAGTTCATCACCACGAAGCGCGACGCCGAGCAGGCCGAGCTGACCGAGGCCGAGCGCCGTGAGCAGGCTGCCGAGGAGAAACTGAGGGCAGCCGAGACGCGCGAGGCGCAGGCCCTGGCCAGGGAGCGCGCCGCCATCAGGCGCGCTGCTCTCGGAGGACTCGGCGCGACGGGGGACGACCTTGATGACGCGGTGCTCCTGATCGACCGTGCCCTGGACGACCAGCCCGACGCCGATGAGGTGGCTGTCGCCGCTGCCGCTCAGCAACTCAAGGAACGACGCCCCGAGTTGTTCGGCGTAACCCGGGAGACCGTGCCGCCCGCCCCTGGCGGATCCCCGGCTGGCGGCCCCCCGACGCGCGGAGGCATTCCACCTCGGCGCGGAGCGGCGGGTCTCGAAATGGCCCGTCGGCGAGGGCTCATCAGCGACTGACCACGTCGGCGATACATGGCCCTGGGACCACGCCCCTCCAATCGTGGACGCCCTTCCGGAACCTGGTTGGGCTGATGAGGGACCACGCCCTGGCGCGGCTCGGCCGCTGTCGTTTCGTGGACGCCGCCCCGTGCCGCTCGCGCCGGGTGCGGGAGGAATCCGATCCGCACCCACGAGGGAGACATCGTGAGCGACTACCAGGTCCTCACCACTGCCACGACGGTCACCGACGACCGGACATGGCTCGCTTCGCTGGACGGCGTCCACGAAGCCCAGACGGTCACCGTCGACACCAGCAAGCTGGCGGCAGGTACGCACTACACGGCGGGCACGCAGAACCAGCCCCGCCACATCATCAAGTCCGGCATCCCACTGGGGAAGATCAGCGCGTCCGGCCTGTACGCGCCCTACAACGCCGCGGCCAGTGACGGCACTCAGGTCCTCGCCGGATTCCTCGTTGCCGAGACCGCGTTCACTCCTGGCTCGACGAAGACCGCGGGCGCACTGCTGTGGCGCGGCGAGGTGCAGGCGTCGAAGCTGCCCGTCGCCTTCGCGCCCCCGGCCGCCGCGAACACGACCGCGTTCATCCACTACCGGTAAGGAGGCAGACCCCCATGGCACTTGAGAAGCTTCTTGAGGCGATCGTCCCCGAGGACATCCAGGCGTTCATCCGAGCGATCACCACGCCGGAGGACTACCTCCTCACCCGCGAGGTGTTCGCCGAACGCAACATCGACAACGTCAAGTTCCGTACCAAGAGCAGCAAGCGGCGCGTGAACGCGGCGAAGTTCCGCGCGTGGGAAGCCGCCCCGACCCTCGCCAGGCGGCGTGCCGAGCAGGTCATCAACGAAGGCATGCTGCCCTGGGTCGGCCAGGAACTGCCCTTCTCCGAACTCCAGATCATCCTGGCCGCCGTCGACCGCGGTCAGGACACCACCGAGTTCCTCGACCTGCTCTACGACGACCTCGAACAGCACGTGGAGGCCACGAAGGCCGCCATGGAGATCGCCGCCGGACAGATGCTGTCCACCGGTGTGGTGTCCCTGCCCGGAGTCGCCCTCGATGTCGACTGGAAGGTGCCGGCCGCCAACCGTCCGACGGTCGCGGTGCCGTGGTCCCAGTCGGATGCGGCCACCCCGGTCACCGACGAACTGGCGTGGATCCAGTACCTCAAGAGCATCGGCGCACCACGCCCCGAGATGGTCATCAGCTCGGAGAAGGCGCTGTCACTGCTTGGGGCCACGGCGGAGTACCGGGCCGCGTTCCACAACTCGCCCTCCACCGAACAGATCCCGACCGGGATGCTGGCGCCGGAGGAGGTCAACCGGGTCCGCGCCAAGTACAACCTGCCGCCCGTCACCACTTACGACGTCCAGGCGTACGACAGCAGCGACACCCTGGTGCGCACGACCCCGGAGACGCTGTGGGCGATGATCCCGCCGCGCCGCGAACAGTGGGGCGAGACCCAGTACGGTCTGACCGCCGAGGCGATCGAGCTGCGAGGCAAGGGAGTCATCACCGCCGAGGAGGCCCCCGGCATCGTGATCACCACCCACGTGCAGACGCGCACCCCCGTCCAGCTGTCCACGATCTCCGCCGCTGCTGCGATGCCCGTGCTGTACGTGCCGGACATCCACATCGCCGCGACGGTCTTCTAACGGGAGCTGGTCATGGCGAAGTTGGCGCGCACGGTATTCCTGCGAGACCCCCAGCAGGGCCCGATCCGGCTCGACGCAGGGGAGGAGGTACCCGAGCGGCTCGCCCCGCTCATCCCGAACCCGGCCGCGTGGTCGGGGGAGGCTCCCTCTCCGGACGAGGCCACCTCAGACCCGATCGGCGCGGACGGCGATGCGGGAGACACGCCGACCGTGGCGGATCCTGCCCCGGAGCCGGAGCCGGAGCCGGAGCCGGAGCCGGAGCCGGAGCCGGAGCCGGAGCCGGAGCCGGAGCCGGAGCCGGAGCCGGAGCCCGTCAGGGCTCCGAGGCGACGCACCGCGAAGGCTGCCGGTGCGGGTGCGTAGGTAGTGGCACATCACCAGTGAGGCTCGGCACCGTCACGGTGCCGAGCCTCACCTCGTACGACAGGAGCATCTGATGGACATCGCTGTACGAGCCTGGCTGCTGGCCCAGCTCGGCCCCACCACGGACACCGTCGACCTGGACGCACGCTATGCGCGGCTGATCTCCGCTCGCGCTGTCGCGAACGAGGTCCTGGCCGAGCGGCGCGCGAAGCTGCTCGCTGACCCGCTCCGCATGACAGTGGACGGCGTGGTCACCATCGACCAGAGCAACAACCTCGCGGGGCTCGAACGTCAGATCGCCGCGCTCGTGGACCTGGTCGCACCGGACGACCTGGCCGACGGAGAAAGCACTAACCTTGTAACCGCGCCACTGCTGCGCGCTCGCCGGGGACGGTAGTCCGGCATGCCGTACGAGTGGCCACCGCTGGTGCCCGGAGACCCGGACGAGATCGCGCGTCGCGTCGCGGCCGTACTCGAAGATGCCTGGCAGCGACTCGCCGCCCAACAGCGCGCCGCCCTCACTCAGTTCGCCAACAACCCGCGGACGCCGCACACCGTGGCGGCGTTGGAGGAGTTCAAGCAGGCGATCCGCGCCTTTCGCCAACGCGTCGACCAGGAGGCCCAACAGTTCGTCCAACGGCAGCTACCGCACCTGTACGCCGCCGGCGCTCAAACCGCTGCCGAAGCCCTCAACGTGACCTTCACCTGGACCACCTTCCACCGCGACGCCCTACAGTCCCTCGCGGCCGACTCCTACGCCGACTTCCTGCGCCGTTCCCAGGAGGCCGAGCGAATGGCGAACCAGTTCTATCGGGCGGCACGAGAGGCAGCCCGCCGCGAGATTCCACAACTTGCTGCGGGCAACATGACGGCGAAGCAGGCCGCGAAGAATCTGGCGGACAGACTCGCCGCCGAGCACAAGCTGACTCACGTCGTCTACCGCAACGGCGTTCGCGTCCCTGTCCGCGCCTGGGCCGAGGCCGCCACCCTCGCCAAGTCGGCCGTCGCATACAACGCCGGCACCCTCAACCGCACCCGCCAGGCAGGCGTCACGATGGTCGAGGTCTTCGACGGCCTGGACTGCGGCTGGACCACCCATCAGGACACCGACAAGGCCAACCGCACAGTGCGAACCGTCGAGGACGCCGCAGAGTGGCCGATTTCTCATCCGCGCTGTCGCCGGGGGTTCGGTCCACGGCCGGATCTGACGTCGGTCTGACGTGTCCGGAAGCGACGGCCGCCGGTATTGCGCATGGTCCCATTTGCAGGCCGTCACGTCCCGCCCGGAACACAGCCGGCTCATCCCGGTGTTGGGAGATTTCGCGTTGCACGCCACGGGCACCGCGCCGTGCGACGGGCGTGCGCCGGTGCACGGCACCCTGCACGGTAGGGCGGCAGTCGGGTAGGGCAGCATCTGCTCAGCCATCGCCCGACTGTGAGGGGTCGTCATGCCTTCCACCCGCCGTGCCGCTTCGTCCGTCCTGCTCACCTGCCTGATGCTCGCTGGCTGTTCCCCCACGTCACTGGGCGGCTCCACGTCGTCTGGGAGCCCGACTGCTACGTCGGCTGCGTCGGGTGCTGCCGGGGCCGGGCGGGAGATCGCGGTGGGGGCGGGTCCGCAGAAGACGTACACGGTCCAACAGCAGCCGGCCGCGGGCAGTTGCCACTACCAGTATCTGAAAGGTGAGCCGCTGGAGGATCCGACGTGCACGCCGGGCGCAATCTCCCCGGCGGTCACCCAGTCGAATCTGAAGTCGACGATCTGCCGCAAGGGTGGCTACACCTCCGGCATCCGGCCCTCCACGTCGGTCACCGGCAAGGAGAAGGAGCTGAACGCCGCCTCCTACGGCTTCACCGGCCGCATGGGTGATGCCGAGTACGACCACCTCATCAGCCTGCAGCTGGGGGGTGACCCGAACGACTACCGCAACCTGTGGGTGGAGCCCGCCGACCCCGGCCAC
>NZ_JNWO01000013.1 GCF_000716435.1 Streptomyces xylophagus
GGACAACGTGGCGTTGCCGGATGTGCTGTTTCCGGCGGTGCGGCGGATTGAGGTGGGGGAGGGGGCGGGGTTGGGGGTGGCGGTGGACGGTGCTTCGGGGGCGGAGTCGGGGGCGTGGTGGCCGGGGGGTGCGTCGGGGGTGTCGGCCGTACTGCCTGCGTTCAGTCCGTATCAGACGCGGCCGCAGCAGTTCGTCGAGATGTTCAACCGGGGGCGTACGGCGTTCGAGTATCGGATCGAGACGTCGGTGCCGTGGTTGGTGGTGGACCGGCCGCGGGGGCGGGTCGAGCGGCAGGTGCGGGTGGAGGTGGGGGTGAACTGGGCGCGGGTGCCGGGGGGTTCTGGGGCGCGGGGGTCGTTGACGGTGCACGGTGCGGGGGAGTCGGTCACCGTCTCGTGCGTGGCTGAGTCGCCGTCGGGGCGGGGGTTGCGGGGGTTCGTGGAGGCGGGCGGTTACGTGGCGATCGACGCGGAGCACTACGACCGGGCGGTCGGCGGGTGGCGTCGTATCGACGGCATCGGGCGTACCGGCGCGGGGGTGACGCCGTGGCCGGTGACGCTGCCCAGGCAGACGCCGGGTGGGGCGGGTTCGCCGCGACTGGAGTACGAGGTGAGTCTGTTGGCGCCGGTTCCCGGGGGTGAGGTGACGGTGTGGGCGTACCTGTCCCCTCGTAACCCTGCGTTGCCGACGGGCGGGCTGCGCTACGGCGTCTCGCTCGACGCCGGGCCGATCGAGACCGTCGACATCAACGCCGGTGCTGATGACGGGCTGTTGAACGGGGTGTGGGCGCGCCACACCTCCGACAACGTCAACGCGACGGCGACGAAACACTCCGTGACGAAGGCCGGGGTCCATCGGTTGAAGTTCTGGATGGTGGACCCGACGGTGGTGCTGCAGCGGCTCGTGATCGACACGGGGGGTCTGCCGGCGCTGTACCTGGGGCCGTTGGAGAGCCGGCGGGTGTAGCGAGGGGACTTCAGTGGGCGTGCCGAGTGTGTCGAGCGTGCTGGGCGTATCGGGTGTGCTGGGCGTATCGGGTGTGCCGAGCGAGTTGGGCGTTTCGGCACCGAGCTCGGCACCGGGGAAGCTGGCGTCCTCGCCGGCGGAGAAACGGGCAGCGGCGAGGGCGATCGAGGAGCACATCCGGCCCGACACGCTCGTGGCGGGGCGCTGGGCCGACGAGGAAATGGGCGCCGCCGTACGGGAGTTCGCGGCGAAGGACGGGGACGGGTGGCTCACCTCGGCCGCTCTCAAGAAGGCGCACGGGGCGTGGGCGGACCAGGTGAAGAACCTGATGGACCGGCTCGGCGCGGAGACAGATGCGCTGCGGAGCGGGAACGCGGTGCTGACCAGTACGGATCTGGCGGTGGGGTCGACGTTGCGACAGCAGTCCTCGCTGGACACGTACTGAGGTCAGCTGGATACGTGTTGGGTCATCGGGACTATTGGGGCGACTGGGCGCATGCCGACGTATCACGAGATCATGACCACCGACCTGGCCAGGCTGAACATGGCGGCCGAGCGCTGGGACGGGATGGCGGGCGAGTTCGAGAAGCAGGAGACGGCGTACCGGCGGGATGTGCACGGCATCTCCATGAGCACGTCGTGGACCGGCCTCAGCGCCGACGCGGCGAACGCCCGCTTCGACACCACGCTCAAGGAGTTCCAGTACGCGCAGAAGGAGGCCAAGGCCGTCGCGGCGCTGTTGCGGGACGCGCACGACCGGTTCGTGGAGCTGCGGGGCGGGGTGGTGGCGGCACGGTGGGACGCGGTCCGGGCGGGCATGACCGTCTCGGAGCAGGGGGTGGTGAGCCCGGGCCCGGACCAGCCGGACACCCCCGGCGATTCCAAGGTCGTCCAGTCGTGGCAGGACCACATCGCCAAGGCGGTACGCGATGTGACGGACGCGGACACGGGCGTCCGGATCGCCCTGGCGGGAGTCGTCGTCGACTCGGAACTGCTGGCCGGCGGCCGGGGCTTCAACGGCAGGGCGATGGGCGACGTCGAACAGTACGAGGCGGAGAAGGCGGACGGGTACCTGGAGAAACTGGCGAAGGGCGACCATCTGACGGAAGCCCAACTGGCCGAACTGGAACGGTCCTTCCGCGACAACAGCGGCGACGAGGCGTTCTCGCAGCTGCTCCTGGACGACCTGGGCCCCACCGGCACGATCAAGCTCACGAACGAACTGAACGACCGCATCCACGTCCAGGGCGGCGCCGGGTCGGGCACCTACTCGACGATCGAGACAGGCCTGGCGAACACCCTCGCTACGGCGACGAGACACCCGAAGTCCGACTGGTACCGGAAGTGGCGCACCGGCATGCGGCACGCGGGCATCGCGCACTACGCCACCGACGCCCAGGGCCTCCACCTGGACAAGGCCGTCGGCTACCAGTCGCTCGTCTCCCTGATGCAGAAAGGCCACGGGTACGCCCCCGGGATGGTCGAGGACCTCACCGGCGACATGATCGCCGCGGAGAAGAAGAACCCCGGGATCTGGCGAGTTAAGGGCGGCTACAGCGGCTCACGTGACGGCTGGTTCGCCAACGACCCGGTCGACGGCATGCTCGGCATCATGAGCCGCGACCCCGCCGAGGCCGCGCGTTACCTCCACTCCGAGGCCCACATGAAATACCTCATGAAAGACCGCGACTGGAATGTCTCCCTCAATGACGACGGGGTTTCGAAGGGCGGCCACTACGTGCCCGGGCTGGACGGGGACGATCGGGCAGGGTTCGGGGCGGCGCTGCAGGCGGGGGCCACGGGGATCGATCCTGCGGATCGGTATGGGCATCAGGTGGGGGATCGGGGGACGAACGATGCGGTGTTCAAGTCGGCGTTGAAGTATTTGTCCGAGAGCGGTGACGATTTCCCGCCGTCGTTGCGAAAGCCGATGGCGAATGTGCTTGTCAATCATGGGGATTCGGTGCATGCGGCTATGAGCGAGGTTGATGTTCGCAAGTCGCCCTTGGATCAGCATCAGCTTTTTGAGGTTGCGAAGCAGGTGTCCAAGGACGAGGGGGCGTACGGCACGCTGAACGGCGGGATGAACCAAGCATTGGTTTCGGATATCCATCACGATCACTCGAGCTCGGGCGCTTCCCTGACCAGGGCTGGCCGGACCGTCGGGTTCCTGGAGGAGGCTCGAGTGCAGGCTGCGGGGGACCCGAAGGTCGCGGAGTTCGAGACCAAGCCGCTCTTCGACAAGGCGATCAGTTATATCCCGGTGGTTAGTGGCGATGTGCAGACGGGGTTTGACTACGTGACGGATCAGTGGCTGGCTGATGAGCAGCGGCGGCTGGATGAAAAGCAGGCGAACGACAATGTCCGGACGTACACCAAGAGAAACGGCCAACTGATGGCACTCGCAGAAGAGTGGGAGAAGGCTCATCATACGGACGGCGATTCGTACTTCGACCCCAAGGTTGAGGCCAATAAATCTGCCAGAGAGGGGATTGCGCAGGCAACCGGGATGTCCGGAGAGCAACCTAGGTGAACGTCCGCCAGATTCTGACCGCGGTGACGTTGTCTCTTCTCGCGGTATCCTGCGACTCCTCCGCTGATCGCGAGCTCCCGAGGGCTATTTGCGGTACGCCCATCGATCCCACTGTCACTCGTCCGCTGATGACGTCCACGGACGACCTGCACGAGTTCACTCGAGTCGATCGTTCCGAGGAAATCACCGCACCCTGCGTGCTGCTCTCCGGGCGTGATCCTGTTCTTGAATTCAGCTTCTCCTGGGATAACACGGCAAGGGATCTCATGTACCTGGCGACGGATACCGGTTCGACGTCGGGAATCAGACAACCGCGCGGGATCGACTTCACCTACAAGACAATCGTCGGCACCGACGGAGCCATCTCGATCGCCCCCTGCAAGACCAAGCGAGGCAACTACTTCACCCTCACCCTCCAAGCCCCCCAAATGCCCCTCACGGACCAAACCCACCGCAAGGACATCGAGAGGTTCATGCGGGCCTACTTCCCGGCGACCCTCAAGACCTTGGGGTGCAGGTGAGAGGTGGTGCCGGATATCGCATCCGGCACCACCCACCTGTGTGCACGACTTACGAAGCCACGAGGTAGCTGATGCTCTCGCCGGGTTGTGTCTTGAACTCCAGGCGGAAGCGGGTGTTGTCCCGCACGTTGGTGGACAACGTTGCCCATCCCGGATACGGCAGCAGTTTCCAACGGCTACAGCTGATCGTCGCACCGTTGGCCCGCTCCAGGCAGGAGCGGGCGTCCGTCTGGTATCGGACGTACGTGAGCCGCACGTTGATGTCCATGCAGCGGTTGGTCGTGTAGTAGGGCCCCACCGCGTTGAAGCCGTACGGCAGCCTGATGGTCGCCGACCGTGCGCCGCCGTAGCAGCTCGTTGCGGCGGAACTGACTCCTGCGCTCGGTCCCGACATACCCCCCAAGGCCATGGCTGCCACAAGAGCGATCTTCGCCCACTTGCGCATACACACCTCCATCGACAGACCGGATTATTCGGTCGATGAGCAGATTAACTGCTCCATTACATATTTTTGGAGGTGATGATAATTAATGACACCAAAAGGCCATTCGGGGTGATGCCTTGGGTGTTGGTGTTCGGCGCGGTAAGTCTTGTTGTCCAGTACTCCGGGTTCAGTGGCCGGCCCCGAGGAGATTCATCGCTCGGTCGAACGCCGAGTCCTGCCCCTTGTCGAACTCCTCCTTCGTGAACACCGGCACCGTCACCTGTGGCGGAATCCCCGTGCCGTCGAAGGTCCGGCCCGAGTCGGTCAGGTACTCCTCGTTCGGGAGCCAGGCGGTCATTCCGTTGGGGAGTTCGCGTTCCATGACGTCGGAGAAGACACCCTGGGTGGGCTGGCCGATGCGGATCGTGCGGCCGGGGCGGTCGATCAGGGCCTGGGTGAAGGTCTCGCCCGCGCTCACCGTCGAGCCGCCGGTCAGGACAGCGATGGGGCCCGTATAGCGGGGTGCCGAGGCCGGGATCACCGGGATCGGCTCGGGGCGGGTGTGGCGGCTCGGGTCCGTCGGGTCGTTGCGGGCGCGCTTGGCGTAGGCGACGTAGGGGGTGCCGGTCAGGCGTTCCGCGATGTGGATGCCGAGGGCGTCGGAGCCGCCGCCGTTGATGCGCAGGTCGATGATCAGGCCGTGCAGGTGACGTGCCCGTTCCGGCGTGAGGACGGTGTTCAACGCCCGGTCCAGCTCGGCCAGTTGGGCCGCGTACGACGCCTCCTCGTCGGGCAGGTAGCCGTCGAAGCCGGAGATACGGAGGTAGCCGAGACGCCCGCCGCCCGCCAGGTCCGCGTACGTGATCCGGCCGTTGGCGAAGTCCCGGCGGTATGGAGCGTTCGCCAGATCCCGCGTCTTGATGAACTTCTTGACCTTCGCGTCCAGTTCCTCGCTTGGCACCTCGGTGCCAGGGCGGCCCTCGGCGAACACGCGGTCGCCGTCCTGGACCGCGACGTGGGCGTCGTAGAGCGGACGCACCATCCTGCTGAAGATGTCGAACAGTGCCGCCCTGGTCGTGTCCTTGTGCACCTGCGGGCGGTACTCGTCCCGTACCGCGTGCCAGTCGATGCCCTTGGCCGCGAAGAACGGGTAGTTCTCCTCGTAGGACTGCCAGAAGACGTCGAAGGAGGTCAGCGGGTCTTTCGGGGTCGGGTGGGTGCAGGCGGCGGGCAGGGTCGAGATGCGGACCAGCTTGCGGTGACCCACCGCGCTGGCTGCGCCGAGTGTGGCGTGGTCGCCGTCCCGGCCCAGCCGTACGGTCAGAACGTCGCCGCCCACCGTGTACGTCCCCGGTCCCGTCCGCCGTGCGGTGTCGCCCTTGAGGCAGCTCACGGCGGTGGTCTGGTACTCCTGGTACGTCCTGTGACCGAGGGCGAGGACCGTGCCGTAGCCGTCCATCCGCCAGAGGCCGTTGACGGTGTGATTGGTACCGGAGGCGGACGCGGCCGGCGCGGCGATGCCTGCGGCGAGGGTCAGGGCGATGACGGTGGCGGTGGCGGTACGCACGTGGTGTTCTCCCAGTGGTGCGGTGGTCCGAGCTGTATGGCACGCATGACCTGTATGTCCCATAACCCTGACCGACCGGCCGCCGCCCGGGCCATCCGGCACACCCGAACATCGAAGTGAGGGAAACCCCCGGGACCCCGGCCGCGCATCAGGAAGTTTTTTGACCTGCGCGCTCCTCGTCGATCTCCGCCGCCTGTTCTGCCAGATACGCCCGTGCCGCCGCCTCCTGGTTCACGCGTTCGTCGAGGGAGAGGCGCTCGTACCCGCGGAAGCCCTGAACCATGCGATCGCCCAGTGCCTCCGCGTACGAGGGGACCCGGGCGGCCTCGCGCAGGCCCGTCCGGCCGCTGAGGACCTCGCGGGCCATCTCGCGCAGCGGATCGTCGGGGGCACGGTCGTCGGCGAGTTTCTGAAGGGCCTTGCGAAGTGACCGGGCGCGGGCCTGGTCACCGCCGGTGAGGTTCATCAAGTCCGCGTCGCCGATGCGTAGTTCGTCGGGCATGCGCGTCCTCCTTGTGGCGTGAGGGAGGTCCGTCGGGTGCTGGATGCCGTATCAGATCGACGGGCTCGGGTGGTCGTACTCGCCGATCTTCGTGAACTCGGAGATCGTTCCGTAGAGGGTCGCGCCGATGGTCTCCACCGCACCGACGGTGCCGTTCACGATGCCCTGGACGTTGCCGATGGCCTCGGTTGCCTGGCCCCAGAGGCGGAGCATGTTGGCGATCTCCAGTGCCGCGAGGCCGTAGCCCAGCGCCGCGCCGGCGCCGGTCCACGACAGTGCGGTTCCGGCCGCAAGCTCGACGGCTGTGATTAACAGGCTGTCGATGATGCCGCTCAGACAGCCGTTGATGGCCTCGGCCGTGGAATAGGCCGAGTGGGCCAGGTGGTCGTACTCGGTCCTCAGCTTGCCGAACTCGTCCCTGATCTCTTCGAGTTTCGCCGCACAGGTGTGGAAATAGGTGTATGCCGCATCGGCGGCACGCCCGTTCCACGTGGAGTCGAGGGTCTTGTTGCCGGACCTGACGTTGCCGGAGACCGCTTCGACGGCTCTGCCCAACTGGTCCCAGATATCACCGCACTTGGCGAACGACTCCCAGTCGCCGGCGAACCACTGGATCACTTCGTCCAGCGGATTGAAGCCGAAGACCGTGTTGCACGCCTCCATCACCCAGTACGTCGGGCTCGCCAGGTCGCCACAGTTGTTGAAGACGTCGAGGATCGATCCCTGGGAGTAGTCGCTCGGTGCGGCCGGAGCCCTGAGCAGACTCGTTGGTTCGGTAACGTCGATGAAGTCGGACACGGAGTTACTCGACCGGGCGCTTCACGAGGGGATAGGTCGCGTCGACGCGCGCTGCTACAGCCAGGTCTGTGTGCGTGTAGTACTTCTTGTTGCGCTCCAGTTCCGAGCTCGCCGCTCTCAGGACCTCTTGCAGTCTGTCCATTGCCCCGTTGACCGTCTCGACCGTCGACGTGTGCGTGGACAGGAAGAGGCTCAGCACGCCCTGGTCCGAGACGCCGATACCGGTGTACCGGGTGCAGTGGCTCTTGAAGTCCGCCGCGTCGTGCGCCGCGCGGCTGATCTGCCTCGCATATCCGCTGAGGTCCCAGGGATTGACTCGGAGATTCACTTCGTGCCTTCCGTGCTCATGGCCGGTTTGCCTGCACTGCCAACTCCCGCGTGGGTGCATACGTTTCGCGATTCGCCGGAAGTAATGAGCGAACAGGGCTGTCAATCCCGGTAGGGTGCACGCCGTGATGAACCGCGAGAACGGGGCAAACCCCGACGAAGGAGTCCACCTCGGCGACGGCACAGATGCGCTGGCCGCGGTCGACGACCGAGTTCGGAGTCTGTTCACCGGCCTCACCTGCATCTTCGTGACACTGCTCGCCGTAGGCCTGCTGGCGGTGCTCCGCCGGTCCGCGACAGGCCAGGGGGAGGCGCCCGGCGGTCTTCAGGTGATCGCGGCCGTCATGGGGCTCGCGGTGGTTGCGGTCGCGGTGTGGTTGGTCGTCCGGGCCCGGCGCGCCCAGAGGTGGCTGCCGCTGCTGATCGCATGCGGGGGCTGTGTCGGCTGGATGGCCGTCATGGCCCTCGTGGGGCGGATCTAGCCAGGAGGTTCCTGCGCCGGCGGGGGCCGATCAAGAGCACCGGTTGGGTTTCCCGGGTTACGGGACCGCTCCGTATGGATTCAATGGATTCATACGGGTCCTCTTCCACGCCACCTCAAGACTCCGTGCTGCCGGGAGGTGGGGTGGGGTGGGGCTTGGTGGTGGTTTTCACCGTCGTGGTTCTTGGGAAAGAGCGCCCCTCGCACCGGAGCACGAGGACCCGTGCTCCGGTTCCGGTACGAGGTCCAGTTCCACCCAGATCGTCTTGCGCGGGCGCGGTCCCGGGCGACGCCCCAGCAGTCGGCGAGCGCCTCGACGAGGAGGAGCCCCCGGCCGGATTCGGCTTCCGCAGACGGGTGTTGGGGGCGGGTTAGGCGGTCGCCGCAGGGGTCGGTGACCTCGATGCGCAGGGTGCCGCCGACGACGTAGAGCGTGAGTCTGAAGTCCCGGCCCGGGACGCGGCTGCGTGTGGCTGCGTTGGCCGTTGGCTCGGCCACGACATGCTGCGCGGGGTGCGGACGGCAGGAGTGCGCTGAAGTTGCGGGCGGTGTTGGGGAGTTGGGCCTCGGACTCGGCGGTTTCTTGATTCATGTCACTCAGCGTGGCCGACCGTGCTTGCCTTGACGTGCGATGACGCCTGTACGTATCCGCCCTGTCCCGTCGTTGTCTCGCGTTGTCTCGGCTGTCTCCGACGACGTACGGGTACGGGTACGGGTGCCCGTTGGAGGTGGGTGGCCATGAGTGACGAAAGCGTGAGCAACGAGAACGAGAACGAGAAGGAGAACGAGAACGAGGGCGTGGACGAGGCTGGCTGGGACCTCGAACCCGGCGACGAGAGCGCGCCGTTGGTGGAGGCAGTGGGGCGACTCGTCAGGTTCTGCCGGGAGCAGGCCGGGATGCGGGTGGCCGACTTCGCCCAAGTCCATGGGGTACGGCGAGGACATGATCCGCAAGATCGAGCACGGGGTGCGGATTCCCAGGGTGGAGTTCCTGGACCGGGCCGACGACGTCCTGAACGCGGGTGGGCATCTGCGGGCGTTCAGGGAGGACGTGGAGAAGGCCCGGTACCCGAAGAAGGCGCGCGAACTGAAGGAGTTGGAGGACCGGGCGGTTGAGGTCCTGCTGTACAGCAATCACAACATCCAGGGGTTGCTTCAGACGCCGGAGTACGCGCGGGCACTCTTCCAGGTGGCACAGCCCGCGTACTCGCCGGACGAGGTGGAGCGGGGGATCGCCGCGCGCACGGCACGGAAGTCGATCTTCGAGCGGAGCCTGCCCCGACGCTCAGTTTCATCCAGGAGCAGGTGACCCTTGAGCGTCCCCTCGGTGGGAAGATGGTGCTGCGCAGGCAGCTCGAAACGGCCCCGGGCGCAGGCTCTCCCGCCGAGGGAGTCACGGGTCTTCATCGAGCGAGCGCTGGGAGCACTATGAACACCCCCCAACTCCACTGGTTCAAGAGCAGTTACAGCGACAGCAGCAACGGCAATGACTGCGTAGAGGTTGCCCTCGACTGGTTCAAGAGCAGCTACAGCGACAGCAGCGATATCAACGACTGCGTCGAGATAGCCACCACCCCCCACACCATCCACATCCGCGACTCCAAGAACACCCAGGGCCCCCGCCTCGCCCTCGCCCCCACCGCCTGGACCGACTTCGTCGCGTACGCCGCCGAGTAGCGCCAAGTCGGCCGGTCCAGGCAGTCAGTCGGAGGGGGCCGTCCCTTACGGGCTCACCACCTTGCCGCCGAACGTCACCGCGAGGGTGCCGCCCGAGGTGAAGGACCAGCCCAGGCTCCCGGAATAGGACGCGCACCGCGCCCCGTTCGCCCCGGTCCAGAACTGGTTCGAACCGTCCGCGTCGCCCACCGTCTTGTCGTTCGAGCCGCTGACCGCGAACCGGCACGACGTGTTCGTACGGAACACCGACGTGCCCGTGTCGAAGGAGAAGTTGCGTTCCGCGTTGTCGATGCCGACGTTGTTCGAGATCGTCATCGTGCCCGGGTTGCTGTTGTAGGTGAACCCGTGATGGCCGTTGCCGTAGGCGATGTCGTGCCGGACGACGTGGTTGACGGCGATGTCGTCGCCGCCGAGCTTGTAGCCGTTGCGGTCGCCGTCGCCGCTCTGGCTGCCGTCGGTGAGGGTCCCGTTGCCGTAGGAGAGGCTGTACTCGATGGTCACCGGGCCGATCGCGCCCGTGTCGGTCTTGGTGTACAGGTCCCAGCCGTCGTCGATGTTGTTGTGGGAGACGTCGTAGCGGAAGACGTTCCCGGTACCGGTCGTCAGCTTCGCCGCGAAGCCGTCCGCGTCCTCGCCGTCCGAGTCCGCGTTGTCGTGCGACTCCGAGCTCACGATCAGGTTGTTCGAGGGCCAGGACGAGCTCGGTGTGCTGGAGGAGATGCGGCCCAGTTGGAGGCCCGTGTCGCGGTTGTACGACGTCACCGTGCGCTCGATGACGTTGTTGCTGCCTCCGACGTAGATCCCGTTGTCGCCCGCGTGCGACACGGTGAGGCCGTACAGATGCCAGTAGTTGGCGTACAGCTGCAGCCCGCGGTTCGACGAACTCTCGCTCTGGGAGGAGAAGTTGAGGACCGGGGTCTCGCCGTTGTAGGCGGAGAGCGTGGTGCGGGCGGCCGACGTGCCGTCCGCGCCCGCCGGGATCGTGATCGTCGAGGCGTATGCGTACGTCCCGCCGCGCAAGTAGATCGTGCCGCCCGACGCGATACGGCTGATCGCCGTGGCGAGGGTGGTGGGGGCGGCCAGGGTGCCCGCCGCGCTCGTGGTGCCGGTCGGTGACACGTACTGGGTGGCGCTCGCGGCCTGTGCCGGGGTGCCGGAGAGTGCTACGAGCGTGCCGGCCACCAGGCCGACACACGCCATGACTGGTCTCACTTGCATCGTTCTGCCTCCAGGGTCGTCCCATGACCAGGAATCCAGGGTTCCGTGCAGGTGCTCCTTGCGGGAGAAAGCGCTTTCCCGTGTCTCGTCAGGGAACGTAAGCGCTTGCTATGGGCGCGTCAAGGTGCGCGTACTTGATTCTCGTTCACAGGGGTGAATGCGATCCGGAGGCTCGTCGCGCGCGTGTGTTTGACCTGCGTCACTCCGGGGGTAATCTCTACGCCCCGATTGGCCAGCCCCCTGCCCCATATGGCAGACTGTCGGAGTTGCTCGGTCGAGTGTTGATGCTGCGCGTCTCCCGTCGGGAGAACCGGAAGCGAGTCCCACAGTACTCGTCGCCCCAACTGCCTTACGGCAGCGCTGAGGCGGACGTACGGGAATCTTTCGGGAAGTGTCAGTGCAGCGCCGGCCAGGCACCCGGTGGGCTTCTTCGCCCTCGGCTTGCGGTTCCGGAAGGGCCGTGCTTTCCCAGTAGGGAAGTTCCGAACCTTGGGACTTCTGTGTCGGTGAGAGCGCGACACACCCGACCGCGTGGGTCGGAGGAATCGAAGCGAGCAGAAGGGCTCAACCGGGGTGCAGAGCGTTACTAGAGACAGGACTACTGAGTAGCCATGGCGGGACAGAAGATCCGCATCCGGCTCAAGGCCTACGACCACGAGGTCATCGACAGCTCGGCGAAGAAGATCGTCGAGACGGTGACCCGCACTGGTGCGTCGGTCGCGGGCCCGGTGCCGCTGCCCACTGAGAAGAACGTGTACTGCGTCATCAAGTCGCCGCACAAGTACAAGGACTCTCGCGAGCACTTCGAGATGCGCACGCACAAGCGCCTGATCGACATCCTCGACCCCACCCCCAAGACCGTTGACTCTCTGATGCGACTCGACCTGCCGGCCGGTGTCGACATCGAGATCAAGCTCTAGGGGTCGGTGAGCTGAAGATGGCAAAGCAGATCAAGGGCATCCTGGGCGAGAAGCTCGGCATGACGCAGGTGTGGGACGAGAACAACCGTGTTGTTCCGGTCACCGTCGTCAAGGCCAGCCCCAACGTCGTGACCCAGGTCCGTACGAACGACAGTGACGGCTACGAGTCGGTCCAGATCGCCTTCGGCGAGATCGACCCGCGCAAGGTGAACAAGCCCCTCAAGGGTCACTTCGCCAAGGCCGATGTCACGCCGCGTCGCCACCTCGTCGAGATCCGCACCGCGGACGCCTCCGAGTACACGCTCGGCCAGGAGATCACCGCTGAGGTGTTCGAGGCCGGCGTCAAGGTCGACGTGACCGGCAAGAGCAAGGGCAAGGGCTTCGCCGGTGTCATGAAGCGCCACAACTTCCGTGGCCTCGGCGCCGGTCACGGTGTCCAGCGCAAGCACCGCTCTCCCGGCTCCATCGGTGGCTGTGCCACCCCGGGCCGTGTGTTCAAGGGCGTCCGCATGGCGGGCCGCATGGGCAACGAGCGGGTCACCACCCAGAACCTGACCGTTCACGCCGTTGACGCGGAGAAGGGACTGCTCCTCATCAAGGGAGCCATCCCGGGTCCGAACGGCGGCCTCGTCCTGGTCCGCACCGCGGCCAAGGGGGCCTGAGGACACTATGAGCACCATTGACATTCTGTCGCCCTCCGGCGACACCGCCGGGACCGTAGAGCTCCCGGCCGAGATCTTCGACGTAGAGAAGATCAGCATTCCGCTGCTTCACCAGGTCGTCGTCGCACAGCTGGCCGCCGCCCGTCAGGGCACGCACAAGGTCAAGCGTCGTGGCGAGGTCCGCGGTGGCGGTAAGAAGCCGTACCGCCAGAAGGGCACCGGCCGCGCCCGTCAGGGTTCGACCCGCGCCCCGCAGTTCGCCGGCGGTGGCGTCGTCCACGGCCCCACGCCGCGCGACTACTCGCAGCGGACCCCGAAGAAGATGAAGGCCGCGGCCCTGCGCCACGCCCTCACCGACCGGGCCCGCAACGCTCGCATCCACGTCATCACCGGCGTGATCGAGGGCGAGACCCCCTCCACCAAGGCCGCCAAGAGCTTCCTCGGCAAGGTCAGCGAGCGCAAGAACGTGCTCCTGGTCATCGAGCGCTCGGACGAGGCCGCGCTGCTTTCCGCGCGCAACCTGCCCCAGGTCCACATCCTGGAGCCGGGCCAGCTGAACACGTACGACGTTCTCGTCTCGGACGACGTGGTCTTCACCCAGGCCGCTTTCGAGTCCTTCGTGTCTGGCCCCCAGGCCGCTGACACCGAAGGGAGCGAAGCCTGATGGCTACGCGTCACCCGAGCATCGCCTCGAAGGCCGCCAAGGCCAAGAAGGTCGCGCGCATCGCCAAGGCGAAGCGCCACGAGACCGAGGGCAAGAACACCGTCGAGACGCCGATCAGCAAGTCGTTCACGGACCACCGTGACGTGCTGCTGAAGCCGGTCGTCTCCGAGAAGAGCTACGCCCTTCTCGACGGCGGCAAGTACACGTTCATCGTCGCCCCGGGCGCCAACAAGACCCAGATCAAGCAGGCCGTCCAGGCGGTCTTCTCGGTCAAGGTCACCGGGGTCAACACGATCAACCGCCAGGGCAAGCGCAAGCGCACGAAGACCGGCTTCGGTCAGCGTGCCAGCACCAAGCGCGCGATCGTGACCCTCGCTGAGGGCGACCGTATCGACATCTTCGGCGGTCCGACCGCGTAAGCGGGTCGGATCGTCCGATATCGGACGAGGACTGAGAAATGGGAATCCGCAAGTACAAGCCGACTACGCCGGGCCGTCGTGGCTCCAGCGTCGCCGACTTCGTCGAGGTCACGCGGTCCACGCCGGAGAAGTCGCTGGTTCGCCCCCTGCACAGCAAGGGCGGCCGTAACAATTCCGGTCGTGTGACCGTTCGCCACCAGGGTGGCGGACACAAGCGCGCCTACCGCGTCATCGACTTCCGTCGCCATGACAAGGACGGCGTGCCGGCGAAGGTCGCGCACATCGAGTACGACCCCAACCGCACCGCGCGCATCGCGCTGCTGCACTACGCGGACGGCGAGAAGCGTTACATCCTCGCCCCCCGCAACCTGTCGCAGGGCGACCGCGTCGAGAACGGTCCCGGGGCCGACATCAAGCCGGGCAACAACCTGGCGCTCCGCAACATCCCGGTCGGTACCACGATCCACGCGATCGAGCTCCGTCCGGGTGGCGGCGCCAAGTTCGCCCGCTCCGCCGGCGCCTCGGTGCAGCTGCTCGCGAAGGAGGGCACCATGGCCCACCTCCGCATGCCCTCCGGTGAGATCCGCCTGGTCGACCAGCGCTGCCGCGCCACGGTCGGCGAGGTCGGCAACGCCGAGCAGAGCAACATCAACTGGGGCAAGGCCGGTCGTAAGCGCTGGCTGGGCGTTCGCCCGTCCGTCCGCGGTGTTGCGATGAACCCGGTCGACCACCCGCACGGTGGTGGTGAGGGAAAGACCTCCGGTGGTCGCCACCCGGTCTCCCCGTGGGGTCAGAAGGAGGGTCGTACTCGCTCGCCGAAGAAGGCTTCGAGCAAGTACATCGTCCGCCGCCGCAAGTCGAACAAGAAGCGCTAGGAGCGGGTTTAGATGCCGCGCAGTCTCAAGAAGGGGCCCTTCGTCGACGGACACCTCATCAAGAAGGTGGACGTACAGAACGAGGCCGGCTCCAAGAACGTCATCAAGACCTGGTCCCGCCGCTCGATGATCGTCCCGGCCATGCTCGGCCACACGATCGCGGTGCACAACGGCAAGACCCACATCCCGGTGTTTGTCACCGAGTCGATGGTCGGCCACAAGCTCGGCGAGTTCTCGCCGACGCGCACCTTCCGGGGTCACGTCAAGGACGACCGGAAGTCGAAGCGCCGCTAGCGCGGGGCGACCGACCATGACAAACACTGAAGGGACAACCATGGAAGCCAGGGCCCAGGCGCGGTACATCCGCGTCACGCCCATGAAGGCCCGCCGCGTGGTGGACCTCATCCGTGGCATGGACGCCACGGAGGCTCAGGCGGTCCTGCGTTTCGCCCCGCAGGCCGCGAGCGTGCCGGTCGGCAAGGTGCTTGACAGCGCCATTGCCAACGCCGCACACAACTACGACCACACCGACGCCGGCAGCCTCGTCATTTCCGAGGCGTACGTCGACGAGGGTCCGACCCTGAAGCGGTTCCGGCCGCGTGCCCAGGGCCGCGCCTACCGGATCCGCAAGCGGACCAGCCACATCACCGTGGTCGTCAGCAGCAAGGAAGGAACCCGGTAATGGGCCAGAAGGTTAACCCGCACGGGTTCCGGCTCGGCATCACCACGGACTTCAAGTCCCGGTGGTACGCCGACAAGCTGTACAAGGACTACGTCAAGGAAGACGTCGCCATCCGTCGGATGATGACGTCCGGCATGGAGCGCGCCGGCATCTCGAAGGTGGAGATCGAGCGCACCCGTGACCGCGTGCGTGTGGACATCCACACCGCTCGTCCGGGCATCGTCATCGGCCGCCGTGGCGCCGAGGCCGACCGCATCCGCGGTGACCTCGAGAAGCTCACGGGCAAGCAGGTCCAGCTGAACATCCTCGAGGTCAAGAACCCCGAGACGGATGCCCAGCTGGTCGCGCAGGCCGTCGCCGAGCAGCTCTCCTCCCGCGTCTCCTTCCGCCGCGCCATGCGTAAGAGCATGCAGTCGGCGATGAAGGCCGGCGCCAAGGGCATCAAGATCCAGTGCGGCGGTCGCCTCGGCGGCGCCGAGATGTCCCGCTCGGAGTTCTACCGCGAGGGCCGCGTGCCCCTGCACACGCTCCGCGCGAACGTGGACTACGGCTTCTTCGAGGCCAAGACGACCTTCGGCCGCATCGGTGTGAAGGTCTGGATCTACAAGGGCGACGTCAAGAACATCGCCGAGGTCCGCGCCGAGAACGCCGCTGCCCGTGCGGGTAACCGCCCGGCTCGCGGTGGCGGCCCGGGCGGCGACCGCCCGGCCCGTGGCGGTGGCCGCGGTGGCGAGCGTGGCGGCCGCGGCCGCAAGCCGCAGCAGCAGTCCGCGCCGGCTGCCGAGGCCCCCAAGGCCGAGGCTCCCGCCGCCGCTGCCGCTCCGGCTGAGAGCACCGGAACGGAGGCCTGACCGACATGCTGATCCCCCGTAGGGTCAAGCACCGCAAGCAGCACCACCCCAAGCGCCGTGGTCAGGCCAAGGGCGGTACGCAGGTTTCGTTCGGCGAGTACGGCATTCAGGCCCTCACGCCGGCGTACGTGACGAACCGCCAGATCGAGGCCGCTCGTATCGCGATGACCCGCCACATCAAGCGTGGCGGCAAGGTCTGGATCAACATCTACCCGGACCGCCCGCTCACGAAGAAGCCTGCCGAGACCCGCATGGGTTCCGGTAAGGGTTCTCCCGAGTGGTGGATCGCGAACGTGCACCCGGGACGGGTCATGTTCGAACTGTCCTACCCCAACGAGAAGATCGCCCGTGAGGCCCTCACTCGCGCAGCCCACAAGCTGCCGATGAAGTGCCGGATCGTCAAGCGCGAGGCAGGTGAAGCGTGATGTCGGCCGGTACCAAGGCGTCCGAGCTGCGCGAACTGGGTGACGAGGAGCTTCTCGCGAAGCTCGTCGAAGCCAAGGAAGAGCTGTTCAACCTCCGCTTCCAGGCGGCGACCGGTCAGCTCGAGAACCACGGTCGGCTCAAGGCCGTCCGGAAGGACATCGCGCGGATCTACACCCTGATGCGTGAGCGCGAGCTGGGCATCGAGACGGTGGAGAGCGCCTGATGAGTGAGAGCAACGTGACCGAGACCGCTGAAGCTCGCGGCTTCCGCAAGACCCGTGAGGGTCTCGTCGTCAGCGACAAGATGGACAAGACCGTCGTCGTCGCCGTCGAGGACCGCGTGAAGCACGCGCTGTACGGCAAGGTCATCCGCCGTACGAACAAGCTCAAGGCCCACGACGAGCAGAACGCTGCGGGCGTCGGCGACCGTGTCCTCCTCATGGAGACGCGTCCGCTGTCCTCGACGAAGCGCTGGCGCATCGTCGAGATCCTCGAGAAGGCCAAGTAATTCATTCCTGCGGGCAACCTCGCAGGACAGTTCCGCCAGGCTCCAAGGGCCGTTCACTGAACGGCCCTTGGGGAACCGGCAGACGATCAGGAGATAGACGTGATCCAGCAGGAGTCGCGACTGCGCGTCGCCGACAACACTGGTGCGAAGGAAATCCTTTGCATCCGTGTGCTCGGTGGCTCCGGTCGCCGCTACGCGGGCATCGGTGACGTCATCGTCGCCACCGTCAAGGACGCGATCCCCGGTGGCAACGTGAAGAAGGGTGACGTCGTCAAGGCCGTCATCGTTCGCACCGTCAAGGAGCGCCGCCGTCCGGACGGCTCGTACATCCGCTTCGACGAGAACGCCGCCGTCATTCTGAAGAACGACGGCGACCCTCGCGGCACCCGCATCTTCGGCCCGGTCGGGCGCGAGCTGCGCGAGAAGAAGTTCATGAAGATCATCTCGCTGGCTCCGGAGGTGCTGTAAGCATGAAGATCAAGAAGGGTGACACGGTTCAGGTCATCACCGGCAAGGACAAGGGCAAGCAGGGCAAGGTCATTGCCGCTTACCCGCGCGACGAGCGCGTCCTGGTCGAGGGTGTCAACCGGGTCAAGAAGCACACCAAGGCCGGCCCCACCGCCAAGGGCTCGCAGGCCGGTGGCATCGTCACGACCGAGGCGCCGATCCACGTCTCCAACGTCCAGCTGGTCGTTGAGAAGGACGGCAACAAGGTCGTCACGCGTGTCGGCTACCGCTTCGACGACGAGGGCAACAAGGTTCGCGTTGCCAAGCGGACGGGTGAGGACATCTGATGACTACCACCACCACTCCGCGTCTCAAGACGAAGTACCGCGAGGAGATCGCGGGCAAGCTGCGTGAGGAGTTCTCCTACGAGAACGTCATGCAGATCCCCGGCCTCGTCAAGATCGTGGTGAACATGGGTGTCGGCGACGCCGCCCGTGACTCCAAGCTCATGGACGGTGCCGTCCGTGACCTGACCACGATCACCGGTCAGAAGCCGGCCATCACCAAGGCCCGCAAGTCCATCGCGCAGTTCAAGCTGCGCGAGGGTCAGCCGATCGGTGCCCACGTCACGCTCCGTGGCGACCGCATGTGGGAGTTCCTGGACCGCACCCTGTCGCTCGCGCTTCCGCGCATCCGCGACTTCCGTGGTCTGTCTCCCAAGCAGTTCGACGGTCGTGGCAACTACACCTTCGGTCTCACCGAGCAGGTCATGTTCCACGAGATCGACCAGGACAAGATCGACCGCGTCCGGGGTATGGACATCACCGTGGTGACCACGGCGACCAACGACGCCGAAGGCCGTGCCCTTCTCCGTCACCTCGGCTTCCCCTTCAAGGAGGCGTAAGCGAGATGGCGAAGAAGGCTCTGATTGCCAAGGCTGCTCGTAAGCCCAAGTTCGGTGTGCGCGGCTACACCCGCTGCCAGCGCTGCGGCCGCCCGCACTCCGTGTACCGCAAGTTCGGCCTCTGCCGCGTGTGCCTTCGTGAGATGGCTCACCGTGGCGAGCTGCCGGGCGTGACCAAGAGCTCCTGGTAATCCCTGTAATCAGGGGTTCCGAAGCTCTCGGTAAGTAAAGGGTCCGGTCAGGTGCCCACCTCTCCATGGCTTAGGCTAGGAGGGTTGGGCGCCTGACGCCCAAACGACTTACTACGCCGTAGGTCCACCGCACCGCACCCGCCTCGTCTCGGATCGAGGAGAGGGATGGGCACCTGGAAACCCCGGCGAGAGAGGCCGAAGGCCAATTCATGACCATGACTGATCCGATCGCAGACATGCTTACGCGTCTGCGGAACGCGAACTCGGCATACCACGACTCAGTGACGATGCCGGCATCGAAGATCAAGTCGCACATCGCGGAGATCCTCCAGCAGGAGGGCTTCATCACGGGCTGGAAGGTCGAGGACGCCGAGGTCGGCAAGAACCTCGTTCTCGAGCTGAAGTTCGGCCCGAACCGTGAGCGCTCCATCGCGGGCATCAAGCGGATCTCCAAGCCCGGTCTCCGGGTTTACGCGAAGTCCACCTCCCTGCCCAAGGTGCTCGGTGGCCTCGGCGTGGCGATCATCTCCACGTCGCACGGTCTCCTCACCGACAAGCAGGCCGGCAAGAAGGGCGTAGGCGGAGAAGTTCTCGCCTACGTCTGGTAGCGGAAAGGAATCGGAAGAAGCTATGTCGCGTATTGGCAAGCTCCCCATCACGGTTCCCGCCGGCGTGGACGTCACCATCGACGGCCGTACGGTCTCGGTCAAGGGCCCCAAGGGCTCGCTGACCCACACCGTTGCATCGCCGATCGACATCGCCAAGGGTGAGGACGGCGTTCTCAACGTCACCCGCCCCAACGACGAGCGTCAGAACAAGGCCCTGCACGGCCTGTCCCGCACGCTGGTGGCGAACATGATCACCGGCGTGACCGAGGGTTACGTGAAGAAGCTCGAGATCAGCGGTGTCGGTTACCGCGTTGCGGCCAAGGGATCGAACCTCGAGTTCGCGCTCGGCTACAGCCACTCGATCACCGTCGAGGCGCCCGAGGGCATCTCGTTCAAGGTCGAGAACCCGACGCACTTCTCGGTCGAGGGCATCGACAAGCAGAAGGTCGGCGAGGTTGCGGCCAACATCCGCAAGCTGCGCAAGCCCGACCCGTACAAGGCCAAGGGCGTCAAGTACGAGGGCGAAGTCATCCGGCGCAAGGTCGGAAAGGCGGGTAAGTAAGCCATGGCATACGGTACGAAGATCGCTAAGGGCGACGCTTACAAGCGTGCTGCCATCAAGCGTCGTCACATCCGCATCCGGAAGCACATTTCCGGTACGGCTGAGCGTCCGCGCCTGGTCGTGACCCGCTCCAACCGCCACATCGTGGCCCAGGTCATCGACGACATCAAGGGTCACACCCTGGCGTCGGCGTCGACCCTGGACACCTCGATCCGCGGCGGCGAGAGCGACAAGTCCGCGCAGGCCAAGTCGGTCGGCGCCCTGGTCGCCGAGCGCGCCAAGGCCGCCGGTGTCGAGGCTGTCGTATTCGACCGCGGTGGCAATCAGTACGCGGGGCGCATCGCCGCCCTGGCGGACGCCGCCCGCGAAGCCGGACTGAAGTTCTAGTCGCTTCCGTAGCTAGCGGAAAGAGAGAGGTAATCCAATGGCTGGACCCCAGCGCCGTGGAAGCGGTGCCGGTGGCGGCGAGCGGCGGGACCGGAAGGGCCGTGACGGCGGCGCTGCTGCCGCCGAGAAGACCGCGTACGTTGAGCGCGTAGTCGCGATCAACCGCGTCGCCAAGGTTGTCAAGGGTGGTCGTCGCTTCAGCTTCACCGCGCTCGTCGTGGTGGGCGATGGTGACGGCACCGTCGGTGTCGGTTACGGCAAGGCCAAGGAGGTGCCGGCCGCGATCGCCAAGGGTGTTGAAGAGGCCAAGAAGCACTTCTTCAAGGTCCCCCGTATCCAGGGCACCATCCCGCACCCGATCACGGGCGAGAAGGCCGCGGGCGTCGTCCTGCTCAAGCCTGCTTCCCCCGGTACCGGCGTTATCGCCGGTGGCCCGGTGCGAGCTGTCCTGGAGTGCGCCGGCGTTCACGACATCCTGTCGAAGTCGCTCGGCTCGTCCAACGCGATCAACATCGTGCACGCGACCGTGGCGGCCCTCAAGGGCCTGCAGCGTCCCGAGGAGATCGCGGCCCGCCGCGGTCTGCCCCTCGAGGACGTCGCCCCCGCGGCTCTCCTTCGTGCACGTGCCGGGGCGGGTGCGTAATGGCTCGCCTCAAGGTCACGCAGACGAAGTCGTACATCGGCAGCAAGCAGAACCACCGTGACACGCTGCGGTCGCTTGGTCTCAAGGGGATCAACACCGTGGTCGTCAAGGAGGACCGCCCCGAGTTCCGCGGAATGGTGCACACCGTCCGCCACCTCGTGACGGTTGAGGAGGTCGACTGATCATGGCGGAGAACAACCCGCTCAAGATCCACAACCTCCGTCCCGCCCCGGGCGCCAAGACCGCCAAGACCCGTGTGGGTCGTGGTGAGGCGTCGAAGGGTAAGACGGCCGGTCGTGGAACCAAGGGTACGAAGGCCCGTTACCAGGTTCCGGAGCGCTTCGAGGGTGGCCAGATGCCCCTCCACATGCGTCTTCCGAAGCTCAAGGGCTTCCGCAACCCGTTCAAGACCGAGTACCAGGTCGTGAACCTCGACAAGCTGGCGTCCCTGTACCCGGAAGGTGGCGAGGTCACCGTAGAGGGTCTCGTCGCCAACGGTGCGGTGCGCAAGAACAGCCTCGTCAAGGTCCTCGGCCAGGGCGAGATCTCCGTGGCGCTGCAGGTGACGGTGGACGCCGTCTCCGGTTCCGCCAAGGAGAAGATCACCGCCGCGGGCGGTACCGTCACCGAGCTCGTCTGAGCCCGATGACATAAGCGATCCCGACCGGGGATACCCCATAACGGGGTATCCCCGGTTGGTCGTTCCACGGGGGCAGAGTCGCCGGTAAGGTGGCCTGCACTGTTCAGTTTTATCCGTCGAACCTCAAGACCGTCACCCTTGACGCACGCGCGCGGGGGTCGCAGGAGGCACCGTGCTCACCGCGTTCGCCCGGGCGTTCAGGACGCCCGACCTGCGCAAGAAGCTGCTCTTCACGCTCGGCATCATCGTGGTCTACCGGGTCGGTACCCACGTTCCGATCCCCGGCGTCAACTACACGGCCGTACAGCAGTGTGTGACCGAGGCCTCCGGCAACCAGGGCCTCTTCGGTCTCGTCAACATGTTCTCCGGCGGTGCGCTGCTGCAGATCACGGTCTTTGCGCTCGGCATCATGCCGTACATCACGGCAAGCATCATTCTGCAGCTGCTGACCGTGGTGATCCCGCGTCTGGAAGCCCTCAAGAAGGAGGGCCAGGCCGGTACGGCGAAGATCACGCAGTACACGCGCTATCTGACCGTGGCGCTCGCCATCCTGCAGGGCACCGGCCTGGTGGCCACCGCCCGCAGCGGCGCCCTCTTCTCCGGCTGCACGGTCGCGACGAGCATCGTCCCCGACCGTGCCATCTTCACGACGATCACCATGGTCGTCACCATGACCGCCGGCACCGGCGTCGTGATGTGGCTCGGCGAGCTCATCACCGACCGCGGCATCGGCAACGGCATGTCGATCCTGATGTTCATCTCGATCGCGGCCACCTTCCCGTCCGCGCTGTGGACCATCAAGAAGCAGGGCACGCTGGCCGGCGGCTGGATCGAGTTCGGCACCGTCATCCTCGTCGGCCTGGTCATGGTCGGCCTGGTGGTCTTCGTCGAACAGGCCCAGCGCCGCATTCCCGTGCAGTACGCGAAGCGCATGATCGGCCGCCGTTCCTACGGCGGTACGTCGACCTACATCCCGCTGAAGGTCAATCAGGCGGGTGTGATTCCCGTCATCTTCGCGTCGTCGCTGCTCTACATCCCGGCTCTGGTCGCGCAGTTCTCCAGCGGCGACGCCGCCTGGAAGACCTGGGTGACACAGAACCTGACCAAGGGTGACCACCCGATCTACATCGCTTCGTACTTCCTCCTGATCGTTTTCTTCGCGTTCTTCTACGTGGCGATCTCGTTCAACCCCGAGGAAGTCGCGGACAACATGAAGAAGTATGGTGGCTTCATCCCGGGCATCCGGGCTGGCCGACCGACCGCTGAGTACCTGAGTTACGTACTCAACCGGATCACCTGGCCGGGTTCGCTGTATCTGGGTCTGATCGCTCTCGTCCCGACGATGGCGTTGGTTGGCTTCGGGGCAAGCCAGAACTTCCCGTTCGGTGGCACCAGCATCCTGATCATCGTGGGTGTCGGTCTGGAGACGGTGAAGCAGATCGAGAGCCAGCTCCAGCAGCGCAATTACGAAGGGTTCCTCCGCTGATGCGAATCGTCCTCGTCGGGCCGCCGGGTGCCGGTAAGGGAACGCAGGCTGTGCGACTGGCCAAGACGCTGCACATCCCGCACATCTCCACCGGCGATCTCTTCCGTGCCAACATCAGTCAGGCCACGGAACTCGGCAAACTGGCGAAGTCCTACATGGACGCGGGCAACCTGGTCCCGGACGAGGTCACCATCGCGATGGCCAAGGACCGCATGGAGCAGCCGGACGCTGTCAACGGCTTTCTCCTGGACGGGTTTCCGCGCAATGTGTCGCAGGCCGAGGCGCTGGACGAGCTGCTGAAGACCGAGGGCATCAAGCTGGACGCGGTGCTGGACCTGGAGGTCTCCGAGGAAGAGGTGGTCAAGCGCATCGCCGGCCGCCGCATCTGCCGGAAGGACTCCAGCCACGTCTTCCACGTGACGTACAGCCCGCCGAAGCAGGACGGTGTCTGTGACACCTGCGGCGGCGAGCTGTACCAGCGGGACGACGACTCCGAGGACACGGTCCGCACCCGCCTGGAGGTCTACCACACGCAGACCGAGCCGATCATCGACTACTACAAGCTCCAGGGCCTGGTGGTCACGATCTCGTCGCTCGGTCCCGTGGAGGAGATCACGCAGCGGGCGCTGGACGCGCTGAAGCGCGAGGACGAGGGCGACAGCAAGTAGTCGTCAGGCAGATCCGGCCGCGGTGCCCGCAGGGGTGCCGCGGCCGTACTGTTGTGTACAGCCATTTCCTATGTCAGCCATTCCTTGTGTCACGCGGAAGACGGAGAGCGCAGGCCCCCATGGTGCAGATCAAGACCCCCGAGCAGATCGCCAAGATGCGCGAGGCGGGACTGGTCGTCGCCGCCATCCACGCGGCGACCCGTGAGGCAGCCGTGCCCGGCGCCAGCACGAAGGATCTGGACGAGGTCGCCCGCAAGGTCCTCGCGGACCACAACGCGAAGCCGAACTTCCTCGGCTACGGCGGTTTCCCCGCGACGATCTGCACCTCGGTGAACGAGGTCGTCGTCCACGGCATCCCCTCCGACGAGGTCGTCCTCAAGGACGGCGACATCATCTCCATCGACTGCGGCGCGATCATCGACGGCTGGCACGGCGACGCGGCGTACACCGCGTTCGTCGGCTCCGGCCACGCCCCGGAACTCATCGAACTCTCCCGGGTGACCGAGGAGTCGATGTGGGCCGGCATCGCGGCGATGAAGGTGGGCAACCGCCTCGTCGACATCTCCCGTGCCATCGAGACGTACATCCGCCGCCAGCCGAAGCCGGGCGGTGGCAAGTACGGGATCATCGAGGACTACGGCGGTCACGGCATCGGTACCGAGATGCACATGGATCCGCATCTGCTGAACTACGTGGAGAAGCGGCGGGGGAAGGGGCCGAAGCTGGTCCCTGGTTTCTGCCTGGCCATCGAGCCGATGGTGTCTCTTGGGACCCCGAAGACCGAGGTGCTCTCCGACGACTGGACGGTCATCACGACCGACGGGACGTGGTCTTCGCACTGGGAGCACTCGATCGCTTTGACCGAGGAGGGGCCCCTTGTGCTGACGGCTCCTGACGGCGGCAAGGCGAAGCTCGCGGAGCACGGGATCACGGCTGCGCCGGATCCCCTTGCTTAACGATCATGCAGATGGGGCATCCTTCCTCGATTCGTCTTTCCGAGGGCCCTGACGTAGACTGACTCGTCGGCTCTCGTGCACCCGCATGTCCGCATGCACCCCGCAAGGGGAACGCACCGAGTCGATCAAGGTAGTCGATTCGAAGGGCGAAGCGTGGCCAAGAAGCAAGGTGCCATCGAGATCGAGGGCACTGTCGTCGAGTCTCTTCCGAACGCCATGTTCAAGGTCGAGCTCCAGAACGGCCACCAGGTCCTGGCACACATCAGCGGCAAGATGCGTATGCACTACATCCGTATCCTCCCTGACGACCGGGTCGTGGTGGAGTTGTCTCCGTACGACCTCACGCGTGGCCGGATCGTCTACCGCTACAAGTAGATCTTGCCCAGGTTCCGCGCAAGCGGCGCCGAAGGCAACTGACCCGGAGAACCTCACCAATGAAGGTCAAGCCGAGCGTCAAGAAGATCTGCGACAAGTGCAGGGTGATCCGCCGTCACGGTCGGGTCATGGTCATTTGCGAGAACCCGCGCCACAAGCAGCGCCAGGGCTGACGCAGGACCTTCCCTCTGCATCGATTCGCAGAGATTCGCGCGACGCGAGCAATACATGTTCATACGCAGGACCCGGGCGTAGTAGGCGTCCGACACCCCCGGCTCGGAGGCTGGGGACCCACGCCGTACCAAATCTTCGACAGAAGAGGCCGGCGGCTGGGATCCGGTTCTGCGGAAGACCTCCGAAGATCAACTGGAGCCATTGAATGGCACGCGTTTCCGGTGTCGACATCCCGCGCGAAAAGCGCGTGGAGGTCGCCCTCACCTACGTGTTCGGCATTGGTCGGACCCTTTCCCAGCTGACGCTGGCCGAGACCGGCATCGACCCCAACACCCGCGTTCGCGACCTCTCGGAAGAGCAGCTCGTCGCGATTCGTGAGTACGTCGACGCCAACATCAAGACCGAGGGTGACCTCCGTCGCGAGATCCAGGCCGACATCCGCCGCAAGGTGGAGATCGGTTGCTACCAGGGTCTCCGTCACCGTCGTGGTCTGCCCGTACGCGGTCAGCGCACCAGCACGAACGCTCGTACCCGCAAGGGTCCGCGTCGCGCCATCGCCGGCAAGAAGAAGCCGGGCAAGAAGTAGTCCGCAGCGGACAACGCTTCACCAGCGGTCTTCGCTGTAGGACCGACCACCTCCCCGTAGGAGTAATAGATGCCCCCCAAGGGTCGTCAGGGCGCTGCCAAGAAGGTGCGCCGCAAGGAAAAGAAGAACGTCGCTCACGGCCACGCGCACATCAAGAGCACGTTCAACAACACCATCGTCTCGATCACGGACCCCTCGGGCAACGTGATCTCCTGGGCCTCCGCCGGCCACGTCGGCTTCAAGGGCTCGCGCAAGTCCACCCCCTTCGCCGCGCAGATGGCCGCCGAGTCGGCCGCCCGTCGCGCGCAGGAGCACGGCATGCGCAAGGTTGACGTCTTCGTGAAGGGCCCGGGCTCCGGTCGCGAGACCGCGATCCGCTCCCTCCAGGCCACTGGCCTCGAGGTCGGCTCCATCCAGGACGTCACCCCCACCCCGCACAACGGCTGCCGTCCGCCGAAGCGCCGCCGCGTCTGACGCACGGCCGGTAGTTCCGGGCTTCGGGCGATACGACTCTTCGGAGACGTATCGCCCGTACCCTTGCAGTAACAGCAGGACATCAAATAGTGGGTGTCCATGACTGAAGGAATCGCAGCATGCTGATTGCTCAGCGCCCGTCTCTGACCGAAGAGGTCGTTGACGAATTCCGCTCCCGGTTCGTGATCGAGCCGCTGGAGCCGGGCTTCGGCTACACCCTCGGCAACTCCCTCCGTCGTACGCTCCTCTCCTCGATCCCCGGCGCTGCTGTCACCAGCATCCGGATCGACGGCGTTCTGCACGAGTTCACCACCGTGCCGGGCGTCAAGGAGGACGTCACCGACCTGATCCTCAACATCAAGCAGCTGGTCGTCTCCTCGGAGCACGACGAGCCCGTCGTGATGTACCTGCGCAAGCAGGGTCCGGGTCTGGTCACCGCCGCCGACATCGCGCCCCCGGCCGGTGTCGAGGTGCACAACCCCGACCTCGTCCTCGCCACGCTGAACGGCAAGGGCAAGCTGGAGATGGAGCTCACGGTCGAGCGTGGCCGTGGTTATGTCTCGGCTGTTCAGAACAAGCAGGTGGGTCAGGAGATCGGGCGTATCCCGGTCGACTCGATCTACTCGCCGGTGCTGAAGGTCACGTACAAGGTCGAGGCCACGCGTGTCGAGCAGCGGACCGACTTCGACAAGCTGATCGTCGACGTCGAGACGAAGCAGGCCATGCGGCCGCGTGACGCCATGGCGTCGGCCGGTAAGACCCTGGTCGAGCTGTTCGGTCTCGCTCGCGAGCTGAACATCGACGCCGAGGGCATCGACATGGGCCCGTCCCCGACGGACGCCGCCCTTGCCGCCGACCTGGCGTTGCCGATCGAGGAGCTGGAGCTCACGGTCCGCTCCTACAACTGCCTCAAGCGCGAGGGCATCCACTCCGTGGGTGAGCTCGTGGCTCGTTCCGAGGCCGACCTCCTGGACATCCGCAACTTCGGTGCGAAGTCCATCGACGAGGTCAAGGCGAAGCTGGCCGGCATGGGCCTGGCCCTGAAGGACAGCCCGCCCGGATTCGACCCGACCGCTGCCGCCGACGCCTTTGGCGCCGACGACGACGTGGACGCGGGTTTCGTGGAGACCGAGCAGTACTGATCGGTTGTTGCCGGTGAGCATCCGCTCGCCGGGTCCTGACCCCGGTACCTGATACGGCCGGGGCAGATACCAAGGAGAAAGAAATGCCGAAGCCCTCCAAGGGTGCCCGTCTGGGCGGCAGTGCCGCGCACGAGAAGCTGCTTCTCGCGAACCTCGCGAAGTCGCTCTTCGAGCACGGCCGTATCACCACCACCGAGGCGAAGGCCCGCAAGCTGCGGCCGTACGCCGAGCGTCTGATCACCAAGGGCAAGAAGGGCGACCTTCACAACCGCCGTCAGGTGCTTCAGGTGATCACGGACAAGAGCGTCGTCCACACGCTCTTCACCGAGATCGGCCCGCGCTACGAGAACCGTCCCGGTGGCTACACCCGTATCACCAAGATCGGTAACCGTCGTGGCGACAACGCGCCCATGGCTGTCATCGAGCTCGTTGAGGCGCTCACCGTTGCGCAGGCTGCTACGGGTGAGGCCGAGGCCGCGACCAAGCGTGCCGCGAAGGACGCCGAGGCTGTTGTCGAGGCTCCGGTTGAGGTCGTTGAGGACGCGAAGCCGGCTGAGGTTGAGGCCGACGAAGAGTCCAAGGACGCGTAACACCGTTTTTGGCTGACCCGCCGTCGTGGCTGGTCGCGCAGTTCCCCGCGCCCCTAAAGACGGGCGTGTTGGCGGGTCCGTTCCTTTCCAGGGACGGGCCCGCTTTTGTGTTCCTGAGAGGATCTCGGTGTGAGTGACGAAGTAGAGGCCGGGTTTGTTCGTGTCCGTCTCGATCTCTCCTACGACGGGACCGCGTTCTCCGGGTGGGCCAAGCAGGCCGGGGGGCGGCGGACCGTGCAGGGGGAGATCGAGGACGCGTTGCGGACGGTGACTCGGTCGGGGGAGGCGATGTACGAGTTGACCGTTGCCGGGCGGACCGATGCCGGGGTGCATGCGCGGGGGCAGGTGGCGCATGTCGATCTGCCCGTGTCCATCTGGGCCGAGCACCAGGAGAAGTTGCTGAAGCGGCTTGCCGGGCGGTTGCCGAAGGATGTGCGGGTGTGGCGCGTCGCGGAGGCTCCCGAGGGGTTCAACGCGCGGTTCGCGGCGCTCTGGCGGCGCTACGTCTATCGGGTCGGCGACCGGCCCGGGGGAGTGGACCCGCTGCTGCGGAATCATGTGCTGTGGCACGACTGGGAGTTGGACGTCGACGTGATGGATGCCGCCGCCAAGTCCCTTGTGGGGGAGCATGACTTCGCCGCCTACGCCAAGAAGCGTGAGGGGGCGACGACGATCCGGGAGATTCTCGACTTCGGGGTGCGGCGGCGGGGCGATGGTGTCGTCGAGATCGAGGTCCGTGCCGATGCCTTCTGTCACAACCAAGTGCGGTCCATGGTCGGCGCGTTGGTGTTCGTCGGCGACGGACACCGAGGCGCGGAGTGGCCGCGGAAGGTGCTGGACGCGGGGGTGCGGGACAGCGCCGTGCATGTCGTACGGCCGCACGGGCTGACGTTGGAAGAGGTCGCGTACCCGGCGGACGAGTTGCTGGGCGCGCGGAGCAAGGAGGCGCGGAATCGCCGGTCTCTGCCATCCGGGGGCGGGTCCTGAACCGGCTGCCGGCGGAGGACCGGAAGCCCCGCCCTGGGCCGCTGGCCGAGGGCGGGGCTGTTTGTCAGCCGGTCGTGGTCGTGCTCACTGCCTGACGGTGAAGTACTGCCAGGCGCCCCAGGTGCTGAGGCTGGTGGTGTCCCTGCTGCTGTGGACGTACTCCGCGGCGATGCGGAATTTGCTTCCCACGGAGTTGGTCAGGGACATCTTGTGGCGGCCGGTGCTGGTGGAACTCAGGGCCGCGCAGGGAGTGGTGGTCTGTGTGTGCCAGGCGCCGCTGTAGTAGCGCTGCACACGGAAGAGGATGCACTGGCCGGCCTTGTTGGGTGTGACGGTGACGTCCAGTTGCTCCTTGGCGGTGTGGTGGTACACCCGGTAGAGAGTGCTGCCGTAGTGCGTGCTCGTGTAGTAGCCGGACAGCGTCTCCGAGATCCGCACATAGGAGTGCACACTTCGGGCGACGGTCTTCGGGGCGTACCGGTAGTCGCCGGCGAACACCGCGCTGAAGGTGGTGTTGCGGGCGAGCTTGTAGGACCCCGTCAGATTGCCGTGGGAGTCCACCGTGCCCGATTTCACCAGGACCGATGTGCCGCCGTACGGCTTGGCGTAGATCGCCACCGTGCGCTTGTTGTAGGTCGTGCCGAGGTGCGCGGTGATCTTCGCGGACTGGCCGTAGTTGTACGTCGCGTGGTCGGTGGTGATGGTCAGCGAGGTCGCCGCCCGGGACACCTGGACGGTCGCGCTGCGGTTGGCCGGCTTGTGCGAGGTGTCGCCGCCGTAGGTCACCTTGTAGGTGTTGGCGCCGCCGATCTGCGGGGTGTCCGAGAACGTGAACGAGCCGTTCGCGGCGACCTTCGCGTCGGCGAGTGCGACGCCGGACGGGTGTGAGAGGTCGGTCTTCGTCACCTTGACGACCCCACCGGTGGCGAAGGGCGAGCCGGAGAGCGTGCCGGACACGGTCAGCTTGTGTGTGCGGGTGGCCGTGGCCGGGGTCGTCAGCGTGACCGTGGTGGCCAGCTTGGACACCTGGACGAGGCTTGTCGTGCTCGTCGCCTCGTGTGTCGCGTCCCCCGCATAGCTCGCGGCGTAGGTGTAGGTGCCCTCTGCCGGCGGGGTGTCGCTGAAGGTGAAGGAGCCGTCCGCCGCCGTCGTCGCGTCGGGCAGTGCTGTCCCGTTCCGCGTGATGTGCGCGACCTGACCTGAGGGAAGCGCCGCGGACGAGGTCAACGTGCCGGTGACGGTCACCTTCCGACCCGGCACACCCGTGCTCGGGGCGGTGAGATGGAGCGAGGTCGCCGCCTTCGGCTCCGTCGCCGGGGGCGCCGCCTCGCTGACGACCGGGCCGCTGACCGTCTGCACGTCGGAGCTGTCGCCGGTGGCACCGGAGAAGGCGAGGAGCGCGGTGGACGTCAGCGTCGGTGTCGCGTCCATCACCTGCGTCCCGTCGATCCAGACGTACAGATGGCCGGTGGCCACCTGGATGTCGACCTGGTGCGTGCCCTGGCGCAGGGAGGTACTGAGGGGGACCGACGACTGGTAGTCGATCGCCGACGAGCCGGCCGAACTGCGGCCGACGCCCACGAAGTTCTGCGCCTTGAGTGTGTCGTTCCAGCCGGTGCCGAGCGCGATCACCGTGCCCGGCCGCCCCGCGATGCCGAGGCTGTCACCGGTCCCGCCCAGTGCCGAGGCGGAGTTCTGGTCCGGGTCGAGCAGGGTGAGCGTCATGCCCTTCCCGCCGGTGCCGGGGCCGAACTTCGCGGTGAAGGTGGCCCGCAGGCCCTCAGTGCGCAGCGGCTCGGTGTACACCGCCGTGCCCGCCTGGTTGCTGGTGGCCGGGGTCAGCTGGACTCCGCCGCCGTCGGCCGGCACCGCCGAGCCGTTGGTCTGCCACTTCCCGTCGGCGGCCGAGGTGGTCGTGACGGTGCCGGTGCCGGTGCCCTTGATCGGCACGTACATGGCGCCCTGGCTGGTGCCGCTCTCGTCGGTCCCGGTGCCGGTGACCTCGTAGAAGGCGCTCAGATCCGCAGCCGAGCGCGGAGTGAACGTCACGCTCTGCACCGCGGTCTGTTCAGGACCGATGATCAGGCCCTCCGACAGCTGCACCGGGCTGTTGAAGTCACCCGTCGGCGCCTTGGCCTTGGTCACCGTCACCGGGATGTTGCCCGTGTTGGTGATGGTGAACGACAGCGACTTGGAGCTGCCGATCGGGACCTGGCCGAAGTCCAGGGAGCTCGTGGAGAACTCCAGGTGCCCCTGCCCCGTGATGGCCGTCGCGCTGACCGGCACGCTCAGCGTGTGCGTGGCGCCGCCGCCGCTGCTGCTGACCACGAACGCGTCGCTGTCGGCCTGGTCGGCGGTCGGTGTGTAGGTGACCGAGAGCACGAACGAGCCACCGGCCGGTACGACCGTCCCCGCGCTCGGCAGCCCCGAGGCGGAGAAGACGCCGCCGGGCGAGTCGACCGAGTCGATGGTCTCCGGTTCGGTACCGGTGTTGGTGACCTGGAGGTTCAGCGTCGAGGTGCTGCCGGTGGGCACTTCCCCGAAGTCCAGGGCGGCGGGTGCCGCCCCTAGGCCGGGCCTGGTGCCGACGCCGTGGAGGGCGAAGACCAGCTTCTGGCCGTCCGACAGGTTCGCGGTCAGTGTGCCGTTGATGCCCCCGGTGGTGGTGGGGGCGAAGCTGATCGGTACGTCCAGGGTGGCATCCGCCGCCAGCGCCGTGGCCTGCTCGGCGGCGGGTACGGCGGACGGGTCGACCGAGAACGCGCCGGAGGCCTTGAGCCCGGTGATGCTGACGTCCTGCGTGGCGGTCAGCTTCATGTCCGCCGAACCGCTGCTGCCCACGCCGACCTGGCCGAAGTCCAGCGAGGCCGCGGTCAGCGCCGTCCTGGCCGGGCTGCCGAAGCCGTAGAGCACACCGTCCCGGGTGCCGACGTAGACCTTGCCGCCCTGGGCGGTCGGCGTGCTGAACTTCGTCGCGGTGCCGATCGGCGCGGACCACAGCAGCTGGAGCAGGCCGTTGCCGTCGGGAGTGGGGCTGTAGGCGCGCAGGGTGCCGTCGGCCCCGGAGG
Organism: Streptomyces xylophagus; assembly: GCF_000716435.1. GTDB lineage: Bacteria > Actinomycetota > Actinomycetes > Streptomycetales > Streptomycetaceae > Streptomyces > Streptomyces xylophagus. The sequence continues at coordinate 31,910 of NZ_JNWO01000013.1, forward strand.
CGTTGCTCGCGGAGGTCATCCACACCAGGGCACTGGACTCGTCCGTGCCGTCGGACGTGACCAGGGGAGAGCCGCTGGTGTAGCCGAAGGTGTCCTGGCTCTGGCCGGTGAGGGTGAGCGCGGGCGTACCGCCGTTGCGCACGCCGTACTTGAGGGCGCGCAGCGGACCCTGGTTGCCGACGATGTAGACATAGCCTCCGTCGCCGCCCCAGAACGCGGGGTGCCCCCACATGCCCTGGTAGGGGCCGGACACGCTCACCGCGGCGTCGCCGCCCTGGGCCCCCTGGCCCATGCCGCCGAGGTTGTCGCGGTCGAGCAGGAACACCCGCCCGTCCTTGCCCTGCTCGACCAGCAGGTGGGGGTGCTCGCTCGTACCGAAGCCGTCCGGCAGCGCCATCGGGGCGCCCGAGGAGATGTCCTGGTCGTTGAGGTCCAGGGTGGAGGCGTCGCTCGGACTGAAGAAGTCGGCCGTACTGAGGCTGTTGTCCGCGCCGACCTGGAGGCGTACGACGGACTCGGCCAGGGTTCCCTGCACGGTCTTGCCCGGCCCGGGCGCCGGGCTGATGCCGTTCCCGGTGCTGAAGAAGATCCGGCCGGACCCGTCCGAGACCAGTCCGCCGCCCGACTGCCAGATGCCGGAGCCGCCGGTGCCGGTACCGGTCACCGCCGCCCACATCGAGGTGATGCTGTGCCCGGTGGTGCTCACCCCGACCACATAGCCGCGGTACGGCCATGCGTCGCAGTGGGCGCCGAAGCCCGCGTAGACGACGCCGTTCATCAGCAGCAGGCCGGGGCGCTGCTGTTCGTAGTAGGCGTCGAAGGTGGCGCTCGGGTCGTTGACGGGGTTTCCGGCAATGGTGACCGGCCACCCGGAGCGCTCGGTTCCGGAGGCCGGGTCCACCGCGTGCATCAGCCAGGTCGGGTGACGGTGTGTGGCGGTGCCGTCGTCGACCTTGGTGGTGAAGTAGAGGGAGTCGGTGGCGGAGTCGTAGACGGGGGTCGCGGTCGCGCCCACGTTGGGCACCAGGTCACCGCAGCCGATCGCCGAGGCCGGCCACGCCGATCCGTAGTTCTTGCTCCACTCGATCGCACCGGTGGTGCGGTCGAGGCCGTAGACGGTGTTGCTCTCGGTGACCGCGATCACCTGGTCGCCCAGCACCAGCGGCTGGGCGTATATCTGCCCGTCCAGTTTGGTGGCGAAGAGCTGCCCGAAGGAGGACGACTGGACGGCCGCCGGGGAGAGCCCGGACTCGTTCTGGTCCCAGTTGGTGCGCAAGTTGTCGACGCCCTGGGTGGTCTGGTCGGCCTGGGCCGAGGACGCCACCAGGCTGATCGTCGTGCCGATCAGTGCCGCAGCGGCCACGGCCGCTGTGGCGAAAACCCATCTGCGCCGCCGGTTGCGGTGGCGGCCACCGCGCGCGGGCATGGAAAACCCGGACAAATCGGGACCTCCCCCTACTGTTCGCGCCCGGAATCGTCACAGGCGCGACGCAAACGTGAAGACTGAGTGGTTGTTCTTACCATCAGTTGACCTTTTTGCGTACTGCGGGGGGCGTGCTTTGCCGCTGTGCGGCCCCATTGGTACCCCTGTGACCCGTGATGAAACCCGCACTTAACAAGGTTGTTGAGTCATACCGGGAAAACCCCGGTTATGCTTTCGCGGTCCGGCTGAAAGTTCGATTTATGGGGCAGCCGGGCTCAGGGTGGGTTCACAGGGCCGTTCGAGGTCCTGGGGGGGTTTCATGAGTAGTTCAGTCAGTGCTGAGGCGCGCCCTGAGCGCCCTCGGAGGCGCAGGCGCGAGCCGGAGAGCCATGGGCTCCTGCCGCAGCCGCCGGACAACGCCGAGAAGTATTCGTACACGCGCCGTCACCTGTGGGTCCTCACGCTGGGCTCGCTGATCAGCTTCGTCTGTCTCGCGGTGAGCCAGTTCCTGTTCACGGCGTCCAGCCCGTGGTTCTGGCTGACGATGCCGCTGCTCGCCTTCGTGGTCGCGGACTACCTGATCTCGCTGTACCTGGACGGGCTCAGCAAGGACTTCGACATCAAGGCGCACAAGCAGCTGGTACGGGACTGGCGGCCCGCCGTCCACCCGAGCGTGGACGTGTTCCTGCCGGTGTGCGGTGAGCCGCTCGAGGTGCTGCACAACACCTGGGTCAACGTGAACCGGCTCAAGGGCACCTACCGGGGCGTGGTCAAGGTGTACGTGCTGGACGACGCCGACGACTCCGAGGTCGGCGCCATGGCGCGGGACTTCGGCTTCCACTACGTGGTGCGGCCCAACCGCGGCTGGTTCAAGAAGGCCGGCAACCTCCACCACGCCTTCGGGATCACCGACGGCGACCACATCCTCATCCTCGACGCCGACTTCGCGCCGCGCGCCGACCTGCTCGACGAGCTGCTGCCGCACATGGACGCCGACGAGCGGATCGGGATCGTGCAGTCGCCGCAGTTCTTCCGGATCACCGACCGGCAGAACTGGATCGAGCGCGGCGCGGGAGCGGTGCAGGAGCAGTTCTACCGGTCCGTGCAGACCTCCCGCGAGGACAAGGACGGATCGATCTGCGTCGGCTCGTGCGCGGTGTACCGGCGCGCGGCCCTCGCCCAGATCGGCGGCATCACGCTGATCGAGCACTCCGAGGACATGTACACCGGTTTCGACCTGCGGGCGCTCGGCTGGAAGCTGCGCTACGTGCCCGTCGCGCTGTCGGCCGGTGTGTGCCCGGACACCGCCGGTGCCTTCCACAACCAGCAGTACCGCTGGTGCATGGGCTCGCTGGAGCTGCTCACCAGCAAGCGCTTCTGGGAGCTGGACCTGAGGTTCCAGACCCGCCTGTGCTACATCTCGGGTTTCCTCTACTACCTGCAGACCGCCCTGGCGACCTTCCTCATGCCGGTCATCCCGCTGTCGCTGATGATCCTGCGCCCCGATCTGCTGCGCGCCGAGGCGGCGATGTGGGTGCTGCCCAGTGTGGCGTACGTGACGCTGGTGCTGCCCTTCTGGCACCACGCGCCGTACCGGCTGGAGGCGTGGGCGGTGCGGGTGATGTACGGCTGGTCGCACGTCTTCGCGGTGTGGGACGTGTTGCGTGGCCGTCCCATGGGCTGGAAGCCGACCGGATCGCAGGGCGCCAAGAAGAACGGCATGCGCCGCTGGTGGGTCGGCATGGTCGGGTGGACCGGCGGCACCGCGGTGCTGTGGGTGGTCGTCGCCGCCTGGCGGATGCTCACCGAGTACCCGCCGGACTTCGCCCTGATGCTGTCCGCAGGCCTCTTCTACGCGATCGTCGTCGGTCGCGCCCTCGTCCAGCCGCGCGCACGCGCAGTGCAGGAAGCGACCGCATGACTTTCCCCCCACGCACCGCACGAGCGCTTCGGCCCGTGCGGATGATCGCCGCCGTGCTGCTCGCAAGCGCTCTCTTGGCGGGCTGTACGACGTTCTCCGGCAAGGGGCGTGACGAGTACGACCGCGCCCAGGGCGAGCAGCCGGGTACCGAGAGCCCGGGCGAGGCCTCCGAGTCCGCGAAGCCCGAACCGCCGTACGACGTACGGCCGCTGTTGCAGCCCGCCAAGAAGTACCTGGGTGTGGCCGCCGACGGTGCCCCCGCCAAGATGACCTCCGTCGAGGACTTCGCGAAGCGGGGTGGCAAGAAGCCCAACCTGATCGAGTTCTACTCGGCCTGGGGCGACCAGTACGAGGCGGGGCTGGTGCAGAAGACCTGGGACTACGGTGCCCTGGCCTTCATCGCCTGGGAGCCCTTCGACGCCTCCCTCAAGGACATCGCCTCCGGCAAGCAGGACGAGTACATCCGCTCCTACGCCAAGTCCGTCAAGGCGCTGAACCTGCCGGTGGCGATCAGCTTCGCGCACGAGATGAACGGCTTCTGGTACCCCTGGGGCACCAAGAAGGCCACGGCGGCGCAGTTCACCGCGGCCTACAAGCACATCCACGACCTCTTCGACGACGAGGGCGCCACCCAGGTCATCTGGGTGTGGAGCCCGAACGTCGTCAACCCGATGCCCAAGGTGCAGCTCAAGGCGTACTGGCCGGGCGACGACTACGCGGACTGGATCGGCGTCATCGGCTACTACGCGGCCACCGGGCCGTCGACGTACAAGACGCTCTACGGGCCGACGATGAGCCAGATCCGGTCCTTCACGAAGAAACCATTCATCATCGCGGAGACGGCGGCGCAGGCCGGCGAGCGCAAGCCCGCCGACATCAAGGACCTCTTCGAGGGGACCGCGAAGCGCGACGACGTCGTCGGGCTGGTCTGGTTCAACTTCGACAAGGAGACCGACTGGCGCGTCAACAGCGGGCCGCTGTCCCAGAAGGCCTTCCGGGAGCAGGCCGCGGACCCGAGCTTCGGATTCGATGTGACCAAGCCATGACCGACCGGCACACGCCCGTCTGGGCGGACGACCCCGGTCTGCGGAACGACGCGCACGACCCGTCGTACGGGCAGGGTCAGCAGGGGCAGGGTCAGCAGGGGCAGTGGCCCGGCGAACAGTCCCAGGACCCGTCGTGGTCGTACGAGCAGCAGTACGCCCACCAGGCGTACCCCGCGGCACAGCAGCGCGAGGTGACCGACAGCGGCAGCTGGCGCTTCGACGGCCGCACCTCCTCCTACACCGACCAGCGGACCTACGACACCTTCGCGCCCTACGACCCGTACGCCACGTACACCGAGACCGAGCCGGCCCCGACCCCGGCGCCGGTGGTGCCCGAGCCGGAGCCCGAGAGGCCCGGCTACGTTCTGCCGCCGATCCAGGAGTCCTCCTGGGCCGTGGACACCGGGCGCAGTCGGCTGCTCGGGCGGCTGGTGCTGCTGTGCGTCCTGCTCATCCAGGCCGGGCTGTCGCTGCGGTTGAGCGGCACCGCGTTCGAGGACGAGGCGCTGTACGTCCTCGCGGGCCACTACGAGATCGGCAACATCCTGCACGGCACCCCCGTGCCGGGCGACTTCGAGGGCTACTTCTCCGGCTATCCGAAGCTGTACCCGGTGCTCGCCGCGATGGTCGACAGCGTGGCCGGGCTCGCCGGGGTGCGCATCGTCAGCCTGATGTTCATGCTCGGCGCGACGAGCCTGCTGTACGCGATGACCCGCCGGATGTTCGATGCCCGGGCGGCGATCGGCGCGGCGGCCCTCTTCTCGGTCGTCCAGTCCACCGTGTTCCTCGGCAACTTCGCCACCTTCGACGCGGCGGCGGTCTTCTTCCTGGCGCTGTCCGCGTGGATCGTGGTGCGCACCGGCCGTGCGCCGATCGTGGCGGTGGTGCTCGCGGCGCCTCCGGCGATCCTCGCCTTCGCCATCAAGTACGCGGCGGGCCTGTACCTGCCCACCCTGGTGGTCCTGGCGGTACTGACCGCCTACCGGCACCGCGGGCTGCGCGCGCCGGCGCGAGGAGTGCTGCTCGGCGGGGCGATGGGTGCCTTGCTGGGGGCCGGGTATCTCTTCGCCGGATCGCTCGGCGGCATCAGCCAGACCACCACCAACCGTGCCAAGGGGGCCGACACCGCGGCGCAGCTCCTGCAGCACAGCGCCGAGTGGGGCGGGCTGATGTTCCTCACGGCGGTGGGCGGCTCCCTCGCCTACGCGATCCGTCCGCACATGGGTGAGATGCCCTGGCTCGAACAGGTGGGCCCCGGCCGGTTCCGCCGTATCGCACTCGGTGTCCTGCTCTGCGGTACCGCGCTGCTCGCCCCGGCCTACCAGATCCACCTGCAGACCGAGGTCTCGCTCTTCAAGCACGTGGGCTTCGGCCTGCTCTTCGCCGGACCGATGGCGGGCCTGGGCATCTCACGCCTCGTCGGCCCGCACTTCCGGCACCCGCAGCTCGGGATCATGCTGTACGTCCTGACGCTCGTGTTCGGCATGGTGCAGGCGCAGCAGAACTACAGCTTCCCGGACTCCCGCGAGATGACGGCCGTCCTGCGTCCCATGGTCGACCGCAAGGGCACCTATCTGGCCGAGGAGCACGAGGTCCCCGCCTACTACCTGCGGGACGTCACCGGGTACGCGCAGTGGCAGGGCACGTTCGGCATGGACTACATGGACAAGAAGGGCAAAAGGTACTCGGGCCCCGAGGCCTACGGTGCCGCCGTCAAGGACGCGAAGTTCGACGTCATCGTGTTGCGCGGGACGGTCACGCCCGACGTCGACACGGCCGTGACGGACGCGCTGCGCGGCAACGCTCACTACCGCCTGGCCGCCGTCACGCGATTCACCACCAGCAAGGGCGACGGCGCGTACCGGATTTGGGTGAAGAGATGAGTTTCGACGCCTCCGCCCGGTACGACGGCGGGTATGCCGAGGGTCCCGGGGGCCACGATCCGTATCCGGGTCAGGACGCCTATGCCGGACAGTGGGCGCAAGCCGGTCAGGACGTCTACACGGTTCCGGAGCAGGGCGCCCACGCGGGCCCCGGGACCTACGCGGAATCCGGGTCCGTCCCCGGGCCGGCGCGGTACGCGGACGCCGACCGGTATGCCGGCACGGGGACTGCTCCCACGTCGGCGGCCGTCACCGAGCCCGAGGCTCCGCAGGCCGCCGCGGTCGAGCCCGGCGAGGAGGCGCCCGAGGACGCGAAGGGCGGGCGGCTCGCGGCCGTCGTCACGTTCCTGCTGCCCACCGCGCTGGCCTTCGCCCTGATCCTGCGCCACTTCGGCGACCGCGAGCTGTGGCGGGACGAACACGCCACGTGGTGGGCGGCCAGCCTGTCGTTCCACGACCTGAGCATGCTGATCCGCTCGGTCGACGTGGTGTTCACGCCGTACTACGTGTTCATGCACGGCTGGCTCGCGGTGGCCGGTGACTCCCCGACCGCGATGCGGGTCCCGGGCGCGGTGGCCATGGCGGCGTCGGCCGGTCTGCTCGCGCTGCTCGGCAGGCGGCTGTTCACGACGCAGGTGGGTGTCCTCGCCGGGCTGGCCCTGGCCGTCCTGCCGCTGACCACACGGTACGGGCAGGAGATCCGGCCGTACCCCTTCGCGGTCGCCGCGGTGCTCCTGTCGACGCTGTTGCTCGCGCGGGCGCTGGACCGGCCGTCGTTCAAGGTGTGGGTCGCCTACACACTGTCGGTGCCGCTGATCGGCTGGAGCCATCTGGCCTCGCTCGCGGTGCTCGGCGCCCACCTGGTGATGGTCGTGCAGAAGCGGCGCGCCGGCGACAAGATCGTCGGCTGGGCCTACACCGCGGCGCTGATCCTCGGCATCTGCTTCGTGATGCCGATGGCGGTGTCCGGCTCGGGGCAGAGCGCTCAGATCGCGTGGAACAACCCGGGGTTCCAGGACCTGGTGGACTTCCCCAAGAACCTCTTCGGTTCCTGGGCGGTGGCCGTCCCCGTGATGTCGCTCGGCCTGATCGGTCTGTGTTTCGCGGGCCGGACGGCACTGCCACTGGCCGTGTGGATCGTGCTGCCGCCGGTGGCGACCTATCTGACCGCGGCCCAGCTGCACCTCTTCCTGCCGCGCTATCTGCTGTTCACCGCGCCCGCATGGGTGCTGCTCACAGCCGTCGCGGTGGGACGCCTGGCCGGTCCGGTGGCCGGGGCCAAGGCCGGCTCAGGCGCCGCGGCCCGGCACGGGTTCGGCTGGGTGCTGGTGGCCGCCGCGGTCGCGGGACTCGCCTTCCAGTCGCTGCCGGGTATCCGCGAGGCCCGGCACAACGCGCTGGGCGAGCCGGACTTCCGCGGTGCCGCGCAGATCATCGAGGCCCAGCAGCGCAAGGGCGACGGCATCGTCTTCAGCGGCGTGCTGACGGAACGCCGGGCCATGGCCTACGAACTCCGCGACGACGCCGGCCGCCCACGGGACGCGCTGATGTACCGCACTCCGCAGCAGCGGGGCTCGTTCGACGCGGCCGAGTGTCCGCAGCCGGCGAGCTGTCTGGCCAAGAGCGAGCGGCTCTGGCTGGTGTCCACGACGCTCGACGGACAGCCGTTCAGCGGAATGCCGAAGACCACCGCGACCGTGATCCAGAAGGACTTCCGTGTCGTGAAGACCCGGAAGTTCGACTACCTCCAGCTGGTGCTCCTCGAAAGGGCGCGAGCGGCGACGGACGGGACGTCCCACGACGACGCCGCCAATCGCAAGGTGCATCTCTGAGCTGGATTCTTTGTCCCGCCGGAAGAACCTCTTCCGGCGGGAGCAGTCACCTTTGGGGAGGGAAAAGAAATGACGTATGACCTGGGGGGTGCTCGCGTCACCGTGGTGATGCCCACCTACAACGAGGCGGCGAACCTGCCGCGGATGGCCGAGGCCGTGCTGTCGCTCGGGCTGCCCGGGCTCCACCTGAAGATCGTCGACGACTCCAGCCCGGACGGCACCGGGCGGATCGCCGAGGAGCTGGCGGAGAAGTACAACGCCGACGGCGTGCGCCGGATGAGCGTGCTGCACCGCACCGAGAAGGACGGCCTCGGGCGCGCGTACGTCGCGGGCATGAGCGCCGCGCTCGCCGAGGGCGCCGAGTACGTCGTCCAGATGGACGCCGACGGCAGCCATCCCGTCGAGGCGGTCCCGCGGATGCTCGGCACCGCCGTGGCCTCGGGCGTGGGCCTGGTCGTCGGCAGCCGGTACGTCGAGGGCGGCTCGCTGGACGAGGAGTGGGGCAGGCACCGCGTCCTGCTGTCCCGCTTCGCCAACCGGTACGCGCGGACCGTGCTCGGCACCAAGATCCGGGACATCACGGCGGGCTTCAACCTGTGGTCGGCCGCCGCCCTGCGCGACGTCGACCTCACGACCCTCGACAGCGCCGGCTACAGCTTCCAGGTCGAGCTGAAGTTCAAGGCCGTCCGGGCCGGGCACAGCGCCGTCGAGATCCCGATCCGCTTCGAGGAGCGCACCGAGGGTGTCTCCAAGATGAACCTCACCACGCAGATCGAGTCGGCGGTGATGCCGGTGCGGCTACGGCTGCGCAACCGGCGGGGCTGAGCCGGACATGGGCGGACGGCACTCGCTTCCCCCGCGGTCGGGGAAGCTCTCTCGCGAGATCGCGAAGTTCGGCCTGGTGGGGGCCTCGGGATTCATCGTCAATCTCGGGGTCTTCAACCTCGTCAGAGCCACGACGGAGTGGCAGCCCGTCCGGGCGAGCGTCCTGGCGACGGCCGTGGCGATCATGACCAACTATCTCGGCCTGCGGTACTTCACCTACCGGGACCAAGCCCAGGACGACCGGGGCGGCCGGCGGAAGGAGCTGGGGCTCTTCCTCTTCTTCAGCGCGGTCGGCCTGGTCATCGAGAACGGGGTCCTCTACCTGACCACCTACGGACTCGGCTGGGACGGCACGCTCGCCAACAACGGCAGCAAGTTCCTCGGCATCGGCATCGCGACCCTGTTCCGTTTCTGGTCCTACCGGACGTGGGTCTTCAAGACGGCCGGCGGTGGACAGGAACGCACCGTGGCGGACTCGCGTGGCGGACTCCCTCCGTACCGGGAAGCACCGGTCCTGGCGGAGGCCCGTGACCGGCGCTGATCACCGGCCCGGGGAGGGGCGCACGCTCGGTGTCGGCCGGGCGGCTATCCGGCCGCCGCTGCCGCCGAAGCCTGCGCCTCGCCCCGCCTGCCGATCTGGCGGAACGCGAACTCGGCCAGGTCGTCGCCGGTGGTGAAGACCTTGGTGTCCTTGGTCGTCACGTCCTTGCCGTCGGTGAAGCCGGCGATCGTGAAGTAGGCGTAGCGGCCGTAGGAGTTGGTGGTCGTGCGGCACACCGCGCCGTTGCAGAACGGCTTGACGCCCTTGCCGGACAGGGACCTGATGATGCTCTTCGTGTCCGCCTGGCCCTTGACCTTCGTGGCCTGGGCCTCGGTGTCGAAGACGGCGACGCCGACCGTCACCGCGACGTTGTCCTTGGTGTAGGTGACGCGCATCAGGCGGGTGCAGTCGTTCGCCGTGAGGACCTTGGGGAGGGTCGCCTGGGCGGCCGAGGCGCAGTTCGTGGTGTCGGCCGTCGCGCCCTTCTTGTACACGGTCGAGCCCATGGTCAACTGCGTGCCCGGGAACAGCAGTTCCGCGCTGAGCGGTGCTGTGTCCTTCGCCTTGCTGGAGATGAAGTCCTTCGGGTCCAGCGGCGGGGGCGCGCTGGTCGGCGCGAACGACGGCGTGATGTCGCCGGTGCCGCTCGGCAGGGACCCGCTCGCGGGCAGGTTCGTCGGTTGGCCCGACGCGTTGTCGTCGCCGTTCGCCGACATGACGGCCATGGCCACGGCCGTCCCGACGCCCACCGTCGCCAGCGCGCCGCCGACTATGAGCAGCAGTCTCTTGCGCCTGTTGCGCGTCTCCGCCCGGTCGGCGAGCGCGGCCCAGTCCGGGGACTCGTCGTCGACGTTGCCGCCCCACGGCTGCTGCGATTGCGGTTTCCAGGGATCCCACTGGGACTGGGGTCCCCCCTGCCCGAAGCTCATGGGTCGCATCTTAGACGGGGCAACGGGTGTGCAGGTGCGTCTCAATAAGCCCTGGAGCAACAGACGTTGGGGCTGTCACGGTGCGTGTCCGATCCCTCGCTGTGTGCTGCCGTCCGGGGTGCTCGGCCCGCAGGTCCCACACCGTTTTGACCCGTCAGGGGCGGCGCGGGTAGTGTTGCAGTTTGTTATGCGTATCGGCTTGGTCGCTCTCAGGCGAGAGGCCCTTGCGTAGGTTCCCTGGAGCAGTTACCAGTGGGCGGCATACGGGCATCGTCCCCGGCCATTGTCGTCCCCAGCTGCACGATCGCTTCAGTGATGCCATGTGTCAGCACCCATCCACTGAAGAAGAAGGCTGCGAAGTGCGTACGTACAGCCCCAAGCCCGGCGATGTGACTCGCCAGTGGCACGTCATCGACGCCCAGGACATCGTCCTCGGCCGTCTGGCTACCACTGCTGCGAACCTCCTCCGCGGCAAGCACAAGCCGACCTATGCCCCGCACATGGACATGGGCGACTTCGTCATCATCATCAACGCCGACAAGGTTCACCTGTCCGGCAACAAGAAGACCCAGAAGCTGGCGTACCGCCACTCCGGCTACCCGGGTGGTCTGCGCTCCGTCCGCTACGACGAGCTGCTGGCGAAGAACCCCGAGAAGGCCGTCGAGAAGGCCATCAAGGGCATGATCCCCAAGAACACCCTGGGCCGTCAGATGATCTCGAAGCTGAAGGTCTACTCGGGCGACCAGCACCCGCACGCTGCCCAGCAGCCGGTGCCGTTCGAGATCACCCAGGTCGCGCAGTAGTTCCGGCCACACCCCTAAACAGAAAAGATCTGAGGAGAACCGTGGCCGAGACCACTGTTGAGCAGCCGGTCGAAGAGACCGAGACCGAGCTCGTCGACATCGAGAGCTACACCACCGAGTCCGAGGTGCCCGTCGAGGGCGAGTACACCTCGGAGTCGCTCGCCGGCCGCTTCGGCGACCCGCAGCCGGCCGCCGGCCTGGGCCGCCGTAAGAACGCCATCGCGCGCGTTCGCATCGTGCCCGGCACCGGCAAGTGGAAGGTCAACGGGCGCACGCTCGAGGACTACTTCCCGAACAAGGTCCACCAGCAGGAAGTCAATGAGCCCTTCAAGGTGCTCGAGCTCGACGGCCGCTACGACGTCATCGCCCGCATCTCGGGTGGCGGCGTCTCCGGTCAGGCCGGTGCCCTGCGCCTCGGCGTGGCCCGCGCGCTGAACGAGGCCGACGTGGACAACAACCGCGCCGCCCTGAAGAAGGCCGGTTACCTCCGTCGCGACGACCGCGCGGTCGAGCGCAAGAAGGCCGGTCTCAAGAAGGCCCGCAAGGCCCCGCAGTACAGCAAGCGCTAAATCTCGCCTGCTGCTCTGTACTCCGAACGCCCCGGCGGCACGCCACTCGTGCCGCCGGGGCGTTCGTTTATCACAGCCTGGGGCGTATAACGGCACAAGGCGCTCAAAGGCTTGTGTGATCGGATGATCAGGCATCGTATGCCTGGAATGCAGGACCTTCGTCTTGCAGTACTTTCGCCTTCCTCAGGAGGACAAGTGGGACGACTCTTCGGCACGGACGGCGTGCGCGGTGTCGCCAACGCGGATCTGACGGCCGAGATGGCTCTCGGCCTCTCCGTCGCGGCGGCGCATGTGCTGGCCGAGGCGGGCACCTTCGAAGGCCACCGGGCGACGGCCGTGGTCGGGCGGGACCCGCGCGCGTCCGGGGAGTTCCTGGAGGCCGCCGTGGTGGCCGGCCTGGCCAGCTCGGGAGTGGACGTACTGCTCGTCGGTGTGCTGCCCACCCCAGCGGTGGCGTATCTCACCGGTGTGCTGGGCGCCGACCTCGGGGTGATGCTCTCCGCGAGCCACAACGCCATGCCCGACAACGGACTCAAGTTCCTCGCGCGCGGCGGGCACAAGCTCGACGACGAGCTGGAGGAGCGGATCGAGAAGATCTACGAGGAGCACCGCACCGGCGCCCCCTGGGACCGCCCGACCGGCTCCGGCGTCGGCCGGGTCCGGCACTACAACGAAGGCTTCGACCAGTACGTCGCCCACCTCATCGGCGTGCTCCCGAACCGGCTCGACGGGCTGAAGATCGTCCTCGACGAGGCGCACGGCGCCGCCTCCCGGGTCTCCCCGGAGGCCTTCTCGCGGGCCGGCGCCGAGGTCATCACCATCGGCGCGGACCCCGACGGCCTCAACATCAACGACGGCTGCGGCTCCACCCACCTGGGTCTGCTGCAGGCCGCAGTCGTCGCACACGGCGCCGACCTCGGCATCGCGCACGACGGTGACGCCGACCGCTGCCTGGCCGTGGACCACACCGGTGAAGAGGTCGACGGGGACCAGATCATGGCCGTGATCGCGCTGGCGATGCGGGAGCGTTCCGCACTGCGCTCCGACACCGTCGTCGCGACCGTCATGTCGAACCTCGGCTTCAAACTGGCCATGGAGCGCGAGGGCCTGACGCTCGTTCAGACCGCGGTCGGTGACCGCTACGTCCTGGAGGAGATGAAGGAGCACGGCTACGCGCTGGGCGGCGAGCAGTCCGGGCACGTCATCATCCTGGACCACGCGACCACCGGCGACGGCACGCTGACCGGCCTGATGCTGGCGGCGAGGGTCGCTGACACCGGCCGTACGCTCAAGGACCTCGCGTCCGTGATGACCCGCCTGCCGCAGGTCCTCATCAACGTGCCCGACGTGGACCGCACCCGTGTGGGCAGCTCCGCCGACCTGGCGGCCGCGGTCACCGAGGCGGAGCGTGAACTCGGTTCCACCGGGCGGGTGTTGCTGCGCCCGTCGGGCACCGAGCCGCTGGTACGGGTGATGGTGGAGGCCGCCGACATCGACCAGGCGCGGTCGGTGGCGGGCCGGTTGGCGGACGCGGTGAAGTCGGCGCTCGGCTGAGTGAGTTGACCTGCTAGGTGAGTTGAGCGGTGGTGCGCTCGCGCTGCCAGGCCCAGAAGGTTTTCTGTGCCAGCAGCGTGAGCGTGCCCGCCACGACGATCCCGCCGAGGTTGGCGAGCAGCTGCCAAGTGGAGCCCCACGTCTGGGAGTAGTCCCGGTAACTGAAGGCCACGGCGGCGTTCGCGGCGGCCGGGACGGTCGTCACCGAGATCGCGACGCCGATCAGGGCACCGGACTTGGCGGACGTCAGGGACAGGGTGCCCGCGATGCCCGCCAGGAAGGCCACGACGAAGGACATCCAGTCGGGCTTCCAGATGAAGGCGGTGTTGGGGCGTGGGGCCTCCACCATGGACCTCTCGAAGAGTCCGAGGGCGTCCAGCAGCCAACTGAAGCCCACCGTAAGGACCATGGCCGCCGCGAACCCGGCGAGCAGCGCCCACAGCGACCGCCACACCAGCTGCGGAGCCTTCCGCACCAACGCCGTGGAGATCCCCGCGAGCGGCCCGAACTCCGGTCCTACGGCCATCGCGCCCACGATCAGGATCGCGTTGTCCAGCATCACACCGCAGGCCGCGAGCATCGTGGCGACCGTCAGGAACGCGACGTAGGTGACGGTGAGCGTCGACTCCTCGTGCGTCGCGTCCGCGAGGTGCTCCCACAGCACGGCGTCGGCGCCCTCGCCGGGCGCGTCGTCCTGAGCCTGTTCGGCCCGCTCCGACAGCGACAGACCGATGTTGTCGACGGCGATGGAACCGATCCGGTCGAGCTCCAACTCCCGTAGCGCGCCGATGAGTTCGTCACCGGCCTCGCGGGCGACATCGCACATGACGACGTCGCCGGTCGGGTTGCGGGCGGCGCCGGTCAGGACGACGAGGTGCGTGGTGCCGACGGTCGTCTCGATCAGCCGGACCACCTCGTCGGTCCGGTCGGCGGGGGTGATCAGGCGCAGGTGCAGCATGCGGGCAGGGTAGCCGTCACAGTTTGCGCAGGCTGAGCCGCTGCACCTTGTGGTCGGTTCCCTTGCGGACGACGAGGGTGGCGCGGCCCCGGGTGGGGGCGATGTTCTCCACCAGGTTCGGCTTGTTGATGGTCCGCCAGAGGGTGCGGGCGTACTCGACGGCCTTGTCCTCGGAGACCTGGGTGTACTTGCGGAAGTACGAGTCGGGGTTCTGGAACGCGGTGGCGCGCAGCTTGCGGAACCGGTTCAGATACCAGCGCTCGATGTCCTCGGCGCTCGCGTCGACGTACACACTGAAGTCGAAGTAGTCGGCGAGACCGACCCGCGTACGGCCGTCCTTGCCGGGGAGGGCGGGCTGCAGCACGTTCAGCCCCTCCACGATCAGGATGTCGGGCCGCCGGACCGTGAGCCGCTGATCAGGGATGATGTCGTAGATGAGATGCGAATAGACAGGCGCGGTGACCTCGTCCTTGCCCGCCTTGATGTCGGCGACGAAACGGGTCAGCGCCCGCCGGTCGTACGACTCCGGGAACCCCTTCCGCGACATCAGCCCGCGCGCCTCCAACTCCCGTGTGGGCAGCAGGAACCCGTCAGTGGTCACGAGCTCGACGCGCGGATGCTCGGGCCAACGGGAGAGCAGCGCCTGCAGCAGCCGGGCGACGGTCGACTTTCCTACGGCCACCGACCCCGCGACGCCTATGACGAACGGGGTGCCGGACTGGGAGCCCTGTTCGCCCAGGAAGGTGTTCAGGGCGCTTCTGAGGCCGTCCGTGGCGCCGACGTAGAGGTTGAGAAGTCTGGACAGCGGGAGGTAGATGTCACGCACCTCGTCGAGGTCGATGACATCACCGAGGCCACGCAGCTTCTCGACCTCCGCGGCGGTGAGCGGCAGCGGCGTCTTGTCGCGCAGCGCGCTCCACTCGGCTCGGGTGAGGTCGACGTAGGGAGTCGCCTCCGGCTTGTGCCGGTGGGCGCTCCGGGGCATCGGGGAGACCGGAGAGATCACAGTCCATTGTTAACGGAGTTTGAACGGGGTGGTGGGTGGGGTGCGTCACGTGGGCGGATCCAGGTTCCGCCGGCACTCGGCGAGTGCGAACTCTCCGTAGCTGTCGGCGATCTTTTCGACGAGCCCGCCGTCGAGAACTCCCGGGTTCCACGTGAGGACGGGGTACTCGCCGTCCTGGTCGGGACGGGAGGTGTCGAGGACGGCGAACGTCCACACGTCGTCGAGCAGGACCACCATCAGCTCCGGCGGCAGTCCGATGGCCCGGGCGGCGACGGTCTGGGCCGCGGAGCCCCACAGCCTGTCCCCACCGAGCTTGGTCCGGTACACGCCGAGGAACTCGGCGGGCGGGACCTCCCAGGAGCCGAACTCCTCGATCAGGAGGCGGTACGACGGCGGGAACACGAGGCCCATCTCGCGCTCGGCACGGGCGATGAGCTCGGGGGCGCA
This sequence comes from Streptomyces xylophagus, assembly GCF_000716435.1. Taxonomy (GTDB): domain Bacteria; phylum Actinomycetota; class Actinomycetes; order Streptomycetales; family Streptomycetaceae; genus Streptomyces; species Streptomyces xylophagus. The sequence continues at coordinate 47,647 of NZ_JNWO01000013.1, forward strand.
GCCGTCCAGGTGCCGTGCGTTGTCCTGGTCGGCCCGGACCAGGGCGATGACCTGGCGGCTCGCTTCGAGAGGCGTCATCGGCCCGTCACCAGGACCATGGATCCGGAACTGACTCGCCAGGCCGCCGTCCGGCGCTCCTCGACGATCTCCGGTGCGGCTTCCGGGGGCGGGGCGAATCCGGGGTGGGTCATGGACTCTCCATGGGCGGGCCGATTGTGCCGGGGCGGCGGGCGACGGGTGCTGCCCGGTTGTCGGCGGATTGGTCAGGATCCGATCAAGCCCGCGCCACTCTAGGCAGGCGCCGAGCGGCTTGCGCAAGGGCGTCGATCGTTTTCGATCATGGCCGGAATTTCCGAAATCGGGCACGAAGTGCCGTGTTCGGGCGGGCCTCGGCGCCTAGGCTGCGGCGCATGTGCGGAATCGTGGGATACGTGGGGTCGCAGTCGGCGCTTGATGTGGTGATGGCCGGACTGAAGCGGCTGGAGTACCGGGGTTACGACTCGTCGGGCGTCGCCGTGCTCGCGGACGGCGGGCTGGCGGCGGCCAAGAAGGCCGGGAAACTCGTCAATCTGGAGAAGGAACTGGTCGACCGGCCGCTGCCGGCGGGCTCGACGGGCATCGGGCACACCCGTTGGGCCACACACGGCGGCCCGACGGACGCCAACGCCCACCCGCACCTCGACAACGCGGGGCGTGTGGCCGTCGTCCACAACGGCATCATCGAGAACTTCGCCTGCCTGCGGGCCGAGTTGGCGGAGCGCGGGCACGATCTCGCCTCCGACACGGACACCGAGGTGGTCGCGCATCTGCTGGCCGAGGAGTTCTCGGGGTGCGCGGACCTCGCGGAGGCGATGCGGCAGGTGTGCCGGCGGCTGGAGGGCGCGTTCACGCTGGTCGCCGTGCACGCGGACGAACCGGACGTGGTCGTCGGCGCCCGCCGCAACTCGCCGCTCGTCGTCGGTGTCGGCGAGGGCGAGGCCTTCCTCGCCTCCGACGTGGCCGCGTTCATCGCCCACACCCGGTCGGCGATCGAACTGGGCCAGGACCAGGTGGTCGAGCTGCGCCGCGACGGCGTGACGGTCACCGGTTTCGACGGCGCCCCGGCCGAGGTCCGCTCGTACCACGTCGACTGGGACGCCTCCGCCGCGGAGAAGGGCGGCTACGACTACTTCATGCTCAAGGAGATCGCCGAGCAGCCGAAGGCGGTCGCCGACACGCTGCTGGGGCGCATCGACGTGGCGGGCCTGTTGACCCTGGACGAGGTCCGCATCCCCGTCCATGAGCTGCGGGAGATCGACAAGGTCGTCATCGTCGCGTGCGGTACGGCCTTCCACGCGGGCCTGATCGCCAAGTACGCCATCGAGCACTGGACCCGGATTCCGTGCGAGGTGGAACTGGCGAGCGAGTTCCGGTACCGGGACCCGATCCTGGGCGCGAGGTCCCTGGTCATCGCGATCTCCCAGTCCGGCGAGACGATGGACACACTGATGGCGCTACGGCACGCGAGGGAGCAGGGCTCAAAAGTCCTGGCGATCTGCAACACCAACGGGTCGACGATTCCCCGTGAGTCGGACGCGGTGCTGTACACGCATGCCGGGCCGGAGGTCGCCGTAGCGTCGACGAAGGCGTTTCTGACACAGCTGGTGGCGTGTTATCTGGTCGCGCTGTATCTCGGTCAGGTGCGGGGCACCAAGTGGGGCGACGAGATCCAGGCCGTCATCCGGGACCTGTCGCAGATCTCCGGCGAGGTCGAGCGGGTGCTGGAAACCATGGAGCCGGTACGGGAGTTGGCGCGGTCGGTGGCCGCCAAGAACACCGTGCTCTTCCTGGGACGGCACGTCGGCTACCCGGTCGCTCTCGAAGGCGCCCTGAAACTCAAGGAGTTGGCGTACATGCACGCCGAGGGCTTCGCGGCGGGGGAGTTGAAGCACGGGCCGATCGCCTTGATCGAGGAGGGCATGCCCGTGGTGGTGGTCGTGCCGTCACCTCGTGGGCGTTCCGTACTCCACGACAAGATCGTGTCCAACATCCAGGAGATCCGCGCGCGGGGTGCGATGACCATCGTGATCGCGGAGGAGGGGGACGAGACGGTCGTCCCGTACGCGGACCATCTGATCCGGATCCCGGCGACACCGACGTTGCTCCAACCGCTGGTGGCGACCGTGCCGTTGCAGGTGTTCGCCTGTGAGCTGGCCACGGCTCGGGGCAACGAGGTGGACCAGCCGCGGAACCTGGCGAAGTCGGTGACGGTGGAGTAGCGACGGCGGAGCAGTTCGGCGCACCGTCGAGGAACGCTGCGAAGGCTCCGGTCGGGAGGGCGAGGACTGCCCTGGCCGGGGCCTTCGCGTCGTGGACCGCAGCGTCACCTGCCTCATCCTGATGCTGCGGGCCGGCTGGGCGCCGGAGCGACCTTGTCGAGGCGTCGTCGGGTCTCGTCCGCGTCGAGGGGCCCGCCATGGCCGGGGAGCAGGCGCTGCGGACGGCGGTCGAGTTCGGTCGTGAGTGCCCTGCGCACTCCGGCGGCGTCCTCGGTGAAGAAATGGCGCTTCGGGCTCTTGGGGCGCAGCACGCCACCGCGGACCAGGTCGCCGACGAGTGTGTCGTCGCCGACGCGGACGACGAGCGAGCCCGGGGTGTGGCCGCCGAACCGCTCGGCGTGCGCGTCGACGCCGTAGGGACTCAGGTCGAACCTGTCCTCCACCAGGATGCCGGCTTCGACCGGCTGAGCCTTCGCGCGCAGGACCATGGGCCTCAACAGAGCACCGGCCGGATGGCTGATCGGGAGTACGTCGATGCGTCCGGTACGCAGGAGTTGTTCGTCACCCAGGCCGACCGCTATCGGAACGCCGGCATCCGCGAACGACGCCGCCGTGCCGCTGTGGTCGTTGTGGCCGTGGGTCAGGAGGACCAGGGCGATGTCGCGAGGCTGAAGGCCCTGCGCGGACAGCGCGTCGCGCAGACGGTCGCCGTCCTCCGGTCCGCCCGTGTCCACGAGGACCGCCTGCTCGCCCCGCAGGAGGTAGGCGTTGCTGTTTGCCATGGAAAGAGGGGTGACGGTCGTGGCGCTCATGCGGTCCACCGCCTGTGGACGGTGAGTATTCGAACGAAAACGTCCATGTCATCTTCCTTCACGCTACCCACGTAACCTTACGGCCGTAAGTAGAGCATGAGAACTTACGGCCGTAAAGTCATCGTCATGGCTCCAGCACCAGCACGGAGACGCAATCCCCGAGGTCAGGGAGCGCAACTCCGCGACGAGATCGTGACCGCGGCCCGCGAGCTGCTGGTCGAGACCGGAACGGACAGCGCGGTGACCCTGCGGGCGATCGCCCGCAAGGTCGGCATCGCGCCACCGTCGATCTACGCGCACTTCGACACACCCGACCAGATCGTGGAGGCCGTGGTCACCGAGACCCGCTCCCTGCTGGTGCGTCATCTCGAGACCGCCCGGGCGGGAGCGGAAGGCGCGCGTGAACGGCTTCTGGCCGACTGCCACGCCTATCTCGTCTTCGGTGCCGAGCAGCCCGAGCTCTACGCCCTGCTGTTCTCCCGGCCGCGGCCCAAGGGCACCAGCACCACAGAGGAACGCGTCGACCAGGCGGTACGCCGGCTCGCGCCCATTGTCGGCGAGACCGTCGCGAGTCAGCTCGCTCCCGCCGAAGCGTTCTCGATACTTCTGCGTGATGTCGCCGACGCGATGCACGACGGCACGTCCCGGGCACAGGATGCTCTCGTCACGGCGACCGCTCTGTGGGCGGCCCTGCACGGCCTCATCCTGCTCCGCGCTCGCATTCCCCGATTCCCGTGGCCGCCCCCCGGTCCGCTGGAGGAGGAGATCATCAGCCGGCTCGCGTTCCCGTACGGTCCCGCACCCGGATGACCGCTCGGCCGGCGCGACGCGCAGGTCGTGCGTGCCTCAAGGGCAGTTCAGTTGGTTGTCTCGGGTGTCCGTGCCGCCGCGTACGGCGCCGTCTCGCAACCTCCGCGGCACCGTCCTCGTCGCCCTCGAAGCGGGCACCCGGACCGACGAGAACCGGATCAGCCGGATCAGGCCGGGCCGGTCGTCACCGTCGCCGCATGCGATGCACCAGGTACAGCCTCCGGAGGAGCATGACCGGTGGGACCTCGATGAGGGCGACGGCGAGAGCGCCGCCCAAGTCTCCGTCGGGCCCGATGATCTGGCGGACGATCGTGAATCCGCCGAGCAGGACCCATGCGGCCGCCACCACGGCGAGCAGCCGGCCGCCGACGGTACGGAGCCACGTCGGGACCCACGTCGCCGGGCCGGAGTCCTTGGACCGTTGGGACTGCGCTGCCCCCTCCCGCGGCCGCGGGACGTGCTCCGGAGCACGGGCCGGCAGCCGTACCACCGCCGCCTCCGGTACCGCCGCGTCGATCCGCGCGATCCGGTCCGGTGTCACGTCGAGGTACAACGTCGGTTCCACGGTGACCGCGAAGCCGTCGGGGCCCGTGAGTCCGCGCGCTCCGTCGGGGCGGGTGGTCATCGCCACGCAGGTGTCGTAGAGGACGGTCACCACGCCGCGCGGGGTCGTGACGCTCACGCCCTCGTCGCCGATGACGAGCGTGACGTCCTCGCTCTCCAGGGACCGGTGGCTGCTTCCCGTGACCCCCGTGGTCCCGGAGTACTGCGGGGCCAGGGTCAGGCCCGCCCAGTCGACGCCCCGGTGGCCCGGGACCTGGAGCAGGGTGGACGCCCATGCCTCGCGGGCCACCTCGTGCAGGTCCGCGACCGTGACCGCGGCCAACTCGGCCCGGTGCTCGGCGGGGGAGAGGATGCGGTGGCCGAGGAGGAGGTCCAGGGCGTACCCGGGGAGGGAGGCGGCGGCGAAGTCCGGGACGTCGTACATCTTGAGCTTCTTGCCGCGGACGGAGTCCAGTTCGGACTGTGCGATGGTGCCGTTGCGCAGCCGGGCGAGGGTGTCGACGAAGCCGCCGACCACCGCGTCCTGCTTCTGCGGCAGCGCGTCGGCGTACGCGGTGAGCGTGGCGAAGTCCGCGTCGCGCGGGGTGTAGTCGGCCTCCGCCGCGTAGGAGTAACCGCCCTCCTGGCGCAGGTCCTGGAAGAGCGCCCGGCCCAGCACGTCCGCGAAGACCGCCGCCGCCGTGGAACGCCGTACGACCGAGGTCAGGACCACGTGCCCGTCCTCGCCGCAGATGTACGCGGGGGTCGTCCGGAGGGCGCTGGTGGCCGCCGGGGCCGGGCGGCGGGTGCCCGTCGGCAGGGTGAGGTCCAGGCCCTCCGGGACGGACTCGCTCGTGATCCACAGGACCGCGTTCTCACGGGTGAAACGGGTCCGCGCCCAGTCGCCGACCTGGTCCGGCGTCACGCTCCAGGTGCCCAACTCGTCGTAGCTGGACAGTCCGTAGCCCTGAGCGCCGTAACGCCACAGCGGTAGTGGGGAGTTGGAGCCGCTCCTGCCGCCCGCGGCCTCCGTGCGCAGGATCTCCCGCTCGGTGTCCAGCCGGGCCAGCGGCAGTTCGCGCAGGGCCGCGCAGACACTGTTGAGATGCGCTACGACCTCGTCCTCGTCGCCGGTCGCGTGGAAGAGGGTGTACGTGTTCGCCGTCGCGCCGTTGTGGTGCAGGTCGGCCAACTGCAGCCGGTGCAGGGCCAGATGCTCGACGAGATGGGTGAGTCCGGCCGTCGCCAGGGTCTCGTCGGCGCGGCCCACCCGGAAGAAGAGACCGGCCGTGACCTGGCCGCCCCGGCGCGGGGCGTAGAGAGTGGGGATGCCCTGGGTGGTCGTGCAGCCGATCAGGCCGGAGAGGGCCTCCGGCGCGAACTCGGTGGTCGTCATCGTCGGCTCCCCCTAGAGCGTCGCGAGCGCGGACTTGCGGTACTTCACGAACGCGGCCTTCCAGCCGGGCAAGTACTGCCACTGGTACTCGGTCACCCGGTCTTCGAGAGAGACGAAGTGCGCGGCCGCGTCCGCGAAGTGGCCGCCGATCGAGAAAGCCAGGGCGAACGCGCTGTCCGCCGTGATCCAGCTCCAGCCGGGGGCGTAGTCCGGGTGCAGCACGGACTCCCGTGCGGCGGCCCGCAGTTCGTCACGGACGGAGACACTCCGCATATACGTGCGCTGCTCCACGCCGTCCAGATCCGCCCAGTGCTCGATGTGCGCCTCGGCGACCACCACCCCGGCGTGCGCGCCGGCGGGGGCCGCGGCCACACACTCCTGCGCGAAGGCGTGCGCGGCCTCCCAGGAACCACTCCACTTGGGGCACATCTGCTGGAGCAGCTGGGACTGCGCGCGGAAGTGGTGGGGGTGGTGGGCGGAGAGGCGGTCGTAGCGGCGGCGGGCCTCGGTCTGTCCGAGTTGCAGGCCGCGGGCGGTGAGCAGACGGGCGGTCCAGGCGGCGGGGTTGTCGGGCTGCTCGGCGCACACGTCGATCAGCAGCCGCTCGGCCCGCCGCAGCCAGTCGTGGAACTGCTCGAACTGGTCGCGCGAGACGTGCTCCGCGCGGTAGCGGCTGCGGATGGCCCAGCCGATGCGGATGTAGCGCTCGGCGAGCAGGGTGCGGGGGAGGGGGTCGGCGGGGTGTTCGGCCGCCGCCCGCTCCAGGTAGGTCTCCACGCCGTCCAGGCCTGCGAGTTGGGCCGAGGCGAAGGACACCTTCTCCGCGGAGTTCTCGACCGGGTTCTCGACCGGGTTCTCGGTTGAGGCGAGGGCCGTGAAGAAGGCCTGCGTCGCCGGCCAGTCGCCGGCTCGGGCAGCGTCCCGCAGCGGCGTGAGGTCCGGCAGCGTGGTGAACGGGTCGTCGACCGGTTCCGACAGCGCTACGGGTCTCTCGTCGTCGTCGGTCGTCGTGCCGGTGGTGGTCATGCTCCGCCCCCTGGCGAATCCAGAGCCCACGGTGCGCCTACTGGCCCCCCAGGGCGCGCGAACGTGAGTGGTGTCATGCGTGAGTGGTGTCGTGCGTGTGATGCGAGTTGCCGCAGGCTAGCAGCCGTCTGTGACAGGCGGGACGGGGGTGGACGCGGTCGTAGGGTGCTCGGCATGAGCATCATCGGGGTTGGTATCGATGTGGCCGAGATCGACCGGTTCGCGGCGTCGCTGGCGCGTACGCCGGGGATGGCTCGGCGGCTGTTCCTGGACAGTGAGTTGCTGTTGCCGAGTGGGGAGCGGCGGGGGGCGGCGTCTCTTGCGGCGCGGTTCGCGGCGAAGGAGGCGGTGGCGAAGGCGCTCGGTGCGCCGGCCGGGCTGCACTGGACGGACGCGGAGGTGTACGTCGAGGACAGTGGGCGGCCTCGGTTGCGGGTCACCGGGACGGTTGCGGCGCGCGCGGCTGAGCTGGGGGTGCGGTCCTGGCATGTTTCGTTGAGCCATGACGCGGGGGTGGCTTCTGCGGTGGTGATCGCGGAGGGGTGAGGGTGGGCGGGGACTGTACGGCCTCGGCTGCGCCTTCGGCCTTTTTGTTTCCCACCCGCACCGCCCGTGCGGATTTCGTTGTCGGGTGCGGGTGGCCCCTGTGGGGCGATATCGCCGTTGGCGGCCGCGGGTTTGCGGTCCGAGGGGCTTGGGTTTGAGTGCCCGGGTGCAGGTTGCGGGGCTTACGGGGCAGACTCGAACGTATGCGTACTGCGTACAGCGTCGAGACGGTAAGGGCAGCCGAGCGGGAACTGATGGCGCGACTTCCGGAAGGCGCGCTCATGCAGCGTGCCGCCGCCGGACTGGCCGTCGCCTGCGCCCAGTTGGTGGGGCGGGTCTACGGCAGCCGGGTCGTGCTGCTGGTGGGGAGCGGGGACAACGGGGGCGATGCCCTGTACGCCGGCGCTCGGCTCGCCCGGCGGGGCGCTGCCGTCACCGCTGTGCTCCTCGCGCCCGAGCGCACCCACTCCGGCGGGCTCGCCGCGCTGCTTCGCGCCGGTGGTCGTACCGTCGCGCCGAGTGACGCCGAGGAGTTGATTCTCGGTGCCGATCTCGTCCTCGACGGGATCGTCGGGATCGGGGGGAAGGGCGGGTTGCGGCCCGATGCCGCGAGGCTTGCGGGCTTTGCGGCGGGCTCCCGTGGTGTTGTCGTCGCCGTTGATCTGCCCAGTGGGGTCGAGGCGGACAGCGGTGAGGTGCGGGGAGCTGCCGTGCGCGCCGATCTCACCGTCACCTTCGGGGCTCATAAGCCCGGGTTGCTGATCGATCCTGCTCGGGAGTACGCCGGGTCCGTGCGGCTCGTCGACATCGGGCTGGGGGCCGAGCTGCCTGACGAGCCTGAGCTGGAGGCACTGCAACATGCGGACGTGGCGCGGTTGTTGCCCGTGCCGGGGGCCGAGAGCGACAAGTACCGGCGTGGGGTCGTGGGGATCGCCGCCGGGTCCGGGCGGTATCCGGGGGCGGCTGTGCTTGCCGTCGCGGGGGCGTTGCGGGGTGGGGCGGGGGCCGTGCGGTATGTCGGGCCGGCCTCGGACGCGGTGATCGCCCGTTTTCCTGAGGTGCTGGTGTCGGAGGGCGGGCCGCTCAAGGCGGGGCGCGTGCAGGCGTGGGTCGTCGGGCCGGGGGCGGGTGACGATGCCTCGACCGTGGCGGATGTGGTGACCGCTGATGTGCCTGTGCTCATCGACGCGGACGGGTTGCGGTTGGTCGATCCGGGTGCCGTGCGGGGGCGTGTCGCGCCGACGCTCATGACTCCGCATGCGGGGGAGGCCGCCGCGTTGCTCGGGGTGGCTCGGGAGGTCGTCGAGGGGGCTCGGCTGGATTCCGTGCGGGAGTTGGCGGGGCGGTATGGGGCGACTGTGCTGCTGAAGGGGTCGACCACGCTTGTCGCCGACTCGGGGGGTGGGGCGGTGCGGGTGAATGCGACGGGGACCGGGTGGCTGGCTACGGCGGGGAGCGGGGACGTGTTGTCGGGGCTCTCGGGGTCGTTGTTGGCGGCGGGGTTGTCGGCGTTCGATGCGGGGAGTGTGGGGGCGTATCTGCATGGGCTGGCGGGGAGGTTGGCTGCGGAGGGGGCGCCTGTGGGGGCGCATGATGTGGCGGAGGGGATTCGGATTGCCTGGCGGGATGTGCGGGGCTGATTTTTCTCGCCCCCGCCGCCCCTACCCGTCCCATCCCCAGGGGCTCCGCCCCTTCCGCCCCGCCTGGGGGCTGCGCCCCCAGACCCCCATCGGCCCTGAAGGGGCCTCGTCCTCAAACGCCGGACGGGCTGATACCAAACGCTCGTCAATAAGGGTGATCCCTCCGCGCGGCAGCCGTTTCCCGTCGCACCGTCGCGTTTCTCTGATCGCATGATCAGTACACGAATCGCGCACAGAAGCATCGCGGTGCTGCTCACCGCGGTGATCGCCCTCCCCGTCGGGGCCGGGACCGCCGCTGCCGACGGGCCGGTGCCGCCGGCGGCCGGGCCCGGTGAGACCGAACTGGTGCCGGGTGTGCCGCCGGGGCCGTATCAGCCGTGGCAGATCGACACGCCCGATCAGGCGCTCGCGCCGAAGGTCTATACGCCCACCGCTGAAGAGGACAGGGTCGAGCCTCGGGACGCTGCCGTGGGGACGTACGCGCTCGTCGAGTACGTGCCGATCGGGGACGCCGTCGCGAAGGTGACGTGCAGCAAGCAGACCGGGCCGTATCAGCGGGGCGTGGAGCGGTGGCTGAAGCTGAAGGTGGACGGCAAGCAGTCGGGTGCCGACTGCAAGGCCATCCGGGCCTTTCAGAAGAAGCAGGGGATCAAGCCGGCGATCGGGTTCGCGGGGCCTGTGACCTGGGCGCGGATGCAACTGATCGCCGCGAGGAAGAATCCGAACGCCGCGCGGAAGTGCCCGGTCCGTTCGTACCGCGTCGCCTGTGTCGATCTCGACCGGCAGCTGACCTGGGTGCAGAAGGGCAAGAAGGTCGTCTTCGGGCCGGTGCCGATGCGCAGTGGGCGCACCGGGCATGTGACCCGGGGGGGCTGGCACAAGATCTATTGGAAGCACAAGAATCATTGGTCGACGCTCTACAACAGCCCTATGCCGTATGCCCAGTTCTTCGACGGCGGCATCGCCTTCCACGCCGTCTACGGCAGCATCTACACCACCGTCGGCTCTTGGGGCTGCGTCAACCTCCGGCTGGCCGACGCCCGCAAGCTGTGGAACGTCCTCAAGAAGGGCGACCGTGTCTACGTGTGGGGGCACCGGCCCTGAAACCAGGCGGGCCTGCGGGCTTGTCGGTCCCCTCTGAGAGACTGGGGGCGTCATGAATGAGACAGCGACACAGCCCACCGCACCGCTGCGCGCCCGCGCCGAGATCGATCTGGGCGCCCTGCGGGCCAATGTGCGGGCCCTGCGCGCCCTCGCACCGGGCGCCGCCCTCATGGCCGTCGTGAAGTCCGACGCGTACGGCCACGGGGCGGTGCCGTGTGCCCGGGCGGCCGTCGAGGCGGGGGCCACCTGGCTCGGTACCGCCACGCCCGAGGAGGCCCTCGAACTGCGGGCCCGCGCCGGGCTGCCGGACGGGGTGCGGATCATGTGCTGGCTGTGGACCCCGGGTGGGCCCTGGCGGGAAGCGATCCGAGCTGATCTTGATGTGTCGCTGAGTGGGATGTGGGCCCTGCGGGAGGTCGTGGCCGCCGCCCGCGAAGTCGGTGTGCCCGCGCGCGTGCAGCTCAAGGCCGACACCGGGCTCGGGCGCAACGGGTGTCAGCCGGGGGACGACTGGGCCGAACTCGTCGGCGCTGCCCTGCGCGCGGAGGCCGAGGGGCTCGTCCGTGTCACCGGACTCTGGTCGCACTTCGCCTGCGCCGACGAGCCCGGGCATCCCTCCGTCGACGCCCAACTCGCCCTCTTCCGCGAGATGGTCGCGTACGCGGAGGAGCGCGGTGTGCGGGCCGAGGTGCGGCACATCGCCAACTCGCCTGCCACGCTCACCCGGCCCGACTCCCACTTCGACCTCGTCCGTACCGGCATCGCCGTCTACGGCATCTCGCCCAGCCCGGAGGTGGGGTCCCCGGCCGACTTCGGACTGCGGCCGGTGATGACGCTGAAGGCGTCCGTCGCCCTGGTGAAACAGGTGCCGGGCGGGCACGGCGTCAGTTACGGGCATCACTACGTCACTCCGGGCACCACCACCCTCGGCCTCGTCCCCGTCGGTTACGCGGACGGCATCCCGCGGCACGCATCCGGCACCGGTCCTGTGCTGGTCGGCGGCAAGTGGCGGACGGTCGCGGGGCGGATCGCCATGGACCAGTTCGTCGTAGACCTGGGAGGGGACGAGCCGGAGGCCGGTGCGGAGGCGATTCTCTTCGGGGCCGGCGACCGCGGTGAGCCCACCGCCGAGGACTGGGCACAGGCCGCGGGCACCATCGCGTACGAGATCGTGACCCGCATCGGAACACGCGTTCCCCGCGTCTACGTCAATGAGGTCGTCGTTCCCGAGATCGTTCCCGAAGTCGTCCCTGAGGTCGTCCCCGGGTATGAGGAAGGCGACGTAGCGCAGGGTCCTGACGTGAAGAGGAGCGGCACGTGAGTGAGAGCAGTGCGGAGGCGGTCGCCGCGGTCGCCTCCGCCGCCACGGGGGTGGCCGGCAACTGGCGCAAGGCGACCGGCATCGCGGGCGCCGCGATAGGTGTGATCGCAGCCGGTGCCGCGGCCGGTGTCGCCATAGAGCGGATGACCGTCGGGCGCGGGATGCGCGAGAGGGCACGGCTGGCGCTCGACTCCACCGGGCCGTACGGCTCGTTGCGCGGCACGCCCGGTACGGCGCGGGCCGACGACGGCACCGAGCTGTACTACGAGGTCGACGACATCGAGCCGGAGGTCGCCGTCACGCCCAAGCGGCGGCGGCTCTTCGGGCGCAAGGCGCCCGCTCCCGTCACCGTCGTCTTCAGCCACGGGTACTGCCTCAACCAGGACTCCTGGCACTTCCAGCGGGCGGCCCTGCGCGGGGTCGTGCGGACCGTGCACTGGGACCAGCGCAGCCATGGGCGTTCCGCGCGCGGGGTGGCGCAGCTGGAAGACGGCATGCCGCTCACCATCGACCAGTTGGGCCGCGACCTGAAGGCCGTGATCGACGCGGCCGTGCCCGAGGGGCCGATCGTGCTCGTCGGGCACTCCATGGGCGGCATGACGGTGATGGCGCTCGCCGACCAGTACCCCGAGCTGATCCGCGACCGGGTCGTCGCCACCGCCTTCGTCGGTACGTCCTCCGGGCGGCTCGGCGAGGTCAACTTCGGGCTGCCCGTCGCCGGGGTCAACGCGGTGCGGCGGGTGCTGCCCGGGGTGCTGAAGGCGCTCGGACAGCAGGCGGCGCTGGTGGAGCGGGGGCGGCGGGCCACCGCCGATCTGTTCGCCGGGATCATCAAGCGGTACTCGTTCGCGTCGCGGGACGTCGACCCGGCGGTCGCGCGGTTCGCCGAGCGGATGATCGAGGGCACGCCCATCGACGTGGTCGCCGAGTTCTATCCGGCGTTCACCGACCACGACAAGACCGCGGCCCTCACCCACTTCAAGGACATGCCGGTGCTCGTGCTGGCCGGGATCGGCGATCTCGTCACGCCCAGTGAGCACAGCGAGGCCATCGCCGACCTGCTGCCGGACGCCGAGCTGGTGCTCGTGCCGGACGCCGGGCACCTGGTCATGCTGGAGCACCCGGAGGTGGTCACCGACCGCCTCGCCGACCTGCTCACCCGCGCGGGTGCGGTGCCGGCAGGGGCTACCGTAAGTGGCTATGGAAGCACCAGCAGCACCGCACGACGCGGCTGAGCCCCTGTCCGTCTCCCTCACCGTCAACTCCCCCGAGCAGATGCGGGAGTTGGGGCGCCGCCTCGCCAAACTGCTGCGCGCGGGCGACCTCGTGATGCTCACGGGTGAGCTCGGCGCCGGCAAGACGACACTGACCCGGGGACTGGGGGAGGGGCTCGGGGTCCGGGGGGCGGTGACCTCGCCGACGTTCGTGATCGCCCGGGTGCATCCCTCCCTGGGGGGCGGGCCGCCGCTCGTCCATGTCGACGCGTATCGCCTCGGCGGCGGGCTCGACGAGATGGAGGACCTCGATCTCGACGTCTCGCTGCCCGAGTCCGTGATCGTCGTGGAGTGGGGTGAGGGCAAGGTCGAGGAGTTGACGGACGACCGGCTGTCGCTCGTGATCCACCGGGCCGTCGGGGACACCACGGATGAGGTACGGCATGTCACCGTCACCGGGCTCGGTGCGCGGTGGGCCGCGGTCGATCTGGGCGTGCTCGGCGCCTGACCGGTCGTGCGGGGCGTGTGGGTTCCGACAAGGTGTCGGCAAGATGTTGCGTTCGGGGTCTCGCGCGTGGTCACATGGTATCCAGTATGTAGTTAGGTCTACCTAACTACGTCTGCCCCAGGGCTAGGAGGCGTCCATGTCGGCTTCGTCGGCTTCAGAGGATCAGGACCGTCCGCAGCCGCGTGTGTTCGCCGGGGTGTCGATGCGGGAGTTGTTGGCGGCGGGGGTTGCGGCTCAGGTGATTTCTACGCCGCCGCGGGCGCCGGAGGCTCCGCCGGTTGAGCCGCGTAAAGCCGCGTAGTCGTTCGGCTGCGGGCGCGTCGTGGCTGGGCGCGCAGTTCCCCGCGCCCCTGGGGAGTTGCGCTGCCCCCAATTGAATTGCTCAGCGGATTACGACGATGTTCTGGCCGATCGTCGCGAACTGCCACATCGCCGCCCCGTCCTCGATCGACTCGCGGATGCCGCCCGACTTCACTGTGGGGTCCGGTTCCTCCGTCGCGCCGCTCACCGCCGCGCTGAAGCCGATCGCGATGCCGTTCGTGTTGGTGAAGCGGACGACGTGCTGGATGGGGGTGCCGTCGGTGCCGGTGATCGCGTTCGAGCGGGACGTGACGAAGTAGGACCCCGTGGCCGGATCGACCGTGCCGGGGGTGACCTTGAACGTGCGGTTGACCTTGTTGTTCTCGGCCACCAGCCACACCCGGTCGTCGTCCACCGAGTACACGACCCGCTCGCCCTTGCCGGAGGCGGGGGGCAGCGCGTTGGGGTTCTTCTTGTCGCGGGGTGCCTTCGAGGTGGCGATCGCGGGTGAGGCGCTCGCACGGGCCGCGTCCCCCAGGCTCGCGGGGACGCTCGCCGACGCCTGATAGGCGAGGAAACCGACCGTGGCGACCGCCGCCACGGTGAGCCCGGCCACGATTCCCGAGCTGCTGCCGGCCATCGGCGCCCACCTCCGTGTCTCGTATGTCCTGTAAGTGTGGTGACCCTAGGTGACGGTAGCAGTCTGTGGCGGGCCCACCGGGGCGGCCGTGCCCGGGGCGCCGGAGCCGTAGGCTGTTTGCGTGCTCTTGCTCGCTCTGGATACCGCCACCCCCGCCGTCACCGTCGCCCTGCACGACGGCGAGGCCGTCATCGCCTCGTCGAGTCAGGTGGACGCGCGCCGCCACGGTGAGCTGCTGCTCCCGGCCGTCGACCGTGTGCTCGTCGAGGCCGGGCTCCGGCTCGACGCCGTCACGGGAATCGTCGTCGGCATCGGCCCCGGCCCCTACACCGGGCTGCGCGTCGGGCTGATGACCGCCGACACCTTCGGGCTCGCGCTCGGCGTGCCCGTGCACGGTGTGTGCACGCTGGACGGCCTCGCCTACGCCGCCGACCTCGACGGCCCGTTCGTCGTGGCCACCGACGCGCGGCGCAAGGAGGTGTACTGGGCGCGCTACGCCGACTCCCGGACCCGGGTCACCGACCCGGCGGTGGACCGGCCCGCCGACATCGCCGACGAGGTGGCGGGGCTGCCCGCCGTCGGCGCCGGCGCACTGCTCTACCCCGACACGTTCCCCGGCGCGCACGAACCGGAGCACGTGTCCGCCGCCGCGCTCGCCTCGCTGGCCGCCGAGCGACTCGCGGCGGGCGTCGAACTCCCCGAGCCCCGGCCGCTGTACCTGCGCCGCCCCGACGCCCAGGTGCCCAAGAACTACAAGGTGGTCACCCCCAAGTGACCGAATCCGTGAGCCCTCGACTGCGCGAGATGCGCTGGTGGGACATCGATCCCGTGCTGGAGCTGGAGAAGGACCTCTTCCCCGAGGACGCCTGGTCCCGGGGCATGTTCTGGTCCGAACTGGCGCATGCGCGGGGGGCGGCGGCGACCCGCCGGTACCTGGTGGCGGAGGTGACCGGTGCGGAGACCGAGAGCGGCGTCCGGGTCATCGGATACGCGGGCCTCGCCACCACCGGCGAGCAGGCCGACATCCAGACCATCGCCGTCGCCCGCGACCACTGGGGCACCGGCCTCGGCTCCACCCTCCTCACCGAACTCCTCAGCGCGGCAAGCGAGTTCGAGTGCGCCGAGGTCATGCTCGAATGCCGTGTCGACAACGTTCGCGCGCAGAAGCTGTACGAGCGTTTCGGCTTCGCCCCCATCGGGTTCCGGCGCGGCTACTACCAGCCGGGCAACGTCGACGCCCTGGTGATGCGGCTGACCGACCCATCAACTTCCGTACAAGGAACCGAGATCAATGGCTGACGAACCTCTCGTCCTCGGCATCGAGACCTCCTGCGACGAGACCGGCGTCGGCATCGTCCGCGGCACCACCCTGCTGGCGGACGCGGTCGCGTCCAGCGTCGACGAACACGCCCGCTTCGGCGGGGTCGTACCGGAGGTGGCGTCCCGCGCCCATCTGGAGGCGATGGTCCCGACGATCCAGCGCGCCCTGAAGGACGCGGGCGTGAGCGCCCGTGACCTGGACGGCATCGCGGTCACGGCCGGCCCCGGGCTCGCGGGCGCCCTGCTCGTCGGCGTCAGCGCAGCCAAGGCGTACGCGTACGCGCTCGGCAAGCCGCTCTACGGCGTGAACCACCTCGCCTCCCACATCTGCGTCGACCAGCTGGAACACGGCCCGCTGCCCGAGCCGACGATGGCGCTGCTGGTGTCCGGCGGTCACTCCTCCCTCCTCCTCTCCTCCGACATCACCTCGGACGTACGGCCGCTGGGCGCGACGATCGACGACGCGGCGGGCGAGGCCTTCGACAAGATCGCGCGCGTGCTGAACCTCGGCTTCCCGGGCGGGCCGGTCATCGACCGGTACGCGAAGGAGGGCGACCCGAAGGCGATCACGTTCCCGCGCGGGCTGACCGGGCCGCGCGACCCGGCGTACGACTTCTCCTTCTCCGGGCTGAAGACGTCCGTGGCCCGCTGGATCGAGGCGAAGCGGGCGGCGGGGGAGGAGGTGCCGGTGCGCGATGTGTCGGCGTCCTTCCAGGAGGCGGTCGTCGACGTACTGACCCGCAAGGCCGTACGGGCCTGCAAGGACGAGGGCGTCGACCACCTGATGATCGGCGGCGGCGTCGCCGCGAACTCGCGGCTGCGGGCGCTGGCGGCGGAGCGCTGCGAGGCCGCCGGCATCCGGCTGCGCGTCCCGCGCCCGAAGCTGTGCACGGACAACGGCGCGATGGTCGCCGCGCTCGGCGCGGAGATGGTGGCGCGGAACCGGGTCCCTTCGGACTGGGACCTGTCGGCGGACTCGTCCTTGCCGGTGACGGACCCGCATGTGCCCGGCCACTCGCATGACCACGATCACGTGCACGAGGTCAGCAAGGAGAACCTGTACTCGTGACGACGGTCGCGTTGATGTGGGAGGCACGGGCGGTCCCCGGGCGGGGGGCTGACCTGCTCGCCTGGGCGCGGCAGCAGAAGCTCCCGGCCGAGCCGCTGCGCCGGGAGTTCCTGCGGGCTCCTCAGGACCGCGTCCTCGTCATCACGTGGTGGGACGCGGAGTACGACGCCGAGCTGCCGGAACTCCCCGAGCCGGAGGGGGAGTTGGTCATGCGGGCGGTGCATCGGTGGCGGTTCGAGTCGGTGGGCGAATGACAACGGTTTTTTCCAGGTAGGGCCACGGGTACTTCTCCTGTGCCCGGCGAAGGCCCCGCCCGCCCGGTGTCCCTGTCGCTCCGTGCAGACAAGCGAGGCATGTTCATGAATGCCGAAGCTCTTGTCCAGCGTCAGTTGGAGCGGGACCGACTCCGCGAACTCATCAAGGACGCGGAGGGTGAGCACGGTCCGGTCGACCAGGCCGCTGTCGAGGCCAAGCGAGCCCTCCTGCGCGGTGGCACGGCCGGCCCGACGGACGCCACGTGAGGGGCACGCCCTTCCCTGACGGCGAGGGTCCACCCAGGCTCGTACGCCGCACGTCAGTGCTCACGGCGTGGTTCGTCGAGGCCCGCGACCCCAGGACCCAGCAGGCCCGCTTCGGCCACGCCGTCTCGCGTGTCAACGTCGTCCAGCCCAGCGAAGCAATCGCCCGCCAAGCGAGCAAGCTCCTCGCTTCGGCCGGTCTGCACGGGCACAAGTACGCTCTCGATGCGATCGTCGCCGCGACGGCGCTCGCCTCGCCCGCACCCGTCACGGTGCTGACCTCGGACCCTGAGGACCTTCGGGATCTCTGCGGTGCCGGAGTTCACGTGGTCAAGGTCTGCACTGCGCCGACCTGCCCGAACTCCCTAGGCCGGAGGGGGAGTTGGTCATGCGGGCGGTGCATCGGTGGCGGTTCGAGTCGGTGGCGGCGGACTGATGGGGGAGTACGACAGCCTCATCGGCTCCTCCCTGTTCTGACCCAGCCACAGCAGCCGCCCGTTCCCGCGCTCCCAGCGGGCGCCGACCGCGGCCTTGGCCAGCCAGTCCAGCGCCATCGCCAGGGGAACCAGGAGCACCCAGGTGAACCCGAGCACGCCCACGACCAGGTTCGGCAGCAGGAACAGGAGGAGTCTGCCGAGGCCGAAGGGGCGTTGGGCCGGTGCGGCGCTCGGCAGCGGGAGCGCGGCCTCGAAGTTCGCCACCTCGCCGACCCACTTGAGCCGTGTTCCCCGCACCAACGTCACGAGCGTGAGGAACACGACCGCGAAGATGGCCGCCCTCCCCACCGAGCCGGCCCGCAGCACCGAGCTGTCGTGCACGCCGACCGCCACCGCCGCTCCCATCCCGGTGCCGGCCAACAGCGCCAGGGCGGCCGTCAGTTCACTGTGTACGTACCTGACCATCGCATCCCCCGTGTCCTTGGCGCGGGGGTCGCTCACCCCACCCCCGACACCTCCGTCTCGCACCGCAGCCGACGATCGGCGCCGAGCACCCTCACTGGTCCGGTGAGGCTCAGCCGTGCGGTACGCCTTATGTCCGCGCTGGACGCCGCCAAACGTAGTTCCAGCGCGCCCGGTTCGACCACCCGGCGCCCCGAACGGTCCGTGAACGCCGACAGGTCCGCGTGGAAGTGGAAGGTCACGCGGGACGCCTCGCCCGGGCCCAACTCCAGTCGCCGGTAACCGATCAGGCGGACGTCCGGGCGGGTGACGGAGGCCACCGGGTCGTGCAGGTACAGCTGGACGATCTCCGCGCCCGCCCGGCCACCGGTGTTGGTGACGGTGACGGTCAGGTCGTAGAAGCCGTCCGTGTCGATCTCCGGTTCCGCCGACGGCTCCGCCGCCTCCCACGCGAACGTCGTGTACGAGCGGCCGTGGCCGAAGGCGTACAGCGGGGTCGGGTCGAGGCTGCTGACCTCGTCGGCGAGGCCCAACGGGGGCTGCAGATACGTCCAGGGCTGGCCGCCCGGCAAATGCGGGACGCTCACCGGGAGGCGGCCCGACGGGTTGACGCGGCCCGACAGCACTCCCGCCACCGCCGGGCCGCCCTCCTCCCCAGGGAAGAACGCCTGGACCACCGCGCCCAGACGTCCGTGCCAACGGCCGAGCGCGTAGGGGCGGCCGGTGAGCAGGACCAGGACCACCGGGACGCCCGTCGATACGAGAGCGTCCAGCAAGTCCGCCTGGACGCCGGGTAGTTGGAGGTCGGCGACATCGCAGCCCTCGCCCGACGTACCGCGTCCGAACAGTCCCGCACGGTCGCCCAGCACCGCCACGCACACGTCCGCCTCCGCCGCCCGCGCCACCGCCTCCTCGAAACCGGAGGTGTCCGGGTCGGAGACATCGCATCCCTCCGCGAACGTCACCTTGGCGTCCGGGAGTTCGGCCCGCAGCGACTCCAGCACTGTGGGGATGTCGATGCCCATCGGTACCTCGGGGTGGTGGACGCCCACATGGGACGGGAAGGAGTAGCAGCCCAGCATGGCCAACGCGTCCGCCGCCCTCGGGCCCACCACCGCGATCCGCGCCTCCGGAGGCAACGGCAGCAGTCCGTCCGGGTTGTCCAGCAACACCACCGACTCTTCCGCGAGTTGGCGGGCCAGGGCGCGGTTCGCCGCCGAGTCGAGGTCGATCCGCCCGCTCGGCTCCGGCGACCAGTCCTCGTCCAGCAGCCCCAACTCGGCCTTCTGCAACAGCACTCGACGCGCCGCCCGGTCCACCAACGCCTCCGGGATCTCACCCGCCCGCACCGCCTCCACCAACGGCTTCCCGTAGCACTTCAACGTCGGCAGCTCCACGTCGATCCCCGCCGCCAGCGCCGCGTGCGCGGCCTGCGCCGGGCTGCCCGCCACCCGGTGCAGCGTCTCCAGGAAACCGATGCCGAAGTAGTCGGCGACCACCGTGCCGGTGAACTCCCAGTCGTCGCGGAGGAGTTCGGTCAGCAGGCGCGGATCCGCCGACGCCGGGACACCGTCCGTCTCGTTGTACGCCGCCATCACCGAGCGCGCCCCGCCCTCCCGCAGCGCCATCTCGAACGGCGGCAGCACCACGTCCGCGAACTCCCGCGTCCCGGCCCGCACCGGCGCCAGATTCCGCGCCCCCACCGAGGACGCGTACCCGGCGAAGTGCTTCAGCGTCGCGACGATCCCGGCCGACTCCAGCCCCCGCACATACGCGGCACCGACGGTCCCCACCAGGTACGGGTCCTCACCGATCGTCTCCTCCACCCGCCCCCAGCGCGGATCCCGTACGACGTCCAGGACCGGGGCGAGGCCCTGGTGGACGCCGGCCGCGCGCAGGTCGGCGCCGATGTGCCGGGCCATCTCCTCGACCAGCGGCGGATCGAAACTCGCGCCCCAGGCCAGCGGCACCGGGTACGCCGTCGCACCCCAGGCGGTGAACCCCGCCAGGCACTCCTCATGGGCGACCGCCGGAATGCCGAAGCGCCCCGCCGCCGCGATCCTGCGCTGCGCGCGGGCCAGCGCCTGCGCGCCCAACTCCGGGTCCACCGGGGCCGTACCGAAGGAACGGGTGAGCTGGCCCAGCCCCAGGGTGATCAGCTCGTCCCAGTCGTAGTCCGAGGTCATCTCCCGCTGGAGCGGCGCGACTCCCTCGCCGTCCGTGTCGGCGCCCACCCACACGCCGTACAACTGGGCGGTCTTCTCCTCCAGGGTCATCCGGGCGAGCAGGTCGTCGACGCGGGCGGCGGCGGGCAGGGCGCGGTCGCGCCAGGGGGCGGTGGTCATGAAACTCCTGTCAGAGAAAGGGGGTTCGGCTGCCGGGGTCCGCCGGGATCATTTGCCGCCTACGCCCATCAGGCCGCCGATCAGGGCGCGCCGGGCCACCAGGTAGACGGCGAAGATCGGGATGCCGGAGAGGACGACCGAGGCGAGCAGGGCCGGGATGTTCACGCCGAACTGGCTGACGTAGTTGAAGAGTCCGAGGGTGAGGACGCGGGGGCCGTCGGACTGGGTGAAGATCAGCGGGAAGAGGAAGCCGTTCCAGGCCTGGAGCGCCGCGTAGATGACGACGGTGCTGATGCCGCCCTTGGTCAGCGGGATGACCAGTTGGAACAGCATCCGGGTCGCCGAGGCGCCGTCGAGCGCCATTGCCTCGTACAGATCCTCCGAGATGTCCCGCAGCGTGCCGGTCAGGATCAGCACGGAGACGGGCATCGCGAAGGCCGCGGTGGGGAGGACGACCGCCAACAGGCTGTCGTAGAGGTCGAGTTTGGCGATCATCAGGTACAGGGGGACCACGACGGCCTGCGCCGGTATCGCCACTCCCAGCAGGAACAGCCGGAAGGCCGCGCCCGACCAGACCGACCTCGTGCGCACGGCCACGTAGGCGAGCGGCACGCACAGCACGAGCACGATGCCTACGACCGCTGCCGCGACCAGTGCGGTGTTGGCGAGGAAGTGGCCGAACCCGTTGTGCAGGACGGTGTTGTAGTTGGCGAAGGTCGGATCGGTGGGCGGCTTCAGGGCGTTGTTGCCCAGGGCCTTGTCCTGGCGGGTGAGAGAGGCCGAGATCATCGCGTAGATCGGGACGATGACGACGGCGAGCCAGAGGAGCGAGCCGAGGCCGGCGACGGGGTTGGGACGCCTGCTCCAGTGCCGGCGCCTGCGGGTAGGTCGCTCGGCCACGGGTTCCTCCGCCGTCTTCACCGGACGCGGCAACGTGTCGTGTGACACTCCGTCACATCCCTTCGCGGGTACTGCGCATGGCGCCGAAACCGGTGAGCCTGACCAGGACGAGGGAGAGCGCGGTGGCGATGACGACCAGGAAGGTCGCGATCGCGCTCGCGTAGCCGAAGTCGTAACTCTTGAAGCCGGCCTCGTACATCAGGTACGGCAGGATCGCCGTGTCCGTGCCGGGGCCGCCCTGCGTGAGGATCAGGACGGTCTCGAAGTAGGTGAGCGACCCGACGATCATCAGCACGCTGGAGGTCGTGGCCGTGTTGCGGAGTTGGGGCAGTGTGATCGAGAAGAACTGGCGATAGCGCCCGGCGCCGTCAATTGCCGCCGCCTGGTAGAGGACTTCGGGGATCTGCCGGGCCCCGCCCTGATAGATCAGCGTGTGGAAGGGGATGAACTGCCACCCCCCGACAAACACGATCGCGAGAAACGCACCGCTGGTCGAGCCGAGCGTGTCCTGGTGAATGACGCCGAAGTTCGGGTCGAGCAGGGCGTAGAAGAGCAGCGCGATCGCGGTCGAGGACAGCAGGAACGGCACGAAGAAGATCGCGGAGAGGATCGCCCGGTTGCGCTGCCGCCCCGCTGCCCAGACACCGAGGAGGAGAGACACGACGGTTTGGAAAGCCCAGCTGGTCACCGTCAACAGCACGGTGACGCTGAGGGATTGGGTGAGGCGGGAGTCGTGCAGCAACTTCTGCCAGTTGGCGAGCCCGACGGGTTTCGGATCCCCGAGCCCATTCCAGGTGGTGAAGGACAGGTAGACGGCCAGCACCATGGGCGCAACGGCGAAGAACACGAAGAACAAAACCCCGGGCGCGGCCCAAGCCGCGTGAGGCACAGCGCCCCGATAGGGGCGCGGGGAACTGCGCGACCAGCCACGACGCACCTGCACCCGACGAACAACCCCACCCGCGGAGCGCTCGCTCACTTCAACCCCTTGAGCGCCGACACGAACTGCTCCGGCGAACTCTTCCCCACGAACAGCTTGTTGATCTCGGTGAGCATCGGCGTAGACACATCCGGATCCACCGCCTGATCCCAGCTCAACGTGAACGCCGGTGCCTGCTGGACCATTTGGTACTGGAACTTCGCGAACTCGGGGTTGGGCGAGGAGTCCAGCAACTTCTCCGCGTTGGCGGTGGTCGGAATGTCCCCGTTGGCGACAAGGTCCTTCGCATACGCCTCCGACGCACAGTCCCGCAGAAACGCAATCGCCGCGTCCTTGTTCCCCGTACGCGCGTTCACAGACCAGTAGTTGGTGGGATTCCCGACCACGTTACGGATATCGCCCGCCCCACCCTCGTACTTCGGAAAGGCGAACCACCCCAGATTGCTCTTGGCGAAGTCGGGAAACTTCCCGAGCTGAGTGGAGTACTCCCACGACCCCATCAGATGCATCGCCGCCTTCCCCTTGGCGAAGACCGCGGGCGCGCCCCCGTTGACGTACGACACAGAGCTGAACCCCTTGCCGAACGCCCCGTCGTCGATGAGCTCCTTCACCGTCTCGGCGGCCTTGAGGACAGCGGGGTCGCCCCACCCGGACGCATCCCCATTCTTGATCTTGTCGAAGACCCCGGGCCCGCCGATCCGATCGACCAGGTACTCAAGCCACATCAACTCGGGCCAGATATCCGCACCGCCGAGCGCGAACGGGGTGATGCCCGCGGCCTTGAGCTTCTTGTTGATGTCGAGCAACTCGGCCCAGGTGGTGGGCGGTTGGAGCTTGTGCGCGGCGAAGACGGTCTTGTTGTAGAAGAGGATCACGGGCTGCATGCCACGCATCGGTATGCCGTAGTTCTTGCCCTTGAGCGCGCCCGCCGCGAGCACCGACGGCAGGAAGCCGCCGCTGAGGACCGGGTCGGACTTGATGGTGTCGGTGAGGTCGACCAGTTGGTTCGCCTCCTGGTACGCCTTGATCGAGCCGCCGCCCCAGTTGAAGAAGACGTCCGGCGCGTTCGGGGAGCCCATCGCCGTGCGCAGCTTGGCCGGGTAGTCGGTGCCGGGCACCTTCTCCAGCTTGATCTTGCCCTTGGCCTTCTTCGCCGCCGCCGACGCGTTGAACCGGGTGACGGCCTTGACCTGCACCTTCGTCGCGTCGTCGCCGTAGACGAACGCGGTGACCGTGCCGCTGCTGCCGGTGCTGTCACTGGAGCCGCAGGCCGTGAGGCCGGTGGTGAGCAGGGTGGTGGCACCGGCGCCGAGCACCCAGCGCCTGCTGAACGTACGCCCGCCGTTGGACGTGTTGGGCTCCATGGACAGCACCTCTCGTGCGAATGTTTCGAGCCGTTCTACGAATGTTCCGGGAACGTAAGGCGCGCGAAAGGGTTCGTCAAGGGGTCGCGCAGGGATACGATCCACGCCATGACAGCCCCGGAATCCGCCGAAACCCAGACGGCACGTCGGCCGACCCAGACCGCGACCCTCGCCGAGATCGCCCGCGAGGCCGGAGTCTCGGCTCCGACTGTTTCGAAGGTCCTCAACGGCCGTGCCGACGTCGCCCCCGCCACCCGCACCCGCGTCGAGGACCTGCTGCGCGCCTACGGCTACCGGCGCCGCCGCGCCGAGGCGACCCGCTCGCCGCTGATCGACCTGGTCTTCCACGAGTTGGAGAGCGCCTGGGCGCTGGAGGTCATCCGGGGCGTGGAGAACGTGGCGCGCGACGCCGGGCTGAGCGTGGTGCTGAGCGAGAGCGCGGGACGGCTGGTCCCCGGCCGGACCTGGGCCGACCAGGTCGCCGCCCGCCGCCCGCACGGCGTGATCCTGGTCCTCTCCGGGCTCGACGAGTCGCAGCGCGCGCTGCTGACCAGCCGTTCCATCCCGTTCGTGGTGATGGACCCGGCCGGCGACCCGGGCGCCGACGTGCCGTCGATCGGTGCCACCAACTGGCAGGGCGGGCTCGCCGCCACCCGGCACCTCGTCGAACTGGGCCACACCCGGATCGGCGCGATCAGCGGACCCTCCCGGATGATGTGCAGCCGCGCCCGCGTGGATGGATACCGGGCCGCCCTTGAGACGGCCGGACTGCCGGTCGACGGCTCGCTGATCACCACCGGCGACTTCCACCACGAGGCCGGCTACCGGCTCGGCCTCGATCTGCTGCGCCGCCCGGACCGGCCCACCGCCGTCTTCGCCGGCAACGACCTCCAGGCCCTCGGTCTGTACGAGGCCGCGCGCGAACTCGGGCTGCGCATCCCGGAGGACCTGAGCGTGGTCGGCTTCGACGACCTCCCGGTCGCCCGCTGGGTGGGCCCGCCGCTGACGACCGTACGACAGCCGCTCCTGGAGATGGCCGAGGCGGCGGCGAAGCTGGTGCTCGACCTCGGGCGCGAGGAGGGGTCCTCGGCGGCGCGGCGGGTGGAGCTGGCGACGAGCCTGGTGGTGCGGAGCAGTACGGCGCCGCCGACACCAGCGTCGGCAGAGTGACGTGCGTGGCCGGAAGATGACCTATTGACGAGTGGGGTGAGTCGCCCCACACTCCTCCGAAGCCAATCGGTTGCACAACCGAAACTTTCGGAGGCACCCGCATGAGATCTCTGAGAACCGGCTTGTCCCTGGCGGCCCTGTTCACCGGCGCCGTCATGCTGTTCGCGGCACCCGCCGCGCACGCCGCCGACACCCCGCTGCGCGACCTCGCCGCCGCGAAGGGCAAAGTCATCGGCACCGCGGTCACCGGCTCCAAGCTCACCGGCACGTACGGCGACATCGCGGGCAGCCAGTTCAGCTCGCTCACCCCCGGCAACGCCATGAAGTGGGAGACGGTCGAGCCGACGCAGGGCAGCTTCAACTGGTCGGAGGCGGACCAGATCGTGGCCTTCGCGCAGGCCCACAACCAGCAGGTGCGCGGCCACACCCTGGTCTGGCACAGCCAGAACCCGAGCTGGCTGACGAACGGCACCTGGACGTCGGCCCAGCTCAGCAGCCTGCTGCAGAACCACATCAGTACCGAAGTCGGCCGCTACAAGGGCGAGATCACCGCCTGGGACGTGGTCAACGAGCCGTTCAACGAGGACGGCAGCTACCGCTCGACGCTCTGGTACAACGGCCTCGGCGCCAACTACATCGCCCAGGCGCTGACTTGGGCCCACGCGGCCGACCCGGCGGCCAAGCTGTACATCAACGACTACAACGTCGAGGGCGTCAACGCGAAGTCCACCGCCCTCTACAACCTGGTCAAGTCCCTGAAGGCGGCGGGCGTTCCGATCGACGGCGTCGGTATCCAGGCCCACCTCGTCCTCGGCCAGGTCCCGGCCACCCTCCAGCAGAACATCCAGCGCTTCGCCGACCTGGGCGTCGACGTGGCGATCACCGAACTCGACGTACGGATGGCACTCCCGGCCGACAGCACGAAACTCGCCCAGCAGAAGGCCGACTTCAAGAGCGTGGTCGCCGCCTGCGCGGCCGTCACCCGCTGCGTGAACGTCACCGTGTGGGGCTTCACCGACGCCGACTCCTGGGTGCCGGGCACCTTCCCGGGCTACGGGGCGGCGACGCCGTACGACGAGAACTACGCGCCGAAACCGGCGTACTACGGCATCGCCGAGGCGCTCGGCGGTACCCAGTCCACGACCGGCTGCGCGGCGACATACAGCGTGACCAGCCAGTGGAACACCGGATTCACCGGGCAGGTGACCATCGCCTGCTCCGGGACCGCGCTGTCGTCCTGGAGAGCGAGCTGGACGTACGGCGCAGGCCAGCAGCTCACCCAGGCCTGGAACGCCACCTGCACCCAGTCGGGTACGGCCGTGACCTGCACGAACGCGACCTACAACGGCACTGTCCCGGACGGCGGTTCGGTGAGTTTCGGGTTCAACGCGTCCTGGACCGGCAGCAACCCGGTACCGGTGGTGACCTTGGGATGAGGGAGACGAGGGGAGGTCAGGGGAGTGAAGCGGGGCTGAGAACCGTGAGATTTTCCGCAGAAAACCGTCTCGGGACCCCTCCCCTAACTTTCTCCTAATAATTCGGACTTACGTTCCTCCCCGTGACGGACACAGAGAACGCCGACGACGACAGACGAGTGGGCCGGCGATCCAGAGTGCTGAAGATCGCCGGCCTCACTCTGGCGGGTGCCCTCGTCCTGGGCGTCGCCACGGCGGGCTGGGCCTACTGGCACCTCAACAACAACATCAAGAGCGTCGACATCGACAGCGCGCTCGGCGCCAACCGCCCCGCGAAGGCGGTGACCACACCGTCCGCCTCCGCCTCGGCGTCCGCCTCCCCCGTGCCGACCGGCTCCGTGAACATCCTGGTCCTCGGCTCGGACTCGCGCAGCGGCAAGGAGAACAAGGCGCTCGGCGGCGGCGACAGCTCCGGCGCCCGCTCGGACACGGCGATGGTCGTGCACCTCGACGCGGGCCGTAAGAAGGCCACGATCGTCAGCATCCCGCGCGACACGCTCGTGACCCGCCCGTCCTGCCCGCTGTCGTCCGGGGGTTCGACGTCGGTGGCGTACAACGCGATGTTCAACAGCGCCTATTCGGTGGGCGGTCCGGTCTGTGCGGTGAAGACCGTCGAGTCGATCACCGACGTCCGCATGGACCACTACATAGAGATCGACTTCGCGGGCTTCGCGAAACTGGTCAACGCGCTGGGCGGTGTCACCGTGACGACCACGGAGGACATCGATGACGACGACAGCCACCTGCACCTCAAGAAGGGCACCCACCACCTCAACGGCAAGCAGGCCCTGGCGCTCGCCCGCACCCGGCACGGCATAGGCGACGGCAGCGACCTCGGCCGCATAGGCCTCCAACAGATGCTGGTGAAGGCCCTGTTGGAACAGATCGCCTCCCACGACCTCCTCACCGACCCCACCAAGCTCTACGAGGTCACCGACGCGATCACCGACAGCCTCACCACCGACACCGGCCTCGACTCCCTGAGCGAACTGATCAGCCTCGGCGAGAGTCTGAAGGGCCTGTCGGCGGACGCGGTGAAGACGGTGACGATGCCGGTCGTCACGGCACCGTCGAACCCCAACCGGGTGGTCGCGAAGGAACCGGCGGCGAGTGACTTGTGGGAATCGTTGCGCTGACCTGCGGAAACGGGTAGCGGGAAAAAATCTTCGGGGAATTCCGGCGAGTGTGTCGATCCGGCCGACCCTCGTTCGACGCATGGTTGAAAGGCCGGGAAGGACCCGGCCGCCGCCCCACCCGAGGAGTCACCATGCCCCGCTACCTCTCCCTCGTGCAGATCGACGAGAAGACCGCCCCCGCCGAGGGCCCCAGCCCCGAACTGATGCAGCGCATGGGCGAGCTGATCGAGGAGATCACCAAGGCCGGAGTGATGCTCGACACCGCCGGCCTCACCCCGACCGCGCAGGGCGCCCGCGTCCACTGGGAGGGCGGCAAGATCTCCGTGACGGACGGCCCGTTCACCGAGTCCAAGGAGGTCGTCGGCGGCTACGCGCTCATGCAGTGCAAGGACATGGCCGAGGCGATCGAGTGGACGAAGCGGTTCCTGAAGGTGCACGAGGAGTTCTGGACGGTGACGTGCGAGGTGCGGGAGATCGCGGAGGGCTGAGGGTTCCTGGGTTTTCCTTCGTCTGAGGTCACGCAAGGTGTTGCATGGTGGGCTTTGAAACCTCCCCCGCCTCAGGCGGGGAATTCCTGGCTCAGGCCGCCTCCTGGAGCAGCGCTCCAGGAGGTCTTGCGCCCTCAGCACCAGCCGGGTTGAGACCAGCCCGGACGAGCATCACGCGGGCGGAGTTCTTGTCCCTGGAGGACACGGCTGCGCACGCGGTGCAGGTGTAGGTACGTTCCGAGAGTGGAAGTGCGTGCTTGGTTCTCGCTCCGCACTGCGCGCAGTCCATGGTGGTGTGCGCGGGGTGTACGAGACGGACGTCCCGTTTGTGCTTGCGGCCCATCTCCAACAAGGCCGCTTTGGTGGTGCCGATCGCCGCGTCGGCGGCTTTGCGGGCCATGCTGGTTCTGGCGAGGAACTTCGGCCGGAAGTCCTCGACCGCTATCACGTCGTGGTCGCGCACGATCTTCTTGGCCCATTTGCGAGCGGTGTCCTGCCGCTGACGGGCCACATTCTTGTGTGCCTTCGCCCGCAGCTTCTTCGCTTCGCGGTAGCCCTTCGAGCTGGGCCGGCCTTTCTTGGGCCTCCTGCGGGCCATCATCCGGTCGTACCGCGACAGCTTCGCCTGAGCCTTTTGGCCGTGCTGGGGGTGGGGCAGGTCGTGCGCATCGGATGTGGTGGTCGCGGTCTCCTTGACGCCCCAGTCGATGCCGATCACCGCACCAGTCTCGGGCAGAGGTTCGGCTTGCGCAGGGACGACGAAGGACGCGTACCAGTGGCCGAGGCTGTCCTGGTAGATCCGTACCGAGGACGGGCTGGCGGGCAGGTCCCGCGACCACACCACGGTCAGCACGATCCCGCTCGCCAGGTACAGGCGCCCGTCCTTCAGCCGGAAGCCACGTTGGGTGTAGTTCAGGCTCGGGAGGGCCTCGCGCTTCTTCTTGCACTTCAGCATCCCGGCCCGCCGCGTCTGCGGCAGGCGGTCCTTGATGTCCTTCTGCGCCTTCGCGCGGGACTTGCCGAAGTCCCGGATGATCTGCTGTTGCGGCACCGAGCTGCCTTCTCGAAGCCACGGCGTCGCCTTCCGGGCTGCGGTCAGCATCCTGTCGAGCTGGGCCGGACCGCAGGTCGCCTTTTCACCGGTGGCCTTGTTTCGTGCGTGCACGGCCTTGGACTTGGCCACGCACTCGTTCCACACCCACCGGCACCGACCCCATTCCGCATACAGCTGCGTGCGGGCGGTCGGCGACACGCGCAGCCGGAAGGTCCACCGGGCGTGCCCGGCGTCTTTGGCCGCGTGTGATGCCGTCATGGCTGCACGTTAGCTATAGAATGGCTACATGGTCAACTTCAACGTCCGATTCCCCGAAGACCTGCATGCCCGTGTGCGCGCTCAGGCGGCTACGGACCGGCGGTCCATCAACTCTGAGATCCTGTACCTGATCGAGGTCGGCCTCACCGCCGTCTCGACAGACGCCGGATCACCCGGCAGCGATCCGGCCAACCCTGCTCCGCGACGCGGGAATCCGGACTCTTCCCCGGCCTGAAGGCCGGGGCGTCCTACGGTTTTCAGGTGAACTCCGAATCGCAGCCCACCGTCGACTCGCACAGCACCATCGAGACCGTCTTCCGCATCGAGTCCCCGCGCATCATCGCCGCCGTCGCCCGCACGGTCCGCGACGTGGGCATCGCCGAGGAACTGGCGCAGGACGCGCTGGTCGCCGCCCTCGAGCAGTGGCCGAGGGACGGCGTGCCCGACAACCCGGGCGCCTGGCTCATGGCCACCGCCAGGCACCGCGCCGTCGACCTGATCCGTCGCCGGGAGAACTACGCCCGCAAGCTCCAGGAGATCGGCCGCACCCTGGAGACGATCGCCCCGCCCGAGGAACCCTCCGCCCCCGACGACATCGACGACGACCTCCTGCGCCTGGTCTTCACGACCTGCCACCCGGTCCTGTCCCCGGAGGCCCGTACCGCCCTCACCCTGCGCCTCCTCGGCGGCCTGACCACCCCCGAGATCGCCCGCGCGTTCCTCGCCCCCGAACCGACGATCGCCCAGCGCATCGTCCGCGCGAAGCGCACACTGGCCACGAAGAACGTGGCCTTCGAGGTCCCCTACGGCCCCGACCGCGAGGCCCGCCTCGGCTCCGTCCTCGACGTCATCTACCTCATCTTCAACGAGGGTTACGCGGCGACGGCGGGCGACGACTGGCTCCGCCCGGGCCTCTGCGAGGACGCGCTGCGCCTGGCCCGACTCCTCTCCGGCCTGATGCCGAAGGAACCTGAAGTGCACGCCCTGGCCGCCCTGTTGGAGTTCCAGGCCTCCCGCTCGGCCACCCGCACCGCCCCGAACGGCGACCCCGTCCTCCTCAAGGACCAGAACCGCCGCCGCTGGAACCGCCTCCTCATCGCCCGAGGCATCACCGCCCTCGGCCGCGCCGACGCGGTGTCCACCGGCGCCCCCGGCCCCTACGCCCTCCAGGCCGCCATCGCCGCCTGCCACGCCCACGCGTACACCTACGCCGAGACCGACTGGCCGACGATCGCGACCCTGTACGGCCTCCTCGCCACCCGATCCCCGTCCCCGGTGGTCGAGTTGAACCGAGCGGTGGCCGTCTCGATGGCGGAGGGTCCGGCCCCGGCACTGGAGATCCTCGACACCCTCGCCGACGAACCCGCCCTACGGGACTACCACTTGCTGCCGAGCGTCCGTGGCGACCTGCTCCTCCGGCTGGGCCGTACGGCGGAGGCAAGGGCGGAGTTCACCCGAGCCGCCGCACTCGCTCGTAACGAACGTGAACGCCAACTCCTGCTGCGCAGGGCGGCCGAGGCGTCGTAGGGCGTCGAGGGTTTCGCGGAGGCGCGCCCCGGCGCCGGAATTCGACGGGTCGTCATATGCGCTGCAGGCGGCGGAGGTTGAGTCGACTCGGCGGGCATCCTCGGCATGTCCCGCGCCCCCGCCGCGTCCTCCCCGACCACACCCTCCGCAGCCGTCGTCAGGCAGGCCGCCCGATCAGCATCGTCGGCGCCCCCGCCACCCGAGTCAGAAACACCGTCGCCGAGTTGGGCCCTTGAGGCTTGACCTTCCGCCGCAGTTCCTCCGGCTCGACGGCCGAACCCCGCTTCTTCACGGTGAGGACGCCCACCTCCCGCTCCCGCAGCAGCGCCTTCAACTTCTTCACGCCGAACGGGAGTTGATCGGTGATCTCATAGGCGGAGGCGTACGGAGTCGGCCGTAGCTCATCCGCTGTCACATACGCGATGGTTTCGTCGACGAGCCCACCGCCGACCTCCTCGGCGACCTCGGCGACGAGATGCGCGCGGATGACGGCGCCGTCGGGCTCGTACAAGTACCGCCCCACGGAACGGACTTCAGGGTCGGGCAGGCCGCGCCCGTGCAGAACTCGGGGGCCGGGCAGCAGAGTTGCCCGTACCGCTCCCGGTCGCGCCCCGGTGCCGAACCACAGCACCGCCTCCTTCACGTCGCCGCCGTCCGAGATCCACTCGGCCTCGGCCGCCGCGGGGATCGCCTCGTGGGGCACCCCGGGTGCGATCTTCAGCGCGGCGAGCCTGGCCGTCGTAGCGGCGCCCACGGCCCAGGACAACGGGGGCGAGTACGCCTCGGGATCGAAGATGCGCCCGCGACCGCCCCGCCGCGCGGGATCGACGAACACGGCGTCGTACGCGGACGTATCCACCTCCGTGACATCCGCCTTCCGTACCTCGATCAGGTCGGCCAGGCCCAGCGCCGAAGCGTTCGCCTGGGCCACCGCGGCCGTCAGCGGGTCCCGGTCGACGGCAAGAACCCGCACCCCCGCCCGCGCCAGCGCGATCGCGTCGCCGCCGATTCCGCAGCAGAGGTCGGCGACGGAGGTCACGCCCATGGCCAGCAGCCGGCCGGCGCGATACGTGGCGACGCTCGCCCGGGTCGACTGTTCGAAGCCGTTCGGGGTGAAGAACATGCGTGAGGCGTCCTCAGGGGCGAACTTCGCCGCTGCCGCCCGTTGCCGCAGCCGCTCCTGCCCGAGCGCCGCCGAGACGAGGTCGGCGGGGTGTTCGCGGCGCAGGCGGGTCGCGACGGCGAGTTCCTTGGCCGGGTCGGTGCCGCGGATCTCGTCGAGGAGGGCGCGGCCCTCGGGGGTGAGCAGGGCGGCGAAGGCGAGTACGGGGTCGTTCACCGGGTCATTGTGGGCCAGTCGGTGGACGGTGTGCCTCCGGTGGCGGTGTCTTCGCGGTGTCGGCGCGGGATCGTGGCCGGGGCCTGAAAGGATCCGACCCCATGCGAGTAGTCGTACAAAATGACATCAATCGGGCGCACGGGGGCCGGGGGAACAAGGGGCGGAGGACGGGCGTCCGTGGCGCGCTCGCCGCCCTCACGCTCGCCGCCGTCGTCTCCGGCTGTACTCAGCCCGGCGCCGAGAAGGCCGTTCCCCCGGCCCACGGCGCGCAGCCCCTGCACGCGCCCCCGGCCCGCGCGCTGGACTCCTACGCCACCAAGCTGCGTGCCGCCTACGCGGCCCGGGTCGCCGCCGCCAAGCGCTGGGGGCTGGCGAAGGTGCCCCTCCAGGCGCCGCCGGCCCCGGCGCACAAGCCGGAGATCACCGCGCGCAAGGGCTTCGAGGTGGACGACCAGGAGGAGCTCAACCTCCCGCCGGTCTTCACCACGATCCCCACCAAGCAGAAGATCGTGTTCCTCACCATCGACGACGGCGAGGAGAAGGACCCCGCGTTCCTGCGGATGATGAGCGACCTGAAGATCCCGTACACGGCCTTCCTCAGCAACTACCTGGTGAAGGACGACTACGGCTACTTCAGGAAGATGCAGGCCGAGGGCCACACGGTCAACAACCACAGCCTCACGCACCCGTATCTGCCGGGCCTGTCCTACGCCGAGCAGAAGCGCGAGATCTGCGGCATGCAGGACATCATGAAGAAGCAGTTCGGCAAGGCTCCGACGGTCTTCCGGCCGCCTTACGGCAACTACAACCACGACACCCTCGTCGCCGCCAAGTCCTGCGGCATCAAGTACGCCCCGATCTGGGACGAGGAGGTGTACGTCGACCACTGGGAGTACCGCGAGGACGACCAGGAACTGCACCCCGGGGACATCGTCCTGACCCACTTCCGGGGCCGTGCGGACTGGAAGGGAACGATGGTCGACGACATGCGCCGCTTCCTGGGCAAGGTCACTGCCGAGGGCTACGCGGTGGCCCGCCTAGAGGACTACCTGTGAGGCTCGCGAACCTGCGGACACCGGTGGCCGTCGTCCTGGCGGCCACCCTCCTCACCGGCTGCGCCCAGTCCGTCGACCCCATCGAACGGCTGGGCAAGAAGGCCGCCCAACGCGTCCACCCGCACGGCCCGTCCCGCGAACAGCCGTACCGCCACTGGGGTTTGACCGCCCCACTGGCCCCCGCCCCGAAACCCTCCCGCCTCCCCGCCCCCCGCTCGGCGGGCCCGGGCCTCCCACCCGTCGTGGACCACGTCCGCACCCACGACAAGGTCGTCTTCCTGACCTACGACCACGACGCTGGCGCGCGCCCGGACCCGAGGTTCGCCGACATGGTCCGCGAACTGCGCCTGCCCGTCACGGTGTTCGGCACGACACCGGAGCGCCACCACTTCGCCGGCCTCCCGTACGCCGCCCAGCGCACCGAGATCTGCGGCCGGCATCCCCGCCCCGACTCCCGGCTGCTGAGGCCCCCTTACGGCACGTACGACACGACGACCCTCCGCGCCGCGGCCGACTGCGGCATCTCCGCCCTGGTCCTGTGGCGGGCCTCCACGACCACCGGCACCCTGACCTACACCAAGGGCGCCCACTGCCTCGCCCCCGGCGACATCGTCCGGCTCGGCCCGGCAGACAGCACGGCACGACTGCTGCACGGCATCCAGGAGCGGGGGCTGACGGTGGGCCGCCTGGAGGACTACCTCTAGCCTGCCGCGCACGACGAACAGCGGTGAGCGGAAAGGGGCTTGCGATGGGTGGTGACCAGTGGACCTCGACGGGGCCGTATCAGAAGGATCTCGAGTCGGCGTTCCGGCAGGCGCAGGAACGGGAACTGGCCGAGGACGACCACGGGTTCCCGGGGCGGGACATCGTCGATCTGTGGGAGGACGACCACTGGAGGGAGTACATCCTGACGGGCGGCACGTCCTCCGTGCTCGACTTCTACGACCTCGTCGACGCCGCGTCCGGGGACGACTTCGCCATGATGCGCCCACTGACCGAGGACGAGGTGCGCGACTGGGCACCGGAGGGCAGACCCACCCGCGTGCGCTGGACCGCAGCGCTCCGCAGCGGCGCCGCGTCCTTCCCGGGCCGTGGGACCGGCCGCTGCACGATCCTCTACTGCGACGGCGAGCCGGCAGAGATCGGCTACTGGGGATGCACGGCGGACTAGCACCGGAACTGCCCAACACCGGTCGGCACCATCAGCCTGTCCGGCGTTTGAGGACGAGGCCGTCCAGGCCGAAGCGGGGGTCTGGGGGCGCAGCGGGGGTCTGGGGGCGCAGCCCCCAGGGAGGGCACCACCAAGACAGGCCCGCCACAGAGCCCAGGGCAACACCAAAATTCTGCTCCGGCGCCGCGGGCATTGGCACTCCGCTTGACCGAGTGCTAATCGCAGTCATAGTCTCAGGTCTGGCACTCCCCCCTGGAGAGTGCCAATAGCGACGGGCAGGTCCGGCACCCGCGACGACGGATCCACCTGGTCGCCACCTCAGACAGTTAACCCCGTGAGATCTCCGAAGGGGGAGGTCGGATCGTGACGACCACCAGCTCCAAGGTTGCCATCAAGCCGCTTGAGGACCGCATTGTGGTCCAGCCGCTCGACGCCGAGCAGACCACGGCCTCTGGCCTGGTCATCCCGGACACGGCCAAGGAGAAGCCCCAGGAGGGCGTCGTCCTGGCCGTTGGCCCGGGCCGCTTCGAGAACGGCGAGCGTCTTCCGCTCGACGTGAAGACCGGCGACATCGTGCTGTACAGCAAGTACGGCGGCACCGAAGTGAAGTACAGCGGCGAGGAGTACCTCGTCCTCTCGGCCCGCGACGTGCTCGCGATCATCGAGAAGTAATTCGCTTCACGCACATTCTGTATGTGAGCTACGCCCCTGGCCCCCGCGACCTTATGAAGCCGGGCGTCAGGGGCGTAGTTCGTTTCACCCACGTTTTCCGAGAGGGCTGAACCGCTCCCATGGCGAAGATCCTGAAGTTCGACGAGGACGCCCGTCGCGCCCTCGAGCGCGGCGTCAACAAGCTTGCCGACACGGTCAAGGTGACGATCGGCCCCAAGGGCCGCAACGTCGTCATCGACAAGAAGTTCGGCGCCCCCACCATCACCAACGACGGTGTCACCATCGCCCGCGAGGTCGAGCTCGACGACCCGTACGAGAACCTCGGTGCCCAGCTGGTGAAGGAGGTGGCGACCAAGACCAACGACATCGCGGGTGACGGCACCACCACCGCCACCGTGCTCGCCCAGGCGCTCGTCCGCGAAGGCCTGCGCAACGTCGCCGCCGGCGCCTCCCCGGCCTCCCTGAAGAAGGGCATCGACGCCGCCGTCAAGGCCATCTCCGACGAGCTGCTCGCCACCGCGCGGCCGATCGACGACAAGGCCGACATCGCTGCCGTCGCCGGTCTGTCCGCGCAGGACAGCCAGGTCGGCGAGCTCATCGCCGAGGCGATGGACAAGGTCGGCAAGGACGGTGTCATCACCGTCGAGGAGTCCAACACCTTCGGTCTGGAGCTGGACTTCACCGAGGGCATGGCCTTCGACAAGGGCTACCTGTCGCCGTACTTCGTGACGGACCAGGAGCGGATGGAAGCGGTCCTCGAGGACCCGTACATCCTCATCCACCAGGGCAAGATCAGCTCCATCCAGGACCTGCTGCCGCTGCTGGAGAAGGTCATCCAGGCCAACGCCTCCAAGCCGCTGCTGATCATCGCCGAGGACGTCGAGGGCGAGGCCCTGTCGACCCTGGTCGTGAACAAGATCCGCGGCACGTTCAACGCGGTCGCGGTCAAGGCCCCCGGCTTCGGCGACCGCCGCAAGGCGATGCTCGGCGACCTCGCCACCCTCACCGGCGGTCAGGTCATCGCCGAGGAGGTCGGCCTCAAGCTCGACCAGGTCGGCCTGGACGTGCTGGGCTCCGCCCGCCGCGTGACGGTCACCAAGGACGACACGACCGTCGTCGACGGTGCCGGCGACTCCTCCGAGGTCGCGGGCCGCGTCAACCAGATCAAGGCCGAGATCGAGAACACCGACTCCGATTGGGACCGCGAGAAGCTCCAGGAGCGCCTCGCGAAGCTGGCCGGCGGCGTGTGCGTGATCAAGGTCGGCGCCGCCACCGAGGTGGAGCTGAAGGAGAAGAAGCACCGTCTGGAGGACGCCATCTCCGCGACCCGCGCCGCGGTCGAGGAGGGCATCGTCTCCGGTGGTGGCTCCGCTCTGGTGCACGCCGCCAAGGTCCTCGAGGGCAACCTCGGCAAGACCGGCGACGAGGCCACCGGTGTCGCGGTCGTGCGCCGCGCGGTCGTCGAGCCGCTGCGCTGGATCGCCGAGAACGCCGGCCTCGAGGGCTACGTCATCACCGCCAAGGTCGCCGAGCTGGAGCCGGGTCAGGGCTTCAACGCCGCGACCGGCGAGTACGGCGACCTGGTCAAGGCCGGCGTCATCGACCCGGTCAAGGTCACCCGCTCCGCCCTGGAGAACGCCGCCTCCATCGCCTCCCTGCTCCTCACGACCGAGACCCTGGTCGTCGAGAAGAAGGAAGAGGAGGAGCCGGCCGCCGCTGGTCACAGCCACGGCCACTCCCACTGACGCGAGTCGGTGAACCCGTAGTACGTGTACGTCGAAGGCCCGGCACCCCTCTGGGGGTGCCGGGCCTTCGCGTTCTGCCGTCACCTTCGTCACCGAGGCCGCCGTCATCGAGGCGGCTGCCGTCACTGCGGCCCGTACTTCCGCCCGGTCTTCGACGTGATCCCGCCCAGCACCGCCTGCGGAGTGATCTTCACCAGCCCCATCAGCGCCTTGTAGCGCGGGTCCGGGATCGACAGCGACTTGCCGCGCGCCAGATCCGCGAGCGCCGCCGCGACCAGCTTGTCCGCGTCCAGCCACATCCAGTTCGGGATGTTGTCCGTGCCCATCCCGGCCCGCTCGTGGAACTCGGTCCGCACGAAGCCGGGCGCCAACGCCATCAGCCGTACGCCCGTGCCGGCCAGGTCCTTCGCCGCGCCCTGCGTGAACTGCACCACCCACGCCTTCGAGGCGCCGTACGTCCCGCGCGGTACGAAGGCCGCCACCGACGCCACGTTCACGACACCGCCGCGCCCGCGCTCCCGCATCGCCTCGGTCGCCGCGCTGGTCAGCCGCAGCACCGCCTCGCAGTGCACCTTGAGCATCTTCAGCTCGTCGGCCATCGGTACGTCGAGATAGCGGCCCTTGTTGCCGAAGCCCGCGTTGTTGACCAGCAGGTCGACGGGGTTCTTGCGGTCGGCGAGGCGGGCGGCCACCGTCTCGATGCCCTTGTCCGTGGCCAGGTCGGCGGTGAGCACCTCCGCCTCGATGCCGTGCCGGTCGTGCAGTTCGGTCGCCTGCTCCCCGAGCCGCTGGGTGTTCCGCGCCACCAGCACGAGGTTGTGCCCGTCCGCCGCGAGCCGCCGCGCGAACGCGGCACCGATCCCCGCGGTCGATCCCGTAATCAATGCCGTTGTCATGGCGCAAGGTTAGTGACCCGGAGCGAGCGGGCCCGATCTCTGCACAGGCCCTCCCGATCCGTGACGAACACGTGTCGAACAACGTGTCGAACGGGTCGTGCCAGCAGGTCAGCCCGTGTACTCCGCGACATACTTCCGGGCCTGCGCCAGCGACTCCGGATGCAGCGCCTCGCCCGCCGGAAGCAACTGCGGCAGCAGCTCCCGCTCGGTCGTCACGGCCCGGAACTGCAGAGCCACCGTCACGTCGTGGGCGGGCCGGTGCACGATCTCGATCGCGTCCCCCGCGCGGATCTCACCGGGCTCGATCACGCGCAGATACGCCCCCGGCGCCCCCTTCGCGGTGAACCGCTTCACCCACCCCCGCTCGCCCAGATGGTCCTGGAACGTACGGCACGGAATCCGCCCGCAGGTGACCTCCAGCACCACCTCGGAACCGATCCGCCAGCGCTCTCCGATCCGCGCGCCGGACACGTCGAGCCCCTGGGTCGTCAGGTTCTCCCCGAAGGAGCCGCTGGCCAGCGGTCGCCCCAACTCCCGCTCCCAGTCGTCGAGATCCTCGCGCGCGACCGCGTACACCGCCTGGTCGTCGCCGCCGTGGTGCCGCCGGTGACACACCGCGTCCCCGGCGAGCCCGCTCCCGGCGACCCCCTTCGGCCCGGGCGCGTTCACCCGCACGGCGGCGTCGGTCGGCCGCTTGTCGATGCCGGTCACACCCTCCGGCTGGTCCGTGTACGGCACGGCCGTGGCCCGACCCAGATTCAGCGAGAGAAGCTTCATGGAGGCACGGTAGGCGATATGGCCTCAAAGGTGCGACGCAATATCAATCGCCGCACCCAAGCAACGCTTATGCTCGGCACATGATCGAGGCCCGTCATCTCCGTGTGCTGCGCGCCGTCGCCGCCACCGGCTCCTTCTCGGCGGCCGGGCGTGAACTGGGCTGCACCCAGCCCGCCGTGAGCCAGCAGATGAAGGCCCTGGAGACCTCGGTCGGCACCCCGCTCCTGATCCGCACCGGCCGCGAGATGCGCCTGACCCAGGCGGGCGAGGCCCTGGTCCGGCACGGGGCCGGCATCCTCGCCGGCCTGACGGCGGCCGAGGAGGAGGTCGCCGCGATCGCCGGCCTGCGGGCGGGCCGGGTCCGCCTGGTCTCCTTCCCCAGCGGCAGCTCGACGCTCGTCCCCACCGCACTGGCCGCCCTGCGCACCGCGCACCCCGGCACCCGCGTCTCCCTGGAGGAGGCCGAGCCGCCGAACTCCGTCGAACTGCTCCGAGAGGGCGACTGCGACGTGGCACTCGCCTTCCGCTACGAGACCGCGACGGGCGCCGACGACTGGTCCGACCTGGTGACACGCCCCCTGCTCAGCGACCGCCTGGTCGCCCTGGTCCCGGAAAAACACCGCCTCGCGCGCGCGGAGACGGTCGCCATCGCCGACCTCGCCCGCGAACCCTGGATCGCCGGCTGCCCGCGCTGCCGCGGTCAGTTGGTCGAGGTGTGCGAGAGCGCCGGCTTCACCCCGCGCATCGACTTCGCGACCGACGACTATCCGGCGGTCGTCGGCCTGGTGAGCGCGGGCCTGGGCGTCGCCGTACTGCCCCAGCTCGCCATCGAGTCCGTACGACCCCGGGGCGCGCGGACGGTGACGCTGGAACCGGCGGTGCGGCGGGAGATCGTCGCGCTGACCCTGCCCGACCTGGCGCAGGTGCCCGCCGTGGCGGCGACGCTGGACCAGCTGGCGCGGGCGGCCCGCGAAAAATAGCGGGGCACGCGTGCGCGTGCCCCTGGTGGAGAACTTGGTGGAGACCTTGTCGTAGAACCTGCTGGAGAAACGTTCCTTCAGTTGTTCGAAGCCATGTCCCCGGCGGCCGAAGCCGACACCAGCCGGTTGCGGGCGCGCCCCATGAGCTCCTCGCGCTCGTCCTCGGTGAGGCCGCCCCAGACGCCGTACGGCTCGCGCACCGCCAGGGCGTGCGCCGCGCACTGTGCGCGGACCGGGCACCTCATGCAGACCTCTTTGGCCGAGTTCTCACGAGCGCTTCGTGCCGCACCGCGCTCGCCCTCGGGATGAAAGAAGAGCGAGCTGTCGACCCCTCGGCAGGCAGCCAGGAGCTGCCAGTCCCACAGGTCCGCGTTCGGTCCGGGAAGGCGGGAGAAATCTGCCATTGCGTGACCCCTTGTAGCCGTTATGGGCGGATACGGTGTCCACGACCGTACAACTACGATCTAAGGAGATGAAAATATGACTCATTGCGAATCTAGCCTCAGACACCAGTAAAAGGGAAGAAATAGGGCTGAATGGGGCACCGGTTGTGATGAAAGCTTGAGGGTCGGCCCCGCATGCCTCCACCGTGTCCGCACCCTCACGTAGAGTGCCGAAGAGGACACACGGCCCCGTAACTCTTTCGAGTGACCGTCGTTGAGAGTGCGAGGCGGTTGAGAACAACAAGAGCTCGGGCAGGCGTCCGAGACGGTCGACCGCACAGGTGACGATTTCGTACCAGCCTGGAGGCTCAAGGTGACGCGCATCAGCTGCGGAGGGCGGCCATGACATCCGTCCTCGTCTGTGACGACTCCCCGCTTGCCCGAGAGGCGCTCCGCCGCGCGGTCGCGACCGTGCCCGGTGTCGAGCGCGTGACGACGGCGGCCAACGGCGAGGAAGTTCTCCGCCGCTGGGGTGCCGACCGCTCGGACCTCATTCTGATGGACGTACGCATGCCCGGACTGGGCGGTGTCGAGACCGTGCGGCGGCTGCTGTCCGCCGACCCGGGCGCACGCATCATCATGCTCACCGTCGCCGAAGACCTGGACGGCGTGGCCCTCGCGGTCGCGGCCGGCGCCCGCGGCTATCTGCACAAGGACGCCTCGCGCGCCGAACTGCGGGCCACGGTCACCCAGGCCCTCGCCGACCCGACCTGGCGGCTGGCCCCGCGCCGGCTGCGGTCCGCCGAGATGGGCGCCGCACCGACGCTCACCGCGCGCGAGATCCAGGTCCTGGAGGGCATGAGCCACGGCCGCTCGAACGCGGAGATCGGCCGTGAGCTCTTCCTCTCCGAGGACACCGTCAAGACACACGCCCGGCGGCTCTTCAAGAAACTCGGCGCCTCGGACCGGGCGCACGCCGTGGCGCTCGGTTTCCGGTGGGGCCTCGTCCGTTAGGACCAGGTCAGTGGGTTGCAGCGGGGGTACGACAATCCCCGCCTACCTCATGGTGGGCGGGGGCGGCAAAAGGGCCCACCGGGTGCCCGCTGCTCGTTTCGCCGCGGATGCCGCATCCTTGAGGTGTGGAGTTCCTCGGGGACGAGTCGGTCGAGCGGGAGGGGAGGGCGCAGGAAATGAGTTCCGGCGCACCTGCTCATAACGCTTCGGTGCACAACAACGGACGCGGTGCCACGGACCCTTCGGCCGCAAGGCACCATGGACCGATGCGTGACGACGAGGGGGCCAGGGCCCAAGGGGCGATTGGTGGACTCGTCCTTCGCGCGGTCGACGGAGACGAGCAGGCCACCCACGATCTGCTCGCCCACGTACACCCACTGGCACTGCGCTACTGCCGCACCCGTCTGTCCCGACTCCCGGGCGACGCACGGCATTTCGTGGAGGACCTGGCCCAGGAGGTCTGCGTCGCCGTCCTCCTCGCACTCCCGCGCTACAAGGACACCGGCCGCCCCTTCGAGGCGTTCGTCTTCGCCATCGCCGCCCACAAGGTCGCAGATCTCCAGCGGGCCGCGATGCGCCACCCCGGTTCCACGGCGGTCCCCTCCGACGAGATGCCGGAGCGTCCGGACGACTCCCTCGGCCCCGAGGAGCGCGCCCTCCTCAGCAGCGACGCCGAATGGGCCAAGAAACTCCTGGCCAACCTCCCGGAGAACCAGCGCGAACTGCTTCTGCTGCGCATCGCCGTGGGCCTCACGGCGGAGGAGACCGGCCAGATGTTGGGAATGTCACCCGGCGCGGTCCGGGTCGCCCAGCATCGAGCACTGAGCCGACTTCGGGCACTGGCCGAGCAGTAACGCCCGTGCGGGCGCTGTCTTGAGCGGCAGTGCCTTGAGTGGCGGCGCCTTTCTTGAACAGTCGGCCGACGGCATCCGTACGAACATACGAAGCCCGGAGCGAGCCGTAGCCGTGGAATCGTGGAATTCGCGACCCCTGCTTCCCGTTAGCATGGACATCCGCACCGATCAAGGCCATTTGGGGAAGGTGTCATGACTGCCAACGTCGACGGAGTGCCCGCCAAATTCGCGACACTAGGGCTGACCTACGACGACGTGCTGCTGCTGCCGGGCGCGTCCGACGTGCTTCCGAACGCGGTCGACACCTCGTCCCGCATCTCGCGCAACGTCCGGGTCAACATCCCGCTGCTCTCCGCGGCGATGGACAAGGTGACCGAGTCCCGGATGGCGATCGCGATGGCCCGCCAGGGCGGCGTCGGTGTGCTGCACCGCAACCTGTCCGTCGAGGACCAGGTCAACCAGGTCGACCTCGTGAAGCGCTCCGAGT
The DNA here is from genome assembly GCF_000716435.1 of Streptomyces xylophagus. Classification (GTDB taxonomy): domain Bacteria; phylum Actinomycetota; class Actinomycetes; order Streptomycetales; family Streptomycetaceae; genus Streptomyces; species Streptomyces xylophagus. The sequence goes on from NZ_JNWO01000013.1 coordinate 89,601, forward strand.
CCGGCATGGTCACCGACCCGATCACCGTGCACCCGGACGCCACGCTCGGCGAGGCCGACGCGCTGTGCGCCAAGTTCCGCATCAGCGGCGTCCCGGTGACCGACGGCAACGGCAAGCTCCTCGGCATCGTCACCAACCGCGACATGGCCTTCGAGACCGACCGCTCCCGGCAGGTGCGCGAGGTCATGACCCCGATGCCCCTGGTCACCGGCAAGGTCGGCATCACCGGCGCAGACGCCATGCAGCTGCTGCGCCGCCACAAGATCGAGAAGCTGCCCCTCGTCGACGAGGCCGGCATCCTCAAGGGCCTCATCACGGTCAAGGACTTCGTCAAGGCCGAGCAGTACCCGCACGCCGCCAAGGACGCCGAGGGCCGTCTCATCGTCGGTGCCGCCGTGGGCGCCAGCCCCGAGGCACTCGAGCGCGCCCAGGCCCTCGCCGAGGCCGGTGTGGACTTCCTGGTCGTCGACACCTCGCACGGCCACAACAGCAACGCCCTCAACTGGATGGCGAAGATCAAGTCCAGCGTCGGCGTCGACGTGATCGGCGGCAACGTCGCCACGCGCGACGGCGCCCAGGCATTGATCGACGCCGGTGTCGACGGCATCAAGGTCGGCGTCGGCCCCGGCTCGATCTGTACGACCCGTGTCGTCGCCGGCATCGGTGTCCCGCAGGTCACCGCGATCTACGAAGCGTCCCTCGCCGCCCGCGCGGCCGGCGTCCCGCTGATCGGCGACGGCGGCCTGCAGTACTCCGGCGACATCGGCAAGGCGCTCGCCGCCGGCGCCGACACGGTGATGCTCGGCAGCCTGCTCGCGGGCTGCGAGGAGTCGCCGGGCGAGCTGCAGTTCATCAACGGCAAGCAGTTCAAGTCGTACCGCGGCATGGGCTCGCTCGGCGCGATGCAGTCCCGCGGCCAGGGCCGGTCGTACTCCAAGGACCGTTACTTCCAGGCCGAGGTCGCCTCCGACGACAAGCTCGTGCCCGAGGGCATCGAGGGCCAGGTGCCCTACCGCGGCCCGCTGGCCAACGTGCTGCACCAGCTCGTCGGCGGTCTGCGCCAGACTATGGGCTATGTGGGCGCGGCCACCATCGAGGAGATGGAGACCAAGGGCCGCTTCGTCCGGATCACGTCCGCGGGCCTCAAGGAGAGCCACCCGCACGACATCCAGATGACGGTCGAGGCACCGAACTACAGCCGCAGCAAGTAGTCGGCCAGTAGTCGCCAGGCTTCCCGAGGGCGGCTCCGGAGCATCCGGGGCCGCCCTTGTCGTGCCCGTCGGCGATACTGGAAGACGCTGAGACGCAGAAGGAAAGGCCACACACGTGACTGAGATCGAGATCGGGCGCGGCAAGCGCGGCCGCCGGGCGTACGCCTTCGACGACATCGCCGTCGTCCCCAGCCGCCGTACGCGGGACCCGAAGGAGGTCTCGATCGCCTGGCAGATCGACGCCTACCGCTTCGAACTGCCGTTCCTGGCCGCCCCCATGGACTCGGTCGTCTCCCCGGCCACCGCGATCCGCATCGGCGAGCTCGGCGGCCTCGGCGTGCTGAACCTCGAAGGCCTCTGGACGCGGTACGAGGACCCGCAGCCGCTCCTCGACGAGATCACCGGCCTGGACGTGGACGCCGCGACCCGCCGCCTCCAGGAGATCTACGCGGCTCCCATCAAGGAGGAGCTGATCGGGCAGCGCATCAAGGAGGTGCGCGACTCGGGCGTGGTCACCGCCGCCGCGCTCTCCCCGCAGCGCACGGCCCAGTTCTCCAAGGCCGTCGTCGACGCGGGCGTGGACATCTTCGTCATCCGCGGTACGACGGTCTCGGCGGAGCACGTGTCGGGTTCGCACGAGCCGCTGAACCTGAAGCAGTTCATCTACGAGCTGGACGTCCCGGTGATCGTCGGCGGCTGCGCCACGTACACGGCGGCCCTGCACCTGATGCGCACGGGCGCGGCCGGCGTCCTCGTCGGCTTCGGCGGCGGCGCCGCGCACACCACACGCAACGTCCTGGGCATCCAGGTCCCGATGGCCACGGCCGTCGCGGACGTGGCGGCGGCCCGCCGCGACTACATGGACGAGTCCGGCGGCCGGTACGTGCACGTCATCGCCGACGGCGGTGTCGGCTGGTCCGGCGACCTCCCCAAGGCGATCGCCTGCGGCGCCGACGCGGTCATGATGGGCTCCCCGCTGGCCCGCGCCACGGACGGCCCCGGCAAGGGCCACCACTGGGGCATGGAAGCGGTCAACGAGGAACTCCCGCGCGGCAAGAAGGTCGACCTCGGCACGGTCGGCACGATCGAGGAGATCCTCACCGGCCCGTCCCACGTCCCCGACGGCTCGATGAACATCTTCGGGGCGCTGCGGCGGGCGATGGCGACGACGGGTTACAGCGAGCTGAAGGAGTTCCAGCGCGTCGAGGTGACGGTGGCGGACTCGCAGCACAAGCGGTAGGCATACGACGCTCTTAAGGGCCCGGACCTGAGTGGTCCGGGCTCTTTCGTGTGCCCAAGTGGGGTTGGTGGGGCGCGTGTTGGGACTGAGGGGGCGCGCGGTTGCGTTCGGGGTGATTACCCGCGGTATGGCCGTGTCGGGCGGCTAGTGTCCTTGATCGGCGCCCCAGTTCTCTGGGTCGCCCCCTTCCAGGGACATGGTTCCGGACCCGGGCTCTCGGGGCCCGGCCCGAGTTCCGACGAGCCGCCTACCGGGCCAATGGGTGGCGTCGCGGAAGGGGGCGCACCCATGGGTCGTCACCGCAAGCCCACCCGATGGGACCGAACTTGGCTTCGGCTGGTGAAGTTCCGGAGGAGGTGCATCTTGTGGATCTATGGAGGAAAGTGAGCGGCCACCCCCAAGAGACGTAGGGGTGGACACTTCGTTCACTTTTCAGGAGCCTGCCGCAGTGCCCACTGCGGTGGGCTCCACCTTTTACGGTACCGGATCCGTCGTGACGCGGCAGGATCGCGAGCGGCCGCCCCTATATGAACTAGGGGCGGACACCCGTCGCGTAGTCCGTCGCCGGGCCGACGAACCCTGCATTCGTACGCTAGTGATCCAGAGAAGCTTTGCGCCAGCAGCCCCAGATGCACGGTCATCCCCACGCGCCCCCCTGCACTCCCTGCGCGCCGGTCAGAGCGCAGCCTTCTTGGCCCCCGAGAACGCGGCGAACGCGGCGATGGCGAAGAAGATGAAGGTGAGCGGGTCGGCGTCGGCCTTCCAGGCGTCCTGGACGACGTCGAAGTGGTCGAAGAAGACCTTGCTGAAGTTCACGCCCAGCTCGTCCGCGCCGATCATCGCCTCGCCGACCAGCTGGCCGAGGTAGACCGCGCCGAGGGCCAGGACGGCGCTGACCACGGGAAGCACGGGGTTGCGCCCACCGAGCTTGCCCGCAGCCAGGCCGATCACGAAGCCGACGCCGACCGCCGCCCAGCCGATCTCGTGCTTGGTGGTGCCGATGACGACGCCGTAGATGCCGGCGGCGACCAGCGCCGCGACGACGGCGGTCACCAGGCCCAGCGCGATGTTGTTCTTCGGGGGAGTAGGCGGGGCGTACGGCGCGCTCGGTGCCGGAGACGGCGGTACGGCGCCGGGCTGCTGGGCGTACGGGTTGCCGTCGACCGGCTGCGGCTGGGCCTGGGCCTGCGCCTCGGGCTGCGGCTGTGGCTGCTGTGGTGGCGTGGCTGACTGGCTCATGACAGAAATCCCCCCACGGGATGCGAAGACAGGAAAGGCGAAGCAGAGATGCGTGCGCACGGATATGCGACAACTGTGCGACGAGTGTGGGGAGATTAGCAGGTCGACGTGACCCTGTGACCAGTCGTTTTCGTGCTCAGAGCCGGTGTGCGGCCCCGGTCGGTGTGGCTCCCCGCGTGTCCAGCAGCAACTGAGCCTTCACCGACAGGCCTTGGAGGTCGTACGTCCGGTGCTGCTGGAGCAGGATCGTCAGGTCGGCGTCGGCCGCCGCCTCGTAGAGGGAGTCCGCGCGGGGGACAGGGCGGTCGAGGACGCTCCAGGAGGGGATGTGGGGGTCGTGGTAGCTGACGGAGGCGCCGAGTTCCATCAGGCGGATCGCGATCTCCTGGGCGGGGGTGGCCTGTTGGTCGGCGAGGTCGGCCTTGTAGGTGACGCCGAGCAGCAACACCCGTGCTCCGCGCGCGGACTTGCCGTGCTCGTTGAGGAGTGTGGCGGCGCGCTGGATGACGTAGCGGGGCATGTGGTTGTTGACCTGCTGGGCGAGTTCGACCATGCGGAGGGGGCGGCCGCCGGGGCCTGTCAGGTCCTGGGGGACGGCGTGGCCGCCGACGCCGGGGCCGGGGCGGAAGGCCTGGAAGCCGAACGGCTTGGTCTCCGCGCAGCGGATGACGTCCCACAGGTCGACGCCCAAGTCGTGGCACAGGACGGCCATTTCGTTGACGAGGGCGATGTTGACGTGCCGGAAGTTGGTCTCCAGTAGCTGCACGGTCTCCGCTTCGCGCAGGCCACGCGCGCGTACCACCTTGTCGGTGAGGCGGCCGTAGAAGGCGGCGGCCGACTCGGTGCAGGCGGGGGTGAGGCCGCCGATCACCTTGGGGGTGTTGGCCGGGGTGAAGTCGCGGTTGCCGGGGTCGACGCGGCTGGGGGAGTAGGCGAGGTGGAAGTCGCGTCCCGCGCGGAGGCCCGATCCCTCTTCGAGGAGGGGGCGGAGGAAGTTCTCGGTGGTGCCGGGGTGCACCGGTGACTCCAGGATCACCGTGGTGTGCGGGCGCAGGTGGGCGGCGAGGGCGCGGGCGGCCGTCTCCACCTGGCTGAGGTCGAGGCCGCCGTCCGCGTCCGGGGGTGTCGGCGCGCAGATCACCGCGGTGCGTACGCGGCCGAGCTCGGCGGGGTTGGTGGCCGGCCGGAAGCCCCCCGAGAGCATCCGGCGCAGTTCGGCGGGGCTGAGGGAGCCGACCTCGGGGCCGGTCTTGAAGCCGGTCGTGGCGATGCCGGCGGCGACAGCGGCCTGGGCCAGGGGCAGGCCGAGAGGACCGAGTCCGATGACGGCGAGATCTGCGGGCATGGCGTGGGCCGTCCTTCCCAGTAACCGAAGCGGGACAGGTGCGCAAGCCCTGTGGACAGAACGAGCGAGCGCAATGTCAGACTAGGAGTAAATATGACCGTTATGCGGGATTGGACGGCTGTGTTTTTCGGCAGTCCTGTGATTGTTGTCCACAGGCTGGGGGCGAGTGGTGGCTGAAGTCGGGCATCCCGGTCAGAATTTGGGCAGGAGGGATACGAACCGGGCTTCGCCGAACGGGTGCGGCCGGCGCTACCGATAGCGGGAGGCAGCGGTGAGGACAGCGACACTGGGTCCGGCGCAGCGGGCCGAGGCACTGGCGGGAATGGCCGAGCGCGAACTGGACGTGCTCGTGGTGGGCGGAGGTGTGGTCGGCGCGGGCACCGCCCTGGACGCCGTGACCCGCGGCCTGTCCACGGGACTGGTCGAGGCGCGCGACTGGGCGTCCGGCACATCGAGCAGGTCGAGCAAGCTGATCCACGGAGGTCTGCGCTATCTGGAGATGCTCGACTTCGCGCTCGTCCGCGAGGCACTCAAGGAACGCGGCCTGCTCCTGGAGCGGCTCGCCCCGCACCTGGTGAAGCCCGTGGCGTTCCTGTACCCGCTCCAGCACAAGGGCTGGGAGCGCCTGTACGCCGGCTCGGGCGTCGCGCTCTACGACGCGATGTCCATGGCCCGCGCGCATGGTCGCGGCCTGCCGACGCACCGCCACCTGAGCCGCCGTCACGCCCTGCGCGTGGCACCCGCGTTGAAGAAGGACGCCCTGGTCGGCGCCCTGCAGTACTACGACGCGCAGATGGACGACGCCCGCTATGTGGCCACCCTGGTGCGCACGGCGTCGTCGTACGGCGCGAAGGTCGCCAACGGCGCGCGCGTGACCGGGTTCCTGCGCGAGGGCGAGCGAGTGGTCGGTGCCCGGGTGCGGGACGTCGAGGCGGGCGGCGAGTACGAGATCCGCGCGAAGCAGATCGTGAACGCCACGGGCGTGTGGACCGACGACACCCAGGCGATGGTCGGGGAGCGTGGGCAGTTCCACGTCAGGGCCTCCAAGGGCATCCACCTCGTCGTGCCCAAGGACCGCATCAACTCCACCAGCGGGCTGATCCTGCGCACCGAGAAGTCCGTGCTGTTCGTCATCCCGTGGGGCCGGCACTGGATCGTCGGGACCACCGACACCGACTGGGACCTCGACAAGGCCCATCCGGCCGCGTCCAGCGCCGACATCGACTATCTGCTGGAGCACGTGAACTCGGTGCTCGCGGTGCCGCTGACCAGAGACGACGTACAGGGTGTCTACGCGGGACTGCGGCCGCTGCTGGCCGGTGAGTCCGACGCCACCAGCAAGCTGTCGCGCGAGCACACCGTGGCGCATCCGGTGCCGGGGCTCGTCGTCGTGGCGGGCGGCAAGTACACGACGTACCGGGTGATGGCCAAGGACGCCGTCGACGAGGCGGTGCACGGGCTCGACATGCGGGTCGCCGAGTGCGTCACCGAGGATGTGCCGCTGATCGGCGCGGAGGGCTATCGGGCGCTGTGGAACGCGCGAGCGCGGATCGCCGCACAGACCGGCATCCATGTGGTCCGCGTGGAGCACCTGCTGAACCGTTTCGGTTCGATGGCGGAGGAGGTCCTCGACCTCATCGCCAAGGACCCCGCGCTCGGCGAACCCCTCCAGTTCGCCGACGACTATCTGCGCGCCGAGGTCGTCTACGCCGCCTCGCACGAGGGCGCACGGCACCTGGACGACGTCCTCACCCGCCGCACCCGCATCTCGATCGAGACCTTCGACCGGGGCACGCGCAGCGCCCGTGAGGCCGCCGAGTTGATGGCGCCGGTGCTCGGCTGGGACAAGGACCAGATCGAGCGCGAGGTCGAGTACTACGAGAAGCGGGTGGAGGCCGAGCGGGAGTCCCAGCGCCAGCCCGACGACCTGACGGCGGACGCGGCGCGGTTGGGGGCGCCGGACATCGCGCCGTTGTAGCCCAGTTGCGGAACAGCCGACTTCACTCGAACGAGTGTCGTGAGCTGGGATCTTTGTGCGGAACCCGGCCGTTCTACGAGGTGCGGGGGCAGAACTCGGCGGCGAGCAGGGCCGGTTCGAGGTCGGGGTCTGCGATCGCGGTCGTGTTCACACGGAAGGTGAGGACATGACGGCCGTCGACGGTGGCTGCGGTGCGCACGTAGCTGCCCGAGATACGGCCGTTGTGCCCCCACACCGTGATGCCGCACGGGAGTTTCACCGGGAACAGCCCCATGCCGTACGAGCCGTGTGCGGTGCGGGTGTTGAGCATCTCGCGCAGCCAGTGCGGGGGCAGGAGTTCGCCGCCGAGCAGGGCCGAGTAGAAGCGGTCCAGATCGGCGAGCGTGGTCACCAGCTCGCCCGCGGCGCCGGCCACCCGCGGGTCGAGGTCGGTGACGTCGGAGCCGTCGGTGGCGTAGGCGCGGCCGTGCGGCGGGGGAAGAGTGGTGCGGGAGCCCGGGAAGGAGGTGCCCGTCAGACGCAGCGGAGCGATGATGCGGCGCTCGGCCTCGGTGGCGTACGAGTGGCCGGTGACCTGCCGGATGACAAGGCCGAGCAGCACGTAGTTGGTGTTCGAGTAGGAGAAGCGGCCGCGATCGGCCGGAGGGTGGGTGAGGGCGATACGGACGGCCTGAAGGGGAGAGACGGGGACCGTGCCCCCGGTGACCGCGGTGAAGTCGTACAGGCCGCTGGTGTGGGTGAGCAGGGAACGGAGGGTCAGCGCGCGCCCGTCGTTGCCCGCTCCGCGCACCAGGCCCGGCAGGTGTTGCTCGACTGTGTCGGACAGGGACAGCCGGTGTTCGGCGGCCAGTTGGAGGACCACCGTCGCGATGAAGGTCTTCGTGATGCTGCCGGCGCGGAAGTGGTCGGCGGGGCTGATGCCTGTTCCGGCCTGTGCGTAGTCCGTCCTGCCGGATGCGTAGTCCGTCTCGGCCCGCGTGTAGTCCGTCCCGGTCGGCGCGTGGTCCGTTCCGGTCGGTGTGCTGCCGGAGTCCGTCCCGTCGTGGGCCAGTAGCGCCGCGGCGGGGGCTCTGCCCCGGATGACCAGCAGTCGGACCAGGGCATTTGTGGCCGGCGTCGGGCCTGCATGCGAGGCGGCGGTGGACAGGCAGAGGAGGGCCAGGGACACCGGAATGGCCAGCAGTGTCCGAGGTGTGGGCATCGTGATCCTCCGTTCTCGCGGGTCATCCTGCCGGACTTGGCTGTGTGACCTGCGGCGGATATGCGAGGGGAGGTGACTTCGGTGCGCGGGGAGAGGCCCCCTGGGCGTTGGGCACTTGTTCGGTGGGGGACAATGGAGGCTCTGTCAGGGCGGGTTGCATGAGGGGACGCATGTCGGAGGCGGAGCGGGCGGGGACATCCCGTCAGGACACTCGTCGGGACAAGAACGAGCGTCTTCTCGCCGGGCGGTACCGGTTGGGAGAAGTGCTCGGCCGCGGAGGCATGGGCACGGTGTGGCGTGCCGAGGACGAAACCCTGGGCCGGACGGTGGCCGTCAAGGAGTTGCGGTTCCCGTCCAGCATCGACGAGGACGAGAAACGCCGGCTGATCACGCGGACGTTGCGCGAGGCCAAGGCCATCGCGCGGATCCGCAACACCAGCGCGGTGACGGTCTACGACGTGGTCGACGAGGACGACCGGCCGTGGATCGTCATGGAGTTGGTCGAGGGCAAGTCGCTCGCCGAGGCCATCCGGGAAGACGGCCTGCTCGAACCGCGCCGTGCGGCGGAGGTCGGGCTCGCGATACTCGACGTCCTGCGGTCCGCGCACCGCGAGGGCATCCTGCACCGCGACGTGAAGCCGTCGAACGTGCTGATCGCCGAGGACGGCCGGGTCGTGCTCACCGACTTCGGCATCGCACAGGTCGAGGGCGACCCGTCGATCACCTCCACCGGCATGCTCGTCGGCGCGCCCTCGTACATCTCCCCGGAGCGGGCCCGCGGGCACAAGCCCGGTCCGGCGGCCGACCTGTGGTCGCTGGGCGGCCTGTTGTACGCGGCGGTCGAGGGCGCACCGCCGTACGACAAGGGTTCCGCGATCGCCACGCTCACCGCGGTGATGACCGAGCCGCTGGAGGAGCCGAAGAACGCCGGGCCGTTGCGGGACGTCATCTACGGCCTGCTGAACAAGGACCCGGCTCAGCGCCTCGACGACGCGGGTGCCCGGGCGATGCTCAACGCGGTGATCCACGCGCCCGAGCCCAAGGCGGTCGAGTCCGAGCCGCCGGCTGACGCCACCCGGGTGGTGCCGTTGCCCGCGCAGCCGGGGCCTGCGGAGCCCGGCGGCAAGAAGAGCGGTGGCGGGAGCGGGAGTTCGGGTCCTTCGGCGGGGGCCGAGCGGTTGCGCGGGGCGTTGCGGTCCATGCGGAAGGCCGCGGGGGGCTCGGCGGGGGCCGGGGCGGCCACTTCGGCGGCTGCGGGTTCAGGTGCCGCTGCGGGTTCGGTCAAGAGTCCCGGTTCGGATTCTGGCGCGGCTTCAACTCCCGTTGCCGGTATGCCTGGTGGTTCGGGTGCGGGTGCCGGCGCGGCTGCCGCCGGGACCGGTACGGCCGGCGTGGCCGGTGCGTCGGGCAAGAGTGGCTCCGGTACTTCGGGGGCCGGTGGCTCCGGTGGTGCGAAGGGCGCGGAGGCTGCCGGTGCTGGTTCCGGGACCGCTGCCGCCGGGCCTCGGACGCCTGCGGTGCCTTCGGCCCGGTCGGGAGGTGCTTCCGGTTCGGCGACGCGTTCCGGGACGTCGGCCGGTGCGGGAGCCGTCGCCGGTTCGGGAGCGAAGGCCGGTGCGTCGGACCCGGGTACACGTGACCTGGGTGCGCAGGCGTCGGGTGCGCGGGAGTCGAGTCTGCGGGACTCCGGCATCAAGGACACGACCACGCACGAGGTGGGTGCGCGGGGGGCCAACTCGGCTTCCGGTGGGCGGAGTTCCGGATGGCCCGTGATGACGCCGCCGGATCTGCCGCCGCGGCACGTGCCGAGGGCGCCGATCACCGACGTGGTGCCGAAGCGGACGCTGGTGATCATCGCGGTCGTCATCGTGCTCGCGGTGCTCGGTGTCGTGCTGGCGTTCACGCTCGGTGACGGTGACGACAGCGGCTCGAAGGGGTCGAAGCACAACAGCGGTGCCAAGACGGGCAGTAGCGCCAGCGCGAGCGCGAGTGAGAGCGCCGACACCACCAAGAAGGACAGCGGCGACAGCGAGAGCACGGGCGGCGCGCAGGCCGACTCCTCGGTGACGGCACCGGCCGCGGGAAATACGGCGAGTTCGGGTACGAGCGCGACCGGCGGGACCAGCGGCGGGGCGATCGGTACCTCGGGCGGCGCCGCGGTGGTGAAGACGTACAAGGGGAGCCAGGGGTTCTCCATAGGCCTGCCCGCCGGGTGGTCGTACCAGTCGACCGACTCGGCGGGGGTCCGGTTCACCGGGCCGGACGGGCAGAAGCTGCTGATCGCCTGGACCAGTACGCCGAAGGGCGATCCGGTGGCGGACTGGAAGAACCAGGAGCAGTACATGACGCGCTCCGGGTACACGCGGATCCGAATAGAGGAGGTGGACTACCGGAGCTGGAACACAGCCGACTGGGAGTTCACCTATGAGGACGGTGGGACGAAGTACCGCACGATCGACCGCGGGTTCGTCGTCAACGGTCATCTCGGATATGCGCTCATGTACACCGCGAAAGCCGCCAATTGGGGTACTGAACTGCGTAAGGACACCTGGACGACGCTGACGAAGACGTTCGAACCGAAGTCGTGAGGCGGGTGGGTCCGGGTTTGGCGCGCCAGATACGTCAACCCCTCTTTGCGGGTTGCCTCCGGCACGTATCGTGAGTGGTTGCGGACCGTACGCATCCAGGTATGTATGCGGAACGGGGCGCAAGGCGAACGGAATTGACCAACCGGGCGGCCGGGGGAGGCAACGTGGACGACTATGCGGGTCGGGTGCTCGCCGACCGCTACCGCCTGCCGCTGCCGCCTTCTGACGAGTACGAACTCACCGAGACCCGCGCCTTCGACACGTACAGCGGGCAGGAAGTCCTGGTACGCCAGGTGCCGTTGCCCGAGGTCGTCGAGGCGGAGGTGCTCGGCGAGGACGGGCTGCCCGACGGGTTCACCGCGCGCGACCGCGGGGCGCGACGGCCGGCCGCGGCGCGGACCGCCACCCGGCGGCCGAGCGATCCGGCGGTACGGCGTGCGGTCGAGGCCGCGCAGGCCGCGGCGCGGATCCCCGACCATCCCCGGCTGGACCAGGTCTTCGACGTGTTCGCCGAGGGCGGTTCGCTGTGGATAGTCAGCGAACTGGTGTCCGCCCAGACCCTCGCCACGCTGCTCGTCGAGAAGCCGTTGTCGCCGTACCGGGCGGCCGAGGTCGCCGCCGATGTCCTGATGGCGCTGCGGGTGCTGCACGCGCACGGCTGGGTGCACCGCAACATCACCGCGCGCACGGTGCTCGTCTGCGACGACGGCCGGGTGATGCTGACCGGGCTCGCGGTGGGCGCGGCGGAGGAGGCACTGTGCGGCTACGACCCGGTGCCGGTCCAGGACGGCGAGGACGGGGGTCCGCCGCGCGGACAGCACGGCGGCGGGGCTGCGGTCCCCGCGGTTTCCGCGGCACGGGCCGGCTCTGTGACTCACGGCGGCTCTACGGCTCCTGCGGTCCCCGGTGACTCCCGGACCGGTGGCGGTGCGATCGGCTTCGGCGGCGCGGGCGGCGGACCCGGCGCCGGTGCTGCCGCCGCTGCCGTAAGCCCCGTCGAAGCGGACCCCGAGGCCGCTCGGCGGGCCGCGATCGAGGCGCGGGCCGCCCGAGGGCTGCCCGGAGTCGGTGCGGAGGGCGGTGGCGGGGGCGGTTCCTCCGCCGCGCTGGCCCGCAGGGAAGCGGACGGCGTCGGTGACATCCGGGCCGCGCGGGCCGGGGCGATCGCCGCGTACCGCGCTGGCGCGCGAGCCGCTGCCCGGGTGCAGGAGGCCCAGCAGACGGGGCGCCCCGCGCTGCCCGGCGCCCGGCCCGCCCCGGCCGGCGAGCACGGCACCTCTTCGCAGCCGGGCGGCGCGGCCCCACTGCCGTACTCCGCCGGCAACGGTGTGGAGCACCCGTCCGGCACAACGCCCCCGGGCCAGATAGCCGACCCCTACGGCGTCCGCAACACCGCCTGGCACGGCGCCGCACCACGCCCCGGCACCGGCGGCACGGCCCCGGCAGCACAGGGCGACCGCGCGTTCCCCCCACCGACGGGCGGCCCCGGCACACCGTCCCCGGGCGGAACAGGCACGTTCCCCGGCCCGGACGCCTCGGGCCCGCTCGGCGGGGACACTTCCGGGCACCGTGCGGGTGCGGGTGCGGGTGCGGGTGCTCCGGCTCAGGGTGGGGATGCCTCGGGTTATCGCGCGGGCGCCCCGGGCTACGGCGGGGATGCGTCGGCCTACGCAGGGGACGACCAGGCTCACGGCGGGGACACTTCGGGTTACCGCACGGGTGCTCCGACCCACGGCGCGGAGGCCTCGGGCTATCGCGCGGGTACCTCGGCCTATGTCGGAGACGACGGCGCGGGCCCCTCGGGATACCGTGCGGATGTCCCGGCCCCGTTCGGCGGGGACACTTCGGGTCACCGTACGGGTGCCCCGGTCCAGGGTGGAGACACCTCGGGCTACCGCGCGGGCGACTCGACTTATGGCAGGGATGCCTCGGCCTACGCCCGAGACAACGCCCCCAACCGCGGTACGGACGCCTCGGGTTACCGCGCAGGCGCCCCAGCCCACGGCACGAACACCCCGCCCCACGGCGCCGACCCCACCCGCTACAGCGCACTCACCGCTGCCGGTCAGCCCGGCGTGGCCGCGCCCGGTAACCCTCGCCTCCCCGGCCTCGACGGTCCCGTCCCGCCCGCCCCCGGTGCCGGTAACTCCCCCCAACCTCCCTCCCGCTGGGACGAGTTGGCCGCAGCCGGAGCTCCCGCTCGTCGTGGGCCCGCCACCGCGTTGGCGGCTGAGCGGGCTCGGCAGGTGCGGATGACGGTCGTGGGGCCGGTGACCGAGCGGTGGGCGCCGGAGCAGGCCGTGCCGGTGCATGAGAACTGGCAGTTGGCCGCGCCGATCGGGCCGGCCACCGACCTGTGGGCGCTCGGGGCGCTGCTCTTCAGGGCCGTGCAGGGGCATGCGCCCTATCCGGAGGAGTCGACCGCCGAGCTGGTGCAGCTCGTGTGTGCGGAGCCGCCCGCGTTCGCGGAGGAGTGCGGGCCGCTGCGGCCGGTCGTGGAGTCGTTGCTGCGGCAGGATCCGACCGAGCGGCTCGACTTCGAGGAACTGCGGGGCTGGCTGCGGTCGTTGGTGCGCTCGGCGCCCGAGCCCGAGGCCGGTACCCATGTCGTCGCCACCCCGCCGACCGACCCGAGGCGGCTGCCGATCGTGCGGCGGCGCGGCGAGTTGGTGCGCAGGCGGCGGGCCGGGCTGCCCGCGACCAGTCCGCACGGGCGGCACAAGCGGGCCAAGGAGGAGGTCGTAGGGTCGCCTCGGCGACTGGGCCGGACCCTGCTCATTCTCATCTTCCTTCTGCTGGCCGGCGCGGTCGCGTACGCCATGCTCTTTTTGCCCAAGTCCGGGGAGAACTCCGGCGCCGGGCAGGGGGACAAGACCGGGACCGCGGGGGACGCGAGTCCCGCGCCCTCCCAGTCGTCGGCCGAGGCCAGCAGTCAGCCGCAGCCCGACCAGACCTCACCGGCGGCGAGTAACAGCCCGTCCACGTCCGCGAGTTCGAGCCCGACGCAGACCGACCCGAATGTCGCCGCCGGCTTCGTGCTGCGCAAGGACTCCGTCGGGTTCCAGGTCGCCGTCGCCAAGGGGTGGACCCGTACGCCGAAGAACGGGAGCGGCCAAGTCGTCTACTCCCACGGCGACTTCGAGCTGATCGTCGTGGCCGGACGGGACAGCGCCACGAAGTACGGCAGTGATCCGATGGTGTACCAGCGGGACAGCGAGAGCGAGTTGCAGCCGTACCGCAACTCCAGTTGGGCCACGGCCACCGGGCTGCGGACCATCACGGTCGGCGGAAAGACCATGGCCGAGGGGCAGTTCACCTGGACGGACAGCCAGGGCGGCGACCTGTTCGTACGCAACATGGCGTTCCTCATCGACGGCAGGTACCACATCGTGCAGGTACGCGGCCCGGAGGCCCAACGGGACGAGGTGACACGGCTGTACGAGCAGGCGTCGTCGACCTATCAGTACACCGGGTGACCCGCGGAAGCGGCGCGCCGAGGCCCGGTGGTTCCCGTTCGGGCGCAGAAGCGACAACCGTCACAGTGCGGTCTCCGTGGTACCCCGCTGGTTCCCTGGACAAGGGCCTGTCCTTACGCTGAGCCTGTCAAGAGCATTGCGGGGAAACGTGAATCAGATGCAGGGCCTGCTCCTCGCGGGGCGCTATCGGCTGGCCGAGTCGATCGGCAGCGGTGGCATGGGCCGGGTGTGGCGTGCGCACGACGAGGTACTGCACCGGGCCGTCGCCATCAAGGAGTTGACGGCCGCGCTCTATGTGTCCGAGAGCGACCAGCCGCGGCTGCTGGCGCGCACCCGCGCCGAGGCGCGCGCCGCCGCGCGGATCAACCACGCCGCCGTCGTCACCGTGCACGACGTACTCGAGCACGACGGCCGCCCCTGGATCGTCATGGAGCTGGTCGAGGGCAACTCCCTTGCCGACGAGGTCAAGGAGCAGGGCCGGATCGAGCCGGCCGAGGCCGCGCGCATCGGCCTGTGGGTGCTGCGCGCCCTGCGTGCCGCGCATGCCGCGGGTGTCCTGCACCGTGACGTGAAGCCCGGCAATGTGCTGCTCGGGCAGGACGGGCGGGTGCTGCTCACCGACTTCGGCATCGCGCAGATCGAGGGCGACTCGACCATCACGCGCACGGGAGAGGTCGTAGGCTCCGTCGACTACCTCGCCCCCGAGCGCGTCCGCGGCGCCGACCCCGGACCGTCCTCCGACCTGTGGGCGCTGGGCGCCACGCTCTTCACGGCGGTCGAGGGCCGTTCGCCGTTCCGCCGCACCTCGCCGTTGTCCACCATGCAGGCCGTCGTCGAGGAGGAGGCCGGCGAGCCGCGGTACGCCGGTGCGCTCGCGCCCGTCATCGCCGCGCTGCTGAACAAGGACCCCGCGCTACGGCCCGACGCCGACCAGGCCGAGCAGATGCTCGCGGAGGCGGCCGAGGGGCGGCGGCCGCGGGCGGCGGAGGAGTGGCTGCCGACGCAGCAAGTGGGCTCGCGCCAGGCGGGGTTCGCGCAGGACTTCAGTTCGGGTTCGGGTGCGACGCCGTACCAGTCGGCGACCGGGGGCGCGACGCCGTACCCGCCGGTGACCGGGCC
This sequence comes from Streptomyces xylophagus, assembly GCF_000716435.1. Classification (GTDB taxonomy): domain Bacteria; phylum Actinomycetota; class Actinomycetes; order Streptomycetales; family Streptomycetaceae; genus Streptomyces; species Streptomyces xylophagus. The sequence goes on from NZ_JNWO01000013.1 coordinate 104,998, forward strand.
GACCCACCACACGCCTGTCGTCCCCCTCACGTCCCACGCGCCCGCTCCGACGAAGCGCCGCCGGGTCCGCTCGGTCGTCCTGGTCGTTGTCCTCGCCGCACTCGTCGGCGGAGGTGCCGCGGTCGCGCTGCAGCACTTCGGCACGGACCGCGCCGGCGACTCCGCCTCGGCCCCGTCGACTCCGAGCGCCGGTACGAGTGCCAGTGCCAGTGCCACGCCGAGCGACGGGAGTGGTTCGGGGGCGGTTCCCGACGGTTGGGAGCGGCGCGCGGACCCGGTGGGCTTCAGCATCTCCCTGCCCAAGGGGTGGAAGCGGTCCGTCTCCATCGACCAGGACGGCCTCCAGCAGGTCGACTTCACGCCCGACAAGGGCAAGCACCTCGTGCGGGTCGCGGTCGACACCGCGCCGGACTTCAGCACCTCGTACGCGCACATGGAGGACTTGGACCAGCGGGTCTCGGCGCGGCTGGTGGACTACAAGCGGCTGAGCCTCAAGGAGGAGCTCTTCCGCGACCAGCCGGGCGTCCGCTGGGAGTACACCTGGAACGCGCTGGCCAAGGACGCGCCGCACTACTTCCCCGGGCCCTACCGCGCGATCGACGTCGGGTACATGGACAACGAGGGCACCGAGTACGCCATCTACTCGGCCTCGCCGGCCGCTGACTGGGCCACTACCAGCAAGCAGTACGACGTGATCCTGCGGAGTTTCCAGGAGGGGTGACCGGCGCGGCCTCGTGCTCCCTTCGAGGACCGCCACCTGGGCGTCGATGTGTTTCCCGTGAGGGAACCCGTCATGGCTGAAAACGATCACCCCTGAAGGTCGGCGTACTTGGCTGGTCGCCGCTCCGGTAAGGGGTCCGTCCGGTGGGGCATCATGGGGCGTATGGGGACTCCGGGAGACAACTTCCGTGTCGTAGCGGGCCGTTACCGCCTGGAGGCCAGGCTCGGGCGCGGTGGCATGGGCATCGTGTGGCGGGCGACCGACCAGTTGCTGGGGCGGCAGGTCGCCGTCAAGGAGATCGCCCAGGACGACTCCCTCTCCGAGGAGGAGGCCCGGCGCCAGCGCGACCGTACGCTGCGCGAGGCGCGGGCGGTCGCGCAGCTCAGGCATCCGCACATCATCGTCGTGCACGATGTGGTCGAGCAGGACGAACAGCCGTACATCGTCATGGAGTTGCTCGACGGCGGCTCGCTCGCCGACCGGATCTCCACGCGCGGTCCCGTCGACGCCGCCGAGGCCGCGCGGATCGGGGTCGCCCTGCTCGGCGCGCTGCGTACGGCGCATGCGGCGGGCGTCCTGCACCGGGACATCAAACCGGCCAACGTGCTGCTGGGGACGGCCTCCGACGAGGCCGACTCCGAGCGGGTCGTCCTGACCGACTTCGGTATCGCGCAGGTCGTGGGCGCCACGACGCTCACCGAGAGCGGCGCGTTCGTGGGCTCGCCGGAGTACACCGCGCCGGAGCGGATGTCGGGCCTGGGGACCGGTCCCGCGTCCGACCTGTGGTCGCTGGGCGCGCTGCTGTGCACGATCCTCAGCGGTGAATCGCCGTTCCGGCGCGACTCGTTGGGCGGCATCCTGCACGCGGTCGTCTTCGACGAGATCCGCCCGCCCGACGAGGCCAGGCCGCTGCTTCCCGTCGTACGGGGGCTGCTCGAACGCGATCCGGAACGGCGGCTGGAGGCGGCCGAGGCGGAGCGGATGCTGCGGGCTTTCCTGGACACCGGGCGCACGCCGGCAAGGGCATCGGCGTCGACATCGGCGTCGGGGCGTACGCCGAAGCTGACGTCCCGCCGTACGGCCAAGCCGGCGCCTGGGTACACGCCGACCCAACGGGACGTTCCCCGGGGGCAGTCGGTGCCCTCGCCCTCGACCCCCGTGCCGTCGCCTACGCCCGCTGCCACGGCGGAGCAGCCCCCTCGGCGTTCGACGCGCGGTGTGCTCGTGGCCGCGTTGCTGGTCGCGGCGATGGCGGGGGCGGGGGTGTCGGCGGCGGCGCTGTTGTTGCGGGGGGACGGGGACGGCGGTGTCGCGAAGGGTGCCTCGCCGGTGAGTTCGGCGCCGTTGACGTCCACGAGTGCCGGTACGTCACCCTCGCCGTCCCGCACACCGTCCGCCACACCTTCGGCGACGGCCAGGACGCCCAACACCCCCACCGCGCCCTCCGGTTACCGCCTCGCCCACGACCCCGACGGCTTCTCGCTCGCCGTACCGGAGGACTTCGTGCGCGTGCCGCAGGGCGAGCGCATCTTCTACATGTCGCCGGGGGAGACCTTCCGCCTCGGCATCAAGATGTCCGACCCCGAAACGGGCGGCCCGCTCGCGGTGATGAAGAGCGCGGCGGCCAAGGGTGCGGACACGAACCCCGGTTACCACGACGGCAAGGTCACCGACACCACGCACTACGGACACCCCGCCGCGCTCTGGGAGTTCAGCTGGAACGGCTTCAGCACGGCGGAGGGGCCCCGGCACACGTACGACATGTGCTGGGAGGAGGGCGGCCGGATGTACGACGTGTGGGTGTCGGCGCCGGTCGGGAAGGTGCGGGAGGCGAAGGAGTACTTCGATGTCGCGCTGGACACGTTCGCACGGGCATGAACACGACATATAGGGCATCTCGCGTCACGGCTCTGTGACCGGAAAGGTCCAGAGCTGGATGCGGTGGCGTCCGGCGCGATATGGATGGACGTATGAGCAGCAACGGGGGAGCCGGACGCGGGGCCGACGAGCCCACGAGTTTCGCTCTGCAGCCGCCGAACCCGCGGATGGCCGTGCCCACGCCGGTGCCGCACCCGAACAACCCGTACGCGACTCCCGCCCCGGCTCCCGACCCGTCGCCGGAACCCGGCACCGGACGCCTGATAGCCGGTCGTTACCGGCTCCTCGGCAAGCTGGGCCACGGCGGCATGGGCACGGTGTGGCGCGCCAAGGACGAGACGGTGGACCGCGAGGTCGCCGTGAAGGAACCCCGCGTCCCGGACAACCTTCCCGAACGCGAACGAGAGAACGCCTTCGAGCGAATGCGTCGCGAGGCACGGGCGGCGGCCCGGCTCGACCACCCGGCTGTCGTGAACGTGCACGATGTGGCCGTCGTCGACGGTCAGCCGTGGATCGTGATGGAGCTGGTGACCGGCCGCTCGCTGGGCGACGCGTTGCAGGAGGGCACCCTCGACGCGCGCGACGCGGCCCGTATCGGCCTCCAGGTGCTCGGCGCCCTCGAGGCCGCGCACGCGGCGGGCGTCCTGCACCGTGACGTCAAGCCGGACAACGTCCTGCTCGGCCGCCACGACCGGGTCGTCCTGACCGACTTCGGCATCGCCCACATAGAGGGCGAGACGAATCTGACCGACACCGGCGGTTTCGTCGGTTCGCCCGAATACATCGCTCCGGAACGGGTGTTGGGCCAGCGCCCCGGCCCCGCCTCCGACCTGTGGTCCCTCGGCGTGGTCCTGTACGCGGCCACGGAGGGCGTCTCCCCGTTCCGCCGCAGCAACACCCCCGCCACCCTCCAGTCGGTCCTCAACGCCGCGCCCGCACCGCCGACTTCGGCGCCGGGCCCGCTCGCCGACCTCATCACCGGCCTGCTGGCCAAGGACCCGGCGAGCCGCCCGAACGCGGCCCAGGTGCGTGCCGTACTGGAATCGGTGGCCAACCCGCCGACGCCGGTGCAGACCCAGGAGGTGCGGTACGTCGAACGCCCCGCAGGCGGGCGCCGGTTGGGCCGCAAGGTGTGGTTCGGGCTCGGTGGCGTGTTCGTCGCGGCGGCGGTGGCGGCGTACCTGGTGATCGGGAACCCGTTCGCCGGGCAGCCGACGCTCCCGCACGACTGGGAGAAGCACTACGAGGCCGATGTGGCCGCGACGCTCGCCGTCCCGGCCGCGTACAAGCGATCCACCCCCGACCGTAAGTCGGACAAGGGGCACTGGGTCACGTACACCGACCCGAGCGGCAGCCTCTGGATCTTCCTCAGCCTCGACAAGAAGTCCGAGGACGCCAACGGCTACATCAAGGACTCGGCGGCGGCCGAGATGTACCAGGACAACGGCGACCTGGTGGACAACGGCAGCATCGACCTCGACATCGGGGAGGCCACGAAGACCGTGCCGGAGCCGACCGGCACGTACCAGGGCAGGCCGTCCGCCGAGAACACGATCACGGCCCCGTCCTACGACAGCCAGGACCCCCTTCCCCGCGAGCTGAAGCTCCTCTACTACAGGACCTCCGCCGGGGACATGTACAAGCTCATGATCAGCTACCCGGGCAAGGGCGACTTCACGGCCCGCGGCCGCGAGGTGGCGAAGGCGGCGATCGCCAACCTGGACGTCGACACGCTGTGAGCCGCGGTACGGCCGCCGACCTCGCGGCCCTGAGCGTGCGGGTGCTCGGCGACCGCGGTCTGCCGGGCGACGTGATCGACGTGTACGCCGCCTGCCGTCACTACTCGGTGATCGAGCTGGAGCAACTCGCGGCCGACGGCGGGGACTTCGACCTCTTCGGGCTGCGGGACCGGCTGGAGGGTGTGGTCTGGGTGAGCGACGAGGAGTTCGCGGCGCACGGACTCTGCACGCGGGAGATCGCGGAACTGCGGCAGTGGGCCCTGGAGTGGGAGTCCGACCTCGGGCTGCGGCTCGCGGAGGAGTACGACGAGCCCGACGGCGACTAGGCAGGGGTGTCTTCCCGCACGGTCCCCCGATACCTCCCCGGCGTCACCCCGAACTCCCGGCTGAACGCGTGCGACAGCGCGTACGGACTGCCGTACCCCGCCTCCCGGGCCACCGTCGCCAGCGGGGCGTCCGTGTCCCGCAGCCGGGTCGCCGCCAACGTCAGCCGCCACCACGTCAGATACGCCATCGGCGCCCGCCCCACCAGCGCGGTGAACCGGCGGGCCAGCGTCGCCCGGGACACGCCCGCCGCCGCGGCCAGCCGGTCGTTGGTCCAGGGCGCGGCCGGGTCGGAGTGCAGGGCCCGTAGCGCGGCGGTGGTCACGGGGTCGTTCAGCACCGACGGCCAACTGCCGGTCTCCGCCTCGGACATCCACGCCCGCACCATGTAGATCAGCAACAGGTCGAGCAGGCTCGGCAGCGCGAGGCAGGCTCCCGGCCGCCGTTCGTCCAGCTCGTTCGCCAACAGGTCCACGGCCGACCGGAGTTCGGGGTGGTGACCGACCCGGTTCGGCAGATGGACCACCTCCGGCAGCTCCGCCATCAGCGGATGCGTCCGGCTCCGGTCGAGCCGGTACTTCCCGCACAGCAACTCGACCGCACGCCCGCCCCCGCCCCCGGCCGGCCGGCGCATCTCCTCGAACGGCACCGCCCGCGCGATGTCTCCGGGCGAGTCCGCCAGCACGTGTCCCGCTCCGTGCGGCAGCAGTACGACGTCCCCCGCGCCCAGCGTCACCGGCTCACCGTCCCCGTCGGGCATCAACCAGCAGCTGCCCCCGAGCACGACATGGAACCCCGCGCCCTCGTACGGCGCCAGCCGCGTGCACCAACTTCCGCCCACCAGCAGCCGGTTGGAGGAGGGCCGCCCGGTCCGTACGGCGGAGATCGCGTCGCTCACCACGTCCATGCGGCCACGCTACGCCAGCGGGGCACCGGTGAGGTGTATGCGTATCCGACCGAGTCATTCACGCATTGAGACACTCACCACGGGCTCCCTAGGCTCATTTCCATGACCGAGGACAACGCACAGACCATGATGATCGGTGATGTCGAAGTCGTCCGTGTCGTCGAGTGGCACCGGCCCTTCGCCCCCGCCCGCACCCTCGTCCCGGACCTGCCGCCCGAGGTGTGGCAGGACAACCGCGAGACGCTCGCCCCCGACCACTGGGACCCCGACACCGACCGCGCGGTCGTGGCACTCCAGACGTGGGTGCTGCGCAGCGCCGGGCGGACCGTGCTCGTGGACACCGGGGTCGGCAACGGGCGGGAGCGGCCCGGCAATCCGCTGTTCCACATGAGCCAGGGCGACCTGCCGGGACGGCTGGCGCGGGCCGGCGTACGACCCGAGGAAGTCGATGTCGTCGTCAACACCCACATCCACGGCGACCACGTCGGCTGGAACACCCATGACGTGGACGGGAGTTGGGAGTCGCTGTTCCCCAACGCGAGCTACCTCCTCCCCGCCGCCGACGACTTCCACTTCGGGCCCGACAACGACTACGGCGGGGCGGTACGACCCGACGACCGCCTGACCTACGAGGACAGCATCGCGCCCGTGCACCGCGCCGGGTTGGCCACCCTGTGGGACGGCATGCACCGCGTCGACGAGCACCTGACGTTGGAGTCCGCGCCCGGGCACACCCCCGGTTCGTCCGTCCTCCGGGTCGCCTCCGGCGGTGAACGGGCCGTGTTCGTGGGGGACTTGCTGCACAGCCCCGTCCAGATCGCCCATCCTGAGTGCAGCAGCTGCTTCTGCCTCGCTCCCCGGCAGGCCGCGGACAGTCGGCGGCGCGTGCTCGAACGGGCGGCGGACGAAGGTGAGTTGGTGATTCCGGCGCACTTCGGCGGTACCGGTGTCGCGCGGGTGCGGCGGGCGGGCGACACGCTGGTGCTCGGGAAGTAGGACGCGCGTCGACAAGGCCGTATCCGGCACGGTACTGATGGGGCATGAGCGAAGTCGGCGAACAGGTGCGCGACGGACGGCTGGTCGGCGGTCGCTACCGGTTGCTCGAACGGATCGGTTCCGGCGGCATGGGCACCGTATGGCGGGCGTTCGACGAACTCGTGGACCGTGAAGTCGCCGTCAAGCAGCCGCGGTTGCCCGGCGATCCGGAGGACGAGGAGTTCCAGCGGGCCGCCCACCGGCTCTACCGCGAGGCCCGCGCCGCCGCCCGGGTCGACCACCCCTCCGCCGTCGCCATCCACGATGTCGTCATAGAAGCTGAACAGGGCGAACTCCCGTGGATCGTCATGGAGTTGGTGCGCGGCGAGTCCCTCCATGAACTGCTCAGGCGCGGCCCCCTCGCTCCCGCAGACGCCGCCCGCATCGGCCGCGCCGTCCTCGGCGCCCTGTCCGCCGCCCACGCCGTGGGCATCGTGCACCGTGACGTGAAACCCGCCAACGTCCTCCTCGGCCCGCACGACCGCGTCGTCCTCACCGACTTCGGCATCGCGCACATCCAGGGCGAGGAATCCCTCACCGCGAGTGGGGAGTTCGTGGGCTCGCTCGAATTCATCGCCCCCGAGCGCATGTCGGGCACCGGCGCAGGCCCGGCCTCCGACCTGTGGTCCCTGGGCGTCCTCCTGTACGCGGCCGTCGAAGGAGCGTCCCCCTTCCGCCGTACGACCGTGGAGTCCACCCTCGGCGCGATCCTCGCCGGCGACCCGCCCGAGCCGACCCGGGCGGGTCCCCTCGGACCGCTGATCCTGCGGCTGTTGGCACGGGACCCGGAGGCGCGGCCGGGAGCGGAGGAGGTCGGCGCGGTACTGGAGGCGGTGGCCCAGGGGAGGGACGTACGGGAGCCGCCGATCACCGTCCAGGACGCGCCGCCCGACGAGGAACCGGACGAGGGGCCTGAGGATGCCACCGTCGTACCGGAGCCCGAACCTGAAGCCGACCCCAAGCCCAAGCCCAAGTCCCGCCCCCGTCGCGCCCTTCTCCTCACCCTCGGCGTACTCCTCCTGGCGGGTCTGGTCTTCGGCACCGTCGTCGACAGCCTCCTGGCCCGGGACAACGCCAAGAGCGCCCCTTGGACCGCACACCCGGAGAAGGAGATGTCCGCCGTCCTCTCCCTCCCGTCCCAGTCCAAGCGGCTGGACGCGCAGGCGGGATCCGGCAGACGTACCGTCACCTACGGCACCGGCACCCTCCGTGTCCGCCTCACCGAGTGGGACGCGGCCACCGGCTCACCGCTCGCCGAGGCGCACTCACTGGGCACGGGCACCTCCCACCCGCAGTACACCCGCACCAGCTTCCGGGGAAACAAGGACGCCGTCCTCGCCGACACCGTCTACGACCAGTCCGGCATTCCGACCCGCGTCATGGCCCTGATCATCCGCACCGCCGACCACCGCATGTACGAGCTGCGCGTGGACATGCCCAAGGGCACCCCGGACGAGAAGAAGGGCACCGCGCTCTTCAAGGGCGCCCGTGACCGGCTGGCCCTCACGGAAAAGTGATCCGGAGGCGATCCGAGGGTGATCATTCCCGCACAACGCCCTGATCAGCAGGTTCGCTGCCAGTGATCACTGGCGCTATGTGCGCACTCGGTGAATCCCGATTACCGACGGGTACCCAAACCTCCCGTCGCGGCATACCCTGCCGCACATGACGGACTCGCAGGCCCCGGAAAAGACCGGTACGGAAACGACGACCGGCACGAACCCCCTCGCTCCGGCCCCCACAGGCGCCCGTACCGCCGCCGATGTGGTCACCCCGGAGCTGGTCGCCCAGCTCACGAGGGGTGTGGTCGGCTCCGGCCGGACCGCCAACCACACGCCGTTCACCGGTGAGAAGCTCGCCGACCTGCCCGAGTCCACCCCCGAGGACGTGGCGAAGGCCTTCGACGCGGCCCGCGCCGCGCAGGCCCTGTGGGAACAGACTCCGGTACGGCAGCGGGCGGCCGTCCTGCTCCGCTTCCACGACCTGGTGCTCGCCCGCCAGGCCGAGGTCCTCGACCTGATCCAGCTGGAGACCGGCAAGGCGCGGCTGCACGCGCACGAGGAGGTGCAGGCCGTCGCCGTCGCGGCCCGCCACTACGGCCGCAAGGCCCCCGCCTACCTCCGCCCCAAGCGGCACACCGGCGCCGTCCCGACCCTCACCAAGGTCACCGAACTGCGCCACCCGCGCGGGGTGGTCGGCCAGATCGCCCCCTGGAACTACCCCCTCGAACTCTCCGTAGGCGACGCGCTCCCGGCATTCGTCGCGGGCAACGCGGTGGTCATGAAGCCCGACACCGAGACCTGCCTGACCGCCCTCTGGGCCCGCGACCTCCTCATCGAGGCCGGTCTGCCCGCCGACGTCTTCCAGGTCGTCCTCGGCGAGGGCCCGGTCGTCGGCCCCGAGGTCGTCAAGCACGCCGACTACGTCTCCTTCACCGGCTCCACCCGCACCGGCCGCGAGGTCGCGCAGGGCGCGGCGGCCCGGCTGATCGGCGTCTCCCTCGAACTCGGCGGCAAGAACGCCATGGTGGTCCTGGAGGACGCCGACATAGAGAAGGCGGCGGCGGGCGCGGTCCGCGCCTGCTTCTCCTCCGCCGGCCAACTCTGCATCTCCATCGAGCGGTTGTACGTCCACGAGTCGATCGCCGACACCTTCCTGGACCGCTTCGCCGCCCGCACCAAGGCGATGCGCCTCGGCACGTCCCTCGCGTACGGCGCCGACATGGGATCGCTGGTGGGGGAGCGGCAGTTGGAGACGGTCACCCGCCACGTGGAGGAGGCCGTCGCGAAGGGCGCGAAGGTCGTCGCCGGCGGCGTCGCCCGCCCGGACATCGGCCCCTACTTCTTCGAGCCGACCATCCTCGACGGCGTGGAGGCCCCCATGTCGGTCTGCGCCGAGGAGACCTTCGGCCCGGTCGTCTCCATCTACCGCTTCAAGACCGAGGACGAGGCGGTGGAGCAGGCCAACTCCACGCCGTACGGCCTGAATTCCTCGGTCTGGACGAAGGACGGCCGCCGCGGCCGCGCGGTCGCCGCCCGCCTCCGCACCGGCACGGTCAACGTCAACGAGGGCTACGCCCCCGCTTACGGCAGCGTCCAGTCCCCCATGGGCGGCATGAAGGACTCCGGCCTAGGCCGCCGCCACGGCTCCGAGGGCATCCTCAAGTACACCGAGGCCCAAACGGTCGCCCAGCAACGGTTGTTGCCGATGGCTCCCTCGCTGGGGATGGACGACGAGGCGTACGCGAAGTTCATGAGCACCAGCCTCCGGGTGATGAAGGCATTCAGGCTCAGGTAGGGCCTTTGTCTTTTAGGGGCGCGGGGAACTGCGCGAGCAACCACAGACGGCCTGCACGCGAAACTCAAAGAGGAGAACCCGTGCCCCAGGACACCTACGACTACGACGTAATAGTCGTCGGCTCAGGCTTCGGCGGCTCGGTAACCGCCCTCCGCCTGACCGAAAAGGGCTACACCGTAGGCGTGTTGGAAGCAGGCCGCCGCTTCACCCCGTCCACGCTCCCCAAAAACTCCTGGGACCTCAAGAACTACCTCTGGGCCCCCAAACTCAACCTGTTCGGCATCCAACGCATCCACCTGCTCGGCAACGTCATGGTCCTCGCCGGCGCAGGCGTAGGCGGCGGCTCGCTCAACTACGCCAACACCCTGTACGTTCCGCCGAAGCCGTTCTTCGAAGACCCCCAGTGGCGCGAAATCACCGACTGGCAGGAGGAGTTGAGCCCGTACTACGACCAGGCCCGCCGCATGCTCGGCGTACGCCTCAACCCGACGATGACCCCGTCCGACGTCCACCTGAAGGCCGCCGCGCAGCGGATGGGCGTAGGAGACACCTTCCACATGGCCCCGGTCGGCGTCTTCTTCGGCGACGGCGAGGACGCCGAGGGCACCACGAAGGCCAGGCCGGGCGAGCAGGTGGCGGACCCGTACTTCGGCGGCGCGGGCCCGGACCGCAAGGCGTGCACCGAGTGCGGCGAGTGCATGACGGGCTGCCGGCACGGCGCCAAGAACACCCTCAACGAGAACTACCTCTACCTCGCCGAGAAGGCGGGCGCGGTGGTCCACCCGATGACGACGGTCGTGTCGATCACCGACGACTCGCAGGGCGGCTACGCGATCGCCACGCTGCCGACCGACGCGCGCCGCAAGTCGGAGGGGAAGACCTTCAAGGCCCGCCGAGTAGTCCTCGCCGCCGGCACCTACGGCACCCAGACCCTCCTGCACCGCATGAAGGCGGGCGGCCAACTGCCGTACCTCTCCGAGAAGTTGGGCGAACTTACCCGCACCAACTCCGAGGCGCTGGTCGGCGCCCAGACGAACAACCGCCGTTACCGCAAGGCGACGGGCGAGCGACAGGTCGACTTCACGCGCGGAGTCGCCATCACGTCCTCGATCCACCCCGACGAGAACACCCACATCGAACCGGTCCGCTACGGCAAGGGCTCCAACTCGATGGGCGGCCTCTCCATCCTCCAAGTCCCGTACGCGGAGGGCTCGTCGAGGGCACTGGCCTGGCTGGCGAACGCGGCCCGGCACCCTCTCCTGGTCCTGCGTTCGCTCTCCAACCGCCGCTGGTCGGAGCGGACCATCATCGGCCTGGTGATGCAGTCGCTGGACAACTCCCTGACGACGTACCTGAAACCGGACGGCGTGGGGAAGGGGCTGTTGACGGCCCGTCAGGGACACGGCGCCCCCAACCCCAAGCAGATCAGGGCGGCTTCGGAGGGCGCGGCGGCGATCGCCGCCGAGATCAACGGCTTCGCGGGCTCGAACGTCGGCGAACTGATGGGCACCCCGCTCACCGCCCACTTCCTCGGCGGCTGCCCCATCGGCGCCTCCCGCGAGACGGGCGTGATCGACCCGTACCACCGCCTCTACGGCCACGCCGGCATCTCGGTCGTCGACGGCTCGGCGGTCTCCGCGAACCTCGGCGTCAACCCGTCCCTCACCATCACGGCGCAGGCCGAGCGCGCGATGTCGTACTGGCCCAACAAGGGCGAGCCCGACCCGCGCCCGGAGCAGGGGCTGGCGTACGCACGCCTGAAGCCGGTGGAACCGCGTCAACCGGCGGTCCCCGAGGGCGCGTTCGGCGCGCTGAGGCTGCCGTTCCTGGGGATGCCGACGGTGCCGCCGAAGTCGTAGGAAACAGGCGGTACTTGCAGTACATGACTTGCAGTACATGACTTGCAGTACATGCAGACATGCAGAAGGACCTGCGCCCCCCTCCGAGCGCAGGTCCTTCTTCGTCGAGCGAGCTACGTGTTACGCGCCCTCTCCGGTCTTGCGCCGACGCACCATGACCACCGCGCCGACACCCGCGACGACCGCGGCGCCGCCCACGAGGCCGATCACCGGCAGCGCGGAACTGGAGCCGGTCGAGGCGAGGTTGCCGGTCGGCAGGTCGGAGACCTCGCCCTGCGGCTTCTTCACCGAGGTGTCCTTGCCGCCGTCGCCCGGGGTGGCGGTGCCCGGGTCGGTGTTCGAGGAGCCCGCCTTCAGGACCTCGAAGTCGTACTCGGCCCAGCCCTCGGCGATGCAGTCCTGGCCCTTGACGTTGTCGAGGTAGGCGCCGGAGCCGAAGGAGTAGGCGTCGCCGGCCGGGGCCTTCGCGCTGATGCTGACGCGCAGGTCGACGGTCTTGCTCTTGCCGGACTTCAGGGCGTCGACGTAGAAGAAGTAGTCACCGGCCCACTCGTCGTCGCCGATGCGGTCCCAGGAGCCGGACTCGGGGTTCTTGAACTCCAGGTCCACGTACGGGCTGAGGTACTTCGACTCGTCGAGCTCGTAGTTCTCGACCTCGGCGTAGAAGGCGACGCCGTCGACTGTGGTCTTCGAGTCGTTGGTGACGGTCAGCTCGAAGCCGTGGAAGCCGTCGCCCGCGACGATCTTGCCCGGCAGGCCCTTGATGTCGGCGGATACCTTGGCGTCGGAGAAGTCCTCGTCCAGGTCCTCGCAGAACGGCACGTCCGGGTCCGTCGGCTCATCGCTCGGCTCGGCCGAGGTGGTGGGCGTCGCGGACGTGGACGAACTGTCGCTCGCCGAGGGCGTGCCCGAGTCGCTCGGCAGCGTGCTGCCGGTCGGCGAGCCGGTGTCGGACGGCGTCGGCGAGGCCGTGTCCGACGGCGACCCGGACGGCGACCCGGTCACGCTGTCGGTCGGTGTCGGCGACGAAGACTCCTCCGCGAACGCGGCCGGCGCCGACAGCAGAGCGAGCGGAGCGATGACGGCCGTCGCGGCGGCCGCGGCCATGGCACGGCGAAGCTTCATGAAGTCCTCAAGGAGTCCGATGTGCTGCGACGGTGCAGCGCACTGGGTGGAGGGCTCCGCGTGTGGGGCGCGGCTGTGGCCCTTGGTTATGCAGGTGAGACCCGGGAAGGCTGTGAACGGTTGTGCCCACTCTCACCGAATCCTTATGTGGGCTGTGTCACACCCAGGTTCTTCTTGTGAACACGCTTTCGGGCGCCTACAACTACCTGGTGTCTGACAAACCGTCCGAGGAACCGTCCTCGACCCCGGAGATCCCCGACGACGTCTGGGACAAGTTCGCCCGTGACACGGAACGCGACATCCGGGCCTCCGCCCAGAAGGAACCGTCCGCGCGCGCCCGCCAGGTGACCGAGCGGCTGAAGAAGAGCGAGCAGCCCGAGGGCTGGCGCACCGGTCCTGCCTGGCAGGAGATGAACGGACAGGCCCGGCGCAGGCGTCGCCTCTGGGCCGTCCTCGGTGTCCCGCTCGCCATAGCCGTCGCCGTGGTCGCGATGAAACCCTCGCTGCTGCCCGGCGACCCCTTCGGCGGCAAGGCTGAATCGGACCCCGCCGCTTCGTCCCCGCTCCCTCCGGAGACCGCCGCCCCGACCGCCGCACCCTCCGCCGTCGACCCCCAAACCCCCACCCTGGACCGGCCGTTCGCCGGTTCGCCCGCCCTGAACTGGGCGGACGGCGCGGCCGGCATCGTCCTGCCGAAGGCGAAAGCCGTCGGATCGATATCGAGGGACCGGGTCGAACTGGCCCTCCAGCAGACGAAGATCCTGCTCGCCGCCGCCAACCTCGACCCGAAGACGATCGGCGGCGCCCGCCCGTCCGCCGCGCTCGCGGTGCTCGACCCGAAACAGCCCAAACTTCTCGACGACCTGAACGCGTCCCTCACCGCCCCGAGCAGGACGCAGGACCCCACGATGCTCTTCAGCCGCTTCGACCCCAAGGACGTACGGCTGGTCGGCAAGGTCGTGAAGACACGAGGACGCATCACCTTCGCGAAGGACGCCCGCGGCGGCGTCACCGTGCACACCGACTACACCTTCGTCTACCCGCTGGTCCGCACCGACGGCTCCACCGAGGTCGCCCGCACCATCGTCCGCCGTGTGATCGACGTCCAGATCCTCGACCCGTCCCGCTACCAGGTCACCCCCGGCCTGCTGTCCCTCAGCTCCTACAACGCGGAGTTCGGCAACTCGGCCTGCGACGTCTACGACGGCTATCTGCACCCGGAGTTCCACTCCGACGCCGCGTCCCCCACGGGCCCGTCGCCCTCGGGCCCGACGACGGACCCGTACGACCGGAGCAAGGCCATCGGCGAGGGCGCGACCGGGACCTGCGGGACGGTGAGCAGGACCTGAGGTCTGCGGCTCGGACCTCAGGCCTGAGGCTCGGACCTGAGGTCTGCGGCTTGGACCTGTGGTGAACGGAAGCGAAGGGCCCCGCGGGACGGAGCCGCGGGGCCCTTCTCCGTCAGCACCGACGTCAGGGCGGCGCCGGTGCCTGGGAAGCGGCGCCGGGGGGTTGCGCCGCTGGTCTCAAGTTGTCTGAAGTGCCCCGGGTCGGCGCCCCGGCGCACGCGGGGCGCACGCTTGGTCTCGACCTTTGGCAGTGGGACGGTGCACCGCAATGCCGTTGTCTGCGCTGGGACTTGGGGCTCGGAAGGGCGCCCGGGGACTCTCTACGCATCGTGCTGGATGGACGCGGCCTTCGCAACCGTTCGATCCGGCTTTGTGCATTTTTGCAGTTTCCGCCGGGCGGCCCCGGGCGTCCCCGGAGCCGACCGTTCTCTTGGGTGACCGGGCTGCTGTCCCCTGCCGTCCGGTCACGACCCTGGAGCGAGGTCCCACGACGTACGGCACGATCCGTACGTCTCATCGCCCCAGCGAGCCACGCGTGGTTCTTTCGGGCCCGCCCCTGGCTGGCACGGACACCCCCACCAACGAAGGGGTGCGCGGGGCGGTCACGCGCCGTACGGGTGAGACGGGGCTCGAACTCAGATCCGCCCCCGGGACAGTTCGAGCAGCGTCATCGCGAGGGCCGTGCCCGGCTTGCCCAGCGCGTCCCTGTAGTGGCTGAGGATCTCGTTCTCGCGCGACAGGTGCACGCGCCGGCCGCCGGAGGCGATCCGCGTCTGTTGCACGACGGCGGACACGGCGACGCGTTCCTGGATCAGACCGATGATCCGGTCGTCGAGGGCGTCGATGCGCTCACGGGCGTCGGCGATGGTCTGCTCGGGGGTAGTGGCGGTCATACGGGGCTCCTTGTGGACGGAGCGCCCCCGGTCGACAGATCCGGGAAAACACCAGGCGCCCCGGACCTGTCGGCCCGGGGCGCCTGGGAAGTCGCTTGTCAGTAACTCAAGCAGCACGACCATGGCAGCCGGCGGGCCGGTTGCCATAGGTAAAGAGGAAGGTCGGGTGCGTGAGCATGGGGGGAGTATGGCACAGGGGGTTGTGAGGGTGCGGGGCGGATGGCGGGGGTGCGTCATTGGCCCAGCGAGTCGACCGGTGACGGTGCCCTTTCAGCCCACCGAGTCGGGCGGTGGGTGGGCATAGGCGCCGGGGGTCCGGGGGCGGAGCCCCCGGGACGACCAGGTGTCCCACGCCGACCCCGTTAGAATCGGTACCCAAGACCCCCGCCCCACCGCCGGAAGGCCCCCGTGTCAGCAGCGACCCCCGCCCCCGACACCGTCCTGGTCGTCGACTTCGGCGCGCAGTACGCCCAGCTCATCGCCCGCCGCGTCCGCGAGGCCCGGGTCTACAGCGAGATCGTGCCGAGCACCATGCCGGTCGCGGAGATGCTCGCCAAGAACCCGGCCGCGATCATCCTCTCCGGCGGCCCGTCCTCGGTGTACGCGGAGGGCGCCCCCCGCCTGGACCGCGCCCTCTTCGACGCCGGCGTCCCCGTCTTCGGCATGTGCTACGGCTTCCAGCTGATGGCCACCACCCTCGGCGGCACGGTCGACAACACCGGCGCCCGCGAGTACGGCCGTACGGAACTGCATGTCTCCAGGTCGTCCTCCACCCTCTTCGAGGGCACCCCGGACGAGCAGTCGGTGTGGATGTCGCACGGCGACGCCTGCTCCGCCGCCCCCGAGGGCTTCACGGTCACCGCGTCCACGGACGTCGTCCCGGTCGCCGCCTTCGAGAACGACGAGAAGAAGCTCTACGGCGTCCAGTACCACCCCGAGGTCATGCACTCCACGCACGGCCAGCAGGTCCTGGAGCACTTCCTGTACCGGGGCGCGGGCCTCACCCCGAACTGGACGACCGGCAACGTCATCGACGAGCAGGTCGCCGCGATCCGCGAGCAGGTCGGCGACAAGCGCGCCATCTGCGGTCTGTCCGGCGGTGTCGACTCCGCCGTAGCGGCCGCGCTCGTCGCACGCGCCATCGGCGACCAGCTGACCTGCGTCTACGTCGACCACGGTCTGATGCGCAAGGGCGAGACCGAGCAGGTCGAGAAGGACTTCGTGGCCGCGACCGGCGTCAAGCTCGTCGTCGTGGACGCGGAGGAGCGCTTCCTCACCGCGCTCGCCGGGGTCTCCGACCCCGAGCAGAAGCGGAAGATCATCGGCCGCGAGTTCATCCGCGTCTTCGAGCAGGCACAGGCCGAGATCATCGCGGACGAGGGCCCCGAGGTCGCGTTCCTGGTGCAGGGCACGCTCTACCCGGACGTAGTCGAGTCGGGCGGCGGCACCGGCACGGCCAACATCAAGTCCCACCACAACGTGGGCGGCCTCCCCGAAGACCTGGAATTCCAGCTCGTCGAACCGCTGCGCAAGCTGTTCAAGGACGAGGTCCGGATGGTCGGCCAGGAGCTGGGCCTCCCGGACGAGATCGTCCAGCGCCAGCCCTTCCCCGGCCCCGGCCTCGGCATCCGCATCGTCGGCGAGGTCACCAAGGCCCGCCTCGACCTCCTCCGCGACGCCGACGCCATCGCCCGCGAGGAACTGACCGCGGCCGGCCTCGACCGCGACATCTGGCAGTGCCCGGTGGTCCTCCTCGCGGACGTCCGCAGCGTCGGCGTCCAGGGCGACGGCCGCACCTACGGCCACCCGATCGTCCTGCGCCCGGTCTCCTCCGAGGACGCCATGACGGCCGACTGGTCACGCCTGCCGTACGACGTCCTCGCGAAGATCTCGACCCGCATCACGAACGAGGTCGCCGACGTCAACCGAGTCGTCCTCGACATCACCTCGAAGCCCCCGGGCACCATCGAGTGGGAGTAACCCTCATGTACGCCTGACGGTGCGCACCGCCGCTCCAGGCTTCCAGACCTGCACGACCAGGTACTTCTCGTCCTCGACGTAGGTCCGCACGACCTCCGTCAGCTCGGTGCGGAAGAGGTGGAACGGCTCCGGCGGTTCCACCTCTTTGCTGTACGCCCCCTTCGCCCCGGCATCGGTGACCTCCACCGCCCGCCCGGCGATCCGCACATCCCCGCCGCCCATCTCCGTACCCGCCCCCGGATTCGCCTGCAGCGCGAACCGCGGATCGCGCCGCAGATCCAGCGCCTTGAGCGAGTCGGGCATCATCCCGAGCCACAACTCACCGTCCAGGAACCGCACTTCGAGCCCGGTGGTACGCGGCGACCCGTCCTTGCGCAGGGTCGCGAGGACATGGTGAGTGAAGGAACCGAAGCGCCCCTCGACAATCGCGGCAAGGTCAGGTTCGGCGGCGGAGAAGGTGGCCCAGTTCGCAGTCATACGGCGAGTGTTCCGCCGATAACAGACATCCTCTGTCCTCTTTACAGACCGGCACTGCCCTTTTCGACCGACCGGCGGTAACTTCTCGCCCTTACAACAAACCCAGTGCTGGAGGACCGATGCACGGGCCGACGCCGCCCTCCCCCCTGCCCACCGACCGGCTGCAGTTCGCCATGCCGCCGATGCACGAGTCGGTCGAGGACGAACGCCGGCACCGCAAGGAGCGGCTTGCGGGCGCCCTGCGCCTGTTCGGCCGGCTCGGCTTCGAGGACGGGGTCTCGGGGCACATCACGGCCCGCGACCCCGAGTTCACCGACTGCTTCTGGGTCAACCCCTTCGGGATGCCCTTCCGGCACGTCACCGTCAGCGATCTGGTGCTGGCCAACTCCGAGGGCCAGGTGCTCCAGGGCGGCCACCATGTCAACCAGGCCGCCTTCACCGTGCACTCCCAGGTCCACGCCGCCCGCCCGGACGTCGTCGCGGTCGCCCACTGCCACTCCGTGCATGGCCGCGCGCTCTCCGCCCTCGGCGACTTCCTCGACCCGATCAGTCAGGAGAGCTGCGCCTTCTACGAGGACCACGCGCTCTACGACGCCTTCAGCGGTGTCTCCGTCGACGCCGAGGAGGGCAAACGCATCGCCGCCGGGCTCGGCTCGCGCAAGGCGCTGGTGCTCCGCAACCACGGACTGCTGACTGTCGGCGACTCGGTGGACGCGGCGGCCTGGTGGTTCCTGTCCATGGAACGCTCCTGCCAGGTCCAGCTCCTCGCCAAAGCGGCCGGCAGACCCCTCCTCATCGATCACAAACTCGCCGTCGCCACCCGCGAACAGACCGGCGGCGACCTCGTCGCGTGGATCAACTACCAGCCCCTGTGGCAGGACATCAGCCGCAGCGAACCCGACCTCCTCAGCTGAGGCCCCCTGTCCGAACTCCTTATCTGAAACCGCGGAGCACCGCCGCCTTGGTCATCGTGAACTCCTCGTCCGTGAGCACCCCGTCCCGGTGCAGCTCGCCCAACTCCCGCAATCTGCGCAGGAGTACGTCGTGATGGTCGGCCGGCGGCGGGACACTGGCCGCGCGCCGAGGACGATCCGCGAACTCGCCGTTGTCGCGTTCGTGTTCACGGGTCGACGGGTGCGGCAGCCGCGCGGTCACCGCCGTCGCCACCAGCGCGGTGAGCAGATCCCGGCGGGTGCTGCCCCACAGATCGAGGGCGTACGGGTCCTTCTCCGGCGGCAGCTTGGAGAACACCGTCTCGCGGGTCACGAACCGCATGAACCCGTCTTCGTAGCCGGAGTTGGGCAACCACTCCACTTGGACGAGGTCGCCCACGGCGACTATCCGCGGCCCGGTGGCCCGCTTGACGCGCTCCGAGGTGTCCGCCCAGTCGATGCGCACCTGGGCGCCGTCGAAGGACACCGTGCCGTCGGAGGAGCGGACGGAGACCGGGACCGGCGGGCCGGGGAGGAGATAGGCCTTCGTGGGTTCCTTGGGGATCTGGTCGAGGAGCAGCGCGTGCCGGATCTCCTCCGCCACGTACTCGGCGACCCCGGACCGGTCGATGTCCACGATCAGCCGGTACGGATCCGCCGGGTCCGGCAGCCGACCGCCGGTCGCCTGGAGCAGGGGGTCGGCGCCCTCGCGCAGTCTCAGGCGCAGTCGGCCACGCTTGCGTTCGGGTTCGTAGACGACGCCCGCGACGGCTTCGAGGGGCACCGCGATCTCGCCGTACGTCTGCCGGAACAGTGGCACGGAGCGGTGAAGTCCCGGCGTGATACGGACCGTTGTGCCGTCGAAGGCCCAGGTCCCGTCGCGCTGGATGATCTCGGCCATACGCAAATTCTCGCAGCCGGGTCAACACGGCGGCCGCCACTTCACCCGCGCTGACCAGACCTGCCGGACGCGGGCCGTGTCCCGTAGGGCACAATCCGCTGTTGTCGTGCGGGAGTTGCAAGGCGGTGGCCAAAGGCTTCGGAGCCGGCCGCCGAACGTGAGGGCCCGGGGTCGAGGGCCGAGGTCCATGAGGGTCATGGGGAAGGCAGGCGTCGGGCGTGGCGGTGCAGGAGGCGAGACAGGGCGGCGAGCAGCTCGGTGCCCACGGAGGCGGCTGCACCTGCGGGGACTGCCCGCACGGAGCACGCGAGGGGCATCGGCGCGCGGTCGCCGCGTTCCTCGTCAAACGGGACGGCTTCGCGGCCGGGGAGGGGCTGCCGGCGGCGGTGGCGCACTCGGCGTCCGCCTCCCGGCAGTGGGTGTCGGACGAACTGACCCAGTCCGCCGACGCCGTCGCCGAACGCGGCCGTGCCGAGGGCGGCGCCTGGCTGGCGCGCCTGTGGCACCGCACGGCCTTCGCGGTGTGGGGTGCCTTCGTCGTCCTGCTCCTGGTGCAGTCGCTCACCGCGATCGGCGCGGGCTGGACGGCGGCACGCACGGCCGGACTGCTGGCCGCGCTCGTGGTCGCCGGCGCGCTGACGGCCGCCTCCTGGTTCCACCGGGCGCGCGGCGGAGCGCTGGCACCGGTCATCGGTGAGGACAACCGGCTGTCGACCTCCCGCGCGGTGGCCGTCTCCTGGGTGCTGTTCGTGGCGTACGCGGTGCTGGTCCTGGCCGGCCGCCTCGCCGCCGCCTCCGACCACGCCGAACGCGACACCCTCATCTCCGGCCTCGAACTCGCCCGCGGCGCCGGAGTGGTGACCGTCCTCGCCGTCGTCTGCGCGATCGCCGTACTCGTCCGCCGGGTCGTCGGCCTGCGCGTGCTGGGCCAGCGCCTCCAGAAGATCCCCGCCGACCGCCCCCGCGCGGCCGACCTCCTCACCGACGACGCGGGCCGCGGCACCTTCGCCGACATCCAGTACGTCGCGATCAGCGCCGTCGCCCTCGTCTTCGTCGCCGTACGCCTCGCCCGCCGCCCCGACCAACTGCCCGACCTGCCCTGGGGCTTGGCGGTCGTCGTCCTCATCTCCGCCGCGACATACCTGGCCGGCAAGTACGCGGAGGGCGGCCGTCCGGTCATCCTCTCGGTGGTGCGTTCCCGCGAGGCGGGCGACCTCGACGCCCCCATCCGCACCGGCGACGACATCGAGATCCGCGGCGCCGGCTTCGTACCCCCCGGCGCCCAGACCGCCGACCGACTCTCCCGCATGGTCGTCCGCATCGGCCCGGTCAACGTCCACGTCCCCCTGGTCCCGGTCACCGGCGGCTTCTCCAACCCCACGGACACCCTCCTCACCGTCCCCGTCCCGGTAGACGTGGAACCCGGCCGCGTGGAGGTACAGGTCGTGACCGCGGCGGGCGTGGAGACGAACGCCTGCGTGGTCGAGGTGACGGACTGATCGGACTCCTGTACGAGAAGATTCCTGCCGGAGTCGGAAAAACTGGCTGAACCATGGTTGAGCGGGTCCCCCTTTTCGTACGTATGGTCTGTTGAGGGGTCAACGGCGGGCGAGAGGCGGCTAAGGGCGATGACTCACGGCACTCGGATGGATACGCAAACCCCCTACCTCGACGGCGATCGGAACTGGCGGGACACCGCCACCCGATACGCCCTGCTTCCACTGCGCGTCTTCCTCGGCGTCACCTTCATCTACGCCGGCCTGGACAAACTCACCGACAGCGCCTTCATGAAGTCCTCCGGCGCCGGTTCGGTCGGCGAGACGATGCGTGCGGTCCGTGACTCCTCGGCGATCCCGGCCCTGGTCGACCTGTCCCTGAAGAACCCCGTCGGCTTCGGCTACGCCATCGCCTTCGGTGAACTCGCCGTCGGTATCGGCACGTTGATCGGCCTGCTGGCCCGCCTCGCCGCAGTCGGCGGTGCGCTGATCTCGCTCAGCCTGTGGCTGACCGTGAGCTGGCAGTCCGACCCGTACTACTACGGCAACGACCTCGCCTACCTGATGGCCTGGCTGCCCCTCGTCCTCGCGGGCGCCTCCGTGTTCTCCCTGGACGCGGCAATCCGCGGAAGGCGAAGGCAGCGGGCGGGAGGCTACCGGTAGAGCCCCGGCCCGTAGACGATCGTCAGCCGGATATCTCAGGACCAGGGTCGGCCGTGTTCCTACGGCCGGCCCCTCGGCGTCTGCGGATCGCTCCGTTGATGCCCGCCACCACGCCGGCCAGCACCAGGCCGACCGTGACCAGCGGGATCACCGCGAACCACTCGGTCACCCACAGCCCGCCCGCGTCCCCGGCGTAGAGCACGCCCGCGGCGACGAGGAAGAGACCGGCGACCAGCTTCCCGGGCTGGAACTCATGACGCAGCACGGCTGACCTCCGCCTGTCCGACGCCGACGTGGAGGTCCAGATCCAGCGTGCCGGTGCTCTTGACGCCCGTCGCCGGGGTCAGGGTGACCTGCTTGTGCTTGCCCGGCTCCACGTCCACGTCCTTCTTGTCGTCGCCGGGCAACTGGATGTCCCCGACGTTCACGTCCACACTCAGCTTCACCGTCACGTCCGACGGCACGATCACCTTCAACTGCCCGACACCCACCTCGGCGTCCGTCGCGACCGTCTGCCCCTTGGTCAGCCGCAGCCGGGTCAGGTCGAGCGTGCCCACGCCGTTCCCCAGGTCGTACTTCTGCCGCACGTCTGCCACCGCCGCGGGCTGCCAGGTGAGGCGTTCCCAATGGGTGGTGAGGTCCTTGGGCAGCGCCGCCGACGCGGCCAGCAGACCGGCCGTGACGATCGCGAGGAACACCGAGCCCGCTCCCGTACGCCCCAGGAACGCGCTGACCGCGATCCCCAGGCCGAACACGACGAGCGCACAGGCCAGACCCGTCTGCAGGCTGGTGCCGAGCTTCTGGTCGTGCCAGTTCGCGGCGGTGCCGAGGCCACCCGCGAGCAGGGCGAGGAGGAACACCCAGCCGCCGATCCAGCGCGGACCGCGCGTCTTCGGGGCCGTCGGGCGCGGGGTGCGCTGGTCCTCGCGCCAGTGCGGGTACGACGGGCCGAGGCGGATGTCGACCACGTCCGTGATGTCACGGTCGCGGGAGTCGCCGGGGCCCCACAGATAACCGGTGCCACCGACATGTGTGCCGTCCTTGACGATCGGATCGCGCCACCAGGAGGGGTAGGCGGCGGGCACCGGCGGCGCCTGGGCCTCCGGCGGGGCGTCGGCGACGGCCTGCGCGGCCAGCGGGTCGGGGTCGGGGGCGCCGCGCTGCTGCGACCAGTACCCCGCGCCGGCCAGCAGCAGGGAGAGGACGACGGCGAAGGTGAGCACGCTGGCATTGCTCAGCATCGACAGGAACACACCGCAGCCGACCAGCGCGAACAGCACGGCCGCCAGGGCCTGGCCGTCGACGCGGCCGGTGAAGAGCTTGCGGACCTCGTTCTCCTCCTCGTCGTCGTACGGGACGAAGAGCCAGGCGAAGCCGTAGAAGATGAGGCCGATGCCGCCCGTCGCCGAGAGCACCGCGAGGGTGATCCGGAAGATCACCGGGTCCATGTCGCACTGCCGCCCGAGCCCCGCGCACACCCCCGCGAGCACCTTGAACCGCCGGTCCCGCCGGAACCGGTGCGGTGCCGCGACCGCGGTGGCGCCGTCGGGCGCGGTGCCCGGCGCCGACCCGGCACCCGCGCCGGGCACGGCGTCCCGCGGCCCGCCGCCCGCTTGCGGGCCCGGGCCGGAGCCGGGTCCCGGACCCGTCGCGGCGTGCTCGTGATCTGTCATGCGTCCATGCTGCCCGCCGCGAGCCGCCGATGGCAGTCGGGACGACCCTGGCCGAACCCTGAAATCGGCCCCGACCCGGACCGGGGGAGTGTTCGACGACGACCCCGACACCGCGAAAGGCCCCCGCGGCGCGCCGTATTCGAAGATCAGGGGAGTCTCGGGGGTCCACCCTGATGCCCGGAACGGCGGGGCGTGTGAACATCGGTGGCATGCCGGACGCCGCAGCATTGCCAGTCGAGGACCCGCGGCCGCCGCGCAAGCTCTACCGCAGCAGTGACGGACGCTGGCTCGGTGGTGTGGCGCGGGGGCTCGCCGGGCATCTCGGGCTGCCGGTGATCTGGGTGCGGCTGGTGTTCGTGGGGCTGTTCCTCGCGGACGGACTCGGCGCGTTGTTGTACGCCTCGTTCTGGTTCTTCGTGCCGCTCGGCGTCGGCGGGGTCGCCGGGCAGCGGCCCCCGTCCCTCGTCTCCACCGAGACCTCGCCCGACGGCCGCCGCAGACTCGTCGCCCGCAAGCCGGACAAGGGCCAGATCGTCGCCCTGCTCCTCATGGTCGTCGTGGCGCTGGTCTTCGTCGGCAATGTGAATCTGGGCAGCGGCGCCAAGGCCTACCTCTTCCCGGTCGTTCTCGTCGGCGCGGGCGTCGCCCTCGTCTGGCGCCAGGCGGACAACGCCCGCCGCGCCCGCTGGGCAGAGGTCGGCAGCCGCCGCCGTACGCTCAGCCTGCTGCGCGCCGGCGGCGGGGTCCTGCTGGTCACCGCCGGTGCCACCGCGATCTTCGTGCTGCAGGGCTCCGCCGACCACCTCGGCTCGGTCCTCCAGGCGGCCCTCGCGGTCCTCGTCGGCATCACCCTGCTCGCCGGCCCGTATCTCGTGCGGATGACCCAGGACCTGTCCGAGGAGCGCCTGATGCGCATCCGCGCCCAGGAGCGCGCCGAGGTCGCCGCCCATGTCCACGACTCCGTGTTGCACACCCTGACCCTGATCCAGCGCAACGCGGAGAGCCCGAACGAGGTGCGCCGCCTGGCCCGCGCCCAGGAGCGCGACCTTCGCGCCTGGCTCTACAAACCGGAGGGCACCGGCAAGGACGAGGCCGACGAACCCGACACCCTCGCCGAGGCCGTGCGGCGCAGTGCGGCGGAGGTCGAGGACAAGCACGGCGTCCCCATCGAGGTCGTCGTCGTCGGCGACTGCCCACTCGACGACGGAATCGGCGCCCAGATGCAGGCCGCGCGCGAAGCGATGGTGAACGCGGCCAAGTACGGTGGCGAGGGCGGCGCCGTGCAGGTCTACGCCGAGGTGGAGGGGAAGAAGGTCTTCGTGTCCGTCCGTGACCGCGGACCGGGCTTCGACCTCGACTCGATACCCGCCGACCGCATGGGCGTCAGAGAATCGATCATCGGCCGTATGGAGCGCCACGGCGGCACGGCACGCCTGCGCGCGGTGCCGGACGGCGGTACCGAGGTCGAGCTGGAGATGGAGAGGGCGGAGAAGACGTCATGAGCGACGCGACCGAGACGAACGAACCGGCGGAACCGACCGGCGGGAGCGCGGGCGGGCGTCACGTGCGCGTGGTCCTCGTCGACGACCACCGCATGTTCCGCACGGGAGTCCAGGCCGAGATCGGCCGCACCGAGGAGACCGGCGTCGAGGTGGTCGGCGAGGCCGCGGACGTCGACCAGGCGGTCACGGTCATCACCGCGACCCGCCCCGAGGTGGTCCTCCTCGACGTCCACCTCCCGGGCGGCGGCGGGGTCGAAGTCCTGCGCCGCTGCGCCCCGTTGATGAGCGACGCCGAGCAGCCCGTCCGCTTCCTCGCGCTGTCCGTGTCGGACGCGGCGGAGGACGTGATCGGGGTGATCCGCGGGGGTGCGCGCGGCTACGTCACCAAGACGATCACCGGCACGGACCTCGTCAACTCCGTCTTCCGGGTCCAGGAGGGCGACGCCGTCTTCTCCCCGCGCCTGGCCGGCTTCGTCCTCGACGCGTTCGCGTCGACCGACGCCCCGCCGGTCGACGAGGATCTCGACCGCCTCACCCAGCGCGAGCGCGAGGTGCTGCGCCTCATCGCGCGGGGCTACGCCTACAAGGAGATCGCCAAGCAGCTGTTCATCTCGGTGAAGACGGTCGAGTCCCATGTCTCGGCGGTGCTGAGGAAGCTCCAGCTGTCGAACCGGCACGAGCTGACCCGGTGGGCGACGGCACGCCGACTGGTATGACCCGTAAGGGAGTTCACCTGAGCCCCGGGGAGGTCCCCTGGGGACTCACACCACCCGGGTCGCCCCCGCGAAGGGCATCTCGTCGATCGGCGCCAGTCGCACCGGAGCCGTCGGGTTCGGGGCGTGGATCATCTGGCCGTCGCCGACGTAGATGCCGACGTGGCTGATGCCCGAGTAGAAGAACACCAGGTCGCCGGGGCGCAGTTCGGACCGGGAGACGCGCTGGCCGGCGTTGATCTGGGCGTAGGTCGTGCGGGGGAGGGAGACCCCGGCGGAGCTGTAGGCGGCCTGGACGAGGCCCGAGCAGTCGAAGGCGTTGGGGCCCGTCGCGCCCCAGACGTAGGGGCTGCCGAGCTTCTGGTAGGCGTAGGAAACGGCCGCCGCGGCACGGGAGTTGGGGGCGTCGGCCGCGGCGGCCGAGGAACCGGGCGCGGCCAGGGCGCCCCGTGCCGTGGTCGACGACCGTGACGCGCGGCCGGAGCCACTCGCCTCGCCGACCTGGGCCCGCTGCTGCGGAGGCAGCGTCGACAGCAGGCGGCGGGCCTGGTCCAGCTTGCCGTTGATGGTCTTCTTCTGCCTGCCGAGTTCGGCCTGCCGTGACTTCAGCGAGGTCAGCTCGATGTGGGCGGCGCCGCGCAACTGCTCGATCTCGCGCAGCTGTTGCCGTACGAGGGCGACGGCCGCCGTCTGCCGGTGGCCCACCCGGTCGGCGAACTCGGCGCCGTCCAGATACTGTTCGGGGTCGTCGGAGAGCATGAGCTGCACCGCGGGGTCGATCCCGCCGCTGCGGTACTGCGCCGCGGCGACGTAACCCAGGGCCTCCCGTGCCGAGTTGAGCTTCTCAGTCTTCCGTGCCGCCTCGTCCCGCAGGGTGCCCAGCTTCTTCTCGGCCGCGTCCGCCTTCTCCTTCGCGCCGTCGTACTTCTCGGTCGCGACCTCCGCCTCCTGGTACAGCTTGTCCACCTTGGCCTTGACCTGCGTCGGTGTCAGCTGCGGCTCGGCGTGCGAGGTTCCGTCGAAACCCGTCGCCGTCGCCGCGCCCGCCAGGGCGATCGTGGCCGCCGTCCGGGCTGTATTGCCGCTGAGCGAGCGCTGTCGGGGCTTGCGGTGCGCTGCCACGTGGACTGCACGTCCTTTCGTACGACCGCCGGGGGAGCGGGCGGTTGCGCGTCCGGCGGCGGCCCGCACAGGGGGAGCGGGCCGCCGCCGGACCTTCTCGGCGGTGGTGTCCGACTGCCGCCCCTGGTCCGGGCGGCGGTGGGGAGCCGGTCACCTGGTGGAGGACGCTAAACCTGACGATGACGGCCCGGTAACGCATGTACGGAACTGACGTCAGGTGATCGAGAATTGACCATGAGTGACTGTGATCCCGGTCCGGGGTCGCCGACTTGACGCGGTGCGCTGACCGATGAGGCGGTTCCGGCGCGGCGGGGACGACGCGATGCTATGGGCGCATATATGCAAGGGCGAGGAAGTCGCTACGGTCGACGAAGCCGCTACGGCTGAGGAAGCCGCTACAGAGGGGCGGTGTCGGTCGGCCCCCGAGCCCCTGACTAGGCTCCGGCCCCATGGACGTACTCATCCATCTCTTCGTCGGCCTGCACATCATCGGCATCGCGGCGCTGCTCGGCGGTTTCCTCACCCAGATGAAGGCGATGGGCCAGGGCACGGCCCGCTTCGTCCCCGGCATGCTGCACGGCGCGCTGACCATGCTGGTCACCGGCGCGATCCTGGTCGGCCTCAACCAGGCCGACGATCAGCACGTCAACAACATCAAGATCGGCATCAAGCTCGCGCTGCTGATCGTGATCCTCGGGCTCGTCTACGTGAAGCGGGACGAGGAGACGGTCGACAAGAGCCAGTTCGCGCTGGTGGGCGGGCTCACCATGGTGAACATCTTCATCGCGGTCCTGTGGACGTGACCCCGGACGTGGCGGCGAGGTAGAACCGGACCGTCCCCGCGGCGACCACCAGCCAGGCCGCCACCGCGATCCACAGCACCACCTCTCCGGGCGTCCGCAGCCACGACACGTCCACGGCGGTACCCACGGACAGCATGGTCGCCGCCGTCATCCCCAGCGGGAACACCGTCGACCAGCGGCGCACGTCGAAACGGAGTCGCGGCCGGGCGACCTCGGCGGCGATCAGGACCACGCACCAGGCCACGTCGATCACCAGCAGCGCCACGGTCACGGCCCGCAGGACGCCCCGGTCGTCGGAGTTCCACAGGTACAGGCGCGCGCTGTCGGCGGCGATCAGCTTCGAACCGGCAAGCGCCGAGACGGCGAGCGCGCCGCCCACGATCCAGTGGTCACCGGTTCCCGTGATCAGCTGCCGCCACTCGAACCGGGCCAGGGCGAACCCGTAGAGGACCAGCCCGAACCAGAACAGCACCAGCGCCGTGTGCGCGAGCCAGGCCACCGCCTCGGCGCCGGCGATCGTGGCCCCCAGCACCGCGAGCGACTGGGTGGCAACACACCCGAGGAACACGGTCCCCGGCATCCGCCCCTGCCAGTTCCGGACGACCCGCACGAGCAGCCCCGGCCACAACACCGTGGCCAGTGCGAGCAGGGCCTCGGCGACGGTCTGCCAGCCTCCTACGGAGAACCGGGTCCCGAGTACGGCGGTCGCGGCCACGGCGGTCAGCGCGCCGGGTGTCCCGGCCTCCGTGAGCCACCGCTGCCGGTCCCGCAGCAGCCGTACGACGAAGTCGCCGGCCAGTCCCAGCCAGAAGGCGCAGGCCACCGCGAAGGCGATACGGGACAGCACCTCGTAGCCCGTGAGATGGAGGCCGACCGACATGATCGCAGTCGCCATCACGACGGCTCCGGCCGCCGGCGGACGCTGCGCCCACCAGGCGCGGAAACGGGAGGTACCGGTACCGGACATGGCCCGATGCTAGGGAGCCGTCCCGGTGCCGACGGCGGGCCACGCGCGCGTGGAGTTCAAAAACACCTGCACGCGTGCGTGCCCCCCGGGGGGACTCGGCTCAGGCCGGCCGCACCACGCTGTGGATGATCGCCGCGCCGTCGTAGTGGATCGACTCCTCGCGGACGTAGGCGCCGGGCTTCGGGGCGTGGATCATCATGTCGTTGCCCACGTGGACGCCGACGTGGCTGATGTCGTCGTGGAAGAAGACCAGGTCACCGGGTTGGGCGTCGGCCAGGGACACCGTCGTTCCGGCGTTCACCTGGTCGGTGATGGCGCGCGGGAGGGTGACGCAGGCGGCCCTCCAGGCGGCCTGGGTGAGGCCTGAGCAGTCGTACGAGTCGGGGCCGGCGGCGCCCCAGACGTACGGCTTGCCGACCTGGGCGCGGGCGAAGGCGACGGCCTTGGCGGCCTTGGTGGCGTACGAGGAGTCGGAAGGGGCGTTCTGCGCGGTCAGCCGCGCCAGCAACTCGCGCGCGGTGGAGAGCTTCTTCTGGACGGTGGCCTTGGCCGTCCTCAGGTCACTCTGCGGGTCCTCCGGGGTCCGGAGACTCTCGGCCGTCTCTTGACGAACCGCGTCCGTCTCTTGATGGACCGTGTCCTTCCGGCGGTTGGTCAGCCGGCTCATCACCTGGGCCTGGTCGAAGTAGCCCTGCGGGGTGTCCGGGAGCTGGAAGGTCGAGGCGTCCGGGGCGGAGGCGCCGGTGCGGTACTGCGCGGCGACGAACGAACCCAGCCGTTCCCGCGCGGAGTTGAGCTTCCGCGCGAGCTCGGTCGCGTCGTCCGGGCGGGAGTCGACGCGCTTGCGCTGCTTCGACGCCCTCTCCTGGGCCGTGTTGTGTTTCTCGGTCGCCGACTCCGCCCGCCGGTAGAGGTCGTCGACCTTCTTCTCGACCTCTCCGAGGGCCTGGTTGCCGTCGTCGGCGGCGGGGGTCCATATGCCTGCGATGCGCTTGCCCGCGGAACGCGGTTTGCGGTGCGACGACGCCAAAGGAGGCGACTCCATCTCATGTCGGAGGGGTCGTGGAACTTGATCGAACGCTAACCAACTCGTGTGGTTCGTGTGAAGGTTGGTGTTCGATATGCCCGACATGTTTCCGTGACCTCCGTCATGAGGGAGACCGGTCGTCGCTGATCGTGACGAGACGGTTCTGGACCGTGAAATGTGCCGAGTTCTCGGGGTGGCGGTCGGTTGTCAGTGGGGCGCTCTAAACTCGGAGGGCGATGAGCAGCCTCTTTGACGACAGCTTCCTGGCGGATCTTCAGGCCCCTCGGGCCCATGACGAAGAGCCTCCGCCACCGCCCGAGGACGAGCACGTACCGGAGCCGGTTCCGGACGACCTGTTCGGCGGCAAGTTCGACGTGCCCGCGAGCAGAGACGCCTACTACCGCGACGGCGCCCCACGCCCCGCGGTCGACCCGGCCGCGCTCCTGGACGGGCTGAACGAGAACCAGCGCGCGGCCGTCGTGCACTCCGACACCCCGCTGCTCATCGTGGCCGGCGCCGGTTCCGGCAAGACCCGCGTGCTCACCCACCGCATCGCCTACCTCCTCGGCGAGCGCAATGTGCACCCGGGCCAGATCCTCGCGATCACCTTCACCAACAAGGCCGCGGGCGAGATGAAGGAGCGCGTCGAACAGCTCGTCGGCCCGCGCGCCAACGCGATGTGGGTGATGACCTTCCACAGCGCGTGCGTGCGCATCCTGCGCCGCGAGTCGAAGAAGCTCGGCTTCACGTCCTCGTTCTCGATCTACGACGCCGCCGACTCCAAGCGCCTCATGGCCCTGGTCTGCCGCGACCTGGACCTCGACCCGAAGCGCTTCCCGCCGAAGTCCTTCAGCGCCAAGATCAGCAATCTGAAGAACGAGCTGATCGACGAGGAGGACTTCGCCGCCCAGGCCACCGACGGCTTCGAGAAGACCGTCGCCCAGGCCTACGCGATGTACCAGTCGCGGCTGCGCGAGGCCAACGCCCTCGACTTCGACGACCTGATCATGACCACGGTCAACCTGCTGCGTGCCTTCCCGGACGTCGCCGAGCACTACCGCCGCCGCTTCCGCCACGTCATGGTCGACGAGTACCAGGACACCAACCACGCGCAGTACGCGCTGGTGCGTGAGCTGGTCGGTACCGGCGCGCACGACGAGGACGTACCGCCCGCCGAACACGACCTGCCGCCCGCCGAGTTGTGCGTCGTGGGTGACGCCG
Source organism: Streptomyces xylophagus (assembly GCF_000716435.1). Classification (GTDB taxonomy): domain Bacteria; phylum Actinomycetota; class Actinomycetes; order Streptomycetales; family Streptomycetaceae; genus Streptomyces; species Streptomyces xylophagus. The sequence goes on from NZ_JNWO01000013.1 coordinate 135,602, forward strand.
ACCAGTCGATCTACGCCTTCCGGGGTGCGACGATCCGCAACATCCTCCAGTTCGAGGAGGACTACCCGAACGCGACGACGATCCTCCTGGAGCAGAACTACCGCTCCACACAGACGATCCTCTCCGCCGCCAACGCGGTCATCGAGCGCAACGAGTCCCGCCGCCCCAAGAACCTGTGGACCAACGCGGGCGCGGGCGCGCAGATCACCGGCTATGTCGCGGACACGGAGCACGACGAGGCGCAGTTCGTCGCCGAGGAGATAGACCGTCTCACCGACGCGGGCCAGGCGAAGGCCTCGGACGTCGCCGTCTTCTACCGGACGAACGCCCAGTCCCGCGTCTTCGAGGAGATCTTCATCCGCGTAGGCCTGCCCTACAAGGTCGTCGGCGGTGTCCGCTTCTACGAGCGCAAGGAGGTCCGGGACGTCCTGGCCTACCTCCGCGTGCTGGCCAACCCGGAGGACGCGGTCCCGCTGCGCCGCATCCTCAACGTCCCCAAGCGCGGCATCGGCGAGCGCGCCGAGGCGATGATCGACGCCCTCTCCCAGCGCGAGAAGATCAGCTTCCCGCAGGCGTTGAAGCGCGTCGACGAGGCGTACGGCATGGCCGCGCGGTCGACGAACGCGGTCAAGAAGTTCAACACGCTGATGGAGGACCTCCGTACGATCGTCGAGTCCGGCGCGGGCCCGGCGACGGTCCTGGAGGCGATCCTCGAACGCACCGGCTATCTCGCCGAGTTGCAGGCCTCCACCGACCCGCAGGACGAGACCCGCATCGAGAACCTCCAGGAACTCGCCGCCGTGGCCCTGGAGTTCGAGCAGGAGAACAGTTCAGGCGACGGCGAGAGCGAGACGCCCGTCGGGCTCGCCGCTTTCCTGGAGCGGGTCGCGCTGGTCGCCGACTCCGACCAGATCCCCGACGAGGACGAGGACGGCTCCGGAGTCATCACCCTCATGACTCTGCACACGGCCAAGGGACTCGAGTTCCCGGTCGTCTTCCTCACCGGCATGGAGGACGGCGTCTTCCCGCACATGCGCGCCCTCGGCCAGGCCAAGGAGCTGGAGGAGGAGCGACGCCTCGCCTATGTGGGCATCACGCGCGCGCGTGAACGCCTGTATCTGACGCGGTCGTCGCTGCGCAGCGCCTGGGGCCAGCCGTCGTACAACCCGCCCTCCCGCTTCCTGGAGGAGATCCCGGCGGCGCACGTGGAGTGGAAGCGGACCGGCGCCATGGCGGCTCCGCCGTCCACGGGTCCGGCCTCGGGCATCGCGGCCTCGCTGTCCTCGTCCCGTTCGCGTTCCTCGGCGTCGGGTGCGTCGGGCTTCGCCACGCGCAGGACCTCGGAGAAGCCGGTCGTGTCCCTGGCCGTCGGTGACCGGGTCACGCACGACCAGTTCGGCCTCGGCACGGTCGTCGGTGTGAACGGCACGGGGGCGAACGCGGAGGCGACGGTCGACTTCGGGGAGCCGAAGCCGAAGCGCCTGCTGCTGCGGTACGCGCCGGTGGAAAAGCTGTAGTTCTGAAGGGAGTTGGGGCGCTTACGTCGGGTCGAGCCCGTGGCTGCGAAGCCACGGGAGCGGGTCGATCGCCGCGCCGCCCGCAGGGCGCACCTCGAAGTGCAGGTGCGGTCCGGTGGAGTTGCCGGAGTTCCCGGAGTACGCGATCGGGTCGCCGGCCTTGACCGTCGTACCGGAAGCGACCCGGTAGCTGGAGAGGTGGCAGTACCAGGTCTGCGTGCCGTCCTTCTCCGTGAGGATCAGCATGTTGCCGTAGGCGCTGTTCCACTTCGTACTGACGACGCCGTCCGTCGCGGCCATCACCGTCGTGCCGTACGAGACAGGGAAGTCGATGCCCGTGTGCACGGACATCCAGTTGACGCCGGCCTGGCCGAAGTAGGCGCTGAGGCCCTTCTGCGTGACCGGCAGCACGTACTTGGGGCGCAGCCGCTCCTTGCGGGCGGCCTCCGCAGCGGCCTTCTTCTTCTCGGCCTCCTGCTGGGCCTTGAGGTCGATACGTTCCTGCGTCCGGCTGGCCCGGTCGGCGAAGTCGTCGGCACCGGCCGACAGGCTCTTGATCTGGGCGTCCAGCTTGTTGTTCGCGGTGGACGGCTTCACCGAGGTCGTGTCGGACGCGGAGGCCGTCGTGTCACTGCCACCGGTCAGCGTGCCGACGGACGCGGCGGCGATACCGGCGACACCCATCACACACGCGGACGGTACGGCGATGGTCATCAACGCGGAGCGCTTCGGGGGCGTACGACGCCGGGACCGGCTCCCGTTGCGGGACGCGGCCCGCGAGGCGGCGGCCGGGGCCGGGGTGAACTCCTCCTGGTCCTCGAGGAGTTCGGGGTGGGTCTGGGGCCCGTCCGGTTCCGGCTCGGCCTCGTCGAGGGCGGGCATCTCGCCGGTGGCCGTCAACTCGCCGTCTTCCGGGGCGGGTTCGTCGTACGTGCCCTCGTGCGTCACGTCGTACGACGCCTGCTCGAAGGTCGTGGTCGCCTCGGCGGGGCTGCCGTCGGCGTTCCACTGCGTGGCGTCGTAGGCGCCCGTGTCGAAGGCCTGCGTGCCCCATTGCCAGTGCTGGGTCTGGTCGGCGGGGGCGGAACCGGTGGACTGGTCCGGCTGGAGCCAGGCGTTCGCGTCCCACTGGCCGCTGATGTCGGGGGCGGCGGTCTGCGGCGGGATGGCGGACAGCTGCTGGTAGTCGGCCGACCAGGCGGTGGTCTCGTAGGCGCCCGTGTCGTAGGCGGCGTGGTGCTGGGCCGCGTACGGGTCGTAGTTCAGGGTGTGTTGGGCACCTGAGGACCAGGCCGAGGAGTCGTAGGCGCCGGTGACCTGCGAACCGGTGTCGTGGCCGTGGCCCGACATGTCGCCGAAGAGGGGGTCGGTGGCGAAGCTCGCGGTGGCCTGGCCGCCGTCCGCGCCCGGATGAAAACCCGTGGCGGTGTGGTCGCCGTACGTGGTGAAGTCACCGTACTGGGCGTCCTGGCCGCCGTACGACGCGTAGTGCGCCGAGGTGGCATCGGAAGCCGGGGCCGGGGTGGTCATGGTCCCCGACGGGTGACGGTCGTTCACCAACTTCTCTTTCGCCTCGACAACAGGGGCTGGCAGAGCAGTGCGGTGGACTGTACCCGGCAGTATGCGGGCGCGACAATCTTCGTCAGGTTTCCTGCCTGCCGGAAACGGGCATTCGGCCGTGTTTCGGGGGACGGCGGGCACGGGTTTGGCCTTGCGTTCGAATAGCGTGCGATATCCAGGGGGCTGTGCGCCCGCTGTCGGTGCCCGGTCAGGCCACTGTCAGGCCGCCGGTGCGGGTGGCGGGGTGGGCGGCCGCATGTGCTTCCGTCCGCGGAGTGTCGAGGGCCTGGCGGATGCCGGTCGCGACGGCGGGGTGGACCGGTAGAGCGAGATGGCCGATGCCGCTGACCTGCACGTTCTGTGCGATCAGGTCGGGGTGGTCGATGCAGGCCGTCTCCAGCGGCTCCATCAGGTGGTCCAGATCGCTCCAGAAACTGACGAAGTGCGTACGGCAGCCGGGGGCCGGGCGGGTCAGCTCCTCGATCACCGCCGAGCCGGGCCGCATCTGGCGGACGATCGGGTGGGCGTTGGCCAGCGGGGCGACGGCGGTCCCGGAGTGCGGGGTGCCGAGCGTCACGAGCGTGCGGACCCGCAGGTCGCCGCCGAGCCGCTGCACGTAGTACCGCGCGATCAGCCCGCCGAGGCTGTGCCCGACGATGTCCACCTCCTTGCTGCCCGTGCGCTCGCAGATCTCCTCGATGTGCCGGCCCAGCAGCTCCGCCGCCGTGCGGATGTCGCAGGTCAGCGGCGAGTAGTTGAGCGACTCGACCTGCCGGCGGCCGTGCTCGGCCAGGGAACGGCGCAGCAGCACGAAGACCGAGCGGTTGTCGATGAACCCGTGCAGCAGCACCACCGGAGGCTTCGCCTCGGTCGGCAGCGGCGCCGCGTCCTCCGGGGAGGGGGCCGGAGGAAGCGGCGCCCGGCGTTCCTGGGCGATGCCGGAGGGATAGAGGAGAAGGTGGCCCGCGAGGATCGCGATCTCCAGGGCGGTCGCTTTCAGGAGGGTCAGGGAGAGGCCCGCCAGCCTGCTGGGCAGCAGGCGCTGGCAGAGGGGGAGAAAGGGCAGCGCAGCCCCGGTGACCTTCATGGCCGACCTCCTGTCGGCACACGGAACGACAGCTCCGTCCCCCGTGTGCCCTCGTGGGAGGCCACGGCGAGGGTCACCGACGGTGCGCGAGGGGTACGCGGGGCGTGCCCTTCGTGCGTGTGCCGATGCGCCGCACCTCCACGTCGCGCGGCCTGCGGCGCGGTGGTGCGGCGACCTCGTTGCGGCTCCCGTTGCGCTTGTTCCCGCTGGAACGCTGCGCGGCGAACGTGTCCCATCGTGTGATTTCCCCCTCGGTATCCGCCGCGAAACTGCCGGTTGCGGGATGCTGGAGATAACGTTCGTTCACTTCCCGCACTGGCGCGGGTACCGCGGTACCCGTCGGTAGGGATGGACGCAGTCGCTTCATGGAGGCAGTGATGGGTGTGGCAGCCGGTCCGATCCGCGTGGTGGTGGCCAAGCCGGGGCTCGACGGCCACGATCGCGGGGCCAAGGTGATCGCGCGGGCGCTGCGCGACGCCGGTATGGAGGTCATCTACACCGGCCTCCACCAGACCCCCGAGCAGATCGTCGACACCGCGATCCAGGAGGACGCCGACGCGATCGGCCTCTCCATTCTCTCCGGCGCCCACAACACCCTCTTCGCCGCGGTGATCGACCTCCTCAAGCAGCGCGAGGCGGAGGACATCCTGGTCTTCGGCGGCGGAATCATCCCCGAGGCGGACATCGCCCCCCTGAAGGAGAAGGGCGTCGCGGAGATCTTCACCCCCGGGGCGACGACGCAGGCGATCGTGGACTGGGTGCGGGAGAACGTGCGACAGCCGGCCGGGGCGTAGGTTCACTTTCCAGCGGGGGTGATTGTCCAGCCCGTCCGGCGTTTGAGGACGAGGCCGTTCAGGCCGAAGGGGGGTTTGGGGGCGCAGCCCCCAAGCTTCTACGGCGCCTCCAACCCCGCCGCTTCTACGGCGCCCCCAACTCCTCCGCCATCGCCGCGCGCAACCGCAACGTAGTAACCAGCCGCTGAAACGCCTCCGCCCAATAGCCTCCGGCTCCCGGCGCCGCGTCCTCCGACTCGTCCGGCACCGCCAGCAACCCGTCGAGCCGGCTCGCCTCGCCCGGATCGAGACACCGCTCGGCCAGCCCCATCACCCCACTGAAACTCCATGGATAACTCCCCGCGTCCCGCGCGATGTTGAGCGCGTCCACGACAGCCCGCCCAAGCGGCGCAGCCCACGGCACGGCACACACCCCGAGCAGCTGAAACGCCTCGGACAGCCCCTGCGCCGCGATGAACCCGGCCACCCACTCGGCCCGTTCACCCCCGCCGAGCGTCCCCAGCAGCTTGGCGCGCTCGGCCAGGGACACCGCCCCCGGCCCACCCGCCTCGGGCGCGGACGGCGTCCCCAGCAGTACTCGCGCCCACTCGGCGTTCCGCTGCCGCACAGCCGCCCGGCACCACGCGGCGTGCAACTCGCTCCGCCAGTCGTCCGCCACCGGAAGCGCCACGATCTCCCCGGGCGTACGCCCGCCCAGCCGCCGCTCCCAGGTCCCGAGCGGAGTCGCCTCCACCAACTGGCCGAACCACCACGAGCGTTCACCCCGTCCCGCCGGAGCCTTGGCGACCACTCCGTCCCGCTCCATGCCCGAATCGCACTCGTGCGGCGCCTCGACGACCAGCCCCGGTTCCTCCCGCGTGCGGTCGACGGCCACGCAGGCAGCTGCCCGGACCGCCATCCGCGCGGCGAGCGCCGAGTCGGGGAGCGCCGACAGCAACTCCGCCGCCGTGGCACGTACGTTGCGGCTCCGGTCGGCCAACGCCTGTTCCAGGAACGGCTCGTCCTCGGCCGTGAGACCCATCCGCAGCGAGTCCAGGAACATGAGTCTGTCCTCCGCCCGCTCCGTCGCCCAGGTCGTGACGAGCAACTCGCGTGCGGCCGCGGGCCGGTGTGCGCGTATCGCCGCGAGCAGGGCGACGCGTTCGGCGAACAGCCCCTCCTGCCACAGCTGTTGGACCCTGTCCGGGTCGTCGAGGTCCGGCAGCGCTGTGCCGCCGCCCGGTGTCGCGCGCAGGGCGAACCGCCAGTCCGGGTTCAGCCGGGCCAGCCACAGCGCGCGCGGGCCCGCGAACTCCAGCGCCGCCGGCCGCAGATCCGTACGCCCCCGGGCCGCGTCCAGCAGCGCGGGCAGCGCCTGGACGGGTGCCGCGAACCCACGCGCGTTCGCCGCCGTGAGCCACTGGGGCAGCAACTCCATGAGATCCGGCGAGGTGCCCCTACGGCCCCCGCCGCCGGTACCGGGACGGTCGGTCAGGAGCATCGCCAGTCTGCGGGCCGCCGCCGTGGGCAGCGCCGGACGCCCGTCGGGCGCGGCCGGCTCCGGACGCTCGGCCGCCCGCGCCGCACACAGCCCCGCCCGCCGCCGTACGGTCTCCACGGCCGCCGCGTCCAGCAGTGCCACGGGTGCGTCCGGGCCCGGCACGTACCCCGGAGGCGTACGGCGGTCCGTGCCGAGCAGTGCTGTGGTGACGAGTTCCTCCCAGTCGCCCGCAGTGGGCGCCGGAGCGGAGATGCTGTTCATACGGTGCCTTCCGTCGAGTTGGTGAGGGAGCTCAGCACAGGGACACCGGCTCTCCCGGCCCCTCCGGCCAGGCCGTCAGCGGGGTGAAGCCGCGGTGGCCCAGTTCGCCGAAGACCTTGACCGGGGCGCCGCCGGAGAGCGCGACGAGCCGCCACAGACCGGGGCGGGAACGGGCGGCCGGGGTGAGGGGGAGCGCCAAGTCCGCGTCGGCGTCCGCCAGTTGCCAGGAGTCGCCGTCGGGAGTCGGTACGACCCGCTCCAGCGTCACGGGGACCGCGTCCAGCCATGGGTCGTGCCGCAGCGCTTCCCCGTAGCGGGCGGCGGCCTGCGCCGTCGTCACGCCTCGCGGTCGGGCCGTCGTAGGAGAGGGCGGTGCGAACTGCTCGCCCAGGGCCGCCCGGAGCTGCCCGGCGCCCGGGAACGCGGACACCTCCGCCTCCAGGGTCAGCCCCATCGGCAGCGCCAACTCGGGGGCGCGGCCGGCGGCGCCGTAGGCGAGGAGCAGGCTGGTGCGGCCGGAGTCCGTGCCGTGGAGCCATATTCTTCGGGTCGTCAGTTTCGGGTCCGTCGTGTCGTACTGGGCGAGGACCAGCCAGTGGTCGCGGAGCGGTGGGCCGCCGGCCGAGCCGGGCAGGCCGATGCGGGAACGGACCGTCGCCGCCAGGTCGTCGGGCAGTCGCTCGCGGCGCAGCCAGGCCTGGTCGAGGAGGTGGAGCAGCGCGCACTCCTCCAGCAGCCGTACGGGCCAACCGGGTCCCGAGGACGGGATCGCCCCCAACTCCCTTGCGCGTGCGGCCAGTCCGGGGGCCTGCGCGTCGACCATGCGGGCCGCGGTCTCCTCCCACAGTCCGTACCCCGCCTGCTCCGCCGAGGCGAGGCCGGTGCGCAGCAGGTCCGTCAGCCGCTGCTCCAACTCCGCCGCGCCCGCGGTGATCCGCTCGGCCCGGCGCTCCGCCCTGCGCCGCGCCGCCTCCGGATCAGCGGCGGCCGGGGAACCGGACGCGTCCGCCGCCCGTTTCTCCGCCGTCCGCTTCCGCCGTCCCGCCAGCCACTGCTCGGCCCAGTCCGGCGCCTGCCCCGACGGCACCGCACCGTCCCCGCCCGCCCACAACAGCAGCAGTCCCAGCGCGTGTTTGCACGGGAACTTGCGGCTCGGACAACTGCACTTGTACGCCGGTCCCGCCGTGTCCGCGATGTCGATGACCGTCTGATACGGCTTGCTGCCACTGCCCTTGCACAGCCCCCACACCGTCCCCTCGCCAGAACTGCCCGCCTCGGACCACGGCCCCGCCGCCCCGAGCTTGCTTCCCGCTTTGCGTGACGCTGCGTCAGGCGCCAGTGCCAGCACCTGGTCAGCCGTCCAGCGCACCCCCTGCTGAGTCATGTCATCGAAGGTAGATCCCGGCACTGACAATCGGTCCGCGAGTGGGTGGCGGGCGAGGTGGCGGGGCGGTGGTGGGGGGTTCGGGGTGATCCTGCGGCGGGTGGGGTGCGGCCGGTTGGTGCGGGCGGTGCCGCGATCTGCTGTGTGCTCGGCTGTGCGACGGCCCCGCGATCGGGTCGGCGACTAGGTTCGCGATCGGTCCGCGAGCGCGTTTCCGCAGGTCGGAACGGATTGTCAGTGGCGTGGTGCACGGTGGACACCAGATCCGAACCGGCCGAGTTGGAGGGGGCCTCAGCCATGACTGTGTCCGTAGAACCCACACCGTCCACATCCGCGGTGGCGAGTGAGAAGCCGTCGAGCGAGGCGTTGCGGCCGCACGCCGAGGACGCCTTCGCCGACGAACTCGCCGCGCTGGCCGCGCAGGACGACCGGCCGCGCCCGGTCCGCTGGAAGATGTCGCCATGGGCGGTCGCCACCTATCTGCTCGGCGGCACGCTGCCGGACGGCACGGTGATCACACCGAAGTACGTCGGCCCGCGCCGCATCGTCGAGGTCGCCGTCACCACCCTCGCCACCGACCGCGCCCTGCTCCTGCTCGGCGTGCCCGGCACCGCGAAGACCTGGGTGTCCGAACACCTCGCGGCGGCGGTCAGCGGCGACTCGACCCTGCTCGTGCAGGGCACCGCCGGCACCCCGGAGGAGGCGATCCGCTACGGCTGGAACTACGCGCAGCTGCTCGCCAACGGCCCGAGCCGCGACGCCCTCGTGCCCAGTCCCGTCATGCGGGCCATGGCGGAGGGGATGACGGCGCGGGTCGAGGAGCTGACCCGTGTCCCGGCCGACGTGCAGGACTCGCTGATCACGATCCTGTCCGAGAAGACGCTGCCGATACCGGAGTTGGGGCAGGAGGTGCAGGCGGTCCGCGGCTTCAACCTGATCGCCACGGCCAACGACCGCGACCGCGGGGTCAACGACCTCTCCAGCGCTCTGCGCCGCCGTTTCAACACGGTGGTGCTGCCGCTGCCGGAGAGCGCGGACGCCGAGGTCGAGATCGTCGCGCGCCGCGTCGACCAGATCGGGCGTTCCCTGGACCTGCCGGCGGTGCCCGAGGGCGTCGACGAGATCCGCCGGGTGGTGACCGTCTTCCGCGAACTGCGCGACGGGATCACGGCGGACGGGCGCACGAAGCTGAAGTCGCCCAGCGGCACGCTGTCGACGGCCGAGGCGATCTCCGTCGTCACCAACGGGCTTGCCCTGGCGGCCCACTTCGGCGACGGACTGCTGCGGCCGAGCGATGTCGCCGCGGGCATTCTCGGCGCCGTGGTCCGCGACCCGGCGGCCGACCGGGTCATCTGGCAGGAGTACCTGGAGGCGGTCGTCCGCGAGCGCGACGGCTGGAAGGACTTCTACCGCGCGTGCCGGGAGGTGAGCGCGTGAGCGACTCCAGGGGGCTGGTCGACGACGACTCCACTTGGAGTTGGCACGGGAGTGGGCACGGGAGTCGGATCCGGAGGGGAGGGGGACGAAGTGACAGGAACTGAGGGCGGCCGGGGCGCCGGTCCGCTGCTGCTAGGGGTGCGGCATCACGGGCCCGGTTCGGCACGGGCCGTGCGGGCGGCGCTGGCGGCGGCCCGGCCACGGGTCGTACTGATCGAGGGGCCGCCGGAGGCCGACGCGCTGATCCCGCTCGCCGCCGACGAGGACATGCGGCCGCCGGTCGCGCTCCTCGCCCACGCCGTGGACGAGCCCGGCCGCTCCGCCTTCTGGCCGCTGGCCGAGTTCTCCCCGGAATGGGTTGCGATCCGCTGGGCCCTGGAGCACGAGGTCCCGGCCCGCTTCATCGACCTCCCGGCCACGCACACGCTGGCGTGGGGGAGGGACACGGAGGGCGAGGACGAGCCCGCTGGCGAGGAGCAGCAGGCGGACCCTGACAGTCCCTCCTCTCCGGACCTCCGCGTCGATCCTCTCGCCGTGCTCGCCGAGGCCGCGGGGTACGACGATCCCGAGCGCTGGTGGGAGGACGTCGTCGAGCACCGGGGTGCGGGGGAGCGGGACGCGTTCGCGCCGTTCACCGCGCTGGAGGAGGCGATGGGGGCGCTGCGGGAGACGTACGGGGTCGGCGGGCACGAACGGGATCTCGTGCGGGAGGCGTACATGCGGCTCCAAGTGCGGGCGGCACAGCGGGAGTTCGAGGACGACGTGGCCGTGGTGTGCGGGGCCTGGCACGTGCCCGCGCTGCGGCAGCGGACGGCAGTCGCGGCGGACCGTGCGCTGCTGAAGGGGCTGCCCAAGGTCAAGGCCGATCTGACGTGGGTGCCGTGGACACACCGCCGGCTGTCCCGGGCCAGCGGGTACGGCGCGGGCATCGACTCGCCGGGCTGGTACGGCCACCTCTTCGGGGCGCCGGACCGGCCGGTCGAGCGGTGGATGACCAAGGTCGCGGGACTGTTCCGGGAGGAGGACCGGATCGTCTCCCCGGCCCATGTCATCGAGGCCGTACGACTGGCGGAGACGCTCGCGGTGATGCGGGGTCGGCCGTTGGCGGGGCTCGGGGAGACCACCGACGCGGTGCGCGCGGTGATGTGCGAGGGCTCGGACGTGCCGTTGTCGCTGGTGCACGACCGGCTCGTCGTCGGAGATGTGCTGGGCGAGGTGCCGCCGGGCGCGCCCGCCGTGCCGCTGCAGCGCGACCTCGACCGGTCGCAGCGCAGGCTGCGGCTCAAACCGGAGGCGCTGGAGCGGGAGTTGGAGCTCGACCTGCGCAAGGAGACCGACGCCGGGCGCAGCAGGCTGCTGCACCGGCTGAGGCTGCTCGGTGTCGAATGGGGCGAGCCGGCCGTCTCGCGGGGGAGCACGGGGACGTTCCGGGAGACGTGGCGGCTGCGCTGGGAACCGGAGTTGGCGGTCCGGGTCGCCGAGGCCGGGGTGTGGGGCACCACCGTGCTCGCGGCGGCGACCGCCAAGGCAGAGGCGGACGCGATCGGGGCGCAGAGCCTCGCCGACGTCACCGCGCTCGCCGAGCGCTGCCTGCTGGCCGAACTGCCGGACGCGCTCCCGGTGGTGATGAAGGTCCTCGCCGACCGCGCCGCCCTCGATACGGACGTGGGCCATCTTGCCCAGGCACTGCCCGCGTTGGTCCGTTCGCTGCGCTACGGCGACGTGCGCGGAACCGACACCGGCGCGCTGACGGAGGTCGCGGCCGGCCTCGCCGAGCGCGTCTTCGTCGGCCTGCCTCCGGCCTGCGCGGCCCTCGACGCGGACGCCGCGGAGGAGATGCGGCGGCATGTGGACGCGGTGCACGGGGCGGTGGCGCTACTGGGCGATGCGTCGGGGGCCGGGCGCGGTCATGGTGACCTGCGTGACCGGTGGCGGGCCGTACTGCGGACCCTCTCCGCGCGGGACACCGTGCCGGGTGTCATCCGGGGACGTGCCGTGCGACTCCTGTTGGACGAAGGGGAGTTGGGGCCGGACGAGGCGGCCAGGTTGATGGGGCTGGTGCTCTCGCCCGGGACGCCGCCGGCGGACGCGGCGGCGTGGATCGAGGGGTTCGTCGGTGGCGGGGGCGGGTTGCTCCTTGTGCACGACGAGCGGCTGCTCGCGCTGGTGGACGAGTGGCTGACCGGGGTGCCGGCGGAGGCGTTCACCGACGTACTGCCGTTGCTGCGGCGCACGTTCTCGGCGTACGAGCCGGGGGTGCGCAGAACGCTCGGGGAGTTGGTGCGGCGCGGGCCGGGGAAGCAGGTGGGCGCTGCGGCGACGGCGGCCGGGATACCCGGGTTCGGGACGGAGCTGGACGCCGGGCGGGCGGACGCGGTGGTGCCCGTGCTGCGGCTGCTGTTGGGGCTGGACGACGTGGTGAACGACGGGGACAACGAGCTTGTGGGGGTGGCCGGATGAAGAGCGACGGCAGGCAGGGCATCAGGAAGTCGGGGGAGAGGGCTCAACTGGCCGGGGGTGCCGGTGGGGGCGCGGGGCGGCCGGCGACGGTCGTGCGGGTCGTGCCGCTGTGGGAAGGGCTGAGTAAAGGGGTGCGCGGATGACGGCCGAGGCGGTCGGTGTCGGCGGGGTCGCGGACCCGGGGCAGGAGCGGTTGCGGCGGTGGCGGCTGGTGCTCGGGGGTGACGCGGCCGACGGCACCGGGTGCGAGCTGTCCGGGCGGGACGTCGCGATGGACGGGGCGCTCGCCGCGCTGTACGGCAGGGGGGACAAGGGGCGGGCGGCGAAGGACCGTTCGGCGGGGCTCGGGGCGTCGGCGCCGTCCGTCGCGCGCTGGCTCGGGGACATCCGGACGTACTTCCCGTCCTCCGTCGTCCAGGTCATGCAGCGCGACGCCATCGACCGGCTCGGGCTGTCCGCGCTGCTCCTCGAACCGGAGATGCTGGAGGCGGTGGAGGCCGACGTGCACCTCGTCGGCACGCTGCTCTCCCTCAACAAGGCGATGCCGGAGACCACGAAGGAGACGGCGCGGGCAGTGGTGCGCAAGGTGGTCCAGGACCTGGAGAAGCGGCTCGCCACCCGCACCCGGGCCACCCTCACCGGCGCCCTCGACCGCAGCGCCCGTATCAACCGGCCGCGCCATCACGACATCGACTGGAACCGCACGATCGCGGCCAACCTCAAGAACTACCTGCCCGAGTACCGGACGATCGTGCCGGAGCGGCTGATCGGATACGGGCGCGCTTCCCAGTCCGTGAAGAAGGAAGTGATCCTCTGCATCGACCAGTCCGGGTCGATGGCGGCGTCCGTCGTCTACGCCTCCGTGTTCGGAGCGGTACTGGCGTCCATGCGGTCGATCAACACCCGGCTCGTCGTCTTCGACACGGCGGTCGTCGACCTCACCGACCAGCTCGACGACCCGGTGGACGTGCTCTTCGGGACACAGCTCGGCGGCGGTACGGACATCAACAGGGCGCTCGCGTACTGCCAGTCGCAGATCACCCGGCCCGCCGAGACGGTGGTCGTGCTGATCAGCGACCTCTACGAAGGGGGGATACGGAACGAGATGCTCAAGCGGGTCGCGGCGATGAAGGCGTCGGGGGTGCAGTTCGTGACCCTGCTCGCGCTGTCCGACGAGGGCGCGCCCGCCTACGACCGCGAACACGCCGCCGCGCTGGCCGCGTTGGGGGCGCCGGCGTTCGCGTGCACGCCCGACCTGTTCCCGGAGGTGATGGCGGCGGCGATCGAGAAGCGGCCGTTGCCGATACCGGACACCGCGTGACGAACGGGCACTGGCGGTGATGAACGGGCTTGAGGGACAGGGGGGTTGTGTGTCCCCGAGCCGCCCGTGCAAGGATCGGCGCTCATGACCTGGCCAGCTGCCGCGATACCCGGTGCCGCCCTGCGCGTGATGCGTACGGCGGTTGGGCGGCGTGCTCTTCAACTGGCCGTGCTGGTAGGTGGGTTGTTCGCGCTCGGGTTGCTGTGCGGGGGACAGGCGCAGGCGGCCGATGGGGTTCTGGGCAAGCCGGTGAGTCTCGGCAGGCCGGGGATTCCGGTGGTGAGACCGGTTCCGGTTCCGGTTCGGGTTCCTGTTCTCGCTCAGGGGCTGGCTCCGGGGCTGGCTCCGGGGCTGGCTCCGGTCTCGGATGCCGTGGAGCGGGTCGTGCGGCCCGTGAGTGACGTGGTGGCGAAGACGGTGACCGAGGTGGTGGCCAAGGCGCCTTCGTTGCCCTCGCTGCCCATCGTGCCCTCGGTCCCCGTAGTGCCGAGTCAGCCCGTGTCTCCAGTGCAGGCGCCTCCAGCCCACAGGGCTCCGGCATCGGCGCAGCCTTCGAGCGCTGGGCATCGTACGGATGCGAGGCCTGCCGAGATGACGGTAGGCGCAGGTGTGGGCGTCCCGTACGGACCGCGCTTCGTCGCCCCTGCCGATGAGGTCCGCGCCGTAGGACACGCAGCCGTACGTCATGCCCCGACCGTCAGGACCGCTCCCGCCCACCGGGCGCCCGACGGCGTTCCGGATGGCGCTCCGCGCGATCAGCAGGCCGTGGACAGTGGCAGCTCGCGGCACTGTGACGTGCAGGCCGTGACATTGGGCGACAGGGTGCCCGTGCGCTTCGTGCCCGGTGTTGCCGTGTGTGCCGATGTCGCCGAGATCCGGGACAGGTACCGGGACGTTCTCGTTTTCCCAGGCTAGGCAGGCCCTTCCGGCAGTTGACCTGCCCGGAATGTCGCTATGTCTCCATTTCCGTGACCGACTCCGTGAGGCAGTGACCCCGGACGGCCGAATGCCGTCGGTCTGTCCGGAGCGCACCTCGCGGTATGGGGCCTCGCCGGGCCAACCCCAACCCGGTGGGGCCCCGCCCGAACGGCCATCCCGAATGAGCCGCCCGGACGACCTGCCCGTACGCCCCATCCACGGCACTCCGTGTCACGAAATCCGGCATCATGTGACAGGTATCACCGCTCAGGTGTGACCCTCGATTTAGGGGCCCCCTGCAAGCAGCGATAACCTGCGAGACGGACATGCCGCGCGCTCGGTCACCGTGTGCGCCTCCCTTGTGACAGCGGACGTCACGTTGCCCTTCGCGGCACGCCCACGCATCCAACGAACCGCGATATCACTGAGGACGGAAGCGCGTGGACCTGTTCGAGTATCAGGCGAGGGACCTCTTCGCCAAGCACGATGTACCGGTGCTGGCCGGTGAAGTCATCGACACGCCTGAGGCGGCCCGCGCAGCCACCGAGCGGCTCGGTGGCAAGTCCGTCGTCAAGGCCCAGGTGAAGGTCGGCGGCCGCGGCAAGGCCGGTGGCGTGAAGCTCGCCGCCACCCCGGACGAGGCCGTCGCGCGCGCGACGGACATCCTCGGCATGGACATCAAGGGCCACACGGTCCACAAGGTGATGATCGCCGAGACCGCGCCCGAGATCGTCGAGGAGTACTACGTCTCGTACCTCCTCGACCGCACCAACCGCACCTTCCTCGCCATGGCGTCCGTCCAGGGCGGCGTGGAGATCGAGGTCGTCGCGGAGGAGAACCCCGAGGCCCTCGCGAAGGTCCCGGTCAACGCCAACGAAGGCGTCTCCATCGAGAAGGCCCGTGAGATCGTCGCGCAGGCGAAGTTCCCGGCCGACGTCGCCGAGCAGGTCGCCGAGATCCTGGTGACGCTGTGGGACACCTTCGTCAAGGAGGACGCCCTCCTCGTCGAGGTCAACCCCCTCGCGAAGGTCGCCGACGGCCGTGTCATCGCGCTCGACGGCAAGGTCTCGCTGGACGAGAACGCCGAGTTCCGCCAGCCGGAGCACGAGGCGCTGATCGACCACGACTCCGCCAACCCGCTCGAGGCCGCCGCCAAGGCGAAGAACCTCAACTACGTCAAGCTCGACGGCGAGGTCGGCATCATCGGCAACGGCGCGGGTCTCGTCATGAGCACCCTGGACGTCGTCGCGTACGCCGGTGAGAACCACGGCGGCGTGAAGCCGGCCAACTTCCTCGACATCGGCGGCGGCGCGTCCGCGGCCGTGATGGCGAACGGCCTGGAGATCATCCTGGGCGACCCCGACGTCAAGTCGGTCTTCGTCAACGTCTTCGGCGGCATCACCGCGTGCGACGAGGTCGCCAACGGCATCGTGCAGGCGCTGCAGCTGCTCGCGGACAAGGGCGAGGAAGTCACCAAGCCCCTCGTCGTCCGCCTCGACGGCAACAACGCCGAGCTGGGTCGCAAGATCCTCTCCGACGCCAACCACCCGCTGGTCCAGCGCGTGGACACCATGGACGGCGCGGCCGACAAGGCCGCCGAGCTCGCGGCTGCGAAGTAAGGGACGAGGGACAAAACAGCCATGGCTATCTTCCTCACCAAGGACAGCAAGGTCATCGTCCAGGGCATGACCGGCTCCACGGGCATGAAGCACACCAAGCTCATGCTGGCCGACGGCACCAACATCGTCGGTGGCGTCAACCCCCGTAAGGCCGGCACGTCCGTCGACGTCGACGGCACCGAGATCCCGGTCTTCGGCACGGTCGCCGAGGCGATCGAGAAGACGGGCGCGAACGTATCCGTCCTCTTCGTACCGCCGGCCTTCTCCAAGGCCGCCGTCGTCGAGGCGATCGACGCCGAGATCCCGCTCGCGGTCGTCATCACCGAGGGCATCGCCGTCCACGACTCGGCCGCGTTCTACGCGTACGCGGTCGCGAAGGGCAACAAGACGCGCATCATCGGTCCGAACTGCCCGGGTCTGATCACCCCCGGTCAGTCGAACGCCGGCATCATCCCGGGCGACATCACGAAGCCGGGCCGTATCGGTCTGGTCTCGAAGTCCGGCACGCTGACGTACCAGATGATGTACGAGCTGCGTGACCTCGGCTTCTCGTCCGCCGTCGGCATCGGTGGCGACCCCGTCATCGGCACCACGCACATCGACGCGCTCGCCGCGTTCGAGGCCGACCCCGACACCGACCTGATCGTGATGATCGGTGAGATCGGTGGCGACGCGGAGGAGCGTGCCGCGGACTTCATCGCGAAGAACGTGACGAAGCCGGTCGTCGGTTACGTCGCGGGCTTCACCGCGCCCGAGGGCAAGACCATGGGCCACGCCGGTGCCATCGTCTCCGGTTCCTCCGGTACGGCTGCCGCGAAGAAGGAGGCCCTCGAGGCCGCCGGCGTCAAGGTCGGCAAGACGCCGACCGAGACGGCGAAGCTGGCGCGGGAGATCCTCGCCGGCTGACCGGTACCTAGCTGAACGTTGGTGGGCTCGCTCCGTGGGTTGGAGCGGGCCCACCGATGCGTTGTCGGTCGGGTGCGGGTGCGTCGTGGCTGGTCGCGCAGTTCCCCGCGCCCCTAAAACCCACCTGCGTTTCAGGGGCGCGGGGAACTGCGCGACCAGCCCCCACCGGCCCGCAGCCGACAACTCACCGACTGATCGGCACCATCCGTTCCGGCCCGCTCGTCATCCCGCTCCGCAAACGGTCCCGTAGGGCGACCTCCTCCTCGGACAAAGAACCCTGCACCACCCGCGTCGGCACCCCCTCCACCCGTTCCCCCAACGGCACCGGCGGCTCGTAATGCGTGGGCGCAACCCGCAGCGTGAACGTCGTCGCCCCGATGATCGCCACCGTGAACGCGATCGCCGCCCGGGTCCAGAACACGGTCCGGCGTTCACCCACGAAACGAACCACCGGCGGCTTGGCCGCGTGCAGCCGCCCCGTGGAGGCCAGTTCGGTCATCCGCCGGTGCAACTCGCCCGGGTCCGACAGCTCCGGCAACTGCGCGGCGACGGCCTCGCGTGCGTGCAGCAGCCGGTTCGCCGCGGCCGGCGTGCTCGCCTCCGTCTCCGCCGCGGTCTCCGCGAGACCGAGCCCGACCCCGTCGTAGAGGAGAAGCGTGCGGCGGTACGACGGCGGGAGTTTGAGGAGTGCCGTCAGCAGGGCGCGGTCGGCGGAGTCCGGGGGTGGGGGTTCCGGGTGGCGGTATCTGGGGCGGAAACGGTGCCAGGGGGAGAGGGCGTGTTCGTAGGCCACGGAGCGGACCCAGCCGGCCGGGTCGCGGTCGACCGCCACCTCGGGCCAGCGCTGCCAGGCGACCTGGAAGGCCCGCTCCACGGACTCCCGCGCCAGTTCGCGCCGCCCGGTCAGCAGATAGGCCTGCCGTACGAGGGCGGGTGCGCAGAACGCGTAGAGCGCGTCGAAGGCCTGAGCGGGCGTCAGGGGTACGCGGGGCGGTTCCTCGATCGGTACGGGCACCAGTACCGGTTCGCTCGCCGGTACCGCCTCGGGTTCTGGGGTGTCGACGACGGTGGCCTGCGGCTCCTCCTGAGGTTCCGTCACGGTCTCTTCTTCGCTCAGGCTGTTGAGCAATGTCGCGTACGCCTCCCGTTTCCGGCCACGTGGTGTCGTACGGCCGGTCTCCCACGCACGCACCGTCGCGCGGCTGACGCCCATCCGCTCGGCGACCTGAGCCTGCGTCAGCGAGCCTGTCTCGCGCAGGCGTCGGCGTTCCTTGGGAGGAGGGAGCGGGGTTGCGGGGTTCTGCGTCACCGGACGCCCCTTCGTACGGAAAAGTACATAAACGTATATTGAGCGACACTTCGGAGGATCGCCTGTTACGACGAGAAAGCGCGTGTCGTTGGGAGCATGGCGGTCGTGATGCCGATGACCCACCGCCGACCGTCGTTGTCGCCCCTCCTCACCCGGATGCGCGACCGATCCCCCGGACTGGCCGCCAGCCTCTTGGGTGGTGCGGTCGCGGCGGGGCTCGGGCTCGGGTCGTTCGCCGTGCTGGTGATGGTGCTGTGGATCAGTTCGCCGTACCCCGACAGCGGGCCCGACGGCGCCCTGCACACCGCCGCCGCCCTGTGGCTCCTCGCGCACGGCGTCGAACTGGTCCGCACCGACACCCTCTCCGGAGTCCCCGCCCCCGTGGGCGTCACCCCGCTGCTCCTCCTCGTGCTGCCGGTGTGGCTGCTGCACCGCGCGGCGCGGGACGCGGTGCTGGGCGGGGCGGACGAGGACACCGACATTCCGCCGGTGCCGGCCCGTACGGCCTGGACCGGCGTAGCCCTCGGCTACCTCGGCGTCGGTACGGCCGCCGCCCTCTACGCCTCCGGTGGTGACCTCGCCCCCTCCTGGAGCTGGACGGCGGTCTGTCTGCCGCTGCTCGCCGCGGGCGCCGCCGGCTCCGGTGTGTGGACGGCGTACGGGCGCCCCCGTGAACCCGTGCTGAGCGTGCTGATCCTGCTGCCGGCCGGGCTACGGCGGCTCGTCCTCGGCCCGGAGGCCCGCGAGTCCCGGGCCCGGATCGGCACCGCCGCGCGTGCCGCGGGACTGGGTACGGCGGTGCTCGTCGGAGGCGGTGCCCTGCTGCTCGGCGCGTCCCTGGCCTGGCACGGCGGGGTCGCCCGGACGTCCTTCCTCCAGCTGACGGAGGGGCTGTCGGGCCGGTTCGCCGTCCTGTTGCTCTGCCTCGCGCTGATCCCGAACGCGGCGGTGTGGTCCGCGTCCTACAGCCTCGGCCCCGGCTTCGCCCTCGGCGTCAGCCACACCGTCGCCCCGCTCTCCTCGGCACCGGCCCCTCTCCTCCCGCCGTTCCCGTTGCTCGCGGCGGTCCCGGACGCGGGCGCCGGAACGCCGCTGAACTGGCTGGCGGGGCTGATCCCCGTGGCGGCCGGGGTGACGGCGGGATGGTTCGTGGCGAGGGTCGCGGTGGGCCAACGGGCCGATGGTGGGGGCGAGTTGGCGGAGGAGAGGAAGCGGAAGGCGGTCGGTGCCGGACTCCGTCAACAGTCGACGGCGGCCCCCTGGGCGCCAGGCCGTACCGCCGCCACCGCGCTGCTCGCCGCCGCCCTGTGTGCCGTAGCGCTGGCTCTGCTCGCGGAGTTGTCCGGCGGGCCGCTCGGAGGTGCCGCGCTCGCGCGGTTCGGGCCGGTGTGGTGGCAGACCGGGGGAGCGGCGCTGGCCTGGCTCGCGGCGGTGGCGGTGCCCACGGCGCTGGGGCTACGGGCGTGGCGGCTGCGGGCACCCCGGGTGCCGACGCCGACTACCGGGACCTCGACTACCGAGACCTCGACTATCGGGAAGCCGCGAGTGGGTGGGGTCGAGGTCGCACCGGTGCCAGACGCTCCGAAGGGGCGCCGCTTCCGGATGTCGTTCACGGTCGGCCGGAGTTGGTTCACCCGCAAGCCGAAAGCGGCGCAGCCGGTCGTCCCGGTCCCGCCGCCCGTCGAGGAGCCGTACATCGCCTACGACCACGACTCCACGTTCGACCCGTACGACTTCCTGCCCGTCGACGTGCCGTCGGAGCCCATGCCCAGTTCCACCCCCTGGTACGACAACGCCCCCCGCGAGGCCCGCTGGGCGGCCTTGAAGGAGGCGTCCACTCCGCCGGAGCCGGAGGAATCCCCGGAACGGCAGGAATCCGAGGACCCACAACAATTCCTGGACCGACCGGAGTCGAACTGACCGGCGTTGTCCGTCAGTTGGCGGTGCCCAGCAGTCCCCGCAGATCCTTCGGCAGCAGCTGGTTGCAGGACTGCTTGGCCTCGTTGGTGAGGGCGTCGTTGGCGCAGGTGTAGTAGTCGCTGTAGGCCAGCTGCGCGGCGAACATCGCGGCGACCAGGGCGATGGCGAGGGACGCGGTGACCAGGCCGCTCACCGCCGCCGTCGTCTGGGGGCGGGCCTGCGCCTCGGGCACGGCCGGGGTGTCCGGGTCAGCCGGGCGGGACTTGGCGCGCAGGGCGCTGCCGCCCCAGTAGATGGCGAGCGCGCCGAGCAGCAGGGCCACGTACGGCCAGCTGAAGAGGGCGAAGAAGAAGGCCCACATGCCGCTCAGCAGGGAGTAGCGGGCGCGGCGCTGGGCCGGGTCCGTCGGGTCCCAGCGCATGCCGCCCTGGCCGGGACCGCCGCCGGGACCCTCGGGACCGCCCTGTCCGCTCGGGCCGCCGGGTCGGTCGCCGAAGTTGCCGGAGGAACGTCCCGGTTGCTGGTCGCTCCAGTGACTGCCCCACGGCGAACGACCGCCGTCACCGGACGAGCCGTCGGACCCCTTGCCGCCCTCGGGACGCCGCGGCTGCCACGGCTGGTCCGGCGTGCCCTCGGGCGGCGGCGCGAACGGATTGTCGTCCTGCCCCGCACCGCTCTTTCCCTCCGAGGGTGCGTCGGGCGGCGACGAGGGCCGCTCCCGGAGCAGCACGGACTGCGGCGGGAACGTGAGAAGTCGCAGACTGCGGTCCGGCATCAAATGAGCGTCTTCCCCTTGTGGATGTGCTTGGTGGATACGTCTCTCCGACATGAGCCGGTAGTACGTGAACGCCTCGCACGACAACGGCGTTCCCGAACCCGCTCTCCCCAGACGCTACCTTCCGGCCACGCCCCCGTCCCGTGGGGGCTGTCCGGTGTGCCGGTATCGTTGCTGACGGTCGGCCGCTTCGTAGACTTCCCCGTATCCCGGGGCGCGAAGCATTCGTATGAACGCACGAGCGGACGTACGAGTGGACACACGAGTCGACCTGACGACCCGCCCCCCCGAGAAAGGGCCCCGCCGTGGCCGCCAAGCCCGTGGCCAAGCGCCTCGTCGTGCTGGTCTCCGGATCCGGTACGAATCTGCAGGCGCTCCTCGACGCCATCGAGACCGTCGGCAGCGAGGCGTACGGAGCCGAGATCGTGGCCGTGGGCGCGGACCGCGAGGGCATCGAGGGCCTGGCCCGCGCCGAGCGCGCCGGACTGCCCACCTACGTGTGCAAGGTGAGGGACTTCGCGACCCGCGAGGAGTGGGACGCGGCCCTGGCCGCGGCGACCGCCGCGTACGAGCCCGACCTGATCGTGTCGGCCGGGTTCATGAAGATCGTGGGCAAGGAGTTCCTCGCCCTCTTCGGCGGCCGGGTCGTGAACACGCACCCCGCCCTGCTGCCCAGTTTTCCGGGAGCCCACGGCGTACGGGACGCGCTCGCGTACGGCGCCAGGGTCACCGGCTGCACCGTCCACTTCGTCGACGACGGCGTCGACACCGGACCGATCATCGCTCAGGGCGTGGTGGAGATCCGGGACGAGGACGACGAGAGCGCTCTGCACGAGCGCATCAAGGAAGTCGAGCGAACGCTGCTCGTCGATGTCGTGGGGCGGCTGGCCCGCAACGGCTATCGCATCGAGGGACGAAAGGTAGTTATCCAGTGACCGCCGAGAGCAACAAGCGAGCCATCCGTCGCGCGCTGGTCAGTGTCTACGACAAGACCGGCCTGGAGGAGCTGGCGCGCGGCCTGCACGAGGCCGGCGTGGAGCTGGTCTCCACCGGGTCCACGGCCGCGAGGATCGCCGCCGCCGGTGTCCCCGTCACCAAGGTCGAGGAGCTGACCGGCTTCCCCGAGTGCCTGGACGGCCGGGTCAAGACCCTGCACCCCAAGGTGCACGCCGGCATCCTCGCCGACCTGCGCCTGGAGAGCCACCGGCAGCAGCTCGACGAGCTGGGTGTGGCCCCCTTCGACCTGGTGGTCGTCAACCTCTACCCGTTCCGGGAGACGGTCGCCTCGGGCGCGTCCCCCGACGAGTGCGTCGAGCAGATCGACATCGGCGGCCCGTCGATGGTCCGCGCCGCCGCCAAGAACCACCCGTCGGTCGCCGTGGTCACCAGCCCGGCCCGCTACGCCGACGTCCTGAACGCCGTACAGACCGGCGGTTTCGACCTCAGCACGCGCAAGCGGCTCGCGGCCGAGGCCTTCCAGCACACGGCGTCGTACGACGTGGCGGTGGCGAGCTGGTTCGCGAGCGAGTACGCGCCCGTGGACGACTCTCAGTTCCCCGACTTCCTAGGCGGCACCTGGGAGCGGGAGAACACCCTTCGCTACGGCGAGAACCCGCACCAGCCGGCCGCGCTCTACGTGAACGGCAGCGGCGGTGGCCTGGCCCAGGCCGAGCAGTTGCACGGCAAGGAGATGTCGTACAACAACTACACGGACACGGATGCCGCGCGCCGGGCCGCGTACGACTACGCCGAGCCCTGTGTCGCGATCATCAAGCACGCCAACCCCTGTGGTATCGCGGTCGGTTCGGATGTCGCCGAGGCGCACCGCAAGGCCCACGCGTGTGACCCGCTGTCGGCGTTCGGCGGGGTGATCGCGGTCAACCGGCCGGTGACGAAGGAGTTGGCCGAGCAGGTCGCCCCGATCTTCACCGAGGTCATCGTCGCGCCCGACTACGAGGAGGGCGCGCTGGAGATCCTCGCCAAGCGGAAGAACCTCCGCGTGCTCAAGACCCCGGGCGGCCCGTCGAACACGGTCGAGCTGAAGCCGATCGACGGTGGCGTGCTGCTCCAGGTCGCCGACCGCCTCCAGGCCGACGGCGACGACCCGGCCAACTGGACGCTGGCGACGGGCGAGGCGCTCTCCGGGTCCGACCTGGCCGACCTGGCGTTCGCCTGGAAGGCCTGCCGCGCGGTGAAGTCCAACGCGATCCTGCTCGCCAAGGACGGCGCGTCGGTCGGCGTCGGCATGGGACAGGTCAACCGGGTGGACTCGGCACGGCTGGCCGTCGAGCGGGCGGGCGAGGAGCGGGCGCGGGGTTCGTTCGCGGCGTCGGACGCGTTCTTCCCGTTCCCGGACGGTCTGGAGATCCTCACCGAGGCGGGCGTCAAGGCCGTGGTGCAGCCGGGTGGTTCACTCCGTGACGAACTCGTCGTGGAGGCCGCGAAGAAGGCGGGCGTCACGATGTACTTCACGGGGACGCGGCACTTCTTCCACTGACCTTGGATGGATCAGGGGCCGGGGCAGGTTCGGACGGCGGTGGCAGTTCGCACCACACCGTCTTGCCCTCCGGCCCCTGTTCCACGCCCCAGCGCACCGCGAGTGCGTCGAGCAGCAGCAGACCGCGGCCGTGCTCGTCGTCCGTCCCGGCCGCGCGCACGACGAGCCAGGCGTACGGCTCCGGGTCCGTGACGGCGATTCGGGTACGGCCGCCCTCGCATGTCACCCGGAGGGTCACCGGGGTGCCCTCGCCGAGGTGCCGGATGACGTTGGTCAGTAACTCGCTGACACAGAGCTGGACTTCGGGACACGGGACGCCGAGGTGTTCACGTACGGCACGGCGGGCCTCCGGCACGGCCTTGGGGACGGCGAGGAGTTCCAGGGCGAGCGGAGTCACCGGCCGGCCGCCTTGCGGAGGGCGGCGGTGAGGGCGCGGGCGGTGTCGAGGTTGCAGTTGCCGAGTTCGACGAGCGGGGGGCCGTAACTCTGGACGACCGAGGGAAGGTCGAGGTTGAGGGACGGCAAGGTGATTCCGTTCGCCGCCAACGCGGCCTGGAGTTCGGCCACTTCGCTGTTGGCCTCGTGGGAGTAGGGACTGATCATTGCCGTACGCCTCTCTCTGTGACGAATTGCTCACACAGTGGCGCGGAATCTCGTACCGTGACAGTGCTTTGGGTTGCACCCGGGAACTGGCAAAAGGCGGTGGTGAGTTGTGCCCCCACGCAAGGACACCGACGCGTCGGCGAATGTCCCTTCCTTCTATGGCGCCGAGTTGCGCTTCAAAAGGGAACAAGCCGGCCTCACGCTCGAACAGTTGGCGGAGGGAAGCTATCGCGGCGTCCCGTTTCTGAGCCTCATCGAGCGGGGTGAACGGCGGATGCCCTTGGATCTCGCCCAGCACGTCGACAAGAAGCTCGGCACGGACGGCTTTTTCGAGCGGCGTTGTGAAGACGCGAGGAAGGCGAAGCAGTCGGGGCATGCGGAGTACTTCGCGGATGTCGCCGAGATGGAGAAGCATGCGGCAACGATCGAGGAATGGGCGCCGATGCTGGTGCCTGGACTCCTTCAAACGGCGCCGTATGCGCGGGCGATCGTTCGCGCGGCAATGCCCCGGGCCTTCGACGCGGAGGTCGAGGAGTTGGTGTCCGCCCGGATGAAACGGGCGGAGTTGTTCGACTCGGAGGCCCCGCCGAAGTTCTGGGCGATCGTCGACGAGTCGCTGATCCACCGCCGGGTGCTGCCCAACGAACAGATGGCAGAACTGCTCGACCACATCGCGCAGATGGTCAGGGAGACGCGCTCCATTTTGCAGCTCGTTCCGGAAACCGCCTCCGCCCACGCGTTCATGATGGGCATGGCCAAGTTCATGACGTTCGTGGACGCGCCTCCACTCGTGTACGTCGAGAGCCTTCACAGCGGCCAGTTGATCGACTATCCGGCGCTCGTGATGGACTACCGGGAGTCGTACGATCTGCTCAGGGCCGTCGCACTGTCGCCTGAGGCGTCCCTGTCGATGATCGAGACTGCGGCAGAGGACTATCGAAATGGCAAGCCACGAGATTGACTTGAGCTCCGCGCTCTGGCGCAAGAGCAGCTACAGCAATGGCACTGGCGGTGACTGCGTCGAGGTCCGCGACGACCTCCCCGGCGTCGTCCCCGTCCGGGACTCCAAGGTCCCGCACGGTCCTGCGCTGCTCATCCCCGCTCTCGCCTGGGCGCCGTTCGTCCACTGGATCGGCTAACTGAAGCCAGGAGCCGCAGCCGCCTCGGGGACCCGGACGTGCTGCGTGAGAAACAGCGCCGCACGTTCCAGCGCCCGGTCCGCCTCGTCGAGGACCCCCGCGAACGACTGGAACACGTGCGGCACATCTGCGGTGATGTCCAGGATGACGTCCACTCCCGCTGCCGCCGCCCGCGCAGCCAGCCGCGTGGAGTCGTCCAGGAGGATCTCGTTGGTGCCCACCTGGATGAGCATCGGGGGGAAGCCGGCCAGGTCGGCGAGGACGGCCGGGCTGAGCAGGGGCTGGCGTGGGTCCTGCCCCGCGAGGTACATCGCTCCGGTGTGTTCCATGGACTCGCGGGTGAGGATCGGGTCGATGCCTTTCTTGGTGTCCATGCTCCTGCCCGTGCGGGTGGCGTCGAGGCCCGGGGAGAACGTCACGACGGCCGCGGGCAGCGGGAGGCCCGCGTCGCGGGCGGCCAGGCAGGTCGTGATGGCGAGGCCGCCGCCGGCCGAGTCCCCGGCGAACACGATGGCCGTAGGGTCCTGACCGCTGTCGAGGAGGGCACGGTAGGCGCTCAGCGTGTCCTCGATCGCGGCCGGGAACGGGTGCTCGGGAGCAAGCCGGTAGTCCACCGAGTACGCCCCGAAGCCGGTCTTGGCGACGAGGTGTCCCGTCAGCGTCAGCGCGCTCTCGGGGGAGCCGTACACCCAGCCGCCACCGTGGAAGTAAAGGATCGTCCCGGCGCGTGGCCCGCTGCCGGGCGGCCCGTTGTCCGGCTCGACACGCAGTGCGGGGCGATCGCCGAGCGTTGTCCGCTCGGTGCGGATGCCGTCGGGCACGATCATCTGTGCCATCAGCGCCTCGAATCCAGCGCGGATCTCGTCGACCGACCGGGGGCCTTCGGGACGCGGCCGGCGCAGCAGCGCGTCGATCTGGGCTCGCTGGTCCTTGCTCATCCTCGTTCTCCTGCCGTAAGTAACTTCCGCAGCACTATATGCCTTGGCATGTAAGTAGACTGTATGCCGTGACATCCAAAGCGAGCGGTGCGACGGTCGACCTCCCGGGCTTCTTCTCCGACCTGGTCCGATGCGAGACGCGGCTGTACAACGCCCTCAACGACCGGCTCCGTGAGCGGCACGGGATCGTCACCTCGCAGTACGAGGCCCTGCGCTACCTGCGCGACCACCCTGGGTCCCGCGTGGCGGACCTCGCCGCCGAATTCGCGATCGGCATCGGGGCGACCAGCAAGACCGTCGACCGTCTGGAAAAGCAGGGCTGGGCCCTCCGGCAGCCGAATCCGTCCGATCGCCGGTCCTCGCTGCTGGCCCTGACCGACGACGGCCGGCAGTTGGTCGACGCGGCAGAAGTGACCTTTGCCCAGAGGTTGGCCGAGCTGACCGCGGACGCGCTCAAGGCGTCCCAAATGACGGCCGCCGCGCAGGCCCTCTCGGAGCTGCGTTCCGCCCTGGAGCGCGACCAGATCGGCACGCCCACGGGCTGACGTCCACGGGCCGACGCCTCTTCGGGGTCCCGCAACCGGGTGCCGTAGGCCGGGAATCGGCGGGACTTCAGGGCTGGGAAACGCCCCGGGGCCGTGTCACCACGTGGTGACACGGCCCCGGGGAAAGTCCTGCTGCGGTCCTGGTTACTGCGTGCGGATCACGATCGAACCGCAGATCTTGTCGGCGAACGTCTGACGCTTCGCGTCCCACGCCGGCCACAGCCAGCCGAGGTAGCACGCGAGGCTGTCGAGGAAGTGGGCGAGGCGGCGGACAAACGCCATGCCGACGCCGAGGGGCTGGCCGTCGCTCTCGCGGACCAGGCGGATGCCCAGCGCCTTCTTGCCGACGGTCTGGCCGGTGCGGCCCTCGTTGATCAGCTGCCAGATGGCGAGGCCTATGAGAACGATGGCGCCGATGGCCAGCAGCACACCCTTGCCCTGGCTGACGATGACCAGGATGTACGGCACCAGGAAGACGAGTCCGTCGACCAGCGTGCCGAGGAAGCGCTGACCCCAGTTCGCGTACGGCGGGGTCGCGCCGTAACCGGCCTGCGGGTAACCGGGGTAGCCGGGCTGCTGCGGGTAGCCGTAGCCCTGCTGCGGCGGGACGCCCTGGGGGGCGCCCTGCGGGTAGCCGTAACCGGGCTGGCCCTGGGGCTGGCCGTAGCCCTGCTGGGGGTTCTGCGGCTGCCCGTACGGGTTGTTCGGGTCGTAACTCATGCGGGATTTCCTCCGTCGGCAATGCGGGGACGATGCGGATTGCGCGGAGGTACGTCACAACATGAGCGGTTTGCCCCCCAACACCTACCGCAGTACTGCGGCGTTCATCGTTCTAGCCGCGGCTGGTTTTTGTCCAGCGGCATTCCATAGGTGTTGTGTAAGTGCAACATCAGTGATCATGGCGATACACCCGAGGTGTACCCGGATTGGAACCATGAGGGCGTCATCCGCGAGGATGGGTCCATGACCGCCCAGATTCTCGATGGCAAGGCCACCGCAGCCGCGATCAAGTCCGATCTGACCGCCCGCGTGGCGGCGCTGAAGGAGAAGGGCGTCACGCCCGGCCTCGGCACGATCCTGGTCGGGGACGACCCCGGCAGCCAGAAGTACGTCGCGGGCAAGCACCGGGACTGCGCCCAGGTGGGCATCGCGTCCATCCAGCGCGAACTGCCCGCCACCGCCTCGCAGGAGGAGATCGAGGCGGTCGTACGCGAACTCAACGAGGACCCGGCCTGCACCGGTTACATCGTCCAACTGCCGCTCCCCAAGGGCATCGACGAGAACCGCATCCTGGAGCTGATGGACCCGGACAAGGACGCGGACGGGCTGCACCCGATGAACCTCGGCCGGCTCGTCCTCAACGAGCCCGCCCCGCTGCCCTGCACCCCGAACGGCGTCCTCACCCTCCTCCGTCGCTACGGCGTGGAGATCAAGGGCGCCGAGGTCGTGGTCGTCGGCCGAGGTGTCACCATCGGCCGCCCGATGCCGCTCCTCCTCACCCGGCGCAGCGAGAACGCGACCGTGACCCAGTGCCACACGGGCACCCGCGACCTCTCCTCGCACCTCAAGCGCGCGGACATCATCGTCGCCGCCGCCGGTTCCGCCCACCTGATCCGGCCCGAGGACGTGAAGCCCGGCGCCGCCGTCCTCGACGTCGGTGTCTCGCGGAACGCCGACGGCAAGATCGTGGGCGACGTCCACCCGGGCGTCGCCGAGGTCGCCGGCTGGATCTCCCCGAACCCCGGCGGAGTCGGCCCGATGACCCGCGCCCAGCTGCTCGTCAACGTGGTCGAGGCGGCGGAGCGCAGTGTCGCCTGACAACAACCCCGGTAAGACCGAGGACACGGACGACATCGAGGTCACGGACCCCGTCAGCGCCCCCGACGCCGACGGCACCCCGCGCCGCACCACCCGCCGCTTCCCCCTCTTCACCCGGGACACCGCCCGCCCCGAGGGCGGCGGCCGGGCCGCGTCCGGCGCCGCCCCGGCCCCGGCCCGCCAGTGGCCGATCCTCGCCGTCCTGGGCACGGTCGGCCTCGGCCTCCTCCTGACCGCCTTCGACGTCTTCCGCTACGGCACCCTGCTCATCGGCGCCGCCCTGCTGGCCGGAGCGGTGCTGCGCTGGGTGGTCCCGGACGTCGGCATGCTCGCCGTCCGCTCCCGCTTCACCGACATCGTCACCTACGCCGTCCTCGGCCTCGCGATCGTCCTGCTGGCGATGATGGCCCAGCCGAAGCCATGGCTGACGATCCCGTACCTCAAGGACACGCTGCACTACACGGTCAACAGCAACTAGCGCCGCACCAGGCAACGTTCGCCCTGCATGGCGTGACGGGCCGCCCGGGTCCCGGTCCTGGGCGGCTCACGGCCGGCAGGCTGTCATCGTTCCGGGAGGGGGCTCCTGGTGAGCGAACACCATGCTCCGTGGCAGTTGCTGATCCAAGTTGTAGTAGCCCCGCACCATACGGCCGACCGCGCCGCAGCGGTGAACGTCGTCCGGTGCCGAACCGGCTTTCCGTGCCCCGCAGTTCGTGACGCACGACGGCGGCCCGTCCTCTCCCCCGAGCAAGGACGCGCCGCCGTCTGTATTCAGGCTGCCGTGCTGTGCGGGTGCTGTTCAACGGCTGTCGGTGCGCTGTGGCAGGGAGGTGACCGTTTCGCTACGGGGCGCGCACCACATCACGATGACGGAACCGTTCCCCTTCCGGTGTCGTCATTTCGCTCGGAACGGGCAAGTGGGGCGGGCGAGTGAGTAGGCGGGCGGTGGAGGAGCGATGGGCGGCTGGCAGCCGCTGCCGGACGATCTGCCGGCGGAGGTACGGCACTTCGTGGAGCACCTGCGTCTCCTCAAGGACCGCACCGGACTGAGCCTGGTCGCCCTCGGCGCGCGCACCGCGTACAGCAAGTCCTCCTGGCACCGCTATCTCAACGCCACCCAGCCCCCGCCCCGGCAGGCCGTCGTGGCCCTGTGCCGGGTCGCCGGTGTCGACCCCGAACGCATCGGTGTCCGCTGGGAGTTGGCGGTCCAGGCCTGGCCCCGCCCGGCGACGGTCCCGGAACGGGTGGACGGCGGGGAGGGCGGGGAGGAGTACCGGGACGATCCGACCCTGCCGTGGTGGGACACGCCGCCCGAGAAGGAGCAGGGGTCCGGGCCCGGTGGACGGCTGCTCCGGTACGCGTTGGTGCTGTTGCTTTTCCTGCTTCTCACGGCTGTCGTGGGAGTCGTGGCTCTTGCGGCGATGTATTGACAAGTTTGCGGATATGCAACGAAGACGACCAACAGCAGCGTTAGCGTGGGCAATTCAGGGCACAGGGCATCAAGGGTACGAGCGATGTGAGCGTGGGGGAGCAGTCAGTACGCAGCAGGGGGAATGAGGGGGGAAGCAATGCCTCGTTGGAGGGCCTTGCCGGATGAACTCGATCCGCAGGTCAGGGAGTTCGCCAGCCAGCTGCGCAGGCTGGTGGACCGCAGCGGCCTGAGCATCGCGGCGGTGGCCGACCGCACGGGCTACAGCAAGACGTCCTGGGACCGTTATCTCAACGGCCGGCTCCTCGCACCGAAGGGCGCCATCGTCGCCCTGGCCGAGGTCACCGGCACCAATCCCGTTCATCTGACCACGATGTGGGAGCTCGCCGAGCGCGCCTGGAGCCGCTCGGAGATGCGCCACGACATGACCATGGAGGCGATCCGGATCTCCCAGGCGCGTGCCGCGCTAGGGGAGTTCGGGGCGCCCCCGGCGAGCGCACCCGGCAGCGGAAAGGCGCAGACCGGCAAGACTGCTCGCAAGGGCGGCAGTGTCACCGCGACCCCGGGGATCGCCGGTCCGGCGGGCGTGTCCCCGACGGTGCCGCCGCAGCCGACGGCGCCCGACAGCGACGTACACGAAGGTGTCTCCAAGGTCGGCAACTCGTGGGGGATGGCCGGGTATGCGGGCCCCGCGCAGTCCGGCGGCGGGGGCGGTTCCGCGGCGGTGTCGTCCGGGTCCGCGTCGGTCGGGGCCGGGCCGGAGTCGGCGCAGTCCGGCCGGCCGGGTCGTATACCGGAGGCGTCCGGCTCGTCCGGCTCGTCTGTGGCAGCCGGGTCCTTCGGTCCGTCCGGGTCGTTCGGGGAACCGCCGTCGGCGCCCCGAGCCGGGTCGCCCGGCGGTGGCGGTGGCGGTGCCAAGCGGCGGGTGCTGATGTTCGGTGCCGGGGTCGTCGGGGTGCTGGTGGTGATCGCGGCCGTGTTCCTGTTCACCCGCCCGGGCGGCGGGGACAAGAAGACCGGCGCCACGCACACCTCGGCCTCGCCGTCCATCAGCACGAACCCCGACCTGCCGGCCGGAGTGAAGTGCGTCGGCGCGGGCTGCACCGGCAAGGACGCCGAGGCCATGGGCTGCACCACGGACGCGGGCGCGGTGACGACGGCCAAGACGGCCACCGTCGGCACGACCGTCGTCGAGGTCCGTTACAGCAAGACCTGCGGCGCCGCCTGGGGCCGTATCACCGCGGGGGTGCAGGGGGACTCCGTCCAGGTGAGCGCGGGCACGGTGAAAGAGGCCGACAGCATCACGGCGACCGGCGACAACATCGCGTACACCCCGATGGTGGCCGTGAAGGACGCGGGCGAGGCGAAGGCCTGCGTGACGCTGGCGTCGGGGCAGAAGGGGTGCACGACCTAGGCCGTGCATGTGGGGATTCGGTGAACGGGGGAATGCCCGCTCCGGACCGGGGCAGGCGAAGCTCACCCCCACGGGAGTCCGGCTGACCCGGTACCCCCACGGCGGCCGTCCGGTGTTCCTCTCCCGAGCCGGACGGCCGCCTTTTCCGTGCCCCGGTCCTGACGCTGTGGGGTGGGCCACACGGACCCGGGAACCCGGGATCGCGGATGCGCGATAGCCTGACCGGTGGATCTCTTGACGCCAAGAGATCGATCATTTGTACGTCTCGCACCCCGGGGCAGTGCCGCCCCACCGCCAGCTGTCATAACGGAGAACGCCATGACCCGCACTCCCGTGAACGTCACCGTCACCGGCGCGGCCGGCCAGATCGGTTACGCCCTGCTCTTCCGCATCGCCTCCGGCCAGCTGCTCGGCGCGGACGTGCCGGTCAAGCTGCGTCTCCTGGAGATCACCCCGGCGCTCAAGGCCGCCGAGGGCACGGCGATGGAGCTCGACGACTGCGCCTTCCCGCTCCTTCAGGGCATCGACATCACGGACGACCCGAACGTCGCCTTCGCCGGCACGAACGTCGCCCTTCTCGTCGGCGCCCGCCCCCGCACCAAGGGCATGGAGCGCGGCGACCTGCTCTCCGCGAACGGCGGCATCTTCAAGCCGCAGGGCAAGGCCATCAACGACAACGCCGCGGACGACATCAAGGTCCTCGTCGTCGGCAACCCGGCCAACACGAACGCGCTCATCGCGCAGGCCGCCGCACCGGACGTACCGGCCGACCGCTTCACCGCGATGACCCGCCTCGACCACAACCGCGCGCTGACCCAGCTCGCGAAGAAGACGGGCACCACGGTCGCCGACATCAAGCGCCTGACCATCTGGGGCAACCACTCCGCCACCCAGTACCCCGACATCTTCCACGCCACGGTCGCCGGCAAGAACGCCGCCGAGACCGTGAACGACGAGAAGTGGCTGGCCGAGGAGTTCATCCCGACCGTCGCCAAGCGCGGTGCCGCGATCATCGAGGCCCGCGGCGCGTCCTCGGCGGCCTCCGCCGCGAACGCCGCCATCGACCACGTCCACACCTGGGTCAACGGCACGGCGGACGGCGACTGGACCTCCATGGGCATCCCCTCGGACGGCTCCTACGGCGTCCCGGAGGGCCTCATCTCCTCCTTCCCGGTCACCACGAAGGACGGCGTCTACGAGATCGTCCAGGGCCTGGACATCAACGAGTTCTCCCGCGCCCGCATCGACGCGTCGGTGAAGGAGCTGGAGGAGGAGCGCGAAGCGGTCCGCTCCCTCGGCCTCATCTGAGCACCTCCTACGGGTAGTTGAGGGCTCGGTCACGAGCTTTCACGGGCCTCGCTCCGGTTTTCCTGCCGGAGCGGGGCCTAATCCATGCCCCGCCTCCCCGGCGCCCAGAACGGCTTGGTCAGGACGGACCGCCGTTCCCACCCCAACTCCCCTACGAGGACCTGCCGGACCTGCTGCACGGTGCGCGCCTCCCCGGCGACGTACGCGATGCCGCCCGCAGCCGGCGCGAGCTGCCGAACCGCGTCCGGGAGCGAAGTCCCGCCCCTGGTCAGCCAGTTGAGGCGGTCGGAGTGGGCCACCGGGAGTCGGTCCTCGTCCTTCTCCGTCTCCACGCAACCGGAGATCCGCGCCCCCTCGGGCAGCGCGCCCAGCATCGCGCCGAAGGCGACGGACGCCGTCTCCTCGCCGACGAAGACGTGGTGGGCGGCGTCGGGTCGGAGCGTGAAGGCGCCCTCGGGCTTGCGCAGCCGCACCTGGTCGCCGACGCCGACGCTCTTCCCCCACTGCGCCCCGGGTCCCCCCTCGGAGTGGTCCAGCACGCACAACTCGACGGCACCGGACGGATCGTGGCGCCACACGGAGTACGTCCGCAGGGTCAGGCCGCTCACCAGCACGCGTACCTGCTGACCGGGTCGGACGTCGAGTCCGGCGAGGCCGTCGCCCTCGATGCGCAGCCGGCGCATACGGGCGGTGATCGGTTCGGCGGCGGTGACGACGGCGCGGAGTGTCACGAGGTCGAGGACGGGATTCAGGAGGGCGGTGGGCACGGGTGGCTCCTCAACTGGGGTGCATGCGTGGGGAGTTGATGCTCAGGGGTGAGATGGACGCGATAGTACGCGTTCTTCGCCGGACGCGATAGTACGTGTGGCGGTGCGGTCGAGGTGTCAGCGGGCGCCGGTCAGTCGCTTCTCGAACCAGTGGGACGCGTAGACGTGGTCGACGTAGGCCGGGATCTCCGCGTACCCGCACGCCCGGTACATCGCCTGCGCCTCCGTGAGCACCGCGTGCGTGTCCAGTCGTACGACGGTGAAGTCGTGTGCCACGGCGGCCCGTTCCAGTTCCGTGAGGATGCGGCGGGCGAGGCCGAGGCGGCGGGCGGCGGGGTGCACCCAGACGTGCCGGATCTCGCCGACGCCCGGCTCCAGGGTCCGTAGCGCCCCGCAGGCCATCGGCCGCCCCTCCTCGTACGCGACGAAGAACGCGCCCGCGTCCCCGGTGACCTCCTCCGGCCGTACGAGATCCGTCTTGTCGAAGCCCTCCGGGAAGCGGGTGTCGATGTCGGCGGCGTAGGCGTCCAGGCAGGCGCGGGCGTCCTCGGCGGCGCCGTCGACCAGGGCGATCGTGATGCCGGCCAGGCGGAGCAGGCGCTGGGTGGTCGCCAACGCCCTGGTCAGTTCGGTGCGTTGGGGTGGGGTGAGGGTGGTGAGGAGGCCGGCCGCGAGGGCGTCGGCGCGGCGGTTCTGCTCCTTCAGTTCGACGCGGCCTGCCCGGGTCAGTTCGATCAGGCGCAGCCGGGTGTCGTGCGGGGGCACGGTCAGCCGGACCAGGCCCTGCGCCTCCAGGGACTTCGCCATCCGGCTCAGGTAACCCGCGTCCAGGGCGAGCCGTCCGCGCAGCTCCCGCAGCGAGACGCCGTCACCGATCTCGAACAGCAGCCGGGCCTCACCGAGGGGGCGGTCCTGGCCGAGGTAGTGGTCGTCGAGCGCGCCGATGCGGCGGGTGAAGTAGCGGTTGAAGCGGCGGAAGGCCGAGACGTCCTCGTCCGTGACTGGCTCCATATTTCTTTGACCTTAGTCAAAGGAGTCGAAGGCGTCCATGGCAGTGCAGGGAAACCCTGGCCCCTCTATGCTGATTCTTTGTCAATTAGCCGCTGGGACCACGTTGTTCAGCGGAGTCAGTCCACGCATCGGGGGAGTCGCGTGAGTACCGCTTACGTGCCGCAACAGCCACAGCCGGCCACCACCACAGGGGTCCCACCGGGACCGCCGCCCACCCCGCCGCACGCCAGCGAAGCCACTCGGCTGCTGTGCGCGGGGACGTATCTGGACTCCGGGTACCGCGACCGGGTCATCGACGAACTGCACCTCAACGAACAGCGGATCGTGGCCCCTTCGCTCGGTTTCGACGCGGCCCGCGTCCTCGCCCACGCGCTGCGGGCCCGCCGCCAGGAGCTGCAGTGGGCCGGGGCGATCCTGGGCCTGTGGGTGGTGGGCTCGGCGCTCGGCGGCGGTCTGCCGGTCCTGTTCCTGGTCCCCGGGCTCTACCTCGCGATCGGCGGCTGGATCAGGGGCCGGGCCGCGCACCCGCCGCTGTACCGGCTGGTACCCGCCTTCCTGTTCCGCTGGTGGGGCCGCTTCATGTTCGCGTTCCTGCTGGTCATCACCGTGATCGCGGCCTTCGGCGGCGGCGACGACACGCCCACGTACAGCTCGTCCTACGACTCCTACGGCTCGTCCGGTGTCTACGGCGACAGCGCCTCCGGTTCGTCCAGCCCCTCCGACCTGCTGGTGCCGAGCCTCGATGGCCTCGCGAGCACGATCAGGCCCTGGCAGGCCTGGCTCACCCTCGTCCTGTTCGCGCTGATCGCGCTCTGCCTGGTTGCCCAACGCGACCGGTTCGCCCGGGCGTTGGCCGCCGAACTGTCTCCGCAGCGCTTCCCGGACGCCGCGAGCGACCCCGCCGAGCAGAGCGAGGGGCAGCGCTTCCGGCGGCTCAGGGACCGGGTCCGGATCGAACAGCACGCGCCGCTGGTCATGTACCACGAGGCCCGTCCGTTCTGCGGGGCCGGCGTGCCCGAGGAGACCTGGGTGCTCGCGGTCGAACTCCGGCCCGATCCCGAGAAGGAACAGCGGCCGATCAGCAACCGCACGGTCCTGGAGACGATCCGCCCCCTGCTGGCCCAACTGCGGTTCCCCGCGGACCACTCCGCGCACCTGGGGCGCGACCGGCTGCGCTGGCTGGAGATCGACGAGTGCGTGTTCCTGCCCGCGGAGGGGCTGCTGCGGCGCGAGGAGGCGCCGTACTACCCGCAGGCCTTCGAGGACCACCGGGCGCGCGCGGTCGAGGAGGGCGCCGAGAAGCGGCGGCACTTCCTGCGCGTCCGCGTCGGTGGCTGGGAGGAGGAGCTGGTCGTCACGGTGTTCGTGCGCATCCACACCCAGGGCCGCATGCTCACCCTGGAGATCGCCCCGCACGTCCTGCTGCCGGTCCGCGAGGACTTCAAGAACGCGGACCGTACGGCCCACCGCTTCCGCCACAACAACGCGCTCGGCAAGGCCGCTTGGGGGCTCGCCCGGGTGCCCGGCTCCCTGGTCGGCTCCGTCGTCGTCCTCGGCCGGAGCGTGCTCTACGGCTGGCGGCTGCTCACCGGCGGGTACGCGGGCGCGCTGCCCGACGGACCGGCCCTGTCCGTACGGGAGTTGGGGTCGGCGCCGGCCGGGTCCACGTTCCAGGAGATGGACGTCGAGCGGTATCTGCGCAACGTGCAGGACCGGGTCGCCAACGGGGTGCGGAACGCGCTCGCCGAAGCCGGCTATCTGACGGGCGAGTTCGTCCAGAAGATCACGAACATCAGCAACAACACCGTCCACGCGGACAAGGTGGAGGGCAGCACCTTCGTGGTCGGCGATCACGGGTCCGCCGCCTCCACCCACACCACGACCTCGACTTCGAGCACGACTTCGACGAAGGGACCCGCCACCGATGGCAACGGATGAGCCGAACGTCAACTTCGGGAACGTCTCCCACAGCACCTTCGCCGTCGGCAGCCACGCGCAGGCCGTCAGCCACCACGGCACGGCACCGCAGCGCGACGAGGCGGCCGAGGAGCTGCTGAAAGCCGTACGCGAACTGCGTGCCGATCTCGCCCGGGTGCGCGGGACGGACCAGACGGCGGCGCTGGACGCGGCGCTCGCCGACACGGAGGACGAGATCACCCGCACCGGACAGGCGGCCCCGACGCGCCGCGAGCGCCTGCGGGAACTGCTCGCCGACTCACAGGCCCTGCTGACCGTGCTCGCGTCGGCCGGAGCGGTGGCCGGGCTGGTGGGACTGTGAGCGGGTCGGGGAGAGGGACGCGATGAGCGGGGGACCGGGGCCGCGCTACTGGAACGAGGAGACCCAGCGCTGGGAGGACGGCGAGGGGGCGGGCGGTACGGGAGGTGCGGGAGGTGCGGGGAGCACGGGGAGCATGGGTGCGGTGAGCCCGGTGAGCCCGGTGGCTCCGACGGCCCCTGTGACGCCTCCGCCTACGCCTCCACCCACGCCCACGCCTCCGCCCCCGTCGCTCCCGGACTCCGTACCGGAGTGGACCGCTGTGGACGTGCCGGACGACACCGGTACGGCGCCTCCCACGCTGCCTCCGACCCCGCCGCCGGGACCGGTGCCCTGGCCCGCCGAGGCGAGCACGTGGCCCGGCTTGAGCGGCACCGGTGCTGACACCTGGCACGCGTCGAGCGGCACCGGCGCCGACACGGGGACCGGTGTCTGGCCCTCGCCGGAGCCGTTGATCAGCACCGGTGTGCCCGCCGCGCCGCCTCGCCCCGGGTTCAGCAGGCGGGTCGTCTGGTCCGT
The DNA here is from genome assembly GCF_000716435.1 of Streptomyces xylophagus. Classification (GTDB taxonomy): domain Bacteria; phylum Actinomycetota; class Actinomycetes; order Streptomycetales; family Streptomycetaceae; genus Streptomyces; species Streptomyces xylophagus. The sequence goes on from NZ_JNWO01000013.1 coordinate 172,613, forward strand.
GGTCGTCGGTGCGGCGGTGGTCGGGGTGGTCGTGAGCCTGGTGCTCACCCGGGTGGTGGACTCGGGGGACGGCGACGGCAAGGGGGGTCACACGGCCGCCGCCGGTTCGACGTCGCCGGGGCCCACGGATGTGTCACCGTCCCCGTCCCCGTCGGTCGGCACCGAGACCGCGTCCCCGTCTCCGTCCGCCTCCGCCCCCGTACTTCCCGCCGGCTATCAGGCGCACGAGGACCCCGAGCGCTTCCGGATCGCCTACCCGGACGGCTGGACCCGCTCCACGGCGCCATCGTCGTACGGCATGGCGGTGGTCAACTACCGCAGCGCGGACTCCACGCACCGTTTGCAGGTGTACCAGGTCTCGGAGTCGTCCCCGGAGGCCTCGTTCGAGCTGTTCCTGTCGGACAGCACGGCGAAGGCGCCGGGTTTCCGGAAGATCGCCCTGGAGAACCTGGACGACGGCACCCTCACCGCCTCCCGCCTGGAGTACACCGCCGACTCCCTGAGGGGCGAGCCCGACATCGGCACCTGGCACGTCTACGACGAGCGGTTCGTGGCCTCCGACGGGAAGAACTACGCCATCGCCGTCTACGGCCCCGACGCGGACGGCACGGCCGACGAGCTGGAGGTGCTCAGCACGGCCCTGGGCTGGTTCTGCCCGCCCGATGCCGGGTGTTCCGTTTAGTCGCCTTTTGTTCCCATGTTCAGTGACCCGGCCCACTTTCGGCCATGGATCGCGCATGCATACGGACGTCTCGGGCAGGCGCTCGCAGTCCCCGAGAGCGACAGTTAGGTGACGCTGGGGCGCTGAACAGGAACGGAAGGCAATGCCGATCATGGCGGACAGTACGGAACAGCAGGCGCGGAAGACCATTCACGCGGGCGGCGAGTGGCTGGAAGCGGTCTCCGGGGCCACCCGCGAGATCATCGACCCCGCGGACGCGCTGCCGTTCGCCGTGGTGGCGGAGGGCGACGAGAAGGACACGGACATAGCCGTCGCCGCCGCCCGCGCCGCCTTCGACGGCGGTGAGGGCGGCGCGGGTGAGGGGGTTTGGCCGCGCACGCCCGTCACCGAGCGGGCCGCCCTGCTGCGCCGCGTCGCCGACCTGCTCGTGCGCGACCGCGAGCAGCTCGGCCTGCTGGAGAGCCGGGACGCGGGCAAGACCGTCGAAGAGGGCCGGATCGACATCGACTGTGTCGCCGACGCCTTCCGCTACTTCGCCGACCTCGTCGCCGCCGAGGCCCCCGGCCGGGTCGTCGACGCGGGCACACCCGACGTCCACAGCGTCGTCGTCCACGAACCCGTCGGCGTCTGCGCGCTGATCACCCCCTGGAACTACCCGCTGCTCCAGGCGAGTTGGAAGATCGCGCCCGCTCTCGCGGCGGGCAACACCTTCGTCGTCAAGCCCAGCGAGATCACCCCGCTGACGACGATCGCCCTGATCGACCTGCTCGTCGAGGCGGGACTGCCGAGTGGGGTGGCCAACATCGTCACGGGCCCCGGACACACGGTCGGCGCCCGGCTCGCCGAGCACCCCGACGTCGACCTCGTCTCCTTCACCGGCGGCCTGACCAGCGGCACGAAGGTGGCGCAGGCCGCCGCCGTGACCGTGAAGAAGGTCGCCCTCGAACTCGGCGGCAAGAACCCCAATGTCGTCTTCGCCGACGCCTGCGCCACCGAGGAGGGCTTCGACACCGCCGTCGACCAGGCCCTCAACGCCGCCTTCATCCACAGCGGCCAGGTCTGCTCGGCGGGCTCCCGGCTCATCGTCGAGGAGACCGTCCGCGAACGCTTCGTGGCCGAACTCGCCCGCCGCGCCGCCAAGATCAGGCTCGGCCGCGGCACCGAGGACGGCGTCGAGTGCGGCCCGCTCGTCTCCGAGCAGCAGCGCGCCAAGACCGAGGCGTACGTCGCCGGCGCCCTCGCCGAGGGCGCGGTGCTGCGCTCCGGCGGCAGGCGCCCCGACCCCTCCGCCGAACGCCCCGCCACCGGCTACTTCTACGAGCCGACCGTCCTCGACCAGTGTCACCGCGAGATGACCGTCGTACGTGAGGAGGTCTTCGGACCGGTCCTCACCGTCGAGACCTTCCGCACCGAGGACGAGGCGGTCGCGCTCGCCAACGACACCGAGTACGGCCTCGCGGGCGCCGTCTGGACCGCCGACGCGGGCCGCGCGCGCCGCGTCGCCGGACGACTGCGGCACGGCACCGTCTGGATCAACGACTTCCACCCCTACCTCCCGCAGGCGGAGTGGGGCGGTTTCGGAAAAAGCGGCGTGGGCCGGGAGCTCGGCCCCTCCGGACTCGCCGAGTACCGCGAGGCCAAGCACGTCTACCAGAACTTGGCACCGGGACCGGTGCGCTGGTTCGCGGGCTGATCCCGGCGACTTACTGACCCCGCCAACCTGAGCCCACCTAGGGGCGCGGGGCTGTGCCGATATGCGGCTCCGCCGCGTGGGCGCGACCAGCCACAACGCACCCGCACCCGAAGACACCACCCCCACCCCGGAGTTGCTCCTCATGCCTGAGACCCCCCACGTATACGACTACGTCGTCATCGGCGGCGGCACGGCCGGCTCAGTCATCGCCTCCCGCCTCACCGAGAACCCCGACGTCACCGTCGCCGTCATCGAGGGCGGCCCCACCGACGTCGACCGCGAGGACGTACTGACCCTGCGCCGCTGGACGGGCCTCCTCGGCGGCGACCTGGACTACGACTACCCGACCACCGAACAGCCGCGCGGCAACTCCCACATCCGGCACAGCCGCGCCCGCGTGCTCGGCGGCTGCTCCTCGCACAACACCCTCATCGCCTTCAAGCCGCTGCCGTCCGACTGGGACGAGTGGGAGGCGGCGGGCGCGAAGGGCTGGGGCGCGATCTCGATGGAGGCGTACTACGCCCGCCTCCTCAACAACATCGTCCCCGTAGACGAGAGGGACCGGAACGCCATCGCCCGCGACTTCGTCGACGCGGCCCAGGAGGCGCTAGGCGTCCCGCGCGTCGAGGGCTTCAACAAGGCGCCCTTCACGGACGGCGTCGGCTTTTTCGACCTCGCCTACCACCCGGAGAACAACAAGCGCTCTTCGGCTTCGGTCGCGTATCTGCACCCGGTGATGGACGAACGCCCCAGCTTGACGATCCTCCTGGAGACTTGGGCCCACCGGCTGGAGCTGAACGGCACCCGCGCCGAGGGTGTGCACGTCCGCACCAAGGACGGCGAGGAACTCCTCGTCCGGGCCCGCCGCGAGGTCGTCCTGTGCGCCGGTGCCGTCGACTCCCCGCGCCTGCTCCTGCACTCGGGCATCGGCCCCCGCAAGGACCTCGAAGCGCTCGGCATCCCCGTCGCGCTCGACCTGCCGGGCGTCGGCGAGAACCTCCTCGACCACCCCGAGTCGGTGATCGTCTGGGAGACGAACGGACCGATCCCGGAGAACTCCGCGATGGACTCCGACGCGGGCCTGTTCGTACGCCGCGATCCCCAACTCCCGGGCCCCGACCTGATGTTCCACTTCTACCAGGTCCCCTTCACCGACAATCCGGAGCGCCTCGGCTACGAACGCCCCGAGTTCGGCGTCTCCATGACCCCGAACATCCCCAAGCCGAAGAGCCGCGGCCGGTTGTTCCTGACCAGCGCCGACCCGTCGGTCAAACCCGCCCTGGACTTCCGCTACTTCACCGACGAGGACGACTACGACGGCCGCACCCTGGTCGACGGCATCCGCATCGCCCGCGAGATCGCGAAGACCGAGCCACTGGCCGGCTGGTTGAAGCGGGAAGTGTGTCCCGGCCCGGAGATCCTCGGCGACGAGGAGCTGAGCGAGTACGCCCGCAAGGTCGCCCACACTGTGTACCACCCGGCGGGCACCTGCCGCATGGGCGCCGACACCGACGAACTGGCCGTAGTGGACCCCGAGTTGCGCATCCGCGGCCTGGACGGCATCCGCATCGCCGACGCCTCCGTCTTCCCGACCATGCCCGCCGTGAACCCGATGATCGGGGTGCTCATGGTCGGTGAACGGGCCGTGGACCTGATCGGGGGTGGTGCGTGATGAGTACCTCCGTTACCCCGACCAGCCCTGTCTTTTCCGTCGAGGGCCTCTGGAAGGTCTTCGGCCCCAAGGCCGACCGGGTCCCGGCCGACCCCGAACTCACCGCCCTGGACGCCGCAGGCCTGCGCACCCGCACCGGCTGCACCGCCGCCGTCCGTGACGTCTCCTTCGACGTGCGCAAGGGCGAGGTCTTCGTGGTGATGGGCCTGTCCGGCTCCGGCAAGTCCACCTTGGTCCGCTGCCTCACCCGCCTGATCGAACCGACCGCCGGCACCATCGCCATCGACGGCGAGGACGTCCGCGCGATGGACAAGTCCCGGCTGCGCGAACTCCGCCGCCACCGCGCCGCGATGGTCTTCCAGCACTTCGGTCTCCTCCCGCACCGCACGGTCCTCGACAACGTCGCCTACGGCCTGGAGATCCAGGGCATCGGCAAGGCCGAGCGCCGCCGTAGGGCCGCCGAGGTCGCCACCAAGGTCGGCCTGGAGGGCATGGAGCAGCGGCGCCCCGCCCAGCTGTCCGGCGGCCAGCGTCAACGCGTGGGCCTGGCCCGGGCGTTGGCGGTGGACCCCCAAGTCCTCCTGTTCGACGAGCCGTTCAGCGCGCTCGACCCGCTGATCCGGCGCGACATGCAGGAGGAGGTCGTCCGGCTGCACCGCGAGGAGGGCCGCACGATGGTCTTCATCACCCACGACCTGAACGAGGCGCTGAAACTCGGCGACCGCATCGCCCTGATGCGCGACGGCCGCATCGTCCAACTCGGCACCCCCGAGGAGATCGTGGGCTCCCCGGCCGACGACTACGTACGCGAGTTCGTACGGGACGTACCGCGCGCGGAGGTCATGACGGTCCGTACGGCGATGCGTGCCGCGTCCGCGGAGGAGGCCGGCGGGGTCGGCGGCGCGGGCAGCGGTCCCGCCGTCGCGCCCGACGCCACAGTCTCCGAAGCCATCGAGGCGGTCGCGCGCGCCGGGGTCCCGGCGAGGGTCGTCGACCAGGGCCGCTGTGTCGGGATGGTGGATTCGGACGTGCTGCTCGGCGTGGTCGCGGGCACGGGGGACAGCGGTAGCGCAGGGGGCGGTGGCGGCGCAGGTGTCGGCACCGCGACCGGCACCGGCGGCGACAGCACCGGCGTTCGCATGGCTGCCGGTGACGGCCCTGGCCCCGGCGTCCGCGAGGAGCCCGCCGATATCGGCAAGGAGGCGGTCTGATGGCCACGGTCACCGCACCCGCCCCGCGCCTCGCCCTCCCCGGCGTCCTCCGCCACCGGGCCGCGCACAAACTTCTCCTGCTCGCGCTCGCCGCAGCGATCCTCGTACCGCTCGCCAACGCGCACTGGTCCAGCGGGAGTTGGCCGGGCGCCCTCACCGTCGACCTGTCCGGTCCGCTGGGCCGGGCCAACGACTGGATCATCGACAACCGGGACAGCCACCCACTGTTCCTCTACTTCTTCGGCTACATCAGCAACGCCGTCGTCCTGTCGGTACGCGCCGTGTACCTGGTGCTGCTCGCCGCGGGCTGGGCCGGCGTCACCGCGTTCGGCGCGCTCGTCGCCTGGCGGGTCGCGGGCGTACGCCTCGCGATCGGGACCGGCGTCGCCTTCCTCGCCTGCGGGCTGCTCGGCATGTGGGTGCCCACCATGCAGACCCTCGCACTCATGGTGGTCGCGGTGCTCACGTCGGTCGTCGTGGGCGCCCTGCTCGGCCTGGCCGGCGGCCTCTCCGCGCGGGCCGACCGCGCGCTGCGCCCGGTCCTGGACACCATGCAGGTGCTCCCGGCCTTCGCCTACCTCCTCCCCGTCGTCCTCGTCTTCGGCATCGGCGTCCCCGCCGCCGTCCTCGCCACCGTCGTCTACGCCGCCCCGCCCATGGCCCGCCTCACCGCGCTCGGCCTGCGCGACGCCGACCCGGAGGTCCTGGAGGCCGTCGAGTCCCTGGGCGCCACCGGACGCCAACGCCTGTTGACCGCCCGTGTCCCGCTGGCCCGCAAGCAGCTCCTCCTCGGCCTCAACCAGACGATCATGATGGCCCTGTCCATGGCGGTCATCGCGTCCGTCATCGGCGCCGGAGGCCTCGGCGACCGCGTCTACCAGGCCCTCGCGTCCGTGGACGTGGGCGCGGCCCTGGCCGCCGGCATCCCGATCGTGCTGCTGGCCGTCGTACTGGACCGGGTCACGGCAGCGGCGGGCGAGCGCGCGGGGGAGCAGGGAGCGGGTCTCCGCCCGTGGCTGTACGCGCTCGGCGCCACCGTCGCCGTAGCGGTGGCGGTCCGGCTGGCCGGCGCCCTCGACTGGCCCTCCGGCTGGACCCTCGGCATCGCCGAGCCGGTGAACCGCGTCGTCGACTGGATGACCGCCCACCTCTACTCCGGCGTCCCCTACCTCGGCGGCACCGCCGACTGGGCGGGTCACTTCACCACCTGGGTCCTGGACCCCGTACGCGACGGCCTGCAGTGGCTGCCCTGGTGGGCGCTGCTCCTGATCGTCGCCGCCCTCGCCTGGGTCATCGGCACCTGGCGCACCGCGCTCACCGCCGTCCTCGCCATGGCCGCGATCGGTGTCCTCGGCGTGTGGAAGCCGTCGCTGGACACGCTGTCGCAGGTGCTGGCCGCCGTGGCCGTCACCCTCGTCCTCGGCTTCGCGACCGGCATCGCCGCCGCCCGCAGCGACCGCTTCGAACGTGCCCTGCGCCTCGTCCTCGACGTCTGCCAGACGATGCCGCAGTTCGTGTACCTGATCCCGGTCGTCGCGCTCTTCGGCGTAGGCCGCGCCCCCGCCGTGGCGGCGGCCGTCGTCTACGCCCTCCCCGCCGTCGTCCGCATCACCACACAGGGCCTGCGCCAGGTCGACCCGGCCGCCCTGGAATCGGCCCGCTCGCTGGGCGCGACCAGCACCCAACAACTGCGCCAGATCCAACTCCCGCTCGCCCGCCCGGCGTTGCTCCTCGCCGTCAACCAAGGTGTGGTGCTCGTCCTCGCCGTCGTCATCATCGGCGGCCTGGTCGGCGGCGGCGCGCTCGGCTACGACGCCGTATTCGGCCTCGCCCAGGGCGACTTGGCGACCGGACTGGTGGCGGGCGCCGCGATCGTCTGCCTCGGCCTGATGCTCGACCGGGTGACCCAGCCGACGGAACGCCGCACCAAGAAGGGAGCGTGACATGCGAGTTCGTACGCTTTATTCGGTGGCCGCGGTGACGTCCCTCGCCCTGCTCTCGGGCTGCGGCGCCGCCGACATGACCAAGCAGGCCTCGCCCTTCGCCAACGCGCAGGGCGCCAAGACCGTGACCCTCTCCGTCCAGTCCTGGGTGGGCGCGCAGGCCAACGTGGCTGTCGCGCAGTACCTGTTGGAGCACAAGCTCGGCTACCGCGTCGACACCGTCCAGGTCGACGAAGTCCCCGCGTGGGACGCGCTCAGCCAGGGCCGGGTCGACGCGATCCTGGAGGACTGGGGCCACCCCGACCAGGAGAAGCGCTACGTCGACGACAAGAAGACGATCACGCGCGCGGGCGGCCTCGGAGTCACCGGGCACATCGGCTGGTACGTCCCGACGTACCTCGTCAAGCAGCACCCGGACATCACGAACTGGAAGAACCTCAACAAGTACTCCTCGCTGTTCCGCACCGCCGAGAGCGGCAACAAGGGCCAGTTGATGGACGGTTCGCCCTCCTACGTCACCAACGACAAGGCGCTGGTGACGAACCTGAAGCTCAACTACCAAGTGGTGTTCGCCGGTTCGGAGGCCGCGCAGATCACCCAGATGAAACAGTTCGCCAAGGAGAAGAAGCCCTTCCTGACCTACTGGTACGCACCCCAGTGGCTCTTCAAGAAGGTCCCGATGACCGAGGTCGAACTCCCTGCCTACAAGGAGGGTTGTGACGCCGACGCGGCCAAGGTCGCCTGCGCCTACCCCCACACCCCGCTGCAGAAGTACCTCAACACGGACTTCGCGCAGCGCGGCGGCAAGGCGGCGGCCTTCCTGAAGAAGTTCAAGTGGACGACCGAGGACCAGAACGAGGTCTCCCTGATGATCGCCGACCAGAAACTCTCCCCGGCCGACGCGGCGAAGAAGTGGGTGGACAACCACCCCGCCACCTGGAAGGCCTGGCTGTCCTGACCCGGCTCACCGCTTCTGCAACTCCCCGGCCATCCCTCCCAGCGCACCTGCCGCCCAACGCTGAAGCCCCGGCCCGAACGTGACGCGAGTGGCCCCGAGTTCACCGAGTTCGGTGGGCGAGGGGCCCTCGCCGTCCAGCCGACAGAACACGTTCACGGGCCCTTGGATACCGGACCGCAGCAACGGCAGCACATCAGCGGGCGCTGCGATCGGATACACGCAGTCGGCACCGGCGGCGACGTACAACGCGGCCCGCTCGATGGCCCGTTCGGGATTCCCGTCGCCGTGCAGGAAGACGTCGACCCGCGCGTTGACGAACAGCTGGTCCGCAGCCACGGACCGCACCTCGCCGAGCCAATCGGCATGCTGCCGTGGGTCCTTGAGAACACCCCCGTTGGAGTCCTCAAGGTTGCACCCCACGGCCCCCGCCTCCAGAAGCCGTTCCACCAGCTCCTTCGGCGCGAGCCCGTACCCACCCTCGACATCCGCCGACACCGGCACATCCACGGCCCGCACGATCCGCGCGACCGCCGCGAACATCTCGTCCGCCGGGGTCGCCCCGTCCTCGTACCCCAACGAGGCGGCGACCCCGGCACTGGGCGTGGCGAGCGCGGGAAACCCGGCGTCCACGAACACCCGCGCACTGACCGCGTCCCAGGGCCCGGGCAGCACGAGCGGATCCCCGGGAAGCCGCCCCCGATGCAGCCTCCGAAACACCTCCACGCCACTCATGGCCGACAACCCCCGAACACCCATGTCCGCAAGGTCACTTGTGCTGTCCCGCCTTGTAGTGCCCCGGCACCATCCGTGTGCTCACGCCGAACCGGTTCCACGCGTTGATGACGGTGATCGCGGCGATCAGCTGTGTCAGCTCGGCCTCCTCGAAGTGTGCGGCGGCCCGGTCGTACACGTCGTCCGGCACGAAGCCGTCCGTGAGAACCGTGACTGCCTCGGTCAGCTCGATCGCGGCCAGTTCCTTCTCGGTGTAGAAGTGCCGGGACTCCTCCCACGCGCCGAGCTGAATGATCCGCTCGACACTCTCGCCCGCCGCGAGCGCGTCCTTGGTGTGCATGTCGAGGCAGAACGCGCAGTGGTTGAGCTGCGAGGCGCGGATCTTCACCAGCTCCAGCAGCGTCGGGTCGAGACCCCGACGGGCCGCCGCGTCGAGGCGGACCATCGCTTTGTAGACCTCGGGGGCGTGCTCGGCCCAGTTCAGACGGGGGCTGTGTTCGGGGGCGTAAGGAGCTTCTTGTGCTGTGGTCATGTCTCGACCCTAGAAGCCAGGCAGCCCAGGAGTATGGTCCATTTCCATGGCGAAATCCTGGGCCACTTTGGGCGTCGACCTGCACCTCGAACCGACCGTCACCGGCACGGGTGCCCACAGCGGCACCGGCGTCCGCCGAGGCCTGACGGACGCGCTCCGCGACGCCGTCCGCACCGGCCGCCTCGCCCCCGGCACCCGCCTGCCCTCCTCCCGCTCCCTCGCCGCCGACCTGGGCATCGCCCGCAACACGGTCGCCGACGCCTACGCCGACCTCGTCGCCGAGGGTTGGCTCACCGCCCGCCAGGGCTCCGGCACCCGCGTAGCCGAGCGCGCAGTCGTCCCGCCCACGGAAACGACCCCACCCCGCCGCCTCCACACCCGCCCCGCCTACGACCTCGTCCCCGGCACCCCCGACCTCGCCGCCTTCCCTCGCACCGAGTGGCTCAAGGCCGCCCGCCGCGCCCTCACCGCCGCCCCGTACCAGGCCCTCGGCTACGGCGACCCCCGCGGCCATGTCGAACTGCGCACCGCCCTCGCCGCCTACCTCGCCCGAGCCCGAGGCGTCCGCGCCGACCCCGAGCACATCCTGATCAGCGCGGGCATCTCGAACGGCCTCCGCCTGATCGGCACGGCACTACGGGCCCGCGGCGCCCACAAGATCGCGGTGGAGTCCTACGGCCTGACCGCGCACTGGCAGATCCTCGCCGCGACCGGTCTGCGCACCCGCCCGCTCCCCTTCGACGAACTCGGCACGAACCCGGCCCAGTTGACGGACGAGCCGGCCGTCCTGCTCACCCCCGCCCACCAGTTCCCCATGGGCGTCCCCCTCCACCACGACCGCCGCTCGGCCGTCGTCGACTGGGCCCGGCGCACCGGCGGCCTCGTCCTGGAGGACGACTACGACGGCGAGTTCCGCTACGACCGCCAGCCGATCGGCGCCCTCCAGGGCCTGGACCCGGACCACGTCGTCTACCTGGGCACCGCCAGCAAGTCCCTCGCCCCCGGTCTCCGCCTTGCCTGGATGGTCCTGCCCCCGTCACTCGCGGAGGAGGTCACGCAGACGAAGGGCGCCGTCGACACCTGCGGCGCCCTGGACCAACTGACCCTCGCCGAGTTCATCACCTCCGGCGCCTACGACCGCCACGTCCGCGCCGCCCGCCTGCGCTACCGCCGCCGCCGCGACACCCTGGTCGACGCCTTGGCCCAGCACGCCCCCGACGTCCACGCCACCGGCATCGCGGCCGGCTTCCACGCCGTCCTCAGCCTTCCCCCGGGCACCGAACACTCAGTGGTCCAAGCCGCCGCCTGGCAGGGCCTCGCCCTCCACTCCCTGTCCTTCTACCGCCACGAACAGGCGGTAGCCGACCCCTTGGACGCCCTGGTGGTGGGTTACGGCACACCGCCGGACCACGCGTGGGCGGGGGCGGTGGAGGCACTGTGCAGGGTGCTGCCGTGAGGGTGGGACAAAGGGTGTTCTATGCGTGCAGGCCAGCAATTTTCAGCCCGTCCGGCGTTTGAGGACGAGGCCCCTTCAGGGCCGAAGCGGGGTCTGGGGGCGCAGCCCCCAGGGACGGTCACCCCAACTCACCCGCACCATCAACCGCTCCACCGCCGGAGGCCGGCGCCTCACCGAACCGTGCCAACGCCAACGCCCCCACCACCGCCACCACAAACCCCAACACCGCCAGCCACTCCAACCCGCCCCGCGTCCGGTCCCCGAGCCACACCACCCCCACCACCGCAGGCCCGATCGTCTCCCCGATCACCAACCCCGCCGTGGCCGTCGTCACAGACCCCCGCTGCAACGCCGTAGTCAGCAACAAGAACGCCGCACCCCCACCCACGAGCAGCGCATACGTCGCCGGATTGGCAACCAGCGTCGAGGGCGAGAGCGAGTCGATCAGCCGCACCGCCACCTCGACAACCCCGAACCCGAACCCCGCCCCCAACCCCAGCGTCAACGCCCGCCCCCGCTCCGGCAGTCGCCCACCCACCAGCCCGAGCAGCAGCACAGCCCCCGCCGTCCCCAACATCGCCCACTTCAAGGCCGTAGACCCGGCCCGGTCCCCCTCCGCGCCCGACGCCAGCCCCAGCATCGCCAGCCCCGCGCACACCACCCCGACGGCCCCCCACTCCGTCCCGCTGAGCCGAACTCCCAGCAGCCGCGCGGCCACCACCGCCGTCACCGCGAGGCTAGACGCGAGCGCCGCCCCGACCGCGTAGATGGGAAGCGACCGCAGCGCAGCGATCTGGAACACGAACCCCAGCCCGTCCAGCCCAAGACCCGCCAGATACCGCCACTGCCGCAGCGCCCGCAGCAACAGCGCCGCGTCCCCGCCCCCACCCACCTTGGCCGCCCGCGCGGCGACCGCCTGAAGCACCGTCGCCGTACCGAAGCAGACCGCCGCGCCGAGCGCGCACACCATTCCAAAGAGCACGAAGTGACTGTAGGGGAGGGGAGATCGCCACGGCCTCCCGCGCGGGGACTCTCACCGAACTCCAGATGCTGGACGCACGAGCCGCCCCGTCCGGTCCGCCCGGTAGGCTGACCGGCGGGCCGTGACTGGCGCGCTGGGATGGGACCGACCATCGGGGAGCGGCCCGAGCTGGAATGTGTGCCGTGCGCCTGGGCCGTACCGTGAACGCCGAACGCCACGTCCGGAGGTCCCCATGCCCGACAATTCCGCGCCCCTTTCCCCCGAGTCCACCGCCTTCCGCGCCGCCCTCGACGTGATCCGCGCCGTCGAGCCGCGCGTCGCCGACGCCATCGGCCGGGAAGTCGCCGACCAGCGCGAGATGCTCAAGCTGATCGCCTCCGAGAACTACGCCTCCCCGGCGACGCTGCTCGCGATGGGCAATTGGTTCAGCGACAAGTACGCCGAGGGCACCATCGGCCGCCGCTTCTACGCCGGCTGTCGCAACGTCGACACCGTCGAGTCCCTCGCGGCAGAGCACGCCAAGGCACTCTTCGGCGCCCGCCACGCCTACGTCCAGCCGCACTCCGGCATCGACGCCAACCTCGTCGCCTTCTGGTCGATCCTCGCCGACCGCGTCGAGGTCCCGGCCCTCGCGAAGGCCGGCGTCCGCCAGGTCAACGACCTCTCCGACGCCGACTGGGCCGAACTCCGCCACGCCTTCGGCAACCAGCGCATGCTCGGCATGTCCCTGGACGCCGGCGGCCACCTCACCCACGGCTTCCGCCCGAACATCTCCGGCAAGATGTTCGACCAGCGCTCGTACGGCACCGACCCGGCGACGGGCCTGATCGACTACGACGCCCTGCGCGCCTCGGCCCGCGACTTCAAGCCGCTGATCATCGTCGCCGGCTACTCCGCCTACCCCCGCCTGGTGAACTTCCGCCTGATGCGCGAGATCGCCGACGAGGTCGGCGCGACCCTCATGGTCGACATGGCGCACTTCGCGGGCCTGGTCGCGGGCAAGGTCCTCACCGGCGACTTCGACCCGGTCCCGCACGCACAGATCGTCACCACCACCACCCACAAGTCCCTGCGCGGCCCGCGCGGCGGCATGGTCCTGTGCGACGACTCCCTCAAGGACCAGGTCGACCGAGGCTGCCCGATGGTCCTCGGCGGCCCCCTCCCGCACGTCATGGCCGCCAAGGCCGTAGCCCTCGCCGAGGCCCGCCAGCCCTCCTTCCAGGACTACGCCCAGCGCATCGTCGACAACTCCCGCGCGCTGGCCGACGGCCTGATGCGCCGCGGCGCCACCCTCGTCACCGGCGGCACCGACAACCACCTCAACCTGATCGACGTGGAGACGTCCTACGGCCTCACCGGCCGCCAGGCAGAGACGGCCCTCCTGGACTCCGGCATCGTCACCAACCGCAACGCCATCCCCGCCGACCCGAACGGCGCCTGGTACACCTCCGGCATCCGCATCGGCACCCCCGCCCTGACCACCCGCGGCCTGGGCACGGCGGAGATGGACGAGGTCGCGTCCCTGATCGACCGAGTCCTCACCAGCACCGAGCCGGGCACGACGAAGTCGGGCGCCCCGAGCAAGGCCTCGCACGTCCTGGACGACAAGATCTCCGACGAGATCTCCCGCAGGGCTACGGACCTGGTCGCGGGCTTCCCCCTGTACCCGGAGATCGACCTCGGCTGACATACGCCCTCTGTCGAGTTGTCAAAGATCGGCGACTCTCACAGATCGATGAGTTCCTGTCGTGGTTCCTCCCGCGGCGGTCCGGCTCCACGCCGGGCCGCCGCGTGGCGTATCAGCAGCGTGCCGCCGGCCCCGACGGCCACCCCCGCCGCCGCCCACCAGGCAGGCCCGGCCAGGTCTGCGGATTCGGATCCGCCGGCAACTGCCCTGCCATCGGTACCGGCCCGACCGAGCAGTCCCGCTCGCTCCAACTGCGCGAAGACCGAGCGCGGCGCCCGATGCCAGCGGATGTCGTCGTCCGCCACCTCCGGAGCCGGATCCGTCCGCACCCACGGTGTGCCGTCCGCGGCCACGAACAACTGGTCCTCCCGCTCCACCGCCACATCACCACCCGGAGCCCGACTTGTCCGAGGCCAGCCGCCGACCCCGGTCAGTCCCCACACCACCGTGATCCGCACTGCCGGATACCGGCCTGCCTCCCACTCCTGCGACACCCGCTCCGTCCCCGCGTACGTCGGCTGCAACAACGTCCACAGGCGTGCGAACGACGAGTCCCCGGAGTGCCATGCCTCGGCCCGGCCCGTGTCACCGGTCACGACCAGCGCCAGATCAGGGATGTCCCGGTGCGGGCCCCGAGCCTGTGCCTGATCCATCCCGGTGGCCTGGACCTCAGCCGTCCCGGCCAGAGCCGTCAACGCCGACCCCGCAACGAGACACACGCCCCACAGCCTCGCGCGTCCCCTCCCGCGTTCCACATCCGTCCCCCTCCGTCGCTCCTGGTCTCCCGCCGCTCCTCACACGTCCTGCAACTCCTGCCTGGGGCCCGGCTCCCGCCCCTTCCGCCACCGATCCAGCGGCAGCCGCGCGGCGAACGGCCGCAGAACGAGGGCCAGTACCATTCCGGCCGCCACGCCCGGTACCGCCCACCACCAGTCGGTGCCACGGCCCTTGTCCTGCAGGGAGACCTGCACCGTGGTGGTTCCCGTGTCGGTGTCAGGTGTGGCGGTCGCCTGATCCGGCTCGGCCGACTGCCACGGCGCCGGGAGGATGCCGGAGTACCCGCCACCGGTGGCCTTGCCCGTCACGCCCAGCTTCTCCAAGAGGGCGCGCAACTCGGCGGCTTGCTCGGCGCGGTGCCAATAGCCGTTCAGATTCGCGTTCTCCGACACGTCGGCCGCCGTGTGGATCCACACCGCCCGCGGCCGGGACTCGACCGGAAAGACCCGGTCGATCCGCCAGGGCGATATGTCGTGCGCCAGCCAGGTGACGTTGATCTGGCGGGCGTGGGTCAGATCGGCCTCGGGCGGCTTGTCGCGGGTCCCCTTGCCCTCCGGCCCGAGCAACCGCTGGAGCGTTCCGTACTGTTCGTCCGAGTAATACAGCGCCGTGGCCTGGCCGCTCTCGGGCGAGGTCACGAGCACGCTGGTCGGCCCTCCCGCCGCCGCGTGCGACGCACCCCACACCATCAGTGCCAGCACCATGGCCAACGCCCAGCTCAGAGCCGTCAGTTCACGAATCCTGCCCGCACTTCCGCCTCCGGACATCCGAACCCCCAACCAGCCGATCCCCGTACGGCCCGCCCGCGAGCCGCCTGTCACTTCTGGTACACCGCCCGACCCGCCGGGGTTCCCACTCCGCCCGCACCACTCGCCCTACTCGCGCCGGTCGAGCGACTTCGCGATCTCCACGGCCCGCCGCTTCGACGCCACCCCTTCCAGCCGGAACGTCAGGTCACCGCCCGGAACTCCGCCGACCGCATGCGTCCACAGCAGCGTCGGACCGGCAGTCCGCTCCGCACGCGTATAGCGGTCCCCGTCCGCGTCCACCAGCCAGAAGCTCAGTAGATGCGGGCGCGCGAACCACAACGCCGGGTCCTGTATGCCGTCCGACGAGACGGTCCCGCCCAGCGACAGCCACTCCGGCGGCTCGCGCACCGTCTTGGCGAAACCGATGTCCAGCCGCGCCGGATACTCGTCGACCCGGACCGTGTGCCCGCCCTCCCGCCAGCACAGGCTCACCAGAAAGCGCCCCTGCGGCTCGCCGGTCACCGTCACCGCGTCCGGAACGCCCAGCGCGTCCGGCACCAGCGGCTCGAACCCCGCCCGGTCGCGGGCCTGCGTCAGGGTCACCGACCGGCCGCACCCTGGCACCACGACACCGGCCGAGGGCACCGCGGACGGGTCGTACCGCACCTCGACCCCGCCGAAGCCGAACCAGTCGAAGACCGCCGCACGCACCGGAGGCGTGAGCACGAGCACCGTCAGCAGACCGCACAGGGCCGCCGCCAGCGCGCGCCGGCGCATCCGCGTCCAGCGTCGGACGGCGTGCAGCCGAGCCCGCACCCCGGTCGTCCCGGCCTCCTGGACGGGAACCGGGATCTGCTCGGCCAGTATCTGCGCCAGCACCCGCTCGACCATCGACTCGGAGCCGACGGCCCCGCCACCGCCCCGCGCGTCCAGCGAGCGCCCCAGCGCCCGCAGCTCCTCCGGCAACCGAGAGGCAGCGCCGGCGCCCTCACCCTCGTACGACGCCCGTCCGTCACTCATGCTCATCACCTCCTTCCCTAGGCCGGAAATCCGGCAGCAACCGCCCGAGCTTCTTCAGCGCGCGGTTCAGCCGGGACTTCACCGTCCCGCGTGGCCAGCCCAGGGCCTGGGCCGTCTCCGGCTCGTCCATCTCCAGGAGATAGCGGTAGGTAACGACCAGGCGGTGCTCCTCGCTCAGCTGGTCCAGGGCGGACAGCAGGGCCCCGCGGCGCTCCGTCTCCAGCGTGGCGACCGCCGGGTCCGCCGATTCCGGTATCAGCGGCTCGGCCTCCACGAACGCCGCCTCCCGGCCGGCGAGCGTGCGCTGGCGCGCCGCCGTACGCACTGTGTTCCTGGTCTCATTGGCGACGATCGACAGCAGCCACGGCTTGAAGGCCGCGCCGTCCCGGAACCTGCCCAGCGCGCAGTACGCCTTGACGAAGGCCTGCTGCACCACGTCCTCCGCGTCCGCTCCCGCCCCGAGTGCCGCGGCCGCCCTGAGCGCGATGCCCGTGTGGGCTCGCACCAGCTCCGCGTACGCCTCCGCCTCTCCGGCGCGTACGCGTGCGATCACCGCGGCCTCATCGACGATGCGGCCCCCCTCCCGCGTCTTCACACATTTGGTACACCGCCCGAGGCGGATCGGTTCCCACCCGCGTCACATCTGCTCCGAACCAGTTCCGCACCAGTTCCGGACCGGCCCCCAAGACCTGAGAGAATGGTGAACATGGCCTCAGACCGACCCCGCGTGCTCTCCGGAATCCAGCCCACCGCAGGCTCGTTCCACCTAGGCAACTACCTCGGCGCAGTCCGCCAGTGGGTAGCCCTCCAGGAGTCCCACGACGCGTTCTACATGGTCGTGGACCTGCACGCGATCACGGTCCCGCAGGACCCCGCGGACCTGCGCGCCAACACCCGCCTCGCCACAGCCCAGCTGCTGGCCGCAGGCCTGGACCCGGACCGCTGCACGCTCTTCGTCCAGAGCCACGTCCCCGAGCACGCCCAGCTCGCCTGGGTGATGAACTGCCTCACCGGCTTCGGCGAGGCCAGCCGGATGACCCAGTTCAAGGACAAGGCGGCCAAGCAGGGCGCGGACCGCGCGTCCGTCGGCCTGTTCACGTACCCGATCCTCCAGGTCGCCGACATCCTGCTGTACCAGGCGCACGAGGTCCCGGTCGGCGAGGACCAGCGCCAGCACGTCGAGCTGACCCGCGACCTCGCCGAGCGCTTCAACGGCCGCTTCGGCGAGACCTTCACGATCCCGAAGCCGTACATCCTCAGGGAGACGGCGAAGATCTACGACCTTCAGGACCCGTCGATCAAGATGAGCAAGTCGGCGTCGACACCGAAGGGCCTCATCAACCTCCTCGACGACCCCAAGGCGACGGCGAAGAAGGTCAAGAGCGCGGTCACCGACACCGACACGGTGATCCGCTACGACGCCGAGCACAAGCCGGGCGTCAGCAACCTCCTCACCATCTACTCCACCCTCACCGGCAGGACGATCGCCGAGCTGGAGAAGG
Source organism: Streptomyces xylophagus (assembly GCF_000716435.1). Classification (GTDB taxonomy): domain Bacteria; phylum Actinomycetota; class Actinomycetes; order Streptomycetales; family Streptomycetaceae; genus Streptomyces; species Streptomyces xylophagus. The sequence goes on from NZ_JNWO01000013.1 coordinate 190,209, forward strand.
AGTACGAGGGCAAGATGTACGGCGCGCTCAAGACGGACCTCGCCGAGGTCATGGTCGAGTTCGCGACGCCGTTCCGGGAGCGCACCCAGCAGTACCTGGACGACTCGGAGACGCTGGACTCGATCCTGGCCAAGGGCGCGGAGAAGGCGCGCGCCGTCGCCGCCGAGACCCTCGCGCAGGCGTACGACAGGGTCGGCTTCCTGCCCGCCAAGCACTGAGGCGCACGACCGCACACACGTACCACTGGACAGAGCGCTGCACATCACTACGGATGCGCCTGCCCACAACTCAGGTGTGGCCGTACAGTCGATAGCCGGGTGGCCGCGCGCGTGGCCACCCCGCTCACCACCAGGACCACCGGCACCATTACCACCACCGACAGGACGACAGGAGACGACGTGGGGACCGTAACGATCGGTGTGTCGATCGCGGTCCCGGAGCCTCACGGCAGCCTGCTCCAGGAGCGGCGCGCGGGCTTCGGCGACGCCGCGGCTCACGGTATCCCCACGCACGTCACGCTGTTGCCGCCGACCGAGGTGGACTCCTCGCAACTGCCCGCGATCGAGGACCATCTCGTCGAGGTCGCCGCGGCCGGCCGCCCCTTCCCGATGCGGCTGTCCGGCACCGGCACGTTCCGGCCGCTGTCCCCGGTCGTCTACGTCCAGGTCGTCGAGGGCGCCGAGGCCTGCACCTGGCTGCAGAAGCAGGTCCGTGACGCCTCCGGACCGATGGCACGCGAGCTGAACTTCCCGTACCACCCGCACGTCACCGTCGCGCACGGCATCGACGACGAGCTGCTCGACCGCGCCTTCGAGGCGCTCGCCGACTACTGCGCCGAGTGGCCCTGCACCGGCTTCGCGCTCTACGAACAGGGCGCCGACGGCGTCTGGCGCAAGCTGCGCGAGTTCGCCTTCGGCAGCGCGGTCGTACCGCCCCAGGCGGCCCGCACCGAGCGCGGCACGATTCCCAGTCACTGATTCCCGTCACCAACTCCCTTCGCCGCGAGGCGGTGGACAGGGCGGGACAGGGCAGAATCGGATCATGGACTGGCTGAAGAAGCTCCCCTTCATCGGGCCGCTGTGGGTGCGCCTGACGGCCACGCACGTGTGGCGGTCGTACGAGCGCCTCGACCGGGTGAAGTGGTCGCAGCTGTCCGCCGCCATGACGTTCATCAGCTTCATCGCGCTGTTCCCGCTGCTGACCGTGGCCGCCGCGATCGCCGCCGCCACCCTCAGCACCGACCAGCAGCACGAACTCCAGGACAAGATCGCCGAGCAGGTCCCCGGCATCTCCGACCAGCTCGACATCGGTTCCCTGGTGAACAACGCGGGCACCATCGGTCTCATCGCCGGTGCCGTCCTGCTGTTCACCGGCATCGGCTGGGTCGGCTCGATGCGGGAGTGCCTGCGCGCGGTGTGGGAGCTGCCCGACCGCGACGAGAACCCCCTGCTGCGCAAGCTCATGGACACCGGTGTGCTGGTCGGCTTCGGCGGCGCCGTCCTCGCGACGATCGCCATCTCGACCGTCGCCTCCGCCCTGGTCGACTGGATCAGCCGCGAACTGGGCCTGGTGGCGGGCGGCTGGGGCGGCATCCTGTTGCGGATCGCCGCGTTCGGCGTCGCCGTACTCGCCGACTTCCTGCTCCTGCTGTACGTCCTGACCCTGCTGCCCGGCGTCGAGCCCTCGCGCCGCCGCCTCTTCGTGGCCGCGCTGATCGGCGCGGTCGGCTTCGAACTGCTGAAGCTGCTGCTCAGCGGCTACATCCAGGGCGTGGCCGCGAAGAGCATGTACGGCGCGTTCGGCGTCCCCGTCGCCCTGCTGCTGTGGATGAACTTCACCTCGAAGCTGGTCCTGTTCTGCGCCGCCTGGACGGCGACGCCGAGCAGGCCGGAGGACGACGACGAGTACGTCCCGGAAGGCGACGCCGACAACCCGAAGGTCAGGGACGAGGGCGACGACGGACCAGATCCGGCAGCGGCCAGCGCCGGTTGACGAGGAACACAGCACCGGCGAGCAGCACCAGCAGCCCGCCGACGATCGCGAGCGCGATCCCGACCCCGCTCGAACCGTCCTCCTCCTCGGAGGCAGAGGCCGAGGAACTCGCGGCCGGCTTCGCGGCCGTGTCGCCGCCCGCCTCCCCGCTGGCCGTGGCACCCGGCTGTGCGCTCGCCTGCGCCGCGTTCTTCGGCGCGACCAGCTCACCCACCGGCTGCACCTTGCCGTCCGCCTGGAAGCCCCAGTCGAGGATCTTCGCGGCCTCTTTGTAGACCTCGTTGTGCTCGTCCTTCTCCGGGTTCATGACCGTCACCAGCAGCACCTTGCCGTTGCGTTCGGCGACGCCGGTGAACGTGGCGCCCGCGTTGGTGGTGTTGCCGTTCTTGACGCCCGCGATGCCCGGGTACACCGAGACGTCCGAGTCGCCGCTCAGCAGCCGGTTGGTGTTCTTGATCTCGAAGGTCCCGCGGACCGACTTGCCCTTCTTCTTCGTCGTCTCGCCCGGGAACTTCGCGCTCACTGTCGAGCAGTACTCCCGGAAGTCCTTCTTCTGCAGGCCGGAGCGCGCGAACAGCGTCAGGTCGTACGCCGACGAGACCTGCCCCGGCTCGTCGTAGCCGTCCGGCGTCACCACGTGCGTGTCCAGCGCCTGGAGATCCTGGGCGTGCGCGTTCATGTCGGCGACGGTCTGGTCGACGCCGCCGTTCATGTGGGCCAGGACGTGCACCGCGTCGTTGCCGGAGCGCAGGAAGACCCCGAGCCACAGATCGTGGACCGTGTAGCTCTCGCCCTGCTTTATCGGCACCACACTGGAACCGGCGCCCATGCCGGCCAGGTCGGACGCGACCACCTTGTGCTCGGTCGTCCTCGGGAACTTGGGCAGCACGGTGTCCGCGAACAGCATCTTCAGGGTGCTCGCCGGAGGCAGCCGCCAGTGCGCGTTGTGCGAGGCGAGCACCGCGCCCGACTCGGCGTCGCTCACGATCCACGACCGCGCGGTCACGTCCTTCGGCAGCACCGGCACGCCGGACGTCAGATTGACCTGCGTCCCCGCCTGGCCGAGCCGGGTACCGCCCACCGACGACATGTCCGCCGGGGGAGTGGCCGTAGGACTCGCCGACGTACTCGAACTCGGACTCGGCGTCGAACTCGGCGTCGGTGTCGGACTCGGGGCCGCGAGGGCGACGGGCGCGGTGAGCGCGAGGGACGACAGGGCGGCGGAAAGCACCAGCAGGGATCGCCTGATGGTCTGCTGTGGAGCGGGCACGCACGAGAACGTACATGCCCAGGGACCCGAAGTCCCGTCACCGGCCCCACCCCGGACACGGGCCCCCGGGGACGACGGCGATACTGGACTCATGAAGCTCAGCCGCCCCGTCTCCTGGTTCCTGCTCGCCTTCGGGGTGTGGAGCTGGGTCATCTGGGTCACTTTCGTCAAAAACCTGGTCGCGGACAGCAGCGGGCTCGCCTTCGACGACGGCCGTCCGACGGCGTACTTCTGGGTGCATCTGACCCTCGCCATCGTCTCCTTCGTATTGGGGACGGTCATCGGGGGCCTCGGGTTGCGTGGACTGCGCGCACTGCGCCGGACGTCATAGAGAAGTGGCCATCCTCGTCATCGCGCTCGTCGCCCTGGTCGCCGTCGCCGTCCTCGGCGGGGTCCACTGGTACCTCTGGCGCCGCCTCGTCCGCGACACCACGCGCGCGTGGGGCCCCGCCCGCGTCACCGGCACGGCCGTCCTGACCGCCGGCCCGGTGCTGATGATCGCGGCCCTCGCCACCGAGCGCGGCGGCGCGCCCTTCTGGCTCCAACGCGTCCTGGGCTGGCCCGGCTTCCTGTGGATGGCCGTGCTGATCTACCTGCTGCTGGCCGTCCTCGCGGGTGAGGTCCTACGGCCGCTGCTGCGCCGGTTCCTGGACCGGCGCGGGCGAGCCGAGACGGCCGTGGAAGAGACGGACCCCCCAGCTCCCGAAGCGGCCCCCTCCCGTCGGCTCTTCGTCTCGCGGGTCGTCGGGGGCGTGGCTGCCGCTGCCGCCGTCGGGACCGTCGGGTACGGGACCTACGGCGTGCTGCGCGGGCCGAGTGTCAAGCGGGTCACCGTGCCGTTGGCCAAGCTGCCGCGGTCCGCGCACGGGTTCAGGATCGCGGTCGTCAGTGACATCCACCTGGGGCCGGTCCTGGGGCGGGGTTTCGCGCAGAAGGTCGTCGACACGATCAACTCGACGCAGCCCGATCTGATCGCGGTCGTAGGTGACCTGGTCGACGGGAGTGTGAAGAACCTGGGGCCTGCGGCGGCACCGTTGGCTCAACTGCGGGCGCGGCACGGGTCGTTCTTCGTCACCGGCAACCACGAGTACTTCTCCGGCGCCCAACAGTGGCTGGAAGAGGTCCGCACGCTCGGGATCCACACCCTGGAGAACGCCCGTACGGAACTGCCCTGGTTCGACCTCGCCGGAGTCAACGACCTCCAGGGTGAGAGCGAGGGACAGGGCCCCGACTTCGGGAAGGCGCTCGGCGATCGTGACACCACGCGCGCGTGCGTGCTCCTCGCGCATCAGCCGGTGCAGATCCAGGAGGCCGTGAAGCACGGCGTCGACCTCCAGCTCTCCGGGCACACCCACGGCGGCCAGTTGTGGCCCGGCAACTTCATCGCGGCGGCGGCCAATCCGACGGTCGCGGGACTCGAGCGCTACGGCGACACCGAGTTGTACGTCAGCAGGGGCGCGGGGGCGTGGGGACCGCCGACGCGGGTGGGGGCGCCGTCGGACATCACGGTCGTCGAACTGGCTTCGAAACAGGCCTAGTTGGTGGTCTGCGGGCAGGTCCGCGAAGTGGCTGAGAGTCGCCTGTGAAACGGGCAATTAACACCCGTCGGTAAGTTCTTTCTCATCTCGGCAGAACCCTCTTCCCCCGGATGAAACTCCTGTGGTTAGGTGATCCGCGCCACTAGGGGAGTGGCATATGCGCAGGGGCCCGGGAGGGTCCTGGGGAGGGCTCACCGATGCGGTCGGTTCGCATACGGATTCTCGCGACGCTGCTGGTCCTGGCGGCCGTGGGAGTGGGCGGCTGGCAGTTGCTGCCGTCGAACGGGAACAAGGACAAGATGATCACGGTGGGGACGACGGACGCCGTCACGTCGCTCGACCCGGCCGCCGCGTACGACGCCGGTTCCTGGGCGCTGTACAGCAACGTCTTCCAGTCACTGATGACGTTCGACTCGGGCGGCGCCGCACCCGTGCCGGACGCGGCCAAGAGCTGCGCGTTCGAGGGCGGCGGGCTGAAGACGTACCGCTGTGTGGTGCGCGACGGGCTCACCTTCCCGAGCGGGCGCAAGATGACCGCCGCGGACGTGAAGTACTCCTTCGACCGGGTCAAGAAGATCAACTCGGATGTCGGCCCGTCGGCGTTGCTCTCCACGCTCGGCTCGGTCACCGCCTCCGGGATGACGGTCACCTTCCATCTGTCGTCGCCGGACGCCACGTTCCCGTTCAAGGTGGCCACCGGCGCCGGTGCGATCGTCGACAGCACCAAGTACCCGAAGGACGCCCCGCGCAACGGCTTCCGGGTCGACGGCACCGGGCCGTACACCCTGTCGACGTATACGAAGGACAAGAAGGCCGTCCTCGAGCCCAACAGCCACTACAAGGGCGCGGTCAAGAACACCGGAAGCCCGATCGAGCTGCGCTACTACGCCGACTCGGACGCGCTGCAGAAGGCGTACAAGGCGAAGCAGGTCGAGGTGGCCACCCGCCAGCTGCCGCCCAAGATGCTCTCCGGGCTCTCCGCGAGCGACCCGAATCAGCGGGTGTCGGAGGCCGACAGCTCCGAGACCCGCAACCTGTACCTCAACACCCGCAAGGGCACGCCCCTGCACGACGTGCTCGTCCGGCAGGCCATGGCCTGGCTGATCAACCGCGAACAGCTGGCCGCCACGGTGTACGACGACACCGTCGACCCGCTGTACTCGCTGATCCCCACCGGCATCCTCGGCCACACGACGTCCTTCTTCGACGCCTATCCCACACAGAGCGCCAAGAAGGCCAAGGCACTCCTCGAAGAGGCCGATGTCTCCCTCCCGGTCCACTTCACCTACGGCTACGGCATCGGGCACGGCTCCGGCGCCGAGGAGGCCGCCGAGCTGAAGAAGCAGCTGGAGGCGAGCGGGCTGTTCAAGGTGGACGTCAAGGGCTACGAGTGGACCGACTTCCAGAAGCGCTGGGCCACCGGCAAGCTGGACGCGTACGCGGTCGGCTGGGTCGCCGACTATCCCGACCCGGACACCTTCGGCTCCCCGCTCGTCGGCACCGGCTCCACCATGAACACCGGCTACAGCAACAAGCTCGTCGACCAACTGATCCTCAACAGCCAGCAGTTCGCCGACCGCACCCGCGTCGACGAGGACTTCCGCGATCTGCAGGTGGACGTGGCCCAGGACGTGCCGCTGATCCCGCTGTGGCAGCGCAAGGAGTACGTCGTGAGCAGTGAGGACGTCGGCGGTATCTCCTATCTGTCGGACGGCACCGGTGTGTTCCGGCTGTGGGCGCTGGACTGGATCTGACCCGTTTCGCCCGGCCGTTCCTCGTCCGAGTGACACCGGGCGGCCCGCGCACGCAGCACCATGTGACGGAGGCGTGCGCGGGGTGAGGAGTCGACGTGGTCAGACGCAACTCCTTCCGGCTGCCCCGGCACCCGGCTTCGGTGGGTCTCGCCCGCCGCCGGGTCCGGGACCATCTGGCCGACTGGGGGCACGGGAGCGACGATCCGGCGCTCCAGGACGCGGTGCTGCTCGTGTCCGAGCTGGCGACCAACGTCGTACGCCACGGGCCGCTCCTGGAACGGGAGTTCGAGGTCGCGGTGACGGCTCTCGCGGACGGCTCCTGCCTCATCGAGGTGTCGGACGAGGGCCGGGTCGAACCCCGGCTGCGGATCGTGACGGACGTCGAGGAGGCCGGCCGCGGACTCCACCTAGTGGAGGGCATCGCGGCCGCCTGGGGCGTGTGGAGCCGCGGGGTGCACGGCAAGACGGTGTGGGCACTCGTCCTGCCCGACACGCCGTAAAAACCCGGGTGTTCTACGTCGGCACGGGCGTCCGTGTCGGCAGGGTCACCGTCACCGCGAGCCCCTCGCCCGGCGCCGTCCGCACCGCCACGTCGCCGCCGTGCGCCTGGACGACGCCCTGCACGATGGCCAGCCCCAGACCGCTGCCCGCACCGCCGCCCGCCCGGAAGAACCGGTCGAAGATGCGCGCCGCGTCGTCCTGACAGAGCCCGGGACCCTGGTCCGCGACACACAGCCGTACGACCCCGTCCTCGCGTTCCAGACCGAGCCGCACCGGCACGTCGGCGGGGGTGTGCGTGCGCACGTTGGTCACCAGGTTGCCGAGTATCTGGCGCAGGCCCGACTCGTCGGCGCGGACCAGGAGGGAGCCGTCGGCGCCGACCGTGACGGGCCGCTCCGGCTGCTGCACCCGCAGGTCCTCGGCGGCGTCGCGCACCAGGCGGCTCAGATCGACGTTCCGGAACCGCAGTTCGGGCTGCTGGTCGAGGCGGGCCAGCGTGAGCAGTTCGTCGACGAGGCGGCCCATGCGGTCCGCCTCCGCGTTCATCCGGTCCCAGGCCCGCCTGCGCTCCTCGGGCTCGGTCAGCATGCCCTTGTCGTACAGCTGGAGGTAGCCGCGTATCGCCGACAGCGGGGTGCGCAGCTCGTGCGAGGCGTCGGCGACGAAGCGGCGCAGCTGGGCCGCCGTACGCTCGCGCGTGCGGTACGCCGACTCCACCTGGTGGAGCATGGAGTTGAGGGCGACCCGCAGCTGCTCGACCTCCTGCGTCGGATGGTGGCTGGAGGGCACGCGCCGGGTGAGATCGCCCTCGGCGATCGCCGTCGAGGTCTCCACCATGTCCTCCAGGGGCCGCAGCCGCCGCCGCACGCTCATCATCGTGAGCGTGGCGAGCAGCACCAGCAGCAGGCTGCCGAAGGCGAGGTCCAGCTTGAGGGCCTTGGCCATGCCGTGGTGGAAGCCGCCGGTGGAGGCGGCGATCAGGATGTACGTGCCGTCGGCGAGCCGGGTCCCGGTGGCGCGGTACGGGTCGCCGCGCAGTGTGATGTCGCGCGGTGTCCCGTCGGCGGCCAGCGAGGCCGGGTCCTGGAAGGCGTCGGCGAGTGCCCGCTGGGCGGCGGTCGGTTCGAAGCCGGCGACGGTGAGGACCCGGCCCTGCTTGCCGACGGCCGCGAACACGGTGTCCGGGTTCGGCGAGTCGCCCATCTGCTTCGGGATCAGGTGGTCGCCGATGCCTGCCAGGGTGCTCAGCGTGTTGATCTGCTGCATGGTGAGCTGCGAACCGCCCAGCGAGTCACGGGACTTGGTCAGCTCGGTGTCGACCTGGGCGAGCAGATAGTGCCGCATGCCCATCAGGCTGACGGCGGTGGCCATGACGATGCCGAGCGCCAGCAGCGCCACGTTCGCCAGGGTCAGCTTGGCGCGCAGGGAGTGGACCCCGCGCTCGCAGTTCGGGAGGTGGAGCTTCCTCATGCGAGCCCGTATCCGACACCCCGCCGGGTGGTGATCACCGGCGCTCCCAGGGCGTCCAGCTTGCGCCGCAGATAGCTGATGTAGGTCTCGACGACGGTCGACTCCGGCGGGGTGTGCTCGTACTGCCAGACGTGGCGCAGGAGTTGCTCCTTGGGCACGATCCGGCCGCCGTTGCGCACCAGGAAGCGCAGCAGGGCGTACTCGGTGGGGGTCAGCTCGACCGAGCGGCCCGCGCGGTGCACCGAGTACGTCGTCTCGTCCAGCTCCAGGTCGCCGTAGCGCAGCGGCGGGCGCTGCGGGAGGACGTCGTCCGGGCGGGTGCGGCGCAGGACCGCCGTGATCCGGGCGACGACCACGTCGATGTCGAACGGCTTGGTGATGTAGTCGTCGCCGAAGCCGAGGGCGCCGACGATCTCGGCCGGCGCGTCCCGCGCGGTGAGGAAGACGAGCGCCAGATCCGGTCTGCGGGCGCGCAGTTCCTGCCCCAGGGCGCGGCCGTCGCCGTCCGGGAGCATCACGTCCAGCAGCGCGCAGTCGGGGCGGGTGCGCTCGGCGAGGGCGAGTGCCTCGCGCACGGTGCCCGCGGTCATCACCTCGAAGCGGTGGTAGCGCAGCGCGATGGCGAGGACGTCCGCGATGCTCGGTTCGTCCTCGACCACCAGCACGGTTCCTGGAGCCGTCATGTCCCCAGTATCTGCCGGGGCACTGACAGCGGGGCCGGTTCGGTCTTTGGAGTTCCTTGAGAGTCATGGCCGATACGTGTCCACGCGTGCGTGCCGCCCCCAATTCTGTAGCCCAGGACCTGGGGGACCTACCGACCGACAGACCGAGTCAACTCGGTTTCGAATAAGGAGCGTTGAGCGTGGCGGCATTGGCACGGTGGTGCTATCGGCACCGGCTGGTGGTCCTGTTGCTGTGGGTGGGGGCACTGTTCGGCCTGGGATTCTCGGCGACGACGGCGGGGACGGACTACGCGAACGTCTTCTCCCTCCCGGACACGGACTCCAAGAGCGCGTACGACCTGATGCAGAAGGCGTTCCCGAACAGCTCGGGCGACACCGACACGGTCGTGTGGAAGGTCGACTCGGGCTCGGTGAAGGACCAGTCCGTACAGACCCGCATCCAGCCCGCGCTGGACAAGATCGCGGACATGAAGGGCGTCGGCGGGGTCACCGGCCCCTACTCCGGTGCCCGGGGCGCGACCCAGATCAGCTCCGACGGAACGATCGCGTACGCGCAGATCACCTTCGCCGAGCAGGCCAACGCCGTCCCCAAGGACCTCGTCCAGAAGGTCGTCGACACCGCGCAGGCCGCCGAGCGCGACGGCCTCCACGTCGAACTGGGCGGCCAGGCTGTCCAGCGCGTGGAGGAACCGCCGGGCGGCATAGCCGAGGGCGTCGGCATCCTCGCGGCGGCCGTCGTCCTGTTCCTGGCCTTCGGTTCGTTCTACGCGGCCCTGCTCCCGATCGGCATCGCGATCTTCGGCGTCGGCACGGGCCTGTTCTCCACCCAACTGCTCAGCCACGCCACCGACATCCCCGACCTGGCGCCCCTGCTGGCCACCCTGATCGGCCTCGGCGTCGGCATCGACTACGCCCTGTTCATCGTCACCCGGCACCGACGCGGCCTGCAACGCGGCCTCGATCCCGAGGAGTCGGCGGTCATCGCTCTCAACACCTCGGGCCGCGCGGTGCTGTTCGCGGGCGGCACGGTGTGCATCGCGCTCGCCGGCATGCTGGTGACGAACCTGCGCTTCCTGGACGGTGTGGTCGTCGGCACCTCGCTCACGGTCGTCCTGAGCGTCCTCGCGGCCACGACCCTGCTGCCCGCCCTGCTCGGCTTCCTGGGCCCGCGCGTGCTCAGCCGCAAGCAGCGCCGCAAGCTCGAGAACGGGCCCGAGCCGGAGCGCACCGACAACCTCGCGGTCCGCTGGTCGGCCGCCGTGCAGAAGCGGCCGCGCCGGATCGCCGCCTTCGCCCTCGTCGTCATGGCCGTCCTCGCCTTCCCCGTCCTGTCGTTGCGCCTCGGCGCCACCGACCAGGGCAACGACAACACGTCGACGACCACCAGGAAGGCGTACGACCTCCTGGCCGACGGTTTCGGCCCCGGCTTCAACGGCCCTCTCCAGGTGGTCACTTCGAGCGGTGACACGACCACCCTGGTCAAGGACATCCAGGGGACGAAGGACGTGGCCCAGGTCGCCGCGCTGCCGCCCAAGGACGGCGTGACGGTGATCCAGGTCGTCCCGAAGACCTCACCGCAGTCCGTGGAGACGGACGACCTGATCGACACCCTGCGGGACAAGGTGATCCCCGGGGCCGACGCGACCGGTCACGTCGGCGGGGTGACAGCGATCTCTAAGGACTTCGCGTCCGTCACGGGCGACCGCCTCCCGCTCTTCGTCGCGACGATCATCGGCCTGAGCTTCCTGCTCCTGCTGCTCGCGTTCCGTTCCCTGGTGGTGCCGTTGACGGCCGCCCTGATGAACCTCATCGCGGCGGCGGCCTCCTTCGGTGTCCTGGTGGCGATCTTCCAGTGGGGCTGGGGCCTGAGCCTGCTGGGCCTCGGCAAGGAGGGCCCGATCAACGCCTTCCTGCCGGTCATCATGCTGTCCCTGCTGTTCGGCCTCTCCATGGACTACCAGGTGTTCCTGGTCAGCCGGATGCACGAGGAGTGGGTCCACACCAAGGACAACGCCCGCGCGGTCCGCGTCGGCCTCGCGGAGACCAGCCGCGTCATCAACTCCGCGGCCCTGATCATGGTCTGCGTCTTCCTGGCCTTCGTCCTGAGCGGCAACTCCGGCGCGGCGACGGCGGGCGTCGGCCTGGCCGCCGCGGTGGCCCTCGACGCCTTCATCCTGCGTACGGCCCTGGTACCGGCCGCGATGCACCTGCTCGGCAACTCCAACTGGTGGCTCCCGGCCTGGCTCGACAAGAGCCTGCCGCACCTCGCCGTAGAACCCGCGGAGGAGCCCGCACCGGCCGTCGAGGAGGGCCCGGCCTCGGCCGTCCACGGCTTCGTCCGTACGACCGAGGGCGAGCCCGTGGAGGGCGCGTCCGTCACGCTGCGGACGACCGGCGGACGCGAACTGGACCGCGTCGAGGCCCTGGCGGACGGCTCGTACATCGTCTCGGTACCGGGCCCGGGGACCTACCTCCTGGCGACGACCGCGCCGTCGTACGGCTCGACCGCCCGCCAGGTGACCGTGACGGACAGCCCGCTGGTCTACGACGTCGAGCTCGCGGAGGGCGAGGTGGACGTCGTCAACTGACCTGATCGCTCAGGGGCGTTCGTCGTCGGCGTTTCCGGCGGCGGACGCCCCGCGCTCGTCCTTCCCCTTCTCCTTCCCCTTGTCCTTCTTCGCCGGGTCGGGCAGCGCGTGGGTCATGCCCGGCAGGAAGTCCGTGAACAGCTCGTGCACCTCCAGGACGAGGGGCCGCAGCACCCGGAAGCGCGCGAGGGACACACCGCGCGCGGTGAGCCGGGCACCGCGCTCCGCGAGCCGGTAACTCCGCTCGCGCCCTTCCGTCCGGTCGAACACCCAGTACAGGACGAGCCCCATCTGGGAGAGCCACATCAACTCCGGGAGCACGTCCCGCAGTTCGGGCGCCACCTTGGTCTTCGCCCCGAACAGCACCTCCTTGTGGACGCTGATGGCCTGCACGCGCGCGTGCTCGCTCTCCGGGGAGAACGGGCTGAGCGGGCTGTCCGGGTCGGCGGCGTTCTTGAAGAACTGCACCGCGAACTCGTGGTAGGGCTTCGCGATGTCCAGCCACACCCGCAGCACGCCCGCGAGCCGCGCCTCCAGATCGGTCTCCCGGTCCAGCACCTCGCGGACCGCGAGCCGGTGCTCCTCGGCGATCCGGTCGTAGAAGCCCTGGATCAGGTGCTCCTTGCCGGCGAAGTAGTAGTACGCGTTGCCGACCGAGACGCCCGCCTCCTTGGCGATCGCCCGCATCGTCGTCTTGTCGTAGCCGTGCTCCTGGAACAGCCGCATGGCCGTCTCCAGGATCAGCGCGCGGGTCTGCTCGGACTTGCTGGGGGTGGCGCCGTCGTCGGGGCCGTCGTTGTTCGCGGGCACGGAACCAGAGCCTAACCAGTGGCACAGGTGCCGCTGTCGCAGCCCGGCGCGGTGTAGGTCCACCCCTGGTGCGGGTCGTACGACCACCCGTCGCCCCGCCGGTACACCCGCCCGCCCCACTGCCGGGCGTTCGCCTGTCCGGCGCCCCACTGCGCCCCGCGCCACCTCGCGGCGGCGAGCACGGCGCCCCTGGCGATCCTGGCCCCGGCCGGGGTGCTCAACCGGTGGGCCAGCGGCCGGTGTTCGCGCAGGGCCCACAGGGTGACGATCCAGGCGGCGGCGCCCTGGTAGACCTGCCCCGAGTCGCCGACGACGGTGATCTCGTCGAGGGTGGCGCGATGGTCGAGCGCGGGGAAGCGCTGCCGCGCCTCTTCGGAGGACGCCGGTACGAACTCCAGCGGCACCAACTGCGACTGCCGTACGAGCCAGTCGCGCAGGAAGGTGCACAGGGAGCAGTCGGCGTCGTACAGGACGGTGAGCCGGCGGACCGGGGTGGCCCGGTCCGCCGGGACGGCTGCCACCGTGCTCACGCCCCGACCCAGTCCTGCGGCGCCACGGGCGGCACCTGCTCCCGCTCCATGACACCCCGCCGCCGGATCTTGTTGAGCACGTACACGTTGCCCAGGTGCATGACCCCGAGCACCAGCAGCACCACACCCACCTTGGTGGACAGGGCCTCGAAGATCCCCCGGGTGTCGTCGATGGTTCCGTCCCCGCTGAGGTAGAGCGCGACGAACCCGAGGTTCACGAGGTAGAACCCCACCACCAGCAGGTGGTTCACGGCCTCGGCGAGCTTCTCGTTCCCCCGCAGCACGTCCGCGAGGAAGATCCGCCCGTTGCGGCTGAGTGTCCGTGCCACCCAGATGGTGAGCCCGATGCTGACGATCAGGTAGATGACGTAGGCGACGACCGTGAGGTCCATGCGCCTCCCCCTTCTTGAACGCGTTCAAAAACGCTGACAGGGAAAACTGTAGGGCTGTTTTTGAACGCGTTCAACTCGCCTGTGCTGGGACCTGCGTCACACCCGTCGCGCCAGCTCCGGCCGCTTCGAGTAGTCCGTGAACCCGATGACGTTCCCCCAGGGATCGGCGATCTCGACGGTCCACCCGGTGGCCACGGAGAAGGGCGCGTCGAGCAGCGCGATTCCGGCGGCCCCGAGTCGCTGCGCGGCCTTCCGCGCGTCCGGGACCTCCAACCACACGCGCGGCGAGGGCCACGGCGGCGGCCGGTGCCCGAGTCCCTCCTCCTGTCGCAGCAGCACCCCGGGCGTCTCGCCGCCGACCTTGAGGATCGCGATCCCGGCCTCGTCGAGCCGGAACCCGACGGTGAATCCGGCACGTTCGTAGAAGGGGACGGCCTCGGCGAGGTCTCCGACGGGGAGGAGGACGTTGTCGAAGCCGAGCAGTTCGTACGACTCTTCATCTGACATACCGTCAGGTTAGGGCGATGATAGGCGCGGGCCCGGGATTGTTGCGCACAGGCGCGTTCGCATAATCTCGCGGACATGTCAGATGCAGAGGTGTTCGCGGGAGTCCGACTGCTCGGCCCGCCGGAGGCCGACGGCGAGTACATCGCGCTGAGCGACGACGAGACGGTGCACCTGCACGAGTACACCCGGATCTACGCCGTCCCCGGCCTCTACGAACACGTCGTCCAGGACCTGCTGCGGTGCACCTCACCGGAGGTCGCCGCCGCGGGCTTCCTGCGCGCGGCCGAGCGCCTCGGCCTGGACCCGGCCTCGCTGACCGTCCTCGACGTCGGCTCCGGCACGGGCCTGGTCGGCGAACTGGTGCGCGGCGGTGGCGTCGCCCGGGTCGTCGGGGTCGACGCGCTGCCGGCGGCGCGCGCGGCGGCCCTGCGCGACCGGCCGGGCGTCTACGCCGACTACGTGGTCGGCGACTTCCTGCGCGACGACGACGCACTCCGGGAGGCGCTGCGCCCGTACCCGCTCGGGGGACTGGTGTCGGCCGGGGCGTTCGGCGGCACGCACGCCACACCGCGAGCGCTCGAGAACGCGCTCGCGCTGCTGCCGCCCGGCGCGCCCGTCGCCTTCACGATCGACGAGCGGTGGATGGACGTGTCGGATCCGGAGGGGTTCGGGGCGGCGGTCGAGCGGTTGGTGACCGACGGGGACCTCGTGGTGCTGGAACGCACACGGTTCCAGCACCGGGTGACGACGTCGGGGGAGCCGATCTTCTATCAGCTGGTCGTGGGCCGGACCGGGTGAGGTGCCGGGGATGCCGGCAGTTTGTCCAGAAGGCCCATGCGTGAGGTGATCCCCAGCTTGGTGTAGGCGTGGCTGAGATGGAACTCGACCGTCTTGACGCTGAGCACCAGGTGGCGGGCGATCTGGCGGTTGGTCAGTCCGGACGTGGCCAGGCGGGCGATCGCCAGTTCCTGCGGGGTGAGAGGGGAGTCGGGCACGATCGCCCCGACGCTGGCGGCCAGTTCACGCTCGCAGTGGGCCGCGCTGGGAGCGGCGCCCAGCTCGGTGAAGACGCGCAGGGCCCGGCGCAGCTGCCCGGCGGCGTCGGTCCGCCTGCCCGCGCGGCGCAGGAACGCACCGTAGGCGAGGTGGACACGGGCCCGGCCGAAGGGGTCCGGCACCTGTTCCGCGTGGCCGAGTGCCGTGCGGAACGACCACTCCGCCTCGGTCGGCGACCGGCGCGCCGCCAGCAGGGTGCCGCGCGCCCGGGCCGCCGCCGCCAGCCGGGAATGCCGGCCCCGGTGGGCGGCGGGTGCGTCCAGGCCGTCCAGGATCCGCTCGGCCTGCCGGTGTTCCCCGAGCGCGGTCAGTGCGTCCACCAGCAGATCACGCCAGGGCGCCACGGGCGTCTCCGCCACCGACTCCCGCTCCAGCAGGGGCAGCAGCGCACTCGCCACCTCGTCCTGCGCCCCCCGGGCCACGGCCAACTGGGCCTGAGCCCTGGCCACATGGGCGAAGCTCGACGCACCGCGACCGTGGCCGAGGCTGTCCCGGGCCCTCGCGAGGTACTCGGCGGCGCGCTCGGTCAGCCCCCGCAGAGCGAACGCCCCCGCGGCGTCCGCGTGAGCGATCGGCTCCAGCCAGGCGAGACCGCCGGCGGCAGCGGTCTGTGCCGCCGATTCGAGTTCCCGCAGGGCCACGTCCCAGTTCCCGAGGCGGAGTTCGGTCTCGCCCAGGAGGAGCTGGGCCGTCGCGCGCAGGGGCACCGGACCGCTCCGGCACAGCGGTGCCGCCGAGCGCAGATCCACCCGGCTGCCCTCCAGGTCGTCGGAGCCGAGTCGCAGCGCACTCCGGCCGAGCAGCAGGTCCACGTCGCAGGACTGGACGAGTACGGACTCCGGCAGCCCCGCCGCCTGTGCGATACCCTCCTCGGCGGCACCCGTCAGGCCCAGCGCGGCCAGGTGCGCGTAGCGCAGCATTCCGCAGGTGAACGGCACGGGCGGCAGGTTCGCGGCCCGCTCCGCCCAGCGCACGGCGGCCACCGCCTCGCCCTGCAGGAGACAGACGTGGGCGAGCCGTTCCGTGATGCGCCGGGCCAGCGCCGGGTCCAGGACCGGGTCGCAGTGCAGCCACGCGTCGTCGAGGAGCAGCCGGGCGCTGGGTGTCTCGCCCCGGGCGAACGCCAGCCGGCCGTGGGCGTAGCGATGGACCGCCCGCGCGGTGTCGCCCGGCAGCGAACGCACCAGGACGACGGCCTCCTCCACCCGTCCGTCGCACAGCAGCGCGTCCGCCGCTTCCACGGTCAGCCGTTCCCGCTCGGGCCGGGTGGCCGCCATCCGGGAGGCGTACGCGGCCATCGACGCCGCTCTGGACCAGTGGCCGGCGGCGGCCTGCCGGCGGGCGCCCGAGGCGAGGTCGGCGACCAGGGCCGGATCCGGGCTGCGTCCCGCGAGCACCTGGTGCCACGTCCGGCTGGCGGTGTCCTTGCTGGCCTGCACCGCCCTGGTGTGCAGCGCGGCCCGGCGGGCCGGCCCCAACTGGTGGTAGACGGCGGCCCGGACCAACGGCTGCGGGAAGGCCAGCTCGGGCGGCCCGCCCGCCGGGCACTCCTGCAACAGCCCCTGTCCTACGGCCTGTTCGACGGCCGGCAGCGGGTTCTCCAGACCGGCGAGCTGTGCCACCCGGTGCAGCGGCGCGCACAGCCCGAGCACACTGACGGCGGCGACGAGGTCCCGGGCCGGAGGGTCGCAGCGCGCGAGGCGGTCCCGTACCAGCGACTGGTACGAACGCGGGGCGGGCAGCGGCGAGTCGGACGAGACCAGGACGTCCGGCGGCACCTCGCGGAGCAGCGCGCGCAGGTGCAGTGGATTGCCCCGGGTGTGGGCGTGCAGTCTGCCGACCGCGTGCGGCGGCAGGCCCGCGGGCAGCAGCCGACCGCACAGCGCGCCGGTCTGCTCGGCGGTCAGTCCGTCGAGAGTGAGGCGGAGGGTGTCGTCGTCCGCCAGCAACTTCCCCAACCCCTTGGGAAGTTGGGCCTCGGCGGGCCCGGGGACGGCCAGCACGGTGAGGACCGGCTCGGCCTGCAGACGGCGCAGGACGAAGGTGAGGGCGTCCAGCGACGGGACGTCCGCCCAGTGGGCGTCGTCGATGACGAGCACGACGGCGGTGTCCGCGGGGATGCGGCAGGCGAGGGACAGCAGCCGCGCCCCGGTCGGGCCGGGCTCGTCCTGCGGCTCCGGTACGTACTCGCCCACCCTTGTCTGGCTGAGGAGTTGGGTGAGTACGCCGTAGGCGAGTGCCGTCTCGTTCTCCGCTCCGCTGGCCTCCAGGACGTGTACCCGGTCCGCCGTGCGCAGGAAGCGGCGGACCAGGGCGGTCTTCCCGATGCCGGGCGGACCCTCGACGACCACCAGCCGCGAAGCGCCGGCGCGGGCCTCGCGCAGCCGGTTCTCCATCGCTCTGAGCTGCGGCCCCCGGCCGTGGAACGACAGTTCCCCGGCATCGGCGGATTGGTGCGCGTGGTACGGCAGTGCGTTCACCGGCATGTCGACGTCTACCCCCGTGGTGTCGTCGGTGTTCCCAGGGCCATGCTGGCCGCCCTGTCACGGGGGTTCAACGCGTGTGCCGTTGAGCGGTCCGGCCCGCCGGGGTGGAGGGGGCTCACCCCGGCAGGCCTCACCCCGCGAGGACCCGCACCGCGGGGACGGGCAGCGAGGCGAGCCTGCGCTGCACGAAGAAGGTGTTCTTGTTCTGGTTGAGACCCGCCACCGGGCCGATCCACTGCCATCCCATCCCGGCGGCGTACTGCTCGGTGAAGCGCCGCCACTCGTCGGGGTTCGGGTACCTGCGGTTCGCGTCGTGGAAATAGACGTACGTGGAGCCGAACTCCGTGGCGTTGCCGACCGGGTTCGGGATCGCCCCGCCGAGCGCCCGTACGGCCACCGACCGCGCCGCGGCGGGCAGTTGGGCCCACGGCCGCTTCTGGAGGTCCAGGTAGGCGCGGCGCTGGCCGCGCGGGATGCCGGGCGGGGCGGGCGGTCCGAAGGTGCCGCCCGTGCGGACGAAGTCGGGCCGGTCCATGTTCCGTCTGCTCGCACCCCAGCTCTTGAGGACCGGTTGCAGCGGGGTCGAGTAGGCCCGCAGAAAGGCGTTGAACGTGCGGTAGTAGGGGCGGGTGAGCAGCGCGTACCGGTTGAACATCGCCCAGATGACCGCATGGCTGTCGGCGTCGTCCCGGCCGCCCGACTCCCCGATGACGAAGCGCGCGGTCCACTCGACGTCCTCGTCGGTGAACCGGTAGGGCGCCTTGCCCTGGGCGCTCAGTACGCCGAAGCGCTCCGCTGGAAGCACGGCGACTACCCCGCGGGCCGGTGGGGGCTGGTCGCGCAGTTCCCCGCGCCCCTTACGGGGCGTGGTACCGCCCGGGACTTCCAGGACCGGGCCGGAACTCCGGCGGGCGGCAGCGGACGCCGCCGGCGGTGACGGGGGCGGTGGCGCGAAGCGCACGTGGAGATGGTCGTCGTGGTTCTTCAGAGGGCGTACGCCGCGCACCTCCGGGTCGTTGAAGAAGATCGCGTGGACCGGCAGCACGCCGTTGCTCCGCAGCAGGTCGACGAGTTCCTGCGTGAGCGCCCGGGAGTAGGAGGGGTGACGCCAGGTCGTCGGTCCCGGACGGCGGTCGGCCTTCACCGGGCGGATGTCCACGTCGAGCCCGAGCCGGTGCGAGACATGCCCGGGCAACGGGCCGCCGCCGTTGCGGCCGATGTCCCGGATGTCGAGCACGGGCCCCTGGGGATGCGCCCGGTGCCAGGCCGCCCCGACGGCCAGCAGGGCACGGGCGGTCTCCGGCCGCCCGAACCGGTACGCGGGCCGGCCCGTCGCCCGGACACCGAGTCCGTGCTCGGGGAGCTGATAGGCGATCGCGGGGTCCCTGGCCACTCCCGCGGCGGTGCGCAGCAGCGCCCAGGTGGCGGGCCCGACGATGCCGTCCGCCGGGGAAACGCCGTGCGCCGTCTGCCACTTCAAGGTCTCGGTGCCGAGCGCGGCCCAGTCCCAGTCCCTGCGGTGCCGGGTGAGTGCCCGCCGGACGGCCGGGAGGTGGGCCTCCCAGCCGAGCGAACGGGCGTAGGCGCGGTTGCGTGCGGTGGTGGTGCCCACGCGCCCGGTCCGGGCGACGGGCGTGAGCCCGGTCCCGTTCCGTCGGGCGGTCGGGGTCGTCGGCATGACCTCACTCCCCTTCCGGCCGGCCGCGCCGCGCCGCACCCGATCGGCCCGGCGGCAGCCCGGCGGGCCGCCGCTCGGGCTGCCTGCCGCGCGACAGCTCCCGCGGTGCCCGGGCGGCCCGGGGCAGTTGCGCCCTGGACTCCGCCGGGTCCAGCCGACGGGTGTCCCGCTGCTGGGAGCCCGAGCCGACGGAGTGCCGGTCCTGCTGCTCCAGCAGCCTGCGCCGCAGATGGACGGCCGGCATGGTGGCGTCGATACGCGAGTCCGTACGGTCCAGACCGAGGTCCACCCCGGTCACCGAACGGTACGAGTGCAGGTACCCCTGGATCTCCGAGCGCCAGTAGCGGGCCCAGTTCGCCGCCTGCGTACGGTCGTTGACCGCGTTCCAGTTGCCGTAGCGGACCGACAGGAGCAGCTGCTCGCCGAACCGGCCGAGGTCGCGGAAGTGGATGACGGTGTCCGGGGTCCAGCCCTGGAGCCGCTTCATGGTGTCGACGCGGTCCATCCACTGCTCGGGGTAGGCGACCATCGTGCGGCCGGGCAGGAACTCCCGCATCTCCGGGCGGGCCATGATCCATTCCTCCATCAGCATCTCCTGACGGGCCGTCCAGGGCAGGTCGCCGTACTGGTTGTGCTGCCCCTCGGTCAGCAGCAGATGGACGTCCTTGAGCGCGTTGAGCACAGGGAAACCGTCCGCGATGATCGTGGTGTCGTCGTCGTCGCGGAAGAACACGGACGTCAGACTCAGCAGGGTGTGGAAGGCCTCCAGGAAACGGGGACGGCTGTCCACCGGTCGCAACGGCGGTCCGCCGGGCGCCAGTTGGGTGATCCCGTACTGGTGGTCGTACTCGTAGGCCCGGCGCAGCGGCGACAGCCGGTTCTGCTCGTCCTGCACATAGCCCCACATCAGCTGGTTGAGGGCGCGCAGCGGATCGATGTCGACGTGGGCCAGCGGGTCGTAGTCGCCGGGGCCGTGCAGGTTCTGGAAGCGCGCGGCGATCGCCTCCGTGGACTGGCCCAGCATGCCCTCCTCGTGCCAGTACGACCAGATCAGTTCGAGGAAGCAGGGGAAGGTCAGCTTGTCGCGCAGGATGCCGAAGGCCTCCACACCGAACTTGTCCGCCTCCGTGATCGCCAGCTCGCCCAGCTTCAGCCGGATCACCCCGAGGTAGGGCAGCAGCGCCAAGTCCTGCTCGTCCGGGCGGCGTTCACCCGAGGAGCGGGCCGAGATGTAGCGCAGCCAGCGCTGCTGGATGGCCCGCGCGAAGGCGTCGCCGTCCACGTCGCCCGACTCGCCGTAGCGGCGCCGCTCCTCCTCCAGGTCGACCCCGTCGAACGGGGACGTCAGGTCGGCGCTGTCTACGTGGACCCCGCAGCGCACGAGGAGAAACACCTCGGTGGCGACCTTCAGCAGCCGGTACGCGTCCACGCCCGGGAACGGCAGGGCGCGCGGCCCGATCTTCTTGCGCGGCTCGCTGGGGTCGGGCAGTCCGGTGCCGTTCATGAGCGGGTCGATGAACGCGGTGTACTCGTTGAACGAGATCCGGTCGGTGGAGCGGCGGATCGCCGTCCACAGGGCCTGGTCGTCCGTCGGGTCCGAACCCGCCCTGCGCAGCTGGACGTTGATGCTGTCGCCGGCGGCGAACGGCCGCGCCTGGACGGTGAGGTCGGCCGTGCCCACGTCGTTCGCCGCGTTCTGGTTCTGGTGGTGGAACGTCACCCGGGCGGTGTAGGCGCCGGGCTGCTGGTCGTCCGACACGTCCCAGAGGGCGCGGGCGGGGTCGTGCGGGTCGCTCGGCAGCGGGCCGAAGCCGAGGACTTCCCAGCTGATGGTGGTCCCTTCCGGGGCCGGCTGGTCGGGTTTGGCGAACAGGGAGACGCGTCCGCCCTGTTGGATCTGTTGGGGCCGTACTTCGATCGTGGCCATCACGGCCTCCTCAACGGCTGTCTGGAGCGGAGAGCTCCGTGGGGTGTGCGATGTTGTCTGCGGGTGCGTCGTGGCTGGTCGCGCAGTTCCCCGCGCCCCTTTGGGGCGCGACTGTGGCCGCGCTCAAGGCCTCTAGCGTGTTGGAGAGTGCCCAGTGGGTGATCAACTCCCCTAGTAGGCGGCTCTCCTCCTCGGGAGTGATCAGGGACGCGGCTCTGGCCTGGCCCAGGACCGCCAGGACGAGCGTGGGCGGTGCGGTGCGCAGCAGCTCGGGCTGTCGTGTCCAGCGCCGGTGGCGGGCCAGGAGCAGTGCGGGGGTACGGCTGGACCGGGGCATCAGGTCGGCCAGCCGGGCACCGCTCAGCGACGGCGGACGATGGTTCGTCAGCAGCCGGACGAAGCGGGGCACGGACCGTTCGAGGAGCGCGGTCAGCTCGCGCAGTTCCCGCGGGGCGCGGTGCGGTGGATAGAGCGCGGCCCACAGCGCGCTGAGCTCCCGCCACTGGGGATGCGGGTACAGGGCGTCGCCCATGGCGCAGCTGAGCCGGACCCTGATGTACGGGAACGGATGGGGGTCGTCGAGGGCCGGGGCGAGCACCAGCCGGCGCGGCAGACTCACCACGGCCATCAGACCCAGGGTGCCGCCGATGCCGAGCTTCCCCACGGCGAAGAGATCCGCGAGCACCTCGGAGAGGGTCAGCCCCCAGTAGCGGAACGCCGTCCGCTCGGCCGCCGTACGGGCGTGCCGCTCGATGTCGTACAGCACGGGCCGCAGTGAGCCGAGGAGCCCGAGCTGGGCGACCGCCTGATGCCCGACCTCGTGCACCAGCGAGGAGCCGATGCCGTATCCCACCATGCGTTCGCGGGGGATCCGGATCAGTGAGACCGGGCTGCGGCCGCCGCCGGGGATGCGGGTGTGCACCCGGCGGATCGCGCCGCCCGGGCCGCGGGCGAGGTAGCAGACGATGGGCGGCGGGTCGGCGAGCGGGGTGCCCGGGGTGGTGAGCGCGTCGACCGCCGCGACGTCGAGCCCGGCGAGCTGCACCCCGACCTCGTGCTCGCTGCGCTGCGTGACCGCTTCCGAGAAGAGGTCGAAGTGGGTCAGTACGGAGTTGAACTCCCAGCGCAGCAACGAGAACTGGTGCTGCTGCCACTCGGGTTCCCGGTCGCCGCCCGGCCCGTTCAGCCACTCCAGATACGCGCCGACCCGTCCCCGAAGCCTGCTCCGCCCCTCCATGAGGAAGCGCTCGATCGCGCTCTGGGCGGCGGCGGACGGTGCGGCGGCAGGCACCATGGTCTCGTGCAGTGCGAACGGCTTGACCCGGTTCAGGCGGGTCAGCAGTGCGCGGGCCTCGCCTTCGAGCAGCGCGGTGGCTGCCGGCCGCAGGTCCATGGCGGTCAGGCCCCCATGATGACGATCTTGCGGCCCTGTCGGACCCAACGACCCGACCGGGCATGGCCGTTGAGGTGGCTGTTGTGGTGGCCCTCGTGGTGACCGTTGTGGTGGGCCCCCTCGGCGTGCCCCCAGCCCTCTTCCCGGGCGCGCTTCTCCTCCTCGGCGCGCCCCCACTCCTCCTCTTCCTCCGTTTCCTCCTCCTCGGAGCGCCCCCAGCCACGCTCCTCACCGAACTCGCGCTGCTCCTCGCGGTGTCCCCACTCCTCGCGACGACCCTCTTCGCGGCGGCCTTCCTCGCGGTGACGCTCCTCGTGGCGGCCTTCTTCGTGGCGGCCCTCTTCGCGGTGACGCTCCTCGTACCGTTCCTCGCCGCTCGGCCACTCCGCGAACTCCCGGGATTCGCCCCACTCCTCCTTGGCGGCGGGGGCGTCCGGTGCCGGTGCCGCTGTCGCGGCCGGCTCCTCGACGAAGGCGGGCACGGGCGCCGGCCAGTACCAGGGTGCCGGGACGGCGAAGGCCCTGAAGCGTCGGGCCACTCCCGGCGCGTAGCGGCGTGCGGCGGAGTGGACGGCCTGCTGGGCCAGGGCCCGCGGGGCCGCCCGGCGCGAGCCGAACGCCGCGTTCCGTGCGGCGGCACCGCTCAGGGCGACGAAGCGCCGGGCGGTCTCGAACTCGTACTCCTCGTGGTCGACGCCCTCGCCCTCGACCTCGAACAGATTGCTCGCCCAGCTGCCCGCTTTGGAGCCGACCACGGTGCCGAGGCCGGGGCCGCCGATCGCCGTCCCGATGGCGCCCCCGATGGCCGGCAGCGCCTGTTTGGCGACGTTCTTGAGGATGCCGCCGAGCTGCTGGCCGACCGGGGAACGCAGGAAGCCCCCGGCCTTCTTCGCCGCGGCCCTCAGCCAGTTCCCCAGGAACTGCTCCAGCTCCTCCTCGGAGGTGACCCCCAACAGCTCGGTGGCCAGCTGGACTTCCTCCTCCTCGCTGAAGGGACTCTCCAACGACTCGGCCACCCGCTCCTCACGGTGCCTCTCGGCGCCGAACTCCTCCTCCTCTTCCTCCCGGTAACGCCTTCCGAATTCCTCTTCGTACGGCTGCATAGTGATCAGCCCCTCCCGGCCGTGAGCCGACGCGACCTGTCCGAACCCCTGAACCAGGGCCTGGAACGGCAACGTTGGCAGCGCACCGGGTACGGCGTCGCCAGGGGCGGGCCTGGGGGAGACCCTGGGAACGGGTGCTGCCAGGGTCCCTGGGGTGGCGGACAACGCAGGGCCTCGCCAAGGCTGTTGGACGAGCGGCTCGGACCGCCGGCAGTGCCGCTCCCCTTGCCGCCGGGGAAGGGGCCATACTGATCAGCGTTCACGAGCGCATGGGGGAGGCGAGTGCGTGCGAAGGGTGCTGGCGGTACACTTCGTGCCGTGTGCGCTCTTTGTCGGCTGCCTGTACGGATTGGTCCGGGCGGGGAGCTTCTCGGGGCGTAGCGACTGGAGCGCCGTCCTGCCGTCGAGTCCGGCTTCCGCCGCCGGGGCTCTTCTTCTGGTCGGGGCCTGCGCTGCCGTACTCGGAATGCTGTTGCAGCCTTTCCAAGTGCGGGCGGTACGGGTGTTGGAGGGGTACTGGGACCGGTGGCCGGTCACGGCCGGATTCGCCGGGGTGTTGATGGAGTTGCAGCGCCGCCGTGGACAGGCGCTCGCAGATCGGGCCGACGCCGAGGCCGACGCCGGTCCTGACACCCGGCGGGTCGCGGCCGATGCCTCCAGACGTCTGACCACCTTGCCGGACGCCGCTCTTCTGCCCACCGCGCTCGGCAACGCTCTCAGGTCGGGTGAGCTCAGCGCGGGAGAGCGCTACGGACTCACCACCCTTTCATCGTGGCCTCGCATCTATCCGCAGGTGTCCGCCCCCCTTGCCCGGGCGCTGAGTTCGGCCCGGGACACGCTGGACACAGCGGTCAACCTCTGCCATGCCTTCCTCGCCTGCACCGTTCTCCTGCTGGCCGCCCTCTACGACGAACCAGGCGGATGGTGGCTGATCGCGCTCGCGCTGGGTGCGGCCGCGGTGGCGTACAAGGGAGCGGTGATCGGGGCCCAGACGTATGCGGGGCTCATGCATGTGGTGTACGACCTGCACCGTTTCGACCTGGTCGACGCCCTGCACCACCCACTGCCGGACCGTGACGGGGAGTGGGCGCTCTTCCAGCGCCTCTCCGACCGGCTCGCGGGGCGCCGGGTGAACCTGCCCTACGCGCACGGGAGTTCACGCCCGGACGAGACTGAAGGCCCCGGCCAGCCCTAGCAGGTGCAGACCGACCTCGCGAGCCGTGTCGGCATCGGTGCCCGCCCGCGGACCCGTGTCGCTGACGCGGGTGAGGACAGTGCCGGCGGTACGGACCGTGACGGGCCAGTCCCTGGGCACGGTCAGATGGACATGCCCGGCCACCGCCGTGACCTGGACCGTCAGACTGCCGTCGAGAAACGAGTCGGTCAGATCGGCACGCAACTCACCGGCTATGGCACGGAGTACCACCTGCGACGTGTCCGTACGGCTGCCGAGCCCGTCCGCGGTACGGACCCGGCCGGTCGCCAGTACCCGCGTCCACTGGTGGGACTCCGTCTCGTGGGAGGACAGCACCAGCGCCAGACCTACGACGATCAGAGCGGCCGGTGCGACGAAGTCGGCCAGGTTGCGGGCACTGATGCCGTGCGCCGCCGCCAACCCGCCCAGGGCCAAGGCGGCGAGCAGGCCGGGTGCGATGAGCGAGCCGGGCGTGATGGCCGAACGCAGCAGATTCAGCAGGGCGAGGGCGAGCAGCAGCCAGGGCCACCAGGACGAGAGCCAGTCCGCGGCGGCCCGGACCCGGTGCGTGCTGTCGCCGAGGGCGAAACTGCCGACGATCAGGACGGCCAGGCCGAGCCACAGACGGGAGCGTTGACCACCCCGGCCCCCGGTCCGACCCCCTGCGCCCGCCACGGGGGCCATCGTAGTGGGGTGATCGCAGGGGCTTCTGGGGCGGGGCGGCTACCGATTGAATTCGAAGCGCGCCCTGTTCGCCAGCTCGCTCTCGGCTTGCAGAGTTTCGTAGGACTCTTTGCACGCCACGTGGATGGACGGAGGCAGGTAGCGGAACGCGCAGCTCGCCCCGTGCTTGTGCGCGAACTGGGCGTTGTATGTGGCGAGATAGATGTCCATCGCCTCGGCGCCGCCTTTCAGCGTGGCGTGCCAGGCGGCGATTGTGTCGCCTCGGAGTGCGGGGCCGACCACTGTAAAGCAGCGGTGGCCCCGGCAATCTGTGGTTCCTGGTTCAGCGACCCTGCCTTCGCCCGGCAAGGTCATGGCATGGGATGTCATGCGTTCTCCCTCGGTTTGGCGATCGCGCTCAGCACGGACCCACGCTCTCGGCGCAGTTGCGTGGTCTTGCGGTAGATGGCGAGCGTCCATGCCACCTCCACGACGGTGCACAGCAGCACCAGCCCGGCGGCCGCCCATCGACAGGGGGCTTGTTGGCCGCCGTCCGGTGGGATCAGGACGGTGACGACACCCAGGCCCAGCAGGACGGTTCCCGCGTTGAAGCAGTGGACTGCCCGGTCGTTGTTGCGCGCCCACTTGCCGTAGTCGTCCCCCTGCCATGCGTACAGCTGGGTCAGCAGCGCCTCGTCTGCGGGGCTGTCGTCGAGGTCGTGCCAGTCGTGGATGTCCTGGCGCGAGTAGGAGAACTGCCGTGAGTAGTGGTGCAGTTGGATGCTGGCCAGCAGGGCCATCGAGGTGGCCACGAGCATCAGCAGGCTCACGCCGGGCCAGTAGAAGATCTTCTTGTCCTTGTCCGCTGCGGCGACGACCCCGGCCAGGGCCAGCGCGGCCCCGGTGAGCAGTGGGGCGGCAATGGAATGGGCTTCTTTCGATGCGTGCCCGTATCCCAGTGGTACGGGTGCTCTCAGCAGCGCCATGTTCCCCCTCCCGGGCCGACTGGCCTCAGGTGAGGAGTGTGACGGCGGAACGGGTTCGTCGGCAGGAGCGCAAACCGGCCAAAAACACCAGAGGGCCCTGTTCCCGAAGTGACGGAAACAGGGCCCTGATGCAGTGCTGGGAAGGTCAGAAGCGCCGGGTGATCAGCGCCCGCTTCACTTCCTGGATCGCCTTCGTGACCTCGATGCCTCGCGGGCACGCGTCCGTGCAGTTGAACGTGGTCCGGCAACGCCACACGCCGTCACGGTCGTTGAGGATCTCCAGGCGTTGTTCGCCCGCCTCGTCACGGCTGTCGAAGATGAAGCGGTGGGCGTTGACGATGGCGGCCGGGCCGAAGTACTGGCCGTCGTTCCAGAAGACCGGGCAGGAGCTCGTGCAGGCCGCGCACAGGATGCACTTCGTGGTGTCGTCGAAGCGCTCGCGGTCCTCGGCCGACTGCAGGCGCTCGCGCGTGGGCTCGTTCGTGTCCTTCGTGATGAGGAAGGGCATGACGTCGCGGTACGCCTGGAAGAACGGGTCCATGTCGACGACCAGGTCCTTCAGGACCGTCAGACCCTTGATCGGCTCGACCGTGATCGGCTTCTCGGGGTTGAGGTCCTTGATCAGGGTCTTGCAGGCGAGACGGTTCTTGCCGTTGATCCGCATCGCGTCCGAGCCGCAGATGCCGTGGGCGCACGAGCGGCGGAAGGTCAGCGTGCCGTCGATGTCCCACTTGATCTTGTGGAGGCCGTCGAGGACGCGCTCCTTGGGGTCGATCTCCAGCTGGAAGTCTTCCCAGACCGCTTCCGCCGAGACCTCGGAGTTGAAGCGGCGGACCCGGAAGGTGACCGTGATGTACGGGGAGTCGGCGAAGCCGGGCTCGGGCTGGCCGGCCGCTTCCGCCTTGTCCAGAACAGGGGTAGCCATCAGTACTTACGCTCCATCGGCTGGTAGCGGGTCTGGACGACCGGCTTGTAGTCGAGACGGATGGACTCGGTGCCGTCGTCGCCGACCTCGCGGTACGCCATGGTGTGGCGCATGAAGTTGACGTCGTCGCGGTTCGGGTAGTCCTCGCGGTAGTGACCGCCGCGGGACTCCTTGCGGGCGAGCGCGGAGACCGCCATGACCTCGGCGAGGTCGAGCAGGTTGCCCAGCTCGATGGCCTCGAGGAGGTCCGTGTTGAAACGGCGGCCCTTGTCCTGGATCGAGACGTTCCGGTAGCGCTCGCGCAGCTCCGCGATCTTCTCGACCGCCGTCTTGATCGTCTGCTCGGTGCGGAACACCATGACGTTCGCGTCCATGGTCTCCTGCAGCTCGCGCCGGATGACCGCCACGCGCTCGGTGCCCGTGGAGTTGCGCAGGTGCTCGACCTGGTCGATCACCTGCTGCGCCGGGTCCTCCGGCAGCTCGACGTACGACGCCTTCTGGCTGTACTCCGCCGCCGCGATGCCCGCCCGGCGCCCGAACACGTTGATGTCCAGGAGGGAGTTGGTGCCCAGGCGGTTCGCGCCGTGCACCGACACGCAGGCGACCTCGCCGGCCGCGTACAGGCCCGGGACCACCGTGGTGTTGTCCGTGAGGACCTCACCCTGGACGTTCGTCGGGATGCCGCCCATCGCGTAGTGCGCGGTGGGCTGGATCGGGATCGGGTCCGTGTACGGCTCGATACCGAGGTACGTGCGCGCGAACTCCGTGATGTCCGGGAGCTTCGCGTCCAGCTGCTCCGGCGGGAGGTGCGTGAGGTCGAGGTAGACGTGGTCGCCCTCGGGACCGCAGCCGCGGCCCTCACGGATCTCCGTGTAGATCGAGCGGGACACGACGTCTCGCGACGCCAGGTCCTTCATCACCGGCGCGTACTTCTCCATGAAGCGCTCGCCGTCCTTGTTGCGGAGGATGCCGCCCTCACCGCGGGCGCCCTCCGTCAGCAGGATGCCCATGCGCCAGATGCCGGTCGGGTGGAACTGGAAGAACTCCATGTCCTCCAGCGGGAGGCCACGGCGGTAGACCGCCGCCTGGCCGTCGCCCGTCAGCGTGTGCGCGTTCGACGTCACCTTGAAGAACTTGCCGCAGCCGCCGGACGCGTAGATCACGGCCTTCGCCTGGAAGACGTGGATCTCGCCGGTCGCCAGCTCGTACGCGACCACGCCCACGGACGTCTTCACGCCGTCGACATCGGCGATCAGCTGGTCGAGGACGTAGAACTCGTTGAAGAACTCCACGCCCTCCTTCACGCAGTTCTGGTACAGCGTCTGGAGGATCATGTGGCCGGTGCGGTCGGCCGCGTAGCAGGACCGGCGGACGGGCGCTTCACCGTGGTTGCGGGAGTGGCCGCCAAAACGCCGCTGGTCGATCGTGCCGTTCGGCGTGCGGTTGAACGGCAGGCCCATCTTCTCCAGGTCGAGGACCGAGTCGATGGCCTCCTTCGCCAGGATCTCGGCGGCGTCCTGGTCGACCAGGTAGTCACCGCCCTTGATCGTGTCGAAGGTGTGCCACTCCCAGTTGTCCTCCTCCACGTTGGCGAGCGCGGCGGCCATACCGCCCTGCGCGGCGCCCGTGTGGGAGCGGGTGGGGTAGAGCTTCGTCAGGACCGCGGTGCGGCTGCGCTTCGTCGACTCGATCGCGGCGCGCATACCGGCGCCGCCGGCGCCGACGATGACGGTGTCGTATTTGTGGATCTTCATCAGAATTCCTCAGTCCCTCAGCCCGATGGCCTAGCGGATGTTCGGGTCGAAGGTGAAGATCACCAGCGTGCCCAGCAGGATGGTGAACACCGTGGCGGTGTAGAGCAGGCCCTTGAGCCACAGCCGGGTGTTCGCGCGCTCCGCGTAGTCGTTGATGACCGTGCGCAGGCCGTTGGCGCCGTGCAGCATCGCCAGCCAGAGCATCAGCAGGTCCCAGACCTGCCAGAACGGCGAGGCCCAGCGGCCGGCCACGAAGGCGAAGCCGATCTTGGAGACGCCGCCGTCGAGGACGAGCTGGATCAGCAGGTGCCCGAGGACCAGGACGACCAGCACGACGCCGGACAGGCGCATGAAGAGCCAGCCGTACATCTCGAAATTGCCCCGGGTCGACTTCGGGGTCTTCTTGGTGCGCTTGCGGGGGGCCTCGATGAGGGGCGCGGGGTTGTCTACGGTGTAGACGGCCGCGCTCTCCACCGGGCCGATGCCCGACGCTGCGGTTTCAGTCGTGGACATGTGGCGTCAGCTCCCGAAGAGAACACGAGCGGCGTGGCCGAGCACGGGGTAGATCGCCCCGAGCATGAGCACGATCCACAGGCCGACGACGGACCAGAGCATCTGCTTCTGGTAGCGCGGGCCCTTCGACCAGAAGTCGACGGCGATGACGCGCAGGCCGTTGAGGGCGTGGAAGAGGATCGCGGCGACGAGGCCGTACTCCAGCAGTGCCACGATCGGCGTCTTGTAGGTGGCTACGACCTTGTCGTAGTCCTCAGGGGAGACACGCACAAGAGCGGTGTCCAGCACGTGTACGAACAGGAAGAAGAAGATGAGGACGCCGGTGACTCGATGAGCCACCCAGGACCACATTCCTTCCCGGCCGCGGTACAGCGTTCCAGCCGGCACGGAAGCCCTCCGGGAGCGGGGATGTAGGGCCGCGCCGGCTTCTCTGTCGGTCGGGCCCGGCCGGGTACGGTCCTCCGGCCCTCAGCATCGTAGCGAGGCGCTGACGCGGGTCTTACGGCGGGCCTGCCTGTGTGATCAAACTGGCACCCAAAGCTGCACGTACGGGCTAGTTTCGGGCGGCTAATGGGGTGGGGGGTTCTGTTGAATGCCGGGTGCGGCGCCGTTGTGGCTGGTCGCGCAGTTCCCCGCGCCCCTAAAAAACCTTCGCCAGCCGCCCTCTTGCAAGGCGCCGCAACTCTTCCGCAACGACCACCCGTTCCTCCTCCGGATCGTTTGTCAAACGTGACCGGATGGCTGCCAGTACGTGGTCCAGGACCTCGGCCGGTGCAATCCCGTCCGGGCAGATCACGAACACGTGGCCGAACCTCGCCTCGTACGCGGCGTGGGCCGCGTCCAACGCCATGTGGGCGGCCTCGTACGTGTCGTCGGGGAGGACCGGGAGTGACTCGCCCGCCAGCGCCTCCGCCAGGTCTCCCGCCGTGAGGTCGTACGCCGCCTCGTCGGACGCGGCGAGCAGGGAGTCCAGGTCGGGGTAGGGGCGGTGGTCGGTGAGGCGGCGGGACCAGCGGAGGCTGTGGAGGCAGGTGAGGAGGGTGTGCCGGGCGTCGTCGGTGGGCGCGGTGTTGAACGCGTCCAGGGTTTTCGGGGACGGTGAGGTGCGGGACTGCTCGGGCAGCGCCGGTATGGCCACTCGGCCGGGGAGGTGGGGAAGGCGGTGCGCAGGCAGTGTGGATCCTCGCGTCACGGACGGTGCGGCAGGGGATGCGGTGCTGAAGAGTGAGAGGTGCGTCACCACGTTATCGGGAGTGGTCAGGACGTGTCCGAGAGATGCCCGAATTTCACCCGGACGGGAGAGTTTCGGAACGTGTGGTGGACACCTGCGGTCCGCCGGGGGCCGTAGGTTGGCGCCGTGAGCCAGCACAGGCGCCGCTCGTCGGCGAAGCAGGTGAAGCAGCGCAAGCAGCGGCGGGGGTTGATCGCCGTCGCCGCGGCCACCGTGGTGGTCGGGGCCGGAGTGGGCCTCGGGCTGTGGTCGGCGTCCGGGGACGGCGGGAGTCCGGTGGGTGCGGCGCTGAGCCCCGCCGACGGCACCTCCTCGTCCTCGCGGGCGTCGGCCTCACGCACTCCCACCCCCACTCCGAGCCCGACCCGCGTCTATCCGCTGTCGCAGACGCCCCGCACCATTCCCGCCGTGCGCGCCCACACCCCCGCGCGCGGTTCCGGATGGCGGCCCGCCAAGGGGTACCGGGTCGTGGTGGACGACGCCGACCTCGTCGACGAAGGGCGGCTGATCGCCGGGGAGTTGGGGCTCACGTACGCCGGCGAGGCGGGTGACGTGCGCGCCGGGGACGTACGACTGGCGCTGAACGACGACGAGGGTGCGGACCCGGAGTCGTACGCGATGACCGTGCGGGGCGGGCGGGTCAGTATCAGCGGGCCTTCGGACGCGGGTGTTTTCTACGGCACCCGGACGCTCAAGCAGGAAGTGCACGGCGGCGGTACGGCGCCGGAGGGCGTCGTGCACGACCGACCGGCCAAGCCGCGGCGCGGGTTCATGCTGGACATCGCGCGCAAGCCGTTCACTGCGTCCTGGATCGAGGACCGGGTACGGGAGTTGGGCGACCTGAAGTTCAATGAACTCGGGCTGCACTTCTCCGACGACCAGGGGTTCAGGATCGCGTCCACGACCCATCCCGAGGTCGTGTCGAAGAACCACCTGACCAAGGCGCAGGTGAAGCAGATCGTCGATCTCGCCGCCGCCCGGCACATCGCCGTCGTGCCCGAGATCGACTCGCCGGGGCACCTGGGCGCGGTGCTCGCCGCCCACCCGGATCTGCAACTGCGGAACGTGTCGGGTGTCGCCCGGCGTGGGGCCATCGACATCTCCAAGGACGCGTCCGCCGCGATCGTCGACGAACTCCTCGACGAATACGCCGGGTTGTTCCCCGGCGACCAGTGGCACCTCGGCGGCGACGAGTACCAGGCGCTGACGGTCGCCAACCCCCAGGCGTCCTTCCCGCAGTTGGCGGCCGCGGCCACGAAGGCCTACGGCTCCGGCGGCACCGTCGCCGATCTCACCACCGGCTGGCTCAACGACCGCGCCGACACGGTCCGCAACCACGACCGGACGATGCGGGTGTGGAACGACGGCTTCCTCAAGGGGACTTCGGTGGCGGCGGCCAAGGATCTCCAAGTCGCGTACTGGACGGGCAAGGAGATCGGCGCCCGGCAGCCCGTCGCGTATCTGAGCGCGGGGCGCAAGATCCTCAACTACAACGACGAGTACCTGTACTACGTCCTCGGCGAGCCGCAGACCTTCGTCTATCCGACCGGGCAGCGGATCTACGAGCAGTGGACCCCGCGGGTGCTGCGCGGGACGCAGGCCGTACCGGTGAAGTACGACGCCCAGATCCTCGGCGGCTCCTTCGCGGTGTGGTGCGACCTGGCCAACTCGCAGACGCAGGACCAGGTCGCGGCCGGCATCCGGATGCCGCTGCGGGCCACCGTCCAGAAACTGTGGGATCCGGGGAAACCGGCGCTGACCTGGGCGCAGTTCAAGTCCCTTGCGGGCAAGGTGGGTTGAGCGGGGCGGTTGGCGCGGCTGGACTTGCGGGGCCGGTGGATCGTATGTTCCCCCTTCTGTTCTTACTCGGGGGGTTGCTTCATCGTGTCCGTTCCCATGCCCACACCCATGACCAGGCCAGGGTCCTACCTGCGCTCGCCGATCGGACTCGGCCGGACCGCCGCCGCGTTGCTCGGGCTGGTCATCGCCGCCGATCTGTTCGCCGTCTACGCCGATCTCGCGCTGTACGACGTGACGGGCGACCTCATGGACGGCGCGTCCGGCACCGCGGTCACCCGGAGGCTGGACGACGCGAACTCGCTCAACACGGTGGCCGGCGGCGTCCAGGCGGGCTCGCTGGTGATGTGCGTCATCGTGTACCTGTGCTGGTTCGTGCGGGTGCGGGCCAATGCCGGGGTGTTCGATCCGTCCACGCAGAGCATGAAGCCCGGGTGGGCGGTCGGCGGGTGGTTCGTGCCGTTCGTGAACCTCTGGTACCCGCGCCGGATCACCCGTGACATCTGGGACGCCAGCAGCCCCGCGGGCGCCCGCAGGTCGTATCTGCTGGTCAACGCCTGGTGGACGCTGTGGATCGTGTCGCTCCTCGCGGACCGGGTGGGCTCCGCGCAGTCCGGGGACGCCGACACCGTGGACGGGACCCACGCCGGCGCCTACGCGATGATGATCTCCGACGCCCTCGACATCGCGGCGGCGGCGCTGGCGATCGCGCTGGTGCTGCGGCTGACCCGGATGCAGCACGCCAAGGCGCTGGCGGGACCGGGAGTTCCGGTCGGGGTCTGAGTGGGGTCGATCGCGTCTCCTGCTCGTTGGCCGAAAACCTCTTCTTCCCTGTTCTCTGCCTGCTCGGGGGCGTCCCGTGTGACACTCCCGGGGTGGAGCACGCAGTCAGGGGAAACGTGCGCTCCATAGGGGAGGGGCCCCGAAGAGGGAGGTCTGGATGACTCTGGTGGAACTGATCGCGCAGGCCGACGAACGCGCACTGGCCGCCGGTGGACTGGCTTGTTTGGATCGGTGCGTGCCGTTGCTCGGCGGCGACGACGAGGTGCTGCGGCCCCTGTGGGCCGGCCTCGCGGACGGGGCTGAGGGGGAGACGTGGGGCGAGTGTCTGGAGCAGGCGCGCGCCAAGCTGCCCGCCCCCTTCGAGGAATCCGGTGAGGAAGCAAGCGGGGTATCCGGCGAGGACCGGGCCGTACAGCTCGCCCGCACGATGCTCGCGACCGCACCGGCCGTTCCAGCGGGTACTCCGGTACGGGAGTGGGCGGATGCCTGCTCGCTCGCCTCGCTGCGGATCCACCGGCTCCTGGAGGTCGTGACCCCCGCTGGAGACGCGGACGCGGACTCGGTCGACTCGCGCCGTGAAGGTCGTACGGACGGCATGTCGCCCCTCGTCGCCGCCGAACTGCGGCGCCAGATCGCCGTTCTCGAACTCCTCGCCGGGACCGGCCAGGGCGGACTGCGCCAGGTGCTGGCGGTGTCGACGGAGGGGCGCCGGGTGCTGCGCGCGGTGGTGTCGCGGCGGGCGCGCGGGCGGGGTTGAGCGCGGGGTCTGTGTCCGGCCTGTGGGGGAGGTGGGGCGGTCCTGCGCCGGTCCGGGGAAATGCCCGGATCGTGGTGACGGAACACCCCGCCACCGGGGTTCTCTCGGTGCGATGACACATGTGATGACAGCCCAGGAGTACCGGCCCTCCGCCGCCGCGCGGCCCGTCCGGTGGGCGGCGGACGCCGTGGCGACGATGCGTGAAGGGGCCCGGGTGCGGCTCGACTACTCGCCGCGGAGTCTGTGGCGCGTCGACCGGATGATCGAGGAGATACGGCGGGAGGGCGCGCCGTACGCCGCGATGGAGAGCGAGTTGCGCGGTTTCGGGGCGTACGCCGGTGAGGTGATCGTGCGGCAGACCGGCGCCGAGTGGTGGGCGACCGGCGGTGAGCACTGGCTGCGTACTCCGGAGGGGCGGCTGTGGGACCCCATCGACGAGGCGCGGCGGTGTTTCGGCGGGCACGGGTCGCTGCGGCTGCTGTGCCGGGACGCGGTGAACGGCGTACGCGAGTAACGGAGTTCGGTGGCGCGGCGCACGGCAAAATCGCCGTAATAAGAGACGGCGGCGTTCCCAAGGGGTGGGCTGCGGGAGGACGATGAGGGCGGCCGCCGGACCCGGGGAGGAACCATGGCCGACAACCGTCGTTGGTGGGCGCTGGTCGTCATCGCGCTCGCGCAGTTGATGGTCGTCCTCGACATGACCATCGTCAACATCGCCCTGCCCTCCGCCCAGACCGACCTCGGTATGTCGGACGGAAACCGGCAGTGGGTCATCACCGCCTACACGCTCGCCTTCGGCGGACTGCTGCTGCTCGGTGGCCGGATCGCCGACCTCGCGGGGCGCAAGAACACGTTCATGATCGGGCTGATCGGCTTCGCCGCCGCGTCCGCGCTCGGCGGTGCCGCCGCCAACCAGGGGATGCTGTTCGGCGCCCGAGCGCTGCAAGGAGTCTTCGCCGCGCTACTGGCCCCCTCCGCGCTGTCGCTGCTCACGACGACGTTCACCGACCCCAAGGACCGCAGCAAGGCCTTCGGCGTGTTCGGAGCAATCGTCGGCGCGGGCGCGGCAGTTGGTCTCCTTGCCGGCGGCTTCCTCACCCAGTACCTGGACTGGCGCTGGTGCCTCTACGTCAACGTGCCCATCGCGCTGGTCGC
Organism: Streptomyces xylophagus; assembly: GCF_000716435.1. Taxonomy (GTDB): domain Bacteria; phylum Actinomycetota; class Actinomycetes; order Streptomycetales; family Streptomycetaceae; genus Streptomyces; species Streptomyces xylophagus. Next base: position 225,646 of record NZ_JNWO01000013.1, read on the forward strand.
GTTCGCCGGTGCCTGGGTCCTGCTCAGCGACAGCTCCCGGCACCCGGACGCCCATCTCGACATCCCCGGCGCACTGCTCGGCTCCCTCGGCATGCTCACCCTGGTGTACGGCTTCTCCGAGGCGGAGTCCCGGAGTTGGGGCGACGGCCTGGTGCTGACGCTGCTCGCAGGCGGTGTCGTGCTGCTGGTCGCCTTCGGGTTCTGGCAGACCCGGGCACGCGTTCCGCTGCTGCCGATGGCGGTGGTGAAGGACCGTCAGCGCATCGGGGCGTTCCTCACCATCCTGTTCGTCACCATCGGCATGTTCGGTGTGTTCCTCTTCCTCACCTACTACATGCAGCGCGTCCTCGGCTATTCGCCGGTCAAGACGGGCGTCGCCTATCTCCCCATCACCGTCGGCATGATCACCGGCTCCACGCAGATCGCGGCCCGGTTCCTCAACCGGGTTCCGCCGCGCACCCTGATGGTCCCGGGCCTGCTGATCGCGGCGGGCGCGCTCGCGCTGATCGCCCAGGTCGGGGTGGAACCCGCGTACGCCACGTACATCCTGCCCGGCATGCTGATGCTCGGCCTCGGCATGGGTACGGCGATGATGACCTCGGTGTCCCTGGCCACCGGAGGCGTCGCCCCGCGCGACTCCGGCGCGGCCTCCGCCACCTTCAACACCGCCCAGCAGGTGGGCGGTTCGATCGGTACGGCCCTGCTGAACACCATCGCCGCCACGGTCACCACGCGCTACGCCACCGCCCACGCGGGCCCCGGCGTGAACAAGCAACTGCTGGAGGCGAAGGCCGCGGTGCACGGCTTCAACGTCGCCACCTGGTGGGCGATGGGCTCGATCCTGCTGGCCGCCCTCATCGCCGGCGTCCTGGTGAACACGGACCGGGTGCCCACCCCGGGAGCCGCCCCGGCGGAGACACCCCAACAGCCCGTGGACACCACGATCTAGGGTCTACGTCCATCCAGGGTTCTACGTCATCTTCTGGCCGCGCTCGAAATAGGCGGCCAACTCAGGGTCGAGAGGCGGCACTTCGCGCGGGGTGCCGCCGTCCCGCAACGACTCGGTGGCCCCCGCCCCGGCGGCCACCGCCATCCGCGCGGCGACCGGCGAGGTGTCGGTGCGCCCGCCGTGCCGTACGAACCGCAGGAACTCGTCGATCAACAGCGGGTCGGCGCCGCCGTGTTCGCCGTCACCCTCGGCGGCGACGTCCGGCACCGCGTACTCGGCGTCGGGCCGCTCCCGGTATCCCGAACGGCGGCTGTTCCACACCTTCACCACCGCACCCGGCCCGTCGCCGAAGTTCTCCAGCCGGCCCGCGTCGCCGATGACGGTGTAGTTGCGCCAGTAGTCGGGGGTGAAGTGGCACTGCTGGTAGGCGGCCAACACCCCGTTGTCCAGGCGCATGTTGACCAACGACACGTCCTCGACGTCGATGACCGGGTTGAGCGCCCGCTGGGTGCCCGGCGGCCAGTGCCCGTCCTCGGTGTACCAGTCGGCGGTCTTCGGCTCGCCCGGCGCCCGCCGGTGCGGACTGTCGCCGTACACCATGAGATCACCGAACGCCTGCACCCGCCGCGTGTATCCGCCGCCCAACCAGTGCACCACATCGATGTCATGGGCGGCCTTCTGCAGCAACAGGCCTGTGCTGTACCGGCGTTCGGCGTGCCAGTCCTTGAAGTACCAGTCGCCGCCGAACCCGACGAAGTGCCGTACCCACACCGTCTTCACGGTGCCGACCGCACCGCCCTCGACGAGGTCCCGCATCAGGCGGATCACCGGCATGTGGCGCATGTTGTGGCCCACGTACAGCCGGGTGCCGGTCTCGCGGGCGGTGCGCAGGACGCGGTCGCAGCGCTCCACGGTGATGTCGAGCGGCTTCTCGACGAGGACGGGCTTGCCCGCGCGCAACGCCTCGCAGGCGAGGTCGGCATGGGTGTGGTCCGGGGTGAGGACGAGGACCGCGTCGACATCCGGATCGTCAATGACCTTACGGTGCGCGGCAGTTGTCGCCACCCCCGGGAAGTCCCCGGCCGCCGCCGCACGGGCCGCCGGGTCGGGGTCCGCGAGCGCGGCGACGCGGGAGCCCGCGCCGGGGCGGTGGGCGACACGGGCGAGGCTGCCGCGCAGGCCGTAACCGAGCACACCGATACGGAGATCGGACATGGGTCTCCTTCATTCGCAGGAAGTTCGCGGGGAGTTGGAGGGGAGCCGGAGCAGTCGGAGGGGAGTCGGCGGAGACACGCTGTGACACTTCTGTGAGACCCGGCGCTGATGGCGATGGGGGGTGCGGGGGGACCGCGGCGCCCGGTACGGATTCTTCGCGAACTCGGTACGGACGAGGACAGTCCTTGGGCCAGACAGGCGAGCCCCGCCGCGGGCACGCGCACGACGGGGAACTCGGCGCGGCCGTAGCGCGGGCCCAGGAGGGCGACGACAGCGCTTTCGCGGTCGCGTACCGGATCGTGCAGCCAGGCCTGCTCGGCTATCTGCGCGGCCTCGTCGGCGACGAGGCGGAGGACGTGGCGTCCGACGCCTGGCTGGAGATCGCCCGCGACCTGGGCCGGTTCCGCGGCGACGGCGCGGGCTTCCGCGGCTGGACGGCGACCATCGCCCGGCACCGGGCACTCGACCACCTGCGCAGACAGCGGGTACGCCCCCGGCCGGCGACGCTCGAACAGGACGTACTCGAACTCCCCGCCCCCCACAGCACCCACGACCAGGCCCTCGAGTCCCTCTCCACCGAGTACGCCCTCGACCTGGTCCGCAGCCTCCCACGCGAACAGGCCGAAGCCGTACTGCTCCGCGTGGTCGTAGGCCTGGACGGCCCCGCCGCGGCCCGAGTCCTCGGCAAACGCCCCGGCGCGGTACGCACGGCCGCCTACCGGGGGTTGAGACGGCTGGCCCGCGAACTGGGCGGCGACGACGGTGTGACGGATGCCGGCCCGAGGACGCTGGAGGAATCGGACGACTCGGACACGGACGGACCCGAACATGGCTGAACAGCGAAACGGCAAGGGCTTCCCGGCCCTGCTGGGCGCAGCGCTGCGCGGAGTCGTCGTAGACGACGAGGCGGAGCGGAGAGCGGTAGCAGCGTTCCGGGAGGCAAGGGACTCGGAGGCCCAAGCGACAAGTCCCCGGCGCCAAGACGACTGGCGCCCCGGGGCAGCGCCCCGTCAGGGGCGCGGGGAACTGCGCGACCAGCCCCCACCGGGCCGGCACTGAAAAGCCGCCCAACCAGCGGAGCGCCGTGGCAACGGCCGGAGCCGCCACCCCCCACAGGAGAGGCCCCGGCCGTCGCGCGGCACGGGCCGCGCGGCGGCCCGTACTTTTTACAGCGCCATGAGTGCGTTTTCTGTCACACCACAGCCCCGAACCAAGTAGTTGCGCCTTGTACGGACATGGACGAGGAACAGTTTCAGGTCGTAACGTGCCTTTCGCGCCGGAGTGCGGCCGCGACCATCAAATTCGAGGGACCACGTGCTGGGGGACGACGCGGAGCTGACCGCCGCGGTGCTTGCGGCACAGGACGGGGACGAGACCGCGTTCCGGACTGTGTACCGCACGGTGCACCCACGGTTGCTCGGATACGTACGGACGCTGGTCGGCGATCCGGACGCCGAGGACGTCACGTCCGAGGCCTGGCTGCAGATCGCCCGTGACCTCGACCGGTTCAGCGGGGACGCGGACCGCTTCCGGGGATGGGCGGCCAGGATCGCCCGCAACCGCGCCCTGGACCACATACGGATGCGCGGCCGCCGCCCCGCGATAGGCGGCGACGAGACCGAACTGACCGGCCGCGCCGCCGAGTCCGACACGGCCGGCGAGGCCATCGAGGCGCTGGCCACCGACCACACCCTCTCCCTCATCGCCCAGCTGCCGCAGGACCAGGCCGAGGCCGTCGTCCTGCGGGTGGTCATGGGCCTCGACGCCAAGACCGCCGCGGAGACCCTCGGCAAGCGGCCCGGCGCCGTCCGCACGGCCGCGCACCGCGGTCTGAAACGGCTCGCGGAACTGCTCGGCGGAGACCCGGAATCGGCCGCGGCGCTGGACGCCCTGCCGCCCCAGCGAGAATCGCGCGATCGCGCGGTGACGTCCGCCACTGTGACGCATACGCGTGCGCGGACGCAGAAGGACATGTGATGGCCGACGAGCGCTCTGCTTTTCCGGGGGACCCCGAATCCGCCGGCGGTTCCGCCGCGGGCCGGACCCCCGGCCGATGGCTGGACCGAGAAACCGCCGAGCTCCTGCTGCGCGGCGGGTCCCTCGAAGCCGTCGACCCGGCCGTCCGCGACCAGGCCGAGCGGCTCGCCAAGACGCTCGGCGCGCTGTCCGTGGAACACCCGCCGGGCGGCGCCGAACTCCCGGGCGAGGAAGCCGCGTTGGCCGCTTTCCGGGCGGCGCGGACCGGCAACGGTGTCGAGCGGGCGGCCCTCGGCAGGCGCGGCCGTGTGCAGTCCTCCGACGCCGGTCTTGTCCGTATCGGGCGGCCCGTCCCGACCGCCGCGGGCTCCCGCTGGGGCAGACCCGTGCGGGTCGGGCTGACCGCCGTGGTCGCCGCCGGGATGCTCGGCGGGGTCGCGGTCGCGGCCGCCACGGGAGTCCTGCCGACGCCGTTCCTCGACGATCCGACGCCCGCCGCCTCGATCTCCGCCGCCGCGACGCCCGACCGCCCCCTGATCTCGCCCTCGCCGAGCGGCACCGGCGGCTCGGGTACGCCCACGGCGGGCGGCGGTTCCGGCGACTCCTCCGGCGAGGCCGTCGGCAGCGGCAGCGGTCCCACGTCCTCCGCCGACGCCGGTGACGACAAGTCCGTCGGCTCCCGCGGCTGGTGGAAGGGCGTCACCTCGTCCTGCCGTGCCGTGCGCGACGGCAAGCCCCTGGACTCCGGCCGCGAGCGCACGCTGGAGGGCGTGGCGGGCGGCACGTCCCACGTGTGGACGTACTGCAAGGGCCTTCTCCAGCGAGGCGGCGCGGGCACGGACGACAAGGGCGACACAGGCACCGGCTCAGGCACCGGCACCGACAAGAGCGGTGGCGGTCAGGGCGACGAGCAGAACGGCGGTCAGGGCGACCAGGCCGGCGGCCAGGGCGCGTCCGACGACGGTCAGATCAACCCGATCGCACCGGGCGGCGGCAGCAGCGGCGGCAGCGGTGGTGACGGCGGGCACCAGGACAACGGCGCCGTCGCCACCCCTGCCCCCTCGGTCTTCGCCCCGCTCGCTCGGCACGGGTCGTCGGCCGCCCCGTCCCCGGCGCCCACCACCGAGACCCGCGGGACACCGGCCCCGAGTCCCACGTACACCGCGCTCTGAACTCGCCGCACCCCGCTGACCTGCGCTTCCGTAACGCGTGGAACTTTTTTCGCGCGGGGTGTGACGTTTTCGGCCGCTGTGGCGCAGTACTGAGTGAGCCGACTGGTCATCGGCCATCGCACAGAGCCGGGGTTCCCCCCGTACCTACGGCTCGTGCACATGGCGCGGGCGGGACACGTTCCCCCGGTCCCGCCCGCGCCTCACACATCACCTCTCGCGCATCGCCTCACGCGCGTCACTCCTCGCACATCACCGGTAGACGACGACCTTGTCGCCGGTCCGCACCTGCGCGAAGAGACTCGCGATCGCCGCCTCGTCCCGTACGTTGACGCAGCCGTGCGAGCCGCCCGCGTAACCCCGGGCCGAGAAGTCGTACGAGAAGTGCACCGCCTGGCCGCCGCTGAAGAACATCGCGTACGGCATGGGGGAGTGGTAGAGCGTGGACACCCAGTCCCGGGCCTTCCAGTAGACGTGGAACACACCGTCGCGGGTCGGGGTGTACTGCGCGCCGAACCGCACCGACATCGTGGACACCGTCCGCCCGTCGATCATCCAGCGCAGGGTCCGGGTCGTCTTGTCGATGCACAGCACCCGGCCGGTCAGACAGCGCGGGTCGGGCGCGCCGGCCGGCTGGCCGCCCATCAGATACAGGTCCCACTTGCCCGGCTCGTGCGTCATCTTCAGCAGCCGCTGCCAGGTGACCTTGTCGGTCTCGCCGGTCTTCGGCAGCCCGCGCTTGCCCTGGAAGCCCGCGACGGCCTGCTCGGTGAGATCGTCGTAGGTCCCGGTCGGCCCGTCGAAGAGCCAGTCGGCCTGCCGCAGCCGCGCCTGCAACTCCCGCACGTCCGTACCGCTGTCACCGCGCGACCAGAGGACGTCGGCGGCGCGGGCGGTGCTCGGGGAGGCGGAGGGCTTGCTGTCACTACTGCTACTGGTGTTATTGCTGCCGGGAAGCTTGATGTGTATGGGCAGGTGGTGCTTGCCGTCCGAGTCCGTGCCCTGCACGGTGCAGCCGGACACCGTCACCAGAGCCGACAGGGCCGCCGCGGCGGCGATCACTCTCCCCATGCCCGTAGTACGCATCGCGGACCCCTGTCGTCTCACCAACGTCACCGGCGTCGTACCCCGGAGACGTACCCCCGGATGACGGGCCGCGAACGGCGCGGCATCGTGGTGACCGGAGGTGCACACCATGGTGCGCGAGTCGGAGTCCGGAACACCGATCCAACCCGTCTACGGTCCCGAGGCCCTCGCCGGCTGGGACCCGGCCGAGCGGCTGGGCGAGCCGGGGAAGTACCCCTTCACGCGGGGCGTGTATCCGTCCATGTACACCGGACGGCCCTGGACGATGCGCCAGTACGCCGGTTTCGGCACGGCGGGCGAGTCCAACGCCCGTTACCGGCAGCTGATCGCCCACGGCACCACGGGCCTGTCCGTCGCCTTCGACCTGCCCACGCAGATGGGCCACGACTCCGACGCGGTCGTCGCGCACGGCGAGGTCGGCAAGGTCGGGGTCGCGATCGACTCGGTGGACGACATGCGGGTGCTGTTCGACGGCATCCCGCTGGACCAGGTCTCCACCTCGATGACGATCAACGCCCCCGCCGCCCTCCTCCTGCTGATGTACCAGCTGGTCGGCGAGGAACAGGGCGTAGCGGCAGGGCAGTTGACGGGCACGGTCCAGAACGACGTGCTGAAGGAGTACATCGCGCGGGGGACGTACATCTTCCCGCCGAAGCCCTCCCTGCGGCTGACCGCCGACATCTTCAAGTACTGCGGGGCCGAGATCCCGAAGTGGAACACGATCTCGATCTCCGGCTACCACATGGCGGAGGCCGGTGCCTCGCCCGCGCAGGAGATCGCCTTCACGCTCGCCGACGGCATCGAGTACGTCCGTACGGCGGTCGCGGCGGGCATGGACGTCGACGACTTCGCCCCGCGTCTCTCCTTCTTCTTCGTTGCGCGTACGACGATCCTCGAAGAGGTCGCCAAGTTCCGTGCGGCGCGCAGGATTTGGGCCCGCGTGATGCGGGACGAGTTCGGCGCGAAGAACCCGAAATCCCTGATGCTGCGCTTCCACACCCAGACCGCGGGCGTCCAACTCACCGCCCAGCAGCCGGAGGTGAACCTCGTCCGGGTCGCCGTCCAGGGTCTGGCCGCGGTGCTCGGCGGCACCCAGTCCCTGCACACGAACTCCTTCGACGAGGCGCTCGCGCTGCCGACGGACAAGAGCGCGCGCCTCGCACTGCGTACGCAGCAGGTGTTGGCGTACGAGACGGACGTGACCGCCACCGTCGACCCCTTCGCGGGTTCGTACGTCGTCGAGACGCTGACGGACGACGTGGAAGGCGCCGCCGTCGAACTGATGCGCCGGGTCGAGGAGTTGGGCGGCGCGGTCGGCGCCATCGAACACGGCTTCCAGAAGGGCGAGATCGAGCGCAGCGCCTACTGCATCGCCCAGGAGACCGACTCCGGCGAACGGGTCGTCGTCGGCGTCAACCGCTTCCGCCTCGACGCGGAGGAACCGTACGAGCCCCTCCGCGTCGACCCGACCATCGAGGCCCAGCAGGCGGAGCGCCTCGCGAGACTCCGCGCCGAACGGGACCAGAAGGCGGTGGACTCGGCGCTGGGCGCGCTGCGGGAGGCGGCGGAGGGTACGGACAACGTGCTATATCCGATGAAGGACGCGCTGCGGGCGCGGGGGACGGTGGGGGAGGTGTGCGGGGCGCTTCGGGAGGTGTGGGGGACGTATGTGCCGACGGATGCCTTCTGAGCCGGGTGATTACTCCGTATGACGGCGAGGACCGACTGTCGTACCCCCGTGCGACACTCGTTCCCATGCTCGGTGTCATCGATCTCCCCACGTATCTGGCCGGCCTGGTCCTGATCGTCCTGCTGCCCGGTCCCAACTCGCTGTACGTCCTCTCGGTCGCCGCCCGGCGCGGGACCCGTGCCGGGTACACGGCCGCCGCCGGTGTGTGGTGCGGGGACACCGTGCTGATGACGCTCTCCGCGGCCGGGGTCGCCTCGCTGTTGCAGGCCAACGCCGTGCTGTTCGGGATCGTGAAGTACGCGGGGGCCGGGTATCTGACCTGGCTGGCGTTCGGGATGCTGCGGGCCGCCTGGGCGATGTGGCGTAGCCGCAAGGAGCGGGCGGCCATGGAACCGGCTCCCGCCGCTGAGGCCGCCGACGAGCGGCCGTACCGCCGTGCCTTCGTCGTGAGTCTCTTCAACCCGAAGGCGATCCTGTTCTTCGTCGCCTTCTTCGTGCAGTTCGTCGACCCGGGGTACGCCTACCCGGCCCTGTCGTTCGTCGTGCTCGGCGCCTTCGCGCAGCTGGCGAGCTTCCTCTACCTGAGTGCCCTGATATTCAGCGGCACCAGGCTGGCGACGGCCTTCCGTCGCCGGCGGCGGCTCGCGGCGGGGGCGACCTCGGCGGCGGGGGCGCTGTTCCTGGGCTTCGCGGTGAAGCTGTCACTGGCGAGTTCGGTCTAGCGAACCAGCGACTGACCGAGGCCGTAGCGCTCCGCGTATTCCGCGAGGCCGTCCTCCGTGTCGCCCGCCCAGCCGACGTAACCGTCCGGGCGGATCAGGAAGAGACCCGTGCCGTACGTCTCGGTCGCCGGGCCCCGTACGACGGGGACCGAAGCCGGGGCGGCGGCCGGTGCCTTCGTGTCCAGCGCCAGCAGGGTCCAGTGCGGGCCGCGGAAGGCGTCGAAGAGACGGACGCCGTCGACCGTGCGGTCGGGTGCGCGGTCGCCCGCCCGTAGCGCGTCCTCGGGCAGGTCCGTGCGGGTCTCCACCGCGAGCGAGCGGTCCCGGTAGCCGAGCCCGAGCTGCTGGGTCGCCCTGCCGCGCTGTACCTCGCCCCGGTGGACGCGGGTGGACAGGCCGAGCATGTCGGCCGCGTTGGGCAGCCGCTCCTCCTCGTAGGTGTCGAGGAGGGACTCGGGAGCGCCCTCGCGCAGCACCGCGCCGAGCTTCCAGCCCAGGTTGTAGGCGTCCTGCACGCTGGTGTTGAGGCCCTGTCCGCCGGCCGGTGAGTGGACGTGCGCCGCGTCCCCGGCGAGGAAGACCCGCCCGGCGCGGAAGCGGTCGGCCAGGGCGGCCCGGGGCCGGAAGTTGGAGGCCCAGCGGAGTTCGGTCACATCCTCGGGCGCGAGGTGGGTGCGGGCGGCGACGGCCTTGCGGACACCGTCGAGGGAGAGGTCGACGTCGGTGCCGTCCGGGAACTGGGCGATGACCTGGAAGTCCTCGGTGCCGGCCAGCGGGAAGACCGTGAGGAAGCCGTCGTCCCCGTGCGCCGGGAAGACGTGCACATTGTCGCGGTCCAGGCCGGTGATGCGGACGTCCGCCACCAGCATCGGGTTCGGGTCGACCGTCTCGCCCCGCATCCCGATGCCCAGGGTCCGGCGTACGACCGAGCGACCGCCGTCACCGGCGACGACGTACCGCGCGCGGACGGCGGCACCGGACGCGAACTCCACGGTCACGCCTTCTTCGTCCTGGGCGAAGCCGGTGACCTCGCGCCCGAAGGACACCTTTCCGCCCAGCTCGGTCAGCCGCGCGAAGAGGATCTCCTGGGTGCGCCACTGCGGCACCATCCACGGCTTGCCGTACGGAGTGTCCGGTGCAGTCCCGGACGGCTCGAACATCCGGTGCTCGCCGACCTTGTGTCCGTCCTGCCAGGTCGCGCCGGTCGGGTAGGTGCCGCCCTGCGCGAGGATCGCGTCGATCACGCCGAGGTCGTCGAACACCTCCATCGTGCGCGGCTGGAGTCCCTTGCCGCGCGAGCCGGGGAACAGCGCGTCCGCCTTCTCCACGACCAGCGCGTCCACCCCGCGCCGGGCCAGGTCGATGCCGAGGGTGAGGCCGGTCGGGCCGGCGCCGACGATCAGTACATCCACCAGTTCATCCACGTGTTCTGCCATGATCCCTATCTCCTTAACGCTGTTAAGTGGCTACGCCCATCACGATGCCCTTAACGCTGTTAAGCTGTCAAGCGTGAGTACGGAACGACGCATCCCCCTCGACCGCAAGCGCGTCGCGGACACCGCCCTGAAGCTGCTGAACGAGGTCGGTCTCGACGGGCTGTCCCTGCGCGCCATCGCCAAGGAGCTGGACGTCAAGGCGCCCGCGCTGTACTGGCACTTCAAGGACAAGCAGGCGCTGCTCGACGAGATGGCGACGGAGATGTACCGCCGGATGGTCGCCGACGCGGAGTTCTCCTCCGAGGACAGCTGGCAGGCGCACCTGCTCAAGCACAACCGCGCCCTGCGCGACGCCCTGCTCGGCTACCGCGACGGCGCCAAGGTCTTCAGCGGCTCCCGCTTCACCGGCACCCTGCATGCCGTTGAGATGGAACGCACCCTGCGCCTGTTCACCGAGGCCGGCTTCACCCTCGCCCAGGCGGTCCGCGCGACCTCGACGTCGTACCTCTACACGATCGGGTTCGTCAGCGAGGAGCAGGGTGTCCAGCTGCTGCCGGACGAGCGCCGCGAGGGCTACGACGTGGACGAACGCGCCCGCCTGCTGGCCGACTTCCCTCTGTCGGCAGCGGCGGGCGCGGAGATCTTCGAGGACTACGGCAAGCACTTCGAGGAGGGGCTGGCCGTGGTCGTGGCGGGGGTGGAGGTGTGGTCGGGGGTCGGGTGAGGGTCAGTCGTGGGTGCCCCACCAGACGTAGAAGGAGACGTCCGCCTCCGGCTGCTGGCCGAGGTCGGTGGCGTAGACGGCGTTGTGGGTGTGGCTCGTCCTCAGGAATCCCTCGTTGGCTGCGCCGAGGTTGTCGAAGATGGCCCCGGAGTCGCCCGCGTACCGCCACCACTGGCCGGCGGCGCCCGTGCAGGAGCTCATCCAGACGGCGTTGGTGCTCGACTTGTTGTCGGTCATCAGGCAGGTGCCGGTCTCGCGGTTCCTGAGTTCGGCGAAGTTGCCGTTGGCGCCGACCCAGTCCCACTGCTGACGGTTGCTCCCGACGCACGACGTGGCGAACGCCGTCCCGGTGTCCCCGGCCGTCAGACACGTGCCGAACCCGGCGTTCTGGAACTGCCAATAAGTGGGCGCCGCCTGAGCGGTGGCCGGGAACATCAGCCCGGCACTCGCGGCGAGCGCGCCCACGGCGCTGACTGCGGCAAGACGGAGTTTCTTCACTGCAACCTCTTTCGGAGAGTTGGAAGTGGAGCGGTCGTCCTGATCAACAGCCTGCCTGGAAGGGGCAGTTGGGGCGTTGGCGCACAGAGCACACTCATGTGGCAATGCGTCCACAGGAGCCGTACGGGCCATACGGGCCGTAGGGGCCGTAGGACCGACGCCGGAAGTCACCTGGCGCCAGCCCGTACGCGGCGCGGAAGGCCCGGGCGAAGTCGGTGGCGCGGGCGAAGCCCCAGCGGGCCGAGATGGTGTGCACGGGGGTGCCGGCCTGGGCCGGGTCGGCGAGGTCGAAGCGGGCGCGCTCCAGGCGTCTGCGGCGGATGAACGCGGCGACCGTCTCGCTCTCGTCCTCGAAGAGCCGGTGCAGATAGCTGAGCGAGATGCCGTGCGTGGCGGCGATCCGGTGTGGGGTCAACTCCCGTTCGCCCAGGTGCTGTTGGATGTACGCCGTGATGCGCGCGGTCAGCGGTGTCCGCGCGGGCGGCGCGGCGTCCGGCTCGGTGGTGTGGGCCAGCAGGGCCGCGACCAGGCTGCCGAGGACCGCGCCCAGCCGGGGTCCGTCGGCGGGCCGGTAGACACCGGTGTTCCTGGTGACCTGGGTGAGGAACCGGGCGAGTGGTGGACCCGCGCAGTCCCCGCCCGGGACGCGGTGCCCGGTCACCCGGTCGGCGACACCCCGGGGCAACGGCAACAGCGCCTCCGGTACGGCGGTCCCGACGGCCCTGATCGGACCGGTCCGGATCTCGTGCGGGCGTGAACCGTCGTCGTAGTAGAAGTCGCCCGCGTGCAGGGGGACTTGGCGTCGGCCGGAGGTGATCAGGGCCTCTCCCTCCAGGAGGAGCACGAGGCGGTGGTGCCGGCCGGTCCGGGGAGCCGGCCGCAGCTCCAGTGGCGGGAAGGACGCCGACCACACCGGCACCGCGCCGAGTCTGATGAACCGTCTGCTCATGAACTCCCCCTGGATGTGCGGTCATTGGGTGCGGGTCCGGCGGTACTCGTGCGGCGGTACGCCGTAGGCCGTGCGGAACGCCCGGGTGAAGGCGGAGTGGTCGCGGAAGCCCCAGCGGGCGGCGACGCGGTGCACCGGCAGCTCGCGCAGACGCCGGTCGGCGAGGTCGCGGCGGGCCCGCTCCAGGCGGCCCTGGCGGATCAGCGCGGTGACCGTGGTGCCGCGGGCCCGGAAGAGGCGGTGCAGATAGCTGACGGATATGTGGTGGGCGGTGGCCACCGCGCGCGGGGTCAGGTCGGGATCGGCCAGGTGCGTCCGGATGTAGGACTCGATGCGAGGGAGTAGGCCGCGGCCCCGGGGCGGCGCGGCGGGGCTGGTGTCGAGGTGGTGGGTGAGGGTCGCCGCCAGCAGGTCCAGGGCGACCGCGCCCAGCCGGGCCTCGTCGGCGGCCGGATAGGCGCGGGGGTCGGCGGCCAGGTCGGTCAGGAAGTGGGTGAGCAGCGCGCCCAGCCCTGTCCGGCCGGGTAACAGGATTCCCGCGAGCCGGTCGATCCGGCGGGCCGGGAGCGGCAGCAGGGACCGGGGCACGTCCGCCCGCAGCAGGGTGGCCGGTCCCGGACCGGTGATCCGCAGCCGGAGCGGCCGCGCACTGTCGTAGAAGGTGAGGCCCGGGCCGCGCAGGGCGGCCACGCGGCCCGCCTGGGACACCGTGAGGGCGCCGTGCAGGGGGAACACCACCGAGCACAGGCCGGGGTCGGAGCGGCGGATCAGCGGGGCGGTGCGGTACAGGACGGAGGGAGAGCAGGTCAGTTCCAGGAGGCGCAGCGGCCCGAGGTCCCGGGTGCGGGCCAGGGCCCGGAAGTCCGCACCGGCTCCGCTGGTCGCCCGCATCGGGGGGTCGCCGCCGCGCAGGAAGTCGTCGAAGCCGGCCAGTCGGCCGGTCGATGGCAGGTCTTCGCTGCGGAACGCCGTCCTGAACGCTGTGCCGATCACACGATCCCCCGGTCGATCGTCCACCTATTCGATTGTTGGATCGCCGAGCGGGGGTTCGGGATGTGTGCTGGAGTGGCTATTTGTAAATGGAGGGCGGCCCGTAACTTCGCGTTCACCTGTTGGCCCCGGCAGGGTTGATATCCAGCGTCGAACATCTCCTACGGTCACAAGAATCCGCCCCGGAGAGAGCCCAGGTGTACGCGTGACCAACCGCCCCCCAACACTGTCCGTGATCGTCCCTTGCTACAACATCGAGGCCTATGTCCCGGAAACGGTGACCAGCCTGATCAACAACGCGAAGGACGAGTTCGAGTTCCTGTTCGTCGAGGACCGCTCGACCAAGGACAAGACCTATGAGGCTCTCCTGGAGCTGACGAAGCGGCTCCCGAACAGCAGGGTGATCCGGCACGAGAAGAACGGCGGTCTGGCCACCGCCCGCAACACCGGGATCGACGCGGCCGAGGGCCGCTACCTCACGTTCCTCGACGGCGACGACTGGCTCGCGCCGGGCTATCTCGCCGACCTGGTGGACGTCATCGAGCGCTTCGACGTCGACTTCGTGCGGACGGACCACGTCACCGTCACCGGTGTGGAGAGGGCCATCCAGCGCTCGCCGGAAGGCCGTCGGCACACCCCGCTCGACCCGCGCAGCTCGATCCTGCCGGTCGACGACACGACCATGGTCGACTACCCGTACGCCTGGGCCGGCATCTACCACCGCCGCCTCCTCGACCGGGGCCTGCTGCGCTTCCACGACGGCCTGCGCACCGCCGAGGACCGCCCCTGGATCTGGGAACTGCACCGCAAGGCGGAGTCCTACGTCGCCGCCAGTCTGCGCGGGGTCTTCTACCGCCGGGGCCTGGCCGGCTCGCTGACCCAGATCGGCGACGTCCGCCAGCTCGACTTCTTCCGCTCCTTCGACCTGGTCCTCGCCGAACTCGCCGACGATCCCGAGGCCGCGAAGCTGCGCAAGAAGGCGCTGCGCAACTACTGCGTCGTCATCGCCCACCAGCTCCTGGACCGGGGCCGCTTCGAGCGCAGCGTGCACGCCAAGCTGCGGCAGATGGCCGCCGAGGCGCTCGGCCGGATGACGGAGACCGAACTCAACGACGCGCTCGTCGGCATGGGCGAGGAACGCGTGCACACGCTGCGGCGCATCCGCGGTGGCATGAAGGGAGTCGCGGCATGAGCGGCAAGAGCGGCACGACACAGATCTTCTTCTCGGCCACGCAGTACGCCGCCGCGACCGTCACCGCCGCGATCCGCGCCGGTTTCTTCGGCCCCCGTACGGCCCACCGCCGCATCCTCGTGGTCAGCAACACCGCCGCCGTGCCCGAGGTCGGCACCCCGCTGGACCGGATGCCCGGCTTCGAGAAGCTGCGCCCCGAGTTCGACGAGGTCCGCTCGTGGAACGAGTTCATCTCCCCCTTCCACCCGGCCGGCTGGTCCCCGCGCGCCCAGGACACCGCCCTGTGGGAGAAGGCCGTACGCCTGGCCTGGAACCTCGGTGACGAGGACGTGGAGATCGCCTGCGAGTCCATCCAGGCCAACCCCTCCCGCGCTGTCGCCGACATCTTCGCCGACAGCAAGGTGCACGTGTACGCGGACGGCCTGATGAGCTACGGCCCCACCCGCAACCGCATCCCGCACAACCTGAACAGCCGGATAGCCCGGGTGCTGCACCTCGACCTGATACCCGGGCTGCGCCCGATGCTGCTCTCCGAGTACGGCGTCGAACCGCAGCCCATCCCGAACGAGGCGATCGTCGACGTGCTCGCCCAGATCGGCGAGGAGGGCGCCTCGATCCTCGCCGACCGGCTGCCCGCCGAGGACCGGCCGACGGCCGTGATGCTCGGCCAGTACCTCTCCGCCATCGACCTGATCACCCAGGACGAGGAGGAGCAGCTGCACGTCCGCATGCTGCGCGCCGCGGCGAAGGCGGGCCACCAGGACATCCTGTTCAAGCCCCACCCCAGCGCACCGGCCGTCTACAGCAAGTCACTCGAGGAGTCGGCGGCCCAACTCGGCGTCCGCCTCACGGTGTTGCGCGAGCCGGTCCTCGCCGAGACCGTGTTCGCCTACCTGCGCCCGCAGTTGGTCATCGGCTGCTTCTCCACCGCGCTGATGACGGCCGCCGCCTTCTACGACATCCCCGTCGCCCGCGTCGGCACCGGACTGCTCCTCGAACGCATCACGCCGTACGAGAACAGCAACCGCATCCCGCTCACCGTGATCGACGCGATCCTGCCCGACGCGGAGAAGGACAAGGTCGGGCAGCCGCTCGAACTGGGCCGTCTCGCCGAGGAGTTGGCGCCGCTGGTGCAGGCGGTCGGCTACTGCATGCAGGCGCTCAAGTACCACGGGATGCGCGACGAGGTCACCGACTGGCTGGCCGTCCACCTCGACGAGTACCCGCAGTACTTCAAGAAGCGCCGGCTCACCAGCCTGCGGCTGCCCGGCGGCAGCCCGGTGCGCGCGGAGTCACTGCGCAGGAACCCGACCGTACGGCGCGTGGTGCGCCGTATCAGGGCCGCGCAGGCCTGAACGGACAACAGGTGCCCCCCGGCCATGTCGGGGGGCACCTGAGGCGTTTGAGGGCCGTGTCACTTGCCGCCGCTGAGCCGGGCCGCCAGCTGCTTCGACTGGGCGGTCATCGTCCGCTTCAGCCGGGTTCCGAACGGCTTCTCGACGAAGCGGTTCATGAGATAGGCCAGGCTCAGCAGGATCGCCACGGTCAGCACGAGCGTCGCGTACGGGTCGAGCCCGAGGCCCCGGTGCAGGATGCGGATCGCGAACCAGCCCAGGTGCTCGTGGATCAGATAGAAGGGGTACGTCAGCGCGCCCGCCAGCGTCAGCCAGCTCCAGTTCGCCCAGCGCAGCCAGCCCAGCGCCACCGCCGCCACGGCCGCGAACGCGAGGAACGAAATCGCCTGGATGACATGGGGGTTGCGGTGGAAGTCGCCGTGCATACCGGGGTGCCACAGCGCCGTCACCGAGTAGCGCTGGCCCAGCAGGAAGGACATGCCGACGATGCCCCACAGCAGGAAGTCGCTGCCGTAGCGGTGGATCAGGTACAGGGCGAGGCCGCCGATGAAGTACGGCGCGTGGTCGCGCATCACCAACTCGTCCGTCAGCGCGGTGTCCGCGACCCGGGCGAAGGCGCCGGCCAGGGTCCACAGGATGCAGAAGGTGACCACCCGGCGGTAGGTGACGCCCTTCCAGATCACGAAGAGTGCGAAGAGGACGTAGAAGCGCATCTCGACCCACAGCGTCCAGCACACGCCGAGGACGCGGGGCACGCCCATCGGCTGCTGGAGCATGGTGAAGTTCATCAGGAACTCGTCGGAGCGCAGCGGGTGGACGACCACCGGCAGCAGGACCGACGCGGCGCCGACCATCAACAGGGCCGCCCAGTACGCCGGATAGAGGCGGGCGATCCGGGAGCGGAAGAAGTCGCCGAGGGTCTTGCCCCAGCTGCTCATGCAGATCACGAAGCCGCTGATGACGAAGAAGAACTGCACTCCGAGGCAGCCGTAGGTGCCGATCTTGGAGAGGGTCGGGAACAGCAGGCCCGGGGACTGGTGCCAGGACGAGGAGATCGTGCCGTTCTTGCCCGTGAAGTGGTACAGGCACACCATCAGCGCGGCCAGCAGCCGCAGCCCGTCCAGGGCGCGCAACCGGTTCTCCCGGCGGGGGGCGGGCGGGGCGACGGGTGGCTGCTCCGGGTCCTGCCCAGGGTCCTGGCCCCGCAGGGTGGGTGCCAGGGCCTGGTCAACCGCGTTCATCCTGGGCCTTTCTCGCCGACGTCGAATGGCTGTTCCGCGACGGAACGATGTGACGCTACGAACGTTCGACGGATGAGAGGCAATTCACCGGCGACACACAGGGGTCTCCTACATGTCGCCCGGATGAACAATTTGAATGGACGCTAACGTCCGGACAAAGCCCGGGCGCGGCGCGCGATCCGCCGTACGGTCTGATTGCGCGGAATGAAGGACAGTTGTGCCGGTACGGCACCGGGCAGCGCCAGCGCGGTCAGGCGACGGCGTTTGAAATAGCGCCAGGTGTGCGGATTGAGCCGGGTCGAGAGATAGCGCTCGGCGTCCTCGCGCAGCCGCGGATAGATCTTGGGCTGCATCGCGAAGCCGACCGCCTTGAGCAGTCCGGACAGTTCGTCCACCTTCTCCGGCGACGGCATCCGCCAGTCCGTCACCGCCTTCTTGTCACCGAGGTCCGGCAGTACGGCGTCCACGATGGTCAGCGGCACCCGGTTGCTGTTCTGGTAGGGCGCCAGCCGGGCCAGCACGGTGTCGGTGCCGACGCGCGCGACCGGGATGTCGTACAGGCCGGCGGCGGTGAACAGGGCGGTGGAGAAGCAGCCGACGACCAGGGCGGGGCGCATCCGCTGGAAGGCGACCTCGGCGAGCACCGGCCGGTCCAGGAGGGTGAGTTCAGCACCCAGCTTCTTCGCCTCGTCCTCCAGGAGTCGGGACCAGCGGGAGGGCGCCACCGGGTGCGGCTTGAACACCAGCGTGCGGTGGCCGAGCGCCACCGCGCCGCGCACCATGCGCAGATGCAGCTCCTCCTCCTGCTGGTCGGTGAGGATGCCGAGCGCGGCGAGGTACTGGCCCAGCAGCAGGGCCGGTTGACCCTCCACGGCCGGCAATTCCTCCTCGGACTCGGCGAGTTGGCCAAGTACCTTGAGGAAGGCCTCCGTCGGTACCAGCTCCGGCGGGACGCCGAACTCGGTGAGCAGCAGCGGGGTGAGGCCCGGGACGAGATCGAGGTGCAGCAGCCGCTCGATGCGGGTGCCGACCAGCGGGTCGATCTTGTCGCGCGTGGGGCCATAACTTATGAGGCCGTCCGCGTAGACGTCGACCGGGGCGCCGGTGAACAGCTGGCACAGCGCGAGCGACGGATTGACCTGCACGGACTCCACCGCGAGCCGGATCTCGTCGTCGCCCAGCTGCCACAGCAGCCGTACGTACCGCTCCCACATCGGGACGTCGTCGCCCCGCGGGCTCCAACCGCTCGGGTGGAAGGGGGAGATGGTCTCGTTCCACGACAGCACCTCGTCGAAGCGCCCGCGCAACTGGTCGAAGCCCGGCATCGAGTCCACCGACGGGGTGGTCTCCGGGTTCGCCGCGTTGTTGGTGATCAGCAGCAGCCTGCGGTCGGCCTCGCCGAGGAGCCCAGCGTCCAGCGCGGCGGCCAGCGTCGCCGCGCCGTACAGGGTCGACGCGCACAGGATCTGGGTGGTGCGGGGCATCAGGCGGCCACCGTCCGCGCCGAGGTGGGACGGCGGCGCAGTCGCCGCAGCCGGCTCGCGCGCTGGGGGTCCATCGAGTCCATCACGTCCGCGAGTACGTCCTGCGGCATGCGCTTGAGCGCGGCGGAACTCAGTGAACGCAGTTTTCGAGCCACGGCGGGTTCGAACCTCTCGATCGATCCGAGATGATGAGCCATGATCGCGCAATAGGTGCGCACTGCTTTGGGCAGCAGTTTTTCGGCATCGGGGTCACCCGCGGTTTCCTCGATTACCTGGTCGAACGCACGAATGAAATCGAGTTGCCGCACATCCCCGATCTGGGTGAGCGAGGAGGCGACCCCGCGCCGGTAGAACACCCCGAGCAGCCCCACCGTGGCGAAGGACTCCGCCTCCCGGTGCAGCTTCCAGATCCACGGCCGGTCCTCGGCCGTGCGCAGCCCGTCGGTGAAGTGCAGCAGGCCCCGGTCGACGAGTCTGCGGTGGTAGATGCCCGCCCAGGCGTAGGCGTAGTCGACGGAGGTGGAGCGGTCGGCGGGCAGGATCGCGTCCCGCGGGTTCAGCACCACACCGCGCCGGCCCTGCGGCACCCGGGCGATCGAGCGGGCCTTCGCCGTGCACACCACGTGGTCGGTGCGGACGAAGTCGCAGCCGAGTTCCTCGATGGCGGCCAGCAGCCGCGGGAAGTAGTCCGGGGCGAGCCAGTCGTCGCCGTCCAGAAACGTCAGATACTCGCCACGTGCCTTGTCGATGCCGGTGTTGCGGGCGGTCGCCAGCCCTCCGTTCTTCTTGTGTCTGACATGCACGACGCCTGGCAACTCCCGCTCTGCGCGCGCGAGAATGTCCGGTGTCTCGTCGGTCGAACAGTCGTCGACGAAGATGAATTCGAAGTCCTCCCGTGTGTTCGCACGCAGGCTCTTCAGGGTGTCGGGCGCGTATTGCTGCACGTTGTAGAACGGCACGATGACGGAGAGCTTGACCACCCCCATGACGTTAGAGGGCGCTCCGGCATCGGTCTTTACCATTGGTTTGATGTCGGGTGAACGCCATGTGGCGAACCAGTGAACCAGGAATTTTTCCGGCCCCGCCACGCCCTGATTCGTCATTCGGCGGTGTGCTGTTAACCCTTTGTTGCCTTCGGGTTGGGCCGATCAACGGAATGGCTTCCTAGCGTCTTCGGTGTGCCAGCAAGTGCAACGCAGACCCTGCGAGTCGCCGTTCTCGCGGATTCCGACACCCGGTGGAAATGGGGTTCGCTCACCGCGAACCGCATCGCACCGGCGAATTCGGACATCTCTTTGGACGGGTACCTCCTGCGGGGTCGTGCCACCCCAACAGCCCGCCAGCTGAAGGAAGTCGGCGTCACCGCGGACTCCCTCCGCGAGGTGACCGCCGTCGAGTTCCTGCGCGCCATGGAGAAGGAGCCGTACGACGTCCTCGTGCTCTCCCTCGTCGGCGGCGGGGTCCAGGCGATGCTGCACGGGCTGGCCCGGGCCTGGGACGGGCGCACCGAGCGGCCCGTCGTCGTCACCGGCTATGTCGGGGTCGTCTACGAGAAGCTCACCGACGGTCTGCTGCTACGGCACGGCGCGGACCTCGTCCTCGCCAACTCCCGCCAGGACGCGGACCGTTTCAAGGCGGTCTACGACGGGGTCGGCGCCGACTCCTCGTCGGTGACCGAGGTCGCCCTGCCGTTCCTCGGCGGGGACACCTATACGGGCGAGCACGACCCGTACACGGTCGTCTTCGCCGTGCAGCCCTCGGTGCCCGACAACCGCCGGGACCGCGACTACCTGCTCAACAGGGCGATCCAGCACGCCCGTTTCCACCCGAACCGCGAGGTGCTGCTCAAGCTGCGCTCCAAGCCCGGCGAACACACCACGCACATCGAGGAGTTGCCCTACCAGAAGCTGGTCCAGGGCAAGGACCTCCCCGCCAACTTCAGCCTCGTGTACGGGCACATGGGCGACGTGCTCGACCGCACCGACCTCCTGGTGACCATCAGTTCCACGGCCGCCCTGGAGTCCCTGCACCGCCGTATCCCCACCGTCGTGCTGACCGACCTCGGCATCCGCGAGGGGCTCGGCAACCACCACTTCGTGGGCTCCGGGTGCCTCGCCTCCTGGGACCAGCTCGACGCCGGGTACAAGCCGGTGCCGGACGCGGAGTGGGTGGCCCGGCAGGGGGTCATGGCTGGGGGTCCCCCCTCTGGGGGAGGGTCGTACGAGACGGCCTTCGACGCGGCCCGGGAGCGGATCGCCAAGCTGCTGGCCGGCGCCGACATGCCCGCCCTGAAGCCGTACTACACGCCCGAGACCGCCCCCGGCTATCTGCCCGGCATCCTCGCCCGCCACCACCTCGGCCCCGACGGCACCCCGCTGCCGGGCGCCCCCGCCGCGGACAAGGAGCCGGGGCCCGTCCGGCAGATCGTGCGCCGGGCCGCGCGCGGCGCCTACCGCCACGGCGTGCAGCGCGTGGCGCCCGTCATCCGCCGGATGGGGGAGCTGTGAACGTCAGGATTCCCGCTCAAGGAGTAGAGCCCATGTCCAACTCGCAGGCAGGCCAAGGCGCTTCGGTGCGCCGGGTGCTCGCGGTGATCCCCGCGCGCGGCGGTTCCAAGGGCGTCCCCGCCAAGAACCTCGCGCCCGTCGGCGGAGTGCCGCTGGTGGCCCGCGCCGTCCGCGAGTGCCGCGCCTCGCGGCTGGTGACGGACGTGGTCGTCTCCACCGACGACCAGGCCATCGCCGCCGCGGCCCGCCAGGCCGGCGCCGAGGTCGTGCTGCGGCCCGCCGCCATCGCCGGCGACACGGCGACCTCCGAGGCCGCCGTCCTGCACGCCATGGACGCCCACGAGGCGCTGCACGGCGCGGCCGTCGACGTGGTCCTGCTCGTGCAGTGCACCAGCCCCTTCATCGTCCGCGAGGACGTCGACGGCATCGTCAACGCGATCGTCGCGAACGGCGCCGACACCGCCCACACCGTCGCCCCCTTCCACGGCTTCGTGTGGCGCGACGCGGACGACGAGGCGACTCCGGTCGTCGAGCCCGCGCGCAGCGAGGAGGTCGGCGGCGCCACGAAGGTCGCCAACCCCCCTGTCACCAGCGGCGGTTACGGCGTCAACCACGACAAGTCGTTCCGCCCGCGCCGTCAGGACCGCCCCCAGGACTTCCTGGAGACCGGCGCGGTCTACGGCATGGACGCGGTCGGCTTCCGCAAGGTCGGCCACCGTTTCTTCGGCCGCACGGAACTCGTCCGGACCGACCCCGCACGGGTGTTGGAGATCGACGATCCACACGAGCTGGCCAGGGCACGGGCGTTGGCCCCGCTGTTCGACGCGGACCGTCCCGGTTCGCTCCCGACCGCCGACGACATCGACGCGGTCGTACTCGACTTCGACGGCACCCAGACCGACGACAGGGTGCTGATCGATTCCGACGGACGGGAGTTCGTCTCCGTGCACCGCGGAGACGGGCTCGGCATCGCGGCGCTGCGCAAGAGCGGCCTGAAGATGCTCATCCTGTCCTCGGAGCAGAACCCGGTCGTCGCCGCCCGGGCCCGGAAGCTCCAACTCCCGGTCCTGCACGGCATCGACCGGAAGGACCTCGCACTCAAGCAGTGGTGCGAGGAGCAGGGCATCGCGCCGGAGCGCGTGCTCTACGTCGGCAACGACGTCAACGACCTCCCGTGCTTCGCCCTCGTGGGCTGGCCCGTGGCGGTCGCGAGCGCCCACGACGTCGTACGCGGCGCCGCACGCGCGGTCACCACCGTGGCCGGTGGCGACGGCGCTGTCCGAGAGATCGCCAGCTGGATCCTCGGCCCCTCTCTCGATTCCCTCACCAAGTAAGGAAACCCGCTGTCATGAGCAACAACTCCCGTCTGCGCCAGTTCGGTTCGAAGACCGCAGGACCCGGCCACCCCGTCTACGTCGTCGGCGAGATCGGCATCAACCACAACGGTGAGCTGGAGAACGCCTTCAAGCTGATCGACGCCGCCGCCGAAGCCGGCTGCGACGCCGTCAAGTTCCAGAAGCGCACCCCGGAGATCTGCACCCCGCGCGACCAGTGGGACATCGAGCGCGACACCCCCTGGGGCCGCATGACCTACATCGACTACCGCCACCGCGTGGAGTTCGGTGAGGACGAGTACCGCCAGATCGACGAGTACGCCAAGTCCAAGAACATCGACTGGTTCGCCTCCCCGTGGGACACCGAGGCCGTCGCCTTCCTGGAGAAGTTCGACGTCCCGGCCCACAAGGTCGCCTCCGCCTCCCTCACGGACGACGAGCTCCTCCGCTCGCTGCGCGCCACCGGCCGCACGGTCATCCTCTCCACCGGCATGTCGACCCCGAAGCAGATCCGCCACGCGGTCGAGGTCCTCGGCTCGGACAACATCCTTATGTGCCACGCCACTTCGACCTACCCGGCGGTGGCCGAGGAGCTCAACCTCCGCGTCATCAACACCCTCCAGGCCGAGTACCCGAACGTCCCGATCGGCTACTCCGGTCACGAGACGGGCCTGCAGACCACCCTCGCCGCGGTCGCGCTCGGCGCCACCTTCGTCGAGCGCCACATCACCCTCGACCGCGCCATGTGGGGCTCGGACCAGGCCGCCTCCGTCGAGCCGCAGGGCCTGACCCGCCTCGTCCGCGACATCCGCACCATCGAGGCCTCCCTCGGCGACGGCGTCAAGAAGGTCTACGACTCGGAGCTCGGCCCGATGAAGAAGCTGCGCCGCGTCAACGGCGTGGTCGCCGAGGCGGAGATCGCCGCGGCGGCGGGCGAGCCGGTCACGGTCTGAGTCTGAGCCATCAAGCGCCAGCGCCAGCGTCACTTACGGTCACGGGACGGTCGTACGACAATGAGCCCCCACGCCGGCAAAGCCGGCCTCACCCCCCACACTCTCGCGTTCGTGGAGAGTCCGGTACAGCTTCTGAACGTGCTGGAGTGGGCGCACCTCCGTGCGCTCCGGGCCGAGGAGGCACCCGGCGGGGGGCTCACCCTCGTGGTCCTGTCCCCGACCGACCCGATGACCCGCGGCCAGCTGCGCCGCATGGCCGACCTGGCCCGCGACGAGGGCCACACGGTGCGCTGGGAGGAGGCGCGGGGCGGACCCCTGGCCCCCTTCCAGACCATCGGCGGCCTGACCAGGTTGCTGCGCAAGGCGGACCGGATCGTGATGGGCGACCCGTTCTCGCGATACGTCCAGTTGTTGCTGACGATCACCAGGGCACGTGACCTGGTCGTGGTCGACGACGGCACCGCGACGATGGAGTTCGTCGCCCAACTCGCCAGCGGTGAACGCCTGGTCCGCTGGCACCGCAAGGGCGGCCGCCCCGGCCCCCGCGACCTGATCTTCGCCCCGGTGTCCTCGGCGGCCCGCCGCCGCCTCACCCCGGGCAAGCGCCGCAAGGTGGAGATCTTCTCCTCGATGCCGATCGAGGTGACACCCGAGGGCGTCACGATCACGGCGAACGAGTTCGCCTGGACCCGCGCCACCTTCGGCCCGCCCCGCATCACGAAGGGCGCCGACCTGGTCGGCACGTCCCTGGTGGAAACGGGAGTGGTGGACAACGACCGCTACCTGGAGGCGGTCGCCGCCCTCGCCAAGACCCACGGCGCGACCCGCTACTTCGCCCACCGCCGCGAAAGCACAGAGAAACTCCACCGGTTGGCGGTCGAGACGGGCCTGGAGATCGTCCGCCCGGACCTTCCCCTGGAGCTGATCGCCCGCCGCGGCCCCATCGGCCGCACGATCCTGAGCTTCCCCTCAACTGTCGTCCACACGCTGCCCCTTGCGCTGGTGGGCACGGACGTACGGGTCGCCGTCTGCGACATCGACCCCGCATGGCTGACGGAGAACGCCTCGCCCCGGGCGCAGGGGTTCTTGTCGGGGGTCACGGGGACGGCGAAGGACGTGCATCGGTTGTCGGCGGTGACGGCGGCGTAGGCGGTTCGGGCGGGGCTGCCTGGCACCCTCAAGGTGTGCAACCACAACCAGGAATCGCGCCTACGACCCCGCCCACCGCCGGCACCCTGTTCGCCGCCCTGTACGGCGAACTGACCCCGCACGCATGGCACGACCCCGAGCACGACGCGTATCAGCTGTTCTACCAGCGGTCGCTCGCGATGGGCTGGCTGGAGGAGCAGACAGCAGGCGGTCCCGGGCTGTGGGCCATGAACGACGCCGGGTGGGGGCATCCGCAGGCCGCGCCCGGCGCGGGACGGGTCTCCTGGTTCCAGGTCGAGGCCGGTCCCGTGCCGGCCGAACGGCCGCTCCCCGTCCAGCCGTTCCTCCGCTGCGCCCAGGACGTGACGGCGCGGATCGGCACGGTGCGGCTCTCCGCGGTGCAGGTGCTGTTGCCGGTGCAGGGGATCGATTCGGCGGCACGGCCTGCCTACGCCGCCGTACCGTCGATGCCGACCGTCGACTGGTTCGGTGAGCGCGACCCGGCGGCCAGGACCCCGGTGGACGTCCACATCAACAGCGGGCGCGATCCGGTGATCCCGGCCGTCGCGCGTCAACTCGCGCAGGATCTGCGGGACTTGGAGCAGAGCGTGTTCACGTTCGGGGACGACGACGTCACTGTGCGGGGCGATGTCCGCCCGCCGCTGTTCCACGACAGCTTCTGGAACGGGCCGCCCCTGCACGGCATGACGCTGCGCGGCGAACTCGCCGAGTGGTCCTGCGACGCGGTCGGCTGGCTGGCCGCCACCGTCGCCGACTGTGCCGCCCGGCTCGGGGTCCGCTCACCGCTGCTGTTCACCGTCGGCGCTCAGGCGGACCCCGCCGGCTTGTGAGCCAGGGCGAAGGCGCGGCCCCACTTCTGCTGCCCGTGGGGCTCGACGCGGGCCTGGGCGTAGAGACTCAGGCCCGCCTCCGTCAGGAACGTGACGATCTCGGCCGGGGTGCGGAAGTAGTAGTCGAGCGAGATGTCCAGGCCGTAGCGCTCCGTCATATGGATGTGCTCGCCCTCCGAGGCCTGGAACGCGAGCAGTACGTAGCCCCCGGGGCGCAGGACCCGGTGGAACTCCGCGAAGACGCCGGGCAGACGGTCGTCCGGGATGTGGATCGTCGAGTAGAGGGCGATCACACCGCCGAGGGTCTCGTCCGGTACGTCCAGGGCCGTCATCGAGCCCACCTCGAACCGGAGTTGGGGATGCGCCTCGCGGGCCAGCGCCACCATGTGCGGCGAGATGTCGACGCCGAAGGCCGGGAGACCGAGGGCGTTCAGGCGCGCCGTCACATATCCGGGGCCGCTGCCCACGTCGGCCACCGGTGCCTCGCCCACCGCCGCACGGACGAGCTCGGCGAAGGCGGTCAACAGGGCGGTTTCGAGGGGGCCGTCGCCGAGGCCGTCGGGATGCTCGGCGCCGTACGCGGGCGCGATCGCGTCGTAGGAGGAGCGGGTGGCCTCTATGAAGTCCGCGGCGAGATCCGCGTTCGGGTCGGTCACGTCGGCGGACCCTAGCAAGAGCTCGCGGCTCAGGGATCTTCTTCGCGCCAACTGAAGCCGCCCAGCTCGCCGGGCCCGGGGTCGTCGGGGCCGGACGCGGCGGTGCCCGGGGTGCCCGGCGCCCCGGTGCCTTCCGTCCGGCGGCGGATCAGCCACACCACCGTCGCCAGCGCCCATCCCGCCAGGATCATGATGACCAGTACGGCCAGGACCAGTCCCGCCGTGCCGAAGAAGCCGAATTTCGCCAGCATCCAGGGGATCTGGTCCTCGCCGCAGCCGCATGCCTCCATGGGGGCCTCCACAGGTGCCTTCACTTGACGAAGAGTGCCCAGGTCCGAGACGTCGGTCGCGCTGCGTATCCGTACTGTCGTGCGGCGGTGATGATTCCGGGATGCGGACGGCGCACGCTGTGCAGGGTGGGGCGTGGTATCCCAGAAGGAGCGGAGAGTCTACCCATCTCCATATGCGGCTATGCGGTCGGCGGTCAGATTTTCTTCGACTAACGGGTTGAACTTTTGTTGATCGAGGGTCAGTTGACCACCCGGGCGCCCTACCCTTCAGAGGGTGAAGCAATTGATGTCACCAGAGTCCGAGGCAGAGTCCGAGGTCGAATCCGTCGGGAATGTGCTCCCGGGCACCCTGCCGGAGGCCCTGCGTGCCGAACTCGTCGCGTTCCGGCGCGACTTGCACATGCACCCCGAGCTGGGCAACCAGGAGTTCCGGACCACCGCGGCGATCAAGGCGCGGCTGGAAATGGCCGGTCTCGAACCCCGCGTCCTCGCCATCGGTACCGGGCTCGTCTGTGACATCGGACCCCGCGACACGGGCGCGCCCATGCTCGCGCTGCGCGCCGACATCGACGCGCTGCCCATCCCGGACACGAAGAGTGAGTGCGCGTACCGCTCCACCGTGCCCGACCGCGCCCACGCCTGCGGTCACGACATCCACACCACCGTGGTGCTCGGCGCCGGCCTCGTGCTCGCCCGGCTGCACGAGCAGGGGCTGCTGCCCCGGCCGGTACGGCTGCTCTTCCAGCCCGCCGAGGAGGTCCTGCCCGGCGGCGCCACCGACGCCATCGAGTGCGGGGTGCTGGACGGGGTGGGGCGGATCATCGCCGTGCACTGCGACCCCAAGGTCGACAGCGGGCGGATCGGGCTGCGGGTCGGACCCATCACCTCCGCCTGCGACCGGCTGGAGGTCGCCCTGGACGGACCGGGCGGCCACACGGCCCGGCCGCACCTCACCACCGACCTGGTCACCGCCGCCGCCCGGGTCGCCACCGACGTGCCCGCGCTCGTCTCGCGCCGTATGGACGCGCGGAGCGGGGTCTCCGTGACCTGGGGCCGGATCGAGTCGGGCCACGCCCCGAACGTCATCCCGCAGCACGCCGAACTGTCGGGCACCGTACGGTGTCTCGATCTCGACGCCTGGCGGCAGGCGCCCGACATCGTGCACGCGGCGATCGACGAGGTCGCCGGGATGTACCGCGCCAAGTCCGAGATCAACTACGTGCGCGGGGTGCCGCCCGTCGTCAACGACGCGCTGGTCACCGAGCTGCTGCGGGACGCCATGGTGGCGCGGCGCGGACCGCTCTCCGTCGAGGACACCGCGCAGAGCCTGGGCGGCGAGGACTTCTCCTGGTACCTGGAGGACGTGCCGGGCGCCATGGCCCGGCTGGGCGTGCGGACACCGGGGGAGCGGACCGTGCGGGACCTCCACCAGGGCGACTTCGACGCCGACGAGTCCGCGATCACCGTCGGCGTGGAACTGTTCACAGCCGCCGCGCTGATCGATGCCGCGCTCTGACCGGAACAGGCCGGCCCGGGCGGTCGTAGGGGTGCCCGTTCGGTACCCCTACGTCCCCCTGTGTCACCCGGGTGTAACCGCTGGCGAGTGAACGTAACGCGGTGGCGGCACGATCCGGTAACGGCAAGGAGAAACCCCGTTCCCCTCCTCGTCTACGCGCGTTACTGTGCGCGGAAATCGCCACCAGAGGCGGCGCATTGGGGAACGGTCCGGTGACGGTGCCGTGGGGACGAAGGAGTGCTTGCTGTGCGTCAGACATCTCGGAGGACGAAGTTCTCCCAAGCCGCGGTGACCGTCACTGTCATCGCCCTCGCCGCTACCGCTTGCGGTAGCTCCAGCAAGGACGCCGACAAGGCCAGTGACAGTTCGTCGTCCTCGTCCGGCAAGTACACCGGCAAGGGCATCGGCCTCGCCTACGACGTCGGCGGCAAGGGCGACCAGTCCTTCAACGACGCGGCCTACGCCGGTTTCCAGAAGGCCGAGAAGGAGTTCAACCTCACCGGCCGCGACATCGAGCCGCAGGACAACGAGTCCGACGCGGACAAGGTCCAGCGCCTGGAGAGCCTGGCCACGGCCGGCTACAACCCGGTGATCGGCGTCGGCTTCGCCTACGCCCCCGCCGTCAAGGAAGCCGCCGCGAAGTTCCCGAACATCACGTTCGGCATCATCGACGACGAGCAGGACAAGGCCGCCAACGTGGCCGACCTCGTCTTCCACGAGGAGCAGTCCTCGTACCTCGCGGGCGTCGCCGCGGCCAAGGCGACCAAGAAGAACCACATCGGCTTCATCGGCGGCGTGGACGTCCCCCTCATCCACAAGTTTGAGGCCGGCTTCGACCAGGGCGCCAAGTCCGTCAACCCGAGCATCAAGATCGAGTCGCAGTACCTGACGCAGACCGCGGCCCAGGGCGGCTTCTCCAGCCCCGACAAGGGCAAGGACGCGGCGAGCGGTCAGATCGACGCGGGCGCGGACGTCATCTACGCCGCCGCCGGTCTCTCCGGCCAGGGCGTCATCTCCGAGGCCTCCGCCAAGGGCATCTGGGCCATCGGCGTGGACTCCGACCAGTACGAGCAGGCGGCGCTGGCCAAGTACAAGGACGCCATCCTCGGCTCGGCGCTCAAGAACGTCGGCGGCGCCGTCTACGACCTGGTGAAGTCCGTGTACGAGGGCAAGCCCAAGACCGGTGTCGTCCGCTACGGCCTCGACAACGACGGCGTCGGCTTCTCCGACACCAACCCGAAGTACAAGGCCATGACGGCCGCCGTGGCCGCGGTGGACAAGGCGAAGGCGGACATCATCTCCGGCAAGATCACCGTCAACACGAAGTAGTACGCAGCAGAACAACAGCGCAACGACAGCGCAACGACAGTAGAACGACGCAATAGAACTACGCCCTCCGGGCATCGTTGCAGCCAGCACGCCCCTTGCCTCCCGCAAGGGGCGTGCTGCTGTCCGTACGCTGGCCACCATCTGTGGCCACAGCTCTATAACGGACCGGACAGATGGGGTTTTCCGTCTGGTCTACGCGCGTTACGCTGCGGCGGAACCAGCGCCTGGTTTGGGCGCTTGCACGAAGGAGTCTCGTTCCATGCGCCGGGTGTCCCGAATCGCGGTTGCAGGCGTTGCAACCGCAGCTCTTGCAGTAACCGTCTCCGCCTGCGGCAGCTCGTCCAGCGAGTCCAGCTCCAGCAGCTCCAGCAGTGCCGGCACGTCCAAGGGTATTGGCCTGGCCTACGACGTCGGCGGCAAGGGCGACCAGTCCTTCAACGACGCCGCCTACGCGGGTCTGGTGAAGGCCGAGAAGGACTTCGGTGTCAGCGGCCGTGACGTCGAGCCGCAGGACAACGAGTCCGACGCGGACAAGGTGCAGCGCCTGGAGACCCTCGCCAGGTCCGGCTACAACCCGGTGATCGGTGTCGGCTTCGCCTACGCCCCCGCCGTCAAGGAAGCCGCCGCGAAGTTCCCGAAGATCACCTTCGGCATCATCGACGACAACACCATCACGGCCGCCAACGTCGCCGACATGGTCTTCCACGAGGAGCAGTCCTCGTACCTGGCCGGCGTCACCGCCGCGCTGACCACGAAGTCGAACACCGTCGGCTTCATCGGCGGCGTGGACGTCCCCCTGATCCACAAGTTCGCGGCGGGCTTCGAGCAGGGCGTCAAGGACACCAAGAAGGGCGTCACGGTCAAGACGCAGTACCTGACCCAGACCGCCGCCCAGGGTGGCTTCTCCAGCCCCGACAAGGGTGAGGCCGCGGCCGACGGTCAGATCGAGGCCGGTGCGGACGTGGTCTTCGCGGCCGCCGGTCTCTCCGGCCAGGGCGTCATCAAGTCCGCCGCCGCGCACAAGGTGTGGGCGATCGGTGTGGACTCCGACCAGTACAACCAGGCGGCGCTGGCCAAGTACAAGCCGTACATCCTCACCTCGGCCCTGAAGAACGTCGCGGGCGCGGTGTACGACCTCTCCAAGTCCGTCATCAAGGACAAGAAGCCGCTGAGCGGCGAGATCCGCGGCTCGCTGAGCAACGGCGCGGTGGGCCTGGCCGACTCCAACCCGACCTTCAAGAACAACGCCACCCTGCAGGCCGCCCTCACGAAGGCCGAGGCGGGCATCAAGGACGGCACGATCAAGGTCAAGACCTCTTGATCTGAGGGTCGTGAGCCAGTTACGACCATGGCCAAAAGAGCGCTGTAATGGCAGCGTTACGGCCACGGAACGGGGCGCGGGGAGGATGACCGACTCGCGCCCCTGCCGCCGGTCTCCCGTCTGCCGCGCGACGCCTGGCACGCACGCTCGCCGCGTTGCCGAAACGCCCACGTGGCTCCGCCACGAGGGCGCTCCGGCGCCTTGCGATCGCACGCACCAGACGCCGCGCGGCCCGCCCTTCGGGCGAACGACGGGAGACCGGCGGCAGGGACGCACCCTGTTCGCGCGGCAGAATGCTCGGAACGGATCGGATGCCACACGCGGCCGATCAGGTCCGAGCACTATTTAAAGCAGGGGCGCTACGCGCGTAGAGAGGCCCCTTTCCATGAGGAGAGTTCGCCATCGACGCGTCCAGCAGCCCTCCGCTCAGCGATCAGTCGACGATCGCGGTCGAGCTGGTGGGGATCACCAAGCGGTTCCCGGGTGTCGTCGCCAACAGCGACATCCGCTTCAGTGTCCGAAAAGGCACCGTGCACGCCCTCGTCGGCGAGAACGGCGCGGGCAAGTCGACCCTGATGAAGATCCTCTACGGCATGCAGAAGCCGGACGAGGGAACCATCGCCGTCGACGGTGAGCACGTCACCTTCTCGTCGCCGGCCGACGCCATCGCCCGCGGCATCGGCATGGTCCACCAGCACTTCATGCTCGCCGACAACCTCACCGTCCTGGAGAACGTCGTCCTGGGCAGCGAGAAGCTGCACGGCATCGGCGGCGGCGCCCGCAAGAAGATCAAGGAGATCTCCGACCGCTACGGCCTGAACGTCCGCCCGGACCTTCTCGTCGAGAGCCTCGGTGTCGCCGAGCGCCAGCGCGTGGAGATCCTCAAGGTCCTCTACCGCGGCGCCCGCACCCTGATCCTGGACGAGCCCACCGCCGTCCTGGTCCCGCAGGAGGTCGACGCCCTCTTCAGCAACCTGCGCGAGCTGAAGTCCGAGGGCCTCGCGGTCATCTTCATCTCGCACAAGCTGGGCGAGGTTCTCTCGGTCGCCGACGAGATCACCGTCATCCGGCGCGGCACCACGGTCGGCACGGCCGTCCCCTCCGCGACGACCCCCCGTCAGCTCGCCGAGATGATGGTCGGCAGCGAACTCCCCACCCCGGAGACCGCCGAGTCGACGGTCACCGACAAGCCCGTCATCGAGGTCGACGGCCTCACCGTGTACGCCGCCGGCGCCTCCCTCGGCGCCGAGTCCGAGCCCACGGGCGGCGGACTGCTCGGCGACCTCGCCGTCCCCGGCGGCGCCGCCAAGCGCGTCCTCGACGACGTCACCTTCACCATCCACGCCGGTGAGGTCATGGGCATCGCCGGCGTCGAGGGCAACGGCCAGACCGAGCTGATCGACGCGCTGATCGGCCTGAAGAACGCCGACTCCGGCACCATCGGCTTCCTAGGCGACGACATCACGCCCTGGGCCACCCGCAAGCGCCGCGAAAAGGGCATCGGCTACATCCCCGAGGACCGCCACCGCCACGGCCTCCTCCTGGAAGCCCCCCTCTGGGAGAACCGCATCCTCGGCCACGTCACCGAGAAGCCCAACTCGAAGGGCGTCTGGCTCGACATCAAGGGCGCCCAGGACGACACCCGCCGGATCGTCGAGGAGTACGACGTCCGCACCCCCGGCATCGACGTCACCGCCGCCTCCCTCTCCGGCGGCAACCAGCAGAAGCTGATCGTCGGCCGCGAGATGAGCCACAAGCCGAAGTTCCTGATCGCCGCCCACCCCACCCGCGGTGTGGACGTCGGCGCGCAGGCCGCGATCTGGGACCAGATCCGCGAGGCCCGCCGCGAGGGCCTGGCCGTGCTGCTGATCTCCGCCGACCTGGACGAACTGATCGGCCTGTCGGACACCCTGCGCGTGATCTACGACGGCAGGCTGGTCGCCGACGCGGACCCGGCCACCGTCACACCGGAGGAGCTCGGCTCGGCCATGACCGGCGCCGCGTCCGGTCACCTCGAACACGTCGAAGAGTCCGCAGCAGACGGCGCCGACGACACCGCCCCGGAGGACGAGGCCCGATGAAGAAGTTCGACAAGGAGCGCCTGCTCCTCGCCGTGGCCGGCCCGGTCATGGCGCTTGTCGCCGCGATCCTGCTGACCTCGGTCGTGCTGCTCGCCTCGGGCAAGAACCCGATCGAGCCCTACAACCTGATGCTCCAGCAGATCGGGTACTCCGACGTCCAGGTGCTGATCATCAACCAGGCGTCGATGTACTACATCGCCGCCCTGGCGGTCGCCCTCGGCTTCCGGATGAACCTGTTCAACATCGGCGTCGACGGCCAGTACCGCCTCGGCGCCGTGATGACCGCGGTCGTCGGCGCGCACGTCGGCCTGCCGGCCGTCCTCCAGGTGCCGCTGCTGCTCCTGGTCGCGATCCTCACCGGTGCCTTCTGGGCCGGGATCGCGGGTGTCCTCAAGGTCACCCGAGGGGTCAGCGAGGTCGTCGCGACGATCATGCTGAACGCGATCGCGACCAGCCTGATCCTCTACCTCACGCAGACCAACACGTGGGGCGTGCAGGTCGGCAACAACATGACGACCGGCATCATGAAGAAGTCCGGCTGGATCCCGGGCATCGACCTGGGCTCGGACGTCGGCGAGATCTACGGCCTGGTCTTCCTCGCCGCGATCATCGGCGTCCTGTACTGGCTCGTCCTCAACCGCACCCGCTTCGGCTTCGACCTGCGCGCCACCGGCGAGTCCGAGACCGCCGCGGCCGCCTCCGGCGTCGACGCCAAGCGCATGACGCTCACCGCGATGCTGATCTCCGGCGGTGTCGCCGGCCTCGCCGGTCTGCCGCTGCTGCTCGGCGACAGCCACACCTACAGCCTCACCTTCCCCGAGGGCCTGGGCTTCACCGCCATCGGCATCGCCCTCCTCGGCCGCAACAACCCCGGCGGCATCGCCCTCGCCGCCCTCCTCTGGGCCTTCCTCGACAAGGCGTCGCCCGCCCTGGACTACGCGACCCCGGTCGCGTACCAGAAGGAGATCGCGACGATCATGCAGGGCCTGATCGTCTTCGCGGTCGTCATCTCGTACGAGGTCGTCCGCACCTGGGGCCTGCGCCGCCAGCAGAAGCGCGTCGGTGAGGAACTCGCCGCCGCCGCGATCGACAACTCCGAGAAGAAGGAGGTGGCGGCCTGATGTCCACCGCGACCATCGCCAAGCCCCAGGCGCAGCAGCCCGGCAAGGGCGGCCGCCGTTTCTCCCTCCCCGTCCTCCTGCTGATCATCGCGGGTGCGCTGATCCTCACGTCGATCGTCCGCCTCATCACGGGCGCGGACGGCATCACGTCCACCGGCCAGATGTCCACGGCCCTTCGCGCCGCCGTGCCGATCGGCCTCGCCGGTCTCGGCGGCCTCTGGGCCGAGCGCGCGGGCGTCGTCAACATCGGCCTCGAGGGCATGATGATCCTCGGCACCTGGTTCGGCGCCTGGGCCGGCTACCAGTGGGGTCCGTGGGTCGGCATCGTCTTCGGCATCATCGGCGGCTGCCTCGGCGCGCTGCTGCACGCCATCGCCACGGTGACGTTCAACGTCAACCACATCGTCTCCGGTGTCGCCATCAACATCCTGGCGCTCGGCACCACCCGCTATCTGTCGAAGTTCACCTTCGCCAACACCGAGCAGGGCTCCGCCAAGCAGTCCCCGCCGATCGACTCACTGGGCACCTTCGACATCCCCGGCCTCTCCAGCTGGCTGGACAAGCTCAACGAGAAGCACTGGTTCCTGCTCTCGGACATCGCGGGCCTGATCGGCGGTCTGATCACCGACCTCTCCCCGCTCACCGTCATCGCGGTGGCGCTGGTCCCGGCCACCTGGTGGGTCCTGTGGCGCACGGCCTTCGGCCTCCGCCTCCGCTCCTGCGGTGAGAACCCGGTGGCCGCCGAGTCCCTCGGCGTCAACGTCTACAAGTACAAGTACATCGCCGTGATCATCTCCGGCGGCTTCGCCGGCCTCGGCGGCGCCTTCCTGTCGATCGTCGCGTCCAACGTCTACCTCGACGGCCAGACCGGCGGCCGCGGCTACATCGGCCTCGCCTCGATGATCTTCGGCAACTGGATGCCGGGCGGACTCGCCCTCGGCGCGGGCCTGTTCGGCTACACCGACAGCCTCAACCTGCGCGGCGGCTCCACCAACGTGCACGCGCTGATCCTGCTGCTCGGCTTCCTGCTGGTCGCAGGCTGCGCCTACATGGTCTGGAAGAAGCGGTACGTCCCGGCCGGCATCACCGCCGTCCTCGGCGCCCTGATGTTCGTCTGGTACGCCACCACCGACTCCGTCCCGACCCAACTGGTCGGCGCCAGCCCGTACATCGTCACCCTGCTGGTGCTCTCGCTGTCCGCGCAGCACCTGCGGATGCCGAAGGCGGACGGCCTGCCGTACCGGAAGGGACAGGGCAAGTGACCTCGCCCGCCACCGAGTTGGCCGTCGACTGGGACGAACTGCGCGCCGAGGCGCGGGAGGCGATGTCCCACGCCTACGCGCCGTACTCGGGCTACCCCGTCGGGGTCGCCGCCCGGGTCGACGACGGCCGCACGGTCTCCGGCTGCAACGTCGAGAACGCGTCGTACGGCCTCGGCCTGTGCGCGGAGTGCGGACTCGTCTCCGACCTCCAGCGCACCGGCGGCGGCCGGCTGACGCACTTCACCTGCGTCGACGGCAAGGGCGACATCCTCGTCCCCTGCGGCCGCTGTCGCCAACTGCTGTACGAGTTCGGCGGCCCGGGTCTGCTGGTGGAGACACCGGCGGGCGTCCTGCCGCTCTCGGAGATGCTCCCGCAGGCCTTCGGGCCGGACCATCTCACCAGGTAACTCCCGTGCGCCCCCTCTGAGTTGGCTCCTGTGACTCGGAGGGGGCCGCGCATTTTCTGAACGTCCGGAAGGAAATCCAAGCCATGGCGCAAGTCTCGATGGACGCCATCTCCGTCATCCGCACCAAGCGGGACCGCGGTGAACTGAGCGACGAGCAGATCGACTGGGTCATCGACGCGTACACCCGCGGGGAGGTGGCCGACTACCAGATGGCCGCCCTCAACATGGCGATCCTCCTCAACGGCATGAACCGCCGGGAGATCGCCACCTGGACCGCCGCGATGATCGCCTCCGGCGAGCGCATGGACTTCTCGTCCCTCTCCCGCCCGACCGCCGACAAGCACTCGACGGGCGGAGTGGGCGACAAGATCACGCTCCCCCTGGCACCCCTGGTGGCAGCCTGCGGCGCAGCAGTCCCCCAGCTCTCCGGCCGCGGCCTCGGCCACACCGGCGGCACCCTCGACAAGCTGGAGTCGATCCCCGGCTGGCGCGCGCTGCTCTCCAACGAGGAGATGCTGTCGGTCCTGGAGGGCACGGGCGCGGTCATCTGCGCGGCGGGCGACGGCCTGGCCCCGGCGGACAAGAAGCTGTACGCGCTCCGCGACGTCACCGGCACGGTGGAGGCGATCCCGCTGATCGCCTCCTCCATCATGTCGAAGAAGATCGCCGAGGGCACGGGCTCCCTGGTCCTGGACGTGAAGGTCGGCACGGGCGCGTTCATGAAGACGATCGAGGACGCGCGTGAACTGGCGTCCACGATGGTCGGGTTGGGCACGGACCACGGCGTGAAGACGGTAGCGCTGTTGACGGACATGTCGACCCCGCTGGGCCTGACGGCAGGCAACGCGCTGGAGGTCCGCGAATCGGTGGAGGTCCTGGCAGGCGGAGGCCCCTCGGACGTCGTCGAACTGACCATCGCCCTGGCCCGAGAGATGCTCGACGCGGCCGGCATCAAGGACGCCGACCCGGCGAAGGCCCTGGCGGACGGTTCCGCGATGGACGTCTGGCGCCGGATGATCGCGGCCCAGGGCGGCAACCCGGACGCGAAGCTCCCGGTGGCCCGCGAGCAGCACGTGGTGAAGGCCTCCGCCTCCGGCGTCCTGACCCGCCTCGACGCCTACGACATCGGCATCGCCGCGTGGCGCCTCGGCGCGGGACGCGCACGCAAGGAGGACCCGGTGCAGGCAGGCGCGGGAGTAGAAATGCACGCCAAGCCGGGCGACACGATCACAGCCGGCCAGCCCCTGCTGACCCTCCACACGGACACACCGGAACGCTTCGACTACGCCCTGGAGGCGATCGAGGGTTCGTACGACGTCGGCGCACCGGGCACCACGTTCACGGCTTCGCCGGTGGTGTTGGAGCGCATCGCCTGATCGGGGGGTGCGGAGGGGGAGGGGGGCTGGGGTTTCAAATCCCGGTCCCCTTAAGCCCTGTCTCTTATACACATCTCCGAGCCCACGAGACAGGCAGAAATCTCGTA
>NZ_JNWO01000014.1 GCF_000716435.1 Streptomyces xylophagus
CCGGTGTCGAGAGCCCCACCGTGCTCGGCGCTGCGCGCCTCCGCGCGCTGGGGCTCTCGACACCGGCGCGCCCCTACGGCTCCCTCTCGGCCGACGCGTTGGCATAGTCGGACTTGGTGGGCCCTCGCCGTTGGTGAGGGTGGACGCCCTGCGTTTCTCTGCCGGTGGTTGGTTAGTCGGTGGCTATTGCCCGCAGTACGTCCAGGCGGGCTGCCCTGCGTGCCGGGCGCAAGCCGGCCAGGGCTCCTGCGGCCAGGCCTACCAGGGCCACCACGACCAGTTGCACGGGCGGGATCGCGAAGGCGCTGTCGCTCGCGCCGTCCGAGGCCTTGACCAGGACCCAGCCGAGGAAGGCGCCGAGGGCGAGTCCGCCGACCGTACCGAAGGCGGCGACCAGGACCGACTCCCAGCGGACCATGGCCCGGAGTTGGGAACGGGTCTGGCCGACCGCCCTCAACAGGCCCAGTTCGCGGGTGCGTTCGTGGATCGCCAGGGTCAGTGTGTTGGCGATGCCCAGCAGGGCGATCAGGACCGCGAGGGCGAGCAGGGCGTAGACGAGGGTCAGCATCATGTCGATGCCGCCGGCCGAGGACTGTGCGTATTCGTGGCGGGTCTGGACTTGTGGGTTGCCGTAGTGGGCGGCGATCTGCTCGACAGCAGCCTTGCCTGCGGTCGCGTCCACGCCCTGCTTGAAGGAGACGGCGACTAGCGTGTCGGAGTCCTGGGTGCGGTGCGGGGACCAGGCTGCGCGGGTGATGACGTAGTCGCCGGCGAGTTCGGACCGGCCGTAGACCGCGCGGACCGTGAAGGTCTTCTTCTCACCGTCGGTGAAGGCCAGTTGGGCTGTACTGCCGGTGGTCAGGTGTTGGCGGTCGGCCTCCGTCCTGGTGATGGCGATGCCGTCGGTTCCGAGGTTGCGGAGGGAGCCCTGGACCGTGCCCAGGTCGAAGGTGCGGGCGAGGGCTGTGGGGTCTGTGACGGTCAACGCCCGTCCCTTGCCGTCCACTTCGGCTACTCCACGGCCGAGGCCCACTGCTGTGTCCACTTCGGGCAGCTTGCCGATGGCCCCTGCGAGTTGGGGGCTCAGCCCGCTGCCGCCCGCTCCGAAGGAGGGAGTGCTGACGGCTACGTCACCGGCGAAGGAACGGGACACGGTCTGGTCCATGGTGGCCTTCAACGACGCGCCGAATACGGTGAACAGCGACACCACGGCCACGCCGATCATCAGTGCGCTCGCGGTGGCGGCCGTTCGGCGGGGGCTGCGCAGGGCGTTGCGGCGGGCGAGGCCGCCGGTGACGCCGCGCAGCCGGTCGAGGGGGCTGCCTAGGACGC
This sequence comes from Streptomyces xylophagus, assembly GCF_000716435.1. Lineage (GTDB taxonomy): Bacteria > Actinomycetota > Actinomycetes > Streptomycetales > Streptomycetaceae > Streptomyces > Streptomyces xylophagus. Next base: position 1,333 of record NZ_JNWO01000014.1, read on the forward strand.
GTACCGCCGTGGAGGAAGCGACGGGGCCGAGGACTACGAAGGCAACCAGGGCCAGTACGGCGCCAACTCCCGCCAGCAGCAAGGACGGTGAGACCAGGATGCCGGTGAGGGTGGTCCCCAGCGCGAGGGCGGCGAGGGCCAGTCCGGTCACCGCGCGGACGCGGGACGCGCCGGACTGGTCCACGGCCGTCTCGCGCAGTGCGGCCAGCGGGGCGGTGCGGCCTGCCCGGACGGCCGGCATGAGTGCGGAGCCCAGGCAGACGACGATGCCTACGGCCAGCGGCAGGGCCATGGAGAGGGCGCGGATCACCAAGTCGCCTTCGGGGAACGGGAATCCGATCGCCGGAAACAGTCCTTGTAGGCCTGCTGCGATACCGATGCCGCCTGCGAGTCCGGCCGCCGACGCGGTCGCGGCGACGACGCTCGCCTCGACGACGGTGGCTGCGGTGATCTGGCGGCGGGAGGCGCCGAGGGCCCGCAACAGGGCGTTCTCGCGGGTGCGTTGGGCGATGACGATGGCGAAGGTGTTGTGGATGGAGAAGGTCGCCACCAGCAGGGCGATGCCCGAAAAGACCAGGAGGAACGTGGTGAAGATCGTCAGGAATTGGGAGGAGATCATGTCCGTGTTCTCCTGTGCCGACTGCTGGCCCGTGATCGCCTCAACTCCCTTGGGGAGTACGGGAGTCAGGCGGTCGACCAGTTGTCGCTGGCTGATGCCGGGGCCCGCGCGCACGCTGATGGTCGCCGCCTCGCCGGGCCTGGCGGTGAGGTACTTCTCGGCGTCGGCCTGTGTCATCCCGGTGTAGGTCACCTGTGCCATGCCGTCCTCGCCGCCGAAGGTCGCGAGGCCGACGATCGTCACCTTGACGGGGTCGGGTGTGCGCAGTGTCGTCGTGTCGCCGATCTTCAAGTGGCCCTTGTCTGCGGCGCCTCGGTTGACGACGACCTCGCCGGACCTGGCCGGGGTGCGGCCTTCGGCGAGCCGGTACGGGTTGAGCTGCGGGTCGGTGATCCAGTTCCCGGCTAGGGTGGGCGGGCCCTTGCCTCCGACGGCTTTGCCGTTGGCGCCGACGAGTTGGCCCGCGCCCTGGATGCTGGGGGCGGCCGCCGCGACGCCGGGGACCCGCTCGACGGTCTTCACCAGGGCCGTGCTCACCGGTTGCCGAACGCCCTGGCTCTCGCCGGGTGTTGTGATGGCGTCGGCGCTGCGGACCACGGCGTCCGTGCCGCTGGTCGCGTCGCCGAACATGGTGTCGAAGTTGGCGCGCAGGGTGTCGCCCATGACGAGGGTCCCGGCGAGGAAGGCGACCCCGAGGAACACGGCGAGGAACGTACCGGCGAAGCGCCTTTTGTGGGCCCGCAGGGAGGACATGCTCAGGCGCACGGACGCGTTCATGACCTCACGTCCTCGAAGGCCTTCAGGCGGTCCAGGACCTTTTCGGCCGTGGGGGATTCCATACGGTCCACCAGGCGGCCGTCGGCAAGGAAGACGACCTCGTCGGCGTGGGCGGCGGCGACCGGGTCGTGGGTCACCATCACGACCGTGCGGTCCGTCTGCCGTACGGCACTGCGGAGCAGGCCGAGAACCTCGCCGCCGGAGCGGGAGTCGAGGTTGCCGGTCGGCTCGTCGGCGAAGACGACCTCGGGTCGGCCCGCGAACGCCCTTGCCACGGCGACGCGTTGCTGCTGGCCGCCGGAGAGTTCGGACGGGCGGTGATGGAGGCGGTCGCGGAGGCCGACGATGCCGATGAGCTCGTCGATCCACTCCTGGTCGCCCCTGGCTCCGGAGAGGTCGAGGGGCAGGGTGATGTTCTCCGCGACGGTCAGCGTCGGGATCAGGTTGAAGGCCTGGAAGACGAAGCCGACGCGTTCGCGGCGCAGGAGGGTCAGGCGTCGGTCGTCGAGGGTGCCGAGTTCCGTGTCGCCGATGTGGGCGGTGCCCGAGCTGAGCGTGTCCAAGCCTGCCGCGCAGTGCATCAGGGTGGACTTGCCGGAGCCCGAGGGTCCCATGATCGCGGTGAAGCGGCCGGCCGGGAAGTCGACGCTCACCCCGTCCAGGGCGCGCACGGCGGTGTCGCCGACGCCGTAGACCTTGACGGCGTCGACGACCCGCGCGGCCGTGCGGGTGGTGGTCGCGGTGGTCATGCCGGGCCGCCTCCCTTGCCGGTGCGGCCGAACTGCTCGTCCAGGACGGAGAGGCGGCGCCAGTACTCGTCCTCGTCGATCTCGCCGGAGGCGAAGCGGCGGCCGAGGACGGCGAGCGGGGAGTCGCCGGTGGGACGGGGGTCGGCCATCGCGCGCCACGGGCCGCCGCGGCCGCGCCAGGCGGTGCGGCGCAGGACGGTGACCACGCCGACCACTACGGCCGCCCAGATCAGCGGGAAGAACAGGATCCACGGGCCGGGGCCGCCGCCGTTCCAGTTCGCCAGAGTCTGCATGTCGATTCATCTCCAAGGAGCCTGGAGCCCTCGATGGGCTTCCTGTGATGTATCGAGACTGGCTCCGGGGAGGGGGCCGGGTCGTCGTACGGCCAGCGGCAGTGCGGGTACCTCGCGGGGAGTACGTGAGGGGGTGCCGGCTGCTCCATAAGCCGTCGACAAGCCGTCCACTACTGTAACTACCAGTATGTACACTGACTGTATGAGCACCCCGGAGCGACTGATCGAGTCCACACGCGAGCTGCTGTGGGAGCGCGGCTACGTCGGCACCAGCCCCAAGGCAATTCTGGAGCGCGCTGGAGCTGGGCAGGGCAGTATGTACCACCACTTCAAGGGCAAGCCGGATCTGGCGCTGGCGGCGATCCGGCGGACGGCCGAGGAGTTGCTGAGTACCGCAGAGGAAGTACTCGACGGGCCCGGGACGCCGTACGAGCGGATCGAGGCGTATCTGCGGCGCGAGCGTGATGTGTTGCGGGGGTGTCCGGTCGGGCGGCTGACGATGGATCCGGAGGTGATCGCCAGCGCGGAGCTGCGGGAGCCGGTGGACGCGACGCTCGACGCGATCCGTGAGCGGCTCGCCGGAATCGTCGAAGAGGGCAAGGAACAGGGGCAGTTCGGGGCGGAGCTGGACGGCGAGGAGATCGCCTCGACGATCCTCGCGACCGTACAGGGCGGTTACGTCCTGGCCCGCGCGTCCGGCTCACCGGCCGCCTTCGACGCCGGTGTCCGGGGACTGCTCGCCCTGCTCGCGCCCTCCGCTCCCCGATAGGAGTCCGGGCACGTGCGGAGCACCAGGAACCACCCCGACACCCGACAGGGGTCGGCGGAGAACTCCCCCTTCTGAGGAGGCACTTGATGCACGCGATGCAGTACGAACTCACTCTTCCCGGCGACTACGACATGGGCATCATCCGGGGCCGGGTCGCACGGGTCGGGCATCTGCTCGACGACTGGGGCGGCCTCGGTTTCAAGGCGTATCTGCTGCGCGAGCGCGGGGTGCACGGCTCGCCGGTCAACCAGTACGCGCCGTTCTATCTGTGGAACACGGTGGAGGGCATGAACCGCTTCCTCTGGGGCGGTGCTTTCCAGGGGCTCGTCAATGACTTCGGGCGGCCTGAGGTGGTGCAGTGGACGGGCCTCGCCTACGAGGACGGCGGTGCGGCGGGTTCGCCAGCCGCTGTCGCCGTACGCCGGTGCCAACGGATGGCGGAGGGTGTGGAGTTGGCGGCGGTCGTGGAGGAGGCTGTGGGTGAGACCCGGCGGCTGGCCGGAGAGGACGGCGCGGTCCTCGCGGCGGCGGCCGTCGACCCGCACAGCTGGGAGCTGGTCCACTTCTCGCTCTGGGAGCAGGACTCGCCGAAGGCGGAGGGGGACGTGTTCCAGGTACTGCATCTCTCGGCGCCGGGGCGGGGCGCGTTACCGCGAGGTCGGCAGTGGTGAGTGACGTCGTCCGTACGGTACTTGGGGATGTGGACCCACGGCTGCTGGGTGTGTGCGACGCGCACGACCACCTCTTTCTCCGGAGCGCTCGGCTTCCCGGCCAGGAGTTGGGCGACGCGTCGGCCGCGCGGTCCGAGTTGACCGCGTTCCGTGCCGTCGGCGGGGGCAGCGTCGTGCAGTGGACGCCGTACGGGATGGGGCGGCGGGTCGCTGATCTGCCTCTGCTGTCCCGGGCGACGGGTGTGCATGTGGTCTGTGCGACCGGGTTGCATCAAGCGGCGCACTACAGCCCGGAGTTGCTGGAGAGCCTGCGCGGCAGGCTGGCCGAGGTGTTCGTCGCCGAGTTGGAGGTGGGCATCGGGCTTTCCGGTGTCCGCGCCGGGATCATCAAGGTCGCGGGCGGCTTCCACGGCCTCGACGCGCACGCCCGCTGGACGATGACCGCGGCGGCCGAGGCCCACCGTGCGACGGGAGCGCCGATCGCCGTCCATCTGGAGCTGGGCACGGGCGCGCTGGACGTACTCGACCTGCTGTGCGGCAAGTTGGGAGTCGAACCGCACCGGGTGATCCTCGGTCACCTCAACCGCTCCCCCGACCTCGTCGTCCAGCGCCAGGCCGCCGACGCGGGCGCCTACCTCGCGTTCGACGGCCCGTCCCGCGCCCACCACGCCACGGACTGGCGCATGCCGGACAGCGTCCGGGCGCTGGCCGAGGCCGGCTACGGCGACCGCCTGCTGCTCGGCGGGGACACCGTGGTCGCCGGGGCCCGCTCGGTGGACGGCGGCCCGGGGATGCCGTACCTGCTGCGGCGGGTGGGGCCACGGCTCGCGGTGGAGCTGGGTGAGGAGCTGGTGCGGCGCGTGTTCACGGAGAACCCCGCGCGCGCGTTCGCCGTCGAGTGGCGCCTCTCCTCGGAGCCGGTCGCCGAAGGCTGACAGCCCGCTGTGTTCAACGCGGACATCGAACATGTGGTGCTCGGGTGCAGCGGACCGTGTGTCTCGCCGTCACCACGCAGGCGCTGCCCTTCCTGCTGCTCGGCACCGCTCTGTCGGGCATCCCGGCCCTGGCCGCCGACACCTGGGTGACGATCACCGGCACCTGGCACGCGGGCGGAACCCTGGGTAGGAGTTCCGCCCGCGCCGCGCTGATCTAGGCCACCGAGATGTCCACGGACGGCCGCAGTTTCGCCGCCGCGGCCAGGGCCTCGTGCATGGGGTGGGTGTCGAAGGCCGTCAACAGGGCCTCGTTCGACGGGAGTTCGGATGCCGGGTAGGCGATCTGCTCGTAGGCCGACTGGAAGCGGGGGCCCCAACGGCGGGTGCCCAGGCGGGCGGTGCGGGAGCAGTTGTCGACCATGTACGCCACATCGCGGGCGTGCATGTAGGGCAGCAGGGAGTCGACCGCCTCGATGACGGACTCGTTGACGATCTCGGACCAGGGGTGGCCGCGCTCGGCGAACTCGTCGACCTGGGCGGTCATCGTCGCCACGAACACTCCGGCGGTGAACGGCTCGACGGGCAGGGCCCGTTCGGCCCGGCGCGCTCGCACCTCCGCGCCGACGGCCCACATCGGCGAACCGCCGATGCTGCTCATCTCCCGTGCCCCGAGCCGCTGTTCGGCGAGGACAACGCTGCGCAGCTCGGTGCCGTCGGCGACCTCGTCGTAGATCTCGGCGACGATCTCGCGGGCGGGGCCGTAGGTCGCCGAGTACGCGCGGTCGAAGACGTCCCGTCCGGCCGGGTCCAGGTTCTCGCGGACGGCGCGGAGTCCGGCCTGGGAGATGGTGCGGGCGATGGGTCCGGTGACGTTCTCGCAGGAGCGCTCGTACGCCGTCACCGGGTCGTCGCCGGCGAGCCGGTAGTGGGTGTACAGGCTCTCGACGATGCCGTGGACGGCGCCGAGCAGGATGGCGCGTTCGCCCACGATGTCGGAGCGGTACTCGCTCTCCAGGGTCGTGCGGAAGGTGTACGGCGAGCCGAGCGCGACCGACCAGCCGAGCGCGCGGTCCGTGGCCTTGCCGTCGGGGTCGGCGTGGACGGCGTAACTGCTGTTGATGCCCGCGCCGTTGATCTCGGCGCCCTGTTCGTAGAGGCGGCGCACGGAGTCGCCCATACCCTTGGGGCAGACCGCGATCACGCCGTGTCCGGGCGGGAACTCGCCGCCGGAGGCCCGGAGATGACCGAGCAGGAAGCCGTGCGAGAGGCCGATGGTCGCACCGGGCTTCAACGCGGCGAAGATCTCCTCGTGATGGGCGGCGAGGGCCGCGTCCGCGATCAGCAGGATCACCAGGTCGCTGTCGGCGGTGACGGCGATCCAGTCGCCGAGGGTGCCGTCCTCCTCGGTGAAGCCGTGCGCGCGGGCGTCGGCGGCGGATGCCGAGCCGGGGCGCAGTCCGACGCTCACCCGGATGTCCGTGCCCGCGAGGGAGTCGCGCAGGTTGCGGGCCTGGGCGCGGCCCTGCGGGCCCCAGCCGATGACGCCGATGCGGTGGACGTCGGCGAAGGCCTGCGGGAGGAGGGGGAAGAGGTGCCGGCCGCCGCGCAGGATGGTCTCCGTGCCGCCGGGCACGTCCATCGTCTCGAGGGCGAACACGGCGGAGGTGTGCGTGGTCGAGGTCATGGTCGAGTTGTAGGCTCCGGGCGGGTGTTGCGGCAAGCGCAACCTGTGCAGCGGGCTGTTGCGTGAACTGAAAGGGCCAGGTCACGGTATGCGGGACGACCATCGGGAGCTGCGGCTTTTCCTGCATCTGGCGCAGACGCTGAACTTCGGGCGGACGAGTCTCGACTGCCATGTCAGTCCGGCGACGCTCACCCGGACCGTGCAGCGGCTGGAGGCCGGCATCGGACACCGGCTGTTCGACCGCGGGGCGCGCGGGGTGTCACTGACGGCGGAGGGGCACCGCTTCCGTGAATACGCCGTCCAGGCCGTGGAGTTGTGGCGCATCTACCGCGAGGAGCATCCCGACCCGGCCGAACTCACCGGCCATCTCACGCTGTTCGCGACGGTGACCGCCTGCCAGGCCCTGCTGCCCGACCTGTTGGCGCCGTTCCGAGCCGCGCATCCGCAGGTGCGGCTCGATCTGCGCACCGGTGACGCGGCGGCGGCGCTGGCCAGGCTGGACGAGGGCGAGGCCGACGTGGCGGTCGCGGGCATCCCGCCCCGGCTGCCGGAGCCGTTGGTGAGCCGGACGGTCACGGTGACCGAGCTGGTCCTGGTCACCGCGCGCGACCGGCCCGATCCCGACCTGGACGGTCCGTTCGTCCTCCCGCACCGCGGTCTGGTCCGTGAGGCGGCCGACCGCTGGTTCCGCGCCCGCGGCAGGACACCGGACGTGGCCTGTGAACCGGACGGCCACGAAGGGCTGTTGACGCTGGTCGCGCTGGGCTGCGGGACGGGCGTGGTGCCCCGCCTCGTGCTGGAGAACAGTGCCGTACGGGAACGGCTGGCGGTGATCCCGGCGGACCCGCCGCCTGAGCCGTTCCCGATCGGGCTGTGTGTACGGCGGGCCGATCTGCGCCGCCCGCTGGTGGCGACGCTGTGGAGCCTGACGGCTCCGTGGTAGCGGCGACCGGCCGCTCAGGGCCCTGCTGGGCGGCCGGCCACTCGAGACTTGTCGAGCGACCGGCCACTCGCGACTGTGTCAGTCGAGGTCCACCGGGCCGTCGTCCTTCTTGTCGTCCTTCTTCGCCTGGAGCTGGAGCAGGTTCTTGACGTCCTCGCCGGGGCGGCGGCCGTCGGGGTCCGCGCCGCTCAGGTTGCCCCGGACCGAGTCCAGGATCGTCAGGCCCTGCGAGACCAGACCGGCCGCGATCTCGCCGAGGCCGTCCGCGCCGTTGAGGACGTTGACGTTCGCGCCGGCGAGGCCGCCGGCCGCTTCCTTCACGATCTGCGGGAGCTGGTCGATCAGCATCCGGTCGAGCGCGACCCGGTCGTAGGAGGCCGCCGCCTCGGCCTGGATCTTCATGCGCTCCGCCTCGGCGATGGCGAGCAGCTTGATCCGCTGCGCCTCGGCCTCGGCGGGCCTGACGATCTCGGCGACCAGCTGCTGCTCGCGCAACTTGGCCTGCCGCTCGGCCAGTTCGGTCTGCGCGGCCAGCACCTCCTGCTGGGCGTGGGCCTGCGCCAGCGGTCCGGCCTGCGCGGCCTGCGCCTGGGCACGGTCGACCTCGGCCGAGTACTCGGCCTTGACCACCGCGGTCTGCCGGGCGTACTCGGCCTGGTTGCGGGCCGCGACCTGCTGCGCCTCGGCCGAGGCCTGGGTGGCCTGCGCCTGGGCGATCTGGGCCTGCCGCTGGATGGCCGCCTTGTGCGGCGCGGACATGGCCTCGATGTAGCCGGTGTCGCCGTCGTCGATCGACTGGATCTGCAGCGAGTCGACGATCAGGCCGATCTTCGCCATCTCGATCTTCGAGGTGTCCAGCACCTCGGCGGCGAGCTTCTGCCGCTCGGTGACGATCTCCTCGACGGTCATCGAGCCGATGATGGACCGCAGGTGACCGGCGAAGATCCGGCCGGTCAGCACCGACATCTGGTCCTGGTCGGACAGGAAGCGCTGGCCCGCGTTGATGATGCTCTCGGTGTCGTTGCCGACCTTGAAGGCGATCACTGCGCGGACGTTGAGAGCGATGCCCTGCCGGGTCACGCAGGTCTCGGTGACCTCTGCCTCGCACATCGCCAGGGTGAGGAAACGGGTCTTGCGGAAAACCGGGAGCACGAACTTTCCGTGCCCCGTCACCACTCGGAACGGCGCGCCCCCCAGTCCCCGCCTGCCACCCGAGATCAGCATCGCCTCATCGGGGGCGGGAACGCGGTAACCGAACATTCTGGTACTCCTCACTCAGCGCCGGCGGGGTCCCCGCCCAGCGCGTCCAATGGATCCACCCACTCGATGACGTGGACCTCACGCCGTCCACGTGACTCGATCACGAGAACGGTCGCCCCCGTGGGCAGAGGATCGTCCGACCAGGCGAGGAAGGTCTCGGAGCCGCCCCGGACGCGCACCAGGATCTCGCCGGGGCCCGCGCTTCCGCGGGTTCCGATGATCACCTGCCCCGTGCATCCGATCACGGGCTCATCCTGCGGCATCACCGGCCGCCCTCCATCCTCTGGCCTTAGGTTTCCGACGATAGACCTACTCTGCCCCGGCTCCCAACGGGCTCGTCGATTCCTTCCGTCACGTGCCGTCCGCGAGGTCAGGACAGGGCCGCCAGCGGGTCGTCGAGCACGGGCTGCCACGCCAACTCGGCGGCGCCGACCAGGCTGTTGTGGTCGAGGGTGCAGGCGAGGATCGGCACGCCTCCGCTCTGCCCCCACAGGCTCCGGTCGGCGACGACCGCGCGCAGCCGCTGCGGGTCGGCGTCGAGGAGGGTGCGGTGCAGTCCGCCGAGGATGATCCGGTCGGGGTTGAGGATGTTCACCAGGCCCGCCAGCCCGAGCCCGAGCCGGTCGATCAGGGTTTCGGCGGCCTGCCGGACGGACGGGTCGTCGTAGTGGTGGCGGATCAGGTCGTTGGACTCCTGGAGCAGGGACACCTCGGGTCCGGGCTCACGACCGGCGGCGGTGAGGAAGGCGAGCGGATCGGCCTCGACGTCGAGACATCCCCGGCTGCCGCAGTGGCAGGGGCGCCCTTCGGGGTTGACGGTGAGGTGCCCGACTTCGAGCGCCAGCCCCGAACTCCCGGTGTGCAGACGCCCGTCGAGCACCAGCGCGCCGCCCACCCCCCGGTGTCCGGTCGCCACGCACAACAGGTCGCGGGCACCGCGCCCCGCGCCGTGCCGGTGCTCGGCGAGCGCGGCGAGGTTGACGTCGTTGCCCGCGAACGCCGGTCCGGCGATGCCGGCCGCGCGCACGCACTCGGCGAAGATCCGGCGCACGGGCGCGCCCGCGGGCCAGGCCAGGTGGAGGGGGTTGAGCGCCAGTCCTTCGGGCTCGGCCACGGCGGACGGTACGGCGAGCCCGGCGCCCACGCACCGCCGACCGGTCTCGCGCAGCAAGTCGGTACCGGCCTCGACGACCGAACCGAGCACCTTCGCCGGATCGGCGTCCACGGCCTCGCAGCCGGGTGCCGTCGCCACGATCTGGCCGCCGAGTCCAACCAGCGCGGCACGGAAGCCGTCGGCGTGCACCTGCGCGGCCAGTACGACCGGCCCGTCCTCGGCGAGCGCCAGCCTGTGCGAGGGGCGGCCCTGTGAACCGGCCGCCGCGCCGGGCCGGGCGTCGACCCTGATCAGGCCCAGCGCCTCCAGCTCGGCGGCGACCGCGCCGGCCGTCGCCCGGGTCACGCCGAGTTCGGCGGTCAGGACGGCTCGGGTGGGCGCGCGGCCGGTGTGCACGAGCTCTAGCGCGGGGCCGAGCGCACCGCGGCCCCGGTCCAGCCGCGCCCTCGAGGTGGTCCCTTCCCCCGCCGGCCGGGGGTCCGCCTTGCCGCTCATGAGGGGAGTCTCCCATGATCCGCACCGATAGCCGTTGGGGGTTGCGTTCACAGTGGCGGCCCTGTGGGGGCTGATCGCGCAGTTCCCCGCGCCCCTTCGAAAGTCGCCCCCAGCTCAGAAGCCACTGACTCTCAGCGTCACGTTCAGTCTCCCCTTCAGCCCCAACTCCCCCGGCCCCGTGCCCTCGTACACCCTCGGCACCCCGTGATACGCCAGCCGCGACGGGCCGCCGAACACGAACAGGTCGCCGCTCCTCAGCTCAACGTCCGTGTACGGCTTGGTGCGGGTCTCGGGGTTGCCGAAGCGGAAGACGCAGGTGTCGCCGAGGCTGAGGGACACCACGGGGGCGTCGGACTGTTCGTCGCTGTCGCGGTGCATGCCCATGCGGGCGTCGCCGTCGTAGAAATTGATCAGTGCGATGTCGTACGACGCCGTCGGCGCCCCCAGTGTGTCGGCGACCGCCCGCCGGCCCAGCTCGTCCAGCCAGGCGGGGAACGGCTTCACCGGCGTGCCGTCGCCGTCGGTCACCGTGCGGGAGTAGGCGTACGGGTACCAGTGCCAGCCCAGGCACACCTGGCGGGCGGTCATCGTGCCGCCGCCGGGGGTGCGGACCGTGCGCAGACCGGCCGGCGGGCGGGCCCACTCACGGCAGGCCGTGAGGAGGTCGCGCTGGCGGTCGGTGTCGAGCCAGTCCGGCAGGTGCACCGCACCCGGCGCGACCTCAGTACGAGCCCTCGGAAACAGCTCGGCGTCCATGGCCCCATCCTGCCCGACCGGCCGTGAGCTGGGACTCGGTTAGCCTTGGCGCACGATGGACGACCATATCGACCGAATGACGACTCCGTGGGGCGACTGCGCCCTGGCCCGCTTCCCCGAGGACCCGCGCGACCGGCTGCGCGCCTGGGACGCCTCCGACGAATACCTTCTGCGGCAGCTCGCGGAACAGGACACCCCGCTGTCCGGCACGGTCGTGATCGTGGGCGACCGCTGGGGCGCCCTGACCACGGCGCTCGCACAGCACCGTCCGGTGCAGATCACGGACTCGTTCCTCACCCAGGAGGCGACCCGGGCGAACCTAGCGCGCAACGGGATCGCCGCGGATTCCGTACGGCTGCTCACCACCCAGGACCCGCCGCCGGAGCGTGTCGACGTGCTGCTGGTGAGGGTGCCCAAGAGTCTCGCGCTCCTGGAGGACCAGTTGCTGCGGCTGGCGCCCGCGGTGCACGCCGACACGGTCGTCGTCGGCACCGGGATGGTGAAGGAGATCCACACCTCGACGCTGAAGCTGTTCGAGCGGATCCTCGGCCCGACCCGGACCTCGCTGGCCGAGAAGAAGGCCCGGCTGATCCACTGCACGCCACGGTCGTCGGCGCGCGCCACCAACCCCTGGCCGCACAGCTATGCCCTGCCGGACGGCATCGGCGTGGTCTCGGGGCGGACGGTGGTCAACCACGCGGGCGTGTTCTGTGCCGAGCGCCTCGACATCGGCACCCGCTTCTTCCTCCAGCACCTGCCCGAAAGTCGCGGCCCCCGCAGGGTGGTCGACCTCGGGTGCGGCAACGGTGTCGTCGGTACGGCGGTGTCGCTGGCCGATCCGGAGGCCGAAGTGCTGTTCGTGGACGAGTCGTTCCAGGCCGTCGCCTCGGCGGAGGCCACGTACAAGGCGAACGGCGTGCCGGGGCAGGCCGAGTTCAGGGTCGGGGACGGGTTGGTCGGGGTGTCGGCCGACAGTGTCGACCTCGTGCTCAACAATCCCCCGTTCCACTCCCACCAGGCGACGACCGACGCGACGGCGTGGCGGATGTTCACCGGGGCGCGGCGCGCGCTGCGTCCGGGCGGCGAGCTGTGGGTGGTCGGCAACCGGCATCTCGCGTACCACGTGAAGCTCAAGCGGCTGTTCGGCAACAGTCAACTGGTCGCCAGCGACGCGAAGTTCGTGGTGCTGAAGGCCGTCAAGCGGTAGTCCCGGCGCGTCCGGCGAGCACTCCGATGATCCGGGCCACCGTGCCGGCCATCGCCTCCCGCCCCAGGCTCAGGTACTTCCGGGAGTCGACCGCCTCGGGGTGTGCGGCGAGGAAGGCGCGGATCGCGCCGGTCATCGCGAGGTTGAGGGCCGTGCCCACGTTGACCTTGGTGATGCCACCGGCGACGGCCGCGGTCAGTTCGTCGTCGGGGACTCCTGAGGAGCCGTGCAGGACGAGCGGGACGTCCAGGCCGGCGGTGAGCCGCTTGAGGAGGTCGTGGTCGAGGGTGGCCGTACGGGTGGTCATCGCGTGCGAGCTGCCGATGGCCACGGCCAGGGCGTCCACGCCGGAGTCGGCGACGAACGCGCGGGCCTGGACGGGGTCGGTACGGGCGCCGGGTGCGTGGGCGTCTAGGGGCGGCTCCCCGTTCTTCCCGCCGACCTCTCCCAACTCGGCCTCGATCCACAGGCCTTGGGAGTGTGCCCAGTCGACGGCCGCGCGGGTCGCGGCGAGGTTCTCGGCGTACGGAAGGCGGGCCGCGTCGTACATCACTGAGCTGAATCCGGCATCGGGCGCCTGGCGCAGCAGGTCGTCGCTCTGGACGTGGTCGAGGTGCAACGCGACGGGTACGGCGGCCCGTTCGGCTACGGCGACGGCCGCGCGGGCGAGCGGGAGGAGACGGCCGTAGCGGAACTTGACGGCGTTCTCGCTGACTTGGAGGACGACGGGGGCGTCGGCGGACTCGGCGCCGGCGACGACGGCCTCGACGTGTTCCAGGGTGATGATGTTGAAGGCGGCGACCGCGGAGCGGGCGGTGGCGGCGCGGGTCACGAGCTCGCCGGTGGTGACGAGGGGCACGGCCTGTCCTTTCCTGGAGTCTGGGGTGCCGGGCTTCAGGGGGCGAGGATCACCGAGCGGGTGAGGTGACGCGGCCGGTCCGGGTCGAGGTCGCGGTACGCGGCGACGGCGACCGCCAGGCGCTGGGCGCGGACGAGTTCGGCGAGCGGGTCGAGACCCCCGTCGATCCACAACCCGCCGGTGGCGTCCACCTGTTGGGCGAGTCCCTCGGGCGCCTCGCCGAGCATCCAGGTCGCGGTGCCGCGGGTGGTGATGCTGATCGGGCCGTGCCGGTACTCCATCGCCGGGTAGGCCTCGGTCCAGGACAGGGAGGCCTCGCGCATCTTCAGCCCGGCCTCGTTGGCGAGCCCGACGGTCCAACCCCGGCCGAGGAACGTGAACTGCGTGCAGGCGACGAGCTGTTGGGGCAGTTCGGCGGCCAGCGCGGTGCGCGCGTCGGCGACCACGGCGTCGGTGTGCAGCCCCAGGTGGGCGCGGAGCAGGGTGACCGCGGTGGTCGCGAACCGGGTCTGTACGACGGAACGTTCGTCGGCGAAGTCGAGTACGACGATCTCGTCGGCGGCCGTCATGACGGGGGTGTGCGGGTCGGCGGTTATCGCGGTGGTGGGGGTGCGGCCCTTCAACTGCCCCAGGAGTTCCAGCACTTCGGTGGTGGTGCCGGAGCGGGTGAGGGCGAGGACACGGTCGTAGGTCCGCCCGTGCGGGAACTCCGAGGCGGCGAAGGCGTCGGTCTCACCTTCGCCCGCGCCTTCACGCAGGGCGGCGACGGCCTGGGCCATGAAGTACGAGGTGCCGCAGCCGACGATCGCGACCCGCTCCCCCGGCGCCGGGAGCACCGCCTTGTGTCCCGCCGCCTCCGACGCGGCGCGGGCCCAGCATTCGGGCTGGCTGTTCAGCTCGTCCTCGACATACGTCATGCCGTATCCCCTCCCCGTTGATGCTTGTTCCTGCAAGATATAGCGATCTTTCAAGCACAATCAAGCATTTCGGCGGGAGCGGTGTGCGCTAGGGTCGCCGGAGAATCGAGGAACGGAGAGTGCGGATGTCGCGCGACGCCCGCTGGAAGGCGCTGCTGGAGCTGCTCGTCGAGCGCGGCCGGCTCGACGTCGAGGAGGCGGCCGCCGACCTCGCGGTGTCGGCCGCGACGATCCGCCGTGACTTCGACCAACTCGCCGAGCAGCAGATGCTGGTGCGCACCCGGGGCGGCGCCGTCGTGCACGGGGTGTCGTACGAACTGCCGTTGCGCTACAAGACCGCCCGGCACGCCTCCGAGAAGCAGCGGATCGCCAAGGCGGTCGCCGAACTCGTCGCGCCGGGCGAGGCGGTGGGCCTGACCGGCGGTACGACGACCACGGAGGTGGCCCGCGCCCTGGCCGTGCGCGGCGATCTCACCTCCGGAACCTCGGGATCACCGGCGCTGACCATCGTGACCAACGCGCTCAACATCGCCAACGAGCTTGCCGTACGGCCCCAGTTCAAGATCGTGCTGACCGGCGGGGTCGCGCGCCCGCAGTCGTACGAACTCGTCGGGCCCCTCGCGGACGGGGTGCTCTCCCAGATCACCGTCGATGTGGCGGTGCTCGGCGTGGTCGCCTTCGACGTGACGCACGGCGCGGCGGCCCACGACGAGGCGGAGGCCGCGATCAACCGGCTGCTGTGCGAGCGCGCCGAGCGCGTGATCGTGGCGGCCGACTCCAGCAAGCTCGGGCAGCGCGCGTTCGCCCGGATCTGCTCGGCGGAGGCGGTGAACACGCTGGTGACGGACACGGCGGTGGGGCCGGACATGGTGCGGCGGTTCGAGGAGGCGGGAGTCCGGGTCGTCGCCGTATGAGAGGTGCCAACCCGCCCTGCTGGACAGGGAGTTGCGGGACGCCGAGGGTCGACGTCCCGCACGGTCCGACCAGTTGAGGGTCCGTCAGCCGAAGACCCTGACGGCCTGGTAGTACGTCCACGCCGTGCTGTTGCAGGCGGTCGCGGTGGCGCCGCTGTACTTGGTGCAGACGCGCTTGAGGTCCTCGTAGAAGGCGCTGTCGAGCCGCGACTTGTTGGTGCTGAAGGTGCCGGCGGCCTTGTAGTTGCGGTAGCCGAAGTCGTGGCGGGCGCAGGACGTGGCGAAGGGGAAGCCGAAGGGGTTGTCGGGCGAGTCGGAGCAGTAGTCGGTGGACCAGTCGAACTCGTAGGCGGACCAGGCGGTTTGGTTGGCACGGGCGGCGGCCCAGAGGTTATAGCTGGACGCGCTGGTCTGGGTCCAGCTCGAGAGGACCTGGGGCTTGTCGGCGGGGGCGGCGGTGGCGGCTGTCGCGGTGGCGACGACAGCGACCAGGGCCAGAGTCGAGGCGGCGAGACCGGTGGCGAGTCTGCGGTGCATCCAACACCTCCATGAGACCGCGATCCGCCCGTCGGATCGCAGGTTCATGACAAGATGATTTACGCGTTGCCCCTGCCTTCACACCGGATGTGCCCCAATGACCCGTTAACTCTTGGATTTTCCGGGGGACTTGACCGGCGCGCTGAGCGCCGGGGGCCAGGTGAATTCGAGCCCTTCCTCGGGCCTCAGGTGACTCCAGCGCTCGGTCAACGCGCTCAGGGTCTCCACCGCGACCGCGAGAGTGGCCTCGGTGTAGGGGAAGGGTTTCTCCTCGACGATCCCCCACACCTCGCGCGCCCTCTTGAACAGGGGCACGGGCGGCGGGTCCTCGACCGCGTCGTGCACGACGCCGCTCAGCACTTCGGCGAGGGTGATCGCGCGGGCGTTGTCCTTGATGATCCGCCTGCTGCGCGCCGCCGCGTCATGGCGGGGCGAACCGTCGATCACCCGCATCGAGGAGAAGACGGCTCCGGCGGCGACGCAGCCGAACACCCCTGCCGACAGCCGGAGTTCGCGTTCGGCGACAGCGTGGGCGAGGTCGTGGGGAACCCGGTATTTCCGATCGTAGGAGCGCATTTCCAGAACCACGCCGTCGTCGCGGTGGACGACGACACGGCGGTTGCCCTGGGCCATCGGGATGAAGACCAGTCGCATTCCTTCAGCATGCGGGCGGTGGCCCACCGGGCCAACCCCTTTTCCCGGCCAGGCGTCAGGACGGGGTGAGCGGCAGGTCGTCCGTGAAGGCGTTGACCGGTTGGGCGATGCGCCGGGTGCCGTGGACGTCCAGGGCCGCCGCCGCGGTTCTGGTGCCGAGTGCGCCCTGCGTGTGCCAGGTTCCGGTGACGGCCAGCCAGGTGTTGGCGGGCGGGGCCGGGGTGCCGTACATGTGGACCTTGACCGTCTGGGCGTCGGCCGCACAGCAGGTGAAGATGATGCGGGTCAGGTCCCAGCCGCCGCCGGTCCGGCCCGGTGTCACGAAGCCGGTCATCTCCACACTGCGCCCTCTGATGGCCAGCTCCTTGTCCTGCTGGACCCGGGTCGTGAAGTCCGTGAGGGTCATCGGGAGGGGTGAGGTCGCGGGCAGTGCGGCGAACCGCTTCTGCTCTTTGACGGTCTCGCTGCCGGCGTGCGCGGCCGTGTAAGCGCCGAGGGCGGGTGGGGCGTAGAAGAGGAGGCTGAGCGCGGGGAGGAAGAGCAGCCAGGCGATGCGGGGTGCGGTGGAGTGGTCGTGTCCGTGGTCATGGTCGTGGCCCTCCTCATCTCCTGATCCGCGGTCGAGTGCCGCGTGGGTCAGACCCAGCAACAGGAGGAGGACGCCGGAGACGATCAGCAGCGGGCGGAGGCCCTCCTTGACGTAGCGGAGGTAGAGGTCGGTGAAGAGGGCCGTGTGCAGGAGGCCCAGGCCGGTGAGGACCAGGAGCAGTACTTGGGCGGTGCGCTTCACAGCAGGGCGCCTCCGATCAGGACGCTGGCGGCCACGGCCACGACGGTGGTCGCGGTGGAGAACCGCACCGCGAACGCCCGGCCGAAGGTGCCCGCCTGAAGGGCGATCAGCTTGAGGTCCACCATGGGGCCGACCACCATGAAAGCCAGCCGGGCTGTGGGCGAGAAGCCCGTGAGCGACGCGGCGACGAAGGCGTCGGCCTCGGAGCAGACCGCGAGGACGACGGCGAGTGCGGCCAGGAACAGCACGGACAGCCAGGGCGACCCGGAGAAGGTGTCGAGGACGGAGCGCGGGACGGTCACGTTGAAGGTGGCCGCGGCCATCGCGCCCAGCACGAGGAAGCCGCCGGCGTGCAGGAAGTCGTGCTGGAAACCGAGCCGGAACTCCGTGAAGCGGCTGTGCCCCGACCGGTGTCCGGTGTGCCGTACGACCGGGCGCAGCCACTCCTCGCGGCCGAGCCAGAGCCAGAGCCAGCCCATGGCGGCGGCGGTGGCGAGCGAGGCGAGCAGCCGGGCCAGCACCATCGCGGGGCTGCCCGGGAAGGCGACGGCCGTGGCGGTCAGCACGATCGGGTTGATCGCGGGCGCCGAGAGCAGGAAGGCGAAGGCGGCCGCCGGGGTGACGCCCCGGCGGATCAGGCTGTTGGCGACCGGCACGGACGCGCATTCGCAGCCCGGCAGGACCACGCCCGCGATGCCTGCGACGGGTACGGCGAGCGCGGCGCGCTTGGGCAGCACCTTGGTGAACAGGTCTGCCGGGACAAAGGCGTTGATGGCCCCCGACAGGGCTGTTCCCAGGAGGAGGAAGGGCAGGGCCTGCACGGTGATGGCCAGGCAGACCGTGCGCCAGGCCGCGACGGCGGGGCCGTTCAGCCACGGTGTGCCCGAGAGCACGAGGACGGCCGCCGCCAGGCCGAGCGCGATGACCACCGCCTTTGCGGGCGGGGGTCTGCGGAGGGTGCGGCGCCGTCGCTCGGGTGGGTGGACGGCGGGCGGGGCCACCATCTCCGCCACATCAAGCAGCTCATCCGTTTTTTGCATATTTGCTCCGAATGTCTGATGTTGCGACAGAACATAGTACGGTTTTCGTGTGATCAGCCGACTGTCCGTCACGATCGTCCGCGCGTGTCTGCGCGAGGGTGTCGGCGGGAGTCCCACCGCAGTGCTGGGCGAGCTGCCGTTGAGCGACGACGAGCGGCGCCTGGTGCCGGTGCTGGCCGGGACGTCGCATGCCGTCTTCGTCTCGCCGCGCGGGTCCGAGGTGGCGCTTCGCTTCTTCACCGCCGAGGGCGAACTGCCCGCGTGCGGCCACGGCACGGTCGCCGCCCTGGCCTTCCTCGCGGAGCGCGCCGGGGGTTCGGAATACCGGGGCACCCTGCGTGCGGCGGGGCGTTCCTTCGCCGGGTGGGCCGTACGGGAGGGGGTGCGGGTGCGTGCCGCCTTCGAGCCCGGTCCCGTCGCGCTGCGGGAGCCGACGGCGGCCGAGTGCGGGCTCGTCGTGCCGACGCTGGGCGTCACCCGGGACATGCTCGCTCCCGGTACCCGTGTGGCCTCGGTCGGGCGGGCACGGTTGCTGGTGCCCGTCGCCTCACGTTCCGTTCTCGCCGCGCTCGCCCCGGACTTCGGTCGACTCCGGGCGGCCTGCGACCGGTTCGGGTTCCTCGGCTGCTACGTCTACTCGGTGCCGACGCGCTCCGGCCGGATCGCGGCGCGCATGTTCGCGCCGTCGATCGGCGTCCCGGAGGACATCGCGAACGCCAACAGCACCGCGTGCCTCGCCGCCGACCTGGCCGGTCGGGGCGTCACCGAGATCGCCGTCGACATGGGCGACTCCCTCGGCAGTCCGGCCACGATCACCGCGAGCGCGGAGCCCTTGGTGCGGCTGGGCGGGACCGCCGAGGTCACGGGCGTGGTCCGGCTGCCGTAGTCGAGTTCAGGGTGTGGCGAGCGAGCGAATGTGCGCGAGCCAGGCCTCGGACACGTTCGCCGGGATCTTCGCGGCCAGGCCCGTTCCCTTGGTGAGCGCGAGTCCCCGGTTGAACGTGACGCCGGTCTGCCCTGCGGGTCTCTTCATGTCCGGTGCCGTCTCCGCCTAGTGCGCCCGGACCCGCGCGAGGACGTCGCGGATCAGGTCGGCGCTGATGGTGAAGTGGTCCCGGGCGATCTCCTCGGCGCGTTCGGGCTCGCCCGCCGCGATGGCCTCGTACAGGGATTTGTGGTCCTCGCCGCCCTGGTGGAAGTGGGTCTGTTCGCCCTTGCCCCATGGTTCGACGGGGAAGCCGAGGCTGATGCGGGCGAGCAGGTCCTGGCTGAGCATGACGATCTGGGGGTTGCCCGTGGCCTCGCGGACGGCCTGGTGGAAGGCGCTGTCGGCGGTGTGGGCGTCGCGCGGGGTGCTCGCGGAGAGGTAGGCGGACAGGGCGTCCCGCATGGGGGCGAGCTGTTTCGAGCTACGGCGTCGGGCGGCCGTCGCGGCCACCATGCCCTCGACCAGGCCGCGCAGGTCGAAGAGTTGCTCGAACTCCTCCCAGCGGGGCAGCAGGGTGTGCCGGACGGCGGCGGCCGTCGACTCGGTCCAGCTGTCGCGGACGTAGGTGCCGCCGTTGCGCCCGCGGCGGATCTCGACCACGCCCACTGCCTGGAGGCGGGCGACCGCCTCGCGCACGGTGGGGCGGCTGACACCCAGCAGCCCGGTGAGTTCGCGCTCGGCGGGCAGCCGTTCGCCCGGCAGGAAGTCGCCGACGGCGATCGCGGTGAGCAGCCGGTCGGACACCTCGTCGACCGCCGAGGCCACCCGGACCGGGCGCAGCGCCGAGGACGGGGAGCCGCCGAGAAGGACGCGGTCGAGGACGCGCGAGAACTCGTCCCCGGCTTCGGATGCCTCAGGTACGGATGTCAGCTGTCCTCCTCCTTCAATGCCGCTCCTGTAAACGCGGGCGGGCCACGTGAACTCGCCGTTACTTCTTGCCCAGCCCCCGCTAAAAGGTCTTGTGCGCTGACCTTTTACCCAATCACTATCGCAGCCATCCGTCACATCCTTTTCCGATTCCGCCAGAGGCCGGCTCGCGTCCGGCCCGTCTGGGAGGCCCTCGCGTGGCGATTCCCGAACCGAATCACACCGGCACCGTCGACTTCAACGGCCATTCCACCTGGTACCGGATCACCGGCGAGCCCGGCAGGACCCCGCTGGTCGTGCTGCACGGCGGCCCCGGCGCCGGTCACAACTACACGCTCAGCATCGCGGGCATCGCCGAACAGGGCCGCCAAGTGGTGCACTACGACCAACTCGGCACCGGGCTGTCCACCCATCTGCCCGACGAGGGCGCCGACTTCTGGACCGTCCAGCTCTTCCTCGACGAACTCGACAATCTGCTCAAGGAATTGGGCATCGCCGATGCCTATCACCTCCTCGGCCAGTCCTGGGGCGGCATGCTCGCCGCCGAGCACGCCGTACGCCGGCCGGCCGGGCTGCGCGGTCTGGTCATCGCCAATTCCCCCGCGTCCATGGAGCTGTGGCTCGCGGCGGCGGCCGAACTGCGCGCCGAACTCCCGCCCGAGGTCCAGCGGACCCTGCTCCTCCACGAGGCGGCCGGAACCACCGACCACCCCGACTACCTCGCCGCCGAGCAGGTCTTCAACGAACGCCATGTGTGCCGACTGACCCCCAACCCGCCCGAGGTGCAGGCGACTTGGGAGAACATCGCGGCCGATCCAACCGTGTACCACACGATGAACGGGCCGAACGAGTTCCATGTCGTCGGCACCATGAAGGACTGGTCCGTGATCGACCGGCTGCATCTGGTCGACGCACCGACCCTGCTGGTGTCCGGACGGTACGACGAGGCGACTCCCGACACGCTGCGTCCGTTCGCCGACCACATTCCCGACGTGCGCTGGCACATGTTCGAGCGCTCCAGCCACATGCCGCACGTCGAGGAGGAAGAGCTGTACCTCCGGGTCGTGGGCACCTTCCTCGACTCCACCGACTGAGCCCCTTCGGCCCATCCCCGGCCCATCCCCGGCCCATCCCCGGCCCATCCCCCGGCCGACCCAACAGCCTTTCCTCCGACGGGAGTTCCCTGGATGTCCCGCAGCACGAGACGGGGCGCGTTCGCCGCCGCCACCGTCGCCCTCGCCCTGACCGCAGCCGCCTGTTCGTCCTCCGACGGCGGCTCCTCCTCCGATCCGAGCACGTCCTCGTCGGCGTCCGGCTCCTCCGCGTTCCAGCCGCAGCACAAGGGCGGCACGCTGAAGCTGGTCGCCCATGCGGCGGCCGGCAGCTTCGATCCGCAGGTCAACTACACGCTCCAATACTGGCAGTTGTACCAGTCGATGTACGACGGGCTGCTGTCGTTCAAGAAGGTCGGCGGCCAGTCGTCATTCACCGTCGTCCCGGACCTGGCCGCGGCAATGCCCAAGGTCACCAACGGCGGCAAGACCTACACCTTCACACTCCGCAAGGGCATCACCTTCTCCAACGGCAAGGCACTCACCACCGACGACGTGGTGGCGTCCTTCCAGCGCATCTTCAAGGTCTCCAGCCCCACCGCCGGCACCTTCTACAACGGCATCGTCGGCGCCACCGCCTGTCTGAAGACACCCGCGTCCTGCACCCTCAAGGGCGGCGTGACCGGCGACGCGACCGCGAACACGGTCACCATCAACCTGACGGCGCCGGACTCGGAGTTCCCGTACAAGCTCGCCGTCCCGCACGCCAGCATCGTGCCGAAGGACTCGCCGACGAAGGACGCGGGCACGAAGCCGCTGCCGACGACCGGCCCGTACATGGCGGCCTCCTACGACCCGAACCGTGCGCTGAAGCTGGTGCGCAACCCGCACTTCAAGGAGTGGTCGCGGGAGGCCGAACCGCAGGGTTACCCGGACCAGATCGACTACACCTTCGGGCAGACCGTCGAGTCCGAGGTGACCGCCGTCGAGAACGGCCAGGCGGACTGGATGTTCGACCCGCCGCCCGCCGACCGCCTCAACGAGATCGGCACCAAGTACACCTCGCAGGCGCACGTGAACCCGCTGACCGCATTCTGGTACGCGACGCTGAACGTCAACTCGGCCCCGTTCAACAACAAGTTGGCGCGCCAGGCGATCAACTGGGCCGTGGACCGGTCGGCCGTGGTGCGGCTGTACGGCGGCCCCAACCTGGCCTCCCCCGCGTGCACGATCCTGCCGCCGGGCTTCCCCGGGCACGTCGACTCCTGCGACTACACCAAGGGCGGCGGCACGACCTGGACTGCCGCGGACCTCGCCAAGGCCAAGGCGCTGGTGAAGCAGTCCGGTACGGCCGGGCAGGAGGTCGGCATCGTCGTGCAGGACGACGACGTCAACAAGTCGATCGGGCAGTACCTGCAGAGCCTGCTCACCCAGCTCGGCTACAAGGCGACGCTCAAGCCGCTGTCGGCGAACATCCAGTTCACCTACATCCAGAACACCAAGAACAAGGTCCAACTCGCCCTGACCTCTTGGTACCAGGACTATCCTGCGGCCTCGGACTTCCTCAACGTGCTGCTGTCCTGCGCCGCGTTCCACCCGG
Source organism: Streptomyces xylophagus (assembly GCF_000716435.1). Lineage (GTDB taxonomy): Bacteria > Actinomycetota > Actinomycetes > Streptomycetales > Streptomycetaceae > Streptomyces > Streptomyces xylophagus. The sequence continues at coordinate 23,823 of NZ_JNWO01000014.1, forward strand.
GAAGCGACTCCAGCATCAACATCTCGGGCTTCTGCGACAAGGGCATCGACGCGAAGATGCAGACCGCGCTGAAGACCGCGCAGACTGACCCGACAGCGGCGAACAAGCAATGGGGCGCGATCGACCAGGAGTTCATGGAGCAGTCCCCGCTCGTCCCGCTGATCAACCCGAAGATCATCGACTTCACGTCGAAGCGGCTGGGCAACTACCAGTTCAGCAAGCAGTTCTACATGCTCGTCGGCCAGTTGTGGGTCAAGTGAGCACCGTCGCACCCGAGTTGGCCACCGCGGAGGCCCGGCGCTCGCCGGGCCCCTGGCGGACGGCCGGCGCCGACCTGCTGCGCAACAGGTCGGCGCTGGCCGCGGCCGTCGTCCTCTTCCTCGTCGTCCTGGCGACCCTGTGCGCGCCGCTGTACGCGGCCCACATCGCCCACACCGACCCCTTCCAGTCCCATGTCTCCGGCACCACGGTCGTCGACGGGAAGACCGTGCCGGTGCTCACCCCGAGCAGCACCGGCCTCGGCCTCGGCGTCACCCCGATCGGCCCGACCTGGGACCCCGCCCACTACTTCCTCGGCGCCGACAACCAGGGCCGCGACGTCATGGCCCGGCTGCTCTACGGCGGCCGGACGAGCCTGTTCATCGGGTTCACGGCGGCGCTGCTCACCTGCGCCCTCGGTACGGTCGTCGGAGTCGTCGCCGGGTACGCGGGCGGGGTGGTGGACGCCGTCATCTCCCGTGTCCTGGACGTCATTTGGGCCTTCCCGGTGTACCTGCTGGCGATCTGCCTCTCGGTCGTCCTCCTCACCGACGGGCTGCACCTCGGCCCGCTTACCGTCGAGGCGGGAAGTCTCTGGCTGCCCGTCGCGATCATCGCGGCGATCTATGTGCCGTACATCGCGAGGCCGTTGCGCGGTCAGGTGCTGGTGCTGCGCAACAAGGAGTACATCCAGGCGGCCGTCGGCTCCGGGGCACCGACGGCGCGCATCCTGCGTCGCGAGGTGCTGCCGAACGTCCTGCCGACGGCGATCGTCTTCGTCCCCCTGATGACCGCACTCGCGATGCTCACCGAGTCGGCGCTGTCCTTCCTGTCGGTCGGTGTCCAGCCGCCGGACGCCAGTTGGGGCACGATCATCGAGGACGGACTCGGGCTGCTCTACACCCGGCCCGCCGTGACGATCGCGCCCGGCCTGTTGATCGCGCTGACCACGGCGGCGCTCAACGTCCTCGGCGACGGGGTACGCGACGCGCTCGACCCAGGCGCCCGCCTGCGCGGAGGGGTGTGAGGGCCACATGCTCCGGTTCATCGTCAAACGCTTCGCCTCCGCCCTTCTCGTCATGTTCGCGATCAGTGTGCTGGTCTTCCTGATCTTCTTCGCCACACCGGGAGTTGACCCCGCCGCCCGTATCGCGGGCCGCAACGCCGACCCGGCGACGCTCGCCCAGGTGCGGCACTCCTTCGGCCTCGACCGACCCATGCCCATCCGCTACTTGCTGATGATGCGGCACCTGCTGATCGACCGTGACCTGGAGTCGTTCGTCAACCGCGGCTCCCGCGTCATCCCGCAGATCGTGCAGGCCACCCCGGTGACCCTGTCGCTCGTCATCGGCGCCGCGCTGATCTGGATGACGGCCGGCATCATCATGGGCACCGCTGCGGCAGCCCTGCGCGGCAAGGCGGCCGACCCGCTGATCATGCTCGTCGGCGTGGTCGGGGTCTCGCTGCCGGCCTACTGGCTCGGCGAGGTCGTCAACCTCATCACCCAGAAGCAGCTGCACAGTTCGGTGTTCTCCTGGGTGCCGCCACCGGGATACGTCGGCCTCGACCACCCCGGCCAGTGGGCACTGCACCTCCTCTTCCCCTGGCTGACCCTCGCCTTGCTGTACGCCGGGATCTACGCCCGGCTGCTGCGCGGGGAGGTCGTCTCCGCCCTGAACGAGGACTACGTCCGCACCGCGCGCGCCAAGGGCCTCTCCGAGCGGCGCATCCTGATCCGGCACGCCCTGCGCTGTTCCCTCATCCCGATCGTGTCGCTGTTCGGCCTGGACTTCGGCGCGCTCGTGGGCGGTGCCGCGCTGCTCACCGAGGTGGTCTTCGGCCTCCCCGGCATCGGCAAGCTGACGTTCGACGCCCTGCAGAACCTGGACCTGCCCGTGATCATGGGAACGGTCCTGTACGCGGCGTTCTTCGTGGTCCTCGCCAACGCCCTGGTGGACATCCTGTACGCCCGACTCGACCCGAGGGCCCGCCATGCCTGACCAACCCCTGCTGGACGTACGTGACTTGAAGGTGTCGTTCCGCACCCGCCGAGGCTCCGTCACGGTCGTCGACGGCCTCTCCTTCTCGGTGTCGCCCGGTGAAATCCTGGGCGTGGTGGGCGAGTCGGGCTCGGGCAAGAGCGTGTCGATGCTGGCCGTACTGCGCCTGCTGACCAGTCCGAACGTCACCGTCGAGGGCGAAGTCCGCTTCCGTGGACGGGACTTGCTCACCCTCCCCGACAAGGAGATGCGGGCGGTACGGGGCCGGGAGATCGCCATGGTCTTCCAGGACCCGATGACCGCGCTCACCCCCGTGTACACCGTGGGCTGGCAGATCGCCGAGCAGATCCGGGCGCATGAGAAGGTGCCCCGCAAGGAGGCGCACGCGCGTGCCGTCAGCCTGCTCTCGGACGTCGGCATCCCCGACGCGGCCTCCCGGGCGAACTCCTATCCGCACGAGTTCTCCGGCGGCATGCGGCAGCGCGCGGTCATCGCGATGGCCCTCTCGTGCGGCCCCGCACTGCTGATCGCCGACGAGCCGACCACGGCCCTGGACGTGACGGTCCAGGCCCAAATACTCGACCTGATGCGGGAGTTGAACGCTGAGGGCTCGGCGGTGGTCCTCATCACCCACGACATGGGCGTGATCTCGCAGATCGCCGACCGGGTCCTGGTGATGTACGGCGGCCGGGCGGCCGAGGAGGGCCCGCGCCGGGCGGTGTTCCACGGGCCGCGGCACCCGTACACCTGGGGGCTGCTCGACTCGGTGCCGCGCGTGGGCGGGCCCAGGTTGCGGCGGCTGCCCACCATCGCGGGGATGCCTGTGGCGCCCGGGAGCCTGCCGGAGGGGTGTGCGTTCGCGCCCCGGTGCCGGTTGCGGCACGACCGGTGCGAGGAGCGGCCGGTGCTGAGGGACTTCGGTGACAGCGCACACCGTGACGCCTGCTGGCTGCCCGACGAGGACCGCGCCTCGTTGCGCCTGACCTCACGGGCGACGGCGACGGACGTACCGGACAGGGAACGAGAGGCGACACCATGAGCGCGCAGACGACAACGGCAGAGGTGCTGCTGCGCGCCTCGGACGTGACCAAGCACTATCCCCTGCGGGCTGACGGGCTCTCCCGGCGCCGCAAAGTACTCCGTGCCGTGGACGGTGTGTCGTTGGAGGTGCGCGGCGGTGAGACGCTCGGCATCGTCGGCGAGTCCGGCTGCGGCAAGTCCACGCTGGGCCGCTGTCTGGTCCGGCTCACCGAACTCACCGGCGGGCGGGTCGAGTTCGACGGTCAGGACATCAGCACGCTGTCCACGCGGCGGCTGCGTCCCGTGCGGCCGGGGATGCAGCTGGTGTTCCAGGACCCGCAGGCCTCGCTGAACCCGCGCCGCCGTGCCGGGGACATCGTGGCAGAGCCGCTGCTCGTGCACCGCTACGGCGACGGTGCCGCCGTGCGCCGACGGGTCGCCGAGCTCTTCGACGTCGTAGGACTGGCGGCGGCCCATCTGGACCGGTATCCGCACGAGTTCTCCGGCGGGCAGCGGCAACGCATCGGTATCGCGCGGGCGTTGGCGACCAACCCGAAGCTGATCGTCGCGGACGAACCGGTGTCCGCGCTCGATGTGTCCATCCAGGCGCAGGTGTTGAACCTGTTCGCCGATCTGCAGGAGGAGTTCGCGCTCACCTACGTCTTCATCGCGCACGACCTCGGGGTGGTCCGGCATGTGTCGGACCGGATCGCGGTCATGTATCTCGGTGAGATCGTCGAACTCGGCGAGACGGAGGCCCTGTACAAGGAGCCGGCCCATCCGTACACGCAGGCGCTGTTGTCGGCGGTCCCTGACATCGACGACGGCACGCTCAGCGACGAGGTCCCCCGGGAGCGGATCGTGCTCACCGGGGAGGTGCCCAACCCGGTGGACAAGCCGACGGGGTGCCCGTTCCGCACCCGCTGCCCCTACGCGCGGGAGCGCTGCGCGCTTGAACGCCCCCAGCTGACCGTGACGGCCTCCGGACGCCGGACCGCCTGCCACTTCCCCTTGATCGACTGAGGGTACGGGGAGCGGACGCGGCATGATGGCCCGTATGCACATTCGCATCGACGCCGTCGATCTGCCCGGCCGCACCTGCCCCGCCCCCGCCGACAACCCCGTCGCGACGTACGACAACGTCCATGTCGCCGTGCAGCGCCGGGACCGGCCGGCGGAACTTCTCGACCCGACGCCGGGCGACGCCGCGTCCGCGAGCTGGAACCTGGAGTGCACGGCGGAGGCCTCGCCGGACGGCATCGTGGTGAAGGGGCCTTATGTGCAGCACCGGTTGGGGCGCCGGTTCGTCTATCTGTCGTGGGGGACGGTCGACGAGGCCGGTGTCTTCACGATGTTCCGGCGGGCCAAGCTCATGCTCGACTCCGTGCCCGAGGACGTCCTGGCCGCCGCCTCGCGCGACGGACTGCTGACCGGCCGTCTCGGTCTGACCGACGCGGACGGCGGCCCGCTGTGCGCGCGGGTCGATCCCCCGCGCATCACCTGGACCGCCGCCGCGCTCTAGCTCTCGGTCAGGACGCCGAGTCCTTCTTGTTGGTCGCCGCCCGGTAGGCCTGGGTCGGGGTCATCGGGACGCCGTTGAGGCTGACCGTCTTGTAGGTGCTGACCTTGGCGCAGGACTTCGACTGGTCGGCGGTCGAGGCCTGGGCGTTGGAGGTGGCCGCCTTGGTGTCGGCGGGCGCCGGGGACGAGGTGGAGCCGGGGTACGTCGTGCCGCTCGGCCAGTCCGTGCCGATCACCAGGGTCAGACCGGTGCCGGTGCCCTGCTTGAGGTGCGAGGAGGCGAGGCCGACCGCCTTGGCCACGGTCTGGGCCTCGGCCTTCTGCCCGGTGCCGTAGGTGAGCGTGGTCGTGGTCGCGCTGACGGAGGCGTTGCCCGTGGTGGTGCCGGAGCTGAAGCCGCCGGCTATCAGGGCGGTGGCGACGGTGGAGGCACGGCCGCTGATGCTGGTGCCGTTCTCCACGGTCACGGCGATCTGCGCGGCGGGTACGGCGACTGCCGTGGCCGTCGCGGTGGCCGCGGCGGTCTTCTTGCCGGACGAGCTGGTCAGCGACTGGTCGTTGGCGATGGTCGCGAACAGGCTCTTGGCCGCGGCGGCGGGTACGACCCGGTTGGCGTTGGCCGGGTCGGCGCCGGTCTGCATCGTGGTGAACGTCATGCGCTTCGTGGGGACCTTGTCGAGGTCCGCGGCGAGCCCGATGAGCTTCTTGACGGTACCGAGACCCGTGTCCACGGTGAGCGCTTTGGTGGCGGCGTCGGCGAGGTTGTAGACGGCCGTGGGGTCGGTGAGGGTGCCGGCGCTCTTGAACTTGCGGATCATCGCGCTCAGGAAGAGGTGCTGGGAGACGGTACGGCCCAGGTCGCTGCCGTCGCCGAAGCCGTGCCGGGAGCGGACGAACTCGAGCGCCGCGTTGCCCTTGAGAGTGTGGGTGCCCTTGGCGAGCTTCAGGTGCGAGTAGGTGTCGTAGACGTCGGCGTCGACGCACACCGAGACGCCGCCGACCGCGTCGGACATCTTCACCACTCCGGAGAAGTCCATCTGCACGAAGTGGTCGATGGTGATGCCGGTGAGCGCGTGCACGGTCTTGACCTGGCACTCCTGGCCGTACTGGAGCGCGCTGTTGATCTGGCCGTAGTAGCCGGCCGTCGCCTGTTTGCTGTCCGGGTCCTTGCAGGCGGGGACCTGGGTCATGGTGTCGCGGGGGATGCTCATCACGGTGGCGTTCGAGCGGTCGGCGGAGATGTGCACCACCATCTCCACGTCCGCGTTGCCGTTGCCGGTCTGCACGCCGGTCTGCGAACAGCCGCCGCCGAGCTTGCAGTCGGTCGCGCTGGTCCGGGCGTCGCTGCCCATCACCAGGAGGTTGATCGGCGTACGGCCGAAGGCGTCGGCCTTCTCCTTGCCGCCGGCGCCGTCGTCGATCGCGACGCTGTTGATGTTGCCGTTCAGGTGCTCGTAGAACCACCAGCCGGCGCCCGCGGTCACCATGATCAGCACGGACAGGGATATCGCGGTGATCTTCAACACCCGCCTGCCGCGCGGGGCCTGTTTGGCGCGGCGGCGCTGGGCGGCGCGACCGTGCGCGCGGGATCCGCCGCGCTGGGCCTGTCTGGCAGCGGCCCGGCCGCCGGTGGGCAGCGGTTCGTCCGCCTCACCGGCACGCTGCCTGGGCACCCCTCGGGTGCGACTGCGCGTGGCATGGCCCACGGGGCCGTCCCCGAGGTCGGTCATCTGGCACTCCCACAAAACGGTCGGGCCGTTCAGGCCGTCGGTGCTGCGGCCAGGGGCGCGCGGCCGTGTCGGGTCGGGCGAGGCGGGGTTCCCGTCTCGCTTGCGTGGTTGCGCAATATAACAATCTCAGATGAGAGCGTTGTAGCGCCTTTCTCATTTACGGGTTCGCATTTTGCGTCAAGTTTGGTCAACTGATCGGAATTTTCGATGTGGTGATGGTCATCGGGGACCCTGTCACGGCGATCAGATAGAAGCGGGGATGCGACCCGCCCGGCACCCGCCGGAGACCGCCGGGCGGCTTCACGACGTACGTCGCGGAGGCGTGCGCAGCCAGGGACTTCGGGCCGCCGGAGGCGGTCCACCAGGCGGAGGCGCCCTGCCCGAGGCGGCTGGCGAAGTGCGGGGTGAGCCGTGTCGCCGTGGTGTTGACGACACGGGTCACGAGGGCGGTGATGTCCCGATGGCCCGACCGTTCCACGAAGCTCGGTGTGATGCTCATCCGCAGCGGCGGCGCACTGGCCGCGGCGACCGTGACGCACAGCACGGCGGGCGCGACGAGCCCCGCCGCGAGGACGGCCTTGGCGCGGTGTCCGGTCACGTGCGGGATGCGGGGCTGCCAGGCCGAGGCGAGCGCGGAGGCCGGGACGGTGGCGGCCGCCGCGAGCCACAGCGGGGTCATCATCAGGAAGTAGCCGTCCTGGGACCGCGTGGCGAGGTAGAAGCTCAGCCAGGGCAGCACGGTGATCGCCGGGCCGAGCCGCCGCACGAAGAACACCGTGGCGGCGAGCAGGCCCAGGAGGAGCAGGAGGCTGCCGTAGGAGTAGTAGTCGAGGTGCCTGCTGCCCGCGGTGAAGTAGTACGAGATCCCCATGAGGCCCTGGCCGTGCAGGATCGCCTTCTGGGTGAGCGGGAGCAGCAGGCCGTGCAGCCAGCTGTGGAAGTCCTGGGTGGCGAAGTAGGCGTTGATCGCGGCCCAGGTCAGTGCGGCGGTCCCGGTGTAGCGGGCGACCACGCCGAGGGCGAGCCGGGGGCCGAGGTCGCCGCGCCGGACGGCGTAGAGGCCGACGAGGAGGAACGGCGTGAGAAACCAGGCGAGTTGCTGGGTGGCGCAGGCCGCGCCGAGGCAGAGGGCCTGCAGTACTCCGGGCACTCCGAGCCGGCCGCCGGCTCCGGTGTCGGGCCACCTGACCACCACCGGGATGAGGAGCGCCAGGGCGAGGACCGCGGGGTAGCCGGAGTAGGCGTAGCCGGGCAGGAAGCCGAAGCCGAGGCACACGGCGGTGGCGCCGGACCGCCAGGGCGCCGGGAGCAGCAGCCACAGCAGGACGGCGCCCGCGAGGAGCGCGCCGGTGGTGACGAGGGTGGCGGCGGCCGTCGAGTGGATCACGGCGTGGACGGGGGCGGCGAGCAGCGCGGTCAGCGGCGGATAGCCGTAGGTGTAGTCGGCGCCGCCCGACATCGTCTTGGTGATGCCGACGGACGAGGAGTCGAAGAGCCATGGCCAGGGCTGACCGTAGACGGGGTGGCCGTGCAGGATCTGGGTCGCGGCCTGCGCGGTGAGCACGCCCTCGTCGGTGCCGGCGTGGTTGAGCCAGTAGCCGCAGAGGACCAGCACGACGGCGAGCAGCAGGACGCCGGCGTCCACCCGGATCAGGGCGCGCCGGGTGCGCGTGGTGAGGGCGAGGACACCGGCGACCAGGATTCCGGCGTAACAGACGGAGATGATCCCGGCGAGGGGCGGATGGGAGGTCATGGCCCGCGTCCAGGCGGAGCGGGTGCCGATGAACAGGCTGATCGCGGCGATCAGCGTCATCCCCCGGTGCAGCTGCTGCGGCGCGGCGGGCCCGGTCGTGAGCGGCCGGGCCCACAGCGGCCCCGCCATGGAGGGCGCGTCGCCCTGCCTCGACCGGAGACCACCGCCGGCACGGGGACCGTCATCCATGGCGTCCTTCTCCTCGCTCCGTCCCCGTCGGTCGGCAGTTCACGCGGGGGTCACCCCTACTACATGTCGTAGAGGTGAAAAGAGCCGGTGAGGTTCACCGGTCGGAGGGAAGAGCTCGGGAAGAAAGTGGTGAAATACGGCAAGGTCCGGCGCGTCAGTTGAGGTCGGGCAGCGCCCGCCGCGCCACGTCGTGCGCGTCGCCCGCCGCGACACCGAGCATGCGCAGCAGCATCTCGGCGAGGTTCGAGGCCGCCTCCTCACCGTCCAACTCCGGTTCGGCGAACCGCAGTTCCAGCAACGCCAACAACGAACCACCAAGTGCCGCCACGGCAACGGTCGTGTCGGCGACGGTGAAGCGCCCGGAGGCCGCACCGGCCTCCAAGTCCCGTACGGCGCGCGGGGCGAGGCCGCGGGCGGAGTGGATGTGACGCAGGCCGCGGTGGCGCAGCACCTGCATCAGTTCCGGCCGGGAGTCGGCCATGCGGGCGCTGAGCCGGAGGCCGGCCGCGACGAGTTCCGCGGGATCGTCGATGTCCCGGAGATGTTCGTCGAAGGTCTGACCGAGCTCTTCGAGGGCGTCGACCACGGCCGCGTCGAACAGTTCCGTCTTCGACTCGAAGTGGTTGTAGAAGGAGCCGAAGCCGACGTCCGCGCGCTCCGCGATGGTCTGGATGCTCGCGCTGGTGTCCCCGGTCTCGGCGAGGATCTGCCGGGCCGCCCGGACGAGCGCCTGGCGGGTCTCGGCGCGACGGCGCTCGAAGCGGTTGCGGGGCGGGGCTGACGTCGGCATACGCGCGAGCTTAGCAACGGAACCTCGCACCCCACAGTTCTGATGAATCAATCAGTTCATTGGGGATGGGCTATTGACGACCAGAGTGTCAAAGTTGATGATTTCCTCATTACGGCGATGTTGCCCGGCGGCGAACGAGGAGACCATGGACGTCAGAACGGCCCACCAGGACCTCCACAGCGAGCGGGGTGCCCCGCGCGGCGAGCACCCCGGCCGCTCCCGGAACCCCGTGATCAAGGTGGCCGACCTGGCCTGGCTGGAGTTCGAGAAGCCCAACCTGGACCGGGCGGAGGTGTTCGCCCTCGACTTCGGCTTCTCCGTGGCAGCCCGTACGCCGGACGCTCTGTGGCTGCGCGGCACCTTCGCGGGCTCCCCCTGCATGGTGATCCGGCGCGGCCGTACGTCCCGTTTCATCGGCCCGGCGTTCCGCGCCGCCGAGCGGGCCGACCTGGACCGGCTGGCCCGGGCGACCGGGACGGACGTACAGGACGCCGACGTCCCGGGCGGCGGCAGGTCCGTGCACCTGCTGGACCCCTCGGGCTTCCCCGTGCGCGTGGCGCACTGCGCCGAGTCACTCCCGTCGCTCCCCGAACAGCAGCCGCTGCTACTGAACTTCGGCACGGATCACAGCCGTAGGAACACCACCCAGCGCCCGCCCCGGGAGCCGTCCCGGATCCAGCGCCTGGGTCATGTGGTGCTGGAGACAAGGGTGTTCGGCCGCGCCCTGGACTGGTATCTGGACACGCTCGGCCTGATCGTGTCGGACTTCCTGTTCCTGGACGGGCAACGCGACCGGGGCCCAACGATGGCGTTCCTGCGGTGCGACCTGGGCGACCTGCCCGTCGACCACCACACGCTGGCCATGCACCTCGGGCCGGGCAACGGTTACGTCCACTCCGCCTACCAGGTGACGGACCTGGACGCGATCGCCGTGGGCGGCGAATACCTCAAGGAGCGTGGCTACAAGCGCAGTTGGGGCATCGGGCGGCACATCCAGGGCAGCCAGCTCTTCGACTACTGGCGCGATCCGGACCACTTCATGCTGGAGCACTTCGCCGACGGCGACCTGTTCTCCCGCGATCTGGAGCCCGGTTGGGCTCCTATGTCCGCGAGCGGGCTGGCCCAGTGGGGGCCGCCTGCCACCCGTGACTTCCTCGGTACGAACCCGTCCCCCGCGAAGGTCCGTGAAGTACTGCACGCCCTGCGCGGCGACAACGAACTCGACCCGGCACGCCTGTTGGGCCTGATGAAAGCGATGAGCTCATGAGCACCAATGTCCTGCGTACCGCCGAGGGTTGGTGGGCGGTACGCAACTCACACGCCGTCCGCATCGGCACGAAGGCCGTCACCACCGCCGAGTTGCTCGACGACCGTGACGCGGTCCGGGAAGCCGCGGCCGGCGACGAGCCGGGTACGCCGGTCGCCGATCTGGTGGCGCTGTCCCCGGTCACCACTCCCTGCCGGGTCGTCGCCCAGATGGTCAACTACCGCAGCCACGCCCGCGATTCGGGATTCCGCGGCGACATCCCGCCCGCCTTCTTCCGCAAGGCGTCGGGCTCGGTCAGCGGCCCCGGGGACGCCATCGTCCGCCCGTCTCATGTGGACTTCCTCGACTACGAGGTCGAACTCGGGCTCGTCATGGGGGCGTTGCTGCCCGTCGGCACAGTCGTGGAGGAGCGGGACCTGCCGTCGTACGTCGCCGGGCTCGTCGTCACCAATGACGTCAGCGCGCGGGACGTCCAGTTGACGAAGACGCAGTTCTACGAGAGCAAGTCGTACCCCACGTTCACGCCGACCGGGCCGTACCTCTGCCTGCTGGAGGCGGAGGACTTCGCCCATCTTCTCGATCTGCGGCTGAAGTTGAGCGTCAACGGGGAGGCGCGGCAGGACCGCACCCTGGCCGACATGATCGTGCGGCCGGCGCGGGCGCTCACGCTGCTGGCCCGGTTCCAGACGCTGGAACCCGGCGACCTGCTGCTGACCGGCACCCCCGGCGGCACCGCGCTGAAGGCTCCGCCGAAGGCCGTCGAGAAGCTCGGCGCGCTGTTGCCGCCCGCCGTGAAGTGGAAGGCGTTCTTCAAGAGCCAGGCGCGCAACCCGCGTTACCTGCATGCGGGTGATGTCGTGACCGCCTCCATCGCCACGCCGGACGGACGCCTCGACCTCGGTGAGCAGCGCACGCCCGTGACCGACGCGATCTGAGACCCTGAAGTGAGCCGCACATGAGCGTCGAGACCGACTCGACAGACATACCCGTGGTGATCGTCGGAGCCGGACCGGTGGGCGTGACGGCCGCGTTGCTGCTGGCCCGGCACGGCGTACGGACCGTCGTCCTGGAACGCCACCACGACATCTACCCCCTGCCGCGTGCCGTCGCCGTCGACGACGAGGTACGCAGGATTCTCCAATCGGCGGGTCTGGAAGAGGAGTTCACCGCGATCGCCCGCCCCTCACGGGGGCTGCGACTGCTGGACCCCCGGCACCGGGTGATGGCCGAGTTCCCGCGCGCCGAGCAGGGTCCGCACGGCTTCCCGCAGACCAGCATGTTCGACCAGCCCGAGCTGGAACGGCTGTTGCGCAAGGCGCTGGCCCGCGCGCCGGAGTGCGAGTTGCGGGGCGGGGTGGAGGTCGTCGGTGTCGAGCAGGACGGTGCCGGTCCGGTCCGGGTGACCTACCGCGACAGCGCGGGTGAACACCGACTGCGGGCGGACGCCGTGCTCGGCTGCGACGGCGCCAACAGCGTCACCCGTGCCGCCATCGGGGCCACGTGGGAGGACCTGCGCTTCGAGGAACGCTGGACGGTCGTCGACGTGCGCACCACGCTTCCGGTGCGCTGCTGGGAGGGCGTGGACCAGGTCTGCGACCCGGCACGCCCGGCGACGTTCATGCGGGTGGGCGAGGACCGCTACCGCTGGGAGTTCCGGCTGCCGGACGCCGACACCGAGCTGGACCACGATCGGCTACGGGAGTTGGTGGCGCCGTGGGTCGACGTGCCCTACGGCGCCGACTTCGAGGTGGTGCGGCAGGCGCCGTACACCTTCCGAGCCCGCATCGCCGACCACTGGCGCCGCGACCGCGTCTTCCTCCTCGGCGACGCGGCCCACCTCACGCCACCCTTCGTCGGACAGGGGCTGTGCACGGGCCTGCGCGACGCCCACAACCTGACCTGGAAGCTGGCCCGAGTGCTCCGACAGGGCGGCGAGGAAAGGTTGTTGGACACCTACGAGACCGAACGCAAGCCGCACGCCCGGCATGTGATCCGACTCGCGGTAGCGATGGGTTGGGCCATGACCGGGGGTCAGGACAGCGCCGCCGCGCTGCGTCGGGGCGCTCTGGGGGCGATGTGCCGGGTACCAGGACTGGTGGCGCTGGCCGGGCGTGACTTGAGTCCGGCGTTGTCGGCGGGGCCGCTTGTGCGGCGGCGCACAGGGCCGCTTGGCGGTTTGGCGGAGGGCTTGTGGGCGGGGGCTTGGCGTTCCGGGGGTCTGGCGGGTGGGCGTCGGGTGGAGGGCCGGCGTTCCGGGGGCTGGGCGGATGGGGGTCGGGCGGAGGACCGGCGTCCCGGAGGCCTGGCGAGTGACGGTCGAGCGGAAGGCCGGCTTTCCAAAAGCCCCGCGAGTGACGGTCGAGCGGAGGACCGGCTTTCCAAAAGCCCGGCAAGTGACAGTCGAGCGGTGAACCGGCGTTCCGAAGCCCCGGCGGACGGTGACTTCGCGGAACGGGGGCGGTCTGATGGCTCAGCGGACAATTTCCGCCTGCCACTTCGGCACGCCATTGACTCAACGGACCGGTCCCGCGCTCCGCTTCACCACCCCGGTGACTCAACAGAGTTGCCCTGCCTGCCGCTTCACCAGCCCGGTGCCTCAACAGACGTGTCCGGCCCGCCTCTTCAGAACCCCGAAGGCGCGGCGAGCGGCCTCCGCCTGGAACCCGGGCGCCTCGAAGGCCCGGCGGACAGCCTCTGCCCGGAACGCGGGCACCCCGCCGGCTCAGCGGGCGACTTCCACCCTCAACCCCGACCCACCACTCCTCACCCCCGACTCCCCCGTACCCTCCCAGGCACCCCCTGCCCGCAACCCTGGCTGACCATCGACGGCCGGCGTACCCGGCTCGACGACCTTCTCGGCGGCTCCTTCGCCGTACTGACCGCCGTCCCCCTCGCCCCCGCGCTGACGGCAGTCAGCCACGCCCTCGGGGCCCGGACGATCGACGTGAGCGGACTCGGTGACGACGGTGTGCTGGCCGGCTGGATGCGGGCGGGAAGGGTGGACGCCGTACTCGTGCGGCCCGACCGCGTGGTGATGGACGTCGTGCCGTCGGGCCGACATGCCTTCACGGACACCGCCGCCTGGGCGTCCCTCCTGCACACCACCCGAAATCTCTTCCCCCTCCCCCACCACGCCCAACGGACCGACCACACAAGCCTGTTGAGGAGCACGACGCGATGAACCCGCCACACCCGGAACCCTTCTTCACCCCTGACGCCGAGGCCGCCGCAGGCAGTCGCATCGTGGACTTCGCCCGTCACGTCGGGATGGACGGCGCGGACTACGCCGCCCTGCACCGCTGGTCCGTCACCGATCTGGCCGGCTTCTGGGGTGCCGTGTGGGAGTACTTCGGCGTCGACGCGGACACCCCGTACGAGGAGGTGCTGGCCGACGAACGCATGCCGGGCGCCCGCTGGTTCACCGGCGCCACCCTCAACTACGCCCACCACGCCCTGCGGAACCTGGACTCCGACCGGACCGCGATCATCGCACTGGACGAGACGGGTGCCGCCCGCCCCGTCAGCGCCGATCAGTTGCGCGCACAGGTCGCCTCCGTCGCCGCCACTCTCCGCGATCTCGGGGTGGGTCGCGGCGATCGGGTCGTCGGCTATCTGCCCAACACCCCGCACGCGATCGTCGCGTTCCTCGCCGCCGCAAGTCTGGGTGCCGTGTGGTCCGTATGCGGGCAGGACTACTCCCCCACTGCCGCCGCAGACCGTTTCGCCCAGCTCGAACCCACCGTCCTGTTCGCCGCCGACGGCTACCTCTTCAACGGGACCATCCACGACCGCCGCGACGCAGCCCTCGAACTCGCCCGCGCGCTCCCGACGTTGAAGGCGACGGTTCTGGTCGACCACGTCGGCCTCCCCGGGCCAGTCGCCAACTACCCTTCCCTGATCGTCCCCTGGGAGGACGCCTCCACCCGTACCGAGCAACTCGTCTGTACCGCCGTGCCGTTCGACCACCCCCTCTGGGTCGTCTTCTCCTCCGGCACCACCGGCCTCCCCAAGGGCATCGTCCACGGGCATGGCGGTGTCCTGCTGGAGCACCTGAAGACCCTCGCCCTGCACTCCGACCTCGGCCCCGGCGACCGGCTCCTCTGGTACACCACCACCCACTGGATGATGTGGAACCTGGTCGCCTCCACCCTCCTCACCGGCGCGACCACCTGCACCTACGACGGCAGTCCCGCCCCGCTCGCCCGTCCCGACATCCTGTGGGAACTGGCCGCCCGCCACCGCGTCACGGTGTTCGGCACGAGCCCCCAATTCCTGCTGGGGATGGCCAAGTTCGGCATCGAACCGGCCACGCACGATCTGTCGTCCGTCCGCGCGATCGGCTGCACCGGCTCCGCACTGCCCGCGTCCGCCCACCCCTGGGTCCGCGACCATGTCGGCGACCGCATCCAGCTCGCCTCGACCAGCGGCGGCACCGACGTCGTCTCCGGGTTCGCCGGCAGCGCGCCCACCACCCCCGTGTGGGCCGGAGAGCTGTCGGCCCCCAACCTGGGCGTGGCGCTTGCCTCTTACGACGCCGAGGGCTTCCCCGTGATCGACCAGGTCGGCGAACTCGTCGTCACCCGGCCCATGCCGTCCATGCCGCTGTACTTCTGGAACGACCCCGACGGCACCCGCTACCGCGAGGCGTACTTCTCGACCTACCCCGGTGTCTGGCGGCACGGCGACTGGATCACCCTCACCTCGCACGGCTCGGTCATCGTCCACGGCCGCTCCGACTCCACCCTCAACCGGCACGGGGTGCGGCTGGGCAGCGCCGACATCCACGACGTGGTGGAGCAACTCCCCGAGGTCGCCGAGGCGTTGGTCATCGGCGCGGAGGAACCCGACGGCGGCTACTGGATGCCACTGTTCGTCGTTCCCGCGGCCGGCGTGACCCTCGACGACGCCCTCCGCGACCGTATCCGCGAAGCGATCCGCACCGGTGCCTCACCCCGTCACGTCCCCGACGAGATCCTCCAGGTCCCGGCGATCCCCCACACCCGTACCGGCAAAAAGCTCGAAGTCCCCGTCAAACGCCTGCTTCAGGGAGCTCCTGCCGAGAGGGTGGTGAATCCAGCCACCGTGGACGCACCGGAACTCCTCGACCTCTTCACACAGTTGGGGGCCGAGCGGCGTCGGGTCCGCCGCGCACAGCCGCCGAACAGGACGAACTTTCCGGCTCACGCAGACAACAGTTGAGCCAACTCTGCGTTTCCGGAGTGTTGCCGGATGCGGCAAATGGGTCCTTTGCCGCGTAGACAGCGCCCGTTCCCTTCACAGGAAGCAGCAGAGAACCGTTTCAGCAGGCCAGGTTGGACGTCTACCGTGACGTGATTACGTCTCATTAAGGATGGTGGCGTAGGGTGGCTGACCGTTAACTGTCCCATTCCTTACCGGACTTGACGGTTAATGTGCGCTGCGCGCCGTGTGTCCCACCCGGTTGATCGAGAGGACTCCGATGCCCGAAATCCCCTCCTATGCTGTGCCCTCGGAGCCCGATCGAACGACAGGATCGGGCTCCGCGCGAAACAGACACGCCCGGTCCTCCACCCAGGACGGACCGTCGGATTCGGCCACTCGGTCACGTTCGGTCCGGCTCGCCGTCCTGCCCGCCGCCGCCATGGCGATCCTCGCCGCCGCCGTCGTCCTGATCGTGCTGCGTACGCAGAGCGGTTACGCCGACGGGACCACCTGGACGGTGCTCGCTGTCGCCGCCGTCCTCGGCTGCGGAATCCTGTTCGGTGGCGTACGGCTCGGTCGTACCGAGGCCGCCGGGATCTCCCAGCAGTACGCGTCACTGCGCCGCACGGTCGCCACGGGCCAGGCCGATCTGCAGGACGTGCTCCAGCGGTTGGAGCGCGGCGAGCCGGTGGCGCAGGTGCCGTTCACGCACCAGCCGCCTTCGCAGTCCGATCCGCTCGGCCGGCTCACGTACGAGATAGGTGTGGGCCTGTGGCAGGCCCGTACCGTCGTCGCGCAGACCGCGCAGCTCGCCCGGGCCTCCGCGCCGGACAGCGAGGAGCGCGTCGAGGTCTTCGTCAACCTCGCCCGGCGTCTGCAGTCGCTCGTGCACCGCGCGATCAACATGCTCGACCAGCTG
The DNA here is from genome assembly GCF_000716435.1 of Streptomyces xylophagus. GTDB lineage: Bacteria > Actinomycetota > Actinomycetes > Streptomycetales > Streptomycetaceae > Streptomyces > Streptomyces xylophagus. Next base: position 40,451 of record NZ_JNWO01000014.1, read on the forward strand.
GAGAACGAGGTCGAGGACCCCGAGCTCCTCAAGGGCCTGTTCCACGTCGACCACCTCGCCACCCGTATCCGCCGCCACGCGGAGAACGTGGCCGTGCTCGGCGGCTCGGTGTCCCGCCGCCAGTGGACCCGCCCGGTGACGCTGACCGAGGTGCTGCGTTCGTCGATCGCCGAGGTCGAGCACTACTCCCGGGTCAAGCTGGTACCCCCGATCGAGGGCACCCTGCGCGGCCACGCCGTGGCCGACGTCATCCACCTGCTGGCCGAACTCGTCGAGAACGCCACGACGTTCTCCGAGCCCCAGACCCAGGTGCTGATGCGCGCCCAGCGCGTGACCGCCGGTCTCGCCGTCGAGGTCGAGGACCGCGGTCTGGGCATGCCCGCGCAGGAGCAGGCCCGTATCAACACGCTGCTCGCCGAGCCGGACCGCATCGACATCAGCAAGCTGCTCGCGGACGGCCGTATCGGCCTGTACGTGGTGTCCGCGCTGGCCCGCCGGCACGGCATCGCGGTCCGGCTGCAGAGCAACATCTACGGCGGTATCCAGGCCATCCTGGTCATCCCGCGCGGGCTGATGGGCGAGGAGCCCGGCGAGTTGCCGGCCCAGGGCCACGCCCAGGTGGTCGCCGACATGTCCCGGCCGCCGGTCCAGATACCCCCGGCCCACCACGCGGCCGTGCAGGCCCCCGCGCACCAGCCCGCCGCCCCGCCGCCCACGTTCCGGCAGCCGCTGCCCCCGGCCCGCACCGGGAACGCCCCGATGCCCGTCGCGCACCAGCAGCAACCGCACCCGAGGACCGTGGAACCGGCGGCGCCGCGTGAGCGCGGGTCCGTGCCGTACGCCCGGGAGTCCCGGGACGAGCGGCCGCGGCTGCCGCAGCGGCACGCGCAGGAACATCTCGTACCGGAGCTGCGTGAGGGTCCGGCCCCGCGCAAGACCGAGGAACAAGAGGTCGAGCACGATCCGGGACTGATGGCCATGTTCCGGCGCGGAGTCAGCCTCGCCGACAACGAACCCGACGAGCCTTCCACTGACAGCGCTCGCTGACCGCAGGCTCCGTTACTCGCATCAAGGAGAAGAACGCCATCGTGAGCGACATGCACGCCGGCCAGCAGAACCTCGACTGGCTCCTGGCGGGACTCGTCCAGAGGGTCCCCTACACCCGCAGCGCTGTGCTGCTGAGCACGGACGGCCTCGCGAAGGCCGCCGACGGTTTGGAGACGGCGGCCGAGGCCGAGCACCTGGCCGCCCTGGCATCCGGTCTGCACTCGCTGGCCCGCAGCGCGGGCGCGCAGTTCGCCCAGGGCGCCGATGTGCGGCAGGTGGTCGTGGAACTGGACAGCGCCCTGCTGTTCGTGTGCGCCGCGGGCTCCGGCGCCTGTCTGGCCGTGCTGGCCGACCGGGAGGCCGACGCGGCCGTCCTCGGCTACGAAATGGCCATGCTGGTCAAGAGCGTTCGTCCCTACCTGGCCACGCCGGTCCGACAGCAGGGGGCCGGCTCGTCGATGGATCCGAGGCGCTGACCATGTCGGACGCGGAGGACGGGTCGTGGCTCGACGACGAGGCAGGGCGGTTAATACGGCCGTACACCGTCACCAACGGTCGTACCCGTCCCTCGGCGCACTTCGACCTGCTCACCCTGGTGATGGCCACCGGTACCAGGCCCCAGAGCTATCTGGGGCCCGACTACGACCAGGTCCTCACCCTGTGCGGTACGCCCATCTCGGTCGCCGAGGTGGCCGCGCATCTGCGGCTGCCCGCCGTGACCACCAAAGTTCTGCTCTCCGACCTCGTGACGCATCAGGCGCTCACCCTGCGCTCGCCGCGTGCCGTCGAGGCGGCCTCCCCGACCGACCGAAACCTCCTGGAGGCGGTGCTGCATGGACTACGTAAGCGGCTCTGACCCCTTCCCCACCGCCCTGAAGATCCTCATAGCCGGGGGCTTCGGGGTCGGCAAGACCACGTTCGTCGGTGCGGTCAGCGAGATCGAGCCGCTGAGCACCGAAGAACTGCTGACCTCGGTCAGCGCCCGCACCGACAGCCTCGTGGGCATCGAGGACAAGTCGACCACCACCGTGGCGATGGACTTCGGCCGGATGTCCCTGGACAAGGAGCACGTCCTCTATCTGTTCGGCACGCCCGGGCAGGAGCGGTTCTGGTTCATGTGGGACGAGTTGTCCAACGGGGCGCTCGGGGCCGTGGTGCTCGCGGACACCCGCAGGCTGGACCACTGCTTCGCCGCCGTCGACTTCTTCGAACGGCGTGGCATCGGCTTCATCGTGGCCGTCAACGAGTTCGACGGCTCCTATCACTACGAGTCCGACGAGATCCGCGCGGCCCTCGACCTCAAGCCCGACGTACCCGTCGTGATGTGCGACGCGCGGCAGTGCAACTCCGGTACCCGCGTGTTGATCGCCCTCGTACAGCATCTGCTCGCCTCGACTCCCGGCACCCCGCCCGCGGAGCTTTACCCGTCGCGCTGAGCCCCGCTCGACGCGACCGAATGGAGCCTGCATGTCAGCCCCGGTTCCCTACAACACCCAGAACTCGTACGACCCGACCAGTCATCTGCTGCTCACTCCCGAGGACCGGGAGGCGGCCGCCCGGGTGGCGCGGCTGCGTGAACTCGGCCTCGGGGACGCGCCGATCGCGGAGTTCGACGAGTTCGCCCGCAACCTGGCGCATGTCACGGGCGCGCCCTTCTCGATGGTCAACTTCATCGACGAGAACCGTCAGTACTTCGCGGGCCTGTACGCCGGTGGCCGTCCGGGCGTCCAGCTGGCGCCGGAGGAGCAGCCGGAGGTCGGCCGGACGATGACACGTGATCAGGGCTACTGCCCGCACGTCGTGGTGCGGAAGAAGGCGCTGGTCCTGGAGGACGTCTGCGACTACCCGCGATTCGCGGGCAACAGTGTCGTGGACGAGATAGGCATCCGCTCGTACATGGGCGCGCCGCTGATCGACTGGAAGACGGGCATGGCCCTGGGCACGATCTGCGTGGTCGACACGGACACCCATCCGTGGGGGCGCGAGGGCCTGGCGACGATCAAGTCGCTGGCGCAGCAACTGGTCGACCGGCTCCACGCGATGGAGACCCGGGGCGGTATCTGAGTCCGCCGACTCCTGTGCGGGGGCGCCGACTTCGGAAGACGTTCAGGACGGGAGCCGCGGGCACGACACTGTGTCCGTGGCTCCCCGGTGTTCACCTCACGTGCCGGCCGTCTCCAACTGCCCCAGGCGGCGCTGGGGTTGGACGGTCCGTACGAGGTCGGCCAGTCGCTCGGACCACTGGCCCTTGGCCGTACCGAGGGCCACCTCGCCCAGCCTCAGCAGCTGGATGTCGGAGGTGCCGGCGGGGGCGTAGATGTGATGGGCGTCGCGCAGATACCGCTCCACCGGGCGGTCGGTGAACAGACCGCTGGCGGCGTGGATCTCCATGCCGTCGCGGGCCGAGTCGACGGCCGCCTCGACGTTGAGGAGTTTGGCGTTCATCAACTCCGCGTCGCAGGAGAGCCCTTGGTCGAGGAGGTGGACGGCGTGGTAGGCGGCCAGGCGGGCCGTCATCAGCCGGGACTTCATCCTGCCCAGCTTGAGTTTGATGTTGGTGAGGTCGCCCAGCGGTGCTCCGAAGCGCTCGCGCTCGATGCACAGCGCCGTGGTCTCCTCGAAGACGGCCTGGTGGATGCCGAGGGAGACCGCCGTGAGGTTGGGGCGGCCGTAGAGGATGCTCGACGAGTAGGCGACGGCCAGGCCCTTGCCCTCGCCGCCGAGCAGATTCGCCGCCGGTACACGGCAGTTGTCGTAGATGATCTCGCCGAAGCTGAAACCGTGCAGGCCCATGGCCGGCACCTGTTCGCCGAGTGAGAAGCCGGGGCGGTCGGACTCGACGAGGAAGGCCGACAGCCCCTTGGAGCCCTCGCCGGTGCGCACGACCACGCCGTGCACGTCGCCGACGTGGCTGTTGCCGACGAAGACCTTGCGGCCGTTGAGGATGTAGTCGTCGCCGTCACGGACGGCGGTGCTGCCCATGCCCAGCACATGGCCGCCCGACTCCGGTTCGGTGACGGCGATGGTCGGGAGGCAGTCGCCGGCGGCGATGCGGGGCAGCCACTTCCGCTTCTGCTCCGCGTTCCCGAAGTGAATGATCTTTGCCACACCGAGCTGGGAGGCCTGAACCATGGCTCCCATAGCACCGCATACACGGGCGAGTTCTTCGATGGTGATGGTCTTGGCCAGGTGCCCGGCGCCCATTCCGCCGTACTCTTTGCCAATGGTCACGCCGATCCAGCCCTGCCGGGCGATGAGACTGGACAGCTCGCGCGCCACGGTGCGCGACTTCTCCATCTCCGCTATCCGCGGACGTACCTCGCGTTCGGCGAACTCGCGCACGCGTTGGCGCAGGTCCTCGTGCCACCCGCTGGTGAAATAGCGTTCCACAACCCCTCCTGCACGCTGCCTCCGTGTCCGGCTTGATCCGGAGGTCGTTCGTCGGGCAGTGGTTCGTCGCCCTTGGGCGCCTGCCCGAAATATTGTCTACTTGTCGACCCATCTCAGCCAAGATCACCTTACGAGGTTGACTGAAACCCGGCGCCTTGCAGGGACTCCCAACTGTGCGATATGGGCCACGAGGCGGTCTCTTCCGGACACGTCACGAAGAGAAACCGACCAAGCGCGAACAAGATACGCCCAATACGGACAGAGACCTGCCCAACAGGCATGTGCCGGACGGACATACAGTGCCCCACATCGACAATCAGTCACGTTCCGCCTGACCGATAAGGGAGCCTGGGCAGTTCCGTTGACCTGCGTTCAACAGTCGAACATCAGCCACTGTCGGAGGGCGGAGGCGACGGCTCCGCCGCAACAACCTGCACTTACGTCACTCCAGCCCCAGGGCTCACGCCGGGCGGGGTGTCTTCACGTAGGCGTACGGGGCCGAGACATATGTGCTGTGGTGATCCGCGGCACGCAGGGCGGCGGTCAGGCGCTCGCGCGGTTTGAGGCCGAGCTTCGCGGTGGCGTGCAGGGCGCCGAGGGCCAGGTCGTCCCCGGAGCCCACGGCGGCATATCCCTCGACGGGCTCGCCGACTTGATAGTCGCCGTGGATCTCGAAGAGCCGGCCGTTGATGCCGACGAGGAAGACGCCCGCCTGTTCCTGCTCGGAGTCCTTGCGGGCCCATCCACCGTCCTTGAGGCAGGTCCGGACGGCGTTGATGAAGCGCGTGGCCATGAAACGGTCGAGGTCACCTTCCGGGTGCGGGGGCTCGAAGGCGTGGTGCAGGAGCTGGCCCATACGGAACGAGCTCGTGAATCCCAGCACATAGGGGCCGTTGGTGAAGACCTTCGGATCGCGGCGGATCGTGAGCTGCGACCCGCTGCTGCCCGCCGAGTCTCCGCCGAGGTGGACACGCCCGCGATGGACCAGGCCGACGATGACGGTCAAGTCACCACCTCCAGGGACTCGTTGGGTCCTTGTCGTCTTGCATGGACCCGTTCTGCCCTCCGTCCGGGCGGAGTTACCACTTCCGCAAGGAGAGCCGAGGGAGCGTTGATGCGAAGGAGGTCTCCGGCGTGCCACCCACCTCGTCAGCGCGCCGACAGCTCGGTCGCGGTGAAGCGCTCGAAACCCGCGTGGTAGGCCGTGCCCTGCGGGTCGGTCGCGCTGTAGTGGAAGGCGGCCACACCGCAGCCCCGTGCGTCGAAGGCGGCGCCGGTGTACGAGGCGACCCGGGTGCCGTTGACGGCGAGTTCCACCTTGATCCGGCCAGCGCCGGCAGCGGAACAGGTCATCGACATGTCGACCTCTCGCTGACTCCGCACCTTGATACCCACGTCCGCGAGGTCGACCTCGACGACCCGGTCGTGCTGGAACTTCCCCTTGAACCGGAACTCCCGCACGATCAGCGCCTCCTGATCCGTCGTCAGGTACGTCGCCCAGCGGGAGCCTTTCGCGTAGTCCCCCGAGCCGTCGCACCACAGCCCGACCCCGCCCTCGCCGCCGTACCACTCCGTCTGGGTGCTCAGGCGTACCGCGAACGAGGACGGTTCGAAGGGCGCCTGCGGCCACACTTCCAGCTCGGGTCTGGGATCCACCAGCATCGTCCCGCCCTGGTGCGTGATCCTCGCCAGGGCCGGGTCCTTGTGCAACCAGTCGCCCGAGTCGGTCAAATCGTCGGTGTACGAGAGGAGTTGAGAGCTCACGGAGCCCGTGGACCTCCCGGACGACGAGGACGCGGAGGCCGAGCCGTGGGCCTGCGGGCCGCCCTCCGTCGCCGATCCCCCCGAAGTGGTGCTGAGCACGACGGCGAGCAGCACTGCCACAGCGGCGCTACCGGCCGCGAACCCCCACAGCCGCAGCTGCTTGGCGCTCCTGCCGGAGCCCGTGCCGCCGCTCCTGGGTCCGGACGATCGCGACGGCGTGCGCGACTCCGTCCTCGCGCTCTCCGTCAACCCCGCGAGCCGGGTGACGAGTTGGGCAGCCGTGGGACGTTTCGCCGGGTCCTTGCGCAGGCAGTCGGCGATGACCGAACGGACCGGCTCCGGCACCGCCGTGAGGTCCGCGTCCCGGGTGCACACGGCGACCAGCACCTCGTAATCGCTCTCCCCCTCGAAGGGATGCCGCCCCGTGGCCGCGAAGTACAGCGTGCCGCCGAGCGAGAACACGTCGGAGGCACCGGTGACTTGGAGCGACTTGGCCTGCTCGGGCGACATGTACGCGGGCGAGCCGAGCGCACCGCCCGGTGTGGTGAGCGCCGACTCGGGCGACCGGTCGTCGCGGGCGATACCGAAGTCGATGATCCGCGGTCCGTCCGGGGAGAGCAGGATGTTGGACGGCTTGATGTCCCGGTGCACGACACCCGCCCGGTGCACCTGCGCCAACGCGTGCGCGACGGTCAGAGCCAGGGACTGGAGCCGCCCGGAGGGCAGCGGGCCGTTGGTCTTCACATGCTCGTGGATCGTCGGGCCAGGGACGAACTCGCTGATGATGTACGGGTGTCGCCCGGACAGGTCGGCGTCGAGGACCCGCGCCGTGGCCACCTCACCGACCCGGCTCGCCGCACCGAACTCCCGACGTACCCGGGCGAGCGCGACCTCGTCGTACTCCTTGCCCGGCAGCAGGAACTTCACCACGACCTGCTGCCCCGCCCGGTCCCGCGCGAGCCACACCACCCCTTGCCCGCCCCGGCCGAGCTCGCGCTCACAGACGTATCCGCCCACCGACAACTGCATCCGCGGATCCATGGCCCCCGCCCCCCAGCCCCGCCCCCGGTTCATGGCCGACCCCCCAGCGTATCGACTCCCCTCGCCGGGGCAATGCCGCTTTTGCCGTCCTGTGGGGACGCGGGCCGGCTTTATTCGGTTGCCGCTCCCGGTGTCCGCCCCTCAGCATGGGCGGGACACCGGGAGCTGCCCGGTGCTCCACGAGAGGAGGCACGACCGTGACCACGACTGTCCTCGGCCTGCCCGCAGACCACCTCTCTCTCACCACATGGAGCACCTCCCGCGATGTCTCACGACGATCTCCCGCAGCACCCTCGACACCCGGCATTTCCTGACGACTTCAGCGCCGACCCCTATCGCCACGTCCCGCCGTCGGACGACCTGGGCGACGTCGACGACCGGTTCGTCTTCGCCTTCCATTCCTACGACGACCTCGAGGACGGCCGGCGCTGGTCGACCTGGCTCGACGTCGAACCCCTCTGTCGAGGCCCCGAGCCGCTCCCGGACTGGGTGGTGACCTCGCAGGGCGCGATCGACACCGAACTCGGCGTCCTCAAGACCGGCAAGGAGGCCGACGTCCACCTCGTCGAGCGTGCCGACCCGCTCGACGCCGACGGCGGCGTGGTCATGGCGGCCAAGCGGTACCGCTCTCCCGAGCACCGGTCCTTCCACCGCGCGGCGTCCTACACCGAGGGCCGCTCGATGAAGCGCTCACGTGACGAGCGGGCCGTCAAGCGCAAGAGCACCTTCGGCCGCCAGGTCGCGGCCGGCGAGTGGGCGGTGTCCGAGTGGGCCGCGCTGGTGCGGCTCTGGAAACTCGGGCTTCCCGTTCCCTACCCGGTCCAGATCGACGGCACCGAGATCCTGATGGAGTGGATCACCGTCGCCGACGAGGACGGCACCGTCCGGACTGCGCCCCGGCTCGCCCAGACGCGACCCTCACCCGAGCTGCTGGCGGCGTACTTCGAGCAACTCACCGACGCGCTCGCGACGATGGTGCAGAACGGCGTCGTGCACGGCGACCTCTCGGCCTACAACATCCTGGCGGCGGGCGAGCGGCTGGTCATCATCGATCTGCCACAGATCGTCGACCTGGTCGGCAACCTCAACGGGATGACCTTCCTCCAGCGCGACTGCGCCAACATCTGCGGCTGGTTCCGCTCGCGGGGCCTCGACGTCGACGAGCACGCGCTGTTCGCGGAACTGATGGCGCACGCCTTCTGAACGTGCCGGGCGCCTGACCGAGGCTCGTCGGTCAGGCGCCCGGGCTGTCCGAACCGACGATCACTTCTTGACGACGGACTCCACCCAGCTGATGAAGTTCGTCGTCGCGTCACCGGTGCGCTCGGCCATGGTGTGCGCCATGGCCCACACGGTGGCGAAGTCGACATCGCGGATGCCGTAGTTCCGCAGGGCCAACTGCAGGTTGATCTCGGTCGTGTTGCCCGTGTCGCCCTGCATGATGCCGGTGCGGATGCGCCAGTGCCGCGCCACCTGGGACCGCCGGTAGCCGGCGAAGGCGGGCGAGAGGAAGTACAGCGGGTTGTACGCGTCGGCCCGCCAGGCCATGTCCTTGCCGACGCTGTCCTTCTGGGCGAAGTCGCTGTCGTACGCCGAGGCGTCGTAGGCGGAGTTCCAGTCGGAGTACGTGGCGTACGTCGTCTGGTTCGCCTTGATGACGTCACGCGTGAGCGGCGCGAAGTGCGACGGAGCGTTGAGCCCCATCGCGAACACGCTGTTCTCGCCCTGCCCGCGGGAGTACCCGTCGAACGCGCCGACCGGCTTGTTCGCGTTCTTCTGGCTGTTGACGAAGCCTTCGAGGCCGGACACCGTGGCAGTGTTGGTCGTGGCGTCGTAAGTGACCCAGGTGCTGCTGGTGTTGAGGTAGGCGATGTAGTCGGCAACCGTCTCGTACGTGGTCGAGGTCCCCGTCTGGCCCGATCCGGGCGGGCCGCCCTGGGTGGTGATGGTGTACGGGAAGGTGTTGTCGGACAGGAAGTGGTTCAGCGAGGTGGTGATCACCTCGATCAGATGGTCGTAGTAACTGCCGGACAGGTAGGTGCCGTTGCTGGACTCGGTCAGCTCCAGGCGCCTGCCGTGCTCGTCGCGCAACCCCAGCCGGTTGAGGTACTTGGGCCAGGCCTTCGCGAGGTCCGCCGAGTAGGCGCTGGTCCACGTGGTGGACGCGCGCGTGCCGGTCGAGGCGAACTGGCCCATGTTCCACTCGTAGGACAGGTTGGCCTCCTGCAGGTTGGTGATCGGGCACCAGGCCATGACACCGGCGACCGCGTCGCTGAGGGGCCGGCCCTGGGCGTCCTCCATCGCCGCGCCGATCGTGCGCAGGTACGGGTCGAACAGGGGGCTGTCGCCGGACGTGCCCGCCACGGTGTCCTGGGCGCCGCCGCCGCTCATGCCGAACAGGACGATGTCGTCCGTGCTGCCGGGCAGGACGCTCCGGTTGTACCGGAGGAACCGGATCGCGGCCTTCAGGTCGGTCACGCCCCAGGGGGCCGCGTCGGAGCGGGTGCTGGTCGAACTGTTCCGGCCGCGCAGGCCCGGCCACACGTAGATGAGCCCGGCATCGAGGTACTGCGACACGCTGGTGTAGCTGTACGACGTGGCCGGCGCCTGCTGGGCGTAGCCGGGGGTGTTGACCGGGATCACGATCGGCGCCGTGCGTCCCGCGTACTGGCCGACGGTGCCCTTCGGGTTGATCTTCGCGGTGTACGTGGTCCCGTCGCTGTTCGCGGTGGCCGTCAGATAGGCGCCCGGCACGTAGATCGACAGGTTCTCGTAGTCCGTCGCGGCCGGGTTCGTGACGTACACCTTCCCGACCTGGTAGTACACGTCGTTGGTCGCGTCGTACGACCAGGCGGTGGAGTCGAACTCCAGCGAGTACGCCGAGGTCGTGCTCGATGAACTGCTGGACGAACTGCTCGACGACGACGTAGCGGCGAAAGCCGTGCCTGCCGCGCCCTCGGCAGTTCCGACCGCGGCCAGGGCTGCGACGCCCGTGGCGCTCCGGATCACAGTTCTGCGGTTGATGTCCACCCGTGGACCTCCTTGTACGGCGAGTTGCGTGGTCACAGCCGACCTGCGCACCACCCCGGCGACGCCGCGGGCAGGTCAGGCTGTGCGGCTCATACGAGTCCCCGACTGTAGGCCGGGACGGTGAGCGGGGCAGGGAGATTGTTAACAATTTCGATGATAATTTTGTTAGAAGGTGTGCAGAGGTTGGTGGCGTGGGCGGTGAGTGGCGAGCGGGACGCCTGTCGACGGCCGGGCTCCTCGCCGGGCAGCCCGGCTCCCGCACCCGATTGCGTCACGGTCCGCGCAGCTGTCCCGCGGGACGGGGCAGGCGAGGCAGCACGGGCGAGCACGACTTCATGGCGCCCGATGACCGCCTGCCTCATGGCCCGGTCAGCCGGGGGGGGACATCGGCGGCAGTCGCTACGGCACCACGCGAGAAACGGCAACTGGCTGTCCGTGCGGATTCCAACTGGTCTCGGTAAGTCCGGGTGAGTGTCGGGTCATTGACCCGTAAAGCAGGCTGTCGGCGGCACTTGGGCATGCCCATGCTGATTCGACCCGGCTCTGAACAACCAGGGCACCGGAAGGGAATCTGATGCTCCGTATCCATTTCACCGACGCGGACCTGGCGCGTACACGAATGGCGGCCGAGCCGGATCCTCTGTGGGAGATCGGGCTGAGCCTGTGCCGGTTCCAGACCCGGCAGGGGCGGTGGGCGCACGCCGGGTGGTATCGGGACACCAGGCAGCGGCTGGCCGAGACCGGACTGGACCGCATCGTGCGAACGACGCTCATACCGCTGTTCCCCAGAGCCGCGTATTACCCGGACTTCCTCAATCCCGCCGAGGCGGCGGACGGCCTCGACGCGGGGCTCACGGCCATCGTGACGACTCCGCCGGACCGGATCCGGCGCGAAGTGAGGCACTTCGCGAGCATCACGACCGCGCCCTCCTGGGCGGAGCGCCTGGTGGAACGGGACGTACGCGAAGATCTGGCCGACTGCCTGCGGCGGTACTACGACACGGCCATCGCGCCGTACAACGATCGTGCCCAGGCCCGGATCGACGCGGAGCGGTCGATCCGGGCCCGAGCACTTCTGCACGGCGGCACAGAGGCACTTCTGCGTGGCCTCGGACCCACCATCCGATGGCAGGCTCCCGTACTCCATGTCGAATATCCCGCCATTGACTGCGACCTCCGACTCGGCGGACGCGGACTGCTGCTCGTGCCGTCGTACTTCTGCTGGGGATGGCCGATCGCGCTGGCGGATCCCTTACTGCCGCCGGTCCTCGTCTACCCTCTGCTCCACGAAGCTCCCGCCCCCGCCCCCGCCGACACCGCACCCCTCGCCGTGCTGCTGGGCCGGACCCGCGCCGTCGTGCTGCGGGCCACGGCGACCGGAGCCACCACCGGGGAGCTCGCACGCACGGCCGGGGTCTCGGCGCCGACCGCCAGCCAGCACACGACCGCCCTCCGGGACGCGGGCCTCATCAGCAGCCACCGGCACGGTCCGATGGTCCTGCACACCCTCACACCTCTTGGCGCGTCCTTACTGCGCGCTGCCACTAAGCGGTCTTGGTGACGAAGGCAGCCCGTACGTCTGGCACGTACCCCAGGTGAGCGGCCCCAGTTCGAGGCGCCATTCGGCCTGATCCACGCGCCAGGTTCACGCGCCTCACCGGGCTGCGCATTCCGGCGATCCTTGATACGCACCTGGCATGCAGGCACAAGTATGGGCGTCGATCGCGTCCTTGATCGGAGTCGGGCTGGGTGGCGGTCTGTCCTCCCTCGCCCAGCTCACCACCCAACGACAGGCCATTCGCACCGAAGACAGACGGCAGGCCAAGGACCTGGCCGAGGCCCGTCGTGCAGAGCAACTGCAGTTGCTGCGCGAGTTCGTCGAGACCGCTCAGCAGGCCGAGCGGACCGCTGAGGATCGCAGTACCACGCCCGAGTGGTTCACCAGCGCGAAAGACGTCATGGACACCCTCTGGATCCATGAACGGATGATCCACATGTTGTTCGGCTCGGATCTCCATCAACGTGCCCGGGCATACGTCAAGGCATTGAACGATGTCCTATGGGAGGAATCCTCCGACGCCGGCATGTGGGACCAACTGCGCACCCCCAAGGTCGCATTCCTCAACGCGGCACACACAGAGCTCGCCTGAGGTTGAACTCGTGGTGTCGTAGGGGCTGACGGCTGGCCGTCGGCCGCGGTATCACCGGAGGCACGCGGTATCCACAAGGGGGCGGGCTGACAGCCGAACGTCAGCAGTTCTTGATCCCTAGATCGGCGGCAACCGACCTGATAGTTGCCCCGGACCGCGACTGGTACAGCGCGACCGCGTCCGCCTTGAACTGCGGCGGACAGTTCTTCATGACCACGAGATGTCCGTTCTCAGATCCTCAGGATCCACTGATGAGGCGTCTGGCCGGCCGCGCCTACGGGTGCGTGTCCGTGATCGCGATGACCTTGTCGAGGTGGTCCAGGGCGGCCTGCATGTCGTCGATCTTGGCCTGGATGCGCTCGCGCTCGGCCCGCAGCATGGCTCGTTGCGCGGCGTCGGTGTGCCCGGAGTCCCAGCACGGCAGGAGTTCGGTGATCCTTCGGCTGGTGAGGCCGGCGGCGAACATCTGCTGGAAGAAGGTGACCAGGGGGATGGCGTTCTGCCGGTACAGGCGCTGGCCGGACGGGCTGCGCTCCGCGATGAGCAGCCCTTGCTGCTCGTAGTAGCGCACGGCGCGCACTGAGACGCCGGCACCTCGTGCCACCTCGCCGATCCGGATCAGCCGCTCGGCCGCGGCCTCTGTGACGGTCATGGTGATTCCTCTCACCCCGGCCTTGATGACCAGCACTTGCCTCTGACGTTAGCGTCAGGTTTTAGCGTACCGGCCATGGACATCAACAACTCCGTCGCCCTTGTCACCGGAGCCAACCGCGGCCTGGGCCGCGCCTTCACCCAGCGTCTGCTCGAACGGGGCGCCCACAAGGTCTACGCGACGGCCCGCCGACCGGAGACCGTGGACCTGCCCGGGGTCGAGGTGCTGCCCCTCGACATCGCCGATCCCGCATCCGTGAGGGCCGCCGCCGAGGCCGCCCCGGACGTCTCGCTGCTCATCAACAACGCGGGAATCAGTACGGGAACCGACCTGGTGACCGGTTCGCTGGACGCGGTGCGGCACGAGCTGGAGACCAACATGTTCGGCCACCTGGGAATGATCCGGGAGTTCGCGCCGGCGCTCGCCAGGAACGGCGGGGGCGCGATCGTCAACGTCCTCTCCGCCATGTCGTGGTTCGGGGGCAAGGGCGCCAACGCCTACCACCTGACCAAGGCCGCCGCCTGGGCCATGACCAACGGCGTCCGCCTGGAGCTCGCCGAGCAGGGCACGCTCGTCACAGCGGTACACCTCGGCCTGGCCGACACAGACATGGCGGCGGGCTGGCCCGTGGACAAGATCGCTCCGTCGGACCTGGCCGACGCGGCGCTCGACGGTGTTGAGGCGGGCGCCGCCGAGGTCCTCGCCGACCAGTGGAGTCGGGACGTCAAGTCCCGTCTGCCGCTGACGCCGGAAGAGTTCAACGCCGCGATGGACCGCGCCCTGGCGGCGCTGATGGCAGCCTGAGGGGCCCCTCGGGCCGCACGGACTTCGGTCGGCTGCTTCTCATCGCACACGACAGCCATTCTCCGACTCACAGCCTGAGAACGCTTCACCTCTGCTGCACTACGGGCACAATTGAGCGACGATTTCATTCCCGTCGACCGAACGCTCACCGTTGAGGGCGCGTTGAAGTATTTCACGCTCTTGATCGCTCTTCACGTTGTGCATTCGACTCCTAGCGGCAGCCTCTACCACCAGATTGTTCAGAGTCAACAACGGGTTGTCTGTCGGCGCGGGCTGTGGGCCTTCGCCGACAAGGCCAAGAACATCTGTGATCGTGAGGGCCGCAACATGAGAAAGGCATTGTATGAGTGAGCGAGTATATTTCACCCGGCCGAGAAACCCGTTCTTCCGCTCCACTGCCACAGAATGTACGTGGTCGAAAGTCATCACGGCGACGAGCACTTTCCCGCGCGTAATACTGATGTCGCCGACGATGGACTCGGCCCGCGTGAGCAGCAGGACCAAGCGGCGATCCGTGACCAGCAGCTCTCCGGCTCCGTAGGCGATCTGCACAGGGGCATACTTGTTCGTGCCGCCGATCTCTGGTGGCTGCCCTTGAGAGTTCATCAGTCCGACTGCCGATGCGATCACCGCGTGACGAGTCACCAATTCCTCTCCCTGTCTCGGAAGAACAGTTGCCACCCTTCCTTTACGACGGAAGGAGACACCGAGTGCGGCGTAATTGACCTCTCCTTCAACCGCAGGAATGTCAAGCTGCGCAAAGGCGGGCTCGAAGCGCTCGGAGTGTTGGTTGGCCATCTCAATCAGCGACATTGAACCTCCGGTGGGGGCATTACCCTTGAAATCACTGTGCGGGCTTGATGATGTCCCGGAGCTTGGTGTCGGTGTTGTTCTGGCAGTCGTACTGAATGTTCTGCACGATGAACGGGTCGCCCTTTTCCGGAGAATTCCTCTCAACGGCGATGTTCATGGCCGATTGATACTGGGTGGATTGGTCGGCCCTAAGCCAGTCGCCACAGGTCGAGTCCGCGGTGATACTTGGCCCGCTGATTCCTCCCAAGACTGAGCTCGCCATCTTGCCGACAAAAATCAGTACGACAATGATGACGGCCGCGATAGCGACCAGGCCGCCGAAGGACACCTTTTTATTGTCACCGATGTGACCGCCCTTCGTAGCCTGATTAATGTTCCCCTGCCCTGTGGCGGCCGCCAGGTTTCCACTGCCCTGGATCGTTTGAGTCATGGCGCTTCGCGGGGAATGACTGCTGTTGAAGTAGGTGCCCAGATTGGTCAGACCCTGAGTGACCGCGTCTTCGTGATCGCGAACGAGCGACTGAAGCTGATCTTGCACCTCTGGGAGCAGCCCCAAGGCGGCACTTCGTCGCTCTCTGGAGTCAAGCGCCATGATCGCTTCATGGTGCCGGTCCATTTCCTCCAGGAGCTGCTGACCGGCCGGCCCCATTTCGCGGTGCACCCTGTTGCGGATGGTTACCCAACTGTGCGTGGCAAGGGCTTCAGCCATGCCAGTGGCCACTCCGGTGATAAGGGCTTCAGTGATCATGACGGAGTCCTTCCCAATAATTAAATCCCCCGAAAGAAGGCTGCTGAATATGTACCAGCTCCGACTGCTGCGGCGCATGGCTTTTTCGCCATCTCACGTACTCTGTGATCCGGAATAAAAATATGCGATCAGAAGACGCCAGATTTGGTCACGAGGTGTGCTGAATTGGCCTCGGCCGTTCGACGCCGAGCACGATGGCGTCATCTGGCGTGCTGATGGGGCCCTGGTTGAGCGGGAGTTCACGGTCTTTCGTATCCATGGATTCCTCAAGTACTTCCCGCCGTGGGTTTCCTCGGCCGGACCGACCAAGCCCGTCAAGCTGTCGTGGCGTGGGCCCCGCCCCCCCACCTCGACCGCGTTGCGAGATGTCCGCGACGCCGCCCTGCCGGCCTTCGACGTCCACGCCACCGAGCCCGACACGGCGTTCCCCTCGGGTGTCCCCCCCCACCTTCTTCATGGACCGCTCCGCCGACGCCCTCCGCGCCGGACTCGCCGCCTTCGCCAAGGTCGTCCACGGCGATCGTTCTTCCCGCTGCACCCTCACGAACGCGGTCGAATCAAACCGGGTCGCCAAAGCCGCCACAACCTCTCTCCGCGATCACCACCCCGTCCACATCGAGGAAGTGCGACGGTGACGGCCGGAGACAGGAATCACACAAGCGAAGGAGCTCCTCCCGTCGCGGAGGCCAGGTCGAAGCCTTCCTGCCCCCGCAGGCGCAAGGGCCGTATCCCCCTGCCTGGCAGCTACTTCTCATCGGACATCAATGACCGCCGAAAGCCACCCTGCTCCCCCCACACTCGAAAGGCTCCCGACGTGAGCGCTCCTGCCCTTTGTGGAATCCCCGTGCGTCGTCTCGCGACAGCCCTGACCGCGTCCGCGTCCGCGCTGGCGCTCACCGCGTGCGGCGTCATCGACGGAGTCGGCGGAAGTGGCAGCTCCGCGTCTCCGAAGAAGGGCGACGACATCACTGTGGGACTGCTCCTGCCCGACAAGGACACCGCACGCTTCGAGGCCTTCGACCACCCCGTCATCAAGAAGGAGGTCGCCGCACTCACCCACGGCAAGGGCAAGGTCGTCTACGCCAACGCCGAGGCGAGCCAGGGCAAACAGAGCCGGCAGTTCCAGCAGATGGTGGACCAGAAAGTCGACGTCATCCTGGTGGACGCGCTGGACGCCAAGGCCATCGCGCCGGACGTCCGGAAAGCGAAGGACGCCGGCATCCCCGTCATCGCCTACGACCGGCTCGCCCAGGGCCCGATCGCCGCGTACGTCTCGCACGACAACGAACTCGTCGGTGAGCTCCAGGCCCGCGCCATCATCGAGGCGCTCGGCAGCAAGGCGGCATCCAGCAAGATCGTCATGATGAACGGCGACCCTGAGGACACGAACTACGCGAAGTTCAAGGAGGGTGCCCTCAGCGAACTCGAGAACAAGGTCCGCATAGCCAAGGAGTACGACACCGCCGGGTGGTCGCCGAAGGTCGCCAAGGCGAACATGAAGAAGGCCATCCAGGCGGTCGGCCTCGACAACATCGCCGCCGTCTACGCGGCCAACGACGGACTGGCGGGCGCCGTCATCGAGGCACTGAAGGACGCGGGCGCCACCAAGATCCCGCCGGTGACCGGTCAGGACGCGAACCTGGACGCGGTGCAGCGGATCGTCTCGGGCGAGCAGTACATGACCGCGTACAAACCGTTCCCGGAAGAGGCCACCCGCGCCGCGGAGATGGCGGTGTACAAAGTCCAGGGCCGCGACATCCAGTTCGACGCACTGACCCGCGACACGGTCGACAGCCCCACCGAGAAGAGGATCCCCACGATGCTGGTGCCCGTGGTCGCCCTCACGAAGGACAACATCAAGGACACGGTGATCGCGGACGGCATCTACTCCGTCAAGGACATCTGCACCCCGAAGTACGCGACGGCCTGCGCCACGCTCGGCCTGAAGTAGCAGCCACCGACCAACCTGCCGCAAGGGACGGCCGACAAGGGAACGGCGGACGAGTTCCTGGTCGGTGACGCGCTGAACTGAGGCCGGGCCCGCGCCGGTTGGGGCAGCGGCGTGCTCCAACCGGGTCGCGGGTCCGCCGCGTCACTCGTCGTTCACCCAGCGCATGAGCCGTTGCAGCGGGTAGAAGCCGTCGTGGGAGAGGCCCGGCGGCATTCCGCCCGCCCTGCCGAGGGAGACCACGCGCTGCACTCCGGCGCAGGCGAGGGCGTCGCGCAGTTCCGCCTTGCGGGTGTCCGGGTACACGCCGACCGTCTGCGTGGCGACTCCGGCGTGTGCGACGGCTTCCGTCAGCGCGCCGACGGGGACGACGTCGACGATCTTTCCGTCGGGGTGGAAGTCGACCGGTTCGGGCGAGCGGATGACCAGGCCCCGGCCGTCGTAGCCGCCCCACACCCGGTAGTCGGGGGTCAGAGAGCGCAGGACATCGATCTCCTCGCGGAGTCCCGCGGCGACCCGCGGGCCGTCGGCCGAGCTGAACTCCCTTGCCACGCCCAGGCGTTCGCACAGCAGGGCGGCGTAGCGGTCGGCGTCCGCCCAGGAGCCCTCGACGAACTGGAAGCGGCTGGCCACGCAGGCCTGTTGGTTGAAGAAGGTGGCGTCGGCGGCGCCCGCGTCAGCGGCTCGGGCGAGGGTCTCGGGGGACTCGAACGCCTCGCGGCCGATGAGCGAGATGGAGGTCTTGGGGTCGAAGGAGACGAGTTCGAAGCCCGGGCCGACGTACCGCAGTGCGCCGCGAATCGTGGACTCGCCGCCCCAGGCGACCAACTTGTCGAAGAACTGCGGGCGGAACAGCACGCTCTCCACCGTCTCGTCGCCGCCGCGCCAGTACACCGCGGAGAACGAGCGGACCACGGGGTGGCCGGGAGCCACCGCCGCCATCGTGCGCAGGATCGCGGTCGCGGTGAACAGGTCGTTCGAGGGCAGCTTCAGCAGGTTGACACCCTTGGTGAGGGCACCGCGCACGACGGACATCGCGGCGACGCCGGGGGCATTGCCGGCGATGACGTGTACGAGGCGGGGTGGGAACGCGCGGATGGCTGCCGTCCGGTTCTCGGGCAGGTGCACCTCGCGCCAGCCGTCGAGCACGTCCGCTCCGCCGAGTTCGTGGTCGATCTGGGCGTACAGGCCCGGCCGTTGGAAGCTGCGCCATAGAACGGCGTAGGCACGTTCGAGGACCTCCGCAGGCAGCGGGCTGACCCTGACCATGCGGTCGAGGGCCTCGGCGAGCAGGCCCTCGCGGTCCGCCTTGAGGGCCTCGCCGGTCTCCACCAGCAGGTCGACGATCTCCGCTACGGGCACGTGGAAGGCGGGGCCTGGTTCGGTACGCGGCCACACGAGACGGTCCAGGTCGAGTGCCGGTGCGGTGAAGGCGGAACCGGCGCGGCCGTACGCGACGGGTGAGCCGTGGTCGACCTCGCCGCGCACCACGTGCACGACCTCGGTGTCGGTCGTGGTGCTCATCCGTGGATCATCCCCCGCACATAAGAGTCGAGTGTCGCGGCGCAGGTGATCTTGTCCTCGCCGCCGAGGTCGCCGTAGCGGCGGATGTCCGGCAGGACGGTCGGTCCCGGTCGGCCGCAGGCGCAGGGCGAGAAGTCGACGAAGACCCGGTCTCCGCTGATCAGCCCGCCCCAGCGGCCCTCCAGCGATACGTCCAGGAAGGCGAACCGGCCCTCCACGACGCCCTGTTCGGTGTTCAGCAGCTTCTCGCCCGGCTCGTCCAGGACCAGCGGGATCACCCACGGCGGTACGTGATAGTTGCCCAACTCACAAGCCAGGCAGGAGCCCTGAAGCTCCGTCATGCCGTAACTGCGCACCCGCCGTACGCCGTCGTAGAAGGCGGCGAATTGCTGCTGGTAGTCGTCGGGCAGGACCCCGTTCTTGTTGCCGCCGCCGCTGAGGACCAGCGTGTCCGGGTGGAGGCTCCCGTCGGGTACGCCCTGGGCCCGCAGGGCCTGGATCAGGGTGAACTGCTGGTTGTTCATCCCGGCGATCAGCAGCGGCTCGGTCCGGTGTGCGGCGATGTCGTCGACGATCTCGGCTACGGCCGCACCGAGTTCCTCCTCGCGGGCCCCGGACGCGGCCTCGAAGGAGCTGATCTCCTGCGGGGTCGCGGTGCCCTCCGCCATCCGGCGGCGCAGCAGGGCGCTGCTCATCAACTCCGAGACCCGCATGGGGTCTTCGGTCAGCAGTCGGGTCTCGCCGGGCCGGACGAAGACCTCCGCGTGCCAGCGGTAGCCGTCGATGGAGCGCATCGGACCGCTCGCCGGTGCGAGGAGGTAACCACGGCGGGTCGGTTCGGGTGGCAGCGGGTCGGGCCAGCAGGTGAGGTTCGCGAGGATGTCGTGCAGGAAACTCAGGTCGCCGGCGTCGCAGTTGAGGAAGGAGACCTTTCCCGAGGTGCCGCTGGTGATGTACGGGCGGTGGCCGGCGGCGGTGACGCGGTCGGTCCAGTCGTCGATGTCGTTCACGCCCTCGACGTCGACGTCTCCCGGCTCGACCGCCGACACCGTCGTGTACCAGCGCAGGAGGCGGTCCCACCGGCCGCCGGTGATGAGGGAGAGGGGGTACGACTTGTAGCTCGTGTGGGAGAACAGCAGGGGGACGAGGTCGTCGGGGCTCTCGATCCCGTGGACGCCGCTCTCCGCCGCCCGGGTGCGCAGCAGCGGGATGCTCTCACGGTGCGCGGTGAAGGCCTCGCGCGCCGCTTCAAGCTGCAACTCCCGCAGTTCCCGGGCGGGTTGGTCGAATGTGTCACCGGACCGGACGAGGGCCCGGATCTGCTCACGTGCGCTGGGCACGGCAACCACCTCCATCAGTCATGACGTCGGGTTGTTCGCGAGATAGGAGGACTCGATGGCGTCGAGGTCTCCGCGCAGTTCCTTCGGGGTGCCGGCCATGACGACCCGGCCGCGGCGCAGGACGTAGACGCGGTCGGCGATGTCGAGCACTTTGCGCACGTGCTGTTCGACGAGCAGTGCGCCGAGGCCCTGGTCGGCCGCCTCGCGGACGGCGCGCAGGAGGCGGTCGACGACCAACGGGGCGAGTCCCAGGGAGAGTTCGTCGGCCAGAAGGAGCCGGGGGGTACGGCACAGGGCGCGGGCCAGCGACAGCATCTGCTGCTCGCCGCCGGACAGCATGCCGGCGCCGGTCTTCAGTCGCTTCTCCAGTTCGGGGAAGAGCGCGACGGCCCGGTCGGCCGGCACGCGCCCGACCCGTAGGTTGTCGGTGGTGTCGAGGCGGGTGAAGACCGCCCGTTCACCGACATAGGCGAGGCCCTCGCGGGCGCGGCGGTGCAGGGGTGCGTGGCCGGGGGTGCCCAGCCAGCTGACCTCGCCGCTCATCGGGGTCAGGTCGCCGGACAGCGCCCTGAGGGTGGTGGTCTTGCCCGCGCCGTTGGGGCCGAGCAGGGCGACGACCTCGCCCGGCCGGACCTCCAGATCGAGGTCGCTCACGACGGGTCGGCTGCCGTATCCGGCGGACAGGGCGCGGGTCGCAATCAGGGGCACATCTGTGTCGTGCACGAGGTCTCTCCTCAACCGGAGTCGGCCGGGGTCAGGCGAAGTCAGGCGGACCGACAGGGACTTGGCCGCGCCGAAGCGGGCTCAGCCGTGCGACGCGGCCGTCAGCACCTTGCGGACGTCGACGAAGGTCGATCCGGCCTTGGCCCACTCGATCTTCCCGTCGCGGATGGTGAGTTCGGTGGCGGTCGTGTTGTGGATGCGGTCAAGTCCCTTGATCGGCAGGGCCGTCGACGCCTTCCAGTTCAGGGGCGGGGTCAGGCCGCCGGTGTCGATGCCTGAGGTGGTGTTCAGCTCCTTCACCAGCGCCTCGGCCGAGATGGTCGGCAGCTTCTTGGCGGCCTCGGTGAAGACCTTGAAGGCCACCCAGGTCGTGGCGTTGGCACCATTGGTGGTGTCGATGTCCTTGCCCTTGGCCGCCGCGACGAAGTCCTTCCATACGGCGTCGGAGGTCGGCGGGTAGTAGCCGGTGATCGCGGCACCCTCCAACGGGCCGCTGCTACCGCCGGTGCTCGCGGCCAGTTGCGGGGTGAGGTTGCCGACGACGCTGGCGAGCTTGGTCTTGTCGCCGGACTGGACGTACGACTTGACGAACAGGCCGGAGGCGGTGCCCAGGATGACGCTCACGCAGTCGCTGCCCTTGGTCGCGGCGACCTGCGGGGCGAGGTCGGTGGCGGTGAGCGGCACCTTGAGGTCCTTGGGCGGCGCCCCGCCGGCGGAGACCGCGCCCAGGGTGAGGAACTGCGAGACCACGGCCGCGGCGGCCACGTCGTACCGTACGCCGGTGATCTTCTTGCAGCCCTGCTCGACCAGTTGGCGGCCGTGGGCGGCGAAGACCACCGGGGTGCCGCCGTTGACCGGGAAGGACAGCGGGTTGGAGAACTCCGCCGCGGAGACTCCGGTGCCGCCGATGTAGGGGATGCCGGCCTTCTGCAGGATGGGCATGTACCGGTCCCCGGCGAGGCTGTAGGAGCCGACGACCGCGGCCACCTTGTCCGCGACGGCCTGCTGGGCGCACTTCTCGGCCTCGTCGGGGTCGCCCTTCTCGTTGCAGAACTCGACCTTCAGGGGTCCGCCCTTGATCCCGCCGTTGGCGTTGATCCACTTCTCGTAGGCCGTGGCGGTGAGGTGGATCCCGGGCTGGGCGCTGCCCTGGGTGTTCTCCGGCGCCCAGACCATCACCTTGACCGGGGTGCCCTTCAGCGATGAGGTCTCGGCCGAGCTGCTTGCGGCCTCTCCCCCGCACCCTGCCAGGAGCAGGGCTCCGGTCACCGCGAGACAGCTGGCTGCGGCGCTTCTGCGTCGGCGTGAGTCGTTCATGGTCCCTCCGGGGCTCGCGCCCAAAGTGGGCGACGTCGAGATGCCGAACAGCATGGGGTGCATTTTTGGGTTAGTGAAGTACTCTCGGCACAATTATTTAAATGAATGCACTGTCTCGTCCCATGTCTGGCCCGTGTCTGGGAGGTCCCTCGGATGGACGACGTCCTGCGTTTCGCCCTGCTCGGCCTGGGGCTCGGCGCCCTCTACGCGCTCACCGCGCACGGCATCGTGCTGGTCTACCGGGGCTCCGGTGTCCTGAACTTCGCGCACGGCGCGATCGGGATGGCCGGCGCCTACGTGGAGTGGGAGCTCACCGTCAACCACGGCGTGCCGTACTGGCCCGCCACCGCGTGCGGCGTCCTCACCTCCGCCGTACTGGGCGTGCTCACCCACCTGTTGGTGATCCGCCCGCTGCGCAGGGCGTCCACCCTGGCCCGACTGGTCGGCACCCTCGCGGTGTTCATCGTGCTCACCGCGATCGCCGTCAAACGCTACGGCGACAGCCTGCAGTTGGTGCCGGGCAAGCTGCCCACCCGGCTGCTGACGATCGCCGGGGCGACGGTCTCCGAGGACCGCGTGTGGCTGCTCGGCATCGCGATCGCCGTCACCGCCGTACTCCATCTCCTCTACAAGCGCACCCTGTTCGGCCTGGGCACCACCGCGGTCGCCGAGAACGAGGCCATCGCCGCCTCGCTCGGCTGGTCCCCGGACCTGATCGCCGCCGGCAACTGGGCGCTGGGCTCCGCGCTCGCGGGGCTCACGGCCATCCTGATCGTCCCGGTGATCGGCCTCTCGGTGACCGGGCTGACCACACTGCTGCTGAGCGCGCTGGCCGCCGCCCTGATCGGCAGGTTCTCCTCGTTCCCCGTCACCCTGGCAGGCGGTCTGGTCATGGGGGTCGCGCAGTCCGAACTGACGCGCTTCGGCTCCGGCGTCACCGGACTCGCCTCGTCGGTGCCGTTCCTCTTCATCGCCCTGGTGCTGGTCGCGCGGGGCCGGGCGCTGCCGTTGCGCGGCACGTTCCTCGACCGCCTCCCGGCGCTGGGCACCGGCAGGGTGCGCCCCGTCCCGCTCGCGCTGGCCGTGGTGATCGGGTTGGTGCTGGTGAGCCTGTCCACCCCGCTGTGGGCCGACGCGATCACCAGCACCCTCGTGCTCTCGCTCATCATCCTGTCGATCATCGTGGTCACCGGTTACGCGGGCCAGGTCTCCCTCGCGGCCTACGCCCTCGCCGGAACCGGCGCCTTCATCGCCGGGCACGCGGCGGCGGACTGGGGCTGGCCCTTCGAACTCGCTCTGCTGGCAGGCGTGTTGGGGACGGTACCGATCGGCCTGCTGTTCGCGCTGCCGGCGGTGCGCACGCGCGGGGTCAACCTCGCGATCATCACGCTCGGGCTCGGCACCACCTTGGAAGCGATGGTCTTCCAGAACACCGACCTGTCGACGACACCCGGCAGCGACGGCATCGCGGTCGGCAAGCAGACGCTCTTCGGCATCAGCATCTCCGGCGTCGACCATCCGCAGCGCTACGCCGCCGTGGTGCTGGTCCTGTTCGTCGCCGCCACGCTCGTGGTCGCCAATGTCAGGCGCAGCAGGACCGGCCGCCGTCTGATCGCCGTACGGGCCAACGAGCGGGCCGCCGCAGCCCTCGGCATCGACGTCCGCGCGGCCAAGCTCTACGCCTTCGGCCTGTCCTCGGCCATCGCCGCGCTCGCCGGAGTACTGACCGGCTTCCGCTCGACATCGGTGGTGTTCTCCGACTTCGCGAGCTTCGACTCCGTCACCGCGCTCGGGCTCGCCGTCATCGGCGGTGTCGGCTTCCTCGTCGGCCCGCTGTTCGGCGCCACGTTCGCCGCGGGCACGGTCGGCGCCCGGTTCGGGGACCTGGTGCTGCCCGGGCTGAGCGAGTGGATGCCGCTGATCGGCGGGATCGTCCTGGTGCTGACCCTGGTGGGCAACCAGGACGGCATCGGCAAGGAACTCGGCAGGCAGGCAAGGGGACTTGAGCGAAAGCTGCGCCCGCAGCGCGCTGCCGTCGTACCCGAGGAGGAGTCGGATCCCCTGCCCGACGTACCCCGCGCCGCACCGCTCCCCCTGCTCGTGCGCGACCTGACCGTCCGCTACGGCGGTGTCGTCGCCGTCGACGGGCTCTCGCTGGACGTCGAACCGGGCCGGGTGGTGGGTCTCATCGGCCCCAACGGCGCCGGCAAGACCTCCGCCATCGACGCCGTCACCGGCTTCACCCGGA
The DNA here is from genome assembly GCF_000716435.1 of Streptomyces xylophagus. Lineage (GTDB taxonomy): Bacteria > Actinomycetota > Actinomycetes > Streptomycetales > Streptomycetaceae > Streptomyces > Streptomyces xylophagus. The sequence goes on from NZ_JNWO01000014.1 coordinate 64,990, forward strand.
CCGCGTCGGGCAGCGTCCGCCTAGGCGAGCGGGACGTGACCCGGGTGCCGGTGCACCGGCGGGCCGCAGCGGGGCTGAGCCGGTCGTTCCAGTCGCTGGAGCTGTTCGAGGACATGACGGTGCTGGACAACCTCTACGCCGCCTGCGAGCGACCGGGCCGGTGGACCTGGCTCACCGACCTGGTCCGTCCCGGCAGCCGCCCGTTGCCCGCCCAAGTAGTCGTCGCCGTAAGAGAGTTCGGACTGCAGGACAGTCTGGACCGGCCGGTGGGCGACCTGTCGTACGGCGAGCGGAGGTTGCTGGCGATCGCGCGGGCGGTGGCTACTTCTCCGTCGGTGCTGCTGCTGGACGAACCGGCGGCGGGGCTGTCCGACGACGAGACACGGGAGTTGGCCCAGCTGGTGCGGCGGCTGGCCGAGGACTGGGGCATGGGGGTGCTGCTCGTCGAGCATGACGTCGACATGGTGATGAGCGTCTGCGACCAGGTCGTCGTCCTCGACTTCGGCCGCCGGATCTGCGCCGGCACCCCGGACGAGGTGCGCCGCGATCCGGCGGTCCGGGCCGCCTACCTGGGCGACCTGGAGCCGGAGACGACGGCCTGACGGTGGGTCAGGCGTCGCGCAGGTCCGCGACGTACGGCTGGTGGGAGAGCAGTCCGCCGTCGACGCGCAGGGTGTGCCCGGTGACGAAGGCGGACTCGTCGGAGGCGAGGAAGACGACCGCCGACGCGACGTCCTCGGGTCGGCCGAGGCGCGGGGTGAGGTGATGGCGGAGCATCTTCTCCCGGATCGCCCCGTGCGCCGAATCGGCGCTGGCCTGCGTGACGATGAAGCCCGGGGCGATGGCGTTGCAGCGCACGCCCTGCTTGCCGTACTGGGTGGCGACGTACTGCGTGAGGTTGATGAGGGCGGCCTTCGAGGCGCCGTACGCGGGATTGCGCAGGTCGCCCGCGAGACCGGCGCCGGACGAGGTGTTGATGATCGAGCCGGCGCCGCGGGCGATCATGTGCGGGACGGCGGCCTGGATCGCGACCATGGTGCCGCGCAGGTTGATCCGCATGGTGTCGTCCCAGACCGCCGGGTCGGCCTCCAGGACGGCGAGGTCCTGGCGGGCCGCGAGGTGGGTGGCCGCCGCGTTGTTGTGCAGGACGTCGAGGCCGCCGTAGGTGTCAACTGCCGTGGCCACCAAGGCCCGTACGGAGTCGATGTCACCCAGGTCGACAGGGACCGCGGTGGCTGATCCGCCGGCGGCCCGGATCTCCTCCGTGACCGCCTTGGCTCCGTCGAGGTTCAGATCCGCTACGACCGTGTGGGCACCCTCGGCCGCCAGGCGGCGGGCGGTGGCGGCGCCGATGCCTGACGCGGCTCCGGTCACGATCGCGATCCTGTCGTCGAGTCGTCCCATGACTCAACCACCTTTCTCAGTCGGTGAGTTCGCTGCCGACGACGGAGACGAAGGAGACGCATTCGCCGGGTCCGCCACCGAGGTTGTGGGTGAGGGCGAGGGTGCGGCCCTCGGCCACGGACGCGACCGTCCGCTCGGGCGGTGCCTCGCCGCGGAGTTGGAGCCAGGCCTCGAACATCATGCGCAGCCCGGAGGCGCCGATGGGGTGGCCGAAGGCCTTCAGGCCGCCGTCCGGGTTGACCGGCAGCGAGCCGTCCAGGTCGAAGGCGCCGCTGGTGACGTCCTTCCAGGCCTGTCCGCGCGCGGAGAAGCCGAGGTCCTCCATGAGCACCAACTCCGTTGGTGTGAAGCAGTCGTGGACCTCGGCGAGGGCGAGTTCGGCGCGCGGGTCGGTGATGCCCGCCTGCCGGTAGGCCTCCTGGGCGGAGACGACGACCTCGGGGAAGGTGGTGAAGTCGTAGTCGGGGTCAAGAAGTCCGTCCGCCGGGCCTGCGACGAAGGACAGCGCCTTCACGAAGATCGGCTTGTCGGTGTAGCGGTAGGCGTCTTCGGCGCGTACGACGATCGCCGCGGCCGAACCGTCGGAGACTCCCGAGCAGTCGAAGACACCGAGCATGCCCGCGATGATGGGCGCCGACCGGATGCGCTCCAGGGGCACCTCCTTGCGGAACTGGGCGCGGGGGTTGCGGGCGCCGTTGGCGTGGTTCTTCCAGGCGATGCGGGTGATGACGTCCTTCAACTCCTCTTCCGCGAGGCCGTACTTGGCGGCGTAGGCGGGGGCGAGGAGGGAGAAGTTCGCCGGGGCGGTGATCTCGCCGCGGCTGTCGTCACCCGCGCCCGGCATCGAGGTGCCCGAGAGCCCGGACATGCCGGAGTCCTTGAGCTTCTCCACGCCGACCGCCATCGCCACGTCGTAGGCGCCGGAGGCGACCGCGTAACAGGCGTTGCGCAGCGCCTCGGAGCCGGTGGCGCACATGTTCTCCAGGCGGGTGACCGGCTTGTACGGCAGGTGCAGCGGGCGGCTGAGGGTCAGTCCGGAGACTCCGGAGGCCTGGGTGCCGAGCCAGAACGCGTCGATGTCGTCGAGGGTGATACCGGCCGAGGTGACGGCCTCGCCGACGGCATCGACCAGCAGGTCGTCCGCCGAGCGGGTCCAGTGTTCGCCGAAGGGCGTGCAGCCCATGCCGACGATCGCGACCCGGTCCCGGATTCCGTGCGAGCTCATACGGCTGTCCCCTCGGTCTCGCCCGTGCGCAGCGGCCGGGCCTTCCAGAAGTAGTTGTGGACGCCGGCGGCCGTGACCGTACGCCGGAAGGTCATCTCGACCCGGGCGCCGATGACGGCGTCGGCCTCGGTGGCGTCGGTGAGCTGGCAGCGGAAGCGGCCACCGCCGTCGTAGTCGACGACCACGACGAGCATCGGCGGGCTCGGTGTGTGGGCCAGCCGGTCCACGGTGAACGTGGCGACCGTCCCGGGCACGTGCTCCATCGGCTCGTCGGTCATGGCGTCGACACTCCGGCAGGACACGCACACCCGGTCCGGCGGCAGATGCCGGGTCCCGCACTTCTCGCAACGGGAGGCGACGAAGCCGTACTTCCAGCTGTTGCGTCGGTGCGCGGGCGGCGCGTAGGGCGGCTCCGGGTCGGGCCGGCGGGGTGGTTCGCGGTCGAGGAGGCCTCGCCAGGAGAGGTAGGTGGCGTACGGCATGGGGGCGCTGCCCGCGGCGATCTGTGCGGCGACCGGGCGGGCGGCGCGGTGTGCGGGGAGGGCGTCGGTGGTGCGCAGGAGCAGGACTCCGGCGCCGTCGCCGAGCACGACGAGCGCGATGATCCGGCCGGGTTCGGCCCGGTCGAGGACGTCGGCGAGAAGCAGGCCGGGCTGCGCGGTGCCGGCGTTGCCGATCTGCGCGGTGAGGTCGCCGGTCGCGGCCTCGGGACGTACGCCTGCGGTACGACGCACCGTCGCGCACGCGCGCGCGTGCAGGCCGGAGACGATGAGGTGGTCGATGGCGCCGCGGTCCAGGCCCGCCTGGTCGAGGGCGGCGGTCAGCGCCTTGTCGGCGAGGGACACGTAGATCTCCTCGGCGAAGCGCTCCTCCCAGACACGGGAGGCGGGTGCGCCGGGCAGCCGCCAGCGGTCGAGGATCTCGTCGCTGACCGTGTCGTGGGCGAGCAGCTCCGCGAGCACGGGGGCGCCGTTGCGGTGGCCGCCGAAGGCGAACGCCGCCGCGCCGTCGCCGCCCGCGCTCTCCTCGCCGCCGCCGGGCAGACCGGTGCGCAGGTCGGACAAGACCGCCAGGGTCGGCACCGGGGAGCGGGCGGCGGTCACCAGCGCGCCGAGGCCGGAGCGGACGGAGCCCGCCATGTCGACGGCGAGGACGTGCGGGTCGAGGCCGAGCGCGGCGTGGACGGCGGTCGCGTTCGTCTTGTCGAGGTAGGCGGGCGCGGCGGTGGCGAGGAACAACTGGCCTATGCGGGTGCGCAGTCCGTCCCTGGCGAGGGCGGACCGGGCCACCTCGACGGCCATCGAGGTGGTGTCCTCGTCGTAGCCCGCGACCGCGCGTGTGCCCCGGGATGGGGCCGTCCCGAGGGTGGCGGCGATATCGGCCCGGGCGAGGCGGTGGTACGGCACGTAGGCGCCGTATGCGATCAGTCCGGCCATCAGCGGCCTCCCTTGGCGTCGGTGGTGTGGGTGGGCCGTTCGAAGACGGCGGCCAGGCCCTGGCCGCCGCCGAGGCACATGGTCTCCAGGCCGTAGCGGGCCTGGCGGCGGTCGAGTTCGCGCAGCAGTGTGGCGAGGATGCGGCCGCCGGTGGCGCCGACGGGGTGACCCAGCGAGATGCCGGAGCCGTTGACGTTGAACCGCTCGAAGTCGGCCTCGGTCAGGGCCCATTCGCGTGTGCAGGCGAGCACCTGGGCGGCGAAGGCCTCATTGAGTTCGATGAGGTCGATGTCGGCGAGCTTGAGTCCCGCGCGTTCAAGTGCCTTGGCCGTGGCGGGTATTGGCCCGATGCCCATCGTTTCCGGCGGCACGCCCACGACGGCCCAGGAGACCAGGCGGGCCAGGGGGCGCAGGCCGAGTTCGGCGGCGCGCTCGGGGTGGGTGACGACGCAGAGGGCGGCGCCGTCGTTCTGTCCGCTGGCGTTGCCCGCGGTGACGGTGGCCTGCGGGTCCTGCCGTCCGAGTACGGGGCGGAGGCTCGCGAGTTTCTCCAACGTCGAGTCGGGGCGCGGGTGTTCGTCGGTGTCGACGACGGTCTCGCCCTTGCGAGTCCGTACGGTGACGGGGACGATCTCGTCGGTGAAGCGTCCCTCGCGCTGGGCGGCGACCGCCTTCTCGTGGGAGCGCAGGGCGAGTTGGTCCTGTTCCTCGCGGGGGATGGCGTACTCGCGCCGCAGGTTCTCGGCGGTCTCCAACATCCCGCCGGAAACAGGGTGGTTGACGCCTCCGGAGGTGACTCGGCCGCGGGCCAGTCGGTCGTGCAGGGTGGTGCCCGCGCCGCGCACGCCGAAGCGGACGCCTGTGGTGTAGAACTCGGCCTGGCTCATGGACTCGACTCCGCCGGCCAGCACGAGGTCGCTCGCGCCGGTCTGCACCTGCATCGCCGCCGTGATGATCGCCTGGAGTCCGGAACCGCAGCGGCGGTCGATCTGGAGTCCCGGTACCTCCACCGGCAGGCCGGCATCGAGGGCGGCCACGCGGCCGATGGCCGGGGCCTCGCCGTTGGGGTAGCACTGGCCCAGCAGCACGTCGTCGATGGCGGCGGGCGGTATACCGGTGCGGTCCAGTACGGCGCGTACGACGGCGGCGGCCAGCTCGGTCGCCGGTACGTCGCGGAAGACGCCTCCGTAGCCACCGACGGGGGTACGCACGGGTTCGCAGATCACCGCGTCACGCAGGAGGGCGGGCATCGGCCAGGCCTTTCATGAGGGGTCACATGTACCGGCCGCCGGTCACCTCGACCACGGCTCCGGTGACGTAGCTCGCCATGTCGGAGGCGAGGAAGAGGACTACCTGGGCGACCTCGGCGGGTTCGCCCGCGCGGCCCAGGGGGATTTCGGCGAGCTTCGCGTCCCACGCGGCGGGCGGCATCGCCTCGGTCATGGCGGTGCGGATCAGGCCGGGCTGTACGGCGTTGACGCGGATGCCCGCCTTGGCGAGTTCCTTGGCGGAGGCCTTGGTGAGGCCGACGAGTCCGGCCTTGGCGGCGCTGTAGTTCGTCTGGCCGAAGTTGCCGACCTTGCCGGCGATCGAGGAGATGTTGACGATGCTGCCGCCGCGTCCGTGCGCGCGCATCGCCTCGGCGGCGTGCCGGGTGCCGTTCCAGGCGCCGGTCAGATGGACGTCGACGACCGCGCGGAAGTCGGACAGGGCCATCTTGCGCAGGGTCGCGTCGCGGGTGATCCCGGCGTTGTTGACCATGACGCCGACCGGGCCGAAGGTGTCGCCGCAGTGGGCGACCAGGGCGGCGACCTCGTCCTCGTCGGTGACGTCGCAGCGCAGCGAGGCGGCGGCGACGCCGTTCTTGGCGAGGCGTTCGGCGGCTTCCGCGGCGGCGACCTCGTTGATGTCGCCGAGGACGACGGACGCGCCCGCGGCGCCGAGGACTCCGGCGATCTCGAAACCGATGCCCTGTGCGCCGCCGGTGATCACCGCGTTGCGGCCGTCCAGCAGTCCCATGTCAGCCCGCCCTTGGCTCGACGCCGTCCCCCACTATTCCTTCTAAATAGATAACCTATTATGCTGAAACAATCAATACAGCGATCGGCTGGGCGGGCGAGGCCGGGCGAGGAGAGCACACGGGTGGACATCAGCTATCCCGCGGAGACCGAGACGTTCCGCACCGAGGTCAAAGGGTTCCTCGCCGAGACACTGCCGCCGGCCTGGAAGGGCATCGGCGCGCTCGACGAGGAAGCCGCCTGGGCCTTCGCCCGGGACTGGCGGCGCCTGCTCGCCGAGCACTGCTACCTCTCCCTCACCTGGCCCGAGCAGTACGGCGGCCGGGGCCTGTCCAAGCTCCACCAGGTGGTCCTGATGGAGGAACTGGCCCTGACCGGTGTGCCGTTCGGGCTGCCGCAGGACACCTTCGGCGTCAAGATGCTGGCGAACACGCTGCTGCGCTGGGGCACGGACGAGCAGCGAAGCTACTTCCTGCCCCGCATCCTCAGCGGCGAAGACACCTGGTGCCAGGGGTACTCGGAGCCCGACGCGGGCTCGGACCTGGCGTCGTTGACGACACGTGCGGTCCGTGACGGCGACGAGTGGGTGATCGACGGCCAGAAGGTGTGGACGTCCGGCGCCCACCACAGCGACTGGATCTTCGTCCTGGCCCGCACGGATCGCGACGCCTCCAAGCACCGCGGCATCTCCTTCCTCCTCGTCCCGCTGGACCAACCCGGCGTCGAGGTAAGGCCGTTCCGCATGATGAGCGGCCAACTCCACTTCAACGAGGTCTTCTTCAACGGCGCCCGCACCCGCGCCGACCTCGTCGTGGGTGGCGTCGACAACGGCTGGACGGTCGCGCAGAGCCTGTTGGGCGTGGAGCGCGGGGAGGAGGCGGCGACCAACCCGATCCTGTTCCGGGCCGAAGTGGAACGCCTGGTGGAACTGGCCCGCCTGTACCGGAAGGACCAGGACCCGGTCATCCGGCAGCGGATCGCCTGGTGCTGGTCCAAGGTCGAGATCATGCGCTACCTCGGCTACCGGATTCTCACCGGCTGGCTCAAGGGCGCGGAGCCGGGGCCCGAGTCGTCGATCGCCAAGCTGTACTGGAGCGAGTACCACACGAAGGTCACCGATCTCGCGATGGACATCATGGGCCTGCACGGCCAAGTGCCGGTCGGCCGCCCACCGTTGCGCACGTACCGCACCGACGACCCCGGCGCCGCGAACTCCTCGGCGTCCTGGTCGACGACGTACCTGATCGCCCGCTCCGGGACGATCTACGCGGGCACCTCGCAGGTACAGCGGAACATCCTCGCGGAGAAGGTGCTGGGGTTGCCGCGGGAGCCGAGGGCGACGGCTGGTTGAGGCGGGGGCGGTGGCTGCTGGTTGTGGCAGGTTCGGCGGCGACCGATCCAAGGCTGGTTCAGCGACGGCTAGTTACGGCAAGTTCGGCGGCGGCCGACTAAAGCCGGCTCCAGGACGGCTGGCTGCGGCAGGCTCAGCGGCGGCCGGTCAAGGGCGGTTCAGCGAGGGCTGATTGCGAACAGGTTCGGCGGCAGCCAGTCAAGGCCGGTTCAGCGACGGCCGGTTACGACAAGTTCGGCGGCAGCCGGCCGAGGCCGATTCAGGGAGGGCTGGTATCGACAAGTCCGGCGGCGTCTCAGGTCGCGGTCGGCCAGCGGCTGCCGCCGTGCCGGTCGGGTCCAAGTAGGCCCGCCCGGGGCCGATTCCGCGTCCGCGCGGTCGGCCTCGACCACCCCGCCCCGACCACCCCGGCCTCGCCTTCACGCAGCCGCCGCGCAGCCTCGCGGGCTCACTCGCGTGTCTCGAACGTCCCGAGTTCAGGTACTGGACGCGGCCCGGTCCCCGGGCGCCAGCCCGCCTCCAGCTTGCGCAGACCCACGCCGTCCGGCGCCCAAATGTGGCAGCTGTTCAACACCCCGGCCGTGGCGCGCGGGCCGTTCGCGGGCTCGCCCGCGTCACGGCGGCGCGCGTTGGCGGACATGGCCGCCTGCACCACGGCGGGGCCGAGCACCCGGGCCAGTTCGTAGAGGTGGGAGCAGCCCAGGACGCCGCGGAACCGCTCCTGGATCGCCCGGTTGTATCCGGCGGTGACGCCGAGGCCGACCAGGCTGTCGAAGACCGGGGTGATGAGTGGGCACTCGGCGTGCGGGAACGTCCGCATGTCCGCGTCGGCGGCCACGATGGTCATGTCCGTGAGGCGGACCCGCACCGTCAGCACCATCCGATGGATGTCGGCGGCTTCCGGCTCGGCCCACGGCCGCTCGTCCCGCAGTTCCGCCTCGACCGAGATCTCCTCGCCGCCGGGCTCCTGGTGGGCGGTGACGGTGATGGTCCGGCGATGCAGCGGGAGTTCGACGCGGCTCACGACGAGGCCTCCGCCGGCTCCGGCGCGTTCTCGCCCAGCCCGGCGAACTCCGGCGGCCGGCGCTCGATGAAGCTGCGCACGCCCTCGCGGTAGTCCGGCGCGCGCTTCGCCGTGGCCAGCAGCGCGGCAGCGGTGTCGCGGCTCTCGGTGAAGCTTCTCGCCTGGTCGTCGGCGAGCTGCCGCTTGATGAGGGACATCGCGTACGGGCTGGCCGAGCGGGCCAGTTCCGTGGCGTAGGCGAGCGCCGTCGGGAGCAGTTCCTCCGGCTCGACGAGACGGTTGACCAGGCCCATCGCCTCCGCCTCCGTGCCAGTGACGCGGCGCGAGGACAGCAGCAGGTCGCTCGCGTTCCCGTAGCCGACGAGCCGGGGCAGGAGCCATGAGACGCCGTCCTCGGCCACCAGGCCGCGCGCGCTGAACGCGGCGGCGAACTTGGCGCCAGGCACCGCGAATCGCACATCGCACATGAGCGCCTGGTTGAAGCCGATGCCGGCGCACGCGCCGTTGACGGCGGCCACCAGGGGCTTGGGGAACGACATGGGCCGGGTGCGTGGCGGCAGCCGGTCGGTCGGCCACGGGCGCGCGCCGGAGGACGCGCCGTCCAGCACGCTCATGTCCATGCCGGGACAGAAACTGCGTCCCGCGCCGGTGAGCACGACGGCCCGTACCGCCGGATCCGCCTCGGCGCGGTCGAACAGCTCGTTGTAGAGCAGTTCCATCTCCAGCGTCCAGGCGTTGTGCCGCTCGGGCCGGTTCAGGGTGAGCAGCATGACTCCGTCGCCGGTCAGCTCGCTGAGGATCACCGGGGTCGCATGCTCGTTCATCGAGGTCACTCCCAGAGCCCGCGTTGGCTTTATAGCTAGATGAATCATCTATATACCCAACCACGGTCCGGGCACCAGATTCAGGCCCCGCCGAGGGAAGATCACACAGACCTTGACCTGGTACCCTCGATGCACTAAGACGATTCATTTTGCTATATGGAGGAGCCCGCCGTGGCCGAGGCAGCCCGCGCAGAAACGCCGATCGTGCCCGTCCCCGCGCGTGGCCGCGTCGGACGTCAGGTGCGTGTCCCGAAGACCGCCGAGCTGGTGGCCGCGGAGCTGCGCCGCCAGATCGTACGGGGCGAGCTGAAGCCGGGCGACGCCCTGCCGCCGGAGTCGGGACTGATGGAGCAGTTCGGCATCTCCCGACCGACGCTGCGCGAGGCGTTCCGCGTCCTGGAGTCGGAGTCGCTGATCACGGTACGCCGCGGCGCGCACGGCGGCGCCCGGGTGAGCGCGCCGGACTCCGATGTCGCGGCCCGCTTCGCCGGCCTGATCCTCGAATACCGCGGCGCCACCCTGGGCGACGTCTACCGCGCCGCGGCCGTCATCGAGCCGCCGTGCGTGCGCCAACTGGCCGCCAAGCACACGGCGGACGACATCAAGCGACTGCGTGACGCGGTGGCGGCCGAGAAGGCCGTACTGGACGACCCGCTGAGCCTGGTCGAGGCCCAGGACACCTTCCACGCCCTGCTTGTCGAGCTGACCGGCAACCAGACGCTGATCCTCCTGTGCGGCATGCTGCGCAACATCATCGACCGGGCCAACGCCTCGTACACCGCGGCCGCCACCGACGCCGCGACCCAGAAGGCGCAGGCCCTGAAGGGGCACCGGGCCCATGTGCGGCTGGTCGGCCTGATCGAGTCGAGCAAGGCGGACGAGGCAGAGAAGCTGTGGCAGCGCCACATCAGCGGCGCCGACGACGTCGTGAACGGGGCCGGCCCCAAGACGGTGCTCGAACTCCTCGACTGACCGGGCAGACCCTCTTCGACCGACCGCGCGGATCAAGGATCACCGAGCCGTTCCCACCCTCACCCCTTGCATCTCCGAAACAGTTAGATAATTATAGGAGGCGTACTGAATAGACCTGGGGTCCGGAGGCGACGGCCATGGCCGAACAGCGCAAGCGAATCTTCGACTGCGACCAGCACATGTACGAGGAACGGGACTCCTTCACCCGCTACCTCCCGAAGGAGTTCCTCGGCCAGGCGGTGGCCCCGGTGACGCTCCCGGACGGCCGCGAGGTCATCCTCGCCGGGGACCGGATCGTGGTCTGTCTGGAGCCGGAGTTCGGGCAGGTCTACCGGCCCGGCTCGCTCAAGGAGATGCTCAAGGCGATGGCCTCGGGCAACCCCGACGAGACGTACCAGTTCGAGCCGATGCACGAGTCGTACCAGAACCGCGAGGCCCGGCTGCGCGTCATGGACGAGCAGGGCCTGGACCAGACGATCATCTACCCGGGCGGCTGGGCACTGGTCGCCGAGGAGTACGTGCAGGGCGTCGAGCCGCTCTACGCCAACTACCACTCGTTCAACCGCTACATGAACGAGGTGTGGGGCTTCAACCACCAGGACCGCATCTACTCCCCCGCGCTGCTGTCGCTGCGCGACCTGGACCACGCGGTCAAGGAACTGGAGTACGTCCTGGACAAGGGCGCCCGGTTCATTATGCTGCCGACCGGTCCGCAGTACGGCCGCTCACCGGGCGACCCGTACTTCGACCCGTTCTGGAAACTGGTCAACGAGGCCAAGGCCAGCGTCTGTTACCACATCAGCGAGTTCTACTACAACTCGCACGTCGCCCCGGCCTGGGGCCACGACGCGAGCCCGATCCACTTCCGGATGTCGGCCTGGCAGTGGATGAACACCTACGGCCAGCGCCCCATCGAGGAGACGCTCTCCGCGCTGATCTTCGACAACCTCTTCGAGCGCTTCCCCGACATCAACGTCCTGGTCTCCGAGTTCGGCGCCGAATGGGTGCCCCACTTCGTCCGGCACATGGACAAGAGCCGTGGCATGGGCCGCAACGGCCCCTGGATCGGCGGCCAGTTGGCGGAGCGGCCCAGCCAGGTGTTCCGCAAGCACATCCGCGTGGTGCCCTACCCGGAGGACGACATCCCGAGCCTGGTCAAGCGGCTCGGCTACCACGAGTCGATCGTGATGGGCTCGGACTTCCCGCACGCGGAGGGCATCGCCAACCCGGCCGACTACCGCAAGCTCCTCGCCGAGCTCGACGAGTCGGTCCAGGACGACATCATGTACAACAACGCCCAGCAGCTGATCAGCCGCTGAGCCTCGAACGCGCCCCGCCTGGCGGCGGACCGGGTCATCGGACCAGGTCCGCCGCCAGGTTCGCGATGTTGGTGAGCAGTGCCGTGCCGCGCCGGGAGTGGTCGTAGCCGGAGAGCGGATAACCGTTGCTCAGACAGGCGAAGGACAGCCCGGACTCCGGGTCGATGAAGCCGAGTTGGTAGGCGGCGCCCGCGCTACCGAAGAGCGACGGCGAGCCCGTGGACGGGAGTTGGCTGCCGGCGTCCGGACCGGCCACCGTCACGAACAGGCCCATGCTGGTACGTCGACTGCCGCCGCCCCCGTAGATCTGCTCCCCGTACGGGAGTTGGGTCAGCCGGATCCGGGTGCCCTCCGCCACCCCCTCCGGCTTCCACAGGCCCGAGTGCTCCAACGCCTGGAAGTACAGGGCGACATCGGCGGCGGTGGCGACCAGGGCATGGCTGGGCTCGCCAGCCGCCAGGACGCGGGGGTCGGCGAGGTACCACGGCCCCCAGGGGTCGGGTTCCTGGGTGTCGTCGGTGCGGTCGGTGGCGGTCATCGGGGCGACGGTGCCGGGCTGTTGGTCGACCGGTACACCGAGTTCGATCGAGGTGAGGCCCAGCGGCCGGGCGATCCGCTCCTGGAGGTAGTCGGCGAAGGGCAGCCCCGTGCGCCGCTCGACGATCTCGGCGATCAGCCATGCGGCGGCGGTGAGATGGAACTGGAAGCGGGTCCCCGGCGGGGTGTCGAGCCGCCAGCGCCCGAAGGCGGCCAGCCGTTGCTCGCGGTCCAGCATCTTCGGGTACCCGAGCGGGGCGAAGGGGAAGCCGGCGGTGTGCGTGAGCACCTGCTCGACCGTCACTGTCTCCTTCCCGTTCGGCGCGAACTCCGGGATGATCGCGGCGACTTGCTCGTCCAGGTGCAGAAGTCCCTCGCCGAGCAGCTTCCACACGACTCCGGCGACGATCGACCGCCCGACGGACTGCAGGACGTATCGGGTGTGCGGGCCGGCGTTCCCCCAGGTCTCGAACGCCACCAGGCGACCGCCCCGCGCGACGGCGACCTGCGCCGACGGCAGCGGTCCCTGCTCGACCTCCAGGCGGATCCGGCGCAGTAGGACGTCCAGCCGGTGCGGGTCCACCCCCACGCTCTCCGGGTCGACGACGGAGTGGTCAGTCATGGGCTTCTCCTTGGCCGGGTTCGCGCAGTCGCTGCCGTACGACCTTGCCGTTGGCGTTGCGCGGCAGGTGGTCCACGAACCACCAGCGGACGGGGACCTTGAATCCGGACAGCCGGGTGCGGGCGTGCGCCCTGAGCGAGGCGGGTTCGGGCGGGGCGTCGGGGTCGGCCGGCACGACGAAGGCGACGACGGTCTGGCCGAGCCGTTCGTCGGGGGCGCCCGTGACGGCCACGTCCGCGACACCGGGGTGCGCGGCCAGGACGGTCTCGACCTCCAACGGGTGGACGTTCTCGCCGCCCCGGATGATCATGTCGGTGCCGCGGCCGTACAGGTAGAGGTAGCCGTCCGGCGCCACGCGGCCCAAGTCGCCGCTGTGCAGCCAGCCTTCGGCGTCGATTCGGAAGAAGTGGTCGGCGCGGGCGTGGATCTCACCGACGCCGTCCGGCCCGGTGTCCCGCACCCGCAGCTCGACGCCGGGGGCGGGCCGTCCCACGGACCGCAGCAGTTCGGTGCGGCCGGCGACAGCCTCCCTGTGGTCCTCGGGGGTGAGCACGCTGATGGGCGAACCCTCGGTCTGCCCGAACATGTTGAGCATGCGGACGCCGGGCATCGCCTCGTACGTCCGCCGCAGGGTGCCGGGGCGGACCGGCGCGCCACCGTACTGCAGGACCCGCAGCGTCTCGTGGTGCGCCTGGCCTGCCGTCAGCAGGGTCTCCAGCATCGCCGGGACCATGCTGGTGTGAGTGACGCCGAGCTCGCGCAGCAGGGCCCAGCCCTCGACGGTGAAGCGGGGCAGGCCGGTGATCAGCGCGCCCGCTGCCAGGGCGACGGCGATGTTGCCGAGGCCGGCGATGTGGTGGAAGGGGGCGCTGCCCCCGTAGAAACTGTCCGGATCGAGCGCGCAGAGGCGGCCGTTGACGCGGGCGCGGGCGGCCAGGCGGCGTTGGGTCATGCGGACGGGTTTGGGGAGGCCTGTCGTGCCGGAGGTGTGCAGGACGACGGCGAGGTCGTCCTGCTCGGCGGTCAACGGTCTTGTGCTCGGGCCGAGTTCGGGGACGACGACGGCGCGGCGGCCGGACAGCCGGGCGACCTGATCGCCGAGTTCGGCGAACTCGGGCTGTGCGAGGAGGAGTTGGGCTCCGGAGGCCTCGACGACGGCCGCAATCTCGTACGGCGTCATGCGGACGCCGAGCGGGGCGAGCGGGTGGCCGGACCCGGCGCCGCCGATGACGAGCGCGAGGGCGTCGGCGGAGGTGGCGGCCAGGGCGGGTACCGGGGCGCCGGGGTCGAGGCCGAGGGTGTCCAGCCAGTCCGCGGCGCCCGCCGCCCGGTCGAGGAGTTCGCGTCCGGTCCAGGTGAGGTCCCCGAACCGGACGGCGGGACGGGAGTGGTCGTAGGCGGCGGTCACCGTCGCCGTCCAGGTGAACTCCGCCTCGGCGCCCACCGGTTCAGGACTCCAGCAGGGCCGAAGCGGTGCCGGTGACCACCTCGGCGCCGTCCTGGGTGACGGTTCGCAGCGAGAAGTGGGCGACCGGGCCGTCCGGCGAGTCCTCGACCGACTCGACGGTCGCCGTGGCGGTCAGGGTGTCGCCGGGCCACACCTGAGCCTTGAAGCGCACCCCGAAGGTCAGCAGCGCTTCGACGCCGACCCAGTCGGTCAGGACACGGCCCGTCATGCCCATTGTGAGCATGCCGTGGGCGAAGACACCGGGGTAGCCCGCGACCTCGGTGGCGAACTTCTCGTCGGTGTGCAGCGGGTTGAAGTCGCCGGACGCGCCCGCGTATTGGACGATTCGGGTGCGCTTGAGGTCGTCGACCAGGACGCTCTCGCGGGTCTCGCCGACCTTGACGTCGTCGGCACTCAGGCTCATCGGACGTCGTCCTTCCGGGTGGCGGGGCCTTCGGGCACGACGGCCACGGTGCGGGCGCTGACGACGGGTTCGCCGTCGGCGTCCCGGTACTCGGTGATGCGCTCGCTGAACAGGAGCAGGCCGGTGCGGCCCCGCTTCTCCCAGCTGCGGCCGGTGACGGTGGTGGCGTACAGGGTCTCCCCCGCGCGTACCGGCCGGTGGTAGGTGAAGTGCTGCTCGGCGTGCAGGCCGCCACCGCCCTCGGGCATCACGCCGGGCCCGGCGCCGGACCCGAACCACTCCTCCCCCGGCTTGGGCCGCAGCCGGTAGTCGGGATCGTGGTGCGCGCTCGCCATGGTGAAGGTGGGCGGTGCGAGTGCGCCCTCGCCGACATACGCCGGGTTCTCGTCGCCGATGGCCCGGGCGAACATCAGGATGTGCCCGGCTTCGACGGGGAACGGCTGCCCTGTCATCTTCCTTCTCCTCTGTCAGTGCACACAGAAGCGGTCTTGCTCCTCGGTCAGTACGGCAGGAACGCGTCGCGAGTGGCCTCGTCCGGGTCGAAGTCCGGGGGCAGTCCCTCGAACTTGGGCTCCCGTTTCTCCACGAAACTGGCCACCCCTTCACGGAAGTCGGGCGAGCCCGCGAAGAACTCCATGGCGGAGTAGGAGCGGGCGAGCGCTTCGGTGAAGGGCCGGTCGAGATCGCCGTAGACCTGATGCCGTACGACGGCCATGGCGCGCGGTGAGCAGTTGCGGGCGATGTCGCGGGCGTAGGCGCGGGCCGCGTCGAGCAGATCCTCCGGCTCCACGACCCGGCTGACGAGGCCGAGTTGCTTCGCCTCGTCGGCGTCGAAGACGCGGCCGGACAGGAGGAGGTCGAGGGCGTTCTCCAGGCCGATGACGCGCGGCAGCACGTACGGGAGGTTGTACTCGCCGGCGAGGCCGCGGCGGGTGAAGGCGGTGGTGAAGCGCGCGCCTCGGGCGGCGAAGCGTACGTCGCAGATCAACGCCTGGACCAGGCCGATGCCCGCGCAGGCGCCGTTGACGGCCGCGATGAGCGGCTTGGGCATGTTCCGCCTGCTGTACATGGGCACGCGGGCCTGGAGGTTGAGGGACTGGCCCGGCTGCGCGTTCTGCTCCAGCCGCTGGACGTCCATGCCGGGGCAGAACGCCCGGCCCGCGCCGGTGACGATCACGACGCGGACGGCGGGGTCGGCGGCGGCCTCGTCCAGGAGGGCGAAGAAGCGGCGCTCCATGGGGAGGCTCCACGCGTTCTTGCGCTCGGGCCGGTTGAGGGTGACGGTGGCGACACCGTCCTCGTCGACCTCGTAGAGCACCAGGTCCCGGTCGGGTTCGTCGGGCATCGCGTCACTCCTCGGTCAGCGGTTCGATGGCGTCGATGGGTTGGATGGATTGAATAGGTTGAATGGGTTGGATGGGTTCGCCGACGCCCGGTCGCTCTCCGGAGATCGTCACCACCACCTGCCCCCGGGCGCAGACGACCCCGTCGGTCATCACGTCGACGTCGGCGAAGTGCAGCCTGCGGCCCCGGCGGACGCAGCGCGCGTAGGCGACGGCCTCCGGGCCCCGGGCGGGCGCGAGGTACTGCACCGACATCGAGACGGTGCTGAGCAGACTCCCCTTCTGGAAGTCGTGCCCGGCGATCACGGCTCCCGCGCCCGCGGTGTCGATGAGCGCGGAGATCACTCCGCCGTGAAAGACGCCTTCGTGGGCGGTGAGTTGCTCGGCGTAGGGAAGGACGACCTCGACGCCGTCGGGGTCCCAGCGGACCATGCGCACCCGACAGAGGCGGTTGAACGCGACGCCGCGCTCCCAGCGGGCCCGGAACCACTCGCGGCGTTCGCGCTGCTCCTGGTCGGTGAGGGTTCTCGCCGCGACGGTCATCCGCACGCCCTCCGGTCTCGGCCGGTCAGCCGATCCATATAGTTACATGAATTGGATAGTTGAAGCAATCATCCGAGCCACAGCCAGGGCGCCAGATGTATTATTTATATAACTCATTCGATGCCTGTGAACAGAGGGAGACCTCGATGCCGTCGACCGCCCTGGCCGGGATCCGCGTCCTCGACCTGTCCCGCATCCTGGCCGCACCGCTGGCCACCCAGATGCTGGCCGACCTCGGCGCGGAGGTCATCAAGGTCGAGCGGCCGGGCACCGGCGACGACTCACGGACGTACGGTCCGCCGTTCGCCCCCGGGACGGACACCGCAGCCTTCTACCTCTCCTGCAACCGCAACAAGCGGTCCGTGACTGTCAATCACGCCACCGCCGAGGGACAGGAGTTGATCCGCTCGCTCGCCGCGCGCTCGGACGTCCTGGTGGAGAACTTCCGCGCGGGGACGCTGGCGAAGTACGGCCTCGACCACGAGAGTCTGCTGGCGCTCAACCCGCGCCTGGTCTACCTGTCCGTCACCGGCTTCGGCCAGACCGGTCCCTATGCCGGGCGCCCCGGTTACGACGGCATCTTCCAGGCCATGTCCGGGATGATGAGCGTCTCCGGCCACCCAGACGAGCCGATGAAGGTCGGCGTGAGCATGGTCGACATCCTCACCGGCCTGTACGCCTCGACGGCCGTCCTGGCGGCGCTGCGGCACCGGGACGCAACCGGCGAGGGCCAGTTCGTCGACCTGTCCCTGTTGGACTGTGGGCTGGCCTCGCTGTCGCACTTCGCGATGAACTACCTGGTCTCCGGAGAGGTTCCGCGTCGGCGCGGCAACGGCGGCTACGGTGGAATCCCCTCCCAGGCCTTCCACTGCGCGGACAAACCGCTCTTCCTCGTCGCGGGCAACGACAAGCAGTTCGCCGCCTTCTGCGCGGCGGCCGACCGCACCGACCTGCTCCAGGACCCCCGGTTCGCGACCACCTCCGCCCGGATCACCCACCGGGAGGAGATCCTGCCGGTGCTCGAAGACATCATGCGGACCCGGACCCGGGACGACTGGCTGGCCCTCCTGGACGAACACGACGTGCCGGCGGGCCCGTTCAACGAGATGCCCGAGGTCTTCGCCGATCCCCAGATCCAGCACCGGGGGATGCTGGTCGAGGTCGACGATCCGGTCTCGGGCCCCCTGCCCCTGCTCGCCAATCCGATACGGCTCACGGCGACCCCGGTCGAGGGCTACACCCCGCCGCCCGCGCTGGGCGAGCACACCGCCGAAGTCCTGTGCGGGCTCGCCGGGGTGACGGAGGATCAGCTCGCGGGACTGCGCGCGCGGGGTGTCGTCTAACAACGGTCACCCGATGAGGGTCCTGCCGCCCTCCAACATCAGTGTCGCGCCGGTCAGATAGGCCATGTCGTCGCTCACCAGCGCGGCCACCGCCCTGCCGATGTCCGCCTCCGGCTCGCCGAGCCGCCCCAGCGGAATCTCCCGCGCGAGTTCCTCCGCCTTCCGCGGATGCGCGGCGAGATAATCCTCCGCCGCCGGGCTGAGCGCGGCCGGGCAGACGACGTTCACGCGGATCCCGTACGGGCCCCACTCCCGCGCGGCGACCCTGCTCAGCCCACGGATCGCCTCCTTGGCCATGGCGTACGCCGCGAAGGTCGCCTCGCCCTGCACCGCCGCCGAGGAACCGAGGTTGACGACACTGCCCCGGCTCTCCCTCAAGTGGGGCAGGGCCGCCTGCATCGCGTGGAAGACGGCCAACGGCCCGCTGCGGTAAGTGAGTTCGACATCGTCGTACGACGTCTTCTCCAGCCGTCGCTGCACCGAGGACTGGGCGTTGTTGACGAGCACGTCGAGGCCGCCGAACTCCCGTACCGTCTCGGCCACCATCCGGTCGATGTCGTCCCGCTCCCCCACGTCCCCGACCACGGTGTAGGCCCTGCCGCCGCGCTCGGCGATCTCCCCTGCGGTGTCCTTCAGCTTGGTCTCGGTGCGGCCGGTGATGACCACAGCCGCGCCCTCGGCCGCGAGCGCCAGGGCGATGCCTCGGCCCACGCCCTGTCCTCCGCCGGTGACCAGCGCCGTCCTGCCTGCCAACCGTGCCATCACGTCTCCTTCCAGAAGGCCGTCCACGTGGGGAAGGCGTCGGGCAGTGCCGGATTTCCCGCGCCCTCCCACCCGTTGAAGCCGACGGCCTGCGGGCGGTCGGTCACGTCGGCCGCGTACCAGTGCTGTTCGCGGCGCCGGGAGAAGTACCAGTCGCCGTCGACGCGCGCGTAGTCGTCGAAGTAGCAGATCGCCATCACGATCCACCGGTCCCCCACCTCGTGCTCGGCGCGGCAGTAGACCGCGCCGGTCGCGGTGTCGCGGCCGGTGAACTCGACGCGGTGGCCGCAGATTTGGTGCACCGAGCGGTGGAAGCCGCGCACGAGGGGTTCGATGTGCTGCCGTAGAACCTGCCGTCCTCGCCCGTGGCGTCCCATGTCGACGTCCGGGCGGAAGCAGCCGACCCAGGCGTCGAGGTCGCGGGAGTCAACGGCCAGGGCGTAGCGGATGGGCAGTTGTTGGATGGCCTGGTGGGACTCGATGCGGTCGAGGCGGTCCTCGGTCGAGGTCATGGCCGCGGCTCCCTCGGCAGACCGAGGACCAGCTCCCCGATGATGTTGCGCTGGATCTCGCTGGAACCGCCGTAGATCGTCTCCGCGAGGGAGAGCAGGAACGAGCGCTGTCGGGTGTCGAGTTCGTAGTCCTCGCCGACGATCTGTCCGGCGGGTCCGGCCAACTCCATTGCCAGGTGGCCGAGTTGCTGGTGGCGGGTCGAGGCGTAGAGCTTCGCCGTGGTGGCTTGGGCGCCGGGTGTGCGGCCCGCGGTCAGTTCGGCGAGGGTGCGTAGGTTGGTGGTGCGCATGATGCGTACGGAGATCCAGGCGTCCAGGATCCGGCGGCGCAGCATGGGGTCGTCCAACGCGCCCCGGGAGCGGGCCAGTTCGATCAGTGCCTCGGCCTCCCGCTCGAAGCCGAGTTGCTGGGGCAGCAGGGTGGTGCCGCGTTCGATGCCGAGCGTGGCCATCGCGGTGCGCCAGCCCTGACCTACCTCGCCGACGGCCATGTCCGCGCCGGTGCGCGCGTCGGAGAGGAAGACCTCGGCGAACTCGTCCTGGCCTGCGAGGTTGCGGATGGGCCGGATCTCCACGCCGGGCTGGTCGGTGGGGAGGAGGAGCAGGGTCAGGCCTTTGTGGCGCCGGGAGTCGGGGTCGGTGCGGGTGAGGACGTAGAGCCAGTCGGCGTGGATGCCGAACGAGGTCCACACCTTCTGCCCGTTGACCACCCACTGGTCGCCGTCGCGTTCGGCGCGGGTGCGGACGGAGGCCAGGTCGGAGCCCGCGCCGGGTTCGCTGAAGCCCTGTCCCCACAGTTCCTCGACGGCGAGGATCGGTGGCAGGAAGCGTTTCTTCTGGGCCTCGTCGCCCATGGCGAGGAGCATCGGGCCGAGCAGGTCGAGGGCGTTGACGGTGGCGCGGTAGGGAGCGTTGACGCGGGCGTACTCATACTCGAAGACGATCTCCTCCAGGAGTCCGAGGCCGCGTCCGCCGTACTCCTTCGGCCAGCCCACGCCCAGCCAGTTGCCGGCCGACAACTCGCGGTCCCAGGCCAGGCGTACGTCCCAGGCCGCTCCGTCGGTGGGGCCACCCACGCCCCGGTGTTCGGCGAACTCCCCCACGAGGTGGTCCGCGAACCAGTCCCGCAGTTCGTCGCGGAAGTCGCGTACGGCGGGCCCGAAGTCCACTTCCATGTCTGTCTCTCCTGGGTGTCAGATGCCGAGCCGGGCGGCGAGCAGTTCCCGGTGGTGCGCGGGTGTGCCGAGCAGCACCTCGGAGCTCTTGGCCCGCTTCAAGTAGAGGTGCGCGGGGTGCTCCCAGGTGAAGCCGATGCCGCCGTGCACCTGGATGTTGTCGCCCGCGACCTTGGTGAAGGCCTCCGAGCAGAAGGCCTGGGCGAGGGCCGCCGCGACGGCGATCTCCGTCTCGTCGCCGGCGTCCAGGGCCCACAGTCCGGCGTACGCGGCCGAGCGGGCGGACTCGATCTCGACGAGCATGTCGGCGCACTTGTGCTTGATGCCCTGGAAGGAGCCGATGGGGCGGCCGTACTGCTCGCGGATTTTGGCGTACGCGACCGCCGCGTCCAAGGCGGCGGCGGCTCCCCCGACCTGTTCGGCGGCCAGGAGGACGGCGGCCGTGGCGAGGGTGCGTTCGATCACGGGCCAGGCCGTGCCGTCGGTGCCCAGCAGGCGGGCGGGGGTGTCCGTGAAGGTGATGCGGGCCTGTTTGCGGGTCTGGTCGAGGGTGGGGAGGGGGTCGCGGGTGAGGCCGGGGGCGTCGGCGGCCTCGACCGCGAAAAGGCTGACGCCGGCGGGGGTGCGGGCGGCGACCAGGATCAGGTCGGCGAGGTGTCCGTCGGGGACGTAGGTCTTCGCGCCCGTGAGCCGCCAACCGCTCGCTCCGGCGCGGGCGTTGAGGTGGATGCCCGGCTCGTCCCAGCGTCCGTCGTCCTCGGTGAGGGCGAGCGTGGCGACCGTCTCGCCGGCGGCGATGCCCGGGAGGAAGTCGGCGCGGGCGGCCTCGTCGTCGCAGCGCAGCAGCGCCTCGGCGGCCAGGGCGACGGTGGCGAAGTACGGGGCGCACAGCAGGGCGCGGCCCGTCTCCTCGAAGACGACGCCGAGGTCGACGTAGCCGAAGCCGGAGCCGCCGTACTCCTCCGGTACGGCGAGGCCCTGGAGTCCGATCTCCGTGGCCATCCGCCGCCAGATGCCCGGATCGTGTCCGCGCGGGTCGGCGGCCAGGCGGCGCACGTCGGCCTCGGTGGCGTGCCGGGTGAGGAACGACCGTACGACCGTGCGCAGTTCGTCCTGTTCCTCGCTGAAGGTGAGATCCATGCCGAGCTTCCCGTCCTCGGTGCGCCCGTGTGCCGGACGCTTGCCGCCCGCCTCTCGATACAGTTAGATAATTATAGTATCCGCACTGAATACACCAGGAGCGCGACGTGACCGATCCCTACGCCCCGTTCACGAGCCTGACCTTCGAGCGGCCCGCGCCCGGTGTGCTGCGCATCGTGCTCGACGCGCCGAACCTCAACGCCGTCGATCCGCGC
The DNA here is from genome assembly GCF_000716435.1 of Streptomyces xylophagus. Lineage (GTDB taxonomy): Bacteria > Actinomycetota > Actinomycetes > Streptomycetales > Streptomycetaceae > Streptomyces > Streptomyces xylophagus. Next base: position 86,626 of record NZ_JNWO01000014.1, read on the forward strand.
ATGCACGGTGAGCTGGCCGATGTCTGGCCGGTCGTCGACCGGGACGAGGAGACCCGCGCGGTGCTGGTCCAGGGAGCGGGCAAGGCCTTCTCGGCCGGCGGGACCTTCGACTCCATCGAGGCCCTGACCGAGGACTACGCCGTGCGGGCCCGAGTGATGCGGGAGGCGCGGGACATGGTCTACGGGGTGATCAACTGCTCGAAGCCCGTGGTCTCCGCGATCCACGGCCCGGCGGTCGGTGCGGGGCTGGTCATCGGCATGCTGGCGGACATCTCGATCGCCGGACGCAAGGCGAAGATCGTCGACGGGCACACGCGGCTCGGGGTGACGGCCGGCGACCACGCGGCGATCTGCTGGCCGCTGCTGTGCGGGATGGCCAAGGCCAAGTACTACCTGCTGACCTGCGAGACGCTGACCGGCGAGGAGGCCGAGCGGATCGGCCTGGTGTCGAAGTGCGTGGACGACGAGGACGTGCACGCCGAGGGACTACGGGTCGCGACCCTGCTCGCCGCCGGGCCCGCCAGCGCGCTGAGCTGGACCAAGCGGTCCCTCAACCACTGGTACCGCACGGCCCAGCCGCTCTTCGAGGCCTCGCTGGGGCTGGAGTTCTTCGGGTTCGGCGGGCACGAGGTCGTCGAGGGACTCGCCGCCCACCGCGAGAAGCGCGCCCCGGACTTCGAGGGCGTGGGCGGCAAGCACCCGATCGACCTGTGACCCACGGACACACGAAGCACGAGGAGCGCGCGATGACGGCAGAGCCCACCACCGCCACCGAAATCCCCCCGCTGGTAAGGGGGTTGACCTACGAGGAGATGCCGGTCGGGCAGATCTTCCGCACCGCCCGCCGCACGGTCACCGAGACCGACCTCGTCAACTTCGTCACCTGGGGCGGATTCAACGAGCCGCTCTTCTGGGACGCCTCGCACGCGGCCGACGGCGGCTACAGCGGGCGCCTGGTCCCGGGCGCGCTGACGTACTGCATCGCCGAGGGACTCGTCCTGCAGACGAACGTGCTGCACGGCACGGGCCTGGCCTTCCTGCACATGGAACTGACCGTGCGGGGACCGGTGTACGTCGGCGACACCCTGTACGCCGTCGTCGAGACCACGGCCTCCCGGCCGTCGGGCAAACCCGGCCGGGGCGTGGTGACCAGCCGGATCACCGTACGCAACCAGCGGGACGAGGACGTGCTCGTCTACACGCCGGTGCGGCTGATCCGGGGCCGGGACTACGAGGCTCCGACGCGCTGATCCCGGGGGCCGGGCGGGACCAGGGTCAGCCCGGCCGTCGGCCCCGGAGCCTCGGGGCCCGCGAAGGCTCCGGCCCGCAGCCAGTCCGAGGGCATCGGCGGGCGCGGCGGGGGTTCGTGGTCGGGGACGGCCATCGCGTAGAGGCGGGTGTAGCGGAACTTGGCCTCCAGGTTGTCGAGCACCGACCAGTACTCGTAGCCGCAGACGTCCACACCGCGCTCGATCACCCGGCCCAGCCAGGACAACCTGGCGCGCAGCAGGGCCCGGCGGCGGGCGTCGTCGCTGTGGCCGGTCTCGTCGACGAGGTCCAGGTCGCCCATGCCGTTGTCGACGACGGACAGCGGCGGCAGCAGGTCACCGTAGAGGTCGTGGAGGTCCGCGACGGCGTCGGCCAGGCCCTCGGGGAGGATGGGCCAGCCGTACGCCGTCGTCTCCACGTCGTCGAAGGGGACGACCGCGAAGCCCAGGCCGACGAGGAGTCGGTTGACCTCGTTGAGCCTGCTCTGGCACTTGTCGGCGGGCAGGGCGCGGGCGAGGTTCTCCGGTGCGGTGACGCGGAACGGGGTGTGCCAGGACAGGCCGAGCAGGTCCTGCGGGGTGGCGATGACGTCCATGTCCCCGAGGCGTACGCAGTCGGTGTCCTCGATGGGTGAGACGTCGTCCTCGGTCACCATGTGCTCGCCGAGCAGCAGGGGGTCGAGGAAGAGGCGGTTGGTCCAGCTCAGCAGGCGGTCCAGGGCAAGCCGGTCGAAGGGGTCCTCGGTGGCCGCGTAGCCGCCGACGAGGGTGACCGTGGTACCGATCCGGCCGCTCACGCCGGCGGCGCGGAGCGCGCGGGTCGCGAGTCCGTTGGCGAGCAGGATGTGGTGGACCGCGGGCAGGCCGGCGCGGCCGATGCCCCGGCCCGGGGTGTACATCCCGGCCACGTGGTCGGCGAGGGTGGGTCCGGCCAGGTCGGTGGAGGTGATCCAGCGGATGACGCGGTCGCCGTAGCGGCGGCCCAGCTCGGCGGCGTAGGCGGCGAAGTGCTCGGCGGTGTCGCGCTCCAGCCAGCCCCCGCGCTCCTCCAGCCAGGGCGGCAGCGACCGGTCGAAGAGAGTGAGACAAGGGCGCAGGCCGAGGGCGAGCAGGGAGTCGAGTTCGCGGTCGCAGCGGTCCAGGGCCACGTGGTCCCAGCTGCCGGGGCCGTCGGGCTGGACCAGCGGCCATCCGGCGACCATCCGGTGCGTGTCGGGCGTGACGCCGACCAGCTGCCGGATGTCGTCGGTCCACTGCCGGAAGTGCCCCGCGCGTTCCGGCGGAGGGGGCGGCGGGGCCGCGATGGCGTCCGCGGTGGCGACTCCCCAGTCGACACCGTGGAAAGAATCGTGCAGGAAACCATCGCTCATGGTCACCGTCCCGGGCGGAATAGCTAACGCATTCAACTGAATGCCCGCCGTCCGGACGCTAACACTTCGGGGATACGACGACAATGTTTCGGACAGATCTCATCGGTCCGTCAAAGTGTCGGGGCGGGTCGGGCCGTGTCCAGGGCGGGGGGCCGCGGGCCGTCGGATCGTAGCCATGATCGACCCGTCGAGGATGCCGGAGACCGTGGCCGGCGGAGGCGGGCGGCAGACGATCCGCAGGCAGGCGGTCCCGCGCACGTCCAGCCGGGCGTCCACGAGATCGTCCTCGGCCGGTCGCGCCGGACGGGTTACGACCGCGTGGTGGCCGCGGCGGCAGTGGCCGAGGGCCGCCTCGATGATCGCCCGGTCGTCTCGGGCGGTGGGGCCGGGGAGCGTTTCGGCCATGATCCGGTCGGCGATTGGAGCGGTCCCCAGGCCGTGTTGCCAACGGCAGGTGGTGAGCCGGGTGCACCATGGACTCCGGCGTCGAGCAGTGTCATTCCCAGCACGGGCCACGCCTTCCGCCTGCGACGGTCCAGCCGCGGGGCGTCCATCTCGCTGCGTAAACTGCTGGCTCCTGCGCCCGCCCTTGATGGCTGCGCGCGCACTGACGGTTTCCCGTTCGAGCCGAAGGACTGAGCCGTGCCCGACCGACCTGAGATCGTCTGCATCTGCGGCTCTACTCGGTTCGTGGACGAGATGAGCGCGGCCAACCGTGAACTGACCTTCGCAGGTGTCATCGTCGTCGCGCCGGGCGTCTTCCTGCGCGCCGAGGATCACGAAGCGGATGAGTTGATCACCGACGAGCAGAGGACCGCGCTGGGCGCCCTCCACCTGCGCAAGATCGACCTGGCCGACCGGGTTCTGGTCGTCAACCCGGGCGGGTATATCGGCGAGTCCACGAGCAGGGAGATCGCGTACGCCCGCGCCACCGGCAAGCCGATCTCGTTCACCGATCCCTTCTGATCTGACCAGAAGAGCTGAGGGCATACGACGGAAGAGCGCGCTCCAGTCGGCACAACTGCCCGTCCGCACACCGGAGTCCGCAAGCGAGCGCGCTCTCCCCCTGCTCCAGTGCCGCCTACTCCCCCAAGGGCAGGAACTCCTCCTCCCGCCACCAGGGATAGACGGCCGGCATGTCCTTGCTGACCCGGCCCGGGAACTCGGGCGGCCGCTTGGCGAGGAACGACTCGACGCCCTCCACGGGATCCGGACCGCCGCCGATCTGGCTCATGATGCGCGAGTCGAGGCGGTGCGCGGCCATCGGGTGGGGCTCGCCGAGCATCCGCCACATCATCTGGCGGGAGAGGGCGACCGAAATCGCCGAGGTGTTCTGGGCGATCTCACGGGCGAGTTCGTATGCCGCCGGAAGCAGTTCCTCCGGCGGGTGGACGGAGCGGACCAGCCCGGCCGACAGGGCCTCGTCGGCGCCGAAGACGCGGCCGGTGGCCACCCATTCCATGGCCCGTTGCATACCCACGGCCCGGGGCAGGAACCAACTGGCCGCGGACTCCGGCACGATGCCCCGGCGCGCGAACACGAAGCCGAACTTCGCCGAGGTCGAGGCCAGCCGGATGTCCATGGGCAGGGTCATGCTGGCGCCGACGCCGGCCGCCGGGCCGTTGACCGCCGCGATGACCGGCTTGGTGCTGGAGAAGATCCGCAGCGCGACCCGGCCGCCGGTGTCCCGGTGCCAGGCACCCGCCCTGCGGTGGTCGAAGGAGGACCCGCCGGAACTGACATCGGCCCCCGCGCAGAAACCGCGCCCGGCTCCGGTCACCACGATCGCCCGTACGTCGTCGTCGGCGTCGGCCGCGTCCAGGACGTCGAGCAGGTCGCCCATCATCTGCGGATTGAAGGCGTTCAGCTTCTCGGGCCGGTTGAGCGTGACGGTGAGGATCCGGTCCGCCACCTCGGCCCGCACGGTCTCGTACTCCTGCTCCGGCATGCGCGTCCTCCGTCGGGCTCTGCACTCCACGACCTGGTTCTCATAAAGCTCAATTAGTTATAGCATTCAACTCTACTGAACTGTTCCTGGATGGTGGCGGTGGAGATGACGGATCTGGTGGTGACGGCCGTCGGGCCGGTCCGGCTGATCGAGCTGAACCGGCCGGACCAGCTCAACGCGATGAGCGAGGAGTTGCATTCCGGCCTCGCGTCGGTCTGGGACACGGTCGCCGACGACCCCGAGGCACGGGTGGTCGTGCTCACCGGTCGGGGAAGGGCGTTCAGCGCGGGCGGCAACTTCGACATCATGACCCGGGTCCAGCGCGACCCCGCCTTCCGGCAGCAGAACGTCGACGAGGCCCGGCGGATCATCACCGGCCTGGTCCGCTGCCCGTTGCCGGTGATCGCGGCGGTCAACGGGCCCGCCGTGGGCCTCGGTTGCAGCCTGGCCCTGCTGAGCGACCTGGTGCTGATCGCGGACGACGCCTATGTGGCCGACCCGCACGTCCAGGTCGGTCTCGTCGCGGGCGACGGCGGCGCGCTCGTCCTGCCCCTGCTCGTCGGCCTGACCCGCGCGAAGGAACTCCTTTTCCTGGGCGAGCGGGTGAACGCCGAAGAGGCAGTCCGGCTCGGCATCGCCAACCGCGTCGTACCGAAGGACAAGCTCCTGGACGAAGCCATGGACCTGGCCGGACGCCTGGCCGCCCTGCCCACACAGGCGCTGCGCGGCACCAAGCGGGCGGTGAACCTCCATCTGGAGCAGGCCATGGCCGCCGTACTGGAGCCGGCGCTGCTCGCCGAACGGGACAGCATGCACGACCCGGGCCACATCGCCGCGGTGGAGCAGATCATCGCCTCGCGTGGGCGTCGCCGAGCCGGTACGGAGGGCTGAGCGGCATGGACTTCGCGTTCAGCGACGAGCAGGACGAACTGCGGCGCACAGTACGGGCGTTCCTCGCGGACACCTCGCCCGAGACCGAGACGCGGCGGCTGATGGAGACACCGAAGGGCTTCGACAGGGCACTGTGGCGCCGGATGGGGACGGAACTCGGCCTGCAGGGGCTGGCCGTTCCCGAGGAGTACGGCGGCGCCGGGTGCGGGCCGGTCGAAGTGGGCGTGGTCATGGAGGAGTTGGGCCGGGCGCTGGTGTGCACGCCCTTTCTCTCCTCGGCCGTACTGGCGACGACCACGCTGCTGCGCTGCGACGACGAGGACGCCCGCAAGCGTCTGCTGCCGGGGCTCGCCTCGGGTGAGTTGGTCGGGACACTGGCCCTGACCGAGGACTCGGCCCGCTGGGATGCGACGGGCATCGCTCTCAACGCCCGCGAGTCGGGCGGCAGTTGGCTGCTGACTGGACACAAGATGTTCGTCCTCGACGGTGCCACCGCCGACGTCGTCCTCACCGTCGCCCGGACCGAACACGGCATCGGTGTCTTCTGGGTGGACGGCGACGCGGCCGGACTGACCCGCGCTCCCCTCCCCACGATGGACCCGACCCGCCGGCAGGCCCGCCTCGACTACGACGACGTACCGGCGACCCGGCTGCGTACGCACGGCGATGGCTGGGACCTCGTCTCGCAGGTGCTCGACCGGGCCGCGGTGGCACTCGCCGCCGAGCAGGTCGGGGTGGCCGCCCGCGCACTGGACATGGCGGTGGAGTACGCCAAGGTACGGCACCAGTTCGGGCGGGCCATCGGTTCCTTCCAGGCGGTGAAGCACCTGCTCGCCGACGTCCTCCTCGAAGTGGAATCGGCGCGTGCCGCCGCGCACTATGCGCTGCTCGCGGCAGCGAACGAGGACCCGGGCCTGCCCGCGGTGGCGAGTCTTGCCAAAGCGTTCTGCTCCGACGCGTGTCTGCAGGCGACGGCGGAGAACATCCAGGTCCACGGCGGCATCGGCTTCACCTGGGAGCACCCGGCCCACCTGTATCTGAAGCGAGCCAAGACGTCACAACTCCTGTTCGGGGACCCGGCGTTCCATCGCGAACTGCTCGCGCGGCACATCGGGTTGGACGCGGTCACAGTGGAGGGAACGGCATGAAGGTCGACGGAAAGCTCAGTGTGTGGGGAACCGCTGAAGTCGTGGCGGAGGCCCTCCACCACGAGAAGGCGGGCTACGACGGCCTGTGGGCCTCGGAGTCGCAACACGACCCGTTCCTGCCGCTGCTGCTCGCGGCCGAGCACACCGAACGGCTGGAGGTCGGCACGGCGATCGCGGTGGCGTTCGCCCGCTCCCCCATGCAACTCGCCTACACGGCACACGACTTGCAGGCCTACTCCGGCGGGCGCTTCTCGCTCGGCCTGGGCAGCCAGATCAAACCGCACATCGAGCGGCGCTTCGCCATGCCGTGGAGCCGCCCCGCCGCCCGTATGCGGGAGTACGTGAGCGCGCTGCGCGCGATCTGGGCCGCCTGGAACGAGGGTGAGAAGCTCGACTTCCGCGGCGACTTCTACACGCACACGCTCATGTCCCCCTTCTTCTCTCCCCCGCCCACGCCCGGCGGCGCCCCCAAGGTCTTCGTAGCGGCGGTCGGTGAGGCGATGACCCGGGTGGCGGGCGAGGTAGCCGACGGGCTCCTGGCACACGGCTTCACCACCGAGCGGTATCTGCGGGAAGTGACCCTCCCGACCGTCGAGTTGGGCCTCGAACGGTCCGGCCGCACGCGCGGCGACTTCTCCGTCTCCCATCTCCTCCTCACCGCGACCGGCCGCACCGAGGAGGAGCTGGCGCGCGCGATCGACTGCACCCGCCGCCAGATCGCCTTCTACGGCAGCACACCCGCCTATCGCGGAGTCCTGGAGCTGCACGGTTGGGGCGAACTCGGCGACGAGCTGAACGCGTTGTCGAAGTCGTCCCGGGAGGACAAGTGGGAGGCGATGGGCGGGCTCGTCGACGACGAGGTGCTGAACACCTTCGCGGTCGTCGCGGAGCCGGAGCGGGTCGCGGGCGAGATCACGCGCCGGTACGGGAGTCTGGTCGACCGGGTGTCCTTCTACACCGCGTACGAGATCGACGCCGAGGTGTGGGAGCCGATCGTGCAGGAGCTGCACGGGAGTTGACCGTACGTCAGCAGAGCAGGTCCAGGACCGTCGTCATGGACCTGCTCTGCAGCAGGTAGTCCTCGGCCTCCTGGAGATGGAGGCGCCACAGCTCCTCGGCGGCCTCGGTGCGGCGCCCGGCGACCAGTTCGACGAGGGCGCCGTGGGCGCGGAAGCCCCGGCGGTTGGCCCGGATGTTCTCGGGGCTGCCGGCGTCGAGGTCGACGTGGGACCAGTTCGCCTGGTCGATGATGTGCCGGACCATGCCGTTGAGGACGCTCAGCGTCTCGTTGCCGGCGAGTTCGACGACGAGGGCGTGGAACTCCATGTGGGCGCGGATGAAGGCCGAGGGGTCGTCCATGAGCCCCTCTGCCTCGGCGACGGAGGCCCGCAGCCGCTCCAGGTCCCGGTCGGTGCGGCGCTCGGCCAGCAGACTGGCGCACGGTGCCTCGATGACCGTACGGGCGTCGTAGACGTCCTTGAGGGTCGTACCGCGGTATTCGAGGACGACTCCCGCGTAGCGGGCGGCGACCGTGCCCTCGGGGACCTGCACCCGTGCCCCGCCCCGGGCGCCCCGCCGCACGCTGATCAGCGACTCCGACTCCAGTACCCGGAACGCCTCGCGCAGCGTCGGCCGGGAGACGGCGAACTCCGCCATCAGGGCCGTCTCGGCGGGCAGCGCCTCCCCCTCGGCCAGTTCCCCGCGCACGATCTTGCGGCGCAGCTGTGCCGCCACCAGCTCGGCCATCTTCGGGACCCGTACCGGCGTGTTCGCCACGGCATCCATCTCCTTCAGTCGCCTGGGACCGGCACGAAGTACGGCAAGGTGATCTCGTCGGTGAGGGGCCGGAAGTCCACGCGCACCCGCATGCCGATGGTCACGTCGTCCGGGTCGCCCGCGTCGACGTGGGACAGCAGGGTGCCGCCCTCGTCCAGGTCGATCACGGCCAGCGCGAACGGTGTCTCGAAGCCGGGGCCGGGTGCGCGGTGGACCACGGTCACCGAGTAGACGGTGCCCCGGCCGGCGCTGGGCACGTACCGCCAGTCCGCCGACATGCAGCCGGGGCAGGCGGGTTCGGGCACGAGGAAGCGCAGCCCGCAGGCCGGGCAGTGCGGGACGACCAGATCTCCGCGCCGGGCCGCGTCCCAGAACGGCCGGGACAGCGGGGTGGCCACGGGCACGGGGCGGCTCATCGGATCCTCCCCAGCACGCTCATCTCGTAGTGCTGCGCGCCGGAGCCCGCGTTGCCGACGACCGCCAGCTCCGCGCCCTCGACCTGGTGGACGGCGGTGCCGCGCAACTGCCGTACGGCCTCGACGACTTTGAGGGTCATCTGCTGGGTTCCGTTCCACGCGTACGCCAGGCAGCCGCCGTCGGGATTGACGGGGTGCTTGCCTCCGACGGCGATGGCGCCGCTGGCGGCCAGGGGGCCGCCCTCGCCCTCGCCGCACAGCCCGAGGATTTCCAACTGCCGGATGATCTCGAAGGAGTTGGGGTCGTAGAGGGAGAAGACGTCCACGTCCTGCGGGCCGATGCCCGCCATGGCGTAGGCGCGAGTGGCCGCGTCCCGGCCGAGTTGGCCGACCTCCCGGTACAGCGCGGGGTTGGCGTACGCGGCCTGGTGGTACTCCATGCCGCCGCCGAGCACGGCGACGGGCGGGTGGGGCAGGTCGCGGGCCCGTTCGGCGGTGGTCACCACGAGGGCGGCGCCGCCCTCGCCGACGATGCAGCAGTCCAGCAGGTGGAACGGTGTGGCCACCATGCGGGAGGCGAGCACGTCGTCGGCGGTGTACGGGCCGCGGCCGTACATCATCGCCTCCGGGTTGGTGGTGCCGTTGTTGCGGACGGTGGCGGCGACCTCCGCGAGCTGGTGGGCGGTCGTCCCGTACTGGTGCATGTGCCGGGCCGCTACCAGCGCGAACTGGGCGACGACGTAGCTGCCCCAGACGTCGGCGAACTCCAGCGGGACTCCGGCGCCGACGGGGCCCGCACCGCGCGAGACCAGTTTGCAGCCGCCGACCACGACGGTGTCGGCGAACCCCGCCCGTACGGCCGCCGCCGCCTTCAGCAGGCCCCGCGAGCCGGCGTTGTCGAGCATCGAGTCGCTGGTCCAGCGCAGGTCCCGGCCGAGCATCCGCGCCCAGGAGCTGCCCTCGCCGGGCACACCACCCGGGCCGGGCCAGTCGACCTGGGCGCCGTCGACGTCCGCCGGAGTCAGCCCGGCGTCCTCGATCGCGCCACGCACCGCTTCGAGGGCGAGGCCCATCGCGTCGCGGTGTGGGAGGGACAGCGCCTGCTCGGTGGCGTGCACGCCGACGACGACGGGTTGGCGGCCGTTCACGGCGTCACCGCCCCGCACCGAGTTGGTCGCCGCCGGGGTAACCGCCCCCGCCGAAGCGCTCGTCGAGCGCCTCGTAGTCCTTGGCGAAGTCCTTGGTGCGCGGCAGCGCCTCGACGAACTCCACCGTCTTCGGCTTCTTGTACGAGGCGATCCGCGCCCGGCAGTGTTCGATGACGTCCGCGGCCGTGACCGGTTCGGCGTCGGGGTGGAGGACGACGACCGCTTTGACGTCCTGCGCCCAGCGCTCGTTCGGGACACCGATCACTGCGGCCTCCTTCACCGCCGGGTGGGACTCGATGCAGTTCTCCACCTCGGCCGGGAAGATGTTCTCGGCGGCCGACTTGAGCATGCGGGTCGTGGTGCCGAGGAAGCTGATCGTGCCGTCGCTCTCGCGCCGGCCGAGGTCGGTGGTGTGCCACCAACCGAAGCGGAAACGCTGCTCGTTGATCTCGGGCCGGTTCCAGTAACCGAGGTGCACCAGGTCGCCCCGGACGCAGATCTCACCGGCCTGGCCGACTGCGCACTCCTTGCCGGTGCCGTCCAGGATGCGTACGGCGGTGAAGGGGCCGGGGCGTCCCGCGTTGCCGGTGCCCGTGCCGCCGTAGGCGCCGGTCACGGCGAAGCCGGTCACCTCGGTCTGGCCGTAGCCGCGGCCCTCGCCGCCGCCGTTGCGGGTGAAGCGGCTGGTGTCGGTGGGGACCGTGCCCTGCCAGAGGGGGGCCGCGACACTGGCCCGCAGGTGCGAGAGGTCGTGGCCCGCTTCCCGGTTGAGGGCGACGAGTTGGGCGATCGTCGGGGGCATCAGGTACGCGTGCGTGCACCGCTCCGCCGCCAGCAGCGGGAGCAACTCCTCGGCGACGACCCGGCGGACGACGACGTTCTTGCCGCCGTGTACGAAGGCCGGGACGCCCCAGAACTGGTAGTTGCCGATGTGGAACATCGGGCCCGCGCCGAGGAAGGCGGTCTCCGTGCCGATGTCCCCCATCCAGGCGGAACTCGCGCCCATGGCAAGGAGGTTGCGGTGCGAGAGCATCGAGCCGGACTGGCGTCCGGAGATCGCCGCGGTGTAGATGACCAGGAGCGCGGAGTCCGGGTCCACGGCGACGGCCGGGTCCTCGGCCGCGCCGGAGGCCAGGAAGGACTCGTAGGAGCCGGGGGCCTCGGAGTCGTGCCGCAGCCACAACGCCCGGTGGTCGCTGCCCAGTTCGGCCCGCGCCTTGCCGACCGTGTCGCCGATCTCCTCGTCCTGCCAGATCACCACCCGGGGGTCGAAGTCCTCTACGGCGAACGCCATTTCGGGGGCGGCCCAGCGCCAGTAGCCGGGACAGACCATGGCACCGATCTTCGCGGCGGCGCCGAGCAGTTCCCAGATGCGGAAGGAGTTCTGTCCCAGCCAGAGGACGCGGTCGCCGGGGCCGACCCCGGCGGCCGTGAGGGCGTTGGCGAGACGGTTGGTCCGCTCGTCCAACTGCGGCCAGGTCAGCCGGACTTCGCCGTCGACGAGGGCGATGCCGTCGGGAAAGGACCTTCGGTGCTCGCGGATGATGTCGCCGAACGTCAGGCGGCGTGCGGAATGCATGCTCTTGGCTCCCAGGGCTTTCGGAAGGCGGGCGTCAGGCGCGGCTGATGCCGACACCCTTGACGTGGATGAACTCGTCGAGACCCGCCTTGCCGCCCTCCCGGCCGAACCCGCTCGTCCCGACGCCGCCGAACGGTGTGGTGGGCGAACTGATGGGGTTCGGGCCCGGGTTGACGTAGACCGTCCCGGCTTTCAGACGCGGCACCAGCCGGTTCACGCGCCCGATGTCACGGGACTGGATGTAGGCGGACAGGCCGTACTCGGTGTCGTTGGCGAGGGCAACGGCCTCGTCCTCCGTGTCGAAGGGGGTGATGGCCAGGACAGGGCCGAAGATCTCCTGCTGGGCGAGGTCGCTGCGGTTGTCGACGTCGGCGAAGACGGTCGGGGAGACGAAGTAGCCGTCGGCGTCGATGCGTTCACCGCCGTACACGAGCCGCCCCGCACCACCTTCGACCGCTTTGTCGATCACGCCCTGGACCCGGTCGCGGGCGGCCTCGTCGATGAGGGGTCCGATGTACGTTGCCGGGTCGAGCGGGTCACCGACCGGCAGGTGCGCGACCACACCGGCGACGCGCGCGACGACCTCGTCGTAGATCGACCGCTCGACCAGCAGCCGGGTCGGCAGTGCGCAGCCCTGGCCGGTGTTGCTCATGGCGAAGGCCGCGCAGTACGGCACCACGGTGTCGAGGTCGGTGTCGGCGAAGAGCAGGTTGGCGGACTTGCCGCCGAGCTCGAAGACGACGGGTTTGAGGCTCTGCGCGGCATCGGCCATGATGCGGCGTGCGGTGGCGGGGCCTCCGGTGAAGGAGATCTTGTCCACGCCGGGGTGGGTGACCAGCGCCGATCCCGCGTCACCGAGTCCGGTGACGACGTTGACGACCCCCTCGGGGATGCCCGCCTCGCGGGCCAGGTCGGCGAAGAGCAGCGCGGAGAACGGCGTGGACTCGGCCGGTTTGATGACCACGGTGTTGCCGGCGGCGAGCGACGGCGGGACCTTCATCGCCAGGGACAGTGCGGGTGAGTTCCAAGTGATGATGTGGCCGATGACGCCGTAGGGCTCGGCGATGGTGTACTCGACGTTCTCGTGCGGGCTGTAGGCCGCGCCGACCATGCCCTCGATCTTGTCGGCCCAGCCGGCGTAGTACTCGGTCCATTCGGCGACGTGCGGTCCGACGTTCGAGGCCCAGCCGCCGATGCAGACTCCGTTCTCCAGCGGGCAGATCGCGGCGAATTCGGGGATGTGGTCGCGGAGGAGCTGCGCGAAGCGGGTGAGCAGGCGGCGGCGCTCGGTGGGGCGCATGGTGCCCCACACCTCGAAGGCCTGGCGGGCGGCTGCGACGGCCCGGTCCACCTCGGCGGGGCCCGCGAGCGGGATGTGCGCCTGGACGAGGCCGGTCGCCGGGTTGCGGTGCTCGTACTGGCCGCCGCTCGTGTCGGTGACGTCCTTGCCGCCGATGACCAGGCGGGGGCGCGGCAGGTCGTGCTTGGCTCTGTCCTGGTGCAGCTTCACGTCGACCGTGACCACGGTTGCCTCCTTGAGCCGCATCCCACATCTCGCACATCTCGCTTAAATAGCTAACCTATTTATCCAAGCCAGTCAATGAGTCCGGCCGGCATCAGAGGCCCAGCGAGCGCCCGATGATCTCCTGCATGATCTCCGAGGTGCCGCCGAACACCCGCTGCACCCGGCTGTCGCGCCAGATCCGGGCGATCTCGTACTCGTTGACGTAGCCGTAGCCGCCGAACAACTGCATGCAGCGGTCGATGACCTGCCAGCCGGTCTCCGAGGTCCAGTACTTGGCCGCCGCGGCCTCCTCGGGCGTCAACTCGCCCTGGAACAGGGCCATGATGCAGCCGTCGACGTAGACGCGGGCAGCGCCCAGCTTGGCCTTGATGTCGGCGAGGGCGAACCGGTTGGCCTGGAACTCGCCGATCGGCTGCCCGAACGCCGTGCGCGTTTTGGCGTAGTCCAGCGCCAGCTCGAAGGCCCGCTCGGCCGCCGCCAGTGAGGAGACGGCGATGGCGAGGCGCTCGGTCGGGAGGTTGCCCATCATGTGGTAAAAACCGCGGTTCTCCTGCCCGATGAGGTTCTCGGCGGGGACGCGGACGTCGTGGAAGAAGAGTTCGGCGGTGTCCTGCGCCTTCATGCCGACCTTGTCGAGCTTGCGCCCGCGCTCGAAGCCCTCCGTGTCCCGCTCGACGACGATCAGACTGATGCCCTTGTGCCCGGCGTCGGGGTCGGTCTTGCAGGCGACGACTACCAGGTCGGCCAGGATGCCGTTGGTGATGAACGTCTTGGAGCCGTCGATCACCCACTCGTCGCCGTCCCGGCGGGCGGTGGTGCGGATGGCCTTGAGGTCGGATCCGGCGGCCGGCTCGGACAGCGCGAGTGCGCAGATCGTCTCGCCGCTGGTCACTCCGGGCAGCCAACGGGCCTTCTGCTCAGGGGTGGTGAGGCGTGTCAGATAGGGCGGGATGACGTCGTTCTGCAGCCCGAGCCCGATGCCGACCGAACTGGTGGCCGCCATCTCCTCCGCCATGATGGCGTTGTAGCGGAAGTCCCAGATCCCCTGGCCGCCGTACTCCTCCGGGAACTGCCAGCCGATGAGTCCGGCCTTGCCCGCCGCCGCCCACGCGGCCCGGCTCACCTGCCCGTCCCGCTCCCACTGCTCGGCGTACGGAGCGCATTCCCGCAGGTAGTAGGAGCGGGCGGTCTCCCGGAACAGCTCGTGCTCCTCGGTGAAGATCGTTCGGCGCATGCTCGACTCCGCTCAGGCATCTCGCTTATTTAGCTGAAGTAGTTATACGATAGCGCTGTATCGGCAGCCGGGCGAGGGAGGGCGCGTGAGCGTACGGGACAAGGTGGCACTCGTCACCGGAGCGGGCCGCGGCATCGGCGAGGCAATCGCCGACCGACTCGCCGCCCAGGGAGCCGCGGTCGCCGTCTGCGATCTCGACGCGGAGGCGGCCGGCAAGGTCGCGGGCCGGCTCGCGGAGCGGTACGGCGTGCGCGCCACGGGAGTCGGCGCGGACATCTCCGACAGCGCAGCCATACGCACAGCCGTGGAACGCGTGACCGTCGAACTCGGCCCGGTGGACGTCCTGGTGAACAACGCGGCCGTCGACGTCATCGGCCGGTTCGTCGACAGCGGCGAGGAGACCTGGGACCGGATCATCGCCGTCAATCTGCGCGGGACGATCACGATGACCCGGGCCGTCCTCGACCCGATGATCGAGCGGGGCGGCGGCCGGATCGTCCACATCGCCTCGGACGCCGGCCGGGTCGGCTCGTCCGGCGAGGTCGTGTACTCGGCGACGAAGGGCGGTGTCATCGCCTTCGGCAAGGCGCTGGCCCGCGAGGTGGCCCGGCACGGCATCACCGTGAACAGCGTCTGCCCCGGGCCGACCGACACCGCGCTGCTCGGGCAGGTCGCCGAGTACAGCCAGAAGATGTACGACGCGACCCTGCGGGCGATCCCGCTGCGCCGCGTCGCCCAGCCCGCCGACATCGCCGGTGTGGTGGCCTTCCTCGCGTCCGACGACGCCGCCTACATGACCGGGCAGACGCTCTCGGTCAGCGGCGGACTCACGATGGTCTGAGGTGGACACCGTGCTGCGTGTCGAACTCCGGGACCGGATCGCCGTGTTGACCCTCGACCGGCCGGGGCAGCTCAACGCGATCGGCTCCGAGACCGTGGACCGGCTCACCCGCGCGCTGACCGGGTTGCGCGACAACGACGACGTACGTGCCCTGGTCGTGGCCGGAGCGGGCCGGGCCTTCTCGGCCGGGGCCGACATCGGTGAGATCGAGTCGTTCACGGCACCACGGCAGTTCCACTCCTTCGTCCAGCAACTTACCGACGCATACGCACTGTTGGAGGACTTCCCCAAGCCCTCGGTCGCGGCCGTCCACGGGTTCGCCTTCGGCGGCGGTCTCGAACTCGCGCTCGCCTGTGACCTGCGGGTCGCGGAGCGGGGCACGCGGCTCGGCCTGCCCGAGATGAAGCTCGGCGTACTGCCGGGCGCGGGCGGCACACAGCGGCTGCCGCGTCTGATCCCGCCCGCGATCGCCAAGCAGATGATCCTCACCGGCGAACCGATCGACGCGGAACGGGCCCACGCGCTCGGCCTGGTCAACGAACTCGCCGAGCCCGGCAAGGTGTTGGACGCCGCCGAGGCACTCGCCGCCGCGCTGGCGGCCGGCGCCCCGCTGGCCCTCGCGGCGGGAAAGCGGCTGATCGACTACGGCCTCGGGATGGATCTGGAGGCGGCGATCTCGTACGAACGCGAGACCGTCTCGGTGCTGTTCTCCACGGAGGACCGGGTCGAGGGACTGAAGGCCTTCCGGGAACGCCGCCCTGGCGACTTCCGCGGCATCTAGCAGTCGTACCGACAGACAGGGAGGTGGGTTGTGCGGCCACTGGAAGGCATTTCGGTCGTCGAACTGGGCATGTGGGTGGCGGCTCCGGCCGCGGCCACCATGCTCGCGGACTGGGGCGCGGACGTGGTGAAAGTCGAGGCGCCGACCGGCGATCCCAACCGCTACACGCTCCGGCACGTCGGCCAGGACATCGACAGCGCGCCCCCGTTCGAGACCGACAACCGCGGCAAGCGCGGGATCGTCCTCGACCTGCGCTCGGAGGACGGAAAAGGCGTACTGGAACGGCTACTTGAGCGTGCCGACGTCTTCGTCACCAACCTCCGCCCCGGCGCGCTGGAACGCCTGGGCCTGGCCCCGGACGAGCTGCGCGCCCGCCATCCCCGCCTGGTCGTCGGCACGTTGACGGGCTACGGCTGGACGGGCGCCGAGCGCGACCGTGCCGGCTACGACGTCTCCGCCTTCTGGGCGCGGCCCGGCATCGCCGCCATGCTCAATCCGGCCGGGGAGCCACCGCCCGGCATCCGTCCGGGACTTGGTGACCGTACGGCCGCGGCAAACCTGGTGGCTGGTGTCCTGGCCGCGCTGCTGCGCCGCGAACGCACCGGCGAGGGCGGCGTGGTGGACGTATCGCTGCTGCGGTCCGGAACGTACGCCAACGGGAACGACCTCGCCCTGCAGAACTTCTTCGGCAGGCGCGGCCGCACCCGCCACCGCACCGAGCACGAGTCCCCGCTCTACAACTCCTACCGGGCCGCCGACGACCGCTGGTTCTGGCTGGTCGGTCTGGAGGGCAACCGGCACTGGCCCGGCGTCGTCAAGGCGCTCGGTCGCGCGGACCTGGAGACGGACGAACGGTTCGCGACGGGCAAGCAACGGCGTGCGCACGTACGCGAGTTGATCGCCGTGTTCGACGAGGAGTTCGCCAGCCGGCCGCTGGACGAATGGGCGGCGCGATTCGACGCCGAGGGTGTCTGGTGGGCGCCGGTGCAGACGCTCGCGGAGGTCGCGGCCGATCCGCAGGCCGAAGCCGTCGGGGCGTTCGTCGAACAGCCCGGCATGGGTGACGCGCCACCGCTGCGGACCGTGGCAACCCCCGTCAGTTTCTGGGGTGTTGACGACAAGCCGCGCAGCGGTGCGCCGACGCTCGGCGAGCACACCGACGACGTACTCCGCGAACTCGACACAACCGGGAGGTAGCAGGTGGGCATCCTCGACGACAAGGTCGCCGTCGTGACCGGCGGTGGCCGGGGTCTGGGCCGGGCGCACTGCCTGGCGCTGGCCGAGGCCGGAGCGACCGTGGTGGTGAACGACCTCGGCTCCGGCGTGCACGGCGAGAGTACCGGCGACTCCCCCGCCGACGAAGTCGTCGCCGAGATCACCAAGTTGGGCGGGCAGGCGGTCGCCAACCACGCGTCGGTGACGGACTGGGCGGCGACCGAGACCATGGTCGCGGACACGGTCGCGGAGTTCGGGCGACTCGACATCGTCGTGAACAACGCGGGGATCGTGCGCGACCGCATGCTGTTCTCGATGACCGAGGCCGAATTCGACGCCGTGATCGCGGTCCATCTCAAGGGCACCTTCGCGCTCACCCGGCACGCGTGCGCGTACTGGCGCGAGGCGTCGAAGCGGGGCGAGCGTGTCACCGGCCGCGTCATCAACACGACTTCTGGGACAGGCCTGTTCGGCAACCAGGGGCAGTCCAACTACGGTGCCGCGAAGGCCGGGATCGCCGGGCTCACAGTCCTCACCGCCCTGGAGATGCGCAAGTACGGCGTCACCGCGAACGCCATCTCGCCGATCGCGGCCACGCGGATGACGGACGGCCTGTCCGTCGGCGCCTCCCTCCAGGCCGTCGACGGCTTCGACCCGCGCGACCCCGCCAACGCCTCGGGCGTCGTCGTCTACCTGGCCTCCGACAGCGCGGCCTGGCTGACCGGCCAGGTCCTGCGCATCGAGGGCAACCGGCTGAACCGGCTCCAGGGCTGGACCGTCGCCGGCGTCCACCCCAGCGCGTCGGGACAGGCTCTCACCTACGACGAACTCGTGGACGCCGTACCGCAGTTGTACGGCGTCGCGCCCGCGGGACGGGCCACCGGAGTCGGCCAGTGAAGGCAGCGGGCCATGACGTCGCCGCGCTCGTCCTGCGCGCGACGCTCGGCCCGATGCTCTTCGCGCACGGCTGGAACAAGGTCGCCGGGCCGGGCGGACTCAAGGGCACGACCGGCTGGTTCGAGTCACTAGGACTGCGGCCCGCCGAGGTGCACGCGCGCATGGCCGCCGGGACGGAGATGGCAGCCGGCGTGGGGATCGCGCTCGGCGCGGGCAACCCCCTCCCGGCAGCGGCGGCCGTCGGTCTCATGACGGTGGCGGCCCGAACCGACCATCGGGGCAAGGGTTTCTTCGTCTTCAAGGGCGGCTGGGAGTACGTCGGTGTCGTGGGCGGCGCGGCCGTCGCCCTGGCCGCGCTGGGCCCCGGCCGGTACTCGCTGGACGGGGTGCTGCGCCGCCAACGCGCGGGCGCGGGGCCCGCGTTGCTGGCCGTGGGAGTCGGTACAGCGGGCGCCGCCGCGCTGCTGGCCGTGTGCTACCGGCCGGAGCGGAAGCCGGACGAGACCGAAACAGATAACCAAGGGCAATAAGGGAGTCGACATGGACACGGCTGACTTCAGCGCGGTGCTGTCCGAGGTCCGGCGCTTCGTGCGCGAGCGCGTCGTACCGCTTGAGGCGGAGATCGACGAGAAGGACGAGATGCCTGCGGAGATCCGCGAGGCGGCCAAGAAGATGGGCCTGTTCGGTTTCGCCCTGCCCGAGGAGTACGGCGGGCTGGGGCTGTCGATGTACGAGGAAGCGCAGTTGATGTTCGAGCTGGGGTACACCACCCCGTCCCTGCGCTCGATGTTCGGCACGAACAACGGCATCGCCGGGCACGTCCTGATGGTCGGCGGCACCGAGGAACAGAAGGCGGACTGGTTGCCGAGGATCGCCTCGGGCGAGGTCCTGGCGTCGTTCGCGCTCACGGAGGCGGAGGCGGGTTCCGATCCCTCGACCCTGACCACCAGGGCGCACCTGGACGGCGACGACTGGGTGATCAACGGGGCCAAGCGGTACATCACCAACGCCCCGCTCGCCGACGTCTTCATGGTCTTCGCCCGCACCGACCCCGACGCCCCGCGCACCCGCGGCATCTCCACCTTCCTTGTCCCGGCTGGCACTCCGGGCCTCACGGTGGCTCCCAAGGACCACAAGATGGGCCAGTTCGGCGCCTGGACGGCGGACGTGTACTTCGACGACGTCCGCGTACCGGCGTCCGCCCTCGTCGGTGGCGAGGCCGGGCTGAACCGGGGCTTCGGCACGGCGATGGGCTGCATCGCGCACGGCCGGGTGCACATCTCGTCCTTGTGCGTGGGCATGGCCGAGCGCCTGGTCGACGAGTCCGTCGAGTACGCCCGCACCCGCCGCCAGTCCGGAAAGCTCATCGGCTCCTTCCAACTCGTCCAGGGCCTGATCGCCGACTCCATGACCGACTACTACGCCGGCCGCGCCACGGTCCTGGAGGCCGCCCGCGCGTTCGACGCCGGTACGGACACCAAGATCGGCCCGTCCTGCACCAAGTACTTCGCCAGCGAGATGGTGTGGCGGGTCGCGGACCGCGCGGTCCAGGTGCACGGCGGCGCGGGCTATATGCGCGGGGTCGCCGTCGAGCGCTTCTACCGCGACGCCCGCCTCTTCCGCATCTACGAGGGAACGAGCCAGATCCAACAG
The DNA here is from genome assembly GCF_000716435.1 of Streptomyces xylophagus. GTDB lineage: Bacteria > Actinomycetota > Actinomycetes > Streptomycetales > Streptomycetaceae > Streptomyces > Streptomyces xylophagus. The sequence goes on from NZ_JNWO01000014.1 coordinate 106,316, forward strand.
GTCATCATCGCGAAGGCGCTGCTGGGCGAGGCGGCCCGGGGCTGACTGGCACCAACGAGGAAGGCCCCGGGGTTCAATTCACCCCGGGGCCTTCCTCGTCTCCATGGAACCCTCAGATCCCGAGCCGGTCCAGCAGCCGCTCGTGGTACACGGCGGGCCCGCCGAACAGCAGCTGCGAGGACTTCGCCCGCCGGAAGTACAGATGCCCCGGGTGCTCCCAGGTGAAGCCGATGCCGCCGTGGACCTGGATGTTCTCCATGGCCGCGAACATGTACGCCCGTGAGCAGCAGGCGTGCGCCACGGCCGCCGCGACGGGGAACTCCGCGGAGCCCTCGTCGGCCAGTCGCGCCGCTTCCCGGGACGCGGCCTCGGCAAGTTCCACCTGGACGAGCATGTCCGCGCACTTGTGCTTGACCGCCTGGAAGGAACCGATCGGCCGGCCGAACTGGTGCCGGGTACGGGCGTATTCGGCGCTCGCCTCCAGACACCTGCGCGCGCCGCCCGCCTGCTCGGCGGCGAGCCCGACCGACGCGACGTCCAGCACCTTGGCCATCGTGCGCCCGGCCGCCCCGTCCGCGCCGACGAGTGTCGCGGGCACCGCGTCGAACGTCAGCCGGGCCATCGCCCGGGTGGCGTCGAGGGTCTCCATGGGCTCTGCCGCCAGTCCCGGGGCTTCCCTCTCCACCGCGAAGAGCGAGGGACCGGCGACGGTGCGGGCGACGACCAGGACCAGATCGGCGGTCGTACCGTCGATGACGAAGGACTTACGGCCGCTCAGCTTCCAGCCGCCGTCCCCGTCCGGTACGGCCCGTGCGGAGATCAGGGCGGGGTCCCAGGACCCGCTGTCCTCGGATACCGCGAGCGCGGCCGTCGTCCCGCCGGCCGCGATGCTGGGGAGGTGATGTGCGCAGGCTTCCCGGTCACCGGAGGCGAGCAGTGCCTGTGCCGCGAGTACGACCGTCGAGAAGAAGGGGGCGCACAGCAGGGCACGGCCCATCTCCTCCAGTACGACGCCGAGTTCGACCAGGCCGAAGCCGTCACCGCCGTACTCCTCCGGGATCGCCAGGCCCGGCAACCGCAGTTGATCAGCCGCCTGTGTCCACACCGCCGGGTCGAAGCGCGGCTCGCTCTCCATGAGCTTGCGGACGGCTTCCTCGGGTGATTTGGCCTCCAGGAACTCCCGTACGGAGGACCGTAGTTCGCGGAGTTCGCTCTCGTCGGCGGTCATGACCGCACCTCCTTGGGCAGTCCGAGGACGCGTTCCGCGAGGATGTTCTTCATGATCTCCTCGGTGCCGCCGAGGATGCGCAACGCCGGTGTGGCGAGGAGGAGTTCGGACCAGGCGTAGGTACCCCACTGCCCGGTGTCGGCGATGATCCGGGGTCCGAGCACGTCGGACACGAAGTGTGCGGCGCGGGTGAGGTTCTGGCCGTACATCAGCTTCGAGACGGACATCTCGGGGCCCGGTGTGCCGCCGGCGCGCAGCGTGCGCAGGGCACGGGTGTTGAGATGCCGGGTGGCGAGGGTGTCCACGAGGAGTTCCGCGAGCCGGGCGCGCAGGGCGCGGTCGTCCCAGGTCCAGGTGGCGCGCATCAGGGCCGAGAGGTGGTCCGGGGACAGTGCGGCGGCCACCGGGCCCACGCCCTCGCTGCCGACGGTCGCACGTTCGTTCATCAGGGTGGTGAGGGCGACCGTCCAGCCGCCGTCGACCTCGCCGAGCCGGTGGTCGTCGGGGATGCGGACGTCGGTGAGGAAGACCTCGTTGAAGTCCGCGCCGCCGGTCATCTGCCGCAGCGGCCTGACCTCGACGCCGGGGGCGTCCATGGGGACCAGGAACGCCGTGATCCCTCGGTGTTTGGGCGCGTCCGGGTTGGTGCGGGTGAGGGCGAGCCCGATCTGGCTGTGCTGGGCTACCGAGGTCCACACCTTCTGGCCGTTCAGCACCCAGCTGTCGCCCTCCCGGACCGCGCGGGTGGCGACGCTCGCCAGGTCGGAGCCCGCGCCGGGTTCGCTGAACAGCTGGCAGGCGATGGCGTCCCCGCGGTACATCGCGGGCAACCACCGTTCCTTGATGTGAGGTTGGGCGTGGGCGAGGATCGTCGGCCCGATCATGCCGAGGCCGATCACGCTGAGCACTCCGGTGTCGGCGACCTCGTACTCGGACTCGACGGCGTCGTAGAGCAGATCGTGGACGGGGGTCAGGCCCCGGCCGCCGTACTCGACCGGGCCGGTGATCCAGCCGAAGCCGTTCTCGTGGCGGACGCGCTGCCAGTCGCGCGCCCGTTGCACGTGCTCCCGCTCTGCCTCGGGCGGGAGGCTGCTGAAGTACGCCATCGAGTCGTCGCCCTCGCCCCAGGTGGGGGCGGTGCGGTCGGGGGCCTTCGGCGCGTGGGCGTCGAGGAAGGCGCGTGCCTCGGCCGCGAAGTCCTGCATGTCGTCTGCCATGTCCGCTCTGCCCTCAGGTGCTCAGGATGGTGACCGCCGAGACGCCCGGCGCGCCGTACAGGTGGGTGTAGCCGACGCGTGGGGTGCCGGGGATCTGTCGGTCTCCCGCCGCACCGCGCAGTTGGAGGACGATCTCGTGGATCTGGCGCAGTCCGGACGCGCCGATCGGTTCGCCGTTGCCGAGGAGCCCGCCGTCGGTGTTGACCGGGAGTCTGCCGCCGATCTCGGTGGCGCCCTCGGCGATGAGGCGTTCCTGCTCGCCGTCCTTGCAGAGGCCGTTCTCGGCCATGTGGATGACCTCCGATCCGGCGTCGGTGTCCTGGAGTTGGGCGACGTCGACGTCCTCGGGTCCGATGCCCGCGCGTTCGTACGCCTCCCGCGAGGCGTCCACGGTCGGGCTGGCGACGACCTCCCCGACCGGGAACGACGGGCTCTGCACCTCGAAGGCGCCAAGTCGGCGGCTGCGCAGAGCGGTTGACCGGATCCGTACGGGCTTCCCGGTGTACTTGTGGGCCTGGTCGGCCCGGCACAGCACGAGGGCCGCCGCTCCTTCGTCCGGGCCGCAGTACATGTACTGGCGGAGGGGGTAGTTGAGCACGGGCGAGGCGAGAATCTCCGCCACGGACAGGGGAGTTCGGCGCCAGGCCTTCTCGTTCCGGGCCGCGTTGCCGAAGTTCTTGGCCGCCACGCGCGCGAGCGTCTCGTGGGAGATGCCGTGGTCGTGCATATAGCGGTTGATCTTCATGCCGAAGAAGTGGGTGGTGAGGAAGAGGCCGGTCTGTCCGTACCAGGAGGGGATGCCGGCCACGGACGGGTCGGCGGCGAAGGCTCCGCGCGGGTGCTTGTCCAGGCCGATCGCGATGGTCAGGTCGTGCTCGCCGGTCTCGATCGCGCGGGCGGCCAGTGCCACCGAAGTACCGGCCGTGGCACAGCCGTTGAACACCCCGCGCAGGGGTACGCCGGTCAGGCCGAGCCGGGCGACGATCGCGTCCGGGTTGGCGACCTCGTAGCTGCCGATGTAACCCCCCTGGATCTGCGGCCAGTTGACGCCCGCGTCGGCGAGCGCGAGCCGTACCGCGTCCGCGCCCATGTCCAGTGCCGGCTTCCCGGGGAACCGGCCGAAGGGATGAAGCCCCACGCCGATGATGACGGCCTCGGTCACGGTGTCTCCTCTTCCGCCGGGGCGAACGCGAACGTCACGATCTCGGTGCCGTCGTCGTCCACGGTGTAGGGCACGAGCGTCAGCCGCATCTCCTGCCCGAGCCGCAGCTTGTTCGGGTCCGGTTCGGTGAGGCGGGCCTCGACCAGCAACTCGCCGGGGAGCTCGATATAGCCGACCGCGTATGGCTCGAAGGCCTCGGGGCCGTCGTACGGCGGGGACGGCGGCCGGAAGTCCTGGGTGGTGTACGTCCAGAGCGTCCCGCGCTCCGCCAGGAGCCGTTCCTTGGACTCCGTGCTCGCGCACCGGACACAGTCCGAGGCGGCGGGGAAGCTCACCAGTCCGCAGACCGTGCACTCGGAGCCGATGAGCCGCAGAGGCGTGCTCTCATCGGGTGGCCAGGTGAACAGGCCTTCAGCGACGGGTTTTTGAGTGGTCGTCATGTCCTCATGCCCCGTTCCGGTTGCCCAGGGCGTCGGCGTTCGGAGCCGCCTTGGCCACCAAGTTCGGGACGATCGAGGTCAGTTCCTCCGATGTCCAGCGCGACTCCGCGCTCGCGCCGGGGCCGTTGACCCAGCCCTCCAGGACGGTGATGCGGTTGCCGACGACGCCGAAGACCCGGCCGGTGACCTCGCGCGAGGCGGCCGAGCCGAGCCACACCACGAGCGGGGAGATGGCTTCGGGGGTGAGGTCCTGGGCCTCGGCGGCCTGTCGCATCATCTCGATGTCTTCGGTGAGCCGGGTGAGCGCGGTGGGCGCGATGGCGTTCACCGTCACGCCGTAGCGGGCGAGTTCGGCGGCGGCGATGACGGTGAGGCTCGCGATGCCGGCCTTGGCCGAGCCGTAGTTCGACTGGCCGGGGTTGCCGAAGATGCCGGACGGGGAGGTCGTGTTGATGACCCGGGCGTCGTTGTCGTGACCGGACTTGGCGCGCTCGCGCCAGTACGCGGCGGCGTGCTGCAGGGTGGCGAAGCTGCCCTTGAGGTGGACGGCGATCACGCTGTCCCAGTCCCGCTCGGTCATCGACACGATCATCCGGTCCCGCAGGATGCCGGCGTTGTTGACCAGGACGTCCAGTCCGCCGTAGGTGTCGACGGCCTGTCGGACGAGCCGGGCGGCGCCGTCCCAGGCGGAGATGTCGTCCGTGTTGGCCACCGCCTCGCCGCCTGCCGCGACGATCTCGTCGACCACGGTCTGGGCGGGTCCGGCCGAGGCGCCTCCGCCGTCGCGCGCGCCGCCCAGGTCGTTGACCACGACCTTCGCACCGTGCGCGGCGAACGCCAGGGCGTGTGCCCGGCCGATCCCGTTGCCGGCGCCGGTGACGACCACGACCCGGCCGTCGACCACTCCTTCGGACATCCTCAACTCCTCGATGATGTGGGCTGGTTGGCCTCGGCGAAGAGGACCCGTGGGTCCTCGCTGCCACAGGCGCAGCGGCCGGTGAGCACGCGTCCGGCGATGCCGAGCGGGGTCTCGGGAAGCAGTGAGGTGCGCTCCTCCCCCGCCGCCACGGACAGCTGTCCGTCCCGCGCGTCGACCCGCCACTCGGCCGCGTTGACGTGCGCGCCACCGCGCTCGGGGCACTCCAGGGCAAGGGCCGGTCCCACGGTCGCGATCAGGGCGGCGGACACGCCCACCCCGCGCAGTACCGGTACGGCGGCGGGCCGGGCCAGCACGACCGGCGTCGTCCGGAACATCTCACCGACGTCGGCCGCACCGGCCAGCCCCTCCAGGGTCTCCGCCGACAGGCCGATGACCGCGTGCGGGGCGAGTTCGCGGTGGAAGACGGCGGTCCTGCGGTGGTCCCAGCCCATCGCCTCGGCGATGCCGTACGGCACCTTCAGCGCGCGCAGGGCGCCGATCACCGCGTGGCCCCAGAAGCCCTCGAAGCCAGAGGTGGTCAGCAACGCCCGCTGTCCGGCGGCCAGTCCGTGGTCCCGGAGGCGGGCGGTCACCCAGTCGGTGTCGCGGGCGAGTTCCGTCCAGGTCAGTTCCATGTCCCGGATGCCCTCGGAGGTGGGGAAGCGGACGAGGTAGGCGAGTTCGGGCCGGTCCAGGGTGCGGGCCCTGGCCAGGGTGTCGGCGCGGGCCATCAACTCTTCACCACCCGGGGGAACTTGGCGACGCTGGTCATGGTCTTCAACAGGTCCTCCTCGGTGCGCATGTCGAGCACCGGCTTGACGCCGGTCCGCTCGCGCACGGCTTCGCTCAGGCGTCCGGCGAGGGCGTCGACGTCGCCGGTGAGCCGGGGGTCGTAGCCGACGCGCAGGCGCAGTTCGTCGACCTCGCGTCCGGCGCGGACGATCTGGAAGACGCCCGCCACAGTCTCGGGCTGGTCCTCGACCGCCTGCCAGATGTCCCGCAGGACCACGGAACGCCCCTGGACCAGCGTCTCGTCGCCGCGCCGGCCGGCCACCCACATCCGGGCATGGGTGCGCCCGCAGCCGCAGCGGTCCCGGGACAGCCGGACGAGGTCCTCGCTGCGGTAACGGATCAGCGGCGCGGCCCGGTTGTCGAGGTCGGTGGCGACCAGTTCGCCGAGGTCGCCCTCCGGCGCGTCGCGCCAGCCGTGCTCGTCGACCTCCACGCACTCCGCGAAGACGGTGTCCTCCCAGAGGTGGAAGCCGTCGTGTTCGCGGCACTCCCAGGCGGTGCCGGTGTCGGCGGCGCTGGTGTACTCGTAGACGTCGATGCCCCAGTCCTCGCGGATCCGCTCGCGCATCTTCCGGCTGAGGGGCTGTCCGGCGCAGGAGGCACCCTTGAGGGAGGAGAACGCCTCCTTGAGGTCCGTCCGGCCGGCCAGGTGCTCCAGCTCCACCATCTGCGGATACATCATCTGGAGGTAGGCCGGGCGGTAGGTGCGCAGGGCCTCGACGACCTCGTCCATCTTCCCGAGCCAGGTGTCCACCTCGATGACGACCGCGCCGAGCGCCTGGTAGCCGGGGTCCATGAGGTTGCGGAAGGTGCCGGGCGGGCTCAGCACCCGGTCCCCCGGCCTGAGGCCGAGTTCCCACAGGTCACGCACCTGCGCGGTGACCAGGGGCGGCGCGTCCTCCCAGATCTCGGCGAAGAACTCCGGGTCGCCGGTGGTGCCCGAACTGGAGGAGACGGAGGTCAGTTCCTCGGTCGGGACGCAGAGCAGCCCGCCGAAGGGGTCGCCGGTGCGGGCCCGGTGGGCGCGCACCATGTCCTTGGTGATGAACGGGATGCGGGCCCGGAAGTCGTCGAGGGTGCGGACGTCGCTCGGGTGCACCCCGTGCTCGTCCCAAAGTGCTTGGTAGAAGGCGGAGTTGGCGTAGGCGTACTCGACGAGTTCCACCACCCGCTCTTCCTGCCGTGCCCGCAGCTGGTCCCGGGCCATGGTCTCCACCTGTGGCTCGAAGTACCTGTCAGCGGTGTCCCTGTCCCCGGCCATGACGCCTCCTCGCGGCTCAGCTGCCCAGATCTTCCAGCTATCAGCGCAATCAGTCAACTAATTCGACTGAATCTCGGGGAACTCTCGCGCTCGCTCGCCCTATATAGTTAACTATTAGTACTCATTAGAGCCTCGGGAGGGCGATGTGAAGATCGTTGTCTGCGTGAAGCACGTGCCCGACGCCACGGCGGACCGCACCTTCACCGAGGACGGCACCACCGACCGCGCGTCGGTCGACTCACTGCTGTCCGAACTCGACGAGTACGCGGTCGAACAGGCCCTGCGGATCGCGGAGTCGGGCCCCGACGTCGAGATCTGCTACCTCACCATCGGTCCGGACGACGCGAAGGACGCCCTGCGCAAGGCGCTCGCCATGGGCGGCGACTCGGCGATTCACGTGGCCGACGAGGACATCGAGGGCAGTGACGTGTTCGCCACCTCGCTCGTGCTGGCCGGGGCGATCCAACGGCACGGCTTCGATCTCGTGCTGTGCGGGATGGCCTCGACGGACGGCGGCGCGGGCGTCGTACCAGCGCTGCTCGCGGAACGGCTCGGCGTCCCGGCCCTCACCCACATCGAGGAACTGACCGTCGAGGACGGGGCGTTGACCGGCCGGCGCGAGGGCGACACCGCGACCGTGCGGGTCCGGGGCGGGTTGCCGGCCGTCGTGTCGGTGACCGACCGTTCCGGCGACGCCCGTTACCCCTCCTTCAAGGGGATCATGGCCGCGAAGAAGAAGTCCCTGGAGACCCTCGACCTCGCCGACCTCGGGATCGACGCCGGGCAGGTCGGCCGTACGGCCGCGAGGACGGCGGTGGACACCGCGACCCGGCGTCCGCCGCGCACCAAGGGAGAACTCGTCTCCGACGACGGGACGGGCGGCATCGGACTGGCCGCGTTCCTCACCGCCAAGAAGTTCGTCTGACCGACGAGGTCGCCTGTCCGACACGTTCGTCTGTCCACGTTCGCCTGACCGACAAGTTCGTCTGACCGACCCAAGGAGCCCATCAACGTGGCCGAGATCCTCGTACTCGTCGATCACCTGGACGGCGTCGTCCGCAAGCCGACCCTCGAACTCCTCACCCTGGCACGCCGGTTGGGTGAACCGTCGGCGGTCTTCCTCGGTCCAGGCGCGGACACCGCGACCGAGGTTCTCGGCCGGTACGGCGCGCACAGGGTGTACGTCGTGGACGCGCCCGAGGTCGAGGAGTTCCTCGTCACTCCGGCCGTCGACGCCCTCGTACAGATCGCCGGGAGCACCACCCCTGCGGCGATCCTGCTGCCGTCGGGCCCGGACGGCAAGGAGACCGCCGCCCGGGTCGCGCTGCGACTGGGGTCGGGGCTGATCACGGACGCCGTCGACATCACGGCGGGCGCGGACGGCCGTCCGGTCACCGAGCAGTCCGCGTTCGCGGCGACATACCAGGTGACGGCACACGTCACCCAGGGCGCCCCGGTGATCACGGTGAAGCCGAACGCCACCGCACCGGAACCAGCCCCCGTCACACCCGAGTTGGAGAAGCGGGACGTCGTTTTCGGCCCGGCCTCTGCCGCCGTCCAGGTCCTGTCCCGCACACCCCGGGAGCGCGGCGACCGACCCGAACTGAGCGAGGCGGACATCGTCGTCTCCGGTGGCCGGGGCGTGAACGGCGCCGACAACTTCGCCGTGATCGAGCGCGTCGCCGACTCCCTGGGCGCCGCCGTCGGGGCGTCCCGCGCGGCCGTCGACGCGGGCTGGTACCCGCACAGCCACCAGGTCGGCCAGACCGGCACGCAGGTCTCCCCGCAGCTCTACCTCGCCGCCGGCATCTCCGGGGCGATCCAGCACCGCGCGGGCATGCAGACCTCCAAGACCATCGTCGCCGTCAACAAGGACGCGGACGCCCCGATCTTCGAACTCGCCGACTACGGCGTCGTAGGGGATCTCTTCCAGGTGCTCCCGCAGCTGGTGGAGGAGATCGAGCGGCGGCGGAGCTGATCTCCTCCGCCTCCCGGCCTTCCACTCGACGGGCGATACGATTAAAATCGCTAACTGATTGCATCTATTGACCCGAAGGAGCGCCATGACGAAGATCTGGGTCAACTCTGGGGACTCCCATGTGATGGAGCCCGACGACCTGTGGATACGGGCGCTGCCGCCGCGCCTCGCCGACCGGGCGCCGCGCAGTGAGCGCGGTGACAAGTACGAGGTGCTGTACATCGACGGCGAGCGCATCGACCGCCAGCTCAACGACTTCATGGACGCCATGCGGCCGCCGGGCGCCCGGGACCTCGACGTACGCCTGAAGGATCTGGACCAGGAGGGCGTCTGGGGTCAACTGGCCTTCCCCTCCATGGGGTTCTGGCTGGTGTCGATCACCGAGCGGGAGCTGGCCCGGGAGACCGTACGGGCCTGGAACGACTGGGCGCACTCCGAGGTCCTCGGGAAGCAGAAGCGCATCATCACTCCCGCCTGCGTGTCGACCGCCGACGTCGACGACGCGGTCGCCGAGGTCGAGCGGGTGGCGGAGATGGGCTTCCAGTCGGTGTTCCTGCCGTGCCAGACGCGGCCCGGCGAGGAGTACGCCCTGGACCGCTGGGAACCGCTGTGGACGGCGGCCGAGCGGGCCGGACTGGTGCTGGGCTTCCACATCGGCACCGGCGGCGAGAACGTGGTCTTCCGCGGTCCCGGCGGTGCCGTCGTCAACTACATGGAGACGACCTACCCGGGCATGCGCGTGGTGTCCCACATGGTCGCGGGCGGCGCCCTGGACCGCCATCCCGACCTGAAGATCCTGATCGCGGAGGGCGGCGCGGGCTGGGTGCCGGCCATCGGCGACCGGATGGACGAGGCCTACCGTCAGCACGGCATGTTCGTCCGGCCGAAGCTCAGCCGGCTGCCCAGCGAGATCATCAGGCAGCAGGTGTACGCCTCCTTCCAGCACGACAAGAGCTCGGTGGAGATCGTCGAGTCGACGGGCTACCGCAACGTGATGTGGGGCGACGACTACCCCCACCTGGAAGGCACTTACGGCCACACCCAGTCCACCCTGCGCGAGCTGTTCGACGGCGTGCCCGCGGACATCCGCGAGCGCGTCACCCGCGGCACCTTCAACGAACTGTTCCGGCTGCCCGAGCAGACTCCCCAGGAGGCGGCCGTCTGAGCGGCGACACCCCGATGAGCAATCCGCCGTATCCCGAGGATCTGGAACGACCGGGCCTCGTGCGCACCGGCCGGTCGACCTTCGTCCGGCCCGTCCGGCCGGAGGACGCCGACCGCCTGGTCACCTTCGTCGGCGGGCTGTCCCGGGCGACCCTGGCGTATCGCTCGCTCGGCCCGGTGGTCCGCGCCCGCGACGACGTCATCCGGCGCGGCGCCCACGTGGACTACCTCAACGAACTGGCGCTGGTCGCGCTGGCCGGCGACGAGATCGCGGGCCTGGTGCGCTACGTCCGCGATCCCGAGGAGCCGGAGCACGCGGAGGTCACCTTCACCATCCGCGACGACCACCAGAGCGAGGGATTCGGCAGGCTGCTCCTGGAGCACATCGCCGCCGCCGCGCGCACCCGGGGTATCCGGGTCCTTGAAGCCGACGTCCTCGCCGACAACACCCGCATGATCAACGTGTTCCTCGGCTCCGGCTACCGCGTCGAGTCCGGACCACCGGGCCAGATCGTCCACTTCGAGATCGCCGTCGACCCGCAGGCCCAGGCCGTCGCCCGGGCGGAACGCCGCGAGCACACGGCCGTACGACGCTCCCTGCGCCCGCTGCTCGAACCCCGCTCGGTCGCGGTGATCGGCGCGAACCGCAGCCCCCTGACCATCGGCCACGAGATCGTCGCCAACCTGCTGCGGGGCGGCTTCCGCGGCTCCGTGTTCCCGGTCAATCCGCGCGCCGAGCAGGTCGCCGGGGCGCGGGCGTACCCGAACGTCCGGGAGCTTCCCGAGGTGCCGGACCTGGCGCTGGTCGCCGTCCGGGCCGAGGCGGTCCCCGATGTCGTACGAGAGTGCGCGGAGGCCGGCGTCAAAGCCGTGGTCGTCGTCTCAACCGGCTTCGGGGAAACGGGAGTCGAAGGCCGGGCGACCGAGCTGGAACTGGCCCGCTTCGCCCGCGCCTCCGGGATGCGGCTGGTGGGCCCGAACTGCATGGGCGTGGTCAACACGACGCCCGCCGCCCGGCTCGCCGCGACCTTCTCCCCCGCACTGCCGACGCCGGGCCGGGTCGCGATGTCCAGCCAGTCCGGGCCGCTCGGGCTCGCGGTGCTCGACTTCGCCCGGCGGCTGCGGCTCGGCTTCTCCGGGTTCGTGTCGGTGGGCCACGCCGTGGACGTCTCCACCAACGACCTGCTCCAGTGGTGGGAGGAGGACCCCGAGACCTCGGTGGTCCTGCTGTACGTCGAGACCTTCGGCAATCCGCGCCGGTTCGCCCGCGTCGCGCGCCGGGTCGCGCCGCGCAAGCCGATCGTCGCGGTGCACCCGGGGCACGCGGACGCGGCGGTCGACTCGCTCTTCGCCCAGTCCGGCGTCATCCGCACCCGCAGCCTCCAGGAACTCTTCGACGTAGCACTCCTGTTGGCGCACCAGCCGCCCCCGCCGGGCAACCGGGTCGCCGTGATCACCAACGCGGGCGGCCCCGCCGCGCTGACCGTCGGCGCGTGCGAGGCGAGCGGCCTGCGGGTGCCCGCACTGGACGAGCGCCTACGGCACACACTCCGTACGGCACTCTCGCCCCGCGCGGACGTCACCAACCCGATCGACCTCACGCCCATGGCCACCGCCGCGCACTACCGGCAGGCGCTGGACGCCGTCCTGGCCGACGACGGCATCGACGCCGCCGTGGTCCTCTTCATGCCCCCGCTGGCGGACAAGCCCGACGAGGCGGCGGCGGCGATCCTCGACGCGGCCGAGGCAGCGCCCGGGAAACCGGTGGTCGCGAGTTTCCTGGGCGGCGCGGGCGTCGCCGATCTCCTGCACCGGGGCGAACTCGTCGTACCGACCTATGCGTTCCCCGAGTCGGCGGCGACCTCGCTCGGCCACGCGGCGGCGTACCAGGCGTGGCGCAGTACCCCTGCAGGGGTCATCCCGGACCTTCCAGGGGTCGACACGGACCGGGCCCGCTCGCTGATCTCCGAGTGCGCTCCCGGAGCCGTACCGCCGCAGGTCGCCGCCGAGTTGCTGGCCTCGTACGGCATCTCGGTCCGGGACACGCACTCGCCAGGCCCGGACGCATTCCTCTCCGTCCGCGCGGACCCGGTCTTCGGCCCGGTGATCGCGTTCGGTCTCACCGGGGACTACGCCGACCTCATGGCCGACGTCGCCCACCGGATCACCCCGCTCAGCGACCGCGACGCCCGCGAGATGATCCGCTCGCTGCGGGCCGCCCCGCTGCTGGACGGCCGGGTGGGCGGCCCGGGTGTAGACCTGACGGCCCTTGAAGAGACCGTGCTGCGGATCTCCGCGATGGTCGAGGACCTGCCCGAGATCGAGTCGATGGAACTGCGTCCGGTACGGCTGCTGCCGCCCGGGAACGGCGTGGCCGTCGCCCACGCGACGATCCAACTCACCGACGACACAAGGAGAGGTGGCCCCTCATGAAGGTCGGCATCTACTTCGACATGCGCAACCCCCCGCCCTGGCAACAGAGTTGGTCACGCGTCTACGGATTCGCCCTGGAGATGTGCGAGGAGGCGGACCAACTCGGCCTCGACTCGGTCTGGTTCTCCGAACACCACGGCTTCGAGGACGGCTACCTCCCGCAACCGCTCACCATGGCAGCAGCGGTAGCGGCCCGCACCCGTCGCATCCGGCTCGGCACCGCGGTCATCCCCGCGCCGCTGCACGCGGCCCCCGAGCTCGCCGAACAGGCCGCGCTCGTCGACATCATCAGCGCCGGCCGCCTGGACCTCGGACTCGGCACCGGCTACCGCGTACCCGAGTACCGGCTCTACGGCGCCGATCTCGCCCGGCGCTACTCCACGACGGACCAGCGGGTGCGGGAGATCCGCGGCCTGTGGTCCGAGTCCCTGGTCACCCCCGGCCCGGTCCAGGACCCGCTGCCGATCTGGCTCGGCTACCAGGGACCGCAGGGCGCGCGCCGGGCCGGGCGGCTGGGCACCGGGCTGCTCTCCCTCAACCCGGCGCTGCTGGCTCCGTACCGGGACGGGCTCGCCGAGAGCGGCTACGACGTGTCGGCGGCGCGGATGCAGGGTTCGTTCACCACGTTCGTCACCGAGGACCCCGACGGCGACTGGCCGGTGGTGCGCAAGCACCTGGCGTACCAGTGGGACAGCTATCGCCGGTACATGGTCGAGGGGACCGAGCAGCCGGCACCGCGCCCCATCGACCCCGAGAAATGGCGGGAGACGGGGCTGCAAGCAACCGGCGTCGGCCAGTTCCTGTACGGCACCCCGCAGGACGTCGCCAACGCCGTCAAGGCGTACGTGGCGGGGCTGCCTGTGGAAGGGGTGTTCCTGTGGGCCTCGTTGGCGGGGATGCCCGAGGAGATGGTGGCGCGCCAAGTCCAGTTGATCGCTGGGAAGTTGCGCCCGCTGCTTGCCGATGTCTGACCCGAATGTCTGATCCGCACGTCTGATCCATGCGTCTGATCCACATGTCCGATCCGAGGAGAAGCAGCGTGACGAGTACGACTGGTGGGGCCAGGATGCCGGCGGGGCCCTGGGCGGGCGCGGACTTCCAGGAGCCGCCCCGCACCCCCGGCGGCGTGGCACTGTGCGGCGCGTGCCGTGTCGCCGGTTCCTGCCGTCTGGGTGTCGAAGGTGAACGGCTCGACGGCGACGGCGTGGCGGTCTTCGAACTCACCTGTCCCCGCGACCAGGAGGGCGGCCCGAATGTCGCGCACGGCGGTTGGACGGCGGCCGTACTGGACGACTGTCTCGGTCATCTCCCGCTGCTGCACCGGGTGTTGAGCGTGACGGCGGAGTTGAGCGTGAGCTTCGTGAAGCCGGTGCCGGTGGAACGGCCTCTGGAGGTACGGGCCTGGGTCGAGCGGCGCGAGGGGCGGCGCTGGTACATCGCCGGCGAGATGGTGCTGCTGCCGACCCGTGCCGTGCTGGCCCGGGTCTCCGGGATCTGGGTGACCCGAGACCAGGGCCACTTCGCGCGGCACGAGGAGTGGCTGGCCGCGCAGGAGGCCAAGGGCAAGCACGAGGGCGCGGGTCAGTAGGACCGCAGCCCCATGCTCCGGGCGATCCCGTTGCGCTGGATCTGGCTGGTTCCCCCGGAGATCGTCGCCACGATGGACTCCCGGTAGCGGAAGCTCATCACGCTCTCGGTCGAGAAGCCGTGCCCGGCACAGACCTGCATCCCGAGCCGGGCGGCCGCGACATAAGTCTCCGAACCCTTCAGTTTGGCCATCGATCCCTCCCGAGTGCACGGCTTGCCCTGGGCGAGCAGCCAGGCGGCGCGGTACGCGAGCAGCCGGGCGGAGTCGATCTCGGTCTGCAGGTCGGCCATGTCATGGGCGAGGGCCTGGAAGTTCCCGATCGGACGGCCGAAGGCGTGCCGCGTGCGGGAGTACTCCAGCATCTCGTCCAACGTGGCCTGCGCGGCGCCCAGATATCCCCCGGTGATGATCACCTTCTCCAGCTCGATGTTGGAGAGCATGACCTTCCAGCCCTCGTCACGCGGTCCGACGAGGTTCTCCTTCGGGACCAGGGCGTCGTTGAAGAAGACCTCGTTGGTGCCGAGGATGTGCCGGGCCAGCGTCGGCGTCCGCCGCACCTCGACGCCGTCCGTCGCGGGGTCGACGAGCAGCAGACTGATGCCGCCGTGCTTGGGTTCGCGGGGTCCGGTCCGCACGTAGGTCGCGATGGTCGTGTCGGGCAGACCGCCGCCCGTGCACCACGCCTTCTGCCCGCGGACGAGGAACTGGTCGCCATGGTCCTCGGCGGTGGTGCGCAGGGCGGCGGCGTCGGACCCGCTGTCCGGCTCGCTGAGGCCTACGGCGAGCCGGTGGCGCCCCGTCATCACCTGCTGACGGATGAAGTCGCGTTGCGCCTCGTTGCCCCACCGGAACACGGTGATCCCCGGGATGAGCACGCCGATGTAGCACATGGCGACGTCGAAGCTGGCCCGCCCCAACTCCTCCGCGATCAGGATGAGTTCGAGCGGACTGCCGCCGTCGCCGCCCTCCTCCTCACTGAACGGGAGGGAGAACCACCCCAGATCCGCCATGCCGCGGAACAGCTCGGGCGGCACGATGCCCTCCTCGTCCCACCGCTTGGCCTTCTCGGCCGGGCACACGTCGGCGACGAACTGCCGTGCCGTCGCGCGCAACAGGTCCTGCTCGTCGGTCAGCCCGAAGTCCACGGCCGCTCCTCGCCCTCACTAGGCTATTCATCTAGCTAATTATTCTATGTTAGCGGATAGGGCGGCCCAGCCGGAATGCACCGACCGCCACCCGCACCGAGAGCCGACTCACTTCGGCCCCGCGTTCCGACACAGCGGGCCCACCCGCCCGAGCCCGGGATGAAGGGGGAGCCGTCGAAGGCGGGGCCACGCGTACGACGCCGCACACGGCCTGCGTGAACACCCTGCGCCGCGCCGACACGAGCGACGCGAACGGGCCCACCAATGCACGCTTCCGCTCGTCCGCACGCTCGAGGACCTCGTCACGGACCAAGCCGTCCACTCCAGTACCCGGGCCGGCTTCGGCGGGAGAACGAGACCAGATGCAACTGCCCGGCATCGGCGGTCACCGCCAGGTCCATCACGGGCAGCTGGCCCGCGTCCGGGCCGTGGTAGTCGCCGAGAGGGATCACCAGCTCCGCCGCCTGCGGGGTGTGCGTTGGTCATCCGGCGGCGGTCGTCGGCGTCGAACAGGTGGAGAAAGCGCCCGATGGGCGTTCCGGCCGCACGAGCCACCCGACGACGTGCAGCGTGAACTCCCCTTTACGCAAACGCGCGTGTAACGATCCGCAGGGTGAGCGTGAGTTTCTGGCGGCTCACTGGCACCGCTCGGCTGGATTCACAGCCCCGGGCAAGGCCGGCCCCGGCCAGGTACCACAGGACAGCTGTCTCTCGCGAGGCAGCTGTCCGTGGAGCGCGGCTATGCCCTACTGCTCGAGCCAATGCGTGGCCTCGTAACCGATGTTGGGTGAACTCGTGCATGTGCTGAAAGTGGAGACCTCGTACCAGCCACCCCAGGTGTTGGTCGCGTAGTCAAGATAACTGCAGTAAGAACTACTCGTCGTAACGACTTTTATGGCTTTCCCAATGTTCTGAGCATTCGTGGAAACGCCGTCGTAGATGTCATAACCAAGTGCGACATACGAGGCGCGGCCGTTGCCCGGCATCTCGTACCACTTGTCAGCAGTCTGCCATGTGTGCCAAATACTGCCGGACGGCGCGACGCCGAAGCATTCACTTTCGCCTCGGTCCCAGTCCACCAGGAGAAGCCAGTTGTCGTTGAAGTTTCCCACTTTCCCGTAGCAGGTGCGCTCCACGGCCGAAGCGGGGGATGCGAGAGTGCCCAAAAGGGCCGCCAGTGCAACGGCGAGGACGAACGGCAGGCGAAGTACCTTCACGTGTTTCTCCCGTATTCGGAAACCACGGACACGGCTTCTGGTCGTCTTATGGTCGTCGATCCGAGTGCACGCCAGACAGTAACGGCAGACACCCCAACAAAAATCGAACGAGAAATGAACAGACTCACCCCAAGTCGCCCACCGGGTCCCGGCGTTCGACTTCGGCCGGTCATACCTACGACGGAATGGCGGCCGCCCCGCGCGACGTCGAACTCGACGTCGTCCACGAAGGAGCCCTGCTGGGCAACGTGACGACCCGCACTGGGCCTCGATCAAGACTCCCCGGGAGGGAGGCTTCTTTGGCGGTGCCGGCACCGTGAGGCAGTCGCGGACGGTGACGGGAAGCCGCTGTGTGGCTTTCCGGCCCGGGAGGTGGATCACGCCGGAAAGATGAACCTGGACGTACGCACGTCGTAGGTCATTCCCGGCTTCGCTGTCTTCGGCCGCCGAACGCCGGGCTCCGCGGCCGAAGACGGCGTTCGGCGCGCCGCAGTGCGACCGACGCCCGATACTTCATGCGGTATGTCCCTGTGGACGCGTTGCGCCGCCGTACCGATGGCCGGGGCGGCACGGCGCACGGTGACGACGCGACGGTGCTCGGTGAGAAGCCGGCAAAGTCTTTGTGTCTGCTGGTTGTTGATCCCTCCGTAGGCCGCGCCGAAGAGCAGCAGGACGAGGCCGAGGGTGCTTGCGGAGGCGCCGGCCTGGTGCTTGATGGCGGGGATGCGGACGACCCAGCCGGCGAAGACGAAGCCGTCGAGGGCGAAGAACGCGGTGAGGGTGACGCGGAGTGAGTCGAACGCGAACGGGAGCAGTCGCCCGACATCTCGTCGACCAGGGTGTGGGTGAGGCGTCCTGAACAGCCCACTGGGGGGAACGGAAGTGTGGGAAACCCTGAACGTAGGCCACCGCTCGGCTAGCCTCGTGACTCCTTGGGGCCGAACTGACGTACGGCGCACATCACTTCGGGGGTTCCTTGTCAGAACAGCGGCCGATGTCACCGGACTTGGCAACGAACGAGGCCGCCGCACTGCGGCAGACCGGTGCCTCACCCCTACGCCTCGGCGACCCGGACCGCATCGGCCCCTATGTGCCACTGGCACTGCTCGGTAGCGGCGGTATGGGTCGGGTCTATCTCGCACGTCCGGCGGACGGCGGTCCCGGTCTGGCCGCGGTGAAAGTGATCAGGCCGGAGTACGCGGACGATCCTGGCTTCCGGCGCCGGTTCGAGCGTGAAGCGTCGGTGCACGAACAGGTCAGCACGTCGCACACACCGAGACTGTGCGGCACGGGCTTCCAGGACGAGTTGCTGTGGATGGCCACCGAGTACCTCCCGGGGCTCGATCTCGCGCATGCCGTACGTGAGCACGGCGCCCTGGAGACGGCCGCGGTCTGGCGTCTGGTGGCGGAGCTGGGGCAGGCGCTGGCAGACCTCGCGGTCACGGGGATCGTGCACCGGGATCTGAAGCCGTCCAACGTGCTGTTGTCCGTCGGGGGCGCGCATGTGATCGACTTCGGCATTTCGAAGGCCATGGATGCCAGCACGATCACCGGCACGGGTGTCCGGGTGGGAACTCCGGCCTACATGTCGCCGGAACACTTGAGGACCGGCAGATCCGACACGGCGTCGGACGTGTTCTCACTCGCCGGGACCCTGGTGTATGCGGCGGCGGGGCGTGCCCCGTTCGGCGACGGTACGGGAGTCGACGTGATGCACCGGGTGGCGTTCGAAGAGCCGGATCCCGAGCTGATCGCCGAGATCTCGACTGCGGACGCGGCACTCGGCTCGCTGCTGACCGCCTGCCTGGCCAAAGAGCCCGAACGGCGGCCCACAGGGCAGGACTTGATCATTGCCGCCGGGGAACGCACCGAAACGACCGTGTGGCCCGAGCCGCTCGCCGGCCAACTGCTGGCCCGGCAGCGGGCGTACGAGGTGCTCTACCGCCTCCCTGTCGCGTCGCATGCCCGATTAGGGTCTCCGGACGAACGGCCGATGGCGATGGCGATGCCGCCGGCACCGGCCGGGCAGGGCGGCCGACCTGGTCCGCCCGTTCTCGAACCACCGGTGGTGGCCGCCGACGCCGCCTCCGCGACACCATCGGCACGTCCCCAGGAGAGCAAGGTCCGCACCTGGGCACGGAGGAAATCGGCACGGGCCGTCGCCGTAGGCATCGCCGTCTGCGCGGTGACCGCAGGGGGCTTCATGCTCAGTCGCCATGACCCCCCGCCCACCGCTTCCGCCCCGGGATCCGCTTCGACAACCGACCGCACCGTGCCCGGCGGCACCGTCTTGTCACCCATACCCGGGGCCTCGGACGTGAGGGCTGCGTCCGGCAAGAGCGTCGACGGCGCCGCGCACCCGAACGGCGCGGCCACGAACCCCGGGGATTCCGGCTCCGCCGCACCGGGAGTGCACGGCACTCCCTCCGCTCCCGCTGCCGATCCCAGCGCCTCGGCCACCGCGACTCCCTCGTCGTCCCCGAGCAGTCCACCCACCACCGGGCCCGCGACCCCGGCCTGGATCTCGGACTGCACGTACTACAACGGCAACGGACGCACGCGCCTGGGAGAGAGCGGCAAACGTGTGCTGCAGGTGCAGTGCATGCTGACGAAGCGCGGGTACGACGTCGGGAGCGCAGGCGTGGACGGCGACTTCGGTGCCGGAACCGAGTCCGCGGTGCGGAGCTTCCAGAGCGACAAACTGCTGGACGCCGACGGCATCGTGGGCCACGAGACCTGGCTCGCCCTGCGCAGCACGGAGTGATGCACTTGCCCCGCCCGCCGCGATGTCCGACCCTGCGGCTCGGTCGCCGCATCCGACCCGGGCGACACGGCCTTCGAGTGTCTCCGGAACGGCACCCCCGACGAACCGCGCGCGGTAGTGCGCTGTCCGCGGCACCCGACCGGCCGGCTCCCGCCCTTGCCCCAGCAACAGCACCCACCTAACCTGACTTTGTGCCGCAAATAAACAAACCACGAACGCACAACGCCGTGCCAGGCACCCCCACCAACCTCACCCGGCTCCGGATCACCCTCACCGCGTTCTTCGCCCTCGACGGCTTCGTCTTCGCCGGCTGGGTCGTCCGTATCCCCGCCATCAAGCACCAGACCGGCGCCTCCGCCAGCACCCTCGGCCTCGCGCTCCTCGGCGTCTCCGCCGGCGCCGTCATCACCATGATGCTCACCGGCCGTCTCTGCCACCGCTACGGCAACCACCAAGTCACCGTCACCTGCGCCGTGTTGCTGTCCCTGAGCGTCTCCCTGCCACCGCTCACCCACTCGCCGCTCACCCTCGGCCTCGTCCTGCTGGTCTTCGGCGCGGCCTACGGAGGGATCAACGTCGCGTTCAACAGCGCGGCGGTCGACCTGGTCAGGGCCATGCGGCGGCCCATCATGCCGAGCTTCCACGCCGCGTTCAGCCTCGGCGGCATGGTCGGCGCCGGGCTCGGCGGGCTGGTCGCCGGAATCCTCACCCCCGCGCAGCACCTGTTCGGCCTCACCGTGATCGGTCTGCTCGTCACCGCCCTGATCGGCCCCACCCTGCTGCGCCTCCAGCCGCCGACACCCCCCGACGACTCACCGAAGGGTTCGGCGAAGGAGGAGGCCGCGCCCCGCCGCCTGGACACCCGCACTCGTGGTCTCGTCTTCACCTTCGGCCTGATCGCCCTGTGCACGGCCTTCGGCGAAGGCGCCCTGGCCGACTGGAGCGCCCTGCACCTGACGCAGGACCTCGACGCCACCGCCGGCGCGGCGGCGATCGGCTACTCCTGCTTCGCGCTCGCCATGACCGTCGGCCGCCTCACCGGCACCCGACTCCTCGAACGCCTGGGCCGGACCCGCACCCTCGTCTCCGGCGGCACGATCGCCGCCCTCGGCATGCTGCTCGGCGCGCTCGCGCCCACCCTGTGGGCGGCCGTCCTCGGCTTCGTCATCACCGGGCTCGGCCTCGCCAACCTCTTCCCCGTCGCCGTCGAACGCGCCGGCACCCTCGCAGGCCCCGACGGCGTCGCCATCGCCTCCACCCTCGGCTACGGCGGCATGCTCCTGGGCCCACCCGCCATCGGCTTCATGGCGGACTGGTACTCCCTGCCCGCCGCCCTCACCAGCGTGGCGGTGCTGGCCGCCGCCGCGGCCGGCATCGGATTCCTCACCCGGAACGCCGCCGAGCACTGAGCCTTTGCCGACCTGGTTGAGCGCTGCAGTTGGTCGACTGAGCGGGGGCACTCGTGATGGGACAGCCGCGACGGGCGTGGCCTTGTGCGACGAACGCATGAGGAAGTTGCCCTTTCGCGAGGGAGCACGGCTCGGCCCCAGCCGGATTTCGGTCGCGTCGGGCCCTCTTCCCGGCATCGCTGCGCCGCGTCGAGCCGTGGCGGCCGACGCCCGGTCAGGCGGCTTTGGCGGCATCCGGGAAAGCCACTCGGCCTTGGGCCGTAGGTAGCCGGTGATGTGCGTGAGGGTGAAGCTGTCGTCGAGCAGGTCGTCCAGGGCGTCGGTGTCGCCGTCGGCCATCGCCCGCAGATGGGCGCGGTAGGCGGCCAGGACCTCGTCGCCGGCGTTCGCGTCCAGGGATGCGGGCGTGGTTTCTCCCGTCCCGGTGGGGGTCATTCGGCGGCCGGCCGTCGGGACAGCCGTACTTCCTCCAGGTCGAGACGGCGCTGGACCTGGCGCAGCACGGTGTCGTCGATCTCGTGGTCGTCGCGGAGGCGGAGCACCGTGGCGCGTTTGTGGGCAAGCAGGGCCAGACGCAGTGCGGTGTAGTGCCGGTCGTGGCGCAGGACATCCTCGTCCACGTCGTCGGTCTCGCCGTCCCCGGCACGGACGACGAGCAGGTGGGTCTCGTACTCCTCGTGCATGCGTTCAGTGACCGCCGGGTCCGTGTTCAGTTCCTCGGCGAGGGCGGGGAGGGCTTTGAGGGCCTCCTCCGTGGCGGTCGTTTCGGCGAGGAAGCGCTCCTCCTCCACCGAGGTGTCGCGCGGCAGCCGGGCCCAGCGCACCACGGCCGACAGGAGCAGTCCCTGCAGGACCAGGGTGGTGACGATGACGCCGGAGGTGACGAAGACGATCGTGTCCCGGTCCGGGAAGGGCGCGCCGGAGTCGAGCGCCTTCGGCACCGACAGCGCCACTGCCAGTGAGACCGCGCCCCGGAAGCCGGCGATTGAAGTGACCACCCTCGCGCGGTAGTTCATGCGGCGCAGGCGCTGCTGGGGACGGCGGTCGAGGAGGCGGATGAGGTAGGGGACGGTGAAGTTGAAGGCGAAGCGCGCGGCGACGAGGACGGCGGAGACGGCCGCGACGGCGATGAGGGCGCGGGTGAGGTCACTGCCGTGCAGTTCGCGTACGGCCGCCTGTGCCTGCAGGCCGACGAGGACGAACAGGGAGCCGTTGAGCAGGAAGGTGGCCAGCGACCAGAACTCCTCCGCCTGGCGGCGCATCGCGGCGGCGGCCACGCGCGGTCCGGCCTGGCTCATGATCAGCCCGGCGGAGACGGCGGCGAGGACACCGGAGGCGTGGATGAGTTCGGCGAGGAGATAGGCGGTGAAGGGGGTGAGGATCATGGCGACGTTGCCCAGCAGCGGGTCGTCGAAGACCCGCCGAGCCCTGATCACCAGCCATGCGATCAGGGCTCCGGCCGCGACACCGCCGACGTAGGAGAGGGCGAACAGCCAAGTGACGTGCGGAACGGTGAAGTGTTCGTCGCCGACCGTGATGCCGACGGCCAGCCCGAAAACGACCAGCGCGGTGCCGTCGTTGATGAGGCTCTCGGCACGCAGCAGGGTGACGTTGCGGCGGGGCAGTGCTTTGGCGAGGACGCCGACGGCGGTCGCGTCGGTGGGGGCTACGGCCGCGCCCAGCACCCATGCCGGTCCCCAGGCCAGGCCCAGTTGGTGTGCCACGGTCGCCACCGCGCCGGCGGTGCCGATGACCAGTACGGTGCTCATCAGGATGATGCCCCGCAGATCGCGCCGGATCTCCCGCAGGGAGGTGGTCAGGCTCTCCCAGTACAGCAGCACCGGCAGGAAGATGAGCAGCACCGCCTCCGGCGGCAGTTCCACCTCGCGCAGCGCGGGCACGAAGCCGAGCAGTGCGCCGAAGAGCAGCAGCACGACAGGTGGGGCGATCCGGTACCGGTCACCGGCGGCGTTGCCCACGAGCACCGCTACGCCGAGTACCACGACGAGTTCGAGACCGATCACGGCATGTCTCCCGGCCGGTTCGAAGGTCGTACGGCCGACCGCAGGACATCGTGGGGATCGCGCTCGCCCCTGGTCGGGGCGCAAGGCGAACCGGCCTCAGGGGCGTTGACGGTCAACATCGTTCCTCTCCCGCAGCAGGTCAGCGAGGCAGGAGCCGCATGGTTGTCGAGCCCGCGGTGGAGCTCGTGATGCGCTGGATGGTGTGGGCGGAGTAGCGCCCGTACTTGCTGCGGTAGGCGGCGTCGACAACGTCGTTGATCTCACCGTCGACGTCCTCGAACGCGACGTCCTTCTCGACCCCGCCGGCTTCGACACGGCCCTCGTGACGAACTCGGGTGCCGCGGAACCAGGCCGAGGTGGGGCCGTTGACGGAGCGGACGTAGATGTCGTCGCCCACGCGCACGACCCAGATGGTGCGCCGGCTGCTCAGCTTGCCGTCCGGCCGCCGGGAGGCGACGTCCAGTTCCTCGGCCGCTCCGACCCGGTCGAGTTCGTCGTCGGTCCAGGGAGCGGTGGTGGTCATCCGGTCATCTCCTCGGTTCTCGTGCGGCTGTGACTGCGGGGCGGGCAACGGACATGGGAAGAGGGCTTCGGGGCGCGGCTCCTCGTACGGGGTGGTCTCAGGTCGACGTGACCGTGACCGTGGGTCGGGCCAGCGTCGAGGTGTCGATGACGAACCGGTACCGCACGTCGGAGGCGAGGACACGCTCGTACGCCTCGTTGATCCTGTCTGCCGGGATGACCTCTATCTCGGACCCGATGCCGTGCTCGGCGCAGAAGTCGAGCATCTCCTGGGTCTCGCGGATGCCGCCGATCAGCGAACCGGCGTAGGAGCGACCGCGCATGATCAGCGAGAACACGTTGAGCGACAGCGGCTCGGCGGCGGCGCCGACGTTGACCAGGGCGCCGTTCACGGCCAGCAGGCCGAGGTAGGCGTCGAGGTCGAGCTTCGCGCTGACCGTGTTGACGATCAGGTCGAAGGTGCCGGCCAGCTGCTCGAAGGTCGCCGGATCGCTCGTCGCGTAGTAGTGATCGGCGCCCAGGCGCAGGCCGTCGTCCATCTTCTTCAGCGACTGGGACAGCACGGTGACCTCGGCGCCCATCGCGTGCGCGAGCTTCACGGCCATGTGGCCGAGTCCGCCGAGGCCGATGACGGCGACCTTCTTGCCCGGGCCCGCGCCCCAGCGGCGCAACGGGGAGTAGGTGGTGATGCCCGCGCACAGCAGCGGGGCGGCCTCGTCGAGGTCGATGCCCTCCGGAATCCGTACGACGAAGTCCTCGGTCACGACGACGTGGGTGGAGTAGCCGCCCTGGGTGACCGTGCCGTCCTTGTCGACGGAGCCGTAGGTGAGGGTGTTGCCCTTGAGGCAGTACTGCTCCTCGCCCTTCAGACAGGACGCGCACTCGCGGCAGGAGTTGACCATGCAGCCGACGCCGACCCGGTCGCCGACCGAGTGCCGGGTGACCTCGGCGCCGACCTCGGTGACCACGCCGGCGATCTCGTGGCCGGGGACCAGGGGGTAGGTCGAGGGGCCCCACTCGCTGCGGGCGTTACTGATGTCGGAGTGGCAGATGCCGGCGAACCTGATCTCGATGAGGACGTCGTGCGGGCCGACGTCACGGCGCTCGACGGTCGTGGGGGTGAGAGGTTCCGTGGCGGATGTGGCGGCGTAGGCAGGGACGGTGAGCATGACTTCTCCGGTCTGGTGGTTCTGGTTCAACTGCGTTTGTCCGTAAGGGAATTCGGTCAGCGCGGTTCGAGGCACATCGTGGTGGAGCTCGCCTCGGGGCTGGTGATGGCCTTGACGATGTACGCGGCGTAGTGCCCGTACTTGGCCCGGTAGGCGGTGTCCACGACGTCGTTGACCTCGTCGTCGGCGTCGACGATCGTCACGTCTTTCGACACCCCGCCGGCCTGGATACGGCCTTCCTGGCGCGCCCGGGTGCCGCGGTACCAGTCGGAGCCGGGGCCGTTGACGGAACGGACGTAGATGGCGTCGCCGACCCGGACCGCCCAGATGGTGCGCCGACTGCCCAGCTCGCCGCCGCGTCGCAGGGACGCGATCTCCAGTTCCTCCGCGTGATCGATGGTGTCGAGCTCCTGGCTCGTCCAGGCCGATGTCGCCGATGTCGAGGTCATGAGGTCTTCTCCTTGAGGAGGACGGAGGCCGCCGCGGTCAGGGCCACGAGCAGCGCGGCGATCAGGAGGCTGGTGCGCAGCCCGTGCAGGAACTGGGCGTGGTGGGAGACCAGGGCGCCGAACACGGCGACGGACAGGGCGCCGCCGAGTTGGCGGGAGGCGTTCAGTACGCCGCTCGCGGTGCCGGCGCGCTGGGCGGGAATCCGGTCGAGGAGCAGTGAGGTCACCGCCGGTACGGCGAGGCCGCCGCCGGTGCCGACCGGGATCATCAGCAGGACCAGCAGCCAGGCGGGCGCCGACGCCGGCGGAACGCACAGTGCCAACAGGCCCGCGGCCATCAGGAGCTGCCCGGTGATGATCGGCATGCGCGGCCCGAAGCGCGCGGCGAGCCGGGCTGCGGTCGGGCTGACGACCGCGGTCAGCAGCGTCATCGGCAGGAACGCCAGCCCGGTGGCCATCGGCGAGAGGTCCTGTTCCTGCTGGAGGTACAGGCCGAGCAGGAAGATCATCCCGTAGAAGCCGACGTTGAGCGCGAACCCGATGGTCGCCGAGAGTGCCATCGTCCGGGCGCGCAGGAGCTCCAACGGCACCATCGGGTTGTGGCCGCGCGCCTGGGTCAGCAGGAAGACCGCACCCGCCACCACGGCCACCGTCAGGGCGAGCAGTACGCGCGGTGCGCCCAGGCCGACGGCGCCGGTCTCGATCGCCGCGTAGGTCAGGCCGCCCATGGCCGCCACCGCGGCGATCTGCCCGGCCCAGTCGAACGGAGCGTCCGCCCGGCGGGGCGAGCGGGCGGTCCGGGTGAGCAGGAACAGGGCGAGTACGCCCACGGGCAGATTGACGAAGAAGATCATCCGCCAGTCGAGTTCGCTCAGCACACCGCCCAGCACAGGTCCGGCAGCGGCACCCACCGAGCCGCCCATCGCCCACACCGAGATCGCCCGGGCTCGCGCGGCCGGGTCGGGGAACGCCTCGCGGATCAGCGCCAGCGAGGCCGGCACGATCACCGCGGCACCCGCGCCCTGCACCAGCCGGGCCCCGATCAGCACGCCCAGGTTCGGTGCGAAGCCGCAGGCCGCCGAGGCGACGGTGAACACCACGAGCCCCGCCCCGAACGCCTGCCGCGCACCGATCCGGTCGGTCACCGACCCCGCGGACAGCAGCAGCGCGGCGAACATCAGCGTGTAGCCGTCCACCACCCACTGCAGTCCCGTCATCCCGCCGCCGAAGCCGCGCCCGATCTCGGGCAGCGCGACGTTGACGATCAGGGCGTCGAGCGTCATCACGAAGAAGCCGAGCAGCGCGGCCACCAGGGCCCACCGGGCACCGTTGGCGGTGCGGGGCTGCCCGGCGGCGGTGTCGGCCGGCGCCGACGGCTTGTCCGGTGCGACAGAACTGGACACGGGTGGATCTCCTGATGAGGAAACGAGTGGTTGGTGCGGAACGGGTTCTTCGAACCGTCGTCCAGCCTGCTTGCCGAACGTCTCGCGTGACAGGCCGAGCTGTGCCGGGGAGCGCTGTTCGGGGGTGTGACAGGGCCCCCCAGGCACAGCCCGTGGATCAGTCCTGCCCGCCCTGACACACTGGCCGCATGGCACGTGAGCAGCGCAACGGCAGCGACGGCACCGAACTGGGGCGCTTCCTGCGCGCCCACCGCACTCGCGTGACACCCGAGCAGGCCGGTCTCAAGGCCGGCCCCGGCCTGCGGCGCACGCCGGGGCTGCGCCGTGAGGAGCTGGCCACCCTCTCCGGTGTGAGCATCGACTACTACACGCGCCTGGAACGGGGCAAGGAGTCCCACCCCAGCCCCTCCGTCGTCGACGCGCTCGCCCGTGTCCTCTTGTTGGACGAGCACGCCCACGAGCACCTGCGGGACCTCGCGGTGTGCGCCGCCCGCCCCACCGCGGCCGAGCCCCCGACGGCGCCTACTTCCTCGGTGGGGCCCGGGGTCGGGTTGCTGCTGGAGAGCCTGCGGCCCCATCCCGCGGTCGTGGTCGGCCGCACGATGGACCTGCTCGCGTGGAACCCGGGCGGGCTACGGCTGTTCGTGGGCATGGAGCAGTGGCCGGTGGAGAAGCGGAACGTCGCGCGCTGGATCTTCCTCAACCCCGGTGCCCGCACCGTGTTCGACCACTGGGACGAGCAGGTCCGTGCGTGCGTGGGGCGGCTGCGCGCGCTGGCCGGCACCGACCCGGACGCCCCCGACCTCGTCGGGCTCGTCGACGAACTCCTGGCCGAGAGCCCGGAGTTCGTACAGCTCTGGGACCGCTACGACGTCCGGGCGCACACCCACGGCCGTAAGACCTTCCACGTCCCGGACGTCGGGACCCTCACCCTCGACTACCAGTCCATGCAGTTGGAGGGCTTCCCCGGTCACCGGATGGTCGCCCACTACGCCGAGCCCGGCACCCCCGACCACGACAAGATGGTCCTGCTGGACATGGTCGCCACCGGGTCGGACGGGCCCAACGCCGAACCCGCCGAACCCGCCGAGGAGAAGCGGAACTGACGGCCGACGTGGGCTCTCGACCGGGTCAGGGCCGGATCAGGACTTTCAGAGCGGTCCGGTCGGCCATGGCCCGGTATCCGTCCGGTACGCCGTCGAAGCCGACGGTGTGATCGAAGACCCGGCCGGGATCGACCGTGCCGTCGAGGATGTCGGGCAGCAGTTCCTCGATGTAGGCGCGGGCCGGGGCGGCGCCGCCGGTGACCGTGATGTTGCCCATCATCGATTCGAACCCGAGCGGGATCTCCGTGTACTGCGCGACGCCGAGCCGGCTGATCACACCGCCGTGGCGGACGATGCTCAGTGCCGTGTCCATCGCCTCCGTGGCACCGACGGCCTCGATCACCGCGTGCGTTCCGTCGCCGCCGGTCAACTCCCGTACGCGCTCGACGCCTTCCTCGCCGCGCTCGGGCACGATGTCGGTGGCGCCGAAGTCGCGGCCCAGGTCGGTACGGTCCGTGTGCCGGCCCATGAGGATGATCCGCTCGGCGCCGAGCCGTTTGGCGGCCAGCACCGCGCACAGTCCGACCGCACCGTCGCCGATCACGGTGACGGACTTACCGGGGGCGACCCGGGACGTCACGACTCCGTGGTGGCCGGTGCAGTACACGTCGGACAGGGTCAGCAGGGACGGCAGCAGCGCCGAGTCCTCGGCCACCGGCAGCTTCACCAGCGTGCCCTGCGCCTGCGGCACGCGGACGGCCTCGCCCTGGCCGCCGTCCACACCGTTCGGGCCCCACTGGCCGCCGTGACGGCAGGAGGTCTGCAGGCCCTCGCGGCAGAAGTCGCAGGTGTTGTCCGCCCAGACGAAGGGTGCGACCACCAGGTCACCACTCGTCAGCCCGGCGACGTCGGAGCCGACATCCTCGACCACGCCGAGGAACTCGTGGCCCATGCGCCGGCCCTCCTCGGAGGCGGGCATCGAGCCGTACGGCCACAGGTCGCTGCCGCAGACACAGGAGCGCACGACACGTACGACGGCGTCCGTGGAGTTCTGGATCTTGGGGTCGGGCACGTTCTCGACGCGGACATCGCCGGCGCCGTACATCACTGTCGCTCGCATGAGCCTTCTCCCAGAGTGTCGCTGTTCAGCGGGTGCTGCTGCGCGGCGCGTTGTACTCGGCGTCGTCGACCTTCTCCAGCCAGGTCGTCTCCGGGCTGCCGTCGCCCGCGCCCTCCCACATCGCGAGGTGGGTCATGAAGTGGTCGGACGTCGCACCGTGCCAGTGCTCCTCGCCCGGCGGCGTGTGGATCGTGTCGCCGGGGTGAGCCTCGATGACCGTGCCGTCGCGCGTGCCGATCAGGGCGCTGCCGGAGACGATGTGCAGGGTCTGGCCCATGACGTGCGAGTGCCAGTCGGTGCGCGCGCAGGGCGAGAAGCGCACCATGTTGACGCGCATCCGTGAGGGCTCCTCGCCGGCGTGGATCACGTCGAACCAGACGTCCCCGGTGAACCAGTCGGCGGGTGCCTTGACGGTGGGCTGCTTCTTCAGGATTTCCAACGCTCTGCTCCTTGCTGTCCTCGACGATGTCCTTGAGTCGCACGATCGCGCTCATGGCGTCGAGCCGCCCGGCGTAGGCCGCCGAACGGAAATCTCCGATGACATCGACCCTTCCCGCATCACCCGCCGCGTGGCAGGGCGGGCTGTGCAGGGGAGCGGTATTCAGGGGCGTGACAGGGCCCCCCACGCATATGCCGAGGAGGTGGTGGGGGCCCGCAGACTGGAAGACATGAACAGCGAGCAGCGGAACGGCGGGGGCAACGAGCTGGGGAGCTTTCTACGCGCCCGCCGGGCCCGCGTGACCCCGGAAGAGGTCCGCCTGACGGCCGGTTCGGGTCTGCGCCGTACGCCCGGGCTGCGGCGCGAAGAGCTGGCCACCCTGGCCGGGATCAGCATCGACTACTACGTCCGCCTGGAGCGCGGCAAGGAGACCCGGCCCAGCGCGTCCGTGGTCGATTCCCTCGCCCGCGCCCTCCTGCTGGAGGACGACGAGCACGAGCACCTGCGCAGCCTGGCCGCCCGCTCCGCGCGCAGTGCGCCCGAGCCTCCCACCGCGCCCAGCCGCACCGTCCGGCCCGGCGTGAAGCTGCTCCTGGAGAGCCTGCGCCCCCACCCCGCGCACGTCGTCAGCCGTACCAACGACCTGCTCGCCGCCAACCCCGGCGGTATGCGACTTCTTCCCGGTATCCAGGACTGGCCGGCCAGAGAGCGAAACATCGCCCGTTACCTCTTCCTCCACCCCGCCTCGCGTGACCTGTTCCACGACTGGAACACCCAGGTCCGCGGGTGCGTGGCGCGGCTGCGCGCCCTGGCCGGCACCGATCCCGACGCCCCGGACCTGACCCGGCTCGCCGGTGAACTCCTCCTCAAGAGCCCGGAGTTCGCCCGCCTGTGGGAGCGCTACGACGTCAAGGGCCACTCCCATGGCCGCAAGACCTTCCACCACCCCGAGGTCGGCGACCTCACCCTCGGCTACCAGTCCATGGAGTTGGAAGGCACCCCCGGCCACCGCCTGGTGACGTACTACGCCGAGCCGGGCACCGCCGATCACGACGCGATGGCCCTGCTCGACCTGCTGGGGCAGGAACACCTCGCCAAGGGGATGCCGGCAGGCGACGACCGCTCGACGGCAGAGGCGGAGGGCCCCGCGTCCCCCTGACCTGATGGCTTGTCGGCCCCTCGGGCTGTCAGCCCAACGCCGGTGGTCCTGTTGCCACCCGCTCCCCTGCGGACGATCTGAAGGCCGGCCCTCACGGGCATCACGGGCCCGAAGACGAGTTCTACGGCCATGACGCCCGGATGAGGTGGCGAACGCACTGCCGACGGGGAGCCGCAACGCCCTCGGCACGGACAGCCACCGGCGCCAGCTCGCGCGTCACTCTCGATCGACGGCGGCTCGTTACGGCGTCGTCAGCTCACCGGCGCGCAGGGCCGCGGTCACGCCGCCGTCCATCAGGAGGTCGGCCCCCGTGACGAAGCCGGCGTCACGGCCGAGCAGGAAGGCGGCGGCAGCGGCGACCTCCTCGGAGGTGCCGAACCGCTTGGCCGCCGAGGTCTCACGTACCTTGTCGAACCACTCGCGGCGTGGGCCGGAGAGCTCGTCGAGGGCCAGCGGGGTGATGATCACGCCGGGACTGACGGCGTTGACGCGGGCGCCGCGCTTGCCCCACGCCGCGGCCGCGGTCTGCACGCGCAACGAGTTGGCCCGCTTGGACATGGCGTAGGCGTGGACGGACGAGCCGAGCTGCTCAGGCTGCAGGAACGGCAGCGCGAGCAGCTGTGAGGTCTCGGTGGTCGCGAGCGCGTGCTCGATCTCGGGTGCGTAGGGGCTCTCCCGGTGCCCGGCCATGCTGGCGACCACGATGCCGGCCCCGCCGGGCGCGATCACCCGGGCGAAGGCGTCCAGGACATACGCCGTGCCGAGCAGGTCGACGTGCAGCAGCCGCTCGATGGTCGCCTGGGTGGGCGAGACGCCGGCGGCCTGGATCACCTGGGTGACCGCGCCCATCCCGGCCGCCGTGGCGGCCAGCGCCTCGACCTGGGCCAGGTCGGAGATGTCGGTGGCCTGGACGGCAACGTCGTAGCCCTCGCCGTGCAGCTGCTCGGCGGCGGCCCGCGAGGCCTTCTCGTCGTGGGCGGCCAGCAGCAGGGTGCGGCCGGTACCGACGCGGCGGGCGATGGCCAAGCCGATGCTGCCGGGGCCGATGACGACGACGATCTCCTTGGCGGGCCTGTTGTCCGTGCTCATGTGTCGGACTCCCTCGTTCCATGCTCTCGGGGTGGGTTCGGGTGCCCGGGACAGGGCGGACGGACCGGCCGGCTGGTCGTCGCCAGCGCAGCGGATCCGGTCAGGACGTGGAAGCGGCGAACAGAGCAGAGAAGTCGATCTTCCCCTGCCGAAGTTTCCCGTCGCGGTACTCGGCGAACCCACCAAGCGAAACTGTTGGCGGCTGTCCACGAGAGTGGGCGGCTCGTCGGGCTCGGCCAAGTCGGCTGCGTTCGACTCGGTGTCCCCGCGTCGGCTTTGTGCGAGCACACGCGATGTGTCCGATGCCCTCGATCCGCGGTGTCGCGTGTGGCTACTTGGCCGCCCAGTGCCAAGTTAGGCGCCCGGCCTGGTGGGTGACAGGCCGGGCTGTACGGGGGAGCCGTGTTCCAGGCTCTGGCACGGCCCCCCACCCGCCGAACAGTCGCTGCGGCCCTAGCCGAGAGTCGCGCGGGCGTCGCCCGCAGGACGCCGCACGGCGGTGTCGGCCAGTTCCCTCACCTTGTCGGCGGGCACCGGGACGCCCGGGACCTCGAAGAACCAGCGCCCCATCTCCTCGTCGGTCAGCCCGTCGGGCCGTGCCGGCAGGTACGGCTGGACGTAGACGGGGGTGCCCGGCTCGCTGCGCCAGCTGTCGGCAAGAGTGCCGATGTCCACGGCGTCGTAGCCCAGGACGTCCAGCAGCTCGGCGACCTGCACCTTGGCGGCCGGGTCGTCACCGGCGATGGGCAGGGCGCTGCGGTCGTCGGCGCCGGCGGGGCGGGCGGAGCTGAACAGGCGTATGAAGTCGATGCTGTTGAAGGCCTTCACCACCCGGGAGTCGGCCAGGTGTCGCTGGACCAGGGCGCTGGAGGTCTGCTCGCCGGAGTCGAGCTCGGCGATCCGGCCGTCGCGCTCGGGGTAGTAGTTCATGGTGTCGATGACGGTCTTGCCGGCCAGGGCAGCGGCGGGGAGCTGCTCGTAGGTGTTCAGCGGGACGGTCGCCACCACCAGGTCGCCGGCCTGCGCGGCCTCGGCGGGTGTGGCCGCGCGAGCCTGTTCGCCGAGTTCGGCGACGAGGCCGGCGAGCGTCTCGGGACCGCGGGAGTTGCTGACTACGACATTCAGGCCGGCGTTGACCGCCAGGCGGGCCAACGCGCTGCCGATGTTGCCGGCGCCGATGAGGCCGAGGGTCCTGGTCATGGGGCGATCTCCTTGTGGGGTGGGTGGGATGGCAGGACGAGATGGTCAGCGGCCAGCGGTGAGCACTGCGGTGCGCCGGGACCACGAGCCTTCGACGGCGGCCTCCAGCAGGAAGGCGGCGACGTCGGCCCGGGAGATCCTGGGCAGGCCGGGCAGACGGTCGAGTGCGGTCAGGTCGACGGCGTGGACGTCGCCCGCTGCGGGCTTGTTGGTGAGCAGCACCGGATAGGCCAGCGTCCAGTCCAGGCCGGAGGCGGTGAGGATCCGCTCCCCTGCGGCCTTGTCGGCGAAGGTGGCCCTGCCGCCCGAGTTGTAGAGGAACCGGGCGAAGGCGGAGGCCTTGGCCAAGGAGTCGCCGACCCCGAACGCCGACATGACCAGTACGCGCTTGGTTCCGCTGTCCTCGGCGGCCCGCACCAGCGCGCGCGTGGTGTCGGCGATCAGGTTCCCCGGGTCCTTGACCTTGCCGAGACCGAGCGTGCTGATCACCGCGTCGGTGCCGCGCATCGCCTCGGTGAGCGCGCGGGCGTCGCGGACGTCCCCCTCGACCACGGTCAGCCGGTCGGCCGGGGTGATCTTGGAGGCGTCGCGGACGAAGGCGACGACCTCGTGTCCGGCCGCGGTGGCACGCTCCACGAACAGGGTGCCGGTGGCGCCTGTAGCGCCAAGGAGGAGGAATTTCATCGGACAACGTCTCCCTTCAGGAGCCCGTAGCGGCTCATGCTTACGAAAATACAGTACTTACTCTGAATAAGTACATCGCCCGTCTAGCATGAACGCATGAGCAGAGGGACGGACCGCGTGGCCGGGATGAGCGTGTTCGATCCGCAGTGCACGTCGCGGGAGGTACTGGAGCACGCGACGGGCCGCTGGGGTGCCCTGACGCTCGCCGCCCTGGTCGAGGGCCCCCTGCGGTTCGCCGAGGTACGTCGTAACGTGTCCGGGGTCTCCGACCGGATGCTGTGGCAGACCCTCCAGCGCCTGGAGGACGACGGTCTCGTCGCACGCACACCGCACCCCACGGCCGCCAGGCGGGTCGACTACGAACTCACCGGTCTCGGCCGCCCGATCGCCGAGCGCGTCTGCGACCTGATCGACGCCATCTACGAGCAACTGCCCGGCATCGTCGCCCACCAGCGCGCGAACGGCACCGGCTCGGCTCCGCCCGCGGAAGACACGGCGGGCTGAGGCAGTTCCTGGAGTCCACCGGCGGGATCGGCGATGGCAGCACGATCACGGCAGGGAGCCGGAGGGCGGACGCGGGGTCCCCTGCCGGTACGCGGTGTCGGGGAGTTGGCCGTAGCCGCGGCCATCGACCGCCAGGCTCCAACGGTCCTGGCCCTGTGCCGCGTCCCGCCGGTGTTCCACCAACAAGCTCTCGCCGACTCGCAGTACGGCCGTCATGGGCATGCGGCGGTGCGCAGGCCTGCCGCGGTGTACTGAGCGGGCGGTCCACTGCCCCTGCGCCGGGTGCCCCGCCCGGAGTTGAGCTGGACCACCCCGGGCGATCGTGATGCCGTCACGTGCGGCGCCGTCTGCCGCCGAGTGCCGACCGCGCGGATGCGCGTCCGGCCGGTGCCACCGAACACAGAGCTCACTCAGGTGCCACACTGAACAAATGGATCCCGAGCGACAGATCGGCGGCCGGAGCGCCGACAGTGAGCTGGGCTGTTTCCTACGGGCCCGCCGAACCCGGGTCAAGCCTGCGGACGTTGGCCTGTCCATCGGTCCGGGGCCGCGCCGGACACCAGGCCTTCGCCGCGAGGAGCTCGCCACGCTCGCCGGGGTGAGCATCGACTACTACACCCGGCTCGAACGTGGCAAGGAGACCCGGCCCAGCCCGTCCGTCGTCGAGGCCCTCGCCTCCGCTCTGCGGCTGGGCGAGACGGAGCGCACCTACCTGCGCGACCTGGCCGCCAGGACGGCCCGTGGCGGTAACGGAGGCGGACAGCCGGATCGCGCCGGGCAGCGTCCGGCCGTGGACCGGGGCGTCGAACTGCTCCTCCGGACAATGCGGCCCCACCCCGTCCACGTCGTCAGCCGCACCTACGAACTGCTTGCCGCCACTCCCGGCGGTCTGCGCCTGCTGCCCGGTATGAAGGACACCCCGCCCGAGGAGCGCAACGTCGTACGGTGGCTCGCCCTGCATCCGGGGGCCCGCGCCCTGTATCCGGACGACTGGGAGAACCAGATCCGCGGCTGCGTGGCCCGGCTGCGCTCACTCGCCGGCACCGCCCCCGACACCCCGGGGCTCGACCGCCTCATCGCTGAACTACGCGACAAGAGCGCGGACTTCGCCGAGTTGTGGGAGCACTACGACGTCCAGGGGCACACCACAGGCACAAAGACCTTCCACCACCCGGAGTTCGGCGTCTTCACGCTCGGATTTCAAGCCCTCGACCTGGACGGCACCGGCGGTCACCGCCTGATTTTCTACTACGCCGAGCCAGGCACCCCTGCTTATGACGTGATGGTGCTCCTCGACATGGACCAGCCCCGGACCGGGACCGGGTTGGCCACTGGCACCCCCATGGCCAACCGGTAGCGCGTCGGTCACCGGCATGAACTGACCTGTAGATCGTTCACTTGACGGGCCCTGTTTCGTGCGCGGCGTCTACCTGTGCGTGCGGAGTCCGTCGAGGATGAGCGCGAGCATGTGGGGTGCCCGGTCCTGGGGGCTGGACGCGGCGCGCCACAAGGCGCCGGTGAGTTGGAGGAAGTCGCCCGGGTCGGCGTCCGCGCGGATGCTTTCGTCCTTCTTGCCGGCGTCGAGGAGTTCTGTGATGGCGGCGATGACCGGCCCGTAGCTCTGCTCGGTGATCGCCTGGTGTGCGCCCGGGCTGAGGGCGTCGCCGAGGCCATGTTTTCTGCGCATGGCCTCGACGAGGTCGGTCGTCCAGTGGCGGAGCGCTTCCAGTGGCGACATCCGGGCCAGCAGGTCGGGCACGGTGTTGATGATGCGTGCCACCTCGTCCTGGTAGACGGCCAGGACCAGCGACTCGCGGGTGGGGAAGTTGCGGTACAGGGTGCCCGCGCCGACTCCCGCGCGCTGGGAGATCTGGTTCATCGACGTGCTGCCGTCCGCCGCGAGCGCTTCGCGTGCGGCGGCGAGGATGCGTGCCCTGTTCTCGCGGGCGTCTGAGCGGACCACAGGACCTCACCTTGCTAAGTGGAGAGCTCTCCACTACGTTATTCGGAGAGCTCTCCACATACTTTAAGGAGCGTCATGCATTACATCAAGCTGGGCATGACCGGCCTCGACGTATCCCCGATCGCGATCGGCGCGATGACCTACGGCGAGCCCGACCGCGGGCACCCCGTCTGGTCGAAGGGCGAAGAAGACGCGCGCCCGCTCATCAAGCACGCGCTGGAGGCGGGGATCAACTTCTTCGACACCGCGAACATGTACTCCAACGGTTCCAGCGAGGAGATCCTCGGCCGGGCGCTCAAGGACTTCGCCGACCGCGATGCCGTGGTGATCGCCACGAAACTGCGGCACCCCATGCGGCTGGGACCCAACGGACGGGGACTGTCGCGCAAGGCGGTCATGACCGAGGTCGACCACTCGCTGCGCCGCCTCGGAACCGACTACATCGACCTCTACCAGATCCACCGCAACGACCACGCGACGCCGCTGGAGGAAACCCTCGAAGCCCTCAGCGACCTCGTCAAGGCGGGCAAGGTGCGCTATCTCGGCGCCTCGTCCATGCACGCGTGGGAGTTCGCCAAGGCGCTGCACCTGCAGAAGCTGAACGGCTGGGCACGGTTCGTGTCGATGCAGGACCACTACAACCTGCTCGCCCGCGAGGAGGAGCGGGAGATGATCCCGCTGTGCCTGGACGAAGGCGTCGGCACGATCATCTGGTCGCCGTTGGCCCGCGGTCGCCTCACCCGCGCGTGGGACGACGCCCGCTCGACGGTGCGCTCCGAGACGGACGGTGCCTACGCGGACCTGCT
Source organism: Streptomyces xylophagus (assembly GCF_000716435.1). Lineage (GTDB taxonomy): Bacteria > Actinomycetota > Actinomycetes > Streptomycetales > Streptomycetaceae > Streptomyces > Streptomyces xylophagus. Next base: position 142,610 of record NZ_JNWO01000014.1, read on the forward strand.
CTACTCGCCGGCCGAGGAGGCGTCCAACCGCGCGATCGTCGACGCGGTCGGGCAGGTCGCCGCCGCGCACGGCGTCAGCCGCGCACAGGTCGCGCTCGCCTGGCTGCGACGCCAGCCGGTCGTCACCGCGCCGCTGGTCGGCGCCGGCTCGGTCCGGCAGATCGACGAGGCTGTGGCTTCCCTCGACATCGAGCTCACCGACGACGAAGTGCGCGCCCTGGAGGCCCCGTACACGCCCCGGTACGACTGGCAGGGCGTCTCGGACGAAGCCGAGTTGGAGGCCATCCGCAGGCGCGTCCCCGGAATGGCTCTCGCATGAACACCATCGTCCGCTCCGGCGCTGCTGCGCGCGCCGGAGCCCTCTTCCTCCTTCTCGGCCCGCTCGTGTCCTGGGTCGCCGAGTTCGTCACCGCCGCCGCATGGCAGGACCCGCCGTACTCGCCCCTGTACAACTGGGTCAGCCACCTCGGCCTGACCGGTCCCCCACAGACCGCGTTCGGACAGGTCGCCAACTCCCCCCTGGGCGCCGTCATGGACACAGGCTGGGTGATCTACGGCACCCTCTTGATCGTCGGCACGTTCCTCGTGTTCGACCCGCGCAAGGGCACCCGCCCGGTCAGCATCATGATCCTCGCTGTCCTCGCCGGCGTCGGGGTCTCGCTCGTCGGCATCTTCCAGGGCTCCAACGCCAACGTCGACAACGGCCTGATCGCGTTCCACACCGTCGGCGCGCAGGGCGTCATGCTCGCCGGCAACATCATGGCGATCGTCGTCGGCGCCGGCGGAACCCGCATCGGTCTCACCAGGGGCCGGTCGGTCGCGAGCATCGCCCTCGGCACCGTCGGGCTGATCGCGTTCCCCCTCTTCATGGCCGACGTGTTCACCGGCTGGATGTGGGACATCGGGCTGTTCGAGCGCGCCGTGATCTACCCGATCATGATCGGCCACGCCCTCCTCGGAAGCAGCGTGGCCGCCGCGCAACGGCATCGCGCGACGCACCCGCCGGCACCCCTTATTGCACGAGTCGAGAACTGAGGACAGACAGATGACACAGGTACTGGTCACCGGCGGAACGGGATTCATCGGGAGCTGGTGCGTGACGGCGCTGCTCGACGCAGGGCACACCGTACGCACGACAGTTCGCGACCTGGGGCGTGAGCCGGCACTGCGCTCCTGGTTGCACGCGGCCACACAGTTCGACGACGACCGTCTCACGGTCGTACGCGCCGACCTCGAACACCCCGACGGCTGGGACACCGCTGTCGCCGACTGCGACTTCGTCCTCCACGTCGCCTCGCCGACCCTGCGCCACATGCCGGCGACCGACGACGAGTTGGTGGTCCCGGCACGCGAGGGCGTCCTGCGGGTGCTGCGCGCAGCCCGCGACGCCCGCGTACGCCGGGTCGTGCTGACAAGCGCCTTCGGTGCCATCGGGTTCGGGCACCCCCCGCGCTCGACCCCGTTCACCGAGGAGGACTGGACCGACGTGGACAGCGGCATCCCGCCCTACCAGCGCTCCAAGACGCTCGCCGAGCGCGCCGCTTGGCAGTTCGTCCAGGAGGAGGGCGGTGGTCTGGAGCTGGCAGCGGTTCATCCCGTGGGGGTCCTCGGCCCGCTGCTCGGCCTGGACGACCCGCCGTCCCTGCGTCTTGTGCGCAGAATGCTCGAGGGACAGGTTCCTGCGTGCCCACCCTTCGGGATGGGATTCGTCGACGTCCGCGACGTCGCGGATCTGCATCTGCGCGCGATGACCGATCCGGCAGCCGCCGGCGAACGCTTCCTGGCAATCGCCGGGCACAGTTTGCGCGTCGTCGACATCGCGCGCATTCTGCATGACCGCCTCGGCGAGCGCGCCGCGAAGGCCCCGACCCGTGAACTGCCCGTGTGGCTCGCACGCGCACTGGGCATCGTGAACCCCGAACTGCGACTGCTCAGGCACCAGTTGGGCCGCGATCTCGACGCCACGAGCGCCAAGGCGGAGAAGCTTCTCGGGTGGCGAGCGCGTCCCATCGAGGACACCATCGCTGACACCGCGGAGAGCCTCCTCGCCCACGGCATCGGGACATGACCGGCTCATGACTCCGTACGGAAGCCGGGAGGCGTCTCGGTCACGACCGTGTACGCCGTCGCTGTTCGGCCGTCACGTCCGGATGCGCGGCGGGTCGGGGAACGGTCAGGTCGAGCAGGAGCATCGCGTCGTGGTCGGCGGTGCCAGGTTCGGCGGTGTAGACGCCGAGGCGCTGGCCGGGGGTGCCCTCAAGGTGCATGCTCTGACCGCTGAGGGTCAGGATGCCGACCTCGGGGTGGTGGAACGTCTTCTGGATCTTCTTGCGGCCGACGACGTCGTAGCGCTCCCACAGCTTGGCGAAGTCGGGGCTCTTGAGCAGGAGTTCACCCACCAGGTGGGTGAGGTCGGGGGCGTCCGGGTCGATGCCGGACTGGGCGCGCAACCGGGCGACGCAGCCGCGGACCTGGTAGTCCCAGTCGGGGAACAGCGTGGGCGCGGTCGGGTGCAGGAAGAGGTAGCGGGCGATGTTGCGTTGGCCGGCGGGCCAGTCGGAGAGGCCTGCGAACAGGGCGAGGCCGCCGGGGTTCCAGGCCAGCAGGTCCATGCTGCGGCTGATGACGTAGGCGGGGCTCGGGCGCAGCGTCTCCAGGACCAGCTTCAGGTGCGGGCTCACGGTGCGGCTCGGCGACGAGGGTTCGGGCGCGTACCGCGCGGCCCGGGTGGCGAGCTCGCGCAGGTGCTGGTGCTCGGCGTCGTCGAGACGCAGGGCACGGGCGAGAGCGTCGAGTACGGCCGGGCTGGGCCGGGTCTCCCTGCCGCGCTCCAGACGGACGTAGTAGTCGATGCTGATGCCGGAGAGCGTGGCCAGTTCCTCGCGGCGCAGACCGGGGGTACGGCGCAGTCCGGTGCCCACGGTGAGGCCGACCTGGTCGGGGCTCGTCCGGGTGCGTCGCGCGCGCAGGAACCGGCCCAGCTCGCCGCCGTCGCCCCGGCCGGTGCTCTGCTCGGATGCCATGCCGCCAGTGTCACACCGCGCTGACCTGGGCGGCAGGCGCGTGGGAGGCCCTGTCATTACCCCGAACACCGCTCCCCGGCACAACTCGACCTGCCACTGGGGGCGCAGAGGAGGGATGCTCGAAGAACCCGCGAAAGGTAAGGAACGCCCCATGCAGACCGTCACCCTCAACAACGGCGTCGAGATGCCGATCCTCGGTTTCGGCGTCTACCAGATCCCGCCGGAGCAGACCGAGCAGGCCGTCAGCGACGCCCTCGCCGCGGGCTACCGACTGCTCGACACAGCTGCCGCCTACGGGAACGAGGAGGCCGTCGGCCGCGCGATCAAGAACAGTGGCGTCCCGCGCCAGGAGCTGTTCGTCACCACCAAGCTGTGGGTCCAGGACGCGCCTGCCGAGGAGAACACCAAGCGCGCCTTCGAGACGTCGCTGACCAAGCTCGGCCTAGACCATCTCGACCTGTACCTGATGCACCAGCCCTTCGGTGACGTGTACGGCCAGTGGCGCGCCATGGAGGCCCTCAACCGCGCAGGCCGGGTCAAGGCGATCGGCGTCGCCAACTTCTACCCCGACCGGCTCCTCGACCTGGTCCTCAACAACGAGATCACCCCTGCGGTCAACCAGATCGAGACCCATCCGTTCTTCCAGCGCACCGCCGACCAGGAGCTCATGCGCGAGCACGGGGTCCAGATCCAGTCGTGGGGCGGGTTCGCCGAGGGCAAGAACGACATCTTCACCCACCCGGTCCTGAGCGAGATCGGCGCGAAACACGACAAGTCCGTGGCCCAGGTCGTACTCCGCTGGCTGACCCAGCGCGGCGTCGTCGCGATCCCCAAGTCGGTCCGTGCCGACCGCATGGCGGAGAACTTCGACATCTTCGACTTCGAGCTCACCGACGACCAGATGGCGGCCATCGCCACGCTGGAGACCGGGGCGACGCTGTTCTTCGACCACCACGACCCGGCGATGGTCAACTGGCTCAGCGCACGGCGACTGGACAGCTGAGCCGGCAGACGGCAGCGGCCGCACGGGCACTCCTCCTGTGCGGCCCCCAGGCATCCGCCCGTGAGGGACACCTCCTCGGTGTCCCTCACGACGGCACCCATCTCACGGACCAGGACCTCGCCGTGCCCACCGAGCAGAACATCACCGACGTACTCATGGTCGGCGCGACCGGCAGCATCGGACGGCTCGCCGTGCAGGCCGCACAACGGCATGGTCTGCGCCCCCGGGCACTGGTACGCGACGTACGGCGAGGCGAAAAACCGCTCCCCGGCGTCGAACTGGTGCAGGGCGACCTCGAGGATCCCGCTTCCCTGCAGGGTGCGGTCGGCGGAGCCGATGCGATCGTCCTCACCCACGGGTCCGAGCGCGACGGCCGACCGGACGCCCGGGCGCACGTCGACTACGGCGGCGTACGCAACATCCTGCAGGCCCTCGACGGCGCCCGGCCGCGCGTGGCACTGATGACCTCCGTCCACGCCACGCGCAGCGACGTTCCCGGGGCCACCCCGTGGAAGCGGCGCTCCGAACGTCTCTTGCGGGCCGGCGGCGTGCCGTACACGATCGTCCGCCCCGGCGGGTTCGACCACGCCGGCCCTTCCCAACGCCGGCTCGTCCTGGAGCAGGACGGCACGGCCGACGGCGGGATCGCGCGCGGCCAGATCGCCGAGACGCTCGTACGCAGCCTGCTGACCGACACCGCACTCGGCAAGACGTTCGAGCTCATCGCCATCGAGGGGAACGAGCCGTCCGACTGGGCCGGACTCTTCGACGCCCTGAAGAACGACGAACACGGCTCCGTGGACGGCGTGCTGGACCCGGCCGACCTCCCCGTCGAAGCCGAACCGCGGGCAGTACGCGCGGATCTCGACACGGTCCGTTCCCTGAACGGAAGCAGTGGATGACAGCGCGCGGACTCGGCACCGCGAAGAACAGACCCGCCACGTCGGGACGACGCACGCTCCTTCGTGGGGCACTTCTGGGAGGAGCCACCGCCATGACCGGCGTACAGATCACGGGCTGTTCCCCGTCGCAGCCGAGCGGGGCGGCGCCCGAGGCCAGTGAGCGAACCGGGGCGACGTCCTCGTCCGGGAAACGGATACTGCTGGCCTACTTCTCCCGGGCGGGCGAGAACTACTACAACGGCGGGCGTACCGACCTCAAGACCGGAAACACCGAGGTCCTCGCCCGCATGATCAGCGAGCACATCGAGTGCGACGTGCACCGCATCGAAGCCGCCGATGCCTACTCCGACGACTACGACGCGACGGTCGCGCGCAACGTCCGCGAACAGGACGCCGACGCACGGCCGGCCATCGCCAACCCCCTGTCCTCGATCGACCGTTACGACGTGGTGTTGCTGGGCAGCCCCATCTGGAACGTCCGGGCGCCCATGATCATGTCGACCTTCGCCGAGAGCCACGACTTCCGCGGCAGGACGGTCCATCCGGTCACGACGTATGCGATGAGCGGACTGGGCACGACCGAGCGCGACTACGCGGCGATCTGCCCGGGCGCGACCATCGGGAAAGGACTCGCGGTGCGCGGCGAGGAAGTCGCGAAGGCCGACGCCGAGGTCCGGTCGTGGCTGCGGCGCATCGGTGCTCTCCGGAATTGACCTGTTCCCACGTCACGTCAGCGCGCGGGGCTCATCCTGATCGCGCCGCCAACTCCCCACGCACAGCGCCGACTTGACCGGTCCGTGCGGGTGAGGGAGAGGGGCGGTGGAGATCGTGGAGCGAGGTGGGCGGTCACAGTGCCGTGACGTCGGTGCGCCGGTTGTCCGGCTTGAACGGGAGTGTGGTGACCGTCGCCCGGATCTCCCGCTGCGGGGTGCCTGGTCGGCCCCACAGGACGGCGACCTCCGTGCCGGGCGTCGCGTGCGCGGGGTCGAGCACGCAGAGGGAGATCATCGCCCGCAGGGTCGGGCTCACGGTGCGGCCCGTGGCCACGCCCACCGGGTCGCCGGAGACCAGCACCTGGTCGAAGTGAGGACCGCGACCACGGGGCATCTCCATCTGGTCGGGCAGCTCGGCCTCGCTCAGGAGCGAGGTGAGGATGCCGGCCACATCCTGCTCGCCCCAGCGCAGACCGACCAACTGGCGGGCGGGAACGCCACTTTCGGCGTCCCTGACGAGCGCATCCCGGCCGACGAAGTCGCGGTCGGGGACGCCCTTGCGGAATCCCCAGCCGAGTTCGCCCGGCTTGCGGAAGTAGTCGGTCACCCCGCCCGCCGGGACGAAACTGCCGGTCGGCACACCCTTGCGGAACTGCCTCGGCGCACCCGGCGTGAGGATCGACGCCGGCAGATAGTCGAGACCGTTGGTCGCGATCCCGGCCTCGATGTGCTGAACAGGCTGGGCCCGGAAGCCGAGTTGACGGATGCCGACGTCCTGCCCGCTCGCCACGACCGCCGCCCAGATCTCGTTGGCGTGCTCGGTCGGCCCGTGCAGCTCGTACCCGAGCTCGCCCGAGATCCCGGTGCGCAGGACCCGTACCGGCACCCCGTCGACCGTCGACATACGGCTGCGGCTGAAGCCGATGTCGCGGAGATCGTCCCCTGTCAGCTTCTCCAACGCGGCCAAGGACGCCGGTCCTTGGACGCCGAAGACGAAGCGGTCGGGGCTGACGTCGGTCGCCGCCGCGTCCCAACCGCCCTGGCTCAACTGCCACAGCAGCCAGTCGCAACTGCCCGCGGTGTAGAGGAACTCCTCGGGGCCGAGCCGGCACAGCACGCCCTCGGAGGCGATCCAGCCGTTCTCGTCCAGCTGCACATGGTGCTTGATCTGTCCGGTCTCGAAACGGGACAGGTCCCGCATCCCCAACCGGCTCAGGAAGGCGAGCGCCTGCGGGCCATGCACCCTCACCTTGTGCAGCGAAGTCCAGTCGCCGACGTAGCACGAGCCGACATGCGCGGCGCTCTCCTCGACCCAGTCCGTGTACTCCTCGGGGAGCAGGAGCTGCGCGAAGCGGCCGTAGGTGCCCCGCGTGTTGCCCTCGTCCTGAGCCGCGGCGGCCGGGCTGAACATCGCCGGCCGCTCGGTGATGAACGGTGCGTCGTGCAGTCTGAGGACCGCTTCATAGGTACTGCGCTGTTGTGCGACCAAGTCCATTTCACACTCCATCGGGTGGACGGCGTCGTCCAGAGCGCCGCCGGGGCGCCGGCACCGACTAGATCGATTAAGTCGGACGGTAACAGGCGGTTTCGGACGAGGCGAGAGTCGTGACGCACCGGTGATCGGTCCCACAGCGCAAGCAATGCGGAACTTCCGCGCAACGCCGGATGGTTCAGCGACGGAACCCCCGCCGTCGTACCGGCAGATGCAGCAGGTCCGTGCCCAGCACCGTCGACCCGCCGAAGGCCGCCCGGCGGGCGCTGTCGCGGAGCAGCCGTCGCCAGGTCGCGTCGGAGACCACCGTCTGCCGGCCCGGGCCCAGGTGGGTGGCGACCAGGGTTCCCGCGTCCGACTCGGCGGCGATCCGGCCCAGTTGCGCCACGTCCGTATGGGTCGAGAGGATGTGGTCGATCAGTGCCTGGGGCAGGCCGAGGCTGGCGAGTCCCGCCGGGTAGAGGGCTTCGTGCACCAGGACGTCCGCCTGTGCCGCGAGCGTGATGATGTTCTGCGTCGGTGCGGTGTCGCCGGAGAAGACGACGCTGCCGTGGTCGGTGTCGAAGCGGTAGGCGTAGGCGGGGAACACCGCGCCGTGCGGGACGAGGACGGCGGTGACCTTCATGTCGTCGTTCTCCATGACGGTGAACGGTGCCATGGCCGGTGCGGAGTTCGTCGCCGAGGCGCCGACGCCCGAGGGCGGGAGTACGTCGTGGACGTTGAGGAGGGTGGCCGGGTCGATGCCCGCGTGCTCGGTCATGAAGAAGGTCGGTGAGGCCGCGTACGCCTGGCCGGCCAGCTTCGTCATCTCGACGGTGCCCGGCAGGAGCCCGGGGGCGCCGGTGACGGTCGAGGCGATGCCGGCGGAGCCGGGGCCGTACACGTCGATCGCGGTCTGGAAGCCCTGGACGCCCGCGACGCCCGCCGACAGCATCGGGAACGAGTAGTAGTCGACGATGTGGTCGGCGTGCAGGTGGGTCAGGAAGATCCCGGCCAGCGACGGCAGCGACAGTCCGGCGCGCAGATACTGCGTCACCGCTCCCCGTCCGCAGTCGATCACATACGTCTTGCCGTTGACCGTCAGGGCCGACGAGATGCCGTACCGGGTCGCCAGGGGCGGCGGGCCGCCGTTGGTGCCGAGCAGCGTCACGGACAGACCTGCTCCAGAGGACACGGAGCCGGTGTTCGTCACCGCCGCGGCCGGCTCGGTGGCGAGCAGTGGTACGGCGACAGCGGCGGCAGATGCGGCCATCGCGCCCAGCATCGTCCGGCGGGACGTCGGTTCACCCAAGGGTTCACACATGGAGAGACAGCTCCTTCGCGGCTCGATTCGCGTTGCCACAGTGGCCACATCGAGCACAGCTGTCCACCAACCGGTAGAAAATATGAGCTACCGGTGCGAACTATAAGATTTCGTGCCGCGCAAGTGTCGGCGGCTGTCAACGGCCGATCGTGGGAATCGGGTTCGCCGCGAACCACTGGGCGAGGTAGTCCAGGAAGACCGTGATCTTGCGCTGGGTACCCGGCCCGGGCCCGTGGATCGCGTAGAGCGGCCGGTCGGGTGCCGCCAGTTCGGGCAGCTGGACCTGCAGGGCCCCGGAGACGAGATCGTCGTAGGCGGACCGCTGCGGCAGCAGGGCGATGCCGCGCCCGTGGACGGCCGCCTTCTGGAGTGCGATGTAGGAGTTGGACGAGAAGGCCACGTTGCGGATCTTGTGCAGCGTGGAGGTGGGGCCGTGGCCGATGCGCCAGACGGGGTCGTTGACGTGCACCAGGCAGTCGTGGGCGGCCAGGTCGTTGGGGTGCGTCAGGGGGCCGCGTTCGTCGATGTACGTTTTCGACGCGCACAGGACGAAGGGCAGCGAGGCGATCTTCTTCAGCCGGACGTTGGAGTCCCGGAGGTCCCGCGTGTGGAACGCCAGGTCGAAACCACCGTCCAGGAAGTCGTACGTCCGGTCGGACACGCCTCCCAACTCGAACCGGATCTGGATCTTCGGGTGCGCGGCGGAGAACGCGGCGATGGCGTCCCCGAGGTCCAGGCTCCCAATCCACTTCGGGCAGATGATGCTGAGCACGCCCTCCGCCCTGTCGTGCAGATCCGCGATGCTGGAATCCTCGGCATCGATCTCCTTGACGATGCGGGCCGCGAACTCGGCGTACCGCAGGCCCGGTTCGGTCAGGCTCACCGAGCGGGCCGTGCGGTTGACCAGCCGGACGCCGACCTGCCGCTCCAACTCGGCGACATGCCGCGACACAAGTGATCCCGACGACCCGAGCGCTTTGGCCGCGCCGCTGAAACTGCCGAGGTCGGCAACGATGACGAAACAACGCATGAGAAGCAGACGGTCCATGGCGGTCCTCCGGTCGTCCACGGCACCGGTGTCCCTCCGGGCCGCGTCGGACATGGGCGATGCAGTCGGGCGAAGACCGTAAGGGTCATATCGGTCAACACGCCTACGTCACTATATCGATCTAGTGACGGCAACGGAACCCCCTCGCGACCGCGAGGCCGGAGGCGAGTCGGATCCCATCCGTGGCAGCCGACGAACAACCGGCGCGCTACGGCGCGACGGCGAGGGAAAGCCCCTGGGGAGACCGCGGCCCGTGCGCGACTCGCAAACATAACTTGTTGCCGATGCGCTTCCGCGTGCCTGCCGACATGCACACACTTTCGGCCATTGACGGGAATCGGTCCACGAACTGGGCCTTTGTGGTGTGAGGTGCCGCCGCGGCGCGAGCCGCGGACCAGGGCCGAACGCGCTCCTCTCGTATCTTCTCCGCCCGCGCAGTGACGGTGGGCGGTTCCAGACACCACCAGCGTCCACTCAGCGAAGTACGGACGCTCGGCCATGGAGGCATAAGCAATGACGCTTATCAGAAAGAAGTGGCTGGCCTCGTGCGCGGCTGTCCTCGCCACGTCGGCCATGCTCGCAGGCTGCGGCAGCTCCGACTCCAACTCCGGTTCCGGCTCCACCACCTCGGGCAAGGACGGTTCCGCATCGGGGCTTGCCACGGCCGAGAAGAACGTGGCGGCCCTGCAGGCCATCGCCAAGACCTATCCCGTCCCCACCGCGAGTGTGCCGGGCGTGGACAAGTTCAAGGGCCGCAAGGTCTTCTACATCCCGATCGTCCAGCAGGTGCCTGCCTTCGTCGCTACGGCCGGATCGACGAAGCAGGCGCTCTCCGAGGCAGGCCTCTCGCAGCAGGTGTGCGACGGCAAGGCCCAGCCGACCGCGATCGCCTCCTGCATCCAGCAGGCGATCACCGCGGACGCGGCCGGGATCATCCTGGACGCGATCCCGTACGGCATGGCGCAGAACGCCCTCGACGCCGCGAAGGCCAAGGGCATCCCGATCGTCATCGCGGACCAGAATCCTCCGACCGGAGTCAAGAACAGCAACCAGGTGAGTTATGTGCCGGGTGCGAGTTCCCAGGCCAGCGCGATGGCCTGGTGGATCATCGCCGACTCCAAGGGCAAGGCGAATCTGATCATCGCGCAGAATGCCGACAGCCCCACAGCCATCAAGATGGTGGCCGACTCGCTGCCGATCTACAAGAAGTACTGCCCCGGCTGCAAGGTCACGGTCAAGGAGATCACTGCCTCGACGCCGGCCCTGCTGGCCTCGAAGGCGAGTTCCAACGTCCTGAGCAACCCGAATGCCAATTACTACTACACCGAGTTCGAGGACAGCCTCCAGGCCACCCTCCAAGGCGTCCAGCAGTCGGGGCGCTCTTCGAGTATCTCCGTGTCCACAGCGGCCGGTTCGGTGAACGGACTGGGCCTGATCAAGACCGGTTCGGTCAAGGCGGTCGTGGCCGCGGACCAGCTCTACATGGGCTACGGCGTGACCGACGAACTCCTGCGCATGATGACCGAGTCCGGGCCCATCGACGAGGCCCAGCCCATGCGGCTGTTCACCAAGGAGAACATCGGCAGCATCAAGGTGACGGCCGCGGCCCAGGCCTCGGGTGAGTGGTTCGGCGACGGTTCCTTCCAGGCGGACTTCGCGAAGCTCTGGGGCATCGGGTGACGAACGAGGCGCACACCGTGAGCGCCGGCTCGCGCACCGACCCGCCGGACACGGCACCGCTCCATCGTCTGGAAGTGGCCGAGCTGTCCAAGGCGTTCGGCTCGACCCGAGCGCTTCGCGAGGTCCATCTGCGGATCGCCCCAGGAGAACTGCACGGGCTGGTCGGCCAGAACGGGTGCGGGAAGTCCACCCTCGTCAAGATCCTCACGGGCGTGTACGCGCCCGACCCGGGAGCGTCCATCGCGGTGGACGGACGGCAGTTGGCGCTGCCGGTCCGCCCGATGCAGCAGCGCGAGGCGGGAGTCTCGGTCGTCCACCAGAACAGCGGTCTGGTGGACGACCTGACGGTGTGGGAGAACGTGCGGCTGGGGCACTACCGGGCAGGCCGGCTCTCACGGCGGATCAACCGCCGCGAAGAACAGCGGGCGACCGAGCGGGTCCTGGCCCGGCTGGACCGACCCCTGGATGTCGGCCGCCAGGTCGGACAGCTCTCGGCGGAGGACCGGGCCGTCGTCGCCATCGCCCGGGCGGTGCAGGACCACCGCCCGGGGGGTGGGCTGATCGTCTTCGACGAGTCGACCCGGGCACTGGGCAGGTCGGCGCGGGCCCGTTTCTTCGAGCTGGTGCGGTCGCTGGTCGACGAGGGCACGTCGGTCCTGCTGATCTCACACCAGTTGGAAGAGGTCGTCGAGGCGACCGACCGCGTCACGGTGCTGCGTGACGGCGCCGTGGTCGAGGCGGGCCTGCGCACGAGCGAGGTGGACGAGGTCTCGCTCACCCGCATGATGCTCGGACGTCACCTCGTGACGCACGGGCGGGTCGGGAGCCAGGTCAGGGACAAGGTCGTCGCCTCGGTGCGGGGTCTCGCGGTCGGCCCGGTGACCGGCCTCGACCTCGACATCCGGCGCGGCGAGATCCTCGGACTGACCGGGCTGATCGGCTCAGGCTTCGTCGAGACGGCGGAGGCACTCGCGGGCGCACGTCCGGCCGACGTCGGCACCCTGTCGGTCCACGGGCGCGACCTCGCGCTGGACCGGAAACGTGGCTGCACCGAGGAGTTCGTGGACGCGGGGGTGGCGTTCGTACCGGAGCGCCGCCTGGAGGCGGGAGTGGCCGGCGAACTCTCGGTGGCCGACAACCTGACACTCCCGCGTGTGCGCAGCCGCGGCGGCCGACTGCGGACCGGCTCGGCGTGGCAGTCCGAGGAGACCGCCGCGATGATCGCGAAACTCGACATCCGGCCGCCCCACCCACAGGCGCCGGTCCACACCCTGAGCGGCGGCAACCAGCAGAAGGTCCTGCTGGGCAAGTGGCTGGCCGGCGCACCGAACCTGCTGGTGCTGCACGAACCGACGCAGGCCGTCGACGTCGGCGCCCGCCACGACATCATCGACGCGATCCGGGAGGCCGCGCGGGACGGCTGCGGAATCGTCCTCGCCTCGATCGACCCCGTCGACCTCGCCGTGCTGTGCGACCGGGTGCTGGTGTTCCGCGACGGCCGGGTCGCCAAGGAGCTCAGCGGCGAACTCGAACAGGACGCCATCGTCCACGCCGTCTTCGGCGACGACACAAAACCTCAAGAAGAGGGGCAGAGCGACTGATGGACGTCACCAGCCAGCAAGACACCGACACACCCCCTGCCGCGCCGAAGGCGGCGCGAACCGGGAAGCCGACATCGACCTCCGCCCTTGCCGTGCATTTCGCGTCCCGCTACTCGGTGATCGCCATCTGGGTGGCCATGATCGCGGTGTACGCCGCCGCGGAGCCGGGGGTGTTCCTGACCAAGGGCACCTTCCAGACCATCTTCGGCTCCCAACAGGCCCTGGTGTTCCTCACCATGGCCCTGCTGTGCACCGTCTGTGTCGGGGAGTTCGTGGACCTGTCGGTCCCGGCGGTCTTCGGGTTCTCCGCCACGATCCTGCCCGTTCTGGTCGTGGAGCACGGGTGGGGAGTGTGGCCGGCGGCGTTCGTCGCCGTCCTGGGCGCGATCGTGGTCGGCGTGGTCAACGGCCTGCTCGTCGTCGTGGTCGGGGTGAACACCATCGTGGTGACCCTGGGAATGGGCACCCTCGTCGGCGGCATCGCCCTGTGGCTGTCGCACCTCAACACGGTCAGCGGTCTGCCGACCGGGTTCGGCAAGATCGCGTTGTACTCCGTGGGCGGGCTGCCGGTCTCGTTCTACTACGGCGTGGTGCTGGTGGCAGGTTTCGCCTATCTGCTGGCGTGCACACCACTGGGCCGCCACATCCGCTTCGTCGGAGCCAACAGAGAGGTCAGCCGCCTCTCCGGCATCCGCGTCAACCGGATCCGCTTCGGCTCCTTCGTCGCCTCCGGCGCCCTGTGCGGTGTCGGCGCGGTCATCTCCGTCGCGGCCCTGGGCGGCTACAACCCCACCACCTCCGACACCCTGCTGCTGCCGGTCTTCGCCTCGGTCTTCCTCGGCACCGCGATCGTCCTGCCCGGACGCTTCAACCCGATCGGCACCTTCATCGGCATCTACTTCCTGGCGACCGGCATCCTCGGGCTCCAACTACTGGGGCTGGAAGCGTGGGTCTCCTCGGTCTTCTACGGCGGTGTCCTGGTGGCAGCGGTCACCATCTCGACCTTGCTGCGCCGCCGCGGTCCATGACCGGCTCGCCGACACCAGCTTGCAGGCACCTAACATGGCCGGTGTGAGGATGACAGCGACCGACCGGCGACAACTCATCACCCGAGCCGCGGGTGAGCTGTTCATCGCGCGCGGCTACGCCGGTGTCTCCATGGAGGACGTCCTGACGGCGGTGGGCGGGTCGAAGGCGACCCTCTACCGCTATTTCACCGACAAGAGCGCCCTGTTCCGCGCGTCCGTGGAGGCGCTGTGCGACGAGTGGTCCCAGCCGCTGCACGCGTTCACGCCGGATGGCGCAAACCTCACCGACACGCTCGTCGCACTCGGTGAACACTTCGCCGGTCTCGTCCTCACACCCGAGGCGATCGCCCTGCACCGCCTGGTCACCGCCGAAGCCATGCGCATTCCCGGGCTCGGGGAGGTCTTCGCGGAGCACGGGCCGAACGCGGGTCACGCGGTGCTCGGGCGTTGCCTCCAACAGGCCTGCGACGACGGGCTGATCAAGGTCGAGGACCCGCTGCGAGCGGCGGAACAGCTCTACCAGGCCATGCTCGGCCACGCCCAGATGCGACTGCTGACGGACGCGCCGGTCAAGCTGACCGACGCCGAGGTCCATGCGTCCATCAACGAGGCGGTACGGGTCTTCCTGCACGGCGTCTCCGTCGCCCCGGTCTGACCTTCCCCGCGGAGCCCGCCGTAGCCGGCACATGTCTTGCCCCCGAAGCGTACTGGACCGTACCGTACAGTCGCCCCGAGTGTCAGGCGTGAAGGGACGGCCGATGCCGACGACGATCCGAGCCGAACATGTGGGAAGTCTGCTGCGCCCCGAGGAGTTGCTGGCGGCGCGTGCCGCACACCGGCGCGGCGCACTGTCCGACAAAGAGCTCGCGGAACTGGAGGACCAGGCGGCGACCGCCGCGGTGAAACTGCAACAGGACGCCGGGATACAGGTCTTCACCGACGGCGAGGTGCGCCGGGACGACTTCATGGCCTCGGTGGTGGAGACGGTCGGCGGGCTGGAGCCCGCCGAGGAGTCGTCGGCCCGTCCGCGCTGGATCCGTGACAGCGACGGCGCCGAACTCGACGGCGACGTCGCGTCGGTGGCCATCACGGGACCCTTGTACCGGCGGACGCCGCTGTCCCTCGCGGAGGCGCGCTGGCTGTCCGCGAACGCACCGGGACCGTTCAAGATCACCATGGCGAGCCCGACGATGGTGGCGGGCTTCTGGCGGCCGGGGGTGTCGGAGGACGTCTATCCGACCCGACGGGACGCGGTGGCGGCACTGGCCGACATCTACCGCCAGGACATCGCCGACCTCCTCGACGCCGGCGTCTCCTGGCTCCAGCTCGACTCGCTCGCCTACTGGGCCAACATCGACCCCGAGGCCGCGCGGATGCGCCGGGTGACGGACCTGGAGGGGCATCTCTCCCACATCATCGACACGGACAACGGCCTGATCCGGTCCGCCCATTCGAGGCGCCCCGGCATGACCGTGGCCATGCACTTCTGCCGGGGCAACATGCGCAGCGCCTGGTCCGCCCGGGGCGGCTACGAGCCCATCGCCGAGCGGGTGTTCGGCGAGGTAGAGGTCGACCGCTTCCTCCTGGAGTACGACACGGAGCGCTCCGGCGGCTTCGAACCGCTGCGCTTCGTGCCGCCCGCGAAGACCGTCGTTCTTGGGCTGGTGTCGTCCAAGGTGGCGGAGCTGGAGTCGGTGGACACGCTGCGTCGGCGCATCGACGAGGCCTCGCAGTATCTGCCGCTGGAGCAGCTCGCTCTCAGTCCGCAGTGCGGGTTCGCCTCGACAAGTCAGGGAAATCTGCTGGCCGTTGACGACCAGCGCCGCAAGCTGGAACTCGTCGCCGAGACGGCACGTCTGGTCTGGGGCTGACGGCGGCCTCAGACACCGCAGCGGCCTGGGCTCAGGCGCCGGGGCGGGCGGCGAGCAGTTGGTGCGGCTTCGCGTCGTAGGGCGAACCGTTGGACGCGATGGTCAGCAGCCTCTCCGCCTTCAACTCGGTTTCCTGCCACTCCCGTTCGGGGTCCGAGTCCCAGGTGATGCCCGCTCCGGCGCCGAAGTTCAGGCACTGCCGGGCCCGGTCGATCCAGAACGTGCGGATGCCGACGGCCAGTTCGCCGGTGCCGCGATCGGCGTCGACCCAGCCGATGCCGCCGCAGTACGGTCCACGGGGTGCGGTCTCCAGGGCGGTGATGATGCCGAGGGCGCTCTCCTTCGGGGCACCTGTGACGGATCCGGGTGGGAAGGTCGCCGCCAGCAGTTCGGGCCAGCCTGCTCCGTCCCGCAGTTCCCCGCGCACCGTGGAGACCAGGTGGACGAGTCCGGGATGGCGTTCCACCGCGCACAGGTCCGGCACGGTGACGCTGCCGGTGGCGCACACGCGCCCGAGGTCGTTGCGGACCAGGTCGACGATCATCACGTTCTCGGCGTAGTCCTTCTCCAGGAGATCCGCCTCGGTGCGCCCGGTGCCCTTGATGGGGCCCGACTCGATCACGCGTCCTTCGCGGCGCAGGAAGAGCTCGGGGGAAGCCGTAGCCACCTCCAGCCCCAGGCCCGGCAGTCGGACGAACCCCGCGTACGGCGCGCGGTGGCGCGCCGCCAACCGGTCGGCCAGCGCCTCGATGTCGGCGTCCGCCGCTATGGGCGCCGACAGCACGCGGCAGAGGTTGGCCTGGTACACCTCGCCGCGGGCGATGTGCTCGCGGATCCGCCGCACGCCCTCCGTGTAGCCGTCGCGATCCAGCGACGTGGCCCACTGACCGGGGGCGGGCCCGTCCCATCGGGCACCTCGGACGGGGTGCCGCGCGGCGGGTCGTACGTCCCGGAAGCGGGCGCAGGTCAGACGCCCTTCGAAGTCGGCTACGACGGCCCAGAAACCCTCGGAGTCGAGCGCGGCGGGGTCACCGGTGACGTCGATCAGGCCGGTCGCCACCCGGCCGCCGAGCCGGGCCAGCGGCGGGAGTTGCCTCATGTTCGGCACCTTTCCTGAGCGCGGACGGACAGCGCGGGTACGCATCACCGCTCTGGGCGCCGACTGCCCAACTCGCTTATGCGGGCACGGTCTTGGGCACGGCATTCCACTCGGCCGCACGAAGGGTGTTGACCATCAGCATGGCGATGGTCATCGGGCCCACCCCACCCGGTACGGGGGTGATGCGGCCGGCGACGCCGTCGAGTTCGGCGGCGCGGACGTCGCCGGTCAGGCCCTCGGGGGTGCGGTGGATGCCGACGTCGATGACGGTGGCGCCGGGCTTGACGTGCTCGGGTCCGATGAGGCCCCGTACTCCGGTGGCGACGACGACGATGTCCGCGGGGCGGGTGACGGCTGCCAGGTCGGCGGTGAACTCGTGGGCGACCGTCACCGTGGCACCGCGCCGCAGCAGCAACTGGGCCAGGGGGCGGCCGACGAGTTCGCCCCAGCCGACGACGGCGACGCACGCACCCCTGAGTTCGACGCCCTCGGTGTCGAGGAGTTCGATGACGCCGCTCGGTGTGCAGGGGCGCAGTCCTCGTTCGCCGCGGGCCAGTCGGCCGGCGCTGGCCGTGGTCAGGCCGTCGACGTCCTTGGTCGCGGGGATCCGGTCGATCAGGGCCGCTGCGTCGAGGTGGGCGGGCAGCGGCAGTTGGAGCAGGATGCCGGAGACATCCGGGTCTGCCGCCAACTCGTCGATGACAGCGGCGACTTCCTCCTCGGGAGCGAGCGAGGAGAGATGTCGGTGGAAGTCGCGCATACCGGCCTCGCGGATGGCGCGGCGTTTGGCGGCGACGTAGACGGCGCTGGCCGGGTCGTCGCCGACCAGGATGGTCGCCAGACCGGGCACCCGTCCCGAGGCCGCGGTCTCGGCGACCCGTTCGGCGACCCGGGCCCGGATGTCACGGGCGATCCGGGCACCGTCGATGGTGGTTGTCATGATGGCGAACCGCTTTCTGCTGGTGAACACTTCGCCCGGTGAAGAGGACTGCCTACGAGGACTGCCTGCCGAGGTCGCGGCGGGCCGGCCCCGGATGTGCAGATGTACGGCACCTGGATCGCGCGTCGGACGCGCGGGGCCTGCCGGGTCCACCGCCCCCGGCAACCCGGGCGCGACACAACCGCCGTTCCCTGCAAGGGTGTTGGGCCGACACGTGGTTCAGGCGAAGACGATGGTGTGCCTGCCGTTGCGGATGACCCGGTCCTCGGCGTGCCACAGCACCGCGCGGGAAAGTACGGCGCGTTCGACGTCGGCGCCGCGACGGGTGAGGTCGCCGGCGGTGTGGGCGTGGCTGACGCGCACGACGTCCTGCTCGATGATCGGGCCCTCGTCGAGGTCCTCGGTGACGTAGTGGGCGGTTGCGCCCACCAGTTTCACCCCGCGTTCCTTGGCCTTGGCGTAGGGACCGGCGCCGATGAAGGCGGGCAGGAAGGAGTGGTGGATGTTGATGATCGGCACGCCGACCTGCTCGATGAAGTCGCCGGAGAGGATCTGCATATAGCGGGCGAGGACGACGAAGTCGACGTTGTCCTTGAGTAGCCGCAGGTGCTCCGCCTCGGCGGCCGACTTGTCCGCCCCCATGGACGGGACGTGGAAGAAGGGGATGCCGAAGCCGCGCACCTCCTCCGCCGTGTCCGGGTGATTGGAGATCACCATGGCGATGCTGACCGGGAGTTGACCCTGCCGGTGCCGCCAGAGCAGGTCGAGCAGACAGTGGTCCGACTTGGACGCGAAGATCGCCACCCGCTTCGGCACGGACAGGTCGCGCAGGGTGTAGCTGAGGCCGTACGGCTTCACCAACTCCTTGTCGAAGTCGGCGCGCAGACCGGGCAGTTCGGCCCGTAGGCCGTCCAGTCCGAAGACGGTGCGCTGGAAGAAGGCGCCGCCCTGCGGGTTGTCGGAGTACTGGTCGAGGGACACGATGTTGGCGCCGTGCCGCCCGAGGACCGATGTCACGGCGGCGACGATGCCGGTGGCGTCGGCGCCCTGGACGATCAGCGACGCCTGGTGCCCCGCTCCCCCGGTCTTCTTGGCGATGCCGGTGGGCGCGGCCTGCGTGACGGTCATACGAGGTTGTCCTTCCTGAACTGTGCGATCCACTCGGACGTGGCCCGCAGGCCGCCGAAGGTGTAGAAGTGGATCTTTATGTCTCCGTGGCGGGCCGGGTCGTAGCCGTCCGCGAGTGCGCGCAGGAACTTGTCCGGGCCCGCGGTGCCCATCAGGTTGGTGATGGACAGGCCGTACTTCTTGGCGATGGAGGCGCTGGTGCCGACGCCGAACCGGGTGGCGTACGACATGAGACGCCGCACGCCGGCCGGCCCCGGGACGCCGATCCGGACGGGAAGCGTGATGCCCTCGGCGCGGACCTTCTCCAGCCAGGCCAGGACGGGATCCACGTCGAAACCGAACTGGGTGATCACGCTGCCGTCGAGTTCCTGCTCCGCGATGGACGCGCTCTTCTCCCGCAGCGCGGACCACAGCGCGTCCCCGGCGATGTCCGGGTGGCCCTCCGGGTAGCCGCTGATGCTGACGTGCCGGACCCCGTACTCCCGCAGCAGTCCCGTCTCGATGAGCGCGAGCGAGTCCTCGTAGGGGCCCTCGGGTCGGGTCGGGTCGCCGCCGACGGTGAAGACGTTGGCGCAGGTGCCGTCGGCCCTCAGGCCGGCGAGGAACTCCTCGAAATCGGCCTGCGAGCCGAGCCGTCGGGCGGAGATGTGCGGCACCGGCACGAAGCCGAGGCGTTTCACCGCCCGGGACGCCTCCAGCCGCATGCCGAGGTTCTCGTTGCCGAGAAAGGTGACGTTGATGCGGGTGCCCTGCGGGATGAAGTGCCGGGCCTCCTCCAGCTTCGGGACGTCCTTGCCTGTCATCTCCAGGGAGAAGTCCTCCAGCAGCGATGTGCTCACCGCCGCCGAGGCCGTGCTGAGGGGGTTCATCGTGCTCCTTGTCGATAGGGAGGGGGCGGCCGGACGCGTGACGCTGCCTCCGGCCGCCGAGAAACTCCGGCGATGTCCAGCGCGCCCCCAGGGGCGCGGGGAACTGCGCGCCCAGCCCCCCACAGGCCCGCAGACGACTCACCGGCATCCAGCGGAGCTACCCGCGCCGGTACTCCGTGCGCGCGTGCCGGTCGAACGGGCTGGCCTGAACCGTGGCGCGGATGCGCGGGAACCCGAGGTCGGCCTCGGGGTCGGTACCGGGGCCGGGGTGCTCGCCCCAGACCACGGTCACCTCGGTGCCGGGCTCGGCGTGCGCGGAGTCGATCAGCGTCTGCGCCAGCACGGTGCCGACCGGGTCGATGGACGCGGTCTGCATGGTCGTGCCGACCAGACCGGCCGAGGTCTCCACCCGGTGGCGGGCGTAGGTGAGGACGAAGCCGGGATCCTCTCCCCCGCCGACGACCCGGCGCACGTCGTCGGCGTCGAAGACCAGGGTGACCTTGGTGCGGCGGGGCTCGTCCTTCGCCTTGAGCAGGGCGTCGCGGCCATGGAAGTCGTGCCCGAAGTGGATGAGCCGGCCGTAGCCCAGCTCGTACGGGGAGACGTAGAAGTCCTCGATGTTCTCCGAGAAGTAGCTGCCGTTGAGCGGGCGCTTGCCCTCGATGCCGAACAGCGGCAACCAGGCACGGTATTCCGCGAGTTCGGGGTCGCCGTAGATACCCGGGACCGGCGACGGGATCCAGCCGCTCTCCACACTCGGCGTGGTGTACGCCAGCGCGCCGACCTGCACCAGGCCCAGCGGCTCACCGGCCTTGAGGAACGCCTCGTGCACATACCCCGCGTGCTCCCACGGGCCGATGAACTCGTAGCCCGCCTGCCCGGCCATACCGTGGCGCAGCGCCTCGAAGTCGCGGCCGTGCAGGGTGACCGGCGTGGAGTGGAAGAACTTGGTCTCCGGCAGCGGGCCGCCGAAGACGTTCTCGATCAGCTCCAGTGCCAGCGGACCCTGGATCTGGTAGCGGAACAGCTTGGGGTCACCGCCGCCGGGCCGGAAGGCGGAGGACGTGTCGGTCTCGAAGCCGACGTCGTAGCCGCCCTTCTCCGCGTGGTACTGCACCCAGTGCTGGGCGGCGGGGACACCGCTGAGGAGGTACTTGTTCTCGGCTCGCCGCAGGAGGATGCCGTCGGTGACGATCTTGCCGTCCCGGGTGACCGGTACGTACTGCTTGGCCTGGCCGATCGCGAACTTCTCGAAGTTGTTGGCGCCGTACTCGGCGAGCACGCGGGTGGCGTCGGGGCCCTCGATCCACAGGTCGTACATGTGGTGCGAGAGGTTGAGCAGTGCGACGCCCTCGTGCCAGGCCGCCTGTTCCTGGCGCCATCCGACGTACTCCCGCTCGACCACCTCGGGGGTCCACGGCTCGGCGTTCGGCTGCCACAGCAGACCGATGGGCGAACCGGCCTTGTCGATGCCGTCCTGAAGACTGGGGATTGCCATTGCGGCTCCTCTCAAAGCCATCTCCCCTGAAGCACTAAATCGATCTAGTGACGCGGCTCGTCACAATCGACTCACTTCGGGAGGAAAAGGTGGATCGCTAGAACGATCTAGCGCAAGCTAGCAGACGGGTTTGGAGCTTGGGGAGACTCGTGCAGCGCATTCTTTGATGGCTCCGCGCGACGGTCTCCGGACTCCGAGAACCGGCGGTCGCCCGCCCAGACTGCGGCCACACACACCGCGTGCAGGCTGGAGCGGACGTCGTGCACGCGCACGCAGAACGCGCCGGCCGCGGCGGCCAGTGCGGACACCGCCGCCGTCGCCGCGTCGCGGTCGCGGGGCACGGTATCGATGCCCGCCCGGTCGCTCAACGCGGCACCGATGAAACGCTTCCTGGACGCCCCCACCAGTACGGGAAAACCGGTGGCCCGCAGGGCGGGCAGATGCGTGAGGAGTTCCCAGTCGTGGGCGGCGCGCTTGGCGAACCCGAGTCCGGGATCAATGATGATGCGCCCCGGATCGATCCCGGCCGCGGTGAGTGCCTCCACGCGGCGCAGCAGTTCGGAGGTGACCTCGCCGACGACATCGCCGTAGACCGCATGGCGGTCCATCTCACGGCTAGGCGCACGCCAGTGCATCGCCACATACGGCACCTCGGCCGCCGCGACTACGGCAGCCATGGCGGGATCCGCCAGCCCTCCGCTGACGTCGTTGACCATGCACGCGCCGGCCTCGATCGCGGCGCGGGCGACTGCCGCGTGCATGGTGTCCACACTGACGGCCACCTCCGCGCGCACCAGTTCCCGCACGACGGGCACCACGCGGGCCAACTCCGCCTCCACCGGGACGGGTTCGGCTCCCGGCCGGGTGGACTCGCCGCCCACGTCGACCAGGTCCGCGCCCTGCTCGGCGAGCCGCAGGCCTCGCTCGACGGCCCGTCCGGTCTCGGTGTACCGGCCACCGTCGGAGAACGAGTCGGGAGTCACGTTCAGGATGCCCATCACCAGACATCGGTCGGGCCGCGGGAGCCCCGCCGGGCCTCTCGGGGGTGGTTGCGCGAACGCGCATCGCATGTCGATCATCGGTCGAACGACCTCCTCCGCCTGCGGGCCGTACGCCCTGCGAGCTGGAAAAGCTAAATCGATATAGCGAACACGTTACAACGGATCGCTAAATCGTTCTAGCCCTGGGCAGTTCAATTTCGTCACCTGTCATCTGACGCCTCCCCTCGACGTGGGCGCAGCGGTCGTGACCGACCAGAGCGCTGCGGCGCCAGACGCCGGAGGTGTCCCGCAACCGGATCTCGTCGCGATGGGCGACCACGTCGCCGACCGGCTCGGCGCGCAGTCGGGCGACCACATAACCGGCGGCCAGACCGGTGATGTCGCAGACGACCCCCATGGGCAGCAGCGAGCGCGTCTCGGCGATGGCGTCGTCCTCCCCCGCGCGCATCACCACGCGGACGTGCGGCGCGACGCCGTGTGCGGCGATGGCCACGGCCACGTTGTCCAGGTCGTCGGAGCCGACGGCGGCCAGCGCCCGGGCGTGACCGATGCGCAGCCGTTCCAGTACATGGCGGTCGCCGCCGTGACCGTCCATGACGGGAATGCCGAGGGTGCGCGCCAGCCGCGCGGTGGCGGCCTGCGGGTCGCGTTCGACGCCCACGACGGGGATGCCCAGCGCGCGCAGCTCGACGCAGAGCCGCATGCCGACCTGGCCCATTCCCACCACGATGACGTGCCCCGCGCGGGGCAGGGTGCGCGGACCGACCAGCCCGATCAGGCGCGGCCCGAGCATCCGCTCGACCACTCCCGCGGTGAAGAAGGCGGTGAAGACGA
This sequence comes from Streptomyces xylophagus, assembly GCF_000716435.1. Taxonomy (GTDB): domain Bacteria; phylum Actinomycetota; class Actinomycetes; order Streptomycetales; family Streptomycetaceae; genus Streptomyces; species Streptomyces xylophagus. The sequence goes on from NZ_JNWO01000014.1 coordinate 165,643, forward strand.
CCGTGCTCAACATCGCGAGGACGGCGAAGAGTTGGTAGGCGTGGGCATCCGGTGGCGCGGCGGCCGGACCGACGCCGGCCACGACCCGGGCTGCCTCGAACAGCGCCTCGGACGGGCGATGTCCGAACGCCGTGAGCCACACCCAGTCGGCGGCGAGGACGACGAGCATCGCGAGCATGCCCAGGACGAGCAGCCGGGTGCCCGGATCGTGGGAGCGCAGCTGGAACCCGACCCACCTTCTGCGGTACCGGCGACGCCACTGCCCTGGCAGGGCTGATTCTTCTGCTTCCAGGACACCGTCACGCTCTCGGACGACCTGGACACATCCTCCGCGCCGGCGAGCGGCGACGAAGGAAGGATCCAGGCACGGGCCGGCCAGTGACGGCGCCGCGAGGTCGGCCGGCGAGGTGACATCGCACTGCGGCAGGAGGCGCGCGAGCTCGTCGGCGATCGTGCGATCGAAGATCGTGACGATCAGAGGTACGTCGGGCGCAACGTGCGCGACGGCCAGGGCGTAGCGCAGGGCCGCGACGTCGTCGTGGAGCAGTACGGCCACGCCCGCCGGCCGCGGTGCCAGCGCCGCGCGCAGTTCGGGGTCACGTGGACGCGGGAGGTGGCGCACCGCGTCGGACGAGGCGCGAAGGGCACCGCACACCCGGCCGGCCAGGTGCGTGTCACCTATGACGACGTACGAACGGACAGGGCCGTGATGCGTGTGACGCGTTGGATTCGAGGTCATGAAGTCGACGTCCTGCCTTGAGAGATGACGGAGATCCGGTGGGCAGCCGACCGCCTGGAGCTCGTCCGGGAAGCCGAGCCGGCCGTCAAGTGACCTTCGGCCGACGGTGATCGTCGAGGACGACCGACGAGGGAACTACGGCCGGCCTTCCGGTGGCGCCGCGGCGTACCACCGCTCGCCCGTCTCTTTTCCGACGGCTCGGCGCGACGACGCGAGGATACAGAGGGGCGCGGAACTCCCGATACGCGCCCGATCCGGGCCCCGATCCCCGCCGCGCCGTACCGTACGGTTCGGTGCCGTACGGGGCAAGACCATACGATCCGGCGGAACCGGCGCACTCGGCGTCTCGTAGCCGCCCGTGCCTCGCCCCCCTCGATCTCCTTACAATGGGTGAACACCGTGTCGCCGGGACTCAGGCGCACATGACAACGTCAGAGCAGGGGTGATGGGGACTTCCCGAAGAGTCACGCTGAACGACGTGGCCGCGGCGAGCGGAGTTTCTCGCGCCACCGTCAGTTTCGTTCTCAACGACGACCCTCACCAGACGATCTCGGCCGCCACCCGCGACCGGGTGAAGGAAGCGGCCCGAACTCTCGGCTACGTTCCGCACGGTGTGGCGAGAGCACTGCGCGAAGGGAGTTCCCGGGTCGTCGTGCTGAACATCGACGCGGGCATGGAAGGCGCGTACTCCCGCAGTTACATCCACGGGCTCGACACAGAGCTGGCCGCCCACGACCACGTCCTCCTGGTCCGGCACGGCCACCACACCGCGCAGTCCACCCAGCAGATCCTCGACGTCATCGTCCCCCGCGCGGTGATCCGCTTCGGCGAGACGTACCTCACCGGTCACGCCCTCGACGACCTGGGAGGCGGCTGGCGCAACGGTCTCGCCGCCCACACCGCTCTCCAACTCCGCCACCTCGTCGACCACGGTCACACCCGCATCGCCGTGGCGCTGCCGGACACGGAGTCACCGCTCGCGGCGGCCCGCCTCCGCTTCACCGAACACGCCGCGCAGAACCTCGGCATCCCTGTTCCGGTGTCCTTCATCGCCCCCCACGACCGGTCCGCCTGCGCCGACGCCGTCAACGCACTCCTCTCTCGAGCCCCCGAGGTGACCGCGATCGCCGGCTTCAACGACGACGTGGCCCTGCGCGTCCTCACCGCCCTGCGCGACCTGGGCCGACGCGTGCCGGAGGACACGGCCGTGATCGGCTTCGACGACAACGGCTACGGCGAACACGTCATCCCCTCGCTGACCACGATCAGTGTCGACGGCGAGGCCCACGGCCGGCTCAGCGCCAGGCTCGCCCTGGGGCTCGACACCAGTGGTCTGGAGCCCCCGCCCGCGCGGGTCGTCGTTCGCGAGTCGATCTGACGGAGCGGGCCACTCGACGGTTGCGGCTTCGCCGTCCCGTCGTGGTGACTGCGGTCTCCTTCGCAGGCCGGAGGTCCGCATCGTGACCGTGTGCCGTGTGCCGTGTGCCGTCTGCCGTCTGCCGTCTGCCGTCTGCCGTCTCCCAAGTGGTACGTGCTTCAGCCACGGTGATCGTGGAGACGGCGACATGGATGCCACCGACCGGCGGACCTACGCTCTCGCCGGCGTAGGCGAGCGCTACCTCCGGGTCTGCGGCCAGGCCCGGCTCCACGCGCACGCGTGCACAGCCGAGAGCGTCCGCCGTGATCGCTGCCGGCGCCGCTTCCCAAAGCACGCTCAGCCGTAGTCCCGTACAGCCATGAGTCCCGCCACCTTCGGTTCCAGCGACTGGGGTACGCCGCGCACGCTCCAGTTTTCACTGACGCCGAAGGCCTCCTGAACGCCTCGGCGGCCATCTGCTCCGGAAATCCGCGCTCCGGCTCTTGAGTGCGCCAGAGGTGTACCGTACCGTACAGTTCACCTCGCCGGCGAAGGCTCCCGCTCCTTCGGCGCGCCCGCCCGTTCGGGCTGTACCCATCAGCCGCGACACCCCCGAGCCGGGTCACTCACGACGCCAGGCGCCGCAAACGGCTTCGCCCGGCCGCCGCAACGGCCGGCCCCACGCCCTTGCCACCGCCTCACCCACGCATCGCGACGACATGGAGATACCGATGGCACACCTCGAAGACCAGATCCAGGCTGCCGGAGGCCCATTGGGCCTGCTCCGCAGCGGCCGGTCCGGCGCCTATCCGTTCCCGATCAAGGCAGAGTTCACCAACTGGCGTGACGAGCAGGAGAGTTGGCGCAACTCGGCGGCGCTGATGGACCTGTCCCACCACATGACCGACCTCACCGTCGAAGGACCCGACTGCTACCGGCTGTTGGCCGACGTCGGCGCCAACACGTTCCAGGGCTTCGGCCCGATGAAGGCCAAGCAGTTCATCGCGGTCAACCACGACGGCCACATGATCGGCGACTGCATCCTCTTCTGCCTCGCCGACCACCACGTCCGCCTCGTCGGCCGCCCGCCGGCCCTCAACTGGGTCCAGTTCCACGCCGAGACCGGCGGCTACGACGTCACTCTGCGGCGCGACGAACGCACCGCGCAGAACCCGAACGGCCGCGAGTTCTTCCGACTCCAGCTCCAGGGCCCGCACGCCTCGGCGATCTTCGAGAAGGTCAACGGCGGCCCCATGCCGGACATCCCCTTCTTCAGTATGGGCAAGTTCAGCATCGGCAAGCACGAGGTCACCGCCCTCAACCACCGTATGTCCGGCTTCCCCGGGCTTGAGTTCTTCGGCCCCTACGAGCGCATCGACGACGTGCGCGACGCCATCCTGGAAGCCGGCGAACCCTTCGGAGTCCGTCAGATCGGCGCCCGCGCCTACGCCTCCGTGGCCACCGAGTCCGGCTGGATCGCCAACACCGTCCCCGCCGTGTACTCGGGCGAGAGCATGAAGACGTACCGCGAATGGCTCGGTGTCAGGACCTTCGAGGCCAACCTCTCCCTCGGCGGCAGCTTCGCCTCCGACAACGTCGAGGACTACTACGTCACCCCCTGGGACCTCGGCTACGGCCACATCCTCAAGTTCGACCACGACTTCATCGGCCGCGAGGCCCTGGAACGCCGGAAGGGCGAGAAGCACCGCCGGAAGGCGTGGCTGGCCTGGCACCGCGACGATGTCGCCCGCGTCTTCGCCTCCCAGTACGAGCAGGGCGACCGGCGCTTCAAGCACATCGAGATGCCCGCCGCCTTCTACGCCGCCTCCCAGTTCGACCGCGTCGAGAGCAACGGCCGGCTCGTCGGCATCTCGACACTGTGCAGCTACACGTCCAACGTCCGCGGCTGGATCTCCGTCGTCATGATCGACGGCGACGTGCACTACGGACAACAGGTCGAACTGGTCTGGGGCGAGCCCGGCGGCGGCTCCGCCAACCCCACCGTCGAACGCCACTCCCAGACCACCGTCCGCGCCACCGTCACCCGCAGGCCCTTCGCCGGCGACAAACGCTGACAACGACCGTCTACGACCTCTCCCCCGCTCCCGAGCCCGTCCGCCCCGCACCTTCGGGCGGAGGGTCGTCCAAGCCCCGTCCGTCGGAAGGCGCACCGAGAACCCGGTGACCCGAGGGCTCGTCGATCAGGGCGGGGCACCAGGCAGGCGGCTCCCGCCTGGTGCCCCGCCCGCACTTCCCCAGCGCCCCTCCCCCACGACTGCGCGAGCACTCGCCCCGACGCAGAGACGGGACACCGATGACGCACCTGGATCCACTCCCCGGACAACCGGTCTCCGCGTTCGACACCAAGCGGGCCGAGGACGCCGTGCGCGAACTGCTGATCGCCGTCGGTGAAGACCCCGACCGGGAAGGACTCCGCGACACGCCCGCGCGCGTGGCGAAGGCGTACCAAGAACTCCTGGCCGGGTTGCGGCAGGAGCCCGAAGACGTGCTGACCACCGTGTTCGAACTCAGCCACGACGAGATGATCCTCGTCAAGGACATAGAGATCGTCAGCCTGTGCGAGCACCATCTCCTGCCCTTCCGGGGAAGGGTTCACGTCGGGTACATCCCCGCCGCGAACGGCCGGATCACCGGACTGTCCAAGCTGGCACGGCTGGTGGAGGTGTACGCACGCCGACTCCAGGTCCAGGAACGCCTGACCGGACAGATCGCCGACGCCCTGATGGGCATCCTGGACGCGCGCGGCGCCATCGTGGTCGTCGAGGCCGAGCACATGTGCATGTCGGCCCGCGGCATCCGCAAACCCGGGGCCCGGACGACGACATCCGCCGTACGCGGCCAACTGCGCCGGCCCGCGACGCGCGCCGAAGCGATGAGCCTCATCCTGACTCGCTGACCACAGCGCCCGTGATCAGTGAGCTCCCGCCACGAACTCAGCCTGCCGCGCCTGGGATTCACCTCGCAGCCCTCGCCGTCGGCGTGAGCGGAACCGCGGGAGAGCCCGGGAAGGCTTCGCCACCTGGCCGGCAACTCCTGGCGACCGATCCCGTCCACCTGGCGCGCCGCGAGGCATCGACGCTGGAGCCGACGGCCTCCTCGACACCTTCGGGCGCCCCGCGGTTCGCCGTTCAACGCAGCTGCCGACCCCGCTCCTTGACTTGGCCGATCAGCCCTCCGTATCGCAATACAGGGGCGCGGTATCCGCGTTGGCCTTGGTCACCAGACGGGCATCGATGTGTTCGATCTTGTTCGTCTCCTCCTTGCGGAGCAGGGCGAGCGTGTGTGTCACTGCCAGTGCTCCCAAGTCCCGGACCGAGTTGGAGACCGTCGCCGCGAACTTCCCGTCCTTGAGCGCGGCGAGTCCCTGGTCGGTGCCGTTGACGGTCACGATCTTCACGCCGTACGCGCCCGCCGCATCGAACGCTTGCCGCACACCGAAGGCCATGTCCTCGTTGGCTACGAACGCGTACTGGAGGTCGGGGTGAGCCTGGATCATCCTGGCCGCGGCGGCCTTGGCCGTCGCCCGGTCGAACATGCCCCGCTCGTTCCCCACCAACTGAACGTCGCCTGCCAGGTTCTTGGTGAATCCGTCGACCATCAAGTTGGACGATGTACTCCCGTCGCCGGAGATGACACCGGCCTTGACAGGTTTTCCGGCGGCGGCGGCGTCGACCCATTGGGCGTCCAACTTGCCTATCCCGGGCAGGTCGCTGATGACGGCACCAAGGATCTTGCTGTCGTCCGAAGGCGTCACCGCGATCAGACTGATGGGTATCTTCGCTTTCTGCGCTGCGGCGATGTCGGCGTCCAGGGCACTGGCGTCCACGCTGAGCAGGACGATGGCGTCGACCTTGTGCGCGATCATGTCCCGCACGTTGCGCAGTTCCGCGGACTTGCTCCCGTTCGAGTCGGCGGTCCGCAGTTTTGCCAGGTTGTTCGATGTGGTCTTCGTGATCGCCGTCTGCAAGCAGGCGTGGAACGAAGTGGTACCCCCATTGATGAACCCTAAGACGACTGGGCCGGTGGTGTGGGTGCTGTCGGTGGGATCCAGAGTGCATCCGGTTGCCAGGAGGCCGAGGCCAACGGCGGTTGCGAGCAGTCGTCTGTTGGACAGGGGCATGAGAAGGGAGCCTTTCTGCTGCGCGTGACGTCGGTGTCGAGGCAGACAGCGCTGGGCTGGACTGGTGCAGGGGAACCCTGCGATGGGGGACGAGGTACGGGGTTGTCGGCGGTACTTCGGGGTCGGCGTAGGCATCGCCGGTCAGCATCTGCACCGAGCCAGTACCGACCAGGCCGACGTTGGCCCAGCCAGGAACTGGAACGTTCTAGTGACAACGCAGAAAAATCCTTCTCCGCGTGATTGACATGATGGGGACGGGGGCAAGATCGATAGCCGAATTGGCCCAGGCGGAAGCTAGCAGAGTGAATCTCAGGGCGGCGAGGGCACGGTAGCGCAATCTTTGCTTGCGTTCCGCGCACACTTGCCCGTCCGCAACGCCTGATCCGGCGTCCTCACCAGCGTGGCCGCGTCGGCCGCCACCGCGGCCGGCATCGGATTCCTCACCCGGCAGGCCGCCAAGCGCTGATTCCGCGTCACGAGGGGTGGCGAACAAGCCAACGGGTGGCCTGACAAGGGCAGTTGGGGCCCACGGGGCGCATGAGTCGAGCCCCGGAGGAATAACGTGGGTGTCCACGACCGATGTTCGACGGTTTCGTGGTTTCGCCGCGTACGCACAGGAGCGTCCATGACTGATGAGGCAGCGAACTCCGAGCAGGATGCGCTTTCCAGGTTCGACACAACGGTGCCGCAGTCGGCCCGGATCTGGAACTACTGGCTGGGAGGAAAGGACAACTACGAGGTCGACCGGGTGGCAGGTGACGCGTTCCGCGAGATCTTCCCCGGCATCGAGACCGGAGCCCGCGCCGCCCGGTACTTCCTCGCCCGCGCCGTCCGTCATCTGGCCGCCGAGGAGGGCATCCGGCAGTTCCTCGACATAGGCACCGGACTGCCCAGCGTGGACAACACCCACGAGATCGCCCAGCGGGTGGTCCCCGAGTGCCGGATCGTCTACGTCGACAACGACCCGCTGGTGCTGGCACACGCCCGCGCGCTGCTCACCAGCACCCCGGAGGGCGTCACCAACTACGTCGACGCCGACCTCCGCGACCCGGACACCATCGTGCGGGAGGCCGCGAAGACGCTGGACTTCGACCAGCCCGTCGCCCTCATGCTGATGGGCATCCTCGGCCACATCGAGGACTACGACGAGGCGCGCTCGATCGTACGGCGCCTGGTGGCCGCCCTGCCGTCCGGCAGCTACCTCGTGCAGTACGACAGCACCGACACCAGCGAGGCCTACGTCGACGCCATCCGGCAGTACAACGAGGGCGGTTCGATCCCGTACATCCTCCGCAGCCCCGAGCAGATCGCGGGCTTCTTCGAGGGGCTGGAGCTGATCGAACCGGGCGTCGCGTCGTGCTCACGCTGGCGTCCCGACGACAGCGCCTGGGGCCTGCCCGCCGAAGTGCACCAGTACGGCGGCGTCGCCTTCAAGCGCTGAACGCACGGTCCACCCCCCGTCCGCCCACGTCCCGGATCACGTCTCCTGAAGGATGCGATGCAGGATCGTCGGAGTCTCGTCCGGCGATTCCGCCTCCACCACCAGGCGGTTCATGACATCCCAGTAGCACTCGATCTCGTTCGGCTTGTCGGGATAGAGGGCGGTGACGCGCTGCTCGAGGTAGACCATGTCGGGCAGCCGTCCGCCGGGCAGCCGCAGGATGGTCACCGGACCGGCTTCCGCCGCGTGGCCACCGGCCAGGAACGGCATGACCTGGACGGTGACCTGCGGAAGCCGGCAGATCTCGATGAGATGCCTCAACTGGGCCCGCATCGTGCGGATACCGCCCACCGGTCGGCGCAGCGCCGCCTCGTCGATCACGGCCCAGAGCTGTGCCGCCGGCCGCCTGCGCAGAATCCGCTGCCGTGTCATCCGCAGCTTCACGCGCCGGTCGAGCTCCTCCCCACCACTGCCCGCGTGGGCAAGCCTGATGGAGGCGCGCGCGTAGTCGGGGGTCTGCAGCAGCGGGGGAACGCGCTGGACCTCGAAGCAGCGGATGAGACTCGCCGCCTGTTCGGCCCCGAGGTAGGCCTGCGTCCACGGGGGCACCACGTCGTTGAAGTACTGCCACCAGGCAGGGGAGTTGGCCTCCTCGGCCAGTGTGAGCAGGGTGGCGCGCTCGGCCTCGTCCGTGACGCCGTAGAGGGTGAGCAGATCGGCCACGTCACGGAGTTTGAAGCCGTGCCGGCCGGCCTCCATGCGGCTGATCTTGGACCGGGAGGCGCGGATGACGTATCCCGCCGCCTCACGGGCGATGGCCAGGTCCTCCCGCAGATCGCGCAGCCGCGCGCCCAGTACCAGGCGCGCCAGCATCGGACCGGCCGACTGGTCGTCCAGGACCCCGCTGTCGGACGGTGTGGTTAAGAAGGCCTCATCGGAGCCCATGGGCAATCTCCCTGCGGTGAACGGGACCTTGCACGCGTACATGCGTTGAAGCCAGCCATCCTAGGGGCTGTCGGGTACCCGATCCCCGAGTCGTGCGAATGATCTCCGCCTTTGCTGCCAGGCCGACATGGGGACATTTCCTATACGATTTAACGCGCGACCGAGCCTCTCGATGCCCCTCGACGCCTCTCGACGCAGCGGCCGCGGCACCTCCAGGGGCATAACACCCCTACCCACGGCACCTATTCGTGCCGCAAGTCTTGACGCGTACGCGTTCCTCCCCCACGATCGCCGCATCGATTTCCTATCTGATTCTTCAGGGGTGGGGCATGCGCTTCCCAACCAGATCTGTCCTGCCCGGAGTTGTCGCAGTCGTGCTGCTGGCGACGGGGACGGCGGCCTGTACCTACAAGAACTCGGGTGCCCAGTCCGGCGGTCAGGCCACGCCTGCTGCTCGGACGGGCGGCGGCGCCGAACTCGGGGACGCCTCCGGGACCAAGGTCGCCCTCGTGCCGGGCGGCGCCCACCCGTACTTCCAGCCCTGGAAGACAGCGGGCGCCGCCGCGAAGAAGACGTACGGTCTCGGGGCCGTCGCCTTCGACGAGACGGCCGAGTGGGACCAGCAGAAGCAGAACAACCTGCTGTCCACGCTGGCGGCGCGCGGCTACAACGCGTTCGGGGTGTTCGGCGTCTCCCCCACCGACATCAACTCGACCTTCGCGGACCTCAAGTCGCAGGGTTTCCCGGTGGCTTCGCTGGGGTCCTGCCCGGCCGGAGACAAGGACGACGCCGACTTCTGTCTCTCCACGGACGTCCAACTCGCCGCCTACAAGGCCGCGAAGGCGGCGATCGCGGCCATGGGCGGCAAGGGCACCCTGGTCCACCTGACCGGCAACAACGTCGACGCCAATACCCAGTTGAGGATCAAGGGCGTCGCTCAGGCCGTGAAGGAGTCGGGCGGCAAGGTGAAGCTCCTGCAGACCATCACCGACATCGACACGGACCTGCAGACCGCGCAGAAGGCGGTGTCCGACCTGATGGCGGCCAAGGGCGGCCAGATCACCGGCATCGTCGCCACCGCCTACAACCCGGCCGTCGCCGCCGCGGACGTCGTCAAGTCCACCGGGTCGAAGGCGAAGGTCATCGCCATCGACGACGACGCCAAGATCCTCAGCGGTATCGAGCAGGGCACGGTCACGGCCACCGTGGTCCAGAACCCGGTCGGGCAGGCCGAGATCGGGACCTGGGCGCTGGCGCTGCTGCAGACGAAGCAGTGCACCGTGCGCTCCCCCGGCGTCGAGGTGGACTCCGGTTCGTTCGTCGTCACCAAGGCGAACGTCTCCGGCTACGACAAGGCGCGGCAGGCGAAGACCGCGCAGCTGAAGCAGGAGTTCGCCGACAAGATCCTCTCCTGCGGCTGATCGCCGACCCCCACGACAGAAATCGGAATCGCCGGATGAGCAGCATCATCACGACCGCGACCGCCAGGCTGGTCGACATCGCCGTCGAGCAGGACCGTACCGACGCGGTGCAGTCGTTCGTCAAACAGGAGACGGTCCTGGTCGACCTGGAGACGGCCGAAGGCGTCACGGGAACGGGCTACTCCTACACCATCGGCACCGGCGGCACGTCCGTACTCGCCCTGCTGCGCGACCACTTGCTGCCCGCGCTCGTCGGACAGGACGCCCGCAACGTCGAGGCGCTGTGGCAGCGGCTGTTCGCGCTGACCCGGGCGACCACCACCGGGGCCATCACCTCGCTCGCGCTCGCCGCCGTGGACACCGCCCTGTGGGACGTGCGCTGCAAACGGGCGGGCGAACCGCTGTGGCGGCTGGCCGGCGGGCACCGTCAGGAGGTGCCGGTCTACGACACCGAGGGCGGCTGGCTCCATCTGAGCGCCGAGGAGTTGGTCAAAGGCGCCCTGCGCGCACAGGAGTTGGGGTGGGCCGGCGTCAAGATCAAGGTGGGCCGGCCGCATCCCGCCGAGGACGCGGAACGGCTGCGCGCGGTCCGCGAAGCCGTCGGCCCCTCGCTGCACATCATGACCGACGCCAACCAGTCCCAGACGGCGTCCTCCGTCCTCCGGCTCGCGGCGGCGCTGGAGCCGTACGACCCGTACTGGCTGGAGGAGCCGCTGCCCGCCGACGACATCAGCGGTCACGTCCGGCTCGCGGCGGCGACCCAAATCCCCGTCGCCGTAGGGGAGTCCATGTACTCGCTGATGCAGTTCCGCAGCTATCTGGAGGCCGGTGCCGCCTCCGTCGTACAGGTCGACGCCGCCCGGATCGGTGGCATCACACCGTGGTTGAAGGTCGCGCACCTGGCGGAGAGTCACAACGTCGCGGTCTGCCCGCACTTCCTGATGGAGCTGCACGTCAGCCTCGCCGCCGCGGTGCCGAACGGCCAATACGTCGAGTACATCCCGCAGTTGAGGGCGGTGACCCGGACCGAGCTGACCATCCGCGACGGGATGGCGATCGCTCCCGACGTACCGGGCATCGGCATCGACTGGGACCCGGACGCGCTGGACGACCGGAGGGTGGCATGACGACCTCGATCAGCCCGCCGGACACCGTCCCGGAGGAGCGGACGGCACCGCACCGCATGCCGTTCTGGGTCAACCAGCGGCTCGGCCTGCTGGTGCTGGTCATCGCGCTCAGCGTCCTGTTCGGCGTGCTCCGACCGGCGTTCCTGGACCAGCAGTTGGTGCTCTTCCCGCTCCTGCGCGACGTCGCCACCCTGACCGTGGTCGCGCTCGCGCAGATGGTCGCCCTGTCCGTCGGCCACATGAACCTCGCGGTCGGCCGGATGGCCGCCTTCGGCGCCCTGTTCGCCGGCCTCGGCTACGACCGCCTCGGCCTCCCCATGCAAGTGGGCCTGCTCCTCTGCCTGTTCGCCGGTGCGGCCATCGGCGCGGTCACCGGCTGGCTCATCGCCCGTACCGGAGTCAGCTCCTTCGTCGTCACCCTGGCGATGGACTTCGCCCTGCTCGGCCTGGTCTCCCTCCTCTACTCGGCCCTCACCGACGACGCCGCCTTCACCACCCACCCGTCCGGCATCGACCAACTGCGCTCCTACTCGCTCGCCGACATCTGCGCGGGCCCGATCTGCGGCTCCCCCGCCGTACCGCAGATCGCCCAGTTCACCGTCCTCGCCATGCTCGGCCTCGGTTTCCTCTACGGCTGTACGCGTATCGGCCGCGAACTGCTGCTCACCGGCGCCAACCCGGCCGCCGCCGAGCTGTCCGGCGTTCCCACCGGGCGCCGGGTCCTGCTCGCGCACACGCTCTCCGGGCTGCTCGCGGCGCTCGCCCGGTTCATGGCGGCGGCCGGCACGGGCACGTTCCGCGCCTCCATCGGCGACGACTTCATGCTGCCCTCCTTTCTGGGCGCGGTACTTGGCGGCACCCTGCTCACCGGCGGCGTGGTGTCCGTGCTGGGCACCCTGCTCGGCACCGCCCTGGTCGGTGTGATCCGCAAGGGCCTCGACCTGCTCGGCGTGGGCCTGGAGAGCCTGAACATCTATCTCGGCTGCGTCCTCCTGCTGGCCCTGTCGGCCGACCGGATCCGCGCCGTGGTGTCCTATCGCAAGGTGGTGCGCTCCACATGAACCGCATGAACACAGCTCTCGGCCAAGGGAGTTGGGCCAACGCGTCGCTGCGCCGGTTCTCCCGTTCCACGGCGGCGTTGCTGCTGTGCGTGGTCGTGGCGGGATACCTGGCGCTGGGTGTGGCCTCGTCGGGCTCCTTCTTCGAGGGTCCCTCGGTACGGGTCTTCCTCCAGTACCTCGCCACGCCCATCCTCATCGGGCTGGCCCAGATGGTGGCGCTGTGCGTGGGTCAACTCAACCTCGCCGTCGGCGCGTTGGGCGGCTTCACCGCCTGCCTGATGGGTGTCCTCATGGCCGACCACGGGGTGCCCGCCGGAGTCGCCGTGATCCTGGGCCTGTTGACGGCGACGGCCATCGGCCTGGCGACCGGGGCCGCCATCGTGGCCACGCAGATCAACGGGTTCATCGTCACCCTGGCCACGATGACGATCCTCCTGGGCGCGCAGTACCGGCTCACCGGCACCCGTACCGTCGACGGCTACTCGCGCACGCTGCGCGACTTCGGCACGGCGGCACCGCTGAACATCCCCCTGGTCTTCGTCACGGCGCTCGTCGCGGCGGCGCTGCTGGCCGGCTTCATGTACCGCACGGTCGCGGGCCGGCGACTGCTCGCCGCGGGCGGCAACCCGCTCGCGGCACGGCTGTCCGGGATCTCCACCGACCGGCAGATCGTGGCCGCGCACACCCTGTCCGGGCTGCTGATCGGCGTGGCCGCCGTGACGTCCACGGCCTCGCTGCCCGGCGTCAACCGCAGCGTCGGCGGCGACTGGCTGCTGCCGAGCTTCGCCGCACCGATCATCGGGGGCGTGGCGCTGACCGGCGGCTCAATTGCCGTACTGGGCACGGTCCTTGCGGCCTTCGTGACGCGGCTGATCGACGCGGCGCGAGCCCAGTTCTCGCTGGACCCGAGCTGGGTGAACCTCCTCATCGGCCTGGTCGTGCTGGGTACGGTCGCCGGTGGCCGACTGCACCAGACCCGTCTGGAGAAGAGCCCGCAGTCACCAACCGCCCTGCCGCAGACAGGAGGTGCCCAGTGAGCGGCACGGTTCTTCTCGAATGCCACGACCTGGTCAAGGTCTTCCCCGGTGTGCGGGCGCTGGACGGCGTGGGTCTACGGCTGACCGCCGGCACCGTGCACGCGCTCCTCGGTGAGAACGGCGCCGGCAAGTCGACCCTCATCAAGGTCCTCACCGGGGCGCACTCCCCCGACGCCGGATCGCTCTCCTGGTGTGGCCAACAGGTGCATCTACGCTCGCCGTTGGAGGCGACCCGCACCGGCATCGGCGTCGTCCACCAGGAACGCAACCTGATCCCGGGCTTCTCCGTGGCGGAGAACATCACCCTCCAGAACCCGCCCTCCCACCGCGGCCTGGTCGACCGCGAGGCCATGACCGCACCGGCCCTTGAGTGCCTCGCGGAACTCGGAGTCGACCTCGATCCACAGCAACCAGTACGTGAACTGTCCGTCGCACAGCAGCAGTTGGTGGAGATAGCGAAAGCCCTCTACACCGAGAGCCGGGTACTGCTCCTGGACGAACCCACCGCGTCCCTCTCCCCGCAGGAGACGGAACGCCTCTTCGAGGTGATCCGGCGACTGGCCGACCGAGGCGCCTGCGTCGTCTTCGTCAGCCACAAACTGGAGGAGGTCTTCGCGGTCTGCGACACGGTCACGGTGCTGCGCGACGGGAAGTCGGTGCTGGAGTCCTCACCGCTCCCCGACCACACCCACGACGACATCGTCGGCCTCATGGTGGGCCGCGCCCACGCGGCGACGGAGATGCGGCCCCGCACGGTCGACCGCTCCACCACACCGACTCTCGTACTGGACGCGGTCTCCACGGCCGGCGGGCACCATGACATCAGCCTGGAGGTACGGCCCGGCGAGATCGTCGGCCTGTACGGACTGGTCGGCGCCGGGCGCAGCGAACTGGTCAAGGCGGTGCTCGGCCTGGACCGCATCACCGGCGGCGAGGTCCGGGTGCACGGCAAGCCGGTGCGCATCACCTCACCCCGTCAGGCCCTGCACGAGTTCGGCATCGGGTACGTCACCGAGAACCGCAAGGAGGAGGGCGTCTTCCTCGATCAGCCCATCGTCCGCAACATCACGGTGACGGTGTGGAAGAGACTCGCCAAGGCACTCGGGTACGTCTCGGCACGCGAGGAGCGCGACACCGCGCAGGATCTCGTCGACCGGCTCGGCATCCGTATCTCCGGGCTCGGGCAGAACGCCGGTGAACTCTCGGGCGGGAACCAGCAGAAGGTCAGCCTCGCCAAGTGGCTTGCCGCGGATACCCGGTTGCTGGTCGTCGACGAACCGACGGTGGGTGTCGACGTCCGCACGAAGCACACCTTCCACGAGCTGATCTGGGACCTCGCCCGCGACGGCCTGCCCATCCTCCTCATCAGCAGCGACCTCGCGGAGATGGTCACCCTCGCCGACCGCATCGTCGTCATGACGGACCACCGCGTCCGCGGCGAGATCGCCAACGACCGCGACTACGACCGCATGAGCGGCCGGGTCATCCGCCTGATCCACGACCGCGACACGGTGCGCTCATGAAGCGCGTGGCCCAGGTCATCGCCGTACGTCCCGAAAAGCTCGACGAATACCGGGAGTTGCACCGCAGGGTGCCGGAGCCGGTCCTGACCCGGCTCCGGCACTGCCACATCGCCAACTACTCGATCCATCTGCTCGGCGACCGGCTGTTCGCCTACTTCGAGTACCACGGCGACGATCTGACCGCGGACCTGGCACTGATGGCCGCGGACGAGGCGACCCAGGAGTGGTGGCGCCTCACCGCGCCCTGCCAGACACCGGTTCCGGAGGCGGCCCCCGGCGCGTGGTGGGCCACCGCGGAGCAGGTGTTCCTCATGGAGTAGCCGGTTCGCCGCCGCCGTCCTCGATCTGCCGCTCCAGACTCCGGGTGAGATGCTCCGTCATCGCCTCGGCCGCCCGCTCCGGGTTGCGGCGCAGCACCGCGCGGACGATCCGTTCGTGCTCCGCGACGGTCGGGCCCCAGGCGCCGACCACCTTGCTGAGCCGGAAGATGTGCAGATGCGCGTGGAGCCGTTCCACCGCGTCCGCCAACAGGGGCCGGTGCGCGGCCTGTCCGATCGCTTCGTGGAAGCGCTGGTCGAGAGCGGCGAAGTCGCGGTACGACGCGTACCGTTCGTTCGGGCTCGGGTGGGCCTGCATCTCCTCGACGATGCGCTCGATGCCGTCGAGTTGCGTCTCGGTGGCGTTGACGGCGGCCAGCGCGGCTGCCCTGGGCTCCAACAGCAGCCGCATTTCGAAGAGTTCGTCGAGCCCCTGCCGGGTCAGCAACTGCGTGGCCCGGTACCCGGAGAGCGCGCGCTTCACGACGAGCCCGTCCGACTCCAGCCGGGCCAGCGCTTCCCGTACGGGAGTTGGCGAGACCTTGAGGTTGCGGGCGAGCGCTTCGATGCCGACGCGGGCGCCGGGGGCGATCTCATGGTCCATGACCATCGCCTTGATGCGCTCGTACACACTGTCCGACAGCGCCTGCCGCACAGGCGGCGCACCCCGCTCGTCGCCCTCGTCCGGGACGGCCGCGGAAGGACTGTGCGGCGGCATCCCGACTCCTCCTCAAGGCACTGCGGACTCCCCCAGTTTACCCAGGTGGACGCGGCGAGCGGGGGTCGGTGCGGCACCCTGCCGTACCCGATGCCGCTCTCGATCGCCTGGCCTCACCCAGCCGCCGCACCGCTCTTCTCCGCCAGGTCGAGGCTGCTGCGCAGACTGACCGGCTTCAGCAGGATCGCGGCGATCACCGCGAGGAGGGCCGCCCCGGCCGAGAGGAGGAAGATCTGCGCCGTGGCGTCGCCGTACGCGACACGGATGATCTCCTGTACGGCGGCGGGTTGCCCGGCGATGTCCGAGGCGGCGCCCGTGGTCCGCAGTCCCGCGGAAGTGAGCCCGTGCGCGATCTGGTCCTGGACGTGCCGGGCCAGTACGGCGCCGAGGACGGAGACGCCGATCGTGCCGCCGAGGGAACGGAAGAAGGACACGGTGGAGCTGGCCGCGCCGATGTCCTTCAGGGGCACGGTGTTCTGCACGACGAGCACCAGGTTCTGCAGCGTCATGCCGACACCCATCCCGACGCACAGCATCTCCACGCTCAGCAGCAGGATGGGCGTCCTGGAGTCGATGGTGCCGAGGCCCGCGAAGCCGACCGTGAGGAGGACCGCGCCGGTGATGATGAACGGCTTGATCTTCCCGGTCCGGCTGATCAGTCGGCCCGCGACCGTGGAGGCGATGAGGATGCCGGCCATCATCGGAATCGTCAGCAGGCCCGCCTCGGTCGGGCTGTGCCCACGGCTGAGCTGGAAGTACTGACTGAGGAAGACGGCGGCGCCGAACATCGCCGTCCCCACGGCGAGACTGCCGACGATCGCCAGGGCGGTCGTGCGCTGCTTCACGATGCCGAGCGGTACGACGGGTTCGGCGGCCCGCGACTCCACCCACACGGCCGCGCCGATGAGGGCCAGCCCGCCGGCCACCATGGCCGCGGTCTGCCAGGAGGCCCAGCCGAAGGAGTTGTCGACGAACGACACCCAGACCAGCAACACGCTGACGCCCGAGGCGATAAGGGTCGCGCCCAGGTAGTCGATCCTGACGTTCTCGCGGCGGACGACGGGAAGGTTCAGGGTCCGCTGGAGCAGGAACAGGGCCACGGCGGCGATCGGCACGCCGATGAAGAAGCACCAGCGCCAACCCAGCCACGAGGTGTCGACGATGACACCGCCGAGCAGCGGCCCGCCGATGGTCGAGGTGGCCGTGACACTGCTGAGGTAACCGCTGTAGCGACCGCGCTCGCGCGGCGGGATCATCGCCGCGAGGGTGATCTGGACGAGGGCCTGCACCCCTCCCACTCCCACACCCTGCAGGGCCCGCGAGGCGATGAGCTGCCCCGCGGTCTGGCTGATCCCGGACGCCACGGCACCCAGCACGAACACGGCGATGGAGGCCTGCACGAGGGTCTTCTTGCTGAACAGATCGGCGAGCTTGCCCCAGATCGGCGTCGTCGCCGTGGTGGTGAGGAGGGTCGCGGTGACGACCCACGTGTACTGGGTCTGCGATCCGTGCACCGCCCCGATGATCTTCGGCAGCGCGCTGGAGACGACCGTACTGCTGAGGGTGGAGACGAACAGCGCGAGCAGCAGCCCGCTGAGCGCCTTCAGCACCTTCCGGCGGGCCGCGGGGGACGTGTCCGTGGGACTCGACTCGTTCACTGCCGTGCTCATCAGACAGACTCCAAGTCACCGGTTCGCTATACAGCACGTATAGCGACATCGAGTCACCATACACGGCGCATAGCAGCGCGAAACAGTGCCGTCCTGGCGACCGCGGTGTCAGTGCGATTCCCGGCTCACCTCCGAGCCGCTGGAGCCGACGAGGAAGTCCAGGTCGCAGCCCGTGTCGGCCTGGAGGACGTGGTCCACGTAGAGCCGCTCCCAGCCGCGCCGAGGGGTGGCGAAGGCCGTGACGGTGGCCAAGTCGGGTGTCCTGCGGGCCAGTTCGTCGTCCGGTACGTCGACGTCGATACGGCGGGCATCGACGTCGAGGACGACGAAGTCCCCCGTCCGCACCAGCGCGAGCGGGCCACCGGCCGCGGCCTCCGGTGCCACGTGCAGGACGACCGTGCCGTACGCCGTGCCGCTCATCCGGCCGTCGCAGACACGGACCATGTCGCGGACACCTTGTTCGAGGAGCTTCTTGGGCAGGGGCATGTTCGACACCTCCGGCATGCCGGGGTAGCCCTTGGGGCCGCAGCCGCGCAGGACGAGGACGGAGTCGGCGTCGACGTCGAGGTCCGGGTCGTCGACGCGGGCGTGGAAGTCCTCGATGCTGTCGAAGACCACCGCCCGGCCACGGTGACGCAGCAGGTGCGCGGAGGCCGCCGCGGGTTTGATCAGTGCTCCGGAGGGGGCGAGGTTGCCTCGCAGTACGGCGATCCCGCCCTCGGCGACGAGTGGTTCGGCGCGGGTACGGATGACCTCCGGGTCCCAGATCGGGGCGTCGTCAAGGTAGTTGACCAGTGGTTTCCCGGTGACGGTCAGCGCGTCGGGGTCGAGCAGGTCGCGGACCTCGCGCAGTACGGCGAGCAGGCCTCCGGCGCGGTGGAGGTCGTCCATGAGGAAGCGGCCGGCCGGCTGGAGGTCCACGAGGACCGGCACGCGTGAGCCGATGCGGTCGAAGTCGTCGAGCGACAGGTCGACACCGAGGCGGCCGGCGATCGCGAGCAGGTGGACGACCGCGTTGGTGGACCCGCCGACGGCGGCCAGGGCGACGATCGCGTTGTGGAAGGACGCCTTGGTCAGGAAGGTGCCGGGGCGCCGGTCGGCGGCGACCATGTCGACCACGAGTCGGCCGGTGTCGTGGGCGGCGACCAGCAGTCGGCTGTCGGGGGCGGGGGTGCCGGCGACCCCGGGGACGACGGTGCCCAGCGCTTCGGCGACCAGGGCCATCGTGGAGGCGGTGCCCATCGTGTTGCAGTGGCCCCGGCTGCGGATCATCGACGACTCGGACCGGGTGAACTGCTCCTGCGAGAGCGTGCCGGCCCGGACCTCCTCCGACAGCCGCCAGACATCAGTACCGCAGCCCAGTGGCGTACCCCGGAAGGTCCCGGTCAGCATCGGGCCGCCCGGCACCACGACAGCCGGCAGATCCACCGACGCGGCGGCCATGAGCAGCGAAGGGATGGTCTTGTCGCAACCGCCCAACAGGACAACGCCGTCAAGGGGGTTGGCCCGCAGCATCTCCTCGGTGGCCATCGCCGCCATGTTCCGCCAGAGCATGGCCGTGGGCCGCACCTGGGTCTCCCCCAGCGACACCACGGGCAGGTCCAGCGGGATACCGCCCGCCTCGTACACACCGTTGCGCACGGATGCCGCCACCTCGTTCAGGTGCGCGTTGCAAGGGGTCAGGTCCGAGGCGGTGTTGGCGATGGCGATCTGCGGGCGGCCGGTGAAGGCGCCCTCCGGGACACCGCGCCGCATCCACGCCCGATGGATGTAGGCATTGCGGTCCTGACCCTCGTACCACTGCGCACTGCGGAGTCTCATCGTCGAGCTCCTTCCGACAATCGACACGAAGGTCTATTTTTTGGAACGCCATGGAGCTTACGCAGACGCACGACGGGGTGGCAGTCCCCGGCCGGGACGGCCCAACAGGCCCCGACCGCGGCCGACTTGTGGGATCGGACCGGGTCCTGGCCGTCCTCAGGGAACTCGCCCGGTATCCCGGCGGAGTGGGCCTGGAGGAGCTGACCCGGACGGTCGGCAGCCCCAAACCGACCGTGCACCGGGCGCTGGGTGCGCTGCGCCGGGCCGGTCTGGCCGACCAGGACGGCCGCGGCCACTACCTGCTCGGCGACGAGTTCGTCCGGATGGCCTTCGCCCATCACGAGGCCCGTCCTGAGCCGGTCCGCCTCCGGCCCCTGCTCGAAGCACTGGCCGCACGGTTCGGCGAGACCGCGCACTACGCGATCCTGGACGGCCGCGAGGTCGTCCACCGGGCCAAGGCCGACCCGGCGGCAGGCGCCGTCCGGCTGACCTCGACGGTCGGCGGCCGCAACCCAGCGCACGCCACCGCTGCCGGAAAGCTGCTCCTCGCCCACCAGTTGGACACCGTCGAGGACGTCAGGGAGTGGATCGGCGACACGCCCCTGGCACGCCGTACACCGCGGACCCTGTGCACGGCACCTGCCCTGCACCGCGAGCTGCGCACCATCCGCGCCGAGGGCCACGCCTGCGACGACCAGGAGAACGAGGCCGGCGTCAACTGCCTCGCCCTGCCCGTGTACGCGACCTCACCGTCGGCCCCCTCCGGCGCCGTGAGCATCAGCGCACTGGCCTACCGCACACCCCTGTCCATCCTGCTCGACGCGCTCGACGAGATCCGTGCCGTGCTCGGGCCCCTGGGTGAGCCGCCCCGATGAACAACCGCCTCATGCGGGCGTTCGTCCTGACAGCCCCCGGGAAGTACGCGGTTCAGGAGGTTCCGGCACCGATCGCGGCGCCCGGCGAGGCCGTCATCGATGTCGAGCGGGTCGGCGTGTGCGGCACTGACATGGAGTTCTTCACCGGCGCGATGGCCTATCTCCATCAAGGCCACTCCACCTACCCCATGCGGCTCGGCCACGAGTGGGCCGGCCGTGTCGCGGCGGTCGGCGCCGGAGTGGACCCGGCGTGGGTGGGCCGGCGGGTCATGGGCGACACCATGCTCGGCTGCGGTGTCTGCCGCCGCTGCCGACGGGGTCACCAGCATGTGTGCGAGAAGCGGCAGGAGCTCGGCATACGCGGGGAGCGGCCCGGTGCCCTCGCGGAGCAACTCGCCGTGCCCGTCTCCTCGTTGCACGTCCTGCCCGACTCCGTCGACTCCGTGCTGGGCGCGCTGGTGGAGCCGGGCGGCAACGCCCTGCGGGCGGCACGGGCCGCAGCGCCACGGCCCGGTGACCGGGCGCTGGTCCTGGGTCCCGGAACCATCGGCCTGCTGGTCGCGATGTTCCTCCGGGCCGCCGGTGCGGAGGTGCATCTGATGGGCCGCGCCGACAACTCCCCTGTCCTCGCCCACGAGTTGGGCTTCGAGCAGATGTGGACGGAGGACTCCGTGCCGGACCTGCCGTTCGACGCGGTCGTCGACGCCTCGAACGCCGCCCATCTGCCGGGCCTGGCACTGGAGTTGGTGGAGCCGGCCGGACGTGTCGTGTACGTGGGACTGGCCGGTGAGCCCAGCAGGATCGACACCCGCAGGCTCGCGCTCAAGGACGTGACCGCGGTGGGCGTACTGTCCGCGTCCCCCGGCCTCGACGACACCATCCGCGCGTACGCCGACGGCACCGTCGACCCGAGGCCTCTCGTCGCCGCGACCGTCGGCCTGGAACAGGTCGGAGCCGTCCTCGCCGGCGAGCGCCCGGCCGACGCCGGCCCCGGACCGAAGATCCACGTCGACCCACGGACGAGCTGACGCGCGACCCATGGCGGGAACTCGTAGGCGACGTCCCGGTGTCCACCGAACGCCGTCCGCCGTCCGCCGTCCGCCGTCCACCGTCCACCAAGAGGGGGAGCAGGTAGGCGCGGCCGGGAACCCGCTGCACAGACGGGTACGGCCTCGTGGATCAACTCGCCCAGCCGCTCGCCGGTTTGGGTGCGCAGGTCTTCCGGGACCGGGTCTTGTGCCTACTGGTCCTGATCCGGGTGGCGGGCCAGGGACGCGAGGACGATCTCGCGCGCCGCGCGGACGGTGGCCGTGAAGGCGGACGGGTCCCGGCCGATGCGTTCGGCTCCGGCGCGCATGGCACCGGACAGCAGTTCCACCGTGAGGTGTACGTCGCCGACATCGCGGAACTCTCCGCGCGCGATGCCGTCCCGGACGACGTTCTCCACCTCGACCACGATCGCGTGGAACGGGTTGGCCGGCCCCTTGGGCAGTTCGGCGACCAGCGGGCCGGAACCCGGCCGGAACATCGGCCGCATGGCCTCGTCGGTGGACGCCTCCAGGATCGCTTCGATGATCTCCCGCATCCGCTCCGCGGCCGGGTCCTCGGAGCGCGCGGCGATCGCGGCCACGCGCTCGACCACGGGCCGGCTCGCCCGCTCGGTCAGGGCCAGGACCAGGGCGCTCTTGTCGCGGGCGTAGTTGTACAGCGTGTTGCGCGCGAGCCCGGCCCGGGCCGCGATATGGCCCATGTTGATCGAGTCGTAGTCGCGTTCGAGCAGCAACTGCCGTGTCGCCTCGGCGAGTTCGGCCCACACCATCTCGTGGTGTTCCTCGATGCTGGCTCCCCGGATACGCGGCATCCGGTCATTCTCCTTTCCCTGCGGCTTCCCTGTCGCCCGGGGTCGACCTCGGCCCCCGCCGCCGGTATGCCTATTCGGCGGGCAGGGCGGCGCTCGCCAGCTGCGCGTTCTCCTGGTGCGTCGAGGTGAGCTTCACCCGGTCGAGACGCCAGCCGTCCGCCGTACGGACCGCCTCGTTGTCGTAGAAGCCGACCACCAGCCATCGGTTGGGCCCGTCTCCGGCCGCCTCGTCCGGGAGCCAGTGCTCGGCACGGACGTGTGCGTGGATCGTCGCGCGGTCGCCGTCGATGTCGACGACGTGGCCCGTGATCGCATGGTGGGTCGCCGCGAAGGGCGCGAAGGCGCCCCGGAGGATCTCGGTGTACTGGCCGAGCGGCGTCTCCATCGGCGGCATGCCGGTGACCGACGAGAAGTCGAGCGTCAGCGGGTCGGTGAAGACCCGGCGGGGCAGCTCCGTGAACTCCTTCTGGTCCGCGATGTCGGCGTAGAGGCCCAGCAGTTGGATGATGTCGGCGCGATCGTCGGCGTTCATGAGAAGAGTCCCTTTCCACCCGCACTATGGCGACGCATCTTTATGCGACAACCTGTCGTAAACATTACGACAGGTTGTCGCAAAAATCGAGCCGAGGGGCTGCCGTGCGGGCGCCGGCAGGGGGCGATCGCCCGCTGTCAGCCCGTGTGAATGCCGACCTCGGTGTCGTGGCTGCGGCGGGCGGCGACCGCGTGCAGGTCGGCGACGAAGACCCGTGAGTGGTGCGGATGGTCCTCGGGCGGGTATGTCGCGCGGGACGACCGATCGGTGAACCAGCGGTACGCGAAGCCGGTGGCGGGGCCTCGCGGTTCCGGGGCCCTGCCGAGCAGCGCTGCGGCCGGCTCGTTCTGGACGCGGGTCTCGTGCAGGTCGGTGATGACCTGGGCCGGCGTGGTGGCCGGCCGGTCCAGCAGCGAGGGCGCGCACGGCCGACCAGTCACTACCTGGTCGGCCGTCGGGCGAAGCGGGGCAGAGGTGCCCGGGTTACGCGGTCGTCAGGGGCAGCGCGGCGAAGGCGTGGTGTTCCCAAAGTTGGCGGGCGGCCTCCTCCGGGTACGCGGTCACCGTCGGTTCGGTGTCGAGGAGTTGGACGAGGCGGCGCTCGACGTCGTACGCGGGCCAGCCCGGGTCACCCGTGGCGGCGAAGGCAGTCCACGCGGAGCGGAAGCGGGCGGAGAGCGCCTCGGTCTCGGGGGTGGGCTCGGGCCCGATCAGCATGGCGCCGAGACCGCCGTACACGCCGAAGGTCAGGGGTACGTCGAGGCCGTGGCAGGCGCCCAGGGCGCCGTCGTTGGCAGGCGCGGCCCAGGTGAGTTCGTACACGTGCGCCCGGCCACCGCCGGCCACCTGCGCCTCCGCGAGGTGCAGCGAGGGCATGCGGAACAGCCAGTCCGACTGCACCAGTTCGAACAGGTACTCCGCGGAGGCGTCCGGGAACGCGGTGCGGTATGCCCGTTCGGCGTCCGGTGTCGGCCCGAACAGGCCCAATGCCGTCGAGGCCAGGCCCTCGTCCACCCGGCCGAGCAGGCCACCGAGCATCAGGAAGAGGCGGTACTCGTCCCGGTTGTGCCCGGCGATCAGCTCCACGTCCCGCGCGGCGCCGTCCGCGACGGCCTGCCATGGCGCGGTGGGCAGGACGTCGCCGTCGACGACGGGCGAGAAGGGGGTCGGGGTGAGAGCCACCGGACCCCACCGGTGGACGTACTCACGCATCCGGGCGGTCAGCGCGGCTCCCGCCGCAGGCAGCTTGCGCGGGTCCACACCGGACAGGTCGGCGACCGTCGGGCGCAGCCCCAGCTCGCCTGCCAGGGCCTCGGCGATGTCACCGGCCAGCGCGGAGGAGAAGAACGTGCCCGGCACGCTCTGGGTGATCGCCCTCCGGAACAGACCCCGCGCCCGCGGCATGGCCATCAGCGCGGCGATGGACCCGGCACCCGCGGATTCACCGAAGACGGTGACCTGTTCGGGGTCGCCCCCGAAGGCGGTGATGTTCTCGCGCACCCACTCCAGGGCAGCGACCTGATCGAGCAGACCACGGTTCGCGGGCGCCCCCTCGATCAGGGCGAACCCCTCCATGCCGACTCGGTAGTTGAGGGTGACCACGACCAGCTCGCCATCACGGGCGAGCCGGCTGCCGTCGTAGGCCGGGTCGTCGGCGGAACCGTACTTGTACGCGCCGCCGTAGATCCACACCATCACGGGCCGTCGCGCGGCCGGGTCCGACTCCGGGGTCCAGATGTTGACCGTCAGCCAGTCGTCACCGGCCGGAAGTCCGGCAGGCGGCTCGACCTCGGGGCCCATCGGCTCCTGCGGAGGCGGCGGACCGAACGCGAACGCATCCCGTACGCCGTCCCAGCCGTCCACCGGTCGCGGCGCCCCGAAGCGCGCCTCACCCACCGGCGGCTGCGCGAACGGGATACCCCGGAACACCTCCAGACCACCCTCGCGGCGACCGCGAACCGCGCCCGCCACCGTCCTCACCTCAGGGAACTCGCCACTGCTCATCGGTGACTCCTCAAAGGACCGGCTGCCGGGCAGGCGATCCGCGTACGGAATTCGATTCAGGTGAGACTCATGTCCATTCTCAGTGAATCATATTTCACCAGGCGAACTTTCTCGACTGTCTCGGGCCACCGCTCCAACGGTGTCCGTTGAAAGCGGAACAAGCTCATCCCTGTGGATGTTGGTCGCTAGGTCGGACCAGGGTCCTCCCAGCTCGCCTGCCCTGGTGGCGACATCGGTCGGCGCACTGTCGCGCCCCGTTTCAACACTCAGCAGAAGGAGTAGCGATCATGACCAAGGGATCCGCGCTTATCGTCGGAGTCGGCCCCGGCCTCGGCCTCGCCCTTGCGGAAGCCTTCGCCAGGGACGGCCACCCCGTGGCGCTGTTCGGGCGTGACGCCGGGCGCTTGGACAAGTACGCGTCCGAGCTGACCGCCGAGGGCCACGCAGCGCGCGCCTACTCGGTGGACGCGGCCGATCCCGAAGGCCTGGAGGCTGCGCTCACTCGTGCCGCGGACGAATCCGGGTCACCGGACGTGCTCGTGTACAACGCGGCCCTGATGAGCGCCGACACGCCCACCGAGCTGGACGCAAGGGAGTTCGCGCAGACCCTCGCGGTCAACGTCACCGGAGCCGTCGTCGCGGCCCGGACGGTTCTCCCACTCCTGCGCGACGACCGAGGGAGCCTGCTGTTCACCGGTGGTGGTCTGGCTCTGGACCCCTCGCCCGACTACACGTCCCTGTCGGTGAGCAAGGCGTCGCTGCGGGCGTACGTCCAGTCTCTGCACAAGCAGCAGCAAGGCTCCGGCGTGCACGTGACCACCGTGACGGTCGCCGGCGCCATCGGTGGTGACAACCCGCGCTTCTCTCCCGAGAACCTGGCCGCGGCCTACCTGAACCTGCATCAGCAGCCGCAGGACCAGTGGGAGGCCGAGCTCCTCTACGTCTGATCGCGTGAAGCCGGTTACGGCAGCATCGGGGACGCCTGGGCCATGAGGCGAGAACGGCCGGAGGGGTTGGCTACGTGGTGAAGCGTGGCCGGCCCGTCTGTCGCGAACGCCTCAACTCCACGTCCCGCAGCGACCCCGAGCCGTATCAGTCGAGCGCGTGGCCGCGGCCGGTCCGCAGGATCTCGTCGGACAGCTCGGGCTCGACCTGGCGTACGGCGCGGGCGAGCACCAGCGCGCCGACCAGTTCGCTGAGCAGGCGGACGGCCCTGTTGCGGGCCTCGCCCGGGTCGAGCTCGTGCCCTTTCTCCTCGGCTTCGCGCAGGAACTCGGCGGCGAAGCCGAGGAGATAGCCCTCGACGCCCTCGGCGTACGCGCTCTGCACGGCTTCGCCGTGCCGTCCGGCGTCGGTGACCAGGGAGGCGGAGGGGCAGCCGCCGTCCGGGGCGTCACGGTGCGCGCTGGACAGGTACCCGGCCACGACCCGCTCCAGCGGAGAGCCGGCCTGGCCGGGACCGTCCTCGATCGTCCGGGCCAGGCCCCCGAGCGAGGCGGCGAAGGAGGCACCGCACACCTCCACGACCAGATCGTCCTTGGAGGCGAAGTGGTTATAGAAGCCGCCGTGGGTGAGTCCGGCTTCCTTCATCAACTCGGCGATACCGACCGCGTCTGTACCCCGCGAGCGAAACATACGGCCCGCAGCTTCGAGGATGTTGTGCCGGTTGCGGGCCTTGTCCTCCTTGGTGATCCGCGGCATGACCGTCCTCTCGCATCGCTCTCGACTTGACCTTTTTAATGATGCCTAACATCATAACCAAGGCCCCCATGACGCTACTCCTGCTGCCCGCTCGACCTGGCAGGCGCAGATGTGGGTGCGCGGCCTGTTTCGGCGCCCCTTCATCGCCAACTGAGCAAGGAAGATCCCCGTGAGCAGCAACATCCGAGCCATCGTCGCGAACGTCGAAGTAGAGAACCTCGAAGACGCGATCCCTCTCTACCAGGCCCTGGCCGGAGACGCGGAAGTCCGCCGCTTCCCCTACCGCGAACTGGAGGTGGCACTGGTAGGACCCTTTCTGCTCTACTCCGGCCCGCTGGAGAAGTACGTCTCGCAGAACGCGACCGTCGTCGTCGAATCCCTGACGCCCGTTCTCGACGCCCTCGGCAAGGCCGGCGCCGAGATCCTCGAAACTCCCAACGAAGTACCCAACGGCACCAGGATCGTCGCCCGCCACCCCGACGGCTCCGTCTTCGAGTACATGCAGCCTCGCTCCTGAGCCCCGAGCGCCCGCATCGTCGTGAGGCGGCGCGCAGGCAGCAGCGGCAAGAGTCCCAGGGCACTCGATTGCCCCCCGCCGACCAAAAGGCCCGGTCAGAACTCTTCCATCGAGTCAGCGGCCCTTGCGGACCCGGGCCGCCGCGCGGGCTTCCGCGGTCTTGCGGGCCTCGGCGGCCTTGCGGGACTCCTTCGCGGGGCGGCCCGAGCGGGTGCCCATGCCGCGGAAGGGGGCGTTGCCGCCGCTGGTCTTCGTGCCGGTCGGCGGGCGTTTGGCGCCGGTGATGGCGGTCAGCTTCTCCTCGCCCGAGCGCACCTGTGTGACGGTCGGGCGGATGCTGGCGTCGGACATCATCCGGTTCACGTCGCGCCGCTGGTTGGGGGTGACGAGGGTGACCACGCTCCCGGACTCCCCGGCGCGTGCCGTGCGGCCGGCCCGGTGCAGGTAGTCCTTGGCGTCGGCCGGCGGGTCGACGTTGACGACGAGGTCGAGCGCGTCGATGTGAATACCCCGGGCGGCGACGTTGGTGGCCACCAGCACGGTGACCTCACCGTCCTTGAACTGGCCGAGCGTGTGCGTGCGTTGGGGCTGCGACTTGCCGCTGTGCAGGGCGGCCGCCCGTACGCCGCTGGCCCGCAGGTGACGGGTGAACTGGTCCACACCGGCCTTGGTGTCGAGGAACATCAGCACCCGGCCGTCCCGCGCGGCGATCTCGGTCGCCGTCGCGTACTTGTCGGCGGCGTGGATGTTCAGCACGTGGTGGTCCATCGTCGTGACCGAGCCCGCGGCCCGGTCGACCGACGCGACGACGGGGTCGTGAAGGTAGTCCTTGACCAGTTGGTCGACGTCACGGTCGAGCGTGGCCGAGAACAGCAGCCGCTGCCCGTCGGGGCGGACCTGGTCCAGGATCTCCGAGACCTGCGGCAGGAACCCCAGGTCGCACATCTGGTCCGCCTCGTCCAGCACGGTGATCCGCACATGGTTGAGAATGCAGTCCCGGCGTGACACCAGATCGGCCAGCCGCCCCGGCGTCGCGACGACCACCTCGACGCCGGTCCGGAGCAACGCCTGCTGCCGGTTGATCGACAGGCCGCCGACCACCGTCGCCAGCCGCACACCCACTGTCCGCGCGTACGGCTCGAGCGCGTCGCTCACCTGCTGGGCGAGCTCCCGGGTCGGCACCAGGACGAGTGCGAGCGGCCGCTTCGACTCCGCCCGCCGGCCCGCGGTCCGTACGAGCAGCGCGAGTCCGAAGGCAAGCGTCTTGCCGGAGCCGGTGCGCGCCCGGCCCAGCACATCCCGGCCGGCCAGCGCGTCGGGCAGGGTCGCCGCCTGGATCGGGAAGGGCTCCGTCACCCCGAGGCCGGTCATCGTCGCCACCAGCTCGGGCGGCAGCCCGAACCCGTCGAAGGAAGCGACCGGCGACGGGTTCGCGGAGACCGCGCGGGGCGCCGGTGCCGACCCGTCCTCGTCGGCACGGGAGTGTCCGGAGGCCGGCGGCTTCGCGTTCATGGGGAACCTTCCTGGGTCTGATGCCCGCAACGCGCTGGGGCCCGTACCTCTTGGCACGGGCCCCAGCGGTGTCGAAGCGTTCACCCATTTTACCAGCGGACACCCGAGGCACCGGCCTGAGCTCTTTCAGGTACGCCGCGAGGAGGGCTCAGGGCTTGAGCGTGAAGGTGAAGGTGAAGGTGAAGGTGAAGGTGAAGGTGAAGGTGAAGGTGAAGGTGAAGTCTCCGGAGAGCCTGCCGCTCAGCCGGACTGCCGAGACAAGGTTCCCCTCGGCGATCGATCCCTCGACCTCGGCCCGCGAAAGACCGCGCCCTTCAGCGATCAGCCGCACGGGCCGGACCGGGATCCGCGCCGCGAAGCAAACCCGGACGTCGATCACCTCGCGGTCCTGGCAGTCCGACCCGCCGGTGTCGGCGCCCCCAGGCGCCGTCCCAGTCGAGAGCGATGCGGTGACGGCGCCGCACGACCGGATCCTGGAGCAACTCGGCTGCCAGGCCAGGGGAGTTGCCGTGCACCTGGTCCAGCAGTCCAGATCGTACGGAACGCAGAAATATGTCGACAACCGGCCTGAAACTCCGCTAGAAATCGGCGAGTTGGTCGGCCAAGTCGGCCAGGCCGTCGGCGTGGAGGTCGAACCGGTCCGCGGAGGTGGGCGGGTCGCCGACGGGACGGGCGACGTAGGCGGTGCGCAGGCCGAGGCGTTGCGCTCCGCGCAGATCCCAGGCGTGGGCGGCGACCATCAGGAGCCGTTCCGCCGGCCGACCGGAAACGGTGACGGCCAACTGGTACACCGCCGGGTCGGGCTTGTAGGTCCGGGCCTCCTCCGCGGACAGGGCCTGATGCCAGCGCAGGCCGGCATGCGCGTTGAGTTCCAACAACGCCGTCCGGCTCGCATTGGAGAGCCCGATCAGCGGGAACCGTTCGGCGAGTCGGGCGAGCCCCGCCACCGTGTCGGGCCACGGCGGAAGCCGACGCCCCGACCGGGCCAGCGCCTCTACGGCATCCGGCTCGTCGACTCCGACGGCCTCGGCGACGAGCCGGGCGGCCTCCAGGTCGAGGAAGTCACTGGGGAGGTAGGGCCGGTCGCCGCCGAGAATGCGCCGCTGCTCGCGGTCGATGTGCCGCTGCCACAGCGACAGAAGCCGCTCGATCCCGGAATCGTCGAGCAATGGGTCGAGCATACGAATGCCGGTGCGGATACCGGCGGGTTCATCGACGAGCGTTCCGAGCACGTCGAATACGACGGCATCGATGTCCAGCTCTGGCATGGGCGAGGTCTCCTGGACGAAGTAGGGGCGCGGGAGCGGCTGTTGATCCAACGCGTAGGGAAACCACCGGATTCCGGAAGGACCCGGTGACGCACCGAAACGTCCCGCTCTGCCTCATCGGCGAGGAAGGGCGATGCCGGGGGCGATACCTGGAAGCCTTCGCCGATTGAGTCGGCGTGCTGCCCACGAAGTCGATTTTCGCGTCGGCGCACAGTCCTTTCCCGTGGGCGTGGTGTCCGGGCGGAACCGTCGAGACGGCAGTACGGAGGTTCGCGAGCATCTGATATATCGCTGGTATGCGCACTGAATACAACCTGGCCCAGCTGGAGCCGTTCGCGGTGTATCGCCTGCTCACCTCGACTGTTCTTCCGCGCCCCATCGCCTGGGTTTCGACCGTCTCCGCCGACGGCGTCGACAATCTCGCTCCGCACTCCTTCTTCACGGTCTCGTCTGTCACGCCGCCCATCGTCCAGTTCACTTCGGTCGGCCGTAAGGACTCGCTGCGCAACGTCGAGGCCACCGGGCAGTTCGTGGTCAACCTTGCCCCGGAGTCGCTCATCGAAGAAGTGAACAAGACCGCGACGGATTTCCCGGAAGGTGTCAGCGAGTTCGACGCCGTGGGACTGAAGCGCGAGGCCGGCGCACGGGTGAAGGCACCGCGCGTCGCCGGCTCCCCCGCGGCGCTGGAGTGCGAGCTGCACAGCACCCTCGGGCTGGGTGACTCCACCGTGGTCTTCGGACGGGTGGTGCACATCGCGATCGACGAAACCGTCCTGGACAACGGCCATCCCGAGGTGAATCGGATGCGCCCCCTGGCACGCCTGGGCAAGGACGAGTGGGGCACCCTCGGCGAAGTCCTCGACCTGCGCCGTATCCGATACGCCGACTGGCCCGAGTCGGACTGAGCCGGGCAGGCGGTCTCCGGGTCGGTCAGGACGTAGTCGGGGGCCACGCAGGTCTGGCCGGCGTTGAGGAACTCCCGCGCGCCAACCGGTCGGCCACGACGGCGAGATCGGCATCCCCGTAGACGAACGCCGGTGATTTGCCGCCGAGTTCGAGGGCGACCAGGGTCAAATGCTCGGCGGCGGCACGCAGGACGATACGGCCGACGACACCGTTGCCGGTGTAGAAGATGGGGCCGTTCTCCACGAACAGGGCACGCAGCCCGCGCAGTTGGGTGGTGCGCCACTCGACGGGCTTGGTGCGCCTGGTACGGAAGGTGGCGCGCAGCCGGGCGACGATGTCGGCGGACTGCTCGGGGCCGGACTGGTTCACTGCGCCTCGCTGCTGGTGAGCGACCTGGGCCGCTTGGCCGGAGTCTCGTCGGCCTTCGGGGTACCAGGGCGGCCTGTCCGACACTTCCCGTCTGCCTCGCGCAGCCCTGCACTCACTCTCGCCGCAGCGGGCGCGCGGCCCCCCCCTCCGACGACGACGGGAATGGTCGGACAGCCCCTAGCCGACGCGTCCCCACGCCGCGACCAACTCCGACAGATAGACGGTCGCCTGCACCTCCGCGCACGCCTGCGACAGGCGGCTCTCCAGAGTCTCGACATCCACTTCCCGCGCATCGGCGACCCCGCTGCGCTCGATCAACGGCAGGAGACTGCGTACGGTTTCGGCGACGAGGGTCATCGCGTCCGAGTCCGCGCCGCCGGTCGGCACGACGACGGTGACGGCGGGATCGGTCACCCCGGCGGAGCGCAGCACGTGGGCCAGTTGTTCGCCCATGTCTGGGTTGCGGCCCCCCTCTCGCTGCCCCGCGGAGATCCAGTCGCGGCATCGCGTCACCAGGGGTACGTCCGGTACGGCCCGCGCCCGGGAGATGTTGACGTCCTGGAAGGTCACGAGACCGCCGGGACGTACGAGCCCGGTCAGCTCTTTCACGACCGCCACCGGGTCGTCGAGATGCATCAGGATCAGTCGGCCCACCACCGCGTCGACAGGCTCCGGGAGTTCGACATCGGGCAGCAGGTGGTGTTCGAACCCGACGTTCTGGATCCGGGCCGCGGCAACGTTCGTGCGCGCGATCTCCAGTACCTCCGGATTCATGTCCACGCCGACGACATGGCCTTCCGGACCGACAATGCGCGCAGCCGCGAGGGAGACTCCGCCCGTGCCGCAGCCGACGTCGAGGACACGCATTCCCTCGCGCAGACCGGCAGCCCTCAGGAGGTATTCGGTGGCTCCCCGGTAGAGCCCGTCCTGGACATCCAGCCGGTCCGCCTCCTCCGGGGTGTCTCCCATCGCGTACGCGCTCATGGAATTCTCCGACATGTCCGTCCCCTCGCCGTTCATGAGTACCGGGTGGGGCATCTGTCAGGTGTCCCACCCGGTGAGTTCGCTGCGAGGACGACTCTGCCAACGCGAAGGAGATGCCGTCTTTCCCGTCGGCGCACAGCCCTTTCCCGTGGACGTGACGTCTGGGCGTGACCTCTGGGCGTGACCTCTGGGCGTGAAGTCTGGACGTGACGTCCGGCCGGATCCGCCGAGAACCCGGTCCGCCGGGTCACTTCACCTCGATCGTGGCCTTCCAGGGGACGACGGTCAACGGGCAGACGCGGCCCGGATCCGGCACGCAGCGTAGTTCCGCGCTGAGGGTGGCCACGCCACCAACTTCCGCGTGGAAGACGGCCGATGCGTCTCCGGCCGGTGACGTGGTGCCGGAAGTACGCCGGAACACCGCCGCGTCACCGGCAACCGGAACGCTCCAGGTGTAGGTCAGTCCGCGCTCGCGGTAGCCGGTGAGCCTGACCTCGACGTCGTCACCGACGCTCGCCTGCACCGACCGGCCGCTGTCCGCGTTCGTGAGCACGACGCGCGCGGCCAGGTACTCGCGTGATGCCTGACCCTGAGCGGCCGCCGACCCCGCGGCGGTTGCCGTCACGGCGGCGAGCACCAGCCCCGAAGTCCCCAGAGCCGTGGACCACTTCAACGCTCCCATGATTCCCTCTCCCTGCACCCGCCAGGTGCGGCGGTTCGCGAAGGGGACAGCGGACACGTGTCCCGGCGGCTCAACGGGGCGGTGGAGGGCAGGTCACCGAGCACCACCCGTTCGCGGCCCGGAGGTGTCTTCTCCCGGGTCGGTCAGTAGAACTCGACCGTGTTCACCCTGTTGAGCAGAGCGCGTCCGTCGAGGAGACGGGTGGCGTTGGCGGCGAAGAGTTCGGCGATGAGACGGTCCTCCGCGGCGTTGAGCGCGGCGGTGTGGGGGCTGATCAGGACCTGGTCGTGGTCCCAGAGCGGGCTGTGGGCAGGCAGCGGTTCGGTCTCGAAGACGTCGAGTGCGGCGAAGCCGACCCGGCCGGTGTCGAGGGCGTCGATCAGGGCGGTTTCGTCGACGACGTTTCCGCGCCCGACGTTGACGAGGGTCGCGCCGGGCCGGAGGGCGTCGAAGAACCGCTTGTCGAGCAGGTGCTCGGTCGCCGCCGTGCCGGGGAGGGTGTTGACCACGGCGTCCACCGTCGACGCCACCTCGACCAGGCGGTCGGGATGGACGACCTCGGAGATACCGGGGACGCTCACGTCCTTCCTGCTGGTGCCGATGACCCGCGCGCCCAGCGCCCGCAGTTTCGCGGCGACGACACGGCCGATCCCGCCGAGGCCGAGCACGAGTACCGTCTGCTCGCTCACCTGCTTCATGGTCCAGCGCCCGCTCCATTCGTGGGCGCGCTGCTGACGGCTCAGACGAGGCAGGTCCTTGGCTCCCGCGAGGACGCCGAAGACGGCGAACTCGGCGAGCGGCTGTCCGTGCACGCCGGCCGAGGTGGTGAAGGCGACCCGGTCGAGTTCTTCGGGGCCGAGTCCCGCCGCCTTGACCTGGCTGCCGCCGCCGGCCGCCATGGTGTGCACCCAGCGCAGCCGCCCGTTGGCACGGACCGTACGGGCCAGGGCGGACGGGTCCACGTCGGGGATGCCGTAGAGCGCGTCGGCCGAGTCGAGTGCCGCCTCGTAGGCGCTCTGCTGCCGCGGTGTGCGCCGCCAGGCGGGGTCGCCCGCGAAGTCGGCCGGCCAGCGCATCGGCGGGAGGAGGGAATGGTCGACGACGAGGTCGATCCTGGGTTCCAACTCCCGTACGAGCGCACAGTTTTCCTCGGCGAGCGGGGCGGCGACCGCGACGCGGAGCCGGTCGGTTTCCCCCATCAGCGCTACACGGAGCCGGTCGCTCTCCCGCATCAGGCGGCCCGCTTCCGCAGCGCCTCGACCTCGGCGTCGAGGTCGGCCTCACGGGCGACGATCTCCTCGACCGCCGCGAGGGCCTCCTCGGCGCGGTGCGGGGGGATCACAATCACGCCGTCGGCGTCGGCGGCGACGATGTCGCCGGGGTTCACCACCACCCCGCCGACGGCGACGGGTTCGCCGATCGTGCCGGGACCGTTCTTGAAGGGGCCGGCCGGGGTGAGGCCGCGGGCGAAGACGGGGACGCCGAGCTTCTCGATGATCGCGCCGTCACGCACATAGCCGTCGACGACGGCGCCGACCGCGCCGTACACGTCGAATCGCTGGGCGAGGTTGTCGCCGATGATGGCGCGACCGGGATGGCCGAAGGAGTTGATGACGAGGATGTCGCCGGGGCGGATGTGTTCGAGCGCGGCGATCACGGCCTTGTTGTCGCCCGCGACGGTGAGCACCGGGAGCGCGGTGCCGACGGCCCGGGCCCCCTTCCAGACGGGTGCGATGCCCCCGTCGACGATGTTCAGCCGGTCGAGGGCGTCACCGAGGTTGGCCACGGAGTGCTCGCGGAACCGGTCGAGCACCTGCCGGTCGACGCGCTCCCACCCGGTGCTGACGCGCACGTTGTCGCGCACGTTGTCCTGACTCATCACAGACCCCTTCACCACAGACCCCTTCACAAAAATGCGAACCCTTTCGCGTTTCAAGGTGCCAGTCTGCATCCGTCCACGTCGACAGGCAAGGGGTCGTGATCGTCGGAACACCTGCCATCACCACGGAAACATGACCGAATCGCAAGGTTGACACCAGCGCAACTCCAGCCCTTGACCGCTCCGAGAATGCGAACTTATTCTCATTCGCGATTCAAGTCGCAGCTCGGCTCCGGACCGGAAGTGGGCCCATGGCAACGTCAGATCGACTCGGCACCACCACAGAACCCTCAGAGACAGCGGTCGACGTCGTCACCGCACAGGACAAGGTCGTCCGCAAGGCCACCGTCGCGGGCGCCATCGGCTCGTTCGTCGAGTGGTACGACTACGGCATCTACGGCCTGCTCGTCACCTATCTCGCGCTCAACATCATGGGCGAGGCCGACGCGGGCGGACTCTTCCTCACCAACGTCGGTTTCCTGGTCAGCTTCCTCGCCCGCCCCTTCGGCAGCGTGATCTGCGGATACCTCGGGGACCGGCTCGGGCGCAAGAAGCTGCTGGCCATCCTTCTGGTGCTCATCTCCGGAGCGACGGCCGCCATCGGCCTCATCCCCTCGCACACGGCCATCGGGGTCGGCGCGCCCGTCCTCCTGGTCCTGCTCCGGGTGCTCCAGGGCTTCTCGGCGGGCGGCGAGGTGGCGGGTGCCATGTCGTTCGTCGGCGAGTACGCGCCGGACGCGCGCCGCAACTACATGATGAGCTTCATCGCGGTCGGCTCGTTCGTTGCCCTCATGTTCGGCAGCACCCTCTCCGCCGTCCTCATCACGACGCTCGGCGACGGCGCGATGACCTCCTGGGCCTGGCGGGTGCCGTTCCTGGTCGCCGTACCGCTCGGCTACGTCGGCTTCTACATCCGCAGCAAGCTGGAGGAGACCCCGCACTTCACGGCCCTGCGCGAGCAGCGGACCGTCGCCCGCAACCCGCTGCGGGAGGCACTGACCTCGAAGCGGCATCTGAAGGCGATCCTGCTCACGATCTTCCTGCCCGCGCTCAACGGACCGGGCTACTACCTGCTGTTCGTCTACATGCCGACCTATCTGAAGACCTCGCTCGGCGACCACAACTTCTCGATGGTGCGGGCGCTCATGGTCACCGCGTGCAGCCTGGTCGCCATCGTGATCAGCATTCCGCTGATGGCGCGGTTGTCGGACCGGATCGGCCGCAAGCCCGTGCTCGCCTTCTCCGCCGTCGCGGTGGGCGTGGTGGCGTACCCCATGTTCCTGCTCATCACCACCGGCAGGTTCGGGCTCGCCTGTATCGGCACCGTCGTGCTGGCCGTGGCGTTCTCCGGCCACGCGGCGGTCGTGCACACCGTGCTCGCCGAAATGTTCCCGACCAGCGTGCGCTACTCCGCGTACAGCATCGGGTTCAGCCTCTCGACGGTCGTCTTCGGCGGCAGCGCCCCGCTCGTGATGACCGATCTGATCGAGTCGACGGGGTCCAACCTGATCCCGGCGTTCGCCGCGATCATCACCGCCGCGATCACCCTGGTCACCGTGGCGTTCCTGCGGGAGACAAAGGGCCGGCCGCTCGCTTCCCACTGAACCGAACCGCACTTCGGGAGAGACACCATGGCATCCGGAATCAACTCGGTGGCCGTCGTCGCCGACCTCGGCGAGAGCTTCGGCAACTACACGATCGGCGACGACGCGGCCCTGCTCGGCCTCGTCACCGCCTCGAACATCGCCTGCGGCTTCCACGCCGGCGACCCGCGCATCATGGACCGCACCGTCGCCGACTGCGTCGAGCGCGGCATCGAACTGGGCGCCCACCCCGGCTACCCCGACCTCGTCGGCTTCGGCCGCCGGCTCATCGAGGCGTCGGAGGAGGAGATCCGCACCGACGTCCTCTACCAGCTCGGGGCGCTCGACGCCTTCGCCCGCGTGCACGGCGGCACGATCAGCCATGTCGCCCCGCACGGCCGCATGGGCTCGATCGCGCAGACCGACGCCAAGCACGCCCGCGCCATCACCGACGCGATCGCCGCGTACAACAAGGAGTACATCGTCATCTGTCAACGCGGCCTGCTCGCCGAGGAGTCGCGCAAGCGCGGCCTCGACGTGGGCTACGTCTTCCTCGCCGACCGCGGCTACGGCGACGACGGCATGCCCGTCCCGCGCTCGCACCAACAAGGCCTGATCTACGACCCCGAACTCATCGGCGAGCGCTGCGTCCAGGTCGTCCGGGAGGGCACCGTGCGCTCGGTGGACGGCAATGTCGTACCGCTCGGCCACGACGTCGACGTACTCCTCCTGCACGGCGACCATCCGACCGTGCTCGCCAACGGCACCGCGCTGCGGGTCGCGTTGGAGGCGGCGGCTGTCAACGTCACAGGGCTGAAAGACGTGTTGGCCGAGAAGGCGAAGGCGTTGGTCTGAACACCCCATGACCACCGAACAGTTCACCGCCGTCACCGTCGAGCCCTTCGG
The DNA here is from genome assembly GCF_000716435.1 of Streptomyces xylophagus. Lineage (GTDB taxonomy): Bacteria > Actinomycetota > Actinomycetes > Streptomycetales > Streptomycetaceae > Streptomyces > Streptomyces xylophagus. The sequence goes on from NZ_JNWO01000014.1 coordinate 202,540, forward strand.
GGACTCGGCGGTGATGGTGACCGTCCCCCATCCCGAGCAGGCGATCCGCAGGACCGCGATCGTCGCCTTCCGCGAGCGGTTCCTGGCGCATCGCCCGCCCGGTGTGCTCGACGTCGTCTCCGGTCTGGAGTCGCTGCTCGTCGAGTTCGACCCGCTGCAGACCACGCTGCCGCACGTGGAGTACGCCGTACGACTGCTCGCCGAGCGCCCGCCGGTCCATGAGCCGCTCCGGGCGCGTACGGCGCTGCGGTTCGCGGTGCCCGTCGTGTTCGACGAGGAGACCGGGCCCGATCTGGCGTCCGTCGCCGAGGAGTTGGGCGTGGCCCCCACCGAAGTCGTCGAGGCGATCGCGGAGTCCACGTTCACGATCGCCCTGCTGGGCGCGGCGATGGCTCCGATGATGGACGGGCTCCGGGTGCCGAGGCCGGTGCGGCGGCGGGCCGAGCCGCGTACCGATGTGGCACCCGGCGCGATCATGATCGCCGGCACCAACGCGATCATCCAGCCGTTCCCCGGCCCGACCGGCTGGCGGGTGGTCGGACGCACGCCGTACACCATCGTGGACATCTCCCGCCCGGAGCCCGTCTCGTTCGGTACGGGTGACGTGGTGCGGTTCGTGCCCGTGACGCGGGACGAGGCGGCGGCGCTGGGCGCGGACTTCCTGCTGCCGGTGGCGGAGGTGCCCGTATGAGGACCGTGGGCCTCGACATCACCCGCACCGGGTGGGTCACGACGTTCCAGGATCTCGGCCGGCGCGACACCGAACGCCGTGGCGTACCCACCGGCGGCGCGGCCGACCAGCACTCGGCCGCCGTGGCGAACGTCCTCGTGGGCAACCCGCGCGACGCCACGCTGATCGAGAACCTGGGCGGCGAGCTGGCGTTCGTGCCCGACGCCGATGTCCTGGTCGCCGTGACCGGTGCGCCCGCCCGAGTCACCATCGGCGGTGCGCCCGCCGCGAGTTGGTCACCGCTGGTGGTGCCGGCGGGCCAGGAGATCCACGTGCGCGCCGACTTGGCTCTCGGCGCCCGCAACTACCTCGCCGTGAACGGGGTGTTCACGGCGGAGACCCTGCTGGGCAGCACCGCCCCGGACGCCCGGATGGGGTTCACACAGGCCCTCGGAGAACGGGTCCTGCTGGAGTCCGGCTTCCGGGGCTTCCGGCACAGTCACTTCGCTCCCCCGCTCTTCCGGCTCCCCGTCCCCGTCCTGCCCTGCGCGAAGGAGGGGCCGTGGCTCGTCGACGTCGTCGAGAGCTACGGCGCCCGCTCGATCCCGGGGGTCCGTGAGCTGATCGCGGACTCGTCGTACGTCGTCACCGCCCGCTCGAACCATGTCGGACTGCGGCTCGACGGACCGGTGCTGCACCCGGACACGGACACGGAGATCGTCTCGCACGGCGTGCCGGTCGGGGCGCTCCAGATCCCGCACGCGGACGAGCTGATCGTCCTCGGCCGCTACCGGAGCCTGACGGCGGGCTACCCGATCGTCGGGGTCGCCTCGCGGGCCTCGCTCCCGCTGCTCGGGCAGGCCGGCCCGGGGCGGGAACTGCGGTTCCGCTGGGTCGACCGGGAGACCTCGGTCCGACGGTCCGCACAGCGGGAGGACGAGGTGCGGGCGCTGGAGCGGGCGACGGCCGAGGCATTCGGCGCGCTCGGTTTTGCAGGACACTTGATCCATCCATAGATGAGAAACTATTCTCACTTGATATGAACGTCTCACCTGGAGGAGAACAGTGACGCGGACCGCGCTCATCACCGGCGCCGGCAGCGGGATCGGGCTCGAAGCAGCCCGCCTGCTCGCCCGGGACGGCGTCGCCGTAGTCCTCGTCGGGCGTCGGCAGGAAGCGCTCGACAAGGCCGAGGCGGAGATCCGCGCCGAGGGAGGGACGGCCCTCGCCCTCGCGGCGGACATCACCAGAGCGGACGACGTGAGTCGCGTCATCGACCGGACCCACGCGGAACTCGGTCCGATCGACGTCCTCGTCAACAACGCGGGCAGCTCCTCCTCGGTGCTCAACCCGCAGTGGCTGCCGCACGACGAATGGCGCCAGGTTCTGGACGTGAACCTCACGGCGGTCTTCCAGCTCACCCAGGCCGTACTGCCCGACATGCTCGGCCGAGGCGGCGGCACGATCGTCACGGTGTCCTCGCTCGCCGCCGTCAACCCCAACCTGCTCGGCGGGGCGGCCTACGGAGCGGCCAAGGCTGGCGTCCGCAACTTCATGACCTTCCTGCACCACACCTTCCGCAACGAGGGCCTGCGGGCCGTCACCGTGCTGCCCGGCGAGACGGACACGCCCATCCTCGACAACCGCGCCCGACCGCCGGCCCCGGAGGAACGCGCCCACATGCTGCAGCCACAGGACGTGGCCGAGGCCGTGCACCTCGCAATCACGCTCCCCCAGCGGGTCGTCCTCCAGGAGATCGTCGTCGCCCCGACCCGCCAGCGCGACACCTCCGCAGACCTCGAGATCAGCCGATGGGCGGGCGCCCCCGCCGGTGCCTCACCCCAGGACTGACGCCCCCTGCCTCACCAGGAGAACCGCATGCCTTCCACCGTCACCGCCGGCCCGCTGCCCTCGTTCGCGCCCGCCGCCGCCGTCGCCCGCATCGCCGCCGCCTCCCGCCGGACCCAACAGCCGCAGTCCGGGGGCGACTTGGTCTCCCTCGCCATGGGCGAACCCGACTTCGACACACCCGCGCAGGTGACCGAGGCCGCACACGCCTCGCTGCGCAGGGGTCGTACCCACTACTCGCCGCTGCTGGGCGAACCCGCGTTGCGCGAAGCGCTCGCCGACAAGCTCGCCGGCATCGCCGGAGCACCGGTCTCCGCCGCCGACGTCCTGATCACCCAGGGCGGCACCGCAGGCCTCGCCGCGTCGATCCTCTCCCTCGTCGACCCGGGCGACAGGGTGGTGATCCCGGATCCCACGTACTCCCTCTACGCCGACCTGGTGAGCATGGCCGGCGGAGTCGTCGTCCCCGTCCCGCTCGCACCCGACCTGCACTGGGACCTCGACCGGCTGGGCGACGCCCTCGCCGGGGCGAAGCTCTTCGTCTTCTGCAACCCGGGCAACCCGACCGGAATCGTGCACAGCCGGGCCGAGTTGGAGGCCCTCGCCGAACTCCTCGACGGCACGCCCACGTTGGTCATCTCCGACGAGGCCTACGCCGATCTCGACTTCACCGGCCGCCCGTTCACCTCGACGATCTCCCTCGACGGCCTGCGCGACCGTACGGTCTACTGCCAGACCTTCTCCAAGAGTTACGCGATGACCGGCTGGCGCGTCGGCTACCTCTGGGGTCCGCCGCCGCTGATCCAGGCCGCCGCGCGCATCCACAACACCTTCAACGGCTCGGTGAACACGGTCGTCCAGGACGCCGCGCTGGTCGCGGTGCGCACCTGCGACGCCGACATCGCGCGGATGCGGGCGGAGTACGAGCGGCGCGGCGAGCTCATGCGGGCCGAGCTGGCCAAGATCCCGGGCCTCACCCTGAGCACGCCCGAGGGGGCGTTCTACCAATTCCCGCGCTACGACCTCGACCTGCCCTCCGTGGACGTCGTTGCGGCACTGCGCACGCACGGCGTGGCGGTGCGGCCTGGGAGCGAGTTCGGTGCCCGGGGCGAGGGGCATCTGCGGCTGTCGTACGCTGCCGACGCGGAGTCCGTCACCGAGGGCGTCCGTCGTCTGGGCCACGGCCTGTCGGCCCTCCGGTGAACGCCGCCGCCACGCAGACGGGGAGTCGACCCATGCGCAGTGACACCCAGCGCAACCGCAGGCAACTCATCAAGGCCGCCGCGGAGTTGTTCGAGAACTCGCCGACTCCGGTGAGCCTGGCCGAGATCGCCAAGCGGGCCGAGGTGTCCACCGCGACGGCGTACCGGCACTTCTCCTCCGTCGAGGACGTCCTGCACGCCTTTCGCGCCCAAGTGGGTTCCGAGCTACGGGACTTCAGCGCGGAGCAGACCACCCGTGGCATGCAGCGCCTCGACGCGGTGTCCCGCTACTGGGTGTCGCTCGTCCTCGAACACGGCGGTGCGATGGCGCAGATGCGCTCGCACCGCGGCTATCTGGAGCGGCTGCGCGAGAACACCGGCTATCTCGCCCCGCAGGCCGAAGCGCTCACCGAACCCCTCCGCCAGACCACCGAGGACCTCGGTCTCGGCGACCTGGGCGACGAGGCACTGTTCCTGTGGAACGCCTTGTTCGACCCCCGCGACATCCTCGACCTCATCAAGAGCGGACGCACCGAGGACGAGGCCGCCTCCCGTCTGGTGGCCGCACTGCGCGGCGCCCTCATCGGCTGGTCGACGGCACCGGACCGGCGGGACGAGTGAGATCGTGGGCGGATGGAGCCGACGCCCCGCAGGAACCTGCGCGAAGAGCAGAAGAGCCTCACGCATCGCCGACTGCTCGACGCGGCCGTCACGGTGTTCACCGAGAAGCCGTTCCTCGACGCGCGGATGGAGGACATCGCCCGGGCCGCGGGGGTGACCCGGGTGACGGTCTACGCCCACTTCCCCGGAAAGGCCGAGATCGTCGACGCGCTGGTGGAGCGCGTGTACGGGGTGATGGGTGAGGCGTACGCCGACCTGGCCGCACTTCCCCGCTGGACCCCGGGTGCCATTCGCGCCTGGCTCGACGAGGCCGCGGACCGCTGGCGCGAGATGGCACCGGTGCGCCGCGTCGCCAACGCGGCGGCCCCGGCCGCACTCCGTAGCCTCGGCGAGGGCCGGGCGCAGTTCGTCGAGGCGCACGAGCGTTATGTCGCCCTGCTGATCGGCCACCCCGAACGTTGGCGGGGCGTCGACCCCGCGGAGGCCCGCCAACGCGCGCTGATGACCGTTCTGCAGACCGAGTCGTTCTTCTCCACCTGGATCGCCGTCGAGTGGCCCCTGGAGACCGCCGACCCCCTCCGCCTCCTTGCCGACTCCCTGTGCCATCTCCTCACCCCGGCGCTGGAGAACGACAACCGCCCCTGAAACAAAGGCTGTTGCTCAGCCGGCCTCGCCGACGGTCGCCACTGCGGTCTCCGGCTCGGTGTGCGGTGCCCGGGCCCGGATGCCGATCGTGGCGAGGGCGACGGCCGCGGCCACCAGCATGCCGATGCCTCCGACGAGGGCACAGGTGTGCAGCGCATCCGTGAAGCTCGCGCCGTAGGCGGCCAGTGCCTGGCCCGTCGCCTCACCGGTGTCGAGGTGGAGGAAGGCGCCCGCCTGGATGCCGACGCCGTTCACCGTGCCGATGACCTGGCCCTGGTCGGCGGGGCTCAGACCTGACGCGGCCACATGCCCGGGCAGTGTGTCCAGGGTGCGGTGGGTGAGGACGACGCCGAAGATGGCGGGGCCCAAGGCGCTGCCGATCTGGCGCAGCGCGCTGTTGGCGGCACCGGCGGTGCTGCCCAGCCGACGCGGGAGGCTGTTCATCGCGATCGTGGTGATCGGCGCCATGGCGAGCGCGATACCGAGGCCGAGCACCGCGATGACGAGGACCGCTTCTCCGGTGCCGGTGGTGGCGTCGAAAAGGTTCACCATGAGCGCCCCGACACCACCGATCACCAGACCGGTCGCCAGCACGAGGCCGGGCGAGAAGCGGTGCATCAGCTTGCCGACCAGCGGGCCGAGGACGACGGTGAAACCGTTGAGCGCGATCAGGCGGACCCCGATGTCCCAGGTCGAGGCGTGATGGACGAGCCCGAAGTACTCACTGAGCGAGAAGACCAGGCCGACCTGGGCGAACAGGGTGAGCGCCATGACGAGCGCGGCCCCGGAGAACGCCGAGGACGTGAACAGCCGCATGTCCAACATCGGGCAGCGCGAGCGCAGTTCGACGAGGACGAAGGCCGGCAGGGCGAGCGCGGCGACGACGAACGCGGTCACGACCTCCGCCGAGCCCCACCCCGGAGCGCCCCCGCCCTCGATGACGCCGTAGACGAGGGCCGTGATGGCGACGATCGCGAGGAGTTGGCCGGGGATGTCGAGGTGGCGTTCGCGGTCGGAGCGGGAGTCGACCAGGACGAGGGCGCCGACGAGGACCGTGACGGCGCCGATGGCCAGGGTGGGCAGGAAGATCCAGCGCCAGCTCGTGTGCTCCACGATCACGCCGTTGAAGAGCGGACCGAGGGTCAGGCCGAGGCCAAGGGCGGCCGTCCACAGGGCTATCGCGGCGCCCCGCTTGCGGTGGTCGGGGCAGACGTGGCTGATCAGGCCGAGGGTCGCGGGGAGGAGGGCGGCGGTGCCGACGCCGGTGAGCGCCTGGCCGACGCAGACCTGGACGACACCGTGGGCGGTGAGCGCGACGAGACAGCCGAGACAGGACAGCGCCAGCCCGATCAGGTACATCTTCTTGCGGCCGAAGAGGTCACCGATGACACCGCAGGTCAGGAGCAGGGCGGCGGTCGGCAGGATGAACGCGTCGGTGATCCACTGGAGCCCGGTGGTGGAGGCGCCGAGCGCCTGCTGGATCACCGGCAGCGCGACCGAGACTCCGACGACCGGCAGGTAGGAGACGAAGACCCCCACGCAGGCCAGGGCGATGGTGGCGGTGACGTTCCGGGACGGGGAGTCCGGCTGGGGAGACGGCGGCGAGACTTCGGAGACGAGGGTCGGCATGGCACCTCTAAACGTCGTCGTACGGGGGCGGGTTGACGGGGTGTGACCTTCGCGAGGCGTTCCGCGCGTGGCTACGGCGGTGGTGACGGTGCCGACTCCGTCGGTCGCGGCCCGCGACCCGGTACATGACGTGGCTGATCGGCTCGAATCTCCATTGACGTAAGCCATTTCTCTTCGGGAAATCGCTTCGGACCGTATACCGGGGACCCGGTCCTGGAGATGCCGTTGGGCCTGCAAACTAAGGTGAACAGCCGCGACGACACACCGCTCCGACGAGCGGGAACGCGCAGGTGGCGGGCCGTTCAGCCCGCGGCGACGTTCGCGGTGATCAGCCGGAGGAGCTGCTTGGCCAGGGCGTCCTGATCGGGGGTCAGGCCCATCGCGTCGCCGATCGCGAGGGGGACGGCGGCGGCCTGTTCGCGCATCCGCGCCCCGGTGTCGGTGAGCCGGATGGCGACCGAGCGCTCGTCGTCCCGCCGGCGTTCACGGCGCAGCAGGCCGTTCGCCTCCAGCCGCTTCAGCAGCGGGGAGAGCGTGCTGGACTCCAGTTGGAGCGCGGTGCCCAGGTCCCGTACGGAGATCGAGTCCTGCTCCCAGAGGACGAGCATGACGAGGTACTGCGGGTAGGTCAGGCCGAGTTCTTCCAGCAGCGGGCGGTAGCGGGCGGTCACCGCGCGGGATGCCGCGTAGAGCGCGAAGCACAGCTGGTCGTCGAGGAGCAGCGATCCCTCTGCCGGTTCCGCGGCGGCTGGGCTCATGGTGCGACTCCTCGCTCCGGCGCCTGAGGCGCTCTTCAGGGCAATCTCCACCTTATCGTTCAAGTCCGGTCGATTCTATCGAGCACGCTTTAGTTGTGCACGACTTAATCGCACGCTACTCTCATTCTCGTGCCGCACCACCGGTCCGGAATCCCGCCGGAACCCGCCCGCGGTACCCGATCCGAGGAGATCGTCATGACCGACAGCAGCGCACCCCGCCCCGTCCTCGAACCCGCGGCGCAGGCCTTCGCCGAGGCGACCGCGAACCCGCCGTACCTCTTCGATCTGGCGCCCGCCGAGGGCCGCAAGGCGGTCGACGAGGTGCAGTCCGGGGAGATCGCGAAGCCCGCCGTCGACGAGGAGTGGATCACCGTGCCCGGCGGCCCGACCGGGCAGGTCAGGGCCCGTATCGTCCGCCCTGCCGGGGTCACCGGCACGCTCCCCGTGATCATCTACATCCACGGCGCCGGCTGGGTCTTCGGCAACGCCCACACCCACGACCGGCTCGTGCGCGAACTCGCCGTGGGCGCGCACGCCGCCGTGGTCTTCCCGGAGTACGACCTCTCCCCCGAGGCCCGCTACCCGGTCGCCATCGAGCAGAACTACACGGTCGCCCAGTGGATCGTGGAACAGGGCGCCACCAAGGACCTCGACCCCACGCGCATCGCCGTCGTCGGCGACTCGGTGGGCGGCAACATGACGGCCGCGCTGACGCTGATGGCCAAGCAGCGGGGGGATGTTCCCCTGGTGCAGCAGGTGCTGTTCTACCCGGTCACCGACGCGAACTTCGACACCGCCTCCTACCACCAGTTCGCCACCGGCTACTTCCTGCGCCGTGACGGCATGCAGTGGTTCTGGGACCAGTACACGACCGACGAGGCCGACCGCGCGCAGATCACCGCGTCGCCGCTGCGCGCCACGACCGAGCAGCTCACCGGGCTGCCCCCGGCCCTCGTCATCACCGGCGAGGCCGACGTGCTCCGCGACGAGGGCGAGGCCTACGCGAACAAGCTGCGCGAAGCCGGAGTCCCCGTCACCGCCGTCCGCTTCCAAGGCATCATCCACGACTTCGTGATGCTCAACGCCCTGCGCGAGACGCACGCCGCCGAGGCCGCGATCACGATGGCCGTCACGGTCCTGCGCAAGGCCCTCGCCTCCGGCTGACGTACCGGCCGCCCTCCCGTGGTGACGCGCGCGCCACCCCTGCGATACGGCACACTCGGCCGCATGGACACCGACGCTTTCGTACGGACGCTGGACCGGGAGGGCGGCCTGCTGGCCTCGGCCGCCGAGGAGGCGGGCGTCGGCGCCGAGGTGCCGCCCTGTCCGGGGTGGCAGGTGCGGGATCTGCTGCGGCACACGGGGATGGTGCATCGGTGGGCGACCGCGTTCGTCGCCGAGGGGTACACCGAGCACCACCCCGACGGTGGCCTCCCGGACCTGGACGGCGCCGAGTTGGTGGCCTGGTTCCGGGCGGGGCACCGCTCCCTCGTGGACACCCTCTCCGCCGCCCCGCCCGACGTGGAGTGCTGGCAGTTCTTCGCGGCACCGTCACCGCTCGCCTTCTGGGCGCGGCGGCAGGCGCACGAGACGACCGTGCACCGGCTGGACGCCGAGGCGGCGCGCGGCGGGATCGCCGCCGAGATCGCCCCGGACTTCGCGGCCGACGGCATCGACGAGTTGCTGCGCGGCTTCCACGGTCGCCGCAAGAGCAGGGTCCGCAGTGAGGAGCCCCGGGTGCTGCGAGTGCGGGCGACGGACACGGACGGCGCGGTGTGGACCGTACGACTGTCCCAGGAACCGCCCGCCGCCGAGAGGGGCGGCACCGGGGATGCCGACTGCGAACTGTCCGGTCCTGCGGGGCAGTTGTACCGGGCGCTGTGGAACCGGGGGCCGTTCCCGAGGGTGACCGGTGACATGTCGATCGCCGGGCTGTGGCGGGAGAAGTCGGCCGTCACCTGGAGCTGACGAGTCGTCAGTCCGTCAGCATCTTCGTCAACACCGCGCGCTGCAACGGGAGTACCTCACCGTGCAGTGTGCGCCCCTTGTCCGTGAGGGTCACGCGGACGCCCCGCCGGTCCTCGGCGCACATGCCGCGCTCGACGAGACCGTCCTTCTCCAACCGGGCGATCAGCCGGGACAGGGCGCTCTGGCTGAGGTGGACGCGCTCGGAGATCTCCTGGACGCGGAACGCGCAGGACTCGCCGGACAGCACGTCCAGCACCTCGAAGTCGCTGCCGCACAGGCCGTGTTGATGCAGCGCCCGGTCGAGTTCGCACTGCGTGCGGGCGTGCAGCGCCAGCATCTCCCGCCACTGGTCCACGAGCGCCTGCTCGGCCTTCTTCGCCGCCATGACAGCGCACCGTAGCAGAGAAGCAGGATTGTTGCATCGGAATTAAATGCATTTGCATTCGATGCACGCGCATGTAGTGTCTTCGGCATGACCTCTCCGCTCTCCCCTCCGGCGGCCCCGTCGTCGGCGGTCCGCTGGACCCCCCGGCTGTGGGGCACCCTGCTGGTGCTCTGCGCCGCGATGTTCCTCGACGCGCTCGACGTGTCGATGGTCGGCGTCGCCCTGCCCTCCATCGGCTCCGAACTCGACCTCTCCACCTCGACGCTCCAATGGATCGTCAGCGGCTACATCCTGGGATACGGCGGGCTGCTCCTCCTCGGCGGCAGGACCGCCGACCTGCTCGGCCGACGTCAGGTCTTCCTGGTCGCCCTGGGTGTCTTCGCGGTGGCCTCGCTGCTCGGCGGCCTCGTCGACTCGGGCCCGCTGCTGATCGCCAGCCGCTTCATCAAGGGCCTGAGCGCGGCGTTCACGGCACCCGCCGGCCTCTCGATCATCACGACGACCTTCGCCGAGGGCCCCCTGCGCAACCGCGCCCTGTCCATCTACACCACCTGCGCGGCCACCGGCTTCTCCATGGGCCTGGTGCTCTCCGGCCTGCTCACGGAGGCCAGTTGGCGGCTCACCATGCTGCTCCCCGCGCCCATCGCACTGCTCGCCCTGCTCGCCGGCCTCAAGCTGCTGCCGCGCAGCGAACGCGAGAAGGACCACAACGGCTACGACGTCCCCGGCGCCGTCCTCGGCACCGCGTCGATGCTGCTGCTGGTCTTCACCGTCGTACAGGCTCCCGAGGCCGGGTGGGCGTCGGCGCGAACTCTCTTGTCCTTCCTGGCAGTTGCAGTCCTCCTCACCGTGTTCGTGTACGTCGAGCGGCGCTCCGCCGGGCCGTTGATCCGGCTCGGGGTGCTGCGCTCCGGCAACCAGATCCGCGCGCAGCTCGGCGCGATGGCCCTCTTCGGGTCGTACGTCGGCTTCCAGTTCCTGGTCACGCTGTACATGCAGCAACTGCTCGGCTGGTCGGCGTTGCACACGGCGCTCGCCTTCCTGCCGGCCGGTGCGCTGGTGGCGGCGTCCTCGACGAAGATGGGTGCGATCGTCGACCGGTTCGGTACCCAGCGACTGATCGTGGTGGGCTTCGCGCTGATGGTCGTGGGGTACGCCCTGTTCCTGCGGGTCAGCGTCGATCCCGTGTACGCGTCGGTGATCCTGCCGTCGATGCTGCTGATCGGAGCGGCCTTCGCGTTGGTCTTCCCCTCGCTCAACATCCAGGCCACCAACGGGGTCGACGACCACGAACAGGGCATGGTCTCCGGGCTGTTGAACACCTCGGTGCAGGTGGGTGGCGCGATCTTCCTGGCCGTCGTCACGGCCGTGGTCACCGCGCACGCGCCCGCACACGCCACCCCGCAGGCGGTGCTGGACAGTTACCGGCCCGGGCTGGTCGTGGTGACGTTCATCGCGCTGGCCGGGTTGTTGATCACGTTGCCGGGGCTGCGTACCCGGCATGCCCAAGAGTCCATCGTCGTAGCCAAGTCCACGGTGACGGAGGCGGAAGCGGAGCGGGTAGCGGTCAACGACTAGGCGCGTCGGATTTCGTCTGCGGGTCCGGTGGGGGTTGGTCGCGCCGTTCCCCGCGCCCCTATGGGGCGCGACTGACTGAGCCTGATTACAAGGCCTCACCCAGAGAAACTCGTCCCACCTGTGCGCCCGGCGGAGTCGATTGCCCGCCGGGCGCACACGTGTGAGACTTTCTGGATGGATATGACCGGGGGACGGCGCACGCAGGCCGAGCGGGACGCGATGACCGTGGAGATCGGGTACGCGCTGGTCAGCGCGGTGTTCGTGGCGGCGGTGCTGTTCGGGGTGGTCGCCGGTCCCGCCCTGATGTTCGAACTGCCGGGCGTCGTCGAGACGTTGCTGGTGCGCGGGGCGCTCGTGCTCGTGCCGGTCGTGTTCCTCGTCCGGGTGGTGACCGTGCTGTACCGGTACCGGCAGGCAGCGGGTCAGCCCAGCCAGCCTGGCCGCACCAACCCCGACTCGTAGGCCAGCACGACCAGTTGAGCCCTGTCCCTGGCGCCGAGTTTCACCATTGTGCGGCTGACATGGGTCTTGGCGGTCAGCGGGCTGACGACCAGGCGGCGGGCGATCTCGTCGTTGGAGAGGCCGATGCCGACCAGGGCCATCACCTCCCGTTCCCGCTCGGTGAGCCGGGTGAGGACATCGGCGGTCGCCGGTTCCTTGGAACGGGCCGCGAACTCGGCGATCAGACGGCGGGTCACACCCGGCGACAGCAGCGCGTCGCCCTCGACCACCGCCCTTACGGCACGCAGGAGTTCCTCCGGTTCGGTGTCCTTGACCAGGAAGCCGGAAGCGCCCGAGCGGATCGCCTCGAAGACGTACTCGTCGAGTTCGAAGGTGGTCAGCATGACCACTTTCACGTCCTTCAGGTCACTGTCCCCGGTGATCCGGCGGGTCGCGGCCAGCCCGTCGAGCAGCGGCATGCGGATGTCCATCAGGACGACGTCGGGGCGCAGTTCGCGCACTGTGCGCACGGCTTCCTCGCCGTCGGACGCCTCGCCCGCCACCTCGATGTCCGGCTGCGCGTCCAGCAACGCCTTGAAGCCGGCCCGGACCAGTGACTGGTCGTCGGCGAGCAGTACCCGGATCACCGGTCGTCCTCCTTCGGCGTGACCTTCAACGGCAGTACGGCGAGCACCCGGAAGCCGCCGTCCGGGCGCGGGCCCGCCTCGATCGTGCCACCGAGGCCGGCGGCCCGCTCCCGCATTCCGGCCAGCCCGTTGCCGCTGCCCCCGGCGTCCGCGCCGGTCGGGGGCCCGTCGTCGTCGACGCGCAGCCGTAGCGCACCGCGTTCGTGGCCGATGTGCACGCGCGCGTGCCGCGAGCCCGAGTGCCGTACGACATTGGTGAGCGCCTCCTGGACGATGCGGAAGGCGGCGAGGTCGGTGCCGGGCGGGAGGTGCGGCGGTGTTCCGTCGATCGCGACCGTGAGGCCGGCGCTCGCCGCCTGTTGCACCAGTTCGGGCAGGCGGTCGAGGCCGGGTGCCGGGGCGCGTGGTGCGTCGCCCGGGGTGCGCAGGGTGTCGAGGACCTGGCGGACCTCGCCGAGCGCCTCCTTGCTGGCGGCCTTGATGGTGGTGAGGGCCGTACGGGCCTGCTCGGGGTCGGAGTCGAGGAGCGCGAGGCCGACGCCCGCCTGGACGTTGATGACGGAAATGCTGTGCGCGAGGACGTCGTGCAGCTCGCGGGCCATGCACAGCCGTTCCTCGTCGGCGCGGCGGCGGGCCGCCTGGGCGCGCTCGGCACGGTCCCGGGCCCATTGTTCGCGGCGAGTGCGGGCCAGTTCCGCGATCGCTGCGATGGCCACCACCCAGGTGGCGACGGCCAGTTCACGGCCCCACGGCATTCCGTGGTCGTGCTGCGGGGGCAGCCAGCGGTAGAGCCAGTGCGCGATCAGGACATGCGCCGACCACAGCACACCCAGCGCGGTCCAGGCGGCCCACCGGCGGCCGGCGACGACCGCGCTGAAGCAGCCGAGCGCGACGGGCAGGAAGACCGGGCCGTACGGATATCCGGCGCCGAAGTACAGCACGGTGGCGAGCACGGTGCCGAAGGCCACCCCCACGGGGTACCGATGGCGCCACAGGAGCAGCACCGATCCGGCGACGAGCAGCACGCGCGCGTAGAGGTCGAGTGGGACCCGGTCGGGCTGGCTGTGCGAGGCGAAGTTGCTGCCGCCCAGCACGAACACGGTGACCAGCAGCGTGGACCGCCAGGGCCACCGCGTCGGGGCCGCCGCCCCGCCCCACGGCGGCCCGTGGCGCCACCACTGCGGCGGTCCCTCGCCGTGCACCCGCTGCTCGTCCATGCACGTCACGCTAGACGCCGGGCGGGGTCGGGGTCGTCAGCCGGACGGGGTGATCACACATACTCCCCGGGAAGTACAGCGCCCCTGCAAGGGGCGCGGGGAACTGCGCGATCAGCCCCCACCGGCTCGCAGCCAACGAACCACCTGTCCAGCGCAGCACTCAGACATCCGCAAGCCCCACTCCCAGCGCAAGCCGTCGCACCGCATACCGAAAGAACGCCTCCCGATCCTCCACCACCCGGCGAAACTGACCGAACAGCTCGAAACTGACCAGCCCGTACAGCTCGGCCCACGCAGCCACAAGGGCCACGGCCACCGCGGGCGGAAGGTCACCGGCGAAGTCCGCGACCATGCGCTCCGCCTCGGCGTGGAGGTCCGCCGGGAGCGGGGGCTCGGCCAGCATGCCGGCCCGCTGGGCGTCCCGCGCGATGCCAATGAGCAGGAGGGCAACGCGGGCGGCAGGCGGGACGGTGGTCTCAGGGGCGACATACCCGGGGACCGGCGAGCCGTAGATCAGCGCGTACTCGTGCGGATGCGCCAGCGCCCAACCCCGCACCGCCTCGCACACGGCCGTCCACCGGAGCAACACGCCCGCGTCCGCGACTTCGGCGTGCGCCGTTTCCGCGGCCTCCCCGACGGAGTCGTACGCGTCGATGATGAGAGCGGTCAGCAGATCGTCCCGGCTGGGGAAGTAGCGATACAGGGCGGAGGACACCATGCCCAGCTCACGAGCCACCGCGCGCAGCGAGAGCTTCGCGGCGCCCTCGGCGGCGAGCTGTCTGCGCGCCTCGTCCTTGATGGCGGCGGTGACCTCGATCCTGGCTCGGGCACGGGCGCCCTGTGTGGTGCTCATACGAGCCAGTGTGGCATGGATCCAGAGCAGCGCACACAAACAAGAGCGCCGAACAAAAAAGAGAGCACCGCTCTTGCATTGGACCGGCAAGCCGATGCAGACTGTTCCCGAGAGCGAGAGCAGTGCTTACAAATGGGAGCCGCGCTCTCCGAAACGAAACCCAGGAGTCGTCATGAGCACGCACGTTCAGAAGCCCGGCTGGTTCACCGTGAACGTCTTCAACCGCGCCGTCGCCTGGTTCACCCGCCGCGGTCTCAGCGTCTGGGGTTCACGGGTGCTGGCGGTCCGCGGCCGCAAGAGCGGCGAGTGGCGGACCACCCCGGTGAACCTGCTGACGGTGGACGGACAGCAGTACCTCGTCGCCCCGCGCGGTCACGTCCAGTGGACGCACAACATGCGGGCGGCGGGCGGCGGCGAGCTGCGGCTCGGCAAGAAGGTGGACACGTTCACCGCGACCGAGGTCACCGGCGACGACAAGGTGCCGCTGCTGCGCGCCTACCTCAAGCGCTGGAAGGCCGAGGTCGGCGTGTTCTTCGGAGGAGTCGGCCCGGACTCCTCCGACGACGAGCTGCGGCGGATCGCCCCCGACCACCCCGTCTTCCACGTGACGGTCAGGAGCTGACCTCGCCCTCCTCGGGCTCCACGGGCGATTCGGCCTCCGCGGTCCTGCGGTCGAACGCGGTCAGCGCGCGCTGCGCCATCGGGTGGCTGCGCACCAGCTCGCCCAGTGTCGTCGAGCCCCGGGTGATGTCCATGAAGGCCTTCCAGGCCGGCCGGAAGCCGGTGAGGGCCGCGTGGAACAGACCGGGGCGCCGCTCGAAGACCGCCAGCATGGTCTTGCCGACGCTCATCTCCACGCCGAGCCCCGCCTTGATCGCGAACGCGTAGTTCAGGGCCTGGCGGCGGGTGTCCACGGCGTCGTGCGCCTCGGCGATCCGTACCGCCCACTCCCCCGCGAGCCGCCCCGACCGCAGCGCGAACGAGATGCCCTCCCGGGTCCACGGCTCCAGGAGTCCCGCCGCGTCCCCGCACACCAGTACTCGACCGCGCGACAGGGGCGAGTCGTCCGCCCGGCACCGGGTCAAGTGCCCGGAGGAGATGCTCGGTTCGAATCCGGCGAGTCCGAGCCGGGCGATGAAGTCCTCCAAGTACCGCTTCGTGGCGGCGCCTTCACCGCGCGCGGAGATCACCCCGACCGTGAGCGTGTCGCCCTTGGGGAAGACCCAGCCGTAACTCCCGGGCATCGGGCCCCAGTCGATGAGCACCCGGCCCTTCCAGTCCTCGGCGACCGTCTCCGGCACCGGGATCTCCGCCTCCAGTCCCAAGTCGACCTGGTCGACCTTGACCCCGACGTGCGCCCCTATCCGGCTGGCGCTGCCGTCGGCGCCGACGACGGCCCGCGCGAGCACCGTCTCACCGCCCTGGAGGACCACGGCGACCGTACGCCGGTCCGGCACCGCGGAGCCGTGCTGCTCGACTCGTGTCACTGTGACGCCCGTACGCAGCTCGGCGCCCGCCTTCTGCGCGTGCTCGACGAGCTGCTGGTCGAACTCGGGCCGGTTGATCAGCCCGAAGAGCATCTGCCGGGACCGGCGGGTGCGCGTGAAACGCCCGTTGTTCGAGAACGTTATGGCGTGCACCCGGTCCTTCAACGGCAGCTCGAAGCCCGGTGGCAGGGAGTCGCGCGAGGGTCCGATGATGCCGCCGCCGCATGTCTTGTAGCGGGGCAGCTCGGCTTTCTCCAGCAACAGCACGCGCCGTCCCGCGACCGCCGCCGCATAGGCGGCCGAAGCCCCCGCGGGTCCCGCGCCCACCACGACGACGTCCCACACCCGCTGTTCGTCGTCCGCCGAAGAGTTCTCGCTGCTCACGATGGTCTACTGCTCCCGATCAAGCCGCTGCCGCACCTGTCCCCCGCATCCTACGGCGGACATCGCCACAGACCGCTGTGGGAGGATCGACGGCATCATTCGTACAACGTCGCACCCACAAGGAGCGTGCCCATGTCGTCGCATCCGGTCGCCGAGACCGTCGCCTCGCTGATGCCCACGGCGAGGACCGAGCTCACCGAGCTCGTGGCTTTCCAATCGGTGGCGGACTTCGACCAGTTCCCGAAGAGCGAGAGCGAGGGCGCCGCGAACTGGGTCGCCGACGCGCTGCGCACCGAGGGTTTCCAGGACGTGGCCGTGCTCGACACCCCGGACGGCACGCAGTCGGTGTACGGCTACCTGCCCGGCCCGGAGGGTGCCAAGACCGTGCTGCTGTACGCCCACTACGACGTGCAGCCGCCACTGGACGAGGCCGCCTGGACGACCCCGCCGTTCGAACTGACCGAGCGCGACGGCCGCTGGTACGGGCGCGGTGCCGCCGACTGCAAGGGCGGCCTGATCATGCACCTGCTCGCGCTGCGCGCCCTCAAGGCCAACGGCGGTGTCCCGGTGCACGTCAAGGTGATCGCCGAGGGCTCGGAGGAGCAGGGCACGGGCGGCCTGGAGCGGTACGCCGAGGAACACCCCGAGCTGCTCGCCGCCGACACCATCGTGATCGGCGACACAGGCAACTTCCGGGTCGGTCTGCCCACGGTCACCTCGACCCTGCGCGGCATGACCATGGTGCGCGTGCAGGTCGACACCCTCGAAGGCAACCTGCACTCGGGCCAGTTCGGCGGTGCCGCGCCCGACGCGCTGGCCGCACTGATCCGCGTACTCGACTCGCTGCGCGCGAAGGACGGCTCGACGACGGTCGACGGGCTCGCCGCCCAGTCGACCTGGGACGGGCTGACGTACGACGAGGAGCAGTTCCGCAAGGACGCCAAGGTGCTGGACGGCGTCGAGCTGATCGGTTCCGACGCGGTCGCCGACCGCATCTGGGCCCGCCCGGCCGTCACGGTCCTCGGCATCGACTGCCCGCCGGTCGTCGGCGCCACCCCGTCCGTGCAGGCCGGCGCCCGCGCGCTGGTCAGCCTCCGGGTCCCGCCGGGCGTCGACGCGGCCGAGGCCACCAAGCTGCTCCAGGCCCACCTGGAGGCCCACACCCCGTGGGGCGCCCGCGTCCGCACCGAGCAGATCGGCCAGGGCCAGCCCTTCAGCGCCGACACGACCAGCCCGGCGTACACGGCGATGGCCGACGCGATGGCCGTGGCCTACCCGGGCCAGGAGATGCAGTACGCCGGCCAGGGCGGCTCCATCCCGCTGTGCAACACCCTCGCGGCCCTCTACCCGCAGGCGGAGATCCTCCTCATCGGCCTCAGCGAACCGGAGGCCCAGATCCACGCGGTGAACGAGAGTGTCTCCCCTGAGGAGTTGGAGCGGCTGTCGGTGGCGGAGGCGCTGTTCCTGCAGAACTACGCGGGCAACTGAGCGCGGACTGATGGGTGTTGGAGGGATCGACGGCATGCGGTTCGTCTTCACCGGCCGGGTGATCGAGTGGCGCGGGCCTTCGCCGTACTACTTCGTCCCCGTGCCGGACGAGGAGTCGGCGGACATCCGTGAGGTCGCCGCCATAGCCTCGTACGGCTGGGGTGTGATCCCCGTCGAGGCCCGCATCGGCGAGGTCGAGTTCACCACGTCGCTCTTCCCCAAGGACGGCGGTTATCTGCTGCCGCTCAAGAGCGCCGTGAGAGGGGCGCAGGGTCTCGGGGCGGACGACGAGGTGACCGTGGAGATGACCGTCCACCTCCAACTCGGCGCTTCCTGAACGAGGATGAGGGCATGTCCCGCACCTCGCGCGTCGCCGCCCACGCCGACATCGCCACGTCTCTCGCGCTTCTCTCCGACCACGAACTCGCCGAACTGGTCGAGGCCGGCACGCCCTTGGGGACCGGCATCGGCGGTCGCTCGACGCTGATCGAGGTCGACGGCAGAAACGTGTTCGTGAAGCGGATGCCGCTGACCGACTTGGAGCGGCGGCCGGAGAACGTGCGGTCCACGGCCAACGTGTTCGGGGCGCCCGCCTACTGCCACTACGGCATCGGTGCGATCCCCAGCCCCGGTTTCGGCGTCTGGCGCGAGCTGGCCACGCACGAGATGACGACCAACTGGGTGCTCTCCGACCGCTTTTCGGGCTTCCCGCTGCTGCACCACTGGCGTGTGCTGCCCGACCCGGAGCAGTCACTTCCCGAGGAACTCGCCGACGTGGAGCGGAACGTGGCCTACTGGGGCGGCGGACGTGAGCACATCGAGGCCCTGCGCACGGCCTCCGCGAGCCTGACGCTGTTCATGGAACACCAACCGCACACCGTCCACGACTGGCTCTCCGCCCAACTGCGCACCGACGACGCCGACACCGCCTGCGCCCTCGTGGAACAGGGCCTCGAAGCCGTCACCGGCTTCCTCCGCGCGCAGCAACTCCTGCACTTCGACGTCCACTTCGGGAACATCCTCACCGACGGACAGCAGCTCTACCTCGCCGACTACGGTCTCGCGCTCTCCCCGCGTTTCCGACTCGCCCCGGACGAACGCGACTTCTACGACCGTCACCTTCACTACGACCGCGCCTACGCCTTCTCCTACCTGGTGCACTGGCTCGTCGTGGACCTGTACGGCTACGGCCCGGACGAGCGCCAGGAGTTCCTCCGCGCGTGCGCCGAGGGCAAGCGGCCCGAGGGCATCCCGCATGCCGCCGCGGGGCTCATCTCCCGGTACGCCCAACTCGGCGCGGTCGTCGGTGACTTCAACCGTCGCCTGAAGGACGAGAGCAGGCTGACCCCGTACCCGTCCGCCGAGGAGCTCGGCCTCGACTACAGCAGCTCCACGCTCTCCGCGTAGTGGCAGGCGACCGGGTTGCCGCCGCCCCGGTCGACGAGCGCCGGTATCTCCTCGACGCAGGAGGTGCGTTCGCTGTCGGTGAGCTGGTTCGCGAACTTGGGGCAGCGGGTGCGGAAGCGGCAGCCGCTGGGCGGGCGGACGGGGCTCGGGACGTCGCCCTGGATGGTGATCCGTTTCCGGGCGCGTTCCTTGCGCGGGTCGGGCAGTGGGATGGCCGACACCAGGGCCTGGGTGTACGGGTGCGCGGGGCGGGCGAAGAGCTGGCGGGCGGGGGCGATCTCGACCAGGCGGCCCAGGTACATGACGGCGACCCGGCCGGCCACGTGCCGCATCACCGACAGGTCGTGCGCCACGAACAGGAAGGACAGGCTCAGTTCGCTCTGCAGGTCCATCAGCAGGTTGAGGACGCCCGCCTGGATCGAGACGTCGAGCGCCGACACCGGCTCGTCGAGGATGATCACCTTCGGGTGCAGGGCCAACGCCCGTGCGATGCCGATGCGTTGGCGCTGCCCGCCGGAGAACTCGTGGGCGAAACGGTTGCCGTGCTCGGGGTTGAGCCCGACCAGGCGCAGGAGTTCGCTCACCTCGCCCTTGGCGCCCGTCCCGTACTGCCCGTGGATGCGCAGGGGTTCGGCGACGATCTCGTGGACGGTCATCCGTGGGTCGAGGGAGGCGTACGGGTCCTGGAAGACGATCTGCAACTCGCGCCGCAGGGGCCGCATCTGACGTCTGCTCAGTTCGGTGAGTTCATGGCCCTGGTAGCGGACCTGGCCCGAGGTGGCCCGTTCCAGGCCGAGGACGGTGCGGGAGATCGTCGTCTTGCCGGAGCCCGACTCCCCTACCAGGCCCAGGGTTTCGTTCCCGTACAGGTCGAAGGAGACCCCGCACACCGCGTGCACATCACCGACGCGGCGGCGGATGACGCCCTTGGACATGACCGGGAAGTGCTTGACCAGGTCGCGGACTTGGAGGACCGGTTCGCCGGTGCCGCCGTGGCCGGGCAGCGGCGGCAGGGGGGTGGTGGCCTGCGCGGGCGCGGTCATACGGCGTCCTCCTCGGGGTTCGTGGCGGGGGCCGCGTCGGCGAAGCGGGCCAGGGCCTCGGTGTCCGCGCCGACCGCGTCGAAGACCTGACCGGCGCCCGTGTCTACGAGTTCGTCGGCGAAGTGGCAGGCGCTGAGGTGGAGGTCGCTGCCGACCCTGCGCAGCGCGGGTTCGTCCGTGTCGCACACGTCCCGGCTCATCGGGCACCGGGGTGAGAAGGGGCAGCCGGGCGGCAGGTTGAGCAGGCTCGGCGGTGAGCCGGAGATGGGGGTGAGACGTTCCTCCTCGCGGTCCAGACGGGGCAGGGAGCCGAGCAGACCGAGGGTGTAGGGCATGCGCGGGGTGTAGAAGATGTCCTCGACCGAGCCGGTCTCCACTATCCGGCCCGCGTACATGACCGCGACCCGGTCGGTGTGGCCGGCCACCACACCCAGGTCGTGGGTGATGAGGACGAGCGCGGCGCCGGTCTCGGCGCGGGCGGTCTCCAGGGCCTCGAGGATCTGGGCCTGCACGGTGACGTCGAGGGCGGTGGTCGGCTCGTCGGCGATGATCACGTCCGGGTCGTTGGCCATGGCGATCGCGATGACGACGCGCTGACGCATACCGCCGGACATCTCGTGCGGGTAGCTGTCGACGCGCCGCTCGGGGCTGGGGATGCCGACGGTGCCGAGCAGCTCGATCGACCGTTTGCGGGCGTCCTTGTGTTTCATCTCGGGGTTGTGGCGGAGCAGGGTCTCGCTGATCTGGTACCCCACGTTGTAGACGGGGTTGAGCGAGGTCATCGGGTCCTGGAAGATCATCGCGACGCCGCTGCCGCGCAGGTCGGACAGGCGCGCGTCGGACAGGCCGAGCAGCTCCGTGCCCTCGAAGCGGACCGAGCCGCGCACCCGGGCACCGGTCGGCAGCAGCCCCATCACGGCGAGGGCGGTGACCGACTTCCCGGACCCGGACTCGCCGACGATGCCGAGGGATTCGCCCCGGTCGAGCCGGTAGCCGACACCGCGCACGGCGCGTACGGTGCCGTCCTCCGTGCCGAACTCCACGCTGAGGTCCTCGACTTCGAGGACGGCGGACGTCACGGGGACCTCGTGCACTCCATGACTCGTGGTCGTCACTGTCGCACCCTTTGCTGCCGGGGGTCGAAGGCGTCGCGCAGTCCGTCGCCGATGAAGTTGATGGTCAGCGCGATGGCGATGATGAACGCGCCGGGGATGTAGAAGAGCCAGGGCCGGGTGTCGACCGCCGTCTGTGCCTGGGAGACCAGCAACCCCAGGGAGGTGTCGGGCGGTTGGACGCCGAAGCCGAGGAAGGAGAGCGCGGTCTCGGTGAGGATGCCGGTGGCCACCAGGATCGTCGCGTTGACGATGATCGGGCCGAGGGCGTTGGGCAGCAGATGCCGGAAGATGATCCGCGCGTCCGAGGCACCGAGCGCCCGCGCCGCCTCGATGAACTCCTTCTCGCGCAGCGACAGCACCGAGGAGCGCACGACCCGGGCCACGTACGCCCAGGTCAGTCCGGCGATCACGATCGCGATCCAGTACCAGGAGCCGCCGGTGCGGGAGGAGATGACCAGCGCGATGGCGAACAGCGGCAGCGTCAGCACCAGGTCGGCGATGCGCATCATGACCGCGTCGACGATGCCCCGGTAGAACCCGGCGACGGCTCCCCAGATCGCGCCGAGGAAGGTGGAGCCGAGCGCGATCATGATGGCGATCTTCAACGACGTCTGGGTGCCGCGCATGACCTGGGCGTAGCCGTCGTAGCCCGAGGAGTCGGTGCCGAACGGATGCTTCAGGGAAGGGGGTTTGGAGTTGTCCTCGGTGTACTTCTGGTACGAGTAGTGCCAGAAGTGCGGGCCGATGAACGCCCACAGCAGGATCAGCACGAACACGAACAGGCTGATCATCGCGGCCCGGTGGCGCACGAAGCGGCGCAGCACCAGCTGGGTCTGGGTGCGCTGCCGTACGGTGAACTCGCGGTCGCCGGGCGGCAGTTGAGTGCCCGCGGACCCCGGTGCCTCGATGTCAGTCATAGCGGATCCTCGGGTCGAGTACGGCGTAGAGCAGATCGGCGATGAGGTTGAACCCGATGACGACGACGGCGGAGAGCAACAGCCAGGCCATGGTGCGGTAGACGTCGAGCGTGGTCGCCGCCTGGACCAGCATCTCGCCCATGCCGTGCCACTGGAAGATCGTCTCCGTGATCACCGCGCCGCCCAGGATGATCGCGATGTCGAGCGCGGTGACGGTGGCGAGCGGGATGAGGGCGGTGCGCAGCGCGTGCCGTGTCATCACCCTGCCGCGCCTGAGGCCCTTGGCGCGGGCGAGGCGTACGTAGTCGCTGTTGAGGACCTCCAGCATGGAGGCGCGGGTGTAGCGGGTCCAGGACGCGAAGGAGACCAGGGCGAGGGTGATGGTGGGCAGGATCAGATGGCCCACGTGATCGGTGAACTCGTTCCAGGTGGTGTCGACTTCGAGGTACGGCGACTTCTCACCGATGGTGCCGAGGAACTGGCTGCCGGTCTTCTGGTTGAACCAGATGCCGGCCTGCTTGAGCAGCACCGCGAACCAGAACACCGGCATGGCGAGGAACAGGAAGCCGAAGAAGGTGATGGTGTAGTCGGCGGCGGAGTACTGCCGGATGGCGCTGAACACGCCGAACACCACGGCCATGATCAGCGCGAGGATCATCGCCGCGGCGACCAGGGTGAAGGTCACCTTGAACCGGGTGAACAGGTCGTGCCCGATGTTCAGGTTGGCCTGCACGGACGGGCCGAAGTCGCCGTGCAGGACGCCGGTGATCCAGTTCCAATAGCGTTCCATCACTGGCTGGTTGGCGTGGATGTGCCGGGCGAAGGCGGCCACCGCCGCTTTGCTGGGCGCGGGTTGTCGTGAGGTGGCGAAGTTGGCCACCGGGTCGCCCGAGTTGATGACGACCAGGAACACGACGAACGTCGAGATGATGAGGACGGGTATCGAGACGAGGATGCGACGCACCGTGTAGGCGAGCATGCGGTCTTCTCTCGGAGGCCGACGGGTTGGGGATGCCGTCCGTGGGCCGGGCCCGGCCCCGGTGTTGCCGGGGCCGGGCTCGACGGGCGTGCCGGTGGAGCTGTCCCTCGGGCGGAGGGGCTACTTCTTCAGGCCCCACGTGCCGGTGTTGTAGGCCGGACCCACATTCGTGGCGTTGTTCCGCATGTTCACGAACCGCGTCTGCACGGCGAGGAACGTCGGCTTCTGGTACAGCGGCAGGACGTAGGCGTCGTTCACCATGAGCTGGTCGGCCTGGTTGAGCAGAGCCGCGGCCTTCGTCGCGTCCGTCTCGCCCACGGCCTGGGAGATCATGGAGTCGGCCGTCTTGTTGCTGTAGCCGCCGAAGTTGCCGCCACCGCCGGTGAACCAGTTCTGCTGGGCACCACTGCTCGGGAACGGCGCCGCGACCCAGGCGAAGACGATGATGTCGTACTGGTGCCCCGCGAGGACCGTGCCGAGGTCGGCGGCGCCGATCGGTTTGATGGTGACCTTGATGCCGAGGCTCGCCAGGTTGCTCTGCAGGATCTGGCACTCGCTCTGCCGGATCTGGTTGCCCGTGGTGTAACGGCAGTTGAAGGGTCCGACGGCCTTGCCGTCCGGCGTCTTCAACGCCGTGCCCACACCGGTGAACTTGGCGTCCGTGAGGTACTTCTTCGCCTTGGTCAGATCACCGGATCCCTGGCCGGTGGCGGTGACCACGTCCTTGTAACCGGCCTGCCCGGGAACGAAGTTGTGGTTGCCGAGCGGCTTCACGGCCGGGTCGAACTGGCCGACCGTCTTGGCGATGATGTCCTTGATGTTGATCGCCGTGAACATCGCCTGCCGCAGCGGCAGATACTTGCCGATCACCGGGTTGTGCAGGTTCAGGTCGAAGTGCTCCCAGGTCAGACCGTTGCCGATGGTGTAGGTGACGCCGGGGATGTCCTTGACCTGGTTGACCAGGTCCACCTCGGGCTGCGGGTAGATGCCCTGAACCTCGTTGTTCTTCAGGGCCGTTGGTTCCTGGGTGGCGTCCGAGATCACCTTGAAGATCAGCCGCTGGAGGGTCGCCTTCTTCGCGCCGGTCCACTTGGGGTCGGGCACGTAGGTGGCGTGGTCGTTGTCGACCCACTGCTGCATCTTGTAGGCGCCCGCGGTGGGGTACTTGGTGGGCGGCGTCTTCAGGAAGTACTGCCAGGCCTGCGCCATCTGAGTGGCCGTCATGGCGGCGGCGTCATCGGCCTTGGCGCCGGAGATCTTCTCCGCGGTGTGGGCCGGGTAGAGCGGATAGCCCGCGCCGAACAGCGACTTCCAGTCCGAGAACGGCTTGGACATCACCATGGTGACGGTCTTGCCGTTGTCGGACGGCGTCAGGGACTTGATCCGGTCGTAGCCGGCGGTGCTCTGCGGCAGACAACCCTTGGTCTGCGTGGAGTCGCTGGCGGGCGGCGGCGGACAGTCCTTGCCGTTGTTGGTGCGCCAGTAGTAGATGAAGTCGTCGGCGGTGATGGGCGTGCCGTCGTTCCACGTCGCCTTGGGGTTGATCTTGTAGACGATGGTCTGCGGGCTGGTGCTGGTCTGCGTCGCCGAGGTCACCAGGTCGGTGTTGAGGACGACGGTGAAGTCCGGCTGGGGTATGAACACCTGCGGCAGGACGACCTCCAGGGCCTCCCCGTTCTCGAAGGTGTTGCCGTTGACGTCCTGGACGTTCCACTGCTGGATGTTCTTCTCCAGCACATAGGTGAACGTTCCGCCGGACTTGGTGGTCGCCGAGTTGCAGGTGTTGGCCTTGCCCACGGTGTTGCAGGAGGTGAGCCCGGCCGAGCTGCCTTTGTCGGAGCCGCCGCCCCCGCCGCCGCTGCTGCAGGCGGTGAGCACCAGGGCGAGCCCGGCGGCGAGAGTGAGGGCCCGGGTGAGGGCCGAGGATGGCGCGCGCATGTTCCTCTCCTTCGACCGGCGAAATGTCCGGTCCCGTCGAGGCGGCCGGCGGCCGCGAGAGAACTGAGCTGCGCAAAGACGTTAGAGCTCCGATGTACCTTCTTCACGTTCTTGTTCATACCGGGAAGGCGACAATTCACCCTCGCTTTGTTATCGGAATGACCCGCACCCCGCAAAATCGCCAGGTCGCGTCCCCGAAAAGGCAAAGTCCCGTCCAACATCGTTGATCTGACCGCAAATTGACGTGTCGTCAGCCAACCGGTACGCCCGCCTCCAGATACAGCGCGGCCCCGCGCTCGCGGGCCCGCAGCGCCCAGCGCAGCCGCTCGTAGCGGACCGGCGGCAACAGGTCGGCCGCCTCCTGTTCGGTGGCGAAGCACCAGCCGCGCAACTCCGGTCCGGGCAGCAGCAGTCGGTCGGCCTCGGCGGCCTCCAGCCGGCCGCCGTCGAAGAGGAGGCGCAGACCGCCGTAGCCGGGTGGCGCGGGCGGTTCCCAGTCGACGACGAGCAGCCGGGGTACGTCGTCGAGCACGATGCCGGTCTCCTCGGTGACCTCGCGCATGCCGGCCCGGGCGGGTGCCTCGCCGGGTTCGACGACACCGCCGGGGAACTCCCAGCCGGCCTTGTAGGTGGGGTCGACGAGCAGGACGCGGTCCTGTTCGTCGAAGAGCAGCACTCCGGCCGCGAGGGTCTCGGAGGTGGGTTCCGGGGTCTGCACGATGTCGCAGACGGGGACGGCACCGCTGCCGACGGCCCCGGCGATCTTGGCGGCCGTCTCGTACGGGGTGAGCGCGCTGGTGTCGACGAGATGGGCGTCGGCGGTGAGCCAGGAGCCGAGCGCGGCGCGGTACGGCTCGATGTGGTCGTACGCCCACTGCTGCATCCGCAGCTCGCCGTCGGGGAGGTCCGGTGGGATCTCCCGGCCGGCTATTCGCTCGCGCAGGATCGTTTCCGCCGGAGCGAGGAGAACATGCCGGACCGTGACCCGGCGGGCCGCGAGACCGCCGAAGATCTCGTCGCGGTACTCCTGGCGCAGCAGGGTCATCGGGACGACGAGGGTCCCGCCGAGCTCGGCGAGCATGGCGGCCGCCGTGTCGATCACGAGCCGTCGCCAGATCGGCAGGTCCTGGAAGTCGCCGACTTCCGCGAGGTGCTTGGGCGGGAGCAGGTACGGAAGTGCTCCGCCGATGACCTCGGGGTCGAAGAGCGTGCTGTTCGGGATCAGGTCCATCAGTTCCCGTGCGGTGGTCGTCTTCCCCGCACCGAACGCGCCGTTGATCCAGACGACGGTCACAGTTCCCCCTCTTCTGTTGGCCCCCTGTGGCTTGCCCGTTCCACCCTGCCACGGAAACCAGCCCCAGTTGAGAGCGCAGATACGACGGCGCCGGTGCCCCCTCCGACGAGGCACCGGCGCCGTGCGCTTTCGACCGGTATCAGCTGTTCTCTCCCAGGGCACCCTCGTCGACGGCGAAGCTGCCGTCGCTGACGAGGTGGTCCATGGCACCCACGGTGTCCTTGACGTTCAGATCGCCGAGTACGTCGTGGTCGTGGGAGTGCGACGGAGTGATCGCGGCGACGACGAACCCGGTGGCGAGGGAGGCGATGGCCAGCATGCTGCGCTTCTTCATGCCCCGTTCAACTGACGAAGCGCGCCGGGGTCACGCCCGGACGGCCCGCCGAGTGGAACCCGCCCCGTTCCGCGCCCGCCGCACGAGGTCCACGGCCGCTTCCAGCCACTGGGGATGCTCGAAGGTGAACCCCTCCGCCAGCAGCCGCCCGGGGACGACCCGCCGGCTCTTCAGGAGAAGCTCGGTGTCCGATCGCAGGGCGAAGGCGCCCAGTTCCGCCATCCACTTGGTGGCGGGCAGCCCCACGGGGACGCCCCGGGCGGCGCGCAGGACGCGCATGAACGCGCGCTGCGGGAGCGGCCCGGGGGCGGCGAGGTTCACCGGCCCGGCGATGTCCTCCCGTTCGACGAGGAACTCGACGGCGCGGACGAAGTCCTGGTCGTGGATCCAGGAGACATACTGCGCACCGCCCGCGACCGGACCACCGAGCCCGAGCCGGACCAGTCCCGACAGGACGTCGAAGACACCGCCACGGTCAGGGCTCATCACCATGGCGGCACGCAGGGCCACCTTGCGGGTGTGCGGGGTGTCGGCGCGCTCCTGCTCGCGTTCCCAGTTCCTGGCGATCTCGACGCTGTAGGACCAGTAGTCGGGTACGCCGGGTTCGGCGCCGCCGATCAGGCCGGTGGCCTCGTCGTTGGGGGCGTCGTAGCGATGGGCGTAGACGGTGGCGGTGCTCATCTGCAGCCAGACGCGCGGCGGGCTCGCGGCTGCGGCGACGGCCTCGCCGACGACCCGGGTGGAGTGCACGCGCGAGTCCATCATGGCCTTCAGGTTGGCGGCGGTGTAGCGGCAACTGACGCTGCGCCCAGCCAGGTTGATCACCACATCGCTGCCGTCGATCTCCCGGGCCCAGGTGCCCAGGTTCTCGCCGTCCCACCACACCTCGCGGTCACGAGTAGGCCGCCGGGTCAGGACGACGACCTCGTGACCGGCCTCGGTCAGGGCGCGATCGAGAATCCCGCCCACCTGCCCCGTTCCACCGGGAATGACGATCTTCACCGGGCTCCCCCTTCTGTCAGGAGTGAGCCTAGCGCAGAAAGTTGAACATGTTCAAAACTCGCACGCGATGGAAAGTCGAACAATCAATACGCAACTCTTCCAACAGAGTTCGACACCTTCTACCGTAATCGCGCACATGGCATGCACAGAAAGTGATCCCATCTCTCGCGAGTCCGGAGGAACGTCACCATGCGCCACCCCCACACCCGCACGACCCGGCGAAGAGTGCTAGGAGCCCTCGCAGCAGGGCTGTTGTGCACGGCGGGCCTCGCCGTGCCCGCGGTCGCCACCCCGGTACAGGACCCCGCCTCCCCCGCCCTGGCCGACGGTCAGGCGCTCACACCTCCGATGGGTTTCAACAACTGGAACTCCACCAACTGCCGCGCCGAGTTCAACGAGTCCATGGTCGAGGGAATCGCGGACATATTCGTCAACAAGGGCCTCAAGGCCGCCGGCTACCAGTACGTCAACCTCGACGACTGCTGGGCCCTGCCGAACCGCGACGCCGACGGCAAACTCGTCCCCGACCCGGCCCGCTTCCCGCACGGGATCAAGGCCGTCGCCGACTACGTGCACTCCAAGGGACTCAAGCTCGGCATCTACACCAGCGCCGGCACGAAGACGTGCAACGACGCCGGGTTCCCGGGCGGCCTGGGTCACGAGTACAGCGACGCGCAGCAGTTCGCCGACTGGGGCGTGGACTATCTCAAGTACGACAACTGCAACAACCAAGGCGTGGACGCCAAGTTGCGCTACAACACCATGCGCGACGCCCTGAAGGCCACCGGCCGCCCGATCGTCTTCAGCATCTGCGAATGGGGCGAGAACAAGCCCTGGGAGTGGGCCGCAGACGTCGGACATCTGTGGCGCACGACCGGTGACATCAGCGACAACTGGGGTTCGATGCTGTCGATCCTCAAGCAGAACCTGCCCCTCGCGCAGTACGCCGGCCCCGGGCACTGGAACGACCCCGACATGCTCGAGGTCGGCAACGGCGGGATGACGGACACCGAGTACCGCTCGCACTTCTCCATGTGGTCGATCATGGCCGCACCGCTCCTCATCGGCTCGGACCTGCGCACCGCGACCCCCGCGACCTTCGACATCCTCGACAACAAAGAGGTCATCGCGGTCGACCAGGACCCGCTGGGCAAGCAGGGCAACGTTGTCACGTCCGAAGGCGGACGCTGGGTCGTCGCCAAGGAGATGAAGGACGGCAGTCGTACGGTCGCGCTCTTCAACGAGTCCGGCAGCGCCCAGCGCATCGCCACGACGGCTGCGGCCGTAGGCCTCCCGAACGCCCGGGCCTACACCCTGCGCGACCTGTGGCAGCACAAGAGCTACAACACCGCCGGCGCGATCTCCGCGACCGTCCCGGCCCACGGCACGGTCCTCGTACGGGTCTCCGCCGACCGTAACTCCCTCAAGAACCCGCCCGCCGTCGAACTCGGCCTGGGCAGCGCCCCGTTGGTCCAGGCGGCGACCGCGACCCCGCTCACGACAACCGTGACGGACCTCGGCCGTACGACCGCCGAGCACGTCTCCGTGACCCTGACAGGACCCGCCGGCTGGAAGATCCGGGCCAAGTCCTCCACGACGGCCAAGGCCGTACCGACAGGCAGGTCGCTGCGCACGAAGTGGACGGTCACCGCGCCCTCGGGGACGCCGACGGGGTCGTACGACCTCACGCTGAAGGCGAGTTACCGCTCGCCGAGCGGTGCGCGTGTCAGCAGCGCCCTGCCGTTCACCGCGTCCGTCGTGGTGGCACCGCCCGCGGGGACTTCGTACCTCGGTGACCTTCCCTGGATGTCAACGGCCAATGGATGGGGGCCCGTTGAGCGCAACACCAGCAACGGCGAGAGTGCCGCGGGGGACGGTCATCCGATCACTCTCGGCGGAGTGGTGTACGCCAAGGGGCTCGGTGTCCACGCCGAGAGCGACGTCGAGTACTACACCGGGAAGACGTGCGAGAAGGTCACCGCCGACGTCGGTGTGGACGACGAGAAGGGTGCCAACGGGACCGTCGCCTTCGAGATCTGGGCGGACGGTACGAAGGTCGCCTCGACCGGCGTCCTCACCAACGCGATGCCCGCCCAGCCGATCACGGCGGACGTGACCGGCGCCCAGGTGGTCCGACTCGTCGTCACCGACGGCGGCGACGGGATCGACTCGGACCACGCGGACTGGGCGAACGCTCAACTCACGTGCTGAGCAAGGCACATCGCATTTCAAGGGGCACAGGCCGCTGAACGAACGTTTCGGCCGGTCCGTTCCTCACACACCGGCCGCGGTCGTGCTCGTCTGCCCGGCGAGCGCGGCCGCGGCCGCTCCCACCAGCCCGGCGTCCGTGCCCATCTGAGCCGGCGTCACCGTCAGCCGCTGCACGAAGGACAGCGTCGCGTAGTCCCGCAGGGCCTTGCGCAGCGGCGTGAAGAGTACGTCGCCCGCCTTGCCGACGCCCCCGCCGATCACGGCGATGTCGATCTCGACGAGGGTCGCGGTGGCCGCGATACCGGCGGCGAGGGCTTGTGCCGCCCGCTCGAAGGAGGCCACGGCGATCGGGTCACCGGCACGGGCGGCGGCGGCCACGGCGGCGGCCGAGGTGTCGCCGTCGGGACCCGGCAGCCAGCCGTTCTCGACCGCCCGCCGGGCGATGTTGGGGCCGCTGGCGATCCGCTCCACGCAGCCACGCGAACCGCACGGGCAGGCGTCGCCGTCCAGGTCCACGCTGATGTGGCCGATGTGGCCCGCGTTGCCGGTCGGCCCGGGATGCAGCTGGCCGTTGAGGACGAGGCCGCCGCCGACTCCCGTGGAGACCACCATGCACAGCGCGTTGGCGTGCCCGCGCGCGGCGCCCTGCCAGTGCTCGGCCGCCGTGATCGCCACGCCGTCGCCGATCAGCTCGACGGGCAGGCCCCCGGTCGCCGCACGCACCCGCTCGACGAGCGGATAGTCGCGCCAGCCGGGCACGTTGACCGGACTCACGGTGCCGGCGGAGGCGTCCACGGGACCCGCGCTGCCGATGCCGAGGGCGCTCGCGCGGGACCACGAAGGGGATGCGGTCAGCTCCGCGAGCACCTCCTCCACGGCTCGCATCACGGTGTCGCCGTCGTCCTGCGAGGGCGTCGGGCGCTGCGCGCGCACCAGGATCTTGCCGTGGCCGTCCACCAGCGCCCCGGCGATCTTGGTACCGCCGATGTCGAGCGCGGCCACGAGGTCGGTGTGCATCAGTGTCAGATCTCCCCGTCAAACATCAGAACCACCAGTAGGTGAGTTGGACCGGTCTCGCGGTGGGGGCGCAGGCCGGAGATATCGGTGGACAGTCTCTCTCGCACATGACAACGTTGTCCAGGCTCTATGCTCGACGCCACATCCTCATACAAACCCATGGACCTATGCATCCCCCGTGGACGACAGGACAGGACAGCGCATCGTGCCAGAGACCGCCCGCCGCCCCGAGAACCGCTACGGCAACCGTCCGACCATGAAGGACGTGGCCGCGCGCGCCGGTGTCGGCCTGAAAACGGTGTCGCGCGTGGTCAACGGCGAACCGGGCGTGACCCCCGACACCGAGCGCCGCGTCCAGGAGGCCATCGACGCCCTCGGCTTCCGCCGCAACGACAGCGCGCGCGTCCTGCGCAAGGGCAGCACGGCAAGCATCGGCCTCGTCCTGGAGGACCTCGCCGACCCGTTCTACGGCCCCCTCAGCCGCGCGGTCGAGGAAGTCGCCCGGGCGCACGGCGCGCTGCTGATCAACGGCTCCAGCGCCGAAGACCCGGACCGCGAGCAGGAGTTGGTGCTGGCGCTGTGCGCCCGGCGCGTGGACGGGCTGGTGGTGATCCCGGCCGGCGACGACCACCGCTACCTGGAACCGGAGATCAAGGCGGGCGTGGCCACCGTCTTCGTGGACCGTCCCGCCGGCAAGATCGACGCCGACGTCGTCCTGTCCGACAGCTACGGCGGCGCGCGCGACGGCGTCACCCACCTCATCTCCCACGGACACCGGCGCATCGGCTTCATCGGTGACATGCCCCGCATCCACACGGCCGCCGAGCGACTGCGCGGCTACCGCGCCGCCATGGAGGACGCGGGCATACCGGTCGAGGACTCCTGGATGTCCCTCGGCGTGACCGACCCCGTCCGGGTGCGCCGGGCGGCGGAGGAGATGCTGACCGGCCCCTCCCCCGTCACCGCGATCTTCACCGGCAACAACCGCGTGACGGTCACCGTCGTCCGCGTCCTCGCCGAACAGCCCCGCCAGATCGCCCTCGTCGGCTTCGACGACATCGAACTCGCCGACCTGCTCCGGCCCGGCGTGACCGTCGTCGCCCAGGACGCGGCAACCCTCGGCCGCACGGCCGCGGAACGCCTCTTCCGCCAGCTGGACGGCACGTTGATCGCTCCGGAACGCATCGAGCTGCCGACCCGGTTGATCACTCGCGGCTCGGGCGAACTGCCGCCGTCGGACTGAGGGACGCGGCGCGTGGACGACGGTGTGGACCGCACGCTGAAGGCCCTGGGGCTGGACCGGGCCCCGCGCGAGGATCCGCTCTCCTACCCGGGTGCGTGGCCCACCGAGTCCGGACTCCTGCTCGGCGACCGCCTGTTGCCCCTCGACGACCACCCCCCGTACGCGAACCGCACCCCGGTCCTCGCGATCGGCTCCAATGCCTGCCCCGGTCAACTGCGGCACAAGATGGCGGAGTTCGGGATCGACTCTCCCGTCCCGATGCTGAAGGTACGGGTCACCGGCGTCGACGTCGGCGTCTCCGCGCATGTGAGCCGCGTGGGGTATGTGTCGGCGTCGCCGGTCAAGGGACCAGGTGTCGTACGGGAGTTGTTCGTGACGTGGTTCGATGCGCGGCAGCTTGCGGTGGTGGATGCGAGCGAGGGGGCTTACGACCGGGTCTGGCTGCCCGGGTCCGGCTCCGGTTCCGAGTTCCGATTCGACACGGACTCCGGGGAGTTGCTGCCGGGCGTGTACGTCTACGTCAACCGGCACGGTGTGCTGCGTGACGGTACGGGAGTACCGCGTCGGCATCCGGGCGAACGAGCGCTGCTCACCGAACTGCTGGGTGAGTCGGCCAAGTTGAGGAAGCTGTTCGGGCGGACGCCGGAGGAGTTCTGTGAACGGGCGCGGGCGGATCGGGAGTTGTGCGAGCGGGGTACGAGGCTGTTCCGGGAGGAGGGGCTGGTGACGGCGTCGGGCCTGGAAAGGTGAGCGAGTACGCACCTCGTGCGGGAGATCCAGGCCCCGATGAAGGCGAGGCCACCACCGAGGCAACCCCGCGAGGTCGCCAGGCCGAAGCGGATCGTGCCGTTGCGTTGCGAGGAGCCCCAGCCACCGCCACGGGCTCTGCCGTCTGCTGAAGCGCGAGCACCAGAAGATCCTGAGTCGCAGCCGGTGGGAGCCGGCTGGCAGGTTGAGGCGCAGGATGCGATCAATTCCGACCGTTCCGGGACGGGGACTTCAGCAGACCGGCAGCCCCGGTACCGGCTCGTCGTTGTCGCCGCCCTTGAGGTAGACGTCGCTGACATAGACGTTCGTGTTGCCGCTGTCGTCGTCCGTCTTCGCCCACCAGACGTTGGTCCACTGACCGTACGTCTCACGGCGGCCCAAGTTCTGTTGGCAGTAGAAGTAGTTGGTGCCCGCGCCGAGGACACCGACTTCAGTGCCGGACGCGGTGTAGGACTTGGCGCTGCGCCACACCTGGCAGTTGTACTTGCCGCCGCCGATGGACTGGCATGCGGCGGCGGGGCTGGAGCTGGCACTGGCTCCGCCGGTCGCGGCGGCGCTGCCGCCGGTGCCGTCGCCGCCGGAGGACGTGGACCGGGTCGGGGCGGCGCTGGGAGCTTGCCCCGGCGTCGTGCTCTCCCCCTTGCCGGTGTGCTCCTGCGTCGGCGCCTGGGTCCCGTCGTCGCCCTGTTCGGTGGGCTTGGGGGCGTCCGAGCGGTGGGCATCCGTATGCCCGGTGGGCGAGGCGGGCCCGACACCATCGCCGGCCGGGGGTGCGGTGGGCTGCGAAGTAACCGTGCTGTCACCGGAGTTGACCATGCGGGCGACGACCACTCCGGCACCGGCGAGGACTGCGACTACGGCAGCGGCGGCTATCAGGACGCACACCTTACGGCGGGATGGAGTTGGGCGGGGGCCGGCGGTCATGCGCCCGGTCGGCGGGGAGGGGTGAGACACGGAGGCTACGGAGGCGAGGGGCGGGCCGAAGCCTTGGGGCACGGATGTGGGAGGGCTTGTAGACGCGGGTGCGAGGGCGTCGGATGCGGGCCACTGCGGGGAGCTTGGGGCTTGCGCGGCCGATTGGGACCAGGGTGAGGCACTTGGCGTTGACCCAGCTGAGGGTGACTGGTCCGGGGAGCCTGTTCCTTGCGGGGCGAATTCGACCAGCTCGGCGACGCCAGGGCCCGGCCCAACCGGAGTCACGTACCGCGCAGAGCTTGGCCCTTGTCCGGTCTTCGCCGACTCAGCGGCGTCCGATCCCTCTCCCTCAGCCCCGGACCGAGCCCCAGCCTCGTCCTCGGTATCAGCTCCGGTCCCGGCATCGGCCTCGATTACGACGTCGGCCCCAACCCCAACCCCGCCATCGACAGCCTCGATTGCACCCCCAGCCCCGGAACCGGCCCCGGAACCGGCCCCGGAACCGGCATCAACCCCAGCCCTGTCTCTTATACACATCTGACGCTGCCGACGACTCCTTACGTGTAGATCTTGGTGGT
>NZ_JNWO01000015.1 GCF_000716435.1 Streptomyces xylophagus
TCATAGCGTGAGGGAAACGCCCGGTTACATTCCGAACCCGGAAGCTAAGCCTTACAGCGCCGATGGTACTGCAGGGGGGACCCTGTGGGAGAGTAGGACACCGCCGAACAAATATTGAAAGGGTTGGATCCTGAACTTCGGTTCGGGGTCCAACCCTTTTTTGTTGTGCGTCACTTGAAGTTCACGTTGCGCAATCACCATCCGAGCATGGGTACTGCTGCAATGCTCAGGGCCGCAGGCGTCGGACTCGGTGACGAGGTCGTCGTGCCGGCGTTCGGGAACGTGGAAGTCGCCGAGGCTGTCACCCTGGCGGGTGGGCTGCCGGTGTTCGCCGACATAGATCCGGTGACCTACTGCCTGGACGCGTCCGCTGTCGAAGCGGCCGTAACTCCGCGTACGGCGGCGATAGTTGTCGTACATCGATTCGGGCGGTCGGCCGACATGGCGCGGATGCTCGGGGTCGGGCAGCGGCATGGGCTGCTGGTGTTGCAGCAGGGGGAGTCCGAGGCGCCGTACGACGAAGTTGCTCAGCGGCGGGAGCGGGCGGCCTATCTTGATGCGAAGTTGCGTGGGGTGCGGACGCCCGATGGTGGGGACGGGCACACCTACCAGCAGTACATCGTGCGGGTGCCGGGGAACGGGCGGCCGGATCGTGATGCCTTCGCTCGGGCCGTGCGCGGCAGGGGAGTTGAGTGCCGGGTGCCGGTGAAGACGCCTGTGCATCGGCTGCCGGAGTTCCGGCGGTGTGTGGCTCTGCCGGAGACCGAGCGGGCCGCGGACGAGACGCTCGCGCTGCCGGTGGATGCCTCGTTGACCAGGCGGGAGATGCAGCGGATCGTGTCCGCGTGCAATGCGCTCGGGGGACTGCTCCAGCCTGCTTTCTGACCGAGTCGGGGTCAGGTGGCGGTGGTTGGGCGCACGGGTCTGTTCGGGGTATGATTCTTTTCGTCGCCGCGAGGGAAGCCTCGGGAAAGCGACAGGCCCTCTTAGCTCAGTCGGTAGAGCGTCTCCATGGTAAGGAGAAGGTCAACGGTTCGATTCCGTTAGAGGGCTCCAGACATCAAAGGCCCCGCCCAATTGGGCGGGGCCTTTTGCGTGTTCAGGTTCAGTCCTTCTGGAGGCCCGGGACTCGCATGGCGAGGATTGCCATGTCGTCGGACGGGGCGTCCGAGGCGAAGCGCTCCACCGCGCGCATGACGCGGGCCGCGACCGCGCCGGCTGTGAGGCCCGTACAGGTCGTGAGGACGTCCGTGAGGCCGTCGTCGCCCAACATGCGGGTGCCCTCGCGGCGTTCGGTGACGCCGTCCGTGACGCACAGGAGGACGTCGCCCGGGTCCAGGGTGACCGTCTGCTCGTAGAGCTCCAGGTCGTCCATGACGCCGAGGAGGGGCTGGGGTTCGGCGGCCGGTTCGACCGTGCCGTCCTGGCGGAGGCGGAGCGGGAGCGGGTGGCCCGCGCAGACCACCTTGAGTTTGGCGCTGCCGTCCTCCTGGGGCCACAACTCGCCGTAGAGGAGCGTCAGGAAGCGGCTGCGGGCGCCCTCGTCGAGGATCGCGGAGTTGAGGCGCTCCAGGACCGCCGGGCCGCCGAAGCCCTCCCTGGCGAGCAGGCGGAGGGCGTGGCGGGCCAGGCCGGTGACTGCGGCGGCCTCGGGGCCGGTGCCGCAGACGTCGCCGATGGCGAAGCCGTAGACGCCGTCGCGGATGGGGAAGAGGTCGTAGAAGTCGCCGCCCACCTCGTTGCCCTCGCCGGCCGCGCGGTAGATGACCTCGACCTCGACGCCCTCGATGTGCGGGAGGTCCGGAGGCAGGAGGCTGCGCTGGAGGGACTGGCTGATGGCCGTGCGCTCCGAGTACAGGCGGGCGTTGTCGAGGGCGAGGGCGGCTCGGCGGCTCAAGTCCTCGGCCAGTTCCAGGATTTCCTGGCGGAAGTGTTCGTCGGTGGGCTTGCCGAGGGTCAGCATGCCGATGACGCGGTTGCGGGCGACCAGCGGGAGGACGACCGTCTCGCCGCCGACTGCGGAGGCCGTGGCGAGAGTTGGGCCGATGCCCGAGCTGACACGGCGGGTCGGTTCGTTGAGGCCGAGGCTGCGCATGGAGGTGCGGAGGGCCGCCTGGTGGGCGGCCTCGGCGGGGGCGGCCCAGACGCGGGCGCCGGGGGTGGGTACCGGGTCCGGAGGGGCGATCTTCGAGAGCAACGACTTGATGCCGTCGATGAGTTCCTCGTCCTCGTGCAGGACGTACGAGAGGTACGGGTCCGAGGCCTGGTCGGCGATCGTGTAGACCGCGCACCAGGTGGCCAGGGTCGGCACCGTCATCTGGGCCATCAGGGCCAGGGTCTGGTCGCGGTCCAGGGTGCCGGCGAGGAGGTCGGAGGCCTCGACCAGGAAGCTGAGCGAGCCGCGGCGCAGGCGTTCCAGCTCGCCCAGGCGGGCCGATTCGACCGCCAACGCGATGCGGTCGGCGGCGAATTGGAGGCGCAGCGCTTCTTCGTTCGAGTATCTGTTGGGGCCTTCGGCGGCCACTCCGAGGGAGCCGGTGAGGCGGCCCTCCACCTTCAGGGGGACCGTGACGACCGAGCGCATTCCGGTGCCGCTGAGGAGCGGTACGGCGCCCGGGACGGCCTGGAGGTCCTCGTGGACGGCCGGCATGCGGGCGGAGCCGTAGCGGCCGGGGCCGGCTTCGACGGGCACGCGCGCGAAGCGTTGGCGTGCGGAGGGCAGGCCGGTGGAGGCGCGGACCTCCAACTCCGTTTCGTCGTCGGTCGCGAGGAGGAGGAAGGCGGAGTCTCCGTCGAGCATGTCGCGGGCGCGCTCGACCGTGCGCTGGAGGAGACCGTCGAGGTCGTCCGGCGCGGGGGAGCCGATGAACACCTCGAAGGGGTCGGTGTTCTGGCCGTCGGAGGTGGACGCGGCGTCGGGGGCGGGGCCGCGCAACGGTGTCTGCAGAACCGCGCGTTCGTGGTCCCGTACCAGGAGGCACACGGTTGACGGCTCGCCGCCGGTATCGCGGACGCGGAGGTGGGAGGCGTAGACCGGGGTCACGCGGCCGTCGGCGGCGCGGATGCCGTAACTGCCCTCCCAGCGGGAGAGGCGGAGCGCCTCGGCGATGCCGGTGCTGGTGCCCGGGGTGTGCGGCCAGGCGGCGAGGTCGGTGAGGGGCTTGCCGGTGACCTGCTCGGGGGCGTAGCCGAAGAGTTCCTCGGCGTCCTCGTTCCAGGACGCGATGGAGCCCGTGCGGTCGATCTGGACGACCGCGACGCGGACCCTGCCGTCGGCGAGCGGGAGGAGGGCGGCCGGCAGGGACGGGCCGGCCGCGCGGGTGCCCACCGGGCGGGCGGGGAGGTCGAGTTGGAACCAGACCAGCTTCTGTGTGGGGGTGTAGTCGACGCCCCAGCGGCTGGCCAGGGCCGCGCACAGCTGGAGGCCGCGGCCGCCCTCGCGGTCGGGGCTGCTCATGGTGATCGCGGCCCCCTGGAGGGGGATCTCGCGCTCCGGGTAGTGGTCGGCGACCTCGATCCTCACACCGTCGTCACTCCGTAGGCACAGAACATCCGCGGCCGTGCCCGCGTGGACCACTGCGTTGGTCACCAGCTCGCTGGTGAGGACCACGGCGTCGTCGACGATGTCGGCGAAGCCCCAGCCCTGAAGGGTGTCGCGGACGAAGGACCGCGCGGTGGCGACCGATCGTCCGACGGGCTCGAAGCTGGCGGCCGCGCGCGCGGTGATCACAGAACTCCTCGGCCTGTTGTCGGCGGGCAGGGGCCCATGGCCGATCGGTGCCTGCCGGGGCAACGGCTGGTTCCCGGTCGGCGGGGGATCCTGGGGCGTTCCCCCAGGATGCAGTCCGGTGGTCATGGTGCGGTGCCCCTCCGATGCCTGCCCGCTCGTGCTCGTGCCACCGCCCAGGCCGGACGGAACCGGCGCGGCTGGACAGCCGCATGCAAGGTTACTTACCTTCACCGTCCATGCGGATGCCGGTCCGCAGTGTTTCCGTCCGGAGGGTGTGCGGACGATGTGCGAAGCTGCCGAACTGTTATGGCCTGGTTCAGACAGGGTGAAACACTGGGCAGGATTCTGGTGACGGTCCGGGCAGGCCGGGTGTCTTCTGTGTACGGCGGACAGTCGGCCTTGTTGAAGCCCGGTAAACCGGGCAGAGATACGCGGCAGTAACTGATACGCCGAGCAGCAGCACCCCAGCACAGCAGTAACGGTCGACCCCTGCGGGAGGGACACAGTGGAGTCTGGCGCAGCGACGCGGGCCACCAAGACGCGCGCGAAAGGCGGACAGTCCCTGAAGAACCAGCGCAAACCGCGCAATGGGACCACGGAAGTGGACGCGGCCTCCTTGGACCGGCTGCTGACGGCTCTTGTCTCCATGAGGGACGGGAACTTCCGCAAGCGGCTCACGGTGTCCGGCGACGGCGAGTTGTCGGAGATCGCCGCCGTGTTCAACGAGGTGGCCGACCGCAATCTGCATCTCACGGGTGAGCTGTCCCGGGTGCGGCGCATGGTGGGCCGTGAGGGAAAGCTCACGGAGCGGCTGGAGACGGGCGCCTGCGAGGGTTCCTGGGCCGCGGCCATCGACGCCTCCAACGCGCTCGTGGACGACCTCGTACGGCCCGTCTCCGAGGTCGGACGGGTGCTGTCCGCGGTGGCGGAGGGTGATCTGTCGCCGCGCATGGAGCTGCGGACGCAGGCGCAGGACGACGGGAACGGACATCCGCTGCGCGGTGAGTTCCTGAAGGTCGGGCGCACCGTCAACAATCTGGTCGACCAGCTGTCGACGTTCACCGACGAGGTCACGCGCGTGGCCAGTGAGGTGGGCACCGAGGGCAAGCTGGGCGGGCAGGCACGCGTGCGTGGCATGTCCGGCTCGTGGAAGGACCTCACGGAGTCGGTCAACACGATGGCGTACCGGCTGACGGCCCAGGTGCGGGACATCGCGCTGGTGACCACGGCGGTCGCCAAGGGCGACCTGTCCCGGAAAGTCACTGTTCACGTCGCCGGCGAGATGCTGGAGCTCAAGAACACCGTCAACACGATGGTGGACCAGCTGTCGTCGTTCTCCTCCGAGGTGACGCGAGTCGCCCGCGAGGTGGGCACCGAGGGCGAGCTGGGCGGCCAGGCGCAGGTGCCGGGTGTGGCCGGGGTGTGGAAAGACCTGACCGACTCGGTGAACATCATGGCCGGCAACCTGACGGCCCAGGTGCGCGGTATCGCCCAGGTGACGACGGCTGTCGCCAACGGTGACCTGTCGCAGAAGGTGACGGTGTCGGCGCGGGGCGAGGTCGCCCAGCTCGCCGAGACGATCAACCAGATGACCGAGACGCTGCGCACCTTCGCGGACGAGGTCACGCGCGTGGCCAACGAGGTCGGTGCCGAGGGGCAGCTCGGTGGGCAGGCGAACGTGCCGGGTGCGGCGGGGACGTGGAAGGACCTCACCGACTCGGTGAACACGGTCTTCCGGAACCTGACGATCCAGGTGCGGGACATCGCCGCCGTGACGACCGCGGTGGCGAGCGGTGACCTGTCCCAGAAGGTCACGGTGAACGTCGCCGGCGAGATGCTGGAGCTGAAGAACACCGTCAACGGGATGGTTGATCAACTGTCCTCGTTCGGTGCCGAGGTCACGCGCGTGGCGCGCGAGATCGGTGTCGAGGGTGAACTGGGCGGCCAGGCGCAGGTGCCGGGCGCGGCCGGTACGTGGAAGGACTTGACCGACTCGGTCAACACCGCATTCCGCAACCTCACCGGCCAGGTGCGCAACATCGCGCAGGTGACGACGGCCGTGGCCAACGGCGACCTCTCCCAGAAGGTCACCGTCGATGTGTCCGGCGAGATGCTTCAGTTGAAGAACACCGTCAACACGA
Organism: Streptomyces xylophagus; assembly: GCF_000716435.1. Lineage (GTDB taxonomy): Bacteria > Actinomycetota > Actinomycetes > Streptomycetales > Streptomycetaceae > Streptomyces > Streptomyces xylophagus. Next base: position 5,872 of record NZ_JNWO01000015.1, read on the forward strand.
TGGTCGATCAACTGTCGTCGTTCGCCGACCAGGTGACCCGGATGGCCCGTGACGTGGGCACCGAGGGACGGCTGGGCGGCCAGGCGCGCGTGGACGGCGTCTCGGGCACCTGGAAGGAACTCACCGACTCCGTCAACTCCATGGCCGGGAACCTCACCTCTCAGGTGCGCAACATCGCCCAGGTGACCACGGCGGTGGCCCAGGGCGACCTGTCCCAGAAGATCGACGTGGATGCGCGCGGCGAGATCCTGGAGTTGAAGAACACCATCAACACGATGGTCGACCAACTCTCGGCCTTCGCCGACCAGGTGACCCGGGTCGCCCGCGAGGTGGGCACGGAGGGCCGCCTGGGCGGGCAGGCGCAGGTGCCCGGCGTCGCCGGCGTGTGGCGCGACCTGACCGACTCGGTGAACGGCATGGCCGGCAACCTCACCGCCCAGGTCCGCAACATCGCGCAGGTCGCGACCGCGGTGGCCCGCGGTGACCTGTCCCAGAAGATCACCGTGGACGCGCGCGGGGAGATCCTGGAGCTGAAGAACACCCTGAACACGATGGTCGACCAGCTGTCCTCGTTCGCCGAGGAGGTCACGCGTGTGGCCCGCGAGGTGGGCACCGAGGGGCAGTTGGGCGGTCAGGCCGAGGTGCAGGGTGTCTCCGGCACCTGGAAGGACCTCACGCAGTCGGTGAACTTCATGGCGAACAACCTGACCATCCAGGTGCGCCAGATCGCCGAGGTCACGACCGCCGTCGCCAAGGGCGACCTGTCCAAGAAGATCACTGTTGACGCCAAGGGCGAGATCCTCGAGCTCGTCACGACGGTCAACACCATGGTTGATCAACTGTCGTCCTTCGCGGAGCAGGTGACCCGGGTGGCCCGCGAGGTGGGCACCGAGGGCATCCTGGGCGGCCAGGCGCACGTACCGGGCGTCACGGGCATCTGGAAGGACCTCAGCGGCAACGTCAACCTGATGGCCAACAACCTGACCATGCAGGTGCGGAACATCTCCCAGGTCGCGGCGGCCGTCGCCAACGGCGACCTGACGCGGACGGTGACGATCGAGGCGCGCGGTGAGGTCGCGCAGCTCGCGGACACCTTCAACACCATGGTGAAGACGCTGAGTTCGTTCGCCGACCAGGTCACCAAGGTGGCCCGCGAGGTGGGCACGGACGGCATCCTGGGCGGTCAGGCGCGCGTGCCCGGTGTGGCCGGCACGTGGAAGGACCTCACCGAGTCCGTGAACGGGATGGCGTCCAACCTGACCGGTCAGGTGCGCAACATCGCGATGGTCACCACGGCCATTGCCAAGGGCGACTTGACCAAGAAGATCGACATTGACGCCCGCGGTGAGATCCTCGAACTCAAGACGACGATCAACACGATGGTTGATCAGCTGTCCAGTTTCGCCGAGGAGGTCACCCGCGTTGCCCGCGAGGTGGGCACGGAGGGCCAGCTGGGCGGCCAGGCACGCGTGCGTGACGTCGACGGCACCTGGCGCGACCTCACCGAGTCGGTGAACGAGATGGCCGGGAACCTGACCCGTCAGGTGCGTGCCATCGCGCGCGTGGCGACCGCGGTGACCCGCGGCGACCTGAACCTGAAGATCGACGTCGACGCGGCCGGCGAGATCCAGGAACTGCAGGACTACATCAACAAGATGATCGCCAACCTGCGCGACACCACGATCGCCAACAAGGAGCAGGACTGGCTCAAGGGCAACCTCGCCCGCATTTCCGCGCTGATGCAGGGCCGCCGCGACCTGGACGACGTGGCCTCGCTGATCATGAGCGAGCTGACGCCGGTGGTCTCCGCGCAGCACGGCGCGTTCTTCCTCGCGCTGCCCCTGGCGGACGCGGAGGGCGAGGAGGCGTACGAACTGCGCATGCTCGGGTCGTACGGCTACTCCATGGGGTCCATGCCGACCTCGTTCAGGCCCGGTGAGGCGCTGATCGGGACGGCGGCCCAGGAGCGGCGCACGATCCTCGTGGAGAACGCGCCCAGTGGGTATTTGAAGATCTCCTCGGGGCTCGGGGAGGCGCCGCCCGCGCAGGTGATCGTGCTTCCGGTGCTGTTCGAGGGGAAGGTGCTCGGCATCATCGAGCTGGCCTCCTTCACGCCCTTCACGCAGATCCAGAAGGACTTCCTCAACCAGATCGCCGAGATGATCGCGACCAGCGTCAACACCATCTCCGTCAACACCAAGACGGAGGTGCTGCTGAAGCAGTCGCAGGAGCTGACCGAGCAACTCCGCGAGCGCTCGGCCGAGTTGGAGAACCGGCAGAAGGCACTCCAGTCGTCCAACGCCGAACTGGAGGAGAAGGCCGAGCTGTTGGCCCAGCAGAACCGCGACATCGAGGTCAAGAACACCGAGATCGAAGAGGCCCGCCAGGTCCTGGAGGAGCGCGCCGAGCAGCTCGCCGTGTCGATGCGCTACAAGAGCGAGTTCCTCGCCAACATGTCGCACGAGCTGCGCACACCGCTCAACTCGCTGCTGATCCTGGCCAAGTTGCTCGCCGACAACGCGGAGGGCAACCTCTCCCCGAAGCAGGTCGAGTTCGCCGAGACGATCCACGGCGCCGGCTCCGACCTGCTCCAGCTGATCAACGACATCCTGGACCTGTCGAAGGTCGAGGCGGGCAAGATGGACGTCTCCCCGACGCGTATCGCGCTCGTCCAACTCGTCGACTACGTAGAGGCCACTTTCCGCCCGCTGACCGCGGAGAAGGGCCTCGACCTCTCCGTACGGGTCTCGCCGGAACTGCCGGCCACGCTGCACACCGACGAGCAGCGGCTGCTCCAGGTGCTGCGCAACCTGCTGTCGAACGCGGTGAAGTTCACCGACTCCGGAGCGGTCGAACTGGTCATCCGGCCGGCCGGCGCGGACGTTCCGGTGGCGATCCGGGAGCAGCTCCTGGAGGCCGGTTCGCTGCGGGACGCGGACGCGGACCTGATCGCGTTCTCGGTGACGGACACCGGGATCGGGATCGCCGGGAGCAAGATGAGGGTGATCTTCGAGGCCTTCAAGCAGGCGGACGGTACGACCAGTCGCAAGTACGGCGGTACGGGCCTCGGCCTGTCGATCTCCCGGGAGATCGCGCAGCTGCTCGGCGGTGAGATCCACGCGCAGAGCGAACCGGGACGCGGTTCGACGTTCACGCTGTATTTGCCGCTGCACCCGAGCGAACTGCCCCCGCAGGGCTACCAGCAGCTGCCCGCGCTGGAGGCGGGCGACCTCCTGACGTCCGCCGCGGAACTCGCCGAGTTCTCGGAGCGGAGCGAGGTGGGCATCGAGACGCCGGCCGAGGTGAAGTCGTACCACGAGACGCAGAACGGTGCCGCCGCGCTCTTCAGGCGCCGCCGTAGGGCCGTATCGGCCATCGAGGGCGCGCAGTTGGGGCAGACGGTGCGGGACCAGTGGGCGGCCGAGGAGACGGCGCCGCCGTCGCGCCGGGGCATCCGGTTCAGCGGCGAGAAGGTGCTGATCGTCGACGACGACATCCGCAACGTCTTCGCGTTGACCAGTGTCCTGGAGCAGCACGGGCTGTCCGTGCTGTACGCGGAGAACGGCCGTGAGGGCATCGAAGTCCTGGAGCAGCACGACGATGTGACGGTCGTTCTGATGGACATCATGATGCCCGAGATGGACGGATACGCGACGACGTCGGCGATCCGCAGGATGCCGCAGTTCGCCGGGCTTCCGATCATCGCGCTGACCGCGAAGGCGATGAAGGGCGACCGGGAGAAGGCGATCGAGTCCGGTGCGTCGGACTATGTGACGAAGCCGGTCGATCCCGATCACCTGTTGTCGGTGATGGAGCAGTGGATGCGGGCAGAGTGACGGGAACCATCAGCGTTCACGCGGAGTTGCTGACTCAGTGTGCTCGAAGCCGTGTAGAAGTACGGGATTCGGGGAACCTTCTGGTCTCCCGCTACGTTTCTGCTTCGTGCACAGTGACATCGCGGTGACAGGGTGTGGCGACAGGCGGGGTGCGGCTACCATGACCGGCACAAGGACGGGCGGCGCAAGAGAGTCGTCCCCTGGGGCGGCGCCCGGTGCACATCCGGGGCGAGGAGGGCGGGCCATGGTGCAGAAGGCCAAGATCCTCCTGGTCGATGACCGGCCGGAGAATCTGCTGGCGCTGGAGGCCATCCTCTCTGCGCTCGATCAGACACTGGTTCGGGCATCGTCCGGGGAGGAAGCGCTCAAAGCACTGCTCACGGACGACTTCGCGGTCATTCTGCTGGACGTCCAGATGCCAGGCATGGACGGTTTCGAAACCGCCGCGCACATCAAGCGACGGGAGCGGACCCGGGACATCCCGATCATCTTCCTCACCGCGATCAACCACGGCCCGCACCACACCTTCCGGGGTTACGCGGCGGGCGCGGTCGACTACATCTCCAAGCCGTTCGACCCGTGGGTGCTGCGCGCGAAGGTCTCGGTCTTCGTCGAGCTGTACATGAAGAACTGCCAGCTGCGGGAGCAAGCGGCGCTGCTGCGGCTCCAGTTGGAGGGCGGCGGCAAGCCCGCGGTCGGTGCGGCCAAGGAACCGGCCGGACTGCTCGCCGAGCTGTCGGCGCGGCTCGCGGCCGTCGAGGAGCAGGCGGAGGCGCTGTCCAAGCAGCTCGACGACGAGTCGGCGGACGCGGCGGCCGTAGCCACCGCGGCACATCTCGAACGCAAACTCACCGGGCTGCGCCGGGCACTCGACGCCCTGGAGCCGGGCACCGGCAGCGGAGCACCCTCGCTCCCGTCGCAGAACTGACGTCCGCCGCGGGCGCAGTTGTGCGTGAGCGAGCGTCAGTTCCCCGTCCCGTACGGGCGACACGAACGGGTGAAGCAGTGGGCACACGTGTCCGCTGCCGTCTCCACAGGTAACCTCACACCTATGGCCTCACGTCCCTCCGCAGCCAAGAAGCAGCCCGCCAAGAGGGCTGCTCCGGCGAAGGCTCCGGCGAAGAAGGCCGCTGCGAAAAGGGCCCCGGCGAAGAAGGCGGTCGCCAAGAGGACCGCCCGCCCCGCGCCCAAGCCGGCGCCCAGCCCCACCGGTGGCATCGTCCGGCTCGTGCGCGCCGTCTGGCTCGGCACCGCGCACGCCGTCGGCGCGGTGTTCCGCGGCATAGGGCAGGGCGCGAAGAACCTCGACCCGGCCCACCGCAAGGACGGCGTCGCGCTGCTGCTGTTCGGCCTCGCGCTGATCGTCGCCGCCGGCACCTGGGCCGACCTGCGCGGTCCGGTCGGCGACCTCGTCGAGATCCTGGTGACCGGCGCCTTCGGCCGCCTCGACCTGCTCGTGCCGATACTGCTCGCGGTGATCGCCGTGCGCTTCATCCGGCACCCCGAGAAGCCCGAGGCCAACGGCCGCATCGTGATCGGCCTCTCCGCGCTCGTCATCGGCGTGCTCGGCCAGGTCCACATCGCCTGCGGCGCGCCCGCCCGCAGCGACGGCATGCAGGCCATAAGGGACGCCGGCGGCCTCATCGGCTGGGCCGTGGCGACCCCGCTGACGTACACCATGGGCGACGTCCTCGCCGTACCGCTGCTCGTGCTGCTCACGGTCTTCGGGCTGCTGGTCGTCACGGCCACGCCCGTCAACGCGATCCCGCAGCGCCTCAGGCTGCTCGGGGTGAAGCTCGGCATCGTCCACGACTTCGACGACGAGGACGAGTTCGGCGAGGACGACGAACGCTACGACGAGCAGTGGCGCGAGGCGCTCCCCGCGAGCCCCCGCAAGCGCGGGAGCGGCCCCGAGGCGTACGACCCCGACAGCGCCGAGCAGGAGGCCCTCTCCAAGCGCCGGAGCCGCCCCCGGCGCTCCGCGGTGCCCCAGCCCGACATGAACCGCCCCATGGACGCCGTGGACGTCGCAGCGGCCGCCGCAGCGGCCCTCGACGGGGCGGTCCTGCACGGCATGCCGCCCTCGCCGATCGTCGCCGACCTCACCCAGGGCGTACGGGTGGGAGGCGACCGCGAGGACACCACCCCGACGCCCGTCCCGGCCCCCGCCGCGCGCCCCAAGCAGGAGAAGCTCAAGGTCGAGCCGGTCGAACGCGTCGTAGCGGATCTGACCAAGGCGGCCCCCGAGGAGATGCGCGATCTGCCGCCTCGGGCCGAGCAGCTTCAGTTGTCCGGCGACATCACGTACTCGCTGCCGTCGCTCGACCTCCTGGAGCGCGGCGGACCCGGCAAGACGCGCAGCGCCGCGAACGACGCCGTGGTCGCCTCCCTCCAGAACGTCTTCATGGAGTTCAAGGTCGACGCGGCCGTCACCGGCTTCACGCGCGGGCCGACGGTCACGCGCTACGAGGTGGAGCTCGGCCCCGCCGTCAAGGTCGAGCGGATCACCGCGCTCACCAAGAACATCGCCTACGCCGTCGCCAGCCCCGATGTGCGGATCATCAGCCCGATCCCCGGCAAGTCGGCGGTCGGCATCGAGATCCCGAACACCGACCGCGAGATGGTCAACCTCGGCGACGTACTGCGTCTCGCGGACGCGGCCGAGGACGACCACCCGATGCTGGTGGCGCTCGGCAAGGACGTCGAGGGCGGCTATGTGATGGCCAACCTGGCGAAGATGCCGCACGTGCTGGTCGCCGGAGCCACCGGTTCCGGCAAATCGTCATGCATTAACTGCCTGATCACGTCCGTCATGGTCCGCGCGACCCCCGAGGACGTGCGCATGGTCCTCGTCGACCCCAAGCGCGTCGAACTGACCGCCTACGAAGGCATCCCGCACCTGATCACGCCGATCATCACCAACCCCAAGCGGGCCGCCGAGGCGCTCCAGTGGGTCGTACGGGAGATGGACCTCAGGTATGACGACCTCGCGGCCTTCGGGTACCGGCACATCGACGACTTCAATCAGGCCATCCGCGACGGCAAGCTGAAGACGCCGGAGGGCAGCGAGCGGGAGCTCAAGACCTATCCGTATCTCCTGGTGATCGTCGACGAGCTCGCCGACCTGATGATGGTCGCGCCGAGGGACGTCGAGGACTCGATCGTGCGCATCACGCAGCTCGCGCGCGCGGCCGGCATCCACCTGGTGCTCGCGACGCAGCGGCCGTCCGTGGACGTCGTCACCGGTCTGATCAAGGCGAACGTGCCCTCCAGGCTCGCGTTCGCCACCTCCTCGCTCGCCGACTCCCGGGTCATCCTCGACCAGCCGGGCGCCGAGAAGCTCATCGGCAAGGGTGACGGGCTGTACCTCCCCATGGGGCAGAACAAGCCGACCCGTATGCAGGGCGCCTTCGTGACGGAGGACGAGGTCGCGGTCGTCGTCCAGCACTGCAAGGACCAGATGGCGCCCGTCTTCCGGGACGACGTCACCGTCGGCAGCAAGCAGAAGAAGGAGATCGACGAGGACATCGGCGACGACCTCGACCTGCTGTGCCAGGCGGCCGAGCTGGTCGTGTCCACGCAGTTCGGGTCCACCTCGATGCTCCAGCGCAAGCTGCGCGTCGGCTTCGCCAAGGCCGGGCGGCTCATGGACCTCATGGAGTCCCGGGGCATCGTCGGACCCAGCGAGGGGTCCAAGGCGCGTGACGTTCTCGTGAAGGGTGACGAGCTGGACGGCGTGCTCGCGGTGATCCGCGGGGAGTCTGAAGGGTAGACGTCCGCCGAAAGGACGAGACCGTGACTCACCCGTTAGAGATCGTCGGGCAACCGTTTCCCTTTGCCGTACGTCAAGTTGAGCGAGAAGACAGACAGGGCTCCCACCATGGGGTCCGTGTCTGGCTCGCCATCGGGCTGTCCGGCCATACCGATGGCGTACAAAGTCCCACCGCCCGGTTGCCCCACCCTTCAGTACCCCCCCTAGACTGAATTTCCAGCACAGGCGGCTACACGCTCGAAAGGCGCCCCCGTGTCCATCGGCAACTCCCCTGAAGACGAGCGTCCGTTCGAAGACGGTCGCTCCGAAGAGGGTCATGAGGAAGAAGCCCGCCCTTCCGTCGGCCGAGCCCTGCAGCAGGCACGTATCGCCGCCGGGCTGACCGTCGACGACGTCAGCAGTGCCACCCGGGTCCGTATCGCCATCGTGCACGCCATCGAGGCCGACGACTTCACGCCCTGCGGCGGCGACGTCTACGCCCGTGGGCACATCCGGACCCTCGCCAAGGCCGTCCACATCGATCCCGCTCCGCTCCTCGCGCGCTACGACGACGATCACGGCGGGCGCCCGGCCCCGACGCCGGCGGCGCCCCTCTTCGAGGCGGAACGTATCCGTCCGGAGCGGCGCGGGCCCAACTGGACCGCGGCCATGGTCGCCGCGATCGTCGCCGTGGTCGGCTTCGTCGGGTTCACGGCGTTCAAGGGCGGCGACAGCGACAGTGACGCCACGTCGGTCGCCCAGGGAGCCTCGCCCAGCGCCAGCAAGCCCGCCAAGCCGACACCCTCGAAGACCGACTCCGCCACGCCCAAGTCCGACCCCTCCGACAGTGCCATCGCCGCCGCGCCGCAGGACAAGGTGACGGTCCAGGTGAGCGCGGTCGACGGCCGCAGCTGGATCTCCGCCAAGGACCACAACGGCCGGATGCTGTTCGACGGACTCCTCAAGAAGGGCGAGTCCAAGACCTTCCAGGACAGCTCGAAGGTCAACCTGATCCTCGGCGACGCCGGCGCGATCCAGCTCTACGTCAACGGCAAGAAGATCGAGGACGACTTCCAGCCCGGAGCGGTGGAGCGACTCACGTACACGAAGGGCGACCCTGAAGTCGGATAAGCGGTCCGGCAAAGCGGTCCTACGGAGTGAGTGATCAAGGGGTTGGCCAAGATCGGCCAACCCCTTCGACGTGGGGTGTCAGTGGGACGAAGTAGTCTTGAGCCCATGCCTGAACGCCGTACCGTCGCACTCGTCACTCTTGGCTGCGCCCGTAACGAGGTGGACTCGGAGGAGCTCGCAGGCCGCTTGGAGGCGGACGGCTGGCAACTCGTGGAGGACGCCGAGGACGCGGACGTCGCCGTCGTCAACACCTGTGGCTTCGTCGAGGCCGCCAAGAAGGACTCCGTCGACGCCCTCCTCGAAGCCAACGACCTCAAGGGTCACGGCAGAACACAGGCCGTCGTGGCGGTGGGCTGCATGGCCGAGCGGTACGGCAAGGAGCTCGCCGAGGCGCTGCCCGAAGCCGACGGAGTGCTCGGCTTCGACGACTACGCCGACATCTCCGACCGCCTGCAGACCATCCTGAACGGCGGCATCCACGCCTCGCACACCCCGCGCGACCGCCGCAAGCTGCTGCCGATCAGCCCCGCCCAGCGGCAGGAGTCCGCCGCTGACGTCGCGCTGCCCGGTCACGGCCCGGTCGACCTCCCGGACGGCCTCGCGCCCGCCTCAGGCCCCCGCGCGCCCCTGCGCCGCCGCCTGGACGGCTCCCCGGTCGCCTCGGTGAAGCTCGCCTCCGGCTGCGACCGGCGCTGCTCCTTCTGCGCCATCCCGTCCTTCCGCGGTTCCTTCATCTCCCGCCGCCCGAGCGACGTGCTGAACGAGACGCGCTGGCTGGCCGAGCAGGGCGTCAAGGAGATCATGCTGGTCTCCGAGAACAACACGTCCTACGGCAAGGACCTGGGCGACATCCGCCTCCTGGAGTCGCTGCTGCCCGAGCTGGCCAACGTCGACGGCCTGGAGCGGGTGCGGGTCAGCTACCTCCAGCCCGCCGAGATGCGCCCCGGGCTCATCGACGTGCTCACCTCGACCCCGAAGATCGCGCCCTACTTCGACCTGTCCTTCCAGCACTCCGCGCCGGACGTGCTGCGCGCAATGCGCCGCTTCGGCGACACCGACCGCTTCCTCGAACTGCTCGACACCATCCGCTCCAAGGCCCCGCAGGCCGGCGTGCGCTCGAACTTCATCGTCGGCTTCCCCGGCGAGACCGAGGCCGACCTCGCCGAGCTGGAGCGCTTCCTCAACGGCGCGCGCCTGGACGCCATCGGTGTCTTCGGCTACTCCGACGAGGACGGCACGGAAGCGGCGACGTACGACAAGAAGCTCGACCAGGACGTCGTGGACGCGCGCCTCGCGCACATCTCGCGGCTCGCCGAGGAACTCGTCTCGCAGCGCGCCGAGGAGCGCGTCGGCGAGACCGTGCACGTGCTGGTGGAGTCCGTGGACTCCGAGGACGGCGCCTACGGCCGCGGCGAGCACCAGGCACCCGAAACGGACGGCCAGGTGCTGCTCACGAGCGGCGAAGGCCTGAGCGTCGGCCGTATGGTCGAGGCGAAGGTGGTCGGTACGGAAGGTGTCGACCTGGTGGCCGAGCCGCTCCTGGGCTCGCTCGCGTGTAGTGAGGAGGCGGGCAGATGACCGGAGTCCCGGCATCGGCGGCGGGCGGCACCTCCAGCGCCAACGGCGCGCCCGCGAACGCGGGTTCCGGTGCGGCCTCCGGCAGTGCCTCCTCCGGTGTCGTCGAAACCGGTGTCGTCGAGACCGGTGTGCCCGATGGTCCGAAGCCGGCGCGCGGCGCGAAGGTCGTCGCCGCCGCCGTCAACCAGGCGAGCGTCTGGAACATCGCCAACTTTCTGACCATGCTCCGGCTGCTCCTCGTCCCCGGCTTTGTCGCCCTGATGCTGGCCGACGGCGGGTACGACCCGGCGATGCGCTCGTTCGCCTGGGCCGCGTTCGCCGTGGCCATGATCACCGACCTGTTCGACGGTCATCTGGCGCGCACCTACGACCTCGTCACCGACTTCGGGAAGATCGCCGACCCCATCGCCGACAAGGCGATCATGGGTGCGGCGCTCATCTGTCTGTCCTCGCTCGGCGACCTCCCGTGGTGGGTGACCGTCGTCATCCTCGGCCGGGAACTCGGGATCACGCTGCTGCGTTTTCTTGTCATCCGGTACGGCGTCATTCCCGCGTCGCGCGGCGGCAAGCTGAAGACGCTCACGCAGGGCGTGGCCGTAGGGATGTATGTGCTGGCGCTGACGGGCTGGCTGGCCAGCCTGAGGTTCTGGGTGATGGCGGCGGCGGTCATTCTGACCGTGCTGACCGGGCTCGACTATGTGAGACAGGCCATTGTGCTGCGCAGGCAGGGAATCGCCGAGCGCATGGCGGCGTCGGAGGAGACGGAAGCGTGAGTTCCACGGCCACTGAAGTGGTGCGACTACTGACGGTGAGCGGTGCGACGCTCGCTGTCGCCGAGTCGCTCACCGGTGGTCTGGTTGCGGCGGAGATCACATCGGTACCCGGAGCCTCCAAGGCCTTCCGCGGTTCGGTCACCGCCTACGCCACCGAGCTGAAGCACCAACTGCTCGGTGTCGACGCGACCCTGCTGGCCGAGCGGGGAGCCGTAGACGCGCAGGTCGCGGCCCAGATGGCGGCTGGCGTGCGGAAGGCTCTGGGCGCCGACTGGGGCATCGCGACCACGGGTGTGGCGGGCCCTGAGCCGCAGGACGGGCAGCCCGTGGGCACCGTTTTCGTGGCCGTGGACGGCCCCTTCGGACCGGATTCGGATGCCGCCGGTGGCGGGAAAGTGGCTGCCCTGCGGTTGAACGGCGGCCGGGCGGAAATTCGTAGAGAGAGTGTACGGAGCGTACTCGCGCTGCTTCTGGAGCGGCTCGTGAGCGAACAGACCGGGAATGAGCGGACACAGGATACGGAACAGAACGGGGGGTTTTGATGTTTGCAGCCCTGAGTGAACACGACATCGCTCCCCGCACGGCCGCGGCGCAAGGCGGTACGGTGGGGCGAGAAGGATGCGGCTACGCGGTCCGAGGAGGGAGCCACCGATGATTCTGCTCCGTCGCCTGCTTGGTGACGTGCTGCGTCGGCAGCGCCAGCGCCAGGGCCGTACTCTGCGCGAAGTCTCCTCGTCCGCCCGAGTCTCACTCGGCTATCTCTCCGAGGTGGAGCGGGGGCAGAAGGAGGCATCCTCTGAGTTGCTCTCCGCCATCTGCGACGCGTTGGACGTACGGATGTCCGAGCTCATGCGGGAAGTGAGCGACGAGCTCGCTCTCGCCGAGCTGGCCCAGTCTGCTGCGGCCACCAATTCCGTGCCCACGTCGGTACGTCCGATGCTGGGCTCCGTATCGGTGAAGGGTGTGCCACCGGAACGGGTGACCATCAAGGCCCCCGCCGAGGCGGTGGACGTGGTCGCCGCGTGACGTTCACGTTGGTGTAGACCGATGAGGCGCTGACCGACCTCATGGAAGTGTGCGGGCCCCGGCCGGGGCTTCTCCAGGGAGACCTGGAGAGGTGCGGCCGGGGTTTTTCGCGTCCACGGCGGCTTCTACGGCCGGAGCGGTCCGTTTGCCGGTGTGGCGCGGTGCGGTCATGGTTGAGGCGTGTGGTGCGTCCGTGTGCCGTCGATGCGCCCTCCTTGCGGGTGACCGTGACGTTCTAGCGTCGGGCTGGAGGTGGGGCCATGGCGGGGCGGATAGCACGCTGGGGGGCCGCGCTGGGGCTCGGCGCGGTCTGGTGGTGGGCTGTACTGCGGCTCGTGCTGACGCCGCACGCGGGGGCACTGGAAGGAGCCGTGGCGGCCGGCGGATGGGGGCTGAGCCTGCTGCCGGTGCACTGCATGCCCAAGGCCCGGGCGGCGGGGGCCGTGGCCGCGGGACGGTGGAGAGAGGCCTGGCGGGTGTCCGGCACGCCGGTCGCCGGCGCGGTGTCCGTCACCACGGCATCGCCACGCCCCCGTTCGGACGGAGGATCTGACCCGTCGTGAACGACGACGCGTCCGACGCCAGATGCAGCACCGCGTGGGCGATGTCCTCCGGCTCGCCCACCCGGCCCAGCGGCGACAGCCGGGCCATCAGCGCCTCGGTGCGGGCCTGTGCCTCGCCCTCGTGGTGGTCGGTCATCGGCGTGCGTATCCAGCCCGGCGCCACCGCGTTGACGCGGATGCCGTGCCGGCCCAGTTCCGTCGCCAGCGTCTTCGTCAGCTGGACCACGGCCGCCTTCGCGGCGCTGTAGCAGAGCAGCCCGGAACCTCCGGTGTCGATCGCGCCCGACGCCATGGTGACGATGCTGCCCCTGGTGCCCCGGTCGAGCATCAGCCGGGCCGCCTCCTGGCAGGCGTACAGGACGCCCTTGAAGTTGACGTTCAGCACCCGGTCGAGATCCTCGTCGCGGGTCTCCAGCACCGTGCTGCTGTGCATGATCCCGGCGACCGCGGCCATCACATGCAGGTCCTCGCAGGAGTCCACGGCCTGCTTCAGCTGGGCGCGGTCGGTGACGTCGAGGTGGTGGGTGCGGGCGGTGCCGCCCTTGTCCTTGATCAGGGTCGCCGTTTCGTGCAGCCCCTGCGCGTCACGGTCGGCGCAGTGCACGGTGGCGCCCGCCTCGGCGAGCAGCACGGCGGACGCGCGGCCGATACCGCTGGCGGCGCCGGTGACGAAAGCGGTGCGTCCGGTGAGGTCGTACGCCTTGAGGGGCATGAAGGGACCGTACGAGGGTTTCTGACGGGTCGTCAATTAGTTGTACGGTGCTGAGTTCTGTGGGGCGGAGTGGTGCCCGGCGCCGGGCCCACCTGGCAGGTCGGGCACCAGTAGGTGGGGCGTTCGCGGGAGCCGTCACCCTGGTCGGCGGTGCGGATCGGGGTGTTGCAGCGCAGGCAGGGGCGGGGGGCGCGGCCGTAGACGAACAGGTCGGGGGTGCCGGCGTTCGTGGTGCGGTGTGGGGAGTTGTTCGTGAGGGTGCTTGTGGTGTTGCGGACGGGGCGGTCGCGGTTGGCTTCCAGGAGCCGCTTGGCGATGGCGGGGAGCTTTGCGGCGCGGTCGGCGGGGAGTGCGCCGACGGGGAGCCAGGGGGTGGCGCCGAGGAGGAAGCAGAGTTCGCTTTTGTAGATGTTGCCGATGCCGGCCAGGTTGCGCTGGTCGAGCAGGGCCTCGCCGAGGGGGCGGGCGGGGTCTGCGAGGAGGTGGGCGAGGGCCAGTTCGGGGTTCCAGTCCGGGCCCAGGAGGTCGGGGCCGAGGTGGCCTACGGCGCGGTCTTCGTCGGTCGTGCGGAGGAGCTCCAGGACGGGAAGGCGGTAGCCGACGGCCGTGCGGTCGGCGGTGCCGAGGATCACCCGGATCTGGTGGGCCGGGCCGCCGCCGCTCCAGCGTTGACCGTTGGCGTACACCCTCCAGGTGCCGTCCATCCGCAGGTGCGAGTGGAGGGTCAGGCCGCCCTCGATACGGGTCAGCAGGTGCTTGCCCCGGGGCGTGACGTCCAGGACGGTGCGGCCGGTGAGGTCGGCCGTGGCGTACTTGGGGACTCGGAGATCGCTGCGGGTCAGCACCTTGCCCGCGAGGGCTGTATGGAGGCGCTTCGCGGTCTGCCAGACGGTGTCGCCTTCAGGCATGGGTCAAGGGTGGCATGGGGCGGGGGCATGGAGTGGGGGGCTCGGGACGAGGTGTTGTTCGGTTCATGAGTGGTTGGTTCATGCGCGGAGGCGCAGGCCGCGTGGTGTCGCGATGAAACCCGCTCCTTCCAGGAGGGTGCCGATGGGGGAGGTCAGGGCCGAGGCGCCGTTGACCCGCTCCACGGTGACCGTGCCGAGAGAGCCCGCTCGGGCCGCCGCCGCGAGGGCCTCGGCGGCCGCCTGGAGGCGTGGGTCCTGGGTGGCCGTGGTGTCCGGGGCGGAGGGCCAGGCGAGCAGGGTCTTGCCGCCGCGCTCCATGTAGAGCGTCAGCTCACCTTCGACGAGCACGACGAGCGAGCCCGCCTTTCGGCCCGGTTTGTGTCCGGCGTCGGTCGGGGGTTCGGGCCAGGGGAGGGCCGCGCCGTACGCGTTCGCCGGGTCGGCGGCGGCCAGGACCACGGCTCGGGTGGCGAGGGAGGGGCGTCGGGGGTGGTGGTTGGCGTAGGGGGAGGCGGTGTTGCCTCGGAGTGTCGGGGTGGGGAAGTCGCGGGGGGAGATGTAGTCGCCCGGGGACGGGGGGTGGGAGGAGGCTTGGCGGTTGTGCCGTGAGGTGGGGTCGGCGGGTGTGCCCGTGTCGTCGAGGTCGTCGAAGTCGGTGAACGGGCCGAAGGCGTCGGCGAAGTCGTGGACTCCGGGGGACTCGGGTGTGTGTCGAGCGTGGTCGGCAGGGGAGGCGTGGGGGGCCTGACGACCTTGGTTGTCGGGGGAGTTGTAGGTGGTGCTCGCGGCTTCGAAGCCGTCGGCGGAACCGTTGCCGGTGCCGACGGTCGGTGAGTCGGAGCCACCGAGGGCTCCGAAGCCGTAAGGGTCGCTGTCCGTGGTGTCCGGGGTGGGCAGGTCGTCGCCCCGGTCGCGGGCGTTGGCGACCGCGCGGAGGCGGTCCACCGCGCCGTCCATCGCGAACTGGGCGGCGCCGAGCCCCTCCACGACATAGCCGCGCCGCGCCTGACCGCTCTCCTCGAACACGGACAGGATGCGGTACGTCGCCGAGAAGCCGCCCTCCACGCCCTCCGCGGCGACCGCTCCCCGGGTCACCACGCCGTGCCGGTCGAGCAGGGTGCGGGCCAGTGCGTGGGCGCGCACAGTGGGGTCCGGTTCGTGGGCGGGGAGCAGGGACCAGCGGCCCGCGACGGTCGGCGGACCGGTGCGGGACGCGGGGCGGGCGGCGGCGGTGAGCGAGCCGTAACGCCCGCGCGGGACCGTGCGCTTGGCGCGGTGGGCCGTGGAACCTGCCGTACGGCCGGAGCCCAGCAAGGAGCGCATGGGGGCGAGCGTGTCGTTGGTGAGCCGGCCGGACCAGGCCAGGTCCCATACGGCGTCGGCCAGTTGAGGATCGGTGACGTCGGGGTGGGTGGTCGCGCGGACCTGGTCGGTGATCTGGCGGAAGAAGAGGCCGTAGCCGCCGGAGAGGGTGTCCAGGACCGACTGGTGCAGTGCCGTGAGTTCGAGCGGGTGCGGTGGTGGGAGGAGCAGGGGGGCCGCCTCCGCCAGGTACAGGGACACCCAGCCGTCCTTGCCGGGGAGGGAGCCTGCGCCGGCCCACACCAGCTCGCCGGCCGAGGTGAGTTCGTCGAGCATGGCGGGCGCGTAGTTCGCCACGCGGGACGGCAGGACGAGCTTCTCCAGGGCGGACGCGGGCACGGACGCGCCCTGCAACTGCTCGACGGCGCGCACCAGTCCGTCGATGCCGCGCAGTCCGTGGCCCTTGCCGATGTGCTGCCACTGGGGGAGGAACTGCGCGAGCGCGGCCGGTGGCACCGGCTCCAACTCGTGCCGCAGCGCGGCCAGCGACCGGCGGCGCAGGCGACGCAGCACCGTCGCGTCACACCACTCCTGACCGATGCCGGCCGGGTGGAACTCCCCTTGTACGACACGGCCGTTCGCCGCGAGCCGCTGCAACGCGCCCTCGGTGACGGCCACGCCGAGCCCGAAGCGGGCGGCTGTCGTGGCCGACGTGAACGGGCCGTGGGTGCGGGCGTGGCGCGCGAGGAGGTCGCCGAGCGGGTCCTTGACCGGTTCGGTGAACGCCTCCGGGACGCCGACCGGCAGTGCGGTGCCGAGGGCGTCGCGCAGTCGGCCCGCGTCCTCGATCGCCGCCCAGTGGTCGGCACCGCCGATACGGACCCGGATCGCGCGGCGGGCGGAGGCGAGGTCCTGGGCCCACTGGGGCGCGGAGCCCCGCTCGGCCAACTCGGCGTCGGTGAGCGGGCCGAGCATCCGCAGCAGGTCGGCGACGCCCTCGACGTCCTTGATGCGGCGGTCTTCGGTGAGCCACTGGAGCTCCCGCTCCAGCTCGGTCAGCACCTCGGCGTCGAGGAGTTCGCGCAGCTCCGCCTGGCCGAGCAGCTCGGCCAGCAGGCGTGAGTCCAGCGACAGGGCGGCGGCGCGGCGCTCGGCGAGCGGTGAGTCTCCCTCGTAGAGGAACTGGGCGACGTACCCGAAGAGGAGGGAGCGGGCGAAGGGGGACGGCTCGGGGGTGGTGACCTCGACGAGGCGCACCTTGCGGGATTCGAGGTCGCCCATCAGCTCGGTGAGACCCGGGACGTCGAAGACGTCCTGGAGGCATTCGCGGACCGCCTCCAGGACGATCGGGAACGAACCGAACTCGCTTGCCACCTGGAGCAGTTGGGCGGCGCGCTGACGTTGCTGCCACAGCGGGGTGCGCTTGCCGGGGTTGCGGCGCGGCAGCAGCAGCGCGCGGGCGGCGCACTCGCGGAAGCGGGCCGCGAACAGGGCCGAGCCGCCGACCTGGTCGGTGACGATCTGATTGACCTCGCCCTTGTCGAAGGCGACGTCCGCAGCGCCTACGGGGGCCTGGTCGGCGTCGTACTCCGTGCCGGCCTTCATGGGCTCCTGGTCGAGCAGGTCCAGGCCCATCAAGTCGGCGTCAGGCAGCCTCAGGACGATGCCGTCGTCGGCGTGCATCACCTGGGCGTCCATGCCGTAGCGCTCGGAGAGGCGGGCGCCGAGCGCGAGGGCCCAGGGGGCGTGGACCTGGGCGCCGAAGGGGGAGTGGATCACCACGCGCCAGTCGCCGAGCTCGTCCCGGAAGCGCTCCACGACGATCGTGCGGTCGTCCGGGATGTGGCCGCAGGCCTCGCGCTGTTCGGCCAGGTACGACAGCACGTTCTCCGCGGCCCAGGCGTCGAGGCCCGCGGCGAGGAGGCGCAGACGGGCGTCCTCCTTGGGCTGGGAGCCGACCTCGCGCAGGAACGCGCCCACCGCGCGGCCCAGTTCGAGCGGGCGGCCCAGCTGGTCGCCCTTCCAGAAGGGGAGCCTGCCCGGGACGCCCGGCGCGGGGGAGACCAGGACGCGGTCGCGGGTGATGTCCTCGATCCGCCAGGAGCTGGTGCCAAGCGTGAACACGTCGCCCACGCGGGACTCGTAGACCATTTCCTCGTCCAGCTCGCCGACCCGGCCGCCGCCCTTCTTGGGGTCCGCGCCGGCCAGGAAGACCCCGAAGAGCCCGCGGTCGGGGATCGTGCCCCCGGAGGTGACGGCAAGGCGCTGGGCTCCGGGGCGGCCGGTGATCGTGCCCGCGATGCGGTCCCACACCACGCGGGGGCGCAACTCGGCGAAGGCGTCGGACGGATAGCGGCCCGCGAGCATGTCGAGCACGGCCGTGAACGCCGACTCCGGGAGCGAGGCGAAGGGGGCGGCCCGGCGGACCGTGGCGAGCAGGTCGTCGACCTGCCAGGTGTCCAGCGCCGTCATCGCCACGAGCTGCTGGGCGAGGACGTCCAGGGGGTTGGCGGGAACCCTCAGGGACTCGATGGAGCCGGTGCGCATCCGCTCGGTGACCACGGCGGCCTGGACGAGGTCGCCCCGGTACTTCGGGAAGACCACGCCCGTGGAGACCGCGCCGACCTGGTGTCCCGCGCGGCCCACGCGCTGGAGGCCGGAGGCCACGGACGGCGGGGACTCCACCTGGATGACGAGATCGACGGTGCCCATGTCGATGCCCAGCTCCAGACTGGACGTGGCCACCACGGCGGGCAGTCGGCCCGCCTTGAGGTCCTCCTCGACCTGGGCGCGCTGCTCCTTGGAGACCGAGCCGTGGTGGGCCCGGGCGATGACCGGCGGCGCGCCCTGGGCGGCGCCGGAACCGCCCATCAGCTCGGCCGGGGCGTGGTGCTCGTCCAGCGTCTCGCCGGTCGCGCGCTCGTAGGCGATCTCGTTGAGCCGGTTGCACAGACGCTCCGCGAGACGGCGGGAGTTGGCGAACACGATCGTTGAACGATGGGACTGGACGAGGTCGGTGATGCGCTCCTCGACATGCGGCCAGATGGACGGCTTCTCCGCGCCCTCCTTGCCGTCGGCCACCGGGGAGCCGCCCAACTCGCCCAGATCCTCGACCGGGACGACCACGGAGAGGTCGAACTCCTTGCCCGACTTCGGCTGGACGATCTCCACCTTGCCGCGCGGGGAGAGATAACGGGCGACCTCGTCGACCGGGCGCACGGTCGCCGAGAGGCCGATACGGCGGGCCGGCCTCGGCAGCAACTCGTCCAGCCGCTCCAGGGACAGCGCGAGATGCGCACCCCGCTTGGTGCCCGCGACCGCGTGCACCTCGTCCAGGATCACCGTCTCGATGCCGGTCAGCGCGTCGCGTGTGGCCGACGTCAGCATCAGGAACAGGGACTCCGGGGTGGTGATCAGGATGTCCGGCGGGCGCGTGGACAGCGCGCGGCGCTCGGCGGGCGGGGTGTCGCCGGAGCGGATGCCGACCCTGACCTCGGGCTCCGGCAGACCCAGGCGGACGGACTCCTGGCGGATGCCGGTCAGTGGGCTGCGGAGGTTGCGCTCCACGTCGACCGCGAGGGCCTTCAGCGGAGAGACGTACAGGACGCGGCAGCGCTTCTTCGGGTCGGCCGGCGGGGGCGTCGCGGCGAGCTGGTCCAGGGCGGCGAGGAAGGCGGCCAGGGTCTTGCCGGAACCGGTCGGCGCGACCACCAGCACGTCCGAGCCCTCGTCGATGGCCTGCCACGCGCCCGCCTGGGCCGCGGTGGGCGCGGAGAAGGCCCCCGTGAACCAGCCGCGGGTCGCGGGGGAGAAGCCGTCGAGGGCTCGATGTGCGGAGCTGACCATGCGTCCATCCTGCACCCGACCACTGACAATGCGTCTGACCTGCGGGGATTCTCCGACGCCGGCTTGCAGGACCGTTTCGGTGCCGTTCGGCTGCCGGGGCCAGGGCTGTCCCAGCGTCCTGCGGTCGCCATGGTCAGACTGTCTCCGCGTGCTCCGGTCGCCGTGGCCACGACCGTTTCGGCGTCCTTCTGCCGCAGTGGCGGAGAATGGCCGTATGGCGGGTTCGGGTGAGTTGGCGCGGCACTGGCAGTACGCCGAGCTGCCCGGGGTCGACCTGCTGCGGGCCCGGTACATCCGCAAGACGTTTGTCCGGCACACCCACGAAAACTTCGTGATCGCCGCCATCGCGGACGGTGTCGAGGTGTTCCACCACGGCGGGGGTGATGTGTCCGCCGGGGCGGGGGCTCTGGCGCTGGTGAATCCGGACACGCCGCACACCGGCCGGGCGGGCGTGCCCGAGGGCTGGCGGTACGGGGCGGTCTATCCGTCGCCCGAGGTGGTGGCCGCGATAGCCGCCGAGACCACCTCGATCCGCGGCACTCCCGGGTTCGTCAGCCCTGTGATCGACGACCCCTACACGGTCGGGCTGGTCCACCAGATCCTGCGCGCGGCCGACGAGGGCAACGCGCTCGCCGCCGACACCCTGCTGCGGGTTGCCGTCACCAGGCTGCTCCGGCTGAACGGCGGACCCCTGCCGCAGCGCGTTGTCTCCACGGCAGGCAATCGGGTCGCAGTACGCGCGCGTGCCGTGCTGGAGGAGCGGATGGCGGATCCGCCGTCTCTGGAGAAACTCGCCGGTGATCTGGGGACCAGCCCGTTCGCGCTGCTGCGTGCCTTCCGTGACGCCTACGGAATGCCGCCCCACTCCTGGCTGACCGACGCCCGTGTGCGGCGGGCACGCCGGCTCCTGGACGCCGGTACGGCGCCGGCGGAGGCGGCCGTCGCCGTCGGGTTCACGGACCAGCCGCACCTCAACCGGCATTTCACCCGGATCGTGGGCGTGCCCCCTGGCGCTTACCAGCGGGAGCGCAAGAACGTACAAGACGCGGGGCGGCGGCTGCTCCTACCGTCCGACACGTGGCAGAACAGATCGCTTCAGAAGACATACGCGTCGGAGCGGGAGGAGGACAGGCCCCCGAGGCCGAGGGAAAGCCGGACTCCGCCGTCGTACGGGACGCCCTGGGAGTCGGGGTCGCCGTAGGGCTGTCGGGATTCGCCTTCGGGGTGACCTCGGCCGGTGGGGGGCTCACCCTGCTCCAGACCTGCGCCCTCAGCCTCCTGGTGTTCACCGGAGCCTCGCAGTTCGCGCTCGTGGGAGCGCTCGCGGCCGGCGGCAATCCGCTCACCGCGGCGGCGGGAGCCTTCTTCCTGGGCGTGCGCAACACCTTCTACGGGCTGCGCCTGTCGCAGTTGCTGGCCCTCCCGCGCGCGGTGCGGCCGTTCGCCGCCCAGTGGGTCATCGACGAGACGACGGCCGTCACGCTCGCACAGCCCACGCGGCGTGCCGCACGGATCGGGTTCACCGTCACCGGGCTCACCCTGTACGTGCTGTGGAACCTCACCACACTGCTCGGGGCGCTGGGTGCCAAGGCCATCGGGGACACGGACGCCTGGGGTCTCGACGCGGCCGGGCCCGCCGTCTTCCTGGCACTCCTCGCACCCATGCTCAAGACCACCATCGAGCGCGCCGTCGCCGCACTCGCAGTCCTGCTGGGGCTGGGACTGCTGCCCGTGCTGCCTGCCGGTGTGCCGGTCCTGGTCGCCGCGCTCGCGGCGCCGATCGCACTCTACGTAGAGGGCCGTCGGCAGGGTGGGACACGTAACGACGCACAGGAGGAAGACCGTTGACCGTCTGGATCGCGATCGCGGCGACCGCCCTCGGCTGCTACGTCGTCAAGCTCGCCGGACTCCTCGTGCCCGCGGGCGCGCTCGAGCGGCCGCTGGTGAGGCGGCTCGCCGCCCTGTTGCCCGTCGCCCTCCTCGCCGCGCTCACGGCTCAGCAGACCTTCGCCGACGGGCACGCGCTCGTGCTCGACGCCCGGGCCGCGGGGCTCGCGGCGGCCGCCGTGGCGCTGGTGCTGCGGGCACCGTTCCTGCTCGTCGTCGCGGCGGCCGTGCTGGTGACGGCGGGCGTGCGGGCCATGGGTGGCTGAGGCGGCCGGCATCAGCCCACGGAGCGGCCGTGCGCCTTCAGGGTGCGCAGTGCCTGGATCGTCACCATGGGGCGTGCCTCCAGGGCGATGCCCGGCGCCCACTGGCGCCAGCGGATCGGCCAACCGCCGTCCTCCTGCTGGCCGCTCGCCAGGTGGTCCAGGGAGCGGGCCATCTCGTCGTCCGTGAACCACGCGCGCGCGAGTGAACTCGGCGTCTTCGCGTAGTCGTACGGGAAGTGGTGCTCGCCCGGCGCGTACCCGGGGGCGACCGGGTAGGCCTCCAGGTGCTCCGGGTCCAGGGCGGCGAGCCGGTGCTCGCGCACCAGGCGGCCGAGGCGGTCGGCGGCGGCCTCCGCGCGCGGGCGGTCGGGTGCCGAGTCCAGGAAGGCGACGGCGGCCTCGATCTCGTAGGGGTGGGACTTCTCCAGGGAGTCGACGGCCTGCCAGCAGAAGTCGGTGGCCCGGAAGAGCCAGGCGTGCCACACCTCGTTGCGGTGCAGCAGGCCCACCACCGGCCCGGTGGCGAGGAGTTCGCTGGGCGGGTCGTCCACGATCGGCACGAACGGAGCCGTCGGATAGCCGCGCTGGCCGGGATCGATCGCCGGCAGTGCGCCGTCGGCCGTGGAGACCGAGGTCAGATAGCGGCACACGCGTTCCACCCGCTGCCCGCCGCAGCGCCCGATGGAGTCCAGGACGCGCAGGGCGTGACCGGTGTGCAGCGGCTGGCTCACCGGGCCGCGCAGATCGGGCTCCAGCGCGTGCCCGTAGCCGCCGTCCTCGTTGCGGTAGGCGTCCAGGGCGGTCTCCACCGGATCGGGGTCGCCGTTGAGGAAGTGGTACGCGAAGAGGCGCTGTTCCAGCACACGCGCGGTGAGCCAGACGAAGTGCTCGGCGCGGAAGAGCGGGGAGTGCGCCGGGGGCGTCGGGGGGAGTGGGGAAGCTCCTGATTCGGCCATGCGTCAGACCGTAGGACGGAAAGCGGTCTCGGCGAGCGGTCCCGGCTCGGGCCCACTCTCAGGGGCGGGATACTGGTGTCATGCGGTTGACGGTCTTCTGGCAGCGGATGACGGAGCACTTCGGCGCGGGGTACGCCGAGAGCTTCGCCCGCGATCACGTGATGACGGAACTCGGCGGGCGGACGGTGCACGAGGCGCTGGACGTCGGCTGGGAGGCCAAGGACGTGTGGCGCGTGGTCTGCGCCGTCATGAACGTTCCGCAGGAAAGTCGCTGATCGGTCACGAAGATCGACGGCGGTGACCTGTTGTCAGTGGCGTAGGCGAGACTTGCACCGTGGCAGCCACTGACGAGACCGGGCACGACGCCCCGCAGGCATCCCCGTTCGGTACGACGCCGCCGGCCCGGCCCCCGGCCGACGGCGCCGCGCCGGACGCCCGCATGCCGCGCTGGCTGCCCCGCGCCATGGTGCTGGCGCTCGCCCTCGTCGCCGTGTTCCAGCTGGGGAGTTGGGCCTTCCACCAGCTCATCGGGCTGCTGATCAACATCCTCATCGCGTTCTTCCTGGCCCTCGCCATCGAGCCCGCAGTGAGCCGGATGGCCGACCGAGGGATGCGCCGGGGGCTGGCCACCTTCCTGGTCTTCCTCGGCCTGCTGATCGTCAGCGCAGGGTTCGTCACCCTGCTAGGGTCGATGCTCGCGGGCCAGATCATCAAGATGATCGAGGACTTCCCGGACTACCTCGACTCCGTCATCAACTGGGTCAACACGCACTTCCACACCGACCTGAGACGGGTCGACATCCAGGAGGGACTGCTCCACTCCGACTGGCTGCGCAAGTACGTGCAGAACAGCGCCACCGGCGTGCTGGACGTGTCCACCCAGGTGCTCGGGGGCCTCTTCCAACTGCTGACGATCGGGCTGTTCTCGTTCTACTTCGCCGCCGACGGCCCGCGACTGCGGCGCGCGCTGTGCTCCGTGCTGCCGCCCGCCCGGCAGGTCGAGGTGCTGCGCGCGTGGGAGATCGCCGTCGACAAGACCGGCGGCTACATATACTCACGCGGCCTGATGGCGCTGGTCTCCGGAGTGGCGCACTACATCCTGCTGCAGGCGCTGGGCATCCCGTACGCGCCCGTGCTCGCCGTCTGGGTGGGCCTGGTCTCCCAGTTCATCCCGACCATCGGCACGTATCTCGCGGGCGCCCTGCCCATGCTGATCGCCTTCACCGTGGACCCCTGGTACGCGCTGTGGGTGCTGATCTTCGTCGTGGTCTACCAGCAGTTCGAGAACTACATGCTGCAGCCCAAGCTGACCGCGAAGACCGTCGACATCCACCCCGCCGTCGCCTTCGGCTCGGTCATCGCGGGCACCGCGCTCCTCGGCGCGGTCGGCGCGCTGATCTCCATCCCGGCCGTCGCCACGCTGCAGGCGTTCCTCGGGGCGTACGTGAAGCGGTACGCCGTCACGGACGACCCCCGGGTCCACGGACACCGGACCACCCGAGACTCCGGCGGGCCGGGCCCGCTGACCCGCGCGAGACGGCTGTGGGAACGGCGGACGGGAGCGACCGAGCCCACAGCGACCGACTCCGCCGGGACGACCGACTCCGACCCGAGGGACTCCGGGGAGGGCTCCTCCTGAGGGAGGATCCGGCGAGAACATGAGGGTGTCGCGGTCAGTACGTGAGCACCGCCCACACCCCGGCCCCGGCCACCGCGGCGGCGTAGCAACCGACCGCCGCCGTCACGATCCGCTGCCGTACCGCCTCGCTCCAGGACGTGCGGGAGAGCAGCCAGGCCAGTGCAGGCAGGACCAGGACGGCGTGCAGGCTCACCCCGTGCAGCGGCTTGAGCGGGGCCGTCGAGTGGTACGCCGCCTCCTGGTGGCCGGTCCGGGCGAGGACGACCCCGCGCGCGATCATCGCGGCGCCCGAGGCCAGCGCGACGAGCAGGATCGCGAACCCGGAACGCACCGCGAGCGCCATCCCCGTGGGACCCGTCGGCCGGTGCCGGAAGGACGCCACTGCGAACACGGTGAGCAGCACCACGAGGACACCGCCGCCCACCGCGAGCGTCATGGACACCGCCGTGTCGAAGGGCGTCTCCATGTCGAGGTGCGACGGCACCCGGCGCCACGCCTGGAGGGTGATGCCGCCGACCTCCACGACACAGTCGGCGGCGAACACGACGAGCAGCACGGTACGCAGCCGGGCCCCGACGTGCAGGTACGACGTGACCCAGGTGACCGCGATCAGCGTCGCCCCGAAGGAGAGCCCGAACGTGACGGGCTTGCGCCAGGACACGGGCCCGTACCAGGGGCCGCCGTCGACCGCGAACACCACGAGATGCACCAGGCCGGAGACGATCAGCAGGGCACCGGTCGCGTGACAGAGGCGCTCGGCGGGGCGCGGATGGCTCTTCACGGTCAGGGACATGGCCCGAGCCTCGCGGGAACGCGCCGCGCGGTCGTCGTACGGCCGAAGACACCCGTCGTACGCCGGGAGAAGTAGTGCTTCTGGAGGCTTCGGGTGCGCTGTCAGCCGGTCGGTGTCCTGCTAGGGGTTTCCCAGGGTGCGGGGTGGCCGAGGCCGCCGGGCTCGATTTCCATGTGGTTCGAAGTGTCACAGGACACGCGACATCCGATGACGCGAGTGCCGCGTGGTGCGCTTGACACGAAAATCGAACATCCATTCTCATAGAAGCTCCGGCGAGGCCATGATGGACATTTCGTCAGGCTTTTGATGGTGAAGTGTCCGAGTTATCCACAGGCTGGACGGGCGTCGGGGCGCATTGTCAGTGGCAGGCGTTAGCGTCTTTGACGTGAAGCGATCGACTCAAGCAAACCGGGTGGAACCCATGGCAGGAACCGACCGCGAGAAGGCGTTGGACGCCGCACTCGCACAGATTGAACGGCAATTCGGAAAGGGCGCGGTGATGCGCCTGGGCGAGCGGCCGAACGAGCCCATCGAGGTCATCCCCACCGGGTCGACCGCACTGGACGTCGCCCTCGGCGTCGGCGGCCTGCCGCGCGGCCGAGTGGTGGAGGTCTACGGCCCGGAGTCCTCCGGAAAGACGACCCTGACCCTGCACGCGGTGGCGAACGCACAGCGGGCCGGCGGCCAGGTCGCGTTCGTGGACGCGGAGCACGCCCTCGACCCCGAGTACGCGAAGAAGCTCGGCGTCGACATCGACAACCTGATCCTGTCCCAGCCGGACAACGGCGAGCAGGCCCTGGAGATCGTGGACATGCTGGTCCGCTCCGGCGCCCTCGACCTCATCGTCATCGACTCCGTCGCGGCGCTCGTCCCGCGCGCGGAGATCGAGGGCGAGATGGGAGACAGCCACGTCGGTCTGCAGGCCCGTCTGATGAGCCAGGCGCTTCGCAAGATCACAGGTGCGCTCCACCAGTCCGGGACCACCGCGATCTTCATCAACCAGCTCCGCGAGAAGATCGGCGTGATGTTCGGCTCCCCGGAGACCACGACCGGTGGCCGCGCGCTGAAGTTCTACGCCTCGGTGCGACTCGACATCCGTCGGATCGAGACCCTCAAGGACGGCACGGACGCGGTCGGCAACCGCACCCGCGTCAAGGTCGTCAAGAACAAGGTCGCGCCGCCCTTCAAGCAGGCCGAGTTCGACATCCTCTACGGCCACGGCATCAGCCGCGAGGGCGGCCTGATCGACATGGGCGTGGAGAACGGCTTCGTCCGCAAGGCCGGCGCCTGGTACACGTACGAGGGCGACCAGCTCGGCCAGGGCAAGGAGAACGCGCGCAACTTCCTGAAGGACAACCCCGACCTGGCCAACGAGATCGAGAAGAAGATCCTGGAGAAGCTGGGCGTGGGTGTCCGTCCGGAGAAGGAGAAGTCCACCGAGCCGGTCGCGGACGCGGCGGTCTCCACCGCCACGGACGACGCCGCCAAGACGGTGCCCGCTCCGGCTGCGGCCAAGGCCACCAAGCCCAAGGCCACGGCAGCCAAGAGCTGACCCGTGACACGACGAACGGACTGGGCCGAGTACGCGTATCCCGACGTCCCCCAGGGGCGCGGGATAGGCGAGGGCCTGGCCTACGGTGCGGACGGCGTGCCCGAGGAGCCGTACGGAATGGACGGGCCGTACGGCGACGAGCCGGGCGCCGACCGGTCGGCCGGCGGCTTCGCCGGTGAGGCCGGTCCGCCTTTCGGCGGTCCGGAGCCCGGCGATGGTTCGGCGGGTATCGGTCGGCCTTTCAGGAGCTCGGCGCCCGGCGGCAGTTCGCCCGGCGGCGGGTTCGGTGACGACGACGCATCCGGCCGCGGCTCGCGCCGCAGTCGGGGAGCGCGTGACGAGGGCGGCTCACGCGGGGGTTCGGCGCGCGGTGACGGCGCACGCGGTAGGCGTGGGCGCCGTGGCCGGGGCTTCGGGGAGTCGTCCGGAACGGACGGGGGTGACTTCTCCTCGTCGAGGGCCGAGAAGGAGGAGCCGCCGGCGGACCCGGCTGAGCGGGCGCGGGGCATCTGCCTGCGCCTGCTCACCGGGAACCCGCGCACTCGCAAGCAACTCGCGGACGCCCTGCGCAAGCGGGAGATCCCGGACGAGGTGGCGGACGAGGTGCTGTCGCGGTTCGAGGAGGTCGGACTGATCAACGACGGTGCGTTCGCGGACGCTTGGGTGGAGTCCCGGCACCACGGCCGGGGACTGGCGCGGCGCGCACTCGCCCAGGAGCTGCGCACCAAGGGCGTCGACCCGACGCTGATCGACGACGCCGTCTCCCAGCTCGACTCCGAGCAGGAAGAGACGACGGCCCGCGACCTGGTCGACCGCAAACTCCGGTCCACCCGCGGCCTCGACCGCGACAAGAGGCTGCGCCGCCTCGCGGGCATGCTGGCCCGCAAGGGTTACTCCC
Organism: Streptomyces xylophagus; assembly: GCF_000716435.1. Classification (GTDB taxonomy): domain Bacteria; phylum Actinomycetota; class Actinomycetes; order Streptomycetales; family Streptomycetaceae; genus Streptomyces; species Streptomyces xylophagus. The sequence continues at coordinate 33,289 of NZ_JNWO01000015.1, forward strand.
CGGGTATGGCCCTCAGAGTGGTCCGACAGGCGCTGGAGGAAGAGGGCGAGGACGCGGAGTTCCTCGGGGACGAAGGGTACTGAGACGAGGGGTACTGATCCGGTGTCGATCCGGTTCTGAATCGATCCGGTTCCGACCTCTCGGTGGTGCGGATGTCCTGAACACGGTGGACGCGCGGGGGCGCCGATCGCGTTCAGGCAAGCACCGACCGATGCCCGGGGTGGGGCTAGCCCCCTGCTGAAGACGCCGGATCACCCCAGTGCACAGACACTTGTGCACAAACGACTGTGTACGCATGGCACAGGAACCCGGCCCAACCGGCGTGGAGACGCCCACCGAGCAGACCCCGACGACACCCGCACCGGTCGAACTCTCCGATCTCGCCGCGCTGAAGGCGCTCGCGCAGCCCCGCCGCCAGCGCATGCTCCAGCACCTCACCCTGCACGGCCCCGCGACCTCGGCCACCCTCGCCCGCGCACTCGGCCTGAACACCGGCTCCACCAGCTACCACCTGCGTGAACTCGCCCGCTACGGCTTCGTCGAGGAGTCGGATGCGGATGCGGATGCCGAGACGGAAGCGGAGCTAGAAGCGGGAGATGCTGAGGCGGAGGCTGCGGCTGCGAAACCGCAGACGGGGCGCGCGCCCGGTCATGCCCGCGAGCGCTGGTGGCGGGCCGTCCCCGGTGACCGCCGTTTCCCGCCGCGCAGCCGCCAGAGCGCCGAGATGCGGCATGTCATGGACGAGCTCAACCACCATGCGTACGCCGCCGACCTGGAGCTCTTCGAGCAGCTCCAGCGGGACTCCGCCGAGACCGGGCCATGGGCGGACGCGTTCCCGTACTCACGCGGCACCGTCCGGCTCACCGTGCCCGAACTCGGGGCGTTCTTCGAGGAGTACATCGCCCTCCTCAACCGCTACAAGCGCCCCGAAGTCGACACTCCGGCCGGCGCCCGCACCGTGCTCACCCGGTTCTTCGCCTTCCCGGCACCGCTCGCCGACGCCGCCTCGGCGCACAACGGAAAAGAGACGGAGCCCTCATGATGCTGCGCTACGCCCTCCGGTCCGTCCGCGCCCGCAAGGCCGGATTCGTCGGCGCCTTCCTCGCCCTGATGTGCGCGGCCGCCCTCATCACGGCCTGCGGCACCCTCCTCGACACCGGCCTGCGCGGCACCATCCGCACCGAGCGCTACGCGGCGAGCCCGGTCGTGGTCTCCGCCGACCAGAACGTTCACCGGACCACCGTCAAACACAAGAAGGGCAAGACCAAGGTCAAGCACAAGGCGAAACCGATCGCCGAGCGCGCCTGGCTCCCCGCGAACCTGGAGAGCCTGCTCGCACGGACGCCGGGCGTGGCCCGTGTCATCCCCGAACTGACCTTCCTCGCCCAGCCGTTGACCCCCGTCGGCACGGGCGGCCGGACCGCCTACGGGCACGCCTGGGACTCCGCCGCGCTGACGCCGTACCGGCTCGTCACCGGCAACGCGCCACGGGCCGCCACCGACCTCGTCATCGACCGCGACCTCGCCGAGCGGGCCCGGCTCCGGCCCGGCGACCGGCTCACCGTCCAGTCGACGCGGGCTCCGCGCAGCTACCGGATCACCGGAATCGCCGCTCCCGACACGGCCGTACGCCATCAGACATCGCTCTTCTTCTCGACAGGCGAGGCCCGTCGGCTGGCCGCGCACCCCGGGCAGGTCACCGCGTTCGGCGTGCTCCCGGACAAGGGCACGAGCCCGGCCCGGCTGCGGCAGGCCGTCGCCACAGCGCTCCACGGCACCACCGCTCAGGTCAGCGCCGGCGACGCCCGCGGCCCCGTCGAGTTCCTGGACGCCGCCACGGCCCGGGTCAGGCTGGTCAGCATGGGCGGCGCGATGGGCGGCACCTCGCTGCTCGTGGCGGTCCTCGTAGTCGTCGGCACCTTCGCGCTCTCCGTCCAGCAGCGCCACCGCGAACTCGCCCTGCTCCGCGCGGTGGCCGCCACGTCGGGTCAGATCCGCGGACTTCTCGGCCGCGAGGCCCTGATCGTCGGCACGGCCGCCGGTGCCGCGGGCGCCCTGCTCGGACTTCCGCTGGGCGCCTGGCTCTACGGCAGGTTCGTCGCCCTGGGCGCAGTCCCCGCCACGCTCCAGCACACCACCGGCGTCGTCCCGCCGCTGGCCGCCTTGGCCGCGACCGTGTTCGGCGCCTGGGCCGCAGCCCGCGTCGCCTCCCGCCGTATCTCCCGAATCCGCCCGGCCCAGGCACTCGCCGAAGCGGAAGCCGAAGTCGTAGCTGAGGGTGAAGTCGTAGTCGTAGTCGTAGCTGAAGCCGAACCGGGAGCCGATGTTGAACTGGCGGCAGAAGCGGGAGTCGAAGCCGAACCGGGAGTCGAAATCAAACGGGGAGTCGAACCGGCGGCCAAACCGCGAGCCGACCCCGGGTCCAAGGACACCCGCCCCGCGCGCACCCGCCCCGCGCGCTTCCGCCTCACGCACACCCGCCTCACGCGCACCCAGCTCACCCGTACCCAACCCGCGCGCTTCCGCCCCACCCGCACCCGCCCCAAGCGCACCCAGGTCATCCGCCCCCGCCCCCACCTCACTCGCCCCCACCTCACTCGCCCTCGCCTCACGCGAGGTCGCCTCCTCGCCGGCCTCATCCTCCTAGCGCTGGGTATCGTCCTGGTCGTCGTGCTCAGCGGTCTGCGTACCGAGCCTGCCTCAACTCCCGTGACCTTCCTGGCTGTTGTGGTGCTGTCGACCTCCGTCGCCCTCCTCGGACCGCTACTCGTCAAAGTGGCCACCCTGGTGGTCGGTGGCCCGCTCCGGCGCACCGGCCCGTGCGGTCGGCTCGCTGTCGCCAACCTTCGGGGCAACGCCACCCGCATGGCCTCCGTCGTCACCCCCCTCACCCTCCTGATCGGCATGACCTGCACGGTGCTGTTTGTTCAGCCCACCCTCGGCGACGCCGCCCGCGCCCAGGCCCGCGAAGGCGTCCGCGCCGACTGGGTCCTCGCCTCCCAGGGCCCGGGCGTCCCGGCCGAGGCCGCGCGGCAGCTCCGCGCCCGGCACGACGTCGTCACCGAAGTCGTCCGTACGACCGTCCGTGTGGGCCTGGACAAATACGCGGCCCAAGGCGTCACACCCGCCGGACTCACCCGCACCTGGGACCCCGACGTCACCGCCGGATCGCTCGGCGGGCTCACCGAGCACACCGCGGCCGTAAGCGAACTGGCCGCCGATCAGCTCCACTTGAGGCCCGGCAGCACCCTGAAGTTCACGCTCGGCGACGGCACGCCCGCCACGCTCACCGTCGTCGCCGTCTACGCCAGGGGTCTCGGCTTCGGCGATCTCACCTTCGCGCACGATCTCGTCGCCCGGCACGTCGACAACCCGCTCGCCTCCTCCGTCCTCGTCAGCACGCTCCGTACACAGGCACAACTCGCGACTACCCTGCGTGAGTTCCCGGACATCCGGATCCTCACGCCCGCCGCCGCCGACTCGCTCCAGGCCCAGCGGCAGCAGGCGAACGCCGAGGTCAACTACCTGGCCATGGGGCTCGTCCTGGCCTTCACCGCCATCGCCGTGGTCAACACGCTCGCGATGTCGGTCGCCGAGCGGGTCCGGGAGTTCGCGCTGCTCCGCCTGGCCGGGGCGACCCGCCGGCAGGTGCTGCGGATGCTGCGCACCGAGGCGCTGTCGGTGCTGCTGCTCGCCACGGCGCTGGGCAGCGGTATCGCTCTCGCCGTACTGACCGCGTTCAGCGTAGGTATGACCGGCCGGGCCGCGCCGTCGGTCACCCCGCTCGTGTATCTCACGGTGGTCGCGGTGGCCGGGACTCTCGCCCTCGTCGCCACGGCGCTGCCGGGTCGGGTCGCGCTCCGGGTCCGGGCGGTGACGGCGGCGACCGCCAGGCAGTAGACGACCGCGAAGCAGTACCAGTGGCAGTAGCGGCAGCAGGGGGAGTGGGCGCAGGGACCGGTGGGACGCCCGGCCAAGGATGCGTGTTCCGCACGCTAAGTGTGCGTTCCGCGATGGGTGCGCATGTTTGGGGCGGGAGTAGCTTCTGCTGCCGTCCCTCGGCCCTCCCCGCCTGCTGAGCCGCAGCCAGGCCTGCCCGAGTGCCTCCCGGCCGCTTCGCCGACCGGTTCTCTTACGCCCCGAAAGGCGGCCGGCCTTGTCCTTGACCTTGCACCTGCCCGCCCGGCGCCGAAGAACGCTGGTGGCCTCCTTTGTCGGTACCGGTCTCTTATTGAGTGGCTGCGGGTTGGAGTCCGGCGCCACTCCCGCCGACGGCGGGCCCACCGTCCTCGGGTTCGTCAACGGCGGCAGTACCGAGTTCCACACCTGTCTGCAGGAGTCGATCGCGGACACGGCCAAGAACAACTTCGCGAGGCTCGTGACGGCCGACTCGCATCAGGACGCCGCCCAGGAGCTGTCCAACATCCAGGACATGATCGCGCGCCATGTCGACGCGATCATCGTGCAGACCGTCAACACCGATGCGCTCAAGACCGACATCACCAAAGCCAAGAAGGCGCACATCCCGATCTTCCTGACCTCGGTCAGCGCCGATCCGTCCGACATCCTCGGGGCTGTCGTCGTCGACCTGAAGACGGTGGGCAAGCTGGACGCCGACTGGATCGAGGAGGACGCGGCGGGGCGCGAGGTGAAGGTGGCTGTCATCGCGGGTGCGCCCGGCGCCGCCTCCGACCTGCTCGTCGGTGGATTCACCAAGGGGCTGTCGGCGAACGCGAAGGTGGTCGCGAATCAGCCCGCCATGTTCGTCGCCGCGAAGGCGAAGACCGTCGCCGAGGGCATGATCAGGGCGCATCCCGATCTCGACTACGCCTTCGTCGCCAACGAGGAGATGGCGTTCGCCGCCCGCAAGGCGTTCGACGCGGCCGGCGGCAAGAAGGTCAAGATCGTGACGGTCAACGGCACGGACGAGGCCCTCGCCGCCCTCAAGGACGGCCGTTTCGCCGCCACCGTCTCCAACTCGGCCAAGGACACGGGTGAATTGGCCGTCACCCAGACCATCAGCCTTCTCCGTAAGGAGAAGGTGGAGAAGATCGCCACCACACCGGCCCGCCTGATCACCAGGGACAACGCGGACACCGCCCCGCTCTACTGCCCCTCCGACGGGTCGTGAACGCGACCGTTCTGTCACGTCGTAGACACAGTGTCTAGATCACGACAGGAAGTCCCGCCGCTTTCCACGCCTGGAAGCCGCCGACCAGGTCCGTCGCGCGGTGCAGGCCCAGCTGGTGCAGGGACGCGGCTGCCAGGCTGGAGGCGTAGCCCTCGTTGCAGATCACCACGACGCGCAGGTCGTGGCCGGTGGCTTCAGGGGCGCGGTGGCTGCCCTGGGGGTCGAGGCGCCATTCCAGTTCGTTGCGCTCGACGACCAGGGCGCCGGGGATGAGACCGTCCCGGTCGCGCAGGGCCTCGTAGCGGATGTCGACCAGAAGGGCGTCGTCGGCGAGGGCCGCGTCGTACGCCTCCCGCGCCTCGATCCGCTCGTAGTCCGCGCGGACCCGCTCCAGCAACTCGTCTATACCGAGGGGCTGTTCGCGTACGGCGCTCACTGCCAGTCCTCCGGGCGCTCGACCTGCTCCAGGCGCAGCACCGGGCCGGTGCGGCTGTAGCGGCGGATCTGCGGGAGCGGCGGGTAGTAGGCGTGGACGGAGATCGCGTGCTCTTCGGTGGACTCGTTGAGCACCTCGTGGACGTGGTGGTGGCCGAAGGCGCGGCCCTTGCCGGTCGGTAGCCGCCGCTCGCGGTCCACGCCCTCCTCCAGTTCGAGGGTCTTCCAGCCGTGACTCGGGAGCCGGGCGGCGAGCGAGTTCTCCTTGAGCTCACCGGCGGCCGTGAGGAAGGCGCCGACCGAGTCCGCGTGGTCGTGCCAGCCCGTTCCGCTGCCGGGCGGCCAGCCGATCAGCCACGCCTCGCTGCCGCCGGGCCCTTCGAGCCGCACCCAGGTGCGGCCCTCGGGGTCGAGGGGGAGCGAGGCGATCAGCTCGGCGTCGGCGGCCGTACGCCGTACGAAGTCGAGCAGGTCAGCCTGCGTCGGAGTCCGGTCGGGCGCGGCGGGGGACACGGGGGCAGAGGGGGATACAGACATGTGCACCGTCCTGATGAGTGTTCGCGAAGGCGCGCGCGGACCCACAGAAAGGGCGCACGCGAGTGAGAGAGATGCGAATTCAGCAGGAGACGTGACAGACGCAGCCCACGTAGCGGACGAGGTCCAGATGGACCTTCCGCCAGAGGTGGACAGAGGTGTCGGTCATGATCCGGAGTACAGCACGGTGGTGCGGGCCGGTCAACTCAGCGTCACTATGTGGACAGTTCGGGTACGGAGGCCTCAGCGCGAGCCGGCGGTGGCCTCCGTCTTCGCCGGGCCGCCCAGGGTCGCCTCGGCCGCCGCGTACAGGTCGGCCGGGCGTACTCCGCTCAGCGCGGTGACCAGGTGCCCGTCGGGCCGTACGAGAAGGACGGTGTGGGCGGCGGCGCCCGGGTAGCTCTCGGCGACCAGCAGCTCGGCCGGGTGCGGCAGAGCCGTCACCGCGGCGGCCAGGCGGGGCATGATTCCCGCGGTCACCCAGTGCTTGCGCTCCCACACGCCCGTGCCCGGCGCGACCAGGACGACCAGCAGGGACCCGTGCCCGAGGCGGTCCCGCAGCTGTACGAAGGAGCCGTCCTCCGCGGTGACCCGGACATCGACGACCGGCGCACCGGGCGGGGTGTCGACGGGGACCTCTCCCTCGATGTGCCGGGGCGTGAGCGGGGAGTCGGCGTACGCCCCCGGCGCTCCGAGCGCGCCGCGCCCCAAGTGACCGTCCGTGAGCAGTACGTCGTGGCCGCGGGCCGAGCCGGCCACGACCGCGCGCAGCCCTGCGCCGCCGCGCACCAGCGGCAGCGCCTGGTCGGCGGCGCGCAGCCGCGCCGCCACGACGGCCCTCCGCTCCGCCTGATAGCTGTCGAGCAGCGCCTCGTGCGGCCCGTGGTGCCAGGCCGGTGCCAGCTTCCAGGCGAGGTTGTCGGCGTCCCGCAGCCCCTCGTCCAGCCCCTGCGTACCGAGCGCCCCCAGCAGATGCGCCGCGTCCCCGGCGAGAAACACCCGCCCCACCCGCCACCGGCGCGCGAGCCGGTGGTGCACGGTGTGCACGCCGGTGTCGAGCAGTTCGTACGGCGGTGTCGGGCCCTCGGTCCAGCCCGCGAGGGTCTCGCGGATGCGGGCCAGGAGCAGCTCGGGGGTGACCAGGTCCTTGCCCGGGGGCAGCAGCCAGTCCAGGCGCCACACGCCGTCGGGGAGGGGGCGTCCGGTGACCTCCCCGGCCGAGGGACCGGACGTCCGCCACGGTGGCGCTCGATGCAACAACGCCTCGTCGGGCCACGGAAGTTCCGTGCGCAGCGCGGCCACGGCGTGTCGCTCCACCGCCGTACGGCCGGGGAAGCGGATGTCCAGGAGTTTGCGCACGGTAGAGCGCGGGCCGTCGCAGCCGACCAGGTAACTGCCGCGCCACCAGGTGCCCTTGGGGCCGCGGGTGTGGGCGGTGACGCCGGAGGGCTCCTGTTCGAGCGAGTCGAGGCGGTTGTCCACGGCGATCCGCACCAGCCGCTCGCCCGCGAGGGCCTGGCGCAGGGCGCCGGTGAGGACGTGCTGCGCGATGTGCAGCGGGGCGGGCTCGGTCTCGTCGAACGTGATCTCGCGCATCACCTGCTTGCGCCGCATCGACCGCCATCCGGCCCAGCGCGAACCGAGTTTGGCGAGCGGTACGCCGGTCAGCCGCTCCAGCAGCGCCGCGGTGTCCTCGCGCAGGACGACCGTCCGCGCGGGGCGCGGTTCGTCCTTGCCCGGACCCTCGTCGAGGACGACGGAGGGCACCTCCTGCCGCGCCAGCGCCAGGGCGAGCGTGAGCCCCACGGGCCCCGCTCCGACGATGATCACCGGGTCCACGGTGCGGCGCCCCCTGCCCGTGACGGTGTCCTCAGGGACGCATGGGAACAGGAAGTTGGAGCAGGGTGCACGATCACAGAACGTATGCAACCCATTGCCGGTGCTTGCGTCAAGTGACGGAGGCAGTGGCGATCATGCCACTGCCTCCGTGTCGTTCATGCCACTTGACGGATCATCAGATCGAGCCGCCGGCGCCGGTCCCGAAGCTGCCCCCCACCTGCGCGGGGTTGAGCCCCGTGGCGTCTTCGAGGGCGACGGTCGCACCCGTGCTCTTCTTGCTGCGCCGCAGCCGGCGCTCCAGCCAGCTCGCGAACGTGGTGAGGGCGAGGTTCAGCAGGATGAAGATGATCCCGACGACGATGAAGCTCGCCACCACGTTGGCGTAGTTGGCCGCCAGGGTGCTGCGCGCGTTGAGCAGCTCGGTGAAGCCCAGCATCACGCCGCCCAGCGCGGTGTCCTTCACGATGACCACGAGCTGGCTGACGATGGCCGGCAGCATGACGGTGACGGACTGCGGGAGCAGGATGCTCGTCATCGTCTGGCCCTTGCGCAGACCGATCGCGTACGCGGCCTCCGTCTGCCCCTTGGGGAGGGACAGGATGCCCGCCCGGACGATCTCGGCGAGCACCGAGGCGTTGTAGAGCACCAGGCCGGTGATGACGGCGTACAGGGGCCGTTCCTCGCTGCCGACGCTCGTGGAGCGGACGTAGAACTCGTTCGCGAAGAGCATCAGCAGGAGGACCGGGATCGAGCGGAAGAACTCGACCACCACGCCGGCCGGGACACGCACCCACCGGTGGTCGGACATCCGGGCTATCCCGAAGAAGGCGCCCAGGGGGAGGGCGATCACCATGGCGAGCCCGGCGGCCTTCAGGGTGTCGCCGAGGCCCGGCAGCAGATACGTCGTCCAGGCGTCCGACGTGGTGAACGGCTGCCACAGGGACCACTTCAGCTGGCCCTTGTCGTCCATCGTCTGCCAGATCCACCACAAGAAGAGGGCGAGCAGCACGAAGAAGACGACGGAGAGGAGCACGTTGCGCTGTTTGGCGCGGGGGCCGGGCGCGTCGTAGAGGACGGAGGTCATCGTTTCACCGCCAGTCGCTTGCCCAGCCAGCCGAGGAGGAGGCCGGTCGGCAGGGTCAGTACCACGAAGCCCAGTGCGAAGACCGCGCCGATGGCGACCGTCTGGGCCTCGTTCTCGATCATCGTCTTCATCAGGGCGGCCGCCTCGGCCACACCGATCGCCGCCGCCACGGTGGTGTTCTTGGTGAGGGCGATCAGTACGTTGGCCAGCGGTGCGATGACCGCGCGGAACGCCTGCGGAAGGATGACGATCCGCAGCACCTGACTGAAGCTCAGCCCGATGGCGCGGGCCGCCTCCGCCTGTCCGACGGGCACGGTGTTGATGCCGGAGCGCACCGCCTCGCAGACGAAGGCCGCGTGGTACGCCACGAGACCCAGCAGCGCGAGTCGGAAACCCTGCACCTTGAAGTCGTCGGACGCGCCCATCGTCACGCCGAAGATGTCGGCGAGGCCGAGCGAGGTGAAGACGATGATGACCGTCAGGGGGATGTTCCGGACGGTGTTCACGTAGAAGGTGCCGAACCCGCGCATCAGCGGGACCGGGCTGACCCGCATCGCGGCCAGCAGGGTGCCCCAGACCAGGGAGCCGAGGGCGGAGAGGGCGGTCAGTTTCACCGTCATCCAGAACGCCCCTAGGACGTCATAACCTTGAAGAAAGTCGAACACGATCTCCCGCGCTTCCGGGTATGGGGGCCTGCCTTACCTGGGATCTCTCGGGTTACTTGACGATGTCGCCGATCTTCGGGGCGGGCTCGTTCTTGTAGCCGGCCGGGCCGAAGTTCTTGGTGACCGCCGTCTGCCAGGCACCGCTGCTGACCATCTTCTCCAGCGCGGTGTTGATCTTGGTGACGGTCGCGGAGTCGCCCTTCTTGACGCCGACGCCGTAGTTCTCGTTGCTGAGCTTGAGGCCGGCGAGCTTGAACTGGCCCTTGAACTTGTCCTGCGCGGCGAAGCCCGCGAGGATCGAGTCGTCGGTGGTCACCGCGTCGACGGCACCGCTCTGGAGGGCGGCGATGCACTCCGAATAGCCCGCGTTCTCACGGAGGTTGGCCTTCGGGGCGATCTTGTCCTTGATGTTCTGCGCCGACGTGGAGCCGGTCACGGAACAGAGGTTCTTGCCGTTGAGGTCCGTGGCCTGGGCGATCGTCGAGTCCTTCTTGACGAGCAGGTCCTGGTGGGCCAGCAGGTAGGGGCCGGCGAAGTCGACCTTCTGCTTGCGCTCGTCGTTGATCGAGTACGTGGCCGCGATGAACTTGACGTCGCCGCGTGCCAGCGCGTTCTCACGGTCGGCGCTCTTGGTCTCGACCCACTCGATCTGACTGGGCTTGTAGCCGAGCTGCCCGGCCACGTAGGTCGCCACGTCCACGTCGAAGCCGGCGTAGGTCCCGTCCGGCTGCTTCAGGCCGAGGCCCGGCTGGTCGAACTTGATGCCGACCTTGATCTTGCCGCCCCCGCCGGAGCCCGAACCGGAGTCGTTGCTGTCGCTGCTCCCGCAGGCCGTCGCGGCGAGCGAGAGGACGAGCGCGGTGGTCGCGAAGGCGGTGACCTTGCGGAGCTTCATGAGGAACATCCTTTGGCTGGTGAGGAGATGAGGGCCCGTCAGAGCGCGTGACGGTGGCCCTGAGGGCGTGCGGGACCCTCAGCGGCAGTCGGTGGCCTCCCGCTGTCCGCGGGCCGCCGGTGGCTGGCTGTCGGTGTTCGTCGCTGTTCGTCGGTGTTCGCCGGTGGTGCGGTGGTGAGCGTCAGTGGTGAAGGATCTTCGACAGGAAGTCCTTGGCCCGGTCGCTGCGCGGGTTGCTGAAGAACTGGTCCGGCACGGCCTCTTCGACGATGCGGCCGTCGGCCATGAACACCACTCGGTTGGCGGCCGAGCGGGCGAAGCCCATCTCGTGGGTGACGACGATCATCGTCATCCCGTCACGGGCGAGCTGCTGCATGACCTCCAGCACCTCGTTGATCATCTCCGGGTCCAGGGCCGAGGTCGGCTCGTCGAAGAGCATCACCTTGGGGTCCATGGCCAGCGCCCGCGCGATGGCGACGCGCTGCTGCTGACCGCCGGACAGCTGGGCCGGGTACTTGTCCGCCTGGGTGGCCACGCCGACCCGGTCGAGCAGCGCCCGGGCCTTCTCCTCGGCCTGCTTCTTGTCGGCCTTGCGGACCTTGATCTGACCCAGCATCACGTTCTCGAGCACGGTCTTGTGCGCGAAGAGGTTGAAGGACTGGAAGACCATCCCGACGTCGGCACGCAGCCGGGCCAGCTCCCTGCCCTCCTGGGGCAACGGTTTGCCGTCGATGGCGATCGCACCCGAATCGATCGTCTCCAGGCGGTTGATGGTGCGGCACAGAGTGGACTTTCCGGATCCGGAAGGCCCGATCACCACGACGACCTCGCCGCGGGCGATCGTCAGATCGATGTCCTGGAGTACGTGCAACGCGCCGAAGTGCTTGTTGACGCTCTTCAGGACGACGAGTTCGCCGGTCGCGGCCACATCTTCCTTGGCCACCGATACTTCGGTCATCGCTTGCTGGCTCCGTCCTCGTCGGTTGCGGAGGACAGTAGTGAGGCCTTACGACCAGCGTCATCACATCTGAGCGAGATCTGAGCATCACGATCGGATAGCAATAGGACACGTGCCGTAGCACTTCGTCGCCGGGATCCGTACCGGCTGGGTAACGGAAGCCTCGCGCAACCGGAACCGACTTGACGGCGTCTTCGTCCATCGGCGTGACTGCCTGGGTGCACGCGCGCGTGAGACATGCTTTTGTACAGGCCGAGACCATACGAACGATGAACCGGAGGGGGCCGGGATGAGACTGCTCCTCGTCGAGGACGACAACCATGTCGCCGCCGCTCTGTCCGCGGTCCTGGCGCGGCACGGATTCGAGGTCACGCATGCCCGCAGCGGCGAGGAGGCCCTCCAGGCACTCGTCCCGGAGAGCGACGTCTTCGGTGTCGTCCTCCTGGACCTCGGCCTGCCCGACCAGGACGGCTACGAGGTCTGCGGCAAGATCCGCAAGCGCACCAGCACCCCGGTGATCATGGTCACCGCCCGCTCCGACGTCCGCTCCCGCATCCACGGCCTCAACCTCGGAGCCGACGACTACGTGGTGAAGCCGTACGACACCGGGGAGCTGCTCGCCCGCATCCACGCCGTCAGCCGGCGCAGTGTCCACGAGGACGCGAGCGGCGGCGGTGACACCACGTTGCGCCTCGGCCCGGTGCGCATCGAACTGCCCACCCGCCAGGTCAGCGTGGACGGTTCGGTTGTCCAACTGACCCGCAAGGAGTTCGATCTGCTCGCCCTGCTCGCCCAGCGTCCGGGGGTGGTCTTCCGGCGGGAGCAGATCATCAGCGAGGTGTGGCGCACCAGTTGGGAGGGCACGGGACGCACCCTGGAGGTGCATGTCGCGTCCCTGCGCGCCAAGCTGCGGATGCCCGCACTGATCGAGACCGTACGCGGCGTCGGCTACCGGCTCGTCGCTCCGGCCGCGTAGCGGGCACGGGTGCGTACACGTCTCCTCCCGCTGCTCATCGTCCTGATGGCGGCCGTCCTGCTCGCGCTGGGCGTCCCGCTCGCCATCAGCGTCGCCGCGGCCCAGCAGCAGAAGGTGATCGTCGACCGTATCGACGACACCGCGCGGTTCGCGGCCCTGGCCCAGTTCGTCACCGACGCGCCCACGGGATCGCGCCCCGCCGCCACGGTCCCGGACGAACGCCAGGAGACCCTGGACCGCGAACTCGCCAGCTACTACGAGGTCTACGGCATCCGCGCGGGCGTCTTCTACCGCACCGACACCTCCATGGCGAACGCGCCGGACGACTTCCTGCTCCCCAGGACCGGCGAGGTGCGCGACGCCTTCGCCGAGGCACTGCTCAGCCGCCGCAGTCACGACCCGGAACAGGTCTGGCCCTGGCAGCGCCACCGCCTGGTCGTCGCCTCGCCGGTCATCCGGGACGGCGACGTCATCGCGGTCGTGGTCACCGACTCGCCCACCGGGCCGATGCGTTCACGGACCCTGCGCGGCTGGCTGACGATCGGCGCCGGCGAGATCGCCGCGATGCTGCTGGCCGTCGGCGCGGCCCTACGGCTCACCGGCTGGGTCCTGCGCCCCGTACGGGTCCTCGACGCGACCACCCACGACATCGCCACCGGGCGCCTCAAGTCCCGTGTCGCGGCCGCAGGCGGGCCGCCGGAACTCCAGCGCCTGGCCCGCTCGTTCAACGAGATGGCGGACAACGTCGAGGACGTGCTGGAGCAGCAGCGCGCCTTCGTCGCCGACGCCTCGCACCAGCTGCGCAACCCGCTCTCGGCGCTGCTGCTGCGCATCGAACTGCTCGCGCTCGAACTGCCGGAGGACAATGACGAGATCGCCTCGGTCCGCACCGAGGGCAAACGCCTGACCCAGGTCCTGGACGACCTGCTCGACCTGGCACTGGCCGAGCACGCGGACGCGGATCTCAGGATCACCGACATCGGTGCGCTGACCGCCGAGCGCGTCGCGGCCTGGGCGCCGACCGCCGAGGCCAAGGGCGTGCGCCTGGTGGGCAGTTGCCCGCCCACGACGGCCTGGGCCGACCCGGTCACCCTGTCCAGCGCCCTGGACGCGGTGATCGACAACGCGGTGAAGTTCACGCCCGAGGACGAGAGCGTCGAGGTGACGGTCGCGTCGAACGGCGAGACCTCGACCGTCGTCGTCACGGACCGCGGGCCCGGCCTCACCGAGGAGGAACTCGCGCGCGTGGGCGACCGGTTCTGGCGCAGCGGCCGCCACCAGAACATCAAGGGCTCCGGCCTCGGCCTGTCCATCTCCCACGTCCTGCTGGCCGCGGGCGGCGGCTCCCTCACGTACGCCCACCACGAGCCGCACGGGCTAGAGGTGACCGTGTCGGTGCCGAGGAGTGGGCCGGCGGCCTGAGCGGGCGTCAACGGCCGGAGAACGGGCGTCAAGGGCCCGAGCGGGCCTACGACTTGAGTGCTTCCACAGCTTGAGTGCTTCTACGGCCTGAGTGTTTCTACGGCTTGACGGAGCGGTAGTAGCGCCGGGCGCCCTCGTGCAGGGCAAGCGGGTCGGTGTAGATCGCCGTGCGCAGGTCCACCAGCTGTGCCGAGTGGACGCGCTTGCCGATGCCGTCGCGGCTCTTGATCACGATCTTGGTGATCCACTCCGTGAGCCTGACGTTCATGTCCTTGCGGGTCACCAGCAGGTTGGACACGGCGATGGTCGGGACAGTGGACCCCCGCTGGATGGTGGGGTAGGCCGACTCCGGCATGTTGGTGGCGCGGTAGTAGCGGGTGGCGTCGCCCTGCGCGTGCATCTTGGCCACGAGGTCCGCCTCGATCGGCACGAACCGGAACGCGTAGTGCTTGGCGAGATCCTTCAGACCGTCCGTCGGCAGCCCGCCCGACCAGAAGAACGCGTCGATCTTGCCCCGCTCGAGCAGATCCGGTCCCGTGTCGATGCCGGCCGCCACCGGTACGACGCCCTTCTTCGGGTCGATACCGGCCGCCGTGAGCACCCTGTTGGCGATCAGCCGCACGCCCGAGCGGCCCGGCCCTATGGCCACCCGCTTGCCCCGCAGATCGGCGACCGAGTCGATGTCCGAGTCGCGCGGCACGATGAGCTGGACGTAGTCGTCGTACAGCCGCGCGACCCCGCGCAGCGCGGCGGCGCCGGGTTTGCCGTCCATCTCGTACGTCCCCACCGCGTCGGCCGCGGCGATGGTGAAGTCGGCGTTGCCGGTCGCCACGCGCGCGACGTTCTCCTGCGACCCGTCGCTGTTCACCAGCTTCACCTTGAGGCCCGGCATGTCCTTGTCGAGCGCGGTGCGCAGGAGCTTGCCGTACTCCTGGTAGACCCCGAGCCGGGTTCCGGTACTGAAGGTGATCGTCCCGGTCGGCGGCTCGTCGCCCAGGGGCAGCAGCCACCACAGCAGCAGCCCGAACGCGACGAAGCCGGCGGCCGCGCCCTGCAGGGCCCGGCGCCTGCTGATACGGGAGAACACCTTGAGCATGCGCGCGATCCTGCCAGCCTGGACGCGATGCTGACCAGGGCGGGGCTCGGGCCTGCGCGCCGGAGGCGGGAACCGGTGACCGATGACGACGCCGCTGGGGTTCCCTGGCCATCGAGGCCGTCGGGGAGTGTGTACCGGCCCCGTGCTCGCGAGTTGATCCGCCGCAGGGAACGCGTTGATCCGCCGGGCAGAACCTCGCGGACAGGGGCTGTCAGTGGCGGCAACTAAGGTCGTGGCATGAGTTCTTCGCCCGCCGACCTGGTACGCGAGTTCCACCTGGCCTTCGGGCTCGACGCCCGCAGCACACCCACCGAGGTCGCCCCCGACCTCGCCGCCCACCGCGGGGAACTCCTCGCAGAGGAGGCCGCGGAGGTCGCCGAGGTCTCGGTCGGCGGCCCCCTCGACAGCCTGGCGCACGAACTGGCCGACGTCGTCTACGTCGCCTACGGCACGGCCCTCGTCCACGGCATCGACCTCGACGCGGTGCTCGCCGAGGTCCACCGCTCCAACATGACCAAGATCGGCCCGGACGGCGAGATCGCCCGCCGGGCCGACGGCAAGGTCCTCAAGGGGGAGCACTACGAGGCGCCGGATGTGTCGGGGGTGCTGCGGAAGCAGGGGTGGGGCGTGGGCGGGGAGTGAGAGCCACTCCCGGCACCGCCTACCCTTGTCACATGAGCAGCGGTGACCGGAGCGAGGCAGTGGACGTCAAAACGTACGAAGTGCGTACCTACGGGTGCCAGATGAACGTCCACGATTCCGAGCGGCTCTCCGGTCTCCTGGAGGGTGCCGGTTATGTGCGCGCGCCCGAGGGGTCGGACGGTGACGCGGATGTCGTCGTCTTCAACACCTGTGCCGTGCGCGAGAACGCCGACAACCGGCTCTACGGCAACCTCGGCCGCCTCGCCCCGATGAAGACGAAGCGTCCCGGGATGCAGATCGCCGTCGGCGGCTGCCTCGCACAGAAGGACCGCGACACCATCGTGAAGAAGGCGCCCTGGGTGGACGTCGTCTTCGGCACGCACAACATCGGCAAACTGCCGGTCCTGCTGGAACGCGCGCGTGTGCAGGAAGAGGCGCAGGTCGAGATCGCGGAGTCCCTGGAGGCCTTCCCCTCGACACTGCCGACCCGGCGCGAGAGCGCCTACGCGGCCTGGGTGTCGATCTCCGTCGGCTGCAACAACACGTGCACCTTCTGCATCGTCCCGGCCCTGCGCGGCAAGGAGAAGGACCGCCGCACCGGCGACATCCTCGCCGAGATCGAGGCCCTGGTCGGCGAGGGCGTCTCCGAGATCACCCTGCTCGGCCAGAACGTCAACGCGTACGGCTCCGACATCGGCGACCGCGAGGCCTTCAGCAAGCTGTTGCGGGCCTGCGGGACCATCGAGGGCCTGGAGCGCGTCCGGTTCACGTCGCCGCACCCTCGCGACTTCACCGACGACGTCATCGCCGCGATGGCCGAGACGCCGAACGTGATGCCGCAGCTGCACATGCCGATGCAGTCCGGCTCCGACCCGATCCTGAAGGCCATGCGCCGGTCCTACCGCCAGGAGCGCTACCTGGGGATCATCGACAAGGTCCGCGCGGCCATCCCGCACGCCGCCATCACCACCGACATCATCGTCGGCTTCCCCGGGGAGACCGAGGAGGACTTCGAGCAGACGATGCACGCGGTCCGTGAGGCACGCTTCGCGCAAGCGTTTACGTTCCAGTACTCCAAGCGGCCTGGCACCCCGGCCGCGACCATGGAGAACCAGATCCCCAAAGAGGTCGTCCAGGAGCGCTACATGCGTCTCGTCGCCCTCCAGGAGGAGATCTCCTGGGACGAGAACAAGAAGCAGGTCGGCCGCACCCTGGAGCTGATGGTCGCCGAGGGCGAGGGCCGCAAGGACGGCGCCACCCACCGCCTCTCCGGCCGTGCCCCCGACAACCGCCTCGTCCACTTCACCAAGCCGGACCAGGAGGTCCGCCCCGGTGACGTGGTGACGGTCGAGATCACGTACGCCGCCCCGCACCACCTCCTCGCCGAGGGTCCCACCCTGAACGTGCGCCCCACGCGCGCGGGCGACGCCTGGGAGAAGCGGAACGCGGCCGAGGCCGCCAAGCCGGTCGGCGTGATGCTGGGCCTGCCGAAGATCGGCGCGCCCGCGCCGCTGCCGGTCGCCACGGGGAGCGGTTGCGGCTGCAACTGAGGGACGGTGACGCACCCACTGGTGACAGCGACGCACTCACGGGCGACAGCGAGAACACGGATCCACAGCGACACCGACAGACGGACGACAAGGGCACAGACGGACAGGGCGGGGGAGCGGAAGCATGCCCACTTGGGGACTGATCGTCGAGACGACCACCGGCACGGGGGACCGCAAACGCTGGTTGGGTGAGGTGCTGGCGCAGGTCGAGGGCACGCGCGAAGAGGCCCTCGCGGAGCTGGAGAAGCGTGCCCGGCAGTACCGGCCCGCGCATCCGCGCAAGCCTCAGCGCACCCGGCTGTTCCGGGACGGCGAGGCGTTCCTGCTCGTCTCGGACGGGGCGCTGGGGACCTTCCACACCCGGTTCACGGCCGCCGAGCTGTTGCACGACAGCGGCGCCCCGACCTGGCTGGGGCCGGAAGCGGGACCGGCCTGACCGGTACCGGAACGTCCGCCCGTGTCACCATGCGGGCCGTCGCCGCCCGTGGGCCTGCTTGTTAGTGTTCCGGCCATGCTCGTAGCCGCCGCCGTCTGCCCCTGTCCGCCGCTCCTCGTTCCCGATGTCGCCGCCGGTGCCGCGCCCGAACTGGCCGCCGCGCGGGCCGCGTGCACCGATGCGCTGGGGGTGCTCGCCGCCGCCCGGCCCGACCGCCTGGTGGTCGTCGGGCCCGCCGAGCAGAGCGGGCGCGGGCCGCATCCTGAGGGCACCCGGGGTTCGTTCCGCGGCTTCGGCGTGGACCTCGACGTACGGCTGGGTGGGGAGAAGGGCGCGGTGTCGGAGCGTGAGCTTCCGCCCTCGCTCGCGGTCGCCGCGTGGCTGCTGGAGCGGACCCGGTGGTCCGACGCCCCGATCGAAGGACTCGGCGTGGGGGAACCTCTCGCGGCCGAGCGGTGCATCGAAGTCGGGCGGGATGTCGTCGGGCAGGCGGAGCGGGTCGCGCTCCTGGTGATGGGCGACGCCAGCGCGTGCCGGACGCTGAAGGCGCCGGGCTATCTCGACGAGCGGGCAGCACCCTTCGACGCGGAGGTCGCACGTGCGCTGGGGGCGGCGGACGTCGCGGCCCTCAAGTCCCTGGACACCGAGCTGGCGTACCAACTGAAGGCCTCCGGCCGCGCCCCCTGGCAGGTCCTCGCGGGCGCGGCGGAGGGCGCCGACCTCGGCGGCGAGCTGCTGTACGAGGACGCCCCGTACGGCGTCGGGTACGTGGTCGCGACCTGGTCGTAGGCACGGAGGCGCGGGGCGGCGGTGACGGGCTCTGCGGTGGGGTGCCTCGCCCACGTATGCCGCTGAGCCCAGGAGTGGCCGGGCGGCGAGCATGGCGGGGTGCGCTGGAGAGGCGGTACCTACGTAGGCGACGACCGTGACACGCGCGCGTGCGCGGCCAGCATCAGTACGCGGCAGTCGCCGCGCAGACGGCAGACCCGTGTGGGACAGCCGAGCCGCAAGGCTCACGAAACCACGCCCCCGGGCTCGCCCGCCTGCACCGAACCGAACACGTCCCTCCGGCACCCGCCCCCACCCCACAAAACGGCGGACGGCCGGAGAGCCATACGCTCCGCGGCCGTCCGCCGATCGATGTGCAGGTGTTGTTCAGGAAGCCGGCGGGGTCGAGTCCGGCGGTGGTGTGGTCGTGCCGCCGCCCTCCGCTCCCGTACTCCCCGTGTCGTCCTTGTGCGCGAGTCGGTCCATGGCGTCCTTGGCCTTGCCCGTGCCCGTCTGGATCTTGTCGCTGTACTTGCCCTTGGTCTTCTCGTCGACCATTTTCGCGGCCTTGTCCAGGCCGCTCTCGATCTTGCCTCCGTGTTGCTGCGCGAGGCCCGAGACCTTGTCCTTCGCCGGGGCGAGTTTGGCCTTGAAGTTGTCCAGCAGACCCATGGTTCACCTTTCCACGCGGGGCAGTTATGTACGGGCGGCTTCACCGGCCTCGTTGTCGGCGGCCTCTTCGGCGGACTGCTGCTTGGGGATCTCGACGCTGTCGACACCGTCGGCGGCCTCGACGACCTCCGTCGCCGTCGACTCCGCCGCTTCCTGGACCCCTGCCCCCGCCTCGGCCTCCGACACCTCGCCCGCCGCTTCGACCGTCCGGTCCTCGGCCGGCCGCGTGTCGGTCTGCGTTTCGGCGGTCGACGCCTCCTCCGTAGCCTTCGACCTCCGAAGAATCCGGTCAAAAACGCCCATATCCACTCCATACGTTACTCGTGCGGGCGAAATCCCGCGTAGCCCGGTGCGTCCGTTTGCGTCGTCCGGGGCACCGCCTCCCGAAACCGGCGGTGGGGTACCTCGCAACGGGCAACGACCCCGCGCGCGTGCTGTCACGTAACTCGTTCGAGGGGAGGGTCCGACGTTTGCGAGACTGGGAACGTGAGCAGCGCACCCCCCGCCCCCCGAGTCATCGCCGTCGTCGGACCGACCGCGGCCGGAAAGTCCGATCTGGGCGTCTTCCTGGCCCAGCGTCTCGGAGGCGAGGTCGTCAACGCCGACTCCATGCAGCTCTACGGAGGGATGGACATCGGCACCGCCAAGCTGACGCCCGAGGAGCGCGGCGGCATCCCGCACCACCTCCTGGACATCTGGGACGTGACGGTCCAGGCGTCCGTCGCCGAGTACCAGCGGCTCGCCCGCGAGCGCATCGACGCCCTGCTCGCCGAGGGTCGCTGGCCGATCCTGGTCGGCGGTTCCGGGCTGTACGTGCGCGGGGCGGTCGACAACCTGGAGTTCCCCGGCACCGACCCCGAGGTCCGGGCCCGCCTGGAGGAGGAGCTCGCCCTGCGCGGCTCCGGCGCCCTGCACGCCCGCCTGGCCGCCGCCGACCCCGAGGCCGCGCACGCGATCCTGCCCAGCAACGGCCGCCGTATCGTCCGGGCCCTGGAGGTCATCGAGATCACCGGCAAGCCCTTCACCGCCAACCTTCCCGGCCACGACTCGATCTACGACACCGTCCAGATCGGCGTCGACGTGGCGCGCCCCGAACTCGACGAGCGCATCGCGCGCAGGGTCGACCGGATGTGGGACGCGGGGCTCGTGGACGAGGTGCGGGCGCTGGAGGCGCGCGGCCTGCGCGAGGGGGTCACGGCGTCGCGCGCGCTCGGCTATCAGCAGGTGCTCGCGGCGCTCGCGGGGGAGTGCACGGAGCAGGAGGCGCGTGCGGAGACCGTGCGGGCCACCAAGCGCTTCGCGCGCCGTCAGGATTCGTGGTTCAGGCGCGATCCCCGGGTGCACTGGTTGAGTGGGGCTGCGGCGGATCTCACAGAACTTCCGCACCTGGCACTGGCGTTGGTCGAACGACCGGTCACAGCCTGATCACGTCATGGCATCGGGACGCTCCGGCCGCCCTTGTGGCCTTCGGGGGCGTGCCATCATCGAGCTTCGATCGACCAAGTGGAGTCCGAGTTGGGAGGGCGCGTGGCGATGGAGGCCGGCCCTCGCGACACCGCAGAAGGCACCGAGCAGGTCACCACGGACCGTGGTGAACCGGAAGAGGGCGACGGCCTACTGAGCCCGGACGGCCCGGACGAGATCCAGGGCGGC
Organism: Streptomyces xylophagus; assembly: GCF_000716435.1. Taxonomy (GTDB): domain Bacteria; phylum Actinomycetota; class Actinomycetes; order Streptomycetales; family Streptomycetaceae; genus Streptomyces; species Streptomyces xylophagus. The sequence goes on from NZ_JNWO01000015.1 coordinate 54,045, forward strand.
GTGACCGCCGACGGTCCCGGGCCCGACGAGATGTTCGCCGGACCCGAGGTCGAGGTCGAGCTGCGCCCGCAGCGCCGTCTGCGCATCTGGCAACTCGCGCCCATCGTGGCCCTGGCCGCTGTCGGCTCCCTGATGTTCGCCTTTCCGCTCGCCTTCGACTTCGGCGACAGCGGGGCCGTGGTTGCCATGCTCGGCCTGCTCATCTGCTGCTGCGCGGCCGGCTGGGGCACGACGGCCGCCCGCCGCGTCGGCTACACCTGGCCGGGCTTCCCGCAGCGCGGCTCCGGTGGCCGCCCGGACTGGCGGGTCGTCATCGCGTACTCCCTGGTGGTGGGCGTGGTCGCGGTCCTCGCCGTGTATCGCGTGGCCAGGCTCCGCTAGCCGTCTAAGTGGTCACCTTGATCGTCGGCATGTCATAGCCACCCCGTACGATCGAGGAATGAGCACGCGGATCGCCTTCCTCAAGGGGCACGGCACCGAGAACGACTTCGTGATCGTCCCGGACCCCGAGAACGTCATCGACCTGTCCCCGGCCGCCGTGGCCGCCCTGTGCGATCGCCGCGCCGGCATCGGCGGCGACGGGCTGCTGCACGTCGTGCGGTCCGCCGCGCACCCCGAGGCGCGGGACATGGCGGCCGAGGCGGAGTGGTTCATGGACTACCGCAACGGCGACGGCTCGGTCTCCGAGATGTGCGGCAACGGAGTGCGTGTGTTCGCGCGCTATCTCCAGCGCGCCGGACATGTGGCCGAAGGGGACATCGCGGTCGCCACGCGCGGGGGAGTCAAGACCGTCCACATCGCCAAGGACGGCGACATCACCGTCGGCATGGGCAAGGCGCGCCTCCCCGAAGGGGACGTCACGGTGAGCGTCGGCGAGCGCAGCTGGCCCGCGCGGAACGTGAACATGGGCAATCCGCACGCGGTCGCCTTCGTCGACGACCTCGCGCACGCCGGCGACCTGTACGCCCCGCCGCCCTTCAGCCCGGCCACCGCCTACCCGGACGGTGTGAACGTGGAGTTCGTGGTCGACCGCGGCCCCGGGCACGTCGCGCTGCGCGTGCACGAGCGCGGTGCCGGGGAGACCCGCTCGTGCGGCACGGGCGCGTGCGCGGTCGCCGTGGCCGCCGCCCGCCGGGACGGCGCCGACCCGGCCGTCACCGGAACGCAGGCGACGTACACCGTCGACGTGCTCGGCGGAACGCTGATGATCACCGAGCGGCCCGATGGCGAGATCGAGATGACCGGCCCCGCGGTGATCGTCGCCGAGGGCGAGATCGATGCCGAGTGGCTGGAAAACGCCATCCGCTGAACGGGTGAATCGCAGTTCTGGCTGCTCCGGACGCCCTGAATCCGAAGTCTCCGGCGTCCGGCGCGGCTCGAAACCATGGCCGACCTCCCGTGGTGTGGCGCAAAACCGTAAACCTCCCGACCTTCGCTCGAATGGGTGATCCGTTTCACGCTCGGCGAGAGGCGGTCAGTCGCACGTGGTGGGCTCGGTAGCATCAAGCACCGGCCCGGACGGGGGATCGAAGATTCCCTGAGCCGAGTACGCCATGGGGCACCCGTCCGCCGGTCAAGCAGCCGGAGGTGCCCATGAGTGCGGAGGCCACGAACCCTGCGAGCCCAGGCCCTGTGATCAACACAGTGCCCCGCAGGAAGGCCCGCCCCCGGATCGACCTGCGCCGACTCGGCCGGGCCGCCCTGCTCGGTCCCACCGCGCGCGACCGGCTGCCCGACGCCATCGGCCATGTCGCCGAGGCGCACCGCGCCCACTATCCGGACGCCGACCTCGAACCGCTGCGCCGCGCCTGGGTGCTGGCCGAGTCCTCGCACCGCGGCCAGATGCGCAAGAGCGGCGAGCCGTACATCACGCACCCCCTCGCGGTGACCCTGATCCTCGCCGAACTCGGCGCCGAGACAACGACGTTGACGGCCTCTCTGCTCCACGACACGGTCGAGGACACGGAAGTGACGCTCGATCAGGTCGGCGAGGAGTTCGGCGCCGAGGTGCGCTATCTCGTCGACGGGGTAACGAAGTTGGAGAAGGTCGACTACGGGGCGGCGGCCGAGCCGGAGACCTTCCGCAAGATGCTCGTCGCCACCGGCAGCGACGTCCGCGTGATGTCGATCAAACTCGCCGACCGCCTGCACAACATGCGCACCCTGGGCGTGATGCGCCCCGAGAAGCAGGCCCGCATCGCCAAGGTCACCCGCGACGTCCTCATCCCGCTCGCCGAACGGCTCGGCGTCCAGGCGCTCAAGACCGAACTGGAAGACCTGGTCTTCGCGATCCTCCACCCCGAGGAGTACGACCACACCCGCGAGTTGATCGTCGACAACTCCTCCCGCGCGGACGACCCGCTCGCCGAGGTCACCGACGAGGTACGCACCGTCCTGCGCGACGCCGACATCCAGGCCGAAGTCCTCATCCGGCCACGGCACTTCGTCTCCGTGCACCGCGTCGCCCGCAAGCGCGGCAGGCTGCGCGGCGCCGACTTCGGCCGCCTCCTGGTGCTCGTGAACGAGGACGCGGACTGCTACGGCGTCCTCGGCGAACTGCACACCTGCCTCAAGCCCGTGGTCTCGGAGTTCAAGGACTTCATCGCCGTACCGAAGTTCAACCTGTACCAGTCGCTGCACACCGCCGTCGCCCACACGGACGGCCAGGTCGTCGAAGTCCTCATCCGCACGCACCAGATGCACAAGGTCGCCGAGGCCGGCGTGATCGCGCTCGGCAATCCCTACGCTCCTCCTTCGGAGGAGCAACAGGCCGCGAACGACGGTGAGCGCGCCGACCCCACCAGGCCCGGCTGGCTCTCCCGTCTCCTCGACTGGCAGGAGGGCGCCCCCGACCCCGACACCTTCTGGTCGACGCTCCGCGAGGACCTCGCCCAGGACCGCGAGATCACCGTGTTCCGGCCCGACGGCGGCACCCTGGGCCTGCCCGACGGCGCGACCTGTGTGGACGCCGCGTACGCGCAGTACGGCGAGGACGCCCACGCCTGCATCGGCGCGCGCGTCAACGGCCGCCTGGCGACCCTCAGCACGGTCCTGAAGGACGGCGACACCGTCCAGCTCCTCATGGGCCAGGACCCGGCCTCCGAGCCCTCCAGGGAGTGGCTGGAGCACGCGCACACCCCCGCCGCCCGGATCGCCATCCAGCGCTGGATCGCTGCGCACCCGGGACGCGCCGACGAAGCGGGCGCCGAGGCGGACGAGGCGGCGCAGGGCGCCCGGTCGGCGCCCCCCACCTCCGAAGACACCCCGGACACTCCCACCGAACGCCCCGCCACCCCGGTCGTGGACCAGCCCGGCGCGACCGTACGGCTCGCAGGCTGCTGTACGCCCGTACCGCCCGACGAGGTCACCGGATTCTCGGTGCGCGGCGGAGTCGTGACCGTCCACCGCGTGGAGTGCGCCGCGGTGGCGCAGATGAAGGGCGTGGGGCGCGCGGAGGTCGGTGTGCGCTGGGGCGACACCACCGAGTGCCGGGTCACGCTGGTAGCCGAATCGTTCGGCCGCCCGCATCTCCTCGCCGACCTCACCGAGGCGATCGCCCTGGAGGGCGCGGAGATCGTCTCGGCGACCGTCGAACCCCCGACCCAGCAGCGCGTCCGCCACACCTACACGCTCCAACTCCCGGACGCAGCCCACCTCCTGGCCCTCATGCGGGCGATGCGCAATGTCCCGGGCGTCTACGACGTGAGCCGCGCGCAGCACCACACGACGGCGTTCTGAGACACGCGCCGACCACGCCCCGGCCCGCGCGCCCCGGCGCGCACAGAGCCCCGTAGACCTGCGGAAGACCCCGTTCGAGTGGGCCGGGCGCGAGTCGTCGCCGTGCGGCACGCGCGCGCTGGTAGCGGTGGGGCATGCTGCTCACCCCTCGCACCGGCACGACCGGCATCGGCATCCCCCGCATCGGCTCCGGCGATCCGGCCTCCCGGCCGCGCACCGGGAACTCCCGACGGCTGAAGGCGGCCCTGCTCGCCTCCGCCGTGTCCGTCTGCCTCGTCGCCGCGAGCGCCCCGCCCACGCCCCTGGGAGTCGGTGACCGGCTCTTCCCGACCCTGGGCAACCCGGGCTACGACGTGGCGTCGTACGACCTCTCCTTCACCTATCCCGGCACCAACAGCAAGCCGCTCCAGGCCGTCACCACCATCGACGCGTGGACGACCGAGGCGCTGGACCGGATCAACCTCGACTTCGCGCACGGCACCGTGGACTCGGTCGAGGTCGACGGGCGCCCCGCCGCCTTCGAGAGTGCCGGCGAGGACCTGGTGGTGACGCCCGAGGAGCCGCTGGCTGAGGGGAGTTGGACGCGGATCACCGTGCGGCACACCAGTGACCCCGTGTCGGTCAAGGGCCAGGACGGCGGCTGGGTGCAGACCAAGGACGGGCTCGCCATGGCCAACCAGGCCGACGCCGCGCACCTGGTGTTCCCGTGCAACGACCATCCCTCCGACAAGGCGATGTTCACCATCAGGGTCACCGCGCCCAACGCCTATACGGCCGTGGCGAATGGCCTGCCGGCCGGCGTCGACAGGGTCGGCCAGAACACCACCTGGACGTACCGCACCCAGCACCCCATGGCCACCGAACTCGCCCAGGTGTCCATCGGGCGCTCCGCCGTACTGCACCGCACCGGACCGCACGACCTGCCGATGCGCGACGTCGTGCCCGCCAAGGACGCCAAGCAACTCGAACCGTGGCTGGCGAAGACCCCCGACCAGATCGCCTGGATGGAGAGCAAGGTCGGCCGGTACCCCTTCGAGACGTACGGGCTGCTCATGGCCGACGCGTCCACCGGCTTCGAGCTCGAGACCCAGACGATCTCTCTCTTCGAGAGAGATCTCTTCACCGAGCCCGCCTACCCCAAGTGGTACGTCGAGTCGATCATGGTGCACGAGCTGTCCCACCAGTGGTTCGGCGACAGCGTCAGCCCCCGCACCTGGTCCGACCTGTGGCTCAACGAAGGACACGCCACCTGGTACGAGGAGCTGTACGCCGAGGAGAAGGCCCACAGGCCCATGGAGACGCGCATGAAGGCGGCCTACGGCGCCTCCGACCGCTGGCGCGCCGCCGGCGGACCGCCCGCGCTCCCCAAGGCCCCCGCGCCCGGCCAGAAGATCAGCATCTTCCGCCCGAACGTCTACGACGGCGCCGCACTCGCCCTCTACGCCCTGCGCCAGGAGATCGGCCGCCCCGCCTTCGAACGCCTGGAGCGCACCTGGGTGAACGTGCACAGGGACAGCACCGCCACGACGGCCGACTTCGAGGAACTCGCCTCCGCGATCTCCGGCCGCGACCTGAGCGGCTTCTTCAAGGCGTGGCTCTACGGCGAGAAGACCCCGCCGATGCCCGGTCACCCGGACTGGAAGTCCGAGGCACCCGTGAAATAAGGCCGTGACGGGGCGATCCGTGCCGTGCGACCATCGTCGGGTCGGCGGCGCGGTTCACCGGGAATCTCCCGGGGCACTCGCACGTTATGACCTTTGAAGGACTCCCATCGACGTAAGGACCCAATGACCTCCTCTTCTTCCCCTTCCCAGGACACTGAGCGCCTCGCGCACGCCTACCCCGAAGGTCTTCGGGCCGATGCCCTGATGGAAGAGGACGTCGCCTGGAGCCACGAGATCGACGGAGACCGGGACGGCGACCAGTTCGACCGCTCCGAGCGCGCGGCCCTGCGCCGTGTGGCAGGCCTCTCCACCGAGCTCGAGGACGTCACCGAGGTCGAGTATCGACAGCTCCGCCTGGAGCGCGTCGTACTCGTCGGCGTCTGGACCACGGGTACGGCCCAGGACGCGGACAACTCGCTCGCCGAGCTGGCAGCCCTCGCGGAGACCGCTGGCGCGCTCGTGCTCGACGGTGTCGTCCAGCGCCGTGACAAGCCGGACGCGGCCACGTACATCGGTTCGGGCAAGGCCAACGAACTGCGGGACATCGTCCTGGAGACCGGCGCCGACACCGTCATCTGCGACGGTGAGCTGAGCCCCGGCCAGCTGATCCACCTCGAAGACGTCGTCAAGGTCAAGGTCATCGACCGTACGGCCCTGATCCTCGACATCTTCGCCCAGCACGCCAAGTCCCGAGAGGGCAAGGCGCAGGTCGCGCTCGCGCAGATGCAGTACATGCTGCCGAGGCTCCGCGGCTGGGGTCAGTCGCTGTCCCGTCAGATGGGCGGCGGCTCGGGCGGCGGCCTCGCCACCCGTGGTCCCGGTGAGACCAAGATCGAGACCGACCGGCGTCGTATCCGCGAGAAGATGGCGAAGATGCGCCGGGAGATCGCGGACATGAAGACCGGCCGCGACATCAAGCGCCAGGAGCGCCGTCGCCACAAGGTGCCCTCGGTCGCGATCGCCGGTTACACCAACGCCGGCAAGTCGTCCCTGCTCAACCGCCTCACGGGCGCGGGCGTGCTCGTCGAGAACGCGCTGTTCGCGACCCTCGACCCGACCGTGCGCCGGGCCGAGACACCGGGCGGACGGCTCTACACACTGGTCGACACCGTCGGATTCGTCCGGCACCTGCCGCACCACCTGGTCGAGGCCTTCCGTTCCACGATGGAGGAGGTCGGCGACGCCGACCTGATCCTGCACGTGGTGGACGGTTCGCACCCGGTCCCGGAGGAGCAGCTGGCCGCCGTACGCGAGGTGATCCGGGATGTCGGCGCCACGAAGGTGCCCGAGATCGTGATCATCAACAAGGCGGACGCGGCGGACCCGTTGACGCTCCAGCGGCTGATGCGGAACGAGAAGCGGTCCATCGCGGTCTCGGCCCGCACCGGCCAGGGCATCGACGAACTGCTCGCGCTCATCGACAGCGAACTGCCGCGCCCCTCGGTCGAGATCGAGGCGCTCGTGCCGTACACGCACGGCAGGCTGGTCGCCCGCGCCCACTCCGAGGGCGAGGTGATCTCCGAGGAACACACGTCGGAGGGCACCCAGCTCAAGGTGCGGGTGCACGAGGAACTGGCGGCGGAACTCGCGCCGTACGTCCCGGCACCGCTGGCCTGACGGCCGTAGCACAGCACGTCCTGAGGCTCGCCCCGGATCACCTGGGGCGAGCCTCGGTCGTGTCTACTGCCCTGCGAACTTCTTGCTGACCGAGTCGTACACGCCCTTGGCCACATCGCCCAGCCGCGGACCCGCCAGCCAGCCCGAAGTCACGGGGCCGATCGAGGTGTTGGACACCAGCGCCGGCTTGCCGTCGGAGCCCGTCTCCACCCAGCCGCCGCCGGACGAACCGCCGGTCATGGTGCAGCCGATGCGGTACATCGTCGGGTCCGAGGCGTTGATCGACAGCCGCCCCGGCTTGTCGGTGCACTGGTACAGCGTCGAACCGTCGTACGGTTTCGCCGCCGGGTAGCCGGTCGCCGTGATGCTCGAGACCTTCGGCACGGCAGGTGCGTTGAAGTTCACCGGCAGGGCCGAACCGACCGTCTCCTCAAGGGACTTGCCCCCGTTGCCCTTCTCGGGCGTCACATGGATCACGGCGTAGTCGTACGACGAACCCTGCCCGCCCGTCTCGCCGCCCTGGTCGATCCACTGCTGCGAGGTCCGCGCCCAGTCGCCCCACCAGACACCGTACGGAGCGACCTGGTCCCGGGTGGCGGTCTCCAACTGCGCTGTCGACATACCCGCGTTGTTGTACGACGGCACGAACGCGATGTTGCGGTACCAGCCGCCGTTCCTGCCCGCGTGCACGCAATGGCCCGCCGTCCACACCAAGTTGGACTTGCCCGGGTGCGCCGGGTCCTCGACGACCGTCGCCGAGCAGACCATCGTGCCCTCGGGGGCGTCGAAGAACACCTTGCCGGCCGTCGCCGCGTTGGCGTGGTACGTAGGCGACACGGCCTTTGCGTCCACCGCCGCGGGCGTCGGGTCGGTCACGCCCTGGTCACCGGAGATGTCGTTGGTGTCGACGCCCTTGTCCGGGTCGTTGGCGTCCCGCATCCGGCCGGAACTCCACAGCCCCTTGATGATCGGGTTGATGTAGTCGTCGGCCTCGCGCAGCCAGTCGTCCTTGCTCCAGTTCTTCCAGGCGCCGTTCTTCCACTTGTCGAGGTCGATCCCGTGCTCTTTGAGCTTGTCCTTGATGTCGTCCGGGATCTTGATCTTGCCGTCGCCCGTGTCGCTGCTGGTCGCGGACGCGGTGGACCGGCCGTCCGCTTTGGTGTCTCCGGAACCGCAGGCGGTCGTGGTGAGCGCGAGCGCCGAGGCGAGGGCAACGGCGGCCAGCACGGGGGAGGTTCCGCGACGCGCGCCCCTCCCACGACGGGCGGTGAAGGACGGCCGTATCGATCGCATGGTCTTTGACTCCCCCTGGGTGAACGGATGGTGCGCCACGGCTGTGATCTCAGCCGGAACTCATGGTGGGTTCACGCTGAACTCACGGCCTTCGGGAACGGCATCACACACTATGCGCTCGCTGTGGGGGTCTTCCCACGGAACGGCAACGGTTCCGTCACGGCAAGGATCTTGAAGCAACCCGTAACCCCGTAGGCGGTACGGGGGTTGGCAGCGACGGGGGCCTGCTGTCGATGCGCGGTCCCCCGCGCCCGTGGCGACGCGAGACCTCAACTCGCCTTTGGACAGCGGGAGGGACGGGAGCGGCCGTGGCCGAGTCTGTGTACGGGGGATACGGGCCTGCTGGGGGCGTGGCGGGCGGGCACGGCGGGGTGTCCACGACGGCGCGTGGAGCGCCGGAGGGGGTCTTGGGGCGTCAGTCGGCGCGCGGGGCGCACGAGGGGATCCTGCGGCGTCAGGCGGCGCGCGAGTCGGCGGCACGCACCTATGCGCGCGCCCTTCCCGTCGTGCCGGTGCGGGCGCGCGGCCTGACCATCGAGGGCGCGGACGGCCGCCGTTACCTGGACTGCCTCTCGGGGGACGGCACTCTCGCCCTCGGGCACAACCACCCCGTGGTCCTGGAGGCGATCCGCGGCGTCCTCGACTCGGGCGCCCCACTGCAGGCCCTCGACCTCGCCACTCCCGTCAAGGACGCCTTCGTCACCGAGTTGTTCCGTACGCTGCCGCCCGGACTCGCCGACCACGCGCGCGTGCGGTTCTGTGGCCCGGCCGGCACCGACGCGGTCGAGGCCGCGTTCGAGCTCGTCCGTGCCGCGACCGGGCGCACCGGAATCCTCGCCTTCACCGGCGCCCACCACGGCATGGCCACCGGCGCACCCGAAGCGCCCGACGACGCCTCTGACGTCCGCGTCGGCCGCCTTCCCTCCCCGCAGGACTACCGCTGCCCGTTCGGCATCGGCAGCGCGTACGGCGCCGAACTCGCCGCCCGCTGGACCGAGTCCGTCCTCGACGACCCCGGGTCCGGTGTGCCGAGCCCCGCCGGAATGATCGTCGAACCTGTCCAGGAAGAGGGCGGAGTGATCCCCGCACCCGACGAGTGGATGCGGCGCATCCGCCGGATCACCGCCGCCCGCTCCATCCCGCTGATCGCCGACGAGATCCAGACGGGCGTCGGCCGAACCGGCGCGTTCTGGGCGGTCGAGCACAGTGGGGTCACCCCCGACGTGATGATCCTCTCCAAGGCCATCGGCGGCAGCCTGCCCCTGGCCGTCATCGTCCACCGCGACGACCTCGACCTCCGCCAACCCGGCGCCCACGCGGACGCGTTCCGCGGCAACCAGCTAGCCATGGCGGCCGGTACGGCGACCCTCGCGTACGTCCGCGAGAACGGGCTCGCCGGACGCGCGGGCGAACTCGGCGCACGGATGCTTGTCCAACTCCGGGGACTGGCAGGCGAGTTCGCGTGTGTCGGTGACGTGCGGGGGCGGGGGTTGATGATCGGGGTCGAGTTCGTGGACAGGGATTCCGCAAGGGAGGCGGAAGGTGCCTTTGCCGGTGAGGGGACAGGCGGGGTTGCCCTTGAGGACGAGAGGGCGGCCGGGGGCGCCGGGGGCGGAAGGCCAGGGTCGGACACGGCCTCGCCGCAGCGGCTCGCGCACGGCCCCCGCCCCGCCGCCGGTTCCGCGCACGGCTCCCGTCCGGCCGCCGCTCCCGAACTCGCCGCCGCGGTCCAACAGGAGTGCCTGCGCCGCGGCCTCATCGTCGAACTCGGGGGCCGCAACGCAAGTGTCGTACGACTCCTCCCGCCTCTCACGATCACCGACGAGCAGGCGACGGCGGTACTCAACCGCCTGTCCGACGCGGTGGAGGCCGTGGCCCGGGGTCGGACCGACGGCGGACATCAACTCGGCTGACCCGTAACACCAGTTGCAAGGCATCCAAGCTCAACGCCCGCCAGAGCATGCGGAGTCGGCGCGGCACGACTCACGATTCCCACTCCGAACCACCCCCCCCCGAGGAACAGCCTTGAACCCCACGCCCACCCCTGACGGTCACTCCCACGAGCCGAGTCCTCGACACACGCAGATCCTGGCGGCGGCGTCGACCGAGTCCGTTCCCCGGCAGCAGCCCCGCAGCCCGGAAACAGGGCAGCCGCGCGGCACAACCACCGACCTCCTGGAGCACCCGGACCCTCACATCGCCGCCCAGGCCGCAGCCGTCGAGAACCTCCTGCGCTGCTGGGTACGCGAAACGAACCTCCCCGCTCCCGCCGACGGCACCCTCCGCATCCCCCTCCCGGCCAGCGGCACGGCCCTGCTCGCGCAGGTCCACTACTGGTCTCCGACGGGCTGGCACCGTTTCGGCCCTCCCCGCCTCTCCGACGCTCCCCATGGCGCGCCACCGGCCGACGCGGTCACGGTCGCGGCGTTGCTCGCGAGGGAGACGGTGGGGCGCGGTGGGGGGTCCGTACCGGGTGCGGATACGGCGACCGGAGTGGGCGCCGGAGTGGCAGCCGGGGCCGCAACTTCAGGCGCAACGGCACCCGAAACCGGAATGGCGGCCGAGATCCCATCGGCCCCGGAAACCTCAACGGCCCCGGAAACCTCAACGGCCCCGGAAACCCCAACAGCACCAGAAACCGTGACCGACCTGGTGGCCCGTGTAGCCGACTCCCTCCGCCGTACCGTCACCTTCCTCACCGACCGCCGAGCGCACCCGGCCGACGGTCCCGATCTCTTCCTCTCCGCGGAACAGGCACTGCTCCTCGGACACCCGCTGCACCCGACCCCGAAGAGCCGCGAGGGCCTCTCCGAGGCCGAAGCCCGCCTGTACTCACCGGAGTTGCGCGGCTCCTTCCCTCTCCACTGGCTGGCTGTCGCCCCTTCCGTACTCGCCACCGACTCGGCATGGACCGAACGCGGCCGCCCGGTCCCCGCCGCCGACCTCACGGCCCGGCTCGCCGGAGCCGAACTGCCCCTGCCCGAGGGGCATTCCGCCCTTCCCCTGCACCCCTGGCAGTGGCGCGAGATCCAGCACCGCGCCGACATCGCCGCCCTGCTCGCCGCCGGACTGATCCAGGACCTCGGCCCGCACGGCAGCCCATGGCAGCCCACCTCCTCCGTACGAACCGTCCACCGGTCAGGCGCCCCCGCCATGCTCAAGTTGTCCCTGGGCCTGCGCATCACCAACTCCCTTAGAGAGAACCTCCGTAAGGAACTCCATCGCGGCGTCGAGGTGCACCGCCTGCTGCGCAGCGGCCTGTTCAAGGAGTGGCAGGCCGCCCACCCGGGCTTCGACATCGTCCGCGACCCGGCGTGGCTGGCAGTTGACGCGCCGGGCGAGAGCAACGCCGCCCGTGTGCCCTTGGCCGGCATCGACGTGGTGATCCGGCACAACCCGTTCAGCGCGTCCGACGACGTGTCGTGCATCGCCGGGCTCGTCTCACCACGGCCGTACGCCGGACGGAACGCCACCGGCGGCGGACCGGCGGCGACCTCGCACACCGGCCACTCCCCATCCGGCGTACCGCCGCTGCGGTCCCGTCTGGCCGAAGTCGTCACGGGCCTCGCCGGGCGGACCGGGCGGTCGCGCGGAGCGGTCGCCGCCGAGTGGTTCCTGCGCTACCTGGAGCAGGTCGTCCGTCCCGTGCTGTGGCTGGACAGTGAGGCGGGGATCGCCCTGGAGGCACACCAACAGAACACGCTGGTCTTGTTGGACACCGAAGGCTGGCCCTCCGGTGGCCGGTACCGCGACAACCAGGGCTACTACTTCCGCGCCTCCCGTCGCGCGGAACTCGACGCCCGACTGCCCGGCATCGGCGAACACAGCGACACCTTCGTCTCCGACGAGGTCACCGACGAACGCTTCGCGTACTACCTCGCGATCAACAACGTGCTCGGTCTCATCGGAGCGTTCGGTTCGCAACGCCTCGCCGACGAGCGGCTGTTGCTCTCCGCCTTCCGCCGTTTCCTCCGCGACGTGGCCTCCGGCCCCGCCCGGCTGCGCACCTCCCTGCCGGCCCGCCTGCTCGACTCACCCGTCCTGCGCTGCAAGGCCAACCTGCTGACCCGGCTGCACGGCCTCGACGAACTCGTCGGCCCGGTCGACACCCAGTCCGTCTACGTCACCATCGCCAACCCCCTTCATTCCTGACCGTCAGGAGCGTCACCGTGCCTCTCACCAGTGCGAGTGCAGGTCACAGTCCAGGTACGGACAGCGAGGACACCCTCGTCCTTCGTCTGCCCGAGGAGTTCATCGCGCTCTGCGCCGAGGCGGACGCAGCCGACGCTGCCGTAGCCGACGAAGTGGCCCATCAGGCGGACCACGAGGCGGACCACGAGACACGCATCCCGGCCGGCGACGATCTCCTCGACCGTGTCGCCGACTGGGGGCCGATCCGCACCCCCGCAGGCGCCTTCCACCTCGTCCCCGTCCGGTTCGAGCGCGACCTCCCGCTGATCAACCGCTGGATGAACGACCCCGTAGTCGCGGAGTTCTGGGAACTGGCCGGTCCGCAGACGCTGACCGAGGACCACCTGCGCGCCCAACTCGCCGGTGACGGCCGCAGCGTTCCCTGTCTCGGCGTGCTGGACGGCACCCCGATGAGCTACTGGGAGATCTACCGGGCGGACCTCGACCCGCTGGCCCGTCACTACCCCGCCCGACCGCACGACACCGGCATCCACCTGCTCATCGGTAACGTCGCCGACCGGGGACGAGGGCTGGGCAGCACCCTCCTCCGGGCCGTCGCCGACCTCGTACTCGAGAAGCGCTCCGCCTGCGCTCGCGTCGTCGCGGAACCCGACCTTCGCAACACCCCCTCCGTAGCCGCCTTCCTGAGCGCCGGTTTCCGGTTCTCCGCCGAGGTCGACCTGCCCGCCAAGCGGGCCGCGCTCATGGTCCGCGACCGTTCGCAGCGCGATGTGCGGTAGCGCCACGTGGCAGCGCCGTCACATTTGGTGCACCGGTCGGACTTATCCGGTCCCGCCCGGACCGACTCGATCACCAGCCGAACCCAAATCGCCCCTGTCCGAAAGTCCACCGGTCTTGATCCAACCCCTTCCCTCGCCTTGATCGCCCGGTTGTCAGTCCCGCCCCGTAGGGTGGTCGGGCTATGACGAAGCCCTCACTCCCCGAACTCCTGCATGCTGCCGTCACTGCCGTCGGCGGTTCGGAGCGCCCCGGCCAGGTGACCATGGCCGAAGCCGTCGCGGAGGCGATCGACGACGGTTCCCATCTGCTGGTCCAGGCCGGCACCGGCACCGGAAAGTCGCTCGGCTACCTCGTGCCCGCGCTCGCGCACGGAGAGCGGGTCGTCGTCGCGACCGCCACGCTCGCCCTCCAGCGCCAGCTGGCGGAGCGGGATCTGCCGCGCACGGTCGACGCACTGCATCCCCTGCTGCGCCGCCGCCCCCAGTTCGCGATGCTCAAGGGCAGGTCGAACTACCTGTGCCTGCACCGACTCCACGAGGGCATGCCGCAGGACGAGGAGGAGGGCCTCTTCGACCAGTTCGAGGCGGCGGCGCCCACCAGCAAGCTGGGCCAGGACCTGCTGCGGCTGCGCGACTGGACGGAGGAGACCGAGACCGGCGACCGCGACGACCTCACGCCCGGAGTCTCCGACCGCGCCTGGGCACAGGTCTCGGTGTCCTCCCGTGAGTGCCTGGGCGCCCAGAAGTGCGCCTACGGAGCGGAGTGTTTCGCCGAGGCGGCCCGCGAGCGCGCCAAGCTCGCCGAGGTCGTCGTCACCAACCACGCGCTGCTCGCGATCGACGCCATCGAGGGCGCCCCCGTCCTCCCGCCGCACGAGGTGCTGATCGTCGACGAGGCCCATGAACTGGTCTCACGGGTCACCGGAGTTGCCACCGGCGAGCTCACCCCGGGCCAGGTCAACCGCGCGGTGCGCCGTGCCGCGAAGCTGGTGAACGAGAAGGCCGCCGACCAGCTCCAGACCGCAGCCGAGGGCTTCGAACGGCTGATGGAACTCGCTCTGCCGGGCCGCCTGGAGGAGATCCCGGAGGACCTCGGTTACGCCCTCATGGCGCTGCGCGACGCCTGCCGTACGGTGATCTCCGCGATCGGCGCCACCCGCGACAAGTCCGTGCAGGACGAGGACGCGGTCCGCAAGCAGGCGCTGGCCTCCGTGGAGGCCGTGCACGACGTGTCGGAGCGCATCACCAACGGCTCCGAGTGGGACGTCGTCTGGTACGAACGCCACGACCGCTTCGGTGCCTCCCTGCGCGTCGCCCCCATGTCCGTGTCGGGCCTGCTGAGGGAGAAGCTCTTCGCGGACCGCTCGGTGACCCTGACCTCCGCGACGCTGAAGCTCGGCGGCGACTTCAACGGCGTAGGAGCATCCCTCGGCCTCGCCCCCGAGGGCACGGCGGGCGACGACCTGCCGCAGTGGAAGGGCGTCGATGTCGGCTCGCCCTTCGACTACCCGAAGCAGGGCATCCTGTACGTCGCCAAGCATCTCTCGCGCCCCGCGCGGGACGGCGATCGTGCCGACATGCTGGACGAGTTGACCGAGTTGATCCAGGCGGCGGGCGGTCGCACTCTGGGCCTCTTCTCCTCGATGCGGGGTGCCCAACTCGCCGCCGAGGAACTGCGTTCCCGCATCCCCGAGTACCCGATCCTGCTCCAGGGCGAGGAGACGCTCGGCGAGCTGATCAAGAACTTCGCGGGCGACCCGAAGACCTGCCTCTTCGGCACGCTGTCGCTCTGGCAGGGCGTCGATGTGCCCGGGCCCAGCTGCCAGTTGGTCGTCATGGACAAGATCCCGTTCCCGCGTCCGGACGACCCGCTGATGAGCGCCCGCCAGAAGGCGGTCGAGGACGCCGGGGGCAACGGCTTCATGGCGGTGGCCGCCACCCACGCGGCACTTCTCATGGCCCAGGGCGCCGGCCGTCTCGTGCGGGCATCGGGGGACCGGGGTGTCGTCGCCGTACTGGACCAGCGCCTCGCCACCGCCCGCTACGGCAGCTATCTCAAGGCGTCACTGCCCGACTTCTGGTACACCACGGACCGCAACCAGGTCCGGAGGTCGCTGTCCGCGATCGACGCGAAGGCGAAGCAGGAGGAAGCCGAAGCCGAATCGGAGTGAGCGGGGGCGGGTCGGTCCGGAGCGTCGGGCCGACCCCGTATCGACGACCGGCCGCACACCGGGGCCGCCCGGGCAACCGGTCCTCACCGGGGCCCGGACAGCACAGGACCCCGGAACCGGCGCAGGGGTCCCGGGGTCCGGTCAGGGGGCGGGGCCGAAGGGACCCGCCCGCCGCAGCCGTCACACGCGCCGCAGCACTGCCACCACCTTGCCGAGGATCGTCGCGTCGTCGCCCGGGATCGGCTCGTACGCCGAGTTGTGCGGGAGGAGCCAGACGTGGCCGTCCTCGCGCTTGAAGCGCTTGACGGTGGCCTCGCCCTCCAGCATGGCGGCCACGATGTCGCCGTTCTCGGCGACCGGCTGGCGGCGCACGGTGACCCAGTCGCCGTCACAGATCGCGGCCTCGATCATCGAGTCACCGACGACCTTGAGGACGAACAGCTCACCGTCACCGACCAGTTGGCGGGGGAGGGGGAAGACGTCCTCGACCGACTCCTCGGCGAGGATCGGGCCACCGGCGGCGATACGGCCCACCAGCGGGACGTACGACGCGGCCGGCTTGCCCGCGGTGTCCGTGGGCTGCGCCGACGAGGACTGGTCGGAGCCGCGGACCTCGTACGCGCGCGGGCGGTGCGGGTCGCGGCGCAGGAAGCCCTTGCGCTCCAGTGCCATCAGCTGGTGTGCGACCGAGGACGTGCTGGACAGGCCGACGGCCTGGCCGATCTCGCGCATCGACGGCGGGTAGCCCCGTCGCTGCACCGAGTCCCTGATGACCTCGATCACCCGGCGCTGCCGATCCGTGAGCCCCGAGCTGTCCGCCCGGATGCCGGGAGGTCGGCCTGGGAGGGAACGCTTGTGTCCCTCGGGATTCGCGGCTTCGTTCATTGCATGCACCGGCTCGAGTCGGCCCTGGGAGCGATCCTGGGCAGTGATGGTGGCACTGTCTGCGGTGGTGGTCACGTCGGCCCCTCTCGATGGTCTCCCTGCTGGACAACGGTAGTTGCTTTCGAAAGGTTGCGCCAAACACACGTTCGAGTGAAAAATCGCGGATAGCCCGCCGCGATCATGTGCCTGGGTGTATGGCTGACGCTTCACCTGGTGGACGAAGAGCCCATCGCTGCCCTCTTCGCCGCCCGGATGGTGACCTTGTAGGTTGTCGCCTCAGTCTGCCACCCGGTGTCCCGGCAGGCGGGGGCCGGTCCCGTTCTGTGCGGGAGCCCCACGCCTCCTCCGTGCCGCGCTCACGGTATCTCCGTAAGTGCCCTGGCGGTACGGCTGTGCGCCCGCGTGTTCGGGGTGACGGTATGGCCGTATGGCACATGCCAATACGGGTGCGACACGCGCGTACGGCGTGTTTGTGTGAGCCAATCACCACATCTAGTGGTTGGATTGCGACAGCAGCCCAGAAGTTGTGGTCCCCCGGGTCTCCAGAGTCTCGGTCATCCCCTATGCTTGGGGCTGCTTCGAGAGGCCCGAGGGGTCTCCCGAGGCTATTGAGTCTGCTGTGAGGGAGGGTCGGAGATCATGCACTGCCCCTTCTGTAGGCACCCCGACAGCCGTGTCGTCGACAGCCGTACGACCGACGACGGCACGTCGATCCGCCGGCGCCGCCAGTGCCCTGACTGCTCCCGTCGTTTCACGACCGTGGAGACGTGCTCGCTCATGGTGGTCAAGCGGTCCGGAGTCACCGAGCCTTTCAGCCGTACCAAGGTCATCAACGGTGTGCGCAAGGCATGCCAGGGACGGCCTGTCACCGAGGACGCACTCGCCCAGCTCGGCCAGCGGGTCGAAGAAGCGGTGCGCGCCACCGGAAGTGCCGAACTGACCACCCATGACGTCGGGCTGGCCATACTCGGCCCGTTGCAGGAGCTCGACCTCGTCGCCTATCTGCGATTCGCCTCCGTCTACCGGGCGTTCAACTCGCTCGAGGACTTCGAGGCCGCGATCGTGGAACTTCGGGAAGCGACGCCAGGCCCCGCCGCGGACGACGAAGACGCGGGATCGGGGAGCCAGGAAGACGACGGCGGGCCCGGAGGGACTGTTCAGGTCCCGGTGCCCGCCCACTCCGCCGACTGACCGGCGGGCCGGAACCGGGCGGAGACCCCGGATCCGGCCGGACGGCGGCGGACCAGGACTTGTCGCGGAGCCATGAGCGTGTGGGCTGCCGTGACACCAGACAAACACTCTGCCACGGGAACATCGTGGCATTTCAGGGCGTTTTTGCCTGTACAGGGAGGCGGCATGACAGAGACGGCGAGCGGTCCGGCACGAGGTTCCCGCGCGAAGGGCACCAAGACCACCAAGGGACTGCGCATCGAGCGTATTCACACCACCCCCGGCGTGCATCCGTACGAAGAGGTGGAGTGGGAGCGTCGTGACGTCGTCATGACCAACTGGCGCGACGGCTCGGTCAATTTCGAGCAGCGTGGCGTCGAGTTCCCCGCCGAATGGGCGGTGAACGCGGTCAACATCGTCACCAGCAAGTACTTCCGCGGTGCCGTGGGCACCCCGCAGCGCGAGGTGAGCCTCAAGCAGCTCATCGACCGCATCGTGAAGACGTATCGGAAGGCCGGCGAGGACCACAAGTACTTCGCCTCGCCCGCCGACGCCGAGATCTTCGAGCACGAGCTGGCGTACGCCCTCCTGCACCAGGTCTTCAGCTTCAACAGCCCCGTCTGGTTCAACGTCGGGACTCCGCAGCCCCAGCAGGTCTCGGCCTGCTTCATCCTGGCCGTCGACGACTCCATGGAGTCGATCCTCGACTGGTACAAGGAAGAGGGCATGATCTTCAAGGGCGGTTCGGGCGCGGGCCTGAACCTGTCCCGCATCCGCTCCTCCAAGGAACTGCTCTCCTCCGGTGGCAACGCCTCGGGGCCGGTCTCCTTCATGCGCGGCGCCGACGCCTCCGCGGGCACCATCAAGTCCGGCGGCGCCACCCGCCGCGCGGCCAAGATGGTCATCCTGGACGTCGACCACCCCGACATCGAGGACTTCATCCAGACCAAGGTCAAGGAAGAAGAGAAGATCCGCGCGCTGCGTGACGCGGGCTTCGACATGGACCTCGGCGGCGACGACATCACGTCGGTGCAGTACCAGAACGCCAACAACTCGGTCCGCGTGAACGACACGTTCATGAAGGCCGTCGAGAACGGCGACAAGTTCGGCCTGACGTCCCGCATGACCGGCGAGGTCATCGAGGAGGTCGACGCCAAGGAGCTCTTCCGCAAGATGGCCGAGGCCGCCTGGGCCTGCGCCGACCCGGGCATCCAGTACGACGACACCATCAACCAGTGGCACACGTGCCCGGAGTCCGGCCGTATCAACGGCTCGAACCCGTGCAGCGAGTACATGCACCTGGACAACACGTCGTGCAACCTCGCCTCGCTGAACCTGATGAAGTTCCTCAAGGACGACGGCAAGGGCCTCCAGTCCTTCGAGGTCGAGCGCTTCGCCAAGGTCGTCGAGCTCGTCATCACCGCGATGGACATCTCCATCTGCTTCGCGGACTTCCCGACGCAGAAGATCGGCGAGAACACGCGCGCGTTCCGCCAGCTCGGCATCGGCTACGCCAACCTCGGCGCCCTGTTGATGGCGACGGGCCACGCGTACGACTCCGACGGCGGCCGTGCCCTCGCGGGTGCCATCACCTCCCTGATGACCGGCACGTCGTACAAGCGCTCCGCCGAACTCGCCGCGGTCGTCGGCCCGTACGACGGCTACGCCCGCAACGAGCAGCCGCACCTGCGTGTCATGAAGCAGCACGCCGACGCCAACGCCGTGGCCCCGCGCACGGACGACCTGGACACGCCCATCTGGGCCGCGGCCACGGAGTCCTGGCAGGACGTGCTGCGCCTCGGTGAGAAGAACGGTTTCCGTAACTCGCAGGCGTCCGTCATCGCCCCGACCGGCACCATCGGTCTCGCGATGTCCTGCGACACCACCGGCCTCGAGCCCGACCTCGCCCTGGTCAAGTTCAAGAAGCTGGTCGGCGGCGGCTCGATGCAGATCGTCAACGGCACCGTCCCGCAGGCCCTGCGTCGCATGGGCTACCAGGAGGAGCAGATCGAGGCGATCGTCGCCCACATCGCCGACAACGGCAATGTGATCGACGCCCCGGGTCTCAAGCAGGAGCACTACGAGGTGTTCGACTGCGCCATGGGCGAGCGCTCCATCTCCGCGATGGGCCACGTCCGCATGATGGCCGCCATCCAGCCCTGGATCTCCGGCGCGCTGTCCAAGACGGTCAACCTGCCGGAGACGGCGACCGTCGAGGACGTCGAAGAGGTCTACTTCGAGGCCTGGAAGATGGGCGTCAAGGCGCTCGCGATCTACCGCGACAACTGCAAGGTCGGCCAGCCCCTCTCCGCGAAGACCAAGGAGAAGGAGAAGGTCGAGGTCACCGCCAAGGCCGAGGAGACCATCCGGACCGCGGTCGAGAAGGTCGTCGAGTACCGCCCCGTCCGCAAGCGTCTCCCCAAGGGCCGCCCGGGCATCACGACCTCCTTCACGGTCGGCGGCGCCGAGGGCTACATGACCGCCAACTCCTACCCGGACGACGGTCTCGGCGAGGTCTTCCTGAAGATGTCCAAGCAGGGCTCCACCCTCGCGGGCATGATGGACGCCTTCTCGATCGCCGTCTCCGTGGGTCTGCAGTACGGCGTGCCCCTGGAGACGTACGTCTCCAAGTTCACGAACATGCGCTTCGAGCCGGCCGGCATGACGGACGACCCGGATGTGCGGATGGCGCAGTCGATCGTCGACTACATCTTCCGCCGCCTGGCGCTCGACTTCCTGCCCTTCGAGACGCGCTCCGCGCTCGGCATCCACTCCGCGGACGAGCGTCAGCGTCACCTGGAGACCGGTTCGTACGAGCCGACGGAGGAAGAGGTCGACGTAGAGGGCCTGGCCCAGTCGGCGCCGCGCGCCCAGGAGTTGAAGGCCGTGGCCACCCCGAAGGCCGTGGTCGAGGCGGCCACGCCCGTTCCGCTCCAGGCGCACACCAGCGCCGAACTGGTGGAGATGCAGCTCGGCATCCAGGCCGACGCCCCGCTGTGCTTCTCCTGCGGTACGAAGATGCAGCGGGCCGGTTCCTGCTACATCTGCGAGGGGTGCGGGTCGACCAGCGGCTGCAGCTGATCAACTGCATCTGCCTGAAGTGAACTAGCTGGTCAGGGCGGCGGAGTCGGTATCAGGACTCCGCCGCCCTCGGCATGTCCCGGTCCGGGGCGAATCCGGTTTCCCAGCGGAACGATCAGCGGTTAATCTCCCTCGACGCACATAGCGTGCGTACAGGGGAGGGTGGGGGCATGGTCGACGATTCCGTCGAACCCGAAAGAGGGATGAGGGCGGGGGCCCAGGCAGTCGCGGCGGTGGTGGTGGTCGGTGGCGTCGTGGGCGGTATGTGGGGACTTGGGGAAGTCCTGCCCAAGACGGCGGCACAGGACAACAAACCGGCGACCTGCTCGGCGAGCACGGACAACACCCTGCCGGCGAAGTACGTTTCACCGACGAAGCTCTGCGCGGCGTTGAACCGCGCGGACCTTCCGGTGCTCCTGGGGACTCCGGACGAACACGCGGAGACCGCCTCGGGCAGCTCGGGCTGGATGACGCTCGCCGGCGGCACCAAGATCGCCAGCCCCGACGCCGACGTCGACCTGAGGACCTACTCCGTGCGGCTGTCGGCGTCCTACGACGACATTCCCGTCGCCGAGGCGGCCCGATACGTGGACTCGACCTCGCAGGTGAAGAAGGTCCTGGGGCACCCGGCCGTTCTCTACTCGGACCAGACCGTCGCCATCAGCTTCAACCTCGGCGGCGGCAAGGCCAGTACGGGCCCCGGCGGCATCGCCCGCAGCCTGCTGGTCTCCACGAGCGCGAAGGACGGCGGCGACTCCTTCGAGATATCCATCTGGCGTCAGGACGACGTGCCGCCCGATGACGAGGCGCTGTTCCGCATCGCCGAGGCGGTGCTGCCGACGGTCCCGGGCTGGACCGCCGGCTGACCAGCTGTCCGGGACGGGGTCAGGGCTGCTGCGCCCTGCCCATCGTCCTGGTGAAGGTCGCGGGGTCGTCCTCGAAGCCCTGGATACCGGGATGGAAGTCCCAGCTTCCGGACGCGTCCCGGACGAACTCCCCGACCGTCGCCGCCGTCGCACCGAGGACGTCACCGAAGTCGTCCTCGGTGAGGACGGTGTACCCCTCACGGATGCGCAGCTTCGGGTTCAGGACGTTGACGAACGTACGGTGGGCGACCCGCTGTTGGATGACGACACCGACCACCACGCGCGCGTACCGCTCGGAGAGCCGGTCGAGCTCCAGGGTCATGACCTCGTCCCAGCCGAAGCCCTTGCCGTCCTTGCTGTCCCGGTTGAGATAGATGGTGCCGTCGGGTGAGCGGCTGTCGAAGTGCACCGCGTACGCGGGAGCGCCGTACAGATCGCCCGCCACATACGTGGTGGCGACGATGTCCAGATCGACGGGCGGCTGCCCGGTGGGACTCGGATCCCACTGGAGCCCGACTTCGGCCTTGCGAATCCCCTTGTTGAGGCCGTTCACCACAGTTCCCCTTCCCCGTTCGCCTCGATCGCGCGCCCCAACTGCCGGGCGATCAGCGTTCGTTGTCCATCGTGCCACGCGCGCGGGGGCGCATGCGCCGACGATCTCAGCCGGAGCGTGACCGGCGCCACGCTCCGTGGCCTTACGATGGCGCGGTGCTGGTCAAGTGGATTCGCTGCACCGTGATAGACCGCCGTGGCTTCGAGCGCGGGCAGCGAAAGTGGGCGGGGCTTCTGGGTGAGCCGGGATTTCGGGGACAGGGGGGAGGCTGGAGCAGAGCGCGGCCAGGAGTGGCACACATCTTCGCGTTCTGGGAAAGCCGTGCCTTCTACGACTCCTTCATGGCCCGATCCCACGACCGTCTGGCGTCGGCCCAGGCGGGCACCTTCAAGGACACGCAGGTCAAACTGTTCGACCACCGTTTCGACGTGAAGACCGGCTTCGAACCCCGCTTCACCGACGCCGACCTGGTGCGGGTGGCGCTGTGCCGTGTCCACGAGGAGCGCGCCGAGCACTTCACGCTGATGCAGGAGAAGGTCTGGAATCCCGCGATGGCCGGTTCCCCGGGCATGCTCAGGGGGCTGTTCGGCGAGGCCCCGGGACACGAGTTCATGGTGCTCTCGATGTGGCACTCGGCCGCCGAGCACGGCAAGTACCGCACCGAGCGGGTGGAGCGGCTCGCCCTGCGGGCCCAGATCGAGGCGGACGTCGCGTCCCTCACGGGCGACATCGTGCAGCTCGAACCGAGCTGGACAGTTTGATATCCGGACTGACGCCGTCGACGTCCCGGTGTGTGAATCGTGCGCCCCTATGTGGCCCATCGGGCAGAATTCGTGTGACCTACGCCGTATGGAGCCCGTACGACTGCTCGATATGCCGTCACTCGATCTAGGGTTTTGGCATGGCACGACCACGGCGCATCGTCCTTGTCCGGCACGGCGAGTCAACGGGCAATGTTGATGACACTGTGTACGAGCGTGAACCCGACCATTCCCTGGCGCTGACCGACCAGGGCTGGCGACAGGCAGAGGAGACCGGCAAGCGGTTGCGGGAGGTGTTCGGCCGCGAGCGCATCAGCGTGTACGTCTCCCCGTACCGCCGTACGCACGAGACCTTCCGTGCCTTCCACCTGGACCCCGACCTCGTGCGCGTGCGCGAGGAACCCCGGCTGCGGGAACAGGACTGGGGGAACTGGCAGGACCGCGACGACGTACGCCTCCAGAAGGCGTACCGGGACGCGTACGGGCACTTCTTCTACCGCTTCGCCCAGGGCGAGTCCGGCGCCGACGTCTACGACCGCGTCGGCGGCTTCCTGGAGAGCCTGTACCGCAGCTTCGAGGCGCCCGACCACCCGCCGAACGTCCTCCTGGTGACGCACGGCCTGGCGATGCGACTGTTCTGCATGCGCTGGTTCCACTGGACGGTCGCGGAGTTCGAGTCGCTGTCGAATCCGGGGAACGCCGAGATGCGGATGCTCGTTCTCGGAGACGACGGCCGTTACGCGCTGGACCGGCCGTTCGACAGTTGGCGGGACCCGGAGCCGTACGGGATCAGTGGATAGGGTGCGGAGCGATGACCGTTGACTCCTCTCCCGACTCTCCTCACTCTCCAGATTCTGACGACTCTCTCGATGCGCGCCTGGGCCGCGCCCTGGCCAGCCTGCGAGGGCTGGCGGTGGGCGACGCGCTGGGCTCGCAGTTCTTCGTGCCCGCGAACTACGCGCTGCTCAAGGACCGTGAGCTGCCCCCGGCTCCCTGGCAGTGGACGGACGACACGGAGATGGCCTGCTCCGTGGTCGCGGTCCTGGCTGCCCACCACCGCATCGACCAGGACGCCCTGGCCCGTTCCTTCGCCGCGCGCCACGACTTCGACCGCGGCTACGGCCCCGCGGTCAACCGGCTGTTGCGCCTCGTCCGGGAGGGCGGCGACTGGCGTGAGCTGTCCGCCGCGCTCTTCAACGGACAGGGATCGTGGGGCAACGGCGCGGCGATGCGGATCGCACCCCTGGGCGCCTGGTACGCGGACGACCCCGAGCAGGCGACCCACCAGGCGGAGATCTCGGCCTACCCCACGCACCAGCACCGTGAGGCCGTGGTCGGCGCCATGGCAGTCGCCGCGGCCGCCGCGCTGGCCGCGTCCCCCGACGGCCCGCCCAGCGCCGAGGCACTCCTCGACGGCGTCATCGCCCTCGTACCGAAGAGCGCCGTCGGCGCGGGACTGCGGCGCGCCCGCGACATGCTCGACTACGCCGATGCCGGCACCGTCGCGGCCGTACTGGGCTGCGGACGTCGTACGACAGCTCACGACACGGTTCCCTTCGCGCTCTGGTCGGCCGCCCGCGGGCTCAGCGGCTACGAGCAGGCGTTCTGGGCCACGTCCCAGGTCGGCGGGGACGTGGACACCACGTGCGCCATCGTGGGCGGCGTGATCGCCGGCGGGAAGGCGGGGGCGCCGCCCGCCGAGTGGGTGGAGCGGACGGAGGCGCTGCCGGACTGGGTGCCGACGTCCGTCTGACGCCTTCAACTCCTTGCCCGGCAGCCCCGCCCGCACGCGATCAGAACTCTCTGTGCCTGTTGGGAACTCTCCGTGACCGCCCGGCCGTTGTCCCGGCAGTTGCTGTGTGACACATGAGTCCACACGGCAGAGGGGACGCGACAGTTGTAGGGGGTGGGTGGTCATGAGGTTTTCGTCGGTGCCGGTCGGCCGGGCCCGGAGCGGGCCCGACCGGTCAGGCGATCCCCGGACCCGCCGTGCCCGCGAGGGCATCGAGGTCGCTCTTGCGGACCCGGATCACGAACCAGGCGGTGACCAGGGCGAGTACGGCCATCGCGGCGGCCGGGATGAAGGCCGTGGAGATGCCGTGCGCGAGCACCTCGTGTCCCCAGGGCGCGGGCAGCTGGTGCGACTTGGCGAACTCGGCCTTCTGCTCGGCCGAACCGTGGGCGAGGAACTTCGGCAGCTGCTTCTTCGCCTCGTCCCTGCTGGCCGAGCCGAACACCGTGGTCAGGATGGACAGACCGAGCGAACCGCCCACCTGCTGCATGGCGTTGAGCAGCGCGGAGGCCGCGCCCGCCTCGTGCTGGGCGACACCGGAGACGGCGGTCACCGTCAGCGTCACGAAGTTCAGGCCCATGCCGAAGCCGAACACCAGCATGGGGCCGAGCACTCCGTCGACGTACGAACTGTCCGAGCTGATGAGGGTCTGCCAGGCCAGCCCGATCACCGCGAGCGTCGAGCCGACGAGCATGAACGGCCGCGGCCCGAACCTCGGCAGGAACTGCTGGGACAGGCCCGCCCCGGCCGCGATCACGACCGTCACCGGAAGGAAGGCGAGACCCGCCTGGATCGGGCTGTACCCCAGCACGTTCTGCACGAAGAGCACGATGTAGAAGAACATGCCGAACATCGCGGCGGCCAGGCTCAGCATGATCACGTACGTGCCCGAGCGGTTGCGGTCGGCGAACATCCTGAGCGGAGTGATCGGCTCCTTGGCCCGCGACTCGGTGATCGCGAAGGCCATCAACAGGACGATCGCCGCGACGAAGGACCCGATGGTGAGGCTGTCGCTCCACCCCTTGTCCGCCGCGCGGATGAAGCCGTAGACGAGGGACGCCATGCCCGCCGTCGAGGTCAATGCGCCCGCGATGTCGAAGCGGCCGGTGTGCCGTTCGGACTCGCTGATGTACAGCGGGGTGAGCACGGCGATCAGCAGGCCGATCGGCACGTTCACGAAGAGCACCCAGCGCCAGTCGAGCCACTCGGTGAGCATGCCGCCCGCGAGCAGACCGATCGCGCCGCCGCCCGCCGAGACCGCGGCGAAGACTCCGAACGCCCTGTTCCGCTCCGGGCCTTCGGGGAAGGTGGTGGTGATGAGCGCCAGCGAGGTGGGCGACGCGATCGCGCCACCCACACCCTGAAGGACGCGCGCGGCCAGCAACTGCCAGGGTTCCTGGGCGAGTCCGCCGAGCAGGGAGGCGAAGGTGAAGAGCAGGATGCCGGTCGTGAACACCCGGCGCCGGCCGAGGATGTCGCCGGCCCGGCCGCCGAGAAGCAGCAGGCCGCCGAAGGTGAGCGTGTAGGCGCTGACGACCCACGTGAGGTCGGTCGTGCTGAAGCTGAGTGCGGCTTGAATATGCGGGAGGGCGATGTTCACAATCGTCGCGTCGAGTACCACCATGAGTTGGCAGGCCGCGATGACCGCGAGCGCGATGCCGGGATGCCCCTCCCGGCGGGCCGCTCCTGGCTTTGGGTTCTTCGTCAACTGAGAGGTTGTCACTATGGGTCCCCCACAAGTGTGTTAGTGAACGCTCGCGTTCACTGCCGCGTCAACGGTAGTGAGTCCCCAACAGTGAACGCAAGCGTTCACTTAACTCGCCTTCGTGTGGCGCGTCCCCGTCGCTGCCGCGTGACGCATCCCCGATCCCCGGAATTCCCCATTCCACTGCTCGCTGGAGAGACTCAGATGGTTACTTCGGGCTGGACGGCCGCCCCCGCTCAGACGGCCTCCCTCCGTCGCCGCGGCGCCGTGCTCGAACGCGCGATCCTGGACGCCGCACTGGAACAACTCAGTACGGTCGGATGGAACGCCCTCACGATGGAAGGCGTCGCCGCCGGCGCCCAGACGGGCAAGGCCGCGGTCTACCGGCGCTGGTCCTCGAAGGAGGACCTCGTCGCGGACGCGTTGCAGGCCGGACTGCCGCGCCTGGACGACGCGCCCGACCTGGGAAACGTGCGCGAGGATCTGCTGGCGCTGTGCACGCAGGCGCGTGACGCGATGTTCTCGCGCCCCGGATTCGCCCTGCGCGCGGTGATTCACGAATGCGACACCGTGCAGGCGGAGCGCTTCCACGGCGTGATCTTCGAAGGGGTCGTGGAGCCGACGATCCGACTGCTCCGCGAGGCGATCGACCGTGGAATAGAGCGAGGCGAGGTCCGCTCCGACGCGTCCAACAGCTATGTCATCGACGCCATTCCGGCGATGATGATGTACCGCTCGAAGATGTGCGGCAGTGAATGGAGAGACGTCGACATCGAGGAGATGATCGACCAGTTGATGCTTCCGCTGCTCCGGCCCGACGGTGCCTGAAGCCTGAACGGCGTGGTCGGGGAGGCGCTTGGGGAAACCTGGGTGTCGCAGGGGGTTCCGGGCGGCGTAGTCTGAGGACGCCATGCCGTACGAACCACCCACTCACGCCGTCGAGCGCTCACTCCGCGCCACGACCGGAGCCAAGGTCATTGCCGGCGTCGACGAGGTGGGGCGCGGCGCGTGGGCCGGCCCCGTCACCGTCTGCGCGGCGGTCACCGGACTGCGCCGACCCCCCGAAGGCCTCACCGACTCCAAGCTCATCGCGGTGAGACGACGCACCGAACTCGCCGAAGAACTCCGCAAGTGGGTCACCGCGTACGCCCTGGGGCACGCATCCCATGAGGAGATCGACGACCTGGGGATGACGGCCGCGCTCCGGCTCGCCGCGGTACGGGCCCTTGAGGCCTTGCCGGTTCGCCCCGACGCGGTCATCCTCGATGGGAAGCACGATTACCTGGGGGCTCCTTGGCGGGTCCGTACGGTGATCAAGGGCGACCAGTCGTGTGTGGCGGTCGCGGCCGCTTCGGTGATCGCCAAGGTTCAGCGCGACAAAATGATGGCCGAACTGGGCATCGACCATGCAGACTTCGCTTTTGCGGCCAACGCCGGGTATCCGTCACCCGTGCACAAGGCCGCGCTGGAGGAGCGGGGCCCCACCCCGTACCACCGGTTGTCGTGGGCGTATCTTGATGCGCTGCCCCAGTGGCGGCACCTCAAGAAGGCCCGCAGCTGGGTGGAGGGAACCGTTCCGAAGATCGAGGGCCAGCTCGGCTTCGACTTCTGACCGTTCCACTCGCACTCATGTGCCACCCGCTGGCGCGAGCCGCACCAACGTTTGATAAAAATCAGCTCATGCCTCTCATTCCCGAGGAGCCTCAGATTCACGAGAGTGCCCAGGGTCCCCGCGCCACTCCGGCCAGCGGCCGCGTCGCGCCGACCCCCCGCCCTGTACCCGGTCCCCGCCCCGCGGCTCCGTCGCGTCCCGGTCGCCCCGGCCCCCTGCGGCCCACGGCGCCGGCGCAACGCACGCCGCGTGACGTGGCCGTGGCCAAGCCCGGACCCTCGGGTCCGGCTGCTCCCACCGCCTCCGACACCGCTGTGGCGACTCCGCAGATCCAGCTGGTCCCGGCCTCGGCCGAGGGCGCGCTGGACGCCGCCGAGGAAGCCGTCGACCTGCTCCTGGAGTCGGGCCGTACCCCTGGTGACGTGCTGGTGATCACCACCGGCGAACCTCACCCGTGGGCCGCCCACGAACTGTCCTTCGGTGAAGCGTCCTACTGGGCGCAGCACGACGCGCGCGACGACGTCTTCTACGCGGACGCCGCCGTCGCGGGCCGGGCTACGTCCCGTCCCGTCGTCGTGGTCGCCGTCAACGGAGGCCCCGCCGCCGTTGCCGCCACCGCTCTGCCGCTGGCCCTCGGCCGGGCCGGCGCCCTGCTGATCGTCTGCGGCGACCCGCAGCAGATCAACTCGGTGCTGGGCGCGGGCGTTTGAGCCGTCTCCGGAACTCCCGGAGGGCGACGGCGGTGGTGTGAACGCCGTCGCGGTGGTCTGTGCACGGTGGGACGTTCGGCATGCCCGGATTACCGGTCGTACGGCCGGCGAAGCGTGCCCTCCGCGGGTGCGCTTCTTCGTGTGCGGTGCGCGTGACCGGGGCGTACGGGACTCTCCACCCGGGGTGGCTCGGCGTCGTACGGCCTCCGTAGTGGCGGGGCGTGGCGTCGCACGGTCCGGGCATGGAGCCCGGACCGGTTTCAGCGGGCCGCGGCGCGGCGCAGGAGCTCGGAGGCGGCGCCGCCGGTGCGGGGCAGCAGGGGTGGTACCTCGGACATGGCGAAAGGTTCCGGCGCGGAGTCCGCGCTGGGCCGTCGGCCGCCGCGCCCCTCGCCGAGCACCTGCCAGCCGTCGCGGGTCAGCGTGATGTACGCCCCGCAGCGCAGCCCGTGCAGCGTGCAGGCGTCACGCAGTCCCCACATCCACGCGCCGTCCTCCTCGGTCCAACGCGCGTCGCCCTCACGGCAGTAGAGCAGCACGGCGGTGCGCACCGGAGTGCGGCGGCGCAGATCGTGCGGGATGACCCGGCGCAGCTGCGCGAGCAGCGCGTTGCGGAACATCCAGCCGTCGGCCGGGGCGGACCGTCGCACGAACGAGGCGCTCGCGAGCAGTCGCTCGTCCGGGTCGAGGACGGCCACGATCGCCGTCGCCGGTCTCGGGCGATGCCGGGAGTGCAGCCCGCTGACGACCTCGCGGGGATTGCGCAGCAACGGGATTCCGGCGGCTGCCCATTCGGAGGGTTCGAGCAGACGGGCGAGAGGGTTGGCGGAAGCGGCGGACAGGTCGGCAGACGTCGACGTGGATGCCGCGGAGGACGGAGCGAATCCGAAGGTCACGGTCCTCCCTTCGGCTACGCGCCCACACTACGGGCGGGGTCGGATTCGGGGGAGCGCACACCGCAGCAGAGCCCTACCGGATCACGGACGAGCCGTGCGGGGAGCGGACTCCAATTCTTCCTGTCGAACTGGGATGCGGCAACGAGCAAATGGGGCCACAGCCCCTTATGTGGCGCTGTGTGGCTTATATCCCTACCCAATGCGTCGCCCGGCGACGCCTGGGACGTTCGCGCACGACACTTTCGTACGCCATCTGTGTGCCGGAGGTCCAGAGGGCGCTGGTCGGCCCCGGTGCGGAACTGGGTTCCGCGCGCTTCGTCACGGCGGTGGATTGGGCCGTTGTCAGTGGCGTGGGGTTGCATGGGGGGATGAGCAACCAGGAGCTGCGCGCAGAAGCCGACGCCATCCTCGCCGAGCTGGTCGGTGATCCGAGCGGTACGGCGCGGCTGCGGGAGGACCAGTGGCAGGCGGTGGCCGCTCTCGTGGAGGAGCGCCGGCGCGCCCTGGTGGTGCAGCGCACCGGCTGGGGCAAGTCGGCGGTGTACTTCGTCGCCACCGCCCTGCTGCGTCGACGTGGCTCAGGCCCCACGGTGATCATCTCGCCGCTGCTGGCCCTGATGCGCAACCAGGTCGAGTCGGCGGCGCGGGCCGGTATCCGGGCGCACACCATCAACTCGGCCAACCCGGAGGAGTGGGACAGCATCTACGGAGAGGTCGAGCGCGGCGAGACCGACGTCCTCCTCGTCAGTCCCGAACGGCTCAATTCCGTCGACTTCCGCGACCAGGTGCTGCCCAAACTCGCGGCCACGACCGGCCTTTTGGTGGTCGACGAGGCGCACTGCATCTCCGACTGGGGACACGACTTCCGCCCCGACTACCGCCGGTTGCGCGCGATGCTGGCCGAACTGCCCGCCGGCGTACCGGTACTGGCCACCACCGCGACCGCCAACGCGCGCGTGACCGCCGATGTGGCCGAGCAGTTGGGCACGGGTGCCGGCGAGGCCCTGGTGCTGCGCGGTCCGCTGGAGCGGGAGAGCCTGCGGCTGGGAGTGGTCCAACTGCCGGATGCCGCGCACCGTTTGGCCTGGCTCGCCGAGCACCTGGACGAGCTGCCCGGCTCGGGGATCATCTACACGCTCACCGTGGCCGCCGCCGAGGAAGCCACCGCCTTTCTGCGCCAACGCGGCTTCAAGGTGGCCTCGTACACCGGGAAGACGGAGAACGCCGACCGTCTCCAAGCCGAGATCGACCTCCAGGAGAACCGGGTCAAGGCCCTGGTCGCCACCTCGGCGCTGGGCATGGGCTACGACAAGCCGGACCTGGGCTTCGTCGTCCACCTCGGCTCACCCTCCTCGCCGATCGCCTACTACCAGCAGGTCGGCCGAGCGGGCCGCGGTGTGGCCCACGCCGACGTGCTGCTCCTGCCCGGCCGCGAGGACGAGGCCATCTGGCGCTACTTCGCCGATACGGCCTTCCCGCCCGAGACCCAGGTCCGGCAGACCCTCTCCGCCCTCGCCGACGCGGGACGACCCCTGTCCGTACCGGCCCTGGAGACGGCGGTGGATCTCCGGCGCAGCCGCCTGGAGACGATGCTGAAGGTCCTGGACGTCGACGGAGCCGTCAAGCGCGTGAAGGGCGGCTGGGCGGCAACCGGAGCCGAGTGGATGTACGACGCCGAGCGGTACGCGTGGGTGGCCAAGCAGCGGGCGACCGAGCAGCAGGCGATGCGCGACTACGTGAGCACGTCCCAGTGCCGGATGGAGTTCCTGCGTCAACAGCTGGACGACGAAGGGGCGGTGCCGTGCGGCCGTTGCGACAACTGTGCGGGCGCCTGGATCGATTCCTCCGTTTCGGCCGAGACGCTGACAGGGGCGACGAAGGAACTGGACCGCCCGGGGGTGGAGGTCGAGCCGCGCCGGATGTGGCCGACCGGGATGCCCGCGCTGGGCGTCGACCTCAAGGGCCGCATCCCGGCCAAGGACCAGTGCTCCACGGGGCGCGCCCTGGGGCGGCTCTCGGACATCGGCTGGGGCAACCGGCTCCGCCCGCTGCTGGCCGAGAACGCGCCTGACGGCCCGGTCCCCGACGACGTCCTGAAGGCCGCGGTGGCGGTCCTCGCCGACTGGGCGCGCTCTCCGGGCGGTTGGGCACCGAACGTCGCGGACGCCTCCGCCCGGCCCGTGGGAGTCGTGGCCGTACCGTCCCTGGCCCGCCCGCAACTGGTCGGCTCCCTCGCCCAGGGCATCGCGACCATCGGCCGCCTGCCCTTCCTGGGCACACTGACGTACACCGGACCGGACGGCACACACGCGGCCCGCCGCAGCAACTCCGCCCAACGTCTCAGGGCCCTGTCCGACGCCTTCGCCGTCTCCGAGGACCTGGCCGGCGCCCTGGCCGCCGCTCCCGGCCCCGTCCTGCTCGTGGACGACTACACCGACTCCGGCTGGACCCTCGCGGTCGCCGCCCGACTGCTTCGCCGGGCAGGGGGCGATCAGGTTCTGCCGCTGGTCCTCGCCGCGGCGGGCTGAGGTTCCTCTGCTGGTGCCTGAGGGCCGACTCCCCGATCGGGCAAGCCGATTGGGCCGTACCGCACCCCATGTGGCGTGTCCCTGACCGGACTTATCCACAGGCTCAAGCGGGATGCCGTGATCCGCGAGATCGTCAACGCATGACGAATCACAGCGAAACGACCGGATCCTCCGAAAACGGCGACATCGACCCCACCGCGTACGACCGACACGGCGCCGAACACCAGGTCACCCTGCGCACCCCGGGCGAACTCGCCGACGCCCTGCCCTATCTGCTCGGGTACCGCCCTGAGGACAGCATCGTCCTCGTCGCCCTGCACGATCGGGCCGGCCGGGGCCGGTTCGGCGGCCGGGCCAGGCTCGGTATCCCCGCCGGCGCGGACGACTGGGCGTCTGTGGCACAGCAGTTGGCCCACGGCCTGGTGACCGGCAGCGAGCGCAGGGGAACCCGGCCCGAGCAGATGATCGCCTACGTCTGTCAGGAACCGTCGCCGGGAGAGTCGGGACGTCAGGTCATGGAACGCCTGCGCCCCCTCGTGCAGAGTCTGCGCAGGGAGTGCGGCCTCCTCGACGTGACGGTGATCGAGGCGATCTGCATCTCGGACGGCCGCTTCTGGTCGTACTGCTGCCCGATCGAGGGATGTTGCCCCGTCGACGGATCCCCGATGGGCCTGCCCGGCACATCCGTGCTCGCCGCCGCAGCGACCTACGCGGGGCTCCAAGTGCGCGGCACACTGCGCGAGTTGCGCACCAGGCTGCTGCCCTGGGAGACGGCTGCCGCACTGGAGCAGGAAGCCGCCCTGGACGCCGCCGGCATGACCGTCGTCCCCAGGATCCTCGACGACGCCGGCCGAGCCGAGGTGGCGCAGGAGACCCTGGACCTCGCCCAGCGGATTCTGGGCCGGTTCGCCGCCGCGCCGCCCGTGTCCGGCGCACTCCCGTCGGACCTGCGCGACGACGAACTGCTCGCCCACGACGAAGCCGCCACGCTGATCCTCGGCCTCCAGGACCGCACGACCCGCGACCGCGCCGCCGAATGGATGGAGGGCGAGGACGCGGTCCCGGCCCTGCGTCTCTGGCGCGCACTGGCCCGCCGCTGCGTCGGCTCGTACGGCGAGCACGCCGCGGCTCCTCTCACCCTCGCCGGTTGGGTCGCCTGGTCGACCGGCGACGACCTGGAGGCCCGGGAGGCCCTGGCCATGGCGCTGGGCGCGGACCCCGGTTACCTGTTCGCCCGCCTCCTGCACCAGGCCTGCAACGAGGGCCTGGATCCGGAGTCCATCCGCCGCTGCCTGCGCGCGGAACGAAAGGACCGCGCGGGAGTTGAAGGGGCGATCGGAGGCGAGGAAGGCTTCGACACTCCCGTGGCGGAGGGCGCGAACGTTCTCGGCGGCGACGGCGCAGCATCGGCGACCCCACCCGCGGCCTCTCGTCGTCGGCGACGCACGCGTACCGCTGACGGAGCCGAGGGCCGACCCCGTCCCGCTGTTGCGGACGGCCGCCGATCGGGGCCGCGCACACCGGCGCAGGGCACCGCACGCCCCGGCAGCACACGTCCGCGCACCTCGGGGAAGGGCGGCTCACGGCGTCACGACACCTGTGCGGAGGGGCCGCTGCCGGGGATCAAGGGCATTGAGGGGGACGGGTGATCAAGAACTGGGGGAGGGGAGGACAACCCTGCTCGTCCGGTGGTCGGCTCCGTGCCTTCGGAGGGTGGTTCCGTCGGGTTGTCGGGGTGCGGGCGGTGACCCCACAAGTGGTCGGCATGCGGCTCGGCACTCCTGACACGGCAGGGCACGCGACCCGAGGAACGGGTGTGCGCGGCCGATGGACCGTGCGCCGAACTGCCGGTGGCCGGGACCGGGGGACTGGCGCCGCCCGGCCGCGTCCCGTGCTGTGCCGGCGGGGGACCGGCGCCGACCGGCCGCCTCCCGCGCCGCGCCGCCATTCGGTCGGCTTCCCCGGCCGAGGGCGTGACCAGGAGGAGCCCGCCTCCGTTCACCTGAGTGGCGGAACGCCTGAACGGGCCGTGTCGCCGCACCGCCCTTGTCCTCCCGGAACCCTCCGTCCGGCGCCGAACACGTCTGAGGCGCAGAGAGCGCAGAAGAAACCGCCCATGTATCCGCCGCCTCCGCCCCCCGCCGAAGACGAGCGCCCTGACTCCGGTGACCCCGAGCCACGCATGCGCCGAAGCACCAGCCCGTCGCCGGGGCCTGACCCGCTCACTCCGGCGGGCGCGGACCAGAACCGACGTCCGTCCGATCCACCGCAGCCACCTCATCGGCCGGCAGAAGGGCGGGCACCCGGCCAAGTCCGCCGCTCACCCCCACCTCCACCACCCCCGCACCAGTCCTCCTCCCTCACCCCGTCTCAACGCACAACGTCACGCACACCTCGCCCGCTGCCCCGCCGCTCCCTCGAACTGCCCCCCACCCACACCACCTTGATCTGCGTGGCCCTCCCGGGCCTTGCGGTCTCCACCGAGCAGGGGCAATTGAACGGCCGGGGGCTGGAGGGCTTCTACCGCGCGGGCCGGCGGGTGCTCTCCCGCTGCCAGGTGCGGGTGGCCGGACGGGAACCGCTGGCGGTGCAGGCCAGGATGACGGCAGCCGACCGCGCCCGCTTCGTGGGAACCGTACGCGTGTCTCCCGACTGCGGCCCGGACCCCGACCTTGTCGTCGAACGGACCCGGCACGCCGACGGCACCGAGCGCATCACCCTGCGCAGCGTGTCCTGGCGCCCGCTGCGCCTGCCCGTCGAGGTGGCACTCGGCACGGACCTGGCGGACCTGGGCGCGATCGCCGCGGGCAGCACGGGACCCGAACTGCCCGCCACCGTGCACGACTCCGGGCTGCGCTGGTCCGGCGCCACCGGCAGCTCCGCGGTCACGGCCGACCCACCTCCCGCCGACGCGCTGGCCTCCGCGGGGCTCCTGCGCTGGGAGTTCGAACTGCCACCGGGCGGCACGGTGAACGTGGAACTTCGGGTACGACCGGACGGCGCGGGACCGGTACGAGCCGTGGGCCACGGGGCGACCAGCCCCCTGGCCTCACCACGGGCGGCCGGCGACGACCCCCGAGTCCAGGGGCTCCTGCGGACCAGCGTCGAGGACCTCCAGGCACTGCTGCTGCGCGACCCCGCGCACCCCTCCGACACGCATCTCGCGGCCGGGGCACCGTGGCGCTGCGGTCTGGCTCCGGCCGAGTCGCTCACGGCGGCCCGCATGACGCTGTCCCTCGGGACACGGCTCGCCGCAGGCACGCTGCGCACCCTCGCCCGCACCCAACTCCTGGGCGCTGGAGCGCAGTTAGGCATGATTCCCGGACCGCGCCGGGATGCCGGCGCTCAGCTGCCGCCGAGTTGCACGGGGACAGAGGCGACGCTGCTCTTTCCGGTGCTGCTCGCCGAGGCCCGCCGCTGGGGGCTGCCGGACCAGGAGACACGGGAGTTGCTTCCGGCTGCCGAGCGCTGTCTGACCTGGCTGCGGACCACCGTGGGCGACGGCACCTATCTGCGCGACCCGCACCCCGGCGGACCGGTCCGCTGCGAGACACAGGCCCACGCGCATCGGGCCGCGCTGCTCGGGGCCGATCTGCTCGACGCGTTCGACAGACCCGGCGGTGCCGATCTGCGGCAGTGGGCACAGGAGTTGAGCACCGCGTTCCGCGCGGACTTCTGGATCGGGGACCTGGGCGGCGGCCGCCCGGCAGCGGCCCGGGCTCCCGACGGACGCCTCGTACCGCACCTCGGTGCGACCGCGGCCCACCTCCTCGACACCGGACTGCTGGGCGGTGGCGAGTACGCTCCCGGCCTGCTCGACAAGGTGCGGGCCGAACAACTCGCCCGGCTGCTCGGCGCCCCGGCCATGGACTCGGGCTGGGGACTGCGCGGCCTCGGGGTGAAGGAGCCGGGATACAGCCCGTTCAGTCACCGGGGCGGAGCCGTGCGAGTGGCGGAGACGGCGATCGCCGTCGCGGGCCTGGCCGTCGCCGGGTACGAGAAGGAGGCGACGTCGCTGCTGCGGGGCGTCCTCGCCGCGTCCGAGGCGTTCGGACACCGGCTCCCCGAGATGTACGCGGGGGAGCAGCGCACGGACGGGAGCGCTCCCCTTCCCCATCCGGCGGCCTGCCGCCCGGCGGCCACGGCAGCGGCCGCCGGAGTACTGCTGCTGACCACCCTTGCGGGCATCCGCCCCGACGCCCCCGCCCGCACGATCACCCTCCGCCCGGTGCGCAGCGCGCCCCTGGGCGAGATCGGCCTGACAGGGCTGCGGATCGCGGGCGCCCCCTTCTCCGTACGGGTCGGCCGACTCGGAGTCGCCATGGTCGAGGAGGCGGCCGAAAGCCTGCAATTGAGAGCGTGACCTCGTACGAAGCCAAAACCGGCCGACGGCCGGAGCAGAGGACGAGCCACGCATTGCACCGAAGTGGATCATTCATGGCGGTACCGGCGAAGGGAGTGTTTATCGTCAGGCAGACGACTATGATCGCCGCATGTCCTACGACCCGTCAGCGTATCCGCCCTTCGCCGTCACCGTGGATCTGGTCGTGCTGACCGTGCGCCGCCATGCTCTGTGCGGGCTGGCGGTACGCAGGGGCGAGCCGCCGTTTCAGGGACGCTGGGCGCTGCCCGGCGGCTTCGTGCGGGCCGACGAGGATCTGGCGCAGGCCGCCGCGCGCGAGCTGGCCGAGGAGACGGGACTGCGCGCCCACGACCCGGCCGTCCCCGCCCAGGACAACGGAGCGCATCTGGAGCAGCTCGCGACCTACGGCGACCCCAAGCGCGACCCCCGGATGCGCGTGGTCAGCGTCGCCCATCTCGCGCTCGCTCCCGACCTGCCCGCACCTCGTGCCGGCGGCGACGCCAGCAACGCGCGCTGGGCGCCCGTCGAGGAGCTGCTGCAGCAAGCGGGGTTCGGACGCGACGGCGATCCGGTGGCGCCGCTCGCCTTCGACCACACACAGATCCTGTCCGACGGGGTGGAGCGCGCCCGTTCGAAGATCGAGTACTCGTCCCTGGCCACGGCGTTCTGCCCCACCGAGTTCACCGTCGGCGAGCTGCGCCGCGTCTACGAGGCGGTGTGGGGCGTGGCGCTCGACCCGCGCAACTTCCACCGCAAGGTGACCGGCACGCCCGGCTTCCTCGTGCCGACGGGCGGTACGACGACCCGTCAGGGCGGTCGCCCGGCACAGTTGTTCCGGGCCGGCGGCGCCACACTGCTCAACCCGCCGATGCTGCGCCCCGAGGTGTGACGCCGTAGCGCCTCGACTCAGGTGATCGGCCGAGGCGTTCGACCGTTGCGCAGCGGGCCGTTCGGTGCCCGGAAAAACGGACATAACGCGCTATCTTGCTGTGGGTGATCCAGGCCTTCGGACTGACCAGCAACGCCCGCAAGGAGCATCCGCCCGCCGTCGACGACGTCTCCTTCGAGGCTCGTGCGGGCCGTGTCACCGCACTCCTCGGAGCACCGGGCGCGGGCAAGACGGCCGCGCTCAAGCTCATGCTCGAACTCCAACAGGGACGTGGAATCACCTACTTCAGGGGCCGCCCCCTGCACCGCATCGCCCACCCGTCGCGCGAGGTCGGTGTACTCCTGGGCGATGTTCCGGGGCATCCGGCCCGATCGGTCCGCGGCCACCTGCGCATGCTGTGCGCCGCAGCGGGCGTTCCGGCCCGGCGCGCCGACGAAGTCCTCGAAGTGGTCGGCCTCGTCAGCCTGCGCGACGAACGCCTCGGCAGCCTCGCGCGCGGCATGGACCGCCGCCTCGGCCTCGCCTGCGCCCTGCTGTCCGACCCGCACACCCTCGTGCTGGACGCACCCGCGGACTCCCTCTCCGCCCGCGAAAGCCGTTGGCTGTATGGCATGCTGCGCGCGCACGCAGCCCAGGGCGGCACGGTCCTGTTCACCACCGCCGACCCCAAGGAGGCCGCCCGCTGCGCCGACCGGGTCGTCACCCTGGAGCAGGGCAGACTCGTCGCCGACCAGGCGGCCGGCGACTTCGCCCGTACCAGGCTGCGCCCCCGCGTCGCCGTCCGCACCCCGCACGCAGCCCGCCTGGCCGCCCTCCTCACCAAGGAAGCCCGCACCGCGCACCGCTCCGTCGAAGTCGTACGAGAGGAGGGCAACCGCCTTTCCGTATACGGCAGTACCTGCGCCGACGTCGGCGAGACGGCGTTCCGCCACGACATCCTCGTCCACCAACTCGCGGACGAGACCGGCGACATGGGACCCGGGGCCGGAGCAACCTCTTACGGCGAGCGGGAAGCCGTCGACGAGTCGAGAGCGTCGCCGACCTCATCGACAGCCGAGATGCCGGCGCCGTCCACCGACACAGCCACTGCCGAGACTCCGCAACCCCACATCGCCGGGCCGCGCGTCACCATGGTGCCCACTGGTGAGCCGCCCGCCGCCGAAGAACCGGAACCTTCGCTGCACAAGGCCCACGAAGCCGCTGCCGACCCCCGCACGACAAGCCCTTCCCGCTCCCGACTCGTCACCCTCGTCGACCCCGAGGCGACGACCGGCACTCATCCCCCCACGCGCATCCCCCGCCCCTCCCAAGCCCGCACCCTCGACGCCCTGTCCCCGCTCCCGCCCCCCATCTCCGTCCGCTCCGCCCCCAGCCCCCTGCGCCCGCTCCGCTACGAGCTGCGGCGTGCCGCCGGTGTCGGTACCGGGTTTCTGACCGGGGCCGCCGTGCTCGTCGTGTCCGCCCTCACCGCGCTGCTGTTGGCCCGCATCGGCCACACCCCGCAGGCGCGGCTGCTGGCCGCATGGCCGCGGGAGCTGCCGCTGCCGCCCGCGGCGCTCGGTGCGGGGCTGCTCGGGGCGTTCGCCTTCGGTGACGAGTTCCGGCACCCTGCGCTGGCGGCGGATCGCGGCACCGTGCCCCGCAGGATGGGACTGCTCCTCGCGAAGCTCCTCGTCTCGGCGGCCACCGCGCTGATGCTGGCCTTCCTCACGGTGGGCTGCGACGCCGAAGTGCTCTACCTCGTCTACGGACGGGAACTCGCGCAGGTTCCCGCCGACTGGCTTTCGATGAGCGCGAGTTGGACGGGCCTCGTCGTCGGGTGCGCCTGGGCCGGTGTGCTGGCCGCGGGCGTCTTCCGGTCCACGACGGCCGGGCTCGCCGCGGTGGTCGCCGTACCGATTCTCGTCGTACCCCTCGTGCACAAGGCGTTGGAAGGGCCTGCCGTGCACACCGCGGAAGGCTTTCCGCTGCGGATGCGGAAGGTGCTCCTGCTGCAGTGGCCCTTCGGGGGAGAGCGATATCTGTCCGCGGCGGCGCGGGTGATCGTCCAACCCGTGGGCGGGGCACTGACGTTGTCGCTGACCGCGCTGCTCTGCGCGTATCTGCTCACGACCCTGCGTAGCAGGGTCCGATGACGACCGTCGGCACCCTTCGGGTTCCGCTCTGCGCACAACTCCCCGCAGAAAGCCCATTTCTTTCCGATAAGGCGTCAATTGCGACGGGGTGAGCGATCACCCTTTCGTGTGCTTTTCACCAAAGACCTCAAGGGAGTTGGGGACAGCGCCGACAAAAGATCCGTGAGTACCCTTGCGCACACCATGATGACCGCCGCCCGCTCCGCAGACTCCGGTCTCGCCGGCCCGGGCGAACTCGACCGCTACCCCTATGCCGAGGCGCCCGTCACCGAGCGCCTCGGAGCCCCTTCCTGGGACGGTTCCGACCCCGAGCTGGGCCGCGTGGGCCGGCGTGCCGCGGGCAGCCGCGGACGCGGGCTGCACGGCCAACTCGTCCAGCAGCTGGGCCAGATGATCGTCTCCGGGGACCTGGGTGCCGACCGCCCCCTGGTGCCCGAGGAGATCGGCCAGCGTTTCGAGGTGTCCCGCACCGTCGTCCGCGAGTCGCTCCGCGTCCTGGAGGCCAAGGGTCTGGTCAGCGCCCGCCCGAACGTCGGCACGCGCGTGCGTCCTGTCAGCGACTGGAACCTCCTCGACCCGGACATCATCGAGTGGCGCGCCTTCGGCCCGCAGCGCGACAACCAGCGCCGCGAGCTGAGCGAGCTGCGCTGGACGATCGAACCGCTCGCCGCGCGCCTCGCCGCCGGGCACGGGCGCGAGGACGTCCAGCAGCGCCTCTCCGACATGGTCGAGATCATGAGCCACGCCATGGGGCAGGGTGACGCGCTGACCTTCTCCCGCGCGGACGCCGAATTCCACTCGCTGCTCATCCAGGTCGCGGGCAACCGGATGCTGGAGCACCTTTCCGGGATCGTCTCCTCGGCCCTCCAGGTCTCCGGTGGGCCGGTCACGGGCTGTGACCGCCCGACCGACGCCTCCCTGGGGCACCACGCCCGGATCGTCGACGCCCTCGCCGCCGGTGACGGCGCGGCGGCCGAGGCGGCCATGCGGCAGTTGCTCATCGTGCACCCCGAGCCGGAGCGCGTGGTGCCCGCCCCGCGCGAACACTGACGCGCGCGGGTGGCCGGCGCGGTCGAGGTGCGCCGCGTTCCTGTGGCGGCGCCAGGCCGGGGCGCCCTGTCTTCCGCCGGACCCCGCAGGATCCTCCAGGGAATCCGGCGGGGTCCGGCGGTGCGACGGGGCGCCGGACCCCCTGAGGGGCGCCTGCCACAGCCGTGGGTGACCTCCTCTGCCCGTGTCTGACCGTTTTTGAACGCTTACGGGGTGTGACTCGGGCCACGCAGATTGGGCGTAACGCTCGCGGGCACTGTGCGATGACCTAAGAGGTGACAGCCGCGGAAGGGAATACGGACGCCGTTCAAGGCGCTGTGCTTCTTCCCGGCCCCAGCCCGCGCCGTCGGCCCATCCCCAAGTCGGCGGTCGTCGGCTCCTGTCCGTACCGGACGGGGCCGGAAGCCGTTTTCCATCGTTCCGAGAGGTTGTTCGTGTCGGCCAGCACATCCCGTACGCTCCCGCCGGAGATCGCCGAGTCCGTCTCTGTCATGGCGCTCATCGAGCGGGGAAAGGCTGAGGGGCAGATCGCCGGCGATGACGTGCGTCGGGCCTTCGAAGCTGACCAGATTCCGGCCACTCAGTGGAAGAACGTACTGCGCAGCCTCAACCAGATCCTCGAGGAAGAGGGTGTGACGCTGATGGTCAGTGCCGCGGAGCCCAAGCGCACCCGAAAGAGCGTCGCAGCGAAGAGTCCGGCCAAGCGCACCGCCACCAAGACGGTCGCCGCGAAGACGGTGACCGCCAAGAAGGCCACCGCCACCGCCACTCCGGCGGCACCCGTCGCCGACGCTCCCGTCGAGGACGGCGCCGCCCAGCAGGTC
Organism: Streptomyces xylophagus; assembly: GCF_000716435.1. Taxonomy (GTDB): domain Bacteria; phylum Actinomycetota; class Actinomycetes; order Streptomycetales; family Streptomycetaceae; genus Streptomyces; species Streptomyces xylophagus. The sequence goes on from NZ_JNWO01000015.1 coordinate 95,279, forward strand.
GCTGCCAAGAAGACTGCGCCCGCCAAGAAGGCGGTCGCCAAGAAGGTCGCAGCCAAGAAGACGACGGCGGCGGCCAAGAAGACCAGCGCCAAGAAGGACGACGCCGAGCTGGTCGACGAAGAGGCCACCGAGGAGACCCCCGGCAAGACCGGGGACGAGCCCGAGGGCGCCGAGAGTGCCGGCTTCGTGCTCTCCGACGAGGACGAGGACGACGCGCCCGCGCAGCAGGTCGCCGCCGCCGGTGCCACCGCCGACCCCGTCAAGGACTACCTCAAGCAGATCGGCAAGGTCCCCCTCCTCAACGCCGAGCAGGAGGTCGAGCTCGCCAAGCGCATCGAGGCCGGTCTGTTCGCCGAGGACAAGCTGGCCAACGCCGACAAGCTCGCTCCCAAGCTCAAGCGCGAGCTGGAGATCATCGCCGAGGACGGCCGCCGCGCCAAGAACCACCTCCTGGAGGCCAACCTCCGCCTGGTGGTCTCCCTGGCCAAGCGCTACACCGGCCGCGGCATGCTCTTCCTGGACCTCATCCAGGAGGGCAACCTCGGTCTGATCCGCGCGGTCGAGAAGTTCGACTACACCAAGGGCTACAAGTTCTCCACGTACGCCACCTGGTGGATCCGTCAGGCGATCACCCGCGCCATGGCCGACCAGGCCCGCACCATCCGTATCCCGGTGCACATGGTCGAGGTCATCAACAAGCTCGCGCGCGTGCAGCGCCAGATGCTCCAGGACCTGGGCCGCGAGCCCACCCCGGAGGAGCTGGCCAAGGAACTCGACATGACCCCGGAGAAGGTCATCGAGGTCCAGAAGTACGGCCGCGAGCCCATCTCGCTGCACACCCCCCTGGGTGAGGACGGCGACAGCGAGTTCGGTGACCTCATCGAGGACTCCGAGGCCGTCGTCCCGGCCGACGCGGTCAGCTTCACCCTCCTCCAGGAGCAGCTGCACTCCGTCCTGGACACCCTGTCCGAGCGCGAGGCCGGTGTGGTCTCGATGCGCTTCGGTCTCACCGACGGTCAGCCGAAGACCCTCGACGAGATCGGCAAGGTGTACGGGGTCACCCGTGAGCGCATCCGCCAGATCGAGTCCAAGACCATGTCGAAGCTGCGCCACCCGTCGCGTTCGCAGGTGCTGCGCGACTACCTCGACTAGGTCGTAGTCGTACGACACGGAAGGCCCGGTCCCCCCTCGGGGGGCCGGGCCTTCGTGCTGGCGCGGGTGCGGCGCGCGGCGTGCTGGATCACTCTGGGTCTCTCATGACCATCACAGAGTGAGGAACGTGCATGCGTCGTCCCCTTGCCCGGGCGCTGACCCGGCCGTTGGTCCTGGCGGCTGCCGCCTCCGCCATACCGCTGGTCTCCGCGGCCCCCGTGGCCGCCGACAGCATCGTCGTCGGCGGGTTTCCGGTCGATGTCTCCGTGAGTCCATGGACGGTGGCGCTGTCCAGCCGTGACCGGTTCGGGGGTACCCGGGCGGGACAGTTCTGCGGCGGCGTGGCCGTGAGCCGGACCACCGTGCTCACCGCGGCCCACTGCATGGGCGACGACGTCCTGGGGGCGCCGCCGCACCGGGCGCGCGACCTCAAGGCCGTCACGGGCCGTACGGACCTGCTCTCGGACCGGGGCCAGGAGATCGCCGTGCGCGACGTGTGGGTCAATCCGGACTACGACGCCGTCAGCAACGCCGGTGACTTCGCCGTGCTCACCCTCGCCGCTCCGCTGCCCCAGAGCTCCGTCGTCGGGATGGCGGCCGCGGGCGACACGGCCTACGCGCCGGGTACGGCCGCCACGGTCTACGGCTGGGGCGATCTCAGCGGCAGCGGCGACTACGCGGGCAGCCTGCACGCGGCACGCGTGCACGTGCTGTCCGACGCGCGCTGCGAGGAGGCGTATCCGCCCGGTGCCGACGGCGCCTATCTCTCCGCGTCCATGCTGTGCGCAGGAGAGGCCGCAGGAGGCCGTGACGCCTGTCAGGGGGACAGCGGGGGACCGCTGATCGCCCAGGGGCGGCTGATCGGGCTCGTGTCGTGGGGCAGCGGCTGCGGGCGGGCCGGGAGTCCTGGCGTCTACACCAGGGTGTCCGACGTCCTGCGGACCCTGGGCCGCCACCGCGGCTCGCCCGGGCCGCACAGGGGCGCCTGACGGCGTCTGAGAGGCATCGGCGGGTACGCGTCGGTGGATACGAGGACGGGCGGCCCCGCTCCTGTGGTTCAGGAGCGGGGCCGCCCGTCGCCGGCCTGTGCCGGTGCTGGCTCGTCGTGGACGCGAAGTGTCAGCGGTCTTCTTCAGCGGTGCTTGCAGCAGGAGCAGTGGTCAGTCGCTCCGACTCGTCCTGTATCTCAGCGGCGATCTTCTTGAGTTCCGGCTCGAACTTGCGGCCGTGGTGGGCGCAGAAGAGCAGTTCTCCGCCGCTCAGCAGGACGACGCGCAGGTATGCCTGGGCGCCGCAGCGGTCGCAGCGATCGGCGGCCGTCAGTGGGCTCGCGGGGGTCAGAACAGTAGTCACGTCGCCTCTTCTCTAGCTCGACGAGCTGTCGTACCAGGGTCAACATCCAACCAGCCCGAAAACGTTCCCGCTCGTGGCTTTTCCTCGAAAAATTCTTCCGGGGCGGCTGTCTGCTGCCGGTTGGCGGCGAATGTGCCGTATTGCGTGTCTATGTGTCTGTACGGGTTCGCGCTGTGGGTCGGGGGTCGGTCCTCCCGGCTGGGTTGCCGGTTGTTCTTGAGGACGTGCCCGGAGCCTAAATGGTTCATGCCCCGAAGGGAACGTGATATGTACTTCACTCCATCGAGGGATCGAACAGGTATACGACCCTGGACTAGTGTGAGGAGGAGACGAGGGTGGCGTTACAACGGCTCTACCAGGCCTCGGTACCCTCTGAGCGGCAACCGAAGCCGGGCCCTTACCCAAAAGGGCCTCATCTGAAATTCAGCGAGGAGCGAACCGCGTGACCGCCGAAACGTCCGTGCCGTCGACAGCGCTGCTGGCAGGAGCAGACCGGGACGGTTCCAACTACACCGCGCGGCACCTCCTCGTCCTCGAGGGGCTCGAGGCCGTACGCAAGCGCCCGGGTATGTACATCGGGTCGACCGACAGTCGTGGCCTGATGCACTGTCTGTGGGAGATCATCGACAACTCCGTGGACGAGGCCCTCGGGGGCTACTGCGACCACATCGAGGTGATCCTGCACGACGACGCCTCGGTGGAGGTCCGGGACAACGGCCGGGGCATCCCGGTCGACGTCGAGCCCAAGACCGGCCTCTCCGGTGTCGAGGTCGTCATGACCAAGCTGCACGCCGGCGGCAAGTTCGGCGGTGGCTCGTACGCCGCCTCCGGTGGTCTGCACGGCGTGGGCGCCTCCGTGGTGAACGCCCTGTCCGCGCGGCTGGACGTCGAGGTGGACCGCAGCGGCAACACCCACGCCATCAGCTTCCGGCGCGGTGTGCCGGGTTCCTTCGCCGCAGCCGGTCCGGACGCCGCGTTCGAGCCCGGAGGCCTGCGCAAGGCCAAGCGGATTCCCAAGACCCGCACCGGCACGCGCGTGCGGTACTGGGCCGACCGGCAGATCTTCCTCAAGGACGCCAAGCTCTCCCTGGAGGGCCTGCACCAGCGGGCCCGGCAGACCGCGTTCCTGGTGCCCGGGCTGACCATCGTCGTCCGCGACGAGTACGGCCTCGGCGAGGGCGGCAGCAAGGGAGAGGAGTCCTTCCGCTTCGACGGCGGCATCAGCGAGTTCTGCGAGTACCTGGCGAGCGACAAGCCGGTCTGCGACGTACTGCGCCTCTCGGGCCAGGGCAGCTTCAAGGAGACGGTCCCCGTCCTGGACGACCACGGCCAGATGACGCCCACCGAGGTCACCCGCGACCTCGGTGTCGACATCGCCCTGCGCTGGGGGACCGGCTACGACACGACGCTCAGGTCGTTCGTCAACATCATCGCCACCCCCAAGGGCGGCACCCACGTCGCCGGCTTCGAGCAGGCCGTCGTGAAGACGATGAACGAGGTGGCGCGCGCCAAGAAGCTGCTGCGCGTCGCCGAGGACGACATCGTCAAGGACGACGCCCTGGAGGGCCTCACCGCGGTCGTCACCGTCCGGCTCGCCGAGCCGCAGTTCGAGGGCCAGACCAAGGAGGTGCTCGGTACGTCGGCGGCCCGCCGCATCGTCACCAACGTGGTCACCAAAGAGCTCAAGGACTTCCTGACCTCGACGAAGCGCGACGCCGCGGCCCAGGCCCGCGTGGTCATGGAGAAGGCCGTCGCCGCCGCACGCACGCGTATCGCGGCCCGGCAGCACAAGGACGCGCAGCGCCGCAAGACGGCCCTGGAGACCTCCTCGCTGCCCGCCAAGCTCGCCGACTGCCGCAGCGACGACGTGGAGCGCAGCGAGCTGTTCATCGTCGAGGGGGACTCCGCGCTCGGCACCGCCAAGCTCGCCCGGAACTCCGAGTTCCAGGCGCTGCTGCCGATCCGCGGCAAGATCCTCAACGTCCAGAAGTCGTCCGTCACCGACATGCTGAAGAACGTCGAGTGCGGGGCGATCATCCAGGTCATAGGAGCGGGATCGGGCCGTACCTTCGACATCGACGCGGCCCGCTACGGCAAGATCATCATGATGACGGACGCCGATGTGGACGGCTCCCACATCCGCTGTCTGCTCCTGACGCTGTTCCAGCGCTACATGCGGCCCATGGTCGAGGCCGGCCGGGTGTTCGCCGCGGTGCCGCCGCTGCACCGCATCGAGCTCGTCCAGCCCAAGAAGGGCCAGGACAAGTACGTCTACACGTACTCGGACCGTGAGCTGCGCGAGAAGATGCTGGAGTTCCAGAGCAAGGGCGTCCGGTTCAAGGACTCCATCCAGCGTTACAAGGGTCTCGGCGAGATGGACGCCGACCAGCTGGCCGAGACGACGATGGACCCCCGTCACCGCACCCTGCGCCGGATCAACCTCTCCGACCTGGACGCGGCCGAGCAGGTCTTCGATCTGCTGATGGGCAATGACGTGGCACCGCGCAAGGAGTTCATCTCCAGCTCGGCCGCGACGCTGGACCGGTCGCGGATCGACGCGTGACCGTCGACGTCTGACCGAAGCGCGGGCCTCGGCCCGGACCCGTCCTGGGCCCGGACCGAGGCCCCGCTCCGTACCGGGCCCGGACAGAGGCCCGGCTCCGTCGGTCGGCTCCACCCGTGGGTGGAGGTCGGGGCGGTCGGAGGATCCACCCGCGATCCACCCTGGCGCCGATCTGCCGACCTGTGAATTTCCGTAGCGTCGAAGGCGTCGGCAGCGCTCGCCGCCGACATCCCCTTCCGCTCACGGAGGCTCTGATGTCCGGGCTCGTCAACGCGTTGGTGATCGTGGCCGTCGTCGCCGTGGTGATCGGGCGACAGTTCCGCGCCCGCCGGATCGACACCGACCGGCGCTGGTGGGTCCTGCCCGCGGTCCTCGCTGTCGTCGCGCTGCGCGAGCCCGGCATCCTCGACGCGCACCACCACACCGAATCGGCCGTCCTGCTCGGTGTCGAGCTGGTCATCGGGCTGGCCACAGGAGCCGGCTGGGCCTGGACCACGCGCCTGTGGGTCGAGGAGGACGGTGCCGTCTGGAGCAAGAGCACCAAGGCGAGCGGGGGCGTCTGGATCGTCGGAATAGCCCTGCGCGTGGGCCTTTTCGCCCTCGGCGCGGCCGTGGGCGTCCACCAGGACAGCTCGGCCCTGATGCTCGGTCTCGCGGCCACACTGCTGGTCCGCTCCGGGATCCTGGTCTGGCGGGCCCAGTCCCACATCGGGGCAGCCGGATCGGCCCCGGCGTACGGTTTCGACATGGCGCGGCCCGCCCGGAAGGAGCGCGCGTGACGGAGAACGCCTGGACGCGCTGGCCTTCGCGGGAAGCGCTGAGCCGAGCGGGAGTCTCGCGGCCCCGGCGCATGCTCGCCTGGGCCGTCCGGCTGCTGGTGCTCGGCATGCTGCTGTGGGGCGCCTCCACCGGCGACCACGTCCACGGCTGGTCACTGGCCGGAGGCGTGGCCGGGATCCTCGTGGCCGCAGTCCTTGCCTGGGCCTTCTGGCGCACCACCCTCGCCCACCGACTCTGGCCGTCCCTGGCACTCATCGCGGCGCTCCTCGGGCTCGCGATCGGGGGACAGGCGGCCGGCTTCACAGTCCCGGCCCTCGTCGTCTGGTGCGGTTGTGCCATCAGCTCGCTGGAGCGGCTGCCCATCGCGGTCGCTCTGCCCGTGACGTCGGTGTCCCTCGCGACCTTCGCCGCGGTCAACAACGACGTGTGGCTGACCACCGCGGTCACGACGGCGGGGCTGGGCCTCGCCGGATACACGCTCCGCCTCGACGCCGAGGCCCGGGGCAACGCCCAGCGGCTGCTCACCCAGGAACGCATGGCTCGCGCGGCCGAGGCGGAGTCCGCCGTACTGGCCGAGCGGGCCCGGATCGCCCGCGAGATCCACGACGTGCTGGCGCACAGCCTCTCCGCCCAGCTCGTGCACCTTGAGGCGGCCCGGCTGCTGATCGAGCGGGGCGCCGACCGGGAGACGATCCTGGACCGGGTCGTGGCGGCACGGGGGATGGCCCGCGACGGCCTCGCCGAGACCCGGCAGGCCCTCTCCGCGCTGCGGGGCGAGATGACCCCGCTGGAGGACTTCCTGAGCGAGATCGTCGGTACGACCGCCGGTGCCGAGGTCACCGTTACGGGTGACCGGAGACAGCTGCCGGCCGAGGCCTCACAGGCCGTGCGTCGGGTCGCCCAGGAAGCGCTGACGAACGTCCGCAAGCACGCCCCGGGCGCCAAGGTGCGCCTCCGGCTGGACTACGGCGAGCACGAAGTGACGCTGGACGTACGGGAATCGGGCGGCTCACCGGGCGAACTGACCGGGGCAGGAGGTGGGTACGGTCTGCTGGGCATGCAGGAACGCGCCGAGTTGCTGGGCGGTTCGCTGCGCGCCGAGCCGGACGAGGAGGGATTCGTGGTGACGCTGAAGGTGCCCGCATGACGGAGGAGGCCGAGAAGAGGCCCGCGCGGGTCGTGGTCGCGGACGACCAGACCGTCGTACGGGAAGGCATCGTGATGTTGTTGGGGCTGCTGTCCGGGATCGAGGTCGTCGGCGCGGCGGCCGACGGGGACGAGGCGGTGCGACTCGTCGCCGAACTCGCCCCGGACGTCGTCCTGATGGACCTGCGCATGCCCCGCTGCGACGGTGTCGAGGCGACCCGGCGGATCCGCGCGGAGCATCCCGGAACGCAGGTCGTGGTGCTGACGACGTTCGCGGACGACGCCTCGCTGTTCCCGGCACTGCGCGCGGGAGCGCGTGGCTACCTCACCAAGGACGCGGGCGGCGACGAGATCGTACGGGCCGTCGAGAGCGTGCTGTCGGGGGACGCGGGGCTGTCGCCGAGCATCCAACGGCGGTTGCTGGAGCGCCTGTCGGAGCCCGAGCCGCAGCCGTCGTCGGAGCCCGAGGAGCCGCCGGACGGGCTCACCGCGCGGGAGACCGAGGTGCTGGTGCTGATCGCGGAGGGGCTGACCAATCAGGAGATCGCCCGCAAGCTGCATGTCTCCACGGCGACCGTGAAGACCCACATCAACAACCTGTTCGCCAAGACGGGGCTCAAGGACCGTGCGCAGGCGGTGCGTTACGCCTACGGCAGGGGACTGGTGCGGCCACCAGCGGGTTGAGTCACCTGATGGGGTGAAGACAGCGGAGAAGAAGAGTCGGGGATCTTCCCGTTCTGTCCATCCTTGGGCATGCAGTCAAGCAACGGTCGTCCCCGCGGTGGCGGGAGTGGTCACGAGAGTCCGGCCGAGAACCACGAAGGTCATGACCTGACCCCCGCCGAGGCATCCGGAAAGGTGAGATATCACGACCCGTGGTACGACGCACTCGCGTCCGGCTGGGGCGAGTTGGACGGCGCCGGCGTGCCCGCCCCCGAGGTACCGGCCGCCCGCAGGGAGCACGAGGGACGGGCGCTGCGTGCCGCGGACGTGTATCTCGAGGTGCAGCGCAGCGCGGCCTTCCAGGAGGTGCGCAGCCGGTATCTGAGGTTCGTCGTGCCGGCGGTGGCCGTGTTCTTCGCCTGGTACGTGGCGTACGTGGTGGCCGCGACGACCGCGCCCGGACTGATGGCACGGCCCGTGGCGGGCGCCGTGAACGTGGGGATGGTGGCGGGGCTCGGGCAGTTCGTCACCACCTTCCTGCTCACCTGGGCGTACGCCCGGCACGCGCGGCTGCGCAGGGACCGCGCCGCGCTCGAACTGCGCTGGGACACCCAGGAACTGACGCGTGGTGTGCGAGGCGGTGTTTCGTGACCGGCAATCATCAGACGCTGGCGTTGCTGCTGTTCAGCGGGTTCGTCGCGGTCACCCTGGGGATCACGACCTGGGTGAGTCGCAACCGGCACGGTTCGGCGGAGGAGTTCTACGCGGGCGGCCGGCTCTTCTCCCCGATGGAGAATGGTTTTGCCATCGCGGGCGACTACATGTCGGCCGCCTCCTTCCTCGGCGTCACCGGACTCATCGCCCTGTACGGCTACGACGGCATGCTGTACGTGGTGGGCTTCTTCGTCGCCTGGCTCGTGGTGCTCCTCCTGGTCGCCGAACTGGTGCGCAACTGCGGGCGGTTCACGCTCGCCGACGTGGTCGCCGCGCGGATGAGCGAGCGGCCGGTGCGGATCGCGGCGGGAACTTCCTCGGTCACCGTGTCCGTTCTGTATCTGGTGGCACAGATGGTGGGCGCGGGCAGCCTGGTGTCGCTGCTGCTGGGCGGGACGAGCCCGGCCGCGCGGGCGTGGACCGTCATCGGCGTCGGCGCGCTCATGGTGATCTATGTGTCGTTGGGAGGGATGCGGGCCACCACCTGGATCCAGATCGTCAAAGCGGTCCTGCTGCTCAGCACCACCGTCGCGCTGACGGTGCTGGTCCTGCTGCGCTTCCACGGGAACATCGACCAGTTGCTGCTCAGCGCGGCCGATCGCAGCGGTCATGGTCTGGCGTTCCTGGCGCCGGGGCTCAAGTACGGCGGGGACTGGACCGCGCGCTTCGACTTCATCAGCCTGGGCCTCGCGCTCGTGCTGGGGACGGCAGGCCTGCCGCACATCCTGTCCCGCTTCTACACCGTGCCGACCGCGCGGGCCGCACGCCGTTCGGTGATCTGGTCGATCGGGCTCGTCGGCGGTTTCTACTTGATGACCATCGTCCTCGGCTTCGCCGCCGCCGCGATCGTCGGCCCGGACGCCGTACGGAAGTCGAACGCGGCCGGCAACACGGCTGTCCCGCTGCTCGCGCTCGACCTGGGCGGCGCCAACTCCACAGGCGGGACAGTCCTGTTCGCGATCGTCGCCGCCGTCGCCTTCGCCACGATCCTCGCGGTCGTCGCCGGGATCACGCTGGCCTCCTCGGCATCCGTGGCCCACGACCTGTACGCGTCGCTGCGCCGCCCGCGCGCCAAGCCGTACAGCGAGGTGGCGGTGGCCCGGACGGCGGCCGTCGGCATCGGCGTGGTCGCGATCGCGCTGGGCCTGCTCGCCAGGGACCTCAACGTCGCCTTCCTCGTCGGCCTCGCCTTCGCCGTCGCCGCCTCCGCGAACCTCCCCGTGCTGCTCTACTCCCTGTTCTGGCGCGGCTTCACGACACGCGGCGCCGTGTGGGCCGTATACGGCGGGCTGATCCCCGCACTGGCGCTCGTGCTGCTGTCGCCGGTCGTGTCGGGCAGTCCGGATTCACTGTTCCCGGGCGTCGACTTCCAGTTCTTCCCGCTGCAGAACCCCGGCCTCGTCTCGATCCCGCTCGGCTTCCTGGCCGGCTGGCTCGGCACGGTCACCTCGCCGGAGGTCCCGGACGAGGCCAAGCACGCGGAGACCGAGGTACGGGCGCTGACGGGGGCGGGGGCCGTGTAGCGGGGGCGCCCGCCGTTGTCGTAGGGGCGACCCGCCGTCGTACGACGGTCTGATCGTCCTACGACGGCGGGCGGGCCCGTGTGCCGTGCCACCGGTGGCTGCCGGGTGACTACGGCGCCACCCAGGCGTAGCGGTGTTCCGGGCGGCCCGTGTCGCCGTACTTGAGGGAGAGGCGGAGACGGCCGGCCTGTTCCAGGTGGCGGAGGTAGCGCTGGGCGGTCGAGCGGCTCAGGCCGGTCTCTGCGGCGACCTCGTGGGCCGAGAGCGGGTGGCCGGCGTGGTGCAGGACGCCGCAGATCAGGTCGGTGGTCGGTTCCGAGTGGCCGCTGGGCATGCCCGGGGAGGCCGGTGCGGAAGTCGTGCGCAGGGCGCCGAAGATGCGGTCGACCTGTTCCTGGCCGGCGATGCCGCGGCCGCCGACGCGGTCGACGGTGCGGCGCAGGGCGGCGTACGAGTCCAGGCGGGTGCGCAGCGCGGCGAAGGTGAACGGCTTGACCAGGTAGTGCAGGGCGCCGAGGCGCATTGCCCGCTGCACGGTCGTCACATCGCTGGCCGCCGTGATCATGATGACGTCGGTGGTGTGGCCCTGTTGACGCATGCGGTGGACGAGTTCGAGACCCGTCTGGTCGGGCAGGTAGTGGTCGAGCAGCACGAGGTCGATGGCTCCGCGTTCTACGGTGGCCAGTGCCTGGGCAGCGCTGTGCGCACGGGCGGCGACCCGGAAACCGGGAACCTTTCCCACGTACTTGGCGTTGATCTCGGCGACGCGGAAGTCGTCGTCCACGACCATGACGTCAATCATTGGGCCTCTTTCCTCAAGGCCAGGCGAGCGTTAAGCCCGTGTTTCGGCTCCGCAGTTGTAGCGCGAGCAAAACGAGCACAACAGGCTCTTGCGAGCAAAAGAACGGCTTGCGCCCAGAAGACTGCTGCTGTGGTCCGGGCCACATCTACGGTCCCGGCCATGAGCGCAGACACCAGCCCCGCCATCGAGCTGCGGGGCGCGAGCAAGACCTTCAGGACCCCGTCGGGGGGTCTGCACACGGCCGTACGGGGGCTTGATCTCACCGTAGGACGTGGCGAGTTCGTGGCGGTCGTCGGACCCACGGGCTGCGGCAAGTCGACCACGCTGACCCTCGTCAGCGGGCTGGAAGAGCCCTCCGAGGGCGATGTGCTGGTGGCCGGGGAACCGGTCTCCGGCGTCGGCGACAAGGTCGGCTTCGTCTTCCAGCAGGACGCCACCTTCCCCTGGCGCACGGTCCTGTCCAACGTCATGGCGGGCCCGCGCTTCCGTGGCGTACCGAAAGCCGAGGCGAAAGCGAAGGCGCGTGAGTGGCTGGCCCGGGTCGGGCTCTCCGCCTTCGAGGACCGCTATCCGCACCAGCTCTCCGGCGGTATGCGCAAGCGCGTCGCGCTCGCCGCGACCTTCGTCAACGACCCCGAGATCCTGCTGATGGACGAGCCGTTCTCGGCGCTCGACGTGCAGACCAGGGCGCTGATGTCGGACGAGCTCCTGGAGTTGTGGGAGGGCACCGGCGCCTCGGTCGTCTTCGTCACCCACGACCTGGAGGAGTCCATCGCGCTGGCCGACAGGGTCGTCGTGATGACCGCCGGTCCTGCCACCGTGAAGCAGGTCTTCGACATCGACCTGCCGCGGCCCCGCAAGGTCGAATCCGTGCGCCTGGAGCCGCGGTTCATCGAGATCTACCGCGAGATCTGGGAGTCCCTCGGCGAAGAGGTCCGCATCACGCGCGAGAGGGGTGCGGCCAATGTCGCCTGACGTCATGCCCGAGGACAAGGTCGTACCGACCGCCACCGAGCCCAACGACAAAACGGACCGCGCCCATTCACGCGCGCGTGCCGCCCGCAAACGCAAGCTCGGTGTTGGGGCGGCGAGAGTGCTGCTCCTGGTTGCCGTCCTCGGTCTGTGGGAGGTGCTCTCCCGTGCCAAGGTCATCGATCCGTTCAACTTCTCGATGCCTTCGAAGATCTGGGACCAGATCTGGACCTGGGTGACACATGGGACCGCGCTCGGGTCCCTGGGGGAGCAGATCTGGTACACGCTCCAGGAGGCGCTGCTGGGCTGGATCATCGGTGTGATCGCCGGTGTCGTGTTCGGTATTGCTCTGGGGCGGATCACCTTGCTCGCCGACATACTTGGTCCATACATCAAGGTGCTCAACTCCATACCGAGGATCGTGCTCGCCCCGATCTTCGTCATCTGGTTCGGACTCGGACCGGCCTCCAAGGTCGCGTCGGCCGTCGTGCTCGTCTTCTTCCCGGTGTTCTTCAACGCCTTCCAGGGCGCCCGCGAGGTCGACCGCAACCTCGTCGCCAACGCCCGCATCCTCGGTGCCAGCGACCGCAGGGTGACCCTCCAGGTGGTCATCCCGTCCGCCACCTCCTGGATCTTCACCAGCCTCCACGTCAGCTTCGGCTTCGCCCTCATCGGCGCGATCGTCGGCGAGTACATCGGCGCGACCAAGGGCATCGGCCTGCTCGTCGCGCAGTCCCAGGGCACCTTCAACGCGGCCGGTGTGTACGCCGCGATGGTGATCCTCGCGGTCGTCGCCCTCGTCGCCGAAGGGCTGCTCACCTTCGCCGAGAACCGCATCTTCCGCTGGAAGCCGTCGGGCTCCGACAGCTGAACGGCCCCTTCTGGGGCCCCTGTTGAAGAGCCCCCTTCCTCCCCGCACCGCACCCTCACAAGGACGTGAACCGCCATGCGTAAAACCGCCAGATACGCCGCCCTCGCCGCTTCGGGCCTGCTCGCCCTCTCCTCCCTCACTGCCTGTGCCAACGACGCGGCCAGTACCGCCTCCACCGGCTCCGGCAGCAAGGGCGACGGCAAGGGCGTGAAGGTCAAGATCATGGTCGGCGGCCTGGACAAGGTCATCTACCTGCCCGCGATGCTCACCCAGCGCCTCGGCTACTTCGACGCCGAGGGCCTCGACGTCGAGCTGCTGAGCGAACCGGCCGGGGTCCAGGCCGAGACCGCGCTCGTCTCCGGCCAGGTCCAGGGAGCCGTCGGCTTCTACGACCACACGCTCGATCTGCAGGTCAAGGGCAAGTCGGTCGAGTCCGTGGTGCAGTTCTCGCAGGCGCCCGGCGAGGTGGAGGTCGTCTCCACCAAGGCGGAGGGGAAGGTCAAGTCGCCCAAGGACTTCAAGGGCAAGAAGCTCGGCGTGACCGGCCTCGGCTCCTCCACCGACTTCCTCACCAAGTACCTCGCCGTGAAGAACGGCATCAATGTCAGCGAGTTCACCCCGGTCGCCGTGGGCGCGGGACCGACCTTCGTCGCCGCTCTCCAACAGGGCTCCATCGACGCCGGTATGACGACCGACCCGACCGTCGCGACGATCCTCGACAAGAAGGCGGGCAAGGTCCTCGTCGACATGCGGACACCCGCGGGGTCGCAGGCCGCGCTCGGCGGGCCGTACCCCTCGTCAAGTCTGTACATGCAGACGGACTGGGTGAACAGCCACAAGTCCACTGTGCAGAAGATGGTCAATGCATTCGTCAAGACGCTCAAGTGGATGTCCACACACAGCGCGACCGAGATCGCCGACAAGATGCCCGCCGACTACTCCCAGGGCAACAAGTTCCTCTACGCCACCGCGATCAAGAGCACGCTGCCGATGTTCACCAAGGACGGCGTGATGCCGGCGAACGGCCCGGAGACCGTCGAGAAGGTGCTCAAGGCGTTCAACCCCACCATCAAGAACGCCGACGTGGACCTCGACAAGACGTACACGACCGAGTTCGTGAAGAACGCGACAGGCTGACAGCCGTGCGGTCGGCATCCGTATAGGGGGAAGGGGTACGGCCCCTTCCCCCGCCCCCACAGGCCGTGCCCTCAGGCGCGGGTCGCCCACACGTAACGGTGTTCCGGGCGGCCCGCGTCGCCGTATTTGAGCGTCAGCCTGGCCCGTCCGGTGCGCTCCAGGAGCTTCAGATAGCGCTGGGCGGTCTGCCGGCTCACCCCCGTGCGGTCGGCGATCTCCTGGGCGGACAGGGGGCCTTCGGCGTTCATCAGGGACTGGCGCACGAGTTCCGCCGTGGTGGGGGAGTGCCCTTTGGGCAGCCCGGGCTCCGAGGGCGCGGACAGGGCGCCGAAGATGCGGTCCACCTCGGCCTGTTCGGCCTCGCCGCCGCCGTCGAGCGTGCGGCGCAGTTCCGCGTACGCCTCCAACTTGGCCCGCAGGCCCGCGAAGGCGAACGGCTTGACCAGGTACTGCAGTGCGCCCTGCCGCATCGCCGCCTGCACGGTCGTCACGTCCCGGGCCGCCGTCACCATGATCACGTCGGTCTGGTGACCGCGCCGCCGCATCTCCTGGACGACCGCCAGGCCCGTCTCGTCGGGCAGGTAGTGGTCCAGCAGGACCAGGTCCAGACGGGGCAGTGTCTCCAGCCTGTTCAGCGCCTCGGCGGCGCTGTGTGCCTCGGCCGCGACATGGAAGCCCGGCACCTTCTCCACGTAGGCGGCGTTGACCTGTGCGACCCGGGTGTCGTCGTCCACGACCAGGACCTCGATCATCGCGACTCCTCCTCGGCGGCGGTCTCCCCGAGGGCGCTGAGGGCGGGTTCCAGGTCCGGCTCGGTCAGTGCCTCGGGCAGCACGACCACGAACTCCGCGCCCCCGCCGAAGGCCTCCGTCACCAGCGCGCTGCCGCCCTGCCGTTCGGCGAGCCGACGCACCAGGGAGAGCCCGATACCGCGCTTGCCGTGTGCCGGGGGCTTCTTCGTCGACCACCCCTCGGTGAAGACCAACTCCCGCTGTTCCTCCGGGATTCCGGGGCCCGTGTCCCGCACCCGGAGCACGGCCGTACGCCCTTCCGTCCGCAACTCGACCTCCACGCGTGCGTGCGGTGTGCCCGCGACGGCGTCGAGCGCGTTGTCCACCAGGTTGCCGACGACCGTGACCAGCCCGCGCGGGTCGATCAACTGGTCGGGCAGCCAGGTCCGGTCGGAGATCCACAGGGCGACGCCCCGCTCGGCCGCGACGGTCGCCTTGCCCACCAACAGGGCGGCGAGCAGCGGGTCCTGGATCTTCTCGGTGACCTGTTCGGCGGTGGCCCGGTGATCCCCGACCACCTCACCGACGAAGTCCACGGCGTCGTCGTACATCTCCAGTTCGAGCAGCCCCAACAGGGTGTGCATGCGGTTGGCGTGCTCGTGGTCCTGGGCGCGCAGGGCGTCGATCAGGCCGTGCGTCGAGTCCAACTCCCGGCCGAGCTGCTCCAGTTCGGTGCGGTCGCGCAGGGTGGCCACGGCACCGCCGTCGTCGGTGGGCATGCGGTTGGTGACCAGGACCCGCTGGCCGCGGACGGCGAGCAGGTCGGTGCCGGTCACCCGGCCGGCCAGGACGTCGGTCGTACGGCCCTCTCCGAGCGCCTCGTCGAGGGACCGGCCGACCGCCTCGTCGCCGATGCCGAGCAGCCGCCGCGCCTCGTCGTTCAGGAGCCGTATGCGGCCCGTGCGGTCCAGGGCGACGACGCCCTCCCGGATGCCGTGGAGCATCGCCTCGCGCTCCGAGAGCAGCGCCGAGATGTCGGAGAAGGCCAGGTCCCGGGTCTGCCGCTGGACCCTCCGGGAGATCAGCCAGGCCGCCAGCGCGCCGACGGCGAGAGCGCCCCCGGCGTACGCCAGCAGTCCCGGGATCGCGCCGATCAGCTGTGCGCGCACACCGTCGTACTTGATGCCCACGGAGACGGCCCCGATGATCGTGCCGTCGGTGTCGCGCATGGGCACCTTGCCGCGGGCCGAGCGGCCCAGGGTGCCGTTGTCGATCTGCTTGACCTCCTGGCCGGCCAGGGGCTGGCCGGGAGAGGTCGAGACGAACCGGCCGATCTCGCTCGGAGTCGTGTGCGACCACCGCACACCACGCCAGTCCATCACCACCACGTACTCGGCCTTGGTGGCCTTGCGGATCCGCTCCGCCTCCTTCTGCACGGGCCCGTCCGCGGTCGGGGCGGTGCTCTGGAGGTCCCTGATGATCTGCGGCTGCTGCGCGGTCGTCTGGGCGATGGCCAGAGCGCGGTTCATCGCCTCCTGGTCCAGCTGTTTGCTGAGCGGCGCGAGGAACAGCCCGGTCGCCAGCACCGCGACTCCCGCGGCGATCGCCAACTGCATCAGCAGCACCTGCGAGAACACCCGCCGCGGCAGCCCGAGGCGACGGCGGCGTGCGGGGGGAGTGGGGCTCATACCCCTGACGGTACGTGCCGGGGCGGGGGCTGCCCCAGGGGTGTGGCGTGGATCTCTTGACCAATTCTTGGGGAAACAGGGTTCCAGGAGACGGCCGTTTTCCCTGCACGGTCACCAGGAGACCCGTGTCGGGCGGGTCAGCCCGCCAGCGCCGTCGTCAGCTCGCGCACCGCGACCACGTCCATCCGCGCCGGTGCGCCGAGGACCGACGCCCCGCAGCTCTCCGGGCGGGGCGGCAGAGAGGCGCCCTGGGCGACGATCACCCGCCAGTGGCGTCCGTCGACGTGCGCGACGGTCACCTCCCAGCGCGGTGCGCCGCCCTCCGTCCCTACGACACTCAGCGCGTCCGTCGCGTACTCGCCCGTCGCCCTCCGCACGGCCAGCTCCGCCGCCTGTCCGGGCCGCTCCCAGGCCGAGGCACCCCGGCAGCCCTCGACGACCACGCGGCCCTCCTGGACGCCCTGCAGGATCTCCTTGACGGCATGGGCCTCGGCGCGCCCGTACGCGTAGCCGTACGGCAGGACGAGCACCGTCGGTGAGAAACGGTGACCACCCAGATGGGTGACCTCCCAGGCGCCCTCGACCCCGGAGGCGGCCAGTTCGGCCGCGAGGGGACGGCCCAGGAGTGCGCAGCAGCGGTCGCGCTTGCCGTTGGTGCAGATGAGCGCGAGCGGATCACCGGTGTGGGCCCGCCCGCCGAGCGCCGAGCCGAACGAGCGCGGGTCACCTGCGCCGAGGGCGGCGAAGTCGAGGGCGAGCAGGTCCCGCGGGTCGGTGGTCGTGGCGCTGTGCAGCCATGCGTTTCCGGGAACGGTGTGGGCCGCGTACACCTGGCGTACCCGCGACGGCGCGGGGTCGGCATGCCGACCCGGGCGGCGGATGAGCGCGATCCGCACGCCGGTGTTCGCGGCGGCCGCTTCCAGGGCACGCCCCAGCGCGGGGTCCAGGTGGCTCGAAGTGAGCGCTTTGGCACCCCAAGGACCGGGCTGTTCCAGCAGCAGCCACGTCGTCGCCGTGGCCGCGGTTCCGGAAATGGGCTCGTCGAGGTCCCGAGAGACGGTCGCGCACGTACTCACAGAGGTGAGCCTAACCTGACTTGACCCGGGGCGACTTCCGGCCGTGCTCGTGAACTACTCCGGTAGTGGTTGCGGCGGCTTCGGGCCTACGTAGTGACCGCTGGGCCGCATACGCAGCGGGCGCTCCCCGTACTCCTCCAGGGCGTGCGCGATCCAGCCCGCCGTACGGGCGACGGCGAAGACCGTCTCGCCCGCCGTGGAGGCCATCCCGAAGGAGACGGTGAGCACGGCGAGCGCCAGGTCGACGTTGGCGTGCAGCGGGGTGTGGCGGGCGGTGGTTGCGACGATGTCCCGGGCTGCGGCGAGAGCCGGCGCGGCACCCGGAATCTCCTCCAGGAGCGCGAACAGGGCACGCGCGCGTGGGTCTTCGCCCGGGTAGAGCCGGTGGCCGAGTCCGGGGATACGGCGGCCGGCGCGCAGTTCGTCCGCGATCACCGGGGCCGCGTCGCCCTGGTCGAGCACGTCGAGCAGCAACCGGTGCGCCAGGCCGCTGGCCGCGCCGTGCAGGGGGCCTTCGAGCACGCCCAGGCCGGAGGAGACGGCCGCGTAGGCGTGCGCACGGGCCGAGGCGGCGACCCGCACCGCGAGCGTGGACGCGGCCAGATCATGGTCGACGAGCAGACCAAGTGCCGTGTCCAGGGCCCTCAGTGACGCCTCGTCAGTCGGCTGCCCACTCAACCGCGCCCACAGGCGGTGGGCCAGCGGTCCCTCGTCGCGATGGGCGCGCCGCACCGGCGGCAGGGCGGCGACGAGGGTGGGGATGAGAATGCGCGCGGTGCCGAGCACGGCGTCCTCGGAGAGGTCGAAACGCAGCGGGTCCGCGGTCGCCGCCGCGATGGCCGCGACCCGCAACCGGTCGGTGGGGCCCGCGTGTTCGGGCAGCGCGTCCACGGCACGGCGGGCCACGGCGACGGCCGCCTTGGGTGCGCTGAACGTGATCCCCGGGCACAACTCGCCGGTCCACAGCCACTCGGCGATCTCTTCGTAGGAGTGACGCGCGGCCAGCTTCGTCGCGTCGACGCCCCGGAAGTAGTACCGGTCCTTGTCGATGAGCGTGATGCGGGTCCGTACCGACAGCTCGCCCCCGGAACCCGAACTCCCGCTGCTCTCCCGCCTGTTGCGCCGGGCGAGCGCCTGCACCTCCTTGGCGTCGAAGGTGCTGCCCCGGCCGCCCGGCTCACGCCTGCTGCCCAACTGCCCGCGACTCACGTACGCGTACACGGTCTCGGGCTTCACGCCGAGCAGTTCGGCGGTCTCCTTGGTGCTCAGCCGTCGCTCGGGATGACCGGGGGCGGTGTCTTGATCGCGCATGAGGCTCACCGTATCCACTCCCGGTCAGGTTGATGTCAGGTTGATTCAATCAATATTGACAGAGATTGAGTCAAGAATGGACATTGGAATCAAGTCCAGGGAGGAAACATGTCCATCAACAGGGCCGCAACCACTCGTATCGAGGTTCCGCGGGGACTCGCGGGCGTCGTCGTCACCGACACCCGAATCGGTGACGTCCGGGGGCTCGAGGGCTTCTACCACTACCGCCAGTACTCCGCCGTCGAACTCGCGCAGACCCGCGGTTTCGAGGACGTCTGGCATCTCCTGGCCCACGGCGAACTGCCGGACGCCGAACAGGGCGCCGCCTTCGCCGCGGAGACCGCAGCGCTGCGTCGACTGCCCGACGAGGTGCGGGCCGCACTGCCCGCCGTGGCGGCGGCGAGCGGCACGTCAGGACCGCTGTCCGGCATGCGTACGGCGCTGTCGCTGCTCGGCGCCGCGAAGGGCTTCCGGCCGGTGTACGACATCGGCGCCGACGCGCGCCGCAGGGACACCCTCGTGGCCTCCGCGGCCGTACCGACGCTGCTGACCGCGTTGTACCGGCTGGGGCAGGGGCTGGATCCGGTGGAGCCGCGGGAGGATCTTTCGTACGCGGCCAACTACCTGTACATGCTGACGGGTTCGGAGCCGGACAAGCAGCAGGCCAGGGCGATCGAGCAATACTTGATCTCAACCATTGACCACGGATTCAATGCGTCAACCTTCACCGCGCGGGTCATCGCGTCGACGGGGGCGGATGTGGCGGCCTGCCTGGTCGGGGCCGTAGGGGCACTCTCGGGTCCGCTGCACGGCGGTGCGCCCAGCCGCGCTCTGGACACCCTGGACGCGATCGCCACCCCGGACCGTATCGACCCCTGGATCCGTGAACGCGTCCTCGCCGGCGACCGCATCATGGGCTTCGGTCACGCGATCTACCGCACGGAGGACCCCCGCTCCCGGATGCTGCGCGAGGTCGCCCAGCAGTTCGGCGGCCCACGGGTCGACTTCGCCGTCGAGGTCGAGCGCCAGGTCGAGGCGATCCTCGCGGAACTCAAGCCGGGCCGCGAACTCCACACGAACGTCGAGTTCTACGCGGGGCTGGTCATGGAACTCTGCGGGCTGCCGCGGGAGATGTTCACTCCTACGTTCGCGGCCGCGCGGGTGGTGGGGTGGGGCGCGAATGTGGTGGAGCAGGCGGAGGACCCGAAGATCATTCGGCCGGTGGCTCGGTATGTGGGGGCCCTGGCTCCAGCAGCAGTGCCGCTCATGAGCTGACGACGGCCCCAGACACGCGTGTGGCCTGGTGCCGTTCTGGCGCCAGGCCTCATGGGTGGTGATCGAGCAGTGACGGGGTGACGGGCTGCTCGCCGGGTAGGTACCCGAGTCGCTCAGTGGTGGTGCGCGGCTGGGTGAAGCGTTTACGGGACGAGTCCGGTGCGGACGCGTGCTCGTGACTCAGGCGTCGGGGATGTCCGCCTTGGCGCGGATCAGGGTTTCTCTACTCACGATGACAATGCGCTCGTAGTCGGCACGGGAGGCATCGGCGGGGAGTTCATGCTCAAGCGCCTCGGTGGCTTCGGTTCCGATGATGGCGAAGTTGCCGTCGCTCAGCTCGAACATGTCAGGGCAGTTGGCTCCTGAGGTACTGCCACGGGCGCTTGGAGGCACACCGATGCGGCGCACGATCTTCAAGGGTGCTGGTCCTTAAGAATGGATGGGGGCACAGATTTGGGCAGCACGCTACTGGGGTTCGTGGTGCGCAAGGGGCGATATCTCGAAAGACCACCTGCCCGTGTCGCCGCGGGCGGATGGTTGACCTGTGTGGAGCGCTGCTCATTCTGTCGGGGGCGTGCCCACCACCCACCATTCGTCCGTGTCGGCCTCGTCGAGCTCTGTGATCAGACCATCGACCATCTGTCCGATCCGAGCCTCGTCCGACGACTGCTTCAGCGTCGCGCGCTGTGCCCTCGAAGCCTCCCAGTATTCGCGCATGACGGGGCTCTGGAAGATCTCACGGAGTCGGCCGAAGAGCTCCTGCTGGTCGAGCATGCCGGCTTCATGGAGGTGGAAAAGGTTGACGTACCAGGCGTTGGCGTAGAAGAAGAGGCGCCGCTTCTCGGCCGGAATCCTCTTGTCGAAGGTGTCGATCACCGATGCCAGGGAGGGATCGTCGATCGCTTTGGCCAACAGTTCCCAGTGCATGCGCTGCTGGTGCGCCAGGGCCGCGCGCCTGGAGTTCAGCTCTTCGAGCTCAAGTCGCCTCACTTCCAGGCGTGCTTCCTCAAGGCGCCGCTGACGCGAGGACAGCGTCAACGCGGCGGTGGTGAGCAGTACCCCGGCCATGCCGATGCTCAGCCTCCCCGCCGAGTACTTCCGTGTGGCCATGTCAACAACCCCCGAATCAGGCGGCCGTCCGCCGGTCGTCGGGTGCGGGTTGGTGGAGACGGGGACCGGCGAGCGATGGGCGGCGCTTGCCGTCTCCCAGAGTGCCGAGCGGCTCTGACCGGCAGGGAGGCGGAGAGGAGGCGCACGGAGGGAAGCGAGGGTCGCACGAACCGGCGCCTTCTCCAACGTCTGCCCCGCAAGTGCTGCTAACAATCGTTCACTTCGCGGCGATTCTTCCGGCTCGTATCCTGGGGCGGCATTCAACCTCCGTACGTGCGCCGAACCACAAGCCGGTGCACGCGTCGGCGTGAAAGAGGTCGCACGTTGAGCCAGCAGAGCCCGAGCGCAAGCCCGAGCCCGAACACAAATCCGGCGTCGGGTCCGAGTGCAGAGGCGCCGGATCCGCATCCGAGCCTGCCCACGACCTCGGTCCCGGGGCGGCGCCCGACCCCGAATCCTGCCTCGGCTCCGGCTCCGACTCCTGCCTCGGACCCGACCCCGACCTCGACGCCGAGCCCCCACCAGATCCCCGTCCTCGTCCTCGCCGGATTCCTCGGCTCCGGCAAGACCACCCTCCTCAACCACCTCCTCCACCGCAGCGGAGGCAGCCGTATCGGCGCGATCGTCAACGACTTCGGGGCGATCGAGATCGACGCGCTCGCCGTGGCCGGGGCCCTCGGCGACTCGACCGTCTCGCTCGGCAACGGGTGCCTGTGCTGTGCCGTCGACGCCAGTGAACTCGACGTCTATCTGGAGCGGTTGGCCAGGCCCTCCGCCGGTATCGACGTCATCGTCATCGAGGCCAGCGGGCTCGCCGAACCGGAGGAACTGGTGCGCATGCTGCTCGCCAGCGAGCATCCGGGGATCGTCTACGGCGGCCTCGTCGAGGTCGTCGACGCCGTCGAGTTCGACGACACCCGCGCCAGGCATCCCGAGATCGACCGACATCTCTCCCTCGCCGACCTCGTCGTCGTCAACAAGGTCGACTGGGCGGCAGCCGACGCCCCGCGCGTCCTCGGCCTCGTCCGCTCCCTCGCCGACCGTGCCGCCGTGGTGCCGGCCACCTACGGCCGTATCGACCCGGAGTTCCTCTTCGACTGCAGGCCGAACGAGGAGCGCGTCGGGCAGCTGACCTTCGACGACCTGCACGACCACGACCACGGCGCCGACGCGCAAGACGTACACGCCGACCACCTGCACACCGCCTACGACAGCCTCTCCTTCGCCTCCGACGTGCCCATGGAACCGCGTCGGCTGATGGAGTTCCTGGACAGTCGGCCCGAAGGGCTCTACCGCATCAAGGGGTACGTCGACTTCGGCGCCCACGATCCGCG
Organism: Streptomyces xylophagus; assembly: GCF_000716435.1. Taxonomy (GTDB): domain Bacteria; phylum Actinomycetota; class Actinomycetes; order Streptomycetales; family Streptomycetaceae; genus Streptomyces; species Streptomyces xylophagus. Next base: position 117,480 of record NZ_JNWO01000015.1, read on the forward strand.
CAACCGGTACGCCGTGCACGCCGTAGGACGGTTCCTGCGGTTCTATCCCGAGCCCTGGGCGAGCGGTGACGCCCGGCTGACCCAGCTCGTGCTCATCGGCACCGGCCTCGACATGGCCGCCCTCGGCAAGGAGTTGGAGGCGTGCAGGGACGACGACGCCCCACACGCCGACGAGCACGGCATGTGGGGCGTCCTGCGTTACGTACAGGAGTCGGAACCGGACCAGGAACCGGACCAAGAGCTTGAATCCGAGCCGGAGTTGGACCCCGACGCCGACTCCGAACCCGAGGTCTGACCGCGCGGGCCTTACACCGGGCCCGCCACCACCGACACCGTCTTCGGCAATGACACGCCCGAGCCGTCCCGTCGCGGGTCCATCTCCGGGAGTTCGGCCGGTGTGCCGTCCCGTTGTGCGGCCTTGGCCGGTACGGCGCCGGCCCAGGCCAGGGACAGGCAGTCCTCGCCCTTCAGGAAGCGCTGGCAGCGGACGCCGCCGGTGGCGCGGCCCTTGCGGGGGTACTGGTCGAACGGGGTCAGCTTTGCCGTTGTCTGGACGGAGTCGTCGAGCGTGCCGCGCGAGCCGGCGACCGTGAAGACGACCGCGTCCACGGCCGGGTCGACCGCCGTGAACGAGATGACCTTCGCGCCCTCGACGAGCTTGATGCCCGCCATGCCGCCGGCCGGGCGGCCCTGGGGGCGGACCTGGGAGGCCTGGTAGCGCAGGAGTTGGGCGTCGTCCGTGATGAAGACCAGATCCTCCTCACCGGTGCGCAGTTCGATCGCGCCGACGATCCGGTCGCCGTCCTTGAGCGTGATGACCTCCAACTCCTCCTTGTTCGTGGGGTAGTCGGGGACCACGCGCTTGACGACGCCCTGCTCCGTGCCGATGGCCAGGCCCGGGGACGACTCGTCGAGGGTCGTCAGGCAGATGACCGTCTCGCCCTCGTCCAGGGAGACGAACTCCGAGACCGGTGCGCCGCCCGAGAGGTTCGGTGCGGCCGCCGTCTCCGGGAGTTGGGGGAGGTCGACGACGTTGATCCGCAGCAGGCGGCCGGTCGAGGTGACCGCGCCCAGCTCGCCGCGGGCCGTCGCCGGGACCGCCGAGACGATCACGTCGTGCTTGGTGCGCCGGGCCTCGGAGTCCTCCGGGAAGGGCTCGCCGTTCGCCGTACGGGCCAGCAGGCCCGTCGAGGAGAGCAGCACCCGGCACGGGTCGTCGGCGACCTGGAGCGGCACGGTGGCGGCGGGGGAGCCCGCCGACTCCAGCAGGACCGTACGCCGGTCGGTGCCGAACTTCTTTGCCACCGCGGCCAGTTCGGTCGAAACCAGCTTGCGCAGCTCGGTGTCCGAGTCCAGGATGCGGGTCAGCTCGGCGATCTCCGCGCTGAGGCGCTCCATCTCCGACTCCAGCTCGATCCGGTCGAACCGGGTGAGGCGGCGCAGCGGTGTGTCCAGGATGTACTGCGTCTGGATGTCCGACAGTGAGAAGCGCTCCATCAGGCTCTGCTTCGCCTGGGCCGAGTTGTCGCTGGAGCGGATGATCCGGATGACCTCATCGATGTCGATGAGCGCGGTGAGCAGACCCTCCACCAGGTGGAGGCGGTCGCGTCGCTTGGTGCGACGGAACTCGCTGCGGCGCCGTACGACGTCGAAGCGGTGGTCGAGATAGACCTCCAGGAGTTCCTTGAGGCCCAGTGTGAGGGGCTGGCCGTCGACCAGCGCCACGTTGTTGATGCCGAAGGACTCCTCCATCGGCGTCAGCTTGTAGAGCTGCTCCAGGACCGCTTCCGGTACGAAGCCGTTCTTGATCTCGATGACCAGGCGCAGGCCGTGCGCGCGGTCGGTGAGGTCCTTGACGTCGGCGATGCCCTGCAGCTTCTTCGCGCCGACCAGGTCCTTGATCTTGGCGATCACCTTCTCCGGGCCCACGGAGAAGGGCAGTTCGGTGACGATGAGGCCCTTGCGACGCGCCGTCACGTTGTCCACGGTGACCGTGGCGCGGATCTTGAAGGTGCCGCGGCCCGTCTCGTACGCGTCCCGGATGCCGGTCAGTCCGACGATCCGGCCGCCCGTGGGCAGGTCGGGGCCGGGGACGTGCCGCATCAGGGTGTCCAGGTCCGCGTTCGGATAGCGGATCAAGTGGCGGGCGGCCGCGATGACTTCGCCCAGGTTGTGCGGCGGCATGTTGGTGGCCATGCCGACGGCGATGCCCGACGAGCCGTTCACCAGGAGGTTCGGGAAGGCGGCGGGCAGGGCCACCGGCTCCCGCTCCTGGCCGTCGTAGTTCGGGGCGAAGTCGACCGTGTCCTCGTCGATCGACTCGGTCATCAGGTTCGCGGCCTCGGAGGGCCGGCACTCGGTGTACCGCATGGCGGCGGGCGGGTCGTCGTTGCCCAGCGAGCCGAAGTTGCCGTGGCCGTCGGCCAGGGGGACGCGCATGGAGAAGGGCTGGGCCATGCGCACGAGGGCGTCGTAGATCGACGCGTCGCCGTGCGGGTGCAGCTTGCCCATGACCTCGCCGACGACACGCGCGCACTTCACATAGCCGCGGTCGGGGCGCAGGCCCATCTCGTCCATCTGGTAGACGATTCGTCGGTGGACCGGCTTCAGGCCGTCCCGGGCGTCCGGCAGGGCTCGGGAGTAGATGACCGAGTACGCGTACTCAAGGTAGGAGCCCTGCATCTCGTCGACGACGTCGATGTCGAGGATCCGCTCCTCGAACGAGTCGTCGGGCGGCGGGGTCTTCGTGCTGCGGCGGGCCATCGCTGCCGGCTCCTCTTTTCTGGTCGCTCGCCTGGGGGTCGCTCCCCTTCGGCTCACTCTTGCTGAAGCGTGAACGGGGTCTTGACGTGAACCATTGTGGACCGCGGCACTGACAACGCGGACCAGGACCCGGCGTCGGCCGCTCGGCTCCGTCACCGACGGCTGCCGCGTGAGTCCACGTGTGCGACTGCCCGCAGGCTACGCGATCTCGCTCTCGGCGTACGTCCGCCGGGAACTTCGCCGACGGTCCGCACGCTTGCATACAGTGGCAGGACGAGCAGGATTTCTGCGGTTCCAGCCAGAGAATCCGCGATCGAAGGGACGTACATGCCCATGGGTCACACGGCCACCGCCGAGGCAGGATCCGGCGGTCTGACAGCGACCGAACACCGTTTGGCCAACGGTCTGCGCGTGGTGCTCTCCGAGGACCACCTGACCCCGGTCGCGGCGGTGTGCCTCTGGTACGACGTCGGTTCCCGCCACGAGGTCAAGGGACGTACCGGCCTGGCTCACCTCTTCGAGCACCTGATGTTCCAGGGCTCCGGACAGGTGAAGGGCAACGGACACTTCGAACTGGTGCAGGGCGCGGGCGGTTCGCTCAACGGCACCACCAGCTTCGAGCGCACGAACTACTTCGAGACCATGCCCACCCACCAGTTGGAGCTCGCCCTCTGGCTGGAGGCCGACCGCATGGGCTCCCTGCTCGCCGCCCTGGACGACGAGTCCATGGAGAACCAGCGGGACGTCGTCAAGAACGAACGCCGACAGCGCTACGACAACGTGCCCTACGGCACCGCGTTCGAGAAGCTGACCGCCCTCGCCTACCCGGAGGGCCACCCGTACCACCACACGCCCATCGGCTCGATGGCGGACCTGGACGCGGCCACCCTGGAGGACGCGCGCGCGTTCTTCCGCACCTACTACGCGCCCAACAACGCCGTCCTGTCCGTGGTCGGCGACATCGACCCCGAGCAGACGCTCGCCTGGGTCGAGAAGTACTTCGGGTCCATCGCGGCGCACGACGGCAAGCCGACGCCCCGTGACGGCGCGCTGCCCGACACGATGGGCGGCGAACTGCGCGAGGTCGTCGTGGAAGAGGTCCCGGCCCGCGCGCTGATGTGTGCCTACCGGCTCCCGGAGGACGGCACGCGCGCGTCCGACGCGGCCGACCTCGCCCTCACCATCCTCGGCGGCGGCGAGTCCTCGCTCCTCTACAACCGCCTTGTACGACGCGACCGTACGGCCGTCGCCGCCGGCTTCGGACTGCTGAGGCTGGCCGGAGCACCCTCCCTGGGGTGGCTGGACGTCAAGACGTCGGGTGACGTCGAGGTGCCCGTCATCGAGGCCGCCATCGACGAGGAGCTCGCCCGGTTCGCCGCGGAGGGCCCCACGGCGGAGGAAATGGAGCGCGCCCAGGCCCAGTTGGAGCGCGAGTGGCTGGACCGGCTCGGCACCGTCGCGGGCCGCGCCGACGAACTGTGCCGCTACGCCGTCCTGTTCGGCGACCCGCAGCTCGCCCTGACCGCCGTACAGCGCGTCCTGGACGTGACGGCGGAGGAGGTCCAGGAGGTCGCCAAGGCCCGCCTGCGACCCGACAACCGCGCGGTGCTCGTCTACGAGCCGATCGCGGACGAGGACGAAGAGGACGACGAAGCAGCGGCCGCGGCCGGCGACGAGAACGAGGAGGCGGCCAAGTGACCGAGCTCGCCACGATGGAATTCCACCCGCAGCCCCAGGCCGGCGAGGCCAAGCCCTGGGCCTTCCCGGCCCCGGAGCGCGGGACGCTCGGCAACGGCCTGACCGTGCTGCGCTGCCACCGCCCCGGCCAGCAGGTCGTCGCCGTGGAGGTGCTCCTGGACGCACCCCTGGACGCCGAACCGGCCGGCCTCGACGGTGTCGCCACGATCACCGCGCGTGCCTTCTCCGAGGGCACCGACAAGCACTCCGCCGAGGAGTTCGCCGCCGAGCTGGAGCGCTCCGGCGCCACCCTCGACGCACACGCCGACCACCCCGGACTGCGCCTGAGCCTGGAGGTCCCGGCCTCGCGCCTGGCCAAGGGGCTCGGTCTGCTGTCCGACGCGCTGCGGGCGCCCGCCTTCGCGGACAGCGAGGTCGAGCGGCTGGTCCGCAACCGCCTCGACGAGATCCCGCACGAGACGGCCAACCCGTCCCGCCGCGCGGCCAAGGAGCTCTCCAAGGAGCTGTTCCCGGCGACCTCGCGCATGTCGCGCCCGCGCCAGGGCACCGAGGAGACCGTCCAGAAGATCGACTCCGGGGCCGTACGCGCCTTCTACGAGCGGCACGTCCGCCCCGCGACGGCCACCGTCGTGGTCGTCGGCGACCTCACCGGCATCGACCTGGACGCGCTGCTCGCCGACACCCTGGGCTCGTGGACCGGTTCCGCCGCCCAGCCGCGCCCCGTGCCGCCGGTGACCGCCGACGACACCGGGCGGGTCGTGATCGTGCACCGACCCGGTGCCGTGCAGACCCAGTTGCTCATCGGCCGCGTCGGATCCGACCGGCACGACCGCGTGTGGCCCGCCCAGGTACTCGGCACGTACTGCCTCGGCGGCACCCTGACCTCCCGTCTGGACCGCGTCCTGCGCGAGGAGAAGGGCTACACCTACGGTGTGAGGGCGTTCGGCCAGGTGCTGCGCTCGGCACCCGACGGCACGGGCGCCTCGATGCTCGCCATCAGCGGCTCTGTGGACACCCCCAACACGGGTCCCGCCCTGGACGACCTGTGGACGGTCCTCCGCAAGCTCGCCGAGGGCGGACTCACCGACGCCGAGCGGGACATCGCCGTACAGAACCTCGTCGGGGTGGCGCCGCTCAAGTACGAGACCGCCGCGGCCGTCGCGAGCACGCTGGCCGACCAGGTCGAGCAGCACCTGCCCGACGACTACCAGGCGACGCTGTATCAGCAGCTCGCCGCGACCGGCACCGTGGAGGCCACCGCGGCGGTCGTGAACGCCTTCCCGGTGGACCGTCTGGTGACGATCCTCGTCGGCGACGCGGAGCAGATCAAGGAGCCGGTCGAGGCTCTCGGCATCGGCGAAGTGACCGTCGTTCCGGCGGAGTAGACGGAGTAGCGGCACGCGCGCGTGGGGAGGCCCTGGTGACTGAAGCGTCACCAGGGCTCCCTATTGTCCGAATTGGGGGAGAGGTTGCCTGTCTGCCCTGTGGCATACCCAACAAAAGCTGTGATCCGTTTGGGGATTGAAAGTTGCCCCCCTTAGCGTCGGTCCGGCTGTCCGTCAGGCACCGCGCCGCACTCGCGGCACCGGACAGTCATCGCCGAGTCCCCGTACGGCGCGAGCCAGGGGAGCCGGGGACCCACATCAAGAGTCCCTGGGGTGAATCGGACGCCCGCGCACCGCGAGGGGGTCCGTAGGAGACCTTCCTGCTCCGAACCCGTCAGCTAACCCGGTAGGCGAGAAGGAAGGAAAGGACCAGCCACTTCATGGCGTTCACCCGCGCCACCGGGAAGCACCGTCGCCCGAGCCGGACCCACCGCACCACCGTTCGTGTCGCCAGTGTCGCGGCTCTCACCACCACCGGCGTCGTCGGCACCCTGGCAAGCGCCCCCGCGTTCGCCGCGGAGCCCACCCCCGAACAGACCGGCCTCACCCCCGTCGTCGCCATGGGCGACGCCGTGGCCGAGAAGATCGACGCCCAGGCCGCCGCACAGAGGCAGGCCGCCGCCGAGACGCTCGCCGAGGAGACCGCCCGCGCCAAGGCCGCCGCGCAGGCCGAGGCGGCCCGTGCGGCCGACGCGCGCGCCGCCCGCGAGGCCGAGCGCAAGAAGCTCAACACCTTCGTCGCGCCGGTCTACGGCTCGTACGTCTCCACCGGCTACAAGACCGGCGGTTCCCTCTGGTCCTCCGGGGCCCACACGGGCATCGACTTCCACGCCTCGACCGGCACCTCCGTCCACGCGGTGGGCTCCGGCACCGTCGTCGAGGCCGGCTGGGGTGGCTCTTACGGCAACGAGGTCGTGATCAGGATGGCCGACGGCATGTACACCATGTACGGCCATCTGTCGTCCATCGGTGTCTCCGTCGGCCAGACGGTCACCCCGGGTCAGCAGATCGGCCTCTCCGGGGCGACCGGCAACGTCACCGGACCGCACCTCCACTTCGAGGCCCGGACGACCGCCGAGTACGGCTCCGACGTCGACCCCGTCGCCTACCTCCGCAAGCACGGTGTGAACGTCTGACGACACAGTGCCGCACTTCCCGAAGCCCTGGCCCGCCCGGCCGGGGCTTTCGGCGTTTCCGGAGCCCTCCTGTCCAAAAAATATCCATGGATTCCGGTCCGCCATCGGAAATTCCCGCTCATTGCAATAGAGTCACGGAACACACGTCAATCGTCGACGTTTCACGGGGATTAAGGCGGAGGTCGGACATGCGTATTCCGGCGCACTCGGTATGCACGGCGATCCGGGACGACATCGTCGCCGGTGTCTACGAGCGCGGCAGCCGGCTCACCGAGGAACTCCTCGCGCGCCGGTACGGCGTCTCGCGCGTCCCCGTCCGGGAGGCCCTGCGCACGCTGGAGGCCGAGGGGTTCGTGGTGACCCGGCGGCACGCGGGCGCGTGCGTCGCGGAACCGACCGAGCAGGAGGCCGCCGACCTGCTGGAGATGCGGATGCTGCTGGAGCCGCTCGGCGCCTCGCGGGCCGCCCAGCGGCGCACCGAGGCCCACCTGAAGGTGCTGCGCGGCCTCGTCAGGCTGGGCCAGGAGCGCGCCAGGAGGGGCAACAGCGAGGATCTGCGCTCCCTGGGCAGCTGGTTCCACGAGACGCTCGCGCAGGCCTCCGGGAGCCCCGCGCTGACCTCGATGCTGACCCAGCTGCGGCACAAGATCGCCTGGATGTACGCGGTGGACGCGCCGGCCAACCCCGTCGAGTCCTGGGCCGAGCACGGGGCCATCGTGGACGCGGTGGCGCGCGGCGACAGCGAGCGGGCGCGGGCGATCACGGCGCTGCACACCGAGCGCGCGGGCACCGCGCACCGGCTGCGCTTTCCCGGCGGGGCGAACGGCGCGAACGGCACGGACCGTGTGAGGACTTCGCAACCTCCCGTAAACATGTCCGGCCTGCGGCATTAACACGGGCACCGTATACAAAGAAGAGGTAATTCGCGGGGGATTATTTCTGCTGCCCGTAAGTGGAAAAGCGAAGGGCTCGCCCGGTAATTCGGACGAGCCCTTCGAGGTTGCGGTGCATCGTTTTTTGGGCGAAAAGCGCCGCAATCCTCAATTGGGTGCTGCTCAGACCGTTTCGGGGAGTTCCTCGAGACCCTCCGCGACCAGCTTCGCCAGTCGGTCGAGGGCCGCGTCCGCGCCCTCGGCCTCGGAGGCGAGGACGATCTCCTCGCCGCCCTGGGCGCCCAGGCCCAGAACCGCGAGCATGGAGGCCGCGTTGACGGGGTTGCCGTCGGCCTTGGCGATCGTCACGGGGATACCTGCGGCCGTGGTGGCCCGGACGAAGATGGAGGCGGGGCGGGCGTGAAGGCCCTCCGCCCAGCCGACGTTGACGCGGCGCTCAGCCATGTGATGCTGCCCTTCAGAGTCTCAGGGTTGTCTAGACCAGTTTCCCACACGTGAAGCGAGCCCGGACCGGTCCCGTGGACCGTCCGGAGCGGGTGGTCGGACCGCGGCCTCGGCCCGTCTTCCCCATGCTGCTTTCTCCCACAGACTGCCTCGCGCCGTTGTCGGACGCGAGCCGTACGCTGGGGCCCATGCAGACCTCGTCGGACCGGCACGAGTACCCCGCCCACTGGGAAGCCGACGTGGTGCTGCGCGACGGGGGTACCGCGCGCATCAGGCCCATCACCGTCGACGACGCCGATCGCCTGGTCAGCTTCTACGAGCAGGTCTCCGACGAGTCGAAGTACTACCGCTTCTTCGCGCCGTATCCTCGCCTGTCCGCCAAGGATGTCCACCGCTTCACGCACCACGACTTTGTGGACCGGGTGGGACTCGCGGCCACCGTCGGCGGCGAGTTCATCGCCACCGTACGCTATGACCGCATTAGTGCCGACGGGCGTGCCGCCTCCGCCCCCGCCGACGAGGCCGAGGTCGCCTTCCTGGTGCAGGACGCGCACCAGGGCAGGGGTGTCGCCTCCGCCCTCCTGGAACACATCGCGGCCGTCGCCCGCGAGCGTGGCATCCGCCGCTTCGCCGCCGAGGTGCTGCCCGCCAACAACAAGATGATCAAGGTGTTCACGGACGTCGGCTACACCCAGAAGCGCAGCTTCGAGGACGGCGTCGTACACCTGGAGTTCGATCTCGAACCCACGGATCGTTCCGTCGCGGTGCAGCGCGCGCGGGAGCAGCGCGCCGAAGCACGGTCCGTACGACGGCTGTTGGGACCCGGCTCGGTCGCCGTCATCGGCGTGGGCCGCACCCCCGGAGGGGTGGGCCGCAGCGTTTTCGACAACATCAGGGACGCCGGGTTCACCGGCAGCCTGTACGCCGTGAACAAGGCCTTCCCCGAGGACCAGAAGGAACTCGACGGGGTGCCGGCGTACCGCTCGGTGCGCGACATCGAAGCGCCCGTCGACCTCGCGGTCGTCGCCGTCCCGGTCGAGCACGTCCCCGAAGTCGTCACCGAGTGCGGCGAACACGGGGTGCAGGGGCTCGTCGTGGTCACCGCCGGATACGCCGAGAGCGGGCCCGAGGGACGCGAGCGCCAGCGCGAACTCGTGCGGCACGCGCGTACGTACGGCATGCGGATCATCGGGCCGAACGCCTTCGGTGTCATCAACACCAACGCCGACGTACGGCTGAACGCATCGCTCGCTCCCGAGATGCCGCGCCCCGGACGCATCGGGCTGTTCGCGCAGTCCGGCGCCATCGGGATCGCCCTGCTGTCCCGGCTGCACCGGCGCGGGGGCGGGGTCACCGGAGTCACCGGCGTGTCCACGTTCGTGTCGTCCGGCAACCGCGCGGACGTGTCCGGCAACGACGTCCTTCAGTACTGGTACGACGATCCCGACACCGACGTCGCCCTCATGTACCTGGAGTCCATCGGCAACCCCCGCAAGTTCACCCGCCTCGCCCGGCGCACGGCGGCGGCGAAGCCGCTGGTCGTGGTCCAGGGCGCGGGATCCGCCCCCCAAGGGCACGAGGTACGCGCGACGCGGTTGCCGCACGCGACGGTGTCCGCGCTGCTCCGGCAGGCCGGCGTGATCCGCGTCGAGACGATCACCGAACTGGTCGACACGGGGCTGCTGCTCGCGCGCCAGCCGTTGCCCGGCGGGGCGCGGGTGGCGATCGTCGGGAACTCCGAGTCCCTGGGACTGCTGACGTACGACGCCTGCCTCTCCGAGGGGTTGCGGCCGCTGCCTCCGCTGGATCTGACCACTGCGGCAACAGCGGATGACTTCCATCGGGCGCTGTCGGAGGCGTTGGCCGACGAGGCGTGCGACGCGGTCGTGGTGACCGCGATACCCGCCGTGGGGGAGGGTCCGGCGGAGGACGCGGCGCTGGCGGAGGCATTGCGGTCGGCGGCCGAGGCGGTCCCCGGGAAGCCGGTGTTGGTGGTGCACGTGGAACTCGGGGGGCTCGCCGAGGCGTTGTCGGCGGCGATGAGCACGGCACCACAGGCCGTTTCGAAGCGGGGCGACGCCCCTCGCCCCGCGGAACGACCGTCCACCGCAGTGCAGGCATCCGAAGGCCGCGGCCTCATCCCCGCCTACCCCGCCGCCGAGCGTGCCGTCCGGGCCCTCGCCGAAGCCGTGAAGTACGCGCAGTGGCGGCGCGAGGCCGTCGACCCCGGCCGGGTGCCCGAGTTCGAGGACATCGACGAGAAGGGGTCCGCCGAGCTGATCGGCGGCCTGCTCGCGCGCGGGCAGGGGCTCACGCTCGGCGTCGACGAGACGTGCGAGCTGCTCGGGAAGTACGGCATCGACGTCCACCGCGCGCTGCCCGCGCCCACCCCCGAAGACGCCGCCGAGGCCGCCCGCACCCTCGGCTACCCGGTCGCCCTCAAGGCCACCGCCCCGCACCTGCGACACCGCGCCGACCTGGGCGGCGTACGGCTGGATCTCGCCGACGAGGAGCAACTGCGGCGGGCGTACGCCGAGTTGGGCGAGTTGTTCGGGACGCCACAGGAGCTGCGGCCGGTGGTGCAGCGGATGGCGCCGCGCGGGGTCGACACCGTCGTACGGGCCGTCATCGATCCGGCGGCCGGAGCCGTGCTGTCGTTCGGGCTCGCCGGAGCCGCCTCGCAGCTGCTCGGGGACACGGCGCACCGGCTGATTCCGGTCACGGACCGGGAGGCCGCCTCGCTGATCCGGTCGATCCGGACGGCGCCGCTCCTGTTCGGCTGGCGCGGTTCGACCCCCGTCGACACACCTGCCCTGGAGGAGCTGCTGCTGCGGGTGTCGCGACTGGTCGACGATCATCCCGAGGTCGTCGCCGTGACCCTGGAGCCGGTCGTCGTCGCCGCGCACGGCCTGAGCGTGCTCGGCGCCTCCGTCCGGCTGGCCCCGCCGCCCGTCCGCGACGACCTCGGCCCGAGGACGCTTCCCGTGTACTGATCCCGTGCACCGCGTGCTGGTCCCGGCTACTGAGACAGCCGGGACGAGACAGTCCTGAGCGGTGCCTCGCAGTCAGTGCGCCACCGTAGGATGGACGTCATGGCCAAGACCAGTACGACGACCCAGGGGCTGCGTGCGGCGATCGAGCGCAGCGGCTACTACCCGGCCCTCGTGGCCGAGGCGGTGGAGGCCGCCGTCGGCGGCGAGCCCATGCGGTCGTTCCTGGTCCACCAGGAGACCACGTTCGACCAGAACGAGGTGCGCCGGCACGTGACCGTGCTGGTCCTCACCGGCAACCGCTTCATCGTCAGCCACACCGACGAGCAGTCCGCCGACAGCACCTCCCCGACGCCGTACGCCACGACGTCCACGGAGTCCGTGAAGCTCGGCCGGATCTCGTCGGTGGTGCTCAGCCGCGTGGTCGCCAACCCTGAGTCGTACACGCCGGGCACGCTGCCCCGCGAGGTCGTGCTGACCATCGGCTGGGGCGCCGTCTCCCGGATCGACCTGGAGCCGGCCGCCTGCGGCGACCCCAACTGCGAGGCCGACCATGGCTACACGGGCAACTCGACGGCGGACGACCTGAGCCTGCGCGTCAGCGAGGCCGGGGACGGCCCGGAGACGGTGCAGCAGACCCTCGCCTTCGCACAGGCGCTCTCCGAGGCGACCGCGGACGTCACCCGCTGATGTCCCACCCCACCACCTGGGAACACCCCGAGCCCCTCGCCGTCGAGTCCGCACCCGTTCCGGAGTACGGCTCCGGCTCCCTCGCCGACCTGCTGCCCACGCTGGCCGCGGGCATGGGCGTACCGGGTACGACCGCCGCGATTCCGGAACTGACCGCGGCCGACCGCAACTGTGTCTTCCTGATCGACGGCCTCGGCTGGGAGCAGATCAAGGACCACGCCGACGAGGCGCCGTACCTGCACGCGCTCCTCGGCAGCTCACGCGGCGGCACGGGACGTCCGCTCACCGCCGGCTACCCGGCGACCACCGCGACCTCCCTCGCCTCCGTCGGCACCGGCCTGCCGCCCGGCGCCCATGGCCTGCCCGGCTACACCGTGCGCAACCCGGACACCGGCGCGCTGATGAACCAGCTGCGCTGGCAGCCGTGGACCGAGCCGAAGACCTGGCAGCCGTACCCCACGATCTTCCAACTGGCCCAGGACGCGGGCGTGCACGCCGCCCAGGTCTCCTCGCCGACCTTCCAGAACACCCCGCTGACGAAGGTCGCGCTCAGTGGCGGAACGTTCCACGGGCGGCTCACCGGCGAGGAGCGCATGGACCTCGCGGCCGAGCAACTGGCCGCCGGGGACCGCTCGTTGGTGTACACGTACTACGCCGAACTCGACGGCGCCGGGCATCGCCACGGCGTCGCCTCCGACACCTGGCGCGGTCAACTCATGTACGTCGACCGGCTCGTCCAGCGCCTCGCCGACCAACTGCCGCCGCGCAGCGCGCTGTACGTCACCGCCGACCACGGCATGATCGACGTGCCCTTCGACGAGGAGCACCGCATCGACTTCGACGCGGACTGGGAGCTGCGCGCCGGCGTCGCCCTGCTCGGCGGCGAGGGCCGCGCCCGGCACGTCTACGCGGTGCGGGGCGCCGAGAACGACGTGCTGACCTGCTGGCGCGAGGTGCTCGGCGAGCAGTTCTGGGTCGCCTCGCGGGACGAGGCGATCGCGGCGGGCTGGTTCGGGCCGCGCGTCGACGAGCGGGTCTACGACCGCCTCGGCGATGTGATCGCCGCCGCGCGGGACGACGTCCTGATCATCGCGTCCGAGCGGGAGCCGAAGGAGTCGGCGATGGTCGGCAACCACGGTTCGATGACCCCTGCCGAGCAGCTGGTGCCCCTGCTCGAAGTACGCTCCTGAAGTCCACCCTCTGCCCCTCTCCGCCGAAAGGTGCTCAACTCCCCATGCCCGAGCTGGTGTTCTTCTCCGGAACGATGGACTGCGGGAAGTCGACCCTGGCTCTGCAGATCGAGCACAACCGCTCGGCGCGCGGCCTGGCGGGGATGATCTTCACGCGCGACGACCGCGCCGGCGAGGGAAAGCTTTCCTCACGCCTCGGCCTGGTCACCGACGCGGTGGAGGTCGAGGACGAGCAGGACCTCTACGCATATGTCGTCGACCACCTCTCCCAGGGCGGTCGCGCGGACTACGTCATCGCCGACGAGGCACAGTTCCTGGCACCGGTGCAGATCGACCAACTCGCCCGCGTGGTCGACGACCTGGGCCTCGACGTCTACGCCTTCGGCATCACCACCGACTTCCGCTCCAAGCTCTTCCCCGGCTCCCAACGCCTGGTGGAACTCGCCGACCGGGTAGAGGTCCTCCAGGTCGAGGCCCTCTGCTGGTGCGGCGCCCGCGCCACCCACAACGCCCGCACGATAGGCGGCGAGATGGTCGTCGAGGGCGCCCAGGTCGTCGTGGGCGACGTCAACCAGGCGGAAGCCATCGGCTACGAGGTCCTGTGCCGCCGCCATCACCGGCGCCGGATGACGTCGGCGACGGCGCGGGCGGCGGCGCTGTCGCCGGATGTGCTGCCGATGACGTCGGCCTAGGCCTCACGGCACTCAGGGCACCCGCCACTCGCCGACGTCGTCGGCGAACCCGCTGTCCATGGAGAACTGGACGGTGACGACCCGGGAAGCGTTCGGCACCTCGAACGTGATGAAGCCTAGGGCCGCCTTTCCGGGGCCGATGGTGACGCTGCCGGGGAACGACGGACCGGCCGTGGAATCGTTGAACGATTCGGAGAACCGCTGCCCGCTCTTGTCGATCACGGTTGCGCCGTTGGACGGTGAGTCGTCGTAGACGGCCGTGCCCGTGTTCTTCAACCGGAACTGGACGGCCACCAGGTGGTCTCCCGCGCTCGGCTTGAGGAAGGAGTCCTTCGGATGCGCCGGTTCGACGACCTTGGTCACCGTCACGTCCAGAGCCTCGCCGGACTTGAAGCCGGTGAGATGCAGGGTGTCCCCGACCTTGGAGTCGGTGGTTCCCAAGGGCGCCAGAGCCAGCGCCGGAACTGCCAGCAGACAAGTCAACAGCGGTGCCGAACGACGGAGCATCGCTCCTCCAGGTGTGCGGAGCGGCTGATAACGCCATGATCCGCCCGCCCCGCACCGGAGGCGACCCGAAGGGCTACCGCGGCCCCTGGATCACCGAGAACATCGCGCCCTCGGGGTCCGCCACCGTCGCCACGCGGCCGTGGGGGCTGTCGTGGGACGGTTTGAGCGTGTGGCCGCCGAGGTCCGTGACGCGGCGCAGGGCCTCGTCCGTGTCGGTGACCTCGAAGTACGTCATCCAGTGCGGGCCCCGGTCGCGGGGCAGGCCGGTGCCGACGCCGTGGATGCCGGCGACCGGGTGGCCGTCCAGGTGCAGGGCGACGTAGTCGAAGTCGGCGGAGCCCACCGGCACTTCCTCGTAGCCGAACACCGCCTGGTAGAACTTGGCGACGCTCGCGGTCTCGAAGGTCAGCAGCTCGTTCCAGGCGGGTGTACCGGGGACGCCCGTGATGGTCGTACCGAGGTGTTCCGCTGCCTGCCAGATGCCGAACACCGCCCCCGACGGGTCGGAGCCGATCGCCAGGCGGCCGGCCTCGGCCGCGTCCAGGGGACCCACCCCGACCGTGCCGCCGCACATCCGTACCGTCTCGGCCGTCTGGTCCACGTCGTCCGAGGCGAGATACGGCGTCCAGGCGATGGGCAGATGCCGGTCCGGCGGCAACTGGCCGATGCCGGCCACCTCCTGCCCGTCGAGCAGGGCCCGCGCGTAGGGGCCGAGCTGATGCGGGCCGGGTTGGAACTCCCAACCGAACAGCTCTCCGTAGAACTCCTGAGTCGTGGTCATCCCGTGCACCATCAGACTCACCCAGCAGGGTGTGCCCTGCGTACGCCGAGCATGTGTGTCGCCGTTCAGGCCGGCCGACCCCCGTGCCTCGGTCATCGTCACCTTCTCCTCGGCCCCTCGCGGTGGCCGTGTCGCTTCCGCTCTGCGGATCCGCGTGCCGCAGCCGCGTGCACGCCCCGTGCCGATGCTCGCACTCCCTGTGGCGCACCGCGCCCCGGCCGCGCCGTCGACGGGCGGCTCACGTAGGGAGGATGGCCGGTCTGCGGGCACTCGTCCGTTTCCGGGCGATTGCCGTGGGGTGTCCATCGGTTGTACAGCATGTGTTCGATCCCGTACGCCTCGTGATCGAGACTGTCCGGCCGAGCAGAGTAGTCGGACCTGGACGCGGCGGCCACCCCTTGCGCAAGGATGGTGGCCATGAACGCCATCATCACCGCACCCGAACTGGCGAGCGACCTGGCCGGAACCAACCCGCCGGTACTGCTCGACGTCCGCTGGCAGCTCAGCGTCGCGAAGACCGCAGGTGAGCCGTCCTTCGACGGGCCCGCCGAGTACGCGGCCGGACACATCCCGAGCGCCGTCTACGTAGACCTCGACCAGGAACTCGCCTCGGCCCCGGGCGTCCACGGCCGCCATCCCCTCCCCGACACCGCGCGCTTCGGCGCCGCGATGCGCCGCGCGGGTGTGTCGACCGGCCGACCGGTCGTTGTGTACGACGGTGGCCAGGGCTGGGCGGCGGCCCGCGCATGGTGGCTGCTGCGCTGGACGGGTCACCCGGACGTGCGTGTGCTCGACGGCGGCCTTCCCTCGTGGGAGGGGTCCCTGGAGACGGACGCACCGACGCCGGCCGAGGGCGACTTCACGCCGGAACCGGGTGCCGTATCACTCCTGGACGCGGACGGCGCCGCCGCGCTGGCCCGCAGCGGGGTGCTGTTCGACGCGCGCGCGGGGGAGCGCTACCGGGGCGAGGTGGAGCCGATCGACCGGGTGGGCGGCCACATCCCGGGCGCGCTGTCCGCGCCGACCAACGAGAACGTGGGCACGGACGGCCGCTTCCTCCCGGCGGAGGAACTGGCCGCCCGCTTCAAGTCGTTGGGCGCTACGGAAGGCGCGGACGTCGGCGTGTACTGCGGCTCGGGCGTCTCGGGCGCCCACGAGGTACTGGCGCTGGCGGTCGCGGGCATCCCGGCCGCGCTGTACGTCGGTTCCTGGTCGGAGTGGTCCTCGGACCCGGAGCGACCGGTCGCAGTCGGCCCCGATCCTCAGTAGCGGCCGCTCCAGCAGCAGTCGTACGAGAGGGCCCGCAGCCTCACCGACTGCGGGCCCTCTCGTACGAGCAACTGTCCTGCTAGTCCTGCTTCTTCCTTCGCGTTCCGAAGACGATCTCGTCCCAGCTCGGAACTGCCGCTCTACGGCCCGGACGGACGCCGTCCGCTTCGGCCTGGCGGTCTGTCGAACCGATCAGGCGGTCGCGATGGGCACCGACGGAACGGGGCATGAGGACGTCCGCGTAGGCCGAACCGGCCGAGGCCGCGGGCGCCGGTGGCTCCTCCGCCTCCGGCTCTACGGCTGGCTCCTCCGGGGGGTCCGTGGGGCGCTCGGGGACCACCATGTCGCCGCGGAAGCTCGGTACCGCCTCCAGGAGGCTGGTCAGCGAGTCGCGCTCGCTCTCCTCGATCACCGGCTCGGGCGACGGCAGCGCGGGACGCTCCGGGCGCTCCAGGGCACGGTCCAGCGGGCGGTCGCGCGGCAGCCGGGCGATACGCGGGACGAACGGGAAGCTGGGCTCGGGTGTGGCGGCCAGGTCGTCGGACTCGCCGATCAGCGAGCGCGCCTCGTCGTCGACGGCCTGGACGAGCCGCCGGGGCGGGTCGTACGTCCAACTCGCCGAGTGCGGTTCGCCCGCGACCCGGTAGACCAGCAGGACCTCCCAGGTGCCGTCGTCGCGGCGCCAGGAGTCCCACTGGACGGTGTCCTTCTCGGCACCGCGCAGCGTCAGTCGCTCCTGGACGGCCTCGCCGAGCTGAGGGCCGGCGTTCTCACCGGGGCGGCGGACAGGGGTCTTCCGGGCCCGCTCGGCCATGAAGGCGCGCTCTGCGAGGACAGGGCCCTCGAAGCGGCGCACCCGGTCGACGGGGATGCCGGCGAGCTGAGCGACCTCCTCCGCGGAGGCGCCGGCACGTATACGTGCCTGGATGTCTCGGGGGCGGAGATGGCTCTCCACCTCGATCTCGATCTGGCCGAGGCGGGGACGGTCGCCGCGTACAGCGGCGCGCAGACGCTCGTCAATCGGAAGCGTGTACTCCGTGCTGTCCGCAGCCTTCAGCACCAGCCGTGTGCCGTCGTTAGAGACGGCCACGACACGCAGTTCGGGCATGGGGACCTCCCGGGTGGTGCCTGCCGACGTCACGTGCGTCGCTGCTTCCGCTAGTCGAGTGTGGCCTGCCCGGGTGCAGCCTGCCACAACCTTGCCGAGTTGCCCGGCGTGTCGGGCGCGGGCCCGGACTCGCCGTTATGGCACGGTTACCTATTCGCAACGCTAAGTGACAAACTACGTCACCCTGTGCAACTGGCCCCTTCTGGGCGGTCCAAAAGGCTGTGGACGCCCTGGCGGGAGGCCTGACCCAGGGCTCGCAACAGTACTCCATTTGGACCACGTGCGTGGATTGGCACGCCGCCCAACTTCTTGTGGTGGGCGGGACTTGGCGGCCTGGGGCGGGGTTCGGGTGATCTTGAAAGTGGCGCACTTCACGCAATAGCCCGAAACGGAACTATTGGTTTCGGCCGTACGTCCCTTTGTCGTACAGATAGTTGATCAGGTACGGGAAAGGCAGGCAAGGCACCGGAATGCGCGCAAGGCCCGATGTCACCAAGAAGCGGATCGATCTGAGCGCCCCTCAAGTCGCGGGCAGTGCGGTGGCGACGCCGGCGTCGTGAGCGCGACAGCAACCTCCCGCGCGCCCCGGCGAGTTCGACGACGAGCCGAGTCCGGCCGAGTCCCCGTCCGGCTCCCCGGGCAGCGCGTCGGCTACTGGCCCAGCACCCGCCGCAAGTAGTCGTTCTGGAACCGCCGATCAGGATCCAGCCGGTCCCGCAGCGCGGTGAACTCGCCGAAGCGCGGATAGACCCCGGCGAGGTACTCCGCGTCCCGGGTGTTCACCTTGCCCCAGTGCGGTCGGCCCTCGTGCGCGGTGAAGATGCGCTCGGCGGCGGTGAAGTACGCCTGGTAGGGCGTCCCCCGGTACATGTGCACCGCGATGTAGGCGCTGTCCCGGCCGGAGGCGGTGGACAGGGCGATGTCGTCCGCCGGGGCGGTGCGGACCTCGACCGGATAGCTGATTCTGAAGTCGGAACCGTCGACCATCGCCTTCAGCTCCCGCAGC
The DNA here is from genome assembly GCF_000716435.1 of Streptomyces xylophagus. Lineage (GTDB taxonomy): Bacteria > Actinomycetota > Actinomycetes > Streptomycetales > Streptomycetaceae > Streptomyces > Streptomyces xylophagus. Next base: position 136,032 of record NZ_JNWO01000015.1, read on the forward strand.
GTGTCCACCAGGGCCGCGCGCGGGACGGCGTACTCCATCTCGACGAACCGCACCCGGCGGGGCGAGGTGAAGACCTTGTAGGGGATGTCCGTGTATGTGCGTGTGGACCAGGCGCGGGTGGAGATCCCCGCGATGGTCGGGATGCTCGCGGGCGCCGCGCGGCCGACCCAGTTGGCCACCTGCCAGAGGCCGTTGGCCACGAACTCGTCCTCGAACCAGCCCGCCATCGGCTTCACGGGCTGTGCCGGGCCCGCGCTGCGGTTGTTGCGCTTGGTGTTGGTGGAGGCCGTGTGCGGGAACCAGTAGAACTCGAAGTGCTCGTTCTCGGTCCAGAGTTCGTCGAAGCGTCCGGTGACCTCGTCGAAGGTCATCGGCTCCTCGCGGGCGGTGAGCAGGAAGACCGGCTCCACCGCGAAGGTGATCGCGGTGACGATCCCGAGGGCGCCGAGGCCGATGCGGGCGGCCGCGAAGACGTCCGGGTTCTCCTTCGCGGAGCAGGTGAGCACCGAGCCGTCGGCGGTGACCAGCTCGAGTCCCCTGATCTGGGCGGCGATCGAGGCCGACTCGCGGCCGCTGCCGTGGGTGCCGGTGCTGGTCGCGCCCGACACTGTCTGCTCCATGATGTCGCCCATGTTGGTGAGCGACAGACCCTCGCGCGCGAGGGCCATGTTGAGTCTCTTGAGCGGGGTGCCCGCCTCGACCGTGACCGTCATGGCATCGCGATCAATGTTGCGGATGCCGGTCAACAGTTGAGGGCGGATCAACACGCCGTCGGTGGCGGCGATCGACGTGAAGGAGTGCCCGGAGCCGACCGCCTTCACCGTCAGGCCGTCCTCGGCGGCCCGACGTACGGCCGCGGTCAGTTCCTCGACCGAGGCCGGCGTGACCTCCCGCGCGGGGCGGGCCGCGACCGTGCCGCCCCAGTTACGCCACGTGCCGTTCTTTGCGCTCGCGTTGGTGCTCAACAACGGTGCCTCCCCGACCCGTCGCCGGTCTGCTGAGCCGGCGGTACCCGAGGAAACCGACCGCGACCGCGACGGCCCCGGCGACGACCGGAACCCCGTACCCCGCACGCGCGCCGGCTGCGTCGATCACCCAGCCGGCGACGGAGGAGCCGAGCGCGACCCCGACCGCCAGGCCGGTGCTCACCCAGGTCATGCCCTCGGTGAGCTTCGCGCGAGGTACGTGCTCTTCTATGAGGGACATCGTCGTGATCATCGTGGGTGCGATGGACAGGCCCGCAAGGAACAGCGCCACGGCCAGAAGCGGCAAGTTTCCGACCAGTAGGAGGGGGATCATACTCACGGCCATCGCGCATATGCCCAGCAGCCATCGACGTTCGGGCGCTCCCCGGAAGCGCAGCAGCCCGAACACGACTCCCGCCGCGCAGGAACCCGCCGCGTACAGGGCGAGCACCACGCTGGCGGCGCCCTTGTGACCCCGCTCGTCGGCGAACGCGACGGTGACCACGTCGACCGCCCCGAAGATCGCCCCGGTCGCCACGAACGTGGCCACCAGCACCTGGAGACCGGCCGTCCGCAGCGCCGAGCCGCCGCCCTCGGCGCCCCGCACGCGCGGGTGCGGGGCGGGCTCGGTGGCGCGCTGGGCGGTCAGCCAGAAGACGCCGACCGCCAGGAAGCAGGCGGCCAGCAGGGGACCGGCCTCCGGGAACCACGCCGTGGACAGTCCGATGGAGATGATCGGCCCGAAGATGAAGCACACCTCGTCGACCACGGACTCCAGGGAGTACGCCGTGTGCAGCTGGGGGGTGCCCCGGTACACGGCCGCCCACCGCGCGCGGACCATCGCGCCCAGGCTCGGCACCGACCCGATCCCGGCGGCGCACACGAACAGCACCCAGTCCGGCCACGTGAAGCGGGCGGCCAGCAGCAGCCCGGCCGCGGCGGTCAGCGCGACGAGCGTCGCGGGACGCAGCACCCGCCGCTGCCCGTACTGGTCGACCCACCGCGAGATCCGGGGCCCGATCGCGGCGGCGGCCAGCGCGATGGTGGCCGACAGCGCGCCCGCGAGCCCGTAGCGCCCGTTGATCTGGGAGATCATCGTGACCACGCCGATGCCCATCATCGACAAGGGCATCCGGCCGAGGAACCCCGCGGCGGAGAAGCCCTTGGAGCCGGGGGCGGCGAACAGGGCGCGATAGGGGCTGGGCACGGGGGTCTCCGGTCGAAAAGGAGCAGGGCGGCTCGTTGAGGAGCGGTGGCGGCTCCGTAAGGTGCGAATGTGGCTGATACAGCTTACGAGCAGGTCGGCTTGAATGCACCCGTCCGCGATGCGCCCGGATCTCCACGCGTATCCCCGTCCGGCACCCCGCCGTTTCCCGGCTGTCAGGGGCGGGTGGCAGGATCGGACGCATGCCAGACGTGCTCGATGCCACCCCCTACGACGCCCTGCTCCTGCTCTCGTTCGGCGGACCCGAAGGCCCGGACGACGTGGTTCCGTTCCTGGAGAACGTGACGCGTGGGCGAGGCATCCCCAAGGAACGCCTCAAGGAAGTGGGGCAGCACTACTTCCTGTTCGGCGGGGTCAGTCCCATCAACGACCAGAACCGCGCCCTCCTGGACGCCCTCCGCAAGGACTTCGCGGACCACGGCCTGGACCTGCCGGTCTACTGGGGCAACCGCAACTGGGCCCCGTACCTGACGGACACCCTGCGCGAGATGGTCGCCGACGGCCGCCGCCGCATCCTCGTCCTCGCCACCAGCGCCTACGCCTCGTACTCGGGCTGCCGCCAGTACCGGGAGAACCTCGCCGACTCCCTGGCCGCCCTCCAGGCCGAGGGGCTGGAGTTGCCGAAGGTCGACAAGCTGCGCCACTACTTCAACCACCCCGGCTTCCTGGAGCCGATGATCGACGGGGTGCTCGAATCCCTCGCCGACCTCCCCGAGGACGTCCGGGACGGCGCGCACCTCGCCTTCTCGACCCACTCCATCCCGACCGCCGCGGCCGACAGCTCCGGCCCGGTCGAGGACCACGGCGACGGCGGGGCGTACGTCGCGCAGCACCTGGACGCGGCCCGGCTGATCGCCGACGCCGTCCGCGAGCGCACCGGCGTCGACCACCCCTGGCAGCTCGTCTACCAGTCCCGCTCCGGCGCCCCGCAGATCCCGTGGCTGGAGCCCGACATCTGCGACCACCTGGAGGAGCGCCACGCGTCCGGCGCCCCCGCGGTCGTCATGGCACCCATCGGCTTCGTCTCCGACCACATGGAGGTCCTCTACGACCTCGACACGGAGGCCAAGGCCAAGGCGGAGGAACTGGGCCTGCCCGTACGCCGCTCGGCCACCGTGGGCGCCGACCCGCGCTTCGCCGCCGCGATCCGTGAGCTGGTCCTGGAGCGCGCCGCCGTCGAGAGCGGGCGGCAGGTCACGCCCTGCGCCCTGGGCACGCTCGGCGCCGGCCACGACCTCTGCCCGGTGGGCTGCTGCCCGGCCCGCGCCCCGCGTCCCGCCGCCGCGGGCGCCGACAGCCCCTACGCGTGAGAGGGGCGCCGGTGACCGACTCTCTGCACCAAGAACTGCTCGGGCTGGGCCAGGAAGCCGTCGGCCCGAGCGGCGAACCGTTCCGGGGCGGCCGTTTGGCCCGTGCCTCTCGCCCCGCTGCAGACAGCCCCTACGCCTGAGGAGCGCCGTGACCGACCCCCTGCACCAGGAACTGCTCGCACTCGCCCAGGAGGCCGCTCACAAGGCCGGCGCGCTGCTGCGGGACGGCCGCCCGGCCGACCTCGCGGTCGCCGCCACCAAGTCCAGCCCGATCGACGTCGTCACCGAGATGGACATCGCGGCGGAGAAACTGATCACCGACCTGATCTCCCAACACCGCCCCGACGACGGCTTCCTGGGCGAGGAGGGCGCCTCCGCCGAAGGCACCAGTGGCGTCCGCTGGGTCATCGACCCGCTCGACGGTACGGTCAACTACCTCTACGGACTGCCCACTTGGTCCGTCTCCATCGCGGCCGAGCTGCACGGCGAGACCGTCGCCGGGGTCGTCGCGATCCCGATGCGCGGCGAGACGTTCCACGCGGTGCTCGGCGGCGGGGCGTGGGCCACGGGCGCGTGGGAGGGCGAACGCAGGCTCGCCTGCCGTCCGGCGGCGCCGCTGGAGCAGGCGTTGGTCTCGACCGGGTTCAACTACGTCACCGAGGTGCGGGCTCATCAGGCCGATGTGGCGCAGAAGTTGATTCCGTTGTTGCGTGACATCCGGCGGGGCGGTTCGGCGGCGGTCGACCTGTGCGATGTGGCCGCAGGGCGCCTGGACGGCTACTACGAGCGGGGGTTGAACCCGTGGGACCTCGCCGCGGGTGACCTGATCGCTCGGGAGGCGGGCGCGTTGACCGGTGGACGGCCCGGAGAGCGCCCCGCACGTGATCTGGCGATCGCGGGTACCCCGGGCGTCTTCGAACCCCTCCAGCGCCTCCTGGAGGACTTCGGCGCCTGGCACGACTGACACTCACGAGACCAACGGCGAAAGCAGAGGCCAACGGCGAGGGCCCACCAAGTCCGGCTGTCCCCAGGCGTCGGCCGAGAGGGAGCCGTAGGGGCGCGCCGGTGTCGAGAGCCCCAGCGCGCGGAGGCGCGCAGCGCCGAGCACGGTGGGGCTCTCGACACCGGCTACGAGGAAGTCGTCGCCCTCGTCACGAGCCCGCGTCAGGTCGGTCTCGGTCGCCCTTATGCGCTGCAGAAGTCCTGCGGTGAATGCGTCCATGCTGCGCCCCCTCGTCCTGGGTCGTGGGTCGGGTGGCACGGGGGTGTGCCGTTAGGAAGGGGCGATCACGTCTGCCGATGGGGTGCCCAGCGCTGCCCTGGCTGGGCGGCGACGGTGCCGGACACCCACGCCCGCTCTGCGGAAGCGGTTGGACGTACCACAAGGTGGCTTGCCACATGCAGAGCGTGATCGCGGGGTGTAAAGCCGTCCTCCCCCCGCTCTCTTCCGTGGAAACCTCAACCCACCGAGAAAATCCCGCATTCCCGGGCCTCACACCCGACCTTCATCTCGTGCCCGGCCGCCTTACAGCCGACTTATGGCCGAAAAGGGCAGGATGGAGGTCACACAGCCACGAAGACCCTGCCCGTGTGCGCCGAGACGCGCTACGCGGGTGGACAGAGGAAGGACAAGCGACGTGCGCGTACTCGTCGTCGAGGACGAGCAGCTGCTCGCCGATGCGGTGGCCACCGGACTGCGCCGGGAGGCCATGGCCGTCGACGTCGTGTACGACGGTGCGGCCGCCCTGGAGCGCATCGGCGTCAACGACTACGACGTGGTCGTCCTCGACCGCGACCTCCCGCTCGTGCACGGCGACGACGTCTGCCGCAAGATCGTCGAGCTCGGCATGCCCACACGCGTGCTGATGCTCACCGCGTCCGGCGACGTCAGCGACCGTGTCGAGGGCCTGGAGATCGGCGCCGACGACTATCTGCCCAAGCCCTTCGCGTTCAGCGAGCTGACGGCACGCGTGCGTGCCCTCGGCCGGCGAACCAGCGTGCCGCTGCCGCCCGTCCTGGAGCGCGCCGGCATCAAGCTCGACCCGAACCGCCGCGAGGTGTTCCGCGACGGCAAGGAAGTCCAGCTCGCCCCCAAGGAGTTCGCCGTCCTGGAGGTCCTGCTGCGCAGCGAGGGCGCCGTCGTCTCCGCGGAACAGCTCCTGGAGAAGGCGTGGGACGAGAACACGGACCCGTTCACCAACGTCGTGCGGGTGACTGTCATGACGCTGCGCCGCAAGCTCGGTGAGCCGCCGGTCATCGTCACCGTGCCCGGTTCCGGCTACCGGATCTGATCCCCTGTGGCCACGACCCCCGCGCCTCCCCAGGCGCCCCCGAAGCCCACGTGGGACCCCAGAAGGCCCGAACCACCGTTCCCCTGGCTGCGTCCCACCATCCGCATAAGGCTCACGCTGCTGTACGGCGGCATGTTCCTGATCGCCGGCATCCTGCTGTTGTCGATCATCTACCTGCTCGCCGCACACGCGCTGAACGTGGGCAGTGATCTTCCCTTCAAGATCCTCGAAGGCTCGGTGAGCAGCAAGACCTGCAACTTCCCGTCCCAGCCTTCGGCGACGGAGATGAACAGCGCGATGAACGAGTGCGTCAACGAGCAGCGCCAGCATGCTCTGGACGACCTGCTCAGCCGCTCGCTGCTGGCCCTGCTCGGCCTCGCGATCATCGCCTTCGCCTTCGGGTACGCGATGGCGGGCCGGGTGCTGTCCCCGCTGGGCCGGATCACCCGGACCGCCCGCGCGGTGGCCGGCTCGGACCTGTCCCGCCGGATCGAGCTGGACGGCCCGGACGACGAACTCAAGGAACTCGCGGACACCTTCGACGAGATGCTGGACCGGCTGCAGCGGGCCTTCACCGCCCAGCAGCGCTTCGTGGGGAACGCGTCGCACGAGCTGCGCACCCCGCTGGCGATCAACCGCACCCTCCTGGAAGTGCATCTGTCCGACCCCGGGGCCCCCATCGAGCTCCAGCAGCTCGGCAAGACGCTGCTGGCCACCAACGAGCGCAGCGAGCAGCTCGTCGAAGGCCTGCTGCTGCTCGCCCGCAGCGACAACCAGATCGTCGAGCGCAAGCCCGTGGACCTCGCCGAGGTCGCCGAGCAGGCCGTCGACCAGGTGCACGCGGAGGCGGCCGCCAAGGGCGTGGTCATCCGCGGCGACCGGAAGCCCTCCGTCGTCCAGGGCAACGGCGTGCTCCTGGAGCGGATCGCTCTGAACCTGGTGCAGAACGCGGTGCGGTACAACGTGCCGGAGGACGGCTGGGTCGAGGTCACCACCGAGGTCCAGCACGGCCAAGCGGTGCTGGTCGTCTCGAACACGGGTCCGGTGGTCCCGGCGTACGAGATCGACAACCTCTTCGAGCCCTTCAGACGGCTGCGTACGGAGCGAACGGGGAGCGACAAGGGTGTGGGCCTCGGTCTGTCCATCGCGCGGTCCGTGGCGCGCGCACACGGTGGCCATATCGCGGCCCAGCCACGCGAGGGGGGTGGACTCGTGATGCGAGTCACCCTGCCCATCTGAGATCATGTCGCCGACACACGAGGATGTTCGCTTTGCGCGGAATTTTCTGGCCGCTTCTTCGGCACCCTCGTGTGTGATCGATCACAAGCGCGATTTTCAGGCCATCTACTCTCCGTGATCATGCACCCTGTCGGAAAGCCGGGAAAATCCGGGTTTTCGGGGGTCTTGATCACGGGAAGTACACGATGAGGTGCCTTTGAAGAGCGGCATTGGGACCGTGTACGGTCCCCTTCGCCATCCAAGCCGATCACTCTTGAGGGGTCCGGTTGGGTGTCGATTGAGTAACAGACCTTGATGTGAGGCAAAATCTCCGCCTCAGGTCGGGCACAAGTCCGGCCTCTCACGCGTTACGTGCGCTGGAGACACCGCAGACACCCAGAGGGGGAGAGCGACATGGCAACGGATTACGACACCCCGCGCAAGACCGACGACGACGTCGACTCGGACAGCCTTGAAGAACTCAAGGCCCGTAGGAACGACAAGTCGACTTCCGCAGTGGACGTCGACGAATTCGAGGCCGCCGAAGGCCTCGAGCTGCCCGGAGCGGACCTCTCGAACGAAGAGCTGGCCGTCCGGGTGCTGCCCAAGCAGCAGGACGAGTTCACTTGCATGAGCTGCTTCCTGGTGCACCACCGCAGCCAGCTGGCCCGCGAGAAGAACGGCCAGCCGATCTGCCGCGACTGCGACTGAGGAGGGGTCGGCCGTGACTGGCTCGACCCCACCCTGGAAGCGCCGCTCCCTCAAGCCGGGAGCGGACGAAGGGCCGACAGACGGTCCTCATGGCGCGCGTGACGACGAGCGGGGCTCATCCGAAACTGGATCAGCCTCGCTCGAACCGGCGGCCGACCGGGCTGACCTCCTGGTGCCCGCCGACGTTCCCGCAGCCGCCCCCGTCGCCAAACGACGGGTGGCGGTGATCCGGGACAAGGCCAGGGAAGGCGTCCGTAAGGGCGGCAGCCGGGCCAAGGCAGGCCTGGCGTACCTCGCCGACCGCATCATCGACATCGCCCCGCGGATCCCCGTACGGGACCTCGAGGCGCTTCGGAGGCAGTTCCCGGGCCTCGACCCCGAGCAGCTCGCCGACAAACTGGTGGCGGGCGCGGCGAACGCGACGTCGACGGTCGGCGCCGGAATCGGCGCCGCGGCGATGCTGCCGGTGCCGCCCGCGATGCCCACCGAACTGGCCGCCGAGATCACCGGCGTCGCCGCGATCGAGCTGAAGCTGATCGCCGAGCTCTACGAGGTCTACGGCGTCCGTCCGCCCGGCGACCTCCGGCAGCGCAGCACCGCGTATCTGAACTCCTGGTCCGGAGAACGCGGCATCGACGTGACCAAGCCGTCGACCATGAGCACGGCGCTGAACGGCCACATGAAGCGCGAGCTGCGCCAACAGATCATGAAACGCATGGTCCGCGACCTGCCGAACCTGATGCCCTTCATGGTCGGCGCCGCCGTCGGAGCGGTCATGAACCGCCGGGACACCAAGAAGCTCGCCGAACGCATCCGCAAGGACCTGCGCAAGGCCCAGGTGTCCTGGGACGCGCTGCCCGCACTCCCGCCCCTGGAGGCTCCGCCCGACCCGCTCAGGATGGGCGAGATCCCCAAGGAACTCGGTCGCTAGGAGACGGGTCCTAGACCCCGGCCCGTGCCGCCTTCAGCGCCTCCGCCAGCCGCTCCGGCTCGCGCGTCGACAGGTACAGATACGGCGTCGGGTCGTCCGGGTCGGTGACCTCGACGCGCAGTGCCGTGGGGATGTACGAGCGCAGCAGCAGGAAGGCGCGGGTGTCGGCCTTGTAGGTGCGCCAGGCGCGCGCCTCCTCCGGGTCCAGGATCTCCGCCTCGCCCAGGGCCGCCACCGGGACCTTCGCCTCGCCGGCGATCAGCTGGTCGCCCACGATCCGGATGCGGAGCGAGCCGTAGGAGCTGGCCATGACGGACGCGGCCGCCGTGCCGCCGACCAGGCCGCCGAGCATCGGCAGGGTGCCGAAGGGCAGCATGATCAGGGCGAAGGAGACGCCCACCAGGAACGAGATGAACCACCACGAACGGGGTGCGGTGAGGCGCTCGTCGTAGGGGGAGGCGGAAAGCTGCATGGAGCCAAGCTTGGCACGGTGTCGGGAACGTACCGGGACCAGGGGGGCCAGCGCGCAGCGCTGTCAGGCAGGGTGGCGGTGGGTGACGGGCGGGCGGGTAAGGTCTGCGCCTGTGAGTGGTACTTCTCCAGCTCTTAAGCCTCCGTCCGACGCCGTGAAACCGGTGCGGCACCCTGACGCGCCCGCGCCGGGTGAGCTGCTCGGTGCGCACTACGAACAGTGTTTCGGGTGTGGCGGCGACCAGCCGCACGGGCTGCATCTGGAGGCGCGGGCCGGTGAGGGCGTGACGATCACCGCCGAGTTCACCGTGCGGGCCGCCCACCAGGGTGCCCCGGGCCTCGCGCACGGCGGTGTGCTCGCCAGCGCGCTGGACGAGACCCTCGGTTCGCTGAACTGGCTGCTGCGGACGATCGCGGTGACCGGGCGCCTGGAGACCGACTTCGTCCGGCCCGTGCCCGTGGACACCGTGCTGTACCTGCAGGCCGAGGTGACGGCCGTGGCCGGTCGGAAGATCTACTCGACCGCCATCGGACGCATCGGCGCTCCCGACGGGCCCGTGGCGGTGCGTGCGGACGCCCTGTTCATCGAGGTGAAGGTCGACCACTTCATCGACAACGGCCGCCCGCAGGAGATCCGGGCCGCCATGGACGACCCGGACCAGGTCCGGCGTACCCGTGCCTTCGAGGTGAACCCGTGAGCCGTGAACCCCGTCAAGAGCTCGGTGTGCTGATCCGGCGCGTCGACCCCGACGTACCGCTTCCGTCGTACGAGCACCCCGGTGACGCGGGAGCCGATCTGCGGACCACCGAGAGCCGGGAACTGAAGCCGGGTGAACGGGCCGTACTGCCCACGGGGGTGTCTGTCGCTCTCCCGGAGGGGTACGCGGCCTTCGTGCACCCTCGTTCGGGGCTCGCCGCCCGGTGCGGTGTCGCCCTCGTGAATGCCCCGGGGACGGTTGATGCCGGGTACCGTGGGGAGATCAAGGTGATCGTGGTGAATCTCGACCCGTACGAGTCGGTACGGTTCGAGCGCTTCGACCGGATCGCCCAGCTGGTCGTCCAGCAGGTCGAGAGGGTCCGCTTCCAGGAGGTCGCGGAGCTTCCCGACTCGGCGCGGGCCGAGGGGGGCTTCGGGTCCACCGGCGGTCACGCCGCCGTGGGCGGCACAACGGGTGGGAATCGATACGCTTCGGTCGTATCCGACCGGGAAGGACAGTGACGTGTTCGGACGTCGCAAGAAGGGCACTGCCGCCGAGGACGCGGCGAGCGAGGCCGAGCAGGTCGTCGACGACGTCGACACTGAGGCGGACGAAGCCGCGGTCGAGCGCGTGAAGCTCGAGCCGGAGCCACGCCCCGACGGACCCTGGGACGACTCGGAGATCGGCGACCCCGCCGAGGGCCGGGTGGACCTGGGCGGTCTGTTCGTGCCGGGAGTCGACGGCATGGAGCTGCGGGTCGAGGTCGCGGGTGACGCGATCGTCGCCGCCACCGTGGTCCTCAAGGACAGTGCCATCCAGTTGCAGGCCTTCGCCGCCCCCAAGCGCGAGGGCATCTGGGGTGAGGTCCGCGAGGAGATCGCCAGCGGCATCACCCAGCAGGGCGGAATCGTCGACGAGGTCGAGGGCCCGCTGGGCTGGGAGCTGCGCGCGCAGGTCCCGGTGCAGCTGCCGGACGGCACGGGCGGTTTCCAGGTGGTGCGGTTCGTCGGTGTGGACGGTTCGCGCTGGTTCCTGCGCGGGGTGATCTCCGGGCAGGGCGCGGTGCAGCCGCAGGCGGCCGGTCTGCTCGAACAGATCTTCCGGGACACGGTCGTTGTGCGCGGCGAGGGCCCGATGGCGCCCCGCGACCCGATCGTCCTGAAGCTGCCGAACGACGCCCAGATGGTTCCCGAGGGCGTCCAGCAGGAGGAGGCGGGTTCCCGCTTCTCCGGCGGCATGGGCCAGTTGCAGCGCGGACCGGAGATCACCGAGGTCCGCTAGCCGGAACAGACAGACACGAAAGGGTCGTACCCCTCCCGGGGTGCGGCCCTTCGTCGTGCGCGCACTCTTGACGGCTTATTGGTCTGTACCTATGGTCTCGGCTCAACGCCCATGTTCATCAGGGTGCTCTTTGTTCATATACGAGAACGGAGTCACCGTGCGTCGCGCTGCCCTGCTCTCCGTCGTCACCGCACTGGTCCTGGGCTTCTTCGCCCAGCCCGGCACCGCCGCCCAGGCGGCCCCCGCCACCTTCGTCCACCCCGGAGTCGACGTCTCCCGGAGTCAGTTGGACTTCGCCCGCACCGAGGTCCTCGCCGGCGCCCAGCCCTGGAAGGGCGCCTACGACCAGATGATGGCCAGCTCCTACGCCAGTCTGAGCCGGACCCCGAAGCCCAGAGCCGTCGTCGAGTGCGGCTCGTACTCCAACCCCAACTACGGCTGCACCGACGAGCGCGAGGACGCGATAGCGGCCTACACGGACGCGCTCGCCTGGTACATCACCAAGGACGCTCGCTACGCCCAGAAGGCCATCGAGATCATGGACGCCTGGTCGGCCACGATCACCAGCCACACCAACAGCAACGCGCCCCTGCAGACCGGCTGGGCCGGCTCCTCCTGGCCCAAGGCCGCCGAGATCATCAAGTACACGTACACCGGGACGTGGACCAACTCGGCCCGCTTCGCGACCATGCTGCGCAACGTGTACCTGCCCGAGATCATCAACGGCTCCAATTCCAACGGGAACTGGGAACTGTCGATGATGGACGCCGCCGTCGGCATCTCCGTCTTCCTCGAGGACAAGACGTCGTACGACAAGGCCATGGCGATCTTCCGGACGCGCACGGCCGCGTACATCTACCTCGCCTCGGACGGTTCCGTACCGAAGACCGTGCCGAGCCAGAACCTCAACACCACGGCGAAGATCGTCAGTTACTGGCAGGGCCAGTCGACCTTCGTCACCGGGCTCACCCAGGAGACGTGCCGAGACTTCACGCACACCGGGTACGGCCTCTCCGCGATCTCGCACGTCGCCGAGACCAGCCGCATCCAGGGCACCGACCTGTACGGCACCGACGTCGGCGAGCGGCTGCGTCAGGCGCTCGGCTTCCAGTCCAAGTACCAGCTGGGGGAGGCCGTACCGAGCTGGCTGTGCGGCGGGTCGCTGACCCTCGGCCTCGGACCGGTCACCGAGGTCGGCTACAACGCCCTGCACAACCGTCTGGGCATCGCCATGACCAACACCCAGACGCTCACCCTCAACAACCGCCCGGCCGGCAGCAACAACCTCTTCGTGGCCTGGGAGACCCTCACGCACGGCGACAACCCCAACTGAACCGTTGTCCGACCGGGCGCCCGGTGGCGATACTGGCGCCCGGTCCACGGGGGACCCGGGGAGGGGCACAGATGAGCCAGGTCGCGACCGACACCATGGTCCGAGTCGAGAACGTCCACAGGTCCTACGGCCACGGAGCCGCCGCCGTGCACGCGCTGCGAGGGGTCTCCTTCGAGGTGGCACGCGGGGAACTGGTCGCCCTCAAGGGGCGCTCCGGGTCCGGGAAGACCACCCTCCTGAACATCGTCGGCGGTCTCGACGTGCCGGACGGGGGCCGGGTCACCGTGGCCGGGCAGGAGCTCGCCGGACTCGGCGAGACCGGGCTGCTCGAACTGCGCCGGGACCGGATCGGGTTCGTCTTCCAGTCCTTCGGGCTCATCCCGATCCTCACCGCCGCCGAAAACGTCGGCGTGCCCCTGCGGCTGCGCCGGGCCGACCCGCGCGAGCGCGAGGAACGCGTCGCGCTGCTGCTCTCCCTCGTCGGCCTCGCCGACCACACGGCACAGCGCCCCGGCGAACTCTCCGGCGGCCAGCAGCAACGGGTCGCCATCGCCCGCGCCCTCGCCAACAACCCCGCCCTCCTCGTCGCCGACGAGCCGACCGGCCAGCTCGACGCGGAGACCGGCCTCGCCGTCATGGAACTCCTGCGGGCCGTCGTCCGCAGCGAGAACGTCACCGCCCTGGTCGCCACCCACGACACGACCCTCCTCGACCTGGCCGACCGGGTGCTGGAGCTGAGCGACGGGGAGATCGTCGAGCACTGAGGACACGACGGTGCCGTAGCGGCATCAGGGTTGTGTCAAAGACGACCCCGGCCACCCTCACCACCCCATTTGTCGGACTTATTGGCCGTAAAGTCGACGCTGCGTGCACAGCTGTGACGGGAAGACAATGGGGCCATGGGACGCGGCAAGCTTCGGATCTACCTCGGTGCGGCACCGGGCGTCGGCAAGACGTACGCCATGCTGTCCGAGGCCCACCGCAGGGTGGAGCGGGGCACGGACTGCGTGGTCGCCTTCGTGGAGCATCACGGCCGGGCCCGCACCGAGGTGATGCTGCACGGTCTGGAGCAGGTCCCGCGCGCGGAGCTGGCCTACCGGGGGACCGTCTTCACCGAGATGGACGTCGACGCCGTCCTGCGCCGAGCCCCCGCCGTCGCCCTGGTGGACGAACTCGCCCACACCAACATCCCCGGTTCCCGCAACACCAAGCGCTGGCAGGACATCGAGGAGCTGCTGGCCGCCGGCATCGACGTGGTGTCGACCGTCAACATCCAGCACCTGGAGTCGCTCGGCGACGTCGTCGAGTCGATCACCGGGGTGCGGCAGCAGGAGACCGTGCCCGACGAAGTCGTCCGCCGGGCCGACCAGATCGAACTCGTCGACATGTCGCCACAGGCCCTGCGCCGTCGCATGGCGCACGGCAACATCTACAAGCCCGACAAGGTCGACGCGGCCCTCTCGAACTACTTCCGGCCCGGAAACCTCACCGCCCTGCGGGAGTTGGCGCTGCTGTGGGTGGCCGACCGGGTCGACGAGTACCTCCAGGAGTACCGCAGCGAACACCACGTCTCCGCGATCTGGGGTTCACGCGAGCGGATCGTCGTAGGGCTGACCGGCGGCCCGGAAGGACGGACGCTGATACGGCGGGCCGCCCGGCTCGCCGAGAAGGGGGCCGGCGGTGAGGTGCTGGCCGTCTACATCTCCCGCAGCGACGGCCTGACCTCGGCCTCCCCGAAGGAACTCGCCCTCCAGCGCACCCTCGCCGAGGACCTCGGCGGCACCTTCCACCACGTCGTCGGCGACGACATCCCGGCCGCGCTGCTCGACTTCGCGCGCGGGGTCAACGCCACCCAGATCGTCCTCGGCTCCTCGCGCCGCAAGACCTGGCAGTACGTCTTCGGGCCGGGGGTGGGAGCCACGGTCGCCCGGGAATCGGGCCCTGACCTGGACGTCCACATCGTCACCCACGAGGAGGCCGCCAAAGGGCGCGGACTGCCCGTGTCCCGGGGCGCGCGGCTCGGGCGGGCCCGGATCGTCTCGGGGTGGGTGGTCGGTGTGGTCGGGCCGGTCGGGCTCGCGATCCTGCTGAACGCGATCCATCTCGGCCTCGCCAACGACATGCTCCTGTTCCTGTCCCTGACGGTGGCGGCGGCGCTGCTCGGCGGGCTGCTGCCGGCGCTGGTCTCGGCGGCCGTCGGGTCGTTCCTGCTGAACTACTACTACACGCCCCCGCTGCACCGACTGACCATCGCCGACCCCAAGAACATCGTCGCCATCGCGATCTTCGTCGGCGTCGCCGTGTCCGTGGCCTCCGTGGTGGACCTCGCCGCACGACGCACCCAGCAGGCCGCCAGACTGCGCGCCGAGTCCGAGATCCTGTCCTTCCTCGCGGGCAGCGTGCTGCGCGGCGAGACCAGCCTCGAGGCGCTTCTGGAGCGGGTCCGGGAGACCTTCGGCATGGAGTCGGTGGCCCTGTTGGAGCGCAAGAGCGACGTGGAGCCTTGGACCTGCGCCGGACGCGTGGGCGTGGGGGCGCCGCTGGAGCGCCCCGAGGACGGCGATGTGGACATGCCGGTCGGCGACCACATGGCCCTCGCGCTGACCGGCCGTGTCCTGCCCGCCTCCGACCGCCGTGTCCTGGCCGCCTTCGCCGCCCAGGCAGCCGTCGTACTGGACCGCAGGCGCCTGCGTGAGGAGGCCGACCAGGCCCGTGCGCTCGCCGAGGGCAACCGCATCCGTACGGCCCTCCTGGCGGCCGTGAGCCACGATCTGCGGACCCCGCTGGCCGGCATCAAGGCGGCTGTCTCCTCCCTGCGCTCCGACGACGTGGCGTGGTCCGAGGAGGACCAGGCCGAGCTGCTGGAGGGCATCGAGGACGGCGCCGACCGGCTCGACCATCTCGTGGGCAACCTGCTCGACATGTCCCGCCTCCAGACCGGCACGGTCACGCCGATCATCCGCGAGATAGACCTCGACGAGGTGGTGCCGATGGCGCTCGGCGGGGTCCCCGAGGGCAGCGCCGAACTCGACATCCCGGAGACGCTGCCCATGGTGGCCGTCGACCCCGGGCTCCTGGAGCGGGCGGTGGCCAACCTCGTGGAGAACGCGGTCAAGTACAGCCCGCCCGACAGACCCGTCCTGGTGTCCGCCAGCGCCATCGCCGACCGCGTCGAGGTGCGGGTGGTCGACCGCGGCCCGGGAGTCCCGGACGAGGCCAAGGACCGCATCTTCGAGCCCTTTCAGCGCTACGGCGACGCCCCGCGCGGCGCCGGAGTGGGACTCGGGCTCGCCGTGGCGCGCGGCTTCACCGAGGCCATGAACGGCACCCTGAACGCCGAGGACACGCCCGGCGGCGGCCTCACCATGGTCCTGACGCTCCGCGCGGCGAAGGGCGTCGTAGAAGACGCGCATGACGGGCACGACGTGAAAGACGTACAACCGGAAAGGCAGGCCTCATGACCAGGGTCCTCGTGGTCGAGGATGAGCCGCAGATCGTGCGGGCCCTCGTGATCAACCTCAAGGCGCGGAAGTACGAGGTCGACGCGGCCGCCGACGGCAAGACCGCCCTCGATCTCGCCGCCTCCCGCCACCCCGACGTGGTCGTCCTCGACCTGGGGCTGCCCGACATGGACGGCGTCGAGGTGATCAGGGGCCTGCGGGGGTGGACCCGGGTGCCGATCCTGGTGCTGTCCGCCCGGCACTCCTCCGACGAGAAGGTCGAGGCACTGGACGCGGGCGCCGACGACTACGTCACCAAGCCCTTCGGCATGGACGAGCTGCTGGCCCGGCTGCGGGCCGCCGTGCGCCGCGCCGAGCCCACCGGGGGCGGCGAGGACGACGTCCTGGTCGAGACCGAGGAGTTCACCGTCGACCTGGCCGCCAAGAAGGTCCAGCGGGACGGGCGGGACGTACGGCTGACCCCCACGGAGTGGCATCTGCTGGAGGTGCTGGTGCGCAACACCGGGCGGCTGGTCAGCCAGAAACAGCTGCTCCAGGAGGTGTGGGGGCCGTCGTACGGGACCGAGACGAACTACCTCCGCGTCTACATGGCACAGCTGCGACGCAAGCTGGAGACGGACCCCGCGCATCCCCGGCACTTCATCACGGAGCCCGGAATGGGCTACCGGTTCGAGCGCTAGCGCCGTGGGTACGTTGCTGTCAGTGGACCCCGGTACGCTTCAGATATGAGCGCTGTTCCTCGTTCCGAAAAGCAGGCGGGCCGGTTCCGGCGCATGCTCGACCGGCTCTCCACCTCGCAGGAGGACCTGGAGTCCGAGGAGCTGCGTGAGGACGCCGAGACAGAGGGCTGTGTGCGCATCGGCGACTGCCACGACCGACAGATCGTGACGGTTACTGGTACCTTGCGCACGGTCACGCTGCGCCCCCGGGCCGGAGTCCCGGCCCTGGAGGCCGAACTGTTCGACGGCTCCGCCGCCCTGGACGTGGTGTGGCTCGGCAGGCGCTCCATCGTGGGGATAGAACCGGGGCGCAAGCTGATCGCGTCCGGCCGGATCTCGATGAGCAGAGGCCGCCGGGTGCTCTTCAACCCGAAATACGAACTGAGACCCCTCGGACGGGAGTAGCCGGTGACGTCGCTCGACAAGCCGACCACAGAGACCGTGGACGCCGAAGACACCGAGCAGGACGTCCGGGCGGTGACCGAGGCGGCCCTCTTCGAGGCGTTCGGCGGGCTGCGCGGCATGATCGAAACGGTCCTGCCCGGCCTCCTCTTCGTCACCATCTTCACGATCAACAAGAACCTGCACTGGTCGGCGATCGCCGCCCTTGCCGTGTCGCTCGTTCTGGTCGTGGTCCGGCTGGTGACCCGGGACACCGTCAAGCACGCCTTCAGCGGTGTCTTCGGCGTCGCCTTCGGTGTCGTCTTCGCGATGATGACGGGCAACGCCAAGAACTTCTATCTCCCCGGCATGCTCTACACGTTGGGGCTCGCACTCGCGTACATCATCACGACGCTCGCGGGCGTTCCGTTGATCGGCCTGATCCTGGGCCCGGTCTTCAAGGAGAACCTCTCCTGGCGGACCCGCAACCCCGGCCGCAAGAAGGCGTACGCCAAGGCCAGTTGGGCCTGGGGCCTGATCCTGCTCGCCAAGTGCGCGATCCTCTTCCCGCTCTACTGGTGGGCCAACACCGCCCAACTCGGCTGGGTCCTGGTCGCGTTGAAGATCCCGCCGTTCCTGCTTGCCGTCTGGCTGACGTGGGTCTTCCTGGCGAAGGCGCCCGCGCCGATCGACGTGTTCGCGGAGATGGAGGCGGAGGAGCAGGCCGAGAAGGAACGCAAGGCTGCCGCCGGGGCCGGGGAGGTCGGTGCGCGACACCGGCGTGATGGGTGACCGTTCGTCGCGGTGAGCGTCCCTGGGGGCTCTGCCCCCAGACCCCCGGAGCCTATGCCCACCCAGCCACCCGTTTACTGGCAACTGAGAAGTGAACCTGGAAGGGCGCCCTGAGATCTCAGGGCGCCCTTCCACGTCGTAGACGTAAGGCGAATCAGCTCGCCGCGTCCTCCCGGCGTACCGACAGCAGATCCTCCAGCTGCTCCTCGCGTGCCTGAGCCGCCACGAACAGCAGCTCGTCGCCCGCCTCCAGGGAGTCCTCGCGGGACGGGGTCAGCACACGCGTGCCGCGGATGATCGTGACCAAGGACGTGTCCTCGGGCCACTCCACGTCGCCGACCTGGGTGCCGGCCAGGGCCGACTCCTCCGGCAGCGTCAGTTCCACCAGGTTCGCGTCGCCGTGGCTGAAGCGGAGGAGGCGGACCAGGTCGCCGACCGACACCGCCTCCTCGACCAGGGCCGACATCAGGCGGGGGGTGGAGACGGCCACGTCGACGCCCCAGGACTCGTTGAAGAGCCATTCGTTCTTGGGGTTGTTGACGCGGGCGACGACGCGCGGGACGCCGTACTCCGTCTTGGCGAGGAGGGAGACGACGAGGTTGACCTTGTCGTCGCCCGTCGCGGCGATCACGACGTTGCAGCGCTGCAGCGCCGCCTCGTCCAGGGACGTGATCTCGCAGGCGTCGGCCAGCAGCCACTCCGCCTGGGGGACCCGTTCGACCGAGATCGCGGTCGGGGCCTTGTCGATGAGAAGGATCTCGTGACCGTTCTCCAGGAGCTCTCCGGCGATCGAACGTCCGACCGCGCCGGCTCCGGCAATGGCGACCCTCATCAGTGACCGCCCTCCTCTTCGGGACCCTTGGCGAACGCCGCCTCGACCTTGTCGACCTCGTCCGTACGCATCATCACGTGCACGAGGTCGCCCTCCTGCAACACGGTCTGCGAAGAGGGCAGCATCGCCTCGCCGAGCCGGGTGAGGAACGCCACGCGGACGCCCGTCTCCTCCTGCAGCTTGCTGATCCGCTGGCCGACCCAGGCCGCCGAGGCGTGCACCTCGGCCAGCTGGACCCCGCCGGTGGGGTCCCGCCACAGCGGCTCCGCGCCCGAGGGCAGCAGCCGGCGCAGCATCTGGTCGGCGGTCCAGCGGACCGTGGCCACCGTGGGGATGCCCAGGCGCTGGTACACCTCGGCGCGGCGGGGGTCGTAGATTCGGGCCGCTACGTTCTCCACGCCGAACATCTCGCGGGCCACGCGCGCGGAGATGATGTTCGAGTTGTCACCGCTGGAGACGGCCGCGAACGCGCCCGCCTCCTCGATGCCCGCTTCGCGGAGGGTGTCCTGGTCGAAGCCGACCCCGGTGACCCGGCGGCCGCCGAATCCGGGGCCCAGCCTGCGGAAGGCGGTGGGGTCCTGGTCGATCACGGCGACCGTGTGCCCCTGTTGCTCCAGGGTCTGGGCGAGAGCGGAACCCACTCTGCCGCAGCCCATGATGACGATGTGCACGACCGTCCTTCCGGTGTCCTGAAATCAATGCTCAGCCCCATCAGGGTCTCAGACCGAGGCCAAAGTACACACGTCCGGTCCTTCCGGGGCACCCCTGTGCGTCACCGGCGTCCGATGCTGCGCACGCTGGCCAGGGTGAGGATTCCGAGGCCGGCCAGGGCGGCGAGGGCGCCGATCAGCTCTGCGGTCGTGGGCATGGAACCTCCAGGAGGCGGGCGGGAGCGGGGTTTTGTCATATAGACACGGAGTCGCCACTCCCGACGGAATCCGCAACTCCACTCGTCATCGATTTCACCCGTGAGGCAGATGACAGGGGTCAAGGCGGTGGCGAGTGGAGGATCGCCTGTTCGAAGGCCTACGATCCTCTGTTGTGTCCAAACTGACCGACGTGCCCAAGCGCATCCTCATCGGGCGCGCACTGCGCAGCGACCGGTTGGGCGAAACGCTCCTGCCGAAGCGCATCGCACTCCCCGTCTTCGCTTCCGACCCGCTGTCCTCCGTGGCCTACGCGCCCGGCGAGGTGCTGCTGGTCCTCTCCATCGCGGGCGTGTCGGCGTACCACTTCAGCCCCTGGATCGCGCTCGCGGTCGTCGTGCTGATGTTCACCGTGGTCGCCTCCTACCGTCAGAACGTGCACGCCTACCCGAGCGGTGGCGGCGACTACGAGGTGGCCACCACCAACCTCGGCCCCAAGGCCGGCCTCACCGTCGCCAGCGCCCTGCTCGTCGACTACGTCCTCACGGTCGCCGTCTCGATCGCCTCCGGCATCGAGAACCTCGGCTCCGCGATCCCGTTCGTGGTCGAGCACAAGGTGATCTGCGCGGTCGCGGTCGTGGTCCTCCTCACGCTGATGAACCTGCGCGGGGTGAAGGAGTCCGGCTCGCTGTTCGCGATCCCGACGTACGTCTTCGTCGCGGGCGTCTTCGTGATGATCGCGTGGGGTGCCTTCCGCGGACTCGTCCTCGGCGACACCATGCGCGCGCCGACCGCCGCCTACCACATCAAGGCCGAGCACCAGGGCCTCGCGGGCTTCGCGCTCGTCTTCCTGATGCTGCGCGCCTTCTCCTCCGGCTGTGCGGCCCTCACCGGTGTCGAGGCGATCTCGAACGGCGTCCCGGCCTTCCGCAAGCCCAAGTCGAAGAACGCGGCGACCACCCTCGCCGCGATGGGCATCCTGGCCGTCACCATGTTCTGCGGGATCATCGCGCTGGCCATGACGACCAAGGTCCGGATGGCCGAGAATCCCGCCACCGACCTCCTCCACAACGGCGTCGCGATCGGCTCCGGCTATGTCCAGAACCCGGTGATCTCCCAGGTCGCCGAGGCCGTGTTCGGCAAGGGCAGCTTCCTGTTCGTCGTGCTCGCCGCGGCCACCGCGCTGGTCCTGTTCCTGGCCGCCAACACGGCGTACAACGGCTTCCCCCTCCTCGGCTCGATCCTCGCCCAGGACCGCTACCTCCCGCGCCAGCTGCACACCCGGGGCGACCGCCTGGCCTTCTCCAACGGCATCGTCCTGCTCGCCGGCACGGCCACGCTGCTGATAGCGATCTACGGCGCCGACTCGACCCGGCTGATCCAGCTGTACATCGTGGGCGTGTTCGTGTCGTTCACCCTCAGCCAGACCGGCATGGTCCGGCACTGGAACCGCCACCTGGCCACCGAGAAGGACCCGGCCAAGCGCCGCCACATGGTCCGCTCCCGGGCCATCAACACGTTCGGCGCCTTCTTCACCGGCCTGGTGCTGGTCGTCGTCCTCGTCACGAAGTTCACGCACGGCGCCTGGGTGGCGCTGCTCGGCATGTGCATCTTCTACGCGACGATGACGGCGATCCGTAAGCACTACGACCGGGTCGCCGAGGAGATCGCCGCCCCCGAGGGCCCGAGCGACGACAGCCTCCGCCCGTCCCGCGTCCACTCGGTCGTCCTGATCTCCAAGATCCACCGCCCGGCGCTGCGGGCCCTGGCCTACGCCAAGCTGATGCGCTCGGACACCCTGGAGGCGCTCAGCGTCAACGTGGACCCGGCGGAGACCAAGGCGTTGCGCGAGGAGTGGGAGCGGCGCGGCATCGACGTACCGCTGAAGGTCCTCGACTCGCCGTACCGGGAGATCACCCGGCCGATCATCGAGTACGTGAAGGGGCTGCGGAAGGAGTCGCCGCGGGACGCGGTGTCCGTGATCATCCCCGAGTACGTGGTCGGCCACTGGTACGAGCACCTTCTCCACAACCAGAGCGCGCTCCGGCTCAAGGGCCGGCTGCTGTTCACGCCGGGCGTGATGGTGACGTCGGTGCCGTATCAGCTGGAGTCCTCCGAGGCGGCGAAGAACCGGGCGCGGAAGCGGAGCGAGTGGAGTGCGCCGGGTGCGGTGCGGCGGGGGCCTGCGGAAGAGCGGCACACCGAATCTCCGAAGTCCAAGCTGTAGCCGGGACCGGCTGGGATCAGCTGGGACGGCTTTGTGGTGAGCGGTCGGGCGGGGTCCACGTAGACTGGTGGGCTGTTGTCCGGCCGTTGCCCTTCGCGTGCCCTTTCGCTCGCCCCCTTTCGCATCTGGAGTCACCCCGCCATGCAGGCAGAACCGAAGAAATCGCTGGTGGGGGAGGAGTACGAGGTCGAGGTGGGCCCCGTCGCCCATGGCGGGCACTGCATCGCCCGTACGTCCGAGGGCCAGGTGCTGTTCGTCCGGCACGCGCTGCCCGGTGAGCGTGTCGTCGCGCGGGTCACCGACGGAGAGGAGGGCGCGCGGTTCCTGCGTGCCGATGCGGTGACGATCCTGGAGGAGTCCAAGGATCGCGTCGAGGCGCCCTGTCCCTACGCCGGCCCCGGTCGCTGCGGCGGCTGCGACTGGCAGCACGCCAAGCCCGGCGCCCAGCGTCGTCTCAAGGGCGAGGTCGTCGCCGAGCAGTTGCAGCGGCTCGCGGGCCTCACGCCCGAGGAGGCCGGCTGGGACGGCACAGTGATGCCGGCCGAGGGCGACAAGCTGCCCGCGGGGCAGGTACCGCAGTGGCGCACGCGCGTGCAGTACGCGGTGGACGTCGACGGCAACGCCGGTCTGCGCAAGCACCGTTCGCACGAGGTCGAGCCGGTCGAGCACTGCATGA
Source organism: Streptomyces xylophagus (assembly GCF_000716435.1). Classification (GTDB taxonomy): domain Bacteria; phylum Actinomycetota; class Actinomycetes; order Streptomycetales; family Streptomycetaceae; genus Streptomyces; species Streptomyces xylophagus. The sequence continues at coordinate 158,420 of NZ_JNWO01000015.1, forward strand.
TCGCGGCGCCGGGCGTCAGCGAGCTGGGCATCGAGGAGCGCGACTGGTCCGGCATGGCGTCGGTCGAGGCGATCGCGGCGACGGGTTCCCAGGACCGCATGGTCATCCTGGAACCGCGCCCCGGCGCCCGCCTGCCCCTGGTCGAGCTGGACCGCCCGGTGTCCGTCATGCGCGTCGAGGAGCACGACGGCGGCATCCACCGCGTCCACGGCCGCGCGTTCGTGCGCGAGCGGGCCGACGGTCGTACGTACCGGGTCGGCAGCGGCGGCTTCTGGCAGGTCCACCCGATGGCCGCCGACACCCTCGTCAAGGCCGTCATGCAGGGCCTGCTCCCGCGCAAGGGCGACATGGCCCTCGACCTGTACTGCGGCGTCGGCCTCTTCGCGGGCGCGCTCGCCGACCGCCTCGGCGACAAGGGCGCGGTCCTCGGCATCGAGTCCGGCAAGCGCGCGGTCGAGGACGCGCGGCACAATCTCGCCGGGTTCGAGCGGGTGCGGATCGAGCAGGGCAAGGTCGAGAGTGTGCTTCCGCGCACCGGGATCAGTGAGGTCGACCTGATCGTCCTTGATCCGCCGCGGGCCGGGGCCGGCAAGAAGACCGTGGAGCACCTGTCGTCGCTGGGGGCGCGGAAGATCGCGTACGTGGCCTGCGATCCGGCTGCGCTGGCGCGGGACTTGGCGTACTTCCGGGACGGGGGGTATCGGGTGCGGACGCTTCGGGCGTTCGATCTGTTTCCTATGACTCATCATGTGGAGTGCGTGGCGATTCTGGAGCCGGTGGCGAAGAGCGCCTGACCTGCGGTTTTGTGCGTCCACATTGTGTGCGGTGTGGGCGTTGCGGGCGATGTCCTGATTGCTGAAATGACGCTCGTGACGCGGTGGCGTCACAGGTGCCGCCGTGGGCGAGGCCGGTCTCGTGGGAGCGCTCGCCGCCATCGGGATGATCGCCTTCCGCGGAGTCAGAAGAAGGTGGGCCGGCGCGTGACGTAGGGCTCTTCGAGGGAGTCGATCTCCTCGGCGGTGAGCTCGATGTCGAGCGCGGCGACGGCGTTGGCGAGGTGATGCGGCTTGGTCGCGCCCACGATCGGGGCGGAGACTACCGGGTTCTTCAGCACCCAGGCCATGGCGATCTGCGCCATGGACACGCCGCGGGCCGAGGCGATGCGTTGGACGGCCTCGACGATGGCCCGGTCGCTGTGGAGGAAGATCGGCCGGTCCTGCTGGACCACCACACCGTCACCGATACGGCCACCCACCCCACAGCCCGGACCCACCGACTAACAGACCATTGCTCCACCGGTCCTGGTGAGCGAAGACCATCGAGCACGCCCGGACGCCCCGGCCTCGGAGTCGTGCGCCCTACCGGGGCTGTCGTGGCTCCGGCCTTGTCGTGCCGCACCTATCCGGCCAACCCGCGCAGGAGCGTGTCGACCACCCGCTCGATCCAGTCCTCCTCGATGGGTTGCCGGATGAGCAGTGCCCTGAAGTGCAGTGGTGCGACGAGCAGTTCGAGGGCGAGCTGGTGATCGGTGTCGGCTGGCAGCTCGTGGCGGTCGATGGCGCGGTCGACGATGACTCGGGTGACGTCGTAGCGGGTCTGCCAGAACTGGGCGCGGTTCTCGGCCAGTTGGGAATCTTCCTCGACCGACGCCATCGCATGGGCCAGTGCGGCGCCCAGCGGGGTGTTCAGGTAGGCCGCGATCAGTCGGGCCAGCGCGATCATGTCGTCGCGGAGGTTTCCGGTGTCGGGGACCGGTAGTTGTTCCTGGCTGTAGGTCAGCAGTGCGTCCAGGGTCAGGTTCTGCAGCGTGCCCCAGCGCCGCTGGATCGAGGTGGCGTGGACGCCCGACCGGCGGGCGATCTCACTCACCGTCAAACCGCTCGCGCCGTTCTCGGCGAGCGCTTCCAGGGTCGACCGCAGGACATCGGCGCGGACCCGCGCGGACCGGCCGCCCGGACGGCGGGACGCCTCTGCCTGGTCGCTCATCTCGTTCTTGCTCACCGCACCACGTTAACGCACGGATCTTGCGTTTGTGGCCGGGCGGGCGTAGCGTCCACTAATGCAAGATATCTGCGTTAGTGACTGTGCCGCAGAAGGATGACTGTGTCGCAGTAGGAACGGAAGGAGCCGTCATGCCCTATCAATGGCCGCTGGACGCGTCGGAGCTGTTCGGCGAGCGGTATCCGCAGATGGTCAACACCGGACTGCCGGCGGCCGACGTCGACGCCGTGCGTGCCGCGGTCACCGAGATGTGGGTGGACGCTCCGGGCGGCTGGGTCCATGAGTGGTCGAAGCTGGCCGCGGCCTACGCCGACGCGGGAGCCCATGAGCAGGCGGCGCTGGCCTATGGATGGGCGAAGTTCCCGACCCTGGCCGACGAGAGCAAGCGCGTCGCGCTCGCCAAGCAGCTTGAGCAGTACCGGCTCGCCGCTCCCGGCTTCGGGGTGCGGTTCGAGCGGTACGTGCTGGAACTGCCGTACCGAGGAAACACGACCAGTGTCCCGGTCCATCTGCTCGCGCCCTTCGACCTTCCCGCCGACCGGCCGGTGGTGCTCGCCAGCGGGGGAGTGGACAGCTGGAAGATGGATGTGCACGGGCTGATGGTGCTCCTCGCCACCCATCTACGTGCCCGGGTGCTGGTGTTCGACATCGCGGGAACCGGCGAATCCACGGTGCCGATGACCGGTGGCGGCGGCGCGGAGATGGTCACCGGGCTGATCGAGCACGCCCGGTCGCTGGGCAACGGCGTGGTGGCGCACGTGGGCATCTCGATGGGCGGGTACTTCTCGGCCCGATCGGGTCTCGGCGGTGAGGCCGACGCCGCCGTGGTGCTGGGCGGGCCGGTCGAAATGGCGTTCACCGAAGAGCGGACGTACGCCTTCGGGATGGACGGGATCGTCGGCAACGCGATGGGCTTCGACGCACCGCCCACCATCGGGCAACTGGCCGTACACAGGGCGGAGTTCTCCCTGCGCCCGCTGCTCGACCAGGACCGCAACAGCCCCATGCTGGTGGTCAACGGCGCCGACGACGTCCATGTGCCCCAGCACGACACCCTGGTGTTCGAGGGTCGCCGCGACACCGTCGTGAACCTCGTCCCCGACACGGGGCACTGCGCGGTCAGCAAGCTGCCCGAAGTGTTTCCGACGATCATCGGCTGGCTGGACCGTACCTTGACCGCCACCTCGGAGGCGGACCGGTGAGCTCGGTGGGTTCGACGGGCGTCCTCGACGAGTACATCGCCCGGTTGAGCCGCTGGGGTCGCTGGGGCGAGGACGACCAGCTCGGCGCGCTGAACCTCGTCGGCGCCGAACAGGTGCGCGCCGCCGCCGAGTTGGTCCGCGACGGCAAGGTCGTCTCCCTGACGCTGCCCTACGACCAGAACGGGCCGCAGCCCGGCGGACTGCGCACCAACCCCCAGCTGATCACCACCGCGACCGGCACCGACCACCTCGCCGGAGCCCAGGACGAGGTGCTGTCCGCCCTCGGGCCCGTCGGCGGATTCGGCTTCTCCGACGACCTGGTCGTCATGGGCACCCAGTGCGGCACTCAGTGGGACGCGCTCTCGCACATCTTCTACAGGGGCCGGATGTGGAACGGCTACAGCGCGGCCGAGCACACCTCGCGCGGCGCGGCACGCAACGGCATCCAGCACTGGAGCGACCGTCTGGTACTGCGCGGCGTGCTGGTGGACCTGCCCGCCCACTTCGGCGTCGGCAGTCTGGATCCGGGCTACCCGATCACCGTCGACGATCTCGAACAGGCGCTCTCGGCACAGGGCTCCGCCGTGCGCCCGGGGGACGCCCTGCTGGTCCGCACCGGGCAGTTGACCGCACGGCGCGGAAAGTGGGGTGACTACGCGGGCGGACCGGCACCGGGACTGTCCTTGCACACGGCGCCCTGGCTGTACGAACGGGAGATCGCCGCCGTCGCGACCGACACCTGGGGTGTGGAGGTGCGCCCGAACGAGATCGACGCCCTGCAACCGCTGCATCTGGTCGCCCTCGTCCACATGGGTCTGGCCTTCGGTGAGATCTTCGACCTCGACGCCCTGGCAGCCGACTGCGCAGCCGACCACCGCTACGAGTTCATGCTCGCCGCCACACCGCTGCCGATCACCGGCGCGGTCGGATCCCCGGTCTCGGCGGTGGCGATCAAATGAGGCACACGAGGACGCCCGAGACCCGACCGATCCCCTTGTGGGAGCCCGAGGGAATTTGGGCGTCGATCTGGCAGTTCTTCCACGTCCGGGCCGACGGTGACCCGACCCCCGTACTCGCCGATCGCGCCATGCCCGGTGCCTGCCGGTTCCCGCACACCCGCCTCAACTACGTCGAGCACGCCCTCCCCGCCGACCGTCCCTGCGACGCGCCGGTACTGGTCGCGTACGACGAATCACAGCACGAGCCGACACGCGCACCTGGCGCATCCGCCTGATCCCGGCCGGACAACTCGGGGCCACGCTAAGGGTGTTCTCCTCCATGATCCTGGCTCCGGCGCCGCTGGCCGGAGTCATCCTGGCCACCGCGGGCGGCAGTTGGGACCCCCGGACCATCCTGGCTGTCGTAGCCGGCGTCAGTCTTGTGGTGGCATCCGTGTCCCTGGGGGTGTTCCGACGCCAGGTGCGATCCCAGGCCGCGGCCGCGGCAGCGCGCTTAACATCGGGCCATGGATATGGTTTTCGGTCGTGATCTCGTCTCTGAAACCGGGGCACACGCGGACGTGGCCCAAAACGTCCGGACCTCCCTGAAGAGAATCGCCGAAACGGACACCGCCGTCGAGGCTTTCGAAGACGAACCCGACAGGGAATCACGGCTGGCCCGGACATCCACGGAGAGTTCCGGGCCGCTGCGCGGGGCCACCCTGGGCGTCAAGGACATATTCGCCGTGGAAAACCTGCCCACCAGGGGCGGTTCGGCACTCGACCCGGGTGAGTTCGCGGGCCCCGAGGCATCGGCGGTGACGCTGCTGCGGCGGGCCGGCGCGACTGTCATCGGCAAGACGAAGACCGCGGAATTCGCCTGCGTGCATCCGCCGACGACCCACAATCCGCACGACCTGCGGCACACACCGGGCGGTTCCAGCAGCGGGTCCGCGGCAGCCGTGGCGACCGGGGCCGTAGCCCTGGCGGTGGGTACGCAGACCATCGGTTCGGTGATACGGCCGGCGTCCTACTGCGGTGTGGCGGGTTTCAAGACGACCCAGGGCAGCGTCTCTTTGGACGGTGTCATTCCCTGCGCCCAGAGTTACGACTCGTTCGGGCTCTTCGCCACCTCCGTTTCCGGTCTGGTGCTCGGTGCTTCGGTGTTCTTCGAGGAAGAGCAGTCGATGGGTAGGAAGCCGGTCGTCGCCGTGCCCGCGCGTGAATACCTGGCGCTTGCCACCGAAACGACGAACGAGGTTTTCGGTACCGCGGTGCGTGAACTCGCCGAGTCCGGCCTCGACTTCGTGCACACGGACCTGGCGGCCGATGTGGCCGTCCTCACCAGGACCCAGTCGGTCATTTTTGATTGCGAGTTCGCCCGGGCCCACGAGGACCGCTTTCGTCGGCACGCCCACGTTCTCGGCGCGGGGACCGTGGCGGCGATCCAGCGGGGCCTCGCCATTTCGGAGCGCGACTACGCGGCCGCCGTCGGTCAACTGGCCGAGCAGCGCGCCGCCTTCGACACCAGGATGGACCAGGAGGGCATCGACCTCGTCGTGGCGCCGGCCGCGACCGATGTGGCGCCGCTCGGCCTTTCGTCCACCGGCAGTCCGGTGATGAGTCTGCCCTGGAGCCATCTCGGCCTGCCTTGCGTGACGTTCCCCTTGCCGCGAGGCGCGGGGGAGTTGCCCCTCGGACTTCAGCTCGTGGGGCGTCGTCATGCGGACCTGCGGTTGCTCGGGTGGGCGGGCGAAGTCGCGGCCACAATCGCCGAGTTGACGGATCGTCAGCCTGGCAGCAGCCCCCGACTCTGAGCCTCGTGAGGCCGTACCCGCTGAGTTCGGGGAAGAGCCGTGCGGACCCGTCACCGACGAGCAGTTCGCGACGAGATTGGTTCCGTGAGGCGGAGCTCGTCCGATCCGTGCTGTACGCGATCGATCTCGGCGACGACGTTCTCGAACTCGCCCCCGGTACGGGCACATGGAGCGCACCCCTCGCCCCGCGCACCCGGAACCTCCTGCTGGTCGACGGGTCCGCCGAGATACTCGCGCACAATCCGGTGGCCAAGGAGGAAAAGGTCCGGACGGAGATCGCGGATCTGTTCACCTGGTAGACCGAGGAGCGGTTCGACACGATCGTCTTCACGTTCTGGGTCTCGGATGTGCCGCGCGAACGGCTCCGTCCTTTCTTCCGTTCGCTCGGGGGCCGGCTATGGCCCGGCGGCGGCCTGTTCTTCGTCGACGAGCTCGTCTCCGCTGCCGACGCCGCCGGCATCGACCTCGAAGTGCGGGAGAGCGAGACGTACTTCCAGTACGGCACCGGTCGTAGGCGCTGAGCGGCGGGTTCCGGGGGAGTGGTCAGCCGACTCCGATCGTCGCCGTTCTCGGTTCGGTGAAGAACTCGATCGCGTCATCGGCGCCCTCCGCCGGGCCCACCTGGGACTCCTTGGTCCCGATGTACGGCATGTGCGGCACGTACGGCATGTGCGGAAACGCGCCGACTACCCCTGCTCGCCCGACGGCCTGGGCCAGCTGTCGAGAAGCTGGTCGTCGGTCATGGCCGACGTGTGCGCCGCCGCCGGCTGCTCCAGCCCGAAGCCCACCATCAGGACCTCCGCGTACCGGCGCCAGGCGTCCGGCGCGACATCGTTCGTGCGGTCCGCGACCGCGCCGATCATGTACAGAAAGGCGTACACGTCGGCGCTGGCGAAGTCCTTGCGGACCGCGCCCGCTGCCACCGCCCGTTCCGCGAGGCCGTCCACGAGGCGGCCGAGCTGGTCGCGGGTCCGGGCGATCGGGCCGGTGTCGACGCTGGCGTTGGCCATGATGACCTCCAGCGCCCGGTCCTCGGCCCGCCACTGTGCCGCCGCCAGCAGGTAGTGCCGTAGCGCCTGGGCCGGGTCCTCGAGCGCGGCGGACCTGGCCGCCAGGTCGAGGAAGATGGTGAACCGCTCGGTGAACAAGGCGTCCACCAGGGCTTGGAGGTCGGGGAAGCGGCGGTAGACCGTGCCGACGCCGAGGCCCGCCTCGCGTGCGATCTCGTTGAGGGGGACCGTGGCCCCCCGCCGGGCGAACAGGCGGTCGGCCGTCGTCATTATCAGGCGGCGGTTTCGTTCCGCGTCCGCGCGCAGCGGGCGTTGCGTATCGGGGCTCACGCCGGGACATTCTCCAGCATCCTCGCCTCGGTGGCGCGGCGCGTCTGCCTGACCAGGAGGGACACGCCCGTCACGACGCTCCACAGCAGCCATGAGTAGACACCGCCCCGCTCGAAGATGCCGGCCGTGCTCGTCGAGGCACCCACGAACGCCTCGCTGAGGAGGCCCAGGGCACCGACCGCGATGCTGAACACGCGGTACGCGCCCGGCAGTTGGAGGCTCTTCAGCGAGCCCGCCATGATCACGATCGTGTTCGCGCACAGGATCGCGATCGACGCGCCCGCGACGTGCAGCGCCAGGCTGTAGCCCGGGCCGTCCGGGGAGCCGTGGAACAGGCCGACCAGCAGGAAGCCCACCGCGTGCGCGCCCGCGAGGGCGATGACGACGCGGCGCGCGCGGCCCGTGAGCAGGGTGGCCGCCAGCAGGATCACACCGGTCGCGAACAGGACGCCCTGGACGATGAACGACGTGTTCATCAGCGCGTGATCCGGCGAGCAGATCGTGCGGCCCTGGTAGTGCGTACCGCAGTCGGGGACGCCCAGGTCGCTGATGTAGTTCGTGGCGTAGCTGTAGGCCGGGCGGCTCCAGGCGGCCGCGGCGACCGCCTCGGACACCACCCACTGCATCGCGTTCAGCACCAGGACGGCCGCTCCCAGCGGAAGCCAGATCTTGCGTGACATCGGAACTCCCATCACGACTCCTCTCGACAGGTCATGCTCACCACCCTACATTAAGTGGATAGATCTATCCGGTTAGAGATCCATGGACGTGTGGCGAGCGTCACATTGTGAGGTCCGAACTTCGCGGGCCGCCGTGCATCTAGTCGGCGTCCATTCCAATCCACCGAGGAAACACTCAATGTTGGCTTATCTGCCCGGATTCGCCCCCTGGATCGTCGCCGGCGTCCTCTCGTCCTTCGACTGGCGCTGGGGCGCGCTAGGCGGTCTCGTCACGGGGCTGCTGATGATGCTGAACGACCGCCGGCGCGGGGTCGGCTTCGACGCCCTGGTCCTGGAGATCAGCACCCTCGCGTACTTCGTCGTGATCGGTGCCGTCGCCGTCGCCAGGCCGGACTCCTCGCTGTCCGGTCACACCGACGTCATCTCCTTCGTCTGGCTGGCCGCCACCGCATGGGGGAGCCTGGTGGTCTGGAGCCCCTTCACGCTGGGGATCGCCAAACGGCAGACCCCCCGCGAGTACTGGGACACGCCGGGGTTTCTCCAGGTCAACAACTACATCACCAGTGCCTGGGGAGCCGGCTTCACGTTCATCGCCGTGAGCCTGGCCCTCTCCAACGCGGTGGACGCCCCGGCGTGGGTGGGCATCACCGCCCATGTCGTCGGCCTCGTCGCCCCCGCCGTCTTCACCAAGGTCTATCCCGCTCGGGTCCAGGCGCGCCTCATGGCCCTGGCCGAGGCCCAGCCGCCGGTGCGGGCCGTCCCGTAACCGGCAGGACGGCCAACTGCCGCCTCTGTAACGCGACTTCCACGACCTCTCAGTTCCGAGCACACACCCCACGAAGGAGTTGGCACATCGTGAGCACCACACAGGAAACCGGCACGGCAAGGAACGTCGTTCTCGTCCACGGCGGCTTCGTCGACGGATCGGGCTGGCGGGGCGTCTACGACGCGCTCCGCGCCGACGGCTATCACGTGAGCGTCGTACAGAACCCCACGCTGTCCCTCGAGGACGACGTGGCCACCACGAAACGGGTCCTCGACGCCCAGGACGGCCCGACCGTACTCGTCGGACACTCCTACGGCGGCGCGGTGATCTCCGAGGCCGGCACCCACGAGAACGTGTCGGCGCTCGTGTACATCGCGGCTTTCGCGCCGGACAAGGGCGAGTCCGTCAACACCCTCATCGCCGACCCGCCGCCCGGCGCGCCGGTGCCCCCGATCCTGCCGCCCGTCGACGGCTTCCTCTTCCTCGACAGGGAGAAGTTCGCCGCGTCCTTCGCCGGTGATCTGCCCGCCGCCGACGCCCAGTTCCTCGCCGACTCCCAAGTGCCCTGGGGAGTGGAGGCGTTGGCGGGCGCGGTCACCGAGCCCGCATGGCAGACCAGGCCGAGCTTCTACCTCGTCGCCGCCGACGACCGCATGATTCCGCCGCCCGCCCAGCGCGCCATGGCCGAACGGGCGGGCGCGACCGTCACCGAGACCGGCGGCAGCCACGCCGTGTACGTCTCCAAGCCGGCCGAGGTCGCCGCGTTCATCAAGCAGGCGGCGTCGGGCGCCTCTGCGTGAGGTCCCTCCGCAGGTAGGTGTGGCGGCCGCGGTGCTCAGCACGGCCGCCGCGACCGCGACGGCGGACCCGCCCTGCCGGTGTTCGCCGTCGCGGGCAACTCTCGCCCGGACCAAGGCGGTTCGGGTGTACGGCGGCTTCGCCGGCGCTTCCCACGCTTCCGACGCGTCCGACCGGAACGTCGTGATCACCCACGCCGGACCCGCACTCCAGACCCGTACTCCGTACTCCGCACTCCGCAAGGGCGGCCACGCCGTCCCCCCTCGCCCCCTCGCCCCCCCGGAACCCCGCAGGCTCCGCGCCGGGCTCGACAAGGAAGCAGCATGACGAACGAGACGACTGTTCCCCTGTATCTCCAGGGCCGCTTCGCCCCGGTCCCCGAGGAGTACACCGCCGCCGAACTCACCGTCCGGGGCACCCTGCCGCCCGAACTGGACGGCCGCTATCTACGCAACGGCCCCAACCCGTTGCCCGGCGAGGACAGGGGCCACTGGTTCACCGGCCCCGGCATGCTCCACGGCATACGGCTGCGCGACGGCCGCGCCGAGTGGTACCGCAACAGGTGGGTCCGCACAAGGGAGTTGGAGGGGCATCCCTTCGTCCGTGAGGACTTCAGCATCGACCTGGCCGCGACGCCCGCCAACACCCACGTCATCCGGCACGCCGACGCCGTCCTCGCCCTGTGCGAGGTGGGCCTTCCCTACTGGGTCACACCGGAGTTGGAGACCGTCGGGCCGTACGACTTCGGCGGGAAACTCACCACCGCGATGACCGCGCATCCCAAGGAGGACCCGGTCACCGGTGAACTGCACCTGTTCGGGACCGGGTTCGCGCCGCCGTACCTCACCTACCACCGGGTGACCCCGGAGGGCGTGCTGCTCGACAGCCGGCCGATCGACGTGCCGGGGCCGACGATGATGCACGACTTCGCGATCACCGAGCACCACATCGTGTGGCTGGACCTGCCCGTCGTCTTCGACCCCGCGCTGGCCGGGCGCGGCGGTATGCCGTACCAGTGGGCCGACGCGTACGGCGCGCGGATCGGGATCATGTCCCGTGAACCCGGCTCCACCGATGTGCGCTGGCTCGACGTCGATCCCTGTTACGTCTTCCATGTGGGCAACGCCTATGAGGACGCGCAGGGGCGTGTGGTGCTGGACGCGGTGCGCTACGACGACGCCGGTTTCCGGAAGGTCTGGGGCGATATCGGCGGACCCACCGGTCCGAGCGTGCCCGGTGTCCCGAGCGGTCAGGTCGGGGTGCGGGAGCCGGGGCACACCCAGGCGCCCTCCGTGCTGTACCGCTGGATCCTGGACCCGGTGGCCGGCCGGGTCTTCGAGTCCCAACTGGACGACCGTGAGGCCGAGTTCCCCACCCACAACGAGACCCTCACCGGGCGCCCGAACCGCTATCTCTACACGGTCAACGGCGACGGCATCGCCAAGCACGACCTCGCGCGCCAGACCGATGACGTCCACAAGACGCCCGGCAACCGCTACTCCGGCGAGGCGGTCTTCGTACCGGCGGTGGACGGCACGAACGAGGACGAGGGCTGGCTCCTGTCGCTCGTCTCGGACGACGCCGGCGCGGCGGGTGAACTGCTCGTCCTCGACGCCTCGGACCTCTCCGTGCAGGCGGTCGTGGAGCTGCCGTATCCGGTTCCGTCCGGTTTCCACGGGAGTTGGCTGCCCGAGGCCGGCACCCGGTCCGAAGACTGAGGAACGCCCTTGCCGGGGAGCCGCCCCCGCGTATCTTCCTCGGCAAGGGCCCTCGAACCGACGCACGAGGTCCCCGGCAGCACACCGTTAGCGATGCGTCGTCACGGAGGCTTCGGATTCATGGTGCCCCTCAACCACCCCACGGACGAGGAACTCACCCGCAGGGCCCAGGCCGGCGAGTCCGGCGCCCTGGGACTGTTGCTGACGCGTCATCAGGCACCCATGAGGGCAGTCGCGTTGAGCCTGCTCGGCTACGGCCCCGACGCCGAGGACGCCGTACAGGATGCCGCGTTGACCGCGCTGCGGCGCATCGGTGACGTGCGGGAGCCCGCGGCCGTGGGGGCGTGGCTGCGGGCGATCGTGCGGAACTCCGCGCGGATGCGGCTGCGGGCCAACCGGGAGTTGCCCGGGCTCGACGGGCTGGAGCAGGTGCGGTTGCGGGACGACGAGCCGTCGCATCCCGAGCGGTTGATCGAGCAGCACGCGCTGCGGGACTGGATCTGGGACGCGGTGGAGGAACTGCCGCAGCAGCAGCGGCTGGTGCTGATGCTGCGGCACTTCAGCGGGATCACCTCGTACCAGGAGATCGCCGAGGCCTGCGAGGTGCCGGTCGGCACGGTGCGCAGTCGGCTCAACCAGGCCCGGGCGAAGATGGCCAAGGTGCTGCTGTCGACCGCGACCGCGGGCCACGACGACGCTTCCGCGCTCACCGAGGACAGTCGGCAGGAGGCCGAGGTCACGCTGGACGGCGCCATGCGCGGCCAACTGCCGGGCGAGATCCTGGAGTTGTGGCCTGCGGAGACCGAACTGGTCGGCGTCCTCAACAAGGAGGGCGGACGCCTCCATCCCTTCCCGGCGATGCGGAAGACCCGCGACAAGGGCGTGACCCAGCATCTGCGCCATGTCGTGGCCAGCCGCGACATCGCCATCTGGGAGATGGAGGCCGTCAACCCCGCCGGCATCGAGAACCCCTGCCCGCCCACCCTCGCCTGGCTGATGTTCCGGCGGGACGGACGGGTGCAGAGGCTTCGGGTCGTCTTCCCGGGGGCGCCGGCGTGAATGATGTGTCAGACGGAGCGCAGCAGTTCGCGTAGCCCGGCCGTGTCGATGACGTGGGCCCGCGACGGGAACACCTTCTCGACCAGCACCTGGTGGGTCTCGGCGTCGGGGTCGGCGACGCCGTCGGCCAGGACGAAGACGCGGTAGTCGCGGTCGGCGGCGTCCATGACGGTGGACAGGACGACACCGCTGGTGCTGATCCCCGCGAGCACCAGGGTGTCGATGCCCCGGTCGCCGAGCTGCTCGTGGAGGTCGGTGGTGGAGCCGGAGCCGTAGCGGATCTTGCGGACGACGATGTCGCCGTCCTCGGGCGCGATCCGCTCGTCGACCTGGGTGGCGTCGTCCTCGTGGTGCAGCATCTTCGCCGCGGCGACCGCGCTGAAGGACTTGTTGGTCTCGGGGACGGCTGCCCAGTCGTCCTCGGTGAAGGCGACCCGGACGTAGCCGATGGCGCCGCCGGCGGCACGGACGTCGGCGATGGAGCCCTTGACCCGCTCGACGAGGGCGTCGGAGTCGGGAGCCATGGGGACGATCCCGTTCTGGAAGTCCATGACCAGCAGGGCGGTCCGCTCGGGGGTGATCGTGGGGAGGGAGGTGGTGCTCACGCGAGGTTCTCCTAGGTTTTTCGTAGGGGGTCGGTCAGTTGGTCGTGTGGCGGCCCATCAGCCGGCGGTCCAGGACGGTCAGCAGCAGGACCGCGAGGCCCGCGCCGACCAGGACGAGGCCGAGGGTGTGCAGGCCGTGGTCGGTCACGCCGGTGCGGAAGACGATGCCGCCGATCACGGCGGAGGTGATGGTGCCGAGGTAGCCGAAGGTCCGGAACAGCCCGGAGGCGGTGCCTATCTGGTCGGGCGGGGCCTCGAGGTAGAGGGCGGTCTGGTTGCCGACGGTGGTGGTCGCCGAGGCGACGCCGAAGATCAGGGAGACCAGCACGAGCGCGATCGCCGGGCTGTGCGAGGTGAGCAGCATGATGCCGGCCGAGCCGATCAGCATGCTCACCGCCGAGACGATCAGCGGGCCGCGCACCAGGTTGCGGCGGGCGAGCGGGTGCGAGAGCAGCGCGGAGACGGCGCCCATCGGCAGCAGCAGGAGTCCCGCCGTCACCGTGGAGAAGCCGTGCGCGGCCTCCATCCACTGCGTCATGCCGTACATCACGGAGTAGGTGCCGAGCAGGGTGAGCCCCTGCCGCAGATAGGTGCGGGTGAGGGCGCCGTTGGCGGCGAGGCCGCGGAAGTCGAAGAACGGCGCGGCCCTGCGCAGTTCCCACCACACGGTGGGCACCGCGGCCAGCACGAAGACGGCGAGCGCGGTCCAGTCGACCCGGGGGAGGTCCATCAGGAAGATGACCAGCGCGCTCATCGTCAGCGCGAAACCGAGGATGCCGGTCAGGTCGATCCGGTCGGCGACCCTGCGGAAACGCCTGTTCGCGCGGTCGAGCGCGGGGTCCTTGGGCAGCCAGCGCACGGCCATCACCATCGCGATCAGGGTGACCGGGATGTTGATCAGGAACGCCCAGCGCCATCCGGCCGCGCCGACCAGCAGTCCGCCGATCGGCGGCCCTACGGCGGCGGTAGCCATGCCCGCGATCGCGATACCGCCGAGCACTCCGCCCGGCGGGGCGTCGAGACCGGCGTCCTCGGCGCGGCGCCGGATCAGCACCATCGCGCAGGGGAACGCGGCCGAGGTGCCGATGCCGACCAGGACGCGGGCGACGGTCAGCATCGCCAGATTCTGGCCGAGGCCGCCGACGACACCGCCGAGCAGCACCAGCACGATGCCGAAGAGGAAGACCCGCCGCGCGCCGAGCACCTCCGCCAGCTTGCCGGCGGTGGGCTGCGCCACGGCGCTGGCCAAGTACAGCGAGGAGACCAGCGTGGCGGTGCTGCCGACCGAGACATGCAGCTCGGTGGCGATCGGCACCAGCGCGGTCGCGATGATCGAGCTGTTGATCGGGTTGAGGCTCGACCCGACGTAGAGCGGGGTCGTGAAGGTCCAGGAGAACGGCTTGCGCGAGAGACCGCGCGCCGGAGCGGCGGACTCGGTGGCGTCGGCTCTCATATCCGGCCGTCGTCCAGCTCGGCCGTGGCGAGCCGCTCCAGCAGCTCGATTGCCTTCTCTACGTCTTTCCGCTCCTCCGGCGCGACCAGCTGGTCGATGGCCCGGGCCAGGAAGGAGGCGCGGCCCGCGAGCAGCTTGTCGACCAGTTCGGTCGCGGACGGGTCGGCGCTCATCAGCTTCTTGCGGCCGTCCCGCGCGTCCGGCTCGCTGCGGACCAGCCCGGCGGCCTTGAGCACCGCCAGGCTCTGCGCGATGGACTGCGCGCTGACGCGCTCCAGCGCGGCCAGCCGCGCCGCGGTGACCGGTCCCTCCCGCACGACACTCGCCAGCACACCGAGCTGCGTGAGGGTCAGTCCGGTCGCATGCTGACCCGATTCCACGCGCAGCCGTGCGCGGAGCCGGGCCATCGCGTCGTTGAGCCGCTGCGCGGTCACGACGGACTCCTGTGGCGCGGGGTTGGTGTTCATGGTCCCAACGTAAAACTACACAAGTAACTTTGCCAAGTTACTTGTGTAGTTTTCTCTGTCTACTGGATCACACCGCCAGGTGGGCGGCGAAGAAGTCGCCCAGCTTCTCGACGGCGGGCGTCACATACGCGTCCTTGTCATAGAGGTCGACGTGCGAAGCGCCCTCGATCCACGCCAACTCCTTTGTTCCGTACGCCTTTTGGAACGCCTCCACGCTCATCCAGGACGTCACCGCCGCCCGCCCGACGACCAGCAGCAGCGGCCGCGGCGCGATCAGCGCGACGGACGCGAACGCGTCGAAGGCGGCGATGCGATCCACGCTGGTCCAGGTCAGCGCCTTCGCCGAGCGGGGGTGCTGGGCGCGCGGAGTGCAGTAGTACTCCCAGCCCTCGTAGACATGCGGGCCACCCGCGCGCGCCTCCTCCTCGGTGGCGGGGAAGACCGGGAAACGCTGGACGTCCGCACCACGGGCCTCGGCGGTACGGGCCGCGGAGGCGGCGGCCAGCATGCCCTCCACTACGGCCGGGTCCTGAGCGCCGTCCGCGCCGAGCCGGAACTGCCGTGACATGTCTACGGCGCTGACCGCGCCCACGGCCCGGATGCGCGGGTCGGTCGCGGTCGCCGCCAGCGCGTAACCGCCGGAGGCACAGATACCGAGCGCCCCGATGCGGTCGGGGTCGACCTCGTCGTGGGTGGTGAGGAAGGAGACCGCGGCTTTGAGATCCTCGACCCGCTGCCCCGGGTCCTCCAGACCGCGCGGCTCGCCCTCGCTCTCACCCTGGTAGGCGGCGTCGAAGGCGAGCGTGACGAATCCGCGCTCGGCCAGCCGGCGGGCATACAGGCCGGAGGCCTGTTCCTTCACCCCGGTGCCGGGATGCCCGACCACGATCGCGGGACGTGGCGGCCCGGCGGTCTCCCCGTCCGGGGTGTAGAGGTGACCGGCGATCTTGAGACCGGCGCTGGAGAAAGTGACGTCAGTACGCATGGGGAGGCACTCCAGTCGAAGGGGAGAGGGGAGGGGAGCCGGTGTACGGCCATGTCCCCACCGTCACGCCACCCGCCCGCCGCCACCAGGGACGGCTCTGCCTATGCGGTTCTGTACCAGGCACCGCGTCGCCGACCCGACGACACTGGAGCCATGGCAGACCGCGACGCGTCCCCCGAAGGCAATGACCTGGGCGACTTCCTGCGCGCCCGCCGCGCGGACCGCGACCCGCACGAGGCGGGCTTCCCCGACGACGGCCGACTGCGCCGCGTACCCGGACTGCGCAGGGAGGAACTGGCCTTCCTCGCGCACGTGAGCGTCGACTACATCGTCCGCCTGGAACAGGGCCGCACCCGCCGGGGTTCCCGGGCCGTCCTGGACGCACTCGCCGACGCGCTCCAACTCGCACCGGACGAACGCGCCTACCTCTTCACGCTGGCCGAGGTCGCACCGGGAGTGCCCGCCCGGCCGCCCGGACGCTCCGAAGTCGCCCCGCGGCTACGGCAGTTGCTCGACACCATGCACGACGTCCCGGCGATGGTGCTGCACCGGGGCATGGACGTCCTGGCCTGGAACCGCGCGGCCGGCGCCCTCCTCACCGACTTCGGTGCCCTGCCCCCGGTCGAGCGCAACCTGATCCGCCTCACCTTCCTGGACACCGACTTCCGTGCCCTGTACGCGGATTGGCCCCGGGCCGCCCGCGAGTGCGTCGCCGTCCTGCGCATGGAGGCGGGCCGCACCCCGCACGACCCGGCACTTGACACCCTGATCGCCGAACTCGGCGCCCGCGACCCGGACTTCCGCACGTGGTGGGCCGAGCATCAGGTACGGGGACCGCGCCAGCTCACCAAGACGTACGTCCATCCGGTCGCCGGTGAACTCACCCTGGACGTCCAGCAGTTCACCGTCGACACGCACCCGGAGCAGTTCCTCGTCGCGTACACGGCCCCACCGGACTCGCCCTCGCAGGAGGGGCTGCGGTTTCTGTTGCAGTGGGCCGGCCTCACCGGTGCTCAAGCGGGGTGAACGGGGGGAGTGTTCAGCTGCCGACCGGCGTGCCCGCCACCGCCGGACTGCCGGGAAGCGGTGTCCGAGCCGGGCGTTCGGCCAGGACGTCCAGGATGTTGTCGACCGCCAGGTCGACCATCGCGGCCCGGGTCGCCTCGGTGGCCGAGCCGATGTGGGGCAGGGTGATCACGTGCGGCTCGGCGACGAGCGGGGACAACTCCGTTCCCATCGGCTCGCGTTCGAAGACGTCGAGGCCGGCGGAGTGCAGACGTCCCTCGCGGATGGCGTCGAGCAGCGCGGCCTCGTCCACGACTCCGCCGCGCGAGGTGCTCACCAGCGTGGCCGTGGGCTTCATCGCGGCCAGTTCGCGGGCCGAGATCAGATGGCGGGTCTCCTCGGTGAGCGGCACGTGCAGGGACACGACGTCGGAGTCGGCCAGCAGGGCGGCCAGGCCCACCGAGGTCGACAGGTCGTCGTCGGGGGCGTACGGGTCGTGGTGGATCACGCGCATGCCGAAACCGTGGGCGCGGCGGGCCACCGCGCGGCCGATCTGGCCGTAGCCCACCAGGCCGAGGGTGGCTCCGTGGACGTCCATACCGAGGTAGTCGTGCATCCGGAACAGTCCCCAGGAGCCGTCCGCGAGGCTCGCCCCGGCCGCGCCGAGCCGGCGGCGGGCGGCGAGGATCAGCGCGAAGGTGAGGTCGGCGGTGGTCTCCGCGAGGACGCGGGGCGTGTGCGTGACGACGATGCCGCGTTCGGCGGCGGCAGCGCGGTCGACGTTGTCGAAGCCCATGCTGGCCAGCGCGATGACGCGCAGCGAGGGGCCCGCCGCGTCCATCAGGGCGGCGTCCACCGGGTCGTTGCCGAGGGCCAGGACGCCGCTCACCCCGGGGGCGAGGGCGGCGAGATCGGCGGGTTCGGGCTTCTCCGCACCGGGCCAGGCCACCAACTCCGCGCTCTCGGAGAGGCGTCGCAGGCCTTCACCGGGCAGGTTTTCACGGGTGGCGAGGACACGATTCTTCATGTTCTTCTCCAGTGACGAGCCATGTACAGCCATGCATTACCGGCCGGGCGTATTATTCGGGAAACGCTAGCCTCGGCGGTCACCGGAAACAAATAGCGGTTTTGTGTGACGCTATTGGCCGTCCTTATTCTTGTCGGTGTCGATCAGCTCCAGGAACAGATCGTGCACAGCCAGAGCGGGCTCGGAGAGCGGCTGATTGTCCGAGGTCACCACGGACAGTTTCACCGGGATCACGGGTTCCACGATCCGCCGTACGGTCAGGGCGCGGACGTCGAGAATGGCGCGCGCCGCCGACCAGGGCAGGACCGTCGCGCCGAGGCCCGCGTCCACCGCGTTGACGAGTGTCAGCGCCGACTCGACCTCGCCCACCACGTTCAGCCGGAGCGAGGCCTGCTGGAAGGCGGCGTCCACGACCTGCCGGATCGTGTGGATCCGGCTGGGCAGCAGCAGGGGCACGCTCGCCAACTCCTCCAGTCGCACCTCGTCCCGCCCCGACGACGCCGTCTCGCCGGGCGCGCCGATCAGGAACAGGTCCTCCGTACGGACGGGCTCGAACTGCACACCCCGCAGCGGCCCGGCGCCGTAGATGAACGCCATGTCCATGCGGCCCGTCATGATGGCCTCGCTGATCACGCCGCCGAAGTTCTCGTTGATGTGCAGCAGGATGTCCGGGTAGCGCTCGCGCACGCTCTTGAGCAGGGGCAGCGCGAGGGCCGCGCCCAGGCTGTACGGCGCGAGGCCCACCGAGACGCTGCCGGCGGGCGCCCGGCCGGAGACGTCGACGGCGGCCTGCGCGAGGTCCACCTGCCGGAGGATGAGCTGGGCGTGCCGGTACAGCGCCCGGCCCGCCTCGGTCGGGGCGACCCCGCGCTTGCTGCGGATCAGCAGCTGCTGCCCGAACTGCGTCTCCAGGGCTGACAGTTGCTGGCTCAGGGCCGGCTGGGCGATGTGCAGGATGTCCGCCGCGCGCGTGATGCTTCCCGCGTCGATGATCTTGATGAACGAGTAGAGACGCCTGGTGTCCATTGCGCGGGGCCTTCCAGATGGAGCGAAGCCTCATCGTAGGGAGGGATCACTCCGAAGCACAGCCCCGGTGAGTGGAGGGTGTGAGGGGAGTCATAGCCGTTCGCGATAACGCCAGACCGAACGGATATTGGCGATCACGCGACCGGCGGAATAAGTTGAGCGGAACATCCAGCCAGGAACATTCTCCGTTCTGGTGTCACGAAGACGTGATGGCAGCTCCTTCCCCCAGAATTCCCTTTCTTGGAATTCCCCCTTCCCGTATTCTCTCCCGGAGGACGTCATGACCCCCATGGTTGATCTCGTCGCCGATCTCGGCGAGGGATTCGGCGCCTACACAATGGGCGACGACGCGGCCCTTCTGGAGATGCTGACCTCCGCCAATGTGGCCTGCGGATTCCACGCCGGTGATCCGCGCATCATGGACGCGACCGTGCGGACCTGTGTGGAGAAGCAGGTGGCCGTCGGCGCCCACCCGAGCTTTCCCGACCTGGTCGGCTTCGGCCGCCGCGCGATGGACCTCACGCCGGAGGAGGTCCGCACGGACATGCTGTACCAGATCGGCGCCCTCCAGGCCTTCGCCGTCGCCCACGGCACCCGGGTGCACCATGTCGCCCCGCACGGCCGCCTCGGCAACCTGGTCGCCGTCCGCGCCGACTACGCCCGCGCCGTCGTGGACGCCGTAGCGGCCCTGGACGAGTCGCTGATCGTCCTCGCGCAGGACGGCGAACTGGCCGACGCGGCACGCGCCCGCGGACTGCGCGTCGGCATCGTCGGCATCGCCGACCGCGCATACCGCGCCGACGGAACCCTCGTGCCCCGCTTTGAGCCGGGCGCGGTGATCCACGACCCGGACGAGGTCGCCCGGCGCACCCTGCGCATGGTCACTGAGGGAGTCATCCGCAGCGTCGACGGCACGGACATCCAAGTCGCCTGCGACACCGTCCTGTTGCACGGCGACAGCCCCGGCGCGATCGCCCTGGCCGGCCGCATCCGAGAGCAACTCGTCGCCGCCGGCGTCGAGATCACCTCGCTCGACAAGGTCCTGACCGGCAAGGACGCCTAATGAGTAGCGACTTCACCATCGCCGACTGCGGCGACTCCGCCCTCGTCGCCAAGGCCGTGGGCCTGGACGCCGAACCCGCCTGGCGGCTCGTCCACGCCCTCGCCGACGCCCTCAACGCGGTCCGACTCACCGGCGTCCACGACGTGGTGCCCACCTACGACGCCCTCCTCGTCGAGTTCGACTGCGCCGCCACCGACCACGACACCGTCCGCCGAGTCCTGGCGCACGAGGCGGCCCGCCTCGGCCCGCACCCCGCGCCCACCACACCCCCGCGCCGCTTCGTCGTCCCCGTCGTCTACGGCGGCGAGTACGGTCCCGACCTCCCCGAGGTCGCCGCCCAACTCGGCGTGACCGAGGGCGAGATCATCGCCCTGCACTCCGGTTCCGACCTCACCGTGCGCTGTCTCGGCGCACCCGCCGGAGCGCCGATGACGGACGGCCCGCCCTTCCCGAAGCCGGTACCGCGCCTCGCCTCGCCGCGCACCAAGGTCGCCCCCGGCTCGGTCGCGGTAGCGGGCCGACAGGCGGTCATCTGCCCGATGCCCTCGCCCGGCGGGTGGCCGCTCCTGGGCCGCACCCCGGTGCGCGTCCTCGACCTGCACAGCGACCCGATCACCGCGTACCGCCCCGGCGACACCTTCCGGTTCGTGCCCATCGAGCCCCAACAGTGGGACGAATACGCCGACTTGGCCCTGGGGGACTTGGCGAACTCGGTGGTCGGCCATGGCTGACACCCTCACCATCCGCACCGCCGGCATAGTCACCGTGCAGGACCTCGGCCGCGTCGGCCGCTCCCGCTATGGCCTGCCCGCCAACGGTGCCGCCGACCAGCACTCCGCGCGCGTCGCCAACGTCCTGTGCGGCAACGACGACCGCGCCCCGCTGCTGGAGATCACCGCCCTCGACTTCGCGTGCGTTCCCTCCGGCGACATCCTCATCGCGGTGACCGGCGCCCCCGCCGACGTCACCGTCGAAGGAGTCGTACGCCCGCAGTGGGAACCGGTCCCGGTCCGGGCCGGCGAAACCATCAGGATCACCGGCATCCACCGAGGCCTCCGCGTCTACCTGGCCGTACTCGGCTCGTTCGAGGCCGAGTACCTCCAGGGCAGCTGCGCCCCCGACACGATCCTGGGCTTCGGCCCGCCGCTCCGCGCCGGCGACACACTCGCCCTGCGCACGGCCTGCCCGCCCATCGACCACCCGTTCTCCCGCATCCCGCTGTTCCGCCTCAAGGCGCCGGTCCCCCCGTTCCCCACCA
Organism: Streptomyces xylophagus; assembly: GCF_000716435.1. Taxonomy (GTDB): domain Bacteria; phylum Actinomycetota; class Actinomycetes; order Streptomycetales; family Streptomycetaceae; genus Streptomyces; species Streptomyces xylophagus. The sequence continues at coordinate 179,628 of NZ_JNWO01000015.1, forward strand.
GCTGGACCATCGACGTCACCGACGGCCCCGACCGGGCCGAGTTCGGCGACACGGGACAGCGCCTGTTCGACGCCCCCTTCACGGTCACCCCGCGAAGCAACCACATAGGCCTGCGCCTCCAGGGCACGGTGCCCCGCCGCGTCACCCGGGGCGAGGTCCTCTCCCGAGGCGTCCCCATCGGCGCAGTCGAGGTACCCGCGGGCGACGAACTCCTCGTCCTCCACCGAGGCCGCGGCGTCACGGCCGGCTACCCCGTCCTAGCCGTGGTCACCGCCACCGGCCTGTCGGCCCTCGGCCAGGTCCGCCCCGGCCAAACCATCCACTTCCGCCACCGCACCCTCCCCCAGGCGATCACGGCCCACCGCGCACAACGCCAAGCGATAGACGCCCTGAGAACCAGGGTCCGTACGGCCTTCGAGGCCCTACGCATCCGCGCACCCGCGGAGGCCTGATCACGGGGCACTGGCGCGAGTCGGCACCTGACGCCCCGCACCGCTTCACACAGGCCCGCTTACGAAGGGGCGCGGGGAACTGCGCGACAAGCCCCCACCGGCCCGCACGAAACCAGCTCACCCCCGCCGACCCGCCCACAAACCCCACCCGCACCCGCTCACCCCCGCTCACCAGCCTCCCGCCAACCCGCTGGAAGCACCCGCACGGAGCCGCAACACCCCTCATCCCCGCCTCCCACCCAGACAGGAGACGCCATGAGTACCGTGGCCGCTCAATCCGTCCCCAACACGGTCGATCCCAGAACCGCCCGCAAGGTCACCCTCGCAGGATGCGTCGGAATCTTCGCCGAGCTCTACGACAACGGCATCTTCGGCTTCATGGCCGGATCGCTCGCCGCCGTCTTCTTCCCCAACACGGACAACGCGACCGCCGTCCAGTTCGTCTTCCTCGGCTACGCCGTCTCCTTCTTCTTCCGCCCCCTCGGCGCCGTCATCTGCGGCCACCTCGGCGACCGCATCGGCCGCCAGCGGATGCTGGTCTTCGTCATCCTCCTGATCAGCGCCGCCACCGCCGCCATCGGCGTACTGCCCACCTACGCCAGCATCGGCATCGCCGCCCCCGCCCTGCTGATCCTGCTCCGCGTCGCCCAGGGCTTCTCCGTCGGCGGCGAGGCGTCCGGCGCGATGAGCTTCCTCGCTGAGCACGCCCCCGAGGGCAAGCGCGGGCTCTACACCAGCTACGCCCAGATCGCCTCGTTCCTCGCCCTGCTCACCGGCACCCTGGTCGCCGCCGCCATGACCAGCGGACTCGGTTCCGCACGCATGGAGTCCTGGGGCTGGCGCATCCCGTTCCTGCTCGCCGTCCCGCTCGGCATCGCCGGCATCTACATCCGCAAGCGCATCAGCGACACGCCCAACTTCACGCGCCTGAAGGAAGAGGACGGCCTCTCCAAGAACCCCCTCAAGGAGGCCTTCGCCTCCGCCGAGCACCGCCGCGCCATGCTGCTGGCCCTGTTCATCCCCCTGATGAACGGCTCCGGCTACTACGTCCTGTTCAGCTACATGCCCACCTTCATGAGCAGCGAGCTGAACTTCAGCAAGGTCCAGGGCCTTCTCGTCACCGCCTCCAGCCTGGTCGCGATCTGTATCGCCATCCCCTACATGGGCCGCCTCTCCGACCGCATCGGCCGCAAGAAGGTCCTCGCCGGAGCCGCCGTCGCCATGGCGATCGTCGGCATCCCCTGTTACCTGCTGATCGGCACCGGCAACGTGGCCCTCGCCGTCATCGGCGCCTGCATCATGGCGGTGGTGTTCGCCGGCCACACAGGAGTCATCCACATACTCCTCGTCGAACTCTTCCCGACCCGTGTGCGCTACTCCGCCTACGGCCTCGGCTACAACGTCTCCTCCGCACTCTTCGGTGGCACGGCCCCCCTGCTGATGACCTACCTCATCGCGCAGACAGGCAACGTCAACATGCCGGCCTACTACGCCGTCATCACCGCCCTGGGCACACTCCTCGCCGTGTCCAAGGTGAAGGACCGCGCCCACCTGCCGCTGCGCGACGCCTGACAGCACCAGGCACCAAGCACCAAGCACCCACGCATCCCCGCACCCGCACGCCCGTACACCCCCCACCCCGCACAGCAAGGAGCACCTCAGCATGCCCATCTCCGACTACAGGACGGCCCTCGTCACCGGAGCGTCGACCGGCATCGGAGCCGTGGTCGTCGAGCGGCTCACCAAGCGCGGCCTCGAAGTCCACGCCGTGGCCCGCAACGCCGACCGGCTCAACACCCTTGCCGACGAGACCGGTTGCATCCCGCACGCCCTCGACATCACCGACACCGAGGCGCTCACCGCCGCACTGGCCGGCCTGGAGATCGACGTCCTCGTCAACAACGCGGGCGTCTCCCGCACCGGCAACATCCTCACCGCCGACGAGTTCGCCGTCGACGAGCAGATCGCCGTCAACATCCAGGCCGTCCTGCACCTGGTCCGCCTGCTGATGCCCGGCATGGTCGAGCGCGACCTCGGCCACATCGTCAACATCAGCTCCATCGCCGGTGTCTACAACTTCGGCGGCAACACGATCTACCACGCCACCAAGGCCGCCGTGCACACCCTCTCCCGCCAGCTCCGCGTCGACGGCTACGGCCGCCGCGTGCGCGTCAGCGAGATCTGCCCCGGCCGTGTGGAGACGGAGATCTTCGGCCGCCTGCTCGGCGACATGGAGGCCGCCCAGCGCGAGTACTACGACGGCTACGAGTCCCTCAAGCCCGAGGACATCGCCGACGCCATCGAGTTCGCGGTCGACGCGCCCCGGCACGTCAACATCGGCCACATCGAGATCCTCCCCACCTTCCAGGTGCCCGGCGGCCTCAACTTCGAGCGCAGGGAGGGCTGATCACATGAAGACGGCAGAGCGGCTGCGCCGTATCAAGCCCTCACCGAGCACGGCGGCGGCCCAGCGCGTACGCGAGCTGAAGAGCCAGGGCCTCACCATCCTCGACCTGACGGTCGGCGAGCCGGACTTCGACACCCCCGACCACGTCAAGGCCGCCGCGATCCGGGCCATCGAGGCGGGGGAGACCAAGTACACGCCGGTGAACGGCACTTCGGCCCTGCGTGCGGCGATCTCTGGCAAACTCCGTGAGCGCCATGGCCTGGAGGTCCCCGACTCCCGCATCACCGTCGGCGGCGGCGCCAAGCAGGTCATCTTCCTCGCCCTGATGGCCACCCTGGACGAGGGCGACGAGGTCATCGTCCCCGCCCCGTACTGGGTGTCGTACCCCGACATGGTCAGCGCCAACGACGGCACTCCAGTCATCGTCGACTGCCCTGAGGCGGAAGGCTTCAAGCTGACCCCGGAGCGGCTCACGGCGGCCCTCACCGAACGCACCCGCTGGGTCGTCCTCAACACCCCCGGAAACCCCACCGGATCCGCCTACACCACCGACGAACTCCGCGCCCTCGCCCAGGTGTTGCTCGCCCACCCGCACGTCGGCGTCCTCACCGACGAGATCTACGACGAGATCTGGTACGGCGACGAGGACGCCCCGTCCCTCGCTGCCGTCGAACCCCGCCTGGCCGACCGGGTGTTCCTCACCAACGGCGTCTCCAAGACATACGCGATGACAGGTTGGCGTATCGGCTACGGGGTCGGCCCCGCGGACCTGGTGACGGCGATCAACACCCTCCAGTCCCAGACCTCTTCGTGCCCCTCCTCGGTGAGCCAGGCCGCCGCTGCCGCCGCGCTCACGGGACCGCAGGACTTCGTCCAGGACACCGTGCGCGTCTACCGCGCCCGCCGCGACGAGACCGCGAAGCTCATCGGCGACGTTCCGCAGCTCAGCTGCACCGTCCCGGACGGCGGCTTCTACCTCCTGGTCAACTGCCGGGACGCCATAGGCCAGTTGACACCGGACGGCACCCGCATCGAGAACGACGAGGACTTCGCCCGCCACCTCCTCGACAGCCAACAGGTCGCGGTGATCCACGGAACGGCGTACGGCGCCCCCGGCTACTTCCGTATCTCCTTCGCCACCTCGACGGACGTCCTCACCGAGGCCTGCGGACGCATAGCGACGGCGTGCGCCGAACTGACGTCCGCCGCACCCTCCGCCTGAAAGGTCATCATGATCCGCGTCAGCACCAAGTTCGACCGGCCGGAGCCCGCCGTGGTCAAGCAGCTGAGTGAGTTCTCCTCGGCCACCATCCACGAGGCACAGGGCAGGCTCGGGGCGCTGGACTCGGCGATCAAGCCGGTCGACCGCACCATGTCCCTGTGCGGCCCCGCCTTCACCGTCCAGTGCGCCCCGCGCGACAACCTCATGCTTCAGACCGCCATCGCCTACGCCCGGCCCGGCGACGTCGTGGTCGTGTCCGCCGGCAACTACGAGGAGGCCGGCTCCTTCGGCGACGTCCTCGCCAACGCCTGCCAGGCCAAGGGCCTCGCCGGTCTGATCACCGACACGGGCGTCCGCGACACCGAGGACCTGCGCGCCCTGGGCTTCCCGGTCTTCTCCCGCAGCGTCTCCATCAAGGGCACCGTCAAGGAGACCGTCGGCCCCATGTGCGAGCCCGTCACCGTCGGCGGCGTACTGGTCCGCCCCGGCGACATCATGCGCGCCGACGCCGACGGCGTGGTCGTCGTCCGCCGCGAGGATGCCGCCGAGGCGGCCACCGCCGCACAGGAACGGGTCGACGCCGAGGCGGGATACATCGCCGCGTACCGGGCGGGCAAGACCGTGATCGAGATGTGCGGCCTCGCGCCGGTCCTCGCGGCGAAAGGCTTGATCATCGAGGACTAGCGGGCTCGGCCCGACCGCGGACACCGCCCACCGCTGAGTACCGCGCCGGACATTTCCGTACCCCTGCATGTCGAACCGGGTCCGGATGCAAGGATGAGGCGCCATGACAGCAGGGTGGTGTTCTCGCACAGTACGGGCCGCGATGTTCGCGGCCGTCTGTGTGGTGCTCGCCGCCCTGGGCCACGTCCTGATGTCCGGCCGCCACGTGCCCGCGTGGGCGCTGCTCACCGGGCTCGCCGCGACCGGTGCGGCCGGCTGGTCCTTGGCGGGCCGTGAACGTGGGCTCCCCCTGGTAGTGACAGCCGTGGTCGCGACCCAGGCCGCCCTCCACTCCGCGTTCTCCCTCGCGCAGTCCGAGCAGGCGTCCACGTCGATGGGCTCCATGCACATGGGCTCCATGCACATGGATGCCATGGACTCAATGGATATGGGCCACATGGACATGGCCCATATGTCCGACTCGGCTGGCGGCGGCGGTGTGTCGTCGTTCGGCATGTACGCCGCCCACCTGCTGGCCGCCCTGCTCTGCGGGCTGTGGCTGGCACACGGAGAGCGGGCCGCCTTCCGCGTGCTGCGAGCTGTCGCCGGCCGGCTGGCGGCTCCGCTACGACTGCTGCTCGCCCTGCCCGCCCCGCCGGACCGTCCGCGCGTCCGCGGGTGCCGCCCGCGCTCGGACCGGGCGCCGCGGCTTCTCCTTCTCGTCCACACGATCATCTCTCGGGGTCCGCCCATAGGGACGGCTGCCGTCTGACGGCAACCGATCTCCCGAGGCTGCCCGTGCGCGCCTCGGGCCTCGGCCGTACGCCCGCGCCGACTTCGGCGCCGTAGGGCCGTCTCTCCCTTCACGGATGACTGAGAAGGACTTCAGGTGATCACTCCTGCCCTGCCCATCTCGCGCGACACGACGGCGTCGAGCGACGAGTCGGTGACCGACTGGGCGCTCGCCGCCCGCCACGGCGACTCCGCCGCCGTAGAGCACCTCGTGCGCGCCCTGCACCGCGACGTCCTGCGCTACGTCGCCCACCTCTGCGCCGATCCGCAGGCGGTGGACGACCTCGCGCAGGACACGTTCCTGCGGGCGCTCGGCAGCCTGCACCGCTTCGAGGGCCGGTCCTCGGCCCGGACCTGGCTGCTGTCCATCGCCCGCCGCGCGGTGATCGACAGCTACCGCCGGGCCGCCGCCCGCCCGCGCCTGTCCGACACGGCGGACTGGCAACTCGCCGTCGAAATGGCTCAGCCCCAGGGCCTCCCGGGCTTCGACGACGGCGTGGCACTGCTCGACCTCCTCGCCGTCCTGCCGGACGAACGCCGCGAGGCGTTCCTCCTCACCCAACTCCTCGGCCTGCCCTACGAGGAGGCGGCGGAACGCAGCAACTGCCCTGTGGGGACGGTCCGTTCGAGGGTCGCCCGGGCCCGGGCGACCCTCGTGGACCTGCTGGCCGAAGGGGGCGCGGCGCACACTCCCTAGCCGGATTCCCTAGGGGGTCATCGCGCGGTCAGGCTCCACAGGTGGTCGGCCGTCCCGTTGTCGTCCCACTGCAGGACCTGCGCACCGGAGGTGGTGCTCATGTTGGTCACGCCGAGCAGCAGACCGCTGTTGTAGTTGGCGATCTTGTACGTGCCGTCCCCGGCCGGGATCAGCTGCCAGAGGTGGTCGGCGGTACCGTTGTCGCCCCAGATCAGGGCGGTACCGCCGTCCGTCGTGCCGGCGTTGGTGATGCCGAGCAGCAGCCCGCTCGCCTTGTTGGTGATCTTGTAGAGGCCGGAACCGGCGGCCGTCAGCGTCCAGGACTGACTCGTACCGGTGCTCGACGTGGCCTGAACGACCGCCGTCCCCTGGGCAGTCGCGGCCCCCTGCGTGTCCAGGGCCAGCCCGCTGTTCTTGTTCTTGATCTGGTACGTCCCCGCCAGCGAGGTCGAGGTCCCGCTGGGCGTGACGACCAGGTGGTAGCCGTCGGACGCGTTCATCGCGACCGGCACGGTGATCGAGCCGTTCGACACGGTGTAGTCGGCGTCCGAGACGGTGATCGGCGCCGACACGGCCGTCGTCCGCCCCTTCGACGGCGTGTACTCCAGCTTGACGTGCACGGTGCTGCCGAAGGCGGACAACGACCCAAGTCCATTCACCTGTACGGCAGTTGAGCCGACCCCACCCCCGAAGATCACGCTGATCTGCTTCCCGTCACCGGTCAGCGCGGCGGCGCCGTCGATGCCGGTCTGGGCCGGGGGAGTGGTGGTGACCATGTTCCCCGACATGTCGCCGTACCACTTGTAGAGCCAGTACGACCCGTTGGGCGAGCCGCCGGTGTCGGTCAGGGTGTCGCCGAGGGTGCCGTAGTGGTTCCAGAAGGCCAGCTCGGCGTCATGGACGCCGGTCCGCTCGAACTTGGCGACGTAGCCGACCAGTTGGCCGGGGACACCGACCTCGCTCGTCGTGCCGTACTCCTCGATCGAGATCGGGCGCGGGCTGATGCCCAGGCTCGTTTCGAGCGCGCGGTACGCGGCCACGTGCGCGGCGATGCTCTGCGAACCCTGCAGCTCGTGCCAGCTGACGATGTCGGGGACGGTGCCGCTCGCCTTGGCATCGGTGAGGAACGTGCTCATCCAGCTCTGGTTCCACGCCGAGTAACTCGGGCCCTGGATCGGCGTGTTGGCGTCCTTGGCGCGGACCTCCTTGTACGTCGTCGCCCACCCGGCGTCGAAGGCGCCGGCCGCCGAGGTGTCCCAGGTCCAGTCGGGCTCGTTCCACAGCTCGTACGCGCTGACGTTGGTGGCACCGGAGGACTTCACGGACGCGACCTGCTGGTCCACGGCGGACAGCCAGTCGCTCCAACTCACCCACTGGTAGGGGAAGTTCGGATACCAGTCGGGCATCCGGACCACCACCTTGGCACCCGCGCGCGCCGCCTTGGACGCCACGACCAGCGCGTCACCGGCAGGCGCCGGCTCACCGTTGGGCAGTTGGGAGCCGCCCGGCGCCATCTGCACGAAGGTGTTCGGCTTGAGCGGGGTGACCAGGCTGTCGGCAGGGGTGCTCGCGTCGGCCAGGCCGTAGAGGCTGCCAGTCGCCACATGGGTGACCGAGCGCAGGGTCGAGGCCGCGTTGACGACCAGGGTGGTCGCGGAGGTGGGGGCGGCCTGGGCGGGAGTGGCGGTACCGAGGGCTGCGGCGGCCGTGAGGCTCGCGGCTCCGAGGGCCGCGACGAGGCGGCCGTAGTGTGCGGTCTGTCTGGGTTCAGGGTGTGCCGAGCGGCTCATGAAGGCTCCTGAGACGGTGAGTTGGGGTGGTGCGATGGCTCAGTCCTTGACCGCGCCCGCGGTCACGCCGGCGGCCACATAGCGCTGGGCGAGGACGAGGAGTACTGCCGCGGGGACGGACGCGACGACGGCGGTGGCCATGATCGCGTTCCACTCCTGGTTGTTGTTGCCGATGTACTTGTAGATGCCGAGGGTGATCGGCCGCCAACTGCCGCCGCCGTCAAGGGTGTTGGCGAAGACGAAGTCGGACCAGGCCCACAGGAAGCCGAACAGTGAGACCGTGACGATCGCGTTGCGGCTCAGCGGGAGGACGACCGACCGGAAGGTGCGCCAGGTGCCGGCGCCGTCGATGAGGGCGGCCGAGATCAGCTCGCCGGGGATGCCCGACATGAACGCGGTGAAGATCATGACGCCGAACGGCACGGCGATGGTGGAGTCCGCGATGATCAGTCCCCACCAGGAGTTGAGCAGCCCGAGGTCCAGAAAGAAGCCGTAGAAGCCCATCGCCATGACGATGCCCGGGATCATCTGGGCGATCAGAAGAGCCAGGCTCAGGGCGCCGCCGGTGCGCGACCGCAGCTTCGCCAGCCAGTAGCCGGCCGGGGCGGCGATCAGGAGGGTCAGGGCGACCGTGCCGATCCCGATCAGCAAACTCGTGCCCAGGTAGGGGAGTTGGTCGTCGAGCACCGCCCGGTAGCCCTCGAACGTGGGGTGCAGCGGGAACAGGTCGGGCGGGGACTTGCGCATGTCCTGCTGAGGGGTGAGGGACACGTTCAGCATCCAGTACACCGGGAACAACATCAGCGCCGTGAGGACGAGGCCGATCACGGTGTAGCCGCGCGACTTCACGACTCCTGCCTCCTCTGGACGCGGATGTACAGCAGCCCGAAGACGAGCGCGATGAGGATGAGGATGTTGCCGACGGCGGCGCCGGGCCCGAACTTGGGCAGCAGCGTGCCGAATCCGAGCTGGTACGACCACGTGGCCAGCGTCGACGAGGAGTCGCCGGGACCGCCCTTCGTCATGATCCAGATCAGGTCGAACACCTTCAGCGTGTAGACCAGCCCCAGAAGCAGGGTGATCGCGGACACCGGCCGGAGCAGCGGAAAGGTGATCCGCCGGAACTGCTGCCAGGCACCCGCCCCGTCCAGGGAGGCCGCCTCGTACAACTCCGCCGGAATGTTCTGCAGCCCGCTGTACAGGATCACCAGGTTGAACGGGATGCCGATCCAGATGTTCGCGACGATCACCGACGTCAACGCCCAGTCCGGCGAGGTGAGCCAGCCCACCGGGTCCACCCCGACCAGGTGCAGGCCGTAATTCACCACCCCCGACTCGCTGTTGAACATCCACGACCAGGTCGACGCCGACACGATGAGCGGCAACAGCCAAGGGATCAGGAACAACGCCCTGAGCGTGGACGCCAGTCGGAAGTGCCGGTTGAAGAACACGGCCAGCGCCAGCCCGGCCGCGTACTGAAAGACGATCGACACGAACGTGAACACCATCGTGTTCCGCATCGCCGGCCAGAACGTCGGATCATGCAGCACGGTCGAGAAGTTGTCCCACCCGGAGTACGGCGCATCCCCCTGCACGAACGACCGCACGGTGTAGTCACGCAGGCTCAGATCGAGATTCCGATAGAGCGGGTAGGCGTAGAAGGCGGAGAGGTAGGCAAGGAGGGGCGCGATGAATGCGAGGCCGGCCAACTGCCGCGCCCCAAAGGGGCGCGGGGAACTGCGCGACCAGCCCCCACCGACCCGCGGATTGAGAGCCACCCGTCAGCCCTTGCCCGCAGCCGACTGAGCCACATCCAACGCCCCCTGCGGACTCTTCCCCCCGGACAGCGCCGACTGCACAGCCGTCCACAAGGGCTGCGAGATGGTGGGGTACTTGGTGCCGAGCCCGCCGCTGGTCCGCCCCCGAGCCGCCGCCACCGCAGTGACCCAAGGTTTCAACTCCGGGTTCCTCGCCACCTGTTGGGCCTGCACAGCGGCAGTGGGCGCTACATACATCAACGTCGTGTCCGTCGCCAGCAGACTGCCCGCGCTGGTCAGACACGTCACGATCTTCTTGCTGACGCCATACCGCCCGGTGTCCTTCTGCACCGGCACGGTGACGAACTCGCCCCCGGTCGGGACGGGAGCCGAACCCCCCTTCTGCGCAGGGATGTTGATGATCCCGTACCCGAACCCGGCCTTGTCGGCGTTGCCGAGCTGCCACGTCCCGTTCTCACTGAACGCGTAGTCCCCGGTCGCGAACTCCTGCCAGCTGGTGGTCTGGGTGTTGTTGAGCACGTCCTTGGGCGCGTACCCCGAGTCCACCCAGCCCTTCCACAACGTCAACGCGGCAACACCCTCGGCCGAGTTGAGCTTGGTGAGATCGCCGCCCGCACCCCAGAACCAGGGCAGGAACTGGAAACTGCCCTCCTCCGTGTTGATCGCGGAGAACGTGATCCCCTTCTTGCCCGCGGCCTTGACCTTCGCGAGCGCCGCCGTCAGCGAGCCCCAGTCCTTCACCGACGCGGGATCGACATGCGCGGCGGCCAGGATCTTCTTGTTGTAGTAGAGGGCAAGGGTGTTGGCCCCCACGGGTATCCCGTAGGCGGAGCCGTCCAGCGTGCCCGCGCCGATGATGTTCTTCTGGATCGCCGACGTGTCGAGCCCGAGGTCGCTCGTCTTGTTGAGGATGCCCGCCTCCACCAGCGTGGAGACGACGGGGTTGTCCACCAGCATCACGTCCGGCGCGTTGCCCTGCTGGGCGGCCAGCAGGGCCTTGTTGCCCAGGTCCGACGTGTCGTAGGCGGTCCGCTTGATCTTCACCCCCGCCTGCGTGCCGCACTGCGCGACCCGCTTGCCCCAGTCGGAGGAGGCGTCGAACTGCGGGTACGGGTCCCAGAAGGTGTACGTCTTGGAGTCGCCGGAGGACGAGGAGGAACCGGAGCCGGAGCCGCACGCGGCGACGGAGACGAGCGCACCGGTCGCGGCGAGCGCGATGAGGAGGGTTCTGCGGGTGTTGCGGATTCGGCGGGTGTTTCGCACGGGAGTGACCTCGTTGTCAGGGTGAACCAGGCTGAAGGACAGGGGAGTTCAGGAGGTCGGCAGCCAGACGCGCATGCTGCCGTCCTGCCGGTTGGCCCACGCGTAGTAGGGGATCGCGGTGAGCTCGACCAAGGCGCCGGTGGACGGGACGGCGGGATCGGCGGCCCGGTACGGCCACCAACTCCCGTCCTCCACAAGGCGCCTGCGGTACCCGGCCGCGACGACGGTGGTGACCCCGCCGAGCAGATCCGGGCGGTGCTTCACGGCGAGCGGACGCGTGGGGTCGAGGACGATGTCGTCCAATCCACCGCCAGGGACGTCCACTTGCTCCAGGCAGTACACGAGCGGCCCGCGCTCGATCGCGGCGCAGCCGCGCACGGCGTCCACCCGCGGGTCGGCGCCGGTCAGCCGGGGTTCGAGCTCCAGCTCCAGGACGACCAGGTCGCCGGGTGCCCAGGTCCGTTCGAGCCGCAGCCAGCCGTCGGAGACGGGTGCGTCCGTCTGGTCGTACGACAACTCCCCGACCCGCACCCGGAATTCACGGCACCACTGCGGGACGCGCAACGAGAGCGTCCAGGGCCGATCGCGCGGGGTCTCCTCGACGGTGAGGGCGATCGTGCCGTGCCAGGGGTAGTCGGTCTCGGCGCGCACGGACATCGCGCCGTAGGAGTAGCGGCCGGTGGCGAACTGGTGGATCTGCAGGCCCTGTTCGTCGCCGGACGACAGGTAGTGCTCCAGGGAGGCCAGCAGCCGCATGACGTTCGGTGGGCAGCAGGCGCAGCGGAACCAGCGGGTGCGGCGGGCCGACTGGTCGCCGCCGGGGTCGGTGTGGCCGTCGCGGACCTGGAGCGGGTTGACGTACAGCCAGCTCTCGCCGTCGAGCGACACTCCGGCCAGGAAGCCGTTGTACAGGGTGCGTTCGATCAGGTCGGAGTAGCGGGCCTCACCGGTGAGCAGGGCCATCCGCCAGCTCCACTGGACCGACGCGATGGCCGCGCAGGTCTCGCAGTACGCGCGCTCGTTGGGGAGTTCGTAGGGGTCGCCGAAGTCCTCCTCGTCGTGGTGCGCGCCGAGCCCGCCGGTGAGGTGGGTCTTGGTCGTGGTCATCGCGTGCCACAACCGCTCGGCGGCGGACCGGAGTTCGGGGTCGTCCGTCTCGGTGGCGAGGTCGGTGACCGCGGCCAGCAGATACAACTGCCGTACGGCGTGGCCCTCCACGTCGGTCGCCTCGCGCACCGGGACGCGGTCCTGGCAGTAGGCCTCGCCGCCGAGGAGGCCGTGGCCGTGCCGGTCGACGAAGTAGCCGGCCAGGTCCAGGTAGGCGCGTTCACCGGTCTCCCGGTACAGCTCGACCAGGGCGGTCTCCACCTCGGGGTGGCCGTCGATGCCGTCGATCGGCCTGCCGCTGCCGGGCGGGCCGAAGACCTGGCCGAGGTGATTGGCGAACCAGCGGGCCACGTCCAGGAGTTCGGTACGTCCGGTGGCCCGGTGATGGGCGACGCCCGCCTGGATCAGATGGCCCGCGCAGTACAACTCGTGTCCCCAGCGCAGGTCTTGATAGCGCGCGCCGCTCTCGCGGACCTGGAACCAGGTGTTGAGGTAGCCGTCGGGCCGTTGCGCGGCGGCGACCAGGGCGATGATCCGGTCCACCTCCGACTCCAGCTCCCCGTCGGCCTGTTGGGCGAGCTGCCAGGAGGCGGCCTCCAGCCACTTGTGGACGTCCGTGTCGACGAACGGGTACGCGCCCCGGTACTCGCCCTCGGCCGTGCCGGCCGCCAGCCGCAGGTTGTGCAGATTGCCCGCGGACTCCAGCAGGCCGGGGCCCTGGGGGAGGGAGACCCGGGCGTTGATCTCGCGGCGGCTGTGCCAGAAGCCCGCCGTGACGTCGGCGGTGGCCGGGCGCAGCGCCGCGCGGGCGGCCGGGCCGAGCCGGACCGGGCCGACGGGGGACGCGGCGCAAGGGATGCGGGGCACGCGGGGCATGGCTCTCCGATTCTGCTCAGAAACTCGTTTGAGCAATCGTTTTCCTGGAGGAGAGTAGAGGGGAGTCAGCCGATCCGGGTCAAGTGTCGCGACAAAGCTTTTTTCACCTTGCCCAGGGGCTGCTACTGTCGCCGATGAGGCCGTCACCGCCGACGTATAGCCGACGTGAAGGAAAAGGATTGCCCGTGACTTCTGCTCCTCGTTCACCCTCCGCGGGCCGGGCCAGACTCGCCGATGTCGCCGCCCTCGCGGGCGTCAGCGTGGGCACCGCGTCGAAGGCGCTGAACGGCGGCGGGCGGATGCGGCCCGAGACCCGGCAGCGGGTGCTGGACGCCGTCGAGGCCCTGGGGTTCCGGCCGAACCAGAACGCGCAGAGCCTGCACACCGGCCGGAGTTGGACGGTCGGCCTGATGACCACGGACGGCATCGGCCGGTTCAGCACGCCGGTGCTGCTGGGCGCCGAGGACGCGCTCGGGGCCGGCAAGATCTCCGTGCTGCTGTGCGACACCCGGGGCGACGCGATCCGCGAACAGCACCATCTGCGCAACCTGATGGACCGCCGCGTCGACGGCATCATCGTCACCGGCCGCCGCACCGACCCGCGTCCGCCGCTGACCGGCGTGGACGAGGTCCCGGTGGTCTACGCGCTGTCCCCGTCCACCGATCCGGACGACACCTCCGTCGTCTCCGACGACGAGGGCGGCGCCCGCCTCGCCGTAGAACATCTGCTGGCCGCTGGCCGCACCCGGATCGCGCACGTCACCGGCCCGGCCCACCACGCCGCAGCCCGCGACCGGGCCCGGTTCGCGAGCGATCACCTGAAGAGCGCCGGGCTCGAACTCGCCACCGGACGCGTCCACTTCGGCGAGTGGAGCGAGGCCTGGGGCCGCCGCGCCGCCGACGCGGTCCTGCGTACGGCACCCGACACGGACGCCTTCTTCTGCGGCAACGACCAGATCGCGCGAGGCGTGACGGACGCGCTGCGCGAGCGCGGGGTGGGCGTCCCCGCCGACATCGCCGTGGTCGGCTACGACAACTGGGACACCATGGCCCTGGCCAGCCGGCCGCCCCTCACCACGATCGACATGAGCCTCGCCGAGATCGGCCGGATCGCCGCCCTGCGGCTCCTGGAGGCGATCGACGCGGACCCGGCGCCCGGGCTGCACACGGTGCCGTGCCGGCTGGTGGTCCGGGAGTCCAGCTGATCAAGTCGTAGGAGAACGGCGTCAGTTGGCCTCGAGGTCGGGCGACGCCGCGAGATCGGGCAACAGGGCGCACATGGCCTCGCGTTGGGCCGGTCCGACGAACTGGGTGAGTGCCCGCTTCACCGTCTCGGAGAGCGTCTCGGACGCCTCCTTGAGCAGCCGCCGGGCCTTCTCCGTGAGGGCGACCTCGACCCCGCGCTTGTCCCCGCACACCGACTGGCGGGTGACCAGACCCGCGTGCTGGAGACAGGCGATCTGATACGTCAGCCGGGTCTTCGGGCGGCCGAGCAGCTCGGCGATCCGGGTCATGCGCAGCCCCGCGGGCTCCTCGGCCAGCAGGCACAGCACCAGGAACTCGTCGTGCGAGACGTCGAGGTTCCCCTTCACGACCGCACGCAGCTCCTGCTCCACCGCACCCGTCGCCGCCAGCAGCAGCATCCAGGCGCGCAGCTCGGGCGGGAGCAGCCCGGCGCCCTGCATGGAGGGACATTCGGGCTGGTCGGCGGGGCGCTCAACAGGGTCGGCCATGACATCGAGTCTACCTGTTGTCCAAATTTGGAGGAGATGGTTGTTCAGATTTGGATAATGGGCTAGCGTGAGGCTCATTCAAATTTGGACTACCGGAACCAGTGGGAGAGATCATGACCGTCGCCGTCGAAACCGGGGTGTGGCAGCTCGACCAGGCCGCCTCCACCGTGGGCATCAGCCACAAGACGATGTGGGGCCTGGTCAATGTGAAGGGCACCTTCGGCACCGTCACCGGCCAGGGCGAGGTCCGGCCCGACGGGTCCGCGATCGGCACGCTGACCCTGGCCGCCGCCTCCCTGGACACCAAGAACGCCAAGCGCGACAAGCATCTGCGGTCCGCCGACCTGTTCGACGTCGAGAAGTTCCCGGAGATCACCTTCGCGGTGCGCAGCGCGGAGCTGACCGGCGACACCGTGCACGTCGTCGGTCAGCTGACCGTCCACGGCATCAGCCGCCCCCAGAACTTCACGGCCCGCCTCAAGGACGCGACCGCCGAGGCGCTCACGCTGGACGCCGAATTCACCGTGGACCGGGACCAGTTCGGCCTCGGCTGGAACCAGCTGGGCATGCTGCGCGGGCTGACCACCGTCACCACCACGCTCCGCTTCCTGCGCAAGGCCGCCTGACGCACCGTCAATCGGCGGGCCGCAGTTGGATGTCCGAGCTGGACAGCGTCTGCGGAGTGGCGGTGAAGGCACGCACCCGGATGCGGACCTTTTTGTGGGGCAGGGTGAACGTCCCGTTGGGCGGCCGGAGTTCGATGCTCGTCGTGCTGTGCGCGGGCAGTGTCGCCGGACCGCCCACCTGGGACCAGAACCTGCTCATGCCCTGACCCGTGGTGAGCGTGTAGTGGGGGGTGAGGGCGGTCCCGGACGAGTTGGTCACCTGGACCGTCAGCCGGGTCACGACGGTGGGCAACGCGCGCCGGACTCCGGTGAGTTTCATGGTCATCGGCGGGGCGCCCGTCGCCGCCACGGCTGCGCTCGCCAGCGCCGGCGTGACCAGCAGCACGGCCGCCGCGACCCTCGCCTGACGGCGGTGCGGACCGGACAGCAGCCGGGGACGCGGCTGCCACGCCTGGCGGAACTCGGAGAGCGGCGCGGTGACCGCCGAAGCCAGCCACAACGGGGTCATCAGCAGGTAGTAGCCGTCCTGCGAGCGGGTCGCCAGATAGAAGGCGCACCAGGGCAGGACCGTCGCCGCCGGGCCCAACCGCCGTACGAACAGCACGAACACGGCGAGCAGTCCGGCCGCCAGCAGCATGCTCGCGTGGGAGTACCAGTCGAGCCGGTCGCTGCCGTTCGTGAAGTACAGCGAGATGTCCACCAGGCCCTGACCGTGCACCACCGCGCCCTGCGTCAGCGGCAGCGCGATGCCCGACAGCCACGTGCTCGGCTCGTGCACGATGAAGTACGTGTTGATCAGCAGCCACACGGTGACGGCGATCCCGACGATTCGCAACAGCACCAACGCGGCGTGCCTGCCGCCCAGTTCGCCGCGCCGCACCGCGTAGATCCCGGCGAGCAGGAACGGCGTGAGGAACCAGGGGAGTTGCTGCGCAGCGCAGGCCGCGCCCAGGCAGGCGGCCTGCGCGATCCCGGCGGGGCCGAGCCGGCCGCCCCTGCCGATCCGGGGCCAGCGGATCACCACCGGCACCAGCAACGCCAGGGCGAGGACCGCCGGGTAGCCCTGACGGCCGTAGGACGGAAGCAGTCCGAGACCCAGGCACGCCATGGTGGCCGCCGACCGCCACTGCACCGGCAAGAGCCGCCACATGAGGACCGCGGCCGCGATGAGCGCGCCGGTGGCGACTGCCGTCGCGGGGGCACCGCCGTGCCCGATCCACAGCAGGGGCGCCGTCAGCAGCGTCTCCAACGGGGGATAGCCGTACGTGTA
This sequence comes from Streptomyces xylophagus, assembly GCF_000716435.1. Taxonomy (GTDB): domain Bacteria; phylum Actinomycetota; class Actinomycetes; order Streptomycetales; family Streptomycetaceae; genus Streptomyces; species Streptomyces xylophagus. The sequence continues at coordinate 196,304 of NZ_JNWO01000015.1, forward strand.
GTCGTAGCCACCGGTCACCGTCGGGGTCAGCGCGACGCCCTGGCTCGGGTGGAAGAGCCACGGCCAGGGCTGGCCGTAGATCGGGTGCCCGGCGACCAGCTCCTTGGCGGCCTGGGTGGTGAGGACCGCCTCGTCGCCGCCGCCGTGGAACACGGACCACGCGGACAGCGCCAGCAGGACCGCCGTCACCAGCACGGCGAGATCGATCCGCGCCAGCGACCGCGCCCGGCGGACCACCAGGGCCAGCACACCGCACACCAGGATCGAGGCGTAGCAGAGCGAGACGGCCGCCGCCACGACGAGCCGATGGCTGGCGGCCTGCGTCCACACCGGGCGGACGCCGATGAACAGACTGATGTCGGCGAGCAGGGTGAGGATGCGGTGCCACTGCGCGGGAGGTTCCGGGGCGGACACCGCCGACTGTGTCCGCCGACCGGGCGTCACCTGATGTTTTTCTGCCAAGTGCACAACACACGACGCTAATCCCGCCTGGTGAGCGAGGTGTCGGCAATCGAGAAGATTCCGGTGTGAGACGGGTAAGAAGGCCTCGTTGTGGCCTAAATGGGGCGAAGTCGAACGGCTTTGTTCAACTGGCCGTGGCCATCAGTTCATTCAGTAAACATCGCGCACATACCGCTTCGCCGCCGCCAGTTGCTTCACATACGCGGCCGCCTCGCCCTCGTCCAGCCCGCCGTGCGCGACCGCGATGTCACGCAATGCCCGGTCCACGTCCTTCGCCATCCGCGAGGCGTCCCCGCACACATAGAAGTGGGCACCCTCCTGCAACCAGTGCCACAACTCCGGCCCGTGCTCCCGCATCCGGTCCTGCACATACACCTTGGCGCGCTGGTCCCGGGAGAAGGCCGTGTCCAGCCGCGCCAGCGTGCCCTCGCCCAGCAACGCCGTCAGCTCCTCCTCGTAGTAGAAGTCCGTCGCGCGATGCTGCTCCCCGAAGAACAGCCAGTTCGGCGCCGGATGCCCGAGCGCCCGCCGCTCCTGAAGAAACCCGACGAACGGCGCGACCCCGGTGCCGGGTCCGACCATCACCATCGGTGTCGCGGGATCGGAGGGCGGCCGGAAGTGCGGCGAGCGCTGCACGAACACCGGCACCTCCGTCCTCGCCTCCACATCGGCGTCCGCCAGGAACGGCGAACAAACCCCGCCGCGCGGAAGCCCGTTGAGACTCTCGTACCGCACCACCGACACCGTCAGCGAGACGCTGTGCGGGTCGACGAGCGGGCTGGACGAGATCGAATACAGGCGCGGCTGAAGCTTCTTGAGCACCCCGGCCCATTCCTCGGCACTCGCCTTCACCGGATACTCGGCCAGCACGTCCACCGCCTGCCGCCCCCAACTCCACTGCGCCAGCCGGTCCTTGTTGTCGGGCCGCAGCAGCCTGCGCAACTCCCGGTCGTCCCGGGCACGTTCGGCCACGAACCGGAGCAGGTCCGGGGTGATCCGGGTGATGTCCAGCTGTCGGTGGAGCGCTTCGGCGAAGGCGAACTCCCCGACACCGTCCAGTTCTACGACCGCCCCGCCATCGGTGCCGGTGGCGACGAGCCATTCGTCCACCAGGGAGGGGGAGTTGACCGGCCGCACGCCGAGGGCGTCACCGGTCTCGTACGTCAGGTCGGTGCCGCTGGTGTCGAAGGTGAACCGGCGGACTTCCTTGCCCGCGCCGGGTTTGCTGAGCAGCCGGTTGCCCACGAGACGGGCGGCGACGGGGGTGGGCTTGGGGGCGCGGGCGGGTGGCTTCGTGACCGTCTCGCTTCCGAGCGCGGTGATCACCTGGCCCAGCCAGGCGTCCGCCGACGGCTCGAAGTCCGGCTCGCAGTCCGTACGCGGCGCCAGCCGTACGCCGCCCAACTCGTCGAGCCGCGCGTCCAGTCGGCGCCCGTGCCCGCAGAAGTCGTCGTACGACGAGTCGCCCAGGGCGAGCACCGCGTACCGCACTCCGTCCAGCCGTGGCGCCTGCTCACCGGCGAGCGTGTCCCAGAAACCGGAGCCGTTGTCGGGGGCGTCGCCGTCGCCGAACGTGCTGGTGATGAAGAGGAGATCGGCATCGGCGGGGAGCGTGCCGACGTCGGCCTGGTCCATGCCGACCAGGGTCGCCCGGTGCCCGGCCGAGCCCAGCCGCTCGGCGGTGGCCGCCGCCAACTCCTCGGCGTTTCCGGTCTGCGAGGCCCACAGGACGACGATCTGCCGACCGGGCTGCGGCTGTTGTCGCGGTTGCTGTGGGGGAGCGGGCGTCGACCTCGAATACATTCCGGCGAGAACGCCGTTGACCCACAGCGCGTGCTCGGCACTGAAGGGCGCGTCCGGCGGGAGCGTCGGCACGCCTGGGGCGCCGGACTCGATCCCCGCGAGGAAGCCGGTCAGGTAGAGGCGTTCTTGCGCGGAGAGGACGGGAGGCGGGGCGGGGTCGAGACCGAAGGGGTTCGCGCCCGGGATCACGGCGGTCGGGACAACTGCCCTTTCCGACACCTCTGTTGAAACCGGTGCCGATGCCGGTGCCGCGCTCGCCACCTTCGCCAACGACACCGCGCACACCTTGAACTCCGGCTGGAACGACACCGGATCCACCGCGTCGCTCGTCACCGCGTTGACGCTCAGATACTCGCCGAAGAGATCGTTCCAGTGGAACGGAGCGAAACAGCCCCCCGGCCGCACCCGGTCGGTCACCACGGCCGGCAGCACCGCCCGCCCCCGACGCGACGCGACCTCCACCGAGTCGCCCTCGGCGATCCCCAACTCCCGTGCGTCCTGCGGATGCAGCTCCACGAAGGGACCGGGGTTGAGCTTGTTGAGCTTGGCCACCTTGCCCGTCTTCGTCAGCGTGTGCCACTGGTGCTGAAGCCGCCCGGTGTTCAGCACGAACGGGTAGTCGTCGTCGGGCAGTTCGGCGGCCGGCATGTGCGGCCGAGCGTGAAAGGCGGCCCGTCCACTGGCAGTTGGAAACCGTAGCTCACCTTCCCCCACATACCGAATGGGATTGCGGTCCGGCCCGTCCTCCGCCGCAGGCCACTGCACCGGCGTGGACCGCAGCCGCTCGTAGGTCACCCCGCGCAGATCCCAGCCGGTCACCGGGTTCCAGAACTGCCGTATCTCCTCGAAGACCTGCTCCGCGCTGTCGTAGGAGAAGCCCTTCTCGTACCCCATGGCGCACGCGACGGCCGCGATGAGGCGCCAGTCGGGCATCGCCTCGCCGGGCGGGTCGACGACGGGGCGGGCGAGGGTGAGGGTGCGTTCGCTGTTGATGAGGACGCCCTCGGACTCGGTCCACATCGCGCCGGGGAGGACGACGTCGGCGTAGGCGTTGGTCTCGGTGTCGGTGAAGACGTCCTGGGTGACGACGAACTCGGCTGCTTCCAGGCCCTCGATGACGGTGCGTCGGTTGGCGACGGAGGCGACGGGGTTGGTGCAGATGATCCAGCAGGCCTTGATGTCGCCGTCGGCCATCTTCTGGAACATCTCGACCGTGCCCCGGCCGACGCCGTCCGCGCGGATCGTGCCCGGCGGCAGACCCCACAACTCCTCGGTGAACTCCCGTTCCGCGCCGACCAGTACGGACCGCTGGCCCGGCAACCCCGGTCCCATGTAGCCCATTTCACGGCCGCCCATCGCGTTCGGCTGGCCGGTGAGGGAGAACGGCCCGCTGCCGGGGCGGCAGATGGCCCCGGTCGCGAGATGCAGGTTGATCAGGGCGTTGGTGTTCCAGGTGCCGTGCGTGGACTGGTTGAGCCCCATCGTCCAGCAGCTCATCCACTCGCCCGCCTCGCCGATCAGCCGGGCCGCCGTACGGATGTCGTCCTCGGTGAGGCCCGTGAGGGCGGCGACCGCGTCCGGCGCGTAGTCCGCGAGGAAGTCGGGCAGCGCCTCCCAGCCCTCGGTGTGCGCGGTGATGAACTCCGGGTCGGTGTGCCCGTTCTCGTGCAGCAGCCTCAACAGGCCGTTGAGCAGGGCGAGATCGGTGCCCGGTGCGATCTGGAGGAACAGGTCCGCCTTCGCCGCCGTGGCGGTCCGGCGCGGGTCGACGACGATCAACTTGGCGCCCGCCTTGACCCGTTCCATCATCCGCAGGAAGAGGATCGGATGGCAGTCGGCCATGTTCGAGCCGATGACGAGGAACACGTCGGCCCGCTCGAAGTCCTCGTACGACCCCGGCGGCCCGTCCGCGCCCAGCGACGACTTGTAACCGGCGCCCGCACTGGCCATGCACAGCCGGGAGTTGGACTCGATCTGGTTCGTCCGGACGAACCCCTTGGCCAGCTTGTTCGCCAAGTACTGCGCCTCCAGGCTCATTTGCCCGGAGACATAGAGGGCGACCGCGTCCGGCCCGTGCTCGTCGACGATCTGCCGCAGGCGCCGCGCGGTCTCGGCGATCGCGTCGGCCACGGGCGTCGGCACCGGCTCCTCGCCGCGCTCGCCCCGCACGAGCGCCCCGGTCAGCCGGCCCGGTGCGGCGAGCATCTCGGCCGTGGTCGCGCCCTTGGTGCAGAGCCGGCCCGCGTTCGCCGGGTGCGCCTTGTCGCCGGACGCCTTGAGGACCGTACGCCTGCCCTCGGGACCCGCGCCGACGTCGAGCAGCATGCCGCAGCCCACACCGCAGTACGAGCAGACCGTCCGTACCTGCTGCGTCTGGAGGCTCGTCGTCATGCCGTAGACCGTACGAATTGCCCGTTACGCCGATGTCACGCGGCTCGATCATCAGGGGTTACGCCCGTTGCACAACGGGTCGGGGGTCGGTGTGAGATGTGCCCGATCTTGTCGCGGAGTGTGTCGCTGTTGGGCCGAACGGGTGACAGTGCGCAACAATTGCCGGATGCAGACTGCCAGTGCGACCCAGGACGGAGCATGCCGGTGAACAGCCACGATGTCACCGACGAACAGTGGGAAGGGCTCGCCCAGGTAGTGCCGCTGCGAGGCCGGGACGCCTGGCCGTCGGCCGTGGGCCACCGTTCCCTGCCCGAGGCCCAGACCGAACCGCGCCGCCGGTTCGTCGTCCTCCGCGTGAACGTGTTCGGGGACGCCCGCGAGGTCGCCGAGACCCTGATGGCGGGCATACCGGTGCTTCTCGACCTCACGGGCGCGGAGACGGAGGTCGCCAAGCGGGTGCTGGACTTCAGCACGGGCGTCGTCTTCGGCCTGGCGAGCGGAATGACCCGCGTCGACCGGAACGTGTTCCTGCTCACACCGCCGGGGACGGAAGTGCGCGGGCTGATGGAGGGCGCGGGGGTTCCGGGCGTGTGAGCCTCACGGGAGTGGTGAGGTCGATCCCCCGATCGTAGGAAGGTCCCCGGGACGGAACGGTTCGCCTCCCGGCGGAGGCCTACGGTCCGGATATGGCCGTGTCGTCACAGTCGCCCCAGTCGTCCGAGTCCGCCCCGTCGTCGGAGTACCCCCGGTCGTCCGAGTTCTCTCGGCCGCCCGAGTCCGTGCCGCCGCAAGGCCGGTCGCCGGAAGCCGCCTCGCCCCGGGCCCGGCCCTCGCCGGAGCCGTCGGCCGGCGCCGCCCCGTTGTCGTCGAACGCCCCCGCGCCGGGGAGCCCCGGCCGCACCGACGCGCACCCCGACCGACCGCACCTCACCGAGCTGCGCCTGTCGGCGTTCGCCACGCACCGGGGTGCCGGGTTCCCGCTCGGGCCGCTCACCCTCTTCGCCGGGCCCAGCGGATGCGGCAAGACCAGCGCGCTGCGGGCGTACGAGGCCCTCGCGCGGCTCGGCGGCGGGGGCGAGGTGGGGGAGGTGTTCCCGGACCCGGTCGCCTGTGTCCCGGAGCGGGCCCGGCCCGACGCCCAGCGCCGGCGCGGGTTCCGTATCGGCTGTACGGCGGACGGGCCCGAGGGTCCGGTACGGCTCGACGTCGCCGTCCAGGCCGAGCCTGAACTGCGCATCGTGGGCGAGCGGTTGACCTCGGGCGGGCTCGTCCTCCTGGAGACCGCGCTGCGCGACCCCTCACGCCGTTCGGTACAGGCCGCCTGGCATACGGCGGGTTCGTCGCCGGTCACCCGCGCACCGCTGCCGGACGACCGGCTCGGCACCGCCCTGCTGCCGTTGCGCGTGGCCGGCAAGACGGACGGACAGCGCCAAGTCCTCGCCGCCGCCGAGCAGATGGTGGTCGCCCTGCGCTCCGTCTTCGCCTGTGATCCGGCGCCCGAGCGGATGCGCGCGGCCGTGCCGATCGGCGACGGTCGGCTGCTGCGGGACTGCGGCAACCTCGCCGACGTGCTGTGGCGCACCCGGAGCGAGTGCGGACGACGGCACGGGCAACTCGTCACGGCGGTGCGCACCGGGTGCGCCGGACCCGTCGTGGACGTGCTCGCGGAACCACTGCCCGACGGCATGCTCCGCGCGGTGCTCGACCGGGGCGACGGCCCGCGCACCGGCTTCGAACGCCTCGGCGACGGCGAACTCCGGTACGCGGCACTGGCGTTGGTGCTCCTCACCGGCCCCGGCGTCCTGGAGGTCGACCCGCCGGGCGAGGTCCCGGCGGCGATGCAGACGCTCACGGTGCTCGCCGACGGCCTGGACCGCGCGATCGACGTACGGCAACGGGCCGAACTGCTGCGGCTCGCCGCGCGGATGTGCGAGCGCGGGCACATCCGGGTGGTCGGCGCGGTGAGCGACGCGTCCTGGGTCGCCGGGGTCGAGGGTGTCACAGTGGTACACCTGGAGCCGTGACAGAACATCTCGACGTGGCGAAACTGCAGCGCAGACTGGCCGAGTTCGCGGCCGCGCGGAACTGGCAGCCGTACCACACCCCCAAGAACCTCGTCGCCGCGCTGAGCGTGGAGGCCTCCGAACTGGTCGAGATCTTCCAGTGGTTGACCCCGGAGGAGTCGACGCGGGTCATGGACGACCCGGACAGCGCGCACCGGGTGACGGACGAAGTCGCCGATGTGCTCGCGTACTTGCTCCAACTGTGCGAGGTGCTCGGCATCGATCCGCTCGCCGCGCTCGACGCGAAGATCGACCGGAACGAGGTCAGGTTCCCGCGGCCGTAATGGTCAAGTTGGGGGAGTCTGCGCGTCCATTTTCACTCTCCGGAGTCATTCATCTGTCCGCAACCGATTTGTTGTCCACAGATTTCCGCCTTCCTCTGGCTTTTCGTCTCAGGCACTCTCACTCTGGGTAGTGGACAAGGGAGTTCGGGCGGACGTGCGAACAGCACGTCGGGATATGACGGGGGCAGCGCATGGACGCGATGCGGCTCATCGTGACGAGCAGGCGCGCCCTGGCCGGAAGCGGCGACGTGCCGGAGACCATGACGGAGGTGTGGCAGGCGCAGGCCCTCGCCCAGGCGATAGGCAGCCGCCTCGCGGTCTTCGGTCCACCCGAACTGCGGGGCGAGGCACTGGGGTTGACCGAGCTGGCGGGCCGGGGCTGCGGAGTGCTCGACACCCCGGTGCTGGCCATCGAGGACTTACGCGCGGCCCAGCTCACCGAGTTGGGCGACGCCCGCCTCGCCCTGCTGTGTCTGGGCGGTCTGCTCGGCGAGGTCGGCATCGCCCTCGTCGGCATCGCCTGCGCGGCGGACGACGAGGGCACGTACTGGCAGTGCATGGAGGCGATCGACGCGGCGGACGAGTCCCGGGACCGGGTCCTGGAGATGCTCCGAAGACTGGCGGACCGGGAACAGACGGCGATACCGGAGCGGGAGGCGGGGTGACGGTGCGGGGAGTTGCGACCAGGTCGCCGCGTTCGGGTGGGGCGATCGGCGTGACGGTTGCGGTTCGGGGGCCTGCGCGACGCCGTCGTGGCTGGTCACGCAGTTCCCCGCGCCCCTTTGGAGGCGCTTCACGCGGCCCGTGTTGTCGGCATCGGGTCTGCTCCGTGCACCGGTCCGCCGCAGTGTGCGGGTCAGGCGGTTGCCGCGCCCTCCTCGGCGGACGCCGACCCCTGGCTTCCGGTCGACTGCAGATCCGCGTCCAGGGCGGACAGATCCGCGTTCAGTGACGCCATCAGCTCCTCCATCTGCTGCAACAACCCCTTCGGTTGTGCAGGCCCGCCCTGCTGCGGCACGGCTTCTTCGGACATGACGGCCTCCTCGGCCCGTGGCCCCTCCGGGGGAGGAGGCCGATGCGGGTGACGCCCCGACGTCGCCTCGCCGGTGCGGGAATCCGGGCGGTCCGGCTCCGCCCGAGCCAACGATCATCAACGGGGCCGGTCACTGGCACGGGCAGTCCCCATGCGCACGGTTGACGCAATTTCACCCGACCGGGGACGAGAGGGGCCGGAGGGACCGGTGGGGTTGACCGGCACCCGGGCGTGCAGGATGGAGGCATGGATCTTCGCATCTTCACCGAGCCCCAGCAGGGGGCGACCTACGACACCTTGCTCGCCGTGGCCAAGGCCACCGAGGACCTCGGCTTCGACGCCTTTTTCCGCTCCGACCACTACCTGAGCATGGGCTCCGGTGACGGCCTCCCCGGTCCCACCGACGCCTGGATCACCCTGGCCGGCCTCGCCCGCGAGACCAGGCGCATCCGCCTGGGCACCCTGATGACGGCCGGCACCTTCCGCCTCCCCGGCGTCCTCGCCATCCAGGTCGCGCAGGTCGACCAGATGTCCGGCGGCCGGGTCGAACTCGGCCTGGGCGCGGGCTGGTTCGAGCAGGAGCACAAGGCGTACGGCATCCCGTTCCCGAAGGAGAAGTTCGCCCGCCTGGAGGAGCAGCTCGCGATCGTCACCGGGCTCTGGGAGACGAAGCCCGGTGACACCTTCGACTTCCACGGCACGTACTACGACCTGACCGACTCGCCCGCGCTGCCCAAGCCCGCGCAGGCCCGCGTCCCCGTGCTGATCGGCGGCCACGGCGCGAGCCGTACCCCGAAACTGGCCGCGAAGTACGCCGACGAGTTCAACATCCCGTTCGCCTCGATCGAGGACAGCGAGCGGCAGTTCGGCCGGGTCCGCGCCGCCGCAGAGGAGGCCGGCCGCAAGGCCGACGACCTCGTCTACTCCAACGCCCTCGTGGTCTGCGTCGGCAAGGACGACCAGGAGGTCGCCCGCCGCGCCGCCGCGATCGGCCGCGAAGTCGACGACCTCAGGGCCAACGGCCTCGCGGGCTCCCCGTCCGAGATCGTCGACAAGATCGGCCGCTACGCCGAGATCGGTTCCCAGCGTGTCTACCTCCAGGTTCTCGACCTGGACGACCTCGACCACCTGGAGCTGATCTCGGCCGAGGTGCAGTCGCAGCTGTCGTAAGTGGCATGGGTGTCGTAGGTGACGTAGGCGCGTCATCGCACCGCGCGGGCGGGGCACCGGGACCCCGCCCGCAGCACGGCCACCGATTTGGGGTGCCGCCGACCTGCCGTGTCTAACTCCCCACCCCCGCCGCCGCGTTGGCCGCCGCCGGTACCCCCGCATCCGCCGCTACCCGCCGCCCCGGCAGGAACGCGGCCAGCACCAGCGCCGCCAGCGACGCGGCCGAGCCGATCCCCATGATCACGCGGAAGCCGTTGTGGGAGGGGAGCGTCAGGGAGCCGAAGGACGTCGTCATGTGCGCCAGTACGACCCCGGCGACAGCGCTCGACGCGGACGTACCGATCGAACGCATCAGGCTGTTGAGGCTGTTCGCGGCGGCCGTCTCGGACAGCGGCACGGCGCCCATGATGAGCGCGGGCAGCGCGCCGTACGCGAAACCGACCCCGGCGGAGATCACACAGCACATCACGACGACCTGCCGGGCCGCGGCCATCATGACGACCCCGAGGCCGTAGCCGACGGCGACGACGAGCGCGCCCAGCATCAGGGTGACCTTGGGACCGGCCGCCGCCGAGATGTGGGCGGAGAGCGGTGCGGTCGCCATCATCACCAGGCCCGACGGGCAGTTGGGCCCATACCGCGGCGCCGATCGATGATTCGCCCGGACTGCCGTCAAGCCCCGGCCGCACTGCTGTCAGGCTGCGGTCAAGCCCCGACCGGACTGCCGTCAGGCCTCGGTCGGCCTTCGGCCGGGCTACGGGGTCTGGCTTCGGCCAGCCTTTGACCAGGGCGGCGCCAGCCTTCAACCAGGCTGGGGCGGCGTCGGGCCTCGACCAGGCCTGGCCTGGCGAGGCCAGGCGAGGCCAGGCCAGGGTCGGGCTTCGGCCAGGCAAGGCTCAGGCCCGCTTTGCCCTGGCCGAAGGCCGGGGCTTCAGTCGGGCTTCGGGCCGGCCCGCTCCTCCCTGGCCTGGTCGGGGACTTGGTCGGACTTAGGGTCAGCCCGCTCCGGGGCTTCGGTCGGGCTTTGGGTCGGCCCGGCCCGGGTCCTCGGTCGGGCTCAGGGTTGGGCCGGCCAGGGCTTCGGCAGGGCTTTGGGCCGGCCTGGCCCGGGGCCCCGGCAGGGCTTCTTCCGGGCCTGGCTCTGGCCCGCTCCACTCCGGCCCGCCTCTCCTGGCCCGCTCCCCCTGGCCTGGCCCGCTCCCCCTGGCCTGGTCCGGGGCCTCGGCAGGGCTTCGGGTCGGCCCGGCCTGGGGCCCCGGCCGGGCTTCGTCCGGGCCTTGGCCGGGCAGTTGGGCCCGTACACCAGCGCGACGGTGCTTCGGTCAGGCCTCGCTCGTGGCCAGCGCGGCCAGTTCGCGGTCGACGGCCTCCTGGTGGGCGTCGGCGTCCTCGCGGGCCTTCTTCGGGCTCCAGCGGCCGGCCATCACGAACACGAAGGGCAGGAAGAGGACTTGGCCGCCCACGCAGATCCACCACCAGGTGCGCCACTCCCCGGGACCGTTCTTCACGGCCTTCTGCACCTCCGGCCCGTGCTCCTTGAGCACCTTGAGCTGCGGCTGCGCCTTCTGTACGACGGCCAGATCGGCGGCGCCGACTTCCTTGACCGCCTGGGCGGCCAGGGCGGGGGGCGTCGTGGTCGGCGTGTACTTGCCCAACTCGGCGAAGAGTTGGGGGTGCGCGCCGACGATCGCCAGCGCCGGGGCCGCCTGCTTCTGCGCGACCGCCACCTCCGCGCCGTGTTCGACGAGCGGGGTGACCGAGGTGACGAGCACCGGGATGAACGCCGCCGACAAGGCGACCACGATCCGTACCGTCCAGCCCCACACCGCGAGGCCGGCGGCGGTCGCGGCCGGGTTGCGCTTCTCCACGGTCTCGGTGAAGCTCGCCATCCACGGGGCGTAGGCGACCCCGCTGAACACACCGATCGCGACGAACAGCCAGGCGAACGTGTAGTAACCGGTCGTCGCATGGGTGGCCAGCGAGGCGAAGATCGCGGTCGCGACGATGGCGCCGATCCCGCCGACGATCATGAAGGGCTTGCGCACCAGCAGTCGGTCCGAGAGCAGGCCGGCCACGATCAGCGCGAGGGCGTTCGCGGCCCAGTACCAGTTGGCCAGGCCGTTGGTGCGCTGCTCGCTGTAGCCGAAGGTGGTCGAGAAGTAGACGACGAAGTTGCCGACGGCCGCGTAGTAGAGCAGGAGGAAGACGGCGATCGCGAAGGCGGAGCCGAGGATGTCCAGGCGCAGCATCTGCCGCCACTCGCCGCGCCGTACCGCCTCGGTGTCCAGTCCCTTGGCGCGCGCCTCGACCAGGGCCCGGTCCCGCAGGCTCACCATGATCTGGTCGCGCAGGCCCGGCGACAGCTCGCGCAGCGCGAACAGGGTGACGACGAACACGACCAGCCCGGCCGCCCCGGAGTAGCGCAGTTCGTCCTGCCAACTGGCGGTGTCGAGCGTGCTGCTGGTCACCGACGTGACGACCAGGCTGCCGATGACCGGGCCCATCGTCCAGTAGCCCATCGCGGTCGCGCGGCCGAGCTGCGGTGAGAAGTCGCGGATCAGCGCCGGGGTCGCGACCAGCACGATGCCCTCGATGAAGCTCACGACGGCGAACAGCACCAAGTAGGCCGTCTTGTCACCGGCGTTGGGCAGTCCGAAGAAGACCAGGAGCGCGGCGACGAGCAGTCCGTAGACCACGAGGTTCGCCCGTCCCCAGCGGTCCGCGAGGCCGGCCACGAGCGAGGCGAAGGCCCCGATCGCGTTGCCTATGACCGAGACCCACACGAAGTAGCGGTAGGTCATGTCGAAGTGCGTGATGATCGACGTCGCCACCGCGTACTGGATGTAGAGCATGTAGTAGAGGACGACGGTCGTGACCACCACGATCGCCAGGTACGACATGCGCCGCCCGGTGGCCGGATACGCCGCCAGGTCGCGCCGGTACAGCCGGCTGAGCGAGCCGCGCGCGCCGGCGCCGGGCGCGTCGGCACCGGGGCCTCGCGTGTCGAGTGGTGCGGAGGCGGAGGACATACGACTCCTTGGGGAGAGGGAGCGGCGGGGGACGGGACGAGCGGCGGGAGGCTGGGGGTCCTCCCGTTCGAGCGGAGGCTAGTACCGACTGGTCGGTATGACTAGATGTGTGACACGTCTTCGTCTGCGGGGGTCGAGGAAAATGCCTGGATACGCCAGGGATGTTCGCTGTACGTTGAGCGGGCGCGCCGGAGACCGGGCGCGCTCAGCGCGTGGCAGGGGACCGCGCGCACAACATCCGCAGCTCAGAAGACGTGGCAATGCGCGCCGGCCGGCCGGGTATCGGATGAGCCGATGCTGCAAGCAGCCATGGGATGCGCTGTCCGGTGGTGAGCTGCGCATGAACGTGCTGCGTGTGGGCGGCCGGGTGCGTTTCGACCGCGGCTGCCGGCAGGTCGCGGGCTCGACGGGGAGCGGGTGCGCCTGGCCGCGTCCGTACCAGTTCCGGCCCGCGTGTCATGGCCCCGCTGCGGAACCTCGCCGTCGGGGCGCTTCACCTGCACGGACGCGACGACAGCGCCGAAGCCACCCGCCGGGCAGCACGACGGGCAGAACACCCGTTCCACATCCTCGGGCTCACATCATGATGTGGGAACGGCCGTGCTTGCGGACCACTGCATGCGGAGCGGGCCGGGATGGTCTGCGCGGTGTTGTCTCGCCGGCGAGACAGCCGCAGCATGGCGGGGGCCTGCGAGGTTGTTCGCGTGCCGCGGCGAAGTGGTGTCGGCCGCCGTTCGGATGTCGAGTGTCGGATTGCTTGCACAGGAGAGACATGGCGAACCCAGTTCGAGGATCAGGGAGATGGCCGATGAGTCGCGGCGGAGAGGCGGCGGGCAGGTGACGATCGGCAACGGCGACGGCCTCCTGGCCGTCCGCGGCTATCTCGACGGGCTGATCCGGGCGCGACTGACCAGCCCGTTCAGCCGCGACGTCCCGTTGGTCTCGCTCGGGTTCGACTCGCTCGCGGCCATCGAGCTGTGGAGCCGGCTGCGGACCGACCTCGGTGTGGACGTCCCGGCAGGCGAACTGCTGGACCTCACCCTGGACGGCCTGACGGCGCGGGTGCGGGCGGACGGCGGGTCTGTCGCCGCGTTCGCTGCCGGACCGGTTGCCGGCGGACCCGCCGGGGCAGACCTCGACGACGCCTCTCCGGAGGCGGCCGCGCAACTGCTGGCGACCCTCGACGGCCTGGACGACGCGGGGATGGAGCGCTTGGCGGCCGGTCTCGGACCCGGATCCGAGACAACGCCCGCGGACTGAGCTCGGCTTCCCCGACACGGTCCGTCCATCGTTCGTGCCGACCGACGACCTGTGCGGCGATCAAGGCTCTACTGACGAATCCCATGATCGGTGACACGCGCTGCGGGCCGCCGGTGAACTCGGCTCGTCGGTCTGATCGAGGAGGCCCGGTCGGACGAATCGGCGGCGGGTGCCGAACCCGAGGCCGAGCCGGCCGCCGCCGTGGCTTGACCGACCCCATACACATCCCGTTGTGGAGCCTCGATGAGTTCCTCCTCTGTCTTCCTGAGCGGACCGCAGTACGTGCTGGGGGAGAGCGCGTCGCACCATACGGAGACTCCGGATCTGGAGGCGCGGGCCGGTGAACTGGGGGTGCCGTATGCCCCGGAGCTCTGGGGCTGGGGCCATGTGCACCGGAGCCACAAGTCGCTGGAGGACCTGGCGGTCGAGGCGGGCAGGGCGACTCTCCGCGCCGCCGGCGTAGACCCCGCCTCCGTCGACGCACTGGTGCTGTGCTGCACCAGTTTTCCTGGGGGGCCGGACAGCCACGGCAGTTTCGTGCGGACCATCTCGGAGGGGTTGGGAACGCGTGAGACCGACTTCCTCGGCATCACGCTCGACCGATGCACGAACCTGCTGGCGGGTCTGCGAGTCGCCGAGGCCTTCGTAGCTGCCGGAATCCATCGGCGGGTCCTGGTCGTCACCACCGATCGAGTCACTGTCGAGGCGGAAAGACTGGGCAAGTTCGCCCTGTTCAGCGATGGCGCGGCCGGTGTGCTGGTGTCGGACACTGACGGGGAGTACGAGATCGTCGCAAGTGCCGCGGCGCACGAGATGAAGGACCTGGACTGGTCGAACCAGATCAGTCCGGACCTCTCCCGCCGCGTGAACATGCAGCTGATGAAACGTGCGTCCATGGGAATCGACCAGGTCGACATCCTCATGCACACCAATATCTTCGAAGCCATCATCGTCATGAAAGAGCTTCAGGCGGGATTTGCCGCAGCGCAGTTGTACACAGACAACATCGCACGGGTGGGCCACTGCTTCGCCGCTGACCCGATCATCAACCTGACGGACCTCGCGGCAGCCGGTCGGCTTCGCGACAACGGCCACTATCTGTTGGCCGCCTCGGTTCCAGGAGTACGGTACGGGGTTCTGCTCCGCAAGCAGCCGCATTAGCACTCGGACCGGCGTTATCGGAATGGTCGGCGGGGGCGTTGTCTCGCTGGCGAGACAGGCGTCGGCCGACACGTCGCGGCAGGCTCACGGCGAAAACGGCAGGCGGAGCGCGGATTCTGCGGTCGTACGGTATCCGGCACCAGTCGATCATCGGGTTCCGTGCCTTCTTGCCGAATTCCCGGCACGCGGTGATCAACCGACATCGGCGAAGTGAAAATGCGCCCGGTGATCCACGATTTCGCCGTCTGTCATGCCCGTGAATCCACGACCATCGTCGTCTTCTGACGGGAGGAGGAGAGGGCGGCGAATCTGGCGGGGCCGCGCCTCGGCCGCGTAAGTTTTATCGCGCATCGCCTGATCAAGGTGCCGCCGGGTTCGCGGCCGTCTCGGCCGATGCCGACCTGCGGAATTGAAAGGGCGACATGACTTACGCGCTGTTCAGCGGTCTCGATGAGGACATCCTGGCGTTGCCGTTCTACGAGGAGCAGCACCGCACGTTGGCCGTGGAACTCGCCGAGTGGTGTGCCGGTCACGCCGACCTGTGGTCACGTCCTCTGGAGCAGACCCCGGAGAAGGCCGGCAGGGAGATCCTGAGCGCGCTCGGCTCCGCCGGATGGCTGGGATTCCTCGATCCCGCGAACGGGTCCGCCGCCGGTGACCACCGCTCGATCTGTCTGGCCAGGGAGATCCTCGCGTACGCCGACGATCTGGCGGACTTCGCCTTTTCCATCCAAGCGCTGTCGGCGACTCCGATCGTCCAATACGGAAACAGTGAGCAGCAGTTGGAGTATCTGCCGCGAATGGCGTCGGGCGAGACGGCGGGATCGTTCGCGATCTCGGAGAAGGAGGCCGGCTCCGACATATCAGCGGTCGGTCTGACTGCCGACCTCGTGTCCGACGGCTATCTGTTGAACGGCCGCAAGGCCTGGATCGCCAATGCCGGCATCGCGGATGTGCACTGCGTGATCGCCCGGACGGGCGGGGGACCCGGTGCGCTGGGGCTCACGGCATTTCTGGTGCCGGCGCGCACGCCCGGAGTCCGGGTGCTGGAGGAGGTGCCGTTGATTGCCCCGCGTTCGTTCGGACACCTGGCCTTCGAAGACTGCCTGGTCCCCGAATCGAGCGTGCTCGGACGCCCCGGACAGGGGTTCGTGGTCGCGACGGACCTGCTGGAGCGATTCCGGATGACGGTGGGGGCGGCCGCGGTGGGGTTTGCGCGGCGCGCTGTCGACTCGGCGGTCCAGCAGGCCCGTGAGCGGCGGATCCACGGCGGCAGGCTGATGGATCTTCAGCTTGTGAAGGGTGCGCTCGCCGACATGGAGGTGAAGCTCAACGCTTCCGCGCTGTTGGTCGCGCGGGCTGCCTGGGAGCTCGACCACGGGAATCCCGGCTACGCGAAGCACTCGAGTATCGCCAAGGTGGCCGCCACCGAGGCCGCACAGGAGATCGTCGACGCTGCCGTCCAGGTCCACGGGGCTGCCGGCCTGGTCGCCGACAGCGTCCCCGAGCGCTTGTACCGGCAGGTCAGGTCCCTGAGGATCTACGAGGGAGCGTCCGAGGTCCAGAAGCTGATCATCGCTGACGCGCTGGGGCGACGGCCGCTCGTGGGCCGATCCCGAGCCGCATCCGGAAGCAGCGCAAGTCGAGTGGAACGCTGACTTGTCCTCTCCTGTCGCATCAATGACGCGGGCAGATCCGTCCCCGTGCATCTTGGCTCGCCCTGGCTGCCGGGTGCGGAAAGACAAGCCGACGCATACACGGGAGAAGCATGAGTGACGAACAGCATTACGAGTGTGTCGGCATAGGCGTCGGCCCTGCGAATCTGAGTCTTGCCTCTCTTCTGCACGGCAGTCCGGGGCTGCCGAACCTCTTCCTCGAGAAACGTGAAGTGTTCAGTTGGCATGATGGACAGCAGATCTCCGATGCGACCCTTCAGGTGTCCATCTTCAAGGATCTGGTGAGTCTGTCGGACCCGACCAGTCCCTTTTCTTTCCTGTCCTACCTGAAGGACAAAGGGCGGATCTACCACTTCATCAATGCTCAGTTCAGCGCGGTGCCGCGGCAGGAGTTCCGTAACTACCTGGAATGGGCCAGCCGGCGCAACCAGAACGTGGTGTTCGGAGAGGAGGTCGTCTCCGTCGACTTCGACGGCGTATTCGTCCTGCGCACCAACCGGCGCACCGTCACGGCGAACAACGTGTCCATCGGCATCGGCAGCAATGCCTGGGTGCCGGCGGAAGCCCGTGACCACCTCGGCCTCACTCAGTTCCACGTCAGCGAATTCGTGCCTCTCAGCCGCGACTTGGCGGGGAAGAGGGTCTGCGTGGTCGGCGGAGGCCAGTCGGGCGCCGAGGCGTTCCTCGACCTCATCTCGCGTCCGTCCGGTGAGCGACCGCGCCGGGTCTCGTGGGTGTCACGCCGCCGCAACTTCTACCCCATGGACGACTCGCCCTTCACCAACGACTTCTACATGCCCGGCTACTCGGACTACTTCGCCAGGCTGGACCAGGGGACGCGCGAATCGTTCAACCGGGAGCACGTTCTCACCAGTGACGGCATCTCCGAGGGCACACTCCGCGAGATCTATCAGCGCATCTATGCCGAGCGGTTCATCCAAGGCGACACCGACCTTGTCTCGCTGTACCCGAACCGGAACGTGATCGCGGTCTCCGCCTCCGACAACGCGTGGTCGTTGAAGCTGTCCAACAGCAACCATCCGGCGGTCCTCGGGCAGGTCGACGCCGACGTGGTGGTCTGGGCGACCGGGTTCCGCACCGCCGCGCCCGATTTCCTCGCGCCGATCGCGAACCGACTCGAGCGTGAGGGCGACGAGTACCGCATCGACAGTGATTTCGCCGTGATGTGGGACGGCCCTTCGAACCGAAGCATCTTCCTCCAGAACGCGGCTCTGGGACAGCGCGGACTGGCGGACAAGAACCTCAGCCTGCTTGCCTGGCGGAGCCAGCGGATCATCGACCGCGTTCGATGTGTGCGCAGCAACGACACGGTTCCATCGTTCATCGAATGGTCGGCGAAGCTCAGCCCCGACGAGAGCGTGGGATGAGCCATGACACATGTCGACTTCGCGGTCGTTGGTGGCGGAATCATCGGGTGTGCGATCGCGCGGGAACTGGTGCTACGGGCTCCGCACGCCTCCGTGTTGGTGCTCGAACAGGATGCCGTCGGGTCCGGAGCCAGTCGCCGGTCGGCCGGTCTGCACTTCCCTCGTGGCGCGACGGAGCGGGTACGCCGTATGACCGGCTACAGCCAGGCCTACTACAGGGCCCTGCTCGACGCTGATCCGGCGTTGCCCATTCATCCGGTTCCCCTGCTGGTGGTGTCCGACCGTGCGGCTGTGGACCAGGTGGAGACGGCCTATCTTGACGAGGCCGGCCTGTCCCGCGTGGACGCGTTGCCGGACTGGCTGCCACCACTTTCCGAGGAGACGGCGGCTTGGACGGGCGAGGGCTGCCAGTACGCCGATGTCGGGGCGTTGACCCGAGCGTTGGCCCGGTCTCTGCGGCCGCGGACGAGTTTCAGGGAAGGGGTCTGCGTCGATTCCCTGGACCGGGTCGGGAGCGGGTACGCACTCGGGTTCAGCACAGGAGAGCGCGTCACAGCCGACTCGGTCGTGCTCGCACCCGGCCCGTGGCTGGCCGCACCGGCCTGGCGGGAACGGCTCACCCCCCTGGGCGCCAGGGTGAAGAAGGTCGTCGCGCTGCACATCGAACAGCCGCCGGCGGCCGAGGACGGAGTCGTCGTCTTCCATGACGAGGACGCGTTCCTGCTCCCGCTTCACGAGCAGCGGCGCTGGCTCTTCAGCTACACCAGTCAGGTCTGGGACGTCGACCCCGACCGGCTCACCGGCAGCGTCTCCCCGTCGGACCTGGCCGAGGCCCGCGAGGTGCTGATCAGCCGCGCCCCCCGCCTGGCCGACTCCGCCCGCAGCGGAAGGGTGTTCTGCGATGCGTACAGCGCGGATCGGGAGCCGCTGGTACGCGCTCTGGACGAGGAGGGCCGACTGGTGTTCGCGGGTGCCGCCAACGGCTCCGGCTACAGGCTCGCACCCGCCATCGCCGCAGAGACAGCGCACCTGCTCCGTAGAGCCGTTGAGAACGTTTCCGACCAAGGGGGCCAGCAATGAACGTGAGCGTCTTCTCCGCTGAGGAACTGCACCAGGCATTCGGCATCGAGATGAGCTCCGTGGAGAAGATGAGTGCCGGAGCCGGCTGGGGCCGGGTCGCTCCGGGTGTCATCTCCGATCCACACCAGCACGACGAGATCGAGATGTTCGTCGTCGTCGCCGGAACGGGATGGGTGGCTTTCGACGGTCGGCGTATCCGGGTGGAGCCGGGAACGGTGTGCCAGTTCGAGCCCTTCGAGACACACGTCGTCGAGAACGACGGAGACGTCGACCTGGTCTTCTTCGACCTGTACTGGCGCGACCCGGCGCGCGCCGCCCAGGCCGCGGCGGCAGGCGGTACGCGCCGCCGGTTCCACGAGAGGCCGGTCTTCGTCTTCTCGACCCCGCCCACTCCGAACGGCGACCTCCACCTCGGCCACCTGTCCGGTCCCTACCTGGGAGCTGACGCCTACGTCCGGTTCCAACGCATGCGGGGCACTGAGGTATGGCACCTCACCGGGAGCGACGACTTCCAGAGCTACGTGGTCGACCGCGCCCGCCGTGAGGAGCGCGAACCGGCGCGTACCGCCGAGCACTACAGTGCCGAGATCGCCGCGACGCTCCGCCTGATGGACATCGAGGTCGACCAGTACACAGCGACCAACGAGGACCCCAACTACCGGGACGGTCTCCGTACATACTTCTCGAAGCTGGTCGACTCGGGGGCGGTTACCGTCCAGCAGACGGCTGCCCTGGTGGACGACGAGACGGACGCCTACCTCTACGAGGTGGACGTCTCGGGCGGCTGTCCCGGATGCGGAGGCGGCACCAGCGGCAACATCTGCGAAGAGTGCGGCGAACCGAACGTCTGCGTCGACCTGGTCGACCCGCGCAGCAGCCGGTCGGAGGCGCCGCCGAAGCAGCGACCTGTCCCACGCTTCGTCCTGCCCCTCCACGAGTTCGGCAGCGAGGTCGCCGATCACCACCGTCTCGGCCGGGTCCCGGCCCGACTCCGCGAACTGGCGGACCGGGTGTTCGCGCGTACCAGGCTCGACATACCCGTGACCCACCCTTCGGACTGGGGCGTCGCGCCCGCGGACACGACAGTGGACGGGCAGGTGATCTGGGTCTGGCCCGAGATGTCCTACGGCTTTCTCCACGGCATCGAGGCCCTCGGCGGGCGTCTGGGCCGTGACTGGCAAGCCGTGACTCCCGAGCAGGACTGGAAGTTCGTCCACTTCTTCGGCTACGACAACAGCTTCTACCATGCCGTGCTCTACCCGGCTCTCTACCGGTTGGCGTACCCGCAGTGGAATCCCGACATCGATTACCACGTCAACGAGTTCTACCTGTTGGAGGACGGCAAGTTCTCCACCAGCAGACGTCATGCCATCTGGGGCAAACAGATCCTGCGACCGGAGACCGTGGACGCGGTGCGCTACTACCTGTCGCTCACGCGTCCGGAGCGGCGACGGACGAACTTCGCACTCGAGGCATACACGGAGACCGTTCAGCGGGTCCTGGTGGACGGCTGGCAGGGTTGGCTGAACGACCTGGGCGCACGGGTTGCCGGGCAGTACGGCGGGATCGCCCCCGACGCCGGTGTCTGGACTCCCGAGCACACGGCGTTCCTCAACCGCCTGGGGATACGGCTCGCCGCTGTCGCCGACAGCTTCGGGCAGGACGGATTCTCGCTGAACCGTGCGGCCGCCGAATTGGACGGGATCGTAGTCGACACCCGGCGGTTCGCCGAAGCAGAGGCACGGACCGCGCTGATCGCCGGTTGGAAGGACGAGGCCCGAACGGCCATCGCGCTGGAACTGGCCGCGGCACAACTGCTGGCCCGCGCGGCCACGCCGATCATGCCTCGATTCGCCGCCCGACTCGCCCAGGCGCTGGGGACGACCGACCTCTCGTCCTGGCCTTCCCAGGTCGAGCTGGTCGCGCCCGGCACCCGGATCGACCTCGAAAAACAGTCCTACTTCGAGGCCCTGCCCTCGGACTGGTCACTCGCCGAGGGAGCCACGGGATGACGGACTCCGTGATCAACCGCGTGGTGGCGGGGCCGCCGGCTCCCGGCCACCGGATCTCCTTCATCCGGCTCGGCAGTCTCAGGACGCTGGACCTGACCGAACTGTACGAGCAGTCAGGTCATGTCGCCGCCTACCTTCGGAGCCTCGGCGTCGAGTCGGGGGACCGCATCGGAATCCTGGCGGCCAACAGCCTGGAATGGGTTCTGCTGGACCTTGCCGCGCTGCGGCTCAAGGTGGTGGTCGCTGGTTTCGAGCCAGGCAAGTTCACCGATGCCGGAGAGCTGGTGGCACGCTACGGGCTCACGGTTCTGTTCACCGACCAGGACGTGCCGGCGGACGTGCCGGCGGCTGTCCGACCTTTCACCGATGTCGCCGAGGCCGCGAGGCAGACATGGCCGGAGCCGCCCGGACCCGTCGTGTACGGGCCCGAGGAGGTGACGACGATCAAGTTCACCTCCGGCAGCACCGGTGCGCCGAAGGGACTCGGGGCCACGGTCGGCAGTATCGACGCGTCGATGCAGGCCGTGCAGGAGATCTTCGAGCACCGGGGCGACGACAACCTCTTCGTCTTCCTTCCGCTGTCGCTGCTGCAGCAGCGGTACTGGCTCTACTCCGCCCTCTGCTTCGGCCACGACGCGACGGTCACCACGTACGAGGCGGCCTTCGCCGCACTGGGAACGGCCCGGCCGACTGTGGTGATGGGCGTACCGGCGTTCTTCGAGGCCGCCAGGCAGCAGATCAGCCAGGATGCCGCTCGCGCGGACGGCATCGCGCCGGAGGCGGCTCGCCGCGCGGCCGCGCGGCGGCTGTTCGGCGATCGGATCCGCTACCTGTGGACGGGATCGGCGCCGGCGGACAGGGAGGTGCTGCACTACCTCACCGACGCGGGCCTTCCCATCTACGAGGGCTACGGGCTGAACGAGACGTGCATCGTCAGCAAGAACCATCCTGGCGCCCACAGGGAGGGCAGCGTGGGGAGGGTGCTGCGGGGGAAGGAGGTGCTGTTCGACGAGGACGGCGTGCTCCTGGTACGAAGCGAGCATCCGGTGAACCAGCGCTACGAGTTCGCCGAGCCCGGTGACTCCGAGCGGCTGTTCGTCGCGGACGGGGTGGTGCGCACCGGCGACCTCGGTTACGTGGACGAGGACGGCTTCCTGTTCATCCAGGGGCGCGCCGACGACGTCATCGTGCTGGGGAACGGCAAGAAGGTGATCGTCCGGCCCATCGAGGAGCACATGCGGACGAGTCCGGCGATCGAGGAGTGTGTGGTGTTCTGCCCCGCGCAGACGTCCCTGGTGGCGGTGGTCTCGCCGTCCTCCGACACGGCCGACCTCGATGCGATCGCCGAACAACTGGCCCGCACCAACGCCTCGTTCGGCCGTGATGAACAGATTCGCAAGGTCGTGGTCGCGAGCCCGCGGCCCAGTATCGCCAACGGAATGCTCACCTCGCAGTTCAAGCCGAAACGACAGGCCATTTTCGCTGCCTTCCAGTCGGAGATCACGAACAACCAGGACGGTATTCATGCCCAGTGACGTCGAGACCATCGCGCGGGAAAACCTGTCGGCCGCGATCCAGCCGGCCGCGGACCCGCACGAGATCGAACTTGAACTCGAGCTGACCGACTACGGCTTGACCTCGTTGCAGAAGGTCCTGTTCCTGACTCGGCTCTGCGAGGATCTCGCGGTCGACCTCGCGTATCTGACCGAGCGCGACGTCGCAGAGATGCGCACGCTCCACGATGTTGTCGACACATTGTCACGCTACGCCGGAAAGGCTTCTTAGAGTGAGTTGGGCAGAGCTGGCCGCGGCCACACTGGAGAACGACCACGTGAGGCTGCGTCCGATCAGTCCCGAGGACCGCGAGTCGATCCACGACATCGCGATGGACCCGGTGATCTGGCGCTACTTCGTGAGCCTGGTCGAGACGGAGGAGGACTTCGAAGCCTTCTTCCAGGGCATGGTCGCCGACCACGCGGCAGGCAGGCGTGTGGTCTTCCACATCACCGACAAGACGACGGGGCGATGCGCGGGGAGCATGAGCTTCGGCAACCTCTCCGAGGCGGACGCGCGCCTGGAGATCGGCTGGTCCTGGCTGGGCGTCGACTTCCAGGGCCGCGGCATCAACCGCTGGGCAAAGTACCTCCTGCTCGAGCACGCCTTCGAGAACCTGGGCGCCGAGCGCGTGGAGTTCAAGACGGACCAGCTCAACGCGCAGGCCCGACAGGGCCTGCGCAACATCGGCGCCCTGGAGGAGGGCGTCCTTCGCAGCTTCAACCCGATGCCGGGCGGCAGGCGCCGGGACGCCGTCTACTACAGCGTGTTGCGCGGTGAGTGGTCGTGGCTCAAGGACGAGCTGGCCACCAACGCGAAGGTGACCCGTCAGGGCATGGCGGTGTGACCGGCGGAGCGGGCGTCACCCATCTGCGTCTCTGCGGCGATCCCTATGAGGTCGGCCGACAGCACGGGGCAGCTCTCGCCGGTCCGCTGCGCGGCTTCGTCGACGACTCGCTCTGCCGCCTCAACCTGCTGCTGGACGAACCTGTCACGACGGCCGGGCTCGAACCGGTGCTGTCCGCGTTCGACAAGGTGATCACCGCAGAGCTGCCACGGCTGGCCGAGGAGATCACCGGACTCGCCGACGGGATCGGAATCCACCGTGACCAGGCGCTGCTGCTGCAACTGCGCCGGGAGATCCTGGGCTACCGGAAGATCCCGGCGCGAGGCGACTGCACCACCTACGCCAAGGCCGGTTCCCATCCGGTCCTGGCCCAGACGGTGGACCTCAACGGCGACCTGGACGATCAGATCAGCGTCCTCGACGTCCGACTCACAGGTTCCCCGCGCCGGGCGCTGGTGCTCAGTTTCGCGGGCCTGCTCGGCTATCTCGGGGTCAACAGCGACGGCCTGGCCGTGGGCCTCAACCTGGTCCTCGGAGGCGACTGGAAACCCGGAGTCCCGCCGTACCTGGCCATTCGCCACGTGCTGGACTCCGCTGCCACCGTCGACGAGGCGGTCGAGTGCCTCCGCGGTCTCCCGCTGGCCAGCTCACGGTCGTTCATGCTCTGCGACGCGGGCAAAGCGGTCTGGGTGGAGGCTCTGGACGGCCGGTTCCGGTGCCTCGAAGCCCAACAGGCCGAGCACACCAACCACTTCCTCCACCCCGAGTTCGAACCCTTCGACGAGATCAACGTCTTCGCGCGGAACTCCTCACGCCGAAGGCTGGAGGCGTGCCGCGCCGGTCTCGCCGCGATGGCACCGGCCGCAGGGGTGGAGGAGCATTTCGCTCTGCTCTCGGCCCCTCCCATCCGCGTTGTCGGAACCGGTGACATCCGGTACGAGCGCACCGTCGCCGCCGCCGTCGCATTGCCGGGGAGCGGCCGGCTGTACATCAGGCCGGGTGATCCCGCCACATCTGTCACGGGGGAGTTCACCTTCACGTGATCCGCGGCCGCTGTGCGAACGCATCTTGATCTTTTCGAACTCCGACGGGCGGGAACATGAACGTGCTCGACGAGGCGTTTCCGGAAGGGAACCTGTCATGAAAGAAGGTACTGCCATCAGCGTCGCTGGGATCGATGCCGGGATCGACGTCGACGACCTCTCCAGCCTGCTGATGATCAGGCACTTCGAGCAGGCCGTCCTGGACCTGTTCGCGCGCGGGCTGCTGAACGGCACCACGCACACCTGCCTCGGCCAGGAGTACGTGCCGGTGGCCCTGGGGCCGCTGCTGGCCCCGGACGACTTCGTGTTCAGCAACCACCGCGGCCACGGACACTACCTGGCCCGCTTCGACGACCCCGAGGGCCTGCTGGCCGAGATGACCGGCCGTGAGGGCGCTGTCTGTGCGGGCGTCGGCGGCAGCCAGCACATCTTCCGGGGCACCTACCTGTCCACCGGGGTGCAGGGCGAGAGCCTGCCGGTGGCCGTGGGCACGGCCTTGTGGTTCCAGCGGACCGGCCGGTCCGGGATCGCCGTGGCCTACATCGGCGACGGCACCTGGGGCGAGGGCGCCGTCTACGAGGCGTTGAACCTGGCCGCGCTGTGGCGGCTGCCGCTGCTGGTGGTCGTGGAGAACAACGGCATCGCGCAGACCACGCCGACCGCGCGAGCCATGGCCGGCGACATCGCCGGGCGGGCCGCGGCGTTCGGAATCGCCCATGTGCCCGTGACCGGCAGCGACGTCGCCGCGATCCGCGCGCGCCTGGCACCGGTGGTCGAACGGACGCGCACCGGCGGCGGGCCGGCGGTCGTGGAGTTCGCGACCCATCGCCTCGGCCCGCACAGCAAGGGCGACGACACACGCTCCGCCGCCGAGGTCGCCGCCGAGCGGGAGCACGACTGGCACGACGCCTGTCGGCGCCTGGACCCCGACCTGTTCGCCAAGGTCGAGGACGAGCAGCGGACGCGGATCGCCGAGGCCGTGGACCGGGTCCTGGCCCGTCCGGCCTCGGTGTGGGAGAGGAGCTGAGCCGTGGAGCGTGTCGCCGAGAACCTGAACCGGGCCCTGCACGCGGCCTTCGCCGCAGACCCCGACCTGTTCCTGCTGGGGGAGGACGTCGCCGATCCGTACGGCGGCGCCTTCAAGATCACCAAAGGGCTGTCGTCGGGCTACCCCGACCGGGTCCTGAGCACGCCCATCAGCGAGCAGTCGCTGGTGGGGGTGGCCAACGGGCTGGCGCTGTCCGGCGGGCGCGCCATCGTCGAGATCATGTTCGGCGACTTCGCCACCCTGGCCTTCGACCAGATCGTGAACTTCGCGGCCAAATCGGTCGCGATGTACGGCCGCCGCGTCGAGGTCCCGGTGATCGTGCGCTGTCCCACCGGCGGGCGGCGCGGGTACGGCCCGACCCACAGCCAGAGCCTGCAGAAGCACTTCATCGGCGTGCCGCACCTGTCGGTGCACGAGATCTCGCCGTTCCACGACAGTACGGCGCTGCTGGCCGGCCTGCTCGCCGACGGTGAGCCGGCCGTCCTGTTCGAGGACAAGGTGCTCTACACGCAGCCGATGCACGAGCCGGGGACGGACGGGCCGTTCGTCGCCGATTTCCCGTTCGGAGCCGGCGGCCCGGCACGGCTGCGGTCGTCGGACGGCGACGACGCGGCCGACTGCGTGATCATCGTGCCCGGCGGCGTGGCCCGGCGGGCGCTGGCGGCGGCCGGGACGCTGTTCGCCGAGCACGAGATCACCTGCGAGGTGATCGTTCCGACCCGGTTGTACCCATTCGACGTGGAGCCGCTGCTGCCCGCTCTGGCCGGCGCCGAGGTCGTGTGCCTGGTCGAGGACTCCGCCGCCGGCGGAACGTGGGGCGCGGAGGTCGCCGCGCGCGTCTATGAGCGGCTGTGGGGCCGGCTGCGGCGCCCGGTCGTGCTGTGCAGCGCCGAGGCCGAGGTGATCCCGACCGCCGCACACCTGGAACAGACCGTGCTCCCCCAAGCTTCCGACATCCACCGCGCCATCTGGGAGGCGTTGCATGCGTGAACTGCTGCTGCCGAAGTTCAACAACAACGACGAGGGCTGCGTCCTGGTCGGCTGGACGGTCGACGACGGCGCCGCGGTGTCCGCGGACGCGGTCATCGCCGAGGTCGAGACTGCCAAGGCCCTGGAGGAACTCGTCGCGGACGCGGACGGCGTCCTCCACCGGCTCGTCGAGGCCGGAGCGCACTGCGAGTTCGGACGGCCCGTGGGGCTGCTGTTCGACAGCCGCCAGGAACGGGACGACTACCTGGCGGCCCCCGTCGTGACCACCGCACCCGAGGGTGAGGGCGAGGGCGAGGACCACGATGGCGGCCCGGACCCGATCCTCAGCGACGCCGCGCGCACCCTCGCCAAGGATCACGGCATCCGGACCGAGCAACTGCGCACGCTCGGCAAGCGGGTGGTGAAGGCCTCCGACGTCCAGCGGCTCATCGACCAGGGGTTCATGGACCAGGGGGCGGCGTCCGTGGCGGCTGGGGCGGCCGGGGCGTCCGCGGACGCCGTCGTCGTCACCCTCAGTCCGCGCCAGCGCGCGGTGGCCGCCGTCGTCAGCGAAGCGCACCGCACCATCCCGGCCGCCTTCGCCGCGATCGCGGTCGACCTGACAGCGTTCCGCGCCACCCGCGGCGGCGCCCCGTACGGCCTGGTCGAGCTCCTGGTCAAGGCCATTGCCGCTCGCCACGCCGACTTCCCGCTGTTCTTCGCCACGCCCGGTGCGGACCACACCCTCACCCTCGCGTCGGCCGCCAACGTCGGGGTCACCGTCGACGTCGGGACCGGGCTGTTCATCCCGGTGCTCAAGGACGCCGCCCGCCGTCCGATCGCCGACCTGGCCGACGACCTCATGGACTTCCGGGTCAGCGCCCTGCGGCAGAACTTCCGCGAGGACGCGTTCGCCGACGAGGGCATCACCCTCTCGCTGCACAACGATCCGGACATCATCCTGGCCGCGCCGATCGTCCATCCGGGCCGCACCTGTGTCGTGACCTTGTGCGCCGAGCGGAGCGAAGTCGCGCTGACCGAGGACGGTATGCCGTTCGCCCGGCCGGTCACCACGGTCGCGGCCACCTACGACCACCGCTATCTCAACGGCCGCGACGCGGTCCGCTTCCT
Organism: Streptomyces xylophagus; assembly: GCF_000716435.1. GTDB lineage: Bacteria > Actinomycetota > Actinomycetes > Streptomycetales > Streptomycetaceae > Streptomyces > Streptomyces xylophagus. Next base: position 223,708 of record NZ_JNWO01000015.1, read on the forward strand.
CACCGAGGTGAAGCAGGACCTGGAGACCGCCGACGCCATCGCCCGGCTCGCGGGCTGACGGGAGGACGACGAAGCCGGTGACCTCCCTGCGGACTGAGCCGATGAGGCGTTCGGCGATCGCGTTGCCTTGATGATCTCGCGGAGCTCGGTGCGTGCCGCTGCGGTTGGGCAGTGTGCCGCTCATGCGTCGGAAGAGCGGATCCGATGCGGCGTATGGTCGAGTGCGGCGGGACAGGAAACCAACAGGGCTCCTGTGCCAGTGAGTTGAGAGGTCGAAAACCTCCCTCAACGGCACGGGAGCCTTGTCCGTTGCGTACGTCACGAGATAACAACGGACCACTGTCAGGTGATACAGCCGCGCCCCGGAAACGGGCCGGTACTTCGGCGGGGCGGCCCCGGTGCGGGCACGGTGGATCCGCACCCCGGCCGGGGGATCGCGGCGGCATGGGAAGGGTCAGGGTCAGATCGTGGGCTGGTCGGGCGCGTCGGTGCCGCACGCGTCCTGCAGTCGCTTGAGATAGGTCAAGCCGGTCATGACCTCGTTCGTCGGCAGTCCGAAGTCGATGAGACACGCGATCTCGTCCACGCCGAGCTCCGCGAGCCGCGCCACGACCTGCTCGCCCTTGTCGACCGAGCCGAGCAGGCCGACGTTGTCGAAGTAGTGCTCGAAGGCCCGCTCGACGAGCATGTCGATCTCGTCCGGCTCCAGGTCTCCGGCGCTGAGGTCCGACGTCAGGATGAGCCCGAGTGAGCTGCGCATGTAGTCGCTCAGCGACGGCCGGACCAGCTCTCGGACCCTGTCGGTGTCCTCGCCGAGGTACGTGTGCACCATCACCGCGACATGGCCCGGCCAGCCGGCGTCGGCCGCGGCCTTCCGATACTCGGCGATGTTGTGCGCCAGCTGTTCGGGACTCTGGCCGAGCAGGTGGGTGAGGAGCCCGGCGCCGATCCGGCCGGCGCTCCGGAAGGTCTCGACGTCGCCGACACTGGCGACCCAGATCGGCAGGTCGGCCTGGACCGGCGGCGGGAACGACCGCACCTTCACCAGGTTCCCCGCGCCGTCGGTGACCTCGATCGCCTCGCCGCGCCACAGGGCACGCACCTGCTCGATCCGCTCGTACATCTCCGTCCGGCGGTTCGGGTAGGCGGCAGGATTCAGGGCGAAGTCGACGGCGTGCCAGCCGGAGGCGAAGGACACCCCGACTCGGCCCCGGGAGATGTTGTCCACCACGGACCACTCCTCGGCGATCCGCAGCGCGTGGTGCAACGGTGCCACGACGCTGCCCGCCCGGATCTTGACACGCTCCGTCGTCGCGGCGATCGCCGCACTGGTCACCGAGGGGTTCGGATAGGTCCCACCGAAGGGGTGGAAATGGCGTTCCGGGGTCCACACCGCCGCCAAGCCGTTCTCGTCGGCGAAGCGGGCGCCTTCGAGCAACAACCGGTACCGGTCGGCCTCGGCGCCTCCGCTGTCGTTGGCGAAATAGAAGAGGCTGAGATCCATGGTGCGTTCTCCTCAGCGGATACGGATACGGATACGGATTCGGATTCGGAGTCGGGGGTGGGTGGCGAACGGCGGTCAGTAAATGCGCCCGCTCCCGATTCATAGCACCCTGGTTCTTCGCGGACACACTCACCGCGGACCGCGGTGGGAAACGGCCGACGGAGTGTTGTCTCGCCGGCGAGACAAGCGCACGATTGGACACGTCCTTCGGGAAATCAGGTTTCGTCACATCAGGTTTCGTTCACACAGGAGAGCCGTGGCCAATCCTTTCGAAGACGAGGAAGGCGTTCATCTGGTCCTGGTCAACGGCGAGGAGCAGTACTCGCTGTGGCCGGCGTCCCATGCCGTGCCCGCCGGCTGGTCGGTCGCGCACGACGCGGACACACGGGCGAACTGCCTTGAATACGTGTCCGCACACTGGTCGGACATGCGGCCTGCCGGCCTGCGAGAGCTGACCGATGAAGTACGAGAGGTGGTCAGGTGACGGTCGACAGCGGGTTCCGTAACCCCATGGACGAGCTGGTGGTCGGCAAGGTGCGGGAGCTTCTGGGGAATCCGGACATCGGCGTCGGCGACGACTTCCTGGCCGTCGGCGGCAACTCCATCATCGCCGTCCGCCTCGGCCAGGCCCTCCGCCAGGAGCTCGGAATATCCCGGATCACGGGCGTCATCCTCAAGAACCCGCTGCTCAGCGACCTCAGCGACGTGCTGACCGAACTGGTCGGCGAGGCGTCCTGACCATGTCGTGACGGTCGCGTCCAGGAGGTGTCCCGGGTGCGGCGCCGCCGTGACTTGACCGACGGCGCTGTCTCAGCCTCCTGATGCTGATGCGACTGCGCGTGGCCTCGGGACGGAGCGTGGATCCGCCGGGGTTCGATTCCTTTCTCTTCTGGAAATCGGCGTCATCCCATTCCAGCCCGTTGGATGCCGTCGCGGGCTCACGTGGCTGACTTTTTTCCAGACGTGACAGATCGGTTGGAGTTCCTTCGTGCCCGGAATGTCGTACAACAATGTTCAGGTCATGTCGGATTCAGACGGAGATCCCTCGACCGGAGGTCATTTCCGAAGGGTCGCCGCATTGTCTGCGCAGCGACGGATGTATTTCTCCTGGATCCTCGAGCGGAACGGCGAAGTCCTTCAGATGGTGCGAGACGCCGACGCATGCCGCGTCGCGATCGAGGTCGTCGAGGCCGAGGGCACGCGGAAGGCGAAGTCGGTGGCGTGTCTCGTGCTGGAGGACGACGGCGGGGACGCGGCGACCCCCGCCGGCGTGCGGGAGTTTCTGCGGGATCGGCTGCCGTCGGCGATGCTGCCGGACCGGGTCGAGCTGCTCGACGCCTCCCCGGTCACGGCGAACGGCACGTTGGATCGCCGGGCGTTGGCGGAGTGGATGGCGTCGAGCGATCAACCAGCGGACGTCAAGCCGTTCGGTGCCGGGCCGTCGGGCGCGGAGCCTGCCGTCGCATCGCCGGCCGACACTCGGGGCCGGCAGCTGTGCGAGATCGTGGCCGATGTCCTGGACCTGCCGGAGGCGGGTCTCGACGACGACTTCCTCGCCCTCGGCGGGACGTCGCTGCGGCGCGGGGGGACCTCGTGACGGCGGCCGGAACCCGGCCGCGGACCGGGTTCCTGTTTCCGGGGCAGAGCTCCGAGTACGTCGGCATGGGCGTCGAGCTCCATCGCGAGCACCCGTTGTTCCGCGCGGCCATCGACCGGCACGCCGATCAGTTCCGCCGCCTCACCGGCGTCGGTCCGCTCGACGTGTTCGCCGACCCGGCCGCCCAGACTCGGGCCGAGCTGCTCCAGCCCGCGGTCTTCCTGCTGCAGGTCGCGTTGGCGGAGTTCTGGACCTCGTGCGGGGTGCGGCCGGACGCGGTGGTCGGCCACAGTCTCGGCGAGTACGCGGCCGCCTGCGCGGCGGGGGTGTTCGGCGTCGAGGAAGGGCTCGAACTCGTCGGCGCCCGCGGCCGGGCCTTCGCGGCCGTGCCCGGCGCCGGCCGGATGGTCGCCGTGGGCGCTCCCGACCCGGCGGAGCTGGAACGCCTGGTCGCGGCACACGGCGGCGCGGCGTCGGTGGCCGCGTACAACGCCCCGGAGCGGATCGTCGTCTCGGGGACCGACACGGCGATGGGGGAGTTGACGGCGGCGTTCGAGCGACGAGGCTGGCTGACGATCCCACTGGAGACCACCCACGCCTTCCACTCGACGCTGGTCGCCCCGGCCGTCCCGGAGCTGGTCGCGGCGGCGGGCCGGATCCGGCACCGGACCCCGGCCGTGCCGCTGGCGCTGAACCTCACCGGGGGTTGGGCCGCGGGCGGGGAGCTCGGCGCGGAGTACTGGGGCCGGCAGCTCACCTCACCGATCAGGTTCATGGCGGGAGTCCGGGCACTGATGGACGGCGGCTGCACGGTCTTCCTGGAGGTGGGGCCCGGCCGGACGCTGACCACGGCCGGCGGGGCGCAGAGCGACGGGGGTGAGCTCCGGCTGGCGGGGCTCTCGCCTCGGACACCGGATTCGGTGACGGTCCTGGAGCACCTGACCCGGTTGGAGGAGGCGGGGATTCCGGTCGACTGGGTGAGGTACCACGCGCCGTTTCGTGCGACGGGGCGGACGTTCGGTGATCGGCCGGGAGTGGACCGGCCTGCTCCGGCGCCGTCCACCGAGCTGCCGTTCCGGATCGAGCGGGTCGTGATCCACGAGTCGGCGAGCACTGCGGGCTCCGGGGTCGCGGTGGTCCGGCACCGGGTGGGCGGGACGGCGCGAGAGGTGGTCGACGTCTCGGTCGTCGACGACGCCGGCCGGCCGGTGGTCGAGGTCTTCGGGCTCGAGCTCGGGGCGGGGACCGGTGAGGAGGTGGGCGGGCCGGACCAGATCTCGCCGGAGGAGGCGGAGCGGCTTTTGGCCTCGCTCGACGCGCTGACCGAGGACCAATTGCACGCCCTCCTGCCCCTGTGGGCCGGCCCAGACGCATCCACCCCCGTCGGATCGACCGAGGAGTGACACTCATGACTGACTACGACCTCCGGAAGAAGCTGGAGACGGCGCTTCGGGCACGGGCCGGGCAGGCACACACCGAGCATCCGCTCTCGTACGCGCAGAGCTCGATGTTGATGCTGCATCGGATGGACCCGGAGAGCGCGTCCTACAACGTCGCCCTCACCGCCCGCTTCACCGGCGGATTCGACTCCGCCGCGTTCCACCGCGCGCTGCAGTCGCTCGTCGGGCGGCACGCGTCGCTGCGCACCACCTTCAGCCGGGCGGGCGCCGACGACGGGGACGGCCCCGCGGGCCGTCAGACCGTCCACGGCTGGCTCGAACCCGACTTCGCCGAGCTGGACGCGCATCAGTGGACCGACGGAGAACTCCAGGAGGCGGTGCGAGCCGCCTATCGCGAGCCGTTCGCCCTCGTGACCGGGTCTCCCCTTCGAGCGCAGGCATACCGGGTGGCGCCCGGAGAAGCGGTCGTTCTGCTGGCAGCCCACCATGTGGCGTGCGACTTCTGGTCGCTCGGCACCATGCTGGCCGAACTCGAGCAGCTCTACGCCGCCGAGGTCGAACGGCGCCCGGCGGGGCTGTCGGGGCGCAACAGTCCGTACAGCGACTTCGTCACGTATCAGCGTGAGCTGATCGCCGGCGATCGGGGTGCCCGGGCCCGCGCCTACTGGCACTCCCAGCTGTCCGGTCGGTTGGAGCCGGCCGAATGGCCCCGGTTCGATCTGGACCCGGCGGACGCCGACGGCGGCGATCAGCTCGTGTTCCCCATCCCCGCGGACCTCGCCGCCGACGTGTTCGCGCTGGCCAAGGCGGAAGCGGTCACGCCCTACGTGGTACTGCTGACGGCCTTTCAGATCCTGGTCGGCCGCTACACCGGCCGGCGTGACGTGCTCGTCGGGAGCCCGTTCGCCGGGCGCACCGACCCGGCGCTGGCCGAATGCGTCGGGAACTTCGTCAACTCCGTCGTACTGCGCGCAGACCTGAGCGACGCGGTCTCGTTCCGCGAGCAGCTCGGCCGGACCCGCCGCACCGTCGCCGAGGCGTTCGAGCACCAGGACTATCCGTTCGAGCTGCTCGTCAGCGAGCTGGCGCCGCGCCGGGTGGACGGCCGCAATCCGATCTTCCAGGCGATGTTCATCTACCAGAAGTCCGGCCGGCATCCGGCGCAGGCCGCCCTTCACGTGGCCGACGAGGGCGCGTCCCCGGCCGCCTGGGCCGGACTGTCCGCGGCGCCGTTCCCGCTGGCCAAGCAGGACAACCAGTTCGAGCTCACCCTCGAGGTCGTGCACGACGGCGACCGGCTCGTCGGAGTGCTCAAGTACCGCAAGTCCGTCTTCTCCGCGGCCGCGGCCGGCCGTGCCGCCGAGCACTACGCGACGCTGTTGCGGGCCGCGGTCGCCGGCCCGGACCGCGGTGTGGCGGAGCTGCCGATCCTGACCGAGGCCGGGCACGGCGCCGACCGGCACCCCGTGCCGGTGTCCGTCGCGCCGGACGACAGCCTGGCGGCCCGATTCCGGCAGGCCGCGGAGCAGCACGCCCATCGAACGGCAGTGCGCTGCGAGGGCGACCAGCTGACGTATGCCGAGCTCGACGAGCTGGCCGGGCGCTGGACGGCCCGGCTGCGGGCCGAGGGTGTCGGGCCGGGCAGCCGGGTCGCCCTCCTGCTCGAGCCCTCCCTCGACACGGTGACCGCGATCGTCGCGGTCCAGCGGGCCCAGGCGGCCTACGTGGTCCTGGACCCGTCCCATCCCGCGGCATGGTGCCGGACGGTGCTCGAGGACAGCGGAGCGCGCGTGGTGCTCACCCAGCCGGACCTGGCCGGTCTGCTGGACGGTGCCGTGGTGCCGGTCCTGGTCATGCCGGAGGCCGAACTGCCGCCGGCCGGCGAGCCCGGCGATCTGCCGCGAGCCGGCGACGTGGCCTACACCGTCTACACCTCCGGTTCGACCGGGACGCCCACGGGGATCGACGTCGAGCACGGCAATGTCCTGACGCTGCTGGAGTCGATACGTGAACACGTCGTCATCGACGAGACCGCGGTCGGGGCGTTCTTCCACCCGGCCGGTTTCGATCTGTCGCTGTGGGGCCCCCTGCTGGCCGGGGCGTGCCTGGTCGTCGTGCCGTCGGGGGCCGCCCGATCGCCCGACCTCTTCCACGCGCTGCTCGTCGAGGAACGGGTCACACACATGGTCCAGACCCCCTCCGCCCTGCATGGCCTGTCCGCCGCGGTCCGGCGGACCGGGACCCGGGGTCTGGCGCTGAGGCACGTCTTCTCGTGTGGCGAGCCGCTGCCCGCGCCGCTCGCCCGGACCGTCCGCGAGTGGTGCGGGACGCTGTGGAACGTGTACGGCCCGGCCGAGACCACGGTCTGGGCCACCGCGCAGCCCGTCCGGCCCGAAGACTGCGTGGGAACCGGCGTGCCGGTCGGACTCCCGCTGGCGAACGCCCGGGTCCACGTCCTCGACGAGAACGGGCAGCCCGTGCCGCCGGAGTTCACCGGCGAACTGCACCTCGGCGGACAGTGCGTCAGCCGGGGATACGTCAACCAGTCGCAGCTGACGAAGGAGCGCTTCCTCGACAGCCCGCTCGAGCCGCGGGGCCGGCTGTACCGCACCGGCGATCTGGCGCGGGTCAACACCCGGGGGCACCTGGAAATCCTGGGACGTGTCGACAACCAGGTGACGATCAACGGGTTCCGGGTCGAGCTGGCAGGCGTGGAAGCCCAGCTGGACAAGGTGCCCGGTGTCAGAAGGTCGACGGCGTTGGTCGTCGGCGCGGGCGTCGACGACAGCCGCCTCGTCGCCTGCGTGATTCCCGAGCCGGGGTCGAACTTGACGGAGAGCGCCCTGAGAGCGGAGTTGCGTTCCACGCTGCCGCATTCCATGGTGCCCACCGCGATCGGGTTCCTCGACGCGTTCCCGCTCGACGCCGGTCAGAAGGTCGACCGCGCGCGACTGGCCGCGCAGTTCGCGAGCGTGGCCGCTCGAACCGGCGTCGCCGGGGCACCGAGCGACCACGAGCGCCGGGTGACGGCCGTCTGGCAGCAGGTGCTGCAGCGCCAGGACATCGGCCGCGACGACAACTTCTTCGATCTCGGCGGCAACTCCGTGCTGCTGCTTCAGGTCCACGAACTGCTCGCCGGCGACGCCGCAGACCCGCCGTTGAAGGGGTCCGAGCTGTTCCGCTATCCGACCGTGGCCAGTCTGGCCGCGCGCCTTGGCCGGGCCGATGCCGCGCCCGCCGTCGGCGGCGGAGGCGAGGGCCGCGACCGGGATCGGACGTCGGGCCGACGCCCCCGACTGGCGGACGACACGGTCCGCGGCGCGCGCCTGCGGGCCCGGGAACGGGGCGGGAAGAATGCCTGACGCCGACGAGACCGACGTAACGATCCAGCCGAACGACGTGGCCGTGATCGGGATGTGCGGCCGGTTTCCCGGCGCCCCCGACGTGGACACGTTCTGGAGCCGGCTGCGGGCCGGCGACGAGCTGCTGACCACCCGCACCGACGACGAACTCCTCGCGGCCGGTGTGCCCGAGCGGGTACTCCGCGATCCGCGTTACGTCCGGCGAGCGGCCGTCCTGCCCGACGCCTTCGACTTCGACCCCGAGTTCTTCGGCTATACCCGGCGCGAGGCGAAGCTGATCGATCCCCAGCAGCGGATCATGCTGGAGGTCGCGTGGGAACTGCTCGACACCATCGGCTACTCCGGCGGGGCCGACGGTCAGGCGGTCGGGGTGTTCGCCGGCGCGGCGATGAACACGTACCTGACGAACGTCGTCGCCCGGTCCTGCGACCTGCTGACCTACGACGGCATCGAGCTCATGGTCGCCAACGACAAGGACTATCTGACCACGCGGATCTCCTACAAGCTGGGCCTGAAGGGGCCGAGCGTCGCCGTGCAGACCGCCTGTTCGACCTCGCTGGTCGCGGTGCACGTGGCCGCGCAGAGCCTGATCGCGGGGGAATGCGACATCGCGCTGGCCGGCGGCGTCTCGGTGATCGCCAACGCGTATCCGGGCTATGTGTACCGCGAGGGGATGATGTTCTCCCCGGACGGCCGGTGCCGTCCCTTCGACGCGGACGCCGACGGCACCACGTTCGGCGACGGCGTCGGCCTGGTGGCCCTGAAGCGGCTGGCCGAGGCGATCGAGGACGGCGACCGGATCCTGGCCGTGCTGAAGGGATCGGCGGTCAACAACGACGGGTCCGACAAGATCGGCTACACCGCCCCGAGCGTCGAAGGGCAGCGGGCGGTGATCAGCGAGGCGCACGCGGTCGCCGGGGTGGACAGCGACACCATCACATACGTCGAGGCGCACGGGACCGCGACCGCCCTGGGCGACCCCATCGAGTTCGCCGCTCTCAGCGAAGCCTTCGTCGCCGGCGGCGCCCAGCCCGGGCAGTGCGCGCTGGGCTCGGTCAAGGCGAATGTCGGGCACCTGGCCGCCGCCGCCGGGATCACCGGGTTCATCAAGACGGTGCTGGCCCTGCGGCACCGGGAGATCCCCGGCCACCCGACCTTCACCCGGCCCAACCCGGAGATCGAGCTGGCCGGCAGTCCGTTCCACATCAATACCCTGCCGATGGCATGGCAGCCGGGCCCGACCCCGCGGCGGGCCGCGGTCAGCTCGTTCGCCATCGGCGGCACCAACGCGCACGTCGTGCTGGAGGAGGCGCCCCCGCTGCCCGCGCGGCCGACGCCGGACGCCGGTCCCCGGCTGCTCGCGGTGAGCGCCAGGAGCGACCGGGCGCTGCGCGAGCTGGCCGGCCGGCTGGCCGACGTGCTGGCGCGGCCGGACGCCCCCGACCTCGCCGGCGCCGACTACACGCTGCGGGCCGGCCGGCGCGGGTTCGCGTATCGCCGCGCGGTCGTCGCGGACGACCACGCCACCGCCGTGGCCGGACTGCGGGCGATCGCCGCGGGGGCCGCGGCGGCGCCGACGGCGGTGACCGCCCCGGCCGTGTCGTTCCTGTTCGGCGAGGTCCCGGTCGAGGATTTCCGGGTGCTGGCCGAGCGGGTGCCGGCCGTGGCCGCCATCGCGCGGCGGTCCACCGACAGCGTCCTGATCGGCGCGCAGAGTCCGCCGGCCGCGCGGGTGACCGCCGGACTGGTGCTCGCGACGCTGTGGGCCGAATCCGGCGCGCGGCCCGACGCGGTCGGCGGCGCCGGAGCCGGTGAAGTCCTCGCGGCCTGCTTCAGCGGGGTCCTCGACGAGACCGAGGCGCTGGCCCTGCTGTCCTGGCGGGCCGGGCTGCTCGACGGCCCGCCGGAGGTGCGGCCGCGGGTCCCGCGCGTCCCGATCCTGTCGGCCGTCGTGGGCGGCGAGCTGCCGGAGTCGCGAGCCCTCGACCCGCTGCACTGGACTCGGGACGTGTGGGAGGGCGGCCGGCTGGCCGAGGCCTTCGGGGGCCGGACCGCGGACGGGGCGACGGTGGTCGTCGTCGGAACCCCGGCCGAACCGCTGCCGGGGGACTTCGGCCCGGCCGGCGGCACTGAGTCGTCGCCGCTGGCACGGCTGCTCCACGACGCGGCCCGGCTGTGGACCGCGGGTGTGCCGGTGGACTGGTCGCACTGGTCCGGCCAGGAGCCCCGCCGGGTCCCGCTGCCGGCACATCCGCTGTATCGCAGCAGGCTGCGGCTGGACGAACCGGACCAGGCGCCGCCGGCGGCCCCGGCCGGCCCGCCGCGCGGCGAGGAGCTGAAGCGGCTGCTGGCGAAGCTGTGGACCGAGGTGCTGCGTACCGAGGTCGTCCGCTACGACCAGAGCATCTTCGACATCGACGACGACTCGATGCTCGCCGTGCGGCTCGCTCGCCGGATCGGGACGGAGCTCGGCGTCCCCCTGCCGACGATCGATCTGCTGAGGAACCCGACGATCGACCGCCTGGCGGCGCACCTGGCCCGGGTCGGCTGACATGAACCACGAGGAGAACACCGTGGAGCCACTGCTCCCAGAGGTCGTCGCGATGGTCGGCGGCTATTTCGACATCCGGCCGGACGCGCTGGATCCGGACGTCCCGTTCGGCGATCTCGGTGCGGACTCGATGGCGCTGCTCGGCATGCTGCGGCTGGTCGAGGAACGCTTCGGCTGCAAGGTCTCGCTCCGGCAGCTGTTCGGCGACTTCCGGACGCCGGCCGCGCTGGCGGCGCATCTGGCGGCGAACGCGTCGGCCGGGACGCCGCCGGAGGCCGCGGCGACCCCGGCCGCCGGCGCGGTGATCGCCGCGGCCGTCGACGTGCCGCGGACCCTCGCACCCGTGCCGGTGGCGCCGGTCTCGGCCGACACCCTTTCGGTGCCCGGAGCCACGACGGCCGTCGAGCGGCTGATCACCGAACAGCTCGCCGTCATGCGGAGCCAGCTCGAACTCCTGGCGGGCGGTATCGCCCCGGGCGCCGGACCGGTCGTCGTCGAACCGGCGCCCGCGGCCCGTCCGGCAGGGCGACCGGCCTCATCCCGGCCGGCCGTCCCGCTCGCACCCGGTGCGCGCGGCGGAGCCGGCCTCGTGGAGTCGGCGCAGCGTGCCCGGTATCTCAAGGTCCTGGCCGAGCGGTTCGGCAGCAGGACGAAGGGGTCGAAGGAGTTCGCCCAGCGGTTCCGCCCGCTGATCGCCGACAGCCGCTCGTCCATCGGCTTCCGGCCGACGACCAAGGAGATGCTGTACCCGATCGTCGCCGAGCGCGGGCAGGGCGCGCGGCTGTGGGACATCGACGGCAACGAGTACGTCGACCTCACCTTGGGCTGGGGCGTCCACCTCCTCGGGCACAACCCGCCCGCGGTCATGGCGGCGCTGCGCGAGCGGCTGGACCTCGGCTTCGTCATCGCCTCGCGCACCGAGGTGGTCGAGGAGGTCGCCGCCGGCCTGATCGAACTCACCGGCATGGAGCGGGTCGCCTTCCTGAACACCGGCACCGAAGCGGTCATGACCGCCCTGCGCATCGCCCGGGCCGCCACCGGCCGCGACGACGTCGTGGTCTTCTCCACCGCCTACCACGGTCACGCGGACAGCGTGCTCGCCGCGGCCTCCTCCGAGAACGGCGTGCGGACCACCCGGCCGATCACCTCGGGCATCCCGGCGCGCGCGGTGGAGAACGTGCACGTGCTCGAATTCGGCACCGACGAGGCGCTGGAGTTCATCGACAGGCACGGTCCGCGGCTCGCCGCGGTGATGACCGAGCCGGTGACCCTCCGCACCCCCGGAGTGCAGAACCCCGAGTTCCTGCGCCGGGTCCGGGAGATCACCCAGCGGCACGGCACGAAGCTGATCTTCGACGAGATGGTGACCGGTTTCCGCTGCCACCCGGCCGGTGTCCAGGGGCTCTACGGCATCGAGGCCGACCTGGCCACGTACGGCAAGATCATCGGCGGCGGGATGCCGATCGGCGTGATCGCCGGCCGGGGCGGGATCATGGACACGATCGACGGCGGCGTGTGGGACTTCGGCGACGACTCCCGCCCGACCGCGGAGTCCACCTTCTTCGCCGGCACGTTCTGCCAGCATCCGATGACCATGGTGGCGGCCCGGGCGGTTCTGGACCACCTCCGCGGCGAGGGCCCGGCCCTGCAGCGGGACCTCGATCGCAAGACCGAGGTGTTCGTCGACCGGCTGAACGCCGACTTCCGCGAGCTCGACGTGCCGATCGAGGTCCACCGGTTCTCCTCGCTCTTCCGGTTCGAGCACGAACAGAACATGGACCCGCTGTACTTCAACCTGCTCGACCGCGGCGTGTTCGTCTGGGAACTGCGCAACTTCTTCCTGTCCACGGCGCACGAGCAGGCCGACCTCGACCACATCCGGGCAGCGGTCCGCGACTCGGTCACCGAGCTGCGGGAGCACGGTGTGCTCGGCCCCGGCCGGGCGGCCCCGGCCGGGGCCGTGGTGCCGCCGCCCGCGCCGCGCAGCACCCTCGCGCAGCGGCAGCAGGCGGCACTGGACGAGGGTGGCGTGCCGGCGTATCAGATGTCCGTCGGCTTCTGGCTGGACGGCCGGCTGGACCGGGACGCGCTGCGCGGCGCCGTGCGGAGCCTGGTCGCGCGGCACGAGACCCTGCGGACCACGCTCGCTGCCGACGGCGTGACGCTCGTCGTGCGTCCCGCCGCGGAGACGGTGCTGGACGAGGTTCTGACCGAACACGTCTGCCCGGACGACGACGACCTCGACCGCTTCCGGCAGTCCTGGGCCGAGCAGCGGCTCGACCTCGCGGCCGGGCCGGTGTTCCGCGCCGCGATCGTGCGGACCGCTCCGGAGCGGCATCTGCTGCTGATCTCCGGGGCGCACGCCGCGGTGGACGGCTGGTCGTTCGGCGTCCTGGTCGACGACCTCGTCGCCCTGTACAACGCCGGCTGCCAGGATGTCCGGCCCCTGCTGCCGCCCGCGGTGCAGTTCCGGGACTACGCCGCGTGGCACGAGCGGGTCGTCGGCGGTCCCGACGCCGCCGAGCACCGGGACTACTGGCGCACTCTGCTCCAGGGCGCGGCGGCTCCGGAGCTGCCCGGGTCCGGCACGTCCGGACCCTTCCCCTACAGGGCCGTGCGGCACAGCGTCCGGCTCGACTCCGAGTTCTGCGACCGGATGCGCCACACCGCCCGGGAGCAGGGCGCGACGGCGTTCGCCTACCTGGTCGCGGCCTGGGGCGCCGTGCTGCACCAGGTGACGGGGCACGACGACATCGTCGTCCCGGTCCTGGCCGCCCGCCGACCGCCGGAACTGGACCAGGTGGTCGGGTACTGCTCGAACCTGCTGCCGCTGCGTCTGCGACGGACGGCGGACGTCCTGGCCGCGGACTACGTGGCCGAGGTCATGGAACACCTCGTGACCGGGCTCGAGACCCAGGACCACCCGTTCGCCGACCTGATCGTGGAGCTCGCGCCCGGAACCGGCCTGCGCGCCGACCTGCTCGCGACGTCCATTTCGTTCTACCGCCGCGTGGCGGCGCCCCCGATGGACGGGCTCACGGTGTCGGATGCCGACCCGCTGCCGATCGTTCACACGGGCCACCCCCTGGCGCTGAACATCGTCGAGGGCGCGGACGGCTTCCGGTGCGACTTCGAGATCGCGACGGACGTCGTCGCCCCCGACCTCGCCGCCGACATCGCGCGCCGCTACCAGAACCTGCTCGCCGGCCTGGTCGCGCACGGCGAGCGCCCACTGGCCCAGCTGGACCGGCCCGACCATGACGACCTCTGAGCACCACCTCCGACACGACCACATCAGCCCTCGGACACACGGGAGCCGTAAGACCATGATCACAGCAGGCTTGAAGCTCACGCAGAGCGGCGGCATCGCGATCCTCGACGAGGACCGTCTGGTGTTCAACGTCGAGATGCAGAAGATCGCCAACGGCGCCCGGTACAGCAACGTCGACGAACTCGACGACCTGGTCGGCGTCATGGACAAGTTCGACCTCAAGGTCGGCGACGTCGGCACATGGGCGCTGGACGGCTGGGACGGCGCCGCCGGCGGGCGCGTCAACGTGCTCGCCGGCGGGATCCGGACCGAGGTCCTGGTCGCCCCCTACCGGGAGACCGACCTGGTGCCCGACCCGGCGCTGCCGGGCCACCGCGGCCGGATCGTGATCGGCGGCCAGGCGCTGGACTACGACAGCTACGTCCACGTCGCCGGCCACCTGGCCTCGGCCTACTGCACCAGCCCGTTCGCGCGCCGCGGCGAGCCGTCGATGGTGCTGGTCTGGGACGGCGGCTGCTTCCCGCGGCTGTACTGCGTGGACGCCGACGGCCGGATCGAGGCCGGCGGCGAGGCGTTCCCGCTCATCGGCCACACCTACTCGATGACCTCGCAGTACTGGGGCCCGTTCAAGCGGCAGAACAAGTCGAAGAACGTCGACGACCTCTCCGTGGCCGGGAAGATGATGGCGTACATCGCCCTGGGCACCTCGCAGGAGCGGATCAAGCAGGTCTTCCGCGAGGAGTTCTTCGAGTTCTTCGACGCCGACTCGCCGCGGGTGCGGGAGTACCGGCGGACCATCATCGGCTGCGGCAGCACCGGTGAGCAGTCGCACGCCTACGTGCACCAGTTCCTCTCCGCCGTGCAGGCCCGCACCGCCGTGCTCGGGGTCTCGGACGTGGACGTGCTGGCCAGCGTCCACACGTTCATCGAGGACCTGCTGATCGACCGGGTGACCAAGAAGATCCAGGCGTGGAAGGGCGGCGGCGCCTGGAACCTGTGCTTCGCCGGCGGCTGCGCGCTGAACATCAAGTGGAACAGCGCCCTGCGCTCCCACCCGACGATCAAGGCCATGTGGGTGCCGCCGTTCCCGGACGACTCCGGCGTCGCCATCGGCACGGCCTGCCTGGCCGCGGCCGGCGGCTCCGGGCTCCGGCCGATCCAGTGGGGCCCCCGGCTGGGCCCGGCTCTCGAACCGACGCCGGAGGTGCCGCGCGGCTGGAGCACGTCGCCCTGCACGCCGGAGGAACTGGCCCAGATCCTGCACACCACGGGCCAGCCCGCGGTCGTGCTCGACGGCCGTGCTGAACTGGGACCCCGCGCGCTCGGCGGACGCAGCATCATCGCATCGGCGGTCGAGGGGTCGATGAAGAGGCTCCTGAACGACGTGAAGAGCCGGGAGCCCTACCGGCCGGTCGCGCCCATCTGCCTGGAAGAACATGCCCCGACCGTCTTCGACCCGGGCACGCCGGACCCGTACATGCTGTTCGAACACTGGGTCCGTCCCGAGTGGATCGACCGCGTCCCGGCCGTCATGCACCTGGACGGCACCGCACGGCTGCAGACCGTCAACGCGTCCGACGACCCGAACCTGCACGCCATCCTGCGCGAGTACTACAAGTGCAGCGGCATACCGGTCCTGTGCAACACGAGCGCGAACTACAACGGCCGTAGCTTCTTCCCCGACGTCGCGTCGGCGATCGAGTGGGGCCAGCTCGACCTGGTGTGGAGCGAGGGCGTCCTGTACCGGCGGGAGGACTCGGCGTTCTGACTGGGCGTTTGGTCCGGTGATTCGGGTTTGGTCCCGGGTCAGGTTCCGCGCCGGTTCGGGGTGGCTTCGCCGGTGAGTCTGCGGGCCATGAGGTGGATCATCGCTTCGGAGCGGTGCGGGTGGCGTTCGTGTCGCGGGCGAGGCGTCGGTGGTGCGTGAGCCGGCCGATGCCGCGCTCGATGGTCCACCGTCTCGGGATGATCGTGAATCCGCGGGTGCCGGGCGGGCGTTGGACGGGGTGGACGTCGATGCCGAGGCGGGCGCCGTGGTCGATGGCGGTGGTGCGGTAGCCGTCGTCCACCCAGGCCTTCGTGATGTGCGGGTGGGCGGCGGCGATGCGGGACAGCAGGGTCACGCCGGCGTCGACCAGCACGGTCAGCAGCAGGCCGAGGGTGTCGCAGCCGAGGTGGCGCCTGCGCCCGATGATCCGTCGGGCCGCCACTTTTTGCCGGGCCTTCTCCGCCGCGTCGGCGGCCTTCTCCAGGGCCGCCAGGGCGTCGGGGCCCAGGTGCATCCCGGCGGCGTCGTGGTGAGCCCGAACGGTGGTGGAATCCACGCTGACCAGCGACAGGTCCACCTCGCCCCGCCTCGCGGCCTCCGCGATCGCGCCCTCCATCAGGACTTCGAAGACGCCCGCGTCACGCCATTGCCGGAAGCGACGGGAGACGGTCGACCACGCACCGAACTCCGACGGCGTCTCCCGCCACTGCCCTCCGGTCTTGAACCGCCGGATCCCGCCCTCGAACTGCTGCCGCAGCCGCTCCGGGTACGGACCGCAGAGCTGACCCGGTGGGCCCGGCGCGCGAGAACCGCCCAGTTCCTCGCGTTGCGGGCGAAGATCGTGCTGCGGTGTGCGGAGGGCGGGACGAACAGACCGGTCGCGGCGGAGCTCGGGATCGCCCGGGCGACGGTGAACCGCCGGCGTGCCCGGTTCATCGAAGACCGCCTGGACGGCCCGGCCGACGAGCCACGCCCGGGAAGGCCGCCCGCGATCCTCTTGGACCGGGTCGAGGAAATCGTCGTGGCGACCGTACCGGCCTGTCGAAGTCCACCATCGGGCGCACCCGAAACCCTTTACTTGGACCAAGACCGCCGACGAGATCCTCAACTCGCTCGCCGACTGCCTCGCAAAGATCGCCCCGCCGGCAGCGCGTACCAGCCGTCGGCCGCCTCCTCGTCGTCCAGGACCTGCCCGCGACGAGGGCAAGGACCCCGGCCGGCGTGATGTCTACCGGGTGCTGGAGGACGTCCACACCGTCAACGGCCCCCGCAAGCGGGACCCGGTGCTGACCGTGCGCCGGATCCTGGTCGACTCCACCGGCAACGCCGCAGGCCGGCAGGCCTGCGTACCGAGGTCGGCCAGGGCGACAGCCTTTGCCGCCGTCGGCGTCCGCGTACCCCTCGGTGACAGCGATTGCCGCGCAGGGGGCGGGGGAGCAGGTGGGCGAGGCCGGGCCGACCTTGTGGCCGAGGCGTGGGAGTTCGCCGTGGACGCGCCGGACATCACCTTTGATTCCGCACCGTGAATTCCAGATCGGACGCGATCTGGTTGATCATTTTGGTGGTGCCGGCGGGGTCGAAGAAGTGCCCGCCGGACACCGTGGTCAAGCTGAACGCCCCTGAGGTTTCCCGGTACCAGTCCCGCATGAGCTCGGGTGGTGCTTGCGTATCGTCTGTGCCGGCGAAAGCCCGCAGCGGCACCGCCAGAGGCAGCCCGCTTCGCGGCGGGCAGGTGCCGACGACGGTGAGGTCGGCGCGGACGATCGGCAGATACATGTCCAGCAACTCTTTGTTGTCGAGGATTTCCGCGGCTGTGCCGCCGAGCTCACGCAGGTAGGCGATCAGCATCTCGTCCGACTCGTTCCAGCCACGCACCGGCAGGCCTCGGAAAGGAGCGCAACTGCTCGCGGAGAACATGTGCGAGGGCTGCGGCAGGCCCCGCTCGCGCAGCAGGTGCGACACCGCCAAGGCCACACGCGCGCCCATGCTGAATCCGAAACAGGCATACGGCGGATTCAGCTCTCCCGCCATCGCGTCGGCAACGGCCTCGGCCAGCGGTCGCATGTCCCGGAAGGGTTGCTCCGCGAAGCGGTTCCCGCGGCCGGGCAGCTGCACGGCCACCACCTCGACGTACGGCGGAAGCAGGAACTGCCAGTCTCGGAATGAGGCGGCACTGCCACCCGCGTAGTGGAAGCAGAACAGGCGCAGTGCCCTGGCTTCGTGGGCCGGACCAAGCCGCTGGAACCACTTGGTCTCTGCCCCGCGCCGTGACCGAGCAGCCATTAGGCCCCCTTCGTACCCAGCCCGGCGGCGAACAGTTCGAACAACTCCGGTGGTCCGTCAAGGAACCGGTAATGCGCCCCCGGAAGCACATGGTGATCCGTATCTCCGCACCGGTTCCAGCCACTCATTGTGTGGTGCTGGACTTCGCGGTCCTCACTCCAGCCAATGGTCGTGATCGGCATGGTCAGCCTGACGGGGTCGGGGACGACGTACCGTTTGTTGACCTCGATGTCGGAACGCAAGACTTCCAGCGCCAGTTCGAGAACCTCCGGGCTCGGGTTCCCGCCGCGGCCTTCGATCAGGATGCGGAGCTCGTCGGTCAGCCCATCGTCATCGAGTTCCAGGAACCGTCCGGTCGGGCCGTCCTGCGGCGCCACCTGTGAGGAAATGAACAAATGGCCCGGAACAGCCGGGTCTGTCGCCTCGGCCTGGACGGCTGCCTGGTATGCCGCCAAAGCCGAGCCGCAGTGCCCGAAGAAGCCGTACGGCCGGTCGAGGTAAGGCGCCAGGCCGGCCACAAGGTTCACGGCCAACTCTTCGTACGTGGTCGGCATCTGTTCGCGCATCCGGTTCGCGCGTCCAGGCAGTTGTACCGGCACGAGTTCGACACTGCCCACGCTGGACGGCCAACGGCCGTACATCCCTGCGCCGGTGCCCGAGTAGGGGATACAGAATATCCGGGCGGTGGCCAACGGATCGGGCTTGCGCAGCAGCCAAGGATTCATGCCCTTCATGACTTTCTCCCTCCGATGCGCCGCTTCGCGGTTATTGGGATGTGTTTGAAGCCCGAAACAAAGTTCGACCGCAGTCGTTCCGTCGGTCCGGCGGCCTGAAAATCATCGAAGCGTTCGAACAGCTCGTTGAACAGGATGCGAAGGGTCAAGCGCGCGAGTGAGTGACCGACGCAGTAGTGCGGCCCCACCCCGAAGGCGAGGTGCCTGTTGGGCTTGCGCCTCAGATTGAAAACCTCGGCGTCGGGGAACGCCTTTTCGTCACGGTCGGCCGCACCGAGCCATACCACCACCGCGTCTCCGGCGGCGATCGGCGTGTTGTGCATGACTACGTCCTGGGTGGCATAGCGCAGGAAGTGATTGACCGGCGATGCCCAGCGCAGGGCCTCCTCGGTGGCGGTCGCGTCCACCTCGGGGTGCGCGGCCCAGTCGTCAAGAACGTCCGTGCCGATGAACTGGGCCATGACGAAGTTGGGTGAATGCGGGGTGGTGACGTTCGCACCGAGCAACAAGCTGTAGCAGTTGGAGGTGATCTCCCCCGGGGACATATGGCGCCCCTCGAAAGTGGTCCCGATCAATACGCTGAGCAAATCGTCGCCGGGGTTGGCGCGCCGGAACTCCACGAGGTCCTGAAAATAGGCGAACAGCTCGCGGTGCGCGGCCTCCAGAGTGGCGGCCTTGCCATCTGGGCCCTGATACTCCGGATCGTCGGCGGCAATGCAGACCGTTGTCAGCCGGCTCAGCCACGGCCAGTCACGCCGCGGGATGCCCATCAGTGTGCCGCTGACGGCCATGGGGAGAGCCAGAGTGGCTTGAGCGAAGTCGAAGACTCCTCCGTCGCCGAGTGGTTCGATCAGTTCGACCAACAGACTTGTGATCATGTCGCGCTGCCGGTCGACAGCGCGCGCGGTGAGCGCCTTCTGGAGCCGGACCCGCATCTCGGTGTGCCGGGGCGGGTCGGTCACGGCGAGCTGCCGTCCACCCGCAGGGTCGTCGTGTCCGAGCAGGTCCACGAGAGTGCCGCGTTCGGAGGTGAAGACGGCCCAGTCACGCAGGACGCGATCGGCGTCGTCGTAGGAGACGACCGACCAGAATCCGTTCTCGTCGTCCACCTGCTGCCAGTGCAGGGTGTCCAAGGCACGCAGGCGACGCCAGATCGCCGGAGCGTCACCGTCGCTGTACAGCATCGGATCAACGAGGTCGATTCCGCCGTTGTGGACCGGGCAGCCCGGTATTCGCGCCGAGTGGATGGAGTCAGACGTCGTCACGAGTGATCTCCCGGCTGAGGTCGGAGATCTGAGCGGCCAGCTCGCCGATGGTCGGTTGCAGGTACAGGGTCCGGGCGGCCAGCTTGACCTGGAACTCGCGCTGCATCCGGCTGAGCAGCTCCGCGGCGAGCAGTGAGTGCCCGCCGAGTTCGAAGAAGTCGTCCTCGACCCCGATCGGCTCGACGTTCAGCGCCTCACCCCACAACTCCGTCAGGCGTTGTTCGAGACTGTCGCGGGCCGGGACGTATTCGTTCCAAACCGAACGCGCGATGGCGCTGTTGGCCGGCAGCGCCCGGCGATTCACCTTGCCGCTGGCAGTCAACGGAAGCGCGTCGCGGACCAGGATCGCGGCCGGCAGCGAGTACGCGGGCAACGTCGTGGCCAGATGGGTTCGCAGGCGGACCGCGAGATCGGCATGGCTTCGCACCTCCCCACCTCGTGCCTCGACGTACGCGATGAGGCGAGGATCCCCCGAGGGGTCGCGCTGCGCCACGACGGCGGCCAGCCGCACGTCCGGGTGAGCCAGCAACTCGGTCTCGACGGCGCCGGGCTCCACCCGGTATCCGCGGATTTTGACCTGGCCGTCGCGCCGGCCATGGAAGAGCAGCGTGCCGTCCTCGGTCCAGCTGACCAGGTCGCCGGTCCGGTACATGCGTCGGCCCGGCCGGTCGGTGAACGGGTCTGGAAGGAAGCGTTCGGCGGTGGACGCGGGGTCGCCCACGTAACCGAGGGCGACACCCTCGCCGCTGGCCCACAGCTCGCCGCGCACACCGATCGGAACCAACCGCATCCGGGAGTCCATGACGGCGACCGAAGTCCCGGCGATCGGCCGGCCGATCGGCACGGGATCTCCACCGGTCGGGCCGTCGGCGACCCAGCATGTCGTGAAGGTGGTGTTCTCGGTCGGACCGTAACCGTTGGTGAACGTCAGGCCGGGCTGGGCGGCCAGCAGATGGTTGAGGTGAGCCGGAGAAATCACGTCGCCGCCGGCGATCAGCCGTCGGACGTCGGCCAGCGCCCGCGGCCGGGCGGCGACGAGCTGGTGGAAGAGCCCAGCAGTCAGCCAAAGCACGCTGACCCTCTCGGCGGCCAGGGTGTCGGCGAGGGTATCAATGTCCATCGGCCCGGGCGGGAGGACCGCCAACCGCGCGCCGTGGACAAGGGGGGCCCACAACTCGAGGGTGGAGGCGTCGAAGGCCAGCGGTGCCGCTTGCAGGAAGACGTCGCGGGGTATGGGGTCGAGCCAATCGGGGTCGGCGACCAGGCGGCTGACGGCGCGGTGCGGCACGAGAACACCCCGGGGCTGACCCGTAGTGCCCGAAGTGAAGGAGATATAGGCCGGAGATCCATGAGGGAGGTCAGGAAGCGTCGGCGGTACGGTCGTGCCCGCCGTGCTGTCGAACGGGATGGCCCGCACCCTGTCGGGCAACCCGACGGCCAGGTCCGGATCGGTCACAGCGACGTGCACATCGGCGGTGGCCAACAGCCGGTGCATCCGCTCGGCCGGATCGTTGAGATCCACGGCCAGGTACGCGCCACCGGCACGAAGCACGCCGAGCAGGGCGATCACGGCTTCCGGGGAGCGGGGCATGAGAACGGCGACGACCGAGCCGGTGCGAACCCCCGCCGTGCGGAGTTCCGCGGCCAGGGCGCCGGATCGATCCATCAGCTCGCGATACGTGACGTGGTCGCCTCCCTGGCTGAGCGCGACGGCATCGGGAGTCGACGCGGCTCGCTCGGCGATCAGCACTGGCACCGGACGCAGTTCCTTCGCCGGTGGGCCGGCCATGAAGCCGCGCACTGTCGCTTCGTCGGCTTCGGTCAGCAGATCGAGCCGACTCAGGCAGAGGTCCGGCTGCGCCGCCGCTCGCCGCGCCTGCCTGGCGATCGGCGTGTCACCTGCCGGCCGTACGGTCAGCGCTGCCCCGGCTTCTTCGGTGTCCGCGTCGGCAGCCAATACCTCGACGTCCACCGATCGTGCGTCACCGTAGTAGTCCACCTCGGGCGGCGCCGCGTCCCACTCCGCCGCTACCCGCTCGGCCAGAGCGACGAGCGTCGGATCGCCCGAGACATCCACATCCAGCGGTCCGCGTACCCCGTCCGCGTCCCGATACAGAACGCTCATCCGCTCGTCGCCCGTCCGCCGGTGAATTGCCGCGACCACTGTCGCGATCGTCGTAGCCGCGCTGGTCATTGGGACCTCCCGATCGCCCGCACCGGCAAGCGGTTGAAGCCGAACATGAAGTGGGAACACAGCCGTGAAGTCAGGGCTTGCTCCTGGTCTGAGACAGTCGGCTGGTCCGCGTGGACCGCGGTGTTCCGCCCGAACAGTGTGATGGCGCTGGATTTGCTCACGGATGACTCTTCTTTTCGTCCTGAGCACCAGATTCTTGAAGATGATGCGGACGATGCGGTGTGTTCCACGTTCTTATCGCGGTTCATCGACTATCGACCTGATCAGGCTGACCGGCCTTATGTCCGTCCAGTGCGCGGAAACGTATTCAAGGCAGTTCTTTCGAGTTTCCTGGCCGTACACCACCTTCCAGCCGGCCGGTACCGCGCCGAAGGCGGGCCACAGCGAATGCTGGTTCTCGTCGTTCACCAGAACCAGACATGTGCCTTCTTCATCGTCGAAAGGATTCGCCACGGATTCTCCTGAGAAATCGATCAAACGGCCGTCAGCGTAACAGTGACGATAATCAGCCGTCACCGTTGCGGCAGCTGGATAAATTGCCTCGCATCGGGTGTGTCCCGCCGGCGAGACACCGGCGTCGGTGTAATGGGATATCGCTATTCCTGATCGCCGTTTCGAACCGCTCAGCTCATGGCAGGCACGGTCTCGCCGGTCATGTCGCCGAGCGCCACCACGATCTTCCGCGGCCCGGTGAAGGGACTGCGTGAGTGCGCGACCAGCATGTTGTCGATGACGAGGACGTCACCCTCCTGCCAGGTGAAGGCGACCGATTCCCGGTCCATCAGGTCGCGGACCTCGTCCACCAGGGCGTCGTCGATGACAGTGCCGTCGCCCCAGAAGACGTTGCGCGGCATCCCCTGGTCGCCGCAGATCTCCAGCAGCGAGGAGCGCGTTTCCGGGTCCAGTGACGACGGGTGGTGCAGCGCCAGCTGGTTGAAGAACACGGCCTCGCCGGTCGCCGGGTGGCGCAGTACCGCCTCGGCCTGACGCGAGGTCCGCAGGCCTCCGTCCGGCGTCCACTCGAAGCTCGTCCCCTCCGCGGCGCACTTGCGCTCGACCTCGGCGGGATCGTCGGTGCCGAAGAAGCGCGACCAGCTGACGTCGACGCCTTCGATGAAGTTGCGGACATAACGGAGCTTCTTGGTGGCGAAGAGCTCGGCCAGCTCCGGACGCATCCGGGTGAGAACCGTCCGGCAGTCGACGATCGGCGTCTGGCCACCGGACCGCGGGGCCACGATGCACGAGAAGAACTGCCGCATCGGCCACTGCGGCAGATGCGAACTCTCGTTGTGGAACAGGATCGAGAGGTCTTCCGGATACGGTGTCGACTTGTATACGCGGGCCGAGTCGCCCTCTCGCGGAAGGTCCCCGTACTCGGGGAAGAGGGTGCTGCAGATCGCCGAGGCGGCCAGTTCGAACTTCTCCACCGAACCGGCGTGGAACCCCCTGAGCAGGACCGCGCCGTGCCGCAGCAGCTGTGCCTCGAGGTCTTCCCGGTTCGCGCGCAGCCAGCCGGGCAGGTCGACGCCGGGACCGGCCGGAGTGATGAGGACGGGGGTCGTCGGTGACTCCGGCAGGAAGCCGATGTGCACCGCATCCCCGGCCGGTATCCGCACCTGCCGCCGAGTCGCGCCCAGAAGGGAGCGCGGACCCGGTGTCCTGGAAGTCGCTTCGTTCATGTCCTGGTCCTCATTTCCTCGGCGCTGAACCCGGCCGTGCTCTGTGTCATGCGTCGATCTCCCGTCGGATCAGCTCGGCGAGTTCCTCCACCGCGGGCTGTCGCATGATGCCGTGGTGGGTCGTCGCCACCGAGGTGAAGCCGAGCTCGGGTCCGACCACCGATCCCCAGCCCCACGTACGGTCCGGATCCTGCGGCTCGTCGGCCGGCTCGGCGCGCACCAGCAGCACCGGGAAGTCGGCGCGGCCCAGTTCGCCCTGCTCCTGCACGAGGTGGCGGTCCAGCGCGGTCATGTTGGTCATGTAGACGTCCAGCAGGTTCTTCAGCTCCGCCTCACCGGAGTCGGGAGGCAGCCGCCCCACGTCCTGGAGGGCCTTGAGCAGTTCCTGATGACCGAGCCGGCCGACCGACTCCTCCGGCAGGTCCAGCTGGTAATGGAAGGCGAAGCGGCGCAGGAGATAGTCGTCGGGCTGCCGGGCCAGGGCGTTCTCCGCGTTCCCGGGGACCCCGCAGTTGACGATGATCAGCTGCGCCACCTCGCGCCCGGCACGGCGCAGCGCCTGGGCCGTGGCATAGGCCATGACGCCGCCGAAGCACCAGCCGACGATCACCGGAGCGGCGTCGCCGGCGGCCGCGATGTTCGCCGCGTACTCCTCGGCCATGGCGACGAAGTCGTCCTGCGGGGGCCTGCCGTGCAGTCCCCAGGCCTCTATGCCGTAGACCGACCGCTCCGCCGGGATCAGCCGGGCCAGCTCCCAGTAGCTGAGGGTGTTGCCCCCGCCGGGGTGGACGCAGAAGACCGGGGCCTGCTCCTGCGGGCCGCGGCCGGCGCGCAGCGGGACCAGGTTGGAGTCCTGGACGTCGCTCCTGCGCACCAGCTCCGCCATCGCCGCGACGGTCGGGGCGCTGAACACCGCGGACATCGGCAGGCGGCAGCCGAAGGAGTTGTTGATCTGGGCCATGAGTTTGATCGCCCGCAGCGACTGGCCGCCGAACTCGAAGAAGTCCGCGTCCGGGGAGGAGATGTCCTGGTCGAGGATCGAGGACCAGATCGCCAGCAGACGCTGTTCCACCGAGTCGCGCGGCCGGCCCGCCCGGGCCTTCGGCGGCGCGATCGGGGCGAGGGCGCGGCGGTCGAGCTTGCCGTTGCGGGTCAGCGGGAGCCGCTCCAGCACCTGCCACCCGGTCGGCACGAGGGCGGCCGGGAGGTGCAGACCGACGGCTGCTCGTACGTCCTCGACGGAGAGGTCCGCCGCGCCTGCGGCGGTGAGGTAGGCGTCCAGGTGCGTGACGAGTCCTTCGGCGTCCGCGCGCGCCACGACCGCGGCGGCGCCGACGCCGGGCCGGTCCGCCAGCAGCGTCTCGATCTCGCCGAGCTGTACTCGGTATCCGCGCAGCTTCACCTGGTCGTCGATCCGGCCGAGGATCTCGATGCCGTGGCCGGGCACCAGACGGCCGAGGTCCCCGGTCCGGTGGGCGTCCGCGCTGTCCGCCGTACCGAAGCCCGACGCGCCCTCGCGCAACCGGGCGAGGTAGCCGAGACCCACGCCGGGCCCGCTGATCAGCACCTCACCGGGGCACCAGGGCGGCAGCGCGGCACCCGCCGCGTCGACCACCGTCAGGGTGTTCGCCCCGAGGCCGGAGCCCACCGGGACCGAGGCGCAGCGTTCGTCGATCGACTCGGCCGGCGGGAGGCAGGCGGCGCCCACCGTCGACTCGGTCGGACCGTAGTGGTTGTACAGGCGCAAGGACGGCGCGATCTCCCGCAGCCGCTCGTACAGCGGACGCGGCAGCCGTTCGCCGCCGAGCACGAGAACCTCGCTCGGCAGGAGCGCGAGCGGATCGGCGGCGTCGGCCAGCAGCGCCGAGAGATGCGAGGGGACCAGCTTCATCGCGGCCGCGGGGTGCTGCTGGAACCACTCGGTGAGCACCGCGGGGCTCGTGGCGGTCTCGGTGGGGACGAGCTGGACGCAGCCGCCGTCGGCCAGGGTCGGGAAGAGGGCCGTGTAGGCCAGGTCGGCGGCGAGGGTGGAGACCGCCGCGAACTCGGCGCCCTCGGACAGGGCGAGCGTCTCGCCGATCGCCGAGACGTAGTGCGCCAGCTGCTCGTGCCCGATGACGACGCCCTTGGGAAGCCCCGACGTGCCCGACGTGAAGATCACGTAGGCGGTGCCGGTGGCCGCCGCGCCGGAAGTCACCGCACGCCCCGGGTCGACGACCGCGTCGGCCGTGCACACGATGCGGACGGAGGTCTGGTGATCGGCCTTCGGATCGGGGGTGAGCAGCAGCGCGGGGTCGGCCTCCCGCAGGATCGTCTCGATCCGCTGCTGCGGCCACGTGGGGTCGAGGGGGACGAACGCCGCGCCGGCGAGCCAGACGCCGAGCATCGCGACGACCGTTTCCGCCGAGGCAGGAACGAACAGCGCGACCCGCTGCCCGGCCCGCACGCCGTGCTCGCGCAGCAGGTGCGCCACCGCGTCCGCGCCCTGCGCCGCGTCCCGGTAGGACACGACGGTCTCGCCGCAGCGCAGCGCCGGCTGCGCGGGCGTGCGCTCCGCCTGCCCGAGGAAGCGGTCGAGCACCGAGGCGTACGACGCACGGGGCCCGGCCTCGGCGTTCGGCGCGTTCGGCGCGGTGAGGCGCAGGCCGCCGACGGCGCGCTCCGTGCCGCCGGACACCAGGTCGGTCAGCTGATGTCCGAAGGCCTCGGCGACGAGGTCCAGGTCGGCCCGGGCGACGCGGCCCGCGCCGCCGACGAAGGTCAGGCGCAGGCTCCGCGGCCCGCGCACGCAGTCGAGGTGCAGCGCGCCAGGAGCTTCGTGGCCGGACGCACCGGCCGAGAGTTCCTCGGCCCACCGGTCCAGGCGGTGCCGGTACGAGAGCCGGCCCCCGTCCGCCGTACGGTGTGCGGCGGCCGCGGTCCCCGGGTCGACCTCGTTCTCGATCGCCGCCACGGAGCCGAGCGCGTCCTGCGACGCCCGCAGCGCGTCGGCGACCGGGGTGTCCGCGTCGATCTCCAGCCGTACCGGTACCGGACGCTCCAGCAGGCCGAGTACGTTCTCCAGGCCTTCGGTGGCCCGGCCGGCGCCGAGCACCAGCACGGGGTCGTCGGCGTCGGGGCAGTACCGGCCGTACAGCGAGCGCCAGAGCGCCAGCAGCACCGCCGCCTCGCTCACGCCGTACCGTCCGGTGAGCTCGTCCAGCCGGTCCAGAGCCGGCCCCTCGACGACGGCCGAGGCGCTCACCGGCTCGGCGGCCGGGTCCCGGAGGGCGACGGGCGTGAGGAAGGGCAGCGCCGAGGACGGCTTCGACGACTGCCGGGCCGCCTCGTCGGTCACCGGTGGCCGCGGCGACTCGTCCAGCACCTCACCGAGCCAGGCGGCGACATCGGCGTACTGCAGCACCGCGTCCTCGGCCGGGGCGGCCGTGTCCTCCAGCAGCAGGCCGACGAGCAGGGTCCAGGAGGCGTCGTCGACGCTCAGCCGCGGCAGGGTGAGAACCAGCCGCGTGCCGTCCGGACCGAGTTCGTGCTCGACGGTCAGCGCGCCGGCACGGAACACGGTGCGATCCGTTCCGGACCGCTCGATCGCGACCGGGCCCACCGGATCCACGACCTGGACGAGGGTGGGGAATCCCGCGAACTCGGTGTACCGGGTCCGCAGGCTCTCGTGCGTCGCGACCGCCGTCGCGATCCGGGCCTCCAGGTCCGGCACCGGTATCCGGGTGGCGGTGCGGACGGTGCGCACCGCCGTGCTCCGGGCCTCGCCCGACCGGGCGAGCTGTTGCGGGGAGAGCTGATAGCCCTCCTCCTGCGAGGTCTCGACGCTCGTCATGATGTCTGCTCCTGAATGGTCATGCGGGCTCCGGCGCGGCGACCGAGTCGGAATCGGTGGCGTGCGCCTCAAGGCGGCGTACCGTGCGCACGGGCGAGAACAGCAGGGCCAGGGAGGCCAGGAACGTCCCGCTCGCGGCCAGCACGATCGCCGTCCGCAGCCCGGTTCCGGAGGCGAGCGCACCGCCGAGCAGCGAGCCGAGCGAGAACGCGCCCAGGGCGCAGGTACGGGCCGTGGCGTTCACCCGCCCGAGCAGCTCGTCCGGGGTGGAGACCTGCCGGAAGCTGATCACCGTCACGTTGAAGACGGGGATGCTGAACTGGACCACGAAGGAGGAGGCCGCGACGACGGCGAGGGCCACCAGTGAGTGGCCGTGCACGGCCGCCAGGACGAGATAGCCCAGCCCGGGCAGCGCCATCGTCAGGATCAGGGTCGGGCCGACGCCGAACCGGTCGGTCAGCGGGCGGACCAGGAGGACGCCGACCAGGGCACCCACGCTGCCGACCGCGACGATCAGGCCGACCTGCTTCGAGCCCATGCCGAGCATCCGCAGCAGATAGAGGAAGAACACCGACATCAGGGCGCCGGAGAACAGATTGATGATCAGCGCGGCCGTGGTGAACCAGCGCAGCATCGGATGCCGCACGATCGCGGCGAATCCCTCGCGGATCGAGGCACCCACCGAGAGGGTCGCCGCCGCCCCGGGCTGGGGCTTCGGCCGCTCGTCGGCCGGCAGTCCCGCCACCATGAAGAAGGACAGGGCGTAGCTCGCCGCGTCCACCGCGATCGCCACCGGCGCGCTGAGCGCGCTGATCAGCAGGCCCGCCGCGCCCGGCCCGACGACCTGCGCCATCGAGCCCGACAGTTCCAGCTTCGCGTTCGCCTCGCCGAGCCGGTCCCGGCCGATCAGACCGGGTGTGTAGGACTGGTGGGCGAGGTCGAAGAACACGGTCATCACGCCGACGACGAAGACCACGACGAAGAGCTGACCGATGTTCAGCACATCGAGCCAGTGCGCGACGGGGATCCAGGCGAGGGCCGCGGCACGCACGACATCGGCGACGATCAGCACGGAACGGCGCGCCCGGCGGTCCAGCATCACGCCGACGAAGAGGCCGAAGAGCAGGAACGGCAGCGTCTCGAGGGCGACGAGCACGCCGGCTTCCATCGGCGTCGCGTGGAGCAGCAGGACCGCGGTCAGCGGCATCGCGACGTAGGTGATCTGGGAACCGAAGAGCGAGGCCGACTGACCCGTCCACAGCAGCACGAAGTTCCGTCGGCGGAACAGCGAAGCCGGCTTCTTCCCGGCGCTCGCGGCATCCTCGCTCATGAGCGCCACACCGCCGCACGGATCTTGGCTCGCGGTCGGGAGCGCCGGGTCTCGGCGTGTTGGTCCATCACAGTCTTCCTATCGGGTCGAGTTCGCTGCACGGGTGATCGAGGGCGTGCCCGGCGGTGTGGGGACGTGCCTGGACTTCCCCCGGGCACTCGGTCACGTGGGGTCAGGCGAGCGGCTGCTCCGGCGGGACACCGGGACGGGCCGGCACCCGCCGTCTTCCGGGGCCGAGCCCCGGCCGGGTCGCCGGCCGGTCCGGGTTCGCGTTCCGGCGAGCCGGTTCCAGGACGTCGACCTTGCCGAGGGGCCGGTCGGGGTCGGAGGTCAGCTCCGCGAGCAGCAGGCTGAGCCGCTCGGCCCATGCCCGGACCGTCTCGTGGTCGAACAGGTCGGTGGCGTACGCGATGATCCCCGTGATACCGGTCGGTCGCCCGTCCGGCTCGTACGACCCCCGCAGCAGGAAGTTCAGGTCGAACTTGGGCGATTCGTGTTCCGGGATGTCGAATTCGCCGATGTCGAGTCCGGGGAGTTCGAAGGCGACCTCGGTGTTGGTGTCGAAGGACAGCATGACCTGGAAGAGGGGATGGCGTGCCGCGGTCCGCGGCGGGGCGATGATCTCCACCAGGCGTTCGAGAGGGAGGTCCTGGTTCTCGAAGGCGGCGAGATCTGATTCCCGTACCCGGGTGAGGAGTTCGGTGAAGGTGGGGTCGCCGGAGACGTCGGTGCGCAGGACGAGGGTGTTGAGGAAGCAGCCGACCAGGTCGTGCAGGGCCTCCTCGGCGCGTCCGGCGACCGGCGTGCCCAGCGGGATGTCGGTCTCGCCGGTGAGCCGGGACAGCAGGACGGCGAGGGCGGCCTGGACCACCATGAACGGTGTCACTCCCGTCCGCCGGGCCAACTCCGCGACACGGACGTGGACTTCGGCGTCGACGGTGACGGGGACCCGGGCGCCGTGTCGGGCGGGGGTGGCGGGGCGCGGCCGGTCGAAGGGCAGGTCGAGTTCCACGGGCAGTGCGGCCAGGGCGTCGCGCCAGAAGGCGGACTGGCGGGCGACGGTGCTGGTGGGGTCGTCCTCGGAGCCGAGCAGGTCGCGCTGCCACAGGGCGTAATCGGCGTACTGGACGGGCAGTTCGGTCCAGGCCGGTGCGGTGCCGGCGGTCCGTGCGGTGTAGGCGGTGGCGAGGTCGTTGCCGAGAGGGCCGACCGACCACCCGTCGCAGGCGATGTGGTGCACCAGCAGCACCAGGACGTGTTCGTCGGGGCCGGTGCTGAAGACCTGTGCCCGTAGCGGGATTTCGGTGGCGAGGTCGAAGACATGTCCGGCGGCCCGGATCACCAGGTCTGTCACCTGCTCGTCGTCGGTGTCCGTCCAGGCCGACGGCAGCGTGACCGCGTCGGCGGGCAGGATCTGCTGGACGGGTTCGCCGTCGACGACCGGGAAGACGGTCCGCAGGCTCTCGTGCCGGCCCACCACGTCGGCCAGTGCCGCCGCGAACGCCTGTCGGTCCAGCGGTCCGGACAGCCTCAGCACCAACGGCATGTTGTACGCCGCGCTCGGCCCCGCCAACTGGCCGATGATCCACAGCCGTTGCTGTGCGAACGACAACGGCAGCGACTCCGGACGCACCCCGGCCACCAGCGCCGGACGCGAGGAGCCCCCCTCGACCAGCGCACCGGCCAGGGCG
The DNA here is from genome assembly GCF_000716435.1 of Streptomyces xylophagus. Lineage (GTDB taxonomy): Bacteria > Actinomycetota > Actinomycetes > Streptomycetales > Streptomycetaceae > Streptomyces > Streptomyces xylophagus. Next base: position 254,169 of record NZ_JNWO01000015.1, read on the forward strand.
GCGACCGTCGGCGCCTCGAACAGCGTGCGGATGGTGATCTCCATCCCGAGCAGGGCGCGGACGCGGGCGACCAGCCGGGTCGCGAGAAGGGAGTGCCCGCCGAGTTCGAAGAAGTGGTCGTCGACGCCGACACCGGGCAGACCCAGCACCTCGGCGAACGCCGCGCACAGCATCTCCTCCCGCACGGTCGTCGGAGCGCGGTGGGTCGAGGCGACCGCGTAGTCCGGGACGGGCAGGGCCTTGCGGTCCAGCTTGCCGTTGGCGGTCAACGGCAGCCGGTCCAGGACCACGACCGCGGCCGGCACCATGTAGTCCGGAAGCGGCCCCGCGGCATGCCGGCGCAACAGGCCGGGCAACTGCGCGATCTGTTCCGGGGACTGCCCCGGAGCGGGTACCGCATAACCGACCAGACGCTTGTCACCGGGGATGTCCTCGCGGACCACCGCCACGGCCCGGGCGACACCGGGACACCGGGCCAGCACCGCCTCGACCTCCCCGACCTCGATCCGGAACCCCCGGATCTTCACCTGGTCGTCGGCCCGGCCGACGAACTCGAGGGTCCCGTCCGCCCGCCACCGCGCCAGGTCCCCGGTCCGGTACATCCGCTCGCCGGGCGCACCGAACGGGCACGCCACGAACCGCTCCGCGGTCAGTGCGGGACGGTTCAGATAGCCACGCGCCAGACCGGCACCCGCCACGTACAACTCGCCCGTCACACCGGGGGCCACCGGTTCCAGGCCGTCGCCGAGCACGAACACCCGCATGTTGAAGGTGGGTCCGCCGAGGATCGGCCGCGGTGTGGAGCGCGGTTCGGCGAAGACCTGGTAGACCGTGCACTCCGTGGGCCCGTAGAAGCTGAAGCTGCGGGTGCCCTCACCCAGCGATCCGAGCCACTCCCAGAGCGAGTCGGGCACGGCCTCGCCACCGACCACGAGCAGTGCCGGAGTACGGCGGCCGTTGTCGAACAGGCCCTCCGACACAGCGGCGGCCATGTGCGTGGGGGTCAGCTCCAGGAAGTCGACGTCGTGTGCGTCCAGCCAGGTCGCGAGGAGGCCGATGTCGGAGAGCACCTCCGTGCTCACGACGTGCAGCTCGTGTCCCTCCAGCAGGCACGACAGCTGGTCCCACACCGCGTCGAAGGATATGGAGGTGGTCAGCGCGACCCGCAGCGGGCGACGGTCCGACAGATCGGCGGCGCAGGCGAAGACCGACTCACGGTGAACGGTGATGAAGTTGGTGATGCTGTGGTGCGGTACGGCCACGCCCTTGGGAGTTCCGGTGGAGCCGGAGGTGTAGATGACGTAGGCGGGATGGGCGGGGGTCAGCGGGCCGGTGCGCTCGATGTCGGTCGGGTCGTGACTCCAGGCCGGGTGGGCGCTCAGCTCCTCCTGGACGGCGTCGTCGTCCAGGACCAGCAGGGGTGCGTCGGCCGGCAGCCATGCCGCGGTGGCCCGGAGCGTCACCACGTACGACGGCTTCGCGTCCTCGATCATGAACCGGACCCGTTCCTTCGGGTACTCGATGTCGATCGGGAGATACGCCGCGCCCGCCTTGAGTACGCCGAGCAGAGCCACGACGAGGTCGATCGACCGTGGCAGTGCCATGCCCACGATGTCCTCGGGGCCGACCCCGTGCTCGATCAGATGGTGCGCGAGCCGGTTGGCGCGGGTGTTGAGCTCGCCGTACGTCAGGGTGGTGCCGTCGAGGACGACCGCGGTGGCTTCGGGGGTGCGGGCGGCCTGGTCCTGGAAGAGCACCGGCAGGGTCGTGGGCGGGACGGGGCGGGCGGTGTCGTTCCAGGTGTGCAGCACCTTGTCCCGCTCCGCGGCCGAGAGCAGCGGGACCTGGTCGACCCGCTGGTCCGGGTCGGTGGCCAGGGTGTCGAGGACACGGGTGAAGCGTTCGGCGAGCTGCTCGACGCTCGCATGGTCGAACAGGTCGACCGCGTAGAAGACCGCGCCGGTCATTCCGGCGGGCCGGCCGTGCTCGTCGAAGCGTTCGCGCAGGTCGAAGGAGAGGTCGAACTTCGCCGCGGTGTCCGCGTCGGGCAGGACGCTCGTGCGCAGACCGGGCAGGTGGAGCACGGGATCGGCGTTGTTCTGGAGCGCGAGCGCGACCTGGAACAGCGGATGGCGGGCCATGGAGCGGGCCGGGGCCAGCTCCTCGACCAGGCGCTCGAACGGTACGTCCTGGTGCGCCAACGCGTCGAGCGCGTGCTCCCGCACCCGGGCGAGCAGTTCACCGAAGGACGGACCGCCGGACACGTCCGTGCGCAGGACGAGGGTGTTGACGAAGAACCCGACGAGGTCGTCGAGCGCGGTGTCGGTGCGCCCGGCCGTCGGGGTTCCGATCACGATGTCCTGGCCGGCGCCGAGCCGGGAGAGCAGCACGGCCAACGTGGCCTGGAGCACCATGAAGACCGTCGCGCCTTCGTCCCGGGCCAGTTCGGCGACCCGGGCGTGCAGCGCCGCGGGGATCTCCAGCGTCACGCTCCCGCCCTGATGCGTGGCCACCGCGGGGCGGGCCCGGTCGACGGGCAGCGGCAGTTCCTCCGGTATGTCGGCCAACGCGCCGCGCCAGTAGGCCAGTTGCTTGCTCAGCAGGCTCTCGGGGTCGGTCGCCTCGCCGAGCAGTTCACGCTGCCAGAGCGTGTAGTCCGCGTACTGGACCGGTAGCGGCGCCCATCCCGGTTCCTGGCCGGCCAGTCGCGCTGCGTACGCCACCGAGAGGTCCCGGGCCAGCGGCACCAGCGACCAGCCGTCACCGGCGATGTGATGCACGAGCAGCACCAGCACGTGTTCGTCCGCACCGGCTTCGAACAGCCAGGCCCGGAACGGCACTTCGGCCGAGAGGTCGAAGCAGTGGCCCTCCGCCTCGCTGATCGACGCGGTCAGGCCGGACGGCCCGACCAGGGCGGCCGGTACCACGGTGAGCACCTCGCCGAGCGCCTCGACCGGCACCACCCGCTGGTAGGGCCGTCCCTCGACCGACGGGAAGAGCGTGCGCAGCACCTCGTGGCGCCCGAGGACATCCCGCAACGCCGCGTCCAGCGCACCGGTGTCGATCGCACCGGAAAGCCTGATGGCCGCCGGGATGTTGTAGGTGGCGCTCGGGCCCTCCAACTCGTGCAGGAACCACAACCGCTGCTGCGCGGACGACAACGGCAGCGGCTCCGGACGATCCGCGGTCACCAGCGCCGGACGCGAGGGGCCTGCCCCGGCCAGCGCTTTGGCCAGGGCGGCGATGCTGGGGGATTCGAACAGCGTACGGATGCCGAGTTCGACCCCGAGCAGGGGGCGGATGAGGGCGACCAGCCGGGTCGCGAGCAGGGAGTGGCCGCCGAGAAGGAAGAAGTTGCCGTCGATGCCGACGGTGGACAGCTCCAGGTTCAGCACCTTGGCGAACGCGGAGCACAGGATCTCTTCCTGGACGGTCGTCGGAGCACGGCGGGCGGCCACGACGGCCTGGTCCGGTGCGGGCAGGGCCTCGCGGTCCAGCTTGCCGTCGGCGGTCAACGGCAGCCGGTCCAGGACCACGACCGCGGCCGGCACCAGGTGCGCGGGCAGCAGCCCGGCAGCGTGCTCGCGCAGGATCGCGGGCAGCCGTACGGTGGCTTCCGGGTCGAGGCCGGGGCCGGGCACCACGTAGCCGACCAGACGTTTGTCGCCTGGGATGTCATCGCGGGCGACTATCACGGCCTCGGCGATGCCGGGGTACCCCGCGACCACCGCCTCGACCTCGGCGAGTTCGCTGCGGAACCTGCCGGTCTGCGTCTGGTGGTCCGTCAGGTCGATGGGCCGGTCGGGGTCGGAGGTCAGTTCTCCGAGCAGGTGGTCGAGCTGCTCGGCCAGTGCCTGGACCGTGTGGTGGTCGAACAGGTCGGTGGCGTACTCGAGAAACCCCGTGATGCCGGTCGGCTGTCCCTGCGGACCGAACCGCTCCTCGAACTCGAAGTTGAGGTCGAACTTGGCTGTTTCGGGTCCGGGGATCTTGAACTCGCCGGTCTTGAGTCCGGGGAGGTCGAAGGCGGCTGCGGTGTCGGTGCCGATGGACAGCATGACCTGGAAGAGGGGGTGGCGTGCCGCGGTTCGTGGTGGGGCGATGATCTCGACGAGGTGTTCGAAGGGGAGGTCCTGGTTCTCGAAGGCGGCGAGGTCCGTTTCCCGTACCCGGGTGAGGAGTTGGGCGAAGGTGGGGTCGCCGGAGACGTCGGTGCGCAGGACGAGGGTGTTGAGGAAGCAGCCGACCAGGTCGTGCAGGGCTTCTTCGGTGCGTCCGGCGACCGGCGTGCCGAGCGGGATGTCGGTGCCGCCGCCGAGTCGCGACAGCACGACGGCCAGGGCGGCCTGGACGACCATGAACGGTGTCACGCCGGTCTGTCGGGCCAACTCCGTGATGCGGGTGTGGACTTCCGCGTCGATGGTGATGGGTACCTGGGCGCCGTGGCGGGCGGCTGTCGCGGAGCGTGGCCGGTCGAAGGGCAGGTCCAGTTCGACGGGGAGTGCGGCCAGGGCGTCGCGCCAGAAGGCGGACTGGCGGGCGAGGGTGCTGGTGGGGTCGTCCTCGGAGCCGAGCAGGTCGCGCTGCCACAGGGTGTAGTCGGCGTACTGGATGGGGAGTTCGGTCCAGGCCGGGGCCGTGCGGGCGGTTCGTGCCGTGTAGGCGGTGGCGAGGTCCTTGCCGAGGGGGCCGATGGACCAGCCGTCGCAGGCGATGTGGTGGATCAGCAGCACCAGGACGTGTTCGTCCGGCCGGGTGGCGAAGACGTGGGCGCGCAGCGGGATTTCGGTGGCGAGGTCGAAGACGTGTCCGGCGGCCTGGACGGCGAGGTCGGTCACCTGCTCGTCGTCGGTGTCCGTCCAGGCCAGCGGCAGCGTGACCTCGTCGGCGGGCACGATGTGCTGGACGGGTTCGCCGTCGACGACGGGGAAGAAGGTCCGCAGGCTCTCGTGCCGGCCCACCACGTCACCCAGCGCCGCGACCAGCGCCTTCCGATCCAACGCCCCGGACAGACGCAGCACCAAAGGTATGTTGTACGCCGCGCTCGGCCCCGCCAACTGACCGATGATCCACAAACGCTGCTGCGCAAACGACAACGGAATCATGCAGGCTACCTCGCTGTTTCCGACCGCTACCAGTCTCGATCCGCAGCCGATGACTCAGGCGCCGAAATCACCGGCCGGGCGTCGGGCCGCAGCGGGATCGGGAGCCGTTATGTCGGCGGAATTAATTGGCAAAGAGAAAACGGATTTGCGTCGACTTCGCGAGGCTAACAGGCGGCACTCGCCAGGGTGAATGAGTCCCGGGCACCACTCGACGGAGCCCGGGAGGACTGTCTCGCCGGCGAGACGGGGCAAGCGGCTTCAGCTGTCCGAACGGTGGAATTCCAGGCCGTCGAACTCCCCGCTGCCACGCCATTCCTGAAGGTGCTGGAAGAAGCCCAGGCCATCGGGGAAATTATATGCGTCCCAAAGAGAATGCGGACCGAGATCCGTTCCCTCGTTGTTGGAGTAGCCGGGGGTGCATTCCGTGCCCAGGAACGTGCGCCACTCCGGATCGATTCCCACGTTGCTCATCCAGGAGTCCTCTGCCTGCTGGGTGAGTTCGACGACGTCGACCCCTGTGGTGACCGCGTGCGCGATGACGGCGGCGACGGTCTTGGCCGCCTCGGACAGGTTGTGCGAGAGGTTGGAGAACCGCGTCCCGCCCGTGAGCGACTGAACGAGGAACGCGTTCGGGAACCCGTGCACATGGAGTCCGTGCATTGTGCGCATGCCGTCGGTCCAGTGTTCCGACAGTCGCCTGCCGTCCCTGCCGACGGGGTCGAATCCGGCGCGCCGGGTGGGCGCGGTGCCGACCTCGAACCCCGACGCGTAGATGATGCAGTCCACCTCGTACTCGGTGCCGTCCACCACGACACCGCGCGGTGTGATTCGCTCGATCCCCTTGCCGTCCGTGTCGACGAGACGGACCGTCGGCTCGTTGAAGGCGTCCAGATACTCGTCGTGGAAGGTCAGGCGCTTGCACGCCAGGTGGTACCAGGGCTTGAGGAGTTCCGCGGTCCGTGAGTCCTTGACCGTCTCTTCCACCCGGGCGTGGATCTGGCCCATCTTCTTCAGGTCCGCGTAGTACCAGGGCTTGAGAGGCTCCTCGGACGTGTCCGACTCCGCCGGCACGTCCTTTTCGGCATTGCCCCACATCTTGGCCATGGCGGTCCAGCTGTCGTTGATCAGATCCTCGGCCGGCGGCTCGGCCGACGTCATCGTGGCCGCGTAGTTGTCCAGCCAGCGCTGCTGCCATCCAGGCGTGGCTATCTGCGCGAACCACTCCGGGTCGATCGGCCGGTTGTTGCGGACCTCGATGACGGAGGGCGTGCGCTGGACCACGAACAGTTCCTGGCATGCGGTGGCCAGGTGAGGGATGCACTGCACCGCGCTGGCGCCGGTGCCGACGATCGCCACCCGCTTGTCCCGCAGGTTGCCCAGCGGTCCGCCGACCGGGTCGCCGGTGTAGGCGTAGTCCCACCGGCTCGCGTGGAAGGTGTGGCCCGCGAAGGTCTCGATGCCCGGGATGCCGGGGAGCTTCGGCACGGACAGGTGGCCGAGCCCCAGGCTCACGAACTGGGCGGTGAACTCGTCACCGCGGTCGGTCCGCACCGTCCACAGCTGGGCGGACTCGTCCCAGTCCAAGCCGGTGACCCCGGTGTGGAAGAGCGCGTTCTCGTACAACCCGTACTGCTTGCCGATGCGTTGGCAGTGCTCCAGGATCTCCGGGCCGCGCACGTACCACTCGGTGGGCACGTAGCCGGTCTCCTCCAGCAACGGCAGGTAGATCATGGACGCGATGTCGCACTGGACGCCCGGGTACCTGTTCCAGTACCAGGTGCCGCCGAAGTCGCCGCCGGTGTCGACGATCCTGACATCGGAGACCCCCGCCTCCTTCAGATGGGCGCCCGTCATCAGGCCGGCGAACCCCCCGCCGATGACCGCGACCGTGACGTGGTCGCGGTACGGCTCGCGTTCGATGCGATCGGTGAAGGGGTCCTCGTTCATGTGCGCGAAACCGTCACTGAGGGGCAGGTATTGGTCGATGCCGTCCGGTCGCAGCCTCTTGGCCCGCTCGGCGGTGATTTTCGCGAGATGCTCCGACATCTTGTGCGTGGACATAAAAGTCTCTCCTCACTCATGCATTTCTCCGGCCGCCCCGACACCGGTTTCAAGAACGCAGTCATCGAGCTACGAACGCGTCGCCACCGTCATGAGTCCGCTCTCCTGCCCAGCACGGGCCGCGGCGCGCTGACCTCGGCACTGAGCTGAGCGGCGAGCTCCCCGAGCGACTGCACTTCGAAGAACGCCCGCAGCCGCAACTCACAGCCCATGACGGCGCGCACCCGACCGATGACGATCATGGCGAGCAGCGAATCCCCGCCGAGAACGAAGAAGTTGTCGTCAACGTCCGTCTGCGGAACGCCGATCACCTCGGCCACGATCTGGCACAGCTGCCGTTCACGGGGGTCGTCGGACACCGAGACGCTTCGGACGGTGTCCGACACGGTGCTCGATGGCGCGCCGCCCGACAGTGTCCTGCGGTCCAACTTCCCGTCGGGCGTGGTCGGAAGAGCGGCGAGAACCTGCACCCGGTCGGGCAGCAGCGCGGAGGGGAGCCTGTCGCGCAGGAACTCCCGGACGGCGGCGGGCGTCAGCGCGTCCCGGCCTTCGGCGCCGGGCGCGACATACGCCACCAGTTCGGCCATGCGGGTGCCGACCCCGGTCGCCACGACCGCGGCGTGGGTGATGGCGGGGTGCCCGAGCAGTACGGCCTCCACCTCCGCCGGCTCGACGCGCAGGCCGCGGATCTTGACCTGGTCGTCGAGACGTCCCCACAGCTCCAACTGCCCGTCGGGACGCAGTCGGCCCTTGTCGCCGGTGCGGTACATGCGCTGTCCGGGGACGGGGCTGAAGGGGTCGGCCACGAACCGCTCGCTGGTGTGCGCCGGCTGTCCCGCGTACCCCTGGGCCACGCCGGGTCCACCGACGCAGATCTCACCGACGAACAGGGGCGGCAACAACTGCAACTGGTCGTCGACGACGTAGATCCGGGACGTGCCGGCCGCGCGTCCGGCCACCGGCTCCGGATGTTCGCGAATCTCCGCCCTCGCCGACTCGACGGTGCACTCGTTGAGGCCGTAGGCGTGGAACGCGAGCAGCCCGGGCTGGTCGTGCAGGCGCCGCCACAGCCGGTCGGACGGTCGCTCGCCACCGATCACCACGATCTTCGGCGGGTGCGGGAGCGTCAGGAGGCCGTCGTCGACCAGCGTTTCCAGCGTGCCGCTCGCGCAGTCGAGCACCTCGATCGCCGTCTCGGGATCCGATCCACGGGCGAGGAGCTGATACGGGTCCGTTCGCTCCTCTTCGTCGATCAGCAGCAGCCGGTGCCCGAAGGCGATCATGCCGAGAAGGTGGGTGACGAACACGCCGGAGGTCAGGGAACTCAGCGCACCGACATTCAGCCGACGGCCTTCGGGCAACCGCGCGTACATGGGCGCCAGTTGGGTGGTGACGAGCGCGAGAAGGCTCGCCTGATCGACGACCACACCCCTCGGCTGTCCCGTGGAACCCGGTGTGAAGACCACGTAGGCCGGAGCGGCGGCCGGGCGACGCGCGAAGCCGCCGTCGGCCGGATCGTCTCCGGAGACCGTCTCCGCGTCCGCCAGGAGGGCGGCCGCCGAGACGGTCTCCACCTCGGCGAACGCCTGGTCCGCGATGACGAGAGCGATGCCCGCCTCCTTGAGGAGCAGGCGGCGGCGGAACTCGGGCTGTTGCGGATCCAGCAGCAGGAAGGCGCCGCCCGCGCACCAGGTGGCGAGCATCGCGACGAACAGATCGCCGCGCCTGTCCAGGCAGATCCCCACCACGGTGCCGGTCCGTACGCCGCGAGCCGCAAGGCCCGCGGCCATCGTCCGCGCCCGGCCGGCCAGTTCGGCGAAGGTGAGCCGCTCGCCGTCCGCGACGACCGCCTCCCGTTCGGGAGCGGTGGCCGCGGTCAGCTCGAAAAGGTCCCACGCGGACGTGGGTTCCGAGGGGGTACGGCTGCCTTCCGGTTCACCGCTCGCGCCGAGCGCCAGCGTCTCCGTCAGCGCGGCTTGGTCGAGCAGCGGGATGCTGCCGAGCGCGACATCGGGTTGCCGGCTGAGTGAGCCCAGCAGGTCGCCGTAGGCCTTGGCGAACCGCTGCATGGCTGCCTCGGAGAACCGCCGGCGGTTGAATTCGACGTTGAGTGAGACTTCGCCTGCCAGCTGCTGTATGTCCAGCCTCAGGTCGAACTGAAGCCCCGACAATTCCGCAGGTTCCGGCAGGAGCGTCACCTGGAGACCTTCGAGTGCCCATACGTCGCTCAGGTCGAGCATGCCATAGGTGATGGCAGCCTGGAACAGGGGGTTGCGGTCGGCGTCACGCTCGGGAGCCAGTGCGCCCACCACCACCTCGAACGGAACGTCCTGGTAGTCCAGTGCGTCGTGAACTGTTTCGCTCACGAGGCCGAGAAGCTGATCGAAGGTCAGTGCCGAATCCACCCGGCAGCGCAGTGCCACTGTATTGGAGAAGAATCCGATCGTTCCGAAAAGTTCTGGGACCGGTCGGCCGAGCGTCTGCGTTCCGACCGATATGTCGCTCGTTCCCGCCCAACGCTGCAGCAGAACGAAGTACACGGACAACAGGCCGGCGAACGGGGTCACCGAGCGAGCCCGGCAGAACTCTTCGAATTCTGCCACCACACTCTGTGGGACGGCGATCGGCAACCTCGATCCGATCATTCTGCCCGGGTTCTTCTCTCCGTCCTCGGGCATCGACGCCGGCTGAATACCTGCCAGCTGGCCACGCCAGTAGTCCAGGTCGGCGTCATCCACCTTGGAGGCGTTCTCCGTCAGGCAGAAGTCGGCGTACTGTGCGGCCGGCACCCCGAAGGCGGGCGCGTGCGGGTCCGCATAGGCGAGACCGAGCTCTTCGGCGAACACCTTCCCGGAAACTTCGTCCGCGATGATGTGGTGGAACACGAAGACCACCAGGTGGAAGCTCGGCGATATCCGTATCACGGACGTTCGCCAGAGCGGGCCCGACGAAATGTCGAACGGAAGGTCGACGACCCTCCTGGCCTCGGCGTCTGCCCACGCTCGGCGCTCGTCCTGCGAGTCGCCCTCGGCCTCCACGAGGTCGATCAGGACCGGCTGCGTGGCGTCGCCGTCCTCGTCGTGCACCAATTGGAAGACTTCGCCACCGCGTTCCAGGAATGTGGTTCGAAATGCCTCGTGCCTGCTGCGCAGCACCTGAAGCGCGCGCTCCAGCCTGTCTGTCGAGAGATCTCCGTCGACGGTGAGAACCGGCCTCCAGACGTCGGACGAGTTGTTCGGTCGCATCACCGAGGAGAAGTACATCCTGCGCTGCGACGACGAGGCGGGAACCATACGCGAATGACGCTTGCCCGCGAGACTGTCACCCTCAAGATCCGGCATATCCAGCCCATGTGTGTGACGTATTCGGGGCACGGAAGCCCTCCCCTGTCGATCGGCCGTTCCTTCGGTAACACCTTATTTTCAGGCTCGATCAAAGCAATCGTTCGAGCGTGTGTCGGACGGTCTCGCTCGCTCCGCATCAAAAGCCTGTCGCGGCGAGAAGTACGTAGACCCAAACATGACGCCTTTGCGGGGTCGTATCCAGCCCTGGCGGGGTGGTTCGCTCCGCTCGGTGTCTCGCCGGCGAGACACCGCCAGGACGCAGACGCACTCTCGCACGCAAATGGGGGAGCCGGCGCCAGAGAGATTTTGCTTAAAGAAAGAATCTTATTGGTGAACGGCTCCCTGATCCGTGTGCGCTCTCGCGCTCGTGTCGATCCTGGGCGAGAAGCAATATGCGAGTGCGGGCGGCAGTCGATCCGTCCCCGTGCTGTAGCGGGCGGCCCGCGTATCGCGCAGAATTACGCCCTGGATGACGTCCAACCGTTACGATTGGCCGATACATGCGAAAGCATCAACCAACGGGGGATCGTTGCGTACTGCTATCCTAACAAAGAGGACAAACGAGACAACTGCGCGAAACGCTGCAACAGCAAGCACTACGGGACAGCTGCTGAGTATGGGCGTACAGTTCCACAAGTCCGGCTTGTCGTTCACATCCAGGCAGAGCCTCAATATATGGGAGCAAGTCGGGACCGGACTGCTCTCTTTCGCCGACTCGTCCACCTGGTGGATCGCCGACTGGCTGGTCTACGGTGAATCCGAGTTCCAGGACCGTTACTACGAAGCCATCAAGCGGACGTCGCTCAGCTACCAGACGCTTCGTAACTACACATGGGTCGCGCGCAATTTCCCGCTGGCCCGCAGGCGGCAGAATCTGAGCTTCAGTCATCACCTTGAAGTGGTGGCGCTCGATCAGCCGGAACAGGACTACTGGCTGAGGAAAGCGGAAGCGATGGGCTGGAGCAGAAACAAGCTTCGCGGGGAGGTTCGTAGCAGCCTCCGCGCGCGGCAGGGCGAGGTGACCGAGTCCGAGAGCCGGGCTGAGCTGGACAAAGTCGGTCCCGCCGGGGCCGGTTCGGCTTCGGAGCGGGCCGAACCCGCCGCGACCGGATCCGGATCCGGATCGAGTCCGGACCGGCGCGATGCCGACCCCTCGCCCGAAGCGGGCCTGCTGAGCATTGAACTCCCGGCCGAAATCCTGGCACAGATCCGGACCGCTGCCAGGAAGGAAGGCGCGCCGGTCGAGACCTGGGCGATGGAGATACTGCGGCGGGCTGCCGGCGAGTCCTGAGGCGAGGGGGCCGTCGCACGTCGGGAGTCCTCCTGGGGGCCTTTCCGACGTGCGGTGGCCGCCGGTACCGTCCTGAAAGCGAGCCACGGCGAATGGTGTCACCCGCCATTGTCCAGGCCCGGGTAAATGCCTTCGGCGCCCTCGAATGGATTCGCCGCAAAATATCCTGAAGAACGAACCTGGCGCCCGGTGCAGAGTGCGCTTGTCCCGCCGGCGGGACAAGATTTTCACCGGCAATGCAAACCAGGATCCCTCATTTGTCTGGACGCGTTTAACCGGTGTCCATGACGATGAAGGCGCTGTTGGGCGAATGGCATTCCAAGTATGAGGATGATAAATGACCCTGTCATTGTTGTGCGTACCCTTCGCCGGGAGTGGCGCCGGCTTCTACAGGGCCTGGCCGGACGGCGGTGAGCACGGTCTTCGGATCGTCCCGTTGCAGATGCCCGGCCGGGAGGAGCGTTTCCTGGACGACCCGTACAAGGACGCCGCGGAGGCGGCCAAGGACCTTGCCGGCGCCGCGCTCCGCCTGGTCGGCGGGGCGGAACGAGTGGTGCTCTTCGGGCACAGTCTCGGCGCCCTGCTCGCCTACGAGACGGCTCGTGAACTCCAGGCGCAGGGCTTCACCGCGCTGGAGCACCTCTTCGTGAGCGGGTCCCCCGGTCCCCGGAGCGGTCGCACCGGGCGGACCGCGGACCTCGACGACGACGCCTTCGTGGAGCGGGTCGCGGAGCTCGCCGGGTACCGGCATGCGGCACTCGACGACCCCGACCTGCGGGAGGTGCTGCTTCCCTTGCTACGGGCGGACGTGGCCCTGCACGAGGAGTACCGACCCGCCTCGGACGAGCCGTTGACGCTGCCTGTCACCGCCCTGCGCGGGACGGACGACGCCCTGGTGAGCCGGGCGCAGTGCGCGACCTGGGAGGCGGCGACCACCGGGCCGTTCGAGCTGAAGGAGCTCGCGGGCGGACACATGTACCTGACCGAGAGGGAACAGGATCTGTTCGCTGTCATCGGCGCCGCGGCGCGAGGCGCCCGCACATGACGCGCGACCGGAAGAGTGCCGCGGGTGCGGCCCTGGAGGGCAGTACCGCGGTGATCACCGGCGCGGGCCGTGGCCTGGGACGCGCCTGTGCGCTGCGGTTCGCGGAGGAGGGAGCCGACCTCGTTCTGCTCGACGTGGGCGAGGACATCGAGGGCGTGCCCTACCCCCTGTCGACGAGCGGTCAGCTCTCGCACACCGCCAAGCTCTGCGAGGAGCGCGGCGCGGCGGTGCTGGCGGAGTCCGTCGACGTACGCGGCAGTGTCACGCCGGCCGTCGAGAAGGCGCTCGACCGCTTCGGCCGTATCGATGTCCTCGTCAACAACGCCGGTATCGCCGCCCCTTCGGGCAAGGCCGTCCACGAGATCACCGAGGACGAGTGGCATCTGATGATCGATGTCGACCTCTCCGGCGCGTGGCGCATGATCAAAGCAGTCGCGCCGACGATGATCGCCCAGCGGCGGGGCAGCGTCGTCAACGTCTCATCCACCGCCGGCCTGGTCGGCTACCGGCACTTCGCGGGGTATGTCGCCGCCAAGCACGGGCTGATAGGGCTGACCAAGGCCGCGGCTCTCGACTACGGGCCGCACCAGGTCCGGGTCAACGCCCTCTGCCCGGGCTCCGTCGCGGACGACCCGGCGGTCGACGGCCGGATGCTGTCCGAGATCGCTCGCTCCCTGGACGTGGCCGTGGAAGACCACGAAAGGGTCTTCGTCCAGGCCCAGCCGATGAACTCGCTCATCGCTCCCTCCGACATCGCCGGCGCCGCCCTCTGGCTCGCCGGTGACGATTCCTCCCAGGTGACCGGCAGCGTACTGACCGTCGACGGGGGCTTCACCGCGCGCTGACCCGCGTCGGCCGACCGTGTTCCCCGCACCCTTCTTGGCGCACCGACAGGAGTTCTCCCATGGCGACAGCCCACTGGCCCGTGCCGTTCCCGTGCCACGAGCAGGCCGCCATGTGCCACAGCCTGACGGTTAGGTGCCCGCAGACCCCCAGCAGCAGTGAGCTTCGGCGACGGTTGGAACAGGTCGGCGAACTCGCCGAAGGCGTGCTGTGGGAACGGCGCACCCGGGAGCGCTCGACGGCACCGGCGGCGCAGCAGCACACGGAGCAGGAAGCCCGCAGGCCGCTGCGCGCCACCTCCGGTCCGCGGCTGCGCATCACGCTCGTGCGGCATACGGACGACGTCGCCGATCTGGTGCTGGTCGCCGCCCGTGACGCCCTGTCCCGGGCGGCACTGAGCGACTTGGCCGGGTTCCTCACCGGCGGTTCCCTGCCCCGGGCAGGCCGGCATGGCACCGCGCCCGAAACGAGCGGGGCGGGGGCCGCCCCGCTCGCGGGGCCGGAGTGGGGTCTCGGTGACCTCGCGCGCCGCGGTTTCGTCGGCGCGGCCCGATTCTCCACGACGGTCTGCGAAAACCCGGTGGACCAGAAGCTGTTGACCGCCGCGACCGCCATCGTCCTGGCCCGGTACGACGCCGACGAGACACCGCGGATCGCCCTGCTCGACCCCGACGCGGCAGGACCGGACGCGCTGTCCACGTATGTCCTCGAGTTCGACGAGGCCATGTCCGTCGCCGGGTTCCTCGCCGGTTGGCCCGAGACACCGGAGCCGGGCGGCGAATCGGCGACAGACACCGGGGGTGGCCTCGCGATTCCTGTGGGCATGGTCTTCGGCGAGTGGGACGAAGCGCGGCAGTACCACCCCTGCCTCGCGCCCGTCTTCCCCCTCACGCTCCAGGCCGAGCAGCGCCCGGACCGGTCCTGGAGCGGCACCTGCTGGTACGACGAGGGTGTGGTCGACCCACGGATCGCGCGCGCCTTCGCCGAGCAAGTCGCCTATGTCGCACAGCGGTTGGTGGATCTGGGCGGGTCCGGGGAAGAACTGCCGTTGTCGGCCGTTCCCCTGATGCCGGCCGAACGCGCCGCGGACATCGTGCGACGCGGAGCCACTCCTCCGGTCGCCGCGACCCGAACGGCCGGTTCGACCGTCCACGGGCGCTTCGAGGACCTGGTACGCCGCCATCCGGACGCGGTCGGCGTCACGGACGGCACCCGCACTCTGACCTATCGCCAGCTCGATGAGCAGGCCGAACTCATGGCCGAGGGGCTGCGCTCCTCGGGGGCGGTGCCGGGGAGCACGGTCGGCGTGTGCCTGGAGCGCGACGCGACCCTCGTCGTCACCTTGCTCGCGATACTCAAGTCCGGCTGCGCCTACGTACCCATGGACGTCAAGTACCCGCACGAGCGCCTGCGTTACACGGTCGGCAGCGCCGGGGTGCGCGTCGTTGTCGCCGCGGCCGGCGCGTTCCCGGTCGTCGAGGGCGTTCGGTCCGTGCCCCCCGAGGAGCTGCTCCGGCTCGGCGAACGGAGCGTCTCCCGCGGCCGGACCACACCCTGCGACGAGAACGACCCCGCCTACATCATCTACACGTCCGGATCGACGGGGCGGCCCAAGGGCGTCGTCGTCCCGCACCGCAACGTGCTGGCCCTGGTCGAGGGCACGGCCGAGGACTTCGGGCTCGGCGCGGACGACGTCTGGACGATGTTCCACTCCAGCGCGTTCGACTTCTCCGTCTGGGAGATCTGGGGCTGTCTGCTGACCGGCGGGCAACTCGTGGTGGTGCCCTTCTGGATCACGCGGGACACGGGGGAGTTCCACGCACTGCTCGCCGAACGACGCGTCACCGTGCTCAACCAGACGCCCTCCGCCTTCCTGCCTCTCGTCGCACAGGACCGGGAATCGCCCGCCGAGCTCGCGGTGCGCCTGGTGATCTTCGGCGGTGAGCCGCTGGACGCCCGTGAGCTGCTGCCCTGGTTCGCCCGCCACCCGCAGGCGGAGTGCCGTCTGGTCAACATGTTCGGGATCACGGAGACCACCGTGCACGTGACGGCGCAGACCGTGACGCCCCAGGCGGCTCTGCGGGGGAGCCGGTCGGTGGGCCCGGCGCTCCCCGGCTGGTCGGTGTCCGTACGTGGACCGCGAGGAGAGGTTCTGCCGGTGGGAGCGGCGGGCGAGATCTGGGTCGGCGGGGCTGGAGTCGCCCGTCACTACCAGGGGCAGCCGGAACTCACGGCGCGACGTTTCGTCATCGACCCGGTGACCGGTGAGCGGATCTACCGCAGTGGCGACAAGGGCCGCATGAGGCCCGACGGGTCCCTGGAACACCTGGGCAGGATCGACAGCCAGGTGAAGATCCGCGGGTACCGGATCGAGCCGGACGAGATCCGCAACGTGCTGCTCGGAGCACCGTCGGTCTCCGGGGCGACCGTCGTCGTCCACCACGACAAGAGTGGCGATCGAGCGGTCGACCGGCTGGATGCCTACGTAGTGCTCAAGAAGGACACGACAGTGGCCATGGTCGCGGAGCATGCCAGGCAGCGTCTGCCCGACTACATGGTCCCGGCAACGCTCACAGAACTCGATGCCATCCCTTTGACGATCAACGGGAAGGTCGATGTCGCACAGCTCCCCGCACCGACTGCCGCTCGGCCGGCCCTGACGGAGTCCCCGGATCCCGTCGAGACCGGGTCCGCCGACCGGCTGGAGCGTGACCTGCTGGACATCTGGAGCCGGCACCTGGGTACGCAGGTGGGCGCGGAGGACAACTTCTTCAAGCTGGGCGGCAACTCGCTCCTGGTCGTCCGCGTACTGGCCGAGGTCAAGGAGCTCGGTGCACCGAAGATCGCCGTACGGGATTTCTACCAGAACTCCTTCGCACGACAGTTCATCCAGCTGGTCAGGGAGCGGATCACTCTCGCTTCCGACGCCCCGGCCGCCACTGGCAGCGCGCGGAGCTGACCCCTCGTCGCATCGACCAGACCCGTGCCGTGGAGTCGTACGGCCTCACTGCTCCGACCGGCCTGCCGGAGGCGGCTCTGGTGCCGGCGGCCGAGCGTGTGCGGGGGAGGGAAAATGCCTGAGTACGTGAGGGATGTTCGCTGTACGTTGTGGATGCGCGCTGAACCAGGGGCGCCGCGTGGCCGGCCGACCGCTGCGTGGCGTGCACATCACTACGAGGGCGAGGACAGCTCCGGAGCAGTGATCGCCGAGGCGCGCTCTCCCATCGTTGCGGTTCCCCGGCATTCGGCGCGTGTGCACGGAATGTGCACGACAGTGGACCGCACGACAAGTATCCGCAGCTCAGAAGACGTTTCGAGGCCTACCCACCGTGTTCCTGACGATCACCACCACCGGCACCCCCGAACGCCCCGCCACCGACCTCGGGTTCCTGCTGCACAAGCATCCCGAGAAGGCGCAGGCGTTCTCCACGTCCTACGGCAAGGCGTACGTCCTCTACCCCGAGGCGGATGCCGAGCGCTGCACGGCGGCGCTGTTGCTGGAGGTCGACGCGGTGGCGCTGGTCCGGCGGGGCAAGGGCAAGGGGCGCGGCGGCGCGCCCGACGCGGCACTCGCGCAGTACGTCAACGACCGCCCGTACGCGGCCTCTTC
Organism: Streptomyces xylophagus; assembly: GCF_000716435.1. Lineage (GTDB taxonomy): Bacteria > Actinomycetota > Actinomycetes > Streptomycetales > Streptomycetaceae > Streptomyces > Streptomyces xylophagus. The sequence continues at coordinate 271,468 of NZ_JNWO01000015.1, forward strand.
ACTGCTCGCCGTCGCCTTGAGCGCGGTCTTCTCCAGCGCGATGCGCGGCGTGTGCAACGCCCGCCCCGAGCGCGCAGGCCAGCCGCTGCCGCTGCGCGTCGAGGTGCCCGCGCTGCCCGCCAGGGGCGGTACCGACCTCGTACGCAAGCTCTTCGCGCCGCTCGGCTGGACGGTCACGGCCGAACCGGTCGCGCTGGACGCCGAGTTCCCCGAGTGGGGCGACTCGCGGTACGTCAGCCTCGTACTCGAATCGGAGACGCTGACCCTCGCCGAGGCGCTGCGTCACCTGTACGTCCTGCTTCCGGTCCTCGACGACGCCAAGCACTACTGGGTCGCCTCCGACGAGGTCGACAAACTGCTGCGCGCCGGTGAGGGCTGGCTGCCCGCGCACCCGGAGCAGAAGCTCATCACCAGCCGCTATCTGTCCCGCCGTTGGTCCCTGACCCGGGAGGCCATGGAGCGACTGGAACTGGTGCGGCTCGCGGAGGCGGACGACAGCGAGGTCGAGGAGATCGACAACGCCGTCGAGGCGGAGACGGAGGCCGAGGAGAAGCCGACGCCGCTCGCCGTGCAGCGCCGGGACGCGATCGTCGACGCGCTCAAGTCCTCCGGTGCCGCCCGTGTGCTCGATCTCGGGTGCGGGCAGGGCCAGTTGGTGCAGGCGCTGCTCAAGGACACCCGGTTCACGGAGATCGTCGGCGTCGACGTGTCGATGCGCGCGCTCACCATCGCGGGCCGCCGCCTCAAGCTCGACCGCATGGGGGAGCGCCAGGCCGCGCGCGTCCAGCTCTTCCAGAGCTCGCTCGCCTACACCGACAACCGACTCAAGGGGTACGACGCCGCCGTGCTCAGCGAGGTCATCGAGCACCTCGACCTGCCCCGGCTGCCGGCGCTGGAGTACGCGGTGTTCGGCGCCGCCCGCCCGAGGACGGTCGTGGTCACGACCCCGAACGTCGAGTACAACGTCCGCTGGGAGACCCTCCCGGCCGGACACGTCCGGCACGGCGACCACCGCTTCGAGTGGACGCGCGCGGAGTTCGGGGAGTGGGCGGGGAAGGTGGCCCAACGGCACGGCTACGACGTCGAGTTCGTGCCGGTCGGCCCCGACGACCCGGAGGTGGGACCGCCCACCCAGATGGCTGTGTTTCACCAGATGACCGTGAAGGAGGAGAAGGCCGCATGACGAACGAGACCCCCGCGAAGGTTCGCACCCTGCCCGTGACCGACCTCTCCCTCGTGGTGCTGATCGGCGCCTCCGGTTCGGGCAAGTCCACCTTCGCGCACCGCCACTTCAAGCCGACCGAGATCATCTCCTCGGACTTCTGCCGGGGCCTGGTCGCGGACGACGAGAACGACCAGAGCGCCAGCCGGGACGCCTTCGACGTCCTGCACTACATCGCGGGCAAGCGCCTCGCCGCCGGCCGCCGCACGGTCGTCGACGCGACGAGCGTGCAGCAGGAGAGCCGACGCCAACTGATCGACCTGGCACGGCAGTACGACGTCCTGCCCATCGCCATCGTGCTCGATGTACCGGAGGAGGTGTGCGCCGAGCGCAACGCCTCCCGCAGCGACCGGGCCGACATGCCGCGCCGCGTCATCACCCGTCACACCCGCGAACTCCGGCGCTCCCTGCGGGGCTTGGAGCGCGAGGGCTTCCGCAAGGTGCACATCCTGCGCGGCGTCGAGGACATCGAGAACGCCACGATCGTCACCGAGAAGCGCTTCAACGACCTGACCCACCTCACCGGCCCCTTCGACATCATCGGCGACATCCACGGCTGCGCCGCCGAACTGGAGACCCTGCTGGGCAAGTTGGGCTACGACGACGGCGTCCACCCGGCGGGCCGTACGGCAGTCTTCGTCGGCGACCTCGTCGACCGCGGCCCGGACTCGCCCGGCGTGCTGCGTCGCGTGATGTCCATGGTCGGCTCGGGCAACGCGCTGTGCGTCCCGGGCAACCACGAGAACAAGTACGGCCGTCACCTCAAGGGCCGCAAGGTCCAGCACACCCACGGCCTCGCCGAGACGATCGAGCAGATGGAGGAGGAGACCGACGAATTCCGTTCCCGGGTAAGGGAGTTCATCGACGGACTCGTCAGCCACTACGTCCTCGACGGCGGCAAGCTCGTGGTCTGCCACGCCGGCCTGCCCGAGAAGTACCACGGCCGCACCTCGGGCCGGGTCCGCTCGCACGCGCTCTACGGCGACACCACCGGCGAGACCGACGAGTTCGGCCTGCCGGTGCGCTACCCGTGGGCCGAGGACTACCGGGGCCGCGCGGCCGTCGTCTACGGCCACACCCCGGTCCCCGAGGCCACCTGGCTGAACAACACGATCTGCCTGGACACGGGTGCCGTCTTCGGCGGCAAGCTGACGGCCCTGCGCTGGCCGGAGCGGGAGCTGGTCGACGTACCGGCCGAGCAGGTCTGGTACGAGCCGACCCGCCCGCTGCGCACGGAGGCACCCGGCGGCCACGACGGCCGCCCGCTCGACCTGGCGGACGTGCACGGCCGCCGGGTGGTGGAGACCCGGCACGCCGGCCGGGTGTCGGTCCGCGAGGAGAACGCGGCGGCGGCCCTGGAGGTCATGAGCCGCTTCGCGGTGGACCCGCGCCTGCTGCCGTACCTGCCGCCGACGATGGCCCCGACGGCGACCTCGCGGGTGGACGGCTACTTGGAGCACCCGGCCGAGGCGTTCGCGCAGTACGCCGAGGACGGGGTCGCACGGGTCGTGTGCGAGGAGAAGCACATGGGCTCGCGGGCGGTGGCCCTGGTGTGCCGGGACGCGGAGGCGGCGGCGAAGCGGTTCGGCGTGGACGGCCCGACGGGATCGCTGTACACGCGCACGGGCCGCCCGTTCTTCGACGACGCGACGGTCACGGAGGAGATCCTGGACCGCCTGCGGACGGCACTGGACGAGTCGGACCTGTGGTCGGAGTTGGAGACCGACTGGCTGCTGCTGGACGCGGAGTTGATGCCGTGGTCGCTGAAGGCGTCCGGGCTGCTGCGCGGTCAGTACGCGGCGGTCGGCGCGGCGGCCGGGGCGGTGTTCCCGGGTGCGCTGGCGGCGCTGGAAGGTGCCGCCGGGCGGGGCGTGGACGTGACGGCCCTCCTCTCCCGTCAGCGCGAACGCGCCGCCGACGCCTCGGCGTTCACCGACGCGTACCGCCGCTACTGCTGGACCACGGACGGCCTCGACGGCGTCCGCCTGGCCCCGTTCCAGATCCTCGCGGTCCAGGGCCGCAGCCTCGCCGGACTCCCGCACGACGAACAACTCGCCCTGCTGGACCGGCTGGTGGAACACGACAGCACCGCCCTGCTGCAGACCACCCGCCGCCTGTACGTCGACACCGGCGACCCGGAGTCGATCCAGGCCGGCGTCGACTGGTGGCTGGAGATGACCGGCCGGGGCGGCGAGGGCATGGTCGTCAAGCCGGTCGGCGCGGTGGTGCGCAGCGAAGCGGGTCGACTGGTCCAGCCCGGCATCAAGTGCCGTGGCCGTGAGTACCTGCGGATCATCTACGGCCCGGAGTACACACGGCCCGACAACCTGGCCCGCCTGCGCGGCCGTTTCCTGAACCACAAGCGGTCCCTTGCGATCCGGGAGTACGCACTCGGTCTCGAGGCGCTCGACCGGTTGGCGGAGGGGGAGCCGCTGTGGCGTGTGCATGAGGCTGTGTTCGGGGTGCTGGCGTTGGAGTCGGAGCCGGTGGATCCTCGGCTGTAGGCGTCCATTCCGGGTGGGGAGGCGTGATCGCGTCTCCCCACCCGGAATCCCACCGGACCCACTGGTCCGGAACCTCAAAGGCCCCTGGTTAACCGTGAGTTGCCGTGCTATCTTCGCAGGTCGGTCCAGCAGGTATACCGACTCATGGGGGACAGTCGGTGGAGACAGGCGCGGGGTTCGGTGAACCCGGGAGCGATCTCGAACGTGTAGACGGACTTCAGCTGCTCGCCGAATTGACCGACAAGTTGTGCGAACTCAGCTGTCTGGACGATCCACAGCAGCGGGTGCAGTTCGGCGTCGTGCTCGGGGAGCACTTGAACCGGCCGGTCGACTTACGGGGCGTCAAACTGCGCGACGACGCCATCCTTCTCGCACGTGCGTCATTGAGCGTGGCGGGCGGAGAACGCGTACTCCAGTTGGTGGTGCGAGTTTATGAAGGACCGACGGCGGCAGGTGAGTTGGAGCGACTCTTCGCCCCGGTCGTCGGGACGTCCGCAAACGAGGTGCCGTCCGGTCCGCTGCTCTGGGAGGAAGAGCGCGACGCCCGCACCCTTCTGGACTCCGCCAAGGGTGAAGTTCCCGCACTTCGCCTGCGGGACGAACTCGTCGGGGAACTGAACGGCGTCGACCTCCCCATGGGGCTCTCGCCAGAACAACTCTTCACCTACGTCGTCGAGTTGAATGTTCAGCCCGACGGCCTTCCTCCCGCGGTGCTCCTTTTGGAACACGCGGCCCTGCTCGCCGCGACTCCCGATCATCGGACGGATCTGGCCGACTGGGCCAGGAACTGGGCACAGCGGGCGGGCCTGTCGGAGGCACTGGAACGCCGCCGCGTCCGGCGCGCCGCCGCTGCGTACAACCCCGGCATTCCCCGCTGCCTCGTCGTGGCCGTGGAGCCCGCCAGGGACGGTTCGGACGAGATCGTGGTCCGCCCTTGGCTCAACACCGCGCCCGGCCGCTGGAACCCGCAGCCCGGAGAACCCGAGACGACCACGCTGGACGACCTCGGCCCGGCCGTCGAACGAACGCTGCGCCGGGGCGCCTGGCTGTGGACGGCCCAGCAGGAGTCACCCCCCGATGGACGGGAACAGGCGCCGCCGTACGTGGAGTTCGTCCTTCCGTACGACCTCCTCAACCACGATGTGTCCGGATTGAAGTTCCAGACCGGCGACGGGAGACCGTTACCGCTCGCGCTGAAATACGCAGTGCACCTACGCAGTCTGGAGCGGATGCGTACCACCGACGTACGGATTCGCCACCAATGGCTCGCACGTTGGCGCGCTCTCAGCGAGCAAGGAGTCGTGGTGCACGGCTGGCGGGAGCCCGACGCCGACCGGCTGGACGAGTGGGAAACCGTGCTCGCCGGGGAAAGCAGACATACGGCAGTCGTCATGGACGCTCCTGGATCCGCCTCGCCACTGGCGGCGCTCAAAGCGGCCATCGCCGAGGGTATCGGGCTGGCTCTCTGGGACCGTCGGGGCGTTTTCATCGAGGAGCGGCGGGAAGTGGTGACTGCTGTGTTCGCGTCAGTGCCGACGCCGACACAGATCCCCTTGGCCATCCATCGTCTTCGCCTCAGGGCCGAACTCAACAACACCGACGGTCCCCATCTGCTCGGGCGTCACATCGCTTTCTTCTGGGACGACCCCCATCGACTCGTCGACTTTCACGACTTCGACCAAGACGATCTCGCCAGCGAGGAGGCACCGGCATGACCACGCAGGAGCAGACGGTTCCCAGTGACTGGCACGTCTTCCACGCCACCGGACATGCCCCGGACGGTCTGCCGCCCGAACTGCCGGCGGCCCCGGCGTGGCGGCAGTTCCGCGGCGGCCCGCTCCAGCCTTCGCCGCCGGACGACGAAGAGGCCGCGACGCGGCGCCTGGGACCCGGCGATGTGACCAAGCAACTCGGCGCAGGGGAGACCGACATCGTCAACGCGGCGTTACTGCTGCGTCGACCGCTGCTGATAACCGGCCCACCCGGCATAGGGAAGTCCACCCTCGCCTTCCTCATCGGACGCGAACTCGGCCTGGGACGCGTCCTGGAATGGAACATCGTCAGTCGCACCACACTGCGCGATGGGCTCCACACCTATGACGCACTGGGGCGGGCACAGGCCATCGCGGCCTGGCGGGCCGGACTGCGGGGGGCGGCTGCCGGGCTCGACGACGGCGCCGACGACACCGCATCTGTTTCCCCGTTCGACCCTCAACAGAGCCCCACGTTGGGGGAGTTCGTCACCCTCGGCCCGCTGGGCACAGCCTTGCTGCCCTACGCCCGCCCCCGTGTCCTGCTCGTCGACGAACTGGACAAGAGCGACATCGACCTTCCCAACGACTTGTTGCACGTCCTGGAGGACGGCAGCTACGAGATCCCGGAACTGGTGCGCGACGCAGCCGAGTCGGCCCCCGTACACACCAGCGACCCCGGCGGCCACGCGGTGATACGTGACGGACGGGTCGAGTGCCGGGAGTTTCCGGTCGTGGTGATCACCAGCAACGGGGAACGGGAGTTCCCGGCCGCGTTCCGCAGGCGCTGCCTCCCACTGGAGATGCGGCCGCCCACCCGGGAGCAGCTTCTGGCCATGGTGGAGAGCCACTTGAGGGCGCGCCCGGAGGGCACGGAGAACCTGGTGGACGGCTATCTTCGCCGGGTAGGGAGCGGAGGTACCCACTCTCTCGATCAGTTGCTGAACGCAGTACAGCTGACTACTCTCGGTGGTATCCAGGCCGACGCTCCCAGCAGTACGCTGAGGGAATTGCTGCTCCGCGATCTCGCGAAGGGCCGCTGAATTGACCGGCGTTGACAGGGAGCGCTCATCCGAGCAAGGCGACGAGGACCCTACTGCGGGGACGTCGTCCGTCTTGTCATTCCCTGAAGCCGAGGCGGACGCGTTACCGCACTGGAAGGAACTGGTCGACGGCGTGTGGCTGGCGGCCTACTGGGATCGCTGCGGTCACCGTGCCTACGACAGCACGGTACCGGATCCGGCCGACGACGGGGCCTTGGTCCACCCGCAGAGTGACCCGCCGGTCTCCACCGCCACGGAGCAGCCTCCTGAGGCACCTTCCGACGATGAGAGCCGATCCAGTGCCTCGTACGCTCGCCGGCCGGTTGCGGCGTCGGTCGGAGTTCAGGGCGTCGGCGGCACGGTGTCGAGCCCCCGGCTGTTACCTGATCCCGAAGGCACCGAGGTATTACACCTCGACCGGCCTCTGCTGCCGGACACGGAGTCGGCGCGGGGAACACCGGGTCCCGGCAGGGAGACAGCCCGACTCGCCCGCGCCCTGCACAGGCTCACCCGCCGTGTTCCGTCCTGGGTGACCAGAGAACTGGACGAGGAGACCACCGCGGAGCGGGGCATCGTCGACGGGTTGTGGATGCCGTACCTGCGGCCGGCTCTCACCTCGGCCTTCGATCTGGTTCTGCTGATCGACGACGCGCCCACCATGTGGATCTGGCAGGACACCGCCGACCAGGTGGTCGAGGCGGCCGAGCAGAGTGGCGCGTTTCGTTCCGTGCGCGTCGCGAGGGTCACGGTGCCGCGCGAGGGATTACCCACCGTGCGGCGCGGCACCGAACAGGTCGCCACCGATCCCGCCGAACTCCTCGACGGAAGCGGCGGTCGCGTCTTCGTGGTCGTCACCGACGGTCTGGCCCACGGCTGGGCGGGACCCGCCGCCGACGCCCTGCTGGGCCGTCTGGGACGGGCGGGCCCCACGGCCGTTGTCCATCTGCTTCCCAGCCACCTTCGACGCCGCTCCTCGCTGTACCCGTACGAGGCGGAACTCGGGGCCGGTGGCTTCGGCGCGACCAACACCGGCCTCGAACACTGGCCGCCGCCCGGCGGCCCTGATCCGATGCGTCCCCTGCCGGAGGGAAGCGACGGGTCCGTGCCAGTGCCCGTCCTGTCGCTCAACCCCGGATCGATCGCCTCTTGGGCCGAACTCGTCACGGGGAAGCAAGGGGTACGGCGTGGACTCCAGGTCGTGCTGGCCGGAACCCTCACCAAGGGCGCGCCCGCACTGGGCCTGAACGTGCCGCGGTTTCCCCACGCGGCGACGGCCACCGTGCGCCGTTTCCTCAAAGTCGCCACTCCGTCGGCACGCAAGCTCGCCTGTCAGTTGGCCGCGGCTCCCTTCGAGCGGGAACTGATCGGCCAGATCCGCAGCCGGATCAAGCCGGAGGCCCGTCCCGATCACCTCGCCGAGATCCTGATGGGCGGCCTGATCGACTGGAACGGAGAGGGTGAGGGGCAGCCGGAGTTCGCCGAGGGCGTGAGGGAGGCACTTCTGGCGACCACGACCCGAGTCGAGCTCTGGAACACGGTCAACGCCCTGGTCGGCCTTCCGGCAGCCGGTCGGCGAGGTGTGGCGCTGCGTGCCGCTCTGCTTGATCCGGAGGACACCGCGCTGCCCGATCCCGCGGAGCACAGCTCGGTACTCGCCGAGTTGGCGGTAATGCGAGCTCTACGAAGCAAGGGCTACTCCGAACGGGTGAATCGCATCGAAGCGCGTTTGGCTGCATCCGGCGCGGCGAAACCTGCCGCTTCTGGTGGAACCGGCGGAGGAACGGGCATTGATCACCCCGTGTCCAGAGTCCCCGATCTTCCACCTGGAGGGCACGTGGCGAGTCCGGTTACCGACGCATCCCATCCCGAAACACCGGAGGCTGAAACCCCCATGCCGAGCACCGTGACCGGAACGTCGATGACCGGAGCATCGGCTCTCCTGGTGAACGTCCCTCTGCGGAACACTTCGTTCGTGGGCCGGATGAGGCTCCTCGAAGCGGTGGAGGAACAGCTGAGCGCCCAGGACACCGCAGCCGTGCTGCCGCACGCGCTGCACGGGATGGGAGGCGTGGGCAAGTCCCAGCTCGCGCTCGAATATGTCTACCGCCATCAGCAGGACTACAAGGTGATCTGCTGGATCCCTGCCGAACGGGAAAGTCTGATTCTTACTACGCTCGCCAACCTGGCCGCGCGGCTGCGAGTCGTTCCCGCGGTGCAGGACGGCGGTAGCGCACCGGCCGCCAACACGGCCGTACCCGCCGTCCTGGAGGCGCTGCGTTCGGGAGCGCCGTACGACAACTGGCTGCTGATCTTCGACAACGCCGAGAACGTCGAGGGGGTGCGGAGCTACTTTCCCGCCAACGGTCCGGGGAAGATCATCGTCACCTCCCGCAACCGAGAGTGGGAACGCGTGGCGACACCGCTTCGGGTCAACGTGTTCGAGCGGGAGGAATCGATCGAGCTGCTCCAGAAGCGCTCCCCCGACCTGTCCCAGACCGACGCGGGTCGGCTCGCGGCGGCCCTGGGAGACCTTCCGCTCGCTGTGGAACAGGCCGGGGCCTGGCGTGCTGTCACAGGGATGCTCGTAGACGAATACCTCGATCTCCTGAACCAGCGCAGTCCGGAGATCCTCGATCTCGCCCCGGCTCCCGACTACCCCCTGACCGTCGCGGCGGCGTGGGACATCTCGCTGGAGCGGATCGGGGAGAACAGCCCGGGCTCGCGCGAACTCCTGGACATCTGCGCCTGCATGGCTCCGGAACCGGTTCCGCTCTCCATGCTCCGCAAGAGTCGTGGTATCGACATCACACCCGACGTCGACCCCATTCTGCGTGAGTCGATCAAGCTCAGTCGGGCCATTCGTGACCTGACCCAGTTCTCTTTGGTGAAACTGGACCTTCGGTCCGATACGTTGCAGATGCACCGTCTGTTGCAGAACGTACTGCTTGCCAAGCAGGGACCCGAGGAACGTGAGCGTATGCGCAACGCCGCCCATCAACTACTGTCGGCGGCCAAACCCGGCCACTTTGCCTCGTCCCAGGAGTGGCCCGCCTACCAGGCTCTGCTGCCGCACGTGCTCAGCTCCCAGGCTGTGACGAGTACGGACACGTATGTGCGTGAACTGGTCTATGACACCGCGCTGTTCCTCTACTACTGGGGTGACGTCGAAGGTGCCGCCGACCTTGCCCGACAGGCGTACGAAGCCTGGTCCGAGGCGTCCGGCGAGGAAGACATTCGTGTCATCCGTATCTCGAAGATCCTGGCGTTCCTGCTGCGCGTGGTCGGCGAGAGCGGTGAGTCCATCCTGCTCAACGAGAAGGCGTTGGAGGTGTCTCGTCGAGTGGAGGTCGATGAGGAGGACCTCATCGACTCCATGATCGAGCTGGCCGACGCACGGCGCTTCCAGGGCAGGTTCGCGGAGGCCCGTGATCTCGGCCAGGAAGCCACGGAACGGGCTCGCGCCCAGTTGGGGCCCGTTGACGAGATCACGTTGCGGGCCGCACACAGTTGGGGCGTCGACCTGCGTCTGTGCGGTCAGGTCCGTGAGGCGCTGCCCATGGACCAGGAGACGGCGCGCCTGCGCGAGGAAGTGTTCGGCCCCGCCAGTTCTCTGACGCTCAACAGTCTCAACGGACTCGCGAGTGACATCCGCGAGAGCGGTGACTATCCCGCCGCTCGCCTCCACCAGGAGGACGTACATCGCCGGGCGCGCGCCGCGCTTGGCGACGACAACCCCCTCACCATGCGCATCGCGGGCAATCTGGCGGTCTGCCGTCGTCGCGACGGCGCGATCACCGACGCCGCGAAGCTCTCCGACGAGACGCTCAACGGGTTTGTGGCAGCCTACGGTCACAATCGCCCCGACTCTCTCGCGATGGCGATCAACGTCAGTGTCGACCGGCGTCTCACCGGTGACTTGCAGGGCTCGCTCCAACTCGGCGAGGAGACGGTGGGGCGCTGTGCGGATCGCTTCGGTGAGAACCACGGTCATACCCTCCTCATGAAGGCGAATCAGGCGGCCACCCTGCGCGCCCTGGGGGAACTCTCGGCCGCCCAGGATTGCGAGGACGACGCGGCCACGCGGTTGGCCGAGACGGTCGGGCCCAACCACGTGATGACGCTGACCGTCGCGATCGGCCAGGCGAACACGGCATACCAGTGGCTGGACTTCGACCGAGCCCGCCAGATCGACGAAGCCACCCTCCCGCTGCTTGCCGAGGTGGCTGGAGAGGATCACCCGCTGACTCTCTCCTGCACTTCGAACCTGGCACTCGATCTGCGGGGGCTGAGCCGCGGGGCAGAGGCGGACGAGATGGAGCGACGCGCGGTGGAGGGCTTCAAGCGAGTCGTCCGGGAGGACCACCCCTGGCTCCTGGCGGCCCGTCAGCGCCGGCGGATCGAATGCGACATCGCGCCGATGCCGTTGTGACACGGTGTCCCGGCTGCGTGCGGCACGTGATGCCGCCCAGCCGGGATGCCGTGCCGGTCAGCACAGGAAGTCGTAGGGGAACTCGGAGCCGTGTCACGGGGGCCACATGTCGACAGTTGTCTTCATCCATGGGACAGGGGTGCGTGAACCCGGCTTCTCGGCCTTGGCCGGCCGGGTCGCTGCCGGGCTGGGCGCGCTGCGCGACGGACTTCGGGTCGTGCCCTACTACTGGGGAGGCCCGCACGGGGCCACGCTGGCCGCCGGCGGGATGAGCCTGCCGCCGGAGACGGGCGCGAGCCGCGGCCTCGGTGATGCCCCCGCCGGATCGGACGCGGACGACGACACAGCCGCCTGGGCCGTGCTGTACGCGGACCCCGACGCCGAACTCGCCCTGGCGGCCGCGGAGGCCGCGTCGGACGTGGAACGCCCGCCGGGGACCGTGCCGGCCGAGCAGAAGTTACAGGCGCTGCTGGTCGACCTGGCAGCCCAAGGTGACGGACCCGCAGCCGAACTCGGCCCCGGCCTGGCGCGCGCCGCGTCGGACCTCGCCTCCCACCCGCTGCTGGGCCCGGCAGCCGCCGCCCTGAGCCCCGATGAACTGGCGATCGTCGCCGCCCGCGCTCTGGTCGCGCGTCTCATGGCCGACACGCTGGACGCCGACTCTCCGCTCATCCCGGTCGGTGACGTCCGGGACACCGCGGTCGACAGGGTCGCCCAGGCACTGGGCGCGCCGGCCCGGGGCGCGGAACGCGGCGTGGGGACACGGCTGTTGCGGATGGTGGGCCGTGGCGTCTCCCGTGCCGTCGTGCGCCGCCGACGGGCCCTGACCGAGGCCGCCCACCCCGCCGCCGGGGACATCCTGCGCTACCTCAGCCGCGGTGAGGCGGTCCGGGCCGACCTGCGCGCACTGATCGAAGGACTCGAACCACCCGTCACCCTCGTCGGCCACAGCCTCGGCGGAATCATCGCCCTGGACACGCTGGTCACCACCCCGCTTCCGCAGGTCCGCCTGCTGGTCACCGCAGGCTCCCAAGGGCCCTTCCTCTACGAGTTGGGCGCCCTGCCCTCCCTCATGCATCCTGACCCACTGCCGCGTCACGTCCCGCACTGGCTGAATCTGTACGACCTTCGGGACCTGCTCAGTTACCTCGGCGCCGGTCTCTTCGCCGGGCGCGTCACGGACATCGCGGTCGACAGCCGTCAGCCGTTCCCCGCCGCGCACAGCGCCTACTGGACCAACCCCGCCGTGTACCGGCACATCGTGGACCGGTTGCCATGAGCGGCGCCGGGGTGGCGAGCCGGGTCCACGCCTTGATCGTCGGCATTGAGAAGTACGACGCGGGCAGTGCTTGGGACCTGCCCGGACCCGCAAGGGACGCTCTCGCGTTCCATCGGCTGCTACGTGGTGCCGGGGTTCCGGAGTCCCAACTGCGGCTGCACCTCGCCCCTTTGCCTCCGTTCGTTCCTGACACTCCTTACGGGTCCGCCGACCATGCCACTTTGCGTCGCGTGCTCGTACGTGAACTCCCGTCCGTCCAGGGTGACGTCCTGTGGGTGTGGTGGGGCGGTCATGGCGTCCTCGACCGTGCCGAACACCTCCGACTGCTGTGCTCCGACGCCACCACGGGCGACAAGGTGGCACTCGACCTCGACTCCGCTCTGGCCCGCTACGCAGGTGACGCCGTGCCCGGACTCGCCGAGCAACTGTGGCTGGTGGATGCCTGCGAGACGTTCGAGGAGGCGCTGGCCTTCCGCGTTCCGCTCCCCGCCGACGCGCTGCCCGTGGGGCATCGCAACCTCGCGCACCGGCAGTCGCTGCTGCGTGCCGCGGGGCGCGGCCGAGCCGCTGCCAACGATCCCGTGCGGGCCACCGGCCTCTTTTCGGAGCTCCTGCTGGACCTGCTCGCGGCCCGCGCCGACGTGCTGCCCGGACTGCCCGATGCGGAGGAACTCTTTTCCGCCGTACGGGTTCGGGTGGATGCCCTGCGCGAGGAGGGCCGGACATTGCAGCATCCGGAGATCCGACTGCAGAGTCCGCGGCGGACCGAGGTGCTGCCCTCGGCGGAGGAGCGCGCGCTCTCTCCGCTCGGCCGCGTGGTGGAGGCGGTCATGGCCTACCCATGGACTGCCGACCCCGTCGAACGGCAGGCCGTCGTCACCGCCCTGGGCTCACGCGTCTACGCGACTCTGCCCCGCCACCACAAGGCCCGCACCGACGTCACAGGCATCCTCAACGCGCTCGGCCGCCGCCGTCCCGAGGACCTGTGGGAGCTGTTCGACATCGTGGTGACTCTCGACGACGATCCCGAGAGGAGGTCCGAACTCGCGGACGCTCTGCGGGAATTCGCGGCATTTCGCACCCGACGGCTTCGTCTGGGCTGATCAGGTGGCGTGATCGTACGGGTTTCCGACTGGGGCTGTGTTCGTCATGATGGACAGTAATGCGGGGCATCGAGTGCCACTGTGTGAAAAGGGGATGCACCTTGGACCAGCCGCCTGCTCTGCACGACGCCCAAGCCGCCGCCCGCGAGCCGGCAGTCGCGGCAGGTGATGTTCTCGACTGGGAGTCCGATCTGGCCGACCTCACAGCGGTGCCGTTGGCCGCCGTGGACGGTCTCACACCGCTCCCCTCCGACTCCCGCATCCTCACCGAGGTGCTGCGTGCCAGGAACAGCACGCGAGGCGGGGGTGAGCCAGGCAGAGCGGAGTGACGAGCAGAGACCGCGCGTGCTCTGTCCGCCGTGTGTTCACACGCCGCACCGGAGGTTCTCGGAATGACCAGCGAGCAGCCCAGGCCCCCGCTTCGCATGCCGAGCCACCTCTTCGAGGAACTCGCCGTCGGCGGGGGCTCGGCCGAGGCTCTCGCCTTTCTCGCGCGCGGTGAACGTGTCCGCAGGCTGCTGCTCCTGCGCACCTTGCTCGCTCGCCTCGACGCAGTGCCCACACCGCTCGACGCACCGGCCGAGGCATGGCGCATCCTGAAGAACGCGGCCGCCAAGGATCCCGGGCGGGTCGAGCGATTACTCCTCGCACCGCAGACCGGCAGTTGGCTCGGCCACGTGCTGCGCCGCCTGCACGGCACCGCCCCGGGGCCGGAACTCTGGGCGGAGACGGGCCACTTGAACGCCTTTGCTGTCTCGGCGGCGCTGCGCGCCGGCACGGAGGCCGACCTCACGGTTCCGCTCGCCGACGGTGCCCTGATCCTGCCGGGGCTGGGAATGGCGCGGTTGCCGGGCGCGCCGCCAGGTCTGTCGGTCGGCCGGGCGAGGGCGACGGGCGGCGAACTGACCCTCGTGTCCGAGGTGACCGAGGTGCCCGCTCTCGTCCTCCGTGACCCCGCCCCCGTCCCCGCTGCCGAGGACTTACCGGACCCCGCTCCGCACTGGGTGCCCCTGCGCACCCTCACCCTCGCCGGGCCGTCGGGAACAGCCGCTGCCCCACTGGACGACCTCGACCCGTACCGCGACCTCGACGACCCCATCGCTCCGGCCAGGCTCGACGCCGAGGAGGCGGCGGAATGGCAGCGGCTGGTCGACGAAGCGGTGGGAATCGTCATCGCCCGGGGCATGTACGGCCCCGGGCGGCTCGATCCCACCGAGATCCGTGCTGTCGTGCCGTGGGGCCGCACAAGTGTCCTGCCCGCCGCCCCACCCACCGTGCGGCTCTCCGCGTCCAGCGGCGATTCCTACGGCGGCATGGTCATCGCTCGCCCCGCCGACCCCCTCGCTCTTGCGGAAACCTTTATCCACGAGTTCCAGCACAGCAAACTGGGCGCCCTGCTCCACCATTTCCGGCTGCTGGACGACGACCGCGAGGAGCGGTACTACGCCCCGTGGCGCGCAGATCCCCGGCATCTCACCGGTCTCCTGCACGGCGCGTACGCGTTCACCGGTGTCGCGGGCTTCTGGCGGGACCGGATGGCCGAGGCGCGGCGGCCCGAGACGGTGGAGGTGGCCGGGTATCACTTCGCGCTGCGTCGGACGCAGAGCCGTCTTGCCGTGCGGACCCTGCTGGTGAGCGGCCGACTGACAGTTCAGGGGCGCGCGTTCGTGGGAGGTCTTGCGCGCACGCTGGACGGCTGGCTGCGCGAGCCCGTCCCGGTGGCCACGCTAGTCCGGGCCCGCATGGCCGCGGCCCTGCACCGCACCGAGTGGCGGCTGCGCAACGTGCTCCCCGTCCCGGTGTCACCCACCGCCCCGGACACCCCTGTTTTCCGTACCGACCGGGTGTCCTGGCCCGACACCCGCACGTACGCCTTCGCCGTGCCGCCCGACGCCCCTCGCACCGCCGACGAATACCTGGCCGCCGGTGACCCGGCCGCCGCGCTCACCCGGTACGCCGACGAGCTGTCCGCCGATCCCGACGAGCCGCACGCCCTCGCCGGATGGATCGTCGCCAGAGCGGCCCTGGACCCGGGTCGGACCACCCGCCGCATGCTGGCCCGCCCGGAGCTCCTACAGCCGCTGCCCAGCGGGTGAGTAGTTCACCCGACCAACCGCAACCTCTCCCCACAAACCCCCACCCGCACCCCCTGCCCCCACGTCAACTCCACCGCATCCCCCTCCATCCCGTCCCCGAACACAATCAACTGCTCGGACTCCACGGTGAGTTGAAGCCCCGCCGAACCCCCCAGCTCGCCCGCCACCAACGACGTACCGGTGACCGGTGAAGGCCAGGCCTCCCGTACGAACCACACCAGTCTGTCCTCCGAGGGGTGTGGCAGGGCGAGGTCGCTGCCCCGCTCCTGCCACACCGACCGGAGCCAGCCCGTGGCCCCGGTGCCCGTTCCCACGAGCACCCCGGAGGACGCCTGGGCCTCGACGACACCCCCGTCGCCCTCCAGGCCCAGGCGGTATCGGGCCGTCTGATGTCCGACGGCTCCCAGATAGATCTCGTTGAGCGCGACCAGCCGCTGGGTGTCGTCGGCGACGGCCTCGACCATGGTGAGTTCGTCGACACCGGTACGGGCCGCGTGGGCCGAGGGCAGCAGCGTGGCCGCGGCCGACGGGCGGTGTCGTACCAGGACGCCCGGGTTGCGGCCGGGGTCCGTGTCGAAGCCCAACACCGGTTGTCCGGAGAGGTACTTGGCGACGTTCGCGACCAGGCCGTCCTGCCCGACCACGGCCACCACGTCCTCCGGCGCGAACAGGAACCGGTCCAAGTCGGCCCGCTCGACCTGGGTCTGACGCCAGGTCAGCGGTACCGAGGACGACACCTCGGCCAGTGCCCGGCGCGTCCGGCGGTGGCGTTCGGCGACCTCCTCGATGTCCCGGCCCCGCGACCGCAGGAAGTACGCGGCCTGGCCGTGCGTGCCGTGCCGGGCCACCAACTCCTCGTACTCCGTGGTCCGATGGACGAGGACGACCCGCGGGGCGAGACTCACGCCGGCTCTCCGGTGCCGAGCCTGGCGAGCAGCCCGGTCAGGACATCCGGCGAGATCGTCACGCTGTCGATGTTCGGCAGGTTCTCCGCGAGCCGGGTCCCGGTGAGCGCGTGCAGGGTCGCGACGTCGACGTCGGCGTGCACCCGCAGCCACGCCGCCTGGGCGTGCGCCCGTGCGTCACCCACCTCGCGCGCGCCTTCGGCCTCGGCACGGGAGAGCCGTACGGAACGCGCCGCCTCGGCGTCCGCGAGCCGTACCGTGCGTGTCGCCTCCGCCTCGGCCCGTACTCCGTCCGCCGCCGCGTGCTCCTCGGCCTCGCGGCGGGTGTTCGTGCCGCGCTGGTCGACCAACTGCTCCTCGCGGCGGGCGAGTTCGATCTGGCTGTCCAGTTCGTTCTCGGCGATCGCGCGCTCTCGCTCGACCGCCACCGCCCGGCGTTCGTAGGTGGCCTTGTCGGCCTCCTGCTGGATCTGTTCGCGGGCCGGGGTGCGCAGTGCCCGTTCCACCTCGGGCTCGGGGCGCAGTGCCATCACGCGGACGGCGACCACCTCGATGCCGGTGGCCGGCAGGCGGGGTTCGGCATGCAGCCCGGCCGCGATCTGCTCCCTTACCGCCGTCACTCCGTCGACCAGCGCGGATGCCAGCGGTGTGCGAGCGAGTACGGCCAGCGCGTGCTGCTGGGCCGTCTCCGTGAGCAGGGTGCCCAACTGCTCCAGAGGCGCGCCTCGCCATACGCCCGTGTCCGGGTCGACCGAGAAGTCGAGCCGGGCGGACGCCAGGGCCGGGTCGTCGATCCGGTAGGTGACGGTCGCCTGGACCGCCACGTCCTGGAAGTCGGACGTACGGGCATGGAAGGTCATGGCCAACTCCCGGTCGTCGACCGGTACTTCGGAGAGCGCGGCGGTCAACGAGCGGAACCAGAAGCTGAGTCCGGGCCCGTCGTGCAGCAACTTGCCCGAGCGGTGGTGGCGGATGTGTGCCGTCGGAGCCCCGCGCAGGTGGCGCCAGCCAAGGCGCCGGGTGATGTCGGCCATCAGAGTCCCTCAGATCCCATCTGGTCCCGTCGGATCGCCTCTCGATCTCGTCAGTAAGACGATAATCGTGCGACGCACTTGTCGTCAAGGGGACGAAAACAAGTGCGGTCTGAAGGCAGTATGAAAAGTAGGAGGGTGAACTCGGGCCCAGGTGGTCAGGATGGAGACATGGCACTCCATGTCGACTCCGAGACCGGGCGGCTCCGCCGCGTCATCCTGCACCGGCCGGATCTCGAGCTCAAAAGGCTCACCCCCGAGAACAAGGACGCCCTCCTCTTCGACGACGTGCTCTGGGTGCGCCGGGCGCGCGCCGAGCACGACGGGTTCGCGGACGTACTGCGCGACCGGGGCGTCGCCGTCCACCTCTTCGGCGACCTGCTCGCCGAGGCCCTGGCGATCCCGGCGGCCCGTTCGCTCGTCCTGGACCGCGTCTTCGACGAGAAGGAGTACGGCCCCCTCGCCACCGACCACCTCCGCGCCGCCTTCGAGGCCCTGCCCGCGCCCGAACTGGCCGAGGCGCTCGTCGGCGGCATGACCAAGCGGGAGTTCCTGGACGCCCACGCGGAGCCGACCTCCGTCCGCTTCCACGTCATGGAACTCGACGACTTCCTCCTCGCCCCCCTCCCCAACCACCTCTTCACCCGCGACACGTCCGCCTGGATCTACGACGGTGTCGCCGTCAACGCGATGCGCTGGCCGGCGCGGCAGCGCGAGACCGTCCACTTCGAGGCGATCTACCGACACCACCCGCTCTTCCGCGCGGAGAAGTTCCACGTCTGGTCCGAGGGGCAGGCCGACTACCCGTCCACCATCGAGGGCGGGGACGTCCTCGTCATCGGCAACGGCGCGGTGCTCATCGGCATGAGCGAGCGCACGACCCCGCAGGCTGTCGAGATGCTCGCGCACAAGCTGTTCGCCGAGGGCTCCGCGCGGACGATCGTCGCGCTCGACATGCCCAAGCGGCGCGCCTTCATGCACCTCGACACGGTGATGACGATGGTCGACGGCGACACCTTCACCCAGTACGCGGGGCTCGGCATGCTGCGGTCGTACACCATCGAACCGGGCGTCGGCGACAAGGAGTTGAAGGTCACCGACCATCCGCCGGAGCACATGCACCGCGCGATCGCCGCCGCCCTCGGGCTGAACGAGATCCGTGTCCTGACCGCCACCCAGGACGTGCACGCCGCCGCGCGCGAGCAGTGGGACGACGGCTGCAACGTCCTCGCCGTCGAGCCGGGCGTCGTCGTCGCCTATGAGCGGAACGCGACCACCAACACGTTTCTGCGCAAGCAGGGCATCGAGGTGATCGAGATCCCTGGCAGTGAGCTGGGCCGGGGTCGGGGCGGGCCGCGCTGCATGAGCTGCCCGATCGAACGGGACGCCGCGTAGAGGTCGCCGCACAGAAGCCGCCGTATAGAAATGCTGCGTGTCGTATAGAATTCCAAACCAAGCACTTGTTCCCCTGTACCCGTATCTCTGGAGCGCCCCCATGGCGACAGTCCCGACCGCCCTCGCCGGCCGCCACTTCCTCAAGGAGCTGGACTTCTCCGAGGAGGAGTTCCGCGGTCTGATCGAGCTGGCCGCCGAGCTGAAGGCCGCCAAGAAGGCCGGGGGCGAGACGCGGTACCTGTCGGGGAAGAACATCGCGCTGATCTTCGAGAAGACCTCGACGCGCACACGCTGCGCGTTCGAGGTCGCGGCGGCCGACCAGGGGGCCTCGACGACCTACCTCGACCCGTCCGGCTCGCAGATCGGGCACAAGGAGTCCGTGAAGGACACCGCGCGCGTGCTCGGCCGTATGTTCGACGGCATCGAGTACCGCGGGGACAGTCAGGCGGCCGTGGAAGAGCTGGGTGCGTACGCGGGCGTGCCCGTATACAACGGTCTCACCGACGACTGGCACCCCACCCAGATGCTCGCCGACGTGCTCACCATGACCGAGCACAGCGACAGGCCGCTCAAGGAGATCGCCTTCGCCTACCTCGGCGACGCCCGCTTCAACATGGGCAACTCCTACCTGGTCACCGGCGCGCTGCTCGGTATGGACGTACGGATCGTCGCCCCGAAGTCGTACTGGCCCGCCGAGGAGATCGTCACCGCCGCCCGCGCGCTCGCCGAGCGGAGCGGTGCCCGCATCACGCTCACCGAGGGGATCGAGGACGGGGTGGCGGGCGCCGACTTCGTCGTCACCGACGTGTGGGTCTCGATGGGCGAGCCCAAGCAGGTCTGGGACGAGCGGATCGCGGCCCTCGCGCCGTACGCCGTGACCATGGACGTCCTACGGGCCACCGGCAACCCGGACGTCAAGTTCCTGCACTGCCTGCCGGCCTTCCACGACCTCGGCACCAAGGTCGGCCGCGAGATATACGAGACCCACGGCCTCGACTCCCTGGAGGTCACGGACGAGGTCTTCGAGTCGGCCCACTCGGTCGTCTTCGACCAGGCCGAGAACCGACTGCACACGATCAAGGCCATACTGGTGGCAACACTGGCCTGACCAGCGTCGATGCCGTCCGGCGGCTATCCCGCCGGACGCCACTGGGGCGGTACGACGGGCAGCCTGAACCACACCGCTTTGCCCGACTCGGTCGGGCGGTGGCCGCACGACGAGCTCAGGGCGCGGATCAGCAGCAGGCCGCGCCCGTGCTCCTGCCAGGGGTCGGGCTCTTCCTCGGCGGGCTTGGTGAGGCTTGTGGGCGGCTCCGGGTCGGGGTCGTGCACCTCGACCTGGCAGCCGGTGGGCAGCAACTCGACCACGAGCTCTATGGGGGCGTCACCGGCGGTGTGCTCCACCGCGTTCGCGACCAGCTCCGCCGTCAGCAGCTCCGCGGTGTCACTGTCGGCCGTGTGCTTCACCTCGGACAGAGCGGTACGGACCAGTGCGCGGGCCACCGGCACGGCCGCGGCGGTGTGCGGCAGTGCGATGCGCCAGGAGGCGGAGGCGGAGGGGCGTTCTTGCAAGGCGGGTCCGTTCATGGAGCAGGCTGTCCTGCTTTCAACTATATGAATGGTACGGCGCCCTTTGTCAGAGTCTCTCGACGGGCTCCGCACGGGACCTTCGTCCCGGTACCGAGCGGCATACCCCGTTCAACGGCCTCTTCCGCATGACAGCTCCCGTTGTTACCGCGCTATTGACGACTCGTGACGGATGCGACGGCGACAGGTCATTTCGACGGGTCATTTCGACATGGCACAAGAACGCCCTCGGGCCCCGTTCGAAAACGGGGCCCGAGGGCGTTCTGCGGGCGAGGATCAGGCCAGGTCGGCCATCCCCGCGGTCAGCGTCGCGCCGTCCGCCGGGTCGATCACGAGGAACGCGCCCGTGCGGCGGGAGACCGCGTAGTCGTCGAGCGCGAGCGGCTCCGCGGTGCGCAGGACGATCCGGCCCAGATCGTTCGCGGTCAGCTCGGCCGCGCCGCCGAGGTCCTTGACGATTGCCTTGACCGTCCGGGTCGTGTGGCGCACCAGCACCCGGTCGCCGACCCGCAGCGGGCGGTCGGCCAGATGGCATACGGCGGCCCGGACGTCCTGCGTGAGCGCGGGCGCGTCGGCCCCGGCGGTGATCATGTCGCCGCGCGACACGTCCCGTTGATCGGCGAGGCGCAGGCTGACCGACTGGGGCGCGTACGCAGCTTCGGCCTCGGTGCCGAGCACGGAGATGCCGGTGATCTCGGACGTCTCGCCCGAGGGGTGGACCGTGACACGGTCGCCGACGCGCAGAGAGCCGGACACCAACTGGCCCGCGTACCAACGGACTTCGCCGTCACGGATGACGTACTGGACCGGAAAACGGGCCGGTGCGTCGGACGGGTCGGCGCCGACCGGCACGTCCTCCAGGAACTCCAGCAGGGCCGGGCCCTCGTACCAGTCCATGTGCTTGGAACGGTCCACCACGTTGTCGCCGACGAGTGCCGACACCGGTATCGGCGTGAAGGACGGCAGGCCCAACTCGGCCGCGTGGCCCGTGAATTCCTCCACGATCCGCTCGAACACCGGCTGCTCGTACCCGACGAGGTCCATCTTGTTGACGGCCAGGACGACGTTCGGGACGCGCAGCAGCGCGGCAACGGCGGCGTGCCGCAAGGTCTGTTCGACGACACCGTTGCGCGCGTCGACCAGGATGATCGCCAACTCGGCGGTGGAGGCGCCGGTGACCATGTTGCGGGTGTACTGCACATGGCCCGGGGTGTCGGCGAGGATGAACCGCCTGCGTGGGGTGGCGAAGTAGCGGTACGCCACGTCGATGGTGATGCCCTGCTCGCGCTCGGCGCGCAGGCCGTCGGTGAGCAGCGCGAGGTCGGGGGCGTCCTGGCCGCGGTCGGCCGACACCCGCTGTACGGCTTCGAGTTGGTCGGTGAGGACCGACTTGGAGTCGTGCAACAGCCGTCCTACGAGAGTGGACTTGCCGTCGTCGACGGAGCCTGCCGTGGCGAACCGCAGCGTGTCGATGGTGATGGTGCTCATGGTTAGAAGTACCCCTCGCGCTTGCGGTCTTCCATCGCGGCCTCGGACATCTTGTCGTCGGCACGCGTGGCGCCCCGCTCGGTCACGTCCGCCTTCGGGCCGCCCCATTCACCGGCGGTCAGCCACATGCCACCGCGGTTGAAGACCTCGCGGTAGTGGGCGAAGTAGATGTCGGGGAGTTCGATGCCTTCGCGGGCGATGTACTGCCAGACGTCCAGCTCGGTCCAGTTGGACAGCGGGAACACACGGACGTGTTCGCCGGGGGCGTGGCGTCCGTTGTAGAGGTTCCACAGCTCGGGCCGCTGCCTGCGCGGGTCCCACTGCGAGAACTCGTCCCGGAGCGAGAACACCCGCTCCTTCGCCCGCGCCTTCTCCTCATCACGACGCCCGCCACCGAACACGGCGTCAAAGCGCTCGGACTGGATCTTCTCCGTCAATGGCAGGGTCTGGAGGGGGTTGCGGGTGCCGTCGGGGCGTTCGCGCAGTACACCGCGGTCGATGTAGTCCTGTACGGAGGCCACATGGAGGCGCAGCCCATGTGCGGTCACCACACGGTCCCGGTACTCGAGGACCTCGGGGAAGTTGTGTCCGGTGTCCACATGGAGCAGGGAGAACGGCACCGGCGCGGGCGCGAACGCCTTCAGCGCCAGGTGCAGCATGACGATGGAGTCCTTGCCGCCGGAGAAGAGAATCACCGGCCGCTCGAACTCACCCGCCACCTCACGGAAGATGTGCACCGCCTCGGACACACCTCGACGGGGGTCGCGACATGCACCTCGACGTACGGCGTCCCGCTCGCCTCGTGGCGCTTGCGGACGGCCTCGCGGCTGTCGGCGTAGGGCGCGATGACCGGGACGACGGAGAGGACGCCGTTGCGCGCGAGCACCTCGGAGACGAGGCCGATGCGCTGCACGTTGGTGTTGCGGTCCTCGCGGGAGAAGCCGAGGCCGGCCGAGAGGAAGCGGCGTACCTCGTCGCCGTCGAGGATCTCCACGCGATGTCCCTCGGCCTTGAGGCGCTCCCCGAGGTGTCTGGCGATCGTCGTCTTACCCGCGCTCGGCAGTCCGGTGAGCCAGACGGTGGCTCCCTGAGCCCTTGCCGTGGTGGTCATGCGCAACAGTCCTCTTTCTTACCCGACGAGCGACGTCGTCGAAGGCTAGGTAAGAACTCTGAGAGGACCTGTTAAAGAAGCTGAGGTTTAGCTGAGTCACACGCCCGCGAACGCCGCTCCCGCGTCCCGCAGCCGTGCGTGCAGCGCCCGGAACACCTCGGCCGAGCGGGCGCCCGGCCAGTCGCGGGGGAGCAGGCTCGCGGGCAGTCCCGGGTCGATGTAGGGGAGGTGGCGCCAGGAGTCCAGGGCGAGGAGGTAGTCGCGGTAGGCGTCCTCGGGCGGGGTGTCCGCGCGCTGTTCCCAGTCGTGCAGCACGCGCGCGTGGCGGTCGAGGAACGCCTCGTGCGCCTTGGCGATCGTGGCGAGGTCCCACCAGCGGGCGACGGCCTCCGCGGTCGCCGCGAAGCCCAGGTGTTCGCCGCGGAAGAAGTCCACGTACGGGTCGAGGCGCAGCCGTTGGAGGATGTGCCGGGTCTCCTCGTACAGGCGCGCGGGTGCGATCCACACACCCGGGGCGGCGGTGCCGAAGCCGAGGCCGGACAGCCGGGAGCGCAGGACGTGCCGCTTCTGCCGTTCGGACTCGGGTACGGAGAACACGGCGAGCACCCAGCCCTCGTCGTCGGAGGGGGTGGTCGCGTAGACGCGTCGGTCGCCGTCGTCGAGCAACTGCCGTGCCTCGGGCGACAGTTCGTAGCCCGCGGCGCCCTGTGCGGTGCGGGCGGGCAGCAGCAGCCCGCGCCGTTTGAGCCGGGACACCGACGAACGCACGGAGGGCGCGTCGACGCCGGCCGCGGCCAGGAGCCGGATCAGCTCCGCGACCGGGACAGGGCCGGGCACGAAGCGGCCGTAGGCGCCGTAGAGCGTGACGATGAGAGACCGTGGAGCATGCTGGTCGGACACGTTGATCATCTTAGGCCGCCGGCATCACTGCTGGTCACCTCGGGTGCGCAAGCTGAGCCTCTACGGTTTGGCGGTCACCGTGGGCAGCGCGTCCCGGAAGACGATCATGCGGGAACGGTCAGGCGGCGACGGCGAGTTGGTCGGCCGCCACCCGGAGCGGGGCGACGATCCGGCCGTCGGGCAGCAGGGCGCCGGTGTCGTCGAAGACGATCGCGCCGTCGCACAGCAGCGTCCAGCCCTGTTCGGGGTGGGCGGAGACGATGTGCGCCGTAGTGGCGGTGTCGGTCACGGGGCACGAGGACTGGTGGGAACACATGGCGTACCTCCACGTCGGATGCGAGCCGTGCGGGCGGCTCCGTCACCGCCCCGCATCGCATATACAGACCATCCTCCCGCCGCGAACTCATCGGAACCGCCTGCTGTGAAGCGTGACAACACGCGGACAACACTCGGACGGTTCGGCGACGCTCGATGCGGACTCGCCACCGAAGGAGTGAGGATCACGGGAGTCGGGGCGATGGACCGGTACCAGTGGAGACCTCTGTTTCTGTTTCAGGTACTTCAGGAGGTCTTTCCATGTCCATGCGTTCCGTCCTCGGTACGGCTGCCGGTGCCGCGCTGCTCCTGCTGGCCGCCGCTCCCGCCGCGACCGCGTCCGCCGACCCCTACGAGACGGTGACGGTCGACCCCACGGGCAGCATCGCCCCGGACGGCACCGTGACCCTCTCCGGCACGTACCGCTGTCTCGGCAACTCGGGCCCGGTGTTCGTCAGTTCGTCCGTCTCGCAGGGCGACCCGTCGGTCCGGCACGGCATCGGCGGCACCCGGGCGGTCTGCGACGGCGTGGAGCACGGCTGGGAGAACTCCGCGAAGCCGTCGTCCGACACGCTCACCCCGGGCCCGGCCCAGGTCGAGGCCACCGTGATGGAACTGTCCTCCCGGGGCGGCCTGCCCCTGCCCCGCTTCCACGCGACCCAGCGGCAGGACATCACCCTGACCGAGAGCTGACCTCCACGTCTTCGGCCCGCCACCCTCAACGGGGGCGGGCCGGACGGGAGTTCGGGTCGGTCAGTGCTGGGTGTTGCTGGCCCAGATCGCGGTCGAGCCGCCGGAGTAGATCACCATGTTGCCGTCGCCCTGGAGCCTGAGGATGGCGCCGTCGTGGCCTTCGGTCTGGCTGGCCCAGACGGGCTGGTTGCCGGAGGTGTAGACGACGAGGTTGCCGTCCGCCTGGAAGACCGCGTGGTAGTTGGAGCCGAAGGTCATGGTGGCCCAACGGGGCTTGTTGTTCTCGTCGTACAGCACGAAGTTGCCGTCGGTCTGCATCCGCAGCCGCGCCTTCTTCGCGTTGATGGACTGGCCCGCGCTCAGCACCCGGGTGGCCGTGACGAGGACGTCCGAGGGGTAGCTCGACGTGGAGGTGGACGTGGAGCTCGATTTCGTCCCGGACTTGGTCGTCGTGGACTTCTTCGTCGGCTTCGCCGCCGCGGTCGGCTTCTTCGTCTTGACGGTCGTCGGCTCGCTCGCCGGGTGCGCGCCGGACGTCTTGACCGGAGTGGTCTTGTGCGGGGCGGCCTTCGGTGTCGCGGACCGCACGGCGGCGGAAGGGCTGGACGAGGCGTAGGCCCCGGCGCCCTGCGTCGCGCCGTCGCCGAGAATGGTGCCCGCCTGGTCGGCGACGACCCGGTCGTGGCTTTCCGGCGTGCGGTCCCGGCTCATCAACAGCCCCGGTACGGCGATCAGCAGCGCGCCGAGCACCGCCGCACCGGCCAGCAGCGGCCGGCCGGGGCGACCGACGGACGCGGTCGCCGTGTCTCCGGGAGTGGGCCCGTCCCCCTCGGGAACGCTCGCGGCCAGCGCCCCGGCGGGCGCCTCGGCCTCCTCCTGCCGCGCAGGCCGCGCGGAAGCGGGGTCCGCGCCGGCCGGCTCCGCGGGATTCTCCGTCGTACGCGCACGGGTGAGCGCTTCGGTCACGGCCTGTGCCAGTGTGGTCGCGGGCCGACTCGGCTCCGCGGCGGCCGCCTCCGGCGAGAGCTGTGCCGCGACGGACTCCGCCGAGACGGTCCCGGCGGAACCGGCAGCCCCTGAACGGGACTTGGGTGCCTCGCTCGCCGTACTTCCCGCCGCCGTCTCCCCGGCGGACGCTGCCGCCGAGGCCTCCGCGGCTTCCCCTGCCGGGGTGGCCGCCGCCGAGGTCTCTGCCGCTGTCTTCCTCGCGGTCGGTCCGGTTCGGTCTGTCATCCGCCCTGTCCGCCCCAATCGCCCAGCAGTTCTTCGTACGTCTGTATGGACAATCCTTTCACGCGCATACACGCACGTGCGCCAACAGCGGTTCCTTTCCCCGGAGTTAACAATCGTCACGCACAAGCTCCCGCGCTGGTACGGCTGTTGCGCGACGGCCCATAATTTGCCGTACGGCATGATGGGGTTGGCCGCAACCGACGGGTGCCGACACGAGGAGGTCAGCTGAGTGCGCCAGGTACTGACGGTCTGTCCGGAGGGCACCGGGGATGCCCGGACGATCGGAGAGGCCCTGGCCAGGGCGCGCGGCGGCGCCGTGCTGAGCGTGCGCCCCGGGACGTACGAGGAGAACCTCGTCGTCACCACCCGGGTGACCATCGTCGCCGAACAGGCGCGCGGCACCGTCCGGTTGGCACCGCGCAAGGGCATCGTGATCTCGCTGCGCGTGGACGCGGTGATGCTGACCGACCTGGTGGTGCAGGGCCAGGACGAGGAACAGCCCGCCGTGGACGCCTCGCACGGGCAGGTCGCGATGCAGGGCTGCGATCTGTCCGGCGCCTCGTGGACGACCGTACTGGCGCGCAACTCCGGGTCGTTGGCGATGCGCGAGTGCCGGATATCCAACCGCACCGGCGCCGGTGTCGTGGTCACCTCGTCCACGGAGAGCTCGCTGGAGTCCTGCACCCTCGAACACCTCGGCACCAGCGGTGTGGTGATCGGCGAGCGCGGCCGGGCGACGCTGCGCGGCTGCACGGTGCGGGACGCGCGCGGCAACGGCGTGCTCGCCAACGGCGACGCCCAGGGCTCCGTCGAGGACTGTGACCTCTCCTCAACGGACAAGCCCTCACTGGCACTTGAGGAGCGCAGCGCGCTGCGGGTGCTGCGGACGGTGATCCGCGACACCTCGATCGGCGTGCATGTCACCAGCGCCGCCCGCTGCGAGCTGGAGGAGGTGCGGGTCACCGGCAGCAGCGGGCCCGGCATCATCGTCTCGCACGGCAGCGACCCGGTGCTGCGCCGCTGCCGTACCGCCCGCACGACGGGCAACGGCCTGCTGGTGACGGACCGTTCGCGCGGCACGTACGAGGACTGCTGGCTGACCGGCGCCCAGACGGCGGCGCTGCGGGTGGCCGGGGCCTCCTCGCCCACGCTGACCTCGCTGACCGTCCGGGACGGCGAGTCGGACGGCGTGCTGCTCGAGGAGGACTCGGCGGCCGAGCTGGAGCGCGTGGAGATCATCGACGTCAAGGGCACCGGTGTGGTCATCCGGGGCAACGCCAACCCGCTGGTGCGGCGCGCCCGGATCACCGGCGCGGGCGGCTCCGGTGTGTCGGTGCGCGACGGCGGGCGCGGCCGGGTCGAGGACTGCACGGTGGAGACGCCGGGCGGTGCGGGCGCGGACGTCGCGGCGGGCGGCAACGTCTATCTCGCCGGGTTCCGGGTGAACAACCCCGGCGGTGCCGGTCTGGAGATCGGCGGCGAGGGCACGGCGGCGATCCGTGACGGCGAGCTGGTCTCGGCCGGTGGCTGCGGTGTACTCGTGGACACCGGCGGCGAGTTGACGGCCAACCGGGTGCGGACCGCCGCCTGTGCCGAGCACGGCTTCCTGGTCCGCGACGGCGGCCGGGCCTCCCTGAACGGCTGCGAGGCCGCGGGCAACGACCGCGACGGCATCCGCGTCGAGTCGGAGGCCCCGGTCTCGGTCGTGGGCTGCACGGTGCGCGACAACAAGGGCGGCGGCCTCGTACAGGCCAAGGCCGGCGGTCGGCTGGCCGTGGAGAACCTCACCAGCACCGGCAACGAGTCCCGCGACGCCTGGGGCTTCGGCGAGGCCGAGGGCACCGACCCGGCGGGCACCGTACCCGCCTCGGAGGGGCCAGGACGCCCCGACGGACCGATGGCCGCGCTGGAGAGCCTGATCGGCCTGGACAACGTCAAGGAACAGGTCCGCACCCTCGTCAACCTCACCCAGCTGGCCGCGCGCCGCGCCCAACTCGGCATGTCCGCACCGCCGATGAGCCGCCACCTCGTCTTCGCGGGCCCGCCCGGCACCGGCAAGACCACCGTCGCCCGCCTCTACGGCACGATCCTCGCCGAGCTGGGCGCCCTGCGCTCCGGGCACCTGGTCGAGGTCTCCCGCGCCGACCTGGTCGCCCAGGTCATCGGCGGTACGGCCATCAAGACCACGGAGGCCTTCGAACGGGCCCTGGGCGGCGTCCTGTTCGTCGACGAGGCGTACACCCTCACCTCCGACTCCCGTGGTTCCGGGGCCGACTTCGGGCGCGAGGCCGTCGACACGCTGCTGAAGCTGATGGAGGACCACCGCGAGGACGTGGTCGTCGTCGCGGCGGGCTACTCCGACGAGATGCGCAGCTTCCTCGGCTCCAACCCCGGTCTGGCGTCCCGCTTCTCACGCACCGTCGAGTTCGAGAACTACTCGGTGCCGGAGCTGGTGGAGATCATGGAGAGCATGTGCGTACGCCACCAGTACGCGCTCGCCGACGAGACCCGACACGCCCTCGCGGTGCACTTCGAGCGAATACCGAAGGACGCCGGTTTCGGCAACGGCCGTGCCGCACGCCAGGTGTTCGAGGAGATGGTCGACCGGCAGGCCGTACGGCTGTCCGCGCTCACCGACGTCACCGAGCAGGACCTCTCCCTGTTGCTGCCGCAGGACATCAGCGAGGAGGCGGCACGCACGGCCGCCGACGGCCCGAACGCCACCGACCCCGGCGACGACGCGCTGAGCAGGCTGGACGCGCTGGTCGGACTGCACGCGGTGAAGCGGGACGTCACCGACCTCGTCAACCTGGTGTCGACGGCCAAACAGCGCGAGGCCGCCGGACTCCCCGTGCCCCGCCTCAGCCACCACCTCGTCTTCACCGGCCCGCCCGGCACCGGCAAGACCACCGTGGCCCGCCTCTACGGCGAACTCCTCGCCTCCTTGGGCGTGTTGCCGCGCGGCCAGCTCGTCGAGGTGTCCCGCGCCGACCTCGTCGGCCGATACGTGGGCCACACCGCGCAGTTGACCCGCGAGGTCTTCGAACGGGCCCTGGGCGGTGTGCTGTTCGTCGACGAGGCGTACACCCTCACCCCGCGCGAGGCGTCCGGCTCCGACTTCGGCCGGGAGGCCGTCGACACGCTGCTGAAGCTGATGGAGGACCACCGCGACCAGGTGGTCGTCATCGTCGCCGGATACACCCAGGAGATGGAGACCTTCCTGGCCTCCAACCCGGGCCTGTCGTCGCGGTTCTCGCGCCGGGTCGAGTTCGCCGACTACTCCTCCGACGAACTGGTCACCATCGTGCGCGAGCACGCGGTGCAGCAGGGGTACGAGTGCGGCGCCGGGCTCGGACCTGTGCTGCGGCAGTACTTCGACGCGCTGCCCCGCGACCGGTCGTTCGGCAACGCGCGCACCGCCCGCCAGATCCTGGAGCGGATGATGACCCGCCAGGCGGGCCGCCTCAGCCGGCTGGCCGTACCCAGCCTCGACGACCTGCGGCTGCTGCTCCCGGAGGACCTCGCGGATCCGGCGAGTGCCTCCTCCACCTCCAGCGGGGCGGCCCGGGCATGACGACGACACACGGCAAGGTCTCCGCCGCCGCTCTGGCGCTGCTGCTGACGGCTTCCGCGAGCGCACTCGGCGCCGGGTCCGCAACGGCGGCCGGCGGCACGGTCCAACTCCCGGTCCTGCCCTCGCGGTTGGACGCCGACACGGCGTGTACGGCGGGCTCGGACCAGCGGGCCACCGACGTGCCCTGGGAGCAGGTCTCCCTCCAGCTCGGCCGGACCTGGGAGTTCGCGTCGGGCGCCGGGGTGACCGTCGGCGTGGTCGACACCGGGGTCTCGTCCTCCGCACCCGCGCTGAAGGGGCGGGTCACGGCGGTCGGCGACGCCGGGACCGACTGCGTGGGACACGGCACCTTCGTGGCCGGGCTGGTCGGCGCCGCCGTAGAAGACGGTGTGCGGTTCGCGGGTGTGGCGCAGCAGGCGCGGATCCTCGCGGTGCGCGGGAGTGATGCGCGTGGGGCGGTCACCGCCGAGCGGGTCGCGGACGGCATCCGGGCCGCCGTGGACGGCGGGGCGAAGGTGGTCACGGTGTCGGCGGCGCTCGGCGGTGACACCGCCTCGCTGCGCTCGGCCGTGGCGCTGGCGGCGAAGAAGGACGTGCTGGTGATCGCCGCCGCCGTACCGGACACCCCGGCGACGGCGACCTCGGCGACGGACAGTCCGCCCGCCCGCGACTACTACCCGGCCGCCGACGAGGGTGTGCTCTCCGTCCTGGACGTGGACGTCGACGGCAAGCGGCCGACCGGCGCGTACACGACCGACAGCGCCGCGATCTCCGCTCCCGGTGACGGGGTGGTCGGCATCGGCCCGAAGAAGGACGGCCACTACATCGGTTCGGGCGCGTCCTTGGCCGCCGGGTTCGTGGCGGGGGCGGCGGCGCTGGTGCGCTCCGTCCACCCCGAACTGACGGCCGCGCAGACCGCGAGCCTGCTGCGTACGTCCGCGTACCCGGCCGATGTGCCCCGCCTCGACCCGTACGCGGCGGTCACCTCGGTCCTGACGCCGGCCTCGGCACCGGCCCGGGGCGACGCCGGTTCCCCGGTGCGGCTGCCTGCCGACGAGGCGGCCGGACCACTCCGACGCGCCCTGTGGCCCGCGTCGTTGGGCCTCGCCGTGATCATCGCGGTGGTGTGGGCGGGTTTGGTTCTGCCTCGGGGACGCCGACTGGGCTGGCGCCCGTCCCGGCCGGAGGATACGACCGGCGCCGAGGGCGAGGGGAGTGCTGTCCCGGTGGGCGCGGGTGCCCAGGGGACCTCGGAGAGCTGACGGGGTTCCGTCCTCGCGGACATCACACACCAGGTGAAACGGCACGGCCCCGGGTGACCGACAGTCGCCCGGGGCCGTGCCGTTCAGTATCTGCCTCTCACTCCTCCGCCCCCGCCGCCAGCGCCGTCTGGATCAGCACCGGCTTGCGGCGGACGATGTGGAGGGCTCGGCCCGGGGGGAGGACCCGGGGTTTGACGTTGCCGAAGACGTAGCCCTCGGAGGGGGAGCAGGACATCAGGATGCCGGGGGTGTTGACCTCGTCCATGCGACGGAGGAGTTGGTCGTTCAGGCCGCGGCCGGCGCCGGTGGCGGAGCGGGCGACGACCACGTGCAGGCCCAACTCGTGGCCCAGCGCGAGGTGTTCGAAGAGCGGGGCGAAGGGGTGGTCCATGACGGTGCCGCCGCCGACCATGTCGTAGTCGTCGACGAGGACGAACAGGCGGGGGCCCGTCCACCAGTCGGCCTGCCGCATGCGGGCCGGGGTGATCTCCTGGCCCGGGAGACGGGTGCGGAGGGCCTTCGCGGAGCCGCCGACGAGTTGCTTGAGGGCTTCCAGGGCGACGGCATGGCCGAGGCGGTATTCCTCGGGGACCGCGTCGACCAGGC
The DNA here is from genome assembly GCF_000716435.1 of Streptomyces xylophagus. Taxonomy (GTDB): domain Bacteria; phylum Actinomycetota; class Actinomycetes; order Streptomycetales; family Streptomycetaceae; genus Streptomyces; species Streptomyces xylophagus. Next base: position 302,995 of record NZ_JNWO01000015.1, read on the forward strand.
CGCGGCGGTAGTCGACGACCAGGATGCGGGCCTCGGCCGGGGTGTAGCGGGCGACGACCGCGTCCGCGACCAGGCGCAGCAGGTTGGTCTTGCCGCTCTCGGTGTCGCCGACGGCGACCAGGTGCGGGTTGCGGGAGAAGTCGTGCCAGACGGTACCGAGGGTCTCCTCGTCCTGGCCGAGCGCCAGCTTGAGGCTCTGGCCGTCGCCGAGTTCCGGCTCGGACAGTTCGGCCGCGGGCAGCCGGTGCGGCAGCATCCGCACCTGCGGGGCGCGCGGCCCGTGCCAGGCGGCGGCGATCCGGTCGACCAGATCCGCGACGCCCTCGCTGAGCGTCTCGGGGTCGGTGGAGCCGTCGCCGCGGGGCAGCGCGGACAGGAAGTGCAGCTTGGTCTCCACGGTGAGACCCCGGCCGGGGATCTGCGGTACGGCGCTCGCCTTGCGGACGTCCACCACGGAGTCCATCGTGTCGCCGAGCCGGAGTTCGAGCCGGGTCGCGGACTGGTCGCGGACCGGGGCGGTGAGTTCCAGCCAGCGTGCGGTGGCGACGATGAGGTGGATGCCGTAGTTGAGGCCGCTGGTGGCGATCTGGTTGAACGTGGGGATGAACTGGTCGAAGTTCTGCCGGACCGCCGACCAGCCGTCGATCACCAGGAAGATGTCGCCGTGCGGTTCGTCGGGGAACTCCCCGGCCGCGCGGCGGCGCCGGTACGTGGACATCGAGTCGATGCCGTTGTCCAGGAAGAACTGCTCGCGCTGGGTGAGGACGGCGGTGACCTCGGCGACCGTACGGCTGATCCGCTCGGTGTCGAGGCGGGCCGCGACCCCGCCGACATGCGGCAGCCCGGTGAGCTGGGAGAGCGTGCCGCCACCGAAGTCGAGGCAGTAGAACTGCACTTCGCGCGGGGTGTGCGTGAGCGCGAGGGCCATGATGAGGCTGCGCAGCACCGTCGACTTGCCGCTCTGCGAACCACCCGCGACGGCGACATGGCCACCGGCTCCGGCGAGGTCCACCACGAGCGGATCGCGGCGCTGGTCGAACGGCTTGTCGACCAGACCGACCGGAACCCGCAGCTTCCCCGCACCGGTCCAGCGGGACGCGGACAGGCCGCGGTCCGGGTCCTCGGCGAGACCGCCGAGCAGGACGTCCAGCGGGGACGCGGTGTCCAGCGGCGGCAGCCACACCCGGTGCGCGGGCGGCCCGGAGTCGCGCAGCCGGTCCAGCGCCACCGCCAGCAGACTCTCGGCGCTCTCCTCCGCCTCGGGCTCCGGCGTGATCGCGGCCGGTGCCGGGGCGCGCGGCACGATGTACCCGGTCGACCAGGGCACCACCTGGGTGGCGACCCGGGCCTGCGCGACGGCACCGCCGCGCCTGCGGTACGGGCCGGAGACATAGGCGGCGCGGAACCGGGTGAGGGCCTCGACGCCGCTCTTCAGGTAGCCGCTGCCGGGCTGCGAGGGCAGTTCGTACGCGTCGGGGACACCGAGGACACCCCGGGACTCCATCGCGGAGAACGTGCGCAGACCGATCCGGTACGACAGGTGCGACTCCAACTGGTGCATACGGCCCTCGTCGAGGCGCTGCGAGGCGAGCAGCAGATGCACACCGAGGGACCGGCCGAGGCGGCCGATCATCACGAACAGCTCCATGAACTCCCGGTGCGAGGCGAGGAGTTCGCTGAACTCGTCGACGACGACGAACAGGCTGGGCAGCGGGGCGAGATCGGCGCCGCCGGCCCGCGCCTTCTCGTACTCCAGCGCGGAGGTGTAGTTGCCTGCCGACCTCAACAGCTCCTGGCGGCGGATGAGTTCACCGTGCAGCGCGTCCTGCATGCGCTCCACCAGGGCGGCCTCGTCGGCGAGGTTGGTGATGACGGCGGAGGTGTGCGGGAGTTCGTCCAGACCGAGGAAGGTCGCGCCGCCCTTGAAGTCCACGAGGACGAAGTTGAGGGTCTCGGAGGAGTTGGTGAGCGCGAGCCCGAGGACCAGGGTGCGCAGCAGCTCGGACTTGCCGGAACCGGTGGCGCCGATCAGCATGCCGTGCGGGCCCATGCCGCCCTGCGCGGACTCCTTGATGTCCAGCTCCACGGGCCGCCCGTCCGCGCCGACCGCGACCGGGACGCGCAGCCGGCCGGAGCCGTTGTGCCGCCGCCAGATCGTGTCGGGGTCGAGCCGGTGCAGGTCGGCGATGCCGAGCAGGGTCGTCAACTCCGTGTCGTTCGACAGCGGTTCGACCGCGTCCGAGGACAGACTCATCCGGTACGGGGCGATCAGCCGGGCCAGCGACTCGGCGGCGACCGGACCCACCCGGTCGGGGCGGCCCAGGACGGTGGTCTGTTCCTTGCGGCTGCGGTCGGTGCGCACCAGCGCGACCGCGTCCGGGGCGATGTCCAGGCGCAGCGTGGTGCGGCCGGGCCGCCAGGTGAGCGAGTCGGACAGGTCGAGGACGATCGCGTTGCGGAAACCGGGCCCGTCGAAGCGGTGCCCGGCCGGGATGCCCGCGCCGTCCACCACGACCACCACCAACGGCTCGTCACGGCCCGGTACGGCGTCGGGGTCGAACGCGGGCCGCTCGGAGAACTCGCTGCCGAGCTGGTCCTCCAGGTCGGTGAACGCGGATGCCACCATGCGCAACGGACCGGCGCCGTCGGTCTCTTGGGGATGCTGGTTGTGGGGCAGCCACTTCACCCACTCCCACTCCGCGCGCACCTCGTCACCGGCGCAGACGGCGATCCACAGCTCCTCCGGCGGGTGGAACAGGGCCAGTTGGCACAGCGCGGCGCGCAGCATCCCCCGGGTGGCGTCGCGGTCGCCGCGCACCAACACCCTTGACCAGGAACGGAGATAGAGCGCGATGGGCTGGCCGGGGACCGTGCTGTAGGCGCGGATGAAGCGGCGCAGGGCGTGCGCGGACAGCGGTTCGAGGTCCTCGACAGGCTTGCTGGACACGGGGGTGAGCCGCATGGCGAGCTGCTGGTCGCCGACGGCGATCCGGACCTCGCCGAAGTCGTCGTCCTTGACCCGGCGTTCCCACAGCCGCGTGGTGCGGACCATGGTGCGCAGCACCCGGGGCTCGGGGTGACGCCAGGCGAGCGCGAGCTGCTGCTCGATCACGGCGCGCTGCACGGTACGCCGACTCTGCGCCAAGTAGCGCAGATAGTCCCGGCGTTCACCACGCAGCCGCTGCTTGCGGTCGCCGGCCTTGCGCATGACCTGACCGACCATCATCGCGCCGGCGGCCATCACCATCATGCCGAGCGCGAGATACATGAAGATGCCGCTGGACTGTCCGCCCGACCGCATGAACATCATCATCATCGAGACCGACATCATCGCCATCGGCAGATACGTCCACACCGCGGACGTGTCCGGGACGGTCTCCATGAGGGTCGGCGGTTCCTGCAGGACCAACTCGCCGGCGGGCATGTCGGGTCCGCGACGGCGGGCCGGACGACGGAACAGGACCACGCTCAACGCTTGGGGCTCCTAACGGACTTCGCGCACCGCGGCGGTACGTGGGGGGCGTGCACCGGATCTGGCCTCGGTACTGGCACGGTGGAGGATGCTGTCAACACCGTTCGTGGGGGCTCCCGTTGACACGCGTCGTAGGGAGTGTCAGTAGTGTGCACCCCGTCAACTCTGTACGTCCATGTCACCCCCCTGCTTCACAGGCACCCCTCGCTCCCCCCACCTCGCACGCCGCGCCGCGTGCCCCCGTTTCGATGTTCAGGAGACGTGAGCCCCGGTATGACCGACACTTCCGTGACCGGACTGTGCCATCTGACCGTGCGCGCCCCGGCCCGCACCATCGACCTCGCCGTGCCGTCCGACGTGCCGGTCGCCGACCTGCTGCCCACGGTGCTGCGGTACGCGGGGGAGGAGGCCGAGGAGAACGGCCTCGAACACGACGGCTGGATACTCCAGCGCCTCGGCGGACGGCCGCTCGACGAGGAGGCGACGCTCGCCTCGCTCGGGCTGACCGACGGCGAGGCGCTCCATCTCCGGCCGCGCACCGAGGCGTTGCCCGAGGTACGCCTCGACGACCTGGTCGACGGGATCGCCGCCGTCACCCGGGACCGGCTGCACGGCTGGAGCCCGGAGGCGGCACGCCGGCTGTTGCGCGGGCTGCTCGCGGTGGCGGTGCTGGCCGGCATGGTCCTGCTGGCGCTGCCGGGCGCCCCGGCGTCGTTGCGCGCGGCCACCGCCGTAGGAACCGGTCTGTTGCTGTTGGCCGGGGCCGCGTCGGCGAGTCGGGCCGTGGACGATCCGGCGACCGGGGTGGTCTTGGGCCTGCTGGCGTCGCCCGCACTCGCGCTCGCCGGTTGGCTGGTGCCGGGTGGGGAGTTGAGCGGTCCGCAGGCCCATCAGGTGCTGGGGGCGCGGCTGTTGGGGGCGGCGGCGGCCTGGGCGGGTGGCGCGGTGCTGGCGCTGGCGGCCTCGGCGGCGCGTACCCCGCTGTTCCTGGCGTCGGCGCTGGTGGCGCTCGCGGCGGCGGTGGGCGGTGTGCTGATGACGGTGTTCGACGTGCGCGTGGCGGGCGCGGCCGGGGTGGTCGCGGCGCTGACGGTGCTGCTGGGCGGGCTGGTGCCCTCGCTGTCGTTCAAGTTCGCCGGGATGCGGATGCCGCCGTTGCCCACCAACCCGGAGCAGTTGCAGGAGGGCATCGAGCCCTACCGGGGCAACGACGTCGCCGTACGCACCGAGTTGGCCGGCGAGTGGATGACCGCGCTGTACGGCGCGACGGGCGTGCTCTCGTCGGCCTGCCTGGTGGCGCTGGCCCGCAGGCCGAGCCTCCCGTCGCTGCTGGTCGCCCTGGTCCTGTCGCTGCTGCTGCTTCTGCACGGCCGGGGTCTGGTGAACACGGCGCAGCGACTGGTGCTGGTACTGCCGGGCGCGTGGGGCCTGTTGCTCCTCGCGTTCGGCTGGGGACTGCGGCTGTCCGGCACCGAGCGGACCCTGCTGGTCGCCGGGCTGCTCGCGGTGGCGGCGGCACTCACGGTCGCGGTGTGGACCGTACCGGGACGGCGTCTGGTCCCGTACTGGGGCCGCGCGGCGGAGATTCTGCACTCCCTGCTGGCGATCGCCCTGCTGCCGCTGACCCTGTGGCTGCTGGGCGTGTTCGGCACGTTGCGCGGCATTTTCGGCTGACCGCCCGCGAGACCCGACCGGAACCTGAACGACCGAGCAGGAGGAAAACGTGCGGTCGAAGCGCGACCAGGTGCAAGCGCACACGTTCATGATGGGCCGCCTGACCTCGGGCATGCTGCTGGCCGACCCGGACGCACCGGAGAGTCCCCTGGGCCGTACCAGCCGGGGCGCTCTGGTCGGTCTGATCGTCGGTGTGCTGTTCTGCGCCGGGGCGCTGGTATTCGGGCTGCTCAAGCCGGGCGGCAACGACGCCTGGCGCAGCGGCGACACCCTGATCGTCAACAAGGACACCGGTGCCCGCTACCTGTACGCCGACGGCCGGCTGCGCCCGGTGCGCAACTACGCGTCGGCCGTGCTGATCGGCGGCGCCGACCTGAAGACCACGTCGGTCGGCTCGAAGTCGCTGGCGGGCACCCCGGTCGGCAAGCCCGTCGGGATCACCGGCGCCCCCGACTCGGTGCCCGCGACAGGTGAGTTGGAGTCCTCGCCGTGGCAGGTGTGCTCGACGGGCACCGGCGCGCAGACGACCCTCGTCCCGGGCGCCCCGGTGGAGACGGACCCGGTCGGCGTGAAGTCGGCGCTGGTGGTGCGGGGTCCGGACAAACTCACCTATCTGGTGTGGCAGGGCAGCCGGCTGGAGCTGGACAAGGACTCGGGCGCGGCGGAGTCCCTCGGCTACGCGCCGGTGACCCCCCGCCCGGTGTCGGCGGCCTTCCTGGACGCCCTGGTCACCGGCCCAAAGCTGGCCACCCCGAAGGTCGAGGACCGCGGTGCGGCGGGGCCGGAACTGGGCGGCCGGGCGACCCGGATCGGGCAGGTGTTCCGGGTGGTCGCGGGCTCCGGCAACCAGGAGTACGTCCTGCAGAAGGACGGCCTGCACCCGGTGACGGACACCCAGTCGGCACTGCTCCTCGGCGATCCGGACACCCGCAAGGAGGCCTACGACGGAGCGGCGCCGGACGTCGTCACGCTCGACGTCTCCGACCTGCGCGCCCACCAGGCACCGGGGACCGCGGGCACCGACCCGTCGGTGTCGGGCCTGCCGGACAGCCCGCCGAACGCGATCGAACCGGCGGCGGGGGAGTCGGTGTGCGCCCAGGTCGACCCCGCCGACGGGCAGGTGCGGGTGACCTCGGTGCGGGTCGCCGAGTCCGCGCTGTTCCCGGCCGCGCAGGCGGACCCGACCGCGCTGACCGCCGCGTGCGTCGCGGTGGACCGGGTGGTGATGCGGCCGGGGCACGGCACCCTGGTCCGGGCGCTGGGCGCGGCCGGCGGGACGGTCGGCGACACCACGTTCCTGGTCGGCGACGACGGGGTGAAGTACCGCATCCCGGACGCGAACGCGCTCGCCGCACTCGGCTACGACGGGGCGGCGCCGGTACGGGTCCCGTCCACGCTGCTCTCGATGCTGCCGACCGGTCCCGAGCTGAACGCACGGGCCGCGGCGTCGGACTCGGCGGTCGTGGCCCCGGGCGGCGCGGCGGCCCAGTGCGGCACCGGGACCACCCCGGGAGGCGGCGGACTGTCCGGCCCCGGCCTTCCCGCGGTCGGCGGCCAGGCCCAGGCGGGCGGCTCGGCCGTAGCGCCGGGGTCGGCCGCGAAGTCGACGTCGAACCTCAACTCGGCCTCGGGCACGGCGAACTGACGAATTCACGCCGATCGGGATCGTGTTCACGCCAATCCCGTTCGAGCTCAGAACCGGAATCCGCGGAGTCACGTGTTCCGGTCAAGTTGCCTAGCAGTAAAAGGCGTTGATCGGAACCGGATGGCAACCTCAGATCTTCCTCAGTTCGTTGCCACCGCAACTTCCGTCAACCTAGGCTCAGTTGTGCTCGCACTGTAGATCGACTTACGAAAGGTGGGACGATGGCTGGAGATGGCCAGCAGTCAAGCGAAGGTTCGACCCGGAACGGAATCCAGGCCCTGGAGAGCGCCTTCAGCGGCATCGTGAAGATCCGTCAGGACGTCGACAGCACCCGTTCCACCCTGGGCAGTGGCTACCAGGGCAGCGACGGCGGCCAGTACGGCCAGCTCCTCGCGCAGTGGGACGGTCAGTGCAACGTCATCCTCAAGAACCTCGAGGACGTCATCGACCGGCTGAACCAGAGCCTCGTGGAACACAACAAGACCCAGGGTTCCTCGAACGACTCCATCAACCAGGCGTACAACGCGTCGCAGTCGGCCTTCGACCAGCTGGCCGGCTGACCGACGCACCGCCTTCCCCGTGACCTCGCGGTCACGTCCGATCCCCACATCGTGTAAGAGAGGCAAGCTGTGGCAGACAACCTGTCCGACGGTGTCATCTACGTCAGCTACAACCACATGTCGAACGCCGCGGACGACATGGTGGCGCAGACCAAGGCGATCGCCCAGACGCTCTCCAGCCTCGAGCAGGAACTCGGCGAGCTGTCCAAGACCTGGTACGGCAACGACGCCGACACCTACCGCCAGAAGCAGGCGGCCTGGGACGGCGCGGTGCAGAACATGGAGACGCTGCTCACCTCGCACTCGCAGCTCCTCAACGAGATCTCCAACAGCTACAAGTACAGCGAGAACTCGCTCAGCCAGATGTGGTCCGAGGTCACCATCGGCCGCTGAGCCGGCCGGCTCACCGCACCGACCGGTCTCGTCGTGGTCGGTGCGGTCAGGCTCCTTCCCGTTCCGTCGCCGCGCCGTACGCCAGGGTCGGCGCGTCCCGCCCGAGGAGGCATCCATGGCAGATCTGACCCATCTCGACTCGACCGCGCTGAAGAACTTCAAGAACACCGACGTCGCCGACTTCATCAACGATCTGCTGGCCATCCGCAAGGACAACGCGGGCGTCCGGTCGTTGAAGAACCTCATCGCCGAGACCGGTGCCGGCTCGGCCCAGGGACTCGCCAAGATCCTGCGCATCGGCCTGATGAACGGCGGCGACAGCTCGGACCCGGTCGGCGGTGCCACGCTCGTGGAGGCGCTCAAGACGCAGGCGACCGGACTGGACAAGATCCTCACCGGCCAGAAGACCCTCTTCGACGACATCGACGACGCGCTGGACGAGACGATCACCACCCTGCTGAAGACACAGGGCGACAGTCTCGACTCGATCGACGGCGAGAAGCTGCTCGACATCTTCGACACCGTCGACGGCGACATGAGCGGCACCGACTCGAAGACCTGAGGCCGGCGCGCGGCCCGCCGGCTCCCCGTGAGCCCGGGCCCCGCCGCCCGGACCCCCCACCCAGTCCCCCCTCCTCCTCCGCAGCGGAGTCCGCCCCATGGCCGAAACCACCACCGGGACCGCCAACTACGACCCGGACGACTACTTCGCCCAGGCCGTCACCGACTTCACCGGCTACACGCTCCCGGCCCGGTCCACGCTGTTCGACAAGCTGAGCAGCTCGTCCAGTGACGACTTCGGCAACCTCAAGCTGTTCCGGATGGACATCCAGGGCATCGACATGAGGTCGGTGACCGCGGCCGACTACTCGGCGATCGGCGGCTGGCACGTCAACTCGGGCGAGGACTACGACCTCGCCTTCTACGACGCCGGCGGGGACGGCGCGCACAGCAGCGTGGACATGAAGAAGGCCCGGATCGTGATGATCGGCGTCACCGTTGACGAGAACGGCCGCGCCACGCTCTGGAGCGGCGGGGACATCGTCGGCGGCGGCGCGTTCGAGGGCTCGTACTCGCACGTCCAGTGGGACTCGGGGCCGATGGCCCAGTACATCTCGGGCAGCAAGCTGGTCCTCGACCACATCCTGGCGTCGCCGTACTCGACACAGGGCTTCTCGTACAGCGGACTGTCCGTCATCGACGCCAACGCCGTCGACATGCTCTCCTTCGAGACCACCGGACAGTCCTTCGACCGGGTGGTGCAGTTCTTCAAGGACCACTCGGACATCGTCAACCAGTGGATGACCTCGCTCGGCGAGGACCAGGCGGCCTGGAAGGGCAAGGCGGCCAGCCTCTTCTGGCATCTGCTGGACGAGCTGAAGACCAACTACGACGGCTACGTCTCCCAGTTGGGCGGCCGTGACTACACGGCGACCAACACCACCCTCGGCGGCACCGTCCCGAAGTCGAAGCTGAGCGACGCGCTGGCCGCCGCGCAGCAGGCGCTGAAGCAGGCGGTCACCGACCTGCAGACCGCGTGGACCAACTGGGCGTCGGACGGCCAGCACGACCCGCACTACCACGTGAAGAAGATCCTCGACGAGATCAGTCAGTGGGTCATCAACAACAACATCAACCACGTGCTGGAGGAGACCTCCTACGGCGGCGAGACGGCCGTCACGACCTACTCCACCACCGACGGGTTCAAGCAGAACGTCCCCGACTACGGCGATCTCACCCAGCACACCACCTGGCAGAAGGTCGCCGACGCCGCCGTCAAGAGCTGGTCCGACCACGCGGACTCCAAGCTCAAGCAGCCGGCCATCGACGCGCTCAGCAACGTGAAGAACGCCTGGGCGGACGTCGAGGACGCCTTCGCCAACGAGGTCACGAACAAGAACAAGGAGACGCTCTCCGAGGTCCTCCAGAAGGAGGAGAACGAGATCGCCGAGGAGGAGGCGAAGGAGAACAACGACAAGCTCAACGACAACCTCAACAACCTCGGGGACAACCTCAACAACCTCGGCGACAACTTCAACAACCTCAACGACAACCTGAACGACAACCTCAACAACCTGGGCGACAACCTCAACAACCTCAACGACGGCCTGAACGACAACCTGAACAACCTCGGCGACGGCCTCAACAACCTCGGCACGAACCTCAACACCAACCTGAACGACAGCCTCAACAACATCGGCGACGGCCTGAACTCGAGCCTCAACAACCTGAACGACGATCTCGGCAACAGCCTGAACAACGTCGGCACCGGGCTCGACGACCTCAACACCAACAGCCTGCTGAACAACGACGGTTCGACCGGCGGCAACGACCCGACCGACCTCGCCAACGCCGCGCTGAGCACTCTCAACCCGTCGCTCCTGAACGGCAACGACACCACCAAAAACGGCTCGACCACGCTCAACTCCCCGACCGGGGGCACCACTCAGCTCAACGGCGACGGCACGCTCACCACGACGTTCCCGGACGGCTCCACCCAGACCATCGACCCGTCGACCGGCCTGGTCACCACCACCAACCCGGACGGCACCACCTCGGTCTCCCAGCTCAACCCGGGCACCACCATCACCAACCCGGACGGCTCGACCACCACCCTGAACGACGACGGCACGCTCACCACGAAGTTCCCGGACGGCACGAGCCAGACCCTCGACCCGACCACCGGCCAGGTCAGCACCCTCAACCCGGACGGCACCACCTCGCTGTCGCAGCTCAACCCGACCGACGGCTCCTTCACCACCCCGGACGGCTCGACGGCCCAGCTCAACGCGGACGGCTCGGTCACCACGCACTTCCCGGACGGCTCCACCGAGACGCTCAACCCGGACACCGGTCAGGTCTCCGTCACCGACCCCTCGGGCCATGTCACCACCACGCATCTCAACGCGGGCGACACCTTCACCAACCCCGACGGCTCGACGACCACGCTGAACGACAACGGCACGCTCACCACGAAGTTCCCGGACGGCTCCACCCAGACCCTCAACCCGGACACCGGCCAGCTCACCACCACCGACCCGTCGGGCCACACGACGACCACCGACATCGACGGCACCGGCCTGCCCTCGTCCTCGATCGACACCAGCGGTCTCAACGGCAACGGCATCGACACGAGCGGCATCGACACAAGTGGGCTGAACAGCAACGGCATTGACACGAGTGGGCTGAACACGAGCGGCCTCAACAGCGGCGGACTGAGCAGCGGCAGCCTCAACACGTCCGGCGGCGGCCTGGATTCGGGCCTCGACAGTGGCTACGACGACTACGACAGCACCCCCTACACCGGCGGCGCGCTGCGCTCCGACGCCCTCGACACGAGCACTCTCGCCGCCGCCTCGGGAACGCAGGCCGCGTCGAGCGGCACCCCGCTCAACCCGATGGGGATGGGCGGCATGGGAGGCATGGGCGGCGGTATGGGCGGCGGCGGGGGAGGCCAGGGCGGCACCACCGAGCGCACCCGCGCCGTACTCACCGATCCGGCCAACGGTGCCACCAGGCGCGGTCGGGCCAACCGGGCGACATCCGTCGACGAGGACGAGGACGTCGTGTACACCCGGCCCACCACGTCCAGCGCCCCCTACCCGGTGGGCGGGCCCGGCAACGGCGCCGGCCAGAACGGCCGGTCCACGGAGAGCGGCGACCGTGCCCGGGAGGCATGGCTCACCGAGGACGAGGACGTCTGGGGCACGGACGAGGGCGGTTCGCCGGCGGTGATCGGCCGATGAACTCGGGACGTTCCGTTCGGGAGAGCACGCGAGGTGCCGGATGAGCAGTGAGTCGATCGAGCAGCGGCTGGCCAAGGCGGTCGCCGAACTGGAGGCCACCGAGGCCGCGGTGGCGCGCGCCGAGGGCGAACTCGCCCACGCCGAGAGCACGGTGCGCTCGGCGGACCGCGCGGTCGAGGTGACCGTCAGCGCGCAGGGCGACCTGCGTGCGCTGACCTTCCTGGACGACAAGTACCGCACGATGCCCGCCGGTCAGCTCGCCGCGAGCGTGCTGGAGGCGGTGCAGGAGGCACGGGCGCGGATGGCCCGGCATGTGATGGCCACCTTCGAGCCCTTCACCAAGGCCAACCCCGAGGCACCCGAGATCACCGGTTTCGACGTGGACTGGAACAAGATCTTCGGGCCCGGTGTCCTTGAGGGCCCCAAGGGCGGCCGACGGCGCGGGGCCGGCCGGCTCCGCGACGAGATCAGCGAAGACCCGGAGGACTGAGAAGCGATGTCGTCGAACGCCTACTCCGCCAGCCCGGCCGCGCTCATCGCCGGTACCCGGCAGATCGAGCAGATCAGCCGGCTGGCCAACGAGATGATCAGCGAGTTCATCACCGACGTGTCGTCCACCTCCGGCTGGCCCGGAGACGACGACAGCTACGCCAAGCAGATGCTGCCGCAGGAGAAGGAACAGCGGGAGGGCTCCGTCAAGACCGGCTCGTCCCTGTCCGAGGCGATCGTCAGCATCGGCGACGGCACCCTCACCAACCTCAAGAGCGTGCTGGGCACCCAGAACAACGTGCTCGGCGCCATCCACGACTCCGACATCAACACGGGCGACACCGACGGTGGTTCGCACGGCGGAAAGCACTGACGCAGAAGATCGCCCCTGATGACCATCCACGCGTCGCCCCAGCTGAACAACCTCATGTTCGTGCTCATCGGCGAGAAGTTCCTCCAGGCCGACGAGGACATGGCCTACGCCAACGGCAAGCCGTACGAGCGGCTGGGCCGGCGTATGCGTGACCTCTCGGACCTGATCGAGCAGACCGCCGGTGGGGTCGGGCGCGCGCTGCCGCCGCAGGTCGGGAACAACTATGTGCGGGCGATGCACATGTTCCTCGACAGCGGCGGCGTCAACTACCTGAAGGATTTCGCCGACCAGCTCGACAGCATCGGGCAGTCCCGCACCAAGTCCTCCATGGACATCATGGAGTCGAAGTGGCAGATCATCGCCGAACTGGTCCGGCTGCTCATCGAGTTGCTGGTCATCGCGGTGCTGTCCGCCTTCACCGGCGGTTCCGCGTCCAGCCAGGCCGCGGTGGCGAAGGCCCGCAGCCGGGTCGCCATTCTCACGCTGATGGAATGGCTGATGAAGAAGACGCATCTTCTGCCCAGCCTCACCGAGGCGATCGAAGAGGCGTTCACCACCTTCGCGGTACGGCTGGCCATGATGCTGGGCGCGCCCAAGGGCCGCCGCCCGCACGGGTTCGACTGGTCGCAGATCGTCCAGGACGGTGTCTTCGGCGCCTTCACCGGCCTGTTCCACGGCCTGCTGCACGACCTCGGCAAGGGCCTGAAGAACAACCTCAAGAACATCTTCGGCAGCCACAACCCGTTCAAGGACGTCAGCGGCAACTCGAAGAAGTTCAACAACCACAAGTTCGACAACCCCGACGTCAACACCAAGCCGAACCCGAAGCCGAACCCCACGCCGAACCCGAAGACCACGCCCACCCCGACACCGTCCCCGCATCTCACGCCGACCCCGACGCCCACCCCCACGCCGAAGCCGAAGAGCCTGGGCAACAAGGTGGCGCACGAGTTCGGTGAGGACGTGGAGCACTTCCTCACCGAGGGCGGTGCGGAGGCGCTCGGCGAGATCGCCACGGCGTCCATCTACGGCTTCCCCATCGACCCCCTGAACACCTTCCTGGGCGGCGGCCTCAGCTCGGTCGCCGAACACCATCTGGGACAGGGCGCGAGCGCGCTCGGCAACAAGTTCAACTTCAGGACACCGCCGCAGGTGAACACCCTGAGCACCGCGGACGTCCCGGACGACTCCCACACCGACGTCAACTCCGGCCCCAACACCGCCTCCTCGAACACGCCGTCGTCCGACTCGTCCACCACGTCCGGCCCCGGCCCCATCAACACGACCTCGAACAACGGCAGTTCCTCGACGAGCGGCAACCCCCAACGCACCTCCACGAACACCCCGCCGACCCGGACCACCGACCTGGACGACACGAACCTCAGCGACATCCACGTCGACGACGTGAAGGTCGACGGGGGGGACCTGCAGAGCAACGTCCCGCACGGCACGACGAGTTCGACCGGCGACGGCTCGTCGTCCAGTACGCCGACGAGGACGCCGAGCCAGGTCGACACGGGCGGTACCGACGAGGTGGCCCAGGGGGCCGGTGAGCAGCAGAACGCCCCCTCGAACACCACGGTCGTACCGCCGACCACGAGCACGGGGAACCCGACGTCCGGTTCCGGCTCGCCCTCGAACACCGGCGGCACCCCGCACACCACCGACTCGGGAACTCCGGCGCCCGTGCGGACAGTTCAGCAGCAGCCGAACAACACCGGCGACGGCGTGCAGGAGTCCGCGCAGGGGACTGGTCAGCAGAGCGATACCTCGGACACGTCAACTCCGGTGCCTACGCCGGACGTTCCGGTGGCGAGTGGGGCCGACACCACCGTCGTACCGCCGGGCACGGGCACGGGTACCGGTACGGGTACGAGCACGACCGGGTCCGGTGCCCCCACGTCGAGCGGGACGAACACGGGGAGCCCGACGTCCAGTTCAGGTACCCCCTCGAACACCGGCGGCACCCCGCGCACCACGACACAGGGGCGCCCGGAGGACGCGACGTCCAACGGCACCGGCACCACCCACTCCGATGGCGACACCGGATCCAACACCACCACCAGCACCGATCCCACCCCCGGCAACACGCACACCGAGACCGGCACCGGTACCAACTCCTCCCACCCCGATGTCAACACCAGCTCCGACACCGGCACCGATCCCACCCCCCTCCCCACCCCCGGCGACACGGACACCGGCACCGGCACGGACACCGGCTCCGATCTACCGACGCCGGTCACCACCAGCAGCAACAGCGCGCCGCCTACGACCAGTTCGGCCCCGGACACGTCTTCCGCACCGGAGACGGCCTCGCTGCCCAACTCCGACTCCAGCTCCGGCACCGACACGACGGCACCGCACACCGACCCCGCCACCACATCAACAACTTCCTCCGACGTCACCCCCGTACCGGAGCCGAACAGCACGCCCACCCCCGCGCCGGCCGTGGATCTGACCCCCTCCGTGACCCCCAACTCCGCGCCGGAACCCGGCAGCCTGGCGGATGCGCGGGCCGGGGTCACGTCCTCGGAGCGCAGTCATACCTGGGTCGACCCGGTGTCGCGGCCGCTCGGGGCGGACGGGACGCGTACCCAGTACGTCGTGCGGGCCGGGTTCGCCGTGCGGCGGTTCAGTCACGACGGTGGGCCGGTCACCGATCTCACCGTCACCTACCGGCTCACCGGTAACCCGAACCTGGGACCGCAGGTCGACGGTGTCCAGCAGCGGCTGACGGACGGTGTGCAGCGGGTGTTCAACACCCCGGGGCACCGGTTGGAGGACGGGAGTCTGCTGCACGTCACCGTCGTGCCGGCCGCGCCCGGCGAGACGGCGCACCTCGATGTGACGCTCACCGACCCCGCCGACGGAACTCCGGCCACCCATCACTCCTGGCCGGCCGACATCTCCGACTCCGACCTGGCCCACGAGGTCGGTCATCAACTCGGCCTGCGCGACGAGAGCGGCTTCGACTCGGCCGCCCCGCACCGCGGCGGTACGGCCAGCCTGATGGGCGACCCCACGTCGTTCACGCCCGCGTCGGACCCGGCGTACAAGTCGGGTGGGCTCAGGCCCCGGCACCTCGCGCTGATCGGCACCCTGGTCGGCGATCCCGCCGACGACCGCCGGGGCACCGGGACCGGTACCGGTCCGAAGGGCCCGGTCGCGGGCGCCCCGGGCGCGGACCCGCCCGCCCCGGTCAAGCCCACCGTCGACGCCTCCGACACCGCGCCGACCCCGGTGGCCACCACGTCCACGCCCCTGACGGTGTCCACGTCCTACGGCATGGATCCGGCGGACATCGAACTCACGGACACCGTCCCGACGGAGACCGGGACCGTGCCCGCGGTCGTGCCGCTCCCGGAGATCACCGTGACCTCCCCGGAGGGCGACACCAGCGCGCCGACCGAGGTGGTGCCCGGCGGGGGACGCCGTACCTCCTACCTCGACGGTTACGGGCAACGGCACGACGGCCAGATGGGCCTGGTGCAGATGGAGCCGTTCGCGCCGGACCTGGTCGACGGGCTGCACCGCCAGGTGCTCACCGCGCTCGGCAGGCCCGCTCCGGGACCGGACGACCCGGTGCTCGGCCAACTGCGGGACGTGCTGTCGGAGCAGCAGATGACGCAGAACATGCCGTATCTGCGCAGCCTCGGCGGCCACCGGATCGTCCTGGAGGTCGACGGCGTCGACCGGCAGGTGGACGTACGGCTGACGCTCGACAACAGGCGGCCGTCCGTACGGCAGGGCGCGCTCGACACGAGCGATCCCGACAAGCATGTGGAGCGGCGCGGCTACGGCACCCGGGAGATCGTCTCCGCGCAGCCGTCCGGCACGTTCTCGACGATTCCGGTGCCGTGGACCGGTTCGGTACCGATCGCGGCGGCGGGCCCGGTCCGCGGGGTGGATCTCGCGCTGGCCGCGACCATCACCCACAACCAGGCGGACGGCTCGACGACCGTCACCCAGGTCGTGCAGACCACCAGCGCGCAGCGCAGCAACGAGCCCTCCCGCGCCTACGACTTCACCGACAACTGGCAGGTGCGCGTGGACGCGCCGGCTCCGGGCACGGGCGTAACAGGCGTAGGCAATGCGGCTGTAGTGAATCCGGGGGCCTCAACGGACGCGACGGACACGGCAGTTGTCGTCGCGACGCCCGATCCCGCGCACGACTGGAGTCCGGCCGAGCAGCACGGGTCGGTCACCGTCTGGTTCCCGCAGCACCTCGTGGACGCCGACGCCGATCCCGGGCAGGCGCTGCCCGCCCCCGCCGACCTCAGGCAACTGCCCATCTACGGCGTGGACTCGGTGCTGAACCCGCGGCGGCTCTACGAGGGTGCCGCGGAGAACTTCCGGGCCGACCTGGACGACACGTCGTCGGCCCAACTCGCGGACTTCCTCGACGAGTCGATCCTGCGCGGCACGCTGCCGATGCAGGTCGAGGGCGGGTTGTACTCGCCGGTGCTCACCGACGCGCGCGGACGTGCGGTCGGCATGATGCGGCTGGACGCGAACGTCACCCGGAACACCCCGGTGGCCAAGAGCCTCGACAAGAAGATCAACCTCGAGAGCCATGTCGTCACCTCGGTCAAGAACGACCAGAGCACGGCGTTCAGCAGTGGAGTGACCTTCAGCGGCAGTGTCGGCCCGTCCCTCACGATCGACCACCGCGCGGGGCACCCGGACGCCTCCCACGGCATCGGCGGCACCGTCAACGGCAAGGGCACCGCCTCCCTCGCGGCACAGAACGTGTTCGGCACCAGCGCCCTCGCGGGCACCATGCACGCGGTGCGCACCAACCGCAGCCATCTGCTGACCGAGGCGGACGTCCAGTACACCCTCACCCTGTTCCGGCCGGACGGCACCGTCTCCACCTACACACCCCCGGCGTGGACACACGCGCTCGATCTGCGGGTGCTCAGCGCCGAGGACGCGACGGGACACCCGCCGACCGCGGACGAGGTCCGCGCGCTGCCGCACGAGTTGGCGACGCTGGAGTCGATCGGGCAGTCCACCGCACCGCTCGGGGTGGACGAGAACGACGCGGAGCCGCTGTTCGAGGACGCGGAGACCTGGCTGCGGGACGAGGGCTTCCTGCCGCCACCGGCGAACGCACCGCGCCGCGGCCGCCTGCCCGACGAGACGTTGGTGCAGGCCCAGTTGAACAATCTGCGGCGGCTGCAGGAGCTGCGTTCCCCGCTCGGGCTGCGCGCGGCGACGGACTCCATGGTGGACGGCGGCCACTCGCTGTTCCTGGAGATCCCCTCGGTGACGGGACGGCGCCGGGTACGACTGGAACTGGGCGCGCTCCACGACCCGGACCGGAACGTGGAGCACCGCACGGTGCTGCCCGACATCCAGGTCATGGGCCTGGCGCAGGCGGGGACCGGCGGCACCGGCCGGCTCGGCAACACCTACAGCCTCGGCGGCGGGGTCGGCGGCGGGCTCACCGTGCCCACACCGCACGGCGGCGCGTGGACCCTGAGCGGTACCGGCGACTACCAGTACGTCGGCCAGGCCACCCTCGGCAACACCACCGGCACCACGCTCGGCCACGACCAGTTCTTCATCGGCACCGGGCAGAACACCCACGAGTTCGCGGTACCGGCCCGCCTCACGCTCGACCTGTACGAGGGCCCCGGCCAGGAACCGGTGCGCCGGTTCGGCGAGGTGCAGGCGCCCCGCGCCGAGGGCGATCCGGAGGCCGGTGTACAGCCTCCCGGCGTGCGGGGTGTCGCCGGAATGATCCGGCTGGCCGTTCCGCACGCGCGGACCGTGGACGCCGCGGAGGACGCGCCGGCCGGTGAGCCGTACACCGTACGGCAGGAGACGCCGGAGGACCGGCAGCGGCTGGCCATGACGGGCCCGGACGGCACGCCGCACCCGGACGTGGTCCGCGTGCCGGACGACGCGCTGATCGACGTGGTGCGCGGTTCGGCGGCGCTCCAGGACGCCTTCCGGCAGATCGTCACCGGCGTCGGTGCCCGCCCCGATGCCGACGCCACCGCGGGTGACGACAACGCCGACGGCGACCCCGCCGCTCCTCCCGGGCGGATCTCCCGGCTGGTGGGTGGTGTCACCGGGTTCCTGCGCAGTTCGCTGGTCGGCAGTCCGTTCGCCGACACCACCACGGTGAGCGCCGAGTCCCGCACCACCGCGCTCTCGCCCGGTTCGCTGATCGGCCGGGGACACCAGATCTTCAGCGGCACCTACGTGGTGGAGGGACTGACGCTGCCCGGGCTCGGCGCCGACGGCCAGCTCGCCATCGAGATCGAGGCCGTCGCCCACACGCCCCACCTGACGCAGAGCGTGAACCAGTACCTGGAGACCGGCATCTCCGCCGCCGACTCGGCGCAGCAGCTCAAGGGACTGGGAAAAACACACCAGTTCGGCCTGGGCGGCTCGGCGACCCAGAACAACCCGCCGAGTCCCACCCCGGCGAGCGGGCAGCCCGCCGCCTCCCCGGCACCGACGCCGTCCCGCTTCAACCCGTCCGGGCGCTACCAGTACGACCGCAAGAGCGACAAGTCCGACACCCTCAGCAGCAGCACCGCCACCAACCGGACGCCCACCCAGTCGGGACTCCAGCACCGGGTCACGGCCGACGTCACCTACCTGATCACCGTACGGTCCGGACACCGCAACGTGGTCGCCAACTCCCTCGGGTTCGGGCCCGCGGAGACCGTCACGCTCGCCGTCGACGTGCCGCGCGGCCTCCAGTTCCTGATGACGGAGAGTCAACTACGGCGCGACGGAGGGTGGATGGGCGCCTTCGACCCTCCCCTGCCCGCCCCGTCGACGACCGGCCTGACGAGCCCGTCACTGCCCAGTCGCTACGTCCGTGACGGCACCCTCGGCCTGGCCACTGTCAACTCGGTCACCGAACTCTCCGACCGGGGAACGGGCCCGGCGGCGACCCCGCAGAGCGAGCAGCGCGCCCGACTCCACAACGAGACACGGGAGTTGGTGGAGCGGTACGCCCCCGGTGTGACCACCCCCGGCCACGCGTCCTATCTGCCCGGTGTCGCCGCGCTGATCGCCGACAACACCGGTGTCGCCGGGAAGCGGGCGCTGATCGGGCGCGGCGACGGACAGACCAGGTTCAGCTTCCGGCACCACCGGTTCGGCGGTTCGGCGCTGGTCGAGGTGACGTTCTCGGCCCGCCCCACGACCACCCCCGTGGACCGGGGCACACGGCGGGGCACCGCGGTGCCGGGCGACAAGTCCGGTATCGAGCAATGGGGTTCGCACACGCCGGAGGGTCGTTCGCTCTCCTCCTCGGTGGGCCGGACGCACCGTCTCACCGGCAACCCGACTGCCCGTTTCAGCCGCCCCGACACCGACGACCGCACGGACCGGCTCGGCCCCTCCGCCCATCTGGTCTCCTCGTCCACCAAGGTCGACAAGCGGGGGCGCACCGCCGAGGACCGGTACTGGCTGCGCACCGACAGCGCCGCCGACTTCGACGACCTGGACTACGAGTTGGTCGCCACGGTCCGCTCCACCCTGGTCACCGACTGGCCGCCCAACGTGCTGGGCGCCCTGGTGCAGCGCGGGGTCATCGCCTGGGACGACGCCGACGCGCCGACCCGCTCCTGGCTGAGCCGCACCCTCTCCGGCGAACTCGGCGGCCAGGCCCGGGTACCGGCCCGCGTGAGCCTGCGCTTCACCGGCAGCGAGACCAACACCGCCCCGGTCACGCCGCCCGCGCTGCCGGCGCCTTCGCTGTCCCGGGTCGACCCCCGTCAACTGCCCGGCGCACAGCCCGCGTTGCGGGACACGGACCTCTTCCACCCGACCGGCAACGTCCCGGTCTACGGCTTCGACGCCTGGAGCCAGCTGTACACCGCCCTCGACCAGGTGGCCCCGGACACCGGGAGCAGCTGGCGCTCCCAGCCGGCCTCGACCTCCGACGAGAACGCCTCGGTGCGGCTCGGCGAACTCATCCAGGCGGGCACGCTGTCGCTGGACACACCCCGTCAGGTCGGCGGCATGCTGGAGGGGATGCCGGGCGCGTACCCGTTGCGGAACGCCCCGGACCAACGGCCCACCCTCACCGTCTCGTTGTACCGGCCCAGGGCGGTCAGCGACGGCGGCGACGTGACCCTCGACAGGCTGCGGATCAGCTCGCGGAACAGCAGCACGGTCTCCGGCGGCGACACCACCACCGGGCTGTCGCTGCCGTTCGTCATGAGCGCCGACGACCCCGACCGCAACCTCCTCGGCGCGACCCCGCCGCTGCTCCAACGGCCGGTGCACGCGAGCAACTTCGGCAGCACGGTCTCCGGCGGGCGCCGCGACTGGCTCAAGACCGGCTCCACCAGCCTGCCCGCCGACGGCCGCGGCACCCGCAGCTACGAGGTCACCGCCGACGTACACATCGAGGTCTCCGGTCCCGAGGGCGTACGCCATGTCACCGGTACCGCCACGATCCGCGTCGAGGAGCGCGACGCCCTCGGCCACGGCATCACCGACGCCCGTCCGGTGCCCGGCGTCTACGACCTCCCGGCCCTGCTCACCGCGGGCACCGACACCGCCCCCGAGGACTGGGCGACGACCCCGCTGCGGGACGTGACCCCCGCACTGACCGACGGCGTCGACCGCACGGACGGCGGATACCAGTTCTGGGTGGCCACCGGCCCCGACCCGGACGGCTCCCGCCTAGCCCTGGCCCTCTACGGCGCCTCACGGGCGGCCCGGGCACACGGTCACCCGGCGGAACTGGTCACCCGGGGCCCGGAGGGCCTGCGCATCTGGTCCTTCGACCAGGACGGCACGCTCACGGGGTCGCCGGTGGGGAGGACGGGGACGGACATCGTGGCGCCCGGTACGGATGGCGGGGCGCCCCGCACGGGTGAGACGGCACCGGGCTCCACCACCGGTGTCGTAGCGCTTGACCAGGCATGGGCGGACTTCGAGGATGCCGCCGCCGCGTTCGACCGGGCCGAGGAGGACCACGCCGAAGCGCTCGACGACGAAGGCGTGGAGCGGGGTCTGCGGGCCGACGCGCAGCACGCCCTGAACGACGCCGTCACCGCGCTGACGGACGCGGCGGCCGAGGCCACTCGGACCGCCACGGCCGCGACCACCGCGGAGCAGGAGGCGGACCGGGCCGAACAGAACGTCCGTGACCTCGTCGCCCGCGACAAGACCCTGGTCGGTGGGATCTCCGGGGCCCGCCGCACGATCGGCTCGCTCACCGACGCGGTCTCCGAGGGCGAGCGCGCGGAGATACGCCTCAGCGCCCAGGCCAAGACCGCCCGACGCCACCTGGCCGACCTCACGGCCCGCGCCGCGGCGGCCTCGACGACGAGGCCCTCCGGCTCCGGCCCGGGCGACACGGAGAACGTTCCGGTACCGGGCCCGTCCGGCACGGACGGTGCTACGACGGTCGAGAGCGCGACGCCGGATAGGGTCACGCAGAACTCGGACACGCCGGGCACGACCACGTCGGACACCGTCACGCCGGACACTGTCGTAGGACCCGCGCCGGAAACGGCCGTAGGACAGCCGGTCGGGGACGACACCACCGCCCCCACCCCTGCCGTAGATCCCCGTCTCGCCCGGCAGATCGACGAAGTCACCGCCGACGTAGGCAAGTTGGACGCCGACCTCGCCGAGGTGCGGGCCGGGCTGGAGCGGGACCGTGCCGCGCGCGAGGACACCGAGGCCGGCCTGGCGCGCGACGAGGCGGCCCTGCGCGAGGCGCGGGCGCAGCTCCCCGGCGCCCAGGCCACGGCAGGCACTCTGCGCACGGACGCAGGCACGGCTCGCGACACTGCCACGGGCGCGGCCCTCGTCCACGAGGACGCACGCGAGAACCACGAGCAGGCGGAGCAACAGCTCCACGATATCGACGCCCGGATCGACAACGCCGTCGGCAGGCGCGACGACGCAGCGGCCCGCCGGGCGGCGGCGGAGACCCAACTCCCGGGCGCGACCGGCCCGGTGCTGGTCTCCGGCCCCTCGACGCTGCCCACCTCACACTCGACGCTGGCCTCCATCACCCCGCGCTGGCCGGGCTCGGGCCGCCCCCGCGCGGCGGGTCCCTCCACCGGCAACACACCGGGCCCCGGCGACGGCAACACCCTCGCGAGCGGCGACTCCACCACCAGGAACGAGAACTCCGGGGACGGCGGCGGCCGTTCGGACACGCACACCGACTCGACCACCTCCGACTCGACATCCCTCGTCCCGCCGAAGGACACCCCACCGACCGGCGACAACGACACCACAGGCGGCAACCCCGGCACCACCTCCGACCAGGACAACGCGTTCGACGCCCTGGTCGGCAACACCACGACGTTCGGGCACCTCGGCAGCAACTCCGGTGAGGGCAGCGGCAGTACGTCCTTCAACCCCGTCGTCAGCACCACGACCCAGAACCCCGGCACCACGCCCGCCGACCCGCACAGCACACCGGCGGACGCGGACACCCACACCCAGGACGAGACGGAGGCCGCCACCCTCACCCCGGACGAGGCAAAGGCCAAGACCGAAGCCAAGGGCAAGGGGCGCGCCCAGGACGACGCGGACCCCGTGCCGGCCAACCGCACGGCGTCCCGGCCCCCGGCCTTCCAGGTGCGGCCGGCCCGAGGGCGTCCGATCGACACCCGGGGCGACGGCCGGTGCATGCTCTACACGTTCATCGGCACCGACCCGGAGCGGGTCCGCGACGCGCTGCCCGGACTGCGTACCGAGGCCCCGGACACCTACGCCTGGCTCAGCCGACCGAGCCAAGTCCGCGCCGGAGTGGCCGAGTTCGCCCACTGGGAGAGGGGGGCCTCCCCGATGCCCCCGGCCGGCCGGCATCTGATGGTCGCGGCGGACCGGCTGCGCATCCTCGCCGATCACCGACTGCTCATCGCGCGCGGCGAGCGCCCGTTGCCGCACGAGGTGGTCGGTCAGGTACGGCAGACGCTCGTGCCGTGGTTCGACAAGCGCACGGCGAAGATGAGCCGGCCCGAACTCCTCACCACCCTCGACGAGTACGGCATCGAAGGGGTGACGGAGCCGGAGCAGTTGGACGATCTCGACACGCGCTACATCGACGCGCTGACCACGGACGACGCCATCGGCCCGGCGACGCCCGGCGCGCCGGACATGTTCGCGTATCTGCGCGACACCGACCGGCTGCCCACACTGAACGACCTCTCCGACGCGGAACTCCGCAGGCTGCTCGGGCACGGCTACACCGAGAGCGACGCACAGTTCACCGACGCCGAACTGGCCCACGCGCTCCACGCCGTCGGGAACTGGTCACAGACCTATGAGAGCAACGAGGGCGAGTTGTTCCTCCCGTTGCTGGCGGACACCCTGGACGTGGCCGTGGAGGTACTGCGGCCGGGCGACTCGGCAGACACCGCCACCGTCAGCGTCATCGGGCCCGCCTCCGCCACCCGGGTCATCGAGGTCCACTACACAGGCCTGAACCACTACAGCGCGACCGACGCGGGCCCCCTCATCGTCGACGACACGACGACCACCATCACGCCGTCGCAGGCGCCCCGGGGTCCGGAGGACGCCAACAGCGTTCAGCCGGAGGGCCGTTACCGCCCCGCGCCCGTCCGCGACGCCGACGAGGACCGGCCCGCATCCCGTGTCACCGATCCCGCGCCCAAGGACACGTGGCACGCCCTGCGTCCGCACGCCCGGGCTGCCGTGCACTCCGCGGAGCGGTTCGATCCGCACGCGGATCAGTCCACCCCGCCCCGCCCCGGCGCCCTGAGCGGTGCGACGACTCTCATCCGGGCGCAGATCCGTCGTATCCAGGCCCCGAACGGCCAGTGGGTCCGCGACTACACGCTCAACCTCCCGGTCACCACGACCGACCCGGCGCTCACCACCCAACTCAACGAGCGCATCACGCGGTTGCTGGACACCCACCTCAACTCCGGTCTCGCACTGCCCAGTTCAGGCGACCAGCTGCACGTCAACCTCAACCTGATCAGCGACTCCGCGCACCCGGAGGCGATCACCCTCACCGACTCCGGGAACCCGGCTCGCGCCGACCAACTCCACCTGGACGTCAACCATTCCGACGCGGTCCTGCTCCACGAGATCCTGCACTACCTCGGCCTGCCCGACCAGCAGCGCGACAACGACTTCCTGCTGCGCAACCACCCCAACAGCACCACCGTCCACACCACCGGCGTCATGGCCACCACCCAGACCCCGGTCCACATTCCCCGCCGCTACCTCCGCACCATCGAGAACGTCACCTCCGCGGGCCCTCAACTCCACGACCACACAAACCAAGACCGGACGACCCCCGCCCAGAACCCCGACACCAATCCCATTCCCACAGACACCCCCCTCACCTGGCCCGCCTCCCAGGCCCCGACCGCACAGCCGCCTGCGCGGGGCCAATTGCCGTCGAGCTATGTGAATTCCTACGGTGCGCGTCCGGACGGCACGGTCGGTTTGGTGTACGCGGAGCCGTTCTCCGACGAGGTGATGGAAGGGCTGCACGGTCAGGTCTACGAGGCGCTCGGGCTGGACGTGGACAACCCGCCCGAGTCGGTGCGTGAACAGGTGCGGGGTGCGCTGAGCCGGGAGACTCTCTCGCTTCAGCTGCCGTATCTGCGCTCGAACGGTGGTTACCGGATCACGGTCCGGGTCGACGGGCGTGATCGCACCGTCGACGTACAGCTGACGCTTTCCGACGCACGAACGTCGTTGCGGCAGGGGCGCTTTGACACGCGTGATCCGGACAAGCATGTCGAGCGGCGTGGGTTCGGTACGCGGGAGAACTTCTCCAGTCAGCCGGCGGGTACGTATCGGACGGTCCAGGTGCCCTGGACGGGTACGTGGCCGATCACGGCGCCGACCGCGGTGCGGGCGGTGGACGGTTCGGTGACGGTGTCCCTCACGCACAACCAGGCGAGCGATGCCACCACGGTCACGCAGGCCGTCCAGACCACGTCTTCCCAGCGCTCCAACGAGCCCTCTGATGCTGTGGAGTTCACCACCCACTGGCGGGTGCGCGTCGATGCCCCCGCGGTCACTGCGGCGCCCACCGCACCCCCCGCGCCCGCCACCGCCCCGGCGACGGACGGGTGGGGCGCGCCGGTGTCGCACGGTTCCACCACGATCTGGTTCCCGCAGCACCTCACCACCGCCGATCCGGCGCCGGGTTCGCTGCCCGACCCCGCCGCGCCGACCGATCTGCCGCTCTACGGCGTCGACTCCGTGATCGACCCGAGGGCCCTGTACGAGCACGTCCACCAGGCGTTCCACGCCGATCTGGACGCCACCGCCGCGGGGCAGGTCTCGGACTTCCTCTCCGAGCAGGTGCTGCGCGGCACGCTGCCGATGCAGATCCATGGCGGGCTCTACTCGCCCGTGATCACCAACGCCGACGGCGCGGCGGTCGGCATGCTTCGCCTCGTCACCCAGCCGGGGACGAGCACCCCGCAGCGGCAGAGCATCGCGGGAAAGATCAACCTGGAGAGCCATCTGGTCAACACCGCGAAGGTGGACCTCTCTTCGAAGTACACCAGCGGTATCGGCATCAGTGGCAGCGCCGCTGTCGCCCTCACCGGTGACCACCATCAGGGTCATCCGGACGCGTCGAGCACCATTGGCGGCACTCTCGGTCTGCGGGGGCAGACCCAGGCGACCGTCACCAACACGTACAGCGCGAGCAGTTCCGCCGGCACGATGCACGCCATCCGCACCAACCAGAGCCATCTGCTCGCCCCCACCGGCGTCACCTACCGGGTCACTCTGATCCGGCCGGACGGTACCGAGACGCGGGCCCCGGCGCTCACCCAGGCGCACGGCATGGACTTGCGGCTGCTGAGCAGGACGGCCGCCGCCGGGCACCCGCCGACCGCTGCCGAGACGCGTGAACTCCCGGACTCGCTGGAGCGGTTGGACGGTATCGGGCTGAGTGCGGCCCCGCTCGAAGTCACCGGCGCGGACGGCCTGTTCGACGAGGCCGAGGCGTGGCTGCGCCGCGAGGGCTTTCTGCCGTCCGCTCCCACAGGGATGGGCGTGGTGCGCAACTACGAGCCCGAGCACCAGATTCGGCTGCACGCGCAGCTCAACAATCTGCGCCGGCTGCGCGAGGCCCGCTCCCGCACGGGGCTGCGTGCTGCCACCGATGCCATGGTCGACGGCGGTCACTCCCTGCACTTCGAGGTGCCCAACAGCACGGACACGGGCGTGCGTCGGGTCCGGCTGTTGCTCACCGCCGACCGTGACACCGGGCAGGCCAGTACCCATGACCTGGTCCTGCCGGGTATTCAGGTCATGGGTCTGGCGCAGATGTCGGGCAGCGACGCCGAGCAGCGAGGTGAGTCGTACAGCGGTGCGTTCGGGGCGTTGGGCAGTGTCGGCGGGCCGTTGCCCAGGTGGGGGTCCATCGGGTTCGGGGGCGACTATCAGTACGGCCACCAGGTCACGCACGGCGACACCGTGGGCGGGGCCACCGGCCATGACCAGTTCTTCATCGCCACCAACCAGGACAGCCACGCGTTCGACGTGCCGGTGCGGTTGGCCCTGGACCTGTACGCGAACGACACGGACGAGCCGAGCGAGCGGTTCGGGCGGAACGTCAACCAGGCGGCCCAGCCGGCCGTAGCCCCAACTGTCCCCGGTGCGCCGCCCGTTGCCCCCGCGCCGGCGCCTACGGTCACCGGTTCGCTGCGGCTGGCGGTGCCGGACGGCCGTACCCACGCGCCCTCGGCGACCCCCGCACCGCGCGCCGCACGTGCCGACGGGGCGCCGCGTGATGTGGACCGGAACGACAGGGACCGTCTCGCCGCGACCGACAACCAGGGCACCCCGCTTCCGGGTCTGGTGCGGATACCGGACGACGCGCTGATCGACACCGTGCGCGGCTCCGCGGCCATCGAGTCGGTCTTCCGGCGGGCCGCCCGGGAGATCCGCAACCAGGCCCAGCAGGCGACGCCCGCCACCCCGGCCACCGGCCCGATCCTCCCGGTCACTGCCCCCGGCACGGCGCCCGCCCCCGCCGCGCCGCAGCGCGCCGGCGTCCTCCCGCTCGCCGGGCACGGGCTGATGGACAACAGGACGCGTGCCGCCGAGACCCGGCACGCGGCGATCACGCCGGGCAGTCTTGTCGCCCACGGGCACGAACTGTTCAAGAACTCCTACGTAGTTGAGGGCCTGAGCCTGCCGGGGACGATGGCGGACGGTCAGTACTCGCTGGAGATCCAGGCGGTGGCGCACGCGCCCCGGCTGCTGGACACCACCCGGCAGTACCTGGAGACGGGCGTCTCGGCCACCGACAGCGCCCAGCAACTCAAGTCCCTGGGAAAGTCACACCAGTTCGGCGGTACCGGCTCGGTCACCCAGAACTCGTCCACACCGGTGGCGCAGAGCAACACCGGTTCCGGGTCGGACGGTTCGGGCTCCACCGGCCAGAGTGCCACCAAGCCGAACAAGAACCAGTTCAACCCGGCGGTACGGCTCAACAAGGTGTCCCGCACCGACACCTCCGACACGCTCTCCGCCAGCACGGGCGTCAACCGCACCCCCACCGAGAGCGGAACCCTGCACCGGGTGGTCGCCGACGTCACCTATGTGGTCACGGTCCGGGCCGGCTCCCGCACACTGGGCAACGGGGTCGCCGACCTCGGCACGATCGCCCCCGTCACCTTCGCGGTGGACGTCCCGGGCGGCGTCCAGTTCCTCATGACGCAGGGTCAACTCGACCGTGACGCACGGTGGATGGGCTCGGTGAACGGTCTCACCCCGGCGCCCGTCCAGGGCCAGGCTCCGCTGCCGGCGGCCTACGTGAACAATCGGCAACTGGGCCTCGGCGGCGTCCTCTCGGTCACCGAGTACGAGAGGGCCCCCGCCCCGGCAGCCGTCGCCGGCCAGGTCCCGTTGCTGCCGGTTCACGACAGGGAGCGGCGCGGCCAGGTCGGGCGCGAACTGCTGGCCCTGGTCGCGACCGAGGCACCCGGAGTGTTCACCCCCGGGCACGTCGGTTACCAGCCCGGTGTGCACAGCCGGATCGCCCAGCTCACCTCCACGGCCGGACTGCGCTCGCTGCCCGGACGCGGCCCGGACGGCACCCCGCACCCGGCCACCACCCGCTTCCACTTCCGCCACCACGGTTACGGCGGCGAGCGGCTGATCGAGGTCACGCTGCGGGCGAGGCCCCGGCGGACCCAGAACCTGGCCGGGATCCGGGGCACCTCCACCCCCGGCTCGGGTCTCGAACAGTGGCAGTCGCACACCGCCGCGGGCCGCACCACCACCCGTGCCTCGGTACGGCAGACGCAGCTCCCGATCACGCCGACGGTCCGCTATCTCCGTCCGGACCAGGGTCCCGATCCCTTGACGACGGACCGCTCGGCGCCGGGCGTCACCCCGCAGTCGGCCAGCGGCATCACGGCCCGGCGGGCGACCACGGCCGACAACCGTTTCTGGCTGCGCACGGACAACGGTGCCGACTTCGACGGCCTGCGCTACGACTACGAGCTGACCGTCCGCTCCGCGCTGGTCGTCGACTGGCCGCCCAACGTCATCGGCGGTCTCATCCAGAACGGCGTCATCGCCTGGGCCGACGCGGACGGCGACATACGCCAGTGGATCGACGCGATGCTGGAGGGAGGCAACGCGCGCACCAGCACCGTCCCAGTCAGCCTGGCGCTGCGGTTCACCGGCACCGAGACCAACGTCCCCGCGCAACCGGCCTCGGTGACCGCCCCGTCCGCGGAGTCCGGCGTCGACCCGCGCAACACCGTGCTGCCCGGCCCCGCCCGCACCCCGTATCTGGCCGACGCGCAGATGTTCCATCCGGTGGGGCCGACCCCGGCGTTCCACTTCGACGGCTGGGCACACCTGGAGACGGCGCTCAACGCCGTTGCGCCGCGCGGCGGACGCGGCTGGCACGCGCAGATCACCTCCGTCTCGGTGGAGGGACAGGCCGTCCGGCTCGGCCAGTTGATCCAGGCCGGGCAGGTCTCGCTCGACCGCCCCCGGTTGGCCGCCGACCTCACCCGCCAGCTGCCCGGCACCGCGCCCTTCGAGGGGGCACCGGGCCAGGCCCCGTCGATCGCGGTGACGCTCTACAACCCGCGCCGTTCCACCCATGCCGACGACGTCACCCTCGACCAACTCCACAACACCACCGACACGGTGAGCACCGCCGCCGGCGCCGACCACTCCATGGCGACCTCGTTCACGCAACTCCTCAGCGGTGACGACAACAATCGCCAGCTCGGTGGGATCAACGTCCCGGTCGCCCAGCGGCAGACCCAGCCCTCCAGCTTCGGCGGCACCACCACCGGCAGTCGCCGTGACTGGCTCAAGTCGGGCAGCACCTCCGCACCGGCCAACGGGGCGCGCGGGACGCGGAGTTACGTCGTCGACGCCGATGCCCACCTGCTCGTCGAAGGACCGCAGGGCACCCGTCACGTCACCGGCACGGTCACCCTCCGCATCGAGGAGCGTGACCTCCTCGGCCACGGTCTGCTCACTCCGGCCGAGTCCCCGGAGGACGTCCACGACCTGCCCGCCCTCGTCCCCGACTGGGCCACCGCCGAGCCGCACACGCTGCCCGAACGGCTGCACTCCGCGATCCCGGCCGGCAGCCATGGCGTCCAGTTCTGGGTGGCCCTCGGCGCCGACCCGCAGGGCGAACACCTCGGCCGGGCTCTCTACATGGCTTCCCGTACGGCCGTGCTCGGCAACCGTCCGCTGGAGTTGATGACCCGTGACCAACAGGGCGTCCGCCGTTGGGAGTTCACCCCCGAGGGCGCGCTCGTCACTGCCGACCCGGATCTGACCACCGCGTGGACCGCCTTCCACGCCCAGGCGGAACTCCTGCACACCGCCACCGACACCCTCGCCGACACCCCGCAGCTGCTGAACCTCCGTTTCGCTGCCCGCAGGGAGGCCAACCAGGCGTACACGGCCGTCGCGAAGACCCACCGGGAGGCGCAGCTCGCGGTCACGAAGGCGACCGCCGCCCACACGCAGGCGAGGAAGGCGGCCGTCGACTCCGCCCAGGCCGCGCGCGACGCCGAGGCACAAGTCGAGCGGCTGAAGCGGGAGTTCGCGGAGGCCCAGCAGACCACCAGGACACTGCCGCAGGTCATCGAGGCCCACGAACGGGAGGAGAGGCAGGGCGTCCACGCCCGTCAAACGGCCCTGGCCGCGCTGACGCAGGCCGAGACCCTCGTGCGCGCCGAACGCGCCGACGCCGCCCGGGCCGCCGCCGAACAGGCCGCGAGGAACGGGCAGTCGAGTACGGCCCCCGCTCCCGTACCGGCCCCGCCGACCCCCGCCGCACCCGGCGCCCCGCGCTCCCACGCCCCCGCGGCCGATGTCGCCGACGACCCCCGGGTGCAGGCCGCGGTCCCGGCGGTCACCGCCGCCGAGAACGCCGTCCAGCGGGCCACCGCCGCGCTCACCACGGCCCGGCCGGCGCTGGAGCAGGCGCGGGAGACCGTCGCCAACCGGCCGGACGAGATCCGCACGGCGCAGGAGGACCACGGGAAGGCCGAGGAGAAGGCGCGGGAGGACGCGCGTGCCGAGGAGGTCGCGGCACGCGGCCTCCGGGTCGCCACGGAGAACGAGGCCGCCGCCCAGAACCGGGTCACCGCCGCAGCGGCCGAGGTCACCCGCCGCGACGGGGAGATCGTCGCCGTCGTCGCCGCGCAGGTGCAGGCCGCGGCCGACCAGACATCGGCCACCACCGCGCTGCCGGGCCTGTCCACCCCCGTCCAGGACAGCGCCCCGACCCCCGAACAGTCCCTGCGCACCACCTTCGCCACCACCCCGCCCCGCTGGCCCGCGCCCGACGGCCCGGCCACCCCCCTCCCGGCCGCCGGTCAGACCCACACCCCGGCCCCCGCCACCAGTACGACCGTCCCCAGCACCGGAACCACGCCGAAGCCGACGCAACAGAAGCCGAAGAAGAGTGAGCCGTCCAAGTCCGGTACGAGCAGCGGCAAGTCGGGCAAGACCGACAAGGGCAAGAAGCCGGTCACCGGCAAGAGCACGGGCCCGGGCAAGGCCAAGACCCCGCTCGTCGCGTCGCAGCCCGGCACTACTCCGGCCGCCCCGCTGTCTCCCTACGTAGCCTCCACGGGCAACGCCGTTGAGACCCCCGGTGACGGCAACTGCCTCCTGTACGCCGTCATCGGCAGCGCGCCGCACCTGGTCCGCACCCGACTGCGGCAGGCCAACCGGGCCTTCGCCGCAGGCACAGCCGCCTGGCTCGCCCGGCCCGAGGACGTACGGCGGACCCTCGCGACGATGACGCGGAACCCGGGGACCAACAACCGGGGATCAGGCCATCTGCGGTACGCGCAACAGGAGTTGCAGAACCTGGTGCTGGCCCGCCTGGCGGAGGCGCGCGACGGCAGGCGGCCGCTGCCGCCGCAGGTGCTGGGCCAGCTCCGGGGCGTCCTCGCCGGCGGCTTCGCGAGGCGGGTGCAGAACGCGTCGGACGGCGAGGTCGACAACCAACTGACCCAGTACGGCATCCAGGGCATGACCCACGCCGAGGACCTGGACCCGGTCGACCTCCAGACCCGCTATCTGCAAGCCGTCTCTCTGCCGGGCGCCCCGACCCCGCCGACCGGCAACCCACCGAGCAACCGGCGGATGTTCGCCTATCTGCGCGCCGCGAACGCCCTGCCGACGCTCGCCACCATGACCCCGGACGAGCGCAGGTCGCTGCTGACCGCCGGCTACCACCGGAGCACCGCCGCACTCACCGACTACGAGGCGGGCGTC
Organism: Streptomyces xylophagus; assembly: GCF_000716435.1. GTDB lineage: Bacteria > Actinomycetota > Actinomycetes > Streptomycetales > Streptomycetaceae > Streptomyces > Streptomyces xylophagus. The sequence continues at coordinate 335,072 of NZ_JNWO01000015.1, forward strand.
CTCGACGGCGCGGTGAGCAACTGGTCGGATGCATGGGCGAACCCGGTCGGCGACACCTTCCTGCCGCTGCTCGCCGACACCCTCGGCGCCCCCATCCACGTCTTCGAGCCGGTGACCAACACAGCCGCCGGTCCCCGAGGCATCGTGCTGCGCTACGGCCCGACGACCACCAACACGCCCGCGCTGGAGGTCCACTACACGGGCCTCAACCACTACAGCGCCAGCGACGCGAACACCGGCACCACCCCGCCGAACATCACCCCTTCGTACGCGCCCCGGGGTCCCGAGGACGCCAACAGCGTTCAGCCGGACGGCCGTTACCGCCCCGCGCCCACCCGCAGCGTCGACGACGACCGTCCCGCATCCCGTGTCGCCGACCCCGCGCCCAAGGACACCTGGCACGGCCTGCGTCCCCACGCCCGCGCCGCCGTGCACAGCACGGAGCGCTTCGACCCGCACGCCGACCAGTCCGTCCCGGACCGCCCCGGCACGCTCAACGGCGCGACGACCCTCGTCCGTACGCAGGTCCGTCGTATCCAGGCCCCCAACGGCCAGTGGGTCCGCGACTACACGCTCAACCTCCCGGTCACCACGACCGACCCGGCGCTCACCGCTCAACTCAACGAACGCATCAGCGGTCTCCTGGACCTGCACGTCAACTCCGGCCTGGAGCTGCCCAGTTCAGGCGATCAGCTGCACGTCAACCTCAACCTGATCAGCGACCCCGCGCACCCGGAGGCGGTCACCCTCACCGACTCCGCGAACCCCGGCCGCGCCGACCAACTCCACCTGGACGCACAGCACTCCGACGCGGACCTGCTTCACGAAGTCCTGCACTATCTCGGTCTGCCCGACGAGCAGCGTGACAACGACTTCCTGCTCCGCAACCATCCGAACAGCACCACCGTCCACACGACCGGCCTCATGGCCACGACTCAGAACTCCGTCCACATCCCGCAGCGTTACCTCCGCACGATCGAGAACGTCACTGCGGCGGGCCCTCAACTCCACGACCACACAGGCCAGGACGAGACGACCCCGGCCCAGGACCCCGACACCACCCCGATCCCCACGGACGTCCCCCTCATCTGGCCCGCCTCCCACGCCCCGACCGCACAGCCGCCTGCGCGGGGCCAACTGCCGTCGAGCTATGTGAATTCCTACGGCGCGCTCCCGGACGGGACCGTCGGGTTGGTGTACGCGGAGCCGTTCTCCGACGAGGTGATGGAGGGGCTGCACGGTCAGGTCTACGAGGCGCTCGGGCTGGATCCCGATGACCTGCCCGAGTCGGTGGGTGAGCAGGTGCGGGGTGCGTTGAGCCGTGAGACCCTCGCGCTCCAACAGCCGTATCTGCGCTCGAACGGCGGTTACCGGATCACGGTCCGGGTCGACGGGCGTGATCACACCGTCGACGTACAGCTGACGCTTTCCGAGGCCCGGACCTCGTTGCGGCAGGGCCGGTTCGACACGCGTGACCCGGACAAACATGTCGAGCGGCGCGGGTTCGGTACGCGGGAGAACTTCTCCAGCCAGCCGGCGGGTACGTATCGGACTGTCCAGGTGCCGTGGACCGGTTCCTGGCCGCTCGCGGCGCCGACCGCGGTGCGGGCGGTGGACGGGTCGGTGACGGCGACCATCACCCACAACCAGGCGAGCGACGCCACTACGGTTACCCAGGCCGTCCAGACCACCTCCGCCCAGCGCTCCAACGAGCCTTCGGATCCAGTGGAGTTCACCACCCACTGGCGCGTGCGCGTCGACGGCCCCGTCGTCACGGCGCCGCCCAAGACGACCAAGGCGGCCAAGCCGGCCAAGGCAACCCCGGCGGACAAGACGGGCAAGACTGGTACGACGGCCCCGGCCGACGGCTGGAGCGCGCCCGAGTCGCACGGGGCCACCACCATCTGGTTCCCCCGGCACCTCACCACCGCCGACCCGGCGCCGGGCACGTTGCCCGCGCCGGCCGCGCCCGCCGATCTCCCGCTCTACGGTGTCGACTCCGTGATCGACCCCCGGGCGCTGTACGAGCATGTTCACCGGACGTTCCACGCCGAGCTCGACGGTGCCGCCGCCGGGCAGGTCTCGGACTTCCTCTCCGAGCAGGTGTTGCGCGGCACGCTGCCCATGCAGGTCGACGGGGGTATCTACTCGCCCGTCCTCACCGACGCCGACGGCAACGCGGTCGGCATGCTGCACCTGGTCACCGTGCCGACGGTCGGGACCCCGCTGCGGCAGAGCACTCCGGGTCAGATCAACCTCGAGAGCCACCTGGTCAACACGGCGAAGGTCGACCTGTCCTCGAAGTACACCAGCGGTATCGGGGTCAGCGGCAGCGGTGCCGCCGCCCTCACCGGCGACCATCAGCAGGGCCATCCGGACGCCTCGGGAGTCATCGGCGGCAGTCTCGGTCTGCGCGGGCAGACGCAGGCGACCGTCACCAACACGTACAGCGCGAGCAGTTCCGCCGGCACCATGCACGCCATCCGCACCAACCGGGGCCATCTGCTCACCCCCTCCGGCGTCACCTACCACGTCACCCTGATCCGGCCGGACGGCACCGAGACGGCCGCGCCGCCGCTGACCCAGGCGCACGGCATGGACCTGCGGGTCCTGAGCCAGGCGGACGCCACCGGCCGGCAGCCGACCGCCGCCGAGACACGGGAGCTCCCGGACTCGCTGGAGCGGTTGGACGGCATCGGGCTGAGCGCGGCCCCGCTCGAAGTCACCGGCGCGGACGGCCTGTTCGACGAGGCCGAGGCGTGGCTGCGCCGCCAGGGCTTCCTGCCGCCCGACCCCACGACCCCGGCCCCCACCGGGATCGGCGCGCGCCTGAAGCAGGGGCTGGAGCAAGCGGTACGCAACCACGAGCCCGAGCACCAGATCCGCCTGCACGCGCAGCTCAACAATCTGCGCCGACTGCGCGAGGCCCGCTCCCGGACCGGGCTGCGCGCCGCCACCGACGCCATGGTCGACGGCGGACACGCCCTGCACTTCGAGGTGCCCAACAACACGGACACCGGCGTCCGCAGGGTCCGGCTGCTGCTCACCGCCACCCGTGACACCGCGCAACTCAGCACCCACCACCGGATTCTGCCGGGCATCCAGGTCATGGGCCTGGCCCAGATGGCGGGCAGCGACTCCGAGCAGCGCGGTGAGTCCTACGGCGGTGCGCTCGGACCGATGGCCAGCGTCAGCGGTCCGCTGCGCAGTTGGGGGTCCATCGGGTTCGGCGCCGACTACCAGTACGGCCACCAGGTGACCCACGGCGACACCGTGGGCGGCGCCACCGGGCACGACCAGTTCTTCATCGCCACCGGCCAGGACAGCCACGCGTTCGACGTGCCGGTGCGGCTGGCCCTCGACCTGTACGCGGACGACGGCAACCGCCCCAGTGAGCGGTTCGCGGAGACCCTGCACCAGTCCCTCGCGCCGGTCCTCCCCGGTGCGGCGAACGTCCCCGGTCCGCCGACGGTCTCCGGCTCGCTGCGGCTGGCGGTGCCGGACGGCCGTACCCAAGCACCGCCTGCGACCGCCGCTCCGCGCACCGCACGTGTCGACGGGGTACCGCGCCTGCCCGACGTGACCGACCGGGCCCGGCTCGACGGGACCGACGTCCACGGCATTCCGCTCCCGGAGCTGGTGCGGATACCGGACGACGCCCTGATCGACACCGTGCGCGGCTCGGCCGCCATCGAGGACGCCTTCCAGCGGGCCGCCGGGGAGATCCGCAACCTCGCCCGGCCGACGCCCCCCGCCACGGGAACCGGCCCGATCCTCCCGGTCACCGCCCCCGCGACCGGTGCGCCGCCGGTACTGCCTGTGCCGCCTGTCCCGACGACGACCGGCACCGGTGTGCAGCCCGCCCCGGCGACCACGGGCGCCGCCACGACCACGGGCACCGCCGCCGGCACGACCCCCCGCCCTGCCCCTGCCCGCCCGGCTCGCGACGGCATCTCCCCGCTCGCCGGGCAGGGGCTGATGGACAGCAGGACGCGTGCCGCCGAGACCCGGCATGCCGCGATCACGCCGGGCAGTCTCGTCGCCCACGGGCACGAACTGTTCAAGAACTCCTATGTGGTTGAGGGCTTGAGCCTGCCGGGGACGTTCGCCGACGGCCAGTACTCCCTGGAGATCCAGGCCGTCGCACACCGGCCCCGGCTGCTGGACACCACCCGGCAGTACCTGGAGACGGGTGTCTCGGCCACCGACAGCGCCCAGCAGCTCAAGTCCCTCGGGAAATCGCACCAGTTCGGCGGCAGCGGGGTGGCCACCCAGAACCCGCCCAAGCATCCGGCGACCCCGGTGAACGCGGCCGGGCAGGGCAACACCGGTCCCGAGTCGGACGGTTCGGTCTCCACCACCCAGACCAGCGGCAAGCCGTACAAGGGGCTGCTCAACCCGTCGGTACGGCTCGGCCATGTGTCCCGTACCGACACCTCCGACACGCTCTCCGCCAGCACGGGCGTCAACCGCACCCCTACCGAGAGCGGCACCCTGCACCGGGTGGTCGCCGACGTCACCTATCTGGTCACGGTCCGGGCCGGTTCCCGCAACCTGCTCAACGGTGTCGGCGAGTCCGGCACGATCGACCCCGTCACCTTCGCGGTCGACGTCCCGGGCGGCCTCCAGTTCCTCATGACGCAGGGGCAACTCGCACGCGACGCCCGGTGGTTGGGCTCCGTGACCGGGCTCACCCCGGCGGCCGCACCGGCCCTGACGGCGCCGCTCCCGGCGTCGTACACCCGCAATCGGGAACTGGGCCTCGGCGGTGTCCTCTCGGTCACCGAGTTCGAACCGCCCGCCCGCGTCCTCCCGGCGGCGCCCGGCGCCGCGATCCCCCTGGGACCGGTCAACCGGAGGGAGCGGCGCGGCCAGGTCCGGCGCGAGCTGCTGCGGTTGGTGGAGGCCGAGGCGCCCGGAGCGTTCACCCCGGGGCACTCCGGCTACCAGTCCGGCGTGCACAGCCGGATCGCGCAGCTCACCTCGACCGCCGGACTGCGCTCGCTGCCCGGACGCGGTCCGAACGGCACCCCGCGCCGGGCCACCACCCGCTTCCACTTCCGCCACCACGGTTACGGCGGCGAGCGGCTGGTCGAGGTCACGCTGACGGCGAGGCCTCGGCGCACCCAGAACCTGGCAGCCGTCCGGGGTTCCTCGACCCCCGGCTCGGGTCTCGAACAGTGGCTGGCGCACACCGCCGCAGGCCGCAGCATCAACCGGGCCTCGATACTCCAGAATCAGCTCCCGGTCACCTTCACCACCCGCTATCCCCGTCCGAACCAGGGCCCCGACCTGGCCAAGGTGGACCGGGCGGCGCCGGTGTTCACCCCGCAGTCGGCCTCCAGCAGGTCGGCTCGGCGGGCGACCACCGCCGAGAACCGGTTCTGGCTGCGCACCGACAACGGCGCCGACTTCGACGGCCTGGAGTACGACTACGAGCTGTCGGTGCGCTCCGCGCTGGTCGTCGACTGGCCGCCCAATGTCATCGGCGGTCTCATCCAGAACGGTGTCATCGCGTGGGCCGACGCGAACGGCGACGTACGCCAGTGGATGAACGAACTGCTGAGGCGAGGCACCCCCCGCACCCGTACCGTCCCGGTCCGGCTGACCCTGCGCTTCACCGGCACCGAGACCAACGTCCCCGCACAACCGGCCACGGTGACCGCCCCGTCCGTCGTCTCCGGCACCGACCCGCGCAACACGGTGCTGCCCGGTCCCGCCCGCACCCCCTATCTCGCCAACGCGCAGATGTTCCATCCGGTGGGGCCGACCCCGGCGTTCCACTTCGACGGCTGGGCGCACCTGGAGACCGCGCTCAATGCCGTGGCGCCGCGCGGCGGTCGTGGCTGGCACGCGCAGATCACGTCCGTCTCGGTCGAGGGACAGGCCGTCCGGCTCGGCCAGTTGATCCAGGCCGGGCAGGTCTCCCTCGACCGCCCCCGGCTGGCCGCCGACCTCACCCGCCACCTGCCCGGCACCGCGCCCTTCGAGGGGGCACCGGGCCAGGCCCCGTCGATCGCGGTGACGCTCTACAACCCGCGCCGCTCCACCCACGCCGACGACGTCACCCTCGACCAACTCCACAACACGACCGACACGGTGAGCACCGCCGCCGGTGCCGACCACTCCTTCGCCACCGGGTTCACCGAACTCCTCAGCGGCGACGACGACAACCACCAGATCGGCGGACTGAGCGTCCCGCTCGCCCAGCGGCAGACCCAGCCCTCCAGCTTCGGCGGCACCACCACCGGCAGCCGTCGTGACTGGCTCAAGTCCGGCAGCACCTCCGCACCGGCCAACGGGGCGCGCGGGACGCGGAGTTACGTCGTCGACGTCGATGCCCATCTGCTCGTGGAAGGACCGCAGGGCACCCGTCACGTCACCGGTACGGTCACCCTCCGCGTGGAGGAGCGTGACCTGCTCGGCCACGGTCTGCTCACCCCGGCCGAGTCCCCGACGGACGTCCACGACCTGCCCGCCCTCGTCCCCGACTGGACCGCCGCCGCACTGCACACCCTGCCCGAACGCCTCAACTCCGCGATTCCCGCGGGCAGTCACGGTGTGCAGTTCTGGGTGGCACTCGGCGCCGACCCGCAGGGCGAACACCTCGGCCGGGCCCTTTACATGGCCTCTCGTACGGCCGTGCTCGGCAACCGGCCGCTGGAGTTGATGACCCGTGACCAACAGGGCGTCCGCCGTTGGGAGTTCACCCCCGAGGGTGCCCTGGTCACTGCCGACCCGGATCTGACCACCGCGTGGACCGCCTTCCACGCCCAGGCCGAACTCCTGCACACCGCCACCGACACCCTCGCCGACACCCCCCGGCGACTGGACCGCCTCACCTTCTCCCTCCAGCACGCCAACCGGAAGCACACGGACTCCGCGGACTCCCACGGGCGGGCGGGACACGCGGTCACGTTCGCGGTCGCCGCCCACGCCCGGGCGACCGCCGAGGCCACCGCCTCCGCCCAGGCCGCGCGCGACGCCGAAGCGCTGGTCGAGCGGCTGAAGCGGAGCCTCGCGGACGCCCATCGGACCGTCACCACCCTGCCGGCGGTGATCGCGCAGCACGAGCGGGACGAGACCCGGGGCCGCCGTGACCTGCAGACCGCGCTGGCCGCGCTGACTCAGGCGGAGAACACCGTGCGTGCCGAACGCGCCACCACCCAACAGGCCGCGCAGGGTGGGCAGTCGAGCACTTCTCCGGCCGCCGCACCGACCCCGCCGGCCCCCGCCGCACCCGGCACCCCGCGTTCCAACCGCCCCGCGGCCGACGTCGCCGACGACCGCCGGGTGCAGGCCGTCGTCCCGGCGATCACCGCCGCCGAGGACGCGATCCAGCAGGCCACCGCCGCGCTCACCACAGCCCGGCCGGCGCTGGAACGGGCGGAGCACATCGTCGATATCGGACCGGCCCGGATCAGCGAGGAGGAGGAGAACCACGAGGAGGCCGTGGCGACAGCGCACCGGGATGCGCGGGCCGTGGCCCGCCGGGCCGAGAACCTGCGGGTAGCCAGGTTCCGCGAGACCCGCGCCCAGCGCCGGGTTACCCGGGCCCAGGCCAGGATCACCCGCCGCAACGGGCAGCTCGCCACCACCGTCACCGCTCAACTCCAGGCCGCCGCCGACCAGTTGTCGGCCACCACCGCGCTGCCGGGCCTGTCCACCCCCGTCCAGGACAGCGCCCCGACCCCCGAACAGTCCCTGCGGACCACCTTCGCCACCACCCCGCCCCGCTGGCCCGCCCCCGACGCCCCGGCCACCCCCCTCCCGGCTGCGGGCCAGACCCATACCCCGGCCCCGGCCACCGGTACGACCGTCCCCAGCACCGGAACCACACCGACCCCGACGCCGCAGGCGCCGAAGAAGAGCGAGCCGTCCAAGTCCGGTACGAGCAGCGGCAAGACCAGCAAGACGGGCAAGACCGACAAGGGCAAGAAGCCGGTCACCGGCAAGAGCACCGGCAAGAGCACCGGCAAGAACGCCGACACGAGCAAGAGCACCGGCAAGAGCACGGCCACCGACAAGGGCAAGGGCAAGGCCCCGCTCGTACCGACGCCCCCGCCGCCCGGCACGACCACGACGACAACTGCCGCCCCGACCCCCGCCGTCCCGCCGTCCCCGTACGTCACCCCCACCGGCAACGCCGTCCAGACCCCCGGCGACGGCAACTGCCTCCTGTACGCCGTCATCGGCAGCGCGCCGCACCTGGTCCGCACCCAACTGCGGCAGGGCGACCCGGCGTTCGCCGCGGGTACCGACGGCTGGCTCGCGCAGCCCCATCTCGTACGCCAGACCCTCGCGACCCTGGCGCAGCACCCGCAGACCGCCGGCCAGGCAACCAACCATCTGCGGGCCGCCCGGCGGGGGTTGCAGAACCTGGTGCTGGCCCGGCTGACAGCCGCACGCGACGGCAGCCGGCCGCTCCCGCCGCAGGTGCTCGGCCAGCTCCGGGGCGTCCTCGTCCGCCCGTTCGGGACGGAGGTGCAGAACAGGCCCGACGCCTGGGTCGACAACCAGCTGACCCAGTACGGCATCCAGGGCGTGACCCACGCCGAGGACCTGGACCCGGTCGACCTCCAGACCCGCTATCTGCAAGCCGTCTCGGCGCCGGGCGCACCGCCCGCACCGGCAGGCAACCCGCCGAGCAACCGGCGGATGTTCGCCTACCTGCGTGCCGCGAACGCGCTGCCGACGCTCGCCGCCATGACCCCGGACGAGCGCCGGGAGCTGCTGATCGCCGGCTATCACCGGAGCACCGCCGCCCTCACCGCGGACGAGGCGCGCGTGCTCGGGCACGTGGTGCGCAACTGGTCGGACGAGTGGGCGAACCCGGTCGGCGACACCTTCCTGCCGCTGCTCGCCGACACCCTCGGCGTCCCGATCCACGTCTTCCAGCCGGTGTCTCCCGCGCTCGCCGGCACGACCGCGACCGGCGGTCCCCGGGGCATCGTGCTGCGCTACGGCCCGACCACCAACACGCCCGCGCTGGAGGTCCACTACACGGGCCTCAACCACTACAGCGCCAGCGACGCGAACGCCGGCACCACCCCAGCCCCCATCACGTCATCGAAGGCGCCCCGGGGTCCGGAGGACGCCAACAGCGTCCAGCCGGACGGCCGTTACCGCCCCGCGCCCACCCGCAGCGTCGACGAGGACCAGCCCGCATCTCGCGTGGTCGATCCCGCGCCCAAGGGCACGTGGCACGGCCTGCGCTCCCACGCGCGCGCCGCCGTGCACTCCGCCGAGCGGTTCGACCCGCACGCGGATCAGTCCACCCCGCCCCGCCCCGGCACGCTCAGTGGCGCGACGACCCTCATCCGGGCGCAGGTCCGTCGTATCCAGGCCCCGAACGGCCAGTGGGTGCGTGACTACACGCTCAACCTCCCGGTCACCACCACTGATCCGGCGCTCACCGCCCAACTCCAGGACCGGATCACGCGGTTGCTGGACACCCACCTCAACTCCGGTCTCGCACTGCCCAGTTCAGGCGACCAGCTGCACGTCAACCTCAACCTGATCAGCGACTCTGCGCACCCGGAGGCGATCACCCTCACCGACTCCGGGAACCCGGCTCGCGCCGACCAACTCCACCTGGACGTCAACCATTCCGACGCGGACCTGCTCCACGAGGTCCTGCACTACCTCGGCCTGCCCGACCAGCAGCGCGACAACGACTTCCTGCTCCGCAACCACCCCAACAGCACCACCGTCCACACCACCGGCGTCATGGCCACCACCCACACCCCGATCCACATCCCCCGCCGCTACCTCCGCACCATCGAGAACGTCACCTCCGCAGGCCCCCAACTCCACGACCACACAGGCCAGGACGACACCACCCCGGCCCACGACCCCGACACGACGCCGATCCCCACAGACACCCCCCTCACCTGGCCCGCCTCCAAGGCCCCAGTAGCGGCGCCTTCTTCGTCGTACGTCCTCGACTACGGCTCTCAACGGGACGGCAACGTAGGCCTGGTGCTCCTGGAGCCGCTGTCGGCGGCCGTCGTGAGCGGGCTGCACCAGCAGGTGATGACGGCGCTCGGGCTGGGGAACGCGCCGGACACGCACCCGGTGCGGGAGCAGTTGCGGACGGTGGCGAGTGCCGAGACGCTGGTGCTCAACCTGCCGTATCTGCGCGGGAGTCTGGGTTTCCGGATCAGGGTGACCGTGGACGGCCGGGACCGGGACGTGGACCTGCGGATGCGGCTCTCGGACCCGAGGGCGGCGGCCCGGTACGGGCAGGCCGAGGGCGGTGTGCGGGACGTACGGGTGGAGCGGCGCGGCATCGGTTCGCAGGAGTCCGTCTCGTCGGAGGCGTCCGGCAACATCCGTACGGTGATGCTGCCTTGGACCGCGCTGTTCCCGGTGACCCGGGCGATCCCGGTGCGCGGTGTCGATGCCGCGCTGACCCTCGCGCTGACCTTGAACCAGCTCTCGTCGAGCGTGTCGGTGACGACGGGGGTGACGTCGACGACGGCGCAGCGCAGCAACGAGCCTTCGGAACCGTACGACTTCACCGCCGAGTGGGACGTCCGGGTCGACACTCCGGCGCTGGCCGCGCCCGTCAACTGGTCGCCGGAGCAGTCGCACGGGCCGGTGACCGTCTGGTTCCCGCAGCATCTGGCGCGGGACGAGGACGAGGAGTTGCCGGCGGCGGCGGGTCTGGACGTGCTGCCGATCTGGGGCGTGGACACGGTGGCGGAGCCGGGGCGGCTGCTCGCGGAGACGCTGCAGCGCTTCCGTGACCGGCTGCCGGACTTGGACAAGGACTCCCTGGCGGAGCTGGAGACGTTCCTGTCGGAGCCGTTGCTGCGGGGCACCCTGCCGATGCAGCGGGAGGGGGGCGTCTTCTCGCCGGTACTGCTCGACACGTCGGGGCGCGCGCTCGGCATGTTCCAGTTGCGGACCGAGGTGACGGTGGGCGAGCCGCAGCGGCGGACCGTCGCCGGGAAGGTCAACCTGGAGAGCCACCTCACCCAACTGGTGAAGATCGAGGCCCAGTCGAAGTTCAGCAGCGGCGCCGCCCTGTCCGGGAGCGTCGGTCCGGCGCTCACCGGCGACCACAGCCAGGGCCACTCGGAGGCGACGCGGCGGGTCGGCGGCGGTGTGCTGGGGCGGGCCTCGGTCCAGGCGGGGACGAGCGACGCGCTGAACCAGAGCGCCGGCGCGTCGTTGATGCACGAGGTGCGCACCAAGCGCAGTCACCTGCTGGCGCCGGCCTCGGTCACGCACACGCTGGTGTTCCATCGGCCGGGCGGCGGGCGGGAGACCTTCGAGCCCGGCGAGTGGCGAGCCGGCATGCATCTGCGGGTGATGACCGCCGAGGACGCCCAGGGTCATGACCCGACACCGGAGGAACTGCGGCGGCTCCCGGCGGAGTTGGAGCATCTGCGGTCGATCGGCGCCAGCGCGACACCGCTGGAGGTGACGGACGCCCACACCCTCTTCGCGCCCGCCGAGAACTGGCTGCGCCGCGAGGGTTTCCTGCCCGCCGACACCAACGCCCGCAACCGCGTACTGCCCGACGAGGCGCTGGTGCAGGCCCAGTTGAACAACCTGCGCCGGTTCGAGCAGACCCGGTCGCAGATCGGGCTGCGGGCCGCGACGGACGCCATGCTGGACGGCGGTCACTCGCTCTTCCTGGAGATCCCGACCATGACCGGCAGCCGCCGGGTGCGGCTGGTGCTCAGTGCGGAGCGCGGCGCGGGCGAGAGCACGCACACCAAGGTGCTGCCGCACGTGGAGGGCATCGGCCTGGTCTCGCTGTCGACGGTCGCCACCGACCAGAAGGGCTCGCAGTACGGGGTGTCGTACGGCGCCGGCGGTTCGTTCGGCATACCGGTGCGCGACGGCGCGTGGACCCTCGGCGGCACCGCCGACCATGTGCGCTCCCACCAGGTGCAGCACGACAACAGCGTGCAGGTGTCCCTCGGGCACGACCAGCAGTTCCAGGGCACCGGGGCGGGACAGCGCATCGAGGTGTTCGAGGTGCCGGCCGCCTTCGGGCTCGACCTGTACGAGGGGCCGGGGGAGGAGCCCCTGGTGCGGTTCGCGCACCAGGCCGCCGTAGAGCCGTATGTCCCGCACGGCGCTCCGGCGCCCGCCCCGCAGTATCCGCCCGCGCCGCCGCCGGACCGGGTGCGGGGGACGCTGAAGCTGGCGGTGCCGACGCTCCGTACGCTGCCCGCCGCCGACGAACCCGTCCCGCCGGCGCCCGCCGCGCACACCGTGCGGGCCGCCACCGACGCCGACCGCACGGCGCTCGACCTCACCGACGCGAACGGCGGCCTGCTGCCCGACGCGGTACCGCTGCCGGACGACTCGATGGTGGAGGTGTTCCAGGCGTCGGCCGCGCTGGACGACGCGTTCCGCGCGGTCCTCGGCAACACCTACCAGGGGCATCCGGCACGCGGCCTGCTGGACGGCGTACGGGACACGGTCGCGGGCCTGACTCCCGCTCCCGTGGCGCGCGTCGGCCGTGCCGTCGGCGAGTCGCTGGCCGGTGCCGCGGCCACCGATCCGACCACGGTGACGGCGGAGCTGCTCAGTGCCGCCCGCAACCCCGCCGCCCTGCTGGCCCGCGGCCACCAGGTGTTCAAGGGCGCCTATGTGATCGAGGGGCTCACCCTGCCCGGGCTCGCCGCCGACGAGGTGCTGTCGGTGGAGATCCGCGGCGCCCTGCGCAGGCCGCGGGCGTCGGCCGAGATCACGCAGTACTTCGAGACCGGGCTCAACGCCGTCGACGGCGCCGGGCAGCAGCGCGGGGTGTCCAACGCCGCGCAGTGGGCGGGCGGCTTCACCGCCGTCCGCAACAGCTCCTCGGCCCAGACCCCGAGCTCCGACCAGGCCGCGGGCAACGACGGCGACATCGGCGGCCTCGGCGAGGGCGGCATGCAACGCCGCGCCGACACCCCGGCACAGCAACAAGGCAGTTCTACGACCGGTTCGGCGTCCCGCAAGGCGACCTTCAACCCCTCGGGCCGCTACACCCGCACCACCCGCCGCGAGAAGGGCCGGGGGCTCGCCTCCTCGACGATGGCGCACCGCACGGCCACCGAGGGCGGCGCCCAGCACCGCGTCACGGCCGACGCGCTCCTGCTGGTCACGTTCCGGCGCGGCACCCGCAACGCCGTGGGCAACGCGTTCGGGCGGGGCGAGGGCCGCGCCGTGACGGTGGCGGTCGAACTCCCGGACGCCGTACGGTTCTTCGTCACCCCGGCCCAGATCCGGCGCCACCCCACCTGGTTCGCGACCGTGCCCGGCCTCACCGTGCCCACGCCGGTACCGGGCTCCGTACCGCTGCCGCGCCGCTTCATCGCCTCCCGCGAGGTGGGTCTCGGCAGCGTCCAGGCGATGGACCAGTTCACCGACGCCACCCGCACCGTGCAGCGCCCCGACCTCCTCCGCCGGCAACTCCTGCCGCTCGTCGAGCAGGAGGCCCCCGGCACGACCCGCCCGGGCCACGCGTCGTATCTCTCCGGCGTCGACACCCGCATCGCCGACCTCACCTCCACGGCCGGCCTGCGCACCCTGGCCGGCCGCGGCCCCGGCCGCGTGCAACGCTTCCGCTTCCGCCACGTCGGCTACGGCGGCGCCCGCATCGTAGAGGTCACGCTCGCGGCCCAGCCGGACGCCGACGACCACGCGCTACGCCAGGTGCGCGGCCACGACGGGGCAAAGGGCACCGGCATCGAGCAGTACCACGGCCACACCCCGTCCGCGGTGACCGACAAGACCTCCCACAGCACCCGCCACTCGGGGTTCGTCCAGCTCCAGACCCGGCTCCCGAGGCCCACCGGCGGCCCCCGCACCGACCGGGCGGCCGCACTGCTCAGCGCCGACACCGTGCGCGGCAACTCGGCCCGGGTCACCCGCGCCGCCGAGGACCGGCACTGGCTGCGCACCGACAACGTCGCCGACTTCCACGGCGTCCCGTACCGGATCGTCGCCACCGTACGGTCCACGCCGACCGTCGACTGGCTGGTGGACCTGCCGGGCAGCGTGTTCCAGCACGGCGTGCTCAGCCTGACCGACGCGGACGCCTCGCTGGCCGACCGCATCGCCCACCTCTTCCTCGGCCGCCGGGTGCGGAGCACTACGGTGCACACCGCCGCCGCGCTGCGCTTCACCGGCAGCGAGGCCACCGACCCCGACCAGCCCGAGGAGCCGCGGGTGGCGGTGGGCGTGTCGGCGGAACGGCCGACGCCGGTCGGCGGCCGGTTCAGGCCGGCCGGCCCCGCACCGGTCTTCTCCTTCGACGCGGGCATCGAACTCGCCACGGCGCTCGGCGAGGTGGCCCCGGCCCTCACCGGCTCCTGGCGTCGGCTCGCCGCCTCCGACTCCGCGGACGCCACCGCCGTACGGGTCGGCGAACTCCTCCAGGCGGGCACGATCGAGCTGGACCACCCGCGCGGCCCCGCCGGCCTCACCACCACGATGCCGGGCGCCTACCCGTTCCAGGGCGATCCCGACACCCCGCCCCGGCTCACCGTGGAGCTGTACCGGCCGCGCCCGGAGACCGACACCGGCGACGTGACGATCGACCGGGTCCGGCTCAGCACGGTCAGCGCGGGCTCCGCCTCGCACGCGGGCCTCACCGGCAGCCTCTCGGCACAGGGCGCCTTCAGCCTCCACGACTCCAACCGCCAACTCCTGGGCTTCACCGCGCCGGTACTGGCCCGCCCGGCCCAGGACCCCGGCTCGGGCGCCGCCGTCGCCGGCACCCGCCGCGAGTGGCTCAAGCACGGCGACACCAAGCTCCCGGCCGCGGGCTCGCGCGGCACCCGCAGCCACGAGATCCTCGCCGACGCCCTCGTCACCGTCCACGGCCCGAACGGCACCCGGTACGTCTCCGGCACGGTCCGCCTGCGCCCCCTGGAGCGCGACCTCCTCGGCCACGGCGTCACCACCGCCCGCACCGACACGGGCGTCTACGACGGCGCGTCCCTGATCCGCGAGGCGGCGCCGACCGCCCCCGCGGACGGGGCCCTCCGCGACTGGCGCAGGATCTCCTTCCGCGACCTCCCGACCCTGATGGCCCAAGGCATCCAGGCTGACCCGGACCCGGCCCGCGACAACGCCGCCATGCTCCAACTGTGGCTGGCCACCGACGGCAGCCCGAACCAGACGGCCCGCGCCCTGTACGCCGCCTCGGGCACAGCTGCCTTGCTACGGCGGCCTGTTGAGCTCGCGCTGCGTGACGGTGAGGGGGTGCGGTTCCGGCGGTTCGACGGGAACGGGGAGCCGGAGGGCACGCCTGGGGTGGACGAGCGGGGCCACGAGGAGCCGGACGGCGAGGAGTTGGACGGCAGGGGCCCGAGCGCTGCGGGCCCGAGCAGCGCGGTGCAGAGAGACCGGGGCCGAGCCCGCGTCGGCCGGAACGACGCGGTCCACGACGCCGGTTGGGCGGCCGTACGGGGTCAGATACGCACCCTGGAGGAGGCCGCACAGGCGGAGCACGACGCGCACACGCAGGAGGGCCGACTCCAGGACCAAGTGCCGGATGCCGAACGCGTGTTGAACGAGGCCGAGCCGCCGGTGACCCAGGCGGAGCTGGACCGGGGCGAAGCCCACGCCGCCGCGCACACCGCGGCCCGCGAACTCACCGCCGCCGAGCGGGCCGTACCGCTCGCCGAACGCACCGATCACGAACGGCGCGCCCGTGTCACGGAGTTGACCACGGATCTCCAGGCCCGGGACGAGCGCGTGACGGAGGCGACCCGGGCGGCGGGGGAGTTCCACGACGCGGTCCGCACGGCGGAGGAGGAACTGGCGGCGGCGGAGGAGGCCCTACGGGAGGCGGCGGAGGACGCGCGGCAGCAGCCCGCCAACTCCTCGACCCAGGGCGGGAGTTCGCGTCGCGACGAGGGGAACTCCGCCCCGGGCGACCCCGGTTCCCGCACCCGGCCCGAGGCGCGCCGGAACCGGGCCCGTACCACGCTGGACCAGGCACGGATCGAGGCCGCGGCAGCCGACCGCGCCGTCGACACCGCCCGGCACGCCGCCAACGACACCAGGCGCCGGCTCGTCCTGGCCGAGGACGTGGCACGCCACGCCGCAGGCGTCCTGACCCGCGCCCGGAACAGGGTCGCGACGGCGACCACGACGCACCGCACGGCCCAGGCGGCGCTCACCGATGCCACCGCTCACCGCGATCGGATGGTCGCCGCGCGGAACGAGGCCCGGGAGGCGTTCGACGCCCTCCGACGCGAGATCACCGACTCCCTCGCCGTACAGGCCAGGCAGGCGACCCGGCAGCGCCACGCGGAGCGGGATCTCGCCGATGTCGTCACCGTCCTGGAGACACAGCGAGCGGCGGCGGGCGACGGCACGGCCCTCCTGCCGACCGGCTCCCTCGCCGCGACCCCGGCCACGCGGCCGCACCGCACCCCTCGCCCGGTACCGGCCCGTGCCGACGCGGGCCCCGCCACCGCCGAACCGGTGGTGGACCCGCGGGAAGAACCCGAGGGCGAGCCCCAAGTAGTCGACCAGGAACCGGAGTTCCCGCAGGGAGGAGCCGCCAACGAGACCGGCGAGGAACCCGAGGACGACCAGGGCGACGAGGACGATCAGGGCGGCGAGGACGATCAGGCCGGCCGGCATGGGCAGGTCCTGGACGACGGGAGGGAGCCCGGCGACGGCGCGTCGGACGCCGAGGGCAGCGACGTGGACGAAGACGGCTTGGAATACTCCGGCGAGTCCGACGACGAGGACGGCGGCGATGACGGCGCTGGCGATGGCGATGCCGCGAACGGCCGGCGCGGTGAAGGCTCCGGCACCACCGCCTCCTCTGCCCCCGCCTCCTCTGCCCCCGCCTGGATCCGCACTCCCGACCCCCATACCGCCCTCCTCACCTGGGCCCGGGCCGACGTAGCGGCCAACGGCGCCCCCGACGACGCGGCGCTCCCCGCCCCGAACACCTCGGTCGGCACCGACGCGCTGGCCGAAATCGGCGCTCTCACCGAGGAGTTGCGCGCCCAGTCGATCCTCCAGAACGGCACGGTGACCGTCGCGGAGGCCGGACTGGACGACTCAGGACGCCTCGCGCTGGTGCTGGCCCGCCCCGACACCCCCACCTACGTGTCCACTCTGGCCGCCCTGGTCGCACGCGACACCGGGCGGCCGGTCGAGGTGCTCGGCCCCGACGACCGCACCCATCGGTCCGGGCCGGCCGACGGCACCCCGCTGACCCTGTACTTCGACGGCAACCGGTTCTCGGTCAACCCACCGACCCCGGACGGCGACTGACAAGTCGTCACCCGATCACGTTTCTGGAAGGAACAGCATGTCCGGCAAGAACAGCCCGCAGCACCAGGCAGCGACGGGCGAGACGGAGCCCGCCCCGGCCCCGGACACCACCGCGGGCACCCCCGAGGCCGGAGCGGCACTCCCGCCCACCAGCGGCGAGACGGCGGCCGACCCCGGCACCACGGAGACCGCGGCCAAGGCGGAAGCCGCGCTGACGACCCCGTCACGGGCGGCCACCGCGGCCCGGCTCCCGGCGACGGGCGAGGCCGCGCACCCGGAAGCGGAACCCGACACCCATGCCCCCGCCCATGCCCACGCCGACATCGACGACGGCGAGGGTGCCGACGCCATGGCCGGAGCCGGAGGCGGGGGCGAAGAGGCCGCCGCGGCGGCCCCCGCCTTCGGCCGCCCCTCCCGCGGCCTGCTGGCCGGAGCCGCCATCGCGGGAGCGCTGCTGATCGGGGTGCCGTTCCTGGTGTCCGGCATGCTGGGCGGGTCGAATGCGGACGGGAAGCCGTCGGACAAGGTGGCCGACGCGGGCACCGTGCTGAACGGGTCGACGACGAACATCGGTGCGGGCGCCTACGGTTCGGCCAGCCCGGACCCGTCCTCCGCCTCGCCCAAGCCGTCGCCCTCGAAGGGCGGCGGCAAGAAGGACACGGTGAAGAACGGCGCGGGCGCCGCGGCTGCCGGCGGGGCCGGTGCCGGAGTGGTCGCGGGCAGTTCCGCCGAAGCCCCCAAGAAGGCGTCCTCCGGCGGGAGTTCGAAGAAGAAGACCACCACGACCAAGGTCACGGCCACCAAGACGGTGACCGTCGCGCCCGGCACCACGATCTACAGCCACGCCTCCAACAAGTGCATCGAGATGGTGGGGCACAAGGGCGCGGACGGCGCACATCTGCGGATCTGGAGCTGCAACAGCCAGAACTGGCAGAAGTGGGACTTCCGTTCGGACGGCACGATCCGCTCCATGGGCCTGTGCATGGACGTCGCCTGGGGCTCGTCTGCCAACGGCGCGGTGATCCAGCTCGCGGTGTGCAGCGGCAACCCGGCCCAGCAGTTCCGCCTCAACTCCAGCAACGACCTGGTCAATCCGCAGGCCAACAAGTGCGTGGACGTCAAGGACCAGAAGACCGCCAACGGCACCCCGCTCCAACTCTGGGACTGCAACGGCCAGGACAACCAGAAATGGAGCACCCGCTGAACACGGCGGTGCCGCCGCACCTTTGACGGCACGGCGGCACCCCTGCGGTCACAGCTCAGATGTCCCGGAAGATCTCGATCTGCGCCCCGATCGAGTTGAGCCGCTCCGCCAGATCCTCGTAACCGCGGTTGATGACATACACGTTCCGCAGCACGGACGTCCCCTCCGCCGCCATCATCGCGAGCAGCACGACCACGGCCGGCCGCAGCGCCGGCGGGCACATCATCTCGGCGGCGCGCCAGCGGGTCGGGCCCTCGACCAACACCCGGTGCGGGTCGAGGAGTTGGAGACGGCCGCCGAGGCGGTTGAGGTCGGTGAGGTAGATCGCGCGGTTGTCGTAGACCCAGTCGTGGATGAGGGTCTGGCCCTGAGCGACCGCCGCGATCGCCGCGAAGAACGGGACGTTGTCGATGTTCAGGCCGGGGAACGGCATCGGGTGGATCTTGTCGATCGGCGCCTCCAGCTTGGAGGGCCGGACCGTGAGGTCCACCAGGCGTGTGCGGCCGTTGTCGGCGACGTACTCGGGTGTGCGGTCGTGGTCGAGGCCCATCTCCTCCAGGACCGCGAGCTCGATCTCCAGGAACTCGATGGGCACCCGGCGGACCGTCAGCTCCGACTCGGTGACGACGGCCGCGGCGAGCAGGCTCATCGCCTCGACCGGGTCCTCGGAGGGCGAGTAGTCGACGTCGACGTCGATGGTCGGCACGCCGTGCACGGTGAGGGTGGTGGTGCCGATGCCCTCGACCCGTACGCCGAGCGCCTCCAGGAAGAAGCAGAGGTCCTGGACCATGTAGTTGGAGGACGCGTTGCGGATGACCGTGGCGCCGTCGTGGCGGGCGGCGGCGAGCAGCGCGTTCTCGGTGACGGTGTCGCCGCGCTCGGTCAGCACGATCGGCCGGTCGGGGGAGACGGACCGGTCGACCTGCGCGTGGTACAGCCCCTCGGTGGCGGCGATGTCGAGCCCGAACCGCCGCAGCGCGATCATGTGCGGCTCGATGGTGCGCGTGCCGAGGTCGCAACCGCCCGCGTACGGCAGCTTGAAGCTGTCCATGCGGTGCAGCAGCGGGCCGAGGAACATGATGATCGAGCGCGTGCGCTTGGCGGCCTCCGCGTCGATCGCGGCCATCTCCAGCTCGGCCGGCGGCACGATCTCCAGGTCGACACCGTCGTTGATCCAGCGGGTGCGGACGCCGATCGAGCCGAGTACCTCCAGAAGGCGGTACACCTCCTCGATCCGCGCGACCCGGCGCAGCACTGTGCGCCCCTTGTTGAGGAGCGAGGCGCACAGCAGTGCCACGCACGCGTTCTTGCTGGTCTTCACATCGATCGCGCCGGAGAGCCGACGACCGCCGACCACCCGCAGATGCATCGGACCGGCGTAGCCCAGAGAGACGATCTCGCTGTCCAGGGCTTCACCGATTCGAGCGATCATCTCAAGGCTGATGTTTTGGTTGCCGCGCTCGATGCGATTGACGGCGCTCTGACTGGTGCCGAGCGCCTCGGCAAGCTGTGTCTGTGTCCAGCCCCGGTGCTGTCGAGCGTCACGGATGAGCTTGCCGATACGTACGAGGTAGTCGTCTGCCATGAGGCCGAGGTTATCTCAGATATGAGATGGCGCCTCTTGAGGGGGCCGTTCGGGTGACGGCCGGTCAGTCGTCCTTCTTGGTACGAGTCTTGCGCCACCCGAAAGGTCCGGGCAAATTCATCGATGTCGTACGACGTCCTGATGTGCTGCGCGTGTACCGCGGACCGCGCTTGCCGCCTGTCGTGAACGACATGGACCCTTTGCTGATGTTCAACCGGAGCCAAGGAAGGATCCGGAAGCTCTTGCGGAACGTGAGCGGCATCCCGCCCCCTTTCGTCCCGCACCGGGTACCCCGAAGGCATGCGGGTATGGCGCCCGCGGGCGCCTGTTCTCAGAGCGGCGGCCAGTTCCGCAGCGCCGCGTCGGCCACCCGCTGGAGTTCGGTACGGGTGGCGCCGCCGGCGGCCTGGACGGCGATGCCGTTCCCCAGTGTCATGAGGTAACGGGCGAGCAGTTCCGCGTCCGCGTCCGGGGGCAGATCGCCCTCGTCGACAGCCCGCTGAAACCTGTGGCGCAGGCCGGCGCGGCCGTCGTCGCGCCAGGCGGTCAGGGTCTCCTGGGCGGCCCGTCCGGAGTCGCCGGCGGCCAGCGAGCCCTGCACGCCCAGACATCCAGCGGGGCAGTCGGGGCGGGTGGTCGTCCTGACCGCGCCGGCGAGGAACGCCGTGGCCACTTCCCGGGCGGTCGGCTCCTCCATCGCGCGGGCCGCATAGGACGCGGGGCCCTGTGTGTAGCGCTCCAGGGCCTTGCGGAAGAGCTCCTCCTTGTTGCCGAAGGCCGCGTACATGCTCTTGCGGGTGATGCCCATGGCGCTGGTCAGGTCGGTCAGGCTGGCGCCCTCGTAGCCCTGTTCCCAGAAGACCAGCATGGCCTGCTCCAGGGCCTCGTCGGCGTCGAAGCCTCTCGGCCGGCCGATCGGTGCTTTCCGGGTGATCTCCACGGCGCGATCCTACCTCCTCGATACCGATCGGTGCAGAAGCGCTACTGTCCACTTCTGCACCGATCGGTATCTAAGTTTGAGGAGCTCAGGTAATGGGACAGTTCGAAGGCAAGACCGCCGTCGTCACCGGCGGCGGCACCGGAATCGGCCTGGCCACCGCAGCGCGGCTGGCGTCCGAGGGGGCCCACGTGTTCATCACCGGCAGGCGCAAGGACGCGCTCGAAGAGGCTGCCGGGTCGATCGGTCCCGCCGTCGCCGCGATTCCGGGCGACATATCCGAGCCGGCCGACCTGGACCGGCTCTACGACGCGGTCCGCGACCGGGGCCGGGGCCTGGACGTACTGTTCGCCAACGCGGGCGTGGCGACGTTCGCGTCGCTGGAGCAGGCCACCCCGGAGCAGTTCGACCGGATCTTCGGCGTCAACGTCCGGGGCACTTGGCTCACCGTGCAGAAGGCGCTGCCGCTGCTCAACGACGGCGCCTCCGTCATCCTCAACGACTCCATCCGCGCCGACGACGGCTGGGAGACCTTCGGCCTGTACGCGGCGTCCAAGGCCGCGGTCCGGTCCCTCGGGCGGACCCTGGCCAACGAGCTGAAGGGCCGGGGTGTCCGGGTCAACATGGTCGCGCCGGGCGCGATCGACACCCCCGGGGTCGATACCGCCGTCGGCGCGGAGAACGCGGCGGCCGTCAAGGCGGACCTCGCGACGGGGGTCCCGATCGGCCGGATGGGTCGACCGGAGGAAGTCGCCGCGGCCGTGGCCTTCCTCGCCTCGGCGGACAGCAGCTTCATGCTCGGCAGCACCCTGTACGTCGACGGTGGCGAGAAGCAGTTCTGACCGGTTTCGCGCGCACTGGGAGGGGGCGGCCGGGATCCGGGCATGACCAGCCCGCCCCCATGTACTAGAGTTATCTCGACATCGAGATATCTGCCGAGGTGCACCGCAGCCGCACACTCCGCCGAGCCGACAGTAAGGCTTACCTAACTTAGCCTTACCTTAGCGGATCGGCCAAGACGTAGTGGCGGCAGGATGCGGTGGGAACGCGCACATCAATGAAGGAGACTGTCGTGTCGGCGAACAGCTTCGACGCCCGCAGCACGCTGCAGGTGGGCGACGAGTCGTACGAGATCTTCCGCCTGGACAAGGTGGAGGGCTCGGCCCGGCTCCCCTACAGCCTTAAGGTCCTGCTGGAGAATCTGCTCCGCACCGAGGACGGCGCGAACATCACCGCCGACCACATCCGCGCCCTCGGCACCTGGGACTCGCAGGCCCAGCCGTCGCAGGAGATCCAGTTCACGCCGGCCCGCGTGATCATGCAGGACTTCACCGGCGTGCCCTGCGTCGTCGACCTCGCCACTATGCGCGAGGCCGTCAAGGAGCTGGGCGGCGACCCGGCGAAGATCAACCCCCTGGCGCCGGCCGAGCTGGTCATCGACCACTCCGTCATCGCCGACAAGTTCGGCACCCACGAGGCGTTCGCGCAGAACGTCGAGCTGGAGTACGGCCGCAACCGTGAGCGCTACCAGTTCCTGCGCTGGGGCCAGACCGCGTTCGACGAGTTCAAGGTCGTCCCGCCGGGCACCGGCATCGTCCACCAGGTCAACATCGAGCACCTGGCCCGTACGGTCATGGTCCGGGGCGGCCAGGCCTACCCCGACACCCTCGTCGGCACCGACTCGCACACCACGATGGTCAACGGCCTCGGTGTGCTGGGCTGGGGCGTCGGTGGCATCGAGGCCGAGGCCGCGATGCTCGGCCAGCCGGTCTCGATGCTCATCCCGCGCGTCGTCGGCTTCAAGCTCACCGGCGAGCTGACCCCGGGCACCACCGCCACGGACCTCGTGCTGACCATCACCGAGATGCTCCGCAAGCACGGCGTGGTCGGCAAGTTCGTCGAGTTCTACGGCGAGGGCGTCGCCGCCACCTCCCTCGCGAACCGCGCCACCATCGGCAACATGTCGCCGGAGTTCGGTTCCACCGCCGCGATCTTCCCGATCGACGACGAGACCCTGAAGTACCTGCGCCTGACCGGCCGCGACGAGCAGCAGGTCGCGCTCGTCGAGGCGTACGCCAAGGAGCAGGGCCTCTGGCTGGACCCGGCCGCCGAGCCCGACTTCTCCGAGAAGCTGGAGCTGGACCTCTCGACGGTCGTCCCGTCGATCGCAGGCCCGAAGCGCCCGCAGGACCGCATCGTCCTCGCGAACGCCTCCGAGCAGTTCAAGAGCGACGTGCGCAACTACGTCGCCGACGACGACGAGGCGGGCAAGGAGTCCTTCCCGGCCTCCGACTCCCCGGCCGCCACCAATGGCGTACCGAGCAACCCGGTCACCGTCACGGCCCCCGACGGCTCGACGTACGAGCTGGACCACGGCGCGGTGACGGTCGCGGCCATCACCTCCTGCACCAACACCTCGAACCCGTACGTCATGGTCGCCGCCGCGCTCGTCGCGAAGAAGGCCGTGGAGAAGGGCCTGACCCGCAAGCCGTGGGTCAAGACCACCCTCGCCCCGGGCTCCAAGGTCGTCACCGACTACTTCGACAAGGCGGGGCTCACCCCCTACCTCGACAAGGTCGGCTTCAACCTCGTCGGCTACGGCTGCACCACCTGCATCGGCAACTCGGGCCCGCTGCCGGAGGAGGTCTCCAAGGCCGTCAACGACCATGACCTGGCCGTGACTTCGGTGCTCTCCGGCAACCGCAACTTCGAGGGCCGGATCAACCCCGACGTCAAGATGAACTACCTGGCGTCCCCGCCGCTGGTCGTCGCGTACGCCCTCGCGGGCTCCATGAAGGTGGACATCACCAAGGACGCGCTCGGCGTCGACCAGGACGGCAAGCCGGTCTACCTCGAGGACATCTGGCCGACCGAGGCCGAGGTCAACGACGTCGTCGCGAACTCCATCGGCGAGGACATGTTCAACAAGTCCTACGCCGACGTCTTCGCGGGCGACGCCCAGTGGCAGGCGCTGCCCATCCCGGAGGGCAACACCTTCGAGTGGGACGCGCAGTCGACCTACGTCCGTAAGCCCCCCTACTTCGAGGGCATGACGATGGAGACCACCCCGGTCTCCGACATCGACGGCGCCCGCGTCCTGGCCAAGCTCGGCGACTCGGTCACCACCGACCACATCTCGCCCGCCGGTGCCATCAAGGCCGACACCCCGGCCGGCAAGTACCTCACCGAGCACGGCATCGAGCGGCGTGACTTCAACTCCTACGGCTCGCGCCGTGGCAACCACGAGGTCATGATCCGCGGCACCTTCGCCAACATCCGCCTGCGCAACCAGGTCGCGCCGGGCACCGAGGGCGGCTTCACGCGTGACTTCACGCAGGCCGACGCCCCCGTGTCGTTCATCTACGACGCCTCGCGCAACTACATCGAGCAGGGCATCCCGCTGGTCATCCTGGCCGGCAAGGAGTACGGCTCCGGTTCGTCCCGCGACTGGGCCGCCAAGGGCACCGCGCTCCTCGGCGTCAAGGCCGTCATCGCCGAGTCCTACGAGCGCATCCACCGCTCGAACCTCATCGGCATGGGCGTCGTCCCGCTCCAGTACCCGGCGGGCCAGTCCGCCGAGTCCCTCGGTCTGACCGGCGAGGAGTCCTTCTCCGTCGCGGGCATCACCGAGCTGAACGACGGCACCACCCCGAGCACGGTCAAGGTCACCACCGACACCGGTGTGGAGTTCGACGCGGTCGTCCGCATCGACACCCCCGGCGAGGCCGACTACTACCGCAACGGCGGCATCCTGCAGTACGTGCTGCGCAACCTGATCCGCAACTAGCGGACCCGGTACGGCGGTTGAGGGCCGCATCCCCGGTGACGGGGGTGCGGCCCTTCGCGTGCTCCTACAGCCAGCCGCGCTGCGCCGCCCGCAGCCCGAGCTGGAAACGGCTCGCCGCCCCGAGCCGTTCCTGCAGGTCGCTCACCCGCCGCCGCAGCGTGCGCAGACTGATCCCCAGATGGCGGGCGACCGCCTCGTCCTTCAGCCCGGCCGCCAGCAGCCGCGTCAACGCCTCCTCGTCCTCGGAGAGTTCGCCGTTCCCCCCGGGCCGGCCGAGCGGAGTCGCCTGCTGCCAGGCCAGCTCGAAGAGCTTCTGCAGGGCCTCGGTCACCGCCGAGTGCCATACGACGACGGCACAGTAGCCGCCCGCCTCCGACGAGGTCAGCGGGAGCAGGGCCCGGCGTCCGTCGACCACCAGCAGTTTGAGCGGCACGGACGGCAACACCCGTGCCTGCTCGCCGAGTTCGACCATGTTCCAGGCGCGGGACAGGGCGTTCGGATCCTCCAGGGCGGTCGCCGAGTAGATGCCGCGCGAGACGATCCCGCGCTTGAGCAGATCGGCCTGGAGGTCCACCTGCGGTGCGGGCGGGGCGAGATACGGCGGGGTGTCGAAGAGGCACACCTCGTGCTCCGCGCGGGCGTACATCTCCTCCAGGCGGGCCGCGATGGCTCCCTCGCCGGAGGCGACCTCGATCAGCCGGGACGGCTCCTCGCGCAGCAGTCCTGCCTCGTACGCGGTGGCCATCTCCTCGGCGGTGGCGGCGACCAGTTCGGACTCCGTCTCGCGCCGCCGGATCAGCGCACGGATCGCCACCCGCGGGTCGACCGCGCGCAACCCGCCCATGGAGTCCGGCGGTTGGAGCAGTCCCAGCGCGAGCAGCCGGTCGCAGGCCTCACGCAGCTCGGCCGGGGTGGCCCTGGCCATCAGCGCCCAGCCGCCCGCGCCCGCGTCGGGCTGATGGAGAATCGACTGGTACACCCGCTCGTCGAAGGCCGAGACCCCCACCGCGGCCCAGGGGCTCGCGGCAGGGGTCTGTCGTGCAGGATCTTGTGCCGTGTTCACCATGGCTCGCCACGGTAGGGGTTCTTTGTTAAGAATCCTTACAGTGGCTCGGCCCGTCCGTTCAATTCAGGTCACTCCAGGCTCACTTCAGGCCGAACGCCCGCAGTACGGTCTGGTCGATCCTGTTGCCGTCGCGGTCGGTGGCCCGCACGCGCAGCGACACCGACGTGGCGCCCTTCGCGGGCCTGAACCGTGCCTCGCCCTTCTTGACACTCACCTCCTTCCAGGACGCGCCGTCGTCGTAGGAGACCCACGCCTTCAGACTCTTCGCCCGGACGCTCCCCGACTGGTTCGCGACCGGCAGCCCGACCGTCAACTCCCGCTTGGCGTCGGCCCGGTTGAGGAGGTCGAGGCCCTTCGGGTCGATGCCGACGGTGAGCAGCGGCAGGGCCGTCGCGGTGTCGGTGTGCGCCGAGGCGAAGGTCCACTCGGTGTGCGTGCTCGTGGAGTACTTCGCCCAGGCCGCCTTGCGCTGCACGTCCAGATCGAAGCGGTACGAGGACTTGGCCGCCGGGACGTCGAACGTGCCGTATCCGCCGCGTGCCGAGTCGCCGACGAACTGCCCGTCCGCGTAGAGCTTGCCCTGCGCTGTGGTGTCGACGGTGTCGACGTATCCGTAGTGACCCGGCGTGGAGTCGTTCAACTCCGTTACGGAGAAGGCGAGTTTGTCGCCGGTGCGGGTCGAGAGGCCGTACTCCTCGCTGCTGCCCGGCCGGACGACCTGGCGCAGCCAGTCCTCGGTGGGCTCGGTGGCCGCCTTGGTGAAGATCCGCAGCGGGCTCCACTCGCCCTTGTAGGCCTTCGAGTTGGGATAGACGAGGTGCCAGGTGCGGGTGTCCGGGTCGACGTAGTAGTACTCGTCGCGTTCCGTGCCCAACTGCGTGGGCACGCTGCTGTCGACGCCGAAGCGCTGCCAGGGGCGGAAGGTGTACAGGGTGTCCGCGCCCATCTCGCCGGCCGTGGCGCCGTAGTAACGGGCCTTCCGCTTAACGGTGTTGGACTTGTCCAGGCGGTAGGTCTGGTCCGCGGTGATGGTGCCGCTCTGCGCGGCGAGCAGGTTGTAGACGTACGGGCTGACCGCTGTGCCGCTCAGCTTCAGCGTGACCTTCTTGCCGGTCTTCAGCAGGGCGGCCAGTCCGGCGCCCTGCTCGCCGGTGGCGATCATCAGCGGGACGGTGGTCGCCCGGTCCACGGCCTCGATCCAGAAACCCGGTGTCTTGCGGTAGGCGATGAGGTAACCCGCCCCGGCCTTGGTCGCGTTGTCCAGCGCGCTCTGCGCCCGCTCGGTGGCGCCGAGTCCGACCACCGCCACCTTGCCCTTGACGTCGAGCCCCGCGAAGTCGGCCGCGGTACCGCCGCCCGCGTCCACCGCCCGCACCGTGTGGTCACCGCTGATCTTCAACGGGAAGTCGTTGTACGTCTGGGAGTAGTAGAGCGAGGACAGCGAGGTCTTCTCCGGACTGGTGACGCTCGCCGTCAACTCCTTGGCGTACAGCCGGAACTTGGCGTAGAAGCTCAGGGTGCCCACGGTGACCGGCTGGGTCGGCGCCACATAGATGTGGTCGGTCCAGAAGCCCTGGCTGTAGGTGACTCCCCAGGCGGTGCCCGGCCCCTCCCGGTGCCAACTGGTGCTGAAGCCCTGGAACTCGGAGTCCTGCTTGGTCTTCGGTTTGATCTCCACGGCCTTGCGGGCGTCGAGGACGACCGCCGTGTTGCCGTCGACCTTGATCTCGGGATTGCCGACGACCGACGTGCCGACGGCCAGGCCGGCCCCGTCCCGGTCCGGGATCCAGGTCGCGATGGAGTAGGTGCCGGCCGGCACCTGCCAGGTCGCGCCCGTGCCGAGGAAGCCGTACTGGTCGTCGTAGGCGCCGTTCAGCTCCTGGAACGCGAAGAGCGAGGCCGCGGTGGACGGTCTGCCCTCGCGGTCCACGAGCGAGACCTTGAGGCTGTACGTCTTCGGCGCCTTCTCGAAGCCGACACTGGTGGTGACCTGGATTCCGCCGTCGGCGGTCGCCGTGACACGGCCCGTGTACCGGCCCCCGGTCTCCTGCGCCGGGTCGACGCCGACGGAGACGGTCGCGGTACCCCGCGCGGGCACGGTCACCGAACCGGAGCCCAGAGCGAGATCGGCCAGCGATGACGAGAGCTTCAACTCCACCGGGTTGTCAGTGGTGTTGGTGTACGTGATGTCCTTGCTGACGACACCGGTGTCGCCGTCCACGAACTTGCCGAAGCTCAGCGTCGAGGTCGCGAAGACGTCCTGCTCGACCGCCCGTACGGCGTCGACCCGGCCGTCGCCCTGCTCGAACACGGAGTTGACGGCGTTCGTCTTCGCCGTACTGGCCAGCGCCTCCTTGATCTGCTCGCCGGTCCAGTCCGGATGCGCCTGCGCGACCAGAGCCGCCGCGCCCGCGACATGCGGGGTGGCCATCGACGTACCGCTCGCCGTCGTGTAGTAGTCGTCGACCGGCGTACCACCGGGCATGGTGGTGCCGGCGGCGCGGGCCGCGGTGATGTTCACGCCCGGCGCGGTGATCTCCGGCTTGACCGCGTAGTCGCCGAGGCGCGGACCCCGGCTGGAGAACGAGGCCAGCTTGTCCGACTTGTCGACCGCGCCCACCGTCAGCGCCGAATCGGCGATGCCCGGGGTGCCCAGGGTCTGCTCGCCCGGTCCCGCGTTGCCGGCCGCGATCACGAACAACGCGCCGGTGGACGCGGACAGTTGGTCGACGGTCTCACTGAGCACGTCCGAGGGACCGTACGCCGTACCGCCCAAGGACATGGAGACGATCTTCGCGCCGGAGTTCGCCGCCCACTCCATGCCCGCGATGATCCAGGAGGCCTGGCCGCTGCCCGTGTTGTCCAGCACCTTGCCGACCAGCAGCTTCGCGCCCGGCGCCACGCCCTTGTACCGGCCGCCCGAGGCCGCGCCCGAGCCGACGATCGTGGACGCCACATGGGTGCCGTGGCCGAAGCCGTCCTGGACCGTCTCGTCCGGTACGAAGCTCTCCGACCCGGCGATCTTCCCCGCCAGGTCCGGGTGCCCGGTGTCCACACCCGTGTCCAGGACCGCGACCTCGACGCCCGTGCCGTCGTAGCCGGCCTTCCACACCTCGGGCGCGCCGATCTGCGGCACGCTCACGTCGAGGGACGCCTTCACCTTGGCGTCCAGCCAGATCTTGTCGATGCCGTCGCCGAGCTGCTTCGCGGCCTTCGCGGTGGGCTCGGTGCCGAGTGCCGGGGCGATGTCGGACCAGAACGCCGTGGACTTCTTCGCGCTGAGCGCGGCGCCGTCGATCCCGGGCAGCGCCAGCGTCCGGCGCGTGCCCTCGGGGGTCTCGGTGCCTTTGCCGTACGTCGCGATGACCGGGGTGGAGCCGGTCTTCGCGTCCGTGTACCCCTGCTCGACCAGCTGGGTGACGTTGAACAGGGCCGGGTCGAGGCGGCCCGCCTTGATGAGCGGGATCGCGTCCGCCGGCAGGACGCTGATCTCGCCGTCCTTCTCGCTGGACAGGAAGGTGGCGGCCTCGCGGCCCTTGCCGCGCCGGACGTCGACGGCGTTCTTGCCGTCCGGTCCGGCGGTGAGGGTCACGGTGTCGCCGGTGATGAGGGTGACGGTCTGCGGTGGGGCGGTGCTCGGGCCCGTGGGGTGGGTGGAGACCGTGGAACCGGCGGCGGCCGTCGCGGGCGCGACGGCCCCCGCGAGCAGTCCGGCAACTCCGGCCACGGCCCACAGGGCGTGGAGTCTTCGCATGGGTGGACGTCCTCCCCTGAACGCGGAAACGCTTCCGCCCGGTGAGCGGAAGCCGGTCATCAGAGTGCGTGCCGGGTCGACGGCGACTCAAGGGGATCAGGTGGCCGGAGAGTGCCAACGCCCGCTTTGGCCACGGCAGTTGGAGAAGGCGCTGGTCGACGGGCGCGGCCGTCGCCGACCGGTCGCCGGTGTCCGCGCCCCGGACTCCCGCCCGTTCGCACGGCTCCGGCTCAGGTGGAACACAGGATTCCCTCAGCGGGCCGGGACAGAATCGGGACATGACTGGCACTTCGGGGTCCCGCAGCAGCCGCGTACGCGTCCTCATCGTCGACGACGAGCCCGCGCTCACCGAGCTGCTCTCCGTCGCGGTCACCGAGGCCGGCTGGCGGCCCTACCCCGCGCCGGACGGGCAGAGCGCGCTGCGGATCGCCCGCGGCTGCGCCCCGCACGCCGTCGTCCTCGACGGCATGCTGCCCGACCTGGACGGCGTACAGGTACTGCGCCGGCTGCGCTACGAGAACCCGAGGCTGCCCGTCCTCATGCTCACCGCGCGCGACGCGATCGAGCACCGCCTCGACGGCCTCGAAGCGGGCGCCGACGACTACGTCACCAAGCCCTTCTCCCTGGAGGAGGTCGTCCTGCGGCTGCGCGGACTGCTGCGCCGGGCCGGCGGCGAACGCACCCCCACCGACGACTCCGTACGGGTCCTCGGCGATCTCGTACTGACCGGCGAGACCCGCGAGGTGCGCAGAGCCGGTGAGCAGATCCAGCTCACCGCCAAGGAGTTCGACCTGCTCACCCTGTTCCTCGACCATCCCCGCCAGGTGCTGAGCAAGGCACAGATCCTCGACCATGTGTGGAGCACCAGCTTCGACGGCGGCGGCAACCTCGTCGAGGTCTACATCTCCAGCCTCCGCCGCAAGATCGACCGGGGCCGGGCGCCGATGATCCACACCGTGCGCGGCATGGGATACGCCGTACGGCCCGTGGAGGACAGCAGATGAACCTCCGTACCCGCAACCGCCGCCGCCCGCACGGCCGTTCACTGCGCACCCGGCTCCTGCTCTTCATCAGCGCCACCCTGGTCGTCGTGTGCGCCGCGATGTCCCTCACCACCGTCTTCGTCCAACGCGCCTATCTGCTGGGCAACTTGGACGACCGGGTCGACAACGCCGCCGAACGCAGCCTCGGCGGGGCCCAGCTCCATCCCGAACTGGGCGTAGACCTCGGATTTCTCGGCGAGAGCGGACACCCGGCGGGCATGCTCGCGGCGCGGATCGACGGCAAGGGCCGTATCGTCGCCGCGGCCGTCGTCAGCCAGGACGCGGCGCCGCGGACTCTCGGCGCCGCCCAGCGGACGGCCCTCGCGGGCATCACGCCCGACGGTTCGAAGCACACCCGGACCGTGCCCGGCCTCGGCACCTACCGGATCACCGCGCTCGACAGCAACGGGGTGCGGGTCCTCACCGGGCTCCCGATGGACGACGTACAGGACATGATCCGCGGTCTCGTGGTGGTCGAGGCGGGCGTCGCCCTCGCCGGCCTGACCGCGGCGGGCTGCCTGTGCGCGGTCGTCATACGCCGGCAGCTACGGCCGCTGGGCCGGGTCGCCGCCACCGCCGTCGAGGTCTCCCGCTCACCGCTCGGCCACGGCGAGGTCACCGCCCTCACCCGGGTGCCCGAGCGGGACACCGACCCCGGCAGCGAGGCCGGCCAGGTCGGCGCCGCGCTCAACCGCATGATCGACCACGTCGAGTCCTCGCTCGCCGAACGCCAGCGCAGCGAGGAGCAGATGCGCCGCAGCGAGGAACGCATGCGCCGCTTCCTCGCCGACGCCAGCCACGAACTGCGCACCCCGCTGGCCTCCATCGCCGGCTACGCCGAGCTGATGAACCGCGGCACCGACCGCATCGAACCCGGTCTCGCCTGGCGCCGGGTCACCGCCGAGTCGGCGCGGATGACAGGCCTGGTGGAGGACCTGCTGCTGCTCGCCCGGCTCGACGAGGGACGGCCGCTGCAGTCCGCCGAGGTGGACCTAGCGGCGCTGCTCGCCGAGGCCGTGTGGGACGCGCGCGCCGCCGGCACCGGCCACGAATGGCAGCTCCAGCTGTCGCTCGACGCCCCGGCCCTGGTCGTCGGCGACGAGGCCCGCCTGCACCAGGTGTTGGCCAACTTGTTGGCCAACGCGCGTATGCACACACCTGTTGGCACGACGGTCACGGCGAGCGTCGAGGTCACGGCCGGCCACACCGTCGTCATCCGGGTCCGCGACGACGGCCCCGGCATCCCCCCGGCCCTGCTCCCCACGGTCTTCGAACGCTTCACCCGCGCCGACGCCTCCCGCGCCCGGGCCGGCGGCAAGGAGGGCGGCTCCGGCCTCGGCCTGGCCATCGCCGTGGCGATCACCCGAGCACACGGCGGCCGTATCGACGTGACCAGCGTGCCCGGCCGCACGGAGTTCACCATCGAACTCCCGGCGGCCGAACTCCCGCCCGCCGAAACGCCGATACGCGCCCGCACGGCGCCGGTCTAGCCGCTGTACGGGCGCGTATCCGCGACTGACCGCTAGGGAGTGGTCGTGAACGAGTCGAAGTCGGCCTCGCCCGTGGTGCCCGAGGCGTGCGAGGTCTGGGTCAGGCCGACGTCCTGGGTGGCGGCGGCGGTCGGGACGGTGATGGTGCCGACCAGGTTCCACGTGGCGTTGTCGGTCGAGTAGTAGCCGCTGTACGAGGTCCCGTCCCGGACGAGCTTCAGCCACGAGGGATAGACGGCGGTGCCGGTGGAATCCTGCGAGTCGAGCTTCCCGTCGCCGTCGCTGTCCCAGTCGAGGAGATAGCCGTTGCCGGGGGTCGCGACCAGGGCCAAGTAGCCGGGAGACGTGTTCGGTTGGGTGATGTCGTTGCGGACCATGATCCCGGCCTTCGCCCAAACGTCCGTATTCGACTGCGAGTTGAGCTTCACCGTGGTCACCGAACCGTCGTGCTCGGCTCCGGGCAGATAGATCGCGCCGTATTCGTTAGTGCCGTTGTAGAGATCGGCGCCCTGCGCCCGGATCCCGAGCTGCGTACCGGACTCACTGAAACTCGCCGTGGTGGAGGCGAACGTCCGGTAGGGAGCGGTCACTTGGTGGTTGACGGTGATCGTGTCGCCGGCGGTGAGCCCGGTCTTCCCGGGCGACCGGAAGCGGTAACTCGCCGTCCCCTGGAAGTCGCTGGAGGCGAAGAGCTTCGCCGAGGGCGGGATGGACACGGAGTAGGTGACCTTCAACGCGTGGCCGCCGCGGACCGTCCGGGCCCGGGTCACGTCACGCGTGGTGATCTTCGTGCCGGCCGGCCCGGTGAGGGTCAGGTCGGCGTCGGTGATCGACCGCGACCCGTTGTCGGACAGCACCGCGGTCACCGTACGCGTGGTGCTGTCGCTCGACGCGGGGGCCCAGTTGAGCCCGAAGGAGACGTCCGGAGCCGCACCGGCCACTGTGCGGTGGGTGCCGTGGACCCGGTACAGGACGACCCCGTGCGGCGGCACATTCGCGCCGATCCGGCCCGCGGACTCGGTAAGCCGCTTGCTCCACAGATCCCGCAGGGAGTAGTCACGTGCCTTGGCGAGCCCCAGCGCGGACGCGGTGGTGGCCACCTCCCGGGGAGCCGACCCGGTGTTGAACAGACCGACCACGACGTCCCCGTCGGGCTCGGTCTTGGCGAACACCTGTGAATTCGCGTCCGAGGAGATCCGCTTGGCGTCGATGCCGTCCTGATCGACCCCGAGGACATCGGTGTTCTTCAGCAACGCGAGGTCGGCGGGGTCGAGACGGGTCAGGTCGGTGCCGAGAACGAGCGGGGAGGCGGCCAGCGACCACAGACTCATCTGCGTCCTGCGCTCGTCGGGGGTGAGGCCGTTGTCCGCGCCGTTCCCGATCTCCAGGGAGTCGTAGTCGTTGTACCCGCCGGGACCGCCGTACGGTGCCCACGCGGCGACCTGGTCGAAGCGCGAGGCGACCGAGGCCCATGTCGTCAGCGGGTAACTGCTGCCGTCCGGACCGCAGTAGCACTCGATGTCGCCGCCGGTGCGCCAGCCGTTGGAGAGCTTCTTCCAGGTGGCCGCGTTGTTGATGTCGAGGTTGTTGGACAGCTCCAGATGGATGGGTCGGCCGGTGTGCCGCAGCGCGTCCGACCAGGCCTGGACGTCCTGTTGGTCGGACGTGCCGACGCCGTCGATCTTCAGATAGTCGATGCCCCACCCGGCGAACTGACCGGCCCACGAGTCGATGAACGTCTGCGCGCCGGGCTTGGTGTAGTCGATGCCCACCATGCCGCCGCAGTTGTAGTTGCTCTCCGTCGTCGAGGTCGCGATGTCCCGGGCGTGGTAAGCGGTCCCCTTGATCTCGGTGTTCTTGGCGACCGCCTGCTGGGAGATGCCGGGAGTGACGTACAGGCCGAACTTCAGGCCCAGGGAGTGCACATAGTCGGCGACGACCTGGACGCCGTTCTCACCGCCGCGCGGCGGGAACTTGACGGGGTCGGTGACCCAGCGGCCGTACTGGTCGACGTCCGGCCCCTGACTGCCCGGGCACTGGTACCAGAAGTCGTCGACGTTGGCGTAGACGAAGCCGTTTTTCGCCAGCCCGCTGGTCTTGAGCGCCTTCGCCTGCGCCTCGATGGTCTGCGCGGTCGGGTTACGCCGCACAAAGCTCCAACTGCTCCACCCCAGCACGGGTTTGAGCCCGACACCGTTGTCATCGGCTCGCGCGGACTGGCCACCGGTCGCGCTGACTCCACTGGTGAGCAGCAGCGCTCCCGCGAACGCGGCCAGCACACCGCGGATCTGTCTTCTCACGAGCTGTTCCTCCATCGCAACGCTCACCTGACTCAGAAACCGTCAAGAACCAACCCCGTGGACACGGCAAGTCAACATGACCGAACGCGAGTCACCGCATAGCGCGCTTGGCCAAAACTGGGTCAAGTCTGTGGGGTTGCTGGGCGGGGCGGCCCTGCATTTCAGCCGTCACCATGTCGGCCTGGGCATGGGGGGAATTGAGCGCATCGTGGTCTTCGCCCTGGAGGTCATCGACCGGCCGCAGGTCAAAGGCCAAGTCGGCCCTCGGCGTTCCAGCTGGCCAG
This sequence comes from Streptomyces xylophagus, assembly GCF_000716435.1. Taxonomy (GTDB): domain Bacteria; phylum Actinomycetota; class Actinomycetes; order Streptomycetales; family Streptomycetaceae; genus Streptomyces; species Streptomyces xylophagus. The sequence goes on from NZ_JNWO01000015.1 coordinate 369,775, forward strand.
GAGGCGGATCGCGTCGGCTTCGGGGGTGCCGGGCCGGGGGGTGTAGACACTGAGGATCTGGCTGGAGACAGCCTCGATGCGGAGGGTCTCGTAGGGCAGCGTGACCTCGCCGATGACGGGGTGCCGGAAGGTCTTCGTGCCGGCTCGGGCGGTTCGTACGTCGTTGGTCGCCCAGCGCGTCCGGAATGCCGTGCTGCGAGTCGCGAGCTCTCCGATCAGTTCGGTCAGGTCGGGGTCGTCGGGATGGCGGCCGGCCTCGATACGCAGTATCGCCACGGTGTCGGCGGTGATCCGGTCCCACTCGGGGAACAGCTCCCGGGCCCTGGGCTCGTCGAGAAACAGAAAGCGGGCACTGTTCGTCCGTCCGGGCAGGTCGAACACGGGGGCGAGAAGCGCACGCCCCAGTGTGTTGACCGCGAGGATGTCGAACCGGCCGTTGAAGACCACTGCGGGCAAGTGGTCCATGGAATCCAGCAGCACCCGGATTCCGGGAGTGACCGGGTCTTTCGCCGCACCGCGCCGCCGCTTGCGGGACGCGGGGGTCAGGGCGGCGAGCAGCCGGCCGAGGTGAGCGCGTTCGTCCTCGTCCAGACGCAGGACGCCGGCGACGGCGTCGACGACTCCGGCGGAGGGCCCGGTCGCCTGGCCCCGTTCGAGCCGCACATAGTACTCCGGGCTGACCCCGGCGAGCAACGCGACCTCCTCCCTGCGCAGGCCTTTCACCCGACGGCGGGTGCCCTGCGGAGGAAGGCCGGCGTCGGCGGGGGTGACCCGGGCGCGGCGGGTGGTGAGGAACTCGCGGACCGCCGCCCGCGCCGCCTCCTTCTCGTCCATGGGATCAAGGGTAGGTCCGGCCGGCGTCCCGGAAGGGGTCCCTGTGAGTACCCCTTTTCGCAGTGCCTGTCGGGATGTCGTGAACGGATGTTGGCTGGATGTCGGCGAGATCGAGATCGGCGCCCGGATGCCGTGGACGCCGTCCCTCGCCGCTTCCCTCTGCCGCACCTTCCTCCGACACTCTCGACGAGAAACGAGTTCTCTGATGCAGCACGCCATGCTGGGGAGCCTGCGGGTTTCCCGGATCGGCCTGGGTGCCATGTCCATGGCCGGCACCCTCCTCTCCGGCGGCGGCCTGGACGACGCCGAATCCATCCGAGCCGTCCATCGCGCGCTCGACCTCGGCGTCACCCACATCGACACCGCTGAAAGCTACGGCCCCTACCACAGCGAGGAGGTCGTCGGTCAGGCACTGGAGGGCCGACGCGACCATGTCGTCCTCGCCACGAAGTTCGGCATCCTGTCCCATTCCGGGGACGGAACCGGCCTGTTCGACAGCAGTCCGGCCAACATCCGCACCGCCGTCGAGGGCTCCCTGAAGCGCCTGCGCACCGACCGGATCGACCTCTACTACCAGCACCGCGTCGACCGGAACACCCCCATCGAGGAGACCATCGGCACCGTGGCCGAGCTGGTCGCCGAAGGCAAGGTCCTGCACATCGGCCTGTCCGAGGCCTCTCCGGACACGATCCGCCGCGCCCACGCCGTGCACCCGATCGCCGCGCTGCAGACCGAGTACTCCCTGTGGACCCGCGACGTCGAGACCGAACTGCTGCCCCTGCTGCGCGAGTTGGGCATCGGGCTCGTCCCCTACGCGCCACTCGGGCACGGGTTCCTGACCGGCCGGATCCGCACGCCCGAGGAGATCCCCGACGGCGACTGGCGCAAGACCAATCCGCGCTTCATCGGCGAGGCGTTCCACCAGAACCTCCAACTCGTGGACGAAGTACGGAACATCGCGGCCGAGGTCGGTGCCACCCCGGCACAGATCGCGCTGGCCTGGCTGGTGGCCCAGGGCGGGGACATCGCCCCGATCCCCGGCAGCCGGCGAGTCGCTCGCGTCGAGGAGAACACCGCCGCCGACGGCATCGTCCTGACCGCCGGCCAGTCGCAGCGGCTCGACACCCTCACGCCGGCCACCGGCGCCCGGCACGACGACTTCAACGAATCCACGATCGACCGCTGAACCAGCTTCACCGCCCCAGAGGAGATACGCCATGTCCGCAGCCACATCACTGACCGAGCAGAACCGCGCGATCGTCGAAGGCATGTTCGCGGCAGCCAACCGCGGTGACGTCGAGGGAGTCTTCTCCTACTTGTCCGAGGACGTCGCGGTCATCGAGCCGGTGTTCCTGCCCTTCGGGAAGGCCTACCACGGCAAGGCCGAATTCCTCGGCCTCGCCCAGGTCCTGCCGAACTACATCGAGGTCTCGTCGATCACGGTGCACTACACCATCGCTGACGGCGACCGCGTCGCCGCGTGCGTCGGCATCAAGGACGTCACGACCGGAGAGCTGACCCACTTCATCGAGCAATTCACCCTCAAGGACGGCAAGATCGTCGAGAACCGGGTGTTCTACCACAACGTCGGCTCCATGCTCGACAAGCCCAGGGTCGTGTAGCGCGCACTCGAACTCGTGGACCGCCGCCCGCGCCCTGTGCCCCGGATGCGGCCCGTCATGCCGGGGAGCCCGCGGGCTTCCCCGACCGGTCCGGGTGCCATGACGAGGGCGGTACCTGCACCTCCGGCGGCGCCCTGGACGACGCCGAAACCATCCGCGCCAGTCATCGCGCGCTCGGCGTCCGCGTCAACCGCATCGACACCACCGAGCCCCACGGCCCGTTCCACAGCGAGGAGACACGCACATGAGCGAGCAGCGAGCTGTCCAGCACTGGATCGACGGCGTCGAGGCCGCCGGCGACGGGCGCGAGCGCATCGAGGTCGTGAACCCGGCCACCGCCACCGTGATCGCCGACCTGCCGGCGGGAACGGCGGCCGACGTCGACCGGGCCGTCGCGGCCGCGCGGCGCGCGTTCCCGGAATGGTCGGCGATACCGGTCGGTGAGCGGGCCGCCGCGGTCACCCGGATCGCCGACGGCATCAAGAGTGCCATCGACGATTTCGCCGCCACCGTCACCTCCGAGATGGGTTCGCCGATCTCGTACGCCAAGGTCGTGCAGGCCGGGCTGCCCTACCAGGTGGCGAGCAGCTTCGGGCCGGTGGCCGACGCCTTCGCCTGGGAGGAGGAACTGGGAAACGCGCTGCTCGTGCGCGAGCCGATCGGTGTGGTCGGCGCGATCACGCCGTGGAACGCCCCCCTGTATCAGACCGTCGCGAAGGTCGTGCCGGCGTTGCTCGCCGGTTGCACGGAGGTGCTCAAGCCCAGCGTGGTCACCCCGCTCACCGCCGCCCTGTTCGCCGAGGTGACCGCGGCCGCGGGGATTCCGGCGGGCGTCTTCAACGTCGTCCACGGCGCCGGGTCGGTGATAGGCGAGGCGATCTCCGGCCATCAGGGCATCGACATGGTGTCGTTCACCGGATCCACCGGCGCCGGCAAGCGGGTGTCGATCGGTGCGGCCGGCACCGTGAAGCGGGTGGCCCTGGAGTTGGGCGGCAAGTCGGCCAACGTCATCCTCGACGACGCCGACCTGCAGAAGGCCGTCGACCTCGGCATCGAGTACGCCTGGATGAACGGCGGCCAGACCTGCGCCGCGTGGACGCGGATGCTGGTGCCCGCGAGCCGGCACGACGAGATCGTCGAACTCGCGGTGGCCGCCGCCGGTTCCTACGGCGTGGGTGACCCGACCGACCCGGCCACCCGGATCGGCCCGATGTCCTCGGCCGCCCAGCAGCGGCGGGTGTCCGGCTACATCGAGCGCGGCATCGCCGACGGGGCCACGGTCGCGTTCGGCGGCGCCGGCCCGGTCGGGGGCTTCGAGCCGGGCGCCTACGTCCGCCCGACGATCTTCGCCGACGTCGCGCCGGACGCCGTCATCGCCCAGGAGGAGATCTTCGGCCCGGTGCTCTCGGTGATCCCCTACGCCGACGAGGAGGAGGCCGTGGCCATCGCCAACAACTCCATCTACGGCCTGGGCGGCAGTGTGTTCGGCGAGCCGGACCACGCGCTGGCCGTGGCGAAGCGCATGCGCACCGGCCAAGTCATCGTCAACGGCGGGGAGTTCAACCTGACCGCGCCGTTCGGCGGGTACAAGCAGAGCGGCAACGGCCGCGAGCTGGGCCGGTTCGGGCTGGAGGAGTTCCTCGAGGTCAAGGCCATCCACCGCTAGGAAGGTGCCAGGTGGCACAGCTCACGTGCGAGCCGTGCTGCCCCACCGACCAGTCGTGCGCGGCAAAGGCGCGCCGCCGACGGATCTCCCACCCCCACCCCTCTGCCCGGAACAACATCCGAACTCCAGGAGGTCTCCCATGAGCCTGCCCGTGACCAACGTCGTACTCGTGCACGGCGGGTTCGCCGACGGATCCGGCTGGCAGGGCGTCTACGACCTGCTGACCGCCGACGGCTTCAAGGTCAGCATCGTGCAGCACGCCACGTTCTCGCTCGCCGGCGACGTAGCGGCCACCCGCAGGGTCCTCGACGCCCAGAACGGCCCCTCCGTGCTTGTCGGGCACTCCTACGGAGGAGTCGTCGTCACCGAGGCCGGCACCCACGACGCCGTGGCGGCGTTGGTGTACATCGCCGCGTTCGCCCCGGACCAGGGTGAGTCGGTGAGCACGCTCATCGCCGACCCGCCGCCCGACGCACCGGTGCCGCCGATCCTGCCGCCCGTCGACGGCTTCCTGCTGTTGGACCGTGAGCGCTTCGCCACGTCGTTCGCCGGGGACCTGCCCGCAAGCCAGGCGGCGTTCATGGCGGACTCCCAACTCCCGTGGGGCGTCGACGCACTCGCCGGCACCGTCTCCGCGCCCGCGTGGCGGACCAGGCCGAGCTGGTACCTGGTCGCTGCCGACGACCGCATGATCCCCCCGCCCGCCCAGCGGGCAATGGCCGAACGGGCCACCGCGACCACGGTCGAGTCCTCCGGCAGCCACGCTGTGTACGTCTCGCAGCCTGCCGCGGTCGCCGACCTGATCAAGAAGGCCGCCCAGTCGGTCAGTTCGGCCGCCAAGCTGTAGCGCTGAGTTCGCCGAGGCGCCGACCGCCGTCGCGTCGGTGATACCGAGCGGCACAGCTCTCGCCCGGCGGATGGCCTCACCGATTCCGTCAGTGGGCAACCGGTCGTCGTGGAACTCGGCTCCGGCACCGGTGCGTTCGGCCGGACGATCCACGAACGACTCGACGGGCGCCGGCGGGCGCGCTTCGAGGAGCCCGACGCCGCGGAACTCGCCGGCCGCGACATCGGCGGTCCGCCGCCCGCCGGCCGTCCTTCGCCGGGACCCGGCGGCCCGGAACCCGCCCGGGCCGCCGGTGCCGGCCGTCAACGGCGCCTGCCGTCGGATGATCAGTCGTAGGGGTTGATCGACGAGCCGGACGAGCTGCAGTTGTCGAAGGTCGTGTCGCGACAGACCGTCACCCAGAGGCTGTGGATGCCGCCGTCCAGGCTGCCCGGCAGGGCGCTCCAGGTAGTGGTGGTACCGCACCCGCTGGTGTTCCAGTGGTTCGGGAACTGGAAGCCCGGCACGGTGACGTAGAAGAACACCGGGTGAGCGTCGCAGGAGGTGTCACTGAGCTTCACGTTGCGCAGAGTGAAGGATTCCGACCCGGTCCAGTCGACGGTGAGCGAGACGGAGGCGCCCGTGGTACTGGCGCTGAGCGGTTGGTTGTCCGAGGCGTTGGCCGTGCCGGGTGTGAGCCCCAGGGCCGCGGCCGCGAGGCCGGCCACGAGGCCGGCGATGGCGCGCTTCTTCATGATTCCTCCCGTGTGTTCGGGGCGAGGCGTCTTCTCCCGCCGCGATGTGGTGCTGAGCGTTGGTCGTGTACGGGCCGCCGGCGTGGTCACTCGCCGGCGGCTTGGCGGCAACAGGCTGTCGCCGCAGCCGGGTTGGCGCCAAGGAGCTCCGGCTGCCTTGGGAGGACGGGACGGCGGTGTGGCTTTGACCTGCGCCGTCGCGAAGCCGTTGGGATGCCGCTGGGACGGCCACCGCGGCCGGGTCATGGGCGGACGCCGGTATCGCCCCTGAAACCGGTCTAGGCGTACCGCGACGTTTACAGCCGCCCCAGTCCGCGCTAGCTTCACAGGAAGTGGGGTGGGAGCGCTCCCACCCGCCCGACGGTCCGGAACCCGCCGGGTGCGGCGGGATCGCCCCACCCCACGTCTCCACCTCCGCACGTTCCTCACCACCGCCGAGCGAAGGGACGTAGAACTGTCATGCCTATGACAATCAGGCATCCGCATGTCGATCCGCGATTACCGCGCCCCACCCCCCACCGAGCCCTCTTCCTCGTCCTCCTGGCCCTCCTCACCACCGTCCCCGCCCTGGCCCTGATCCTCGCCACCGGCGGCGCCGCGGAGGCCCACGGCACCCCCATGAAACCCGGCAGCCGCACCTTCCTCTGCTGGCAGGACGCGCTGACCGACACCGGCGAGATCAAACCGGTCAACCAGGCCTGCAAGGCGGCCCAACAGGTCAGCGGCACCACGCCGTTCTACAACTGGTTCTCCGTCCTGCGTTCCGACGGCGCCGGCCGCACCCGCGGCTTCGTGCCGGACGGTGAGCTGTGCAGCGGCGGGAACCCCAACTTCACCGGCTTCAACCTCCCGCGCGACGACTGGCCGTTGACGCATCTGACCTCCGGCGCGACGGTCGACTTCTCGTACAACGCCTGGGCGGCGCACCCGGGTTGGTTCTACGTCTACGTCACCAAGGACGGCTTCGACCCGACCAAGACCCTCACGTGGGACGACATGGAGAACACCCCGTTCCTCACGGTCGACCACCCGCCGCTCAACGGCACCCCGGGCACGGTCGAGGCCAACTACTCCTGGACCGGGCAGCTTCCGGCGAACAAGTCGGGGCGCCACATCATCTACATGGTGTGGCAGCGCTCGGACAGCACGGAGACCTTCTACTCCTGCTCGGACGTCGTCTTCGACGGCGGCAACGGCGAGGTGACGGGCATTCACGACCCGGGCAACCCCACCGACCCGGTACCCGGCACCTGCTCCGCCACCCGCCGCACGACGGGCAGTTGGCCCGGCGGCTACCAGTCCGAGGTGACCGTCACCAACTCCGGCGACGTCCCGATGCTCGACTGGATGGTCAACTGGACGCTCCCGGGCGGCCAGTCGGTCGCCAGCCTCTGGAACGGCAACGCGACCTACACCGGCCAGGACGTGATGGTGCACAACGCCGACTGGAACGGCTCGCTCAGTCCGGGCCAGAGCACCACCTTCGGATACGTCGTGAACGGCGACGGCGGGGACACCGCAACTACCCTGCCCTGCCAGGTCGGTTGACCCAGAGCTCGGGGCGGACCCGGTGGTCGGGGGCCACCGGGTCCGCGAGCCGGGCAGGGAATGGGGGTTCAACCTGCCCGGGTGGTGCGTGGCTTGGGGCGACACTGCGGTGCGACAACGTTGTCGAATGGTCTGCATATGACTCTACCGCCCCAACGGACAACGATGTCAAGCCAGTTGGCCTGGGTCGACCGTCCGAGTGTCCGCTCCGTGCGCCCTCACCGGGGCACGCGCTCTTCCGTGGTACGGGTGGCGCACGTTACTGTCCCTGCGGCTTGTGCGACCTGTGGTGCGCGACCCGTCCGAAGGAGGAGGGGCCGCGTCATGCGTTTCCGTCCCATGTCCCTGCTGCTCGCCGCCGCACTCGCGGTCGGCGGCGCCACCCCCGCCCTGGCGGCCACCACCGCCCCACCGCAACTCGTCAAGGACCCGAGCGCCTACGTCGATCCGCTGATCGGCACCAAGAACGGCGGCAATGTCTTCCCGGGCGCCGTCGTGCCCTTCGGCATGCTCTCCTGGAGCCCGGAGAACACGAGAGGCAGCGCGACAAGTACGGCCGCGCCCGGCGGTTACCAGTACGACGCCACCCGCATCCGCGGCTTCAGCCTCACCCACATGTCGGGCACGGGCTGCGCAGGCGGCAGCGGCGACATCCCGTTCTTCCCGTACGCCGGTGAGGTCACCTCGTCCCCGGCGAGCGACACCAAGGACGCCGTCTACGCCTCCGACTTCAGCCACACCGACGAGACCGCCGAGCCCGGCCACTACAAGGTCGGCCTCGCCTCGGGCGTCACCGCCGACCTCACCGCGACGGCCCGCACCGGCTCCGGCCGCTTCACCTACCCGGCCGACAAGCCCGCCTCACTGCTGATCCGCACCGCCAACTCCGAGGTGGGCTCCACCGATTCGTCGGTCACCATCGATCCGGCGACCCGCACGGTCTCCGGCTCGGTCACCTCCGGCAACTTCTGCGGCTACCTCGACCCCGAGGGCCAACGCGCCTACTACACCCTGTACTTCACCGCCACCTTCGACCGCGCCTTCAAGACCACCGGCACCTGGCAGGACGACAAGCTGACCCCGGGGTCGACGAACGCGACCGGCGGCACCGGCGGCTTCACCAACGGCGGCCGTCCCGTCGCGGGCAAGGGCGCGGGCGGCTACGTCGAGTTCGAGCCCGGCACCGGCCCGGTCGGCGTCAAGGTCGGTATCTCGTACGTCAGTCAGGCCGGCGCCGAGGCCAACCTCGCGGCGGAGAACCCGCCGAAGCGCTCCTTCGACGCGGTCGAGGACGCGGCGCACCGCGCCTGGCGCGACCAGCTCGGCGCGATCAAGGTGGGCGGCGGTACCGACACCGAGCGCACCACCTTCTACACCGCGCTCTACCACTCCCTCCTGCACCCGAACGTCATCAGCGACGCCGACCGCAAGTACACGGGCAGCGACGGCAAGGTGCACAAGGTGAGCCGGGGGCATCAAGCGCAGTACGGCACCTTCTCCGGCTGGGACATCTACCGGTCGCAGGTCCAACTGCTCACCCTCCTCAGCCCCCGCACCGGCTCGGACATCGCCCAGTCCCTCTACGAACTCGCCCAGCAGAACGGCGGGATCTGGGACCGCTGGCTGCACGGCGCGAGCGGCACCCACGTCATGAACGGCGACCCCTCACCCACCGCCCTGGCAGGCATCCGCGCCTTCGGCGGCACCGACTTCGACCTGAACGGCGCACTCGACTCCCTCGTCCAGGCGGCGACCGTACCGACCGCACAGGACCTGTCCTCCTCAGGCAAGCCGGTGCTGTCGGCGGGCCAACGCCCCTCCCTGGACAAGTACTTGAAGCTGCACTACATGCCGTCCGTCTCCAACGCCTGGGGCGGCGCCGCCGAGACGCTGGAGATGTCCACGGCGGACTTCGCGCTCTCCCAACTCGCCACAGCGGCGGGGAAGAAGACCACGGCGGCCGACTTCGCCAAGCGTGCCCAGTGGTGGCAGAACAACTTCAACATCGCCGCCGACCCCACCGGCGGTTACATCGCCAACCGCAAGGCGGACGGCAGTTGGGTCACCGGCTTCACCCCGGGCACCGGCAACGGCTTCGTGGAGGGCACGGCCGCCCAGTACACGTGGATGGTCCAGCACAACCCGGCGGGCCTCTTCGCGGCGATGGGCGGCACGGACAAGGCACTCGCCCGCCTCGACTCCTTCTTCCATGAGGCGGACGGGAGTTGGGCCTTCACGGGCAGCGGCGGCGACAAGTCCGAGCTGGACAACGAACCGTCCGTCAACGTCCCCTACCTCTACGACTACGCGGGTGCGCCCTACAAGACCCAGGAGACGGTCAGGGCGGCCATGAAGCAGCTCTGGACGACCGACCCGGCCGGCATCCCCGGCAACGACGACCTCGGCGAGATGTCCTCCTGGTACGTCTTCTCCGCCCTCGGCATGTACCCCCAGGTCCCCTCCCGCGCCGAACTCACCCTCGCCTCACCCCTGTTCGAGCGCATCGAGATCAGCCGCCCGCACGGCAACGACATCTCCATCCGCGCTAAGGGCGCCGCGACCGACGCCCCGTACATCCAGTCCCTGAAGGTCAACGGCCGTACCAGCGACCGCCCTTGGCTCTCGTCCTCGATCGTCCGGAACGGCGGCACCCTCGACTACACCCTCTCCGCCACCCCCAACCGCACCTGGGGCAGCGACCCGGCCGACGCCCCGCCGTCCTTCCGCACCGGCGAGCAGCCGTACCAGATCGGCGTCGGCCCGACCGCCGCGACCCTCGCACCCGGCGAGAGCACCAAGGTGAACATCAAGGCCCTGTCCCTGAGCGGCGGCACCGGCCCCGAGGTCCGCTACAGCGTCGAGACCCCCACCGGGGTCACGGCGACTCCCGCCCAGGGAACGGTCGTCGACGGCTCCCAGGACATCACCCTCACCGCCGCCGACGACGTCACGCAGGGCTTCTACGACGTGAAGGTCACCGTCACCTCGGGCGACACGTCGTACGAGCAGCCGGTGTCCCTCACGGTGGCCGCGCCCGGCACCCTCCTCGCCGCGTACAACAACACCGGCGTCTCCGACGACACCGGTGAGCACGACGAGGCGGACTACGACGGAGGCGGCTGGAGCTACTCCCTCCAGGCACTCGCGGCGGCCGGGCTGACCCCGGGCGGCGCCGGCACGGTGGACGGGCTCGGCTTCACCTGGCCGGGCTCGCCGAACGGACGCCCCGACAACGTCTCGGCGGCCGGCCAGACCGTCCAACTCCCGCAGCCCGCAAGCACCTTGTCCTTCGTGGGCAGCGCGGTCAACGGCAACCAGCAGACGAAGGCGACCGTCACCTACACCGACGGCAGCACCGACGCGATCGACCTGTCCTTCACGGACTGGACGGTCGGCGGGGGCGGCGGCACCGTGCAGTACGGCAACGAGGTCGTCGCCAGGACCGCGTACCGCAATGTCGCGGGTGCGGACAAGGACCCGGTCGTCACCTATGTGTTCGCCACCAAGCCGTTCGCGGCACCCACGGGCAAGACCATCAAGAGCGTGACACTTCCGGACGACACGGATCTCCATGTGTTCACCCTTGCGGTGAACTGACGTCCACTATGTGTGCCCTCGCCCGTTCCGGTGGCGGGGGCACATCGTCGCGTGCGAGCATCCGCAGATGGTGAAACGGCCGCAGCTGCCCGAGGAGTTCCGGGCCGAAGCGCGCACGGCCTTCGCGTTCCTGGTCGGGGACGAGGGCTTCGCGCCGCCGGAGGACATAGACGGCGGTCTGCGCTATCTGCGCGCCGACCTGATGGTGCGCGTCTGGTTCCTGGGCGGCGCCGAATCGGAGGTCCTGACACGACTGATCCCCCTGGCGCCGGACGGCACCAGGGGGAGCGGGGCGTGGCTCGACGACCTGTACAAGGCCGCCGCGTGCGGCCCGGCCCAGGACGTCCCCGTCTTCGCGTCGACCAGGAGAGGCGTGCTCAGACGGGTCCACCAGCACGCGGAGGCGTTGCGGAAACTGCTGCCCCGCCTCCCCGTGCCGTGAGGTCACCTCAGGCCAGCAGTTCCACCTCCGCGAGCGTCGAGGAACCGTCCAGGACCAGCCGGTAACGCGCGTACGAGCCAGGCGACTTCACCGAGAACACGCGCGTCTGCTTGTCCCAGGTGAAGGTCTCGCCGGAGCGTTTGTCGAGCGTCTTCCACGTGGTGCCGTCGGCCGAGCCCTGAAGGGTCCAGCCGGTCGGTGCCGTGGTGTGGTCCGCCGACGACGTGAGCGTGTACTGGATGCCCTTGGTGGCCTTCGTGACCGGCAGGTCCACCGAGGTCACCGTCGCGCTCGTGGCCGACGTGTTGTCGAACAGGGCGCCGTCACCGGTGAGTTGGTCGCTGCGGGGTGTCGGCACCTGGTCGTCCTTGGTGATCGACACCGGCGCCGCGTTCTTGCCGCTGCCCCACGCCGAGGGCTTGGAGCCCATGGAGAAGTCCAGCACTCCGCCCTTCTCCAGCAGCGAATGGGGGAGTGAAGTCTTCGTCCAGGTCTGGCCGTTGACCTTCAGGCCCTGTACGTAGACGTTCTTCGTGCTGTTCTTCGGTGCCTTGACGACGAGGTCCTTGCCGTTCTCCAGGTGGACGGTCGCCTTGGTGAACAGCGGGGAGCCGATGGCGTATTCGCCGCTGCCCATCACCAGCGGGTAGAAGCCGAGCGCGGAGAAGAGGTACCAGGCCGACTGCTCGCCGTTGTCCTCGTCGCCGTGGTAGCCCTGCCCGATCTCACTGCCGGTGTAGAGGCGCGACAGCACCTCGCGCACGTTCTTCTGCGCCTTCCAGGGCTCGCCGGCCGCGTCGTACATGTAGATGACGTGGTGGGCGACCTGGTTGGAGTGCCCGTACTGGCCCATCCGGACGTCGCGCGCCTCCGTCATCTCGTGGATGACACCGCCGTAGGAGCCGACGAAGTCGGAGGACGCCGTCTCCGGGGTGGAGAAGTACTGGTCGAGCTTGTCCCCGAGGGCACTTTGGCCGCCGTAGAGGTTGGCCAGGCCGCGGCTGTCCTGCGGGGCGGTGAAGGCGTAGCCCCAGCCGTCGGTCTCCGTGTAGTCGTAACCCCAGATGCGCGGGTCGTAACTCGCCGAGTCCACGCGCCAGTTGCCCTTGGCGTCCTTGCCCTGGAAGAAGCCGGCCTGCTTGTCGAAGAGGTCGACGTAGTCCTGGGCCCGGTTGAGGAAGTACTCGGACTCCTCCTTGTAGTGCTTCTCGCCGGTCTTCTTGTAGAGGGCCAGGCCCATCTGGGCGATGCCGTAGTCGTTGTTGTAGCCCTCCATCGCCCAACTGAAGCCCTCGTTGGTGGCGGTGCTGGTGTAGCCGAGGAAGGGGGAGGTGGTCATGCCCTTGCGGCCCACACCCGACGTGGGCGGGACGACGGTCGCGTTCTTCACGGCCGCGTCGTAGGCCGACTTGGCGTCGAAGTTCACGCCCTTGACGTACGCGTCCGCGAACGCGACGTCCGAGGACGTGCCGGTCATCAGGTCCGCGTAGCCCGGTGAGGACCAGCGCGAGGTCCAGCCGCCGTCCTTGTACTGCTGCACGAACCCGTCGACCATCTCACCCGCCTGACTGGGCGTCAGGAGAGAGTAGGCCGGCCAGGTCGTCCGATAGGTGTCCCAGAAGCCGTTGTTGACGTACACCTTGCCGTCGACGATCTTCGCGCCGGTGTGCGTCGGGGTGTCCTGGCTCGGCATCGGGGAGAACGGCGAGGCGTACTGGTAGGTCGAACCGACCTTCTCGAAGCCGGAGTTGGGGTACAGGTACAGCCGGTACATGCTGGAGTACAGCGTGGTCAGCTGGTCCGGTGTGGCGCCCTCCACCTCGACCTTGCCGAGCAGCTTGTCCCACACCTGCTGGGCCTGGTCCTTGACCGTGTCGAAGGAGGTGCCGTCCGGGATCTCCTGGCTCAGGTTGGCCTTCGCCTGGTCGACGCTGATCAGCGAGGTGGCCAGACGCAGCGTGACCGTGTGGTCGGCGCCCGCCTTGAACCGCAGATAGCCCTTGACACCGCTGGAGGAGCCGTCCGTCACCGGCGCGTCGAACACGCCGTACACGAAGAGCCGGGTCGCGCCCGTGGACAGTCCGGACTTGACGTCTGAGTAGCCGGTGACGGTCCCGTTCTCCTTGTCGAGGGTCAGGCCCGCCTGCTCGGTGACGTTGTCGAAGATGACGCTCGCGTCGTCGCCGGGGTAGGTGAAGCGCAACGAGGCCGCGTGGTCGGTCGGGGCCATCTCGGCCTTGAGACCGTTCTCGAAGGTGACGCCGTAGTAGTACGGGCGCGCGGTCTCGTTCTCGTGCTTGAAGGCCAACTCCCGTGCGCTCGGGTCGGTGTTGGGGGTGCCCGACGCGGCCGACGGCATCACCTGGAAGGTCTGCCGGTCGCCCATCCAGGGGCTGGGCTCATGGCTCAGGCTGAGTGCCTGGAGCGTCGGCAGGTTGTCGTCGTTGTTCGCGCGTGCGTAGTCGTAGAGCCAGCTGAGCGACGACGAATTCGTCACCGGGGTCCAGAAGTTGAAGCCGTGCGGGAGCGCCGTCGCGGGGAAGTTGTTGCCGCGCGAGAAGCTGCCGCTGGAGTTGGTGCCCCGGGTGGTCAGCGCGTAGTCGGACAGATGCGCCTTCGGCTTCTCGGGCGCGACCGACTTGATGCTCACGTCGTCCAGCCAGCCCCGGAACTTCGCCGGCCCGCCGGGGGAGTCGTAGGCGAGGAGTATCCGGTCGACGGTCTTCCCTGCCGCAACCGAACCGATCCGCGAGAGGACGCTGTTCCACTGGTTGACGTAGAGGATCTTCGCCGCGCCCTGCCCCTGCGGAGTCAGCGCGAAGCCGTGCGAGTCGCTCGCGCCGAGGTCACTCAGATAGGTGCCGTCGGTGAAGACCAGGTCGACGGCGACGTTCGTGGCGTCGTAGTCGCGGTCGCCGTCGGCCATCTGCGGGAAGATCTTGTACGACAGTGCCGTGTCCTTGGCGACCGGCACGTCCACGTCGAAGACCTTGTTGTACGAGTACGCGCGTCCCGTCGCCGTATGGCGGCCCGCGTACCGCAGTGCCCGCTTCCCGGTGAAGCCGGCGCCCGCCTTGGCGGTGGGCGAGCCGCTGGGGCCGCGGTCGACCAGCGAGAGCATGTCCTCGGGGATCGGGGCGGTGCTGTTGCCCGTCGAGAACTGGACGTCGGCGAGCTGCAGGATGCCGCTCGCGCCGTTGTTCTTCGTGATGTCGAGCCGGAAGTGCTGGTACTCGGCCGGCGCGGCGAGGTCGTAGGACTTCGTCTGGAAGCGGTCGGCGAAGGTCTCGCCGGTGCGGGTGTCGACGGGCTTCCAGTCCTTGCCGTCCGTCGAGCCCGACAGCGTCCAGTCCTGCGGATCGCGTTCGGCGTAGTCATTGGCCGAAGTCAGCGCGTACGTCACTATCCTGGCCGGCTTGTCGAGGTCGAACTCGACCCAGCCGGTGGGCTCGAAGGTCAGCCACTTGGTGCCGGACTCGCCGTCGACGAGGTTCTCCTTCACCTCGCCGCCGCCGGTGTTCTCGGAGCTCGCCCGGACGTCGGTGACATGGTCGGTCACATTGCCGGGGATGCCGGTGCTGTAGCCGCCGTCGACGCCCGAGGCGCGTTTGGACCCGTCCGGCGCGGTGTCGACCGTGTTCAGCCAGTCCGGTGCCGGATCCCCCGACTCGAACGAGGAGGTGAACTCCCCGCCGGCCGGGGCCTTTGCGGGCAGGGCGACCGTCACTCCCTGCGAACCCACGAGCAAAGCCAGTGCGGCGGTCGACACGACCGCCGTACCCCACCATCTGTGATGCATACGAGGGCATCCTCCCTGCACGCTGGACAACGTTGTCAGCTTCGATGCGCAAGGAACAGTAGGGAGTCAAGTGGCCTGGGATGTCAAGGGTGTTGAGTGTGGCATTCGAGGGCAATAACGGGGATTTCTCCGTCATCGAACACACAGGGCGTTCATATTTCCGCGAGGTCTCACTTCGGAAAAGACCGACAACCTACCCTGCATTCGATCTTGCTCTGCCGACCGGAAGTGGACTATACCTGTCGCGTTCGACACCGCTCTCGAAGCAGTACGCACGAAGTACTCCTGCACGACCAAGCTCGACCTGACCGCGGTGCCGGGGATCCGGTTCACCGCCTGAGTCCTGGAGAAGGCGAGGACTTGAGCATGGGATCCACTTCCGCCGAGAACAACGGTTCCAAAGGCGTCGGCCGCCGCGATTTGATCAAGAGGTCTGCCGCACTCGGTCTGATCTCCGTACCCACGATGAGTTTCCTGTCCGCGTGTGCCAGCGGCGGCGGGGACGACAGCGGCAGCGGTGACGCCACCAAGGGCACCACGTCGAAGTCGAATCCCTTCGGTGTGAAGAAGGGCAGCACGCTCGACGTCGTCGTCTTCAAGGGCGGTTACGGAGACGACTACGCCAAGGCGTGGGAAGCCAACTTCAAGACGAAGATCGGCGTCAGCTCCACCCACACCGGAACGCAGGAGATCACCGGCAAGCTCCAGCCCCGCTTCAACGCGGGCAACCCGCCGGACATCGTCGACGACTCCGGCGCCCAGCAGATCAAGATCGACGTCCTGTACAAGAACGGTCAGCTGCTCGACCTCTCGCCGGTGCTGGACGCGCCCGCGATCGACGACCCGACCAAGAAGGTCCGCGATCTGCTGATCCCCGGCACCCTCGACCCGGGTGTGCAGGAGGGCAAGGTCGTCGCCCTCAACTACATCTACACGGTGTGGGGGTTGTGGTACTCCGGCAAGCTCTTCAAGGACAAGGGCTGGACCCCGCCCAAGACCTGGGACGAGTTCATCGCCATCTGCCAGAAGGCGAAGGCGGCCGGCATCGGCGGACTCGCCCACCAGGGCAAGTACCCGTACTACATCAACGTCGCCATCATGGACCTGATCGCCAAGAAGGGCGGGATCGACGCCGTCAAGGCGATCGACAACCTCGACCCGAAGGCGTTCGTCGGCTCGGCCGCCGCGCAGGCCGGTGTCGAGGCGATCTACGAGGTGGTCGAGAAGGACCTGTTGATGCCCGGCACCAACGGCCTGACCCACACCGAGTCGCAGACCCGCTGGAACCAGTACAAGGCCGCCTTCATCACCTGTGGTTCCTGGCTGGAGAACGAGCAGCTCAAGCTGACACCGACGGACTTCGACATGAAGTTCCTGCCGATGCCGCTGCTGCCCGACAGCAAGATGCCGTTCGAGGCGATCCGGGCCGGCTCCGGCGAGCCCTTCATCATCCCCGCGAAGGCCAAGAACCTCCCCGGCGCCAAGGAGTTCATGCGCCACATGCTCTCCAAGGAGTGGTCGACGCTCTTCGCCAAGGAGGCCAACTCGCTCACCATCCTCAAGGACGGTGTCGACTCCAGCGTCACCCTGCGCCCGGGCACCCAGTCCACGGTCGACGCGTCCAAGGCGGCCGGCGACAACACCTTCCGCTACCTCTACCCCGACTGGTACAGCGAGATGGACACCTCCATCCAGAACGCGTCCAACGAGCTGATGGCCAAGCGCATCCAGCCCAAGGAGTGGCTGAAGCGCTGTCAGGCCGCCGTCGACAAGCAGGCCAAGGACCCGGCGTCCAAGAAGAACGTTCACTCCTGATCACAACGCCTGATCGCACCACCTGATCACGCTCGGGACACCAGGGGCAGGAAACGCCAATGCGCAAAGGGCAGTACAGGTTCGTCGCGGGATTTCTCTTCGTTCCCGTGGCGCTCTATCTGATCTTCGTGATCTGGCCGTACATCCAGACGTTCGGCTATTCGCTGACCGACTGGAAGGGCGAGTCACAGACCTTCAAGTTCGTCGGACTGGACAACTATCGAGCACTGCTCCACGACGACGTCTTCAAGGAGGCCATCTGGCACAACCTCCTGTTCCTGGTGTTCATCCCCGTGATCACCATTCTGCTGGCCCTCTTCTTCGCGTTCATGGTGAACGCGGGAGGGCGCAGCAAGGCCGGCGGTGTGCAGGGTGTCGCCGGTTCCGGGTTCTACAAAATCGTCTACTTCTTCCCGCAGGTGCTGTCGCTGGCGATTCTCGCGGTGCTGTTCAACGCGGTGTACCGCAGTGACGGCGGTGGCCTGCTCAACGGTTTCCTGATCAAACTCCACCTGGTGGACGTCAACAATCCGGTGGAGTGGCTCAACGAGCCCAACATGGTGCTCTGGGCGCTGATGGCGGTCGTCGTGTGGCACGGCGTCGGTTTCTATCTGGTGCTGTTCTCCGCCGCCATGCAGTCCATTCCCCGGGACATCTACGAGGCCGCCCTGATCGACGGCGCGAACCGCTCCCAGTCCTTCTTCCGGATCACCCTGCCGCTCCTCTGGGAGACCGTCCAGACGGCCTGGGTGTATCTCGGCATCATCGCGATGGACATGTTCGTCCTGGTCTCCTCCATGACCTCGAACATGGGCGCCTACGGAGGCGGTCCCGACCACGGCAGCGACGTCATGTCGACCGTGATGATGCGCAACTTCCTCTACTTCGGGAAGAGCGGCTACGCCTGCGCGATGGGCGTCGTCATGCTGCTGCTCACCCTGGTCCTGTCCGTGGTCACGCTGCGCGCCACCCGCCGTGAGCGCATCGAGTTCTGAGCGGGAGACATACGACGATGAGCGCACCCCTCAAGGAGACCGCCCCCACGGGCGGCACCGTCCCGCCCCAGCCGTCGGTCCGGAAGTCGAGCGCCCGGGCCGGTGAGCCGCGCGGCGAGGGCACCGTACTGAACGTGTTCTCGCACGGCTTCCTGGCCCTGTGGGCCCTGCTGATCGTGCTGCCGCTGCTGTGGCTGGTGCTCAGCTCCTTCAAGACCGACGTGCAGATCGGCAACTCGGCCTTCGGCTGGCCGCACAACTGGTCGTTCGACGTGTTCCGGCGGGCCTGGAGCAAGGGCATCGGCGACTACTTCCTGAACACCTTGATCGTCCTGGTGTTCTCGGTGCCGCTGACCATGCTGTTCGGTTCGATGGCCGCGTACGTGCTGGCCCGCTACCAGTTCTGGGGCAACCGGCTGCTGTACTACTTCTTCGTCGCCGGCGCGATGTTCCCGGTGTTCCTGGCGCTGGTCCCGCTGTTCTTCATGGTCAAGCGCCTCGACATGCTGAACACCTACCAGGGACTGATCCTGGTCTACATCGCCTACTCGATGCCGTTCACGGTGTTCTTCATGCACGCGTTCTTCCGGACGCTGCCCACCGCGGTCTTCGAGGCGGCGATCCTCGACGGCGCTTCGCACACCCGGACGTTCTTCCAAGTGATGTTGCCGATGGCCAAGGCCGGGTTGATCAGCGTCGGCATCTTCAACACCCTCGGCCAGTGGAACCAGTTCATCCTGCCGACGGTCCTGATGCAGCCGCAGAGCGGCTCGGACCCCGAGCGCTATGTCCTCACCCAGGGCCTCATCCAACTCCAGCAGCAACAAGGGTACGCCTCCGACCTGCCCGTTCTCTTCGCGGGCGTCACGATCGCCATGATCCCGATGCTGGTCGTCTACCTGTCGTTCCAGCGCCAGGTGCAGTCCGGTCTGACCTCGGCGACGCTGAAGTAGCGCGCCTGGAGAACGCAGAAGGAAGCGCTCGTTCCGCCACCGCTCCCGGAAGGCCGGGAGCGGTGTCCACGTATGTGTCCGAGACCCCGGATGCGGTTCAACCTCTTGACGGGAGGCGACCCGAACGGCTCAGCTTAGAGTTCACTAGTTGGACATAGACGGGGCCTCATCGATGCGGTCCCGCGCGCAGGAGGTCGTCGTGGAGACTCCCGGGTCGCAGTCGTCACTGCACCGAGCCAATCTCGAGCGGGTCGTCCGAGCGGTGCGGTTGGCCGGGTCGTTGACGCAGGCGGAGATCGCGAGGACGACGGGCCTGTCCGCTGCGACGGTCTCCAACATCGTGCGCGAGCTCAAGGACGGCGGAACGGTCGAGGTCACACCCACTTCGGCGGGTGGCCGCAGGGCCCGCAGCGTGTCCCTGAGCGGGGACGCCGGCATTGTCATCGGCGTCGACTTCGGGCACACGCATTTGCGCGTCGCGGTCGGGAATCTCGCCCACCAGGTGCTGGCCGAGGAGTCCGAGCCGCTCGATGTGGACGCCTCCTCGAACCAGGGTTTCGACCGGGCGGAAGAGCTGGTCAACCGACTGATCGCGGCCACCGGAGTGGACCGGTCCAAGATCGCCGGGGTGGGCCTCGGTGTGCCCGGACCGATCGACCTGGAGTCGGGCACCCTGGGCTCCAGCGCCATCCTGCCGGGCTGGTCGGGCACCAGACCCGCCGAGGAGCTGGGCAGCCGTCTGGGTGTACCGGTGCACGTGGACAACGACGCCAACCTGGGCGCCCTCGGTGAGCTGGTCTGGGGCAGCGGGCGGGGCGTCAGGGACCTGGCGTACATCAAGGTCGCGAGCGGTGTCGGCGCCGGACTGGTCATCAACGGCAAGATCTACCGGGGCCCGGGTGGCACAGCGGGAGAAATCGGGCATATTACTCTTGATGAGTCCGGCCCTGTCTGCCGCTGCGGAAACCGGGGCTGCCTGGAGACCTTCACGGCCGCGCGCTATGTGCTGCCACTCCTCCAGAGCAGTCACGGCACCGACCTGACCATGGAAGGAGTCGTACGGCTGGCACGGGACGGAGACCCTGGTTGCCGTCGGGTGATCGCCGACGTCGGCCGACACATCGGCAGTGGAGTCGCCAATCTCTGCAATTTGCTGAACCCGAGCCGAGTGGTCCTCGGTGGCGATCTCGCCGAGGCCGGTGAGCTGGTGCTCGGGCCGATCAGGGAGTCTGTAGGCCGCTATGCGATCCCCAGTGCGGCGCGTCAACTGTCCGTTCTCCCGGGTGCACTTGGAGGCCGTGCGGAGGTGCTCGGAGCGCTTGCTCTCGCACTCAGCGAGATGGGCGATTCGACCCTTTTGGACGGGTCGCTGACTACAGCGACACCTGCCTTCACTTAGAGAACGCACGACGCCGTTGCCATCTCGTTAAGTATTTACTTCTTGACGCCGAACGCGCGGCCGAGTTGGCTTCCAGCCACCTCGGCCGCAACGACGCGGCCTCGTCAGGGAGGTTTCACAGTGAACACGCGTATGCGTCGTGCCGCCGTTGCTCTTATCGCCACCACGATGGCCGTCTCGATGGCCGCCTGTGGCAAGGCCGGCGACGACAAGAAGTCCGACAGCAGCTCCAGCTCGTCGGGCGGCACCAACGCCAAGATCGGTCTGCTTCTGCCCGACAGTGTCACCACGCGGTACGAGAAGTTCGACAAGCCGTACTTCGAGGCCAAGGTCAAGGAGCTCTGCTCCGGCTGCACCGTCGAGTACAACAACGCGAACGCCAGCGCGGCCACCCAGGCCCAGCAGGTCAGCAGCATGATCACCAAGGGCGTCAAGGTCATCGTGATCAGCGCCCAGGACTCCGCCGCGATCAAGTCCTCGATCCAGCAGGCGGTCAACAAGGGCATCAAGGTCGTCGCGTACGACCGTCTGGCCCAGGGCCCGGTCTCCGCGTACGTCTCCTTCGACAACGTCGAGGTCGGCAAGCTCCAGGGCGAGGCGCTCCTCACCTCGCTGGGCTCGAAGGCCACCACGAAGTCCAAGATCGTCATGATCAACGGTGACGACGCCGACCCGAACGCCGCGATGTTCAAGAAGGGCGCCCACGAGGCCCTCGACGGCAAGGTCGACATCGCCTACGAGCAGTCCGGCCTGTGGAAGGACACCGTCGCCAACCAGAAGGTCACGGCGGCCATCACCCAGCTCGGCGCCAAGAACATCGCGGGCGTCTACTCCGCCAACGACGGCATGGCCGGCGGTATCGCCACCGCCCTCAAGGGCGCCGGCATCAGCGGCATCCCGCTGACGGGTCAGGACGCGGAGCTCGCCGGTATCCAGCGCATCGTCGCCGGTACCCAGTCCAGCACCGTCTACAAGGCCTTCAAGCCGGAGGCCGAGGCGGCCGCCACGCTCGCCGTGGACCTGGCGCAGGGCAAGAGCATCACCTCGCTCGCCACCACGACCCAGACCAGCGGCTCCGGCAACAAGGTGCCCTCGCAGCTGCTCGTCCCGGTGTCGGTCACCAAGGCCAACATCAAGGACACGGTCATCAAGGACGGTCTCTACACCGTCGCGCAGATCTGCACCGCCGACTACGCCGCGGCGTGCAAGAAGGCCGGTCTGTCCTAACCACCGCCCAGCGGTGACAAAGCCCCTTCGGCGTCCGCCCCACCCTCAAACCCCGCTGTGGGGCGGGCGCCGATCGGAACCCGTGCGAACGCAGCCGTTGCCAACAGGCATCGGCCGCGCGCATGTTCATCTTGTAAATCTGTGCCTAGGCACAACCCTCCGCGGCTTTTGACTAGCGCGGCATCCCCGCCGGTCAGGCGGCGAAGGAGATGGTTAACGTGTCCGCTACGCCCGTGCTGGCGTTGCGCGGAGTCTCCAAGCGATTCGGTGCGGTGCAGGCCCTCACCGAAGTAGAGCTGGAGGTCCACGCCGGAGAAGTCGTCGCACTGGTCGGCGACAACGGCGCAGGAAAGTCCACCCTGGTGAAGACCATCGCCGGGGTGCATCCCATCGATGAGGGAGTCATCGAGTGGGAGGGCAAGCCGGTCAGCATCAACAAGCCGCACGACGCCCAGGGACTCGGCGTCGCGACGGTCTACCAGGACCTCGCGCTGTGCGACAACCTCGATGTCGTCGGCAACCTCTACCTCGGACGCGAGCTGCTGCGTCACGGGGTCATCGACGAGGTCACGATGGAGAAGAACTCCCGTGAGCTGCTGAGCACGCTCTCCATCCGCATCCCGAGCGTGCGCATCCCGATCGCCAGCCTCTCCGGTGGTCAGCGACAGGTCGTCGCCATCGCCCGCGCGCTGATCGGTGACCCCAAGGTCGTCATCCTCGACGAGCCCACCGCCGCCCTCGGCGTCGAGCAGACCGCCCAGGTCCTCGACCTGGTCGAGCGGCTGCGCGAGCGCAACCTCGGCGTCATCCTCATCAGCCACAACATGGCCGACGTCAAGGCGGTCGCCGACACCGTCAACGTGCTGCGCCTGGGCAAGAACAACGGCTCCTTCCCGGTGAAGGACACCAGTCAGGAAACGATCATCGCCGCGATCACCGGTGCCACGGACAACGCCGTGACCCGTCGTGCGGTGCGCAGCACGGAGGCGGCAAAGTGAGCGACACGTCCAACACCGTGAAGAAGGACGCGGTGGAACCGACCACCGCGGCTCCCACCGAGGACCCCACGGCAGCGGCCGGTGCCGCCACCGTCGTCGACCCGCGTCTGCTGGTCCGCGAAGAGGGCTACAAGGGCTACATCACCGAGTTCAAGCGCAAGGTCAAGGGCGGTGAACTCGGCTCCCTGCCGGTCATCGCCGGCCTGATCGTCATCGGCATCATCTTCCAGTCGCAGAACAGCCGGTTCCTGAGCGCGGACAACCTGTCCAACATCAGCTACTACCTGTCGGCCACCGGCATGCTCGCCATCGGCCTGGTCTTCGTGCTGCTGCTCGGCGAGATCGACCTGTCCGTCGGCTCGGTCAGCGGTCTGGCGTCCACCCTGTTCGCCGTCTTCGTGGTCAACCACGGGATGAACGGCTGGCTGGCGCTGGTCCTGACCATCGTCACGGGTGTCGGCATCGGCGCGCTGCACGGCTTCTTCTTCGCGAGGATCGGCGTACCGGCGTTCGTCGTCACCCTGGCCGGCTTCCTCGGCTGGAACGGTCTGATGCTGTGGCTGCTCGGTTCGAGCGGCACCATCAACATCCCGGACAGCGGTCCCGTGCACCTGCTCGGCCAGGGTTCCTTCTTCATGGACCAGTCGATCGCCGGTGCCTACATCCTGGCCGCGCTCGGCACCGCCTCCCTGGCCTACGGCTCACTCGTCGAGCAGCGCCGCCGCAAGGCCGCCGGGGTGCCGTTCCGGCCCACCAGCGAGATCGGTCTGCGGGTCGGTCTGCTCGCCGTGGCGGCGTTCGTCACCGCGGCCGTGCTGAACTCGTCGGCCGGTGTCTCCAACTCGCTGGTGATCTTCCTCGCCTCCCTGGTGATCGTGGACTTCGTCCTGCGTCGTACCCCGTACGGCCGCAAGGTCTTCGCGGTCGGCGGCGGCATCGAGGCCGCGCGCCGTGCCGGTATCAACGTGTCCATGATCCGGATCACCGTGTTCGCCATCTCCGGCGGCTTCGCGGCGGTCGGCGGTATGTTCTTCGCCGGCCAGACGCAGAGCGCCACGCTGAACGCCGGTGGCGGCAACACCCTGATGCTGGCCATCGCGGCGGCGGTCATCGGCGGTACGAGCCTCTTCGGAGGCCGCGGCACCGTCTGGTCCGCCCTGCTGGGCATGCTCGTCATCCAGTCGATCCAGACCGGCCTCGACCTGCTCAACATGAACACGTCGATCCAGTACATGATCACGGGTGGCGTCCTGCTCGGCGCGGTCGTCATCGACTCCGTGTCCCGCAAGAGCCAGAAGGCCGCCGGTCGCGGCTGACCTGCGCGCTTTCAGACCTGTGCCCGGTACCGAAGGCGGTACCGGGCACAGTCATGTCGTAGGAATGGCTGTTCTTGGGTACAGCCGATCGCGTGACGTATGACGCACAGCCCGGGCGCGGTCCGCAAAGACGGAACATTAGACTCGACAAGCCCGGCAACAGCTCGAACAGCTCTACTCGCAAGGAGGCACGGGTGCCGCTGCTGACCCGCATCAGGGGACCGCGCGATCTGGACCGGCTCAGCCTGGAGCAGCTGGACCAGCTGGCCGAGGAGATCCGGACCTTCCTCGTCGACGCCGTCTCCAAGACCGGCGGCCACCTCGGCCCGAACCTCGGTGTGGTCGAGCTGACCATCGCCCTGCACCGCGTCTTCGAGTCGCCGAAGGACCGGGTGCTGTGGGACACCGGCCACCAGTCCTACGTGCACAAGCTGCTCACCGGCCGCCAGGACTTCTCCAAGCTGAAGATGAAGGGCGGCCTGTCCGGCTACCCCTCGCAGGCCGAGTCCGAGCACGACGTCATCGAGAACTCGCACGCCTCCACGGTCCTCGGCTGGGCCGACGGCCTCGCCAAGGCCAACCAGGTGCTGAAACGCGACGACCACGTGGTCGCGGTCATCGGTGACGGCGCGCTGACCGGCGGTATGGCCTGGGAGGCGCTGAACAACATCGCCGACGCCAAGGACCGCCCGCTCGTCATCGTCGTCAACGACAACGAGCGCTCCTACGCACCGACCATCGGCGGCCTCGCGAACCACCTGGCGACCCTGCGGACCACCGACGGCTACGAGCGCTTCCTGGCCCGCGGCAAGGACCTCCTGGAGCGCACCCCGGTCGTCGGCAAGCCCCTCTACGAGACGCTGCACGGCGCGAAGAAGGGCCTGAAGGACTTCATCGCCCCGCAGGGCATGTTCGAGGACCTCGGCCTGAAGTACGTCGGCCCGATCGACGGCCACGACATCGAGGCGATGGAGTCCGCGCTCGCCCGCGCCAAGCGCTTCGGCGGCCCGGTGATCGTCCACGTCCTCACCGAGAAGGGCCGCGGCTACCAGCCCGCCCTCCAGGACGAGGCGGACCGCTTCCACGGCATCGGCCCCATCCACCCCGACACCGGCCTGCCGATCAAGGCCTCCGGCGCCGACTGGACCTCCGTCTTCGGCGACGAGATGGTCGCGCTGGGCCAGGAGCGCGAGGACATCGTCGCGATCACCGCCGCGATGCTCCAGCCCGTCGGCCTGAAGAAGTTCGCCGACGCCTTCCCGAACCGCATCTACGACGTCGGCATCGCCGAGCAGCACGGCGCCGTCTCCGCGGCGGGCCTCGCCACCGGGGGACTGCACCCCGTCTTCGCGGTCTACGCCACCTTCCTCAACCGTGCCTTCGACCAGGTGCTGATGGACGTGGCCCTGCACAAGTGCGGGGTGACCTTCGTCCTGGACCGGGCCGGCGTCACCGGCACCGACGGCGCCTCGCACAACGGCATGTGGGACATGTCGATCCTCCAGGTCGTCCCGGGCCTCCGGCTCGCCGCGCCGCGCGACGCCGAGCAGGTCCGCGCCCAACTGCGCGAGGCCGTGCAGGTCAAGGACGCGCCGACCGTGGTCCGCTTCTCCAAGGGCGCGGTCGGCCCCGCCGTACCCGCCGTGGGCCGCATCGGCGGCATGGACGTGCTGCGCGCGCCCGGCACCGACGCCCCGGACGTCCTGCTGGTCTCCGTCGGCGCGCTGGCGCCCATGTGCCTGGAGATCGCCGCCCTCCTCGACAAGCAGGGCATCACCACCACCGTCGTCGACCCGCGCTGGGTCAAGCCCGTCGACGAGGCCATGGCCCCCCTTGCGGAGCAGCACCGGGTGGTCGTCACCGTCGAGGACAACTCCCGTGTCGGCGGCGTCGGTTCGTCGATCGCGCAGGCACTGCGCGACGCCGGAGTGGATGTTCCGCTCCGCGACTTCGGCATCCCGCCGCGCTTCCTCGACCACGCCTCGCGTGCCGAGGTGATGACGGAGATCGGCCTCACCGCGCCGGACATCGCCCGCCAGGTGACCGGCCTGGTCTCCAAGCTGGACGGCCGCTTCGACCGCCCCACGGCGGAGGTCGACTCGGTGGAGTCGGCACGCGACTGAGGCACGGCCGCACCGCTGAACGGGCCGCTTCCACCACTCTTTGCAGTGGTGAAAGCGGCCCATTCGCGTGAACCCGCCCGCGTCGGGGCATACGCACATCGCCCCCTCTCGATCATGTCGAGGACGCCAAGCGTGGGAGGTACACCCGTGAGCAGCACCCTCTTCCGGACGAAGAGAGTCGAACAGTCCATCAAGGACACCGAGGAACCGGAGCACGCGCTCCGAAAGTCCCTCTCCGCCCTGGATCTGACCGTCTTCGGCGTCGGTGTCGTCATCGGCACCGGCATCTTCGTCCTCACCGGCACGGCCGCCAAGAACACCGCCGGCCCCGCGGTGGCCCTGTCCTTCGTCGTCGCCGGCGTCGTCTGTGCCCTCGCGGCGCTCTGCTACGCCGAGTTCGCGTCCACGGTCCCGGTCGCGGGCTCGGCGTACACCTTCTCGTACGCCTCGCTCGGCGAACTCCCCGCCTGGACCATCGGCTGGGACCTGGTCCTCGAACTCGCCCTCGGCACGGCGGTGGTGGCCGTCGGCTGGTCCGGCTACATCCACTCGCTGCTGGACAACGCGGGCTGGCACCTGCCCGAGGCGCTCAGCGGCCGGGACGGCGCCCACGGCTTCGGCTTCGACATCCTCGCCGCCGCGCTCGTCCTCGTCCTCACCGCGATCCTCGTCCTCGGCATGAAGCTCTCCGCGCGGGTCACCTCGGTCGTCGTCGCCATCAAGGTGGCCGTCGTCCTCGTGGTGATCGTCGCCGGCGCCTTCTTCATCAAGGGCGACAACTACAAGCCCTTCATCCCCAAGTCGCAGGCCGTGGAGGCGGGCGGCAACCTCAAAGCCCCGCTCATCCAGCTGATGTTCGGCTGGGCGCCCTCCAACTTCGGCGTCATGGGCATCTTCACCGCCGCCTCGGTGGTCTTCTTCGCCTTCATCGGCTTCGACGTCGTCGCCACCGCCGCCGAGGAGACCCGCAACCCCAAGCGGGACGTGCCGCGCGGCATCCTCGGCTCGCTGGTCATCTGCACCACGCTCTACGTCGCCGTCGCGGTCGTCGTGACCGGTATGCAGAAGTACAGCTCACTGTCGATCGACGCACCGCTCGCCGACGCGTTCAAGGCCACCGGCCACCCGTGGTTCGCGGGCCTGATCAGCTTCGGCGCCGCGATCGGCCTGACGACGGTGTGCATGATCCTGCTGCTCGGCCAGGCCCGCGTCTTCTTCGCGATGAGCCGCGACGGGCTCCTGCCGCGCTTCTTCTCGCACGTCCACCCGCGCTTCCGCACCCCGTACCGCCCGACCATCCTCCTCGGCGTGATCATCGCGATCGTCTCGGGCTTCACGAGCCTCAGCGAACTCGCCGAACTGGTCAACATCGGCACGCTGTTCGCCTTCATCGTCGTCGCGATCGGCGTCGTCATCCTGAGGAACAAGCGCCCGGACCTGCCCCGCTCCTTCCGCACCCCCCTGGTCCCTGCCCTCCCGATCGTCTCGGTCCTCGCCTCCCTCTGGCTGATGCTCAACCTCCCCGCCGAAACCTGGCTCCGCTTCGCCATCTGGATGGCCATCGGCTTCGCCGTGTACTTCTTCTACGGCCGCACGCACAGCCGCCTGGGCCTGCAACAGGCGGCGGAGGCGGGCGAGTCCGCGGTACCGCCGACCGGAAACGCCTCGTAGGCAAGCCAGTTGACCGTCCGGCCCGGTAAATCCCGCTCCGCGCGGGGGACTTACCGGGCCGCATGACGTACACGTCACCCCCGCACACTGCGCGGCCCGGTGACCTCCGCCCCCAACTCCGCCACCCTGCACCGCAGTTCGCGGTCCGCTGTGACCACCAGGCACGGCCGACCGGCAGCCTCGGCGACCAGTTCGACCATGCGGTCGTCGCCGCTGCCGGGTGCCGAGTCCACCCGTACACCCGGCACGGACTCCACTCCGCGGGCCGCGCCCTCCACCACGAGGACGAGCTCCACGGGGTCCGTGCGGCCCGGCAGACCGTCGCTCGCGAGCCGGTCACGGAGGCGCTCGGCGGCACCCTTCCGGTCGCGCCACCAGCCGTCGGGCACCGACCCGACGACGTTCGCGCCGTCGACGATCACGAGCAGGGGAGTGTCCTCGTCCATGGCGCAAGGGTCGCACGCGAGGCGGGGGCGCCCCGCGCGGAAGCGACCGCCCCGATTACAGTGAACCGGTGAACGGCGACTGGCTCCTCCGCGGCCGCGACGGCCGGCTCAGTGTGTATCTGCCCTCGGGCGACGCCGTCCTGTGCCGGGCGGAACGCGGCCCCGGCGGCCTCTGGAGCGCCCCGCGCAAGGTGGGCGGCGACCAGAAGCTGCACCCGGGGCTGCTCGGCATCGGACAGGGCGCGGACGGTTACGCCCATCTGGTGTCCTGGCGCCCCACGGCGGCCGGCGAGTCCGGACTGGTCCATTCCACGCACTTCCGCCCCCGGCTCGCGGCCCTCGACTGGAGCCCGATCGGCCACCCGGACAAGAAGGGCGACCGCACCGGCGTACCGGCGATCGCGGTCGACGCGGAGGGCCGGGCCCATGTCTTCGTGCGCAACACGGCGGGCGGGGTGAGCATGCTGGCCCAGAAGGAGAAGGGCGGCTGGGAACCCTGGCGCGACCTCAAGGGGAGTGACGTCCACGAGGACCTCGCGGCGGTGACGGGGGAGTCCGGCACGGTCGAGCTGTACGCGGCGGTGCCCGGCGCGATCCTCCACTGGCGCCAGCTGGAGCCGGGCGCACAACCGGTGCTGGAGGAGGCGATGGAGGCCCGCATCCGCCCCGGCACGCTCCGCGCCCTGGCCACCTCCCCGGAGAACACCACCCTGTACTACACGGACGACTCCGGCGACCTCTGCGCCTGGCGCCCCGGCACCAAGCCGATCACCCTCCTGCCCTCCGCGGGCCCCGGCCCGGTGTCCGCCGTCCGCTGCGAACTCGACGGCTACGACTGCACGTTGCTCGCCCAGCGCTCGGCCAGTGGCCGGGTCGCCTTCGCCGCGTACCCCACGGAGCAGGAGGCCGCGGGCGCCTGGTGGACCGAGTCGGGCCCCCAACTCCCGGCGGACGCCGAGGTCTCCCTCACCCTGGACGAGGACGACCGGGTCGCCGCGGCGACGATGTCCCCGTCCACCGGCCAACTCCTGGTCACGCGGCGGAAGGAGGAGGCGGGGCTGGCGCTGGAGGCGTGGCGGGAGGTCTGACCGACCACTTGGTTCCGCCGCGTCAGGACGGACTAACTCCCGCCCGTGGCCGGTGACTTCTTCGCCGACTCGGGAATCGTCGAGTCGGTGCGGATCGCCTTCCACAGCGTCGAGTCCTGCGGCTGCGCCGCCACCACCCGGTTCGGGTCGATCCTGTCGTACGACACCGGGAGCATGATCGTCTCCATGGTGGACGGATTGATGCCCTTCAGGCTGCGGCCGAACTCCGCGAGCTTGGTGAGCGAGGCGAGGTCGGAGTCGGTGGTCAGCGCGGCGGTGAGCTGGTCGGCGATCTTGTACGCCTTGACCGGGCTGCCCAGCAGGTCCTGCTTCTGGATCTCCGTGAGCAGGGCCAGCATGAACTGCTGCTGGAGGCCGATGCGCCCGAGGTCGCTGCCGTCGCCGATGCCGTACCGGGTGCGGACGAACTTGAGGGACTCGGTGCCGTTCAGCCGGTGGGTGCCCTTGGTCAGGTTCAGTCCGCTGACGGTGTCGTGGATGTCCTCGTCGACGGTGACGGTCACGCCCCCTATCGCGTCCACCAGATCCTTGAAGCCGGCGAAGTCGACCTCGACGTAGTGGTCCATGCGGATCCCGGAGATCTGCTCCACCGTCTTCACCACACAGGCCGGACCGACCTGGGAGTAGATGGAGTTGAACATCACGCGCTTCGCCGAGGCGACCGTGGAGCCGTTCTTCCTGGTGCACTCCGGGCGGGTCACCAGGGTGTCGCGGGGGATGCTGATCGCGACGGCCTTCTTGCGGCCCTCGGGTATGTGCATCACCAGCACGGTGTCCGAACGGGCCCCGGCGACCTTGTCGTCGTCCAGCTTCGCGTTGGCGCCGGCGCGGGAGTCCGAGCCCAGTATCAGGATGTTCTGCCCCGAGGTGGGCAGCTTCTCCGGCCGGTCGTCGCCGATCGCCTTGTCGATGTCGACGTGCTTGATGTTGCCGTCGATCCCGCTGTAGAGCCAGTAGGCGGTACCGGCTCCGGCGAGGACCAGGACGGCCAGGGAGAGCAGGATCCACCGACCGATGCGGCGCTTGCGCCCGGGCCGCGCGGGTGTGTCGGAATCGCTGTGCTGAGGCGTCGAGACTTGGCTCATCCTGCGTCGAGTCCTCGTCGGTCGTGCCCCAGCGGCGGGGCAGTGCTGTTGCCCGGTCGAAACCGTCCCAACGGCGGACGATCGCACGATCATGCGCAACCAGTGAGGTATTTGTAAACAGTGGCCGGAGAAATAGTGTGCGCGCCAGCCCGGTGAACGAGAGGAGGGCCCCCGCCCGAAAGTGGAGGCCCTCCCCAAGTCACGTCCGTACGACGGTCGTTACGCCGGAACGCTCGCCACGCCCTGCGCCAGGAACGGCTTCCCGTTCACCCGCTCCGACACACCCTCCCGGTCCAGGTACGGCGTGATGCCGCCCAGGTGGAAGGGCCAGCCGGCGCCCGTGATCAGGCAGAGGTCGATGTCCTGGGCCTCGGCGACGACGCCCTCGTCGAGCATCAGACCGATCTCCTGGGCCACCGCGTCCAGGACACGGTCGCGGACCTGCTCCTCGGTCAGCACGGAGTCGCCCTGCTTCAGCAGCGCGGCGACCTCGGGGTCCAACTCCGGCTTCCCGCTGTCGTAGACGTAGAAGCCGCGCTTGCCCGCCTTGACGACGGCCGCGAGGTTCGGGGAGACCGTGAAGCGGTCCGGGAAGGCCCGGTTGAGGGTCTCCGAGACGTGCAGACCGATGGCCGGACCGACCAACTCCAGCAGCACCAGCGGGGACATGGGCAGGCCGAGCGGCTCGACCGCCTTCTCCGCCACGGCCACCGGGGTGCCCTCGTCGATGACGTTCTGGATCTCACCCATGAAGCGGGTGAGGATGCGGTTGACGACGAACGCCGGGGCGTCCTTCACCAACACGGCAGTCTTCTTCAGCTTCTTGGCCACCGCGAACGCGGTCGCGAGCGAGGCGTCGTCCGTCTGCTCGCCGCGCACGATCTCCAACAGGGGCAGAATCGCCACGGGGTTGAAGAAGTGGAAGCCCACGACCCGCTCGGGGTTCTTGAGCTTCGACGCCATCTCCGACACCGACAGGGACGAGGTGTTGGTGGCGAGGATCGCGTGCGCCGGAGCGACCGCCTCGACCTCCGCGAACACCTGCTGCTTGACGCCGATCTCCTCGAAGACGGCCTCGATGATGAAGTCGGCGTCGGAGAAGCCCTCGGCCTTGTCCAGGACACCGGTCACCAGGGCCTTGAGGCGGTTGGCCTTGTCCTGGTTGATACGGCCCTTGCCGAGCAGCTTCTCGATCTCGGCGTGGACGTAGCCCACACCCTTGTCGACGCGCTCCTGGTCGATGTCCGTGAGGACGACCGGTACTTCGAGGCGGCGCAGGAAGAGCAGGGCGAGCTGCGAGGCCATCAGACCCGCGCCGACCACGCCGACCTTGGTGACCGGACGCGCCAGCGACTTGTCGGGCGCACCCGCCGGACGCTTGCCGCGCTTCTGGACGAGGTTGAACGCGTAGATACCGGCGCGCAGTTCGCCACCCATGATCAGGTCGGCAAGGGCCAGGTCCTCGGCGTCGTAGCCCTGCTGGAGGTCGCCGTTCTTCGCGGCCCCGATGATGTCGAGCGCGCGGTAGGCGGCCGGAGCCGCGCCGTGCACCTTGGAGTCCGCGACGAAACGGCCCTTGGCGACGGCCTGGTCCCAGGCCTCGCCGCGGTCGATCGCCGGACGCTCGACCTTGATCTCGCCCTTGAGGACGTTCGCCGTCCAGATCAGCGACTGCTCCAGGAAGTCGGCGCCCTCGAAGAGCGCGTCCGCGATCCCGAGGTCGAAGACCTGCTGGCCCTTGAGCTGCTTGTTCTGGTTGAGGCTGTTCTCGATGATCACCGAGACGGCCTTCTCGGCGCCGATCAGGTTCGGCAGCAGCGTGCAGCCGCCCCAGCCCGGGACCAGACCGAGGAAGACCTCGGGCAGCGAGAACGCCGCGATGTGCTTCGACACCGTGCGGTACTCGCAGTGCAGACCGACCTCGACGCCACCGCCCATGGCCGCGCCGTTGTAGTACGTGAAGGTCGGTACCGCGATGTCCGCGAGGCGCTTGAAGACCTCGTGTCCGCCCTTGCCGATGGCGAGCGCGTCGTCGTGGTTCTTGAGGAGCTCGACGCCCTTCAGGTCCGCGCCGACCGCGAACACGAACGGCTTGCCGGTGATGCCGACACCGACGATCTCGCCGGCCGCCGCCTCCTTCTCGACCTGGTCGATGGCGGTGTTCAGATTCGCCAGCGAGGCCGGGCCGAAGGTGGTCGGCTTGGTGTGGTCGAAGCCGTTGTCCAGCGTGATGAGCGCGAACCGCCCGGCGCTGTACGGCAGTTCGAGGTGGCGGACGTGCGCGGACGTCACGACCTCGCCCGGGAACAGCTCGGCCGCACCCTTCAGAAGCTCGGTGGTGGTGCTCACTTGTCCCCCTCGAAGTGCGGGTTCTCCCAGATGACCGTCGCGCCCATGCCGAAGCCGACGCACATCGTCGTCAGGCCGTAGCGGACGTTCGGCTGCTCCTCGAACTGGCGGGCCAGCTGCGTCATCAGGCGCACGCCCGAGGAGGCCAGCGGGTGACCGAAGGCGATCGCGCCGCCGTACTGGTTGACGCGCTCGTCGTCGTCCGCGATGCCGTAGTGCTCCAGGAAGGCCAACACCTGTACGGCGAAAGCCTCGTTGACCTCGAAGAGGCCGATGTCACCGATGCCGAGGCCCGCCTTGGCGAGCGCCTTCTCGGTCGCCGGGATCGGGCCGTAGCCCATGACCTCCGGCTCGACGCCCGCGAAGGCGTACGAGACGAGGCGCATCTTCACCGGCAGGTTGTGCTCGCGCGCGAAGTCCTCGCTGGCGATGATCGAAGCGGTGGCACCGTCGTTGAGACCGGCCGCGTTGCCGGCGGTGACCCGCCCGTGCACACGGAACGGAGTCTTCAGCCCGGCGAGGTTCTCCAGGGTCGTCCCAGGCCGCATGGGCTCGTCGGCGGTGACAAGACCCCAACCCACCTCGCCCACCTGCTCGTTGGTGTTGCGCACCGAGATCGGCACCAGGTCCTGCTGGATCTTGCCGTTGGCGTACGCCTTGGCGGCCTTCTCCTGCGAGCGCACCGCGTACTCGTCGGCGCGCTGCTTGGTGATCGTCGGGTAGCGGTCGTGCAGGTTCTCCGCCGTCATGCCCATGAACAGCGCGGAGTCGTCGACCAGCTTCTCGCTCACGAACCGCGGGTTCGGGTCCACGCCCTCACCCATGGGGTGGCGGCCCATGTGCTCGACACCACCGGCGATGACGGCGTCGTAGGCACCGAAGGCGATGGAGCCCGCGGTGGTGGTGACGGCGGTCAGCGCGCCCGCACACATGCGGTCGATGGAGTAACCGGGCACCGACTGCGGCAGCCCGGCGAGAATGCCCGCGGTCCGCCCCAGGGTCAGCCCCTGGTCACCGATCTGCGTGGTCGCGGCGATCGCGACCTCGTCGATCTTCGCGGGGTCCAGACCGGGGTTGCGGCGCAGCAGCTCCCGGATCGCCTTCACGACGAGGTCGTCGGCCCGGGTCTCGTGGTAGATGCCCTTCGGGCCCGCCTTGCCGAACGGGGTACGGACGCCGTCTACGAAGACGACATCCCTGACGGTACGAGGCACGATTGGCTCTCCTCCAGGGTGCGGGATCGGCACTGCCGCGATGCGCTGAGCGCGCGCTCAGGACCCATGCTACTTGTGGGTAACCAAGCTGCCCAGCCCCGGGGCCGGGAGCGGCGAACGTCACACCCCGGCCGCGCCCGGTTCCCTACGCACCACCTGAGGATCTTGGCTTGATCTCGACGCCAAGGTTCCGCTTCCGGGCCCTTTTGCCTTTAGGGGCGCGAGGAACTGCGCGACCAGCCACAACGGACCCGCACCCGCAAAACAACGCAGAACCCTACGGCGCCTTCGCGGTCAACGCGTCCACCAAAGCCGGCGTCACCTGCTCAACCTGCCAGGCCCGAGCCCCGTACCCGGCAAGCGCAGCCCCCACGGACTCCGCATCCACGTTCTTCGGAGGCTCCCAACAAACCCGCCGAACCGTGTCCGGAGTAATGAGGTTCTCCTGAGGCATGTTCAGCCCCTCAGCCACCGCAGAAACCGCAGCGCGCGCCGCAGACAACCGAGCCGCAGCCTCAGGATCCTTGTCGGCCCAAGCGCGAGGCGGCGGCGGCCCGGTAACCGGCTGACCGGGCTGCGGCAGCGCGGAGTCGGGAAGGGCCTTGGCCCGATCGACGGCCGCCTGCCACTGCTCCAGCTGCCGCCGCCCCATCCGATGCCCGAACCCGTTCAACGCGGCAAGCGCCTGCACATCCAGCGGCAGCGCCAGCGCGGCCTCGACGATCGCCGCATCCGACAACACCTTCCCCGGCGACACATCCCGCCGCTGCGCGATCCGGTCCCGCGTCTGCCACAGCTCCCGCACGACACCGAGCTGCCGACGCCGCCGTACCTTGTGCATCCCGGACGTACGACGCCACGGATCCTTGCGGGGCTCGGCCGGCGGTGCCGCCGCGATCGCGTCGAACTCCTGGCGGGCCCAGTCCAGCTTGCCCTGCCGGTCCAGCTCCTTCTCCAGGGCGTCCCGCAGGTCGACGAGGAGTTCCACGTCCAGGGCCGCGTACCGCAGCCAGGGTTCGGGGAGCGGCCGGGTGGACCAGTCGACGGCGGAGTGTCCCTTCTCCAGGACGAAACCGAGGACGTTCTCGACCATCGCGCCCAGACCGACCCGCGGGAATCCGGCGAGCCGCCCGGCCAGCTCGGTGTCGAACAGCCGCGTCGGCACCATGCCTATCTCGCGCAGACAGGGCAGGTCCTGAGTGGCGGCGTGCAGCACCCACTCGACGCCGGAGATGGCCTCACCCAGGCCCGAGAGGTCGGGGCAGGCGACGGGATCGATCAGTGCGGAGCCCGCGCCCTCACGGCGCAGCTGCACCAGATAGGCCCGCTGGCCGTAGCGGTAGCCGGACGCGCGCTCGGCGTCGACGGCGACGGGGCCCGTGCCCGCGGCGAAGGCGGCGATCACTTCGGCGAGGGCGTCCTCGTCGGCGATAACGGGCGGAATGCCCTCGCGGGGTTCGAGCAAAGGGATCGGCGCCGGTTCGACGTCGTCCGGAGGGGCGCCTCCGGTGGTTCGCAGTGAGCTGTCTGCTGCGGTTTCTTGGGCGTCGGTCACCTGTCAAGGGTATCCGTGTATGGACAACGCCCGCCGACGGAACGTTCCGTCGACGGGCGTCTGGGGGTCGTAAACCAGTCAGGTAAGTGAAAGATCCGGTTCACGGCTCGGAGGGGAGGCGGGGAGGGGGAGTGGGGACGTGGTTCCGGGACGGGTCAGTGGATGATTCCGGTGCGCAGGGCCACCGCGACCATGCCGGCGCGGTCGCCCGTGCCGAGTTTGCGGGCGATGCGGGCGAGGTGGCTCTTGACGGTCAGTGCGGACAGGCCCATGGAGACGCCGATCGCCTTGTTCGACTGGCCCTCCGCGACCAGGCGCAGGACCTCGACCTCACGGCCGGACAGTTCGCGGTAGCCACCCGGGTGGCTCGGGGAACCCGGGGGGCGGCGGTGCATACGGGCGGCGGCGGAGCCGATGGGGGCGGCGCCGGGTCGGGTGGGGAGCCCGACGTTGGTGCGGGTGCCGGTGACGACGTAGCCCTTGACGCCGCCCGCGAGGGCGTTGCGCACGGCACCGATGTCGTCGGCGGCGGACAGGGCCAGTCCGTTGGGCCAGCCTGCGGCTCTGGTCTCGGAGAGCAGGGTGAGTCCGGAGCCGTCGGGAAGGTGGACGTCTGCCACACAGATGTCGCGGGGGTTGCCGATGCGGGGACGAGCCTCCGCGACGGACGAGGCCTCGATGACGTCGCGCACACCGAGCGCCCACAGGTGGCGGGTGACGGTGGAGCGGACGCGCGGGTCGGCCACGACCACCATGGCGGTCGGCTTGTTCGGGCGGTAGGCGACCAGGCTTGCGGGCTGCTCGAGGAGAACGGACACCAGGCCTCCTGGGGTGTGGGACGACTTTCAAGGTCACAGTCGTCTTCGGCAGCAAACCCGCGGTCCTTTAGAGAAAGATCACGATTTAGTGAGTAGCAATCAGTGCAATTCGGACACGCTGTCGATCGTTCGGTGAACGAAACGGCTCGTTCGAGGGGCCACTCCTGATTGAAAGTGGCCGTATCGACAAAGACACCGCAAGCGACGGGTAAGACCTCGGTGTGCCTCGGGTAAGGCTCAGCGTGACTGCGGTCCCCGGCGCTGCGGCAGCGTGACGATGGACGCGTCGCCCGGACCCGCCGGCGGCAGGCCCGCGACCTGGGCCAGCAGATCGCACCAGGAGGCCAGATGCGCCGCCGTGTCCGGGACACCGCCGAGCCCCTCGCGCGGCGTCCACGAGGCACGGATCTCGATCTGGGAGGCGGACGGGCGCTCGGACAGCCCGCCGAAGTAGTGGGAGCTGGCCCGCGTCACGGTGCCGCTCGGCTCGCCGTACGTCAGTCCGCGCGCCTGGAGCGCGCCGGTCAGCCATGACCAGCACACGTCGGGCAGCAGCGGGTCCGCCGCCATCTCCGGCTCCAGCTCGGCGCGCACCAGCGTCACCAGCCGGAACGTGCCGTGCCAGGCGTCGTGCCCGGCCGGGTCGTGCAGCAGTACCAGGCGGCCGTCGGCCAGATCCTGGTCGCCGTCGACGACCGCGGCCTCCAGCGCGTACGCGTACGGGGCGAGCCGCTGTGGCGCGGGCGTCGGATCGATCTCGATCTGCGGCCGCAGCCGACTGTTCCGCAGGGCCTGGACCGCGGCCTGGAAAGCCGGCGGAGCCGTACCGCCCCCATCCCGGTCCCCCTCCTTGGAGTCGTCCATTCCGTCAGCGCCGTCCGACAGTCGTCCCTGAGCCGCAGCCATGCGGGAAGATTAAGGGGAACGGAGGCATCGTGCGGGACTAGACACCCGCTCTTCCGTTCAGCACACCGTGTAATCGCCTTCTGCCGCCGTGCGAGACTTGCCCCGTGAGTGCCAACCAGAGCCCCGTGGGCCAGCAGCAGACCGCCACTTACGACTCCGCCTTCATGAAGGCGGCCAGGCGCGAGCCCGTACCGCACACACCGGTGTGGTTCATGCGGCAGGCCGGGCGCTCGCTGCCGGAGTACCACAAGGCGCGTGAGGGCATCGGGATGCTGGACTCCTGCACGCGCCCCGAGCTGGTCGCCGAGATCACCCTCCAGCCGGTGCGCAGGCACGGCGTGGACGCGGCGGTCTACTTCAGCGACATCGTCGTCCCGCTCAAGGCCATCGGCATCGACCTCGACATCAAGCCCGGCGTCGGCCCGGTCGTCGAGAAGCCGATCCGCACCCGCGCCGACCTGGACCGGCTCCGCGACCTCACCCCCGAGGACGTCTCCTACGTCACGGAGGCCATCGGCCTGCTGACCGCCGAGCTCGGCTCCACCCCCCTCATCGGCTTCGCCGGCGCCCCGTTCACCCTCGCGAGCTACCTCATCGAGGGCGGCCCGTCCCGCACGTACGAGAACGCCAAGGCGATCATGTACGGCGACCCCGAGCTGTGGGCCGACATCCTCGACCGCCTCGCCGACATCACGGCCGTCTTCCTCAAGGTCCAGATCGAGGCGGGCGCCAGCGCCGTCCAGCTCTTCGACTCCTGGGCAGGGGCTCTCGCCCCCGCCGACTACCGCCGCTCGGTGCTCCCCGCCTCCGCGAAGGTCCTCAAGGCGGTCGAGGGCTACGGCGTCCCCCGCATCCACTTCGGCGTCGGCACCGGCGAACTGCTGCAGCTCATGGGCGAGGCCGGCGCGGACGTCGTCGGCGTCGACTACCGCGTCGCGCTGGACGAGGCCGCCCGCCGGGTCGGCCCCGGCAAGGCGCTCCAGGGCAACCTCGACCCGACCGTCCTGTTCGCCCCCACGGAGGCCGTCGAGGCGAAGACCGACGAGGTCCTCGAAGCGGCGAAGGGCCTTGAGGGCCACATCTTCAACCTCGGGCACGGCGTGATGCCGTCCACCGACCCGGACTCGCTCACCCGGCTCGTCGAGTACGTCCACACCCGGACGGCCCGCTGACAGCGCTCACCACGTGTGCCGGGGCCGTGCCCGCCTGCCGAACAGCAGGCCGCGCGGTTCCGGCGGCGGGGGCGTGCCCGCCTTGAGCGGCCAGGCCAGCAGCATGCCCGCGATGAAGCCGACGACGTGTGCCGCGTACGCCACGGTGCCCGCGTCGGAGACGCCCTCGCCGGACGAGTAGAACGCCTGGAGCACGAACCAGAAGCCCAGCACCAGCCACGCCGGCAGGCGCAGCGGCAGGAAGAACAGGAACGGCACCAGGACCCACACCCGTGCCTTCGTGTACAGCACCAGATAGGCGCCCAGTACACCGGCGATCGCCCCGGAGGCACCGATCAACGGGTCGGTCGAGTCCGCGTTGACCAGCGCGAAGCCGTAGCCCGCCGCGTAACCGCACACTACGTAGAAGAGCGTGTAGCGGATGTGGCCCATGCGGTCCTCGACGTTGTTGCCGAAGATCATCAGGAACAGCATGTTGCCCAGCAGGTGGATCCAGCTGCCGTGCAGGAACATCGCGGTGAAGACGCTCAGTGGGGCCGACTTGTCGTAGGCCGGCGGGGCGACGGCGCAGCCCGCGCCGCCGGGGCCCGCCTGGACGGCGCCGGTCGGTACGAGGTGGGGCATCTGGTGGTGGATCAACTCCCGCGGCACGGCCGCGTAGTGGTCCAGGAACGCCTGCAGATGGCACAGCTGCGCGAGGTCGCTGCCGCCTGCCACGGAACCCGCCATTCCGGGGGTGAACAGGAAGACGAGCACGTTCGCGGCGATGAGCGCATACGTCACCCAAGGGGTGCGGCGCACCGGGTTCACGTCATGGACGGGGATGACCACAAGGGATTAGTGCCCGCGATACGCGCGGCGAACCGGTGAACACCGCCGTCCGCCTGTGCGTATGACTCCTCAACCGCCCGCGGTGCGGGGAAGGCGTGTCGCGGGGACGACGTGAGGAACAGGCGATGAACGACCGAATTACTCCTCAGATGACCGCCACGCCGGACGGCGAGGCCGAGATCTCCCTGGTGGTGCGCCTCCCCTGGGAGGACGTCGCCAGGCTCGGTCAGGAGGCGGGCCGACTTGCCGCGCAGATGCAGCGGCCGGTGACCCTGGACGAGGCGGTGAGCAACAGGCTGCGGTCCAACGCGTTGGGCGCCCACGCGAAGCCTGCGGCCGCGCAGCCCGCTGCGATGATGCCGCCGAGCGCGTCGGTCTCCTCGCTGCCCGCCAGGCCGCCGGCCGAGCAGGCACGGCAGGCCATAGACCGCATCAACGGCACGGCGTAGGAATCGTTCAACGAAGTCCGGCCTGGACCTTGGCGGTCGCCTTGCGTGCCGCCACCAGGACCGGGTCCCACACCGGAGAGAACGGCGGGGCGTAGCCCAGGTCCAGGGCCGTCATCTGTTCCACCGTCATACGGGCCGTGAGGGCGACCGCCGCGATGTCGACACGCTTCGCGGCGCCCTCACGACCGACGATCTGCACGCCCAGGAGACGGCCGGTACGGCGTTCGGCGAGCATCTTCACCGTCATCAGGGACGCCGCCGGGTAGTAGCCCGCGCGGCTGGTCGACTCGATGGTGACCGTCTCGAACCGCAGCCCCGCGCGGTGGGCGTCCTTCTCGCGCAGCCCGGTACGGGCGATCTCCAGGTCGCACACCTTGCTCACGGCCGTACCGACCACCCCCGGGAAGGTGGCGTAACCACCGCCCGCATTGGTGCCGATGACCTGCCCGTGCTTGTTGGCGTGCGTCCCCAGGGCGATGTGCCGCTCCTGCCCGGAGACCAGGTCGAGCACCTCGACGCAGTCGCCCCCGGCCCAGATGTTCTCGTGCCCGCGCACCCGCATCGCCAGGTCGGTGAGCAGTCCGTCGTGTTGCCCGAGCGGCAGCCCGGCAGTTTTCGCGAGGGACGTCTCGGGCCGCACCCCGATCCCCAGGACCACCACGTCCGCCGGATACTCCGCGTCCTCGGTGACCACGGCCCGCACCCGCCCGTCGTCCCCGGTGAGCAGCTCGGTCACCCGGGCGTCGTTGACCATGGTGATGCCCAGGCCCTCCATCGCCTTGTGCACCAGGCGCCCCATGTCCGGGTCGAGCGTGGACATCGGCTCCTTGCCCCGGTTGACGACGGTGACCTCATACCCGCGGTTGACGAACGCCTCCGCCATCTCCACCCCGATGTACCCGGCCCCGACCACCACAGCACGACGCCCACGCGTGCGTGCCAGCGAGTCGAGCAACGCCTGCCCGTCGTCGAGCGTCTGCACCCCGTGCACCCCGGGGGCGTCCACACCGGGCATGTCCGGAGTGATCGGCCGCGCCCCGGTCCCGATCACGAGCTTGTCGTACGACGTCCAGGACTCGGCCCCCGAATCGACGTCACGCGCGCGTACCCGACCGCCCGCGACGTCGAGCTCCACGACCTCGGTCCGCATCCGCAGGTCGATGTCACGCGCCCGGTGTTCCTCGGGAGTGCGGGCGATCAACTCCTCCGGCGCGGAGACGTCACCGCCCACCCAGTACGGGATGCCGCACGCCGAGTACGAGGTGAAGTGGCCGCGTTCGAAGGCCACGATCTCCAGCTCGTCCGGCCCCTTGAGGCGGCGTGCCTGCGACGCCGCGGACATGCCCGCGGCGTCGCCTCCGATGACGACCAGTCGTTCCCGGGTACCCCTCGCACGGCTCATGTCCATGCGAACACGCTACGGGGGCCGATCATTTCAGTCCTGTCCGCCCTGTTCCTCCTCGCGCACCGGCGGGGCCGCCGGCAGCGGGCCCACCGCGGCGGCAGCGGGCACGGTCGCAGCCCGACGCGGCCGTACGAGACGCAGCCACAGGACGACCAGCAGCGCCGCCACCGCCGCGAACGGCAGCACCGCGCCGAGCGCCAGGGCGATCCAGCGCAGCATCGTCACGAAGACGTGCCAGCCGCCCGCCACGGCGTCGACGAAGCCGGGGGTGTCGTCCTTCGCGGCGGGCTTCGCCACCGGGGTCTGCGACAGGGACAGGGTGATGGTGGCCAGGCTGGTGCGGTCCTTCAGGGAGGCCTGTTGGGCGAGCAGCGCCTCCAGGTCGGACTCGCGGGTGCTCAACTCGCCCTCCAGCTCCACCACATCGCTGAGCTTGGTGGCCCGGTCCATCAGCTCACGCACGCGTGCCACGCTGGCCCGCTGCGAGGTGATGCGGCTCTCCACGTCCACGACCTGGTCGGTGACGTCCTGCGCCTTCGCGGTGCGGTCGAGCAGCTTGCCCGCGCCCTCCAGGTCGGCGAGGACCTCGTCGTACTTGTCGGTGGGCACCCGCAGGACGACCCGGGTGCGCTCGTGGCCCTGTCCGTCGCGGGTGGTCGTCTCGTTGCCGACGAACCCGCCCGCGTTCTCGGTGGTGGTGCGGGCCTCGTCCAGGGCCTTCGGTACGTCCTTGACCCGCACGGACAGCGAGGCCGTACGGATGATGCTGCTCGCGGTGAGCTTGGGCACGGACTTGGTGTTCCTGGTGTTGCCGCTGCCGGACGCGCCCTCCTGCTGGGCGGTGTCCGGAGCGACCGCTTTGGCGCCTGCGCCGGAGTCGCTGGCGCTCTTCTCGCTCGCGCCGCCGCTGCAGCCGGCCAGCGCGAGCGCCGAGGCGAGCAGAAGGCCGGCCAGGGCCTGGACAGGGCGTATGGAGTGGTGTGCGCGCATGTCGCGGTACCCCCGATGATCGTCGTGACGACTGACGCAACTCCGACGCCGGGGCCGGGCGGGACGTTGGCGGGAAACGGTTCCGATGCGGTCACGGTCGGGACTCGCACCGGACAACGAGCCGGACACCGGGCCGGAGTCGGAGTGTCAGTGCGGTCTGAGAGGCTGGTGACATGCGCGAAGTGGAGACTCGTACGGGCACAGGGCATGTCGTGGTCATCGGCGCCGGGATCGCGGGGCTGGCCGCCGCACACCGGCTGTTGGACAGAGGCGTGCGGGTGACGGTCGTCGAGGCGTCGGACCGGGTCGGCGGCAAGCTGCTGCCCGGCGAGATCGCGGGCGCCCGCGTGGACCTCGGCGCCGAGTCGATGCTGGCCCGCCGTCCCGAGGCCGTCGCGCTGGCCCGCGAGGTGGGCCTCACCGACCGACTCCAGCCGCCCGCCACGGCCACCGCGTCGATCTGGACCCGGGGTGCCCTGCGCCCCATGCCCAAGGGCCACGTCATGGGCGTCCCCGGCACGGCGTCCGCGCTGTCCGGGGTGCTCTCGCACGAAGGCCTGGCCCGCATCGAGCGCGACGCCGACCTGCCCCGCACGGAGGTCGGCGACGACGTGGCCGTCGGCGAGTACGTGGCGGCACGCCTCGGCCGCGAGGTCGTCGACCGCCTCGTCGAACCCCTTCTGGGCGGGGTCTACGCGGGCGACGCGTACCGCATCTCGATGCGCTCCGCCGTCCCCCAGCTCTTCCAGGCCGCGAGGACCCATGACTCCCTCACCGAGGCCGTCCGGGGCATCCAGGAGCGCGCCGCCGCCGCACAGCAGACCGGCCCGGTCTTCATGGGCATCGAGGGCGGAGTGGGCCAACTCCCGCTCGCCGTCGCGGAGTCGGTGCGCGCGCGGGGCGGCGAGATCCTCACCGGGACACCGGTGACGGAGCTGCGCCGGAGCGGGGCGTCGGGCTGGCGGATCGTCGCCGGAGACCGCGTGCTCGACGCCGACGGGGTGATCGTCGCCGTACCCGCACCGGTTGCCGCCGAGCTGCTACGCCCCGAAGCGCCCGGCGCCGCAGCCGAGTTGACCGCCGTCGAGTACGCGTCGATGGCCCTGGTCACCCTCGCCTACCGCCGAGCCGACATCGAACTCCCCGAAGGCAGCGGCTTCTTGGTGCCCCCCGTCGACGGCCGTACCATCAAGGCGTCCACCTTCGCCTCCCAGAAATGGGGCTGGGTCGCCGACGAGAACCCGGACCTGCTGGTCCTGCGCACATCCGTCGGCCGGTACGGCGAGACGACGATCCTGGAGCGCGAGGACACCGGCCTGGTCGACGTCTCCCGACACGACCTGCGCGAGGCCACCGGCCTCGACGCCACACCTCTTGAGACCCGCGTCACCCGCTGGACCGACGGCCTGCCCCAGTACCCGGTCGGCCACCACGCGCGCGTGGCCCGCGTCCGCGAACACGTCGGCAAGCTGCCAGGACTCGCCGTGTGCGGTGCGGCCTACGATGGCGTCGGCATCCCGGCGACCATCGCGAGCGCCTACGCGGCCGTCGACCGCCTGACCGGCGACCCGGTGCCGAGCGCGTCCGGCGGAGCGGGAGAATAGCCCCATGAGCGACGACGCCCCCACCACCGAGCCCGGCCGTATCCCGAACAAGGGCAAGCTGGCCAAGGACCTCAACGAGGTCATCCGCTACACCCTGTGGTCCGTCTTCAAGCTGAAGGATGTGCTGCCCGAGGACCGCGCCGGATACGCCGACGAGGTCCAGGAGCTGTTCGACCAGCTCGCCGCGAAGGACGTGA
The DNA here is from genome assembly GCF_000716435.1 of Streptomyces xylophagus. GTDB lineage: Bacteria > Actinomycetota > Actinomycetes > Streptomycetales > Streptomycetaceae > Streptomyces > Streptomyces xylophagus. Next base: position 413,491 of record NZ_JNWO01000015.1, read on the forward strand.
CCGTCCGCGGCACGTACGACGTGTCCGGCCTGCGTGCCGACGCCGACCTCATGATCTGGTGGCACGCCGAGACCGCCGACCAGCTCCAGGAGGCGTACAACCTCTTCCGCCGCACGAAGCTGGGCCGCGCCCTGGAGCCGGTCTGGTCGAACATGGCGCTTCACCGCCCCGCCGAGTTCAACCGCTCGCACATCCCGGCCTTCCTGGCCGACGAGACCCCGCGCAACTACATCAGCGTGTACCCGTTCGTGCGCTCCTACGACTGGTACCTGCTCCCGGACGAGGACCGCCGCCGCATGCTCGCCGACCACGGCAAGATGGCCCGCGGCTACGCGGACGTCCGCGCCAACACGGTCGCCTCCTTCTCCCTCGGCGACTACGAATGGCTCCTGGCCTTCGAGGCCGACGAGCTGTACCGCATCGTCGACCTCATGCGCCACCTCCGAGCCTCCGAGGCCCGCATGCACGTCCGAGAAGAGGTCCCCTTCTATACGGGCCGCCGCAAGGACATCGGCGACTTGGTAGCAGGCCTGGCGTAAGCGCCCCAAAGGGGCGCGGGGAACTGCGCGACCAGCCCCCACCGGCTCGCAGATTACTTACTACCTGACCGCGCAGGACTCGGCTTCGGCTCCTGGTGCGGCGCGCAAGCCGCGCGCCGCTCAGGCAACCGCCCTTCCAACAAGTAGTCGTCCAGGTACCCGTTGACGCACTTGTTGGATCCACCGGCGATCCCATGAGTCCCGGCATCCCGCTCAGTCACCAACACCGAGTCCGACAACCGCCGTTGCAACTCAAGCGCCCCGTCATACGGTGTAGCCGCATCCCGCTCGGCGGCAAGGATGAGCACCGGCGGCAACTCACCCGGCCCGGTCCGCACATCGAGGGGCTGCTGACGCGGCTCGGGCCAATACGCGCACGGCAGATTCATCCACACGTTGTCCCACGTCTCGAACGGCGCCACCCGCGCCAGCCGCGTGTTGTCCCGGTCCCACACACTCCACTCGGTAGGCCAGGGCGCGTCATTGCACTCGACGGCCGTGTAGACCGCATTGCCGTTCTCCGCCTCGGCAGCCGCCTCCGGCGTCGACGCGGCCTGCAAGATCAGCGGCTTCGGGTCGCCCTTCAGATACGACGACAGCGCGGCGGCACGGTGCGGCCAGTAGTCGTCGTAGTACCCGGCCGACAGGAACGCGCCCTGCAACTGCGCCGGCCCCACCTTGCCGCCCGCGGGCTTCTCGGCGAGCCGCGCCTCGGCCTTCCGGTAGCTGAGCAGCACCTTCTCGGCCGTGTCTCCGAGCCCGTACACGTCGTCGTGCTTGGCGACCCACTCCCGGAAGTCCGCCCAGCGGCTCTCGAACGCGGCCGACTGGTCGAGGTTGTTGCGGTACCAGATCTGCTCGGGGTCCGGGTTCACCGCCGAGTCGAACACCATCCGCCGTACGTGCGAGGGGAACAGCGTCGCGTACAGCGCCCCGAAGTACGTCCCGTAGGACGCGCCCATGAACGTCAGTTTGTCCTCGCCGAGTGCCGCGCGCAGGACGTCCAGGTCGCGGGCGTTGTTGAGGGAGGTGTAGTACCGGAGCTTGCTGCCGGAGCGCTTGGCGCAGCCGCGCGCGTAGGCCTTGGCCTGCGCGACGCGCTCCTTCTTGTACGACTCCGAGGGGTACGTCGGCGACTGCGAGGGCCCCTTGAAGAAGCGCTTGGGGTCGACGCAGGACAGCGGTGCCGACTTGTCGACCCCGCGCGGGGCGTAGCCGACGAGGTCGTACGCCGACGCGATGCGCTTCCACTCGGGGAGCATGCCGATCAGCGGGAAGTAGAGGCCGGAGGCGCCCGGGCCGCCCGGGTTGTAGACCAGGGAGCCCTGGCGGGGGACTCTGCGCTTGCTGTTGTGCGGGTCCTTGTGGGTGGCGCGGGCGCGGCTGACGGTCAGTTTGATCTGCTTGCCGTCGGCGTGCGCGTAGTCGAGCGGGACGGAGACCGTGCCGCACTCCATGGTGCCGGGCAGGTCCTGCGCGTCGGGGCACGTCCCGAAGTCGATGCCCCGCGCGCGGGCATGCGCCGCGGCCAGCGCGGTGCCGGTCGACTCGACGGCGCCCGAGGCACCGGTGGCAGGCGCGGCGGCGAGGGTGGTCAGGAGCAAGGACCCGGCGGCCGAGTACAGGGCGGCGGCTCGCATGGTGGGGTATCCCTTCGGAGCACGGCAGCAACAAAAGGGATGTTTCGTTCGGTCGTTGGCGAAGGCAAGCACCATCGGGCCGGTGTCGGCCCCAATGACCCCTGTGCGCCCCCTGGAGCGCTTTCACGCTGTGGTCAGCGGCGCCACACGTCGAACTGCTCCCGGTGCGCGAAGGCCGCCCGCAGATCGGGTTCGCCGACCGCGCGGATACCGCGCACGGCGACGGAGGTGAGATACGTCCGGTCGTCGGCGCCGCCGCCCGCGTGCCGGGCCAAGGCGCCGAGCAGCTGCTGTCCGGCCGGGGAGGCCCAGCGCGAGTACGGGTGCACCTCGACCCGGGCGATCGCCAGACAGCTCAGCGTGACGGCGAGCGGCAGCGCGAACCACAGCGCGACCAGCCCGCGCGGCATTTCCGCCCCCGGCGTCAACAGCGCGGTCGCGCCCAGTACGAGCACGACGAGCGCGGCGGCCCGCACCTGTCGGACGCCGGCCGCAACCGTCGTACTGCTTCCGTCCGGTACGGCGAGACCCGCGTCGACGAGCCGGTCCGCGACGTCGCGGACCGCGTCCGTGGCGGCCGCGGTGGCCCGCACCGGGGCGATCCGGGACTGCCCCTCGGGCCCGATGGCCCCTATCACCGACCGCTCGATGGCGTCCCGGCCGCGCGGGTCGACGACGGTCGCCCAGCCGGTGTGGGCGAGCAGCAGCCGGTGCTGCCGCGCCATGGAGACGAGGGTGAGATCGGCGACCCGCGCGGGACCGCCGGACAGGAACGCCGCCTCGTAGAGCGTCAGATCGTGTCCTTTGCCCGCGTCGTCCGCGTCGACGGCCGCCGCTCTGACGGCGGCCAGGCACAGCCGTGTGCAGGCCGTGCCCGCGACGGCCCAGGCCAGGAGCAGGAGAAGGACCCAGAACATGCCAAATTTCTATGCCAAAGGCCCAGTGCGACGCCATGCCTTGTTCACAATCCGGACGGAGCGTTGTCTGTATGTGACGTTCCGGTTGTCCGGAAACCAACCACGGCCGAAACCCGCTCTACGGCTGCGTCGACGGCGGTGGACTGGAGGCGGCCGGCGGGAGCCCGAAGGTGGGGGAGACCGACGGGGCCAGCGGGACCACCTGGCCGGGATCGACGCCGGGGACCGGGGAGTTGGTGGCAGCGGGTGCGCTCGTCGCGGCCATGTCCCGGGCCAGCTCGGCGAAATCGACGTACCCGGTGGCCTCCAGGACCTTGATGTGGTCCAGGACCGTCGTGTTCGCGTCGTCGGCGAGGGCGCGGACCAGGGAGTTCTGAGTGGTCGCGCGGACCTGGGCGACCACCGTGAACACCTTGCCGTGCGCGAGGCGCAGGATGTTGGCGAACTTGCGGTCGAAGTCCACGCCCTGCGCCGCGTTCAGGGTGGCGAGCCACTGCTGTTGCTGCGCGTTGGGCTGGTTCGGCAGCGGCAGCCCGAGCTTGGCGGCGACGTCGCGCACCCGCTCGTCCAGGAACGTGTGGCCGTCGATGAGATGCTGCCCCGCCGTCCGTACGGCCGCGGTGGTGCCCTTCTCCTCGGCCTGTTGACCGGCCGGCAGCTCCCACAGCCCCGCCAGCCGGACCCTGGTGACGAAGTCCCGGTCCAGGGCGGACAACGGCCCGTACTGCGTCGCCACGGTCTGGTCGCTGAGCACGCTCGCGCCGGTCGTCCCGGACCGGTCGGCGTAGGACCAGACCGGGAAGATCATGGCGGCCAGGGTCGCGGTCAGGCCCATGACGATGACGCCGGTGCCACTGAAAATGCCTCGGCCCTTTACGGGGGGTCGCGGTCGCATGGGATGCCTCCTGTTACGGCACCGCACGTGAGTGCGCTTCTCGTGCGGAACCGCAATATTACTGTGGAGTCACTGTCAGCTTCCAAGGCCCCTCGTCAGCCATACCGCACCCCGTCAACGGCGCAGCAACACCCGCCTCGTGGCGCGGGCGAGCCGGACCGCGGGTCGCGTCGACCGGGGGATCGGCCCGGAACGCTCCAGCCACCACTCCCGCAACTCCCGCCGCACCTCGGCGTCCTCGGGCCCGCCCGCGAGCAGCAACTGCCCGGCGAAGTCCAGCGCGTCACGCCGGTAGCCGCCGGTCATCGGGTGCGTGTGGGCGTAGGCGAGGAATGCCGACCGGTACCCGTCCCCGAGAATCTCCGGCAGCTCGGGAGCCACCTTCGCCACGACGTCGGCCCGTTTCACGCCGAGCGCCCGCGCCTGCACCCCGAGCCGTACGCGGTCGAACCCGTCGGGGACGGGAGTGCCGGCGACCAGGGCGGAGAGCAGGGCGGTCTGCGCGAGGGCGAGGCGCTGGCGGGCAGGGTCGGAGGCCTGCGGCGCGGCGGCCGGGGCCGTGACGCGTGCCGGCTGCTCACCGCCCGTGGCTCGCACCCGCCCCTTCACCAGCGCCCCGCGGATCGCCCTCAACTCCCGCTCCAGCTCGGCCGGTTCGGGGAAGTTGTCGTCGCGCTCCAGCAGTACACCGGGCGGGGAGACGCGGGACGCCAGGTCGGTCAGGATGGCGAGGACCGGGGCCGGGACGGGGTGGGCGTGGGTGTCGTGCCAGACGCCGTCGCGTTCGACGCCGCCCGCGACATGGACGTACGCGATGGCCTCGACGGGGAGTTCGGCGAGGGCCTTGGCCGGGTCCTCGCCGCGGTTGACGTGGTTGGTGTGCAGGTTGGCGACGTCGATGAGGAGGCGTACGCCGGTGCGGTCGGCCAGTTCGTACAGGAACTGGCCCTCGGTCATCTCCTCGCCCGGCCAGGCCAGCAGCGCCGCGATGTTCTCGACGGCGAGGGGTACGGGCAGCGCGTCTTGGGCGATGCGGATGTTCTCGCAGAGCACGTCGAGGGCGTCCCGGGTGCGCGGTACGGGCAGCAGGTGGCCGGCTTCGAGGAGCGGGGAGGCGGTCAGCGGGCCGCCCGCGCGGACGAACGCGATGTGCTCGGTGACCAGGGGCGAGCCCAGCGCCTCGGCCCGTTCGGCGAGTGCCGTGAGCCTGCCCTCGTCCGGGCGGTCCGCGCCGCCGAGGCCGAGGGAGACGCCGTGCGGGATCACGGTCACGCCGCGCTCGCGCAGCCGTAGCAGCGAGTCGGGGAGGTGGCCGGGGCAGACGTTCTCGGCCACGGCCTCGACCCAGTCGATGCCCGGCATGCGTTCCACGGCGTCCGCGATCTCCGGCCGCCATCCGATGCCCGTCCCCAGTCGCTCCATCGTCCGTCCCCGTCCTCCAGTGAATCCATCAACTCCACAAGGCCGCTGTTCCGGCGTGACGGGGGTATCGCCCCCGCGCCGTGCCCCGAACCGCGTCCGGGGCACCTTCAGAGCAATATTTGAGGTTCGGGGGCGGGGCCCGGTCGGCTACCCCAGCACGCCATTCGAGTCGACCGGATCCGGTCGGCCGGTGTTGACCGTGCCGGGCGCCGCCGGGGACGGCCGCGAGGTGGCGCCGATGTTTCCGCTCGCCTCGGCGGCCGGTGCCGAGGGCGCCACCTGGCCGGGCACCGGAGCGGCGGGACCGGTCGGGCTGGCGGTCGAGGCGTTCGCGATCCCGTTGGCGATGGCGTCGAAGTCGACCCGGCCGGTCTTCTCCAGCACCGTGATGTGGTCGAGCACGGTCTGGTTGGCGTCCGAGGCCAGCTGCCGTACGAGCGTGTTGCGGGTGGTGTTCCGTACGGCGCCGATGGCCGGGAAGATCTTGCCGTGCGCGGCTCGCAGCAGGTTGGCGAACTTGTACTCGTACTCCGCGCCGGTCGCCGCGCTCATCTCCCGCAGCCAGCCCTGCTGTTGCTCGTTCGGCACGTTCGGCAGCGCGACGTTGAGCTGGGCCGCGATGATCCGCACCCGCTTGTCCAGGTCGGTGTGGCCGACGATGAGGTGGTCGCCGGCCTCCTTGATCGCCTGGCTGGGTGCCCGCTCGATCGCCTGCTGGCCCGCCGGCAGCTCCCACAGCCCGGCCAGCCGCACCCGCACGATCAGATCCCGGTCGGCGGCCGTCAGCGGCCCCCACTGGGTGTTGACGGTGCCCGCCGCCACGTTCGCCTGACCGGTGCCCGCGCGGTCGCCGTACGACCACACGGGAAAGGCGAGCGCGCCGGTGGTGGCGACGATGGCGGCGATGAGCACAGCCGTACCGTTGATACGACGCAAGGGAGCCTCCCGGGGAAACCAACTGGTCGTTGGAGAAGTTGACGCTTGGCCAGTGCCAGGAGGTACGCGCGGGCAGGTCGCCTTGTTCAAAGGGAGGGCAGCTTTGCTCAAAGGGCAGGCAAAGGAGGCGAGTTCAGTGGCTCTTCGTGGGCCAGTGCTCCGGCGTCCGGCCGAGCAGCCGTAGCGTCTCGTCGAGCGGGTCGGCTCCCGGCGGTATGTCGAGCGGCGGGGCGAAGGCGAATCCCGGTCCGCGGCCGGCCGGGTCGGTGGGCACCAACTGGGCCACCACCAGAGCGATGTCCAGGACGTCCTTCGGTAGGTCGAGCTTCACGCCGAGTGTGGCGCCGACGTCCCAGGCGTGGACGACGTAGTCGATGAAGTGGAAGCCGATCGCCGTCCGGCCCGGGAAGCTCGCGCCCAGCTCCGGCAGGGCGAACTCCCGCTCGGTGGCGCCGGGTTCGGCGAACGCGGCGAGGACGGCCGTGGCCGCCGCGCGGTGCGTCCGGGCCGGGTCGCTCAAGTCCTCCGGCTCCTGCCAGTACGCCCTGTCCTGACCCGCGCCGCGTGCGGCGGCCGCGAACCCGTGGTGCTGCGCGGCCATGTGCGCGACGAGCCGCCGCAGGTCCCATCCCGCGCAGGGGGTGTCCCGCTCCCAGTCCTCGTCCTGCGCCGACTCCACTACACGCAAGGCCTCGTACACGGCGATCCGGTCGAGTTCGACGATGTCCGTTCCGGTGGCTGTCATGTGCTTGAGCCTAAAAGTGTGCGAACGGTCGTGCTACTTGTTTTTCGGCCGAAGTGGTGGGGAGGTGGAAGTGCGGTGCGGATCAGTGGAGTTGAGGGACTTGGGGGACTGTCGAAGGGTCCGTGGCCGCATCCCGCAGCCGTGCCGCGATGCCGATCCGGGCCCGTCGGTACGCGCTCTCCTCGTCGTGCAGTACGGCGATCGCGTTGGACGTCTCCATCAACGCGACGAGTTCGAAGGCGAGTTGGGGTATGTCGGTGTCGGTGCGCAGCTCGCCCGCGTCCCGGGCATCGGCGATCGTCCGCTCCACCAGGGCCGTCCAGTCCCGCTGCGCGCCGACCATCGCGTCGTGCACCGGCCCGGACCGGGCGTCGAACTCGGCGATGACCCCGTAGAAGAAACAGCCGCCCGGGAAGACCCGCCCCCGCGAGTACTCCAGCCACAGATCGCACAGCCGCCACAACCGGCCCACCCCGGCCGGGACTTCGGCGGCCGGCCTGATCACCCGCTCGGTGTAGATGCGGGCGGCCTCGCGCACGGTGGCCAGTTGCAGCTCCTGCTTGGAGCCGAAGAGCGCGAACACTCCGCTCTTGCTGAGCTGCAGTTCCGTGGCCAGGCGGCCGACGGAGAGTGCCTCAAGGCCCTCGACGGAGGCGATGTCGACGGTGCGGCGCAGGATCAGCCGGCGGGTGCGGTTGCCCCGCTCGACCCGGCCGTCGAGTCGTGTCATCGGTGGTTCCTCGTCGCTGCGCTGGATCTCATGGTGGTCCAGCCTAAGCAACATGGGGGAAACGGGCCTTTCCTAGGATGCGGCGGGTGCACCTGACCGTCCTGGACGCCCCCACCGAGTGGAGCCGCTTCGCCGAGGGTTCCATCGAGCGCCGCATGCTGCTCGCGCTCGGCGACCGACTCGGCACGCCGCTGCGCCCGAAGCCGCTCATGCTGCCCGACGGCAGCCGTGTCGAGGTCGAGGGGATCGACGCGGAGTGCCGGGTGCTCGTCCAGCTGGTCGGCAACCAGGGTGCGTACAAGCCCGCCTACCGGAACAAGGTCATGGCGGACATGTTCAAACTGCTCTGGCTGCGGGAGTCCGTGCCGACCGCCGAGCGCGCGGTACTGCTGGTCACCGAGCTGATCGTGCAGGCCCTCGGCGGCTGGGTGGCGCGCGCCGCGGCCGACCTCGGGATCGAGATCCACGTGTTCGACGGCACTGCGGTCGCTCCGCTGCCCCCTCCGTCGCGGCCAGACGTAAAACGCGCGTAACAGACAACTGCGGTGTCCCGAAACACAATCTTCCTACGGTCGGGGGCACCTAAGCGGATTTCCGCGTGGCAGTCAGTCGCACTCGCTACGCACGCTCTCCGACTTCCAGGATCGGGCACTTGTGCCCGCGACATGGATGGGAGCGTGAAGGTGACTGGTACGCCAGCACTCGAACTGCGGTCGGTACGACGGGTCTACGGGTTCGGATCGGCCGCGACCACGGCCCTCGACGACGTCCACCTGACGGTGCCGTCGGGCCGTTTCGTCAGTCTCATCGGCCCCAGCGGCTGCGGGAAGTCGACGCTGCTGCGTCTTGTCGCGGGGCTCGAACAGCCTGACCTCGGTGAGGTCTTGGTGCACGGGGTGACACCGGCGGACGCCTGCGCGGCCAAGATGATCGGGCTCGTGCCGCAGAGCCCCGCGCTGCTGCCCTGGCTGTCCGTCCTACGGAACGTCACGCTGCCGCAGAAGATCAACCGGGGGGCGGGGAAGCGTCGTGAACGCATCGCCGACTTCGCCGAGCGGCAGGCCGCGGCCGTCCCCGACATGAAGGAACTTCTCGTCAAGGCCGGTCTCGGCGACGCCCTGCACAAGCTGCCGGCCCAGTTGTCCGGCGGCATGCGCCAACGCGCCGCGATCGTGCGGGCGTTCGGCCTGCAACCCGACGTGCTGGTCATGGACGAACCCTTCTCGGCGCTCGACGAGTTCACCCGCGAGAGCCTTCAGGACCAACTCCTCGACCTGTGGGAGGAGTTGCGGACGACGGTCCTGTTCGTCACCCACTCCGTGTCCGAGGCCGTACGGCTCTCCGACACCGTCGTCGTCATGGCGCCGAACCCCGGCCGGATCGTCGAGAGCATCGACGTCGACCTGCCCCGGCCGCGCGGTGAACGGCTCTTCGGGGAACGGCGGTTCCACGAGTACGAGGACCTGGTGAGAGAGCGGCTGCGGCGCGCCTGGCACAGCGAAGCCGCGTGAGTGGGGGCGTGAGGGACATGACCGTAGCCGACGAACGCGCTGCTGCTCCGGCGGCCGAGACGATGCAACCGCCTGCCGAACCGTCCCGCTTCAGCCTGAAGCACCCCAGGTCCCGGATCGCGTGGGTCCGGCCGGCCGTATGGTCGCCCCTTGTCGTGATGCTGGCGCTTCTCGCCGGGCTCTGGCACTGGGGGGCCGAACAACTTCCCTATCTGCTACCGCCGTTGTCCGACGTCGGCAGTTCGCTCTCCGGTAATTTCGGCTACTACGTTCACAACGCCCTTGTCACTCTTGGTGAGGCCACGGCTGGGCTGGGGATGGGGTTCGTCGGGGCGTTCGTCCTCGCGGTGCTGACCAGTGAACTTCCGTTGGTTCGGCGGGCGGTGATGCCGATCGCGGTTGTCCTCAATGTCACCCCGTTGGTTGCTATTGCGCCGGCCCTTGTTGTGGCCTTCGGGTTCGGGCCCATGCCCAAGCTGATCATCACTGGGCTGATCTGTTTCTTTCCGATTCTCATCAATACGGCCACGGGGTTGCGGTCGGTGCCGCAGCAGGTGTTGCAGGTGTACCGGACGATGGATGCGAGCCGGGTCGAGTTGTTGTGGCATGTGCGTGTTCCCAATGCCCTGCCGTATCTCTTTGCTGCGCTGCGCATCGTCTTTCCGCTGTCGATCATCGGGGCGGTGGTTGCAGAGATGTCGGCGTCCGGGTCTACGGGGGGACTGGGGACCGCGATCAGTGTGGCCTCCTCGATGAATCAACTTCCCGTTGTGTACGCCTCGATATTCGTCCTTGCGGTGATGGGCGTGCTGTTGTTGCTCGCGGTGACCGTGGTCGAGCGTCGCGTGCTGCATTGGCATGACAGCACGCACGACTGACTGACAGCAGAGTGGTGAACTGCGGGCCGGTGGGGGCTGGTCGCGCAGTTCCCCGCGCCCCTATAGGGGCGCGGCACGTACCGGATACACACCAACTCGCCGGCGACATCGCCAGTTTGGAGTCACCCATGCCTCACTCTCGCCTCACCAGATCCGCCCTCGTCGCCGCCGTGTTGGTGCTCGGAGTCGCCGGATGTGGGTCCGGGGCGGACGACAGCACGTCCGCCGGTTCGGCCGGGTCCGCGATATCCGCGAAGCGTTGTGCCGAGAACAAGGCCGCCGGGAAGATCACGTATCTCTCCGGGTACCAGTTCCAGTCCTCCGTCTCGATCCTTGAATACATCGCCGCTGCCAAGTTGGGGTATTTCAAGGACCTTTGCCTCACCGTCGATCTCAAGCCCGGTTCCGGTGACACCGCGCAGAACACCAAGCTGCTCGCCGGTGGGCAGGCGACCGTGTCCGCGATATCCGAGCAGGACCTCATCCAGGCGCAGGCCAACGGGATCGACATCAAGGGCATTTCCTCGTACTCGAACGCCGGGCTCGACATCCTGATGACCAACAAGGACATCACCGACCTGACCCAGCTCGACGGCAAGGTCGTGGGCCACAAGGGCTACGTTCCCGCCGCCGTCGAGGCGATGCTGGTCAAGGCCGGCGTCAAGTGGGACTCGCTCAAGCTGGTCAAGGAGGGCTACGACCCCTCCGTACTGCCGCGCAAGCAGGGCGGCCTCGAAGCGCTCACCGGGTTCATCTCGAACGAGCCCAACCAGCTCAAGGCGGCAGGCAAGGACGTCACCGTGTGGAAGCCGGTCGACTACAAGATCCCGAGCTCGATCGGTGCGATGGCGGTCAACCCGGCGTTCGCCAAGGCGCATCCGCACGCTGTCGAGGACATCCTGCGGGCTGCCCTGCACGCGTACGAGTACTGCTCCGCCAGCGAGGCGCACATCACCGAATGCGTGGGCTACGCGGGCAAGTTGTCCGGCCCGACCTACGACAAGAAGCTCAACGCGACCATCTGGAAGACCGAGACGCAGGTCGTCAAGGACAACCCGACGCCCGGACAGCCGCTGGGTGGTATCGACGTCGACAACGTCACCCAACTCGTCGCCATGCTGCACCAGTTCAAGATCGTGCCGAGCACCGTGACCGCCGCCAAGGCCGAGAGTTGGTTCGACACCTCGTTCGTCAAGGACATCTACAGCGGCGACAAGCTCGTCTGGCCCGCGCCGTAGCGATCGTAGAGCCGCGAAAAGCCCCTGAAAGAGCCGCAGAAAGGTCCGTGACGTGTCCGCGAAAGAGTACGGAATCTTCCTTCCCATCGGGAACGGCGGCTGGATGCTGTCGACCACCGCGCCGCATCCCGAGGCGACCTACGCGTACAACAAGCGTGCCGCCCTGCACGCGGAGAGCATCGGTCTCGACTTCGTGATGTCGATGGCCAAGTGGCGTGGTTTCGGCGGGAGTACGGACCACTGGGGCCGCTCGCTCGAGTCCATGACGATGATGTCGGCGCTCGCCGAGGCGACCAGCACGGTCAAGATCTGGGCGACCCTGCACGCCAACATCCACAACCCCGCCGTCGCGGCGAAGATGCTCACCACCCTGCAGGACATCTCCGGAGGGCGCGCGGGGATGAACATCGTGAACGGCTCCTACGCGGGGGAGTTCGAGCAATTCGGGGACTGGGACCCGGAGTTGAGCCACGAGGACCGTTACCGGATGACGGAGCTGTGGACGGAGGCGGTCACCCGGCTGTGGACCGAGGACTCGGTCACCATGCGCACCCCGTACTTCGATCTCGTCGACTGCGAGTCCCGCCCGCATCCGGCGACCCGGCCGACCGTCATCAGCGCGGGGCGGTCCGAGGACGCGCGCCGGTTCCAGGCCCGGTACGCCGACGGGGCCTTCCTCGCCGCCGACAGCCTCGACGACATGCGGTCCCTCTCCGCCGACGTCCACTCCCGGGCGAAGGCCAACGGGCGTGTGTGCAAGACGTATTCGATGCTCACCGTCGTCCAGGACGACACCGACGAGCTGGCCGTCAAGAAGGTGAAGGAGTGGGGCGTGGGCGTCGACCGCGAGGCGCTCGCCCATATGCGGCACACCTGGGGAGTGCCCGAGGACCAGGCCCGCGCGTGGGCCGCCGGCGCCGACGGGGAGGCGGCCTTCCAGACGCCGTACGTCGCCGGATCGGCCCGCACGGTTACCGAGCACATCGAGTACATCGTGCGGGAGGCCGACCTCGACGGACTCATGCTGATCTTCCCGGAGTACGACGAGGACATGCTGCTGTTCGGCGAGACCGTGCTGCCTGCGCTGCGCGCCCGCGACGAGGTGGCGGCCTGATGTCCGACCTGCGCGACAGACAACTCGCCCGGCTCGCACGGCCTGAGAGCAGGCCTGCGCTCGTCGTGGTCGACGTACAGCGGGACTTCGCCGATCCGGACCGGCTGGAGGGGTACGGACTGACGGAGGCCGCGCTCGCCGCACTCGACCGGACGGTCACCCGTATCGCCGACCTCGTCGATGCCGCCCGCGCCGCCGAAGTACCGGTCGTCTGGGTCGAGTTGTGCAGCGACCCGGCGCGACCGTGGCGGTCGAGCAACTGGCTGCGCGAGGGCGACTACGACGCGCCCATGAGCCCGGACGAGCCGTGCCGCATCGGGACGCCCGGTGCCGAGTGGTACCGAATGCAGCCCGCCGAAGGGGAGTTGCGGGTGGTCAAGCGCGGCTACAGCGGCTTCCTCGGCACCGATCTCGACGCGCGGCTGCGCGCCGCCGGCTGCGACTGGCTCACCGTCGTGGGCCTGACGAGTGAGTGCTGCGTGTACGCGACCGCCCAGGACGCCGTCCAACTCGACTGGCCCGTCGTCGTACCGCAGGACACGACGGCCGCCTATGAGCACCACGTCAACGCCGCCGCCCTGTTCCAACTGGGCCTCAACGTCGCCGTGTTGAGCGACGCCGACGAGGTCGTCGGGCTCTGGAAGAAGGTCGCGCCATGACCGGCATGCACATCGGCTACGACCTCTCCTTCACCCACACCGAAGGCGCCTGGGCCCGCCAAGGCTCTTGGATCGGGCGGGACTTCCCGGACGTCCGCATGTTCATGGAACTGGCGCAGACCGCCGAACGCGCGGGCGTCGGCCTGCTGTTCTTCGGCGACGGCAGCGGCATCCCCAGCACCTGGCGGGGCAGCATCGCACCGGCCGTCGAGTGGGGCATCCAGTGGCCGCGCCACGACATGTCACCGGTGATCGCCGCGATGTCCACGGTCACGGAGAAGGTCGGGTTCGGGCTGACGTACTCCTCGACGTTCATGCATCCCTTCTACGTCGCCCGGCTGTTGAACTCGCTCGACCATGTGACCGGCGGCCGTATCGCTTTCAACGTGGTCGCCTCGACGCGGGGCGCGGACGCGGCCAACTACGGGTTCGCCGCGTTGATGGACCATGATCTCCGCTACGAGCGGATGGAGGAGTTCATCGACGTCTGCCGGGCGTTGTGGGACTCCGTCGCGCCGGACGCCATCGTCCGCGACCGGAGCACGGGCCGGTTCGCCGACCCCGCGAAGGTGCACGCCATCGACCACGAGGGACGCTTCTTCACCGTCAAGGGTCCGCTCGCGTCCGTACCCGGTCCGCAGTACCACCCGCCCATCATCCAGGCGGGCAACTCGCCCCGGGGCATCGCCGCTTCGGCCCGGTTCGCCGATCTCGTCTTCGGCTTCGGCGGCAACCTCGCCGGCCAGCAGCGCCACCGCAAACTGCTCGACGAGGCGCTCCTCGCCGAGGGGCGGGACCCGGAGCACGTGGGCATCCTCTGGGCGACCCAAGTGATCGTCGGCCGTACGAAGGCCGAGGCGCTCGCGCGCTGCGACGCGGTGCACGAGTTCTGGAACGAGGAGGCCGTCGCCACCTACCTCTCGCACAACGCCGGTTACGACTTCTCGACGCTTCCCGCCTCCTTCCGACTGGGCGAACTGCGCGACGAGTTGGCGGCGGCCAACGCGAGTCCCGCGGGTCTTGTCGGCTCGCTCGTCACGGAGTTCGGCGCGGACCACACCATGAGCCGCAGCGAGTTCTTCGCGCACGGGCGGGGGCGGGCGACGGGCCTGGACCACAGCCTCGTCGGCGAACCGGCCGCCGTGGCCGACGCGTTGGAGGAGAACTTCGCCGCGACCGGATCACGCGGCGGCTTCATGTTCTCCAGCCCACTGGCCATGCCCTCGGGCTTCGCCGCGATCAGCGAACTGCTCCTGCCCGAACTGCGCCGCCGGGGTGCGCTCGCACCCCCGTACGCGGGCTCAACTCTGCGCGAGAACCTGGCAGTCTGAGATGACTGCAGCGGGTGCGGGTGTACGGCGCGACTGGCTCGCCCTCTGCAGTCTGTGCACGGGGTTCTTCATGCTGCTGCTCGACAGCACGATCACCTCGGTCGCGCTGCCCTCGCTGATCAGCGGACTGCACGCAGACGAGACTGCCGCGATGTGGGTCAACAGCGGTTATCTCATCGCGTATGCGGTGCCGTTGGTCGTCGCGGGACGGCTCGGGGATCGGTACGGTCATCGGCGCGTGCACCTCGTAGGGCTGGCGGCCTTCACGCTCGGGTCGCTGCTCTGCGCAACTGCCCCCAGCATCACGGCACTTGTCGGGTGGCGGGTCGTGCAGGGCATCGGTGCCGCGCTGATGACCCCGCAGTGCCTGACCCTCATCAAGGCACTGTTCCGGCCGCCGCGTCTCGCCGTCGCGCTCGGGGTCTGGGGCGCGGTCGGGGGAGCGGCGGTGGCCGTCGGTCCGTTGCTCGGCGGGTTTCTCGTCGCTGCCGGAGGCTGGCCCGCCGTGTTCTGGGTCAACGTTCCGGTCGGTGTCGCCGCGATGGTGGCCGTGGCCGTGTTCGTACCGGTGCTGCCTCGGCAGGAGGCGCGTATCCCGGTGTGGGCGATCTGCGCGAACGCGAGCGGGGTCGGTGCGCTGGTGATCGGCATCCAGGGGACGGACGGCACGCGGGCGGAAGTGCTGGGCGTGCCACGGTGGTTGCTCGTCGGTGTGGGTGTGCTGGTCGTGGTGGCTGTGGTGTGGCTTCAGCGCCGGGACGGTCAACGCGCCCTTGTGCCGGTCGAGTTGTTGCGCAGCCGGGGGTTCGTCGTCGCGGCCTGGGCCGGTGCCGCCGCGGCCTTCTGCTCGGGGTCGGCGATGATTCCGCTGATGCTGTACCTCCAGCGGGAGCGCGGGCTCGACGCGGGGGCGGCTGCCCTCACCCTCGTACCGATGGGCGTGGTCTGCCTGTTGGGGGCGCCGGTGTCGGCCCGGCTCAACAACGGGATCGGGTCCCGCGCGGTCGCCGTCATCGGTTCCGGCGCGCTCGTCCTGTCCATCGGGGCGTCGGCGGTGCTCGTCGCGACGGACGCCCCGATCGCCGCGCTGACCGTCACTTTCGCGGTGTATGGGGTCGCCAACTCCTTTGTCTGGTCGCCTCTTTCCATCGCTGCGGTGACCTCGGTCGGCCCGGACGAGGTCGGGGCGGCGTCCGGAACCTTCAACGCCATGAAGCAACTCGGCGCCGTGCTGGGCAGCGCGGTGTGCGCCGTTCTGCTGGCGGGCCACGGCTACGCGGTCACGCTCGGCGGGCTCGCGGCGGTCGGGGTGCTCTGCCTTCTCGCGTGCGCGCTTCTCCGAACCGAGCCTTCCGGAAGCGGACGCCCTGTCGTGTCCGCCGCGCCACAACTACCCACAGGAGTCACCTGATGAAGCCCGAGGAGGCCTCATGAGGCCCTATGCGGACGGGGGTTGCACGACGATGACGGCAATGGAAGGCCTGGAGGATCTGGCGGGCATCATCTCGGATCCCGGGGAGATCACGAGGGCGTTCTCCGGGTTCCCGGCGGGGGTCGCGGCCCTCTCCGCGCGCGTCCACGGCGAGCCGACCGTGATGATCGTCTCGTCGTTCGCGGTCGGGGTCTCCCACGACCCGCCCATGGTCTCCTTCGCCGTACAGCACACCTCGACGACCTGGCCGGTGCTGTCCCGCGCGGCGACCATCGGCATCTCCGTCCTCGGCGAGGCCCACGGCGACAAGGCCCGTCAACTCGCCTCCCGCAGCAAGGCGGGCCGGTTCGCCGACCTTCGTACGGTGGAGGCGGAGTCCGGCGCGATCTTCCTCGAGGGCGCACCGGTGTGGCTAGAGTGCACCGTCGAGCACAGTTATCCGGCCGGCGACCACGACATCATCGTGCTGCGAGTGCTGGCCATGAGGTCGGACGACGAGCGGAGTCCGCTGGTGTGGCATCGGCGGACGCTCAAGATGCTGGAGAGCTGAGCGCTCGGCCGGTGGAGCGGCGGTTCTGCCGGAGCCGTTCGGGAAGCGGTCTGCGGTAGTCGGGGAGAAGGCGCTGGGCGAGGAACGCGGACTTCAGGAAGACGCGGACGGCGCGTTCACGGCGAGGGCCGATCCAGCCGATCCGGTGGAGTCGGCAGACCCGCTCGCCGGCGAGATACCGGGTCAGGTCCCGGCCGAACGACCGTAAGGGGGCCGGGAACCAGCGCTCCGCGAAGTACTCCATCATCGCGGTCGCCACACGATGCCCGGACTCCGTCTCCTCATACGGTCGCGAGTCAAACTTCAGGGCGAACTCGGTCATCGCGTCCCAGTCCTCGGGGAACGCCTCGTCGGCCAGCGGACCGGACTCGCGCTCCAGGAGACGGAAGAGGGTCCGCGCCCAGTGATGCCAGGCGGTCTTCATGTGCTCACCGGTACCGGGCAGACCCAGCGAGGTCTGCAGCCGGTCGGCGGACGTGGCCAGCAGGACCAGGGGATAGACGAAGTCGTCGACGTCGTCGAAGTTGCCGGGCAGGTCGGGAGTTCTGCGGGCGATGGCCAAGTGGATGCGGTTCAGCCGCTCCGCCGCCGCGCGGCCCGCCTCGCTCGACAGTCCGTCCACCATCCAGGCCGTCAGGAACGCGTTGCCGTCCTCGAAACGCCGCTGTGGCCTTGTCTCCAGCTTCCCGGTGTGGGCCAGGGTGGCGGATCCGAAGCTCGGCTGCATCATGCGCATGGTGCCCGGATAGACCATCATCGCCAGCGCGAACTCGGGGACACGGTGGCCGACGTAGAGCGAGATCATCCGCTCCCAGTCGGTGTCCGGGTCCATCCGGGCCAGTTCGCGGTCGACCCACTTGTACCCACGGCGCACTGTCGGTTCCCCCTCGCATCCCCCTCGCGGACTTTCAGAGGGGGGACGCTCTGGCGGGGGCCGCCCGATGCCGTGAACCGTCGTGATCTGCGTCACGCGACCTGTATCGGTGCGTGATCAGTGTCGCTCTGCGATTGATGACGGTCCGCGATCTGTGTCGGTCCGGCCGTGGGGCCTGGATCTCCACCCGGGGGTGGAGCTTTTGAATCAGCCCGTGGGTGGTGGTGATCCGCTCCGGTCAGGGCGCAGCCTTGTGCCATGGGCTCACTTCATTCCGCACTCGTCGCTCTCACCGGCGGCTGTGTACTGGTCTTCGTCGTGGCCTGGATCGCGGGCGCCGTCTACTTCGGCGTGAAGAGCGAGGCCGGGCTGCGCGGCTGGGTGCACGGCCTGCGCCGCACTCTGCCCCGCCGGGTTCTGCTGATCGCGGGCGCCTACGCGTTCTCCCTGCTGATCAGACACACTCCGGACTCCTTCTGGCACCACCTCCAGTACTGGCAGCCCGAGCTCGCGCTCCTGGGCGCCCTGCTCGCCTTGGCCTCCACCGCTCTGCTGCTCTGGGCGCGGTGGGTCCTGGGCGTCATGTGGGCCAGCATCCCGATGGTCCACGACCACCACGAACTGCGCACCGAGGGCCCCTACCGAATAGTGCGGCACCCCATCTACACCGGCCTCCTCGGCCTGGTCCTCGGCGGGATGCTGGCCTGCGGATTCGGCGTCTGGATCGTCCTCCTGGCCGTCGCCGTGCCCTGGCTGCTGCGCCGGGTCCACATAGAGGACGGCATGATGGCCGACCGGTTCGGTGCGTCCTACGAGGCGTACCGCGCCCGCGTCCCGGCGGTGATCCCATGGACCCGGCCGAGTCGGTCGTACGGTCATCGCCGACGTCAATCTCCGCTCCGGGGGCGGTAGTTGCTCGGGTCATCTGTCGGATTCCTGTCATCCCGCACGTCGCGTCGTGAGCGCCGCCGGAAAGGTGCGTGTGACGCACGCCACATAGTCGAAGTGCATAGCGGGGCAGGAGCCACTGTCTTTGTAGTAGGTGCGGGGGCGTGTCCGTGGCCGTGCGGGGCGTACCGGGGGCGATGACGCTGCGCCGCCCCGCGCGGTCGCGGTACACGCCGGTGTCGCCGGCTGGGAGGCAGGGGGTCGACTCTGATGGAGCAGTTGCGGGCCGATGAGTTCGACCGGTTCGTGGCGGCTCGGTGGTCGGCGTTGCTTCATCTGGCGAGGCTGCTCACCGGCGGAGACCGGCACCGGGCGGAGGATCTGCTGCAGGAGGCGCTGGTCAAGCTGTGGTTCGCGTGGCCGAAGGTGGCCGAGCAGGCGCCCGAGGCCTATGTGCGCAGGGTCCTGGTCCGTGCCGCGGCTCGCTCGGCACGGCGTCGCTGGTGGGGCGAGCACCCCGTCGACCAGCTGCCCGACCCGCCCAAGGTGGGAGACGAGACCGCGGCCGTGGACGAACGGACCCGGTTGGAGGCCATGTTGGCGCTGTTGCCGGCGCGGCAGCGGGCCGCGGTGGTGCTGCGCTACTACCAGGACCTGCCCGAGCAGGACGTCGCGAAGGTGCTGGGCTGCCCGGTGGGTACCGCCCGTTCGCTCACAACCCGGGGCGTCGCACGGTTGCGGCGGCTGCTGGCCGAGGCAGTCGAGTCGGTGGAGTGAAGAAGGAGCCATGGACCACTTCGAGCAGGGGCTGGCACGCATGATGCGAGACAGCCATGAATACGCACCCTACGAGGAGCGGCACCGAGTCCGCCTGCGAGCCGGTGTCCGTGCCCGGCAGCGGGTCCGGACGGTCTGGATGGCCACCGGATCCGTGCTGACCATCGCCGGACTCGCGGTCGGACTGACCCTCCTGGCGAGCCTGTTCGCTCAGGGTGGGCCCAACGGTCCTCAGCCTCGCCCCGTCACCTCCGCCGAGAAGGTCACGGGGCCGTCGACGGCCCGCCCCGCCTCCACTGTCAAGGGGGCGCCGATGCCGACACTGACCTCAACCGCCACCCAGGCAGCGACCACTTGGCCAGGTTCAACGGGTTCCGGTCAGTGACGGCTGACTGAGCCGGCGTGACCACCACCGCCCGCCCGTCGGCTGACCCCCGCGTGTCCTGCTCTCCACGAATGGA
Source organism: Streptomyces xylophagus (assembly GCF_000716435.1). GTDB lineage: Bacteria > Actinomycetota > Actinomycetes > Streptomycetales > Streptomycetaceae > Streptomyces > Streptomyces xylophagus. The sequence goes on from NZ_JNWO01000015.1 coordinate 433,028, forward strand.
AAGCCCACCACGTGATTCATGAGAACACGCCCGCGTTGACCGACGACCCCCAGCAGGAGGCGAAGTCCCAGACGGTCTCCTGGGAGCGGCGGCTGCGTCGCTTCGGGTACGTCGAGCCGCCGCGCACGTCCGTACGGGACCGCCTGGTCGTGCCGTTTCCCGAGCCCGACGCGCGGCTGTGGCGCATGCTCGGGCTGTCCCCGGTGACAGCGGGCCGGATGGCGCGCTGGTCGGGATGGGGCGGGCCGCTGCTGGTGACGCTCGTCGCCGGGCTGTCGCGCTTCTGGCGTCTGGGCAGCCCGCGGGCCGTCGTGTTCGACGAGACGTACTACGGCAAAGACGCCTGGGCCTTGCTGCGGCTCGGCTACGAGAGCACGTGGCCGGACAGCAAGATCGCCGACCCGCAGATCCTGGCCGACCCTCAGGTGATCCCGCTCTCCGACACCGGAGCCTTCGTCGCGCACCCGCCGACGGGAAAGTGGGTGATCGCCCTCGGCGAGTGGATGTTCGGCCTCACCCCCTTCGGCTGGCGCTTCATGACGGCCGTTCTCGGCACGCTGTCGGTGCTGATGCTGTGCCGCACAGGACGCCGCCTCTTCCGTTCCACCGCGCTGGGCTGCCTGGCCGGCGCGCTGATGGCGGTGGACGGTCTGCACTACGTGATGAGCCGCACCGCTCTGCTCGACCTCGTCGTCATGTTCTTCGTACTGGCGGCGTTCGGCTGCCTGCTCATCGACCGGGACAGTGCGCGGGCCCGGCTCGCGGCAGCCCTGCCGGTCCAGGGGGACGGCCGCATACGCCCGGACGGACACACCGGCGACCGGGCAGGGACGGGAGCGCGGCCCTGGCGGCTCGCCGCCGGCTTCTTCCTGGGCCTGGCGGCCTCCACCAAATGGAACGGCCTGTACTTCCTCGCCTTCTTCGTGATCCTGACCCTGCTGTGGGACGTCGGCTCCCGCCGCGTCGCCGGGGCGCGTCGCCCCTACCGGGCGGTGCTGCGCAAGGACCTCGGCTGGTCGGTGATGTCCCTCGTGCCGGTCGCCGCCGTGACGTACTTGGCGACCTGGACCGGCTGGTTCGTGTCCGACAACGGCTACGGACGGCACTGGGCGGACGGCCGCGGCGGCACCTGGTCGTGGATACCGGCCCCGCTGCGCAGCCTGTGGCACTACGAGTACGGCGTCTACCAGTTCAACGTGGGGCTGCACACTCCCCACAAGTACCAGTCGAATCCATGGAGTTGGCTGGTCCTGGGCCGTCCGGTGCTGTTCCGCTACGAGTCACCGAAACCCGGGACGCACGGCTGCCGCACGACGGCCGGCTGCTCGGAGACGATCCTGGCCCTGGGCACACCGCTCCTGTGGTGGACGGCATGTTGCGCCCTCGTGTATCTGCTCCACCGATGGGCGCTGCGCCGCGACTGGCGCGCCGGTGCCGTCCTGTGTGCGGTGGCCGCCGGTTATCTGCCCTGGTTCCTGTACCAGGACCGCACGATCTTCTCCTTCTACGCGGTTGTCTTCGTGCCGTACCTGTGCCTGGCAGTGGCGATGACGCTGGGAGCCCTGCTGGGTCCGCCGGGCGCGACTCGCCGGCGCCGCACACGAGGTGCGGTGGCCGCAGGTGTGCTGGTCCTGCTCATCGCCTGGAACTTCATCTACTTCTTCCCGGTCTACACCGGGCAGACGATCCCGTACGCCGACTGGCACGCCAGGATGTGGCTCGACACGTGGGTCTGAGACCGGGCACGACCGGGGTGCCGAAGCAGCATCCGGTCACGTACACCGTGGACGCGCGAGAGAGCTGACACGGTGGTGTCCCTCGACCGCGACGGTCAGTCCGGGCGCGATCTCCGTGAAGCCCGCGTCGCGGACCAACGGCCGGTCGGTGCTAGTGAGTTCGGCCCACTGGGCGGGGGCGGCGGTGCGGACGGAGAGCGGGAAGCCCGCCTGCCGCCAGGCGGTGCGGTCCTCGTCCGACAGTTCCCACCAGGCCAGTTGGGCGCCGTGGCCGGTCTGCGCCATCGTCTTGCCGGCGGACATGTCGAGGTCGGGGTTCAGCCAGAGCACCGGTGCCGTCGGGTCCGCGTCGGCCGGCGGTTCGGGGTCGTCGAGGTCGGTGCCGGAGACCTGGAGCCGGGCCAGATCCTTGGGCCAGCCGTCGAGCGGGACGGGCGGAAAGACCCGTACCTCCGCCGACTTCCCGGTCACCGTGATGCCCGGCAGCGCCTCGGCCCGCCGCCACTCGGCCCCGCGCGCCCGCCGGACCACCTTCCGGATCCGCGCGTCCTGCCAGTCCCGCATGGCCTGCGCCCACTCCCCGTCCCCGACGGCCCGCTCGTCGCTCAGGATCGTCAGCACGGCCCGGGCGGCCGTCTCCAGCGCGTCGGTACGGGCCGGGGGAGCGTCGCGCTCGATCCGGACGACCAGGGGCAGCACGAACTGCGGGGCCTCGTCGCGCGCGGTGCGCTCGTTGCGGAAGGGGTCGACATCGTCGCCGGGAACGGTGGAATCACTGGTCACGTCCTCCAGTCTGCCAGGCGCAAGATCGACCCTCCCGGCGTGGGGAGGACAGGACCGGGAGGACGGCGCGGGCAACGTGAACTACAGCTACGGCTACGGCTAGAGGTGTCGGCCGCCGCTCACCCCGAACAGGCGGTGCGCTGTGCCTCCTGCCACTCGCAGACGGGGCACAGCGTGATCCCCTTGTACGACTCCGGGTACTCCGTCGGCTCCCGGCACAGCACACACTCCGCGTACGCCGGCGCCGGCTCTTCGTCGCTCATGCGACCAGCGTACGAGGAGTGCGTGGACGTCAGCGGTGCCGGTCCTCAGCGGTGCCGGTCCGCCGCCCCGATCAGCTCGGAGACCTTCACGAACCGGTACCCCTTCTTCCGCAGCTCGGGCACGATCATGCGGACGGCCTTCTCGGTGGCCGGGGCGGCGCTGCGCGTGCAGTGCATGACGACGACCGAGCCGGGCCGCACACCCTCCAGTACCTGCTGCGCCACGGCGTCCGAGTCCGTCGCGAACGCGTCGCCGCTCACCACGTCCCACTGCACCGCCGTGACACCGACCGCGCTCAGCGTCTTCAGCGCCTGCCGGTCGTAACAGCCGCCGGGGAAGCGGAAGTACGGCATCGCGTTCGGCACGCCCGCCTTCTTGAACGCGGTGTACGCCCGCTCCACATCCGCCTTCATCCGGTCCGGGGCCACGGTCGGCAGGCCGTAGCAGTCGCCGGTGAAGGCGTAGTGGCTGTACGAGTGGTTGGCGATCTCAAACTGCGGGTCCCGTCCGATGGCGCGGGCCTCGGCCGGGTACTCGTCGGCCCACCGGCCCGTCATGAACACGGTCGCCGGCACCTTCAGCGCCCGCAGCGTGGCGATGAGCTGCGGATTGTCGAAGTGCTCGCCCGCCGCCGCGCGCGGCCCCTGATCGGCGGTCATATCGGCGTCGAAGGTCAGCGCGACGGTCTTGCCGTCGACCCGGGGACCGTTCTTGAAGACGGGGGTCAGTCCGGCCGGGCCGGGCGCGAGGGTGGGCGGCCGCGAGGGAGCGGCGGAGGGCGCGGTGGGCGCCGGACGGGTGGAGTGGGGCGCCGAGGGGGCCCCGCAGGCGGTGAGCGCGGCGCCGAGTGCACAGGCGGCGGCGACTCGTCGTACTCGATTGGTCACCGTAGGAACATAAGATAATAAAAGGTGCTCATCGGTCATCGACACGGGTGGGTGGCCGTGGCCGGTCAGCCCGAACTCAGCAGCCGCTCCCGGCACTCCTCCACATCGAAGTCCCCCTTCGGGTACTGCGGATCCAGCGCTGTCAGGTGTTCCAGGAGGAGGCGGCTGATGGCCCAGTTGCGGTACCACTTGCGGTCGGCGGGGACCAGGTACCAGGGGGCCCCCGGGGTGGAGCAGCGGGCGAGGGCGATCTCGTACGCCTCCTGGTACGCGGGCCACAGCGCGCGTTCCGCGATGTCGCCGGGGTTGAACTTCCAGTGCTTGTCGGGGTTGTCGAGGCGTTCGAGCAGGCGGCGGCGTTGTTGCTCGTAGGAGATGTGGAGGAAGCACTTGACGACGGTCACGCCGTCGTCGGTCAGGGACTTCTCGAAGCGGTTGATCTGGGTGTAGCGGTCGTTGATCTCGCGGTGCGGGGCGAGTTCGCGGACGCGGGCGATGAGGACGTCCTCGTAGTGGGAGCGGTCGAAGATGCCGATCTCGCCGGGGTGGGGGAGGGCACGTCTGATGCGCCAGAGGAAGTCGTGCTTGCGCTCTTCCGGCGTGGGTGCCTTGAAGGCGCTGATCCGGCAGCCGGAGGGGTTGAACAGGCCGATGACGTGCTTGACCGTGCCGCCCTTGCCGCTGGTGTCCATGCCCTGGAGGACCAGGAGCAGGCGGCGCCCGTCGCCCGCCGTGCTCGCCGCCCACAGGCGTTCCTGCAGATCGGCCAGGTGTTCGCCCATCCGGGCGGTGTCCTTGAGTCCTGCGGCCTTGTCGGCGGGGCCGCCGGGGGTGCCTGCGGCGTCGTAGGAGGAGAGGTCGACCGGCCGGTCGGCGGGGACGCGCAGCAGCTCGGTGAGGCTCTTCTTCCCGTTCTCGCGCTTCGCGCCCTTCTTGGCCATGGGACACCCCTTCGGTCGGCTCCCTCGATCCTGCGGCGCGGGGGCGGGCCCCGCCAGTCAGCGCCCGTAACGGCCGGTCAGCGTGCCCGAGGCGAGGGTGTGGCCGGTCAGGGCGCGTCGTACGTCGTCGGGTGAGGCGTCGCCGGCGAGGGTGAGCTTCCGGTCGCTGGCGTAGACCGAGAGGACGTAGCGGTGGGGCGCGGCTCCCTTGGGCGGGCACGGGCCGCCGTAGCCGCTCTTCTTGAAGCTGTTGCGGCCCTCGGTCGCGCCGAGTGGTGCCGTTCCGGCCGTCAGGCGGGTGTCCCGCGCGGGCACTCCCCACATCAGCCAGTGCGTGAACGTGCCGTGCGGAGCGTTCGGGTCCTCCAGGACTACGACCAGTTCGGCCGCGTCGGCCGGGACGCCGACGAAGGCCAGGGGCGGGGACACGTCCGAGCCGTCGCACGTGTATTGGCGCGGGATGGTGCCGTTCTCGGTGAACGCCGCACTCGTGACCGCGATCCGCTGCGAGGCGCTCGGCGTGGGCACGGACGGGCCGCCTCCGTCGCCTCCGCATCCGGCGACGCTCCCCAGCGCGGCGGCCACCGCGACGATCACGATCCTCGGGCGCATGCCGCCACGCTACTGCTCCACGGCGGGCGGCGGAGGGGGCTGGGGTGGCCCCGGCTGTGCCCGTTCCAGGAAGCGCAGCAACTCGACCGGGAAGGGGAGTACCAGTGTCGAGTTCTTCTCGGCTGCCACTGCAACTACCGTTTGCAGCAGGCGTAGTTGGAGAGCGGCCGGTTGTTCGGACATCTGCGCGGCGGCCTCGGCGAGTTTCTTGGAGGCCTGCAACTCGGCGTCCGCGTTGATGATCCGGGCCCGGCGTTCGCGGTCGGCCTCTGCCTGGCGGGCCATGGAGCGTTTCATCGTCTCGGGGAGGGAAACGTCCTTGATCTCGACACGGTCGATCTGCACGCCCCAGCCGATGGACGGACTGTCGATCATCAACTCCAGGCCCTGGTTGAGCTTTTCGCGGTTGGAGAGCAGGTCGTCCAGGTCGCTCTTGCCGATGATCGAGCGCAGCGAGGTCTGTGCCATCTGCGAGACGGCGAAGCGGTAGTCCTCGACCTTGATGATCGCGTCGGTCGCGTCGACGACCTTGAAGTAGACGACGGCGTCCACTCGGACGGTGACGTTGTCGCGGGTGATGCCCTCCTGCGCGGGAATGGGCATCGTCACGATCTGCATGTTGACCTTGCGGAGCTTGTCCACGAAGGGGACGACCATGGTGAAGCCGGGTGCCCGCACCTCGCCGGCCACCCGCCCGAGGCGGAAGACGACCCCGCGCTCGTACTGCTTGACGACCCTGGCCGCCGCCGCGATGTAGACCACGCACGCGGAACCCGTCGCCGCGCCCGCCACCAGCAGTTCCTGGAGCATCCTGACCCCCTAGCGGAGAGGTCTTTTGTCTGCTCCTGCAAGGGTATGCCCGGCGCCTGCCCCGGGGCCACGATCGCCCCGGAGCGGGCACCGGCCTTCTCTATGCGGCCGTGACCTTCACCGGCTCGGTACCGGCCGCGCTGTGCCGCTCGGCCCAGTTCTCCAGTGCCGTACGGCAGGCGTGGTCCAGGTGGTGCAGGCCGGAGAGGTGCAGTTCGACCGGCCGGTCCTGGGGGAGTGCCTCCAGGCTGTCGAGGATCTTCGGCAGCCGCAGGAAGGTCGCGTTGCCCGACAGATACGCCTGGACGGGGCCGGCGCCCTTGTCGACGACCTCCAGTTTGATGTGCGAGGCCTCCCACGCCGTCTTCGCGACGGCCAGCGCGAGGCCGATGAGGACGCCCTCGAACATGCTGACCGCGACGATCGACAGCGCAGTGACGACCAGGATCAGCGCCTCGCCCCGGTGCTCGCGCCACAGCGACACGATCTCCCGGACGGGGATCAGCTTGGCGCCGGCGTGCACGAGGATGCCCGCCAGGGCCGGGATCGGGATGTACGCGAGGACGTCCGGCAGCAGGGCCGCGAACAGCAGCAGCCATACGCCGTGCAGCACCCGGGACGCCTTCGTCCGCGCGCCCGCCTGCACGTTCGCCGCGCTGCGCACGATCACCGCGGTCATCGGCAGCGCGCCGAGCAGCCCGCACAGCGCGTTGCCCGCGCCCTGCGCCACCAGTTCCTTGTCGTACTCGGTGCGCGGCCCCTTGTGCAGCCGGTCCACGGCCGCCGCGCTGAACAGCGACTCCGCGGACGCGATCAGCGTGAACGCCACGATCGTGCCCAGCACGCCCACCTGCGCCAGCTCACCGAACGCGCTCAGCGGCGGCGGCTGGAGCGAGCCGAGCAGCCCCTGCACCTCGACGGTCGCGACCGGCAGCCCGAGGACGAGTGCGGCGAGGGTCGCGAGTCCTACGGCGGCGAGCGGACCCGGCACCGTGCGGACCTTGGCGGGCAGGCGCTTCCACAGGACCAGTACGGCGATGGTGGCGGCGCCGAGCGCGAGCGAGGCCAGCGCCTTCGTGTTCCCGGCGGCGTCGACGAGCGTGCCGGGCAGCTCGGCTATCTTGTCGAGCCCCGAGGCGGGGGCCTTCGCCCCCGCCACCGAGTACAACTGCCCCGCGATCAGCACCAGTCCGATACCGGCCAGCATGCCCTCGACGACCGAGACCGAGATGGCCCGGAAGTAGCGCCCCAACTTCAGGACGCCCATGAGGATTTGAAGCACTCCGGTCGTGAGCACGATGACGCCGAGGGCGGGCAGTCCGTACTCCCGCACCGCCTCGAAGACCAGCACGGTCAGACCGGCGGCGGGACCGGACACCTGGAGGCTGCTGCCCCGCATGAATCCGGTGACGATCCCGCCCACGATGCCGGTGACCAGGCCGAGTTCGGCCGGCACACCGGAGGCGACGGCCACGCCCACGCACAGCGGGAGCGCGACCAGGAAGACGACGAGCGAGGCGGCGAAGTCCTGCCGCAGGTGAGGGTATTTGGTCAACATCGGCGCGCTCACAGGGCCTTGAAGGCGTCGGTGGCCGGGTCGTGCACCTGGACGGCGCCGGTGTGGACCTCGTAGAACCAGGCGTGCAGGGACAGTTGACGGTCCTTCAGCTTCTTCTCGACGTACGGGTACGAGCGCAGCCTCAGCAGCTGCGTCAGGACGTGGCTCTGCACGCCTTCGGACACGGCCGGGTCGTCGACCGTCCCCTCCGGCTTCGGGGTCGCGTGCGTGAGCCAGTCGCGCACGGCCGGTACGGCGGTCAGGTCGTCGCCGCGCACCAGGGCGCCGACGGCGCCGCAGTGCGAGTGGCCGCAGACCACGATGTCGGAGACGCCGAGGACTTCGACGGCGTATTCGATGGTGCACGCCTCGCTGGTGGGGTGTTGGGAGGCGTACGGCGGGACGATGTTGCCCGCGGTGCGCAGTTCGAAGAGCTGGCCGGGGCGGGCGCCCGTGATCAGGGCCGGGACGACCCTGGAGTCGGAGCAGGTGATGAACAGGACCTGCGGGGACTGGCCTTCGGCGAGTTTGGCGAACTCCTCAGGGCGTTGTCCGAACGTACGGGCGTTGTCGATGAGGGGCTGCATGGCGTGTGGACTCCTCCTGGCGCGCCCTCTGGGCGCGTCGGGCTTGCATGACAGTGTGCGTGGGGGAACTGACTGCCTGCTTCGCTCTCAGCAGCGGAAGACCTGAAGTGCCGCCGGAGAGTGTGCTGTTGAGGATCTCGCTGTGCGGTGGTGCGCCGCGCCGGGTGCCACCGGTGTGTGCGCGCCCGCCGGGTCCTGCGTCAGCGGGGGGCGCTCGGGCGTCTCGGGCCCGCAGTCGGCGGTGCGGCAACGGTCGCGCAGGCGCAGCGGGACGGTGGGGGTTCCGGAGGCGCCGCAGTCGCGGAAGGTGATGGTCTCGGTGTGCGGGGCCTTGCCGCTGAGCTTGAGAACGGGCTGTGCTTTGGCCTCCGCATGACGGGCTGTGTGCGCGGATGCGAAGGATGCCGTGGGTGCGAAGAACTGGAGGGCGAGCAGGACGGCGGTGAGGAGCGTCACGACGGTCCGAGCCGTCTTACCTCGGAACATACGCCCCCCTTCAGCCAGTTCATGTTTCTCGTACAGACCAAGGCCAGGTCAACGGCTGGTCAAGAAGAACGGTAGCCCAGTGAAGTTGTTTGCAGGGTTAACGGAGCGTTTCCGATGGAAGAGAGCGTGAAAAGCGTGCTTGGGCTGGCGTGAACTATGCGGTTTCGACGAGGCCCTTGGCGTCCCGGGCCAGCGCGGTGAGGCGGGAGATCGCGCGGAAGTACTTCTTGCGGTAGCCGCCGTTCAGCATCTCCTCGCTGAACAGCTGGTCGAAGGGCAACCCCGAGGCCAGGACGGGCACTTCACGGTCGTAGAGCCGGTCCGCGAGGACGACGAGCCGCAGTGCGGTCGACTGGTCGGGTATCGGCTGGACGTCGGTGAGGCAGACGGCCTTGAGGTCGTCGGTCAGGGCGCCGTAGCGGCTGGGGTGGACCTTGGCGAGGTGGGCGAGGAGGTGCGGGAAGTCGTCGAGGGAGGCGCCGGCGGTGGCGTACGCCGCCTTCGTCACCTGCTCGTCGGAGAACGGGGCCGGGGCTTCCGGCAGCCCGCGGTGGCGGTAGTCGTCGCCGTCGATGCGCAGCGAGCGGAAGTGCGCGGACAGGCCCTGGATCTCGCGCAGGAAGTCGACGGACGCGAACCGGCCCTCGCCGAGCTTGCCCGGCAGCGTGTTGGAGGTGGCGGCGAGTGCCACGCCCGCGTCGACCAGCTTGCCGAGCAGGGTCGACACCAGGACGGTGTCGCCCGGGTCGTCCAGCTCGAACTCGTCTATGCACAGCAGGCGGTGGCCCGACAGCGTCTGGACCGTCTTCTGGAAGCCGAGCGCGCCGACCAGGTTCGTCAGCTCGACGAAGGTGCCGAAGGCCTTGAGCGCGGGCTCGGCAGGGGTCGCGTGCCAGAGAGAGGCCAGGAGGTGGGTCTTGCCGACGCCGTAGCCGCCGTCGAGGTAGACGCCTCGGGGGCCCGCCGGGGTCTTGGGTGCCCTGCCCTTGCCGAAGCCGAGGAAGCCGCGCTTGGCGGTGCCGGCGGCGTGCGCCCCGCCGAGTCCGGCGGCGAAGGTCTCCAGGACGCCGACCGCCTCGGTCTGGCTCGGCTGGTTCGGGTCCGGGATGTACGTGGCGAAGCGCACGGAATCGAAGCGCGGCGGCGGCACCATCTCGGCGACCAGCCGGTCCGCGGGGACGTACGGCTCACGGGCGCACAGGGACAGCGGGGCCGCGTCTGCTATCGGGCTGATCCCGGAGGCGGCGGAGGAGGATGACACGGTTCATCAGTCTAGAGGGCGTGCCAGACTGCACGACATGCGACGCCTGTTCCCTGTGACCGACGAAACAGCAGCCCAGGCCTCGAACGGGGTCCCCGATGCGCGTGTGACCGACTGGGAGTGGGGGCTTCCGGAGCTGGCGGAGGCATACGCCTACCCCGCCGCCGACGGCCCCTGGCTGCGCGCCAACATGGTGTCCACGCTCGACGGGGCCGGTCAGCACGAGGGTCGTTCGCAGCCCATCTCCGGGCCCACGGACATGCGGATCTTCGGCACCCTGCGCGCACTGGCCGATGTGGTGGTGGTCGGTGCGGAAACGGTACGCCAGGAGGGTTATCGGCCCGCACGCGCGCGTGAGGAGTTCGCTGCGGCGCGGGCGGCGGCGGGACAGGGGCCTGCCCCCGTGATTGCGGTCGTCACCGCGAGCCTCGACCTGGACTTCTCGCTTCCGTTGTTCGTCTCGCCCCTGGTGCCGACGCTGGTCCTGACGGGCGCGCAGGCGCCCGCGGACCGGATCGCGGCGGCCGAGAAGGCGGGCGCCCGGGTGGTGGTCGCCGGTGACGGCGCCGGAGTGGACCCCGCGCGGGCCGTACAGGCGCTCGCCGCACTGGGGCACACCCGATTGCTGACCGAGGGCGGGCCGCGGCTGCTCGGGCAGTTCGTGGCCGCCGGGGTGCTCGACGAGCTGTGCCTGACCGTCTCGCCGATGCTCGTGGCGGGGGACGCGCAGCGGATCGCGGGCGGGCCGTCGGTTAAGGTTCCTCAGCGCTTCGAACTGGTGTCCCTGCTGGAAGAGGCCGGGTTCCTGTTCGGTCGCTACCGTCGCTCCTGAGAACGGGCGGAATGATCCGTTCCGTTTGGCTTTCGACGGGCACACTAAATCCGGCAGTACCCGTGCGATCACGGGGCAGGATGGTTTCCGCAGGGCCTTGACGGCCCACGGAGGAGAGAGGGCCTGCGGGTCCTCGAAGGAGAAGGGGCGCCTGGTGTTCACAAGCGTACTGATGATCGAGAAGGCCCTTACGTCCGCCGACGTGGAGTTCGTCACCACCTTGCACGGTGACGAGACCGTCTCCTTCCACGTGTTGCTCCAGCCCCGCGGCGACCAGGCTGACCGCCTGCTGCGGGCCATCGACGACGTCGCCCTCGGCGAACTCGACGAGGCGGCACACGAGCGGGAGACCCCCGAGGGCAAGGACGCGGCGGCACTCGGCGCGCAGGCGCTGTCGGTGTCCCTGGACGCCCTGCACGCGGCGGGCAGCGAGGCGGAGGGCCGGCTGATCGAGGACCACCCGCTGGACGCGCTCAAGACCCTGGTCGACGAGATCGGCGCGGACGAGGTGATCGTGCTGACCGACCCCCACTACGTGGAGGAGTTCTTCCACCGGGACTGGGCGTCGCGGGCGCGTCACAAGGTCGGCGTACCGGTGCTGAAGCTGTTCTCGCACAGCAAGGAGTAGCGGGCGGGGAGCGGCGGGCGGGTGTCCGTGATTGTCGGTGGCACCGAATAGGCTGGCCGCCGAACGTCCGCCGTATCCGTACGGAACCAGCACGCACAGGGAGACACACATGGCACCCGGCCTTCCCACCGCCATGGACCGACCGCACTTCATCGGCATCGGCGGGGCCGGGATGTCGGGGATCGCCAAGATCCTCGCGCAGCGCGGGGCGAAGGTGGCGGGCAGCGACGCCAAGGACTCCGCGACCGCCGACGCCCTGCGCGCCCTGGGTGCCACCGTGCACATCGGGCACGCGGCGGAGCACCTCGCCGACGACGCCACCTGTGTGGTCGTGTCGTCGGCGATCCGCAAGGACAACCCCGAGCTGGCCCGCGCGGCCGAGCTGGGCATCCCGGTCGTCCACCGTTCGGACGCCCTGGCCCGACTGATGGACGGGCTGCGTCCGATCGCCGTCGCCGGCACGCACGGCAAGACGACCACGACGTCGATGCTCGCGGTGTCGCTCACCGAGCTGGGCCTGAAGCCCTCGTACGCGATCGGCGGCGACCTGGACGCCCCGGGTTCGAACGCGCTGCACGGCGACGGCGAGATCTTCGTCGCCGAGGCGGACGAATCCGACCGCAGCTTCCACAAGTACGCGCCCGAGGTCGCGATCGTCCTCAACGTGGAGCTCGACCACCACGCCAACTACGCGTCCATGGAAGAGATCTACGAGTCCTTCGAGGCCTTCGCGGACCGGATCGTGCCGGGCGGCACGCTGGTGATCTCGGCGGACCACGAGGGCGCGCGGGAGCTGACGCGCCGGGTGTCGTCCGGTTCGGGCTCGGTGAAGACGGTGACGTACGGAGAGGCGGAGGACGCCGACGTACGCATCCTGTCCGTCGTCGCGCAGGGTCTGAAGAGCGAGGTGACGGTGGTCCTGGGCGGTGCGGAACTCACCTTCACCGTCTCGGTCCCCGGCCGCCACTACGCGAGCAACGCGGTCGCGGCCCTCGCCGCCGGCGTCGCGCTCGGCATCCCGGCGGCGGAGCTCGCGCCCGCGCTGGCCGCGTACACCGGCGTGAAGCGGCGCCTCCAGCTCAAGGGCGAGGCGGCCGGCGTCCAGGTGATCGACTCCTACGCCCACCACCCCACGGAGATGACGGCGGACCTGGAGGCGATGCGCGCGGCGGCCTCCTCGTCGCGGCTGCTGGTGGTCTTCCAACCCCACCTGTTCTCCCGCACCCAGGAACTCGGCAAGGAGATGGGCCTGGCCCTGGCCCTCGCGGACGCCTCGCTGGTCCTGGACATCTACCCGGCCCGCGAGGACCCGATCCCCGGCGTCACCAGCGACCTGATCATCAAGGCCGCGCGCGCGGCGGGCGCCGACGTGACCCCCGTACACGACAAGGCGGACGTGCCCGAGGCCGTAGCGGGAATGGCGAAGCCCGGTGATCTCGTTCTCACCATGGGAGCGGGCGATGTGACAGACCTCGGCCCGCGAATCCTGGACCGTCTCGCGAAGTAAGGGGCTGAGCTGCATGGCGTACGACGTCGAAAAGCCGGACGAGGAATGGCGCACGGAGCTGAACCCGGCCGAGTACGCGGTACTGCGGCAGGCCGGCACCGAGCCGGCCTTCGTCGGCGAGTACACCGACACCAAGACGAAGGGCGTCTACTCCTGCCGGGCCTGCGGCGCCGAACTCTTCACCTCCACGGAGAAGTTCGAGTCCCACTGCGGCTGGCCGTCCTTCTACGACCCGAAGGACACCGACGCGGTCGAACTGATCCAGGACCGCTCGCACGGCATGGTCCGCACCGAGGTGCGGTGTGCTCGGTGCGGGTCGCATCTCGGCCACGTCTTCGAGGGCGAGGGCTATGCGACGCCGACCGATCAGCGGTACTGCATCAACAGCATTTCGCTGCGGCTGACGCCTGACGAGGCCTGAGCCGGTCCGCGGCGGGAGCCGCGGACCATGCGACACGGGCTGCGCTGCCGCCACCTGCCGGTGATGACAGCGCACCTGATGGGCGGCCTGGGAGATCTGTCTCCGTCAGGCTTGGTCAGCCGAGGGCCTGTTTGTTTGTACGTCCAGCCGCCGGAGCCGATGACAGTGGCGGGTGAGCCGATCGCGCTCCTGTCCCGGCCCGAGCAGGTTCACGCCCACGTTGTGCGGGCCGAGGGCTGGCGGCCCGGCGGCGAGTTCGTCACCCACACCCGCAGGACGCGCCGCGGGCCCATCCATGAGCACACCGCAGCCGCCGGCACCGGCCGATCCGGACAAAACGCCCTTGTTGAAAGGGGCGGGACGGTGTCGGACATGGACGGGGCGTGGAATCCATGACGGAACAGGAGACCCGTCGGCTGCGACGGGCACGCTTCGAAGGGCTGGCGCAGGTGGTGACGGCGCCCCTGCACCGGTATCTGTTGCGACGCACGGCCCCTGGCATGGTCGAGGACGTCCTGTCCGAGACGATGCTCGTGCTGTGGCGTCGTATCGACCATGTCCCCGGGCTCAGAGACGGGTCCCTGCCCGATGGCGATGACGTGCTCCCTTGGTGTTACCGGGTTGCGCGGGGCTGCCTGGCCAATGTGCCGCAGGTGGCGGTGCCCGTGGTCACCGATCACAGCGACCTGCATGCCGCACTGGCCGCACTCGGGGAATTGGACCGCGAGGTGATTCGGCTGTGGGCGTGGGAGGAACTGGCCCCACGGCAGATCGCCGAGGCGACCGGAATGACGGCCAACGCGGTGAGCGTGCGCTTGCACCGGGCGAAAAAGAAAATCGCCGAACAACTCCAGTCGGGGCGAAAGAAGGCCGAACTCGCCGGACACAAGATGAGTGAAGGAAGGAGCGGTCAGTGAATGACAACGAGTTGCTGACCCTACTGAGGGATGCGGACCCCGCATTGACCTCACGAGCTCCGCTGCCGGACACCAATCGTCTTGTGGAGGCTGCCATGAAGAACAACTCCGTAACGTCGTCGGAAAACACCGACTTCGACACCACGACTCCCGCCGTGAACATCTCCGTAGGAAGGGGGCGTCAGCGTTTCTTCGGGATCGCGGCGGCTGCCGCGCTGCTCCTGGGCGGTGGTATCACCGCGGGAATCACGGCGAATTCCGGAAACGGCCACTCGACCGCAGTCGTCAAGGAGCTCACCCTTACCGGGAGCAACCGAAAGTGCCAGGCACCCGTTCCCGACCAGCTGAGGGGTTATCCGACGTTTTTCTACGGAACGGTCACCTCGGTGAAGGGGCCGCTGATCACCCTCCACGTCGACCATTGGCTGCACGGCGGCGGCAGTCGCACGATCCTGGTGAGCAACGACCCTGACTTCCCGGAGAACCTGACCTTCACGGTCGGCCAGCATTACATGGTGGCCGCCGAAAGCGACGGTTCCATTCCTTCGTGCGGTGCGAACTGGGTTTCGGACGAGACCTGGTCGCAGTTCACCGACGCGCCCGTCAAGTAGCGTCACGGCTTCGGCCACCCGGTCCCGAGCACCACGACGAATTCATCTCGCCGCGGTGCTCGGGACCACCCTCATCCGGCGGTGTAGCCGGTGATCTCGCCCATCCACTTGATCAGGTCGCCCGGATCCTCGTTGGCGCCGTGGCCGCCGTCCCAGTACATCTTCAGGTTGACGTCGTCGCCGAGGTTCTGCGTCTTGAGGGCGAGGTTGGTGATCGCGGTCAGGGAGTGCGTCGTGTCACTGGTGCCGATCCGCAGCCACCAGTGCTTCGCCCGCCGGGGGTTGCGCTCCTCCAGGTAGGTCATCGGGTTGGTCAGCCTGACCTTGTGCGGGATGTCGCGGTCGACCGTGGCGGTCTTGTCACCGGTCGCGTACCGCAGGCCGAAGGTGGTGAAGTGCCGGGAGACGTGGGTCTCGTCGCCGAAGTAGCCCGGCTCCGGCTCCGACAAGGCCTTGTCGTCGAAGGCGGGCACGGGACGGGACCGGGCGATGTGCGCGATGTATCCGTCCCAGGAGAAGGTCGCCTTGTCGCCGGACCACGTGATGAACGGGTTGGCGGCCAGATAGGCCGTCCGGTCGGCCGCGGAGAGCGCCCGCAGATGGCTGGTCGCGGCCGGCTGTACGTAGTTCTCCAGCAGGTACCGGTCGTAGTTGGCGGCCGTCACCCGGCCGAACCGGCCCACGCCGTGCAGGCCGAGCGAGGCCTGGTACTCCGCGAACTGTGCGGTCAGTTGCCTCGAGGCCGTCTGGTCGACCAGCTCGCCGTTCAGCTCGGCCGAGCCGTACATCCACTCGTAGGCCTTGTCGGCGTTGCCGAGGTCGATGATCGGGCAGAAGACGGCGGAGGCGAACACCGCGTCGCTCGCCTCGGCCGCGCCGATCTCCCGGAGGTAGGAGTCGAACACCGGGCTGCCCACCGAGGCGCCCATCATCGAGGAGAAGTTGCCGCCGGCGCTGCCGCCGTTGGTGATGATCTTGTCGGGGTTGCCGGGCAGCACCCCCTTGTTCTTGTGGACGTACCGCAGGGCCGCCTTCAGGTCGACGAGGGCTGCGGGAGCCTTGCCGTAGTACTTGCCGTCCTTGACGTTCTCCCTTCCGCGCGCGCCCGAGGTGACCACGACGTAGCCGGCCGCGAGGGCCAGTGCCGAGTTGTCTCCCTGGTCGCCCGCTCCCGGCGGCAGCGGGGGCCTGGTCGTGGGCGACGCGGTCGGGGTGGCGCTGGGGTCGGACGATGAACTGTCGCTCGGGGACGGGCTCGCACCCGGGAAGCCGCCGCCGGTATTGGTGCCGCCGGGCGTGCCGGAGAGGAAACCGCCGAGCGGGATGGAGAAGAAGATCGGTGCGTGGGAGGCGTCGACGGCCCGCCCGTCGATCTCGACCGGCTGCTGGACGTTGAGGCACTGGTAGGTCGGGTCCACGGGGTTGGCGACGTAGACGATGTTCTCCCAGAACCGGTAGGTGACGCTCTTCTCGGCACCGTCGGCCGTCGTGATCGTCTTGGTCGCCGTGGTGTAGGAGTCCTTGGGGAAGGTCAGGGTGCCTCCGGTCGAGGCCGCCGCGTTCTGTGCTCCGCCGTAGTTCAGGACGGCGGTCGCTCCCGCGGCGGTGGCTGCCATGCCGGAAAGGAATATTCGGCGCTTCACATCAACATCCTTGTCGGGGTGCGGGTTTGTGTGACCAAATGGGGGAAGTGATGGATTCAAACTTCCTTCGGAAAGCCATTTCCCGCGTCCCCTGAATGCCGTCTCTCGCGCGTACGGTGACCGCCGTACTGTGCCTCGCGGTATACGGGGGTCGGGGTAGGTTGAACCATCGATGGCGCGATACGGCGGGGATGGTGAGTGTGCTGGACGGAATACGTGGCCGGGTGCTCGGCAATCCGTTGCTCGTCGACGGATTGCTCGCCCTGCTGTGGGCCGCCCTCATTGTCCCGGCGTTCTTCAGGATGGGCGTCTCGGTGTGGCCCGCCACTCTCTTCACGCTGTTGTCGGCGGCACCGCTGGCGGTGAGGCGGAGTATGCCGGCGGTCGCGCTCGCGGGGACGACAGTCGGCTACCTCGTCGCGCTGCTGTGGATGATGGAGCCGGGCCCGGGAATCGTGTGCTGTCTGGTAGCCCTGTATTCCGAGGCCGTGTCCGCCCCGCGCACCCGCGCCCTGATCACCGGCGCGATCGCCGGAACCCTGATCCAGGTCTTCACTCTGATCGTGACCGGGGTGCGCGTCTTCGATCCGGCCAACCTCATGCTGATCGCGTGGCTCGGTGCGGCCGTCGCCGTCGGTGACGCCACCAGGAACCGCCGCGCCTACATCCAGGCCATCCAGGATCGCGCCCTGCGAGCCGAGCGGACCCGGGAGGCGGAGGCGTCACGGCGGGTGGTCGAGGAGCGCCTGCGGCTCGCCCGCGACCTGCACGACATCGTCGCGCACAGCATCACGGTGATCAACTTCCAGGCCGGAGCGGCTGCCCACCTGCTGCGCCGGGAGCCCGAGGCGGCAGAGGCGGCCATCGAGCACGTCATCACGGCGAGCGGCAGCACGCTCGCGGAACTCGGCACCATGCTGACCGTCCTGCGTCAGCCCGACGGTGAGACACCGCTGCCGGAGCCCATGCCCACCCTGGACCGCCTCGACGATCTCCTCGACGGCTTCCGTGCCGCCGGCCTTGCGGTCGACATACAGCGCGGCGACAGGAGCTTCGGCCTGAGTCCGGCCGTCAGCATGGCCGGCTACCGCATCGTCCAGGAGTCGCTGACGAACGCCTTCAAGTACGCCACGCCCCGCACCGCGACGGTCCGGCTGTCCTTCGCCGCGCACCGGCTCCGGGTCTCGGTGGTCAACCCGGTGACCCGCACCGAGGATCGGCGGCATTCCCAATGGGGCACGGGGCGTGGCCTGTTGGGTCTGCGTGAGCGGGCCGCGTCCGTCGGTGGTCGGCTCGACATCGTGGAGGGCCGCGAGGAGTTCAGCGTGGACGCGTTCCTTCCCGCCCTTCCCGCGAAACCCTGAACTCCGGTTCCGGCTAGCGTCCGGCGGCTGCCGGACGGACGCGGACGAGCCCTGTCTGATAGGCGACCACCACGAGCTGGGCCCGGTCCCGGGCGCCGAGTTTGGCCATCGCCCGATGCACATGGGTGCGGACGGTCTGACGGGAGATGACCAGGTACTCGGCGATCGCCTGATTGGACATTCCCTCGGCCACCAGCGCCACGATCTCCCGCTCCCGGTCGGTGAGTTCGGCCAGTTCGCCGAAGAGGGCCGTCGGCGGTCCGTCGGGCAGGGAGAGGTATCTCGTGATCAGGGTCTGGGTGGCCTTGGGCGACAGCAGCGCCTCGCCGCGCGCCGCGACCCGGATGGCCTCCGGCAACTCCGCGGGACGCATCCCCTTCCCCAGAAAGCCGCACGCCCCGGCCCGCAGAGCCTGCAGGACGTACTCGTCCACCTCGTAGGTGGTGAGGATCACGATGCGGACGCCGTCCAGGGCCGGATCCGAGGCGATCTCCCGCGTGGCCGCGAGACCGTCCAGCTCCGGCATACGGATGTCCATCAGCACGATGTCCGGAGTGGTGCGGCGGACGACCTCGATGGCCTCGCGACCGGTCTCCGCCTCTCCCACCACCTCCAGGTCGTCGGCAGAGTCGATCAGAATGCGGAACCCGCCCCGCAACAGAGCTTGATCGTCGGCGATGACGACCCGGATCGTGGCGTCCTTCATACCGCCACCCTACGGCAAAACGGAGATTGCATCTCCGTTACGGCGGCCGTGATCCGGAGGACCGTCGGCCCGGCTCAGCCGGCCGGACGCCCGTCGCCGTCCGGTGCGGCCGCCGACGTGGACGCGTCCGCCCGAGCCGCCCGCTTCGCCGCCTGGATCTGCTCGTAGACGTGCGTGCGCAGTTCGGTGAAGCGAGGGGAGACCCGGGTGTGCAGCTGGTCCCGTTCGTCGGGCAGGTCGATGTGCAGCTCGTCCTGTACGACCGTCGGTGAGGCGGAGAGGACGATGACCCGCTCGCCGAGGTAGACCGCCTCGTCGATGTCGTGGGTGACGAACAGGACGGTGATCCCGCGCTCCTGCCACAGGACCCGTACCAGGTCCTCCAGGTCGGCGCGGGTCTGCGCGTCGACGGCCGCGAACGGCTCGTCCATCAGCAGGACTTGAGGCTCGTAGGCCAACGCCCGTGCGATCGCCACCCGTTGCTGCATACCCCCGGACAACTGCCAGGGATACGCGTCAGCCGCGTCCGGCAGCCCCACCGACCGCAGGGCGTCAGTGACGAGCTCCCGGCGTTTCGCCTTCGGCAACCCCTTCTCCTTCAGGGGGAGTTCGACGTTGGCGGCGACTCTCATCCAGGGGAAGAGGCTGCGACCGTACTCCTGGAAGACGATCGCCATTCCGGGCGGCGGGCCGGTCACCGGTACGCCGTCGAGGAGCACCTCTCCGGAGGTCGGGGTGAGCAGTCCGCCCATGCACTTCAGCAGGGTCGTCTTGCCGCAGCCCGACGGGCCCACCAGGCAGACGAGTTCACCGGCCTTCACCGTGAAGGTGAGGTCGCGGACCGCCTCCACCTGCCGGCCGGACCCCTGGTAGGTCTTCCGCAGGCCACGTATGTCGAGCATGGTTCGCCCTTTCGCGATGTTCATTCACGACCGCCGGGTGGACGCGCGCAGGCCGTGGTACCAGCCGAGCACCCGGCGCTCGGCGAAGTGGAAGGCGACGGAGAGCAGGAAGCCGAGCAGGCCCAGGAGCAGGATTCCGGTCCACATGTCGGGGATGGCGAAGCTGCGTTGGAACTGGACGACGGTGAAGCCGATGCCGTTGTTCGCCGCGAACATCTCGCTGATGACCATGAGGATGATTCCGATGGAGAGCGCCTGGCGCAGGCCGGCGACGATCTGCGGACTCGCCGAGGGCAGCACCAGGTGGCGCAGCCGCCCGACACCGCGGAGGTGATACGAACGCGCCGTCTCCAGCATCACCGAGTCGACCGCGCGCACGCCCTCCACCGTGTTGAGGAGGACCGGCCAGACACAGCCGCTCGCGATCACCACGATCTTCATCGTGTCGCCGATGCCCGCGAACAGCATGATCACCGGTACCAGCACCGGCGGTGGCACGGCCCGCAGGAACTCCAGCACGGGCTCGCAGAAGGCCCGCACTCCGCGATATGAACCGATGAGGGTGCCCAGGCCGACGCCCACGAGGCCCGCGAGCGCGTAGCCGCCGGCCAGGCGCAGCACGCTGGGCACCACGTCCGAGCGCAGGCGCTCGCCGGTCCACACCGAGGGGAAGGTGCGGAGGATCGTGCGCAGCGGCGGCCAGAACGGGTCGGTGCTCCCGTCCGACGCGGCCCACCACAGCCCCAGCAGCACCGCGGGCAGCCCCACCGCGAACAGCACCTGCCGTGTCAGCGCCTTCACAGTACGGTCTCCCCGCGTACGGACTGATGCCAGGCCAGGGCCCGTCGCTCCACCGCGCGGGCCCCCAGGTTGATCAGGAGACCCAGGACCCCGGTCACCGTGATCAGCGCGTACATGTGGGGTACGGCCTGCGACGCCTGGGCGACCGCGATCAGCGAGCCGATTCCCGGTGCGCCGATGACCAGTTCGGCCGTGATGGCCAGCACCAGGGCCACCGCCGCCGCGAGCCGGATCCCGGTCATGACGTAGGGCAGGGCGGTCGGCCACATCACGTGCCGGACGCGCGCCCAGGTCCCGAGACCGTACGACCGTGCCGTCTCGTCGGCGACGGGGTCGACGTCCTGGACGCCGTACAGCACCTGGACGAGCACCTGCCAGAACGACGCGTACACCACCAGCAGCAGCACCGAGCGCAGTTCGGTGCCGTACAGCAGCACCGCCAGGGGGATCAGTGCCACGGACGGGATGGGGCGGAGGAACTCGATGGTCGACGACGTCGCTTGGCGCAGGAACGGTACGGCCGTGATGAGCAGGCCGCAGAGGATGCCCGCGCCCGACGCGATCGCCAGGCCGATCACCCAGCCGGTCAGGGTGTCGCCGAGCGCCGACCAGAAGGCGCCGTCGCCGAGTTCGTCGCCCAGCGCGCCCGCGATCCTGCTCGGCGGCGGGAAGTAGTCCGCGCTGACCAGGCCCAGTCGCGGTACGGCCTCGCCGAGGGCGAGGAAGGTGGCGAGCCCCGCCGCGCCGAGGAGTGTGTTCGCGTTCCTCACGGCAGCAACTTGTCCAGGTCGGGGGCGGTCTTGAACAGCCCGTCCTGCTCGCCGAGTTTCTCCAGGGTCTCCACCGAGGACCGGCTGATGTCCCGCGGCCACTTCGGCAGCGTCACCTTCGACAGGACGGAGGCCGGGATCTGGGTGTAGGTCGCGACGATGTCGCGGACCTCGTCGGGGTGGCTGTTCGCGTAGGTCAGCGCCTCGGCCGTGGCCTGCTGGAATTTCGTCACCACAGCGGGGTTCTTCGCCGCGTACGCCTGCGAGGTGAAGTACATGGCGACGGTCAGATCCTTGGCGACGTCCACATACGGTGACGCGATCTCCACGCCTCCCGCGTTCAGGATGGTGGTCAGCGCGGGCTCGACCGCCATCGCGGCGTCCACCTGTCCCTTCTCCAGGGCGGCGGGCATCTGGTCGAAGGCCAGCTCCACGAACTTCACCTTCGACGGGTCCCCGCCGGCCTTGCGCACGGACTCGCGGACCGAGGTCTCGAGGATGTTCTTCAGCGTGTTGACGGCGACCGTCTTGCCCTCGAGGTCCTTCGCGGACTTGAGGGAACTGCCCTTCTTGACGACGAGCGCGCCGTAGTCCTTTCCGTTCACGCCAGTGGTCGCCACCCCGTTGGAAACCGCCTTCACCTGTACGCCGTTGCTCTGCGCGATCATCAGCGACGTCGTGTTGCTGAATCCGAACTGGAACTGGCCGCTGACCACGCCAGGGACGATGGCCGAGCCGCCCTGCGCCGTGGTCATCGAGACGTCGAGACCGTATTTCTTGTAGATCCCCTGTTTCTGGCCGAGATAGATGGGAGCCACGTCGACGATCGGAATGACCCCGACCTTGACTTTGGTGGTACCGCCGCTCTCCGATGCGGAGTCGCCGGAATTCCCGGACGATCCGCAGGCGGTTACCGCGAGCAGAAGTGAGGCGGCGGCGATGCCGACGAATAGGCGTTGCATGGTCTGTCCTTCAATGGGATGTGGCAGGGCGAAAGACGAAGGTTCATGAAATGGCGTCGGGTCCGACGTGCCAAAGGTGTCGTCCGCGGCCCACCCGCACATCCCCCGGGCACCGTCACTGGGCCGTACGGCAGCCGCCGTACGACGGGCGAGGGGTACGTTCACGGCCGTACCGGGCCAAGACCCGGGAGTTCAAGGGCCAGGCGTCAACTTCCGTACCGGTCGGGCCAGTTCTGGACCATCAACAGGTCCCGTCGTGGTGTTGTCCGATCGCCACGGGTCAGTCCCGAAGAGATTCTCCGCGAGTGAGGGCCGCGTGCGTACGGTCCCGACACCGAGGCGGGTCGGCAGCGCCGGTCCGCCGCAGTCAACGGAAGACAAGGGGAGGCATCGTGGCCGGTGTGGAAGTGTCGCTGAAGGAGATGATGGCCGGCATCGAGGGGGCGTTGGGGGCCGCCGTCGTCGACTACACCAGCGGGATGGCGCTGGGCACCCTGGGCGGCAGCAAGACCCTGGACCTGACGGTCGCCGCGGCCGGGAACACGGATGTGATCCGGGCCAAGGTGCGCACCATGGAGCAACTGGGCCTCAAGGGCCAGATCGAGGACATCCTGATCACGCTGGACAGCCAGTACCACCTGATCCGTCTGATCACGGGTCGAAACGGCAACGGCATGTTCCTGTACCTCGTGCTCGACAAGGCCCGCTCGAACCTGGCGATGGCCCGCCACCAGCTCAAACGCGTGGAGGGGGCGATCGAGATCTAGTCCGGCCCGCCATGCGGGGACCACGCCTGCCCCTGATGTGAAGACTTCTTCAACTCATCACATCAGCATGGTCACAATGTGCGGTCGTGCGGGGCCCGGGGCGTGAAGGATCGGCTTCCGAGGGCGGCTCGCGGTGTGGGACCGCCCTCGGAAGCCGTCACATCCCGCGAGCCGCACTCCCACCCACCCGGCAAGGAGCGAGCGTCCATGCAGGTCCCCCTCTACCAGGTCAAGGCGGACTTCTTCCGCATGCTCGGGCACCCCGTACGCATCAGAGTGCTGGAGCTCCTCCAGCACGGGCCGGTGTCCGTACGGGACCTGCTCGCCGACATCGAGATCGAACCCT
Source organism: Streptomyces xylophagus (assembly GCF_000716435.1). Lineage (GTDB taxonomy): Bacteria > Actinomycetota > Actinomycetes > Streptomycetales > Streptomycetaceae > Streptomyces > Streptomyces xylophagus. The sequence continues at coordinate 456,130 of NZ_JNWO01000015.1, forward strand.
CCAACCTGTCGCAGCAACTGGCCGTCCTGCGCCGGTCCGGCATCGTCGTCTCCATCCGGGAAGGCTCGACCGTCCGCTACGCGCTCGCCGGCGGCGACGTCGCCGAACTCCTGCGCGCCGCGCGCCGCATCCTCACCGAACTTCTCACCGGACAGAACGAGATCCTCGCCGAGCTGCAACAGGCGGACGCCCCCGAGCAGCAACCGCTGCCCGCACGTCGGTGACGTCCGGGGAAAGGTTCCACGCGACCACCCGACCTTCAGCCGGGATGCCGGACACTGATCGGCTTTGCGAACCCGTTGCGAACCCAAAAGGTTCCGGGGGACCCCGCATCCGTACTCATGTGTGTGCGGTTGCGAACCACCGGACAGGAGACACGGTGCTCGTTTCACGGAGAACGGCGGGAACTCTCTTCGTGGGTGGTGCGCTCAGCGTCACCCTCGGATCGGTCCTGTACCCCGCGATGCTCGGAGTCCAGAAGGTCGACAATGCGCCCGAGCGGGTCATCGCCACCCCGGCGAGCGGACCGCTGACAGAGGCCGACCGGGATTTCGTGGTCAAGGTGCGCTCGGCCGGATTATGGGAGTACCCGGTCGGTCAGCTGGCGTTGAGGAAGGCCACGACGAAGGCCGTCAAAGTCGCAGGGGAGCACCTGATCGACGGGGATGCCTCCCTGGACGCCGCCTGCCGTGCGGCCGGCGGCAAGTTGGGTATCACCCTGCCCAACCAGCCGTCGCCACAACAGCAGGGCTTCGTGGCCAGGTTGAAGGCGGACAGGGGCAAGCAGTTCGACACCGACATGGCCACCCTCCTGCGCGCGACGGACGGCCAGTTCCTCTCCACGATCGCGAGCGTCCGCACCACCACGAGGAACTCGCTGGTCCGTGCCCTGGCCGACCGGGTCAACGACATCGTCCTGGACCACCTCGCGGTCCTGGAGAAGACCGGTCTGGTCGACTTCGACCAGGTTCTCCCCCAGGAAACCGCCCCGTCCAAGCTCCCGGCCCAGGAACTGACCCCGCCGCCCCCCGTCGCGACACAGCCGCAGGTCGTTCTCACCCCGTCGGCGGGGTGAGGCTCCGCGTCAGCAGGTCGGTACGTCCAGCCAGGCCGGGCCCTTGATGTAGATGTTGGTCATCCAGGAACCGTCCGTCAGCTTGGACCAGGCGTCGTTGGTGTAGCCCTCGGCCGTGACCTCCTGGGCGTGTGCCTGGCAGACGACGTTGACCGTGGTGGGCTGGGCGAAGTAGTCGACCACGCCGGCGTTGACGTTCGGCTGGCTGTGGGTGCGGACGCCGGTGCCCCAGGTCTGGAAGGGCTTGCTGCCTCCCGAGGGCGGCGGGGTGCTGCTGCCGCCGCAGTCCGGGATGCCGGGCAGCGAGGCCGGGCCCTTGATGTAGATGTTGGTCATCCACGAGCCGTCGGCCAGCTTGGACCAGATGTCGTTGGTGTAGCCCTCGGCGGTGACGGTCTCGGCGTGCTCCTGGCACTGGACGGACACCTGGGTCGGGCCGGCGAAGGTGTCCACCACGGCACCGCGCGTGCTCGGCGTGGCGTGGGTGCGGACGCCGGTGCCCCAGGTCTCGAAGACCGTACCGCCGTTCGCGGGTGGGGGAGTTGGCGTGCCCGACCCGTTGATCCGGATCGCGCCCGCGTAGTCGCCGCCGGTGCGGACGGAGGCGACCCGGATGTGGGTGCCGGACTCGTACGCCTCGACCATCTGCCCGTTGCCCAGGTACATGGCGACATGGTGGATGTGCCCGCTGCCCCAGAACATCAGGTCGCCCGGCAGCAGCGGGGCGGTGCCCTGCGCGGCGGAGAAGCGCGCCGAGGCCTGCGAGCTGTGGAACTGGTCGTTCGCCGTGCCGTTGAGTAGGTCCTTGCCAGTGGCCTGGTAGTAGGCGTAGCGCGTCAGGCCGGAGCAGTCGAAGCCCTTGCGCTCGTTGTCGTGGAGGCTGTCGGGGTCCGAGCCGTCGTAGTAGCCGTAGCTGGCGCCCGGCGTGGCCGCGTGGCCACCGCCCCAGCTGTACCAGACGCCGATCTGCGAACAGGCGGCGTTCACCGCGGCCTGCGCGGTGGCCGAGGCGCCCGGTGCCAGGACACCGCAGGTGGCGTCCTGCGCGGCCGCGTGGGCCGGGGCGGAGAAGAACGCGGACAGGGCGAGGACCGAGGCCCCCAGGAGCGCGCCGCTGGTCCTGCGGCGCGTGCTGCTGGTGTTCAAGGAAGTCTTCCTTCGCATATTGGTATGGGTGGCGTCGCCGGGCGGGCCGGGACGGCGGTGTGGACGTGCGTGCCGCTCCCCACCCCCGTGGGGGAGCGGCACGGGCTAGTTGCCGAGCGCGTCGCGCATCTTGGCCAGGCCGCGCATCCGGTTGCGCTGGACCGTTCCGCGGTGGGCGCCGAGCCGTTCACCCGCGGTGTCGTGACTGAGGCCCTCCAGGTCCACGAGGATCACCGCCGCGGCCTCCTTCTCGGAGAGCACGCCCAGCAGCGACAGCGTGGTCTGGGACGCCTCGTAGGAGGCCAGCCCGCCGTCCCAGCCCGATTCGGGCAGCCGGTCGGTGGACTGCTCGCGCCGGGAGGGGTGCTGCCACGCGTCGCGCAGCAGGTTCAGGGCGACGGTGCAGGTGTAGGCGTACGGGTGCTGCTGCCGCGTCAGGTTCTGGGCGCGGGCGCGTCGGGACAGCCGTAGATAGGTCTCCTGGAGAAGGTCGTCGGCGTCGTGCGGGTTGCCGGTCAGGGCCAGCAGCCGCCGGCGCAGGCGTGGCATGTCGGCGGCGAAGGACGCGTCGAAGTCCTTCGGACTCATCCGGTCGCCGTCCTCGTGCCGCGGTGGCGGGACGGCGCAGGTTCCGGTCTCCATGCTGTTTCCCCCTCGGTGTCGGGTGTCCCGGTCGGTGGCTGGTCAGGCCGTCGGTCCGGGGTGCTGGAGGCTGGGGTCTTTTCTAACCAGTCAAAGTCCGATACGGCGGTTAGATTTGCTCCCGGCTTCCAGCACCCCCGGCCGTCGGGCCGGGTGGGGTGGCGGGGCCGTAGCGGGCGGCCGGTGCCCGGCGCAGCAGCGCCCAGTACCGGTCGCCGTACGACCAATGCCACCATTCGGTCGGGTAGTTGACGAAGCCGGTCGCGTCGAGGGCCCAGCCCATGAGGGCCCGGTTGGCGCGGGCCTCGGCGCTGATGTTGGGCGCCTCGGTGCGGCAGGCGCCCTCGCTCTCCTCGGGGGTCGCGTTGACCTCCGTGCCCAGCGGGAGTTCCCGGCCGTCCTGGTCGCACAGGGTGAGGTCGACGGCACCGCCGCTGACGTGCGGTGCGACCTCTGGCGGGGAGATGTACGCGCTCGCCAGCTCGCGGATCCGTTCCGGCGACGCGTTCGGGTGGGTCCGGCGCATGGTCTGCGCGTACTGCTCGAAGTACCGGCGCTGCAGTTCGGGCGGCCGGTACCCCTCCACCACCAGGAACCGGACCCCGGCCGGCAGCAGCCGCTGGGCTCGCACCAGCCGCCGTAGCGCACCGGCCCTGAGGTGGGCGTAGTCGCCGGCGTCGTCGGCCTGCCGGTGGTCGATCGACAGGTTGCCCGTGCCGCGCAGGTCGACCAGCGGTTCGCCGCAGTCGTCCTCCGCGACCGCGGCGACCCGGGCGTCCGAGAGCGTGATGATCTCTGTCACGTGCATCAGCATCGCGGGCCCCGCTGCAAGTGCTCTGCAAGTTGCCTGTAGGCGGCCCACCAGGGCTTCTGCAGCCGTACGGCCTACTCGGCGCCCGCTGCCGGCTCCTGTGCCTCGCGGCAGTCCAACTCCCGGAAGACGCCGAGTGCTTCGGCCCTGGCCGCCCGCGCCGCCGACGCGTCGCCGTGTGCCTCCCGTACGTCGGCCAGGTCCCGGAGCGTGCGTGCCCGCCACAGCGGCAGCCGCAGGGTCTCCCATGTCGACAGGGCCCGCTCCAGCGGCTCCCGCGCGCCGTCCGGATCGCCGACGGCCAGATGCCACTCGCCCAGCGTGCGCAGGACGAGCGCCTCGCCGAAGCGGTCCTGGCGCTCGCGGGCCACGGGCAGGCACCGGCCGAGCCGCGCCCGTGCCTCCTCGATGCGGCCGAGCCTCAACTCCGTCTTGGCCAGGGACTGTTCGGTGTACATCACCCCGAAGGTGTCCCGCGTACCCGCGAAGATCCGCAGGGCCTCGTGCAGTTGTCGCTCGGCGTCCTTGAGCGCGCCCTCGGCCCGGTCGCACAGGGCCAGCGACCGCAGGGTCAGCGCCTCGCCGTGCCGGTCGCCCTCCGCGCGGTACAGGTCCAGTGCCCGCGCGAGAGCCTCCCGGGCCTGCGCGTCGCGCCCCTGTTCCCGGTGCACGTATCCGATGCCGTACAGCACCCGGGCCCGGGCGCCCCGCCCGGCGGACTCCCCGTACCGATCGAGCGCCGCGTTCAACAGCTCCAACGCCTCGGCGTAGCCCGCCTGTTCGCGGCGGGCCGTCCCCATCCCGGCGAGTGCGAGCGCCGCGCCCTCGGGCACGTCGCCGCGCGCCTCGAACAGGCGCAGGGCGTTACCGAAGTAGGTGTACGACTCCTCGAACTCGTCCTGTTCGTAGCGCAGTTGGCCCAGTCCGGCGAGCAGCCACGCCTCGCCCTCGACGTCTCCGCCGCGGTGTACGGCGGCCATGGCCGCGGCGTGCGAGCGGGACCAGGCGTCGAACTGGTTGTACAGGGCGGCCGAGCTCGCGATCAGCGCTCCCGCGAGGTCGCGGGCGGCGCGGACCATGCCGTGGTCGGCGCAGTACTCAACTGCCGCGAGCAGACAGGCCTGTTCGGCGGCGAACCAGGACGTGGGCCGCTCCAGCAGCTCCTCCTCGGTCTCCGCGTCGAGGGGTCGTACGGCGGCCGGTTCGGGGAAGCGCCGGGCGGCTCCGCCCGGGCCGAGGGCGGCCGCCTTCTCGGCAAGACCCAGCCAGGAGGCCACCAGCCGCAGCACGGCCGCCGTACGCTCCTCGGGGCTCTCCTCGGACAGACAGCGCTCGCGGGCGTGTTCGCGGGCCAGGTCATGGATGCGGTACCGGCTGCGTCCCGTCTCGTCGACGCCGATCACGTCGATGAAGTGGCAGTCCACCAGCCGCTCCACCGCCTCCTCGGCCTCCTCCGTGCCGATGTCCAGCAGCGGGGCGGCGATCCAGGCCGCGAAGTCCGGCAGATCGAGCAGGGCCAGCCGGCGCAGCGCCCGGCGCTCCGGCAACTCCAGGTCGGCGTAGCCGAGTTCGAGGCTGGTGCGCAACTCCAGGTCGCCGGCGCGCAGTTCGCTCAGCCGGCGGCGTTCGTCGCGCAGTCGGTCGGCGAGCCGACCGGGCGCCCAGTGCGGGCGGGCCGCCAGCCGGGCGCCCGCGATGCGCACCGCCAACGGCAGCCGTCCGCACAGCGAGACGATCTCCGCGGCCCGCTCCGGCTCGGCGCTCGTGCGGTCCGGTCCCGCGACGCGGTGCAGGAGTTCGAGCGCCTCCGCCTGCCCGGGCACGGCCAGGTCCAGGTGGGCTGAGCCCTCCAGCGCCACCAGCCGGCGCCGGCTCGTGACGAGGACGGCGCAGCCCGGGCCGGGGGGCAGCAGGGGTCGTACATGCGCCTCGCCTGCCGCGTTGTCCAGGATCAGCAGGACGCGCCGGTGTCCGATGTGGGTGCGGTACAGCCCGGTCAGCTCGTCGACCGAGGTCGGCAGGGTCTCGGGGTCGGCGCCCATGGCGCGCAGGAGGCGGGCAAGGGCGTCGGCGGGTTGCAGCGGCGCGGTGTCGGCCGCCCGCAGGTCCACGAACAGGCGGCCGTCCGGGAAGAGTTCGGCCGTACGGTGGCCGACATGCACGGCGAGCGCGGTCTTGCCCGTGCCGGACCGGCCGGAGATCACCCCGATCGGCGGAGCGGTACGGCCCGCCTCGTCGACCCCGCCCACCAGCGAGGCGGCCCAGGCGATCTGCTCGGAGCGGCCCACGAAGTCGGCGATGTCCGGCGGGAGATGGGACGGTGCGGGCCATGCCCGGGAGTCGGCTGGCGGCGGCTTCGGGGGCCCCGCGGGTTCCCGCGCGGTCCGGTGCGGGCGCGGGGTGCCCGACACCTGGGTGTCGTTGGTCAGTACCGCCTGGTGCAGGGCCTGCAACTCCGGGCCGGGATCGATGCCCAGCTCCTCGCGCAGGATCGCGCGGCCCTCCCGGTACGTGCGCAGGGCGTCGGAGACGCGGCCGGTGCGGACCAGCGCGGTCATCAGCTGGCCGCGCGGCCGTTCCCGCAGGGGGTGGGCGGCGACGTGCGCGAGCAGCGGGGCGATCGTCCGGTCCGCGCGGTCCAGATCGAGCTGCAGTCCGAAGGACTCCTCCTGGGCGACGAGCCGCAGTTCGGCCAGCCGGGCCGCCTCGATCCGGGCGAACGACTGGCCCAGTCCTTCCAGCGCTTCCTGGCCGCGCCACAGCGCCAGCGCCTCGGGGAGCAGGTCGGCGGCCTCCTCGAGGCGGCCCGCCGCGGCAGCGGCCCGGCCGGAGGCGAGCAGGTTCTCGAACCGGCGGGCGTCGATCTGGGACGGTTCGAGGTCGGCGACGTAGCCCGGCGGTCGCGTCCGGACCACGGTGTCCTGCGTGACCTGGGCCAGTGCCCGGCGTACGGCGGAGACATGGGTGGCCACCAGGGCGCCCGCGGTGGCCGGCGCCTCCTCGTCCCAGACGCAGTCCACGAGCCGGTCGGTGGAGAGCACCTCGCCGAGATGGACGACCAGTGCCGACAAGACCGCGAGGGGTCTGACGCCGCCGAGCGGGGCCCTTCGGTCGCCGGCCCACACCTCCACCGGACCGAGCAGCCGCACTTCGAACATCGTTCCCCGATCGCCGCACCACCCGCCCGATGGAGCACGGCAAAGATAACGGCGAACATGCCCACGACATAGCGAAGGCACAGCAACGGCCGGACCGCCGTGACCGGATTCGGTCGATGCGGCGGACCGGTGTCCCTCACCTGCGATGTCAGGGCAGGTGACGCCTGTTGTGTGCGCCTCGGTCTGCGGTCGGCGCTCCTCCCTCCTCTCGCCGGTTGGCCGGTTTCCGCCGGTCGGCGAGGTCGGTTCGCGAGGTCGGTTCGCGTGCAGGAGGACGGTTCGCCGGCCGCCCTCGTATGACCGCCGGAGAGAGAAAAAACCTTGTGGTTCGGGGGCATACGGACGGGGCCTGTGGGGCGTCAACGGCTCGAAAGCATCACGTCCATTCGTCCATTCGTCCGTTCGACCAGAGCCCCTGGGAGCCGCCCTATGCACCGCTGGACCTTGGCCCTGCTCATCGCCGGTCTGCTGGCGACGACGGCCACCGGATGCGCGGGCACCACGACGACCCCCGGGGCGGCCGGGAGCAGCCCGCCCCGGGCCGTGGGCAGCACGGCGGAGACGCTACGGCTCGCCGAGCAGCTCCTCATCAAGGAGTGCATGGAGAAGGAGGGGCACAAGTACTGGGTCGAGCCGCCGAGGCCGGACGACGTCTCGATCCGCTTCCCCTACGTCGTGGACGACCCGGCATGGGCCGGAGCCCACGGCTACGGCACCGATCTGCGGCGGCAGCGCGAGGCCGAGGTCCGGAGCGATCCCAACCAGCGGTACTTCCACTCCGTGCCGGCCAAGGCCAGGGCCGTGCTGGTGAGCGACCTCAACGGGGCGCAGCCGCAGGGACTTTCGGCCCGGCTCCCGAACGGCATGCGGGTCTCCCACAGCGACCAGGGCTGCCAGGCCACCGCCGAACGGCAGTTGTACGGGGATCTCCAGGCCTGGTTCCGGGCCACCCGGGTCACCGACAGCCTGGCCGGCACGCGCGTCGGCCTCGTGACGGACGACAAGCGCTACAAGGCGGCCGTCAAGCCGTGGGCGCGCTGCATGCGCGAGCGGACGTTCCCCTACGCGGACCCCGCCCGGGCCCGTGCCGCGGCCACCCTGCCGGAGACTCCGTGGCCGCACGCCAAGGAGGTACGGCTGGCTTCGGCGGAGGCGGCCTGTGCCGTCTCCAGTGGCCTGTCGTCCGTGGCCAAGTCCCTGGACTCCGAGTACCGGGACCGGCTTCGGCGAAGCCACCCCCGGGAGACGGCCGATCTCACGCGCCTCAAGCGCGAGGCGCTGCCCCGGGCCCGCGCGATCGTCGCACGCGGCGACTGAGCGCGGCTCGCCACCTCACCGATCCCACCGACCACCACGGCCGTCGAGCCGTGGCCGCATCACCCACACCCACACCCACATCCACACTCACACCGAAAACGAGGGAAATCATGTCCGTCAAGCGTCTTCTCACCGTCGCGGCCTCGGCCGCCGCCGTTGCCGCGCTCTTCTCCCCGGTCTCCAGCGCCAGCGCGCTGGACGCGGGCTCCCAGGCGACCGCGACCGCGCGGCTCGCCTCCGGGGACGGCTACCTCCACGTCTACACCCAGCCCTACGGTGGCGGTCGGGAGTGCAAGTGGTCCGGCAACTCCGACAACTGGGGCAGCTGCCGCAACCTGACCTCCGACATCTGGAACAACGGCTACGCGGGCGGCCTCGACGCCGTCGACCTGTACACCGCCCCGAACGCAGGCGGCGCGCACGCCTGCATCAGCCAGGGCGACCGCTGGTACGACACCACGACCGGCGACTACCGCTTCACCTACGGCGCGGGGCTCTCGCAGTTCGGCAAGAGCGTCAACAACAACATCTCCTCGCACCGCTGGGTGGACTACTGCAGCCAGGGCTGACGACCCGAGGGGCTCGCCCCGGTACGCCCGCGCACAGGTGTACCGGGGCGACCCGCTGAGTACCACTGCCGACGTCCGGCGAAGCCCGACGACGCTCCGCCGCGAGGCAACCCCTCGCCGTGAGGTTCCCGCGGACTTTATGCTCGTTCGCGGTCGAGCGTCCCGAGAGCCGGGTGTGCCGGCCGCACATGTCGTCGCAGTCGGCACGGGGGACCTCGGTGCGTACACGTTTTGCCGTACTCGGACCGGTCAGGGCCTGGCGCGGCGACGCGGAACTGGCGCTGGGACCGCCCAAGCAGCGCGCTCTGCTCGCGCTGCTGCTGACCGAGGCGGGGCATCCGGTCGCCGTCCACGAGATCGTCGACGCCCTGTGGGGGCAGGACCCGCCGGACAGCGCCGTCAACGTCATCCAGCGGCACGTCGGGACACTGCGGCGGCTGCTCGAACCCGATCTCCCGGCCGGGGGCCGGTCACGGTGGCTGGTGCGCGGCTCGGGCGGTTACCGCCTCGAAGTGGACCCCGACAGTCTCGACCTGCTGCGCTTCCGGGCCCTGCGGCAGCGGGCGGAGCAGGCCGTGCGGGACGGCGAACCTCCCACCGCCACAGGGCTGTTGATCGAGGCGCTGGCCCTGTGGCGGGGGCCGGCGGCCTCCGGGATCGCGGCCGAGGTGCGGTCCCACCCGGCCTTCGCCGCCCTCGACGACGAGCACCTGGCCGCCGTCAAGGAGGCGGCCGAACTCGCTCTGGAAGCCGGACCGGGCCTGGGCGCACGGGTGTTGGTGACGCTCCGGCAGGCCGCGGCCCAACACCCCCTGGACGAAGGGCTGCAGGCCAGACTGATCCTCGTGCTCGCGGCAACGGGCCATCAGGCCGAGGCCCTTGACGTCCACCGGACCGTACGCACCCGCCTAGCCGACGAGTTGGGCGTACAGCCGGGCCCCGAACTGCAGGCCGCCCTGCAGCGGGTGCTCGGGCACACCCATGCCCAGCGCGGAAGCGCAAGGCCTGTCGAGGGTGCGGAGGAGACCGCCGAAACCGGGGAGGAACGACCGGGCGCCGTCGCCACCATCCGTCCCGCCCAACTCCCGGTGGATCTGCCCGCGTTCACCGGCCGCCGCAGTGAACTCGCCCATGTCCAGGAGCTGTTGCCCGGGTCCGACGTGTCGACACCGACGGTGGTGATCAGCGCCATCGGCGGCATGGCCGGCGTCGGCAAGACGACCCTGGCGGTGCACTGGGCGCACAGCGTCGCCGACCGGTTCCCCGACGGGCAGCTCTACGTCAATCTGCGCGGCTTCCATCCCAGCGGTTCGATCATGAGCGCGGCCGAGGCCATCAGGTCGTTCCTCGACGCGTTCGGCGTCCCCGGACAGCGCATCCCGGCGGGTCTCGACGCGCAGGCCGCGCTGTACCGCAGCCTCCTCGCCGACCGGCGCGTCCTCATCGTGCTCGACAACGCCCGGGACACCGAGCACGTCCGCCCCCTGCTGCCCGGCGCCCCCGGCTGCCTGGTCGTCGTCACCAGCCGCAACCAGCTCTACGGCCTGGTGGCCGGCGAGGGCGCGCACTCGCTGACGCTGGACGTGCTCACCGAGGCGGAGGCACGCGAGTTCCTGTCCCGCCGGCTGGGCGCCGAACGGATCGCGAACGAACCCGACGCCGTCGCGGAGATCATCACCCTGTGCGGCCGCCTCCCCCTCGCGCTGGCCGTCGTCAGTGCCCGCGCGGTCGTGAACCCGGCCTTTCCGCTCGCCTCCATCGCCGCCGAACTCTCCGACAGCGAGGACAGTCTCGACGCGTTCGCCGGAGAGGCCCCCGCCGCGGACGCCCGCAGCGCGTTCTCCTGGTCGTACCAACTCCTCAGCCCCGCCGCCGCCCGGGTGTTCCGCCTGTTCGCCCTGCACCCGGGACCCGACTGCTCGCTCGCCGCCGTCGCCAGCCTCGCCGGGCAGCGGGTCGGCCAAGTCCGGCCGGTCATGGCCGAGTTGGCCCGGGCACACCTCATCTCCGAGCCCCTGCCGGGCCGTTACGGCTGTCACGAACTGCTGCGCGCCTACGCCGCCGAGCTGGCCCGGGCACAGGACACCGCGCAGGAACTGGACCTGGCCCGGCGCCGCATGCTCGACCACTACCTGCACACCGCGCACGCGGCCGACAGTCTTCTGATGCCCACCCGGGACCGCATCCGACTGCGGCCGCACACCGCCGGGGTGACCGTCCCGCGGCTGACCGACCAGGCGGCCGCGGTCGACTGGCTGGAGACCAACCGCTCCGTCGTGCTCGCCGCGATCGAGCAGGACGCCCGGCTCGGCGGCGGCGAGCACAGCTGGCAGTTGGCCTCGGTCCTGGAACTGCACCTGGACCGGGGCGGCCGCTGGCCCGAGCAACTCGACGCGCAGACAACGGCAGTCGAGGCGGCCCAGCGTCTGGGCGACATACCCGGCCAGGCATTCGCCCACCTCGCGCTGGGGTTCGTCAGCGGTCGCCTGGAGCGGCAGGACGAGGCCGACGCCCACCTCGCGCGCGCCCTGGAGCTGTTCGGCGAGCTCGGCGACCGGGCCGGCCGGAGCAGGACCCACCGCAGGTTCGCCTTCGTGGCCAACGGGCGTGGACGGCACGAAGAGGCCCTCGACCACTACACCGAGGCGAGCGCCCTCTGCCGCGCGGCCGGGCGGCGCGACGGCGAGGCGGGCATCGCCAACGAGGTCGGCTGGACGTACATCCTGATGGGCAAGTACGAGGACGCCCTCACCGAGTGCGGCCTGGCGGTCTCGGTCCACCGGGAGACGGGCGACCGCAACGGCGAGGCCGCCGCCCTGGACAGCCTCGGCTACGCCTACCACCATCTGCACGACCACGACCGGGCGTTGGAGTGCTACGAGCAGGCGCTGCGGCTGTACCGCGAGATCCGGGACCGCTACCTGGAGGCCGACACCCTGGCGCACATCGGCGACACCCACCGCGCGGCCCAGCAGGACACGCGGGCCGCGCTCGCCTGGCGTGAGGCACTCGGCATCCTCGACGAGATCGGCCACCCGGACGCCGAGCACGTCCGCCGCAGGCTGACGGAGCTCACTGAACCCGATCGGTCCCGGCGCCAGTAAATCGTCAGCGTTCTGAAAGCGGGCCTTGCCTACGCTCCCCGCTCCGCTCCACCCGGAGCCGGAGGCGCGTACGGCATTCCCCTTCAGGACTGGAACATGACCCCCACCACTTCCGCGGACCTCCCCACGGCCGCGCACCGGAACCAGCTGCTGCACACCCTGATGTCCGACCACGCGAAGGCACTGCTCGCCTACGCCGACAAGCTGCTGAACGACCGTCACACGGCGGAGGACATCGTCCAGGAGACCCTCATCCGCGCCTGGCCGCACGCGGAACGCCTCTACAGCACCGAGGGCTCGGTACGCGGCTGGCTCCTCACCGTGACCCGCAACCTCGTCGTCGACCGGATGCGCAGCGCCGTCGCCCGCCACGAGACCATCGGCGCCGAGGACCGGGACGTGCCCCTGCCCGACCACTCCGGCGCCGTACTGGCCTCGGTGGAGGCGACCGGCCTGCTGCGGCGGCTGTCCCACGAGCACCGGGAGGTCCTGCTGCACACGTATCTGTGCGGCCGGACCGTGCAGGAGACGGCGCGCATCCTCGGCATACCGGCGGGCACCGTCAAGTCCCGCCGGCACTACGCCCTGAACATCCTGCGCACCGAGGCCGGCAGGGGAGTCACGCCGGGACGGTGAGCCGTACATCGAGCACCGGGATGTCGACATGGCCGTCGGCGTCGGTGTGCCAGCGCCAGTGCGCGCCGTTCGCCTCGCCGTAGACCAGGCCGGTCCAGCCGGCGCCGCCCGGGCCGCACAGGGCGGCCAGTTCGGCGGCCTCCCGCGCGCCCGGAGTTCCGGCCACCACGACCAGTCCCCGCACCGTCCGACGCGACGCGCCGGCCCGCACCGTCCCCCGCCCCGCGACGGGCGCCACCGGAGCGGGGGCGTCGACCCGGGGAAGCTCCCGCAGCTCCGTCGGCACGGTGAGCGGCAGGGCGCTGTCCGCCCCGCGCAGCACGGTCACCGGAGTGTCCGGCCGGGTGCGCGCGATCTCCGCCAGCAGGTTCTGTACGACGTCCCGGGCCACGGCCTGGTCACCGCTCACGGTGAGGACGCCGTCCAGCCGGCTGAGATCCACGAACACGGGCTCGCCGTCGGCGTCCGTGCCCGCCCGGACCAGGCAGGCCGCGGCGATCGAGTCCTGTGCGGACTGCGAGGCCGGGCCGCTGTCGTTGCCGGGGGTCAGCCAGCCGGCGGCGGCCGCGGCGGGGCGGCGCCAGCGGGTGCTGTCGATGTTCGTCCACGGCGCGTCGACCGTGTCGGAGGCCGTCAGCCACACCGTCACACCGGAGCCGTCGACGCGCAGGGCGTGCACCGGCCGTTCGGGCTGCTGCCTGCCGGGCCCGAACTCGCCGAGGGCGCCGTAGGCGCGGCGTACCGACTCCGCGTCGGTCGCGAACCGGCGGCCTGTCGCCCGGCGCAGCGCCAGTCGACGGCTGCGCCGCATCGGCTCGCCCAGCCTCCACACGGCACGCCGTACGGCGCCGTACGCGGTGCGCACCTTCCGCCTGCCCACGATGCCCGCGGTGATCAGGGCGAGCAGGATCGCGCCGAGCACCGCGACGGCGGCGGCCAGCGGGAACGTGAACGCCGCGGACTGCCCGGTGCTCGGCGCGGCCGACTGCTGTCCCGAACTCGGGGCGGCGGAGGCGGAGTTCTGGCTCCCGGTGTCCCGGGCCAGCTGGACGTCGGGCCCCGAGGCGTCCTGCGGCAGCCGCAGGATCCAGCCGGGGTGCAACTGGTCGTCCGCGCTGTTCAGCGCCCCGCCGTCCTTCTGCGCCTGACCGCGGTTGACCGCGAGGATCTCGCCGGCCCGCGAGGCGTCGCCCAGGGTGGACGTGGCGATCGACTGCAGGGTGGCGAGCTGCCCGCCCGTCTGCGCCGGGTCCGGGACCACGAACACCTTGATCAGGTCGTCGGCAGCGGGTGCCGCGCTCGCGGCGGCGGCACCGCCGAGCGCCATGAGACACGCCGCCAGCAGTGCCGCCAGGGTGTGCAGGAGCGTCCGTGGCAGGCGGTGCGCCCTGTCGGTCGCCGGCCTGTGCTCGGGCCTCGTGCCCGTGCCGTTGCTCATCGTGTCCACCCATGCCCTCCGAGGTTCCGTTGCACCGACTACACGGAGCGGCCCGGGGAGAACGTTCGATGTGAAGTCGCCGGAAGCTTTTTGGACTTGGCGAGAGCGCGCGACGCCAACACGCTCGAACCTTTCGGAAGTTGGCGAGCACGCGCGACGCGAACTCGCTTGAACCTTTCACGACACCGACCCCGTGTACCTGGCGACCACACGTCACAGGCAGCGCACCGGGGGATCGCAATGGCACGTCGGCACTCCAGGCCCGAGGACTTCCAGCTCGTCGGCATGGACTCGGACCCGACACCCGGCGACCCCGACCTGATCCAGGGCGTGATGAAGCGCTACCGCGACATCGGCGACGCCGCGGAGAAGGCGCTGAACGTCCTGAAGAAGGACGGCACGATCTCGCAGGGCCGCGGTTCGGCGATGGACGCGCTGAAGAACAAGATCGGCGACGATCTCCCGGACAAGCTGAGCAAGACCGTGACGTCCTACCACGACGCCGCCCAGGCCTACAGCGACTACATGCCGCGGCTGCGCGAGGCCCAGGACACCTTCGATCGGGCCGTGGACCAGGCGCAGTCCGCCGCACCGCAGGCGAACCAGACGCCCAAGGAACTCGGCGCGAATCCGACCGACGCGGAGAAGTCGGCGGCGCGCAGCACCCAGGACGCCATCGACGCCGGCAAGGCCCAACTGGGCGCGGCCAGAAGCCTGGCCGAACAGGCCAGAACGCTGCGGGAGAGTGCGCAGCGACAGTGTGCCGACGTGCTGGACCGGGCCGCGCAGGAGGCGATTCCGGAGCGGAACATCTTCCAGAAGATCGCCGACTTCTTCAAGGACTTCCCGTTCGTCCAGATCCTGCTCGCCGCCCTCGTCGCCGTCGTGGCCGTGTTCTTCCCGGTCGTCGGCGCGCTGCTCGGCGGGGCGCTGTTCGTGTTCAACCAAGTCGTCGCCAGCCAGACCGGGGGTATCAAAGCCGGCGACTTCATCCTCGGTCTGATCGGGATCGTCCCCGGCGGCGCCCTGCTGAAGCTGGGCGGCAAGGCCGTCCAGGCGATCGCCCCGGCCGCCGTGGCCGCCGTGAAGAGCTCCGGGTTCATCACCAAGACCGCCGGGACGATCACCAAGGTCGGTGAGTCCCTCACCAACAGCAAGATCGTCAGCGGTGTCCTCGCCAACCCGATCGGCAAGGTCGCCACGGAGGTCACCGGCAAGTTCCTGACCAACTCGGCGCTGGAAGCGGCCGGGAAGGCGGCCAACGGCGACCAGATCACCGCCGCGGGCGTGTTCGCCGGAGCCGCCGCCGGTGCCGTGGCCGGCGTCGCCTTCAAGGGCGGCATCGGCGCGATCGGCAAGCGGCGCGGGAACCCCGTCGTGGAGGAGGGCAAGGGCGGCCGGTTCGGCGATACTTCAGAACCCGCCGCCGCGGACACCGTGGGCAAGCGGGCGTCCGACCAGCTCGGCAACTTCGTCGAGGAAGGCGCGACCCTCGGCACGAAGATCGGAGTCGGCGTCGCCCAGGGCGGCGACCTCAACGAGGTGGCGGCCGGTGAGATCGCCAACTCCGCGTCGAAGCTGGCCGTCGGACCGGTCGGCACGGCGGGCCTCGGCCGCGCGGTCGACAGCCTCACCGACAAGATCCCGATCAAGGGCCAGGTCAGGCCGGCACCCGCGGTGCCGAACGCGCCCGCACCCCCGCCTCCGCCGCCGGCACCCGTCGTACCCCCGAGGCCTCCGGTCGCGGTCGAGCCCGCGAATGTGCCGCTGCCGGATTCACCGACCCGCCCGGTGCCCCCGCCGCTGGCGCCGACGCGTCCGGCACCGGTGGACCCCGCGAATGTCCCGTTGCCGGACTCGCCCACCCGCCCGGCACCGGCGACCCCGGTGGACCCCGCCAACGTGCCGCTGCCGCCCTCGCCCACCACCACGGGACGGCCCGCCGTCCCGCCGATCAACACCTCCGACGCGCAGGCGAACGGCGATACCGGCTCCGCGTCACCGTCGTCCGACGGCTTCGTCACCGCACCGACGAGCCCCACGGACACCGGCAACGGCAGCTAGCTGTTCGCACACCCAGACCTCCATCCCCGAAGGGATGGACCGCACCACCAACAACCAGCAAGGAGTACTCCCATGCCCAACTACGCCGTCAACTCGGACACCACCGCGTCCACTTCGCAGGCGCTCCTCAACGACTTCTCCCAGCTCCAGGACAAGCTCAACGAGGTCAAGGGCAAGATCTCCACCCTGCTCGCCGACGGCTACAGCACGCCGGCCGCCCAGCAGAAGTTCTCGCCGTTCTTCGACGAGTTCGCCAAGGGCTTCGACCAGGTCAACCAGGGTCTGCAGGGCATCGGCCAGTACGTGAAGGCGGTCGGCGAGGCCTTCGACCAGACCGACAACCAGCTCGGCTCCAACCTCGGCTGATCCACCGGCCCGGCCCGTCGCCACGGCGGGCGGTGCTGTACCTCCACACCAGAAGGATGATGAGCAGTGCGATTGACCGTCAGCGTTCGTGATCCGCAGGTCGAGGGGGTGTCCACCACCGTCGCCGTGGAAACCGAACCCTCCGCGCAGGCGGGCCGGTTGGCAGCCGAGCTGGCACGCGCCGTCGGGTATGCGGGGGTGGCGGCGGGGGAGCCGCCCCTCTACATCGGCCCGACGCCCGTCGAACCGCACACCACCCTTCAGGCGGCCGGTGTGCGGGACGGCATGGACCTCGGACTCGGCGCTCCCGTGCCCCGGGAGCCCGAGCCCGAGGGCCGCACCGAGGTCCGCGTGGTCTCGGGACCGGGCGCCGGAACCGTCTTCCGGCTCGTCCCGGGCGACTACGACATCGGCAGCGGCCCGGTGTGCCGCGTCCGCCTCGCCGAGGGCACGCCGGCCCTCGCGGCCCGGGTCCGGGTCCGGCTCGACGGCAGCGCCCAACTCCTCCTCACCGACGGGGCGTTGCTCGACGGCAAGCCCGCACCGGCGCCGTCCCCGTGGCGGGAGGGCAGCCAACTGGCCGTCGGCGACATCCTGTTGGAGCTGACCTCGCAGCAGACGGCCCGCGCTCCGCTGACCCCGGCGCAGGACGGTCTCGGCCTGGAGTTCAACCGGCCGCCGAGGTTCCTGCCGCCCGCCGCGGGCGCCAAGTTCCGGCTGCCGACCCCGCCGGTCAAGCCCGACAAGCGGCCCATCCCGCTGCTGCCGATCCTGCTGGTGCCCGCGGCCAGCGCCGTGGTCGCCATCTTCGTCACGCACCGCTGGTCCTTCGTCTTCATCGCGCTGCTCTCCCCGATCGCCGCCCTCATCACCCAGTTCGGCGGCCGCAAGCAGGCGATGCTCAAGTACCTCGAGAAGAAAGAGGAGTACGAGCAGACGCTGGCCCGGCTCCGCGCCGACATCGACGCCGCCGTCCTCGGGGAACAGCACAACCTTCGCCTCTCCCTGCCCGATCCGGCCACCCTGCTCCAGATGGCGGTCCAGCCCTCGGAGCGGCTGTGGGAACGCCGGTGGCAGGACCCCGACTTCCTCTCCGTACGCGTCGGCACCGCCGATCTGCCCTCGTCCATCAGCGTCGACGACCCGGACCAGGACGAGCACCGGCGCTCCACCGTGCCGACGCTGAACCAGGTGCCCGTCAACGTGGCGCTGCGCAGGGCCGGAGTCGCGGGTGTCGCCGGACCGGGCGCGACCCGGCTGGCCGGCTGGCTGGCCGCCCAGGCCGCCGCCCTGCACAGCCCCACCGACCTGCGCCTCGTCGTCCTCGCCGGACCGGACGGTGAACGCGACTGGTCCTGGATCCGCTGGCTGCCCCACACCCAGGCGCAGGGCGAGGACGCCTACGCCCTGATCGGCTCCACCGCCGAGTCCCTGGCCCGGCGCATCGGCGAACTCGGCCAGCTCGTGGCCTCCCGTGTCGCGGCCGGATCCGACCTCATCCGGGGTGGAGCGAACGGCTACCCCGACATCCTCGTCGTCCTCGAACAGGCGCGCCGCGCACGCTCGTTGCCCGGCGTGATCGCCCTGCTGCGCGACGGCCCCTCCGTGGGCGTCCACACCATCTGTATCGACCGCGAGGAGCGACTCCTCCCCGAGGAGTGCGGCGCCGTCGTCGTCACCGAGGCGGGCGCCTCCACCTCCCGGGTGCGCACCGGCTCCGGCGCCGCGCTGGAGAACGTCCGCAGCGACTCGCCCGAGTCCGACTGGTACGAGCACTTCGCCCGCGCCCTGGCCCCCCTGCGCGGCGTCGGCGACAGCGACGAGAGCGCACTCCCGGGCGCCGTACGCCTGTTGGACCTGCTGAAGGTCGAACCGCCCACCGCCGAGGCCGTGGTGGCCGGCTGGTCGCTCGGCGGCCGTAGCACCCGGGCCGTCCTCGGGATCGGCTACGACGGTGAGTTCGCCGTCGACCTGGTGCGCGACGGCCCGCACGCGCTGATCGCCGGTACCACCGGGTCCGGCAAGTCCGAGCTGCTGCAGACCCTGGTCGCCACCCTCGCGGTGGTCAACCGGCCCGACGAGATGACCTTCGTGCTCGTCGACTACAAGGGCGGCAGCGCCTTCGCCGAATGCGCCGACCTGCCGCACACCGTCGGCCTGGTTACCGACCTCGACACCCGGCTCGTGGAACGGGCGTTGGTCTCCCTCGGTGCCGAACTGCGGCGCAGGGAGACCCAGTTGGCGCAGGCGGGCGCCAAGGACATCGAGGACTACCTCGACAAGCGCTCGCGCGGCGGCAACGTACTGCCTCCGCTGCCCCGACTCCTCCTGGTCGTCGACGAGTTCGCGTCCATGGTGCGCGAACTGCCCGACTTCATCTCGGGGTTGGTCAACATCGCCCAGCGCGGCCGGTCCCTCGGCATCCACATGGTGCTCGCCACCCAGCGCCCCGGCGGCGCGGTCACCCCGGACATCCGCGCCAACACCAACCTGCGCATCGCGCTGCGCACCACCGACACCTCCGAGAGCCGGGACATCATCGACGCGCCCGACTCCGGTGAGATCTCGCCGACCAACCCCGGCCGCGCCTACGCCCGGCTCGGCCCGTCGGCCCTGCTGCCCTTCCAGTCCGGCCGCGTGGGTGGTCGTAGGCCCGGTGGTCAGCCCGCCGAGGGAACCGAAGTGATCGTCCGCGCCGAGCCGGTGACCTGGCAGAACCTCGGCGGCCCGCTGCCGAGCGCCCGCTCCCGCGGTGGCTCCTCGGCGGCGCAGACCGAGGCCGTCACCGACCTCGCCGTGCTCACCGGAGCCATCGCCCAGGCGGCCCGGCTCGCGGACGTACCGCGCCAGCCGAGCCCCTGGCTGCCGCCCCTGCCCGCCCTGCTCCCCTGGACGGCACCGCCCTCGCCCAAGCCCACCGCCGAACGCGAGGCGGCCCTGCCCGCCGTCGAGTACGGCATGGTCGACCTGCCCGCACAGCAGACCCGTACCGCGCTGGTCCTCGACCTCGACCGGGCCGGCCATCTGCACATCGTCGGCTCGCCCCGCAGCGGCCGCTCCCAGACCCTGCGCACCCTGGCCGCCGCTCTCAGCCAGGCCCACGGCGCCGACGACGTCCACCTGTACGGCATCGACTGCGGCAACGGCGCGCTCAACGCCCTGACCGCGCTGCCGCACTGCGGCGCGGTCGTCGACCGCAACCAGATCGAGCGGTTGGGCCGGCTGCTGGACCGGCTGGGTGCCGAACTCACCGTGCGGCAGAGCGTGTTGGGCGCGCGTGGCACGGCCGACCTGTCCGAACTGCGCGGGAGCCAGTCCCCCGAGGAGCGGCTCGCCCACATCGTGCTGATGGTCGACCGGTTCGAGGTCTTCGAGCGCGAGTTCGCCTCGTACGACAACGGCAGCTACATGGAACGCATGATCCGCCTGCTGCGCGACGGAGCGGGCGTCGGTATCCACGTCGTCCTGGCCGGCGACCGGGTGCTCGGCAGCAGCCGGTTCTCCGGCACCACCGAGGACAAGATCGTCCTCAGGCTCAACGACCGCCAGGACTACTCCAGCGTCGGCATCCCCACCAAGTCCGCGCCGACCGACCCGGCGCCCGGGCGCGGCATCCGCACCCAGGACCTGAGCGAGGTGCAACTCGCGGTGCTGGGCGAGGACTTGTCCGGCACCGCCCAGGCCGACATCCTGCTGGCCCTGGGCCGGGAACTGACCGAGCGCGAGTCCTCGGTCCCCGCCGATCGTCGCCCGATCCGCCTCGACGTGCTTCCCGACCGGGTCACGTACGAGGAGGCCATCGCCCTGCACACCCAGGCCGGGCCGATGCGCCCGCTGGTGGCCGTGGGCGGTGACGTCCTCACCTCGCTCGGCCCCGACCTGACGGACGTACCGACCTTCGTCATCGCGGGACCGCCGCGCACCGGACGCAGCACCGCCCTGCTCGGCGCGGCGGAATCACTGCTCGCGGCGGGCGCCGGCCTCATCGTGCTGGCGCCCCGGCGCTCGCCGCTGCGGCAACTGCTGGGACGGCCCGGTGTGGCCGCGCTCATCACCGACGCCGAGGTGACGGTCGACGAGTTCCGGCAGACCCTGGGCAGCGTGCCCGAGGAGTACGGCGTGATCGTCGTGGACGACGCCGAACTGTTCATGGGCGCCGAGATCGACTCCGACCTCGCGCTGCTCGCACGCGGCGGCGCGGGCACCGGCTGGGGCGTCCTCGCCGCCGGCAACGCGGAGTCACTGGCACTGAGCCTGGCCGGCTGGATGGGCCAGGTGAAGCGCAACCGCACCGGCATGCTGCTCTCCCCGCAGGGCCTGAGCGACGGCGAGGTCATCGGCGTGAAGCTGACCCGGGGCGTCGTCGGCCAGGCCCCGCAACCGGGCCGGGGCCTGCTGCACCTGGGCGACGGCACGCTGCGCGCGGTCCAGGTACCGCTGCTCGAAGCGGAACTCTAAAAGCGGGAGGTGCACCCCCAAGTCCCCCCTTGGAGTGCACCTCCTTCCCGCCCGCAGCCCAGGACCTGCACGGCGGGACAGCGAAGGGCGGCCGGACCCAAAAGGTCCGGCCGCCCTTCTGCGTGGCGTACGACGTGGGGCTCAGGCGGCGACGCCCTCGCTCCCCGCGGCCTCGGCGCCGTCCGGGGAGACCTGGACACCGTCGTCCGTCACGAAGCGGAAGGTGCAGGTGATGGCGTCGAAAAGGTCGTACACCTCGTTCTTCAGCGGCAGGTTGGGACTCGCGAGGGTCACCACGAGGAAGTCCTCCGTGCTGCCCGGCACCGGCATCATGGTGTGCATCGTCAGCAGCTTGACGTCGATGTCCCCGGTCAGCCGGGTCACCTCGGTGCCGGTGACGCGGGCCACCGTGCCCACATGGGGGACCTTCGCCGACGTGATGACCCGGTCCTTGGGCGCCACTCCGCTCGCCGAGGAGACACCGAGCCGCGCGGACAGCACGGGGAGGGTGAGCTCCTCACCCGTGGGCGTGCTGACGGCGAAGACCATGCCGTACGCCATGAAGAGGCCCTCGGTGTACATCGTCGCCGTGCCCGAGGCCAGCAGCGCACCGTAGCGGCGGGCCGCCCGCGTCACCTCCCGGCCCTGCCGGAACATGTCGTTGATCCGGGCCTTCTCGCGGGGGTCGTCGGTCGAGGCCAGGGCCTGCGCGCGGGTCCTGGCCAGCTCCTCGCCGCTCAGGTCGACCTGCTCCCAGGAGTCCGGGATGTCCAGCAGAAAACGCTGTGCGGTGCTCACTTGCCGCTCCCGCTGTCGAGGTTCGACACCGCGTCCAGGTCGGTCTTCTCGAAGGAGTCCAGGATGCTGCCGATGGCGTCCTTGATGCCCACCACCTGCTTCTGCAACTGGCCCTTGCCGTCGTCCCACTTGTTCTCGAAGTTCTGGGCGGAGCCGCGGGAGAGCTCGGGCCCGAACGCCGCGTCGAAGTCGAACGTGTTGTGTCCGATGTCGATGAAGTCGTGCACGAAACCCAACATGTCCTGGGCTTCTTTGAGTTCACTCCCGGGGATGTTGACGTCCGACGCCACTGCGGGCTCCCGTTTCTGTGAGGTGGGGATTCGTCTCTGGTCCGTCTCAGGTCCGGCTCTGTTCCGTCTCTGTGGGGGACACGAGGTCCGAGGCCCGAAACGTTCACCGCCGTTGAACCTTTGCCGCCGGCTGTCTCGTGTTGTCCACATGACCCCGCTCCTGACCCGCCCGCTGTCCTCAAAGAGCACCGCGCGCCGTGCCGTTGTCGCATCCCTCCTCGCCCTGACCGGTGTGGCGAGCCTCTCGGCCTGTGGCAAGACGATCTCCATCGGCGACAGTTCGGCGCCCGCAGCCTCGTCGCCCGCCTCGGCATCTCCCTCGGCCACGACGTCGACGTCGGGTCAGGGAGGGGGCAACTCGGCGCTGCAGGTGGTCGATTCGACGGCGAAGGACGCCGGCCTCACCGGCACCGGCGGGACCGTGGTCGGAGCGGTGGTGCAGGAAGCGCCGCCCAAGTGGGTGCAGTTGTCGGCGGTGACCTCGACGTCGCTCTCCTCGCCGCATCTGATCAACATCAACCAGGCGGCGCTGTACCGCTTCGACAAGGACACCGCGTCCCCGTCCCAGTCGAACTGCAACGACGACTGCGCGGTGAAGTGGCCGCCCGTGACCATCGAGGAGGGCGGCAACGTCTATCTCGCGGGCGTGAACCCGAAGGAGGTCGGAGCCATCCGCCGCCAGGACGGTCAGGTCCAGATCACCGTCGGTGGCTGGCCCGTCTACCGCTTCTCCGGCGACAGCAAGCCGGGTGACCTCAACGGCCAGGGCGTCGGCGGCACTTGGTTCGCGGTGGGCCCGACCGGCGACAAGGCGACGAGCTGAACCCGCCTGTCGGACCCACCGGTTGGACCTACGAGCCGGTCGTCCCGAAGGTGATCCTGTAGTAGCAGGCCCCTTTGCACGGCATCGTCGCCCCGTCGTCGAAGGCGTACGAATAGGCATAGGGGGCCGCCCGCTTGAAGACCTGGGTGTAGTCGACCGGCCACTTCGACGGGACGCAGTTCTCGCGGCCCGCCCAGGCACCCCGGCAGCAGTACGTGTCGCCGCCGAACGCCGCGCAGGGCGGCTTGCAGCCGACGACCTGGCCGCCCGAGGTGGCCTGCATCGCGGTGGGGCAGTCGACGTCCGAGGTGCAGACGCCCTTGTAGCAGCCGGTGGAGCTGACCGGGTCGGTGGTCGTGGTGTGCGAGATGTTGATCCACATCGGCAGGTTGGAACCGTCGACCATGCTCACGTCGTAGAAGTCCATCCCCGCGTACGCGTCGAACGTGAACTCACCCAGTGTGGTGGGCGGGTTGGCGCCGGTGCACACGCTGGTGCAGTCGCCGGTCGCGCAATGACCGGCGGCCGTCGAGGTGCAGCCCGTGCGGCCCCAGATCCGGCCGCCCCAGTTGTTCGCCACGGTCACCGACAGGCTCTGGCCCGGGGCGAGTTGGCGTCCCGACGGGTAGACGGACGTGTTGGTGACGACCGCCCACACCGTCTTCGGGGTGCGGTTGACGACCGTGATCAGGCGTTTGCCGGCGGGGGCGGCCGAGGGCTGGTCCGGTGCCGGTTGGTTCGCCTTGGCGGTCGGTTTGGGTGTGCTCTTCTTCGACGCGCCGGCCTTGGGGGAGGGGGAAGCCGAAGGCGACGGGGAGGCCGAGGCGCTGTTGCTCACCGAGGGGGAGGGCGTGGCGCTGCGGGACACGGCCGGGCGCGCGGCCGTGTCCTGGTGGGCCGTCGTGCGCGTGCCGCCCGTTCCGGACGGCGTCCACACGCTGTAGGCGATCAGCACGGTGGCGGCCGTCGCGACGGCGGCTGCCGCGACGTACCACCAGCGTCGGCGGTGTCCTCGCGGGCTCGCGCCGTGTCTTCTGCGTCCTCGTGCCATCGTCCTCGCGCCTTCCTGATGCTCTTCGGATGCGGTCCAGATGCGGTCCTGCCTATCGGTGACCTTCTCGGGAGCGGCTCGACAACATAAATTCGGACGCGACCGGCTGATTTCTTTTGTTGTCCTGTTTTCTGTAGTCCTTGCGCGCGTCGGCGGTCTCCGAACCAGAGAGATGCCACGGCCGGACCACACGCGGAGGAACGAACCCAGATGACCGAGAAGCCCAGGAGCGGACCCGACGCGGGCGTGGTGACGGCCGCGTGCGCGGGCGACCGGCAGGCCCTGGACCACCTGCTGACGCAGTGCCTGCCGCTGGTCTACAACATCGTCGGCCGGGCCCTGAACGGTCACGCCGACGTCGATGACGTCGTACAGGAGACGCTGTTGCGCATGGTCCGGGGGCTGCCGAAGCTGCGGGACCCGTCCGCTTTCCGGTCCTGGCTGGTGGCGATCACGATCCGGCAGGTGCGGGACCGCGAACAGGCGCGGGCGGCGGACCGTGGCCGCAGGGCGCATCTGGAGGACGCGGAGGCGATCACCGACCCCGCGCTCGACTTCGCCGGACTGACCATCCTGCGGCTGGGGCTGACCGAGCAGCGCCGTGAGGTCGTCGAGGCCACGCGCTGGCTCGACCCGGACGACCAGGAACTGCTCTCGCTGTGGTGGCTGGAGGAGACCGGCGAACTCGAACGCGCCGATCTCGCCGGTGCGTTGGGGCTCTCCGACCGGCACGCCTCGGTACGGGTGCAGCGCATGAAGAAGCAGATGGAGGTCTCGCGGGTCGTGGTGCGGGCGCTGGTGGCCGCGCCGCGCTGCGCGGAACTGGACGAGACGGCCTCGACCTGGGACGGCACGCCAAGTGCCTTGTGGCGCAAGCGGTTTGCCCGGCACATACGCGGGTGCGGGGTGTGCCAGGGGCTGGACGAGGGACTGCTCCCGATGGACCGGCTGCTCAGCGGGCTGCCGCTGGTGGCGGTGCCGGCCCGGTTCGACGTGTCCCGGGTGCTGGACGCCGTATCAACTACGGCTCCCTCAGGGCATGGTGGCGCGCGGCGGCGGCACGGACGAGGGCGCCGGTCCGGCCGTATCGGCGGCAAGCAGGTCGTGGGTGGTTCGGCGGCGGTCGCCGTCGCCGTGGTGGCCGCGCTGGTCGCGCCCCGGCTGACGGGCGGTTCCTCTCCTACGACGGCCGTGGCATCGCCGTCTCCCACCCCGGTGGTCAGTGTCACGCCGAGCCCCACGCCCTCGGCCACTCCCAGCGCGTCCCCTTCACCTTCACCGAAGGCCAAGCCGAGCCCCTCTCCCGCGAAGCACACCGCAGCCGCCCCCGCGCACATCGCCTCCGGCGCCAAGAAGGGCGTCGGGGTGTGGTCGTTCGGCGGGGTGAGCCAGGCGCTCGCGGCGAGCGGGGCGAGCTGGTACTACACCTGGTCCGCTCAGCATTCGGGCATCACGACTCCCTCGTCGGGGTCGTTCGTTCCCATGATCTGGGGCGCGAAGTCCGTCACCGACTCCTCGCTCGCGCAGGCCCGGCAGTACGGCCCGTATCTGCTGGGGTTCAACGAACCGGACATGGCGCAGCAGTCGAACATGACGGTCGAGCAGGCGTTGGAGCTGTGGCCCAAGCTCATGGCGGCGGGCAAGGTCCTGGGCAGCCCGGCGGTCGCGTACGGCGGGGACACGGCGGGTGGCTGGCTGGACCGGTTCATGTCCGGAGCCCGGGCGAAGGGCTATCGCGTCGACTTCATCACCCTGCACTGGTACGGCGGCGACTTCCGCACCCCGCAGGCCGTGCAGCAGCTGAAGTCGTATCTGGCCGCCGTGTACGCGCGCTACCACAAGCCGATCTGGCTCACCGAGTACGCGCTGATCGACTTCTCCCAGGGGACCCGCTTCCCGTCCGCGCAACAGCAGGCGGACTTCGTCACCGCGTCCACCAAGGCGCTGGACGGCCTGTCCTATGTGCAGCGTTACGCGTGGTTCGGGCTGGGCGCGGACCCGGCGAAGCCGAGCAGTGGGCTGTTCACGAACGGTACGACGACCACCGCGGCAGGGCGGGCCTTCCAGGCGGCGGGCTGACGCGCACAGGAGGGGCGCCCGGCCGCACGGGACGGGCGCCCACCTCGGCTGTCGCGGTCAGGGGCTCACGCCCCAGGTGACGCGGTACCCGCACTCTCCCGAGCAGGTGAGCACGCTGGTCGCGTCGTCGTTGACGTAGGAGTAGGCGAAGGGTTCGGCCTTCTTGAACACGGCCGCCGAATCGACGGGCCAGGACGAGGGGACGCACTGGGGGCGTGCCGCGTAGGCGCCCGTGCAGCAGGTCTGGTCCGTCTTGAACACGAGGCAGGCGCTCAGACACGCCACGACCCGGCCGCCCCGGACGCGTTGCAGCTTGGTGGGGCAGGTCGCGTTGGCGTCCCGGGTGCATCCCGCGGCGGAGCATCCGTTGGCGTCGAGCTTGTCGCGGGACGAGCCGCCGTAACTGTTGATCCACATCGGCAGGTTGTTGCCCTCGACCAGGCTGACGTCGTAGAAGTCCATGCCGTTCCAGGCGTTCAGGTTGAACTCGGCGAGCGTGGAAGGGAATTCGCCCCAGGTCGACCCGCACTGGAAACGGCCGCAGCCCCCGCTGAGGCAGTCGCCGTTGCCGGCCGCGTCGAAGGAGCAGCCGGTGCGTGCCCACAGCCGGACGTCCCAGTGGTCGGGGATGGAGAAGCTCAGGCTGGCCCCGGGCCGCAGCACCCAACCCGTCGCCTCCACAGGGTGTTTGGGGTCCGCCGCGATCGCGGGCCAGATCGTCTGATCGAGGCGGTTGACGAGGGTGATGGTGCGCTTGCCTGCGGTCGCGGCCTTCGGCTGGGCGGCCGCGCGGGACGGCGAGGCGCCGGCCTTGGGCGACTTCCGTGCGTCAGGAGAGGGCGAGGGCTTCGCGCGCGGCGATGACGTCGTCGTCGCCGATGACGACGGTCCGGGGAGCGACGGGGTGCCGGCGGTCGCCGTACCGTGCGGGGACGACGGGCCCGCGACGGTACGGCCCTGCGACGACGGCCCTGACTGTGCTCGGGCCATGAACACGCCGGTCACCACGGCGAGGCAGGTGAACAGCACCCCTGCCGCCACGCCGAACCGTCTGCGTCCCGCGCGTCCCGGGTGGGGCGCGCGGCGGTGGCCCGCCCCGGATCGTGCGCGCCCTTGTCGGCGGATGGACAACCGGCAACGAGGCATCTCTCCACACTCCTGTCCGTTCCCATGTCTCCGCCGCGCGCCAGTCCGGCCGGCGGAGTCTTCCGTAGAGGAGACCGGCGCCCTTCGTGCCGGACAACGGAAACGCGGACGGCAATACGGACTTCGCCGCTGTGCCCCGTGGCGCTCATGTTCTGTTCGGACGCCGCTGTGGTCCAAGTGCCTGCAGTGCCGCTCCTCCTAGGCTCCGGCGGGAGTGGGTCGGCCCGGGCGGTTCCGGGTGCGGTGCGGCCCTGTGCACACGAAGGACGAGAGATCCGTGAACCAAGAGAGCTCCAGCTGCGCGGTCGCCGACTCCCGTGTCCGTACGGCCTGTTCGGCCGGTGCGGGCGTGGACGTCCTGAGCGAGGCGATCGGCAGTGTGCGGACCGGGCGGGCCGAGGCCTGCCGGGTGCGGAGGTCGGGCTCCTGGGGCGTACGGTTCCCGGCCTTCACGGGCAGCGGGTTCCATGTCCTCCTGCGCGGCGGCGCCTGGCTGATCACGGCCACCGGCCGGCCCCGTGCGCTCGCGGCCGGCGATGTCGTCCTCACCCCGTCCGGCGCGGAGTTCGGGCTCAGCCACGCGCCGGGCGCGCTCGGGGAGTTGCCCCCGGCGGACGGGACCGCAAGCGAGGCCCTGCGCGGTCCCGATCCGGGCGACGCGGAGTTCCTCGCCGGCGCGTACCGACTCGACCACGGCCAAGTGCACCCCTATCTGCGGGCGTTGCCCGAGGTGCTCGTCGTATCGCCGGGCCATGACCTGCAACTGCGGTTGCTGACCGACCTGTTGGCGGCGGACGTGTCCGACACCCGTCCGGGCGGCGGAGCAACCCGCCCCGCGTTACTGGACCTTCTGCTGACCCATGCCCTGCGCCGGTGGCTGGAGCAGAACCGCGACTCCGACCGGCCGGAGATCTGCGATCCCGTGATCTCCGTGGCCTTGCGCGAGATCCATACGAGCCTGCACAAGCCGTGGACCGTGCGGCAACTCGGCGCGAGCGTGGGGATGTCACGGACGGCGTTCACCAAACGGTTCACCACGCTCGTCGGCACACCGCCCATGACCTATCTGACCGGTCGGCGGCTCAGCCACGGAGCGCGGCTGCTGAGGGAGACCAGGTCGCCGCTGGCGACGATCGCCCGACAGGTCGGCTACTCCACGGAGTTCGCGTTCGGGGCCGCCTTCCGTCGGGAGTACGGGATCTCGCCCGGCCGGTTCCGCGACCTGGAGTCCCGCCGGCCTCGCGGGGGCACAGGGCACCGCAAGTGAGCAGCGGTGGCCATAAGTCGATCAGAAGTTGGCAACCCGGGCGTGAGTATTCGCCCGCACATCGCGTTTGTTCCCCCGTACATTGCGGCAGCGGGGCCGAAGATCATCTGATCGGCCCGGAAGTCCGGATACCCGCGACCCTGTTCAGAAATTGCTCTGGAGACATACCGATGAAGATCGCCAGACGTCTCATCCTCAGCACCGCGGCCCTCACCGCGGTGACCGCCGGCACGCTCGTGAGCGCGACCGTCGGCCAGGCCGCCACCCCGCAGCCGCCCCTCCGCCTCGGCGTCACCGTGCCCGACGCGCTGAAGGTCCCCGACGGCAACAAGCTCACCGGCGTCTTCTCCGCCGCCGGCGTCCAGACCTACACCTGCACCAACGCCGCCTGGACGCTGCTGGAGCCGGCCGCGACCCTGTGGGCCAAGAACGACCGTTCCAAGCGCTCCGTCGCCCTGCACTCCCGCGGCCCCGTGTGGGTGTCCACGGTGGACGGCAGCGCCGTCAACGGCTCCGCGATCGCCAACTCGCCCAAGACCGGCACCATCCCCGAACTGCTGCTGAAGTCCACCGCCACGCGCGGTACCGGCGTCTTCGCCGACGTCTCCTACATCCAGCGCCTCAACACGCACGGCGGTGTCGCCCCGGCCGGCGCCTGCACGGGCACCGACCAGGTGAGCGTCCAGTACTCCGCCACCTACGCGTTCTACAAGCCCGCCAAGTAACACGGCAGGCAGCGCCGAGGCAGTGGCCGCCCGGGTGATCCGGGGGCCGCTGCCGCGCTGCTTCCCGGGCAGGAGCACCCGCGACCCGAAGGAAACGTGAGAGAGCCCGTGACATCCGGAGACGGCGAGCACCAGGCGGCGACGCACGCGCAGCGCGGTCCGCAGCGGCTGATCGCCGGGCGGTACCAGCTGCACGACGTCCTCGGCCGAGGCGGCATGGGCACCGTGTGGCGTGCCCACGACCAGCTGCTGGACCGCCCGGTCGCCGCCAAGGAACTGCACATCCTCACCCACGGCGACGAGGAGCACCGCATCCGCGTGCGCCGCGCGATCCGTGAGGCCCGCGCGGTCGCCCGTGTGCCGCACCCCCATGTGGTCGGCGTCCATGACCTGGTCGAGTACGAGGACCGGCTGTGGATCGTCATGGAACTCGTCCAGGGCCCCTCGCTCGCTCAGAGCATCGCCGGGACCGGACTCCTCACACCGCAGCACGCCGCCGCCCTCGGGCTGCAACTCCTCGACGCCCTGGAGGCCGTGCACGCGGCCGGCACTCTGCACCGCGACGTCAAACCCGCCAACGTCCTGCTGCGCCCCGACGGCAGCGCCGTCCTCACCGACTTCGGCATCGCGGCCCTGGACGACGGCGAGTTCCTGACGACCACCGGTGAACTGGTCGGCTCCCTCGAGTTCATGGCGCCCGAGCGGGTGATGGGCTGGGAGGTCGGCCCCGCCTCCGACCTGTGGTCGCTGGGCGCGACCCTGGCCACCGTCTGCGGCGGACAGTCCCCGTTCCGCAGACCGGCCCGGCCCGCGACCCTGCACGCGGTGGCCTACGAGGCACCCGTCCTGACCGAGCGGCTCGGCCCGCTGCGCCCGGTCGTCGAGGCGCTGCTGCGCAAGTCCCCGGACGACCGCCTCTCGTCGGCGAGCGCGCGGTCCGCGCTACGGCGCGTCGCAGCAGCGGAGTCGGACGCCGGGCCACTGCCGTCGGCGACCGTGCGCGTGTTCTTCTCTCCGGCCGGGTCGCACGAAGCGGACACGATGACGAGCGGCCGTGAGCTGTTCACCCCGACCGAGCGGCACACCACGTCGCTCAACTCCCGGCCCCGGCCGCCCCGTTCATCCCGTGGACGACGGCTGATGTGGGCACTGGCCGGAACGGCCGTACTGGCGGCGGGCGTTGTGGGCGGACTCTTCCTCACCGGCACGCTGCCGCTCAAGGCGGGCCCGAAGACGACGACCACCCGGCAGGTCGTCCAGTCGGCGACCGGCTGGCAGCCGGTGACCGGAGTGACCGTCCGGCGCGGCGACCAGGTCACCGTGCGGTACGTGTCAGGGCAGTGGACCGCCGACTACCGGAACATGCCCATGGCCGGGCCCGCCGGATACGACGCCGCCACCAACAAGTTGCTGGACGGTGCCAAGGACTGCAAGGTCGACGCCAAGGCCCCCTTCGCCACCCTGCTCGCCCAGCTCAAGGGCCAAAAGGCCTTCCCCGTCTACTCGGTGGGCCAGAAACTCACCTTCCGCGCGACCGGTAACGGGACCCTCCAACTGGGCATGAACGACCTCGCCGGGTCCTGCTCCGCCGACAACAAGGGCACGATGACGGTACGGGTGAGCGTCACGCACTGATTCCCCGCCGAGCCGTTTTGCCCTTCCCTCCGAAGTGGAGGAAGGTCGGCGCACGGTACGCGGCGCATGCGGGGGGATCGGATGGCGAGAGGCGCGAGCAGCGGGATGTTGTCGGTGGACTCCACCGTCCCGGGCGGCGCACCGCGCGGATTCGACGGCTTCCGACATGGCTGGGAGGGACGCTTCGGCGACGCCTTCCGGCTGCCGACGCTGAGCCCCGGCACGATCGGCGACTGGCGGGTCAGGGGACGCTTCACCAGGGTGCGCGACGTGGCCGCCATGGAGGTCCACTGCGCATCGGCCACGCACAGCGCGGACCGTCCGGGCGGTGACGAGGACCAGGTGCGGATGTACGTGGTGCGGACCGGCGCGTGGCGGCTGGGAGGTCCGCGCGGCCGGGGCGAACGCACCGTACCGGCAGGGCAGTTCCTACTCCGGCACGTCGGGCGCCAGTACGCTTTCGAGGCGGCGCCGCACACCTCCGCGCAGTTTCTCGTCCTGCCCTCCGCCGCGCTCGTCCCGCTGCTCGGCAACCGGGGCGTCACCGGGTCGGCGGACTCGGCGGAGATGCGGTTGCTGACGGCCCACACGAACATGGTCCACGCGACCGTCGCCGACCTCGGCCCGGCAGGGCTGCGCGCCGCCCACAGCACGCTGATCGAGCTGGCCAAGGCGGTGGCGTTACGTCAGTTCGACGACGTGGAGCCCCAGTTGGCCCCCGCCCTCACCCAGGCCGCGAAAGACCTCGCGGACAGCCACCTCACCGACCCCGAACTCTCCCCAGTGCTGCTGGCGCGTCAACTCAACGTCTCCGTACGCACATTGCAGCGGGCCTTCGCGACGACGGGGGAGTCGGTCACCGCCCACATCCGCCACCGACGCCTGGAAGAGGCCCGCCTCGCGCTCACCGCCCCGTACGGCCGCCTGAGCGTCTCCGAACTCGCCGCCCACTGGCAGTTCGCCGACAGCAGCCACTTCATCCGCGCCTTCAAGAAGCGCTACGGCCTGACACCCGCCGCGTACGCCCGCTCAACTCCCCGGTGACGGCTCCTGTTCGGCCCTGATCCGGCCGTGCACCTCCCAGTCCCACACCGTCTCTCGTACCTCGTCCAGGGCCCGGGCCAGATGCCGGCGGTAGGTGCTGAACGCCAGGTTCAGCTTCCGTGCCACGGCGTCCTGCGTGGACGTCGAGTGGTACGTCAGCGTCAGCACGTCGTGCAGATGCCGGGTCCGGGGATGCGCGTTCAGCCGCTGCACGGCCTTGCCGACCAGTTCGCGCAGCGCGGTCTCCGGGTCGCCCTCGCTGAGTTCCTCCACCAGCCGACTGCGCAGCAGCGGGTTGTCGGCGAGCCCGCCGGGGTCGAGCCAGCCGCGCAGCGCCTCCCGCACCGCCGCGTCCGACTCCTCCCGACTCAGCGACGTGAGCCGGGACTTCGGCTTCCCGGCCGCCACCGCCGGCGCCCCGCTGAGCAGGCGCGCGTCTATGCCCTCGGCCCACTCGTCCACCCGCGCCGCCCGCCAGTCGTGGCAGAACAGCCCGTATCCGCGCTCGGCGTGGACGGCCTGGCGGGGCGGCTGGAACATGCCCATGTACGTCATCAGCGGCGCCCAGAACTTCGGTTCGGCGCTGACGAAACAGGACCAGGCGCAGTGCTTGGCGCGCAGCAGCTCGAAGACGATCCGCATGCGCACCAGGTCCCACGACCGCGAGGGGCGGTGGTGGTTCTCCTCGTGCACCATGAAGCGCGCCACACCGAGGTGTTCACCCTGGCGCGGGGGAGTCATCGCGGAGACCAGCTCCCACGCCTCCGCCGTCACCGGGTCGGCCGCCCGCGTCTCGTCGTCCAGCCCGTCGACCCTCAACCAGGCCATGAATCCCAGCAGTTGACCCGTGCCGCAGCGCCGGTGGACGTGGAACGCCTCGGGCTGACGCCTCAACCAGTGGGCGACGGCACGGGCGTTGTCCTCGCCCTCGACCCTGCGGGCCAGCTCGATCAGCGCGGGGGCGTCCTCGGGCCGCATCGGTTCCTCGTGGACGGCGCCTTCGTCGCGGTCGCCCTGGAACTCCCGCAGCCACTGGGCTCTGGACACGATGTGGTTGAACTCGCGGGCGGCCCGCAGGGCTTCCTTCTCCGAGGCGTCGCGGACCCGCTCCACGAGGTGACGGCGCACGGTGCGGTGCATGGCCTTGTACCGCTCCGGATCACGCCAGCGGAAGTCGCTGTCGAGGGCGTCCCGGACCACGTCGTACGGGCACACCCCGAAGGGCCCCGACTTCATGAACGACAACTGCCGTAACCAGGCGAACAGTTCGGTGGCGTCCTCGTCCGGCAGCACCACCCGCAACAACTCCTCCGTGGTGTCCACGACATGGCCGCTCACCTCCAGCGCCCGCCTGTGCGCGGACGAGGGCGGCTTGCCGACGATGTGTGTCAGCAGCCGGTCGACGACCGTACGCAGCGGCGCCCAGAACATCTCCTCCGTCGAGGAGTTGCCGTGGGTCGCGGCCTCGGCGGCCAGGCGCAGGGCGAGCGGATGGCCCGCGGCGAACCGGAGCAGCGCCGAGTGCCGCGAGGGGTCGACGCCTCGTGAGCCGAGCAGGGCTGCCGAGTCCGCGGGCCCCAACTCCCGTAGCGGCACGACCTGGAGGACCTCGCTCCACGCCAGGTCGGCCTTCCAGAGCGGGTCGGGGGCGAGCCGGCCGGCGACGACGACCAGGGCACCGGACGGCAGCCGGGGCAGGAAGCGGTCGCGTATCCACTCCTCGATGTCCCGGTAGCGCTCGAAGTCGTCGACCAGCAGGACAGCGTTGTCCTGCGTGAAGACCTCGGCGGTCGCCGCCTCGAAGGCGGACGGCGAGAGACCGACCGTACGGGCGCTGACGCCGACCACCGGCCGACCCGCCTCGCGTGCCTCCGCGCCGAAACGCTGCAGCAGCGCGCTCTTGCCCATGCCTCCCGGTCCGTGCAGCACGATGACCGTCGGGGTACCGGGTTCTCCGGCCAACGCCCGCCGGAAGAGGGCGAGTTCCTCCTGCCGGCCGACGAAGTACTGCAACCGGGCGGAAGCCAGTCTGTCGGCCAGGACGGCGGAGTCTTCCTTCGCCATGCCGTTCCCTTCCCCGCAGTCGACCTCTTCGGGCCGCTGCGAAACCTACCGGCTCGGGCCGGACGATGCGGCCCCCGTCGACTCAACCAGACCGCCGTATCCCACCGGCCGGTTGCGTACGCCCGCGTATGGATCGGGATCAGCGGAGCATGCGCCGACAGCCGAACACGTCCCGCGTCGCCGTAAACCTGGGACAGGTCCGTCCGGGGAAACACGGCGGGACCCGCTTCTTTGTCCTATTCGTGCTCGTTGAGGAACGCGGAAGGGTCCGTAGCCCTCCTTCTGTGTGAAGGAACGAGCACAGGCAAGGAACCGGGGACTGAGTGGCATGGGTTTGACCAGCGAGACAACCGTTGATGTGGTGGCGGCCGTGGCTGTCGTCTGCGTGGCGCTGCTGGTCTGGGTATGGCCACGGCTCGCCCAGCGCAAGGTGCGGCACGTACTCGGGCGGCTGGCGGCCATCGGAGTGACACAGGTCACGATCATCGCCGCCTTCGCGTGCTGGCTCAACTCGTCGTACCAGTTCTTCGGATCGTGGGACGAGCTCTTCGGCAACACCGACACCGCGCCCGTGGGCGTGACCCAGGCGGCCGACCACAACGGCGGCGCGACCGGCGTCTCCGTGAAGGGCGCGCTGGTGCAGCCCGCCTCCGACGAGCAGCTGAACCGGGTCAGCGGACTGCCCACCGGCAATCCCGCGGTGAACGGCAAGGTGGAGTCGGTGAAGGTCATCGGCCGCCGCACCGGCGTGGTCGACCCGGCGTTCGTCTACCTGCCGCCGCAGTACTTCCAGAAGGCGTACGCCAGGCAGCGCTTCCCCGTGGTCGTCGCGCTCAGCGGCTACCCGGGCAGCATCTTCAACCTCGCGCAGTACCTGCGGGTGTCGCAGACCGCCGGGCAGCTGCAGAGGAGCGGGCAGATGCAGCCGACCATCATGGTGATGATCCGGCCGACGATCGCCCCGCCGCGCGACACCGAGTGCGTGAACGTCCCCGGCGGACCGCAGACCGAGACCTTCCTCGCCAAGGACCTTCCGCAGGCCCTCAAGTCCGCCTACCGGGTCGGGCACGACGCCAGCGCGTGGGGTGTCATGGGGTACTCGTCCGGCGGCAGTTGCGCCCTGCAGCTGACGATGCGCAACCCGCACGTGTACACGACGGCCGCCGCGCTCTCGCCCGACTACCGGGTCAAGGACGACCCCACCACCGGCAACCTCTTCGGCAGCGGACTGGGCCGGGTCAACCGGGTCAACGGGCACGACCTGATGTGGCGGCTGAAGCACCTGCCCGCACCCCAGGTCTCCGTCCTGGTCGCCGAGAGCAAGCACGGCGAGCGGGGCTATCCGCAGACCCTCGCCTTCATCAAGGCCGTCAAGGCGCCCATGCGCGTCGCGTCGATCCTGCCCGAGTCCGGCAGCCACAACTTCCCCACCTGGGTACGGGAGATGCCCGCCGCCCTGAAGTGGATGAACCAGCAACTCACCTTCCCCCAGGACGTCGTGCCCCGGCACCTCCCCAAGAAGAAGAGCCACAGCACCGTGCGCGCCGAGGGCACCGAGCCCAAGCCGACCACGGGCACCCGCAAGTGACATCCCGTCAGGGACGCGCGTAGTCGGTCGAGGGCACGGTGGCATAGTGGCTCATCACCTTGATCGTCGACTCGGCGTCGAGTTCCTGACCGCCGGCGATCATGTCCCGCAGATCGCGGAAGTACTGCACGTACAGGTCGGGCGTGAAGGTGTTGATCATCACCGCGGGTTCGTCGCCCGGGTTGGCGAAGGTGTGCGGGGCGCCGGGCGGGATCATCGCGAGGGTGCCCGCGGGGGCGACGTGCGTGGTCTCGCCGATGGTGAAGTGCACGGTGCCGGAGACGACGTAGAAGCCCTCGTCGTGCTGGGCGTGCCGGTGCTGCGGCGGGCCCTCGGTGTGCGGGGCGAGGGTGATCTCGCCGATGCCCAGACGGTGGCCGGTGGTGCTGCCGTCCTCCAGGATGCGCATGGTGGCCGGGCCCAGGCGGATCGTCTCGCCGTCGTCCGGGCCGACCACGGAAACCTCGTTCATCGCCGACTCCCTCATCTGTTGCTGCTGTCTGTTGTCCGCGCTGTCTGTTGTCCGCCCTCAGGACAGTAGGCGGGAGGCTCTCGTTATGCAAGTGAACTCTCACGATGAGAGCTTGTCGTGATAAAGTCCGGAGGACCGACGGCAACGACGAGCAGATACGGGGATGTGACGCACCGATGGCGACAGCACAGACGGACACGGGCCGCAGCAACCAGAAGAAGCGCACCCGTACGGCGATCGTCGACGCGGCCCGTGCGCTGATCGGCGCGGGCAGCGAGGTGACCATGCCCGCGATCGCCCGCGCCGCCCTGGTCTCCGAGGCCACCGCCTACCGCTACTTCCCCGACCTGCCGTCACTGATCGGCGAGGCCCTGGCCGGCGTCTGGCCCGACCCCGTCGACGCGCTCCGCCCGGTCGCCGACTCCCGCGATCCCGTCGAACGGGTCGCCTTCGCCTGCGAGTTCCTGCTCCGCGGCATACTCGCCCGCCAGGGCGGGGTGCGCGCGATGATGGCCGCGACCATCGTCCGCCCCGACACGGAGAGCATGAGACCCGGCATCCGTTTCGGCCTCATCGACCACGCCCTCGCCCCCCTCGCGGACACCCTCGGGGCGGCGGACCCGGACGCGTTCACCCAGCTCAAGAGGAGCCTCGCGGTGGTCGTCGGCGCGGACGCCCTCTTCACCCTCACCGACCAGCTGGGACTGACCCCCGACGAGGCCGTCGCCAGCGCCGTACGCACGGCGACGACGCTGACGGAGGCGGCGGTGCGGGTGGTGGCGGAGGGTTAGGGGCGGGGCAGGCGCCCGTCGAGGAGCCTGGCCCCTGCCTCTCAACTGTGCGGTGCTGCTACGGCAGTTGGGTCACAGCACCTTCCGATGGACCAGCGCCGACAGCATCAACGCCCCCGGCAGCAACGGCAGCCACACCGTCAGGACGCGGTAGCCGATGACACTCGCCGTGGCCAGGTCCATGGGGGCGCCGAACGCGACCATCGTGAAGACCGTCGCCGCGTCCACGGGACCGATTCCGCCGGGTGCGGGAACGGCTCCGACGGCGGTGCTGGCGGCGAGGAACGCGAGAACCACCTGGGCCCAGGACAGCGGGAGGCCGAGCGAGGCGCCGACCGAGAAGATCACGGTCGCCTGGAGCACCGGGGCGGCGGCCGCCCCGCCCCACAGGGCGAGGATGCGGCTGGGCATGGTGTGCAGCTGTCGTACGTCGGTCAGGGCGGTGCGGACACAGCGGAGGGCCGGGCGGCGCAGGGGAGGCACCACCGTCAGGAGTACGGCGGCCGTGCCGAATGCGATCCCCAGGCCGCCGAAGGCGAGGATCAACGACCAGCCCTGCGGGACGAGTTGGCCCGAGCGCAGGATCTCGGGGAAGGAGATCAGGAAGACGAGGAGGACGAGCGTCTTCGCGATCGGCCTGACCAGGGAGTACAGGGCGAGCGACGCGGTGGCGCGGGCGAGGGGGATGCCGCGGCCCTGGAGGAAGCGCAGCGTCACGGCGTGGGCGCCGATGCTGGCCGGAAGCGCGTGGTTGGCCGCGCCGGCCGCGAACTGCGAGGCGATCAGCAGGCCGGTCGGCAACCGGTCCGGCACGGCACCCTGGCGGACGAGGGCGGCGGTGCCCCAGCCGAGGCAGGTGAAGAAGAACGCGGCGAGCAGCCACCAGGGATCGGCGGAGGCGAGCCGCGTCGTGCCGTCGTACATGGCACGCCAGTCGACCGCCGCCCACACCGCGATCAGCAGCAGGGGCAGCAGCGTCAGCACCCTGGTGACGAGGCGCGCCGCGGACGGGAGGCGGAAGGGGACGGGGGTGGGTGCGGGTACGGGTACGGGGACAGGAGGAGTGGGATCGGGGCCGGCGGTGGAGGCGGGGAGCGGCCCGGGGATGTCTTCGAGCGGAAGCAGGGACACGAGGCGAAACGTTCCCATCCGGTATGACGTCGTGGTGTCCGGAAGCGGAAGGCGCGCGGGCGGGTGGGCGACGCGGACGGCGTGAACGACGTGAATGGCGTGAATCGCGCGGGTGGGTGTGCCATCCGCTCCTCCGTGGCATACCCGGGGCCGCCCGAGATCATTGCCTGAATCAACAATCCATCGGTTTGTTGACTTCCGGCTGATCGAGCCATTTGAATTCCATTATGACCCATGCCGAGCGCCCGTCCGCCGCCGCCACCGCCCTTCCCCTCGACCTCGACGAGGCGGCCCACCGCTGTCTGGTCGCCGGGTTCGACGGCGCGACGACCGTGCCGGACCCGCTCAAGCGGCTCATCGACCGCGGCCTCGGCGGGGTCATCCTGTTCACCCGCAACGTCCGGGACGCCGAGCAGGTACGCCGGCTCACCGACGAACTCCGCGCCCTCCGCCCGGACCTGCTCGTGGCGATCGACAACGAGGGCGGCGGCATAGGGCATTTGGTGAGCGCCGGCGCCCCGGACGTCCCCGGCTCCTACGCCCTCGGCGTCGTCGACGACCCCGCCCTGACCGCCCGGTGCGCCGACGCGCTCGCCGGCCACCTCACCACCCTCGGCATCACCGCCTCCTACGCCCCCGTCGCCGACCTCCAGCACCAGCCGCGCAACCCGATCGTGCGCACCCGCTCCTTCGGCGCCGACCCCGCCCTGGCCGCCCGCCACCTGCGCGCCTGGATCACCGCCACCGAGGCACGCGGCGTCGCCTCCTGCGCCAAGCACTTCCCGGGCCACGGCGGCACGATCACCGACAGCCACCACGGCATCGCCGTCGACCCGCGGCCGTACGACGAACTCCTCGTCGATCTCGAACCGTTCCGCGCGTCCATCGCCGCGGGCGTGCCGATGCTGATGAGCGCCCATGTCGTCTTCCCTGCCCTGGACGCCAACCGCCCCGCCACCCTGAGCCGCCGCATCCTCGGCGACCTGCTCCGCCTCGAACTGGGCTTCGACGGCGTCCTCGTGAGCGACGCGCTGGAGATGAAGGCGATCGCCGACGCGTACGGCGAAGCGGCCGGCGCCCGCATCGCCCTCGCCGCCGGAGCGGACCAAGTCATCGTC
Source organism: Streptomyces xylophagus (assembly GCF_000716435.1). Taxonomy (GTDB): domain Bacteria; phylum Actinomycetota; class Actinomycetes; order Streptomycetales; family Streptomycetaceae; genus Streptomyces; species Streptomyces xylophagus. The sequence continues at coordinate 494,936 of NZ_JNWO01000015.1, forward strand.
GCCGTACCGGACTTGGAGGTCACCCTGGCCTGCCGGGACGCCGTGCTCGACGCGCTGCACTCGCAGGTGCTGTCGGAGGAACGGGTGCGGGAGGCGGCCGGACGGGTGCGCCGGCTCGCCGAGAGGTACGCGAACCCGCGCCGGACCGTGGCCGGTTGGGACGCCGACGCCGGACTGGAGGCGGCCCGCCGCGCCGTACGCACCCGGCCCCTGCCGCAACCGGTGCGCGGCGCCCACGTCGTCGACCTGTTCCCGGCCCCGCACCCCGCCCTCAACTGGGGCGGCGAGGACCTCCTCACCGAACTCCGCGCACTCGACCCCACCGCCACCGGCACCGCACTCAACGCGGAACCGACCGACCCCGCCGCCCTCGTCGACACGATCCTGCGCGAGGACGCCCCGCTGGTCGTCGCCACCTCCGACGCCGGCCTGCACCCCTGGCAGGCCCGACTGCGCGACACGCTGGCGGCCCGGCGCCCCGATGCCGTACTGGTCGACACCGGGCTGCCGGAGAGCGGCGCCCTCTGCTCCTACGGGCGGGGCAGGGTCAACCTGCGGGCCGTCGCCGAGGTGCTGACGGGCGCATGACCGTCATGGCAGCTGTACGACTTCCTTGATGCCCCGCGCCGCCAAGTACGCCTGGTCATCGGCCCGTTCGGCGAGGACCACCGCCGGGCGGAGGCCCTGGGTGCGCAACCGCATCCACTCCTCGAAGTACGCGCCCCCAGGGCCGGACACCGACCGGGTGGCCGGCGTGCAGTCCAACACCAGTGCCGTGTCGCGGAGTTGGACGGTGTGCGGCTCGGCGATCGCCTCGGCGAAGGCTTCGGCGATCGGCTTCGGACGGCCCGCCGAGTCGAACAGGCCCAGCGTGTACTCGAGTTCGGGGTAGTCGGCGAGCGCGCGGTCCACGTCGTGCGAGCACCACCAGGTCACGCCCCACAGCCCCTCGCACTCCGCCGCGTTCCGCACGGTCGCGCGCGCGAACTCCGGGGCGTCGGCCGCCGGGATGTGCGGCTCGGGCGCGCCGGTCTCCTGGACCCAGACGGGTCGGGCCGGGTCGGTGGCGTAGGCCTTCGCCAACTCCGTTCCGTACTCGGCGAGATGCAGCACCTGCGGGGAGCGCGGGCCGTAACGGCGGGCGCAGTCGCCGGAGAACACCCACGGGTGGACGGTGGTCAGATCGCCCTTGCGGGCCGAGGCCTCCGGGGTGAACGGGTGCTCGTCGCCGTACCAGGCGGCGTCGTACGCGGAGTGCGTGACCAGCCGGTCCGGCGGCAGGTGCTCGCGCGCGGCGGCCAGCAGCGTGTCGAGATAGTGGTCGACCTCGTCGGCCGTCACCGGGTTGTGCTCCACCAAGTTGTTGAGCTCGTTGCCGAGTTGGAGGCCGATCAGGTTCGGGCGGTCGGCGAGGGCGCTGCCCAGGGTGCGCAGCAACTCGGCCTGGGCCGTGATCGCTTCCGGGTCGGTGAACACATTGCGGTGGTGCCAGCTGCGGGTCCACTCCGGGTAGAAGTCGAAGCTCGACAGATGACCCTGGACACCGTCCACGAGGACGTCGAGGCCCGCCTCGCCCGCCAGGTCGACCAGGTGCACCAGCTGGTCCACGGCGGTCCTGCGGATCAGCGTGCGGTTGGGCTGGAGCAGCGGCCAGAGATGGAAGATCCGGACGTGGTCCAGGCCGAGCCCGGCTATCTGGGCCAGATCCTCGCGGGCGTGCGCCGGGTCGAAGTCGTGCCAGGAGTGGAACCAACCGCGGCGCGGCGTGTAGTTGACGCCGAAGCGGAGCGTAGGAATGGGATCCTCCCCAGGTTCGGTCTTGTCTCTTGCCCTGCTCGCTCTTGTTCTGGGCGAATGTATCAACCACCATAGTCAGTGATGAGCAATGATTTGAACCAGGAATTCGTCGGCGATCTGGTCGTCGGCCTCGATGCCGGCGGCACCCGCACCCGTGCCGTCCTCGCCGCCGCCGAGGACGGGCGCTCCCTCGGCGAGGGCGCCGCCGGACCCGGCAACGCCCTGACCGTCCCGGTGCCGCGCCTCACCGACCATCTGGCAGAGGCCCTCGCGCTGACGGTGCCCGAGTGGGCACGCGCCCGTGTGGTCGCCGTGGCCGGCGGCTTCGCGGGCGCCACGGCGGCCTCCACCGAGGAGCCGGGACACGTCAACGCCCGCACCGCCCTCACAGCCGCGCTCAATCGCCTGGGCATCCCGGCCGACCGGATCCGCGTGTGCAGCGACATCGAGGCGGCCTTCGCCTCTGCCCCCGGCACCCCGGCCGACGGCCTCGCCCTGGTCGCCGGCACCGGCGCGGTCGCCCTGCGCATCACCGACCGCCGCTCCACGGCCACCGTGGACGGCGACGGCTGGCTCCTCGGCGACGACGGCAGCGGCTTCTGGATCGGGCGGAGCGCGGTACGGGCGGCACTGCGCATGGCGGACGGGCGGGGAGCCGAGACGGCGCTGGCCGGATCGGTCGGCCAGGCGCTGGGAGTGCCGGACGAGGTACTACCGGGCAACGGCGACTGGTCCCGCGCCCACCGCGAGGCCTACCGCATGCACGTACTCCCCGCCGTGATGGCCGAACTCCCCATCCGTCTCGCCCGGTTCGCCCCGCTGGTGGTCGAGGCCGCCGGCGAAAAGGACACCGTGGCGCAACAGATCCTCGACGAGGCGGCAGACCAACTGACCGACACGGTACGGGCGTTGAAACCTGGCCCCGGCGAGCGGATCGTCGCCACCGGTGGCCTGCTCGGGCCCGAAGGTCCGCTGACGAACCCCCTCACCGCCCGCCTCCACACCCTCGGCCTGACCCTCGACTGGGTACCCGACGGCTGCCGCGGCGCCGTCGCCCTCGCCCGGCTCGCCCACGACGGTGACACCCGATGACCGACACCACCACCCCCCTCTATCGCGACCCCAACACCCCTGTGGACACCCGGGTTTCCGATCTCCTCGCCCGGATGACCCTGCGCGAGAAGGTCGGCCAGCTCAACCAGCGGATGTACGGCTGGGACGCCTACCGCCGCACTCCCGAGGGCTACGAACTCACCGACGCCCTCCGCGCCGAGACCGACCGCTTCGCCGGACTCGGCGCGCTCTACGGCCTGTTCCGCGCCGACGCCTGGTCCGGCGTCGACCACACCAACGGACCCGGCGCCCAAGACAGCGCCGCCCTGGCCGAGTTGGTGCAACGCCATGTGATCGAGAGCAGTCGGCTCGGCATCCCGGCACTGTTCGTCGAGGAGGTGCCGCACGGCCACATGGCACTGGACGGCACGGTCCTCCCGGTCAACCTGGCCGTCGGCGCCACGTGGGATCGCGAGCTGTACGAGCGCGCCGCCGCCCATGCCGCCGCCGAACTCCGCGCCCGTGGCGGCCATGTGGCCCTCGTCTCCGCCCTGGACATCGCCCGTGACCCGCGCTGGGGCCGCACGGAGGAGTGCTTCGGCGAGGACCCGTACCTCGCCGCCCGCCTCACCGAGGCACTCGTCAGAGGTATGCAGGGCGATACGAGCGCCGGGTTCGCCCCCGACAAGGCCCCCGTCGTCCTCAAGCACTTCGCCGGACAGGGCGCCACCGTCGGCGGCCGCAACTCGGCCGAGTCCGAACTCGGCCTCCGTGAACTCCACGAGATCCACCTCCCCGCCGCCCGCGCCGGAGTCCGTGCCGGGGCCGCCGCCCTCATGTCCGCGTACAACGAGGTCGACGGTCTGCCCTGCTCCGGCAACCGCGCCCTGCTCACCCAACTCCTGCGCGAGGAGTGGGGTTTCGAAGGCCTGGTCATGGCCGACGGCCTCGCCGTGGACCGACTGGCCCGCATCACCGGCGACAAGATCTCGGCGGGCGCCCTCGCGCTCAACGCCGGTGTCGACCTCAGCCTCTGGGACGAGGGCTTCACCCACCTGGAGGAGGCGGTCGAGCGGGGCCTGGTGGCCGAGGAGACCATCGACACCGCCGTGGCCCGCGTGCTCCGCCTGAAGTTCCTCCTCGGCCTCTTCGAACGGCCCTACAGCACAGGCGAGTTCCCTTCCCCGCAACAGGGCAGAGAGCTGAGCACGGCCCTCGCCCGAGCCGCGGTCACCCTCCTCCGTAACGACGGCGATGTCCTGCCGATCCCGTCGACCGTCTCCCGCATCGCGGTCATCGGCCCCCAATCCGCCACCGCCGCACACCAGTTGGGCGACTACACGGCACCCCAGCTATTCGGTGTCAGCGTCCTCGAAGGCCTACGGCAACTCGCCCCGCCCGGCACCGACATCCGCCACGCCCACGGCTGTGCCCTCACCGGCGACGACCTCTCCGGCATCCCCGAGGCGGTCGCCGCGGCAGCCGCCTCCGACCTGGCCGTCCTGGTGCTGGGCGGCAGCAGCGCCCGTACCCCCGACACGGACTTCGACGCCAACGGGGCGGCACGGAACGCCGTTTCGGAGATGACCTGCGGCGAGGGAGCCGACCTCGCGGGCCTGAGCCTCGGCCGCGCCCAGCACGCACTCCTCGACGCCGTCACCGCGACCGGCACACCCACAGCGGTCGTCCTGATCCAGGGCCGCCCGCATGTCGTCCCCGAACGAGCGGGCGCCCTGCTCACCGCCTGGTACCCCGGCCCGTGGGGCGGCGAGGCCATCGCCGAGATACTGCTCGGCCGAGCGGAACCGACCGGCCGCCTGCCCGTCTCCATGCCCCGCTCGGTCGCCCAACTCCCCGTCCACTACAACCACAAGGACATCGAGTACGGCGGTTACGTGGATGCCGACGCAGAGCCGCGCTACTCCTTCGGGCACGGGTTGTCGTACACGAGCTTCGCGTACGGTCCGCCTCACGTGTCAGGGGACACCGTCGAGGTCGAAGTCACCAACACTGGGAAGCGGCCCGGGCGTTCGGTCGTCCAGCTGTACATCCGTCGGCTGATCACGCCGGTCTGGCCGCGCACGCTCGAACTGCACGCCTTCCAGGGCGTCGAGTTGGCGCCGGGCGAGAGCCGTAGGGTCGAGATCCCCTTCGGCACCGACCAGTTCGATCAGGTCGGTGCCGTGGAGATCCGTGTCGCTCAGTCCGCCAGGGCGGCGCTCGCCGTCGAACCCCTCGTCGTACGCCTCAGAGCTTGACGGCTCCCGCCGACACGCCCTTGTAGAACCAGCGTTGGGTGATGACGAACAGCACAAGGACCGGGATCACGGAGATCACCGAACCGGCCATCACCACGCGCTGGTCGTAGCCGAACGACGAACTCTGCAGCCGGGAGAGGCCCAGTGTCAGCGTCATGTGGTCCTCGGAGCGCAGCACGATGAGCGGCCAGAGGAAGTCGTCCCAGGCGCTGATGAAGGTGTTGATGGTGACCACCAGGATCGCGCCCCACGCGGACGGGAGATAGAGGTAGCGGAAGCGTTGCCACTCGCTCGCGCCGTCCAGCATCCCCGAGTCCTCGATCTCGCGCGGTACGGCCAGGAACGCGCCGCGCATCAGCAGGACGTTGATCGCGCCGACGAAGCCGGGCAGCCACACGCCGACCACGTTGTCGACCAGGCCGAGGTCGCGGATGCTCAGGAACAGCGACACCATGATCGACTCGAAGGGGAACATCATGGAGGCGACGAGGAGGATCCAGACCGCCCTGCGGCCCTTCCAGGCGGGCTTGGAGAGCATGTAGCCGGCGGTGGTGGAGAACAACAACTGGCTGCCGACCGACAGGAGTACGACGATCAGGCTGTTCTTGATGTACGTCGCGACCGGGACCTGGCTGAAGACCTCGCGGTAGGCGCGCAGGGTCGGGTGGTGCGGCAGCAGGGAGGCGTTCGCGCCGAAGACGTCCTCGCCGGTGCCCTTGAGCGAGGCCAGGAACTGCCAGATCAGTGGGCCGACGGTGAGGCCCAGGACCAGGAGCAACAGCAGGTAGCGGACGAGGAGTTCGCGGGGGCGGCCGTAGTCCCGCCAATGCGGTGTCAGACGCCGGGACTTGGGGTGCACTGCGGTCGTCATGACTCGTCCTCCTTCGTCAGGCGCTGCGCCAGCAGGGTCAGGCCCAGGGTCAGGACGAACAGCGCCACGCTCACCGCCGAGCCGTAACCGGCGTTTCCGGTGATGGGGTCCAGGCCGACGTCCCGGATGTAGAAGGGCAGCGTGCGGTCGGCGCCGCCGGGGCCTCCGGTGGAGCTGCCGAGCATGTAGATCTCGGTGAACACGCGCAGCGAGCCGATGCCGGTGAGGGTGCCGACCAGCATCATCGCCTGCCGTACGCCGGGCACGGTGATGTGCCAGAAGCGGCGGGCGGCACCGGCGCCGTCCATGGACGCGGCCTCGTGGAGTTCCTTTGGAACGTTCCCGAGGGCGGCCAGATAGAAGACCATGTACCAGCCCAGGCCCTTCCACAGGGTCAGGCCCATCGCGGAGAGCAGGATCAGCCACGAGTCGGACAGGAACGGGATGGCCGACCGGATCAAGTGGGCCTTCTCCAGCCAGGTGTTGACCAGTCCGTCGTCCGCCAGCAGCCACTGCCAGCTCAGTCCGACGACCACGCTGGAGGCGAGCACCGGCGTGTAGAAGGCCGAGCGGAAGAAGCCGATGCCGGGGAGGTTCTTCTCCACCAGGACGGCCAGCAGGAGCGGCAGCAGCACCATCAGGGGGACGACGATCACCGCGTACAGGACGCTGTTGCGGGTCGCCAGCCAGAAGTCCGAATCGTCCAGCATCCGGGTGTAGTTGGAGAGCCCGACGAAGTTCGCGGCACCGCCGAGCGGCTTGGCGTTCGTGAAGGACAGCAGCACGGTGTTGAGGAAGGGGAACACGCCGAACACGGCCGCGCAGACGATCGCTGGAGCGGTCCAAAGCCAGGGCAGCCACCAACGGCGGTACAGCGCCGCTCCGTTGGCGCCGGGAGCGGGACCAGGGAGCACGGCCCGGGCGAGTCGGCGTATGCGGGCCGTGCCCGGTGCGGAGACGACAGCCTCCGCACCGGGCACGGTCACCGGCTTCGCGGTCTGCGTCGCCACCATCAACCAGCCTGCTTCAGCAGCTCGTTGGCCTTCGCCTGGGCGTCCTTGACGGCCTGTGCCGGGCTCTTCTTGCCCTGCATGGCCAACTGCACCTGGGACACGATCGCGTTCTGCACGGCCGGCGAGAGGTTCGTCTGGTAGGCCGTGGTCGTCTTGAGCTGGTCGGCGACCAGCTTGCGGGCCTGCGCGAACTGGTCCGTGCCGCTGACCTTCTGGAAGAACGGGTCGTTGAGCGAGGTGGTGGTCGTCGGGAAGATCACCACGTCCGGGTCCTTGCACCAGGCCGTCTGGTTCTCGGCGTTGGTGAGGTACTCCGCGAACGCCAGGGCGACGGGGGCGTGTTTGCTGGTCGCGGCGACCGAGATGTACTGCGGGGCGCCGGTGGTGTGGCCGAGCGCGTCGAAGGGCTGCTGCCCTACCGCCGTCTTGGCGTAGATCGAGGGGCTGTTCTGCTTCACGAACCGCACATAGCTCGGATTCGTCGAGCCGTAGGCGACCTTGCCCTGCGTGTACGGCGTGGACGGGTCGTTGCTGGAGGACAGCGAGTCCTTCGGCATCGCGCCCTCCTTGTACAGCTTCGCCATCCACGCGACCCACTGGGTGGTGCGCGGATCGTCGGCGAACACGGCCGACTTGCCGTCGCTGGAGAGGGTCTTGATGTTCATCTGGTCGAAGTCCGCCGGGATGCGCCAGATCGGGTTGGCCATCGTCGCGAAGTACTTGCCCTTGGCCGACTTGGCGATCTTCTCGTAGTCGGCGAACAGCCCGAAGACGGTCGTCGGCGGCTTCGCCGGGTCGATGCCGGCCTTCTTCAACAGGTCGGTGTTGTACGTCAGGACGATGCCGCCGGTGTACCAGGGGAGCACGGTGTGCAGCGCGGAGCCCGAGGCGTCCTTGAAGGTGCTGGACTTCCAGAAGGCGGGGACGAACGGCTTGGCGGCCGAGGGGTCCTTGACTCCCAGGTTGAGCAGATAGCCCGCCTTCGTGAGGGCCGTCGCCGTCTCGGAGTTGAGGTTGATCACGTCCGGCAGGGTGCAGGCCTGGGCGTCGGCGACGTTGCGCTGGGTGAAGGTGCTGTCGCCCGGATCGTCGATCCACTTGACCGAGGTCCCGGGGTGAGCCTTCTCGAAGGACTTGATGACCCCGTTGAAGAAACTCCCGAAGTCCTTCTTCAAGTTGGTGGTCTGGAAGGTGATCTTGCCCTTCACCTCGCCGGTGAGCTTCCCGGACCCCACGTTGCCCTTGTCGACGGTGCAGCCGCCCGCCGTGGAGTCGCTGTCGCCCGAACCGCCGGACAGCCCGCAGCCGGCGGCCGTCAGGGTCAGGACGATGATCCCCACCATCGATCCGGTCAGTCTTCCTGTGCGCATCGCTGCCCTCCTGAGCACCAGCCAACAGCTGGTTCAATTAACCAACTTCGACGCCGATTGATGAAAAGGTGGACCAGAATTCATCGGAGGTCAATGGTTCTCGTGTTGCTTTTAGGTTCCGGGCGAGATCAGTGCCGGTGTTCGTGGTCCGGGTGCGCCGGATCGCCGGGGTGCTCGTGGCCGGCGGCATACACGACTCCGGCCTTGGCCTGGTCCAACCAGCCGAAGAACGCCCGCCGCCCCGCGGCCCTTCGCAACTCACGTGCGACACCCGCGTGGGCCTGCATGTACGGCACAAAGTCATCCGATGTCACCCCGCCGAACGGGTCGACACCGCGCCGCAGCGCCTCCGCCGTGAGGAAGCGGTCCCGGTTGCGGTCGTAGTAGTCCCGTACGGCGGCCTCCGCGACCTCCTGCTCGCCCTCCAGCTCGGCCAGCAGCAGCCGCGCGGCCGGGGAGTGCGCGAGCGCGGCCGCGACGATGCTGCCGAGATCCGCGACGTCGGTCTCGGCGACGGCGAGCACCCGATCGGGCGCCACCTCCGCCGGAGGCTTCAACCCCCGCTCCGCACACGCCCGTTGGGCCAGCTCGTCGATGACCACCACCTGGGTCGCCCACCGCCGCCGCTGCCGCTCGGCCCGGGCGAGCGCTTCAGGCCGGGTGCTCTCCCGGTCCCGCGCCGGTACGGCCGCAAGCAGCGCGTCCACCCGCCTCTTTGGAACGGTCCTGCCGCGCACCACGGCCGCGTGCTCCGTCACGGCGTCACCTCCAGCTCGACGGCCTCCGTGTAGGCGACACAGCCGTGCCAGGCGACCTTCGCGAGCAGCCAGTACGACCCGGGCGGCACCGCCGAACCGTCCACCTCGATGACGCATTCCTGCTCCGCGCCCCCGGCCACCGTGAACCCCTGGCAGCCGGGTGTGACTCCGGGCCAGGTGCCCCACGAGGAGACGGCCCAGAGGGTGCCGTGGACCGGTCCACGGGTGGTGTTGCGGAGGTGCACGGGTACCCGGACCCGCTCGCCGTCGCGCACGCTGATCCGCTCAACGCCCAGAGTGGACAGCAGTGTTGGCCCGTACTGCCCGTCGGCAACATCCAGCGCCACGGTGTCCTCGTACGTCTGCCCGCCGTACGACAGCCGAGCCGCGAGCCAGTGCCGGCCGGGTTCAGGATCCGGCGGTGGTGTCACGGTCACCTCGGCCAGCGTGAACCCGCCCGGGCCCAACGCGTACGGCAGTTCGGCGGGTTCGGCGGTCCAGCCGGGCGGGACTTCGAAGGTCACCGTGCCCGACACCGGCGCGTCGGTGAGTTCCGAGCCGACCCGGACGGTCGCGGTGACCGGGCCGGAGACGGTGAGCGTCCCGGGGGAGAGGTACACGGACACGGGGATGTTCCCGCGTGGAGCGGGGCCGGAGTTGTGGAGCCAGTAGCGGGTGTGGACGGGCTGCGCGGGCTCATGTGCCGCGATTCCAGGCCCGGTTGAGGTCTCGGCAGCGGTGGTCGCCAGCACCGTCGCGACCTCGAAACCGGTCAGGTCGACGGCGAGCCCGCCGTCCCGTTCCGGTGCCAACTGCTCACCGGGCGCCTCCAGTACGTCCGCCCGGGCACCCTCGGTCCAGTCGTACGGGCCGCGTATCCGGGCCCGCACCGGTCGCCCGTTCACCTCGTGCATCCGTACGACGACTCCACGCCCCGGGTCGACCGGTACCGCGCTGCCCCGGGCGAGCGGGGAGCCGAGCGGTTTGAGGGCGTCGAGCGCGACCTCGCCGGCGGGCTCGAGCCCCAGCAGCGCGAACTTCCGTGGCAGGAGGCCCTGTTGGCCGGAGGTGCGCACGCGTGCCGTGAAGGGGTGGTTGAACTCGTGTCCGGCCTGCGGCAGTCGGGCCTCGCGCCAGTCACCGGCACCCGCGACCACGGCGTACTCGAACTCGTGGGTCCAGCGCTGGAGTTGGAAGGCGGAGCCGTCGGGTGCCGTGCGGCGGGGCGGGTCGACCCAGATACCGGAGGGCCAGCCGGTGCAGGAGCGCATGAGGGACATGTAGAGGTCGCCGGAGGAGGTGACGACACAGCCGGGCGTGCCCCGGTTGAGGACGGCGAAGCTGCGGCCGTCCCAGGCGTCGCCCGGCGGCAGGGCCTCGCAACCGCCCGCCGCCGTGGCCGTGATGACCGCGTCGTCCAGGTCGGCGATCAGCGCGTCGACCGCCTTGGCGTCGTCCTCGGGACGGGCGCCCGCCACCACGAGCAGCGGCAGCCGTTCGAGGTCGCGCAGGTCGGCTCCGGGCACCCACTCCTCGCGCAGCCCGGCACGCGGCGCGACCCACACCGCAGCCACACCTTGCTCGGCCAGTTGTCGGCGTACCTCGCGTCCGGCGGCCGGGTCCCAGCCGAGGGCCTCCGCGACCACGGAGTTGCGCTCGGGAGCGCCCACGGCGATCCGGAAGTCCGGGAGATTGGAGTCGACTTCGAGGTCGCCGTAGCGCGGGCCGCCGGCGATCGTCGAGGTGGCGGTGACCCCGGCGCGGACGAGGGCCGCCGCGAGCGGGGCACCGAGTTCACCGGCCTCGTCCCAGTCGGCGTAGACGAGTTCGGCGACGCCGATCGACCGGTGGCCGAGCAACTGCCCCGACTCGTCCCGCACGGCGACCCGCGCGGTGGAGCCGAGCCCGAACCATGTGTTCGCCGGGTTGTCGAGCGTCCACGGGAACTGCTCGCTGTCCACCTCCACGAACCCGAACCCGCGCCCGATCACCGCGTCCGCCACCTCGTGCACGGGCAGTCCGCCGGTCACGTCGGACGGCCAGCGCACCCGGATCAGCCGGTCGGCGCCGTCGTAGCCGTCGATCGTGGTGGTCAGGTCGAGGCGCGGTACCCCGGTCCACAGGGTCAGCCGCTGGGTGTACCGGAACAGCCCGAGGTCGGCGGTGACGGTGATCCGTGAACCGGCGGGGGAGTGCTCGACATCGATGTCGGCGGTGACGTCACGGCTGCGTGCGGCGGTTGTTCCGGTGGGCGTGAGGTGCCAGGGCCCCTCGCCGAAGCGCGGGTGCCTGGCGTACTCCTCCTGTACGACGAGTTCGTTGCCGATGTCTCCGGAGCGCAGCAACTCCCGTCCACCGTCGGCCAGTTCGCGCAGGCTGCTGACGCCACCGCCGCGCGCGGGGTCGACCGTCACCTCGTAGAACTCGTTGCGGATCGTGAGGCCTTGGCCGTGCGCCCACTCGGGTACCGAACCCTCGGTGAGCGGGAGGGTCTTGAGACCCATGCCGGGTACGTCCGGTACGACGACGCGGAGTTGGTCGCCCTCGCGTACGGCGGGCAGGGGCAGGCCGGTGTCGTCGAGGGGGACCAGGCCCGGGTCGGCGACGGTCAGTACGTCCCGGCGCTCCCAGGTCGCCGCGTTGAACACGACCAAGTCGTCTGTGGAGCCCGGCAGTTGGGCGACCTTCCCGGCGATGGCCTCCGTGGCGTCGGCGTGCACCGCCTCCGCCAGGTCGTACAGTTCGCGCCAGCCGGTCATCAGGTCGATGTACACCTGGTCCGACTCGGAGCCGGTGATGGCGTCGTGGTGGGCGCCGTAGATCAGCTGCCGCCAGGCCTTGTCCAACGCGGCGTCCGGGTAGGGGTGTTGGGTGACGAGCGAGGCGAGGGTCGCCCAGGCCTCGGCGTCGGCGAGGAGGGTCTCGCCGTAGCGCTGGGCCTGCTTGGTGTCGATGTAGGAGACGTCCTTGCCGGTGTAGATCGGGTTCATGTCCCGGGTCTGCGGGGACGCCTTGCGGCCCTCCTCGGCCAACTCGGCGCGGACGGCGGCGAAGAAGTCCCTGGGGATCGCGCTGACGAAGCGCGGCCAGACGTAACGGGCGTTCCAGTCGCGGTGGATGTCCATCACCCAGCGGCACGGCGGCGCGTAGTCGCCGCCGACCGGCAGCAGTACGTTCCGGGTGAGCGCGACCTTCTTGAGTCCCCGGAAGAGCTTGAGGGCCGCCGCTTCGGCCTCGGGGAGCGTGGGCGCGTTGTCGATCGCCCAGCCGGCACCGTAGTGGTTGACCATGTAGGCCGTGAGCAGCCCGCGCCCGGACGGCGCTATCCAGCTGAACTCGGCCGGGAACTGCATGCGTTGGGGGTCGCGCGGCTCCTCGCCGAAGACCGAGAGCGTCGGCCCCCACTGGTGGAACGGGCCGCGCGCCCACGAACTGGAGGACACTCCCGCGTCCGCCATCAGCCCGGGGAACTGCGGATCGTGCCCGAACGCGTCGAGCTGCCAGGCGGTTTCGGGCGAGGCGCCCAGGATGCCGCGTTGGAAGCCGTCTCCGTAGAGGGCGTTGCGTACGGTGGCCTCGGCGCCGGTGAGGTTGGTGTTGGGCTCGTTGTACGTGCCGCCCATGATCTCGACCCGGCCTGTGCGGATTAGCTCGCGCAGGAAGGCGCGTTCCTCGGGGAAGGCGTCCCAGTAGGGCTTGAGGTAGTCGACCTCGGCCAGCACGAAGGTGTACGCCGGGTCGCGGCGGGCCAGGTCGCAGTGGGCGCGGACGAGGCTCATGCCGGACTGGCCGCGGGAGTCGAAGGTGCGGGCGGGGAGGCCGGTGGAGGCGGGGTCGTCGGCGACGTCCCAGGTCTCGGTGTAGGCGCCCTGGGTGTTCCACCAGACGGGGTCGTAGTGGAAGTGGCTGACCATGAACATGGTCCAGCCGGGTTCGGCGGCCGTGAACTCGGCGGTGAGGGTGGTCAGTTGGTCGCCGTCGGCCGCCGTCACCTCGATCGCGCACCGCTCGCCGGGCGCGAGGTCGCAGGTCACGGGTATCTCGGCGCGCGCGGTGCCGTCCTCGCCCACGGTGGTCTCTGCGGTGCCGTGCACGCCGGGGCCCTCGACCGTGAGGCGGACCGGTCGGCCGGGGACATGGGCGAGTTCGGCGGTCACCACCTGGAGCGGATGCTCGGCGGTGCCGACGAAGAGCTCGGTCGACAGGGCAGCGGTCACGCGCATGGGTCTCCTACCAGAGGCTCGGCGGAGCGCCCATCCTGACATCGCGAAGATGATTCAAACAACCATCCACGCGTAACTTCGGTGGTTCATCCATGCAGACTCGGCCGAGATCACGGCCGGGTCTCGGCTCGGATCACCGACCCCTGCGGGCCTTCACCGTGTGCTCCCCGGCGATGTGGTCGGTGAGGGCCAGCGAGGCGCTCGCGCGCTGGTAGGAGAGCTGCGCGATGCGGACGTAGAGGCAGTCGATGAGGACCAGGACCGAGTGGCGGGCGCCGATGATGCCGGTGGGGAAACTGGTCGCCGAGGACGAGGAGATGAGCCGGATGTCGGCGGCGCGGGCGAGCGGGGAGCGCGGGTCGGAGGTCAGCGCGATGGTGGTGGCGCCGCGCTCCTTGGCGAGTTCGAAGGGCTCGATGGTCTCGCGGGTCGAACCCGAGTGGGAGATGCCGATGGCGACGTCCGCCGGGGTGAGCAGGGCGGCGGAGGTGGCGGCCGCGTGCACCTCGGTCCAGCCGCGCACCGCGCAGCCGATGCGGAACAGCCGGGTCTCGGTCTCCTGGGCGACCGCGCCGCTGCCGCCGATGCCGTAGACGTCGATCCGTCGGGCGCGGGCGGCGGCCGTGGCCGCGCGCTCCACCGCGTCGAGGTCGATCCGGTCGATGGTCTGCTGCACCGCGCGGAGGTCGGCACTGCCCACGACCTGCACGACTCGCTCCAGATCGTCGTCCGGGGAGATGTCCGGGCCGATCTCGGCGGTACCCCAGTCGGAGACCTCGCCGCGCCCGCGCTCCTGGGCCAGCTCGATCAGCAGATGCTGGTACGAGTCGAGGCCGACCGCCCGGCAGAACCGGGTCACCGTGGCCTGTGAAGTGCCGGTGCGGCGGCCCAGCTCGGCGGCCGAACAGTGGGTGACGGCGGCCGGATCCTCCAGGATCAGCTCGCCGACCTTCCTCAGTGAGCCGGCCAGTCGGGGCAGCTCGGTGCGGATGAGGGTGGTGACGTCTGTCGGGGGCATGTGCAGAAGGTATCAGCCACCCCAGAGGCCATCGATTGAATACCAGGACCGCGTGTGATTTATTGATTCATTGATCGTGAAAGAACAGGTGGTTTGATCCACCGGTGGGGAGTATCGCGTGTCCGCCGAGTCCGTAAGCGCCGAGACCTTCGCGCGCGAGAGCCTGGCCGTCCTCCAGCACATCACCGAGTCCAGCCGCGAGACCGTGTCCCGCGCCGCCGAACTGATCGCGGACTGCGTCCGCACGGACGGCGTCATCCAGGCCTTCGGCACCGGCCACTCCCAGGCCATGGTCCTCGAACTCGCCGGCCGCGCCGGGGGTCTGGTGCCCACCAACCGCCTGAGCATCGCCGACCTCGTCCTCTACGGCGGCGACGCCCCGAGCGTCCTCGACGACCCGCTGCTGGAGCGCCAGGCCGGGGTCGCCGACCGTCTCTACGACCTCGCCGCGCCCCGCCCCCAGGATCTCTTCGTCATCGTCTCCAACTCCGGTGTCAACAAGGTGATCGTGGAGATGGCCCTGCGGGTGAAGGAGCGCGGCCACCGCCTGCTGGCCATCACCTCGCTCGCCCACACCCGCGCCGTCCCCGCCGGCCACCCCAGCGGCAAGAAGCTCGCCGACCTCGCCGACGTCGTCCTCGACAACGCGGCCCCACGCGGCGACGCCCTCCTCGAACTCCCCACCGGCGGCGCCGTATGCGCCCTGTCCACGCTCACCGGCGCGATGCTCGTACAACTGTCGGTCGCGGAGGCGGCGGCCCGGTTGCTCGCTTCGGGTGAGCGCCCGCCGGTGTACGTCTCGGCCAATGTGCCGGGCGGCTTCGAGGGCAACCTGGAGTTGGAGAAGCGGTACGAGGGGCGAATTCGGCGTACGGCGAGCTGAGTTCGGACCTCACGGACGAGCGGCCGGAGCCCCCGGAACCGGGCCGCGGCCGCTCGTCGTCGTCTGGTCCGCCGGGATCGACGAGAGTCGGACGAGAAATGATGGAATCACCGAGTGATGCTAGACGCGGTGAATGCATCATTCAATGGCCGCTGGCAGGGGGGCACGTCCTCGTGCGCCGGCTCAGTCCCGCCGTGCCACCAGCCGGTACGCGTTCGACACCCCCAGCCGATGCGACAGCCCCTTCACCACGAACCGGTCCAGCAGCGTGCCCAGGATCAGTGCCGGAATCCCCGCGATCAGCACCGCCGCGCGGAGCGTACGGGCCAGACCGGACGGGGGCTTCGGCAGCCAGGGCAGGTTGTCGCGAGGTGCGGCCGTGTCCAGGGCCAGCCAGGTGCCGGCGAGGAGGTCGACGGGGTCGTGGGGCTCCGCGTGCTGTTCCGCCACGACCGTGAAGCCGAGGTCCGTGAGCCGGGTGCGCAGGTTGTCGACCGGGATGAAGTGCAGGTGCTGCGGCTGGAGCCACGGCAGCCACCAGCGGCCCAGCAGACGGGAGTAGCGGCTGTCGGGGTCCGGGACCTCGATCAGGAGGTGGCCGCCGGGGCGCACGGCCTGGTGTGCGGCGGTCAGTTCGCGCTCGGGCTCGGTGCTGTGCTCCAGGTAGTGGAACATGCTGACCACGTCGTAGTGGCCGGAGAGGCCGGGTGCCAGTTCGGGGAAGCTGCCCCGATAGCCGCGCTCCACCCGCCCCGCCTGCTCGGCGAGTTCGGCGCCGTCCGTGAAGTCGAGGCCGTCGAAGGTGGTGTCGGGGTAGACCGTGCGGGCCGACTCGCAGAAGTGGCCGTGGCCGGTGCCGACGTCCAGCCAGTTCTTGGGAGTCGGTGAGTGCGGGAGCAGTGACTGCGCGCGCTGCTCGTACATCTTGGTGCGGGCCGCGAACGTGTTGCCCAACTGCTTCTCGCCCAGGCCGTCGTAGAAGTCCCGGTAGTAGAACTCCAGCCCCGCCGGGCTCAGTCGGGGATTCTGGAACGTGTGCCGGCAGTCCTCGCAGCGGTCCAGGACGAACGTGCCCGGCTTGTGCTGGATCAGGTCCTTCGTGCGCAACCGGGTCTTGAGCCGCGGCGAGTCGCACCAGGGGCACGTCTCGCGCCGGGGTTCGAAGAAGCGGTCCAGGCCGTCGGCCAAGTCGGCCTGGTAGATGGGGCGCAGGGCCGCCACCTGGTCGTTGCGGCTCGGGGGCTTGGGGTCGTCCTCGGTGCTCACGGGGTCTCCTTCGGGGACGCGCCGGCAGCCAGCCGCTCCAGGTGCGTCGCCGCCGCGCCGGTGCCTCCGGCCGCGCGGAACGCCGTTCGGATGCGGCCGGCCGCGGCGCGGTGGTCGGGTTCGTGGAGTACGGCGTCCAGCGCCGCGCCCAGCTTGGGGGCGGTGACCCGGCCGAACCGGACGCGGATGCCGGCGCCCGCGCCGGTGACCTGCCCGGCGATCACCGGCTGGTCGTCGCGGATGGGCGCCACGACGAGGGGGACGCCGTGCCACAGCGCCTCGCACACCGTGTTGTGTCCGGCGTGCGAGACGACCGCGTCCGCCCTTTCGAGGAGCGGGAGTTGGGGGATCGAGGGCAGGACGAGGAGGTCCTTGTCCTGCTCGTCCGGTGTGCCCAGCGCGCCGCCCGGGTCCGCAATTACCGCCTGTACGCGGTCCGTTCGGGCTCGCAGTGCCGTCACGCACTCGGTGAGGAAACGGGCACCCACATCGGTGTTGGCGGTGCCGAGGCTGACCAGGACCAGGGAGCGGGACGGGTCCAGCCAGTCCCAGGGAAAGTCCGGCGCGGCCGGGCGGGGCGCGATCGACGGGCCGACCCAGCGGATCTGCTCGCCCTGCCGCGCCTCGGGGCCGACGAGTTCCGGGGTGCTGAACGCGAGGACGAGGTGGGGGGAGAAGCGGGGGTCGGCGGTGCCCGACGGGTCGCCGATCCCGGCGCGGAGTCCGGCCAGCAACTCGTCCAGCCACAGGGCGACTTTGGGCATGCCCGCCAGTACGTTCGTGAACTCGGCCGAGGTCGTCGCCGAGGTCGCCCATGGCACGCCGAGGCGTTCCGCCACCAGGCCACCGGCCAGGGCCTGTTGATCGGCGACGACCGCGTCCGGCCCGAACTCCTCGACGGCAGCCGCGACTCCGGGCGCCATCTGCTCGGCGAGCGGGGCGAGGAATGCCTCCCACAGGAACTTCAGCGCCTCGGGCCCGCGGATGTCGGGCGGGCGTATGCCCTCGCCCTCACCCGGGACCGGTCCAGCGCAGGGGAACACGCGCGCAGACTCTCCCGCGAGCCGCCGTACGAGAGCGGGATCGGCGCAGACCCACGCCAACTCGTGTCCCCGTGAGGCCAGTTCGGCTGCCACGCCCACCGCCGGGTTGATGTGGCCGACCAACGGCGGGACGACGAACAGGAAACGACTCACCGGGCCGCCACCTCGGCGGCACCCGTGGTGCTCTGGATCAGGGAGAGGATGTGGCCGCCGATCGTGCCCGCCGCCTCGACCAGTACGGAGTGCTCGTGACCGGGGATCACGACGGTCCGGCAGTCGGGGAGCACGGACTCCAGCCAGGGTGCGAGCAGGGCGAGGTCCGAGTCGCCGCCGTAGATGCCGAGCACCGGGCAGTGCACCGCGCGGATCTGATCCTCCGTCAACACCCCGCTCGCCGGGATGTCTTGGGAGAGGCTGGTCTCCCGGGCCAGGCGGGCGGCGCCCTTCGCGAGGCGGGCGGTGTTGTGGCCGCGGTTCGCGCTGATCCAGGCGAGCGCGTCGTCCTCGTTGTGCGCCAGCTCGTGCAGCACACGGCTCAGGATGCCGCCGAGTTTTGGCGCCCAGGCCGCGGTCGCCGGTTCCGACTCGATGAGGGAGACACTGGCGGCGCGCTCGGGGTGGCGGGCCGCGTAGCCGAACGCGACTGTCCCGCCATAGGAGTTGCCGACCAGATGGACCGGGCCGGTCACCTCCAGCCGGTCGAGCAGCGCCTCCAGGTCGTCGATGTTGTCGTCGAGGGTGTAGCCGGTGGCCGGGCGCCCACTGCGGCCGTGGCCGCGCAGGTCGTACATCACGACGTCGATGCCGGCCAGCGCGAACGGCGGGGCGATGGTGAAGTAGTAGCTGGCCAGGCTGTCGGTGAGCAGGCCGTGCACCAACACCGCCGTCGCGACGGGGCGGACGCCCTCGGGTGGGCTCATCCTCTGTACGTGCAACCGGAGTTGACCGGTGTCGACCATCGCCATGGCTCAGCCCGCCTCGGCTGCCTTGAGGCTCTGCACGACGTACTCCACGAGCCGGCCGACGGTGAGTTCGATGATCTCGTCGAACTCCATCCCGGCCAGGAACTCGGCGAAGTTGACCTTCGTGCCGTAGTGCTCCTGGAGCAGACCGGCCAGGGTCACCAGGTCGATGCTCTCCAGCTCCAGATCGCGGTTGAAGGTCGTCGTCATGGTGATCTCGACGTCGTCGACGCCGTACTCGTCCTCCAGGAGCGCGGTCAGCATGCCGGTGAGGTCGGCGAGGACTGTGTCCTCGGTGGTGGGGGTCATCGGTCGTACTCCTCTTCGTGCGCGGGTCCCGTCGTCCAGGCCACGACGTAGGTCCTGTCCGGCAGATTGGGGGGATTGCCGGCCGGCTCGTAGTGCACCGTGTAGGCGCGTTCCAGGCGTCCCGACACCAACAGCCGTGATCCGGGCACCACTTGGAAGACCGTGAAGTCGCGCGGCCGTCCCCGGAAGCCGGTGCCCTCCGCCTTGGCGACCGCTTCCTTCGCCGCCCAGAAGCGGGCGAACCACAGCGCCTCGGACTCGCCGGTGGTCTCCGACTGGGCGCGCAGGAGGGCCAGTTCCTCGTTTCCCAGGGCGGTGGTGAGGGTGGTCGCGGGGCGTTCCACGACCTCCTCGATGTCGATCCCGGGGCCGGGACCTGGAGAGTGCGGCCGGACGATCGCGACCGCCGCCTCGGCGCGATGGGCCAGCGAGACGTCCAGCGGGGGCAGGGTCCTGCCGTGCAGGCCGGTGACGTACGGGCGGCCCGACTCGTCGTTGTGGACCCGGATCTCCGCCGGGTAGACGGGCCCCTCGCCGTGGCTCCACAGCCACTGCCGTACCGCGTCCTTCACCGCGATCCGGCCCAGCAGCCACTGTCGGCGACCGCGCGGCGGATGCTCGGCGTACTGCGAACGCTCCGCGCTGCTCAGGGAGTTGCGCATGATGAGGTCGCGGGAGGCGAGGTCGGGCCAGCGCTCGTTCAGCAGGGTCCGGCCGCCGGGGCGGGCTTCGGAGAGGGTGTTGCGCTCCGGGAAGCGCTCGACCGGCCTGGTCTGCGGGTCGTTGTCGAAGCGCCGGTCCTGCCAGCCGGTCAGCTCCGCCCACACCTCGCCGTCGACCGTGAGCTGTACGTCGGCCTCGAGCGCGGTGTCGGTGAGCGAGGTGATCCGCACCAGGCACTCCACCTCGGTGCCGGGGCGCGGATGGGGGCCGTGGAAACGCATCTCGCGCATGCCGACCGGGAAGACGACGGTGCGTTCGGTGCGGGTCGCCATGATCCAGTAGCCGAGGATCTGGCCGACGTTGTCGAGCAGGGCACCGGGCGCGGGGGGTGTGGTGATCGTGCCGCGTACGTGGTGGTCGCCGATCGCGGTGAGTTCGGTGACTCCCTGGAACGCCGGGCCGTGGAACATCCAGCGCTCGTCGTAGAGATGGGACGCGGTGTGGTCGGGGGTGCGCTCGGTGCGGGGGCTGTCTCTTATACACATCTCCGAGCCCACGAGACAGGCAGAAATCTCGTATGCCGTCGCCCGCATGCCGGGTGCGGCCCGTTCCGCCGCCTCGATGATGTGCTGGACGATCGTGGTGGCGGGGACCACCGGCCAACGGTCCGCCACATCCGGCCAGTTGGGGCGCTGCGGGAAGAAGCAGTGGTCCATGAGGTAGGGCATGGAGTCGGGAGAGACGTGGACCGTGGTCTGCCATTCCCGTGCGGGCGCGGGGAGTTGGGGCTGCGGTACCGGGGCGGGCGCCCGGGGCGCGAATGCCGCCGGTGCGCTACGGCGGCTGCCCGCGGTGATGAGTTGGGCGGCTGTGTCGGCGGTCTCGCGCATCAGGGCGTGCAACTCGGCGGCGGCCGGGAAGCGTTCGGTGAGCGCGTCCAAAGGGGATGCTGTGGTGCTCGGGAGCGGTGCGCGCAGCTCCGCCCGCAGCTTCACCAGGCTCGGGCCGTCTAGCGACACGAGTGCTCCGTCCATGTCGAGCCGTACGGGCGGCCGTACGCGCCGTAGCGAACGCGTCTCCTGCTCGGGGTCCAGCACGGCCGGGTCGACGGTTCCGCCCGCCGCCCACAACGCCACGGCCACGCGCCGGAGTTGGGCCAGGCCGGAGCGGTGGGGCGAGTTGGCGGCCACCACCAGGTGGTCGCGGCCGCTCAGGGTCGCGTCGATGAGGGAGCCGAGCTGGCCGGTGCCGACCTGCACGAACGCGCGGTGCCCTGCGGCGTACATGGCCTCGACGAGCTGGCGGAAGCGGACGGGTTCCAGGAGGTGACGGATGAAGAGTGCGCGTACCGCCTTCTCGTCCGAGGGGTACGGCGAGGCGGTCGTCCCCGACCAGAGGGGGACCGTCGGCGGGTGCAGGCGGAAGCGGTTCGTGGCCTCCTCGATCGGGGCGAGGTAGGGCTTCAACATCGGTGTGTGGAAGCCGGATTGGAACGGCAGCACCTGGCTGAGGACACCCTGCGCGCGGAAGGACCGTACGAACTCGTCCACGGCCTTGTCCGGCCCGCACACCATCGACTGACCCGGCGCGTTGTCGTGCGAGAGGACGATTCCCGCGTCCGCCCAGTCGGTGGCGAGCGCCGACAGCACGCGCTCGGCCGGGGCCCCGATCGCACCGAAGGCGAGGCCGGGGACCGTCACCGAGTCGGGGTCGAACGACTCCATGAAGTCGCTCACCTCGTCCGCCGAGTACACCCCGGCGGCCGTCATCGCCGTCCACTCGCCGACACTGTGCCCGGCGACCGCGTCCGGGACGATGCCCATCCGGCGCAGCGCGGCGTCCAACAGCCGCCCCACGCCGACGACATCGAACCCGTGACGGCCGACATCCCCCACCTGAGCGGGAGTTGCGGACCTGTTCTCGCGCAGTCCGAAGTGCGCGGCGACATCCTCGACCCGGGGCGCGAAGTCGCCCTCCAGGCCCGGGAAGACGAACGCCAGCTTGCCGACTCCGGCCCCGATCAACGGGCTCGGCGTGAACCACACATCGCTACGGCCCTGCCACGCCCGCCCCTTGGCGACCGCCCGCCGAGCCAGCGCCAGCCGCTTGGCGTCCGGGGCGACGATGCCGAGCCGGGAGCGCCCGGACACGGGATGCGCGGGGGCCGCGGCCAGTACGGCGGAGTCGTCGGCGTCCAGCAGCGCGGCGAGGGCCTCGGGGCTGTCGGCGGCGAGGGTCAGCACGCGCTCCGGTTCGTCCACGGAGGCGGTGCGCGCGGAGGCGTTGGTGCGTTCCGGTCCGCCAGTGACCGCCGCCGTCGACCGTGATCCGCGCGCGCCCGGCGCCTCCTCCAGCACGACATGCGCGTTGATGCCGCCGAACCCGAACGCGTTGACCGCGGCCCGCCGCACCGGCTGTTCGGCAGTGGTCTCCCAGGGCGCCGCCTTCTCCAGCGGACGGAACCGGGTCGCCGCGAGCGCCGGATGCGGGTCGTCGCAGTGCAGCGTCGGCAGCAGCATGCCGTGGTGGACGGCGAGGGCGGCCTTGACCAGACCGGCGACGCCGGCGGCCGGCATCGTGTGGCCGATCATCGACTTCACCGAGCCGATGACCGCACGGCCGTGGGAGGTGCCCGTGTCCCCGAACACCTCGGCCAGCGTGGCGAGTTCGGCCGCGTCACCGGCGGGGGTCGCCGTGCCGTGCGCCTCGAGGAGACCGATGGACTCGGGCAGCGCGGGATCAAGTCCCGCCGCCTGCCAGGCCTGTCGTACGGCATGGGTCTGGCCGGTCGAGTCGGGGTTGACGAGACTCGCGGCGCGGCCGTCGCTGGACACGCCCGTGCCGCGGATGACGGCGTAGATCCGGTCGCCGTCGCGTTCGGCGTCGGCGAGGCGCTTGAGGACGACGACTCCGGTGCCCTCGCCGATCAGGATGCCGTCGGCGTCGCGATGGAAGGGGCGGATGCGCTGGCTCGGGGAGAGCGCGCGCAGCTGGGAGAACACGCTCCACAGCGTGATGTCGTGACAGTGGTGGACACCGCCCGCGAGCATCAAGTCGCAGCGCCCGGCGGCCAGTTCGGTCACCGCCTGGTCCACGGCGATCAGCGAGGAGGCGCAGGCCGCGTCCACGGTGTACGCCGGGCCGCGCAGGTCGAGGCGGTTGGCGACGCGGGACGCCGCGAGGTTGGGGACCAGGCCGATGACCGACTCGGGACTGTCGGGGCCGAGCCGTTCGGTGAACGCCGTGCGGATCCGGTCGAGTTGGCCGGGGTCCAGATCGGGCAGCAACTCGCCCAGGGTACGGACGAGTTGGCCCGCCGTACGGACCCGCTGGTCGAGCCGGACCAGACCCGGGGTGAGATAGCCGCCCCGGCCGAGCACGACGCCGACGCGCTGCCGGTCGGGCAGGCGGGACTCGCCGCCCGCGTCGGCGAGGGCGGCGGCGGCCACGTGGAGGGCGATGAGCTGGTCGGGTTCGGTGCCGTGCACCGAGTTCGGCATGATGCCGAACCGGGTGACCTCGACCTCGGCCAGCTCGTCGACGAAACCGCCGCGCCGGCAATACACCTGGTCGGCCACGGCCGGACCGCTCGCGGAGTCGGGCCGGTAGTAGTCCGCGTCCCAACGCCCGTCCGGCACCTCACTGATGGCGTCCGTGCCGCCCAGCAGATTCCGCCAGTACGCGTCGAGGTCGGCGGCACCGGGCAGCAGCACCGACATTCCCACGATGGCGACCGGCACTTGACGGTCCGTCATGGCTACCAGCCCGAAGCGGTGTAGACGACGGCTCCGGCCGACTCGTCGCCCCAGGCGAGCTCGCGCAGCAGAGCCGAGGTGCCCTCCTCGGGGTCGATCAGACTGATACCGCGCCGGGCGTACTCGCGTCCCAACTCCGGTGTGACCATGCCGTGGTGACCACCGGTGGGCGCCCACGGTCCCCAGTGCACGGTGAGCGCACGGTGCCCGGTACGGGCGGACCAGGCGGAACCCAGGCTCTGCAGGGCGTCGTTGGCGGCGGCGTAGTCGACCTGGCCACGGTTGCCGAGGACTGCGGAGATGCTGCCGAACAGCACCGCGAACGCGGGCCCGTTCGGCAACTCCTCCAGGGCGGACAGCAGGGTTTCGGCGCCGTGGATCTTCGTGCCGTAGACCCGCTGGAAGGACTCGGTGGTCTTCTCGGCGATCAGCCGGTCCTCGATGACGCCGGCGGCGTAGACGACACCGTCGAGGCGGCCGTGCTCGGCGTGGATCTCCTTGACCGCCTGGAGTGCCGCGTCCGGTTCGCGGAAGTCGACGGAGTGGTAGCGGGCCTGGCTGCCGAGCGCCGCGAGTTCGTCGAGGGTCGCGGTGATCTCCCGCTGGGCCAGCAGGAGTTCGGCGGTGCGGTTGATCTCGGCAGGTGTGAGCCCACCACCCTTGGCGGCGAGGGCCGCGCGCAGTTCGGCCGGGGTGCGGGCACCCGCGGTCGCCGGGTCCTCGGGGCCGGCCGGTGCGGCCGTCCTGCCGAGGAGTTCGATACGGCACCGGGAAGCCGCGGCCAGCGCGACGGCGAACTTCGCGGTGATGCCCCGCGCGCCACCCACCAGCAGGACCACCGAGTCGCGGTCGAGCCCGATGGCGGAGGCCTCCGCGACCCCGTCGCCTGCCGGTCCGGCGCCGTTCGTCGCGAGCGCGCCGAGCGGTGTCTCGACCAGCTCAAGTCCGCGTCGCCCGGCGGCTGTTCGGAGCACGACCGGTTCGCTGTCGGGCGCCAGCAGTTCGGCGATCAGCGCGTCGGCGACGGCGTCCGGTGCGGTGTCCGCCACCTCGACGACCCGGGCGACGGTGTCCGGATACTCGCGGGCCACCGTACGGAACAGCCCGTGCAGCCCCGCCGATCCGCCGTCCGCCCCCTGTACCGCGAGGAGTCGGCGCGGGCCACGCGACAGTGCGGCCTGGAACACGGGGAACGCGTCGGGCAGCACCGGCGCCGATGCGGTGAGCGGCGCGAGGTACAGGATGCCGTCCACCTGGCCGTCGGCGTCGGTGAGTTGATGGTCGGGGGCGAGGGTCACCGCGTCGGCGCCGTAAGAGGAGAGCCGGGCCGCGACCGCCTCCGAGCCTTCACCGTCGCCGTAGAGGACGAACCGTCGGCCGCTCAGCACGGACGCCGGGTCGGCCGGGTTGTCACCGTCCTGGTGCGACAGCAGCACCGGGCGCAGCTGGAGCCGCTTGGGCGCGGACCCGGTGACCTCGTCCTGCGGGACGCTGTCGACCGGTTGCGCATCGGCTGCCGTTTCCACGGCGGGCCCGGTCAGCCGTGCCGACAGCCAGCCCGTGACGGAGGCCGCCGTACGGGCCTTCGCCAGGTCCTCCAACTCGGCGTCGTCGAGTTGGGCGACGTCCATCCCGCCGCCGATACCGAGCCGTTGGGCGAGTTCACCGGCGATCTCGGCCCGCTTGATGGAGTCGATGCTGAGGTCCGCCTCCAGGTCGAGGTCGGGCTCGATCATGTCGACGGGATAGCCGGTGCGTTCGCTGATGATCTCCAGCACGACCCGCAGCACGTCGGCCTCGGTGACGGCCTCGGGCGCCGACTCGGTTTGGGCGACGGGCTGTTGAGGGACGGGAGTCTCGACGACGGCCGCCGGCAGGGCGGGTGTCAGCGGCAGCGCCTCGATGACCGCGGGCGCCGGTGCGGGAACCCATGTTCCCTGGGGTACCGCCCCCTGCACCGCGCCGAAGTACGTCATCAGAACGTCCCGTTGCGCGGCCACCATCTCCCGGCTGGTGCGCAGGAATTCGGAGATGAGCGCGTCCCTGTTCACCTCGACGGGGGTACCGCCCTGAGGGTTCGTCGTCACAGTCGTCTCCACAACGCGTCGGGCCGGTGCGAGGGCACCGGGCAGGAGTGCTCCGGCGGCGGTACGGACGAGCTGTCCGTCGACCGTCCAACCGGGTCGCGAGGGCACAGGAGTCCGGGCCGCGTCGACGGCGTCGCGCCCGTTGAACAGCCATCCGGTACGCACCGGCAGTCCCGCGACGGCCAGTTGGGCCACCGCGTCGAGCCAGCCGCGCAGCCCGCTGTCCTGCCGGGGCTCGCACGCGACCGTGCGGTGCGGGCGGTCGCCGAGGATCTGGTCGACCAGCCGGGTCAGCACGGAGCCGGGACCGGCCTCCACGAAGACCCGCGCCCCCGCCTCGTACATCGCCTCGATCTGCGCGACGAAGCCGACCGGCGCCCCTATCTGCGCGGCGAGTTCGGCCCGGACCGCGTCGGCGTCCTCGCCGTACGGGGCCGCCGTGCGGTTGGACCACACCGGGAACTCGGGCGTGAGAACCGGCTGTTGCGCGAGGGCCTCCGCGAACCGCTCACCCGCCCCCGCCACCAGCGGGCTGTGGAAGGCGCAGGCGACGGGGATGCGCTTCGCGCCGAGACCGGCGTCGCGCAGCATCCGTACGGCTGCGGTGACCGCCTCCGTGGGACCCGAAATCACTGTCTGGCGAGGCGAGTTGTGGTTGGCGACGACCACCGAGTCCGGTGCGCCCGCCGTCTTCAGGGCCTGCTCGACGTCCTCGGCACCGGCCGCCACCGCGGCCATGGTTCCGGGGTCGTCCGCGCCGGTGGCTTCGAGGATCGCCGCCGCGCGTTCCGCGCTCAGTTCCAGCAGCGCCTCCGGCGCGATCGCGCCCGCCGCGCACAGGGCGACCAGCTCGCCGTAACTGTGCCCGGCCGCCATGTCGGGCCGTACACCCGCCTCGGTCAGCAGTGCGTGGGCGGCGAGCCCGGCGATGCCCAGCGCGGGCTGCGCGACCCGGGTGTCGGTGAGACCGGCCTGCTGGCGGTCACGGGCGGTGTCGTCGAAGGCGGTGGGCGGGTAGAGCGCGTCGGCGTGGTCGCGGCCGAGGTGCAGATAGTGCTGGAGTTCGGGGAACGCGATGAACACGTCGGCGAGCATGCCGGGCCGCTGACTGCCCTGGCCGGGGAAGAGGAAGGCGACCTTGCCCGTGTCCCCCTCCAAGTCGGCTTCGTAGATGCCCGAGCCGGGATCGTGCTCACCGGCCAGCGCCCGCCGCAGTTGCCCGACCAGCCCCTCGGCATCCGTGGCCACCACGGCCACCTGCACCGGTTCCTGCCGGGCGTCCGAGCGTCGCGAGGCGCTGAGCGCGAGGTCACGCAGCTTCCAGTGACCCGTCTCCGCGAGCTTCAGGATCTCCTCGATGCCCCGCCGCGCCGCCGTCCGGTCCGCTCCCCGGAAGGTGAGCAGTTCGGCGGGCCAGGCGTCCATGCCGTGCGCGGGCGGTACGGCGTCGCCGTAGGCCCTGATCACCGTATGGAAGTTGGTGCCGCCGAAGCCGAACGCGCTGAGTCCGGCGACGCGTTCCTCGGCGGGAGCCGCCCACGGGCGTGGTCGCGCGTGGAAGACGAACGGGCTGCTGTCCTCCTGCCACGCCGAGTTGGGCTGCTTCATGTGCAGGGTGGGCGGCTTGACCCCGGTGTAGAGGGACAGCACGGTCTTGAT
The DNA here is from genome assembly GCF_000716435.1 of Streptomyces xylophagus. Classification (GTDB taxonomy): domain Bacteria; phylum Actinomycetota; class Actinomycetes; order Streptomycetales; family Streptomycetaceae; genus Streptomyces; species Streptomyces xylophagus. The sequence continues at coordinate 521,924 of NZ_JNWO01000015.1, forward strand.
CAGACCGGCGAGTCCTGCGGCACATTTCGTGTGCCCGATCTGCGACTTGACCGAGCCGAGCGCACAACTGCCGCTCTTTGCCCCGAACTCGGTGAACACCTCGCTGAGGATGGAGAGTTCGGTGCGGTCGCCGACGACCGTCCCGGTGCCGTGCGCCTCGACCAGACCGACCTCGGCGGGGGAGACGCCCGCGTTGCGGTACGCCCGTTCCAGCGCGGCCCGTTGACCCTCGGGCCGGGGTGCCGTCAGGCCCAGCGAGCGGCCGTCGCTGGAGCTGCCGACTCCCTTGATGACACCGTAGATCCGGTCGCCGTCCCGCTCCGCGTCCGCGAGGCGCTTGAGGACCACGCAGGCGACGCCCTCGCCGAGCGCGATGCCGTCCGCCGAGTTGTCGAAGGCGCGTGAGCGGCCGGTGGGGGACAGGGCGTGCACGGAGGCGAAGAGGACGTAGTCGTTGATGCCGTTGTGGAGGTCGGCGCCCCCGCACAGCACGACATCGCTGGTCCCGCCCACGAGTTCCTTGCAGGCGACGTCGATGGCGGCCAGCGAGGACGCGCAGGCCGCGTCGACCGTGAAGTTGGCGCCGCCGAGGTCGAGCCGGTTGGCGATACGGCCCGAGATGACGTTGGACAGCATGCCGGGGAACGAGTCCTCGGTGAGCGTGGGGAGTTGCTCCTCGATGCCCTGCGGGATCTTCCCGTAGTACGAGGGCAGTACGGCGCGCAGGGTCGTCGCGTTGGAGAGGTCGCTGCCCGCCTCCGCGCCGAACACCACGGAGGTGCGCGAGCGGTCGAACTTCCGCCCCCGGTCGCCGTATCCGGCGTCCTCCAGCGAACGCCGGGCCGCTTCGAGGGCCAGCAGCTGGACCGGTTCGATGCTGCCGAGGGAGGTCGGCGGGATGCCGTAGCGCAGCGGGTCGAAGGGGATGCGTGGCAGGAAGCCGCCCCACTTCGAGGGCGTGGCGCCGTCCTTGTCAGGTGAGTAGTGCACGGCGGGGTCCCAGCGGTCCGACGGGACTTCGCCCACCGCGTCGCGCGCGCCGAGGATGTTCGCCCAGAACGTGGGCAGGTCGGGGGCGTCCGGGAACATGCACGCCATGCCGATGACAGCGATGTCCAGGGGCGCGGGTGCCTCCGGCTCGACACTCTCCTCGACTCCCAGGCGGGCGCGGGCGGTTCGCGCGCTGTCGGCCAGGAAGTCGGCGGCCTGCTCGGTCACCGAGCGGTGCAGGGAGTCGATCGTGGTGGTCGCGGTCCGCAGCACGGCGACCTCGCCGGCCATGAACATCCCCTCGGTGAGCTGGCGTTGCTCGTCCACGGCGGTCAGCGCTCCGGCGTCGTCCCGCTCGACACCCTTGCTGGCGATGCGCAGCCGGCCGACGTTGAGCCGCTCCAGCCGCTCCCAGATCTGCCGGTCGGGTACGCCCCGCTCGCGCAACCGTGCTTCGAAATCGAGGTAGTTGTCGCTGAAGGCACTCGGTACGCAGCGGGTGGCGTGGCCGGGCGCGGTCTCCAGCAGTGCCGTCCGGGTGGCCCGGACGACCTGGTCCTGGAAGAGCGGCTGGACCGCCCCGCACGTCACCGCTTCCTCGGTGAACAGGTAGGCCGTGCCCATGAGGACGCCGACCGCGGCCCCGCGCGCGGTGAGCGGCGCGGCGAGCGCGGCCACCATCGCCGCCGAGCGTTCGTCGTGGACGCCGCCCGCGAAGAACACCTCGACACGCTCCGCAGTGGCCGCCTCGGCCTTCTCCAAGAAGTCGTCCAGGACGGCGAGTTGGGCCTCCCACAGCGGGAAGCTGGCGCGCGGTCCGACATGGCCGCCGCACTCGGAGCCCTCGAAGATGAACCTGCGCACCCCCGCGTCCAGGAACTGCCGCAGCAGCCCCGGCGAGGGGACGTGCAGGAAGGTGGAGATGCCGGCCCGCTCCAGCGCCTCGGCCTGGGAGGGGCGTCCGCCCGCGATGATCGCGTGCGTGGGCCGCAGCTCCCGTACGGCTTCGAGCTGGGCGTTGCGCAGCTCCTCGGGCGCGAAGCCCAACACCCCGACGCCCCAAGGCCGTTCGCCCACGGTGGCGCGGGTCTCGGCCAGTACCGCCCGCGACTGCTCGCCGCTCGACAGTGCCAGCGCGACGAACGGCAGGGCGCCACCGGCCGCGACGGCCGCGGCGAACTCCGCCTGGTCGCTCACCCGGGTCATCGGGCCCTGGGCGATGGGGAATTGGGTGCCGAGCGCCTCGCCCATCGGGGAACCGGTGCGCAGCGCGTCGGCGGGTCCTTCGTCGCGTACCGACTCCCGTATGGCGGCCGTCAGTTCGCGTACGGTCCGGCCCGCGTCGCCCCAGCGCTCGGCGAACCGCGCGGCGAGGAAACCGTCCTGGCCCACGGGGAGCAGTTGGGTGCGGGGGTCGTGGGCGCCGAGCAGTTCGGACACCCGCTCGGCGGGCACGCGTGGGGCGTCCGGGCCGCGCCGGAGCAGTACCCGGTGACCGGCCACCACCGTGGTCTCGGAACCGTCCATCGAGCGCAGCGCGGCGGCCGCCGCCTCCGGCAGGCCCGACTCGGCGAGCAGTGCCAGCTGGCTGTCCAGGACGACCCCGGCCGCGCCGCCCGCCACGGCCGCGGCCGCCGTACGGGGGCCGATGCCGCCGCAGGCCCAGACCGGGACGTCAACGCCGGGCTCGGCGAGCAGACGCTGGAGTAACACGAAGGTGCTCAGCTCGCCGACCCGGCCGCCGCTCTCGGCGCCCCGGGCGATCAGCCCGTGCGCGCCGGCGCGGACCGCTGCCAGCGCCTGGTCCGGGTCGGTGACCTCGACCAGCACCCGGTACGCGGCCGCGACCTCGGTCACCTGCCACGGCGCGTCCACGGCGAGGACGACGGTGTGGGGGTTGTCGCCTCCGCCCGTCAGGAGCTCCGCGGGAGCGATCCGGCAGTGGGCCCCGATCCGTACCCCGAAAGGGCCAGGGGCCCAGCGCCGGATGCGGGCCAGGGCCTCTCGCGATCTTCGGTCGCCCATACCCAGATCGAGCACACCGAGCCCGCCGGCGCGGCTGACGGCCGCCGCGAGTCGGGCATCCGGTTCATGGAACGGGGTGATTCCAATGATCATGTCTTCGGCGCGCGCGGCAGACGTCATGATTCTCCGAATAAACGGTGAAACTGCACGGTGGGGGATTTCGGCCGGGGACGCCGAATGTAATCGCACAAGACGCGAGATGGCTGGTTGAAAGCTAGCCCCACTGTTACTCATGGGTCAACAACGCCAAGGTAAGCAACGGGGTGAGGGAAGTGATCCAGCCAGCCGGAACCGGCCCCCAAACAACCGAAAACCCTGCCAATTTCCTTCAGAGGGCACGCCATTCGGACCGCAGTGGCGCAAGCGGTCCAAAAACCCCGGCTATTCATCCGAGGCTCACGGTCCCGAAACATGACCGACGGCGGGGCGGAATTATGTAAACGTTGGGTGTCGATGCCCCCTCGCATAGGCCGCGCTAGGTTGGCATCCATGAGCACACCGCGGGACCTGATGATCGTTGCCCTGGACGTCGCACCCGAGCGCCCTGTCGAGACGGGTGATCTTTCGCTCGCGCTCGCCGGAGCGGAGGTGATCGACCTCATCGCCGCCGAAGCCATCGCGCTGGACGGCGACTTGATCGTGCCGAACCCCCAACTTCCCTTGGAGGACGGCCTGTTGAACGAGGCGTCGACCTCGCTCGTACGGGAGACGCCGTACGAGTCGGTCGAGGACTGGCTGTGGCGGCGCGGGCGTGGCCTGTCCTCGGCCTATCTCGCCGCGCTCGAGAAGGAGGGTCTTGTCGCTCGGCAGCGCGGGCGCTGGATTCCGGTCCGCACCGGTCGTACCGCCCTGGTCGACTCCCCGGCCCGCAGCCGGGCGGCTGCCCGCTGGGCCGAGCACGAACCCGTCCTCGCCCAACTCGCCGCGGCGGCGGGCATCCGCGACGTGTCGGACGAGGAGTCCGCGAAGGTCACCGACGAGTCGCTGGACACCGTCATCGCCGTCGTCCACGACGCGGTGACGGAACTGGAGGCCGTACGGCAGCGCAAGACCGTCGAGGACGCGGCCTACGACAACGTGTGGCGCGGTATGTGACGGTGGCGGCCTCGTGGCTTCGACGCGCGGCAACTGCCGAAAAAGCAGAGCCAGTTGATGGTCCTGAGCCTCAAGTGACGCCACGTCACCCATGGTAGGCACAAGCGCCGCGCTGGGCCTAGGGGCTGTCGTTTGGATCAGGCCGGCTGCGGGGTGCGGTGCCTCTTGGCCGACCCGAGCGGGGTCTGGTGCGTGCAGCTGCAAGGCGGAGGAGGGAGTCGACGCGATGGGGGTCCCCCCGCGCGAGGTTGTTCGAGCGTGGGGGAGTCGGCGACCGACGACAACGCCGCAGATGGGCGTGCCAGACCCCGCGACGCCGGACTGATCCAAACGACAGCCCCTAGGTCGAGGCCGCCCCCAGCGGAATCGTCACCGTGAACACCGTCGCGCCGGGCTCGGACGTCAGCTCCACGGAGCCGCCGTGCGCCTTCGTCAGTGAGCGCGCCACGGCGAGGCCGAGCCCGCTGCCGCCCCGGTCCCGGCTGCGGGCCTTGTCGACCCGGTAGAAGCGGTCGAAGACCTGGTCCCGGTCGGCCGCCGGGATGCCGGGGCCCGCGTCCGCGACCCGTACCGACGCCGTGCCGGCGGCGACCGAGACCGTCACCGACACCGGGGTGCCGGGCGGGGTGTGCACGGCCGCGTTGGTGAGGAGGTTGTCGAGGACCTGCCGGATGCGGACCGGGTCGACGCGCAGCGGGACCGGGGACGGCGGAACCGTCACCGTCAGCGGATGGCCCCGGTGCCCGGCACGGAAGGCGTCCGCCGCCTGCCCCACCAGCTCCACCAGGTCCGCGTTCTCCGGCCGCAGCGGGGTCTCCACATCCGCCGCGTCGAGCCGCGCGAGCAGCAGGAGGTCGTCGAGGAGCACGCCCATCCGGGCGGCCTCGGCACGCAGCCGGGCCAGGTGTTTGTCCCGCTCCTCGGGCACGTTCGCCGCCGCGTACTGGAACAGGTCCGCGTAGCCGCGCACCGACATCAGCGGCGTCCTCAGCTCGTGCGAGGCGTCCGCGACGAACCGGCGCAGCCGCTGTTCCGCCTCCGCGCGCACCGCGAGGGAGTCGTCGATGTGCTCCAGCATCGTGTTGAACGCCGTGCGCAGCTCCTCCACCTCGGGCCCGCCGTCGCGGTTCTCCGCGCGCAGCGGGAGCCGGGACGCCGAGTCGGTCAGGTCGTGCGAGGCGATGCCGTGCGCGGTGTGCGCCATGTCGCTCAGCGGCTGCAGCCCGCGCCGCAGCAGCCTGCGGCCGAGCACCACCAGCGCCAGCAGGGCGAGACCGAAGGCGACCACCTGGATGATCACCAGCTGTCGTACCGTGTCGTCGATGTCGTCCATCGGCGCCCCGCTGACCAGCACCACCCCGGGCTCGACCTCGCAGCCGCGCAGCCGGTACTCGCCCTCGCCGCTGAGATCACTCGTGCTCAGGACCTCGGTGCCCTTGGCGATCTGCGCCTCGGCCACGGCGTTGAGGTCGCCTATGTCCGACGGCAGGTCCGAGCTCTCCTCGGGCTTGCGGAGCACCGGGGTGCCGTTCCTGACGTCGTACACGGCGTAGTACCAGCGGTAGTACTTCTTGCCCTGGAGGGTGCCGTTCTCCGCGATCGACTTGGACTGGGCGACCTGGGCGAGCCCGAGCTGGTCGTCGAGCTGGTTCGACAGATAGTCCCGCATGTAGGTCGTCAGGGCGGTGCCGACGACGGCGAACGCCACCAGGGCCAGCGCCCCGAGCCCCAGCGCCAGCCGGGTGCCGAGCCGCAGCCGCCGGTACGTCCGCCGCAGCCGCCGGATCACTCGGCGGCCTGCCGGATCACGTAGCCGAAGCCGCGCACGGTGTGGATCAACGGATCGTGCCCCTCGTCGAGCTTGCGGCGCAGCCGGCTGACCACCAGTTCCACCACATTGGAGCGGCCACCGAAGCCGTACTCCCACACATGGTCGAGGATCTGCGCCTTGGTGAGCACGGTCGGCGACTTGCGCATCAGATAGCGCAGCACCTCGTACTCGGTCGGGGTGAGCGTGATGAGGTGGTCGCCGCGGCGCACCTCCCGCGTGTCCTCGTCCATCGTCAGGTCCGCGACGCGCAGCACGGAGCGCGGGAAGCCGGGCCCGGCGCTGCGCCGCAGCACGGTCCGCAGCCGGGCCATCAGCTCCTCCACCGCGAACGGCTTGACCAGGTAGTCGTCACCGCCCCGCGTCAGCCCCGCGACCCGGTCCGCGACGGCGTCCCGCGCGGTCAGGAACACCACCGGCACCATCGTCCCGGAGCGCCGCAGCCGGTCCAGCACACCGAAACCGTCCAGGCCGGGCAGCATCAGGTCGAGCACCACGATGTCCGGTGCGAACTCGGCGGCCACGGTCAGCGCCTCCTCACCGGAGTACGCGCACGCGGCCTCCCAGCCCTCGTACCGGGCGACCGTCGCGACAAGGTCGGCGATCGGCGGGTCGTCGTCCACGACGAGGAGTCGTACTTTTTCCACCTGCTCATAGTGCTTCACCCACCGATCGACGCCAGACCCGCGTCACCGCCACACCCACATCGATAACCACTTGAAAGTTGTCCGACAGGAAAACGACAGCCCTGCAAGGTCAAGCTCGTCTCCCAGGACCCGATCAAGGAGCTGCTGTCCGTGACGACCGTCCAATCACCCCCTGCGCCCCCCACGGCGATACGCCCCAGGGTGGTGGCCCGCACCGGCCTGTACGCCGTGCTGGCCGCGAACGTCGCCGTGGTGACCGTCTTCTTCGCCCAGGCGGGATTCGCCTCCAACTCGCTGATCGTCATCGGCCGCCTCCTCGGTCTCTACGGCGCGCTCGTCATGGCCTTCCAGCTGCTGCTGGTGGCCCGCCTGCCGTGGCTCGACCGCCGCATCGGCATGGACCGGCTGACCTCCTGGCACCGCTGGACGGGCTTCGCCCTGCTCTGGACGCTGCTCGGGCACCTCGTCTTCATCGCCTTCGGCTACGCGGAGGGCACCGACACCGGTCCCGTCGGCGAGGTCGTCGACCTCGCCGAGACCACCGAGGGCATCCTGCGCGCGCTCGTCGCCTTCGCCCTGATCCTCGTCATCGGCGCGACCTCCGCCCGCTACGCCCGGCGCCGCCTCGCCTACGAGACCTGGCACTTCATCCACCTCTACACCTACGTCGCGGTGGTCCTCGCCTTCACCCACCAGGTCGCGGTCGGTACGACGTTCACCGCGTCCTCCGCCGCGAAGACGTACTGGTACGCCGTCTGGGGCGTGGCCCTCGGCTCGGTCGCCCTGGGCCGCCTGGTCCTGCCCCTGTGGCGCAACCTCCGCCACCAGTTCCGGGTCTCGGCGGTCGTCCCCGAGTCCGACAACGTCGTCTCGATCTACATCACAGGCCGCAACCTCCACCAACTCCCCGCCCAGGCAGGCCAGTTCTTCCTCTGGCGCTTCCTCACCAAGGACCGCTGGTGGCAGGCCAACCCCTTCTCCCTCTCGGCCGCCCCCGACGGCACCGGCCTCCGCCTCACCGCCAAGACCGCCGGCGGCGGCACGGCGGCCCTGCGCCACCTCAAGGTCGGTACCCGCGTCTTCGCCGAGGGCCCCTACGGCGCCTTCACCACCCTGCACCGCAGGAAGACCGAGTCGCTGCTCATCGCCGGCGGCGTCGGCGTCACCCCGATCCGCGCCCTGCTGGAGGACCTGGAGGGCCACGCGGTCGTCCTCTACCGCGTCTCCGCCGAGCGCGACGCCGTCCTCTACGACGAACTGGCCGAGTTGGCCCGGTCCAAGGGCGCCGAACTGCACCTGCTCACCGGCCCGCCCGTCCCCGACAAGCTGTCCTCGCGTGAACTCGCCCGCCTGGTACCGGACATCGCCGACCGCGACGTCTTCCTCTGCGGACCCCCGCCGATGATGAACGCGGTGCTCCGCACCCTCGGCGACATGGGCGTACCCAAGCAGCAGATCCACTTCGAACGCTTCAGCCTGGCGGGATGAGAGACATATCGTGAAGCGAGTCATACCTGTCCTGGTGCTGTCCGTCGCGGGTCTGATCCCCGTGTGGCGCTACGAGCCGTCCATCGGGACGACCACCTCGACGACTACAGAGGCGGTCTCGACACCGACTCCGACGCCTACGGCCACCTCGTCGTCCTCCTCGTCGGCGTCCCCCTCCGAATCGGCTGCCGCCTCCTCGAAGAAGGTCGTCCAGGGCACCGCGATCAACACCTCCAAGGGCACCGTGCAGGTGCAGGTGACCTTCGAGGGCGACAAGATCAGTGCCGTGAGCATGCTCCAGCAGCCGAACCACCCGCAGACCACGGCGGCCGTCCCGGTGCTGATCGAGGAGACCCTCAAGGCACAGAGTTCGAAGATCGACACGGTGTCCGGCGCCACGATCACCAGTGACGCCTACGTCCAGTCCCTCCAGGCAGCCATCGACGCCAAGGGCGCCTGAAATGAACCGCGTTGAGCATGTGATGGGGTTCCCGGTGTCGCTGCGGGTCGACGACGAGGGCATCGGGGAGGGGACCGCGGACGCGCTCTTCGCCTGGCTGCGCGAGGTCGACGCCCGCTTCAGCCCGTTCCGCCCGGACAGCGAGGTCTGCCGCTACGACCGCGGTGAGCTCCAACTCCGGGACCTCAGCGCGGACTTGACCGAGGTCCTCGACCTCTGCGAGCAGTACCGGATCGCGACCGGCGGCGCCTTCGACGTCCGGCTGCCCGGCCGCCCCCTCGACCCCTGCGCGGTCGTCAAGGGCTGGTCGGTGCAGCGGGCGGCGGAACTCCTCACCGCCGCCGGCGCCCGGCGCTTCATCCTCAACGCGGGTGGCGACGTGGTCGTGGCCGGCGGTCCGTGGCGGGTGGGCGTACGGCACCCCGAGCACGCCGATCAGCTCTGCACGGTCCTTGAGCTGACCGACGGGGCGGTGGCGACCTCCGCGCGCTACGAGCGCGGCGACCACATCGTCGACGGCCGCACCGGCCGCCCCGCGACGGGACTGCTCAGCCTCTCCGTCGTGGCCGCGTCGCTGACGGAGGCCGACGCCACGGCCACCGCGGCGTTCGCGATGGGCCCCGAGGGCGTCGACTGGGCCGCCACCCGGCCCGGTTGCGAGGTGTTCGCGGTCGACGCCGAGCGACGGGTCCGCCGTACACCGGGATTCCCGGTCGTGACGGTGGCGGCCTAGGTGTTGCGGGTCAGGACGGTGGTGAGGGTGCGTAGTGGTGGGCAAGATCGGTGACGAGGTCGCGGAGGTGAGCCCTGGCTTCGGTGGGGCTGTGCACGGTGATGGCGCTCCCGAACGGCAGCAGTGCACGCACGTCCTCCAGACGCAGGAAGCGGATCGTCACCTTGTGGCCGGTGGCGGATTCTTCATGGTCGTCCGGGACGAGATGGTCGTCCGGGACGAGTCGTAGGCCGAAGATCCGTTGCGCCCGCTCGATCTGGGTCTGGTCGATGGTGGCGCTGACCTCTATCGCGTGGTCGTGCTCCCACTGGTCGATGAGCGCTGCGGCGACGGTGGCCAGGGTCTGGTTCTCGCGGATCCGTCGTGGCCGGTCGACTTCTTTCCACGTCGTGATCCGTTCGAGTCGGTACATCCGTGGCTCTCGGGC
>NZ_JNWO01000016.1 GCF_000716435.1 Streptomyces xylophagus
GGCCCGGGGGTGCGAGTCGGCTGACGCTCGGCGGAAGGCCCAGGGCGTGGCGGCTTCGCGGACGCGGCAGGCAGGGGGCGGGGCGGCTGACGCCGGCCGGAGTGCGCGGGGGGGGGCGGCGGGTTGGCTGCCGCCAGGCGGAAGGCCCGGGGGTGCGAGTCGGCTGACGCTCGGCGGAAGGCCCAGGGCGTGGCGGCTTCGCGGACGCGGCAGGCAGGGGGCGGGTCGGCTGACGCCTGGCGGAACGCCGGGGGCCGGCGAGGCCGATGACGCGGGGCGGTTGAGGAAGATACGCCGGATGACTGCCCCTGGGCGGAACACCTGAGGGCGGGCGACCTCTCAGACGCAGCGACCGGGGACGGCAGGGCGGCAGGCGGAACACCCCAGGGGGCAGACGAGGCCGATGACGCAAGGCAGCTGAGCGAGATACGCCGGACGACTGCCCCTGGGCGGAGGACCTGAGGGTCGGGCGACTTCGCAGACGCAGCGGGCGGGGACAGCAAGCGGAACGCCGGGCAGGCGAGGTGAAGGCGGCTGCGCCGGACGGCTGGCGTCATGCGGCACGCTGGACAGCGGCGAGGTGCGCAACGCCGGTGACGGCTGGGCAAGTTGGCTCGCATCGGCCGCCCGACCACAGCTGGGCGAGTTGAACAGCATCGGCCGCCCGACCACAGCTGGACAAGTTGGCCCGCATCGGATACCCGGCCGCAGCTGGGTGAGTTGGCCCGCGCCGGCCGCCCCGCAGCTCGGGGTTCAGCCCTCGACCTCCCGGGGCTTCACCTGCACCTCGCGCAGCGCGTCGTCGCGTGTCTCGGCTCTGGCCTCTGTGCGGTGGCCGCGTTGGATGTAGTCGCGGACGACGAGTTCGACGGCGTCCTGCGGGTTGCCCACGCCCGCGAGCACCATGACTTCCACGACGAGCGCTGCGTCGAGCGAGACGGTCACCTTGGCCATGCGCGGGACGCTAGCACCCACCGGCGCACGCCCGATATCCGTTCGCCGCCCCGAGCCCACCCACCTACCCTCGACCGCATGAGCAAGCCTCTCGTCGCCATCCTCAGCGGTGCCGGTATCTCCACCGACTCCGGCATCCCCGACTACCGCGGCCCCAACGGCCTCTGGCGTCGCGACCCCGAGGCCGAGAAGCTCGTGACGTACGAGTACTACATGGGCGACCCGGAGATCCGGCGCCGGTCCTGGCAGATGCGGCGGAAGAACCACACCCTCCAGGCCGAGCCGAACGCCGCGCACCGGGCCGTCGTCGAGCTGGAGACGTCCGGCGTGCCCGTGCGGGTCATCACGCAGAACGTCGACGGGCTGCACCAACTCGCCGGGTTGCCCGCCCGCAAGGTGCTCGAACTGCACGGCACCGCACGGGAGTTCAGGTGCACCGGGTGCCATGCGCGCGGGCCGATGGAAGATGCCATCGCCCGAGTCGAGGCCGGGGAGGACGATCCCGCCTGCCTGGAGTGCGGCGGGATTCTGAAGTCGGCGACCGTCTTCTTCGGCGAGCGGCTCGACCCCGTCGTCCTCGGCGAGGCCGCCGCCATCACCAAGGCCTGCCAGGTGTTCATCGCCGTCGGCACCAGTCTCCAGGTCCACCCCGCCGCCGGGCTCGCCGGTGTCGCCGCCGATCACGGAGCACGGCTGATCATCGTCAACGCCGAGCCCACGCCGTACGACGACCGGGCGGACGAGGTCGTACGGGAGCCGATCGGCACCGCTCTGCCCAAGCTGGTACATGGGCTGAGCTCGGAGCACGCCCCCTAGGCTCTGGCGGGGCTCACCTGCGTCACGACCACGCCTGCCTCCTCCAACGCCGTCCAGGCCGCAGCGCCGGACGCCGCGTTGGTCACGACGACATCCAGGTCTTCCGGACCGCAGATCTTCACCATGCCGGTTCCGGGGAACTTGGTGTCGTCCACGAGAAGAGCCACCTTGTCGCTGGCGGCGATCATGGCACGTCTGGCCGGCACTTCGGCGACCGTGGTGTCCATGACCTGCGCACCCGCGCGGACGCCGCAGGCTCCCATGAAGAGCCAGTCGGCGTGTACCTGGCGAAGGTTGTCCTCCGCCATGAATCCGTCCAGCATGCGCGACTCGCGTATGACCATGCCGCCGAGCAGCATGAGTTCGACGTGCTCGTCCTGGACCAGCTCGTCATACACCGCCAGGTTGTTGGTGATCACAGTGATCCGGCGCCCGTGCAACCGGCGGGCGAGCCGGAAGACAGTCGAGCCGGAGTCAAGGATGATCGACTGGCCGTCCTCGATCATCGTCGCTGCCTTGGCAGCTATGGCGTCCTTCGCGTCCACTTGGGATTCGGCAGCCTCGGTGAATGGCGCGGGATCCTCCTCGATGACCGCTCCGCCATGCACGCGCGTGAGCAACCCGTCCTCTTCCAGCTTGAGGAGATCACGACGCACTGTCGCGGCACTGGCCTCCAGGCGACCGGCAAGATCCGTCACGGTGACAGTGCCGCCGGATCTCAATGCCTGCAGGATGAGTTGATGTCGTTGTTCAGCCAGCACGCGACAAAACACTACACGGCCCCTGCCGCACAACTCCCGTGCCCTCAAAGCACTTTGAGCCGGGCCACCCACGTCCCCGGACGAGAACGGGATATGCGCGGCAGCTGTCCGCGTTGCCCGCAGGCGACGGACCTCACATGAAATCCAGCACGCTCGGACGGAAGGCCGTGACCCCACTCCTTAAAGAAGTAACGAGGTTTCGGCAAAGCCCCTCCCAATGGCATGATCGACTGGCTGTTCGAGACAACGAGCTGGAGGGGGAACGGAGTTGTCTTTCGATGAGGAGTGGGCCCAGCTGAAGGCCGACGCCTTGGCGCGCCGGTCGACGGGCATGCAGATCGACCAGCTGCCTGCGGATGGTGGCGGCTCCGTGGCCCCGGCCGCAGGGTCCCTCGTGGCCAAGACCGACTCGATCAACGGCAACGCGAACTTGCTGATCGAGATAGCGGGCTTCCTCCAGGAGGGCCGACCGGACGCCGAACTCACCACCATGGCCCGAGAGCCCAGGGCTCACGAGGACGTGGCCACGCAGGTGGCCCGGTTCGCAGAGTTCGCGGATGACCAGTACCGGGACGCGGTCGCTCTCTTCGCCGCACTCTCCACTCGCCTGCGAACAGCAGGCAGCGATTTCGTGAAGATCGACGACGGCACGGCGCAGCACTTCCTCGACGACGTCCTGCGCTACGGCCAGTACGTCGCCCCGGAGGCACGATGAGCGGCGGTATCAGTCACCGCAAGGACGTCGACTATCTGGAGGGCTGCAACCCTCCCCTCGTCGAGCGGAACGCAGCCGAGTTCAAGCGCCTTCACGGCATGCTCGTGGCGGTCGATCCGTCCGCCGAGCGGGCCGAGAAGCACACGCAGTGGAAGAGCGAAGGCAGCCGGCACTACGAAGCTCGGCTCACCGAGGCACGCAAACTGCTCACCCAGCTCGCCGAGGGCTACGACAAGGCCGCCGGCGCCCTGACCGACTACGCGTTCGCGCTGCAGGTCGCCAAGGCGCACTATTCCAACGGCAAGGCGAATGAACAGAACCTCGCGAACCTGATCCACACCAAAGGTACGGCGATCACCCGCGAAGCCCAGGAGGCGGAGCCGATGCGCCAGTGGGAGGACATGCGGGCCACCACCGGCGTCATGGACTTCTTCGCCGAACTCACCATGGATGTCGACGACATCCGCGACGACGCGAACCGACTGCACGACGCCGCCGGTGGCGACTTCCACCTGGCGAAGACCACAGAGCAAGAGGCACGGGAGATCTGCGTCCACCAGCTCAAGCAGGCGTACGACCTGCTGCCGGACTTCCGCATGGGCTTCATCCAACGCGTCGACATCGTCTCGGCAATCGCGGACTTGCGACGAGAGTCTGCCGAGGCTCGGACGAACCCGCTGACGCATCTGCCCGGCAGCGGTCCCAAGCAGGACTACTACCCCATCGCCGGGAACGCCATCGTCTCCCCGGCCCTGCGCGACATTCGCCTCCAGATCGCCAACCTTCCTGGAGCAAAGGACAGTTACTGGGACCCACCCGCCAACGCCCAGCAACGCACCGACTGGATCGCGGCAAACAAGGACATCATCAAGGCGGCGGCACAGAACTCGGGGCTCCCACCGGACATGGTCGCCGGTATTGCCTGGCAGGAGATCGGCGGACAGCCCGGCATCCTGGACGACATCACCGACACCATCCGGGAACAGGCCGACTCACCGCTCAGCCCGATCGCTCCCGAGAGCCTCCCCTGGCGCCTCGGAGGCGATCCCGACAACACGTCCATGGGGCCTATCGCGATCCAGGTACGACGCGGCGCCGAAGTCCTCGGCTACGACCCCGACCACCTCACCGATCAGCAGCGCAGCATGGTGGAGGAGTCCCTCCAAGACCCTGCGCAGAACATCTTCGTCGCCTCGGAGTACCTGGCTCAGCTCAAATCGGAGAGCGAGTTCGCCGACGTGCCGGCCGAGGAGATGACCGCGGCCCAGTACCAGGAGCTCGCCGCGCGCTACAACGGCGGCCCGTACTGGCAGACCGACGATGCCCAGGCTTACGGGCGTGGCTTCACGAACAATCTGGCCGACGCAAGGAACGCACTGCGCTGATGACTCAACCCGCTCTTCCGAACGACGACCGCGGCTGCCTCCGCCTGGTCCTCGCGGTACCACTGGCCCTGCTCACCCTCGTCGCCGCGTACTTCTGCTGGACAGCGCTGACCATCCGTCCATCGGGCTCTTGGGACGACGACGCATACGCCGGCATCGTTCTGTCCTGCGTCCTCACCATCGGGGCTGCCGGTACGGCGGCGGTGCTGTGGCTGCTTCCGCCCGTGCGACGGATCATGGGGTGGTGGTGGGTGGGTCCGGCCGTGCTGTTGGGTGTGATCGCAGTGATCCGCTGGGTGACGGGCGGCTGAGGCCTGAGGAGTAACCGGGCCATGGTGATCAGGACACGCCCGCCGCGGAACTCGGCGTCCCGACAGAAGATCCAGCCCGCGGTGAAGGCAGCGTCACGGAAGATCAGTCGCTGGTTCCTGGCATTTACGCATAGCGGTTTTGGATGGCATCGCGAGCAGTAACGACCGCTGCAATGCGAGGGGAAAGTAGGGTGCAATCCTGACCTACGGACTGCAACAGATCGTTCAGAGTAACGCACAGCCGAGCGAGGACGTCCCAGCGGCAAGGCCGCATTAGTAGCCGATGTAGGTTGAGATCGAGCGCCGACCACTGCCCGAGCGCTGCGTGCATCACACTGTCTCTGAATTCTTGCATTTCAATGGATAAGTCCGCAGAGTAAGTTGCACGTTCCGAGGCATACCAAAGCGGGCGCGCCGCCCAAGCGCTCTGGCAGGTTTGCGCAGTGAGAGCCAGATTGAACAGTCCAGCGGCATCGTCACTGGTACGCAACCGCTCGGCCGCGCGACGGGCGGCAGATTCTCTCCGGGCCAGCCGAAAGGCCAAACACGCGCTCTCAAGAACGCCACATTCTTCCATGCTTGCAACCAGCAACTGCTCAAGATCCGCCACCGCTTGCCCGACGCGCCCTTTGAGTAACTGAATCACAGCGAGCACATGCCGCGCATGAATCACCGATCCATGTTGCCCGCGGTCCACGAAGAATTGAAGGTCGACCCGGGCCTGCTCAAGACTGCCGATCGACAGGCAGAAGTCCGCTCGACACCAGGGCGACCAGGTGTCAGCATGGCCGAATCCTTGATCAATGGTCGCCTCCAGATCGGTACGCGCCTCCTCGAAACGACCCATGCCGTGCAGCGCTTGGGCTCGATGCATGAGTGTGCTTGCGTCACCTGGACCCAGGGCGAGTGCCTGGTCAGCATCGTTGAGCGCATGGTCATAGTTGCCCAGCATGCAGTGCACCCACGAGCGACGGGCCAACGTCCATTCGTCCAATGGAAACATCTCCAGCGCCCGGTCCAAATCTGCAAGGGCTGCCGAATATCGCCGCAGGATACCAAGAGCGGCTCCCCGCCCCGCATAGGCCCGCGAATACGAACTATCGAGTTCGATAGCCCGATCGAAGTCATCCATCGCTCTTTCGGAATTTCCAAGTATACGAAGGGTTTCACCTCGCCGAAAATACACCCAGGGAGAATCTGGATTCAATTCGACAGCGCGATTCAGGTCAGAAAGAGCAAGGTCACGTTCTTCGCGACGGTAAGTGCGAGCCCTGGCACGGTAAACTAGCGCTCGCACCGAGTCAGGTTTCAGTTCTAGTGCACGGTTGATGTCTGCAAGTGCAGCTTCGACATCACCAATACGGTCGAGTGTGGCACCTCTCGAAGTCCACGATGCATGATCCGATGGATCGATCTCAAGAGCACGGTCAAGATCTGTCAGCGATTCCTGGAACTGGCCCAATATTCGATAATAGTCACCACGCATTCGGATTGTGCGAATTTTGTCGGGGATCAACTGATCGGCACGGTTCAGATCGTCGATAGCTGCGTGGTAATCACCTAGTTCCGCGCGGGTAAGGGCTCTTCCGATGTATGCCGGCTCATAGTCAGGGACCAGAAAAAGGGCCGTACTGTAATCGGTCAGTGCTCCTCGGAATTCCCCGTCTTTGCGCCTGTTGCGTGCCCGTTCCGCCAGCGCTGCCACTCGCTCTTGTATTGAGAAGGGCGCTCGATCCAACAAGACGCTGATCAGGCCGACCAGGCCCACCGTATCGAGCGCAGCGAGGAGATCGTCTCCCCAAGTCTGGATTGTCGACGCCTCCGCATCTACGCCGACGTCACGAAGCATTTGAGCCCACTGCCGTGCGACACCCTCACCCGCCTCACAGGCGGACACAATGTTATGCAGTACGGCTGGCAGTGCCGAGGAAGGTCGAGCGCAGAGCCTGTGGTAAGACTCGGCGAGTCGCAGGTCGCGCCATTCTTCGACGGTCCACAAGACATCCGGCGCCAGATCTAGTTCGCAGTGTGCCGCCCACCGGCCAACAGCGTCGGCGATTTGCGTGTGTCGGTCCACCCAATTCCGCGGGGCGTGACGTCGCTGCAACCTCAGCATTTGGCTGCGTACGACATCATGATAGTGAACTCCGTCGCGGTGATCCCGAACAAACGGCAGGCATCGAAGCCACCCGAACAACGTCGCCGCCTCGGCGTCCGAGCAGCCCACGGCAACCTGGAGCATGTCGGCATCCAGTCGGCGTGGCAGTGCTCCTGACAGCGCTGCTGCCCGCCGTATCGGCTCCTGTTCCCACTTGAGGAATCGCTCCACGGCCGTAACAGTTGGGTCCTCCACAGTGTCGGGATCCGTGGGGCAGCTCGCGGCCAGGGTAGAGACCAGCACGGGCAGACGACCAGTCAGACGCAGTACCTCCGCTACCACTGGTTCCGAGACCACTCCTTTGCTTGCGAGCAACCGCCGTGCCTCGGACTCCGTGAAAGGCCCCAGTGGCACGTCCTCCACGAAGTCCGAAACGTCACCCCAACGAGCCCTGTCCAGAGCCCGCTGACCGGCCGTCACCAGTACGACACGGGCGGGGAGCAGGCCGTACCGAGTGGTGGTCACCACATCGTGCAACCATCCGTCCAGGAAGGGGGCAGTCTGTTCGTAGGTATCGAAGAACAGCACGACCCACGGCACGCGATCTGCCGCATCCACTAGTCCCTGGAGGAACAACGGGGTCAATACGCGGTCGGGCGACAGTACTAGCTGCACGTCCTCGTGACTGCGTAGCCTCGCAAGCCCGTCGCGTAACCGGTCGGCTCCCGCGGCCAGAGCAGTCGGGTCGAAAGCCCCGGCGAAGCACCCTATTCCGGGAACGAGCCCGAGCGCCATCAAGCTGGCACGCGCCGCCACCATACTGCCCGGGGATGGCTGGCCAGGGCCAACGGTGTCCGGAAGAGGATTGGGAGAGCCCAACTCCGCCTGATGCCGACGTTCCTGATAAGTAGCCAGCAGGCGGTCCAGTTCGCGAAAATGTTGTCCCTGCAGGGCGAATGAGGTACTCAAGGAGCCGAGAGCCTCCGGCAGGCTGGAGACGGATTCATCGAGGCGGCCAGTCAAGGCGCCTTGCTCACGCGCTATCCGTTCGAGTTCCCCGACCAGAAATGTCTTCCCGACTCCGGCATTGCCGTGAACGTGGAATAGAAAGCGGTGCCTCTCATCGGTCGGCGACCGACGCAGGTTCTCTTGAAATTCAGCGCATTCCGCTTCCCTGCCGATGAAGCCCCTCCGTCGGCGCTTGAGGAGGATGTCTTGCACAGACTCACCCGATGGCTGCCTGCGCCCCATGCGCCTCACCCTCCCCCAAGAATCGCGTCGACAATATTTTGCCCTACCCACCATGAGACGCACAGAGGTTGTTTCAACGCCCTCGGAATGTCAGACGGGCGAAACAGGCAACGATTCCGGCTCGGGGCAGAGTCATCATGAACGGCTGCAGGCACTGGTTCAACACACGGCCCGAGGACCGACTCGTCACAGACTGCCGACGAAGGCCTAGTAGCACAGGTGCACGAGGGGCCTGGGACCTCCATGTCTCCGGGATGTGCGGTCTCAGGAGTCGGTCACCGTGATCTGCAACGGTCTGCGGGGTGCCGGGGAACCTCCGTGGGGGTATCCGTACTACGCGTGGAGACCGCCCACGGTTCAGGCCTCGGTAGACGGAGGTGTTTCCCGCGTTGTCGGTCAGCCTGATGCGTGAGACGGCCCACGTCCGGCTGCGGCTCCGGCCGGGATGGTGACCGAGACGCCGCAGATGATGTCGTTGCTGCCCCAGCCACCGCTGTTGGGGCCGCAGGTGCTGGTGCCGTCGCCGGCCGTCACCACCTTGAATTTGCTGGACGCCGTCTGCCCACCCGGCCCGGCGACGGTGACCTCACCCTTGTAGAAGCCGGACTCGGCATCGGTGACGTCGATGGAGTACGCCACGGTGACGGGCTCTGCCGCGTTGTAGAGATAGGTCGCCCCGTCGGGCGGCAGGGAGACGTCCTCGTAGGTCGGTCCGGTGGAGTCGACCGGCTCCTCGGCCGTGACGGTGCCCGCGAACTCCGAGAGCCGGTTCTTGCCGACCGTCAGGGTGTCCCCTTGGTCGTCCGAGGCGGTGACCTTGACGACCGCCCAGGTGGCGCTGTCCTGCGCCGTGTACTGCGGTACGTCGAAGTCGTAACTGTATGTGGACCACTGAGCGTTCCTGGACGCGGAGTTGACCATCGCCGTGCCGTTCGGCTGCAGCGAGTAGCTGATGTCGAATGCGGGCCCCACGCCGCCGCCGTCCGCGGTCACCTGTCGGACGTAGACGTCGCCCGAGACAGTCGCGGCGCTCGTGTTGCCGTCCGTCACACTTCAGTTGAGCGTCGCGACCGCGCCACCGGCCGTGACGTCGACGGTCGACGGGCTGAACGAGAGAGCGCTGAGCTCCAGTCCTCCTCCGTTCTCCACCGCCTGCGCCGGCCCCACCGAGACCGCGCCCAGCAGAGCCGCCGTCACCAGGTACGAGACGCCGTCGTCTTCCGACCAGGTTCTCCGCACCCTGGAGACCGCTCAGAAAAGCGCCGCCCCGCTCTCGAAGTCCAGCAGTCGTTGCTTGCGTTCGAGGCCGCCGCCGTAGCCCGTGAGGCTGCCGTTCGCGCCGACGACTCGGTGGCAGGGGACGATGATCCCGATGGGGTTCTTGCCGTTGGCGAGGCCCACCGCGCGGGAGGCGCCCGGGTTGCCGAGGGCGTCGGCGAGGTCGCCGTAGGAGCGGGTCTCGCCGTAGGGGATGCGGCGGAGTTGGTCCCAGACCGTGCGTTGGAACGGGGTGCCGTGCAGGCGTAGTTGGAGGGTGAACTCCTTCAACTCGCCCGCGAAATAGGCCTGTAGTTGGTCGGTCGCTTCGGTGAAGGGTGTGTCGTCGGGGGTGCCGAAGTTCTCCTCCGGGGGGCGGTGGCGCTGGTCGACCATGTAGAGACCGCACAGGGCGCCGTCGTCGTCGGCGACCAGGGTCAGGGGGCCGTACGGGCTGTCGATCACCGTGTGGTGTTTCATCGCTTCTGTTTTCCTTTTTTCCTTTTTCCCTTACACCGGCAGGAAGTTGATCGGGTGGCTGTCCGTCGCCCAGAGATACTGGACCGCGTACGCCCGCCAGGGCCGCCAGGCCGCCGCGCGTGCGGTGAGGGCGGCCGGGGTCGACGGGAGCCCCAACTCCTGGGCGGCGCGGCGGATTCCGAGGTCGGTGGGGAGGAAGGCGTCGGGGTCGCCGAGGGCGCGCATGGCGATGACGTCGACCGTCCAGGGGCCGAAGCCGGGGAGGGTCAGGAGTCGCGCTCGCGTCTCCGCCCAGTCGCTTTCCACGCCCAAGTGGAGGGTTCCATCTGCCAGTTGGGCCACCAGGGTGGTGAAGGTGGTGCGGCGGGTGTGCGGCATCGCCAGGGAATCGGGGGCCACCTCCGCCAGTGACTCGGGGGACGGGAACAGGTGGGTCAGGCCGCCCTCGGGGTCGGCGACCGGTTCGCCGTGCGCGGTGACCAGGCGGGCCGCGTGGGTGCGGGCCGCCGCCGTGGAGACCTGTTGGCCGAGGACGGCCCGTACGGCGAACTCCGCCTCGTCGACCGTGCGCGGGACGCGTCGGCCGGGGGCCTTGTCCACCAGCGGTGCCAGTACCGGGTCCGTACGCAACTGGTCGTCCACCGCGACCGGATCGGCGTCCAGGTCGAGCATGCGGCGGCAGCGGCTGATGGCCACCGGCAGGTCGCGCAGGTCGCTGAGGGTGAGGCGGCAGGCGATGTGGTCGGACTTGGGAGTGAGGGACGCGATGCCGTGGCCGTAGGGGAGGCGGAGGGTTCGGCGGTAGGCGCCGTCGCGCCACTCCTCCACGCCCGGTACGGCGGTCGCCGCGAGGTGGCCGAAGAGGTTGTCGGGGTTGAGGGGGGCGCGGAACGGCAGGCGGAGGGTGAGTGTGCCGGGGGTCAACACGGTTGTCTTCGGGCGCCTGTTGCGCAGTTCGCTCGGGGAGAGAGCGAAGACCTCGCGCACGGTGTCGTTGAAGGTGCGGATCGAGGAGAAGCCGGCGGCGAAGGCGATCTCCGCCATCGGGAGCGCCGTCGTCTCGATCAACAGCCTTGCCGTCTGGGCGCGTTGGGCGCGGGCCAAGGCCAAGGGGCCGGCGCCCAGTTCGGCGAGGAGCTGGCGTTCGATCTGCCGGGTGCTGTAGCCGAGGCGGGCGGCGAGGCCGGGGACGCCTTCGCGGTCCACGGTTCCGTCGGCGATCAGGCGCATCGCGCGGGCGACGAGGTCGGCCCGCTGGTTCCACTCCGGGGAGCCGGGGCTGGTGTCGGGGCGGCAGCGCTTGCAGGCCCGGAACCCCGCCTGCTGGCAGGCCGCCGCGCTCGGGTAGAACGTCATGTTCTCCGGCTTGGGCGGGACGACCGGGCAGCTGGGCCGGCAGTAGATGCGGGTGGTCGTGACGGCCGTGAAGAACCAGCCGTCGAAACGCGCGTCCTTGGACTGGACCGCGCGCACGCAACGCTCCGTGTCGGTGTGCATCCCGTTCTGCATACGTCCAGCATCCGATACGGGGTGGGTCGGGGCTGGCGGAAATCCGACGTCAACCTCGCGTGGCCAGGTCACCGCCCAGATCACCACGCTTCTGCGGGAAGTATGACGCGAGGTACGACGGGACGTATGGCGGGAGGCGTAAGGGGCGTCGGCGCTTATGCGTTTGTGGTGCGACCCCCGGCTTTGTAGCGTCGACCTCCGTGAACCCTCCCTCACCTGTGCACAGCGCCGACTCCCTCCCGGCCCGCCTCGACGCGGCCCGGAGCGACTACGAAGCCCTCCTCGCGAAGAAGCTGTCGCTCGACCTGACCCGTGGCAAGCCCTCGTCGCGGCAGCTCGACCTGTCCGCCGAACTGCTCTCGCTGCCCGGCGACCGCTACACCTCCGCCGACGGCACGGACTGCCGCAACTACGGTGGCGCGGAAGGGCTGTTGGAGCTCCGGGAGATCTTCGCCGGGTTCCTCCAGGTACCGGCGGAGCAGCTGCTCGCCGTGGGCAACTCCAGCCTGGAGCTGATGCACGACTGCCTCGTGCACGCACTGCTCGGCACGCTGCCCGGAGCCGCGCGCCGCTGGGCGGACGAGGAGCGGGTCGCGTTCCTGTGCCCGGTCCCCGGGTACGACCGGCACTTCGCGCTGTGCGAGCGGTTCGGCATCGAGATGATCCCCGTGCCGATGACCGCCGAGGGCCCCGACATGGATGTGGTGGAGCGGCTGGTCGCCGAGGACCCCGCCGTCAAGGGCATCTGGTGCGTGCCCAAGTACAGCAATCCGGACGGGACTTGCTACAGCGACGAGGTCGTACGGCGACTCGCCGCCATGCCGACGGCCGCGCCCGACTTCCGGATCTTCTGGGACAACGCCTACGCCGTGCACCACCTCACCGACGAGGAGGTGCAGATCGCCGACATGCTCGCGGCCTGCGCCGACAGCGGGCACCCGGACCGGGTCTTCGTCTTCGGGTCCACCTCGAAGATCACGCTGGGCGGTGCGGGCGTGGCGTTCTTCGGCTCGTCCCCGGCCAACGTGGCCTGGCTGCGCGGCTACAGCGCCAAGCGCTCCATCGGCCCGGACAAGGTCAACCAGCTGCGGCACGCGATGTTCCTGCGCGACGCCGACGGGGTCCGCGCCCATATGCGCAAGCACCGCGAGCTGTTGGAGCCCAAGTTCGACACCGTGCTGCGCATCCTCGCCGAGCGGCTCGGCGACACCGGCCTCGCCACCTGGTCCACGCCCAAGGGCGGTTACTTCATCACCCTCGACGTCCTCGACGGCTGCGCCCGCGAGGTGGTCCGCCGCGCGGCCGACGCGGGTCTCGCCCTGACACCGGCCGGCGCCACGCATCCGTACGGCGACGACCCCAGGGACCGTACGATCCGGATCGCCCCCTCCTTCCCGGACCTCTCGGAGATCAAGGAGATCATCGACGGGGTGGCCACCTGCGTACGGCTGGTGGGCTACGAAAAGCTCGTGGCCGACGGGAGTTGACCCGGCGCGGATCGGGAGTTGACTCGGGACAGATACCGCACACATGACGCTCCAGAGGTGTGCGGTACCTCACGCCCCGGTTACAAATCGCTCAACCTCTGGTTGCGAAGCGGTGAGCAGTACACGATGGGGACATGACCCTGGCCGAGCGAGCCATGCAGCGACTGGAAGGCTGGCGCGACCTCAGCGCGGTCCCGGCCAGTTGCGGCACGGGGCGGGCACTGCGGTCCGCCCACAGTGAGATCGTGCATTTCCACTCCGACCACGATGTGGACCTGCATCTCACGGTCGGGGCGATCCTGCGGTTCCACCACGATCTCAGCGAGTCGACGGCGATCCGGATCATCCCGGGCTCCCGCTGGGTGACCGTCCACCTGGACTGCGAGACGGACGTCGACCTGCTGCTCAGCCTGGTCAGCGTCGCCCTCAAGGCACACGCGGGCGGGCCCCCGTCCGGGAGCCCGCCCATGACCGGCTGCAATTTCCACCGGGTGACACTGGTGCCGCGAGACGGCGACTAGGACCGGCCCTAAGGGACCCTGCCCCCTAGAACACCGCCGCCGTGTCGTCCTCCCCCGCCTCCAGCAGCGTTGCCGCCGCGCCGACGACGCGTGGATCAGGGCTGCCGACGACCTCCTCGTCCTTGTCGGCGTAGTCGAAGCGGGCCAGGACGCTGCGCATGGCCTCGACGCGGGCCCGCTTCTTGTCGTTGCTCTTCACCACGGTCCAGGGGGCCTGCTCGGTGTCGGTCTCCCGGAACATGGCGACCTTGGCGGCGGTGTAGTCGTCCCAGCGGTCCAGGGACTCCAGGTCCATCGCGCTGAGCTTCCACTGCCGTACGGGATCGACCTGGCGGATCGTGAAACGGGTGCGCTGTTCACCTTGTGAGACGGAGAACCAGAACTTGATCAGGTCGATGCCGTCGTCCGCCAGCATCCGCTCGAACAGCGGGGCCTGCCGCATGAAACGGCGGTACTCGTCGTCCGAGCAGAAACCCATCACGCGCTCCACGCCCGCCCGGTTGTACCAGGAGCGGTCGAACAGCACGATCTCACCGGCGGTCGGCAGGTGCTGGACGTAGCGCTGGAAGTACCACTGACCGCTCTCGCGCTCGCTCGGCTTCTCCAGTGCGACCACGCGGGCGCCACGCGGGTTCAGGTGCTCGGTGAACCGTTTGATCGTGCCGCCCTTGCCGGCCGCGTCGCGCCCCTCGCAGACGATGACGAGACGCCGGCCGGTCTCCTTGACCCAGCGTTGCAGCTTCAGCAGTTCTATCTGCTGGAGCCGCTTGTGCCAGTCGTACTCCTTGCGCTCCATGCGGTGTTCGTACGGGTAGTTCTCGCGCCAGGTGTCCACCGGGCTGCCGTCGGGCCGGATCAGCACCGGGTCGTCCTGGTCGGTGTAGTCGACGCGCAGCCCCGACAACAGCTCAGTCATCCCGGCCTCCTTCTCGATGGTGTTCGGTTGATCAGTGGCGTTCATCAATGACGTTCATCCAGTGGCACTCAGTGGAACTGCGGCACGATGAGATATATGCCGTATGCCACGACAGCCGCACAGGCGAGAAAGCACAAGCCCGCCTGTGCGATCCCGAGGGCATGCGTGCCGCCGTCCTGTTCGCGGGCGGTCTCGACCTGGGCGATGCCGAGCACACCCAGCGCGAAGACGGCGACCACGCCGACGGTCACTCCGACACTCACCGCCGCGACCTCGCCGAGGGCGTTCCAGTCCAGACTCATCAGTCAACTCCCTTGACTCAGGCGGCCGTACGGACGTCGGTGGACGCCCCGCTGCGGATGGTGACCTCGTGGGTCTCGTTGACGTTGTCCGCGTGCACGGGGTTGCGGCGCGAGGCGATCACGATGAATCCGGCCACGGCGGCGGCGATCAGGGCGATCAGGGCCGTGCCGAGGTTGCCGCCGTGCTTGACGACGGTGGCGGAGAGACCGCCGACCAGAGCCGCGGCCGGCAGGGTGACCAGCCAGGCGATGACCATGCGGCCCGCGGTCCCCCAACGTACCTCGGCCAGTCGCCTGCCCAGTCCCGCGCCCAGGATGCCGCCGGAGCAGACCTGCGTGGTGGAGAGCGCGAAACCCAGGTGGGCGGAGGTGAGGATGACGGTCGTGGAGGCGGCCTCGGCCGCGAAGCCCTGCGGGGACTGGATGTCGGTGAGGCCCTTGCCCATCGTGCGGATGATGCGCCAGCCGCCGATGTAGGTGCCCAGGCCGATGGCGAGTCCCGCCGCGGTGATGACCCACACCGGCGGACCGGCGTCATGGCCGAGCGCGCCCACCGAGATCAGGGTCAGGGTGATGACGCCCATCGTCTTCTGGGCGTCGTTCGTGCCGTGCGCGAGGGAGACCAGCGAGGCCGAGGCGATCTGGCCGAGCCGGAAGCCCTTGGTGACCGAGTCCTTGCGGGCCCGGGCGGTGATCTTGTAGGCGAGGTAGGTGGCGAGGAGAGCGGCGATTCCGGCCACGAGCGGGGAGGCCACCGCGGGGATCAGGATCTTCGCCACGACCTTGTCGAAGTGGACCCCGTTGGAACCCGCGCCGACCCAGACCGCGCCGATCAGGCCACCGAACAGGGCGTGCGAAGAACTGGACGGCAGTCCCAGCAACCAGGTCAGGAGATTCCAGAGGATCGCTCCGACCAGCCCCGCGAAGATCATTCCTGGGGTCACGAGGGTGTCGTCGACGATGCCGCCGGAGATCGTCTTGGCGACTTCCGTGGACAGGAAGGCGCCGACGAGGTTGAGGGCCCCACTGATCAGGACCGCCGTTTTGGGCTTCAGCGCCCCGGTGGCGATGGACGTCGCCATCGCGTTGGCGGTGTCGTGGAATCCGTTGGTGAAGTCGAAGGCCAAGGCCGTGACGATGACGACCGCCACGAGGAACGTGATGTGGTCCATCGCTCGATGGAAGCAATCGAAGGCGTACATTCGGCCAACCGGAGGCCAAATCCAGGCATGGCCCGGTCAACGTAGGCATACGCCACGGCACCCTCCGGCCCTCGTTCGCACCTTCCTCCTCTTCATGCGCACACTTCCTCCTTTTTATGGCATGGCCCGGTCAAATCTGCGAAGCTTCCCCCGCGATCACGCAATCGCGACGCGCACCCCGCGGCCGCCCACCGGCACACCCAGTCCGGCCGGGCGGCCACCGAGCAGGCCGGTATCCCGGCCGCCGTAGAAGGAGTTCCGTGTGAGATCGACCCCCCACAAGGCTCTCGCAGCCGGCGTTTTCGCCGTCGCCGCGGTGGCCGCCCTCTCGCTCCCCGTCACCCCGGCCGCCGCGGCACCGTCCGCGGCTCCCGTGGCCGCCGCCTGCACCCCGGCGCAGGTGGTCACCAACGGCGACTTCGAGAGCGGTACTTCGTCCTGGACCCAGTCCTCGACGACCGTCATCACCAGCCGCACCGGGCAGAGCGCCCACGGCGGCACCAGCTTCGCCTGGCTCGACGGCACCGGCGGCACGCACACCGACACGCTCTCCCAGAGCGTGACGATCCCGTCCGGCTGCAGCAGCGCGACCCTGACCTTCTGGCTGCACATCGACACCGCCGAGACGACCTCGTCCACCGCGTACGACAAGCTCACGGCGAAGATCGGCAGCACGACCCTCGCGACCTACTCGAACCTGAACAAGGCCACCGGCTACGTCCAGAAGTCGTTCGACGTGTCGTCGTTCGCGGGCCAGACCGTGAGCCTCGCCTTCTCCGGCGTCGAGGACTCCAGCCTCCAGACGAGCTTCGTCCTGGACGACATCGCCCTCAACACCTCCGGTGACACCGCCCCGCCGGCCGACTCGACGCGCACGCCGGCCGCCCCGGCGTACACCGTCAGTCTGAGCAGCAACACCGCCGGCACGGTCTGGACCGGCCACGAGAGCACGACCTTCACCAACGCCTCGGCCACCCCGCTCACCGAGGTGTACCTGCGGCTGTGGGACAACTACCACGGCACCTGCTCCGCGCCGCCGATCACGGTCACCAATGTCACCGGCGGCACCGCGGGCGCCCTCTCGGTCGCCTGCACGGCCCTCCAGATCGCGCTGCCGGCCCCGCTCGCGCAGGGTCAATCCACCACGATCGGCTTCGACTTGGGGATCACCGTCCCCAGCGGCGCCGACCGGTTCGGCTACGACGGCGCGTTCAGCATGATCGGCAACGCGCTGCCGGTCCTCGCGATCAAGGACGGCTCGGGCTGGCACCTGGACCCGTACACGAACAACGGCGAGTCCTTCTACTCCCTGGCCGCCGACTTCAAGGTGACCCTGGACCACCCGACCACCCTGCTGGTCCCGGCCACGGGCGCCTCGGTCGACACCGCGGGCACCAGCGGGCGCACGATCACCACGGCCACCGCGTCCAAGGTCCGCGACTTCGCGTGGGCGGCGGGCCCGTTCACGAAGATCTCGGGTACGTCGACGGCGGGCACCCCGATCAACATCTACTCGGTCACGGGCATCAGTTCGGCCAACGCCCAGTCGATGCTCACCACCGCCAAGTCCGCGGTCGACGCCCACGCGGGACGCTTCGGCGCCTACCCGTACGGCGAGTTGGACGCCGTCATCGACAACAACTTCTGGTTCGGCGGCATGGAGTACCCCGGCTTCGTCCTCGACCTGGTCAGCACCACGGCACTCACCCATGAGATCGGCCACCAGTGGTTCTACGGCATCGTCGGCGACGACGAGTACAACAGCCCCTGGCTGGACGAGGCGTTCACCGACTACGCCACCGACCTGGCGCAGGGACTGACCGGCACCAACTGCTGGAACAACGTCTCCTGGGCGTCCTCCGCGGAGAACATCACCAACTCGATGGCGTACTGGGACGCCCACTCGTCCCGCTACTCCACCGTCGTCTACGGCTACGGAAAGTGCGCCCTGCACGACCTGCGCCGCACCCTGGGTGACACCGTGATGGCCAAACTCCTGAAGGACTACGCCACTTCGCACTGGTACGGCGTCTCGACCACGGCCGAGTTCAAGGCGGCCGCACAGGCCGCGACGACCACGGACCTGACGTCGTTCTGGACGACGCACCGCATTATCGGCTGATGCAGGACGGTTCGCCGCGGGGGGCGTTTTCCGGCGTCATCCGCGGCGAACCTCCGACGCCTACTGGCGGCTAGCGGTATCGGTGATGGCCCGCCCGAGCCAGCAACGGCGTCAACGCATCGACGCCCACGGCGAAACCCCCGCGAGTGGCCGGTGCCCCGTCGCTGACGCAGAGCAGGCCTATGACCTCGCCGAGGTCATTGAGGAGCGGCGCCCCGGCCTGCTCCGGGGACGGCCGCAAGGTGGTCCTGACAAGGCTGAGTTGTCGTTCCGGAACATTTTCGAGGCTGTCGACAGACGCAGACAGAAGTGAGCCGGACGTATCGGCGACGTCCGCCGAGGCGGAGACGGTGACCATCGGCGCCCACACCGGGTCACCGAGACGGATGAGCGCGGGGTGGCCGAGGCGCAGGGAAGCGGGCGGGGCGGGAGCGGAGAGTCGTAGGACTGCCACGAAGGCGGACTTCGGGCCGTGGGGAACGATCTCGGCGACGGTGGTCTCGAACCCTTCGCCCTGCACGGTGATCCGGCCTGCCGACACGGGGTGTCGCAAGGTGGTGGCGACCAGTCCGTCGGCCATGAGGAAGCCGCTCCTTACGGTCCGGACGACGTCCTTCCCTGTGATGAGAACCCTGACCAGGGCCGACCGGATCTGAGGCGGACACTCGTCGGGACGTGCCGGAGGCAAGGGACAGACCTGCAGGCGGCCGGCGAAGCCGTGGAGCATGGTGCGGTAGCTGTCGGACCGGGTGCGGACGTCATCGGTTTCGGCGATGCAGTGGAGCAGGCGCTCCATGTCGTTCGTCTGGTCGAGGCGTAGCGACAGCCCGTCGAGCACTGACAGCGCACCCGCGAAGTCGCTTTCGTCATGGCGGTCCCGGAAGCGGGTGAGTACGTCCTGGCGGCTGACGGCCGAGCGGATGAGCACGCTGTTCCAGGCCGCCACCCGGTCTCGCAGGTCGGTGAGTTCGCCGTGGGCACGTTCCAGGCGCGTGCCGAAGTCCTGGGCAGCTCGCACCGACTCGGCGGTTGGTCCCCCGTTCGAGAGTTCGTCGAAGAGGGCACGCACGGTCTCGCTCAGTCGGCGCAACGCACCGCGGGCCGCGACGAGTTCGAGCTCCACCGATCCGGCCTCGGTGTGCATCGTCGCGAGCGCTTCCTGGGTGGCCGGGTCCAGCAACTCCGACGGGGTTCGGAACGTCTCCAGCCGGTGCCGGAACTCGTCCCACTCCGCGCTGCTGTCACCGTCATCGACAGCGGCAAGCAGGCGACGGAGCCGCTCACGCACCTCGTCGCGCTCCCGGCGCAGCCGCTCGCGGGTGTCGAACTGCCGGAGGTGTTCCGCCATCCGGTCAACCTGGTCGGGGGTGAGCAGGGTGGCATCGAGCACCTGGATCGACTTCCTGCGGCCGGTGTCGAGGTCGTGGGCCGTGACCTCCAGCACAGAACTGGCATTCAAGTCGAACGACACCTCGATGCGGGGCTTGCCCCTTTCGGCGGGCCTGATTTCGTCGAGTTTGAACTCACCGATCTTGGTGTCGGGGCTGAGCACTCCGCTGAAGACCTCGATCAGGACGTCGGTCTGGTTGTCCTCTCCCGTGGTGAAGATCTGCGAACGGCTGGTGGGAATGTTGGAGTTGGGCCCGATCAGAACCTCGAGCCCGTCGTCCTC
The DNA here is from genome assembly GCF_000716435.1 of Streptomyces xylophagus. Taxonomy (GTDB): domain Bacteria; phylum Actinomycetota; class Actinomycetes; order Streptomycetales; family Streptomycetaceae; genus Streptomyces; species Streptomyces xylophagus. Next base: position 19,760 of record NZ_JNWO01000016.1, read on the forward strand.
CGCCTGCCCGTGAGCCCTGATCCCCAGGGCGAACGGCGTGACGTCGACGATCAGAGTCTCGGGCAGCTTCTTGTCGAGTTGGGCGGCGTGCAGCGCGGCTCCGAGCGACACGGCGGTACGCGGATCGCCTGGCGCGGTCCTTGTCCGGCCGAAGGCCCGCTCGAAGACATCCGTCACGAGCGGTGCCAGCATGGGGCCGCCGATGAGGACGAGATGATCCGGCTTGCCGGGGAGGCTGCCACACTTCTCCGCACAGAATCGGCGCAGGGCGTCCAGGGGCTCGGCCACGATGTCGGCCAACTGCTCCCGGGTCAGTGACACCCGCACGTCCTGGCCGTCGACGAAGGACCGGAGGTGGTGCTCGGCCTCCAGCCGTGTGGACAGGGCGATCTTGATCTCCTCGGCGGCCGCCTCCAGACGCCGGCGGGCCGCGGCGGTCGGCGGCACCCGGAGGCCGAGATCCTCGATCTGCCGGGCGAGGGCTTGGCAGATCAGGGGGTCGAAGTCCCGGCTCCCGCAGGCGTTGTCCCCGATGACCTGCTCCACGTGGTAGATGCCGCCACCGATGTCCATGCCACTGACATCGAGGGTGCCCGCCCCAAGGTCGACGACGATCACCGAGTCCTCCAGCGCGCCCTGTCGCTGGAAGTTCACCGCGACGCAGGCCGCGGTAGGCTCGTGGATCATCCGTACCAGTTCCACTCCCGCGATGGTGCAGGCGTCACGTGTCGCGCTGCGGGCCTTGCTGGGAAAGTTGGCCGGCACGGTGACGACCGCCCTGGGTCGTGACACGCGGTAACTGTGCTGCTGCTCGGCCCAGTTGAGCCAGTCGGGGACTACGTGGTCCACCTCGGCGCGGGCCAGTTCGGCGACGCGCTCCCGTACGTGGGCTGCGAGGAAGTTCTCCACCGTCTGGCGCGCATGGCGGACCAGGTGTGCGGCGACCTCCTCCGGCCGGTAGCTGTAACGGCCCGAGAAAGCCCGGTAGTTGACGACCGTTCCCATCTTGCGCTTGGTATCGCGGATCAGGGCCATGGCCTTGCCGGTCTGGATCTCCTCCATGGTCAGGCCGACCAGTTCGGCGCCCTCCGCGTCCACGCACAGGGTCGAGGGGAAGTGGGCCCGGCCCTTCCAGGAGCAGGCGACGGGCTGCTGGGCGACGGCGTCGTAGATGGCGACGGCGCACTGCGAGGTGCCGAGGTCCAGCCCCCAGATGCGCGCAAACCGCTCGTCGGTCTCGCGGCGGGCCTGAGCGACCCAGACCGACACCCGCTCCTCGAACCCCCTGCGCGCCACGGCGTCCAGTGCGTCGAGCGCTTCGCGAATCCGGGCGACCAGCTTCGGGGCCAGGCCCGACCTGCCCACGAGGTCACGTAGTTCGGCGGCGGCGCGGGTACGGCTCCCCTTGCGTTCCACCGTCGCCAAGCAGAGCCGTACCAGTTCCTCGATCTCCCCGGTGGCCCGCAACCACTCGGCGAGCCGGGGGTCCTCCAGTGCCTCGGCACCCAGCTTCCGGCGCAGACACCGCACGGCACCGACCAGGTCCTTCTCTCCGACCCAGAGAGCGATGGCCTCCTCCCATTCCTCCGCCTCCTCACGCAGTTGGGCGGCGCGAGGCAGATCACCGCCGGCGGTGAGGGCGGCGGCCCGGGCGTTCTTCCCTCTGCCCGTCCGGTCGCCGTGCAGCACTCGGTCGGCCTCGCCGTACCGTGCGGCGCGCCGATACAACTCGTGGGCGTGGTAAACCTTGCCGGCTGCCTCCGCACAGCGCGCGGCCTCGGACAGTTCTCCGGCCGCTTCCTCGAAGTCGCTCCAGTCGACGAGAACTTTCTGCCGATCGTTCTCGGCCGCGACGCGCAGCCGCCGTTCGAAGTCGGTCCGGGCCTCCTTCAGTACGGCATTGCGGCGGGCCGCGATCTCCTCCCGACAGGCCGCCACCGCCGGTGTCCCGTCCCTCAACCTCCGGATGGCTTCGGCCAGTTGCTGTGCCTGTCGCGCCGCATCAGCGTAGCTGCGCCGGGCGACCAGGTCACCGAGGGGAAGGAGACAGGCGTCGACCAACCTGAGCAGGCGGTCGGGTTCGTCGTCCGGGCAGTTGGCGAGTGCCTCGAAGGGGCGGCCCAGCAGTTCATGGCATTCGCCTGCCTGCTTCAGCAAGCCTCTGTCCTGGAAGTGCGGCAGTGCCTCGCGGTAGCGGCCCGCCCTGAACAGCAGTTCACCGAGGCGCTGTTGCAGATCGTGCGCCGCCAGGTCGTCGCCCAGCGCACGGGCCAGGCCGAGGCCCTCACGCAGTCCGCGCTCGTCGTGCAACGTCAAACAGCACTCGAGAGCCCGTCGTTGCTCCTCCCGAGTGCCGGCGAGTGCGGCGGCGTCGGCTCCCCGGCCGAGGAGGAGGTGGACGCTGAACATCCTGGGCAGGAGATCCTGCGGCAGTTCGCCGAGGAACCCGGCCCACAGCTGCGGATGATGCTCCAACGGCACCCGGGTCGCGTGCTGCTCCAGTGCCCAGCCCCAGCCTCCGCCTTCCAGAAGGCCCCGTGCCCGCCAGTGCACGAAGTGCCGTACCAACGACTCCGCGTCGTAGCTCTGTGCGAGGTGCCGGATCAACACGTCCCGCGCGAGCTGTTGCAGGCCGGACAGCCGCAGTCGGCCGGCCAGTTTGATCAGCACGGTCAGCGCGTCGTCGTCTCCGCGTGCGGCGAAGGAGGTCAGCCATGGTTCGTCCTGCGGCCGGAAGGCCCCCGCGTAGTGGGCGTCGGGGATGCGCCGGTCGTAGGTGTCGAAGAGCCTGTCCGCTTCGGCGGGCGCATGACGCAGCGCGAGGCGGAGTGCCTGGCGGTAGTACCGTGCGGCTCGGTCGAATTCCACGGCGCTCAACGTCGAGAAGTCCAGGGTTGCGGCCAGTCGGTCGGCAGCCCGGCGCCTTCGCCGCCCGCCTCCGCCCCGCAGCCAGTCGGCGAGCACGGCGGTACCCCGAGTCATCGGGCCGGTCCGCCGGACGCGACCGGGTGTCGGCGCCATCAGTGCCACCGGCTCAGGTTCATGGCGTCGTGGGACCCGCGCCTGGGCTTTTCCCGGGAAGCCGGGGAACGGGGGTAGTTCGTCGTCTCCGGGGAGTTCGGCGGTGGGCGGGATGAAGCCCTCGAGCCACATGAGTCTCGTTGTCGGCGCCCCTGCCTCGGCCTCCCTGACCCCCTCGAGAAGCGCCTCGCGTGCCTCTTCCACGGCGAGGTCACGCAGGTCCACCGTCCGTACCGGACCCAGCTCCGACGGCGGCTCATGGCCGTCCGTACGCACCGGAATCACCTTGCTCACGAGTCCCTGCGCGTCCGCCTGCTTGGCGACCTGCCATTCTCCCTGTCCGTACGCGGAACGCGCGTACTCGTCCGACATGACGGCCAGAATCCGGTCGGCTCTGGCCACTCCGTCCCACAGATGGAACGCGCGGTACTCGTTCTCCGTGCTCGGACACGGCCGGAGCAACACACGGCACGCGCGGCCCTCGGCCCTTCGCAGTTCCCATGCGATCCACTCGGCCCAGGAGCGGTCGCGCGGCGCATAGGAGACGCAATAGCTCGATCGATGCACTTCGTTGGCGAGAACCCGCAGCATGGACATCGCGGCCCGCGCCGCGTTCCGTGCCGCGGTCCGCTGCGAACCAGCCGCGTCGGCAGCGCCCTTGTGTCCGTCGGCCCGGTCGCTGATGCCACGGACAACAAGTGCGGGCCGCCCTCCTGCAAGGTGTGCCGCGTGAGCGAGGCCGGCCCCCTCCATCTCGATGGCCACGGCGTCGTTGTAGTTCTTCCGCAGCGCTTGCCGGAGCGGGTTGTCGTCGGCGGCGTCGAGGACCACGTCGCCTGCCGCGACCGGCTTGAAGTGGATGGTGTCCAGGCGCGAACCGAGCGCCAGGCGAGCGGCCTCAAGGAGTCCATGGTCCGCCTGCCAGCTTTCGGGCCGGGCCAACAGTCCGTCGTCGGTCTGCCGTCCGCCCTGGAAAGCGTGCACCCAGGTGGCGACCACGACGTGCCCGAGCGCCACATCGGACTTGAGACTGCCGGCAATGCCGACGAACAGCATTGCGCGTGGCCGGAACATGCCTCCGGCTCGCTCCGCGATGACCGCGGCGCTGTCGCTGCCCCGACCCACCGCGGCGATGATGATCCGCCAGGGCGTGCCCTTGAGGAATCCCTCTTCGAACAGGGTGCCGCTGTCGTGTCTGAAGGTCCGGACACAGACGAGTTCGGCCTTCACCGCCTCGTATTCCACCTGTAGTGCGGTGAGGATGACGATGATGGCGCTGCTGTCTGGCATCGACCCGCATCCGAACGCGTAGGCACCGAGAACGAATTGCCACAGTAGAGCGCCGATTGACTCGTTGTGACCCGTAAGTTCGAAAATCGTCACATCGCACACAAGTGGAATGCATCGTCCGCGGAACCAGTCCGCACGCGGCTCCGGCCCGGACGGCTTCGCGCTGCACGGTCTTCCGCCCCGGAAGCCGCCGCCCAGACCGCCGTCAGACCCGTCGCGTAGGCGCCGCCGCGGTCGGCGGTACGGCGGTCCCGCCGGCCTCCGTGCGCCAGGCGTCCGCGAGTTCGGCGGGGAAACGCCGGCCGCTGCGGGTGAGGACGACACCGGGGGCGAGTTCGACCTCGTCACCGGGACGGAAGGACCGGTCGGTCCCCGGCGGCAGCACCTCCCACGGGCCGGGCACACCCCTGCGGCCTGCCCTGCGCATCCGCGTTCCATAGGTGCTGACATCACGGACCAGGACCGTCCCGCCCCGCGCCGAGACCGCCACATGCCGACGGCTGACCTGCGCGGCGACCTCCGGCGACAGGAGGCTGTGCAGGGCGATGCCCTCCGGTCCCGGCAGCCGTCCGACATGCGCCTCGGAGCCCTCGTCGAGGGTGTAACGGGCCACGCAGGTACGGTCGATGACCACCTTGAGCTGTGCTGCGGCGGGCCTCGGCCCCTCGTCAGTCAGCGGGGTGCCGTGCAACTCGCAGGTGGGGACGCCGCGTCGCATGCGGGGCAGCAGGACGCGGTCGCCCCGGTGGACGTCGTAGAGCGTGCAACGGGGTTCCGGGCAGCGCCAGTTCCGCATGATGACCTCGGTCAACGGGGTGCGGGCCGGACCGAGCAGGCCCTGTTTCTTGAGGGCGGCGAGTTCCATGCGGTAGGAGATCTCGGCCTCCGTGCGTACGCCCATGTCCATGGGGACGAGAGCGACCGAGCCGTCGGGGCGGGGTTCCGGTCTGAGGAACTGCCAGGTGTTCCCCTGGATCCACGGGTGTTCGACACGGTGGTCGACGTACTGGTCGCCCGTGACGACCCTGGTGCCGGTCATCCGGGCCAGGTCCAGGATGCGTTCGTCGGCGTCGTCGACCTCCTCGACCAGCCCGTCGGCGACCCATCGGCGCAGCCTTTGGACCTCGGCCGGATCGCCGAACTCGCGGTGCCCGCCCAGCAGACTGGTGTCGGCGACGAGGTAGACGGAGACGTCGGGGTCCCCGGTGAGTTCCGTCAACGCCCGCAGGACCAGCCCGAGTCGGCGCAGGGAGCGCGGTCCCCGGGGGCCGATGGAGGTCTGGCGTACGACGTTGGAGAGTTCCACCAGATAGTCGGCACCCTCCGCCGAGGGGACCAGATGTTGTTCCATGCACGCCTCACAGTCCGACGAGACCCGTCAACTGCCTTGATTCTCCTGGACCTTCGCCACTTTTCCTTGATCTCCTCGGATACTTCCGGATGACCGGGTTGCACCGGTACGATCACTCGCCTGGCGAGGGGGGACGAACATCTTGAACAACGCTGGAAACGCTGGGCACTTGAGACCTCTGGGCCCCGACGACCCGCGGGAGGTGGCAGGTTACCGGCTGCTCGCCCAGATCGGCGAGGGCGGCATGGGGTCGGTCTACCTCTCGCGCACACGCGGCAACCAGCCGGTCGCCCTGAAGGTGATCCGCAGGGAGTACGCCCAGGACGAGGAGTTCCGCCGCCGCTTCGAGCAGGAGGCGACCTCCGCCCGCCGGGTGCAGGGCTATCACATCGTCCCGGTCGTCGACCACGACACCACCGGCCCACAGCCCTGGCTCGCCACCGTCTACGTACCCGGCCTCGCCCTGGACCGGGTCCTCGCCCTGCACGGGCCGCTCCCGCTGCCCACGGTGCTCCAGCTGACGGGCTGCGCGGCGGAGGCGCTGCACGCCGTGCACAAGGCCGGTGTGATCCACCGGGACCTGAAGCCGAGCAACATCCTCATCGGCTCCGACGGCCCCTGGATCATCGACTTCGGCATCGCACGGGCCGCCGACGCCACCCAACTCACGCGCAGCGGCGGGCTGATCGGGACCCCGCAGTTCATGTCGCCGGAGCACGCCAACGGCCAGGAACAGACCCCGGCCGCCGACGTCTTCTCCCTCGGCCTGATCGCCGCCGTGGCCGCTACCGGCCGCCATCCGTACGGCGACGCCGGGGCCATCACGCTGGCCACGAAAATCGCCAACACCGAGTTCCGCCCACCGGACTTGACCTCGTACCCCGAGCCGCTGCGCGCGGTCCTGGAGCGCACGCTGGCCGCCGACCCGGCCGCCCGCCCCGCGCCCTCAGAACTGGCCGCTCTGTGCCAGGAGTTGGGCGAACGCCCATTGCGGGACTTCACCGACTGGTTGCCGGCGTCGGTTGCGGCGGACATCGCCCGGCAGGAGCAACTCGCGGGTGAGCAAGGGGCGTTGGATCGGGGAGCGGGGGTGGCGGGGGCTACTGCGGGAGCCGGCGCGGCTTCGGCGAGCGCCGACGAGCCCGTGGCGGGTGCGGGTGACTCCGCGAGCGCGACGACCGTGCCTCCCGGCGATGCAGCGACCGTGCCTCCCGGCGGTCCGGCGAGTGCGGCAACCTTGCCTCCTGGTGGCGGGGCACATGGTTTCGGGCCACATGGTGCCGGGGCGCCCAACTCCCCCGCGCCCGGCGGCTACACGCCCACCCAAGCGTCGGGGCCCGGCGAGCCGACGCGGCAGCCGCAGCCGCCCTCCGGCCCCGCACCCTCGTTCCCGCCGGGGGCACCACCCTCCTCCCCGCCCTCGACCACCCCACCGGCCCACAACCGGACCCCGTTGGCGGTCGGCGCCGCCGCGCTCGCCGTGGTGGTCGTAGCAGCGGCGGCCTGGGTCTTCACCCGCGACGACAACAAGGACACCGGCGCGAAGGGGAGCACCGGGCAGACACCCTCGTCGGCGCCCACCGGCACCTCCGCATCCCCCTCCACGAGTGCGACGGCACCCGGCTACACCGCGATCTTCAAGGACAAGCCCCTCACCCTGCGCGCACAGTTCACGACGGGTCGCAGCTCGTACACCAACGTCGACCTGGACTCGCCGCGGATCGACACGCACGCCTCCAGCTCGACGACCGGAGCCGAGCTGCAGTACGCGGAGTGGGGCACCGCCCACAATCTGAACCTCGTGACGACCGCGGGAAAGAGCGCGGGCCCCACCCCCGAGGAGTGCGCCGAGGGTGCGTCGGCGAACGCTCTGCCCTCCCAACTCGCCGACGCCGACCAGGGCAAGGAGCTGACCAAGGGCACACTGCTGTGCACCGTCACCGACGAGAAGAACCTGGCGATGCTCAAGATCAAGGACGTCGTCGTCCAGACGGACGCCTCCGGCATCAAGGCCCGCGACTACGTCACCGAGCTGACGCTCTGGAAGACGGCCTGACAGTCGGGTCGGGCAGCGGCTCACCGGGCTCGCGGGCGGTGCCTTCCCCTCGATTACCCTTCCGCCATGACCAGCAGCGGAAGCCGCCCACGTGATCACTCGGTGCAGTCCGTCGACCGGGCGGTGTCGATCCTGCAGGTGCTGGCCACACGGGGTCCCAGCGGTGTGACCGAGATCGCCGACGAACTGGGCATCCACAAGTCGACCGTGTTCCGGCTGCTGGCGACCCTGGAGTCACGGGGCCTGGTCGAGCAGGACACCGAGCGCGGGCGGTACCGCATCGGATACACGATGGTCGAACTCGCCGCAGGGGCGAGCAAGGTGAACGACCTGTCCCTGCTGAGCCGTCCCGTCTGCCAGGAACTGGCCGCGGCCGTGGGCGACACCGTGAACGTGGCGATCCACGACGGGCACGACGTGATCACCATCGACCAGGCGATCGGCGCGGCGGCGATCACGAGCATCGACTGGGTCGGCCGGCGCGCCCCGCTGCACGCCACCGCGGCCGGCAAGCTCTTCCTGGCGCACATGACCCCCGACCGGGTCGCGGAGGTCTTCGCCAGGGGCGCGGAGAAGTACACCCCGCACACCATCGTCGACCCGACGACCCTCGCGGCGGCGCTGGAGACGATCCGCGAGCGGGGCTACGCCACCACGAGCGAGGAGCACGAGATCGGACTGGCGGCCATCGCCGCCCCGATCCGCGCCCTGGACGGCAAGGTCATCGGGGCCGTGACCCTGTCCGGACCGACCTTCCGCATCGACGAGGACACCGTGCCCGGTCTCGCGGAACAGCTGCTGGCGGCCGCCGCGAAGATCTCCTGGCGCCGGGGGTACGTGAAACGCGGATGAGCACCGTGGGCACGTGAAACGCGGATGAGCGCTGCGCGCACGGCGAGTTAACACGGCGGGCTCTTGACGGCCGGGGATTCCCAGCTCCACCATTTGTCTCGTATGGCGATGCTGTTTTGCATCGCGAAACAGACGCGCCACAGCATCCTTCGAGGAGCAGCCGTGCCCTCAGCCATCCTTGACCCCTTGCTCCAGCCCTTCCGGCTAAAACACCTCACCCTGCGCAACCGCGTGGTCAGCACCTCCCACGAACCGGCGTTCGGCGAGGACGGCATGCCCAAGGACCGCTACCGGGCCTACCACCTGGAGAAGGCGCGGGGCGGGGTCGGTCTCACGATGATCGGCGGCTCGGCGGTCGTCTCGCCGGACAGCCCGCCGGCGTTCGGCAATCTGCTCCTGTACCGCGACGACATCGTCCCGTGGCTGCGCCGGCTCGCCGCCGACGTGCACGAGGCCGGGGCCGCCGTCATGTGCCAAGTCACCCATCTCGGCCGCCGCACCAGCAACTTCACCGGCGACTGGCTACCGGTGGTGTCCGCCTCACCGCTGCGCGAACCCGCGCACCGCGCCTTCCCGAAGGCCGCCGAGTCCTGGGACCTGGACCGGATCGTCGCCGACTACGCTTCCGCGGCGGTCCGTTGCCGCGAGGGCGGCCTCGACGGCATCGAACTGGAGGCGTACGGCCACCTGTTGGACAGCTTCCTCTCCCCCGCGACCAACCACCGCGACGACGAGTGGGGCGGCGCTCTGGAGAAACGCATGGCGTTTCCGCGCCGGGTGATCCGCGCGGTGCGCGAAGCCGTCGGCCCGGATTTCATCGTCGGGATCCGGATGTCGCTGGACGAGGCACAACCCGGCGGCCTCACTTTTGACGAGGCGATCACCGCCGCCCAGCAATACGCCGCCGGCGGCATCGACTTCATCAGCACCATCCACGGCTCCATCGAGCGGGACGCGTCCCTGGCGAAGGCCATCCCGTCCATCGGCACCCCGCTCGGTCCGTACCTGGACTTCACCGGCGAGATCAAGCGACGCCTCCCCATACCCGTGATGCACGCGGCCCGCATCGCCGACGTCGCCACCGCGCGGCACGCCCTGCGCGAAGGACTGCTCGACCTGGTCGGCATGACCCGTGCGCAGATCGCCGATCCGCACCTGGTCGCCAAGGTGAAGTCCGGCCAGGAGGACCGCATCCGGCCCTGCGTCGGGGCGAGTTACTGTCTCGACGCGATCTACGACTCCGGCGACACCAAGTGCGTCCACAACCCGTCCGTCGGCCGCGAACTCCACCTGCCTCACCTCGTCCCCCTCACAACTGGCCGCCGCAGAAGGGCAGTTGTCGTCGGAGCGGGACCGGCCGGCCTGGAGGCGGCGCGGGTGCTGGGCGAACGCGGCCACGACGTCGTCCTGTTCGAGGCGAGCGACCAGCCCGGCGGGCAGATCAGGCTCGCCGCGTCGAACCCGCGCCGGGCCGACCTGATCCAGATCGTCGACTGGCGCCTCGCCGAGTGCAAGATTCTCGGCGTCGACCTACGCCTGGGCGCGTACGCCGAGGCCGACGACGTCCTCGCCGAACAACCCGACCTGGTGATCGTCGCCACCGGAGGCATGCCCAACCGCAGCTTCCTCACCGCCGGCGAGGACCTGGTCTCCGACACCTGGGACGTGATGACGGGCTCGCTGCGGCGTCCGAAGGGCGACATCCTGGTCTACGACGACCACGGCGGCTACCCGGCCATGGACGCCGTGGAGGTCCTCACCGCCTCGCCCGACCTCCGGATCGAGTACGTCACCCCGGAGCGCGCCCTCGCCCCCGACGTCGGAAGCATGAACTCCCCTGCTTACCTAAGGGCGTTCACCGCGCACGGTGTCACCATCACGCTCGCCCAGCGGCTGCGCTCCGTGCGCCGTACCGGGGACGGACGGCTGGCCGCGACCCTCTACAGCGAGTACACCGAGGCCGAGACCGAGCGGATCGTGGACCACGTGATCGTGGAGCACGGGACCCTGCCTGCGGACGAGTTGTACGTCGAACTCCTCCCCGGATCGCGCAACTTGGGCGAGGTCGACCACCGCGCCCTGCTGGCCAACGAGCAGCAGTCCGTGGTCCGCAACGAGGCGGGCCGCTACCAGCTCTTCCGCATCGGCGACGCCGTCGCCTCCCGCAACATCCACGCCGCGATCCACGACGCGCTGCGGTTGTGCCTGCCGGTCTGAGCGCCACCCCCGTCCGCACGTCAACTCCCCAGTCGTACCGGAGAGATGACCACTCGTACCGGAGAGATGAGATGAAGCAAGCGACCTCCGACGTCGGCGACCTCGTTGCCCGCCGTCCCGCCGGTCAGAGCCTCGAAGCCCCCTTCTACGTCGGCGAGGAGTTCTTCGACCTCGACATCGAGGCCGTGTTCGCCCGGAGTTGGCTGTTCGTGGCCGCCGAGGCGGAGCTTCCCGAGCCCGGCGACTATGTGACGGTCGACCTCGGGTCGTACTCGATCATCGTCGTGCGCGACGACGACGAGGACGTCCGGGCCTTCCACAACGTGTGCCGCCACCGCGGGGCGCGCATCCTCAACGAAGAGCGCGGCTCGGTGGGCAACATCGTCTGCGGATACCACCGTTGGACATACGGCGTGGACGGCAAGCTGCTGTACGCCGAGTCCCAGGCCCCCGGCTTCGACCCGTCCTGCTTCGGGCTGCGGTCGGTGCACGCGCGCACGGTGGCCGGGCTGGTCTTCATCTGCCTCGCCGAGGAGCCGCCGGAGGACTTCGACGAGGTCGCCGCCCGCATCGCGCCGTACCTCGCACCGCACCGCCTGGCCGAGGCGAAGGTCGCCACACAGATCGACCTGGTCGAGAACGGCAACTGGAAGCTGACCATGGAGAACAACCGGGAGTGCTACCACTGCGTGGGCCACCCCGAGCTCCAGGCCTGCTACTTCCCCATCTACGGCTACCAGGAGAAGGACCTCCCGCCCGCGCTGCGCCCCGCCTACGAGCGCTTCCTCGTGGCCGACGCCGAGGCCCGCGAGACCTACGACTCCCTGGGCCTTCCCTACGCCGAGATCGAGGAACTGGACACCCGGCCCACCGGTTTCCGCATCCAGCGCGAACCCCTCGACCTCGCCGGGGAGTCGTACACCCCGGACGGCACGGCCGCGTGCAAACGCCTCCTGGCGGACTTCCCCACCGCCCGCCTGGGCCGCCTGTCCATGCACATCCAGCCCAACTCGTGGTTCCACTTCATGGCCGACCACGCGATCACGTTCTCCGTGATCCCGCTCGGCCCGGACCGCACCCTCGTCCGCACCACCTGGCTCGTGCACGCCGACGCCGTCGAGGGGATCGACTACGACCTCGACACCCTCACGAAGGTGTGGAAGGCCACGAACGACCAGGACGCGGTGCTGGTCGCCCGCGCCCACCAGGGCATCAGCAGCCCGGCCTATCTGCCGGGCCCGTACGGCCCGACGGAGGAACAGGTCGAGGCGTTCGTCAACTGGTACGTGACCAGGCTCAAGGCGCACCTGGAGCTCCAGCCATGAGCGAGGACGAGGAGTTGCTGGTCTGCCGTCAGGTGCAGCCGGTCACGCACGACGTCTCCACGTTCGTGTTCGAGTACGCCGAACCCCGGCTGTTCCGGCACGACCCGGGCCAGTTCCTGACCCTGACCCTCGACATCGACGGCCGGCCGGTGCAGCGCTGCTACACCATCTCCTCGCCGCCCACCCGCCCCTTCCTGCTCTCGATCACGGTGAAGCGCATACCGGGCGGGCTCGTGTCGAACTGGCTGCACGACCACCTCGGGCCGGGCGACACCGTACGGGCACACGGACCGCTCGGCGACTTCTCCACGGCCCGGCATCCGGCGCCCAAGTACCTCTTCCTGTCCGGGGGTGTCGGGGTGACGCCGTCGATGTCGATGACCAGGACGCTGTACGACCTCGCGGACCCCGCCGACGTGGTGTTCGTGCACAGCGCGCGCACCCCGGCGGACATCGTCTTCCGCCACGAACTCGACCTCATCGCCGCGACCGCGCCCAACATCCGGATCGTCCACATCTGCGAGGAGGACCGCCCGTACGCTCCCTGGGGCGGACATCGCGGCCGGTTGACGATCGAGACGCTCCGGCAGATCGCGCCGGACTTCCTCGAACGGGAGGTCTTCACCTGCGGCCCCGCCCCCTACATGGCCGCCGTACGGCAGATGCTGTCGGACGCGGGCCTCGACATGGACCGCTACCACGAGGAGAGCTTCACCTTCGAGACACCGACCGCACAGGTCGCCGTCCTGCCCGCCACCGCTACGGAGACCGGTTTCAAGGTCGAGTTCACCCGCAGCGGACGCACCGTCGAGTGCGACGCCGACACCTCGCTCCTCGCCGCCGCGTCCAGAGCCGGCCTGAGCCTGCCGGCCTCCTGCGCGCAGGGCATGTGCGGCACCTGCAAGACGACCCTGCTCTCAGGCTCCGTCGACATGCGGCACAACGGGGGCATCCGTCCACGCGAGATCGCCCAGAACAAGATCCTGCTCTGCTGCTCGAAGCCGCTGGAGGACGTCGTGATCGACGCGTAAGGACCATCCCACCAGGTTCGGTCAGCGGACCTGCCGACCGAACGCCTCGTACGCCGCCTCGTCGAAGAGCACGAACGTGACCTCCTCGACCGATGTCTACGCCGCCCGCACGGTTTCTACGGCGATGCGCGCGGCGTCATCCATCGGCCAGCCGTAGATACCGGCGGACACGGCGGGGAACGCGACCGTACGGGCGCCGAGTTCGTCGGCGACGCGCAGCGACTCCCGGTAGCAGGAGGCGAGTTGCTCCGAGCGGTTCTCCTCGCGGGAGTACACGGGTCCTACGGTGTGGATCACCCACTGGGCGTCCAGTTCGCCCGCCGTCGTCGCGACCGCCTGGCCGGTGTGCAGCCCCTTGCCGTAGTGGGAAGCACGGAGTTTTCGGCAGGCCTCCAGGATCGCGGGGCCGCCCCGGCGGTGAATCGCCCCGTCGACTCCTCCGCCGCCCAGGAGGGAGGAGTTGGCCGCGTTGACGATCGCGTCGGCGGTCTGCCGGGTGATGTCGCCCCGGACGAGGGTGATGGTGACGGCGGTCATGACTGCCTCAGTCGTCGCCAGACGGCCTTCGCCGCGTTGTGTCCCGACATGCCGTGCACACCGGGGCCGGGCGGGGTGGCCGAGGAGCAGATGAAGACGGCCGGGTGCGGGGTGCTGTACGGGGAGAGGGAGAGTTTGGGGCGGAGGAGGATCTGGAGTCCGGAGACCGCGCCGGAGCCGATGTCGCCGCCCACGTAGTTGGCGTTGCGGGCGGCGAGTTCGGGTGGGCCCGCGGTCGCCCGGGCGAGGACGCGGTCGCGGAAATCCGGGGCGAAGCGCTCCAGTTGGCGTTCCAGGGCGTCCGTGAGGTCGCCGGTCCAGCCGCTCGGGACATGGCCGTAGGCCCAGAAGACGTGTTTGCCGGCCGGGGCCCGGGTGGGGTCCACGACGCTGGGCTGCACGGTGATCATGAACGGCTTGTCGGGGGCGCGGTTCTCGCGGGACGCGGCGCGCAGGGCGTTGCCGATCTCCGTGCTGTCGGCGCCGATCTGTACGGTGCCGGCGGTGCGCGCCTCCTTGGCGGTCCAGGGGACCGGGCCGTCCAGGGCGTAGTCGATCTTGAAGACGCCGGGGCCGTAGCGGAAGTTCTCGTAGTAGTTGCCGAAGCCGGCGATCTTCGCCAGGGCGGTGGGTGAGGTGTCGAAGACGTAGGCGCGGGCCGGGGGGAGGTCGTCGAGGCGCTTGACCTCGTAGTCGGTGTGGATCTCGCCGCCGAGGTCCTTCAGGTAGGCGGCCAGGGCGTCCGAGATGGACTGGGAGCCGCCGCGGGCCACCGGCCAGCCACGCGCGTGTGCCGCCAGTGCGAAGACCAGGCCGACGGCGCCGGTGGCGAAGCCGCTGAGCGGGGCCATGACATGGGCGACCAGTCCGGCGAACAGGGTCTTGGCGCGCTCGTCCCGGAAGCGGCTGGTCAGCCAGGTCGACGGGAGCAGGCCGGCCATACCGAAGCGGGCGAGGGTGACCGGGTCGCGCGGCAGCGCGGTGAGCGGCAGGGACATGAAGTCGCGGACCAGGGTGTCCCACTTGGGGAGGAAGGGCTCGACCAGCCTGCGGTACGTGCCCGCGTCGCGCGGTCCGAACGAGGCGGCCGTCTCCGCGACCGACCGCGACAGCACGGCGGCGCTGCCGTCGGTGAACGGATGCGCCATGGGCAGTTCGGCGTGCAGCCACTCCAGGCCGTAGCGCTCCAGGGGCAGGGCGCGGAACGCGGGCGAGCTGATGCCCAGCGGGTGCGCCGCCGCACAGGGGTCGTGGCGGAAGCCGGGGAGGGTCAGCTCCTCGGTGCGGGCGCCTCCGCCCACGGTGTCCCGTGCCTCGAACACGGCCACGGAGAAGCCGCGCCGGGCCAGCTCCACGGCAGCCGTCAGTCCGTTCGGCCCCGCACCCACCACGACCGCATCGAGCATCGACGGCACCTTCGGACCCCTTCGTCAGCCGATGGCAACTCGGGGTCAGGATATGCCGCGGGACTGACACTCCCGGGGTCAGCCCGTCAGTCGAGCGGAACCCGTGACCCTACGACGCCCTCAGCAGCTCCATGACGCGCCTGGCCGTCGCCGCGTCCCGGGCCGCCGTGAACGGCAGCGCGTTGCCGCCCGTGATGCGGAACGGCTCTCCGGTGAGGGTGAGGTGGGCACCGCCCGCCTCCTCGACGAGGAGCAGGCCCGCGGCATGATCCCAGGCCGCTTCCCAACTGAAGGCGGTGGCGTCCAACTCGCCCCGGGCGATGGCGAGATACTCCAGGCCGGCCGAGCCGCACGGGCGCGTGCGCACGCCGTCCGCCCACAGGCCGAGCAGGGCGCGCTTCTGGGCGTCCGTCGTGTAGTCCGGGTGGGAGGTGGCCACTTCGAGGTCCCGGCCGGGGTCCGGGGCACCGGAGCGCAGCCGTACGCCGTCGAGGAAGGCGCCGCCGCCCCGCACTGCCGTGGCGAGCTGGTCGCGGGCGGGCGCGTAGGTCCAGGACGCGAGCAGTTCGCCGTGCCGGGCGAGGGCGATCAGTGTGCAGAAGCCGGTCTCGCCGCGCACGAACTGCCGTGTCCCGTCGACCGGGTCGACTATCCAGACCGGGGCGTCGCCCTGTATCGCCTCGTACGTCTCCGGGTCGGCGTGCACCGCTTCCTCGCCGACGACGACGGAGCCGGGCAGGAGGTCGCCGAGCACCTGCGTGAGATACCGCTCGGCGTTGCGGTCGGCGTCCGTGACCAGGTCGTGCGGGCCGCTCTTCTGGTCGACCTCGTGCGCGGCGAGCTGCCGGAAGCGGGGCATGATCTCGGTCGCCGCCGCCTTGCGGATCGCTTCTTCGACGTCGGCCGTGTGCTGTACGAGAAACTCGTCGATGGTTTCGGTGTCTTCGATCATGCCTCCATGAGAGCACGCGTCACTGACAATCCCCACCCGCCCGGTGCACTCCGGGTGGAATCACCATGAACACCCGGATCCGGGGATCGGCGCTTTCGCGGGGGCCTCAGCGTCCCACCGCGTACCCCTGCATGCCCCGCGGATTCGCCGCCGCCGACAGGATTCCGGCCTCGGGGTCCCGGGCGACCGCGCACAGCCGCCCCTCGGACCAGGCGTCCCCGACGGTCACGTCGTGGCCGCGCCGACGGAGTTCCTCCACCACGGCCGCGTCCATGCGGGACTCGACCGTCACGCTCCCCGGTCGCATGCCGCGCGGGTAGAAGGAGCCGGGGAAGCTGTCGTTGTGCCAGTTCGGGGCGTCGATCGCACCCTGGAGGTCGAGGCCGCCGCGTACCTTCGCGCGCGTGGCGACCGCGAGGAAGAAGTGCAGCTGCCACTGGTCCTGCTGGTCCCCGCCGGGTGTGCCGAACGCCAGGACCGGCACTCCGTCGCGCAGGGCGAGCGACGGGGTGAGCGTGGTGCGTGGACGGCGGCCCGGGGCAAGGGAGTTGGGCAGGCCGGGTTCCAGCCAGGCCATCTGGAGCCGGGTGCCGAGGGGGAAGCCCAGCTCGGGCACCACCGGGTTGGACTGCAGCCAGCCGCCGCTGGGCGTGGCCGCGATCATGTTGCCCCAGCGGTCGACGACGTCGAGATGACAGGTGTCGCCACGGGTACCGCCGTCGGCGGCGACCCGCGCGACGGTCGGCTCCCCCGCCCCCATCGGGTCGAAGCCGGACTCCGGGGGCGCCACCACGCGCGCGTGCCCGCTCAGTCGCGGCGCGCGCCCTCCGGGGCTGCCCGGCCGCAGCTCGTACGACGCCTTCTCACCGATCAACTCCCGCCGCGCCGCGTTGTACTTCGCCGACAGCAACTCCCCCAGCGGTACGGCGTCCTCGCCCGCGTCCCCGTACCAGGCCTCCCGGTCGGCCATCGCGAGCTTGCAGCCCTCGATCAGCAGATGGACGTAGTCGGCCGATCCGTAGGCGGGCAACTCGGGCGGGAGCAGCGCGAGTTGCTGGAGGAAGGCCGGGCCCTGGCTCCAGGGGCCGGCCTTGCAGAGCGTCCAGCCGTTCCAGTCGTACGTCGCCGGCGCCTCGTAGGACGCGGACCAGGAGGCCAGGTCGGCGGCCGTGAGTGTGCCGGTGTGGCGCTCGCCGCTGGTGTCCATCGTGGGCCGCCCGGACTGCCGTACGAGGGCCTCGGCGATGAACCCGGACCGCCACACTTCCCGCGCCGCCTCGATCTGGGCCTCCCGGTCCCCCGCGTCGGCGATCTCGGCGAGCAGTCGCTTCCAGGTGGCGGCGAGGGCGGGGTTGCGGAACAGCTCGCCGGGCCGGGGCGCCTTCCCGCCGGGCAGGTACACGTCCGCCGACGAGGTCCACTCCTTCTCGAACAGCGCCCGTACGGTCTCGACGGTCGCTCCGACGTTGTCCACGCACGCGTGCCCGTCCTCGGCGTACCCGATGGCGTACTTCAGGACGTCGGCCAGGGACTTCGTGCCGTGGTCGCGGAGGAGCAGCAGCCAGGCGTCGAAGGCGCCGGGGACGGCCGCCGCGAGGGGTCCCGTGCCGGGTACGAGATCCAGACCGAGTCCCCTGTAGTGGTCGATCGTCGCTCCGGCGGGTGCGACGCCCTGTCCGCACAGCACCCGCACCTCCCCGCCCGCCGGGGCCAGCAGGATGGGCACCTCACCGGCGGGTCCGTTGAGGTGCGGCTCCACGACGTGCAGCACGAAGGCCCCCGCGACGGCGGCGTCGTACGCGTTGCCGCCGTCCTCCAGGACGGCCATCGCCGACTGCGAGGCGAGCCAATGGGTGGAGGACACCATTCCGAAGGTTCCTTGAAGAATGGGTCGGGTGGTGAACTGCATCCCTCACCTCGGCGTTCGCGTTGGCCGGTTCGTCGAATTATTCCGGACCGTACCCTCAGACCTCCTCCGCGACACCCGGCGACATCCCATGACGAATAAGCCAACGCGCGGCTACTAATTTATGTCCCATCAATGTATCCGTCACATTTCGGTCATGACCTCGCCACCGATGAGGCCTTGATGCCGTCGAAACCCATGGCGGCAGCGTTTTTTTCGTCAAATTTACAGGCGGCGCACCCCTGTACGCCTTCATGTGACGTGCCACACACGAGGTCGACGCGTGTTGTGACAAACGGCGGACTCTGGGTAATGTGGCGACGTACTTAAGGGGGAGTGCTTTTTGCTGCGCGAAAGACAGGTCAGGCTTTGAGTAATTTCACAGCCATAGCCCTGACGGGGGCTGCTCGAAAGAGCAGGGAGACTTCGTGATACTGGAAAACGCTTACGAAGCCATCACCGACAACGTCTATTTACGGCTCGGCGATATCATTCCCGAAAGCGATGTCTTTCTGAAACTGGAGGGGCTGAATCCGGGAGGCTCCATCAAGCTGAAGTCGGCCATCGGGATGGTCGAGGACGCCGAGCGAAACGGTCGATTATATTCGGGCGCGAGTCTCATCGAGTCGTCGTCCGGAAGCCTGGGGGTCGCCCTGGCCCTGGTGGCCGCGGGCAAGGGATATTCCTTCACCTGTGTCACCGACCCCAACGCGTCCACCTACAGCGTCAGCGTGATGCGCGCCCTGGGCGCGGACGTGGTGGAGGTGAACGGCCGGGACGCGAACGGAGGTTTCCTCGGTTCGAGGATCTCCTACATCCATGAGCGGATCGCCGCGGACCCGGGCCTGGTCTGGCTGAACCAGTACGCCAACCCCGCGAACCTCCGGGCGCACGCGAGACTCACCGCGACAGCGATCCTCGACGAGATCGCGTCCGTGGACCATCTGTTCGTCGGCGTCGGCACCTCGGGCACGCTCATGGGCTGCCTGGAGCACTTCCGCAGACACTCGCCGGCGACCCGCATCATCGCGGTGGACTCCGAGGGGTCGGTCACCTTCGGATTCCCGCCCGGACCGCGCCTCGTGCCCGGACTCGGGACCAGCAGAAAACCTGAGATATGCCAGGTGGCAGCACCTGATGACATCGTTATTGTCTCCGAGTCGGACGCGATCCGTGCCTGCCGTTCCTTCGCCCGGAAGGGCATCTTCCTGGGCGGATCCTCGGGGGCGGTACTGGCGGCCGTGTCGCGGATGTCCGGGCAGATTCCGCCGGGTTCGCGCGTGGTGGCCATCTCCCCGGATCTGGGGGACCGCTACGCGGACACCGTGTACAGCGACGACTGGGTCGTACGACATTTCGGGGCCGGGGTCCTGGAGACCCCCGAGTTGGCCCATCAGACGGGGGGTTGAGGTCAGTGTTCTCATTTCATGTGGTGGGCGGGCGGGACGCCCGGCAGGTCATTGCCCGGTCCCGCGGCGACATCATCGAGCAGGTACGGACGACCTATCTCCTGCACCACGACGGGCAGACCCTCAACCCGAACAGCTACTTCCTCCGTTTTCCGGAGAAGCCGAACTCCCGCATCATCGCCCTGCCCGCCTTTCTGGGCGGGGAGACGGGCGTGGCCGGCATCAAGTGGATCGCCAGTTTCCCCGACAACGTCTCCCGCAACGTGCCCCGCGCGTCGGCGGCACTGCTGCTGAACGACTACGACACCGGCTACCCCTTCGCCTGCCTGGAGGCGTCACAGATCAGCGCCGCCCGTACCGCCGCGTCGGCCGTGGTCGGCGCCGAGGCCCTGCACCGGGGCACCACGGCGGGGAAGATCGCGATCGTGGGTGCGGGGGTCATCGCCCGCAACATCGTCGAGTTCTTCCAGGCCGCCGGCTGGGAGGTCGGCCTCTACGCCGTGCACGACACCGTCCCCGACTACGCCGCGAAGCTGGTCCGGCACATCGGGACACACGGCGGAAAGGCGAGCGCCGAGCCGGAGTTGAGGGCCGCGGTGGACGGCGCGGACCTCGTGGTGTTCGCGACGACCGCGGGGGAACCGTACGTGCTCGAGGAGTCCTTCTTCGCCCCCGGGCAGAGCGTGCTCAACATCTCGCTGCGGGACATCGGGCCGGACATCGTCGCGAGCGCGCACAACATCCTGGACGACGTCGACCACTGCCTCACCGCGAACACGTCACCGCACCTGGCCCAACAGAAGTTCGGGCACCACGACTTCGTCGACGGAACCCTCGCCCAGCTGCTGACCGGCGAGATCTCCCTCGGCGACGGCAAGCCGCGCATCTTCTCGCCCTTCGGCCTGGGGGTTCTCGATCTCGCCGTCGGCATGCACGTCTACCGGTCGGCCCTGGAGGACGGTTCGGCGGTCGCGATCCCCGGATTCTTCGGCGAGACCGAACGCTGGTGATCCCAGGGGTACCCGCACCGACTCCGGTCGCGCCCCCCATCGACATCGCCCCACCCACAGACTCGGCGTGCCCCGTGCGGTTCCGGCACGCCCCGAAGACGGGACAGGTCTTGGCCATCGACATCACCTCCGCCGGGCGGGACGACACCACCGCCGCACCACTCGAAGAACTCGTACGACAGCACGCCGGGAACTTCCCCTGGTACGCGGAACTCCTCGCCGAGCGCGGGTTACGGCCCGACGCGTCGCTGGAGAAGCTGCCGATCATCGATGAACACCTGCTGCTGACGCGCTACTACACGCAGACCCACGAGCAGTTTCCCGACGCCTCCGGATATCTGACGTCCGGGACCTCCGGCGGACAGCGCAAACGTGTCCTGTACTCCCCCGCCGACGACGACGCCTACGCCGCCCAACGCCGCGCGCTCTTCGCGGACTTCCTCGGACCGGTCGGCCCCGGCGCGGTGGCGGTGGCCGATCTCGGGACCGGGCACGCGGCGGCGCTCGCCCGGCGCATCTTCCGTTCCCTGGGCTACGACACCTACGACATCGACTTCACCCGGCCGGTCGACGAGCACGTCGAACTGCTCAACAAGTGGCAGCCGGACGTGCTGTTCACCATGCCGATGATCCTCGACCAACTCGTCGCGGCACCCGCGGGACTGGACATCCACCCGCGGAAGATCATGGTGGTCGGCGACCTCGCCCCCGCGCCCTGGCGGCGCCGGATGGCCGAGCGTTTCGGGATCGGTTTCGAGGACGTACTCGATGTGTTCGGAAGCATCGAGATCGGGGCGATCGGCCACTACTGCGCGGAGACCGGCCTCTATCACTTCCATGATCACATCCTCCCCGAGGTGATCGCCCCCGGAGATCTCTACAAGGAACTCCCGGCGGCGACACAGGCGGCGGACGGCTCCGGAATCCTGCTGCTGACCTCCTTCACCCGCCGGTACTTTCCCGCCCTCCGGTTCGCCACGAACGATCTCGTCACCGGGCTGCGGACCATCGAGTGGCAGGGGCGCCGCGTGCACGCCTTCGAACGCATCGACGGGCGGTTCGGAGGCGAGGCCAAGCACGGCGAGAGAATCAGCCATCACGACATCTGCACGGCCGTCGACGAGGTCTTCCCCGGCGCCGCGTTCGAAGTCGTCGACGACGGGCTGATGGAAATACGGGTGGCGGTCCCCGACCTGACCCCCGAACGGTCCGCGACCCTGCGCGGCCTGCTGCGGGCCGCCGCCCCGGATGTGGCTCAGATGATCGACTCGGGCATCGTCGCGGACATCGCCATCCGCGGCGTACGGCCGGAAGAGCTGCGTCCCACCCGCGCCAAGCGGCTGTTCACCCTCAGGGAGAGCTGAGCCATGTGCGGAATCGCGGGAGTCCTCACCCCCACCGCGGCCACGGACGGGACGGCCTTTCTCCGTGCCGCGTGCGCCCGCATGACCCACAGGGGCCCCGACGCGGTCGGCGGCCACTCCGCGCCGGGGATCGCCCTGGGCATGGCACGGCTCAAGATCGTGGGTATTCACGACGAGGGCCAGCCCGTCTACAACGCGGACCGGTCCGTCGTCTGCGTCTTCAACGGCGAGATCTACAACCACACGGCACTGCGACGACGGCTCGCACAGGCAGGTCACCAGGTCGGCGGGGCCAGTGACGCCCAGGTGATCCCGGCGCTGTACGACGCCATGGGGCTCGACTTCGTCGACGAACTCCAGGGCATGTTCGCCATCGCGCTGTACGACTTCCGCAGCCGGCGGCTGCACCTGGTGACGGACCGGGTGGGCAAGAAACCCCTCTTCTACAGCGCGCGTCCCGACGGCAGCGTCGTCTTCGCCTCGGAACTGCCCGCGCTGATGACCTTCCCCGGGCTGAACCGGGAGACCGACCCGGTCGCCGTGGACCAGTATCTGAGCCACCGGGTCGTCCCGGCGCCGCACACCATCTACCGGGACGTCCGCAAGGTGCTGCCCGCGACCGTGCTCACCTTCGAGGCCGGCACGGCACCCCTGGAGCGGCGGTACTGGCGCTTCGACTTCTCCGGCACCGAGGAGCCGCCGCAGGACGTGGCCGCCGACACCGTCGACGCGCTGCTGGGCGAGGCGGTCGAGGACCGGCTGGCGGCGGAGGTGCCGCTGGGCGCGATGCTCAGCGGCGGGCTGGACTCCAGCCTGGTCGTCGCGTTCGCGGCCCGGCGGACCGCACACCCGCTGCACACGTTCTCCGTGGGCTTCGAGCAGAAGTCGTTCGACGAGTCCGGCTACGCCCGGCTGGTCGCCCGGCACTGCGGCACACGGCACCACACGTACCGGATCGACGTCGACGACGCCCGCGCGGCGATCGACCCGATCCTCCTGCACATGGGCGAGCCGTACGCCTTCCCCTCCGCCATCGCGAGCTACTACATGTACCGCCTGGCCCGGCAGCACGTCACGGTCACCCTCACCGGCGACGGCTCCGACGAGATCTTCTGCGGCTACCGCCGCTACAGCGTCTTCGACCGGCTGCCGTCCGTGGACCCCGCCGACGCCCACCGGGTGGACCCCGACCTGCTCGGCAGCCCGGACATCGCCGACCGCTACCGGGCCGTGCTGGTCGACGGGGTACGGGACGGGCTGAAACGGCGGCTCTACAGCCCCGCCTTCCTGGACCGGCTGCCCCGGGACCACCCCACCAACCCGCTGCGCGAGCGCTTCCGGGAGAGCGCCGGACACGCCAGCGAACTCGACCGCGTCATGCAGGTGGACAGCGGATTCTGGCTGCCCGACGCCCAGTTGGTGAAGATCGACCGGATGGCGATGGCCCACTCGGTGGAGCCCCGCAGCCCGTTCCTCGACCACCGGCTCATCGACTACGTCGGTGCGCTCGCCCCCTCGCTGAAACTGGTCGGCGGAGAGGAGAAGGTGCTGCTCAAGCGGGTCGCCCGGCGTCATCTTCCGACCGAGATCATCGACCGCCGCAAGCAGGAGCTCGCCGTACCGCTCGAAGCATGGCTCGGCGGCCAACTGCGTACGGTGATCCAGTCGACGCTGCTGTCCGAAGCAGCCCTGGAGCGCGGCTACTTCGACCCGGACGTCCTGCGGACCCTGGTGGGTGCCTTCAGGCCCGAGCACGTGTACGCGCTGTGGACCCTGTTCATGCTCGAACGCTGGCATCTGCTGTTCACCGACGGGCACACCTCCCCCGAACCCGTGGCGGCGGGGGTGGGACGGCGATGAACCGGCCCACCTCGTCCGGGTCCGCCCCGGGCGCCGACGATCTGGTGAACCGGCTGGTCGGCGGGCTCTCGGCCGACCGGCTCAGGCAACTCGCCGCGGCCCGCAGGGCGAACGCCCCGGCCGGGCCGACGGCTCCCCCACCGGCCCCCGGCCCGGGCCCGGTCGACGTCACCCGCCCGCACGCGCTGTCCTTCGCCCAGCGGCGGCTGTGGTTCCTCGACCGGATGCACCCCGGTGCGGTGACGTACAACATGCCGGTCGCGTACGACATCACCGGCGAGCTGGACACCGCGGCACTGCGCGACGCGCTCCAGCTGATCCAGGACCGGCATGCCGCGCTGCGCACCCGTTTCCTCGAACAGGACGGCGAGGGCGTGGCGACGGTGACCGCGCCCGCGTACCTCGCGCTCCCGCAGCACGATCTGAGCCGGCTGCCCGTCGACCGGCGCGAGGAAGCCGCGCGTGACGTGCTGCGCACGGCCGCACAGGAGCCGTTCGACCTGCGGGAAGGCCCCGTGTTCCGGGTGCTGTTGGTGCGGCTGGACCGGACACGTCATGTGCTGCTGTCGATGATGCACCACATCGTGTCCGACGGCTGGTCCATGGCCGTCTTCGAGCGGGAACTCGTCGCCAACTACGCGGCTCTGCAGGCGGGTTCGGGCCCCGAATCGGCCGCGCCGCCCCTCGCGTACGCCGACCACGCCGCCCGGCAACTGGAGCGGAGCCGCGGCGCGGACTTCCGGGCGCGGGTCGAGGAGTGGCGGGCCCGGCTGTCCCCGCTGCCCGAGCCCCTCGAACTCCCCATCGACCTGCCGCGGCCCGAGCACCCCACCGGACGCGGCGGCCTCGTCGAACTGACCGTCCCCGCCGACCTGCGCGACGCCCTGCGGCAGTACGCGAGCAGCCGGGGTGCCAGCCTCGCCATGATCATGCTGGGCCTGTTGCAGTACGTGCTGGCCCGTCAGTCCGGGCAGGACCACGTCTGCGTCGGCATGCCCGTCGCGGGGCGTGAGGACCGGCGGAGCGAAGCCGTCATCGGCCTCTTCATCAACCTGCTGCCCATCGGCGCCCGCATCGGACCCGACACGAGTCTGCGGACCCTCGTCGACCAGGTGCGGGACGAGGCGCTGTACGCCTACGCCCACCAGGACGTGCCCTTCGACGTGCTGACGGAGGCGCTGGACCTGCCGCGTCGGCTCGACCGTTCCCCGGTGTTCCAGGTGCTCTTCGCGATGCAGAACACGCCGCGGCAGCGGACGGCGGACGATCCGGCGCAGCCGTCCTTCCGGCGCCGTGAAGTGCCCGTCGGGCAGGCGAAGTTCGAGCTGTCCTTCGAGTTCGGCGACGACGACGGCGGCGGGCTGTGGGGCGCCGTCGAGTACAGCACCGACCTGTTCACCCGGGACACGGTGTTCGACCTGGCCGACCGCTATCTGACGCTCCTGCGGGAAGCCCTGGCGGCACCGGACACCGTCGCCCTGGACTCCCTGCCGTTCGTGGCCCGTGACCGGCTGCCGGGCGCACTCGGTCTCACGGACGCGCCTGACGACCTCGCGGTGCTGCCCGCCACGGCCGGGATCTGCACGGCAGTGGTGGAGCTGGAGGGGCCGTGGTCGCCGGATGCCTGGCGGGAGGCGGTGGGCGAGGCCCGGCGGCGGCATCGCGGTCTGCGCGTACGGGCGCGGTCGTTGACCCGGCTGCGCGAGTCCGCGCTGTACACGTGGACGGAGCCGGGCGAGCCGCACGTGTCCGTCGTACCGGACGGGCGGGCCGCGGTCGCCGACGGCCCGGCCGCGCTGCTGCGGGGCACGGCGGTCACCGCGCCCGCGGACGCCGACGGGGACCTCGCGGTCGGGATCACTCTGCTGCGCGGACCCGGCGAGGGGATGTATGCCGTCCTGTCGGGGCCCGCGACGGTGTGGGACGAGGGAACAGCACGGCAGGTCGCCGAGGAACTGGGGCCTCGCTACCGGGAGTTGCGCGACGGCGGGTCCTCCCCCGGCGCCGGGCCGGGCCCCGTCGTCGCCGTGCTCCCCGCCGCGACGGTGCCCCCGGCGGCCCCCGTCGCCGCCGCCTTCCTGCCGCTTCCCCCGGACGCCGGGCGCTCGGGTCGGGCCCTGAGCCACTGTGTGCTCACCGCCCGCCAATGGCAGGACCTCCAACACCACTGCGCGGATGAGGACATCACGCCCGCCCGCTTCCTGAGCGGCCTCTTCGGCTACCTGGCCGGGGTCTGCTCCCGGGCGACCGCGTCCTTCGCCGTGTACGGCACCGGGACGGACGCCTCGCTCCCGGACGGGCCGATCGCCGACGGACCGGCGGCCGACGGTGTGGTCCTGCCCTGGTCCGACGACGGTGTCCGCGGCGGTGTCGCCGACACCCTCCGCGCCTGGCCGGCCCCGACGCCGGACCACCACCGCGCCCCGGACGCGGAAGAGCACGCCGTACGGCTGGAGTTCGCCCTGGTGCCCGGGGCGACCGCGCCCTCCGTGTGGGTGACGCCTCCGCAGGCACCGGGAACCGCGCGGCTGCGCGGCGAGCCGCTGTCCGACGGCGGGCTGCGGCTGCTGCTCGACGACGCCACCGGGTTCCTCGCCGGACTCCGGCTGCCGGAGCGGCTGCGCGGGCTGACCGAAGCGCTCGTCACGGGGGGCCTGACCGCCTGGGAGGAACTGCCCCTCGTCCTGCCCGACGAGGAGCGCCTGTGGCACGACGTGCTCAACCGTCCGGAGATCCCCGCCGGGGCGACGGCCTCCGCGTCCTCGCTGAGCCGGCTGTTCGCCGAACGGGCCGCCGCCCGTCCGCACGCGACCGCCGTGAGCCACGGCCCACGCTCTCTCACCTACGGCGAA
Organism: Streptomyces xylophagus; assembly: GCF_000716435.1. Taxonomy (GTDB): domain Bacteria; phylum Actinomycetota; class Actinomycetes; order Streptomycetales; family Streptomycetaceae; genus Streptomyces; species Streptomyces xylophagus. The sequence continues at coordinate 46,199 of NZ_JNWO01000016.1, forward strand.
CTCGCCGCCCGGGTGGACGCCGTGGCCGGTGCCCTGCGGCCCGCACTCGACCGGCACAAGGGTCCGCGCCGGGTCGCCGTGTGTGCGGAGCGCGGACTCGATCTGATCGTCTCGCTGCTGGCCGTACTGCGCGCGGGCGCGGCCTATGTGCCGCTCGACCCGCTCTTCCCGGCCGCCCGTACGGCCCTGATCGTCGAGGACGCCGAACCGGCTCTGGTCATCACCGAGGGCGCCCTCCGGGAGCGCTTCGCGCAGGCCGGTGTTCCGGTGCGCACCCTCGCCGAACTGGAATCGGGCGCCGCCCCGGCGCCGGGGCCCCTGCCGACCGGCCAGGACCCGGCGTACGTCATCTACACCTCGGGGACCACCGGGAAGCCCAAGGGCGTGGCGGTCGCGCATGCCCATGTCGTACGGCTCTTCGGAGCCACCCACCACTGGTTCGGTTTCGGTTCCGACGACGTCTGGACGCTCTTCCACTCCTACGCCTTCGACTTCTCCGTCTGGGAGATCTGGGGTGCGCTGCTGCACGGCGGGCGGCTGGTCGTGGTGGACGCGACGACAGCGCGGGACCCGGCGCGTTTCCTGGACCTGCTCGCGGCCGAGAAGGTGACGTTCCTCAACCAGACGCCGTCGGCGTTCGCCCAGCTCGTCCGTGAGGAGGCAGGTCGCGTCGAGCCGCCCCAACTCGCCCTGCGGACCGTCGTGTTCGGCGGTGAGGCGCTGGACTTCGCGGCCCTGCGCACCTGGACGGACCGGCACGGCCTGGCGGCGCCGGAACTCGTCAACATGTACGGCATCACCGAGACCACCGTGCACGTCACCCACCACCGGGTGACCGCCGCCGACCTCACCGGTGGGCGGAGCATCGTGGGCGTCCCCCTTCCCGATCTGCAGACCTGGGTCGTCGACCCGCACGGCCGGCTGCTGCCGCCGGGCGTGGCCGGCGAGCTGTGGGTGGGCGGGCGGGGCGTGGCCCTCGGGTACGTCCGCAGGCCCGAGTTGACCGCCGAACGGTTCGTGCCGGACCAGCTGGCCCGCGAGCCGCTGCCCGGCGCCCGGCTGTACCGGTCGGGAGACCTGGCGCGGCTGCTGCCCCGGGGGCACCTGGAGTATCTGGGGCGGATCGACCACCAGGTCAAGATCCGGGGCTATCGCATCGAGCTGGGCGAGATCGAGGCATGCCTCTCGGCACAGCCGGGCGTGGCCGAGCGCATCGTCCTGGCCGTCGGGGAGAGCGCGGAGACCCGGCGGCTCGTCGCCTGGGTGGTGCCGACCCCGGGGGCGGTACTCGACGGTGACCGGCTGCGGGAAGCGCTGGCGGACCTGCTGCCCGGCTACATGGTCCCGGCCCGTTTCGTGGTCCTGGACGCCCTGCCGCTGACGTCCAACGGCAAGACCGACCGGCGGCGGCTGCCGCTGCCGGAGGAGACCGTGTCGGACGGTCACCGGGAGCCCCGCACCGCCACCGAGCGGGTGCTGCTCGGCCTGTGGGCAGAGGTGCTCGGCCGTACCGCCGTCGCCCCGGACGCCAACTTCTTCCACCTGGGCGGCCATTCGATGCTCGCGGTACGGCTGGCCGCACGCGTCCGTGCCTCCTTCGGCGTCGATCTGCCGCTGTCGGTGCTCTTCACCCACCAGACCCCCGCCGCGCTGGCGTCCTGGCTGGAGCGGGAGACACAGGCGGAACAGGGCGCACGGGCGTCGTCCGAGCCGGTCCTGGTGCCCGTACGACGGGCGTCGGACAGCGCGGCCGTGCCCTTGTTCGCCGTCCATCCGGGGGCGGGCGGCGTGCTGTGCTACCAACCGCTGGCGGAGGCACTCGGGGCGGACCACTCCTTCTACGGCATCCGCTGCTACGGCCACCAGCCGGGCGAACGCCCCTTCGAGACCCTGGCCGCCATGGCGGACCACTACTGCGCCCTGGTCCGCAGGGCCCACCCCACGGGCCCGTACCGTCTGGTCGGGCATTCCCTCGGCGGTGTCATCGCCTGGGAGATGGCCCGCCGGCTGCAGGCCGAGGGGCACGAGGTGTCGCTCCTCGCGCTGCTGGACACCTATCTGCCGGGCGCGCTCGGGGAGACCCGGGCCAGTCCCGCGCTGATCGTGGAGAACCTGCTCGGGCGGCCGGTGGACCTGGCCGACGAGGATCTCGTGCACCTGTCGGACGAGGAACAGGTCGCCATCGCCCTCGACCGGCTCACGCCCGAGTCCCGTGGCGGGCCCGGCGGGGCGGGGCTCGACCGGCCCCTGCTGCTGCGGCATCTGCGCATGCTCAAGGACAACCTGCGGCTGTGCGCCGAGCACCCGATGGACGACGGACCGCCCTTCCGGGGCCCGGTCCTCTACGCGGCCGCGCGCGGCAACGCCGCCGTCGCCTCCGTGCCCGAACTGTGGGGGCCCTACGTGGACGGGGCCGTGCACGTGGTGCCGGTCGCCGGGAGTCACGAGGGCATGCTCCGCGCCGAGGGGGCCCGGGACGTGGCCGCGGCGCTGCTGCGCGGGCCAATCGTCCATGGCGCAAAGGCAGTCGACGCTCAGGCAATCACCCCTACTCACCCCGAGGACGCCCGATGACCGCACCCGATTTCCGCTCCTTCAAGCCGCGGACCGCGCCCACGGCACCGGCCGCCGCCGACGCCGTACGACTCGGCGCTCCCGCCGGTGGGGGGCCGCTGCCGCTGGTGGTCGAGGCCGCGGCGCCGCGGCTCCAGGCCGCCGAGTGGGTCGAGCGCGAGCGCGGCCGGGTGGACACGTTGCTCGCGGAGCACGGCGCCCTGCTCTTCCGGGGGTTCGCGGTGGATCCCGCCGACGGTTTCCCGCGGTTCGCGGCGGCCGTGGGCAGCGGTGCGCTCCCGTACACGCAGCGCTCCACCAAACGCACGCTGGAGAAGAAGGGCGTCTACACGTCCACCGAGTACCCGGCCACCCACTCCATCGCGCTGCACAGCGAGAACGCGTTCCAGTACCAGTGGCCGCAGCGCATCATGTTCCACTCCGTGATCCCGGCCGAGACCGGCGGTGCCACCCCGATCGCCGACAACGCGGCCGTCTTCGAGGCGATCGACCCGGCGGTACGGGAGGAGTTCGTGCGGCGGGGCATCAGCTACGTGCGCAACTTCGGGGCCGGACTCGAACTGCCCTGGCAGGAGGCGTTCCAGACGGAGCGCCGGGAGGAGGTGGAGGCGTACTGCGCCGAGCACCGTATCCACTGGGAGTGGAAGGACGGTGATCGGCTGCTGACCCGTGAGGTGCTGCCCGCGACGCTGCTGCTGCCGTCGACGCGGCGGCGGGTCTGGTTCAACCAGGTCCATCTCTTCCACGTCAGCAATCTCGCCACCGACGTCCGCCGGGCCCTGCTGGAGGCGATGCCCGAGGAGGACCTGCCCCGGCACGCCTACTTCGGCGACGGCGGTGTCATCCCCGACGCCCACCTGGACGACGTACGGGCGGCGTACGCGGCCGAGACCGTCGCGTTCCCCTGGCGGCGGGACGACATCCTGCTCGTCGACAACCTGCGCGTGTGCCACGGACGGGAGCCGTTCACCGGTGACCGGAAGGTGCTGGTCTCCATGTCGGATCCGGCGGACTACGGGCAGTTCGCGGGCGCGTCCCCGGTGCCGAGCGACGAGCAAGGAGGACGGACAGTATGAGCAGCACCCCCACCCCCACGGTCAGCCGTCACATCGTCACCGCGCAGCAGGCGGAACGCCGACCGGACGCGCCCCCCGCCGAACTCTCCCTGCGTCTGTTCTCCGCACCGGACGCGGACGCCGTCTCCCGTGCCGTGCAGCGGGTCGTCGCCGCGCACGAGACGCTGCGCGCGCGGATCGTCCCGGCCGCCGAGGGGCACGACGACGTCGTCAGCGAGGTCCGGGAGCAGGCGGAGCTGGTGTGGCGCACGCCGGAGGGCAACGCCCCTGACGGTTCCTTGAACGGGGACGTGGAGGGGTTGCCGCTGCGGGTGGAGTTCCGGCCCGGCCGAGCCGACGAGCCGGGCGCCCTCACCCTGAGCCTCCCGTCCCGTGCCGTCGACGAGGCGGGGCTGGCCGCGCTGGGCGCCCATCTGCTGGCACTGCTCACCGGAGAGGCACCGCCGGAACCGGTGCAGAGCAGCCAGTACGCGGCCTGGCAGTACGAGACACGCGCCGCCGCCGAGCCCGAGGACCGGGCCGTAGGGGTGCTTCCCGAACGGCTGCCGTCGCCCTTGTCGGACGTCGGCAGGGACACGGACGCGGGTGCGAGCGGTGCGGAAGGGCCGCGGAGAATCGGGGTCGTCGTCGACGGAGCGCTCGGCGGGCGGATCCGGTCCCTGTCCGAGGAGTTGGGCACCGATCCGGGTGCGGTCGTGCTCGGCGCCTGGCTGGTGTGTCTGTGGCGGCACAATGCCGACCGGGACTTCGTGTCCGGCGTCTGCTCCGACCAGCGGCGCCGTTACCCCGAACTCGCCGACACCGTCGGCGTGTTGGCCACGCACCTGCCCCTCGCGTTCGGCGTCACGGACACGGACACGACGGCGTCGCTGGTGGCCCGGCTGTCCGGGCAGCTGGCCCAACTCCTCGCCGCGACCGACCTGTTCAGCTGGGACGACGTCCGGCCGGGCGGGTACGACTGCGACAGCCGGGCGCCCCGGCGGCCCGTGCTCTTCACGGACCTCCCCTTCGACTCGGACACCGTGGTCGCCGCCGTGACCCCGACCGACCCGTCCCTCTCTCCCCGCCTCGCCCTGCAGGTGCTGCGCGGCCTGGGCAGCACCCGACTGGAGCTGCTCCACGACGCCGGGTTCGACCGGGCGAGGGCCGCCGCCCTCCTGGACGGTGTCGTCACCCTGCTCGACGGGATGACCGGTGCCCCGCACACCCCGGTCACCGAGTTGGCACTGCTGTCGCCGGAGGCCACGGCACAGGTCCTCGCCCAGTACGGGCACGCACCGGAGGACCTCCGGCGCGACCACGACGACTCACCCGAGGACACCCAACTCCCCAACGCCTACGACCTGTTCGCCCGGCAGGCCCGCCGCACCCCCGACCGGGTCGCCGTCCAAGCCGGTGACACGGCCCACTCGTACGCCGAACTGGACCGGCACGCCACGGCCGTCGCCGCCTCGCTCGCCCGGCGCGGGCTGCGGCCCGGTGACCGGGTCGGGCTGCTCCTCGACCGGGGCGTCGGCATGGTCGCCGCCGTCCTCGGGGCGTGGCGGGCCGGGCTCGCCTACGTGCCGGTGGATCCCGCGACGCCCGCCGACCGGGTCGCCCTGCTCCTCGCCGACAGCGGTGCCGCGCTCCTGGTCACCGAGGCCGCCCTGCGGCATCTGACCCCCGCGGCCGGTCCGCCCGCCGCCGAACTGCGCGAACTCCTGGCCGAGACCGCCACGGACACGGATCTGCCGGAGCGGGACCCGTCCGATCCGGCGTACGTCATCTACACATCGGGGACCACCGGGCGGCCCAAGGGCGTCATGATCGAGCAGCGTTCCGTCGTCGCCTTCGCCCATGCGCACCGGGAACGGATCTACCGCCACCACGCGCCCTCGGACGGGGGGCTGCGGGTCAGTTTCAACGCCTCGCTGGCCTTCGACGGGTCCGTCGAGCGCATTCTGACGCTGCTGCACGGCGCCGGCCTGTACATCTTCGACGACGCGGCCCGCCGCGACCCGGACCTCTTCCTGGCGCAGACCCGGCGGCACCGCCTGCACGTGCTCGACGTGACCCCCACCTTCCTGACCCTGCTGGTGCAGCGTGGCCTGCTCGACCACCCGGAGCACCGGCCCGACGTGGTGCTCGTCGGCGGCGAGGCGATCGGCCCCGCGCTGTGGCGACAACTGACCGACAGCGCCATCGCCTTCTACAACGTGTACGGGCCCACGGAAGCCACCGTCAACGCGGCCGTCGGACCGGTCACGGGCGTCGAACCGCACCTCGGCCGGGCGCTTCCCGGGGCCCGGCTGTACATCCTGGACAACCGACTGCGGCCGGTTCCGGTGGGGGTGGTCGGCGAGATACACATCTCCGGCGCCGGTCTCGCCCGCGGGTACCTGGGCCGGGACGACCTGACCGCCTCCGCGTTCGTGCCCAGTCCGTTCGCCGCGGGCGACTCCGCGCACGGGCGGCTGTACCGCACGGGGGACCGCGGGCGGTTCCGGCCCGACGGGGGTGTCGAGTTCCTGGGGCGCGGGGACGGCCAGGTGAAGCTGCGCGGCTACCGGATCGAGACCGCCGAGATCTCCACCGTCCTGGCCCTCGAACCGGGCGTCGACGAGGCGTTGGTGCGGCTGCACACCTCGGCCGCGGGCGAACCGTCCCTGGTGGCGTACGTGGTGGCCGATCCGGCGCCCGCGGACCTGCTCCCCCGGCTGCGGGACCGGCTCGCCAAAGCACTGCCCGACTACATGGTCCCGGGTGAGATCATCATCCTGGCCCGGCTGCCGCTGACGGTGAACGGCAAGGTGGACACCGCCGCACTGCCCGCCCCCGGCACGGTCCGCCAGGCCACGCTGTCCACCGAGTACGTCGAGCCGGCGGGGGAACTGGAGACGTTCATCGCCGGGATCTGGAGCGAGGTGCTGGGCATCACGGGGATCGGTTCGCGGGACAACTTCTTCGAACTCGGCGGCCACTCCCTGCTCGCGGCGAGCATGATTGCCAGGGTGAACGAGACGTTCGGGGTGGAACTCTCGCTCGCCACGGCGTTCGCGCGCCGCACGGTCACCGGTCTCGCCGTGGCGGTGGCGCAGGAACTGACGGGGGCACGGACGCCGGAGGAACTCGCGGCGATCCTGGCCGGGACCGACACCGGGACCATCGAGGAGAACTGATCGTGTTGCACGAGGTGGCCTCGTTCGCCATCGTCGCCGGGCTGTTGACCATCACACCGGGGCTGGACACCGCCCTGGTGCTCCGCTCCGCCGTACGCCACGGCTCACGTGGTGGTTTCGCCACGGCCCTCGGGATCAACACCGGTGCGCTGGCCTGGGGCGTCGTGGCGTCCGCGGGCGGTTCGGTGGTACTCGACGCGTCCGAGACGGCGTACACGATGCTGCGCCTGGCCGGGGCGGTGTATCTGCTGTGGCTGGGGGGCCGGATGCTGTGGCGCGCCCGGCGGTCCGCCGACGGTGACGAGGGTCCGTCGCTGCTGCCCGCGGACGGTGAGCCCTGGGGCGACGAGTCCACCCTGCGGCTGTGGTGGCGGGGGGTGGTCACCAACGCGCTCAACCCGAAGATCGGCGTGTTCTACATGGCGGTTCTGCCGCAGTTCATTCCGGAGGGCACGTCGCCGTTGCTGGCCGGGATCGTGCTCGCGGTCGTGCACGACATCGAGGGACTGCTCTGGTTCACGTTGCTGATCTTCGGTGTGCGGACGTTCCGGGCCTGGCTGTCGCGGGACGCCGTCAAGCGGTGGATGGACCGGGTCACGGGCGCGGTGCTGATCGGGTTCAGCGTGCGTCTGGCGGCGCAGGGCTGAGCGGCCGCGGTGATGAACAGGTGCGGACAACTCCCTTCCCGGGAGCCCAAGGAGGAGAGCAGAGGATGACTGCCGAGAGCGACACCGCCCGTCCGGAACCCGGGAGCCGGGTTCCGGAGGAGACGACACGGCGTGGGCCCGCCGTGCTGCTCGGTTCCAAGCCCGCCGAGGGGTACGAGACGCTGGCCCGGCTGGGCGTCCCGTTCATCTGGGTCGTCGATCCGGTGGACGAGCCGCCGACCACCGTGCCCGGCGCGGTGCGGGTGGTGTCCGCGCCCTTCAAGAGCGATCCCCTGAGCGTGCTGCGGCTGCCGCTGCCGCCGGACGTCTGCGGTGTTCTCTCGTTCACCGAGATGGGGTCGCTGCCCGCCGCGCTGCTCGCCGAAGCCCTCGGCCTGCCGACGGTGCCGGTGCGCGCGGTGCTGCGGGCGCGGAACAAGCTCCTGATGCGACGGACCCTGGCGGCCGTGTTCGACGGACCGGCCTTCGGTGTCGTCGGCCTGGACGAGCCTGCGGCCGACGACTTCCCCCTCATCGCCAAACCCGCCGAGGGCACCGGCAGTCAGGGAGTGGAGTTCCTCGCCGACCCCGCCGCCTTTGCCGCACGCAGCGCCGAGTTGGCGGGCGCGCTGTGGGAACACTACGTGGACGGTCCCGAGTACAGCATCGAGGCGGTGTCGTCCGGCGGTGTGCACCACATCCTGGGCATCACCGCCAAGCGGACCACGGGAGCTCCGTACTTCGTGGAGACCGGCCACGAGGTGCCCGCCGTGCTGACCGAGGACGCGGACCGCGCGATACGGGGGTGTGTGGAACGCTGCCTGGATGTACTGGAGTTGACCGCCGGGGCGTCCCACACCGAGGTGAAGCTGGAGCACGGCCGCGCTGTCGTGATCGAGACGCACACGCGCGCGGGCGGCGACCGCATCCCGCTGCTGACCCGCCTGGTGAGCGGCGTCGACCAGTACGAACTGGCGGTACGGTCCGTGCTGCCGCGGGTGGAACCCCTCACCCGCGCGCCGCGGTTCAAGCACGCGGCCGTGCACTACTTCCCCTGGCAGGACGTCACCGTCGACGGGGTGGAGGGGCTGGACGCCTGCCGGGCCTCGGACGGCGTCGTCGAGGCCGAACTGCGGGCCGTGGACGGGGAGTCGGTGCCGGTGTGGCGCTACAGCCATGAGCGCCCCGGACATGTCGTGGCGGGCGCGGACGACCGCGACGAACTGCGCCGCAGGATCGCCGCGGCGGAGAACCTGGTGCGTCCCCGGCTGAGTTGAGCGCTTTGCCTACGCCGTGATCCGCCTACGTCATTGTCCGGATCGCCCGTGTCCGTGCACATGCCCGCGCCCGTGAACAAGGGGAGAAACCACAGCCATGTCAGACACCCAGCGAGCGGGGGTCCTGCGGACGGTCCGCGAATTACCCCGCGGGGTGGCCGTGTTGGTCTTCGGCATCGCCGTCAACCGGATGGGCAACTTCGTCCAGATCTTCCTCATGCTGTACCTGACCCGCGACGGCGGGTACTCGGCCGCGCAGTCCGGAACGGCTCTCACCGCGTACGGTGCCGGAGCGATCGCCGGGGTCTTCGTGGGCGGTTCGGCGATCGACCGGATCGGCGCCCGCAGGGCCATCGTCGTGTCGATGGCGGCGTCGGGGCTGTTCGTTGCGGCGATTCCGGCGGTTGCCGGCCGACCGCTGTGGCTGCTGCTCGCGGTGGCCTGCGGGGCGGGCGCGACGGGCCAGTTGTACCGCCCGGCGGCGACCGCGCTGCTCGCCGATCTCACCCCGACCGACCAGTTGCTGATGGCCTCGGCGGCGATGCGGCTCGGGCTGAACACGGGCGCGGCGGTGGGTCCGCTGCTGGGCAGCCTGCTGGCCCGGCAGTCGTACACGCTGGTCTTCCTCACCAACGCGGCGACGTCGCTGGCGTTCGCGGCGGTGATCCTGTGGCTGCTGCCACGGGACGTGGGCCGCGGAAAGACGGTCACCGCGCGGGCGGGGGCGGCAGCGGAGGCCGGGGAACTGTCGCAGACCGGTACCGGCTATCTGCCGGTGCTGCGCGACCGCCGCTATCTGCTGGTCGTCTCGGGGACGTTCCTGGTGGCCGTCGCCGAGGTGCAGTACCAGACGGTACTGCCCCTGGTGGTGACGGACCGGGGGCATTCCGACTTCGTCTACACGGCGTTGGTGGCGCTGAACGCCGTACTCGTCATCGTGACCGAACTCCCGTTGACCCGCAGGCTGGAGAGGGTTCCCGTGCGGGTGACGATGTCCCTGGGCAGTGCGCTGATCGGCGTGGGGATCGCGATGTTCGGGCTGCCGACGGGCCTGTGGATTCTGGTGGTGGGCACGCTGGTGTGGACGTTCGGCGAGGTGGTGAGCGCACCGCCGGTCAGCGCCTATCCGGCGCTGACGGCGCCGACCAACCTGCGGGGCCGCTACATCGGCCTGATGACGACCAGTCAGTCGATCGGCTACGCCCTGGGTCCCGCGCTGGGTGCGGCCCTGTTCGAGGTGCGGGGCGGCGCGGTGTGGATCATGTGCGCGGGGCTGGGCCTCGGGGCGGGGGCTCTGCTCTGGACGGGCGCGGGGCGACAGAAGGCTGCGGGGAGTCCGCGGGACACTACGGCGGAGGGCGCGCGGGCGACACCGGAGGGGGACGGAACAGCGGCGGCCGGTTCGGCCTGAACAGCGCCCCGCCCCCGGGGTCTCCGCGAAACCTAGGCGTTCATGAACTGGTCAGGCCGCAGCGCCCGGTCGGTGATCCGGACGTCTCCGATGGTGCCGTGGAAGACCTGGCTGACCGCGCCCGCCCACTGGTAACCGCCAAGAAGGAACGGCATGTTGAGGGTGGTCAGGCCGACGGCCGTGCTGGTCGGGTTGCGGCCCTCCTCGCAGCCGTTGACGTAGAGCTTGCTGATCCGGCCGTCGTTGGCGACGGCGACGTGCCACCACTCCTCCTGCTGGAGGAGGTGGCTCCACGCGGTCGTGGCGCCGTTCTGGTTGAGCGGGTAGGCGTTCCACTGCAGCTCGATGGAGCTGGACAGGCTGAGGGTCAGCACGGGTTCGTCGGCGGTGGCGGAGGGGCCGTTCTTGCCGGCCTGGGCCGCCGTGCCCGCGCGGCTGAGCATCGAGGACCAGCCGTTGCGGCCACCGTCCCAGTCGGCGGGCACCTTGAAGAAGACCTCGAAGGTGTAACCGCGGGCGAAGGTCTCGCGGTTGAGCGGTGCCCTGTCGACGGTCTGGAGGTAGGAGCCGGCGACCGGGTTGCCCTGACCCGCGAACACCAGCCCCGCGTGGGCGGGTTGGTCGGGGTGATGGTCGGCGGTCCAAGTGAGCGCGTGCGGCGGGGAGTTCGGGACGCTCTTCAGGATCAGGTCGTTGCCGTTGCCCGCCTGGTCCCTGACGACCGTGCCGGAGGCGACGTCGGAACCCGCCGTACCGCCCTCGTCGAACCGCCAGTAGGCCAGCGTGCCCGGCAGCAGCATCCGGCGCGCGGGGCGGGACGTGCGCGGCGGGACCGGGGCGAAGCCGGCGAAGCGCTGCTCGAAGTCGATCGCCATCGAGAAGTAGTCGACCTTCGACGTCAGTTCGAGTTCCTTCGCCGCGAGGGCGTTCAACTCGCCCTTCTCCGCCAGTTCACGGATCCACGGCGAGAAGGTCGCGACGTCGATCATCCCGCGGTCGAGGTCGAAACGGTAGGAGCGGATCATGCCCGCGCCGCCGTAGTAGCGGTCCTGGTAGTTGGTGATGTGCAGATGTACGTCGTTGCCCGCGCTGTTCTTCAGCACCGTGCTTCCGGGCGGCCAGTAGTGGCCGTTGAGGGTGAGGAAGATCTGGTCGTTGTCCTTGATCAGGCCGTCCCACAACTGCCGCCCGTAGTCGGACAGTTCGGCCGCTCCGTCCTCGTCCGAGCCGACGATCTCGTGCGTGGTGACGATCACCGGCAGCGTCGGGTTCGCGGCGATGACCGCGTTGGCCCACGCGAAACCCTTCGCCGACATACGCCAGTCCAGCGACAGGAGCATCCAACTACGGCCGCCCGCACGGAAGATGTGCGCGGTGTTGTAGCCGTCAGGGCTGGAGGAGTGGTAGCCGGGCGTCTTCCTGGCCCGCGCCGGGCTGAAGGTGTCCAGGTAGGGGGTGGCGCCGCGCTGGTCGTCGGCGCGGACGTCGTGGTTGCCGGCCAGCACGCCGTACGAGGCACCCGCCCGGTCCAGCATGCCGAACACCTTGGTGACCGCCGCGTACTCCTCGGCGAGGCCGTTCTGCGTCACGTCACCGAGGTGCGCCAGGAACACGATGTTCTCGTCGTTGCCGCCCGCACGGCCCGCCGGATCGAGGACGTAGCGGAACGACGCCTCCATCGGCACCGGGTGGATGCGGTCCTGGTCGAACATGTACTGCGTGTCGGGCATCACGACGACGGTGAACCGGGGGTTGTCGGGATCCGGGTCCCACTTCCCGCGCGGCGCGGGTGACATCGTTGTCCGCCCGTACGGATCGTCGTTCTTGTCGCCTCCCGTCGCGTACGCGGGAGCCGCGCCCAGCAGCCCTGCGGCGGCCGTTCCCGCACCGAGCGCACCGGCGCGGTGCAGGAACGCACGGCGGCTCGACGCGGCGACGCCGTCACCGTCGAGGTCCGCGGTGCGCGGGCAGTCGCAGCCCGCCGCGTGCAAGTCGTGCCGCTCGTGGTCGTCGAGGCCTCTGTCACCCGTGGGAGAGCTGTCCATGTCCGCTCCAATGCCGAGTAGGAGAACGGCGTCACGCTACGGACGGCTGCGGTACGGCGGACTTGCGCGCCGGGTACCGGCTGCCGAACGCTCCCCCAACACCACCCGCCCCACTAGGACTTGCGGCGGCCCACGGTCAACAGATGTCCGCTGGTGCCGAGCAGGGTGGGCTCGGACTCGGTCCGCCTGACGGCCGCGAGCACGGCCTCGCGGCGGTCCGGGTCGTCCAGCCAGCCCTCGATGCCGCCCATCAGCCAAGCGACGCCTTCGAGGCCGTACTGGCCCTCGACGGTGAGGCCCGTCTCCGCGAACTCCTCGGGAGTTTCGTGGGGTTGGGCGAAGTAGGCGGTCGTGAAAGGCCCGCCGCCGTTCCTCCCGTGGTTGCTGATCGCATCGGTGTTGGCCCGCTGGGCCGGATCGAAATAGCACTCCCACAGCAGCATGTCGTGCAGTCCCGCGAACCGGTTGATGGTCGCCGCGACCACCAGCCCGCCCGGCCGCACCACCCGCCGCGCCTCGGCCAACGCCCTTAGCCGGTCGGCCCGTTCGGGCAGGTGGTACAGCGGCCCGAACAGCAACACCACGTCGTACGAGGCCTCCTCGTCCGGCAGCGCCCTGGCGTCCCCGGCCCGCGCGATGACCCCCGGCAGCCGGCCCGCCTGCTCCACGTGCAGCGGTACGGGATCGACGAGTTGGACCTCGTACCCGTCCCGCGCGAGCCACTCGGCGTGGATGCCGCTGCCCCCGCCGACGTCCAGCACCTTCGCGGGAGCCGTCGGCAGCAGTCGGCGCAGGACGTCCTGGGTACGCCAGAACTCCAGCCGGTTGGACCCCTGTCTGAGGCGGCCGTCCTCCTCGCCGCGGGCGTAGTAGGCGAGGATCTCCTCGCGGACGGCGGGGTCTTGCGCGTGTGTCGTCTCGGTCATCGCCCCAGGTTGCGATCCCGCGCGTCCGGCTCGCAACGGGATTCCGGTGCGCGTGCCGTCACCAGCCCCGACTCGTAGGCGAACACGACGAGTTGGGCCCGGTCCCGTGCTGCCAGCTTCGTCATCGCCCGGCTGATGTGGGTCTTCGCCGTGAACGGGCTGATGACCATGTGGGCGGCGATCTCCTCGTTGGTGAGGCCGTGGGCGGCGAGCGCGGTGACCTCGCGTTCGCGGCGGGTGAGGTGTTCCAGGCCGGAGGGGGTGGAGCGGTCCGGCGGGCGGGAGACGAACTCGCCGATGAGGGTGCGGGTGATGGCCGGAGAGAGGAGGGCCTCGCCGCCGGCGACGATCTCGATCGCCTGGAGCAGGTCCGCCGGGTCGGTGTCCTTGAGGAGGAAGCCACTGGCGCCCGCGCGCAGTGCCTCGAAGACGTATTCGTCCAGGCCGTAGTTGGTGAGGATGACGACTCTGACCGCTGCCAGGGCCGGGTCGGCGGCGATACGGCGGGTCGCCTCGATGCCCGTCATCACGGGCATCTGTACGTCGATCAGCGCGATGTCGGGGAGCTGCGCGCGGACGAGGGCCACGCCCTGTTCGCCGTTCGCCGCCTCGCCGACCACCTCGATGCCGTCCTCGGCGTCGAGCAGGGCACGGAAGCCCGCGCGCATCAGCGCCTGGTCGTCGACGACCGCGACCCGGATCATCCCGTCTCCCCCAGCGGCAGCTCGGCCCGCACCGCGAAGCCGCAGCAACGCACGGAAGCCCGCGCGCATCAGCGCCTGGTCGTCGACGACCGCGACCCGGATCATCCCGTCTCCCCCAGCGGCAGCTCGGCCCGCACCGCGAAGCCGCGAGTTGGACGTTGACCTTCGCCGGGCCCGCGTGCCTGGCGGCGTTGGTGAGGGCCTCCTGGACGATGCGGTACACCGCGCGGTCGACCGTCGCCGTCAGGGGGCGCTCCTCGCCGGTCACCGCGAGTTCGACGGCAAGGCCGGCCGCGCAGGCCCGCTCGACGAGCAGCGCGGGGGTGCCCGTGGGCTCCTCGGTGGTACGCAGGATCTCCAGGGTGGCCCGCAGTTCGCGCATCGCCTCGCCGCCCGCCTCCTGGATGGCGAGCAGCGCGGGCGGCACCTCCTCGCCGCGCTTGCGGGCGAGGTGGACGGCAACGCCCGCCTGGAGCTTGACGATCGAGATGCTGTGGGTGAGGGAGTCGTGCAACTCCCTTGCTATGCGCAGGCGTTCCTCGCCCGCCCTGCGCAACGCGGCTTCCTCGCGGGTGCGTTCGGCCTCCAGGGCGCGCTGTTCGGTCTGGCGCAGATACGCCTGCCAGTTGCGGTCGGCGAGGCCGGTGACCACCGCGCAGAGGAACCAGCCGGCGATGAGCGCGGTCCGCTCGACCACCTGCTGGGTCGTCGGCCCCGTCGCGAAGTACGCCACCAGGAACAACGCGCCCGCCCCTGCCGCCCAACCGCGATGTCCCGCGCGGGCCGCCGTGTGCATGGCGGCGAGGACGGGCAGACCGGCGATCGGCCCGGGATGGGCGTGCAGGACGTAGGCCGCCTCCCCCGCCGTGGCCACGGCGAGGACCGCCCTCGGGGCCGTCTGGTAGAACGCCAGGACTGCCGAGGCGAGGGCGACGAGCGCGTAGTCGACGGCGGTCGTATCCGCGTCGAAGGCCGCGACGGTCACGACGAGGGCGCCGATCACGCCCGCGAGGGACGCGTCGGCGAGGCGCCTGCGTGGGGTCACATCGACCGGGTACCCGCTCATGTCCGCACACTAGACCGCCGCGCCGACCCGGGCGTCAGCCCTGTGGACAACTCCTGGACTACTCCCCACGCAGTAGTCCGCGACGCCCCGGAACTCCCCGGCGTAGCCCCAACTGCCTTCGCCCGTACGACGACCCGGCCCGCCCCGGCCGCGCACGCTGCTGCCATGCCCACACCCTTCCGTCACACCCGGCCCCCGTCGCCGAAGTCCGCCACCGGCCGCACCGCCGAGGTCTTCGAGCAGATCGCTGTCGACTTTGGGATCGACCGGCCCCCTACCTTCGTGGTCCTGTCCTCCGCCCCCGAACTCCTCGCCCCCGCCTGGGCGTTGATGCGGGAGTCGCTGATCGCGGGCGCCGGCAGCCGCACCGGCAAGGAGCTGGCCGCCCTCGGTGTCTCGCTCGCCAACAAGTGCCCGTTCTGCGCGGACGCGCACACCGTCCTGCTGCACGCCACCGGCGACCACGCCCTCGCCGAGCACCTGGCGCGCGGCGGCACACCGGAGAACGAGGAGCACGCGCGAGTGCTGGCCTGGGGACGCCGGACGCGTGTCCCCGGCGCGGCCCTCGCCCCGTACCCGTTCCCGCGCGAGCAGGCACCCTCCTATCTGGGCACCGCCCTCGCCTTCCACTTCATCAACCGCGTCGTGTCGGCCCTGCTCACCGAGCAGCTCCTGCCGGGCAACGCCCAACGGTTCCGGGCCGTACGGAGCCTCGCGGGCCGCGCCGTCGCCCGCACCGTGCGCCGAAGCGCCGTACCGGGAGCGGCACTTCCCCTGCTCGACACACCCGGCCCCGGCCCGGACTGGGCCGCCGGAACCCCGGTGGGTCCGGCCTACGACGCCCTGCGCACGGCCGCGCTCGCGGGCGCGGACCTCCTCGACGCCGACGACCTGACCCTCGTACGGGAGACGCTGTGGGCCTGGGACGGGTCGCATCCGCCGGTCGTCCTGCGCGGCTTCCCGAACCGGCGGGAGCGGCCCGCGGCGCGGCTCGCGGTGCTGGCCGCGCTCGCGCCGTACCGGATCACCGAGGAGGATGTCGCCGCCTGGCGCGGGCCCGGGCACACCGACGCGCGTCTGGTGCGGCTGATCGCGTACGCGGCGTTCGCGGCCGTCGAACGGATCGAGACGACGATGCGGGTGCCCGCCGCTCGGGCGTGACGCGCGGACATAAGGGGACACACAGCCCGCGAACAGTGAGGCACTGTCACCGCACAGGCACGGAGCGAGTTCATACTTCCGCCTCACAGGCAGTCATGTGACACTGGCGTCCCCGTCCGCAGTGCGGACCCGCTCCGCACCTGATCCCCCACGAGAAGTGCGACTTGCGTTCTCTTCCTCTGCCGCTCGCTCTCACCGCGCGTCTGTCGCCGGTCGTCGTGCTCGCCGCGATGGGCTGGGCCCTGACGTCCGGTCCGTTCGCCGCGACCACGACCGCCGATCACAAGTCGACACCCGACGCAGGTGGCTCGTCCGGGTCCTCGGCGCCGTCGACGGCGCCCGTTGCCAAGACGTACTCCACCTCCCCCGCCCCGTGCGGAAGTGTGTCGGTGGCGACAATCAAGTCGCTGGTGCCGGGCGCGAAGACGGCCGGCAAGGAGATCCCGTCGACGGACACGAAGGTGCGCCGTACCTGCTCGTGGAACGCGCTCAAGGGGTACGACTACCGCTGGCTCGACGTGTCGTACGAGATCACGGAATCGGACGAAGCGGCGAAAAAGTCGTATACCGAGACCGTTACGGAGAAGAGCGGCGGCGGAGCGGTTCCCGGGCTCGGCGACTCGGCCTACTCCATCGTGAACCTCACCACAGAGGACAAGCAGCAGACGCGTGAGGGCACGGTCGTCGTCCGCGCGGGGAACGCGCTGGTGACCATCACGTACAACGGCAGCGACTTCGAGAACAAGAAGGCGCCGAGCACGGACGTGATCAACAAGGGTGCGATCAAGGCCGCCAAGGAAGCGGTAACCGCGCTGGAGGGCGGCAAGGCCAGCTAGCCCGACCGCCCTCCGAGATCTACGCGTCGACGGGCTCCGTCGCCGGCTCCGGTGCCGGCTCCTTTCCGGTGAGCACCGTCAGCAGCACGTAAAGCACCATCGACGTGCCCAGGCCCACGGCCCAGCCGTAGTCGGCGAGCGAGGACAGGGCCGGGATGGGCCGGCCGTCGATCAGCGGGTGGAAGTCGGCGCCGCCCACGGCGAGTACGCCACCCACCAGGAAGGCCACGACGGCCCGCCAGTTCCAGCCGCCGTCGTACCAGTAGCGGCCGCCCGCGCGGTACAGGTCGGCGAGGTCGAGCTTGCCGCGGCGCAGGATCCAGTAGTCGGCGATGAGGATGCCGGCGACCGTGCCGAGCAGACCGCCGACCAGGCCGAGCCAGGTGAAGATGTAGCCCTGCGGGTCGGAGTACAGCTTCCAGGGGAAGATCAGCACGCCGAGGACGCTGGTCACGAGGGCGCCGGTGCGGAAACTGATCTTCCGGGGCGCGATGTTGGAGAAGTCGAAGGCGGGCGAGACCAGGTTGGCCGCGATGTTCACGGACAGGGTCGCCACCAGGACGGTCACCAACGCGTAGAGCAGCCCGACCACGTTGTCCGTCTTGGCCGCCAGCTGCACCGGGTCCCAGATCGCCGTGCCGTAGACCGCCTGCGAACCGGAGGTGACCATCACCGACAGGAACGCGAACAGGGTCATGGTGGTCGGCAGACCGAGCGCCTGGCCCCATGTCTGGGCCTTCTGGCTCTTGCCGTAGCGGGTGAAGTCCGGGATGTTCAGCGACAGCGTGGACCAGAAGCCGATCATGCCCATGAGCGAGGGCCAGAACAGCTTCCAGAAGCTGCCGCCCCAGCCCAGCTTGGACGGCTGGTCGAGCAGCGGGCCGAAGCCGCCGGCCTTGTTGCTCATCCAGATCAGCATCACGAACGCGCCGACGAGCACGAAGGGCGCCGCCCAGTTCTCGAAGCGGCGGATCGTCTCCATGCCCCGGTAGATGATGGCCACTTGGAGCACCCAGAACAGCGCGAACGACAGCCACATCGTCCAGGCGTACCCGCCGATGTGCGAGGCGTTGGCCCAGCTGTCCCCGATCAGCTTCCCGGCGAGGAAGAAGATCGCCTCACCGCCGATCCAGGTCTGGATGCCGAACCAGCCGCAGGCCACCAACGCCCGCACTACGGCAGGGAGGTTGGCGCCGCGCACGCCGAACGAGGCACGCGCGAAGACCGGGAAGGGGATGCCGTACTTCGGTCCCGCGTGCCCGGTGAGCAGCATGGGCACGAGCACGATCAGGTTGGCCAGGGCGATGGTGAACACCGCCTGCTTCCAGTCCATGCCGACGGCGATGAGCCCGGAAGCGAGGGTCCAGGAGGCCGTGTTGTGGGCCATGCCGACCCACAGCGCGGAGAAGTTGTACGTGGTCCAGGTGCGCTTCTCGACGGGAACCGGGAGCAGGTCGTCGTTGGCGTACGGCCCGGCGGGCAGCGGCGACCCCGGGGCGATCTCCACCCGCCCGTCGGCGAGGGTGACTTGAGCGGTCGGCTCTATGGCCGTGGGAGCGGTGTCGGTCATGGGCAGGCCAATCAATGAGGTGGGTCCGGAAAGGCCGTGCGGGGGCTCCGGCCCCCCTCCCCAGGACGGTGGGGAGGGGGAGAACTGGAGTGGGGGGACGGGGAGTTGAGCGGTGGTACGGGTGTGCGTCAGCCGTTGACGGCCGGGATCACCTTCGACCCGTAGGCGTCGATCGTGGCTTCCTGCGCGTCGTGCATGTCGTAGACGGCGAACTGGTCGACGCCCAACTCGCGCAGGGCGTTGAGCTTTTCGATCTGCTTCTCGGCCGATCCGATGATGCAGAACCGGTCGACGATCTCGTCGGGCACGAAGGCGGTGTCGGGGTTGTCGGCACGGCCGTGATGCGAATAGTCGTACCCCTCACGGGCCTTGATGTAGTCCGTGAGTTCCTCGGGTACGGCGGCGGAGTGCTCGCCGTACTTGGAGACGAGGTCGGCGACGTGGTTGCCGACCATGCCGCCGAACCAGCGGCACTGGTCGCGCGCGTGGGCGAGCGCCTCGGGCGAGTCGTCCTCGGTGACGTAGGCCGGGGCGGCGACGCAGATCTTGACCTCGGACGGGTCGCGTCCGGCGGCGACGGCCGCGTCCTTGACCGCCTTCACCATGTACTCGGTGAGGTAGAGGTCCGAGAGCTGGAGGATGAAGCCGTCGGCCTCCTCGCCGGTCATCTTCAGGGCCTTGGGGCCGTACGCGGCCATCCAGACGGGGAGTTGGGCATCTTCCTTCGCCCAGGGGAACTTGATGACCGTGCCGCCGAGGTCCGCCTCCTGGCCGGAGCCGAGCGCCCTGATGACCTTCATGGCCTCGCTGATCCGGGCGAGCGTGTTCGGGGTGCGGCCCGCGACGCGCATCGCGGAGTCGCCGCGGCCGATGCCGCAGACCGTGCGGTTGCCGAACATGTCGTTCAGGGTCGCGAAGGTGGAGGCGGTGACCTCCCAGGTGCGGGTGCCCGGGTTGGTGACCATCGGGCCGACCGTCAACTTCGTGGTGTTGGCCAGGATCTGACTGTAGATCACGAACGGCTCCTGCCACAGCACGGCGGAGTCGAAGGTCCAGCCGTAGGTGAAGCCGTTGCGCTCGGCACGCTTCATCAGGCTGATGACCCGCGAGGCCGGCGGGTCGGTCTGCAGGACGAGTCCGAAGTCCATGTGCGCCACTCCTAGTTGAGGTACTGACTGGTGGAGCGCGGGGTGTAGACGCCGTGGCCCGCGTGCCCGGTGTACTCCCGCTCGGTGATGACGAGTTCGCCGCGCGAGAGGACGGTCTCGACGCGGCCGGTGAGGCGCTTGCCCTCGTACGCCGAGTAGTCGACGTTCATGTGGTGGGTCTCCGCGGAGACGGTCTGCTCGGCGTGCGGGTCGTAGATGACGACGTCGGCGTCGGCGCCCGGGGCGATGGTGCCCTTCTTCGGGTAGAGGCCGAACATCCGCGCCGGGGAGGCGCAGGCGATCTCGATCCAGCGGCGGCGGCTGATGTGCCCGTCGACGACGCCCTGGTGGAGCAGGTCCATGCGGTTCTCGACGCCCGGCATGCCGTTGGGGATCTTCGAGAAGTCGCCCCGACCCATTTCCTTCTGGCCCACGAAGCAGAAGGGGCAGTGGTCGGTGGAGACGACCTGGAGGTCGTTGGTGCGCAGGCCCTGCCAGAGCTTGGCCTGGTGCTCCTTCGGCCGAAGCGGCGTGCTGCACACGTACTTCGCACCCTCGAAGTCGGGCTCGGCGAGGTTGTCCGTCGACAGGAACAGGTACTGCGGACAGGTCTCGCCGAAGACGGGGAGCCCTTCGTCGCGCGCCTTGGCCAGCTCGGCGACCGCCTCCATCGCGGAGACGTGCACGACGTAGAGCGGGGCGCCGGCGACCTGCGCGAGCTTGATGGCGCGGTGGGTGGCCTCGGCTTCGAGGAGGGCCTTGCGGACCTCGCCGTGGTAGCGGGGGTCCCTCTCGCCGCGCGCGAGCGCCTGCTCGACCAGCACGTCGATCGCGATGCCGTTCTCGGCGTGCATCATGATCAACCCGCCGTTGTCGGCGGCGCGTTGCATGGCGCGCAGGATCTGGCCGTCGTCGCTGTAGAAGACGCCCGGGTAGGCCATGAACTGCTTGAAGGAGGTGACGCCCTCCTGCACCAGCAGGTCCATCTCCTTGAGGGTGTCCTCGTTGACGTCGGAGACGATCATGTGGAAGCCGTAGTCGATGGCGCAGTTGCCCTCGGCCTTGGCGTGCCAGGCGTCGAGGCCCTCGCGGAGGGCTCCGCCGACGCTCTGGATGGCGAAGTCGACGATGGTCGTCGTACCGCCCCAGGCGGCGGCCCTTGTGCCGGTCTCGAAGGTGTCGGCGGCCTTGGTGCCGCCGAACGGCATCTCCATGTGGGTGTGGGCGTCGACCCCGCCCGGGATGACGTACTTCCCGGTGGCGTCGATGACCCGGTCGGCGGTCCAGCCCTCGGCGATGGTGGTGCCGGAGGTGGCGAGGGCGGCGATTCGGCCGTCCTCGATCAGGACGTCGGCGTGGAGTTCGTCGGACGCGGTGATTACTAGGCCGCCGCGGATTACGGTACGGGTGCTCATTTTGACTCCGCTGGATGGTTGTCGGGTGCGGGTCGTTGGGGGCTGGTCGCGCAGTTCCCCGCGCCCCTAAAGACGGGGCGCGGGAACCCAGGGCGTTTTACGGTGCGGTCAGCGGGCCGTACGCGTCCGGGCGGCGGTCGCGGTAGAACTGCCAGCGGTCGCGGACCTCGCGCAGTTTCGCCAAGTCCAGGTCGCGGACGACCAGTTCGGGCTCCTTGTCGCTGGCCACCTCGCCGACGAACTGGGCCTCCGGGTCGACGAAGTAGGTCGTGCCGTAGAAGTCGTTGTCGCCCAGCTCCTCGACACCGACCCGGTTGATGGCGCCGACGAAGTACTCGTTGGCGGCGGCGGCAGCGGGCTGCTCCAGCTGCCACAGGTAGGCGGACAGTCCACGCGAAGTCGCCGACGGGTTGAAGACGATCTCGGCGCCCGCGAGGCCCAGCGCACGCCAGCCCTCCGGGAAGTGCCGGTCGTAGCAGATGTAGACGCCGATCTTGCCGACCTTGGTGTCGAAGATCGGCCAGCCGCTGTTGCCCGGGCGGAAGTAGAACTTCTCCCAGAATCCGGGGACTTGGGGGATGTGGTGCTTGCGGTACTTGCCGAGGTACGAGCCGTCCGCGTCGATCACGGCGGCCGTGTTGTAGAGGACGCCGGGCTGCTCCTCCTCGTACATCGGGAGGACCAGGACGATGCCGTGTTCCTTGGCGAGCGCCTGGAAGCGCTTGACGATCGGGCCGTCCGGGATCGCCTCGGCGTACTCGTAGAACGCCTTGTCCTGGACCTGGCAGAAGTACGGTCCGTAGAACAGCTCCTGGAAGCACAGGACTTGAGCACCCTGCGCGGCCGCGTCGCGGACCGCCTGTTCGTGTACCTGGATCATGGACTCCTTGTCGCCCGTCCAGGCTGTCTGGAACAGGGCGGCACGAATCACGGTGCTCATCGGGACCTCCGGTCGCTAGGTGTGCGAGGAGCCTAGGAAGTCCGGAAGTCGTCTTTGAGTTGCACGGTGTCACGTCTGCGGAGGCGCGGCGTTCCACGGTGTCACCCTGTCGTGGCCGCATGTTTCACCGCCGTTTTCGCAGGTAGTCCCATGTTTCACCCCTGTTGCGCGTCGTGCGCGAGGAGCGCGATGTGCACCGAGGCGGCCTGCTCGAAGTCGTCGAGATCCACCCCGAGCCGGCCTTCTATGGCCTCCAGCCGGCGGTACAGCGCGGGCCGGGAGACGTGGTGGAGCTGCGCGGTGCGCGACTTGTTGCGGCCGGTGGCCAGATAGGTGCGCAGTACGGCGAGCAGGTCCTCGTCGGCCGCGCACAGCAGCCCGTCCAACTCCCGCTCGGCGAACGACTGCACCTGCGGGTCGTCCCGCAACAGCCGGATCAGGCCGCGCAGATGGACATCCTTGAGGCGTACGACAGCGGGGAGTTCGAGGGCGTCGCTGGAGTCGGCCACGGCGTCGGCGACATGCTGTGCCTCACGCAGCCCGGCGGGCACGTCGTCCCAGACGGTGCGCTGCCCGGCGGCGGCCACTACGGCCTTCAACGCCCCGGACTCGGTGCGCAGGCGGCTCGCGAAGTGTGCGGCGAGAGCGTCCGCGTCCTGGTCCCGGGGCAGGCTGAGCAGGACGGCGGTGACACCGTCGGCCAGTTCGGCGACTAGTCCGGGGAGCCCCAACAGCCGTAGCACTCGGTCGAGTTGGGCCGTGTCGCCGTCGCGTACGACCATCGGTACGAAGGTGCGCCGGTTGACCGGGAGTCCGGCGGCGCGGGCGCGGGGCAGGAGTTGGCGGGCCGGTACGACGCCGCTCGCCAGGTCGGTCAGCAGGCTCTGGGCGGACTGCTCCTCCCAGGTGTGGGCGGAGCCGCCGAGCATGCGGTGCAGGACGAGGGCCTCGGCGGCGCGGTCGGCGAGGAGGCGCCCGGTGGCGGTGTCTCCTCGGTAACCGCAGAGCATGATCTGGCCCCAGCGCTCGCCGCGTCCGCCCAGTTCGGCGCGGATCCAGCCGTCGCCCTCGTTGCCGCCGGCCTGCCGGGCGATCCGCTCCCAGTCGCGCAGCACGTCGTCCACGGCCGACCGCTCCCCCGCCGTGGCGAGGACACGATGGGCGAGGTTGGTGACGACCACTGGGCAGGCGCTGTGCGCGGCAACCTCGTCGAGCAGGCTCTGCAGCGGGGCGCCGCCGGTGATGAGTCCGGTGAGCGCGGTCCGTACGGCCTCGGAGAGGCTGACGGCGGCGAACTTCCGCCGTACCAGCCGGGATTGGACCTCTTCCGTCAACTCGGCGAAGGGGAAGGGGCGGTGGAGCACCACCATGGGCAGTCCGCATCGCTCGGCCGCGCGGCGCATCACGTCCGGCGGGGCGGGGAAGGCACGGCCGAGACCGAGGACGACGGCCGAGGCCTCCGCGCGGTGCAGAGATTGGATGTACTCGGCCTGGGCCGCCTCGTCACCGGCGAGGAGCACCCCGGTGGTGAGGACCATCTCGCCGCCGGTGAGCATCACGCCGACGTCGGCGGCCTCGGCGACGTGCACCCAGCGCACGGGCCGGTCGAGTTGGCTCGCGCCGGCCACCACCTCGGGTTCCCCGGCGAGGACCCGTTCCAGGCCGAGGACCTGGCGCACCGACAGGGCGGGCTCCAGGGTGTCCAGGTTTCCCAGGGTTCCCAAGGTGGTGGTCATGATGGTGTTTCCCTTGTTCAGCTTGCGCTACTGCGTGCTCCTCAGAGCCTGTTCGAGGATCGCGGCGCCCTCCTCGGCCTCCGCGACGGTCAGGGACAGCGGTGGGGCGAGGCGCAGGGCGCTGGTGTTGTGTCCGCCGCCCTTGCCGATCAACAGGCCGCCCTCGCGGGCCGCTTCGAGCACGGCGGAGGCGGCTTGCGGATCGGCCTCGTCGGTGCCCGGTTTCACCAGCTCGATGCCGATCATCAGCCCGCGCCCGCGCACCTCGCGTACGCCGGGATGCTTCGCCGCGGCGGCCCGCAGCCGCTCGATGAGGAGGCCGCCGACGCGCCGGGCGTTGCCCTGGAGGTCGTGCTCCAGCAGATAGGTGAGGTTGGCGAGGCCGGCCGCCATGGTGATCTGGGTGCCGCCGAAGGTCGAAATGCTGTTGGAGTCGAGGCAGTTCATGATGTCGGCGCGGGCGACGACACCGCCGATGGACATGCCGTTGCCGATGCCCTTGGCGAAGGTGAGGATGTCCGGCGGACCGTTCTGCGCGTGCGCCTGCCAGCCCCAGAAGTGGTCGCCGGTGCGGCCCCAGCCGGTCTGCACCTCGTCGGCGATCCACAACACCCCGCGCTCGGCGAGGACTTCGCGGAAGGCGGCGTACAGGCCGTCGGGCGGTGAGGTGAACCCGCCGACGCCCTGGACGGGTTCGGCGATGAGGGCGGCGGGCGGCCGTACGTGACCGAGCAGATCCTTCAGGTCCTCCACGCAGGCCGCGATGAACTCGGCGTCGGACAGGTGGGCGTAGGGTCCGCGCGTCCGAACACCGCCGTGGACGTACAGCGTCTGGAGCGGGGACAGCGAGGTCGGGGACCAGCCGCGGTTGCCGGTGATGCCGACCGAGCTGAAGGAGCGGCCGTGGTAGCTGTTGCGCATGGCCAGGATCTGGTTGCTCTGCCGGTAACTCGTCGCCAGCATGAGGGCGGTGTCGTTGGCCTCGGTGCCCGAGGTGGTGAAGAAGACGCGGGCGTCGGGGATGCCGGACAACTGCGCGACGCGCTCGGCGAGTTCGACCATCGGCCGGTTGAGGTAGAGCGTGGACGAGTGGAGGATCCGCCCGGCCTGCTCGCTCACCGCCTTGGTGACCTCGGGGAGCGCGTGCGCGGTCATGGTGGTGAGGATGCCGCCGAAGAAGTCGAGGTACTTGTTGCCCTCGGCGTCCCAGACGTGCCGGCCCTCACCGTGCGTGATCTCCAGCGGGTCGTCGTAGTAGAGGGCGAGCCAGTCCGGGAGCACGGCCTTGTGCCGTCCCAGCAGATCCTTGGTCACGGCTGCACCAACCCTTCGTAGGCGTCGGGACGACGGTCGCGGTAGAACGCCCACTGCTGGCGTACTTCCTCGATCAACCCGAAGTCCAGGTCGCGGACGACGAGTTCCTCGTCCTTGTCACTGGCGACGTCGCCGACGAACTGGCCTCGCGGGTTGACGAAGTACGACGTCCCGTAGAAGTCGTTGTCCCCGTACTCCTCCTGTCCAACCCGGTTGATCGC
The DNA here is from genome assembly GCF_000716435.1 of Streptomyces xylophagus. Lineage (GTDB taxonomy): Bacteria > Actinomycetota > Actinomycetes > Streptomycetales > Streptomycetaceae > Streptomyces > Streptomyces xylophagus. Next base: position 71,427 of record NZ_JNWO01000016.1, read on the forward strand.
GGCGATGAAGTACTCGTTGGCGACGGCTGCCGCCGGCTGCTCCAGCTGCCAGAGGTAGGCGGAGAGGCCGCGCGAGGTGGCGGACGGGTTGTAGACCAACTGGGCGCCGTTGAGGCCGAGTTGGCGCCAGCCCTCCGGGAAGTGGCGGTCGTAGCAGATGTAGACGCCGACCTTGCCGACCGCGGTGTCGAAGACGGGCCAGCCGGCGTTGCCCGGCCTGAAGTAGTACTTCTCCCAGAAGCCCTTGACCTGCGGGATGTGGTGCTTGCGGTACTTGCCGAGGAAGGTGCCGTCGGCGTCGATCACGGCCGCGGTGTTGTAGTAGAAGCCGTCCTGCTCGACCTCGAAGACCGGGACGACGATCACCATGCCGGTCTCGCGCGCGAGCTGTTGCATACGACGCACGGTCGGCCCGTCGGGCACCGGCTCGGCCCAGCTGTAGTGCTCCGGTTCCTGGACCTGACAGAAATAGGGGGCGTTGAACACTTCCTGGAACCCGATGATCTTGGCACCCTGACGGGCCGCCTCGCGGGCGTGTTCCTCGTGTTTCGCCACCATGGACTCGGTGTCGCCGGTCCAGGTGGCCTGGACCAGAGCGGCGCGTACGACGTTGGCCATGAGCTGCTCCTTCGACGGGACCTCAGAGCCTCTACGCCCGTAGACAAAGGCCGTAGAGGGATGAACGTAAGCCTCCGGAGGAGCCTTGCCAAGACCATCGTCGTTAACCCGCGGAGTCGATCGCGTTTCACACTCCGGTGGGTGAGCCGCTGCGCCGGGTAGCCGGGTCGAGCGCCCCGTAAGGGGCGCGGGCTGTATCGATATGCGGCTCCGCCGCGTGGGCGCGACAAGCCCCCACCGGCGCGCAGCCGACAAACGACGTACCCAGCGGAGCGCTCACGCGCTGAAGCCGGCTACCCGCAGCGCATGGACCAAGTCCCAGTGGCATTCGTCCGAGACACCCTGGGCGGCCTCCACCAGGAGCGGGACGAGCTGCTGCGGGTCGGCCGCGACGCTGCGGGCCGCCTCCTCGGGGGTGCGGACCCGGACGTAGGCGTCGAGAAGGGCACGGATCTCCCGGCGGCGCCCCTCCGCGGCCAGCGCGAGCACGGCCTCGCCTATCTCACCGGCGGGGCGGGCCACGCCCTGCCGGAGGATCTGCTCCCCGTCCGCCGTACGGCCCGCCGCGACCAGCGCGTCCGCCGCGCCGACCAGCCGGTCGGCGGGCAGCGAGGCGGCCTCCCACAGCAGCGTCGCCCAGTCGGCGCCGAGCCCGGCGCGCTGGAGCTCCGCCGCGAGCAGCGGGAAGCGCGCGGCGGGCCAGTACGCGGCCTCGACGAGCAGCGCGTGCGCCTCGCCGCTACGGCCCTCCCGTCGCAGCCCCACGAGCCGCTGAACGGCCTCCACGGTGCTCTGCCGGGCCTCGGCGTCCAACGGCTCCCGCTTCGGCTGCGACCGCTCGACCGGCCTGGCGGCCCCGGCGAAACGGGCTCCGCGCGGGCTGCGGCGGGCGGCGGGCGCCTGCGCGGGAATCTCCGGTACGGCGGCTGTGGGGTCCGGGGCCGGGGTGGCGGCGGTGTCGTCCTCGACCATGCCGGCGAAGCGGGCGCTGCCCCGGCGGCGCTTGCGTTGCTTGGGGGCGGGGGCCTGGTCGGCGGCGGTCTGGTCGGGGGACGCGGACGCGCCGGTGGCGTCAAGGGTGGTGTCGGGGCTCGTGAAGCCGCCCGTCGCAGGGGCGGCCGGGTCCGGGTTGCCGTAGCCGGAATCCGGGTTGCCGTAGTCGGGATTCGCGCGCTCGAATTCCTCGTAGCCGCGACGCGCGTCCGGGGTCCCGCCGCCCCGGTGTGTCCCCTCGTAGCCGACGTGATCGCGGGTCGCGTTGTCCGGGTGCCGGTAGTCGGGGGTCGTGCCGCGCCCGGCAGCGTCGTATCCGCCCGGCCCGTTGTCCTGGCCGGGGCCCGGTGCGTACTCCGGGTCGCGCTGGCGGGGCAGTCGGCGCGGGGCCTGATTCCGGTCGTACGTGACATTGCTCTGGTCGTACGCGGGGCTGTTCTGGTCCTGGTAGGTGTCGTCGACGCGGAACACGTTGCCGTGCCGGTCGCGGTGGACGCCCCGGTCACCCCGGTCGCGGACGCGGTTGTCCAACTCCTCGATGCGGGCGCGGAGTTCGGCGCAGCGGGCGATGGCGCGTTCGTGGTCGTCGTGGGCCCAGGCGAGGTCGAGGCGGAGGGCGTCGGCTTCTTCCCGGGTACCGGCGGAGTTGAGCAACCGCCCCAGTTCCGACTGCCGTTCGGCCGCGTACTTCTGCTCACGGAGCATCACGTCGAGCCGGTCGCTCAGGGCGTCCCGGCTGCCGGGCCGGGCGTCGAACGCGGTGAGCGCCGCCGCGTGGAGGGTGCGGGCCCGGTTCTTCTCCTGGCTCGCGACGCCGTGGCCGTACTCCGCCGCGAGGTCCTGGAGGAGGGCTTCCACCACGTCCCAGGGCGGTACTTCACGCCCGCTCAGACAGGCCTGCATGCCATCGGGATCGCGCTGCCAGAACACCCCGCACCAGCCGCCGCCCTGGTCCAGGCGCGCCAGAAGTCCGTCGAGATAGTTCGCGAACTCCCGCACCTGCCCGGGGAGTTGATCCACAGCCATGCTCCAACTCCCGCCAGACCGGAGTACTCCGGTCCGTAGAAAACACCATTTGTGTTACGACGCGGCTACGGAAGCTTTTCGAGCCGGGCGCAGAGAGCTCGGAGCCTACGCCTCCCCACTGTGCGCCCGCCGGGTTCACGCCGGATCCGCCGCCTCCCGGACGGTCGCGGGACGGGCGAGCCGCCCCCGGGACAGGGCCAGGACCAGGGCACCCGCACTCACCCCGCAGGCACCGAGCGCCGCCGCGACCGGCAGTGCGGAATCGGCGAGGAGCAGTCCCGTGACGGCAGATCCGGCGGCGATCCCGGCGCCGATCAGGGTCACCAGCCAGGCGAAGGCCTCGGTCACCGTGCCGTCCGGGGCGAGTTGACCGACCAGCCCGAAGGACACGGTCAGCAGGGGCGCGAAGAAGACACCGGTACCGACCGCCACGAGACAGGCACCGGCGGGCCCCGGCACGAGCGCGACGAGCCAGTACGCGGCGGCCATTCCGGCACACAGCAGTACGGCCTTCAGCGGTGCGTCGGCGGTCCAGCGCAGGGCGCCGTAGGCAACGGCCCCGAGCAGCGCGCCGAAGGCCGACAGGGACATGAGCAGGCCCGCACCGCCGGGCACGGGGTGCTGCTCGGCGTAGGCGACGCTGAAGACGTTGAAGCCGCCAAGGGCCCAGCCCGCCCCGAACAGGGCGAGCAGCAGCAGAAGCAGGTCGGGGCTGCGCAACGGGCCGAGCCAGTGCGCGTCGCGGGTCTCGGTCCGCCACTCGCGGGAGGGCCGGGCGGTGGCCATCACCAGGGAGCCGAGCAGGCCGAGACCGGCGGCCAGCCACAGGGCGAGCGGCGCGGGCCCGAGCGCGGCGACACCGGCGACGGCCAGCGGCCCGGCGATGAAGACGACCTCCTGCGCCCCGGCGTCGACGGCGTACGCCGCCTGCACCTGCTCCTCGGCCACCAACTCGGGCCACAGGGCGCGCAGACAGGGCTCCAGGGGCGGCGCGGCGGCACCCGCGACGACGGCCCCGGCGAGGGTGCCGTAGACCGAGCCCGGGGCGAGCGCGAGGAGGGCGTACCCCGCACCGGACACCACGGCGGACACGACGAGCACACGCGGCTGCCCGGTGCGGTCGACCACCCGCCCGAGCAGCGGGCAGCCGATCGCCCCGGCCACGGCGAACACACCGGTGGCGACCCCGACGAGCCGATAGCCCGCACCGGCCTCGCGCACGGAGAGGGCGATGGCGAGGGCGGCCATGGCGCTGGGCAGGCGGCCGACGAGGGAGCCGGCGAGCAGTCGTAGGACATGAGGCCGCCGAAGCAGGGTCAGATACGGCACACGTCTCCCGTCGGGCGCGGTCGCTCTCTCCGCCTCAGGCCGCCAACGGCGCGCACCTGACCACGAGTTCGTCCATGGACAGCCCGAGCGCGTCGGCGAGGGCGGCGACGGTGAAGAAGGCGGGCGTGGGAGCCCGGCCCGTCTCAATCTTGCGGAGGGTTTCCGCCGAGATGCCCGCGTTCGCCGCCACCTCCGTCATGCTGCGGCCACCACGGGCCTCGCGGAGCAACCGGCCGAGCCGTTCGCCGCGTTCGTGTTCTTCGGGAGTGAGCGGGGTGCGTACCATGCCGTCATTCTAATACCGGTATAGTAATTGGCATGGTGGAACTCAAGACGGACACGTCTATCGATGCGATGTACGAGGCGGGCCAGGTCGTGGCCCGCGCCCTCACGGCCGTGCGGGAGGCCGCCCACGTGGGCGTATCCCTGCTGGAACTGGACGAGTTGGCGCACGACGTGCTGCGCGCTGCGGGCGCCGGTTCCCCCTTTCTCGGCTACCGCCCGTCCTTCGCGCCCACCCCGTTCCCGGCGGTCGTCTGCGCCTCGGTGAACGACGCGATCGTGCACGGCATCCCGGACGGCTACCGCCTGCGCGACGGTGACCTCGTCTCGATCGACTTCGGCGCCAAGCTGGCCGGCTGGGCCGGCGACTCGGCCATCAGCTTCATCGTCGGCAAGCCGCGCCCCGCCGACGTGCGCCTGATCGACACCGCCGAGCGCGCCCTCGCGGCGGGCATCGCGGCGGCCGTCGTCGGCAACCGCGTCGGCGACATCGCCCACGCGATCGGCACGGTGTGCCGCACGGCCGGCTACGGCATCCCCCAGGGTTTCGGCGGCCACGGCATCGGCCGCCAGATGCACGAGGACCCGGCGATCCCGAACGAGGGCCGCCCCGGCCGGGGCCTCCCCCTCCGCCACGGCATGGCCATCGCGATCGAGCCGATGCTGATCGCCAGCGGCAAGGACGGCTACCACGAGGCACCCGACGGCTGGACCCTCCGCACGAACGACGGATCGAGGGCGGCCCACGTGGAACACACGGTGGCGATCACGGAGGCGGGACCAAGGGTGCTGACCGAGCGCCATTGAGGAAGCCCACCTTCTTTTAGGGGCGCGGGGAACTGCGCGACCAGCCACAACGGGCCCGCAGACGAAAGGAAACCCAAACCACCCCAAATCTGCACATGCCCCACGCAGCGCCCCGTGCCATGGTGGATTGATGACCAGCGGCTACACCAACCCCGAAAACGACCCCTTCGGCGAGTTCCTGGCCCGGTTCTTCGGCGGAGCCAACGGTGCCCGCCCGGGCCCACGTGACATAGACATCGGCCGCCTACTCAGCCAACCGGCCAGGGACCTCGTCCGAGGCGCAGCCCAGTACGCCGCAGAACACGGCAGCCACGACCTGGACACCCAGCACCTCCTCCGCGCAGCGCTCTCCGCCGAACCAACCCGCGACCTCCTCGCTCGCGCAGGCGCAGACCCCGACTCCCTCGCCGCGGAGATCGACGAGCGCTCCGGACCCGCCCAACCCCCGGAGGGCACGTCACTCTCGCTCACGCCGGCGGTCAAACGCGCCCTCCTGGACGCCCACGACCTGGCCAGGGCGGGCGGCACCGGCTACATCGGCCCCGAGCACGTCCTCGGCGCGCTCGCCGCGAACCCGGACTCCGCCGCCGGCCACATCCTGAACGCGGCCCGCTACGCCCCCACGGGTTTGCCGCCCGAGGCCCCGGACGGCGCGCTGCCGCGCACGGACCAGCCCCGCCCCACCGGCACCCCCACCCTCGACAAGTACAGCCGCGATCTCACCGACCTGGCCCGCCAGGGCCGTATCGACCCGGTGATCGGACGCGACGAGGAGATCGAGCAGACCATCGAGGTACTGTCCCGGCGCGGCAAGAACAACCCGGTGCTGATCGGCGACGCGGGTGTCGGCAAGACCGCGATCGTGGAGGGCCTCGCGCAGCGCATCACGGACGGCGATGTGCCGGACGTGTTGGTAGGGCGGCGAGTCGTCGCACTCGACCTCACCGGCGTGGTCGCGGGCACCCGTTTCCGGGGCGACTTCGAGGAGCGGCTGACGAACATCGTCGGTGAGATCCGCGCCCACTCGGACGAACTGATCGTGTTCATCGACGAGTTGCACACCGTGGTCGGCGCGGGAGGCGGCGGCGAGGGCGGTTCGATGGACGCCGGGAACATCCTCAAACCGGCCCTCGCCCGGGGCCAGTTGCACATCGTGGGTGCTACGACGCTGGAGGAGTACCGCCGGATCGAGAAGGACGCGGCGCTGGCCCGCAGGTTCCAGCCGATCCTGGTACCCGAGCCGACCGTCACGGACGCGATCGAGATCCTGCGCGGACTGCGCGACCGCTACGAGGCCCACCATCAAATCCGTTACACCGACGAGGCGTTGGTGGCGGCCGTGGAGCTGTCCGACCGCTATCTCACCGACCGCAGACTGCCCGACAAGGCGATCGACCTGATCGACCAGGCGGGCGCGCGGGTACGGCTGCGGGCACGCACGAAGGGCACGGACGTACGGGCCCTGGAGCGCGAGGTGGAACAGCTCTCCCGCGACAAGGACCAGGCGGCGGCCGACGAGGACTACGAGAAGGCCACCCAACTACGGGACCGGATCGCCGAGTTGAAGGTACGGCTGGCCGAGGCCGGCGGTGCGGACACGGGCGACGAGGGCCAGCACCTGGAGGTCACCGGCGAGGCGATCGCCGAAGTGGTGTCCCGGCAGACCGGTATCCCGGTGAGCAGTCTCACGGCGGAGGAGAAGGACCGGCTGCTCGGCCTGGAGGAACACCTGCACGGACGGGTCGTCGGCCAGGAGGAGGCGGTCCGGGTCGTGTCGGACGCCGTGCTGCGCTCGCGTGCCGGCCTGGCGAGCCCGGACCGGCCGATCGGCAGCTTCCTGTTCCTCGGCCCAACCGGCGTAGGCAAGACGGAACTTGCCCGCGCGCTCGCCGAGTCCCTGTTCGGCAGCGAGGACCGCATGGTTCGCCTCGACATGAGCGAGTACCAGGAACGCCACACGGTCAGCCGACTGGTGGGCGCCCCGCCCGGCTACGTCGGCCACGAGGAGGCCGGTCAACTGACCGAGGTGGTACGCCGCCACCCGTACTCGCTCCTCCTCCTCGACGAGGTCGAGAAGGCGCACCCGGACGTGTTCAACATCCTGCTCCAGGTGCTGGACGACGGCCGGTTGACCGATGCGCAGGGCCGCACGGTCGACTTCACCAACACGGTGATCGTAATGACCAGCAACCTCGGCTCCGAGGCGATCACCCGGCGCGGTGCGGGCATCGGTTTCGGCCCGGGCGGCGCCGACGCGGACGAGGAGGCACGGCGCGAGCAGATCCTGCGCCCGCTGCGCGAGCACTTCCGCCCCGAGTTCCTCAACCGCATCGACGAGATCGTCGTCTTCCGCCAGCTCACGGCGGAGCAACTCCGTCTGATCACGTCGCTGTTGCTGGAGCACACCCGCCGCCTGCTGCACGCGCAGGGCGTAACGGTCGAGTTCACGGACACGGCGGTCAATTGGCTCGCGGAACACGGCTATCAGCCGGAGTACGGCGCCCGACCACTGCGGCGGACCATCCAGCGGGAGGTCGACAACCAACTGTCGCGACTGCTTCTGGACGGCACGGTCGCAGAGGGCGATCAAGTGACGGTAGACGTAGAGGTCGATCGCTTGGCGTTCAACAGGCAGAACCAGTCGAGCGCCCCTGCCTGAGGCGCCCCGTCAGGGGCGCCTCAGGCAGGGGCGCGGGGCTGTATCGATTTGCGGCTCCGCCGCGTGCGCGCGACCAGCCCCCACACCCCCGCAGACCGCGAACTACGGAGCCGGATCCACCACCTGCGCGGACCCCCCACCCCGCCGCACCGTCTCCGCCGCCGCCAGCCACTTCCCACCCGGCAGCCGTTGCACACCCGTCGCCGCCCCGATCTCCGGATTCAGGGTGAACGAGTGCCCGATAGCTTGCAGCTGCGTCTTCAAGTCACTGTTGTAGAGCGCCGGTTCGAGCTCCGTGTTGGCCGCGTTGCGCTGACTCGCGCGCGGCGCCGCGATCGCGTCCACCAGCGGAAGCCCCCGGTCCAAGAACTCCGTGAGGGTCTGCAGCACGGTGGTGATGATGGTCGCGCCACCGGGTGAACCGAGCGCCACGACAGGCTTGTTGTGCTTGTCGAGCACGATCGTCGGCGAGATCGAGGAGCGCGGGCGCTTGCCCGGCCCCGGCAGGTTCGGGTCGTGGACGGCCGGGTTGGCCGGGGTGAAGGAGAAGTCGGTCAGCTCGTTGTTGAGCAGGAAGCCGCGGCCGGGCACGGTCATCGCGCTGCCGCCGGTCTGCTCGATGGTGAGCGTGTAGGAGACGACGTTGCCCCACTTGTCGGCGACCGTGAGGTGCGTGGTGTTCTCACCCTCGTAGGTCGTCGGGGCGGCCGTCCCGGTGGCGGTGCAGGCCGTCGGGTGGCGCGGGTCGGCGGGCGCCAGCGGGCTGGTGAGCACCGCGTCGTCCTTGATGAGGCAGGCGCGCGAGTCGGCGAACTTCTGCGACAGGAGTTCCTTCGTCGGTACGTCCTCGAAGGCGGGGTCGCCGACCCAGCGCCCCCGGTCCGCGAACGCGATCCGGCTCGCCTCGATGTAGTGGTGCAGGTACTGGACCTCGCTGGCCTTCGAAAGGTCCGTCTTCTCAAGGATGTTGAGGGCCTCGCCGACGGTCGTGCCACCGGAGGAGGAGGGCGCGATGGAGTAGACACCGAGTCCGCGGTACGACGTCTTCGTGGGCGCCTGGAGTTTGGCGCGGTAGGCCGCGAGGTCCTTGGCGGACAGCTTGCCGGGGCGGGCGTTCCAGCCGGAACCGGCGCTCACCTTCGGGCTGTTCACCGTGGCCAGAATGTCCTTGCCGAGGTCGCCGTGGTAGATCGCGCCGATCCCCTTCTTGCCCAACTCCTTGTAGGTCTTGGCGAGTTCGGGGTTCTTGAAGGTGGAGCCGACGACGGGGAGCGCGCCGCCCGGCAGGAACAGCTTGGCGGTGTCGGGGAAGTAGCGGAAGCGGGTCTCGTTGGCCGCCGTCTGGGTGCGGAAGGTGTCGTCGACCGTGAAGCCGTCGCTGGCGATCCGCTCGGCGGGCTTGAGGACCGTACCGAGCTTCTTGCGGCCCCACTTGTCGAGCGCCGTCTGCCAGGTGGCCGGTGTGCCCGGGGTGCCGACGCCGAGGCCGCTGCTGACGGCGTCGGCGAAGGCGAGGGCCTTGCCGTTCTCCACGAAGAGGTTCGAATCGGCGGTCAGCGGCGCGGTCTCGCGGCCGTCGATGGTGTGCACCGTACGGGACTTGGCGTCGTAGTAGACGAAGTAGCCGCCTCCACCGATGCCGGAGGAGTAGGGCTCGGTGACGCCGAGCGCGGCGGCGGTGGCGACGGCCGCGTCGACCGCGTTGCCGCCCTTCCTCAGGACCTCGATACCGGCGGCGGTGGCGTCCGCGTCGACGCTCGCCACGGCGCCGCCGTAGCCGACGGCGACCGGAACCTTCGTCGGTGTGCTGCTCACCTCGGCCGGTGGGGCACCTGCCCCGACCGACACGACGGCGGCCGAGACCGCCAGGACCGACAGTTTCCGTGCCACAGGGCGACGCATCCGTACCTCCAGTCCAGAACCGTCCGCGCAGCGTATCCACCTGGCACGGGCCCCGACAGACCGCTTCCGGCCGCCGCCACACGAACGTCACACGTCGAACACCGGTACGTACCAGCCACGTCGGGCCGCTAGCATGCGCGCCCATGAATGACGACGTGCGCAACATCGTTCTGGGCGTGGCCGCCGCGGGCATCAGTGCCGCGCTCGGCTGGCTGGCCCGCACCTATCTGTGGAAGCGCAAACTCCGGCGCAAGCAGGCGTTCTTCGGGCTGCCCGACAACTCCGAGTCGCTGCTCGTGGTGAACCGCGAGGCGGGCGGCCCCGAACTCACGGTGATGCGGCACGACGTGTTCGCGCTCCTCGAACTCGCCGCCCTGATCAAGGACTGCAACGCGCACGCCCAGGTCGTCGCGCACGACGCGGCCCAGCAGGGCTTCGGCGAGCGCACCGAGTTCTGCGTGGGCGGCCCGGCCTCCAACCGCCGCATGGCCGCACATCTGGCGTCCCTGCTGCCCGGCATCCGCGTCAACGTCGACCCGGATCCGGGACCGGACCGGGGCGCGTTCCAAATAGGCAGCGAGCGCTACCGACTTGAGCCCGGCAAGGGTGAGTACGTGCTCCTCGCCCGCCTCACCGCCGGCCAACTCGGCGGCGCGCGGCCGGTGTTCCTCTTCTGCGGCCAGCGCGCGATCACCAACCAGGCGGCGACCCGTTATCTCGCCCGCAACCACGAGAAGCTGGCCCGCAAACACGGCGGGAACACGTTCGTCCTGTTGCTGAAGGTGGTCAACTCGCAGGCGTACGGCCCCGATGTGGTGGAGCTGGTCGCGGACGTGACACGGGCCGCGGAGACCCCGCTACCTGCACCGGCTCCACGCAGTACACACCGCGCCACCTGAGTTCGCACACACGTCAACAATCTTTACTGGCACGTAACTTACCGACGGGTTACCTAAGGTATGGAGTCGCGGTTACCGTCGGGTCACTTTGCATTGACACGTGTGAGGAGTGACCCGTGCGAAACCGTCGCCAGGCCCTGCGTACGACCGCCGCGGGCGCCGTCTCCGCGACCCTGATCGCCGGAGGCGTCCTCGGGCTCGCTCCCGCGGCTCAGGCCGCCACGAACGGCGTCCGGTTCGTCGACATCACCGGCGACGGCGGTACGACGCTCGCGGCGAACGTCGTCACGCCCGCGGGCGCGGACGGCTCGCACAGCTACCCCCTCCTCGTCATGCCCACGAGCTGGGGATTCCCGCAGGTCCAGTACCTGGCCCAGGCCCAGAAACTCGCGAACTCCGGCTACATCGTGGTGGCTTACAACGTCCGCGGCTTCTGGCAGTCCGGCGGCGGGATAGAGGTGGCGGGCCCGAAGGACGTGGCCGACGCGTCCAAGGTGATCGACTGGGCGCTCGCCAACACCCCGTCCGACGCCGGGCACATCGGCATGGCGGGGGTGTCGTACGGCGCCGGCATCAGCCTCCTCGCAGCCGCACACGACAAGCGGATCAAGGCAGTTGCGTCGCTGAGCGGCTGGGCGGACCTCATCGACTCGATCTACTCGGGCCGCACCGAACACTCCCAGGCGACCGCCCTGCTGGACGGCGTCGGCCTCGTCACCGGCCGCCCGAGCGCGGAGACGAGCCAGGTCTTCAAGGACTTCTTCGCCTCCGACCTGTCCAAGGAACAGGAGTTGATCGACTGGGGGAAGGAGCGTTCCGCCGCGACCTACGTCGATCAGATCAACAAGAACGGCGCGGCGATCATGCTCGCCAACGCCTGGGGCGACACGATCTTCCCGCCCAACCAGATCGCCGACTTCTACGGGAAGTTGAGCGGCCCCAAGCGGCTCGAACTCCGCCCCGGCGACCACGCCACCGCCGAGCTGACCGGTCTGTTCGGGCTGCCCAACGACGTGTGGACGGACACCGAGCGCTGGTTCGACCACTACCTCAAGGGCGAGGACAACGGGATCAACCGCGAGGACCCCGTGGAGCTCAAGTCCCGTTCCACGGGCGGCTACGAGGGCTATCCGGACTGGAAGTCGGTCGGCGCGACGCGGAAGAAGATCGACCTCGCCGGCACGACCACCATCCACACCAACGTCGACTCGGGCGCGGACGGCGGGATCGTCTTCCTGTCCAGCATCCTCGACCAGGTGGCGCAGGTGCCCCCGGTCGCGTGGGTCCCGCTGCTGCCGCGCCGCTGGGCCGCCGTCTGGCAGTCGGGGAAGTACGCGAGCGCCCAACAGGTGCGCGGCACCGTCACGTTGCATACAACGGTCACGGACACCAAGGAGAGCGGCACCCTCGTCGCCTACCTCTACGACGTGGGCCCGCTCGGCCTCGGCAAGCTGGTCAGCAACGCGCCGTACACCTGGCACGGGCAGACGCCCGGCCAGCCGTTCGGTGTGGACCTGGAGTTGTTCTCCACGGCCTACGACGTCCCGGCAGGGCATCGTCTCGCCCTGGTCGTCGACACGGTCGACCCGCTCTACATCGAGCACAACCCGTCCGGCGCGCAGCTGACCTTCTCCTCGCCGGCGAACGACCCGTCGTACGTGTCGATCCCGCTGCGCGAGCAGTGATCTCCGGCTGCTGCCGGGCGGGCAAGTGCCCTTCTACTACTGCACCCGCGGCAGCAGCGTCCCTGGTTCGGCCGGGGCCACGTCCACGGCCTCGGTCTTGGGACTGCGCTGCTCCCGGCGGGACACCCATCCGGCGAACCAGGAGAGCAGCATGCACATCCCGATGTAGATCGGCGAGATCACCATCACCACGGGGATGAACGGCAAATCGTAGTCGAGGTTCGACGCGATCAGCTTCCCGGCATGGAGAAACTCCTCATAGGTGATCAGATAGCCCAGCGAGGTGTCCTTCAGCGCGACCACCAACTGGCTGATGATGGCGGGCAGCATGGCCCGTACGGCCTGCGGCACCAGGACGTACGACATGACGTGGACCTTGCGCATGCCGAGCGCGAACGCGGCCTCCCGCTGGCCCCGTTCGACGCTGTTGACGCCCGAGCGGAACACCTCGGCGAGCACCGAGCCGTTGTAGAGGGTGAGGCCGGCGACCAGTGCGGGCAGCGGCTGCACCTTGAGCGCCACGAAGATGAAGAAGATCATCACCAGGACGGGCATGGCGCGGAAGAACTCCACGACGAGCGTCGACAGCCAGCGCACGGGACGGTGGTCCGACAGCCGTCCTACGGCCAGCAGGGTGCCAAGTGCCAGCGAGAGCACGGCTGCCAGCCCGAAGGCCTTGAGCGTGTTGCCGAGGCCGCGCAGCAGCAGTTCCTGAATTCCCTTGTACTCGAAGGGCATCCACTTCGTGTAGGTGAACTGGTCGGTGTCGAACAGGAGATAGAGGATCCAGCCGAGCAGTCCGAGGATGACGGCCGTGGAGGCGATGCCGTAAAGGCGGTGCCGTTTGCGGGTCTTGGGGCCGGGGACGTCGTAGAGGGCGTTGGCGGTGGTCATCGGGCGACTCCCCACTTCCTCTCCAGCACGTTGAACAGCGCGCTGATGGCGAGGGTGATGATCAGGTAGCCGACGGCGATCCAGACGAAGGTCCAGACGATGTTGTAGCCGAGTTCGCTCAACGTCCGATAGGTGCCGAGGAGTTCGGTGACGCTGAACGCGCCCGCGATCGCCGAGTTCTTGGCGAGGGCGATGAGTGTGGAGCCGACCGGCGGGATCACCGAGCGGAACGCCTGCGGCAGCACGACCAGGCCGAGGCTCTGCCCGAAGGACATCCCGAGGCTGCGGGCCGCCTCGCCCTGTCCCCTGGGCACGGTGTTGATGCCGGAGCGCAGCGCCTCGCAGATGAACGCCGAGGTGTAGCAGCCGAGCGCGAGGATCGCGAACACCTTGAAGGGCAGCACGAGTCCGAAGCGCGGCAGGCCGAGCAGCACCGCGAAGAACAGCAGGGTGAGCGGGGTGTTGCGCAGGACGGTGACCCACGCGGTGCCGAAGACCCGCAGGGAACCGACCGGGGCGACCCGGAAGGAGGCCATGAGGAAGCCGAGGACGAGCGCCAACACCGAGGCGTAGAGGGTGAGTTCGACGGTGCCGAGGAAACCGTCGCCGAAGGTGGAGAAGTTGTCTGTCAGTACGTTCACATCGGCCTCGCTCAGCTCGCCGGGTAGCGGTCGATCGCGGGCGGGGTGGGCGCGGGCACTCCGGACAGGCCGAGTGTCGCCTCGTACGCCTTCTTCCAGTCGCCGTTCTTCTCACGGGCCTCCAACGCGTCGTCGAGGGCGAACCGCAGGGCGTTGTCGCCGTGCGGGACTCCGATGCCGTACGGCTCCTTCGAGAAGGGCTTGCCGACGACCTTGAGCTGATCGGGGACCTTCGCCGCGTAGCCGATGAGGATCGCGTCGTCGGTGGTGACGGCGGCGACCTGGTAGGTGAGCAGGTTGTCGACACAGACCGAGTACGTGTCGTAGGCGACGAGTTGGGCCTTCGGATAGTCGTCCTTGATGCGCTGGTACGGCGTGGAGCCGGCCGCCGAGCAGACGCGTTTGCCGGCGAGGTCCTGCGGGCCGTGGATGTCGTGCTCGTCGGCGCGCACGAGGAGCGACTGGCCGGCCATGTAGTAGGGGCCGGCGAAGCCGACGAGTTTCTTGCGCATGTCGTTGATGGTGTAGGTGCCGACGTAGTAGTCGATCTGGCCGTTCTGCAGGGCGGTTTCGCGGTTGGCGGAGGCGATCGTCCTGAAGTGGACGGTCTTCGGGGCGAAGCCGAGGGAGGCCGACATCATCTTGGCGATCTCGATGTCGAATCCGGAGTAGGTGCCCGTCGCGGGGTCCTTCTCACCGAGGTAGGGCTGGTCCTCCTTGGCGCCGACGACGAAGTAGCCGCGCTTCTTCGCCCGCTTCCACGTCTTGGAGTCGGGGAGCTGAAAGCCTTGTGCCACTTGGTAGTTGGGGAGTTTCCCGGCGGCCGGGCCCTTGACGGGCGGGCTGCCCTCCTTGCCGCAGGCACTCGCGAGCAGCGCGGTGAGCGTGACGACGGCGAACGGCACACGGGTCGTACGGAACATGGATCGCACTCCCCCGCTCAGTGCTTGAGGATCTTGGACAGGAAGTCCTTGGCCCGGTCGGTGCGCGGGTTGGTGAAGAACTCCTCGGGGGTGCGGTCCTCGACGATGCGGCCGTCGGCCATGAACACGACGCGGTTGGCGGCGGAGCGGGCGAAGCCCATCTCGTGGGTGACGACGACCATGGTCATGCCGTCGTGGGCCAACTGCCGCATGACCTCCAGGACTTCGTTGATCATCTCCGGGTCGAGAGCCGAGGTCGGCTCGTCGAAGAGGAGTGCCTTGGGTTCCATGGCGAGGGCGCGGGCGATGGCCACGCGCTGCTGCTGGCCGCCGGAGAGCTGCGCGGGGTACTTGGGCGCCTGCGAGGCGAGGCCCACGCGGTCGAGGAGTTCCAACGACCGCTTGTCGGCGTCCTCCCGCTTGCGCTTGCGGACTTTGACCTGGGCCAGCGAGACGTTCTGCAGGACCGTCTTGTGGGCGAACAGGTTGAAGGACTGGAAGACCATGCCGACCTCGGCGCGGAGCTTCGCGAGGGCCTTGCCCTCCTCGGGCAGTGGCTGCCCGTCGAGCTGGATCGTCCCGGACTCGATGGTCTCCAGCCGGTTGATCGCCCGGCACAGCGTCGACTTCCCCGACCCCGAAGGGCCGATGACCACGACCACCTCCCCCTTGCCGACGGTGAGGTTGATGTCCTGCAGGACATGCAGCTCCCCGTAGTACTTGTTGACGTCACGCAGTTCGATCAACGGATCGACGGCCATGCCCAGCCCTACTCACTCTCAGCTGTGTCGTGGTTGCCGAAAACTATCCACCCAAGAGGGTAGTTAAGGCACGACACGCACTTTTCGGGCATTAGCCGTATTTAAGCCCCTGTTACTCCTCCGCGACTTCGGCGTAGAGCTGCGAGAGCTCGGGCACACCGCTGGCGGCCCACTCGTGACCGGAGGCCACGACGTCGAACTCGCGCCCGGAGACGAGCCGTACAACGGGCTGGCCGCTCTCCCAGATCTCCCAGGCGGCGCCCGGCACCGTGCGCACGATCACGGTCCCGAGATACAGACCGGCGTCGTTGCCGAGCCAGGACAGGGTCTCCTCGTCGTCCCGCCAGCGCGGCACCAGTTGGTCGAGGGCCTCCAACGAGCTTGCGGAGTCGTCGAGTTGGATGCCCTCCCGGGCCGCGTGCGCGCGGAGCAGTTCACACTCTGACAGCAGCTCGGCGATGCCCTCGGGGTCGTGAGTACGGTGCTTCTCGCCCCGGTCGCCCAGGAATGGGATGTTCATCCGTCCAGGGTGTCATTCGTACCGTCGTACGCACCACAGGGCGTCGCCGGTGGCGTGTCAGCACCCGGTCGCGAAAGGGGGAAAACCCTTCTCCCGAGGGCGGGTTGGCCGGATGGTGGGCGTGATGTCCGCTTCGTACGGTCGGGGTATGAATCGGACAGGCAAGATGATGGTGATGTCGTCGGTGGCCGTCGCCCTGATGGTGAGCGGGTCGGTGGCCGCGGAGGCCGCCCCGGTCGCGTCGGTGCGGACGGCGCCCGATACGGCCCGGGGGCGGCTGGTGTCGGCCGTGCATCTGCGGACGCTGTCCGCACGCCAGGTGGCCGCCGAGTTGAAGAGCGACGAGGGCGGGGCCTGGGACACCGGGACCGTCCGCTACGGCGTGGACACGTACCGGGTGGTGTACCGCACGGTGGACGCGAAGGGTCGGCCGACCACCGCCAGCGGGCTGCTGGCGTTCCCGCGCGGGGGTGAACGGCTGCTGCGGACGGTGTCGTTCACACACGGCACCGAACTCTTCAAGGGCGATGTGGCCTCGGTGTCGACCGAGGTGTGGAGCCAGGCACCCGCCCTCACCTACGCGTCGGCGGGCTTCGCCGTCGTCCTCCCGGACTACCTGGGTCTCGGCCTCGGACCCGGGCCGCAGGCGTGGATGGACGTGCCCTCCGAGACCACGGCCGCGCTGGATCTGCTATGGGCCGCGGACTCCTTCGCGCCCACGGTGGGGCGGCAGTTGGGGCACGACGTGCTGATCACCGGCTTCTCGCAGGGGGCGTCGGCGGCGCTCGGGCTGGCGCGGGCGCTGCAGGAAGGGGCCGATCCCCGCTTCCGGGTCGCGGCGCTGGCACCGATCAGCGGCGCGTACGCCTTCCGGGACGTCGCGCTCCCGTCCCTGCTGGACGGGCGGGCGGACCCGAAGGACGGCGTGATCTACGCGGCGCTGGCACTGGTCGCCTTCAACCGGCTCCATCACGTCTACGACAGCCCCGGCGAGGTCTTCCGGGCGCCGTACTCCCGCACGATCGAGGGCCTGTTGGACGGCACGCACACCGGGCAGGAGGTCGTGGCCCGCACCCCGGACACGATCGACGGGCTGCTCACCCGGCACGGGCGGGCGCTGCTCGCACACCCGACGGGCGGACTGGCCGCCGCGGTGCGGGTGACCGACGGGGTGTGCACGGGCTGGACGCCACGCGCGCCGATGCGGCTGTACTACGCCGAGGGCGACGAGCAGGCCGTCAATGGGAACAGCGAGCACTGCCAGGCGTCGTTCCGGGCCCGGAGTGTCGAGGTGCCGCTGGTCGATCTCGGCACTCCGGACTACGGCGGCTCCCGCCATCTGGGCTCCCAGCAGGCGGGAACGACGGCCGTGGTGCGGTGGTTCGTGTCGCTGCGCTGACCGGGCGGGTCTCCTCGGGTCAGACGTCCAGGTCCACGACCACGGGTGCGTGGTCCGAGGCGCCCTTGCCCTTGCGCTCCTCGCGGTCGACGTAGGAGTCGGTGACGGCCTTCGCGAACGGTTCGTTGCCGTAGACGAGGTCGATGCGCATGCCGCGGTTCTTCGGGAAGGCGAGCTGGCGGTAGTCCCAATACGTGTACGGGTGGTCGTACTTGAGGGGGCGCGGGACCACGTCGGACAGGCCCGCGTCGCGCAGGGCGGTCAGGGCGGCGCGCTCGGCGGGGGTGACGTGGGTGAGGCCCTCGAAGGCGGCCACGTCGAAGACGTCGTCGTCCGTCGGCGCCACGTTGTAGTCGCCGAGCACGGCGAACGGGCGGCTGCCCTGCGCGTCGCCGGCGACGGCCGCCTTGAGGGCCTCGAACCACTGGAGCTTGTACGCGTAGTGGGGGTGGTCCACCTCGCGGCCGTTCGGCACGTAGACCGACCAGACGCGGACCGGGCCGCAGGTCGCGGAGACGGCGCGGGGCTCCTGGACGCCGTCGTAACCGGGGTCCCCGGGGAGGCCCTTGACCACGTCGTCGAGTCCTACGCGGGAGAGCACCGCCACGCCGTTCCACCGGCCGGTCGCGTTGACCGCCGCCTCGTAGCCCGCCTCGCGGAGCTGGTCGAACGGGAACTGCGCCTCGGCCAGCTTGGCCTCCTGGAGGCACAGCACGTCGGTGCCGCTGCTCTCCAGCCAGGCCAGGAGCCTCGGCAGACGGGCGGTGATCGAGTTCACGTTCCAGGTCGCGATGCGCATGCCTCACAACCTACCGGGCGGGTCTGACACTCACAGGTCCGCTGCCTCACCGGGCGCCAGCCGCAGGTGCTCGGCGCCGCCGAGCGCGCCGATCTGCATGTCGTAGATCGGGCGGGCGAGGTCGGTGAGCAGGGCGTCGTGGATGTCGTAGGCGCGCTGCGGCTTGACCTCGCGGACGTAGTCGATGACCTCGGAGATCTTGCTCCAGGGGGCCATGACCGGGAGCAGTAGGGTCTCGACGGTGTGGTCGGGGACGGTGAGGGCGTCGCCGGGGTGGAAGACACGGCCGCCGTCGATGAGGTAGCCGACGTTGGTGATGCGCGGGATGTCCGGGTGGATCACGGCGTGCAGTTCGCCGTGCACCTGGACGTCGAAGCCCGCCGCCGTGAAGGTGTCGCCGTGGCCGACGGTGTGCACGCGGCCGGGGAAGGCGGCGGAGAGCTGGTCCGCGACCGACTTCAGCGTCCAGATCTCGGCGCCGGGGTTGGCCTCCAGACCGGCCCGCAGCCGGTCCTCGTTGAAGTGGTCGAGGTGCTCGTGCGTGACCAGGATCGCGTCCGCGCCGACGGCGGCGTCCTCCTCGGTGAAGGTGCCCGGGTCGATGACGAGGGTCCGGCCGTCCTTCTCCAGACGGATGCAGGCGTGCGACTTCTTGGTGAGCGTGGTGAGCGTCATGGGTCCATCCTGCCGCTGCCCGGCTCCGGGCGGGCAGCTGAGACTGGTGCTCTCGGTACCGGGCTGAAGATCACTCCGTGGGGGTCGTCTCCTCGCGGATGACCTGCTGGGCGACCTTGAAGGCGCTGTTCGCCGCAGGCACTCCGCAGTACACGGCCGCCTGCAGCAGCACCTCCTTGATCTCGACCGGGGTGAGGCCGTTGCGCAGTGCCGCCCTTGTGTGGAAGGCCAGCTCGTCCAGGTGGCCGCCCGCGACCAGCGCGGTGAGGGTGACGCAGCTGCGCGAGCGCCGGTCGAGGCCGGGGCGGTCCCAGATCTCGCCCCACGCGTACCGGGTGATGAACTCCTGGAAGTCGCCGGAGAACTCGTCCGCCTGCGCGAGCGCCCGGTCGACGTGCGCGTCGCCGAGCACCTCCCGGCGGACCTTGATACCGGCGTCGTAGGGGTCGGGGCGGCCCATGAACTGCGGCGGTACGACGGGCGCCGGCGCGATCTCGGCGATGGGCGCGAGCTGCGGCGGCGCGGCGAGGACCGGGTTGACCGGGGCCGCCACGATGGCCATCTGCCCGGTGGAGTGGTCGTAGGCCGGCTGCCAGGCGGTGGAGAAGTGCCGGACGAGGAGGTCGGTGACGGCGGCGGGCTGCTCGACCGGGACCAGGTGCGAGGCGCCGGGTACGACCGCGAGGCGGGCGTCCGGGATGCCGGCGACCAGCGTGCGGGCCTCGGCGGGGCCGGTGACCTGGTCGTCCGAGCCGACGAGGACGAGGGTCGGCACGCCGATGCGGGCGAGTTCGGACCGTACGTCGAACGCGGCCAGCGCCTCGCACGCGGCGATGTAGCAGCCGGGGTCGGTGGTGCGCACCATCTGTACGGCCCACTCGGTGATCGCGGGCTGCGCGGCGGCGAACCCGCCGGTGAACCAGCGCTCGGGCGAGGTGCGGGCGATGGGGTCGAGCCCGTTCGTGCGCACGATCACCCCGCGCTGGCGGAACTCGTCCGCGGTGCCGAAGCGGGGCGACGCGGCGATCAGCCCCAGCGAGGCCACCCGCTCCGGGTGGCGCAGCGCCAGTTCGAGGCCTACGGCGCCGCCGAGCGCGCAGCCCGCGTAGCCGAAGCACTGCACGCCGAGGGCGTCGAGCGTGGCCAGCAGCCGGTCGGCCAGGTCGGAGACCGAACCGGTCGGGTGGGCGGGCGAGCCGCCGTGGCCCGGCAGGTCGTACCGGAAGACCCGCCACTGCTTGGCCAGTTCGGGCACCTGGCGATCGAACATGTGCCACGTCGTCCCGAGCGACGGGCCCAGGATGAGAACCGGGGCGTCTTCGGGGCCGTCGAAGCGGTACTGGAGGGCGGGGCTGTTGTTCATGTCGCTCACCGCTCCAACGTAACCGCCATTTCTTACGGCCCGGCTGTGGGGCCCCCGGTCTCCCCACCCGGCTCGCACACATCGGTGGGGAACTCTCACATCGCCTTCACCGGATTTCGGGCGGAGTGTCCGTGGTGGGTGGGCTGCGGTGGGCGGGCTGCGGCTCAGAGTTCGCCGGGTGCGCCCAGGCCCGTCAGTGCGCCGACCGGGTCCAGGTCGGGGGTGCCTCTGGGCCACCAGTCCTCGTGGCCCGGTTCGGATTCGTAGGCGTACCACAAGCCGTCGCGGCCCAGGCGGAGTTGGACGTGGCCGTGGGGGTGGGTGAGGTGGTTGTGCCAGGGGCGGAAGGCCGGGAGGTCGGCGGCGAGGAGGAGCGGGCGGGCCCGGTCGAAGCGGCCGGCCGGCGGGTCCCAGGGTTCTTCGAGGACGGCGAGTCCCTCGATGCCGCCCTGCCGCCAGGCGGCGACCGCGCGCGCCAGCTCACCCGGGCTGCGGCCGGTGGCCTTGGTGAGAGAGGCGTAGAGGGAACGGGTGGTGGCGGTCAGCCCGGAACCGGGGCGGGCCGCGGCGAGCCGTACCGCGTCCTGCCACAGCGTCAACTCCCCCACCGGGTCCCGGCCTGTGCTGAGCAGCGCGTGCGCGCGGGCGGCGGCGTCGGTCGCCAACTGGTCGAGGGCGAAGGGGTCCGGGCCGCCGGGCGCCGCCGGGTACACGGGAGGCTGCTCGGGGTGCGGGGGCATGGGCAACGGGGGCGGTAGCGGCGGGAGTCGACGCGGTGCGAGGGCATCCGTGGCCCGCACCCCGGAGAGCGGCGCCGGTTCCTGTTCCTGAGCGGCGCGGGCCGCGCGAGCCGCGTTGCGGCGGGACAGGGCGTCGAGCAGTGGGCGTTCGCCCCGGCCGCGCAGCAGGAGCAGGACGAAGGGGTCGGCGTCGAGGAGACGCGCGGTCTGGTAGCAGAGCGCGGCGGCGTGCTTGCAGGGGTGACCCGAGTCGGGGCAACTGCAGAGGGGGTCGAGGTCACCGGGCCCCGGCAGCAACGGAACGCCGCTCTCCGCAAGGGACTTGGGCATCTCCTTGTCGAGCAGCGCGGCGATGTGTCCGGGCCGGTCGGCGGCAGTGTCCAGGAACCGCTCCCAGTCGGCCTCGTCCAGCGTCCGCAACCGCACCTGCACGCGGTACGGCCGCGGACGGCTGCCCTGCACATACGCGAGCACGAGTCCCGGCGTCACGGTGATCGCGTCGACGTGTCCCTTCTCGGCGTAACTCCGCCCCCGCGCAAGCCGCTTGGCATCCAGCGCGCCTTCTTCCAACGCAGTCACCCACGCGTTGCCCCACCAGGTCTCGGCGAAGCCCGTGCCATCCGAGGGGCGGGGTGAGAAGGCGGGAAAGGTGCGGCGCAGGTCGCTGTCGCGGGAGGGGGAGGCCATGGAGGTGGGGGGTCGGGAGGTTGCGGGTGGGGTGTGCTTTGTGAGCGAGTCGGGTTCTTCCGGGTCGGTGCGGTCCGGTGTCCGTACGTCTCGACTCGCTTGATCCGCAGGGTCGTTGGCGCCGGGCAGCACCGCGTCGGAGTCCTCGTCCTGGGGCATCCGGAAAGCGTCGGCGACCAGGTCCCGCACTGCGCGGGCGCGGACGGCTGCGACGCCGTTGGGCTGCTGGGCGCGGGTCCGTGCGGCGCTGGGCGTGGCACGGGGTGGCCTGGTCGCGAGCCAGGCTTCAGCATGGCCGGGAGCGGTGCGGGATGCTCGAGCAGCTGATCCGGCTTCACCAGCACCAGCACCAGCACCGGCTTCGGCACCGGTCCGGGCCCACTGTGCCTCGCGCCGGGCCGCTCGCAGCGCCTCGCGAGCGACATCGGCGGGACGCACACCTTGCCGGTCGGGGGCAGCGTCCTGCGCGTCCGGGGCGGTTTCTGTGGAGTCGTCGCCCGGCTCTGTCGGGGTCTCCTTCGCTCCGTCGGAGGGGTTGGGTGCGGCGCCCTCGGCGTCGGCCGGCTTGTCCTTGCGGATACTGGCCGGGGCGTCTTCGGAGGCCCGCGCGGAGTCGCCCTGAGCGGAACCGTCCGGCGCCTTCCCGAGCACGCCCGCCGAGCCGCCCTCGGAAACCGGCGCGGCCCCACCACGGTCGGAACCATCCGGCACTTTCTCGGACGGACCGGCCGAGCCGCGCTCGGGGATCAGCGCGGCGCCACTGTGGTCGGAACCATCCGGCACTTTCTCGCTCGGACCGGCCGAGCCACCCTCGAAGACCGGCGCGGCCCCACCACGGTCCGACCCATCCGGCACCTTCTCGGACGGACCGGCCGAGCCGCCCTCGGGGACCCGCGCGGACGCGCCCCGCGCCGAACCACCCGGCATCTCCCCAGGCACCCCGGTCGGCGTGGCCGCAGCACGTCGAGCAGGCATCGCGCGCCGCAGCGCCTCTCGCGCGGAATCACCCGGCCGTGCCCCGGGGCGTTCGGCAGCGGACGGCGCAGGCGCGTGAGCCGCCGGCTTCCCGGGGTCAGTTGCGTGCCCTACCGGCCTCTCCTCCGCCGCCCGCTCCCGACGCTCGCGCGCGGCCCGCAGTGCCTGGCGTGCCAAGTCGGCGGGGCGCACCGGTCGTTCCTCGACCGGTCCCCTCGCCTCCCCCTGCGCCCGCGTCGGCTCCTGCTGGGCTGCACCTGCCCCAAGTCCTGCGGCCTGCTCCGGCTTGGCTTCACTCGCCCCAGACCCCCGGGCCTGCTCCAGCTCAGCCTCACCCAACCCACATCCCGCGGCCTGCCCCGGCTCAGCCTCACCTGCCCCGGACCCCGCGGCCTGCTCCAACTCGGCTTCACCCGCCCCAAATCCCGCGGCCTGCGCCAGCTCAGCCTCACCCACCCCAAATCCCGCGGCCTGCTCCAGCTCGACTTCACCCGCTCCGGCCCCCGCCCCCCGCTCCACCCCCGTCACGACTCCCTCCGCAACGACACCAGGTCCGACAGCTCCCGGTCCGTCAGCTCGGTCAGGGACGACTCGCCGGAGCCGAGGATCGCGTCGGCCAACGCCCGCTTGGATTCGAGCATTTCGGCGATGCGGTCCTCGACCGTGCCCTCGGTGATGAGGCGGTGGACCTGGACCGGCTGGGTCTGGCCGATGCGGTACGCCCGGTCGGTGGCCTGTTCCTCGACGGCCGGGTTCCACCAGCGGTCGAAGTGGACGACGTGGCCCGCGCGGGTGAGGTTCAGGCCGGTGCCCGCCGCCTTCAGGGACAGGATCAGGACCGGGATCGCGCCGCTCTGGAAGCGGTCGACCATGCGCTCCCGCTCCGGTACCGGTGTGCCGCCGTGGAGCAGGTCCACCGGGACCGCGCGGGCCGACAGGTGGGAGGTGATCAGGCGGGCCATGCCGACGTACTGCGTGAAGACGATCGCGGAACCGTCCTCGGACAGCAGCGTGTCCAACAGTTCGTCCAGCAGGGCGAGTTTGCCGGAGCGGGCGGCCAGGCGGTCTCCGGTGGCCTGTGCCGCCGTGTGCTCCTCCTTGAGGTACAGCGCGGGGTGGTCGCAGATCTGCTTCAGGGATGTGAGGAGCTTCAGGACCAGGCCCCGACGCGCGATGCCGTCCGTCGTCTCGATCGCCAGCATCGACTCGCGGACCACCGCCTCGTAGAGCGAGGCCTGTTCGCGGGTGAGCGGGACCGGGTGGTCCGTCTCCGTCTTGGGCGGGAGTTCGGGGACGATGCCCGGGTCGGACTTCTTCCGGCGCAGGAGGAACGGGCGGACCAGGCGGGCGAGCCGGGTCACCGCCTCCTCGTCCTCGCCGTTCTCCACCGCGCGCGCGTGCCGGGCACGGAAGGACTTGAGGGGGCCGAGGAGTCCGGGGGTCGTCCAGTCGAGGAGCGCCCAGAGTTCGGAGAGGTTGTTCTCGACCGGTGTGCCGGTCAGGGCCACGCGCGCGGGGGTCGGGATCGTACGCAGTGCCTTCGCCGTCGCCGAGTACGGGTTCTTGACGTGCTGTGCCTCGTCGGCGACGACCATGCCCCACGGCTGCTGTGCAAGCGTGGGCGCGGCCGAGCGCATCGTGCCGTACGTCGTGAGGACGAAGCCGCCCGTCAGGTCCTCCAGGGTGCGGTCCGTGCCGTGGAAGCGACGGACGGGGACTCCGGGGGCGAAGCGGGTGATCTCGCGCTGCCAGTTGCCCAGGAGTGAGGCAGGGCAGATCACGAGGGTGGGGGCGTGATGTGCCCGCCGTAGGTGCAGAGCGATGAGGGTGATCGTCTTGCCCAGGCCCATGTCGTCGGCGAGACAGCCGCCCAGACCGAGGGAGGTCATGAGGTCGAGCCAGGCCAGGCCCCGGAGTTGGTAGTCCCGGAGGGTGGCGTCCAGGCCGGGGGGTGGTTCTGCGGGGTGGATGCCTGCCGTGAGGCGGTCGCGCAGGGTGGCCAACGCGCCCACCGGGACGGCCTCCACGCGCTCGCCGTCGACCTCCGCCGTGCCGGTGAGCGCGACGGACAGCGCGTCGACCGGGTCGAGCAGGCCCAGTTCGCGTTTGCGGGCCTTGCGGACGAGGGCCGGGTCGACCAAGACCCACTGGTCCCGCAGGCGGACGACCGGGCGGTGGGCCTCGGCCAGCAGGTCCATCTCGGCCTCGCTGAGCGGGTCGCCGCGGAGCGCCAACTGCCAGCGGAACTGGAGCAGTTCCTCGCTCTCGAAGAAGCCCGTGCCGTCGGTCGCCGAGCCCGGCGCCGACCGGACCACCGCCGCCGCCGTCAGGTTCTGGGCCAGGTCCCGGGGCCAGTGGACGGCGACCCCGGCCGCCGCGAGCCGGGTGGCCGCCAGGCCGAGCAGATCCCCCAACTCCTCCTCGGACAGGGCGAGTACGTCGGGCACGTCCTGCTCGGTGAGGCGGTCCAGCGGGGGCCAGACGCGCGCGGCGCGCCGTACGGCCAAGGCGGCGTCCACACGTGCGCGTGGGCCGAAGGCGGTGTCCGCCGTGCCCGCCCACAGGGCCGCCGCGTCGACCACCAGGGTCGGGTCGGCGAGGCTGTGCACCTGGACGATCGCCGCGCCCGCGCTGCGCACCACCCCGGAGTCGTCGAACAGGTCGTAGGCCGACAGGTCCAGACGGAGCGAGATGCGCACGCCCGCGTCCATGCCGGCGGCGACCTCCGCGGCCCAGTCCTGGGCGCCGGGCAGACGCTGCGGCAGGCGCGCCGCGAAGGGCAGCCCGGAGGTGTACGGCGCGGCCGGGGTGCGGGGCAGGGTGTCCGCGACCGCGTCCAGGAAGGACCGCATCAGCGCTTCCGGCTCGGGCAGCCGGAGCGGTCCCGGGCCGGGCAGCGGGACCGCGTGGCCCTCGTACGGAAGGGCCGCCGCCACCGCGCGGACGTGTGCGATGTCCTCCGGTTCCAGCGGGCCCGCACGCCAGGCGTCGTGGCCCGTCGCGGTGAGGCCGGGGAGCAGCCGGCCGCGGGCGGCGAGCCGCAGCGCGTGCAGGGCGGCGGCGCCCCAGCAGGCCGTGGCGGGATGGGCGGCGGGGTCGCGCCGGGCGCGCACGAGCAGGGGCAGCGCCGCTTCGATCGGCAGGCTCAGTGCGGGGGTGGACCTGCGGCGGACTCCGGCGCCGTGTCGTCGTACGACGGTCAACTCGGTCTGTTCCACGCCCTCTTCGGCTTCGGGGAGTGCGCGCTCGCCGTCGGGGTCCCAGAAGGCGACGCGGCCCTCGCGCGGGACGACCGGGGACGGCAGGAAGACCGCGGCCAGTCGAGTGGAGATCTGCTCCATGAGTGCCGTGTCCGTCATACGTCCTGTCACCTCCCGCCCGTCAGTCGTGTCAGCCGTCTTCGACTCTACGGGCGGGGTCTGACAATCGGCCCCGGGACCGGCCGGGGCCACCCGCTAGGGGACCGTGCGGGAGACGACGTAGACCATGGGGAGGGCCGGGTCGGACAAGTTCACCACGATGTCCTGGGTGGGTGCCGGGTCCTTCTGTTTGTTGACGACGCCCCACCAGGGGCCGGGGCCCGTGAACTTCCAGCCGGTGATCTTCTGGTCGCGGGCGCTGATGGTGATGTCGTTCTTCTTCAGCGTGTCCCGGTTGACGTCGACGCCCGCGAGGAAGGTGTCCAGGCCGGCGTCCGTGGTCTGGAACTGGACGTAGAGGCGGCTGGTCTTCCAGTTGTTGGTCTCGTAGAAGGCGACCTCTTCCGCCGGGTGCGGGACCGGTACCTGGTAGAGGCGCCGCTGGACCTTCGAGGGCCAGCCCACGGTGAGCCCGGTCGCCGAGTACTTGTCCTCCTTGTCCTTGCCGCTGTTGCGGCTCTGGTTCGCGGAGATCGCCAGATAGACGGCAGGGACGCCGATGAGCAGCACGATGATGAGCAGGGTGATCGCTCGGCGGCGGGCCTTGTGGCGGGGGTCCTCGGGTGGTCGGGGCGGCTCGTCCCGGGGTACGGCCTGGCGGGGCAGCGATGCGATCATGCGGTGTCCTGGGTGCCTCGGCGGGAGTCGGCGAACCGCTCGTAGCGCTCGTACCGCTCGACCCGGCGGCGCTTGGCGCGGCGGAAGCGGCGGGCGACCAGGCGGGCGAGGTCCGCGGCGCCGACCATGCCGGCCTCGGGGCCGAGCTGGGCGCGCACTATGCGGGCCTCGGGGCGGTAGCCGCGGCCGGTGAGCTGGCGCTTGAACGCGTCCCGCGCGGGGCCGATCAGCAGGTCGTCGGCGGCCGAGACACCGCCGCCGATCACGAAGCAGGACGGGTCGAGGGCGGCGGCGAGGTTGGCGATGCCGACGCCGAGCCACTGGCCGATGTCCTGGAGCAGCTCGATGCACATCGCGTCGCCCTCGCGGGCCAGCTCGGTGATCATCGGGCCGGTGATCTCGCCGATGTTGCCCTTGACGTGCTCGATGATCCCGTACGCCACCGGGGAGTCCGCCGCGGCCAGCTCCCGGGCCTCCCTGACCAGCGCGTTGCCCGAGCTGTACTGCTCCCAGCAGCCGCGGTTGCCGCACGCGCAGCGGTGGCCGCCGGGCACGACCTGCATATGGCCGAACTCGCCGGCGACGCCCCACTTGCCGCGCTTTACCTGGCCGTCCTCCAGGATCGCGCCGCCGATGCCGGTGCCGAGCGTGATCATGACGAGGTGGTCCTCACCGCGGCCGGCGCCGAAGCGCCACTCGGCCCAGGCGGCGGAGTTCGCGTCGTTGTCCACCAGGACGGGGACGGCGAGGCGGCTGGAGATGCGGTCGCGGAGTGGTTCGTTGCGCCAGGACAGGTGCGGGGCGAACAGGATGCGGTTGCGCTCCGCGTCGACCCAGCCGGCCGCGCCGATGCCGACCGCGTGCACGTCGTGGCGGTCGGACAGGTCCAGGACCAGTTCGACGATGGTGTCCTCGACGACCTTGGGGCTCTTGGACTTGTCCGGGGTCTCCGTGCGGAGCTTCTCCAGGATGTTGCCGTCGGCGTCCACGACGCCCGCCATGACCTTGGTGCCGCCGATGTCGATGCCGACCGTGGGCACGCGGGGGGCGGTCAGGTGGGAGCGGCGCTCCCTCGTGCCGACCGTCCTGAGTGCGGGGGCACGCCGGGAGCCTATGGGGGCGCTGAAGTTGCCGTAGGTGCTCATCAAGGCCCGATTCTGCCTCACCGTGACTCTAGGTGCTGTGTGGGGGCGTGAAGGGGGTGCGGATCGTTGTCTTGTGCGGGTGCATCGTGGCTGGTCGCGCCCCGCGGCGGAGCCGCAAATCGACACAGCCCCGCGCCCCTAAGAGGGGCGCTACAGCGGGCGCCAATTATATTCACCCTGTCCGGACATTATGACAAACATCGCGGGCGAAGCGGTGCACTCAGGGACGTACCAGTAGCTGGAACTCGAACGAATAGCGGGTCGGCCGATACGTATGGCTGCCGAATTCGACCGCTCGGCCCGTGTCGTCGAACGTCGTGCGCTGCATGGTGAGGAGTGGGGCACCCTCGGACTCGGCGAGGCGTTCGGCCTCCTCCGCCGTGGCGCCGCGGGCGCCGATGGACTGGCGGGCGCTGTGGAGGGTGATCCCGGCGGTGCGCATCATCCGGTACAGGCCGGTGGCCTCCAGTTGCGCGCTGTCGAGGTTGAGCAGGCCGAGGGGCAGATGGTTGCTCAGGTACGCCATCGGCTCGCCGTGCGCGAGGCGCAGCCTGTCGATGCGGTGTACGTCGCTGTCCTCGGCCACGCCGAGTGCCGCCGCCACCTCGGCGGACGCCGGGACGACGGCGTTGACGAGGACCTTCGTGGCGGGGCGCTGCCCGGCCGCCTCCAGGTCGTCGAAGAGGCTGCTGAGTTCCAGCGGGCGTTTGACCTGACTGTGCACGACCTGGGTGCCGACGCCTCGGCGGCGCACCAGGAGACCCTTGTCGACCAGCGACTGGATGGCCTGGCGGACCGTGGGCCGGGACAGGCCGAGCCGGGCGGCCAGCTCGATCTCGTTGCCCAGCAGACTGCCCGGCGTGAGCGAGCCGTGTTCGATCGCGGCTTCCAGCTGTTGGGACAACTGGAAGTACAGCGGCACCGGGCTGCTCCGGTCCACGCTGAGCTCGAGCGGCACTGTCGGGTCCACATCTGGTTTCGGCACGGGGCGAGCGTAGCTCTGTGAATGGTTGACGGGAAGTGATGTAGTTCGATTGTCCGGACATACGCATTGACAGCGTGCCTGGTCGGCCCTCAGTTTGTTCCCATGCGCATCGGAGTCATCGGTACGGGCCGCATCGGGACCATCCATGCCAGGACCCTCAGCCGTCATCGTGAGGTCGGTTCGCTGATCCTCACGGATGTGGACCCGGCACGGGCCCAGGAGCTGGCCAACCGGCTGGGGGAAACGGCGGCACCGAGTACGGAGGAGATCTTCAAGTGGGGCGTGGACGCCGTGGTGATCACGACGGCGACATCGGCGCACGCGGAACTGATAGGCAGGGCGGCGCGCTCCGGGCTCCCGGTGTTCTGCGAGAAGCCCATCGCTCTCGACCTGCCCGGCTCGCTCCAGGCGATCGCCGAGGTCGAGACCGCCGGAACAGTTCTTCAGATGGGGTTCCAGCGCCGGTTCGACACGGGGTACACGGGCGCCCGGGAGGCGGTGCGCTCGGGGCGGCTGGGACGGCTGCACACCGTGCGGGCGACGACCTCCGACCAGACGCCTCCCCCGGCCGCCTATCTGCCGATCTCCGGCGGCCTGTACCGGGACGCCCTGATCCACGACTTCGACATGCTGCGCTGGGTGACCGGCCGCGAGGTCGTCGACGTGTACGCGGCCGGGTCGGACGCCGGGCCCGCGATGTTCCGCGAGGCCGGTGACATCGACACGGCCGCGGCGGTCCTCACCCTGGACGACGGCACGCTGGCCACGGCGACGGCCTCCCGGTTGAACGGGGCGGGCTACGACGTCCGTATGGAGCTGGCCGGGGAGCTGGACCAGGTCGTCGTCGGCCTGGACGACCGGACGCCGATCGCGTCCACCGAGCCGACCGGGCCCCCGGCCGCGACCAAGCCGTGGACCGGTTTCCTGGAGCGCTTCGGGCCCGCCTACGAGGCCGAGCTGATCGCCTTCGTCGAGCTCGTGGTAGGTCAGCGCACCAACCCGTGCGACGGGCGCGAGGCCTTGCAGGCGCTGCGGATCGCCGAGGCCTGCGAAGTGTCCAGACGCGAACGCAGACCGGTCCGGCTCGCGGAGATCGCGGGCGCGTACGCGCTGGGTTGATCGAGCAGGTGTATCGCCTTCAGTCGAGCAGCCGTATCGCCGGGGCGGCCACGTCCGTCGCGATCACGAACTCGCAGTGCGAGCACCGCAGTTCGTACGGCCGCACCAGGTTGGTCTGCACGCTGTCCTTGCCCGTCTCCTTCGCCTCGGGGCAGTAGGAGCCGAGGTGCAGCCGCACCCAGGGGTGGCTGGTCGGGGCCATGGCGGGCTTGTCGTCGCGGGCGTCCTTGAAGGGCGCCCACCAGAAGTCGACCAGGGCGCGCAGGGCCAGCCGGTCGGTGCCCGTGGTCGTGTCGTACGCGGTGATCCGGCCGGCCGTGTAGTGGCTCTGGAAGCCCCTGCTGCCGGAGCACAGGGCCCGCTCGGCACCGCGCTCGTACACCTGGGTGCGGCCGGTCCGTTCGCAGATGAAACAGTCGACGCTGAACTCCAGCCGTGAACTCCAGTGCAGATTGTGGAAGTTGTCCCCGGTGATCGCTCCGGTCAGCTCTGTGGTGATCTCCGCGGTGCGCAGCATCTACGGCTCCCCTCAGGACGTACGGATCAGGACGTACGGACCGGCAGCACCGTGCCCTGGGCGACCGCGCACAGGGCCTCCGTGCCGTCGTCGGCGACCGTGAGGACGTCGCAGCGGACCACGGCCTGGCGGCGGCCGGCCTGCACGACCTCGGCGCGGGCGAGCAGGGTGCGGCCGGTGGCCGGGCGGACGTACTGGATGGTGAGGCCGCCGGTGAGGACCGCCGGGCCGAGGACCGTGCCGGCGGCGAAGGTGAGCGCGTTGTCGGCGGCGTAGCAGAGGACCCCGCCGTGCACGAAGCCGTTCTGCTGGTGCAGGTCCTCCCTGATGTCGATCTCCAGCGTGGCGACACCGTCCCCGAAGGCGCTCAGGCGCGCGCCGAGCAGCCTGCTGAAGGGCTGACTCTCCAGCGCCTTCCGAGCCATGGTCAGGTCGAACTCGACGGCTGCGGTCACGAGAGCGTGCCTCCTAGGGCTTCCACTACGGCTGCTTTCAACACGGCTGCTTCCCACACCACTTCCACGGCTGCCGCGTGCTTCCACAGCCGCTACGGCCACTACTGCTGCTACGGCCGTCCGGTGCGGCCGTTCTACCAGCGCACCGGCAGGGCGCGCATCCCGCGCATCAGCATGCCCGGGAGCCAGTCGCCGGGCGGGCCGTCCAGGGCGAGGCCGGGGGCGCGCTCCAGCAGGGTGCGTATCGCCGTGCGTGCTTCGAGGCGGGCCAAGGGGGCGCCGAGGCAGTAGTGGATGCCGTGGCCGAAGGCGAGGTGGCCGCGGGCGTCGCGAAGGATGTCGAAGCGGTCCGGGGCGGGGAAGCGGTCCCCGTCGCGGTCGGCGGCGGTCAGGCCGACCATGACCGGATCGCCCTTCTCCACTGAGGTGCCCGCGATCTCCAGGGGCTCGGCGGCGAAGCGGAACGTGCCGTTCTCCACCGGGCCCTCGTAGCGCAGCATCTCCTCGATCGCGCCGTCGAGGAGGGTCATGTCGGCGCGCAGCGCGGCGAGTTGGTCCGGGTGGGTGAGCAGGGCGTGGATGCCGCTGGTGAGGAGGTTGACGGTGGTCTCGTGGCCGGCGATGAGCAGGATGAAGGCCATGCCCCGCAGTTCCTGCGGGGAGAGCCGGTCGCCGTCCTCGGCGGTGGTGCGGATCAGGTCGCTGAGCAGGTCGTCGCTCGGGCCGGCGCACCGCTTGTCCTCGATCAGGTCGGCGAGGTACTCGGCGAGCCGCACGAACGCGTCGTACTCGCTGCCCGAACTGGTGGGTGCGACCGCCTCCGTGGACAGCTTGCGGAACTCCGTGCGGTCCATCTCGGGCACGCCGAGGAGTTCGCAGATCACGGTGATCGGGAGCGGGTAGGAGAGCGCGTCGACGAGGTCTGCTCGGCCGGCGGGGAGCATCGCGTCGAGCAGGTCGTCGGTGATCTGCTGGACGCGCGGGCGCAGTTCCTCGACCCGGCGCATGGTGAACGAGCGGGTGATCAGTCCGCGCAGGCGGGTGTGCTGGGGTGGGTCGGCGGCCAGCAGGTACTTGCCGATCAGCTCCTCGTCGAGGAACGTCACCCCGATCTTGCCGCCGTCCTTGGCCAGTCGCGGGTCGGTCAGCGCCGAGCGAGCCTCCTCGTACCCCACGATCAGCCAGGTCACATAGTGCTCGTCCGGCACCGGCAGGCGCACGCGGTGCACTGGGCCCAGCTCGCGCAGCATGGCGTACACCGGATGCGGGTCCCGCCGGAACCCCTCGCCGAACTCCCCCAGGTCGATCACTTCGGTCATGCCTTCCCCCTCCAGGACGATCCCCCGAGATCTCCCAGTGCAGTGAGAACGCACGGCGGCAGCGGCTAGTGCCCGCTCTCCCCGTCCTCTTCGAGCAGGCCCGCGTCGTACGCCAACAGGGCGATCTGCACTCGGTTGTTGAGGTCGAGCTTGGCCAGGATGCGGGAGACGTGGGTCTTGACGGTGGCGACGCTCATGAAGAGGCCGGTGGCGATCTCGGCGTTGGCGAGGCCCTGTCCGACGGCGACGGCGACCTCGCGTTCGCGGTCTCCCAGGGCGGCGACGCGGGCACGCGCGCGTGCACGGCGGGTGTCGGTGGCGCTGCCCGCCGCGTGCTCCATCAACTGGCGGGTGACCGCGGGCGACAGCACGGGATCACCGGCCGCGACCCGGCGTACCGCGTCGAGGATCTCGGCGGGCGGGGTGTCCTTGAGGACGAATCCGGCGGCGCCCGCGCGGAGGGCCCGTAGTACCTGTTCGTCGGCGTGGAAGGTGGTGAGGACGATGATCTGCGGCGCGTCGCCGCGGGCGCGCAGCCGTTCCGTGGCGGTCAGTCCGTCCACCGACGGCATGCGGATGTCCATGAGGACGACGTCCGGGTGCACGCGGTCGACGAGCTCCTCGACCTCACTGCCGTCGGCTGCCTCGCCGACGATCTCGATGTCGGCGGCACCGCCCATCATGAAGGACAGCCCGGCCCGCACCAGCGGGTCGTCGTCGACGAGGAGCAGTCTGATCGCAGTCATGGGGCTACGTAACCACGGCTCCGCGGCGGGTGGTGGCAGCGCGGTCGGCGGTGCCGGGCGGGACGATCCTCGGGGAGCTTCTCCGGGGTGCGGGACGGCAGTGCGACCCGTGCTGCACGGTAGCGTCCCGGACACATCGGCCCGGCGGGTGTCCCGCGCCAACACGTCCTCGTAGCCGGCGAGTTGGCCAGAAGGTGCCGAGCGGACAGGGCTGTGCGGCGCGCTCCCCCCACTGCGCCCCCTCTGATCACGGGCAACCGGCGTGCGGACACGGGTGCGGTGACTTTCCAGGTGCGGCCTCCATCCCCCTTGCTCAGAACGGGAGTTACCCGCAGCGCCGGACGACACTCACCCCCACGGCAACCACGCCCGCACCCGGAACCCCCCGCCCTCCCCCGGCCCGTGCTCCAGCCGTCCCCCCGCCAGCGTCGCCCGCTCGGTCAGGCCGATCAACCCCTGGCCGGAGCCGGGGACATGGGGGACCTCTCCCTCCGGGGGCGGGTTGTGGACGGCAATCGTGAGGCCGTCGCCGGGGGTGCCGGTGACCGTCACCGTGACCTCCGTGCCGGGAGCGTGCTTGCGGGCGTTGGTGAGGGCCTCCTGGGCGATGCGGTAGGCGGTGCGGCCGACCGAGGCGGGGACCGCCGCGGGGTCCGTGACCCGGTTGTCGAGGGTGACCTTCATGCCGGCCTCGCGGGACTCGGCGACCAGCGCGTCCAGGGCGCCGAGGGTGGGCTGGGGGCGGCCCGTGTCGTCGGGTTCGCCCGCGCGCAGGACGCCGATGATCTCCCGCAGGTCCTGAAGCGCCTCGTGGGCGCTCTCCCGGATGACACCGGCCGCCCGCGCGACCTCCTCGCGGGGCGCGTCCGGCCGGAACTCCAGCGCGCCCGCGTGCACGCTCAGCAGGGTCAGCCGGTGCGCGAGCACGTCGTGCATCTCGCGGGCGATGGCCTCGCGGGCGAGCCGCTGGGCCTGCTCGGCCCGTAGGTCCGCCTCCCGCTCGGCGCGCCGGGCACGGTCGCGCAGGCTCAGCATGAGCTGTCGCTTGGACCGTACGAACATGCCCCAGCCGATGACGGTGAGGATGAGCAGTTCGGTGAACGCGACCGCGCCGGCGTACGGCAGGTCGGGGTCGGGGCGGAGCCAGTAGAAGAGCGGGGCCAGGACGAGTTGGATACCGCCGATCCAGGCGACGTAGCGGAAGGGGCGGTGCACGGCGAGGGTGAACACGGCGACCATGGCGGCGCCGCCCGCCGTGTTCGACACGAAGCCGATCGGGATCATCGCGATCGCGAGGCCGACCGGCCAGCGGCGGCGCAACCAGACCGCGCCACAGGCGAGGACCCCGAACAGCTGGTCCACGACGGCGAGGGGGTGCGGAGTCGCGGTGTCGTTGTTGAGGGTCTTCGCGGCGGCCAGGCCGATGATCACGGCCAGGAGGAAGCAGCAGACGTCGACGACCCAGTCGCGTGCGGTACGGCGGGGCCGCCCGCGCCGTACGACATCGGGGTCGAGTTCGTCGGCCACGGCGGACGGCAGCAGCCATCGGCGCCCCGCGAACGCCGGCGGTACCTGAGCGGTCCTGTCACCAGTCACGGTCGACAAATCTACGCAGCACCGGGCCCGGTCACCGCATCGCGACGGGGATCGGCGACCAAAGTCGCGCCGTCGCAGACTTTCGGCGGGCATGCCTCGCCCCGCGGCCCAAGATCGTGGGGGGAGCCGCGGGGCGAGGGGCGAGCAGTGGTGCAGCCGGTGGGGCGACTCAGCAGTCGAAGTCGATCAGGTCGAACGTGGCGTAGTGGTCAGCGGTGTAGTAGTCCTCTTCGGTCTGCTTGCCGGTGATGATGCGACGCGCTCCGCGCGTGGACGAACCGGGCGTCTTGACCGTGTACTCGTGGTAGTACCCGGACGCCTGGCTGGGGAGGATGCCTTCCTGGTTCCGGAAGACGGTGCCGTCCTGCGAGTAGGGGAAGGGGCCGTTCGACGCGATCAGGTCGAGCGTGTCGTACGCCTGCGAGGGCAGGTCGCTGTAGCAGATGCTGCCGACCGCCGCGGCCGCCGGGGTGGCGGTGGCGACGGTGCCGCCCACGAGAAGGGCGGACAGGAGAGCGGCTGCGGCTCCGATGCGTGTTGCACGTGGGGGGAATCTCATGACGACATGATGACGCGCGTAGACAGTGGCATGTCAATGACAACTCTGCAGATTTTCCCGTCAAGTCCGATGAGTTTTCCGGGAGTTAACGTGCGGCCCCACGCCCCCACGCGGTCCCCACAAGTACGAGTACGCCGCCTGCCAGCCCGAACGCGCCGAGCCGCTCCCCACCGAGCGCGATACCGGCCGCGGCGGCCCACAGGGGCTCGGTGCCGAGCAGCAGGCTGACGCGGGAGGGGGAGGTCCGGCGTACGGCCCACATCTGGACGAAGAAGGCGAACAGGGTGCAGAACACGGACAGGAACAGCAGTCCGGCCCACTCGCGTGCCCCGAAGTCCGCGGCCGTCGCCCACGGGGTGGTGTCGGCGCCGGTCGACAGGATCGCGAACACCGCGACGGCGGTGCCGAGTTGGACGGTGGTCAGGGGCAGCGCGTCGGCGCCCCGCACCGACTTGCTGCGGGACATGGCCAGGACGTGCAGGGTGCGGGCGAGGGCTGCGAGCAGCATGAGGAGGTCGCCGAGGGAGGGGCGGCTGAAACCGGCACCCTGCGTCAGCAGCAGCACGCCGAGCACGGAGACGGCCGCCGCCCCGAGGAAGGCGCGGGAGGGCCGGGTGCGGGTCACGGCGGCCTCGGCGAGCGGGGTGAAGATCATGGTGAGGCTGATGATGAGGCCCGCGTTGGTCGCCGAGGTGTGGACGACGCCGTAGGTCTCCAGCAGGAAGATCCCCGCGAGGATCAGCCCGAGCAGGGCCGCGCCGCGCCACTGGGCGGCCGTCAGGGCGCGCAGCGCGCGGTGGCCGACCACCGCCAGGACGGGCAGGACGAGGGCGAAGCGCAGGACCAGGACGGCGAGGACCGTGCGGGCGGTGGTGATGTCCTTGGCGGCGAGATAGCTGGCGCCCCAGACGACGGCGACCAGCAGGACGGGCAGGTCGGTCTGCCAGGTGCGGCGGGGCGCGACGGCGCGCGGTACGGCGATCGAGGACATGGGGGCGGCTCTCCCGGTCTCCAACGGCTGGGTGGAGACAGCGGCGGCTCCCACTCGGAGCGATCACCGTACAGGCGCGGCCTTTCGCTGACTAGGCGTTTTCCGCGTCATCGTCCGCGTACGAGCCGTACGTCGGGCGGCCCGCCAGGTCGTACGACTGGATGGAGACGCCGGTGCTGGTGATGCGTCCGCCCGTGCGCCGGAAGGCCCTGGGGGTGGTGCCCTCGGGGAACAGGCGCAGGCCGCTGCCGAGCACGACCGGGAAGGTCACCAGGTGGAGCGTGTCGAGGAGGTCGAGCTCGATGAGGGAACGGACGAGGGCGCCGCTGCCGTGCACCTGGATCTCGCCGTCGGTGCGCTCCTTGAGGTCGGTGACCTCCTTGGCGAGGTCGCCGCCGAGGACGGTCGTGCCGGCCCAGGAGGGGTCGGTGAGGGTCGACGAGGCGACGTACTTCGGCAGGGCGTTCAGCTTCGACGCGATCGGGTCGGCGGGGTCGGTCTTGAGCGGCCAGTACGAGGCGAAGATGTCGTACGTACGGCGGCCCAGCAGATACGCGCCGGAGCGGTCGAAGACCTCGACCACGAACCGCCCGAAGTCGTCGTCGCCGTAGACGAAGCTCCAGCCGCCGTGCACGAAGCCGCCGCGGGTGTCCTCTTCGGGGCCGCCGGGTGCTTGGTAGACGCCGTCGAGGGTGACGAAGAGGGTGGAGACGAGCTTTCCCATGTCGGGTGCCTGCTTCCTGGTGCGAGGGCCGATGGTGTCATCAGCTCAGACCCCGTCGGGCCCCGCAACTCATCGGTCTTCTCATCGGTCTTCGCTACGGCGTCTAGGTCTTCGCTACGGCGTCTCATCCGGCGTGCGTCGAGAACATGCCGCCGGTCGGGCCCTGCTTGTCGCCGCCCTGGGCCTTCTTCAGGGCGTTGGCGAGGCTTTCGATGGTGAGGGACTGGAGGATGACGCGGCCGTTGCCCTCCAAGGTGGCCAGGGACAGGCCCTCGCCGCCGAACACGGCGTTCATCAGGCCCTGGCGGTTGAGGCCGCCGATGCGCTGGACGCCGTACTGGACGCCCTCCTCGAAGGCGACGAGGCAGCCTGTGTCGACCTCGATGCGACCGCCGAAGTCGGCCGGGTTCAGGTCGATGAAGTTGCCGGCGCCGGCGATGATCACGGTGCCTTGCCCGGTGAACTTCTCGAGGACGAAGCCCTCGCCGCCGCTCATGCCGCTGCGGCCGCCCTGGAAGGCGATGCCGAACTGGACCGTGGACTCGGCGGCCACGAAGGCGTCCTTCTCCGCGAACCACGCGCGCGTGCCGTTCAGCTCCAGGGCGCGCATCTCACCGGGGAGCACGCCCGCGAAGCCGACGGTGCCCTCGCCGCCCTGGGAGGTGAAGTACTGGAACGCCAGCGACTCGCCCGCGAGTGCGCGCTGGCCGACCTGCATGGCGGTACCCATGGCTTGGCGCAGCATGCCACCCATGCCGCTGCCGCCCGAGCCGCCGCCCTGCTGCTGTCCGCCGCCGGGCGGACCGCTCAGGCGGGTCTCCATGGTCACGTTCGTCGTCTTGAAGAGGAACTTCCCGGCCTCGCAGT
This sequence comes from Streptomyces xylophagus, assembly GCF_000716435.1. Classification (GTDB taxonomy): domain Bacteria; phylum Actinomycetota; class Actinomycetes; order Streptomycetales; family Streptomycetaceae; genus Streptomyces; species Streptomyces xylophagus. The sequence goes on from NZ_JNWO01000016.1 coordinate 109,064, forward strand.
ACACGGTCTGGCCGGGGTTCAGGTTGACGACCGCCATCTGCATGGCGTTGCCGACGATTTCTTGCTGAAGGGTCACGAGGGGAGAACGTAGCGGGTGGCCGTCTCGGTTCCGGGTGCGGGTGGGTTGTGGCTGGTGTCCTTCTGGGGGCTCCGCCCCCAGACCCCCGTTCGGCCCCGAAAGGGCCTCGTCCTCAAACGCCGGACGGGCTGAGAATGCCGGTCCGGCGTTTGAGAAGCGAACGCCCCGCCGGTCGGAAGATCCGTCTCAGCCGCCCAGCTCCTGGTACCGAACCGCCAGGCTCGTCGCCCCCGACTCCGTCAGCGTCCCGAACAGCCGCAGCCGCGAGATCCCGCCGTCGGGATAGATGTCCACGCGTGCGTGCGTCGCGATCGCCGGAGCGGGGAGCACGAAGCGGTGGTTCGTGTCGGGCTGGAGGCGGGTGCGCGGGAGGATCTCGTGCCAGGCGCCGGACTCGCCGTCCCGTACCGACACCGACGCCCAGCCCGCGCTGTTGCCCTTCAGGTACGCCGTGTCGATCTCGATGGCGCGGATCTGGGACTGGGCGGCCAGGCGGTAGCGGATCCAGTCGTTGCCCTGGTCGCGGCGGCGGCGGGTCTCCCAGCCGTCGTCCATCTTGCGGGAGCGGCCGGGCTGGATGGTGTTGGTGGCGGGTGAGTAGAAGAGGTTGGAGGCGTCCTCGGCCCGGCCGCCGTTCTCCAGGGCGACCACGTCGAAAGTGCCCAGCGCGGCCAGCCAGTTGGGGTCGGGGACGACCTCGCCGTAGACACGGAGGCGGGCGATGCCGCCGTCGGGGTGCTGGTTGACGCGGAGGTGGGTGAAGCGTTCTTCGGTCGAGATGGAGAAACCGTTCGCCGCGTGGCCGCCGACCGGTGTGCGCGGGACCAAGGGTGTCCACTTCACGTCGTCGGAGAGCAGGTCCTCGGGGGACGGCGAGCCCGGCACCGAGATGGCTTCCACAGACACCGACTGGGGGTAGTTGCCGCGGAAGTGGGCCGTGTCGACCACGATGCCCCGGATGACGCCGGGCGCACCGAGGCGGACCAGTGCCCAGTCGTGGTCCTCGGCCGTCGGCCAGGGATGGTCCGCCGAGGCGCCACGGCGGCGGCGGGTCTCCCAGCCGTCCATGATCTTGCCCTTGTGGCCGAAGTGCTCGGGGTCGAACTCGGCGGGCCCGGGCACGAGGAGGTTCTCGCGCTGGGCGAAGAACTCGTCGTTGGCGGCGATGACACCGGCACCGAGCTGTCGGTCGGCGAGGTTGGCGTACTGGGTGAAGGGGAAGTCGGCCGTGCGGTAGTCCGCGTACGGGTCACCGCCTCCGTAGGGGTTCGCGTCACCGGTGAAACTCGGAATCGCCGTCACTGCTGTGTCTGCCTTTCGGGAGTCGGCCGCTGCGGGTGCGGGGGTGGTCGGATCAGGGGGTACGGGTCAGGAGTTGGCCCTTCGGGTCGGTGAACTCGCCGTCCAGCACGATGCGTTCGCCGCGCAGCCAGGTCGACTTCACGACGCCGCTGAGGGTCTTTCCGGCGTACGCCGTGACGCGGTTGCGGTGTTGGAGGGCCGCCGGGTCCACGGTGAACGTCTCGTCGGGGGCGAGGACCGCGAAGTCGGCGTCGCGGCCCGCCTCGATGGCGCCCTTCTGGTCAAGTCCCGCAAGCCCGGCGGTCCTTGACGACATCCAGCGGACCACGTCCTCCAAGCCGTAGCCCCGCTTGCGCGCCTCCGTCCACACCGCCGCGAGGCTCAACTGAAGGCCGGAGATGCCGCCCCACGCGGTGGCGAAGTCGGCGGTCTTGAGGTCGGCCGTGGAGGGCGAGTGGTCGGTGACCACGCAGTCGATCGTGCCGTCGGCCAGCGCCTGCCACAGCAGGTCCTGGTTGGCGGACTCGCGGATGGGCGGGCAGCACTTGAACTCGCTTGCGCCGTCCGGGACTTCCTCGGCCGTGAGGGTGAGGTAGTGGGGGCATGTCTCGACGGTGATGCGGACGCCCTCTGCCTTGGCGGCGGCGATCAGCGGGAGCGCGTCGGACGAGGACAGGTGCAGGACGTGCACGCGTGCGTCGAGGCGCCTGGCGGCAGCGATCAGGCCCGCGATGGCCGTGTCCTCGGCGTCGCGCGGGCGGCTGGCGAGGAAGTCGGCGTACTTGGGGCCGCCCTGCTGCGGGGCCGTCTCGAGGTGGTGCGGGTCCTCGGCGTGCACGATGAGAAGGCCGCCGAAACCGGCGATCTCGGCCAGGGACAGGGCGAGTTGGTCCTGGTCCAGGTGCGGGAACTCGTCCACGCCGGACGGGGACAGGAACGCCTTGAAGCCGAAGACGCCGGCGTCGTGCAGCGGGCGCAGGTCCTTGACGTTGTCGGGCAGGGCGCCGCCCCAGAAGCCGACGTCGATGTGGGCCTTCTCGGCCGCGACCTCCTGCTTCGTACGGAGGTTGTCGACCGTCGTCGTCGGCGGGAGGGAGTTGAGCGGCATGTCGATCAGGGTGGTGATGCCGCCGGCCGCCGCCGCGCGCGTGGCGGTCCAGAAGCCCTCCCAGTGGGTGCGGCCGGGGTCGTTCACATGGACATGGGTGTCGACCAGGCCGGGCAGCAGGACGTCGTCTCCGAAGTCCTCGAACCGTGCCCCGGACGGGACTTGGGCGTCGTACGGGAGGACAGCCGTGATCTTTCCCCCGGCGACCGCGACCGCCGCGGCGCGTGTCCCCTCGGGAGTGATGACACGTGTGGAGCGCACCACCAGTTCAGCGTCGGACACCCGGACCCCTCTCTGCCACCGTTGCCGCTTCCGTCACTCCCGTTACTTCCGGGAAACGGGATTTACGTCCACGTAACGGAATTCAACGTTCTGTTGAAGGAGTCTTCACTCCCGCTCCCGTACCGTCAAGGGCACACTTCTCCACGATGCGCCTCCCGCGCACACTCTGGACGTTTCCACAAAGCGGAATTAGACTTCCGGCAAGCAGAACGTAGCTACGCACAGGCGGGCAGTCAACCGACCCCCGGGTAGGCTTCAGCCCTTCCCGCCCGTGCCGAAAGGAACGCGCCGTGCCGCCGTCCAGCGCCAGCACCACCGATTCCACCAAGTCCGCCACCGGTGGTGTCCAGTCCCTCGAGCGCGCCTTCGACCTGCTGGAGCGGATGGCCGACGCGGGCGGCGAGGTCGGCCTGAGCGAGCTCTCCGCGAGCAGCGGCCTGCCACTCCCCACCATCCACCGGCTGATGCGCACGCTCGTGGTCTGCGGTTACGTCCGCCAGCAGGCCAACCGCCGGTACGCCCTCGGCCCGCGCCTGATCCGGCTCGGCGAGTCCGCGTCCCGGCTGCTCGGCACCTGGGCCCGCCCCTATCTGGCCCGACTGGTCGAGGAGACCGGCGAGACGGCGAACATGGCACTGCTCGACGGCGACGAGATCGTGTACGTGGCGCAGGTGCCGTCCAAGCACTCGATGCGCATGTTCACCGAGGTCGGCCGGCGCGTCCTGCCGCACTCCACGGGCGTCGGCAAGGCACTGCTCGCCAACACGCCGGACAACGAGGTGCGCGCGCTGCTCGCCCGCACCGGCATGCCCGCCGCGACCGACAAGACGATCACCACGCCCGAGGGTTTCCTCGCGGCGCTGGAGGACGTGCGCCGCCTCGGCTACGCGATCGACGACAACGAGCAGGAGATCGGGGTGCGCTGCCTCGCCGTCTCCGTGCCCAACTCCCCCACCGCCGCCGCGATTTCGATCTCGGGTCCGGCGGGCCGGGTCACCGAGTCGGCGACCGACAAGATCGTGCCGGTGCTCCAGCAGGTGGCCGGCGAACTGTCGGAGGCACTGGCCAGCCAGAACCCGGCGTGAGCGCTGTGCAGCGCTGGCCGGGGCGGTACACCGACCGGCACGGCGGCGAGGATGTCGTCTTCGAGTCGGACGGCCGGGAGCTGATCCGTACGACGATCCGGGGTGTCCGCTTCGAGGGCAACAGCATGGACGACCTCGGCGCGCTCGGCGGGGACCCTCCGGATGCCTCGTTCACCTTCTTCGGCGGGGCGTTGTGCTCCTGCCTCCTGGAGTGGGAGGTGCCGTTGTCCGTCGCGGTCGAGGGGCAGGGTGTACGTACGGCGGTGCTGGACTGCGCGTTGCGGCTCGGGGCGCCGGGCGGACCGGGCAGGGGCCTGGACGCGGAGACGCTGGCCACCGTCCTGCGTCTCGACGGGCACGAGTACCGGAACGGGGACGGACACGGGGACTTCGAGTCGGCACTGGAAGACGTCCAGCGCCGGCTTCCGGCGGGAGTCCGGCTCCGGGCCTGTATCGCGTGCGCCTGGTCCGACTACAGCCCGCTCGGCAACGGGCTGATGGCGGGGCTGGCCTGCTTCCGTGACGTCAAGGACCGCTACCGACAGGTGGACGGCAAGTTCGGCCCGGCGGGCATCTTCACCCTCTGGGACGAGCACACCGAGTTCGTCCAGGAGACATGGCTGTGCGGGGAGTTCGAGCACCGCGCCGGGAACGCGGGCTACCGAGGAGCCTTCCCGGCGCCGAACTAGCCCTGCCCGCCCCGGGGTTGACCGAACAGGTCCACGGCGTTGCGTACGTCCGTCAGACCCCTCGCGAGCGCGCTCACCGAGCCGATCGCGCCGGCGATCAGGAGCAACGAGCGGCGCAGGCGCGGGATTTCGGGGACGCCGTCGATGGTCATCGCCGCCAGCGCCGCGAGTTCGTCCTCGGCGATGACACGGTCGGGGAACTCGGCCGGATGCGCGGCCAGTTCGCGGCGTAACCGGGACACCGCGGTCCGCAGTTCCGCCACCCTCGGATCCTCGTCGCTGCCGGTCACTGACCTCTGTCCCAAGCTCCGCAACACAGCTCTCCCCCCTCGCACGTCGTCGTGCGCAAGAACTTTGCGATCCCGCCGCGCACCCCGCGACACTGGTCGGGCACCGAGGGACGCGGGCCAGTAAACGCCACCCGGTACGCGGTGCGCCACTCCACGGACCGAAATTAAGTCGGAGGATTCCGTGCGGTCGCCGCCCGGTCAGGTATGCAGGACGTATGACGCGAAACGAAGACCAGGTCGCCGGGCTGCTGCTCGCCGCAGGGGGCGGCCGACGGCTCGGCGGGCGGCCCAAAGCGCTGCTCGAACACCGAGGCCGTCCCCTTGTGGAGCACGCGGTCGGAGTGCTCCGCGCGGCCGGCCTGACCCGCGTCCATGTGGTCCTGGGGGCTCGCGCCGACGCCGTACGGGAGCGGGCGGAGCTGACCGGTTGCGTGATCGTGGAGAACCCGGAGTGGGAGGAGGGGATGGGGTCCTCGCTGCGGGCCGGGCTCGACTCGCTCGCCGGTACGGACGCGCGCGCGGCGCTCGTGTCGCTCGTCGACCAGCCCGGGATCGGTGCGGAGGCGGTGGCGCGGGTGCTGGCGGGGTTCACGGACCCGGACTCGCTCGTCTCGGCCGCCTACGACGGGGTACGCGGGCATCCGGTGCTGTTCGGGGCCGCGCACTGGGCCGGGATCGCCGAGAGCGCGACCGGGGACCGGGGCGCGCGGGCCTACCTCAAAGCGCACGCGGACGCGGTCGCGCTCGTCGAGTGCGGGGATGCGGCGGAGCCGTACGACATCGACACTGAGGCGGATCTCGTCCACCTTGAACAAGGCCGTCCACTTTGAGTGAGCGGAGTGGCACTGAGCGCCACTTTGGCTCGATCCGGAGAATCTCGACGTCAACAAACCATTGAACTTCCACGATGAGGAAACTAGTATCCACTGTTCAGAAGCGCCCGACGGCTCCTCGGGTGCTCCCAGCCCTACCCGGGTCACCTGGCACCCGGTGCCTCGCTCGCTGAAGGAAGTGACAGTTCATGTCCGCACCAGCGCCGTCCTCGCCGGTCGTCGTCGACGCCGAACCCCTGCCCCGGCAGGAGGAGGTCCTCACCGACGAGGCCCTCGCCTTCGTGGCCGAGCTGCACCGCCGGTTCACGCCCCGCCGGGCCGGACTCCTCGCCCGCCGGGCCGAGCGCCGTGCGGAGATCGCCCGCACCTCCACCCTCGACTTCCTCCCGGAGACCGCCGCGATCCGCGCCGACGACTCCTGGAAGGTGGCCCCCTCCCCCGCCGCGCTGAACGACCGGCGGGTCGAGATCACCGGCCCCACCGACCGCAAGATGACGATCAACGCCCTCAACTCGGGCGCCAAGATCTGGCTCGCGGACTTCGAGGACGCCTCCGCGCCGACCTGGGAGAACGTCGTCACGGGTCAGCTCAACCTGATCGACGCCTACACCCGGGCCATCGACTTCACGGACCCCAACTCCGGTAAGTCGTACGCCCTGAAGGCCGAGGACGAGCTGGCGACCGTCGTGATGCGGCCGCGCGGCTGGCATCTGAATGAGCGTCACCTCTTGGTCGACGGCGAGCAGGTCCCGGGCGCCTTCGTGGACTTCGGGCTGTACTTCTTCCACAACGCGCAGCGGCTGCTGGACCTCGGCAAGGGCCCGTACTTCTACCTCCCGAAGACCGAGTCGCACCTCGAAGCCCGCCTGTGGAACGACGTGTTCGTCTTCGCGCAGGACTACGTCGGCATCCCGCAGGGCACCGTCCGCGCGACCGTGCTGATCGAGACGATCACCGCCGCGTACGAGATGGAGGAGATCCTCTACGAACTCCGCGACCACGCCTCGGGGTTGAACGCGGGCCGCTGGGACTACCTGTTCTCCATCGTGAAGAACTTCCGTGACGGCGGGCCCAGGTTCGTCCTTCCGGACCGCAACGCCGTGACGATGACGGCCCCGTTCATGCGGGCGTACACCGAACTCCTCGTCCGCACCTGCCACAAGCGCGGCGCACACGCCATCGGCGGCATGGCGGCGTTCATCCCGTCCCGCCGTGACGAGGCGGTCAACAAGGTCGCGTTCGAGAAGGTCAAGGCGGACAAGGACCGTGAGGCCGGGGACGGTTTCGACGGGTCCTGGGTGGCCCACCCGGACCTGGTGCCGATCGCCATGGCGTCCTTCGACGCGGTGCTCGGCGACCGGCCGAACCAGAAGGACCGGCTGCGCGAGGACGTCGACGTCAAGGCCGCCGACCTGATCGCCGTGGACTCGCTGCACGCCAAGCCGACGTACCCGGGGCTCGTCAACGCCGTTCAGGTGGGCATCCGTTACATCGAGGCGTGGCTGCGCGGGCTCGGTGCCGTCGCCATCTTCAACCTGATGGAGGACGCGGCCACCGCGGAGATCTCGCGCTCGCAGATCTGGCAGTGGATCAACGCGGACGTCGAGTTCGAGAACGGCGAGCGGGCGACTCCCGAGCTGGCGCGCAAGATCGCCGCCGAGGAGCTGGAGAACATCCGCGCCGAGATCGGCGCGGACGCGTTCGCCGCGGGCCACTGGCAGCAGGCCCACGACCTGCTTCTGGAGGTCGCGCTCGACGCCGACTACGCGGACTTTCTGACGCTGCCGGCGTACGAGCAGCTCAAGGGCTGATCCTCAGCCGAAGAGCTGACCAATCAACTGCCGCGAGGCGAGGCTCACTTGTCCGAGTGGCCCAGGGACTTTCCCGGGGCCACTCGGTCGCGTACGAGCTTCTTCACGGCCGTGGGCTCCGGGAAGCCCTGTTCGCGGCGGTCCCACACCACCTCGTCGTCGACGCGGACGACGAAGACGCCACCGGTGCCGGGTTTCAGGGAGAGTTCCGTCAACTCGGTCTCGAAGGTGGTGAGGAGTTCCTGCGCGAGCCAGGCCGCGCGGGGCAGCCAGCGGCACTGGGTGCAGTACTCGATCTGTACGCGGTGCTCCTGCTGTACGCGGTTCTCCGCGAGGGCGTCCGTCATCCGAGGTGTACCGACCAATCCTGTTCCGCCGCCGGTCTGCCGTGCAGGTCGGGGACCCGCTTGAGCCAACTCGGGCGGCCCTGCTGTGTCTTCGCCGCGCGCCGGGCCTCCTCGGCGGCGAGTTCCTCCCGGCTGGGGAAGTCGGTGGGCAGCCAGGCCGCGGAGGCCCGCACGCGCGCGTGGAGGTAGGCGACGTACGCCTCGCGGACGGCGTCGGGGGTCGCGAAGCCCGGTTCGTCGGCCAGCCAGGCGTCCGGCACCTCCGCCGCGATGCCGCGCAGCAGTTCCTCGGTCACCCGGGGGGCGAGTTCGGTGTCGGCGGCCCGGGTGTCGGGGGTGTAGCGGCCGAGGGCGTGGTGGCGGAAGTCGTAGGCCTTCGTGGGGTCGGCGCCGTCCCAGCGGTGGTGGAAGACGAGGGCGGCGCCGTGGTCGATGAGCCACAGTCGCGGGGGTGCGATGCCGAGCGTCGGCCAGATCATCAGGTTGGAGCTGTGGACCGTACGGTCGACATTGACGGTCAACGCGTCGAGCCAGACGACCTTCCCGGCCTCCAGCGGGTCGACCGTGCACCGGGCCGCGATCTCCGGGGTGAAGTCCTGCGCACCCGGCAGATAGTCCATGCCGAGATTCAGACCGACACTCGCGCTGTGCAGGTCCCGTACCTCCTGGTGGGGCTCCTCGTCGGCGATCGCCGGGTCGAAGTGCACGAGCACCAGTTCCGGGAAACGGAGTCCGAGGGCGCGGGCCAGTTCCCCGACGATCACTTCGGCGACCAGTGCCTTGCGGCCCTGCGCGGAGCCGGTGAACTTCACGACGTAGGTGCCGAGGTCGTCGGCCTCGACGACGCCGGGGACGGAACCGCCCGACCTCAGGGGCGCGACGTAGCGGGTTGCCGTGACCTCTCTCAGCATTCCTCAGGCCTCCCGCCCTCTTCGATCTTGCGTGAAGTGATCAGAGTAACCGAGGGTGATCGCCGGAGGAGTGCCCGCGTCACGGCTCGCTCTGCAGCCGGTTCTGCCGGTACGGGGCCCCGGTCACCGGTACAGCTTCTACCACCGCTATATCTGAACCGGCGGTTTACCCAAGGGTGCCCCCCACGACCACTTCGGTCGCCGGGACCCCCCCGCTGCGACATGAACGGACACGGAGACACGCATGGCCATCCCCCCGGACTCGATTCGTGGGCTCATTCTCTTCGCACGCCCCACCAACCCTTGGGCACTGCTCTCCGCACGACTCACCGTCTGGACCGCTCTGTCGCTGCTGTCGGCCCTGACCCCGGTCTACAACGCGGACGCCCTGCTGTGGATCTGGCCCTTCGCTCTGATCGCATGTCTCCTGATGGCCGGTCAGGCGATCGGCGCGATGAGAGGCAAGAGCCAGGCCGGAACCGGGTGAAACAGCCGGGTCGGCGCGGTTCAGCGCCAGGAGGGGTGGCCCTCCGGGGTGGTGCCGGTGGTGAGCCTGCGGATGCCTGTGCCGTCCGCGCGGACGGCCCAGATCGCCGGTTGGTCGAAGGGGCCGCGGACGAACGCCACCCACTTGCCGTCCGGGGACCAGACCGGGTCCATCTCCTGGGCGGCCGTCTGCACCAGCGTTCTGTCGTCCGTGCCGTCCGTCCTGACGACGTGGATGTCTCCGCCGGTGCTCACACCGGGTGCTCCGGCGGTGTAGGCGAAGTACTTGCCGTCCGGGGACCAGACGGGGTCGAGCGCCCGCCGGGCCTGGTGGGTCACCTGCACGGGTTCGCCCCCCGGCCGCGAGGGATCGACGACGTGGATCTGCCAGCCCGAGGTCTTCTGCAGGCAGACGGCGATGTGCTTGCCGTCGGGGGACCACGCCGGGTCCTCCACCTTCGCGGTGCCGGTGGTCAGTTGCTGCGCCGAGCCGTCCGCGACGGTCACGACGAACAGCTGCTGCACGCCGTCCGCCCGGCGCAGTACGGCCAGCCGCTTGCCGTCCGGGGACCAGGAGACCCGGCCGCCCGCGATGGCGGCGATCCGGCGCACGCCGGTACCGTCCGCGTTCGCCGTCCAGACCGCCGATTCCTGCGCCGTCTTCCGCGTGAACGCGAACGACTTGCGGTCGGGGGCCCACTGCGGAAGAGCGTCACACGTCCCGTCGATCAGCTGCTTCGGGTCGTCCGTGGTGGAGTCGCGACGCCCGATCACGCTGTGGCATGTCGACGACCCCGGGTCCGTGTCCATGCGCACCAGCAGCGGGGCGTCAGGAAACGCGGCGGGCGTCGACAGCCGGGGCGAGGAGGAGACCCCAGCACCGGCACCGGCGTCGTCCTGACCGGAACCGGCCCAGGGATGCCACACCAGCAGACCCGCGGTGGCCGCCACGACCAGCAGCGCCGCTACGGCGACGGTCCTGCCGCGACCCCGCCGCTTGCCGGCACCGCCAACTGGTCCAGCGCCGCCCACGGGCACGGAGCCGCCGGGCGGCTGCAGCGGGGCGGACGCGAAGTCCGGCGCCGGCCCGAACTCCGGCGCGGGCCCGAAACCAGGCCTGGGGCCGGGCGACGACCGGACGGTCAGTGGATGGGAGGCCCCGGCCCACCCATCGGCAGGCGCCTGCGGAACGGCCCCGGCCAGCGGCCGTGCGCCATCCGTAGGCTCGCCGGGCGCCATGGGCCACGGATCGGCAGCGGCGACCGGCCGCTCACCAAACACCGGCTCAGTAGGTACCACCGACCCCGCCTCGGCAGCCCCGACCGGCCACCCCCCGAACCCCGGCTCAGCAGCCGCTCCCGACCGCTCACCGATCACCGGCTCGGCAGCCCCGACCGGGCGCTCCCCGAACACCGGCGCACCAGACACCACCGACCCCGGATCACCCACACCCGACCGCTCCTCAAACGCCGGCGCGCCAGACATTCCCGGCTCCGGATCACCACCCGCTACTGGCCGCCCACCAAACACCGGCGCACCAGACACCTCCGACCCCGCGTCGCCACCCCCAACCCACCGATCCCCGAACACCGGCGGCGGCCCGGAGAGCGCCGTACGCGGATCAGCGGGCGAGGCCGCCAACCCATCCGCCGGACCGCCCACCGCCAACCCATCGGCAGCCGGACCACCCGCCAGAAAACTGCCCCCCGCCGGACCACCCGCCCCCAAACCGTCCGCCCCCGCCGCGAAGTACGCCGCCGGGTCCTGACTCCTCCGTACGAGCGCCGTCGCCTCGGCCGGTAGCCACACGTCCGACGGATGCTGGACGACGAGTTGGTCGAGGAACTCCAACGGACCGGGGCGGTCCCGCGGGTCCTTGGCCAGGCAGGCCGCGACCAGTTCGCGCAACCGGCCGGGAACGTCCGTGAGGTCCGGCTGTTCGTGGACGACGCGGTAGGGCCAGGCGGCCGACGCCCCGTCGCCGAAGGGAGCGTGGCCCGCCGCCTGGCCGAGGACGACACCCAGGGCGAACATGTCCACGGCGGGAGTGAGCGTGCCCCCGGTGAGCTGTTCCGGCGCGAGGAAGCCGAGGGTGCCGATCTGGAAGCCGGTCTGGGTGAGGGCCGTACCGTCGAGGGCCCGTGCGATGCCGAAGTCGATGACCCGGGGGCCGTCCTCCGCGACGATGATGTTGGCGGGCTTCAGGTCGCGGTGGATGACCCCGGCCTGGTGGATGGCGGCCAGTGCCTCGGCGAGGCCGGCGGCCAGCACGGTGAGGGTGTCCGCGGGAAGGCGGCCCACCTGGTCGAGAACGGCCTGGAGCGTGGGTCCGGGTACGTAGGCGGTCACCAGCCAGGCCGGTTCGCCCTCCGGGTCGGCGTCGACGACCGGCGCGGTGTGGAAGCCGCCGACGCGGCGGGCCGCGGCCACCTCGGCGGCGAATCTGCGCCGGAAACCCGGTTCCGTGCTCAGTTCGGGCCGTACGACCTTGACGGCCACCGCCCGGCCCGACCGCGACCGGCCGAAGTAGACGACGCCCATTCCGCCCTGGCCGAGCCGTCCGACCAGCCGGTATCTGCCCTCCCCGACAGAGGCGGGATCACCTGCTTGGAGCGGCTTCATGACTCCCCCATCTCGCCCCGTCGTCTCGCCCTGTTCGCACCCCGTCGAGCGACTGGAATCAGCCGCGAGGCTCCCCAATCCCAGCCATCAGTCTAGGTGTTCCGCTCATGACGTCACCGGGTTCGGAACGGTTCCCCTCACGCCCCCCACGTCACCCCGCCAACGGGTTCGGCAACGGCAGATAGCGGGCGTCGGCGCCGTCCGCCCCGGTCCAGCGCAGCAGCAGGTTGGTCTTGCCGGGCAGGGTGGGCGAGGCGAGGAGTGCGGCGGCCTCGGGGAGGTCGTGGCGGGCGAGTTCGGCGCGGACGGCGGGCCAGGGGTCGAGGGTCGGGTGGCGCTCGGCGAGGACTCCGGCGATCTCGACGAGATGGTTGACGACCAGGCAGTACACCAACCGCTCCCACCCGGCGGCCCGGTCCACGTCCGTCAACAGCTTCACGCCCTCCGCGTCCCGGTACAGCGCCTGCGCGGGCATGCCGTCCGCGTCGACGGCGACCAGCGTGTTCTGCAGATGTGCTTCGAGTACGACGCCGTGGTCGGCGAAGGCGGTCAGCGCGGGCGGTACGACCTGGCGCAGATACGCCTCCCACCAGGCCCCCGGGTCGGCCGCGACGGAGAGCGGGTCGCCGGCGAAGCCCTCCACCAACCCCGCGGCGAGCAGCGGGGTCGTGCCGGGCAAGAGGTGGTCGCGCAGGCCGTCGCGGACCAGGACGGCGAGTTCCTCGAAGGCGAAGTCGGCGGTGCGATAGCCGCGGTCGCTCAGCCAGGCCGCCGGACCGCTCATCGCGGCGAAGGCATCCCGGACGGCCGTGTCGGTGCGCTTGAGTTTCAGCAGGTCGTGGCGCCAGAGTCGGCGCACGTCGTTGGTGATGCGCACGTCGAGGCTGAACTTGAGAAACAGGTCCTCGGCAGGGCTGTACACCGTCCGGATCGCCGCCGTCGGCCAGACCGGGGTCGCGGTCGTGCCGAGGCGGATCAGTCGGCCGTCCGCGAAGGCCTCCGCGAGGCCGCCGCCGACGAGGTCGAGCTGCCAGGGGTGCGCGGGCAGCAGCCGGTAGCCGGGCGGGGCCTCGCCGAGGGCGTCCAGGGCCGAGACGTCCCCCTCCTCCACGACCGCGTCCTCGCGCAGCCCCAGCAGCACCAGCGGGAAGCGTGCGTACGCCTCCGGGGCGTAGGGCAGCCAGCCCGCGACGGGGCCGCCGCCGCGTGCCTTGGGCGCGGGATGGTAGGGATGGCCGGTGATCAAGGACTGTTCGGAGCGGAGATACGGGTCGTCGGGCGCCGTCGCGCTCTCGCACGCGGTGAGCAGCGCGGCGACCGCGTCACGGCTGTCGGTCATCTCGGCGGGCAGTTCGTGGTTGGACACCCCGGTGTGCCGGGTCAGTTCCTCTGCTACGAGTTTCACGAGTTCGGGGTGGTCTACGGGCTGCCAGTCGCCGTCGGCGTACACCTCGGGCTCGGCCGGCCGCCGCTCGCCCCGCACCCGCAGCAGTCGACCGCTGCCCGGCAGCCGGTACACCCGTCGCTCCCCCGCGTCCGGCAGCGGCCGGGCCACCTCCCGCAGCAGACAGTTGAGCAGCGGCGCGGCCGCGTACGCGTCGGCGCGCTCCGCCACGTCGTCGCCCGGGGGTGTGAAGTCGACGCGATCCATTCGTTCCCCAAGTCCGTGTCCTGCGATCGCGATCAGTATGTCTCTCGTCGTCACCGACCAAGACGCCCCGTCCGCACCCGAGGAGTCGACCGTGGACCGTCCCCCGCTTCCCGAGGCCGAGGTCGCCGAGGAACTCGCCGCCGTACGGCCCGACCTCCTGCAACGGTACGCGGCCGAACTGCCCGGCGCCCGCGCGGCGGTCCTCACCCGGCTGTGGCGGGCGCTCGCCCATGAGCCGCTGCCGTGGATCACCGGCCGGGCCCCGGGCCTGTTCCTACGGCTCTCCGGCGGCCGGACGCTGCACGGCCCGCCCGCCGACCCCTACGCGACCGACGCGTACGTCACCGTCGTCCACCTCGACGGCGTGACCTACGACGATCCGGCGCGGCTGATGACCGACCTCGCCGTGCCGCACGGGACCGCCTTCGCGGTCGAACTCGGGCACAGCGTCGCCTCGTTGGCGCTGTCGCGGGCCAACCAGCCCGCCCCCTCGGAGGAGTGGCCGGCGCACGACTGGGAGTGGGAACAGCGGATCGTCGACGGGCATCCCTTCCACCCCAACTGCCGTTCCCGGCCCGGGTTCTCGGTGGCCGAGCAGCTCGCCTACGGCCCCGAGCACCGGCCTGTCGTGGAGCTCGGGTCGGTGCCGGTGCGGGCGGACGAGTGTCTGCTGACCGGGGTGTGGCCGGACGAACTGCGGGACGCGGGACGGCTGTTGATCCCGGTGCACCCGTGGCAGGCGGTACACGTGTTGAAGCGGGCGGGGGACGAACCGGTGGACGCGCATCCGCTGATGTCCCTGCGCACCCTGGCCCTGGCCGACGGTCCGCACGTCAAGACCGCGTTGAGCGCCCGGCTGACGTCCTCGGTGCGGGACATCTCCGTCTACTCGATCGGTCTTTCGGCGGCCCTGTCGGCGTTCGGGGAGACCCTGGCGGCGCGCTCCGACGGCCTGTTGCACGTCACCCGCACCCTGGGCGCGGCCACCGCCAACTCCCCGGATCTCGCCGCCGTGTTGCGGGAGTCACCACAGACGTACGCGGCCACGGAAGCGGGCGAGCGGGTTCTGCCGGTGGCCGCTCTCGCGACCACCGACCTGCCCCGATCGCCCGTCTGGCTGGCCGAGTTCACACGCCTCGCCCTCGTCGTCTGTCTGCGGCTCCTGGAGTCCGGTGTGGCCCTTGAGGCGCACGGTCAGAACCTGCTGGTGGTGCTGTCCCGTTCGGGTGCCCCGGTACGCCTGGTCTACCGCGATCTCGCCGACATCCGGGTCAGCCCGAAGCGCCTTGCCCGGCACGGGATTCCGGTCCCGGAGCTGAGCGGACGGATCGTCACGGACGACGAAACGACGCTGCGGCGCAAGCTGTTCGGCTCGCTGGTGGCGGGCGCGCTCGCGGGTACGGCGGGTTCCGGTACGGCGCTCAGGGCGGCGCTGGCGGCGGTCGTACCGGATCTTCCGCGGACGCCCGACCTGCTCGCGCTGCTCGAACAGCCGCTGCCGGCGAAGGCGTTGACGCTGATGCGGCTGTCGCCGGAGCTGCCCGGGGACCAGTGGACCGGGCTGCCGAACCCGCTCGTTTTGGAGCCCGGTCCATCTGATCAATAGGATCCGGCGATGATCACAAGACAACGGCTGGCGGCGGGGATCTGTGCCCTGCTCGCCACCCTCACGGCCGGGGTCGCCTTCCCTGCCGGAGCGGTCGCCGACGAGACGGACTCCACGGCCTCCCCCAAGGTCGAACTCGTGCTGGACGTCAGCGGTTCCATGAGCGCCAAGGACATCGACGGCGGCTCGCGGATGGCAGCGGCGAAGCAGGCGTTCAACGAGGTGCTCGACGCGACACCCGAAGAAGTACAGCTCGGCATCCGCACCCTGGGCGCCAACTACCACGGCAACGACCGGAAGACGGGCTGCAAGGACACCGCGCAGCTGTACCCTGTGGGCACCCTGAACCGCACCGAGGCCAAGGCCGCGGTCGCGACGCTCACACCCACCGGCTGGACGCCGATCGGCCCGGCGCTGCTGAAGGCGGCGGACGACCTGAACGGCGGTGACGGCACCCGCCGTATCGTCCTGATCAGCGACGGCGAGGACACCTGCCAGCCGCTGGACCCGTGCGAGGTGGCCCGCGAGATCGCGGCCAAGGGCATCGGCCTGACCATCGACACCCTGGGTCTGGTGCCGGACACCAAGACCCGCGACCAGCTCAGCTGCATCGCGGAGGCGACCGGCGGCACGTACACCTCGGTGCAGCACAAGGAGGAACTCTCCGACCGCGTGGGCCAGTTGGTGGACCGCGCCGCCGACCCGGTGGTGACCCCGGTCGCCACCGAGGGCACCGCCCAGTGCACGAGCGCCCCGACCCTCAAGTCCGGTCTGTACACGGACCGCGAGGAGTTCGGCAAGCAGCGCTTCTACCGCGTGGACGTCAACCCCGGTCAGGAGCTGCGCGCTTCGGTGAGCGTCGGCGCCGACCGCGAAGTGAACCCGGACTACGGGGTGTTGCTGCGGGCGGTCACCGTGCACGGCCGTGAGATCGTGCGCGGCGAGGGCACGGGCAACGGGCGTACGGATGTGATCTCCACCGGGCTGCGCTACCCGAAGGCGGAGAGCGACGACGACAACGCACCGGCCGAGACCGTGTGTCTCCAGGTCACCAACTCCTTCTCGGCGGCCTCCGGGGTGAAGACCACCCCCGGTCTGCCCCTCGAACTGACCGTCGACGTCGTGGACGCGCCCAGCAAGGCGAGCGACGTGGCCTCCTTCGGCCTCGGCCGCGGCTGGTGGCTGCTCGGCGCACTCGTGCTGACCGGCTTCGTGGCGGGTCTGCTCTGGGGCTGGCTGTCCCGCTGGCGTCTCGCGGTCTGGAGGACCAACTGATGCGGATCACACGTGTGTTGAGCACGGCCCTGCTGATGGCGGGGCTGGCCGCGGGACCCGCGGTGGCGGACTCCTCGCCCTCCGCGAGCCCCTCCTCCTCCGACGACAGCTCGGCCCCGACCCAGGCCGGCACCTCCTTCCGTACGGCGACGGAGCTGGACCAGGGGCAGACGGGCACCGCGACCGGCTCCACGGGTGACTACCTGTACTGGTCGTTCGCCGCGGACGCCGGTCAACGCCCCACCGTCAAGGCGACGGTGAAGCTGCCGGACACGCACGCCGGGGAGACCTGGCAGCTCGACGTGTACGACGGGCTGCGGCGCCGCCAGGCCTGCCAGTACGGGGCTGCGACGCGCACCGCCGCGCAGGACGCGACCTCCGTGGACCTGGCCTGCACGCTGCGTACCGTCCGTGCCTGGTCGGAGACCTGGGCCAACGACCCGCTGCCGGGCACGTACTACGTGCGGCTGACGGTCGTGGATCTGCAATCGTCCGACCTGGGCCTTCCGGTGAGCACCGAAGTACGGGTGGATTCCAAGGACATCGGCGGTGCGGCGGCGGTGGACGGTTCGCTGGCGCAGCCGCTGACGCCGGGGATCGCGGCCAAGTCGGCATCCGATGACGACAGTTCGTCGTCGACTTCGGCCGCGCTGTCGAGCATCGAGCCCGACGGCGGCTGGTCCTCCGGGTGGTGGTCCGACCGCTGGGTGTGGACGGGTGTGGGCGGTGTGCTGGCCGCGCTCGCGGGGATCGGCGGGTATGCGCTGACCCGGGGGTCGGGACGGCCGAGGCGGGTTCCGCCGCCCGGCATGTGACTCCGTGACGGATCATCAGAAGGCCCGCTCATGGCGGGCCTTCTGCCGTTCACGCCTCTCGCAGCGCCTTCGCGAGCGTGCCCTCGCCGGTCACCTCGATGCGTCCGGCGCGTACCGCGTCGGGCACGCTCAACTCCCCCTGCGCGACGGCCGTACACGTGTCGACGCCGAGCACCAGCCGAGCATCTGGCTCCCGGGGTGCAGGCCCTTCGCCGTAGACCGGCCCGTCCTCCTCCGCCCCCACCCAAAGGTGGAACTCCCCCTCCTCCAGCCGGACTTCGACGAGCCCCTCCCCCTCCAGCGCCCGCAGCAGCGGCATCGCGAACCAGTGCGCACGCACCGCGTCAGTAGGCCGCCGCTCCCCCAGTTCGGGCGCACCCCACGCACCGAGCGCTTGCAGTACGGGCAGCAACTCCCGCCCCCGGCCGGTGAGTTCGTAGACGTAGACGGCACCGGGAGGCGACAGCCGCCGCCGGGTCGTCAGCCCGTCCCGTTCCATGTCCTTCAGCCGTGAGGCGAGTACGTCCGTGCTGACACCCGGCAGATCGGCGTGCAGGTCCGTGTAGCGGCGCGGGCCGGCGAGGAGTTCGCGGACGATCAGCAGGGTCCAGCGGTCGCCGACGAGGTCGAGCGCCCGGGCCGCGGAACAGTACTGGTCGTAGCTTCGGCGAGGTGACATGCGACGCAGTCTAGACATGTTGTTGGACTTTCCAAGCTCACACTTGGTAAAACCAAGCAACACACGAAGCCGATGGGGCGAGGGCGCAATGGAGTTCCGGCAGTCGAGCAAGCTCAGCGAGGTCTGTTACGAGATCCGCGGTCCGGTGATCGAGCATGCCAACGCACTGGAGGAGGCGGGCCACAGCGTCCTGCGCCTGAACACCGGCAACCCCGCGCTCTTCGGCTTCGAGGCGCCCGAGGAGATCCTCCAGGACATGATCCGGATGCTCCCCCAGGCGCACGGCTACACGGACTCCCGCGGCATCCTCTCTGCCCGGCGTGCGGTCGCCCAGCGCTACCAGACCCTGGGTCTCGAAGTCGACGTGGACGACGTGTTCCTGGGCAACGGCGTCTCCGAGCTGGTCTCCATGGCCGTACAGGCACTGCTGGAGGACGGCGACGAAATCCTCATCCCTGCCCCGGACTTCCCGCTCTGGACGGCGGTGACGACCCTCTCCGGCGGCAAGGCGGTCCACTACCTCTGCGACGAACAGGCGGACTGGTACCCGGACTTGGACGACATGGCGGCGAAGATCACCGACCGCACCAAGGCCGTCGTCATCATCAACCCGAACAACCCGACCGGCGCCGTCTACCCCAAGGAGATCGTCGAGGGCATCCTCGACCTCGCCCGCCGGCACGGCCTGATGGTGTTCGCCGACGAGATCTACGACCAGATCCTCTACGACGACGCCGTGCACCACTCGGCCGCCGCGCTCGCTCCCGACCTGGTCGTCCTCACCTTCTGCGGCCTGTCGAAGACGTACCGGGTGGCCGGCTTCCGCTCGGGCTGGCTGGTGGTGACGGGCCCGAAGCAGCACGCGAAGAACTACCTGGAGGGCCTGACGATGCTGGCCTCCATGCGGCTGTGCCCCAACGCGCCCGCGCAGTACGCCATCCAGGCCGCGCTCGGCGGCCGTCAGTCCATCCGCGACCTGACCGTCCCCGGCGGGCGACTGCACGAACAGCGCAACGTGGTGTGGGAGAAGCTGAACGAGATCCCGGGGGTCTCGTGCGTGAAGCCGAAGGGCGCGCTGTACGCGTTCCCCCGGCTCGACCCCAAGGTGCACAAGATCCACGACGACGAGAAGTTCGTCCTGGACCTGCTGCTCCGGGAGAAGATCCAGGTCGTCCAGGGCACCGGCTTCAACTGGCCGACCCCCGACCACTTCCGCATCCTCACGCTGCCGTACGCGGACGACCTGGAGGCGGCGATCGGGCGGATCGGACGGTTCCTCGGCGGGTATCGGCAGTAGCAGTCCCCTTCCCGTCGCCGTAACAGATACCTTCGCGCCGCCCTGGGTATCTCCTCCGCATGGTCGATCCCCCCTTACTCCTCCTCGACGTCGACGGCCCCCTGAACCCGTACGGCGCCCGGTTCCTACGCCATCGCGGCTATGTCACCCACCGACTGTGGCCGGCGAACTGGTCGGCCCGGCAGAAACCGGGCTCCCGGCGACTGCGGCGGGGCCTGCGGGTGCGGCTCCACCCGGGGCACGGGGAGCGGATACGCGCGCTGCCGTACGAGCCGGCCTGGGCCACCACCTGGATGCACCAGGCCAACGAACTGATCGCGCCGGCGATCGGGCTGCCCGACGACCTGCCGGTGATCGAGTTCACCGACATGTTCACCAGGGCCCCGGACGGGCTCTACTGGAAGACCCGGCAGGTCGTGGCCTGGGCGGCGGGGCGACCCTTCGTCTGGGCCGACGACATGATCACCGACCTGGACGTGAGGCATGTGGAGGTGCACCACGACGGGCCGGCACTGCTGCTCCAAGTGAACCCGCGCAAGGGTCTGCGCGAGAGCGATTTCGCGACGTTGGAGCAGTGGGCCCATAGCCTGTGAGGTATGGGCGATCTTTTCCTCGTACGGCACGGAGAGACCGAATGGTCCCGGTCGGGGCGGCACACCGGCTTGACCGATGTCCCGCTGACCGCGAAGGGGCGGGAGGAGGCGCGCGGCCTGGTGCCGCTGATCCGTTCGCACCGGGTCGGCGCCGCGTTCGCCAGCCCCTTGCAGCGGGCCCGGGAGACCGCCGAGCTGATCGGGCTGACGGACGTCCGCGTCGATGTGGACCTCCGGGAGTGGGACTACGGCGGGTACGAGGGGATCACGACCGTCGAGATCCAGCGCACCCGGCCCGACTGGTTCCTGTTCACCGACGGGGTCGCGCCCGGGCCGCCGGACCATCCCGGGGAGAGCCCGGAGCAGGTGGGGCAGCGCGCCGACCGCGTGCTGTCCAAGGTGGAGGCGGCCCTCGCCAACACCGAGGGCGTGGTCGTCCTGGTGGCCCACGGCCATTTCCTACGGGTGCTCACCGCGCGGTGGCTCGGACTGCCGCCGTCGGACGGGGCGCTGTTCCAGCTGGCGACCGGGACGCTGTGCCGGCTGGGCACGGAGCACGGTCGGCCGGTCATCGCCGCGTGGAATGTCAGACCTCCGTCGTAGCCTTCGAATGAGCCGCGGACACCCATGACGCGGCGGGGAGGAGCACGCCGTGACACGACCGCCGACCGCCGCGCAACGGCGTGTCATCGACTCCGCCGATCCCGTCTCCGGGCGGCTGCGCGGTACGGAGGCGCAGCTCGCCGCGCTGGTGAAACGGGGGCTCGCGTTCCGGCACCCGCGTCCGCCGCACGACTACTTCCTGACGCCGGCGGGGCATCGCCTGCGGGAGACGGCGCCGGAGGTCCCCGAGCCCGTCGTGGAAGCCCCCACGACCGCCGGGGTGTTCGCCGCGCGCATCGGCGGTGAGGAGACGACAGCCGGCACCGGTCCGGCCCGCACCCGTGAGGTGCACAGCGCCTGGCAGGGGCTGCTGGAGCTGCGCCGGATGACGAATCCGGACGGTTCCGTGGACCGGCCGTGCGGCTGGGAGCGGACGCATCTGGTGCAGGCCGCCGCGCTCGCCCTGGAGGCGGCCGGGCACCGGCCCGCCGGGCGGGACGCGGAGGGTTACCGGGTGCGCGCGACCCCGCAGCCCGAGGCCGTCGCCGTGCGCGACCCGGACGGGGAGGCGCTGCGCGCCTGTGCGGGGACGCTGGAGCGGGCGGGCTGGCAGGTGAGCGGGCACAACGAGCCGCGAACGGGGGCGAGTTATCTGCTGGCCTCACCGCGAAGGACCTGACGGGCATGCCAAGATCGGGAGGGCAGATCGTCCGTCAGTGCGAGAAGGGAACGCAGTGAGCGAGCCGTTTTCCGTCCCGGTGACCGTCCGCGGATACGAGACCGACAGCCTGGGACACCTCAATCAGAGCGTGTACCTCCAGTACGCGGAGCACGCCCGCTGGGCGCTGTTGCAGGCCGCGGGAGTGGGCCAGGCCGAGTTGCTCGCCCAGGAGGTCGCGCCGGTCGTCCTGGAGACGACCATCCGCTATCTCCGCGAGCTGCGCGCGGGCGAGGACATCGAGGTGAGTTGCGTCTTCGAGTGGGGCGAGGGCAAGACGTTCCGGGTCCTGCAGACGATCACCAAGACGGACGGCACGGTCTCGGCGGAGGCCGCGTCGGTCGGCGGCCTGCTGGACCTCAAGGAACGCAGGCTGATCGCCCAACCGCAGGAATTCTTCAAGAAGTTGACGACGGACCCGGGGCTGTTCGGGCTCTGAGCGGCGGCTACTCCGGCTCGCGCCCGGTGTCGTAGGCCGCGCGGGACTCGGCGATGTAGACCCGGTTGCGCTCCGCCCAGTCGGTCAGCCGTTGCAGGGTCTCGTGCAACTCCTCGGCCACCGGGGTGAGTTCGTACTCGACCTTCGGCGGCACCGTCGGGTGCACGGTGCGGGTGACGAGTCCGTCGCGTTCCAGATTGCGCAGGGTGAGGGTCAGCATGCGGCGGCTGATGCCCTCGATGCTGCGCTCCAACTCGGTGAAGCGGATGGGTCCGTGAGCCGCCGCGACCAGGATCTGCACGCTCCATTTGCCCGAGACCCTGTCAAGAACTTCGCGGACCGGACAGGCGTGCGCGTTCACGACCTGGGCGGTAACACCGGTGTTCCCCTGGGACATCCAAGTGCCTCCTTACGACGACCTCCATGGTTCCCCACGATGGTCCCTGTTACAAGTCGTGCCCTTACGGGTGCTACGGAGAACTATGGAGGCCACGAGCCATGTCGACCCTGTCGGAGTCACCGCCCCGAACGCTGGACCGAACGTACTCCCGCTGGGCGTCCCTCGTCGTCCTGTGCGCGGGGACGCTGATGACGATCCTGGACGGCAACATCGTCACGGTCGCCATGCCGGCGATCCAGAACGACCTCGGCTTCTCGGGGCCGGGGCTCGCCTGGGTCGTGAACGCCTATCTGATCCCGTTCGGCGGGCTGCTGCTCCTCGTCGGGCGGCTGGGCGATCTGGTGGGCCGCAAGCGGATGTTCGCGGCGGGACTCGCCGTGTTCACCGCGGCCTCCGTACTGTGCGGGGTCGCGACCAGCCAGGGGATGCTGATCGCTGCGCGCGCGGTGCAGGGCGTCGGCGGGGCGATGGCCTCGGCGGTCGTCCTCGGGATGCTGGTCGCGCTCTTCCCGGAACCGCGTGAACAGGCCCGCGCCATCGCGGTGTTCAGCGCGGTCGGCGCCGGGGGCGGGGCGCTCGGCACGTTCCTCGGCGGGGCGCTGACGCAGGCCCTGAACTGGCACTGGATCTTCCTGATCAACCTGCCGATCGGCATCGTGGCGTGGCTCGCGGCCGTCCGCGTCCTCGCCCCGGAACAGGGCGCCGGGCTCGGCAGCGGCGCCGACTATCCGGGGGCCGCGCTGGTCACCGGCGCGCTGATGCTCACGGTGTACGTCATCGTCGGCACCGGGGGCCGCGGCCTCACCGCGACCCTCCTCCTGGCCGCCCTGGCCCTGGCCCTGTTCGTGGCGTTCACCTTCCGCCAGGCCCGGGCCGCGCGCCCCCTGCTCCGTCTCCGACTGTTCCGCTCCCGCCTCCTGACCGGGGCGAACGCCGTCCAGATCCTGATGATCGGCACGATGTTCGGCTTCCAGTTCATCGGCGCGCTGTACGTCCAACGCGTCCTGGGCTTCAGCGAGTTGCTCACCGGCACGGCGTTCCTGCCGGCACCGGTCGTGATCGGGGTCCTGATGCTGGGCCTGTCGGCACGGACCATCGGCCGCTTCGGCGCGTACCGGGTACTGCTGGCCGGGCTGGTCCTGATCATCGCCGGGATGGCCCTGCTGAGCCGCGCCCCGGCCGACGGCTCCTACATCACAGACGTACTCCCGCCGCTGCTCCTGCTGGCCACCGGCTTCGCCGCCGCGATGCCGGCGCTGACCGGGCTGGCGATGTCCGGGGCACGGGAGGAGGACGCGGGACTGGCCTCCGGGCTCTTCAACACCACGCAGGTGGTGGGCGGTTCACTGGGACTGGCGGTGCTGTCGACACTGGCGGCGAGCCGGACCGACGGACTGGTCGCCCGGGGTGCGGAGTTGATCCCGGCGACGGCGGAGGGGTATCAACTCGCCTTTCGTGTGGGTGCGTTGCTCGCGGCGGGGGCGCTGGTGCTGGCGGCGGGGGTGCTGCGGACCAGGCCGGGACAGGGGCGGGACTGACGCCCTCGCCCCGGCCTCACTGCCCGCCCGCGCTCGGCTCACCCCTCCCCGAACACCTCCCGATGGTCCTCGACCCACTCCCGGTAAGTTCGCGCCGAACGCCCCAGCACCTCTCCCACGTCCTCGGTGACGACCTCGTTGCCGCCGTCGCGGACGTACGCCCTGCTGATCTCGGAGGCGTCGATGAACGTGTCGCTGAAGCCCAGTCCGAGCAGATACTCGCGCGCCTCGGTCGAGGACAGGTCGCGCACCTCCACCGGACGTCCGAGGACCCCGGCGAGGACGGCGGCCTGGTCCGGAACGCTGAGTACCTCGGGGCCGGTCAGGGTGTATGTGCGGCCCGAGTGGCCCGGGTCGAGCAGGGCGGCCACCGCGACCTCGGACACGTCACGCGGGTCGACCACCCCTTGGCCGCCGGTGCCGCTCGTGTTCGGTATCGGGCTGCCCGACCGCACGGACGTCGCCCAGCCCAGCGTGTTCGAGGCGAAGGCGGAGGGGCGCAGGACCGTCCACTCCAACCCGCTGTCCCGCACGGCCTGTTCACCGGGTACGTGCCAGGTGCCGACCGGGCCGATCGCGGGGTCGCCGGCGCCGATTCCGGAGAGCTTCACGATCCGGCGCACCCCTGCCGCCCGTGCCGCCTCGACCAGACCGCGGTCGCGCTCGGCGTCGTCCGGCCCGAACACGCCCACCAGGAAGGCGACTTCGGCGCCGGTCATCGCCGCCTGCACGGAGGCGCGGTCGGCGTGGTGGCCGCGCGCCGTGTCGACTCCGGAGGGCACCTGGGCCTTCGCCGGGTCCCGGGTCAGGGCGCGCACCTTCTCACCGCGCGCCGCGAGCTGTCGTACGACTTCACTGCCGATGGTGCCGGTGGCACCGGTCACGAGGATCATGGCACCCACAGTGGGCGGGGAACGGCGCTCGGTTCTAGGAGATTCCGGCACGTTCCCGGGCCGCGTAGGGCCCGCCCGCGCCCTTACCTTGGAGGGGTGACGAACCCCGACCTGTCCGAACGGGAGTTGAGCCTGCCGGACGAGCTGCGCCCCTGGATCGCGCGCATCACCGACCTGACGGTCAGCATCGTTCCGGCGGAGCCGTTCGTCCATCTCCCGGACCCGGAGACGAAGTTGGTGGTGCGCGTCGAGGGGAACGGCCGGCGCAGTGTCCTCGTCGTCGGGCCTCGGGTCCGGGCCACGTACCACGCGGCCAAACGCCTGGTGTCCTGCGTGGAGTTGCGGCTGGCGCCGGGCACCGCACGGCCGTTGCTGGGTGTTCCGGCGGTCAATCTCGTGGGCCGGGCCATGGCCTTGAGTGATCTGCCGGGTGGAGCGGCCCGGCAACTGGCCTTCGAGCTGGGCGGGTTGGAGCCCGAGGCCGCGGTGGCGCGGCTCACGGAGGTGCTCCCGGCGCGGCTCACCGCCGTCGCGGACCCCTCCCGCACCGAACTCGTCCGGGCCGGCGTCCACGCGATGTCGATCCGCACCGGCCACCTCCCCGGCCCGGTGCCCGACGTGGCCCGCGAACTCTCCGTCAGCGAACGGCAGTTGCGCAACCTGTTCGCCGAGGGGGTCGGCCTCTCCCCCAAGCACTACGCCCGTATCAACCGGGTGCGTGCCGTGGTCGCCCACGCCACCGAACTCTCCTGGGCCCAACTCGCCGCCGCCACCGGCTACTACGACCAGTCCCACATGACGTCCGACTTCCGCGCCCTGATGGGGGTCCCGCCGCGGTCGTACTTCACGGGCCGACTTCCCGAGGCCATGCCCTGCCAGGCGGTGCGGCGCGGCTGAGTTCGGCGTCGCGCGCCAACCTCACGGCGTGGCCGGGGAATTCACAGTGACCTGCTAACTCCGCCCCACGGCCCTCCCAAGTTGGCGAGCGAGTCTCAGCTGCCTTTCAGAGTCGCTGTGTACCGCGCCCGCCTTGGAGTCGACGTGCCGTTCTTCCGAAGAAAAGCCACCCGCCGCACCCTGCTCGCCGCCCTCGGCACCGCGGCGATCGCGAGTCAGTGGCCGTCCGCCGAGGCCTCGACGGTGAGTGCGGCGGGGCTCGACGCCCCGGCGAAGAAGGACATCGCGATGCGGCTGGTGTCGAGTGCGGAGAACTCCTCCCTGGACTGGGAGGCGCAGTACAAGTACATCGAGGACATCGGCGACGGCCGCGGCTACACCGGCGGCATCATCGGTTTCTGCTCCGGTACCAGCGACATGCTGGCGCTCGTCGAGCTGTACAGGAAGCGCGCTCCGGGCAATGTCCTCGCCGGCTATCTGCCCGCGCTGCGCGCCGTCGACGGCACCGCCTCGCACAAGGGGTTGGCCCCGGGCTTCCCCGCCGCCTGGCGCAAGGCGGCGAAGAGCTCCGCCGCGTTCCGCAAGGCGCAGCGCGACGAACGCGACCGCGGCTACTTCGACCCGGCCGTGGCACGCGCCAAGAAGGACGGGGTGGGCACGCTCGGGCAGTTCGTCTACTACGACGCGATGGTCATGCACGGCCCCGGCACGGACCCCCTCTGCTTCGGCGGCATCCGCGCCCGGGCCCGCAGGCACGCGACCACGCCCACCGACGGCGGCGACGAGACGACGTACCTCAACGCCTTCCTCGACGCGCGCGTCTGGGCGATGAAGCAGGAAGCGGCGCACAGCGACGTGACCCGGGTCGAGACGGCCCAGCGGGTGTTCCTGAAGAAGGGCAACCTCGACCTGGACACACCGCTCAAGTGGAAGGTGTACGGGGACAGTTACGAGATCGACTGACCGGTCAGGGGTACGGCCTCGGTCGTACCCCTGATCTGCGTCTGCTCGTGGGTCCGGCCGAGGTGGTTGAAGACCAGGTTCAGTGCCACCGCGGCGACGCAGCCCGTGGAGATGCCCGAGTCGAGGACGATCCTCGCGGTCTGCGGGAACGCATGGTAGAAGTCCGGCGCCGCGATCGGGATGAGGCCGACGGCCAGGGACACCGCCACGACGACGACGTTGTTGTCCTTCTCCAGGCCCGCCTTGACGAGGGTCTGGATGCCGCTGGCGGCGACCGAGCCGAACAGGACCACACCCGCTCCGCCCAGCACCGGGCGCGGTACGACGGCGATGAGCGACGCGGCCGCCGGGCACAGGCCCATCAGCACCAGGAAGCCGCCGCCGGTGGCGACGACGTACCGGCTGCGGATGCGGGTCATGGCGACCAAGCCGATGTTCTGCGCGAAGGCGCTGCACATGAAGCCGTTGAAGAAGGGGCTCAGCGCCGAGCCGAGGGTGTCGGCACGCAGGCCCGCGGTAATGGTCGCCTCGTCGGCCGGGCGGTCGACGATCTCGCCCAACGCCAGCATGTCGGCGGTGGATTCGGTCATCGAGACCACCATCACCACGATCATCGACACGATCGCCGCGAGCTGGAACTGCGGTGCGCCGAAGTGGAACGGGGTCGGGAAACCGATCAGGTCCGCGTCCGCGACCGGGCCGAAGTCCGTTGCGCCGAAGGGGATCGCGAGGAGCGTCCCGATCAACAGGCCCAGCAGGACGGCTATTTGCTTGACGAAGCCCCGCGTGAATCGGCGGACGATCAGGACGACGACAAGAGTCGCCGCCGCCAGGCCGAGGTTGGTCGTCGAACCGTAGTCGTGCGCGGCCGGGTCGGGCCCCTGCGCCCAGCCGAAGGCCACGGGCAGCAGCGAGAGGCCGATGAGGGTGATCACGGTGCCGGTGACGACCGGCGGGAAGAAGCGGACCGCCTTGCTGAAGAAGGGGGCGGCGAGGAAGCCGAGGAGTCCGGCGACGATCACCGCGCCGAAGATGACGGGCAGTGCGTCGGACCTGTCCTTGGTGGAGGCCGCGATCGCGGTCATCGGGGCGACGCCGGCGAAGGTGACGCCGTTGACGAAGGGCAGCCGGGCGCCGATCCGCCAGATCCCGAGGGTCTGCAGGAGGGTGGCGAGGCCCGCGGTGAAGAGACAGGCGCCGGTGAGGAAGGTCAGTTCGGTGCCGGAGAGGCCGACGGCCGCCCCGACGATCAACGGCGGGGCGACGACACCCGCGTACATGGCGGCCACGTGTTGCAGTCCCGTGGTGGCCATCTTGAGCGCGGGGAGTTTCTCGTCGACAGGGTGAGCGGTCACTGTGGTTCCTCCGGGTCAGCTAACACGTCGACTCTGACGTGGGTTTCGTGGAGGTGGTGCGCGGCCGTGCGGGACCATGGGAAAAATGCTTACAAAAAGGACGGAAAGGGCCGTTCCGGGGCGCGCACGTACATGCACGCCCCGGCCACGGCCACCGGATGAGGGCCGTCCCCCTCAACCGGAGCTCTTCAACCAGTCAACTGGTCAGCTCTGTGCGGCGATCCGCGCCAGCCGCCGGGCCTCTTCCCGCGTGGAGCGGGCGATCGTGTCCTCGTCGACGTGCAACAGCCGGTTGTTCTCGACGATCTGACGGCCGTTCACGAAGGAGGCGGTGACGGGGGCCGCGGACCCGAAGACCAGCGCGGTCACCGGATCGGCGATGGAGGAGTGCGCGAGAGTGTCCAGGTTCCACAGCACCAGGTCGGCCAGCTTGCCCGGCTCCAGGGAGCCGATCTCGCTTGCCCGGCCCAGGACTTGGGCGCCGCCGTACGTCCCGAGACGCAGCGCCTGGCGGGCGTTGAGGGCCGCTTCGCGGTGGGCGCCGAGGCGGTTGATCAGGAGGGCGTTGCGCAGCTCGGTGTGGAGTTCGCCGGACTCGTTGGAGGCGGTGCCGTCGACGCCGAGGCCGACCGGGACGCCGGCGGCGAGCATGTCGGGGACGCGGGCGATACCGGCGGCGAGCCGGGCGTTGGACGAGGGGCAGTGGGCGACGCCGGTCTTCGTACGGGCGAAGGCGGCGATGTCGGAGTCGTTCATGTGGACGCAGTGCGCCATCCACACGTCGTCGCCGAGCCAGCCGGTGGACTCGAAGTAGTCGGTCGGGCCCATGCCGAACAGTTCCTTGCAGAACTGCTCCTCCTCGACCGTCTCCGAGCCGTGCGTGTGCAGCCGTACACCGAGGCGGCGGGCCAACTCGGCGCCCTGCCGCAGGAGTTCGGTCGACACGGAGAAGGGCGAGCAGGGGGCAACGGCCACCTGGGTCATCGCGTCGAAGGAAGCGTCGTGGTGCTCCCGTACCGTCGCCTCGGTCGCGGCGAGGGCGCCTTCGAGGGTCTCGACGGCGAAGTCCGGGGGCAGTCCGCCGTCCTTCTCGCTGCGGTCCATCGAGCCGCGGGCCAGCGTGAAGCGGACCCCCATCTCGCGGGCGGCGCCGATGATGGCGCCGGAGAGGTCGCCGGAGCCCTTCGGGAAGACGTAGTGGTGGTCCATCGCGGTGGTCACCCCGCCGCGGGCCATCATCGCGAGGGAACCCTGCGCGGCGGCGCGGACCATCGGCTCGTCGATGCGCGCCCAGGTCGGGTACAGCGCGACAAGCCAGTTGAAGAGGTTGTGGTCGGTGGCCAGGCCCCGGGTGATCCACTGGTAGAAGTGGTGGTGGGTGTTGACCAGACCGGGGGTCACCAGGTGGCCGGTAGCGTCGATGCGCCGGACCACATCGGTGAGCCCCTCGGGCGCCTTGCCCGCACCGAGCGACTCGATGCGGTTGCCGGCGATGACGACATACCCGGTGGCGTACTCGGTGTCGGCGGCGTCCACCGTCGCGATCGCACAGTTCTCGATGACGACACGCTGAACCATCGTTACCATCGTTCGTCTCAACTTCCTTGCTTCTGGGCCGAGTTCGCGGTTCGCGTCGTTCGCATCAGAGATTGGTGAGATCCACCGGGATCCTCGGCTCGCAGCCGTCCCGCAGGACGGTCGCCTCGATCAGGCCGTAGGGCCGGTCGGCGGCGAAGTACACCTCGTTGTCGTTCTTCAGCCCGAACGGCGCCAAGTCCACAAGGAAATGGTGCTTGTTGGGGAGCGAGAAGCGCACCTCGTCGATCTCGCCACGGTTGTCGATGATCCGCGAACCCATTTGGTACAGGGTCTGCTGGAGCGAGAGGGAGTACGTCTCGGCGAAGGCCTGGAGCAGGTGCTGCTTCGTCTGCTCGTAGGACTCCTCCCAGTCCGGCATCTCCTGGGTGTCGTCGGACCAGTTGAAGCGCCAGCGCGCGGACACCTCGGTCGCCAGGATGCGGTCGTACGCCTCGGGCAGCGTCGTGTACTTGTCCTTGACGTAGCCCCAGAACTCGGAGTCCGTCGAGTTGAGTACCGTCAAGTCCTTGAGCCCGGAGACGACTTCCCAGCTCCGCCCGTCGTACGTGATCTGGGTGAGCCGGGTCTCCTGGCCCTTGCGGACGAAGGAGTGGCCCCCGGTCGTGCGCTCCCAGGCGTACTCCTCGATGCGGATGCGCGCCGTCCTGATCGGCTCCTGCGAGGTCACGAAGTGCCGGGCGAGATGGATGCCGAACTGCTCGGCGGACTCGATGCCGTGTTCCTTGGCGAACGCGTACACCGTGTTCTTGGTGGTGTCGGTCGGCAGCACGTTGGCGTTCGAGCCGGAGTAGTGGACCTCGTCCATGTCGCCGCTCAGCGACACGGACACGTTGAGGTCCTTGATGTGGTGGGTGGCGCCGTCCCGCGTGATCTTGACGACTCGGTTCTCGGCCTTGCCGTACTGGTTCTGTCCAAGAATCGTGGGCATCTTCTGCTAGCTCCCTCGGTATACGGAGTAGCCGAACGGGTTGAGCAGCAGCGGTACGTGGTAGTGCTCGCCGGGGTTCACGGCGAAGGTGATCGCCACTTCCGGGAAGAACACTCCGGTCGGACCGCTGTCCCGATTCGCGGGGGCGTCCTGCTGCGCATCGGCTTGCTTGTTCTCTGAACGCTGCTTGTTCTCTGAACGCTGGAAATACGCCTCGACGGCGAAGTCGAGCCGTACGTGTGTGGTGCCTTCCGGCAGCGCCGGGAGGTCCTTGCACCGCCCGTCCGCGTCGGTCGCGGAACCGCCGAGCGCCTGCCAGTCCGCCAACGCCCCACTGCGGGCGGCGAGTTGGACGGCGACGCCCTCCGCGGGACGGCCGACGGAGGTGTCCAGGATGTGCGTGGACACCGAGGCGGTGGTGCTGCTGCTCATGCCGTTTCTTCCTCTACGAGCTTGGCCAACCGGATGCGGTTGATCTTCCCCAACTCGGTGCGGACGATCTCCCTCTCCTGCTCCGGCGAGTTGCCGATCCGTTCCTTGACCGCGTCGCGCATCTGCTCGCCGGTCCGTCCGGTGGCGCAGATCAGGAAGACATGGCCGAACCTCTCCTGGTACGCCAGGTTGAGGTCGAGCATCTCCGCCTTGAGCTCCTCGGAGGCGCCCGCCATGCCGCGTTGTTCACGGGCGGAGGTGGGGTCACCGGGCTTGGGCCGGCCGATCGGCGGGTGGCCGCCCATCGCCTCGCCGAGGTCCTCGGCGGTCAGATCGGCCATCGCCGCGTCACTCTCGGCGTAGAGGTCCTCGGGTCCGGCGTACGGGCGGCCGGTGAGCAGTCGCCGGGTCCACGCCGTGGATGCGCACACCTCCAGGAGGGCGGCGAGGGCCGCGTGCTCCTCGATGGCGTTGAACCGGGCGAGGCCCGGCGGCGTGGATGTCGACGTCACGGGAGCCTCCGTGGCCTTGTGCTGATCGGGCTGGCAGTAGCTAACGCCCTCGGCAACACCACGTCAACACTTTGTTGAAAATTCCGGGTAACAACCGGGGAAGGGGTTCAGCTCTCCTTCTCGCGGTTCAGGTAGTTGTACACGGTGAACCGGCTGACCCCGAGGGCGCTCGCGACGGTCTCCACGCCGTGCCGCACGGAGAAGGCGCCGCGCGCCTCCAGTATCCGTACGACCTCCTGCTTGGCCTTGCGGTCCAGGTCCGCGAGGGGCTTGCCCTTCTTGCGCTCCATGGCGGCCAGGATGTGGTCCAGCGAGTCCGCGAGCTGCGGCAGACGTACGGCGACCACGTCGGCACCCTCCCAGGCGAGCACGACGTCGTCGGGGCCCGCTTCGTCGGGCGGGAGCATCTCGCCGCCCATCGCGTCGACCAGCGGTTTCACGGCCGTGATGAACGGCTCGTCCCCGGTGCCGGTCACCGGTCACCCTCCCCGATGACGTTGAGCTGGAGCGAGATCCGGGTGGCGCCGGCCTCCAGGGTCCTGCGCAGCAGCGCGTCGACGGCGCCGAGCACCGCGTCGGCGCCACCCTCGGCCGTGTTGCCGAACGGCCCGACGTCCACGGAGTCCAGCTCCGCCACCTCGATGACCTCCCTGGCGACCACCGCGTGCGCGGGCGCCTCGTCGAGGTCGAAGGGCTCTGTCGTGAACTCCACTCGCAATCGCACGCGCACAACCTAACGCGCGGTGTCGTTTTCCGCCGAGCCCCCTTGACAAGCTCCGACACCCGACGGCAATCTTCCAATAAGCAGAAACTAACTTCCACAATACGGAATTATGTTACTGGCTCTGGACACCATCCCCCCGACATCGCCTCGACATCGCCCTCGACACGGAAGGGAGCGCAGACCCCCATGGGATTCGCAGACCAGCGCTTCAACGTCAACCTGTCGATCCTCTTCACCGAGCTCCCGCTCCTGGAGCGCCCCGCGGCCGCCGCCGCGGCCGGCTTCACCGCGGTCGAGCTGTGGTGGCCCTGGGTCGACTCCCCCACCCCCGAGCAGTCCCAACTCGACGCGCTCAAGCGGGCGTTGGAGGACGCCGGCGTCCAGCTCACCGGCCTGAACTTCTACGCCGGGCAGCTGCCGGGACCGAACCGCGGCGCCCTGTCGATCCCGGGCGAGGAGTCGGAGCGGTTCCGCGCGAACATCGACGTGGCCGCCGACTTCGCCCACGCGCTCGGCGCCACCGCGCTCAACGCGCTCTACGGCAACCGCGTGGCGGGCGTCGACCCGGCCGAGCAGGACGCGCTCGCCCTGGAGAACCTGGTCCTCGCGGCCCGCGCCGCCGACCGGATCGGCGCGATCCTGCTGATCGAGGCGCTCAACAAACCCGAGTCACCCTTGTACCCGCTCGTCAGCGCCCCCGCCGCCGTGGGAATCGTCGACAAGGTCAACGACGCGACCGGCCTCGGCAACGCGCGCTTCCTCATGGACCTCTACCACCTGTCCATGAACGGCGAGGAACTCCCGTCCGTGATCGAGGAGTTCGCGGCGAAGACGGGCCATGTGCAGATCGCGGACAACCCGGGCCGCGGCGCCCCCGGCACCGGCTCGCTCCCCCTCGAAGACCTCCTCGACCAGCTGCGCAAGGCCGGTTACGACGGCTGGGTGGGCCTGGAGTACAAGCCCGGCGACCGCCCGAGCGCCGAGGCCTTCGACTGGCTGCCCCGCTGACCTTCCCCGAAAGGCAACTCCCATGAGCAAGCTCCCCAAGATCGCCTGGATAGGCCTCGGCATCATGGGCTCCCCCATGTCCGAGAAC
Source organism: Streptomyces xylophagus (assembly GCF_000716435.1). GTDB lineage: Bacteria > Actinomycetota > Actinomycetes > Streptomycetales > Streptomycetaceae > Streptomyces > Streptomyces xylophagus. Next base: position 141,922 of record NZ_JNWO01000016.1, read on the forward strand.
CTGCTCAAGGCCGGTTACGACGTCACCGGATTCACCCTGGAACAGGACAAGTTGGACCGCCTGGCCGCCGCCGGCGGCACCTCGGCGGGATCGATCGCCGAGGCCGTGCGGGACGCCGACGTGGTGATCACGATGGTGCCCGCGTCCCCGCAGGTCGAGGCCATCGCCTACGGTCCGGACGGCATCCTGGAGAACATCCGCTCCGGCGCCCTGCTGATCGACATGTCGTCGATCACCCCACAGACCTCGGTGGACCTGGCAAAGGCCGCCGCGGACAAGGGAGTTCGGGTCCTGGATGCCCCCGTGTCCGGCGGCGAGGCCGGCGCGGTCGAGGCCGTACTCTCCATCATGGTCGGCGGCGCCCGGGCCGACTTCGACGAGGCGAAGCCGATCTTCGACGCGCTCGGGAAGACCATCGTGCTGTGCGGTCCGCACGGCTCCGGGCAGACCGTGAAGGCCGCCAACCAGCTGATCGTCGCCGTCAACATCCAGGCGTGCGCCGAGGCCGTGGTCTTCCTGGAGAAGTCGGGCGTGGACCTGGCAGCCGCCCTCGACGTCCTGAACGGCGGGCTCGCGGGCTCCACGGTGCTGACGCGGAAGAAGGACAACTTCCTCGACCGGGACTTCAAGCCGGGCTTCCGTATCGACCTGCACCACAAGGACATGGGCATCGTCACGGACGCGGCCCGCAACGTCGGCGCCGCGCTGCCCGTCGGCGCCGTGGTGGCCCAGTTGGTCGCATCGCTGCGCGCCCAGGGCGACGGCGGCCTCGACCACTCGGCGCTGCTGCGCGGCGTCGAGCGCCTCTCCGGCGCGCAGGTCTGACCCAAGGGTCCAGGGCCCAGGGCCCTCCAGGGGTCGTAGAAACTTCCGGGCGGCGTCGTCGCTGACAACTGTCCTGTCGCGCCCAGGCGTTGGCGCCGCCCGGAATCATGCAATTCAGTTCGCCAACAGACGGCCCGTGCGTGCCGGACGACCCGGATGAGGGGTGGTCGCCGGTACCGCGCGGGCAGGGCCAGGACCGCGGCGGAGTGCGAGCCAGTGCGGTGGTGAAGGTTCCGAGGCCTCCTTCTCGACCTGAGAGAAGGAGCACCCTGGTCCCGTCGCACCCGCCGCGGTCCCAGCCGAACGCCTCCACAGAGGCCCCAGACCCCGTCCGGCGGCGCGAACGTCCTGTCGCGCCCAGCCTCGCGCCGTCGGACGGCCACCACGACGAGCGCCGGATGCGGACAGTCCCGTATCCGGCGCTCTTCGGTGTTTCCGGGTGCGGAACCGCCGTACGCGCAGCAGCCTGAAGGCATGGCACATCCACCGGAACACCCGCACATCGTGGTGCACCCCCCGGCCCTGGACGGCTCCCGCCGGGTCACCACCGGCGACGAGACCCTCGGCATCGCCTCCCACCTGGACGACGTCGTCGAGATCCTGCGCCTGGCCGACCTGGACCGGATCGAGGTCGAGGAGAGCGATCTGATCGAGTGGCAGGGCGGCGGCCCCGAGGACTGGCCGGGCCTGTCGGAGCACCACACCGAGCACCACGATCAGTGAACCTCAAATAAACCTCTGAACCCCTCTCGCGAGGCTTCAACCACCCCTGAACGCGGGCACATTCGTCGCACGAGGCCCGCCGGCACGGGGGCGGCGGGCCTCGCATCAGGGGGTGTCATGAGCGGTGGTCCGACGATCCGGCTCCAGCCTCACGAGGTCGCGCTGCTGCGGGGCGGTCGCCGGGCGGCCGTCACGGTGGCCGTGGTCGCGCTGCATCTGCGGGGCGAGGTCCGGGCCGGGCGGCGCGGCACGATGCGGACGTCGGGGGTTGCCGCGGGCGCGGGGGCGCTTCCTCATCTCACCAGGGCGGTGCACTCCGCGTTGTACCGTCCGGCGGGGTTGCGGCAGTTGCTCGAACGGCAGGGGGTTGGGCAGGCGGTCGTGGAGTTGCGGGGTGACCTTGTGGCTGCGGGGCTGCTGCGCAGGGTTCCGCCGGGGCGTACGCGCGCTGCGCGCGGCCTGTTGAAGTCGCTGCGTGGTCAACTGCCGTTGCCTGTGGGGCGGGAGGGGGTGTCTCCGGAGGAGGTACTGCTCGCCGTTGCGCTGTACGGGGATCGGGCGTTGACCTTGCTTGTGCCTCGATTTGCGGGGGCGGCGGGGCTTGTCGGGCGGGGTGGGAGTACGGAGTGGGGGTTGCCGGGGCCGTCGGGTGGGGGGTTTGTTTGTGGGGTCGGGTAGGGGCTGCCGGGTTCTGTTGACTGCGGAGTGCGGGTTGAGTGTGGCTGGTCGCGCAGTTCCCCGCGCCCCTTTGTGTGGCGCTTCGCGCCTACACAAAATGGGGGCGGCCCATCCCCCTGGGATGGGCCGCCCCCTTACTCCGGCTCAGACCTTCAGGGGTCTGATCGATGTCGGTGCGTGGCCGGGCTCGGTCGCGATTTCCTCGAACTCCACCACCTCGCTGATGTCGTTCGTTTTGCTCATCGCGATGTTGGTGACGCGTTCCAGGATTGCCTCGACGACGACCGGGACGCGGAACTCCGCGGCGAGCTTCTTGGCCTGGTCGAAGGCGGTGGCGAGGTCGTCGGGGTCGGTGACGCGGATGGCCTTGCAGCCGAGGCCCTCGACGACCTTGATGTGGTCGACGCCGTAGACGCCCAGTTCCGGGGAGTTGATGTTCTCAAATTCCAGGTTGACCTGGAAGTTGATGTCGAGGCCGAGCTGTGCCTGCCGGATGAGGCCCAAGTAGGCGTTGTTCACGAGGACATGGACGTACGGGATCCGGTGCTGGGCCCCGACCGCGAGCTCCTCGATCATGAACTGGAAGTCGTAGTCGCCGGAGAGGGCGACGACGGACGCCTCGGGGTCGGCCTTGGCGACGCCGAGCGCGGCCGGGATCGTCCAGCCGAGGGGGCCCGCCTGACCACAGTTGATCCAGTGGCGCGGGCGGTAGACGTGCAGCATCTGGGCGCCGGCGATCTGGGAGAGGCCGATGGTGGAGACGTACCGGGTCTCCGGGCCGAAGGCCTTGTTCATCTCCTCGTAGACGCGCTGCGGTTTGATCGGGATGTCGTCGAAGTGCGTACGGCGCTGGAGTGTTGACTTCCGATCCTGCGCCGAGGCCGCCCAGGCGGAGCGGTCGGGGATGTCGCCCGCCGCCTTCAACTCCCTTGCCACCTCGACGAAAAGCTCCAGCGCCGCCCTCGCGTCGGACGCGATGCCGTAGTCGGGGGCGAAGATCCTGCCGATCTGGGTGGGCTCGATGTCGACGTGGACGAAGGTGCGTCCGGCGGTGTAGACGTCCAGCTTTCCAGTGTGGCGGTTGGCCCAGCGGTTGCCGATGCCGAGGACGAAGTCGGACTCCAGGAAGGTCGCGTTGCCGTAGCGGTGCGAGGTCTGGAGGCCGACCATGCCGGCGTTCAACTCGTGGTCGTCGGGCAGGACGCCCCAGCCCATCAGGGTCGGGACGACCGGGATGCCGGTCAACTCGGCGAACTCGACGAGGAGTTCGGCCGCGTCCGCGTTGATGACACCGCCGCCGGCGACGATCAGCGGGCGTGCGGAGGCGTTCAGCATCCCGATCGCCTTCTCGATCTGGGCGCGGGTCGCGGTCGGCTTGTAGACCGACAGCGGCTCGTACGTCTCCGGGTCGAACTCGATCTCGGTGACCTGCACGTCGATCGGCAGGTCGATGAGGACCGGGCCGGGGCGTCCTGAGCGCATCAGGTGGAAGGCCTGCTGGAAGACACCGGGGACCTGGGCCGCCTCCAGGACGGTGACCGCCATCTTCGTCACCGGCCCGGCGATCGAGGCGATGTCGACGGCCTGGAAGTCCTCCTTGTGGATCACGGCGGTCGGGGCCTGGCCCGTGATGCAGAGGATCGGGATCGAGTCACCGGTCGCGGAGTAGAGACCGGTGATCATGTCGGTGCCGGCCGGGCCCGACGTGCCGATGCAGACGCCGATGTTGCCCGGGTGGGTGCGGGTGTAGCCCTCGGCCATGTGCGAGGCGCCCTCGACGTGCCGGGCGAGGGTGTGGTGGATACCGCCGGAGGCCTTGAGGGCGGCGTAGAAGGGGTTGATCGCCGCGCCCGGGACGCCGAACGCGTCGCTGACGCCCTCGCGCTTGAGGATCTCGACTGCCGCGCGGGCAGCGGTCATACGAGCCATGGAGTACTCCTGCTTCGGCTGTCGGATTCGCATCACCGTCGCGCCCCGCGGTGAAAACTCCTCGATTGCTTCCAGATTTCTTCCACATTGTGGAAACTAACTTCTACTATCTGGAAGCAATGTAAGTGGAGGGGGCAAGGCCGTCAAGAGAGGGACAAGCAGGGGTTTCCAGGAGGACGATGGGGCGCATGTCCGAGAGCGTGCCGGTGCGCTGTCCGGCCTGCCGACGTGAGCACGTCTACGCCGCACCGTCGTATCCCTGCGTCTGCGGGGCCCCTGTCGCCCCGCCGCTGGATCGGCGCGGCGCGGCGACGGTCGTGAACCACCGGGTGTGGGACGAGGACTGGATCGCGGTGCGCTGCGCCGCCTGCGGTCGCCTCGACGAGTGGCCTTACCCGGAACTGGGCTGCCCGTGCGGGATCCTGCTGCGGATTCCGGTCGCGGGAGAGCAACAGCCGGCCGAACCGACGTCACAACCCGCCGCGCGGACCACCAGGACCGACACCGACGTCCGGGGCCGCCCCGCCTTCCAGCCCGTCACGATCCGCACCGCACGCGACGCGGTCACCGCCGCCGCGCTCTATCTGCGCTGGCTCGGCTACCGGGACATCCGCCGCGCCGACCAACGGCCCCCGTCCGGCATCGGCCTCGCCGCCCGCGGCATCCTGGCGCAGGTCGACCCGACCGTACGCCCGGCCTCACTGCGCGACGTGGAGTGCCTGTGGCTGACCGCCATGACGGAATCCACCGGCTGCGTCTACTTCTCCCTCGCCGGCTACGCCGACGACGCCCGCACCCGCGCCGACGAACTCCGCGTCCCCCTGTTCGTCCTCGACCTCACGGGCACACCACAGCCGGTGAACGAACTGGCCGACGAACTCGACGCGACGGGTTGTTAGTTCGGGGCCGTACCCCCTGCCGCCACCCGACATCACCCCTCCCGAACAGCCTGCTCCCGCAACTCGATCTTCCGCACCTTCCCCGACACCGTCATGGGAAAGGCGTCCATGATCCGGAGCAGACTCGGGATCTTGTAGTGCGCCAACCTGCCCTCGCAGAAGCCCCGCAGCTCCTCCAGCGTCAACGGGTCCGCCGGGTCGCGCGGGATCACGCAGGCCAGGACCTCCTCGCCGTAGCGCTCGTGCGGGATGCCGACGACCTGGACGTCCGCGACCTTCGGGTGGGCGTAGAGGAACTCCTCGATCTCGCGCGGGTAGATGTTCTCGCCACCCCGGATGATCATGTCCTTGATGCGGCCGACGATCTCGACATAGCCGTCCTCGCGCATCATCGCCAGGTCACCCGTGTGCATCCAGCGGCCCGCGTCGATCGCCTCGGCGGTCTTCTCGGGCTCGTTCCAGTAGCCGAGCATCACGCTGTAGCCGCGCGTGCACAACTCCCCGGCCGTGCCCCGGGGTTGGGTCACTCCGGTCGCCGGGTCGACGACCTTGACCTCCAGGTGCGGGAGGACGCGGCCGACCGTGCCGGTGCGGTGTTCGAGGTCGTCGTCCACCCGCGTCTGCAACGACACCGGGGACGTCTCCGTCATGCCGTAACAGATGGACACCTCCGCCATGTGCATCTCGGCGACCACCCGCTTCATCACCTCGACTGGACAGGGCGAGCCCGCCATGATGCCGGTGCGCAGCGAGGAGAGGTCGTAGCTCGCGAAGTCGCGGAGGTTCAACTCCGCGATGAACATGGTGGGGACGCCGTAGAGAGACGTACAGCGCTCCTGCTGGACCGCCTTCAGGGTCGCCGCCGGGTCGAAGGACGCCGCCGGGATCACCATGCACGCGCCGTGCGAGGTCGCCGCCAGGTTGCCCATCACCATGCCGAAGCAGTGGTAGAAGGGCACCGGGATGCAGACCCGGTCCTGCTCGGTGTACGAGATCAACTCGCCCACGAAATAGCCGTTGTTGAGGATGTTGAGGTGGGAGAGGGTGGCGCCCTTGGGGAAGCCCGTCGTGCCGGACGTGTACTGGATGTTGATCGCGTCGTCGCAGGACAGTTCGGCGTACGGTGCGTCGCCCGTGCCGCGCGCGAGCAACGTCTCCCAGCTCGGGTCCCCGATGTACACGACCTCACGCAACTCCGGGCACGCGCCCCGTACTTGGTCGACCATCGCCCGGTAGTCACTCGTCTTATGGCTGACGGAGGCGAACAGGACCGAGATCCCCGCCTGCTTGAGGACGAACTCCACCTCGTGGGTGCGGTACGCAGGGTTGATGTTCACCATGACTGCGCCGATCCGCGCGGTGGCGTACTGCACCAGCACCCACTCCGGGCAGTTGATCGCCCAGATGCCCACCCGGTCGCCCTTCACCACCCCGCTCGCGAGCAGCGCCTGGGCCAACTGGTCGATGTCGGCGGCGAATTCGGCGTACGTCCAGCGCCGCCCGGACGGCACGTCGACGAGCGCCTCGCGGTCGGGCCAGGCTGCGACCGCCCGGTCGAGGTTGGCTCCGATGGTGTCGCCGAGGAGTGAAGTCCCGCTGGTTCCATGGCTGTACGAGTTCATCGGCGAGTTGATGGGCGCGTTCATCGGAAGTCCTCCTCGCGGTACTCGGCAGCCGACCCCGCGGCCGTCGCCTCACGCAGTTCGATCCGGCGGATCTTGCCGGAGACGGTCTTGGGCAGGTCCGCGAACTCCAGACGGCGGATCCGCTTGTACGGCGCGAGGACCTGGCGCGAGTGCTCGAACAACACCTTTGCCGTGTCCGGCCCCGCCTCCCACCCCTCCGCGAGCACGACATACGCCTTCGGCACGGCGAGCCGCAACTCGTCCGGCGCGGGCACCACGGCTGCCTCCGCCACCGCCTCGTGCTCGAGCAGCGCGCTCTCCAGCTCGAACGGGGAGATCTTGTAGTCCGAGGCCTTGAAGACGTCGTCGGACCGGCCGACATAGGTGATGTAGCCGTCCGCGTCCCGGGCGCCGATGTCACCGGTGCGGTAGTAGCCGCCGGCCATCGCCTCCGCCGTACGGTCCGGGTCCCCGTGATAACCGGTCATCAGGCCCACCGGCTGATTGGACAGGTCGAGCGCGATCTCCCCCTCGGCCACGCCCGGCGCACCCGACACCGGGTCGAGGAGTTCGACCCGGTACCCCGGACTCGGCCGCCCCATCGAACCCGTCTTCAACGGCTGACCGGGACTGTTGGACACCTGCACGGCCGTCTCCGTCTGCCCGAAGCCGTCCCGGATCGTCACGCCCCAGGCCCGCCGGACCTGCTCGATCACCTCGGGATTCAAAGGCTCCCCCGCGGCCAGGGCCTCACGGGGCGGGGTCCGCAGCTGGGTCAGATCGGCCTGGATCAGCATCCGCCACACCGTCGGCGGGGCGCAGAACGTCGTCACACCCGCCCTGTCCATCTCGGCCATCAGCCGCGCCGGATCGAAGCGCGTGTAGTTGTGGATGAAGACGGTCGCCTCGGCGTTCCAGGGCGCGAACAGATTCGACCAGGCGTGCTTGGCCCAGCCCGGCGAGGAGATGTTCAGATGCACATCACCGGGCTGGAGGCCGATCCAGTACATCGTCGCCAAATGCCCGATCGGGTACGACGTGTGGGTGTGCTCGACCAGCTTGGGGTGGGCTGTCGTGCCCGAGGTGAAGTAGAGCATCAGCGGGTCGTCGGCGAGGGTCGGTTCGTCCGGCGTGAACTCGGCGGAGGCGCTGTACGCGTCCTCGTACGTCCGCCAGCCCTCGACCGCGCCGCCGACCGTGATCCGCGTGTAGTCCCCGGGCACCTCGTCGAACTTGTCGACGTCCCCGGAGCGCACGATGACCTGTCGGACCCGGCCGCGTGCGACGCGGTCGCGCAGGTCGGCGGGGCCGAGCAGCGGGGTGGCGGGGATGACGACGGCGCGCAGTTTCATCGCGGCGAGGGCGGTCTCCCACAGCTCGGTCTGGTTGCCGAGCATGACGAGGATGCGGTCCTCGGCGCCGACGCCCTGGGCGCGCAGCCAGTTGGCGACCCGGTTCGAGCGGGCGGACATCTCGGCGAAGGACAGGGCGGTCTCGGTGCCGTCCTCCTCGACGATGCGCAGGGCCGTGCGGTCGTTCCCGGCCGCGATGACGTCGAACCAGTCGAGCGCCCAGTTGAAGTGCTCGGGCCGGGGCCAGGAGAAACCCTCGTAGGCCGTGGCATAGTCCTCGCGATGCGCCAACAGGAAATCCCGCGCGCTGCGGAACGACTCACTCGCCGTCGTCATCTGTCCTCCTAGTAACCGGACCATTGCCGGGCGGCTCTCTGACATCGTGTAATCCGTGATGTGGGTCTCACTACCCCCGTACGGGGGTGTGTGCAGCAGAGCGGCCGCAATGAAGGGGCAAGCGGGTGGCGACGGACGCGGCAGGGATGGTGGAGATTCAGGCGGCGCTGGTACGGCTCCGGCGCGGCACCGGGCTGCCGGTCGCCTTCGGTGGCCTGGTGGAGAGCGGCCGGCAGCAGATGCGCATCAGCGAACTGAGCGGCACGTTGACCCCGTCCCTGCGCGCCCTCGCGGTCTCCTCGGGCAACGGTCTGGGCGGCAGGGCGGTCGCCCTCGCCCGCCCGTGCGCCGTCCTGGACTACTCCGCCTCCCGCCAGATCAGCCACGAGTACGACGCCCCGGTCGCCGCCGAGGGCCTGCGCGCGATCCTCGCGGTCCCGGTCGTCGTACGCCGCCGGGTGCGCGGTGTCCTCTACGGCGCGCTGCGCACGGCCCAGCCGTTGGGCGACCGGATGCTGAGCGCGGCGATGGAGGCCGCCCGGGACGTGGAACAGGCGCTGGTGGTACGGGAGGAGGTGCGGGAGCTGCTGAGCGCGGCGCGCCCGGCACCGGCCCCCGACCCGGCGGCGAGCGCGGTGTGGGAGCAGGTGCGGGAGGCACACGCGGCGCTGCGGGCGCTGGCCCCGCGCATCCCGGACCCGGAGCTGCGGGCCGAACTCCTGGACGCCTGCGGCCTGTTGACCGCCGAGGCGGCCGTCGGGGACGTAGAACTGGCGCCCCGCGAGCTGGACGTACTGGCGTGTGTGGCGGCGGGCGCGACGAACGTGGTGACGGCGGAGCGGCTCGGGCTGCGGCCGGAGACGGTGAAGGGGTATCTGCGCTCGGCGATGCGGAAGCTCGGCGCGCACACCCGCGGAGAGGCCGTGGTGGCGGCGCGGCGGGCGGGGGTGCTGCCGTGAGGCGGGCGGTCGGGCGGGCGCGGGACGGCCCTCGTGGCGGCCAGCTATTCATTCATCGGAGCTTTGAATTTCCCTATGCCTGGCCGTTGTTATTTCCCTCACGACCCCATCCATCCGAATTTCAAGGACTGATTGCCTAATATTGGCCCGGACACGACACACGAGGGGAGCGGTGACCGTGCGACGGGACTTCAAGGAGCCTGCCAGAACCCGCCCCGACCTGGTCATCGGCCGGGAGGAGATGTTCTCCGCCGCCCGTGACCAGCTCGCAGGCGGTGGCAGTGTGCTGCTCCACGGCCCCGCCGGAATAGGAAAGTCGACCGTCCTGCGGGCGTTGGCCGCGGAATACGGCGACACCGCGCGGACCGTGTTGCGCTGCTCGGCCACCGAGTCCGAATCCCATCTCCCCTTCCTCGCCCTCGCCGACCTCCTCGGTCTGGTCCTGGACGAGGTGTCCGAGCGGCTGCCCGGCGCCCAGCGCACCGCGCTGGAATCCGCGCTCACCGGCCGCGGCGAGTCCTCCCTCCAGCGCGACGGACTCGCCCTGCGCCTCGCCGTCCTGTCCGCGCTGCGCGCCCTCGCCGCCGACGGCCCCGTCCTCGTCGTGGCGGACGACCTCCAGTGGCTGGACCCGGCCAGCGCGGAACTCCTCGGCTTCGCCGCCCGGCGGCTGGGCGACACCCAGGTCCAGATGGTGTTCGCGGTGCGCACCGAGGGCCAGGAGTACGACCGGTATCTGAGCGCGTCGCCGCCGGACACCCTCGCGTTCCGGCTCAGCCCGCTCTCCCGGGCGCAGGTGTCGGCGCTGCTCGACGACCGCGGCTACACCGGGCTGCCCCGCTCCACGGTCCGCGAGATCCACCGCACGAGCGGCGGCAACCCGCTGTTCGCGCTGGAGTTGGGCCGCGCCCTCGCCGAGAACCCGACCCCGCCGAGACCGGGCGAGCCGCTGCCCGTGCCCACTTCACTACGCGCGTTGGTGCTGAGCCGGCTCGACATGCTGCCCGCCGAGGCGCGCCGCACCCTGCTCGTCGCGAGCGCGGGTGCCCGCCCGACGGTGGCCCTGCTCCAGACCGCCGGCCGGGAGAACGCCGAGGCCGAGACCGCCCAGGCCGCCGAACTCGGCCTGCTGGCAACGGAGTCCGAGGCTCCCGCCGTACGGTTCGCGCATCCGCTGATCTCCGCCGCACTGTACGCGGAGGCCCCCGCGCAGGAGCGGCGGGCCGCGCACGCGGCGCTGTCGACGGCGGCCTCCGACCCGATCGAGCGCGCCCGGCACCTGGCCCTCGCGACCACCGGCACCGATCCGGAGGTCGCCGCCCGGCTCGCCGAGGCCGCCACCCTGGCCCGCGACCGCGGGGCACCCTCGGTCGCCGCGTCGCTCGGACTGCTCGCCGCCCGGCACACCCCGGGCGACAGCGTTCCCGGGCCCGACGAGCGGCGGTTGCAAGCCTCCGAGGACGCGATCACCGCTGGCGAGCTGGATCTCGCCCGGGACATCGCGCGTGAGGTGCTGACCCGGACCTCGGTGCCCGCCGAGCGGGTGCGGGCCTGGATCATCGTGATCGACACGGCCGGCCACTCCATGGCGGACGTCGACGCCGTCTTCCCGCAGGCCCTCGCCGACGCGGGCGACGACCCCCGGCTGCTCGCCCTGGTCCGCTACCAACTCGCCTGGCGCGCCCTGCTCGTGGAGGGCGACTTCGCCGAGGCCCGCGCGGAGACCGCGCGCTCGGCGGAACTGGCCGCGCTCGCCGGCGACCGGCGCACCGAACTCCTCGCGCTCTCCTTCCAGGCGCAGACCGAGACCCTGATGGGCCATCCGGACGCCCCCCTCACCATCAAGCGCGCGCTGAAGGAGCCTCAGGACCCGAGGGTGGCGTGCCATCACAACGGCGCCGGATCGGCCCGGTTCCGCTGGCTGGTGATGAGCGATCAGCTGCCCGAGGCCCGTGCCACCATCACCGCGCTGCTGCGCGAGGTGCGGCGACGCGGGTCGGTGGAGAGCGAGGTCCACTTCCTGCGCGGCTTCGCCGAGACCGAACTACGCTCCGGGCACTGCGGCCGCGCCCTCGACCTCGCCCGCGAGGGCCTGCGGCTGGCCCGCGACTCCGGGATCGGCCAGACGGCGTCCGCGATGCTCACCGCACTCGCCGAGGCCTCCGGCGGTGACGTCGAGGAGGGGCTGGCCCTCGCCCGGGAAGCGGTCGAGCACGCCGAGGAGGACGGCGACCAGATGTATCTGTCCCGTGCCCTCGGTGCCCTCGGGTACGCCCAGTTGGTCGCCGGGGACGCGCACGGCACCGTCCGCTCGCTGCGCCGGGTACGCGAACTGGAGCAGGCCCTCGGAGTGACCGACCCGGCACGCGGACGCTGGCACGGCGACCTCGCCGAGGCCCTCGTCCGCATCGGCGAGACCGCCGAGGCACAGGACGTCATCGACGTGACCCGCGAACGCGCGCTGCGCCTCGGCCGCGAGAGCGTCCTCGCCGTACTCGACCGCGCCGAGGCCCTGGTGCGGGCGGCACGCGGCGAACACGACGAGGCCGTAGCGCAACTGACGTCCGTTCAGGACCGGCTCGCCAAGCTCGGCTACGGCCTGGAGGAGGCCCGCGCCGCCTTCGCACTGGCCTCGCTGCGCACGGGGCAGCCCGGACCCACGTCGTACGACGAGGCGACCCGGCTGTTCCGGCGCTGCCGGGCGCTGCCCTGGCTGCGGCAGGTGGACGAGGCGGCCGTCGCGAGACCGCAGCAGCCGACGCCCGCAGCCGCGCCCGCCCCCACGCTGGAGGGACTCGACGGGCTGGCCTCGATGGAGCGTCAGGTCGCCGCGCTCGTCATGGAGGGCGCCACCAACCGGGAGATCGCCGCCCGGCTGTTCATCAGCGTCAAGACGGTCGAGGCGACCCTGACCCGCGTCTACCGCAAGCTGGGGATCCGCTCGCGGGTGGATATCGTCCGACTGGCGGCGGGGCGTCGTCCGAACTGAGGACCCTGAGGGTTAACTGTGCGGCGACCGAGGGTTTTCCCTGCCCAACTCCCCTAGGGGGTTCCCTCATTGGGAACAGGGTGTGCCGGGTTCTAGCTTATGGGTGTGCCGCTCGCCCGGGCATACGGGGGTCGGTCCCGCGACCCCCGTTGCACACCCCCACACCCGCGCGACCCCCCACCGGCAACCCTAATGAGGAGACTCATGTTCGGGCTCAACCGCGCCAAGAGAACCGCGGCTGTCGTCGCAGCAACCGCTGCCGCCGCCGCGACCGCACTGCTCAGCGCCCCCACCGCTGTGGCAGCCCCCCAGCCCATCGTCGGCGGTTCCACGACCACGACGACGACGTACCCGTTCGTCATGCAGATCACGGACGCCTCGCAGAACCAGTTCTGCGGCGGCACACTCGTCTCCGCGACCAAGGTGGTCACCGCCGCCCACTGTATGGTCGGCGAGACCACCAGCAGCGTCCGCGTGGTCGGCGGCCGTACCTACCTCAACGGCACGAACGGCACCGTCAGCAAGGTCAGCAAGATCTGGATCAACCCCAGCTACACGGACGCCACCAACGGCGACGACGTGGCCGTCCTGACGCTGTCGACGTCGATGCCGTACACGACGGCGTCGTACGTCTCCTCCTCGCAGACCAGCGTGTACGCGGCCGGCACCACAGCCCGCATCCTCGGCTGGGGCACCACCTCGGAGAACGGCAGCTCCTCCAACCAGTTGCGGACCGCGACCGTCCCGATCGTGTCCGACACCAGCTGCAAGAGCTCCTACGGTTCGGACTTCATCGCGTCCGACATGGTTTGCGCCGGATACACATCCGGCGGCGTAGACACCTGCCAGGGCGACAGCGGCGGTCCCCTGCTCATCGGGGGCGTCCTGGCAGGGATCACTTCTTGGGGCGAGGGCTGTGCCGAGGCGGGTTACCCGGGTGTCTACACCCGGCTGACCACGTTCTCCAGCCTGGTGACCACGCAGGTCAACTCGTAACCCGGAAGAACTCCTGAGCACCCCTCAGGGAAATGCCAGGGTGCGTTGCGGGCTTCCACGAGCAGCCCGCAACGCACCCTATCCATGTGCCGGTCGGTGCCCCTTACTTGTCGGCGATGAGCTTCCCCGCCGCGCCCCAGCTGTCGGCCGGCACCTCGTGGATCCACACCTGCACGCTCTCGGCGGGGATCTTGTACGCGTCGACGAAGGCGTCGGTGACCCGCTTGACGAGGTCCCGCTTCAGCTCGACGTCACGCGGACCCTGCTGGACGGTCACGATGGGCATGCTGAACTCCCTTGACTGGCTTGTCCTTTTCGGTGAGTCCAGTTCATCGCGTCAGGCATCCCCGACCAAGAAGCAGCCCGCGACCGCAGCGATCAGTTCTCGTGATCGCCGCAGGCCAGCAGTAGGGCGTCCAGATGCGGAGGCCGGCGCGTGGCGTGCACGGCGAGGCCTGTCGACAGCGTGAGGCCGGGCGCCGTGAACGGTACGAAGGCCACGCGCGGGCTGTGCAGCACGCGCGCGTGGGAGGCGTAGACGACCGTCCACAGCGGACGCGCGCCGATGCTCGCCAGGGTGTCCTGCAGGGACCCGCTCACCGGTCCGGGCAGCGGCTCGAACCCGGCCGCGTGACAGGCATCGACGACCAGGTCGACGAGTGCGGGATTGTTCCGCCGCTCGGTGAGGGCCAGCGGCAGCGCGGCCAGCTCCGCGACACCGATCGCCGCCCGCCCGGCCAACGGATGCGAGGCAGGCAGAGCCGCTACGAGAGGGTCGGCCCACAACGGCAGCACTCGTACCCCCGGCACCGGCTCGACCGCCCGGACGAACGCCGCGTCCAACTGCCCGCCGGCGACCCGGGCGAGCCGTTCGCCGACCGGCAGCGAGAACAGCTCGACGGGAACGTCCGGCGCCCGCTCGGCGAACGCGCCGAGGACCCGGTCCAGATGCGCGCCGAGCCCGGTACTGGTGCCGATCCGCAGCCCCGGCGGCGGGGCGACGGCCGCCCGGGCCCGCTCGGCGGCGGCCAGCACCGCCCGCGCCTCGGGCAACAGCCGCTCCCCCGCCCCCGTAAGCCGTACGCGCCGGGGCGACCTGTCGAACAGCTCGGCGCCCAACTCCCGCTCCAGCCGCTGGATCTGCTGACTGACCGCCGACTGCACAATGTGCAGCCGCTCGGCGGCCCGCCCGAAGTGCAGCTCTTCGGCGACCGCGACGAAGTAGCTGAGCTGCCGCAGTTCCATGGCCCCGACTCTAGAGCGAGCTCACGGACGCCTGTTTCAATGAGCCCCCTGATAGGAGTGATAGGCATGGTGTCCACGGACCGTTTTCTCGCCTTCGCGGCGATGTCGCTGCTGGTGATCGTGATCCCGGGACCCAGCGTCCTGTTCGTCATCGGCCGCGCACTCGCCCACGGCCGCCGCACGGCGGTGGCGACGGCGCTCGGCAACGTCTTCGGCTCGTACGTGCTGGTGACGGCGGTGGCGTTCGGCATCGGCGCGCTGGTGGAACGGTCGGTCACGATCTACCTGACGGTGAAACTGGCAGGCGCGGCCTACCTCGTCTACCTCGGGGTCCAGGCGTTCCGGCACCGCAAGGACCTGAAGGCCTCGGCGATGCAGACAGCTGCCACGTCGGAACCCCGCGGCGACCTCCGTACGGTCCTGGACGGCGCCCTGGTCGGCGTCACGAACCCCAAGGGGGTGGTGTTCTTCGCCGCCGTACTCCCCCAGTTCGTCAACCACTCGGCGGGCAGTGTCCCGCTCCAGATGCTCCTGCTGGGCCTCATCCCGATCTCGATCGGCCTGGTCACGGACACCCTGTGGGGCCTGACCGCCTCGGCCGCCCGCACCTGGTTCGCCCGCGACGACCGCCGCCTGTCCCTGATCGGCGGCGCGGGCGGCTTCACGATGATCGGCCTGGGCGTGACGGTCGCGGTGACGGGCCGCGCGGACTGATCCCTCTACGACGCTACGGCCCTACGACCGTCCCGAACCGGATGTCGTACGACGTCCCCTTGTGCATGGTGTCGAGCATCCGCGCCCCTTCGGCGGTCACCTCGTCGCGCTGGGCTTTGGTCAGCCTGCCGAAGGGTTCGACGACGAGATGGTGGCCGTCGAGCTTCCAGACCCCGGCGAGGAACCCGTCGACGAGGAACGTGCGGTGGGCGACGTTGCCCTGCCAGGCGCGCCCCCAGTACTCGGGCGGTACGACCCGCGTGCGGTCGGCGTGCGAGAGGAGCAGGTTGTCGAACTCGGGCAGGAAGCGCGGCGGGGCCGGGGTGTCGGCGGCGGGGCGGGGCGCGTCCGGGAGGTCGAAGAGTTCGACGCCGTTCGGGTCGTAGAAGGTGACGAGCTGCGGACGCAGTCGCTCGAAGGCCTCGCGCAGCCGGGTCAGGCCCGCCCAGGTCTGCATGTCCTTGACGGAGGCCGGACCGAAGGCGGCGAGGTAGCGCAGGACGGTCGCGTCCGGGGTGGGCGCGGGTTCGGCGGGCCGCCCCAGCCAGTGCTCGGCGGTGGTGAGCGCGACCTGTCCACTCCGCCCCCACAGTCCGCGGGGGGTGACCTGGACGAGCGGGAGCTTGCAGCGGGCGGCGATCGCGAGGGCCTGCGGGTCGGCGTCCGGCCACTCGACGAGGAGCGCCTCCCGCAACTCCTTCATGGTGCGCGGCTCGGCCTCGACGAGTTCACGGGCGAGCGAGGCGAGCCGGTCGAGATCGACCCCGACGAGCCCCCTGCGGAAATTGCCCAGCTCACGATCGCGGGCGGCCTGCACCAAGGGTTGCAGGGTGAGGCAGTCGGCGGCGGTGTGCGTGTGGATCGTGGACCGCATGGTGACGATGCGGACGACCGCGCGTTCGGCCATCAGCCCGGAGAGTTCCTCGGGCGTGAAGCCGTCGAGACGGGCGGCGAGGGCGTAGTACGGCGGCTTGACGTTCTGCGCCTGGAGGCCGAGGAGATGCTCGATGCCGGCGCGGGCGGAGAGGGGCGAGCGGCGCAGGAGGAGCTGCCGGTCGAGGGTGGCGCGGTTGAGGGCGCGGGTGTCGAGTACGGGAGCGGTCGGGGTCTTCGCCTTGGTCACGCTCCCCACGCTAAGGGCGATTGCGGACACCTTCGGTCCGCAACTCTCACCGAATCCGGGAGCCGGTTCACACGCCCAGGCTGTTTGCCCCGTATATCCTGCTCATGCTCAGTGATCACGTGGACACAGACGTAGTCATAGGCTTGATCGAGAGGCACCGCGATGCCCCAGCGACGCGCCCGCCCCACCTCGAAGAACGGCAGCACCGGCAGGACGTCCGGCTGGCGCCGCACACCGGCCCCACCCCCGGCACCCGCGCCGAAGCCCCCGGTGTCCGCCGCCGACACGCCGCCCTCCGAACCGTCCGACACGGGCAGCGTCGTTCAGGCCGCCCTGTACCGGGACGGCGTGCGGGTCTCGGCGCCGGACACCCTCGCCGACACCTTCCGCGAACTGCGCGAACAGCCGTCCGGCATGGCCTGGATCGGCCTGGCCCGCCCCACCGAGAGCGAACTCCTCTCCCTGGCAGCGGAGTTCGACCTCCACCCGCTGGCGGTCGAGGACGCGATGGAGGCCCACCAGCGCCCGAAACTGGAGCGCTACGGCGAGACGCTCTTCGTAGTCCTCAGCGCCGCCCGCTACTTGGACAACACGGAAGAGGTCGACTTCGGCGAGCTGCACGTCTTCGTCGGCCCGGACTTCGTGATCACGGTCCGGCACGGCGCGGCCCCCGACCTGTCGGCGGTCCGCCAACGCATGGAGGAATCCCCGGAGTTGCTGAAGCTCGGCCCCGAGGCGGTGCTGTACGCCATCCTCGACGCGGTCGTCGACGGCTACGCGCCCGTCGTCGCCGGCGTCCAGATCGACATCGACGAGATCGAGACAGAGGTCTTCCGCAGCGAACCGCAGGTCTCCCGCCGCATCTACGAACTCTCCCGCGAAATGGTCGAGTTCCAGCGCGCCACCCGCCCCCTTGTCGGCATGCTGCACAGCCTGATGGCCGGCTTCGCCAAGTACGGCACCGACGAGGAACTCCAGCGCTACCTCCGCGACGTCGCCGACCACGTCACCCACACCAGCGAACGAGTCGACGGCTTCCGCCAGGCCCTCACCGACATCCTCACGGTGAACGCGACCCTGGTCACCCAGCAACAGAACGCGGAGATGCGGGCGTTGGCGGAGGCGGGGTTCGAGCAGAACGAGGAGATCAAGAAGATCTCGTCGTGGGCGGCTATTTTGTTCGCGCCGACGTTGGTGGGGACGATCTATGGGATGAACTTCGATCGGATGCCGGAGTTGCATTGGGTGCTTGGGTACCCGTTCGCGATCCTGCTGATGGCGGTCGTATGCACCAGTCTGTACGTCATCTTCAAGCGGAAAGACTGGCTCTGAGTAATCGCCCTGGGAGGCGCTGCCAATCGGTGGCGTGGCCCCGATCGCAGGCTCCGACAATGCCTTCGAGGTCGCTGGGGAAAATCTGGGGAGAATGAGCCGCGTTCCGATCCCTGCGATCGCGGGCGTTGATTGCGGAAGCCTCACCGCTGAGGCGCAGGCGGGGAACACTGACCAGCACAGTGCAGGCCGGCCGAGCCAGCGGGTTTCCGCGCGCTGTGCCGAGCCGAACCCCAGCTCCAGGGGCAGGAGTTGCCGGGCCATGTCGTTGTGGAGCGCGTGCAGGATGCCCTGCAGACACAGACGGTCCGCCACCGGCCGCGGCCCCGGCGTCTTCTCCGGCCAGGGCGGCCGTAGCGGCTCGATCAGCACCCACACCAAGATCCTGTTACGAGCTCTTATGGCGCTCAGGTTCCGAACGGACGTCGCGGTGGTTCAAGTGTGTGCCGTGTCGGTTTTCCTAAGCTTCAACGGCAGAGGGAACACCCGGGTGACTGTTCCTGGATGGGTACACACCAAAGACGGGGTGATCGGCTGTGTGCGGGTCGGACGTGCAGGCCCGCCGGATCAAGGTGATCGTTCGTCACCGGGTCAACGCCCACACCGGAGCTGACGCGAAGACAGCCCTCCTCACTTTTGAACCCCTTTAGTACATAGGCGTAATCAGCCCCTTGATCGTCGAGGAGCTGATTTCCTGAAATCCGGCGGTCGGACAAGGCTGCCGTGGAAAGCGGAGACATGATGGGCAAGATTTCTTATGACTATGTCGTGGTGGGAGCGGGGACAGCGGGATGCGTGATTGCCTCCCGGCTTTCGGAACGCCCCGGCGTACGGGTGTTGCTGCTGGAGGCCGGAGCCCGGGACGCAACCGAGACGATGGCCTCTCCTTGGGGCTTCCTGGGGTTCGACCCGTCGTCCCTCTGGCTGGGCGCCTCGACCGTGCAGGCCGGTACAGGCAGGGTCGCTGACGTGCTGCGCGGCAAAGCGCTCGGCGGCTCATCGAGCATCAACGGCCTCTACCACCTGCGGGGGCACCGCTCCGGTTACGACGAATGGGCCGGACTCGGTGCTCCAGGATGGGGTTTCGACGATCTGCTGCCCTATTTCCGTCGCAATGAGAGCACTCGCAGCCGTGATGCCTCCGTGCGGGGCACGGACGGGCCGGTCCTGGTCGCCCCGGTCCCGGAGCCCCATCCGCTGGCCACGGCGGGTGTCGACGCCGCGGTGGAGGCCGGGTTCGCCCGCGCCGATGACATCGGCGGCGGGCTGGAGACCGGGTTCGGGTGGAGTGACATGAATCTGCCCGGCGGCGCCCGCCAGAGCGCGGCCGACGCCTACATCCGTCCGTTCCTCGACCGGCCGAACCTGGACGTCGTCACGGACGCGACCGTGCAGCGGCTGCGCATCACCGCGGGCCGCTGCACCGGCGTCGAGTACACCATCGGTGGGGAGCACCTGTCCGTCGATGGCGCCGAGGTGGTACTGACCGCGGGAGCCATCGGCTCCGCACACCTCCTGATGCTGTCCGGGATCGGCCCGGCACAACACCTTGAGGACCACGGTATCGACGTCGTCGCCGACCTGCCGGGAGTGGGCTCCCATCTGCAGGACCATCCGATGGCGGGCGTGGTGTACGAGGCCATCCAGCCCGTACCGTTCGTTCCTGCCAACCCGCCGGCCGAAATGATGGGGCTGCTGTACAGCGACCCCGCCGCGGCGCGGCCGGACCTTCAGGTCTACGTCGTCGCCGCGCCGCTCCCGTCGGCATGGGGCCGGCCACCGGCCAACGGCTACTCCATTGCTTTCTCCGCGATGGCTCCGCACAGCAGCGGCACCGTGCGCCTGGTGGACGCCGATCCCGGCAGCGCTCCCGTCGTCGACCCCGGCTACCTGAGCGACGACCGTGATCTGGAGATCATGCGCAAGGGCCTGGCCCTGGCACGCCGCATCGGGGAGGCCGAGGCGTTCGCCGACTGGCGCAAGCAGGAAGCGGTGCCGGGCTCCGGGACGAGCGGCGAATCCGTGGACGAGTTCCTCCGAAAGGCCACCGGCCCCTACTTCCACTACACCGGCACCTGCCGCATGGGAACCGACGCCGATGCCGTCGTCGACCCTGCGAACCTTCGCGTGCACGGAATAGCCGGACTGCGGGTCGCCGATGCATCGGTGATGCCGTCCATCCCCTCGGCCAACACCAACGCGACCGTCTACGCCATCGCCGAACGGGCCGCCGAACTGCTCGACTGAGCCTTCGTCAGCGCCCACGGCGCTCCCCCGACGTGCTCATCCCCGACGCCTGAACCGCCGGCAGCTGGTCGGAGTCTCGACCGACTGCCGGCATCCTGCTTGCCGAATGGTGAGCCGCGGGGCGGTGGATCACCTCTCAGCTCGCCGGGGAGCGCCGAGTTGCCAGGGACCGAGGGCCCTGCGGGCGCCGGCGGCGAGGTCACCCAGATCCGCGCCCTCATCAGCGACATCCCGCCGCGGTCGCATGCCCGGGCCGCCCACAGCGCCGCCCTGCCTTGTGGGGGACACGAGTTGGGGCATCCGCTGGAGCGTGGTCGAACCTGTGTCACGTTCTTTCGGCCGGCCCGTGACCCGGCAGGTGCCTGTTCGGCGAGGGCGAGGCTGCTCCGGCCGAGCGGGCGTACTCGGTGGGAGTCTGACCGTAGTGCTTCTTGAAGGTCCGGGTGAAGTGGCTGCTGTCCGCGAACTGCCAGTGTGCGGCCAGCTCCGAGATACTCAGGCGACCTGACGGCGCGGTGAGGGCGAGCCGGGCCTCTTGCAGTCGCCGGTTGCGGATGTAGGTGGTCACCTGTTCGCCGACCGCGGCGAATGCCCGGTGCAGCGTACGGACGGAGACGTTGAGTTCACGTGCAAGCATCGCAGGAGAAAGTTCGGGATCAGCGAGCCGGCGGTCCGCGAGGTCCTTGGCTGCCTGAGTGAGCGCGGGAGCCAGCCGGGGTTCCACGTCGTCGAACCGGCCCTTCGCCACCGCCTTGGCCAGCTCGATCAGAGCGCCGTGGGTGGCTTCCACACCGGCTGGGCCGAGGTCGGCCACAGTTGTGTGGATCATGTCCGTGAAGGCCGTCAGCAGGCGTATCTCGGCCGAGTCCGCCGGCCCGGTGATGACCCGGTTCCCGAGCAGGGGTTTGAGTTCGCCCGGGGGCAGGACCAGGAACTTCGCCGTGATGTGCGCCGACGTCTCGAAGGCCGTCAGGCGCCCGACGTGCCGGACGAGGAACTGCCCGGCCGGTACGGTCCGCTCGCCGCAACCGGGCGGGCCGCCCAGAGTCCATGCGCCGCGCTGCACCACGTACATGGCCACCAGATCCTGATCGCCGCCCGGGGCGTCCGCGGTCCGGGTTGCCGACGCGGCGTGAAGATCGGCGATCGCGGCGCCATGCACCTTGGCCACCTTGCCCTTGACCCGGAAGTCACCGATCGTGTCAGGGCTGAAGGCCGGCAGTTGGAAGACCTCGTCGCCGATCTGCGTCTCCCACCCGTGCCGGAAGGCGTCGAGTCCCCGCGGCGCGGCGCCCGGGGCGGTCGAGTCCACCGCGAGCACCCCACGGGCGCCGTCGACCCCCGCTCCAGAACTGTGCATGCCCCTGTGATCCCCTCACCGTCAGTGCTCCGACGCCATCCTGTGGTGCTCGTGTTCCGCAGGACGTCACCACGGCTCATGTGTGCACTGTGCCAATCCTCCTACAGCGACCCGCATGGCAACGGTCGAGGGAGAAAGCTGATGCGTGCTGATCCGGCGAGATGAGCTGATCGCCCGCGTACGCGCCGCCGTGGCCGGCTCGCCCAGTTCGGCAACGTGAGACGCGACCCGTGATGATCAGGCTTCGCGAAGCCTTTGATCACGAACAGAAGCCTTCGACCACGAACAGGGGGGTCGCGTTCGCGTGCCGCCGCTACCGCCTGAGCTCCCTGCTCGCGCTGTGCGTGGTCGCCGTCCTCGGCGGAGACACGTCCCTGGCGGCCATCGCCCACTTCGCCGCCGATACCGACTCCGACCTGCGCGAACAACTCGGACTGATCTCCAGCACGCCAAACACCTCCACACCGGGACGACTTCTGACCCGCTTGGACGGCGGCGCCCCGGACGACACCGTGGGCGCCCGGCTCGCCCGGTACGCCGCCGACCCCATCGACGAACCCGGTGACAACGCCGAGATCGACACCATCGGGAGACCGGCAACTGCCCGCCGTTCCAGCATCGGTGAGTCGCGCCGCCCCAGGGCACGTCCAGGAACCGTCCGGCCGATCGCGCACACACGCGGGGTTTGCCACGCACAGTTGCGACTTGTCGTCGCCCCCTCCTTGGACGCGGCGGGACTGTCACACCCTCCTGCCATGCTGTGCGCCATGACAGCAGCCGAGGATTCGCCCGCTTCCGCCGCCCCGGTGGCCACCATGGACGCCCTGTTGTGGCGGTGGGTGGATCACGTCAATCGGGACGGTGAGAAGGGAATGACGCGGCCGGAATGGTTCTCCTACGTCGGCGAGTTAGAACTCGCGGAGACCGTCACCTGGTACGGGATGGCGACCACCGGTCGATGGGGTCACGGCGGTCTGCTCTCCGGCCCCGGCAAGGCTCCGGTGTACGCGGGCTTCCACTGGTCTCAGATGGGCGACGAACCGGCGGTGGCCCGGGTCAGCATGGTCGTCCTGCCGCTGACGGATCCAGCCCGGATCGTCGCGGCAGACTGGACCGACGGATACAACGGCTACGAACCGGCGGCGTTGGACGGATACGCCGTCCTGTGCGCCGATCCGTTCGATCCGCTGCACGTCGACGGCCGCGATGCCGACGCCGATCTCCGCGAGGTCGAGCGGATCATCGCGGTCGGCGACGGCCAGGGCCGCCGGGCCAACTACGCCGAGATCGTCACCGATCCGGACCGCGGTGGCAACGCCCTGTTCTTCCCGGTCAATGAGGAGGAACGAGACGGCTACGAGGCACTGGAGGAGGACGGAACGGTCGTCTGCCTCGCCTTCATCGCCTACGACTTCCCCTGCTGAAGGGTGTTGCACAAGGCCGTGATCTGGGCATCTCCGGTGTATGGCTGGGGTGTTGAGGGCCGAGCGGGTGCTGGTGGTTGCGGTGTACTACCGCACCCTGACGATGCGACAGCTGGGGCCGCAGCTCGCGGTCGAGCCCGTCTCGGTACACCAGGACGGTTCTGCGCTGGTCCTGGGTACATGTCTCAATCGGTGCCGGGTTGGACGAGCTTGAAGACGAGGCGGGCGGCGGCTCGTTGGGTGGCTTGGCGCAGGCGCATCGGGGCGGGGCGGGCCGGAGTCCGTGCCGGAGTGTCTGCCAGGCGGGGGAAGAGGAGTTCGGCGTTGGTGCGGTTGACGGCCCGGAGGACACCGGGGTCGACACCGCTGTCGAGGCCGCCTGCGAAGTACTGGCTCGCGATGGCGGGGGCGAACGGCCAGTCGCTGCCGAAGAGGATGTGTCCGGGGCGGGCAAAGGCGAGCAGTGTGGGCAGGGCGGCGGGGCTGGAGGACAGGGCGGTGTCGTAGTAGAGGCCGCGGAAGTCGTCCAGTACGTCCAGGGGGCTGCGTCCGGTGTCGCCGGCGATGGCGACGGCCATGCGGTGGGAGGCGTAGGGCACGAAGCCGCCGGCGTGGCTGAGGATGAACCGGATGTTCGGGTACGTGCGTACGACGCCGTTGCGGACCAGGAGGTATGCGGCCCGGGTGGTGTCGAGGAGGAAGTCGGCGGCGAACGGCGGGATCCCGTCGACAGCGGCTGCCGGGAGGTCGGCGGGGTGGACGAACACGACGGCGCCCCGGTCGTTCAGGGTCTGCCACAGTCCGTCCTGGCCGCCCGCGCCGACGTAGACGCCCTGGTTGTTGGCGAGCAGGGTGACGCCGTCGGCCCCCAGCTCGTCCAGAGCGCGCTCGGCCTCGACTGCGGAGGCGGCGGCATCGGGCATGGGCAGCGTGGCGAAGTACCCGAAACGGTCCGCGTGTTCGGCGGCGAGGGACGCGGAGAAATCGTTGAGCCGCCGGGCCAGGGCGGCGGCCTCGCCCGGATCGGTGAGGAAGCCGGTGCCCGGGGTGGAGACCGACACGATCGCCGTGGCGGTGCCCAGCAGGTCCATCACCTCCAGGGCTGGCTCGGCGCTCCACTCGGGCAGTTCACGGCCGCCGGCCTCGGCGATGCCCGCCTGGTCGAGAAGGTCCCGGTAGAAGGAGGGAACGACGTGCTGGTGGACGTCGACCCGGCCCGCCGCGCCGGTCACGAGGCGTCCCCTTGGGCCTGCTGGGCGGCGAGCAGGTCGAGCGTCACGTCGGTGAGCAGGTCTTCCTGGCCGCCGACCACACGCCCCGCCCGAGCAGGGCACGCGCGTCGATGCCGTAGCGCGCGGCGTCGGACTCGGTGTGGCGCAGTTTCCCGGTCGACCTGAACGGGGCGGTCCCTCAGCGATCGTACGAGGTCGTCGGCCGCGTCCGGCAGGGCGAACAGGCCGCAGCCGTAGGCGTGTTCGAGCTTGTCGGCGGCGGTGATGAGCACCTCCAGCGGAGCGTTGCCGGCACCGGCGCCCATGGCCGCGAGGCCGGCGTCGACAAGTTCGGCGACCCCGTGCATGTTCGGTACGCCGCCGGAGTCGACGACGTAGCCGCAGGTGGCGCCATGACTCTCCATCGGCTTCGCCTGACGGGTGAGGTGTGCCGGGTCCGACATGTGGCTCATCATGAGGAAGTCGACAGTGTCCATGCCCAACTCCCGTGCGGTCGCGATGTACTGGACGGAGATGCCGGCCTCGGTGCAGTAGGCGGCCACGCGGACGACGGAGGCTCCTGCGCGGAGGGCGTCCCACAGGTCGTGGACGCTGCCGATGCCGGGCAGATCGGCGACACGTGGTGCTCGGCCGCACGCAGTGGCCGACGGGCTGTCTCACGCTGTGGTGCGGTCGGGATCATCCCTTGCTCCTCGACGCCATGCGGGTGGCCGCGTCCCAGACCAGCTGTGCGTGCAGCTCGAACATCGCCACCAGGTCGACCGCGTCGCCGTGGATCTCCCGGTGCACGAACAGACCGTCGGCGCCGGCGACGGCGTAGGTGGCGAGCGTGCGCAGGGCGTCCTCGTCCAGATCCGGGAACACGGTCCCGGTCACCTCGGTGATCTTCTGGGTGGCGATGTCCCGGACCTGGAGGAACACCGTCCGGCCCCGCGGCTCGGTGGGCCGCCGCTCCAGAGCGAGCATCAGGCCGAGGCGCAGGAAGTCCGGCGCGTCGATCAGCGACTTGGCCACGTTCGCCGCCATGACGGTAATGCGCTCCAGCGGCGTGCCCGTCTCTTCGCCGGGCAGTACGACGGCTGCCAGCCAGGTCTCGAAACTGCGCTCGATGACGGCGGCGATCAGGTCGTCCTTGTCCTTGAAGTGCCAGTAGATCGAGCTCGCCGGCAGCCCGCACTTGGCGCTGACCGCCGCGATGGACGTGCCCTCGTAACCGCGCTCGCCCGCGATCTCCACCGTGGCGTCGAGGATGCGCTGCCGTGACTCCACTCCGTTCGCCCGCTTCTTGCGCGTCGTCTGCGGCCTGCTCATCGGATGTGCCCTTCCTGTCGTGCGGCACTTGACCCCGTTCCGCACCCACCTTACCGTAGCGATCGCTCCAACTGGAGCGAACACTACAGCAACGCGATCGCAACACACCGCGACAGGGACGACAGCGAGGTGCCTGGTGAGCGAATCCAGAGCCGGAGACATGACCTACGACGTGGCGGTGATCGGCTACGGCCCCACCGGAGTCACCGCCGCGAACCTGCTGGGCGCGATGGGTCTACGGGTCGTCGTCGTCGAACGCGACGCCGAGATCTACACCCGTGCCCGCGCGATCTCCACCGACGAGGAGGTCCTGCGGATCTGGCAGCGCGCCGGTCTGGCCGAGCAGCTGAAGCACGACATGCTGGCGGAGCGGCCCCTCGATTTCGTCGACGCGCGCGGCCGGCCGTTCCTCAGCGCGCACCCCACCCCGCGCGGACACGGGCATCCGCCGCAGATGTTCATCTACCAGCCGGCGCTGGAGCGGGTCCTGCGCGACGGCGCCGACCGGTACCCGAACGTGGAGATCCTGGTGCGGCACGAGTGCCTACGGCTCCAACAGGGCCCGGACGGCGTCGAGTTGACGGCCCTCTCCACCGCCGACGACTCCGTACGACGGCTGCGCGCCTCCTACGTCATCGCCGCCGACGGCGGTTCCAGCCTCACCCGGGCGCAGCTCAACGTGGGCTACGAGGGGCGGACGTACGAAGACCGCTGGGTCGTCATCGACACCGAGATGCTGAAGCCGTGGCCGGACCACGACCGGCTGCGCTTCCGCTGCGACCCGGCCCGGCCCGCCGTCGACTGCCCGACCCCGCTCGGGCACCACCGCTGGGAGTTCCCGATCCTGCCCGGCGACGACGAGCAGCACCTGACCACGGACGACGCCATCTACGCGATGGTGTCGCGGTACGGGATCAGCCGGGACCAGATCAAGATCCTTCGGGCCACCGTCTACAGCCACCACGTGCGCTTCGCCGCCCGCTTCCGCACGGGCCGCGTCTTCCTCGCCGGCGACGCCGCCCACGCGATGCCGCCGTGGATCGGCCAGGGCATGGCCGCCGGTGTGCGGGACGCGGCCAACCTGTGCTGGAAGCTGGCCGCCGTGCTGCGCGGCGAACTGCCCGAGACGGTGCTGGACAGCTACGAGGCCGAACGCAAGCCGCACGTCAAGGAGATCACCAAGCGGGCGGTGTTCGTCGGGCGGATCATCACCGAACGGCGTCTCCCGGTGACCCGCGTCCGGAACACCGCACTGCGCGGCCTCAACCGCGTACCGGGCTTCAGCAATTGGCTCCAGGACTCCCACTGGATACCCGTCGCCCACTACTCCGCCGGCTTCCAGGCCCGACCCCGCACCAAGGCGTCCGGCCACCAGATCCCGCAGCCCTGGGTGACCGGCCCCGACGGTGAACGCGTCCGGCTGGACGACGTACTCGGCGGTCGGTGGCTGCTCCTCTACGGCGGGCATCCCGTGCCCCAGCCCGCATGGGACCGCCTCGGTGTTCCCTCGCTCACCGTCACGCCCGCCGGCACCGAGCCGGCCGAGGGCACGGTCGTAGACAGCGAAGGCGTCCTGCTGTCGTGGATGGCCGAGCACCGCGCGGCCACACTCGCACTGCGCCCGGACGCCTACGTCTACGCGGCCGCACCCACCGGCACCCAACTCCCGCCGCCTCCCGCCGGTTTCGCCCCGGCGTCCCACGCGCCCGTTCCGATCGCCCCGATCGCCCTGTGAGGACTGCCATGACCACGCACACCGAACTGCCGTCGATGCAGGAGTCCCTGCTCGACGTCGCCGGCAAGAAGATCTTCGTCGCGGAGACCGGAGACGGCCCGCCCGTACTGCTGTTGCACGGCGGCGGACCCGGCGCCTCCGGAGTCTCCAACTACCACCGAAACATCGCCGAGTTGGCCAAGGAGTACCGGGTCATCGTCCCCGACCTGCCCGGCTACGGCCGCAGCACCAAGGGCGTCGACGGCGCCGATCCCTTCGGGTACCTCGCCGACGCGATCCGCGCGCTGCTCGACCAACTCGGCCTGGACACGGCCCACTTGGTCGGCAACTCCTACGGCGGTGCCTGCGCTCTGCGCCTCGCCCTGGACACGCCCGACCGCGTCGGGCGGATGGTCCTCATGGGGCCCGGTGGCATCGGCACCACCCGCGCGCTGCCCACCCCGGGCCTCAACAGCCTGCTCAACTACTACTCCGGGGACGGTCCTTCGCGGCTGAAGCTGGAGAAGTTCATCCGCACCTACCTGGTCTTCAACGCCGCCGACGTGCCGGACAGCGTCATCGACGCGCGCTATCGCGACAGCATCGACCCGGAGGTCGTCGCGGCTCCGCCGCTGACGCGCCCGAAGTCGCTGCGCGCCTTGTGGAAGATGGACTTCACCCGCGACGCCCGGCTGTCCCGGCTGCCCGTGCCGACCCTGGTGCTGTGGGGCGCCGCCGACAAGGTGAACCGGCCCAGCGGCGGCCGGATGCTGGCCGAGCGGATGCCCAACTGCGATCTGTACGAGGTCGCCAACACCGGGCACTGGGTCCAGTTCGAACGCGCCGAGCTGTTCAACCGGCTGTGCGCCGACTTCCTGGCAAGCCGCCGATGAACGCCACCGCTTCGGTCTTCGGTGCCGTCCACTTGGGCTACCTCGTCATCGAGACCAACCGCTTCGCCGACTGACGTCGCTTCGGCACCGAGGCCATCGGCATGCACCGTGACGACCTCGACTCCGGCCTGATGCGGTTCAGGCTCGACGACCAGGAGTGCCGTTTCCTGCTCAGGCGTGGGCCCGCCGAGGACGTCGTCGCCACCGGCTGGCACCTCGACGACCACACGACCTTCGAGCAGATCGAGGCTCGTATACGCGCCCACGGCGTCCCCGTCGTCGAAGGCACCGAGGAGGAGGCGGAGTTGCGCGGCGTCGAACGTCTCCTGCGTTTCCCCGGCCCCAAGGGCATCACCCAGGAGATCTACACCACGCCCGTCCTCTCGCCCGAGCCGCTGCGGATGCTCGCGTCCGGGTTCGTCACCGGCGACTCGGGCCTGGGCCACATCGCGATCACGTCCACCAAGCCGGCTCAGCTGCGCGGCTACTTCAACACCGTCTTCGACGCCCGGCTGACCGACTGCATCGACGAGACCATCAGCGGCGTCAAACTCAGGATCCGCTTCCTGCGGGTCAACGAACGCCATCACTCCATCGCCGTCGCCGCCGTCCGCGGCCTGCCGATCGACCCGGTCCGCACCCGCGTCCAGCACCTCAACATCCAGGCGGCCACCCTCGACGACGTGGCCCGCAGCTATCAGCGGGTGCACGAACTCGGCTTCGACATGGCCCTGTCCGTCGGCCAGCACACCAACGACAGGGAACTCTCCTACTACGCCCGCACCCCCTCGGGCTTCGAGTGGGAGGTCGGCTGGAACCCCGTCGTCATCGACGAGACCACCTGGCTGCCCAGCACCCACCAGGGCATCAGCATCTGGGGGCACACGCCGATCGGCCAGACGATCATCGACAAGCTCGACCAGTTCCGGCTCGGGGCTCGCTCCCTGGCCCGCCCGGAGGTCACCGTTCCCGCCCTCAGCGGTGCAGGTGTCCCCGACGACTGACCGCCGTTCCCACCAGCGCATCACCGCGCCCGAACGTCACCGTATCCCTGAGGTAGAGGAGAGCCGCCGATGCCCACCCCTCCGACCTGCCCGCTCCTGCGTCCCCTGCGGATCGGCACGCTCACTGTGCCGGGGCGACTCCTCAAGTCGGCGAAGGCCGGCCTGCGGGACTGGGTCGACCTGGCGCACAGCGGCGGCAGCCTCCTGATCGCCCAGCTCAACCACGGCGGCCGTCAGATGGTCAGGTCGGCCGACCCGGGCAAGGCACCGGTGTCCGCGTCAGCGGTGCGCGAGCCCGTGTACGGAACGAAACCGCGGCCCCTGCGCCGGGACGAGATCCCAGAAGTGGTGGAGACCTTCGCGTCCGCCGCGGAGCGCGCCCAGAACGTGGGGTTCGACGGTGTGCAGATCCACGCCGCGCACGGCTACCTGCTCAGCCAGTTCCTCACCCCGCACACCAACCGCCGCACCGACGAGTACGGCGGCAGCCTGGACAACCGGATGCGCCTGCTGCGCGAGGTGATCCGCGCGATACGCACCCGCGTCGGCGACGACTTCCCCGTCCTGCTCAAGCTGAACGGCACGGACATGCTCCCCCTGCGCCGAGGCGCAATGACGGCCGAGCTCGTGCACCTCGCCAGAGTTCCGGGCCGCCCGGTGTGCGAGTACCGCAACGGCTGCATCGCCCGTTTCGGCGGCAAGCCGATCGACTGCTACGTCGAGCCGATCCGCATCCGGAAGAACCACATGCTGCGACGGACGGAGCAGGCGTGAACCACATCCCGAGCGACCACGAGCCCCTTGCCACCCGCGCGGACGGCACGACCAGCGGGAGTACGACCGCTCCGGTACCGACCACCTCGGGAATTTTCCCGGTCTGGCTCCGCGAGGACCTGCCGCGAGAAGCCGCCCTCCAGTACTGGAAGGGACCGCACGCCCAGATCGTCGCGCGGCTGCCCGGCATCACCGAATACCTCCAGCATCACTTCTCCCCCACCGATCACGGCTACTGGCCCTCTTCCCCGACCGTGGGCACCGTCGTCCCGCCGAACTGGCGCTGTGACGGCATCGCCGAGGTGCGGATGGTGAGCATGGCCGGCGCGCTCACCATCCCGGTCCACATGCGAGAGGTGTACCTCGACGAGCAGAACGTCTTCGACCGGGTTCTCGGAAACCTGACCGGCCCACGAAGAGGACGCTGGTGGACCGACGGCCACGACGCCGACGTCTGCCATCGCATCGTCCTGTTGCTGCGCCGACGTCGCGGAGTGAGCCGCCGCGTGTTCCGCAGATACGTCCACGACCGCATCGGCCCCGCGCTCCATGAGGCCGGCGCGCGCGACCTGCGCACATACACCTTCCTGCCCTGGACGTCGCTTCCGCACCCCACGCCCGGCATCTCGCACGACAATCCGACCTTCCGCCGCTACCACGGTTGTGTCGTCCTCGGAACCGACAACCGCTCCGCCGTGGCCGAGATCCTGGCGTCCAAGCAGGTCTCCGATCTGGTCACCGATCAGCACACGGTCATGACAGCCGTCCACGCGTTCACCGTCGAACACACCGAGCCGGTCATCAGGACGGGCCCCCTGGACCGGCCCTGACACAGGCCACCTGTAGGAGAGAAACCGGAGCCGGCCCAAAGGACCTGTTCCGTGCCGAGAATTGCCAGGACGACAGCTCCGTCGAGCATCTGACCAGGTTGTCCGCCGACGAGGGAGCGTCCAAGCGGCCGCACCGGGAACAGCCGGTCCCGCCGGCATGGTTGCATCCTTCGGGAGACCGGCGCCGCGCGGGCGGGGAACCGGGAGACCACAAGGTCGTCCGCCCCACCAGGCCCCGGACCCGGGATCGCGGTACACCCGCCGCACACTGGGACCAAGACGTATCTCTGCAGGAGGACTGTTCATGACTTTCCGCCCTTTGACGCTCATGGCGGTACACGCCCATCCCGACGACGAGGCCACCACGACCGGAGGGGTCCTCGCGCGGTACGCGGCGGAAGGCATCCGCACGGTTCTCGTGACCTGTACCGACGGCGCTTGCGGTGACGGACCGGGAGGTGTCAAGCCTGGCGATCCCGGGCACGACCCGGCGGCCGTCGCCCTGATGCGCCGTCAAGAACTCGAGGCGAGCTGCGACGTCCTGAAGATCAGCGATCTGGAAATGCTGGACTACGCCGACTCCGGAATGATGGGCTGGCCGAGCAACGACGCCCCCGGATCCTTCTGGCAGACCCCCGTGCCGGAAGGCGCCGCCCGGCTCGCGGACCTCATGCGGCACTACCGGCCCGATGTGGTCGTCACCTACGACGAGAACGGCTTCTACGGCCACCCCGACCACATCCAGGCCCACCGCATCACCATGGCGGCGCTGGAGATGACCGCGCTGACACCGAAGGTGTACTGGACCACGATGCCCCGCTCGGGGATGCGGCAGTTCGGCGAGATCATGCGCGAGTTGTACCCGGACATGCCCGAGCCCGATCCCGCCGAGGCCGCCGCGATGGCCGAGATGGGCCTCCCCGACGACGAGATCACCACGTGGGTGGACACCACCGCGTTCAGCGGCCAGAAATTCGACGCGCTCGCCGCACACGCCAGTCAGGGCGAGAACATCTTCTTCCTCAAGATGGGCAAGGAACGGTTCGGCGAGCTGATGGGCATCGAGACGTTCCTACGGGTCCGGGACACCACCGGCGCGGCCGTCCCCGAGAACGACCTCTTCGCCGGACTGCGCTGATCCCGCGCCCCACCGGCCGCGACAACGCATTGTCCGCGGCTACGAGCAGGTCCGGTAGTTGTATCCGGCGATACGGCCGGCGCCGGTGCCGTCCAGGAAGTGGTAGTAGCCGTCGCTGTCGCGCGTGACGTCGATGATGAACTCGGTGCCGATGTACCGGGCCACGGTGCCATCGAATCCGTTGGACGAGTTGCGCAGCCAGTTGCCGGCCGCGGTCCAGGTGTTCTGCCCGGCCGAGCCGTCGCTGGTGACCTGGAACTTGGTCTGCCACCTCGCGGTCGCGGCCTTGGTGGTGGGCCCGAAGTCACCGTCGATGTCGGCGGCAGTGAGTTCGCCGTCGGCCCACAGGACCTTCTGCCACAGGCAGGTCGCGTTGGACGCGGTGTTGTGGCTGGTGTCCACGATGCCCTCGTTGTCCCAGTCGTCGGTGAAGACCCCCGCACCGTAGACGTAGGCCAGGCCGCTGTACGTACCGCTCGCCGACGCGGGGCTGGCGCTCAGGGCGATGACTCCGGCGGTCAGGGCCGCGATGGTGCCGGCGGTCGCCTTGGCTCTCTTCGAAAACACGCGAGTTCCTCCTGGTTCGGGCGGTCGAACGTCGGATTCGGCCACGGCGCCTTCTTGGCCTGGCGGAACCTTGGCAGGGTCTCGTCAACGGCGACACACTCTTGCGCCTGAGCGCAAATGTGGAGCTCTCCGGGGGGAATCGCGTGCTCCGTATTCACTTCACCGAAGTCGACCTCGCCCGCATCCGCGTCGCCGCGGAGCCCGACCCGATGTGGGAAGTGCTCTCGACACTCCACCGGCTGCAGTCCCGCGGCGGCCGTTGGCAGTTCGCGGCCTGGCACCGGACGATCCGGGCCGACCTGAACGCGGCCGGACTGGCCCGGCCCGTGCGCAAGGTTCTGTTCCCGCTGTATCCCTTCGGGCCGTACCTGCCCGACTTCCTGACGCCGCCGGAGTCCGAGGGCGGGATCACCTCGGCCCTCGACGGCATCCTCCGTATGCCCGGGCGGGACGTGCGCGCCGAGTTACGGCTCCTGGACCGTGTCTCTCCGGTGCCGTCCTGGGCGCTGCGGCTGGATCAGGCGGCCGAGCGCCGGGAGTTCACCGAGCTGATCCGCCGGTACCACGAGGTGGCCGTCGCGCCGTTCACGGAACGCATGGCCGGCGGGATCGTCGCGCACCGCGCCCTCCTCGCCCGCGCGCTGCTGACCAGGGGCGTGGAGGGGCTCCTGTCGAGCCTGGGGCCTCGATTCCGCTGGCACCCGCCGGTCCTCGAAGTGGACTACCGGACGGACCGCGATCTCCATCTGCGCGGACGCGGGATCAGGATCGTGCCGACGTACTTCTCGTGGGGAACGCCGGTCGCCCTGGCCGACGACGACCTGCCGCCCGTTCTCTCGTACCCGCTCAACCACCCGACGGCACCCGAGGGAATGCTCCCCGCGGACCACGTGCCACTGGGCGCGCTGCTCGGGGGCACGCGCGCGCGGGTCCTGCGGTGCGTCGCCGACGGGCTGACCACGGGAGAACTCGCGCAGGTCGCGGGGATCTCACTGTCCGCCGCCAGCCGGCACGCCTCAGTGCTCCGCGACGCCGGGCTGACGACCAGCCGACAGATCGGCCCGACGGTCCTGCACACACTGACCCCGCTCGGGGCCGCGCTGCTTCGGCAGGCACGTGGCGTGGGGCGCGAGAACGGCGGCGCCCCTCAGGGCCTGCCCGGGCGCGAGGGACACCGAACAGCACGACCGTGACCGCCGCCGCTGCTGACTCCCGTCCGCGGAAGGTCCGCCGCCCGTGCCAGACACCGGAGCAGGCCGAAAGTCTGCACAGAGCCAAGGATCGGTAATGATTTTCATTATTGGCCCCCAGGTCATGGTGGTGACAATCGTTTCCATCTACGGTCGGAGGTGTTCCGCTCCACAGGACCCCGCCCCCGTGCGAGGTCCCCCAGCCCGTCAAGGAGAACCCCGTCGTGCGCACTGCCGGCACCTCCATATCCCGATCCCGCCCCGCACGCCTCGCCGTCGGAGGCTCGGCCGCTGTCGCGGTGCTGGTCGCTGTCAGCGGCTGCTCCACCGCCTCCACTGCCTCTTCCGACAACGCCGCCGACGCCGGGTCGACCACAGGAAGCAAGACCGTCAAGGTCGTGGCGGCGGAGAACTTCTGGGGCAGCATCGCCTCTCAGCTCGGCGGCGCTCACGTGCAGGTCAAGAGCATCATCAACAACCCGAACGCCGACCCGCACGACTACGAACCGACCGCGGCCGACGGCCGGTTGGTGGCAGGCGCGCAGTACACGATCGTCAACGGCATCGGGTACGACGCCTGGGCGGACAAGCTGCTGTCGGCCAACCCCGAGAGCGGCCGTACCGATCTGAAGGTCGGCGACCTGGTGGGCATCAAGCCGGGCGGCAACCCGCACCGCTGGTACTCGCCGGACAACGTCCACCAGGTGATCGAGAAGATCACCGCCGACTACAAGAAGCTGGACCCGGCCGACGCCGCCTACTTCGACGCGCGGAAGACGGCCTTCGAGACCAAGACCCTGGCGCCGTACAACACGCTGATCGCCGACATCAAGGCCAAGTACGCGAACACGGCGATCGGCGCCTCGGAGTCCATCGTGACCCCGCTCGCCGAGGGCCTGGGACTGAAGATGCTCACGCCCGAGTCGTTCCTGGACGCCATCAGCGAGGGCACCGACCCGACGGCCAAGGACAAGCAGACGATCGACCGGCAGATCAGCGAGAAGCAGATCAAGGTCTACGTCTACAACAGCCAGAACGCCACCCCGGACGTACAGGCCCAGGTGAAGGCGGCCAAGGCCGAGGGCATCCCGGTCGCGACCGTGACCGAGACCCTCACTCCGGCCGGAGCCTCCTTCCAGGCGTGGCAGGTACGGCAGTTGCAGGGCATCGAGAAGGCCCTGGGGCAGGCGACGGGCAGGTGAGCACCGTGAAACCGGTGACCCGGCCGGGCGACCCGGTCCGGTACCGGGTCCCCGGACAGGCGGCAGAGCCGCGCTTCCCCGTCGTATCGTTGCGCGGCGCCGGTGTGCGCGTCGGTGACCGCACCCTGTGGTCGGGGGTCGAACTCGACGTCGGCGCCGGGGAGTTCGTGGCCGTCCTCGGTCCCAACGGGGTCGGCAAGTCGACCCTGGTCAAGATGCTGCTCGGCATTCTGCCTCCCGCCGCCGGTGAGGTCAGGGTGCTGGGCGAGGCGCCCGGCCGAGCCGGTCAGCGCATCGGCTATCTGCCGCAGCGCCGCAGTTTCGACGCGAGCCTGCGCATCCGCGGCATCGACATCGTGCGGCTCGGCCTGGACGGCGACCGCTGGGGCGTTCCGCTGCCGGTGCCCGCCCGGTTCAGTGCCCGGCGCCGGGCGGCCCGGGACCGTATCGCCGAGGTCGTCGAACTGGTCGGGGCGAGCGCGTACGCACACCGGCCGATCGGTGAGTGTTCGGGCGGTGAGCAGCAGCGGCTGCTGATCGCCCAGGCACTCGTCCGGGACCCCGAACTGCTGCTGCTGGACGAGCCGTTGGACAGTCTCGACCTGTCGCACCAGGGTGCGGTCGCCGCACTGATCGGGCGGATCTGCCGGGAGGCCGGCGTCAGCGTCGTCATGGTCGCGCACGACGTCAACCCGATCCTGCCGTGGCTGGACCGGGTGGTGTACATCGCGGAGGGCGGCGCGGTCGCGGGCCGCCCGCAGGAGGTCATCACCACCGAGACGCTGTCGCGGCTGTACGGCGTGCCGGTGGAGGTGCTGCGCACCAGCGACGGCCGGCTGGTGGTCGTCGGCCAGCCCGAGGCGCCGGCCGTCCACACCGACCGGCACGCCGAGGGAGGCAAGCCGTGAACTGGGCCGACGCGAGCGCCGGTTGGTCGTGGAACCCGGTGACCGACCTGCAGCAGATCTGGGCGTTCCCCTTCATGGTCAACGCCTTCCGGGCCGGTACGGTCGTGGCCGTACTCGCCGCCGTGATGGGCTGGTTCATGGTGCTGCGGCGGCAGAGCTTCGCCGGACACACCCTGGCCGTGGTCAGCTTTCCCGGCGCGGCCTTCGCGACGCTGCTGGGCATCGGCGCGGGCTTCGGCTACTTCGCGTTCTGCGTCGGCGGCGCCCTGGTGATCGCCGCGATCCCGCGTGCCGGACAGGGCGGCAGCGGCCAGGAGTCGGCGCTGACCGGCACGGTCCAGGCGTTCCTGCTGGCCTGCGGATTCCTCTTCGTCGCCCTGTACAAGGGCTTCCTCGGCGGGGTCAACTCCCTGCTGTTCGGCAGCTTTCTGGGCATCACCACCCTCCAGGTCGCCGTGCTGACGATCGTGGCGGCGGCGGCACTCGGCGCGCTGACTGTCATCGGGCGGCCCCTGCTGTTCGCCTCCGTCGACGAGAACGTCGCCACCGGACGCGGGGTGCCGGTACGCGCCCTGTCCGTGGTCTTCCTCGTCCTCCTCGGGACGGCGACCGCCGAGGCCAGTCAAATCACCGGCACGCTACTGGTGTTCGCCCTGCTGGTGATGCCGGCCGCCGCCGCACAACAGCTCACCGCGCGGCCCGCCTTGAGCCTGGCGCTGTCGGTGCTCATCGCCCTCGCGGTGACCTGGACCGGACTGATCGCCGCCTACTACTCGCCGTACCCGATCGGTTTCTACGTGACGACCTTCGCCTTTTCCGTCTACGTCCTGGCCCGCGCGACCCGCGCTCTCAACACAGCCGTGGGCAGGCACCGGTTCGCGGGAGCCGGCGCGGGAGCGGGAGCGGGGGCTGTCGCATGAGCGCCTTCACGCACCCGTACTTCGTGCACGCACTGCTGGCCGGCACCGCGATCGCCCTGGCGGCCGGTCTCGTGGGGTACTTCCTGGTGCTGCGCGCCCAGGTGTTCACCGGCGACGCGCTCAGCCACGTCGCGTTCACCGGGGCGCTCGCGGCCCTCGCGCTCGGCTACGACCTGCGGCTGGGACTGTTCGCGGCCACCGTACTGTTCGCGGTGCTGCTCGGCGCGCTGGGCCGCCGCAGCCGCACCGACGACGTCGCCATCGGCAGCGTCTTCTCCTGGATCCTGGGCCTGGGCGTCTTCTTCCTCACCCTGTACACCACGTCCCGCAACACGGGGAACGGCACCGCCGGGGTGAACGTCCTCTTCGGCTCGATCTTCGGCCTCTCCAGCAGTCAGGCCGAACTGGCGGCCGTCGTCGCGGGTTTCATCTGTCTCGCCGTGCTCGCGATCGCCCGCCCTCTCCTCTTCGCCTCCGTCGACGAGGCGGTGGCGGCGGCCCGCCGCGTACCCGTACGCCTGTTGGGCATCGCCTTCCTGATCCTGGTCGGTGCCTGTGCGGCCGAGGCGGCCCAGGCGGTCGGTTCACTCCTGCTGCTCGGTCTGCTCGCGGCACCCGCCGGAGCCGCGGCGCGGCTCACCGACCGGCCGTACCACGCCCTCGCCCTGTCCGCGGGACTCGCGGTGGCGGAGATGTGGGCGGGCCTCGCCCTGAGCTACTACGTTCCCCAACTGCCGCCCAGTTTCGCCATCATGGCCGTCGCCACGGCCGTCTACGCGGTCGCGCTCATCGGCGTACGCCGGCCCCGCGCCCGCCCCGGTCTCGCGGAGGCGTGATGAGCGAACCGGCCGACGACCTGGACCTCATCGGCCGCCGCACCGCCCAACGCACCAGCGTCGTAGGGGCGTTGATCGACCACGGCGGCTTCGTCGGCGCCCGCGCCCTGCACGACGCACTGAGAACTCAGGGCGCGCGCGTGGGCCTCAACACCGTCTACCGCACCCTGGCCGCCCTGGTGGAAGCCGGCCGCGCCGACGTCGTACGCGACCGGGGTGGTGAACGCCTCTTCCGGCACCGCGCGTTCCCCGAGCATCAGCACTATCTGCTGTGCCGCGCCTGCGGGTTGAGCACCCCGGTCGACTCCGAGACGGTCGAGACCTGGGCCGCGCGGGTGGCCGACATCTCCGGTTTCGCGGAGGTCGAGCACACCGTCGAACTCACCGGTCTCTGCCCGCGGTGCCGGGCAAGTTCATAATGGGATTCATTTTCATGTAGATTCACTGCAGCTCACCGGCAGCCATCGCAATCGTCCAGGAGGACCCCATGGCAGTTCCCAAGCGGAAGATGTCCCGCAGCAACACCCGTCACCGCCGCGCCCAGTGGAAGGCGACCACGCCGGCGCTCGTGCCGATCACCATCGACGGCGTCCCGTACCTCGTGCCCCAGCGGCTGGCGAAGGCCTACGAGCGCGGGCTGCTGCGCCCCGAGGGCTGACCGTTCATGTCCTACGGCTCTCACGACCGGCTGCCCGTCACCGTCCTGTCCGGATTCCTCGGCGCGGGCAAGACCACCCTCCTCAATCACGTCCTCGGCAACCGCGAGGGACTGCGCGTCGCCGTCATCGTCAACGACATGAGCGAGGTCAACATCGACGCCGCCCTGGTGCGCGGCGGCGAGGCGGCCCTGTCCCGCACCGAGGAACGCCTGGTCGAGATGACCAACGGCTGTATCTGCTGCACCCTGCGCGACGACCTGCTGGAGGAGATCGACCGGTTGGCCCGCGAGGGCCGCTTCGACTACTTGCTGATCGAGTCGTCCGGCATCTCCGAACCCATGCCAGTGGCCGCGACCTTCGCCTTCGCCCGCGACGACGGCGCCACCCTCGGGGAGATCGCCCGTCTGGACACCATGGTCACGGTCGTGGACGCCGCCAACTTCCTGCCCGAACTGGCCGGCGGCGACGAACTCGTCGAACGGGGCCTGGACCAGTACGAGGACGACGAACGCACCGTCAGCGACCTGCTCATGGACCAGATCGAGTTCGCCGACGTCATCGTCCTCAACAAACTCGACCTCGTCGACCAGGAGTCGGCGGACCGGCTGCGGGCGACCCTCACCCGCCTCAACCCGGCCGCGCGCGTCGTCCCGGCCGTCCACGGCCGCGTGCGGGTCGCCGACGTACTGGGCACCGGCCTCTTCGACCTGGAACGCGCCCAACAGGCCCCCGGCTGGGTGCGGGAGCTCAACGGCGACCACATCCCCGAGACCGAGGAGTACGGCATCTCCTCGACCGTCTTCCGCTCCGAACTGCCCTTCCACCCGGGCCGGTTGTGGACCTTCGTGACCGAAGGACTCGACAGCGGCGCACACGGACAGATCCTGCGCTCCAAGGGCTTCTTCACCCTGGCCAGCCGCCCACGGGTGACGGGCCTGTGGTCCCAGGCAGGCTCCGTCGCCCGCTTCGAACCCTCCGCCGCGAACGACCCCGACAGCCCCGACTGCCAGGAACTGGTCTTCATCGGCACACACCTGCGCACGGACGCCCTGCACGCGGCACTGACCAACTGCCTCATGGCCTACGGCGAGAGCCTCCCGCCCGTCGACCCGTTCCCCGCCTGGGACACCTACGGCATCGACGACACCTGCGCGCACGAACACCCCGACCTCGTGGCGCCTGCCCAGTCGTGATCAGACCTGCTCGAAATGACTGGGTCTGCCGTCGCTCTCGATCACGCGACCCCACTGAGCCGCCTTGTCCCGGGGCATGAGCGTCCAGGTCCCGTCCGTGCGGCGCAGGGCCGCCGAGTGCCACGGCGTGGTCCAGGCATCGGGCGCGTCGAGGAGCCGGATGCCGAACTTGGGTGCGCCGACGGGCTGGGGGTGGATGGACAGGCGTACGGCGTGGGGGTGGTGGTCGGCGATGAGGTCGCCCCAGGCGCGGCTGCGCTGGATGACGCCGTACGCCCGTTGCCGGCAGGCGCGTTGCAGCGCTGAGCGGGTGCCCCGGTGGTCGGCGGTGTCCTCCACGAGGAAACGGGTGATCCCCCGGTACAACGCGAGAGCGTGGTCGTCGGCGCGGATCTCGGTGCGCAGGGCGTCCAGCGGCGGGGCGTAACGCCCGTGGACGTGGGCGCGTTTCGCGTCGTGCGGAAGGTCGCCGAGGACGTCGCGCAGGTCGAAGACGGACAGTCTCGACAGGTCCAACTGTCCTATCAGCAGGCGGAGTTCGTCTGCGTAGGCGTCGATGTGCCCGTCGGGGACGCCGATGAGGTCGCCGAAGATGTGGCCGTCGGAGCAGATCGTCATGCGGGCGCCGGGTGGGTAGACGCGCTCGATCTCCGTGCACAGCGTGTTGAGGAAGGTGAGGGAGAGGCGCTCGCCCATGTCGGGGAGGTGGCCGAGGACCTTGGCGGGGTTGGGGGATTTGCAGGGGAAGCCGGGGAGGGTGAAGGCGATGGGGGCACCTGCGCGGACGAACTCGGTGATCTGGCCCAGTTGTTGAGGGAACGCCTCGGCGGAGGCGTGAGCCCGGTCGGTCGTGCGGTGGTGCGGCAGGAGCAGGTTCAGGATCGCGGCGCCGGTGCTCGTGGGGAGGGTGTCCGGCGTGGTCGTCAACGGCATGTCGTTCCTCCGGGAGGTGTGCGGGCATGACGGCATGGCGCCGGGGCGGTTCGTGGCCGGGCGCCGTAGGGCGGGTGGGGCAGGTCAGGCGGAGCCGGGGCGGGTGCTTTCGCCCGCCCCGGTCATCCGGGGGCCCGGGTCAGAGGCGTCGGTCGTAGCCGACGGGGAGGTGGTTCGTGCCGCGGCCCAGGACGGCCGGGATCCACTCGATGTCCTTGTCTGCGACGGCCAGTTGGAAGCCGGGGAGACGGGCGAGGAGGGTGCCGAGCGCGGTCTGGAGTTCGGCGCGGGCGAGCGCGGCGCCGGGGCAGAAGTGGATGCCGTGGCCGAAGGCCAGGTGGGGGTTCGGGGAGCGGTCGAGGTCGAGGGTGTCGGGGTCCGGGAAGCGGCGCGGGTCGCGGTTGGCCGCGCACAGGGAGACGATCACCGAGTCGCCTGCC
Source organism: Streptomyces xylophagus (assembly GCF_000716435.1). Classification (GTDB taxonomy): domain Bacteria; phylum Actinomycetota; class Actinomycetes; order Streptomycetales; family Streptomycetaceae; genus Streptomyces; species Streptomyces xylophagus. The sequence goes on from NZ_JNWO01000016.1 coordinate 182,422, forward strand.
GGGACTTGGGTGCCGTGCAGGTCGCTGTCCTGGTCGAAGAAGCGCCAGGTCGTCAGCTCGAAGGCGCTGTCGTAGCGCAGGAGTTCCTCGACCGCGCGGGGCAGGAGCGTCGGGTCGGCGCGCAGACGGGTCAGCTGGTCCGGGTTGCGGAACAGGGCGATCAGGGCGGTCGTGATCTGGTTGGTGACCGGTTCCTGGCCGGCGACCAGGAGCTGGAAGATCATCGAGTCCAGTTCCTCCTGGGACAGTTCGCGGCGGTCCCGGGCCACGACCAGGCGGCTGAGCAGGTCGTCCTCCCCGTGCTCACGCTTGTGGGCGACGACCTCGGCTATGTAGCTCTGCAGGCCGTGCAGGCGGGCTTCGTACACCGGGCGTCCCGGATCTGTCGGGCCGACCGGCTGGACGACCTTGCCCCAGTCGCGGTCGAAGCGGGCCGCCAACTCCTGCGGCAGGCCGATGACTTCGGCGAGCACCTGGAAGGGGAAGCGGGCGGCGAAGCCCGACACGAGATCAGCGGGGCCGGACGAGGGAAGGTCGTCGACCAGCGCGTCCGCCAACTCCTGGAAACGGGGCCGGAGTTCCTCGATCCGGCGGGGCGTGAACGCGTCGGTCACGAAGCGCCGCATGCGGGTGTGCTCGGGCGGGTCCTGGTGGAGGAGGTGGACCTGGAGCTGGGAGTGCTGCGGCTCCGGCATGATCGAGGCGCGGGCTCGCCAACTGTCGTTTCCGCGCTCGTGGTTCTTGCCCAGGCGGTCGTCGTTGAGGGCGGAGTGGGCGGCTTCGTAGCCGGTGACGAGCCATGCCTGTACGCCGCTGGGGAAGAGGACCCGGTGAACCGGGCCCGCCTCGCGCATCTCCTCGTAGAGGGGATAGGGATCGGCCTTGTAGGGGCAGCCCATCAGCGGTACGGGCTCGGCGGCCAGGGGCTCTTGGACGGTCATGAACGAGGCTCCTCAGAGGGCGAGTTCGGGCTGGTGGTGGTCGAGCCAGAGGGCGAGGTCGACGACGCGCTCCAGCCGTAGGCGGTGGCCCCACTGCAGTTGGTCGGGCGGGGTGTCGAGGCAGGGCTTGATGCGGGTCTCGTCGGCGAGGGCGCGGACCTGTTCGGTGGCGAGGGCGTCGCGGGCCAGGTTCTGGAGGCCGCGGTTGTAGTCGGGGTGGTGGGTGGCGGGGTAGTGGTTCTTGGGGCGCCACAGGACCGACTCGGGCGCCAGGCCGGTACCGGTCGCGCGCAGCAGGCTCTTCTCCCGGCCGTCGTGACTCTTCAGTGCCCAGGGGGTGTTGAAGGCGTACTCGACGAGCCGGTGGTCGCAGTACGGGACGCGGACCTCCAGGCCCTGCGCCATGCTCAACCGGTCCTTGCGGTGCAGGAGTTGGCGCAGCCAGCGGGTCAGGGAGACGTGCTGCATCTCGCGCTGCCGGTGTTCGGTGGGCGTCTCGTCGTCAAGATGCGGTACGGCGGCCAGCGCGGTGCGGTAGGTGTCGGCGCGGAACTCCCCCATGCGCAGGTCGAGTTCGGGGTTGAGCGGCATCGCGGCCTCGTCGCCCGTCACCAGGAGCCAGGGGAAAGTGTTCGCGGCCAGAGCCTTCGGACTGTGGAACCAGGGGTAGCCGCCGAAGACCTCGTCCGCCGCCTCGCCGGACAGGGCGACGGTCGAGTGCCGCCGTATCTCGCCGAAGAGGAGGTACAGCGAGGTGTCCATGTCGCCGACGCCGATCGGCGAGTCGCGGGCCACGACGACCGCCTTGCGGTGCTCGGGGTCGAGCAGGGTGAGCGGGTCGAGGACGACGGTGCTGTGGTCGGTGCCGATGAATGCGCCGGCCTCGGTGGCGTACGGGGTGTCGTGGCCGGTGCGCAGCACGTCCCCCGTGAACCGTGCCGCCTGGTCGCTGTAGTCGACGGCGTACGAGCGGATGCGGGCGTCCGGGCCTTCGCGCAGGCGGAGTTCGTCGGCGAGGAGGGCGGTCAGGACGGTGGAGTCGAGGCCGCCGGAGAGCAGGCTGCACAGGGGGACGTCGGCTTCAAGTTGGCTGCGCGCGGCCGTTCCGACCAGTTCGCGGATCCGCTCGACGGTCGTGTCCTGGTCGTCGCCGTGGGCACCCGCCTCCAACTGCCAGTAGCGGCGCTCCCGGATGCCGTCCCGGTCAAGGACGAGCAGGCCGCCGGGCTCGACCTCGCGTACGCCGGACCACACGGTCGGCCCGGTGGTGAAGACCAGGCTGTACGCCTCCCGGAGGCCGTCGGCGTCCACGCGGGGCCGTATCTCCGGGTGCGCGAACAGGGCCTTGGGCTCGGACGCGAAAGCGAGGCCGCCGTCAACTGCCGCCCAGTACAAGGGCTTTACGCCGAGCCGGTCGCGCACGAGCAGCAGTCGCTGCTCGCGTTCGTCCCAGACGGCGAAGGCGAACATGCCGTCCAAGTGCTCGGCCATCGCCTCGCCCCACTCGGCGTAGGCGCGCAGCACCACTTCGGTGTCGCTGCGGGTGCGGAACTCGTGCCCCAACCCGCGCAGCTCCGACCGCAGTTGGTGGTGGTTGTAGACCTCACCGCTGTAGCTGAGCACCACGTCGGACCCGTCGGTCATCGGCTGTACGCCGCCCACGAGGTCGATGACGGACAGGCGTCGGTGGCCGATCGCGGCGCGCTCGCCGAGCCACACGCCTCCGGCGTCGGGGCCGCGCGGGGTGAGGGTGGCGGTCATGGCCTCGATGACCGGGGCCCTGGTGCGGGCGTCGTGATGGAAGGACACCCAGCCGGTGATTCCACACATGAGGAGAACTCCTGGGTCAGTGGTGGGCGGCGGGCGCCGCGTCGGTCGTCTTCTCGGGCTTGCCGGGCACGGGCGTTGACCTCGCGCCGGACAGGGCGAGCAGGGGTACGGCGAGACAGGCGGCGGTGGCGGCCAGGGCGAGCCCCGCCCGTGCGCCGCCGGCCAGCGCCCAGGCGGTGGTGGCCAGGGCCGGGCCGAGGGTGAAGCCCAGGCTGCGGGCGAGCTGCATCGCCGAGCCGAGGGTCGCCGTCCGGTCGGGTGGGGCGGCGCCCATGACCAGAGCCTGGGTCGGACCGCCGTACAGCCCCATGCCGATGCCGGCCAGCGCCAGCCGCCAGGCCACGTCCGCCGCCGTCCAGCCGCCACCGAGCGGGACGAGCAGGAGCAGGCCGGCGGCGGTGAGCGCGGCGCCGGTGACCGCGACGGGCCAGGCACCCCACCGGTCGGCGAGGCGTCCGCCGAACGGGCCCGCCAGGCCCATGCCGAGCGGGAAGGCGAGCACGGTGAGGCCGGTCGTTGTGGCGCTCAGCCCGTCGTCGCGCTGGAGGTGCAGGGCGACGACGTAGTGCATGGCGGCGAATCCGGCCGCGAGGCTCAGCACCGCCCCGTGGGCCGGGAACAGTCCCGTTGTGCGCAGTACGCCGGTCACCGGACGCCCGCCGGGCCCGCGCAACCACCGCCACAGCGGCGGTACGGCGGCCGGGGCGAGGAGCAACCAGGCTGGGTCGTCCGCCGCCAGCGTCAGCGCCAGAAGCAGGGTCGCGACGCCGGCGGCCACCAGCAGCGCGTCGGTCATGGACCGGCGATCGGGTGCGCGCAGTCCGCCACCGTCCCTCGGCATCGCCTTCCAGGCGACGGCGAGGGCGAGCACGCAGAACGGGATCTTGACCAGGAAGACGGCACGCCACCCCAGATGGTCGAGCAGCAGTCCGCCCACCGCCGGTCCGGTGACCGCGCCCAGTGGGCCGAGTGTCGCGGGCACGCTCATCGCCCGCGCCCTCGACTCCGGTCGAACCGAACGGATCGCGAGCACCGGCATCAGCACGAACAGCACCGCCCCGAACGCGCCCTGCGCGAGGCGGGCCGCGATCAGCCAGGCCGCCCAGGGGGCGATGGCGGCAAGCGCGCTGCACAGACCGAAGCCGGCGGTCGCGGTCAGCACCGCTGCGCGCAGACCCACGCCGTCCAGCCAGCGGCCGACCGGTAACAGCAGGGCCACGACGGGGAGTTGGTAACCCAGTACGGCCCATTGCGCGGTCGCGGCGGACACGTGCAGACCGTCGGCGATGTCCGCCAGGGCCACATTGACGATGTTCATGTCGAGCATCGCGATGAACGACAGCACGCCTGCCAGCGCCACCAGCAGCCAGCGGTCCTCCTGTGCCGGGCCGACGGATGGGCGGCCGGGCCGACGGATATGCGGCCGGGCTGTTCCGAACCGGGACTTCGGTGCGTCACCTCTGTGCCCCTCCCCTCACGGGTGGGCTGCCGGACAGCAGCCTCGTCCCACAAGTCGGGGGAAATCCGGGGTGAGTTCCCGGGCGGCGGCCGGCAAAAGCGGTGAGCGATGTCCGGGCGGGCGAAGGGAACTCCGCGCCTCACCCGGCCGACTACTGAAGGACAACCCCTCAGGACAACAGGAGTTCCCCATGGCCCAGAAGCAGGCGGCTCAGAAGCACTACACCGTCACCGGCATGACCTGCGAACACTGCGCGGCGAGCGTCAGGGAGGAGGTGTCCGAGGTGACGGGCGTGAGTGAGGTCGTGGTCGACGTCGCGGCGAACGCCGTCACCGTGCACGGCACGGACCTCGACGACGCGCGGCTGCGCGGCGCCATCGTCGAGGCCGGGTACGCCGTCGCCGACCCGGTCGCCGCCTGACCTGACCGGGCGAGCCGGGACGGGCAGGACGGCACCACCCCCGTCGTCCTTCCCGTCCCGGCTCACACTCCGGTCTCCACCGCCTCGGTCAACTCCGCCTCGGCGGGCGCCCGATGGTCGAAGGCGATCAGCGGGTCCCCGGTGAGCGGATGGTCGATCACCGCCGCCCGTACCCCGAACACCTCCGCCATCAAGCCCGGCGTGAGCACCTCGCGCGGCGGTCCGGAGGCCACCACTGCTCCCCCGTGCAGCACATGCAGCCGGTCGCAGACCGACGCGGCGGCGTTGAGGTCGTGCAGCGACACAAGGGTCGTACGGCGCTGGAGGCGCAACAGGGCGAGCAGCTCCACCTGGTGGCGGATGTCGAGGTGGTTGGTCGGCTCGTCCAGGACCAGGACGTCCGGGTTCTGCGCGAACGCCCGTGCCAACAGGACGCGTTGACGTTCGCCGCCGGACAGGGCCGTGAAGCGGCGTCCGGCGTGGCCGGCCATGCCGACGTCGGCGAGGGCGCGGGCGACGATGTCCCGGTCGATGGCGTCCTCGCCCGCGAAGGCCCGCTTGTACGGGGTGCGGCCCATGGCGACGACCTCACGCACGCTCAACTCGAAGTCGCTCCCCCGCTCCTGCGGCAGTGCGGCCACATGTCGGGCCGACTGCACCGGAGTCAGCTCCCGCAGATCGGTGCCGGCCAGCAACACCCGTCCGGCCGTGGGCCGTAGATGCCGGTAGACGGTGCGCAGGAGGGTGGACTTGCCGCTGCCGTTCGGGCCGACCAGGCCGGTGATCTCGCCCTCGGCCGCCATCAGACGGGCGCCCGCCACGACCGTACGGCCGGCGTACGCGACATGCAGGTTCTCGATGTCGATCCTCAACTGTCGCTCCCCAGACGCCGATCGAGCAGATACAGCAGGGCCGGAGCCCCCAGCAGCGAGGTCACCACGCCGACCGGCAGCTCCTGTGTGTCCATCGCCGTACGGCAGACGATGTCGACCACCACCAGCAGGACTGCGCCGAACAGCGCGGAGAGGGGCAGCAGTCGGCGGTGGTCGCCGCCGACGACCAGGCGGCAGACGTGCGGCACCATCAGCGCGACGAACGCGATCGCGCCGGAGACCGCCACCAGGACGCCGGTCAACACGCTGGTGACGGTGAACAGTTCGCGCCGGAGCCGGGTGACGTCGACGCCGAGTCCGGCCGCGGTCTCGTCGCCCATGAGCAGGGCGTTCAGCGCGCGGGCGCGCGCCTGGAGACACAGCCAGGCGGCCGGTACGGCGACGGCTGGCACGGCGAGCAGGGGCCAACTCGCCCCGCTGAGGCTGCCCATGAGCCAGAACAGCACACTGTGGGTCTGCTGCTCGTCCCCCGCCTGGAGGACGAGGTAGCTGGTGAAGCCGGACAGGAACTGGCCGATCGCGACTCCCGCCAACACCAGCCTCAGCGGGGCGAATCCGCCTCCCCGGCGGGCGATCGCCCACACGAGCGCGAAGGTGGCCAACGCTCCGACGAAGGCCGCGCCGGACAGCCCGAGTCCGAGCGCACCACCCGCTCCCAGGCCGAGCACGATCGCCGCGACCGCGCCCAGCGAGGCGCCGTTGGAGATGCCCAGCAGGTACGGGTCGGCGAGCGGATTGCGTACCAGCGCCTGTACGGCCGTACCGACGAGACCGAGACCGGCGCCGACCAGGGCGGCCAACAGGGCGCGTGGGAGCCGGAGTTGCCAGACGATGAGGTCGTTCGTGCCCGGGCGGGGCGCCTCGCCGGAGAGGCGTCGCCACACCACGCTCCACACCTCGCCGGGCGGGATGGACGTCGAGCCCCGGGCGACGGCGGCCGTCAGTGCCGCGAGCAGTGCCACGGCGAGGACGACGGCGAGCGGGCCGGCGCGCAGGCTGCGTGACTCCGGATGCGTCTCGGGCCGTACCAGCAACGAGGCCACCGTCAGCCGACCTTGCCCGGGTAGAGGGTCTTGGCGATCTCCTCGACCGTGTCGGCGTTCTCGACCCCGGCGATGGTGGTCGGCTCGGAGCCGATGCGCAGGAAGTGGTTCTCCTTGACGGCCGTCAGGCCCTTGGTCGCCGCGTTGGACTTCAGCCACTTCTCCGCTTCGGTGAACGCCTTGTCGTTCGCAGCGTCGCTCCCCCGGTTGCGGACCGCGAGCTGGATCCAGTCCGGGTTCTTGGCGATCACGTCCTCCCAGCCGACCTGCTTGTAGTCGGCGTCGCAGTCGGCGAAGACGTTGCGGGCACCGGCCAGGGTGATCACCGCATTGGCGACCTGGCGGTTGCAGACGACGGTGGGCTGCTTGGTGCCGGAGTCGTAGTCGAAGAAGAAGTAGGTCGGGCGGTCGCTCTGCGCCGTGGCGCCGACGGCCTTCTGGACCGCGGCCACCTTCGTCTTCATCCCGGCGACGAGTTCCTTCGCCTTGGTGCTCGTGCCGGTGACCGCGCCGAGGGAGGTGATGTCGGCCTCGACGGCGGACAGGTCGGTCACCGCGCTCTTGCTCTGCGCCGCGCAGGCAGTGGACTTGAGGTAGATGTGGCTGATCCCGGCCGCCTTGAACTCCTCGGCGGTCGGCGCGTCGCCCATGCCGTTGCCCATGCCGCCCATCGACGCGAACGTGTCGATGTACAGGTCGGCGCCCGAGCCGAGCAGCTTCTCCTTGGGGATCACGCTCTCGCTGAGCACCTTCACCTGCTGCGCCTGCGCGTCGAGCGCACCGGTCAACGTGCCCTTGCCGGGCGGGAATCCGGTGCCGATCACCTTGTCGCCGGCACCGAGGCGGAGCAACAGTTCCAGGCTGGAGGCGTTGCTGGTGACGATCTTCTTGGGGGCGGCGGAGAACGTGGTCCTGGCGCCCGCGCAGTCTGTGACGGACACCGGGTAAGCCCCCGCGACGGCCTTCCCCGCGCTCACGTCGGCCGTCCCCTTCGCCCCGTCGCCGCAGCCCGCCGCCAGCAGACCGCCGAGCACGACGGCCGCCGTACCACCCCACACACGAGAACGCATCGCAAGTCTCCAGGTTTCACTCGGTACTTGGGCGACCGTCCGTCACCCGGTCCAGTAGTCGGGGTGAACTCGCCGTGAGTTCCCGCCACTTGGCGTTACACCGGCACGCCTTGCCGCGCTGGGGCCGTCAGTTCGGCCTCCTCGGCCAACAGCTCCGTCAGGGTCGCCCGGGCCCGGGCCACGCGGGAGCGGACCGTGCCGATCGGGCAGTCGCTCGCCTCGGCCGCCTCCGCGTACGGCAGGCCCAGCATCTGGGTGAGGACGAAGGCCTCGCGGCGCTCGTCCGGCAGCGAGGCCAGCAGGTCGAGCAGCGCGACGCCGTCGTCGAAGCCGGGCAGGTCGAGCGGCTGGGCCAGTTCGATCGCCAGCTGCCAGTCCGGTACGTCGGACAGGCGGGGCCGGGCGGCGGCGTACCGGTAGCTGTCGATGACGGCCCGGCGGGCGATCGACAGCAGCCAGGTGCGCGCCGAGGAGCGGCCCTCGAACCGGTGCAGGCTGCCGAGCGCGCGCAGGAACGTGTCCTGCGCCAGGTCGTCGACGGCCTGCGGATCGCCGCAGAGATGAGCCACGTACCGCTGGACGTCGCGTTGCAGCGCACGGACGAAGTGGTCGACCGCGTCCGCGTCACCGCTCCGGGCGGCGAGCGCCCACGCGGTGATCGCCTCGTCGAGGGATGCCGACTTCGTATCGCCTTTGCCGCGCGCAGCGGGCAGGGCAGGAGTGATCACCTGGAGTCCTTCTCAGTCATCCGTGATCCGGACCGAGGCACGCGGAATCGCGGGCGGTCCGGTGAAGTGGGGTGAGACGGCCCTACGGCGCTTGCGCGGACGTACGGCCGTGGCCCGGGGCACGCCTCACGGCGGCCTCGGGGAACCGGCTGTCTCAGACGACAGCGGTCCGAGCGGGCGGCCCCCGAGAGGTGATCGCGTGGACCAGGAGGAGCAGTCGCGGCGCGCGGTCCGAGGGGAGACGGCGTCGGCGGACGCGCGGGCGGTCCGCGGGTGCGGGCAGGGCGAGCAGCAGTCGCAGTGGAGCCACCAGCCGGCCGGCCATGGCGCGCAGGATGCGGAACGCGGCCTTCTCGCCGTGGGCCAGCCAGAGCCCGCACAGCACCGCGGCGAGCACGTGGGCGACGAGCATGCCGGTCGAGGACGTGTCGCCGGCCGACGAGCCGGCCGTGGGCATGGAGTCCATGTGCCCCATGTCCATGGAGTCCGCCCGCATCGCGCCCATGTTCATGGTCGCGGCGGCCGTCTCACCGGACGCCGACTGGGCGAGCGAGGACGCCGAGTGGAGCAGCGCCTGGGTGGCGAGCACGACCGTCACGATCAGCGGGAGCCCGCGCTCACGGCCCGTCAGGCACCAGCCCGATACACCGGTCGCGACGAGTCCGGCGGCCAGTGCCCACGCGGGCACGCGGTTCCCGGACATCATGACGTGGCCCAGGGAAGCGAGCAGCACACAGACAGCCGCGAACACCGCGGACCGTACTGCGCGAGAACACCACCCTGGCCTCATGGCGCCTCATCCTTGCATCAGGGCGTCGCCCGTCATGTGTGGGTACGCAAACCCACAGCCCACCACACTCAATCCACAGCGTGTGACACAGGCCACAACAACAGGCGGGAACTCGACGGCGATCCCGTCCGACTTCTGCTGGAGAGGGGGCTTGGACGCTTGCGCCACCGGGACGATGAGCCCCTTCCCCCTCGGCGGCGAAGTTTCCACCCGCGCCTTGAATATAATTCGCAAACGCGAACGCACTGACGTCTATCGTACGGTCCCGGTCGCGGCCCCCGTCGGCCGCCAGGCGCGCAGCCGCAGGCTGTTGGCGACGACCAGCACCGAGCTGACCGACATGGCGGCCGCGGCGAGCATGGGGTTGAGCAGGCCGACCATGGCGAGCGGCACGGTCACGACGTTGTAGCCGAAGGCCCACACGAGGTTGACGCGGATGGTGGCCAGGGTGCGCCGGGCCAGTCGTACGGCGTCCGCGAGGGCTTCGATGTCGCCGCGTACGAGGGTCACGTCGGCGGCGCCGATCGCGACGTCGGTGCCGGTGCCCATGGCGATGCCGAGGTCGGCGAGGGCGAGCGCGGCGGCGTCGTTCACCCCGTCACCGATGACGGCGACCCGGTGGCCCCGCTCCTGCAACTCCCGTACGAGGTCCGCCTTGTCCTCGGGCGAGCAGCGCGCGTGCACCTCGTCGATGCCCAGCGCCGACGCGACGGCCTGGGCCGGTGACTCCCGGTCGCCGGTGGCCAGCACGGGCCGGACTCCGAGGCGCCGCAACCGGTCCACGGCGCGGTAGCTGCCGGGGCGTACGACGTCACCGATCTCGATCAGCGCCTCGGTCACGCCGTCCACGCACACCAGTACCGGGGTGTGCGCGGCGGCCTCCGCGGCGGGCAGGGCATTCGCGAGAGCGTCGGGCAACTCGCCGTCCAGGGCGAGGACTTCGACCAGCCGCCCCTCGACACAGCCTCGCACCCCCTTCCCCGGCAGGGCGCCGAACTCGCTCACGTCCGGCAACGCCCGTTCGGGCAGGGCGCGTTGGGCGTACGCGACGATCGCCCGGCCGAGCGGATGTTCCGAGCCCCGCTCGACCGCGCCGGCCAGCCGCAGCACCGCGTCCTTCCCCAGCCCGTCCGGTACGGCGGTGAACTGGGCGACGGTCATGTGCCCCGAGGTGAGTGTGCCGGTCTTGTCGAGGACGACGGTGTCGAGATGCCGGAGCCCCTCCAGGGCCTGCGGACCGCTGACGAGGACGCCCAGTTGGGCACCCCGGCCGGTCGCGGCCATCAACGCGGTCGGGGTCGCCAGGCCCAGCGCGCACGGGCAGGCCACGACGAGCACGGCCACGCACGCGGTGAGCGCGGCCTGCGGATCGGCCCCGGCACCGAGCCAGAAGCCGAGCGCGGCGACGGCCAACGCCAGCACGACGGGGACGAAGACGCCCGCGACCGAGTCGGCCAGCCGCTGCGCCTTCGCCTTCCCGGCCTGTGCCTCGGTCACCAGCCGGGTGATCCGGGCGAGTTGGGTGTCCGCGCCGACGGCGGTGGCCCGTACGAGAAGCAGCCCACCGGAGTTGACGGCACCGCCGACGACGGCCGAGCCCGGCCCGACCTCGACCGGCTCGCTCTCCCCGGTGACCAGGGACAGGTCCACGGCCGAACTGCCCTCCGTCACCTGCCCGTCGGTGGCGACCCGCTCGCCCGGCCGTACGACGAAGACCTGACCGGCCCCCAACTCCTCGATGGGGACGAGCCGTTCGACACCGTCTTCACGCACCGACACTTCCTTGGCGGCGAGTCGCGCGAGCGACCGCAGCGCCGCCCCGGTGCCGCTCCGGGCCCGCGCCTCCAGGAAACGGCCGACGAGCACGAACAGCGGTACGCCGACGGCCGCTTCGAGATAGATGTGGGCCACGCCGTCCGAGGCCGAAGGCACCAAGGTGAACGGCATCCGCATCCCGGGATCGCCCGCGCCCCCGAGGAAGAGCGCGTACGCCGACCAGCAGAAGGACGCCACGACACCGAGGGACACCAGCGTGTCCATGGTCGCCGCTGAGTACCGCAGCCCGCGCACCGCCCGCACATGGAAGGGCCACGCGCCCCACACGGCGACCGGTGCGGCGAGTGCGAAGCACAGCCACTGCCAGTCGCGGAACTGCAGGCCGGGCACCATCGACAGAACGAGCACGGGCACCGCGAGCACCGCCGTGACGAGGAGCCGCTCCCGCTCCTGCCGCGCCTGCTCGGACTCCTCGTCGCCGTCGGCGCGTTGCTGCTTCTTCGGCGGCGCGGGAAGGGCCGCCGTGTAGCCGGCCTTCTCGACCGCCTCGACGAGTTCCGCGGGGCCGATCTCCGGCGGATGGCTCACCCGGGCCCGCCCGGTGGCCAGATTGACGGTCGCCGTGACACCGTCCAGCTTGCCGAGCTTCTTCTCGACACGCCTCACACAGGCGGCGCAGGTCATGCCGCCGACGGTCAGATCGGTCGTCACGAGGACGGCCGCCGAGTCGGTGCCCATCAGTGGCCTCCGCCGTGCATGTCCATCTCGCCCATCTCGCCGATGTCTTGCGTGTTTCCCGTATGGCTGCTTCCGCTGCTTCCGCTACTGGTCCCGGTGACGCCGGTGCCGTGCATGCCGGGCGCGACGGGTCCTACGCCGGACCCGACCGCGTACGAGGCGGCGAAGACCAGCGTCAGCAGCAGGAGGAAACCGCAGAGGGCGGGAGGGGGTGCCAGTCTCCCGAGCACCGCGCCGGCGCCCGAGTCGGATTGTCGGGAGTCGTCCATCACCGGTCTCCAGTTCGCGTCGTACGGCAGGGGGCGGAACACGTGGCATCGAGCCGCACCACTTCAGGAGTCGGACGGGAGGGGTACCGAGTTCCGGCACGGATTTGTGGCGCGCGTCACGCGAAGGGCGATCGCAGCCTGGAGGGAGGGTGGGAGGCGGTCGGCCTGAAGCACCTCAGCGGAACTCGGCCAGCCGCGGCCGCAGTCCGAGGGCGGTGAGCGCGGCGGCTGCGAGGAGGGCGCCGAGTGCCCAGGGCAGCAGCCGGGTGACGTCCGAGCGGCCGTGCGCGACGAACCCGTCGAAGTGCCGCTCGTTGATGGCGGTCACCTTGTCCAGCGCGTCCATCCAGGCTTCGAAGTGCGCGTTCGACGTGCCCGGCTCCCAGCCCATGCAGAACTCCACGGCCTCGCGCTCCTTTCCGGCGGCCAGCAGCGCCCGGATCTCGCGGTCGTCGCGCTGGTAGACGGCGTACGTCTCGACGGTCTTCTCTGCCGCGGCCCGCTCACCGGCGAAGGTGATGTTGTCCAGCTCGCGCCGGAACTCGCCGGTGAAGCGTGGGTCTTGGTGGTCGGTCCGGTACTCCCGCCAGGTGACGGCGAGTTGGGCGTCGTAGGTGTCGAGGGTCGCGCCCCGGATGCCGTACAGCTCCTGGGACTTGGTGAGGAACGACCGCGCGTACTGGGGGCGGCGTTGGGGGTCGAGGAGGTAGCGGCTCTCGTCGGCGTTGGCGTCGTAGGCGATCGCGCGGGCGCGGGAGAGTGCGACGACGGAGTCGAAGGCGTCGCGGCGGGCGCCGTGCAGGTTCTCCCTGGTGGCGGAGAGCAGTTGGGTGCCGAGGAGGACGGCGAGGAGGGTGCAGACGGTGGCGGCGAGCAGGATCGGGGTCAGGGTCCGCTGGAAGCGGCGGGAGAGGTACCACTGCAGGAGACCGAGCACCGCGAGCAGCAGCACACCGAGCGCGACGACCGCCATGAGCTGGGCGGAGAGCGCGGAACTGGCCGCCGTGTACGCCGAGTTGAACACGGCGTTGTTGGAGGACACCAAGTCCCGTGCCTCGGGCAGGAGTTGCCGCTGGAGCAGGTCGGTCGCCCGGCGGTAGTCGGTCAGCGCGGCGGTCCTGCCGCCGGTGTGGTCGTCGTTCTCCAGGGCGCGGCCGACGAGTTCCTGGTACTCGGCGAAGGAGTCGGTGAGGGACTCCACGGTCCGTTCGTCGGCCCGGTCGCCCTGCGCGGCCACGGCGAGGGTGCGCAGGTCGTGCCCGATCTCGTCCCGGGAGTCGCCGTAGAACCCGGTTGCCTTCTCGTACGGCGTCTGCAGTCGCCCCGTGCCCGCGTCGCCGTTGGACAGCAGGAGGTTGGCGACCTGGGCGTCCATGTCGTTGAGGGCGAGTTCGAGGTCGGCGGCGCTGGTGGTGCGGGGTGCGTCGCGGCCGGCCACGGTGTTCCAGGTGCCGGAGGCGGCGAGGCCGGCCAGGGTGAGGAGGACGGCCAGGGCGGTGGCGAGCAGGACCGTGGCCGCGCGCAGAAGGCGCAGCCGCGCGGGCACGGTGGCCCAGTAGCGGCGGCGCAGAGCGGCCCGCGCGGCCACGGTCCGATGCCGCAGGCGGTGCCCCGGGGCGCCCGGCCGCGACCCCCCTCCCGGCCGCTGACCGGGGTCGCCCCCGGGCGGGACGACCGCTTCCCCTTGTGGCGGCGCGGCGGCCTCCGGCTGAGGTCTCCGCGATGTTCCGGCCGTGATGGTCACGGTCCCTCCCTGCCACGCCACGGACGGTCGTCCGTCCCCCGTGCCGATCAGTCTGCGACCGGATCAGGCCGGGAATGACGCGCGTTGACACGCTCCTGACGCGTTCTCAGGCGGGCTTGACGGGACCTTGACGCCGTCGCGGACCGGCCCCGTATGAGAGCCGCAAATTCCTTGCTGAGCAGGGGTGTTCCGGGCTTGGCCGGTACTAGATTCCCTCACGGCCCCCGAGGAGGCGCGCGGGTGTCGGCGGCCTCACGGTTGCTGGAGTCCCCCGCCGGAGCGGCTCCCGGCGGCCGGGTGCCTGCCGGAGGGGCGGGCACCGGCGCACGGCATGCCATCGGCGTCCCATGCCGATGTCCGTGCGCCACCGTGCGGTCAGGCCGCCCTATGGCAGCAACAGGCAGTGTCCGCACCGCAGTTCGCGGCGCGCGGTGGCTGGTTTCCGAACGCGGCCGGGGGTGGGCGTCCGAACGCGCCGGGTCACGGCTCCAGTTGGGCGCGGATGAGCGTGTCGAGTCGCCGCCATGCCGGGGACGAGGCGTTGACCGTGCCCTGGATGAGGGCGGGGATCTCGGAGCCCGTGTCCAACTCGGGCGGTTCGTCGGGGCCGTAGCGCTCCCGGTGTGCCTCGGCGATCCGGTGGGCGAGGGCGTCGATGCGGGGATCGGCGGCGGCGAGGTCGTGCGCGCGGTCGTAGTCGAGGAAGAGCTGTCGTAGCGCCGGGTCGGTCAGGGTCTCGGCCTGGTCGTGGAACAGGGTGATCGCGTGGTCCGGATGGGTGGCGAACACGAGGATCCACAGGTCGCGTTGCAGGTCGACCCAGCGCGGGGTGAACCCCCAGAGGGCCAGGTCCTCCAGGTGGGCGCCGACCTCGGTGGGCAGGAGGGTCAGTTCACCGGCGGCGAGTCGGCGCAAGCGCCCCCGCATCGCCTGCAAGCCGTGGATGCGGGCGGTGAGTTCGTCGTCGATCTCGCGCAGCGCCTGCTGGAACTCCTCGTCGGCCGCCGATCTCAGGTCCCGGATACGGGCCAGGGGAACGCCGGCTTCGGCGAGCGTGCGGATCTTGATCAGGTCGATGGCGTCGTGCGCGCCGTAGCGGCGGTAGCCGGACGCGTCGCGGTCGGGCTCGGGGAGCAGCCCCTTGTCGTGGTAGACGCGGATGGTCTTGATCGACACCCCGACATACCCGGCCAGCTGCCCGATGGTGATCACACGGTCATGGTCCCACTTGACCTTGCCCCTGGGGCAGGGGCGCAGGATGGCGGCATGGCGAAGACGAATGTGGACCGGGAGACCCTGCGCGAGCTGGCCGACGAGGGCAACGAGACCGCTCTGGACCGGCTGGCCGACCTCGCCGACGAGACCGGCGACCTCGGTGAGCTGAGCGAGCTGTTGGACGAAGGGTCCCTGCGTGCCGGGTTCCTGCTCACCCGGCGTGCGGTGGCGGCGAGGGATCTGCGCGAGCTGCAACGGATCTCCGACGCGGGGTACGAAGAGGCCGGGGGCGAGCTGGAACGGCTGCTGACGGCACCGGGCGACGGGGGTCAGGACTGAACGATCCAACCGGCCGCGCCCATCGATTTCACCCGGTAACTGCCTTGCCCACGGCGGGCCTCGCCCTGGTGGTAGGGCCTGGACCGGTGGACCGTCGTGCGTGGCACGGGTGCAACCAGGTGCAACTGACGGACGAGGAACGGGAGTTCATCGGGCCCTACCCCTCGATCGACGAGTACGGCCGTACCCCGAGCGGCTGCGGCAGCAGCCCCCCGTTCGTGGGCATCGAGCTCGTCGACCGCCGACCTCGCCGGCGCCCGGCCTCCGCCGAATCGCTCCCACTGTCGGGTACCGGCCCGCTGTCCGGTCAGCCCGCCACCTCAACTCCCCCATCCCGCCCGCCCCGACACCCCCGGCTCCCCCGTCCCGCCCGCCCTGTAGGCACCCCGTCAAGAACCCGACGGCGCGGCGTCAAAGTGGCGACGAGACAGGGGTGTCCCGCGTTCGAGGCGTAAGACTGGCCCTCGCGGACAGAGCGGCGCGGGCCTCTCCGCGGTGCGAAGGGGACTCGACGCAATGTCCGCCGCCGCTCCACGGGCGAAGCCCCGTTCATCGACCTCGACGGCGATCCCGGCGATCACCGTCAGCCGGGACCGGCCCTTGTCTACACCTCGATGTGCGAGCCCATGATGACCGTGCGGTCGCGGGGAAGGCCGAAGTGCTCGGCGGCGTCGGCGGTGATGTAGGAGGTGGTGATGAACAGCCGTTTGCGCCACGGTGCCATCGTCCGTGCCTTGCCGGGCCGCAGCTCGATCTTCGACAGGAAGTAGGACGCCTGCTCGATCTGCAACGGCCCCTCGGTCTCGGCCGGGTCGAGCAGGGCCAGCGTGCCGGGGATGTCCGGTGTCTCCATGTAGCCGAACCGGGCGGTGACATGGACGATCCCGTCGTCGGCGTAGCCGAGGCCGTCGACGACGATGCGCTGGTCGGCAGGGACACGGGGTACGGGCTCGGTCTCGATGGAGAGGATCACGACCTGCTCGTGCCGCACATGGTTGTGTTCCACGTTGGCGCGCATGGCCAACGGCGCGGTCTCCTTGCCCCGGTTGAGGAAGACGGCCGTGCCGGGGACCTCGATCACCGGCCTTTCCCCGCTGCGGAGTTGGTCGACGAACTCGCGCAGGGACCCTTCGTGCTCGGCTCGTTCCGCGGTGACGAGTTGACGGCCGCGCTGCCAGGTCGTCATGACGGTGAACGCGGTGAGGCCGATCAGCAGCGGCAGCCACGCGCCGTGCACGAGCTTGGTCAGGTTGGCCGCCACGAACAGCAGGTCGACGGTGAGCAGAAGGGTCGCGCCGGTCACCAGCAGCCACACGGGCGTGGCCCACTTCGCGCGGGCGACGTAGAAGAACAGCAGGGTGGTGATGGTGATGGTGCCGGTGACCGCCATGCCGAAGGCGAAGGCCAGGGCCGTGGAGCTGCGGAACGCGAAGACCAGAGTGAGGACCGAGACCATCAGCAGCCAGTTGATCCAGGGGACGTAGATCTGGCCGATGGTGGACTCGGAGGTGTGCGCGATCCGGAGTCTCGGCAGGTAGCCGAGCTGGGCGGCCTGGGCGGCGACCGAGTACGCGCCGGTGATCACCGCCTGGGAGGCGATCACCGTGGCGGCCGTGGCAAGTAGGACCATCGGCCAGCGCCCCCAGTCGGGGACGAGGAGGAAGAACGGGCTGCTGATGTTGGCCGGGTCGTCGAGGATCAGCGCGCCCTGGCCGAGGTAGCTCAGGACGCAGGCGGGGAAGACGAGGAACAGCCAGCCGCGGGTGATGGCGCGGCGGCCGAAGTGCCCCATGTCCGCGTAGAGCGCCTCCGCGCCGGTGACCGCGAGCACGACCGCGGCGAGCGCGAAGAAGGCGGTGCCGAAGTGGCCGAAGAGAAAGCCCAGCGCGTAACTCGGCCACAGCGCCCGGAGGATGGCCGGGTGGTCGGCGATCCCGACGACTCCGCACGCGCCGATGGCCGTGAACCAGAGGATCATGACCGGCCCGAACACCCGGCCCACCGCGGCGGTTCCCCGGCTCTGCACCAGGAACAACAGCACGATGATCACCGCCGTGACGGGCACGACCGCACTGCCCAGCGACGGCTCGACGACCTTGAGCCCCTCGACCGCGGACAGCACCGAGATCGCCGGGGTGATCATGCTGTCGCCGAAGAACAGCGACGCTCCGAAGATGCCAAGTCCGGCCAGTACTACGGCGGTTCGCCCACCGTGCTGCGAACCCCAGCGCCGCAGCAGGGTGATCAGCGCCATGATGCCGCCCTCGCCCTCGTTGTCGGCGCGCATCGCCAGCAGCACATAGG
The DNA here is from genome assembly GCF_000716435.1 of Streptomyces xylophagus. Lineage (GTDB taxonomy): Bacteria > Actinomycetota > Actinomycetes > Streptomycetales > Streptomycetaceae > Streptomyces > Streptomyces xylophagus. The sequence continues at coordinate 199,982 of NZ_JNWO01000016.1, forward strand.
TGACCGTGACGATGACCATCACCGACCAGAAGACTAGCGACACCACCCCGTACACGTTCTGTGTGCTGACCGGGACCGGGTGCGGGTCACTCGGGTTGAACACGGTCTGCAGGGTGTAGATCGGGCTCGTCCCGATGTCACCGAAGACCACACCGAGCGCACCGATCACCACCGCGAGCCGCACCGCGTCCCGCGCGCTCCCCCGGGGCGCCTCCGGCAGCCCCGGCGCGGATGCTCCGGCCGCCTCGTCCCCGTCCCCACGATCCGCCATGGTGATCCTCCTCCTCGCGGACCGCGATGCCGCGCGCCCGGTGCGTCGGGGCGGACACTACCCACACCCCGGCGCAGCGGAAGGTCTCACAGACGTCGCCGATGTACGTGTCGGGGTTTTCGTAGTGGCCGAAGTGGCCGCCCTTGTCATGGGCGTTGACGTTGATCACGTTGAACGTGCCGCGGGTGGCCAAGCCTTTGGCGGTCATCCCTCGGTTCATGACCCATCACCCCACCCTGCTGGACTCGGAGGTCCAGTCATCACACCGGGACGCGAGGGTCAACCCTCCAGGTCATCCGCCAGCCCCCAGGCGGAGGGCCAGGTCGTGGGCGGTGGTGCTGGTGAGGCTGCCGACGACGGCGATATGGCCCTCGGTGAGAGGGGCGGCCACGGAGGGCACGCTCCAGAGTTCGCCGTCGATGACGACGGCGAACTCGTTGCGTGGGGCCGGGGCCGTGGCGAGGGTGCTGGTGAGGTCGGCGAGGCGGGTGCGGTCGGCGGGGCCGAGAGTCAGGTCCACCTCCCATTCGCCGTGGTAATTGCGAGCCTTCGCGGAGACGGCCCGGACGTCGGTCATGCCCTTGGTCCGGTCGACCTGGACGCAGTACGCCGGGCTGCCCTCGGTCGCGCGCAGGGTGTAGCCGTCGCCGCCGGGGGCGCAGGCGCGCTCCGTGGCCGAGGTGACCGGCAGGATGGAGAGCCGGGCCGCCTTCTCGGTGTTCCCCGCGGCGGGCCGCTCCAGGTTCACGTGCGGCATCGCGCCGTCCGCGACGGCGACTCCGCCGACTGCGACCACCGCGGCGACGGCGACGCCGACTCCGGCGCGGGCCAGCCGCTGCCGCCGCCGGGCGACCCGCAGCGCACCGTCGGCCAGGCCGACCAGGTAGGGACCGGCGGCGTCACCCCCGCCCTCCTGGACATGGGTGTGCAGGGCATCGTGCAGGGGGTGTTCGGTCGGGTCGTTCATGCGACGGCGCCCCTTCCGGAGGCAGCGGAGGGGGATGTGGTGGTCGATGGCTCCGCCTCGGCGAAGAAGGCGCGGAGGGAGGTCAGGGCCTTGTGGGTCTGGCTGCGGACCGTGCCCTGGGTGATGCCCAGGATCTCGGCGATCTCCGCATCCGGCCTGTCCTCGAAGTAACGCAGCACGACCACCGCGCGCTGCCGCTTGGGCAGCCGCCGCAGCGCGGCCATGATGTCGTGGCGCTGGACCACGGTGTCGGCCCAGTCGACGGCCTGCCCGGGCGAGTCCGGCAGCGCGTCGGTGACCGTCTCCCTGCCCCAGCCGAGCAGCCGGAAGCGGTCCACCTGGGCGTGGTAGAGCGCCCGGCGCACATAGGTCTCCGGCTGCTGCCGGTCGCGCAGCTTCGACCAGCGCCGGGCGGTGGACGCGAGCGCGGTCTGGAGCAGGTCGCGGCCCTGCTCCCAGTCCCCGGTCAGCAGGTACGCCGTGTGCAGCAGCGATCTCGACCGCGCCGCCACGAATGCGCGGAACTCGCGTTCCTCGTCGGCGTTCAAAGTGCCCTCCCTTGTTCCCCCGTAAAGACGGGTGCGGAAGGGAGTTCGACTGCCCTGCCGGACAGACTTTCTCAGCTACGGCCCTGTCTGCGGCCGCCGACGCCGTGACGACGAGTCCGGTGACCGTCCCGAACCCCGCCGTTCTCACGGCCTGACCCGGCGGCAGCAGCACCGACTGCGCCCAACTCTTGGCGCCGGGCAGCCCAGCTCACCGGCATCACGCAGGCGCCGACCGGCGCGGCGGCGACACGCGGTCCGTGACGGCCGCTGGGCCAAGCATGGCTATCCTCTGGGCCACGCGTGGCTATCCGGTGAGCCGCGCGGTCAGGAACCGTCCGGCCCTGTCCAGCGCGGCGGTCGCCTCGTCGAGGAGGGGGCCGTAGGCCTGGAAGACGTGCGGTACCCCGGGGGTCACGTCCAGGGTGACCTCGACGTCCGCCGCGGCGGCACGCTGGGCGAGGCGTACGGCGTCGTCGAGGAGGACCTCGTGGGTGCCGACCTGGATGACGAGGGGCGGCAGGCCGGAGAGGTCGGCGAAGACCGGGCTGATGAGGGCGAGCGCGGGGTCCTGGCCCGCCGTGTAGTCGGTGACCCGGGGTGCGAGGAGTTCCCGGTTGAGCAGCGGGTCGGCGTCCCGCTTGGTGTCGATGCTCGGTCCGGCCAGGGTGAGGTCGGTGTACGGCGACATGACGTAGGCGGCGGCCGGCAACGGCAGCCCGTGGTCGCGGGCGTTGACCAGGGTGGCGACCGCGAGTCCACCGCCCGCCGACTCGCCCGCGAAGACGATGTCCGAGGCGGCGACGCCTTCGCCGAGGAGGGCTTCGTAGGCTGCCAGCGCGTCGTCCACGGCGGCCGGATACGGGTGCTCGGGGGCGAGCCGGTAGTCGACGGAGAAGGCCTTGGCACTGGTCCGGCGGCCGACCTGCGAGGCCAGCCCTGCGGCGCTGAAGGCGTCCCCCAGGACGTAGACACCGCCGTGGAAGTACAGGACGACGTGCCGGGGTTCGACCCCGTCGACCGTGATCTCGGCGACGGGGACCCCGCCCAACGTGCCTGATTTCACGGTCACTTCGGGAGGCAGTGGCTGCGCCGACGTCAACTCGTGCAGCCGGCGCCGCTGTTCCTCGACGGTACTGCCGACGGGGAAGGCGGACTGGCGCAGGATCGCGTCGAGGGTCTGTTGCTGCTCGGTGCTCACGGAGCATCTCCCTTCGGTGGGGGCTGGTTCGGTCGCACACTCACTCTGCGGACTTCGAGGAGATCCAGGCCGAGGCACTCGATCTCGGAGAGGACGCCGAAGAGCGCCGCGGCGTCCGGCAGCAGCCCGGTGAGCACGGTGTCGGCGCCCTGCTGCTCCGGCTCGAACGCCGGGAACGCCGTCAGCAGGGTGGGGCCGAGATGGCCGTGGACCCGGATCTCGTACAGGACGGGATCGTCACCCATGCGCTCATGGTCGCGAGGGAGCAGGTGAATCCGCGTCACTGGATTCCGGTGACGCGGATGACGTTCAGGCACGGCGGATGACGTTCAGGCACGGCCGCCTCGCGCCGGAGTGGTCGCCCCACGACTTCCGGCCGCGCCCGTCGGAGTGAGCGGGAAACAGCCGGAAGTCCCCCCAGGAATGCCGGTTTTACCGGAGTTGATTACTTGCTGTAGCCGTCGGAGCGCTTGCGGTGGAGGGTGAAGTTCTCGAACACCGACAGGTCACCGTTGGGCTTGTTCACGTTGTAGTAGGTCACGTGCATGCGGGTGGTGTCGCCGGCGTGCCGGCCGGGGTCGACGGTGAAGGCGGCGAAGCCGTAGGGGTGTTCGGTGTCGCGGACGCCGATCCAGACGGCCTCCTCCTTGGTGTAGGTGGAGGTGCGCTTGCCGTTGGAACCCGGGGTCGCCGACACGGACGTGATCACCTTGCCGGTGCCGTCCTTGAAGAAGCTCTGGTTGGTGGTGCCCGAGACGCCACCGCCGCCGAGGATCATGTGGACGGTGCCGAGGCCGGTGTCGATGTTGTCGGTGGCCGTGGAGATGGGGTTGGGGGTCAGGGTCTCGGTGCCGCTGACGACTCCGCGGACGGCCAGCGAGCGCTCGTAGTTGTGCTCGTGGCCGCACAGGACGAGGTCGACGCCGTAGCGGTCGAAGAGAGGGCCGTACTTCTGGCGCAGGCCCAGGTCGGCGCCGTTCGCGTCCGTGGAGCTGACCATCACCTGGTGCATGGCGACGACCACCCAGTCGATGTCGCGCGAGGACCGGGCCGCCTTCAACTCCTTCTCCAGGAAGGAGAGTTGGCGTCCGCCGGAGTAGCCGTTGATGTAGACGTCGCCGCCGTCCTGGAGGCAGTTGTCGTCGTTCTGCAGCACGATCACCCGGACCGAGCCGGTCGTGAACGCGTAGTAGAGGCCCGCGAGTTCGGCGTCGGTCTCGGTGGACGGGAGGGAGAAGTAGGTCTGGTAGGCGCCGAGTCCGATCGGGCCGTTGGCCTTCTCGATCTCGTGGTTGCCGGCCGCGGGCATCCAGGGGCGGAAGCGGGCCGAACGGGTGTTGTTGGTGAAGAAGTTGTTCCAGGTGCGGACCCGGTCGACGTCCAGGTTGGCATAGCAGAGGTCGCCGTTGAGCAGGTGGAAGAGTGGGGCGACCTGCTCGATGCCGGTGACGATGTCCTTCGTCGCGGGGGTGGAGTTCGCGTCGAGCCCCACCGTGCCGTTGGCCGCCCAGGTCACCTGCGGGGCGGACTGGTCGCCGAAGCTGGTGAAGGTGAGCGGCTTCCGTCCGCGCGGGGCGGTGCGGAAGGTTCCGCTGTCGGGCGTCGCACCCTCGTGGGTGGCGAGGTAGAGGTAGTCGGTGTCCGGGGTGAGCTTGTTCAGCGCGGCGTGGTGGACGTAGACGGTGCGGCTGGAGGTGCCGTCGACGTAGGTGACGGTGCGGGCCTTGGCGCTGGAGCCGAAGCCGTGCTCCAGCGTGCCGTAGCGCACGACGGGTCTGGTCACCGGTTTGTCGGTGATCCACGAGACCGTCATCTGGGTGCGCGGGTCCGCCCCGAAGGTGAGGTGCAGGCCCTGGACCGGGGACGCTCCGGAGGAGTCCGCGGTCAGGTGAAGGGCCGGGGCGGCGAGCGGGGCGGCCTGCGCCGTGCCTGCTCCCAGCAAGGGGGTGACGGCGGCGCCGGCGCCGGCCGTACCGAGGAGGCCCAGCGCGTGGCGCCGGCTGACCCCCTCGGACGACTGCGTGGACCCGTCCGATGTCTCGGTCTGTGTGGTCATGGTGCCCTCCCTGGCGAGCAGTTGAGCTGACAACGTCCGCACCCTGGCGCTTCCCAGCGGCCCCTGAGTGAACAGTGCGTTGCCAGACGGAATTCGCGACGCGAGGGGCGGGCCGCGGGGGAGATTCTTGCCCCGGCCTTTGCCAGGGGCCGCCACTTCGTTGACACGGGCGGGTCGTCGGGCGGGAGTTGAGGAATCATTTCCGGCCACCGGCGACACGGCGTCACGGGCGCGTCAAGAATCCGCCCTCCGGCGTCAGACGGGCGCCAACACGGCGATACGTCCTCTCTTTCCGGCACTTCGATGGAGGACAGGAGTCCGTGTACGGCGAGGAGTGAGCGACGATGAGCGGTGGCGGGCGGCGGCGTGCCGTGGTCGGGGTGAGCGGTTCGCCGGGGAGCCTGGCGGCGCTGCACCGGGCCGTGCAGGAGGCCCGTCGGACCGACGCCGAGCTGCTGGCCGTCCTCGCCTGGGAGCCGCCCGGCGGTGAACTCGCCCACGGGCGCTCGGTGTTGGCACTCCCGCTGACCGACCTCCGCCGCGATGCCGCCGAACGACTCCTCACCGTCCTCGACACGGCCTTCGGCGACACGGGTCCCGGGGTCCCCTTCCAGGGCCTGGTCGTCCGCGGTACGGCGGGCCGCGCCCTGGTCGAGACCGCCGACCGCCCCGACGACCTCCTGGTCATCGGCGCGGGCCCGCGAGGCCCCCTGCGCACCCTGTTCCCGTCCGTCACCCGCTACTGCGTCACCCACGCCGCCTGCCCGGTACTGACGGTGCCGCCGTCGCCCCTGGAGAGCGAGCTGGCCTCGCTGCACCGGCGCATCTCGCTGCGGTGGGCGGTGGACGCGCGGGAGCTGACGGAGGGCGGGGGCTGACCGGCCGAGCCGAGCCGACGGCACACCTCCGGCCAGCCGTCCCCCACCCCCGTCAGCACGGCGTTATAGGTGCGGCGCAACCCGTCAAGCATCCGTCAGTGAGGCACCCGCACCCCGATCCCGCGGGCATAGCTTCGAGGAAGCGCCTGGTCGAACCGGCCGGGCCGCGCACATCGCCCCGTACAAGGAGCCGCACGATGTCTCCAGTGTCCGCAGTCGAGCACACCGAGGACCCCGAGCCCGCCGAACCCGTCCCGGCCGGACTTCTCCACGTCCCCGTCCGGTCGGGTCCCGCGGGCTGCACGGCCCGCTTCTTCCGCACCCCCCTCGGCGGCCGTACGGCCGTCGGCTTCACCTCGGCGGCCCGGCTCGCCGCCACTCTCGGCAGCGAGCAGGCCAGTATCAGGCTCTCCGAACCCGTGCTGCGCGCACTCGCCGCGCCCCTGGGCGTCACTGCCCTCACCGTCGACCCGTCGCTGTCCGCCCCGGCGGCCGACCGCACCGCGGCCACGGAACGCGAGCGTGAGAACTCCTGGCGCCGCTGGCACCCCCAGCACATCGGTGCCCTGCGGGTGACCGGCGCCGCCGCCGTCGTCGCCTGTCTGAACCTGCTGATCGGCTGAGGAGACCCACCCATGTCCATCCTGGACGCCCCCCTCGTACAGATCGCCGCCCCCGACGACCTGTCCGTCTGGCCCCGCTCCACCCGCCCCGCCCCCGACGGGGACGTCTCCGTCGGCGGGGTCTCGCTCGCCGAGGCCGCCGACCGGTTCGGGACACCCGTCTACGTCCTCGACGAGCAGGAGATCCGCGAACGCTGCCGTACGTACCGCACCGCGTTCCCGGACGCCGACGTCGTCTACGCGGCGAAGGCGTTCCTGTGCCGGGCCATGGCCCACTGGGTGCAGGAGGAGGGGCTCGGCCTCGACGTGTGCTCCGCCGGCGAACTCGCGCTCGCCGTCACCACCGGTTTCCCGCCGGAGCGGATCGTGCTGCACGGCAACGCCAAGAGCCCGGAGGACCTGCGCACCGCCCTGCGCCTCGGCGTCGGCCGTATCGTCGTCGACAGCACCTCGGAGATCGCCCGGCTGGCCGCGATCACGCCCGCCGGCACCCGGCAGAAGGTCATGGTGCGGGTGGTGCCCGGCATCGCGGCCGGCGCCCACGTCAAGGTGCGCACGGGCACCGACGACCAGAAGTTCGGCCTGTCCATCACCGACGGCTCCGCGCAGCACGCCGTGACCCGCATCCTCGACCAGCCGCACCTCGAACTCGTCGGCCTGCACTGCCACATCGGCTCGCAGATCGCCACGACGAAGCCGTACGTCGCCGCAGTGCGCCGCATCGTCGGGCTGTTGGCCCGCATCCGCGACCAACACGGCGTCACGCTCCCGCAGTTGGACATCGGCGGCGGGCACGCCATCGCCTACCGCCCCGGCGAGGAACACCTCGACATCTCCGCCCTCGCCCGCCGCGTCCGCGCCGAACTCGAGGACGGCTGCGCCCGCACCGGACTCCCCGTGCCCCGGCTCACCCTCGAACCCGGTCGGGCGATCGTCGGTCCCGCGGGCGTCGCCGTCTACCGTGTCCTGGCCGTCAAACGCACCGGTGACCGCAGCTTCGTCGCGGTCGACGGCGGCATGAGCGACAACCCCAGGCCCGCGCTGTACGGCGTCCGCTACGCACCCCGCCTCATCGGCCGCCCCGCCACCGCCCCATCCCGCCCGGTCACCGTCGTGGGCCGGCACTGCGAGGCCGGCGACATCCTCGCCGACAACGTGCCGCTCCCCGGCGACGTACGCCCCGGCGACCTCCTCGCCGTACCGGCGGCCGGCGCCTACCACCTGTCCATGGCCTCCGGTTACAACCTCGTCGGCCGACCCCCGGTCGTCGCGGTCACCAACGGCATCGCACGCGTCCTCGTACGCCGCGAGTCCCTGGACGACATGAGCCGCAGGGACATCGGACTGTAATCACCCGCAGGTCGTCGTCACAGGCTCAACCTGTACGGCACCACACACACGACGACATCCGTACGGGCCCGCAGCGCCGCCGCCAGCAGCAACCCGCGCTGGTTCTGCAGGATCTGGTAGCGGCGGTGGCGGGGCTCCACCTCCGGGATGAGGACGACGATCTGCCGGCCGCTCTCCGCCGCCCGCCGCACATAGTCCACGAGCGGCTGCACCAGCGAGCGCTGCGGACTGTCGATGACGTCCAGTGGTACGCCCGGCTCCCAGCGGTCCCAACTCTCCCGCAGTGCACGGGCGTTGGCGGGATCTCCGTGCACGGCGACCGCGACGACCTCGTGGCCGAGGGCGCGGGCCGCGGACAGCGCGCGCTGGGTGACCTTGCTGACCTGGCCGACCGGCACGATGACGAGGGAGTCGGTGACGCGGCGCAGCGGCGGCGGCACCTCGCCGAGCCCGACCTCCCGGGCGACGGTCGTGTAGTAGCGCTGGATGCGGGCGAACAGGAGCATCAGCAGCGGGATGGCGACAACCACCACCCACGCCCCTTCGAGGAACTTGCTCGCCAGCAGCACCACTCCGGCCACGCTGGTCAGCAGCGCGCCGACGCCGTTGAGCACAGCACGACGCAGCCAGCCGGGCGGACGCTCCCGCGCCCAGTGCCGTACGAGTCCGATCTGGCTGATGGTGAAGCCGATGAACACACCGATCGCGAACAGCGGGATCATCCGATGCGTGTCGGCGTCCACGGCGATCAGGAGGAGCGCGGCGAGCAGGGCCAGGGCCGCAACTCCCCAGCGGTAGACGGGGCGTTCGGTGCGCAGGCCGAACAGGTGCGGCAGCCGGTGGTCCTTGGCGAGCAGGCTCATCAGCACGGGCAGACCGCCGAAGCTGGTGTTCGCGGCGAGGGCGAGCGCGAGAGTGACGACGAGGTTCGTGGCGTAGTACGGCCAGCCCGTTCCGTAGGCGTCGGCGGTCAGTTGGGCGAGTACGGTCACGCCGCCGCGCGGGGCCACATGGTCGCGCCGGATCAGCACCGCGAGCCCGACGAGCATCAGCCCGAGCAGCGCACCCAGCATCAGTTCGGTGCGCTGCGCCCGCCGGACGCGTGGTTCACGGAACGCCGGTACGCCGTTGGCGATGGCCTCCACACCGGTCAGCGCGGAGCAGCCGGAGGCGAACGCCCTCAGGAGCAGCAGGACGCCCAACGCCTCGGTGGCGTGGGCGGGTTGGGCGGTGCCGACGATCGCCGCGGGGTGCGAGCGCACCAGGCCGAGGACGACGATGCCGAGGATGGCGACGACGAACAGCGCGGTGGGCAGCATCAGTACACGTGCGCTCTCGGCGACGCCCCGCAGGTTCACGGCGGTGAGCAGGGCGAGCCCGACGAGACAGAGCTCCAGCAGATGCGAGCCGAGCGAGGGGAAGGCGGAGGCGAGGCTGGCCGCGCCCGCCGCCAGACTGACCGCCACCGTCAGCACGTAGTCCACGACGAGACTGGCCGCCGCGAGGTAACTCGTCCTGGGCCCCAGGTCCTTCTTCGCCACCGCGTACGCGCCACCGCCGTCCGGGTGAACGGCGATGACCTGCCCGTACGACACGACGAGCACCGCCAGCAGCCCGGCGATGACCAGGGTCACCGGCAGGGTGGCGTTCACCGCGCTCGTCCCGGCGGTGATCAGCACGAGCACGATCGCCTCGGGCCCGTAGGCCACCGAGCTGAGCGCGTCCAGGGACAGCGCGGCCAGCCCTTCGAGGCTGGTCAGGTGGCTCCGGTCGCCCTCCCCCGGCCGCAGCGGAACCCTGGGCCGCAGTTCGCGGCGGGCCAGACCGAACGCCATGGGTGACCTCGCGATGCAGGAGGTGGGGGCTGTTTCGAGGTCAGTGTGACCGTCCCCCGGCGCACGGGACGCGAAGGACTCGCCCACGTCTCCCGCGCCTACCAGAACCCTGTCGGAGTGGTCTAGACCGCCCGGGGAGGCCAAGGTCACAGCCGCGTCCTCTGCTGCTCACCTGCACGTTTGCCCTAGCATCCGAGCATGACGGTCCTGCCTGACGACGGGCTCTCGCTGGCCGCCGAGTTCCCTGACGCGACCCATGAGCAGTGGCAACGCCTGGTGGCAGGCGTACTGCGCAAGTCGGGCAAGGAAGTCTCGGACGCGGCAGCGGAAGACGCCCTGTCCACCTCGCTGGAGGACGGGCTCCGCGCCCGTCCCCTGTACACCGCGGACGACTCCGCACCCGAGCCCGGCCTCCCCGGTTTCGCCCCCTTCGTACGGGGTGGCCGCGCCGAGGGCAACACCCTCGGCGGCTGGGACGTACGACAGCGCCACACGACCGCCGACGCCGCCTCGGTCCTCGCGGACCTGGAGAACGGCGTCACCTCACTCTGGCTGCTCGTGGGCGAGCAGGGCATCCCGGTCTCCTCGCTCGACCGGGTCCTCGCCGGCGTCTATCTCGACCTGGCACCCGTCGTCCTCGACGCGGGGCCCGAAGTCGCCTCCGCGGCAGCCGAGTTGCTACGGCTGTACGAGGCGCGCGGCGTCGACAGGCAGGCGGCGCGCGGCAACCTGGGCGCCGACCCGCTGGGCTTCGCGGCCCGCACCGGGGACGAGCCCTTCGACTTCGCGCCCGTCGCCGCGCTCGCCCGGCGCTGCGCCGAGGAGTACCCGGGGCTGCGCGCGCTGACGGTGGACGCGCTGCCGTACCACGAGGCCGGCGGTTCGGCGGCGCAGGAGTTGGGCGCCTCGCTGGCGACCGGTGTCGCCTATCTTCGCGAGCTGACCGAGGCGGGACTGACCGTCGAACAGGCCGTCTCCCAGGTGGAGTTCAGGTACGCGGCGACCGCCGACCAGTTCCTCACGATCGCCAAGTTGCGCGCGGCGCGCAGGCTCTGGGCACGGGTGGCCGAGGTGTGCGGGGCGCCGGGCGGGCAGGTGCAGCACGCGGTGACCTCGCCGGTGATGATGTCCCGCCGTGACCCGTGGGTGAACATGCTGCGGACGACGGTCGCGACGCTGGCCGCCGGGGTGGGCGGCGCCGAGTCCGTCACCGTGCTGCCCTTCGACCACGCGCTGGGTCTGCCGGACGCGTTCGCGCGCCGGATCGCCCGCAACACCTCGACGATCCTGGTCGAGGAGTCGCATCTGTCCCGGGTGATCGACCCGGCGGGCGGCTCCTGGTACGTGGAGCGACTCACGGACGAACTCGCCCACGCAGGCTGGGAGTTCTTCCAGCACATCGAGCAACAGGGCGGCCAGGCAGCCGCGTTGAGCTCCGGCAGCCTCCGCGACGACCTCGCCACCACCTGGGCGACCCGCAGCGCGAAGCTCGCCAAACGCCGCGAACCCATCACGGGCGTAAGCGAGTTCCCGAACCTCGCCGAACGCCTCCCGGACCGCACCCCCGCCCCCGTCGCCCCGTCCGGCGGCCTGCCACGCGTGCGCCGAGACGAGGCCTACGAAGAACTGCGCGCCCGCTCCGACGCCCACCTCGCGGCGACCGGCTCCCGCCCCCGTATCTTCTTGGCGGCGCTCGGCCCGGCCGCCGCGCACACCGCCCGCCTCGCCTTCGCCTCGAACCTCTTCCAGGCGGGCGGCATCGAGCCCGTCACCGAGGGCGAGTTCGCGGACAGCGGGGCCACTGAGGCCTGCCTGTGCTCGAGCGACGCGCTGTACGAGGAGCAAGCGGCTGTGGTCGCCGGGGAGTTGAGGTCGGCCGGTGCCGGGCATGTGTACCTCGCGGGCCGTCCCGGGCAGTACCCCGGAGTCGACGCCTACGTCTTCGCGGGCTGTGACGCCGTAGCCGTACTGTCCGCCACCCTCGACCGCATGGGAGTGTCCTGATGGCAGCGATGGGGCGCATCCCCGACTTCTCCGGGATCGAGCTGGGGGCTCCGGCCGCCGAAGCCGGTACCGACGAGTGGCGCGACGCCGTCAAGAAGGCGGCCGGCGGCGACGACCTGCTCTGGGAGACCCCGGAGGGCATCGCGGTCAAACCCCTGTACACGGGGCAGGACTTGGAGGGCCTGGACTTCCTGGCCACCTACCCGGGCATCGCGCCGTATCTGCGCGGCCCGTACCCGACGATGTACGTCAACCAGCCCTGGACGATCCGCCAGTACGCGGGTTTCTCCACGGCCGAGGAGTCCAACGCCTTCTACCGCCGCAACCTGGCGGCCGGCCAGAAGGGCCTCTCCGTCGCCTTCGACCTGCCCACGCACCGGGGTTACGACAGCGACCACCCGCGCGTGACCGGTGACGTCGGCATGGCGGGCGTGGCGATCGACTCGATCTACGACATGCGCCAGCTCTTCGACGGCATCCCGCTCGACAAGATGACCGTGTCGATGACGATGAACGGCGCGGTACTGCCCGTACTCGCCCTCTACATCGTGGCGGCGGAGGAACAGGGCGTACCGCCCGAGAAGTTGGCCGGGACCATCCAGAACGACATCCTCAAGGAGTTCATGGTCCGCAACACCTACATCTATCCGCCGAAGCCGTCGATGCGGATCATCTCCGACATCTTCTCCTTCACCTCGCAGCGGATGCCCCGCTACAACTCGATCTCCATCTCCGGCTACCACATCCAAGAGGCGGGCGCGACGGCCGACTTGGAGCTGGCGTACACCCTCGCGGACGGCGTGGAGTACATCCGGGCGGGCCGGGAAGCAGGCATGGACGTGGACGCGTTCGCCCCCCGGCTCTCCTTCTTCTGGGCGATCGGCATGAACTTCTTCATGGAGATCGCGAAGATGCGGGCGGCCCGCCTCCTGTGGGCCAAGCTGGTCAAGCAGTTCGACCCGCAGAACGCCAAGTCCCTCTCCCTGCGCACCCATTCACAGACCTCGGGCTGGTCACTGACCGCGCAGGACGTCTTCAACAACGTGACACGCACCTGCGTAGAGGCGATGGCGGCAACACAGGGTCACACGCAGTCGCTGCACACCAACGCCCTCGACGAGGCCCTCGCGCTCCCCACCGACTTCTCGGCGCGCATCGCCCGCAACACCCAACTCCTCATCCAGCAGGAGTCCGGCACCACCCGGGTCATCGACCCGTGGGGCGGCAGCGCGTACGTCGAGAAGCTCACCTACGACCTCGCGCGCCGGGCCTGGCAGCACATCGAGGAGGTCGAGGCGGCGGGCGGGATGGCAAAGGCGATCGACGCGGGCATCCCCAAGCTGCGCATCGAGGAGGCGGCGGCCCGCACCCAGGCCCGCATCGACTCCGGACGCCAGCCGGTCATCGGCGTCAACAAGTACCGCGTGGAGACCGACGAGCAGATCGACGTCCTCAAGGTCGACAACTCCTCGGTCCGCACCCAACAGATCGAGAAACTACGGCGGTTGCGCGCAGAGCGCGACGAACAGGCCACCCAGGACGCCCTCCACGCGCTGACCCGCGCGGCCGAAGGCACCGGCAACCTCCTGGAGTTGGCGGTGAACGCGGCCCGCGCGAAGGCCACGGTCGGTGAGATCTCCGACGCGCTGGAGAAGGTGTACGGGCGGCACGCGAGCCAGATCCGTACGATCTCCGGTGTGTACCGCACCGAAGCCGGCGAGTCCCCGTCCGTCGAGCGCACCCGCGCCCTCGTGGCCGAGTTCGAGGAGTCCGAGGGCCGCCGCCCGCGCATCCTGGTCGCCAAGATGGGCCAGGACGGCCACGACCGCGGCCAGAAGGTGATCGCCACCGCCTTCGCCGACCTGGGCTTCGACGTCGACGTCGGCCCCCTCTTCCAGACCCCCGGCGAGGTGGCCCGCCAGGCCGTGGAGGCGGACGTGCACATCGTCGGGGTGTCCTCGCTGGCAGCAGGGCATCTCACCCTCGTACCGGCGTTGAAGGAGTCCCTCGCCGAGGAGGGCCGCGAGGACATCATGATCGTGGTAGGCGGAGTCATCCCCCCACAGGACGTACCGACACTCCTGGAAATGGGCGCGGCGGCCGTCTTCCCGCCCGGGACGGTGATCCCGGACGCGGCCTACGACCTGGTACAGCGGCTGGCCACCGACCTCGGGCACACCCCGTGATCGATGTCGACACCTATGTGAAGGGCGTACTCGACGGCAAGCGGGCCCTGGTGGCCCGCGCCATCACCCTCGTCGAGTCGACCAAGCCCCAACACCGCTCCATGGCACAGGAGTTGCTGACCGAGCTCCTCCCGCACAGCGGCAAGGCGCGACGGATCGGCATCAGCGGGGTCCCGGGCGTGGGCAAGTCCACGTTCATCGACGCGTTCGGCACCCTGCTCACCTCACTCGGATTCCGGGTCGCGGTGCTGGCCGTGGACCCGTCGTCGACTCGCACGGGTGGTTCGATCCTCGGCGACAAGACCCGCATGGAACGCCTGGCCGTGGACCCGGCGGCCTTCGTACGCCCCTCCCCGACGGCCGGCACGCTGGGCGGGGTCGCGAAGGCCACCCGGGAGTCGATCGTGGTGATGGAGGCGGCGGGCTACGACGTCGTACTCGTCGAGACGGTAGGCGTAGGCCAGTCGGAAACGGCGGTCGCCAACATGGTCGACTCCTTCCTCCTGTTGACCCTGGCCCGCACCGGCGACCAGTTGCAGGGCATCAAGAAGGGCGTCCTGGAGTTGGCGGACGTGATCGCGGTCAACAAGGCGGACGGCCCGCATGAGCGCGATGCGAAGAGCGCGGCGCGCGAACTGGCAGGCGCGCTGAGGCTGATGCATCCGGTCGACGCCGCCTGGACGCCGCCGGTGCTGAGTTGCAGCGCACGAGAGGGAACAGGCCTGGACACGGTCTGGGAACGCCTGGAACAACACCGGTCCCTGCTGGATTCCACCGGCCGCCTGGCTGCCAAGCGCAGCGAGCAGCAGGTGGATTGGACATGGACGATGGTCCGCGACGACCTCCTGGGCCGCCTGCACTCGGATCCGACGGTACGCGCGCTGGCTCCGACCCTCGAACGCCAGGTACGAGAGGGCGAGTTGACAGCAACCTTGGCGGCAGAGGAAATCCTCCGAGCCTTCGAATCCCGGGGACCCCAACCCACCTAGGGGTGCGGGGCTGTATCGATTTGCGGCTCCGCCGCGTGGGCGCGCCCAGCCCCCACCGGCGGAAAGCCAAAACTCAACCCACCCGCTACGCTGACCCTCGCAGCTGGTTCGCCCCGTCAGCCAGACGGACGCGTCGCAAGAGGGAACCCGGTGAAACTCCGGGACTGCCCCGCAGCGGTAAGCAGGAACGACCGCCGTCATACGCACTGGGCCCACAACAGGACCTGGGAAGCGACGGCCAGTAGGTGTCCCCCGGTTCAACAGGGGACGTGCCCGCAAGTCCGAAGACCTGCCAACTGCCCACGTACGGAAGAAGATCCCGTACGCGGAATCCCGGTGACCTCGTGGGCGGGTCGGCGTACATACCGGCGGTCACCATCCCCGGCATGACGAACCTTCGCGCTCTCGACCCGCAACCGGGATCTCAGGGAGACATCTCGCGAAGGAGAGTTCCGTGACAACAAAGCCCGCAGCCGCGGCAGCACGGCCCACCGTGTACGGCTACCCCCGTCAGGGCCAGAGCCGGGAACTGAAGAAGGCGATCGAGGGCTACTGGAAGGGCCGCGTCGACGCCGACACCCTCCGGACCACCGCCGCCGACCTGCGCCGCACCAACTGGCGGCAACTGACGGACGCCGGCATCCACGAGGTACCGACCGGCGACTTCTCGTACTACGACCACGTCCTGGACACCACCGTCATGGTCGGCGCCATCCCCGAACGCCACCGCACCGCCGTCGAACTCGACGCCCTGGACGGCTACTTCGCGATGGCACGCGGCACGCAGCACGTGGCGCCACTGGAGATGACGAAGTGGTTCGACACCAACTACCACTACCTGGTCCCCGAGTTGGGCCCGGACACCGTCTTCACCACCGACTCGACCAAGCAGGTGGCGGAACTGCGGGAAGCCCTCGCCCTCGGTCTGAGCCCACGCCCGGTGCTGGTCGGCCCAGTCACCTACCTCCTGCTCGCCAAGCCCGCACCCGGCGTCTCCGCGGACTTCGATCCGCTGACTCTCCTTGACCGGCTGCTGCCCGTGTACGCCGAGGTCCTCGCCGACCTGCGCGCGGCGGGCGCGGAGTGGGTGCAACTCGACGAGCCCGCCCTGGTCCAGGACCGCACCCCGGCCGAACTGAGCGCCACCACCCGCGCCTACCGCGATCTCGGCGCCCTCACCGACCGGCCGAAGCTCCTGATCGCCTCCTACTTCGACCGGCTCGGCGACGCACTGCCGGTACTGGCCAAGGCACCCGTGGAGGGCCTCGCGCTCGACTTCACCGAGTCCGCCGCCGCCAACCTGGACGCCCTGGCGGCGGTAGGCGGTCTACCCGGCAAGCGGCTGATCGCCGGTGTGGTCAACGGCCGCAACATCTGGGTCAACGACCTCACCAAGTCCATTGCCACACTGGGCACGTTGCTCGGTCTTGCCGACCGCGTCGACGTGACCGCCTCCTGCTCGCTGCTGCACGTTCCGCTCGACGCGTCCGCCGAGCGGGACATCGAGCCGCAGATCCTGCGCTGGCTCGCGTTCGCCCGCCAGAAGACGAACGAGATCGTCACGCTCGCCAAGGGTCTGTCCCAGGGCACCGACACCATCGCCGCCGAACTCGCCGCCAACCGTGCCGACTTGGCCTCCCGTACCGGCTCGCCCCTCACCCGCGACCCCGCCGTAAGGGAACGCGCCGCAGCCGTCACGGAGGCCGACGCCCGCCGTACCCAGCCGTACGAGAACCGGGCCGCCGCGCAGCGCGCGCACCTCGGTCTGCCGCCGCTGCCGACCACCACCATCGGCTCGTTCCCGCAGACCGCCGAACTGCGCACCGCACGGGCCGACTTGCGGGCGCGGCGGATCGACACCGCCGGGTACGAGGAGCGCATCAGGGCCGAGATCCAGGAGGTGATCTCCTTCCAGGAGAAGACCGGCCTGGACGTCCTCGTGCACGGTGAGCCCGAACGCAACGACATGGTCCAGTACTTCGCCGAGCAGCTGACGGGCTACCTCGCCACGCAGCACGGCTGGGTCCAGTCCTACGGCACCCGTTACGTCCGCCCGCCGATCCTGGCCGGCGACATCTCCCGCCCGGAACCGATGACGGTGCGCTGGACGACGTACGCCCAGTCGCTCACCTCGCGGCCGGTCAAGGGCATGCTCACGGGGCCGGTCACCATGCTCGCCTGGTCCTTCGTCCGTGACGACCAGCCGCTCGGCGACACGGCCCGGCAGGTCGCGCTCGCCCTGCGCGACGAGGTCAACGACCTTGAGGCGGCCGGGACTTCGGTCATCCAGGTCGACGAACCCGCCCTGCGCGAGACCCTCCCCCTGCGCACGGCGGACCGGGAGGACTACCTCACCTGGGCCACGGAGTCGTTTCGACTCACCGCCGGCGGGGTGCGGCCGGAGACCCAGGTCCACACGCACATGTGCTACGCCGAGTTCGGTGACATCGTCCAGACCATCGACGACCTCGACGCGGACGTCATCAGCCTGGAGGCGGCCCGCTCGCACATGCAGGTGGCCCGGGAACTGGCCGAGCACGGTTATCCGCGCGAGGCCGGGCCCGGTGTGTACGACATCCACTCCCCCCGTGTGCCGAGCGCGGACGAGGCTGCGGCCCTGCTGCGCAAGGGACTTGAGGCCATCCCCGCGGAGCGGTTGTGGGTCAACCCGGACTGCGGTCTGAAGACCCGCGGCTGGCCCGAGACCCGGGCGTCCCTGGAGAACCTGGTCGCCGCGGCCCGTACGGTCCGCACGGAGCTGGCCGGTTCCTGACCGGACGGCGGGGCGGCCGGAGGACACCCTCCCGGCCGCCCCGCCGTGCCGTGCGCGCGAGACGATGTCCACCACAGCCCGGACAACTGGAGCGACCACGTGACCAGCCGCATCACCCTGATCTCGCCGGCGATGAACCAGTCCCTGCGGGAGACCCGGTTCGACGACGACGGCCCGCTCGACGCAAACGGTACGGCCCGCGCCGAGGCCGCCGCGGGGTCGCTCCGCTCGGCTGACCGGGTGCTGGTCTCGCCCAGCGTGCGGTGCGGTGAGACGGCGTCCGCGCTGGGCCTCGCGGCCGTGGCGGAGCCGGAGTTGGCGGGGCTGGACATGGGGCGTTGGCGGGGGCTGACCCTCGACGAGGTGATGGCGCGGGAGCCCGACGCGGTGATGGCCTGGCTGACGGATCCGGATGCGGCGCCCCACGGCGGGGAGTCGGTGCGGGCGCTGTGCGAGCGAGCGGTGCGGTGGCTGGAGGCCGCGGCCGGGTTCGAGGGCAGGACCCTCGCCGTGGTCGAGCAGGAGTTCGTACGGGCCGTTGCGGTCACGGTCCTCGACGCGCCCGGGCCCGCGTTCTGGCGGCTCGACGTGGCCCCGCTCACCGCGACCGATCTCAGCGGACGGTCCGGGCGATGGAATCTGCGGCTCGGGCGGGAACTGGGGGGCGAGGACCGCTAGGCGCTCCGCTGGATCTGCGGTTCCCTGTCTGCGGGTTGGTGGGGGCTGGTCGCGCCCACGCGGCGGAGCCGCATATCGACACAGCCTCGCGCCCCTATAGGGCGCTGCACCATCGCCGGCTATACACGCCGTATATACTCGCTGTGTATAGTCCCGGCATGCCATCTCTGACTGCTCTGCGTAAGAAGAGGAAAAGAACCCCGGCCGGGTTGCGTGCCGTCGGCATGTTTGTCGTGGCCGCGTCGCTGGCCCTGGCCTTGGGCGGCTGCACCGAGCTCGACACGACCGCGCCGGCCGCCGCGCGCGCCGAGGGCGCCTCGGCCACCGCGCAGGCCCGTTTCGGGACGGTCGACTGCCGGGAGGTGAAGTGCATCGCGCTGACCTTCGACGCCGGGCCGAGCGAGAACTCGGCGCGACTGCTCGACATCCTGAAGGAGAAGCAGGTCCCGGCGACCTTCTTCCTGCTCGGCAAGCGGCACATCGAGAAGTACCCGGAGCTGGCCGCGCGCATGGCCGCCGAGGGTCACGAGGTGGCCAGTCACACCTGGGACCACAAGATCCTGACCCGAATATCGCCCGCGCAGATACGCGACGAACTGGAACGCACGGACGACGCGATACAGCGGATAACCGGGAAGCGGCCGACGCTGATGCGTCCGCCGCAGGGCCGCACCGACGACACCGTGCACAGGATCTGCCGTGAACTGGGCCTCTCGGAGATCCTGTGGAGCGTGACCGCCAAGGACTACGCCACCACCGACTCCGCACTGATCACCAAGCGCGTCCTCGCCCAGGCCACCCGCGACGGCATCATCCTGCTGCACGACCTCTACCAGGGCACCGTGCCCGCCGTCCCCGGCATCATCGACGCGCTGAAGGAGCGCGGGTACGTGTTCGTGACCGTGCCCCAGCTGCTGGCGCCCGGGAAGGCGGAGCCGGGAAAGGTGTACCGGCCCTGAGTCACCCGGCTCAACAGGCCTGCCCTTGTCACCAGTTCAGGTGGAGGGCGTACGGGGAACGGTGGATCATCGTCGGCCGCATGGTGACCGGACGATCCTCCGCCAGCCGCAGGCCGGGCAGGCGGCGGGTCAACTCCTCCAGGGTGAGCCGGAGTTGCTCGCGGGCGAGCTGGGAGCCCGGGC
Source organism: Streptomyces xylophagus (assembly GCF_000716435.1). GTDB lineage: Bacteria > Actinomycetota > Actinomycetes > Streptomycetales > Streptomycetaceae > Streptomyces > Streptomyces xylophagus. Next base: position 219,480 of record NZ_JNWO01000016.1, read on the forward strand.
AGCTGTGCACGCCGAAGCCGAAGGCGAGGTGACGGCTCGGAGTGCGGGTGATGTCGAAGGTGTCGGCACGTGCGTACCGCGTCTCGTCCCGGTTGGCGGCGCCGAAGGCGATGAACAGCGTTGCCCCGGCGGGAAGTTCGGTGCCCGCGAGCGTGACGGGCCGGGTGGTGATCCTGCGGAAGCCCTGCAGCGCGGTGTCGTAGCGGGCCGCCTCCTCGATCGCCGCGGGGATGCGCTCGGGCTCGGCACACAGCAGCTCCCACTGACCCGGGTGACGGAGCAGATGCAGGACAGTAGTGCCGATGAGCGCGGTGGTGGTGAGGTGACCGGCGATGAGCAAGTTCTGGAGGTGGGCGACGAGTTGGTGCCGATGCTCCAGGGTCAGGTCGCCGTCGGTGACCGAGGTGATCAGTTCCGTGCAGAGGTCCTGGCGGGGTTGTGCGTGCCGCTCCTGCACGAGGCGGTCCAGGGTCTGCTGCATCGCGACGACGTCCTCGGCCGCGGCGATCTGCTCGTCCTCCTCCAGGGGGCGGAAGAGCAACTCCTCGGCGCGGTGGCCGCCGTGGACGACCCCGGGCACATCGGCGGGGTCGAGGCCGACGATCCTGCCGATGACCTCGCCGGGGAGCCGCTTGGCGTACGCCGACATCAGCTCGACGTGCCCGTCCTTGGCGAACGTGTCGACGAGGGCGGCGGCGCGCTCGGCGGCGTAGGGCAGGACGGCCGTGACGCGGGCCGGTGAGAGGCCGCGGACGATGGGTGCGCGCAGTTGCTGGTGTTGTGCGCCGTCCGCGGTGACGACGACGGGCCGCCCGCCGAAGCCGCCGCCGAGGACGGCGAGCGCGGCGGGCGACGGCAGCACGTCGGGCAACAGAGCCACCGCCGAGGAGAAGTCCTCGGGGCGGCGCAGGACTTCGCGTACGTCGGCGTCCCGGGCGACCAGCCAGGCGTCGAGTTCGGCGAGGCGGGTGAGCCCCTCGATCTGCCGCACCCGGGTGTAGAGCGGGTACGGGTCGCGCTGCAACTCGTCGAGCCTGGCGTGCAGTTCGCGGTCCACGGGACGCCCTTCGGCCGGTGGTGCGGTGCGGGTCGGGCTCATGGTGCCGTACGCGCACGCGGTTCGGAAGGGAGGTTCCGGGCAGGGTCAGAACACGACGGTCCAGCCCTCCCGTGCGGCCTGCTCGGCGGTGTACGAGACGCCGTGCACCTTCAGGCCGCCCGCGTCGAGGAGGGTGATCTCGCCGCCCTTGTTGCCGAGTTGGACGCCGTCGGTGAGCGGGACGAGCAGGGTGGCGCCCGGGGCGAGAGTGCCGGGCGGTACCGCGCAGGAGTGGCCCAGCTGGTCCCGGACGCGCCAGCCGGTCGGGTCGAGCGGATCGGGCGAGGCGTTGAGGAGGGTGACGCTCTCCGCCTCGGGCGCCGGGCCGCGAGGGTTGACCAGGGCCGCCACGATCCGGACGGGCTGTCCGCCGGGCTCGTTGCGCGAACCGTCGGTGCCTTCCAGGGTGTGGCCGGTGGTGTCGTCGGTGTGCCAGGACTGGCTCTGGAAGGCGAGGAAGATGCCGACCCAGCGCGACTGCGCCGGGAAGTGGATCAGGATGCCGCCGTCCTGCCAGACCCCGTCGTCGCCGCTGAAACGGCGGCTGTTGCCCTGGTTCATGTGGATGTCGTGGACGCCGTTGCCCGGTAGGAACCCGAACACCTTGTCCTTGACGGTGGGTTCGGGGCCGAAGCGCTCGCCGAAGACGTACAGCCGGGCGTCCGGGTCGTCGACCGCGCGTCGTACGTAGTGGTCGAGGAGGTCGGCGAGGTCGTTGTCGGGGCCGCTCGCGTCCGGCGGCAGGGTGCGCAGCTGCGCCGGGTCGAAGAGGTTGCCGCGCACGAAGTCGAGGTTCGGGCCGCCGGGTCCGGGCAGCAGGGTGTTCCAGCCGCTCGGGAGGCCCTCCAGCCGGGCCGTGACCGGGTGTTGGAAGTCCTCACTGACGAGGTAGAGCAGCTCGGAGGGCTTCTCCGCGGACAGGACGTTGACGGCGGCTCGGAAGTGCGTTCCCGAGTCGTCCGTGAGATGGATCTGGTAGTGCGGTGTACCGGCGGCGCCCTCGCGCCTCGTGTCGACCGCCCGTGTGATCAGTACGCCGTAGGCCTTCAGTGGCATGACGACCAACTCCCCCTGCGGGCAGGCGGGATGCCCGCCCATGGGACACAGCGTAGGGGGGAGGCGCCCGCTCCGGCCGGGGCGCGGGGAAACTGGGGGCGGCTGTCCGGTGTACATCTCCGGACCTATGAACCGCTAGGCCAAGGGTGTGAGCCACCGGCGAATTTACCGCCGATCAATAAGCGTTCTCTACGATCCCTACATGGTCAACTTCCGTCTCGAACGCACGGCACCGCTTCCCCTTGAGGAGGCGTGGCGCCGGTTGACGGAGTGGCCACGCCACGCCGATGTGGTCCCGCTGACCCGGGTCACCGTGGTCACTCCCCCGCCGACCGGCGAGGGCACGGTCTTCGTGGCCCGCTCGGGTCTCGGCCCGTTCGCCTTCGACGACCGCATGGAGGTCACCGTGTGGCGCCCGCCGTCGGACGACGAGCCGGGCCTCGTCCGGTTGGAGAAGCGCGGGCGGGTCGTCCTGGGCTGGGCGGAGATCGAGGTCCGGCCGGGGCCGGGGGGCCGTAGCCGCGTGGTCTGGGAGGAGGAGCTGCTGGTCCGCTTCCTGCCGCGCCTCTTCGACGGGCCGCTGCGGTGGGCGGCACGGTCGATGTTCGGGCGGGCGGTGAACGGGCTGCTGAGGCGGTCGTAGCGGAATCGGTCCTTACGACGTCCGTCCTTATGACATCCGTCCCTACGACGCCCGCCCCTACGACGTCAGTCCTTGCGGAGTCAGTCCTTGCGGCCGGTCACCGCGACCGTCACGCCCAGGCCGATCATCGTGAGGCCGCCCGCCCCGCCGACCGCGGAGAGCCGGCGCGGGGAGCGTGCGAACCAGTCCCGGGCGGTGGCGGCGACCAGCCCCCACACGCTGTCGGAGATCACGGCGATGAGGTTGAAGACCAGGCCGAGCAGCAGCATCTGCGCCGTCACATGGCCCTGGTCGCGGTCCACGAACTGGGGCAGTACGGCGGCGAAGAACACGATGGTCTTGGGGTTGGCCACCCCGACCGCGAACCCCTCCCACAGGGTGCGCAGTCCGGAGTGCGGGGCCGCTTCCTCCCCGGCGAACGCGGCGCGCAGCGACCCGCGTTGGCGCCACGCCTTGATCCCGAGGTACACGAGGTAGGCGGCGCCGGCGAGCTTCAGGGTCGTGAAGACGAGCACCGAGCGTTCCACCAGCGAGCCGATGCCGAGCGCGACGGCCACGACGAGGAGGTAGGCGCCGAGCGTGTTGCCCACCACGGTGGTCAGCGCGGCGCGGCGGCCGTGTGCCAGCGCCCGCCCGATCACGAACAGCACGCTGGGGCCGGGGACGATGATCAGCAGGAAGGACAGGGCCGCGAAGGCGACGAGTCGGTCGGTGGACACCATGGGGCCATGGAAGACGGGGGCGCCCCGGGCCCGCAACTCAATAACGAACGCTCTAGTGTGATGGCCCTGAACGGCCCATGCAGGCAAGGGAATCAGGAAAGGTGACCGGCGCATGTCGCTTCGCCCCGGGGACACGGAGTCGATCGGCGGCTATGCGCTGGTGGACCGGCTGGGCAGCGGCGGGATGGGCGTCGTGTATCTCGGACGGTCCGCCTCCGGACGTCAGGTCGCGGTCAAGGTCGTGCACGCGCAGTACGCGCTGGACGAGGAGTTCCGGGCCCGTTTCCGGCAGGAGATCGCCGCCGTTCGCCGGGTGAGCGGAGCGTTCACCGCTCCCGTCGTGGACGCCGATCCGGACGCCGAAGTCCCCTGGATGGCCACGCTCTACGTGCCCGGCCGCACCCTCGCCGAAGCCATCGAAAAAGACGGCCCGTTGGGCGGGCAGGCGCTGCGCACCCTGGCGTTGGGGCTGGTCGAGGCGCTGCGGGACATCCATCAAGCCGGTGTCGTGCACCGGGACTTGAAGCCCAGCAACGTCCTGCTCGCCGAGGACGGGCCCCGGGTCATCGACTTCGGCATCTCCCGCGCCGCCGACAACCAAGCCCTCACCGTAACCGGTCGGTTGATCGGGACTCCGCCCTTCATGTCCCCGGAACAGTTCGCCGCGCCCCGGGACGTCACCGCCGCGTCCGACGTCTTCTCGCTCGGCTCACTGCTGGTGTACGCGGCCACCGGCAACCGCCCCTTCGACGGCGCCAGCCCGTACCTGACGGGCTATCAAGTCATGCACGAGCAGCCCCGCTTGGACGGAGTGTCCGAACCGCTGCGGAGCATCGCGGAACGCTGCCTGGACAAGGACGCGGCGGCCCGGCCCCAACTGGCCGAACTCCACGGCATGTTGCTCGCCCTGTCCGATTCCACCGCCACCACCGCGGCGGATCCCCCGCGAGGGGCGGTCCCCCGCCCGGTGGGCCCTACGGCCGTCCCGGGCAGCAAACGCCCGCGTCGAAGACGGCGACTCCTCGTCGCTCTCGGCACACTGATCGCCGTCGCGGGGCTCAGCCTCACGGCCCTGCACTGGTCGTCGGACGACACGAACCTGGGCCCGTACGACGCGCTCTCGCCGTCCGCCTCCACCGCCGCCGTGGCGCTGCCCGCGGGCTGGAGGACCTGGCGGACGAGTCTGCTCACCTCCCAGACCGGCGACCCCCTCGACTACACCCAGTCCGGCTGTCTGGCGGGCGGCAGTACCACCGTGTACTGCGCCGGTACCGGCGCCACGGTCACCGCGCTGGACGCCGCCTCGGGCCGGGTCCGCTGGCGGTCGGGCACCAGCCCCGAGACATCGCTCCCCATCGGCGTCCGGGACGGGCACGTCTACACCTACGTCAAGCCCGACTCGAACGACACCTTCATCACCCGGCGCCTGGTCGCCCTGGACGCGAAGACCGGCACCCGGCTGTGGATCCACCCGATCAGGGACGACACGGACCCCGTCCTGTTCGACGGCGGGATCCTGGCGATGGACACGGACGCGACGAAGTTCGTGGCCTACGACGCGTCGGGCCGCCAGCTGTGGAGCGCGCCCATCTGGTCGAACCTCGGGAACTCCTGCACTCCGACGGTGCTGGGCGGCGCCCCGTACGCCCTCTGCACGGTCGAGGACGATCCCTCCCAGGGCGATTTCGTCCTGGTACGCCTCGACCCCGCCACCGGCACGCAGCGGAAGATCGCCGAACTCCCCACGGGGGCTTGGCCGTTGGGCGTCGACAAGGGCCGGTTGCTGTTCCTGGCGCCGAAGTTGGCGCCGGAGGTCTTCGGCAGCTCCCCGGACCAGCTGTACACCGCCCTGGACCGGGTGAACCCGAGCACCGGCGCGATCGAGCGGATCGCCCTGCCGGCCGGCACGCGCGGCACGGCCACCCTGGTCAAGGACGTGATCTACCTCGTCCGCCCGAACGGCACGGTCACCGCCGTCCGCGCGGCCGACGGCACGCGGCTGTGGCAACGGGAGACGGACACCGAGAACCTGTCGACGCCGGTGTTCTCGGCGAAGTTCGACAGGCTCTACTTCTCGAACCAGTTCGGCCGGCTGCTGGCCCTGGACCGGAGCACCGGAGCCGTCAAGTGGCGTACGTCCGCACTGGCGAACGCCGGCGACTCGACGGACGACACCGCCCCGTACGTCCTGCTCGTCAAGGACGCGCTCGTGGCCGTGGCGGGCGACACGGCCTTCTCCGTACGACCGCCCGCAACGCGCTGACCCGCGCCGTTCAGGCCACCGATCCGATCCGCCCCACCGTCGCCGACGTCCCGTCGTGGTGGATCGGCGTGTGCGCGCCGGTGAGTGAAATGCCGCTGCCGCCACGCCTGTTGGCGACGATCTCCGAGGCGATCGACAGGGCCGTCTCCTCGGGGGTGCGGGCGCCGAGGTCGAGGCCGATCGGGGACCTCAGCCGCGCCAACTCCAGCTCCGTGACGCCGACTTCGCGCAGGCGCTCGTTGCGGTCGAGGTGGGTGCGGCGGGAGCCCATCGCGCCGACGTACGCGACCGGGAGGCGCAGGGCGAGTCGGAGCAGCGGTACGTCGAACTTGGCGTCGTGGGTGAGGACGCACAGGACGGTGCGCGCGTCGACGTCCGTGCGCTCCAGGTACCGGTGGGGCCACTCGACGACGATCTCGTCGGCGTCGGGGAAGCGGGCCGGTGTGGCGAAGACGGGGCGGGCGTCGCACACCGTCACGTGGTAGTTCAGGAACTTGCCGATGCGGACCAGTGCGGAGGCGAAGTCGATCGCGCCGAACACGATCATCCGGGGCGGCGGGACCGAGGACTCGACCAGGACCGTGAGCGGGGCCCCGCAGCGGGAGCCCTGCTCGCCGATCTCGACGGTGCCGGTGCGGCCCGCGTCCAGACAGGCGCCGGCTTCGGCGGCGACCGTGCGGTCCAGTTCGGGGTGGGCGCCGAACCCGCCGTCGTAGGAGCCGTCGGGGCGTACGACGAGTGCGTGGCCGAGGAGTTCGGCCGGGCCGGAGATGATCCGGGCCAGTGCCGCCGCCTCCCGTCGGGTGGCGGCGGACAGTGCGGTGGTGACCACCGGGCGGGCGGGGTCCGCCGCCCGTACCGGTGTGACGAGGATGTCGATGACTCCGCCGCAGGTCAGGCCGACGGCGAAGGCGTCCTCGTCGCTGTAGCCGAAGCGCTCCAGGACGGTTTCGCCGTCCGCCAACGCCTGTTGGCACAGTTCGTAGACCGCGCCTTCCACGCAGCCGCCGGAGACCGAGCCGATCGCCGTGCCGTCGGTGTCCACCGCGAGGGCGGCGCCGGGCTGGCGGGGTGCGCTGCCGCCGACGGCCACCACGGTGGCGACGGCGAAGTCGCGGCCCTGCTCGACCCACCGGTGCAGCTCTTCGGCGATGTCCAGCATCTCGGTCTCCTAACGGGGTTGCGGGGAAGGGCAGTTGGGGCGGGGGCTAGTGCACGCCCAGCCAGCTCTCCACCGGGTGGAGGGCGAAGTACACGAGGAAGATGACGGTCAGGCCCCACATGAAGGGGCCGATCTCCCGTGTCTTGCCCTGGGCGGTCTTGATGGCGACGTACGAGATGACTCCCGCGGAGACGCCCGCGGTGATGCTGTACGTGAACGGCATCACAACTACCGTCAGGAACACGGGGATTGCGGTGGCGCGGTCGGCCCAGTCCACGTGCCGGGCGTTCATCAGCATCATCGAGCCGATGACGACCAGGGCGGCGGACGCCACCTCCTGCGGGACGATCGCGGTGAGCGGGGTGAAGAAGAGACAGGCCGCGAAGAACAGGCCTGTCACCACCGAGGCGAGGCCCGTGCGCGCGCCCTCCCCTACCCCAGTCGCCGACTCGATGAAGACGGTCTGGCCGGAGCCGCCCGCCACGCCGCCGATCGCGCCGCCGGCACCGTCGATGAACAGCGCCTTCGACAGGCCCGGCATCCGGCCCTTGGCGTCGGCGAGTTGGGCCTCGGTGCCGACGCCGATGATGGTGGCCATCGCGTCGAAGAAGCCAGCCAGCACGAGGGTGAACACGATCATGCCGACCGTCATCGCGCCGACCTTGCCCCAGCCGCCGAACTCCACATGGCCGAAGAGCGAGAAGTCGGGCATGGACACCGCGCTGCCGTGCAGCTCGGGGGCTGCGCCGCTCGCCCACTGCTTGGGGTCGATGACCCCGGCGGCGTTCAGGACCGCGGCGACGACCGTGCCGCTGATGATGCCGATGAGGATGGCGCCGGGCATGTTGCGGGCCTGGAGCATGAAGATGAGGAGCAGGGTGCCGGCGAACAACAGGACGGGCCAGCCCGCGAGTTCACCCGCCGGGCCGAGGGTGAGCGGGGTCGCCTTGCCCTGGTGCACGAAGCCCGACTTGTAGAAGCCGATGAGCGCGATGAACAGGCCGATGCCCATCGTGATGCCGTGTTTCAGCGCGAGCGGAATCGCGTTCATGATCATCTCGCGCAGCCCGGTGACGACGAGCAGCATGATGACCACGCCGTACATCACGCACATGCCCATCGCCTGCGGCCAGGTCATCTGCGGGGCGACCTGCGAGGAGAGCACACCGGAGACGGAGAGCCCGGCGGCGAGGGCCAGCGGCACCTTGCCGACGAAGCCCATCAGGAGGGTGGTGAAGGCCGCCGCGAACGCGGTCGCGGTGATCAGCCCTTTCTGGCCGAGCGTGTCCCCCGCGACGTCCTTGCCGGACAGGATCAGGGGGTTGAGCAGCAGGATGTACGCCATCGCCATGAAGGTGGTGACTCCGCCGCGCACCTCACGCGCGACGGTCGATCCCCGCCGGGATATGTGGAAGTACCGGTCGAGCCAGGACCGGCCGGCCGGGACGCGGGTTCCTTCACCCGCGTCTTCGGCGGCGGTCCTGGGTTCCACTGACTGCTGGGTCATGGGGCCATCTCCCAAGGTTCACAGGGGCACCCGCCATCCGCCGTCGGCGGTGCGCGGGATTTGGGATGGACGACCCGGGGGACGGCCCGAGACGAACAACTAGGGACCCGGAGGGTCACGTACCGGTGAGGTGCTCCGGGCGTACCGGTGTCCTGTTCAGTTCCAGCCCTGTCGCGTTCCGAATTGCCGCCAGGACGGCCGGAGTTGACGACAGGGTGGGGGCCTCGCCGATGCCGCGCAGCCCGTACGGGGCGTGCTCGTCGGCGAGTTCGAGCACGTCGACCGGGATGGTCGGCGTGTCGAGGATGGTGGGGATCAGGTAGTCCGTGAAGGACGGGTTCCTGACCTTGGCGGTCTTGGGGTCGACGATGATCTCCTCCATAACCGCGATGCCGAGACCCTGGGTCGTACCGCCCTGGATCTGGCCGATGACGGACAGCGGGTTGAGCGCCTTGCCGACGTCCTGCGCGCAGGCCAGCTCGATCACCTTCACCAGGCCGAGTTCGGTGTCGACCTCGACGACGGCGCGGTGCGCGGCGAAGGTGTACTGGACGTGCCCGAAGCCCTGTCCGGTACGGAGGTCGAAGGCCTCGGTCGGCCGGTGCCGCCACTCGGCCTCGATCTCGACGGCCTCGCCTTCGAGGACGTCCACCAGATCGGCGAGGACCTCACCGGCGTCGGTGACGATCTTGCCGCCCTCCAGCAGGAGTTCGGCGGTGGCCCAGGCCGGGTGGTAGGTGCCGAGCTTGCGGCGGCCCATCTCCAGGACCTTCTCGCGGACCAGCTCGCAGGAGTTCTTGACGGCACCGCCGGTGACGTACGTCTGCCGGGAGGCCGAGGTCGATCCCGCCGAACCCACCTGTGTGTCGGCCGGGTTGATCGTCACCTGGGTGACGCCCAGCTCGGTGCGGGCGATCTGCGCGTGGACGGTGACACCGCCCTGGCCCACCTCCGCCATCGCGGTGTGTACGGTCGCCACCGCCTCGCCGCCGACAACCTCCATACGGACCTTGGCCGTTGAGTAGTCGTCGAAGCCCTCGGAGAAGCCGACGTTCTTGATGCCGACCGCGTAGCCGACCCCGCGTACGACGCCTTCGCCGTGCGTGGTGTTGGACAGACCGCCCGGCAACTGCCGTACGTCCGCGGCCTCTCCGGCCGCGAGCCACTGCTGCTCGGGCGGCATGGGCATCGCCTTGACGCGGCGCAGGAGTTCGGCGACGGGCGCCGGGGAGTCGACGACCTGACCGGTCGGCATGACGGTGCCCTGTTCCATCGCGTTGAGCTGACGGAACGCGACCCGGTCCATGCCCACCTTGTCGGCGAGCTTGTCCATCTGGGCCTCGTAGGCGAAGCACGCCTGGACCGCGCCGAAGCCGCGCATCGCGCCGCAGGGCGGGTTGTTGGTGTAGAGGGCGATGGCCTCGATGTCGACGTTGTCGATGACGTAGGGGCCGGCGCCGAGCGAGGAGGCGTTGCCGACGACTGCCGGGGAGGCCGACGCGTAGGCGCCGCCGTCCAGGACGATCCGGGCCTTGAGGTGGGTGAGCTTGCCGTCCTTCGTCGCGCCGTGCTCGTAATAGAGCTTGGCGGGGTGGCGGTGGACGTGGCCGAAGAAGGACTCGAAGCGGTTGTAGACGATCTTCACCGGCTTGCCGGTGCGCAGGGCCAGCAGGCAGGCGTGGATCTGCATCGACAGGTCCTCGCGACCGCCGAACGCGCCGCCGACGCCGGAGAGCGTCATGCGGACCTTGTCCTCGGGCAGGCCGAGCACGGGCGCGATCTGGCGCAGGTCGGAGTGCAGCCACTGGGTGGCGATGTAGAGGTCGACGCCGCCGTCCTCGGCGGGTACGGCGAGACCGGACTCCGGGCCCAGGAACGCCTGGTCCTGCATGCCGAAGGTGTACTCGCCCTCGACGATGAAGTCGGCGCGCTCCCGGGCAGCCGCCACGTCACCGCGAATGATCGGCTGGCGGTGGACGATGTTCGGGTGCGGGACATGGCCGATGTGGTGGTCGTCGCGGCCCTCGTGGATGAGGATCGCGTCCGGCGCGGTCGCGGACAACTCGTCGGTGATGACCGGGAGTTCGCGGTACTCGACCTTGATCTTCGCGGCTGCGCGGCGGGCGGTCTCCGGGTGGTCGGCGGCGACGATCGCGACCGGCTCGCCGTGGTGGCGGACCTTGCCGTGCGCGAGAACCGGGGTGTCCTGGATCTCCAGGCCGTAGTTCTTCACGTCGGTCGGCAGGTCGTCGTACGTCATGACGGCGTAGACGCCCGGGGTCTTCAGCGCCTCGACCGTGTCGATGGAGACGATCTCGGCGTGCGCGACCGTGGAGCGCAGGATCTGGCCCCAGAGCATGTCCTCGTGCCACATGTCGGAGGAGTACGCGAACTCGCCGGTGACCTTGAGGGTGCCGTCCGGGCGGAGCGTGGACTCGCCGATGCCGCCCTTGGTCTTCGAACCCTGGGTGACCTTGGTGGGAGTGCCGATGGGGGTGCCTTTGACGGGCATGTCAGACCGCCTCTCCCTGCCGGGCGGCCGCGAGGCGGACCGCGTCCATGATCTTCTCGTAGCCGGTGCAGCGGCACAGGTTGCCCGAGAGCGCCTCGCGGATGTCCGCGTCGGTCGGGTTCGGGTTGTGCTCCAGCATCTCGTCGGCGGCGACGAGGAGACCGGGGGTGCAGAAGCCGCACTGGACGGCGCCGGCGTCGATGAACGCCTGCTGGATGGGGGCGAGTTCGGTGCCCTCGCCGGTCTGGGAGTCGGTCGGCTTGGGGTGCCAGGTCGGGGACCCACCCTGAGAAAGTGTGTCACTTTTCGCGGAAGTGTCACACTTTTCCGCACCACATACCCGCTGCCGGGCGTAGTCCGCGAGCCCCTCGACGGTGACGACCTCGCGGCCCTCGACCTGACCGGCCGCGACCAGACACGAACACACCGGAACGCCGTCCAGCCGGACGGTGCAGGAACCGCACTCCCCTTGCTCGCAGGCGTTCTTCGAACCTGGGAGGCCCATGCGCTCCCTCAGCACGTACAGCAGGGACTCGCCCTCCCACACGTCGTCCGCTTCCTGCGGGCGGCCGTTGACCGTGAAATTGACGCGCATCAGGCGACACTCCCCTTCTCGATGGAGCGGCCGTCAGTGCCGCGGTACGACTCCCAGGTCCAGGTCAGGGTGCGGCGGGCCATGATGCCGACCGCGTGCCGGCGGTAGCTGGCCGTACCCCGGACGTCGTCGATCGGGTTGCAGGCGGCGGAGCACAGGTCCGCGAACTGCTTGGCGACCGACGGGGTGATGATCCGGCCGTTGTCCCAGAAGCCGCCCTCGTCGAGCGCCGCGTTCAGGAATTCCTCGGCGGCCTTCGCCCGGACGGGGGTCGGCGCGGCCGATCCGATGCCGGTACGGACCGTGCGGGTGGCGGGGTGCAGAGCGAGCCCGAAGGCGCAGACGGCGATGACCATGGCATTCCGTGTGCCCACCTTCGAGTACTGCTGCGGGCCGTCCGCCTTCTTGATGTGGACGGCGCGGATCAGCTCGTCGGGCGCGAGCGCGTTGCGCTTCACGCCGGTGTAGAACTCGTCGATCGGGATGAGCCGGGTGCCGCGCACCGACTCGGCCTCGACCTCGGCGCCGGCCGCGAGGAGCGCGGGGTGGGCGTCGCCGGCCGGGGAGGCGGTGCCGAGGTTGCCGCCGACGCCGCCGCGATTGCGGATCTGCGGGGAGGCGACCGTGTGCGAGGCGAGGGAGAGGCCCGGCAGCTCGCCGCGCAGGTTCTCCATGATCCGGGTGTACGGGACCGAGGCCCCGAGCCGCACGCTGTCCGCGCCGACCTCCCACTCGTAGAGATCGCCGATGCGGTTCAGGTCGAGGAGGTACTCGGGCCGGCGGTGGTCGAAGTTGATCTCGACCATCACATCGGTGCCGCCCGCGATGGGCACAGCGGTGGGGTGCTCGGCCTTAGCGGCGAGCGCCTCCTCCCAGCTGGCGGGGCGAAGGAAGTCCATGACCGGCTCTCTTCTTCGTCTCGTGGGTCGTACGGATCAAGCCAGTTCGTGTGCGGCGGGCCCGGCTCGTTCATGTGCTGTTAATGCAGCGTGAGGTCAGTACACAGCGCCGTGCGCGGAGCGGGTCAGTCACGGAAACCATGAAGGAGTTGGCTGGCCAGGGCGGGCATCTTGTAGATTCATATGAACGGAGGTCATCAGTAACCCCTCCGATTCCCTGTGGAAACGTGGGAAACAGCCCCGCACGGCCCCGCACCCACAGAACCTCTTGGTTCATCGTAGTTTTCTAGACAAAGAACGGCGGCGACGGCGATGCGGCTGCGCGCACTTCTGGACACCGATGCGCTGGGGCTGCGGCTGCTCGGCGGCGAGGACGAGCTGGACCGCACGGTACGCGGGGTGATGACCACCGACCTGCGGGACCCCAGCCGCTATCTCTCGGGCGGCGAGCTGGTCCTGACCGGTCTGGCCTGGCGCCGCGACGCCTCCGACACCGAGCCGTTCGTACGACTCCTGGTGTCCGCCGGAGTGGCCGCGCTGGCCGCCGGCGAGGCCGAGCTGGGGGACATCCCGGACGACCTGATAGCCGTCTGCGCCAAGCACCGGCTGCCGCTGTTCGCGGTGAACGAGTCGGTGGCGTTCGCGACGATCACCGAGCACGTCGTACGGCAGGTGTCCGGCGAGCGGGCCGGTGACCTCGCGGCCGTGGTGGACCGGCATCGCCGGATGATGACCTCGGGGCCTGCGGGGGGCGGCCCGGACGTGGTCCTGGATCTCCTCGGCTCCGACCTGGACCTGCGGGCGTGGGTGCTGTCGCCGACCGGGCGGCTCATCGCGGGCTCGAAGGTGTCGGGGCCCGCGCTGCCCGCCGACGTGTGCGCGAAGCTGGCCGCCGAGCAGCTGGCCGCCGCCCGCACGGGCCGCCGGGGACCGCACCGGCTGGCGCTGGGCGGCTCGACGTACTCGCTCTTCCCGGTCCGCGGCGGCGGGCGTCCCACACAAGGGGCGCGGGACGTGCGCGAGACGGTGCTGTCGGACTGGCTGCTCGCGGTCGAGGCGGACGCCGGGGACTGGCCGGACGAGCGGCTGGACCTGCTCCAGGGCGTCACGCAGCTGATCGCGGTCGAGCGGGATCGGCGGGACGCGGCGCGCACGGTCCGCAGACGGCTCGCACAGGAAGTCCTGGAGCTGGTCCAGACGGGTGCCGCGCCGGCCGAGATCGCCGCGCGCCTGCGGGTCGCCGCTCCCGTGCTGCTGCCCGGGCTGGGGGCGGCCCCGCACTGGCAGGTGGTCGTGGCCCGGGTCGAGTGGGAGGGCGCGGACATCGAGGCGGGTCCGGTCGCCCAGGCGCTCCTGGAGGAGATCCTCGTCGACCCCCTGACGACGGGCCCCGAGCCCTCCGACCGGATCGCCGTGGCCCACTCGGGTGACGAGGCGATCGCGCTCGTACCGCTGCCGGCCGTTTCGGCGGAGCACGACGGTTCCGAGTCCGGCATCCACGCGGACGTGCTCCTGGAGGCCGTACGGGATCCGCTGTCGGCCGGGCTCGACGACGACGGGCGGGTCACGCTCGGGGTGAGCGCGGCGGTGCACTCGGCGGAGGGGCTGCGCGGGGCGCTGGAGGAGGCGCGGCACGCGCGGCGGGTGGCGGCGGCGCGTCCGGGGCGCGTGTGCGCCGCCGGGCACCAGGAACTGGCCTCGCACGTCCTCCTCCTCCCCTTCGTGCCGGACGACGTGCGGCGGGCGTTCACCGCGCGCCTGCTCGACCCGCTGCGCGACTACGACCGCAGGCACCGCGCGGAGCTGATCCCGACGCTGGAGGCGTTCCTGGAGTGCGACGGCTCGTGGACGCGCTGTGCGACCCGGCTGCACCTGCACGTCAACACGCTGCGCTACCGGGTCGGCAGGATCGAGCAGTTGACGAGTCGGGACCTCTCGCGCCTCGAGGACAAGCTGGATTTCTTCCTGGCACTGCGGATGAGCTGACCCGAAGATCCCACGACTTTGTGAATTCTTTCACCCACCCTCTTGGCCGGGCCGTGCGATCCGTGCTGAGATGCCAGCACTCAACAGCTCAATGGTGTGCTCGGGGAGGGCAACGTGGCGCATTCCGCCATGTCTGGACACGGAACGACCGAAGGTGACGATCCCCTCCAGACCGCGGTGTGGCGGCTGCGCTCGCGGGCCTGCTGGGCCGACGCGGCGGCGCTGCTACGGCCCGACACCGCGGCGCCGGCCCTTCAGCGGACCTCGCTGCTCGTGGAGCGGTGTCTCTACACCGAGCAGGGCTGGGAGGAGGCCGAGGACGCGCTGCGTACGGCGGAGGCGCTGGCCCACAGCGACGACGAGCGGGGCGCAGCGGCCTGCGAGCGCGGCCAACTCGCCTACGCCGCGACGCTGCACGGGGTCCGCGACCGGGCCGACGAGGCACGGGCCGCGCTCGGGCGGGCGGCGGCGCTGATCCCGCCGGGCGGTGCGGGGCGGGCGCTGCTGGACTTTCGGCGGGGCCTGCTCGCGGAGAACCTGGCGCGTTCGCCACAGGCCGCGCGGGCCGCGTACCGGCGCGCACACGCCGGGGCCGCCGATCACGCCGACCCGCTGCTGCTGTCGTTCACCTGGCGCCATCTGGCCGGACTCGCCCTGCGGGACGGGGAGTTGGCGGAGGCCCGGCACGGCTTCGCCGAATCGCTGCGGATCCGGGAGGAGTTGGGCTACCTCGTCGGTACGGCCCCGGCCCTCGCGTCGCTCGCGGACGCCGAGGTCGAGCCGGAGGCGTCCCGGTTGCGCGAGGAGGCGCGCCGGCTGTTCCGGCTGCTCGGCGGTGTACCGACCTGGTTGGCACGGCAGTTGGCGGTGCCGGCGCCCGGGGCGGCCACGGCGTAGGTCAGGAGCCGCTGGTCCGGTTCTGCACGACGTTCACGATGTGGTGGACGAACTGCAGGACGGACGCCCGGAGTTCGGGGTCGCGGGCGACCAACACCACGACGGCGACGAGCAGAAGGAAGCTCAACAGGCCGCCGCCGGAACGGGAGTGGCCGCGCCGGGCTCCTGCCTGTGCGGCCCGCATCCCGTCCTCTGCCGCCCGGCGTGCGGACTGTTCGGCGCCTCGCTGTGCGGCCTGCTGGCCCGGATTCGGAAACATCGGCGCTCTCCCCCATGGAACGGTCATCCCTTTCCGTGGGGCACGTCACCGCCGACCGGGCGGGTTCCCGGTGCGGGCCACGGTCGCCGGACCCGGACCCGCTCGTGACCGGAGTCACATATTCGGATTCACGCGGCTCCCGCGAAGTGCTCCCGCACCAGTGACTGCACCACGTCCCACTCCCCCGCGACCAACGCCTCCAGGAGCGCGAGGTGTTCGGACGCGTCCGCCAGGAGGTCGGCCCGCCCGCGCGTGACCGGGCCGCCGACCAGCGGCCACTGGGCACGGCGGTGCAGGTCCTCGGCGATCTGGACGAGCTGCTCGTTCCCGGAGAGGGAGAGGAGGGCGCAGTGGAAGGCCCGGTCGGACTCGGCGTACGTCGCCCGGCACCCGGAGGACGCGGCGCGGACGGTCCCCTCGGCGAGCGGGCGCAGACCCGCCCAGCGCGCGGCGGGCACCGTACGGGCGAGCCGGAGCATCACGGGGACCTCGATCAGGGCGCGGATCTCCGCCAGCTCGGCGAGTTCCCGGGCGCCGCGCTCGATCACGCGGAAACCCCGGTTCGGTACGACCTCGACGGCGCCCTCGGCGGCGAGCTGCTGCATGGCCTCGCGGACGGGGGTGGCGGAGACGCCGAACCGGTCGCCGAGCGCGGGCGCGGAGTAGACCTCGCCGGGGGTCAGTTCGCCGCCGACGAGCGCGGTGCGCAGGGCGTCCAGGATCTGCCCGCGCACGGAGGAACGCTGGACGACCGTGCGGGGGCGCGGGATCGGCGTCTCGCTGTGCGTGTGCTCACCGCGCACCGCACCGGCGCCGTCACCGAGATCCCGGTTCCGGTCCACATCGGCGGCGCGCTGCTGCGGCGGCACCCGGGAACCTCGGGCAGGCGCATCCGGAATTCCGGTCCCGGTGGAGCTCTGCGTGCCCTGCTTCACGGGTCCTCCTCCGGACGTGTCGGTACTTGGGGTCATTACGGCGTCTTGTTACTCGTCCGTCAAGCACCTTAGGCGCAGATCGGACTAGTTCAAATCCCATACCTGTTGGGTAAGGTAAGCCTTACCTCTAAACCAACGGCGAATCGGTGGTCCCGGCATGCCCCTGCCCTCTTCGGCCGTAGCGGACGCGTACGCCCGCCTCACCGAGGTCATCCCCGGGCTCACGATCACCGAACTGACCCCCGGACAACCCGCCCCCACCGGCGGCGGCTGGGCCTCCGCCGCCGCACTCGCGGAGGGCGGCGCGGGCCTGGAGGCATTCCTGGCCTGGGACGACGCCCAGGTCCTGCGCGACCACGGCCGTGCGGGCCGCCCGGACGTGATAGCCACCTTCGGCCTGCACCGCTACGCCTGGCCGGTCGTCCTCCTGTTCACCGTCCCGTGGTTCCTCCACCGCCGCGTCCCCCGCCTCCCCGTCACCCACGTCTCCTACGACCGCACAGCCGCCGGTCTCGACATGGGCCACCTGGTCGTCCGTGCCGACTCCTTCGCCTGTCTGCCCGGCGACCCGGCGGCGGCGCTGCCCGGCGCGCGGGTGGTCGCGGACGAGGAGGCGCTGCGGGCGGAGGTGCGGGCCGCGGTCGCCGAGCACATGGAGCCGGTGCTGGCCGGGTTCGGGCCGCGGATGCGACGGCGGGGCCGGGCCCTGTGGGGCATGGCGACCGACGAGATCGTGGAGGGGATCTGGTACGTCGCCGATCTCTTCGGCGAACAGCCGCGGGCGGTACGGGAGTTGGAGCGGCTGCTGCCGGGCGCGACCAAGCCGTACGTCGGATCGGCCGCGTTCCGCGAGGTGACCGGCCCGAACGGGGAGTCGCTGTCCACCCGGGACCGGGCGAGCTGCTGCATGTACTACACGCTGGACGCGGAGGACGCCTGCGCCACCTGTCCGCGCACCTGCGAGACGGAGCGGGTCACCAAGCTGCTGGCCGCCGCGGCGAGTTGAGGGACCCTCAGTCGCACACTCCCCTCGGGGCCCGCTAGGATCAGCCGCGAACGAGACGTCCGTTCGGTTACAGGTGCTTCACAACTTCCTCACTTGTCGCAGGAACTTTCCGTGGAACCACCCGTACGGGTAGTCTTATTCGAACTCAACTCCCGCCCCTCAAGCGGCAGTTCGAGCAGAAAGCCGCCCTGGGCATCCCCTTGCACCTCCTTGGCGGCCTCTTGCCCCGAAAACGCCTGAGGGCCGTTGGGATTGGGCCACTATGGCGGGCGTTACGCCCTATCCCAATGCAAGGGACCCCAGATGAGACTGACCGACATATCGCTGAACTGGCTGCTTCCCGGCGCCGTACTGCTCCTGGGCATGCTGGCGGCGGTGGCGGTGCTCGCGCGGAGCAAGCGGTCCGGCGGGGAGCACGCGAAAGACGACTCGTGGGAGCGCACGGAGGAGCGCCGCAGGCGCAAGGAGGCCATATACGGCATCGCCTCCTACGTCCTTCTGTTCTGCTGTGCGGCGGTCGCCGCGGCACTCTCCTTCCACGGACTGGTCGGCTTCGGCCAGGAGAACCTCGGCCTCACCGACGGCTGGGAGTACCTCGTCCCGTTCGGCCTCGACGGCGCGGCCATGTTCTGCTCCGTCCTCGCCGTGCGTGAGGCCAGCCACGGTGACGCGGCCCTCGGCTCGCGCATACTCGTGTGGACGTTCGCGGCCGCGGCCGCCTGGTTCAACTGGGTGCACGCGCCCAGGGGTGTCGACCACGCGGGCGCTCCGCAGTTCTTCTCCGGCATGTCGCTGTCGGCCGCGGTCCTCTTCGACCGCGCGCTGAAGCAGACCCGACGGGCCGCACTGCGCGAGCAGGGTCTGGTGCCGCGTCCGCTGCCGCAGATCCGTATCGTCCGCTGGCTGCGGGCCCCCAGGGAGACCTACAGCGCCTGGTCGCTGATGCTCCTGGAGAACGTGCGCAGCCTGGACGAGGCGGTCGACGAGGTGCGCGAGGACAAGGCGAAGAAGGAGGAGACCCGACTGCGCCGGCGCGACCAGCAGCGGATCGAGCGGGCCCAGCTCAAGGCCATAAGCCGGGGCCAGCGCGGCCTCATCGGCCGCGGCCGGACGCCGGAACCGCAGGCCCTGGAGCGCGGCTCCTCGCAGCCCTCCGCGGAGCCTGCTCTATCGACGCCGGAACAGCTGCCGGTTCGCACGCGTCCCTCACTCCAGCCAGTCCGCGGGGCATCTGACCCGATAACCGTCGACCTCACCGCCGAGGACGACACCATGGCCCTGCCGCGACTCGACTCCCTCGAGCGCAAGCTCAAGGACCTGGAGCAGCAGTTCGGCTGAGCTGAGCACTGACATCCGGGACCGGGCGACAACGGGACGGGGGCGGCTTCCAACTGGACGCCGCCCCCGTCCCGTTGCTCATGCCGCCTCGGAATCCAGCTCGAACCAGACGGACTTGCCCACGCCGTGGGCCGACACTCCCCAGGCGTCCGCGAGGGACTGCACCAGGATCAGGCCCCGCCCGTGCGTACCGTCGTCGGCGTTCGGTACGCGCAGTCTTGGCCTGCGGGCCACGAAGTCCCGTACCTCCACGCGCAGTCCACGGGGTCCGACGGTCGCCGTCAGTACGGCGTCGTGGTCGGTGTGGATCAGCGCGTTGGTGACGAGCTCACTCGTGAGCAGCTCCGCTATCTCCGATCGTCCCGGCCTCCCCCAGTGCCGTAACAGTTCACGCAACGCCCTCCGGGCTTCGGGCACCGCCCGCAGGTCCGCGCGTCCGAGTCTGCGCCTCAGTTGAGGCGGCTGCGCCGGTTCCGTGGCGCTGTCGGCCTTGTCCTCCACCGCTTTCGCCGAGGAGGCCCCGATCGCCATGGGACCGCCCCCTCGTGCTTGCCTCTTCATGACCCCCGCCTGCACGCCGGTTTCCGGTTCCCTCCTGCTCGAACACGTTCACGGGGATCCATGCCCTCGTCGGGAACAGGGCAGTCATGTCGAAGTGACAACGACCGGGTGTTCGGCCACAGTTGCGCCGAGTCCCGCGGGGCGGAGGATTCGGGGGCGATGCCGTCCGTACGGTCGAACGGCCACCGTACGGAGGATGCGACCCGGGTGGGGCGGTCGGGGCGTTCCCCTCCGGGCTGCCGCGGCTCCCGGCACCGGGACCAGACACCCCGTGACGTCCTGACCACCGACGATCGAACCGACTGCCGATGCGCGGCTGCCGATCCGGCCGTAGTCCGCGAAGGCGTGGGACGGTTGGTCCCCCCGGACCTCCCCCGAGGCCCAGCCTCCGCGAAACTGGCCGGAATCAGCCGTTCAGAAACCGCGAACGGCTCCTCTACGGGGCCTACTTGCCGCCGATCCCCTTCGTGCCGATGTGGAAGATCTTGTGGGTCGTGCGGGTCATGTCGACGATCAGCTTGGTGGTGACACCGCCGCCCCAGGTGAGGGTGACGGTGGCCTCGGTGTGGTCGGCGGTGCCGTTGTCGGTGACCTTCCAGCGCATGGGGGTGTTCTGCGCCTGGAGGACGCCGTCCGCGTGGTTCTTGTTCTCCCAGGCCCTCAGCTTCTTCAGGTAGGCGGGGGTGAGGTAGTACTTGCGCAGCTCCGTGGCCAGCTTGCCGCCGCCGCTGTCGAGGTCGCTCTCGGCGTCGACGTAGGCGCCGTAGAAGTCGGCGATGCGGGTGATGTTGTCGTCCGGCGAGCCGCTCACGCTGCGCGGGGCGCCGGCGGAGGCCTGTGCCGCCACGCCCAGCCCGAGGGCGAGGGCGAGGCCGGCGGCGAGGGCGGTGCGGCGCGTGGCCTTCTTGCTGTTCACGTGTGGTCCCCGTTTCGGATCGGTGCCGTGCTGTGGTCGTACCGAGCTTCGGCGCCAGGCGGCGGCGACCGCAACGACCGACACCGACCCCGCAACGGTGGAACCGTCCCACCCCCGCTGACCTCCTCATATGTGGAGTGCCTGGGATGCCGTCCCGGGACGCGACACGCACGGGGGCACGGTGTCGGGCGAGGCCAACGACAAGGACGTCGAGGAGTTCGCGGCACTGCTGCGCCGCCTGAAGGCACGCACGGACCGCAGCTACAGCCAGCTGGCCCGCCGCCTGAACATGAACGCGTCGACCCTGCACCGCTACTGCGTCGGCGAGGCGGTCCCCCTCGACTTCGCCCCCGTGGAACGCTTCGCGGCACTGTGCGAGGCAGCGCCGGAGGAACGGCTGGAGCTGCACCGGTACTGGATCCTGGCGGTGGCGGCGCGACAGCGGCCCCGGGTTGCCGCGACACCGGCGGAGAACCCGCTACCGGAACCGGTTCCGGACGAGGCACCCGAGCCGCCGCGCAGGAGGCCCTGGTACCGCCGGCGCCTGACGCTCACCGCCGCCGTGGTGTGCGCGACGCTCGCCGCGTGGGGCACCCTGTCGGCGGTGTCCACCCACGACACGGCCAAGCCGAAGGCATCACCGCGTGCTCTCCCCGCTCCCCTCACCTGGACCGCCAACTCCCAGGTGTGGACGATCCACTGCAGCCACGACTACGTCGTGGACAAGTCACCCGCGCAGGTTCCGCCGCCACCGGCCCCGGAGAACGCCGGGGCCTGGGCGGCGAAACAGCACGCGGTGCACGGGCACGACACGAACATCGAGATCTCGGTGCAGGGGCGGACGTCCACGGCGGTCGTCCTGGAGGCGCTGCGCGTACGGGTCGTAGGGCGCACCGCCCCCGCGCACGGCACCGCCTACGCGATGGACCAGGGCTGCGGCGGAGGCCTCGTCCCCCGCTACTTCGGGGTGAACCTGGACGCCCGCCGTCCCCTCGCCCTCCCGGCCGCCGGAAGCGACGACCTGGGCAACCGGACCCCTGCACTGCACCTGCCGTACCGGGTCTCCGCGCAGGACCCGGAGGTGCTGCTGGTGAAGGCGCAGACGCAGACCTGCGACTGCCGCTGGTACCTCGAACTCGACTGGTCCTCCCAGGGCCGCACGGGCACGCTCCGCATCGACGACCACGGCAAGCCGTTCCGCACGACGAGCATCAAGGGCCTGCCGCACTACTGGTACTCGGCGAAGGGCTGGGCGCCGTACGACGGTTAGAGGCCCCGCACGTTCCTGATGTTGGACCGGGCCATCTGCAGCATGCGTCCAACTCCCCCGTCCAGCACGATCTTTGACGCCGAGAGCGCGAAGCCCGTCACCATCTCGGCGCTGATCTTCGGGGGGATGGACAGGGCGTTGGGGTCGGTGACGACATCGACGAGAGCCGGGCCCTTGTGCTTGAGGGCCGCCTTCAGGGCGCCTTCGAGATCCTTGGGCTTCTCGACCCGCACTCCATACGCACCGCACGCCCGCGCCACGGCGCCGAAGTCGGGGTTCTTGTTGGTGGTGCCGTACGACGGGAGACCGGCGACCAGCATCTCCAACTCGACCATGCCCAAAGAGGAGTTGTTGAACAGGACGACCTTCACCGGCAGGTCGTACTGGACGAGGGTGAGGAAGTCGCCCATCAGCATGGAGAATCCGCCGTCGCCCGACATCGAGACGACCTGCCGCTCCGTGTCGGTGAACTGGGCGCCGATCGCCATAGGCAGCGCGTTGGCCATCGACCCGTGGGAGAACGAACCGATGACGCGGCGCCGCCCGTTGGGCGTGATGTAGCGGGCGGCCCAGACATTGCACATCCCGGTGTCGACGGTGAACACGGCGTCCTCGTCGGCGAGTTCGTCGAGGACGGAGGCCACGTACTCGGGGTGGATCGGGACGTGCTTCTCGACCTTCCGCGTGTACGCCTTGACGACCCCCTCCAGCGCGTCGGCGTGCTTCTTGAGCATCCGGTCGAGGAACTTCCGGTCCCCCTTCGGCTTCACCCGCGGGATGAGACAGCGCAGCGTCTCCTTCGCGTCGCCCCACACCGCGAGGTCCAACTTCGAACGCCGGCCGAGGTGTTCGGGCCGTACGTCGATCTGGGCGATCTTCACGTCGTCGGGGAGGAAGGCGTTGTACGGGAAGTCGGTGCCGATGAGGATCAGCAGGTCGCACTCGTGGGTGGCTTCGTAGGCGGCGCCGTAGCCGAGCAGACCGCTCATGCCGACGTCGTACGGGTTGTCGTACTGAATCCATTCCTTGCCGCGCAGGGCGTGTCCGATCGGGGACTTGATCTTTCCGGCGAACTCCATCACCTCGGCGTGCGCGCCGGCCGTGCCGCTGCCGCAGAACAGCGTGACTCGGTCCGCCTCGTCGATCATCTCGACGAGCTTCTCGATCTCGGCGTCGCCGGGGCGGACGGAGGGGCGGGAGGTGACGAGGGCGGTCTCGGCGGCCTTGTCCGGGGCGGGTTCGGAGGCGATGTCGCCGGGAAGCGACACGACGCTGACGCCGCTCTGCCCGATCGCGTGCTGGATGGCGGTCTGGAGGAGCCGGGGCATCTGCTTGGGGTTGGAGATCAGTTCGCTGTAGTGACTGCACTCCTGGAAGAGCCGCTCGGGGTGGGTCTCCTGGAAGTAGCCGAGGCCGATCTCGCTGGACGGGATCTGCGAGGCGAGGGCGAGGACCGGGGCCATGGAGCGGTGGGCGTCGTAGAGGCCGTTGATGAGGTGGAGGTTGCCGGGGCCGCAGGAGCCGGCGCAGGCCGCGAGCTTTCCGGTTATCTGGGCTTCGGCGCCGGCGGCGAAGGCGGCGGTCTCCTCGTGGCGGACGTGGATCCAGTCGATGGCGGAGTTGCGGCGGATCGCGTCGACGACCGGGTTGAGGCTGTCGCCGACGACGCCGTAGAGGCGCTTGACTCCGGCGCGGACGAGGATGTCGACGAACTGTTCGGCAACGTTCTGCTTGGCCATGGTTCTCGCGTGCCCTTCGGTTTCCGGTGTCCTGCGGATCCCTCTGGGTTCCATGAATTCACAGCCTCGGCGCTCACGCCTCCCAAACGGCGGCGGCCGTGCGGTCGTCGGCATAACCCTTGACCCGCACTTGGGTGTCGGCGAGGAACGCGGCGAGTCCGGGCGGGGTGGGACCGGACCACCGCCCCGACAGATGGGCGGACAGCTCGGGCTCGCCGCGCAGGGGTTCGGCAAGGCCGCCGGTACACATGAGGAGGGTGTCGCCTGGGCGGGCGACGGAGGCACGGAAACGGAAGGGTTCGCGGGGCGGTTCGGGGGCGGGTTCGTACGGGCTCGGCGGCGTCGGGATGCCGAGGTCCATGGTGAGCCGGTCGCCCTCGGGAGTCTCGGCGGGCTGCGAGCCGAAGCCGACGACGGCCTCGCCGGTGGTGTCGCCGACGGCGGGCTCGATGTCCTGCCACTCGCCGTCCCGCAGCCGGAACAGTCCGCCGGGGCCGACGCCGAAGAAGACGCGGGTACGGCACTCGGGGTGGGCGGGGAGAAGGAGGCAGCGCAGGGTGGCCGAGTACTCCTCCGGGTCGACGCCCTGTTCGGCGGCGCTGGCGCGGAGTTTGCCGAGGCTGCGGTCGGTGAGCCGGTGCAGCCCGGACTTGAGGTCACCGCGCCGGGCAGCGCGGATGTCCTCGGCAAGCCGCGCGTGACTTCGTCCGACGGCCCGCCCGATCCAGTGACAGGCCTCGGCGGCGGCCCGATGCGCCCCCGGCGTGGCCCGCGCCCCGGTCGCCATCGCCACCAGCACCAACGCCTGCTCCCCGACCCCGAACCGCGCGGTCAGCAACGAGTCCCGCCGCGGCTCCCCCCGGAACCGCGCGGAGTCCCCCCGCACGGACACGGCCCTGATCGTGCTCGTCCCGTACCGCGCCCCGTCCAACACGGTGTCCGCGACCAGGTCGTCGAGGTCGTCCGGGTCGGCGGGGGGCAGCGCGGTGGGTTCGGCGTCGTAGGTGGGCGGACCGGAGCCGACGTAGTCGAGGGTGAGGGGTGCGGGTGGGGGTGAGAGGG
>NZ_JNWO01000017.1 GCF_000716435.1 Streptomyces xylophagus
TACTGCAGGGGGGACCCTGTGGGAGAGTAGGACGCCGCCGAACAAATATTGCGAAAACCCCTGTACCGTTTATTCGGTACAGGGGTTTTCTGCGTTTAGAGGCCCTGCTTTTTCAAGCAGGGCTTTCCGCGCGTATTACAGACGTCCCGCACTCTTGAGAGCGAGATACGCGTCCGCCAGTGCCGGAGCAAGGGCGTCCGGTGTTGCGTCGACGATGGTGACGCCGTGCCGGCGGAGTTTTTCCGCGGTGCGGTCGCGTTCGGTCTGGGCGCGTGCCGCGGCTGCCGCCTCGTAGACCGCCTCCGTGGTTCCACGGGCAGTGGCCATGCGGGCTATGTGCGGATCTGCCACGGATGCCACCAGAACCGTATGGCGCTGGGTGAGTTGGGAGAGCACGGGGAGCAGGCCCTCTTCGACAGGGGCCGTGTCGAGGCTTGTCAGCAGGACGATCAGGGAGCGGCGCGGTGCGGTACGGATCGCGGTGGCTGCCAGGCCTCGGGCGTCTGTTTCGACGAGTTCCGGTTCGAGTGTCGCCATCGCGTTGACCAGTGACGGGAGTACGTCACGTGCCGTGCGGCCCTGGACGAGGGCGCGGACCCGGCGGTCGTAGGCGAGGAGGTCCACGCGGTCGCCGGCGCGGGACGCGAGGGCTGCCAGGAGCAGGGCCGCGTCCATGGAGGAGTCGAGGCGGGGGGCGTCGCCGACGCGGCCCGCCGAGGTACGGCCGGTGTCGAGGACGAGGAGGATGTGGCGGTCGCGTTCGGGGCGCCACGTGCGTACTGCGACCGTCGTTTGGCGGGCGGTGGCGCGCCAGTCGATGGAGCGGGTGTCGTCGCCGGGGACGTATTCGCGCAGGCTGTCGAATTCTGTGCCTTCGCCGCGGGTCAGCACGCTGGTGCGGCCGTCGAGTTCGCGCAGGCGGGCGAGTTTCGACGGGAGGTGCTTGCGGCTGGTGAACGGGGGCAGGACGCGTACCGCCCAGGGGGCCGTGTGGGTGCCTTGGCGGGTGAGGAGGCCGAGGGGGCCGTAGGAGCGGATTGTCACTCGGTCTGCTTGGCGGTCGCCTCGGCGGGTGGGGCGTAGGCGGGTGGTGAGGCGGCGGCGTTCGCCGGGCGGGACCGTCAGGCGGTGGCGGGATGCGGCGAATTCTGTGCCCGGGAGCCAGGTGCTGGGGGGCCAGGCGTCGCGGATGCGGGCTCGTAGCAGGCGGCGGGACGGGTTGGTGACCGTCAGGGTGACGTCTGCGGATTCGCCCAGGCGTACGGAGGTGTCGCCCGAGCGGGTCAGGCTCAGGCGACGTACGGGGGCGGCCAGGGCGAAGTCGCAGGCACAGGCCACCGCCAAGGGGGCGTTGACGGCCAGGATGCCCGTCCAGCTGGGTTCCCAGATGCCTACGGGGAGGGAGCCCAGGGCTGCGAGGAGGGCGGCGCGTCCGGTGAGGGCCATCAGCGGGGGACCGGGACGTGGGCGAGGATCGCGTTGATGACGGAGTCCGCCGTCACGCCCTCCATCTCGGCCTCGGGGCGCAGCTGTACGCGGTGGCGGAGGGTGGGGAGTGCCAGGGCCTTCACGTCGTCGGGGATGACGTAGTCGCGGCCCGTGAGCCACGCCCACGCGCGCGAGGTGGCCAGGAGGGCGGTGGCGCCGCGCGGGGACACGCCGAGGGTGAGGGACGGCGATTCGCGGGTGGCGCGGCAGATGTCCACTACGTAGGCGGTGATTTCGGGGGAGATCGTCGTCTTGGCGACGGCCGCGCGGGCTGCTTCGAGGTCGGCCGCGTTCGCTACGGGGCGCAGGCCGGCGGCGCGGAGGTCGCGCGGGTTGAAGCCCTCGGCGTGGCGGGTGAGGACGTCGATCTCGTCCTGGCGGGAGGGGAGAGGGATCGTCAGTTTGAGAAGGAAGCGGTCGAGTTGGGCCTCGGGGAGGGGGTACGTGCCCTCGTACTCGACGGGGTTCTGCGTCGCGGCGACCAGGAACGGGTCGGGGAGCGGGCGCGGGGTGCCGTCGACGGTGACCTGGCGTTCCTCCATCGCTTCGAGGAGGGACGACTGGGTCTTGGGAGGGGTGCGGTTGATCTCGTCCGCGAGGAGGAGGTTGGTGAAGACCGGGCCGGGCTGGAAGCGGAACTCGGCGGAGCGCGTGTCGTAGACCAGGGAGCCGGTGACGTCGCTCGGCATCAGGTCCGGGGTGAACTGGATGCGCTTGGTGTCGAGTTCGAGTGCGGACGCGAGGGCGCGGACGAGCAACGTTTTGGCGACTCCAGGGACTCCTTCTAGGAGAACGTGTCCGCGGCAGAGGAGGGCGACGACGAGGCCGGTCACGGCGGGGTCCTGGCCGACCACGGCTTTGGCGATCTCGGCGCGCAGGGATTCGAGGGAGGCTCGGGCGGTGTCCGGATTCCCCGTGATCCCGGCGTTGTCAGTGGTCGGGTCCATCATGAATGGCGTACCTCTCTTTCGAGGGCGTCGAGTTGGTCGGCAAGTGCGATGAGGGCCGCGTCGTCGCTGGGCGGCGGGCCGAAGAGGAGGGCGTGCAGGGTCTGTCCGTCGCCGTGGAGGTGGGCGGACAGCGCGGGGAGCAGGGACTCGGGCGCGTGCGCCTGGGAGACGGGGACGCCTACGAGGGGGGCGAGGCGAGTGCGGGTGGTGGAGCGCAGGGCGGTGGCCGCGCGGTCGCGGGCGTTGGCCTTGCGGTAGAGGCGGGCGCGGCCTTCGACGGTTTCGGAGGCGCGGATCGCCACGGGGAGTTTCTCGGGCACCAGGGGGCCGAGTCGGCGTGCCCGCCACAGGGCGGCCAGGGCTGCGGCGATGAACAGTTGCAGGGTGCCCCAGAGCCAGCCCGAGGGGAGCAGGTCGAAGAAGCTCTGGCTGCCGGAGTCGGTGGCCGAGATGTCGGACAGCGAGGGGAGGTACCAGACCAGATGGGGGCGCGAGCCGAGGAGTTGGAGGGCGAGCGAGGCGTTGCCCTGCTTGTCGAGACGCTTGTTGAAGAGGATGTCGGGCGCGCCGATGACGACGGTGTCGCCGCTCCCGGACGCGTCCGGGAGCCGGAGCAGGGTCGGACGGCCGTCGCTGGGGTAGCACTCGTCGGCGTCTGTGGCGGTGGTCGTGTACCTGTAGTCGCCGGTCTCCGCGTCGCCCGCGCGCTGGGCGGCCGGCATCGAGCAGTCGGGGGAGAGCGGCGAGTCGAAGCTGGGCCCGGCGTCCACGGTGACCTGGGGGGCGAGTCGCCCCAGGGACGGGCTGCTGGGGGCGACGAGGACCGTACGGCTGCCGGAGTTCGCGAACGCCGCGTGCAGGCCGGACTGTTGACGCTTGGTCAGCAGATCGGGGGCGGCGACCAGGAGGGTGGTGTCCGGGCCGGCCGCGGTGCGGGCCTGGGCCAGGGTGGTGACCACGCGCGTGGACACGCCCCGGTCGCCGAGGAGTTCGGCGACGGCGCGGCTGCCGTAGGGGTCGGCGGAGCGCGGGTCGAGGGCGCCGTGCCGGGCGTCGGAGCGGATCGCGGCGATCGCCACGGCGGCCGCGAGGAGGACCACGAGCGCGAGGACGATGCCCCGCGCGCGGGTCCACACCTGGCGGGCGGTCGGCGAGGCCGAGGTGGCGGGAAGCGTCGCCTCCGTGGTCATTCGGCGGCCCCCTGGCTGGTGTGGTGGGCCGTGTTGTGGGCGCTGCTGGTGAGGACGGGCCTGGTCCGCTCCAGGTCGCGGTCGAGTTCGGCGATGCGGCGGTACGACTGCTCGCTCGCGTTGCGCCCGCCGTACGTCACGTCGTCGAAGTGTCGGGCGGCGGCGCGCAGTTCGGCCGTGTGCGAGGGCAGTGCGCGGCCGGCTTCCGCCACTGCCTCGTCGGCGGTGCGGCCGGGGCGGACGTCGAGCAGGGCTCGCTCCTCCAGGGATCGGACAATGGCACGCATGCGTTCCTGCACGGCGGGGTTCCAGTGTCCCTGGGCGGCATGCGCCTCGGCGGCCGAGCGGTGTTCGGCGGCGCTTCGCGGGCTGTCCTCGAACAGGGCGGCGGCGGAGACGGGTTGGCGGCGTGGGGTGCCCAGGCGCCACCACAGGGCGGCCCCGACCGCGAGGACGGCCAGGATGACGACGACCAGGCCGAGTGTGCCGCCGGGTGTGGCCTCCGACGCCCTGCTGAAGAGTTTGTCGACCCAGTCCGAGATGGCGTTCAGGGCTCGCTGCGCCAGGCCGGGGTCGTTTGCGTGGTACATCTGCTTGGACAGTTCACGCCGGGCGGCCTCCCGCGCGGGGTCGCGCGGGATCGTCACCGGCGGCTCGTCGCCCGAGAGGAGCGACGACTGTACGGCTGTGCCGTGGGCGCGCAGCAGCGTCCCTACGGCCGATTCGACGGCATGCGGCAGCGCCGCGGGTACCGATGTGAGAACTCCCCCCGCCAGGCTCACCGCATCAGCTCCCCGGGGTGGGGCCGTGGGCGGCGGTGCCGTAGTCCTGGACGCCGGCGGCACGGGCCAGGTCGAGGTCGAGGGCCTCGCGGCGGATGCGCTGGTCGATGTACAGGAGGACGGTGACGCCCGCCGTGATCGGGAACGCGATCATGCGGCCGATCACCGAGCCGAGACCGCTGATGATGAGGAACGCCCAGCCGACGTCGCCGGTGCCGTTCACGAGGCCGCTGAGGCCGTCGCCGCTCGACAGCCCGGCGATGAAGGCGAACGGGATCACGAGGATGGACGACAGGATGCTCGCGATGATCTGGGCGAGCAGTTGGATGCCGAAGATGCGCCACCAGGAGCCGCGCACCAGCTTCGCGGAGCGGCTCATCGACTTCACGATGCCCTGCTTCTCCAGCATCAGCGCGGGCGAGGCCAGGGAGAAGCGGATCGCCAGCCACAGGGTGACGACGGAGCCGGCGAGGCCACCGATGACGGCGAGCGCGATGCCCGCGTCCTGCGATCCCGTGACGGCCACGACGATGCCGGGCACGGTGGGGACGCCGATCAGGGCGACGGCCATGAGGAGCAGCAGGCAGATCAGGCCGAACAGCTTGAGCAGCTGGGGCCGGGCGTCGCGCCAGGCCTCTCCGGCGGTGACCGGCTTGCCGAGTACGGCGCGGCTGGTGACCGCCGTGAGCAGGGCGGTGGCGACGACGGTGCCGATGAGGACGACCAAGTAGACGACGCCGGTGCTGAGGAAGGCCTCGCTCATGGCGCGGGTCACTTCGGAGGTGCTGGCGTTCGGGTCGTCGAGGGCGTTGGTGCTGGCGAGGTCGCTGAACGCGAAGCCCTGCACCAGGACGACGATGGTCTGCATGACGACGGCGACGGTGAGCGAGACGCCCAGGACCGTGCGCCAGTAGGTGCGCATGGTGGAGACGGCGCCGTCGAGGATCTCGCCCACACCGAGCGGGCGGAGCGGGATGACACCGGGCTTGGCCGCGGGCGGGGGGCCGCCCCAGCCGGCTCCCCAGCCGCCGGGAGCGCCGTAACCGCCGGGACCGCCGTAGCCTCCGTATCCCCCAGCACCGCCGTAGCCCCCAGGGCCTCCGGGGCCGGCCGGGCCGCCGGGGTGAGCGCCGCCCCAGCCCGGGCCCGGGGGTGGGGGCGGCGGTGCCTGGCCCTGACCCGGGGTGCCGGTGGGCGCGGACCACTGGCCGGGTGGCGGCTGCTCCTTGGACCACTGCGGGCCGGAGCCCGACGGGTCCGTGCCCGGCTGGTCCGCGGGCTGCGCGGGGCCGGGACCGTCCGAGGGTTCGGCCGGGCCGGACGCGCCGGGCTCCGGCCCGTCGGGCGGGGCGGATCCGGGCGAGGCCCAGCCCGGAGTGTCGTTCATCGTCGCTCCTTCACGGTGCCCGTCCGCGGGCGCGGCGGCAGGTTGGCAGCCATCGTGCCATGGGGTGGTCGAGCGGTGACCGGCCGCGGTAGGGGCTGGACACCTTCAATTGTCCGCCGGATACGGGGCAGACTGACCGCATGGCTGATCAGTACGCGCAATCCGGCGAGGACGGCCGGCCGACCGAGATACCCGCGATCCGCTGGGACGAGCCCCCCGAGGGCCCTGTGCTGGTCCTTCTCGACCAGACGAGGCTGCCGGCCGAGGAGGTCGAGCTGGTGTGCACGGACGCGTCCGCGCTGGTGGACGCGATCCGTTCGCTTGCGGTGCGCGGGGCGCCGCTGCTCGGCATCGCGGGGGCCTACGGCGTCGCGCTCGCCGCCGCGCGGGGCTTCGACGTGGACGAGGCCGCAAGGGCGCTGGCGGGCGCCCGGCCCACCGCGGTGAACCTCTCCGTCGGCGTGCGCAGAGCTCAGGCCGCGCACCGCGACGCGGTGGCCAAGGGAGGCGATTCCGCGCGGGCGGCAGGGGCCGCGCTGGCGGCGGCGCGGCGGTTGCACCGGGAGGACGCCGAGGCCAGCGCGCGGATGGCCGCGCACGGGCTGGTCCTGCTGGACGAGCTGCTGCCCGGCGGTGGGCACCGGATTCTGACCCACTGCAACACCGGAGCGCTGGTGTCGGGCGGCGAGGGCACGGCCTTCGCGGTCGCGCTCGCGGCGCACCGGGAGGGGCGGCTGAGGCGGCTCTGGGTGGACGAAACGCGTCCGTTGCTGCAAGGTGCTCGCCTGACGGCGTATGAGGCGGCGCGCAACGGTATGGCGTACACCTTGCTCACGGACAACGCGGCGGGCTCTTTGTTCGCGGCCGGGGAGGTGGATGCGGTGCTGATCGGGGCGGACCGGATTGCTGCCGACGGTTCGGTGGCGAACAAGGTGGGGAGCTATCCGCTCGCTGTGCTCGCCCGGTACCACCATGTGCCGTTCATCGTGGTGGCGCCGGTGACGACGGTGGATCCGGACACGCCGGACGGAGCGTCCATCGAGGTGGAGCAGCGTCCCGGGTTCGAGGTGACGGAGATCACGTCACCCCAGGTGACGATGTCGGGAGCGGGAGGGGGAATTCCGGTGGCACCGCTGGGGACCCAGGCGTACAACCCGGCGTTCGATGTGACGCCTCCCGAGCTGGTGACGGCGATCGTCACCGAAGAAGGCGCCGTTTCGCCCGTGACTGCGGGGGCGCTCGCAGAGCTGTGTGACAGGTCACGACAGGTAACGATTTAGTTAATGGGATGATGTCGTTTATGAAGGGACGAGTCCTTGTCGTCGATGACGACACCGCACTGGCCGAGATGCTCGGCATTGTGTTGCGTGGTGAAGGTTTTGAGCCGTCTTTCGTAGCTGATGGCGACAAGGCGCTGGCCGCTTTCCGTGAGAGCAAGCCCGACCTGGTGCTCCTGGACCTGATGCTGCCCGGACGGGACGGTATCGAGGTGTGCCGCCTGATCAGGGCGGAGTCCGGGGTGCCGATCGTGATGCTCACGGCGAAGAGCGACACCGTCGATGTCGTGGTCGGCCTGGAGTCGGGCGCGGACGACTACATCGTGAAGCCGTTCAAGCCGAAGGAGCTGGTCGCCCGGATCCGGGCGCGGCTGCGGCGGTCCGAGGAGCCGGCGCCCGAGCAGCTCGCCATAGGCGATCTGGTCATCGACGTGGCCGGTCACTCCGTGAAGCGGGACGGGCAGTCGATCGCGCTGACGCCGCTGGAGTTCGACCTGCTGGTCGCGCTGGCCCGCAAGCCGTGGCAGGTGTTCACGCGTGAGGTGCTCCTGGAGCAGGTCTGGGGCTACCGGCACGCTGCGGACACCCGGCTGGTCAACGTGCATGTCCAGCGGCTGCGCTCCAAGGTCGAGAAGGACCCGGAGCGGCCGGAGATCGTGGTGACCGTCCGCGGGGTCGGTTACAAGGCGGGACCGAGCTGACATGTCCAAGGACAGTGCCGCTTCGGCGCCCGGGGGGACCGGGGCCCGCGCGGAGCGGCCTGTCGGCCGGAAGGCTGCGGGCTCCCGCTGGGGACGCCTGTTGGAGGGCGGGCTGCTGCAGGGCGGGGTCCAGGGCAGCCCGGTCCTCCGCCTGTTCATGCGCTGGGTGCGCCGGCCGCTGCTGCCCGTCATGCGGCTGTGGCGGCGCAACATCCAGCTCAAGGTCGTCGTCACGACCCTGCTGATGTCGCTGGGCGTCGTCCTGCTGCTGGGCTTCGTCGTCATCGGCCAGGTGCGCAACGGCCTGCTGGACGCCAAGGTGAAGGCCTCCCAGAGCCAGGCCACGGGCGGCTTCGCCGTGGCCAAGCAGAAGGCCGACGAGGCGGCCAGCGGGACCGCCGACGACGGTTCCGCGACCGACGGCAACTCCTCGCAGAACGTCATCTCCTGGATGAGCGACCTCGTGTCGTCGCTGTCCAGCGGCGGTCAGGGCGCCTTCGACGTGGTGACGTTGCCCGCGGGCGCCGACAGCGGCGGCGGTCGCAGCCCGCGCGGTTCCGGATACGTCGACCCGTCCGCGAGCGTGCCCGAGGACCTGCGCGCGCGGGTCAACGACCGTACGACGGCGGCCCAGAGCTACACGCGCATCATCTACAGCAACGGCAAGGAGTCCCAGCCGGCGCTGGTCGTGGGCAAGCAGGTCAACGACCCGAACGGCGATCCGTACCAGCTGTACTACCTCTTCCCGCTCACCCAGGAGGAGAAGTCCCTCAGCCTGGTCAAGGGCACCCTGGCCACGGCCGGGCTCTTCGTCGTCGTACTGCTCGGGGCCATCGCCTGGCTCGTGGTGCGGCAGGTCGTCACGCCGGTGCGGATGGCCGCCGGGATCGCCGAGCGGCTGTCCGCCGGGCGCCTCCAGGAGCGGATGAAGGTCACCGGCGAGGACGACATCGCGCGGCTCGGCGAGGCCTTCAACAAGATGGCGCAGAACCTCCAGCTGAAGATCCAGCAGCTGGAGGACCTCTCGCGGATGCAGCGGCGGTTCGTGTCCGACGTGTCGCACGAGTTGCGGACGCCGCTGACGACCGTACGCATGGCGGCTGATGTCATCCATGACGCGCGCGTGGACTTCGATCCGATGACCGCGCGGTCGGCCGAACTGCTGGCCGACCAGCTGGACCGGTTCGAGACGCTGCTCGCGGATCTGCTGGAGATCAGCCGCTTCGACGCGGGAGCAGCGGCCCTGGAGGCCGAGCCGATAGACCTCAGGGAGGTCGTACGGCGGGTGCTCAGCGGCGCCGAGCCGCTGGCCGAGCGCAAGGGTACGACGATACGGGTCGTCGGCGACCAGCAGCCCGTGGTCGCCGAGGCCGATGCCCGGCGGGTGGAGCGGGTGCTGCGCAATCTCGTCGTCAACGCCGTGGAGCACGGCGACGGCAAGGACGTCGTCGTCAAGCTCGCCACGGCGGGCGGGGCGGTCGCCATCGCGGTGCGCGACTACGGAGTCGGGCTCAAGCCCGGTGAGGCGACCCGGGTGTTCAGCCGCTTCTGGCGGGCGGACCCGGCACGCGCGCGTACCACCGGCGGTACGGGACTGGGGTTGTCCATCGCCCTGGAGGACGCGCGGCTGCACGGCGGCTGGCTGCAGGCATGGGGTGAGCCGGGCGGCGGGTCGCAGTTCAGGCTGACGCTGCCGCGGACCGCGGACGAACCGCTCCGGGGCTCACCGATACCCCTGGAACCCAAGGACTCGCGCCGTAATCGTGGACTTAATGACGCCGGGTTGCCGAGCGGGGGCGGGGACAAGCGCGCGACGGTCCCGGTGCAGCCGATGGGCGACCAAGGGCCGCCGATACCCGCGCGGAACCCGATCGCTCCCAGGCTGACCGCCGCGACTCCCACGGCGGACCCGACGGCGCTGCCCGGCAATGGCGCGCGCGTGGTGCCCCGGCCGACCGGCGGCACCCGGCGGCAGGAGGACAGGCCAGCAGCGGACACGCCTCGGGGCGACAGCGTGAGCAGCACGGACCCGGCCGCCGCACCGGAGAACTCGAACAAGCAGGGGGAGGCATCTCGTGGGCGCTGACCGCGAGGGGGGCGCCCGGCGGAAGCCGGCACGCGCGGTGGCGTACATCGCGTGCGGCGTCGTAGTGCTGGCGGGATGTGCCTCGATGCCCGACAGCGGGGACCTGCGGGGAGTCGAGTCGACGCCGCGACAGGACACCCAGGTGCGGGTTTTCGCGATGCCTCCCCAGGAGGACGCGTCGCAGGCGGAGATCGTGCAGGGCTTCCTGGAGGCGTTGACCAGCGACGATCCGCGCTACAAGACGGCACGCATGTACCTGACCGCCAAGGCGGCGCGGGGCTGGCAGCCGGAGCTGTCCACCACGGTGCTCGCCGGCGGGCCGAGCACGGAGCCCGTCCGCAACCCCGGCGGCCGGGAGGACAACGACACCTTCACGTACACGCTGACCGGCGACCGGGTCGCCACGGTGGACTCGCAGCAGGCGTACTCGCCGGCGGACGGGCGGTACAGCCAGCGGGTGCACCTGACGAGGGACGCGAAGAGCGGGCAGTGGCGCATCGACGCGCTGCCCCAGGGCGTCGTCATGGGCAACTCGGACTTCCAGCGCAACTACATGTCGGTCAACAAGTACTACTTCGCGTCGAACACGACGGCCGGAGCGACCTCGGAGCCGATCGCCGTGGCGGACCCCGTGTTCGTACGGCGGCGGGTGGACCCCATGACGCAGATGGTGCGGTCCCTCCTCAACGGGCCCACCAGCTGGCTCGGGCCCGTGGTCAGGTCGAGCTTCCCCACCGGGACGGCACTGCAGAAGGGCGTCACCGCGCTGACGCCCGACGACCAGAACAAGCTGACGGTCCCGTTGAACCAGAAGGCCTCGCGGGTGGGGCTGGCCCGCTGCAACGAGATGGCGACGCAGATCCTCTACACGCTCCAGACCATGACGCCGACGGTGGACAAGGTCGAGCTGCAGGCCGCCAACGGCGCGCAGTTGTGCCTGCTCGACGAGAGCGACGCCAAGGACTTCGCGGCCCACGGCCCCATCAAGCAACCCGAGTACCTGTACTTCCTCGACGACAAGCACCGGCTGGTGCGGATGCCCAGCGACGGCCATGGCACGCACGCCGATCCGGTGCCGGGCGCGCTGGGCACGGGCGACACACAGCTGGGATCCGTGGCGGTGTCGCGTGACGAGGAGTCGGCGGCCGGGGTCGGCCTCGACGGGAAGTCGCTCTACGTCGGGTCGCTGGTGTCGGGCGCGTCGCTCGGCGACCCCGTCCTGACCAGCCAGGGCAAGACGGAGGACGACCGGCTGACGGCTCCCAGCTGGGACGCGCAGGGCGACCTCTGGGTGGCCGACCGGGACCCGAAGAACCCCCGGCTGCTCCTGCTGCAGAAGGGCGCGGGACAGCCCATCACGGTGGAGATGCCGGGGCTGGACGGCCGTGTCGAATCGGTACGGGTGGCCGCCGACGGGGTGCGGATCGCGCTCGTCGTGGAGAAGAACGGCAAGCGGTCCCTGTTCATCGGGCGGATCCAGCGGACCGGGGCGACCGGTGAGCAGCCGGTGGTCTCCGTCCTCGAACTGCGTTCCGCCACCCCGGACTTGGAGGAGATCACGGCCATGTCGTGGGCCGGGGACAGCCGGCTCGTGGTGGTGGGCCGCGAGCAACAGGGTGTGCTGCAGATGCGGTACGTCCAGGTCGACGGCTCCACACCGGAGGGTCCGGCGCCGGCGGCCCTGACCGGGGTGAAGGAGATCGCCGCGTCCGAGGACGACAAGCTGCCGCTGGTGGCTGACTCGGAGGACGGGATCGTACGGCTGCCCACCGGGGCGCAGTGGCAGAAGGTGGTCAAGACGGGGTCGGCGCCGGTCTATCCGGGCTGACGCACTGAAGCGCTGAGGTGCAGCGAAAGCGGCCGTCTCCGGCCGGGCCGAGGCCTGGTGGAGGCGGCCGTTCGTGTGTTCCGGGGCGGCTGTGCACTCGTGTGAGGGACGGTCGTCGACGGTTGCGTGTGGTTGTCCACAGGCGGTTGTCCACAGGGGTGGCCGGTCGGCGAGGGCGTTGGCACAGTGGTGGGCATGCGGGGGTGGTGGCGGGACCTCACGGATCTGGTGCTGCCGGCCGAGTGCGGAGGCTGCGGGATGCCTCGCACGGTGCTCTGCCCGGAGTGCCGTGCCGCTCTGAACGGGGCCGTACCGAGCCGGGTACGACCGATGCCTGAGCCGACCGGGCTACCGGCGACGTATGCGGCCGCCCCCTACGCGGACGAGGTGCGCGCCATGCTCCTCGCCCACAAGGAACGAGGGGCGCTGACCCTCGCGGGGCCACTGGGTGCGGCTCTGGCGGGCGCTGTGAGGGCGGGGCTGTGGGAGTGCCGGGTGGAGGGTCATGGGGGCCTGGCGGGGCTGGATGGGGGGTTGGCGGGGGTGTACGGGGATGTGGCGAGGGTGGACGGGGATGTGGCGGGGTTGGACGGGGGCTTCGTGCAAGGACTTGGGACTCAGGCCGATCAGCCGCAGGTCGGGCCGGCTCAGGCGCGGCAGCGCCAGGCAGGCCAGGTTCCGGCGGGGCAACCGGCGTACGTCGGCCATGCCCGCTCCCCGCGTGGCGGTGACGCGCCCGTTTTGCTCGTCCCCGTGCCCTCCGCGCGTGGGGCCGTGCGGGCTCGGGGGCATGATCCGGCGCGGCGGATCGCGTTGGCGGCGGCGGGGGAGTTGCGGCGGGCGGGGACTCCGGCCCGGGTAGTGGCCGTGTTGCGGCAGCGGCGGTGGGTGGCCGATCAGTCGGGGCTCAACTCGCGGCAGCGGCTGGACAATCTCGCGGGTGCGCTGGAGGTCGTCGCGGGTGGTGCCCGGTTGCTGGCCGGGGGACGGGTGGTGCTCGTCGACGACCTGATGACGACAGGGGCCTCCTTGAGGGAGGCGGCGCGTGCCGTCCGTGAGGCGATCGCGTGCGGGGGAGCAGTTCGAGCGACTGCGGCTGTGTACTCGCGTGTGTCCCGGGAAGGCAGAGGGGAACACATCGAGAGATCAATGGAGAACGGGAGGAACATGGCACTCAGTGCACCGGGAATCGTGGGTGTGAACGGCCCAGGTGACCTGATCTGCGCGGCGGTGATCGCCGCGTCGCCGGATTCCTTCGAAATAAACCGGAACTGACTGCGAACTTGCGTCGTTGCAGGTAACGACAGGAGCAATTCACCTGAACGGAGGTACACCGCGGTAGAGGGTGACGACATCCGTCCGGGCGAGATATGTTCGGTTGTGAGAGAAAGGCGCAGGCCGCACCTCTCCTATCCGAATGCCGTGCTGTGGGTTTTCTGCAATCACCCGCGGCCATGGGGTGGAGATCTTGCCCATGGGGGAGGAGGAGGTGGAAGTCACCGAGTCCGAGGTTCCGGGGTGACCGGAGCCTGGTGCAAAAGGGAGACGCTCCGCAGCGAAGCGGAGCGATCCGGGAACGGAGTTCTGCGTGGACATCGTCGTCAAGGGCCGCAAGACCGAGGTGCCCGAGCGGTTCCGCAAGCACGTGGCCGAGAAGCTGAAGCTGGAGAAGATCCAGAAGCTCGACGGCAAGGTGATCAGCCTCGACGTCGAGGTGTCCAAGGAGCCCAACCCCCGACAGGCCGACCGTTGTGACCGAGTGGAGATCACGCTCCGCTCCCGCGGTCCGGTGATCCGGGCGGAGGCATCGGCCAACGATCCGTACGCGGCGCTCGACCTCGCGGCGGAGAAGCTGGATGCCCGGCTGCGCAAGCAGCACGACAAGCGTCACACGCGCCGCGGTGCCCGTCGGCTCACGGCCGCCGAGGTCCCCGACCACGTCCCGGGCGCGGCGACGCTCAACGGCAACGGCCACGCCGCGCCGGACGAGCAGTCGGACGGCGTGCCCACCAAGAAGATCGGCTCGCTGGAAGTGAAGGGCGAAGGCCCCCTCGTCGTCCGCGAGAAGACCCACGTCGCCTCTCCGATGTCCCTCGACCAGGCCCTCTACGAGATGGAACTGGTCGGACACGACTTCTACCTGTTCGTCGACTCCGAGACCAAGGAGCCGAGCGTCGTCTACCGACGGCACGCCTACGACTACGGCGTCATCCACCTGAGCACGGACCCGATGGTCACGCAGGCACAACCGCCCGCGGCGGGCGGCACGCTGGGCGGCTGACCACCCCGGCCGACAACTGAGCCGGTGCCCCTGGAGCGCGTGTGCGCCCCCAGGGGCACCGGTGTGCGACCACTTCGCGCCCCGCTCCGTGACCGCACTGTCGTCCGGGCATGGAATCATGGCCGTACAGGGCCCAACCGGTGGGCCGCTGCCTTGGGTTGGCGATGGCGCAGGACCACAGGCCACAGCCTTCAGGGGGAGGAACGATGGCGGACAGCTTCGGACCGATGCATGTCGAGGATGCCGACGGCGTCGTCACCATGGGCCCGGAAGCGGGCTCGACACGCAAGGAGCCGATCAGAGTCCTTGTCGTGGACGACCACGCCCTCTTCCGTCGAGGCCTGGAGATCGTGCTGGCGGCCGAGGAGGACATCCAGGTCGTCGGCGAGGCGGGGGACGGAGCCGAGGCCGTGGACAAGGCCGCGGATCTGCTGCCGGACATCGTCCTGATGGATGTGCGGATGCCGAAGCGGGGCGGAATCGAGGCGTGCACCTCCATCAAGGAGGTGGCGCCCAGCGCGAAGATCATCATGCTGACGATCAGCGACGAAGAGGCCGATCTCTACGACGCGATCAAGGCGGGTGCGACGGGTTATCTCCTCAAGGAGATCTCGACCGACGAAGTGGCCACCGCCATTCGCGCCGTGGCCGACGGACAGTCGCAGATCAGCCCCTCCATGGCGTCGAAACTGCTCACCGAGTTCAAGTCGATGATCCAGCGCACCGACGAGCGCCGACTGGTGCCGGCGCCGCGGCTCACCGACCGTGAGCTGGAGGTTCTCAAACTCGTCGCCACCGGAATGAACAACCGCGATATCGCCAAGCAGTTGTTCATCTCCGAGAACACCGTGAAGAACCATGTGCGCAACATCCTGGAGAAGCTCCAGCTGCACTCCAGGATGGAGGCGGTGGTCTACGCGATGCGGGAGAAGATCCTCGAGATCCGGTGACAGATCCGGTGACGCTCAGGCCAGGAGGCGCGTGAGTTCGCCGACGAGGGGTGTGCGGAGCTCGGGGGCGTCGACCCGCTCCACGCGTACGTCCGTGCAGTCCACCCAGCTCGCGGCCTCGACCAGGGCCTGGGCCACGGACGGAACGGCCTTCGCGCCGTCCAGGGTGACCTGCTTGGCGACCAGGGTGCGGCCCTCCCGCGCCGGGTCCACCCGGCCGACCAGCCGGCCGCCGGCGAGGACCGGCATCGCGAAGTAGCCGTAGACGCGCTTCGGTTTGGGGACGTAGGCCTCCAGGCGGTGGGTGACGCCGAAGATCCGCTCTGTGCGTGCCCGCTCCCAGATCAGGGAGTCGAACGGGGACAGGAGTGTGGTGCGGTGCCGGCCTCGCGGGGGTGTCTCCAGGGCCGTCGGGTCGGCCCAGGCGGGCTTGCCCCAGCCCTCGACCGTGACCGGGACCAGGCCCGAGTCGGCGATCACCGCGTCGACCTGCTCGCCCTTGAGGCGGTGGTAGTCGGCGATGTCCGCGCGTGTGCCGACGCCCAGGGACTGTCCCGCCAGCCGGACCAGACGGCGGAGGCACTCGGTGTCATCCAACTCGTCGTGCAGCAGCGGCTCCGGGATCGCGCGCTCGGCGAGGTCGTACACCCGCTTCCAGCCGCGGCGCTGTACGCAGACCACCTCGCCGTACATGAGCGCGCGCTCGACGGCGACCTTGGCGCCGGACCAGTCCCACCACTCGCTGGTGCGCTTGGCGCCGCCCAACTCCGTGGAGGTGAGGGGGCCTTCGGCGCGGAGCTGTTTGATGACCTGGTCGTAGGTGCCGTCCGGGAGGTCGTGGTTCCAGTGCGGGCGGCTGCGGTAGGCGCGGCGCCGGAAGGCGAAGTGGGGCCACTCCTCCACGGGGAGGATGCAGGCGGCGTGGGACCAGTACTCGAAGGCGTGTGTCTGGGTCCAGTACGCGTCCTCGACCGTCTTGCGGGGGACGGCGCCGAGGCGGGCGTACGGGATCAGTTCGTGGGAGCGGGCGAGGACCGAGATGGTGTCGAGCTGGACCGCGCCGAGATGGCGGAGCACGCCGCGCACACCCGCGCGGCGGTCGGGGACACCGAGGAAACCCTGGGCGCGCAGGGCGATGCGGCGGGCGTCGTCTGCCGACAGGTCGGTCGTGGGGCGCGGGGCACTCGTCATGTCTCCGCACGATAGAGGGTGCCACTGACAATGCGGGCTGACCTGCGGATTCGCCGTGCTACGGCTGGGCGGGCAGGTACGGTGCCGTCGACGGCAGGCCCAGGTCGGACGGGAGCAGGGAGGCGACCCAGCAGTCCCGTCGTACGCCCTTGTTGTTGATCGCGGAGCGGAGTGTGCCCTCGACAGTGAAGCCGGCGTGCTCGGCGACCGTGCGGGAGCCCCTGTTGCCTACCTCCGCGCGCCATTCCACGCGGTCGATCGACAGCCGGGTGAACGCCCAGCGGGAGACGGCGACGGTCGCCTCGGTGATGTAGCCGTTGCCCCGGTACTGCTTCGTGGCCCAGAAGCCGACCTCGCCGACACCCAGGGAACGCATCGTGATGGCGAGCATGCCCACCAACTCCCCTTCGAGGAGAAAGACACCGAAGGTGAACATCGAACAGTTCGCCCAACCCTCGGGCACCAGTTGCTCGGTGAAACTCTGCGCGTGCTCCAGGAGATAGGGCGAGGGGATCGTCGTCCAGCGCTGGATCTCGGGGTCCTGGGCGGCGGAATACACGACGTCGGTGTCCTGCGGGCCGACGCTGCGCAGGAGGAGACGGTCGGTCGTGAGCGTGACGGGTTCCATCGGCCGATTCTGCTCGGGGGCGCACAAGGACGCCATGCTTTTGCGCTGTGTGAGCGGGTGATCACATTTCGCGCAATTCCTCGGAGGGACACGGCACCATCGGCGACCCCCGGCCGTTGTCCCCTTTGAAGCAGATTTGAAGGAGTGGACGGTCGGCGTCCCCGACAGGCCTCCCGGCCCGGCGGGGTCCTCGCATACGATGTCCGTTGCTCAGTTATGTCATTGGAAACCGACCGTCCCAGGCCCGACCGGCAAGGAGACCAACCCCCGTGTCCGTCCTCTCGAAGATCATGCGTGCAGGCGAAGGCAAGATCCTGCGCAAACTGCACCGCATCGCGGACCAGGTCAACTCCATCGAAGAGGACTTCGTCGACCTCTCCGACGCCGAGCTGAAGGCCCTCACCGAGGAGTACAAGCAGCGCTACATCGATGGTGAGACCCTGGACGACCTGCTGCCCGAGGCGTTCGCCACCGTGCGCGAGGCCGCCAAGCGCGTCCTTGGCCAGCGCCACTACGACGTGCAGATGATGGGCGGCGCGGCGCTGCACCTCGGCTACGTCGCCGAGATGAAGACCGGCGAGGGCAAGACCCTGGTCGGCACCCTGCCCGCATATCTGAACGCCCTCTCCGGAGACGGCGTCCACATCATCACGGTCAACGACTACCTGGCCGAGCGCGACTCCGAGATGATGGGCCGCATCCACAAGTTCCTGGGCCTCGAGGTCGGCTGCATCCTCGCCAACATGACGCCGACCCAGCGTCGCGAGCAGTACGCGTGCGACATCACCTACGGCACGAACAACGAGTTCGGTTTCGACTACCTGCGCGACAACATGGCGTGGTCGCAGGACGAGCTGGTGCAGCGCGGCCACAACTTCGCGATCGTCGACGAGGTCGACTCCATCCTCATCGACGAGGCCCGTACGCCGCTGATCATCTCCGGGCCGGCCGACCAGGCCACCAAGTGGTACGGCGACTTCGCCAAGCTGGTCACCCGCCTGAAGAAGGGCGAGGCCGGCAACTCGCTCAAGGGCCTGGAAGAGACGGCCGACTACGACGTCGACGAGAAGAAGCGCACGGTGGCCATCCACGAGGCCGGTGTCAGCAAGGTCGAGGACTGGCTGGGCATCGACAACCTCTACGAGTCGGTGAACACCCCGCTGGTGGGCTACCTGAACAACGCCATCAAGGCGAAGGAGCTCTTCAAGAAGGACAAGGACTACGTCGTCATCGACGGCGAGGTCATGATCGTCGACGAGCACACCGGCCGTATCCTCGCCGGCCGCCGCTACAACGAGGGCATGCACCAGGCGATCGAGGCGAAGGAAGGGGTGGACATCAAGGATGAGAACCAGACCCTTGCCACGATCACCCTGCAGAACTTCTTCCGCCTCTACAGCAACCTCTCGGGCATGACCGGTACGGCGATGACCGAGGCCGCCGAGTTCCACCAGATCTACAAGCTCGGTGTCGTCCCGATCCCGACCAACCGGCCCATGGTCCGCAAGGACCAGTCCGACCTGATCTACCGCACCGAGGTCGCGAAGTTCGAGGCGGTCGTCGACGACATCGCCGAGAAGCACGAGAAGGGCCAGCCGATCCTCGTCGGTACGACGTCGGTCGAGAAGTCCGAGTACCTCTCGCAGCAGCTCGCAAAGCGCGGCATCCAGCACGAAGTGCTGAACGCCAAGCAGCACGACCGTGAGGCGCCGATCATCGCCCAGGCCGGCCGCAAGGGTGCCGTGACGGTCGCCACCAACATGGCCGGCCGTGGTACGGACATCAAGCTCGGCGGCAACCCCGACGACCTCGCCGAGGCGGAGCTGCGCCAGAGCGGCCTCGACCCCGAGGAGCACATCGAGGAGTGGGCCCAGGCACTGCCTGCTGCCCTGGAGCGGGCCGAGCAGGCGGTCAAGGACGAGTTCGAGGAGGTCAAGGACCTCGGCGGCCTCTACGTCCTCGGCACCGAGCGGCACGAGTCGCGTCGTATCGACAACCAGCTGCGCGGTCGCTCCGGCCGCCAGGGCGACCCGGGCGAGTCCCGCTTCTACCTCTCCCTGGGTGACGACCTGATGCGGCTGTTCAAGGCCCAGATGGTCGAGCGCGTGATGTCGATGGCGAACGTCCCGGACGACGTGCCGATCGAGAACAAGATGGTCACGCGCGCGATCGCGTCCGCTCAGTCGCAGGTCGAGCAGCAGAACTTCGAGACCCGCAAGAACGTCCTCAAGTACGACGAGGTCCTCAACCGTCAGCGCGAGGTCATCTACGGCGAGCGGCGCCGTGTCCTGGAGGGCGAGGACCTGCAGGAGCAGGTCGTGCACTTCATGGACGACACGATCGACGCGTACATCACCGCGGAGACCTCCGAGGGCTTCCCGGAGGACTGGGACCTCGACCGGCTGTGGGGCGCGTTCAAGCAGCTCTACCCGGTGAAGGTCACCGTGGAGGAGCTGGAGGAGGCGGCCGGGGACCGGGCCGGTCTGACCGCAGAGTTCATCTCCGAGTCCATCAAGGACGACATCCACGAGCAGTACGAGGGGCGCGAGGAGCAGCTCGGCTCCGAGATCATGCGTGAGCTGGAGCGCCGGGTCGTGCTGTCGGTCCTGGACCGCAAGTGGCGCGAGCACCTCTACGAGATGGACTACCTCCAGGAGGGCATCGGCCTGCGCGCGATGGCCCAGAAGGACCCGCTGGTCGAGTACCAGCGCGAGGGCTTCGACATGTTCA
This sequence comes from Streptomyces xylophagus, assembly GCF_000716435.1. Taxonomy (GTDB): domain Bacteria; phylum Actinomycetota; class Actinomycetes; order Streptomycetales; family Streptomycetaceae; genus Streptomyces; species Streptomyces xylophagus. Next base: position 19,470 of record NZ_JNWO01000017.1, read on the forward strand.
CCGCGATGATGGACGGCATCAAGGAGGAGTCCGCCGGCTACCTGTTCAACCTGGAGGTCCAGGTCGAGCAGCAGGTCGAGGAAGTCCCCGTTGAGGACGACAAGCCGTCGCTCGACAAGGAGGACACGGTGCCCGCGCAGGCGAGCGCCCGTCCCGAGATCCGTGCCAAGGGGCTCGACGCCCCGCAGCGGCCGGACCGGCTGCACTTCTCCGCGCCGACCGTGGACGGCGAGGGCGGTGTCGTCGAGGGCGACTTCACCAGCGACGACGAGCCCGTGCGCTCCGAGGCGGACGGCCTCACGCGCGCGGAGCGCCGCAAGCAGGGGCGCCGGGGTAGCCGCCGCAAGAAGTGACGGGCGCTCCGCGGGTCGGGCGGCTAGCTGTGACGGGCGCTCCGCGGGTCGTGGGGCGAGCTGTGACGGGCGCCCCTGAGTGAGGGGTTGAGCCTGTCGGGGCTGCTCCCCGTGCAGAGACCTTGAAGGGCCGGGCATCGTGAAGGTGCCTGGCCCTTTGGCGTGTGTGCGTTGTGCGGGTTTGCCTTGTGCGGGTGTGCGGGTGTGCGGGTGTGCGGGTGTGCAGGCGGGCGGGTTGCGGGCAGGCGCGGGGGTGCGACGGGGAGGGGGGCTGGCGCGGGCGGAGGCTACTGGCGCGGTGGGCGGTTGTTGCCCGACCTGCCCTTGGCGGCTCGGGGCCCGGGCCTCTGGCTCGGGCCGGGGCTCCGGCGCTGGCTCCGGCCCGGCCTCCGGCTCTAGGCTCCGGCTCCGGACTCGGCCCCGACCCGGGCTCGGCCCCGACCCGGGCTCGGCCCCGACCCGGGCTCGGCCCCGACCCGGGCTCGGCCCCGACCCGGGCTCGGAGCGCGGGGCGCGGGGGCCGCCCAGCCCTACCACCGTGCAGCGCCAGCGCAGGGCTGCGCCCCGGCTTTGGCCTTGGCCCCGGGCCCGGCCCCGGCCTCAGCCGCCGTAGGCCCCGGTCCGCCGTCAGCCCCCTCAGTCGTCGTCCGAGCGCGGGCCGCGGGGGCCGCCCAGTTCTACCGCCGTGCAGCGCCAGCGGAGGTCCGTGCCCCGTTCCAGGCGGAAGGCCATGGCCTTCAGTTGGTCACCGGTGCTGATGCGGGCGAAGGCCTCCACGGCGCCCGGACGGGCGACGTAGTAGCCGATGTCGCGGACCACCGGGCGGGTGCCGCGGGTGGCGCGCAGGGGGCCGTGTTCGGCGAGCCTGATCAGTTCGTCGTAGGCACGCCCTGCGGTGTGCCGGAGCATCCAGTGGACGGGCCGTTGGCCGCTCAGTACGGCGAGGAGGCGGTCGGCGAAGAGGTCGGTGGGGCGGGGCTGCGGAACGCGGCTGGGGGCGGCTTGGGCGGGCACGGTGTGGGATGCGGCGGGAGCGGGCGTGGCGGGGGCTGTGCCGCGACCTGGCGTCGGCGCGAGAGCCGTCGGGGCTGCGCTCCGGCCCGACGCGGCCGTGGGCGTCGTACGAGCTGCGCCTCGGGCCGTCGTGGCCGCCGCCGGTGTGCGGGGGCTGCGGCCCGGGGCGGCCGGTGGGCGGCCGTCTCCCGGAGCCGTGCGGGTTGCGCCTTGTCCCGTCGTCGCGGAGGGGGCGGCTGCGCGTGGCGCCGGGGTCGCGCTGTCGGTCGCCTCGGTTCCGGGTGTCGTGGGAAGCGAGCCCCCGACGCCGGACGACGTGCCCGGCAGGGACTCCGCGTTCGTCGTGCGGGACGTACCCCCACCCTGCCCGCGAGGCGTACCCGTGCCGGGGCGGCGGGGGTCGCGGCGGGGCGGGGGGCGGGTCGGGGTGTGCTGGGCGGTCCTGGTCATGACCTTGTGCATGGGGGTCCCCGTTGTGGTCGGCCCGGGATGTACCGGGAAGTAACTTCGTGGTTGGGGATCTTGTACGGGGCCATGGGTGGGGGCGGCAAGGAAGGGGTGGGTCGGGTCGGAGGGCCCGGAATGTTCACTTATCCGAGTGATCGGGAGGGCCTGAAGCCCGTAGCCGCAGGGGTGCGTAGGGTGAATCTCCGGCGTGGGGTGGACGCCTCGGACGGTGTGGGTGGGGACTCGATGGGGGACGCGCGCACGTATCCTGAAGGCCCTCCCGGTGGCACGGCACCGTCCGCGGAACCGTCCTCCCCGAGGCACTCTCCGAACTACGAAAGCGGCCAGTCATGCGCGTCTACGTCCCCCTGACCCTCTCCGGTCTCGCCGAGGCGTACAAGACGGGCGAGCTGGGGACGGGACCCTTCGTCGCGTACGCCGTGACGCCCGCGCTGCGCGAGTGGTATCTCTCCGACGACATCGAGGAGTTGGAGTACGCGGCGCTGAACCGCGCCGCGCTGGCCTCGCTGCGGCTGCTGGCGGCCGACCCCGACGCACCGCGGCGCCGGGTCGTGGTCGCCGTCGACGTACCCGACGGCACCGCGCACGCCGACCCCGACCGCGGACTCGACCCGGCGGCGCTCGGCGAGGTGCGGGTCGCCGGAACGGTGGCGCTGGGCAAGGCGGCGGCCGTACACGTGGATCTCGGCGATGCGGAGGGCGACGTGAGCGCCGCCGCCGACGCGCTTCCGGCGGCGGACCGCGGGGACGACGACGCGCAGTTCGTCGTGGACGGGGCCGAGGACCACGAGCTGCTCTGGTACGCGACGCAGGAGATCCCGAACCTCGTCGGGCTGGCCGACTGAGCCTGCCCGGTGCCGAAAGATGCCCTCTGACCTGCTGTTCTCTTGATTGTCAGTGGCGGCGGGTACCTTTTTTGGCATGGGGATGCAAGGAAGCGCGCACATCGTCTGGGACTGGAACGGCACGCTGTTCCACGACAATGACGCGATCATCGGGGCGACGAACGCGGCGTTCGCCGAGTTGGGGCTGACGCCGATCACGATGGAGGAGTACCGGGCGCTGTACTGCGTGCCGGTGCCGAGGTTCTACGAGCGACTGATGGGACGGCTGCCCACCGACGCCGAGTGGGAGGTCATGGACGACGCCTTCCATCGGCACTACACCGAGCACCGGGTCGTCTGCGGGCTGACCGAGGGCGCGGCGGAGCTGCTCGTGAGGTGGCGGACGGCCGGTCGCAGCCAGTCGATCCTCAGCATGTACGGGCATGACGAACTCGTCCCGCTGGTACGGGAGTTCGGGATAGAGCCGCACTTCATACGGGTCGACGGGCGCACCGGGCCCTCCGGCGGCAGCAAGGCCGAGCACATGGTGCGGCACCTCGGGGCGCTGGTAGGCGTGGATCCCGCGCGCACCGTGGTGATCGGCGATGCCGCCGACGACGCGGTGGCCGCCCTGCACGTGGGCGCGCGGGCCGTGCTCTACACCGGCGGTTCGCACAGCCGGGCCAGCCTCGAGGTCGTGGGCGTGCCGGTCGTGGACTCGCTGGCCGAGGCCGTCGCGGAGGCGGAACGGCTGGCGGCGTGACGGTGACCTGTCGGCCGGTGTGACGCTGCGCGGCGCGGCGACTCAAAGACACCGTGCCTTCTGAAGCACCGTGCCTCAAGGGCCCTGTGCCTCAGAGGCGCGGCGGCTCAGAGACGCGGCGTCTCAAGGGACACCGGGCGGCGTCTCAAGGGACACCTGACCTGAAGAGACACCGCGCCCCCCGTCACGTCACGCCGACCGCCAAGGTCACGTCACCGGTGCCTTCGCCCGCAGCACCGTGAGGAACTCCCGCATCCAGCTGGAGTGATCAGGCCACGCGCGGGCGGAGACCAGGGTGCCGTCGACCACCGTCTCGGCGTCCTGGAAGGTCGCGCCGGCGGACTGCATGTCGAGTTCGAGCGCCGGGTACGCCGTGACGCGCCGGCCGCGCAGGCCGTCGATCGCGGCGGTGAGCAGGGGGCCGTGGCAGATCTGGGCCACGGGCTTGTCCGTGTCGAAGAAGGATTTGAGGATCTTGCGGAGTTCGGGATCGTTGCGGAGGTACTCGGGGGCCCGGCCGCCGGGGATGACAAGGGCCGCGTACTGGCCGGGATCGACCTCGGAGAAGGCGAGATCGGCGGGCCAGGTGTAGCCGGGCTTCTCGGTGTAGGTGTCGAAGCCGGGTTCGAAGTCATGGACGACGAACTGGAGTTTCTTGCGCTCGGGGGCCGCGATGTGGACCTCGTAGCCCTCCTCGCGCAGGCGCTGGTAGGGGTAGAGGACTTCCAGCGACTCCGCTGCGTCGCCGGTGACGATGAGGATCTTCGCTGTCATGTCGGTGCGCTCCTCTGTGGCCGTGGCAGGCATCTCGGTCGGGCGTCATGAGCTCATGGGCGTCGGGTGCCATGGACCCACAGGCTCACGGCCTCACGGCGTCACGGACCCATGGGCAACGTGCCTCGCGCCGGGTCGCTTGCCAAGGGGCCGCGTCGCTCGGACACCGGCACCGTCCCGACTGCCCGTGAATACGACGATTTCACTCTCTGCGCCCCTGTGCATAACGTCAAAGTTCCACCCTCGGTTTTGTACACAACCGGCTCATGACGAGCCCCCGGTGAGGAGCGATAGCCTTGTGGCGTGATCAGCGCGATATTTCGCGGGGGCATCGTCGCCCCTGCTCTGCGCCCGGCGACCACGGACGACATCCGTGACCGGGCGGCGGTCGCTGGTCCCAGGGTCTGTTCGACAGGCCCTCGCGGGCGGGACGGAGCTCCAAGGGCTCCCAGGACGCCGTGCACACCCCGGGTACCGACGCGACAGAGATCAGCGTCACACCCTTCGGGCGTGCCGAAAATGGCTGATAACCCACCGCTCATCTCACCTTGCGGCATAGCGTCGAAGCAGACCGGACACCCCGGGCCGTGGCGTCGAGCCGCAGGGGAAGACACCGTACTTCCTTCTACGTCACGCAACGGCGCGCGACAGGAGCCAGAGGACAATGCAGACCAAGCTGGACGAAGCAAAGGCCGAGTTGCTCGAGAGGGCTGCTCGGGTAGCTGAGAACAGTCCGGTCGGGGGGCACCTACCGACCGGGACGACGGACGAGGGCACCCCGGACCGGGACACCGTGCTCGCGTTCCTCCAGCGCTACTACCTGCACACCGCCCCGGAGGACCTCGCCGACCGCGACCCGGTCGACGTCTTCGGCGCCGCCTACTCCCACTACCGGCTGGCCGAGACCCGACCCCAGGGCACGGCCAACGTACGGGTGCACACCCCGACGGTCGAGGAGAACGGCTGGACGTGCAGCCACACCGTCGTCGAGGTCGTCACCGACGACATGCCCTTCCTCGTCGACTCCGTGACCAACGAACTGACCCGCCAGGGCCGCGGCATCCACGTCGTGATTCACCCGCAGGTCGTCGTCCGCCGCGACCTCACCGGCAAGCTCATCGAGGTGCTCACCACCCCGCCCGCCGGCGATCTGCCGCACGACGCGCACACCGAGTCCTGGATCCACGTCCAGATCGACCGCGAGACCGACCGCGCCGATCTGAAGCAGATCACCGCCGACCTGCTGCGCGTCCTGTCCGACGTCCGCGAGGCCGTCGAGGACTGGGAGAAGATGCGGGACCTGGCCCTGCGGATGGCCGACGAGCTGCCCGCCGAGCCGACCGCCTCCGACCTGCCCTCCAGCGAGGTCGGGGAGGCCCGCGAGCTGCTGCGCTGGCTGGCCGCCGACCACTTCACCTTCCTCGGCTACCGCGAGTATCAGCTCCGCGAGGACGACTCCCTCGCCGCGGTCCCCGGTACCGGCCTCGGCATCCTGCGCTCCGACCCGCAGCACGCCGGCGAGGACCACCACCCGGTGAGCCCCTCCTTCGAGCGGCTCCCGGCCGACGCCCGCGCCAAGGCCCGCGAGCACAAGCTCCTCGTCCTGACGAAGGCCAACAGCCGTTCCACGGTGCACCGTCCGTCGTATCTCGACTACGTGGGCGTGAAGAAGTTCGACGAGAACGGCGAGGTCGTCGGCGAGCGCCGCTTCCTGGGCCTGTTCTCCTCCGCCGCCTACACCGAGTCCGTCCGCCGGGTTCCGGTGATCCGGCGCACGGTCGACGAGGTGCTGGAGGGCGCAGGCTTCTCGCCCAACAGCCATGACGGGCGCGACCTGCTGCAGATCCTGGAGACGTACCCGCGCGACGAGCTGTTCCAGACCCCGGTCGACGAACTCCGCTCGATCGTCACCTCGGTGCTCTACCTCCAGGAACGCCGACGCCTGCGCCTGTACCTCCGCCAGGACGAGTACGGCCGTTACTACTCGGCCCTCGTCTATCTCCCGCGCGACCGCTACACCACTGGTGTGCGCCTGCGGATCATCGACATCCTTAAAGAAGAGCTCGACGGTACCAGCGTCGACTTCACGGCCTGGAACACCGAGTCGATCCTCTCCCGGTTGCACTTCGTGGTCCGCGTCCCGCAGGGCACCGAACTGCCCGAGCTGTCCGACGCAGACAAGGACCGCATCGAGGCCCGCCTGGTGGAGGCCGCCCGCTCCTGGGCCGACGGCTTCGGCGAGGCGCTGAACGCCGAGTGCGGCGAGGAGCGCGCCGCCGAACTCCTGCGCAGCTACGGCAACGCCTTCCCCGAGGGCTACAAGGCGGACCACTCCCCGCGCGCCGCTGTCGCCGACCTGGTCCACCTGGAACAGCTCACCGAGGAGCAGGCCTTCGCGCTCAGCCTCTACGAGCCGGTGGGCGCCGCCCCCGACGAGCGCCGCTTCAAGATCTACCGCAAGGGCGCCTCGGTCTCCCTGTCCGCGGTGCTCCCGGTCCTCAGCCGCCTCGGCGTCGAGGTCGTCGACGAGCGGCCGTACGAACTGCGCTGCTCGAACCGTACGACGGCGTGGATCTACGACTTCGGGCTGCGGATGCCCAAGTCGCAGAACGGCAACGGGGATTACCTCGGCGAGGACGGACGCGAGCGGTTCCAGGAGGCGTTCGCCGCGACCTGGACCGGGCAGGCGGAGAACGACGGGTTCAACGCGCTGGTGCTGAGCGCCGGGATCGACTGGCGGCAGGCGATGGTGCTGCGGGCGTACGCCAAGTACCTGCGGCAGGCCGGTTCGACCTTCAGCCAGGACTACATGGAGGACACCCTCCGCAACAACGTCCACACCACCCGGCTGCTCGTCTCCCTGTTCGAGGCGCGGATGTCGCCGGACCGGCAGCGCGCCGGACGCGAGATCGTGGACGCCCTCCTCGAAGAGGTCGACGCGGCACTCGACCAGGTGGCGAGCCTCGACGAGGACCGCATCCTGCGGTCCTTCCTGACCGTCATCAAGGCGACCCTGCGCACCAACTTCTTCCAGGAAGCGCTCGGCGGCCACCCGCACGCGTACGTGTCGATGAAGTTCGACCCGCAGGCCATCCCGGACCTGCCGGCGCCGCGACCGGCGTACGAGATCTGGGTGTACTCGCCGCGTGTCGAGGGCGTGCACCTGCGCTTCGGCAAGGTCGCGCGCGGTGGTCTGCGCTGGTCGGACCGGCGGGAGGACTTCCGTACGGAGATCCTCGGCCTGGTCAAGGCGCAGATGGTGAAGAACACCGTCATCGTGCCGGTCGGCGCCAAGGGCGGCTTCGTTGCCAAGCAGCTGCCCGACCCGAGCGTGGACCGGGACGCGTGGCTGGCCGAGGGCATCGCCAGCTACAAGATGTTCATCTCGGCCCTGCTCGACATCACCGACAACCTGGTGGCCGGCGAGGTCGTCCCCCCGGCGGACGTCGTCCGGCACGACGAGGACGACACCTACCTGGTGGTCGCCGCCGACAAGGGCACCGCGACCTTCTCGGACATCGCCAACGGGGTCGCCGAGAGCTACAACTTCTGGCTCGGCGACGCCTTCGCCTCCGGCGGCAGCGCCGGTTACGACCACAAGAAGATGGGCATCACCGCGCGCGGTGCCTGGGAGTCCGTGAAGCGGCACTTCCGGGAGCTGGGCGTCGACACGCAGACCGAGGACTTCACGGTCGTCGGCGTCGGTGACATGTCCGGTGACGTGTTCGGCAACGGCATGCTGCTCAGCGAGCACATCCGCCTGGTCGCCGCCTTCGACCACCGGCACATCTTCCTCGACCCGACCCCGGACGCGGCCGTCTCGTACGCCGAGCGGCGCCGCATGTTCGAGCTGCCGCGCTCCAGTTGGGCGGACTACAACACCGACCTGTTGTCGGCCGGCGGTGGCGTCTTCCCGCGCACCGCGAAGGCGATCCCGGTCAACGCACACGTCCGCGCGGCCCTCGGCATCGAGGACAAGGTCGCCAAGATGACGCCGGCCGACCTCATGAAGGCGATCCTGAAGTCGCAGGTCGACCTGTTGTGGAACGGCGGCATCGGGACGTACGTCAAGGCGAGCACCGAGTCCCACGCGGACGTCGGCGACAAGGCCAACGACGCGATCCGCGTCGACGGCGCCGACCTGCGCGTCAAGGTCGTCGGCGAGGGCGGCAACCTGGGCCTGACCCAGCTCGGCCGGATCGAGTTCGCCCAGCAGGGCGGCAAGATCAACACGGACGCGATCGACAACAGCGCGGGCGTGGACACCTCCGACCACGAGGTGAACATCAAGATCCTGCTCAACGGCCTGGTCACCGACGGCGACATGACCGTCAAGCAGCGCAACAAGATCCTCGCCGAGATGACCGACGAGGTCGGCGCGCTCGTCCTGCGCAACAACTACGCGCAGAACACCGCGATCGCCAACGCGCTCGCCCAGTCCAAGGACATGCTCCACGCCCAGCAGCGCTTCATGCGCACCCTGGTCCGCGAGGGCCACCTCGACCGGGCCTTGGAGTTCCTGCCCACCGACCGCCAGATCCGTGAACGCCTCGCCCAGGGGCAGGGGTTGACCAGTCCTGAGACGGCCGTCCTGCTGGCGTACACGAAGATCACGGTCGCCGACGAGCTGCTGCACACCACGCTGCCCGACGACCCCTACCTGCGCACCCTGCTGCACGCCTACTTCCCGACCGCGCTGCGCGAGAAGTTCGCCGAGCAGATCGACACCCACGCGCTGCACCGCGAGATCGTCACCACGGTCCTCGTCAACGACACGGTCAACACGGGCGGTACGAGCTTTCTGCACCGCCTGCGCGAGGAGACCGGGGCCTCCCTGGAGGAGATCGTCCGGGCGCAGACCGCGGCCCGCGCGATCTTCGACGCGGCCGAGGTGTGGGACGGCGTCGAGGCCCTCGACAACACCGTCGAGGCGCCCGTCCAGACCCGCATCCGCCTGCACTCGCGCCGCCTGTGCGAGCGCGGCACCCGCTGGCTGCTCAACAACCGGCCGCAGCCGCTCCAGCTCGCCGAGACCGTCGAGTTCTTCGGCGAGCGCGTCGAGCAGGTCTGGTCCCAGCTGCCCAAGCTGCTGCGCGGCGCGGACCTGGAGTGGTACCAGCAGATCTACGACGAGCTGACCGGCGCCGGCGTCCCCGCCGAACTCGCCACCCGCGTCGCCGGTTTCTCCTCCGCCTTCCCCGCGCTCGACATCGTCTCGGTGGCCGACCGCACGGGCAAGGACCCGATGGACGTGGCCGAGGTCTACTACGACCTCGCCGACCGCCTCCACATCACCCAACTCATGGACCGCATCATCGAGTTGCCCCGCGCGGACCGCTGGCAGTCCATGGCCCGCGCCTCCATCCGCGAGGACCTGTACGCGGCCCACGCGGCCCTCACCGCGGACATCCTCACGGCCGGCAACGGCACCTCGACTCCCGAACAGCGCTTCACCGCGTGGGAGCAGAAGAACACCGCGATCCTCGGCCGCGCCCGCACCACCCTCGACGAGATCCAGGGCTCGGAGATGTTCGACCTCGCCAACCTGTCGGTGGCGATGCGCACGATGCGAACACTGCTGCGGACGCATTCGTAGTTCCTACGACTGTCCATTCGTAGTGCCCAGTGCCTACGACGACGAGGGCGCCCCGAGCCGCAATGGCTCGGGGCGCCCTTTTCACGGAGTGCCTTAGTGATATTCGAGGGGAGGGCTTACTTGGCCGCGCTAAGCCTGGTGACGTGACTCTGAACATCACCGAGGAACGCGTGACCGTACCCGTCCGACCGGTGCGCAAGGTCGTCCTGGAAGTCGTGAAATTCGGGATCGTCGGCGGCAGCGGCGTCCTGGTCAACTTCGCGGTCTTCAACGCCCTGCTGCACGGCCTGCACTGGCCCGCGATGCTCGCGACCGTCCTGGCCAGCTGCGTCGCGATGGGCGCCAACTACCTCGGCTTCCGCTACTACACCTACCGCGACCGCGACGCCCCCGGCGCCCGCCGTATCGCGCTGTTCTTCGTCTTCAGCGGCATCGGCGTACTCATGGAAAGCGGCCTCTTCTACGTCGGCTACCACGGCCTGGGCCTCCACGGTCCACTCGAGGTGAACGTCGTGAAGGCCCTGTCGATCGTGCTCGCGTCCGCGTTCCGCTTCCTGGTCTACCGCACCTGGGTGTTCCAGGACGAGGACCTCTAGACGGCCCGGGAGTCCTCTAGGCGACCTGGCCCGCCGGGGTGGGGGCGGGGGCCTTGGGCTTGTCGGCGCCGCCCGTGAAGGCCTCGTAGGCCTCCAGGACCTCCTCGGTCGGGCCGTCCATCCGCAGCTCGCCGCGTTCCAGCCACAGCACGCGGTCGCAGGTGTCGCGGATCGACTTGTTGTTGTGGCTGACCAGGAAGACCGTGCCCGCGTGCTGTCGCAGCTCGCGGATCCGCTCCTCCGAACGCCGCTGGAACGACCGGTCGCCCGTCGCCAGCGCCTCGTCGATCAGCAGGACGTCGTGGTCCTTGGCGGCGGCGATGGAGAACCGCAGCCGGGCGCCCATGCCGGAGGAGTACGTCCGCATCGGGAGGGTGATGAAGTCGCCCTTCTCGTTGATCCCGGAGAAGTCGACGATGCCCTGGTAGCGCTCCTTGACCTGCTCGCGGGACATGCCCATGGCCAGGCCGCCGAGGTAGACGTTGCGCTCGCCGGTCAGGTCGCCCATCAGGGCCGCATTGACGCCGAGGAGGGAGGGCTGGCCGTGGGTGTAGATACGGCCGTTCTCGACCGGGAGCAGGCCCGCGACCGCCTTGAGCAGGGTGGACTTGCCGGAACCGTTGGTGCCGATGAGCCCGATCGCCTCGCCCTTGTAGGCGACGAAGGACACCTTCTTGACCGCGTGCACCTTGCGGACGCCCGCAGCCTTCTCGGCCTTCTCGCGGCGCAGCATGCGGTTGAGGGCGGCGGTCGCAGAGCCGCGTCCGGCGCCGGTTCCGTTGACCCGGTAGACGATGTCGACGCCGTCGCAGACGACGGTGGGGATCGTGCTGTCCGCGGCCACGGGGGTCCGCTCGGTGTGGTACTCGATGGTCTGCTCAGCCACGGCCGTACGTCTCCTCAGCCTTCCAGAAGTAGATGAAGCCGCCGACTCCGGCGAGCAGCGCCCAGCCCAGTGCGGCCGGCCACACGTGCGGGGGGAGCTGGCTGGAGTGGAAGCTGTCGATCAGCGAGTAGCGCATCAGGTCGATGTAGACGGCCGCCGGGTTGGTCTCCAGGGCGAGCGTCACGAGGTGCGGCAGGTGGTCCTTGCTGGTCAGCTTGTCGATGCTCCACATGACGCCGGAGACATACATCCAGGTGCGCAGCACGAACGGCATCAGCTGCGCGATGTCCGGCGTCTTCGCGCCCATCCGGGCCATGATCATCGAGACGCCCGCGTTGAACGTGAACTGCAGGATCAGCACCGGGACCGCCATCAGCCAGGAGAAGCTGATCGGCACACCGAAGCAGAGCAGGATCACGACGAGGGCGGCCATCGAGAACAGCAGCTGCTGGAGCTGCTGCAGCGCGAACGAGATCGGCAGCGCGGCCCGCGGGAAGTGCAGGGCGCGGACCAGGCCGAGGTTGCCCGAGATCGCCCGGGTGCCCGCCATGATCGAGCTCTGCGTGAACGTCCAGATGAACACGCCCGTCACCAGGAACGGGATGTAGTCCGGGACGCCGCGCTTCGTGCCCAGCAGGATGCCGAAGATGAAGTAGTACACCGCCGCGTTCAACAGCGGCGTCATCACCTGCCAGATCTGACCCAGCTTCGCCTGGCTGTACTGCGCGGTCAGCTTGGCGGTGGCGAAGGCGGTGATGAAGTGGCGGCGCTCCCACAACTGGCGGACGTACTCGCGCAGGGAGGGGCGGGCGCCACTGACGGTGAGGCCGTGGCGGGCGGCGAGTGCCGCGAGGTCGTCTTCGTCGGCCGGAGCCGGCGAAGGGGGCGGTGTGTGGAGGACCTGGCTCACATCCGCTGCTTTCGCTCGGGGGGAGGGGGTGCGTGCGTCCGGCTGCCGTGTGCCGTTGCCCGGCGTTTCCTTACGCTTCTCTTTACGTTCTCTTACGTCGGGACGGGACCGTATCGTCGCAACGTGAGCGTAGGCCGATTCGGCGTCGGAACGCAACCGTTTCGTCGTGACGGATGTGATGGGGCCGTTAGGTTTGGGCCGGGACGGGCCTGTTGCGTCGATACGCTCTGGGTGGGTTGCTGGTGGGGGCGCCGCGTCGGTGCGGGTTCGTCGTCGGGACGGACCGGTTGCGTCGCGGGGACGGGTCGGTTTCGTTGCGGCGACGGGCCGGTTGCGTCCCGACGTGACCGCCCGACACGCCGCGCGCCGGCCCGCCCGCGCGCGCAGCGGAAGCACCCGCACCACCCGCGTCACGACGAAACCGTTTCGTCGCGACGCGACACCCCGCGTCGGAACGCAACCGTTTCGTCGCAACGCCCCTATGCTTGGTCTATGACGACGAACGCCGACGAGCCCCAGACACGTCAGCGCCGCCGCACCCCGGCAGGGGCGGCCGTACTCCGTGAGGATGTGACGGAAGCCATTCGGGCGGCGGTCTTCGAGGAGCTGGCGGCGGTCGGGTATGCCCGGATGTCGATCGAGGGGATCGCGCGTCGGGCGGGAGTGGGCAAGACGGCGGTGTATCGCCGCTGGCGTTCGAAACTGCACCTGGTGCTCGACGTGGTGTCGGCGATCGCGATGTTGGGGCTGCCGACGCCGGACACCGGTTCGCTGGAGGGTGACCTGCGGATGCTGTACGAGGTGACGTCACGGGCCCTGCGTCATCCCGTGGCCTCGCAGATCATCCCGGACCTCCAGGCCGAGGCGGCCCGGAATCCCGAGATCGCCGACGCCATGCAGAAGGCGTTGCGCGAGGGCCAGGAGGGTGTGGCCAGCAAGATCCTGGCGGCGGCCGAACGGCGTGGTGAGATCCGCCCCGGCATGGACGAGGACCTGGCCCTGGACCTGATCTCCGGCCCCCTGTACTGGCGTGCCGTGGTGATCCGCAGCCCGAAGCTGCCGAAGGGGTACCTGGGGGCGCTGGCCCGGGCGACGACGGAGGGGCTCAAGGCGCTGTAAGTCTCGCCCGACTCGGCGAGTCAGTCGTCCCGTCGGTCCAACCCCCGCCCCAGCTCCCCGAGTTCACCCGCCCGCAGCACCCGCCCACCGAACCCCGGTAGCGGTACATGCAGGGCCTTGGTCCAGCGCTCGGGGATCGCTGCGCACCCGTACACCGCCCCCGCGAGCCCGCCCGTCACGGCGGCGACGGTGTCCGTGTCGCCGCCGAGGTCGATGGCAGCGCGTACGGCGTCCTCGTAGGAGGAGGTCGTCCGTAGGGCCCAGACGGCGGAGCCGAGGCAGGGCCAGACGGCGCCGTTGAACTCCGTTGCGCGGTCGGGGTGCCAGTCGGGGGAGAGGACGACGCCGTAGCGTTCCCGGTGGTCGGGGTGGACGGACCGGAGTGTCTCCTCGACGGCGTCGAGCGGGTCGCCGCCGTCCAGTGCGACGCGCACCAACTCGTGGAAGACGGCGGTGCCTTCCCAGGCCGCGCGGTCTCCGTGGGTGAGCGCGGCGATGCGGCGGGCGGCGTCCATCGTGGCCTCGCGGCCCGCGCGGGAGAAGTACACGGCCGAGGGGGCGGCGCGCATCAACGAACCGTTCCCCGCGCCCCGTTGGCTGGTCTGGAAGTGGAGCGCGGCGGCCAGGTCCCAGGGGGCGTCGCTGCTCAGTACGGCCTCGGTCTGCAGGCCGATGTCCTTGGGTTCGGCGGCTGCCCAGCGCCGGAACCGCCGGAACATGTCGGGGAGTTGGAGCCCGCCGCACTCCAGCAGCGACTCCGCGACGAGTACGGCCATCTGCGTGTCGTCGGTGGCCTCGCCCGGGTCCCAGCCGCCGCCCCCGCACATCTCGCCGCCGTGACCGGGCGCCGGAAACCGGGCGGAGAAGGCGCCTTCGGGCCCGAACTCGAAGGGCGCGCCGAGTGCGTCACCGACGGCGGAGCCGAGGACGGCACCCCTGGCGCGCTCCGCTCTGGAGACACCGCCCATCAAGCGCGTGCCGCCCCCGGATGCAGCCGCACCCACCCCTCCCACGCCGACGTGATCATGTCCTGGACGTCGTGTTTGGCCTTCCAGCCCAGTTCGGTGGTGATGCGGTCGGCGGAGGCGACGACGCGGGCCGGGTCGCCGGGGCGGCGGGGGTGGATGGTCGGGGGGCGGTCGTAGCCGGTGGTCGCGTTGATGAGGTCGATCATCTCGCGGACCGAAATGCCTTCCCCGCGGCCGATGTTGAGGGTGAGGGCGCGGCCGCGGGAGGACTGGAGGGCGCGGGCCGCGGCGACGTGGGCCTCTGCGAGGTCCACGACGTGGATGTAGTCGCGGACGCAGGTGCCGTCGGGGGTGGCGTAGTCGTCGCCGAAGATGCGCGGGGGCGCGCCCTCGGTGAGCTTCTCGAAGACCATGGGGACGAGGTTGAAGACGCCTACGTCGGCGAGTTCGGGGGCCCCGGCTCCGGCTACGTTGAAGTAGCGCAGGGAGGCCGTGGACAGGCCGGTCGCCCGGCCCGTCGCGCGGACCAGCCACTCACCGGCGAGCTTCGTCTCGCCGTACGGCGACATGGGCACGCAGGGCGTCTCCTCGGTCACCAGCTCCACGTCCGGCATGCCGTAGACGGCCGCCGAGGACGAGAACACGAAGGACGGGACGCCGGCCGTGGTCACCGCCTCCAGGAGGACGCGCAGGCCCTCGACGTTCTCCCGGTAGTAGTGCAACGGCTGGTCCACCGACTCGCCGACCTGCTTCTTCGCCGCCAGGTGGACGACTCCGGTGACGTCCTGGTCGGCGAGGGTGCGGGCCACCCGTTCCGCGTCCAGGGTCGAACCGACCACCAGGGGCACGCCGTCGGGCACGCGGTCGGCGATGCCGGTGGACAGGTCGTCGTAGACGACCGCCTGTTCGCCCGCCTCGGTCATCGCCCTCACGACGTGCGCTCCGATGTAGCCGGCGCCGCCGGTGATCAGCCAGGTCATGTGCGGCCGTCCCCTCCGTCACTGGATGTCACTCGATCCGTGGTGGCGCGTCCCTCACGCGCCGGCCTCAGTCAATCAGGCGCCGGAGTGGGCCGAGGTCAACTGCTGGGACTCCCCGTAGGGGCCGGAGGGCCGCACGCGCGTGTGCGTCGTCGCCGGGAGCGGCCTCGACGACCGCCACAGGCGGACGAAGGAGAGGACGGCTGCAGCTGCCAGCAGACCGTTGCGTACGACCATGAGGGCGCAGCCCGTCCACGTGCTGTGGATGACGTCGGCGTACAGGGCGGGGTACTCGACGGTGCTGATCGCGGTCGCCGCCACGATCAACGCGGCCACCGCGCGCTGGGTGGTGTGCCGCGAAGTCAGACAGACGGCGGCCAGGCCGAGCAGCCAGATCATGTACTGGGGGCTGATGACCCGGCTGGTCACCGTGAACAGCAGGACGGCGCTCAGCGCGGCGTCGTACGGCGTCGCGTCGGTCCAGCGGCGGGCCCGGATCCGCCACAGCAGCAGGAACCCGAAGGCGACCGCCGTGAGCGCGAGGGAGACGTGGGCGACGGCGGAGACGTACGGTCCCGTGAACTCCATCGCGCCGTACCGGTAGTGCACCTGGCCCGCCCAGCCGGCGTGGGTCGCCAGGCCGAGGGCCGTGCCGCCGAGTGACTCGATCTGCACGCCCCTGCCGCCCTGTTGGCGCAAGAAGGCGAAAGGATTGTTGAACAAAACTACGAGGACCATGAGCGACAAGACCCCCGTCACCACCGCCGACGACCACACCGACCGCGTCGTCCGCCCCCTCGGCATCCCCAGCAGCACCAGCGCCGGCCACCCCTTCACCAGCGCGCCCAGCGCCGCGAACGCGCCGCACGCACGCGTGGAGCGCGACAACGTCAACAGGGAGATGACGGCGAACGCCGTGACCTGCACGTCGTAGCGGACGAGTGGGATGTGGAGGAGGAGCGGGAGGCCGCAGATCCAGTACGCGGCGCCGCGCAGGCTGTGTCCGGGGCGGGTGCCCGCGCGGGCCAGGGTCACGGTGATCAGCGCGTCGGTGGCGAGGGTGAGGGCGACGAACGCCTGGAAGTACGTCAGGCCCGGCAGCAGTGCGGGGGCCAGCAGGACGGGGCCGGCGCCCGGCGGGTACTGCCACAGGGGGTCGTGCGCCGGGAACGCGCCGTGCGAGAGGACGCCGTACCAGTGGTGGTACAGGCGCCACACTTCGCGCGCGACCCCGCCCCTGCCGAGCAGGGGGAGGCTGTTGTACGCGAGGAGGAGCAGCATCCCGGCGCGGGTGGCGAGCCAGGCGAGGGTGAGGGCGAGGAGGCGGTGTCTGCGGACGGCGTTCATCACAGCGGATCGTAAGCCGGGTGAATGCCGCAGGAATGCTAATACACCGTCAATCGTCGGTAAGAGCTTGCTAACAGTACAAAATCAGCCAGGTGGACAGCCAAGGTGAGGGTAAGAACGGGCGACGGACACGACCGATGCGACGGAGGCGTGCGGGGATCGTGGCCGTGGCCGTGCCGGTGGCCGTCATGCTCGCGCTGGGGCTGTGGGGGCTCGACCGCGGCGGCATGTGGGGCGACGAGGGCGTCACGTTCCTGGTCGGGCGGCGCACGGTGCCGCAGATCTGGCACCTGCTGCACGGCGTCGACGTGGTGCACGGCCTGTACTACCTCCTCATGCACGCCGTCCTCGCCGTCCACCCGGGTGAGGTGACCCTGCGCCTGCCGTCCGTCCTCGGCGCGGCGGCGACGGCCGGCCTGGTCGCCGCCCTCGGCGTACGCCTGGCCCGCCCCCGGGTCGGCCTCTGGGCCGGCCTGCTCTACGCGATCACCCCCCTCACCGGCCACTACGCCCAGGAGGGCCGGTCCTACGCCCTCGTCGCGGCGGGCGTGGCAGGCGCGACGCTGCTCCTGGTGCGGGCGCTCGAAGGACGATCGTGGTGGCCGTACGGCGCCGTCCTCGCCGTGACCTTTCTGCTGCACGAGTTCGCGGTCCTGGTGCTCTGCGCGCACGCGATCACGCTGGCGACGGCGCGGGTGCCCAGGGCGGTGTGGGCCGGCTGGGGCCGCGCGGCGGGTGTGGCGGCTGGTGTCCTGCTGCCGCTGGCCTGGGTGTCCCAGCGGCAGTCGGGGCAGGTGGCGTGGCTGCGGGTGCCGGACCGGGACACGACGGAACGCCTGGCCCGTGGCTTCCTCGCCGTCACCCCGACCGGGCTGGTCTTCTGGACCTCGGTCCTGCTGATCCTGGTCGGACTCGGCGCCGGACGGCTCACGTCGGTCGCGCTGCCGCTGCTGGTGGTACCGCCGGCGATCCTGCTGACGGTGTCGCAGTTCCGGCCGCTGTTCCACGAGCGGTATGTGCTGTACGCGCTGGCGGGGGCGCCGTTGCTGGTGGCGGCGGGGGCGGATCGGTTCATGGAGCTGGCGGGTCGGCTACGGCAGGGTGGCCGCCGTGTGCCGAGCGGTCGTCACGTGGCCGTCGCCCAAGCGGTGGCCGGGGTCGAAAGACACCCCCAGTTGGTGGGCGCCCTGACCACGAGCGCTCACCGCCCCGGAGCCGACCGTACGACCGGAGCGGCAAGCCGGCCGCCAGGTCCCCCGCAACCGCCCACCCGCTCGACTCCCGGCTCGCGCCGCTCACCTCACCGCACCCCCCTCGTCACCCTCGCCGGCGTCCTGGCCGTAGCCGTCCCCTTCCTCCACGGCCTCCCCGCCTACCGCAACGACCGCTCCGCGGCCCACCGCCCCGAGAATCTCGCCGCCGTCTCCGCCTTCGTAGGGCGTGAGATGCGGCCCGGCGACCCCGTGCTGTTCCTGCCGTCGTTCTGGCGGGTGACGGCGTCGGCGTATCCGGGACCGTTCCGCGGGGTCCGGGACCTGGCGCTGGTGGAGTCGGGGGCGAGGTCCGGGACGCTCAGCGGGCGTGAGGTGGGGCCGGGGGAGTTGCGGGAGCGGCTCGCCGGTGTGGACCGGGTGTGGATCGTCGCGCAGTCGAATCTGCTGCCGTCCCGCTGGGCTCCCGGCGATCCGACCGACCGGGTCAAACTCGACGTCGTGGACGGGGAGTTCGCGCGTCGGACGGAGTTCGTCAGCGGGCGCGTCAAGCTCGCCCTCTACATCCGCCGCATGCCCCCGCAGCCGGCGTCAGCAGCTGCACCGGTGTCTACGGCTGCTGCTCCAGCGTCGCCGAGTCCAGCGCGCCCGTGAGTTCGTCGAGGCGTTCGCGCAGCGCGCGGATCTCGTCGATGTCGAAACCGGTCGCGCCCATGATGCGACGCGGTACCTGAAGGGCGCGTTCGCGCAGGGCGACGCCCTCGTCGGTGAGCCGTACCTCCACCGAGCGTTCGTCGCGGGCGCTGCGCTCGCGCCGTACCAGACCCGCCGTCTCCAGCCGCTTGAGCAGCGGGGACAGGGTGCCGGAGTCGAGCCGCAGGTGTTCGCCCAGCTTCTTGACGGGCAGTTCGCCGTGCTCCCACAGCACCAGCATCACCAGGTACTGGGGATACGTGAGTCCGAGATCCTTGAGGATCACGCGGTAGACGCCGCCGAAGGCGCGCGACGCGGCGTTCAGCGAGAAGCAGATCTGCTGGTCGAGGCGGAGCCAGTCGGTGGTGGGAGCGGCGGCGGGAGTGGTGGTCATGTCTCCAGGATAGCGCGAGCGGGCCATTTAGTTGTGTGCAATTTAATTGTGTGCTCTACTGGTCGTCGTGAGGCGGTCCGGACACCCGGACCGGCCACCCCCGTAAAGACTTCCGAGAGGGATGGTTTCCATGGACGCGATCTACACCGCCGTAGCCACCGCCACCCACGGCCGTGACGGCCGCGCGGTCAGCAACGACGGCAAGATCGACCTTCAGCTCGGCATTCCGGTCGAGATGGGCGGCAACGGCCAGGGCACCAACCCTGAGCAGCTGTTCGCCGCCGGTTACGCCGCCTGTTTCGGCAGCGCCCTCGGCCTCGTGGGCCGGCAGGCCAAGGTCGACGTGACCGACGCCGCCGTGACCGCCGAGGTGGGCATCGGCAAGCAGGGCGAGGGCTTCGGCCTCAAGGTGACCCTGCGCGTCGAACTCCCCGACACCGTGGACGAGGCGACCGGCCGCAAGCTGGTCGAGACCGCCCACCAGGTCTGCCCCTACTCCAACGCCACCCGCGGCAACATCGAGGTCGACCTCGTCATCGAGTAGTCCCTACGACGCACAAGACCCCGGCGACGAGTGCTGATCACCTCGTCGCCGGGGTCGTCGGCGTGGTCCCGCTTCACCCCATCGAGTGAGCCTGCTCCCCGAGCCCCTGCCCTTGAGCCTGGACAGGCACCGGCACGACCGCCTTCCCCCGCACCACGCTCTCCAGCAACAAGGGCACCCCCACCACCGGCAACAGCCACACCAGCACGATCAGCCGCCCGCCCCACACGCTGATGTCCGGATGCGCGGCCTGCGTGAGAATCCCCGTGAACGCGGTCCCGATAAGGAACACCCCGAACGCCGGCCGCCGCAGCGCACCCCACACACCGGCGCCCAGCGCCGCCGCCAGCACCGGCTGCCACAGCTGCTGCCGCGTCCACTCCAGCCAGAAGTTCGCCTCCAGGTGCAGGAATTCGGGCCACAGGCGGGTGCGGTCGGGGCGGGCGTAGTGATCGGTGAGCAGGTCCTGAAGGCTGTCGGTCTGGGACGGATAGTGCAGCGCGCTCGCCAGAACCAGCGTGCCCAGCGCGGCAGTTGCGCCCAATGCGGCGACCGTCACCAACGCGCGCCCCGGAGCCCGCCCGCGCCGCCACCGTCCTACGGCGACCAGCGCGCCCGCGCCGGCCAGGCACAGCCCGAGGAACAGGGACTGCGAGTGCTTGACCGTGAAGAGAAGCAGCAGGGAACCGCCGACGAGGGCGAGCCCGGCACGCGTACGGCGCCCCTTCAGCACCAGCGCGCTACCCCACAGCGCCGCCAGCGTCAGGGCCGTCATCAGCCCCTCGGTCATCGGCCGCATCGCGGTCGTCCCGCACGGCAGCACGTAGTAGAGGGCCTGCCCGGTCAGCGCGAGCGGCACCGACACGGACAGCGTGCGCAGGATCAGGAAGACGAGGATCCCGCCCGCGACCGTGAGGACGACACTCGACGTCCACAGCCCCCAGACCGGACCGAGCGCCGTGACGAACGGCACGAGGAACACCGGGTATCCGGGCCGCACTTCGAAGATCCGCATGAACCGCTCCGAGGTGAACGGCGTGATGAACCCGTCCGTCTGCCCGGCCCGCAGCCGCGCGTCCACCCCTCGCCACTCCGCGTCCCGGCACTTCTTCGCGACCCGCGCGGCGGGGTCCTTGCCGTGGAAGTTCAGCGGGTTCACGCTCTGGTCGCGCCGTGCCGTCGCGCCCTGGCTCGCGCAGCTGTAGTCGATGGCGACGGTCGCGGCCTCGCGCTCGCTCGCGCCGCGCAGACTCAGCGCGTACGACAGGTAGTTCTTGGTGTCGGGGGTGGCCCGGCCGGTGACATTGGCGAGTTGGAGCACCGCGAACACGGCGGCCAGCACCAGCACCCAGGTGCGCGGCCTCATGAGGACGCCAACTGGTCGTGACCGGCGGCGGGGGAGGGGACCCGAGCAGCGGAGGCCTGCTCCGGCAGCCAGTTCTCCTCGCCCAGCAGCAGCGTCCGTACGACCCTCTCGGCGGCCCGCCCGTCGTCGAACTCGCAGTAGAGCGACCGGAATTCGGTCCGTAGCCGCTGCGCGTCCTCGTCTCGCCAGGCGCCCGAGGCGAACAGCCACGCCAACTCCCGGTAGGAACCCGACACATGGCCCGGAGGCGCGGCGGTGACGTCGAAGTAGGTGCCCCTGCTGGCCGCGTACGCCTCCCGGTCGTCGGCGTGGACGACGATCGGCCGGTCGAGGTTGGCGTAGTCGAACATCAGGGCCGAGTAGTCGGTGACCAGCGCGTCGGACGCCAACATGACGTCCTCGACGGAGGGTTCGTCGGTCGCGTCGACGAGGACACCTCGCCGGTGCAGGTCCGCGAGGCCGAGCCCGCGCGCCGGGCCGGTGGCGAGGGTGGGATGCAGGCGTACGACGAGGGTGTGGTCCGGGCCGAGATCCTCGGCGAACCGGGCCAGGTCCAGCCGGTCGACGTGCCCGCGCCTGCTGTACTCGCGGCGGGTCGGCGCGTACAGCACGACCGTGTGCTCGGCGGGGATGCCGAGCCGTTCCCGAACTGCCGCCCCGGCTCCCGGTGTTGCTCCGACCAGAACGTCATTGCGCGGGCTGCCCGTCCGCACCGACGCGAAGTGACACGGATACGCCCGCTCCCACACCAGTTCCGAGTGCCGGTTGGCGACCAGGCTGTAGTCCCAGCGGTCGGCGCGGCGCAGCATCTGCGGCACATCGACGCCGTAGCGGGCGCCGGGCTTGTCCAGCAGGTCGGCCGCCATGTACTTGAGCGGGGTGCCCTGGTGGGTGTGGATGTGGACGCTGCCGGGGCGCTTGGTGAGGGTGCCGGGCCAGTTGACGTTGTTCACGAAGTACGTGGCCCGCGCGGTGAGTTGGTGGTAGCGCGGGGTGTTGAGGAGGACGTGCTCGACGTCCGGCGGCAGCAGCGCGGCCTGTTCCGCGTCCTGCACGACCCACACGCCCCGGAGCTGCGGGGCGATCTCCTTCGCTTTGTAGTACACGGCGCCCGGGTCGCCGAGGACCCCGCGATGCGAAAAGGCCGAGTACACAACGAGGTTGGGGTCGAGGGAGCGGCGGGCGTGCAGCGCGGCCCAGCCGCCCTTGACGCGTCCGGCCGCCGCCTTGCGTGCCTGCAGCGCCCGTCGTTCGACCTGCCGGGCGGCCCGTCCCGCCTGCCGCCGGACCCGGTACTGCGCGTAACCGCCTTCCAGGGCACGGACTTCGGCGTCCACCGACGCCCCGGCCGGCTTGTGCTTGGCGAACAGTTCGGCCGTACGGCGGAAGAACTCGGCCTTGTCGGACGGGGGCAGTCGGTCCGGTTTGCCGAGGATGTCGAGACAGTGCTCGCCCATCTTGCGATGCAGGTAGGGGCGCCAACTCGCCAGCTCCGGGCGGGAGTCGACGAACGCGAAGACCCGCTCGTACTGGTCGTGGATGTCGAAGTGCTTGCGGCTGGTGGTGGACAGGATGTTGCCCTGCCGCCGCTGCCGGTAGTTGAGGCAGATCCGGTCGAGGGTGGCGATCCGCTCGGCGCTGAGCAGCACCGGGAACGTCCAGGGCGTGTCCTCGTAGTAGCCCGGCGGGAACTCGAAGGCGTTCTTGTGCACGAACTCTCGGCGGTACACCTTGTTCCACACGACCATCAACAGGTCGAGGATCTCCGGGTGTTCGGCGACCGTGAAGGTGTCGTCGACCTCCGTCAGGACGTGCGCGAGGACGTTGCGCCGGGTGCCGCCCCACCAGTAGGTGCGCGCGTAGTCGAAGACCAGCACGTCCGGGTCGCCGCTCGCGTCGAGCCGGTCGGCCATCGCGCGCAGGGCGCCCGGGGTGAGGGTGTCGTCGCTGTCGAGGAAGAAGAGGAAGTCGCCGGTGGCCAGGGGCATTCCGGCGTTGCGGGCGCGGCCGAGGCCGACGTTCTCCGGCAGGTGCAGCACCTGTACGCGCGGGTCGCGGGCCGCGTACTCGTCGAGGATCGCGCCGCAGCCGTCCGGCGAGCAGTCGTTCACGGCGATCACCTCGATGTCCCGGTAGGACTGCTCCAGGACCGAGTCGAGGCACTCGCGCAGAAAGCCCTGCACCTTGAAGACGGGGACGATGACGCTGAAGCGGGGCACTTCGGGTTCAGCTCCTTACGAGGGTGGCGGCGGGGGCCGGTACGCGCTCCGCGAGCGGGATCACGGGCGGGATCGCCTCCGGCGGCGCACCGAGGAACACCCGGCGTACGACCCGCTCGGCGGCCAGCCCGTCGTCGAACTCGCAGAAACGGGCGCGGAATTGATCCCTGAGCGCCTTGGACTCCGCCCCCGCGTACGAGCCGTCGCGGAACACCTGCGCCAATTCCTCGGGCGTGCGCGTGACCGGTCCCGGCGGCGCCTCCATGAGGTCGAAGTAGACGCCCCGTGTCTCCCGGTAGACCTCCCAGTCGTCGGCGTACACGACGATCGGCCGGTCGAGGTTCGCGTAGTCGAACATGATCGACGAGTAGTCCGTGACCAGCGCGTCGGCGGCCAGGCACACGTCCTCCGAGGAGCGGTGCCCGGTCACGTCGATGATCCGGCCGCTGCTCTTCGCCCGGCCCTGGTCGTAGAAGTAGTGGGCGCGCAGCAGCACGACCACGTCCTCACCGGCCGCCGCGCAGAAGGCCTCCAGGTCGAGCCCGGTGTCGAAGCCGGTCTGATAGTCGCGGTGGGTGGGCGCGTACAGGACGGCGGTCTTGCCCTCCGGGACGCCCAACTCCCGCCGTACGCGGGCCACATCGTCGGCGGTCGCCGTGTAGAAGACGTCGTTGCGCGGATAGCCGTACTCCAACGCCTCGTACGAGCCCGGGAAGGCGCGCTCCCACATCTGGGTGGAGTGGCGGTTGGAGGAGATGTTGTAGTCCCAACGGTCCACCCGGCCCAGCAACTTGGCGAAGCTGCCGGTCGCGGCGGCCACGACCGGGTACGTCGACTGGTCGACGCCCATCTTCTTCAGCGGGGTCCCGTGCTGCGTCTGGACGTGCACGCTGCCGCGCCGCTTGACGACACCCTCGGCGAAGTTGGCGTTGTTCACCAGGTACTTGGCGCGGGCCAGCACCTCCCAGTACTTCCGGCTGCCGATCACGGCGTGCTCGACGCCCTTCGGTACGGCGTCCACCGCGTCCGGCTCGACCAGGAACACCGAGCGGATCTGCGGGGCGAGTTGGCTCGCCTTGGCGTGGATCGCGGCGGGGCTGCACGCGTAGCCGCGGCCCCAATAGGCGCAGTAGACAGCCAGGTTGGGGTCGAGTCGGCGGCGCAGGGCGCGGGCGTAGAGGATGCGGGTGCGGAGCATGCGGGGGCGCGGGACCCGCTCGGCCGCTCCCGACGCCGACCGGTTGGCGCCGCGCAGCGCCCGGAACGCCGAGTACGCCCCCGACGCCAGCAACCGGTGCTGAACTCCCAGGCTCCCGCCCGGCGTACGGAAGCCAGCGGGCCGGTGCGTGCGGTACAGCCGGCCCGCCCGGCGGAAGAAGGCGCGGTGCCCAGAGGGGAGCCGCTCGGGCCGGGAGGCAGTCTTCAGCACCACCGCGAAGAGCTGCTCGAAGAGAGCGCCGGACAGCTCGCTCCCGGCGGCACGCGTCAGCACCATGTCGACCTGGTCGAGGAGTTGGTGATGGTGCTCGCCCGGCAGGTTGAGCCGGCTGCCCTGCCGGCGCAGCAGATGCCGTACGACCACCGAGCGCAGCACCGCCACTCGCTCGGCGGCGACGGTGACCAGGCCGCCCCAGCCGAGGTCCGTGAACGGGCCTTCGGGGAAGGTGAGTTGGTGGTCGGTGAGGAAGGCGCGGCGGTAGGCCGCGCTCCATGCCGGGAGCTGTACGCCCGTCAACTGCGGTGCCTGCGCGGGGGAGAAGGCACCGGCCGGGGTCTTCGCCAGCAACGGGGCGGCCGGGTTGGTGGGCTCGCCCTCCCACCACGGGGTCCGCTCGTGCTCGAAGTACAGGACGTCGACGTCGCCGGTCTCCGTCAGCCGGGCGTCCAACGCGGCCAGCGCGCCCGGGGCGAGGGTGTCGTCGCCGTCCAGGAACAGGACGTGGGCGCCGGTCGCCGCCCGCAGCCCGGTGTTGCGTGCCCCGCTGAGGCCTGCGGACGGCGGTGAGTGCACCGGGGCCACCCGGGAGTCCCGTCCGGCGTGATCGTCGGCGACATCGGCGGCCGGGGAGCCGGGGGCGTCGCAGACCGGGATCAGCTCGAAGTCGCCGTAGGACTGCGCGAGGACCGAGTCCAGGGCCTGGGAGAGCCGGCCGGCGACCCCGTGGGACGGGACGATGATGCTGAAGCGGGGCATTCTGTTCTTTCTCCAGTGGGCCGGAGGGGAGGTTCCGGGTCAGTGCGCGCGGCAGACCCCGGGGCGTCCGGTCGGGCGCCAGGTGGTCGGGCGGGTTGGTGTGGGTCGCGAGGGGCTTGACGGCATGCGAACTCCCCGGTGTGGGAACGGCGTTCAGAGGCGGTCGGTGACGGGCTGGGACGTGGTGGGCTGTGGCACGGTGGCGAGCGGGGAGCGCGTGCGGCTCGCGGCGGGGGACGGGACCGGGTGGCGGTCGGCGAGCGGGACGACCGGCGGGAGGTCGGTTTCGCCCAACACCACGTGGCGTACGACCCGTTCGGCGGCGCGGCCGTCGTCGTAGGGGCAGAAGCGTTCGCGGAACGCGGTGCGCAGCTGGGTCGAGCGGGAGCCGCGCCAGTGGTCGGTCGCGAAGATGTCGATCAGTTCGTCCTCGCTGCGCGCGACCGCGCCCGGCGGGAAGGCGCGCAGGTCGAAGTAGGTCCCGCGGGCCGCCTCGTAGGCCTCCCAGTCGTCGGCGTGGATGACGATCGGGCGGTCGAGGTTGGCGTAGTCGAACATCAGGGACGAGTAGTCGGTGACCAGCGCGTCCGAGGCCAGGCACAGCGATTCGACGCTGGGATGATCGGTGACGTCGATGATCCGGCCGGACGCGGGGGCGAGGGGACCCTCGTGCCAGTAGTGGGCGCGGGCCAGCACCACGAAGCGCGGGCCGAGGCGGCGCAGGACGCGGTCGAGGTCGATGTGGGCGCGCTGGGTGCGGCGGTAGTCGCGGTGGGTCGGCGCGTAGAGGAGGGCGATGGCGTCCTGCGGGATGCCGAGGGACTCGCGCAGGCGGTGCACGTCGGCCGAAGTCGCCTGCTGGAACACGTCGTTGCGGGGATAGCCGTAGGCGAGCGTGGTGTAGCTGCCGGGGTAGACCCGCTCCCAGGTCAGGGTGGTGTGGCGGTTGGGGGACAGGACGTGGTCCCACTTGTCGACGCCCTTGAGGAGTTCGCCGAAGTCCATGTCCCGTGCCGCCGCCGGGCGTTCCTGGAGGTCGAGGCCCATGTGCTTGAGCGGGGTGCCGTGTTGGGTCTGGATCATCACCTGGCCGGGGCGCTTGACCAGCCGGCGGTCGAAGTTGACGTTGTTCACCAGGTACTTGGAGCGGGCCAGCGCCGTCCAGTAGGCGGCGGTGTTCGGGCGCAGCCTGCGCGTCGCGGCCGGGATCGTGTGGTGGTGCTCGGGACGGGCGATCCACGCGGTGCGGATGTGCGGGGCGTGGGTGCGGAACGCGGTCTCCAGCGCGCCCGGGTTGCAGCTGTGGCCGCGCCCCCAGTAGGCGGCGAACACCGCGCGATTCCGTAGCGGGAGCCGGAGTTGGACCCGGTAGTGCACCTGGAGGACGGCCGCCCTGAGGGTGCGCAGCAGCTTGGCGGTGAGCTTGACCGCGCTGCGGCGCCAGCTCATCGCCCGCTGCACGGCCCGGAACGTGCGGTGGACGCCGAAGTGCACGAACGTGTGCCGCATCCGGGTGCGCACCGGGACCGTGCTGCCGGGGATGCGGTAACGCCGGTAGTGGGCACGGGCCTTGCGCAGGAACTCGGCGCGGGTGCCGCGCGGCAGCCGGTCCGGCTTGGTGAACACCGTCGCCAGATGGTCGACCATGCGGCGGAACAACACCGGCCGCCACTGGGCGAGTTCGGGGCGCGCGTCGACGAACGCGAAGACCCGGTCGTACTGGTCGAAGACGTCGAAGTGCTTACGGCTGGTCGTGCCGAGGATGTTGCCCTGGCGGCGCTGGCGGTAGTGGACGCAGACCCGGTCGAGGGTCGCGATCGTCTCCGCCGCCATCAGGACCGGGTAGGTCCACGGGGTGTCCTCGTAGTAGCCGGGCGGGAAGGCGAAGCCCTCGCGCTCGACGAACTCCCGCCGGTACGCCTTGTTCCAGGCGACCATGATGACCCGGAGGAGCCCGGGGCGGTCCTCCAGCCGGAAGGGGGCCGGGCCTTGTTCGGTCAACTGGGCGGCGACCTTGTTGCGTTGGGCCTCCCCCGACCAGAAGGTGCGGGCGTAGTCGAAGACCAGGACGTCCGGCTCGCCGGTCTCCTTGACGCGGTCCGCGATCGAGCGCAGCGCGTCGGGTGTGAGCGTGTCGTCGCTGTCGAGGAAGAGCAGATAGTCGCCGGTCGCTTCCTCCAGACCGGCGTTGCGGGCGCGGCCGAGGCCCTGGTTCTCGGGAAGGTGGACGGCGCGTACGCGGGCGTCGCGGGCCGCGAACTCGTCGATGATCGCGCCGCAGGCGTCCGGCGAGCAGTCGTCGACCGCGATCAACTCCAGATCGGGATACGACTGGGAGAGCACCGATTCCAGGCATTCGTGCAGGTACGCCTGGACCTTGTACGCGGGGACAATGACACTGAACCTGGGCAAGGGACATCCATGGGTCGGTCGGCGCGGGCGTTCTGCCCGGGAACGGCCGATGGAGTGACTTGGTTACGCCCCGTACGGCATACGGGGGACGCACGGTGAACGCGAAGGGGCGGGCCGGTGACGGCCCACCCCTTGAACTATGTGCGGTTTATTACTATTTGACCGCGCCCGCCATGACACCGGACACGAACTGCCGCTGGAACGCGAAGAACACGGCCAGCGGGATCACCATGGAGATGAACGCACCGGGTGCCAGCACGTCGATGTTGTTGCCGAACTGGCGTACCTGCGTCTGCAGTGCGACCGTGATCGGCTGCGTGCTGGACTTGGTGAACACCAGCGCGACCAGCATGTCGTTCCACACCCACAGGAACTGGAAGATGCCCAGGCTCGCGATCGCGGGCCCGCCGAGCGGCATCACGACCCGCGCGAACAGCCGCAGTTCACCGGCGCCGTCCAGCCGGGCCGCCTCCAGCAGTTCGCGTGGGATCTCCGCGAAGAAGTTCCGCAGCAGGAACACCGCGAACGGCAGCCCGTAGCCGACATGGAACAGGATCACCCCGAAGATGGTCCCGAACAGGCCGAGTTTGCCGAAGAGTTCGGCGATCGGGATCAGCGCGACCTGCACCGGCACGACCAACAGGCTGACCACGCCCAGGAACCACCAATCACGGCCCGGGAACTCCATCCACGCGAACGCGTAGCCCGCGAGCGAGCCGATCACCACGACGAGGATCGTCGCCGGGACGGTGATCAGGACGGTGTTCCACAGCGAGTTGGTGATGTCGCTGTTCTCCAGCAGCGTCTTGTAGCTGTGGAAGGTGAGTTGGGAGGGCTGGCTGAAGACCTTCCACCAGCCGCTCGCGCTCATGTCCTCCGGTGAGCGCAGTGAGGACAGCAGCAGCCCGATCGTGGGGACCAGCCAGAACAGGCCGACGACGATCAGGAACACCCGGACCAGCCCGCCGCTCACCGCCCCCGCGATCCGCTCGCCGAGCGACTCCCGCGCCTTGACGGCCTCAACCGGCGCCGCGTTCCCCAGAGTTCCGGCTTCCGTGGTCATCGCCGCACCTCCCGCCTGAGCCGCCGCACATTGAAGAGCATGACCGGAATCACCAGCAGCAGCAGGAACACCGAGATCGCGCTGGCGATCCCCGGCTGGTCCTCCGAGAAGCCCTTCCGGTACAGCTCCAGGGCCAGCACGTTCGCGTCGTCCTGGGAGGAGCCCGGGGCGATGATGAAGACCAGGTCGAAGATCTTCAGCACGTTGATCATCAGCGTGACGACGACGACCGCGAGCACCGGCGCCAGCAGCGGCACCGTGACCCGCCGGAACACCTGCCACTCGTTGGCGCCGTCGACGCGAGCCGCCTCCAACAACTCCCTCGGCACCCCCGCGAGCCCGGCCGCGATCAGCACCATCGCGAACCCGGCCCACATCCACACGTACGACCCGATGATGGCCGGCGTCACCAGCGACGGGCCCAGCCATTCCACACCGTTGTACGGCGCCTTGAAGTTGCTTGCCGGGAGCCGGAGTTGGGCCCCGTCGGCCTTCGCGGGCAGCGTGAAGGTGCCGTCGCCCGCGGCCTTCGTCGAGGCGACCATCTTGCCGTCCTTGACCGCCTCGATCTTCATCCCCCCGTAGCCGAGCTCGGACGGGTCGACCCCGCCGAGCTTGCCGACGCCCTTGCCGCGGGTGAAGTCCTGCCAGGTCGTGCCGGTGATCTTCCCCGGTTCGGC
Organism: Streptomyces xylophagus; assembly: GCF_000716435.1. Taxonomy (GTDB): domain Bacteria; phylum Actinomycetota; class Actinomycetes; order Streptomycetales; family Streptomycetaceae; genus Streptomyces; species Streptomyces xylophagus. The sequence goes on from NZ_JNWO01000017.1 coordinate 48,844, forward strand.
CTTCGCGGCTACGGCCTTCTTCGCGCTGCCGGGCATCTGGTCGGGGGCGACGCCGACCAGCGGGAGCGTGATCGTCTGGCCGGTGTGGACCGTCGTACTGGTGATGAAGCCGCCGTGGTCCGCCTTGAGCGGGGATTCCCGGCCCGGGTGGGCGTTGGGGAACGCCGACGACGAGGCGAACGTGTCGTGGACGCCGACCCAGACCGCGTTGGCGACCCCCTTGTGCGGGTCCTGGTCGTAGACGAGGCGGAAGATGATGCCGGCGGCCAGCATGGAGATCGCCATCGGCATGAAGACGACCAGCTTGAACGCCGTTCCCCAGCGCACCCGTTCGGTCAGCACCGCGAAGATCAGGCCGAGGGCGGTGGCGACCGTCGGCGCGAACACCACCCAGATGACGTTGTTCTTCAGGGCGGTGCGGATGCCGTCGTCGGTGAACAGGGCCTTGTAGTTGTCGAATCCGGCGAAGCCGTCGCCGGCCTGGTTGCCGAAGCTGCGGACCAGCGAGTACCCGATCGGGTAGACCACGAGCGCGCCGAGCAGCACCAGGGCGGGCAGCAGGAACAGCACTGCCACGGTCCTGCGCGTGCCGGTCACGCTCTTGCGGTTGCGGGGAGGGACGGAGGCCCCGGGGGCCTCCGCCGCTGCCGATGCCATCTCGGGCTCAGCTCCCGCTCGCGTACGCCGCCGCCGCGTCCTTCTCCAACTGCGCCTGCGTACCCGCGATGTTCGTGGGGTTCTTCAGGAAGTCCTGGAGGTCCTTCCACTCGCCCTTGCCGGGGGTGCCGCCGAAGGCCTGCGGGGCCTGGTCGGACATGTCGAAGCGGAAGTCGTCACCGGCCGCGATGAGCGACTTGGCGATCTTCTGCTGCACCGCGTTCGGGTACGCGGAGTCCGGCACGTTCTTGTTGGGGGAGAGGTAGCCGCCGAGCTTCGCCTGGATCGTCGCCGCGTCCGGGGAAGCCAGGAACGTGGCGAGGGCCTGGGCCGCCTTGGAGTCCTTCAGGATGACGGCCGCGTCGCCGCCGGAGACCACAGGCGCGGCGGAGCCCACCGCCGGGAACGGGAACACCTTCGCGTCCGTGCCCACCTTCGCCTTGGTCTCACCGATGTTGACCTGCACGAAGTCGCCCTCGTAGACCATCGCGGACTTCGGCTGGTCGCCGCCGGTGAACGTCTGCGTGACGGAGGCGGGGAACTCGGTCTGCAGCGCGCCGTTCTGACCGCCCGCGATGTAGGCCTTCTTGCCCCAGATCTGGGCGAGCGTGGTGAGGGCCTCCTTCACGGAGGGGTCCGTCCACTTGATCTTGTGCTGGGCGAGCTGGTCGTACTTCTCCGGCCCGGCCTGCGACAGATACACGTTCTCGAACCAGTCGGTGAGCGGCCAGCCGTCCGCGCCCGCGACCGAGAACGGGGTGACTCCGGAGTCGTAGACCGTCTGCGCGGTGGTCAGCAACTCCTGCCAGGTCTTGGGTTCCTTGGCGCCCGCGTTCGCGAAGACCTTCGCGTTGTACCAGATCAGCGACTTGTTGGCGGCCTTGTAGTACACGCCGTACTGCTTGCCGTCGACCTTGCCGATGTCCTGCCAGCCCTGCGAGTAGTTCTTCTGCAACTCCGCGATCGCCTCGGGTCCGAGGGGCTTGGCCCACTTCTTGTCGACGGCCTGCTTGATGGCGCCGGGCTGCGGGAGCATCGCGACGTCCGGCGGCTGGCCGCCCGCGACCTTCGAGCCGAGGAAGTTGATGATCGGGTCCTGGGCGGGCACGAAGGTGACCTTGGCGCCCGTGCGCTTCTCGAACTCCGCGAGGACCGCCTTGAAGTTCTTCTGCTCGGCACCCGTCCACACGGCGGCCACTTCGAGGCTCGCGCCGTTCAGCTTGGGCAGGGTGACCGTGCCGGTGCTCTCGGAAGGGGTGCTGGATTTGCCGTTGTCGCTCTTGTTGTCACTGCCACCGCAAGAGGTGAGCGAGAGCGCCAGTGCTCCCGCGGCGACAACTGCCGCTGTACGTACGGTTATGCGTGTCCGGTATGTGCTGCTCGTGCTGCGCATCACTGCCCCGTTCTTCGTTCCTCGTCGAACGCTCGAACGCTTCCGTGCGCACTGGTCTACGCCCGGTACTTGAAGGCGGCAAGATGGCGTCCGCTGTCAAGACCGGGATCGTGACTGGGTCGTGACGTGGGGTTGTGTGGGCAAGCTGTGAACGATCAGAGGAGCGACGGCACCTCCGCCGCCGACACCGAACGCGTGGCCCGCTCCAGCGCGCTGGCCAGGAGCGCCAAGTCCGTGGGCCCGTTGCCCAGTTCGCGGACCGGGCGGCGGGCCGGGGGGTCGCCCATGCGCTGCCACTCCAGCGGGACGACCGTGGGGCGCAGTGTCGCCGTGCGCGGGATACGGCCCGTGACCCGGCCGCCCTGGAAGGGGGTCGCCCGGCCGTCCGGGAGGGTCAACCGGCCGCGCCCCGGGGCCGGTTCGTCCGGGCCCTGGGTCGTCGCGTCGAGCGTGACGCGGAGCGTGGCGTGCCGGGCCGGTTCCGTCTCGGACGTACGGGCGTCCAGCGCGGCCGCCGCGACCAGGTGCACGCCGAGTCGCTCGCCCTCGCGGGCCACCGCCTCCAGCGCGCGTATGACCGAGCCCGCAGCTGGGCGCCCGGGGGAGCCCAGCGGGGGTTTCACCAGCGCGTCCAGGTCGTCGACCACCACGACCAGCCGGGGCAACGGCGGTGCTGCCTCGGTCTGTTGACGGGCCGCCGCCGAGGGCCGCAGCCGGATCGTCGCACTCGGCGGGCTCTCCAGATCCCCGGCGCCCGACGTGCCGCGCTGGGAGATGATCCGGCCCGACATCTCGTGCCGCGAGTGCCACTCGGCGAAGCCGATCCGGCCCAGCAACTCGGCCCGCCGCTTCAGCTCGGAGCTCAGGGACTGCGCGAACTCCCGCATTCGTACAGGGTCGTTGGCGGTGAGATGCGTGGTGACATGCGGTACGTCCGTGCAGACCCGCAGGCCCTCGCCGTGACCGCCGCTCGCCCCGACACTGTCCCGGCCGTCCATCAGCACGATGCCCAGCCGGTCGGGGCGCTCGGCGGCGGCGAGCGAGGCGACCACCGCCCGCAGCAACTCCGTACGACCACTGCCGGGCGGGCCCTCGATCAGCAGGTGCGGTCCCTCGGCGGCGAGGTCCGCGGTGACCGGCCCGCGCGGACCGGCGCCGAGCACCGCCCAAGCCCGCCCGCCGAGCGCGTCCTTGTCGTCGCCGGCGTCCGCCCAACGCGTCAGCAGGGACGCCGGGGTGGCCCGGGCCAGCCCCAACTCGTCGAGCAGCCGCGCGGATTGGGGCAACGGCGCCGACACACGCGTGTGCCGCTCGCCCGCCGGACCGTCCGCCCGGAGCGGAGCCAGCGCCCGCGCGAACCGCTCGGCCCAGGCCAGCGATACCGCGTCCACCGCGGCCACGGTGCCTTGGCCGACGGGGCCGGAGGCGGAGGGGCCGGAGTCCGTCTGGTCGGGCCGAGACGCCTCTGTGCCGAGCCGTGACGCCCCCGTGCCGCCGTGCGCGACCCGCAGTACCCGCAGTGCCGTCGCGACATCACCGCTGAGCAGCCCGACCGCCCCGCACTCCCGGAACGTCGGCGCCGCCGCGCATGCCGCCTCGTACGTCTCCGTCACGGGCGACGCGGGCGAGGCCGGCTCCGTCTCGGCGAGACACACGACGTGGATACCGGCCCGGGGCCCGTCATGGGCCAGCCGCGCCACCGCCTCGCGCACATCGGCTCCACCGGGGTCACCGTCCACCACGAGCACGGTGTACGGCCCCACGAAGCCGTCCACCGAGCCGTCACCGTCGTCGGTGCGGGCCCAGGAGGGACGGTGGGCGGCGCCGCGAACCTGGTCGGCGGGCTCGGTGTCGGCGGGGCGCGGTCGGGTGGCGCCGGAGGCCGGGTCGTCGAAGGCGCCCGAGGGGTCGGAAGTGCCGGACCGGTGGTGGTGGGCGTCGTCGCTGGTGCTGTACGTGGTCGTCGCTCCACGCTGACGGCGGTCGTCGGCTGCATGCCGTGCGGTGCCGGTCCCCAACTGGCCCTCTGCCGAGCCGAGTTGTGAGGAGACGCCCGGCTGGGAGGACATCCCCGACTGCCCCTCCGTCGAGCCGCGCTGTGCGCCGATGCCCGGGGTGCGCCGGCCGGAGGCGCCGGACGTGACGGTCGGCCGACCCGTGCCGTGCGTGTCGGCCGCGTGGTCCTCCAGGCGGCGGAGGAGTTCGTCGGTACGGGCCGTGGCCTGCTCGCGGTCGTAGGCAAGGAGGAGACGGCAGTCCTGGCCGTGTCCGGGGCGCAGATGCGGCAGCCAGCCGAGCCAGGACCACTCGGCGGTGCGCTCGGCCACGGTACGCGCGCGGTCCGTGCTGATCAGCACGATCTCCAGGGCGTCAGGCGAGTGCAGCGCGGCGAGCTGGGCCACCACCGCGCGGGCCAGCCCCGAGAGCCGCGCGCGCGGACCGGCCAGGCCCAGCGCGCCGACCTCGCGCAGCCCGGAGGTCACCGGCACCGCGGGCAGCAGTGCCGAGCCGTCAGGTGTCGCCCGGTCCGCCGTACCGAGCCGCACGGTGAGCGCCTCGGGGTGACCGGGGGCGCGCTCCCACAGCCGGGGTCCCGGGCCCAGGGCGGTGAGCAGCAGGGCCGCCGGGTCGGGCCAGGTGTCCGGCTGCTGGGGGACGACGGGCGGGGGCGGCACGCTCTCGTCGGCGCCCTCCTCGTCGTACGAGCCGCCGTATGCCGAGCCGTACGCCGACTCGGAGTCCTCGGCGGTCGGCTCGCCGCGTCCGCCCGTCAGACGGCGTGCCCACTTGCCGATGCCACCGCGCCTGCGCACACCCGGCGGCACGTCGGTGCCACGGAGAGGGGTGCCCTTGCGTCCGTCGTGGTCGCCGGAGTCGTCGTCGGTGGGGATGCGGGAGGTCGTCGTACGAGCGGAGAACGCGTCCTCGGTGTCGCCGTCCTCAAGAGCCTCGCCGAACACCCCGAAGCGGCCGGCGTGGGTGTCCCCGCCGTCGTGGACGACGCGGTGCTCGATGCTCGGGGCGCTGCCCTGGCCCGGCACCACGAGCGGTTCACTGCGCGGTGCGGCCGGGTTTCCGGGGGACACGCGCACGTGGCCCTCGCCGTCGGGGGCCGTCTCGGCGCGCGCTCCCGAGCCGCCGGACGGGGTCAGCCGCAGGGCCGACTCGCCGATGCGCAGCAGCGCGCCCGGGGCGAAGCGCACCGGGCGGGTGCCCACGCGCGTGCCCGCCAGGGTCGTGCCGTTCGTCGAGCCGAGGTCGGCGACCGAGACGCGGCCACCGGGGTCGACCGTGACCGCGCAGTGCAGCCGGGACACGTCCGGGTCGTCCAAGGGGACGTCGGCGTCGGCGGAGCGGCCGATGTGGATCTGACCGCCGTGCAGGAGGTGCACCCCGCCCGCGTCCGGCCCGGCGACCACATGGAGCTGGGTCGGGGCGTCGTCCAGCTCGGGATGCGCCTCGGGCTCGGCGGGGGTGCCCAGGGACAGCACCGCGCCGTCCGTCAGCGGCGGCTCGCCGAGGGTGCAGCGCTGGGTGTCGAGGCGCTCCACGCCCGCGTACAGCACGATCGGGCCGCCGGACTCGCGGCTCCGCTCGGGCTGGGACGCCGCCGCGTCGGCGGAGACCGCCGAGGCCAGCGCCGAGGCCACCGCGGCCAGGGCCGTGCCGGCGGGCGCGGTGACCAGCACATCGCAACTCGCGAGGCGGCCCCGCGGCTGCGCGGGCGGCCCCAACGGGTCTACGACGGTCAGCCGGATCTGCATCGCCGTCAGCGGTCCCTTCTGCCCGGGCAGAGGTTTCCCCCCACCCCAACACGAGCACATCGGCCAGTACTGCACGCATCCTCGCACCTGCCACTGACAACTCGCCCGGGGCCCGGCAGCAAGTGATCTTGATTGGTCAGCTCTGTCCCCAAAAGTGCCTGACCAGTGCCGCACCGGTGATCGAGTGAGACCGGTCATGTCCGGCTTCGGCAACCAGGAGACCGGGGTAAGCGTCTTTCCTTCGAACATGTACGGCAACGCTTACGTAGGTAGCCGCAAGAGGGGCGGCACTACAGTGGACCGGAACACAGGCAAGCAGCAGGGAGCGCAGACGTGCGGCCGGTAGGCAGCAAGTACCTCCTGGAGGAGCCGCTCGGACGCGGTGCCACGGGCACCGTCTGGCGGGCCCGCCAGCGCGAGACGGCGGGCGCCGAGGCGGCCGTCCAGGGTCAGCCCGGCGAGACCGTCGCGATCAAGGTCCTCAAGGAAGAGCTCGCCAACGATCCCGACATCGTGATGCGGTTCCTCCGCGAGCGGTCGGTGCTGCTGCGCCTGACCCACCCGAACATCGTCCGGGTCCGCGACCTGGTGGTCGAGGGCGATCTCCTGGCGCTCGTCATGGACCTCGTAGAGGGCCCCGACCTGCACCACTACCTGCGCGAGAACGGCCCCTTCAGCCCCGTCGGCGCCGCGCTGCTCACCGCGCAGATCGCCGACGCGCTGGCCGCCAGCCACGCCGACGGCGTCGTCCACCGCGACCTGAAGCCGGCCAACGTGCTGCTCAAGCAGGGCGGCGGCCAGATGTACCCGCTGCTCACCGACTTCGGCATCGCCCGCCTCGCCGACTCCCCGGGCCTGACCCGCACCCAGGAGTTCGTCGGCACGCCCGCGTACATCGCGCCGGAGTCCGCCGAGGGCCGCCCGCAGACCTCCGCCGTGGACATCTACGGCGCCGGCATCCTGATGTACGAGCTGGTCACCGGCCACCCGCCGTTCTCCGGCGGCTCGGCCCTCGAAGTCCTCCACCAGCACCTGAGCGCCGAACCGCGCCGCCCCTCGACGGTCCCCGACCCCCTGTGGACGGTCATCGAGCGCTGCCTGCGCAAGAACCCGGACGAACGCCCCAGCGCCGAGAACCTCGCCCGCGGCCTGCGGGTCGTCGCCGAGGGCGTCGGCGTGCACGCGAACTCCGCGCAGATCGCCGCCGCCGAGAACGTCGGCAGGCTGCTGGCCCCCGACCCCGCGCCCGCCGCCGTACCGGGCGTGCCCGGCGCCGCGGACCCGACGCAGGTCCTCTCACACGGAGCGGGCGGCTACGACCCGAACGCGGCCACCAGCGTCCTCCCGCACACCAGCGGCCCCGTGGGCGCCGCCGACCCGACCACCGTGCTGCCGAACCGCGGCGCGGCCGACCCGACCACGGTCATGCCGCAGAACCCGTACGGCCAGCAGGGCGGGCAGAACCCGTCGGGCCCCGGCCCCGAGCAGCCGCACCCCTGGCAGAACCAGCTCCGCGCGGCCCGCGACCGCAACGAACAGACACAGTTCCAGCCCTACCTCGACCCGGGCGAGGACCCGCTGCGCCGCCGCCCCCAGCGCCAGGTCGCCCACCCGCAGCAGCAACAGCCACAGCCCCGCCAGGCCGCCCAGCAGCGCCCGCAGCAGCGGCCCCCGCAGCGCCAACAGCGCCCGCAGCAGCAGGGCTACGGCTATCCGCAGCAGCAACAGCCGCAGCAGTACGCCCCGCCGCGCCAGCAGCAGCCCCAGCGGCCGCAGGAGCCCGCACGTGAGCCCCGCCAGCCGCGGCAGCGCAGCGCCAACCCGATGAAGATCCCCGGACTCGGCTGCCTGAAGGGCTGTCTGTTCACGATCGTCCTGCTGTTCGTCGCGGGCTGGCTGGTGTGGGAGCTGACCCCGCTGCAGGACTGGATCGGCACCGGCAAGAGCTACTGGCAGGAGATCACCGGCGTCGTCCACACGGTGAGCGGCTGGGTCAAGGATCTGGGTTCCGCGGCGGGCAACTGACCGCCGACCGACCGTCGACCGACCGCTGAGCGACCCCCGACCGACCGCTGACCGACGCCGACCAATCGCCGTAAAGCCCCAAGTCCGGCGTTGTGTTGGTGATTTGTCGACACCCAGTGGGTGATTTCTGCCTCGGCGGTGAAGGTTGGCTCATCTGACGCGTAGTTTTAACGACAACACGCGTCTGGATGGAGCAGTCTTGGCACGGAAGATCGGCAGCCGGTACACCGCCAACCAGATCCTGGGGCGGGGCAGCGCCGGCACGGTGTGGCTGGGTGAGGGTCCCGAGGGGCCCGTCGCCGTCAAGCTGCTGCGCGAGGACCTCGCGTCCGACCAGGAACTCGTCGGACGCTTCGTGCAGGAGCGCACGGCCCTGCTCGGCCTGGAGCACCCGAACATCGTGTCCGTACGGGACCTGGTCGTCGACGGCAACGACCTCGCCCTCGTCATGGACCTGGTCCGGGGGACGGATCTGCGCACCCGGCTGGACCGGGAGCGGCGCCTCGCCCCCGAGGCCGCGGTGGCGATCGTCGCCGACATCGCGGACGGACTGGCGGCGGCCCACGCGGCCGGCGTCGTGCACCGGGACGTCAAGCCGGAGAACGTCCTCCTCGACATGCAGGGCCCGCTCGGCCCCGGCGGCGCGCACCCCGCGCTGCTGACGGACTTCGGGGTCGCCAAACTCATCGACTCCCCGCGCCGCACCCGCGCCACGAAGATCATCGGCACGCCCGACTATCTCGCCCCCGAGATCGTCGAGGGCCTGCCCCCGCGCGCGGCCGTCGACATCTACGCCCTCGCGACCGTCCTGTACGAACTCCTCGCCGGCTTCACCCCGTTCGGCGGCGGCCACCCCGGCGCGGTGCTAAGACGGCACGTCACCGAGACCGTCGTACCGCTGCCCGGGATTCCCGACGAACTCTGGCAGCTGATGGTGCAGTGCCTGGCGAAGGCCCCGGCCTCCCGGCTGCGGGCCTCCGAACTCGCCGCCCGCCTGCGCGAACAGCTCCCCCTGCTGGCCGGGATGCCTCCACTGGACGTGGACGAACCGGACACAGAGCAGGAGGAGGCGGAGCAGGAGGAGGCCCCGGTGGCCACGCCCGCGCGCGGCGAGCGGGTACGGCGCGGTGCCGTACCGCTGGTGCCGGGCGCCAAGCCCGCCGACTCCAACCGGGACACCCACACCTCGATGCGGGTCCCCGCGCCGGACGAACTGGCGGGCGGCCCCCGCGGCACGGCCCGGGCACCCCGCCCGGCGGGCGCCCCACGCCCCGGTTCGGCTCGGCACCGGGCGGCTACGCGACGCAGGCGGCTGACCCTGGGGGCGGCGGCGGTCGCGCTGATCGCGGCGGTGGGAGTCGGTACGTGGGTGGCCACGTCGAGCGACGACTCCGGAGCGAACTCCCCGGACACGAAGAACTCGGCACCGGCTTCGCCGTAATTTCTCGCCCCCGCCGCCCCTACCCGTCCCATCCCAAGGGGCTCCGCCCCCTGGACCCCCGGTCGGCCTGAACGGCCTCGTCCTCAAGCGCCGGACGGGCTGGGTGATGCGGACCGGCGCTGGAAAGACCGAGCCGGGCGGGCTGGGTGATGCTTACCGGCGCTTGAGAGACCGAGTCGGACGGGCTGGTTGTGGTGCACCTCTCGGCCGACCGAGTCGGGTGGTGGCTGGGCGCAGGTCGGGGGGTCTAGGGGCGGAGCCCCCAGGTGCGGCGGCACCGGCACGGGGTGATCAGAGCCCGGTAACGGCCACGGCGCACCCCGCTTGGCGGAGCCGTTACGCTGGGGGCGTGGCAGTCGTCGATGTATCCGAAGAGCTCAAGTCCCTCTCCTCGACCATGGAGTCGATCGAGGCCGTCCTGGACCTGGACAAGCTGAGGGCAGATGTCGTCGTCCTCGAGGAGCAGGCGGCAGCGCCCTCCCTGTGGGACGACCCGGAAGCGGCGCAGAAGGTCACCAGCAAGCTGAGTCACCTCCAGGCCGAGATCCGCAAGACCGAGGCCCTGCGCGGCCGGATCGACGACCTCTCGGTCCTCTTCGAGATGGCCGAGGAGGAGGACGACCCGGACACCCGCGCCGAGGCGGAGAACGAGCTGACCGCCGTCAAGAAGGCGCTGGACGAGATGGAGGTCCGCACCCTCCTCTCCGGCGAGTACGACTCCCGCGAGGCCGTCGTCACCATCCGCGCCGAGGCCGGAGGCGTCGACGCCTCCGACTTCACCGAGAAGCTCCAGCGCATGTACCTGCGCTGGGCCGAGCGGCACGGCTACAAGACGGAGCTCTACGAGACGTCGTACGCCGAAGAGGCCGGCATCAAGTCGACCACCTTCGCCGTGCACGTGCCGTACGCCTACGGCACGCTCTCCGTCGAGCAGGGCACCCACCGCCTCGTGCGGATCTCGCCCTTCGACAACCAGGGCCGCCGCCAGACCTCGTTCGCCGGCGTGGAGATCCTCCCGGTCGTCGAGCAGACCGACCACATCGAGATCGACGAGTCCGAGCTGCGTGTGGATGTCTACCGGTCATCCGGCCCCGGCGGCCAGGGCGTCAACACCACCGACTCCGCGGTCCGCCTCACCCACCTCCCCACCGGCATCGTCGTCTCCTGCCAGAACGAACGCTCGCAGATCCAGAACAAGGCCAGCGCGATGAACGTGCTCCAGGCCAAGCTGCTGGAGCGCCGCCGCCAGGAGGAGCAGGCCCGGATGGACGCCCTCAAGGGCGACGGCGGCAACTCCTGGGGCAACCAGATGCGTTCGTACGTCCTGCACCCGTACCAGATGGTCAAGGACCTGCGCACGGAGTACGAAGTCGGCAACCCCGAGGCCGTGTTCAACGGCGAGATCGACGGCTTCCTCGAGGCCGGAATTCGCTGGCGCAAGCAGCAGGAGAAGTAACCCCGCACGTAGTTTTGTCGACAAGGCAACTGCCGTCCACCGGGCGGCAGTTGCCTTTTGTCTTCCCGTCGCGCTCCATGATGTCTGGGTTTTACATCACACTCACAGGTTTCATCTCCCAGTAAAGAACGCTTACTTGGACATTGCGCTCGCAACGGCCTTGACGTTGCTGTGAAAAATGGGAAGGGTGAAGCGTGGCATGCGTGTCTCTGGGGCGCATGTGAACCGGGGGAGTCGAGCTTTCGCCAGCCGCTACCCCTGTCGATCACGGCCCCGGACACCGACGCACCACTGACGACGAGCTACTGGGGGTAGCAACCAGATGACCAAGAAGACGCGGATCCGTGTCGCGCGCATAGCGGCCGGTGCCGTCATCGCCGCCGGTGCCTCGCTGACCGCCGCGGGTGCCGCCTCGGCGCTCGACCTGGGCGTGACGCTGAGCGCCACTACCACCACCGACGACGCACCGGGCGACGGGACCGACTCCCCGACCCCGACCGACACCAGTGTCCCGACCGCTCCGAACACGCCGACGAGCGAGCCGCCGTCCTCGGAGCCCCCGTCCTCCGAGCCGCCGACGTCGGAGCCGCCCACGTCGGACGACCCGACCGAGCCCACGGACAACCCCACCGAGCCGACGGACGAGCCCACCACCGACAGCCCGTCGGACGGCAGCACCAGCGGCTCCGGCACCGGTTCCACCGGCGGCAACAACACCGACCCCGACGGCGGCTCCTCCGCCCAGGAGGCGGGCACCTCCGCCCTCACGGACACCGGCTCCGACACGTCGGCCCAGGGCAGCGGTGACGAGCTCGCCGAGACCGGTGCCGGCCAGACCGCGTTCCTGCTGATCGGCGCCGCGACGATGATCGCCGGCGGCATCGCCTTCCGCGTCCTCCCGCGCCTCGGGAACAGCCGCGGCGGCACGGCTGCCTGACGGTAGCCGTCCCCGTACGGAACGTACGCGCAGTGCATGACGAAGGGCCCGGAGCGGGAATCGCTCCGGGCCCTTCGTGCGCGCTCTTCGGTGTGGCTCAGGCGGTCTGGTGCGCCACCAGCGCCAGCGCCGCGATCAGTACCGCGAGCAGGGCGATCAGCGCCATCGGGTTGAGATTGCCCCAGGGATTCTCCTGCTGCAGCCGCTCGCGGTTCGCACGGCAGACGGGACAGCGGCCCTCGTTCACGGGCGCCGCGCAGTTCGCGCACACCAACCGGTCGTACGTCATGCGCTCGCCCTCCTTGCACCGGCTATCACAGACACAACGCCGCGGGATACGAGAACGTTCCCGAACGTTCCCCTCCACTGTGCCAGGTTCCGCGGGATTCGGCGCGGCTCGCCTTATCCTGCCCCGACCCTGTGCGTTCCAGCCCTTCAAATGCGCGACAAAACGTGCAAGCCTCGCACAACCCCGGAGGGCGACTGCGCGGGCACACCCGGGTCGCGTATGGTCACGCTCACCTACCCCCGGCTACCCGTGGTGCACCCGTGATCCGATTCGACAGTGTCTCCAAGGTCTACCCCAAGCAGACCCGCCCCGCTCTCAGGGACGTCTCCCTGGAAGTGGAGAAGGGCGAGTTCGTGTTCCTCGTGGGGTCCTCCGGCTCCGGGAAGTCCACCTTCCTGAGGCTGGTCCTCCGCGAGGAGCGGTGCAGCCAGGGCCAGGTGCACGTGCTGGGCAAGGACCTCGCCCGCATCTCCAACTGGAAGGTGCCGCAGATGCGCCGCCAGCTGGGGACCGTCTTCCAGGACTTCCGCCTCCTGCCCAACAAGACGGTCGCCGAGAACGTGGCCTTCGCCCAGGAGGTCATCGGCAAGTCCAAGGGCGAGATCCGCAAGTCCGTGCCCCAGGTGCTCGACCTCGTCGGGCTCGGCGGCAAGGAGGACCGCAGGCCCGGTGAACTGTCCGGTGGTGAGCAGCAGCGCGTGGCCATCGCGAGAGCCTTCGTGAACCGGCCCAAGCTCCTCATCGCGGACGAGCCCACCGGCAACCTCGACCCGCAGACCTCCGTCGGCATCATGAAGCTGCTCGACCGGATCAACCGGACGGGCACCACCGTGGTGATGGCGACGCACGACCAGAACATCGTGGACCAGATGCGCAAGCGCGTCATCGAGCTGGAGGGCGGCCGCCTCGTCCGTGACCAGGCGCGTGGCGTCTACGGCTACCAGCACTGACAGCCGATCGACCGCCGTCTGATGTCCGTCCACGGAAAGGCCTGAAGAAGCCGCCATGCGCGCCCAGTTCGTACTCTCCGAGATCGGTGTCGGTCTCCGCCGCAATCTGACGATGACCTTCGCGGTCGTCGTCTCCGTAGCCCTGTCCCTGGCCCTCTTCGGCGGCTCGCTCCTGATGAGCGACCAGGTCACCACGATGAAGGGCTACTGGTACGACAAGGTCAACGTCTCGATCTTCCTCTGCAACAAGAGCGACGCCGAGTCCGACCCCAACTGCGCCAAGGGCGCGGTGACCGACGACCAGAAGTCGCAGATCAAGTCCGACCTCAGCAAGATGTCGGTCGTCGAGAAGGTCGTCTACGAGTCGCAGGACGAGGCGTACAAGCACTACAAGGAGCAGTTCGGCGACTCCCCGCTGGCCAGTTCGCTGACGCCGGACCAGATGCAGGAGTCGTACCGCATCAAGCTCAAGGACCCGGAGAAGTACCAGGTCATCGCGACCGCCTTCGACGGCCGTGACGGCGTCCAGTCGGTACAGGACCAGAAGGGCATCCTGGACAACCTCTTCGGCCTCCTGAACGGCATGAACTGGGCCGCGCGCGCGGTCATGGCCCTCATGCTGGTCGTCGCCCTGATGCTGATCGTCAACACCGTGCGCGTCTCGGCGTTCAGCCGCCGGCGCGAGACCGGCATCATGCGCCTGGTCGGCGCCTCGGGCTTCTACATCCAGGCCCCGTTCATCATGGAGGCCGCGGTCGCCGGCCTGATCGGCGGCACGGTCGCCTGCGGATTCCTGGTCGTCGCCCGGTACTTCATCATCGACCACGGCCTCGACCTGTCCCACAAGCTCAACCTGATCAACTTCATCGGCTGGGACGCCGTCCTGACGAAGCTCCCGCTCATCCTCGCGACGAGCCTCCTGATGCCCGCGCTTGCGGCGTTCTTCGCGCTGCGCAAGTACCTGAAGGTTTGACTGCTCCCCTCTCCGGCAAGGGAGGGGATTCCTGACTCAGGCCGCCTCCTGGAGCAACGCTCCAGGAGGTCTTGTGCCCTCGACACCAGCCGGGTTCAGACCAGCCCGGACGAGCATCACACGGGCGGAGTTCTTGTCCCTGGGGGACACAGTTCCGCACGTGGTGCAGGTGTAGGTACGTTCCGACAGCGGGAGGGCGTGCTTGGTTCTCGCTCCGCACCGTCCGCAGTCCATGGTGGTGTGCGCGGGATGCACCAGCCGTACGTCCCGCGCGTGCTTGCGTCCCATCTCGATCAGGGCCCGCTTCGTCGCCCCGATCGCGGCGTCCGCCGCCTTGCGCGCCATGGACGTCTTCGCGAGGAACTTCGGTCTGAAGTCCTCCACCGCGATCGCGTCATGGTCCCGCACGACCTTCTTGGCCCACTTGCGCGCGGTGTCCTGCCGTTGCCGGGCGATCTTCCGACAGGTCTTCGCTCGCCATCGTTTCGCCTCCCGGTAGCCCTTCGAGGCCGCGCGGCCCTTCTTCGGTTTGCGGCGGGCCACCATCCGGTCGTACCGGGACAGCTTCGCCTGGGCCCTCCTGCCGTGCCCGGCATGGGGAAGGTCGTGGGCATCGCTTGTGGTGGTGGCGGTCTCCCGTACACCCCAGTCCACGCCGAGCACCCGGCCGGTCGCGGGCAACGGCGCGACCTCGGCGGGGACGACGAAGGAGGCGTACCAATCGCCGGCGCTGTCCCGGTACACGCGTACCGACGAGGGCTCGGCGGGCAGTTCACGCGACCACACCACGGTCAGGACGATCCCGCCCGCCAAGTTCAGCCGCCCACCCTTCAATCGGAAACCGCGCCGTGTGTAGCTCAGACTCGGGCGGCTTCCGTGCTTCTTCCTGTAGCCGGGCATTCCCGCCCGGCGCGTCACCGACAGGCGTTCCTTGATGTCCTTCAGGGCCTTCGCACGTGACTTACCGAAGTCGCGGATCACTTGCTGCTGCGGGACGGACGCGCCCTCGGCCAGCCATGGTGTGACCGCCCGAGCCTCGGTCAACATCCTGTCCAGGAGGGCCGGACCGCACATCTCCCCATCCCGATAGGCCCTTTTGGAACGGGCCACGCACTCGTTCCACACCCACCGACAGCGTCCCCACTCGGCCAGCAGCGCCTCCCCGGCGGTGGACGAGACCCGCAACCGGTACGTGAACCGGGCATGCCCGATACGGGCAGCCACCTGCGTCGCGACCATGTCCTCCCCCTCACTCACCGCAGACCGTATGCGCGACACTCGAACACCTGGGTCGTCTTCCGCCCGCTTCACACCGACGAGCGAATGCCCGTACGTCTGATCACTTCCGCGCGATTTCGCCGTGCCCCGCCCCAGGCGCCTCGGTGACGCATGCCACGACAGCCGTACGGGCAACCGCCCGTGCGGCTCTTCGCGTTGTCCTAGACTCACCGCCATGTCAGGTCGTGACCTGTTCTGTCAGCCCCGCCGCATTCGCCGCGGGGCCGCCCTGACGTTGGTGTTCGCGAGTGTGCTGGTCGCTGGTGCGGCGACGGGGGCGTTCGACGAACCCGACCGGTCCGACCGGAAATCGGCGTCCGGTACGGCCCGTTCGGCGACCGTCGCCCGCCATGAGGACGTCGCGAAGGCCGCCGCCGAGGCCAAGGCCGACGGCAAGTCGCCCATGGAGGCCGCCGAGCGTGCCGTCAGCCGCAGCGGGGACCGTTGGGGTGCCGTGTACTCCCAAGGGGAATACGAGGAGTTCGAGGAGGCGCTCGACGGCCAGTACACCGGCGTCGGGCTCTGGGCCCGGCGCGAGCGGGACGGCCGGATCGAGGTGACCCGTGTGCAGTCCGGGTCGCCCGCCGCGGCCGCGGGTGTGCACAAGGGCGACCGACTGCGCACCGTCGACGGTGAGAACGTCGACGGGCAGCCCGTCACCGAGGTCGTCTCCTTACTGCGCGGTGACGCCCAGGACGCCGCCGCCGGCACCACAGTCACCCTCGGCCTGGAGCGCGGCACGCACGCGTGGAGCGAGACCGTACGCCGCGCCCGGCTCTCCACTGACTCCGTGACCGTCACCAAACTGGCCGGCGGCGTCACGGTCATCAAGATCGCCGCGTTCACCAAGGGCGTCGGCGACGTCGTCCGCACCGCCGTACGGCAGGCCCCCGCCGACTCGGGGTTCATCCTCGACCTGCGCGGCAACTCCGGCGGACTGGTCACCGAGGCCGTCACCACCGCCTCCGCCTTCCTCGACGGCGGCCTCGTCGCCACGTACGACGTCGACGGCGAGGAGCGCGCCCTGCACGCGACCACCGACGGCGACACCACCAGACCCCTGGTCGCGCTCGTCGACGGCGGCACGATGAGCGCGGCCGAGATGCTCACCGGCGCCCTCCAGGACCGCGGCCGCGCGGTCGTCGTGGGCACCAGGACCTTCGGCAAGGGCTCGGTCCAGATGCCGAGCAAACTGCCCGACGGCGTCGTCGCCGAACTGACCGTCGGCCACTACCGCACCCCCTCCGGCCACACCGTCGACGGCCGGGGCATCACCCCCGACCTCGATGTCACCGCACAGGGACAGGCCGCCGTGGAGCGGGCCGAGACGGTGTTGAGCGGTCTCGGGGACGCGTCCTAGCCGTCCGTTTTCGCCCTCGGTAATCGCCTTTCCCTCACACCCCTTCTTAGTGCGAAAATGGTCAGCACTATGAGCAAGGGAATGTACGTACCCAAGGAGTCCCAGCCCAAGCAGGGCGGTGGGGCCGCCGCCGGCAAGGCCAGGGACGGCGAGAAGGGCGGCAAGCGCAAGATCGTCGCCCAGAACAAGAAGGCCCGGCACGACTACGCGATCATCGACACCTACGAGGCCGGGATCGTCCTCTCCGGCACCGAGGTCAAGTCGCTGCGTGAGGGCCGGACCTCGCTGACCGACGGCTTCGTCCAGATCGACGGGGGCGAGGCGTGGCTGCACAACGCCCACATCCCCGAGTACCACCAGGGCACCTGGACCAACCACTCCGTGCGCCGCAAGCGCAAGCTGCTCCTGCACCGGGAGGAGATCGACAAGCTGGAGTCCAAGACCCAGGAGACGGGTCACACGATCGTGCCCCTCGCCCTGTACTTCAGCAACGGCCGGGCCAAGGCCGAGATCGCGCTCGCCCGAGGCAAGAAGGAGTACGACAAGCGGCAGACCCTGCGCGAGAAGCAGGACCGCCGGGAGTCGGACCGCGCGATCGCGGCGGCGAAGCGGAAGCAGCGCGGCGAGTAGCCACGAGGAATACGGTGGCATCGGCGTGCGTTGGTCACGTACGATGGCTACTGCACCCCACAGCGGGTGTGGCGCCCTCTTCGGAGGGACATTGAAAAAACAACATGGGGATGATCGGTTTCGACAGCGGATGTCGAAGCAGGTGAAGCGTGTCGAGGAAGCGGCAATGATCTCGTTAACCATATGTCGCAACCAATAATCGCCAATTCCAAGAGCGATTCCCAGTCCTTCGCCCTCGCTGCCTAATAACAGCGACTGAAGGACCCTAAAAGGGTGTCAGCCCGGGGGTGTTCCCGACCCGGACCCTGGCATAATCTAGGGAACTAAACCATCGAGCTCGGTCACGGGGTTCGATGGGAAATCAAACAGTGACTGGGCCCGTCGGCGACTTGTTCGCGTGATCACCGGGGCCGAGAAAATCACAGCGAACTGCACACGGAGAAGCCCTGATTCTGCACCGGTGGACGCGGGTTCGATTCCCGCCATCTCCACTCATCCCATGTGGGTAAAGCCCCCGCTGTTTCGGCAGCGGGGGCTTTTTCCTGTCACCGAACAGTGAAGGTCGATATTCGTAGGCCGTTGCTCAGGACCAGATATACGTCCGTACGGCCTTTCGCCGTACCCGACAGATCCGCGGTCACTGTCTCGTAGTCGTACGACGATGAAGTCGCCGCCGTGTGAACCGTCCCCACGAGCCTGCCCGTCGGAGAGCCCAGCCGGACCTCGATCGTCCCGGCGGCCGTTCCCGCCACCCGGGCCGTGAACTTCGTTGCGCCCGCGCCCAGTTGCGTGTCCGCGAACTTCAGCCACGCGCCGTCCGCCGCCGCGCCCACCGCCGTACCGCTCGCCTTGGACTCGTCGACGAGGTGAATGCCGGAGTAGTCGTCGAAGTTCTCGGCGCGGGTCGTCCGCGACAGGTCGCGGGGTGGGATGGTCTCGCCGTGGACCCGCCAGGTCGTACGGGTGCGGATGTCGGCGGAGGAGGCTCCGGCCAGCACGTCGTACGTGCCGGATTCCACGGCCCATTTCGAGCGCGTGACGTCCCAGTGGGCCAGGTCCTGCTGCCGGAGCTTCAGGTGGACCGTTTTCGTCTCGCCGGGTTTCAGGGACACCCGTTGGAAGGCTTTCAGCTGCTTCAGAGGCTCCTTGTCGCGGGAGGTGCGCTGGTGCGTGTAGAGCTGTACGACCTCGTCGCCGGACCGTGTGCCCGTGTTGGTGACCGGGACCTCGTAGCCGCCGGCGACGGCTTTCAGGGTGCCGTAGCGGAAGGTCGTGTAGGAGAGGCCGTAGCCGAAGGGGTAGAGCGGCTTGCCCTGGAAGTACTGGTAGGTGCGGTCGGACTTGATGATGTCGTAGTCGAGGATCGAGGGGAGGTCCGAGGTCGACTGGTACCAGGTCTGGGTGAGGCGGCCGGACGGGTTGGTGTCGCCGTAGAGGATGTCGGCGAGGGCGTTGCCCGTCTCCTGGCCCGCGTGGGAGGTCCAGAGGAGGGCCGGGACCTCCTTCTGTACAGCGTCCAGCGTGGTGGGGTAGCTGTTCTCGACCACCACCACCGTCTTCGGGTTGGCCTGGTGGACTGCCTTGACCAGGGCCTCCTGTGAGGGGGCCAGGGACATGTCCGTGCGGTCGTGGGCCTCGCGGCCGTTGATCGACGGCATCGAGCCGATGACGACGACCGCTGTGTCCTTGCCCTTCACGGCGGCCACGGCGTCGGCCACACCGCTGCGGACCACGTCCTTCGTGTAGTGGGCTGCCTGGTCCTTGGAGACCAGGCCCAGGGTGCCGTTCGCGTCGGTCGGGCCGAGGTAGACCGGGCTCGACCACCAGGACTCGGCGGTTTCGTAACCCGCGTACTTCAGCAAGTACGTGCCGTCGTCCTGCTGTTCCAGCTTGAACTGCTGCTGGACGTACCAACCGTTCGGCTGTGTCTGGTCGTTGACGAAGTTCGACCAGTTGTAGCCGACGTACTTACCGTTGGCGGCCGAGCGCAGGGTCACGATGCCCGAGCCCCAGTCGAAGGCGTCGAACTGGGCGGCGGTCGTGGCGGTGTCCGTGGTCTCCTGCAAGGGGGCGCCCGTGTCGCCCGTGCCCGCCGTGACGTATTTGCCGGTCGCCGTGTCGCGCAGGGCGATGCGGTCGACTCCCTCGCTGGTGGTCACTCCGGTGCCGAGTTTCGAGGCGATGCCCTTCGCGGGGGTGACGGCGTAGGGGAGTGTGCCGGAGTACCAGTCGGTGTAGAGGGTGTCGGCGAGGGGGCCGACCACCGCCACGTCCTTGCTCGAACTCCTCAGTGGCAGCGTGCCGTTGTTCTTCAGGAGTACCGCGCTCTCGGCCGCCGCCTTGCGCGCCAGCTGCTGGTGCGTCGGGCTGTTGATGACCGACGCGTCGATCGAGCCGTACTTGCCGCCGCCTGGGTCGAATTCACCGAGTCGGACGCGGACGGAGAGGATGTCCGACACCGCCTTGTCGATGTCCGATACCTTCAACAGGCCTTGCTGCAAAGCCGAGTTGACCGCTGTCGTCGTCGGGCCGGAGTCCGCGCTGTTGTCCGTGAAGCTGTCGACGCCGGCCTTGAGCGCCGCCGCGTCGCCCTCCGCGATCGTCGGGTAGTACTGCTGCGGTGAGACGAGGTTGCCGGGCGCGAAGGCGTCGGTGACGTTCAGCAGGCTCTGGTCGGTCCAGGTCCGCACGACGTCGTTCAGGTCCGGATTTACCGTAGCAGGGCGGCCGTTGACCAGGTTGTACGACGTCATCACGCCCGTGGCCGCGTCCGCCTCGATCGCCGGCTTGAAGGCTGCCTCGTCGTACTCCTTCTGCACGCGTGGGCGCAGGTCGGAGGACGTGGTCGCGCGGTCGACCTCGTTGTTGTAGGCGAGGTAGTGCTTCAGGGTGGGGGCCGTCTTGAGGTGGTTCGGGTCGCCGCCGGTCAGGCCCTCGCCGTAGGCCGTGGACAGGGCGCCGGTCAGTTCCGGGTCCTCGCTGTAGCCCTCCTCGTTGCGGCCCCAGCGCGGGTCGCGGAGGAGGTTGACCACCGGGGCCCAGAGGTTCAACCCCCAGCCGTCCGGGCGTTGTTGCTGGAAGCCGCGGGCCTCGTCGCCGACCGCCGAACCGACCTGCTCCATCAGTGCCGGGTCCCAGGTCGAGGCGAGTCCGACGGCCTGCGGGAAGACCGTGGCCTTGCCGAGCCAGGCGACGCCGTGCAGGGCCTCGGTGCCGGTGCGGAAGGACTGGATGCCGAGGCGGGGGATCGCGGGCTCGTACTGGTGGAGGAGGGAGATCTTCTCGTCCAGGGTCAGGCGGCCGAGCAGGTCGTCGACGCGCTGCTGGACGGAGAGACCCGGGTCGCGGAAGGGGTACGGGGTGTCGGCCGTCGCCGGGACCGTCGCTCCCAGACCGGCGATCAGGGCCAGCGCCACGACGAACGTGGTTCTGTGTCCTCTGGTTCCTTGTCTCTTGCCTTTCATGTCACGGCTCCTTCAAGTAGGGCCTTGCATGCGGGCGTTGCGAACGTCAGGGTGCGTTGCGCGGTGCCGTGCTCGCGCGTTCCGTGAGCCGGGGTGCCAGCAGGGTCGCGTCGGGTACGGTCTTGCCGTCCAGCTTCTTCATCAGCAACTCGACTGCGCGGGAGCCCAGTTCGGCGGCGGGCAGGGCGACCGAGGTGATGGGGACCCGTACGGATTCGGCTAGTTCGTCGGGGCAGATCGCGGTGACCGAGAGATCGGCGGGGACGCGCAGTCCCAGCTGCTCGAAGGCGTCGATGAGGGGTTCGAGGAGCGGTTCGTTGTGGACGACCACTCCGGTCAACGCGGGCTGTTCGCGCAGCAGTTGTTCCGCAACGGCCGCTGCCGCCCCGGGTGCCGCCTCGCAGGGGTGGACGGAGGAGGCGAGCCTGTTGCGGTCGGCGGCGGCGGTGAAGCCCTGAACGACCCGCTGGGCGAAGGCGGTCCCGCGGACGTACACCTCGGGCGGTGAGCCGACGAGGGCGACGACGCGGTGCCCGAGGCCCGCGAGCCGTTCCACGCACAGTTCACCGGCGGCCTTGAAGTCGAGGTCGATGCAGGTCAGTCCGTCCGCCTCGGCGGGGAAGCCGATCATCACGGACGGCCGGTCCAGGGAACGGAGCAACGGCAGCCGGGGATCGTCGAGTTGGACGTCCATCACGATCATCGCGTCCACGAGTGCCGTGTCCGCGACCCGCCGGAGGCCCTCCTCGCCCTCCTCCTGCGTGAGCAGCAGCACGTCGTGGTCATGGCGGCGAGCCGTGGTCACCACGGACACCGCGAACTGCATGACCACCGGGACATGGATGCCGGTCCGTAAGGGGATCACCAGGGCCAGCACGTTGGACCGGCTGCTGGCCAGGGCGCGGGCGCCGGCGTGCGGCCGGTAGCCCAGTTCGCGGATGGACGCCTCGACGCGCTGCCGGGTCTCCTCGGAGATCGGGCGCTTGCCGCTCAGGGCGTACGACACGGTGCTGGGGGAGACCCCGGCGTGCCGGGCCACGTCAGTGATCTTCACCATCAGCCCAGCTCCAGGGTAAGGAAGCCGGTACCCGACTTCGTCCGCTCCCCGGCGGCCAGCGCCCAGGAGAGGGCGGGATCACTGCACGACGCCCGGAGCGTGTCTCCTTCCCGTACGACGGTGAAGGTCACGTCGCCGACCGGGACCGTCACCTGCGCGCCCCGCTCCAGGCCGTAGGCCCGCAGGGTGACGCCGTCGGCGAAGTCGTAGTCGGGGCGGTCGGACACTGCGCCGACCGGGATCACCGCGCCGGGCCGGACGAGGAGCGGCACGCTGTCGAAGGCGTGCTTCTCGCGGACCCAGCGCGGTCCGGTGACCGTGCGGCCGGTGAGGTAGTGGGTCCAGGTGCCGTCGGGGACGTAGTACGAGACGTCGCCGTCGTCGCTGAAGACGGGCGCGACCAGCAGATCGCTCCCGAGCATGTACTGCCGTTCCAGATGTGCGCACCCGGGGTCGTCCGGGAACTCCAGGACCATCGCCCGCATCATCGGGACGCCCTCGGCGGAGGCGGTGCGCGCGGTCTCGTAGAGGTAGGGCATGAGGCTCAGCTTCAGGCGGGTGAACTGCCGTAGTACGTCCACGGATTCCTCGTCGAAGAGCCACGGGACGCGGTAGGACGAGCTGCCGTGCAGGCGGCTGTGGGAGGACAACAGGCCGAAGGCCAGCCAGCGTTTGAAGAGGGCGGGGGTCGGGGTGCCCTCGAAGCCGCCGATGTCGTGGCTCCAGTAGCCGAAGCCGGACAGGCCGAGGGAGAGTCCGCCGCGCAGCGACTCGGCCATCGACTCGTACGTCGCCTCGCAGTCGCCGCCCCAGTGAACGGGGTACTTCTGGCTGCCTGTTGTGGCCGAGCGGGCGAAGACTACCGCCTCGCCCTCGCCGCGGTGTTTGCGCAGGACGTCGAAGACCGTGCGGTTGTAGAGGTAGGTGTAGTAGTTGTGCATCCGCTCGGGGTCCGCGCCGTCCGCGTAGGCGACGTCCACGGGGACCCGCTCGCCGAAGTCGGTCTTGAAGCAGTCGACGCCCTGCGCGAGCAGCGCCTCCAGCTTGGCCGCGTACCAGTCGCGGGCGGCCGGGCTGGTGAAGTCGACAAGGGCCATGCCGGGTTGCCACAGGTCCCACTGCCAGACGCTGCCGTCCGGCCGGCGCAGGAGGTGACCGAGTGCCTTGCCCTCGGCGAAGAGCGGCGAGCGTTGCGCGATGTACGGGTTGATCCAGACGCAGATGTGCAGGCCTTTGGACTTGAGCCGGGTGAGCATGCCCTCCGGGTCGGGGAAGACGCGAGGGTCCCATTCGAAGTCGCACCAGTTGAACTCGCGCATCCAGAAACAGTCGAAGTGGAAGACGGAGAGCGGGAGTTCGCGCTCCCGCATGCCCTCGATGAAGGACGTCACCGTCTCCTCGTCGTAGGAGGTGGTGAAGGACGTCGACAGCCACAGGCCGAACGACCAGGCGGGCGGGAGCGCCGGGCGGCCGGTGAGGGCGGAGTACTTGCGGAGGATGTCCTTGGGGGTCGGGCCGTAGATGACGTAGTACGTCAACTGCTGGCTCTCCACGCTGAATTGGACCCGCGACACCGCCTCCGAGCCGACCTCGAAGGAGACCCGGCCGGGGTGGTCGACGAAGACGCCGTAGCCCGCGTCGGTCAGGTAGAAGGGGACGTTCTTGTAGGCCTGTTCGGTGGCGGTGCCGCCGTCGGCGTTCCACATGTCGACGACCTGGCCGTTCTTGACGAGCGGGCCGAAGCGTTCGCCAAGTCCGTAGACGGATGTGCCTACTCCCAGGCCGAGTTGCTCGCGCAGGTAGTGCGCACCGGTCGCGTCCCGCATGATGCCCATGCCCTTGGGGCCGCTGCTGGTGAGGGTCCGGCCGTGGGCGAGGAAGTCGACGTGCCAGGGCCCGGTGCGCGCCACCTGGACCGACAGCGCACCGGAGGTGAGGGTCGCGCGCTCGTCGTCGTAGGACGTGTGGACCGCGAACTCCTCCTTCTGCACGTCGAATTGGGGACCGCGCGGCTGCTCGCCCTCGAAGTGGGTGAAGGTGACGCCGATGACGTCGGGCATCGGGGCGTGGGCGCTGATCGTCACGACCGGTCCCTTCAGCAGGTCGCCGCGGTGGCGGATCGGCATCGTCGGCGCGTGGATCTCCAACGCGCCCTCGGGGGCGGTGACATCGAGGACCTCGACCGGGTGGGCGGCGGTGACGCCCTCGCGCAGCAGCCAGTAGCCGTCGGTGAACTTCACGTGGGGGGTCCCCTTACTACTTGACGGCACCCACGGCGATGCCGCGCGTGAGGGTCCGCTGGAAGACGAGGAAGAAGACGATGGCGGGCAACACACCCAGCAGGGCAGCCGCGTTGGTCATCGTGGCGTCCATCAGGCGCTGGCCCTGGAGGACGCCGAGGGCCACCGACACGGTCTGGTTGTCGTTGGAGATCAGCATGACCAGGGGGAGCAGGAACTCGTTCCAGGTCCAGATGAAGAAGAAGACCAGGAGGACCCCGATCGTGGGGCGGCTGACCGGGACCACGATCCGCCACAGCACCTGCCACTTGTTGGCGCCGTCGATCCGGGCGGCTTCGAGGATCTCGCGGGGGAACTGACCGAGCACGGACGAGAGGAGATACGTGCCGAACGCCGCCTGGATCACCGTGAAGACGATGATGACGCTCAACCTCGTGTCGTACAGGCCGACTTGCTTGCTCAGGTAGTAGATCGGGTAGACCAGCGCCTCCTGCGGCAGCATGTTGGCGAGGACGAAGAAGGCCAGGACCCAAGTGCGGCCCCTGATACGGCCGATGCCGATCGCGTAGGCGTTGAGGACGGAGAGGGCGGCGGCGAGGGCGGCCACCGAGCCGCTGATCAGGACCGAGTTGAAGAGCTTCTGGCCGTAGTCGACGCGTTGCCAGAAGTCCTTGAGACCGTCCAGGTAGAGGCCTTTGGGGAGGCTGAGCGGGCCGTGTTCCGAGTATTCGGCCGGTGACTTCACCGCGTTGATCAGGACGATCAGGAACGGGACGACCATGAAGAGGGCCGCGAGGCACAGGGCGATCAGTACCGGATAGCGGCGCAGGGCGGTGGTCATGCTCGGGCCCCTTCCTCGGCGTCCTCGGCGCGGGTCTGGAGTTTCAGGCCGATCAGGGAGAGGACCAGGATGATCACGGTCAGCACCGTGGAGATCGCGGCGCCGTAGCCGACCTGGGTCTTCTCGAAGAACGTGGTGAAGGAGAAGTAGGACGGGACGTCGGTCGCGCCGCCCGGTCCGCCCTTCGTCAGGACGTACACCGCGCCGAACACCTTGAGCGCGGCGATCGTGCACCAGGTGAGGACGACGTAGATCTCGGGGCGGATCTGCTGCAGCGTGATGTGCCAGAAGCGGCGCCACCAGCCGGCGCCGTCCAGCTCGGCCGCCTCGTAGAGCTGGGGGTCGACGCGTTGCAGCCCGGCCATGAACACCACGAGCGGGAAGCCGAGTTGGACCCAGACCATGACGCCCATGACGCTGTAGAGCGCGATGTCGGGGTCGCCGAGCCAGTCTTGCTGCCAGGAGCCCAACCCGACTGCTTTCAGTAGCGCGTTGAGGGAGCCGTTGTCGGGGGCGAGGATCCAGCTCCAGACGATGCCGGCGACCGCGATCGGCAGCACCTGGGGGAGGTAGAAGCAGGCGCGGAGAATCGTGGCGATACGGGTGCCGAAGTGCTTGCCGATGTAGTCGAACAGGGCGGCGGCGAGGACCAGTCCGATCAGTGTCGGTACGGCCGCCATCGCCACGACCATGAACAGGCTGTGCCGGAAGGACGCCCAGAACTCCGCATCGTCCAGCAGGTCACGGTAGTTGGCGAGGCCCGTCCACTTGGGGTCGCCGACGCCCTGCCAACTCGTGAAGCTCACGGCCGTGTTCATCAGGAACGGGACGACGATCACGGCGAGCGCGGCGAGGGCGCCGGGGAGCAGGAACAGGGCGTAGGAGTCGCGGGGGCGGTGGCTACGAGGGTTGCGCGGGCCGGGGTGCCGGCTCTTGCGGGAGGCCCGCGCGCCCTTCTCGACGGTGACCGTCATGTCGACGGGACACCCTTGTCGTACGCCTTCTGCAGGTTGCTGAGATAGGCGTCCGGTTTCTCGCTGTTCGTGATCAGCTTCTGGGTCTCGGAGACGAGGACGTCGTAGAAGCCGGGGACCGGCCAGTCGGGGTAGAAGGCCAGACCGTCGCGGGCCGTGAGGGTGTTGAAGTTGGCGATGAGTTCCTTGGACTTGGGGTCGGTGATCGCGGAGGTGTCGGCCGCGACCGGGATGCCGCCCTTGTTGCCCATCAGGTTCTGGATCTTCTTCGACAGGGTGATGTCGATGAAGTCGTAGGCGAGTTGCTTGTTCTTGGCGCCCTTGGGGACGACCCAGATGTTGCCGCCGGAGCCGAGGGTGAGGTTCGAGCCGGGCCAAAGGGTCGTGTCCCAGTCGAACTTGGCCTCCGTCTGGAAGCGGCCGTACCACCAGCTGCCGGAGAACAGGATCGGCGCCTTGCCCTGGATCCAGGAGACACCGGCGTCCTCGGCCTTGGTGGAGCTGGACGTCTTGGCGATGTAGCCCTTCTTCACCCAGTCGGCGAAGGTGGTCGCCGCGTACGTCCAGGCCGCGTCGTGGAAGTCCGTCTTGCCCTTGTACAGCTCGTACTTGTCGACCCAGGCGCGGTCGGCCTTCGAGAGCGCGAGTTGGTAGAGGTACTGCTGGGCCGGGTACTCGGCGCCCGCGTTCGCGAGTGGGGTGATGCCCTTCGCGGTGAACTGGGCCATCGCGGCGGTCAGTTCGTCGAACGTCTTCGGCTCGGCGATCTTGTACTTCTGGAAGAGGGCCTTGTTGTAATAGACCATCGTGTACTCGCCGTAGTCCGTGACGCCGTACCACTTGCCGGAGCCCATCACTCCGTTGGTGTCGTAGAGGTCTGTCGTGCCTACGCTTGCGGGGATCTTCTTGTCCCAGCCGCGCGTTTTTGCTTCGGCGGTGAGGTCTGTGAGCAGGCCCTGCTTGGACAGGAGGCCTGCCGTCGCGTTGCCCTTGTTGTACTCCATGATGTCCGGGGCGTCTGATGAGTTGAGGACCATGGGGGCTGTTTTTTGGATCTGCTCGAAGCCCTTCTCCTCGAACTTCACCTTCACGCCCGGGTGTTGGGCCTCGAACTCCTTGATGGCCTCGTTCCAGGCCACGCCCATCGCGCTGTCCGGGCCCTCGTAGTGCCAGAGTTTCAGCGTCTTGCCGTCGGAGGAGCCGCCGTCCGAGCTGCCGCCGCAGGAGGACAGGAGCAGGGATCCGCTCAGGATCACTGCGGCAGCCATCGCACGCCTTTGTGCCGTCAACATCCAGTGCCTCCAGGGGAGTCGGATGGGGTGTCGAATCGATTCGACGGTGGGCGTCGAAGCGCTTCGATGGAGGAAGGTATGTAGGGGCTGTGAGGGCGTCAATGGGTGCGGCAGGGATTGGGGCAAGCGGTTCGATGGGTTGTCTTTCGAGTGCAGGCGCGTCGTGGCTGGTCGCGCCCACGCGGCGGAGCCGCAAATAGATACAGCCCCGCGCCCCTGGGTGAGCTGCCCTTAGGGAGTTGCCTTGCTCAGTACGCCGATAAGGAACGCCGTTGCTGCTGCCGCTATCGGCACTGCGAAGCCAGCCGTTGGTGATGCGTGGTCCGCTGTCCAGCCGCCTGCCGCCGAGCCGCACGCGATGCCCGTCAGCAAGCCCGTTACCGCCAGGCTCATGCCCTCGTTCAACCGGCCTTCAGGGGTGCGGTGTTGGACGAGTGTCATTGCGGTGACCATCGTCGGGGCGGTTGCCATGCCTGCCACCAGCAAGGCCACTCCCAGTGCGGGGAGGGAGCCCAGGGTGCTCGCCACGAGGAGCGGCAAGGACATCAGGGTCGTCATCGCCAGCAGGCACCACCGCAGGCGGCGTTCCGCCGGGCCCCTCGGTTTCAGCTGCCCGTAGAGGAGGCCCGCCATGCAGGAACCGGCTGCCTGGAGGGCCAACACCGCGCCGCCTGCCGCGCGTTGGCCCGCCGCGTTCGTGTACGCGAGGGTGGCGATCTCCAGTGAGCCGAACACCGCGCCGGTTGCGACGAAGCCGGCGAGGAGGGGAGGGATTCCGGGGGTGCGGAGGGGGGATCTGCCTTTCGGGGTCGGACTTGGTGGTGGTTCCGTCGAGCGTTGGGCTGTGAAGATCAGGATGCCGGTCATCAGCAGTACCGCTCCGGCCAGCGTGCCCGCCTCCGGGAAGAGCGTGCCGCAGAGGAAGGCCGCGAGTGCCGGGCCCAGCATGAAGCAGAGTTCGTCGGCGGCCTGTTCGAAGGAGTTCGCCGTGTGCAGGGCTTCGGTGTCCTCGGCGAGCAGGTGGGCCCAGCGGGCGCGGGACATGCCGCCGGTGTTCGGGGTTGTGGCCGTGGCCGCGTATGCGGCGAACAGGGTCCAGTCGGGGGCGCCGTAGTGGACGCAGAGGAGGAGGGCCAGAGAGCCCAGGGTCGCAACTGCCGTTGCCGGTACGGCTGTTCGGGACTGGCCGTGGCGGTCGGTCAGGCGCGCTATCCAGGGGCCGGTGACTGCCGTTGCCGCGAGGCCGGTCGCGGTGACGGCGCCGGCGAGGGCGTACGAGCCCCGCGAACCGGCGATCATCACGACCGCGCTCACGCTGAACATGCCTGCGGGGAGGCGGGCGATGAGGTTGCCGGCGGTGAAGGCGCGGGTGCCGGGGAGGGTGAAGAGGCGGCGGTAGGTGGTCCGGCGGCCCGTGATCCGGTGGTCGGTGGTCGATTGCGGCATGGGTCCACCGTCGCCCGGTGTGGATCAACGGGTCCAACACCTGCTCCGCGCCCATTCACGCACCTGCGTTGTAAGTTCGCCGGATGTCCTGGATGCCCACGCCCACCCATCTCGATCCCCGACTTCTGCGCGCCTTCGTCGTCGTGGCCGAAGAGCTGCACTTCACCCGCGCTGCCGCTCGGCTCTACCTCGCCCAGCAGGCGCTCAGTCGTGATGTGCGGCGGCTGGAGCGGGAGTTGGGGGCCGAGTTGTTCGTGCGGACCACTCGGCAGGTGACTCTGACGGCGGACGGTGAGCGGCTGCTGCCGTATGCCCGGCGGGTGCTCGCCGCGCAGGACGAGTTGCTCGGTGCGTTCCGGCAGGCACGGCCGTTGCTCGTGGATCTGAACTCGCCGGGGCTGGTCACCGGGCGCCGGGTGCTGCACCGGGCGCGTGAACTCGCCCCGGAACAGGAGCTGATGGCCCGGTACGAGAGTGGACTGACATGGGCCGCAGGGGAGTTGCTGGCGGGGCGGCTCGATGTGTCGTTCGGGCGGTTCGCCGGGCTTGAGCCGGTGCTGCGGGCCGGGCTCGATCATCAGGTGGTGCGGTACGAGCCGATGGCGGTCGTGCTGCCCGAGGATCACCCGCTGGCGTCCCTCGCGGCGGTGCCGGTGGACGCGTTGGCGGGGGAGACCGTGTACGCGGGTGCCGGGAATCCGCGTACTCCCGAGTGGACGGATCTCGCCCGTCGTTTGTTCGAGGGGCGTGACATCGAGGT
Source organism: Streptomyces xylophagus (assembly GCF_000716435.1). GTDB lineage: Bacteria > Actinomycetota > Actinomycetes > Streptomycetales > Streptomycetaceae > Streptomyces > Streptomyces xylophagus. The sequence continues at coordinate 78,071 of NZ_JNWO01000017.1, forward strand.
TGCGGCGCCCGCACCGATGGCCGTAGGCGAAGAGGAGTTCGAACGGGTCATGGCGAAGACGCGGACCCCGATTCTCGCGGTGGTGGACTTTCCGGCCATGCCCCGGACCGTGCTGCGACCACTGGTGCGTCCGGTGCCGTTGTCCGCCGTGTCACTCGTGTGGCGAAAGGGGCTGGTGCACCCAGGATTTGATGCGCTTCGACGTGCCGCGGTGGAGATCGGCAGCGTCGAAGGGTGGCTTCGCCGGCCGGTTGATGGATGGATTCCGGACATCGACGTGGACATGCTAAAGACGTAGAAAATACGCATCCCGCCACATGTGAAGTCCCGTTGCGCTACCTTCGAGGGCCTGAGCGCGGTGTGGTAAGGGGGGCGCGTGGACCGGGTGGGGGCCCGGTTCGGCGGCGTGTGCTCAGGGTCGTCTGCGCGCCCCGAACAGTTCCGTGGGGGGATGTGCGTGCGCATGGAAAAGTGGCGGGAAGACGCCCAACCGGAATGGCCTCAGGCTGCATCCGCGACCACAGATGTACCGGTCATAGGCGGAGAGGCCCAGGCGTTCCCGGAGACCGGAGCGGCGAGAGGATCGGACATTCTGGAGGGCGGCCGGCATGCCGCCAAGGACGGACGTCGTGCGACCAAGGACGGCCGTCGTATACGGACCGGGTGGCCCGAGCCTCCGGCAGGCAAAGGCGCACCCATTGCTCCCATCGCACCCGTCGCGGGCGTCGGTGCCGGCATCCTCGCCGATCCCTGGGGCGCGCCGGCGGAGACGGGGATGGGAACGGGGACGGGGGCCGGGACGGGAGCAGGAGCCGCCGACCCCGACGAGGTGACCGTCCAACTCGACGGACCGGCACCGGAGTTGGGCGATCCGCACAAGAAGGGCGCCGGTCACGACGACTCCGACGGGCCCGTCTTCGTCGACGAGTCCGGGCGGCGCAGCCGTAGGTACCGCCGGATCGGTATGGCCATCGGCTTCGCCTGCGCGGCCTACGCCGTCGTCATCGTCGTCACGCTGCTGTCCGGCAGCTCGGACGCGCCGTGGCTCCCGGTGCCGGGGCAGAAGAACGACCCGCCCGCCGGCAAGGTCGACACCAAGCCGCTGCCCGCCGAGTCGGGGCGGCCGTCCGGTGGCAGCGGCAGTGTGGCGCCGGGGAACATCCCGACGGCGAGCGACGGTACGACGCCGTCGCCGGGCGCCAGTGCGAGTCGTGGCGCGCCCGGCGCGTCCAAGGCCCCGGGCAAGGCGAGCGCGTCCGCGTCCGCCGGGCCGTCGGTGAGTGCGAGCGCCTCGGCGACCGCGGGCGGGGGCGGAAGCAATCCGGTCGTACAGCCCACGCGGGCGTCGTCCTCGCCGCCCGCCGGCCCGACGCCGTCGAACAGCCCGGTCACCACGCCTGACCCGACACCGACGCCGACCCCGAGCGCGACCACGGGTACCGGCACGGTGGCCGACGCGCCGAGCACGCCGTCGCCCGTGGCGCAGGAGCCGGCCGCCTCCGAACCGGCAGCACCGGCACCGTCCAAGACCCCGGAGCACATCCTCTGATGGCATCGCACAACCGCCGCCCCAGGGCCACGCACCCGGCCCCGGGCGGCCGTCACGGCACAACTCCGGCTGCGGCGAACGGAGTTGGGCCCAGCACCTCGCATGGATCCCGCGCCTCGCGCGTTCCCCGGCGTCGTCGGCTGTCGATGCGGTTCCTGCTGCCGATGCTGCTCCTCGTCGCGCTGCTGGCGATGCTGATGCTGCGCGGCTATGTGCACAGCGAGATCCTCGCCGACCACCGCATCCGGCCCGAGGCCGCGACGAACAAGGTGCCGGACAAGATCCTCGACGGCGGCCCGGTCATCGACACCCGCAGCGGCCGTACGGCCAGCCTGGACGTGCCGGACCACCACATCGTGCTGACGTTCGACGACGGCCCCGACCCGACCTGGACGCCCAAGGTCCTGGACGTGCTCAAGAAGCACCACGCGCACGCCGTCTTCTTCGTCACCGGCACGATGACCTCGCGCTACCCGGGCCTGGTCAAACGCATCGTGGACGAGGGCAACGAGGTCGGCGTGCACACCTTCAGCCACCCCGACCTCTCCTTCCAGTCCAAGAAGCGGATCGACTGGGAGCTGTCGCAGACCCAGCTCGCGATCACCGGCGCGGCCGGCATCCGGACGTCGCTGTTCCGGCCGCCGTACTCGTCCTCCGCCGACGCGATGGACAACCTGTCCTGGCCGGTGACCGAGTACATCGGCAAGCGCGGCTACCTCACCGCCGTCAACAACACGGACAGCGAGGACTGGCAGAAGCCCGGCGTCGCGAAGATCATCAGCAACGCCACCCCGCACGGCGGCAAGGGCGCGATCGTCCTGATGCACGACTCCGGCGGCGACCGCCACCAGACCGTGCAGGCGCTCGACAGGTTCGTGCCGGAGATGCAGGCCAAGGGCTACACGTTCGACAACCTCACCGAGGCCCTCGGCGCGCCCAGCGCGCTCACCCCGGTGACCGGCGTCGACCTCTGGAAGGGCAAGGCGTGGATCTTCCTGGTCCAGGCCTCGGACAGCGTCACGGACGTCCTGGTGGTCGGCCTGGCGATCACCGGCTCCCTCGTCATCGCCCGCTTCGCGCTGATGCTCCTGCTCTCCGGCATCCACGCCCGCCGGGTGCGCCGCAAGGACTTCGCCTGGGGCCCGCCGGTCACCGAGCCGGTCACGGTCCTCGTCCCGGCGTACAACGAGGCCAAGTGCATTGAGAACACGGTCCGTTCACTCATGGCGAGCGAACACCCCGTCGAGGTGATCGTCGTCGACGACGGCTCGGCCGACGGCACGGCGAGAATCGTCGAGGCGATGGCCCTGCCCAACGTCCGCGTCGTACGCCAGCTCAACGCGGGCAAACCGGCCGCCCTCAACCGCGGCCTGGCGAACGCCAGTCACGACCTCGTCGTCATGATGGACGGCGACACGGTCTTCGAACCGGCCACCGTACGGGAGTTGGTCCAGCCCTTCGGCGACCCGCGCGTCGGCGCCGTCGCCGGCAACGCCAAGGTCGGCAACCGCGACTCCCTCATCGGCGCCTGGCAGCACATCGAGTACGTGATGGGCTTCAACCTCGACCGCCGTATGTACGACATCCTCCGCTGCATGCCGACGATCCCGGGCGCCGTGGGGGCCTTCAGGAGAAGCGCGCTGGAGCGGGTCGGCGGCATGAGCGACGACACCCTCGCCGAGGACACCGACATCACGATGGCGATGCACAGGGACGGCTGGCGGGTGGTGTACGCCGAGAAGGCCCGCGCTTGGACGGAAGCTCCGGAGACGGTCCAACAACTCTGGTCGCAGCGCTACCGCTGGTCCTACGGCACGATGCAGGCGATCTGGAAACACCGGGGCGCCGTGCTGGACCGGGGCCCGTCCGGCCGCTTCGGCCGCGTCGGCCTCCCGTGGGTGGCCCTGTTCATGGTGGTCGCCCCGATCCTGGCCCCCCTGATCGACGTCTTCCTCCTCTACGGCCTGGTGTTCGGCCCCACCGAGAAGACACTCCTCGCCTGGCTGGGCGTCCTCGCGATCCAGGCGTTCTGCGCGGCGTACGCCTTCCGCCTCGATCGCGAACGCATGACCCACCTCGTCTCGCTGCCCCTGCAGCAGATCCTCTACCGCCAACTCATGTACGTCGTGCTGCTCCAGTCCTGGATCACGGCACTCACCGGAGGCCGCCTGCGCTGGCAGAAGCTGCGGCGCACGGGGGTCGTGGAAGCGGCGCCCGGCGGTCCGGTGCCGACCCAGCGAAGCCGTAGTGGCAGTGATCGGAGGCCGGTGGCATGACGCACGGATACACGACCGGGGCGGGTACGAATCCGGAGCCGGAGCCCGACCTCGAATCGACACCGGTCTACGGAATTCCCCAACAGCGGCAGCAGGAACCGCAGTTGGCACCGGAACCGGAGTCGGCACCGGAACCGAAGAAGGCGAAAGGCGGCGGCCGGGACCGCTACCTCGACCTCCTCCGCTCGATCGCCCTCGTCCGGGTGGTCATCTACCACCTCTTCGGCTGGGCCTGGCTGTCGGTCCTGTTCCCTTCCATGGGCGTGATGTTCGCGCTGGCGGGTTCGCTGATGGCCCGCTCGCTGAACCGTCCGGCGCTGGGTGTGATCAGGGGTCGGCTACGACGACTGCTGCCCCCGCTCTGGGCGTTCAGCGCGGTCGTGCTGGTGATGATGTTCGCGAGCGGCTGGAATCTGCTCAAGGACCCTGATCTGGGCGGCACTTGGTGGGGCGCGGCGAAGGTGTTCGACTACGTCGTGCCGATCGGTGCGCCGCCGTACCCCGAGCATCTCGGTTCGGATTCCGGCCTGTTGGAGAGCACGTGGGCGGAGCAGGCGGCGGGTCCGTTGTGGTACCTGCGGGCGTATCTGTGGTTCGTGATCGCGTCACCGCTGTTGCTGTGGGCGTTCCGGAGGGTCCCGTGGGCGACGCTGCTGGCGCCTCTGGCATTGACGGCGGTCGTAGGCACAGGTCTTGTGACGATCCCCGGTGAGACGGGCAACGCGGTGTCGGACTTCGCGGTGTACGGCGGCTGTTGGGTCCTGGGCTTCGCGCACCACGAGGGGGTACTGAAGAAGGTCCCGCGTTACCTCGCGGTGTCCGGCGCGGCCCTGATCATGGCCTTCGGCCTGTGGTGGGCCTCGGGTCATCTCGGCCCGGACGGCTGGGACTTGAACGACATCCCGCTGGCCCAGGCGACCTGGTCCTTCGGCATCGTGGTGATCCTGCTCCAGTACGCACCGTCCTGGCAGCAGTTGCCGGGCAGGCTGGCCCGCTGGGACAAGCTGGTGACCCTCTCCAACAACCGTGCCGTGACGATCTACTTGTGGCACAACCTCCTCATCATGGCCACGGTCCCGATCATCGACCAGCTGTACAACCTCCCCTTCATGGAGAGCGACAGCGCGACCGCCCTCCTCGACAAGGCGGACACGTTCCTGATGTTCCTGCTGATCTGGCCGCTCATCGCGGTGGCGATCCTGGCGTTCGGATGGATCGAGGACATTGCCGCGAAGCGGGGGCCGAGGTTGTGGCCCAACGGGGTCAGTGGTGGGGGGAGTCGGCGGAAGGGGATGTGAGAACGGGGACGCGTCGTCGGCGCAGGAGCAGGCCTGCGGGCCGCCACAGGGCGAAGGCCAGGCCGAGGCCGAGGGGGATCTGCAGGAACTGCTGGATCACCGGAGGCCCGGGCCTGTCCCCCCGTTTGAGCTGGGCACTGCCCTGCGGGTCGACGGTCACCGTGTAAGTGCCGCCTACCACCCACTTCCAGCCCATGAGCCCGTTCTCCTCGAACGGAGCCAGCGGCGGGCCGTCGAGGACGGTGACCGTGTAGCGGTGAACGCCCGGATCCATGCCGTCACCGGCGGACCACTGAATCTGTCGGACCCTGACGTGTTCGGTACGCCCGTGCTGGTGCAGCGCCTGCTGATCCAGCTCCAGGCTCTGCAGGAACAGCACCCCGAAAAGGCACACCGCACACAGCAGCCACCGGATGTCCAAGTACCAGCACGTGCACAGGAGTACGCAGCCGAGGAGGATCGCCAGCGCGCACAACGCGTCGATCCACTGGGCATGCGCGACGAAGGCCGTGCGCACGATCAAACGCACGATCGCCCACAGCGCCAACGCCGTGCCGGTGCTTGCGGCGCCCACCAGCACCCGCCAAGCCACGCCTGTCCGCCCTGTACCTGCTTCCTCCGCGCTCACCCTCACCCCTGCTCTCGACGAAACCGCCGGCCTGATGGTGCACGCGTTCCAATGTATGGATTGTTGAACGATCCTTCAATAGAATGGCTCAACATCCCCTCGTCTGCTTCGCGGACGCGGAACGGCGGCAACCAACCGGAGGGCTGCAGGAGATGAGCTGGTATCAGTTCGAACAGGTCGACGACCTCGGGCGGATCCTGTTCTGCGACGACCCCGCGCTGCAGCTCGAGTGCGTGCTGGGGGGCCTGAAGACCGCGGAAGGCACAGTCACCTTCCATCCCGCACAGACACCCCGCATGCCCACCGCCCTCTTCGAGTTCAGGCGTGCCCGGGGCGTGGGCTACTTCGGGTACGTCGTGCCGAACGGAGCCTCGCTCGACGAGACACCCGAGGAACCGCAGCTCGAAGGCGCCATCCTGTTCGGCATGAGGCGCCTACCGCCCGACGTCTACTGCGACCTGCCCTTGATCCCCGGATGGGAGCTGCACGAGATACCCGATGAACAGCCAAAACTGGCGCAGCGCTACGGATACACCTACTCCCGGCTGGAACTGCGGACGCCCGACGGTGAGATCTACTCCCGGACCTGGGTCCCGCACGACCCCGAGTGGACGGCCGCCGCCCGGCGTCACGGCTACGTCGTGTGCCTGTGCGGCGTGGAACTGGGGATCCGCGGGGTGTACGCGATGACCGACGCCCAGCACACCCCGGCCATGCGCCACGAGTCCTTCCGCCGCGGATGCGCGCTGGGCCTGAACATCGGTGGACTGGTCACCTACGTCGACCACCGCTGACGCGCAACACCGGGCCGGCACGCTTCGAGTACGAGCCGGGCCGCGACGCGGCGTCCGAGCGCGCCCTGCGGACGAGGTGAGGTCGACGTGCTGAAATCCCGGCTGTGAGGCTGTGCGGGCTCGGCTGCTACGAGTGCGTTCTGACGCATCGAGCGGGCCATCTCCTCTCAGCCCGGGAGAAGTCCAGCAGGTCTGCGGCCCGCAGCCGTCGCCGGCAGGTCATCCCCGAGCCGAAGCCCAGCTCCTGGGGCCCCGTCATTCCCGGAGACGCACAAGCCGCCTTTTGTCAGGAGTCGTAAGTGGACTTCCGCCAGGGGCGGTTGGGCAAGGTCGGGCTCCTCAATGCGGGGATTTGAGGGTGCGTATCAGGTGCCGTAGGCGTTCGGTTGTCGTCGTCAGGATGACTTCCGGGGTCGGTGGGTCCGGGTGGGTCCGTCAACCGCGCACCGTCAGGTACAGGCCGATACCGGCACAGAGCACCGCGCCGACCGCCAACGGATCAGCAACGACCGACCAGTTGAAGTACCGCCGAAGCCCGGCGGGACCCGGCACCAGCCCGGCTTCCGACTCGGCCCGCACATGAGCCCGCATGGCGTCGTCGCAGACCCTGGAGAAGTCGTAGTACAGGTCCCAGAACGAACCGTCGAACAACGCGAAGTCGATGTTCTCCCCGCCGTGGGTCTCCAGGGCAAGATGGCCTCGCCACGTGTCGCGGTGCAGCCTCTTCACCTCCGAGCAGGGGACCACCACGTGCCGCCACATACCGATGCGCACGATCTCGCCCGGCCGGAGCACCACCCTGATCAGCGAGCCCCGCCACAGGAACGACGCCATTGCCAGCGCCATGGCACACATCACGGCACGGTCCCGTGCCAGGCCCACCGCGTCCAACTGGACCTCCAAGGCGAAACCGACGGCGCCACAGGCCAGCCCCCTGAGGATGCCGACACGCAGCCAGCGCACCAGTTTGATCTCTCCGCGCCGGTTCGGCCGGTAACCCCGTACCCGCTGGACGATCGGGGTTCCGGGCCCGTACCAGTCACGCAACCCCGACTGCCACAGCCCTGACGTCACGTGCGTGACGTTACCGCGACCCATTCCCTCCGACACCGAGAGTCCCCGCGCCGACCGGGTTCCACCTCACCGCGCCCATCCCCGGCTCGTGAGAGCAACGTTCCCTTCCAGTCACTCACAGCCACAGCACCGAAACGCGCCCTCCCTACCTTCGGGACTCATCACCGCTCGTTACCCCATAACGACACCCTGAGCCCCGGACCACCGTGGAGGCGTCATGACAGCCCCAGTCCCAGCCCCCGCCACCGACCCCGCTCCCGCCCCTGGCAAATGGATCGAGCACTGGGATCCCGAGGACGAGACCTTCTGGCGGGAGACCGGTGAGAAGGTCGCCCGGCGCAATCTCGTATTCTCCGTGCTCTCCGAGCACATCGGCTTCTCGATCTGGACCCTGTGGTCCGTCCTGGTGCTCTTCATGGGCCCGGAGTACGGGCTGACGCCGGCCGACAAGTTCCTGCTGACGTCGATGGTCACGCTCGTCGGCGCGGTCGTCCGGGTGCCGTACACCTTCGCGGTCGCGGTCTTCGGCGGGCGGAACTGGACGATCGTCTCCGCGAGTCTGCTGCTCATCCCGACCATCGCCGCCTTCGTGGTGATGAAGCCGGGGACGTCCTTCGACACCTTCCTCTGGATCGGCCTGCTGGCCGGTATCGGCGGCGGCAACTTCGCCTCCTCCATGACCAACATCAACGCCTTCTTCCCCTTGAGGAAGAAGGGGTGGGCGCTCGGGCTCAACGCCGGGGGCGGCAACATCGGGGTTCCTGTGATCCAGTTGATCGCCCTCGCGATCATCGGGGCCAGCGGCGGGCCGCGCGTGCTGCTCGGGATCTACATCCCGCTGATCCTGATCGCCGCCACCCTCGCCGCCCTCTTCATGGACAACCTCACCTCCGTGAAGAACGACACCGGCGCCGCCAAGGACGCCGCGCGCGACTGGCACACGTGGATCATGGCGTTCCTGTACATCGGCACGTTCGGGTCGTTCATCGGGTACGCGTTCGCGTTCGGGCAGGTGCTTCAGGTCCAGTTCGGCCGTACGCCGCTGCAGGCCGCGTACCTCACCTTCATCGGCCCGCTGCTCGGCTCGCTCATCCGTCCGGTGGGCGGCTGGCTCGCCGACCGCTACGGCGGCGCGAAGATCACCCTGTGGAACTTCGTCGCCATGGCCGCCGCGACCGCGATCCTGGTCGTCGCCAGCATGCAGAAGTCCCTGCCGCTGTTCGTCACCGTCTTCATCGTCCTGTTCGTGCTCAGCGGGCTCGGCAACGGGTCGACGTACAAGATGATCCCCGGAATCTTCCAGACCAAGGCCCTCGCGAAGGGGCTCGAGGGGGATGAGGCGGCTGCCTACGGGCGGCGGCTGTCCGGGGCCTCCATGGGGCTCATCGGGGCCGTGGGCGCGCTCGGCGGGGTCGGCATCAACCTCGCCTTCCGCCAGTCGTTCCTCTCCTACGGCTCCGGGACCGGCGCGTTCGTCGCCTTCCTCGCCTTCTACGCCCTCTGCTTCGGGGTCACCTGGGCCGTATACCTTCGCCGCCCGACCGCCCAGGCGCAGGCCAAAGCTTCCGCATCGAAGGCGAAGTCGCAGCTCAGCTATGCCGAGGTGTGACGTAACACCGGCGACATGAAGCCGAACCGAGCCTGTCACGCACCGTTGACAGGCTCGATCGGCATGTAGGCACCGAGCCCTTCCATGTACGACCGCCTGTACGACTGCCTGTACGACTACGTTCGGGACGAGAGCCATGCACGAGGACCAACAGCAGCGACCGGAACGCGCGCAGCACGGCCCCCTCTCCGGGTTCACCGTGGGCGTCACCGCCGCGCGCCGCGCCGACGAGCTGGGGACACTGCTCCAGCGGCGCGGTGCGGCGGTCGTGCACGCGCCCGCGCTGCGCATCGTGCCGCTCGCCGACGACAGCGAACTGCTCGCCGCGACCAAGGAGTTGATCGACCTGGCGCCCGACGTGGTGGTCGCCACGACCGCGATCGGGTTCCGGGGGTGGGTCGAGGCCGCCGACGGGTGGGGGCTCGGCGAGGCGCTCCTCGACCGGTTGCGCGGGGTGGAACTGCTCGCGCGCGGGCCCAAGGTGAAGGGCGCGGTGCGGGCCGCCGGGCTCACCGAGGAGTGGTCGCCGTCGTCCGAATCCATGGCCGAAGTGCTCGAACGGCTCCTGGACGAGGGCGTCGAGGGGCGCCGCGTAGGCATCCAGCTGCACGGCGAACCGCTGCCCGGGTTCGTGGAGTCGTTGCGGGCGGGGGGCGCGGATGTCGTCGTCGTCCCCGTGTACCGGTGGATGCCGCCCGAGGACATCGCCCCGCTGGACCGGCTCCTGGACGCCACGGTCTCGCGCGGCCTGGACGCGCTGACCTTCACCAGCGCACCGGCCGCCGCGTCGCTGCTGTCCCGCGCCGAGTCCCGCGGCCTGCTGCCCGAACTCCTCGCCGCCCTGCACCACGACGTCCTCCCCGCCTGCGTCGGCCCCGTCACCGCCCTCCCGCTCCAGAACCACGGCATCACCACCGTCCAGCCCGAACGCTTCCGCCTCGGCCCCCTCGTCCAACTCCTCTGCCAGGAACTCCCCGGCCGCGCCCGCACGTTGCCCATCGCGGGGCACCGGGTGGAGATCCGCGGCCACGCGGTCCTCGTCGACGGCACGCTACGACCCGTTCCGCCGGCCGGTATGTCCCTGCTCCGGGCCCTGACCCGGCGGCCCGGCTGGGTCGTCGCCCGCGCGGAACTCCTCCGGGCGCTTCCCGGCGCCGGGCGCGACGAGCACGCCGTAGAAACGGCAATGGCCCGTCTCCGTACGGCACTTGGTTCTCCGAAGCTGATCCAGACGGTGGTGAAGCGGGGGTATCGGTTGGCGTTGGATCCGGCGGCAGACGCGAAGTATTCCGACGAGTGAACCGGCGTTGGTGCGGGCGTTGCTGGGGGCTGTGCCCCCAGACCCCCCTTCGGCCCTGAAGGGGCCTCGTCCTCAAACGCCGGACGGGCTGATTTTTCGCGGCCTGTGTTGAGAGGTGCCGACGGGCTGGATTGTGTCGGCCTGTGCCGAGAGGCGAGCCGGGACGGGCCGGATCGTGTCGGCCCGCGCCGAAAGGTGAGCCCGGACGGGCTGGATTGGCCGGCCCGCGTCAAGACGCGAGCCGGGACGGGCTGATTCCCACCGACCGGCGTTGGTGCGCCCCGTACAACACCACCGCCCGCACCAAACACCCCACCCCCACCGTCGACAACACCGCCCGCACCACGTTCCACCCCACCCACGCACTCTCGAAGTGATCCCGCGCCACCGCCACATCCGCCGTGTCCGCGAGGTCGTTGTTCAGCGGGATGTTGAAGGCGACCGTCACCACGAAGGCCAGCGCGTACGCCGCCAACCCCGCCCACACCCACCCCCGGTACGGCGTCCCGCGTACCTGCCAGGCGGCCACCGCGGTCAGCAGCAACGCCCCCATGAAGCTGAGGAAGAACACCGGGTTCTGGATCACGTCGTTGATGTTCCGCATGACCTCGACGAACACCCGGTCGTCGCTGCGCGCCAACGCCGGCATCACCGCGCACGCGAAGATGTAGAAGACCCCGGCGATCAGCCCCATCGAGACCGTGGCCGCACCCAGTACCCAACCCACACCTGTACCCGCACCTGTACCCGCGGCAGTCCTGTTCTCTTTCTCCGTCATGCCCTCCAGTCAACGGACGCGGCACGGACGCCGACATCGCCGAGACGCGCGACCGCATACGCAGCCGTCTACGCGCGCCCCGCCCGAGGGGTTCCGGCCGCGCGAGCGGGCAGGCACTGTAGAGACATCGGTTTCCCGACCGGGGCAATCCCTAGGCGGTGACAGGCACATGGCACTGGGTTCGACCATGGCCCCGTACGAGCTGCGCTTCGACGCCGGGCGGATCTGCCTGGATCTCCTCGCGACCACGCATCCCGAGGAACGGCTCGACTCGCCGGAGCCCCTGCGCGCGTGGATCGTCCGCTCGGGGCTCGTTCCGGCGGCCACTCCGCTCGCGCACGTCGATTCCGGCTGGCTTGTCGGGTTTCGCGAACTGCGGGGGCAGATCAGTCAGTTGGTCCGGAGCAACGCGGCCGGCGACACCCCGCCCTACGACCTCGCCCTCGCCCGCGTCAACGACCTCGCCCGCGCCGCACCCCCGGCACCCCGTGCCGTACGCGGTGAAGACGGCGCGCTGGTGCGGCAGTTGGACGGGCCGCCGGGGTGCGACGGGCTGCTCGCGGTGATCGCGCGGGACGCCGTGGAGCTGCTCACCGATCCGGTCGCGCGGGCCTCGCTGCGGGAGTGCGAGGGGGACAACTGTCCGATCGTCTACCTGGACACGTCACGGGGGCGCAGACGCCGCTGGTGCTCCAGCGAGGTGTGCGGGAACCGCGAAAGAGTGGCCCGGCATCGTCGGCGCGCGGCCCTCGCCCGAGCCTGAGAATCCCTTATGCGGCTTCTGTGAGGTGACGAGACGTCAATTGTCGAAGTGATTTCGACAACAGTGCGTTTCACTCCTCGACCGCACGGGCAGCCCGCGTGATCTTGCTGATGTGGTGGAAATGTAAAGATCGTACGGTGGGAATGTGCCCTCATGTCCCGCTCGTCACGTCAATCCGAAGAAAAGTGTCGCCTCACGTTGAACACCCGCCCACCCGCCCACGTACCTCTTGGCGAGCGACCGACTGGGGGAACCCCCGGACACCGGAGGTGGGCGTGCGCAAGGATTCCGTCGTGGCCAATGAACACGCACCGAGGGCCCGACATCGCATGTCCCAGTCCTCGGAACCTGATGAGGAGCTGATGCGTGCCCTGTACCGGGAGCACGCCGGACCCTTGCTCGCCTATGTGTTGCGGCTCGTCGCCGGGGACCGGCAGCGTGCCGAGGACGTGGTGCAGGAGACGCTCATCCGGGCCTGGAAGAACGCCGGCCAGCTCAATCGAGCGACCGGATCGGTACGACCCTGGCTTGTGACGGTGGCACGGCGCATCGTCATCGACGGTCACCGCAGCCGGCAGGCCCGGCCGCAGGAGGTGGACCCGTCGCCGCTGGAGGTCATCCCCGCGGAGGACGAGATCGACAAGGCGTTGTGGCTGATGACACTGTCGGACGCGCTGGACGACCTGACCCCGGCCCACCGGGAGGTGCTCGTCGAGACGTACTTCAAGGGGCGTACCGTCAATGAGGCGGCCGAGACGCTCGGTATCCCCAGCGGCACGGTGCGCTCAAGGGTGTTCTATGCCCTTCGATCGATGAAACTTGCTCTGGAGGAGCGGGGGGTGACGGCATGAGCATTTACGGGGGATACGGAACGGGTAGTCCTGGTTCCATGCAGGGATCTCAGGGCTCGAACGAACACGAGACCGTCGGCGCCTACGCCCTCGGGATTCTCGATGACGCCGAAGCAACCGCTTTCGAGGCCCATCTCGCCACCTGTGAATGGTGCGCCCAGCAGCTCGACGAGCTGGCCGGGATGGAACCGATGCTGGCGGCGCTCGCGGATCTGCCGGGCTCCGGCACTCCCGCGATCGGCGAGTCCCTGTCCGCGAAGCCCAGCCCACGGCTGGTGGAGCGGCTGGTGGACGACGTCGGTGACCGTCGGGCCCTGAAGCGGCGGCGCAGCTTCTACATGATCGCCGCGGCTGCCGCACTGATCATCGCGGGACCGCTGGCCGTCATCGCGGCCAACGGCGGCGACGGCACGGGTCAGAAGGGTTCGGTGGCGGTGGGCACCGCCAAGGACACCTTCGAAACTCTGTCCGACAAGGTCACGAACACGGACAAGACCACCAAGGTCACCGCGACCGTGGCGATGTCCAAGAAGGACTGGGGCACCCTCGGGGTCGTGGAGCTCAGCAACGTCAAGGGCCCCCTGAAGTGCTCCCTGATCGCGGTCGGCAAGAACGGCGAGCGCGAGACGATGAGCTCCTGGGCGGTCCCGGCCTGGGGTTACGGCATCGCGAACGCCACGAAGGCCGAGGCCAAGGCACCGCTCTACGCCCAGGGCGGAGCGGCCCTCACGCCCAACCAGATCGACCACTTCGAGGTCATGACCTTCGACGGCAAGAAGCTCGTGGAAGTGGACGCGTAACAACTGGTCGACTCGCTCGGTGGGGCCCGGAACGCGCAGGTGCGCGAACCGGGCCCCGCGTCTTTGTCAAGATCCACCGGGCGGGCCCCTCGCTACAGAGGCTTTCTTTCGCGTACGGTTGACGGCTGCCCAGCACGTCAGAAGGGGGCCCGGTGGCCGCACAGGCTCAACAGGAGACCGCGCTCGACACGGTGTCCGACAAATCCGCCCAGGATTCGCTACGGGACCGGGAGATCAGCGTCGAACAGGCACACCTGGACCGGGTGTACCGACGCCTTGAGGAGAAGATCCACGAGGCCGAGTTCCTCATGAACGACGCGGCCAAGCGCGGCCAGGTCGGCACACCCGGCGCGCTCGCCGAACGGGACGCGCAGGTGTTCCGCGCCGGTATCCACCTCAACCGGCTCAACAACGAGTTCGAGGACTTTCTCTTCGGCAGGATCGATCTGCTGCTCGGCAAGGACGGCAAGAAGGGACCCGACGGCGCCTACACCGCCGTGGAGCCCGCCGAAGGCGCCGTGCGGGACGACCAGACCGCCGACATCGCCGAGACCCTCCACATCGGCCGTATCGGGGTCCTGGACTCCGAGTACGCGCCGCTGGTCATCGACTGGAGAGCGCCCGCAGCGGCGCCTTTCTACCGGTCGACGCCGGTCGACCCCGGGCGGGTCGTACGGCGCCGGGTCATCCGCTCCAAGGGGCGCAGGGTGCTGGGGGTCGAGGACGACCTCATGCGTCCCGAGCTGACAGCCCGCCTCGACGGCGACCAGCTGGCCGTCATCGGCGACGGCGCCCTGATGGCCGCGCTCGGCCAGGCCCGCAGCCACACCATGCGCGACATCGTGGCGTCGATCCAGGCCGAGCAGGACCTGGTGATCCGCGCCCCCGCCGCCTCCGTGACGTACGTCGAGGGCGGCCCGGGGACCGGCAAGACGGCCGTCGCGCTGCACCGCGCCGCCTATCTGCTCTACCAGGACCGGCGCCGGTACGCGGGCGGCATCCTCATCGTCTCGCCGACCCCGCTGCTGGTGGCGTACACCGAGGGCGTCCTGCCGTCCCTCGGCGAGGAGGGCCAGGTCGCCATCCGGGCCATCGGCTCGCTCGTCGACGGCGCCGAGGCCACCCTGTACGACTCCCCGGCCGTGGCCCGCGCCAAGGGGTCGTACCGCATGCTCCGGGTGCTGCGGAAGGCCGCGCGCGGGGCCTTGGAGCTGAACGATTCGCCGAGCCGGCTCAGGGTGGTCGCGTTCGGTCGTCGCCTCGAATTGGAGGCCGCCGACCTGGAGCGCGTCCGGCAGAGCGCCCTCAGCGGTACGGCACCCGTCAACATGCTGCGCCCGCGCGCCCGCAAGCTCCTCCTGGACGCCTTGTGGGAGCGCTCTGGTTCGGCCGGCCGGCACACCGACCCCGAACTCGCCGCCGAACTGCGCTCGTCCTTCGACGAGGACATCGCGAGCGAGGACGACTTCATCGCGTTCCTCGACGCCTGGTGGCCCGAACTCACCCCGCGCGCCGTCCTGCAGTCGATGTCCGACGAACGGAAGCTCGGCCGCTGGGCCCGCCGCATCCTCAACCCCGGCGAGGTCCGCAGGGTCGCCCGCGCCCTGAAGCGGGACGGACTCTCCGTACACGACGTGGCGATCCTCGACGAACTCCAGGCGATCCTCGGCACCCCGGCCCGCCCCCGCAAGCGGCGCGACCTGGACCCGCTGGACCAGCTCACCGGCCTCGAGGAGCTGATGCCCGTACGCGAGGAGTCGCAGCGCGAACGGGCCGAGCGGCTCGCCCAGGAGCGCACCGAGTACGCCCACGTCATCGTCGACGAGGCCCAGGACCTCACCCCGATGCAGTGGCGCATGGTCGGCCGCCGCGGTAGGCACGCCACCTGGACGGTCGTCGGCGACCCGGCCCAGTCCTCCTGGTCCGACCCCGACGAGGCCGCCGAGGCCCGCGACGAGGCCCTCGGCTCCCGCCCCCGCCGCCGCTTCACCCTCACGGTCAACTACCGCAACCCGGCCGAGATCGCGGAACTGGCGGCGAAGGTCCTGGCGTTGGCCATGCCCGGCTCGGAGTCCCCGTCCGCGGTCCGCTCGACCGGCGTGAAGCCGCACTTCGCCGTCGTACGGAACTCCCTCTCCGAGTCGGTCCGCGCGGAGGCCGCACGGCTGCTCGACCGGGTCGACGGCACCGTCGGCGTGGTCGTCGCCATGAACCGCCGCGAGGAGGCCCGCCGTTGGCTCACAGGCCTCGGCGACCGGGTCGTAGCCCTCGGCAGCCTGGAGGCCAAGGGGCTCGAGTACGACGCGACCGTCGTCGTATCGCCCGCGGAGATCGCCGACGAGTCGCCCGCCGGACTGCGGGTCCTCTACGTCGCTCTCACCCGCGCGACCCAGCAGCTGACGGTCGTCTCCGCCGAGCGGGACGAGCCGGACGCGAACGGGGTGCCGGATCTTCTCAGGGACTGATCGCGGGGTGCTTTATATGAACTCTCGGGATGGGAATGGCCTTACGGGATCTGTTTGTTAGCCTGGGTGTGACACCGGCCCGATCCAAGCCCCCGGGCCCAACCTTCGTCGCTTAGAGCGACCACTTGCCGCGAGGCGAGCATGGCGGGTCGGTGTCACTTGAACGACAGGAGAGGCCCGCGTCACGGAAAAGTGACGCGGGCCTCTTCTTGTGGTGAACCGCTGTGAATGGCCGCGAACAAAACGTTCGCAATCGGGGGCGGCTAACGCCTACCGGGCAGTAGGTGCGACCATCGGAGCGCGTACTCAGCTCAACGGTGAAAGCAGAGGAAGTCGGCCATGGCTACGGCGCCCAGCGTCTCCTACTCGATCACGGTCCGTCTGGAGGTGCCCGCGAGCGGAACCGCGGTCTCCCAGATCACCACGGCCGTGGAGTCCCACGGAGGCTCGGTGACCGGCCTCGACGTGACCGCCTCCGGCCACGAGAAGCTCCGGATCGACGTCACCATCGCGGCGTCCTCCACGGCCCACGCCGACGAGATCGTCCAGCAGCTGCGCGGCATCGAGGGCGTCACCCTCGGCAAGGTCTCCGACCGTACGTTCCTCATGCACCTCGGCGGCAAGATCGAGATGCAGTCCAAGCACCCGATCCGCAACCGTGACGACCTCTCCATGATCTACACCCCGGGTGTCGCCCGCGTGTGCATGGCGATCGCGGAGAACCCCGAGGACGCGCGCCGCCTCACCATCAAGCGCAACTCCGTCGCGGTCGTCACCGACGGCTCGGCCGTGCTCGGCCTCGGCAACATCGGCCCGATGGCCGCGCTGCCGGTCATGGAGGGCAAGGCGGCCCTGTTCAAGCGGTTCGCCGGGATCGACGCCTGGCCGCTGTGCCTGGACACCCAGGACACCGACGAGATCGTCGCGATCGTCAAGGCGATCGCCCCGGGCTTCGCCGGCATCAACCTGGAGGACATCTCCGCGCCGCGCTGCTTCGAGATCGAGGCCCGGCTGCGTGAGGCCCTCGACATCCCCGTCTTCCACGACGACCAGCACGGCACCGCGATCGTGGTGCTCGCCGCGCTGACGAACGCGCTGCGGGTCGCAGGCAAGGGCATCGGTGACATCCGGGTCGTCATGTCCGGCGCGGGCGCGGCCGGTACGGCCATCCTCAAGCTGCTGCTCGCCGCCGGCGTCAAGAACGCGGTTGTCGCCGACATCCACGGGGTCGTACACGCCGACCGCGAGGACCTGGTCGACGCTAAGCCCGACTCGCCGCTGCGCTGGATCGCCGACAACACCAACGTCGAGGGCCTCACGGGCACGCTGAAGGAGGCCGTGCGCGGCGCCGACGTCTTCGTCGGTGTCTCCGCCCCGAACGTCCTCGACGGCGACGACGTGGCCGCGATGGCCGAGGGTGCGATCGTGTTCGCGCTCGCGAACCCCGACCCCGAGGTCGACCCCACAATCGCCCGTCAGACGGCGGCTGTTGTGGCCACCGGCCGCTCGGACTTCCCGAACCAGATCAACAACGTGCTGGTCTTCCCGGGTGTCTTCCGCGGTCTGCTGGACGCGCAGTCCCGCACCGTCAACACCGAGATGATGCTCGCCGCGGCGAGCGCACTCGCGAACGTGGTGTCCGAGGACGAGCTGAACGCGAACTACATCATCCCGAGCGTCTTCAACGACAAGGTCGCCGGAGCGGTCGCGGGCGCGGTGCGTGACGCGGCGAAGGCGGCGGGAGCGGCGGCGGCCTCGACGGGCACCTCCGCGTCGTAGACCCGTCCTGGCCCCTCGGACGGCGGGTGTGTTGCGGCTGTGAGGATCGCCACGGCCGCCGACACACCGGCGCGTCGCGGAACCCGGGGCCTTCGGTGGCCGTTTATCGTGGCGGCCAGGTTTCGGGCCTTCCAGGCCCGGCCCGACGCTGCCGGGAGCGGACGGAACGTCACCACACTGAGACGGTGGCGCTTTTCGTGTGACTCCCAGGGGTGTTCTCGCGACTCCTACGGGTGCCGGATTGGCTTTCCCGCCGCAGGTAGGGGCAGGATGCGTCTTCGGGCGCGAGGGTCTGGACGACGGACCCGGGTCCGGGGACTCACCGAGGACCCTGGCAGCATCGGCATCACCGTGCCCGATATGCGGCTCCGCCGCGTGGCACGCCTCAAACGGCAAGAAGAACACGGGAGTAACAACATGAACCGCAGTGAGCTGGTGGCCGCGCTGGCCGACCGTGCCGAGGTGACCCGCAAGGACGCCGACGCCGTTCTGGCCGCGTTCGCCGAGACCGTCGGCGAGATCGTCTCCAAGGGCGACGAGAAGGTCACCATCCCCGGCTTCCTGACCTTCGAGCGCACCCACCGTGCCGCTCGCACCGCGCGCAACCCGCAGACCGGCGACCCGATCAACATCCCCGCCGGTTACAGCGTCAAGGTGTCCGCGGGCAGCAAGCTCAAGGAAGCCGCCAAGGGTAAGTAGTCCTTCGCGTACGCGACGGGATTGCGTACGAGGCTCAAGTAACGCGAATGGGGCGGCCACCCGGTCAGGGTGGCCGCCCCATCGTCGTACGTACGACTGCTTATCCGAGCGCCTTGCCCGGCAACTCCACCTTCGCGCCCAGCTCCACGAGCTTCTCCATGAAGTTCTCGTAGCCGCGGTTGATGAGGTCGATGCCGTGGACGCGGGACGTGCCCTGGGCCGCCAGCGCCGCGATGAGGTACGAGAAGCCGCCGCGGAGGTCGGGGATGACCAGGTCGGCGCCCTGGAGGCGGGTCGGGCCCGAGACGACCGCCGAGTGGAGGAAGTTGCGCTGGCCGAAGCGGCAGTGGGAGCCGCCGAGGCACTCGCGGTAGAGCTGGATGTGCGCGCCCATCTGGTTGAGCGCGGAGGTGAAGCCGAGCCGGGACTCGTAGACCGTCTCGTGGACGATGGAGAGGCCGGTCGCCTGCGTGAGGGCGACGACGAGCGGCTGCTGCCAGTCCGTCTGGAAGCCGGGGTGCACGTCCGTCTCGAGCGCGATGGACTTCAACTGGCCGCCGGGGTGCCAGAAGCGGATGCCCTCGTCGTCGATCGCGAAGGCACCGCCCACCTTCCGGTAGGTGTTGAGGAACGTCATCATCGAGCGCTGCTGCGCGCCGCGGACGTAGATGTTGCCCTCGGTCGCCAGCGCCGCCGACGCCCAGGACGCGGCCTCCAGGCGGTCCGGGAGGGCCGCGTGGGTGTAGCCGCCGAGCGAGTCCACACCGGTGATGCGGATCGTGCGGTCGGTGTCCATGGCGATGATCGCGCCCATCTTCTGCAGTACGCAGATGAGGTCCTCGATCTCCGGTTCCACGGCCGCGTTGGCGAGTTCGGTGACACCCTCCGCCAACACCGCGGTCAGCAGCACCTGCTCGGTCGCGCCGACGGACGGGTACGGCAGCTGGATCTTCGTACCGCGCAGCCGCTGCGGCGCCTCCAGGTACTGGCCGTCCGCCCGCTTCTCGATCTTCGCGCCGAACTGCCGCAGCACCTCGAAGTGGAAGTCGATCGGCCGGCCGCCGATGTCACAGCCGCCGAGCCCCGGGATGAACGCGTGCCCGAGCCGGTGCAGGAGCGGACCGCAGAACAGGATCGGGATGCGCGACGAGCCCGCGTGGGCATCGATGTCAGCGACGTTGGCGCTCTCGACGTGCGACGGATCGAGCACCAGCTCGCCCGGCTCCTCACCCGGACGGACCGTCACCCCGTGCAGTTGCAGCAGTCCGCGTACGACCCGAACGTCTCGGATGTCCGGTACGTTGCGCAGTCGACTTGGCTCACTGCCCAGCAGGGCGGCGACCATGGCCTTGGGTACGAGGTTCTTCGCACCGCGGACACGGATCTCGCCCTCCAGCGGGGTTCCGCCGTGGACAAGCAGTACGTCGTCTGAGCCGTTGACGGTCATGAATCTCGCGTTCCGTGGAGTTGGTCAGGGGCCGAAGAGACAGAGTAATCGCCGCCCACCCCCCTCCAGTAAGCCCAAGGACCACCCAGCCACGTCATAGCTGTGTCACAACACGAACCGTTCTCAATCGGGCACATGGGGTCACCGGGCGAGGGTGTGCGCGTCGGACGCTTCGGTGCGCCCTGAGCTGCGTTCACTCAGGTACCCGCATTGCCTCCCCCTTCACGGGGAAGATGCGGGATCATGTCTGGCATGACCGAGGTGTCCTCGCTCACAGGGCGGTTGCTCGTGGCAACACCCGCCCTGGCGGACCCGAACTTCGACCGCGCGGTGGTGCTCCTTCTCGACCACGACGAGGAGGGCTCCCTCGGTGTCGTCCTCAACCGACCGACCCCGGTGGACGTCGGCGACATCCTGGAGGGCTGGGCGGATCTCGCCGGTGAACCGGGAGTTGTCTTCCAGGGCGGCCCGGTCCAGCTGGACTCGGCCCTCGGCGTCGCCGTCATCCCGGGCGGCGCGGCCGGCGAGCGTGCCCCGCTCGGCTGGCGGCGCGTGCACGGCGCGATCGGACTCGTCGACCTGGAGGCGCCGCCGGAGCTGCTGGCCGCGGCGCTCGGCTCGCTGAGAATCTTCGCCGGTTACGCCGGCTGGGGGCCCGGGCAACTGGAGGACGAACTGGTCGAGGGCGCCTGGTACGTCGTCGAGTCGGAGCCCGGTGACGTCTCCTCGCCGTCCCCGGAGCGGCTCTGGCGCGAGGTGCTGCGCCGCCAGCGCAGCGAGCTGGCGATGGTGGCGACGTATCCGGACGACGCTTCCCTGAACTGATCCCTGAACCGATCCCGGACTGATCCCCGAACTGAACGACCCTTCGCGGAACTGATGCCGGTGAGCTTCAGTACCCTTGGCACTATGAGCACTCTTGAGCCCGAGCGCGGGACTGGTACGGGGACCCTCGTAGAGCCGACGCCCCAGGTGTCGCACGGTGACGGGGACCATGAGCGCTTCGCCCATTACGTCCAGAAGGACAAGATCATGGCGAGCGCCCTCGACGGCACTCCCGTGGTGGCGTTGTGCGGAAAGGTCTGGGTGCCGGGCCGCGACCCGAAGAAGTACCCGGTGTGTCCCATGTGCAAGGAGATCTACGAGTCCATGGGCGCCGGCGGGGACGGCGACAAGGGCAAGGGCGGCGACAAGTAGCCGTTCGGCCGGTCTGACTTAGCAAGACTTCGTAAGGCCCTCGGGGCACGCTTCGGCGCGCCCCGAGGGCCTTTTGCATGTCACGAAGTGGTTGAGACCTCTTGTGGGCGCGTTCATCTACTCCTTAATCTCCGTGGTGTTGTGCAGAGCGAAACGCCCATTGCATATGTTGCAACGCCCGCCCGGATTCACGCCCGGATTCCCGGAGGAACGCTCCATGAAGCTCGCCCCCCGATTCGCCGTACTCCTGGCGACCGCTGCCGTCGTCGCCGGCTGCGCGCCCCAGACCTCCGACAACTCGTCGTCCGACAAGGACGACCAGAGCGGCACCCTGCGCGTGTGGCTCTTCCAGGAGGTCGGCAACGACCCGAAGGCGAAGGTCGTCGACTCCGTGGTGGCCGCCTTCGAGAAGGCGCACAAGGACACCAAGGTCGACGTCGAGTACATCCCGATCGACACACGCGCCCAGCGCGTCAAGGCCGCCTTCAACGACCCGAAGTCCGCGCCCGACGTCATGGAGTACGGCAACACCGACACGGCCGGTTACGTCCACGACGGCGGACTCCTCGACGTCACCAAGGAGTTCGGCGCCTGGAGCGAGGCCAAGGACACCGACCCCACCGCGAAGCAGTCCGTCACGGTGGACGGCAAGCTGTACGGCTCCCCGTTCTACGTCGGTGTCCGCGCCCTGTACTACCGCACCGACGTGTTCAAGGACCTCGGCCTGCAACCCCCCAAGTCCATGGCCGAGTTGGCGGCCACCGCCCGGAAGATCCACAAGGCGAAGTCGGATCTCTACGGCCTCGTCGTCGGCGGCGCGTACACGTACGGCGCGATGCCCTTCGTGTGGGCCAACGGTGGCGAACTCGCCACCGCCAAGGGCGGTTCGGGGGGCTCGTACACCTCCGCGATCGACAGTGCCGTCGCGCAGAAGGGCATCAAGGCGTACACCTCGCTGTTCACGAGCGGCAACTGTCCCGCCGCCAAGTGCGCGGTCATGGGCGGCAACGACACGATCACCGCGTTCGCGGCCGGCAAGGCGGGGATGGCGATCGGCGGCGACTTCAGCCACAGCGCGGTCGAGGCGGGCAAGGTCAAGGGCAAGTACGCGGTCGTGCCGTTGCCGGGTGTCGCGTCCGGGTCTGTCGCTCCCGCGTTCGCCGGGGGCAACAACATCGGTGTCCTGAAGAGCACTTCGCACCGCACGCTCGCGGTGGACCTGATGGAGCAGCTCACCTCGAAGGCGACGCAGGCTTCGATGTTCGACGCGATGGGGTTCCTGCCGACGTTCACGGATGTGCGGGACGCGGCTGCGGCGAAGGTGCCGTTCGAGAAGCCGTTCGTGGAGACGCTGGCCGCCGGGACGAAGTTCGTTCCCGCGTCGCCGGGTTGGTCGGAGATCGACTCGTCGCTGGTGCTGCCGACGATGCTGCAGGAGGTCATCAGCGGGAAGAAGAGTGTGGGGGCGGCTTCGAAGGATGCGGCTCGGAAGATGAACGACGCGTTTAGCTCCGCGGGTTGAGCGGTGGCGCCTACTAGCTCGGTTGGTGCGGATCGTTCGCGGGTGCGGGGCCGTCGTGGCTTGTCGCGCAGTTCCCCGCGCCCCTGGGGGAGTTCGGGTACGCCTTGGTTGTATCTTGCCCCGGCTCTCGTCGTCCTTGGTGGGTTGCTCGTCTACCCCATCTATCAGCTCGGGTTGATCTCGTTCTTCCAGTACACGCAGGCCCAGGTGAGTGGCGGTGAACCGACTACCTTCAAGGGGTTCGGGAACTACTCGGAGTTGTTCTCCGACAGTCAGTTCTGGCAAGTACTGCTGGCCACTGTGCTGTTCGCGGCGGCCTGTGTGGTGTCGACGCTCGCCGTCGGCTGTGCGCTCGCCGTGCTGCTCACGCGCGTGCGTGCCGTGCCTCGACTCGTGCTGATGCTGGCCGCGTTGGGGGCGTGGGCGACGCCGGCGGTGACCGGGTCGACGGTCTGGCTGTTGCTCTTCGACCCGGACTTCGGGCCGGTGAACCGGATCCTGGGGCTCGGTGACCACTCGTGGACGTACGGACGCCTCAGCGCGTTCTTCCTTGTCCTGCTCGAAGTGGTGTGGTGCTCCTTCCCGTTCGTGATGGTCACGGTCTACGCCGGGATTCGCGCCGTGCCCTCCGAGGTGCTGGAGGCCGCCGCCCTGGACGGTGCCTCGCAGTGGCGGATCTGGCGGTCCGTGCTGACGCCGATGTTGCGGCCGATCCTGACCGTCGTCACCATCCAGTCCGTCATCTGGGACTTCAAGGTATTCACCCAGATCTACGTCATGACCAACGGCGGCGGCATTGCGGGCCAGAACCTCGTGCTGAACGTGTACGCCTACCAACAGGCGTTCGCGTCCTCGAAGTACAGCCTCGGCTCGGCGATCGGTGTCGTCATGCTGCTGATGCTGCTCGCCGTCACGCTGGTCTATCTGCGCCTGCTGCGCAGGCAGGGGGAGGAGCTGTGAGTCTGCTTCGCGGTCTTGTACGACGGCCCTGGCGGCTCGCGGCAGAAGCCTCGGCGCTGCTGATCGCGGTCGTCGTCGCCTTCCCCCTCTATTGGATGGTGCTCAGCGCCTTCAAACCGGCCGGTGAGATCGAGTCGAGCGAGCCGCGGCCGTGGACGCTCGCGCCCTCTCTGGACTCGTTCCGGCGCGTGTTCGGGCAGCAGGAATTCGGCCGTTACTTCGTCAACAGCCTTGTCGTGGCGGGCTCGGTGGTCATCGTCTCGGCGCTGATCGCCTTTCTCGCCGCGACCGCCGTGACCCGATTCCGGTTCCGCTTCCGGACCACCCTCCTGATCATGTTCCTGGTGGCCCAGATGGTGCCCGTGGAAGCGCTGACGATCCCGCTGTTCTTCACCATGCGGGGGCTCGGGCTGCTGAACACCCTGGGGTCGCTGATCCTGCCTCAGATCGCGTTCTCGCTGCCGTTCGCGATCTGGATGCTGCGGGGGTTCGTGAAAGCCGTACCGGACGCGCTGGAGGAGGCCGCGTACATCGACGGGGCGAGCCGGACGCGATTCCTGTGGCAGATCCTTTTCCCGCTCGTCTTCCCGGGGTTGGTGGCCACGAGCGTGTTTTCCTTCATCTCGGCCTGGAACGACTTCCTCTTCGCCAAGTCCTTCATCATCAGCGACACTTCCCAGTCGACCCTGCCGATGGCCCTGTTGGTCTTCTACAAGCCCGACGATCCTGACTGGGGCGGGGTCATGGCGGCCTCCACGGTGATGACGATTCCGGTGCTGGTGTTCTTCGTACTCGTACAGCGACGTCTGGTCTCGGGGCTGGGCGGAGCGGTTAAGGACTGACGTGACCGAACTGATTCCTCAGCCCGGCGGTGTTGCCATCGGTTCCGGCGAGGTGCGGCTGACGAAGCGCTCCAAGCTCTACGCCGGCGACGCGACGGAAGGCGTCGGCAACTGGCTGCGCACCGTCCTCCAGCAGGCCACCGGTCTTCCGCTGCCCGAGGGGCGGGAGCTCGACGACGCCCGCGACGGCGGCATCGGGCTTCAACTCGACGACGCGCTCGGCCCCGAGGAGTATCGCCTCGTCAGCGACTCGAACGGGGTCTTCATCGAGGGCGGCGGCCCGGCCGGTGTCTTCTGGGGCGCCCAGACGCTGCGTCAACTCCTCGGCCCCGACGCGTATCGCAGGGCTCCGCTCCACCGCGACCGCACCTGGGCCGTGCCGCACCTCACGATCCAGGACTCCCCCCGCTTCCCGTGGCGCGGCCTCATGCTCGACGTGGCCCGGCACTTCATGCCCAAGGAAGGCGTCCTGCGCTACCTGGATCTGATGGCGGCGCACAAACTCAACGTCTTCCACTTCCACTTGACGGACGACCAGGGCTGGCGCGTACAGATCAAGCGGTACCCGAAGCTGACCGAGATCGGCTCCTGGCGGGCCCGCACGAAATTCGGCCACCGTGCCTCATCCCTGTGGGACGACAGGCCCCACGGCGGCTACTACACCCAGGACGACATCCGGGAGATCGTCGCCTACGCCGCCGAGCGGCATATCACCGTGGTCCCCGAAATCGACGTACCGGGACACTCGCAGGCCGCCATCGCCGCGTATCCGGAACTGGGCAACACCGACGTCATCGACACCAACTCCCTTCCCGTCTGGGACACCTGGGGGATCAACCCAAACGTACTGGCCCCCACTGACAACACCCTGCGCTTCTACGAGGGGGTGTTCGAGGAACTCCTGGAGCTGTTCCCCTCGGAGTTCATTCACGTCGGCGGTGACGAATGCCTCAAGGACCAGTGGAAGCAGTCGGCGACCGCGCAGGCGCGGATCGCGGAACTCGGGCTCGCGGACGAGGACGAGTTGCAGTCGTGGTTCATCGGACACTTCGACAAGTGGCTCTCCGCGCGCGGGAGAAGGCTCGTCGGCTGGGACGAGATCCTGGAGGGCGGTCTCGCGGAGGGGGCGGTCGTGTCGTCCTGGCGCGGTTACGAGGGCGGGATCACGGCCGCCCGCGCGGGCCACGACGTCGTCATGTGCCCTGAGCAACATGTGTACTTGGACTGGCGTCAGGCCCCCGGTGAGGACGAGCCGGTGCCGATCGCCCATGTGCGCACCCTGGAGGACGTCTACCGCTTCGAGCCCGTTCCCGAGCAGCTCAGCGAGGTCGAGGCCCGTCATGTGCTGGGCACGCAGGCCAACGTGTGGACCGAGGTGATGGAGGACCACGCACGCGTGGACTACCAGACGTTCCCCCGGCTCGCGGCGTTCGCCGAGGTCGCCTGGAGCGCGCTTCCGGCGCCCGCGGAACGGGACTTCGCCGACTTCGAGCGCCGGATGGCCGCCCACTATCCGCGCCTCGACGCCCTGGGCGTCGCCTACCGCCCGCCCACCGGTCCCCTGCCGTGGCAGCGGCGCCCCGGAGTGCTCGGACGACCCAAGGACGGCCCGCCCCCGAACGCGTAGAACGAGGAGGAGAGAAAAGCCCCAGGAGTCACCGATGAGTGGCAATTCGCGCATGCCGGTGATGCCGTACGAAAACGGACCATCTCCCTGATGAGGCGGGCGAATGCCTCCTAGCGGACCCCCGCGTTCGGGTCTTGCGAAGATGTGCCAGAGTTGCCACGTCCGCCCTGTCAGCACGTACCGTACGGCAGCAACAGGTGGGACCAGGTGGGGCAGCGGGAAGGGGCAGCCGGTTTGACCACGCACGCACCGCAGGCGGGGCAGTCCGTCACGCTGCCCACGACGCTGGACGAGGCCGTGGCGGCGCTCACGGCCCTGCCCACGGCCGTTCCCGTGGCCGGCGGCACCGACCTCATGGCGGCCGTCAACTCGGGGCAGCTCAGGCCCAGCGCGCTGGTCGGTCTCGGCCGGATCAGCGAGATCCGCGGCTGGCAGTACCAGGACGGGCACGCGCTGCTCGGCGCGGGCCTCACGCACGCCCGCATGGGCCGCCCGGACTTCGCCGCCCTCATCCCGGCGCTCGCGGCCTCCGCACGTGCCGCGGGCCCGCCGCAGATCCGCAACGCGGGCACCCTGGGCGGCAACATCGCCTCGGCCGCCCCCACCGGTGACGCGCTGCCCGTACTGGCCGCCCTGGAGGCGACGCTGATCATCGCGGGCCCGGGCGGAGCCCGCCGGGAGATCCCGGTGTCGCACCTCCTGGCCGGCGTGGAGATGCTGCGCGGCGGCGAACTCATCGGCTTCGTGCGCGTGCCGCTGCTGCACGCCCCACAGGTCTTCCTGAAGGCCACCGGCCGGACCGGCCCCGGGCGCTCGATGGCGTCCGTCGCGGTCGTCCTCGACCCCGCCCGGCGCGGGGTCAGGTGCGCCGTCGGCGCCATAGCGCCGATGCCGCTGAGACCGCTGGACGCCGAGCAGTGGGTGGCCCGGCTGATCGACTGGGACAACAGCCGCACGATCGTCCCCGAGGCGCTGAGCGCCTTCGGGGAGTACGTCGCGGCGGCCTGCATCCCCGACCCGGCCCCGGCCGAGGACGGGTCCGTGGAACAGCTTCCGCCCGCCGTACTGCACCTGCGGCGCACCGTCGCCGCACTGGCCCGACGAGCACTCGGGAGGGCGCTGTCGTGACCGACGACCAGCACGGAGAGAGCACCCCTCAGGGCGGCGGACGCTGGGACCCGCTGCCCCAGGGCGACTACGACGACGGTGCCACGGCCTTCGTGAAACTCCCCGAAGGGGGCATCGACGCCCTCCTGGCCGCCCCGGGCCACGGCTATGTGCCGCCGCCCATCACGGCCAACCCCGCCCAGGACGCGGACCCCTCGGGCACCGGCTCCTGGGCTGTGCCCGCAGAGGGCGTCCAGTGGCCCGACCCGAACGCCGTACCGCAGCAGGGGACGGCCGGGGGCGACCAGTTCTCGTACCGCCCCGGGGCCACCGGCCAGTGGACCTTCCAGGACACCAACGCCCCGGACGGGGGTGCCGCTTCCGGGCGCGACGTGACCGGGGAGTGGTCGATCCCCGTCGCCGGTGGTGATCTGCCGGACGAATCGGGCGAGTTCACCACGTCGGCCCTGGTCGAGCAGTGGGGCGGTACCCCGCCCGCCACCCTGCCCGGCGGCGCGCCCGCGCCCTGGGCGACGGACGGCGCGGGCCAGAACTGGGCACAGCAGGCGTCCGGCGCGGACGTGGCGGAGCGGCCGGACACCCGGCCCGGTGAGCACACCGACGGGCGCGGAATGGCGCATCCGGGGACGCACGCGACCGGCGAGGTGTCCCCGCAGGCGACCGCCCGTACGCCCGCCGAGGCGCCCCGGCAGCCGTACGCGGAACCCCAGGGCGACCCGTACGCGCACACCCGGACCGACGCCGCCGGCGACCCCTACGGCGACGCGCGCGCCGACCACCACGACGACGCCTCCGCCGAACTCGCCGCGACCGACGCGCAGTCGGCTCAAGGCAGCAGCGGGGCGGGCGACGATGTCGAAGGCGCCGAGGAAGCCGCTGAGGGCCTCGCTGAGCCGTCCGCGACGGCCGACGCGGCCGAGGGTGCCCAAGCCGCCCCGGAGGCCGCTGAGGCCCCCGTGACGGCCGCCGGGCCCGACGCGCTGGACGAGGCCGCCGAACCGGCCCCGAAGATCCCCGGCGAGGAACACCCGCTCGCCTCCTACGTGTTGCGCGTCAACGGCGCCGACCGGCCCGTCACCGACGCCTGGATCGGCGAGTCGCTGCTCTACGTGCTGCGCGAACGCCTCGGCCTCGCGGGCGCCAAGGACGGCTGCTCGCAGGGCGAGTGCGGAGCCTGCAACGTCCAGGTCGACGGACGGCTCGTCGCCTCCTGTCTGGTACCCGCCGTGACCGCCGCCGGCTCCGAGGTCCGTACGGTCGAGGGTCTCGCCGTCGAGGGGCAGCCCTCGGACGTGCAGCGGGCGCTCGCCAAGTGCGGTGCCGTACAGTGCGGTTTCTGCGTGCCCGGCATGGCGATGACCGTGCACGACCTCCTGGAGGGCAACCCCGCGCCCACCGAACTGGAGGCGCGCCAGGCCCTGTGCGGCAACCTGTGCCGCTGCTCCGGCTACCGGGGTGTCCTGGACGCCGTACAGGAAGTCGTCGCCGAACGCGAGGCGCACGCCGCGGCCGCCGAACCTGAGTCGGACGGCGACGAGGCGCGTATTCCCCACCAGGCGGGACCCGGAGCCGGTGGTGTCCACCAGTCGGCGTTCGAGTCGCCGCGCACGCAGGACCAGGTGTACGGCCAGGACGGAGGTCAGGCGTGAGCAACGAAGCCGCCACCGCGACCACGGAGGCCGCGCCCGCCCCGGAGCATCCGGGCCACGGCCTGGGCGCCTCGCTCCCGGCCGCCGACGCCCGCGCCAAGACCGAGGGCACCTTCCCGTACGCCGCCGACCTGTGGGCCGAGGGCCTGCTGTGGGCGGCCGTCCTGCGCTCGCCGCACCCGCACGCGCGCATCGTGTCCGTCGACACGTCCCACGCGCGCGACATGCCGGGCGTACGGGCCGTCATCACCCACGAGGACGTGCCCGGCAGAGACCGGTACGGCCGGGGCACCGCCGACCGCCCGGTGTTCGCCTCCGAGGTCGTACGCCACCACGGGGAGCCCATCGCCGCCGTCGCCGCCGACCACCCCGACACCGCGCGGATGGCCGCCGCCGCCATCATGGTCGAGTACGAAGTACTCGACCCGGTGACCGACCCCGAGCAGGCCTTCGAGGCCGAGCCGCTGCACCCCGACGGCAACCTGATCCGGCACATCCCGCTGCGCCACGGCGACCCGGACGCGTCCGGCGAGATCGTCGTGGAGGGCCTGTACCGCATCGGCCGCCAGGACCCCGCCCCCATCGGCGCCGAGGCCGGCCTCGCCGTGCCCCGCCCCGACGGCGGCGTCGAGCTGTACATCGCCTCCACGGACCCGCACACCGACCGCGACACGGCCGCCGCCTGTTACGGCCTGGAGCCCGACCGCGTGAAGGTCGTCGTCACCGGCGTCCCCGGGGCCACCGCCGACCGCGAGGACCAGGGCTTCCAACTCCCGCTCGGACTCCTGGCGTTGAAGACCGGCTGCCCGGTCAAACTCACTGCCACGCGCGAGGAGTCCTTCCTCGGCCACACCCACCGCCACCCCACGCTCCTGCGCTACCGCCACCACGCCGACGAGGACGGCCGCCTGGTCAAGGTCGAGGCCCAGGTACTCCTCGACGCGGGCGCCTACGCCGACACCTCCTCGGAGGCCCTGGCCGCCGCCGTCTCCTTCGCCTGCGGCCCGTACGTCGTCCCGAACGCCTTCATCGAGGGCTGGGCCGTCCGCACCAACAACCCGCCCTCCGGCCACGTGCGCGGCGAGGGCGCCATGCAGGTCTGCGCCGCCTACGAGGCGCAGATGGACAAGCTCGCCAAGAAGCTCGCCATGGACCCGGCCGAACTGCGCCTGCGCAACGCCATGGCCACCGGTGACGTCCTCCCGACCGGCCAGACGGTGACCTGCCCGGCACCCGTCGCCGAACTCCTCCAGGCCGTACGGGACTTCCCGCTGCCGCAGCTCCCCAAGGACACCCCCGAGGACGAGTGGCTGCTGCCCGGCGGCCCCGAGGGCGCGGGCGAACCGGGCGCGGTGCGCCGGGGCGTCGGCTACGGCCTCGGCATGGTCCACATGCTCGGCGCCGAGGGCGCCGACGAGGTCTCCACGGCCACCGTGAAGGTCCACGACGGCATCGCGACAGTCCTGTGCGCGGCCGTGGAGACCGGCCAGGGCTTCACCACCCTCGCCCGCCAGATCGTCCAGGAGACCCTGGGTATCGACGAGGTGCACGTAGCCCCCGTAGACACCGATCAACCTCCTGCCGGCCCCGGCTGCCGAGGCCGCCACACCTGGGTCTCGGGCGGCGCGGTCGAACGAGCCGCCAAGATGGTCCGCACCCAACTCCTCCAGCCCCTGGCGCACAAGTTCGGGATGTCGACCGAGCTGCTCCAGATCACCGACGGCAAGATCACGTCGTACGACGGAGTCCTGTCTACGACCGTCACGGAGGCCCTGGACGGCAAGGAACTGTGGGCCACCGCCCAGTGCCGCCCGCACCCGACCGAGCCCCTGGACGAGGCGGGCCAGGGCGACGCCTTCGTAGGCCTCGCGTTCTGTGCGATCCGCGCGGTGGTCGACGTAGACATCGAACTCGGCTCCGTACGGGTCGTCGAGTTGGCCCTCGCCCAGGACGTCGGCCGCATCCTGAACCCGACCCAACTGGTCGCCCGCATCGAGGGCGGCGTCACCCAGGGCGTAGGCATCGCGTTGACGGAAAACCTGCGCACCGCGCGCGGGTTGATCCGCCACCCCGACCTCACCGGCTACGCCCTGCCCACCGCCCTGGACACCCCCGACATCCGCATCGTGAAACTCGTCGAGGAACGTGACGTGGTCGCCCCCTTCGGGGCGAAGGCGGTCAGCGCGGTACCGGTGGTCACCTCCCCGGCGGCGATCGCCGCCGCGGTACGCGCCGCGACGGGCCGCCCCGTGAACCGCCTCCCGATCCGCCCGCAGGCGGCGGTGGTGACGAACAACGGGCCCTACGGGCAGTAGGCGGCGCAGGCAGAGCGGTTGCCGAGGGACGGGAACGTTCACGGGTGGTCTGAGCGTCTGATGGGGTGAGGACGTTTCGCGTCCGTCCGCGCCCTGCGAGGCGTTTTCGCTGCGGGTTCACCGCGTTTTCGCTGGTCAGAGCCATTGTCAGTGGTGCCGCGTAGTGTTCTGGGCAGTGGGGATGACAGCGGAACACCAGTGCCGCACGGGGATGATTCACGCACGGGGGAACCATGCACGGGGGAACGATGAGCAGGACCGACGCCGGTTCCACGGCGACCATGACCGCGATCACCTTGACCGAGGACGACCTCGATCCGTACATCACGCACGCGTCGACGCGCCGCTGGCTGACGGGCCCCGGACTGCCGGGCGACAGCGCCCTGTTGACGTTCGGGGAGCTGCGCAGGGAGGGCCTGCGGACGGTGGCGGACTCGCTGGGCGACCCCGACCCCCTGGCGGCGGAGCTCCGGGACCAGCTGGTGATAGGCGCGCTGTGGGGCCCCGACGGCGGCGAGGCGGAGTCGATCCTGTTGGACGGCGAGACGGGCGAGATCGCGACGACGTACTTCTTCCACGACCGCCCGGACCTGATGGAGACCGGCCCGCTGGCCCCGTCGATCGAAACGCTGACGCGCTTCACGGCGACGACGGACGAACTGACGGCCCTGCGCGGCCAGTTCGCGTCCTACAAGGGCCGCCACGGCACGAAGACGGCGGCGGAGGCATCACGCCAGCTGCTCGCGGTGTTCGAGTCGGAGACGCCCGGCGAGGTGCCCCCGTTCTGGAAGGCGGCGGCACTGATCCGCCCGCTGGCCCTGGTCGCCGGCCCCGGCACGACATCGGGCTTGACCCTCGACATCCCGGCCCGCCTCCTGGACCAGGAGTTCGGTCAGGGCACGGTCGCCCGCTTCGAGGAGGTCGACTTCCCCGCGACCCTCACCCACGAGCCGACCCGCCGCTTCCTGCGCGAGACGGGCCTGCCCGAGGACGCGTTCCTCTTCCAGCTGGACACGGACGTCCCGCTCCCCACCCTCTCCGAGTTCTACGAGGACGAGCCGGCCGAGGAACTCCCGCCCCGGGCCGACCACTTGATTCGCCTCGGCTACCTCCTGGAGGACAACAGCCTGGTGGTGGACGGCGCAACGGGCGAGATCCTGACCTGGAGCGAGCCGGAAACGACACTGGCTCCCCTCAACACGGACGTCTCGACCCTCGCCTTCACCCTCTGGCTGCTCCACCGCGAGAAGGCGATAGACGCGGACCTGTCGGGCGAGCTGACGGCAGAGGCGTACGACCAGTTGGCCACGACGATGCTTCAGACCCTGTCGACGGTGGACCCCACGGGGACGGATGCCCGAATGGCCGGCCGGCACTACTGGACGGAGGCGTTCCAGGACGAGGCGGGCGGGGTGCTCTGACGCGTACGCGGCCGGTCCCGGTCCGCCGAGGAATTCGGTCGCGCCGAGCGAGGTGAGCCGTTACCGTCCGCCTGACCGCACCGTGGCGAGGGGGACCGGACATGAAGACCGAGAGCGGCGTACGGCGGACCGGCCGACTGGGCTTGCTGCTGGAGCAGTTCGACAAGGCCCGGGAGATGGCCCAGGTACGACTGACGGGACTCGGCGACGAGGAGTACCTGTGGGAGCCGGCCCCCGACTGCTGGTCGCTCCGACGCCGGAACGAGGCGGC
The DNA here is from genome assembly GCF_000716435.1 of Streptomyces xylophagus. GTDB lineage: Bacteria > Actinomycetota > Actinomycetes > Streptomycetales > Streptomycetaceae > Streptomyces > Streptomyces xylophagus. The sequence continues at coordinate 111,113 of NZ_JNWO01000017.1, forward strand.
GACACCGAGGGCGTTCGGACCGGGGGAGTGGGTGCTCGACCTGGGCGCGGCGGACATCCCGGCGAGCGAGTACGCCGAGGTAGCCCGCCAGGCCGCCGACGGGATGACCGTCACCAAGATCGCCGAGGACTGGAGCGTGAGCGTCGAACGGGTCGAGGAGATCCTGGCCCACACGGGCGAGCCGGACCCGGACAAGACCCCGATCACGACCATCGCGTGGCGTCTCGGCCACCTGCACTTCCAGTTCGCGGGGGCGTGGGAGTGGACGTTCGGTGAGCGGCGCCAGGACCCGAAGCAGATGATCGACTTCAGTCCCTCGGCGGCCCTGACCCTCGACCAGTTCTGGCCGGTGATCGACCGCTGGCGCGCAGCGGTAGCCACGGTCACGGAGGACCAGTTGGACGTGATCGGCTTCTCCCAGTACCCGTACGGCTCGGACCCCGACGACCCGTACGTGGCCGTGGTGGCGGGGGCCAACCTGGAATTCATCCACCACATGGCGGAGATCGCGCTGCTGCGGGATCTGTGGCGGGCGCGGGATGCGAGCGGGCTGTGAGTCGGTGAGTCAGGTACCGGGGTGAGCGCTCCACGCGTTCTGGAGAGCCGCAGGCACGTCCGCCCCGAGAACCGCGCGCATCGTCAACCCGCCCGGCAGCATGGGCAGTTCGGCCCAGTGGGTCACGGTCTCGGCACTGGCGAGGCCGTAGGGCAGCCGGACGATCCCGTCGGAGTCGACGAAGCAATCCCGGTGCTCGGTCCCGTCGTCGCTGAAGTGCAGAGTCGTGAAGTACATGGGTCTGACTAGCCAGAATTCCTCACCCAGCGCGGTGTCGGACTGGCCGCCGTCCTCGGCCGAATACCGACCGGTGATCGCCGCTGCGACAGGCGTCCCACTCGAAGGCAGTGCGCTGCGCGCTTCGACCCATCTCACCACGGTGTCCAGACTCGTCATCTCCACGCCCGGCAAGACGACTTGGGGCTCCGGGAGGTTGCTTGAGATGCCCGGTAGGTAGTGCTGTTAGTCGTTGGTCCGGCTCCCGGCCATGTCCTGCCTCTGCGGGACCTGTGCTCGCAGGAACCCGTGGCTCCGCTCCACCTTCGCCACATGTAGCGTGTAGCTCTGGTACCACTGGTCCCGCCCGCGCTTGTGCGCCGCACGATGCTCGGCGTTGCTCCGCCACTCCGTGAGGGCGTCGGCGTCGCGGAAGTACCCGAAGTACCCGACGGTTATACCCAGCCCACCCGGAGTCTGAGCGTGGTCCATCCCCAGGAACCCGGGGATGTCCTTCACCAGGTCTTCCATACGTGCGTTGGTCTCGCGGTAGCCGCTCTGCTCCTGGGGCCGCACCGTGTGGTGAAGACAGCAACGTAGTAAGGGGGTTCATAGGCCTCGACGGGCGTGATGGGCGCTTCGGAGTGATCGCTCATGGCGCCACCGTGAGGCAGGACGAAGACCGTCTACCCGGCCCTTGCACGGTGTGGTGCTCTGTGGAGCCAGGTCAGTCGGCAGTGGACCAAGCGGCTAATGATGGAGTTTGCGCAGCTCGCCCACTCCCGATTGCATTCGCCAGCGCTCGGCGTGGGTGACGCCGTGTTACAGAGACAGCCTCAGGGCCCATCGCTCACACTCGGATACAGCTGTCGTGGCTGTGTAGAAGGCCAACCTGCGCCTTGCAATGAGCGATGAGAGTTCCGGCGACATTGGGACCTCGATCGGTTGATCGAAGCACACATGGGCGAACAGCGGCCGACAAACTTCCGCGCAGGAAAAATTCCGATTCTCATCGCGAAGACTCGTCCCGTCCGTAGAATGAGTCGGTGACGCACACGCGCCGGGGGCGCAGAGTAATCCTCGGAGGAAGCGTCAGACAGTGCACATTGCAGAGGGGGAATGTGAAGGCCGAGATTCGGTTCGTAGGCGGTGAAAGTGTGCCCCTCCTGGAGTCTATGAAATCTTGGCTCGTGATGGAGGACGAGCTAAGAGGGCGTGTGAGCGTCTGCAGCACCATCGGCAAGGGTGACCTGGGTACAGGAATCGACCTTCTTTCCGTGGTCGTCGGCAGCGGCGGCGCTGCCACTGTGCTTATTTCATCTATAAGCGCATGGCTTCAGCAGCCCCGAAAATCGGATGTGGTCGTGAAAGTGACGACATCCGACGGGAAATCCATCGAGATTGATGCCAAGCGTGTCACGACTTTGGAAGCGCAGGAGCTGCTGAGGAACGCCTTTGAGGCGGATCAAAGAGAAGGAACATGAAGCGCGCGCTACCGGAGCCCCGTAAGTCGAGGGTTGTGCTGATCGGTACATCTAAGTATGAATCGACGGATTTGGAAGATGTTCCGGCAATTGAGAGGAACCTTAGCTCTCTGAAGCAGTTTCTTACGTCGGAAGAGGGCGGGATCGTGCCGACGGAGAACTGCACGGTAATCGAGAATCCGAAAAGTCAGGCCGTGGTAGGGGAAGGGATTGCTCGAGCCGCGGACGCCGCTGAAGATCTTCTGCTAATTTACTACTCAGGCCATGGGTTATTGAGCAGTGCGCGGCATGAACTTTTTTTGGGGATGCAGGGAACTGCGACAGGATCTCACCTCCCGTTCACTGCAGTTGACTTCTCCCATGTACGTGATGCATGTCTGGGGAGTTCGGCCCGAAGCCGGGTCTTGATCCTTGATTGTTGCTATTCGGGGCGTGCGATTCCCGGGACACTGTCAGCAGGGTCGACTAGTTCACTCTTTCTAAATCAGGTCCAAGTGTCAGGTACGTATACGCTCACAGCATCACCGGCTAATTCGGTTGCCAAGGTTTATCCCGGCGCCCTGCATACCGTTTTTACGGGCGAGCTTCTGAGAGTTCTACGCGATGGGGTGCCTGGCGGCGAAGAGATGTTGACTTTAGGTACTCTGTACAGGGCCCTCCATGCCTCGCTGCGGGAAAGCGGAAATCCTGTCCCTCAGCAATGCAATACTGCCCTTGCAGAATCGATTGCGATTGGTCGAAACTATGCTTTCGATCTCTCGTCGAAGAGTGCAACTTATGAATTGCGTGATTCGGCGAGTGGATCGGGCGTGTCAGGAGAGGTTCCGCTTAGCTTCGCGACCTTCACTCCAGGTAGAACAGTGGAGGTGCCCAAAGTTCCGAGATCTCAAGCTGAGCGCTCCAAGCTGATGGTCGAGAGGCCTCATAGCTGGGAGTATCTTCTCTATGCATCATCGCTTTATCTGGGGCTGCGATCTCTTGATGGTAAATGGCGCCAGTATGAGGAGGGGCGAGGTGAAAATTCTCGCCGTATGAGTGTGGCTCAACTTTGCAGATATCTAGATGATTCCATTGGGGAGTTGCAGAAGATCATTTCGGAGATCGATGAATGCTTGAGTCAAGAACTGCAAGATCAGGCTTTTGAGCCTACAACTGGTCAAGAAAACCCTGACCTCATCATGCGTATGGCTAGCCGTCTCGTCGGAGTTTTGGAGGACTTGCTCGGATGGGCAATGGCTATCCGAGGAATTGAATCTCACCGTAAGGCAGGTAAACTCATCAAAAGCGCGGCATCGCTGGCTGATCTCCCTGCTCGCCAAGTTCGAGCTTTTATTGAAGAATACATTAAGGAGACTGACGATCTGAATCGGCAGTATGCCGAGAGCGAGACGGGATCCGTCTCGGTGCACTTGACTCTTAAACTGGAAATTGACCAGGCGGCCATTGATGATTTTCTTGGAGAGCGCACCCGATTGAACTAGCCGATACAGAAGGGTCTGCTCGCACCGGCCAACTGAAACGGGCGATTCGGGCTTCTCCGAGATCTGAGGAAGATACGCCAGGGCTTGAGTCGTGCGATGCCGCGTTCGACCGGTGCCCACTGCGGACGGCGCACGGTTGACGGTCTGTTGGGTGGGTGTGAGTTCACGGCCCGGCGGGCATCTGAGGGCCTCGTCACCCATGGGCCAGCTCTCCCAATAGGCACGGTCGGCGGGGACCGGGATGCCCTGGCGCTTGCAGATCCTGATGATCCGGTGGGTGGCGACCGTGGTGAGGTTGTGCGCACGACCGAGCGGTGCGGGCGAGTCTGCCTGTGGCAGAGGACGAGAAGAAGCGCACCCGACAGCCCAACGGCCGCAGCTCGATCTACTTCGGCAAGCACGGCAAATGGCACGGCCGCGTCACCGTCGGCGTGCGTGACGCCGGAACGCCGGACCGCCGTCATGTCGAGCGCAAGACCCGTGCGGAAGTCACTGAGGCCGTACGGGAGTTGGAGAAGCAGCACGATGCCAAGACCGTGCGTAAGCCCGGCAAGCCCTGGACGGTCAAAGCATGGTTGACGCACTGGATCGAGAACGTCGCGTCCCTCTCGGTCAACGACAACACGATGGTCGGGTACGGCGAAGCCGTCCAGAAGCACCTCATCCCCGGCTTGGGCGCTCACAGGCTCGACAAGCTCAAGCCGGAACACATCGAGGTGCTCTACGCGAAGCTGCAGGCCAACGGCAGCAAGCCTGCGACCGCACACCAGGTGCACCGCACCTTCCGCGCTGCGCTCAACGAGTCGGTACGGCGCGGCCACCTAGGGAAGAACCCGGTTCTGTTGGCCAAGCCTCCGAAGGTGGGTGAGTACGAGGTGGAGCCCTACACCGTGCAAGAGGTGCAGCGTCTGTTGAAGGCTGCCGACCGACACCGCAACTCCGCACGCTGGGCCGTGGCTCTCGCCCTCGGACTGCGTCAGGGGGAGGTGCTGGGCCTGAAGTGGGACGAGGCGGACCTTGACGGTGGGTTCCTAGTGGTCCGCCGCAGTCGGCATCGGCCGCAGTTCGCGCACGGGTGCTCGGAGCCCTGCGGACGCAAGGCTGGGTACTGCCCGGAGAAGCGACGCAAGAACCCGGAGACGTCCACCACCAAGTCTCGCGCCGGCCGCCGCGCGGTCGGACTCCCGGAACAACTCGTCGACCTACTGCGAGCGCACCGCAAGGCCCAAGAGGCGGAGAGACAGGAGGCGGGTAAACGCTGGATGGAAGGCGGCTGGGTGTTCCCGACGAACACGGCCGCAGTCCCTCCCACCGGAGGGACTGGACTGAGTGGAAGGATCTCCTGACAGAGGCGAACATCCGGGACGGGCGCCTGCACGACGCGCGCCACACGGCCGCCACGGTTCTGCTCATCCTCGGAGTGTCCGAGAGGGCCGTCATGGGCCTCATGGGATGGTCGACTACTGCCATGGCAGCTCGGTATCAGCACATGGTCAACGCCGTGCGGGCCGACGTGGCGCGGCAGGTCGACGGGCTGAGCTGGAAGCCCCAGGCGGACCGGCCGGACGATGAGGACGGCGCGGCCGGCGCGCTCGTACGGGCCCACTGAATCGAGAAACGGTGAGCAGTGGGGCGGCACTCTTTCGAGGGGTGCCGCCCTGTTCCTTCCACGAAGGTGAGTCGGTCGTCTCGGCACTGGCCCGCTAGGTATCAGCAGGCGGTATGCCAGGCAGACACGAAGACCAGGGATTGACTGGGAAGGTTGCGCGAATAACTGTCTGCAGGTATTGGAGATCTTCGATCGCTGTTGATCCTTTTGGCTCGTCGTGTAGTGGATGATTCTTTAGGGCATAACAAAAAACTTATGTTTGGGGCGATATGTTGACCGGGCACAACGGCTGGTATCCGTCACTTAGAGAAAGCGGGGAAAAGGTGGCTGAACCATTCACCCTGGCGTTGCTGGCAAAATATGCGATCACCCATTTCGCGGGCGCGACCGCCGTTCATGTAGCGGTTGTTGCAGGTGGGGGCATCCTCGGTGCGAAGATCGCTGCGGCAACGTTTGGCGGTATGACCTTCTTGAATCTCTATCGCAAGGCCTGTGATGATCTCTACGGAGTCGTCAAAAGGCTCTTGGGGCGTGAGCCGAATGCGGCAGAGCGGTTTGGGGCACTGAAGCGGGCTTACGCGGAAACTCGGAAGGAGCTCGCTGCTCTCGGGATCTACGTCGACTACAACTCGATGTGGGAGGTGAACAACCTCTACAATCGCGAACTTTACAGCCTCGCGAACTAAGTAACTCGATCTCCACATGGAGAGGAGAGAACCGGATGAGTTTCTGGGATCGCCTTCTGGGGAGGCCCCCGCGCACCAGGTATTACTCGCCCACGCGTCCGCTCGACTTGCAGTGGACGGCCCCCGACCTTGACAGGCGGCAGCGACTTCGCTGGTGGGCTATGGCGCAGAGTCAGAACTTTCAACAGCAGCAGCAGTACCAGGCCAGGCACCACCACAGGCCGAGGTAGTGGCGACGGGTTGGCTGCACTGTACGTTGCGCAAGCGTCGGTCTGTCGGCCGCAGAGTTGGGGACGGTCCATGGTGGTGGGCCGTCCCCCTTCCCGTGCGCAGCGCAGTTAGCGGCTCGTTGGGTGATGTCTTGCAAGGCGTAAGTGAGACGGGAACTGAGACGCACGACCAAAAGGGTGGCACCCCCTCTGGGGCGCCACCCTTTCCGTCTTGCCTGGTCAGGCATCCAGAGGCCGTGGCGGGAATCGAACCCGCGTAACTCGCTTTGCAGGCGAGTCCCTGAACCACTCGGGCACACGGCCGTGTTTGGTGAGTTGACCGTAGGGCCGGGCGATGGCTCGGAACAAGGGGGCCGGGGGTGGTGCAACGGGACTGCCATACGCCGTTCATGAACGGGGAGCGGTACCCCCAGGCGCCCCGGTCGTACGACCAAGGTCTCAGACGTGGACGGTCCTCCGACAGGGGTCAACCCGGGATATGGGCCTTACGCTGGCCCTCATGACCGTCCTCGAACCTCGTGACGCCGGTGTCACGGACACCGCCCCTGACCTGGCCGATGAGTGTGGCGACACCGTGTTGGGGCGGTCGCATCGGGCGCTCAGTGTGGGGATCGTGTCCGTTGTTCTGCTGATCGCCTTTGAGGCGACGGCAGTTGGGACGGCTATGCCTGTTGCCGCTCGGGAGCTGGGCGGGGTGTCGTTGTACGCGTTCGCGTTCTCCGGGTACTTCACCACCAGCCTGTTCGGGATGGTGTTCGCCGGGCAGTGGTCGGATCGGCGGGGGCCGCTCGGGGCGTTGACCACGGGGATCGGGGCGTTCGCCGCCGGGTTGGTGGTGGCGGGGACCGCGCAGGTCATGTGGGTGTTCATCCTGGGGCGGGCCGTGCAGGGGCTGGGGGGTGGGCTGGTCATCGTTGCTCTGTATGTCGTTGTCGGGCGGGCCTATTCCGAGCAGCTGCGGCCCGCCATCATGGCCGCGTTCGCGGCCAGTTGGGTCGTGCCGTCCGTCGTCGGGCCGCTTGCCTCCGGGGCGGTGACCGAACATCTGGGCTGGCGTTGGGTGTTCGTCGGGATTCCGGTGCTTGTTGTGTTTCCGCTCGCGCTTGCCCTTCCTCAGATACGGCGGCGGGCGGCCGGGCCCGTATCCAAGCAGGGGCAGGAGTCGTCCGGGTCCTTTGATCGGCGGCGTATTCGGCTTGCCCTTGCCGTCTCCATCGGCGCCGGGCTCTTTCAGTACGCCGCTCAGGATCTGACGTGGTTCTCCCTCGTCCCGGCTGTCGCCGGCATCGCGCTGCTCGTGCCCGCCGTGCTCGGGTTGTTGCCGCGCGGGACGTATCGGGCGGCGCGCGGGTTGCCCTCCGTCGTGTTGTTGCGCGGGGTGGCGGCCGGGTCGTTCATCTCGGCCGAGTCCTTCGTGCCGTTGATGCTGGTGACCCAGCGGGGGCTGTCGCCGACCTTGGCCGGGTTCTCGCTCGCGGCGGGAGGTGGGACCTGGGCGCTGGGCTCGTGGGTGCAGGCTCGGGCGCGGGTGGAGCCGTATCGGGACCGGCTGATGACGGTGGGGATGGTGCTGGTGGCTGCCGCCATCGCCGGGGCGCCGAGTGTCCTCATCCATGCCGTGCCCGTGTGGATCGTCGCCGTCGCGTGGGCGTTCGGGTGTTTCGGGATGGGGCTGGTGATCTCCTCCACCAGCGTGCTGCTGCTTCAGCTCTCCGCGCCGGAGGAGGCCGGCTCCAACTCCGCCGCGCTGCAGATCTCCGATGGACTGTCCAACGTCGTTCTGCTGTCCGTCGGCGGGGCGGCGTTCGGTGCGCTGGGTGGGGGCACGGTGGGGCATGTCGTCGGTTCCGGGAGTGGCGGGGTGCATCCGGGGGCGTTCGCCGCGGTGTTTCTGCCGATGGCGGGGGTGGCGTTGGTGGGGGCTTGGGTGAGCACGCGGGTGCGGGCCATTTAATTTCGGTACCATAGTGACCCCATGAATGGTACCGTCGTGGTATGGCTATGAACCTTCGTCTGCGCGACGACCAGCAGGAGGCGCTCAAGCTGCGTGCCGAGGAAGAGGGGCGCAGCATGCACGCCATAGTGCTTCAGGCGATCGACCGATATCTGGAGCAGGAGGCGGACCGGGCTACGGTTCGTCGGCTCGGGGCCAAGTACGCGGCAGGCCACGCTGACCTGCTGCGGAGGCTGGGGGAGTAGGAGTGAAGTACCTCACGGTCCAGGAGGTCCTGGACTTGGCGGAGCTGGCTTGCGGGGAGCAGACCCAGGTTGCCGTTCGTGACCTGGGACTGCTCAGTTCGGCCGTCCACCGTCCCCAGTCTCAGATGTTCGGCGTCGAGGCGTACACGGACCTCTTCGAGAAGGCCGCGGCGCTACTCCAGTCGCTTGCCGTAAACCGTCCCCTGGTGGACGGCAACAAGCGCATGGCGTGGATGTCCACGGTCGTCTTCCTCGACTTCAACGGTACGGAGATGCTGGGCGTCGATCAGGATGAGGCGTACAAACTCGTCATCGAAGTGGCGGCGGGCGGTTTGGAGGACGTAAGGCTGATCGCCCTGCGTTTGCGGGCTCTGCACGAGGCGATGTGACCTCAGTCCCATCCCCCGCCACCCCGGCGTCGTCCGCACGTTGACAACACCGGCCCGCCGGTAGGGTGGCCCGGTTGTCATACGTAGCCGACGTAGCCGACGTAGCAAATGTATGCAGACATAGCCGAGCCGCCCGACCGAACAAACGGAGACCGTGACTACCACCGCCGCCTCCTCCGCCTCAGCCGCCCCGTCCGGGACGTCCTCCCACCACCTCTCCCCGGCCTTCCCCGGCCGCGCCCCCTGGGGCACCGCGAGCAAGCTGCGGGCCTGGCAGCAGGGGGCCATGGAGAGGTATGTCCAGGAGCAGCCGCGGGACTTTCTCGCGGTCGCGACCCCCGGGGCCGGCAAGACGACCTTCGCGCTCACCCTCGCCTCCTGGCTGCTGCACCACCATGTCGTGCAGCAGGTCACCGTGGTGGCGCCGACCGAGCACCTGAAGAAGCAGTGGGCGGAGGCGGCCGCGCGCATAGGGATCAAGCTCGATCCGGAGTACAGCGCCGGGCCGCTCGGCAAGGACTACGACGGGGTCGCCGTCACCTATGCCGGCGTCGGCGTGCGGCCGATGCTGCACCGGAATCGGGTGGAGCAGCGCAAGACCCTCGTGATCCTCGACGAGATCCACCACGCCGGTGACTCCAAGTCCTGGGGCGAGGCCTGCCTCGAGGCCTTCGAGCCCGCCACTCGGCGGCTCGCGCTGACCGGTACGCCGTTCCGGTCCGACACCAATCCCATTCCCTTCGTGACGTACGAAGAAGGGAACGACGGGATCCGGCGATCGTCCGCCGACTACACCTACGGCTATGGCTCCGCGCTCAGCGACGGCGTCGTGCGGCCCGTCATCTTCCTCTCCTACAGCGGCAACATGCGGTGGCGGACCAAGGCGGGCGACGAGATCGCCGCGCGGCTGGGCGAGCCGATGACCAAGGACGCGATCAGTCAGGCCTGGCGTACGGCGCTGGACGCGCGCGGTGAGTGGATGCCGAGCGTGCTGCGCGCGGCGGACCAGCGGCTGACCGAGGTCAGGAAGGGCATCCCGGACGCCGGTGCCCTCGTCATCGCCACCGACCAGGACTCCGCGCGCGCCTACGCCAAGCTGATCCGCGAGATCACCGGTTCCAAGGCGACCGTCGTCCTGTCGGACGACACCGGTGCCTCCAAGCGCATCGACGACTTCGCGGCGAGCAACGACCGGTGGATGGTCGCCGTGCGGATGGTGTCGGAGGGCGTCGACGTGCCTCGGCTCGCCGTCGGCGTGTACGCCACCACCATCTCCACCCCCCTCTTCTTCGCGCAGGCCGTCGGGCGTTTCGTGCGGTCCCGGCGGCGCGGCGAGACCGCGTCCGTGTTCCTCCCGACCGTCCCCGACCTCCTCACCTTCGCCAACGAGATGGAGGTCGAGCGCGACCACGCCCTCGACAAGCCCAAGAAGGAGGGCGAGGAGGACCCGTACGCCGAGTCCGAGAAGGAGATGGACGAGGCGAACAAGGAGCAGGACGAGGACACCGGCGAGCAGGAGCAGTTCGCCTTCGAGGCCCTGGAGTCCGAGGCCGTCTTCGACCGGGTCCTCTACGACGGCGCCGAGTTCGGTATGCAGGCGCACCCGGGGAGCGAGGAGGAGCAGGACTACCTCGGTATCCCCGGACTCCTCGAACCCGACCAGGTGCAGATGCTGCTCCAGAAGCGACAGGCCCGGCAGATCGCGCACAGCCGCAAGAAGCCGGACGAGGAAGCCGACCTGCTGGAGCTGCCCGCCGAGCGGCGGCCCGTCGTCTCCCACAAGGAGATGATGGAGCTCAGGAAGCAGCTCAACACGATGGTCTCCGCGTACGTCCACCAGACCGGCAAACCGCACGGCGTCATCCACACCGAGCTGCGCCGCACCTGCGGCGGCCCGCCGAGCGCCGAGGCCACGGCCGGGCAGCTGCGGCAGCGCATCGCCAAGGTTCAGGAGTGGGCCACACGGATGCGCTGAGCCGCCCGGCTCACCAGATCTCTCTCCCCCGACGCGCCCGCACATCTGTACGGAAGCTGTGCGGGCGCGACCCCCAGGTCGGGACATATCGACATGTAGCGAACCGGTCCGTACCAGTCGGTGACCGGATTCTGGACGGAGACTTCCGCTCAGCGAACCGCCTTCGCTACTGTCCCGCTACGCACACGCCCCGTGGCAGCGCCGCCGCGGAGCGCAGCCGTGAAGCGACTGGGCCCGGACTCACCGGGCCGTCCTGCCGATCGGCGGCCTCTGAAGCGCGTCACTGACGGGACTCGGTGACGCACCGCCGCTTGGAGGTTGCCGACCTCACCACCTAAGGAGTGGGCGTCGTGACCGCGGAGACCTCTCAGACGCTCGACCGGGGACTGCGCGTCCTCAAACTGCTGGCCGATACGGACCACGGGCTGACCGTCACCGAGCTATCCAACAAACTGGGCGTCAACCGGACCGTCGTGTACCGGTTGCTGGCAACACTTGAACAGCACGCACTCGTACGCCGTGATCTGGGCGGCCGGGCCCGGGTCGGACTCGGGGTGCTGCGGCTCGGCCGCCAGGTGCATCCGCTGGTACGGGAGGCAGCGCTGCCCGCGCTGCGGTCGCTGGCCGAGGACATCGGGGCGACCGCTCATCTCACCCTGGTCGACGGGTCGGACGCCCTCGCCGTCGCGGTGGTCGAGCCGACCTGGACGGACTACCACGTGGCCTACCGGGCCGGCTTCCGTCATCCCCTGGACCGCGGAGCCGCGGGCCGGGCGATCCTCGCCGCCCGGCACCAGGGGGCGGACGAGCCCGGGTACACGTTGACGCACGGCGAGTTGGAGGCGGGGGCCAGTGGCGCCGCGGCGCCGCTGCTCGGGGTCACGGGGGTCGAGGGCAGCGTCGGCGTCGTGATGCTGGCCGACGCGGTGCCCGAGCGGGTGGGGCCGAGGGTCGTCGACGCGGCCCGCGAGGTCGCCGAAGCCCTGCGCTGAGGTCGTGCACGGGGATCGGGTGACCGGCGCCCGGCCGGAAGTGACCGTCGCGTTAGATTGATCCCGTGCTCCTCTCTCGTCTCACGCGCCCCCAGGCCGTAGCCGTCTGCGCCCTGCCCGTCGTGGCACTGCTCGCCACGGCGGGCTTCGCGCCGCTGCCGTTCTCGCTGGCGCAGCCCGGTCTGACCGCGAACGTGCTCGGCGAGAACAAGGGCACCCCGGTGATCACGATCTCCGGGGCGCCCGTGCGTACGACGAGCGGTCAGCTCCGCATGACGACGATCGAGGCGACCGGACCCGATCAGCATGTCTCCTTGAGCGATGTGATCGACAGCTGGTTCCGTACGGACCGTGCGGTCATGCCGCGCGACTCGGTCTACCCGAGCGGCAACAGCGTCAAGGAGATCGAGCAGCACAACACCCAGCAGATGCAGGAGTCGCAGGACGACGCGACCACGGCCGCGCTGAACTACCTGAACCTCAACGACAAGAACGTCAAGGTCACGCTCACGCTCGCCGACGTCGGCGGCCCCAGCGCGGGCCTGCTGTTCACCCTGGGCATCATCGACAAGCTGAAGGGCGACGGCAACGGGGGCGACCTCACGGGCGGTCGCACCATCGCCGGTACGGGGACGATCGGCACCGACGGCACGGTGGGCGCGGTCGGGGGAGTGGCCCTCAAGACCCAGGCCGCGCGCCGTGACGGTGCGACGGTGTTCCTGGTGCCGAAGGCCGAGTGCACGGACGCCAAGTCGGAACTGCCCAAGGGGCTACGACTGGTTCCGGTGACCTCGCTGAAGGGCGCGGTGAGTGCGCTGGAGGCGCTGGAGACGGGGAAGGGTTCCGTGCCGAGCTGTTAGGCGACGGCGGGCTTCGGGGCGGTCGCGGCGAGGCGGAGGCCTACTTCTACGAGGGTCCAGCCGACGCGTGTCCGCAGTTCACGCCGGGGTGGCCTGGCCTCGGTGGCGAGACGGTGGGCGTCGGCCTGGGCGTGGAGGTCGGCGATGTGGCAGGCGGCGAGCTGCGCGGTGTTGCCGTTCATGGTGGTGCCTCTCAATCCGTCTCGATGGGGAACAGGTGGGTGTGGATGCGCACTTGCTCGGAACCGGGGGTGGCCTTGTCGAGGTCGAGGTCCCGGTAGCCGTCGATCAGTTCGTGCATCTTGCCGATGAGCTCGCGGGCCAGGTCGGGCGTCAGCCGCAGCGACATGTCGCTCATGTCGGAGGAACGGAACCAGTCGTCCGGCCAGTCCTCGCGGGTGCCGAGCCAGGTCGACAGCTCGCGGGTGTGGGCGTTGGCGACTTCGTGCAGGAACAGCTCAGCCGCACCGCGTACTTCTGGGGCGGCGTCCTTGAAGTGCTCGCTGTCGAACACCAGCCCCTGATCGACCGCCCGCCACCAGCGTTCCCGCCCCTTCCCGTGTTCCGGTGCGTCTTCGACGAAGCCGTGAACGGCGAGCTGGCGCAGGTGATAGCTGGTCGCTCCGCTGGACTCGCCCAGCTTCGCGGCCAGTTGGGAGGCGGTGGCGGGACCTCCGCGCCGCAGCGCGTCCAGCAGCTGCATGCGCAGCGGATGCGCGATGCCACGCAGCGAGCGGGCGTCGAGAATGCGCGGGGTGCGGTCTTCGGGTTCCTGCATGCTTACAAAGGTAGCGTTGCAAAGAAGCCGTTGCAAGTGGTTCGTTGCAACCTCTTCTTTGTAACTCCGCTCGGTAACTCGCCGCCCCCCGGGGTTACTTGACCAACCCCTCCGCCTTCATCCACTCCAACGCCACCTGATGCGGATCCTCCCCGTCGACATCCACCTTGGCGTTCAGCGCCTGCGCCACCGTGTTGTTGAGCTTCTTCGTGACCGGGTCCAGGACCTTCGCGATCGCCGGCCACTTCTTCAGGGCCTTCGTGTTGATCTCGGGCGCCGCGTTGTAGTTGGGGAAGAACTTCTTGTCGTCGGCCATCACCGCGAGGTTCATCGACTTGATGCGGCCGTCGGTGGTGAAGACCTCGCCGTACGTGCAACTCCCCTTCTTCACCTGGGTGTAGATGATCCCGGTGTCCATCTGCGTGATGTTCTTCGACGGGATGTCCATGCCGTACGCCTTCTCCATGCCCGGCAGCCCGTCCGCGCGGTTGGCGAACTCGCTCTCCACGCACACCGTCACCGCGCCGGGGTTCTTCGCGGCCAGGGCGGCCACCTCGGACAGCGTCTTCGTGCCGTACTTCTTGAAGTTGGCCTGGTTCATGGCGAGCGCGTAGGTGTTGTTCAGGGCTGAGGGCGGCAGCCAGGTCAGGCCGTTCTTCAGGTCCGCGTCCCGTACCGCCTGCCACTGCTTCAGCGGGTCGGTGATCGGCTTGCTGTTGCCGAGGTAGGTGATCCACGCGGTGCCGGTGTACTCGTACATCCCGTCCGCGTCACCGGACTTGACGGCCTCCCGCGCACCGATCGAACCCTGGATGCCGGTCCGGTCCAGGACATCCGCACCGGCCGCCTGGAAGGCGATGCCCATCATCGCGCCGAGGATCAGCTGCTCCGTGAACTCCTTTGAGGTGACGGTGAGATGGGCACCCTTGAGGGGCTCGCCCCGCCCGATCGTGCCGGGACTGACGTCGTCGACCATCGGGGAGCCGCTCGTCAGTCCGCAGCCGGAGATGACGACCAGCGCGCCGACCGTCACCAGACAGGTCCGCTTCACGTGCCCACCTCCAACCCCCGTGGCCGCAGCAGCAGTTCGGCCAGCGAGGCCAGCCAGTCCACGAGCAGGGCGAGACTGACCGTGAGGATCGAGCCGAGGACCAGGACGGGCATCCGCTGGGTGGTGATGCCGGTGGTGATCAGGACGCCGAGGCCGCCGCCCCCGCCGAAGGTCGCCAGGGTCGCCGTACCGACGTTGAGGACGAGGGCCGTGCGGACGCCGGCCAGGATCAGCGGGACGGCGAGCGGCAGCTCCACCCTTGCCAGGACGCCGAGTTGGGACATGCCGATACCCCTGGCCGCCTCCAACAAGGTCGGGTCGTTGGCCTTCAATCCGGCGATGGTGTTGGACAGCACCGGCAGGACGGCGTAGATGATGATGCCGATCAGGGCCGCCTTCTCGCCGGTGCCGAGCCAGATCACCAGGAGGGCCAACAGGCCGATCGCCGGGGTCGCCTGGCCCATGTTGGCGAAGGTCATCGCCACCGGGGCGGCCCTCCGGAACGCCCCCCGGGTCAGCAGGATGCCCAGCGGGATCGCGATGATCAGCACGAAGAACGTGGAGATCACGGTCAGTTGGACGTGCTGCCAAAGGGCCTTGCTCACCTGGCCGTTGGACAGGGCATTCTCCGAAATGGCGTCCAGGTGCGCCTGGTTGAACCACAGCCAGGTCGCGAGCAGGATCGCCACCAGGGCAGCGGGCAGGAAGGTCAGCTTCTGCCAGGTGATCCGGCGCTTCGGGGGAGTCGGCGGCGCCGGGGCCTCCGTCTCCTCCTCTTCCAGTTCGGGAGTGGTGGTCACGTGTTCCGCTCCCCTCCGGCGCCCTCCTGCTCGGCGTGCGTCTGGAGGGTCCGGGCCTCCTCCAGCTCGTGCTGTGCCTCCATCGCCTCCAGCCGGTCGGCCTCCAGGAGTTCGTGCACGGAGTTCATCAGCGTCTCCATGTCGACGACCCCGGTGTACTCACCGCGTCGCCCGGTGACCGCGACCCGCCCCGCGTTGTCGGTGAGCACGGCCTCCAGGGCGTCCCGGAGTGTCGCGTCCCGGGTCACCGTGTCGCTGACCAGCGTGCCCGCCCGGGCCAGCGAACCCTTGGCGCGCATCATGTCGCCGCGCCGCAGCCACTTGTAGGGCCGGCCGCGCTTGTCGAGCAGCAGGATCTCGTTGGTGCCGCTGTCCCGGAGCTTGTCGAAGATGTTCTGGAGCGGGTCGTCGACGGTCACCGTCGGATAGTCGGTGATCTCCACATCCCGTACGCGCGTCAGGTTCAGCCGCTTCAGAGCCGCCCCGGCGCCCACGAACCCGGACACGAAGTCGTCCGCCGGGTTGGTGAGGATCGCCTCCGGGGTGTCGAACTGCGCGATGTGCGAGCGTTCGCGCAACACGGCGATCCGGTCCCCCAGTTTGATCGCCTCGTCGAAGTCGTGGGTGACGAAGACGATCGTCTTGTGCAGTTCGTGCTGGAGCCTGATCAACTCGTCCTGGAGGTGATCGCGGGTGATCGGGTCGACCGCGCCGAACGGTTCGTCCATCAGCAGTACCGGCGGATCCGCCGCCAACGCCCGTGCCACGCCCACGCGTTGCTGCTGCCCACCGGAGAGCTGGCGCGGATAGCGGCCCTGGAACTCGCCGGCGTCCAGGCCGACCAGGTCGAGCATCTCCTCCACCCGGTCCCTGATCCGGGACTTCGACCAGCCGATCATCCTCGGGACGAGTGCGATGTTCTGGGCGACGGTCATGTGCGGGAAGAGACCGCTCGACTGGATCGCGTAGCCGACCTTGCGGCGCAGCTTCACCGGGTCGATGTCGGTGACGTCCTCGCCGCCGATGCGGATGCGGCCGCCGGTCGGTTCGATCAGCCGGTTGATCATTTTGAGCGTGGTGGACTTGCCGCAGCCGGAGGGCCCGACGAAGACGACCAACTCGCCCGCCTTGATCTCCATGTTGACGCTGTCGACCGCCGGCTGCGGACTCCCGGGATACCTCTTGGTCAGGTTCTCCAGCTCGATGGAGGCACCGGAGGTCGTGGCGGTCGGCTCGGACACTGACCCCTCAGGTCTCTCAGACACGAATCCCCCTGGGAATGGTCAGCCGTCCGAGAAGGACGTACGCGGCGTCGAACAGCAGCGCCAGGACGATGATCCCGAGCGTGCCCGCGAGCACCTGGTTGAGGGCGTTCTTGCTGCCCAGCGAGCCGATGCCGCGGAAGATCTCGTTGCCGAGGCCGGGCCCGGAGGCGTACGCCGCGATGGCCGCGATGCCCATCAGCATCTGCGTGGAGACCCGGATACCGGTCAGGATCGGCGGCCAGGCCAGCGGCAGTTCGACCCGCGCCAGCCGCGTCAGCCGGGACATCCCGATGCCTTTCGCCGCGTCCACCAGCGACGGGTCGACCCCGCGCAGGCCCACGATCGAGTTACGGACGATCGGCAGCAGGCCGTACAGGGTCAAAGCGATCACCGTGGGCGGAACGCCAAGGCCGACGATCGGAATGAGCAGACCGATCATGGCGAGCGACGGAATGGTCAAAATGGTCGAAGTGGCCGTGGTGGCCAGGCTGCCGGCCCACTCGCTCCGATAGGTCACGACCCCGATCACCACCCCGATCAGCGTGGCCACGACCATGCACTGGAAGACCGCGCTGGCGTGCTGATAGGCGTCGGTGAGCAGCTGCTGGTGCCGGTTGCCCACGTACTCCCAGAAGCTCACATGCCCACACCCCTACGTCGGCCAGGTCGTCGTCCCTTCCGGGTCCTCCGCCGCCTGTCTCACCAGCGGGATGACCCGCAGCGGAACGGGGTTCTCCATCACGATCGCGGTGGCGGCCCGGACAATGCCATCAAAACCGACAACCCGGTCGATGACCCGCTGGAGATCGGCGTTCGACCGGGCCACCAGCCGGCACAGCATGTCCCCGCTGCCGGTGGTGGTGTGCAGTTCGAGGACCTCCGGGACGGTCGCCAAGTGCGCCCGTACGTCCGTCCCTTGCCCCTGCCGGATCTCCAGCGTCGCGAACGCCGTGACCGGATAACCGAGCGCCGCCGGATCCACCTGCGGACCGAACCCCCGGATGACTCCATTCGACTGAAGCCGGTCCAGCCGCGCCTGCGCCGTCCCCCGGGCGACCCCCAGCCGCCGGGACATCTCCAGCACGCCTATGCGCGGCTCCTCGGCCAGCAGCACGATGATCCGGCCGTCGAGCTGATCGATCCCCATGGTGTCCGCCTCCGAGGATGGTCATCCTGTACAGAAAGCCCGCCAAAACGGTCGTACCACTGAACAAGCTGCCCAGCAGAAACGCAAACTATTGCGCACCTTGCCAGGGAGAGGGAGCCTGCGCTCATGACCCAGACCACTCACCACACTCCCGACACCGCCCGGCAGGCCGACCCCTTCCCGGTGAAGGGAATGGACGCGGTCGTCTTCGCCGTGGGCAACGCCAAGCAGGCGGCGCACTACTACTCCACGGCCTTCGGCATGACCCTGGCCGCCTACTCCGGACCGGAGAACGGCAGCCGTGAGACCGCCTCGTACGTCCTCACCAACGGCTCCGCCCGCTTCGTCTTCACCTCCGTGATCAAACCCGCCACCCCCTGGGGCGAGTTCCTCACCCGGCATGTGGCCGAGCACGGCGACGGCGTCGTCGACCTCGCCATCGAGGTCCCGGACGCGCGCGCCGCCCACGCCTACGCTGTCGAACACGGCGCCCGCTCCCTCGCCGAGCCCTACGAGCTCAAGGACGAGCACGGCACGGTCGTCCTCGCCGCGATCGCCACCTACGGCGAGACCCGCCACACCCTCGTCGAGCGCGTGGACTACGACGGCCCGTACCTCCCCGGCTTCGCCCCCGCCGACCCGCTCGTCGAGGCGCCCGCCCACCGCACCTTCCAGGCCATCGACCACTGCGTCGGCAACGTCGAGCTCGGCCACATGAACGAGTGGGTCGGCTTCTACAACAAGGTCATGGGCTTCACGAACATGAAGGAGTTCGTGGGCGACGACATCGCGACCGAGTACAGCGCCCTGATGTCGAAGGTCGTCGCCGACGGCACCCTGAAGGTCAAGTTCCCCATCAACGAGCCGGCCGTCGCCAAGAAGAAGTCTCAGATCGACGAGTACCTCGAGTTCTACGGCGGCGCGGGCGTCCAGCACATCGCGCTCAACACCAACGACATCGTGCGCACGGTACGGACGATGCGCGCGGCCGGGGTCAAGTTCCTCGACACCCCGGACTCGTACTACGACACCCTCGGCGAGTGGGTCGGCGACACCCGCGTCCCCGTCGAGACGCTGCGCGACCTGAAGATCCTCGCCGACCGCGACGAGGACGGCTACCTGCTCCAGATCTTCACCAAGCCGGTCCAGGACCGTCCCACGGTGTTCTTCGAACTCATCGAGCGGCACGGCTCCATGGGCTTCGGAAAGGGCAACTTCAAGGCCCTGTTCGAGGCGATCGAGCGGGAGCAGGAGAAGCGGGGCAACCTGTGACGCGGCCGTAGCCGCGGATCCGGCCGTACGCTGCACCCATGGCCAGGATCAACGACGTGGGCGGCACCCAGGGCTTCGGTGCCATCGACACCACCGACGACCCCGAGCCCTTCCACGCCGACTGGGAGGCCCGGGTCGTCGGGCTGTTCAACGCCCTGCGCGCGCAGGGGATCTTCAACACCAACGAGTTCCGGGACGCGATCGAGGCGATCCCGCCCGCCGCGTACCTGTCGATGTCGTACTACGAACGCTGGTTCACCGCGATCACCACCCTGCTGGAACGCAAGGGCGTGCTCGAATCAGGTGAGTTGGATGACTGACCGCTTCCCGCCCGGCACCCGTGTCCGCACCTTCCCGCACGACCCGCCGCACCACACCCGCCTGCCCCGTTACGCGCGCGGCAAGTCCGGTGTCGTGGTCGAGCCGGAGGGGCGGGCGGAGGTCGCCGACGTCAGCGCGCAGGGGCGTGGGGACGCGCCGGTGGAGCAGGTGTACGCGGTGCGGTTCGCGGCCCGGGACCTGTGGGGCGAGGGCGACCATCACGTCGTACTGGACCTGTGGGAAAGCTACTTGGAAGCGTGCGAAGAGGAACGTGACGATGAGCGGTGACCACGAGGACGCCTCGATCTCCCGGCGGGTGCGGCGCCTGGAGACCCTGCTGGAGGAGAAGGGGGTCGTCACGGGCGGGGCGGTCGACGAGGTGCTCGACGCGTTCCTCGCGGGCGCGTCACCGGCGAACGGGGCCCGGGTGGTGGCCCGCGCCTGGACCGACGAGGCGTACCGGGAACGGCTGTTGACGGACGGCACGGCCGCCGTGCGGGAACTCGGTTTCATGGACGGCTCGTTCCAGCGGCTGCGGGTCGTCGAGAACACCGACGCGACGCACAACGTCATCGTCTGCACTCTCTGCTCCTGCTACCCGCTCGCGCTCCTCGGCCCGTCCCCTGGCTGGTACAAGTCGGAGGCCTACCGCTCCCGCGTGGTCCGCGAACCCCGGTCCGTGCTGGCCGAGTTCGGGCTCCGACTGCCCACGTCCACGGACATCACCGTGTGGGACTCCAGCGCGGAGACCCGCTACATGGTCCTGCCCCGCAGGCCCGAGGGCACGGAGTC
Organism: Streptomyces xylophagus; assembly: GCF_000716435.1. Taxonomy (GTDB): domain Bacteria; phylum Actinomycetota; class Actinomycetes; order Streptomycetales; family Streptomycetaceae; genus Streptomyces; species Streptomyces xylophagus. Next base: position 131,216 of record NZ_JNWO01000017.1, read on the forward strand.
ACTCACGGAGGACGAACTGGCCGCACTGGTCACCCGCAACGCGCTGATCGGCACGGCGGCCGTGTGACACGGAGGCTCAACCCGTCTTCTCCTGCGGCTCCTTGTCCTGAGCCTCCTTGTCCTGCGGTTCCTTGTCCGTGGGCAGGGGCTCGTCCGGCGCTTCGCCCAGTGCCCCCAACGCGGCCTGGGCCAATGGCACTTGGAGCGGTGAGAAGTACGGGTTGATCTGCAGCGCCTCCTGGAGATGCCGGCGCGCGGACGCGAACTTCTCCAACTCCCGCTCGATCATGCCCCGGTGGTACGCGTACAGCGCGTCCCGCACCCCGCCCCCGTGCACCTTGTCCGTCGCCACCGACGCGAACTTCAGCGCCTCCTCGTCCTGCCCGGCCCGGTGCAGCGCCCACCCCAGCGCGTCGGCCACCGCGATCCCCGGCTGCCGCGTCCACTCGCCCCGCAGCCGCCGTACGGCATCCGGCGCGTCCCCGTGGTCCGCCTCGAACGCGCCGAGCACCAGCTCGTCGTCGACCCCGCCCGCCGCGTCCTTGGTCACCAGGGCGCGCAGCGTGTCGTACTGCACCCGTGCGGCCTGCCCGAGGCCCAGCGACTCGTACAACTCGCCGAGTTCCAGGGCGTATTGGGGGGTCGGCTGCTTGGCGAGGGCGACCTGGTAGGCGTTCAGTGCCTCGGAGGTCCGGCCCAGCGCGGCCAGTACCCGTCCCTCACCGGCGAGTGCCTCCCGCTGGTCGGGGTCGATCCGTACGGCCGCCTCGAAGTGCCGTAGCGCGACCTCCCGGTCCCCGCGCTCCCAGGCCAGCTCGCCGGCCCGCTGCCACCAGGCCGCCTGTTCGGCGGGTGCCGTGGCCTTCGCCGCCGCGTCGGCGAGCTGGGCGGCGGCGTCCTCGCGCCAGCCCCGGTCGCGGTAGACGGCGGCGGCGCGGGCCATCACGGCGGGCCCGGAGTGCAGCTCCAGCAGCTTGTCGAGGGTCCGCTTGGTCGCCTTGTAGTCGCCGAGGCCGGTGTACGCGTCGATCAGCAGCGGGTACGTCGTCCACCGCTTCGGGGCCAGTTTCACCGCGGCCTCGCCCCAGGTCCGGGCCGCCCGGAAGTCCCGCCGCTCGTTCGCCAGGGCCACCAGTCCGTCCATCGCGACGGCGCTCGCGTCGTTGCCCTTCGCGCGGACCTTCAGCGAGGTGTGGAGGGCCTGGTCGGCCTTCGGGTAGTACAGGGCGTCCCCGGTCCGCCGCCCCTGCTCCACATAGGCGACGCCGAGCACCGCCCACGACCGCGCGTCCGTCGGCCGGGCCCGCACCCGGGCCTCGCGGTCGCCGATCAGCGCGGCGAGGTCGGGCAGCGCGGCCGGCACCCCGGCGGTGACCGCGGTCAGCGCCTGCGTCTTGGGTCCCGGCGCGGGCGGCGGCGCGGGGCGCGGCTCCTCGGGCAGCAGTACCAGCAGCCCGCCTACCACGGCACCCGCGGCGACCGCGGCGATCAGCACCCGCCGCAGAACGGGGGAGCGGCGCCTGCGCGGCTCCGCCACCAGGGACGTACCCGGGCTCCGCTGTTCGTTCTCCATGGCGCTCACTGTGCGTCAGTACGACGACCACATCCCGGCACCCAAAGCCGCGCGCGGACGGGGTTCACACCGATGGCCGCGAGTGCGACGCTGTGATCATGAGCCGTATCGAAGCGCCTCGCGACCACGACACCGGAACCCTCGTCGACCGGCTGCTGACCGGTCTGCCCGCCGAGGCCGTCCTCACCGACCCGGACGTCACGGTCTCGTACGCCAACGACATGGCGAGCTTCTGCCCGTCCGGCACCCCCGCCGTGGTCGTGCTGCCGCGCACGGTCGAACAGGTCCAGCACGTCATGCGCGTCGCCACGGAACTGCGCGTCCCGGTCGTCCCGCAGGGCGCCCGCACCGGCCTGTCGGGCGCGGCCAACGCCTCCGAGGGCTGCATCGTGCTGTCCCTCACCAAGATGGACCGCATTCTGGAGATCAGCCCGGTCGACCGCATCGCGGTCGTCGAGCCGGGCGTCATCAACGCGACCCTCTCCCGCGCGGTCAACGAACACGGCCTGTACTACCCGCCGGACCCCTCCAGCTGGGAGATGTGCACGATCGGCGGCAACATCGGCACCGCGTCCGGCGGGCTGTGCTGCGTGAAGTACGGGGTGACCGCCGAGTACGTCCTCGGACTGGACGTCGTCCTCGCCGACGGGCGGCTGATGAGCACCGGCCGGCGTACGGCCAAGGGGGTCGCCGGGTACGACCTGACCCGGCTGTTCGTCGGCTCGGAGGGCTCGCTCGGGATCGTCGTGAAGGCGATCCTGGCGCTGAAGCCGCAGCCGCCCCAGCAGCTCGTGCTGGCGGCCGAGTTCGGGTCCGCGGCGGCGGCGTGCGACGCCGTGTGCCGGATCATGGCGGAGGGGCACGTCCCGTCCCTCCTCGAACTGATGGACCGTACGACCGTCAAGGCCGTCAACGACCTGGCGCACATGGGACTGCCGGAGAGCACCGAGGCGTTGCTGCTCGCGGCCTTCGACACCTTGGACCCGGCCGCCGACCTGGCCGCCGTAGGAGCCCTCTGTGAGGCCGCGGGGGCCACCCAGGTGGTGCCGGCCGAGGACGCGGCGGAGTCCGAACTGCTGCTCCAGGCGCGGCGGTTGTCGCTCACGGCGCTGGAGGCGGTCAAGGGCACGACGATGATCGACGACGTGTGCGTGCCCCGGTCGCGGCTCGGCGAGATGCTCGAAGGGGTGGAACGGATCGCGGAGAAGTACCAGTTGACGATCGGCGTCTGCGCGCACGCCGGCGACGGCAACACGCATCCCACCGTCTGCTTCGACGCACAGGACCCCGACGAGTCCCGGCGCGCCCGCGAGTCCTTCGACGAGATCATGGCCCTCGGCCTGGAACTCGGCGGCACCATCACCGGCGAACACGGCGTCGGCGTCCTGAAGAAGGAGTGGCTGGCCCGCGAGATCGGCCCGGTGGGCGTGGAGATGCAGCGGGCGGTGAAGGCGAGCTTCGACCCGCTGGGGATCCTCAACCCCGGCAAGCTCTTCTGACGGCTCCGCGGGACACCTCTCCCCGAAAAGTGTGTCACTTTCGCCGAAAGTGACACACTTTTTGAACTCACTCCCCCTCCCTCGACTCGTCCGACGGCCACGGGTCGCGCAGCCACAGGTCGTCGGCCGGGGTCGGTGCGAGCAGCTCGGCCAGGCCGTCGTCGATGCCGAGCTGCTCCGCCTCAGAGCCCGGGGGGACCACCCGGAGGGTGCGTTCCAGCCACGCCGACACCTGGGCCGCCGGGGCCTGGAGGAGGGCGTCCCCGTCGGGTGAACTCAGCGCCATCAGGATGACGCTGCGCCCCTCCACCTTCGTCGGCCACACCCGCACGTCCCCGTGCCCGCACGGCCGGAACACGCCCTCGACGAGCAGTTCGCGGGCGAACGTCCAGAGCACGGGGTGCTCGGAGTTGATGTGGAAGGAGATGTGGACGGCGTACGGGTCGTCCGTGCGATAGCTGAGCCGGGCCGGAACTGGAATGCTCCGCTCCGGCGACAGGATGAGCTTCAGCTCCAACTCCCGCTCTACCACTGTGTGCATGACGTGTGTCTCCTCTCGTTCACGGGGCCCTGTGGTGAGCCCGTACGAGTGGAGAGGGCGTGCGGCGCCAAGCATTACGCGACTTCGGGAATCTTTTTTTCACGAAGGCGTCACGAAGGCTTCGCGGGGCTTCGGACGGTGTGGACTCCGTGCACGAGGTTGCCCGGATAGGGGTGGGTCCGGCGGGACGGGCAGTGCTGGTGGCACGGGTCTGATAGATGTGGACACCCCCATTTGACCTCCGAGCAGATACGGGACGACGGACATGAGCGCCCCAACCCCGGCACCCGGTGACGACAGGCCCCGCGAGGGGTACTACCCGGACCCGTCCATTCCTGGCTATGTCCGGTACTGGAACGGCGCGTCCTGGGTGCCCGGCACCAGCCGCCCGGCGCCGTCGGACGGGCTGTCGCCCGGCGCGGGAGCGTCGGTCGAGGAGACCGGGCCGCACTTCTTCGACGAGGACCCCGCGCCGGAGCACCAGGCGGGTCCGGCGCAGGCTCAGCACGGCAGCCGCCCCGAACCGGCGGCGGCCTGGGGCGCGGACCGCGCCCACCAGAGCGGCTTCGGCGGCGATCAGGACCGCCGCGTCTCCTGGGGCGCCCCGGACCCGAGGGTGCCCGCCGACACCCCCGCCGCTCCGGAGGAACCGGCCAACCCCGGCACGTTCGTCTTCCGCCGCCCGACCCCGGGCACGGACACCCCGGACGAGGGCACGACGACTTTCCGCCGCCCGACCCCGCGCACACCGCAACAGGGCGGGGCGCCGGGGGCGCAGGGCGGGGGCGCGGGGGCCGCGGGCGGGTTCGGCGGGCCGGGGCCGGCGGGGTCCGGTGCGGGCAGCGGCGGGTTCGGTGCGCAGGGCGCGGCGGGTTCGGGCACCGGCGCCGGTGGTTTCGGCGCGCAGGGCCCCGTAGGAACCGGTTCCGCCGCAGGCGGGTTCGGTGCGTCGTCCTCCGCCGGTGACCAGGGCCCCCGTGCCGGAGGCCAAACGCCCGTCGGGAACGCCCCGTTGACCGACCCCTCCGGCCCCGGCTTCGGTGCCGGAAAGGCGGCGGCCGCCCGTGCCGCCGTACAGGCCCAGGCGGGCACCGGGGCGCCGGCCTCCGCCCCCTCCGGTGTCCAGCAGTCCGCCCCCGGCGTGCCCGCGCAGCCAGGTCCGCCGCAGGCGTCCGCGTCGACGCCGATGGCCGCCGGGACAGGCGGTGGGCAGCCCTCGTGGGCGCAGCAGGTGCACCGGCTGGCGGGGGACGAGGAAGGGCCCGTGGCGCCCTGGAAGCCGCCTGTGGAGGACGTGTTCCAGGCGGCGGCCCGGCGGCAGTCGGCGGCGCGGCCCGCGGGGCTCGGCAAGCGGCTGGCCGCCCGGGTCGTGGACACCGTCGTGCTCGGCGCGGTCACCGCCGTAGCCGCCGTACCGCTGGGCACCAAGGCGGTCGACCACATCAACGAGAAGATCGACGCGGCCAAGCTCTCCGGCCGTACCGAGACGGTCTGGCTGCTGGACGGCACCACGGCCGCCTACCTGGGCATCGTCCTCGCCGTCCTCCTCCTCTTCGGCGTCCTCTACGAGGCGTTGCCGACCGCCAAGTGGGGCCGCACCCTCGGCAAGAAGCTCTGCGGTCTCGAGGTGCGCGGCATCGAGAGCCACCAGCCGCCGACCTTCGGCGGGGCGCTGCGCCGCTGGCTGGTCTACAGCGTCCCGGGACTGCTCGGCATCGGGGTCGTGGGTGTCGCCTGGTGCCTGTTCGACCGGCCGTGGCGCCAGTGCTGGCACGACAAGGCAGCCCATACGTTCGTGGCGGGATAGGGGTGTACCGCGTCCGGGGTACCTGATTCCGTACCCCGGACGGCCGCTCGCCGGATGCGGAGCCGAGGGGTTCGCGGTCGACTCGGGCCATGAGCACCGAACCGCCTCCGGGCTCCGGCCAGCAGCCGCCGGAAGACGACCCGTTCAGGAAGCAGCCCCCTCCTGGCCAGGGATCGGGCTCTCCGTACGACCCGTCCCACGGGAACCAGCCGCCTCCCTACGGCGGCGGCGATCCCTATGGCGGCGGCTCCTACCCCACCGACCCCCTCGCCGGCATGCCCCCGCTCGCCGACAGCGGCCGGCGCACGCTCGCCCGGATCATCGACATGATCCTCGTCGGCATCGTCGTGTGGCTGGTCACCTGGGCCTTCGGCGTGCACGAGTACGACGTCGGCTCCGACGGCGCGTCGTACGCCAAGTCGCTCGGCCAGTCGCTCGTCGCGGCCGTGCTCTACATCGGCTACGACACCGTGATGCTCGCCAAGGCGGGCCAGACGCTCGGCAAGAAGTGGCTGGGCCTGCGCGTCGCCAACCTCGACAACGGCTCGACGCCCTCCGTGCAGACCAACCTGATCCGCGCGGCGGTGCTGTGGATCCCGTTCGCGTTCTGCTGCGCCTGCATCTGGACGGCGATCAGCGGCGGTTGGAGCTTCTTCGACAAGCCGTACAAGCAGGGGCTGCACGACAAGGCGGCCAAGACCGTGGTGGTCAGCACGCGTTGACGTGACCGGGGGACAGCACCCGGGGTGCACACAGCGATCGGCGGGTCCGTGGTCAACGGACCCGCCGATTCGCGTGGCTGAGCGTGTACTTGGGCTTGTGCTTGGTCTAGGGAGTGCTCCGCTCCCGTACCGGCTGCGCGGACGACACGGCGGCGGCGGCGGAGACGGTCTCCCGCCGCACCGACACCCGCTCGCGCGGCGGAGCGACCGGTGGTGCGGTCTGGACGGCGGCCCGAGCCGCTGCCGCGGCGCGGGTCTTCGGCTGCGGCACCGTCAGCGAGACGAGCAGCCCGAGGGCGAGTGCCGCGCACGCGATGACCGCGATGCCCAGACCCGAACTCGTCTGTGACAGCAGCAACATGGCGAGCGTCGAGAAGATCACGGTGAACGAACCGTAGGCGAACTGTGCGGCGGTCGGACGAGGCATGGCAATCGAGTCCTCGTTAGGCGATGGAGGGGAGGCTGTGAAAGGGGGGTGCGACAAGGATGTCGGCCTGGCTTTCCGCCGGTTCCTGGCGTTCCGCCAATCGACTCTATTCGCCTGCATGCCCGAGTGGAACGCGCAGTAAGCGTGACCTAACACACGGCTCCGGAGCATGGGGGGCGCACGGAGTCATACCGTCCACGAAGTGGACGGATGTACGCGCCTGTTGAGCGATGGACGAGTCGGCCTCGGGTGTCCGTAAAGCGGACCCCTGCTTCGCATAGTGCACTTGTCCTGCTCAAGTCAAGGTCTGTCTTTTCTCGTAAACCTCTAGTCAAATAACGTCACTTGACTATCACGCGTACACCGCGCGCGGGCCTTCCATGCCTTCCAGGACCCCCCCTTCCGCGCGGTCGGGTGCGCAGGGGAGGACCTCAAGTGACCAGCAGACCCTGGACGTTCAGAGCGGCCGCGATCGGTGTCGCCCTCGCGGCGGCCACCGCCACGTTCTCGACGTTCGCCGTGGCGGAGGCCAACACCTCGGCCAAGTCCGCCACCGTGGACCGGCACGACCCCGCGCCGGTCGCGCAGAAGGAGCACGACCTCGACGGCCCGCTGAGCAAGACGCAGGACGCGCAGCGCCAAGAGGCCCTGAACCAGGTCATATCCGGCAAGGCGTCGGTCAAGGACCGCAACGGCTCGCAGGTCGTCCAGCTCAAGAGCAAGGGCGGCAAGAGCAAGTACGTCGAACTGAGCCGGGAGAAGACCGACAAGATCTTCACGATCCTGGTCGAGTTCGGCGACCAGGTCGACACCCGCTACGGCGGCACCGTCGGCCCGCTGCACAACCAGATAGCCGCGCCGGACCGCACCAAGGACAACTCCACGGCCTGGCAGGCGGATTACAACCAGGCGCACTTCCAGGACCTGTACTTCGGCACCGGCAAGAACACCGAGTCGCTCAAGAAGTACTACGAGAAGCAGTCCTCGGGCCGCTACTCGGTCGACGGCGAGGTCACCGACTGGGTCAAGGTCCCCTACAACGAGGCCCGTTACGGTTCCAACAAGGCCTCCACCGGCGCCTGGTACGCGGTGCAGGACGGCGTCAACGCCTGGGTCGCCCAGCGCGAGGCCGCCGGCGACACGGCCGCCGAGATCAAGACGGAGCTGGCCCAGTTCGACCAGTGGGACCGCTACGACTACGACGGCGACGGCAACTTCAACGAGCCCGACGGCTACATCGACCACTTCCAGATCGTGCACGCCGGCGAGGACGAGTCCGCCGGCGGCGGCGCCCAGGGCGAGGACGCGATCTGGGCCCACCGCTGGTACGCCTTCGGCACCGACGCCGGCTCCACCGGCCCGGACACCAACCTGCTCGGCGGCACCCAGGTCGGCGACACCGGCATCTGGGTCGGCGACTACACGATCCAGCCGGAGAACGGCGGACTCGGCGTCTACGCCCACGAGTACGGCCACGACCTCGGCCTGCCCGACGAGTACGACACCGCGGGCGGCGAGAACTCCACCGGCTTCTGGACGCTGATGTCGTCCGGCTCCTGGCTCGGCACGGGCAAGGAGGCCATCGGCGACCTGCCCGGCGACATGAACGCCTGGGACAAGCTCCAACTGGGCTGGCTGGACTACGACGTGGCCAAGGCCGGCACCAAGTCGAAGCACACGCTGGGCGTCGCGGAGTACAACACCAAGAACGCGCAGGCGCTGGTGGTGCAGTTGCCGGAGAAGGCGGTCACCACGACGGTGGTCACCCCGGCGCAGGGTGCCACGCAGTGGTGGAGCGGCAGCGGCAACAGCCTGAGCAACACCCTTTCCCGGACAGTGGACTTGACCGGTAAGTCGGCCGCGTCCCTCACGCTGGACGGCTACTACGACATCGAGGCCGACTTCGACTACCTCTACACCGAGGTGTCCACGAACGGCGGCACGAGCTGGACCCCGATCGACGGCAAGCTGGCCGACGGCTCCGCCATCCCGCGTGACGGCAGCGGCAACCCCGCCCTCACCGGCACGGCGGCGGCGTACCAGAAGCTGACGTACCCGCTGGACGCCTACGCGGGCCAGAAGATCGACGTCCGCTTCCGCTACCAGACCGACAGCGGTGTGGCGCAGAAGGGCTTCGCGGCCGACGAGATCACGGTGACCGCCGACGGCGCCGCCCTCTTCTCCGACAACGCCGAGTCCGCCGACGCCGCCTGGACGGCGAAGGGCTTCTCGCGCATCGGCTCGTCCTTCACGGACGACTACGCGCAGTACTACATCGCCGAGAACCGTCAATACGTGTCGTACGACAAGGTGTTGAAGGTCGGCCCGTACAACTTCGGCTTCTCGACGACCCGTCCGGACTGGGTGGAGCACTACGCCTACCAGAACGGCCTGTTGATCTGGAAGTGGGACACCTCGCAGGCGGACGACAACACCAGCGAGCACGCCGGTGAGGGTCTGATCCTGCCGATCGACTCGCACCCGACGCAGTTGAAGTGGTCCGACGGCACGCTGATGCGCAACCGCATCCAGGCCTACGACTCGCCGTTCAGCTGGTACCCGACGGACTCGGTCACGCTGCACAAGGCCGACGTCGCCACCAAGATCAAGTCGCAGCGCGGTGTGCCCGTCTTCGACGACGGCAAGTCGACCTACTACGACACGTCGAACCCGACGGCCGGTGTCAAGATCACTGACACCAACACCCGGATCAAGATCGTCAAGGAGCCGCTGGACGGCTCGACGGTCACGCTCCAGGTCGGCCCCTCGGCGAAGTAGTCGGTAAAAGCGCAGGTCAGAAATGGATCGGCGGTGACCCCCTGGCGGGTCGCCGCCGATCCGTGTTTAGGTGCGTCCTGTGCTTCCCTTATTGACACCGACCTCGATACCGACCCGCCCGGGGGTGTGACCGCATTGTCCGCAGGAGGTTTCTGCAAGCTGCCCACAGGCAGCGTGGTGGTGGCGTTGAACCTGCCAAGACCCACCGCCCAGGGTGACGGCTGCGTCCGCGTTCTCGTCCACGCCCGCAACCGCGCCCGGGCCCTGACCAGGCTCCGCAACCTCGGAATGCGGGCCGTCTACCTGCGCGGCAACGCGGAGCCGCCGACCCCGGACGAGATCACGGCCGTCCTGCACCACCCCGATGGCCTGATATGGCGTACGGCCCCTGCTCCTGACAACGCTGTCGTGATCCCCGGTCCGGAGCTGCCGCAGGAGCTGTGGCACCCGATCAAGGCGCTGCTGCGGAGGCCTCCGGCGGCTGTGTGAGGGGCGGGGCGGTGTCTGTGGGGGCGGTGGGGGCGGTGCGTCGGCTGCGGGCCGGTGGGGGCTGGTCGCGCAGTTCCCCGCGCCCCTGGAAAGCGGGCCGGTGTTGACAGGTGCGGGTGATGCGGGGTGCCTGTGGAAACTGGGGCCGCGTTTACAAGGGGCGCGGGGAACTGCGCGACCAGCCCCCACCGGGCCCGCAGCCAACACACGACGCACCCCCGACAGGCGGTCCGCCCCGACACACCCCATCCTGAGATGGCTCGGGGCACCCTAAAGACCGCCGGAGGCCCCCGTGGCTACCGTCCTCTACCGCCTGGGGCGCCTGGCCTTTCGTCGGCGCTGGTACGTGACCATCCTCTGGGTGGTGATCCTCGTGGCCCTCGGTTTCGCCTCCACCAAGGCGGCCGAAGCCCCCGCCACCACCTTCTCCACGCCCGGTGTCGAGTCCCAGCGGGCCTTCGACCTGATCCAGCAGCGCTTCCCGGGAGCGCAGGCGGACGGCGCCGTCGCCCGTGTGGTCTTCGTCGCCCCCGACGGGCAGAAGATCACCACCGGCAAGGACCGCGCGGCCGTGGTCCGGCTCGTCGACGAGGTCTCCGGCGGACCCCAGGTCGCGAGCGCCGTGAACCCCTTCCAGGCGGGCGCGGTCAGCAAGGACGCGACGACCGCGTACTCGACCGTCACGTACACGGTGCAGGCCAACGACCTCTCCGACACCGCCAAGAACAACCTCAGGAACGCCGCCGCGCAGGCCCGCGACGCCGGTCTCACCGTCGAGATCGGCGGCACCGCACTGGCCGCGCAGCCCTCGGCGGGCGGCGTCGGCGAGGTCATCGGCGTCGGCATCGCCGCCGTAGTGCTGCTGATCACCTTCGGATCGCTCGCCGCCGCCGGACTCCCGCTGCTGACCGCGCTGCTCGGCGTCGCCATCTCCATGACCGCGATCACGACCCTCGCCGCCACCCTCGGCCTGTCCGACACCACCGGCACCCTCGCCACGATGCTCGGCCTGGCCTGCGGCATCGACTACGCCGTGTTCGTCGTCTTCCGCTACCGCGAGGAACGCGCCAACGGCCACACCACCGAGGAAGCGGCGGGCCTGGCGGTCGGCACGGCGGGCTCGGCGGTGGTCTTCGCCGGCCTCACTGTCGTGATCGCGCTGGCCGGTCTGTCCGTCGTAGGCATCCCGCTCCTGACCAAGATGGGCCTGAGCGCGGCCTGCGCGGTCGCCCTCGCCGTCCTCATCGCGCTGACCCTCGTCCCCGCCCTGCTCGGCTTCTGGCCCCGGGCCGTCCTCTCCCGCCGCTACAAGACGACCGGCCGCCGTATCCAGGGCGTGGCCGGCAACATGGGCAGCCGCTGGGCCGGGTTCGTACTGCGCCACCCCTGGCCGGTACTGCTCGGCACGGTCGTCGGCCTGGTGGTCCTCGCGCTCCCCGTGATCGGCCTGCAACTGGGCCAGTCCGGCGACGAGGCCAAGTCCACCGCGACCACGGAACGCCGCGCCTACGACGATCTCGCCAAGGCGTTCGGCCCCGGCTTCAACGGCCCGCTGACAGTGGTCGTGGACCTCACGGACTCCACTCACCCCAAGGCCGCCGCGGCCACGGTCGAGAAGCGGATCGCCGCCGTACCGGGCGTGGTCTCGGTGTCACCGGTGCGCTTCAACTCGACCGGAAACACAGCCCTGTTCACCGCCGTACCGGCCGAGGCACCCACCAGCCAGAAGACCGTCGACCTCGTCCACACCATCCGCGACGACCGCCCCGCGATCGTGGCGGCGGCCCCCGGCGCGACCTTCGAGGTCACGGGCACCACCGCCCTGAACATCGACGTGGCGCAGAAGGTCAGCGGCGCCCTGGTCCCGTACCTGATAGTGGTCGTGGGCCTGGCGGTCCTGCTCCTCCTCCTGGTCTTCCGCTCCATCGTCATCCCGATCAAGGCGGCCGTCGGCTTCCTGCTCTCGGTACTCGCCGCGCTCGGCTGCGTGGTGGCGGTCTTCCAATGGGGCTGGGGCGCAAGCCTGTTGGGAGTGGAGACCACCGGCCCGATCATGAGCCTGATGCCGATCTTCCTGGTGGGCATCGTCTTCGGCCTGGCCATGGACTACGAGGTCTTCCTCGTCTCCCGCATCCGCGAGGCCTACGTCCACGGCAGCGCGGCCCACGCCTCGATCGCGACCGGGTTCCGCTACAGCGCGAGGGTTGTGACCGCCGCGGCCCTCATCATGATCTCGGTCTTCGCGGGCTTCATCACGGCCGGCGACTCCATGATCAAGATGATCGGCTTCGGCCTCGCGATAGCCGTCCTCTTCGACGCGTTCATCGTCCGCATGGCCTTCGTCCCGGCGGTCCTGGCCATCCTCGGCGACCGAATCTCCTGGCTGCCGGCTTGGCTGGACCGCCTCCTGCCCAACGTAGACATCGAGGGAGAGAGCTTGAGCCGCCAGCATCCGGCAACGGAACCAGTGGAAACCCCGCGAGCTGGAGCGCCCCTTTAGGGGCGCGGGGAACTGCGCGACCAGCCCCCACCGGCTCGCAGCCAAAGAACGACTTAGACGACCGGTTTCCCAGTCAACTCAACGCCGGCCGCCCGCAGTTCCTCCAACGCCCGATCCGTCGTCTCCTTCGCCACCCCGGCCGTCAGATCCAACAACACCTGCGTACGGAACCCCTCCCGCACAGAGTCCAACGCGGTCGCCTTCACGCAGTGGTCGGTCGCGATCCCGACCACATCAACCTCGTCGATCTCCCGCGCCCGCAACCACTCTCCGAGCGACACCCCGTTCTCGTCCCGCCCCTCGAACCCGCTGTACGCCGCCGCATACGCCCCCTTGTCGAAGACGGCGTCGATCGCCCCGGAGGCCACCGCAGGCGCGAAGTTCGGATGGAATCCGACCCCCTCCGTGCCCGCGACACAGTGCGCGGGCCAGGAGTGGGCGTAATCGGGGTTGTCGGCGAAGTGCCCGCCGGGCGCGATGTGATGGTCACGGGTGGCCACGACATGCCGGTAGCCGGCGGGCGCCTGCCCGATCAGCTCGGTCACGGCGGCGGCCACGTCGGCACCACCGGCCACCGCGAGACTGCCTCCCTCGCAGAAGTCGTTCTGCACGTCAACGACGATCAAGGCGCGGCGCATGGTGGTGTCCTTCGCGGAGAGTGAGATTCGAGCCTAGAGACTTTGGCGCCACCGCGGGAGGGCGCACCCCTGATTTTCGTGCGGGTCTTAACTAGTGGGACTCAACCAGCGGTCCTTAACTACCCGACCGCAGATGGAGGTACTCCGTCGGAAGGACAGCCTCCCCGCGCGACAACTGGGTCGCCGACAAGGGCAGGTTGGCCCGCGCGACAGCATGCCGGTCCCGTACGACGTCCAGCGGCTCGCGGGCGACGACCTCGCCGCCCTTGACCAGCTCCACCAGCAGCTGCCGGTCGGCGAGTTCGGCGGGGACCGGCCCGGTGCCGATCACCTCGGCCTCCGCGATCCCGTCGCCGTCCAGCCGCCGTGCCGCCCACTTGCGCCCGCCGATCGACGTCTTGCCGCCGCTGGACTTCTTCGCGACCGGCACCAGCGGCGCCTTCGGATCGGCGGACTCGGCCCGCGCGACCAGCTTGTAGACCATCGAGCAGGTCGGATGCCCGGACCCGGTCACCAGCTGGGTGCCGACGCCGTACGCGTCCACGGGCGCCGCCGCCAGCGAGGCGATGGCGTACTCGTCCAGGTCGGAGGTCACCACGATCCTCGTGTTGACGGCGCCCAGCTCGTCCAGCTGCTGCCGCACCCGGTGTGCCACGAGGAGCAGATCGCCGGAGTCGATGCGGACGGCGCCCAGTTCGGGCCCGGCGACCTCGACCGCCGTACGGACGGCCTCGGTGACGTCGTACGTGTCGACGAGCAGGGTGGTGTTCCGGCCGAGCGAGTCCACCTGGGCCTGGAACGCGTCGCGTTCGTTGTCGTGGAGCAGGGTGAAGGCGTGCGCGGAGGTGCCGACGGTGGGGATGCCGTAGCGGAAACCGGCCGCGAGGTCGGAGGTGGTGGCGAAACCGCCGACGTAGGCCGCGCGGGAGGCGGCGACGGCGGCGAGTTCGTGGGTGCGGCGGGCGCCCATCTCGATCAGCGGGCGGTCCCCGGCGGCGGAGGCCATACGGGAGGCGGCGGCCGCGATCGCGGAGTCGTGGTTGAGGATGGAGAGGATCACGGTCTCCAGGAGCACGCACTCGGCGAAGGAGCCCTCGACCCGCATGATCGGCGAGCCCGGGAAGTACACCTCGCCCTCCGGGTAGCCCCAGACGTCACCGCTGAAGCGGTAGGCGGCGAGCCACGCCAGGGTCTCCTCGTTGACGACGTTCCGCTCGCGCAGGAAGCCGAGGACGTCCGCGTCGAACCGGAAGTTCTCCACCGCGTCCAGGACGCGTCCGGTGCCCGCGACGACGCCGTAGCGACGCCCCTCGGGCAGCCTCCGGGTGAAGACCTCGAAGACCGAACGCCGGTCGGCCGTACCCGCTTTGAGGGCGGCCTGCAGCATCGTCAGCTCGTAGTGGTCGGTGAAGAGCGCCGTCGAGGGAACGTCCACCGGCAGCCCAAGGTCCGCTACGTCCACTGAACTCTCCTGGTCGTGATTTTCCGGGTCCCCCGAGGTCCGCCGGGGGTCCGGGGGTTGTCCCCCGGTGTGTGCCGCATGGCAACGGATGGTACTCCCATCTCGTCACTCTGACGATTTGTGGGGTCCATTTGTGCGGGCACCCCCTTGTGGTGGCAGCATGGGCGCTGTGACGTCACCCGCACCCCTGGAGATCGAACGCACCGAGTCGGCGGAGGAGGTCTTCGCCGTACCCGAGCCCGACGTCCCCTGGGTCACGATCGTGCACAACGACCCGGTCAACCTCATGAGCTATGTGACGTACGTCTTCCAGACGTACTTCGGCTACTCCAAGGACAAGGCCACCAAGCTCATGATGGACGTCCACCACAAGGGCCGCGCCGTCGTCTCCAGCGGAAGCCGCGAGGAGATGGAACGCGACGTGCAGGCCATGCACGGCTACGGTCTGTGGGCCACCCTCCAGCAGGACCGGAAGTAGCGACCCATCCCGATGCCAGGACACTTCGAACCACTTCGCGGCGGCGGTGCCGCCGTCGCCCTCGACGACGTCGAGATCTCCATCATCCGGTCGTTGGCCGTGCAGCTCCTGGAGCTGATCGGCCCGGGCCCGGGTGAGGACGCCCCCGACGACCCCCTCGCGGAACTCTTCGCCGAGGGCCCGAGCGAGCCGCCCTCCGACCCGGTGCTCCGGCGTCTGTTCCCGGACGCGTACACCGACCCGGAGCAGGCCCCCGACTCCCCGCAGGACGCCGAGGAGAAGCTCGCGCACTCCGCCGAGTTCCGCCGCTTCACCGAGAACGACCTGCGGGCCGGCAAGCGCGAGAACGCCCTCGCGGTGGTCCGCACCCTGGACTCGCTCACCCCCGGCGGTGACGGCGGCGCGATCCTCAAGCTGACCGCCGAGGAGTCCCGGCAGTGGCTCGGCTCCCTCAACGACCTGCGCCTGGCGATCGGTTCACGCCTCGACATCACCGACGAGGACGACACCGACGACCTCTACCGCCTCCCGGACGAGGACCCGCGCAAGCCGATGGTGATGGCGTACCTCTGGCTGGGCGGCCTCCAGGAAACCCTGGTCACGACCCTGATGCGCTGACCGCGACAGCCCCGTTCCGTTCGCGTTCCGTTCGCTCAGCGGAGCCTCAAATCCGAATAACGATCACGTCACCGCGACGGCCAGGAATGCTGGCCGTCGCTCATTTTTGTCCGCTTCTTCCTGTGGTGTGCGCCACAAAAGTCCCCGTCGATCACGATTGCGACCGTGATAAATCTTCACGACCGCCCGGCGGACGCCACCCATGTCCCGCCGGGTTCGCCATGCGGCCGACGGACCTCGGCCGGGCAGCTCCAGTCCATGGGGGGATTCGGAGAAAGGCGCACCACACATGACCTCCGCTCAGGTCGAGACGGAACAGACCCCTGAGGAGGGGTACGAGCGCGGGCTCGGCAGCCGTCAGGTCCAGATGATCGCGATCGGCGGCGCCATCGGCGTCGGCCTGTTCCTGGGAGCCGGGGCGAACATCGCCAAGGCCGGACCCAGCCTCATCTTCATGTACGCCCTGGCCGGCGTGATCATCTTCTTCATCATGCGGGCACTGGGCGAACTGCTCCTGTACCGCCCGGTGTCGGGTTCCTTCGCGGAGTACTCCCGCGAGTTCCTCGGCCCGTTCTTCGGCTACTTCACCGCCTGGACGTACTGGCTGATGTGGGTGGTCACCGGCATGGCCGAGCTCACGGCCGCCGCCATCTACGTCAACTACTGGTTCCCGGCGGTCCCGCAGTGGGTCACCGCCCTGGTCTTCCTGGTCGTGCTCTTCGTGGCCAACCTGATCTCGGTGAAGCTGTTCGGCGAGATCGAGTTCTGGTTCTCGATGGTCAAGGTCACCGCCCTGATCGGCATGATCGTGATCGGCCTCGGCGTGCTCACCTTCGGCTTCAGCAGCGCCGGTGACACCGCCTCCGTCGCCAACCTCTGGCAGTTCGACGGCTTCTTCCCCAAGGGCATCGGCTCCTCCCTGATGACCCTCCAGGGCGTCATGTTCGCCTACCTCGCCGTCGAGCTGGTCGGCGTCACCGCGGGCGAGTCCGAGAACCCGGAGAAGACCCTCCCCAAGGCGATCAACACCCTCCCGTGGCGCATCGCCCTCTTCTACGTCGGCGCCCTCACCGTCATCCTCTGCGTCGTGAAGTGGACCGAATTCGCCCCGGGCGTCAGCCCGTTCGTCGAGGCGTTCGCGAGGATCGGCATCCCGGCGGGCGCGGGCATCGTCAACTTCGTGGTCCTCACCGCCGCCCTCTCCTCCTGCAACTCGGGCATGTACTCCACCGGCCGCATGCTTCGGACCCTCGCGGACAACGGCGAGGCCCCGCGCGTCTTCAGCAAGCTGTCCACCTCCAAGACCCCGGCCCTCGGCATCGCGATCTCCGTCGCCTTCATGGGCATCGGCGTGGTCCTCAACTACGTCGTCCCGGAGAAGGCCTTCGGCTACGTCACCTCGGTGGCCACCGCCGCCGGCATCTGGACCTGGCTGATGATCCTGGTCAGCCACGTCCTCTACCGCCGCGCGGTCGACGCGGGCCGCCTCCCGGCCTCGTCCTTCCCGGCCCCGGGCGGCGCGAAGTGCAGCTGGATCGCCATCGTGTTCCTGCTCTTCGTCACCGGCCTGATCGCCTACGACGCCGACTCCCGCGTCTGCCTCTTCGTGATGGCGGGCTGGGCCTTCGCCCTGTGGATCGGCTGGCTGGTCCTCAAGTCCCGCAACCCGCAGGTCACCGAGCGCCGCGAACCGGTGCTGGAGAAGGTCCTCTGACCGGACGATCCCGGCATATGGGCCGCCCCGTACCACCACTCGGTACGAGGCGGCCCTTCTGCTTATCCTGACGACCATGCCGACCCTGACCATCACCCAGGCCCTGTTCGACCAGATCGTCGCCCACGCGCGCGCGGACCACCCCGACGAGGCGTGCGGAGTCGTCGCGGGCCCGGTGGGCCAGGGCCGCCCCGAGCGCTTCGTCCCGATGCTGAACGCGGCCCGCTCGCCCACGTTCTACGAGTTCGACTCGCAGGACCTGCTGAAGCTCTACCGCGACATGGACGACCGCGACGAGGAGCCGGTGATCATCTACCACTCCCACACCGCGACCGAGGCCTACCCCTCCCGCACCGACATCGCCTACGCGAACGAGCCCGGCGCCCACTACGTCCTCGTCTCCACCGCCGACAGCGACGAGGTCGGCCCCTTCCAGTTCCGCTCGTACCAGATCCTGGAGGGCGAGGTCACCGAGGAGGACGTCAAGGTCGTAGAGGCATACTGACCGCGTACGCACCGTGCCGGTGTGCACCGCCCAACTCGCCGTATCGGAGATGGTGTTGACGCAGCGGTCGAACGCACGGCGGCCCACGCTGGAGGATGTCGCCCGCTGGTCGGGGGTCTCGAAGTCCACGGTGTCGCGGGTCGTCAACGGCGAGTCCAAGGTGAGCGCGGAGGCCGCGGTCCGGGTCCGGGAGGCGATCTCCGCGCTGGGATACGTGCCGAACCAGGCGGCCCGGCAGCTGGTCACCCGCCGCACCGGCGCCGTCGCGGTCGTCGCGGCCCAGCCCGAGGACCGGCTGTTCCTCGACCCGTTCTTCGACTGTCTGCTGCGCGGCATCCGCGCCGAACTCGCCCGACACGGTTCCCAGGCCGTCCTGCTGTTCCTGGACGAGCCCGACGACTACGCGCGCGTGGCCGACTACCTCGGCGGCGGCCATGTCGACGGCGCGATCCTGTTCTCGCTGCGCCCCGGCGACCGGCTGCCCGAGATGGTCGACCGGCTCGCGCTGCCCGCCGTCTTCGGTGGCCGTCCCCTCCTGTGCGACGGCGACCCCGTGCGCGGCCAGGCCTACGTCGACGGCGACAACCGCGGCGGCGCCCGCCAGGCCGTCCGGCACCTCCTCGCCCTCGGCCGCCGCCGCATCGCCACCGTCACCGGCCCCTACGACCAGGAGAACTCCGCCGCGGAACGGCTCGCCGGCTACCGGGACGTCCTCCTGGACATGCCCCATCTGGTCGAGCGGGCCGACTACACGCGGCAGGGCGGCGCCGACGCGATGGCCGCGCTGCTCGACCGTCACCCCGACCTGGACGCCGTCTTCGTCGCCTCCGACCTCATGGCCTCCGGTGCCCTCCAGACGCTGCGCGAGCGCGGACGCCGGGTCCCCGAGGACGTGGCCGTCGTCGGCTTCGACGACCTCGTCTCCCTCTCCGAGACGACCGACCCGCCGCTGACCACCGTCCACCAGGACGTCGCGGAGATGGGCCGACTGCTCGCCCGGCTGTTGTTCGGCCGTACCGAACAGGACACCCGGGAGGGCGATACTTCGGAGGTGCCGTCCGTGGTGGTCCCCACCCGGCTGGTCGTACGGCAGTCCGCCTGAGCAGCGCCGTCTCACCCCCCGACCGAATTTCGTCCGAAATGTGAGATCACATACCGAAGTCCGGACAGGGAATCGATACGATGAGCCCATGGTTCTTCTCGACGTGAGCGACAAGGCGCCGGGCATGCTGCTCGTGGCGCGGCTGCACGTCGACCTGTGCAGGCTGAACAGCGCCATCTGTTGACAGCGCGCTGTCGCCGCACGGCCGTGCGCCGCGGCAGTCAGGCATGTGCCCACCGAGACCAGACCCCTCCCGCTTCCGACAGGAGCCCCTTGCCATGGCCATCGAGGTCCGCATCCCCACCATCCTCCGCACCTACACCGACGGCCAGAAGGCCGTCGAGGGTGCCGGTGAGAACCTCGCCGCGCTCTTCGCCGACCTCGAGACCCGGCACGCGGGCATCCAGGCCCGCATCGTGGACGGCGGCGAACTCCGCCGCTTCGTCAACGTGTACCTGAACGACGAGGACGTCCGCTTCCTCGACGGCATCAACACCAAGCTGACCGACGGCGACAACGTCACGATCCTGCCGGCCGTGGCCGGCGGTATGGCCTGATCGTCGATGCGTTACGACTCTCCGCTGGCCGCGGTGGGCAACACCCCTCTGGTGCGCCTGCCGCGGCTCTCGCCGTCCACCGACGTCCGCCTCTGGGCCAAGCTGGAGGACCGCAACCCGACCGGCTCGGTCAAGGACCGCCCGGCCCTGCACATGATCGAACAGGCGGAGAAGGACGGCCGCCTCACCCCCGGCTGCACGATCCTGGAGCCGACCTCCGGCAACACGGGTATCTCATTGGCCATGGCGGCAAAGCTCAAGGGCTATCGCATGGTCTGCGTGATGCCCGAGAACACCTCCCAGGAACGCCGCGACCTGCTCGGCATGTGGGGCGCGGAAATCATCCCCAGCCCCGCAGCGGGCGGCTCCAACACAGCCGTACGCGTGGCGAAGGAACTCTCGGCCGAACACCCGGACTGGGTGATGCTCTACCAGTACGGCAACCCGGACAACGCGGGCGCCCACTACGCGACAACGGGCCCGGAGATCCTCACGGACCTCCCGTCGATCACCCACTTCGTAGCAGGCCTGGGAACGACGGGCACGCTCATGGGCGTAGGCCGCTACCTCCGCGAACACAAGCCGGACGTCAAGATCGTCGCCGCCGAGCCGCGCTACGACGACCTCGTCTACGGCCTCCGCAACCTCGACGAGGGCTTCGTCCCCGAGCTCTACGACGCCTCCGTCCTCACCACCCGCTTCTCCGTCGGCTCCGCCGACGCGGTCACCCGCACCCGCGAACTCCTCCAACAGGAGGGCATCTTCGCCGGCGTCTCCACGGGCGCAGCCCTCCACGCGGCGATCGGCGTCGGCAAGAAGGCCGTAGCGGCGGGCGAGACCGCGGACATCGCGTTCGTGGTGGCGGACGGCGGCTGGAAGTACTTGTCGACGGGCGTCTACACGGCGGCGACGACAGAAGAGGCGATCAAGACGCTCCAGGGCCAACTCTGGGCATGATTCCAAGGGGCTGAGGGGCACCCCCTGTTTTTAGGGGCGCGGGGCTGTGTCGATTTGCGGCTCCGCCGCGGGGCGCGACCAGCCACAACGCACCCGCACCCGAAAACGAACCCTTAACGCGCGAGGTGACGGACCTGGTCCCACAAAACCGGGTCCACCACCCCCACCCGCCGCCGAAAGTCGGACACCGGCACAGCACGCAACTCGTCGGTCTCCAGATAACTCGCCCGCCCCCGCGCATCGCCAACGGCACCCGGCGGCAACGGAATCACTCCGCCCCGCCCATCGTGATACTTGCTGGTGATCTTCGCGACGGTGACCTTCCGCCCCCGCACGGCGAGCACAAGACACGGCCGGTCCTTCGCCGCCCCCGGCTGATCCTCGTAGGGAACGTTCGCCCACCAGATCTCAGCGGGCTGCGGCCGATCCCCCTGAACCCGTCGGGACGACCCCCGCCCCCACCCGTCGACGAGCGTGGCGATCAGCGCCAGCAACACCACCGCCGCGAGCGCGAGCCACCAGGACGTGTTCATGAAGACGACGGTACCGGCGCGCAATCCAAGCCGCGCGCCCTCTTCCAAACCCCACGCGCCCCGGTTCCAGCCGAACCGGTGACACCACAGGTGAGTTCCCCCACAACAGCCCTTGGCGGAGGAGCGACCGGCCCTTTTGCGCCTTACGCTCGACGGACCGCACGACCCCCGTATCCCAACTCCAGAAGTTACCCGCCAGCGGAGGTTTCTGCTTTATGAAGCTCACCGTCGTCGGCTGCTCGGGGTCGTTCCCGTCCGCGGAATCGGCCTGTTCGAGCTACCTCGTAGAGGCCGACGGCTTCCGGCTGCTCCTCGACATGGGCAACGGCGCCCTTGGCGAGCTGCAGCGCCACTGCGGTCTCTACGACCTCGACGCGATCTTCCTCAGCCATCTGCACGCCGACCACTGCATCGACATGTGCGCGTACTTCGTCGCGCGCTACTACCGCCACGACGGCGGCCGCTGCGACCCCATCCCGGTCTACGGCCCCGAGGGCACCGAGCACCGCCTCACCACGGCCTACGCCGACACCCCCACCGCCTCCTCCATGAGCGAGGTCTTCGACTTCCACACGGTGAAGCCGTCCACGTTCGACATCGGCCCCTTCACCGTGCACACCGAGCGGGTCCGCCACCCCGTCGAGGCGTACGGCATCCGCGTCGAGCACGGCGGCCGGTCCCTCACCTACTCCGGCGACACGGGCGTCAGCGAGTCCCTCGACGAACTCGCCCGCGACACCGACCTGTTCCTCTGCGAGGCCGCGTTCACGCACGGCAAGGAGAACATCCCCGACCTCCACCTCAACGGCCGCGAGGCGGGCGAGACGGCGACCAGGGCGGGGGTCAGGCGGCTGGTGCTGACCCACATCCCACCGTGGACCGACCCCCAGGCCAACCTCGCCGACGCGCGCGAGGTCTACGCCGGCCCGGTGGAACTGGCGGCGCCGAGGGCGTCGTACGAGATCTGACAAGGTCTGACAAGGCCCCCTGCAGCCCGCCGTTCCATCCTGGCTGCGAGGGGCCTTCGCCGTGTCCGGGCGCTCAGCGCAGCAGGCTGCCGCCGTCCACCGTCAGGACCTGGCCGGTCAGTGCCTCCGCGCCGTCGCCGGCCAGGAAGCCCACGGTCGCCGCGACGTCCTCGGGGACGAGGGGGCGGGGGAGAGCCTGCGTGGCCAGGACCGCGTCGAACGCCTCGTCGGGCTGGTACGCGGTCGCCGGGGTGCGGGTGAGCCCCGGGGCCACGGACGTCACGGCGATACCGTCCTTGCCCAGCGCGACGGCCAGGGTGCGGCCGAACGCGGTGAGCGCCCCCTTGCTGGTGATGTAGCCGAGCAGGTCGGGGCTCGGCGGCTTCCAGACGGTGTCGGAGGTGATCAGCACGATCCTGCCGAACCCGCGCTCCCGCATCCCCGGCGTGAAGGCCTGGGACAGCAGCAGGACCGACTCGACGTTGACGGCCTGGATGCGCCGCCAGACGGCGAGGTCGGCGGTCTCCAGCTCCAGCAGGTCGGCCGCGGCCGCCGAGTGGACGAGCACGTCGACCCGGCCGTACCGCTCCAGGATCTCGGCGGCGGCCCGCCGTACGTCCTGCTCCGAGGCGAGATCGCATGCGACGTCACCGGCCCGGTCCAGGACGACGACCCGGTGTCCGAGCCGGGTGAGTTCACGGGCGATCGCACCGCCGATCGCACCGGCTCCGCCGGTCACCACCGCGACCCGTGCCGTCGGGACATCAGCCATGGTTCTCATCTCCTGTAGCGCAGCATCGAGACACTCATTGCTCAAGCAAGCAAATTGTGCGCCCATCTGCGACCGCACGGCAAGTCATCGCTGCGGCATAGTGGGACGTGTCACCGTCACCCTTACACGCTCCGGGACCGCCATGCCCACCAGCAGTCGCTTCGTCGTCGCCGTCCACGCGCTGGTCGCCCTCGCGGTCAGCGGTGACAAACCCCTGCGCTCCGAGGACCTCGCCCACTCCGCCAACACGAGCCCCGTGGTGATCCGCGGCCTGCTGTCCCGGCTGAACGCCGCCGGGCTCACCAGGTCCCAACTCGGCGCGGGCGGCGGCGCGTTGCTGGCCAGGCCGGCCGAGGAGATCCGGCTCCTCGAGGTGTACCGGGCGGTGGAGGACACCCGGCTGTTCACCCTGCACCGCACCCCGCCGCCGGCGGACTGCGCGGTCGGCAGCAACATCGTGGGCGGTCTCCAGCCCGCGCTGACCCGTGCGCGCGAGGCGTTCGAGGCGGAACTGGACCACACCACGATCGCGGAGATCGCCGACGAGGTCGCCCGCCTCGGGAACTTCACGATGCCGCTCGAATGGTGAGTGTCCGACGGGGCGGCCTGCGGTACCACTGGAAATGATCTGCGGCATGGCTCGACGATAAGTGTCGCTGTGTCGCTTACACAGTGCTATTGTCGCGGGTGTTCGGCAACCGCCCCCTCGGGCGGACGCCACCCATCACGACAGGAGTACGAGATGAGCAGCACCCTCTCGGCCGTCGACCTGCTGCGACGCAGCCTCGACACCTTTCTCGCCAAGGACATGAAGGCCTGGACGGACCTGTGCGCCGAGGACGTCGTCGCCGAATTCCCGTTCGCCCCGGAGGGGTCGCCGACCCGGATCGAAGGGCGCGAGGCGCTCTACGACTACCTGCGCGGTTACCCCGACCTCATCGACATCCGTGAGATCCCGTCGGTGCGCGTCTACCCGACCGCCGACGAGAACGTGGCCATCGCGGAGTGGAGCGTGATCGGCAGCGTGGTGTCCAACGGCAACCCCTACAACATGAGTTACGCGACCTTCGTGACCTTCCGCGACGGACTCATCGTCACCTACCGGGAGTACTGGAACCCGAAGGTCTTCCTGGAGGCGCTGAGCGGCGCCGCCTTCTGAGCGCGCGACCACTTTTCTGAACTACTTGCCGGAGCAAGCGAATGAACATAAGCTTGCTCCGGCAAGCAAATGATGATCTCTCTTGCAGAGAAGGGTCCAGAACATGGTCGCCCCCACCTCCCGCCGGTCCCTCCTGGCCCGCGCCGCCGCCCTGACCGCGGTGCCCGCGATCGGGGCCGTCGTCGCCGACACGGCGCTCGCCGGCCCGGCCCTCGCCGCCGGCACCACCGACCTGCCCGACTACGCCCCGGTGCCCCAGTCCTCGCTCGGCCCGGCGCTCAACAGCCAGGGCTACTACGTCGGACGGATCAAACGGAACCTGTACTGGGTCACCGACGGCACCTACGTCTCGGCCTTCCTCACCACCCGCGACGGCGTCGTCCTGCTCGACGCGCCGCCGTCGATCGGCCACAACATCCAGCGCGCCATCGACGACGTGACCAGGCCCAGCGGGCTGAGCAACAAGGTCACGCACCTCATCTACTCGCACCACCACTCCGACCACGCCGGCGGCTCGGGCATCTTCGGCCGCCATGTGACCCGGATCGGGCACTCCGAGACCCGCAGACTCCTCATACGGGACAACGACCCCAACAAGCCCGCCCCCGAGGAGACCTTCGAGGACCGCCGGGTGCTGCACATCGGCGGCGAGCGCATCGAACTCGCCTGGCTCGGCGCCAACCACACCCCGGACAACATCTACATCCACCTGCCCGACCACGACTCGCTGATGCTGGTGGACGTCGCCCTGCCCGGCTGGGTGCCGTTCGCCAACCTGAACATCAACGAGGACATCCCGGGCTCGCTGAAGGCGCCGGCCAAGGCCCTGAAGTACCCGTGGACCACCTTCATCGGCGGTCACCTCGGCCGGCTGGGCACGCGCCACGACCTCCGGATCCACATCGACTACATGGACGACCTGGAGACGGAGATCCGCAAGGCCCTCACCACGGTCGACGGCACCCCCTACTTCGTGAAGTACGGCAACAACACCTGGGCCGCGGTGAAGACCTACCTCGACGAGGTGATCGCGGTCGCCGCCCGCCCGGTCGTCCAGAAATACACCGGCGTCCTCGCCGCGGCCGACGTCTTCACCGAGAGCAACGCCTTCATGCTCATGGAGTCGATGCGCCTCGACGGCGGCTTCGGGATGACGGTCCACGACTGACACACCCCGCCCCGACCCACACCGTGAAAGAGGCTGTGATGAAAGCGATTCAGCAGTACGACTTCGGTGGGCCCGAGGTGCTCACCGTGACCGAGATCCCCGAACCCGAGCCGCGCGCCGGACGGGTCCGGGTCCGGGTGAGCGGGACCTCCGTGAACCCGGCGGACCTCGCGGCCCGCGCGGGCTGGCTGAGCCAGGTGCTGCCCGACCTGGCCCCGCCGTTCATCCTCGGCGCGGACCTCGCGGGCACGGTCGTCGACGGCGACGGACCGTTCGCCCCCGGCACCCGGGTCGCCGGGCTCGCACCCTGGTTCGTCAACCAGGAGGGCACCTACGCGGAGGTCGTCTCGATCGACCCCGCCTATCTGGCGGAGATCCCCGCCGGGGTCGACGACGTCACGGCGGCGGCCGTCCCGATCACCGCCGTGACCGCCTGGCAGGCTCTTGAGCTGGGCGGGGTCGCCGCCGGGCAGACCGTCCTGGTCACCGGGGCGAGCGGCGCCATCGGCGGATGGGCGGTCCAGCACGCGGCCGGCCTCGGCGCCAAGGTCGTCGCCGTCGCGTCGGACGGCGACGAGAAGTACGTCGAGGGTCTCGGCGCCGACACCGTCCTCGGCCGGGCGGCCGACGCCGGTGAACTCGCCGCCGCCGTACGGAAGTCGGTGCCCGGCGGGGTCGACGTGGTCGTGGACCCCGCCGGAATCGGTGGTGACCTGATCCACGCCGTGCGCGACGGCGGTGTCTTCGTCGTCCTCGCGATCGTGCCGGATCCCGAACCGGAGCGCGGTGTCGACGTACGCCGCGTCAACGCGCAGTCCGACGGCGCGCTGCTGGCCCGGATCCTCACCGACATCGCCGACGGCAAGAAGAAGCCCCGCGTCGGCCTGACCCTCCCGCTGGCCGAGGCGGCCGAGGCACACCGCAGGAGTGAGAACAGGTCGGTGCGCGGGAAGATCGTGCTCACGGTGTGAGGGGGCGGCACACGACGATGCCCGGTCCGGGGTGAACTCCGGGCCGGGCATCGGGTGTTGTACGTGGCCGAGGGTTATTTGGCCTCCGCCTTCTCCAGTTCCGCCAGTTCCTCGTCCGTCTCCCGGCCCGGGGTCGGGAGGTTGAACTTGGTGATGGCGAAGCGGAAGACGACGTAGTAGATCGCGGCGAAGGCGAGGCCGACAGGGATCAGCAGCCAGGGCTTGGTGGAGATGCCCCAGTTGATGAACACGTCGGTGAAGCCGGCCGAGAAGCTGAAGCCCATGTGCATGCCCAGCGCCCAGGTCACGGCCATCGACAGGGCGGTGAGCACCGCGTGGATCGCGTACAGCACCGGGGCGATGAACATGAACGAGAACTCGATCGGCTCGGTCACACCGGTGAGGAACGAGGTCAGCGCCAGCGACACCATCATGCCGGTCACGGCCTTGCGGCGCTCGGGGCGGGCCGAGTGCGCGATGGCCAGCGCGGCGGCCGGCAGACCGAACATCATGATCGGGAAGAAGCCGGTCATGAACATACCCGCGCTGGGGTCACCCGCGAAGAAGCGCGGCAGGTCGCCGTGGAAGACGGTGCCGGCGGAGTTGGTGTAGTCGCCGATCTGGAACCAGGCGACCGAGTTCACGAACTGGTGCATGCCGATCGGGATCAGCGCGCGGTTGATGAGACCGAAGAGCGCCGCGCCGAAGGAACCGAGCCCGGTCATCCACTCGCCGAAGTTGGTGATGACGTCACCGATGGGCTGCCAGCCGAGGACGACCAGGACACCGAGGGCGGCGCCGACGGCCGACGTGATGATCGGCACCAGTCGGCGGCCGTTGAAGAAGCCGAGCCAGTCCACCAGCTTCTTGCGGTGGTAGCGCTGCCACAGCACGGCGGTCAGCAGACCGATGATGATGCCGCCGAGCACACCCGGGTTCTGGAAGGTCGCGGCCGTCGCGGTCTCGGTGCCCTTCTGCCAGAAGCCGCCGAAGGGGGCGACCGACGTGTAGGTGGCGCCGTCGTGCCCGTCCTTGATCGGGAACTGGTGGATCACCGCGTAGTAGGTGAGGAAGCTGACCACGGCGGCCAGTGCCGTCGAGCCGTCGGCCTTCTTCGCGAAGCCGATGGCCACGCCTATACAGAACAGCAGCGGCAGTCCGAACGAGCCGTCGAACAGAATGCCACCGGCCCCGGCGAACACCTTCGCGACATCGGTCGGAAGGTGCAGCTTCGCCTGGACGTCGGGCTGGCCGAGCCGCATCAGAAGGCCCGCCGCCGGAAGCACGGCGATCGGGAGCTGAAGGCTGCGGCCGATCTTCTGCAGGCCCTGGAACAGGCCGGATCCCCACTTCTTCGTGGGGGCCGCCGTCGGCGCGGTGGCGGTGCTCATAGACTTCCTCCATCGGGTGGTGGTCTACACCACTCAGTGGTGTAGACCTGTTGTAGCAGATGAAGTCCGCATAAAGGAACCCGCGAATCCTGCGACCGAATCGCTACGCGACGTACACGAAGAAGCGCACGGCAAAGGGCCCCCGGACCGACGGTCCGGGGGCCCAACTCGCCTGTGCTGTAAGGCTGTTCCTATGCCTTCGTGACGTCCTCCTGCTCATCCTCCGGCTCCCGCCCCGGCGTCTTCAGATCGAACTTCGTGATCGCGAACCGGAAGACGACGTAGTACACCGCCGCGAAGCACAGCCCGATCGGAATGATCGCCCACGGTTTCGTCGCCAGGTTCCAGTTGATCGCGTAGTCGATCAGACCGGCCGAGAAACTGAAGCCGTCGTGCACCCCGAGCCCCCAGGTCACCGCCATCGACACACCGGTCAACACCGCGTGGACCGCGTAGAGGACAGGCGCGATGAACAGGAACGAGTACTCGATGGGCTCGGTGATGCCGGTGACGAAGGAGGTCAGTGCGACCGAGAGCATCAGACCGCTCACCTCCTTGCGCCGGCTCGGCTTCGCGCAGTGTGCGATCGCGAGCGCCGCCGCCGGCAGCGCGAACATCATGATCGGGAAGAAGCCCGAGGTGAACTGCCCCGCGTTCGGGTCACCCGCCAGGAACATGTTGATGTCACCGTGCACCACCGTCCCGTCCGGCTTGGTGTAGCTGCCGAACTGGAACCAGATGGGCACGTTCAGGAACTGATGCAGTCCTACGACGAGCAGCGCCCGGTTGGCGAGACCGAACACCCCGGCACCCACCGCACCCCGGGCGCTCAGCCAGTCGCTGAAGTGTTCCAGACCCGTGCCGATCGGCGGCCAGATCCACAGCGCCACCGCCGCGACCGCGATCGCCACGAACGACATGATGATCGGCACCAGCCGGCGCCCGTTGAAGAAGCCGAGCCAGTCCACCAGCTTCGTACGGTGGAACCGCATCCAGAAGAACGCGGTCAACAGCCCCAGCACGATCCCGCCGAACACCCCGGGATTCTGGTACGTGAACGCCGAGACCGAGTGATCGGCGGCCTGGCACCCGATCCCGGGCACCACATTCGTCCCGCCCGTGCAGTCCTTCGGGAACTGGCGCAACACGTTGTAGTACACGAGGAAACCGACCAGCCCGGCCAGCGCCGTCGACCCGTCCGACTTCTTCGCCATACCGATCGAGACACCCACGCAGAACAACAGCGGCAGCCCGAGCTGCCCGTCGAGCAGCGCGCCGCCCGCACCCGCCATCACCTTCGAGACATTGGTCCACCCCAGCCCGTCGTCCCCGAACACGTCCGGCTGCCCGAGCCGGTTGAGGATGCCGGCGGCCGGCAGTACGGCGATGGGGAGTTGGAGACTGCGGCCCATCTTCTGCAGCCCCTGGAACAGGTTGTTCCAGGAGACGCGCCCAGGACGGGCGGCGGCACTGTCGGCACTCATGGACGCCCCTCGGTAATGTGGTGTAGACCAGTTGGCGACGTGATCGTTCACCATCATTCGGCACGCACGACATGACCGCTCGCGAAGCTGGGCCAACTGTGGGTTACTGCGACAAAGCGGTTCGGATCAGGGAGAAAGAACATGGCCACCAAGGCTGAGAAGATCGTTGCCGGGCTGGGCGGCATCGACAACATCGAAGAGGTCGAGGGCTGCATCACCCGCCTGCGCACCGAGGTCCACGACCCCTCCAAGGTCGACGAGGCCGCCCTGAAGGCCGCCGGCGCCCACGGCGTCGTCAAGATGGGCACCGCCATCCAGGTCGTCATCGGCACCGACGCGGACCCGATCGCGGCGGACATCGAAGACATGATGTGAAGCCCCGGCTTCGCAACTAGGAAAGGGGCTCCTCCCGAGGCAGGAGGAGCCCCTTCCTCCATGTGCGGGCCGGCCCTACGACTAGGCTCTTCGCCATGTCTCGCATCGACGGCCGAACCCCCGAACAGCTCCGCCCCGTCACCATCGAACGCGGCTGGAGCAAGCACGCCGAGGGCTCCGTCCTCGTCTCCTTCGGCGACACCAAGGTCTTCTGCACCGCCTCGGTCACCGAAGGCGTCCCCCGCTGGCGCAAGGGCAGCGGCGAGGGCTGGGTCACCGCGGAGTACTCCATGCTGCCCCGCGCCACCAACACCCGCGGCGACCGCGAATCCGTACGCGGCAAGATCGGCGGCCGCACCCACGAGATCAGCCGCCTCATCGGCCGCTCGCTCCGCGCGGTCATCGACTACAAGGCCCTCGGCGAGAACACCATCGTCCTCGACTGCGACGTCCTCCAGGCCGACGGCGGCACCCGTACGGCGGCCATCACCGGCGCGTACGTCGCCCTCGCCGACGCCGTCGCCTGGGCCCAGGGCAAGAAGCTGATCAAGGCCGGCCGCCAGCCCCTCACCGGCACGGTCAGCGCGGTGTCGGTCGGCATCGTCGGCGGAGTCCCGCTGTTGGACCTCTGCTACGAGGAGGACGTCCGCGCCGAGACCGACATGAACGTCGTCTGCACCGGCGACGGCCGCTTCGTCGAGGTCCAGGGCACCGCCGAGGCCGAGCCCTTCGCACGCGCCGAGCTCAACGCTCTCCTCGACCTCGCGGTCGCCGGCTGCGACGAACTGACCGCCGTACAGCGCAAAGCACTTGAGGCCGCGCTGGAGAAGTAAGAGGCTTGGCCGGCCAGGTAAAGGACGCATCAAGGACGTACCAAGACGAGCGGGCCGCCGGGGCAACCCGGTGGCCCGCGCCCGCGTCCCTACGCATACGAAACGGAAACGGGGAGGGGCCGCCGAGGCCCACCCCCAGGGGGAGGAAACCCGACCATGGCCGCAAGCCGACGCAGTCGTCGTCGCCACATCGCCGCAGCCGCCACGGTGGCGGTGATCGGCCTGACGGCCGGACTCACCACCGGCTGCGACGCGGTCAACAAGGCCATCGACTGTGTCCAGACCGCCGACACCATCGCCGACAGCGTCACCGGCCTCCAACAGGCGGTGGAGAACGCGGCCAACGACCCCACCCAGACCGACGAGGCCCTCAACTCCATCGAGAAGGACCTCGAAAAGATCGGCGACAAGACCGACAACGCCGACGTCAACAAAGCGGTGGACGACCTGAACAAGGCCGTCGACAACGTCCGTACGGCCGTCAAGAACGGCGACAACACCCCCGACATCAGCCCGGTCACGGACGCGGCGGGTGAGCTGACGAAGGTCTGCACGTCGTAGGCGCGGGGCGGGCGTTGGAATACTGGACGCCATGACACGCCTGATCCTCGCCACCCGCAACGCCGGGAAAATCACCGAACTGCGGTCGATCCTCGCCACCGCGGGCCTGCCCCACGACCTGATCGGCGCCGAGTCCTACCCCGACATCCCCGACGTCAAGGAAACGGGCATCACGTTCGCGGAGAACGCGTTGCTGAAGGCCCACGCCCTGGCCCAGGCAACGGGCCTCCCGGCGGTCGCCGACGACTCCGGCCTCTGTGTGGACGTCCTGAACGGCGCCCCCGGAATCTTCTCCGCCCGCTGGTCCGGCACCCACGGCGACGACCAGGCCAACCTGAACCTCCTCCTGGCCCAACTCTCGGACATCGCCGACGAACACCGAGCCGCCCACTTCGCCTGCGCGGCAGCCCTCGCCCTCCCGGACGGCACGGAACGCGTGGTCGAGGGCCGGCTGAAGGGCGTCCTGCGCCACACCCCAACAGGCACAAACGGCTTCGGCTACGACCCGATCCTCCAGCCGGAGGGCGACACACGCACCTGCGCGGAACTCACGGCGGAGGAGAAGAACGCGATCAGCCATCGGGGGAAGGCGTTCCGGGCGTTGGTGCCGGTGGTTCGGGAGTTGTTGGGCTGAGACGACGGAGGGGCCGTCCTTGCGGACGGCCCCTCCGGACGTGCGGCCGATGGGAGTCGAACCCACATGGGCAAATGCCCCGAGGCACCTAAAACCTCTGCTTATACCATTCAGCAACGGCCGCGTGCCCGACCATGCTACCGGGGAAGCGTGCGACTGCGGCTCCCGCCTCTGCACCAGGTGCTGGTGATCGCGTGGCAGTTGGGACACAGCAACCGCAGGTTCTCCCGCCGGTCGTCACTCCAGTCCCCGTTGATGTGATCGACCTCCAGTGTCATGGGCTTGCCGAGCCACTCAGGACCGATCCCGCATTCGGCGCAGACCTCTGGTGCGCCTACCTCCATGAGCGCCCGACGCAACAGGTGCGTTCTCGTCCGACGGATGCCGTCGTGCTGGACGAGGATGTTCTCGGCACGCCGAAGAGGCACGCTGCCTGGTTGCCCTCGCTGGTGCGCCCGTCCCAGAAAGTGGGAGGTGTCGAGGTCGTCTTCCGCCATCCATCGGCGGAGCAACGTGCGCAGTCGGCTGTTGTACGGCTCCATCCCGAGTGCGCGGAGCGCGTCCGCGAGGGACGTGGCTCCCTCGACGGCGCGGCGCAGTTCGTCGGTGGTCGGTTTGGATGGCGTCGCGTTCGATCGTCTCTGGCGTGGCATGTGGGAGACGTCGATTCCGAAGTGGTCGAGACGCCGGAAGAGGTAGCGGCGAAGCTTGCCGTAGGGCTGCGTACCGAAGAATCCGATGACCTCGTCGATGTCGGTACAGCGGGCGGCGGCTTCGGACAGTCGCTCGCGGGTGTACTGCATGCCGTTGCTCATGAGGCGCCACCTTTGCCGCGCCCCTTTCCACGTCCTCGGTAACTGTCCGTCGTCGAGTGGCAGTTGGGGCACAGAAACCGCAGGTTCTCGATGCGGTTGTCGCGCCAGTTGCCGTCAATGTGGTCGACCTCTAGCGGGAGCGAATGTCCTCGCCAGACCGCTTCCGCCCCGCACAGAGCGCACCGCTCCTGCATTCCCAAAGCCTTCAGCGCCCACTTGAGTCGATCGCTCGGGATGCGCCGAGCCTGACCGGTCGGCTGCTCGACGAGTAGCCCCTCAGGCGTGCGGGGTCGCCGGGTTTCGCCCCGCCGGGTCGGCATCTGAAAGTGCGAGGTGTCGATGTCGTACGCCTTGATCCGGCGACTGATGTGCGTGTGATGCCCGCCCACGACCTCCAGCCCGAGACACCGCAGCACCTCGCACATGTTCGTCGACGCCGAGACCGCCGCCTGAAGGATCTCCCTCGTCCACTTCACGCCCTCGCGCTCGAAGTGCGAGACATCCACTCCCAGCTTTTTCATCCGCCCAAGAACGTAGCGCCGCGTCGAACTCCCCGGATCCACCCCCAACCGCTCCAACGCCTCCGACAACGTCCGCGCCCCTTGAGCCGCTCCTTCCAGCCGCTCCCGCGAATACGCGCTGACCCCCATCGTTCCCCTCCGATCTCGACCACACGTTCGCGGTCTCGAATGGAGTAACGAGAGGCTTATCGGACAGTCACGCCCGAAACGTAAAGCAGTTGATAGACTGTGGGCCGCTAAAGCCTCCCAGGTACGGACCCTTGTCCCCCCGGGAGGCTTTTTTCATGACCTCTTTCATGGCAGCAGTAGACGTACGGCCGGCCACCCCCGCCGACCGCCCCACCGTGGAGCGGCTCTGGCTGATGTTCCGGCATGACCTGTCCGAGTTCGCGCCCGGAGGGCAGTCCCAACTGCCCAACCCGGACGGCGCGTTCCGCAGTGAGCGGGTGGACGCGGCGTTCGACGGTGGTGATGGGGACTGGGCGCCGTATCTCTTCGTGAGCGGCGAGCGGCCTGTCGGGTTCGCGTTCGTGCGGGGGATCACCGCACCCATCCGCGTCCTCAACAGCTTCTTCGTCGTGCGTGGTGCTCGGCGGGGTGGGGTTGGGCTGCGGGCTGTGCGGGATGTTGTCGGGCGGTACCCGGGGGACTGGGAGGTCGCCTTTCAGGACGGTAATCCGGGGGCTGTGGCGTTCTGGCGGCGGGTCGGTGAGGAGCTTGCTCCGGGGGAGTGGAGCGAGGAGCGCAGGTCGGTGCCTGGGCGGGCCGACCTGCCTCCTGATGTGTGGGTGTCGTTCAGATAGCCAGGTCCTTGATGATCTTTGCCACGTGGCCCGTCGCCCGTACGTTGTACAGCGCGTGTTCGACCTTGCCGGCCTCGTCCACGATGACCGTGGAGCGGATGACGCCCATGTAGGTCTTGCCGTAGTTCTTCTTCTCGCCGAACGCTCCGTAGGCGTCGAGGACCGTCTTGTCGGGGTCCGCGAGGAGGGTGACCTTGAGGTTCTCCTTCTCGCGGAACTTGGCGAGCTTCTCCGGCTTGTCGGGGGAGATGCCGATGACGTCGTAACCCGCGCCGGCCAGCACCTCCAGGTTGTCCGTGAAGTCGCAGGCCTGCTTGGTGCAGCCGGGGGTCAGGGCCGCCGGGTAGAAGTAGACGATGACCTTGCGGCCCTGGTGGGCGGCGAGGGACACCTCGTTGCCGTCGGCGTCGGGGAGCGTGAAGGCGGGGGCAACGTCCCCGGGCTGGAGTCGTTCACTCATCGCGCTAGCGTAACCGGGGGTGCTGACAGTGCACTCCGCGCGAGAGCTGACAGACTGTGCGGCACAAGTACCAGCAGACTTCGGAGGCCGTACGGTGACGGACACGTCGAACACGCCGGACACCAGAACCCCGGCGCAGATCGAGGCGGACATCAAGCGTCGCCGCGATGTCCTGGCCGACACGCTCGACGAGATCGGGGTGCGGGTGCACCCGAAGACCATCGTGGGTGACGCGAAGGCCAAGGTCGCGTCCAGCATCGATCACACCCTCGGGAAGGCGTACGTCGGCGTCAACCGCGTCGTGAGTGACGTCAAGGGGCAGTTCGTGGACGACGAGGGTGCGCCGAGGATTGAGCGGATCGTGCCCGTCGCCCTCGTTGCCGTCGGTGTCGTGGGGCTGTTCGTCCTCGGGTCCCGGCGTCGTAACGGTCGTAAGGGCTGAAACCGTGGGTGACCCGCCCGCGTACGGGCGTGTCCGGGACAGGTAGGTTCGTGGCGTGAGCGCCAAGAGAGACGAGCAGAGCACCCAGCACGACAAGCTGCCCATCCGGATGCTGCACGACCGTGTGCTCGTGCGGCAGGACAAGAGTGAGGGCGAGCGGCGTTCGGGTGGCGGGATTCTGATTCCCGCAACCGCTGCGGTGGGGCGGCGGCTGGCCTGGGCCGATGTCGTCGCGGTGGGGCAGAACGTGCGGACCGTGGAGCCCGGTGACCGGGTCCTGTACGACCCGGAGGATCGTGCCGAGGTCGAGGTGCGGGGGGTTGCCTACGTCCTCATGCGTGAGCGTGACCTGCACGCGGTGGCCGCCGACCGGTTCGAGGGGTCCGAGGACTCGACCGGTCTGTACCTCTAGTACGAAGCATCAGGAAGGCCCGAAGGGGCTGGTGACCATCGTCACCAGCCCCTTTTGCCGTGCGCTTCCGTTCAGCGGCCCCCGGTCACTCCTTCTTTCTCGCCGTGCTCTGCGGGCCCGCCGTCGTCCCTCCGGTGGTCGTGCCGTCGGTGGTGCCGTCCGTCGTGGTTCCTGTGGTGCCGCCGGTCGTTGTCGTGCCGTCCGTGGTCGTGCCCGTGGTGCCGCCGGTGGTGGTTGTGCCGCCGTCCGTCGTCGTGCCGGTCGTGGTGGTGCCGCCGGTCGTCGTCGTGCCCGTGGTGCCACCGGTCGTGGTGCCGCCGTCCGTGGTGGTCGTACCGCCGTCCGTCTGGCCGCCCTGGGTCTGGCCCTGGGTGTTCGGGCCGCCGGTGGTGGTCGTGCCGCCGTTGTCCTGGCCGTTCGTCGTCCCCGGCTGGGTGGGTTCGATGCTCGGGGGTGCGACGGTTTCCGCGCCGTCCTGGAGCTGGAGGTCGAAGTCGCTCGCCTCGGTGCCCTTGAGGGCGGACTTGGTGAACTGGGCCCAGATCTCGGCGGGCGCGCCGCCGCCGTTGACGCGTTCGAGGCCCATCGCGCCGTAGAGCGGCTCGTGGGCGGCGGTGGTCGGGTTCTGGCCCATGACGGAGACGACCGTGGCGAGGTCGGGGGTGTAGCCGGCGAACCAGGCCGCCGTGTCCTTCTCCGCCGTGCCGGTCTTGCCTGCCGCCGGGCGGTCGGCGCCCTGGGCGGCGGTCGCCGTGCCGTTGTCGACGACGCTCTGCAGGACGTTGGTCGTGGTGTCGGCGGACTCGCGGCTCACCGCGCGGGTGGTCTTCCGGGCCGGCAGCTTGACCTCGTTCGTGCCGTCCTTGGTGATCTTCGAGATCATCGTGTACGTGTGCCGCTCACCGTGGTTGGCGAGGGTGGCGTAGGCCTCCGCCATGTCGAGGACGCTCGCGGTGGACGGGCCGAGCGCGATGGACGGGGTGGCGGTCAGGTCGGGGGTGTCGGACGGGATGCCGAGGTCGATCGCCGTCTGTTTCACCTTGCCGGGACCGACGTCCACCGCCATCTGCGCGTACACCGAGTTGACGGACTTGTCCGTCGCCGTACGGACGGTGATGTCGCCGTAGGAGACCTCGTCCTCGTTCTCGGGGGCGTAGGAACCGCCGCTCCAGCCTTCCACGGGGCGCTTGTTGGTGCCGTCGTAGTAGGTGTTGGGCGTGATGGTCTGGCCGTCCTGGGTCTGGGAGCCGTTCTGGATGGCCGAGGCGAGGACGAACGGCTTGAAGGTGGAGCCGACTTGGAAGTCGCCGCGGGTCGCGCCGTTCGTGTACTGCTTCACGTAGTCGATGCCGCCGTACATCGCGACGATGTCGCCCGTCTTGGGGTCGACCGAAGCGCCGCCCGCGCGCACGTAGTTGTCGACCTTGCGGCTCTTCTTGTCGAGTTTGGACATGACTTGGTCGTTCACCGCCTTCACGAAGGCGTCCTGCTTGCTCTTCTGCAGGGTGGTGGTGATGCGGTAGCCGCCCGCTTCGAGGGTGTCCGCGTCGATGATCTTGTTGGTGGCCAGGTAGTCCTTGATCGCGCTGACGATGTAGCCGCGCTGCCCGGACATGCTGGTCGAGGCGGTGGCCTCCTTCGGCATGGGGAACGTCATGCCGGCGCGCGCGGACTGGGTGAGCCAGCCCTTCTTGACCATGCCGTCGAGGACGTAGTTCCAACGGGCCACCGCTGCGGCCTTGTTCTCCGGATGCGCCACGACGTCGTACTCGCTCGGCGCGTTCAGCAGTGCGGCGAGGTAGGCGCCGCGGCCGGCGTCGAGGTCGGCGGCGTCCTTGCCGTAGTAGGCCTGGGCGGCGGCCTGGATGCCGTAGGCGTTGCGGCCGAAGTAGCTGGTGTTGAGGTAGCCCTCGAGGATCTCGGACTTGGACTCCTCGCGGTCCAGCTTGATCGAGATGAAGAACTCCTTCACCTTGCGGGTGACGGTCTGTTCCTGGCCCAGGTAGTAGTTCTTGACGTACTGCTGGGTGATCGTCGAGCCGGACTGGGTGCC
Organism: Streptomyces xylophagus; assembly: GCF_000716435.1. Lineage (GTDB taxonomy): Bacteria > Actinomycetota > Actinomycetes > Streptomycetales > Streptomycetaceae > Streptomyces > Streptomyces xylophagus. Next base: position 167,938 of record NZ_JNWO01000017.1, read on the forward strand.
CTTGCCGGTGGCGGTGTTCCACGCGGCGCGGACCATCGCCTTGGGGTCGACGGCGGACTCGGAGTAGAAGTCGCGGTCCTCGGCGGCCAGTACGGCGTGCTGGGCGTTCGCGGAGACCTGGGCGAGGCCGACGTTCTCCCGGTTGACCTCGCCGTCGCGGGCGAGTTGGGTGCCGTCCGCGTAGAGGTACACGTTGGACTGCTTGGTGGCGAGCGCGTTGGCGGGCGGGATCTTGACCAGCGAGTACCCGAGGTAGAACGCGCCGATCAGCAGCGCCACGAGCGCGATGCACCCGGCGAGCGTCATACGCCAGGTCGGGATGATCCTGCGCCACCCGGTGCGCTTGGGCCGCTTGGGCTTCTTGCCCCCGGATGCCCCGGGCACCTCAGGCTCCTGAACCGCCGTTTGCGGTTCCCTGGGTGCCCAGCCCTGCGCGGGCTGCTGCGGCTGCGGCTGGTCGCTCATGTCGTGCACGGACTCCTGTTTCGCGTCGTACCGTCCCGTACTGCCTCGTACGTTCCTGTACGGCCTTGTGCGCTTCTGCGCCCCCAGACGAAGACTCTCGCACCATGCGTTCCGTTCCCGCCGATCGGCACGCACTTGCCCGGAAAATGCGTGGCGTGCGTCACCACCTGCGCAGTAGGCTCCTGCGCTTGTGTGTCAAGGGGTGGTGGAAGGGTGGTTTCTGTGGGCGCTGGGCGGTTGTACGCGGCCGTCGCGGCGGGCGGTTTCAGACGGTACGCGACTTATCGGGCGGCGACGCTCGCCGGGGTGTTCACCAACACCGTGTTCGGTGTCGTCCTCGTCTACACGTATCTGGCGCTGTGGGACGAGCGGCCGCATCTCGGGGGGTACGACCAGGCGCAGGCGGTGACCTATGTGTGGCTGGGGCAGTGTCTGTACGCGACGCTGGCGATCCAGGGCGGCGGGTTCGAGAAGGACCTGATGGAGCGGATCCGCACGGGCGACATCGCCGTCGACCTGTACCGGCCGGCCGACCTCCAACTGTGGTGGCTGGCAAGCGACTTCGGGCGGGCGCTGTTCCAGATGCTGGGGCGGGGCGTGATCCCGTTCCTCTTCGGCTCGCTGTTCTTCCGGATGGCCCTGCCCACGGACGTCACCTCCTGGGCGGCTCTGCTGGTCGCGCTGCTGCTGGCGGTGCTCGTCAGTTTCGGCATCCGCTATCTGGCGGCCATGAGCGTGTTCTGGCTGATGGACGGCACGGGCGTCAACCAGGCCATGATGATCCTGGGGATCTTCTGCTCGGGCATGGTGCTCCCGCTGAACGCCTTCCCCGGCGTGCTCGGCGACATCGTCCGCGCGCTGCCGTGGGCGGCGCAGATCCAGATGCCGGCGGATGTGCTGATGGGGAAGACCGATCCGCTCCACGCGTACGCCTTCCAGGCGGTGTGGGCGGTGGCGCTGCTCGCGGCGGGGCGGCTGATGCAGTCGGCGGCTACGCGCAGGGTGGTGGTCCAGGGTGGCTGAGACGACCCGAAGGAGTGAGGAGGTGACCCTTCGGCACCCGGGTGACGGTGAACTGCCGCGCTGGCGCGAGGGGTTGCGGGCCTACGGACTGATCGCCGCGATGTGGATCCGGTCGAGCATGGCCTACCGCGCCTCCTTCGTCATCACCGTGGTCGGCAACCTGCTGGTGACCGGCCTGGACTTCGTCACGATCCTGCTGATGTTCTCCCAGGTCCATTCGCTGGGCGGCTGGTCGCTGCCCGAAGTCGCCTTCCTGTACGGCCTGTCGGCGACCGCGTTCGGGATCTCCGACCTGGTGCTCGGCTCGATGGACGTGCTCGGCGCCCGCATCCGTGATGGCTCCTTCGACACCCTGCTCGTGCGCCCGGCACCGGTGCTGGCCCAGATCGGCGCGGACCGGTTCGCGCTGCGCCGCCTGGGCCGGATCACCCAGGGTGGCCTGGTGCTGGGGTACGCGCTGCTCCACATCGACGTCAACTGGACTGTCGGCAAGCTCCTGTTGGTGCCGATGATGCTGATCTGCGGCGCGGCGATCTTCGGGGCGTTGTTCGTGGTGGGCGCGGCTTTCCAGATCCTGGCGCAGGACGCGGCCGAGGTGCAGAACGCGTTCACCTACGGCGGCAACACCCTGCTGTCGTATCCGCCGGCCGTGTTCGGCAAGGACTTCGTCCGGGGCGTGACCTTCATGCTGCCGCTCGCCTTCGTCAACTGGGTGCCCGCGTCCTATGTGTTGGGGCGGCCGTACCCGCTGGATCTGCCGGCAGGCGCTGCGTTCGCGTCGCCGTTGGTGGCACTCGCCTTCTGCGCGCTGGCCGGGCTGGCCTGGCGGGCAGGGCTCAAGTCGTACCGAAGCACGGGGAGTTGAGCGTGACAGAGCAGGCGTTCATTGAACTGGACCGCGTCGAGAAGGTCTTCGACGTGCGCAAGAAGACCGGGTTCATGAAACGGGAACGGCGACAGGTGCGCGCCGTCGACTCGATCTCCTTCGGTGTGGCCCGCGGTGAGATGGTCGGCTACATCGGTCCGAACGGCGCCGGGAAGTCGACCACCATCAAGATGCTGACCGGCATCCTCACCCCGTCCGGGGGCCGGCTGCGGGTGGCCGGCATCGATCCGTCCCGCGAGCGCACCCGGCTCGCGCACCGCATCGGCGTGGTGTTCGGGCAGCGCACGACGCTGTGGTGGGACCTCCCGCTGATCGACTCGTACAAGCTGATGCACCGCATGTACCGCATCCCCGACGCCCGTTACGCCGAGAACCTCGACCGCTGTGTCGAACTCCTGGAACTGGGCGCCCTGTTGGACGTCCCCGTACGCCAGCTCTCGCTCGGCCAGCGGATGCGCGGCGACATCGCGGCGGCCCTGCTGCACGACCCCGAGGTGCTCTACCTCGACGAGCCGACCATCGGCCTCGACGTCATCTCCAAGGCCAAAGTCCGGGAGTTCCTGCGGGAGTTGAACGCCGAGCGCGGCACGACGGTCCTGCTCACCACCCATGACCTCCAGGACATCGAGCAGTTGTGCTCCCGCGTGATGGTCATCGACCACGGCCGCCTGATGTACGACGGCCCGCTCACCGGGCTGCACGAGGCGGGGGAGAGCGAGCGGACCCTGGTGGTGGACCTGGAACGGGAGTTGCCCCCGATCGAGGTGCCGGACGCGCGGGTGGTGAAGGTCGAAGGACCGCGCCAGTGGCTGGCGTTCCCGGCGTCGGAGTCGGCGGCCCCGCTGGTCGCGCGGATCGCGGCGGAGTACCCGATGGTGGACCTGTCGGTGCGCGAGCCGGACATCGAGGCGGTCATCGCCAAGATGTACGCGGAACAGGCGGAGAAAGCGGCCTCCTAGCCTCTCGTAGCTCTTCGCGGAGCGACCTCGTAGGCTGCTCTTTATGACCGACGACGCAGTCCCGGAACTCCGCGCATCCGACGCCGACCGTGAGCGAGTCGCCGAGGTCCTGCGCGACGCCGTCGCCGAGGGCCGCCTCGACATGGAGGAGTTCGAGGAGCGTCTGGAGGCGACGTACAAGGCGCGGACGTACGGCGAACTGACGCCCATCACCCGCGACCTGCCGGCCCCCGGCGTGACCCCGCCGCCGGTGAACATGGTCAAGGAGCCGGTGGACAGCGGGAGTTGGGCCGGGCGGATCGTCGGCGGCGAGGGGTCCTCGACCGGCGCGGTGGCCATCATGTCCGGGTTCCAGCGCAAGGGGCGCTGGACGGTCCCGAAGCGGTTCACCTGCTTCGCCTTCTGGGGCGGCGGCGAGATCGACCTGCGCGAGGCGAACTTCGCGGACCGCGAGGTCGAGATCAACTGCATCGCGATCATGGGCGGGATGAACGTGATCGTGCCGCCGGGCGTCGAGGTCGTCGTCCGCGGCATCGGCATCATGGGCGGCTTCGACCACAGCCAGGAAGGCGTGCAGGGCGACCCGGGCGCCCCGCGCGTGATCGTCACGGGCTTCGCCTTCTGGGGCGGGGTCGGCGTGGAACGCAAGCTCACCCGCGCGGAACGGCAACGCCTCAAGGAGGAGCGGCGCCAGGAGAAACTGGAGCGCGGCTCCTCGGCCAAGCAGCTCTACGGCTCCCGTCGCGACGCCTTGTCCGACCTGGACGACGCCCACCGCGACGCCATGGACATCCACCGCGAGGCGATGCGGCGCCGGCACGAGGAGCGCCGGGAACGGCACGAGGAGCGGCGCGAGCGACACCGGGAGCGGCGGGAGCGCAGGCACCGGGACTGGGACTGAGGTCTTTTTTCGACGAGGGCGAGGGCAGGGGCGGCGCCTGCTCATGGCTCCGCCGGATCACAGTTGGGCCGGAACCGCGCCCTTGAGGTCCGCCAGGTCGATGGTGCGGGCCATCTCCCGGTAGCCCCGGTCGTTGGGGTGGAGGTGGTCGCCGCAGTCGTACTCGGCGGCCAGCCTGCGCGGGTCGTACGGGTCGCGCAGCGCCTTGTCCATGTCGACGACGGCGTCGTAGACCTTGCCGCTCCTGATCCCCGCGTTGACCTGTTGCCGTACGGCGTCCCGGCCCGCCGAATAGCGGGGGTGGCCGCCGAAGGGCATCAGGGTGGCGCCGACGACCTTGATGCCGTGGGCGTGGGCCCGGCGGACCAGGGTGCGCAGGCCGGTGAGGATGTCGTCGGCGTCGGCGCTCTGCAGGACGTCGTTGACGCCGAGGTCGATGACGACGACCTTGACGTTCGGGCGGCCGAGCACGTCACGGGTGAAGCGGACGAGGCCGCTCTGGTTCTCGGCGGGGCGGCCCGACCGGCTCGCGAGTATCTGGTTGCCGCTGATGCCCTCGTTGACGACGCTGTAGCGGGGCACGTCCTGCCCGTCCGTCACGGCCGCGCGCAGCCGCTGCGAAAAGGCGTCCGGCCAGCGGCGGTTGGCGCTCTCCGTCGAGGTGGACCCGTCGGTGATCGAGTCGCCGAACGCGACGACCGTGCCGTCCGCCTGGTCGCTCAGCACGTCCAGCGCGGTCAAGTAGCGCCAGATCGCGGTGCGTTGACGGTACGGCGTGCCGGTCGCGTCTTCCGTGCGGTCGCCGTCGGCGAGATAGGAGATCTGCTGTGCGTACGGGTGGTAGGTGGCGGGTCCCGAGTCGGTGGGGGAGTAGGTGGTGACCAACATGTCGGCGCTCTGCGGGACTTGGAGCCGGACGGCGTCGCTGAGTATCTGCTTCCCGGCCGGAATGGTGACGGAGGTCGCGCCGCGGAAGGTCAGCCGGCGCATGGTGCCCTCGGCGGCGGCGGAACTGTTGTCGGCGGCGGCGACGGCGATCGAGGCGTGCGTGAGGGTGAGCGGGGCGCGGCCGTAGAGGTTGGACAGGGTGATCCGGGCGCCCGTGCCGCCGGCGCTCGTGTGGACGATGTTGCGCACCGAGCGGCCCGCCATGCCGGTCTTCTCGGTGCCGTCCTCGCCGGCCACCGGGGCGGCGGCCCAGGAGCCGACCCAGGTGCCGGCCGAGGCGGGGGCGGCGGAGTTGTGCGGGGACCGCGCTCCGGAGGAGTTCCTCCCGTCGTCGCGGCTTCCGTCGCCCGCGGCGGCCCCGACGTATATGCAGGCGGAAAGGACCGCGATCAGGGTGATGATCGCGGTCAGCAGGGCACGCTGTTTTGTGGGGGACACCCCCTCGCCCCCATCACGTCGCTCGGTCACGCGGTACGGATCTCCTCGGGTGAGTGGCAGGACCCTGCCATTTTGCCCGTTCGGGTGACAGCGGGAACTCCTGTTCCGTTCCGGGAGTCGGTCAGGAAGGGACAATATGCACGGTACCGGCGAACGGGTGGAGCGGATGGAACGTAAGGAAGCGGGGTTGGGGGCGGCGACCGAGAGTGACGGGTCCCGCCGCACGATGACCACGTTCAGCGCGGCCGACGAGGAGAGGCAGCGCGGCGTACGCCGGATGAAGCTGACGGCACTCGCTCTGTTGCTGTTCGTGGCCGTCGTCTACGTGCTCGCGAAATGGGCGTCGAACTCGGGCGCCGGCCCCTGGGCGGGCTATGTCGCCGCGGCGGCCGAGGCCGGCATGGTCGGCGCGATGGCCGACTGGTTCGCGGTCACGGCCCTCTTCCGCCACCCGCTGGGCCTGCCCATCCCGCACACCGCGATCATCCCCACCAAGAAGGACCAACTGGGCGTCTCGCTGGGCGAGTTCGTCGGCGAGAACTTCCTCTCCGAGGAGGTCGTACGACAACGTCTGCGCGCGGTCGGCATCGGCAGCCGCCTCGGCGCCTGGCTGGCCGTACCGGATCACGCGGACCGTGTGACGGCCGAACTGTCGGCGGCGCTGCGGGGCGCCCTCACAGTGCTGCGGGACTCCGACGTCCAGGCGGTCGTCGGCGAGGCGATCACCCGCCGTGCCGACGCCCAGGAGATCGCGCCCGGCATAGGGAAGATGCTGGAGAAGATCGTCGCCGACGGCGGTCACAAACGCGTCGTCGACCTGATCGTCACCCGCGCCCACGACTGGCTGGTCCTGCACGACGAGCAGGTCATGGACGCGGTCGAGGGCGGCGCCCCCGGCTGGACCCCGAGGTTCGTCGACAAGCGGATCGGCGAGCGCGTCTACAAGGAGCTGCTCCGCTTCGTCACCGAGATGCGCGACATGCCCTCCCACCCGGCCCGCGGCGCCCTGGACCGCTTCCTCGGCGACTTCGCCGCCGACCTCCAGTCCGACACGGAGACCCGCGCGCGCGTGGAGCGCCTCAAGGGCGAGGTCCTCGGCCGCGGCGAGGTCCAGGACCTGATCGCCAGCGCCTGGACGTCCGTACGCTCGATGATCGTGTCGGCCGCCGAGGACGAACGCAGTGAGCTACGACTCCGGGTGCGGGCGTCCCTGCTGTCCCTGGGCGCGCGGATGGCCGTGGAACCGAAGCTCCAGGCGAAGGTCGACGGCTGGGTCGAGGGCGCGGCCGTGTACGTCGTGACGACGTACCGCAAGGAGATCACCTCCCTGATCACGGACACGGTGGCAGGCTGGGACGCGGAGCACACGACCCGCAAGATCGAGGCGAACATCGGCCGTGACCTGCAGTTCATCCGGATCAACGGCACGGTGGTGGGGTCGTTGGTGGGGTTGTTGATCTATACGGTGACGAGGCTGGTGGGGGTGTAGGGCGAGGTTTTCGGCGGGGGCTGGGCGAGGTCTCCGGCGGAGGTTTCGGCGGGGGTTTCGGGCTGAGACCGGGTATCTGAGTACGCGTACTCTGTCGCGGCCTCGCCGGTGCGGGAACCCTCGTACGCATGACCGAGAAGTTGCTGACCCCCCTGCGGACGCGCCCCTGGCCGGAACGCTGGCTGACCCGCGCGCTCGGTGCCGGGGCAGCGACGGCGGCGTACGTGGCGTGCATCCCGGCGGGTTCGGTGCCGACGTCGGCCGAGGCGCCCGGTGGTGGGCTGGTGCTCGCGGTGATCCTGATGTCCCTGGCGGGCTACTTCGGCCACCGGGACGACCTGGCCTGGCCGTTGCTGCTCGTGGCGGTGCCGCCGGCGATGCTGATGTACGTGTCCTTCGAGTCGGAACAGCCACTGGAGTGGGCTTTCGCGACGCTGGTGATCGCGGCGGGGACGCTGATCGCGGCGACGGTGGGCCGCTGCTTCAGGCCCCGCCGGGAGGACCCGACGGACGGCTTGCTGTGCGCCCACCAGTGATCGGCATGGAGCTGCCTCCCGACACCGTGCTTGTCTTCGACCGAGACGAGGACCTGTTCGTCTTCGAGTCTCACGTTCATGTCACGAACTGGATCGAGGCGATGGACGTGGACGACGGTGAGTACCCGGCGGTGTATTCACCGGACGGCGGCGTGTTGGCGCTCACCGCCCCCGAAGGGCCGGAGGGGCCGGTAGTTCTGTCCAGGACCGATGACGTGGACCTGGGCGATCTGGAGCGGCGGGTGGCCGCCTACTGGCACCGCCACCAAACGGGCCGGCCCCCGCGTGACCCGCTGCAGACAGCCCGCTTCTTGATCGACATGGCCAACCAGCCCCGCAGAGGGTGGCTGGGTCGGGTCACCGACCTGCTACGACGGGAGCGTCAGGCGTAGTCGCGGCTGACCGGGCAACTCGTCCCGCTGCCCGACGGAGTCACCCGTGCCGGTCCGCGACCGCCCACGACGCGAGGGCGACCGCGCCGGCGACGCCGAGGACGGCGGGCCAGGCGCCCACCTTCTTGGCCAGCGGGTGGGACCCGGCGAACGCGGCGACGTACGCGGCGGTGAGTGCCCCGGCCGCTTTTCCGCCCGCCTGCTGCCGCCACTGCTGCGCCGCGGTGGCTCCGGCCACGGCCAGTACGACCCCGCCGAGTTGCCGCTTCCTGGTCCAGCGGGCCACGCCGTACCCACCGACGAGACCGCTCGCGGCGACCACCGCGCTGGGAACGCTCGGGACCTTGGCCATGACGTGCCTCCTGGGAACTGGGCCGACCGGATATCGCCACCGAGGCTAGCGTGCGCGGCGATCAGCTCTCACACGCGGTAGCAGGAAACCCTATTCAGGCGATAAGCGCAGCCTGTCAAATGCTTAAGTGAATTCTCTGAATTCATGGCACGTAGCTGTGCGACCTGAAACTTATTTTACCCACGTGACCATCCATTGAGATTCCGGTGAGAACGTCGATAATCTTGTCAACGATCGCGCGAGCGGCCGACCGGCGCCGCCCCCTGCGTGTCTCACCCCTGCCTGCGACCCGCTGACGAGCGGCGATGGGTGCTGCCCATGCGGCGGGGACATCTTTCTGGAATTGAAGGAGTGGTCCGTGAGTAAAGAAAGAACCCGTCTGGTGCGTACGAGACGGACCTGGCGTGGAATAGCCGGAGCCGTCACGGCAATTGTGCTGGTCGGCGGCGGTTTTGCCGTGGCGAATGCCTCGACGGACACGCAGACCGGTAAGTCGGCGGCGGGCGTCAAGCGCCCGGTCGACAAGAAGGCCACCGGCGTCGGCGCCGTGGTCAGCGCGGCGAACGAGTTCCTGAACACGCTGGACGCCGACCAGCAGGCGGAGGTGCTGCTGGACTTCTCGCAGGCGAACGCGACCGCCTGGTCCAACCTCCCGTGCGGCTCGACCTGCCGCCCCGGCATCCAGCTCGGCTCCCTGACGGACACTCAACTGGCCGCCGCCATGAAGGTGGTGAAGCTCGCCACGGGCACCGGCAAGGGCACCGGGTACGACCAGATCACGCAGATCCTCAAGGCCGACGACGTGCTGAACGCCGCACAGGCCACCAGCTCCGCGGGCCCGGCGCCGTCGGACACCGCGTCGAGCACGGCCTCCGCGGACCCGTCCGCCACGGCCGACCCGTCCGCCAGTTCGACGGCCACCGACACCCCGACCGACGTCCCGACCGGCACCCCGCCGTCCGGCGGCACCGGAGGCGGCGGGATGGGCGGCTACGGCAGTGGCGTCTACTTCCTTGCGTTCCTCGGCACCCCCTCGGTGACCGGCACCTGGCAGCTGCACTTCGGCGGCCACCACCTCGCCGTGAACCAGACCTACAAGAAGGGCAAGGTGGCAGGCGCCAGCCCGTTCTTCGTCGGTGTCGAGCCCAGCAGCTGGACCGACGACGACGGCACCACGTACTCGCCCCTGGAGGCCCAGCGCAACGGCATGCTCGCGCTGACCGGCAGCCTGAGCACGGAGCAACTGGCCACGGCCAAGCTGTCCGAGTCGTTCAGCGACGTACTCCTCGGCCCGGGCGAGGACGGCCAGTTCCCCGCGACCAAGGAAGGCATCAAGGTCAGCTCGCTCTCCCCCAAGCAGCAGCAGCTGGTCCTGAAGGCCATCCACCCCTGGATCGCCAACGTGGACGACGCCACGGCGAAGCAGCTCATGAAGACGTACGCGCATGAGCTGAACCAGACCTACGTCGCCTACTCCGGCACCACCGCCCTCGACACCCAGGGCGACTACGTGCGCATCGACGGCCCCGGTGTGTGGATCGAGTTCGTCTGCCAGAACGGCCTCGTCTTCCAGGGCAAGGTCCACTACCACACCGTGTACCGCGACCACACCCGCGACTACGGCAGCGAGTTCACCTTCTCATGACCGATCCGCGAACTTGGCTGACCACAGCGCTTCGCCTGGTGGCCGGGATCGCGATCGCGGTACCGGCGGCGCTCCTGCTCGGAGCGTCGCCGGCCGCCGCGCACCCGATGCCGCACTCAGTGGTCCAGCTCGACGTGTACAAGGACTCGGTCACCGCCCGACTGGCCCTGCCCGTAGGCGACTTCACCACGGCCAGCGGCATCGACCTCAACACCGTCAAGTCGTCCGCCCTCGCCACCAAGTCCCAGGCGATCCGCACCTACCTCGCCGCCCACATCCACCCGACCACCCTCAAAGGCGAGGCCTGGCAGGTCGCCATCGGCGCCCTGAGCCTCAGCCGCACCGAACAGACCTCCACCGGCCCGTACCGCGAGCTGGTCGCCAGGGCGGTATTGACCCCACCCGCCGGTGCCGACGTACGCCACTTCACCCTCGACTACGACGTGATCGTGCACCAAGTCGTCACCCACATAACGTTGGTGTCGGTCCGTCAGGACTGGGCGGCCGGCCGGGTCACCGGCGACGGCGCCACGCAGGTCGGCACCATCCGCCTCGACGTCCGGCACATGAAGGTCCCGCCGTTGACGGTCGACCTCGGCAAGGGCAGCGCGTGGCGAGGCTTCGTGGCCATGCTCCAACTCGGCGCCAACCACATCCTGACCGGCACCGACCACCTCCTGTTCCTGCTCATCCTGCTGCTGCCCGCACCGTTGCTGGCAGCCGGCGGACGCTGGAACGGCGGCCTGGCGGGCCCGCGCGCCGCACTCACGCGCATCGGCCGCATCACGCTCGCGTTCACCGTCGGCCACTCGGTCGCGTTGGCCGCCACCGCCCTCACCCGCTTCGAGATCCCCGGCCGACCGGTGGAGGCGTTCATCGCGGCCAGCATCCTCGTGGGCGCGGTGCACGCGATCAGACCGCTCTTCCCCGGCAAGGAGGCGATAGTGGCGGGCGTCTTCGGCCTGGGCCACGGTATGGCGTTCTCCTTCATCCTCGCCGAAATGCACCTGTCCACAGGCCAGTTGGCGACCAGCCTCCTCGCCTTCAACCTGGGCATCGAGCTGGTCCAACTCCTGCTGGTCTGCCTGGCGTTGCCGTCGCTGCTGGTACTGGCGAGGCTGCGGGTGCAGCCCGTGCTGCGGGTGACCGGCGCGCTGATCACCGCCACGGCGGCCCTCGGCTGGCTGGCGGACCGCCTCGGCCTGCCCAACCCGGTGGCGAGGGCGGCGGACAGCGCCGGATCGCATACGACGGGGATGCTGACGGTGCTCGCGCTGGCGGCGGTCGCGGCGGTCGGTTGGACGCTGGTCGTCCGCCAACGCGGGCGCGGACTACCGGAGTTGGGGACAGCGACGTAGGGACGCCGTGGCGTAGGGACGTAGTGGTGTAGAGGTGGATGCGGGCCGGGGTGTGTGCTTCCCCGGCCCGCATCCGATCCATACCCGTGCCCGTGCCCGTGCTCAGTGGCTCAAGAGGAGAGCCACTCGGTGGCGTTGAGGGCGAGGGCGGCGTTGGTGGCGCCGGTGTCGTTCCAGCCGTCGTAGAGCGTGTTGCCGGACTGGCCGGTGCCGTCGTCGATCGGCGAACTGTCGCCCCAGAAGGCGACCTTGCCGCTGCCGTAGGTGCTGGCCAGGAAGAAGGCACCGGTGTTGCCGGAGTAACCGCTGCGGTACACAAGGCCCTTGACGGCGGAGTTGTCGGCGGGCGTGAGGGTGGCCGTCGTACCGTTGGCGATCAGGCTCTTGGTGACGGTACCGAAGGAGCCGTGCAGCACGGGGTCGCTGCTGTCGGTGATGGCCTTCGGGTAGCCCGAGCTGATGTTGAGCGAGTCGATCGAGAACCCGAACGGGTCGTCGCTGTCCACGCTGTTGTTGGTCATCAGGTCGTTGAGGATCTCGACGGCGTCGTACCCGTCGTTGTTGCGGTCGGACCCGGTGTGGTCGGAGATCATGAACAGCCCGCCGCCGGCCTTCACGAACTTCATGATGGCGGTCTTCTCGGCGGTGGTGAACTTGATGTTCGGCTCGGGCAGCACGAGCGTGTCGAAGTTCGACAGGTCGTTCGCCGACGAACCCCCGTAAGTGAGCGCGCTGGTGGCGGTCTTGAGGCTGTAGTCGCCGGTCTTCTGCAGCGCGATGCCCCACGACGACAACGCCCCGGTCCAGTCCTTGTCGGAGGAGGGGGAGGAGTCCTGGGACAGCGGGTCGGGCTTGCTCGTCGAGATGATCCAGTCCGCGTTCCCCGCCTCCTCGGCGTGCCCGTCGTCGAACAGGACGCGGTGCGTGGTGGCCGCGGCGGCGGGGGTGACGGTGGCGGCCTGAACGGCCGCTCCCGTGGCCAGCATGCCGAACACGGTGAGAGCCGTGGTGAACCTACGGCGTGACGTGAACTTGCCAAGACTGGGCATCCGGTGAACCTCCGTGAAGTGGGGGGAATCCATGAGTGGGGGGTGGAGTGAACAGGGGGTGCGGGTGCTGCGGATGTCGCTTACTGCGGTGAATCTTCGCGCGTAGAACGGTAGTTGAGTGATCACCGATCAACACAAGGGAGGACGGTACACACGGGATCGGGAGTGGCGGGAGGGCCTCCCGGCGGTTCACGTAGATCTCTTACTCGGCGGTGCGGGGTTGGGGAAATGGCGCGGTGCCGGGCGCGGTGATACATGGCGACCCGGCACCGAGGTGCTGACGTGCGGTGCTGCTGGAGGTTCGAGACTGGAGGCTGGAGGACTGCTTACCTGACGTCGACGAAGTCGCCAGGCGCGGTCGCCGCGGCGGTGGTCGCGGTGCCGGCGAAGACATAGCGGTAGTAACCGTCGACCGTGGCCTTGGTGGTGGTCTTCAGAACGCCGGTGCTGTTGGTCTTGATCGTCTTGAGGGTGGTGTAGGTGCTGCTGCTCTTCTTGCGGAACTGCAGCTTCACGGGCTGGGACACGTACCCCGCGTACTTGCCCGTCGACCAGTTCGCGCGGGCGAGCTTGCCCGTGACCGTGATGGTCTTGCCCTTCTTGACCGGCTCGGGCGTGGCGTCGGCGGTCAGTGTGGAGGCCTTCTTGATCGAGGCGGTGGCGACGTCGTCGTTGTAACTGGCGTTCGCGTACAGGTCCCAGGCCCCCAGGAACAACTTCCAGGTCCCGGCCACACCGTTGTCCTTCATGTCGGTGGCGGGGTGGATGTTGAAGACAGCCTTGCAGGTGTAGGTCCCCTGGGTCGCCGTCTCCGTGCAGTCGGGGTCGTCGTCCGTCCCCAGCCCACCGGTGATCCCGTCCGTGGTCGAACTGTCGGTCCCCTGCCACAGGAACGCCTCGGTGAGCGCGACACCGTTCTGGTCCGTGGCGGTGTACGTCACGGTGACGGTCTTCGTGCCGGTGGTACCGAGGACGATGTCCTTGCCGCCGTTGATGACAGCGTGCGAGAACTTGGTGTTGCCGAGCGAGTCTCTCGGCTGAACGGCCTTGGAGGCGAAGGAGGTTAGCTCCGCCGCCGCCCCCGTACGCTCCGCCGCCTGAGCGGTCACCGGAAGCGCGAGCGCGGACAGAACGACGCTACCGGAGACAACGGCAGCCGCAACGCGTATACGCATGAAACCCCCACAGGAACCTGAGAGGCCCGCCCAAGTCTCCCCTTGGCCGGGCCTGTTGATCTCCGCATCATATGAACTCAGGTCGGAAATGGTGAAGATCTCTTGTGCAATAAGTGCGTAACGGGACAGTGGGGGTTGGGGGTTGGTATCGACCAGGGGAAGTCGTGGTGACGGGTGACGCAGCGTACCTGGGCGCGCGGGGCGCGATTGGCGGATCAACAGCTCCCGATGATCGGCGAGTTCGTGACAGGATCTGCCGCCATGGAATTCTCCGAGGTGGTCCGTCGCAGGCGCATGATCCGTCACTACTCCGACAAGCCGCTGACCCCGGAGGTGATCGAGCGCATCCTCGCCTCCGCGCTACGAGCCCCCTCGGCCGGCTTCTCCCAGGGCTGGGCGTTCCTCGCCCTGACCGACCCGGCTGACCGCGTCCGCTTCTGGCCGTTCGTCCCTACCCGGGTCGAGAACACCCCGACCATGCAGGATGCCCCGCTGGTCGTCGTACCCCTGGCCCACAAGGCGGCATACCTGGAGCGCTACGCCGAACCCGACAAGGGTTGGGAGGACCGCGCCGAAGCCCGCTGGCCCGCGCCGTACTGGTACATCGACACGGGGATGGCCTCCCTGCTGATGCTCCTGACCGCGGTCGACGAAGGCCTCGGCGCCTGCTTCTTCGGCATCATGCCGGAGCATCTGCAGCCGTTCCGGGCGGAGTTCGGGGTGCCGGACGAGTACGACCCGATCGGTGGGATCACGGTGGGGTACCGGGCTGAGGATGTTCCCGAGCAGAGTGGGCGGGTCGCGGAACGGCGGAGGGGTGTGGTGGATGTCGTTCATCGGGGGCAGTGGGGGCGGCATGCTTGATGCCGTGTCCCTCAGAGCTGCAACATCTCGCTGTCCCGCAAGGCCAGAGTAAATATGAGCCAGGACTCTCTGCGGACGGCAACCGAGGAACCGCTTTGGTTCTTCGAGTCGCGTATCAGGGCCCCATCCCTAGTGCGGGCGCACTCGACGCACTCTGTCCCACTGCCTCCGCTGTACGAAGACTTGAACCACTGGTGCGTCGAGGGCGCCGACATCAAAACTCCTTGCTTATGCGGTTGATGATGTCCGTAGAGGACTCAAAATCGAGTGCCTGTGCGCTGAGGTACTCGAACGCCAACCTATAACGCCTCAGTTCTTGTGGCTTCTCCATGAACAGGCCGCCGCTGAGTAGGTCCACGTACACCACATCCAGGTCTGGAGCTGGACCGCGGAGGACAGCGAAGCTGCCAACTGCCGCTGCGTGCGCGCCCGTTGCGAAGGAGAGCACTTGGATGGTGACGTGAGGACGTTCGGCCAGGGCGAGTAGACGCCCGAGTTGTTCTCGCATGACCTCGCGACCACCGACCTGGCGACGGAGCGCTGCCTCATCGATTACGCACCAGATGTGCGGTGGTTCCTTTCGCTCGAGGAGTTCCTGGCGCTTCATGCGGATGTCGACCATGTGCTGCACTTCGCGGTCCGGACACTCCACCTCCGACGCCCGATGAACTGCCTCGGCATAGGCGCGAGTCTGGAGCAACCCGGGGATGTACATGCACGCGTAGTGGTCTTCGCGTACGACCTCGTCCTCAAGCGTGAGCATGAGGTTCATGGACTCGGGGATGGGGTCGGCGAGTGATCGCCACCAGCCTTGGATCTTGGCGCCCTTGGCTAGCTCGACGAGGGCGAGGCGCTCTGTATCGGAGGCTCCGTACTCGCGGCAAAGGGCATCAACGGCCGGCCACTTGACCGTGCCCTCCTTCGTCTCGTAGCGACTCAGCGTCGCCTTTGAGATGCCGACGCGAGCGCCTGCCTCCTCCAGGGTCAAGCCCTTGGATTCGCGGAGTCGGCGCAGGTCTGCGCCCAGTTGGCGCCTGCGCGTGGTGGGTCCAACTGGCATAGTTTCAGCCTTTCATGTTGATCTGTCAGATCGTGCTGCTTGTACGAGCCGGACGGCAAGGCTGCGCGCGCCGGGGGCGCGCGATGCTGACGCGCGCTCCTCCTCACCAGAAATGAGAGTTCCATTTTGAGAGTTCCAGTGCAACTCTAGGTGTGAAGAGAGTTACGCATCGCAACCTGCTGTGCAGGTGGAGGGGTTGGGGCATGGACTGCGCAACGTGCACACCGAGGAAGGCGTGGGAACTCCCCTTCTTGGCGAAGCCCGAGGAAGTGGCAGGGCTGCGGCGGGTGTTGGGCATCCACCTGAGAATCTGGGGCCTGCAGGAACTGACCGACGCGGTCCAGCTTTGCGTGAGCGAGCTTGTTGCCAACGTGATCACTCACGTGGGTGTGGGTACGCCGACCACCCTCGCCGTCTCCATGAACGGCACCCACCTGCGTGTCGAGGTCCACGACCCCGACCCCCGCTCCCTACCGACGCTTATCGACGCAACCGACGATGCCGAAACGGGGCGAGGTATGGCTCTCGTAACGGCCACCACTGATCGTTGGGGTGTAGAGCTCCGTGGCGATCGAAAGGTGACCTGGTGCGAGTTTGCCGTTGGGCTGAACATGCCCGCTGGGCGCTGCGGTGGACATCGGCCCAGTCGATTGCGGGCGGTAGCGACGGAGGCGGCGGCGATCGATGCCATCTCCGATCTTCTGCACTGGCTTCGAGCGCATGGTTGCGACCCCGATGAGGTCATCGACCAGGCGCAGCGGCACTTTGAAGCCCAGCTGGAGCGAGCAACTCAGTAGGCAAACAAAGTGCGGCTGGTGCCTGCGTCTTCTTCAGGCGGGCAGAGGGCAATCCAGGCAGCGCGAGGCTCGAGAGGCATTGGGGAAGATGGAGGCGCCTCCCTCGTACTCCGAGAAGCCACCGCTTTCGTTGCGGTACACGAGGCCGATCCTGTTTGCGGCGAGTAGGTCGCGGAGGTCCTGTCGGGGGAGTGCTGGTGCAAGCACCATGAGATGGAAGGGGTGAACTTGGTTGAGCTCACCCAAGTAGTGCCGGGCAAGCAGGAGTTGGGAGATGGCCTGAGCGATCGACTCGCTTGCTGTGCTGCCTGCTGGTTCGTACACGGTGTTGTTCGTCTGGTTGAAGAGTTCGAAGATGAGATGTGATGTCGAGTCGCGCATCGACAACTCCATCTGGCCGATGCTGTGGCCGGCCGCGGACTCGGATTCCTCGAAGGTGTCCGCCAGATCGTCTCGGGCTTCCGCTACGCGAGTGGCATCAGTTTGCGGTTGTCGCTGTCGCCTCTGGCGGCGAACCATCCGGGTGAGGCGACCTGCTTTCCGATTGAATCGAGATCGAGGTGCGGGTGCCGGTTGAAGTGTGTCGGATGCCAATCGGATATAGGTGCCGATGGGGCGCAGTCGGAAGACGATGACGTTACGGGCATCGCCTAATTCGTCCCTTCCTTCACGTATCTCGAACGGATTCCGTTCGTCAATCCTGAACTTCCCGATGTACCTGTGGGTCCGGGTATCGGTTCCTGGAACCTTTCCTACGGCAATGAATAAGTGCAAAGTGCGCCCTTTATCTACATGCTCCAGAATCGATGCATTCCCGCCTTTGAAGACCTGGTCGCCCTGTTTCCCGACTCCGGTATAGGTGAACACCGGCCCCAGATCGTCATCCTCGGCGAGCCAGCCATCGTGATATCCGAAACGTTCGCCAATCTTCCTGTCCGAGAAGATAAGGACGTTTTGCTTCTCTCTGGCCGGACAAATCCCGGCAAAGCCGCTGCCGCCGAGTATGGGATGGATCTCCGCACGCGTAAGGATTTCGCCGGGTTGGAACCCGGACACGCTCGTCGTCATGGAGTGAGGTTAATCGGTTCCGCCTTTATGGACGGCGCCAGTTGACGTAGACCTAGTCGTGCTGCGTTGTAGTCGCTCCTGGCTGCGGCGAGGATGGTGCGATGAGTGAGACGACGGGGACGATCATCGCAAGCGTTATCGCTTTCATATCCGCAGTCATAGGTGCCGTGATCGCTGGGATTTATGCCAAGCGTGGCGCTGAGGTTGGCGGTCGTAAGGCGGTTGAGGCAGCGCTAGCGCAGGTGCATGGGCAGGCGGCGGTGGAGCACTGGCAATGGGTGCGCAGCCAGCGACATCAGTCCTTTGCCGCTCTTCTTGCGGCTTATGCCTCACTTGATGAGATACTCGCGCGTATCACACCTGAAGTGCAAAATGGGGCCAGGCTTGGTGAGGCGACAGGTCGTGAGTTGCGTGAGAGTGCACTCGCGCTCCAAGACAAAACGAGTCAGTTGGCGCTGTGGGGGCCGCAGGAGGCAAGCGAATTGGCCTATGCGTTGATGAGGAAAGCGACGGGCGCTGTAGGTGCTTTGCTTCGGGTGGCGGCTGAGGGTCCCGCGGATCAGAACGCAGGCTGGGCCAGTTCTGAACGGGCTAGAAATGAGATGGTGACGGCTTATGCCGGATTTCTCCAGCGGGCTGGGGAGATAATTCGCGACCCGTTGCAGCCGGTCAGCTAGTGCACTGCTCGGCCTTGTACTGAGTCAGTCGATCGTGGCTCAACTCTGAGGCGGCGTGCGTAACGAGGTCTTCGAAGTTGAGCTGTGAGGCCTAGATCGCTCAACTTCGAAGACCTGCGTCAGCGTTCGCTACGCGTTGATGGTCGAGTACGACCACACGTCCGCAGGCAGCTCGTGACGTAGTTGCCAGGTGATGGCCATCGGCCTGCTGCCCATGTGCTCGGTGTACGTCGCTGGGCCAAGCAGCATCCACGGCTGGGCCTTGCCCGTGTCCGTGTCCTTGTAGCGCCGCATGAACAGCAGTACGTGGCTGCCCCGTTGGGAGTGCTGCTGGTAGCGAAGGCCCGTGGGCGAGGTGTCCGCGGTCGTGCTCTGTGACTCCCAGTGGAACAGGGAGGGGCTCAGCGCGTAGTCCTTGTATCGGACCGTGGGTGAGAAGTCCTTCTCGTTCTTTTCGAGCGTGATCAGCAGCGCATCGGTCTTGTTCGGCTCGTCCCACAAGACACCCTGCGCGAAGGAACCAGGCATCTGTCCGCCGAGGCGGGCGACGCCGAGTGCGGCCAAGATTTCTGAGCGGTTGTACGCGCTGTGGACCTT
This sequence comes from Streptomyces xylophagus, assembly GCF_000716435.1. Lineage (GTDB taxonomy): Bacteria > Actinomycetota > Actinomycetes > Streptomycetales > Streptomycetaceae > Streptomyces > Streptomyces xylophagus. The sequence continues at coordinate 186,617 of NZ_JNWO01000017.1, forward strand.
CAAGGGGAGATGCGCGTGCGGACCTTCCAGGGGGATGGGGAAGTGATCGGCCTGGCCCATCACGTACTTGAGAACCTGGCGGAGTTCGCTGCGAAGGGCTTGCTGTTCGCGGAGTGAATCAAGTCCGTCCGCGTAGGAGCTGAAGCCACCGGCCTTGTCCCAGAGGTTGAAGAAGAGCATGCGTGCGTAGGTCTTGTCCCTTGGGTCGAGAGTCTCGTATGACGGGGCGTCATCGCTCAGTAGGCGGGTGTAGGCCTCTGCGCGTTCGAGGTCATCGACGTGTAGGAAGGCATGGACGCGCTTCAACAGGCCTTCCTCGTCTGCCTGTTCAGGTAGGTCGGCTAGGCCGGAACGGCGCAGGACTGTTGTCCAGGAGTTGCTGGACTTGTACAGTTCCTTGATTTCGCGGCGGCTCTCGCGGAGGTAGTCGGCGAGGAGTGGTGTCCCGTAGGCCCTGGCTTCCGTAGCGAGGGTCTGGACGTTCGCCTTAATCTGGGTGCGGATGTTGTCTAGTACGAGGTCCTTGGACTTGCCTTCAAGGATGATCTGGCAACCGGACGGCAGCAGCGGGAAGTCGTGCTCGGCGTGCTCAAGGAGTCGATTGCGCGACAGGTTCGTCATCGCGCGGAACTGTTCCTCGAATCGGAACTCGGCACGATGTTGGCCGATGAAGTCGAGCACAGTGAGTACGGGCTTGTCCGGTGTACGGCGCAGACCTCGGCCGAGTTGCTGAAGGAAGACGGTTGCGCTGCTCGTCGGGCGGAGTAGCAGCAGTGTGTCGACGTCGGGGATGTCCAAGCCCTCGTTGAACAGGTCCACGGAGAAGATGACCTGGATTTCGCCTGCCTTGAGTTCCGATAGGACCCGGTCGCGGGTCTCCGGCTTCGACTCGCTGTCCAGGGCTGCGGCCTTCAGGCCGGCCTCTTGGAAGCATCTCGCCATGAAGTGAGCGTGCTTCCTGCTGACGCAGAAGCCGAGTGCCCGCATCTCCGTTGGGTTGGACACCTTGTCCCGCACCTGCTTGATGACAATGCGGGCCCGTGCGTGGTCAGCGGAGAACAACTCGCCAAGTTGGCTCTGGTCGTACGTCCCAGAGCGCCAGTTGAGGCGGGTGAGGTCCGTACCGTCAGGGATGCCGAAGTAGTGGAACGGGCAGAGGAGGTCGTTGTCGAGGGCCTCCCACAGTCGCATCTCGGCGGCGATCCGGCCATCGAAGAACTCGTCCTGCACGTTGAGCCCATCAGCCCGCTCCGGGGTGGCAGTCAGGCCAAGAAGTTGCTTCGGTTTGAAGTGCTTGAGCACTCGGCGATACGTCGACGCGGTGGCGTGATGGAACTCGTCGATGACAATGATGTCGAAGTGCTCAGGGTCGAACTGGTCAAGTCGTTGATCGGTAAGCGACTGAACGCTAGCGAAGACATGCTTCCAGTCGCGCGGCAGCTCGCCCGTGAAGAGCGGTTCACCGAAGGACGCGTCATCGAGTACTTCGCGGTACTTCCGTAGCGATTGCTTCAAGATCTCTTTGCGATGTGCCACGAACAGCAGTCGGGGGCACTGCTTGCCGCCCCACGTCCTATGGAGATTGCGGTAGTCAAGGGCGGCCATGACGGTCTTGCCCGTTCCGGTCGCGGCAACGAGCAGGTTGTGATCATGGCCGCGGACCTCACGTTCGACGTGCAGTCGCTCAAGCATGTCTGCCTGGTACGGATACGGTCGAACCTCAAGACCCGAGAGGCTGATTTTGGAGTCCTGGCTGGACGTTGAGTTGCCCGCCACGCCGAGTGCCTCATCCAGCTTGCGGGCATCGCGCCCCGGGTCGTACGTCTCAAAGGTCATGTCGTTCCAATATGAGTCGAAGCTAGCTTCGAACTTGTTCAGGACATGCGGTGTTGCAACGGACGACAGGCGTACATTCCACTCCAGCCCGTCCAGAAGCGCGGCCTTGGACAGATTGGAACTGCCTACGTACGCGGTATCGAAGCCGCTACGGCGACGGAACAGCCAGGCCTTGGCGTGCAGTCGAGTCGAACGGGTCTCGTAGTTGACCTTCACTTCGGCGCCGAAGTCTTGGACGAGACGGTCGAGGGCATGCCGATCCGTAGCGCCCATGTACGTCGTGGTGATAACACGAATGGGCACGCCGCGCCTGGCGGCCTCGCGGAGAGAGCTCTCCAGGACGCGGAGGCCGTACCACTTCACGAACGCGCAGAGCAGGTCGATACGGTCTGCGGTGGCCAGCTCCGCCCTCAATTCCGAGCCCAGACTGGGGTCTTCGGGGGCGTTGGTGATGAGTGAGGTCTCGGAGAGGGGAGTCAGTGGGCGCAGGGAGTAGGCACCTGGTGCCTCCTGTTTGGCGAGTGCGAGTAGCTGGCGCGGGCCTTCGATGATGTTGCCTACAGCCTCTGCTTCGCTCAGGTCGGACTCACCTGAGGACAGGGACGCGAGGATCTTGTTGGCAATGGCTACCTGGTCGCCCACGGGCAGTTGACTCAGCCGATGCCTGACAGCTTCGCCCACATACCGACCAAGGACATGGGGAGCGGATTCGGTACTGACCTCAGCATCGATGGCCTTCCAACCCGCAGCTTCGTACTGCTCAAGCTCGGATCGCATACTGCGGGTGATCAGCTTCTCGTAGACGCCCGCAATCGGCCCCGACCGGTCCTCAGGTTCCGCTACCACTTCTCCCCGATCCCTGTAACGCGCAGGCACGATCGAGCGTGCCGATAAAGAGTGATCTCTTACGGACGCCCGCGTGCGTTCAATTCAGCAGTGCCCCTTGGGGGTTGCTCGCCTCGCCCGCTACGCCTCCGTGCGCCCGTGGCAGTTGGCATACGAGTCGCCCGACCCACACCAACAAGAAGCCCCCCGCTGCGGCGGCCAAACCACAGCCCGCCCCCGAGCCGCCAGCGTCGTCGCATACTGCGGCAACAAGTCAGCGTCCCCAGGCGAAGCCCCCTCCGACGCAGCGAACGCCTCATAAGAAGGCACCGTCCCCGTCACGATCCCAAGGTTCGCCGTCCCCGAAGCCGCCAGCTCCCGAAGTGACTCCTCTATCGTCGCGAGGTGCTCCTCATGCGAGGGGTACTCCGCGGCCAGCGAGGCATACGCCCCCACCAGCTCGGCCAACTCCCCCTCGGGCCAATGGAGTACGGCCACAGGGAACGGCCGGGACAACGCCTCCCGGAACGCCCCCAACTCCGCCCGCAGCCGCGAGATCTCGGCCTCGAGTTCCGCCGGGTTGTCCGACCCCAGCGACCACACCCGCTTCGGGTCGTGCAGCTCGTCCAGCGACACCGGCGACGACGGGGATGAGTGGGACGAATGCAACGTGTCCGCCAGCGTGTCCCACTCGTCGTGCGACACGCCCAGCATGCGCCGCACCCGGTGTCGGCCGAACAGCAACGGGTGGGTGGAGTACGGGGGTTCGGGTACGTCCGTCAGGAGCAGGGTCACGCCCTCCGTGAACGTCTCCTGCGCCGCCTCCAACTCGTCGTGGGACTCCAGGGACTCCGCGACGATCACCCAGGGGGCGGCATCGCGCGGGGACGCTGTCCGCACGCCGTCGATGATGGCCCTGGCCTCGGCCTCGTGGCCGTACTCCCAGAGGTTCGAGGCCTTGAGGGCTCGTACCAGGTGAGGAGTTTCCAGGTCGTCCGGCGACGACAGCAGGCGGTCGTAGAGCGCGGTGGCGGCGGGGCGGTCGCCGGCCAGCTCCAGGTGGGCCGCGGCTTGGAGGAGCAGGGCTTCGGCGTCCTCGGGGTATCGGGCGGCGGTCCGCTCCAGGCGGGCCGCTTCGGCGGCGTGGTCGACGTTCTCGGCGGGCGTGTCGGGGCGCATGAACGACACGGTACTGCCGATGCCGACACAGATGGAGGCAAGGGGAGAGATATGCGCAGGTCGGCCGGTGAGAGTGCGGTGGGGGAGCCGTGTGGGGGCTTCCGGAGGCCGTGCCGTGGGGAACAGCGGGTGGCTTTCCGGTTTCCGCCAGTTTTACGACCGCTGCGCTTCTACGGCATCCCCTGTTGCCGTGCCCCTGCCTCCGCCCCTGTCGCCGTTCACCGACCCCCGCGCCGCCCACCCCATGACGACCAACCCCACCCCCACAATCCCCGCCCCCACATACAACGGAGCCGCATACCCCCACCCCGCACTGATCACCAAGCCCCCCAACCACGCCCCCACCGCATTCCCGACGTTCGACGCCGAGACGTTCGCGCTCGCCGCCAACGGCACACCCCCCGCCGCGTCCGTCACCCGCGTGATCATCCCGGGGACCGTCGCGAACCCGAACACGCCCAGGAGGAACACCAGGATCACCGCCGCCGGCCGACTGCTCGCCAGCAACCCGAACACCGTCAACGTGGCCGCCAGTCCGGCCAGGGACACGAGCAGCGTCACGTCACGGTTGTGGTCCGCGCCCCGCCCGCCCGCGATGTTGCCTACGACCAGGCCCGTGCCGTAGACGACCAGGAGCCAGGCGACGTCCGTGCTGGAGAAGCCCGTGACCTCCGTGAAGGTGTACGCGAGGTAGCTGAACGCGCCGAACATGCCGCCGTAGCCGAGGGCCGTGGCCGCCAGGGTCAGCCATACCTGGGTGGAGTGGAAGGCGTGCAGTTGCGATCGGAGATCGGCCTTTCTTCCTACGCCCGCCCCTCCCGCGTCTCCTGCTCCTCCCGCCCCTCCCGCCCACCTTGGTATCAGCGCCGCGATCGCGATCAACGCCACCGCCCCTATCGCCGTGATCGCCCAGAACGTCGCCCGCCAGCCCCACCGTTCGCCTACGAGCGCGCCGAAGGGGACGCCGAGTACGTTCGCCACCGTCAGGCCGGCGAACATCATCGCGACCGCTCGGGAGGCCCGTTCGGGAGGGACCAGGCGGCGGGCTACGAGGGAGCCGATGCCGAAGAACGAGCCGTGGCAGAGGGCCGCCACCACGCGGCCCAGGAGCATCGTCGGGTAGTTCGGCGCGAGCGCGCACAGCAGGTTGCCGGCCACGAACAGGGCCAACAGGCCTACCAGGATTGGCTTTTGAGGCATACCCGCTGTTGCCGCCGTCACCGCTATCGCGCCCACCGCGACCGTCAGCGCGTAGCCGGAGATCAGCCAGCCCGCCGCGGCCGTGGACACGTCCAGGCCGCGGCTCACCTGGGGCAGTAGCCCGGCGATCACGAACTCGGTCAGACCGATTCCGAAACCGCCGAGCGCCAAGGCGAGCAGGCCCAACCGCCCGCCGCCATCCCTGAGTTCGGGTCCCGAGGTCAGATCACCACTCCTCAGATCACTACTCCGTCGATCTGCAGCGTCTGCACCGCCCCCGCCGCGAAACTCGCGCTCACCGTCTTGCCGCTCAGATACGTGTCCGAGTGGGCGGTGTACAAGTCGCCCCCGCCACCCGTCACCGTGTTCCAGCGCGGGACCAGGCCGCTCGTGCCGCCCGCCACCGTCGTGAACTTGGAGAGGTCGAAGGTGAGGGTTGTTGATGACGAGCCTGTGTTTGCCGCCACTATCACCAAGCGCTTCGCCGACGCGTCGTAGCCCGCCGCCGCGTAGCTCACGCCCGTGTCCAGGATCGTCATGCCGGGGCGGATGTGGCGGCTGAACTGGGCCATCACGTAGTACTTCGTCTGGACCGCGCCGGCCGTGAGCGTGCTCTGGTCGTACGCGATCATCGCCCAGCCGGACGACGGGTCCATGACCTGCCAGTACGTCCACGCCGTTGGGTGCAGCCAGCGGAAGTCGTAGAGCAGGTTGCTCGCCATCGTCAGGCCTGTGGAGTCGCTGTCGCCCGTCTCCGAGTTCCACAGGGCCTTGCCCGCCGTTGTCACCACGTCCGTGTACAACAAGTCCCTACGGCCGCCCGAGCCCTGGTAGCCGTGGACGTTGACGCGGTTCACGTACCCCTTCGTCGTGGACGAGAAGGCGCTCCAGGTCGTGCGCGCCAGGTCGTAGCTCGTCTCGTCGGAGGCCGAGATCTTCGTGCTCGTCAGGCCGCGTGCGTCCAACTCACTTCGCACATACGGCAGTACAGCCGCCTGGACGGTCGAGTCCATGTGGCAGCCCTCCTGCGTGCCGGTCGCCGTCCACCAGCTCGACGAGGGCTCGTTGAAGGCCTCGACCGTCGCGAAGTTCACTCCCCAGTTGTTCTTCGCGTAGAGGGCGACGGACGCCAAGTGGGAGGCGTGCTGGCGGTAGTTCCAGGACTGGAGGTTGTTGCCGCCGCCCGAGGCGCCGGAGGGGTTGTGGTTCAGACACATCCACCACATGGGGGAGTTGGCGAAGAGTTCGGTGGTCGCCCCTCGCGCCGTCGCCTTCACCAGCATCGCGCGCTGGGTCGCGTCCGCCGTCCACTTCCAGGCCGAGGACGTGGGGTCCTCGTTGTTCCAGTCCTGCCAGTAGCCCTCGATCTGCTTGAACGCGGGGATGTTGGCGGAGGCGACCATCGACTCGCCGCTCACCGTGTTCCAGCTGCACGCACCCAGGTTGTAGCGGGCGATGTTCAGGCCCAGGCCGGGGAGCGAAGTGCCGTTGTACGTCGTCGACTTGGTGGTGAAGAAGATGTCGGCGAAGTCGTCCCGGGCGCCGAAGACGTTCGCCCACCAGGCCAGCGAGGTGCCCCAGCCCTCCCAAGTGCCGTACGTCGTCCCCGGGGTGACCGCGATCGTCGCGTCGGCCCGTGCGGTGCCGGTCGCCAGGGCGGTGCCGAGGAGCCCACCGCCCGCTGCGGCCAGCAGGGTTCTGCGTCGGATCATCTCTACTCCCGATTCGCTCAAACGCCGGTCGTCCCACCGGCGTCGGCCATCCCCCCGGCTCGTGCCATGAGGAAGCATCGGGTGTGGTGTGTGAGGTTGTCGAGGGTTGTGACACCCCTTTCTAAAACCCGTGTACGAAGGATCGAACGGGAGGTGCGCGAGAGGACGAACAGGCACCTCCACCGCCAACGAACGGGAGTCATGACTCTGGTGAGTTGAGGAACCGGCCCTTATCGTGCGGCCCATGCGGGTCCCCGTCGTGCAGCACCGCAGCCGTCGACGCCGTGCGCTGCGCCGACGCGCCCTGTGGACCGGCGGCGAGTTCCTCGTCACCGCCGGGGTCGTTCTGCTGCTCCTCGTCGTCCAGCAGTTGTGGTGGACCAACCGCGAGGCCCATCGAGGCGCCCAACATCAAGTGCAGGCCCTGGAACGGCAATGGGCGACATCGACACCCACGCCGGGGGCCGACAGCGGGGGTACTCCCTCCGCCAACACGGGGGCCACCGGCGGCAGTTCACGGCACCGGACCGCGTCCGCAGACACTCTCACCCCCCACCCCTCCCAGGCCTACGCCATCCTCACCATCCCCCGCCTCCACCTCCGCGTCCCGATCGCGGAAGGCGTCAGCAAGAAGAACGTGCTCAACAAGGGGTACGTCGGCCACTACCCCGGCACCCAACAGCCGGGCCAGGCAGGGAACTTCGCGCTCGCCGGGCACCGCAACACCCACGGCGAGCCGTTCCGGTATCTCCCGCGACTGCGCCTCAAGGACACCGTCCAGGTCGAGACGCGCACGGCCGTCTTCACGTACACGGTCGACAAGATCCTGCCGCGGACCTCCGCCGCGGACTCGGGTGTCATCCGGCCGATCCCGCGGTCGATCGTCAGGCCCGCCTACGGCTACAGCGCACCCGGCCACTACATCACCCTCACCACCTGCACCCCGGAGTTCACGTCCAGGTACCGCATGGTGGTGTGGGGCACGCTCACGTCAACTCAGCCCCGTTGAAGGCTCCTTGGAAACCCCTTGAAGGTTCACGCCCGCTCGCGCAGCACCACCACACTCACCGCTGCCAGTACCGCGAGCACCGCCGACACCACCATCGCGATGTCCGCGCCGCGTGCCAGACCGTTCCCCGCCGACGTGGCGATCGCGATGGTCAGCGCGACCCCGGCGCAGGAGCCGATGTAGCGGAAGGTCTGCTGCGCGCCGGAGCCCATCGCGGCCCGTGCCGCCGGTACCGACTCGACGGACAGCAGCGGCAGCGCGGCGTTCAGCAGGCCGCTGCCCACGCCCGCGATCACCAGGCCCGGCAGCAGTCGTACCCAGGAACCGGAGTCCAGCGCGCCGAGCATCGTCAGGACGCCGGCCGCGTGCAGCAGGAATCCCAGGGCGAGTTGGTGCCGGGGCGAGACGCGGCCGGCGAGGCGGCGGGCCTGGAGGGCGACCGCGAAGGACAGGCCCGACCAGAGGAGGAACAGCCACGCGGTGTCCATCGCGGACAGGCCCAGCGTCTGCTGCAACAGCGCCGGCAGGAAGCTGAACAGGCCGATCACCGCGAGGCCCGTGAACAGGCCGCCGGCGGAGGAGGCGAGGAAGGGGCGGTGGCGCAGCAGGCCGAGGTCGATCATCGGGGTCGCGCCCCGGCGCTCCACCAGCGCGAAGACGCCGACGAGCAGCACGGCCGCCAGCAACAGCAGGCCCACCGGTGCCCGCAGCCAGCCGTCGCGGCCCAGTGTCAGCGCGGCGACGAGGGAGACCAGGGCGAGCCCGAAGGTGACCGCTCCGGCCAGGTCGGGGCGTCCGCCTCGTGGCGCGCGGGACTCGGACAACGTACGGACGCCGAGGGCTGCCACGACGAGCGCGGCGGCGCCCAGCACGCCGTAGGCCACTCGCCAGTCCGGCATCGCGCCCGCCACCAGGGGGCCGACCGCTATGCCGCCGCTGACGAAGGCGCCCCAGACGCCGGTCGCGTGCAGGCGGCCGCGCGGGGTCGGGAAGGCGTGCACGATCAGGCCCAGGCTGCTGGCGAGGAGGGCCGCGCTGGCCGCGCCCTGCGCGATGCGGGTCAGGGTGAACAGCCAGGTCGAGGAGGTCAGCGCGGAGAGCGCGGTGGTGATGCCGAGGGCGAAGGTGCCGGCCAGGAAGATGCGGCGGCGGCCGTAGTCGTCGGCGAGGCTGCCCGCGACCAGGAGCAGCGCGGCGAGGCCCAGCGGGGTGCCGTTCAGGAGCCAGGCCTGGGCGGAGAGCGGGGTGTGCAGGGCGGTCGCGATGTCGGGGAGCGTGACCATCGGCGCGGTGTACGTCATCAGCGCCACGGCGGTGGCCGCGCTGGTCAGGGCGAGGGTGGCGCGGGGGCGCGGCGCGCTCACCTCGGTGACCTCGTGTTTCTGGGGAACCTCGGCGAGGGTTCGTTCACTGAACCTAGTCATGGGGAGTACCGTAACACCGTAGGTTCGTTCATTGAACCTTGAGTCGGAAAATGGCTAAGGTGGACGGCATGGCACTGGGCAAGGACTACGCGACGCAGGAGTGCTCGATCGCCCGGGCGCTGGAGGTGGTCGGGGAGCGCTGGACGCTGCTCGTCATCCGGGACGCCCTCTACGGCGTACGGCGTTACAACGACTTCCTCGTCCACCTGGGCATCCCGCGCGCGGTCCTCGCCGCCCGCCTCCAGGCGCTCACCGCCGAGGGCATCCTCGAGAAGCGCCGGTACCAGGAGTCCCCGCCGCGCGACGAGTACGTCCCGACCGAGCGTGCGATCGCTCTGTGGCCGACGCTGCGCTCGCTGGGCCGCTGGGGGCGCGAGCAGTTCGGCGAGCCGCAGCTGCGCTACTTCCGGCACGTGGACTGCGGCACCGAACTCGGCCCGTACGGCGAGTGCCCCGCCTGTGGGTTCGTCGTCCCCGTCGCCGACGTCCTCATGGAGCCGGGCCCCGGCGCCGATCCGGACCCGGCGGACCCGGTCAGCCGGGCCCTGCTCAAGCCGAAGCGACTGCTGCAGCCGATCGAGATCGAGGCGACCCGGGGACGGTAGGGGCCAGTGTTCACGGTCCAGTCCGTGAACCGGGTATTGCGGACTGGACCTTGAGCTTGGACGATCGACCAGTCATCCGATGGCTGCACCCATCGGGCGACGGCCCGCGCGATCGATGGAGATGGTGAAGATGAAGCTGCTGCGAGTCGGTACGGCGGGGGCGGAGCGGCCCGCGCTGCTCGACGCCGAGGGGACCCTGCGGGACCTGTCCGGCATCGTCCCGGACATCGACGGGCCGCTGCTCGCCGACACCGCCGCGCTCGGCCGGATCCGCGCCGCCGCCGACGCGGGTTCGCTGCCCGCTCTGGACGCGGACGGGCTGCGGATCGGGCCGCCGGTCGCGCGGATCGGCAAGGTCGTGTGCATCGGGCTGAACTACCACGACCACGCCCGCGAGACCGGCGCCGAGCCGCCCGCCGAGCCGGTGATCTTCTTCAAGGCCGCGGACACGGTCGTCGGGCCGTACGACACCGTGCTGGTGCCGCGCGGCTCCGTGAAGACCGACTGGGAGGTCGAACTGGCCGTGGTCATCGGACGTACGGCCCGCTATCTGTCCTCGCACGAGGAGGCGCTCGCGCATGTCGCCGGGTACGCGGTCGCGCACGACGTGTCCGAGCGGGAGTTCCAGATCGAGCGCGGCGGGACCTGGGACAAGGGGAAGAACTGCGAGACGTTCAACCCGCTGGGGCCGTGGCTGGTGACGGCGGACGAGGTGCCGGACCCGCAGGAGCTGTCGCTGAAGTTGTGGGTGAACGAAGAGCTGAAGCAGGACGGGACCACCGCCGAGCAGATCTTCCCGGTGGCCGAAGTGGTGCGCTACGTCAGCCAGTTCATGACCCTGTACCCCGGTGACGTCATCAACACCGGTACGCCGGCGGGGGTCGCGCTGGGGCAGCCCGAGCCGAAGCCGTTCCTACGGGCCGGGGACGTCGTGGAGCTGGAGATCTCCGGACTCGGGCGGCAGCGGCAGGAGTTGAAGGACGCCTGACGAACAACGGGGAACGAATGTGATGTGAATCACCGGAACGCCCTTCGCCTGTAGGACAGTTCCGGGTATGACGCACACTCCCACGACCGCAGGTCCGCCGCGGGACACGGCACCGGACCTGCGGCCCGACGGATCACCACCGCACGGGCGCGACCTCACCGCGAGGCGGCCCGCCCGTGCGGCGCGGCCGCCGCTCCGGCCCGACATCCAGGGGCTGCGGGGCCTGGCCGTCACACTCGTCGTGCTGGCGCACGCCGGAGTCCCGTACGTCGCCGGCGGCTATGTCGGGGTCGACGTCTTCTTCGTGATCTCCGGCTTCCTCATCACCGCCGGTCTGCTCCGCGAGACCGACCGCTCCGGCTCGCTCTCCCTGCGCCGCTTCTACGCCCGGCGCGCCGTGCGCATCCTCCCGCTGGCGACCCTGGTGTCGCTGGCCACCATCGTCGGCTGCCGGCTCTTCGCCTCGAAGATCCGCTACGCCGAGTTCATGCACGACGCGCTGGCCGGCGCGCTGTACTTCGTGAACGTCGACCTGGCGCGATCGGGCACCGACTACCTGCGCGAGGGCAGCTCGCCCTCTCCTTTCCAGCACCTGTGGTCGCTGTCCGTGGAGGAGCAGTTCTACCTCCTGTGGCCCGTACTCCTGCTGGTCAGCTGGAAGTTGATACGACGTCCATGGTTACGCGCCCTGCCGCTGGGCGTGTTGTGCCTGGTGTCGTACGTCCTCGGTGTCCGGGAGACCGGGGCCTCGCCCTCCTGGGCGTACTTCGGTCCGCACACGCGGCTGTGGGAACTGGGCGTCGGAGCCCTGCTGGCCTTCGGCGCCGGGGCACTTGACCGCCTTCCGCGCCAACTGGCCGCCGCCGGTGTGTGGTTGGGGCTGGCGGGCATCGCCGCGGCGGCGACGCTGTACGACGACGACACCCCGTTCCCCGGCCACTTCGCGCTGCTGCCCGTGCTCGGCGCCGCCCTGGTGATCGCGGGCGGCTGCCGTGCCGGATCACCCTCCGCCCCCTCCCGGCTGGTCGGAGTGCGTCCCGCGGCCTGGCTGGGCGACCTCTCCTACGGCTGGTACCTGTGGCACTGGCCGCTGCTGGTGATCGGCCCCGTGGCCCTGGAACGGGCGGCCGGACTCCGGCTGAACCTCGCGCTGTGCGCCGCCGCCCTGGTGCTGGCCTGGCTGAGCCTGCGCCTGCTGGAGAACCCGGTCCGGTTCAGCGGCGCGCTGCGTCAACGACCCACGGTGGCCGTGGCGTTGGGCCTCGGCCTGTCCGCGACCGTCGTGTCCGTCGCCGTCGTCTCGACATCCTTCCCGCCACCGATCACCTCCGCCGTCCGCGTGCCCGGGCTGGCCACGGCCCTGTCGACGGCACCGGACCCCCAGGCCCGGCTCGCCGGCCTCCTCGCCACGCCCGCGACCGCGCTGCCGCGCAACCTGTCACCGGAACTCACCGCCATCAAGGCGAAGCGCTCGGCCATCTATCACGACAGCTGCCACGTCAACTACGTCGACAACCGCTCGCCCGCCTGCGTCTACGGTGACCCCTCGTCCACCAAGGTCGTCGTCCTCTACGGCGACTCCCATGCCGCGCAGTGGTTCCCGGCGTTGGAGCAGCTGAGCCGCCAACACGGCTGGAAACTCGTGTCGTTGACGAAGTCGTCCTGCAAGACGGCCGACATCACGACCGTCAACGGGCATGGCCCGTACGCCTCGTGCGACACCTGGCGGAAGGACGCGCTGGAGCGGATCACGGAGTTGCACCCGATGCTGGTCGTGGCCACCTCCTCCGAGGTGGCCACGCCGCTGAAGCCGATGACGGACCCGCTGCGGGACTGGACGGCGGGCTATACGCGGGTCTACGAGCGCCTGACCCGCTCGGCGGACCATGTGGCCGTCCTGCTCGACACCCCGTGGCCGCAGGGCGACCCCCTCGAGTGCGCGTCGACGCATCCGCTCCGGCTGGAGAAGTGCGAGCCGGACCAGCGCGACGCGACCAAGGACGCCACCCTCCGGGAGGCCAACCGGCAGGGCGCACTCCGCGCCGGTGCCACCGTGATCGACCCGAAGCCCTGGCTCTGCCCCCGCTCGGGCAACTGCCCCGTGGTCGTCGGCGACACGTTCGTCTACCGCGACGACAGCCACATGGCGGAGACCTACGCCGAGGCACTGACGCCGGTGCTGGGTCAGGAGCTGCGGAAGCTGGGGATTCTGTCAGGCCAGTAGCGAGGCCAGCCTCCGCCAGGCCTCGCGCGGCAGCGCGTCACGCGAGGCGCCGTCGACGATCTGGAGCGCCACGTGGTCCGCGCCGGCGTCGAGGAACGCGTCGATCCTGGCCCGGATCCGCGCCTCCTCGCCCCACGCGAACACCGCGTCGACCAGGCGGTCGCTGCCGCCGTCCGTGAGGTCGTCCTCGGTGAAGCCGTTGCGCAGGAAGTTCCCGGTGTAGTTCGGGAGGGCGAGGTAGGGGGCGAGTGCCTCGCGGGCCAGGGTGCGGGCGCGGGCGGGGTCCGTCTCCAGGACGACCTTCAACTCCGGTGCCAGCAAAGGGGTTTTGCCGAGGAGTTCGCGGGACTTGGCGGTGTGCTCGGGGGTGACCAGGTACGGGATCGAGCCCGCCGTGTGGTCCCGGGCCAGCTCGATCGTCTTCGGGCCCAGCGCGGCGAGGAGGCGGCGGTCGGCGGGTACTCCGGCCGCGTCCAAGGCGTTCAGATAGGTGACCATGGCCGAGTACGGGCGACGGTACTCGGCCGTGTTCTGGGCGTGCGCCACTCCGAGGCCGAGCAGGAAGCGGCCGGGGTGGGTCGTCTCCAACTCCGCGAAACTCGCCGCTGTTTCGGCCGCCGTGTACTGCCAGATGCTCTGGATGCTGGTCCCGACGGCGAGCCGGGAGGTCGCCTCAATGAGCGGTACGGCGTGGCGAGCGGCGGTGCTGCCGCCCAACCAGACCGCGCCGTACCCGAGTTGCTCCAGCTCGGCCGCCGCCTCCGCCAACTCGCCGCGCCGGGACGGATCTTCCGAGCGCAGACCCACGCTCCAGATGCCGTACCGGCCGACCGTTTCCTTCAGGGCACTGCTCATCGATCCCGTTCCCTCCGGTGTCGAAAGTGCTCGACGTGCTCGACGTGTCGGCAGTCCCAACTGGCCGGAGTTGCGGGTTAATTCCGGGCGCCGGTCATTTCCGGTCGTCGCCCAGGAACTGCTCCAGCGCCTCGACCACGAACCGGTGGTCCTGCAACTGCGGCAGCCCGCTCACCGTCACCGTGCCGATGACCCCCACGCCGTCGACCCTGATCGGGAACGAGCCGCCGTGCGCCGCGTACTCGTCGGGGTCGAGCCGGGAGGAGTCCTCGAAGGTGCTGCCCTTGGCGCGGAAGCGGGTGCCGACCAGGTAGGAGGCCGCGCCGAAACGATCGACGACCTTGCGCTTACGGTCGATCCACGCGTCGTTGTCGGGGGAGGAACCCGGCAGCGCCGCGTGGAACAGCTGCTGGCCGGCACGGCGGATGTCGATGGCGACCGGGGCCTGGCGTTCGCGGGCCATCTCCACGAGGAGCGAACCCAGCTCCCACGCGTCGTCGTAGGTGAAGTGCTGGAACACCAAGTGGCGTTCCTGCGCCTCCAGTTCCTCCACCGTCGGGGTGATCTCCGGGGCGATCCGCTGGGTGATCGAGGGCTTGTGCTGGGTCACAGGGTCACCGTCACTCCGTCGCGGGCGCTGCGGCGCGCGGCTTCCAGTACGTCGAGGGCGGCGGCCGCCTCCAGGGCGGTCACCGGGTTGGGGGCGCCGTCACGGAGGGCGGCGGCGACGGCCGCGTAGTACGCGGGGTAGTCGCCGGGGAGGGTGGGCTCGGGGCGGCCACCGCCGGTCAGCGGGGACTCGCCGGAGCCGACCCGGCCGTAGAGGGACTCGGGCTCCTGGCCCCAGGTCTTCTCCGTGCCCGGGCGCCTGCCGTCGCGCAGGTCCGCCTCCTGGGGGTCGAGGCCGTACTTCACATAGCCCGCCTTGGAGCCCAACACGCGGAAACGCGGGCCGAGTTGGGCGGTCGTCGCGGACACGTAGAGGTGCGAGCGGACGCCGTTCGTGTGGGTGATCGCGAAGAACGTGTCGTCGTCCGTCTCCGCGCCCGGGCGTCGGATGTCCGACTCGGCGTACACGGAGGCCGCGGGGCCGAAGAGGGTCAGCGCCTGGTCCACGACGTGGCTGCCGAGGTCGTAGAGCAGACCTCCGATCTCCGACGGGTCGCCGGACTCGCGCCAGCCGCCCTTGGGCTGCGGGCGCCAGCGCTCGAACCGGGACTCGAAGCGCCATACGTCACCCAGCTCGCCCTCGGCGATGAGCCCCCGCAGGGTCAGGAAGTCGTTGTCCCAGCGGCGGTTCTGGAAGACGGAGAGGAGGAGGCCGTGCTGCTCGGCGAGGGCCGCGAGCTCGCGGGCCTCGGCGGCGGTACCGGCGATCGGCTTGTCCACGACGACCGGGAGGCCGGCCTTCAGGGCGGTGGTCGCGAGCGGGACATGCGTCTTGTTCGGGGACGCGATGACGATCAGGTCCAGGTCGCCGGCGCGATCGAACAGCTCGTCCGGGGTCGCGGCCACGCGGACGTCGGGGAACTCGGCGCGGGCCTGTTCCTGCCGCTCCGGGTTCGAGGTGACGACCGTGTCGAGCGTGAGGCCCTCGGTGGCGGCGATCAGCGGGGCATGGAAGACGGAGCCCGCGAGGCCGTAGCCGACGAGGCCGACGCGGAGAGGTGTGCGAGTGGTGCGTCCAGTCATGCCCTCCACTTTCGCAACGCTGTTGCCAAAGTGCAAGTGGTGGGGACAATGGGGGTGTGAACACTGCGCGGGGCGGGACCCGGACCGGGAACGGAACGACGACGGGGGCGGCGGGGGCTGCGGGTGTGACGGGTGCGGTGGGTGTGGCGGGTGTGGCGGGCGTGAATCTGCTCGCCCTGCGCAGTCACAACACCGCGCTGGTCCTCGACCTGCTGCGGACGGCCGGCACGGACGGAATCAGCCGCCTCGAACTCGCCGACCGCACCGGCCTCACCCCCCAGGCCGTCAGCAAGATCACCGCCCGGCTGCGGGAGTCCGGCCTCGCCACGGAGGCGGGCCGCCGCGCCTCGACCGGCGGCAAGCCGCGCACGGTACTGCGCCTGGTGCCGGAGGCGGGGCACGCGGTCGGGGTCCACCTGGACCGGGACGAACTGCGGGTGGTGCTGATGGATCTCACGGGGGCGGTGGTGGGGGAGCGGGGCGCTTCGCTGGATCTGGGGGCGGGGGCCGGGGTCGTCGTGGAGGCGGTGGGGC
>NZ_JNWO01000018.1 GCF_000716435.1 Streptomyces xylophagus
GGGGTCATGACGGAGTGGGGGGTGGGGGTGGGGGCTCGGGTGACGGTGGAGACGGAGTAGGTTCCGCCGCCAGTCGGGCCAGGGCCTCGCGGCTGCGGGGCACGGTGTCGTGCCCGCGCAGCATCGCCACGGCCTGCTCGGGGACGAAGCCGAACCGGGCGTACCGCTCGGCGAGTTCCATCGCCCACGAGGTGACGAGGGTGTCGTCGTCGACGTACATGCCGAGCCAGGTGAAGACCTCGCCGGCGATCCAGCCGCTGATCCATGTCGTCCAGCGCCGGACGAAGTGCGCGGCCTCCTCACTGTTCGGGTCGGGCGGTACGCCGGGGATGCCGAGCAGCGCGCACTCCCGCGTCGCCTCGGTCATCCGCTCCTCAGTGACCAGGCGGGCGTACGGCATCAACTCCCGCATGACCTGCCGGACTTCGAGCCAGGCGGGTGGTTCCTCGTCCTCGTAGCCGTGCCAGGAGGGGGCGGGGACCGGTTCGTTCACGGGCTCGGACGGAGCGCAGGCCAGGAGAATCGCCCTTGCGCGGGCGATGTTCTCGTCGCTCTCCGGCAGTTCCACCGGCCATTGGAAGCCGGCGCCCCAGCTGTACGGGAGTTCCCGTACGGCGGGAGGCAGCAGGGGGTGCTCTCCCTGCGCCGGTTGCCGGGCACGGGCGTCGTAGCCGGGGCGGCGCAGCCACAGCAGTGCGTCCCGCGCCTGTGCGCGGCTGTTCTCGCTCGCTCCGGCGTCCTGTACGACGCGCAGCAGGGCCTGTTCGCCGTGGGGTGTGCCGAGGGCATGCAGCAGGTTCACCGCGTCCTGGGAGGCGAGCCCGTTCTCGACGCAGCGCTCGGCGGCCGCCGCGACACCCGCCTCGTCGTACGGCTTCTGCTGAAGCCAGCGCAGCACGTCATGGGCCCAGCCCTGGAGCACCTGGTCGGTCAACACCCCGACGATCAGGTCGAGTTGGTCCTCCAGCCACCAGGACGGTACCGGCAGTCGCGCTGCGCCCGCCCACTCCCGCAGTACATCGGCGATGCCCTCGCGGGTGAACCGGTCGGCCGTCGGCATGACCTGGTCCAGGCGGTACCCGGCCTCGTGACGGATCCGGTCGAAGAGTTCCCACGACTCGTCGCTCCAGACGCGCGGCACGGGCGGCGCCGACGAGCCCGAGAGCGCGGCCGCCAGTGCATCGAGGGCGGCTCGCTCGGTCGCCTCCGTGTGCGGCAGCTCGTCCAGTGCCGGCTTCCGTTCCCAGGTCAGGTCGTTCCACGGTGAGGGGAGCCGCCGCATGTCCGCGGGCAGCAGGTGATGTGCGGTCACTGTCCGGCCGCTCCGTTCCTCTGGTCGTCCGCCGGTCCGCTCCACGTCAGGAAACACCCAGATACTGCATGGCGGTCTTCGGGTCCTTCATCCTGCCCGAGTCCCGTGCCGCCTGCCGCTCGGCCGGAGTCTTCCTGCTCCATGCGTCGTTCATCGCCTTGAGCTGCTGCGCCGAGATGTCCTGGCCGGCGACGCGAAGGTCGAGGCCGTTCTCGGCGAGAGTCTGCGCGGGAGTGCCGTCCGGGACGGTGCCGGTCTTCTTGTCCTTCTGGAAACCGTCGAAGACCTTGTCCCAGCCGTCCTGCGTCTCGATCTCGTAGCGGGCCTTGCGGCCGGGGTTCGCCTTCTGCCAGTCGGCCAGTTTCTGCGCCTGGGCACGGATCGAGGCCTGGGTGGCGGCCTGTCCCGTGTTCTTGACCTCCACGACATTGAGGGTGCCGTCCTTGCCCTTGTAGACCACGTCGGCGTCGTCGATACCGCTGAGATCGGCGGTGGTGCCGTCCCCCATGTCCACGGTCTGGCGACCCTTCTTCGCGCCGACGCCGGCGTAGACCTTGGTGCCCTCGGCGGCATCGTCGGCGGCACGTGTCGCGGCCTTGACCTCGGCCATGGCTTCGGCCAGTTGATAGCGGTTGCCGGCCCTGAGCACGGGGCCGCCGAGCGAACCGCGGCTCTGGCTGTCGATGGTCGTGTTCTTCAGCATGTCCGCCAAGTCCTTGAGGGACTGGGTCAGTTCGACCTTCCCGATCTCCCCCTTGCTGAGGTCCGGGTTGTCCTTGGCCTTGGCGACAAGGTCGTCGATCTTCTTCTCGTCGAGCGTGAACCGGTCGCCCTTGGGCGTCTTCTGCTTGTCCTTGGCGTCCGTAATGGCCTTCTTGGCCTCGTCCGCGGCGTGCTGCAAGTCCGCGGCACGGGCCGCCGCGTCGGCCTCGTCCGCCTTCTTACGGGCGTCCTCCGCCTCCTTCTTGGCGTCCTCGTCGCAGCCGCCTCCTTGAGCGAGTACGACGTGGGGCGAGCCGCCGGCGGCCAGGACGGTGGTGCCCGTGCCGGAGGAACCGGTGAGTCCGCCGTCGTACTTCGGACCGTTGCCGTCGTACGGAATGCGGCGGCTCGGTGCGCCGATCGTGCAGCCGGTCTTCTCGGCCTTCTTCTCCGCCTCCTCGGCCGCGTCGTCGGCCTCTTTCGCCGCCTTCTCCGCGCCCTCCACGTCACCGACCTTGGCCGCCCTCTTCGCGTCCTCCGCCGCCTTGGCCGCCTTCTCGGCGAGTTCGCCGAGTTTGCCCAGCTTGCCGATCTTGCCGAGGTCGCCGACCTTCTCGACGACCTTGCCGATGTCGTAGCCCGGGATGAAGAGGGAGCCGACGTTCCAGAGGACGTGACTGACGGCACGGGTCTTGTCGCCGTTCTTCCAGTCCTTGGCGACATCGTCGCCGATGAACACGTCGTAGAGGACCGTGCCGCCCGTCTTGACGGAGGCGCCGGTCCAGTCCCACAGAGCGCCGCCGTAGTCGCCGTCGGACCACTTCTTCCCGGCGTCCTTGGAGTTCTCCGACCAGTCGTGGCCGAGCTGCTTGCCGTAGTCGCCGATGCCCTTCACGGTGTCGACCGGGTGGCGGACCATGTCGTAGATACCGGTGAGGTCGCCCCAGACGCCGTCGACGAAGATGCCTTGGCCGACTTGCTTGACCTGGTTGCCGGCGCAGCCGAAGAAGGCGCCTACGCCGGAGAAGCAGCCGTCGTCGTCTTTCTTGTCGTCGGCGGGGTCGGTCTTCTTGTCGTCGGTCGGGTCGGTGGTGGTGGTTGTCGTGTCAGTGCCGCCCGTGCCTCCGGTGGTGCCGGTACCGCCAGTGGTGCCGTTCCCGTTCCCGTTGCCGTCGCCATTTCCGTTGCCGTTGCCGTTTTGGGCGGTCACGTCCGTGTCGCCGCCGGCCGGCGCCGGGCAGGCCATGCCGGTGACCTTGCAGATCTCCGACTGGATGCCGGTGAAGATCTGGGTGCCGAGGCCGCTGACGAGCAGAGCGGTGATGAGGGCTGCGACGATGGCGATGAACCCGGCGTACTCGACCGCGGTCTGCCCGTCGTCCCGGCGCCAACGGATCAGCCGGGACAGGGAGAACGGGCGGCGCTCGACGCGTTCCAGCTCGGTGAGGCCGTACCACTGGCGGCTCTCCGGGCGGAACAGGAAGAAGAGGATGAGGATCGGGAGGAGGAGTTGCAGTCCGCCGCGGGCGGATCCGGAGACGAGGTTGACGACACCGCCGAGGATCAACCAGCCCTGTACGGCGACGAGTCCGTGCCGGACCCGGGTGCCGCCCTCCCAACTCCGCCGGGCCAGCCACCAGCCGAGGGCACCCGGCGCGGCGGCGTACGCGACGAGGGCGATGACCTGTCCGTCGAGGGCGTCGTACGACGCGGCGGTCATCAGCAGGCCGAAGCCGCCGACGACGGTGACCGCGAACAGGGCGTTTACGAGGACCAGGGCCACGGACAGTTCTCCGGGCATCTCCTGACGCCCACCCCGACCACCCGGCCGGCCGCCACCGGCCTGCGAAATGCCTCCGACCGACGCCATGTTCCCCCCTGCGTGGCAACTTCCGCCGGTCCTCCCGACGTTGGTTCACAACATGGCTGAGGTTAGAGACGGGGCGCGTGCCCGGGATGGGTCCGTGGGCCCAGATCCGTGCCCAATCTCCGGTGGGGCCCGGAGCTCAGGACCATCCGATAATCGACGTGATCATGACCAAAAAGCAGCTTGTAACCACCGAGTAACCATCCGTACCTTCAAGCTTCATTCACGTGAAGGCAAAGTAAAGGGGGGTGGAAGTTCATGCAGATGCAAAGCACCGTCAAGAGGGCTGGGGCTGCCCTGGTCGCCGCAGCGAGCCTGGTCGTACTCAGCGCTTCGACCGCGTCCGCCAACTGGTCCAGCTACATCTCAAGCTGGACCGACGGCGACAAGTCGAGAACCTGGGAGGACCAGGGAACCTACAGCCAGATCCAGTTCACCAACTGCTTTGCGCAGTACGGGACAACAGAGTCCGTTGTCGTCAAGCTCTGGCACTACTACTCGGTCCTTCCCAACGAGAGCCTCGGCAGCAAGACGTTCACCGCTTGCTTCAATGGCGGCACCAGCAACGGCGAGTGGACCAACGTCCCGAGCGGCACCAACACACTGCAGTTCGAGGCCGACAAGATAGCCCAGGGCGGCTCCTGCTGCCTGCTCAACGTGGGCACGGTGTACGTCGACACGTCCAAGGCCGACTAGTCGATCTCAGGGCCAGAAGGATCCATGTGGTGGCACCCGGAACATCTACCGGGTGCCACCTTCCACTCCTGCCGGAGTCAATGTGCGCATATCAACCCTCATACGGTCGTCAACCGCTCTCCCCGCCCTGGTGCCCGCCCTCGGTCTGACGCTCTCCTTCTACGTCTTCTCCACTCATGACCAGGTCGCCTACTGGCCGTATCCATATGCTCCGACCCTGGTCCAACGGTCCATCGAACAGGTGTATGCGCTCTCCTACGCGCTGGTCTCCGCGGCCGCTGCCTGGCAGGGAGCGCGGTTCAAGGAGTCACGCGTCCGTGAGTCGGCCCCGTACCGGCGGGAGTGGACGGTCGTCGCCCTGGCCCTGAGCCCTGTCGTGGCCGTCGGCTGGCTGATTCTGCTCGTACCGGTGGCCTTGGCCTTCAGTGAGCGACCCACGTGGCCCACTCCGGTCAGTCTTCCCCCCTTGCTGCTGGGTATGGCGCTCTGCGCGGCACACGGGGTGATCGGCTTCGTCGTCGGACAGCGTCTGAAGCCCGCGCTGGCCGTTCCCGTCATGGCATGCGGAGTCTTCCTGCTGGTGTCCTATCCGCATGCCATGGAGCCCTTCTACCTACGGCACATGTCGGGCGAGTACTTCGCGCACCTCGGGTTCGCGGAGACCGCGACCGCGGCGTCGATGGTGGCGCAGCTCCTTCCCACTCTGAGCCTCGCGGTCGCGGCCTCACTCACCTTGACGCGGGGACACGCGCTGCTGCGAAGCGGGCTGGGACTGGTCGTGTGCGTGGGCGCCGTGCTGATTTCCCACAGCATCGTGAAGGACTGGAACTACAACCCCAGCGTGAACGTCAACGCCGTGCGGACAACCTGCACGGGTACGGCTCCGGAGGTCTGTCTCCCGGTGAACGCGGGGAAGGACGCGAAGGCGATCAGCGATGAGGTCCACCGGACCTTCGCCGTGCTGGAGAAGTACCAGGTGGTCGACTCGCCGCCGAAGCGTGTGGAAGAGGCACTGGACTACGGCAGGTTCACGCCGGACAACACGAAGGACACCGGCTATCTCCTGTTGTCCACGGCGCAGCAGGAGAACCGGGTCAATGCCGAAGTCATCGGCACCTACGTGAAGTTCCCCTGCGAGATGCCGCAGCCGACACTGCGGCGGGCCGTTCTGCTCTGGCTGGAGCAGAAGACGGGAACCATGCCCGGTTACGAGCGGATAGCGGCCGGTGACCCGTTCTACACCCCGGCGCAGCACCAGGAGACTCTGAAGGCGGTGGACGAGGTCTCCGCGAAGTCGGCGACCGAGCAAGTGTCCTGGTACAAGAAGATCTCCCGGTCGGCCTGCGAGGGATCCTCGTGATCTGGTGGCTGAAGACCCGCTTGGTCCACACCGTGCTCGCCTGCGGTGTCGCTGCCTTCGGCCTGCTGACGTTCCTCTTCCAGGACGGGACGGTCGTCCTGCCCGCGATCAGTGTCACCGCGGGCAACACCGTCCTGCTGGCCGGCTTCACCCCACTGCTCGTCGTGGGAGCTCTGGTGCAGAGTCTCGACTCCCGCCTTACCACGGCCGAAGTGACAGGCACCCGTCCGGTCGCCTGGCTGGACACGGGTCTGGTAGTGGTGACCATGATCACGGTCGCGGCACTCACAGCCGTCGGAGGCTTCCTTCTCGACTCCCCCGCAGTCGTCGCGGCCGGTCGTAACAGCCTGTTCCTGACCGGCCTGGCGCTGTGCGCGCGCGGGTGGACGGGAAGGTCGAGCATCGTGTTTCCCACGGCATGGATCTTCCTCGTGGTCCTCGTGGGACACCGCACCGCAGACGATTTCTTTCCCTGGGCCGTCACCGGACTCGCCCTCGGATCGTCCACCGCGGCCGTCGCCGCCGGAGCGTCCCTTCTCCTCGGCATCTCACTCAACCACCACATGACAACCCGGCAAGGATCGCGCCCATGAGCATCGTGTTCACCGACTGCACCTACCGGTACAAGCGTCGGCACCAGCCCGTGCTCACCAACTTCTCGTACCAGGTCCCGGACGGCCTCACCATTCTCCTGGGACCCAACGGAGCCGGGAAGTCGACTCTGCTGCGGCTCGGAGCCTCCGTGATCCAACCGCAGTCCGGTCGGATCACCTGTGACACCATCGCCTCGACCGCGCGGGAGTACCGCCGCCACGTCTCCTGGATGCCGCAGCAGATCACCCCGGTGGCCGGTCTGACCGCCAGGGAGCAGGTCTCCTACGCCGGCTGGTTGAAAGGCATGAGCCGTCGGGACGCATGGGACCACGCTCTGGGCGCACTCACCAAAGTCGGCCTCCAGGACCGGGCCGACGACAAGGCCAAGACCTTGTCAGGCGGCCAGCTGCGTCGCGTAGGCGTCGCCGCCGCACTCATGCACGACTGCCGAGTCCTCCTCCTGGACGAACCGACAGCGGGCATGGACCCCACTCAGCGACGGGTGTTTCGCGACCTGCTCGCCACGGCAGTGGGCACGAGCCAGCTCAGCATCCTGATGTCGACCCACGATGTGGCGGACCTCACCGACGACGCCGACCACATCACCGTCCTGTCCCAGGGACACATCCGTTTCGACGGCGTGCCCCACCAGTTCCTTCGC
This sequence comes from Streptomyces xylophagus, assembly GCF_000716435.1. Taxonomy (GTDB): domain Bacteria; phylum Actinomycetota; class Actinomycetes; order Streptomycetales; family Streptomycetaceae; genus Streptomyces; species Streptomyces xylophagus. Next base: position 7,193 of record NZ_JNWO01000018.1, read on the forward strand.
AACGCCCCCGCCGACACCTCTGCCGCACGACACGCGGAAGCCGCCTACACGGCGCTGACGTCACACGGTTGAGACAAGGTGCCGCCTGATCCTTACTGCCGCGGTGAAATCGGCCCGGGGCGCGGACCACCTGTTGTAAAGCCACGTCGCTCAGCTCCCCGTGCGCGGGAACGTCACCTCGACCCTTCGGTTCTTCTTGCGGCCGGCCTCCGTGGAGTTGTCGGCGATCGGGTACTGCTCGCCGTAGCCGCGTACCTCGAAGGTGATGTTCGGGTCGTTCAACTCCGAGTCCAGGACGGCCTGTACGGCGTCGGCGCGCTGCTTGGAGAGGACGTCGCCGTGTGCGGACGAGCCGAGGTTGTCGGTGAAGCCGAAGACGCGGACCGTTGTCGCGTTCTGCTTCTTGATCTCCTCGGCGATCGTGTCGATACGGGACTTCGCCGCGGCGCTCAGCTTGGCGCTGTTCTTGCTGAAGAGGACCTCGGCCTGGAGGGCGAAGGTGACGTCCGTGTTGGTGTCCTCACGGCGTTCCTCGCCGCCCTGGTCCTCGACGACCGACTTGATGTCCAGAACCTTGGGGTCGGCGAGCGTCGCGCCCTCGGGGAGTTTCAGGTCCGGGTCGTTCGGGTCGACCTTCACCGGGGCGGAGGCCGAGGCCTCGGTGCCCGGGGGGACGCTCGGGCTCGGGGTGTCGTCGGCGTGGGCCGCCACCGCGCCGACGATGTTCGCGGCGACCATGATCGTGGCGGCGGTGACGACGAGGGCGAGACGGGGAGTGGTGGTCACTGTGGCCTCACCCGGAGATCTTGATGGTGCCGCTGGCGAAGGTGGGCAGTTGAATCGTGACGTCCGTCGTCCCCGTCGGCGGCGCGGGGAACTGCATGAAGACCGGCAGCGTCTGCCCCGCTTCCAGATTGCCGAGGCCGGTCGTCGTCAGCGGGCGGCCCTCGGTGTCCCGCAGCACGTAATAGCGCTTCTTCCCCTTCGAGTCCACCAGGGTGGCACCGCCCAGCGAGATGCCGTGGGCGATGATCTCCGTCTCGTCCCCGCTGACCTGGGCCGGGACGGTGACAACCTTGTCGCCGTCGTTCTTGAGGGTGCCGTTCACGGTGACGAATCCGCCCGAATCACGTGTGGCGGAGGTGATTTGAAGAAGCAGGCCGTCGGCGCCCTGGAGCTCGGCCAGGGGAGTCTCCGACTGTCCTTCCTGAGAACTCGGGTCGGAGCCGGCGCTCTTCGACGCGGACGCCGATGTGTCCGGCTTCTTGCCGTCGTCGCCGCTCCCGCCGCAGCCGGCCACCCCGAGGGCCAGACCGGCCGCGAGAGCCAACGCGACCGTCCCCCTGCGGGCCTTCGCAGTGAACCGAATGCTCATCACTCTGCTTCCTTCGTCACTCGTCGTTCGCTTGTCAGTCGGCCAGATGGACGTCGAAGAGGTCCTGGGGCTCCGGGAGATCGGTGAGATCGGTCGGATCCAGGTCCCAGTTCCTCCCGTCCTTGCAAGTGAGCTGCGGCAACACACCGCTGCCGGCGTCCGCGCCGGGGAGTTCGAACGTGCAGAGCGGCTCGATGACCGCCGCGGCGAAGGCCTTCGACCTCTTGGTCGCCGTGATGGGGACGATGGACTCTCCCATCGTCTTCGTGGTCTGCACATTCACGTCGTAGCGCAGGAGGGACGGGTTCCCCTCGCACCTCAGCACATTGGCGTCGTTCTGCGCCGCGAGCTGGTCAGCCCGCCCGCAGCCGCCGAACACCACTCCCTGGCCGTCGAAGATGCCCTGCCACTTGGTCGGGTCGAGTACGTCGTTCACCCACTCGTCCGCAAGTTGGTCCCGGGTGTCCTGTGCCGCCGCGAGCGCCGCGGCGTCAGCGGCCGTCTGGGCGCCGCTCCGGTTCACTGTGGCCTGGCCGACCGCGAAATACGCCAACGCAAGGAAGAGCAGACCCCCCACCACCGTGATGTAGATGGGGAAGGCCTGCCCTGCGTCGCCGTACCGGCGCGGTCGCGTCAATTCCCCACCTTGCCGATCAACGCCGTGATCTTGGTGAGGATCGCCTGCCCGATGCCCGTACCGCTGATCGCCAGCACGATCGCCACCACCACCGCGATGATCCCCAGGTACTCCACCGCGGTCTGCCCCTTGTCGCCGCCCCGGCGCCGGACGGCCGCGACGGTCGTGTTCTTCCAGCCGTTCACGCGGACCTTGGTCGCGACGGCGGTCTTCAGCATCAGGTCGCTCATGGTGTTCCCCTCCGAGTGACGCGTTACCGGCTTCCTCGTCGCCGGTGCCGCTTTCGACACGAGAACGGTATGCCGGAACACCCGGTCCGCAAGAGGGCCCCAGGGCCCAATCCCGGGCCCAATCGGAGTCCCGACCGGCGCGCCGGACCCGCAGGCCCGACAACTCGCTGCCCCGCCCCGGCATCCCCGGTCACCCCAGTCCTCGTGCCGAACCCGGCGCCGTACCAAGCCACTTGGCGGCGGCCTCGGAACGGCTGGTGCTGTGGAGTTTGGCGAAGATGCGGTTGATGTGGTTCTTGACGGTCTTCTCGGAGATGAAGCAGGTGGCGGCGATCTGCTGGTTGGTCATGCCGGACGCGATGTGGTCCATGATCTCCGCCTCCCTCGCGCTCAGTTGGAACCGTGACCTGTCCGAGGACGACTGTCTCACATTTGATTGCAGTTGCGAAAGCCCCTGCGGTGAATTCGCCTGAGGAAGGGTCATTGAAGAGGCTGCTCCGTTTGCAGCTGCACCTAGTTGAGACTCGTAGGAGCCCAGGCCCTCGGGCAGCGACGCACCCGAACCTGCCCGCTCCTGGCGCAACTGCGCCAGCAGCGCGCCCGCCGCCGACGGCGTGAAGTGGGCCCTGCCCAGCTTGATGTCCCTTACGGCGGCCACCAGTTCGTCCGCCGTGAACTCGCCGTGGACCAGATACCCGCCCGCCCCGCGCCGCAGCGCCTCCTGGACGATCTCCGACTCCCTGCTGTACGTGAGCATCACGACCGGCGCGATCCGCACCAGGTAGGGAAGCGCCGAGATGCCGTCCACGCCCGGCATCCGTACGTCCAGGAGGACCACGTCGGGGCGGTGGAGGTGCGCCGCCTCGTAGGCCTCCCGGCCGTCCGTCGCCTCCGCCACGACCGTGATGTCCGCGCGGCCCGACAACAGGGCCGTCAGGCCGGCCCGGACCACCGGGTTGTCGTCGGCCACCACGACTCGGAGGGACGAAGTCGGGGTGGGTCGCGGGAAGTTGTGGAACGGGTTCGGTGGCGGCTGCGGCGCGCCGGGGTGGGGCGTCGTCTGGTCCGGCATGGCTGCCTCCTCTCGGGTCGTTGTGTGGGGGGATGGGTGGGGCGTCGGACTCGGCTGCCTGGTTACGTCTTCGCTGACGTCAGGGCTCCCAGCGGGAGTTCCAGCCGGACCTCCGTGCCCGTGTCGTGGCCGCCTCTGCCGATACGGATGCGGGCGCCCACCGACGCGGCCCGTTCGACCATGCCGACCAGGCCGAAGTGGCCTGCCCTGCGCAGCTGTTCGAGGGTCGTGCCGGGGGGCAGGCCGCGGCCGTCGTCGTAGACGCTGATGCGGAGCAGGTTGTCGTGGACTCCGGCGTGTACGTCGACCTTGGTGGGGGTTGCGTGGCGGTGGGCGTTCTCCATCGCCTCCGTCGCGATGGTGAGGAGTTGGCGGGCCACGGCGGGCGGGACCGGCGGCACCCCGTGGTCGCCCGTCGGGCGATACGTCGTGGGCAGGCCGGTCCTGGTGTTGAAGTCCCTTGTGCGGGCGGCCAGTTCGACGAGTACGTCCGTGCCCTCGTCCGGGTCGGACTCGCGTCGCAGGTCCGCCAGGAGTTCTCGGGACTCCGCCGCCGCCCTGCGCGCCGACCGGGCCACCAGTTCCGCCTGTTGTCTGATCAGGGTCGGGTTCATGCGGTCCGCGCCCGCCGTACCCGCGAGGCCGTCCGCCGCGAGTGCCACGCCGTGCAGGGTCTTTGCCACGGAGTCGTGCAACTCGCGTGCCAGGCGGGCTCGTTCGGCCCCTACCGCCTCTGTCACGGCGAGACGGGCCTGGACTGTCGTCAGGGCCGTCGTGGCTTCGCCGAAGCGGAGCATCAGGTTGCGCAGGGTCACGCCCACCGCGCCGGCGATCACGCACAGGCCGGGGAGCAGGAAGGTCTGCGCCACACCCTTGTGGGCGTCCGCCGCGGCGGTCTGCGCCAGCGCCAGGATCAGCGCCTGGAGGCTCGCGAAGGCGGCGGCGCCGCGCCAGCCGTAGACGATGCCTGCGAGGAGGGGGGTGCAGACGCTGACGTAGGCGAGCGTGCTGGTGGGCCCTGCCGAGATCAGGAGGAGGGAGCCGAAGAGGGTGTCCACGGCGAGGAGGGAGGGGTGGCGTAGGAGGAGGGGGCCGAAGCGTTCCCAGTCCCTGAACAGGACGTAGGACGCCATGAAGGTGACCACTACGGCTGCGCCCACGAGGCGGGTGGCTACGCCGGGGTTGGCGTTGACGAGGGCGGAGGGGGCGGCGAGGGCGATCATCGCGAGGCGGAAGCCGAAGACTTGCCTGCACATCGCTTGCAGCGCGCTCACCTGGATGGGGAGAGCCACTTCCCGGCCTTCGGCCGGGATCGATTTCCCACCCGCACCGCCCGTGCGGCCTTCATTGTCGGGTGCGGGTGGCCCCTGTGGGGGGCCTTCACCGTCGGCGGCCGTCCGCCCCACGCCCGGCTGCGCCGGCACCCCGGCCAGCCTCGACGCCGTCGACCCCGTCCCCGTAGACCCCGCCCGCACCCACCCCGGCGGCAACGCCGGCGTGACGGACGTGATCGGTATGTCCGACGCCCCCGACCGCACATGGTCCGGCAGGACCGTGCCCGCGGGCGGTGTCGTGATCTCCGTCGGTTTGGGGCGCCGGCGCAGCAGTCTCGTACGTTCGCGTTCCTCCGTCGTCGCCATCTTTCCCGTCGCCCCCGTCCCTACTTGCCCGTGATCGTGCTGAAGTCCGTGCCGGAGCCGAGGAGCAGGCCCGCGCCGAGGAGGAGCATCGTCGCCGGGACCATGAACGTGGTGATCATCATGGTGGCCTTGGGCACCGCACGAGCCGCCTTCCGCCGCGCGTTCTGCGCGTCCGTGCGGCGCATGTCCTTCGCCAGGGAGACCAGGGTGTCCACGATCGGCGCGCCCAGCTCCTCGCCCTGCTGCAACGCCGTGACGAACATGGCTACTTGCTCGCTGTCGTTCCGGCGTCGTAGTTCCGTGAAGGCCGCTCGGCGGCTCATGCCCAGGTCCATCTGGCGGAGGGTGATGCGGAGTTCGTCCGCCCACGGGCCCTCGTACTTCGACGCCACACGGTCGAGCGCCTGGCGGAAGCCCAGGCCCGCGCTCACCACCACCGCGAGGACGTCCAGGAAGTCCGGCAGGGTCCGTTCGATCACGTCCCTGCGGATGCGGATCGCCGACCAGATGCCGACCTCCGTCCAGAACGCGCCGAAGGCGAACAGGATCAGGGCGAGGAGGTAGTTCCCCTTCACCAGGAACACCAGGCCGCCGAAGCCGCCGAGGAAGCCGTAGACCGCGCGGCGGGCCGCGTAGCGGTCGATGGTCAGGCCGCCGGGGTTGCCCGCGAGGTCTATCCTGCGGCGGTACCTGGCGACCAGTTTGGGGCCCATCATGCGCAGGACCGCCGGGGCGTAGCGCATGCCCATGCGGTCGACGAGGGAGTCGACCGCGCCGGTGCGGGTCGAGCCGACCTCCAGGGCCAGGACCAGGTCGCTCGGTAGCTTCGCGTCCGCGCGGTACATGCGGATGCCCGCGAAGATGCCCCACACGCTGAGGCCCATGACCAGTCCGAGTACGAGTGCCGTCATCAGATCTCCCCTCCCCTCAGACGTCGATGCGGGACAGGCGGCGGATGAGGATGAAGCCCACCGCGTACAGCCCGAACGCGATGATCACGCAGGCCTGGCCGATCGGGGAGCCCGTCATCCGTTCCAGGGCACCGGGTTTGACGCCGTTCATCAGGAAGAGGGCGCCCACGCCCATCACCGGAACGGCGTACGACGTCATGTTGACCTGGGAGAGCTGGGTGCGGACCTCGCGGCGGGTCTCCTTGCGTTCGTCCAGGGTCTCCGTGAGGTTGCGCAGGGCGCTGACGACCTGGCCGCCCGCCCGGTTGGAGAGCACCAAGGTGGTGACCAGGACGACGAGTTCACGGGAGGGGAGGCGGTCCGCCAGCTCGCCCAGCGCGTCGTCCATGGAGGCTCCCACCGCCAACTGGTTGGCCACCTTGGCGAGTTCCTCCCCGGCCGGTGCCTCCAGCTCCTCCGCCGCCATGCTGATCGCGGTGCGCAGCGCGAGGCCGGCGTGGGTGGCGTTGGCCATGATGCGGGCCAGTTCGGGGAGTTGGCTGATGAACCGCTCGATGCGCTTCTGGCGCTGCCAGTTGAGGAACTGGATCGCCACCCCGATGCCCAGCAGCCCCGCGATCGGGCCGAAGAAGGGTGCCAGGGACGCCTGGCCGATCAGCCAGAGGGCCGCGACCGTGGCCAGCATGTAGACGAAGAACTCGCCCGGTGTCATGTCCAACCCCGTTGCCGACAGCCGCAGTTCGAGCTTGCGGCCGAGGCGGGTGCGGCGCAGTCTGCGGTCCAGGTTGCGGAAGCGGCGGGTGCGGCCGAGCGGGATCTGGCCGGTCGACGACAGCCGGTCGACCAGGGCCGCGCGCTGCGCCTTGCCGGTGGCGTAGGCGTGCACGCCGGCGACACCCAGGACACAGGTCAGCAGGGTGATGCCGGTGGTGAGCGTGACGATCGTCTGGAGATCCATGAGGTCGGTCCCTACCTACTGGCTTCTCGGAGGGCTAGCTGTTCTGCGGTGTGGGCGACGCCGAAGGCCTGCGGCAGGGGCTGGCTCGCCATGTAGAGACGGTCGGCGGTACGGCGCGAGAGCGGGAAGTACTCGAAGGCGCCGTAGACCCGGCCGTCGGCGGAGATGGGCTGGGGGCTGAAGCGGGCCACCGTCGCCAGCCGGTACGGCTCGCTGCCGTGGCTGTCGAGGAGGGCTATCTCGGTGATGCGGCGGGCGCCGTCGGCGAAGCGGGTCAGCTGGATGATGACGTCGACGGCGCTGTTGATCTGGTCGTGCAGGGCCTCGAAGGGGATCTCGACCTCGGACATGGACGCCAGGGTCTTCAGGCGCATCAGCGCGTCCTCGGCGCTGTTGGCGTGGACGGTCGCGAGGGAGCCGTCGTGGCCCGTGGACATCGCCTGGAGCATGTCGAGGGATTCGCCGCCTCGAACCTCACCGACGACGATGCGGTCGGGGCGCATGCGCAGCGAGTTGCGCACCAGGTCGCGGATGGTGACCTGGCCGTTGCCCTCCACGTTCGGGGGGCGGGCCTCCAGGCGGATCACGTGCGACTGCTGGAGCTGGAGTTCGGCCGAGTCCTCGATGGTGATGATGCGCTCGGTCTCCGGGATGAGGCCGGAGAGCGCGTTGAGGAGAGTCGTCTTCCCGGTGCCCGTGGCGCCCGACACGATGATGTTGAACTTCGCGTGCACCAACCCCGCGAGGAGATACAGCATGTGCTCGTCCAGCGAGCCGAAGCCGACCATCTCCTGGAGGGTGAAGGAGCGCGGGAAGCGGCGGATGGTGAGCGTCGCGCCCGTCAACGACAGCGGCGGGATGATGACGTTGACGCGCTCGCCGGACGGGAGGCGCGCGTCGACCATCGGATTCGACTCGTCCACCCGGCGGTTGACCGTCGACACGATGCGCTCGATGGTCTGCATCAGCTGGTCGTGGGAGGGGAAGCGGAGCGGCAACTGCTCGACCCGGCCGCCGCGTTCGACGAAGATCGCGTCCGGGCCGTTCACCATGATCTCGGTGATCGACGCGTCCTCGAGGAGCGGTTCGAGGATGCCCAGGCCCAGCGCCTCGTCGACGACCCGGCGGATCAGCTGCGCGCGCTCGACCGTCGAGAGGACCGGGCCCTCACGGCTGATGATGTGCCCGAGCACCCGTTCCAGACGGGCCCGTCGCTCGGCGGCGGCCAGCGCGCTCATCTCCGCGAGGTCGATCTCCTCCAGGAGTTTGGCGCGGTAGGAGGCGACCATGTGGCCGTCCTCGCCCCGATGGCCGTTCTCCTCGGGATGGTTGACTCGTTCCCGCAGACCCATGAGTCCTTGCTCCTTGCTCCGCGTTCAGTGGTCGAGCGGCATGGTGGCGGTCTTGCTGGCGTCCCCGAAGCCGTCGTAGCCGGGGATGACGGACGGGATGTGGATGGACGCGGTGACGGTGACCGTGTCGCCGCCGAACGTGGCCGCGCAGCCGGTGACCGAGAGACTGGCGCTGACCGCGTCGCTGCACGCCGGCTGGGCGCCCTGCCGGAGCGAGGCGCTGCGCGCGCCCGCCCTGGCCGCCGTCCCCGCCTGCTCCGCGGTGTAGGCGATCAGCCCGAGCTGCACCGCCGCCAGGGTGACGAGGATCAGGATCGGGATGAACCCGATGTATTCGACGGCGACTTGTCCGCGGTCGCGCGCTCGGAGGCCGGAGGACATGTCAGTTCGTCGCCTCCTCTACGGCGCCCGCGTGGGCGTGCACGGTGAAGGGGAAGGCGATCGAGCCCGGGAAAAGGACGGGCACCTTGAGCGTGACGTCGGCCGTGACGAACCCCGTGCCCCCGCACCTCACTTCGGCGTCCCCCCTCCACGCGGCGGACAGCTTGCTGAGGCCCGCCTGTTCGCAGGCGGCCTGCCGCTCACCGCGTGTGGCGGCTGTCGCCGCCCGCACCGCCTCGTCCGCAGCATTCCCCGCGAGCGTGAAGGTGTACCCCACCAGCACGAACTGCCACATCAACACCAGTGTCAGGATGATCAGCGGGGTCATGCCGAGGAACTCGATGGTGACCTGGCCCCGGTCCCGCTCGTGCGAAGAGATCGACCACATGCGCATCCCCCTCACTCTCTCCGGCGCCGGAAGCTCACCGAGCCGCGGTCGCCGCCGCGCGACCGGCCGCCCCGCTGGGCGACTTCGGGGACCTTGACCAGTCCCAGTTCGCCCGCGAGACCCCAAAGGGCCTGCTTCACCACGCTCTTGTTGTCGAGTTCGTGGAGACGGCCGGCGTCCACCGCGCCCTGGAGTTCCTTGAAGTTAGCGGGGATCGCGGTGGCGGCGACCGCCGTGCCGGTGATGCGCTGGATCAGGGCGGGCTGGATCTCCGTACCGCGCGTGTGCCGGTTGACGACGATGGTCGTCTCCTCGGCCTTGCGGATCTGCAGCCGGTCCCACATGCGGACGGTGCGCTTCGCGGCGCGTACGGCGACCACGTCCGGGGTGGTGAACAGCAGTGCCGTGTCGGCCATTTCGACGGCCGCCGCGCTCGCGCCGCTCATCTGGGCACCGCAGTCGATGACGACGACCTCGTAGCGGGAGCGCAGCGCGCTGACGATCTGCCGGGCGGCCCGGTCGGTGACCTCCTCGCCGCGCTCGCCCTCGCCGGGGGCCAGCAGCAGCGCCATCCCGGTGTCGTGCCGGAACACGGCGTCGGCAAGGACCCGGGGCGAGATGTCGGTGATCGCGGCGAGGTCGACGACCGAGCGGCGGAACTGGACGTCCAGGTAGGAGGCGATGTCACCGGTCTGGAGATCCATGTCGACGAGCGCGGCGCTACGGCCCGACGCCTGCGCGGCGAGGGCGAGTTGGATCGCGGCGAGGGTGGCGCCGACGCCGCCCTTGGCGCCGCTGACCGTGACGACGGTGCCGCCGACACCGGTGAACACGTCACCGCCGTGGCCCAGATGACGCCGTACGCCCACGGACCAGGCGGCGACGGCCTGGACGCGGGTGGCCAACTCCTCGTAGCTCAGCGGCAGGGCGATCAGGCCGCGGGCGCCGGAGTCCATGGCGGCCTGGAAGAGGCCGGGGCTGGCGTCGGTGGTGACGAGGATGACGCCGACCGCCGGGAAGCGCAGCGCGACCTCGCGGACCAGCTCCAACGCGGGGACGGGCCCGATGCGTTCATGCACCACCACGACCTCGGGCAGCTCGTCGACGGACTCGGCGCCGAGCCGGGCCAGGGTGTCGATGAGCTGCGTCGAGTCGGCCACCGGGGCCACCGGGTCGGCGTCCGGGAGCTGGCTGAGCAGGGTCGTGATGGCGCGGATGGCATCCGCGTCGCCGACCGCCGGAAGAATCCTGGTGGGCATGCGGGCCTCTCACTTGTCCTTCGCGAGTTCGTACGTCCGGTCCTGCTCGGGCACGGTCGTATCGCTGCCCGGCGCCACCAGCGCGAGCCGCACCCGCTCGGCGAACGACTCGGCGTAGGTGATGCGTTGGGCGTCGAGCGTGGAAAGGGCGAAGGTGATCGGGACGGCGTTGGTGGTCTGCTGCTGGTTCTTGTCGCTGTTGCTGCCCGGGTCGAGGGCGGTGATGTGGCCGACGTCGATGACCTTCGCGTTCGTCACGATGATCTTCGACTGGTCGGGGTCGCCCTCTTTCGCGCCCGCGAAGGTGGCGTACACGTTGACCGTGGAGCCCGGTGTGATCTTGCCGGCGACGCCGGTCGCCGCGTCGATCATGATGGCGACCTCCTGCTGCCCGGGCTGGAGGGCCGGCTGGTCGACGATCATGTCGGTCTGCAGCAGGGAGCCGCTCCGCAGGGTCGTCACCGCGATCTTGCCCTGGATCTGCCGGAGATCGGTCACGGCGTTGTCCGACAGCCACCGCTTGGGCATCTCGATCTTCTTGAACTGGGCGGCGGTGAGGGCCGTGTACGGCGCCACGTTGTCCTTGACCTGGTAGGCGGCGACTTCGGGGCCGACCTTGGACTTCACGTCGCTGATGACGGAGAGGACGCCGGCGAACGCGCCGAGGGCGCAGAGGACCGACAGGAGCAGGAGTATCACGCCGCGGCGCTGACGGGAGTTCATGAACCGTACAACCTCATTGGGGATATCGGTCGAGCGGAAATGAGCGGATCGAGCGGGATCAAGCGGGATCGGGCCGGGTCGAACTGTTCGAGCGGATCGTGTGCTGTAAGCGTGTCCTGTGAGTGGAGGACTTATCCGGTCGACGTTTGGTTCTCGTGAACGGGCGGTGTGGCGGAGCAGAAGACACAACGGTCGCCGATGACGTCGATTCCGCACCAGTGGCACACGGACTGCCGTACCGAGGTGACCAGTTGGTACAGCACCGACAGGTCGGGCAGATACGTACAGAACTCGATCAGCTTGTTCGTACCCCACCAACTCACCGACTCCGCGGGCAGGGTGGCCTCGCGCAGCCCCATCGCGTTCCACGCCGGGGCGAGGGTGGTGCCGATCCAGTCGGACTGCAACTGCCCCTTGGCGACCAGCATCCAGGTGCCGAACTCCGGCCCCTCGAGCGTGACTCCGGGGCCGACCTTGACGAGCTGCGGCTCGGGGTGGGCGATCACCGCGAACTGGCTGCCGGGCACCCAGGACTTGGCGTGCGACTTGAGACCGACGGGGACCCGGTCCAGTTTGGTGACCGAGCCGAGGACCGCGCCGGCGTGGATGTAGTGCGTGAGCAGCCGGCCGGCCGAGGCGAGCACTCCGGGGCTGAGGTCACAGGTGCCGAGCTGCCTCAACTGACGGGCCAGTACGGCGAGTCCGAGTGGGGGGAGATTCGGACGGAACAGGGCGATCCGGTCACTCTCCAGGATGGACCGGATGGTGTGCAGCCGTCGGTCCACGCCCTCGGAGACGGCGTGCGAGGACACGACGACGACATGCCCGTGCTGGTCGATGAGGGCCTGCATCTCCGACAGCGCCTGGTCCAGCGGTCGTTGATCCAGGTCCCGCAGGACGACGGCGGGCAGGGTTCGTTCGTCCTGTGGTGGCAGCGCCATGTCGGCGCTGGTCACGGCAATGGCAGTTGGCACGCGCAGCTCCCCGTTTCACGCCTGTCGGCACACCGGCATCACTCCGGCACACCGAGTCGACTTCATTGCGTGACTACCTCAGCACTGTAACCACGCCCCTGTTACCGGAGAACAGCGTTTGTGCAGCCGTGCCGCAACTGTCATCGCGCACAACACGCCAAAACGGGGCAGGTCGAGCAGCCGATCGAGGTCGGGGCACCGAAACCGCTGCCGGGGAAGTTGGTCTGGACCTCTTGACAGCAGATTGGTCTGGACCAACTCTTGAACTCCAGCGGTGGCCACCGTCGTTCGTCACAGTCCCCTCCAACTCCCCCACCGGAGGCATCAGTGGACCGCGCACCAGGCATGCCCGTACTCAGGAAAAGACGTCTGTGGGCCGGGGTCGCCATGGCCGCCCTCGCCCTCTCCTTCGCGGGCACCGGCCAGGCGTCCGCCGCCGACATCAACAACGCCAAGAACGCCGGCTTCGAGTCGGGCCTGACCAACTGGACCTGTACGGCGGGCAGCGGCACGACCGTCTCGTCCCCGGTGCACAGCGGCGCGGCGGCCCTGAAGGGCACCCCGGCCGGCCAGGACAACGCCCAGTGCACCCAGTCGGTCGCGGTCAAGCCCAACTCGACCTACACGCTGAGCGCGTGGGTGCAGGGCGGCTACTCCTACCTGGGCGTGACGGGCACGGGCACGACGGACGTGTCGACGTGGACCCCCGACACCACGTCCTGGAAACAACTGTCGACGACGTTCACGACGGGCGCCTCCACCACGTCCGTCACGGTCTACACGCACGGCTGGTACGGGCAGGCGGCCTACTACGCGGACGACATCTCGGTCTACGGCCCGGACGGCGGCGGTGGCAGCGACCCGGCCCCGACGGTCCCGGCGACACCGACAGGCCTGACCGTGCCCTCCACGACGTCCTCGTCGGTCTCCCTGGCGTGGAGCGCGGTGTCGGGAGCCACGGGCTACAACGTCTACCGCAGCGGCACGAAGATCACGGCGGTGACGGGAACGTCCGCCACGATCACGGGACTTGCGGCGTCGACGTCGTACTCCTTCCAGGTCACGGCGACCAACTCGGCGGGTGAGTCGGGCAAGTCGACGGCGGTGACGGGCACGACGACGGCAACGGGCGGGGGCGGAGGCGGCACCCTCCCGAAGCACGCGGTGACCGGCTACTGGCAGAACTTCAACAACGGCGCGACCGTCCAGAAGCTCTCGGCCGTCTCCTCCCAGTACGACATCATCGCGGTCGCCTTCGCGGACGCGACCTCGACACCGGGCGCGGTCTCCTTCACGCTCGACTCGTCCGGCCTCGGCGGCTACACGGTCGACCAGTTCAAGGCGGACATCGTCGCCAAGCACGCGGCCGGCAAGAAGGTGATCATCTCGATCGGCGGCCAGAACGGCACGATCTCGGTGAGCGACTCGACGTCCGCGACGAACTTCGCCAACTCGGTCTACTCCCTGATGCAGACGTACGGCTTCGACGGCGTCGACATCGACCTGGAGAACGGCATCAACGCGACATACATGACACAGGCGTTGAGGTCACTGTCGTCCAAGGCGGGCTCGTCCCTCATCATCACGATGGCCCCCCAGACGATCGACATGCAGTCGACGTCGAACGCGTACTTCCAGACCGCCCTGAACGTGAAGGACATCCTCACGGTCGTCAACATGCAGTACTACAACAGCGGCACGATGCTGGGCTGCGACGGCAAGGTCTACGGCCAGGGCACGGTCGACTTCCTGACGGCCCTCGCCTGCATCCAGCTCCAGGGCGGCCTCTCCCCGTCCCAGGTGGGCCTGGGCCTCCCGGCCTCGACAAGCGCGGCCGGCAGCGGCTACGTCTCCCCCACCATCGTGAACAACGCCCTCGACTGCCTCACCGCCGGCACCAACTGCGGCACCTTCAAGCCGTCGAAGACGTACCCCGACCTGCGGGGGGCGATGACGTGGTCGACGAACTGGGATGCGGCTGCGGGTAGTTCGTGGTCGAACTCGGTGGGGGCGCATGTGCATGCGTTGCCGTAGCGGCGCCTGAAGATCTGTGGTGATCGAGGAGTGCGACCCGGTCGTCGGGTCGCACTCCTTCGCGTTGTGCCTACTCCGCCGGCCGGTTCTTGCCGTCGGCGTTCTCGGCGAGCCTCTCCAGCAGTCCCTGCGCCTTGTCGACCGCAGTGTCGATCTGCTCGCTGTGCTTGCCGTCCGTCTTCTCGTCGACGAGATCACCGGCCTTCTCCAGCCCGCCGGCGATCGTGTCACCGTGGTCCTCGGCGATCTCCTCGGCCTTGTCCTTGAGCTTGTCCAGGTCCCGCAGGTTGTCGAACACGACAGTTCCCCTCGCTGCAACGGGCGTACGCGGTCCAGGACATGGTCTTCACGCCGGCCCCCGGGAGGGCAAGGGCGTGTTCGGGGCGCACGAATCGATACGGACGACCTGAAACATTTCCGCGCGCCCACCGCATCAGTACAAGTGAGGGCGGTGCCGTCAACAGCCCACGGGGGCCAGGGGGATCGGGTATGAGACGACGACAGGAACGTGCCGATGAGTACGAGGAGTTCGCCGCCGCGCGCGCCGGGCATCTCTATCGGTCCGCCTGTCTGCTGACCGCCGGGGACACGCATCTCGCCGAGGATCTGGTGCAGGAGACCCTCGGCAGGCTGTACGTCGGCTGGGGACGGATGTCCCGGGTCGGCAACCCCGCCGGGTACGCCCAGACCGTCCTCACCCGCACCTTCCTCACCCATCAGCGGCGCCGCAGCAGCACCGAGCGCGCCACCGCCGTACTGCCCGACCTGCCCGACCCCGGCACCGCGGGCGGCGACACCCCGTTGCGGCTGACTCTGCTCCAGGCCCTGTCCCGGCTGCCCGCCAAGGACCGTGCCGTGGTCGTCCTGCGCTACTGGGAGGACCGGTCCGTCGAGGAGACGGCCGACGTCATGCACGTCAGCTCGGCCGCCGTACGCACCCGGTGCGTCCGCGCGCTCGGCCGGCTGCGCGAACTGCTCGGCGAGAACCTCGACGAGTACGCGCGCCCCTGAACACCCCTCTCGTCACCCCGTCAACTCCCCTTATGCGAAACGGTGGTTCGCCATGCCCGACGTACAACCCAGCGATACCGTCGACCCCTTCGAGGAACGGCTCACCGCCGGCCTGCGGCACGCGGGCGACGCCTTCGAGACCGACCGCGCCGCACTCGTCACCGCCGGTGCCCTCAAGGGACGACGGCGGCTGCTGCGACGCCGGAACGCCGCCGTCATGGGCGGCGCCGCCGGTATCGCCCTCGTCGGCATCGGCGGCGCCCTGCTCCTGCCGAGCGGCGACCCCGCCAAGGCACAGGGTTCCGCGGCCGCGTCCACCCGCGCCTCCGCCGCCCCCACCCCCGTCTCCGGCGACGCCCTGATCCGTACGCTCGAAAGGCTGCTCGGCGACGGCAAGTTCACGAACGCCGAGGCCTTGGGCACGGACGCGGGAGTGTCGCCGTACGTCCAACTCGTCTACGACGACGGCAAGGGCGCGTCCGCCATCGGTGTCGGCCTCGGCAGGATCCAGCCGGGGAGCGACGAGGCGCGCCAGGTCACCACGTGCCCGGCGAAGGCGTTCACGCCCTACGACGCGTGCGGCAGGAGTCGGTTGGCGGACGGGTCGGTGGTCATGGTCCTTCAGGGGTACGAGTATCCGGACCGGCGCGTGGACACCAAGTGGTGGAGCGCCGAACTCGTCACCCCGCAGGGCCAGCACGTCAGCATCAGCGAGTGGAACGCCGCCGCCGAGAAGGACGCACCGATCACCAGGCCCCAACCGCCGCTGTCTGCGGACCGGTTGAGGAAGCTGGCCGCCGCGACGGCGTGGCGGGAGGCGATCGACGCGATGCCGGCGGACTCGAACCCGCCGACCACACCGTCGAGTTCGAGCACGGCCGCCCCCCTCTCCGTCACCTCCATGCTCCGGAGTCTGCTGCCGAAGGGCCTCACCGTGTCCGAGGCGGGCGACACCGACGACGCCGAGTTCGGCTATCTGGTCGTCGACGACGGCAAGGGCAAGAGCCTCGTACAGATCAACGTGCAGCCCGACATGTCGGATGTCGAGGACCAGCTGTTCGGCTCCGACGCGGAGGTCCTGTCCGACGGCACGAAGGTCGCCACGCACCAGGGACCCGGCGAGAAGGGCGGCGCGGGCGTCGTCATGTGGACCGTCGACACCATCCGGACCGACGGGAGGCGAGTGGTGATCAGCGCCTTCAACTCCGGTGCCCAGGACACCGCTTCGACGCGCAAGACCCCGGCCCTGACCATGAAGCAGCTCCGGGAGATCGCGCTCAGTCCGCAGTGGAGGTAATCCAGCCAGCCGACTTTGGACACTCTTGACCTGACCATGCCAACACATCAACATAGGCGCCACACAGGAACACCCACCCGCACGTCGCACTGGAACACCCCCCACTCCAGCAAGGAGATTTCATGCGACTCCGAATACGCGGCTCAGGCGCCCGAACCGACACCCGTAGCGGCACCCGAAGCGGCAGACGCACCGCCGCGCTCGCCGCCCTGATGGCCCTCGCCCTCGCCGCCCCCGTCGCCGAGACGGCCACGGCGGCCAGGGCCTCCGCCGACAGCGCCCCGCAGGCCGCCCCGGCCGCGGACGACATCCGCCAGTACGAGATCCACGTCGACCACAACACACCGGTCACGCGTACGGCCATCGCGGCGGCCGGCGTCACCGTCGACGAGTCCGACGAGGAGACCGTGGTCGTCTCCGGCCGCGCCGCCCAGATCAAGCAGCTGCGCCAACAGGGCTACGCGGTCTCGCTGTTGGGCTCCGCCCCGGACCGCTCCACGGCAGCGGACGCCCCCCGCCTCCTCGACTTCCCCACGGCCGACTCGAAGTACCACAACTACGCCGAGGCGAACACGGAGATCGACCAGCGGCTCGCCGCCTACCCGGGCATCATGAGCAAGAAGGTGATCGGCAAGTCGTACCAGGGCCGGGACATCGTCGCCATCAAGGTCAGCGACAACGTGGCCACCGACGAGAACGAGCCCGAGGTCCTCTTCACCTTCCACCAGCACGCGCGCGAACACCTCACGGTGGAGATGGCGTTGTACCTGCTGCGCGAGCTGGGCGCGGGCTACGGCACCGACTCCCGCGTCACGAACATCGTCAACAGCCGCGAGATCTGGATCGTGCCCGACCTCAACCCGGACGGCGGCGAGTACGACATCGCGACCGGCGCCTACCGGTCCTGGCGCAAGAACCGCCAGCCCAACTCCGGTTCCAGTTACGTCGGTACGGACCTCAACCGGAACTGGAACTACAAGTGGGGCTGCTGCGGCGGCTCTTCGGGCTCGACCTCGTCCGAGACCTACCGGGGTACGTCCGCCGAGTCGGCGCCCGAGGTGAAGGTGGTCGCGGACTTCGTGCGGAGCCGGGTCGTCGGCGGGAAGCAACAGATCACCGCGGGCATCGACTTCCACACCTACAGCGAACTGGTGCTGTGGCCCTTCGGGTACACGTACTCCGACACCGCCACCGGGATGACCGCGGACGACGCCGCCGCGTTCAAGGCCGTCGGGCAGAAGATGGGCGCGAGCAACGGCTACACGGCCGAGCAGTCCAGCGACCTGTACATCACGGACGGTTCGATCGACGACTACCTCTGGGGCAGTCAGAAGATCTTCGACTACACCTTCGAGATGTATCCGACGTCCAGTTCCGGGGGTGGGTTCTACCCGCCCGACGAGGTCATCGAGCGGGAGACCTCCCGGAACCGGGACGCGGTGTTCCAACTGCTGGAGAACGCCGACTGCATGTACCGGTCCATCGGCAAAGAGGCCCAGTACTGCGGCTAGTCGGTCCTCTGCTGCGGCCGGCTAGTCCTTGCGGACCTCTGCCTCCGCCTCGGCGAGCGCCGCTTCGTCGACTTCGGCGGACTCGTCGTCCGCGTCCTCGTCGCCGTCCTCGAAGTAAGCGTCGAGGACGGCGTCGAGCTGTGTCTCCCACTCGGCGAACCGGCTCCTGGCCGCCGCCTCGATCTCGATCGGGTACCACCGGCGGTCAGGAGTGTGCACCGTGATGGTGAACCGCTTGCCGAAGCGCGGGGTCTCCGTCTCCACGGCACCGATCTCGTCCCAGCGGAACTCGCACGCCTGGTCGTCCAGGCGCAGTCGTACGCCCTTCTCGTCCGCGACGATCTCCGCACGACGGTCGGATGCCTCGAAGACGGGGCCTTCGGACTCCGGGTCGGCATCATCGGCCTCGGCGTCGTCGGCCTCGGTCTTCTTCTCGACGTCCGCCTTCTTGACGTCCACCTTCGCGACCGACGGCTCCTCGCCCTCGGGCTCAGAAGACGCCGAGGACTCTTCCGACGTCTCCGGCTCCTCCGCCTCGGCCTTCGCGTCCTCGACCTTCGCGTCCTCCGGCTTCACGTCCTCCGGCTTCGCGTCCCCCGACTTCGTGTCCTCCGGTGCGTCGGAGGACACGGCGGGTGCGGTGAGCCCCGGGATGAAGGCCGGGTCGAATCCGGCACCCTTCACGGGCTCGCCCTCCAGGGGCTGGCTGCTCGAACCTATGCGCTGCTCCACAGCGGGCAGTATGGTCGACGATCCTGTGCCGCACACAGCCAGCCCCAACTTTGTTATCAGACGCCTACAAGCGGCTTACACGAACACACTGAGCACAGCGGCCACAGCGAACCCCGCCACGGACAGCACGGACTCCAGCACGGTCCACGTCTTCAACGTGTCCCGCTCGCTGATCCCGAAGTACTTCGCCACCATCCAGAAGCCCCCGTCATTGACGTGCGAGGCGAAGATCGAGCCCGCCGAGATCGCCATGATGACGAGGGCGACGAAGGCCTGGGAGTGGTCGCCCTCGGCGAGCAGCGGGGCCACGATCCCCGCCGTCGTCACGATCGCCACCGTCGCCGAACCCTGTGCGACCCGTAGTACCAGCGAGATCAGGTACGACAGGACGAGCACCGGCAGGCCTACGTCGTGGAAGGTGTCCGAGAGGGCCTGGGCGACGCCGCTCGCCTTGAGGACGGCGCCGAAGACCCCGCCCGCGCCGACGACCAGGATGATGTTGCCGACGGGCTTGAGGGAGGCGGTGGAGACGGTCTCCAGGGACTTGCGGGACCAGCCACGCCGTAGACCCAGGAGGTAGTACGCGAGGAGGAGCGCGATCGTCAGGGCCACGAAGGGGCTGCCGAAGAACTCCACCACCGAGCGGCCGGTCGACGGGTCGAAGGCGATCGACGAGAAGGTGGCCGCGAGGATCAGCACCAGGGGCGTACCGATGATCGCCAGGACCGTCGCCAGCGGTACCGGCTTCTCCTGCGGTTCGACACCGGACGCACGCTGTTCGTCGAGGACCGCCTGCTTGGCCTCGGCGGCCGCCTCGACCATGTCCTGCGGTACGGCGACGAAGATCCGCTTGCCGATCCAGGCCGCGTAGGCCCACGCGGCGAGCACCGCCGGGATGCCGCAGACGATGCCCATGAGGATGACCCAGCCGAGCTGGACGTGCAGGAGGCCCGCGGCGGCCACCGGGCCGGGGTGCGGCGGCAGGAACGCGTGGGTCATCGACAGGCCCGCGAGCAGGGGCAGGCAGTACAGCAGGATCGACTTGCCGCCGCGCTTGGCGGCGGCGTAGACGATCGGCGCGAGGACGAAGATGCCGACGTCGAAGAAGACCGGGATGCCGAAGATCAGGCCGGTGAGGCCCATGGCGAGCGGGGCTCTCTTCTCGCCGAAGAGATTCAGCAGCCGGGACGCCAACACCTCGGCGCCACCGCTGACTTCGAGGATCGCGCCGAGCATCGTGCCCAGGCCGATGATGATCGCGACATGCCCGAGGATGCCGCCCATGCCGGACTCGATGGTGGAGACGGCGTCCGAGCGCTGGACCGTACCGAAGAGTTCGGTGACCGACAGACCGGCCAGCAGGCCGACGGTTATGGAGACGGCGAGGAGGGCCACGAAGGGCTGGAGTCTGACCTTGATGATCAGGAAGAGGAGGAGCGCGATACCGAGGGCGGCGACCGTCAACAGGCCTGCGGTGCCGTCGAGAAGGAGGAGCAGGCCTCCGGTGTGGGGTGGGGGTGCGGGGGTGGGTGTGGCGGCGAGCGGATAGGACATTTGGGGGTCCTCTGGGTAGGGGCATGGGGCTTTCGGGCAGGGGGGATCGCGGCGCGGCACCCCGGAGGGCGCCCAACCGTCGTACGGTGTGCGGGAATTGATGGAGCGTCAGCTCAGCGGAGGGCGCTCAGTCGAGAACGGCAAGCGCGTCGATCTCGATGAGCAGCCCGGCGGGAAGGCCGACGTAGACGGTGGTCCGGGCGGCCGGCGGAGCGGTCAGCTCCTGCTCCTCGAAGTACGCGTTGTAGAGCGCGTTCATCTCGGCGAAGTGGTCCACGTCCGTCAGATAGACGCGGAGCATCATGACGTCCTCCCAGCTCGCCCCGCCCTCCTCCAGGATCGCCTTGACGTTGGCGAGGGTCTGGAGGGTCTGCTCGCGCAGGGTGGGCCCGGCGGGGGTGGGCGGCTTGCCCTCCTCGGCGGGGAGGAAGCCGACCTGGCCGGCGACCTGGAGGATGTTCCCCATGCGGACGCCGTGCGAGAACTTCGCGGGCGGGGTGGTGTGGGTCTTGGGCGTGAGCGCGATCTTGTCCGTCATACGAGGTCCTTCATGCGGGGTCGTTTGTAGGGGTCACTGGGGTCCTGCCGGAGTACTCCCCACTGATGGCGTCCGCCGTACGACGGACCAGCGGGAGCAGGGTGAGGAGTTCGTCGGCGGTGACGACGACGTTGGGCGCGGAGACCGACATCGCGGCGACCACGCGTCCGTCGGCGCCCCGGATCGGCGCGGCGACGCAGTTGATGGACTCTTCGTGGCCGCCGAGGTCGGTGGCCCAGCCCTGTTCCCGTACCTTCTCCAACTCCCGTACGAAAGCGGGGGCGTTGGGAGTGGAACGGGCCGTGTACATGGGGTATTCGAGCTTGTCCGCGAGCACCCGGCGCTCGCCCTCCGGGAGATCGGCGAGCAGCAGCTTCGCGACGGCGGCGACGGTGATGGCGACCGGCTTGCCGATCCGCGAGTACATGCGCACCGGGTAGCGGCTCTCCACCTTGTCGATGTAGAGGACCTCGTTCTCCTCGTACACCGCGAGGTGGACGGTATGACCGCACTGCTCGTTCAGCCGTACGAGATGGGGGTGGGCGATCTCGCGGATGTCGAGGTTCTCCATCGCCTCCTGGGCAAGGGCGATGAGGCGGGCGCCGAGGCGGTAGCGCTGGTCGGACTGGCGGTAGACGAGGCCGTGTTCGTGCAGGGTGCGCAGGAGGCGCAGGGCCGTCGACTTGTGGACGTCGAGGCGCTCGGCGACCTGGCCGAGGTCGGCGGGGCCCTCGGCGAGCAGCGGCAGGATGCTGAGTGCGCGGTCGACGGTCTGACTCATGGCGTACATACCTCCTCGTCGGCCCAGTCGGCGGCGTCGGTCCAGCCGGGGCCGAGTCGAAGTCTCCC
Organism: Streptomyces xylophagus; assembly: GCF_000716435.1. Classification (GTDB taxonomy): domain Bacteria; phylum Actinomycetota; class Actinomycetes; order Streptomycetales; family Streptomycetaceae; genus Streptomyces; species Streptomyces xylophagus. The sequence goes on from NZ_JNWO01000018.1 coordinate 28,619, forward strand.
CCACGCCCGGTCGTCCAGGGCGACCAGGCGGTCGGCGTGGTCGCGGACCGGGGGCGCGGCGAGGTCGCCGGGGACGGTGAGGGCGGCGGCGGCCGTGAGGTGCCCGTGCCGCAGCCGGTCCCGTACGGGAAGTCCCCGCAGGGTCGCGGAGAGGAACCCGGCGGCGAAGGCGTCCCCGGCACCCACCTCGGCGACGACGTCGACGTGCGGCGCGGGCACGAAGGTGACGTCACCCCGGTGGAAGACGGTGGCCCCGCGCCCGCCCTGCTTGACGACGAGCGTCTCGGGGTCGGGGAACGCGGCCCGTACGGCATCGGCCCCGACGAGCCCCCAGACCTCGGCGGCCTCGTCCTCGCCGACAAACACGAGGTCCGCACCGCGCGCCAGCTCCAGCAGCACACTCGGTCCGTCGGCCGAACGCCCCAGCGCGGGGCGGTGGTTGACGTCAAAGGAGATCAGCGGGCGGTGCGCGCGGATCGCGGTCAGCTCACGGACCAGGCCGAGGCAGTCGTCGGACAGCATCGGGGTGATCCCGGACAGATGCAGCACCCGCCCGGCCCGTACGGCGGCCAGGTCCACGTTCGCCACGGCCATCGCGGAGGCGGCGGACCCGGCCCGGTAGTACGCCACCTCGTGCGCGTCGGTGGCCCGGTCCCCGGCGGTGCGGAAGTAGATACCGGTCGGCCGCGCGGGATCACGCCCTACGGCGGAGACATCGACCCCGTACCCACCGACGGTCTCGACGAGATGGTCGCCGAACCCGTCGGCCCCGACCCGGCTGACCCACCGGACGGCGTGCCCGGCGGCGGCCAGCACGCACGCGACATTCGACTCGGCGCCGCCGATGGCGCGATCGAAGGACGGCACGTCGGCGAGGCGGCCGGGTCGGCTGGGTAGGAACGTGACCATGGACTCGCCCAGCGCTACGACGTCCACGACGTCACGGGCGGCGGTGGACTGTCCGTCGGCGGTCACGATGGTGATGGCTCCTCGTCCGGTGCACCGGGGGCGGCGGCTCCGTTGACCCGGTGTTGGGCGAGATGTTAGACAGCGGTAAGCGATATACGCAATGAAGGTTGCAGAGATTGCAACAGTCCAGCTCAGGGAGGCCCCATGGTCCGCGACACCGGTACCGAAGCGCTCGCCCGGCTCGCCGGGGAACGCGTCGACCACCGTTTCAAGGGCCTCCCCCCGGACGCGGACGGCCGCACGGTCGCCGAACTGTCGGCCCAGCGCCGCAACCTCTTCACCGGCGGCTTCACCACCCCCGTCCTCGCCCTCTCCGCCGAGCGCCTGGAGCACAACCTCCGGCTCATGGAGACGTACGCGACCCGCCACGGCCTCGCCTTCGCCCCGCACGGCAAGACCTCCATGGCCCCCCAGCTCTTCCACCGCCAACTAGCCCACGGCGCCTGGGGCATCACCCTCGCGGTCCCCCACCAGGTACGCGTGGCACGGCAGTTCGGCATCGCCCGGATCTTCCTCGCGAACGAACTGGTCGACCCGGCGGCGCTGAAGTGGATCTCCGCGCAGCTGGACACTGACGACGACTTCCGCTTCATCTGCTACGTCGATTCCGTGCGCGGGGTCGAGTTGATGGACGCGGCTCTGCGCGGCGCCGCCCGCCCGCTGGACGTCGTCGTCGAACTGGCCGCCGGCGAGGGCGCCCGCACCGGCGCCCGCACGGAGGCGGAGTGCGCGGCGGTCGCGGACGCGGTGGCCGCCGTAGGGACACTGCGGTTGGTGGGGGTCGCCGGGTACGAGGGGGAGGTACCGCAGGCGAATCCGGAGCGGGTGCACGCGTGGTTGCGGCGACTGACCGCTCTTGCCGTGGACTTCGACAAGGGCGGGCGTTTTCAGGGAGTTGAGGAGATCGTCGTCAGCGCGGGTGGCAGCGCGTGGTTCGACGCGGTGGCCGACGTCTTCGCCGAGCTGCCCGAACTCTCCCTCCCCGCCCTCAAGTTGCTGCGCTCGGGCGCCTACGTCTCGCACGACGACGGCCACTACAGCGAGGTGACCCCCTTCACCCGCATCCCCGAAGAGGGCACGCTGGAGCCCGCGTTCCGGCTCTGGGCGCAGATCGTCTCCCGCCCCTCCCCCGAGCAGGCCTTCGCCAACGCGGGCAAGCGGGACGCGGCCTACGACCTCGACCTCCCCTTCGCCCAGGTCGTCCGCCGGGACGGCACCGAGCGCCCGGCGACCGGCGTCGAGGTCACCGGCCTGTCCGACCAGCACACCTGGCTGCGGACGACGGCCGAGGCGGACCTGGAGGTGGGTGACTGGATCGGCCTGGGCCTGTCCCACCCCTGCACGTCCTTCGACAAGTGGCAGTTGATCCCGGTGGCGGAGGCGGACGGGACGGTCGTCGACTACATCCGCACGTTCTTCTAGAGGCCGTTCTGGATCCCGCTGGAGGCATGGCATGGAAGAGCTGGTCATCCGGGACGCGGACGTCGTAGACGGCAGCGGTGGGCCGTCGTACCGCGCCGATGTGGTGATCGACGGCGGACGGATCGTCTCGATCGTGCGGGAAGCTTCGGCTGCGGGCTGTCAACGTCCCAAGGCACGGCGGAAGTTGGACGCCGAGGGGCTGGCCCTCTCCCCCGGCTTCATCGACATGCACGCCCACAGCGACCTCGCCCTGCTCCGCGACCCGGACCACAGCGCCAAGGCCGCGCAGGGGGTGACCCTCGAAGTCATCGGGCAGGACGGGCTGTCGTACGCGCCCGTCGACGACCGCACGCTCGCAGAGGTGCGCCGGGCGATCACCGGGTGGAACGGGTACGGCGACGACATCGACTTCGACTGGCGTTCGGTGGGCGAGTACCTGGACCGCCTGGATCGCGGGATCGCCGTCAACGCGGCCTACTTGATCCCCCAGGGCACGGTCCGCATGCTCGCCGTCGGCTGGGAGGACCGGGAGGCGACACCCCGAGAGCTGGACCGGATGCGGCAGTTGGTGGCCGAGGGCATGGAACAGGGCGCGGTCGGCATGTCGTCCGGGCTCACCTACACCCCCGGCATGTACGCCAAGGACGCCGAACTCACCGCACTCTGCCGGGTGGTGGCGTCGTACGACGGCTACTACTGCCCGCACCACCGCTCGTACGGCGCGGGCGCGCTGGAGGCCTACGAGGAGATGGTCGAGCTGAGCCGCGAGGCGGGCTGCTCGCTCCATCTGGCCCACGCCACCATGAACTTCGGCGTGAACAAGGGCCGGGCACCGGAGCTGCTGACGCTCCTGGACGAGGCACTGGCGGCCGGCGCGGACATCAGCCTGGACACCTACCCCTACACGCCCGGCTGCACAACTCTCGTGGCGATGCTGCCGAGTTGGGCGAGTGAGGGCGGCCCGGAGGAGACCCTGAAGCGGCTGGCCGACGACGGGACGGCCGACCGTATCCGTCATCACCTGGAGGTGGTCGGCTCGGACGGTTGCCACGGGGTGCCGATGGAGTGGGACACGATCGAGATCTCGGGGGTGACGGATCCCGCGCTGGCGGAGTACGTGGGCCGCCGCCTGAACAGCTGGACCACCGCCCGCCACCTCCTCCTCGCCGACCGGCTCGCCCCGTCGATCCTCCAGCACGTGGGCCACGAGGAGAACGTCCGGCAGATCATGCGGCACCGCGTCCACACCGGCGGCTCGGACGGCATCCTCCAGGGCGCGAAGCCGCATCCGCGGGCGTACGGCACGTTCCCGCAGTATCTGGGGCGGTATACAAGGGAGTTGGGTGTGCTGTCCCTGGAGGAGTGCGTGGCCCATCTGACGTCCCGCCCGGCGGCTCGCCTGCGCCTGCCCGACCGGGGTCTGGTCAAGGAGGGCTACCGCGCGGACCTGGTCCTCTTCAACCCGCGTACGGTGGCGGCGGGTTCGACATTCGAGGAGCCGCGCAGGCTGCCGACCGGCATCCCCCACGTCCTGATCGACGGCCGATTCGTGATCGAGGACGGCCGGCGGACGGATGTGCTGGCGGGCCGGTCGATCCGTCGCAGTCCCGTGCGACGGAACGCCAACTCCCGCTCCTGACCTACGACTTGAGCGAGATCCCGGAACCTACGGCTTCGGCAGGGTGCAGCCGCTCGCGCTCAGGCTGAGCACATTCGCCGAGGTGAAGCAGGCCGGGATGTTGTAGGTCTCCTCGGCGTAGTTGATGCCCTCGCGAACAGTCACCGTGCCGTTCTCGTCGACCTCGCACGGGTTGTCGACGGTGCAGGTCTCGCCGTCCTCGTTGCCCGTGTTGTTGACGGCGACGACCTGGCCGGTGCTGGTGTCGATCACCGGGGAGCCGGAGGTACCGCCGATGGTGTTGCAGGCGGAGGTGTAGCGGACCGAGTCCTTCCAGGTCCAGTCGCCCTCCTTCAGCCGGTACACGAACCCGTCGATGTTGCAGCTGTAGATCGTCTTCCAGTAGCCGGAGACGACCTTGATGGCGGTGCCGGCGGTCGGGTGCGTGGCGCTCACGGTGAGCGGGCTGATGCCGTACGCGCTCTTGATCGCCGCGTACGTGGTGGTGGTGCGGTAGATCGTCACGTCCGTGTCGGTCATCGTCGAGTAGACGACCTGGTTGGCGCGGAGCGTGGCGACCTTGGTGCCGGCCGAGTTCAGCAGCCCGAAGGTACGGCTGGAGGACTGGCCGGTGATGACCTCACCGGGCTCCGGGAACCCGGTCTCCAGGCAGTGGCCGTTGGTCAGCACGAGGGCCGGGGAGGTGTCGGTCGAGTTCGGGAAGCGGATGACCGAGCCGGAGCAGTTGCTGAGCGAGACGGTGCCGGCGAAGTCGACGGTCACAGCGGCGGCCTGCGGCGCGGCGACGGCGGGTGCCACGCCCGCCCCGGCGATGGCCAGGCCCGAGAGTGCGGCAAGGAGAGGCTTCTTCATGTGGGGGTCCCCTCTTACAGACGCGAGCGACCGGAGATCTTCCGGTCGCTCTCACGTCATTGTCATGCACATTCTCACGACAAGAGCGGGTCGCCGCAAGAAGCCCACGTGGTGGAAAACACGGCGCGAGAGGCGTTACCGCGCCGTAAGCTCACCGACATGCAGGTGATCCAGTCGACCAAGCTCTCCAACGTCTGTTACGAGATCCGGGGCCCGGTTCTCGAAGAGGCGATGCGTCTGGAGGCGGCAGGCCACCGCATCCTGAAGCTCAACACGGGCAACCCGGCCGCGTTCGGGTTCGAGTGCCCGCCGGAGATCCTGGAGGACATCCTCCGGAACGTGTCGTCGGCGCACGGGTACGGCGATGCCAAGGGGTTGCTGGCCGCCCGCCGCGCGGTCGTCATGCACAACCAGACCCTGGGCATCGAGACGGACGTGGAACACGTCTTCATCGGCAACGGCGTCTCCGAGCTGATCGTCATGGCGATGCAGGGGCTGCTCGACGACGGCGACGAGGTTCTTGTGCCCTCGCCCGACTACCCCCTGTGGACCGCCGCCGTCTCGCTCTCCGGCGGAACCGCCGTCCACTACCGCTGCGACGAGCAGTCCGACTGGATGCCCGACCTCGCCGACGTGGAGCGCAAGGTCAGCGACCGCACCAAGGCGATCGTCATCATCAACCCGAACAACCCGACCGGGGCCGTGTACGACGAGGAGATGCTGCGCGGGCTGACCGACATCGCCCGCCGCCACAACCTGCTCGTCTGCTCCGACGAGATCTACGACAAGATCCTCTACGACGACGCCACGCACACCCCGACCGCGAAGATCGCCCCGGATCTGCTCACCCTCACCTTCAACGGGATGTCGAAGGCGTACCGGGTGGCCGGTTATCGCGTCGGCTGGGTGTCGATCTCCGGACCGCGCGCGCACGCCGAGTCCTACATCGAGGGTCTGACGATCCTGGCCAACATGCGGCTCTGCGCCAACATGCCCGGCCAGCACGGGGTCGTCGCCGCGCTCAGCGGGCGGCAGACCATCAACGACCTGGTGCTTCCCGGCGGACGACTGAAGGAACAGCGGGATGTGGCCTACGAACTGCTGACCCAGATCCCGGGTGTGACCTGCGTGAAGCCGAAGGGTGCGCTGTATCTGTTCCCGCGGCTCGATCCGCAGGTCTTCAAGGTCAAGGACGACCGACAGATGGTCCTCGACCTGCTGCGCCAGGAGAAGATCATGGTCGTCCACGGCACCGGCTTCAACTGGGCCGAGCCCGACCACTTCCGGGTCGTGACCCTGCCGACGGTCGGGGATCTGCGGGACGCGGTGACCCGGATCGGCAACTTCCTGGACGGGTACAGCCAGCCGTAAACCTCGCGGCCCGGTTTTCTTGGGGTTTCTTCCGGCCAATTTTTCGGCCAGCACAACTTTAGACGAGATCTAAGCTAGGATGGTTTCCTGTCAGAGCACAGGAGACCATGCCATGTACGAACCGATCCGCACCAAGTCGGTCCACAGCACCCTGGCCCGCACCCCTTCCTCCGACTTCCCCCACCGGTCGCGCGAGGAGGAACTGGACATCCAGCTCGCGGGTCACCTCGCCGCGCTGCTCGCGGTCACCGACGAGTTGCGGGCGTTGGCGCCTTCGGCCGACCTCGATGCTGCGGCTGAGCGGCTTGCCGCGCAGCTGAACCGGTTGCGTGGTGGCACGACGCCTCGCCTCGCGTCCGCGACCCCGCCCGCGTCCCATCTGGACGCCCTGCATCAGCGGGCGCATGCCCTTGCCGGGCGGGCGCTCGTCGTTGCCGCGTCTCGTGCGGACACGGCGGCGGCGATTCTGTCGGCGCAGCGGATGGATGCGCACGCTGACGCGGCGGAGCCGCGGGCGCTGGCCGCGCGCTGAGCCGTACACCTAGCTGTATGTCGACGGCTCCCTGAACGGCCCCGGTCCGCGTGCACCCGCAGCGACGCGCGGACCGGGTGCCATGCACTGCGTTGGCTTGAGCGGGGCGCCTATTCGTCGTGGGGTTCGTGTCGGCTTGCGGGTGCGGGTCCGTTGTGGCTTGTCGCGCCGTTCCCCGCGCCCCTGACGGGGCGCTGCAGTCGTCCGTGTTGATCCGGGACCCGGCCGACACCTCCTGTTCATCCCTTTCCTCGGGGAATGTTGGGTTCCGCGAGCACGCTGCACCTCGTGAGACGTATCGCGGGAATCGTCCTCGCGGTGTTGCTGATCGGCGGAGTGGTGGCAGCCGTCGTAGCGGGCCGGGACAGTGGGGACAAGGGCACGGCAACGAAGACCGTGCGAGGTGTGATCGGTTCGGAGAAGGCGGACTTCTTCGCCGATCCCGATGTGGTGAAGGCCCTTGCCGCCAAGGGGTTCACCGTGAAGACGGAGACCTCCGGGTCCTGGGCCATGGAAGGGCTCGACCTCAAGGGGTACGACTTCGCCTTCCCCTCCAGCCAGGCGCCGGCCGACGCGCTGGCCGACAAGTACAAGGTGCGGCAGCCCTTGCCGCGGCCCTTCTACTCGCCGCTCGTCGTCGTGGCCCATCGCAGTGCCGCCCAGGTGCTCGCCGCCAACGGGCTTGCCACGCTGGACAAGAGCCAGGATCGCGGCACATTGAAGATGGCCGCCTATCTCGGCGCCGCCAAGAACGACCGGACCTGGCAGCAGCTCAAGGGGGCCTCGAAACATGGGGAGTTGACCGGCACCCTCTACATCGCGACCACCGATCCGGAGACCTCCAACTCCGGCGCGCTCTATCTCGCCGCCGCCTCCTACGTCGCCAACGGCGGTCGGGTAGCGGCCAGTAGCGGCGATGTCGATCGCACCGCGCCCCTGATGCACAAGCTGATCAGCGTGCAGGGTGCCCAACAGTCCAGCTCGGACGCGCCGTTCAGGGACTTCATCAGCGGCGCCGGCAATCCGCTGGTCCTGGTGTACGAGTCCCAGGTGGCCTCCCTGCTTCTCGACAAGCAGCCGGTCGGCGACCTCGTCGTGCTCTACCCGGACACCACGGCCAACAGCGACCACACCGTCGTACCGCTCACTCCGGAGGGTCGTGCGCTCGGTGAACTCCTCAGCAGCGACCCGACGTTGCGCAGGCTCGCCGTACGGCACGGGTTCCGGCCGCAGGGCGACACCGCCGAGTTCGTCGCGGCCACCGCCGCGCACGCCAGCTATCTCAACCAGACGCTGACCGGCGTCCGGCAGGCGCCCGTGCCCACCTCGAAGGTGCTGCACGACATGGCGCGCCGGGCGCGCGGTTGAACGGGGGACCGACAATGAGCAGCAGTTTCAACACCAGCCAGAACAGCAGCGAGCACACCCTCAGCGGTGATGACGTCTTCACTCTTACTCCGCCGGAGGCCGTGAAGCCCGTTCCGAAGGAGAAGGCCGGCGGGCTCGTGCCCGTCGACGACTCCGTCCGTACGGACATGGAGCGCAAGGCCGCCTCCTACGTCGAGGGACTCGCCGCTCTGGACGCCCGTTCGCCCGAATTCGCGGGCAAGGTCGGGGAGATCACCGCGCTCGGCGCCGGTGAGATGCGCAGCGCGACCGCGCAGTCCAACCGCATGCTGGAACGGACCGTGCGCAGCCTGCCGTCGAAGGGCGGGGACGCGCAGTCGCAGGTCGCCGGATCGCTCGTCGAACTCCGGCGGGTGGTCGAGGACTTGGACCCGCGTGACCTGCCCGCCTCGAAGGGGCGGAAGTTCCTGTCCCGGCTGCCCGGTGGCAACAAACTGCGCGACCACGTCGCCAAGTACGCCTCCGCGCAAGGCACGTTGAACAAGATCGTGGGCTCGCTGCGCGGTGGCCAGGACGAACTCCGGCGCGACAACGCCGGGTTGCAGACCGAGCGGGTCCGCCTCTGGGAGACCATGGGCAAGCTCCAGGAGTACGTCGTCCTCACCCAGGCCCTCGACACGGCCGTCGAGCAGCACATCGCCGGCGTCGAGTCCACCGACCCGAGCCAGGCCGACACGCTGCGCGCGGACGTCCTTTTCCCGGTCCGGCAGAAGCACCAGGACCTGCTGACGCAGCTCGCGGTGTGCGCGCAGGGCTACTTGGCGATGGATGTCGTCCGGCGCAACAACGACGAACTGATCAAGGGCGTGGATCGGGCGGCCACGACCACGGTCTCCGCCCTCCGTATCTCGGTCATGCTCGCCTCCGCCCTGGAGAACCAGCGCAAGGTCGTCGACCAGGTCAACGCGCTGCGCGGCACCACCGAGGACCTCATCCGGGGCAACGCGGAGATGCTCGCCACGCAGAGCGGAGAGATCCAGCGCATCGCGGCCGACCCTGCCGTGGGTGCGGAGACGCTCCGCACGGCCTTCCAGCAGATCTACCGCACCCTCGACGCGATCGACACCTACAAGGTCCAGGCGACCGAGGTGATGGCCGCGACTGTCGAGTCTCTTACGTCCGAACTCCAGAACGCCAGCTCGTACTTGGAGCGGAGCCGGTCGCAGAGCGCGCTGGAGGGTGGGCTCGGATGAGACGCCTCCTCGCGCTCGCCCTCGGCACCGTCGCCCTGCTCACCGCCTGCACGGCGCAGCAGGAGACGAAGACCGACAGCGACAACGCCCCTCGGCCCGGCACCCTCCGCGTCCTCGCCTCCAGCGAACTCAGCGACATGACCCCGGTGTTCGACCGGATCCACAAGGACACCGGCATCACGATCCGCCCCACCTACATGGGCACCCTCGACGCGGTGGACCTGCTGGCGAAGGGCAAGGTCGACGGCCGGTACGACGCCCTGTGGCTGTCGTCGAACGACTATCTGCGGCTACGGCCCGACGCGGCGAAGAAGGTCGTGTCCGAGACGCCGATCATGTCCAGCCCGGTCGCGATCGGCGTCAAGACAGCCACGGTGCAGAAGCTGGGCTGGACGCCCGACAAGGTCACGTGGTCGCAGATCGAACAGGCAGTCCAGGACGGCAAGTTGACCTACGGCATGACGGACCCGGCCCGCTCCAACTCCGGTTTCTCGACCCTCATCTCGGTCGCCTCCGCCCTCTCCGGCGCCCAGTCGGCGCTCACGGACGCGGACGTCGCCAAGGCGACTCCCCGGCTGAAGGAGTTCTTCAAGGGGCAGAAGCTGACGTCGGGTTCGTCGGGCTGGCTGGCTCAGGCGTATCAACGCCGGGGGAACGTCGACGCGTTGCTCAACTACGAGTCCGTCCTCAAAGGCATCCCGGGCCTCACCGTGATCCGCCCCAGCGACGGAGTCGTCACCGCCGACTACCCGCTGACCTCCCTCGCCTCGACCAGCGCCACGACCCGCGAGAACGTCCGCCGGGTGACGACGGACCTGCGTACCGACGCCCTGCAGCAGCTGATCACCACCCGCACGCACCGCCGCCCGGTCGTCGCCTCCGTGCCACCCGCGTCGGGCCTCGACACGAGCCGACGGCGTGAACTCCCGTTCCCTGGTACCCAGTCCGTTGCCGACGGGCTCCTCGACTCGTACGAGAACAAGCTGCGCCGCCCCTCGCGGACCGTGTACGTGCTCGACACCTCGGGCTCGATGGCGGGTGACCGGCTGTCCCGGTTGAAGAAGGCACTCTCCGATCTGACCGGCGACTTCCGGCAGCGCGAGGAGGTCACGCTGATGCCGTTCGGGTCGGCCGTGAAGAGTGTGAAGACGCATGTGGTGAGTCCGGGTGATCCGCAGGCCGGGCTCGACGCCATCCGCGCGGACACCAAGGCGCTCAGCGCCGACGGGAACACCGCGATCTACACCTCGTTGGAGAAGGCGTACGAGCATCTCGGCACCGGGGGCGACACGTTCACGTCGATCGTGCTGATGACGGACGGCGAGAACACGACCGGCGCGAAGGCGAAGGAGTTCGACGGGTTCTACCGGCAACTGCCCGGCGCCCAGCAGGAGATACCTGTCTTCCCCATTCTCTTCGGCGACTCGGACAAGGCGGAGCTCCAGCACATCGCCGACCTGACCGGCGGCCGGCTCTTCGACGCCCAACAGGGCTCGCTGGACGGCGCCTTCGAGGAGATCCGTGGCTACCAATAGGTTCCTGGGCTACTTGGAGTCCCGCAAGAACCTCACCGGCAGCGCGTGCGGGCTCGTCGGGCTGGTGCTGACGTTCGTCGGCGTGGCGGGGCCGTACTGGCCGGTCGTGGTCGTGGGGCTGTACGGCGCGGGTGCGCTGATCGCTCCGCCGGAGCGGCCGGTGCTGCCCGAATTCCCGGACCCGTCGGCCCAACTGGAGGAACTGCGGGACGACTTCGAGAAGCTGGGCGGATATCTGACGGGTGTCGAGCTGCCGCCCGCCGCCGCAGGCCGGCTCACCGAGCTGAACCAACTCCTCGCCGGGCTCCTCGATCCGCAGGTCACGCACGATCTCGCCCAGGACCCGGAGGGCGTGCACATCCTGTCGCGGGCGATCCGGCAGGACGTACCGGAGGCGGTCGACACGTTCGTACGGACGCGGTGGTGGACACGGGTGGCGCCGGGGACCGAACCTCCGGAGCGGCATCTGGAACGGCAGTTGAACGTGCTGCACGAGGAGGCGCAGGGGCTGGCGACGAGTCTGCGCGAGACGGAGGCGCGGCGGCAGGAGTCGCACACACGGTATCTGGAGGACCGGGGGCGCTCTCAGAACGGCTGAACTCTCACAGCACCCCGATCAGGACGATCAGCAGGACGAGTACGAGCAGTACGCCCACCACCTTCAGCGGGCCGAAGCGGTTGCTCTCCCGCGGGTCCCCCGGCGGCGGTGGCGGTACCGGGACGGTCGGCCGTACCGGCAGGTTGAACACGTCGTGTCCCGTCACCGCGGCCCTCGTGCACCACGGGCAGGTCGGGAGGTGGGAGCCGTAGGCGTGCAGGGGGCGGGCCTGACAGACCTGGACTCGGGAACGCTCCTGGTCGAGGGCGCGCAGCCAGACTTCCGGGCTGGGGCGGGCGGCGGGAGTGTGGACGCCCGCGCCGAAGGCCGCATGGGCCAGGGTGAGGAGGCCGGGCGGGAGCACCGAGGGGTCCACTGTGCCGCGTGGGATGACGACCGCCTCGGGGCGGACCACGTAGGAGACGCTGGCGGCGATGTTGTCCTTGACGGTGGACTCGGGGGTGCTGTCGTGCGGGACGCCGCCGAAGGGGTGGTTGCCGGCCGTGAGGAGCTGGTAAATGAGCACCGCCAGCGCGAAGTTGTCGCTCTCCGGGGTGGCGGCGGCGCCCGACTGGCGTTCCGGTGAGGAGTAGTCGGTGGTGTGCATCAGGCACGGGAAGTGCTCGCCGGTGACGGGGTCGGTGAAGGCGATGGAGTCGCAGTCGAGGAAGGTGACGAAGCCGTTGGTGTCGACGACGACGTTGCTCGACGAGAAGTCGCCGATGACGAGGTGGTCGTAGTGCATGCGGGCCGTCATGAAGGCGAGGTTCCAGGCGACGCCGAGGAGGAAGCGCCAGTCCGCGCGGTCGCCGAAGAGGCGTAGTCGCTGGGCGCGGGTGAACAGGCCCACCAGCTGGACGTGTTGGGGTTCGCCGAAGCGGCGCATGGCGTAGCCGAGGAACTCGCCCTCGGGGCCCCGGGCCACGGCGGTGGGCCAGGCGAGTTCGGGTGGCTGGTTGGCGTCGGTGGGGCGAGCGGTCAGGGGGGACATCGTGAGCATGCGGGCGAGGCGGCGCTCCAGGTCCGGGCCCGGGCGGTCGCGGTAGAGCTTGACGACGATCGTGTCGTCGCCCTCGACGGGGAAGACGGCCGCCTGGCCGCCGCCCTTGAGCGGGAGTTCGGCGAGGGTGACGGGCTTGCCGTCCAGGTGGACGGTGCGGCCGGTCACGGTGCCACCGCGCGCACGGCCCGCAGCAGGGTCTTGTCGTCGGCGTTGAGGCTGGTCAGCCGGTCCGACCTGAGGAGGGCGGCGAGGCTCTCGTGCGCTTTGTCGGTGACCGGTCCCGGGGTGTCGAGAGAGCCCAACACCGCTTCCACGAAAGAGGTGTTGGGCTGGGGCGGGCCGCCGCCGGAGAGGGAGAGGGCGGCCTGGGCGAGGCCGTCGGTGGACAGCAGTACGCCGTCGACGCGCGGGTCCGCCACACAGTCGGTGCGCAGTCGGCGGGGTGCGTCGGGCGAGGTGAGGAAGACGGTCTCGTTGCTGTACTCGCTGACGGCGGGCGGCTGCGGGAGGAGGTGGAACTGCCGTTCCCCGTCCTCCGTTCCGGCGCGTACGACGACGAAGCCGTCACCGACGCTGAGGTGGCCGAGCCAGCCGGGGGTGAGGACCACGACGGTGAGGGTCGTGGCGTAGTCGGGGGCGGCGGCGCCGTAGGTGTCCAGGAAGATCTTGGCTACGTCCTGGAAGGCGTCGGAGAGCAGGTCGTGGACCTCGTCGCCCGGCGGGCAGCCGGACGCGGCGGCGGCCCGGCGCCGGAAGTGCTCGGCCGCCAACTCGACGGCGTGCAGGGCCCCTTGGTCGGAGTGCGGGCGGCTGCCCGCGCCGTCCGCGACGGCGAGGACGGTCACCGACGCGGAGGCCGTGTAGGTGCAGGCGTCCTGGCAGGGCGTGCCGGTACGGCGGTGGCGGTAGCCCTCGACGCTCAGGCCGTGGATGCGCCAGGGCGAGTCGGCCACCGGTCAGCTCTCCCAGGCCGGGCGCTGCGTCTTGAACTGGCTGAAGATCTTCTCGAAGACCTCGTCGCCCGCGCCCTTCTGCTCGGCGTTCGCGCTGGCCGACATCATCTGCAGCAGCTCGCGGAACGGGAAGCCCTGGATGCGCGCGTTGAACTTCGGCGCGAAGGCCTGGAGCACCTGTTCGCCGCGGTCGGTGATGCCGCCGACGCCGATCGCGTAGAGCCGGAAGCGGCGCTCCTGTTGCTCCTCGGCGAGGACGGGCAGCAGCCGGTGCCAGGAGTCGGTCATGTGGCCGGTGCCGTCGGTGGGGAGGCCGTCGGTGACCAGGCAGATCTGCGGGCGGTAGTACTGGAGTCCGGAGGCGCGCAGCTCCGCCTTGCGGGCCGCGACGACGTGCATGGCCAGTTCCAGGGCCTCGGTCATCAGGGTCACGCCGGACGCGGTGAACCGGGGTGCCTGGAAGGCGTGCGCGGGCACGAAGGGGCTCACCGGGGTGCGCGGGTCGAGGAGTTGGGGTCCGCGCCAGGCGCCGACGCCCCGGCCGCCGAAGGTGATCACGGCGACCTCGACGCTGTAGCTGAGGGAGACGTCGTCGTGGAGTTCCCGGGTCCACTCGGCGAGGGCGTCGTTGAGCGACTGAATGGGCGCGCCCGCCATGGAACTCGAGGTGTCGAGGCACAGCACCAGCGGCAGCCGTTGCGCGTTGTTCTCGAACTCGATGTCGGCGTACTCCGCCGGCAGCGTGGGCGGGTATTCGCTGTGCATGGCTTCTCCTGGTCGGCCGGGCGGAGCGGGGGTCATGAGCTGCCGCGGGCATGGTGCCGGGCGGCGGGCGGGAAGGCGTACAGGACGTCGGAGTCGGCTTCGCGAGCGTCGGTCACCTCGACGTAGGCGCCGGGCTCGGGCGGCGTCCGCTCCGGTTCGGCCCACACCGCGCGGTACAGGACGCGGTCGAGTTCGACGTAGCCCTGCGGGTGAAGTGCCGTACGGACGACGGCTGTTCGGGACGGGCCGGTGCGGGGGCCGACGTGGCGGCCGGGGGACGGGGTCGGTGCGGGGGTGGGCGCGGGGCTCACGGGGCGGAGTCTGGTGGTGGTTTCGGCGGGCCCGACTTCGGCATTCGCCACGGCCGGGGCGCGGGAGCGGCGGACGGCGAGGAGGAGGCCGAGGAGCAGGAGGAGGAGTACGGCGACCAGGGCGAAGAGGAGAAGGCGCAGGTAGTCCGTGGACTTGTGGTCGCCGACGGTGAAGGTGTGGGTGCCGAGTGGGGCGACGCCCTGCTCTTTGATCAGTTCGCTGCCGGTCAGCGACGCCCCCTGGAGGGCCTTGCACACGTCGTCGTCGCCGCAGCCGCCGAGGTCCTTCAGCGTCTTTTTGCTCAGCTGGTCGATCCTGGCGTCCGGGTCGACGAGCCGTTGGCCGGCCAGGACGAACAGCGCGGTGCCGCCCTGGCCGGTGTGGACACCGGCCGGTACCCGTACCTGAAGGTTCTTGAGGTCCTGACGGATGTCGGCCTGGCGGATCTGCTGACCGCCGTCGAAGTCCAGGGGCTCGTTCAGCGTGACCGTGACCACGACCCCGTCGTCGAGCGCGTCCTTCCAGCAGTCCAGCCGGGCCGGAAAGTCCTTGCCGCAGGCATCACCCGCGGCAGTCGCCGACCCCGCCGGAATCATCGCGATCAACAAACCGAACAGCAGGACAGTGAACAACGTACGTCTCATGACAACCCCCCGTTGGCGCCCATAGTGGAGGCAACAGGCCGGTGGCCGAAAGGGGTTGACTGAGAATGCTCAATTCACTTCTACAGCTGGAAAACCTGATGACAACGGGTGAACATCTGTCGCGCCCGTTCCACCCAATCACTGGCCAGAACATCAAAATCCGCCTGGGCGATCCGGCAGGTCAGCGGGAGGTCGCAGACCCCGGCGAGGCACGGTCCGGGTCCGCGTACGTCCCACACGGAGAGCATGGGATTCAGCTGTTCGGTGTTCCACGCGTTCGACGCGGCGGCGGCGATCGCCAATTGATCCTTGCGCAGAGAATGACCGTCGGTGACAAAGGCGACAAGGAGTCTTTTCGTGGTCATGAAACGCACGGTGAGCATCCGCCCGGACGTCTCTAGATCGAATTGCAGGGAGACGGAATCGACATCGCTCTCGACGTGGTAATTCCGGCGGGCTCCCCAGTTGTGCACCAACTGCCGCCAGGACGAACCGATGTCGTAGTCCCGGCCCGGCGGGATCGAGGCCTCAGGCGTCGCCACGGGCCACCGCCTGCGTGATCATGTCGTCGGTGAGCCCCGCGTCGAGCAGGGCCTGCGCGTGCAGCAGCAGACAGGACGGCACCGGCAGACTGGTGCCGCCCCCGCGCCGGGCCTCCAACTCGCTGCGGCGGACCTCGATCGTGCGGGCCACGGCGGGCGGCGGCCAGGCCACGGTGCGCGGCTGTGCCAGCAACTCGCCCAGCAGGACGTCGAGTCGGGGCCGATCCGCGGGCCGCTTGGCGAGACACCGTGCGATCAGCGGCCGTATCCCCGCCGGTACGCCGTCCAGGTCGGGCTCGCCGTGCACGACCCGCAGGCTCACCGCCTCCCCCGCGCCGTACGGAGCTCGGCCGGTCAGCGCGTAGACGAGGACGCCGCCGAGGGAGAACACGTCGCTGGGCGGGCCGACCGGTGCGGCTGTCATCTGCTCCGGTGACATGAAGGGTGGGGTGCCGACGACGATTCCGGCCTGGGTCAGGCTGGGGGCGCCCTCTACGCGGGAGATGCCGAAGTCGATGACGCGGGGGCCGTCGGAGGCGAGCAGCACGTTGGCCGGCTTGAGGTCGCGGTGGACCAGGTTGGCCGCATGGATCGCCTGCAAGGCCTCGACGAGGAAGGCGCCGAGCCTGCGAACCTGCGCCTCGGGCAGTGGTCCGTCGGCGCGGACGGCCTCGGCGAGGGAGGGACCGGGCACGTACATCGTTGCCAGCCAAGGGAGTTCGGCCTCGGTGTCGGCGTCGACGACGGCCGCGGTGTAGGCGCCGCTGACCAGGCGGGCGGCGGCGACCTCGCGGGCGAAGCGCTCGCGGAACTCGCGCTCCGCGGCCAGTTCGGGACGTACGACCTTCACCGCCACCTCACGGCCGGCCGGTGAACGCCCGAGATACACCCATCCCATCCCGCCGGAGCCGAGCCGCCCGGTGATCCGGTACGGCCCCACGCTGAGCGGATCGCTGACCGGAGTGCGCACCCCGCTCACCTCACTTCGGGGTTCGTTGCAGGTTGTCCCGAGTGTCCCCCGAAATCCCGTCCTGGGCAGGGGGGATGCGCGAAATGGGGGTCATGTCTACGCCGTGGCGCCCCGGTGGTGTAAAGGGCAACAGGCAGGACCCCGCACGCCGTTGTGCGGGGTCCTGCCTGTTGCACTGCCACCGCGGCCGGCCTGTGACGACATTGCTGGTCAGGGCACAATCGGCGGCCGGCCGCGGAGTCTTCTACGGGACTAGCCCAGGCGCTCCACGAGCGCGCGGTACTCGTCCCACAGTTCCTTCGGGGTGTGGTCGCCGAAGGTGTTGAGGTGGTCGGGGACCAGGGCGGCCTCCTCGCGCCACACGTCCTTGTCGACGGTGAGCAGGAAGTCCAGGTCCGACTCGGACAGGTCGAGGCCCTTGGTGTCGAGGGCGCCCTTGGCCGGCAGCACGCCGATGGGGGTCTCGACGCCCTCGGCGCGGCCGTCGAGGCGGTCCACGATCCATTTCAGGACCCGGCTGTTCTCGCCGAAGCCCGGCCACACGAACTTGCCCGCGTCGTTCTTGCGGAACCAGTTCACGTAGTAGATCTTCGGGAGCTTCGCCTGGTCCCTGCCCTTGGCCACATCGACCCAATGGCCCATGTAGTCACCCATGTTGTAGCCGCAGAACGGCAGCATGGCGAACGGGTCGCGCCGCAGCTCGCCGACCTTGCCCTCGGCGGCGGCGGTCTTCTCGGAGGCCACGTTGGCGCCGAGGAAGACACCGTGGTTCCAGTCGAAGGACTCCGTCACCAGCGGTACGGCGGTGGCGCGCCGCCCGCCGAACAGGATCGCCGAGATCGGCACGCCCTTGGGGTCCTCCCACTCGGGCGCGATGATCGGGCACTGCGAAGCGGGCACGGTGAAGCGGGCGTTGGGGTGCGCGGCGGGCGAACCGGACTCCGGTGTCCAGGAGTTGCCCTTCCAGTCGGTGAGGTGGGCCGGAGTCTCCTCCGTCATGCCCTCCCACCAGATGTCGTTGTCGTCGGTCAACGCCACGTTGGTGAAGACGGAGTTGCCCCACAGCGTCTTCATCGCGTTGGCGTTGGTGTGCTCGCCGGTGCCGGGCGCGACGCCGAAGAAACCGGCCTCGGGGTTGATCGCGTAGAGCCGGCCGTCCTCCCCGAACCGCATCCAGGCGATGTCGTCACCGATCGTCTCCACGGTCCAGCCTGAGACGGTGGGTTCCAGCATCGCGAGGTTGGTCTTGCCGCAGGCGCTCGGGAAAGCGGCGGCGACGTACTTCGACTCCCCCTGCGGCGGGGTGAGTTTGAGGATCAGCATGTGCTCGGCGAGCCAGCCCTCGTCCCGCGCCATCACGGAGGCGATGCGCAGGGCGTAGCACTTCTTGCCGAGCAGCGCGTTGCCGCCGTAGCCGGAGCCGTAGGACCAGATCTCGCGGCTCTCGGGGAAGTGCGAGATGTACTTGGTGGAGTTGCACGGCCACGGCACGTCCGCCTCGCCCTCGGCCAGCGGTGCTCCGAGCGTGTGCACAGCACGCACGAAGAAGCCGTCGGTACCGAGTTCGTCGAGGACGGGCTGTCCCATGCGGGTCATGGTGCGCATGGAGACGGCGACATAGGCGGAGTCGGTGATCTCGACGCCGATCGCGGAGAGGTCCGAACCGAGGGGGCCCATGCAGAACGGGACGACGTACATCGTCCGGCCCTTCATGGAGCCGCGGAAGATGCCCTTTTCTCCCGCGAAACTGTTTCCTTCTCCGGTAAAGATGGCCCGCATTTCAGCGGGAGCCTTCCAGTGGTTGGTCGGTCCCGCGTCCTGCTCCTGCTCGGAGCAGATGAACGTCCTGTCCTCGACCCGGGCGACATCGGTCGGGTCGGAGGCGGCGTAGTAGGAGTTGGGGCGCTTGATCGGGTCGAGCTTCTTGAAGGTGCCCTTTCGGACGAGCTCCTCGCTCAGCCGGTCGTACTCCGCTTCGGATCCGTCACACCAGACCACGCTGTCCGGCTGGGTCAGTTCTGCGATCTCGTTCACCCACGAGACCAGTTCTTTGTGCTCGGTTGGGATGACGGGGGGAGCCGCGATGTCGCGCGCCACGATTGCTCCTATGGTGAGGGATTTTGTCCTTGTTGCCCCGTGGGGGCCGCGACCCGGATGCTTCACGATGGTCGATCTTGGCGCTCATCCGGTGCCGACCGCACTCATTTGATCATCCGACTCGCCCGCCCATATGTCCAGAGGGCCTCACAGACGAGCGACGTGAGGATCGCCACTCATCCGCCCCTCACCGACATGTTTTCCGTGCGTCACCACCGCTTCACCCCGGGTACCCGGATGTCGGCTACGCATGAGAGAGTGGCCACTTCCGGCCCCTCATCTCGTCGCACTGATACGTAACTTACGGTTCCGTAGGTACGATTGCGCGCATGACTGCGTCCGTCCCCGACGCGCCCACGGACACGCCGATCGCAGGCCACGGTCCCTCCGCGCTCTCCCTCCCCGACCATGTCAAGCCGAAGTTGCGCGGCTGGCTGCACCTCGGCATGTTCCCGGCCGTGCTCATCTCGGGCCTGGTGCTCACCGCGCTCGCCGACACACCCCGGGCCCGTATCGCCTGCGGGATCTTCGCCCTGACGGCCTGCCTGCTCTTCGGGGTCAGCGCGCTGTACCACCGGGGCGACTGGAGCCCGCGCATGGACGGCATCCTGCGCAGACTCGATCACGCCAACATCTTCCTGATCATCGCGGGCACGTACACGCCCCTGACGATGCTGCTGCTGCCGGGCGCCAAGGGGCAGTGGCTGCTGTGGAGCATCTGGGCCGCGGCGGCGGCCGGCATCGCCTTCCGGGTGTTCTGGGTCGGCGCGCCGCGCTGGCTCTACACCCCCTGCTACATCGCGATGGGCTGGGCGGCCGTCTTCTTCCTGCCCGACTTCATGCGCACGGGCGGCATCGCCGTCCTGGTCCTGGTGGTCGTCGGCGGACTGCTCTACAGCGCGGGCGGCGTGATCTACGGCATCAAGCGCCCGAACCCGTCACCGCGCTGGTTCGGCTTCCACGAGGTCTTCCACTCCCTCACGGTGGCGGCGTTCCTCGTGCACTACGTCGGGATCTCACTGGTGGCGTACCAGCACGGGTAACACCTGAGACCCACCCCAGCTTCATGGCCACGGCTTTCGAGCCGTGGCCATTTTTCATGCGCTGAAAGTCGATCCCTGTTGACACGCACCATCTTTTGACAGCTACTCTCATTTCATGGTTACTGTCACTCAGAACAACGAGGTGCGACGCGACCCGCGCCGCTGGTGGGCCCTCGGGGCCCTGGTCGCGAGCATGCTCACGCTCGGCTTCGACACGACGATCCTCAATGTCGCCCTGCCCACGATGGCGGGCCAGCTCGGCGCCACCACCGGCCAGCAGCAGTGGATGGCGGACTCGTACGTCATCGTCTTCGCCGCGCTGATGCTCCCGGCGGGACTGCTCGGCGACCGGTACGGACGGCGGCGCATGCTCGTCGTGGGGCTCGGCGTCTTCCTCGCCGGTTCCGTGGCCGGCGCCCTGGCCGACGACGTCAACTGGGTCATCGCCGCCCGCACGCTCATGGGCCTCGGCGCCGCACTGGTCATGCCGCTCGCCCTGTCCGTGCTGCCCTCGCTCTTCGGACCCGACGAGCGCACCAAGGCCGTCGGCATCATCTCCGCGGCCTCGTCGCTCGGGCTGCCGCTCGGCCCGATCATCGGCGGCTGGCTGCTCAACCACTTCTGGTGGGGCTCGGTCTTCCTGGTCAACGTGCCCATGGCCGCCGCCGGCATCGCCGCCTGCGTCTTCCTGCTGCCCGAGACCCGCGACCCCGCCTCCCCCAAGGTCGACGTCCCCTCCACCGCGCTCACCGCGGCCGGCCTCGGCGCCCTCATCTACGCGATCATCGAAGCGCCCGGCCGCGGCTGGGGCGACCCGCTGATCGTGGGCATGCTCGCCGGAGCCGTCGTACTGATCGCCGCCCTTGTACTGCGCGAGCGGCGCATGGAACGCCCCATGCTCGACATGAGCCTGCTCCGCCACCGCGGCTTCCTCTTCAACACACTCGCCGCGACCCTCGTGATGTTCGTCCTGTCCGGCCTGCTGTTCGTGCTGCCGCAGTACCTCCAGGCGGTGCTCGGCAACGACGCCCTCGGCACCGGCGTCCGGCTGCTGCCCATGATGGGCGGCCTGATCGTCGCGGCCCGGGCCGCACAGCCGCTCGTCGCCAAGTTCGGCTCCCGCGCGGTGGTCACCGCGGGCCTGGTGGTGCTGGCCTTCGCCGCCGTGCTCGGCAGCCGTACGAGCGTCGACTCCGGCTACGGCTTCACCGCGCTGTGGCTGTCCATCACCGGCTTCGGCTTCGGCTTCTCGATCGTCCCCGCGATGGACGGTGCCCTCAGTGCGCTGCCCCGCGACCGGGCCGGCAGCGGTTCCGGGCTCCTGATGACGATGCGCCAGGTCGGCGCCGCGATCGGCATCGCCCTGCTCGGCAGCCTGCTCGCGAGCACGTTCCGCGACCGCCTCGACGTCACCGGCCTGCCCGCGAAGGCGGCGGACACCGCCGGGGAGTCGGTCGTAGCGGCGCACATCGTCGCTCAGAAGACGGGCTCGGCAGACCTCATCGCCTCCGCGAACAGCGCGTACGTCCACGGCATGGGCCTGGTCCTGCTGGTGTGCGGCGCCGCCGCGCTCGTCACCGCGCTGCTGGCGGCGGCGTTCCTGCCGAACACCCCGGTGGCCCCGACCACGAAGGAGGACGAGGACGAGGACAAGGACGACACCGCCGCAGCCGTGGCCACCGCTCTGGCGGATGCCGGACAATGAACGGCATGACGGCCGCACCCTCCCCCTTCAGCCCCGCCGACCGCCCTCAACTGGGCCTCCGCGAGCGCAAGAAGATCAAGACCCGCGAGGCGATCCGCACCGCGACGTACGCACTGGTCAAGGAACAGGGGTACGACGCCACGACCATCGAGCAGATCGCCGAACGCGCCGAGGTGTCGCCGTCGACCGTCTTCCGCTACTTCCCCACCAAGGAGGACATCGTCCTCACGGACGAGTTCGACCCGCTCATCATGGAGGAGCTCCGGGCCCGTCCGGCCGACGAACCATGGATGGACACCCTCCGCTACGTCATGCAGAAGGCCGTCAGCCTCGGCATGAAGGAGGACGAGGAGGTCTCCCGGCTCCGGACCCATCTGATGGTCCAGGTCCCGGCGGTGCGCTCACGCATGATGGAGAGCATGTCGGTCACCGGCACCATGCTCTGCGAGGCCATCGCCGAACGCACCGGCAGGGACCAGGACAGCCTGGAGGTACGGGTCTACGCCATGTCGATCATCGGCGCCCTGATGGAGACGTCCCTGTACTGGGCGGAGAACGGCCACCGGGACGATTTCAAGGTCCTGCTGGACCGCACGCTGGACGTGCTGGAGCACGGGCTTTCCGAGTGAGCCCGTGCTCCAGGTCGGTATCGACCGCTAGCGCTTGGTCAGCACGGTCCTCACGTCACCCTTCCCGCAAGCCACCCCGTCCTTGTTCGGGTCGAGCCGCAGCGGATCGTCCTTGCCGTTGACCTTCAAGCGGCCGTAGTCGTTCTGCCGGAGCCATGAACAGCGGGCCGCAGTCGTCGACTTGACCTCGGCAGGGAAGACCGTCGGCACGCAAACGTTGATCGTGCCGTAGTGGCGGTCGCAGCCGGAGATGGTCACGGAGACCTTCTGCGAGGTGCGCTTCTTGCCGGGCTCGGTGACCTTGCCCGTCAGGGAGTCGGCGAAGGAGTGGACGTGGGCCGAGGCCGTGTCCGTGGTCAGGGCCGAAGGGCCTTGCAGATGGACCCACTTGGCCACCGACGGCACACCGTTGGCGTCGACCGCGAAGAGCATGTACCAGCCTGGCGGCGCCAGGTTGGGGTTACTCGTCACGTTCAGGTCGACCGTGTTGCCGTCCACCGAGAGCGGCAGGTCGACGAAACGCTGGTTCGGGTCCGAGGAGTGCGTGACCGCGGCCGGGCGGATCAACTCCGCCTTGGCGATGGGCCGGTCGACGGTGATCGTCTGGGTGTCACCGTACTCCCACTCGTTGTCGATCACCGAAGTGATCGTCGGCCGCGTGCCCTTGAGGAGATACGGCGGGGTGTAGATCGACACGTTGTGGTTCCAGGTGCCGTTGCCCGGGTTGTCACCGGTCGACATCACCCGCCCGTCCGGCAGGAGGAAGGACGAGGAGTGGTAGCCGCGCGCCTCCGGGTCGGCGGCCACCGGATCGAACGTCGTCGTCGCCGGGTCGAAGATCGACGCCTCATAGACGGGGTTCGCGCGGTTGTGCAGCCCGCCGCCCGTCTCCAGCACCGTGCCGTCCGGCAGGAGTACGGCGGACACGTACATCTTGCCCTGCGCGCCGGTCTCGGCCACCGGACCGTTCCCCAAGTCGACGGTCCCCTGCGGGATTTGGGGGCCGACGGTGTACGTCGGGTTCGCGGCCTTGAGGTCGATGATGTCGGTCAGCCGGTTCGCGTCCGGGTTGGAGTCGATGTTGCCGCCGCCGATGGTGAGGACCTTCTGGTCCTGCGCCGGAGGCAGCAACACGCTTGCCGACTGGTCTCGTTCGTCCTTGTTCTGCAGCCCCGACACCGAAGTGATCGTGTTGGCTCCGTAGTCGTAGATCGCGCTGCCCGTGCCCGGGATGTTGTTCCCGAAGACATGGCTGCCCGTGTAGAAGAGCCGGCCGTCCTGCATCAGGACCATCGACGGGTACAGCCCCCAGTACGACCAGGTCTGGTTGACCTGCGACAACGGCAGCCACTTCTGCTGGGCGTCCGACCAGTACTCGGCGGTCACCGACCCCGTCGAGTCCTCGCGCAGCCCGCCGAAGGAGATGACGTCACCGTTGCCGAGTTCGGTCGCCGACGGGTACCAGTGGCCGTCGTTGAGGTCGTTCGTCTTGCTGTACGTCTCGGTCACCGGGTCGAAGATGTACGAGTCCTTGTACCCCTCGTACCCGTGCGAACCGTCCGCCGCCGGGAACGCCTTGTTGCCGCTCAGCACCAGCACCCGGCCGTCCTGCAACTGGATGTGTCCCGAGCAGAACATGTCCTTCGGCGTCGGAATCACCTTGTACGTCCCCGCGACCGGGTCGTACACCGCACTCGTGAACGTCCCCGCGTCGAACTGCTCCTGGCTGTTGCCGGAGCCCGCGATCAGCAGCACCTTGCCGTTGTTGAGGACGACGGAGTGCATCGAGCGGACCGGGTTCTGCGTGGGCAGCACGTCCCAACGCCCATTCGCGCACTCCTCGGCGGTCGCCGTGCAGGTCGCGGGCGGCAGCGTGTCCGGGACCTGGTCCATCGTGTAGTCGTCGGTGGTCGCGGACCCGGTGCCGTAGACCGAGACACCCCAGGTGATCCGGTCGGTACCGGCCGGGACCTCCGGCGTACGCACGCTCGCCTGGGCCCAACTCGCGCTCATGTCCAGGGTCTTGAGGTCGGTCCAGTACTGCCAGCCGGCCGTCGCGTCGTGCCGGAACAGCGTGATGTTCGCGTCCGGCGTGGTCGTCTTGTACCAGAGCCCGAGGTCGTACTGCTTGCCCGCCGTCACCACCGGCGCGCAGGCCGTGGACTCGGTGATCAGCGCCTTCCGGTCACCGTCGACGCGCCGCGTCACGTTGACCTGCATGGCCTTCGAACCCGAGTGGGCGTCCGAAGTGGTCGTGAAACTGAAGTCGTTGTCGCCCCAACCCGACTTCTCCCAGCAGTACGGCATCCCGTCGCCGCCGTCGGTCTCGAACCCCGGGTTGAGGACGAGGTTCGCGGCCTCGGCGGACTGCGGCACGGCGAGCAGCAGTCCGGCGGTCAGCGTTCCCACCCCGAGGAACGCGGTTCTTCTGCGGTACTTGTTCACACGGCTCTCCTTGCGGCTGTACGACTCCCCTTACGACGCGGGAGGTAGACCAGCGCTTCGGTGCCGACGAAGCGCAGGACGAACGTCATGACCAGTGCGAGCGCGGTCGCCGACACGGCGCCCATGCCGAACCTGTGGACGAACAGGGCGATCAGCGGGATGCGCAGCACCAGGTCGGCGTTGGCGAGCAGCGCGAACCGGCCCGCCCGGTCCCACCAGTTGCGGTGCCGGCGCCGGTCGCGGAACAGCAGGTGCTCGATGAGGTAGAAGTTCCAGGCCACGCCGAGCTGGTTGGCGAGGATCTCGGCGGGGACGTAGTGCATGCCCGTCTTGGTGAGGGCCCACAGGCCGACCAGGTTGGGGATGAAGCCGGTGGCACCGATCAGGCCGAACACGATCATGCGCGCGACGGGCGAGGCGGTGCGCAGGCCGAGCAGGTGGCGCAGGAAGCGGAAGCCTTCCTGCGCGGTCGACTTGGACTCTCCGGCGAACCGGTCCTGGAAGACGAACGGCACCTCGGTGACCTGGCGCGGACGGCTGCGTACGGCGAGTTCGAGCAGGATCTTGTAGCCGAGCGGCTTGAGCGCGTCCGCCGTCACCGCGCTGCGCCGGATCGCGAAGAAGCCGCTCATCGGGTCGCTGATACCGCGGAGTCGGCGAGGGAAGAGTGTCTTGGTGAGCCAAGTCGCCCCGCGGGACACGGCGATGCGATATCCGCCCGCCAATCCCTCGCGGCTGCCGCCCTTGATGTACCGGGAGGCGACGACGAGCCCGGCGTTCGCGCGCTCGCCGGTGCCGACCAACTCCGGTACCAGGGACGGCGGATGCTGGAGGTCGCCGTCCATGACGACGATCCAGTCGGACGTCGCCGCCTTGATCCCCTCGACGACGGCGCCGCCGAGCCCGCCGACCGGTTCGTCCCGGTGCAGGACGGTCACCGGGAACGGGCAGTCCTGGGCCGCCTCGAAGATGACCTCGGGGGTGTCGTCGGTGGAGTCGTCGACGAAGACGACCTCACAAGGGAGCCTGGTCGGCACGGATTCGGTGATCCGGTGCAGCAACTCCCGTACGTTTGCGGACTCGTTGAAGGTCGGTACGACGATGGTGACGGCACCGGGCTCGGCGATCTCGGCACCGCGTACGGCCGGGTCGCCCAACTCTCCGGGGACGATGGACTCTTGGCTCATCACTCGGCTCCCACGGTCTCGCGCTGGATCTGCCGGATCTCGATGCGGTCGGCGCCGGTGCCGAAGGTGGCGACCGGTGTGGAGTGCTGGATCGCCGCCTTGACGTTGGGCAGGTCGACCGCGTCGCGCCGTACCGTCGGGGAGGCCACGACGTAGTCGATGTCCTTCCAGCCGTGGGGCATCGTCTTGGTGACGGCGGGGTCGAGGTCGGCCTTGTAGAACCAGATGACCCCGAGCCCGGGCCGGTACCCGGCGTGCACCAGGTCCAGCCAGAGCGCGTCGTCGACGAGGACCCGGGTGTCCTTCGGGTCCTTCACCTCGGTGGACAGCCACTTGGAGGCTGCCCGGTAGGGGGCGTTGGCATCCGCGGTCACGGCGGTGTGGTCGCCGTCGTACCAGTGCGGTACGACATAGGCGCCGGCGGCGACCGCGAGGACGGCGGCGAGGGCGTACCGGCCGCCGGTGACGTACCGCCGCTCCCCCTCGTGCCGCCATCTGCGCAGCACCGCGTGGGCGACGGAGGCGGTGCCTCCGGCGAGGACGAGCGCGAGGAAGGGCAGCGCGCCGATGACGTACATGGCGGGCAGGTAGCCGCCCGGGCGCATCGCCACGGCGGCGAGGATCGCCACGGTCAGGGCGGGTCCGGCGAGCGAGCGGGCGGTGACCGACCAGCGCCAGGTGACCAGCAGGAGCAACGCCCCGGCGAGACCGCCCAGCGGCAGGACACGGTCGTAGTACAGCCAGGAGTGGAGGACGCCGAACGAACCCGTGCCCTGGTCGAGGATGAAGCCCGAACCGGGCCTGGTCATCTGGTACTTGAGGCCGTCCCACAGGGAGACGTGGCCGCTGCCCGGCAGCAACTCGCCCTTGAGCAGGGCGAAGAGAGGGTACGAGAAGCCGATGAGGGCGCAGGCGGTGATGGCGCCGGTGAGTGCGAACTTCCTGGTGTCCCGGTGTCCGTGGCGCCACATGGTGACCAGCAGCGCGGGCAGGATGACGACCATCGTCTCCTTGGTGAGGACCGAGGCCGCGGCGGCGAGTCCTGCACCGAAGTGGTGCCAGAGATGGCGACTTGGGGAGGCAGCCGCGCAGAACGCGAGCAGCATCCACATCACGGCGATGTTGTCGAGGAAGATCTCCCGCTGGAGGATCACGGACAGCGGGGACAGCCCGAAGAGCAGCATGCCCAGGCCGGCCGCCCAGCGGGGCAGGGACAGCCGGCGGGCGAGGACGTAGACGAGGATCGCGCTGATCGCGCTGATGACCAGCATCGCGAGGCGCATGGTGCCGACGGTCATCGAGCCGGGGCTGAAGTGCGCCGGTATCCAGGTGAGCAGGGCGATCTGGATCCAGCCGAGGGGCGGATGGTCGTACCAGTAGGTGTAGTGGGCCAGGCCGGTGCCCTGCTGGACGGCCCAGGCCTGGGCGAGGTAGGTGCCCTCGTCGTCGCTGAGCGTCGGGTAGTCGGCGATGTTCCAGCCCTGCACGACGAGGATCGCGACGAGGAGCAGGCCGCAGAGGAGGAGGTCGGAGTGGGAGGAACGGAGTCTGCTCGGCGGTGTTGTTCGACCCGCCGAACCGGTTTCAGGCGCAGGCTGCCGCTGCGCGGGGACCGTGGTGGTCACCGCGGGAAGGGTGGAAGTCACGCAGGAACGTCCTCTCGGATCACTGCGGTTTCGGTGAGGTGCGCGCCGACATGGGAGGTCAACTCCCAGTCGTTCCGGCCACGTTGCTCACGCCACACTGCGCGGATCGCGGCTCCGGCGAGGAGGACCTGATAGAAGGGGCCGCCCACGACGAGCTTCAGATAGTGGACGGCGCGGACGCGCAGTCCGTACTGCTTGCCGAAGTCGTGCAGTCCGACGACCTCGAAGACGAAGGTGACCGCGGCGGTGACCAACGGCAGGAAGGTGAGGAAGGCGATGCCGACCGGCACGTCCAGGAACAGCGCGACCGCCGCGTTCAGCGGGATGATCACCCCGGAGAAGGCCTGCAGGAACGGCGTCATCAGCGTGTACCGGGCGAGCAACCGCTGCCCGAATCCCGGGAGTTGCTTCCAGTCCTTCTTCCGGTAGACCTGAAGGAAGCCCTGGTTCCAGCGGGTTCGCTGCTTCAGCAACGACATCAGGGAGCCCGGGGTCTCCTCCCGGGTCACCATGTCGGAGTCGTAGGCGACGACGACCTTCTTGCCGACACTGGACAGCCGGACGCCCAAGTCGCAGTCCTCGGCGAGGCAGTTGGGGTCCCAGCCGTCGGCTTCCCGAAGGGTGTCGGTCCGCACGAAGACGGTGTTGCCGCCGAGCGGAATGAACCCCTTCTGCGCGTGCAGGTGCAGCCGGGACCGGAACCAGAAGAAGTACTCCAGGCAGTTGCGCAGGCTGTACCAGCTGGAGTGGAAGTTGATGAGCTGGACGCCCCCTTGGACGACATCCGCTCCCGTCGTCCGGAACGCGTGGTCGACGTGGGCCAGCAGCTCCGGATGGACCTGGTCCTCGGCGTCGAAGACCCCGACGACATCGCCGCGGCAGTGCGGCAGCGCCGTGTTCATGGCCTTCGGCTTGTTCTTCTTCTCGTGCGTGTCGACGACGACGCGGACGCGCGGGTCGCGCTCGGCGGCGCTGTTGGCCACCGCGGCGGTCTCGGGGTCGTCGTGCCCCACGATCACGATGATCTCGAAGTCGGTGTGGGTGGACTCCAGCAGCCGCTGGATGGTGTGGTCCAGCACGGCCTGTTCGTGCCGGGCCGGCAGCAGCAACGAGAACGAGACGTGCTCGTCCCCGTCCGGGCTGCTGAATCGGGTGGAGGCGAGCACTTCGGGCGTACGCCACGCGTGCATCTGCCACCACAAGGTGAAGGCGGCCATCCAGAACAGGGCCAGCGAAACGACAGCGATGAAGACGGACGTCAGCAACAGATCCCCCCAGGATCCCCAATTCCCCCCGTCGCGACGGTGAGTCACATCCGCCGCGTCACGGGGCAGAGACTATGGGTGATCTGTGAAGTGGACAGGTGCCTTCGGTGAAGACCGTGTTTCATCACAATGAGACCCGCGCGTGAGCATTTCTCTCACTGGTCGCGTTTGAGATGGTTACGAATCTGACATTTCACCTGCTCAGCGCGGTACGCAGCCGCTCCGGATCGGTCGTCGGCGCGTCACAGGTGAAGTTACGGCAGACATACGCGGCCGCTCCCCCCTCGACCAACGGCCGGTCGGCGAGCAACGGCAACTCGTCACTCCCCGCCACCCCGAAGGCGACCACCGCACCGGGCGCGGTCCCCAGAAGTGCCGTACGGTGCAAGGCTTTTGCGCCTTCTTCGGTGAGTGATGACCCTACGACGGCGACCTCGCGCGGCCCGTCCAGATACGCCTCGGCGACGGCCAGCCCCCACCCGATGAAGCGCGGCACCCGCGGCCCGAGCGCCTTCACGACCCCCAACGCCCGCTCGGCGGCGGTGCGATGGGGCTCGGCACCGGTCTGCGCGGCATAGCTCAGCAGGGCACCTGCGGCGGCGGTCCACCCGGACGGCGTCGCGTTGTCGGTCGGATCCTGCGGCCGACGAATGAGCCGCTCGGCATCGGAGGCGGTGTCGTACAGCGCCCCCGACTCGTCCACGAACCCGGCGAGCACATGGTCGAGCAGGAACCCGGCGAACTCCAGCCAGACCCCCTCCCCCGTGACGGACGCCAGCGCGAGAAACCCCTCGGCGACATCCGCGTAGTCCTCCAACACCCCGGCGTTCGCCCCGACTTGACCGTCCTTGCTGGTGCGGGCCAGCTTGGCGTGCTCGTCCAGATGCAGCCGTACGAGGAGATCGGCGGCGGAGACGGCGGCCTCGACCAGATCGGGCCGGTCGAAGTAGGCGCCGGTCTCGGCGAGCGCGGCGATCGCGAGCCCGTTCCAGGCGGCGACCACCTTGTCGTCACGGCCGGGAGCGGAACGCCCGGCGCGGGCGGCGAGCAGCCGACTCCGTACCGACGCGATCTTCTCGGCGTCGAACACGCCCTCGTCCTGCGGGAGTTGGAGGACGGACTGCCCCTCCTCGAAGGTCCCTTCGTCCGTCACCCCGAAGTACTGAGCGGCCAGCTCGGCATCCTCCTCCCCGAGGACCTCGGTGAGCTGCTCGGGCGTCCACACGTAGTAGGCGCCCTCGACGTGCTTGCCGGTCCCGTCGTCGCTGTCGGCGTCGAGCGCGGAGGCGAACCCGCCCTCGTTGGTGCGGAGTTCGCGCACCAGGAAGTCGGCGGTCTCGACGGCAACGCGGCGGGCGAGTTCGGAGCCGGTGCTGCGCCAGAGGTGGGCGTAGACGCGGCAGAGCAGGGCGTTGTCGTAGAGCATCTTCTCGAAGTGCGGGACGACCCACTCGCGGTCGACGGAGTACCGCGCGAACCCGCCCGCGAGCTGGTCGTAGATACCGCCGCGCGCCATCCGCTCGCAGGTGTCCTGCGCCATCTCCAGCGCGCCCTCGGAGCCGGTGCGGGCGTGGTGGCGCAGCAGGAACTCGAGCGCCATGGACGGCGGGAACTTGGGCGCCCCGCCGAATCCGCCGCGCTGCGGGTCGTACTCCCGGGTGAGCCCGAGGAGCGCCTGGGACAGCTCCTCCTTGCCGGGGGCCTCGGTGCTGCCGTAGTCGATCTCGCGCTGGGCCAGGTCCCGCGTGATCTTCCCGGCGACCTCGGCGACCTCGTCGCGCCGGTCGCTCCAGGCACTGCGCACCCCTTCGAGGACCTGGCGGAAGGACGGCATGCCGTGGCGGGGGGCCGGCGGGAAGTAGGTGCCGAAGTAGAAGGGTTCGGCGTCCGGCGTGAGAAACACGGTCATGGGCCAGCCGCCCTGGCCGGTGGCCGCCTGCACGGCCTCCATGTAGACGGCGTCGACGTCGGGGCGCTCCTCGCGATCGACCTTGATGCTGACGAAGTGCGCGTTGAGATAGTCGGCGGTGGGCTGGTCCTCGAAGGACTCGTGGGCCATGACGTGGCACCAGTGACAGCTGCTGTATCCGACGCTCAGCAGAACAGGTCTGTTCGACTTCCGGGCCTCGTCGAAGGCCTCGGTCGACCAGGGCCACCAGTCGACGGGGTTGTCGGCGTGCTGGAGCAGATACGGGGACGTCTCATGGGCCAGTCGGTTCACCGGTCCACTCTCCCACGGGGTCGGGAGCCGCGTAGAAGCGCAGGCTCATGTGGCGTGCCCCCTCGGGAGCGTCCTCGGGGGCGTGGCCGTAGCGGTCGAGCAGATCCTGGTAGGCGCGGACGAAGCCGACCAGGTCCTCCTGGGTCATCCAGGCGCCGGTCCGCTGCACCTGGGCCCAGCCCTCCGGCCCCCGGTACTCCTCGTGGGCGCGGCGGAACAGTCGCGTGTCCACCTCGATCTTCAGCAGGGCGAGCTGCTCGGCCGCCGCGTACTCGTCGGGGGCCATCGTCGCGGGGTCCGGCGCGGTGTGGCTGAAGGGCAGCGCCCGCCACCAGCGCTCCCGGCCGCCCGACTTCTCGGGGATCTCCTCGATGAGCCGCTGCTCGGCCAGTTTGCGCAGGTGGTAGCTGGTCGTGCCGGAGCTCTCGCCGAGTTCCCTGGCCAGCACGGTCGAGTTCGCCTCGGTGTGCCGGCCGAGGTAGTCGAGGATGCGGCGGCGCAGGGGGTTGCCGAGGGACTTGTAGAGGGCGGTGCGTTCGAGGCTCGTCAGCTCGGAGTTCGACCGTTCGGAGTTCGGCAGCTCGGACTCGGGGGTGTGACCAGGCATGGGACCACCGTAGCGCCCAAGACATCAGATCGCAGAACAATCTCTGCAGAATTTTATTTGCAGAATTTCCTCTGCGGTTCTACCGTGGAGCCATGCGAAGGAAATGGACGCTGATCCTGCTCGGCTCCGCAGCTGTGCTGCTGGTGCCCTGGATGGTGGTGCTCGCCCTGACGCTCCCCACCAGTACGGAGGTGCGGAACTGGTCGCTGGCCTGGATCGGCCTCGACGTCCTCATGGCGCTCGGCTGCGCCACGACCGCGCTGCTGGGCCTGCGCGGCGACCCCAGAGCCCGGCTCGCGGCATCGGCGACGGCAGCCGTCGCGATACTCGACGCCTGGTTCGACATAACGACGGCGCAGGCGGGCGGCGACCTTGTCGTGGCCGCGGTCTGCGCGGTGGGAGAGACGGCTTTGGCGTGCGCCTGCGGGTTCGTGGCGTTGTCGAAGGGGCGTGTGGGGGTGCGGTGAGGTGGTGGAGGTGGGGGTGGGGGCCTTTGTCACTTGTGGGGGTGGGGCCCTCGTCACGTCAACGGGCGGGCCCCCCAGCCACGTCGTGATCGTCGCCCTCTCGCGCTCACGCCTCCCCCGAAGGACACTCATAGGCCAGGAAGTTGCCGCCGGAGGGGGACGCCACATGCGGGACAGCCATCGGAGCGACGCCGAACGGCTGTTGGCTCGGGCCGTGGAGGAGGAGGTGCGGCGCTCCGGCGGCCGCACCGACGGGCAGGTGCTGCTGACGCGGTCCCGGGCCGCTCTGGACGCCATGGCCCAGACGGCGGCCGAGGAGTACGAGGCCTATACGGGGGCCCTCGACGAGGCGTCGGCCGGACAGCTCACCTTCGGGCAGCGCTTCGCCAAGGAGGGCGCGGGAACTCCCTTACTGGTGGCGGCCGTTGGAGCCGTCGCTGCCGTCGTCGCCGACCTGACCCTCGGCACCGGCGCCGGCACCGCGCTCGGCGCGGGTGCGGTCGTCGGTGTCGTCGGCGCGGCGGCCACCGTCGTGAAGGTGACCGCGTCCCATCTGCCCGCCGCGCATCACCGTGCCGGGGCCGCGAGTCAGCCCGGTGGCCCGGAGCAGTTGCGGCTGCAGTGGCTGACGGCGTTGGAGGTGCGGGGCATCCGTCCGTTCCTGGACCAGCAGCGGGTCCTCGCCGCCTCCACCGGGCCGACGAAGAAGCCGGGGCCGCAGCTGCGCGGTGCGGACAAGAGCGCGGCGGCCCGGCGGCGGAGTGTGCTGGAGCAGTCCTTCGGTCAACTCCCGGACGCGGTGGGGGCGTTCGCCGGTCGGCGGGCGGAGCTTGCTCGTATTCGGCAGTTGGTGCAGGCGGCCCGCGCGAGCACGGAGACCCGGCCGACGGTGGTCGTCCTGCACGGGGCGCCCGGCTCGGGGCGGACCACTCTCGCGGTGCGTGCCGCGCACGATCTGCGGGACCACTTCCGCGGCGCCTGCGTGGTGGACCTGCGCGGCGACAGCCCCGGCGAGCCGCCCCTCCCCACCCGCGACGCCCTGCTGCACCTCCTGAACCGGCTCGGCGCACCCCGCGAGCAACTGCTCTTCCGTGAACGCTCCTCCCCCGACCAACAGGTCAAGCGGCTGGGCGAGTTGTACCACCAGCAGCTGACCGGACTGCCGGTGACGATCGTCCTGGACGACGCCTCCGATGTCGCGCAGGTGGCCACGCTGGTCCCCGAGCGCTCGGACAGCCTGGTCGTGGTCACCGCCCGCAAGCCCCTCGACCTGCCCGCCGAACTGACCGCCTGGGTACATCAGTTGCCGGTCGAGTCGCTGGACGCGGCGGGCGCGGAGGAGCTGCTGGGCACGGCGGCACAGGACGGTTCGGGGCCCTACGACGCCGAATCCGCCGACCGGATCAGGGAGTTGTGCGGCGGCCTGCCGCTGGCGCTGCGGATCGCGGGCTCGTCCCTCGGCCCGCGCTCACCGCGTCAACTGGCCACAGATCTCGGCGCGTACGGCCCGGTGGAGCCGGTCGAGCGGGTGCTGTGGCTGCGCTACACCGACCAGTCGGACCCGGCCCGCAGACTGCTGCGGCGACTGGCACTGGCCGGCCGGGCATCACTGGGCGCCGCTGCGGCGGCCGCCCTGCTGGGCACGGACCAGACGGAGGCCACCCGCCATCTGCAGGCCCTCTCCCGAGCAGGCCTCATCGACCACGTCCGCGGCACCCGCTACCGCCTGCACGACCTGGTCCGCGCCTTCGCCCAGGCCCGCCTCCTCGACGAGGAAGAGCCCTCGGAGCGTACGGCGGCGCAGGAGCGGCTGATCGTGAACTACGGCGAACTCGCCGACTCCGTACTGCGGTTGGTCGACGGAAACATGTCGACGCGCTCGGACCGGTTCGGCCCGCACGGCTTCACCTCGCTCGACGAGGCGCTGCGCTGGCTGGACGACGAGTCGAGCTTCATCACCTCGACGCTGCGGCACGCGGAGGGCGTCGACCAGGGTGCCGTACTGAATCTGCTGGGCGCGCTGTGCGACTACTGCCTGCTGCGCGGCGACCTCTACCGCCTCGGTGAGATCAGCGAGTTGGCGCAGGCCGTCGACCAGGGGCTCCTTGTCCGCTCGGTGCAGTGGCGCACGGGTATCGCGGCCCGGCAGCTCGGCGAACTCGACAAGGCACGCACCACCCTCACCTCCGTCGTCGACCTCTACATGGAGGCCCACCACGACGCGGGCGCCGCGCGCGCCCTCTGCTCCCTCGGCATCACCCTCCACCACCAGGGCAACCTCACCGAGGCGGCGGCGAAACTCCGCGAGGCCCTGGACCTGCAGGCCCCGCCCGAGCTGGCCACGGACCGCGCCTGGACGATGCACGCCCTGGCCGCCGTGGAACGCGACCGCGCCCGACTCCCCGAAGCCATGCGGCTGTTGACCGACTCCCTGGTCCTGCACCGCGCCGGCGAGTCCGTGCACGGCGAGGCATGGGCCCACTTCCAGCTCGGCCAACTCGGCCTGCGCATGGGCGACATCCCGCGCGCCGAGTCCGAACTCACCACAGCCCTCGGCCTCTACGGCCGTACCCGCGACGCCCGCGGCGAGGCCTGGGCGCTGACCCAGCTGGCCCGGGCCCGACTCGTCGCCGGCGACCCGTCCCCGGCGGTGGACGGCCTGCGCCAGGCAGCCGCCCGGCACCGCGAGAACGAGGACGCGCGCGGCGAGGCCTGGACGATCTACTACCTGGGCCAGGCCCTGGAGGAGGCAGGCAACCTCGACCTGGCGGTACGGGAACTGGAACGCTCCCGCACGATGTTCTCCCGCATGCGGGACGTCTACGGCCTGGCCTGCGCCCGGCACCACTCCGCCCGCGTCACCCGCGACCAGCGCGCCGCCCAGACCGGCTCCCTGCGCAACTCCGGCTTCGCCCGCCAGCTCCTGGTCGACGCCCGCGCCGACTTCCAGCGCATCGGCGTCGCCCACGGCGAGGCGTGGACCTGCCTGGAACTCGCGGTGGTGGACGCGGGCAACGCCCGTACCCAACAGGCCCTGACGCTGTGCGACGAGGCGCTGGGCCTGTTCACCTCGTACGGCGACCACCGCGGCGAGGACTGGGCCCACTTCCTGCGCTCCACGCTGCTGCCGTACGCGGCCCCAGGCGGTGTCGAGGTCGGCACGGCGGTCGCGCAGGAGGAACTCGCCCAGCTCTCCCGCGCCGGCCACCCGCACCGCGACGAGAAACTCGACGACTACGTGCAGGCGTACCGGCTGCTGCTGGAGCGGGGCGTGAACCTGGACGCGGGCTGGCAGGCCTGGCGACTCGGCATGGTGCCGAGCCGGCACGCCCGCGAGGTGATGGGGGTGGCGGTGCCGGACCGGCCCTGAGCACCCCCGTACGGGCCCCGCCCGGTCAGCCCTGCTTGGCCTTGGGTTCGGCCGGGGCGGCCTCGGACTTTGCCTTCGGGTCCGGGGCCTCCTTGAAGTCGACCCGGTTCATCTGCTTGCTCATGGACTTCATCAGTCCCCAGACCGCCAGGGCCATCACCGCGAACACGATGAAACCGAGGACGCCGGGGGTGACCTTGTTCTCGTCGACCTCGGCGAGGGGGACCAGGTGCGTCATTGCCAGGGCTGCGCTTGAGCTCATGTCAGGCATTGTCGCGGATGCCCGCAAAGAGGTCGTCCTCGGGGAGGGAGGTATCGACGAGAGACTTCGCGAGCTCGTACTCCTCGGTCGGCCAGACCTCCTTCTGGATCTCCATCGGGACCCGGAACCAGCCGCCGTCGGGGTCGATCTGCGTGGCGTGCGCGATCAGCGCCTTGTCACGGATCTCGAAGAACTCGGCACACGGAATGTGCGTGGTGAGCGTGCGCTCACGCATCGTCCCGGACTCGTCCCAGCGCTTGAGCCAGTCCCCGTACGGCGACTCCAGGCCCCGGTCCAGCAACGCCTTGTGGAGCGCCTCGGTGCGCTGCCGGTTGAAGCCCTGGTTGTAGTACAGCTTCTGCGGCTGGTACGCCGGGCCGTACTCCCCCTCCGGGTACTTCTCGGTGTCCGCCGCGTCCTCGAACGCCACCATCGAGATCTTGTGGGTCATGATGTGGTCGGGGTGCGGGTAACCGCCGTTCTCGTCGTAGGTGGTGATCACCTGCGGACGGAAGGAGCGGATCTGCTTCACCAGCTCGCCGGCCGCCTTGTCGATGTCCTCCAGCGCGAAGCACCCCTCGGGCAGCGGCGGCAGCGGGTCGCCCTCGGGCAGTCCCGAGTCGACGAAGCCGAGCCACTCCTGCTTGATGCCGAGGATCTCGCGGGCCTCGTCCATCTCCTTCTTGCGCACCTCGTGGATGTGCTCCTCGATGTACTTGTCGCCCTGGAGCTTCGGGTTGAGGATGGAGCCGCGCTCCCCGCCCGTGCAGGTCACGACCAGCACGTCCACCCCCTCGGACACGTACTTCGCCATGGTGGCCGCGCCCTTGCTCGACTCGTCGTCGGGGTGCGCGTGGACGGCCATCAGTCGCAGCTGGTCAGTCAAGACTCAAATCCTCGTAAGTCGGCGCCCGCATGAACGGGTGCGATCGGCGGCTTCTATAGTGACCGAATCCGGGGGCGAATAATTCCGGGGGCCGACTTCAAGAGCCCCTTGCCGAGAGGACGATCATGAGTACGGCGAGTACGCGCCTGCCCGAGGGCCGCTACGGCCGCTCGTCGGACGAGCGTGCCGACCACAAGCTCAAGATCGCCGGTGCCGTCTTCGCGGCGGCCGTGCTCGCCCTCGTCGGATACTTCGCCTACCACTACGTCGTCGAGGCCAAGATCAGCGCCGAGGTGATCACCTTCCAGGCCTCGGACAACGAGGTCAAGGTGCATCTCGAGGTCCACAAGGACTCCGGGACCACCGGCTACTGCACCCTGCGCTCGCAGGCCGCCGACCAGTCCGAGGTGGGCCGCGCCGACTTCCACTTCGGCGGCTCCGCGACCCGCATCGACAAGGTCGTCACCCTGCGCACCACGGCCAAGGGCACGACAGCCGAGCTGCTCGGCTGCCACTCCGACTGACGTCACCCTCGTTACGTATGCCTTGACCTGCGTTGACGTATTTCTGACGGCTTATGTCCTCCCCCTTGGGCCGTTGAATTGTTAGGCTCGTGGTTTCGCCCTTCCATGAAGGAACATTCTTCTGGGTAGGGCGATGCTTTGTATTCCCAGTACCTACGAGGAGCACCTGTGACCCAGACCAGCGAAGACGTCACCTGGCTCACGCAGGAGGCGTACACCAAGCTCAAGGACGAGCTGGAGTACCTGTCTGGTCCCGCGCGCGCCGAGATCACCGTGAAGATCGCGGCCGCACGCGAGGAGGGCGACCTGCGCGAGAACGGCGGGTACCACGCGGCCAAGGAGGAGCAGGGCAAGCAGGAGCTCCGCATCCGCCAGCTGACCCAGCTCTTGGAGAAGGCCAAGGTCGGCGAGGCCCCGGCGTCGACGGACGGCGCGGTCGCGCCCGGCATGGTCGTCACGATCGCCTTCGACGGCGACGAGGACGACACCACGACCTTCCTGCTCGCCTCGCGCGAGTACGCGAGCGCCGACATCGAGACCTACTCGCCGCAGTCCCCGCTGGGCTCCGGCGTGCTCGGCCACAAGGTCGGCGAGGTGGCGCAGTACGAGCTGCCCAACGGCAAGAAGGCCTCGGTGACGATCCTCAAGGCCGAGCCGTACAACGGCTGACCCACGCCCACGGGACCGGCCCTGGTCCTTCGCCTTCGACGAGCCCCCGGCGGCCTTGCGGCGCCGGGGGTTTCGTCATGGGTCCTCCTCAGGCCGTGGCCGAGCGGTACTTGCGCACCGCCAGGGTCCGGAATATGAGGATGATCAGCAGCGAGTAGATCAGTGAGGCCCACACCGGGTGCACCATGGGCCAGGCGTCCGAGGGCGACTGTCCCGGGTTGGCGAAGAGCACCCGGCAGGCCTGCACGGTGGCACTGAACGGGTTCCACTCGGCGATGTGGCGCAGCCACGGCGTCATGTGGCTGGTGTCCACGAACGCGTTCGAGATGAAGGTCACCGGGAAGAGCCAGATCAGTCCGCCGGAGGTGGCCGCCTCGGGCGTCCGGACGGTGAGTCCGATCAGGGCGCCGATCCAGGTGAACGCGTAACCGAGCAGAAGCAGCAGCCCGAAGGCGCCGAGGACCTTGCCGGCGTTGGTCGAGCCGTCCGAGCCGACCCGCCAGCCGACCAGCAGGGCGACTATCGCGAGAACCAGCAGAGTCAGCGCGGTCTGCACGAGGTCGGCGAGCGTCCGCCCGGTCAGCACCGCACCGCGCGCCATGGGCAGCGAGCGGAACCGGTCGATGAGCCCCTTGTGCATGTCGTCGGCGATGCCCGCGCCGGAGCTGGCGGTGGCGAACGTGACGGTCTGCGCGAAGATGCCCGCCATCAGGAAGTTCTTGTAGTCGGTGGCGCTGGTGCTGCCGCCGATCTGCATGGAACCGCCGAAGACGTAGGTGAACAGCACCACGAACATGATGGGTTGAATCAGCCCGAAAATTACCATTTCGGGAATTCGGGACATGCGAATCAAGTTCCGCTTGGCGACGACCAGCGAGTCGTGCACGGACTGGCCCAGCGCGCTGCTCGGCGCCGCGATCGGTGCGGCATCGGTGACGGCACTCACTTCGCGGCCTCCTTCTTGTGCTTGCGGTCCTTGGTGTCCGGGGTGGCGCCGGTGCCGTTCTCCTCGTCCTTCTCCTCGGCCAGGTGGCCCGTCAGGGAGAGGAACACGTCGTCGAGGGTGGGGCGGCGCAGGCCGATGTCGTCTATCTCGATGCCCTGGGTGTCCAGCTCGCGGATGATTTCTGCGAGGAGCTTGGCCCCACCGGAGACAGGCGTGGTGATCTTACGGGTGTGCTCCTCGACGGCGGTGTCGCCCTTGCCGAAGCCGCGCAAGCTGTATTTGTCCAAGAGGGCGGACGCGATCGGGATGTGGTCGCGCTCGTGCACGACGACCTCGACGCGCTCGCCGCCGGTGCGGGCCTTGAGCTGGTCGGAGGTGCCGCGGGCGATGACACGGCCGTGGTCGACGACCGCGATGTCGTGCGCGAGGTGGTCGGCCTCCTCCAGATACTGGGTGGTCAGCAGCAGTGTCGTACCGCCTGCGACGAGTTGTTTGATGACCTCCCACAGCATCTGGCGGTTGCGCGGGTCGAGGCCGGTGGTCGGCTCGTCCATGAACATCACGGGCGGGGAGACGACGAGCGCCGCCGCCAGGTCGAGCCGGCGGCGCATGCCTCCGGAGTAGGTCTTGGCCGTACGGTCGGCGGCGTCCGCGAGGTTGAACTGGTCGAGCAGTTCGTCCGCCCGGACCTTCGCGGCCTTGGCCTTCATCTGGTAGAGCTGGCCGACCATCTGCAGGTTCTCCCTGCCGGTCAGGTATTCGTCGACCGCGGCGAACTGGCCGGAGAGGCCGATGGACCGCCGCACCTCGTTGGGCTGCTTGAGCACGTCGAGGCCGGCGACGAGCAGCTTGCCGCTGTCGGGGCGCAGCAGGGTGGTCAGACAGCGGACGGCCGTCGTCTTGCCCGCGCCGTTGGGCCCGAGCAGGCCCAGCACGGTGCCCTCGGGGACATCGAGGTCGACGCCGTCCAG
The DNA here is from genome assembly GCF_000716435.1 of Streptomyces xylophagus. GTDB lineage: Bacteria > Actinomycetota > Actinomycetes > Streptomycetales > Streptomycetaceae > Streptomyces > Streptomyces xylophagus. The sequence continues at coordinate 68,266 of NZ_JNWO01000018.1, forward strand.
AGCTTTCACATCGCCGAAGGTTTTCACCAGGCCTTCGGCATAGATGGCGCCTGGCATATCAGTCTCCACGTCGTCGGGGATTCTTCGAAAAGCCTAGGTTTGCGCATGTTGTTCCGCCTCCCGTTTTCCACAGGAGGGCGACACGAGACACACCATAACGCGATGTATCGCGTCTCTCAACGGATTTTCTCGAACGAGTGACAGGACAGGTGAGGGGAGGAGGGGCGGACGGGCTCCGACCTCAGTCGATGACCGTGTACCCGGCGTCGCGCAGGGCGTGGCCGACCTCGGCGCAGTGCACCGGACCCTTCGTCTCCAGATGCAGCTCGACCTCCGCCTCCGTGAGCCCGAGCCGCGGGTCGGTCCGGACATGGCTCACATCGAGGACGTTAGCGTCGACCACTGACAACACCCCGAGAAGCGTCGCGAGGGCCCCGGGCCGGTCCGTCAGCCGCAGCCGTACGGCCAGGTAGCGGCCCTGCGCGGACATGCCGTGACGCAGAATGCGCTGGAGCAGCAGCGGGTCGACGTTCCCGCCGGACAGCAGCGCGACGACCGGTCCCTCGAATCCCCTCGGGTCACTCAGCAGCGCGGCGACCGGGCTGGCGCCGGCCGGTTCGACGACCAGCTTGGCCCGCTCCAGGCACAGCAGCAGCGCGGCGGACAGTTCGTCCTCGGTGACCGTACGGACCTCGTCCACCAGCTCGGCGACGATCCCGAACGGCACGTCGCCGGGCCGCCCGACCTTGATGCCGTCGGCCATCGTCGCCGGATTCCGGATCGACACCGGGCGCCCGGCGGCCAGCGAGGGCGGAAAGGCCGCGGCGCCGGCCGCCTGCACGCCCACGATCCGCACGTCGGGCCGCAGCGCCTTCACGGCGACCGCGACACCTGCGGCGAGTCCTCCGCCGCCGATCCCGACGACGATCGTGCGCACCTCAGGGCACTGGTCCAGGATCTCCAGGCCGACCGTGCCCTGGCCCGCGATGATGTCGGGGTGGTCGAAGGGGTGGATGAACACCGCGCCCGTCTCATGGGCGTACTCCTGCGCGGCGGCCAGCGTCTCGTCGACCACCTGGCCGTGCAGGCGCACCTCGGCGCCGTACTCCTTGGTGGCACTGATCTTCGGCAGGGGTGCGCCCTGGGGCATGAACACCGTGGAGCGCACGCCAAGGAGTGCGGAGGCGAGGGCGACGCCCTGGGCGTGGTTGCCGGCGCTCGCGGCGACGACACCGGCGGCGCGCTCCTCGGGGAGCAGTCCGGCGATACGGACGTAGGCGCCGCGCAGTTTGAAGGAACCCGTGCGCTGGAGGTTCTCGCACTTGAAGTGCACCGGCGAGCCGACGAGCTGGGTGAGGTGCCTGCTGCCTTCCATCGCGGTCACCCGCGCCACGCCCGTGAGCATCTTCTGGGCGCCGCGCACATCGTCGAGAGTGACGGGTCGCAAGGAGTCAGCCGTGCTGTAGCTCATGACTCAAGCATCGCAGTTCACAGGGGCGTGCCGCGGCTGTGACCAAGCTCCGAGACTGGTTTGCGCAGCGCCGGTACGGGCCGCCTTCCATCCGCGTACCCTGTCCCCCAACCCAGCACCCCCTTCATGAAGCGAGCCCCCGGCCATGCCCACAACACCTGAAATGTCGATGGACATGACGACCGTCGGTGAACCCGGTCTCCTCGACACGCTGCAGCACGAGGTGGCGGTGTTCGCCCGCCGTGCCGAACAGACCCGGCTCGGCGGAGTCGGACAGGTGCGCAACTCCATGGACCGCGCCGCGTATCTGCTGCTCAACCGCCTCGACAAGGAAGGCCCGATGGGCGTCAAGGCGCTCGCCGCGAGCATGGGGATCGACTCCTCGACGGTCACCCGGCAGGTGGCCCCGCTCGTCGACACCGGGCTCGTCAAGCGCACCTCGCACCCCGAGGACGGCCGCGCGGTGGTACTGCAGCTGTCCCCGCGCGGGCAGTCGCGACTGGAGGAAGTCCGGTCGTCCAGGCGTCAGTTGATGGACGAGCTGACACACGACTGGACGCCGGAGGAGCGCGAGGCGTTCTGCACGCTCCTCACACGCTTCAACACCGCCCTCTCCGCGCGGATGGCCGTACCGGGCGCGGACAATCCGTCGGCTTCCTGACGGGTGCGGGCACGCGCGCGTGGTGTCCGACTCCCGCCTTTCGTCCCGAACTCTTGACCTCGCGACGGACCTGGCCTCAGATGAAACCGGGTCGTTGAGGCGGGAGGCGCGGTGCGAGAACGGCAGGCGTCCCAAGGCGCCCGCCGGGCCCGGGAGTTCGAGGCGTTCGTCGCGGGCGCGGCAGGGCGGCTGCTGCATGCCGCCACGCTGCTCACCGCCGAGGCGCCGGACGACAACCCGCGCGCGCGACGCCTGTTGACACTGTCCCTGGCGCACACGTACGCGTGCTGGGACCGGCTGCGCGGTGAGGACCCCTACGACCACGCCCGCCAGTGCCTGGCCGCCCGTTTCGCCCGCGCGGCCTGGCACCAGTACGGCGGTCTCGGCCGTGGCCGGCCCCACCCCGGCAGCGCACTGGGTGCCCTGGCACCCCAGGAGCGGTTGATCGTCGTCCTCAGGTTGTACGAGGGGGTCGCCGAGGAGCAGGCCGCAGCGCTGCTGGGCCTCCCCACGGAACGGGTCCGGACGATCTGCGACCGGGCGACGGCGACGCTGCTGCATCCGCCGCGCGGTCCGGTACCGCAGGTGGCGAAGGCGAAGGTGGCGCCCTCATGAGGCTGTGGAACGGGGGTACGCGCACGTGAACAGGCCCGAACGGGAGGCGGCCGTACGGCGGATCATGGACGCTGCTCCGCCGCAGATGCCGCCGGAGCTGTACGCGGACGTCGTGCGCCGCGGCGGCCGCATGCTGCGCCGCAGGAGGACCGCCCGGCGGCTGATGTGGCTGCTGCTGTGGGCGGCGATCGTGACGTTCACCGTGTGGGCGCTGATGGCCCATCCCTGGGTGGAGCCGCCGTCGGAGACGACTCCACCGCTGACGGGTTGGTGAGGCCGGGGGCTCAGCCCAGGGCCTGCTGCAGGTCCTCCAGGAGGTCCTGCACGTTCTCGATGCCCACGGAGAGGCGTACGAGGTTTCCGGGGACCTCGAGGGCCGAACCGGCGACCGACGCGTGCGTCATGCGCCCCGGGTGCTCGATCAGCGACTCGACGCCGCCCAGGGACTCGCCGAGCGTGAACACCTTGGCGCGGTTGCAGACCTCGACGGCCGCCTCCTCGCCGCCCTCGACCTGGAAGGAGACCATGCCGCCGAAGGCCTTCATCTGCTTGGCGGCGACCTCGTGACCGGGGTGCTCCGGGAGACCGGGGTAGAGAACGCGCGTCACGCGTGCGTGCCGGGTGAGCATGTCGGCGACCTTGGTGGCGTTCTCGCTGTGCCGGTCCATGCGTACCGACAGCGTCTTGGCGCCGCGCAGCACCAGCCAGGAGTCGAAGGGCCCGGCGACCGCGCCCATCGCGTTCTGGTGGTACGCCAGTTCCTCGCCGAGCGCCTCGTCGGCCGCGATCAGCGCACCGCCGACCACGTCGGAGTGGCCGCCCATGTACTTGGTCAGGGAGTGCACGACGACGTCCGCGCCGAGGGCGAGCGGCTGCTGGAGGTAGGGGGTGGCGAAGGTGTTGTCGACGACGAGCTTCGCGCCCGCGTCCCGGGCGATCTGCGCCACGACGGCGATGTCGGTGATGCCGAGCAGCGGGTTAGAGGGGGTCTCGACCCAGACGACCTTCGTCTTCGGGGTGATGGCGGCCCGTACCGCGGCCGGGTCGCTGGTGTCGGCGACCGACCATTCGACGCCCCACCGGGAGACGACCTTCGCGAACAGCCGGAACGTGCCGCCGTACGCGTCGTTCGGGATGACGACGTGGTCGCCGGGGCTGAGCAGCGTACGCAACAGGCAGTCCTCGGCCGCCAGTCCGGACGCGAACGCGAGGCCGCGGCGGCCGCCCTCCAGGGCGGCGAGGTTCTCTTCCAGGGCGGTCCTGGTGGGGTTGGCGCTGCGGCTGTACTCGTAGCCGCCGCGCAGGCCGCCGACGCCGTCCTGCTTGTAGGTCGAGACCTGGTAGATCGGCGGGACCACCGCGCCGGTGAGGGGATCGGCGGTGTTGCCCGCGTGGATCGCGAGGGTCTCGAAGTGCTGACTGATGTGCCTGTCGCTCATGGGGCCGAGCGTAGTGCGCTCGCGGGGCGGACGACGATCCGGAGGTTTTCACAGGGCGGCGCGGCCGGTCAGCGGTGGTTTTCCACAGGGCCGGGCGGCGGTGGACCGTTGTTTTCCACAGGGCGGTGGGCCGGGTTGGCCAATTGTCGGACGCGTCTGGTTCGCTTGAGGCATGGAGATTCTCTGGGTCCTGATGGCACTGCTCATGATGGGCTTCGTGCTGATCCCGTTCCTGCGGCGCAGGCGCGGGATGATCGAGCAGGTCTCGCCGGGCCACCCGGACGCCGCGGACCCGGCGACCTACGGCTTCGCGCGCGAGGAGGAGCTGGACATCCGCATGCCCGGCCCCGACCAGGACCTGCTGGACGTCCTCGACCTGGTGCAGCGCACGCAGGACTACCGCGCGGCGATGCAGCTGCTGGCCGGCACCGAGATCACGGGCGAGCTGCGCTGGCAGCGCGTGCAGGCCTTCGCGGGCGCCGCCTCGCTGGAGCTGCAGCAGCGGCCCGGCGGGGTCAGCGAGACGCCGGGCGGGCAGTGGCTGCGGGTGTGGCGCGCCGAGAACCCGAAGGACGCGGGCGGCGCGGCCGTGCACGCGGAGTTCCTGGTACAGCAGGCGTGGCGTACGTCGACGCGGGGGACGGACGAGTTCCGGATCATCATGGAGGAGGCACGGGACGCCTGCGGGCAGGCGGCGCTCCTCTCCCCCGGTGACCCGGTCCCGTACATCGTCGAGCTGTCGGTAGCGCGCGGACTGACGTATCCGCAGCCGGAGTTCGAGCAGCTGTGGCTGAAGATCCTGGACCGCGCACCGGCCCACATGGGGGCGCATCTGGCGGCCCTGCACTACTGGTGCGAGAAGTGGCACGGCTCGCGCGAGCTGGCGAACGCGTTCGCGGAAGCGGCCGCGGCCCGTGCCCCGCAGGGCTCCCTCCTGGCCGCGATGCCGCTCTTCGCGGTCTTCGAGCACATTCCCGAGGTGAACCTGGTCAGCAGCTTCTACCAGAGCGAGGTCGTGGAGAAGGCGATCCATGGCGCCCTTTTCGCCGTCCACGCGGCCCGCCCCGACGACCCGATGCTGGCGCACGTCCGCCATCTCCTGGTCTTCTTCCTGGTCCGCGCGGAGCGCTGGTCCGAGGCGATGAACCAGCTCATACACATCGACGGCCATGTCGGCGCCCTCCCCTGGACCCTGTCCCCCGACCCGGCGGCCGAGTTCGCGGTCTACCGCGCGCTGGCGGTGGCGGGCTACGAGGCGAACGGCGGAAGCCCGGCGAGCCTGCCGCGCTGAGGTGCGGACGGGGGGAGCGGCTCGACTGGGCGCCGGGACCGGGACGGTCGTACTCGAAGGTGCACCGGAATTCCCGGAAGCCCCCGCCCGTTGACAGTCCGGACCCACCTTGAGGCCCGATGGGAGACCGCATGTTCCTGCACAGTCGTACCCCCCAACTGCCGACCCGCGAGCAGGCTCTGCAGGGCCGACCGGAACCGATGTTCACGGTCCTCGACCGCCACACCGTTCTCGGCACCCCGCTGCTCGGCCCCTACCCCGAGCACTTGGAGATCGCCGACTTCGGCCTGGGCTGCTTCTGGGGCGCCGAGCGCACGTTCTGGCGACTCCCGGTGGGCGTGTGGACGACCTTGGTCGGCTACCAGGGCGGCTACACCGAGAACCCCGCCTACGAGGAGGTCTGCTCGGGCCTGACCGGCCACACGGAGGCGGTCCGCGTGATCTACGACCCGAAGCTGATCTCGTACGAGAAGCTGCTGAAGACGTTCTGGGAGTCCCACAACCCGACCCAGGGCTTCCGCCAGGGCAACGACGTCGGCACGCAGTACCGCTCGGCGATCTACCCCCACACCCCCGAACAGGCAGCCGCGGCAGAAGCCTCCCGCACGGCCTACCAGCGGGTCCTCACCGGCTCGGGCTACGGCACCATCAGCACGGAGATACTGCCGGCGGAGGGGCGGGTGTTCTATCCGGCCGAGGGGTACCACCAGCAGTACCTCGACAAGAATCCGGCGGGGTACTGCGGGATCGGCGGGACCGGGGTCAAGCTAAGTGACCCGTTCGGGACGAACTGGGGGGCGTCTTGCCCGACAGGCATCACACCCGCTCCGACGGATGACTGAGCGCCCGCCGGCGTCCGTGTTCGGTGATCGCCGTATCGGCGAGTTCAGCTTCAGGGAGCACCTGGAGCTGATCCGAAAGCGACCCGGCATGTACGGCCTGGACGGTTCGTACGGCGCCTACGTCACGTACCTGCATGGCTACGACGCAGGTACTCGCGACAGCGCGCTGCTCGGCTTCAGGGAGTGGCTACTTCTCAAGTTGGGCCACCACAGCAGCTTCGTGTGGTCCCGCCTCGTGACGGAACTGGTACTGCCGGAGGCATCTCCTGGCCGGGGCTACAGCGACCTGGACGAGAAGCAGAACAGCGTGGTTGTCGAGGCCCTGTTCCAGCTTCTTGGAGAATTCCTCCATGACCGTGACGCAGAGCGAGACGGCTTGAGGAGCATCTTCCGCGACTACGCGCTCCATTTCCGGGAGTGATCCCTGAGCCGCGAGACCCCGGCGGCTCACCCGTCAGGCTGAGCACCACGTTCCGCGGCGATCGTGCGCACAGCCCGTGGGCACGCCGCCCACCGCGCTCCGTCTCGCGTGCGCACGACCTTCACAGGTGGCTCTGCGCAAGTCCTGCCATGCCATGTACATCTAGCTTCCCGAAACGACACGCTTTCGGGGTCGAGGCTTTCGGGAAAGTCCGGCCATTCGGCAACTGACGTCATGGCACGACGGTAGTGACTGCCGACGCACTGCGCATCAGCCCAGGGGTGACCCCGCTATACCTGCAAGGGCTCGTCAGCCGTGTCCGGCGACGGGCCGACGGACACGGCGAGATACCGGAACTCTCCCCCTGCTCCGTACAGTTCGGAATACGGCTTCCAATCGAGCGGATATGCTCCGTTCAACGTGCACGTGTTCGCCTTGTAGGCGCCCTCGGCCCAAAGCAGCGTGCCGACGAGCTCACGCCCCTGGTGGATCCTGAACTCTCGATCCCGAGTCTGTCCGCGGCCGACGCCCGGCGGAGTCCATAGAGATGCGTCATTGGTCAGCATGATGGCAAGACCGTTCTGGTCGGACCGGCGACAGAAACGCTCCAGCCTCGCTATGTCCCGCACGAAGTGCAGGCGAGCGAGGTCCGCGGCGCCATGCCCCTTCAAGGCGTAGTCCTCGGCGGGAGTTCCCACCGTGCCCGTCCATCTGCGGGTGAAGTACTTGAACTCGATCGCGGTGCGGGCCGACGGGCCGATGCACAGGAGGTCCAGATGCTCGGTGCTGTCCCCTGCCCACTGCGGTACCTCAAGCCTGGAGTGCACATCCGGCGACAGTTCCCAAACGGCCCGCGCGAAGCTGTGTTGGAGATCGGCTTCGGAGTGGAAGACCGGTCTGTGCCTGCCCAGTTGCGCGATGACGGCGCCGAGTGAAACGCGCCCGGCGACAGTCCAACTGCCGTCAATCGATGACATGACCACAGCGCCATCTAAGTGGCTCCTCGGCTGAATTCTCAAGCAGCAGCAACACCGCACTGCCATTCGGCATGCAGCAACGGCAGACACGGCAGCACGGACTCGGTGAGACCAGAGTCGAGCTGAGTGAACCGTTCGAGACGAACTGGGAGCGGCCTGCCCGGCCGGCGCAGCTCTGGCATCGGAAGTCACAGGCAAGTAGCGGTGTTGACCCCGGTCTGAAGAGGGCGGCCGTGGCGCCGGCACCCAGCGTGGTGCAGCGGCAGCAGTTCTCGTCGCAGCCAACGGCGGTCGAAAATCAGTGGCCCACTGAACCGGCCGACCCCACGCTGTACGCCATGGAACAACCGCAACACAGGATCCGTGCGGCCTACTCGGAGTCCGTGATCACCGTCTACCAGGCGTACTCCCCTGAGATCGGCCTGCGCGCTGTCCGTGACGGCCGTTTCCCCGCCGCGTGGAAGCGGGACAGGATGACATGGATCAAGCCGTCGTTCCTGTGGATGATGTACCGCTGCGGCTGGGGCGCCAAGGCAGGGCAGGAGACCGTCCTCGCTGTCGAGATCAGCCGTGACGGCTTCGAGTGGGCACTGCGCAACGCGTGCCTGTCGAGTTACGTCCGCGGGGTGCACCCCGACCGAGCCACCTGGCAGCGTCAGTTGAAGCGGGCGCCCACCCGCGTGCAGTGGGACCCCGAGCGGGACCTGCGCCTCCAGCCCCTGCCGTACCGGGCCCTGCAACTGGGGCTCTCCGGTGAGGCCGTACGGCGCTACGCGGACGAGTGGACGGTCGCCATCCGCGACGTGACCCCGCTCGCCCACGATGTCCACGCCCTCGTCAGCCGTGGTGAGTTGGACTCCGCCACGCGGCTGTTGCCCCAGGAACTCCCCTATCCCGCTGGAGAGGAACACCTTGCCCACCTCCTGGGATGACGGGCCGGCTCACCCCGCAGTCACGAGCGCGGCCCGGCCGCGGAGCGTCGGCCAGTAGGCCTTCGCTCCGCCGTCGCGCCGTCTCGTCGTCAGCTCTCCGTGCGGGTCGGCAGGCGCCAGCCCGGGCGGGGGAAGTGGCAGGTGTAGCCGTCCGGGTAGCGCTGGAGGTAGTCCTGGTGCTCGGGCTCGGCCTCCCAGAAGGGGCCGACCGGCTCCACCTCGGTGACGACCTTGCCGGGCCACAGGCCGGAGGCGTCCACGTCCGCGATCGTGTCCTCGGCGACGCGCTTCTGCTCGTCGTCGACGTAGTAGATCGCCGAGCGGTAGCTGAGGCCGATGTCGTTGCCCTGGCGGTTCTTGGTGCTCGGGTCGTGGATCTGGAAGAAGAACTCCAGGAGCGCGCGGTAGTCGGTCTTCTCGGGGTCGTAGAGGATCTCGATGGCCTCCGCGTGCGTGCCGTGGTTACGGTACGTCGCGTTCGGCACGTCTCCCCCGGTGTAACCGACCCGGGTCGCCGTCACGCCCGGCAGTCGACGGACCAGCTCCTCCATGCCCCAGAAGCATCCGCCCGCCAGTACGGCCCTCTGCGTCTGCGCAGCCATTGCGACCCTCCAATTTCTGTCAGCTCGGTGACTCGGGCTGCTCGGCTCGCACACGGCCGGCATCCGATGCCCACTGTCCTCAACGCACGAGGGTTCCAGGCGATTCCGTGCCCGCCTCCGCGCCGGTGGCCTCGCCCCGTTCCGGCCGCCGGAAACTCGGTTGCCTCCCGCCTACCGATGCGGGCCAATGCCTCACATGGCTGACATGGCTGACGCGGCTGGTATTCGGGGCTCGTACGACGATCTGTTCACCGCCGTGCGACCCGGGCCCGTGGTGGACGTGTGGGGTGGGTTCGTCGACGCGGAGCGAACGGTTCCGTTGGAGCGGGACACGATCGTCAACGTCTATTCCGTCACCAAGACGATGACGGCACTGTGCGCGCTGATCCTGGCCGACCGCGGCGAGCTGGACGTGGACGCGCCGGTCGCGCGGTACTGGCCGGAGTTCGCGGCCGCGGGCAAGGGCGGGGTGCTGGTGCGGCATCTGCTGTCGCACACCGCGGGCCGGCCCGACTGGTTCGGCTCCGTCGAGGAGATCTACAACTGGACGGCCGCCACGGCCCGGCCGGCCGCCCAGGCTCCGGAGTGGGAACCGGGCAGCGCGGCCGGGTACCACTCGCTCACCCAGGGTTTCCACGTGGGCGAGGTCGTACGCCCGAGGCATGGAGATCATCATGTCCGTCTACGACGGCCTGAAGGGTCTGGGGGCCTGACCCCGAACGCCGTAGGCGGTAGGCCGTAGGCCGTTCATCTGACGACGTCCGTCGCCCATGCCTCCGCGAACGGGCCGAACCTGTTCTCCGCCGCGTACGCCACCATGCGGGCGTTCCGCGCCCGGGCCTCGGGGTTGGCTCCCGTGCGGCGGAACTCGTATGTCAGCCTTACGACTTGCGGTGCTCGCCCCCGGCCAAGGAAGCGTATCGGGGCTAACTCCCTTGCTGTGCAGGGTGTTTCAGCCGTCGCGCAAGCGGGGTGCAGGGGTGCGGGTCAGTAGCGCAGGCGGGCCGTGTCGCCGTAGATACGCAGGATGGCGTCCCTGAAGCAGGCCAGGGGTGTGCCTCCGTCCGAAGGGTGCAGGGTCAGCCCGAGGTCCATGAGAGGGCGGATCGCCTCCGCGTGCCGGCTCCCGTCGGGGTCGGATCCCTGCACGTCCGCCCATGCCTCGAACAGGGCGCGGACGGACTCCCAGCCCGGTCCGGGGACGAAGTGGCACAAGAACATCGGCTGGTCGATCTCGTACTCGCGAAGCTCACCGGGCCGGATGTCGCCGTGCATGAGCCGCCATGTCCGCATCGTCGGTTCCTCCTGGTCCTGGTCGTCATGTCCCGTGAGCCGCTTCCCCGTTCGCGAAATAGATCACCAGCGTCTGTTCCGGCTGTTCGGCCAGGTGGAAGGCCGTGTAGGTGTAGGTGATCGGGGTGGTGCGGCCGGGAGGGCGTAGGCGTTTGTGGCCGCTGTGGCGGGCCTGTACCTCGTACTGGGGCCACCAGGTGCGGGCTTCCGGGCTGTGTTCGTGGAGTTCTTCGATCAGGCGGGTGTAGCGCGGGTCGGTGGGGTGGCGGCCGGAGAGGGTGCGGAGGCGGGCCAGCAGGCCTCTGGCCTCGGGTTCCCAGTCGACCAGGACGTCTCGGGCGAGGGGTTCGAGGAACACCCAGCGGATGAAGTTCGGGGGGCGGTCCGTCGGTGCGGTGAGGTTCGGGAAGAGGGCTTCGGCGGGCTGGTTGTGGGTGAGTACGTCGTAGTTGCCGTCGATGATGTACGCCGGGTGCGGGTTCAGGAGGAGAGGGACCGACGCCACTTCGGGGGTGAGGGGTTCGGTGGGCTCGGGGTCGGTCGGCGGGGTGTGGTGACCGGCCAGTCGGAGCAGGTGGTCGTGCTCGTGGGGGTTGAGGCGGAGTACGGCGGCGAGGGAGCCCAGCACCTGTTCGGAGGCTCGGATGTCCCGGCCCTGTTCCAGGTACGTGTACCAAGTCGCGCTGATGCCGGCGAGCAGGGCGAGTTCCTCACGCCGTAGGCCCGGTGTGCGGCGGCGGCCGGTCTGCGGGAGGCCCACCTCGTCCGGGGTGATGCGTTCTCTGCGGGTGCGCAGGAACGCGCCCAGCTCGTGACTCTGTTTCGCGTGGTTCGGCATCTTGTGTGGCAGCCCTGATTCCAGAATAAACACCGGTCTGGATACCAGGCTAAACGCGTTCCACACTGGGGCCAAGTGAGCGAGCAGAAGGCCACCCGGCAAGAACGCAACAGAACGCAACAGGAGGAACACCATGTCCGGAATCGATGGAATCAACGGAATCGACGGCAAGGTCGTGGCGATCACCGGTGCCGGCAGCGGTATCGGTGAGGCGACCGCGTTGTTGCTGGCCGAGCGGGGTGCGCGGGTCGTGCTGGGTGGGCGTCGGGTGGAACGGCTGGCGGAGGTGGTGGAGCGGATCGAGAAGGCGGGCGGTGTCGCCGTGTCCGTCCGTACCGATGTGACCCGGCGGGACGATCTGCACGCCCTGGTCGCACTGGCTCGTGAACGGTTCGGGCGGCTCGACGTGCTGTTCAGCAACGCCGGCGTCGGCACGATCTCGCCCCTCGACGATCTCCGGGTCGACGAGTGGGACGAGATGGTCGACGTCAATGTGAAGGGTCTGCTGCACGGAATCGGCGCCGCGCTGCCGGTCTTCCGCGCGCAGGGCTCCGGCCACTTCGTCACCACCGCGTCCACGGCCGCGTTCCGTGTCGTGCCGAACATGGCCGTGTACGCCGGCACCAAGGTCGCGGTGCGGGCCATCTGCGAGGGGCTGCGCCAGGAGGCCGGCGACTCCGTACGGGTGACCACCGTCTCGCCCGGGGTCATCGCCACCGACTTCGCCGAGGCCTCGACGAACAGTCAAGTCCGGGCGCATATAACGGAGATGAGGGACCGGTTGGCGATCCCGGCCGACGCGATCGCCCGCGCCGTCGCCTTCGCCGTCGAGCAGCCGGCCGGCGTCGACGTGAACGAGATCGTCGTACGGCCCACCGCGCAGGCCTGATCCCGACGGCGCGGGCCCGATCCCGACGTTCGGCAGCGCGCCCTCAGTACCGCGCGGCCCTCAGTACCGGGCGATCCCCCATACCGATCGGCCCTCCGTGCCGCGCAGCCCCCAGTACCGATCGGGCCTCCGTACCCGCGCGGCCCCCCAGTACCGATCAGGCCTCAGTACCGCACAGCGCTCACCACCGCACCGCGCTCAGTACCGCGCAGCGCTCTGCACCAACGGCGGATACACCCCGCTCGGCACCCCGTCCACCGTCGCCCCCGCATACTTGAGCATGTCGCCGACCTGCCGGTTGAGGTCGTGGGGGAAGTTGAGGGTCGGCGTGGACACCTCGTCGAGGGTGGCCGTCTGGGCCGGGGTGAGGTGGAGGTCCAGGGCGGTGAGGTTGGCTTCCAGGTGGGCCAGGGTGCGGGGGCCGATGAGGGTGGATGTGACGCCGGGGCGGGACCGGACCCAGGACAGGGCTGCGGCGGCGGAGGTCGCGCCGACCTGCTCGGCCACCTCGGCGAGGGTGTCGATCACCTTGAACTGGGCGGCAGTTGGTGCGCCGAGGAGGGCAGCTCGCTTGGTGTCGACGGGAGTTGACCGGTCGCGGGTGTATTTCCCGGACAGGTAGCCGCTCTTGAGCGGGCCCCACGGCAGCACGGCCATCCCGGCGTCCTGGGCCAGCGGGATCAACTCGCCCTCGATGGTGCGTTCCAGGAGGGAGTACTCCAACTGGAGCGCGGTGACCGGCGTCCAGTCGCGCAGCAGCGCCGTCGTGTGGGCCCTCGCGGTGAACCAGGCCGGGGTGTCGGAGAAGCCGACGTAACGGATCTTGCCCGCCGTCACCAGGTCGTCCAGGGTACGCAGGGTCTCCTCGACCGGGGTGGAACGGTCGTGGCTGTGCAGCCAGTACAGGTCGATGTAGTCGGTGCGGAGGCGGCGCAGCGAGTCCTCCAGCTGGCCGATGATCGCCTTGCGGCTCGCGCCGCCGCCGTTCGGGTCGCCGAGGTGGAGGTTGCCGTAGAACTTGGTGGCGAGCACCAGGCGGTCGCGCAGGCCGGGGTGGGCGGCGAGGAAGTCGCCGAGGATCGCCTCCGAGTGGCCGTTCGTGTAGAAGTTCGCGGTGTCGACGAAGTTGCCGCCGCGGTCGAGGTAGGTCTGGAGGATCTTCTCCGACTCCTCGACGCTGCTGCCGAAGCCGCCGTCCTCGCCGAAGTTCATCGCCCCGAGGCAGAAGGGGCTCACCTTGAGACCGGACCGGCCCAGACCGACGTACGAGTCGAGCGCGTCGGGTGTGTGGAGTGCCATGAAATGCTCCTGTGGGGAGGTGGGTGGACGACCAGTTCCTCCAGGACACCACTGTGAGCAGGGGAGTTGTTAGATCGATCGCATCGCTCGCTTGCACGATCCTGTCGATCTGCCGCGCGGCGGACGGTTGCGGGCCGTCCCTCCCGGTGCTTGGATCGGACGTGTACCCAGACCCGGATCTGCAGGAACTGCGCGCCCTGATCGACCGGCACGCCGGCCGGGCGCCCCTCGCCGTCGACGGTCTGAGGCTGACCAGGGCCGACCGGCCCGAGGCGCCGACCGCGAGCCTCGCCCGTCCGGTGCTGGCGGTCGTCGCACAGGGCTCGAAGCGCCTCACTCTGGGTGACCGCGTCTACGACTACGGCGCCGGCCAGTACCTCGTCGTCTCGGTCGACCTGCCGGTCGCCGGGCACTACACGCAGGCCGGTCCCGAGAAACCGTTCCTCGCGTGCGGGCTCGCCCTCGAACCCGCGAAGATCGCCTCACTGCTCCTGGACGCCGGGACCGACGCGCTCCCGCTCCCCCGCCGGTCGGCCCCGCACGGTCTCGCCGTGTGCGACGCGCCCGCCGAACTCCTCGACGCAACAGTGCGTTTGCTACGGCTGCTCGACCGCCCCGGCGACGCGCCGGTGCTCGCGCCGCTGATCGAGAAGGAGATCCTGTGGCGGCTGATCACCGGTGAACAGGGCGCTCTCGTACGGCAGATCGGCCTCGCCGACAGTCAACTCACCCATATCAGCAGGGCCATTCGCTGGATTCGCGACCACCACACGGAAACGCTCCGCATCGAGGACCTGGCCCGGCTGGCCGGGATGAGCGCCTCCCCCTTCCACCGGCACTTCCGCGCGGTCACCGCGCTGACCCCGATCCAGTACCAGAAGCGGATCCGGTTGCAGGAGGCCCGATTGCTGCTGATGAGCAGCACGGAGGATGTCGCCGACGTCGGCTTCGCGGTCGGCTACGACAGCGCGTCCCAGTTCAGCCGCGAATACCGCCGCGCGTTCGGCAGACCGCCGGGGCAGGACGCGGTACGGCTCCGGGGCGGGGCTCAAATGGTGTGACAGGAGGGCACGGACGGGATTTGATTCCCCCGTGAACGAGCCGAGCGAGCCCACCAGCCCCAGCACCTTCCTGATCGGCGGCGGCTGGGCCACCCCCGGCGTCTACGAACCCTTCCTCCGCGCCGCAACCCCCTCCGACCGCTCCACCCCCCGCATCGCCTGCGTGATCCTCGACGAAGGCGACGGCCACGGGGCCGAGCAATTCGCCCGCTACGACGCCGCGTTGCGCGGCGCCGCCGACTGCGCCCCCGTCCCGGTGCTCGTGCCGATCGGCGGGCGCTTCGACATCGACGCGGCCTCGGACGTCGACGGGCTGCTCGTGTGCGGCGGACTGACCCCCGCCTATCAGGACGCCTTCGCCGACTGTCTCGACCGGTTGCCGCGTCTCCTCGCCGAGCGGCGCATCCCGTACGCCGGGTTCTCCGCCGGTGCCGCGCTCGCCTCGCGGTCGGCCGTCGTCGGCGGATGGCTGGTCGACGGCGTTCCGGTGTGCCCGGAGGACACGGCGGAGGACCTGGACGAGCTCGACGTACGGGACGGGCTCGGGCTCGTGTCCTTCGCCGTGGACGCGCACGCGGCGCAGTGGGGGACGCTGGCCCGGCTGATCGCCGCCGTCGGCCGTCACCGGCTCCCGCACGGTGTCGCCATCGACGAGAACACGGTGGTCGAGGTGGACGCGGACGGTCGCGCCCATGTCTCCGGCCGGGGACGCGCGCACTCCGTACGACCCACCGCCACCGCCACCGCCACGGCTGACGGTGGCGTGGTCGTACGGTCCTACGGCACGGGCGAGTCGTTCCGCGCCGACATCTGAATCAACCCCCGCTGCCGCACCGGCGCATGAATCCACCCCCGCCGCCGCACCGGCATCTGAATCACCTCTCGCCGCCGCACCCCGCCGCCCGAGTCAACTCCCGCTGCCGTACGGCCTCGTGAGGATCTCCAGGTTGTGGCCGTTCGGGTCCTCGAAATACGCCCCCCGACCGCCGTCGTTCGTGTTGATCTCGCCCTCGCGCCGGTGGAACGGGTCCGCCCAGTAGGTGAGCCCCGCCTCCCGGAGCCGGCCGAAGATCGCGTCGAAGTCGTCCTCCGAGACGAGGAACGCGTAGTGCTGCGGGGCGATCGCACCGGATCCGGACCCTGAATCGGTGTGGTCCATGAAGTCCAGGGTCACCCCGTTGGGGATCTCGACCGGGATGAACGGGCCGTACTGCGGGCTCACTTGGAGTCCGAGGATGTCGGCGAGGAATCGGGCCGACGTGTGTTTGTCGTGCGCGGCGACGATGGTGTGGTTCAACTGCACGGTCATCGTGTGGGCCTCCTCGTGCCCAAGCTACTCCGACGGCAAGCTAAGGTAAGCCTTACCTGGCCGGATTCGATCGGAGAGACAGTGACAGTGCGCGCGTTCAAGAGGAAGGCTGTCACGGCGATGGCCGCCGTGACCGTCGTCGGGGGGTTGCTGGCCGGGTGCTCGTCGTCCACCGCTGACAACGATGCCGAGAAGACGGGCGACGGCTCGCAGAACAAGGTGATCGGCGCCTCGGAGGGGCCGTCCGCCGCGCCGAGCACCCTCGCGACCGGTATGGGCGCGGACACCGACACCGACGGGACCTTCCCCCGGACCGTCACGCACTTCGAGGGCAAGACGACGATCAAGGCGAAGCCCACGAAGATCGCCGTGCTGAGCACCGGACAGCTCGACGACCTGCTCTCCCTCGGCACCGTCCCGACGGCCACCACCCGCGCAGACAACGCCGGACTCGTCCCCGACTACCTCGCGGACGCCTTCCCCGCGGACAAGTCGAAGCTCGACGCGATGACGGACGCGGGCACGCGCCAGGCACCCAACCTGGAGACCCTCGCCGCCGCGAAGCCCGACCTGATCCTCGCCAACGACTCGCTCGGCGACCTCTACCCCAAGCTGTCGAAGATCGCCCCGACCGTCATCACCGCGGGCAACGGCATCAACTGGAAGCGCGACCTGCTGCTCGTCGGCGACGCGATCGGCAAGGGTCAGCAGGCGCAGAAGCTGCTCGACGGGATAGTCGAGGACGCCCACGAGAAGGGCGAGGCCCTCTCGAAGACCTCCGTGTCGATGCTGCGGTTCACGCCGGGCCGCACCCGGATGTTCGGCGTCTCGTCCTTCACCGGTTCCATCGCCGTCGACATGGGGCTCGACCGGCCCAAGTCGCAGCAGTTCAAGGCGATTTCGGAGGACATCGGCGCCGAGAGCATCGACAAGGCGGACGGCGACTGGATCTTCTACTCGGTGCAGGGCGACGCCGACAAGACCGACGCGGCGAGCGTGCTGGCCGGTCCGCTGTGGAAGTCGATGTCGGCGGTCAAGTCCGGGCACGCGGTGAAGGTCGACGACGACCCCTGGTACCTCAACGCCGGTCCGACCGCCGCCCGACTCGTCGTCCTCCAACTCGCCGAGGACATCAGCAAGTAGCGGGACGAAGAGACACCCCACAGGACAACCAGTGAGCGTCAAACGCCTCGCCTGGCCGGCGGCCACCCTCGCGGTGGCCGCCGCCGTGCTGCTCAGTCTCGCCGTCGGCACCCGGCCGGTACCGCTGTCCGAGGTGCTCAACGCCCTTCTGCACGGCGGGAGTTCACCGGACGCGCTCGTCGTACGGTCGCTGCGGCTGCCCCGCACCGAGATCGGGCTGACGGCGGGCGCGGCACTCGGCGTGGCGGGCGCGGCACTTCAGGCCGTCACCCGCAACCCGCTCGCCGACCCGGGCATCCTCGGACTGAGCCAGGGCGCGGCGGCCGGCGTCGTCCTCGGAATCGCGACCGGCCTCGCGAACGGATTCAGCGGCTACGTCTGGTACGCCTTCGCCGGTGCCGTCCTCGCCGCCTGCCTGGTCTACGGCATCGCCGCGCGCGGACGCGGTGGGGCCTCGCCGGTCAAACTCGCCCTCGCCGGTACGGCGTTGTCCGCGATGACCGCCGGTGGTACGACCGTCGTCCTGACCTCCAGCTCCGCCGCCCTCGACCAGTTCCGGTTCTGGCAGGTCGGCTCGCTGAGCGGGCGGGACGCCGACACCGTCGTAGAGATGCTGCCGTTCCTGGCGGCGGGCGCGCTGCTGGTGCTCGCCTGTGCGCGGGGGCTGGACGCGCTGGCCCTCGGGGACGAGACGGCGCGGGCGTTGGGGCACCGGGTGGGGGTCGTACGGGTATGTGCGGCGCTCGGGGCGACCCTGCTGGTGGCGTCGGCGGTGGCCGCCGCCGGGCCGATCGCGTTCGTCGGGCTCGCCGTCCCGCACCTGGCCCGGCGACTGACCTCCGGCCGGCACCGCAGCCTGCTCCCGCTGTCCGCGTTGCTCGGTGCCGCGCTGCTGGTCGGGGCCGATGTGGCGGGGCGGGTCGTGCGGGCTCCCGCCGAGGTGCCGGCCGGGGTGATGACCGCGTTGGTGGGGGTGCCGGTGCTGGTGGTGCTCGTGCGGCGGAAGGGGACGGCCGTATGAACGGCATGGCCAAGCCCCGCGAACCCGACCGCATGACCCGGCCCGGAACCGGAACCGGAACCGGGGCCTTCCGCCCCGCCGGCGTCACCGTGCTGCGCCCCCGCCCCACCATCTCCCTTCTCCTGCACCGCCGTTCGGCCGCCGTCGCCGTAACTCTCCTGCTGCTCCTCGGTGTTGCGATGACCGCGGCCGCGTGTCTCGGGCAGACCTACATCCCGCCCGCCGAGGTGTGGCACACGCTCCGTACCGGTTCCGGGCAGTACGACCTCGTCGTCAACGAGTTGCGGGTGCCGCGGATCGTGCTGGGCGCGCTGGTCGGGGTGGCGCTCGGGCTCGCGGGGGCGCTCGTGCAGACCGTCACCCGGAATCCGCTGGCCAGTCCGGACGTGATCGGTGTCGGGCACGGCGCCGCCGCCGCGACGGTGCTCGCGTTGTCCTTCGGATTCGTCAACTCGCCCAGTGCCATGCCCGCCGTCTCCGTAGTGGGTGGGCTCGCCGCCGCCGCGCTCGTGTACGTGCTGGCGTGGCGGCACGGGATGCAGCCAAGTCGGTTCGTGCTGACGGGAGTTGGCATCGGGGTCGCGCTGTCGGCCGTAGTGCAGCTGTATCTCGCGGACAGCGAGCTGGAGGCCGCCGAGCAGGTCAAGCTGTGGCTGACCGGGTCTCTCAACGGGCGGGGCTGGGAGCAGGCGGGGCCGTTGGCCGTCGTACTGCTGCTGTCGCTGCCCGCGTTGGTGTGGGCGGGCCGGGCCGTGCGGCCGCTCGGGCTCGACGGCGACACGGCGGCGTCGCTCGGGGTGCGGGTGGACCGGACGCGGCTCGCGCTGACCGTACTGGGGGTGGTGCTGGCGGCCACGGCGACCGGGGCGGCCGGGCCGATCGGGTTCGTCGCGCTGACCGCGCCGCAGTTGGCCCGGCGGCTCACCCGTACGCCTCAACTGCCGTTGGTTTGCTCGGCGTTGGCGGGTGCGGTGATTTTGGTGACCGCGGACCTCGCCGCCCGGACCGTGCTGCCCCCGCTGGAGGTTCCGGTGGGGGCGCTCACCTCGTTGGTAGGGGGGCCGTATCTGTTGTGGCTGTTGGGGCGGAACAGGGTGGGGGGCTGAGGGTCGTCGGCGACTGCGGGTGCGTCGTGGTTGCTCGCGCAGTTCCCCGCGCCCCTAAAAGACGCAGGGCGACCGGTGTTTTTAGGGGCGCGGGGAACTGCGCGACCAGCCCCGACGCACCCGCACTCGACAGCGCGCCGGGACCCGGTTTGAAGCGACGCCGTCAGATCGTGGCCGTGTCGATCACGAACCGGTACCGCACATCACTGGTCAGCACCCGCTCGTACGCCTCGTTGATCTGATCCGCGGAGATGAGCTCGATCTCGGCGCCGAAGCCGTGCTCGGCGCAGAAGTCCAGCATCTCCTGGGTCTCCCGGATGCCGCCGATGCCGGAACCGGCGAGGGTCTTGCGGCCGCTGATCACGGAGAACAGGTTGAGGGAGACGGGCTCCTCGGGGGCGCCCACGTTCACCAGCGCGCCGTCCGTCTTCAGCAGCGAGAGGTACGCGCCGAGGTCGAGCGGGGCCGACACCGTGGAGACGATGAGGTCGAGGGTGCCCCGCAGCTCCTCGAAGGTCTTCGGGTCGCTGGTCGCGTAGTAGTGGTCGGCGCCCAGCTTCAGGCCGTCCTCCTGCTTGCGCAGGGACTGCGAGAGGACCGTGACCTCCGCGCCGAGCGCGTGCGCGATCTTGACGCCCATGTGGCCGAGGCCGCCCATGCCGACGATCGCGACCTTCTTGCCGGGGCCGGCGTTCCAGTGCTTCAGGGGCGAGTACAGGGTGATGCCGGCGCAGAGCAGCGGCGCGGCCTCGTCGAGGGAGATGCCCTCGGGGATGCCGACGACGAAGTTCTCGTCGACGACGATTGTCTCGGCGTAACCGCCGTAGGTGGGCTCGCCGTCCTTGCCGACGGAGTTGTACGTGCCGACGTTGCCGCCGGTGCAGTACTGCTCCAGGCCGGCCTTGCAGTTGTCGCACTCGCGGCAGGAGTCGACCATGCAGCCGACACCCACCCGGTCGCCGACCTGGAACTTCGTGACGCCGGGGCCGACCTCGGAGACGATGCCGGCGATCTCGTGGCCGGGCACCATCGGGAAGGTGGCCTCGCCCCAGCCCTCGCGGGCCTGGTGGATGTCCGAGTGGCAGATACCGGCGAACTTGATGTCGATCAGGATGTCGAACTCGCGGACGGCCCGGCGCTCGATGGTGGTGCGCTCCAAGGGAGCCTTGGCGGCGGGGGCGGCGTACGCAGCGACTGTGGTCATGCCGGAACTCTCCTAGGGGGGATGTGCACCCGGCTGCCTTCCGACCGGGCACGACAGTCAGCCTGCCCGAAAGTGCTACGACTACCCAGACCACGCCTCTGCGTACGTCCGCTGTGCCTACCACCAGCGAGGTCAGGCTCCTGGGCGTACGACCGGGAATACTGGAGCGTATGGACGAACACCCCGCATCCGCCGCCGAGCCCGCCACGGACACCGGCCGATCCCTGGACCGGCGTGCCGAGCTCAGCGAGTTCCTGCGCACCCGGCGGGCCCGGCTGCAACCTCAGGACGTCGGTCTGCCGGACTTCGGGCGGCACCGCCGGGTGCCCGGGCTGCGGCGCGAGGAGCTGGCGCAGCTGGCCGGGGTGTCGGTGGCGTACTACACGCGGCTGGAGCAGGGCAACGGACGGAACGTGTCGGCCGAGGTTCTCGACGCGATCGCCCGCGCCCTGCGCCTGACCGACGCCGAGTCCTCGCACCTCACGCACCTGGCGAAGCCGAAGCAGCACAAGAAGAAGCCGTCGTCGCCGTCCCAGCAGGTGCGGGTGCCGCTGCGGCAGCTGATCGACACGATCGACACGGTCCCGGCGTACGTCTGCGGCCGGCGCACGGACATCCTGGTCTGGAACCGGATGGCCGCGGCCGTCTTCGGCGACTGGTCGCAGCTGCCGCCGCAGGAGCGGAACTGGGCGCGGCTGGTGTTCCTGCGGCCCGAGTACCGGGACCTGTTCGTGGAGTGGGAGCAGAAGGCCTCGGACATCGTCAGCATGCTCCGGATGGACGCGGGCTGCCATCCGGACGACCCGCGGCTGTCCGCCCTGGTGGGCGAACTCTCCGTGAAGAGCGAGGAGTTCAGGCGCCTGTGGGCCACCCACGACGTCAAGGAGAAGACCTACGGCGTCAAGCACCTGCACCATCCCCTGGTGGGCGACCTGACCCTGCACTTCGAGGGCTTCCACCTGTCCGACGGCTCCGAGCAGTCCCTGATCACCTACCACGCCGAACCGGGCTCCCCGTCGGCCGACGCCCTGCGCCTGCTGGCGAGTTGGGGCACGGACGCGACCCTCGCGGGGTCGTCCGCTCCCCGTCCCGATCTCACTCCGTGACGCCCAGGTCCGCCCGCATCAGCCGCCGCATCGCGGCCAGCCGCGGCTCGGCCTCCTTCAGGTCGACCAGGACCTGCTCGGCGCTCTCACCGTCCCGGGGCAGACCCCGGTCGAGCCGTTTCACGGCCGCGTCGACGTCCGCGAGGACCTCGTTGACCGCGCGGGAGGCGTCCAGGACGCGTTCGGGTACGACCATCTGCGCCTCGGCGTAACGGTCCCGGTGGTCCCGGCGCGCCTCCTCCAACTGGTCGCGTTCCAGTTCGGTGTAGACACTGTCGCGGAGGCGGTGCAGGGCGTCCTTGAGCAGCGTGTGGAACTGACGCGAGGAACGGTTCATCGCCGTGTACGCGTCCCGGCGCTCCTCGAACCGCCGTCTGTGCTCGGCGAGTTGGGCCTCCTCGCCGCGCTGCCGGGCGGTGAGGCGCTGGCTGAGGACGGGCGCGAAGAGCGTACCGAGCACGCCGACGACGGCGGTGATCATGGCGGTCACGGCGGTGGTCATGCGGTGACCTTATGGCACCCCCGATACGGCGATGTCAGCCCTGATAGGGCGGCATCGATCCCCAACTCCACTGCGGCACGGGCTGATCCGCCGGCGGCTGCGCGTCCGGACCGGAGAAGTACACGGCCAGCCGCGTCCCCCACTCCACGTACGCGACGAACGCAGACCGGAACTCCGCGTCCGTCGGCAGGCCCGCGTCGTCCGCCGCGTCCTGGACGAGATTGACCCAACGGCGCCGCTGGGGCTCGGTGATGTGTTTGCCGAAGTGCTTGGCGACCATGTGGCCGTGGCCGCCCTGGGTCTCGGAGTAGGCCGCCGGTCCACCGAAGACCTCGGCCAGCCAGAGGGCGACATGCCCGGCGTGCTCGGGGGCCAGGTCGGCGAAGAGGGGGGCGAGGAGGTCGTCCTTGAGCACCTTGCCGTAGAAGACGTCGGTCAGCCGGGAGAAGGCCTCGGCGCCGCCCGCCCAGTCGTACAGGGTGGGGACGGCCGAGCCGTCGCCGTGCACGCCGGTCGGCCTGTAGTGGCGCATCTCCTCGATGTCCTCCACGTACCGGCCGATCTCGGCGAGGAACGGCGGGAACAGGTCCGACCTGCGGAAACCGTCCAGGTGTGCCTCGGTCGACGTCCACGTGATGCGGAGCACGAAGTGCTCCGGGTCCTCCTCGCACCGGGTCAGTTCGTACGACACGCACTGCGGGGCCACGGCCAGTTGGCGCGCGGCCCGGGTGTAGGCGGCCAGGAACTCCACCGACCGCTGCTCGGGGATGCGGTACCGGATGTATTCGACGGTCTGGGCAGTCATGGAGTCACGGAAACACGAACGGCCCGCCGGAAGCTGCACTTCCGCCGACCGGTTCGCTACGGGCTCACTTCACCCCTTCAAGGGACACCATGAAAAGTCCGAGCCGGGCCGCCCCAAGAAGGACCAGGACCACCCCGGTGATGTCCCACCCGGGTCAGGGGCTCGACACGGCCTCGCGCAGTTCGAGGTAGGCGGCCGTGACGTCGCCGAGGCACAGTGTGGTGATGTCCTCGAGTGACGGGGTGTCCGAGCCGCCGAGGGCCTCGTACACGCGCAGGTCCCGCGAGGCGGCGGCCTTACGGCACAGTTCGCGTACGAAGCGGCCGTTGCCCAACTGGTCGATCAGCTCGTCGCGGATCGCGTCGTCGCAGGCGGACCGCAGCGCCATCGCGGCGTCCTCGGCCAGGACATCGCCCTGCGCCGCCACCAAGTTCCGCGCGATGAGGACCAGTTCGGGCGCGGTGTACGACGGGAAGTCCACTCGGGTGGTGAAGCGCGAGGCCAGGCCCGGGTTGCTGGCCAGCAGTTCGGCGATCTCGTCCGGATAGCCGGCCAGGACCACCACCAGCCGGTCGCGGTCGTCCTCGGCCCGCTTGAGCAGCACCTGCAGCGCCTCGTCGCCGAACGCGTCACCGCCGGAGTAGCCGCTGTTGGACAGTGCGTAGGCCTCGTCGATGAACAGCACGCCATCCAGGGCGGAGTCGATCGCCTTGGTCGTCTTGAGGGCGGTCTCACCGAGGTGCTGTCCGACCAGGTCGACGCGCTGGGCCTCGACGACCTGCCCCTTTTCCAGCAGTCCGAGTCCGGCGAACAGCTTTCCGACGATGCGGGCGACCGTGGTCTTGCCCGTACCGGGAGGACCGGCGAACACGAAGTGCTGTGGGGCAACGGTGGATGGCAGACCTTGTTGCCTCCGAATCGCCGACATGCGCAACTGGGCTGTCAGAGTCCGGAGTTGGCGCTTGACGGGATCGAGGCCGACCATGTCGTCAAGGAGCGACATCGCCTCGGCCAGGTGCTCTTCCCTGATCGCCGAGTCGTCCGGGGCGCCGCCGGCAGCCGTGCTGGTCGGTGCGGGATCGCTCTCGGGTCGTACCGCCGGTGTCGGTGGGGACGGTTGCGCCGGGACTGCCACGGTCTCGGGCACGGTGGCCCGCGCGCGCTCCGCGACGTCGCCGAGACCCGGGAAACAGCGGAACGCGTACTGGTAGTCCCGCAGTGCCTCCTCGTCCCGCCCGAGTGCCTCCTTGGCCCGGCCACGCAGGTACGCCACCTCGGCGTCGAACTTGCTGCCCGCGTCGAATTTCACGGGAAGTGGCGCCAGCACGTTCAACGCCTCGTGGAACACGGCCTGTTCGATCAACGCTCGTGCCACATAGAGCTGGGACTCGTCCCGCAGAAAGGCGTCGGTGATGTTCCGCGAGAAGTTCAGCACAAGCGGCCAGTCACGCTTGAGATGGGCGTATCGGGTACAGATGAACCGCGTCTCGTCGCAGTCGAGGGACGCGGTCCCGAGGGACTGCCAGGCCTCGTCGAGCCGGTCCTCGGCAAGGAGCCGGGCGATCCCCGCCAGCCAGAGGTCGCGATGCGTCTCCAGCCGGAACGTGACGTAGAAACCGAGGTCGAAGCGGGACTTGAGAGGGGTACTCAGCTTGGTCCGCAGAGCTCCGAACGACCGCGCGTTCCATGCCATTTGGTCCACGGCCTCGGTCTGCCGGTACCCCGACGCGTGCAGCCCCAGCCAGGCGTCAGCGGCTGTCGGGTCGTGCCGTACGGCCTCCTCGAACCGGCGCCCGGCGATGTCCGCACGGCCCTGTCGCAGAAACCCCACCGCGTCCGCCCAGGCCCGCTCGCATTTCCTGAGGTCGCCCCACGTTCCCGACACTGCCTCTCCCCTCATGCGGAGATCCAGTTTCCCATGCACGCACAAGCGGCCTGTTCGAGACCCGGAGTCCCGAACAGGCCGCCCGTGTCACGGACCTACTTGGCGTAGTACGCGTTGTAGATCGAGACCGTCGACTTGTTGCCCTTCTTGTCGGCGATCTTCGCGTGGAACGAAATGGCCTTGCCCTTGGCCGGGTTGGTGACGGTGATCTTGCCGTTGACCACGTTGACCTTCTTCCAGGTCTGGCCGTAGTCGTACGACACCCACACGCCCAGCGACTTGAGGTTGCGGCCGGCTGCCGCGCCCTCGACGGTGACCGGGAAGGTCACCTTCTTGCCGGCTTCCACGCGGCTGTCGAGACCGGTGACCGCGTTGAAGCGGGCCGTGGAGACCGGGAGTTGGGCGACCGTGGAGCCGCTCGGCTTCTTCGAGGAGAACGTCCAGCTCACGTCGATCCGGGTGGAGGCGGCGGCGACCTTGACGCTCCGGATGACCGAAGTGGTCAGCTTGTAGGAGGCGTTGCCGGCCGGGACCTTGAACGTGGACTCGCCGAACAGCGGGTCCTTGTTGGAGCCGACCTTGGTGCCGTTGCGGTACAGGGTCGTGTTCACCGAGGTGAACAGCGACGCACCCGGGTTCTTCTGGGAGTCGGCGAACAGCGGCACATACCCGGCGATCTCGTTGCCGCTGCGGAACACACCGTAGTCGGCGTCGAGGTGCGGTCCGAAGACCGCGGTGTTGAAGGTCCGGGAGTAGGTCTGGCCCCCCTTGAAGTTCTGCAGGGAGTCCAGCGAGTAGGAGGCGTCCGCGATCGGGAAGCCGTCCGCGTCGACCCCGGAGTCCTGCTCGAAGTCCAGCTCCCACTGCACCCCGTTGATGGTGGAGACGTGCAGGACGCGGGTGCCGGGCAGCTTCTGCTGGACGCCGATGGAGGAGCCGCTGAAGCTGTCGGGCAGCCAGCCGAAGGCGGCGACCGAGCCGGTCTTGCCGCTCGCGGCGGCACCCAAGTGGGTCTTCACCGTGGCGAGTTCACTCGCCTTGTAGTGCTTGGTGTAGCCGGTGGCGAGCTGCTTGACCTTGGCGGCGGTCGTGGTGTCGTACTGCTCGTCGTCGCCCTTGGTGAAGTGCGCGTCCCACTGCTCGGAGAGCGAACCGTCGGTGATCTGCGGGCCGAGGTGCGCGGTGTGGAAGTTGTCGTACGTGTCCAGGAACCAGCCGAAGGAGTTGCCGCCCCCGTCCGGCGTCGTGATCGAGTAGGCCGGTGACGCGAAGGCCGACTTGGCGCCGGTGTCCGGCACCGTGATGTCGACCGGCTTCGCGGTGCGGGCGTCGATCGTGATCGAGGTGTTCTTGGCGATGTTCAGCTTGGGCTGGGCGAGCCAGTCGATGCCCTTGGAGGCGTCCTCCGGGTCCCCGAAGATTCCGGTGTCGAGGACGTAACCACCCTTGGGGACACGGACCTTGACGGTGCCCGAGGCGTCGTACGGGAAGAAGTAGCCGCTGGCGCCGAGGCCGGAGATGCCCGCGAGCGAGGCGCTGTAGTACTTGGCGGGGGTGCCGTCACGGTTGACGAACTTCAACGTGACGTCGTACGACTGCACTTCGCGCACCACGGCCGCGGCCGTACGGACACTCTGCCCGCCGCCCGTCGCCGTCACATACGCGGAGTACGCCCCGTCGAGCGTGCCGCCCAGCTTGGTGTCGACGGTCAGGCCGACCGAGGCGGTGCCGCCGGCCGGGACGGTCACCGAGGTCTTGGCGAGCTTGAAGAAGCCCGAAGGGGCCGTCTGGCCCTTGGGGTTGGTGGCGGCCACGGTGAGCTTGAGGGTGACGGCCGCGGTGCCGAGGTTGCGGTAGGTGACCTGCTTGGTGACCGGGGTGTCGTCGGTGTGCGGCCACTGCTGGATGCCGAAGCTCTCCGACACCGGGTCGGCGATCACGGTCTGCTTGATGGCCTTGTCGACGGCGATACGGCCCGAACCCTGTTGGAACGGCGTGTACTTGCCGCCCTTCGCGGACCCGGTCAGCGCGCCCTTGAGCTCGGCGTAACCCCACGTGGGGTGCTCCTGCTTGAGGATCGCGGCGGCACCGGCGACGTGCGGGGTCGCCATCGACGTACCCGAAATGGTCAGGTAGCCGGGCGGGTTCTCGCCGACCTCCTTGTCGATGACACTGCCCGGAGCCGCGGCGGCGGTGATGTCGACGCCGGGCGCGGTGACGTCCGGCTTGATGGCGCCGTCGCCGACGCGCGGGCCGGTGGAGGAGAAGTCGGCGAGCTTGTCGTTGCCGTCGACCGCGCCGACCGTGATGGCCGCGTCCGCGCTGCCGGGCGAACCGATCGACTGCGGGCCTTCGTTGCCCGCGGCGATCGCGAACAGGATCCCCTTCTCGGCGGAGAGCTTGTTGACCTCCGCCTCCAACGGGTCGATCTCCGGGGTGTCCTGGCCGCCCAGGCTGAGGTTGACGATGTCGGCGCCCTCCGCGGCCGCCCACTCCATGCCGGCGAGGATGCCGGAGTCGTCACCGGAACCGTTGTCGTCGAGGACCTTGCCGTTGAGGATCTTCGCGCCGGGCGCGACACCCTTGTACTTGCCGTGCGACATGGCACCGGTGCCCGCCGCGATGGACGCGACGTGCGTGCCGTGACCGAAGTGGTCGTTGGCGTCGGCGGCCGTGGAGAAGTTCTTGGACTCGATCACCTGGGTCTTCAGGTCCGGGTGGTCGGCGTCGACTCCGGTGTCCAGTACGGCGATCTTGACGCCCTTGCCGTCATAGCCGGCCGCCCACGCCTTCGGAGCGCCGATCTGCGGCACGGACTTGTCGAGGCTGGCCTTGCGGACGCCGTCGAGCCAGACGTGCGCGATGCCGGAAGCGGTCTTGTCGCCGTTGGTGACGGCGGCCCACAGCTCCGGCGCGTCCTTCTGCGGGGTCTGGACGGCGTCGGCGTTCAGGGTCTTCAGGGACCGGCGCAGCTTGCCCGCGTCCCGGACGTCGGCCTTGGTCGCGGTGGCCGCGCCCTGGTAGCCGACGATGACCTTCAGGCCGGCCTTCTGGGAGGCCCGCTCCGCCGACTTGTTGAGTTCGGTGACGTCGAACAGCCGCTGGTCGAGCCTGCCGGAGGCGACCAACTGGGCCGCGTCGGCGGGTACGACGAGCGTGTGCCCGTCGAGCCTGCGGACCTGAACAGGTATGTGTCCACGGCCCTTTGCCGCCTGCAGGCCCACGACCCGGCCCTTGGCGTCGACGGTGACGCGGTCCCCGGTGATCAGGGTGATCTGATGATTCCCCGCGAGCCGGGCCTTCGCGGCGCCGGCCGCACGCTGCTCGGGCTTCGCCGCCGCCGGGCTGGTCATACCGGCGGCGAGAGCGACGGCCGCGGCCGTGGCGACGGTGGCCGCGCACGCTCTTTTCACTTGTCTGCGCAAGACTCCCCCTGGAGCTGAGGTACCGGGCGAATTCCCCGTTCACCCGGCCGGGGGAAAGCTCGCACACACGCGCGTACACCCCCCGGAATACGAAGTATGCCGAGGGGTGATCAACCGCTCAAGGGATGAGAGGGGGGTAAGAAAGCGCGTCCGCAGACTGTTACGCGCCCGCACGGACTCCGTTACGCAGTCGCCGGGTGCAGTCGGCGAGAACTCCGGTACGGAACCGCCGAGTCACCTTTTGGCGCACCGAACTCCCCTGCACAGCCGTCGAGTTGCTCAGGCCCCGGCGTTCTCCTTCACCGTGATCTTCCCCTTGCGGATGGTGGCGAGGCGCGGGGCCTTCTTCGCGATGGCGGAGTCGTGGGTGACCATGATGAAGGTCAGCCCGTGCTCCTTCCACATGCGCTCCAGTACGTCCATGATCTCGTCGCGCATCGACTCGTCGAGGTTGCCGGTCGGCTCGTCGGCCAGCAGCACCTTGGGCTGCTTGACCAGGGCGCGGGCGATGGCGACGCGCTGCTGCTGTCCTCCGGACATCTCGCCGGGGAGGTGGCCGAGGCGCTCGCCCAGGCCCACCGAGACGAGCGCGTCCGCTGCCCGCTGGCGCCGTTCCTTCGTCTTCACGCCGAGCGGTACGAGGGCGGTCTCGACGTTCTCCTGTGCGGTGAGCGTCGGGATCAGGTTGAAGGACTGGAACACGAAGCCGATGTTCTCGCTGCGGACCTTGGTGAGCTTGGCCTCGGACAGTTTCGCCAAGTCGACGCCGTCCAGGACGATTTCACCTGCGGTGGGGCGGTCCAGGGCGCCGATCATCTGGAGCAGGGTGGACTTGCCGCCGCCGGTCGGCCCTTGGATGACCAGGCGGTCGCCGTCGCCGATGGTGAGGTCGATGCCGTCTAGGGCGTGGACGGTTTCCTTGCCGCGGGAGTAGAGCTTGGTGACGCCTCTTAGTTCGTACATGGTGCAACTCCTGGAGAAGTAAAGGGGGTTGGGCGCCGTCAGTCGTCTGCGGGTCCGTCGTGGCTGGTCGCGCAGTTCCCCGCGCCCCTTCAGGGCGCTGCAGTACCGCTGACTACCACGACGGACCCGCATCGGTGTTGGCTACTCGACTCGGCGTAGAGCGTCCGCCGGGCGGAGTCGCGACGCTCGCCAGCCGCCGAAGGCTCCGGCGATCAGGCCGCCGGCCACGGCGAGGCCCACCGCGAGGGCGATGGTGGTGGCGTTGACGGGTGCGGTGAGGGCGACGTCGAGCGTCTTGGCCGCGGCCTGCCGGCCGGGACCGCCGAAGCCGCCTCCACCGCCACCGCCGCCGGGACCGCCCCCGTTGCCGCCGCCGCCCGTGCTCCCGAGGGAGGCCGACAGGGTCGGGCTGATCGCGGTCACGACGTACGCGCCCGCCAGGCCGAGCGCGATGCCGAGGACGCCGCCGACCAGACCGTTGACGACGGCCTCGCCGACCACCTGCCGGGTCACCCGGCCCGACTTCCAGCCGAGCGCCTTCAGCGTGCCGAACTCACGCACCCGGCGCGAGACCGCCGAGGAGGTGAGCAGACCGGCGACCAGGAACGCGGCGATCAGGACCGCGATCGACAGCCACTTGCCGACGCTGGTGGCGAGGGAGGAGGCGGTGGACAGGGACCCGGAGACGGTGTCGGCCAGGTCGGCGGACGTGGTGACCGTCGTACCGGAGACATTGCTCGTGATGGTCTTCTTGACCGCCGAGATCTGCTTGGAGTCGGTCGCCTTGACGTAGATCGTGGTGACCTTGTTCTTGTCACCGCTCAGGGTCTGCGCCTGCGTCAGCGGGATGTACAGGTTGGCCGCCGCGTCACCGCTGGTCGCGGTGGCGATGCCGATGAGCTTGTACTTGACGCTCTTGATGGTGACGGTGGAGCCGACCTTGAGCTTCTTCTCCTTGGCGTACGCCGAGTCGGCGACGACGACCTTGGCGTTGGTCTCGGCGGTGGTGAAGGTACGGCCGCTGGTGATCTTCGAGGAGGTCAGCGGGCCGAGCGCGGGCTTGGTGACGTCGGTGCCGTAGACCGAGTACGAGTTGATGTTGAAGTTGGCGCCGCCACCGGTGACTTCGCCCTGCGGCGCGCCGGTGCCACCGCCGCGGTTGCCGCCGCTTCCGGTGCCGCTCCCCTGGTTCTGCTGGAACTGGCCGCGGGTGAACTGCCCGTCGACCTTGACGACGTTGAGGCTGAGCCCGCCAACGGCGTCGGAGACGCCCTTCTGCCCCGCCACCTTGCTGACGGTGGTGGAGGCCAGGGTGGTGAAGCCCTGGACCATGACGCGGTCACTGCTCTGCGTCTTGCTGTCGTCGTTGTTGTTGGCGTCGAACTGGAACCGCGGCTGCTGCGAGCTGCTGGTGGTGGGCGTGGCCGCCTTGGTGACGGTCATGTCCGTACCGAGTCCGTACAGCGACTGGAGGACCTTGTCCTGCGCCTTCCCCATGCCGGAGGACACGGAGTTGACCACGATGACCAGCGCGATGCCCAGAGCGAGGCCGGAGGCGACGACGAGGGCCGCTTTTCTGCGGCGGCGCAACTCGCGCCTCAGGTAGGTGAAGAACATGGCCCGCAAGCTAGGTACAGCGCGTGATGATGCCATAAGGCCGACATAAGAGAACGATGAGAAGGCTGTCCGTGGGCAAGGAGTGAGCAGGCGCGGGGCTGTCAACGGGGGTGAGAAATGGCGGCTTCTGCGGTGTTTGCGCAGTCGTCCGGAAGGTGTCGGCGTGTGCGCGTTGCGGTGCCCGATGTGCTGGTGTGATGATTTCCCCCATGTCTGATCGCGGGGGAAGCGGCAAGGGAGACGGCGGGGAGGCCGGGGACATACGACGGTCCCGGCTGTCGGACTACGCGGAGATGAGCGGGGCGGAGACGGGCGAGGCGGAGGCGCCTCCTGCCCCCATCCCCACCCCTGACCCCGAGCCTCTGAGCAGCGATGTTGCCGCGCGCGGCCGACACGAATTCGCCGTACTGCTGGGCGAGTTCCGCCGTACGGCCGTGCTGGTCCCCCTCGGCCCGGACGACGCACCGCTCGTCGCCGATTTCGGCGGAATCCGATGGATCTACGCGTTTTCGAACGAGTCGGCGCTGGCCCGGTTCGCGATCGCGAGGGGTGAAGGCGGGCGGGAGTGGCCGTATCAACGGCTGCTGGGAGCCAGGTTGTTGGACGCGGCGGTGCCCGCTGTGAGTGTGCCGTGCGGAGTGGCACTGGATGTGGGCACCGAGGGCGAGGGAGTGCTGTTTCCGCCGGTGACGGGGATCGTGCCGGAGGCGGCGGCGGTGGACGCGGAGGTACGGGGATGAGCGGTACGGGGACGAGCGGGGACACCGGCGAGAACATCGAGGCGGCCGGGCTCGACGAGATCGCGCAGGGGATCACGCTGGCGCTGGGCGAGTTGAAGGAGCTGGGCGTCGACAGCCTGGCGGGGGCGGGCCGGGGCTTCGCCGAACTCGGCCTGTCCGGCATGGAGTTGGGCCACGACGAACTGCTCTCGCAATTCACGTCGTTCTGCGAACGCTGGGAGTGGGGTGTGCGGTCGCTGGTGAACGAGGGCAACAACTTCGCGGCGGGCGTGGGACTTTCGGCGGGCACGCTGTACGAGACGGACCAGTACGTCGAGGGCACGATGAAGATCGTCGTGAACGCGGGGATCGGCAACCCGTACGCGACGGAGGACGAGGTCACCCGGCAGAGTTGGGGCGACCTGGTGCGCAACAACGAGTACACGGGCGGCGTGGACTACAGCACCGCGTCGATGGCGGAGGCGCTGGCCAACAGCGATCAGGCCTACAAGGACGCGGCGAGGGATGTGCTGACCTCGCACACGATCGGCCCGTTGGGGTTGAACCCGGCGAACGTGGCGATGGCGGCCGGGCTGAGCGAAGACCAGTACAACGACGCCCTCGACGGCCCGTTGGGCCCGTCACCGGAGGAGCGAGCGAAGGCGGCGGAGGCGGCACAGCAACAGTCCCGGCAGGGCGGGGACGCGGGCTGATGGGGTTCGACGATCTGGTCAACTCCGGTCTGGGCAAGGTCGGCGACGTGGTCGACGCGGGCAAGAAACTGGTCGGCGAGGGCGTCGACAAGGGCACCGATCTCCTCGGGAAGGGCCTGGACCAGGTCGGCGCCCACCGCTACGCCGACGCGGTGGAGAACGCCGGCGACAGGATCGCCTCGCAGCTCGGCGCCACACCGGACGAGAAACAACTCGGCGACACCGACCTGCCGTCCGACCTGGTCCACGGCGACCCGAAGGCGATCAGGGCGGCGGCCAAGCACCTCACGGACTTCTACACGGCGTTCGACAAGGTCGGCGACGGCATGCGGAGGCTGGACTCGTCCTCCTGGCAGGGCGAGGCGGCGAACGCCTTCCGCGAGAAGTTCGCGATGCACCCCACGAGGTGGCTCCAGGCGGCGGACGCCTGCGACGCGGCGGGCAGGGCGCTGTCGTCGTACGCGGACACGGTGGAGTGGGCGCAGGGGCAGGCGCGGGACGCGATCGACCTGTACGGGCCGGGGAAGCGGGCGTCGGACGCGTACAAGGCGGACCTGAAGAAGGACGACGGGGGCAAGAAGCCGTCGACGGACCCGGGCGCGGCCGCCGTGCAACGCGCCCACGAGATCCTGAACGAGGCCCGCCGCCAACGCGACGAGGCGGGCCGTACGGCGGCGAGCGCGGTCCGCAAGGCCCTGGCCCACGCCCCCGCCGAGCCACCCCCGCTCACCCAGCTGAAGGTGGACGCGCTCGACGGCTACCAGGCCGTCAACACGGAGATCCTGCACTTCGACGCCGGGGTGGTGAAGGGCACGGCAGGCATCCTGAACTTCGCCCGCGGCCTCAACCCCACGGACCCGTACAACCTGACCCACCCCGCCGCGTACTTCCAGAACGTCAACATGACCCTGGCGGGCCTCGTCTCCACGGGCGCGCATCCCGAGCGGGCCGCGAAGACAATGCTGGACGACTTCATGAGGGACCCGTCGGAGGGGACGGGGCGACTGCTGCCGAACCTGTTCGGGGACGGGGCGGGGCTGGAGGCGGCGTTCGGACGGGCCGCGCTCAAGGAGGGCATGGAAAGCGCGGTCGAGACGGGGATCCAGCGGACCGCGAAGGACGCGGCCGGGGAGTCGGCGGGCGCCGGACGCAAGGGCGCGACGGAGAACCCCGAGGCCACCAGTCGGCGACCGGACGAGACGGTCTGCGAAAAGGACCCCGTCGACGTCGCCACGGGCCACATGGTGCTGCCCCAGACCGACCTCTCCCTGCCGGGTTCGCTGCCGCTGGTCCTCAAGCGCTCGTTCAACTCGGCCTATCGTTCCGGCCGTTGGTTCGGTCCCACGTGGTCGTCCACGCTCGACCAACGTCTGGAGATCGACTCCGAGGGCATCGTCCTCATCGCCGAGGACGGCCTGCTGCTGGCCTACCCGCACCCGGCACCGGGTCTGCCCACCCTCCCCGGCCACGGCCCGCGTTGGCCGCTGAGCCGCGAGGACGGCGGCTACACGGTCACGGACCCGGAAACCCGCAGGGTCTGGCATTTCACCGACCGCACCGACGACTTGGCGGTCCTGGAACAGATAGACGACCGCAACGGCAACTGGATCACCTTCGCGTACGACACCGACGGCACCCCGCTCGGAATCGCCCACAGTGGCGGCTACGAGCTGAAGCTCACCACCGATCAGGGCCGAATAACCGCCCTGCATCTGGCAGATGCGGCAAGCGACGGCTCGGACCAGGAGATCCTCCGCTACGGCTACACCGACGGCCATCTCACCGAGGTGACCAACTCATCAGGGCGTCCACTCCGCTTCGGCTGCGACGAACACGGCCGCATCACGTCCTGGACGGACACCAACAGCAGCCGCTTCGACTACGTCTACGACGACCGGGACCGCTGCACCTCCCAGTCGGGCGTCGCAGGCCACCTGCGCTCCACCTTCACCTACGACACGACCGACCCGGACACGGGACATCAAGTCACCACCATCACCGACTCGTTCGGCCACACGGCCCGGTATGTGATCAACGACCGCGCACAGGTGACCGCCGAGATCGACGAGACCGGATCGGTCACCCGCTACCAACGCGACCGCCACAACCGCCTCCTCTCCCTGACGGACCCCCTCGGCCACACCACCGCCCTCCACTACGACGAGACCGGCAACCTGCTCACGGTCACCCGCCCCGACGGGCGCGAGACACGAGCCGAGTACAACGAACTCGGCCTGCCGGTAAGAGTGGTGAACCCGGACGGCACGGTGGTCCGCCAGACGTACGACGAACGGGGCAACCGCACGTCGGTGACCGACGCGACCGGCCACACCACCCACTTCGCCTACGACGATGCCGGCCACCTCACGACGGTGACCGACCCCTTCGGCCGGACCTCGACCGTCCTCTGCGACCGCACCGGCCTCCCGCTGGAGATCACGGACCCGCTCGGCGGGGTCACCCGCTACGAACGTGACGGTTTCGGCAGAACTGTCACACTCACCGACGCACTGGGAGCGACGACCCGCCTGGAGTGGACGCCCGAGGGCCACCTGTCCCGCCGCACGGCACCGGACGGCACCGCGGAGTCCTGGACCTACGACGGCGAGGGCAACTGCACAAGCCACACGGACCCGTTGGGCGGGACCTCCCGCTTCGAGTACACGCACTTCGACCTGTTGACGTCGCGCACGGGCCCGGACGGAGTGCGCCACGAGTTCACCCACGACAAGGAACTCAACCTCACCCGGGTCACCAACCCGCAAGGCCTGAGCTGGAGTTACGACTACGACCCGGCAGGCCGCCTGGTCGCGGAGACGGACTTCGACGACCGCACCCTCACCTACACCCACGACACGGCGGGCCGCCTGACCACCCGCACGAACACCCTCGGCCAGACGATCGAGTTCGAGCGCAACGCACTGGGCCAGGTGATCCGCAAGAACGCGGCCGGCCAAGTCACCACGTACGCCTACGACATGACGGACGGGCTGGCCCAGGCAACCGGCCAGGACACCACACTGACCGTGCTCCGCGACCGCCACGGCCGAGTCCGCTCGGAGACGGTCGACGGCCGCGAACTGACGTACACGTACGACGAGTTCGGCCGCCGCACGGCCCGTACAACCCCGTCCGGCGCGACCACGACGTGGACGTACGACGACTCCGGCCGCCGCACCGGCATGACGGCCTCGGGCCGCTCGATCGACTTCACGTACGACGGGGTGGGCCGTGAACTGGCCCGCCAGGTGGGCCAGATGCTCACGCTGGAGCACACCTTCGACGCGGTCGGCCGCCTGACAACTCAGTCGGTCACGGGCTCAGCCGGCCGCTCCCTCCAGCACCGCGCCTACACCTACCGAGCCGACGGCAACCTCACCGCGATCGACGACCAGCTCTCCGGCACCCGCCGCTTCGACCTGGACGCGGCGGGCCGCGTAACAGCGGTCCACGCGGCGAACTGGACCGAGACATACGCGTACGACGAGGCGGGCAACCAGACGCAAGCACAATGGCCGACGGGACACCCGGGCCAGGAGGCGACAGGCGACCGCTCCTACACGGGCACCCGCATCACTCGCGCCGGCAACGTCCGCTACGAACACGACGCGCTGGGCCGGACCACTCTCCGCCAGAAACCCCGCCTGTCCCGCAAGCCGGACACGTGGCGCTACGAGTGGGACGCGGAAGACCGCCTCACCCAGGTGACCACCCCGGACGGCACGCGCTGGCGCTACAGGTACGACCCGCTCGGCCGCCGTACGGCGAAGTTCCGACTGTCCGACGACGGCGAAGCGGTCGAGGAGAGGGTGACGTTCGCCTGGGACGGCACGACCCTCTGCGAACAGACCACCACGTCCCCGGCCCTCCCCAACCCGGTCACCCTCACGTGGGACCACCAGGACCTGCGCCCCATCGCCCAAACAGAACGCATCACGGCCGCGGACGCCCCCCAACAGGAGATCGACTCCCGCTTCTTCGCGATAGTCACCGACCTGGTAGGCACCCCCACCGAACTCATCGACGAACAGGGCGACATCGCCTGGCACACCCGCAGCACCTTGTGGGGCACGACAGCCTGGGCGGCCAACAGCACCGCCTACACGCCGCTCCGCTTCCCGGGGCAGTACTTCGACCCCGAAACCGGCCTCCACTACAACTACTTCCGCTATTACGACCCGGAAACCGCTCGCTATGTGACTCCGGACCCTTTGGGTTTGACGCCTGCCCCCAACCCGTCACTTTACGTTGACAACCCTCATACGTGGAGCGATCCAACCGGCCTTGC
This sequence comes from Streptomyces xylophagus, assembly GCF_000716435.1. Classification (GTDB taxonomy): domain Bacteria; phylum Actinomycetota; class Actinomycetes; order Streptomycetales; family Streptomycetaceae; genus Streptomyces; species Streptomyces xylophagus. The sequence goes on from NZ_JNWO01000018.1 coordinate 104,703, forward strand.
ACCTGAAGAATGCAAAAATACCGTCACCGGGTACCGGAAACAGACGGATCACCCGATGAGCAAACGCATCCACATTGGGGAAGACGGGAAAGTAACCATAACAGGCAAGGGGGCATTGTATGTGAATCTGAGCGGAGACGTAGGCCATACACTCCGCTTCCGCGGCGAGAGCGGACAGATTGTGGAGTTCCAAGTCTCCGACGACTTCCGGGAGAAAATAAGGCGAACCGCCGTACCTCAGAAGCAGCCCGATGGCCTCGGATTCTCCAAGGATGAATGGAAGCAAATGAAGAAGATATCTCCGGAGATATCCGATCCGACCATGGGGGACGATCTGTACGGCATCCCGTCCAGCATGCTGGACGAGTTCAGGGAAGAAGTGTCAAAGTACCCTGGACGAATAGTGCAGGAAGGCTGACGAGGGGCGCGTTGACATGATTCACGAGATCGACGACATCGAGCAGGAGTTGCATCGACTCTCCGAGAGGCCATCACGCGCGGAGGCGCCACCGGTGTTGTGCGCTTTCGACGTGACGATAAAAGGCAGCATCGAGGAGTACGAGGCAAGGATCAGATCCGTACTACGCGCCGCGCTGGAATTGGCACTTTCCGAGTCGTTCGACGGAGACGATCTCCCCACATCCAGGGTTCCGGAATGGTTTTCCGCAGTGAGTGGCGCCAACTCACTAACGGTTCCGGATTACGCTCGGAGCGGCGCACAACGGTACGACGCGGCGATCGGCGGAGGGACCTGGAATCTCCAGGAATGGCTCTACCAATTTGACCCTGATTCAGAATTCCGCGGGTGGGCCTGGTGGGATTTTTCGTCACTCGGCGACGGACGGGCTCGCATCTGGGTCGACACTTGGGGTGAGTCATTTTTCGCCTGCAACGAACTTCGATGGCTCGCATTCACTTCGGGCTCCGACGAAATCAGCGGGCCGATCTTGGCGAGAACCACCGAGTGGGCTTCCACGATCAATCCCTGACTCCGGTAGCTCGCACCACACCGTCTTGTGATCCGCCCCCTGCTCCACGCCCCACCGCTGCGCCAGCCCGTCGAGAAGCGCCATCCCCCGTCCGTGTTCGTCCGTCGCGGTCGCCCGGAGCAGCAGAGGCAACGCGCGCGGGTCCGGGTCGGTGACCTCGATGCGCGTGTGGCCGTCATCCGTGTCCAGGACTCTGACAATCACCGGTGTCCCCTCCCCAACATGGTCAATCACGTTCGTCACCAACTCCGTTACGCAGAGGCGGACGTCGTAGTCGTGGTGGCGGAGGTGATGGCGGAGTTCCGGTACGGCTTTGGGCGTGGCCAGCAGACGGAGTTCGAAGGTCACCGTTCCGCCGCCTTCCGCAGCACGGCGGCGAGTTCACGGGCCGTGGCGGTGTTGCAGTTCCCGAGCGCGACGAGGCCGGCGTACAGGATGTCCACGCCGAGGGAGGGGAGCGTGATGCCGTGCAGGTCGAGGGCCTCACGGAGTTCCTCGCAGCAGAGGGTCGTGTCGTAGGGGTCGGACATGAACGGGTGCCTCCTGTGCGCTCTGTGACGATTCCCTCACAGGCTGACGTTCCGCTGGCTACCGTAAAAGAGGTTTCGCGTTCGCGACCGGGTCAGCGGAGGAGAGCGAGTGGTGGCACGGGGCAAGGACATCGACGGCTCGATGAGCGTTCCGACCTTCTACGGCAAGGAGTTGAGGTGGAAGCGGGAGGAGGCGGGGCTGTCGTTGGAGTCCTTCCTGGAGGGCAGCTTCTACGGCAAGACGTTCCTCAGCGACATCGAGCGCGGGGAGCGGAGGATGCCGCTCGATCTGGCTAGGCATGCAGACCGGAAGCTGGGAACTGACGGGTTCTTCGAGCGGCACTGTGAGGATGTGCGGAAGGCGCGGAGGGGGCCGCATGCCGCGTACTTCGAGAAGGTTCTGGAGGCGGAGAAGCACGCGGAGTCCATCGAAGAGTGGTGTCCCATCAACATTCCGGGGCTGCTGCAAACCGCCGCGTACGCGCGGACGATGGTCCGGTCGGCTCACTCGGCGGCCTCCGACGAGTGGGTCGAGGAGAAGGTAACGGGCCGCCTCGCCCGCGCCCGCCTTTTCGACGACGATCACGCCACCCCTGAGTACTGGGTGATCCTGCACGAGTCGCTGCTCGCCGACCCGGTCCTCCCGCCGCGGGAGATGTCCGAACAACTGGACCGGATCGCGGAGTTGGCGGAGCAGCGCAGGATCACTCCGCAGATCGTTCTGCGGACGTGCGGTGCGCATCCTCTGATGGCCGCCTCCATCATGGTCATGGCCTTCCCGGACGCCCCGCCGTTGATCTACACCGAGGCGTCGTACAGCGGTGACACCATCGACGATCCGGCCCTCGTGAAGCAGTACCGCAAGGCATACGATCGGCTCAGGGCCGTCGCGCAGTCACCGGAGACGTCCCTGGCCATGATCAAGGCAGCGGCAGAGGAATACCGAAATGGCAAGCAACGGGACCGACTTGAGTGACGCGCTCTGGATCAAGAGCAGTTACAGCAACGGAGATGGCGGCAACTGTGTAGAGGTCGCCCAGAACCTCCCCGGCCTCGTCCCCGTACGCGACTCAAAGGCCCCGCACCGCCCCGCCCTCATCCTCACCGCCCCCGCCTGGACCCCGTTCATCACCGCGCTCAGGACCCCTGTTGACGAGTCGGGGTTGCTACGGGCGCCGTAGCCGGTATCGTCGTCGTAGAAGAAAACGAGCCCCCGCCACGGTTCCGGTGAATTTCCGTGACAGGGGCTCCAGCTCACCCAGGAGCTTGATGGGAGGCCCCTAGTACTGAGAGGGGTCTCCCGCTACCTGCTAAGCCACCAGAGCCACCACCGCCTCACATGCTTGGCCCACTTCTCCGGCAGCAACCGGGTGAGCCGACACACGAGAGTCGGTTTCGGCTTGGCATGACGTCCCACAGGGTGCGCCTCCCTTTCCATAGGGAGGCGGCCTTTTTTCTTTACCCGGAACCGCCCCGCTTCGGGCCGGGCCCCGAGGAGAGGGGCCCGGAACAAGGGAGGCGCACCCGAGGTACGTCACGTTCCGTATGCTACCGCCAACTCTCCGCCCCCATACGCCACTTCAGTTCCGCAATGCGAAAGGCGGCCGCCCCTCAGGGCAACCGCCTTCAAGCGAACCGGAGTTGGCCGGTCGGGTCAGATCAGACCGCCGACCCCGCCTTCCACTGCGCCCAGTCCATGTTCCAGCCGTTGAGGCCGTTGTCCGGCGCCACCGTCTTGTCGCCCGTGTTGGAGATGACGACGACGTCACCCACGATCGAGTTGTTGTAGAACCAGGCCGCCGGCATGTTCTTGTCGCCCGCGCCCTTCACGTCCTGCAGGCCCACGCAGCCGTGGCTGGTGTTGACGCTGCCGAACACCGAAGGCGAACCCCAGTAGTTGCCGTGGATGAACGTGCCGGAGCTGGTGAGGCGGATGGCGTGGGGGACGTCCTTGATGTCGTACTCGCCCTTGCCGTCGTCATCCGTGAAACCGACCGTCGCACCGTTCATACGGGTCTGCGTGAACTTCTCGGACATGACCATCTGGCCGTTGTACGTGGTGTGTTCGGGGGAACCGGCGGAGATCGGGATGGTCTTGACGACCTTGCCGTCCTGCTCCACCTTCATCTGCTTCGACTTCGCGTCGACGTACGAGACCTGGTTGCGGCCGATGTGGAAGGTGACCGTCTTCTGCTGCACGCCGTAGACACCGGAGGCTCCCTCGACGCCGTCGAGCGCGAGCTTCAGCGTGACGGTGGAGTTCTCCTTCCAGTAGTCCTCGGGGCGGCAGTCCATGCGCTGGGTGTTGAACCAGTGGCAGACGACTTCCTGACCGCTGGTGGACGTGACGGTGATGCCCTTCTGGACGGCGGCCTTGTTCGTGATCGCCTTGTTGAAGTTGATCGACACCGGCATGCCGACGCCGACCGTCGAGCCATCCTCGGGCGTGAAGTTCCCTATGAAGCTGTTGGCCGGGGAGACCGTGGTGAAGGAGGCGTTCTCGTGGGCGGCGAGGCCGGCGGAGTCCTTGGCGGTGGCCGCGACCTTGTAGGTGGTCGAGCGCTCCAGCTGGGCGCTCGGCTTCCAGCTGAGCTTGTCGGCGGAGATGGTGCCCGCGACGGCCTTGCCGTCCGCGGTCGTCATCGTCACGGCCGTGAGCGTGCCCTTGCTGACGGTGACGGCAGCCGAGTTGTTGATGGAGGCGTTGTCCGAACCGTCGGCCGGCGTGATCTTGATCAGCGCCTCGGAGGACTTCTTCGCCGCCGCCTCGTCGGCCTTGGACTGTGAACTCTGGCTCGCGTCACTGCCGGACGACTTGTCGTCGCTGCCGGAACACGCCGTGAGCACGAGCACACCGCCGAGCAGTGCGGACGCAGCCATGAGGCTCTTGCGCCGCTTACTGTCCGTCATCACACGCTTCTCCATCGTTGCCGAATCCCCGAAAACCCCGAGCACCCCGTCCAACCCCCGGGCACCACGTTAAACAATCCTTAATAAGCAAACGCTACGACTGGTGCGTCCCGTTCCGCTTGTCGCCCATGTGTGGGGCACACCACGTCCACGAGGAAACCCCGGACAGCGGCTGCCGCCCGGGGTCACGCTCTTCCCCGCACGGCTCAGCCGACCACTGCCGCCCCGTCTGCTTCCTCGTCGCCGTCGACATCATCCTCGTCGAGGTCCCAATCCGGCGAATCCGGGTCGTAGTCGATCTCCTCACTGCTCCACGAGGCCTGGGCCAGTTCGACCCCGGGCATCTCACTGACCAGGTCGAACGGGTCCACGAGATAGGCGAGCGCCTCGGCGGTGTCTTCCGTCACAGCGCTCTCGGCGTGCGCCCGTTCGTCGCCGGGCAGCTCCGGATCCTCGGCGATCTTGGCCAACGCGGCCTTGGTCACGGCGTCCTCGTTCTCGACTTCAAGAACGAGTTCGACACGAAGGCGTACAAAACGTGATGTCTCTGGGGTGCTCATGACGGGAGCGTACGACCCACAGCCACCGCGACTTTCCCGCGACCCGCACTGTTCATTAGCATCGCTCCACACGGCCAATTCGCCAGCGCCACAAGGGGATCGATATTCCGTGTCAACCGCTCGCCGAACGATGCTGACCGCCACCGCCGCGGGCACCCTGCTGGGCGCCCTGTGGTTCGTCCCCTCCGCGAACGCGACGGTGACCGACCAGCCCAGAGTGGAGACTTCGGCGACGCCAACCTCCCAGGTCACCGAGCAGGCGCGGGTCCTGTCGACCGACGGGGCCACGAGTGTCACCGCGTCCTCGGACGACGTCCAACTCGCCGACACCGGCAGCCCGAACACCACTCCGTACATCTTCGGAGGCACGGTGTTCCTCGGTATCGGCGCCGGTTTCGTGGCGTATTCGGTGCGACGGGAACGGCTCGGCTTTTAACTTGCTTGACGTTTCCTTGACTTAAGCTTCATAGTCCGCTCATGAAGAGATCATCGGGCATACGGCTGTGCGTCACCGTCGCGGTGAGCGCACTGTCGCTGGCCCTCATCACCGCGTGCTCCGACAGCGGTTCGGACGACGCGAAGGACTCCGCGAAGAGCTCCGCCACAAGCTCCGCCAAGGCGCTCACCGCCGCCGAGTTGAAGAAGCTGATCATCGCCCAGGGCGATGCCGCCGGCTACAAGGTCGCGGTCGAGGCCGCGGTCCCCGGTGGCAGGAGCGGCATCACGGCCGACGAGAAGTGCAAGCCCCTTCTCTACGTCATGAGCGGCCTCGCCCCCACCGACGCGCCCGCGGAGATCAATCGCAGGGTCACCGCGGACAAGAAGCCGTCGGCCACCGCCTCCACCGACCTGGAGGACATGAGCGACGCCGACATCGAAAAGGCCCTCACCGACTCCATGAGCGTCGACATGACGATGGTCGCGCTCTCGACGTACGACGGTGACGGCGCCGAGAAGGCCCTCAAGGCCGTGTCCGACGCGGTCGCGGGCTGCGCCGGCGGCTTCACGGGGAAGGCCGGCGGCGAAGAGCAGAAGTTCACCAAGGTCACCGCCGAGAAGGGCTCGGGGGCAGGCGACGAGTCGGTGGCGTACGCCGCGTACGGCGCGCCGGACGAAACGGACGGCAAGATCTCCGCCACGCACGCCGAGGTCGTCCGCCACGGGAACGTCGTCGCGACGTACTACACGTTGAACCTCGGCGCGATCGTCGCCGACAAGACCTACACGGTCCCGGCCGCGGTGATCACCGCACAGTCCGCGAAGCTGAAGTGACCCACGGGGCCCTGCCGCAGACGCGACAGGGCCCCAACTGCCTTACCGCAACGGCCCGGTGACCTTCTCCACGGCCTCGACCACATGCCCGCCGCGCACGAACGCGTCGGCCGCGGCGAGGTCCGGCGACAGGAACCGGTCCGGACCGGGACCCTCAACTCCCGCCGCCCGTACGGCATCGATGACCGCCTGCGAGGCCGGCGCCGGGGCCAGGCCCTCGCGCAGCTCGACGGCGCGCGTCGCGGCGTAGAGCTCGACGGCGATGATCCGGGTGAGGTTGTCGACGGCGGTGCGCAGCTTGCGCGCGGCCGACCACCCCATCGAAACATGGTCCTCCTGCATGGCGGAGGACGGGATCGAGTCGGCGGAAGCCGGTACGGCCAGCCGCTTCATCTCACTCACCAGCGCGGCCTGCGTGTACTGGGCGATCATCAGCCCGGAGTCGACACCGGCGTCGTCCGCGAGGAACGGCGGCAGCCCGTGCGAACGGTTCTTGTCGAGCAGCCGGTCGGTACGCCGCTCGGCGATCGAACCCAGGTCGGCAATCGCGATCGCGAGGAAGTCGAGGACGTAAGCCACCGGCGCGCCATGGAAGTTGCCGTTGGACTCGACCCGACCGTCGGGCAGCACAACGGGGTTGTCGACGGCCGACGCCAACTCCCTTTCCGCAACCAGCCGGGCGTGCGCGATCGTGTCCCGCCCGGCACCGGCTACCTGCGGAGCACACCGCACCGAATACGCGTCCTGGACACGGGGCGCACCGTCCTGGTGATGCCCGGTGAGCTCCGAACCGGCAAGCACGGCAAGCATGTTGGCGGCACTGGCACCCTGCCCGGGGTGCGGGCGGATGGCATGCAGCTCAGGCGCGAGCACCTTGTCGGTACCGAGCAGCGCCTCCAGACTCAGCGCCGCCGTAACGTCGGCGGACTTGTAGAGCATGTCGAGATCGGCGAGTGCCATGACCAGCATGCCGAGCATGCCGTCGGTGCCGTTGAGGAGGGCGAGCCCCTCCTTCTCACGCAGCTCGACGGGCGCGATGCCGGCGTCGGCGAGCAACTCACCGGCAGGCTTCACGACCCCGTCCGGCCCCTCGGCGTCCCCCTCGCCCATGAGCGTCAACGCGCAGTGCGAGAGCGGCGCGAGGTCGCCGGAGCAGCCCAGGGAGCCGTACTCGTGGACGACGGGAGTGATCCCGGCGTTCAGCACATCGGCCATGGTCTGCGCGACCTCGGGCCGCACACCGGTGTGCCCCGAGCAGACGGTCTTGAGTCGCAGGAACATGAGCGCGCGCACAACCTCCCGCTCCACCCGCGGCCCCATCCCGGCGGCATGCGAACGAACGATGTTGCGCTGAAGCTGTGCCCGCAGTTCCGGACTGATGTGCCGGGACGCCAACGCCCCGAAGCCGGTACTCACGCCGTACACGGGCTCCGGCTTGGCCGCCAGCGCGTCCACGATCTCCCGCGCCGCCGCGAGCGCCGCGACGGCCTCGCCCGAAAGCTCGATCCGGGCGCCCCCACGCGCCACGGCGAGGACGTCGGACGCGGTGACCCCCGACGTCCCCACCACCACAGTGTGCATATCCATATTCAGGAGCGTACGCATTGAATGCGACGGTGTCACTATCGGGGAGCGGGTTAGACCCTTACAGATAGGTCACTGGCCCGAGCGGCCCGTCAGCCGCGTACGGCGGCAAGGGGCCGTGTCGGGGGGTGTCCGCCCGCAGCGGTTGGCGCGTCAACACCGCCACATTCTTGAGAGACCGATTCCGCGCCGTTCCGAGGACGGATACCCCCCGACGCGGCCCCGACCCACAACGAATCCGCAGGCGACCCACCACGCACCCGCACCCCTCACGCCCGCCGCCCCCGGAACCGCCGCCGCTCGGCAGGCATCTCCGGCGTAGGCGAGTCGGCAAGCCGCACCACAGGATCATCCGGTCCATCGCGCCCGGCGACCACCGGCCGGTCCGCACGCAGCGCCTTCGCCCGATACTGAGCAGCGTCCGCAAGCCGGAACAACCGACGGCCGGACCGAACCACCCCGATCGGATCCTCGGTCGAAGCGACACCGCAGGCGACCCCCTCCCCCAGTTCCAACTCGGCGGCACGGCGGCACAGTTCACCCGCCGCGTCGACCACCTCATCGGCAGGCGGCCCGACCGCAAGCAGACAGAACTCGTCCCCACCCAGCCGGGCAGCAAGCGCCCCCGGCAGCATCGCCCCGCACAACGACAACACCGAACCGAACCGCTCAAGAAGCCGATCCCCCACGGCATGCCCCCGGGTGTCATTGACGCGCTTGAGCCCATTCAGATCGCAGACGACAAGACTGACGACGACCCCGTCACGCCGATGCCGTTCGACCGCCTCGTCGAGCCGTACATCCACGGCCCGCCGATTGGCGAGCCCGGTGAGCGCGTCCGTGAAGGCCAACCGCCGCGCCTCCTCCAGCCGCTCGGTCTGGGCGATCCCGGCCGCGACGACGGAGGCCAGCACGGTCGCGAAATCGGCGTCCCCCCGGTCGAACACGGCCGCACCGACCGGCCGCGCCACATACAGCTCCCCCCACGCCCGCCCATGCAGCACGATCGGGGCGACCACACAACATCCGCGCCTACGACGCCGTAGAGCGGCCACGCGCTGGTGGCAGTAGCCGGGGCTGCCCGCGGCCGGGCCCTCGGCGGTCTCGACCCAGGCGTTGGGCTCGCCGCCGCCGGCCCACCGCTCGTGCAGGAACTCGGTGATCTCGGGGAACTGGTGCACGGGATAGGTCTCGCCGTCCGGGAACTCCTCCTCGCCCTCGGCCCGCTCCCCCACGTTCACCAGGACCCGCAGCCGCCCCAGCTCCCGCTCCCACACCGACAGCGCGGCGAAACTCCCGTCCAGCGCCCGGCACGCGCCGGACGCCGCGGCCCGCCAGGACTCACGCGGGGTGTGTGCCGCCGCCATCCCCTGCGCCAGCTCCACCACGGCCGCCAGCCGCCTGTCCTCACCCATCACTCCAGGCTAGGGAGGTTTGGTGCATACCGGGACATTGATGCGGCGAACAGGTGTCATGAACCTTGGGTTGTCTGTCGGGTGCGGGTCCGGTGGGGGCTGGTCGCGCCCACGCGGCGGAGCCGCACATGTCACAGCCCCGCGCCCCCAGGGGGTTGGTGCTGGGCGTGTTGGCAGGTGGGCCCCCTACTCCCCCGGCCACTCCGGTGTCCGCTTCTCGTTGAACGCCGCGACGCCCTCCGCCCGGTCCCCCGAGAACGCCACCGACCGCCACGCCGCGTCCTCGACCTCGAGGCCCGCGCGCAGATCCAGCCCGTGCCCCAGCCGCAGCGCCCGCTTGGCCGCGCGCAGCCCGACGGGCGAGTTCGCGGCGATGCGCGCGCCCAACGCCAGCGCCTCCTCACGGTCCTGGCCGGCCTCCACCAGGACGTCCACCAGACCGAGCCCCGCCGCCTCGGCCGCCTCCAACCGCCGCGCGGTGAAGATCAGTTCGGCCGCGCGGGCGGCGCCCACCCGGCGGGGCAGCAACTGCGTACCGCCGCCTCCCGGGATCACGCCCACCGACACCTCGGGCAACCCCACCACGGCCGTACCGTCCGCCACGATCAGGTCGCAGGACAGGGCAAGTTCGAAGCCGCCGCCGAGCGCGAACCCGTGCACGGCGGCGATCGTCGGCATCGGGAGTTCCAGGACACCGGTGTACGCGCCACGCGCGACCGGCCGCTGCCGTACAAGCTCCGCGTCACTCAACGAGTTGCGTTCCTTCAGGTCCGCCCCGACACAGAACGCCCGCTCGTGCGACGAGGTCACGACGGTCACGCGTACGTCCCGGTCCGCCGCCAGTGCCGCACAGGCCGCGGCGATGGACCCGGCCATAGCGGTGGAGACGGCGTTCATGGCCTTGGGCCGGTCCAGGACGAGTTCCGCGACGTACCCGTGCCGCCGCACCAGCACGAACTCCCCGAACCGCGCCTCGGACAGCTCCTCGCTCATGACACCCTCCTGGTTAACGTGGGTTAACAGAACTCGCCCCGATCATCGCACGGGCCTTCCCCGTTCGGGTGACATCCCGCCCAACTCCCGCCGCACCGCCCGTAGAAGCGCATAACGTGCGTCCGCCACGGCACAGGGGGCGACAGTGCATCGGGGAGGGATCGTCATGACCACCACGACGATGGAGCGGGCGGAAGAGACCACGGACGTGGACATGAAGGTGGACGTGGACGTGGACATGGCGCCGCTCCGCCCCAAGGCTCCCCGCGGCCGGCACCGCCGCCCCCGCCCCCGCAAGGTCCTGCTCGCGTTCGGCGGGCTCGCCGTGGCCGCCGGTGTGCTGAGCCTCGTACGACTGACGCCCGAGTCGGGAGTCGGCGGAGTGGGCACGGCGGAGGCGGACCCCCGCCAGGACACGGACACCGGCACCGGCACCGGCACCGGCGACGGCACCGACCGTTCGGCCAACGCGGCCGCCACGATCAGCGCCGACCCGACGGCGATGCCGATCCCCTCCGCGACCTCGGTGATGGGCGGCCCGAGCGCGACTCCGACGGCGACCACGACCTCCGGGGTCGTACCGACTCCGTACGCGACGGCGGCGCAGGCACCCGGGGCCACGACCCCGACGACCATCCCCGAGACGACGACGGCGCCGGACACACCACAGCCCCAGGCACCGGCCGCACGCTCGACGCCGACTCCGACGCCCACGTCCGCACCGACACCCACCGCCACGCCCACGCCCACCCCGAGCCGGACCGCCAACTCCCCCGCCCCCGCGCCGAGTCGGCCGGGTCTGTGCGTGCCGATCATCGGACTCTGCGTGGACTCACTGACCCACCACAACTGAGCAGAGAGCGCCCGGTTTGTGTCGTTTTATGGACGGCGCGAGACTGAAAGCATGAACACCTCAGAGACCACCCTCACCCAGAACAAGGACCTTGTGCACGCGTTCATCGACGCGCTGTTCACCAAGGGCGACCTCGGCGCGGTCGACGAGTACCTCGCCGAGGACTTCGTCGACCACGACCCTCCGTTCAACGGGCCCGGCGACCGCGAAGGCTTCCGCTCCGCCGGCGCGTTGTTCCGGGAGGCATGTCCCGACTGGCACAGCGAGCCGGACCTGATGATCGCCGAGGACGATCTGGTCGTCGAGCACTTCACCGCCGGCGGGACGCAGCGCGGGGAGCTGCTCGGGGTGCCGGCCCCGGCCGAAGGCCGCCCCTTGACCCTGCACGGAACCAACATCTTCAGGGTCCGGGACGGACGCATCGTCGAGCGGTGGAACCGGCCCGACGAACTCGGCATCCTGCGCCAGCTGGGGATCGCCCCGTAGAAGACGCTCCGAGAACTACGCCGGTGTCGAGTGCCGGCGGGTCAGCAGCCAGGGTTCGACCACGCCGAGGCCGCGCACCGGCCGCTGCCACATCGGCTGGAGTGCGAAGCGGTACGTGGGCGGTTCCTCGCCCTCCTTCTCGGCGGTGGCCGCGGCTTCGGCCGCTTCCGCCTCGGAGGCGGGGGCCTCGCCGCTGCGGATGAGTTCCTCGGCGAAGGCGCTGTCGACGAGGACGGCGTCGCGAGGAGCTATCGAGGTGAGCCGGGAGGCGAGGTTGACCGTCGTGCCGAAGACGTCGCCCATGCGGGTCGTCACCGTGCCGAAGGCCATGCCGACGCGGAGTTCGGGCATGGTCTCGTCGTTCGCCATGGTCTCGATCAGGAGCAGGGCGATCTCGGCGGCCACTCCGGCGTCGTCCGCGGAGTAGAGGACCTCGTCGCCCAGGGTCTTGATGAGCCGGCCGCCGCGCGCGGCGACCAGGTCGGCGGCGGTGGTCTCGAAGGCCTCGACGAGCTCGCCGAGTTCCTCCTCCTCCATGCGGCGGGTCAGGCGCGTGAAGCCGACGAGGTCGGCGAAGCCGACGGCGAGGCGCCGGTCGACCATCTCCTCGTCGTCGCCGGCCTGCACGACCCGGCCGGCCGAGGCGGCGAGCTGGCGCCGCCAGACGTAGACGAGGAACTCCTCCAGCTCGGGCAGCAGCAGCTCGATGATCGGGTACGTCACCTCGGTGCGGGACATGCCCGGCTCCGGCGGCTCGGTGAGGCCCTCCAGGAACGAGTCCATCTGCCAGCCGGCCAGCCGGGCGGTGGTCTGCCCGGTGGAGCGGGCCACCTGCACGGCCATCGCCTCGCTCAGCAGCCCCGCCTCGACGAGACCGGCGAGGCGCCGCAGCGCGAGGACGTCCGCCTCGGTGAACGCCTTGGCCTGGCCCACGTCGGCGAAGCCCATGGCCCGCCAGAACCGCGTGGCCAGCTCCATGGAGACGCCGGCGGTGCGGGCGGCCTGAAAGGGGGTGTAGCGGCGCTCGGCGCCCAGGATGAGCCCTTCGAGGCGCAGCGCGAGGGGGTCTTCGCCTGGATCTGCGGCATCGGGTTCCACCCGGCCGTCCGCGTCCGCGCCGGAGCCCGTGTCGTCGACGGTCACGCCTGCTGCCCTTCCGATCTGCCACGGTCAGGTATCGACCGGGCCCAATGCTACGGCAGGTGTGGGCCAGCTCACTCCGTGAGTCACACGGACATCATGGCCGCAAGGGCGGTCGGGGTCACGCAGGGCGCAGGTGCACGATGTCGCCCGCCCCTACGGGCTCCTGCACGCCGTCCTCCGTCGCGAGCACCAGCCGCCCGTCCCCGTCGATCGCGACGGCCTCTCCGGTGATCGACCGGTCTCCGGGCAGTTCGGCCCGTACGACCCGGCCGAGCGTGGCGCAGCCGGCCGCGTAGGTCTCCTGGAGGCCGCTCGCCACCGGGTCCCCGCCCGCCGTACGCCACTTGTCGTACCACTGCTCCAGGGACCGCAGCACGGCCCGCAGCAAGGGGTCGCGGTCCGTGGTGACCGCCCCGGCCAGGGCCAGGGAGCCCGCCTGCGGCACGGGCAGCTCGTCCTCGCGCAGGGTGACGTTGATGCCGACGCCGATGATCACGGCGTCGTCCCCGGCACGTTCGGCGAGGATGCCGCCGGCCTTGCGCTCCTCGCCACCGACAGTGACCAGGAGGTCGTTGGGCCACTTGAGTGCCGTGTCGACACCGGCCGACCGGGACAGCCCCGTCGCGACGGCGACACCGGTGAGCAACGGGAGCCAGCCCCAGCGGGCCACGGGAACGTCACTCGGCTCCAGCAGGACGGAGAAGAAGAGTCCGGAACGCGCGGGTGCCGTCCACTGCCGGTCGAGCCGCCCGCGCCCGGAGGTCTGCTCCTCGGCGACGAGCACGGCACCCTCAGCGGCCTTGCCGGGGGCGGCCAGAGCGACGAGGTCGGAGTTGGTGGAACCGGTGCGCTGCACGACCTCCACGCCGGTCCACAGCCCGCCCTCCCGCACGAGTCCGCGGCGCAACGCGTCGGGGTTGAGGGGAGGCCGTTCAAGATCGGACCACCGGCTGCTGTTCGCGTCTGATGCATCTCGCGGCGTCATGCAAGCCACCCTAGGTGTGTGTCGTGCAAGCCACCCAAGGTGTGTTGTACGCCGCACTGCCGATCGGTAGGCCCGCCACTACTCTACGGATGAGTAACCCGTCCCCCTTTTGAGCAGGCAGGGAGCCGCAATCCCGATGTCCGAGCCGGAAGCGCCTCAAGAGATCGACATTCACACGACCGCCGGGAAGATCGCGGATCTTCAGCGCCGTATCCAGGAAGCGACGCACGCCGGCTCGGCACGTGCGGTCGAAAAGCAGCACGCCAAGGGCAAGTTGACGGCCCGTGAGCGGATCGACCTGCTCCTGGACGAGGGCTCTTTCGTCGAGTTCGACGAGTTGACCCGGCACCGGTCCACGGACTTCGGCCTGGAGAAGAACCGCCCCTACGGCGACGGAGTCGTCTCCGGCTACGGCACGGTCGACGGCCGCCCCGTCGCGGTCTTCTCCCAGGACTTCACCGTCTTCGGCGGCGCCCTCGGCGAGGTCTACGGCCAGAAGATCGTCAAGGTCATGGACTTCGCGCTGAAGACCGGCTGTCCGGTCATCGGCATCAACGACTCCGGCGGCGCCCGCATCCAGGAGGGCGTGGCCTCCCTCGGCGCGTACGGCGAGATCTTCCGCCGCAACACGCACGCGAGCGGTGTGATCCCGCAGATCAGCCTGGTCGTGGGCCCGTGCGCGGGCGGCGCGGTGTACTCCCCCGCGATCACCGACTTCACGGTGATGGTCGACCAGACCTCGCACATGTTCATCACCGGCCCGGACGTCATCAAGACGGTCACGGGCGAGGACGTGGGCTTCGAGGAGCTGGGCGGCGCGCGCACCCACAACTCGGTGTCGGGCGTGGCCCACCACATGGCGGGCGACGAGAAGGACGCGATCGAGTACGTCAAGCAACTGCTGTCCTACCTCCCGTCCAACAACCTCAGCGAACCCCCGGCGTTCCCCGAGGAGGCGGACCTCACCACCACGGACGAGGACCGCGAGCTGGACACGCTGGTCCCGGACAGCGCGAACCAGCCGTACGACATGCACACGGTGATCGAACACGTCCTGGACGACGCGGAGTTCTTCGAGACCCAGCCACTCTTCGCGCCGAACATCCTCACCGGTTTCGGCCGGGTGGAGGGCCGCCCGGTAGGCATCGTCGCGAACCAGCCCATGCAGTTCGCGGGTTGCCTGGACATCGACGCGTCCGAGAAGGCGGCCCGCTTCGTCCGCACCTGCGACGCCTTCAACGTCCCGGTCATCACCTTCGTGGACGTCCCCGGCTTCCTCCCCGGGGTCGACCAGGAGCACTACGGCATCATCCGCCGAGGCGCGAAACTGATCTACGCCTACGCCGAGGCAACGGTCCCCCTCATCACGGTGATCACCCGCAAGGCCTTCGGTGGCGCCTACGACGTCATGGGCTCCAAGCACCTCGGCGCCGACCTCAACCTCGCCTGGCCGACCGCCCAGATCGCCGTCATGGGCGCCCAGGGCGCGGTCAACATCCTGCACCGCCGCACGATCGCCGAGGCCGAGGCAGCCGGCGACCTGGACGCGACCCGGGCCCGCCTGATCCAGGAGTACGAGGACGCCCTCCTCAACCCCTACATCGCGGCCGAACGCGGCTACATCGACGCGGTCATCCTCCCCTCGGACACCCGCCGCCACGTAGTAAGGGGCCTACGCCAACTCCGCACCAAGCGCGAGTCCCTGCCCCCCAAGAAGCACGGCAACATCCCCCTGTAGAGGAGCGGCCGCCATGAACATCAAGGTAGTCAGGGGCAACCCGACCCCCGAGGAGTTGGCCGCCACCTTGGCGGTGGTCAGGGCCCGCGCCGCGGCGGCAGCAACAACACCGCCTGGCGCACCGAGGTCGCGCGACGCGTGGTCCGACCCGTCACGCATTGCGGGCGCGAGGCTCCCCCACCCGGGGCCAACTGCATGGACCCGCACTTTCTGGCCCGGCTAGGGATCAGCGCCCCTTAAGGGGCGCGGGGCTGTATCAATTTGCGGCTCCGCCGCGTGGGCGCGACCAGCCACAACGGACCCGCACCCTACAAACAACGCAAGACAGCCTCAGCCATCACCCCGTACCCCTCGTCATTGGGGTGCAGCTGATCCCCAAAGTCATACGCCGGGTGCAGCCGATCCGAGTCATCCGGATCGGCCATCACCCGATTCAGATCAACAACCCCATCAAACTCCCCGGAACAACGAACCCACTCGTTGACCTCATGGCTCACCTTCGCCGCCCGCTCCCCCCAGTGATCCGACCCCCCGAACGGCAACAAGGTCCCCCCGATCACGGTGAGTCCACGAGCCTGCCGTATCAACTCCCGGTACCCAGCGATGACTTCACCCGCAGAAACCACCGGCGCCGGCTTATACGTAGGCTGCGCATCCGTCTCACTGAACCCGATGTCGTTCAGCCCCAGCAACACGACAAGCGTGGACACCCCAGGCCGGTCGAGCACATCACGCCGTAGCCGACGAACCCCCTTCTCCCCGTACCACGCGGAGTCGTTGAGCAGCAGATTCCCCCCGATCCCGGCATTCAGCACAGGCCGCCCCGTCCGCTCGGCCAACGCGTCCGACCACCGCCGATCGGCCCCCGGCGTAGACCCGAACCCGTCGGTGATGGAGTCACCGAAAAGAGCGATCCCGTCCGCACGCCCGGAGTCGGTCTCGACGGCGGACAGGAAGTACCAGGACTCACTGGACTCCGTGAACCCGTCCCCGTCCTCGTCCAGCAGACACCCCGCACCCCGGTAACTGGTAGCGAACGCCTGCGCATGGAAGGTCGCCGGCCCGGTAGCCGTGTCGAAATACAGCGTGACGACCACCGACTCCCCTGCCGCTACGGCGAGTTGGACCGAGTCACTCACCAACTCCCCGCGTGCAGGCATCTCCCCCTCCGCCGAGCCCTCGAAGGCGAGCCGCACCACAACCCCATCGGCGGCCACAGAGCCCGCAGCGATCCGCACCGGCGAGGTCCCGTACGCGTTCGAGAACCGCACCCGCACCCTCCCGCCCCCCGCCGTCAGCCGCACGACCTGCCGTACGGACTGACGCCAGAAGCCCTCGCGGGACCAGTTCGGGGTGAAGCCTTCGCTGGGGAGCTGGGGTGACGCGGTCCAGGCAGTGGTGAACATGGCACACCTTCCAAAAGGAACCTTGGTTCCATTAGGCTAACGGAACCACAGACCCTTTTGGAAGAGTTGAGTACGCGTACTCAGGCGCCCTCGCCCAAATCACCGCAAGCTCGGAAGCATGCTGTGGTCCGACCCCGACAACGAGCCTCCCGAGGAACTGCGGGAGATGCAGGTCATGTTGCGGCGGCTCGGAATCCTCATGGCACTCGCGATGGTGCTGGCGATGATCGTGATCGGACTCTCGGGCTGAACTGTCGGGCTGACATGAGCGGCCAGGACCACGCCGATACCCTGGGCGCATGACAGATCAGCCGCGCCGCCGACTCGTGCTCGCCTCCCAGTCCCCCGCCCGGCTGGGCCTGCTGCGCCAGGCCGGACTCGACCCCGAGGTGATCGTGAGCGGAGTGGACGAGGACGCCGTCAGCGCCCCCACCCCGGCCGATCTGGCGCTCGCGCTCGCCGAGGCGAAGGCCTCCGTCGTCGCCGCGAAGCCCGAGGTCAAGGGCGCGCTGGTGATCGGCTGCGACTCGGTGCTCGACCTGGACGGCGAGGCCCTCGGCAAGCCCGCCGACGCCGAGGAGGCCACCGCTCGTTGGAAGTCGATGCGCGGCCGGGCGGGCACACTCCAGACCGGCCACTGCGTCTACGACACGACGAGCGGCCGGTATGTCTCGGCCACCGCGTCCACCGTCGTCCGCTTCGGCGAGCCGACCGACGCCGAGGTCGCGGCGTACGTCGCCTCGGGCGAACCCCTTTACGTAGCCGGGGCGTTCACACTCGACGGGCGCTCGGCGCCGTTCATCGAGGGCATCGACGGCGACCACGGCAACGTGATCGGCATCAGCCTGCCGCTCGTTCGGCGACTGCTGGCCGAACTGGGCGTAGGGATCACGGAGTTGTGGACACCCCGAGAGGGATGATCAGGAGGGGCTGGGAGCCGCCGGCGGGGTGATCGGCGCCGGGCTCCTGTCACCCGTGTCGCCCTTGTCCCCCTCACCACCCTCGGGTTCCTTGGGACCGCCGTCCGCCGGTACCGCGCCGGAGGGGCCCTCGTGGCGGTCGTAGGTCATCAGGAGCAGGACGACCAGGGCGAGGACCACCACCATGAACACGAACGCGCCCGGGCCCACCAGGCCCCACGCGAACGCGCCCAGCAGGGCGTGCACCACGGCCACGCTGATCAGCAGGATGCGGCCGAAGCCGGCCGGGGCGCGGTCGCGCAGGGCGACGAGCAGAGCGACCAGGCCGCACAGGGCGAAGTAGAGACCGAAGACGACTCCGCCGGCCTTCGAGGACACGGACATCGCGTCCGGGTCGAGCCCGGCCAGGGACATCTGCTGACGGTCGACGACGATCCCGAGGAACCAGTTCAGCGCGGCTACGCCGAAGGCCTCCACGAAGAGGACGATCGCCAAGATCCATGCCACCGGCCTGCGGACCACCGGCCCCCACCCACTTCCGCCGTTACCCCAAGTACGTTCGAGACACCCCGAACGCTACTAACGGGTAAACCGCGGGACAAGGGTTGTGATGGGGGCAAAGAATCATTGGGCCATTCGTAGGGACTCCACAAAGAAACGGCGTGGCGCGCGGCACGCTCTCACAGAGACCTTGACCACACCGGAGGGCTAGGGTTTTACGGAGGAGTCCTGCGTACCGAGGTGCGACAAGGGATTTCGCGGGTCGAGCGGGCCTCGCATCACGCTCCGTGTGGGCAAGCTCACCACTGGGGACGGGTCGATGCGTCGTGTCGGCAGTCCCTAAACTCGGCTTGTTTCAAGGAGGGAGCCTCAATCGTGCGCAAGGTGCTCATCGCCAATCGTGGCGAAATCGCTGTCCGCGTAGCCC
Source organism: Streptomyces xylophagus (assembly GCF_000716435.1). GTDB lineage: Bacteria > Actinomycetota > Actinomycetes > Streptomycetales > Streptomycetaceae > Streptomyces > Streptomyces xylophagus. The sequence continues at coordinate 123,415 of NZ_JNWO01000018.1, forward strand.
GGGCCTGCCGGGACGCCGGGATCGCGAGCGTGGCCGTATACGCCGACCCGGACCGGGACGCTCTGCATGTCCGCGCCGCGGATGAGGCGTTCGCCCTGGGCGGTGACACACCGGCGAGCAGTTACCTGGACATCGGCAAGGTCCTCAACGCGGCCCGCGAGTCCGGTGCCGACGCCATCCACCCCGGTTACGGATTCCTGTCGGAGAACGCCGAGTTCGCCCAGGCGGTCCTCGACGCGGACCTGATCTGGATCGGCCCGCCGCCGCAGGCGATCCGCGACCTCGGTGACAAGGTCGCCGCCCGGCACATCGCCCAGCGCGCCGGTGCCCCGCTGGTGGCCGGCACGCCGGACCCCGTCTCCGGTTCGGACGAGGTCGTCGCGTTCGCCGAGCAGCACGGGCTGCCCATCGCGATCAAGGCCGCCTTCGGTGGCGGCGGTCGCGGTCTGAAGGTGGCCCGCACGCTCGAAGAGGTTCCCGAGCTGTACGACTCCGCGGTCCGCGAGGCCGTCGCCGCGTTCGGCCGCGGCGAGTGCTTCGTCGAGCGCTACCTGGACAAGCCCCGGCACGTGGAGACCCAGTGCCTGGCCGACTCCCACGGCAACGTGGTCGTCGTCTCGACGCGTGACTGCTCCCTCCAGCGCCGCCACCAGAAGCTCGTCGAGGAGGCGCCTGCGCCGTTCCTCTCCGACGACCAGGTCGCCGAGCTGTACGCCTCCTCGAAGGCGATCCTCAAGGAGGCCGGCTATGTCGGCGCCGGGACCGTCGAGTTCCTCGTCGGCCAGGACGGCACGATCTCCTTCCTGGAGGTCAACACCCGCCTCCAGGTGGAGCACCCGGTCACCGAGGAGGTCGCCGGCATCGACCTCGTCCGCGAGATGTTCCGCATCGCCGACGGCGAGGAACTCGGCTACGGCGACCCCGAACTGCGCGGCCACTCCTTCGAGTTCCGCATCAACGGCGAGGACCCGGGCCGCGGCTTCCTGCCCGCGCCCGGCACCGTCACCACGTTCGCCGCGCCGTCAGGACCGGGTGTCCGCCTGGACGCCGGTGTCGAGTCGGGCTCGGTCATCGGCCCCGCGTGGGACTCGCTGCTCGCCAAGCTGATCGTCACCGGCGCGACCCGCGAGCAGGCACTCCAGCGTGCCGCGCGTGCGCTGGACGAGTTCCAGGTCGAGGGCATGGCCACCGCGATCCCGTTCCACCGCGCGGTGGTGAGGGACCCGGCGTTCGCCCCCGAACTCACCGGCAGCCAGGACCCGTTCACGGTCCACACCCGCTGGATCGAGACCGAGTTCGTCAACGACATCAAGCCCTTCGCGGCCCCCACGGACGCCGAGGCGGACGAGGACACCGACCGCGAGACGATCGTCGTCGAGGTCGGCGGCAAGCGCCTGGAGGTCTCCCTCCCGGTCTCGCTCGGCATGTCGCTGGCCCGCACCGGCCTCGCGGCGGGCGCCAAGCCCAAGCGCCGGGCGGCCAAGAAGTCCGGCCCGGTCGCGTCCGGCGACACCCTCGCCTCGCCGATGCAGGGCACGATCGTCAAGGTCGCGGTCGAGGAGGGCCAGGAGGTCAAGGAGGGCGACCTCATCGTCGTACTCGAGGCCATGAAGATGGAACAGCCCCTGAACGCGCACAAGTCCGGCACGATCAAGGGTCTCGGCGCGGAGGTCGGTGCGTCCATCACGTCCGGCGCGGCGATCTGCGAGATCAAGGACTGACCCCACCGCACGTCGAGAGGTGCCCGGCGGACAGGAACAACCTGTCCGCCGGGCACCTCTGTAATGTGGCGGAACAACGCCGTATCGCGCCGAGGAGGGCAGGTGGGACCCATGGCCGAGACAGCCAGGCCGCCGGCGGGCCTGCGTGCCGACGCCCGCCGCAACTACGAGCGGCTGCTGGCCGAGGCCCGCGTGTGCTTCGCGGCGCACGGTACGGACGCGTCCCTGGAGGACGTGGCCCGTCGTGCGGGCGTCGGCATCGGCACGCTGTATCGCCACTTCCCGAACCGGCAGTCCCTGATGAGCGCGGTCTTCGAGGACGCGGTGGGCGAACTCCTCGCGCGCTCAAGGGAGTTGCTCTCCGCCCCGCAGCCGTGTGCGGCCCTGGTGACCTGGTTGCGCGAGATGGTGACCCACGCGAGCGAGTACCGGGGGCTGTCACGGGCCTTGATGGCGGTTACGTACGACGACACGTCGGCGTTGGCCCGGTGCAGTGGTCCTATTCGGGAGGCCGGGGGTGCGTTGCTCTGCCGAGCGCAGGCCGCCGGTGACGTGCGTGGTGATGTGGAGATCGGCGACCTGCTTCAGTTGACCCATGCGATCGCGTTGGCGGCCGAGGGGAACCCTGGGGATCCTGAACTGGCTGACAGGTTGCTGACGTTGACGTTGCGCGGGTTGAAGCCGTAGCTCTGGTTCGATTTTCGGGTGCAGGCCGGTGGGGGCTGGTCGCGCAGTTCCCCGCGCCCCTTAAAAGCACCTGGGCTGGTCCGGCTTTTAGGGGCGCGGGGAACTGCGCGACCAGCCACGACGGCGCCGCAGCCGAAAACCGCACCCGCCACCGATGCGATCAACGCCTCCGCAAATCCGCCACCCTCGCCGCACGCTCCCGCTCCGGCGACTCCCCGCCCAACACCCCCGCCGCACGCAACCCCGGCCCCCCACCCGGCACTTGACCCCGTCGCGGAGCCGGAAGGGGCACGTCCCGGCGGCGTTGTTCCCGCGTCGGGGCCTGTTCACCCCCCTGGGTTCCCGAACCGCCGGCCACGGCGATCTGCACCCCCTGGTCGGCCAGCGCCTGCAACTCCGTGGCGGCGCGGTCGTCGTGGCCCGGGGGCTCGTCGGTGACGAGGCGGGTGATCACGTCCGTGGGCACGGTCTGGAACATCGTGTCCGTACCGAGCTTGGTGTGGTCGGCGAGGACGACGACCTCGGCGGCCGCCTGGACGAGGGCCCGGTCGACGGAGGCCGAGAGCATGTTGGACGTGGACAGCCCGCGCTCGGCGGTGAGCCCGCTTCCGGAGAGGAAGGCCCGGGAGACGCGCAGACCCTGGAGGGACTGCTCGGCCCCGCTGCCCACCAGCGCGTAGTTGGAGCCGCGCAGGGTGCCGCCGGTCATCACGACCTCCACGCGGTTGGCATGGGCCAACGCCTGGGCCACCAGAAGGGAGTTGGTGACTACGGTCAGGCCGGGTACCCGGGCGAGCCGGCGGGCCAGTTCCTGTGTGGTGGTACCCGCCCCTACCACGATCGCTTCGCCTTCTTCGACGAAGCTCGCGGCGAGATCGGCGATGGCCGTCTTCTCGGCGGTCGCGAGATGCGATTTCTGCGGAAAGCCGGACTCCCGCGTGAACCCGCCCGGCAATACCGCACCGCCGTGTCGGCGGTCGAGGAGTCCTTCTGCCTCCAGTGCGCGCACGTCCCGCCGTACGGTCACTTCTGAGGTCTGGACGACGCGGGCGAGCTCACGGAGCGATACGGCCCCATTCGCTCGCACCATTTCGAGGATCAATTGGCGACGTTCTGCAGCGAACACGAAACTGACAGTAACCCCAACGACCGTCTGCTTTCAGCTGTTTGCGGTGAATAGCAGAAGTTGTTCGCACACGGAGGCGAGAAGTGGTATAGGGCTTAGTCGCGCCGCCTATGCCGTACGAATGGGCGGCAACTCCCCGTGACCAGCGGGGAGTCGGCGGGGCCTCAGGCTTCGCCCGTCGCCTTCCGTGTGTGCAGCTGCCGGGCCACCTCGGCGATCGAGCCCGAAAGGGACGGGTAGACGGTGAAGGCGTTCGCGATCTGTTCGACCGTCAGATTGTTGTCGACGGCGATCGAGATGGGGTGGATCAGTTCCGAGGCACGGGGCGCGACGACCACACCGCCGACGATGATTCCGGTGCCCGGGCGGCAGAAGATCTTGACGAAGCCGTCGCGGATGCCCTGCATCTTGGCGCGCGGGTTGCGGAGGAGGGGGAGCTTGACGACGCGGGCGTCGATCTTGCCGCCGTCGACGTCGGCCTGGGAGTAGCCGACCGTGGCGATCTCGGGGTCGGTGAAGACGTTCGACGAGACCGTCTTCAGGTTGAGCGGGGCCACCGCGTCGCCGAGGAAGTGGTACATGGCGATACGGCCCTGCATCGCGGCCACCGAGGCGAGCGCGAAGACGCCGGTCACGTCACCGGCCGCGTAGACGCCGGGGGCGGTCGTCCTGGACACCTTGTCGGTCCAGATGTGGCCCGACTCGTGCAGCTTGACGCCCGCCTCCTCCAGGCCCATGCCCTCGGAGTTCGGGATGGCGCCGACGGCCATGAGGCAGTGCGAGCCGGTGATGACGCGGCCGTCGGCGAGGACGACCTCGACCTTGTCGCCGACACGCTTGGCGGACTGGGCGCGGGAGCGGGCCATGACGTTCATGCCGCGGCGCCGGAAGACGTCCTCGAGGACGGCGGCGGCGTCCGGGTCCTCGCCGGGCAGGACGCGGTCGCGGGAGGAGACGAGGGTAACCTTGGAGCCGAGGGCCTGGTAGGCGCCGGCGAACTCGGCACCGGTGACACCCGAGCCGACCACGATCAGCTCGTCGGGGAGTTCGGTGAGGTCGTAGACCTGGGTCCAGTTCAGGATGCGCTCGCCGTCCGGGCGGGCGTCGTCCAGCTCGCGGGGGTGACCGCCGGTCGCGATGAGGACGGCGTCGGCGACGAGCGTCTCCTCGGTGCCGTCGGCCGCCTTCACGATCACCTTGCGGGAACCGTCGATCGCCTGCATGCCGTCGAGCCGGCCCCGACCGCGCATGACACGGGCGCCGGCCCGGGTCACGGACGCGGTGATGTCGTGCGACTGGGCGAGCGCGAGGCGCTTCACACGCCGGTTCACCTTGCCGAGGTCGACCCCGACAACCCTGGCGGCCTGCTCCAGGGGTGGAGTGTCGTCGGCGACGATGATGCCGAGTTCCTCGTACGACGAGTCGAAGGTGGTCATCACCTCGGCCGTCGCGATAAGGGTCTTCGACGGGACGCAGTCGGTCAGCACCGACGCCCCGCCCAGACCGTCGCAGTCGACGACGGTCACCTCCGCGCCGAGCTGCGCTGCCACCAGCGCCGCTTCATAGCCGCCGGGTCCGCCACCGATGATCACGATCCGAGTCACGTACCCCATTGTCCCGCACGCTTCAAGGTGCTTCCGCCCGGGGGCGCGGCCGTGCGTGGTTCGCCTTGCGTCTGGTGTGGGTCGGGGCCGCGCCGGGGGGTGTCCGTCCTCGGAACGGCGCGGAATCGGTCATCTACCAACGTGCTCGTGTTGACGCGCCAACCGCTGCGGGCGGACACCCCCCGACACGGCCCCTTCTCGCCGTACGCGGCCGACTGGCCGCTGGGGTGCGCCGCCGTTCCGACCCCCGGTTACGGGAGTGGCGGGTGGGTTCGCTGCCGTACTCTCGGAGCATGTCGCTCTACGCCGCGTACGCCGGCAATCTCGACGCGCGGCTGATGACCCGCCGCGCCCCGCACTCACCGTTGCGCGCCACGGGCTGGCTGAACGGGTGGCGGCTGACCTTCGGCGGTGAGCACATGGGCTGGGAGGGTGCGCTCGCGACGATCGTGGAGGCCCCGCGCTCCCAGGTCTTCGTCGCGCTGTACGAGATCGCCCCGCCCGACGAGGACTCCATGGACCGCTGGGAGGGCGTCGGCCTCGACGTCTACCGCCGGATGCGGGTCCGCGTGCACACCCTGGAGGGCGAGGAACCCGCCTGGGTGTATGTGCTGAACGGCTACGAGGGGGGACTTCCGTCGGCGCGGTACCTCGGTGAACTGGCCGACGCCGCCGAGTCCGCGGGCGCGCCCCACGACTATGTGATGGAGCTGCGGAAGCGGCCCTGCTGAGCGCTTCCCACACATAACGCCCGTCACCGCTCTCGTTGGAAACGACAAGACAACGATCGCCATCCCGTGAGCTCTGTCATCTACGCGCGTAGGCCCAGACCAGCTACGCTCATCCGCGTGAACGCATCTCTTCTTCCGGACGACATCCAGGGCGACCCCCATGCCGCCGCTGACGCCGCCGCCACGCGCCTGCGCGAACTGACGGGCGCCGAGACCCACGACGTCGCCCTCGTGATGGGCTCCGGCTGGGGACCGGCCGTCGACGCGCTCGGCGTGTCCGAGGCCGACTTCCCCGTCACCGAGCTGCCCGGTTTCCCGCCGCCGGCCGTCGAGGGACACGGGGGCAGGGTCCGCTCGTACAAGATCGGTGACAAGCGCGCGCTGGTCTTCCTCGGCCGTACCCACTACTACGAGGGCCGCGGTGTCGCCGCCGTCGCGCACGGCGTGCGTACGGCCGTCGCCGCCGGCTGCAAGACCATCGTGCTGACCAACGGCTGCGGGGGGCTCCGCGAGGGTATGCGGCCGGGGCAGCCTGTGCTGATCAGCGACCACATCAACCTCACGGCGACCTCCCCGATCGTCGGCGCGAACTTCGTCGACCTGACCGATCTGTACTCGCCTCGGCTGCGCGCCCTGTGCAAGGAGATCGACCCGGCGCTGGAGGAGGGTGTCTACGCGCAGTTCCCCGGGCCGCACTACGAGACTCCGGCCGAGATTCGGATGGCTCGGGTGATCGGGGCGGACCTGGTGGGGATGTCGACGGTGTTGGAGGCCATCGCCGCGCGCGAGGCGGGTGCGGAGGTGCTGGGTATCTCCCTGGTGACGAACCTTGCCGCGGGGATGACGGGTGAGCCGTTGAACCACGAGGAGGTTCTTCAGGCGGGCAGGGACTCCGCTACGCAGATGGGGTCGCTGTTGGCCCAGGTGCTCGGGCGGTTGTAGGCGCCGAACTTCCTTCCCGCCCACCCGCCCGACTCGGTGGGTCGAGAGGTTGAGGTAGAAGCAGGCCGGCTCCGGAGCCGGGAAGCGGACACGACAGGCCGTCTCCGGAGCCGGAACCAAAAAAATCCGACCCATCACCCCACGAAAGGCTGACCGGACGTGCACGACGACGAACTCATCGCACGGGCCAGGACCTGGCTCGGCGAGGATCCCGACGCGGACACGCGTGAGGAGCTCGGCAAGCTCATCGACGCCGGGGACGTCACGGAGCTCGCGGAGCGCTTCCGCGGCACCCTGCAGTTCGGCACCGCCGGTCTCCGGGGCGAACTCGGCGCCGGGCCCATGCGCATGAACCGCTCGGTCGTCATCCGGGCCGCCGCCGGTCTCGCCGCGTACCTCAAGCAGCACGGCGCGACCGACGGAGTCGTCGTCATCGGCTACGACGCCCGGCACAAGTCCGCGGACTTCGCCCGCGACACCGCCGCCGTGATGGTCGGCGCGGGGCTCAAGGCGGCCGTGCTCCCCCACCCCCTCCCCACCCCCGTACTCGCCTTCGCCATAAGGCACTTGGGCGCGGTCGCCGGCGTGGAGGTCACCGCGAGCCACAACCCGCCCCGGGACAACGGTTACAAGGTCTACCTCGGCGACGGCTCCCAGATCGTGCCGCCGGCCGACGCGGAGATCGCCGCCGAGATCGAGGCCGTCGACTCCCTGCACGACGTGGCCCGTCCGGACACCGGCTGGGAAACCCTCGACGACAGCGTCCTGGACGCCTACCTCGCCCGCACGGACGCCGTCCTCGCCCCGGACTCCCCCCGCACCGCCCGCACCGTCTACACGGCGATGCACGGCGTCGGCAAGGACGTGCTGCTGGCCGCGTTCGCCCGGGCCGGCTTCCCCGAGCCGGTGCTCGTCGCCGAACAGGCCGAGCCCGACCCGGACTTCCCGACCGTCGCGTTCCCCAACCCGGAGGAGCCCGGCGCGATGGACCTCGCCTTCGCGCGGGCCCGCGCCACGGACCCCGACCTGATCATCGCCAACGACCCCGACGCCGACCGCTGCGCCGTGGCCGTGAAGGCTGACGGCGACTGGCGGATGCTGCGCGGCGACGAGGTCGGTTCGCTCCTCGCCGCGCACCTCGTGCGGCGCGGCGCCCGGGGCACCTTCGCCGAGTCGATCGTCTCCTCGTCCCTCCTCGGCCGTATCGCCGAGAAGGCGGGTCTGCCCTACGAGGAGACCCTCACCGGCTTCAAGTGGATCGCCCGGGTGGAGGGGCTTCGCTACGGCTATGAGGAAGCCCTCGGCTACTGCGTCGACCCCGACGGCGTGCGCGACAAGGACGGCATCACCGCCGCCCTGCTCATCACCGAGCTGGCGTCCGAGCTGAAGGAGGGGGGGCGCGATCTGCTCGACCTCCTCGACGATCTCGCCGTGGAGCACGGTCTGCACGCCACCGATCAACTGTCGGTGCGGGTCGAGGACTTGGCCGTCATCGCCGATGCCATGCGGCGGTTGCGCGAGCGCCCTCCGACCGCGCTCGCGGGGCTCGCCGTCACCAAGGCCGAGGACCTGACCGAGGGCACGGACAAGCTGCCGCCCACCGACGGCCTGCGCTACACGCTCGACGGTGCCCGCGTCATCGTCCGGCCCAGCGGCACCGAGCCCAAACTGAAGTGCTACCTGGAGGTCGTGGTCCCGGTCGCCGCGCACGCCGATCTTCCGGCGGCCCGTGCGCGGGCGGCCGAGACGCTCGCGACGATCAAGCGGGACCTGTCGGCGGCGGCCGGTATCTGAACGGGCGGGCCAAGGGGCCCTGAGTGATCGGGAGTTGGGCGATTCACCGGGAGTTGGGCTGTCGCATGCTCCCCGGCCGCCCTCTTCCACCACCCTCACCCCATCCTTGAACGGCAGTTCGGATGTACTCCATACCCCCCTTGGGGACATCCGCAGGAAGGCGCCCCGCCAGCCCCCTTTGCACCGGCGGGCCGCCGTCCGCGCTCGGCCCGTGCACGGGGTTCAGTCACGCACCAGGTAACTGAACCCCGTGTCCGGTCCCACGCAGGACTGGAGGGTGAGGTCGCCCCAGTAGAGGCCGGCGGCCGGGACGCCACGGCCCGGGGTGACGTAGTGGGCGTAGACCGTGTATCTCCAGGTGCCGCGCGGGGTGCTGATCGTGACCTTGGTGCCGACGCCGAGGGTGGCGAACCGGTCGAAGCCGCAGTAGTCGTGGCCGACGATCACCACCGTGCGCAGTTCGTAGCCGTCCTCGGTGCCGATGTTGGGGCCCGTCCACTGCACGGCGTTGCGGCAGGCGTCGACCTCCGCCTGGTCGCCCCGGACGACCGTCGAGGACCAGTCGCCGATACGGATCGTGGTGGACGTGGGGCGCCCGGTCGTCGCCGTGTCGGTGGTCGGCGCGGCGGACCGGGTGCGGCGGGGCGGGGCGACGGGTACCGGCCGGGACAGGTCCGGGCCGGGCACCCGGCCGTCCGAGGCGCTCGGAGAGGGACGGGCCGGGGCTGATGCCGGTGCCCGGCGCGGCGGAGCGGCCGGGGAGGCCGTCGGGGCGGTCACGACCGATCGCGGCACCGAAGGCGTGGGAGCAGCAGCCGGAGCGGATCTCGCCGTGGTCGGCGATCCGGCCGCGGTGTGCGTGACCCGCACCCCGGCCCCGCAGCCGGCGAGGAGCAGGACCGCCAGCACGCACACAGCCGCACCCGCATTCGCGCCCGGCCACCGCGTCATCCGAACCGTCCGTTCACGTAGTCCGAAGTCCGTTCGTCCTGGGGCGAGTTGAACATCGCCTGGGTGTCGCCGTGTTCGACGATGACACCCGGGGTGTTCTGCGAGGCGAGGAAGAAGGCGCAGCTGTCCGAGACGCGGGCGGCCTGCTGCATGTTGTGGGTGACGATGACGATGGTCACCTCGGACTTGAGCTCGGCGATGGTCTCCTCGATGCGCCGGGTGGAGGTCGGGTCGAGCGCCGAGCAGGGTTCGTCCATGAGCAGCACCCGGGGTCGTACCGCCAACGACCGTGCGATGCACAGGCGTTGCTGCTGTCCGCCGGAGAGGGCGCCGCCGGGCTGGCGGAGGCGGTCCTTGACCTCCTTCCACAGGCCCGCCTTGATCAGGCACTCCTCGACCAGGTCGTCCTTGCCGTCGCGGCTCGCCCTGATGGCGTTGAGTTTGAGGCCGGCGAGGACGTTGTCGTAGATCGACATGCTGGGGAAGGGGTTCGGTTTCTGGAAGACCATGCCGATCTGGCGGCGGGCGTGGGTGATGCGGCGGCCGCGGTCGTAGATGTCCTCGTCGTCGAGGAGGACCCGGCCGGCCAGTGAGGCGGAGCCGATCAGTTCGTGCATGCGGTTGAGGATGCGCAGGAAGGTCGACTTGCCGCAGCCGGAGGGGCCGATGAGCGCGGTGACCTCGCGGGCGGGCATGGTGAGCGAGACCCGGTCGAGGACCTTGTGGTCGGCGAACCAGGCGGAGACGGAGTCGGCGCGCAGGCTCGCGGGGCCCTGCCCGGTGCTGGCGACGGGCGGCTGGAGGAGCGTGTCGGTGAGGTCGGGGTTCGCGTCCGAAGGGGCGTTCCCGGTGAGGTCGGTGGACATGGTGGTGTGGTCAACTCCCGTACGCGGTCGGGTGGTTCGGGTGGTTCAGAGCAGGTTCGGCAGCAGGGCGACGATCGCTCCGGAGTCGGCGAGGCCCAGGGCCAGCAGCAGGGGGCCCGCGCAGATCCAGGTCTGCCAGCGGCCCCAGACCCGGTGGGCGACCACCGCGAGCAGGGCGGCGAGCAACAGGCCCTGGGACCACAGGAAGACGCGGAGCCAGGCGCCGTCGTCGCCGCCGAGTGCCTCCTCGGAGGCCGCGATCCAGCCGGGGCGCAGTCCGCGCGGCGGGTTGGCCTGCACGGGGGTGATCAGCTTGGCGTCGACCCGCAGCACACCGCTCGGTGTGTAGGGGGCGCCGGTGGCGGTGATCAGGGTGAGCCGGCCCTGTCCCTGGCCGATGGGGGCGGGCAGCGGGTCGCCCGCGCGGCGGATGCCGGTGACCTCGTAGACGGCCTTGGTCTGGCCGGTGGTCAGCTCGACGCGGGCGCCGACGGGCAGGTTGTGCAGGTTGAGGAAGGGGCTGCCGTATCCCCACTGGCGGCCCATGACCACCGAGGTGCCGGCCTGGCCGGGCAGCGGGGTGTCCCGGCGGTGGCCCGGCCCCGACATCAGCACCTCGGAGGTGGTGCCCTCGGCGACGACCTCCTCGATGCCGAGGACGGGAACGCGCAGCAGCGCGACGGGCGCGCCCGGCTTCAACATCCTTCCCTCGTAGTCGCGTTGGCCCACGGGTGCGGTGCCCAGGGCGAGTTCCTTGCGCAGTTCGTCGTAGGCCGTCCGCTGGTCCCGGGCGTGCTGGAGGTGGCCGACGACGGTGAGGTTCGCGGCGAAGCCGAGGAGCACGGCGGCCAGGACGCACAGGACCGCCCCGGCGAGCGCGAGCCCGGGGCGGGCGGGGGGCCGCGGGGTCTCCTGCCGCGGCTGGGTGGTCGGCGGGGGTGGTGGCGGGTCCGGGGGGCCGTCGGTCGGCGCCGACGCGTCGGCCGGGGGCGGGGCGAGCGTGGTCACGGGGTGCGCTCCTCGAAGCGGGACGGTTTCCTTCGTACGACGTCTCTCGTACGACGCCGCTGTGCACGGCGTCTCTCGTACGGCGGTCGGGCGGGTCCGGGGGCGCGTCGGCGTGCGCCCCCGGACCACCCGGGCGGTCAGCGGTGCTGCGGGGTGTCGCCGTTGCCGAAGGTCAGCAGACCCTTGCGGCGCATGTGGAGCACGAGCGCCGAACCGGCGGCGAGGAACGCGAGGGAGGCCAGGCCGATGGCGCCGATCTGGGTGCCGGTGGCCGCCATGGAGCCGGTGCCCGTACCGGTGCCGCTGTCGCCGCCGGTGGTGCCGCCCGTGTCCGAACCGCCGCTGGTGGAACCGTCGGTGGGCGTGGCGCCGGACTCCGTGTCGGACGCGCTGGGCGAGGGCGAGTCGCTGGAGTCGTCGCTGCCGGTCGTGAAGGCGAAGGCGACGCTGTGCCCGTCCGTCTTGTCCTCGGCCAGCGTCAGCGTGTGGTCGCCGTCCGCGATGTCGCTCGGCACGGTGAACGCGTAACTGTCCACGGTTCCGGCGGAGTTGGCCGTGGCGTCCGCGAAGGTCGCGTCGCTGTCGGCGAGGGTGACCTTGACCGTGGCGCTCGCGGTGTAGCCGCGGGCGGTGATCTTCACCTTCTGGCCGGCGTCGAGGGCGGGATTCGTGCCGAGGTCGTTGCCGTCCTCGTCGGTCACCGTGAGGTCGGGGTTCTCGGTGACGGTGGGGCTGGGGCTGGAGGTGGCCGCGTCGGTGCTGACGAACGGCAGGGAGGCGTAGACGCCCGTCTTCTCGGAGAACTGAAGGGCGTGGTCACCGTTGGGCAGTTGGTCGGGCACGGTGAACGCGTAGTCCGCGACGGCCCCGTCGGCGTTCACGGTCACGTCGGGGTAGGTCGCGGTGGAGCCGCTGAGGGTCACGTGGGCGGCGGCCGCCGGAGTGAAGCCCTTGACGGTGACCTTCACCTTCTGGCCGATGGCCAGCGTTGGATTGGCCGCGAGGGCGTTGCCGTCGGCGTCCTTGGCGGAGACGACGTAGCCGATGTCCGCGCTTCCCGTGGCCTCGGCGCCGGAGTAGGCGTCGGCATCGGTGGGAGTGAACACGGCGCTGAACGGCAGGGGGCCGCCGATCGCGGGCGCCTTGAGGGTGAGTTCGGCCGTGCCGTTCGTGGCCTGCGCGGTACCGAGCGAGGTGTCACCGTTCTTGAACTCGACCGATCCGGCTGCCGAGGCGGGCGTCACCGTCGCGGTGAGCTTGAGGTCGCCGCCCACGGAGACACCGAAGGGCGCGCTCACGGCGAGGGTCGTCGCCTGCTGTTCGAGCAGGGTCCAGATGGTGCCCGTGACCCGGATCTTGGCGAGGAAGCGGTCGGCGGTGGCGCTGGTGCCGCAGGTCAGGATCACCGTGTACGTGCCGTCGTAGGGGGCGGAGACCCCCGACGAGGTCAGCACCGACTGCAGGCTCGGCTTGGCCGCGGTCGCCTGGAGGGCCACGGTGAACGGGTCCGCGCCGACACCGGTCTTCGTCGACGACTGGGCGAGCGGCAGGGACGAGGTCGGGGTCGTCGGGTTCACCAGCCGGAGCACGACGGTCTGCGCGGTGGTCGCGTTGCAGCCGGAGCTCGTGGTGACGGACGTGGTCATGGGGATGTCGGCGATGTTCCCCGTGGCCGGGGCGACCGTGAGCTTGCCGAGGTCGGTGGCCGCGCTGGCCCGACCCGAGAAGGCGAGGACCCCGGCCAGCGCGGCGAACAGCAGCGCGCAGCAGGTCAACAGCGCTACCGGTGATCTGAGTTGAGCGAGACGGTGAGTCATGTGGTGGTCCCCCCACGGGGTTCGGGTCGTGGATGAATACGCCGACAGGGCCGGGCACCCCGTGGGTGCCCGGCCGGTGCGCGGCTACTGGACGGTGATCAGCTCTCGCCCTTGAGGGCCGTGCTGCCGCAGTCGCTGCCGAGGGCGCCGAAGCCGTAGGTGGTGATGACGGAGGTGTTCTGGCACACCGCCGAGCCGGTGCCCACGAAGGTGGCCGCGATCAGGGAGTCCGACAGCTTGGCGGTCGGGACGACGTTGTAGACGTTGCGCAGGTAGGGGAAGCTCAGGTTCAGCGTCAGGTCGTCGTTGCGCGCGCCCACTCCGTTGACGGAGCCGAGCACGGCGTCGCCGCGGCGGTCGTCCACGACGAAGCTCTCCTGGGCCGTGTACTGGGCCACCGAGTACGGGAAGATGTCGCCGGCGCTGTCGATCGCCGAGCCGTCGTTCTCCTGGATCGTGGAGTTCGACGTGACGCAGGAGCCGGGGGTCGTCACCCCGATGGAGCTGAGGAAGAAGGCGCGGGTGCCCGACGCCGACTGCGGCAGGATCGGGGTGAGCGTGACCCCGTTGAGCGAGGTCAGGGTGCACTCGTAGATCGCCTTGAGCTGGGCGGTCGTCAGGTTGTCGGGCAGCGCGCTGCCGTCCTGCTTGACCCAGGACACCGCGTCCTTCGCGTACGGGATGAAGGTCAGGTCCGTGGTGGTGGTGTTGTTCGGGCCGCGCGAGGAGCGGGCGAAGTCCACACAGCCGGTGGAGCCGTCGAGGGCGGTGTTGAGGGCCGTGATGCCGGCGCCGGAGCCGTCGGGACGGGCGATCTCACAGCCGGTCGCCTTGGTCTTGACCGTGGTCGTGCCGGTGGCGTTCCAGGAGGCGATGACCTTGCCGCTGGAGTTCGTGATCGCGTCGCCCAGGGCGTTCACGACGTCCTGGGTCGTGTCGGAGCCGACACCGGCGAGCTGACGGTAGTCGGTGGCCGAGCTGGGGTCCGCGTAGGCGGGGGCGGCCAGGGCACCGAGGCCCAGGGCGACCGCACCGACACCGGCACCGATACGCAGGCGGGACTTGACGTTCACTTGGGTTCTCCTCCGTGGAAACGGATCGAGCAAAGGACGTACAAGCGGAAGACGTACAAGCAGAATCCGGATTTCTTTCGCCGCCGGCCCGTCGGCCGGCCACGCAGAACAATTCCGTAGAGTCGCGTCCCGGGGCCACCAATTCCAGCCGGTCATCAGGTTACGACTCCCTTTCCTAAGTGACTCCAAGGGAATTCACTCGGCGGTGTGCGGATTTCCCGGGGCGCTCATTCACCCCGGGAATCCGGATATCTCGAATTGCTCAGCCGCCGGCCGCCTCTCGGCGCGCGGAGAGGCGCAGCATGACCGGGCCCGCGAGGGCGGCCAGGCCGCCGGCGACGAGGACACCGAGGAGCACCCAGCGGACGATCCCGAGCACCTCCGACGGGGTGTAGCCGCCGGACTGGGCCACGTTCTGCTTCGCCGGGTCGGTCCCGGTCGGGGCGGTGGAGGGCCGGGCGGTGTCCGAGGCGTCGGCGGTGGCGCCCGACGTACCGGTGGAACCGGTGCCGGTGACACCGCCGGTGGAGCCGTCCGCGCCGCCGGCCGCCGAGCCGCCGCTGCCGGTGCCGCTCAGGTCGTCGCCGCCTCCGGACGTGCCGCTGGACGACTCGTCGGCGGCCGGTACGCCCTTCTCCAACCGGTCCGCCGCCTCCTTCGCCTGTGTACGCAGCGCCGTGGGCAACGGGGCGTATCCGTACGGGAGTTGGCCCTTCGCGGTGCCCTGGATCTGGCCGTCGCCGGCCGCGTAGCGCATCACCTTGGCGTAGTCGAGCCGGGCGTCCTTCGCCTGGTCGAGGGAGGCGGCCGCGTAGACCACGGCGGTCAGCGGATAGGCGCCGTCCTTCATCGTGCCGGGGTCGGGCGCCTTGACGCCGGCCACGTCCGAGTCGGGCATCTCTGCGACCGCCTTGAGCAGCGACGCGTCGGTCGGCTCGACGTACTGCCCGGCGGCGTTCGGGAGGGCGGCGGCGCCCAGCAGGTAGCGCACCGCGGACGCGTTGTCGACCAGGCCGAACTGGCGCTGGTTCGTCGGGATCGGCCGGCCCAGCGGGGTCAGTTTCGGCACGTTGTCGCTGAGCGCGCACTGATAGGCGGTGCCGATGTCACCACGGCGTACCTTCAGTGCCCCGTCGTGCATGTCGTTGACATAGGGGACCACGTCCATCCCGGTGTAGGTGATGGTGGTGGTGTTGCCGCCCCCGCAGTCGGTCGTCGTGGGCGTGATATCCGTCTTGGGGAAGAAGTCCAGGGAATTCGAGATCACCCCGTCCGCGTACGCGGGGTTGACCTTCATTCCCCAGGGATCCGCTTTCCCTGCGATGAACTCCCGCGCGTCGGTGTTCGCCAGAATGTATTTCCACACCAGGCGGGCGGAGTCGGTGTTGGCCTGGGTCACGGCCAGGCCCAGGGGGGCGTTGCCGGCCGCCTGGCCCGCGAGACCGGGATTGAGCGCGAGGAACTCGGGGTCCTTGACGAGGGAGTCCGGGTTGCCTGCGACGCCGTCGGGCACCTTGTCGCCCGGCTTGACCAGGCTGAGGGGGTAGGACTGGGTGAGCACCTTGGCCAGCAGTCTCTGGTTGAGTCTGAGCTGCGTCAGCGGCCGGCTGCCGCCCGTCGCGTCGTACATCCAGACGAAGCCGATCGTCAGCCCGGTGACCGCGACCGGCGCGTGCACCACCTGGGGCGCCCCGTCGACCGGCTCGACGGGATCCACCGTCATGGCGAGCCCCGCCTCCGAGTCGCCCGAGGTCACGGCGTCCCGCGCCTGCTGCTCGCCGGACTGGGTGTAGTTGAACCGGTAGGTCCCGGTCCTGCACAGCGCGCTCTGCCACGAGGTGACGACGTCGGTGGCCAGTTCGGAACCCATGATTCCGCGCTCGGGTTTGTCCGCGTCGCAGTTGTCCGTGACCGGCGCGAAGCCGAGCCGGAACACGATGCGCTGGTCCCAGTTCGACCGGCTGAGCGAGGAGGCGACCTGGCTGCCCCCGCTGTGTGTCTGCCCGTTGGGGTCGTGGACGCCGTGGGGCACCACCACCAGCCAGCACGGCTGGACCTGGCCGGCCGAGGTGGTGCGGGCGCCGCAGCCCAACGCGGGTTGTTCCACGGCGGACTTCAGCTCGAACGACATGTCGCCGCCGCCGTCCCCGTCGTTCGGCATGAACGGGACGGCGTTGGTGTCCCCGTCGGTGAAGTACGTGGTGTCCGTGCTGCTGCCGGTCGCGTCCCCCTGCCCCTCGACCGGCCGGAACGGGACGTAGTGGCTGCCGTTGCCGTCGACGGGTGTCGAGGAGTCGGTCTCCAGCGGGTCGCCGGCCGAGATGCCGCCCTGGAACACGGCCCGGCCGTCCCCCTTCTGCCCGCCCGCCGCCAGCCCGAACTCGCACTGCGTACGGTCGGGACCGGATGCCGCGTCCCCCCAGCACTGCATGACCGAAAGGAAGTTCGTCTCGCCGTTGGTGGACGGCTCCCCGCCCGTCCAGGTCACCCGCACGCCCTGTCCGGTCAGGTCCTTCGTCTGGTGCACGGTGACCTCGAGCTTCGAGAAGTCGTCGCCGTACACCCCCTTCGCCCCGCTCTCGGTCACCGCGGAACTCTCGGTGGTCGCGGCCTGTGCCCGGTCCGCTCCCCGGGGCAGCGGCAGCACCGCGAGCGCCAGGGCGGACACCAGGCAGCCCACGCCCGCGGCCGTCCGCCGCCGGCCGACCGACACCCGTACCGTCAGGCGTCTCATCAGAACTCCCTCCTGCGGCGCGAACGGGCCGCCAGCGTCCGCGCGGTGAGCGGTGGTCCGACGACCACCGCGAGCAGCAGTACGGCCGACAGCGCCATCAGGGCGCCGCGCATCCCGAGGCCGTTGTCGGAGGCGAGGGCCACGGGGTTGGCGACGACCGACGTGTCGCCGGTGCCGGTACCGGTCCCGTCGCCGCTGACGACCTCACCGGTGTCGGGGTCGATCGACGCCCCGGAGGTGCCGCCGGCCGCGGCGCTCGCGGTGGCGTCGGGCGTGCCGTCGCCGTTCGTGTCCGTGCCGCCGGTGCCGCCCGTGGCGGAGGAACCGCCCGAAGTCGAGCCGCCGGACGACGAGTTGGAGCCGCCCGAGGTACTACCGCCGTTGGCGGCGGGCTTCACCGGGGTGTCGGTGCCCGCCGCGCCGGCCGTGCCGGTGGTGCACTGCGTCGACCCCTTCTTGTCGCAGGCCTTGGGGTAAGGGGCGTTCTTGATCAGGGTGTTGACGCCGCCGGAGAAGGTGGGGTTGCGGCAGTCGTTGATGTTGATGGTGCTCGTGGGCGCGCCCGGCACCCGGCGGATCTGCTCGAAGCCCGCCTCTACGAGGTTCTTCGGCAGCGGCGAGTAGCCCAGGTCGTCCGCCTGCTGCTGCCCGTCGCACAGGAAGTAACGGGCGAACGTGCCAAGCGAGTTGCCCTTGGCCGTGGTGAAGCCCGCCTCCACCTTCGTCGGCAGGATCATGTAGCTGTAGCTGGAGAGCGGGTAGGTGCGGGCGTCCGCGTTGGTGTAGACCCCGTCGAGGATCTGCGTCAGGTAGTTCGAGGACTGCTTGTTCTGGTTGATCTCGGCCTTGGTCAGGGCCACCGCCACGCTCGCCGCGGTCGGCTCGACGTAGTAGTTGTCCTTGTTGAGCACCTTGGCCACCGGGAAGCCGGTGTTCTTGGCGTAGGAGTACTCGACGTAGGTGATCGCGCCCTCGCCGGAGGGCTGGCGGACATGGCCGGAGACGCCGAGCGAGCCCGACTTGGAGACCATCGTGGAACCGCTGAGCAGCGGGTAGAACGAGGTCATGCCGCAGTTGCCGCTGCCGCGCCCGGTGCGGGAGCAGTAGTCGCTCCACAGGGCGGGGTACTGCTTGGACATCCAGGTGGTGAACTGCGCGCTGGTGCCCGAGCCGTCGGAGCGGACGACCGGGACGATCGCGCGGGCCGGCATGGTCAGACCCGGGTTGTCGGCGGCGATCGCGGGGTCGTTCCAGCGTGTGATCTTGCCGGTGAAGATCTTGGTGAGTACGTCCCCGGACAGGCGCAGGTTGGTGACCATCTTGCCGTTGATCTTGAGGTTGTACATGAACGCCGTACCGCCGGCCACGATCGGCATGTAGGCGTAGCCGCGGCTCGGCGGGACCTCGGTGACGCCCTGCTCCTCGAGGCCGTAGGGGATCTCGGAGACCGCGAAGTCGACGGTGTTGTTCTTGAACTGCTGGCGGCCCTGCGAGGAGCCGTTGGCCGAGAAGTTCACCGTCATGCCGTAGTTGGCCTTGACGTTGCGGACCCACTGCTGGACCGCGTTGGAGGACCAGGTCGAACCGGAGCCGGTGATCTTCGCGTAGGAGGCGGCCGCTGCGGACGGCGGTTGGGCTGCGAGGACAGCGCACAGCAGTGACAGCACGGTGGCCGCCAGACGGAGACGAGTGGCGGGTTTCACGACGAACTCCCGTTGTCGGTAAGGGCGTTGGGGCTCGGGCTCGACGGAGGGGTGGCGGCGGAGGCGGCCGGGCGCCCGGCGAAGCGACGCGCGTCACGCTGGGACGCGAGGACGCGCCGGTGTTCCTGACGGCGCGTCAATTGGCCCGGTCCACGGCCGCCGATAATGCGCGCGGCCACGAACAGCAGCAGCACGAGCGTCATCAGCAGGGCCGCCGTCCCGAAACCGCGCGAAATCATGTTCGGCTCGGGCGACTTGACGAACTCGAAGGTGACCAGGGGCAGCGAGACCATCGGGTCGTGCAGCGGATTGAGGTTGAGGTCGTTGGTGTAGCCCGAGGTCAGCAGCACCGGGGAGGTCTCGCCGATGCCGCGCGCGGTGCCGAGGATCACGGCGGTGGTCAGGCCCGAGCGGCAGGTCGGCAGGACGACGTGCCACACCGTGCGCCAACGGCTGGTCCCCATCGCGTAGCTGGCCTCGCGCAGGGTGCCGGGCACCAGCCGGATGACGACGTCGGCGGCCCGGATGATGATCGGCAGCATCATCACCGAGAGCGCGAGTCCGGCGGCGAGCCCGGACTGGCCCAGACCGAGGCCCAGGATCACGGTGGCGTAGATGAACAGGCCTGCGACGATCGACGGCAGCGCGGTCATCGCCTCGACGATGGTGCGCACGAACCGGGCGTATCCGCCGGGCACTTCGGTGAGGAACACCGCGCAGATCAGTCCGGCCGGCACGGTGATCAGCAGCGCGATGGTGATCATGATGAGGGTGCCGATCGCCGCGTGCATCGCCCCGCCCACACTGAGCGGCTCCAGCGGTCCCGCCAGGTGCATGTCCTGGGTGAAGAAGTTCAGGTGCGTCAGCGCCTTGCGGCCCTCGACGAGCGCGTACACGACGACGAACGCGAGGATCACGACCAGCAGCACGCCCATCGACCGGACGACCGCCGCCGCGATGCGGTCGACGACGGCGGGCCCGTCCTCGTCGAAGGAGACCAGCAGGGCGTAGATCAGCAGGAAGAGGCCGTAGGCCAGAACGACGAAGCCGACCGCGCCGTTGAAGGGGAGCAGCCAGGCGAACAGCAGCCAGGTCAGCGACAGCGCGGAGGCGGCGGCGCCGACGACGGCGTACAGGTCGGTGGCGCGCAGCCGGGTCAGGGCGCGGCGGCGCTCTCCGCCCGGCACGGCGGCGCGCGAGAGGCCCGGCAGCGTGGTGCGCGGGCGGCCGGTCGCCTGACGCGCGCCGGGCGCTTCAGGGGCAACGGTCATGGTCGCTCATTCCTGTATGGCGCAAGGGGCTGCGGGCGCCGGGGAGTTGGCATGGGAGGTGGCCGCCGTCAGGCGTCGCTCGTCGCGCCCGAGCGCGAGCGGGCGACGATGGAGGAGGCGGCGAAGTTGACGATCAGCGTCATGAGGAACAGCGCGAAACCGGCCGCCATCAGCGCGGACATGCCGAACTCGCTGGCCTCGCCGTAGTGCAGCGCGATCAGCGAGGCGATCGAACTGGTCCCGGACTGCAGGACGTGCCACTGGATGTCGAAGGTCACCGAGATGATCATGAAGATGGCGATGGTCTCGCCGAGCGCCCGGCCGAGCCCGAGCATGGTGCCGCCGATCATCCCGCCGCGCCCGAAGGGCAGGACGACGCTGCGGATCATGCCCCAGCGGGTCGCGCCGAGCGCGTAGGCACCCTCGCGCTCACCGGCGGGGGCCTGGGAGAAGACCTCGCGCATGATCGAGCAGACGATCGGCGCGATCATCATGCCGACGACCAGTCCCGCGATGAACGTCGAGGACGTGTAGAGACTCTCGGGCGCCAGCGGGTCGGCCGGGTCGGCGCCCCGCACGTCGAAGACCGGGATCCAGCCGAAGTACGTGGAGATCCAGCGGGCGACCGGCAGCACCTTGTCCTGGAGGAAGAACACCCCCCACAGGCCGTAGACCACGGACGGTACGGCGGCCATCAGGTCGACGGTGCTGATCAGGGTCCGGCGCAGCCGGGCAGGCGCGTACTCCGAGATGTACAGGGCCGCGCCGGTGGCCAGCGGTACGGCGACCAGGACGGCCACGATCGCGATCAGCACGGTCCCGACGAGCACGGCCGCGATGCCGAAGTTGCCCTGGTCCGGGGCCCATTGGGCGGTGGTCAGGAACGACCAGCCGGCCTTGTCCAGCGCCAGCCACGCCCGGTAGAGCAGGAAGCCGCCCACGAGCAGCATGACGGCCAGCACGAAGGTGCCGCCGGAACGCAGCACTACGCGGAAGATCCGGTCGGGCAGACCCGGGTCGGCGTACAGGCGTCTCGGTGTGTCGTCGTCGGGCCCGGCCGCGAGAGCGGTCACGGGCTGCGGCTGTGGGTTTCGTAGCGGCGGAGGCACGATCCCGACACTCCGGGCCCACGATTGACATGCTCGCCCCGAGGTGTGAACGAGAGGTTCCCTGGGGGCAACATCCGTTGCGCCCGGCACGCGCGCACCATGGGCAACTCGGCGCGGTGCGGTATTAGTTGAAGAACAGTCAGGCGACGGAATCAAAGAATCGAAGAACAGTGAGGCGACGGACAGGTCAGCTGTCCCCGAATAACTCCGGTCCCGCACCCACCAGTTCGGGCAGCATCGCGCGGAAGCGGTCGTAGGCGGCACGACAGGTGGCATGCCGTTCGTACGTCCGCGCCGCCCCGGCGAGATGCCGCCCGGACGTCTCCCACACCACCCACACCCAGCCGCCGCCCGCGGTGCTGTGCTGGATGCCACCGCCCATCTCGGCATGCCGCGAACACAGCCTCACGAAGGCCGTACGACATCGTTCATGGCTGTCGTGCGAGGTCAACGACACCGCCACCGACCGCCCGTTGGGGGCGACCAGCCGCCAGCCGAACCCGCCCCGGCCGTCGATGTCGATCTGACATCTCATGCCCATCACCGCGACGACAGGTCTTGCCGCCTCGCCGGACCGCTCCATGTCCCCACCCCTAGCCGCCCATTGATGAGTAAAACCCGCAGGTACGGCGCTATGGACGGCATCAGCAATCTACTGAGACGGAGATGAACGGCACGAGACAAAAGTGACTGCCGGGCACACGCTTCATGTCGAAGTATCCCCTAGGTAACCCCTAGGACAGGCACAGGGAAAGCGCTCACCTCGCACTCTGGACAACGTTGCCAATAGGGGGATGGAAGCGTCGGCATGGGGGCACCGCCCCGCACAGCGGTCAGGACAGCCACCGGGTGACGAGCAGCGCGATCCAGGCGATACCGAGGACCGCGGCGAACGGCCACAGCGGGCGCCCGCGGTCCTTCTCGTCGCTCTCGCCCGTGGGGCGCAGGGCGGGGTCGGCGATCATGGCGGAGAGTTCGGCGGCCAACGCGTCGTAGGGGTGGGTGAGTTGGCGTTTGCGTTGCAGCCAGGGCCAGCGAGGGGCGGAGACGTCCCAGTGGTCGCCGTCGCGCATCCGCAGCTGCAGCTCGATCGCTTCACGGCGGGCCGAGCGGAGGTCGGCCCAGGGGACGTGACGCGGTCGGCGCAGACCGTTCAGCCAGATGCCGGTGCGGTCGGCGGTGATGCGCCAGCGCAGTTTCCGGGGGACGAGGGTGGCGCCGGCGAGACCACCGAGGAACAGCACGGTCCCGTCCCAGGGGCCCGGGTCGGCCACGACCCAGAGGACCCAGGCGGCCCACTGCACCACCAGGAAGGTGGCCAGCCAGTCCACCGGCCCCGCCCGCCAGCGCCGCACCGGCACCACGGTGATCCCGGCCCGCACGGTCGCGGCGAGCTCCTCGTCCAGGGCCTTCCGGACCGCCGCCCGCTCCTCCCGGGCGAGCCGCCGCCGCACGGTGCCCTCCGGCATCGGTCGTACGGGCCCGGTCGACCACTGCGCCACCGGCGGCTCATCGGGCTTCTCCGGCGCGGTGAGCAGCAGGATCTCGGCGCCGTCGTAGGGAGTGCCGTAGAGGACGGCCTCGCGCAAGGGGGCTGGACCGGCGGCCGCGGCCGCGTCAAGGAGTTCCTCCAGCTCCCCCCGCACCGCCTCGTCGTCCTTGTCGTCCCCTTCCCCCTCGTCTTCCCCCTCGTCGTCGCGTGCCGCCCTCGTCGCGACCGTGAACAGCGGCCGTAGCGCCTCCGTGTCGTCCGTCGCGTAGATCACGGCGTCCTCGTGGTCGTCCTTGCCGACGAGGACGCGCAGTACGGGTGCGGGTGCGGTGCGCAGGGCGATTGCCCGGCGCCTGCCGAGGGTGCCGGAGAGGAGCAGGGTGAGGGCCAGGCCGAGCGTGAACAGGCCCTCCGCGAGCGCCAGTCGGCGGTCGTCCGCCGAGTGCCACAGGCCGGAGCCGGCGAGCAGGACGACACCGGGTACGGCCAGCACGGCCCCGGACTTGAGGAACAGCCCGCCCCGCCGCATCGGACCGTCCGGGTCCGGCGGTACCGCCGTGACCCCGTCGGTCGCGGCCAGGGCGCTCCGCCGCTGGCGACCACGCGCGCGTGCCCGTAGTTCGGTGGCCGTCACGGAGGCCAGGACCAGCAGGGCGGCGCACACCAGGACCGGCCACGACAGCCCGCTCCCCCGCACCGCCACCACGACGACCAGGACGGCGGCGGAGAGTCGTACGGCCTCGGGGCGCCACAGCCACCAGACGACCTGGAGCGGCAGCAGCGCGATCAGCTCCGGAGGCAGATCCGTCGCCGCCAGCAGGCCGAAGGCGGCCAACACGGCGCACCAGACGGCCAGTTCGACAGCCCAGCGGCGCGGCCGTACCGGCACCCACCACGGCACCACCGCACCGGCCCACGCGCGCGCGTGCTCGCCGTTCCAGTCGACGCACCCGTCGGGTATCGCGGAGGCGGGCAGCAGCGCGGGCTCTTGGACGTTCGTGGTCATGACATCCCAGAGGGGTGGGGTGGGGAGATGCGAGAACGGGGGGTGCGAGTGCGGGGAATGCCCGTCCGGTCAGCCCGTCGCCAGCAGGATCGCCAGGAGTACGGCCCCCGCGACCGCCGGCGCGATCACCTCGTACGCCCAGCGCACCGTGACCTCACCCTGCGCCGACTCCGCCTGCTCCCGGTTCTCCAGCAGCTCGCGCAGATCGGCCATGATCTGGTCGGACTCCGCCCGCGTGGACCCGCCCGGCACGGCGCCGCCCCGCATGGCACTGCCGGCTCCCATCCCGCCGCCGAACCCGCCGAGCCCGCCGCCGAAGCCCAGGCCGCCCGACCTGCCGCGCTGCGCGCCCGCCGCCTCCGCCGCGGCCCGTGCCTCGCGCCGCGACGCCTTCTTGCGGGCGCGCAGCGAGACGGGGACCGCCCACAGCTGGAACTTGGCGCCGGACTTCGTGACCACCTCGTTCGAGAACCCCGACCGCAGCGAGGCGATCTCTCCCCACGGCAGCACGACGACCCTGAACGGGTTGCGCACGCGCAGCCGGTCCTGGCCCGCGAACACCGCGGGGCGCAGCGTGAAGGCCGCGACCACCGGTACGACGAGGATCAGGCCCGCGAGTGCCAGCCACGGCGTGCGGCCGTGGCCGGACGCGAGGGCGTCGATGCCGAGCCAGAGGGCGATGCCGAGCAGCAGGACGCCGCCGATGAGGCCCATGGGTGAGCGGTAGATCAGGTCTTTGGCGTCGGGGGGCGGGGTCGTCATGGTGCCGATTGTGCCTCAGGGCTGCGCCGTCTCGTCGTTGGGGACCTGTGCGTTCGCGACTGCGGGTGCGTTGTGGTTGCTCGCGCCCACGCGGCGGAGCCGCATATCGAAACAGCCCCGCGCCCCTTAGGTAGGTCCACTTGCCCGGGGTGTACAGCTGCTACGCGCGTAGATATGCTCGTCTGGTGACCATGCCCACCAACGCACCCACAGCACACGCTCTCGGCGACGTCACCGCCTCCGACAGCACGCTGCGCCGTTTCCTCCACGGGCTGCCCGGCGTCGACGCGGTCGGCCTGGAGGCGCGTGCCGCCTCGCTCGGGACCCGTTCCATCAAGACCACCGCGAAGGCGTACGCCATCGACCTCGCCATCTCGATGGTCGATCTGACGACGCTGGAAGGCGCGGACACCCCCGGCAAGGTCCGGGCGCTCGGCGCCAAGGCGGTCCGCCCCGACCCGACCGACCGGACGAGCCCCTCGACCGCGGCCGTCTGTGTCTATCCCGACATGGTGGCCACCGCCAAGGAGGCCGTCGCCGGTTCCTCCGTGAAGGTCGCCTCCGTCGCCACCGCCTTCCCGGCCGGCCGCGCCGCGCTCGACGTGAAGCTGGCCGACGTGCGCGACGCGGTTGCCGCGGGCGCCGACGAGATCGACATGGTCATCGACCGCGGGGCGTTCCTCGCGGGCAAATACATGAAGGTCTACGACGAGATCGTCGCCGTGAAGGAGGCCTCGGGCGCCGCGCGCCTGAAGGTCATCTTCGAGACCGGCGAGTTGTCCACGTACGACAACATCCGCCGCGCCTCCTGGCTCGGCATGCTCGCCGGCGCGGACTTCATCAAGACGTCGACGGGCAAGGTCGCCGTCAACGCCACACCCGCGAACACCCTGTTGATGCTGGAAGCCGTACGGGACTTCCGCGAGCAGACCGGCATCCAGGTCGGTGTGAAGCCCGCGGGCGGTATCCGTACCTCCAAGGACGCCGTCAAGTTCCTGGTCATCGTCAACGAGACGGCGGGCGAGGACTGGCTGGACAACCACTGGTTCCGCTTCGGCGCGTCCTCGCTCCTGAACGACCTGCTGATGCAGCGTCAGAAGCTGGCCACCGGCCGCTACTCCGGCCCCGACTACGTGACGGTGGACTGATCCATCATGGCTACTTTTGAGTACGCACCGGCGCCCGAGTCCCGCGCCGTCGTCGACATCGCGCCCTCCTACGGCCTGTTCATCGACGGCGAGTTCACCGAGGCCGCCGACGGCAAGGTCTTCAAGACCGTCTCCCCCTCCACCGAGGAGGTCCTCTCCGAGATCGCCCAGGCGGGCGAGGCGGACGTCGACCGCGCGGTGAAGGCCGCCCGCAAGGCCTTCGAGAAGTGGTCGGCACTGCCCGGCTCCGAGCGCGCCAAGTACCTGTTCCGCATCGCCCGGATCATCCAGGAGCGGAGCCGCGAACTGGCCGTCCTGGAAACCCTGGACAACGGCAAGCCC
Source organism: Streptomyces xylophagus (assembly GCF_000716435.1). Classification (GTDB taxonomy): domain Bacteria; phylum Actinomycetota; class Actinomycetes; order Streptomycetales; family Streptomycetaceae; genus Streptomyces; species Streptomyces xylophagus. The sequence goes on from NZ_JNWO01000018.1 coordinate 149,302, forward strand.
ATCAAGGAGACGAGGGACGCGGACCTCCCCCTGGTCGCCGCGCACTTCTTCTACTACGCGGGCTGGGCCGACAAGTTGGACCACGCCGGCTTCGGCGCGAACCCGCAGCCCCTCGGCGTCGCGGGCCAGGTCATCCCCTGGAACTTCCCGCTCCTGATGCTGGCGTGGAAGATCGCCCCGGCGCTGGCGACAGGCAACACGGTGGTGTTGAAGCCGGCCGAGACGACCCCTCTCTCCGCACTCTTCTTCGCGGACATCTGCCGCCAGGCCGGCCTCCCCAAGGGTGTCGTCAACATCCTTCCGGGATACGGCGATTCGGGCGCCGCGCTCGTCGCGCACCCGGACGTCAACAAGGTCGCGTTCACCGGCTCCACGGCGGTCGGCAAGGCGATCGCGCGCCAGGTGGCCGGTACGACCAAGAAGGTCACCCTCGAACTCGGCGGCAAGGGCGCGAACATCGTCTTCGACGACGCTCCCATCGACCAGGCGGTGGAGGGGATCGTCACCGGCATCTTCTTCAACCAGGGCCAGGTCTGCTGCGCGGGCAGCCGACTGCTGGTCCAAGAGTCCATCCAGGACGAGCTGTTGGACTCCCTGAAGCGCAGGCTCTCCACGCTCCGCCTCGGCGACCCGCTCGACAAGAACACGGACATCGGCGCGATCAACTCCGCCGAGCAGCTCTCCCGCATCACCACGCTCGTCGAACAGGGCGAGGCGGAGGGCGCCGAGCGCTGGTCCCCGTCCTGCGAACTCCCGTCCTCCGGCTACTGGTTCGCCCCGACGCTCTTCACGAACGTCACCCAGGCGCACACCATCGCCCGCGACGAGATCTTCGGCCCGGTGCTGTCGGTGCTGACCTTCCGCACGCCCGAGGAGGCGGTCGCGAAGGCCAACAACAGCCAGTACGGCCTCTCCGCCGGCATCTGGACCGAGAAAGGCTCCCGCATCCTCGCGGTCGCGAGCAAGCTGCGCGCGGGTGTCATCTGGTCCAACACGTTCAACAAGTTCGACCCGACCTCGCCGTTCGGCGGCTACAAGGAGTCGGGCTTCGGCCGCGAGGGCGGTCGCCACGGCCTGGAGGCGTACCTCGATGTCTGATCGACTCTCTGTCTTCAAGACCTACAAGCTGTACGTCGGGGGCAAGTTCCCCCGTAGCGAGAGCGGCCGGGTGTACGAGGTGACCGACTCCAAGGGCAAGTGGCTCGCGAACGCACCGCAGGCCTCCCGCAAGGACGCCCGTGACGCGGTCGTAGCAGCGCGCAAGGCGTTCGGCGGCTGGTCCGGCGCGACGGCGTACAACCGGGGTCAGATCCTCTACCGCATCGCCGAGATGCTGGAGGGCCGCAAGGACCAGTTCGTACGCGAAGTCGCGGACGCGGAGGGCCTGTCGAAGTCCAAGGCCGCTGCCGTGGTCGACGCGGCGATCGACCGCTGGGTCTGGTACGCGGGCTGGACCGACAAGATCGCGCAGGTGGTCGGCGGCGCGAACCCGGTGGCGGGCCCGTACTTCAACCTGTCGTCTCCCGAGCCGACGGGAGTGGTCACCGTCCTGGCACCCCAGGAGTCCTCGTTCCTGGGCCTGATCTCGGTCGTCGCCCCGGTGATCGCGACCGGCAACACGGTCATCGTCATCGCGAGCGAGAACTCCCCGCTCCCCGCACTGTCGCTGGGCGAGGTACTGGCCACCTCCGACCTGCCCGGCGGCGTCGTCAACGTCCTGTCCGGCAAGACGGCGGAGATCGCCGCCCCCCTCGCCGCGCACCAGGACGTCAACGCGATCGACCTCGCGGGCGCGGACGAAGTACTGGCGAAGGACCTGGAAATCGCAGCGGCCGACAACCTCAAGCGAGTCCTCCGTCCACAGCCTGTGGATTACACGGAGACTCCGGGCACAGAGCGCCTGACGGCCTTCTTGGAAACGAAGACGGTCTGGCATCCGACGGGTTCGCTGGGAGTCGGGGGCTCGTCCTACTGAGCAGGCCGCAGGCCGCTCAGTAGGGGCGCGGGGAACTGCGCGACCAGCCACAACCGGACGCGCACCCGGCAACGAGACCGCAGCTCCCCGCCCCTCCCCCGCACCTCACCCCCCGAGCACCCCCAGCGCCTGCCCCACCACAGGAATCCTGCTGATCGACTCCGCCTCCGCAACAGGCCCGGTCAGCATCTGCGAAGCAACCGGCTGGAAGTCGGCGAGCTGGGTCGCAACCCCGTTATCGAGGGGATCAACACCCGTCCCCGCGAGCGGATTCGGCTTGAGCCCCGCAACCGGCCCGGTGACATAACCGACCGTGCCGGTGACCGCGCCAAGCCCCGCCGCGGGGTCGATCTTGCCCAAAGACGTGGGCCGCGTCCGCATCACGTCGACGACCGGCGCGGTGTCCGCGGCGGCGCTCGCCGCGCCCGCGCCCAGGGCGACTCCGGCGGTCGCGAGGGCGACCAGGGCGCGCTGGGCGGTCGGGTGCTGGGGGGACGTGTGTCGTGCCATTGCTGGTGCCACCTTCTGGTGCGCAGGGTAATCAGGTCAGCACGAAGGGTAGTTGAGGTGTGATGCGCACTCCAAAGCCGACCCGCGGGGTCGGCAGGACGTACGGAATACGTCAAACTGGTGTCCCGTGAGCATCCTTTCCCCGTCACCGGCCCGTGTCGTGCTGCTGTGCGGCCCCTCGGGTTCCGGCAAGTCCCTCGTCTCCGCCCGGTCCGGCCTGCCCGTGCTGCGGCTCGACGACTTCTACAAAGAGGGCGACGACCCGACGTTGCCGCTGGTGGCGGGGAGTGCGGACATCGACTGGGACCACCCCGACTCGTGGGACGCGGACGTGGCGGTCGCCGCGATCGTCGAACTGTGCCGCACGGGTCGTACGGACGTGCCGGTCTACGACATCTCGCTCAGCGCCCGTACGGGCACGGAGGCGGTCGATGTGGGCCGGACCCCGCTGTTCATAGCGGAGGGCATCTTCGCCGCCGAGGTCATCACCCGCTGCCAGGAGCTGGGTGTCCTCGCGGACGCGCTGTGCCTGAGCCGGGGCCCGGTGCGCACGTTCCGGCGCCGGTTCCTGCGGGATCTCAGGGAAGGCCGTAAGTCCGTGGCGTTCCTGCTGCGGCGCGGCTGGCGGCTGATGCGGCTGGAGCGCTCGATCGTGGCCCGCCAGACCGGCCTCGGCGCGTACGCCTGCGACAAGGACGAGGCGCTGGGGCGGCTCGCAGCGGCGGCGGTGGGCCGGCGCCCGGCACGGACGACTCCAGCGACCTCCCCCTCGTAGAACAAAAAGAGCGGGACTGGACGGACCCCCCGGCCCTCCAGTCCCGCTCCCTCATTCCCCCGTGGTACTTCCCCCGTGATCCCCCCAGGACCCCGTCGGCGCCCCCCAGCGCCGATCCCCCGTGGTCCCCTTGGTGCTTCCCCGTTACCTACTTCCCCCCCAACCCTCAGGCGACAAGCTCCCCGAAGGCGTCCTCCTCGTCACGGCCGAAGCTGAGGACCTCGTCCTCGCGCATGCGGCGGAGCGACCGCCAGATGCTGGACTTCACCGTGCCGACACTGATGTCGAGGATCTCCGCGATCTCCGGGTCCGTGCGGCCCTCGTAGTAACGGAGGACCAGCATGGTGCGCTGGAGTTCGGGCAGCCGGGTCAGCGCCTGCCACAGGACCGCGCGCAGTTCGGTGCCGCGCATCGCGTCCGTGTCGCCGGGCGTCTCCGGCAGCTCCTCGGTCGGGTACTCGTTCAGCTTGCGGCGGCGCCACGCGCTGATGTGCAGGTTCGTCATGGTGCGGCGGAGGTAGCCCCCGACCGCGGCCTTGTCGCTGATCCGGTCCCATGCCTTGTACGTCGAGAACAGCGCGCTCTGCAGCAGGTCCTCGGCCTCGAAGCGGTCGCCGGTCAGGTGGTACGCGGTGGCGTACAGGGAGGCGCGGCGCTCCTGGACGTAGGCGGTGAACTCCGCCTCCGACAGCGAGCGACGCTCCCCCGTGTCCTCCCTGTACGCACTTCCCCCGTGCGCTTCCCCCGTGTGCGCGTCAACCACCGTCATGTAACCGGTGTGCTGACGCCCGGCACCGCGAACGCACCCCCGCCCGCTCACGGCACCGGACTTCTCGGAACCCCGGGTGACGTCGTGCAGACGCGTGACGACTGCGTTGTTGCTGGTGCTGTGCAGCGTGCTCATCTCGCGCCCCCCGTAGTGGACTTGCCCGGTGTTCGGATCTTCCGGCTCGGTTCCTTCGTGGTTCCTTGCCTGTGCCGAAAATCCTGCCCGGGGCACTTCATGGACGTGTCCCCCGACTGTCACAGACCTGTCACAGGGGTGGGTCTCTGCGGCTGCCCTCAGAAAACGGACAGTCCGGTCACAGAAAGGGGCGCTACGGGTGCGTACACGTACAGGTGTCGAAACCGCACCCCGCCATGGGCCAGAATGAGCCCCGTGCCTTCCCTGTTGCTGATCGAGGACGACGACGCCATCCGGACGGCCCTGGAGCTCTCGCTGACGCGCCAGGGACACCGGGTAGCCACCGCTGCCAGCGGCGAGGACGGTCTGAAGCTGTTGCGTGAGCAGCGGCCGGACCTGATCGTGCTGGATGTGATGCTGCCCGGCATCGACGGTTTCGAGGTGTGCCGTCGTATCCGGCGCACGGACCAGCTGCCGATCATTCTGCTCACCGCGCGCAGCGACGACATCGACATCGTCGTCGGACTGGAGTCCGGTGCCGACGACTACGTGGTGAAACCCGTGCAGGGGCGGGTGCTGGACGCCCGTATCCGGGCCGTGCTGCGGCGCGGGGAACGAGAGGCCAACGACGCGGCGTCGTTCGGTTCGCTCGTCATCGACCGGGCCGCGATGACCGTCACGAAGAACGGCGAGGACCTCCAACTCACGCCCACCGAGCTGCGGTTGCTCCTGGAGCTGAGCCGGCGGCCCGGACAGGCCCTGTCCCGGCAGCAGTTGCTGCGCCTGGTGTGGGAGCACGACTACCTCGGCGACTCACGGCTGGTGGACGCCTGTGTCCAGCGGCTGCGCGCCAAGGTCGAGGACATCCCGTCGTCCCCGACCCTCATCCGTACCGTGCGCGGCGTCGGTTACCGCCTGGACTCGCCTCAGTGACCGACGCACCAGGGGGGATCCGCGGCTGGCGCCCGGGTCGTAAGGGAGTCCTGTGGCGGCTGCGGTTCACCAGCCTGCGCCTGCGACTCGTGGTCGTGTTCGGGCTGGTCGCGCTGACCGCCGCCGTCTCCGCGTCCGGCATCGCCTACTGGCTCAACCGCGAGGCCGTCCTCACCCGCGCCCAGGACGCCGTACTGCGCGACTTCCGCCAGGAGATGCAGAACCGCGCGGGCGCCCTGCCGGTCCGCCCCACGCAGGACGAACTCATGCGCACCGCGGGCCAGATGGCCAACAGCAGCCAGCGCTTCAGCGTCCTGCTGGTCGGCGAGGACGCGAACGACAAGACGGTCTACGGCAACTCGGGCGGCCTGAACGGCTTTTCGCTGGACGACGTGCCCAAGTCGCTGCGCACGGCGGTCAACAAGCAGCAGTCGGTGACCGACGGCAACAAGGAGCCGTACCACCTGTACTGGCAACGGGTCACCGAGCACGGCAGCCCGTATCTGGTCGCCGGTACGCGGATGATCGGCGGCGGTCCGACCGGCTACATGCTCAAGTCCCTCGAGCCGGAGGCCAAAGACCTCAACTCCCTTGCCTGGTCGCTGGGTATCGCCACCGGGCTCGCGCTGATCGGTTCCGCGCTGCTCGCGCAGGCCGCAGCGACGACCGTCCTCAAGCCCGTGCACCGGCTCGGCATCGCCGCGCGCCGGCTCGGCGAGGGCAAGCTCGACACCCGGCTGCGGGTCTCCGGGACCGATGAACTGGCAGAGCTGTCACGGACGTTCAACCAGACCGCCGAGGCGCTGGAGAAACGGGTCGCCGACATGGCCGCCCGGGACGACGCCTCGCGCCGGTTCGTCGCCGACATGTCGCACGAGCTGCGCACGCCGCTGACCGCCATCACCGCCGTGGTGGAGGTGCTGGAGGAGGAACTCGACGCCGAGACCGGCAGCGTGGACCCGATGATCGAGCCCGCCGTACGGCTCGTCGTCAGCGAGACCAAGCGGCTCGGGGACCTCGTGGAGAACCTGATGGAGGTCACCCGCTTCGACGCGGGCACCGCCCGGCTCGTCCTCGACGACGTCGACCTCGCCGACCAGATCACCGCGTGCATCGACGCCCGCGCCTGGCTGGACGCCGTGGACCTGGACGCCGAGCGCGGCATCCACTCCCGGCTCGACCCGCGCCGCCTGGACGTCATCCTCGCCAACCTCATCGGCAACGCCCTCAAGCACGGCGGCTCGCCGGTCCGGGTCTCGGTCCGCCTCGATGACGACGACCTCGTCATCGCGGTCCGCGACCACGGTCCCGGCATCCCCGAGGACGTCCTGCCGCACGTCTTCGACCGCTTCTACAAGGCGAGCGCCTCCCGGCCGCGCTCCGAGGGGAGCGGCCTCGGCCTCTCCATCGCCCTGGAGAACGCCCACATCCACGGCGGCGAGATCACCGCCGCCAACTCCCCCGACGGCGGCGCGGTGTTCACCCTGCGGCTGCCCAGGGACGCCTCCACACTCACGGAGGAGACCGACAAGGGCGAGGGCGACGGCCCCGACGGCTCGGTCGGCTCCGAGGGGAACGCGCCATGACCGTACGACAGTTGACGGCCCGGCCCGGGGAACGGGGCGTGGCCGTACGCCGGTTGCTGGCTCTCCCCCTGCTCGGGCTGCTGCTGACGGGGTGCGGGATCCGGGCCACGGAGGTGCCGACCGACTTCGGGGCCGCGCCCTCCCGGGTGCCGTGCACGCTCACCGAGCCGGACGTGTCGCCGCAGGCCGCGCGCGGGGTGCCCGTGCAGGTGTTCCTGCTGTGCGGGTCGTCGCTGGTGACCGTCGACCGGGCCGTACAGGTGCCGGACGGCACGGCGGACCTGCAGCGGCGGGTGATCGTGGCCCAGGGACTCCTCGACCAGCTCGCGGAGTCGCCGTCGGCGGGTGAGCAGGGCGCCGGGTACACGACCGACGTACGCGGCGGCATGACGGTCAGCGGGCCGCGCCCCAAGGACCCCAAGGACGCGCTGCGGCTGAGCAATTCACCGGCCGACCTCACGTCGTACGCGCTCGCCCAGATCGTCTGTACGTTCTCCGACTCGGCCGCGGCCGAGGGCGACGGCTCCGTGATCCTCGGCGGCCCGGACGACACGTCCCTGCGCCGCTACGAGTGCACGGACGACGTCCGCTCCGACCCCGGCACCAAGGCACCGCCTTCCAGCGAGGTCACGGGCGGCTGAAAGCGCCCCCGAGGTGAACGAGCCGTAAAAGGGCGGTGTGGCGTAAGCCTCAGCATGGTGCTTGGCCGCTACCCGGAACCGATCGTGCCGGAGGGGGCGTCTTGTGGGGCGTGCAGCGTCAAGGCTCCATCGGCGGCAGTGCCGCGATTCGCGTCCGTGTGACAGGAGGTGTCCTCCTCGTCGCACATCTCGTGCTCGTCGCCTGGGTCACGCTGCGACCGAGGGACGTCCCCTGGGTGATGCCCCCGAATCTGCACCCGCTGGCCAGCATTCGGGCCGATGTGGCCATGGGCTGGCCGGAGGGGGCCAAGCGGATCGGTGAGGGCCTCGCACTGCTGGCCCCGCTGGGCGTCCTGCTCCCGATGGTGAGCGGCAGACTCCATGTCTCCCCGCTCGCGTCCCTCATCCGTACGGTCGCCGCGGGCGCCCTGATCTCCCTGGGCATCGAGCTGCTCCAGACCGGGGTGCCCGGCCAGGTCGTGGACATCGACTCGCTGCTCATGAACACGGTCGGCGTGGCCCTCGCCCACGCCGCGATCGTCCCGGCGGCCCGCGCCTGGCTCCGCCGCAGGGGCGAGAGCGGGCGCCCCGCAGCCGTCCTCCAGGAGGAAGCGACTCAGGGACGGACCCCGACGATTCCCAGGGTCGGCATCGCACCGTAGAGCGACGCCGGTCGGCCTGTGGCTCCGTACCGTTGAGAACAGATGAGGCAGCCGCAGGGGAGGCCTCGGAGAGACGCTCACGAAGGAGCCACCCATGGCCGCCATTGCCCGCCCCACCCAAGGCCGCATGATCGGCGGAGTGTGCGCAGCGCTGGCGCGGCGCTTCGGTACCTCCGCGACCACGATGCGGGTGATCTTCCTGCTCTCGTGTCTGCTGCCCGGGCCGCAGTTCCTGCTCTACATCGCGCTGTGGATCCTGTTCCCGTCCGAGGACAAGGTGCGCACCGAGGCCTGGTGAGACTCCGGCCCGCAATACGCACACGTACGCCGATGGGGCGCACCCTCGTCCAGGGTGCGCCCCATCGGCGCGTTCAGGGGCGGGGCTCAGCCCAGCGGGATGCCGTTCACCGGCAGGCCGTGCGTGGGCAGGCCCGTCTGCGACAGCGGGAGGCCGCCCAGCAGTCCGGCGACGGGCGCGGTCGGGCCGTCGGAGAGGACCTTCTCGGCGGCCGGCTGCACGGCGGACAGCCCACCCGCGAGCGCGGGCTGCGCCTGGCTCAGCGCCTCGCCGGCACCCGGCAGCGCCTTGGTGACGTTCTCCGCGGGCAGCGTGTGGGTAACGGCACCCAGCGCCTGGGTGGCGTCCGGGACCGCCGGAGCCGCGCTCGCGGCACCCGCGCCTACGGCGGCGAAGGCGGCACCGAGGGCGGCGACACCGAGGGTCTTGGCAGCAGACTGCTTCATGGTGAATGCGTCCTTGAATGGGATGACGGGGATGTGAGCGGTCCAAGACCGTAAACACGGGACGGCACCCGCCGCAAACATCGAAATGCGGACGGATTGTGAACACCCGCCCGCATTTCCTGCCTTCCGCTCCGCTCCGTTCAGCCCTCGTCGGGCACAGAACCGCTGGTGGAAGCGGTCTGCCGGAACAGCCATTCGGATTTCAGCTCGGCATATCCGGGCTTGATCACGTCATTGATCATGGCGAGTCGTTCATCGAAAGGAATGAATGCTGACTTCATAGCATTGACGGAGAACCACTGCATGTCGTCGAGCGAATAACCGAACGCCTCGACAAGGTGCTCGAATTCCTGGCTCATGCTGGTGTGCGACATGAGGCGGTTGTCCGTATTGACCGTCGCGCGGAAGTGCAGCCGGCGCAGCAGCCCGATCGGGTGCTCGGCGTACGAGTCGGCGGCACCCGTCTGGAGGTTGGAGCTGGGGCACAGCTCCAACGGGATGCGCTTGTCCCGGACGTAGGAGGCGAGCCGCCCGAGCTTGACCGAGCCGTCCTCCTGGACCTGGATGTCGTCGATGATGCGCACCCCGTGCCCCAGCCGGTCGGCGCCGCACCACTGCAACGCCTGCCAGATCGACGGCAGCCCGAAGGCCTCACCGGCGTGGATCGTGAAGTGGTTGTTCTCGCGCTTCAGATACTCGAAGGCGTCCAGGTGCCGGGTGGGCGGGAACCCGGCCTCCGCGCCCGCGATGTCGAAGCCGACGACGCCCAAGTCGCGGTACCGGTTGGCGAGTTCGGCGATCTCCAGGGCACGGGCCGCGTGCCGCATCGCGGTGAGCAGAGCCCCGACGCGGATACGGTGACCGTTCTCCTTCGCGAGCGACTCCCCTTGCCGGAAGCCCTCGTTGACGGCCTCGACGACGTCCTCGAGGCTCAGCCCGCCTTCGAGGTGCTGCTCGGGCGCGTACCGCACCTCCGCGTAGACGACACCGTCCTCGGCTAGGTCCTCGGCGCACTCACGGGCGACCCGGATCAGCGCGTCCCGGGTCTGCATCACGCCGACCGTGTGCGCGAAGGTCTCCAAGTACCGCTCCAGGGAACCGGAGTCGGCGGCCTCGGCGAACCACACGCCGAGCTTGTCCGGGTCGGTCTCGGGGAGTTCGGTGTACCCGGCGTCCCGGGCGAGTTCGACGATCGTCCCCGGGCGGAGACCGCCGTCGAGGTGATCGTGCAGCAGAACCTTCGGCGCCCGGCGGATCTGGTCCGAGCTCGGGATGTTCGTGGTCTGGCTCGTCATTTCCGCACTCTAACTCCTACGCGCGTAGATCACCCGTTGTACGAATCCGTCGATACGTAACGGTGACCGCGCGGAAGGGTGGCGTACACGCCCACTTCTGACACTGTTCTGTCATGGCACAGCAAGCGACGCCGGTCAGGACGGCCCGGCTGGGGAGGGCGCTCGGCCCCGAACCGACCTCGGTGAGCGGCGTGGTGCTGCTGCTCCCCGGCGGCGAGGAGGTCTCCGCCCGCAGGCCGTCACCCATGCTGGCGACGGCGTCCGTACGGACGTTGGGGCGTCGGCTGGCCCGCGCGGGCGCGGACGACGGGCTCGCCGCGCACGTCGTCCACTACCGGGTGCGCGGCTGGAACGGCAGCGAGGCGTATCTCGCGCACGACGCGACCTGGGCGGTCGACGAGGTCGTACGGCGCTACGGGGACGTGCCCGTGTGTCTCACCGGGATCGACATGGGCGGGCGGGCCGCGTTGCGCGCCGCCGGGCACGAGGCGGTCAACTCCGTGGTGGCGCTGGCTCCTTGGCTGCCCGAACAGGACGTGGCGGCGCCACCCGAACCGGTGAAGCAGCTCGCGGGGCGGCGGGTGCTGATCGTGCACGGCACGAACGACGAACGGACCGACCCCGAACTGTCGTTCCGGTTGGCGGCGCGGGCGAAGAAGGCGAACCGGGACATCTGTCGGTTCGAAGTGCATTCCGATGGGCACGGGTTGCATCAGCATCGGCAGGAAGTGCACGCGTTGGCTGAGGACTTTGTGATGGGGGCGTTGTTCGGGCGGGCGTTTTCTCGGCCTGTCGAAGATGCGCTGCAGGCTCCGCCGCCGTTGGGGTTGAGGATGCCGTTGGCTGCGGGGTTTGGGCGGTCGCTTCGTAGGGGTTGAGGATTCGTTGCGGGGTGCGGGTGCGTTGTGGCTGAGCGCGCAGTTCCCCGCGCCCCTGGGTGGGTGAACCCTACGTAGGTAGCAAGTTGCCCCTTCTTGACAGTAGGAACTGCTTGAAAGCCGCTACCGGTGGGGTGTCCGGGTGGTGGCCGTCGAGCCATGCCACGCCGATTTCTCTTACGGCCCTCGGTGCTGTGACCGTCAGTTCTGCAACTCCCGGGCGGGGTACGGCTGGTGGAGGGAGGAGCGCTACTCCCAGGCCCGCTGCCACCAGGCCCCGTAGGGTCTCCGCTTCTTCTCCCTCGAAGGCGATCTTCGGGCGGAAGCCGGCCTCCTTGCAGACGTCGTCGGTGATGCTGCGGAGGCCGTAGCCGGGCTCCAGGGTCACGAAGGTCTCGTCGGCCGCTTCTGCGAGGCGGATTCGCTTCCTCGTCGCCAGGCGGTGGTCGGCCGGGACGACGAGGCGGAGTTTCTGGACGTCGAGGCGGTGGGCCACGACGTCGGGGGCGTCGAGGGTCGGGGCGGTCAGGAGGCACAGGTCCAGCTCGCCCGCGCGGAGTCGCTCCAGCATCGCCTCGCCGTAGTTCTGGACGAGGCTGAAACGGACGCGGGGGTGGTCGGCGCGGAAGGCGCGGATGAGGCCGGGGACGGTTTCCGAGCCGAGGGTGTGGAGGAAGCCGAAGGCGACCTTGCCGGTGGTGGGGTCGGCGTCGGCGCGGACCTCGTCGGCGGCCTTCTCGATCTCGGCGAGGGCGCGTTCGACCGAGGTGAGGAAGGTGCGGCCTGCGGGAGTCAGGGATACGGTCCGGCCTCTGCGGGCGAACAGGTCGACGCCCAGGTCCTGTTCGAGGCGGACCATGGCGCGCGACAGGGTGGACTGCGGGACCTGCATCTCCCGCGCGGCCCGGGTGACGTGCTCGGTGCGGGCGACGCCGGCGAAGTACGCGAGGCGTGGCGCGAGCAGCGCGACGATGTCTTCTGTGTCACCGGACGGTGACAGATGAGCCTGTGAGCTGTACTGATGCACCATGGGAACGATTATGGCGTTTCCGTGCATTGGACGGATCAGCGGGGGCGTCCGTACCTTCGAAACATGTCTCCCGCCGATACCGGGGCGTCCACCGTCGTGGCCGCCACGACCCCCGTCCCCGCCTCCGACTCACGGCTGACACCGGGTGGTCCCGGTTTTCGCCGGATGAGCTTCGCGCTGTTCCTCGCGGGCGTGGCGACCTTCGCGCTCCTCTACTCCACACAGGCCCTGCTGCCGCTGATCTCCTCCGGTTTCGGCGTGAGCGCGAGCGCGGCGAGCTGGACGGTGGCGGCGGCGACCGGCGGACTCGCGGTGTTCGTGCTGCCGATGAGCGCGCTGTCGGAACGTTTCGGACGTCGTACGGTCATGACCGGGTCGCTTGTCGTCGCGGTAAGCATCGGGGTCCTGGTGCCGTTCGCGCCCTCGCTGGGCGCGCTGGTGGCGTTGCGGTTTCTGCAGGGTGCCGCGCTGGCCGGGTTGCCCGCCTCCGCCACCGCGTATCTCGCGGAGGAGGTCCGGCCGAAGGCGCTGGTCACGGCGATCGGTCTGTTCGTGGCCGGCAACAGCGTCGGCGGGATGAGCGGCCGGGTCATCACCGGCTGGGTCGCGCAGGAGTGGGGCTGGCGGGTGGCCGTGGCGGTGATCGGCCTCATCGCGGTCGGCTGCGCGGTCGCCTTCCGCCTGCTGCTGCCCGCCCCGAAGCACTTCACCCCGGGCTCGCTGCGCCCGCGCGTCCTGGCCCGCACGGTCCGCGACCACCTCGCGAACCCGCTGCTGTGCCGCCTGTACGCGATCGGCGCCCTGTTCATGACGGTCTTCGGCGGCGTCTACACGGTGATCGGCTACCGCCTCACCGAGGCCCCCTTCTCCCTCCCCCAGGGCATCATCGGCTCGATCTTCCTGGTGTACCTCGTGGGGACCGTGTCGGCGTCCACGGCGGGGCGGCTGGTGGGTCGGCTGGGGCGCCGGGGTGCCCTGTATCTGGCGGGCGGTACGACGGCCACGGGCCTCCTGGTCTCCCTCGCCGACTCGCTGCCGTTGGTGCTGCTCGGCCTGGTGCTGATCACCGCCGGCTTCTTCGCAGGGCACGCGGTCGCGTCCTCGGCGGTCAGCAAGACGGCGACGACGGGGCGTGCGCAGGCCTCGGCTCTCTACCAGTCCGCGTACTACATCGGGTCGAGCACCGGCAGCACGGTCGGCGCGCTGGCGTTCCACGCGGGGGGCTGGGCGGGGACGGTCGGTGTGGGGGTCCTGGCGGTGGTGGGGGTCGTGACGATCACGGTGTTGGGGTCGCGGGCGGCGCGGGTGGAGCGGGAGCTCGCTCCGGCCTGAGCCGCCACATCCACTCACCCTGTCAAGAAACCCTTCCTGAGCTGCACGTTCATCCACTCCTCGCGCCATTGTCAGTGGGCTGCGCTACGTTTCGGGCTAAGGGAACAACGGCCACAGGGGTGGGTGGGCGAGACCATGAGTGACGGTACTGCGACGACGACGGACCTCGACATCAGGCTGGAGAAGCACCGTGTCGAGCTGACCGGGTACTGCTACCGGATGCTCGGCTCCTCCTTCGAGGCCGAGGACGCGGTGCAGGACACGATGGTCCGCGCCTGGCGGAACTACGAGAAGTTCGAGGGGCGGTCCAGTCTGCGTTCGTGGCTGTACCGGATCGCGACGAACGTGTGCCTGGACATGCTGTCCGCCGGCAACAAGCGGGCGCGGCCCGTCGACCTGAGCGACTCCACCCCGCTGGCGCAGGCCGCCCTGTCGCCCCGGCCGGACAACACGTGGCTGGAGCCGATGCCGGACGCGCGCGTGCTGCCGACGGTCGAGGACCCGGCGGAGGCAGCGGTCGCCAAGGAGTCGGTGCGGCTCGCGTTCATGGCCGCCCTGCAGCAACTGCCGCCCAAGCAGCGGGCGGTGCTGATCCTGCGCGAGGTGCTGGCCTGGCGGGCGAACGAGGTCGCCGAGCTGCTCGACACCTCGGTCGCGTCGGTCAACAGCGCCTTGCAGCGGGCCCGCGCGACCCTCGCCGAGCGGCACGAGAAGGCGGCCGGCGCGGCCGTGTCCGACCCGCTCGACGAGGAGCAGCAGAAACTCCTGGAGCGGTACGTCGCGGCTTTCGAGGGCTACGACATGACGGCACTGACGGCGCTGCTGCATGAGGACGCCATCATGACGATGCCGCCGTTCGAGCTGTGGCTGACCGGCCACGACGACATCACGGGCTTCATGACGACGCTCGGCGCCGCCTGCGAGGGCTCGCGCCTGATCCCGGTGCGGGTGAACGGCCTGCCGGGCTTCGCCCAGTACAAGCCGGACCCGGAGGCGGGCGGCTTCAGTCCCTGGTCGGTTCAGGTGCTCGAGATCTCAGACGGCCGGCTCACCGGGTTCCACTTCTTCCTGGACACCAAGCGCTGGTTCCCGCTGTTCGACCTGCCCCTCCATCTCGAAGCGGAGCCCGACCAGGTCGAGGAGGGCGCCTAGCCCGGGGGCGGGCGCGCGGAGGCGGATCCGGCCGCCGGTCCGCCTGGCGGTGAGTTCGAGGCGGGCCAGGACATCTACGGTGCCGAGCCCCGGTGGCCCCGGCCCCACGACCTCGACCAGGACCACTCCGGCACCGGTCGCCACCAGCAGCGCCCGCGCCTCGGCACACAGTCCCGCCGCCTCGTCAGGGGTGACGGGGCGGGCCGGCACGAGTACAGCGGGTGTCTTGGCGTCCACGATCGGTAGACCGGGTGGGTGGGCGTAACTCATCGGGGGCGACCGCCTAGGTTTGCTGTATGCCCCACGGATCAGCTCCGCCCTGGATACCCGACGGCCTCCCGCGCGCTACGGCAGCCGCCGAGGGGGTGCCGTGCAAGGGGTGTTGACCGGGTTCGCGGTGATCGGTGTGGTCATCGCGGTCGGGTATGTGATCGGGCTGCGCGGTTCCCTCGGCGAACACGGGCGGGACGTCCTGACCAAGCTGGCCTTCAATGTCGCGTCCCCGGCCCTGCTGTTCACGACCCTCGCGCGGGCCGATCTGTCGGTGATCTTCTCCAGCGGGCTGCTCGTGACGATGCTGAGCACGGCGGCGGTGGCGGGCGTGTTCGTGGCGGTGGGGGTCGTACGCGGCTGGGGTGTCGGCCG
Source organism: Streptomyces xylophagus (assembly GCF_000716435.1). Taxonomy (GTDB): domain Bacteria; phylum Actinomycetota; class Actinomycetes; order Streptomycetales; family Streptomycetaceae; genus Streptomyces; species Streptomyces xylophagus. Next base: position 164,364 of record NZ_JNWO01000018.1, read on the forward strand.
TACGACGATCGGGGCGCTGTGTTCGAGTTACGTCAACTCCGGCAACCTCGGGATCCCGATCTCGGTGTACGTCCTGGGCAACGCGTCGCTGGTGGCGCCGGTGATGTTGTTCCAGCTCGTCGTGGTGAGCCCGCTCGCGTTGACGGTCCTCGATCTGTCGGGGCGGGTCGAGAAGGGGCCGCTGTGGCTACGGCTGCTCACGCCGCTGCGGAATCCGGTCGCGGTCGGATCACTCGCCGGGGTTGCGGTGGCGGCGGCCGGAGTGCACGTTCCGAACCCGGTCATGAACCCCCTCACCCTGATCGGCAACATGGCGGTACCGGCGGTTCTGATCGGCTTCGGTATCTCGCTGCGCGGAAGTTCGATGCCGGCGCGGGGGGTTGAGCGGGGGGCGGTGTTGTTGTCGGTTGCTCTGAAGGCGGTGGGGCAGCCGGTGATCGCCTGGGTGTTGGCGGCGGGGGTGTTCGGGATTCATGGGGCGGCGTTGCTGGACGTGGTGGTGACGTCGGCGTTGCCGGGGGCGCAGAACCTGTACACGTACGCGAGCCGGTATCGCGTGGGGGAGGTTCTGGCTCGGGACTCGATCCTGCTGTCCACGGTGCTGTCGGTGCCTGTGCTTGTGGTGATCGCTGCGCTGCTTGGGTAGGTGCGGTTGTTGTTTGGCTGCGGGTGCGTTGTGGCTGGTCGCGCAGTTCCCCGCGCCCCTCAAAAACCGTCGCTGGGCCGGGGTCTGCGAGTCCCCGCCCTCGACCCGCGCCTCTCGACGCCTCGGCCCTCTTACCCCCGCGCCTCCGAGCCTCCGAGCCCCCGAGCCCCCGAGCCCCCGAGCCCCCGAAAAGGCTTAAGGGGACCGGGATTTGAAACCCCAGCCCCCCTCCCCC
>NZ_JNWO01000019.1 GCF_000716435.1 Streptomyces xylophagus
CCCCCGCCGCCAAGGCGACCCCGCTCGCCGCCCCCGCCCCGCGCGCCTTCCCCCAGCAGCCCGCGCAGATCACCCACGGACCCCGCGACCACCCCCGGATCGCGCTCACCTTCCACGGCCAGGGCGACCCCAAGGTCGCCACCGCACTCCTCACCGAGGCCGAGAAACACGGTGCCCACGTCACCGTCCTCGCCGTCGGGACCTGGCTCGACACCCACCCCGAGATGGCCCGCCGCATCCTCGACGGCGGCCACGACCTCGGCAACCACACCCAGCGGCACATCGCCGTCAACACCCTGTCCGAGGCCGACGCGTTGGCCGAGATCACCGGCTGCGCCGACCGCCTCAAGCGGCTCACCGGCTCGATCGGCACCTGGTTCCGCCCCTCGCGCGCCCCGGCCGCGTCCCCGCTCGTCGAGCGCCTGGCCCACCGCGTGGGCTACCCGCACGTGCTGTCCTACGACGTCGACTCCCTCGACTTCACCGCGCCGGGCGCCCCCGCCGTCACCCGCAAGGTGCTCGCCGAGGTCCGCAACGGCTCCGTCGTGAGCATGCACTTCGGGTACGCCGACACGGTCGCCGCGCTCCCTGCCGTACTGGAAGAACTCGACCGCCGCGGACTGCGCGCGGTGACGACCACGGAGCTGCTGAGCTGATGCCACCCACCCCCCTCACCCGCGCCGCCCGCGTCCTGGTCACCGGCGCCGCCCTCGCCGCGCTGACCGCCCTCGCCGGCTGCGGCTCGCAGAACCACGCCGACGAGGCCCTCGGCACCAAGGCCGCGCTCCAGCCGCAGCAGCAGAAGAAGGAGAAGCAGGCGGCGCAGGGGCTGCCCGGTATGCCGCCGGTGCTCGACCCGGCCGACGTGTACGCGGCCGACCGCCCGAACCGGCTCTCCCCGGTGGTCAAGGACTTCCCGTCCCGGGTCTACGTCCCCAACACCAACTCCAACACGGTCTCGGTGATCGACCCGAAGACGTACAAGGTCATCGAGACCATCCCGGTCGGCGCACAGCCCCAACACGTCGTTCCCTCCTGGGACTTGAAAACCCTGTGGGTCAACAACGACCGGGGCAACACCCTCACCCCGATCGACCCGAGGACGGGGGAGGCGGGCAAACCGGTCGACGTGCACGACCCGTACAACCTCTACTTCACGCCCAACGGCAAGTACGCGATCGTGATGGCGTCCCTGGACCGCCAACTGGTCTTCCGGGACGCGCACACGATGAAGACCGTGAAGGCGGTCCCGGTCGGTTGCTACGGCGTCAACCACGCCGACTTCTCCCCGGACGGGCGGTACTTCATCGTCTCCTGCGAGTTCAGCGGTGAACTGCTCAAGGTCGACACCGAGAAGATGAAGGTCATCGGGCAGCAGAAGCTGCCGTTCCACGGCTCGATGCCGCAGGACGTCAAGATCTCGCCCGACGGGAAGCGGTTCTACATCGCGGACATGATGGCGAACGGCATGTGGGTCCTCGACGGCGACACCTTCGCCAAGCCGGACTTCCTGCCCACCGGCAAGGGCTGCCACGGCCTGTACATCAGCCGGGACTCACGCGAGATGTACATCTCCAACCGCGGCGAAGGCACCATCTCCATCTTCGACTTCACGAAGAACAAGCTGACGAAGAAGTGGCACCTCCCGAACGGCGGCAGCCCCGACATGGGCGGCGTCTCGGCCGACGGCAAGGTCCTGTGGCTCTCCGGCCGCTACAACTCCGAGGTCTACGCCATCGACACCCGCACCGGCACCCAACTCGCCCGCATCAAGGTGGGCGGCGGCCCCCACGGCCTCGCGGTGTACCCACAGCCGGGGCGTTACTCGCTGGGCCACACGGGAATCTTCCGCTGAAACCACGTTGACATGCGGTCAGTTGGACACACTCCGTACGGGTGATGATCCACGGTCCGCCGCCGCAGAACCGGAATCGTGCCCGGCATGATCACCCTTCACCTGCGACGGCGGACCGCCGCCGCCGTCCTGTCCCTCGCGGCCGTCTTCGCCACCACGGCCGCGACCGTCCCCGCCCACACCTCGGCCCGGGCCGCCGCTCCGGCCTGTCCCGTGGTCGCCGACCCGGCGATGGCCGCCGTCGACCAGCGCGTGGACATCAGCCGCATCACCCCCGACCCGGTCTGGCGCACCACCTGCGGCACCCTCTACCGCAGCGACAGCCGCGGCCCGGCGATCGTCTTCGACCAGGGCTTCGCCCCCAAGGACGTCATCAACGGGCAGTACGACATCGAGAAGTACGTCCTCGTCAACCAGCCCTCGCCGTACGTCTCGACGACCTACGACCACGATCTGTACAAGACCTGGTACAAGTCGGGCTACAACTACTACATCGACGCCCCCGGCGGCGTGGACGTCAACAAGACCATCGGCGACACCCACAAGTGGGCCGACCAGGTCGAGGTCGCCTTCCCCGGCGGCATCGCGCGGCAGTACATCATCGGCGTCTGCCCGGTCGACAAGAAGACCAAGGTCGAGATCATGAGCGACTGCGAGAGCAACCCGTACTACAAGCCCTGGCACTGACCCCTAGGGCTTGCTGAGCAGCACCGCCTCCGCGCCCACCGGACGGTAACCCGCCGCCAGGAACGCCCGCATGCTGCGGGCGTTCCCCGGTGCGACCTGCGCCCACAGCGGCTCCGTGGCGAGGTGGCGGGCGGCTGTCACCAACGACCGCCCCAGTCCCCGGTGTCGTACGCCTTCCTCGATCTCGACCGAGACCTCCAGGCGGCCACCGACCCCTCGGCCCATCACCAGCACACCGCCGTCCGTCGTCCAGGCGCGGACGTCGTCGCGCCGGCCGCGGGCGTACACGATCCGGGGATGGGCGCCGTGCGTGATCTCCCGTAGGGGGAGCGGGGGTTCGCCCGGCAGTGGGGAGCCCACGAGCATCGCGTCGATCGTCTCCGCCCTGCGGCCCGTCCGGTCGAGCAGGGCCATCAGGAACCGTGGGTTCATCGGCGCCGCGAGCGCGTCGCACGGCACGGCCGCCAGGGTGTCGAGGACCCACTGCGGATCCTCGTCGATGAAGACGACCGCGTGCGCGGTGAAGGCGAGCACCCCCGCGTCCCGCTCGGACATCTGCGGCACGACGGTCGTACGACCGTCCGGCGGAGGGAGGACACCCTGGGCCACCGCATCGAGAATGTCCCGAAGAGTCTCCATCACCGTGCTCCTTGAACTCCTTGAGTCTCCACCCACTGGAAGGCCCACACTCGCAGACATGATCGACGACGGCACCGGACTTTTCACCATCGGAGAGCTGGCCAGAGCCACCGGGCTGACCGTGCGCACCATCCGCTACTGGTCGGACGAGGGCGTGCTCACCCCGGTGACCCGCTCCGCCGGCGGCTATCGGCTGTACGACGCCGAGTGTGCCGCCCGTCTCGAACTGATCCGCACGCTGCGGGAGTTGGGCCTCGGCCTGGACGACGTACGCAAGGTGCTGGCCGGCGAGACGACGGTCGCGGAGGTGGCCGCCGCGCATGTGGTGGCGCTGGACGCGCAGATCAGTTCGCTGAGGGTGACCCGTGCGGTGCTGTCGACCGTGGCGCGACGCGGTTCGACCGCGGAGGAGATGACGCTCATGAACAAGCTGGCACGGCTGTCGGCGGCCGAACGGAAGCGGATCATGGAGGAGTTCGTGGACGAACTGTTCCACGGACTCGACCAGGTGGACCCGGCAATCGAGGAGCGGATGCGCACCATCGCGGTGGACCTGCCCGACGACCCGACCCCCGAACAGGTCGACGCCTGGGTGGAGTTGGCGGAGATGGTGCAGGACCCGGAGTTCCGGGCGCAGATGCGCAAGGTCATGGAGTTCAACGCGGCGGACCAGGACCGCAGCGCCGCACCCGGGCGCGCCATGTGGTTCCCCATGCGCCTGGTGAAGTTGGGCGCGGAGGCCCGCGAACGGGGCATCGCCCCCGAGTCGCCGGAGGCGGAGGCGATCGTACGGGGGGTGCTGGGGGAGGGCGGCGACCCGGCCGTCGTACTCGAACGGATGGTGTCGGCGTCCAACGACCGGCTCGCCCGGTACCGGGAGTTGCTGTCCACGCTGAAGGGCGGGACGGCCGCGGGGGCGCACCGTCCGGAGTTCGCGTGGGTGGTCGCCGCACTGCGTGCTCGCGTGGCCGGTTAATCTGGCCTGCGTCAACAAGTAGTAATGCGTTACGAAGGGGCGGATCCGGTGGCGGACATCGAGGAAGCACGCAAGCATTTCCAGCGGATCGACACGGATGGTGACGGCTTCGTCACCGCGGCCGAGTTCAAGACCGCCCTGGCCCAGGGAGGCGACTGGAACGTGACCGAGGCGGTCGCCGAGGCCATCATCAAGAGCCGGGACCTCAATGGGGACAAGGTCCTGTCGTTCGACGAGTTCTGGGCCCACCTGAACAAGTGACCCGAGAGTGATCCGATCGGAAGGGGTGCCCGTCCTACGGTGGACGGGCACCCCTCCGTCATGTCCGGCGGGGGATCGGAATAGGGGGCGATCGCCAGGGGTTGCCGTACCCAGATGCATGCGTATGCATTGATTCTGGATCGGCGAAGGGTCCTGTTATGAAGATCGGCATCATCGGCGCGGGTCAGATCGGTGGCAACCTCACCCGGCGGCTCACCGCTCTCGGTCACGACGTCTCCGTCGCCAACTCGCGCGGCCCGCAGACACTCACCGCACTGGCCGAGGAGACGGGCGCGACCCCCGTACGGGCCGAGGACGCGGCGCGGGGGGCCGAAGTCGTCGTGGTCACCGTCCCGTTGAAGGCGGTCCCGAACCTGCCCAAGGGCTTCCTCGACGGCGCGGCGGAGAACGTCGCGGTCATCGACACCGGCAACTACTACCCCGGGCGGGACGGCCGGATCGCCGCGATTCTGGACGACGGGCTGATGGAGAGCCGCTGGACGGCGCAGCAGATCGGCCACACCGTGATCAAGGCGTTCAACGGCACCTACGCCCAGGACATCCTGGACCGGCACCGCCCCGCCGGCGCCCCCGACCGCCTCGCGCTCCCGGTGGCCGGTGACGACGAGGCGGCGAAGCGGGTGGTCAGGGCCCTGATCGACGAACTCGGCTTCGACACGGTCGACACGGGCAGCCTGGACGACTCCTGGCGTCAGCAGCCGGGGACGCCGGTGTACGGGATGCGGGAGGGCGTGGACCCGATCACGAAGGGGCTGGCGGAGGCTTCGCCGGAGCGGACGGGCGACTTCAGGGCCTGAGGAGTCGGCTCACGCGATCTCCAGGGCGCGGCTCGTGGGGTGCGTCGAGCGCACGGCCTCCGGGCCGCGGTCCCTGGCCGAGGGCCCGGTCTTCCCCGGCTTCCGGGTGGCCCCCGCGATCCCGGGCAGGGAACTGGTCCTCCAGGGTTCCCACCGGTTCTCGGTGTACGCCCTCGTCATCCGCACCGGCGGCCACGCGGTCGGGGTCCGCCGACTGCTGATCGGGATGCGGCGCCGGGCCGAGCAGGCAGAGCTCAGGCGTTCTTGGCCCACGTCTGCAGGGCCGCCTTGCTCGCGAAATCGGCGACGTCCTTGTCGTGGGGCTCGGACGTGTACTGGTGGAAGGTCCAGTCGGCCTTGATGCGGGGCTTGCCGGCCGTCGTGTAGTCGGCGATCCACAGGCCGTCGCCCGCGTAGGACGTCGTGTCGATGTTCAGCCAGAAGTTGCGGTTCGTGTAGAGGACGACCCGGTTGTCCGGCCGGAGTGCCTTCACCTTGCGGATGAAGCTGTCCTTCTCCGCGTTCGTCGCGTGGGTGCCGTCGCCGGTCGTCTCCCAGTCCACGGCCAGCAAGTCCCCTGCTTTTTCGGGGGTCTTGCTCACGAAGTACTCCGCCTGGGCCGTGATGTCGCCGGGCCAGAGGAAGTGGTAGAAGCCGACGACCAGGCCCGCGTCACGGCCCGTCTTCGTCTGGGCGGTGAGTCTCGGGTTGACGTACGAGCGGCCCTCCGTCGCCTTGATGAAGACGAAGGAGGAGCCGTCCGTTTCGTGCGCGGTGGACTGGTATGCGCTTACGTCGATGCCATGCAACATGGGGGACTTGTGCCCCCTCCCCGGCATCCGGAACCTCAGCTTCTGGTGGCCACCGAGGACAGTACCGACGCCGACTTCGACGACCAGTCGGAAGTGATCACGCTTGCGTGGTCCGCCGCCAACAGTGCCAGTTTGGCGGCGACTTCCGCGTCCGTGGGGGCCGTGGAGGAGATCGCCGGGGCCACCGCGTACGCGTCTGTCATGATCAGGATGTAGTGGTTCGTGGAGTAGAACGACGTGTCGTAGCCGTTGTTGACGTACGTCGCCGCGTCACCGTCGAAGAACACGAACCAGGGGCGGATCGACGTGTCCGAGGTCCAACGGGTCGATCGCGGATCGCCGTTCGCCGCGCCGAGTACAGCCGGGAAGGCCTGCGCCTGCGCGATCGTGCCGGCCGCGTACAGGTCGCGCAGGTGGTCGCCGTACTCCTGGTCCGTCCAGTAGTGGTCGAACGGGTTGGCCTGCTCGACCGTGCCCGGGATCAGCTCGAAGATGAACTTGCCCTTGAGGGCGTCGCGCGAGGGCCACGCGTTCGCCTGGGCCGCCGCGTCGAGCGTGGAGTACGAGGAGCCCAGCAGGTCGGACGGCTTGTAGACGCTGCTGCCGAGCTTCTGCGAGACCAGGGTGTCGAACGCGGTCGGGCCGAGGCCGATGGTCTGGTTGAAGCCGACCTTCATCTCCACCTTGATGATGATGGGTGCGTGGTCCGGGTGGAGGGTGTTCCAGGCGGCCATGTTGTCCAGGCAGCTGCCGAGGTCCTGGTTGCGGTCCTTGCTGTACAGGTCGGCGGGGGTGCTCGCGTACTCGCAGTTGTTGTCGTTGGAGAACAGGTCGCTGTGGCTGACCCGCCACCGCTTGCTCAGACTGTCGACGTAGACGTCGAGTTCGAGCAGCGAGGCCCCGGAGTCCAACGCCTGTGCCCAGTACGTGTACTTGTCCTTCTCGTACGCGTTGTGCGTGCCGATCGTCGTCGTCTCGGAGAACTTCGCCGCCGCCGCGTGGGCGTTGCCCGCGGCCCCGGTCAGCAGCAGGGCCGTGGCGCCGAGCAGCGCCGCCAGCCGTCTTATCGCCTTCATGAGTCTCAAGTCCCCTTCGCCGTGGCCTAGTTGGCGCCTGTTGGCGGCAGCAGCGTAGGGCGAAGGGGTTACTGCCCGGTAGCCCCTGGAGGAACATAGGCTTCCGCCTGTCCCGTGCGGAGAGGGTTGATTTCGTTTCTCGGATATTGCGTTCTGTTGAGCGAGAATCATATTCTCGCACCATGAATCGTCCTGGCATGGGGTTCGCTCTTCGCTTCGACTTCCGCAACCCGGAGTCGGCCGGTACGTCCATGGCGGAGCGTTACGCGGCCGCCCTCGACATGGCCGAGTGGGCCGACGGGCTCGGCTGTACGCGGATCACCGTCTCCGAGCACCACGGTTCGGCGGACGGCTATCTGCCCAGCCCGGTCCAGATGCTCGCGGCGATGGCCGCCCGCACGAAGCAAGTCCGTTTCCTCGTCGCCGCGTTGATCGCCCCTTTCCACGATCCGCTGCGCCTCGCCGAGGAGTTGACGGTCCTCGACAACATCAGCCGGGGGCGCGTCGATCTGATCGTCGCGGGTGGCTATGTGCGCGAGGAGTTCGACATGTTCGGCGTGCCGATGAACGAGCGGGCCAAGCGGGTCACCGAGGTGGTGACCACCCTCAAGTCGGCCTTCACCGGGGAGGAGTTCGGCTACCGGGGCCGGGCCGTGCGGGTCACGCCGGCGCCGTACCGACCGGGCGGCCCCTCCGTCCTGCTCGGCGGCAGCAGTGAACCGGCGGCGCGCCGGGCCGCCCGGATCGCCGACGGGTTCGTCCCCTCGGTGCCCGAGGTGTGGGAGTACTACCGCGACGAGGTCGGCAAGCTGGGCCGTCCCGACCCCGGCCCCAGCCCGATCGGGCCGAACCAGGTGGTGGCCCTCGCCGAGGACCCCGACGACGGCTGGGAGCGCATGGCGCCGTTCTTCCTGCACGAGACCAACGCCTACGGCGAGTGGCAGGCCCAGGACGACGCGGCCTCACCCTTCCGTACGGCCGACGGTCTGGCGGAGCTGCGGCGCGGCGATCAGTACCGGGTGCTGGCGCCCGAGCGGTTCGTGACGGAACTGAAGGCCGCGCCAAGCCCGTTCACCCAGTTCCATCCGCTGTGCGGGGGCATGCCGATGGATCTGGCGTGGTCGAGCCTGCGGCTGTTCGAGCGCGAGGTGCTGCCCGCCTTCGGCTAGCAGGCCGCGCGGCGCCTCTGGGAACTTCCTGGGAACCGGGGCGGACGCGGGCAGCCCCGCCCCCGTGACCTGCATCCGTTCCGCGCCGACTCTCAGAAACCTCCCAGAACCTCTCCGGAACCCGGCAATCGCGTGCGCCACCTTGTGCGGACGACGTCCCCGAAGCACTCCGGAGGGTTCCCGCGATGCCCGTCTCCACATCCACGTCCACCAGGTCCCGTCCCGTTTCCACCCCCACGCCGGACGGCCCGGGAGCGAGCGCTCTCGAAGGCGCGGCGGCCGCGCTGTGCGGGCTCGTCGCGATGGCCGCCGTGGCATGGCTCGCGTTGTGGCTGATGGGCGCCGGTTCCGTCGGATCGCCGGGAACGATGGCAATGGCCCTGGCCGCCATGGCAGTTGGCGGGTCGGTGAGCGCGGGCTCCGCCATATCCGCTGGGGGTGCGGGCGGTTCGGGGTCGTTGGGCTCGATGCTGTCCGGGCTTCTCGGTGGCGGCGGGGGCGGAATGAGTCCGTCGATGAGCGGGGCGGCCGACATCACGCCGCTCGGCTTGACGCTCGTCGGGTCCGTGGTGCTGTGGCTGGTGTTCTCGCGGAGGTTGCGCCAACGACCTGTCACCGTGCGTGAGTTGGGCGCTCGGGCGGCCGGTGCCGGAGCTGCGGCACTGATCGCGTTCGTCCTCGTGGCCACCCTCGCGCACGGCACGTTCAGCATGCCCGCGTCGGCGATGAGCAGCGGACTCGGCGGCGGGCAGAGCGCCGGGGCGGGCAGCGGCGGCGGTGTGCTCGGCGGGCTGTTCGGCGGCGGCAGCGCGTCGCAGGACACGACGATGTCGTACGACGTCCAGGTGGGCTCGACCGCGTTCGGCGCGCTGGTGTGGGTGGCCGTGGTGCTCGCCCTGGGGTGCCTGGTCAGCCGGCGGGTGCGGGTGCCGTTGGGCGGTGCGGTGGACCGGGTGCGGCCCGGGTGGGCGCCGAGTCTCTCGGCGGTCGTGCGCACGCTGCTGGTCCTGGTCGCCGTACCGATGGCGTTGGTGACGTTCGTGGGGGTGGTGGTCGGCGGCCGGGCCGGGACGGCGGCCGGTGGGGTGCTGCTGTTGGCGCCGAACGCGCTGGCGGTGTTCCTGAGCCTGGGCGTGGGATCGCCGTGGACGGCCGCGACGCACCCCGTGCGGAGCCAGGGCGGCAACCCCCTCGCCTCGCTGATGGGCGCCCTGGGCGGCGGACAGCAGGCCACCCCGCAGCAGCAGGACCGCACCGAGCACCTCAGGAGCCTTTCCGCCGGGGGCCGGCCGCTGTGGCTCGCGGCCCTCGCCGTGACCGCCGTCATCCTCCTGGCCTGCGCCTACGCTGCTGCGCGGAACACCGCCCCGGCCCACACGCTCCCGCCGCACCGCTACGACGGCCCGCTGGCCCGGCACCTCGGCATGGCCGAGCGGTTCGGACTCGTCACGGCGGTGGTCCTGGGCTCGGCGGCCTGGCTGGCGGGGGCGTCCGGGAACTTCGGCGTCAGCATGTTCGGCAGCGAAATGGGCGGTATGCGGGCCGAGTTGACCGGCAGCGTGCTGTGGACGGTGATGTTCGGGCTGCCGGCCGGCGGTCTGGCGGGCTTCCTGGCCGGCCTCCTGCGCACAGCGGACCTTTACGGAGGAATGACATCCCTCCGCCGTATTCTCGCGCGCAAGTCCCCGCTGTCCGTGTCCCCGCACGCCCCGGCGCCGGGCACCGATCCCGGCACCCTGGAGGCACCCCTTGGCAACCATTGAGCGGGCAGGCCCGCCCATGTCCCGGCCCACCACCACGGACGTGAACCTGCTGGTCGTCGACGACGAACCGACCGTACGAGAGCTGCTGTGCGCGGCGCTGCGGCACGCCGGGTTCACGGTCGCCGCGGCCGCCACCGGGCAGGAGGCGCTCGACGGGGCCCGCGAGGTCTCGCCGGATCTGGTCCTGCTGGACGTGATGCTCCCCGACATGGACGGCTTCGAGGTGATCCGGCGGCTGCGCGAGCAGCGCGGTGCCGCCTCCCGCTCGGGGCACATCCCGGTCGTGTTCCTCACCGCCCGTGACGCCACCCAGGACAAGATCGAGGGGCTGGTCCTCGGCGGCGACGACTATGTCACCAAGCCCTTCGACCTCCAGGAGTTGATCGCCCGTATCGGCGCGGTACTGCGCCGCACGAGCGGCGATCCCTCGGCGCTGCTGCGGGTGGCCGACCTCGAACTCGACCCGGAGGGCGTCCAGACGACCCGTGCGGGCGAGCCGATACGCCTCTCGCCCACCGAATTCCGGCTGCTGCACTACCTGATGTCCAACGCCGGGCGCACGGTCGGCAAGGCACAGATCCTCGGGCGGGTGTGGGAGTACGACTTCGGCGGCGACACCGGCATCGTCGACACCTACATCAGCTATCTGCGCCGGAAGCTGGACAACGGCGGGCCGAAACTGATCCACACCGTGCACGGCGTCGGCTACGTCCTGCGCGGGCCGCGGACATGACCGTGAACCGGCGTCGCCCGCAGGCCATTTGGGCGCGGGCCTCGCTGCGCAGCCGGGTCCTGCTGCTGGCCGTGGTCCTGCTGACGGCCGGGTTCACCGCGTTCAGCCTGGTCACCGGCAACGCCCTGCGCTCGTACATGGCGGACCGCGTCGACGCCCAACTCCGGGCCTCCGCCCAGGTGTTCGCCCTGCTCCCGGCAACTGTGGCCAAGACGGGGACCGGTGGGAAACCGCCGCCCGGTCTCACCGACTTCAGCACGGAGGTGCTGGGCAACCCGGTCATCACGTATGTCACCAAGGACGGCAAGGTCGAGAGCAGTATCGACTCGCTCGCCGGCCCGAAACGCACCGAGGACGCGTCAGGCCCCGACCTGCCGACGCTGGACGCGTCCGCCGTCGCTGCCCGCGCGGGCAAGCCGTTCACCGTGGCCGGCACCTCGGGCGACACCCGGTGGCGGTCGATCGCCGTGCCCCGGATCACCGGCGCCAAGCTGCTGGGCGGCGGCACGCCGGGCAGCGTGATCGTGTCCGCGCCGATGAGCCAGGTGGACGGCACGGTGGACCGGATGTGGCACATCTACGAGACCACCGGGCTCGGCCTGCTCGTGGTGCTGGGGCTGGCCGGCTGGTTCGCGGTGCGTTCCGGGCTGCGCCCGCTGACCCGTATCGAGCAGACGGCCGCCGAGATCGCGGCCGGTGACCTGTCCCGCCGCGTCCCCGAACTGGCGGGCCCGCACACGGAGATGGGCCGGCTGGCCACCGCCCTGAACGGCATGCTCGCCCAGGTCGAGACCGCCTTCGCCGCCCGCGCCGAGTCCGAGGCGCGGATGACCCGCTTCGTCGCCGACGCCAGCCATGAGCTGCGTACCCCGCTGGCGGGCATCAAGGGCCTCACGGATCTGCACCGCATGGGCGCGCTCGCCGACCGTGAGGACATCGACGCGACGATGGCCCGCATCGCCCGGGAGTCGGACCGTCTCGCCCGGCTGGTGGAGGACATGCTGCTGCTGGCGCGCTTCGACGAGCAGTCGCTGAAGAAGGCCGATGCCGACACCGACACCGGCGGCGATGTGAGTGCGGTCGGGCGGATCGCTCCAGCCCTCGATCTGGCTCCCATGGACCTGCGCACCCTCGCCGCCGACGCGCTGCACGACGTACGGGCCCTGGACGCGAGCCGTCCCGTCACGCTCACCGGGCCTGACGGCGTGGGCACCCCCGCCTCGGCCCCGGCCCTTGCCGACGAGGCGCGGCTCCGCCAGGTGGTCACCAACCTGGTCGGCAACGCGGTCGCCCACACCCCGGCCGGCAGCGCGATTCGGATCGGGGTCGGCACGGTCGGGGAGGAGGCGGTCCTGGAGGTGGCGGACGAGGGGCCCGGCCTCACACCGGCGCAGGCCGACCGTATCTTTGAACGCTTCTACCGCGCCGACACCTCCCGCACCCGTGCCACGGGCGGTGCCGGTCTGGGGCTGGCCATCGTCGACTCCCTGGTCGGTGCGCACGGGGGACAGGTCGAGGTCCGCTCGACGCCCGGACGAGGGGCCACCTTCCGGGTCAGGCTGCCGCGCCATGCCGAACTGCCGTCGCCAGTGGGGTTGTTGGGGTGAGTATCGGTGGTCGGTGGCTGTCGGCGTCAGGGGGTGGTGGATGTGACTCCGGCGTGCTCGGTGAGGACCTCGGTGAGTTGGCGGGTGGTCTGCTGTGCGACGCGGGGGTTGGTGGCCGCGTGGAACGTGTAGGCGTTCAGTCCGGTGGCCAGGGCCCAGCCCATGCCGCGGGTCCAGGTGGCGTCGTCCGGGCCGAGCGCTTCGCGGAAGAGCGGGCGGGTCGTGGCCGACAACAACGTGTAGGCGATGACCAGGTCGCAGGCGGGATCGCCCATGCCCAGGCCGCCGAAGTCGATGACGGCGGAGAGGTGGCCGTCGACGGTGAGCAGGTTGCCGGTGTGGAAGTCCCCGTGGCACCAGACCGGTTCGCGGTCCCAGGCGGGGGCCCGCAGCGCGTTGTCCCAGACCTCGGTCAGGGCGGCGGTGTCGAACACTCCGTCCACGGCCTCGATCGCCGCCCGCGTCGCGTGGTCGCGGTCGGCCAACGGGGCGCGGTTCAGCTCGGGGTGGGCTCCGGGGGCCAGCGTCCCGGCGGCGGGGATGCTCTGCAACTGCCGTAGAAAGTAAGCCAGTTGATGTGCGGTCGCGGCGGGATCGGCGAGGCTGTCCACGGTCGGTGTCGTGCCGTCGAGCCAGCGGGTGACGGACCAGTGCCACGGGTAACCGGGGCCCGGTGTGCCGAGCCCCAGCGGTTCCGGGACGGCCAGCGGCAGCCGAGGGGCCAGGCGCCGTAGCCAGGTGTGCTCCTTGGTGGCCTCCCCGTCCGCCCAGTCGCTCCGCGGCAGCCGTACGGTCATCGTCTCGCCGAGCCGGTAGATGACGTGATCCGAACCGGCGGGTTCCAGGAGGGTCAGCGGCAACGGGGCCCAGTGCGGAAACTGCGCGGCGAGCAGACGATGGACGAGCTCGGGGGTGATGGTCATCTTTCCCTTTCCCGGGGTGGTGAGTACCGGTCAAGGGTGGCAGCGGAGGGTACGGCGGTCTCGGGAATTACCGGCTGGGCGATGGCAGTCGCATCCCACACGCCGCCGCCGCTCCTCCGGGACAGACGCCAAGTGGCCGTCCGGGGCGTCCGGTTGGGCGCGCTGAAGACCGGGACCCGGATCACTGTCCGTCACCTCCGGGGAGGACTAGGCTGAGAGCACAGGCCCCGGCCCCCGGCAGTGACACTTCGCTCCGCTCCGGGGAGGCCCGCCGTGTTCGTTCTGCTCGTCGTCCTGATCGTGATCCTGTTCGGCCTCGGCTTCGTCAACGCCCTCTGGTGGGTGGCCGCGGTCGTACTGGTCTTCGCCGCCACCCGGCGCGGTCGCGGTGGTGGCGGTGGCTGGATCCGCGGTGACGGCTCCGATCTCCGTGACTACCGGGACTACGAGGACCGCCGTGACCGTCAGGACCGCTGGGACCGCCGCTACAGCCGCCGGCACCGGGCGCGGTGGAGGCGCGAGGACCGCAGGGACCGTGAACGTCGTGGGTGACCGAGGAAACCGAGGAAACCGATGAACCTGTGGGGAGCCAGAGCCGTGGCCCCGGCGGAGGCGGACCCGCCGGGCGGGGATGCCGTGGCCCTGCGTGCGGAGATCGGCCGGTTGCGGCGGACGCAGGCCGGCAGCGCGGTCGTAGAACAGGCCTGCGGGATTGTGATGGCCCTGGCACCCTGCACCCGGGAGCCGGCCAGGCATCTGCTGGAGGACATCGCCCGGCGGTGCAACACCAAGCTGCCGGACGTGGCGGCGGCCCTGGTCGCCACGTGGGAGGGCGAGCCGCTCTCCCGGCTGATGCAGCACGGGTTGCGGCACGCGCTGCGGCGGCTCTACGCGCAGGACCGGGAGGGCGGTTCACCCTCGGTACCGCCGACGTTCCCAGCGTCACCGGTCCCACCAGTCCCACCGGTGGTCCCGGTGGACTAGGGCCGGTCCGGGAGGAGTTCACCACCACGGCCTGCCCTACGGCCCCGATGCGGCCGGCGCACGCCAACTGGCGCGCCGCTGACGGCACCGGGCGCCGCGAGGTTTCAACTCGGCTTTACGGGCCACCCGTTGAACATGTCCAGACGCTACGGCGGAAGCCCCGCGGGGACGGCGATCTCCCTCATCGCCGACATCGCGGCACTGATCCTGATCCTGTGGATCGTTCTCTACCTGTTCGACGCCAACACCGCGAACAACACGGTCTCCTGGGTCCACGACGCGGCCAACTGGCTATCCGGCTGGTCGCACAACCTGTTCACCATCCACTCGGCGGACTGGCGCACCGTGGTCAACTACGGCCTGCCCGCCCTCCTTTACCTGTTCATCGGTCACGCGGTGGCCACCGGGGTCAACCGCTCCTAGACCGCCGGACCCCTGGACCTCGGGGCTGTGGGGGTACGCGGCCGACCGGTGCTGGAAGGAGAGGATCTTCGGGTTCTGGACGACACCGTCCCGGATCTCGATGGCCTTCCTGACCGTGACGTCGTCGTCCCATGCGGTGGGGCCGCTCATGACCTTGCGCAGGTAGGGCAGGAGCGCCTCGCTGATCTCCCAGGTGGCGGAGTCCCACAGGTGGGACGGGCTGTGGTCCACCGCGTAGTAGTGGCAGCCCGGACCCACCGTGGACATCGGGTCGTCGAAGCCGCTCGGCTTGGCCCAGGCGAAGCCCATGCCCTCGTCGCAGGCGACGTCGATGAAGAAGGTCCCCGGCTGGAACAGGGCGAGTTCCTCGTTGTTGACGAACATGAGCGGCGCGTCGGTGTCCTGGAGGACGCAGTTGACGACGATGTCGAACCCGGCGAGGTACTGCGCGAGCGGTACGGGCCCGAGTCCGGTGACCGCCTGGAGCCGCGTCGGATCGTCCTCCTGCTCCTCGAAGTGCCCCATCACGACCGACGGCATCGGCGAGGCCACCGCCGCGGCGGCACGCTGAGTGAGCACCGTGACGTCGGAGACCCCCATCGCGCCCAGGCCCGTGACGGCGCCGCGCGCGGTGGCGCCGAAGCTGATGACAACCGCGCGCAGACGGCGCCCGTAGCTGCCGGTCAGGCCGCCGAGCTGCAGGGCCTGCAGCACCGAGCAGTAGCCGGCGAGCTCGTTGTTCTTGTGGAACACGTGCACGCTGAAGGCGCCCGTGGACGTCCAGTGGTTCATGGCTTCCCAGGCGATCAGGGTCAGCCGTCGGTCGATGCCGATCTGCGTCATCTTCTCGTCCTGCACACAGTGCGGCCAGCCCCACAGCACCTGGCCCTCGCGCAGCTCCGCGAGGTCCTCGTGCATGGGCTTGGGCAGCAGCATGATGTCGCACTCGGCGACCAGTTGCTCACGGGAACGCAGTCCCGCCACAAGTGGTCGCAGCGCGTCGTCGGCGACGCCGAACCGTTCGCCGTATCCCTCTTCGAGGAAGATCCGCTCCCTTATGTCCGGGGCGATCCTGTCGAGGTGGCGGGGGTGCAGCGGCAGACGGAACTCGTTCTCCTTGCGGGAGGAGGAGAGTACTCCGAGACTCATCAGACTCATGTGGGGCGGCTCATTTCCGACCGGACACGAGGCGCTCCGGCCTTGCCGTTCCCCGAGGGCGACGCCGAAACGGCTGACGGCGTGCGAGGTGCGCTCGGTAACGCCCACGTTACTCCTGTCCGGAAAGGCCGGATTCCACCGTCGACGTGCACGCCGGGCGGTCCGGCAATCCCTCGATCAGGTGACGGCCCCTTGCGCGGCTGATCGAACACCGCACGGCGACCGCACCTCCCAGCGGCCCCTAGGGCGGCACCCACATCCTCGAACTTTCGTCCGACGATTCGCCCGCCCTCACCCGTGACGGCTACTTGATCAGGCACGTTCTTCAGGCGCCGAGTCACTCCGTCGACCGCAGGAGGTCGCCATGAATCCCGTCCCCGTCCCCGCCCTCGCCCCGCTCGCGTTCGAACATCGCGCCACCTCGTTCGCGGTCCCGCTCCTGCCCGCGATGCGCAAGGTTGACGCCACGGCCGTCGCCCACGCGGATACGTCACGACGCGCACCGAGGTGGGGGGCATGACCGGAGCGACCACACTTCCGGACCCCGTCCGGGCCTGGGCCGAATCCGTCATCGGTCCCCTTGCCGATCTCCACGACACCTCCGCCGACCGCTCCTCGCACGCCGACCGCTCCTTGCACGCCGGCCGCTCCTCGCGTGTATGGGAGGTGACGACCCGCCCGGACGGCGGTGAACGCTTCTGCGTGAAAATCGCCCCGTCCCCCCTCGCCTTCACCCGCGAGACCTTCGCCCACCGGCACGCCGTGTCCTTCCTCGGCCCCGGCCGAGCGCCCCGTCTCACCGCTACGTCGGCCCAGCACCTCGCCCTGATCATGACCGCCGCCCCCGGCACCCCCCTGAGCGCCCTCAGGGCAACCGGTGCCGCACTGGAGACGGTCCACCGGAGGGCCGGCGCCCTCGTCGCCCAACTGCACCAGGCCGGAAAGCTGACCCGCACGGCGCGCGAGGAGGCGTCGCAGACGCTGCGACGCACCGCCGACCGCGCCGAGCGGAGCGTCCGGGGAGCGGGTGACCAAATGCCGCCCGCCGAAAGGGAGTTCGCGCTGGACCGGGCCGCCGAACTGCGTACCGTCGGACGGGTCCCGCTCGGCTACATCCACGGCCGGCTGGACGAGCACACGCTGAGGTGGTCCGGCACACGCGAACCGTTGGCGCTGATCGACTTCGAGCACGCGCGATTCGCCCCCGTCGTCCAGGACTTCGTACCGCTCGCCCGCGGACCCTGGGCCGACCAACCACGCCTGCGCACCGCGTTCTTCACCGGCTACGGCCGCCGCCTCCTCCCGGAGGAGAAGCGCGCGCTGCACTGCCTGACTGCCCTGCACACGGCCGGACTTGGGGCTTGGGGCGCCGGTCATGAGGAGCAGGAAATCGCCGGGCGCCGCGTACCGGAGCCGATGCGGGAGGCGACCGTATGAGCGCCAGTACCACCGGCCGGACGCCACCGCCCGGGACGGCGTCACGCGTGCCGCCACCGCAACCCGCCGAGATCCGCTACGAAGGCCGGCACGCCCAGAACCCCCTGGCCGAGGCCGAGTTCGGGAAGCTGTGCGCGCGGCTGCCCTCCGTGTTGGCGCAGACCGCGCGGATGGCGTGGGCCATCGACCGGTACGCGGTACTGCTGCTCGCCGGCTGCCAACTGGCCGTAGGCGCAAGTGCCGTGGTCCTGCTGCTGTCCACCGCACGCGCGATGCGCTCGGTCCTGGCCGCCGGGCCGGTGGCCGACCGGCTGCATCAGGTGCTGCCCGCGCTGCTGGTGATCACCGTCGCGGCGGCGGTCGGCCGGATCGCGAGCGCGCTGTCCTCGTACGCCGACGGGCGGATCACACCCCGCCTGACCACGGCGGCGGACAGCGCCCTCGTCGAGGCGGTGTGCCGGGTGGAGGCCTCCGCCCGTGCCGAGGACGGCTTCGCGGACCGGCAGGAGGCCGCGGAGATGGGCGTGATCCGCGGCCACGTGATGGTGCAGGACGCCACGCGCTTCACCGCCGCCGTGGTCCGCATGGTCAGCGCGAGCGGCGTGCTCTCCGTACTGCACCCGCTGCTGCTGCCCCTGCTGCTGCTCGCCGTCGTACCCGCCGCGGTGGGCGCGATCCTGCACGCGAAGGTCCAGTACGAGACGCACTACGCCAACGTCGGCGACCGCAACGTCCGCCAGAACATGCGGGGTTGGGTGACCAGCCCGAAGTTCTCCGACGAGATCCGCGCCAACGGCATGGTCCCCTACCTCGGGTTCTGGCACCGTACGATCTCCGAACGCATCGACCGCCGGGTCCTGGACGTGGCGCCGCGCATGCTGCGGATCGTGCTGGCCAGTTCGGCGATCGGCGGGGTCTTCCTCGTCGCGACCTGGGCCGCGCTCGCCTGGCTGGCCGGCACCGGACGCGTCGAACCGGCGATCGCCGCCACCGCGGTCGTCGCCGTCCAGACCACCCTCGCCGCCCTCGGTCAACTCGTCGTCTACGGCGCCGCCATGTTCCACACCGCCCTCTACCTCGCCGACATGGAGGGCTTCCTCGCCTTCGCCGCCGAACGTGCCCCGAAACGAGGGGAGTTGGCGCCGGGGGAGCCGGTGCGGGAGATCCGGCTCGACGAGACCGTCTACCGCTACCCGGGCAAGGAGATCCCGGCGGTGGCCGGCGTCTCGCTGACCGTGCGCCGCGGGGAGATCCTCGCCGTGGTCGGCGAGAACGGCTCCGGAAAGTCCACGCTGACCCGACTCCTCGCGGGCATCTTCCTCGCCGACAAGGGCACGGTCAGCTGGAACGGCCACGACCTCGCCACTCTCGCGCCCGACCGGCTGTGGGAGTCGTCGGGGCTGGTGCCCCAGCATTTCGCGCAGTGGCCCCTCAACGTCCGCGACAACGTCACCCTCGGCCAACCCCGCACGTACGACGACCTGTTGGTGTGGGAGGCCCTGGACGCCGTAGGCCTGCGGGAGGCGGTGGAGGAACTCCCGTACGGGCTCGACACGTTGCTGGCCCGTGAACTGTGGGGCGGCACCGAACTCTCCGGCGGCCAGTGGCAGCGGCTCGCGTGCGCACGGGCCCTGTACCGGCAGCCGGACCTGCTGATCCTGGACGAGCCGACCAGCCAGATGGACGCCCGCGGAGAACACGCGATCCTCGAACGGATCAAGGCGATCGCCGCCCACCGCATGACGATCGTGGTCACCCACCAACTGGTCAACACGAAGATCGCCGACCGGATCGTCGTCATGACACACGGCCGCATCGCCGAACAGGGCACCTACGACGAACTCGCCCACGGCGGCGGCCTGTTCGCCGAACTCCTGGCACTGTCGACCGACCGCTGACGGTCGGGGTGCCGTGCCCCGGCGGGGTGCGGCACCCCTGCCCTCACCCGCGAACCCCCACCACGCACACCAGGAGCCCGAGTGGCACACACCAACCCCGACGCATGGAACGCGCACTACACCGACGGCAACACCTTCAGCCCCCTCAGTGACGCCGAGCGCGCCCTGCTCGCCGAGCACGCGCCGGCCCCCGACGGCGGCGGACACGCCCTGGACGTCGGCTGCGGGCTGGGTGAACTCGCCCGCCATCTGGCCGAGTTGGGCTATGAGGTCGACGCGGTCGACTTCGCCCCGGCCGCCCTCGCCCGCGCCGCAACCCGACCCCGGCACCCCACCACCCCGGCGGTGACCTACCACCTGCTCGACATCGAACGCGACAGCCTCGACGCCCTGCCCCACCCCGCCTACGACCTGATCACCTTCCGCCTCAGCTGGGCCTTCGTCCACGACCGCACCCGCGTACTGAACCGTCTGCGCGAGCGGTTGCGACCGGGCGGCACCCTCTGCGTCATCACGCCTGTCGCGGAGGACGTACCGGACGGCAAACGACCCACCGCCCTCGACGACGAGGAGATCGGGGTGCTGCTGCGCGCGGGCTGGGTGTCCGCCGAGCGCCATGACGCGGACGGCCTCGCGTTCGTGGTCCTGCGTGACCCCGCCCCCGCCTCGGCCCCCGTCGACTGCGCGGACAAGGGGCGCCCCTCGCCGCACGCCCTCACCGGTGCCGGTGTCGTCGTCACCGACCCGGCGGGGCGGATCCTGCTGGGCTGGTCGGTGCGCGGGGTCTGGGAGTTGCCCGGCGGCAAGAACGACGTAGGCGAAGGCTTTCTGGAGGCGGCTGTACGGGAGTTGGAGGAGGAGACAAGCCTGCGGGCCGACCCCGCCGACGCCCGCCTGGTGGCCTTCCTGATGGACTCCACCCACGGCATGCCCCGGCTGACGGCCGCCGTCCACGTCACCGCCCACACCGGCCAACCCACCGTCACCGAACCGCAGTTGATCCACCGCTGGGAGTGGCACGAGATCACCGACCTGCCCACCCTGCCCCGGCCGCTGTTCACACCGAGCGCGCATGTCATCAACACGGTGTGGCCCGGTTTGTTGCCTGGTCTTCCGCCTGTTCATCGTTACCCGGTCAGTCGGCTCGACGACGCCCTCGACCTGCCCCGCACGGACGCCGGACCGGCATCGGACTCAGCACAGGTAGTTCGGTGAACCGGCCCAGTAGGTGAGGTAGGACCATGTCTCCGGGCCGATGAGCCCGTCCACCGTGATGTTCGCGCAGGCCTGGAACCGCCTCGTCGCCGCCTCGGTGACGGGCCCGAAGTCGCCGTCCTCGGGAATCGTGCTTCCTGTCATCGAAAGGTTCAGATAGCACTGCGCCTGCTGGACGGCCGCGCCGGACGAGCCGTTCTCGATCGTCGGGCGGCTGCTGGTGTAACCGCAGGAGGTGGCGGGGCCCCTTGGCACGGTGCCCGCCGGCGGGGCGACCGTGGCCGTCACCGTGACCGGCGGCGCTTTCGTCACCGTCGGGGTGCTGGTCACCGTCGGAGTGCCTGCCGACGTCGGGGTGCCTGCCACCGTCGGAGTGCTGGTCACAGTCGGAGTGCTGGTCACCGTCCGCACCGGCACCGCCGTCCTGGCGGCCGCACTGGGAGGGGTCTGCGCGGCCGTCGGGGCCGTGCTCCGGGAGGCGGTGGGCGCGGACTGCGAGCTGTCATGGGTATTGCCGCTCAGCACCACGGCCGCTGCGCCGCCTCCCGCCAGAGCCACCGCGAGTGCGGCCCCGGCGATCAGCAGCGACTTGCGTCGCCCCCGCTTGGGCTCCCGCTGTCGGTCGTACGCCGCCGGACCGGACTCGGGTCGGTCGACCGACCCCTGCGACGGCATCGGCGTGGGAGGTGTCGCGCGGGTGGGTGCCTGGGGGAAACGCTCCTCGTCGGTGCCTTCCGCCGGCGCCACCACCTGCGTGGCCGGATGCTCCGCTGCCCCGGCCGCCGCCGCGTCCACCGGCTGCCCGGCTGCCACCTGGTTCAGCATGCGCTGGGCCTGCTCGGCGGTGGGCCGTTCGGTCGGGTCCTTGCGCAGCAGCGCTTCGATGACAGGAGCGAGCGGTCCCGCGTGCCGGGGTTCGGGAAGCTCCTCGGCGATCACCGCCTGCAAGGTGCTCATCGTCGTAGTGCGATGGAACGGAGACTCTCCCTCCACCGCGGCGTACAGCGTCACACCGAGCGACCACAGATCGGACTCCGGGCCCGGACGGTGGCCCATGGCGCGCTCCGGGGCGAGATAGTCCGGCGACCCGACGACGTCGCCGGTGCGCGTCAGACCGCTGGAGCCCTCCATGACGGCGATGCCGAAGTCCGTGAGCACCACCCGGCCGCCCCGCTCGAGCAGTACGTTGGCGGGCTTCACATCCCGGTGGAGAACGCCCAGTTGATGCGCCCGGTCGAGCGCCGACAGCAACTGTGCGCCGAGCCGGGCGGCGTCCCGCGGCAGCAGCGTTCCCTCGGTGGCGAGGACGTCGGCCAGCGACTGTCCGTCGATCAGCTCCATCACGATCCACGGCCGGCCGTCCTCCTCCAGCACGTCGAATACGGTGACGACCCCCGGGTGCTTGACCCGCGCCGCGGCCCGGGCCTCCTGTTCCATGCGGGTGTGCAGCACCGCGAGCTCTTCGCGCGGCAGGCCGCCGACCGTCAGCTCCTTCACCGCCACCTCGCGGCCGAGCACCTGATCCCGGGCCCGCCACACGGTCCCCATCCCACCGCGGCCGAGCCGCTCGACGAGGAGATACCGGCCGGCCAGCAGCCGCTCCTCCTCCTCACTCATGGCGTACGCATGATCATGGTTCCTCACTTCCGCCGACATGCGGCCGAGGATGATCCCGCCTCCTTCCATGCTGTGCCGACCGCTCGGCGTTGTCGCGCCGAACCGGACCGAGGACGCCGATGGCCGCACCGGCCGGTGGCCTGGTCACGGTGGGCCGGCGCGGGGAATCAAACGGGGTCGCCGGACGCTCTGGCCTGCGTGAAGAAGATAGGTTTCCTTTCGTTCGGTCACTGGTCGCCGAGTCCGCATTCCAAGACCCGGTCCGCCGCCGACTTCCTGCACCAGTCCATCGACCTGGCGGTCGCGGCCGAGGAACTGGGCGTGGACGGCGCGTACTTCCGCGTGCACCACTTCGCGCAGCAGGCGGGCAGCCCGTTCCCGCTGCTCTCGGCCATCGGCGCGAGGACCTCGAAGATCGAGATCGGCACCGGCGTGATCGACATGCGCTACGAGAACCCGCTGTACATGGCCGAGAACGCGGGCGCGGCCGACCTCATCTCCGGCGGCCGACTGCAGCTCGGCATCAGCCGGGGCTCACCGGAGCAGGTGATCGACGGGTGGCGCTACTTCGGCTACGCCCCCGCGGAGGGCGAGACCGGCGCGGACATGGCCCGCCAGCACGCCGAGGCTTTCCTGAAGGTGATCGAGGGCGACGGCTTCGCACAGCCGAACCCGCGGCCGATGTTCCCCAACCCGCCGGGGCTGCTGCGCGTCGAGCCGTACTCCGAGGGGCTGCGTGAACGGATCTGGTGGGGCTCCAGCTCGAACGCGACCGCCGTCTGGGCCGCGCAGCTGGGGATGAACCTGCAGAGTTCCACCCTGAAGGACGACGAGACGGGCGAGCCGCTGCACGTCCAGCAGCGCAAGCAGATCGAGGCGTACCGCGAGGCGTACAAGGAGGCGGGCCACACGCGCGAGCCGAGGGTGTCCGTCAGCCGCAGTATCTTCGCCCTGACCGACGACGTGGACCGGGCCTACTTCGGCCGCGACCGCGACTCGCGCGACCAGATCGGCATGATCGACGACACGACCAGGGCGATCTTCGGACGCTCGTACGCCGCCGAGCCGGACGTGCTGGTGAAGCAACTCCGGGAGGACGAGGCCATCCAGGCCGCGGACACCGTCCTGCTCACCGTCCCGAACCAGCTCGGGGTCGACTACAACGCCCACGTACTGGAGAGCATCCTGACCCAGGTGGCACCGGAGCTCGGCTGGCGCTGAGTGTCCGGCACACAGGGGATACGCGATGGTCTTGGCCAGTCCCTTGTACGTGGACGCACGGAGCCTGTGCACCACGGCGCCCCGCTCGACCGCGCCCGTGCCCGGTTCGCGCAGGCTCCGGGCGATGAAGAGCAGCGCGTCGTAGGCCTCCACCGCGAAGAGCTCGACGCTGCGTCCCCCGAAGCGTTTCCTGTACGACGCCACGAAGCGCGCCGCTGCGGGCAGTTCGGCCGAGTCCACGTAGGTCGTGCCGAACAGCCGGCCCTCGACCGCCGTGCCCGCCTGCGTGAGGAACTCGCTCTGCAGGGCGGGTTCCGCCGCAGTGCGCGTGCCTGTGAAGCCCGCCTGTTCCAGCGCGCGGGCGCACAGGGCGGCCGGGTGCGGCGATGCGCCGGTGTACACCATGGCCTGCGACTTGGCCGCGACGACGGCGGCCGCGGGGCGGAAGTCCGCGCTGCCCGCCGGGACGACATGGCTGGTGGTCCTGCCGTTGGCCGGTGGCCATTCGGTCGTCGACCAGCCTCATTCAAGCCGGCCGCGCCCGAACGGCCTCCTCGATACCCCGAGCATTTATCAGCCCACGAAGCGGGAAGTCCGGTGGTAGCAGGGGCGCTGCCAAGGCGGCGATGTCCGAGAGTTCCGGGCGGTGTTGCGGTAGCGATGCCCACAGCCGGCGCTGCACGGCTGCGAACCGGGCTGCTTCGGTGTGCGTGTAGGGGCGCTGCCGCTCCCTTTCCAGCATGGCCGCGGGACCACCTTGCCGGTTCCGCAGCGCGCGAACGTCCCGGTCGGTCACCGTGACGGTGCGTACTGCCGGATGGCGGTCGAGGGCCGGTGCGAGTGCGGCGAGCGCTCGGTAGCACCGGTCGTGCCCGTGGAGAGTGGTGAAACGGGAGGGCAGGCCTTGTTCCAGGCCGAGGGCGAACCGGTGCGCGGTGCCCTGACGACTGTCGGCCGCACGTACCGCCAGGACCAGCATCTCGACGCGGTAGCCCGCGGCCTGGAACCGGGAGGCCGAAGCCAGCAGGTCCGTACCGGTGGCCGGCGCCGCCTCCACCACCACATCGGCCCTCCGGTTTCGGAGCCATTCCTCTGCCGCGTTCTGCCAGGCCCGGTAGTCGGCTCGCAGCACAGCTCCCGCCGTACGCGGACGCTCGGCGAGCAACCTGGCGTACTCGGGGTGGAACGCGCGGAAGTCCTCGCCGGACACGAGGACCGCACCTGGACGCATGGCACGTAGTACCAGGACGGAGGCCGCTGTCTTCCCGGCGCCGGGCTGCCCCACCACGTAGACCGCCACCGGGTGGCGTCGGGGTTCGGGGTCGCCGAGATGGCTCGGAACGATCAGGTCGGTGAAAATGCGTTGGTGTTCCGCGGGTGACAGCTGGCGCTAGCCGCCCCCTCGGGGAGCGGCCGGATCTGCGCGGTCCCGGGGGAGCAGTGGTGCGGCCCATCGGAGGCTGTGGCGGATGTCCTCGGCAACGGCCGTCCGGCGGGCCGGCCCAGGGGTGGTGCGCGCCATGTGCCGGACGCGCGAGGCGGTGTCGTGGAAGCGGTCGGCTTCGGTGACGGTCCATGGCCGTGTCCGCTCGGCGTCCACCGCCTGAGCAGCGCTCGGCCGGCGTGACCAACGTCCGTTCGGCGCCAGCCGGTTCAGGTACCGAACGCCGTTGGCGCCGATCACTGTCACCAGGTTCGCCAGTCGCTCGGCTTCGATGATGCGCAGGACTTCGGGGAGTGCTCGGGAGCAGTGGTCGTGGTGGTGCGCCGACACATAGCGGCCGGTCCCGGTGGCCCGCACCTGCTGGAGGTAGCGGCGCAGTACGGCCAGGCCGCTGAGGGCCTGCGGAACTGCGAGCACGGCCAGTTCGACCCGGTGGCCGGCGTGTCGGTAAGCGCCCACGGTGGTGCGGGCCTCCTGCGGGTCGGCCAGAGCCGTCTCGATGACGGCGTCCAGCCGGTGACGGCGGGTGTAGTCCTCCACCTCGGCCTGCCAGCGGCGGGTGTCCGGGCGCGTACGCATTCCGGCGCTGAGGTCGTCGACAGCCAGGAGCGCCGGATAACAGGGGTGGGCCCGTTTGTAGTCGTCGCCGGCGATGCGCACGGCGCCTCCGCGGTGGGCCAGCGCGTGGTGCACCAGGTTCGCGAAGGTGGATTTGCCGACGCCGGGCTGGCCCGCCACGAAGACCGCGACCGGGGAAGTCTGGGGCGTGGCCTTCTTGGTGACGGTCGGCAAGATCGTGGTGATCAGCAGGTCGCGGTGTCGCTCTTCGGGCAGTACGGCAGGGGCGAACCGTTGTTCACCGTCACGTGGCCGCGTCAATCGGCGTCCCGCGCTGTGGGCGCCCCTGCGTGACGCGGACTCGACTCCGCGGCCCGACGGGCATGGGGGCGTCGAGGACTGGAGAGGGTGATCGCAGAAGTGCGGAAGTCATCCGGTGTCGGGATCCTTCGAGCGGAGCTCGGCGCGCAGCAGTCGGGGTTCGGGGCCGGGGCCGCGGCCTTGCACGCTCCAGGCGTCGGCGTCGTCGAGTGCGTTCTGCACGTCGACCCAGGCGTCCTCGGAGCCGATCGGGTCGATGGTGCACAGGACAAGCGCGCCCTGGTTGATCTCCTGGATCCGGGTGGTGCCGCCCGTGAGGTCCGCGAGCCGGGCGGCAAGTGCCGCGGCACGCCCTGCCAGGACCGCATCCACTCCTCCCCCTCACACCGCACTGATTACTGACCGTATTGCTAATCGATTAGCGTGCCGTTAACCGATTAGCGTGTCAAGGGTTGCAAGGAGTAGCCAGTTCCTCTCCGGGAGTAGGCAGTGCCCACTGCGGACTATCAGCGCATCGCCGAAGACCTGCGCAGGCGACTAGCGGAAGGAGAATGGTCCCCGGGTGAGCGACTGCCACCGCGGGCCCAGCTGGCTCACGAGTACCGGACCAGTCCGGCCGCGATCCAGCGCGGCCAGGAACTGCTGATCGACACCGGCCTGCTGGAGGGGCGCAAGAGCGTCGGCGTCTTCGTCCGCGCCCCGGAGGCGCGCATCGCGCTGCCCGTGCTGCTGCCGATTCCGGACGCGATCCGGCAGGCCGGGCTCGTCCCGGCCATCGAATACCGGTCGGACGTCAAGGTCCCGGCTCCGGAGCCGATCGCCCGGCGGCTGTCGGTCGACATCGACACACTGTGCGTCCGCACCCGCTACGAGTATCTGGGCAACGCCCGCCCTCTGGCCCTCGGTGAATCGTGGGAGCCGATGGCTCTCACGCATCGCACGCCCGTTCTCCTGCCGGAGGACGGGCCGCTGGCCGGTACCGGCGTGGCTCGCCGGATGGCCTCGGTCGGCGTCCGGGTCGGCCATGCCCAGCTCCGCACGCACGCCCGGCACCCGGACGACCATGAGGCACTGCGGCTCGGGATCACCCGCCGCACGTTGATCATCAGGCTGGACCGGACCCACCTGACCGACACGGGCCGGCCGGTCGAGACCGCCACCTTCCTTCTCCCGCAGACGCGTTGGGAACTGGTCTACGACGTCCCGATACCGGCCTGCGATCCCCTCGGCGACGGGCACCGCCCGCAGGGAGCCGACGGTCACGCCGCCGAGAGCCGACCGATCAGACAGGGCGGCACCCCCCGCAGGCGGTGACCGCCGCGTGGCACGTGGGGAAGGGATGCCGGCCACGCGGACCGGCAGTCACAGACGCGGGATCGGACGACCATCAGGGGTGGGCGTGACAGGTCGGGACTTGAGGGCTCTCTTCGGCTCCAACGACCACCAAGTGGGAGCGGACGAGGCGTTCACCAACCGGGAGGGCCAGTGGCGGATGTTCGTGAGCGCCCTGGACGCCCACCGGCAGCACGTGACCGCCGCGGGTTTCGACGCCGCAGACCTGGAGGCACCGCGACGCAACCTGCTCGTCTTCCACGGTGTCGGCGGCATCGGCAAGTCGACGCTGTCACGGAGGCTGGAGGCCGCGCTGGCCCATGCCGAACACAGGCCGGCGCAATGGGGCGAACCGGCCTGGCACGGGCCGCGGATCGTCCCTGTCCGGCTCGACCTGGCGCGCTCGGCGAACACCGACTTCGAACGCGTCGTCGTCACGATCCGGCTCGCCGTCGCGGCCGCGGTCGGCCGGCCCATGCCCGCCTTCGACATCGCGCTGCGCCGCTACTGGGACCACCAGCACCCTGGCGAGCCGTTGGAGGAGTACCTGCGCCGTGACGGTCTGGTGACCCGCTTCGGCCAGGCTCTTCCGCAGCAGGTGCAGGCGGCGCTCGGCGAAGTCGCCCAAGGCCTGGCACTGCCCGGGATGCTCGGATCCGCGGTCGGGCAGCTCACCGGCGCGCTGGTGCGGGCGCTGCGCGAACACCGCCGCTCAGTGAGCGCGTTGGCCGGCTGCGCGCGGCTGGCCGACCTCCTGGAAGCAGACACCGACCTGGAGGCACTCTCGTACTACCCGCACCTGCTCGCCTGGGAGCTGGCCCGCTTACCGGCCCGCAAGCAGATCACCCCGGTGGTGCTGCTGGACACCTTCGAGGACATCGGGGACCGCACCCACCGGGACCTGGAGCGGCTGCTCCAGCACGTGGTGTGGCTCATGCCCAACGTCTTCTTCGTCGTCACCGGACGCAACCGGCTGCAGTGGGCCGACCCGGCCCTGCACGGCCAACTCGACTGGACCGGCCCGGCAGCCTGGCCCGGGCTGGCAGGCCACGGTGTGCCGGCGCCCCGCGCCGCCGCAGCCGATCCGGCAGCCGACCCGGACGGTCGCCGTCAGATCCTGATCGGGGACTTCAGCGACGAGGACTGCCAGGATTACCTCACCCACCGCCTCGCCACCGACGGCCGGCCACTGATCGACCCGACGCTGCGACGGGTGATCGCCGAGCGCTCCCACGGACTGCCTCTGTACCTCGACCTGGCCGCCATGCGCTTTCTCGAGATCCGCCGCACCGGCCTCACCCCGCGACCGGCCGATTTCGACGTCGACTTCCCGGCCCTGATCGCCCGCACCCTCACCGACCTCACCCCCGACGAACGCCACGTCCTGCGCTCGGTCAGCCTCCTGGACGCCTTCGACATCCCCCTGGCCACGGCCGGCGCCGGAATCAGCCGCGACGCCCCGGTACTCCGCCTGCTCGAGCGGCCCTTCGTCCGCCACACCCCCACCGGCCTGTGGCCCTACCACCTGCACGCCCTCATCCGCTCGACCCTGCGCACCGCCGAAGACACCACCGACGACCGCTGGTCACCCCGGGACTGGCGAAACGCGGCCGAACGCGCCCACAGCGCCGTGGGCCGACAGTGGGCCGAGCACACCGGTCCCGGCCGCCGTCTGCTGATCGCCTGCCTGCGCCAAGGTCTCACCCTCGCGGCCGAGTTCCACCTCGACCTGGGCTGGCTGACCGAGGCAGCCTGGCAGTACGTCAGCGACTCCGTGTGGGAACCCGTCACCCCCACCCGGCGGGACATCGGCGACGAGGCACATCCACAGACACCGGCCGACGCCCTGGCCGAACTGCTCAACACGCTCGGCCGCCGACAACACGAACACCGCCGCACGACGGCCCACCGGCTCGCCGCCGTCATCGACGCCGGCCTGCTACCGGAGGAACTGGGCCAGATGGCCCTCTACTACCTGGCCAAGGCCCACCGTGACCTCGGCGAGTCGGCCGCCTCCCGAACCGGGATGCAGCAGGTGGCCGACGGAGGAGGCCGCCTCGCCCCCGCCGCCCGCCGCGGCCTGGCCCACCTCGCCCGCCTGGCCGGCGACTTCCCTGCCGCCCTGACCGTTGCCGAGACACTGGGGTGGGCCGGCCGGCAAAACCGCGTACTCGGCGACATCCACTGGCCTCAAGGCGACATCACACGAGCAGCCGACGCCTACGAACATGCCCGCGACGACGCCGACCAACGCGGTATCGCAGGAGAACGCGCAACCGCCCAGGCACACCGCGCACTCGCACTGGCCTTCGCGGACCCCACGACCGCGGACAGCGACATCGCCCTCGCCCACCACCTCCTGACCGACCTCACACTCCACGCCACCACCCTGACCCTTCACATCGCCGTCCTCATCCGCGACGCGGGCCGCAGCACGGACATCGACGAACGCGCCCGGTCCCTGCGCACCGAGATCGAGACCGCCGGGCTGACGTCCCTCTTCCCCCTGCTCGAGCTCGCAGTCTGCTTCCACCACGCCGTCCGCAGCGACGAGGAACTCCTCGCCGCCGCCATCCACCGACTGCGCCGGCTCACCAACGACGGCGACCACGCCTACCTGGCCGACATCGCCTGCTTCATGGACAACCGGCCACTCACACCGGACGCCCGCCCTGTCCGGTGGCTGGAGAACGAAGAGACCATCCGCCGACGCTGGCGCACGCTCGTCACCGAACGGCGCGGCACCTGACTCACCCGAACGTGATCGCTGTGGGGGGGAGTTGGAAGCGCCCCGCGCGGCTGCGACGCTGGAAGCCGCCGAGGTCGGGCTGGAGCGGCAGATCATCGCGCGCGAGGTACTGTCCCAGGGACATTCCGGGGATTTTCCGCCGCGTAAGAAGGGAAGGCCCCGACAGCGCCGAAAGACAAGAACGCGCTGATCAGGCCCCACCCCCCTCAACACTCGATGATGTTCACCGCAAGCCCGCCCCGAGCCGTCTCCTTGTACTTCACGCTCATATCCGCCCCCGTCTCCTTCATCGTCTTGATGACCTTGTCGAGGGACACCTTGTGCGACCCGTCCCCCCGCATGGCCATCCGCGCCGCGGTCACCGCCTTCACCGCTGCCATGCCGTTGCGTTCGATGCAGGGGATCTGGACGAGGCCGCCGACGGGGTCGCAGGTGAGGCCGAGGTTGTGTTCCATGCCGATCTCGGCCGCGTTCTCGACCTGT
Source organism: Streptomyces xylophagus (assembly GCF_000716435.1). GTDB lineage: Bacteria > Actinomycetota > Actinomycetes > Streptomycetales > Streptomycetaceae > Streptomyces > Streptomyces xylophagus. Next base: position 30,160 of record NZ_JNWO01000019.1, read on the forward strand.
TCGGGGGAGCCGCCGAGGACCTCGGCCAAGGCGCCGGCCGCCATCGAGCACGCCGAGCCGACCTCGCCCTGGCAGCCGACCTCGGCGCCGGAGATGGAGGCGTTCTCCTTGAAGAGCATGCCGATCGCGCCGGCGGCGAGCATGAAGCGGACCACGCCCTCCTCGTCGGCGCCGGGCACGAAGTTGATGTAGTAGTGCAGGACCGCCGGGATGATGCCGGCCGCGCCGTTCGTCGGGGCCGTCACCACACGGCCGCCCGCCGCGTTCTCCTCGTTCACCGCCATCGCGTAGAGCGTGATCCACTCCATCGCGTGCGCCAACGGGTCGCCCTCCGCCCGGAGTTGGCGTGCCGACATGGCCGCCCTGCGCCGGACCCGGAGGCCGCCGGGCAGGATGCCCTCCCTCGACATGCCCCGCGACACGCACGCCTGCATCACACGCCAGATCTCCAGCAGGCCGGTCCGGATCTCCTCCTCCGTGCGCCAGGCGCGCTCGTTCTCCAGCATCAGGGCGGAGATGGACAGGCCGGTCTCCTGCGTGAGGCGCAGCAGCTCGTCGCCGGTGCGGAACGGGTACTTGAGGACCGTGTCGTCCAGCTTGATGCGGTCGGCGCCCACCGCCTCCTCGTCGACGACGAAACCACCGCCCACCGAGTAGTACGTCTTGGAGAGCAGCTCCTCGCCCGCCGCGTCGAACGCCCACAGCGTCATGCCGTTCGCGTGGTACGGGAGGGCTTTTCGGCGGTGCAGCTTCAGGTCGTTGTCGAAGGAGAACGGGATCTCGTGCTCGCCGAGGAGACGGATGCGTCCCGCCGCCTTGATCTGCTCGACCCGTTCATCGGCCCCCTCCACATCCACCGTGCGCGGCGACTCGCCCTCCAGGCCCAGCAGCACCGCCTTGGGCGTGCCGTGCCCGTGGCCGGTCGCGCCGAGGGAGCCGTACAGCTCGGTGCGGACCGAGGCGACGGAGTCCAGCAGTTCGTCGTTGCGCAGTCGGCGCGCGAACATGCGGGCCGCCCGCATCGGGCCGACCGTGTGGGAGCTGGACGGGCCGATGCCGATCGAGAACAGGTCGAAGACCGAGATGGCCACGGTGACTCCTCAGAACGCAAGACGTGCGGGGTGGTGCAAGGGGTAGGACACCGCGCACACCTACTGGCGTGCGCGGCGCCCGGTGGGCCGACTTACAGCCCGGGATACAGCGGGTACTTCTCCGCCAGCGCGGTCACGCGGGCCTTCAGACCCTCCGCGTCGGCCTCCCCGAAGGGAGAGGGCGCCTTCAGCGTCTCGGCGATGACGTCCGCGACCTCGGCGAAGTCCTCGGCCGTGAAGCCGCGGGTCGCCAGCGCCGGCGTACCGATGCGCAGGCCCGAGGTGACCATCGGGGGACGCGGGTCGTTCGGGACGGCGTTGCGGTTGACCGTGATGCCGACCTCGTGGAGCCGGTCCTCGGCCTGCTGACCGTCCAGTTCGGAGTTCCGCAGGTCGACCAGGACCAGGTGCACGTCCGTGCCACCCGACAGGACGTCGACTCCTACGGCCTTCACGTCGTCCCGCACGAGGCGCTCGGCCAGCAGCCGCGCCCCCTCCACGGTACGCCGCTGACGCTCCTTGAAGTCCTCGCTCGCCGCGACCTTGAAGGAGACCGCCTTCGCGGCGATCACATGCTCCAGCGGACCGCCCTGGAAGCCGGGGAAGACCGAGGAGTTCAGCTTCTTCGCGAAGGACTGCTTCGCCAGGATGATGCCGCCGCGCGGGCCGCCCAGCGTCTTGTGGGTCGTGGACGTGACGACGTCCGCGTACGGCACAGGGTTCGGGTGCAGACCCGCGGCCACGAGCCCCGCGAAGTGCGCCATGTCGACCCACAGATAGGCCTCGACCTCGTCCGCGATCCGGCGGAACTCGGCGAAGTCCAGCTGCCGCGGGTACGCCGACCAGCCCGCGATGATGACCTTCGGGCGGTGCTCCTTGGCGAGCTTCTCGAGCTCGGCCATGTCGACCAGACCGGTCTGCGCGTCCACGTGGTAGGCGACCACATTGAACTGCTTGCCGGAGAAGTTCAGCCGCATCCCGTGGGTCAGGTGGCCGCCGTGCGCCAGGTCCAGGCCGAGAATCGTGTCGCCCGGCTGGGCCAGCGCGAACAGGGCGGCCTGGTTGGCGGAGGCGCCCGAGTGCGGCTGCACATTGGCGTACTCGGCGCCGAACAGCTCCTTGACCCGGTCGATCGCGATCTGCTCGGCCACGTCGACGTGCTCGCAGCCGCCGTAGTAACGACGGCCCGGGTAGCCCTCGGCGTACTTGTTGGTGAGGACCGAGCCCTGCGCCTCCATGACCGCGACCGGAGCGAAGTTCTCCGAGGCGATCATCTCCAGCGTGGACTGCTGCCGGCGCAGCTCGGCGTCGACCGCGGCGGCGATGTCCGGGTCGAGCTCGTGCAGGGGAGTGTTCAGGACGGACAGGTGATCAGACATCGGTGGTACGACTCCTCAGCCGGCGGAAAACGCGGTGTACTCGTCGGCGGAGAGCAGGTCGGCCGGCTCCTCCGCGACGCGCACCTTGAACAGCCAACCGCCCTCGAAGGGCGCCGAGTTCACCAGCGACGGGTCGTTCACCACGTCCTCGTTGATCTCGGTGACCTCGCCGCCGACCGGCGAGTACAGGTCGGACACCGACTTGGTCGACTCCAGCTCACCGCAGGACTCGCCCGCGGTCACCGTGGAGCCCACCTCGGGGAGCTGGGCGTAGACGACATCGCCGAGCGCGTTGGCCGCGAACTCGGTGATGCCGACCGTCGAGACGCCGTCCTCGGCGACCGACAGCCACTCGTGCTCCTTGCTGTAGCGCAGCTGCTGGGGGTTGCTCATGGCCTGAATTCTCCTGTACGCGGGGGAGTGCTGATGAATGGGGGACTACGGAGGACATCGGCAAGCAGGGGCGATCCGCCCCGGGTCACAGACGTGACGCTACGACGACTGTCACTTCTCGCGCTTGTAGAACGGCAGCGCCACGACCTCGTACGGCTCGTGACTGCCCCGGATATCCACGCCGACACCGGTCGTGCCCGGCGCCGAGTGCGCCGCGTCGACGTAGGCCATGGCGATGGGCCTGCCCAGGGTGGGGGACGGCGCGCCGGAGGTGATCTCGCCGATGACCTGGCCGTCGGCGACGACGGAGTACCCGGCGCGCGGGACCCGGCGGCCCTCGGCGACGAGCCCGACCAGGACGCGCGGGGGCTGCGAGGCGGCGCGCTCGGCGGCCGCCTCCAGGGCGCCGCGCCCGACGAAGTCGCCGTCCTTCTCGAACTTCACGACCCGGCCGAGCCCGGCGTCGAACGGGGTGAGGGAGGTCGACAGCTCGTGGCCGTACAGCGGCATGCCCGCCTCCAGGCGCAGGGTGTCCCGGCAGGACAGGCCGCACGGGATCAGGCCGACCGGCGCTCCGGCCTCGGTCAGGGCCAGCCACAGCTTCTCCGCGTCAGCGGGGGAGACGAACAGCTCGAAGCCGTCCTCGCCGGTGTAGCCGGTGCGCGCGATCAGCGCGGGGACGCCCGCGACCGTGCCGGGCAGACCGGCGTAGTACTTCAGTCCGTCGAGGTCGGCGTCCGTGAGGGACTTGAGGATGCCGGGGGACTCGGGGCCCTGCACGGCGAGCAGTGCGTACGCGTCACGGTCGTCGCGGACGACGGCGTCGAAGCCCTCGGCCCGCTCCACCAACGAGTCCAGGACAATCTGGGCGTTGGACGCGTTGGCGACCACCATGTACTCGGTCTCCGCGAGGCGGTAGACGATGAGGTCGTCGAGGATGCCGCCGTCGGCCCGGCAGATCATGGTGTAGCGGGCGCGGCCCACGCCCACGGAGGCGATGTTGCCGACGAGCGCGTAGTTGAGGAGACGGGCCGCGTCCGGTCCCGTGACCGTGATCTCGCCCATGTGCGAGAGATCGAAGAGGCCGGCCTTCGTGCGGACGGCGAGGTGCTCGTCGCGCTCGGAGCCGTAGCGCAGCGGCATGTCCCAGCCGGCGAAGTCGGTCATCGTCGCACCGAGCGAGCGGTGCAGCGCGTCGAGCGCGGTACGACGGGGGGCGGTACTGCTCATCGGTCGGTCTCCCAAGGCATGACGGCGAGGTCGTTCCTCCCCATCTGTCATCGGAACCTGAGAGGTTCGCCATGACCGCGCGGGACACGCACGGGACATGGGTTGCACCTTGGGTGGGACCACCGGCGATGGCGGTCCGCTTTTCAGATGTGCCTCGCCCGCGCGGTAACTGGGCCTGAGAGATTCAAGGGAGGGACTTGCTCCTTCGGCGCCCCAGCAACAGATGCCTGGGGACTCTCCCGCGCGGATTCAAGCGGCCGGTATGCAGTTGGCGCGCACATCATCGCACAGGCTTTGTAACAGGCCTGTGGCCGGAAGCGAACGGAACCGCGAGACACCGTGCATTACCTTCTCTTTACGTTCAGTGGGGAGAACCTTTCCTGACCCCGCAGGGAGGACGATCACGGTGACAAGGACCACGGTGTACGCCACGACCTCGGCCGTAGCGCTGCCCAAGCAGCCCTCGGCCCCGGCCAGGGAGGCATGCCCGGCCCGCCCGGTACCGATAGTCCGCGACCTGCGCGAGCGCGCAGGCCACAGCCCGCGCGCGAGCGCGCAGGCCACAGCCCGCACGGACTCCTCTTCGGCCCCCGCGACCTGGTCGTGGTCACCGGCCTGCCCGGCAGCGGCAAGTCCACGCTGATGCGGCGCGCGGTCGCGGGCGACGCCGTCCGCGTCGACAGCCAGGACACCCGCGACCGCTGGGACGCCCGCATGTCCCGCACATCCGGCCTCCTTGCCTTTCCGTACGCGGTCTACCGCCCCTTGGTCCGGCTCGCGCACTACGCCGGGCTGCACCGCACCCTGCGCTCCGCGTCCGGAGCCGTCGTGCACGACTGCGGCACCCAGAGCTGGGTGCGCGGCTGGCTGGCCCGCGCGGCGCACCGTCGGGGCGGCTCGCTGCACCTGGTGTTCCTCGACGTCAGCCCGGACACCGCGCTCGACGGCCAGCGCGCACGCGGGCGCGGAGTCTCGCGGTACGCGTTTCTGCGCCACCGCCGGGCGGCCACCCGGCTGCTGCGTGCCGTGGAGCGCGGAGACCTGCCCCGGGGTGTCGGCTCGGCGGTCCTGCTGGACCGGGACGCGGCGGACGTGCTGCGCCGGATCGACTTCGCGGGCTGAGCCGCTAGCCTTTTGAGCCACGGCAGGTTTGCAGCAGGCGGTATCACCAGCAGGCGGTAGGTAGATGGACTTCCCGGCGGACTTCCCCGGACACGCGTACCCCCACCCGCATCCGCACGGCGGATGGCCCGGCAACGAGCTGGAGGAGGTGCTCTCGGTGTCCCTCGGCATGCCCTCGGCGAGCGGCCGGATCATCGAGGTGCTCGGCCGCAGCTTCGTCTGGATCCCGCTGCCCAGCGGCGGCGGCTCGCAGAGCGGCCCCCTGGACCTGCCCACACTGGAGATCGACGGTCAGGCCTACGTCCCGGTCTTCAGCTCGGAGGAGCAGTTCCGCCGGGTCGTCGGCTCGCATCTGTCGTTCACCATCGCGCCCGCGGTGGAGTTCGCCCGCGGGCTGCCCCCGCAGGTCGGCATCGCGGTGAACCCGGACGGCATGGTCGGCGTCCCCCTTCCCCCGCCCGCCGTCGCCGAGCTCTGCCGCGTCGGCCGCAGCGCCCTCGACGGCCCCACCAGCGGCGGCCGGGTCCGCCTCTTCGAACCCGACTGGCAGGACGACCCGGTCGACTTCCTCGCCGCGGCCGCCGCCGAGTTCGCCGGCACGGGCGTCGTCGGCACCGCCCGCCGCTGCCTGGCCGCCATCGAGACCGCCGACCCCGTCATGTTCGTAGGCGTAGAACTCACCAACTGGGACGGCGACTTGAGGGCGGCCCCCATGGACGCCCTGTCCCGAGCCCTCACCACAACCCAGATCAAATGGCCGGTCAACCTGGTCCTCCTGGACGTAACCCAGGACCCGGTAGCGGACTGGATGCGCCAGACGGTACGACCTTTCTATACACAGGGTCACTAGAAACCCCGCAAAGGGCAGCCAACCTAGGGGCGCGGGGCTGTGTCGATTTGCGGCTCCGCCGCGGGGCGCACCCAGCCACAACGCACCCGCACTCGCCAACGCACACCAAGCCGCAGACGATTGGGCGCTTAAGCTGTTTCCCAACGCAGGGCACCTACCAAAAGGAGCGGACACGTGAGCGCCAGCGGCACCGCGACCGGCCAGGTCGAGCACATGCTGCGCCAGGTGACGCCCGGGCGCTACGACGCCTACGAGGCACTCCTCCGCGCCCTCGCGACCCCCCACTCCGGCCAGATCTGGATGCTCCTGTGGCACGGCCAGTCCGGCTCCCCGGACGCCCAGTACGGAAACATGCACGTCGAGGGCTACGGCTACGCCCCCTGCGTCACCTCCGCCCAGGAGCTGTCGGCCAGCGGCTGGAACCGCTCGTACGAGGTGGTCGACGGCCTGGACGTGGCCCGCACCCTCTACCCCGACCACTTCGGCCTCTGGCTCAACCCGCACGCCCCCGGCGGCGGCGTCGGCATCCCGTGGCTAGATCTGCGCCGGATCGCCACCGGCCTGGAACGCCAGCCCGCGGGACCGCTGCGGCTGACGGAACCGGCCATCGAGGTCCCGCAGTTCTACGCCGTGCTGACGCAGAACGCCCACCGCACCCCGGCGGTCCGCACCCTGCGCCGCGCCTGGGTGCAGCCCGCGCTCGGGGCGCCGTATCTCGCGATCGGTCTTGATGTCTACGACACCAGCCCGGCCGCTGTGGACTCGGTGCGCGGAATGATGCAGCAGTCCATCGGCGTGGTCCCGGACGGGCTGCCGGTGTCGACCGTGGCGATGTCCGACGACTACGACCCGGTGGCGCTGTGGCTGCGGGCGAACGCCCGCCCGTTCTACGACCGTGAGGCGCACGCGGCGCCCGCCCAGGCGGGTGGGTACGGATACCCACCCGTCCGTGGTGGATACTGAGCCCGCGAGTCCTCTTCCCAGCTTCTCCGCAGGATTTACGTCTACGACACATTTCTTCGCGCGTAGACGGCGGTGGGATGCCCCGAAAGACGCCGAATCTCCGTACTGTCCCAAGTATCCGGCGTCCGGGGGGCGTTACCCACTGTTCGGATAACGGAATCCCTAGTTAAGCATCACGGTTGCGCATACTTTCGCCGTCAGACCTGGCGGGTGATCGCAGCCACGCTGAAGACTCGCGACTCAGACACAGGGTCGAGGGCTCCGTGTCCACTGCAAGTCGACAAAGCCGCTAATCCGCGGCAGGCGTAAGCCGGTAACCACCGGCGAGAGGGGTCGGGTCACAGTGACCGCACCGATCGAGACCACGGGGGCGGAAGCCGGGGCGCAGCCGGAGGCTGTGCTGGCCGGCGCCGAGAAGGGGCAGATCGAGGGCCGTTCCCTTGGACAGATCGCCTGGACCCGGTTCAAGAAGGACAGGGTCGCCGTCGCCGGCGGTGTCATCGTCGTCCTGCTGATCCTGGTCGCGGCACTCTCCCGCCCCATCCAGTCGATGTTCGGCCTGGACCCCGATGCCTTCAACCAGAACCTGATCGACGCCAACACCTCGCTGCCCAAGGGCGGTTGGGGCGGCATGAGCTGGGACCACCCGCTCGGTGTGGACCCGCAGTTCGGCCGGGACGTCGCCACCCGCATCCTCGAGGGTTCCTGGGTGTCGCTGGTGGTCGCCTTCGGCGCCACGATCCTGTCGAACGTGATCGGCACGATTTTGGGCGTCATCGCGGGGTACTACGGCGGCCGGGTCGACTCGATCATCAGCCGTCTGATGGACACCTTCCTCGCCTTCCCCCTGCTGCTCTTCGCCATCGCGATCTCGGCGACCCTGCAGGGCGGTGCCTTCGGCCTCAACGGTCTGCCGCTGCACCTGAGCGTGCTGATCTTCGTCATCGGCTTCTTCAACTGGCCCTACCTGGGCCGGATCGTCCGCGGTCAGACCCTCGCACTGCGCGAGCGGGAGTTCGTGGACGCCTCCCGGGGGATGGGCGCCAAGGCGCCGTACATCCTCTTCCGGGAACTGCTGCCCAACCTGGTCGGACCGATCATCGTCTACTCGACGCTGCTCATCCCGACGAACATCCTCTTCGAGGCGTCCCTCAGCTTCCTCGGGGTCGGTATCCAGCCCCCGCAGGCTTCCTGGGGCGGCATGCTGCGGGACGCGGTCACCTATTACGAGGTCGACCCCGCGTACATGATCGTGCCCGGCCTCGCCATCTTTGTGACCGTCCTGGCGTTCAACCTGCTCGGCGACGGTCTCCGCGACGCTCTCGACCCCCGCAGCCGCTAGGGCCCGCACCCGAGAGTTCATCAAGTTTCCGACAATGGAGGAAGCAGACCATCATGCGAAGGTCAGCGCTGGCCGCAGTTGCGGCCATCGGCGCTGCGACACTGCTCATGGCAGGTTGCAGCAAGGCCGATGACAGTAAGAGTGACAACGGTGGGACGAAGGCGGCTGGGGCCAACGCAGCGACCAAGGACGTCGTCAACGCCTCTACGCACAAGGGCGGGACGGTCACCTACGAACTGTCCGACGTTCCGGACTCGTTCGACCCGGGCAACACGTACTACGCGTACATGTACAACTTCAGCCGGCTGTACGCCCGTCCGCTGATGACGTTCGAGCCCGGCCCCGGTTCCAAGGGCAACACCCTTGTCCCGGACCTCGCCGCGAGCAAGGGTGTCTCCAGCGACGGCGGCAAGACCTGGACGTACAAGCTGCGTTCGGGCCTGAAGTACCAGGACGGCACGGCGATCACGTCCAAGGACGTCAAGTACGCCGTGGAGCGCTCCAACTTCGCGCGTGACGTGCTCTCCCTCGGCCCGAACTACTTCCAGCAGTTCCTGGTCGGCGGCAAGGACTACAAGGGCCCGTACAAGGACAAGAGCGCCGAGGGCCTCAAGTCCATCGCGACGCCGGACGACACCACGATCGTCTTCCACCTGAACACGGCCTTCCAGGAGTTCGACTACCTGGTCGCGGCGCCGCAGACGGCTCCGGTTCCGCAGGCGAAGGACACGGGCGTCGACTACGTCAAGAACATCGTGTCCTCCGGCTCGTACCAGTTCTCCAGCTACGAGGACGGCAAGTCGGCCACCCTCGTGCGCAACAAGAACTGGGACCCGAAGACGGACCCGCTGCGCAAGCAGTACCCGGACAAGATCGTCGTCAACCTCAAGGTCAACGCCGACACGATCGACAAGGACGTCCTCGCGGGCAACGCGATCGACATGGGCGGTACGGGTGTCCAGGCCGCGACCCAGGCGCAGCTGCTGACCTCCGCGGACAAGAAGGCGGGCACGGACAACACCTTCGGTGGCCGTCTCGTCTACATGGCGATCAACACCAAGGTCGCGCCGTTCACCAACGTGCAGTGCCGCAAGGCCGTCGAGTACGCCATCGACAAGGTCTCGGTGCAGACCGCCGAGGGCGGCCCGATCCGCGGTGAGATCGCCACCACCGTCCTGCCGCCGGACATCACCGGCTACGTGAAGGACGACCAGTACGCCTCCACGGGCAACAAGGGTGACGTCGCCAAGGCCAAGGCCGCGCTGCAGGCCTGCGGCAAGACGACGATCTCGACCAACCTGTCGGCCCGCAGCGACCGCCCGCAGGAGATCTCCGCGGCCACCGCGATCATCAACTCGCTGAAGGCCGTCGGCATCAACGCCAGCCTGAAGCAGTACCCGTCGGGCAAGTACTTCACCGACTACGCGGGTGTCCCGAAGTTCACCGAGCAGCAGAACATCGGCCTGATCATGATGCAGTGGGGTGCCGACTGGCCCTCCGGCTACGGCTTCGAGCAGCAGATCCTGAACGGTGCGGCGATCGGTGCCTCGGGTAACACCAACCTTTCGCAGTACGACAACAAGACGGTCAACAACCTCCTCTCCAAGGCCATCGGCACCGAGGACGTCACGACCCGCAACAGCATGTACGCGCAGGTCGACAAGCAGACCATGAGTGACGCGGTGCTCGTCCCGCTGACCTACTTCAAGGTTCTGCTCGCGCGTCCGGCGAACTACAGCAACCTGGTGTCGACGGCGGCCTTCAGCGGCCAGTACGACTACCTCAACATCGGCACCACGAAGTAGTCGCAGCCCCGGAAGGCAGGTGAAGGCATTGGTGCCCGCGGGCTTAGCGGCCCGCGGGCACCAGCGCCGATCCCCGTGATCTCGTACATTCTCCGTCGGACAATCGCAGCGGTGATCCTGCTGCTGGTCGTCTCCGCGGTCACCTTCGGCATCTTCTTCCTGCTGCCACGGCTCGCCGGCCAGACCGCGGACCAACTGGCCCAGCAGTACATCGGGAAGAGCCCGTCGGCGGCGGACATCGCCGCGGTCAAGCACAACCTGGGTCTGGACCAGCCCCTTTACCTGCAGTACTGGCACTTCATCAAGGGGATCGTGGCGGGCGCCACCTACAACCTCGGCCCCACCACCGTGCACTGCAACGCGCCCTGCTTCGGCTACTCCTTCAAGGACCACGTCGAGGTCTGGCCGCAGCTCACCTCTCGTCTTCCGGTGACCGTCTCGCTGGCCGCCGGCGCCGCCGTGCTGTGGCTGGTGTCCGGTGTCACCGTCGGTGTGATCTCCGCGCTCAAGCCGCGGTCGTTCTTCGACCGCGCCTTCATGGGCGTGGCGCTCGCGGGTGTCTCGCTGCCCATGTTCTTCACGGGCAACCTGGCCATCCTGCTCTTCACGTACCAGTGGCCGATCTTCGGCCGCACCTACGTCCCGTTCACCGAGAACCCCGCGCAGTGGGCCAACACGCTGTTCCCGGCGTGGTGCTCGCTCGCGCTCCTCTACTCCGCCATCTACGCGCGGCTCACCCGCTCGGGCATGCTGGAGACGATGAACGAGGACTTCATCCGCACGGCCCGCGCCAAGGGCCTGCGGGAACGCAACGTCGTCGTCAAGCACGGTCTGCGGGCCGCCCTGACGCCGATCATCACCGTCTTCGGCATGGACCTCGGTCTGCTGCTCGGCGGCGCTCTGATCACCGAGTCGGTGTTCTCCCTGCACGGCATCGGCCAGTACGCGGTGCAGTCGATCGAGAGCAACGACCTGCCCCCGATCCTCGGCGTGACCCTGCTCGCAGCGTTCTTCGTAGTGATCGCAAACCTTCTGGTGGACCTGTTGTACGCCGCCGCCGACCCGCGGGTGAGGCTCTCGTGACCGACCTTTCGAAGACCGGCGCCGCGGTCGGCGAGCCCGTCAACGCTCCCTCGGACGCCCCGAACGCGTTCCTCGAGGTCCGCGACCTCAAGGTGCACTTCCCGACCGACGACGGCCTGGTCAAGTCCGTCGACGGGCTCAGCTTCTCGCTGGAGAAGGGCAAGACCCTCTCCATCGTGGGCGAGTCGGGCTCCGGCAAGTCCGTCACCTCGCTGGCGATCATGGGCCTGCACCGGCTCGGCCCGCGCGGCAAGAACGTGCAGATGTCCGGCGAGATCTGGCTCGACGGCCAGGAGCTGGTCAACGCCTCGCCGGACGACGTGCGCAAGCTCCGCGGCCAGCAGATGTCCATGATCTTCCAGGACCCGCTGTCCGCGATGCACCCGTACTACAAGATCGGCGACCAGATCGTCGAGGCGTACCGGGTCCACCACGACGTCAGCAAGAAGGTCGCCCGCAAGCGCGCCATCGAGATGCTCGACCGGGTCGGCATCCCCGAGCCGGCCAAGCGCGTCGACGGCTACCCGCACGAGTTCTCCGGCGGTATGCGCCAGCGCGCCATGATCGCGATGGCCCTGGTCAACAACCCCGAACTGCTCATCGCGGACGAGCCGACGACCGCCCTGGACGTCACCGTCCAGGCGCAGATCCTCGACCTGATCCGGGATCTGCAGAAGGAGTTCGGCTCCGCGGTCGTGCTGATCACGCACGACCTCGGTGTCGTCGCCGAGATCGCCGACGACGTCCTGGTCATGTACGGCGGCCGGTGCGTCGAGCGCGGTCCGGTCGACGAGATCTTCGAGACCCCCCAACACCCGTACACCTGGGGCCTGTTGGGCTCGATGCCGCGTATCGACCGGGAGACCTCGGACCGGCTCATCCCGGTCAAGGGCCAGCCGCCGAGCCTCATCAACGTCCCCTCGGGCTGCGCCTTCCACCCGCGCTGCCCGTACGCGGACATCCCCAAGGGCGACGTCACGCGAACCGTGCGCCCCGAGCTGGAGCTGGTCCCCGGCGGACACTGGTCCGCCTGCCACCTCCCGGCTGCGGACCGTACGCGGATCTGGACCGAAGAGATTGCGCCGAAGCTGTGAGCGATACGACGAAACAGACCGCCGCCGCGGTCGCCCCGGAGCAGACGTCCTCGTCCGAGGAGCGTGAGGTACTGCTCAAGGTCGAGGGCCTGAAGAAGCACTTCCCCATCAAGAAGGGGATCCTGCAGCGTCAGGTCGCCGCGGTGAAGGCCGTCGACGGCATCGACTTCGAGGTGCGCAAGGGCGAGACCCTGGGCGTCGTCGGCGAGTCGGGCTGCGGCAAGTCGACCATGGGCCGGGTCATCACCCGGCTCCAGGACCCGACGGGCGGCTCGATCCACTTCGAGGGCCAGGACATCACGCGCCTCAACTCGGCCGGGATGCGCCCGCTGCGCCGCGACATCCAGATGATCTTCCAGGACCCGTACGGCTCCCTGAACCCCCGGCACACCATCGGCTCGATCGTCTCGGCGCCGTTCCGGCTCCAGGGCGTCGAGCCCGAGGGCGGGGTGAAGAAGGAGGTCCAGCGCCTTCTGGAGCTGGTCGGCCTGAGCCCCGAGCACTTCAACCGCTACCCGCACGAGTTCTCCGGCGGTCAGCGGCAGCGCATCGGCATCGCCCGCGCGCTGGCCCTGAAGCCGAAGCTGGTCGTCGCGGACGAGCCGGTCTCCGCCCTGGACGTGTCGATCCAGGCGCAGGTCGTGAACCTGATGGACGACCTCCAGACGGAGCTCGGCCTGACGTACGTGATCATCGCGCACGACCTGTCCGTGGTCCGGCACGTCTCGGACCGGGTCGCGGTGATGTACCTCGGCAAGATCGTCGAACTCGCCGACAGCACCAAGCTGTACGAGTCGCCGATGCACCCGTACACCAAGGCCCTGATGTCGGCCGTACCGGTGCCGGACCCCAAGCGCCGGGGTACCAAGAGCGAGCGCATTCTCCTCAAGGGCGACGTCCCCTCGCCGATCTCCCCGCCCAGCGGCTGCCGTTTCCACACGCGCTGCTGGAAGGCCACGGAGATCTGCCGGACGACGGAACCCCAGCTGATCGAACTCCGCCCGGGTCAGCAGGTCGCCTGCCACCACCCGGAGAACTTCGCGGACCAGGCTCCTCAGGACACGGTCCTGCTGAGCGCCGCGAAGGAAGCGGTGGAGCTGGTGGGGGAGGCCGTACTGGAGAAGTCGGCGGAGACGGTGGCGGCGGCCGAGGCCGAGGAAGCCGCTGCGGAAGCCCCTGTTGCCGACGCCGAAGCTCCCGTGGCTTCCGAGGGAACTCCCGACGAGACCCCCGAAGCGGAATCCGGCGATCAGGAGTCAACTCCCAAGTAGGGCATGACAAGTTGGTAAAGTCATGACCATGACGAAACGGGAGAGTGCAGAGTCGAGCGTGTCCGACTGATCGGAAACGCACCCGAAGGGACGACTCATGGCACTCTCCCGTTCGGCACGTTTAGGGGCCCTCGCTACCGCGGCGGCCTCTTTTCTTGTCATAGCCGCCTCCTCCGCCCCCACCCCCGGCGCCGACGGCATCGGTGACAGCTACTTCCCGCAACTGGGCAACGGCGGCTTCGACGCCCGGCACTACGCCCTCGACGTCGCCTACAACCCCGACACCGACCGCCTCGACGGCCGTACGACACTCACCGCCCGCGCCACCCAGAACCTCTCCTCCTTCGACCTGGACCTGCAGAAGCTGGAGGTCACCAAGGTCCAAGTGAACGGAAGACGGGCCGACTTCACCCGCACCGGTGACGAACTGCGTATCACCCCGCGGGACTTCCTCCGCAAGGGCAGGGACTTCACGGTCACCGTCACCTACGGCGGAGTGCCCGAACCCCTCAACGGCCCCATCGTGTTCGGCTCCGACTACGGCTGGATGAAGACCACCGACGGAGTCTTCGTCGCCTGCGAACCCAACGCCGCCTCCACCTGGTTCCCGTCCAGCGACCACCCCTCCGACAAGGCCACCTACGACATCCGTATCAAGGCCCCCAAGGGGCTCACGGGAGTCTCCAACGGGCGGCTCGTCTCGACGTACGACAAGGGCGACTCGACGTACACCCACTGGCGGGAGTCGAAGCCCATGGCGACCTACCTCGCCACCGCCACCATCGGGAAGTTCGACGTGAAGACGGGGACGACCCCCGGCGGCACCCCGATCTACGTCGCCATCGACCCCGTCCTCGCCAACAGCAACAGCGTCGACGTGTACGCCGTGACGGCCGCCGCCACCGACTACTGGTCGCAGGTCTTCGGGCCGTACCCCTTCGAGGAGACCGGCGCGATCGTCGACGACATGCCGGAGGCGGGGTTCTCGCTGGAGGTGCAGAGCAAGCCCGCCTACTCCGCCGTGCGCAGCGAGACGACGATCGTGCACGAGCTCGCCCACCAGTGGTTCGGCGACTCCGTGTCGGTCGCGCACTGGAAGGACATCTGGCTCAACGAGGGCTTCGCGACCTACGCCCAGTGGCTGTGGGCCGAGCACCAGGGCACCCGCACCGCCCACGACTCGTTCCTGGCCGGATACAACGCCCGCCCCGCCGAGAGCGCCTTCTGGCAGACCGTCGTGGCGGACCCGCAGCGCGACACGATGTTCGCGTCCGCGGTCTACCAGCGCGGCGCGATGACCCTCCAGATGCTCCGCGAACGCATCGGCGACACCGCGTTCTTCAAGCTGCTGCCGACCTGGACGAAGCTGCACCGCTACGGCAACGCGAGCACCGCCGAGTTCATCAAGCTCGCCGAGAAGATCAGCGGGCAACAACTCGACGACCTGTTCCAGACCTGGCTCTACACGACAGGCAAGCCCACCCTGTAGATCCACCCAGGTCCGTGCAGATCCCCCGCGAGTAACAATGTGGGGTGCTTCAGCAACTGTTCAGCCCCTCCGTCCAGCACACGCTCGACCTCGTCGGCATCTTCGTGTTCGCGATCTCCGGCGCGCTGCTGGCCGTCCGCAAGAACTTCGACGTGTTCGGCATCGCCGTGCTCGCCGAGGTCACCGCGCTGGGCGGAGGGGTGTTCCGCGACCTCATCATCGGGGCCGTACCCCCGGCCGCCTTCACGGACCTGGGCTACTTCAGCACCCCGCTCTTCGCCGCGCTCCTCGTCTTCTTCCTCCATCCGCACGTGGAGCGCATCCAGACCGGCGTCAACGTCTTCGACGCGGCCGGCCTCGGCCTGTTCTGTGTCACCGGCACGGTGAAGGCGTACGACTACGGGCTCGGCCTGACCGCCTCGGTGGCCCTCGGTCTCGGGTCCGCCGTCGGCGGTGGTGTGCTGCGGGACGTCCTGGCCAACGAGACTCCCTCCCTGCTCCGCTGGGACCGCGACCTCTACGCGGTCCCGGCGATCGTCGGCGCCACCATGGTCGCCGTGTGCATCCGCTACGACGTGCTGGGCCCGTTCACCAGCGGGCTCGCGGTCGTCACCGCTTTCGTGTTGCGCCTGCTCGCGATGCGGTTCCACTGGCGAGCGCCTCGCGCGTGGAACCGGCGGTCGAACGCCCGCGAGGATCCGACGCCGACTTCGTGACCCTGGGGTGGTTCTGGCCCAGCTCCAGGGTCAGCCAGCGGAACACCGTCTTCACCTGGGGCCGCCACAGCGCCATGGTGTGCCCGCCGTCGCTGCGCGGCAGGAACACCACGTGCACGCTCGTCGGCGCCTTCGCGATCTGTTCGAGGGCCACGCCCGCCTGATAGCCGTCGCCGGACTCGCCGGAGAGGTACATTGCGATCGGCGGGGGTGTCGCCGCCTTCTTGAGCAGCAGGTAGGGGTTGTTCGCCTCGCGCAGGGCCACACTCTGCGCGGCCAGCGAATTGCGTTCGCCGATCGGGTCGTTGTAGCCGGACATGCTCACGGCGGCCTGGTAGCGGTCGGGGTGGGCGACGGCGAGCTTGACCGCGCAGTGCGCGCCGGCCGAGTAACCGGCGACCCCCCAGCCCTTGGGCGCGGGCTGGGTGCGGAAGTTGTCGGTGACCATCTTCGGCACGTCGATGCTGAGCCAGGTGTCGGCGTTGACCGTGCCGGGGATGTTGGCGCAGCCGGTGTCCACCCCGGCCAGCAGGTTGTAGCGCGGCGCGACCAGGATGAAGGGCGCGATCCGTCCGCTCCTCATCAGCGGCTCCAGCTGCTGGGTCACGTGCATCGACCCGAACCACGCCTTCGCCGAACCGGGCCAGCCCGGCAGCAGTTCCACGACGGGGAACTTCTTGTGCCGGTAGGCCGCTTCCTTGTACTGCGGCGGGGTCCAGACGTAGACCTCGGCGTTCACGCCCGACACCCGGCCCTTGAGCTGGGTGACCTCCACCTGCCCCGCGGAGCTCATGCCGGGACCGGTGGCGGGGGCGAACGCCTGCCTGACCTTGGGCAAGCGCCTCAGCGCGATACCGCCGGTGCCGTCCTTGCCGAGGTTCGCGGCCTGCTGCACGTGGTTGCCGGTGCCGAGGAGGTCGGCCCAGTTGTCGTAGAGGTTGTTCTGGTTGTTGACCATGACGAAGACCAGGGTGACGGCCGTCGCCTGGGCGAACAGCAGCATCAGGGCCCGTGCCGCCACGCGTACGGCCTTGGGGCCGCGCAGCCGCGACCACAGCACGAGCGGCAGTATCAGGGCGACGATCGTCAGCACGACGGCGGTGTAGAGGAACGGAGTCCCGGTGAGGCTCATGTCCCCAAAGAGGGGGATCACGGGCCGAGGGTCACGGACGAGTTCGGACACTTACCAAGAAATTGCCGGTTCCTCACCCGGGTGGCCGAGGGCTTGCCGGTGTTTTCATCTGCCCGCAACAACAAAGCTACCGCTTAGTAATCACCTGTTGTACGGTTCATTCATGCGAGAAGCAGCATCCGCCCCGGCGCCCACGCGGGCCGCACAGGCCGTACGGGCCACGATCGGCGACAGCGAGTTCGACCGCGACACGGCGGTCACCCGTCGCGCCCCGGGCGTCTACGACATCGACCTCTCGGCCGGCTGGACGATCATCAACGCCGTCAACGGCGGCTACCTCCTGGCGGTCCTGGGCCGAGCCCTCGCGGACGCGCTCCCGCACACCGACCCGTTCACGATCTCCGCGCACTACCTGACGGCGTCCCAGCCGGGCCCCGCGGTCATCCGTACGGACACGGTCCGCACCGGCCGCACCCTCTCCACCGGCCAGGCGTCCCTCTTCCAGTACGACGAAGAGGGCGCCGAGGTGGAACGCATCCGCGTCCTGGCTTCCTACGGCGACCTGGACACCCTCCCGGACGACGTCCGCACGACGGCGAAGCCCCCTGCTTTCCCACCCATGGACCAGTGCTTCGGCCCGGAGGACGGCCCTGCCCCGGTCTCCGGCAGCTCGGCGATCGCCGACCGCCTGATGCTCAAGCTCGACCCGTCCACCCTCGGCTGGGCCCTCGGCGCCCCCTCCGGCAAGGGCGAGATGCGCTCGTGGTTCGGCCTCGCGGACGGCCGCGACGCGGACCCGTTCTCCCTGCTCCTCGCGGTGGACGCGCTGCCCCCGACGGCGTTCGAGATCGGCCTCAAGGGCTGGGTCCCCACGGTGGAACTCACCGTCCACGTCCGCTCCCGCCCGGCCCCGGGCCCCCTCCGCGTCTCCATCACCACCCGCAACCTGGCCGGCGGCTTCCTGGAGGAGGACGCGGAGGTCTGGGACAGCAGGGACCGACTGGTGGCCCAGTCGCGACAGTTGGCCCGGGCCCGACTCAGCTGACCGGCTTCCGGCCCAGCCAGGCCGCCAACTGGCCGTAGGCATCGGTTCCTTCGGGTACCGGCACGGCTGTGTCGAAGGGCGTGTCCGCGTCCCGTTGCTCGTCCGGGAGGACCCGGCGGGCGATCGCCAGGGCGAACTCGGCGAGTTCCGGGTCGAGTTGGACGGGGTGGCCCAGGGCCTCGGAGAGGTCCCAGGTGTGGGTGACGGCCTCCATGACATAGCCGGAGAGGGCGATGCGGCCGGGGGCCTTTCCCCAGGGGACCTGGACCAGGGCGTCTAGACGGGCGTCGTCGGCCCAGGCGTTCAGGACGCGGGTGCGGGCCTCGGCGTACGCCGTCGGCCAGCCGTCGTCGTCGACGCCGTCCACGAAGGGGTGTACGGCCATGCCGTCGCCGCCCTCGCCGACGGTCGCAATGCGGTGGGTGCCGCCGACGAGATGGCTCAGCAGGGTCCGTACGTCGAACTCCGTGCAGGGGGTGGGGGCGGCCAGCTGCTCCGGTCGTACCGTCCTGATCAGGGCGGCGACCTGGTCGGTGGTGCGGGTGTAGAGGGGGCGGGGGTCCGTGGCGTTTGTGTTCATGGCGCTGATGCTGGCCCCATAACCTGACAGTTTCCGTCAACATTTGCGCGGGGTTTTCGGGAGGCGGATTCTGGGGGTGTGAAGGCCGACCGACTGCTCTCGATCCTGTTGCTCCTGCAGACCCGGGGCCGTGTCCCCGCGCACGAACTCGCCGACCGGCTGGAGGTGTCGGTGCGGACCATCTACCGGGACGTCGAGGCGCTGTCCGCCTCCGGGGTGCCGGTGTACGCCGAGCGCGGGCGGCACGGCGGGATCGAGCTGCTCGCCGGGTTCCGTACGGACGTCACGGGACTGACCGCCGACGAGTCACGCGCCCTGTTCATCCTCGCCGCGCAGGGCGCCCACGCCGCGCTGGGTCTCGACGCCGCGCTCGGTTCCGCGCTGCGCAAAGTGATGGCCGCGCTGCCGGCACCGTACCGACCGGCGGCCGAGGTGACCTCCCGGCGCATCCTGGTCGACGCCACGCGCTGGAAGGGCGGACCCCAACCCGCCGTGGATCTCGACGTGTTGCAGGACGCGGTCTTTACCGACCGGCGGCTGCGCCTGAGCTACCGGCACAGCGGCGCCAAGGAGCCGCGCACCTACACCGTCGACCCGTACGGCCTGGTCTCGAAGGCGGGCGTCTGGTACCTGGTCGCCGATCGCCGTGCGCAGCCCCGCCTCTTCCGCGCCGACCGCGTGCACTCCGCCACCCTCCTGCCCGACCCGGTGAAGCGCCGCCCCGGCGTCGAACTCGCCCACGCCTGGGAGGAGTTGCGCCGCCAGGTCGAGGACCGCCCCGGTGGAATCGACGTCACCGTCCGCGTCCGCCGCTCCCGCCTCGACATGTTCGTCCGCCTCAACGCCTCCTCGCTCGCCGAACTCCCTGAAGACCCCGGCGAGAACGAGTGGGTGACGGTCCGGCTGACGTACGGCTTCGTCCCTGAAGCCCGCCAACTGCTCCAGTTCGCGGACGCGTTGGAGGTCGTATCGCCGCCGGAGGTGCGCGCCGAGGTGGCCGCGGCGGCCGCTTCTGTCACGGAGCTGTACCAGCGAGTAGGCGAGTCCCGATCGTGAAGTCGCAGGTCAGGGCGTTCTCTTGAGCTGCGCTTTACCTGGCGCACAGGGTGGGGACAGGGCGCCGACAAGGAAGCCCTAAGCGGCGTTGATTGAGTTCCCGCCACAAGGCCTCCTCATCGTTTTTGGAGTTGTTTCTCATGAAGCGTGCGCGTCTCTTCCCCGCAGTGGCCCTGCTGGCGCTCTCGCCCCTGGCCCTGGCGGCCTGCGGCTCTAGCGACTCTTCGTCGTCCTCCGGCAGCGGCAACTCCGGTTCCACGCAGTCCTGTTCGGCGGCCTCCGGCATGCCCACCGGCAACGCCACGGCACGGCCCAGCGGCGCCCCGTCCGGTGCGCCCACGGGTGCCGCGGCCTCGGGCGCGCCGACAGGTCAGCCGACCGGCAACCCGTCCGGAATGCCGAGCGGCGGCCCCGGCGGGGGCGGCGGACAGGGCGGCCAGGGCGGCGGCCCCGGCGGCGGATGCGGCGGCGGCCCGGGCGGTGGCCAGATGAGCGGGGCCCCACAGCAGGGCTGACCGCGGCTCCGCACGACAGGGGCGGCACGCTCGTACACCGGGCGTGCCGCCCCTGTCGTATGCCTGCCGGTGTGGCGGTCAGCCGAGCCAGTGGCGGCGGCCGACGCTGATCAACCGCATCTGGCGCGTGGCGAGTTGGGTCACGCGCTCACGCTCCTCGGCCGACGCCTCCTGGGCCTCCAGGAAGAGCGAGGCCGTGACGAGCATCTGGTCGACATAGAGGTGGGCCAGCATCAGCAGGTCGTCGTCGTGCCAGCCGCCCGACTCCGGGTCCTTGGCGAGTTCGGCCTTCACCTCCTCGGCGAACCGGGCGAGTTGCTCCCGGATGGCCTCCCGCACCGGCTGCACCCCGCCGTGCCGCTCGCGCGCGAGGAAACGGACATGGGCCGGGTACGCGTCCACGTGATGGGCGATCAACTGGACGGCGCGCGCGATGCGTTGGTCGCTGTCCGCCGGGGACACCGTCTGCCGGATCATCGGGTGCAGACTGCCCAGCGCCTCCTCGACGAGCGCGACCCCGAGGTCGGCCGTGGAGCGGAAGTGCCGGTAGAAGGCGGTCGGGGCGACGCCCACCGCACGGGTGACCTCGCGCAGGCCCAGGCTGCTCAGGCTCTGCTCCTCCAGCAGCCCCAACGCGGCGTCCAGCAACGCCTGTCGGGTCTTCTGCTTCTGTACCTGCCGGATGCCGAGGGTGTGACTCATGTCATCCAGTTAACAACTGTTCTCCGTAATTGGAAAGTCGCCGGACGCGCTAGACTCAAGTTCAGTGAACAACTGTTACTACAACCGTTCACCGAAACGTAACGAGAGCCGTCCCGGACATCTCGGAGGGGGATTCATCCCATGCTGTTCCTCGTCGTAGCGCTCCTGCTGTTCGGCGTCGTGGTGGGCACCGTGGCCCACGCGCCGCTCGCCTTCACCGCCGTCGCCGCCACCGTCATCGCCGTGTGGCTGGGCATCTTCGCGCTCCGCGAGCGGCACGGCCGCCGCGGCCGTACGCCCGCCAACTGACCGCCCGCCCATCCGCTCACCCCATCGACGGGAGCTGATCCACCATGCAACTCACCGCACCGGCACCCAGCAGCGCGGCCGACGTCAAGCCCACCGGCCGCCGCGACGCCGACGGCATGGCCGTCGCGTCCTTCATCCTCGGCCTCGTCGGCCTGCTCGTACTCAACGTCTTCCTCGGCCCGATCGCCATCGCCCTGGCCGTCGCGGCGCTGTGGCGCGGCACCGCCCGTCGCGGCCGTGCCCTCCTCGGTCTGGGGCTCGGCATCGCCGATCTGCTGGTCCTCGTCGCCTTCATGCAGATCGACAGCACGCTCTCCTGGAGCTTCTAGGCGGCGGGGCCGGATCCCATCGAGGCGCCCGCCCCTCCGAGGTACGCACCGGGGCCCGTAGAATCGGCGTCACCATGGCATACCTCGACCACGCCGCGACCACCCCGATGCTTCCCGAGGCAGTCGAGGCGATGACGGCCCACCTGAGCATCACGGGCAACGCCTCCGCCCTCCACGCTTCCGGCCGCAAGGCCCGCCGTACGGTCGAAGAGGCCCGCGAAGCGCTCGCCGAGGCGCTCGGCGCCCGCCCCAGCGAGGTCGTGTTCACCTCCGGCGGCACCGAGGCCGACAACCTCGCGGTGAAGGGCCTGTACTGGTCCCGCCGCGACGCCGACCCGGCCCGCACCCGCGTCCTGGCCAGCCCCGTCGAACACCACGCCGTCCTGGACGCCGTCCACTGGCTGGGCGAGCACGAGGGCGCCACCGTCGAGTACCTCCCGGTCGACTCCTACGGCCGTGTCCACCCCGAGGCGCTGCGCGAGGCGATCGCCCGCAACCCCGAGGACGTGGCCCTTGCCACCGTGATGTGGGCCAACAACGAGATCGGTACGGTCATGCCGGTCCGTGAACTCGCGGATGCGGCGCGGGAGTTCGACATCCCGCTGCACGCGGACGCGGTGCAGGCCTTCGGCCAGGTCCCCGTCGACTTCGCCGCCTCTGGCCTCGCCGCGGCGACGGTCTCCGGCCACAAGATCGGCGGCCCGTACGGCATCGGCGCCCTGCTCCTCGGCCGCGAGTACACCCCCGTACCCGTCCTGCACGGCGGCGGCCAGGAACGCCATGTCCGCTCCGGCACCCTCGACGTCCCCGCGATCGCCTCCTTCGCGGTCGCCGGCCGCCTCGCCGCCGAACAGCGCGAATGGTTCGCCCGCGAGATCGGCGCCCTGCGCGACAGCCTGGTCGACGCGGTGCGTACGGCGGTCCCGGACGCGATCCTCGGCGGCGACCCGGTGGACCGGCTGCCGGCCAACGCCCACTTCACGTTCCCGGGCTGCGAGGGCGACTCGCTGCTCCTCCTGCTGGACGCCCAGGGCATCGAGTGCTCCACGGGTTCCGCCTGCACGGCGGGCGTCGCCCAGCCCAGCCATGTCCTGCTCGCCACGGGCACCGATCCGGACCTGGCCCGCGGCACCCTGCGCTTCTCCCTCGGCCACACCTCCACGGAGGCCGACGTGGAGGCCGTGGCGAAGGTGATCGGCCCGGCGGTGGAGCGGGCGCGTGCGGCGGGGCTGATGTAGAACGCTGAGGGGCTGTTCCCCGTATGCCCGCCTTGTCGACCAAGTGTCGGCAGAGGCGGGCTTTTTCACAGGCGCTTACCCCTTGAGTGGAGAAAGTGTCGACAGTAGTCTCCCGGTTGCCATCCTCGTGGGGGGACGGCGACGCATCAGCCGCCCCAGGGGCCCCTGATCCGGCGCCGCGACGAGGCCGTTGAACACGCCCGCCCCACCGCGCCGCTCACTTCCTGTTGAACGCGTCACGCGGCGGGCGCGGCTGCCCGAAAACACCCGGAAGACAAAGGAGTTCACAGTGGACGTCAGTTATCGCGCCCGCCCCCGCGCCCTTCTCGTGGCGGTCGCCGCCGTGTTGGCGCCGACGGTGATCGCCCCCGCGACCGCACGCGCCGCGACCGCCAAGGCCGACGCGGGCATCACGGTGGCCTCCGGCGAGACCCTCACGCTGACCGAGACCACCACCACGACCAGCCTCACCATCGAGGAGGGCGGCGTCATCGCCGTCCCCGACGGCTACAGCCTGACCCTCACCGTCGACGGTGAGGAGACCGGCAGCGAACTCGCCGCGCTCACCGACGGATACGGCGGAGCGGCCACCTCCATCGCCGCCGGCACCTACACCGGCACCGTCATCCTCACCGTCGCCGACGCCACCGACATCGCCTACAGCGACCTCACCTTCCCGTTCCGCCAGGCGATCTACGTCGACTCCGACGGAGTGGACGAAGCCAAGTCCGTCCCCTCCGCCGTCCTCGGCGGCACCGTCACCGACATCGCCGCGACCGGTGTCACCCTCACCTCCGACGGCGAGGCCTTCAACGGCGTCTACGTCGCCGACGGCGGCACCTACACCCTCACCGACCCGACCATCTCCTTTACGGGCAACGGCCGTTGCGACTTCGTGGGCTACGGCGCCGCGATCGTGGGCACCGGCTCCGGCACCACTCTCGTCGTCGACGGCGCCACCATCGCCAACGAAGGTGTCGTCCGTACCGCCGTCATCGCCGACGCCACCGCCAACGTCGTCGTCAAGAACTCCACGATCCACTGCGCCGACGGCACCCTGCCCGCCGAGTACCCGGCCTCCGGCACCGGCGACACCCGCTACATGATCACCGTCCCCTGGATGCTGGGGATCTCGGGCAACGTCCGCGCTACCAACCTGCTCGGCGCGAGCACCAGGGCGTCGTACATCAACTCGTCGGTCTCCTCGGAGAAGTGGGGCGCCCTGTCGGTCGACGGCGGCAGCTACTGCACCCTGACCGCCATCAACAGCACCATCGCCAACACCGGTGGCCAGGGCTACGGTTCGTACGCCATCGGCAATGTGACCGAGCACTTCCTGGGCTGCACCTTCGACGTCGGTGACTACGCCCTGATCCACTGGGGCGCCTCGGCGCACTACGGGGACAGTACGAAGGACGCCGTGGCCGCTCTCAACACCTCGCTCGAACTGGGGCTCACCAGCGCCGAGTTGAGTGCCCTGCCGGTGCGGGCGACCACCATCGACGCCGGCCGCTTCATGGTCCTGTGGTACGCCGCCGGATCCGTCGCCATCGACGGCGGCACCCAAGTCACCACCGGCGAGACCGCGTTCATGTGCAAGGCGGTCGCGGGCACCGTCACGGTCGACGGCTCCGACGGCGCCACGATCACCGCGGGCAACGGTGTCCTCTTCCAGTTGATGGACACCGACCGGCCCAGCAGCGTCACCGTGTCCGGCGAGCCGTGGAGCTCCGAGACCATCGGCACCTACACCGAGCCCACCGGTTCCCCCACCAAGTCCTCGACGTGGGTGACCACTTCGGCCCAGACCACCGACGCCAGGGGCACCTTCACGGACATCGACCTGACCGGTGACTTCTACAACTCCGTGCGAGGCGGCGGCAACGCGAGCCTCCGGGGCCAGAACCTGGTCCTGAGCTTCACCGGGTCCACGGTCGAGGGTGTCATCTCGGCGTCCACCGCCGCGCACGCCGTCTCCACGATCACCTCGGCCGAGTACCGCGAGATCAGCGAGGTCACCAACACCCCGAGCGCGGTGGTCAACAACGGCGTCGTCGTGACCCTGGGCGCCGGCTCCACCTGGACGGTCACGGGCACGTCGTATCTGAGCGCTCTCAGCCTGGCCTCGGACGCCTCGGTCACGGCACCGTCCGGCAAGACGGTCACCCTCAAGGTGAACGGCACGACCACGGCGATCAAAGCGGGCGGCACATACACGGGCGCCCTGACTCTGACGGTGTCCTGAACCAAAACTGTCGACAGAATAGCCGACTATCGGGCTCATATGTCATTCATAGCCCATTCTGTCGACACTGTGTTGTCTTGTCGTGCACACTCCGTGCTTACGGGAATCCGTGAACGGCCGGTCACGTGGCACGCCCCCCCCGGCGCCGCGTGACCGGTCCCGCCCCTGCCAACCCATCGACGGAGGGCCGCCCCATGGCCGTCGTACCCTCGCGCCACCACTTATTGTCCCGGCGGAAGTTGCTCGTGCTCGGCGGTGCCGGAGCCGCCTGGCTGGTCACGTCGGTGCCCGCCGCCGCGTCCGATGCGGTGTCCGTCGCCGGGCAGACGCTCACCGCGGTCCCCGCGGATCCCTCCTTCGTCTTCACCGCCGACCTGTCCAACAACGCGGGCGCGGGGGAGGCCTCGGCGATCGACTCCCCGTACTGGCTCGGCGCCTACCAGGTCACCAACACCCAGTACAAGGCGTTCCTGGACGCCTCCCCGAACGCCTCGTACACCGTCCCGTCGTACTGGGACGACGGCGCCGTCCCGACCGCCAAGACGGACCATCCGGTCCTGGAGATCTCGGCGGCGGACGCCGAGGGATTCTGCGACTGGCTCACCGGTCAGGCGGACGGCTGGACCTTCCGGCTGCCCACCGAGGCCGAGTGGGAGAACGCGGCGCGCGGCCCGGACGCGTACGCCTACCCCTGGGGACAGGCCTCCGGCACCACGTACACGGACTCCACGCTGACCAGCAACTACAACTACAACGCCGTGTGCGCCGCGTACTACCTCGCCAACGAGGGCGACACGCTTGCCACTTACGACAACGAGAACTCCACCCGGTACGGCGAGAGCGAGCCGATCTCCGAGATCCTCACCGTCTCCGCCACCGGCGGGGTGACCGGCTGGATCGACCACAGCACCTGGACCGGGTTCGTCTACACCGACGTCTTCGACGCGCTGACCGCCACCGGCGGACTCACCTCGGCCGTGGGCGCGTACCCCGCCGGCGTCAGCGTCCACGGCGCCTACGACATGGCCGGCAACTGCTTCGAGTGGACCTCCAGCATCGTCACGGCCACCAACGGCGGCGAGGCCGGCCTGGAGGTCAACGCCGTACGCGGCGGCTCCTGGTACGCGACCGGCCGCAGCTGCACCACCCACTACCGGGGCGAGGGCCGCGACGGCACCGGCGGCTACCTCACCGTGGGCCTTCGCGTCGCAGCGGTCCAGAGCTGATCCATGAACTGCCCCGCATCGAAAGCGGACCAGAACTGACCCCCGTCAACCGCCCCGCACGAAAGGCGACATCACCTTGAACCGGCCCAACTCCCGTCTCCCGCACCGGATCGCCGTGACCGGCGCGGCCGGCCTGCTCGTCGCCGTCGGCGCGGGTACGGCCCCGGCAGCCGTAGCGAGTACGACGGAACTGTCCAACTCCTGCACAGGCACGCCCACTTACGCCCTCTCCGCCTCGGCGACGGCGTCCACGAACACCCGTCATGTGGTCGCCGCGGACGTCAACGGCGACGGCGCGCAGGACGTGGTCGCCGCCAACCTGGACGACAACTCGGTGACCGTACTGCTCGGCAACGGCGACGGCACGTTCGCCACGGGCGGCACCTACGCGGTCGGCACGCATCCGTACCAGACCGTGGTCGCGGACTTCGACGGCGACGGACACCCGGACCTCGCGACCGCCGACTTCGGCGGCGCCCAGGTGAGCGTGCTGCTGAACACGGGCGACGGCACCTTCGGTACGGCCACCGCCATCGACGTGTCCGGGGCGCCGCGTGCTCTGGCCGCCGGGGACCTCGACGGTGACGGCCGCACCGACCTCGTGGTCGCCGAGCAGGAGACGAGCACCGTGCGCGTACTGCTCGGCAACGGCGACGGCACCTTCGACGACGAGGGCGAGACCGCCACCGGAAGCCAGCCGCACGGCATCGTCGTCGGCGACTTCGACGGTGACGGGAGTCCCGACGTGGCCACGGCGAGCGTCGGCAGCGACGGGGTCAGTGTCCTGCTCGGTGACGGCACGGGCGCGTTGGGCACCGCGACCGACCTCGCCACCACGTCCCGCCTCTACTCCCTGGCCGAGGGCGACTTCGACGGGAACGGCACCCTCGACCTGGCCACGGTGAGCAACGGCTCCGACGCTCTGGACGTGCTGCTCGGCAACGGCGACGGGACCTTCGCCTCGGCCACCACCTACACCACGCCCGCCCTGCCCGTGGCCGTGGGAGCCGCCGACCTCGACGGCGACGGCGTCACGGACCTCATGGTCTCCTCGCTGAAGGGCGCCTCGGTGACGCTCTTCCGGGGCACCACCACGGGTACCCTCGCGCAACTCGCCGAAGTGTCCGCCACCGGTGCCTACGACACCGCCGCGACCGATCTGGACGCGGACGGGGTCGTCGACCTCGCGGTGGCGGACAGCACGGCCGGCCAGGTCGACGTGTTCCGAGGGACCTGCTAGCCGTCGGAACACCCGACCGACCGTTCTTCGGGGCTGTCAGCTCTCCGTCACCATGAGGGCGGCCATCATGCCCTCGTCCTCGTGTTGCAGGAGATGGCAATGGAGCATGTACATATAGGTGTCGTCGGAGAAGTCCGTGAACTCCATGGCGATCTCGATCGAGCCGCCACCGACCACTTCGTAGGTGTCGTACCAGCCGAGTTCGACTCCTGTCGGTGTCTCGCCGTTGATCGATATGAGCTGATACGGCACGTCGTGCAGATGGAACGAGTGTTCCAGCTGGGTGCTGTTGGTGATCGTCCAGACCTCCTTGGAGCCCACCGTGGTGCTGATCATCGCCATGGACGACATGCTCGTGCCGGCCGAGCCGTTGATCAGCATCTTCGTGCCGCTCTGGCCGAGCGTGATGGTGCGGGCGGTGAAGTCGCTGGTGTCGTACCGGTCGATCGTGTTGAGGCTGGACGGCAGGTCGTCCGGGGTGTCCGTGCCGCTCGCGGTGATCGCGAGGACGTCGTAGGTGCCACTGCCGCCGCGCACCCAGCCGGTGGTGACGACGGCCTGGAGCGTGGCGTCCGCGCTCAGGTCCATCACGAACTCGGCGCGGGCGCCGGCCACCAGCCGGATGGTCGTGACGTCGGTCGCCTCCGTCAGATAGCCCTGGTCGGTGGAGATCTGGGTGAGCGTGCCGCCGTCGCTGCGCTGGATGGTGATGATGTCCGACGGCGAGGCGTTCAGCGCCCGGAACCGGGTGCGGGTCTTGGTGGCGGTGAAGGCGAGCGTGGTGGAGTCGACGTTCGTGCCGTTCAGCAGCAGCGGGTAGCTGAGGCCGCTGCTGAGGTAGCCGGTCAGGTCGTACTTGATGTCACCGGCGCTGTCCGTGGCGAGGCACTGGAAGATGAGCGGGATGTCGTCGACGCCGTAGTCGCTGGGCAGCGCGGCGGACGCGTCCGTGGAGTCCTCGACGATGATCATCCCGGCCAGGCCGTGCACGGCCTGCTTGGCGGTGGTGCCCAGCGCGTGCGGGTGGTACCAGAGCGTGGTGGCCGGGTCCTTGACCGTGAACGTGGGCGACCAGGTCGTGCCGTCGGAGAAGGCGACCTGCGGGCCGCCGTCCATCTTCGCCGGGACGTGGGCGCCGTGGAAGTGGACGGTGGTGTCCTCGCCCAGGCTGTTGGTGATGTTCAGCAGGACCGTGTCGCCGTTGGTCCACTTCATGGTGGGGCCGAGGAACGACTGGTTGTAGCCCATGGTGTCGCTGGTGACACCGCTCAGCACCTCGGCGGTGCCGGTCTGCGCCTCCAGCGTGAAGGTGGTGGTGCTGTCGGAGGTGGTGCCCTCCAGCAGGTCGGGGATGGTGAGGGCGGTGTCCACCGCGGACGCCTTGTTCTTCGTCGCGCCACTCAGCAGGGAGAAGGTCGTCCCGGCCCCGACGACCGCCGCGATGCCGGCGCCGGCCATGCCGCCGAGGAACTTGCGACGGTGCAGACCCTTGCCCCGGGCCGCGATGTCCTTGCCGTGTTCGCGCTTCTCGGCCGTGTTCTTCCGGTGGTTGCCCTTGCCGTTCTCGCCGGACGCGGGCTCGCTGGTGTGTGTCATGCGGCAGAGATTTGACCTAAGGGCTGTGTAAAGACTGGGGAGTTGTTAGTAGTCAGCGGGGCAAGCTGTGAAAGGTAAGAGTGCGGGATGTCTCCCAACTCCCCTTGAAGTGAAGCCGAGTTGGCGTACCCCAGGTCACATCCGGAGCAGGGGACGCATCGGACACGGCCGTGACTGAAACGACTCATAGCCAAACCCGAGTGTGACCAGCATCACACTTGCGTCCGATGTGCCCGCCTTACGAGTGTCATGTACCGGTCCCAGTCCCAGTACCGCCCGGGGTCCGTGTGATCCGTCCCCGGCACCTCCACGTGCCCGATGACGTGCTCCCGGTCGACGGGCATTCCGTAGCGTCGGCATATCTGCGCCGTCAGCCGCGCGGAGCCCGCGTACATGGCGTCCGTGAACGAGGACGCCCGCTCCACGAAGCCCTCGTGCTCGATGCCGACACTGCGTTCGTTGTACTCGCGGTTGCCCGTGTGGAAGGCCACGTCCAGCTCGCGGATCATCTGCGTGACGTGCCCGTCCTTGCGGACGATGTAGTGCGCCGCCGCCTCGTGCGCGGGGTCCTGGAAGGCCTTCACCGCGCTGGTGAAACTGCCCTGCGTGACATGGATGACCACCCGGTCTATCGCGTAGTCGTCCGGCCGGTCGGCCCGCCGGTAGTTCGCCGAGGACGCCGCCACCCAGGACGCACCCCGGTAGTCGACCGCACCCGGCGTCCGCGGCTTCTCCACCCCCGGCAGCCGCCACCACATCCGCGACAACTCGTCCCGCGCCAACGCCGCCGTCCCCACGGCGGCCACCGCCCCGCCGATCAACAGCGCGCGCCTGCCGGGCCGCCGGCCCTTCGCTTCCCCGTCGTCCTTCGCATCCCCCATGTGATCGTCAACGGATACTCGCGGGTCCCGGTTCCCGATGCCCCGTACCCTGGAAGGGTTATGACTGAGACCTCGCAGCGCCCCCGCCCCCTTCGCGTACTCGCCGCCATGTCGGGTGGCGTCGACTCCGCCGTCGCCGCCGCCCGGGCCGCCGAAGCCGGCCACGACGTGACCGGCGTCCACCTCGCGCTCTCCGCGAACCCGCAATCGTTCCGCACGGGCGCGCGTGGCTGTTGCACGATCGAGGACTCACGGGACGCCCGCCGCGCCGCCGACGTCATCGGCATCCCCTTCTACGTCTGGGACCTCGCCGACCGCTTCCGCGAGGACGTCGTCGAGGACTTCGTCGCCGAGTACGAGGCCGGCCGCACCCCGAACCCCTGCCTGCGCTGCAACGAGAAGATCAAGTTCGCCGCGCTTCTCGACAAGGCGCTCGCCCTCGGCTTCGACGCGGTCTGCACCGGCCACTACGCCCAGGTGATCGTGAACGACGACGGCACCCGCGAACTGCACCGCGCCTCCGACATGGCGAAGGACCAGTCGTACGTCCTCGGCGTCCTGGACGAGCGGCAGCTCGCGCACGCCCTGTTCCCGCTCGGCGACACGGTCACGACGAAGGACGAGATCCGCGCGGAGGCCGAGCGCCGCGGCCTCGCGGTCGCCAAGAAGCCCGACTCGCACGACATCTGCTTCATCGCCGACGGCGACACCCAGGGCTTCCTCGCGAACCGCCTGGGCAAGGCCGAGGGCGACATCGTCGACGAGTCCGGGTCCGTCATCGGCTCGCACGAGGGCGCGTACGGCTTCACCATCGGCCAGCGCAAGGGCCTGCGCATCGGCACCCCGGCCGCCGACGGCAAGCCGCGCTACGTCCTGGACATCTCCCCGGTCGACAACACGGTGACGGTCGGCCCGGCCGCCTCCCTCGACGTCAGCGCCCTCACGGCCGTCAAGCCGCGCTGGTGCGGCACGGCTCCCTCCGGCCCCGGCACCTACACCGCCCAGCTCCGCGCCCACGGCGGCGAGACCGAGGTCACCGCGGAACTCGTCGACGGCACCCTGGAGGTGTCGTTCAGGGAGCCGGTGCGGGGCGTGGCTCCCGGGCAGGCGATCGTCCTCTACGACGACACGCGCGTGGTCGGCTCCGCGACGATCGCGACGACCACGCGCGCGGCGACGGCGATGGCGTGACCCTTCAGGAGCGTCGCGCGGTCACTGTGTGAAGAACTCCGTGAGCAGCGGCGCCAGGACGGTCGGGTCCACCATGTGGGTCTGACCGTCCAGCGTGCGATACGTCCCGTCCGGCGCCGCCTCCGCCGCGGCCCGCGCGGCCTGCCGCATCCACTCGGGGCTCGCGCCGCCCGCGATCGTGAGCACCGGGACGGACAGGGACGCCAGCCGCTCCACCGGCACCAGACCGTCACCCATGGCCGCGTCGTCGTAGGCGAGGGTGGGGGCGATGGCCTCCATGCCGGACCACATGGGGGAGCGGCGGGCGCCCGCGATCATCTCCGGGGCCGCGCCGGTGAGGGCCATGAACAGTTCTACGGCGTCTCCGTGGCGGCCCTCGGCGAGCAGTTCCGTGAGCCGCTCGGTGTATGCGGCGCGTTCCTTGGCGCCGGCCGCGTCGAGGGCGAACGGCGGTTCGTACAGGGCGACTTGGATGACCGGCAGGCCGCTCGCCGCCGCGTGCAGGACCAGGGCGGCGCCCGAGGAGTGGCCGTACAGGGCCGCGCTGCCGCCCACGGCGTCGATCAGCGCCGCGAGGTCCTCGACCTCGCGGGCCACGGCGAACGGGGCCGTGTCGCCACTGGCGCCACGACCCCGGCGGTCGTACGGAACAGCCCCGAACCGGTGCGCGAGCTGCGCGGCGAGCGGCAGCAGGCCGTCGCCCGTCGTCATCGCGCCACCGACCAGGACGACGGGCGGACCCGCACCGATGCGCTCGTACGCGAGGGCGGTGCCGTCGCGCGAAACAGTCTTCTTGTCCATGCCCTGGAGACTGCCGCAGGGCGGAGGACTAATCGGTCACAACACCTCTACTTCGTAGAAGGAGAGGTGGTCCTTGATCTGTGCGACGTCGGGCTTGGGGTCGGGGTACGCCCACACCAGGTCGGGCGCGTCCGGCAGGGACCAATAGGACGCGTCGCCCTTGAAGGGGCAGTGGGTGTGGGTCTCGGAGGGGGTCAGGAGGTCGAGGCGTACGTCCTCCGGGGGGAGGTAGTACCGCACCGGGGAGCCGGTCTCCTTCAGGATCAGGGGCCGGTCGCTCTCCGCCAGCACCTGGTCGCCGTGGACGACGCGTACGTGCTGGTCGCCCTGCTCGATCGTGATCGTGTGTCCGTCAGCCATACCGGAAAAGCACTCGCGGACCCCTGGTTCTTCCCGCGTACGGTGACGGGATGAAGATCTGTGTCTTTCTCTCGGCCGCCGACCTGGACGAGCGCTACACGCGCCCCGCGCGGGAGTTCGCGGAACTGCTGGGCAAGGGCGGGCACACGCTCGTGTGGGGCGGCTCGGACGTCGGGCTGATGAAGGTGGTCGCGGACGGCGTCCAGGCTGCCGGCGGACGGCTGGTGGGCGTCTCGGTGGACTTCCTGGCG
The DNA here is from genome assembly GCF_000716435.1 of Streptomyces xylophagus. Taxonomy (GTDB): domain Bacteria; phylum Actinomycetota; class Actinomycetes; order Streptomycetales; family Streptomycetaceae; genus Streptomyces; species Streptomyces xylophagus. The sequence goes on from NZ_JNWO01000019.1 coordinate 62,685, forward strand.
GCGAAGGTGCGCCCGGGCGCCGACGAGATGGTGATCGCGGCCGACCTCGCCGAACGCAAGAAGCTGCTCCTGGAGAAGGCCGACGCCGTGGTCGTCATGGTGGGCGGCACCGGGACGCTGGACGAGGCGACCGAGATCCTGGAGCTGAAGAAGCACGGCCACACCGACAAGCCGGTGGTGCTGCTCAACACGGCGGGCTTCTACGACGGCCTGAAGACGCAGTTCCGGCGCATGGAGGACGAGGGGTTCCTGCCCGTCCCGCTCACCGACCTGGTGTTCTTCGCGGAGGAGCCGGTGGGGGCGCTGGCCTACCTCGAAGAGTCCTTGGGTACCCGCTGATGCGAGCATGGCGGGCATGGCTACACATGTGATCACCGGGGCCGGTTCCGGCATCGGCGCGGCCGTCGCCCGCCGGCTGCACGCGCGCGGGGACGAACTCGTGCTCCACGCGCGCGACGCGGGCCGCGCGAAGGAACTGGCGGCGCAGTACCCGGGAGCGAGCACCCTGGTGGGCGACCTCGCGGACCCGGACCGGCTCAGCTGGGCGTTCTCGCACCAGAGCCTGCCCGACCGGGTGGACACGCTCCTGCACATCGCCGGGGTGGTCGACCTGGGCCCGGTGGGCGACCTGACCCCGAAGACCTGGCGCCACCAGTTGAACGTCAACCTGATCGCCCCCGCCGAACTGACCCGCCACTTCCTCCCCCAACTCCGGGCGTCCGGCGGCCACGTGCTCTTCGTGAACTCCGGCGCGGGACTGCGGGCGAGCGCCGACTGGTCCGCGTACGCCGCCTCCAAACACGGCCTGAAGGCCCTGGCGGACTCCCTCCGCCACGAGGAACACCCCAACGGCGTCCGCGTCACCTCGGTCTACCCCGGCCGCACCGCCAGCCCCATGCAGGCCAAGGTCCACCAGCAGGAGGGCAAGCCCTACGACCCCTCCGAGTGGATCGACCCCGAGTCGGTCGCGACGACGATCCTGATGGCGATCGATCTGCCGGGGGACGCGGAGGTCAACGACCTGACGGTGCGGCCGGGACGGTGACCGGACCGGCGCAGCGGCGCGGGGCGAGCGGTGCGGAGGTCCGGGACTGGCTTGACGAGGTCTGGGGGCGCACGGAGGCCGCATTGGTCCTCGTGGGCGGCGACGATGGCGGGCCGCTCGCCGAACGCAGGGTCTGCGGCGAGGTGTTCGACCCCGAGGGCGTCGCGGAACTGCGGGCTCTCACCACGACCGGTGAGTTCTCGAACGGCATCTGCCGCTGCCACGGCAGCGTGACCATCGCGCTTCTCGACGCGGAGGGCGAGTTCATCGGGAGCGGCAGCGTGCACGGCGAGACGGACGTCTCCTGGGAGCGCGGTCGATTCCGGAACAACCTGAAGGTCACGGATCCGGAGCGGCTGATCACGTTCTTGGAGCGGCTCGGGATCCCGATGCGCTGAACCGACCATCGGGTACCGGCGGCACCCCGGAATCCACCCCACTGCCGGCGGCATACGCTTCCTGGGTGAGCAACAACAGCCAGTTCAGCTTCGGCGCAGCCACCGGTGTCGGTTCTCTGCCCGGCCTCGACGCCCGGGAGGCCGCGAAGACCGCGACCGGGGCCTTCGAGGACTTTCCGTTCCTGCCCGAGCTGCCCGCTCGGGGACCCGGCGCGGACATGATCGGGCGGACCGCCGGGCTGCTCGTCGAGGTGTACGCGCGTGTGGAGCCCAGCGGGTGGCGGATCGGGGACCGGCCGGGGCGGGACACGAAGCGGGCCTGGGCGTGGCTGGGGGAGGACCTCGACGCCTTCGAGGAGTTCACCCAGGGGTACGAAGGGCCGCTCAAGGTGCAGGCCGTCGGGCCCTGGACCCTCGCCGCCAACCTGGAGTTGAGGAACGGCGAGTCCGTGCTCTCCGACCTCGGCGCCTGCCGGGACCTCGCCGGCTCGCTCGCCGAGGGCCTGCGCAACCATCTCGCCGACGTCCAACGCCGAGTCCCCGGCGCCCAGATCGTGCTGCAACTCGACGAGCCGTCCCTCATCGCCGTACTGCGCGGACACGTCAGGTCCGCCAGCGGCTACCGCACGCACCGCGCCGTCGACCGCCAACTCGTCGAGGGCACCCTCCGCGAGGTCGTCGACGTACACGAGAACGGCCCGGTCATCGTGCACTCCTGCGCGCCGGACGTGCCGTTCGCCCTGCTGCGCCGGGCGGGCGCGACCGGGGTCTCCTTCGACTTCTCGCTCCTCACCGAGCGTGACGACGACGTGATCGGGGAAGCGGTGGAGTCCGGTACCCGGCTCTTCGCCGGTGTCGTGCCGGGCACGGACACCGCATTGTCAGACCCTGCCGGTAGCGTCATGGGTGTCAGGACGCTGTGGCGCAGGCTGGGGCTGCGACCGGGACTTCTCGCGGAGGCGGTCACGATCACCCCGGCGTGCGGACTCGCGGGGGCTTCCCCCGAGTACGCGCGCCATGCTCTCGCCCACTGCGTCCGGGCGGCGAGATCCCTCGCGGACAACCCTGAGTGACGGAAGGACAACACGGTGGCCGGCGACAGGCAGGCGGAGACGACGGTGCCCGCAGAGGCACGGGAGAAGCACGCGCAGCTCGCTGAGCAGATCGAGGAGCACCGCTTCCGTTACTACGTGAACGACGCCCCGGTCGTCAGCGACGCGGAGTTCGACAAACTCCTGCGCACCCTGGAGGCGCTGGAGGAGGAGTATCCCGAGCTGCGCACGCCGGACTCCCCGACGCAGAAGGTCGCGGGGGCGTACGAGACGGAGTTCACCTCCGTCGTGCACCGCTCGCGCATGCTCTCCCTGGACAACGCCTTCGACGACCTGGAGTTGGCGGCCTGGGCCGAGCGCGTCCACAAGGACGTCGGCACCTCCGACTACCACTTCCTGTGCGAGCTGAAGGTCGACGGCCTCGCCGTCAACCTGACGTATGAGCAGGGCCGTCTCACGCGCGCGGCGACCCGCGGCGACGGCCGTACGGGCGAGGACATCACGCCCAACGTCCGGACGATCGCGGAGATCCCGGACCGGCTGACCGGCGAGCGCGTGCCCGACCTCGTGGAGATCCGCGGCGAGGTCTACTTCCCGATGGAGAAGTTCGAGGAGCTGAACGCCCGTCTGGTCGAGGCCGGCGACAAGCCTTTCGCCAACCCCCGTAACGCGGCGGCCGGTTCGCTCCGCCAGAAGGACCCGCGCGTGACCGCCACCCGCCCCCTGCACATGGTCGTGCACGGCATCGGCGCCCTGGAGGGCTTCGATCCCCTCACCCGCCTCTCCGAGGCGTACGCCCTGCTGAAGACCTGGGGCCTGCCGACCTCCCCGCACAACAAGGTGGTCGACGACCTCGACGGCGTACGGGAGTTCATCCGGTACTACGGCGAGAACCGGCACTCCGTCGCGCACGAGATCGACGGCGTGGTCGTCAAGCTCGACGAGATCCCCCTCCAGGGGCGGCTCGGTTCCACCTCCCGCGCCCCGCGCTGGGCGATCGCGTGGAAGTACGCGCCCGAGGAGGTCAACACCAAACTCGTCAACATCCGCGTGGGCGTGGGCCGTACGGGCCGGGTCACGCCGTACGCCCAGGTCGAGCCGGTGACGGTGGCCGGCTCCGAGGTCGAGTTCGCGACGCTGCACAACCAGGAGGTCGTCAAGGCCAAGGGCGTCCTCATCGGCGACACGGTGGTGCTGCGCAAGGCCGGTGACGTCATCCCGGAGATCCTCGGCCCGGTCGCCGATCTGCGCGACGGCAGCGAGCGGGAGTTCGTGATGCCGGCGGAGTGCCCCGAGTGCGGTACGCCGCTGCGGCCGATGAAGGAGGGCGACATCGACCTCCGCTGCCCGAACGCCCGTACGTGTCCTGCCCAGTTGAGGGAGCGCCTCTTCTACCTCGGGGGCCGCAAGGCGCTGGACATCGACCACTTCGGCTATGTGTCGGCGGCGGCCCTCACCAAGCCGCTGGAGCCGGCGGACCCGCCGCTGAAGGACGAGGGCGACCTGTTCGGCCTCACCATCGAGCAGTTGCTGCCCATCAAGGCGTACGTCCTCGACCAGGACAGCGGGCTGCCCAAGCGGGACCCGAAGACCGGCGAGGAGAAGATCGCGACGGTCTTCGCCAACCAGCAGGGCGAGCCGAAGAAGAACGCGCTGGCGATGCTGGAGACCATCGCGGCGGCCAAGGAGAGCCCGCTCGCCCGCATCCTCACCGGCCTGTCGATCCGTCATGTCGGCCCGGTCGCGGCCGAGGCGCTGGCCCGCGAGTTCCGCTCGATCGAGCGTATCGAGCAGGCCGACGAGGTGGAGTTGGCGAACACCGACGGGGTCGGCCCGATCATCGCCGCCTCGCTCAAGGAGTGGTTCGCCGAGGACTGGCACCAGGAGATCCTCCGCAAGTGGCGGGCCGCCGGGGTCCGGATGGAGGACGAGGGGTCCGGCGAGGACGAGGGCCCGCGTCCGCTCGAAGGGCTGACCGTGGTCGTCACCGGCACACTTGAACACTTCACACGGGACGGGGCCAAGGACGCGTTGCAGAGCCGGGGAGCGAAAGTGACCGGTTCTGTTTCGAAGAAGACCTCTTTCGTTGTCGTAGGTGACAATCCTGGTTCCAAGTACGACAAGGCGATGCAGGTCAAGGTGCCCGTTCTGAACGAGGACGGGTTCAATGTCCTGCTTGAACAGGGACCTGAGGCGGCCGCCGAAGTCGCGCTTCCGGTCGAGGAGTAGCGAGGAGCAGCGGTTGAAGGCCACCCGATCGGCGCATACCAGATGCATACGGGTGGCCGGGTCGCATTCGGGCAACCGTCTACGACCGCTGCCCGTGGAAGCCTTCTGCGGCCTACTGTTGAGGTGTGCACCTGCCGTGCCCAGCTGCGGTTGGGGCAACCCCCTGCTCTTGGTGAGCAAGGGGAAGGGTTTTCCAAACGCGGTGCCGTTGGTGGAAGTCGGGCATCGGACCGCGTGGCGTGGGCACCGCCGGCTGTGAGAGGGACGGGAATGGAACCGACCGAGAGCGCCCCCCCGGACTCACTCCTGCGCCGGGTCACCGGCGCCTGGCGGGAGAGTCGTTGGGGTGCGCGACCCGTGGAGCGTCCGGGCGCCCAGCCGCGCGCCACCGGACAGTACTCCACACCGGACGCGCGTCACGACGCACCGCTCACCCCCGACCACTCCTCCGGACTGCCGGGCGGTGAATCCGGACGCCACCTGACCTGGCCCGCGCTGCCCACGGCGGTCGTGGCCGCGGCCGGCTTCGTCCTGGGCGCCGGATTCTTCCGGGCGTTCACCGGCGACCACGCGCTCTTCCCGTCCGGCACCGTCGGCTGGTCGCTCGCCGTCCTCACCGGCATCATCGTCGGCCACCTCGTCGCCCTCGGCCGCGCCCGCTGGTGGGGCGGCACCGGCTCGGGAGCCGCCCTCACCCTCGGCGTCCTGCTGCTCTACGGCTGGGTCGCCGCCGGCATGGTGAGCCTCACCGTCGTCGTCCTGGTCGGCATAGCCCGGCGCAACCGCTGGCGCCAGGGCGTGCTGCACGGCGCGGTGGACATCCTCGGCATAGCCGCCGGAGCACTCGTGCTGGGCGCGTTCGGCCGGGTGCCGTCCGTCGAGAAGCCGTGGAACCCCGACACCTGGACGGTCTACACCGCCCCCGAAGTCGTGCTGGTCGCCCTCGCCTATCTCGCCGTGACCCGCACCCTGCTCTGGTATCTGCACGCCCCGCGCCACGGCGGGCTGCCCACCGTCGCCCGCACCGCCCTGCTCAGACAGGGCCTCGTCGCGGTCGCCCTGCTCGGTATCGCCCCGCTGATCTGTGTGGTCGCCGTAGCGCAGCCGGTTCTGCTGCCCCTCTTCTCGATCCCGCTCATCGCCCTCGACTCCACCCTGTGGATGGCCCGCGCCCGGGCCGAGGAGCAACTGCGCGACCCGCTGACCGGGCTGCCCAACCGGCAGTGGCTCCTGGAGCGCATCTGGACCGCCCTGGACGACGCCGAGCGCATCGGCGCCAAGGCCGCTCTCATGCTGATCGACCTCGACCGTTTCCGATCGGTCAATGACACTCTCGGTCATCTGGCCGGAGACAGGCTGCTGTTGCAGATAGCCGACCGGCTGCGGGTGGCGCTGCCGCGCGGGGCGGAGGCCGCGCGGCTCGGCGGCGACGAGTTCGCCGTCCTGCTGCCCGTCGCCGACTCCACGACGTCCGCGACCCGGGTCGCCCGCAACCTCGTCGTCGCGCTCAGCTCCCCGCTCGACCTCGACGGGCTCACGCTCGTCCTGGAGGCCAGCGCGGGCGTCGCCGTCTTCCCCGACCACGCCCTCGACGCCGAGGGACTGCTGCGCCGGGCGGACGTCGCGATGTACCAGGCGAAGCGGGACCGCACGGGCGTAGAGGTCTACGAGTCCAAGCGGGACTCCAACACCCCCGACCGGCTGGGCCTGTTGGGGGATCTGCGCCGGGCGCTCGACGCGCACGAGGTGCAGCTGCACTACCAGCCCAAGGTCCGCTTCGACGGTCAGGTCGCCGGCCTGGAGGCGCTGGTGCGGTGGGTGCATCCCGAGCGCGGGAAGGTGCCGCCGGACGAGTTCATAGCGATCGCCGAGTCGTCCGGACTGATGCCCCATCTCACCGAGTACGTGCTCGACACGGCGCTCGCCCAGGTCGCCAGATGGCGGGCCCAGGGGCTGTTCGTGCCGGTCGCGGTGAACGTCTCCCCGCGCGATGTGCACACCCCCGGTTTCGCGGGCTCCGTCGCCGCGCGTCTCGCCCGGCACGGCGTCCCGGCGGGGTCCCTCCAACTCGAGATAACGGAACACGTCCTCCTGGAGGACCCCCAGCGCGCCGCCGACACCCTCAACGGCCTCACCGGCCACGGCGTGAAGATGTCCCTCGACGACTTCGGCACGGGGTACTCGTCCCTGGTGCACCTACGGCGGCTGCCGGTCAGCGAGTTGAAGATCGACCGGTCGTTCGTGGCGCGGCTCGCGGTGGACAACGAGGACGCGGAGATCGTGCGCTGCACCGTTGATCTGGCGCACTCCCTCGGGTTGCTCGTTGTGGCGGAGGGGGTTGAGGACGACGAGACGTGGGAGCGGTTGCGGGATCTGGGGTGTGATGCGGTGCAGGGGTGGCTTGTCGCTGCGGCGATGCCTCCGGAGGACATGACGGCTTGGTTGCGGGCGAGGGGCTCGCGGGGTTGGCAGCGGCCTCGGGCTGCGTTGCCGGCGGCTGCGGCGGATGATCCCGGGAGGATCGGCTGATTGGGTGCGCCTATGGGGGAGGGGGCTTCTGTGGATTTGCGGCTGCGGGTCCGCTGTGGCTGGTCGCGCAGTTCCCCGCGCCCCTGACGATGCAAGCCCCGTTGTGAAGTGGACGATCGGCAGCCCTGGGCGCGCCCACGCGGCGGAGCCGCAAATCGACACAGCCTCCCGCCCCTAGGGGGTTGCCCCTCGACCCTGCTGAGAGCTGGGCGATCGAAACCGTTTAACGGCTACGGCCCCCCGCCCCATAGGATTGGCCCCAAACCACACACACTCACCCCAGAGGAACGCTGCATGCCTGGCATCACGCGCGAGGAGGTCGCCCACCTCGCCCGGCTGGCGCGTCTGGAGCTGAAGCCCGAAGAGCTCGAACACTTCGCGGGACAGCTGGACGACATCATCGGCGCGGTCGCCCGCGTCAGCGAGGTCGCCGACCAAGACGTACCGCCGACCTCCCACCCGCTGCCGCTGACGAACGTCATGCGCGCGGACGAGGTCCGTCCCTCGCTCACCCCCGAGCAGGCGCTCTCCGGCGCCCCGGCCCAGGAGCAGCAGCGTTTCAAGGTGCCGCAGATCCTGGGGGAGGACTAATCACCATGACGGACCACAGCAGCATCATCCGGCTCACCGCCGCCGAGACCGCCGCGAACATCGCGTCCGGCGTGCTCACGGCCGTCGAGGTCACCGAGGCCCACCTCGCCCGGATCGAGGAGGTCGACGCGAAGGTCCACGCCTTCCTGCACGTCGACCGCGAGGGCGCCCTCGCGCAGGCCCGTGCCGTCGACGCGAAGCGCGCCAGGGGCGAGCAGCTCGGCCCGCTGGCCGGCGTCCCGCTCGCGCTCAAGGACATCTTCACCACCGAGGGCATCCCGACGACCGTCGGCTCGAAGATCCTCGAGGGCTGGATCCCGCCGTACGACGCGACCGTCACCAAGCGGCTCAAGGCCGCCGACGTGGTCATCCTCGGCAAGACCAACATGGACGAGTTCGCCATGGGGTCGAGCACCGAGAACAGCGCGTACGGGCCGACCGGCAACCCGTGGGACCTGACCAAGATCCCCGGCGGCTCCGGCGGCGGTTCCTCCGCCGCGCTCGCCTCCTTCCAGGCGCCCCTCGCGATCGGCACCGACACCGGCGGTTCGATCCGTCAGCCGGCCGCCGTCACCGGCACGGTCGGCGTCAAGCCGACGTACGGCGCGGTCTCCCGCTACGGCATGGTGGCGTTCTCGTCCTCCCTCGACCAGGGCGGGCCGTGCGCCCGTACGGTCCTGGACGCGGCGCTGCTGCACGAGGTCATCGCCGGGCACGATCCGCTGGACTCCACCTCGATCGACGCCCCGGTGCCGCCGGTCGTCGAGGCCGCCCGCAACGGCAGCGTCGAGGGCATGCGCGTCGGCGTCGTCAAGCAGTTCCGCGGCGAGGGCTACCAGGCCGGCGTCATCCAGCGCTTCGACGAGGCCGTCGCCGTACTCAAGGAACTCGGCGCGGAGATCGTCGAGTTGGACTGCCCGTCCTTCGACCTCGCCCTGTCGGCGTACTACCTGATCGCGCCCTCCGAGTGCTCCTCCAACCTCGCCCGCTTCGACGGCCTGCGCTACGGCCTCCGTACCGGCGACGACGGCACCCACTCGGCCGAAGAGGTCACCTCCCTCACCCGTGAGGCGGGCTTCGGCCCCGAGGTGAAGCGCCGCATCATGCTCGGGACGTACGCGCTCAGCTCCGGCTACTACGACGCGTACTACGGCAGCGCCCAGAAGGTCCGTACGCTCATCACCCGCGACTTCGAGAAGTCGTTCGAGAGCGTCGACGTGATCGTGTCGCCGACGACGCCGACCACCGCCTTCCCGATCGGCGAGCGTGCCGACGACCCGATGGCGATGTACCTCGCGGACCTGTGCACCATCCCGACCAACCTGGCGGGCAACTCGGCCATGTCGCTGCCCTGCGGTCTCGCGCCGGAGGACGGCCTCCCGGTCGGGCTCCAGATCATCGCGCCGGCGCTGAAGGACGACCGCCTTTACAAGGTCGGCGCCGCCGTAGAGGCCGCCTTCGTGGAAAAGTGGGGCCACCCGCTGCTTGAGGAGGCACCGTCGCTGTGAGCAACGCACTGTCGAAGGCCAAGGGCTTCAAGAAGTCCAAGTCCGGCACGTATGTGTCCATCGCCACCACCGCGTTCGGCGCGCTGGGTGTCGCCAAGCAGATCAAGAAGGCGCGCACCGAGCACGACACGCTCCGTCTGATCGACGCCACGGTCTCCGCCGTCGCGATCGTCACCGGCCTCGCCATCCTGTACCGCGAGCTGAAGCGGCTGGGCGACGACGACGTCCTGCTGGGCTGAGAGGGAAAGTTCACCGTGACCACCACGACCGACCTGGAGTCGTACGAGGACGCGCTGGCGTCGTACGACCCCGTCATGGGCCTTGAGGTCCATGTCGAACTCGGCACCAAGACCAAGATGTTCTGCGGCTGTTCGACCGAACTGGGCGCCGAGCCCAACTCGCAGACCTGCCCGACCTGCCTCGGCATGCCCGGCGCGCTCCCGGTCGTCAACGCGATCGGCGTCGAGTCCGCCATCAAGATCGGCCTCGCGCTGAACTGCGAGATCGCCGAGTGGTGCCGCTTCGCCCGGAAGAACTACTTCTATCCGGACATGCCGAAGAACTTCCAGACCTCCCAGTACGACGAGCCGATCGCCTTCAACGGCTATCTGGACGTCCAGTTGGAGGACGGCGAGACCTTCCGGGTGCAGATCGAGCGCGCCCACATGGAGGAGGACACCGGCAAGTCGCTGCACGTCGGCGGCGCGACGGGCCGTATCCACGGCGCCTCGCACTCGCTGCTCGACTACAACCGCGCCGGCATCCCGCTCATCGAGATCGTCACCAAGCCGATCGAAGGTGCGGGCGAGCGCGCTCCCGAGGTCGCCAAGGCGTACGTCGCCGAGCTGCGCGAGCTGATCCGGGCGCTCGGTGTGTCCGAAGCCCGCATGGAGCAGGGGCAGATGCGCTGCGACGTCAACCTGTCGCTGCGCCCGCACGGCCGCGAGAAGTTCGGCACCCGCAGCGAGACCAAGAACGTCAACTCGCTGCGCTCCGTGGAGCGTGCCGCCCGCTACGAGATCCAGCGCCACGCCGCGGTGCTGAACTCCGGCGGCACGATCATCCAGGAGACCCGCCACTTCCACGAGGACACCGGGTCGACGACCTCGGGCCGCGTGAAGGAGGAGGCGGAGGACTACCGTTACTTCCCGGAGCCGGACCTGGTTCCGGTGGCCCCCTCGCGCGAGTGGGTCGAGGAGATCCGCGCCGGGCTTCCGGAGCAGCCGTTGGCCCGCCGCAACCGGCTGAGCGAGGAGTGGGGGATCACCGCGTTCGACATGCAGTCGATCCTCAACGCCGGTGCCATCGACCCGATCGTCGCGACGATCGACGCCGGTGCCGACGCGGCCTCCGCGCGCAAGTGGTGGATGGGCGAACTCGCCCGCAGCGCCAACGAGTCCGGCAAGGCGCTCGACGAGCTGCCCATCACGCCGGAGCAGGTCGCCCGGGTCACCGCCCTGGTGACCGCCGGTGACCTGAACGACAAGCTGGCCCGCCAGGTCATCGAAGGCGTCCTCGCCGGCGAGGGCACCCCGGACGAGGTCGTCGAGAAGCGCGGCCTGAAGGTCGTCTCCGACGACGGCGCCCTCACCACCGCCGTCCAGGAAGCCATCGCCGGCAACCCGGGCATCGCCGACAAGATCCGCGGCGGCAAGGTGGCGGCGGCCGGCGCCCTGGTCGGCGCGGTCATGAAGGCCACCCGAGGCCAGGCCGACGCGGCCCGCGTCAAGGAACTGATCCTGGACCAGTTGGGCGTCAGCGAGAGCTGAGACGGTCGTAGGGAAAAGCGACCGTAGGAAATCAACGGCCCTGGGGGATGCATCGGTTGCGATGCATCCCCCAGGTGCGTCGCATCAGAGGCGGCGCCCCACGACGCGTGTGAAGCCCAGCAGATGCTCCACGTCGGCGTGTACCAGCTCCGCCGACGTGCGCGCCATGCCCGCCATGAACTCGCTCGGGCTCTCCTCGGCGCACACCTCGCTCCACAACAGCCAGTCGCGCCATCCGTCGGGCAGCCAGTCGGCCGTCTCGACCTCCACGGCCTTGCCGCGTGTCCAGTGCCCGCGCCACCAGGCGGGGGAGTGGAAGGCCCAGAAGCCCGGGTCCCCTTCCCAGTACTGCTTCAGATGCTCCGGCGGCTCGTCGCCCGGCAGTTCCTCCCGCAGCGCGGGCATGACGACGCCGATCCGGCCGCCCGGCTTCAACAGCCGTGTCAGCGTGGGCAGATAGAGGTCGGCGGTGCCGAAGTACTGGTACGCGTCGATCGACACGATCGCGTCGAACGTGCCCTCCCCGAAGGGGAGATCGTGTGCCTCCACGTGCAGGGGCAGCACGCGGTCGGCGACGCCCGCCTCCGCGATCCGTACGGCGTTCTCGTCGGGCTTCACCCACAGGTCGGCGGCGGTGACCTGGACGTCGTACTCCCGGGCGAGGAAGACGGAGGTCATGGCGCGCCCGCAGCCCAGGTCGAGGACGCGGGCGCCGGGGCGCAGCGCGTCGAGGCCCAGGGCGGGGGCCAGCCATTCCAGGAGCCACAACGCGTGCGGGCCCATCTGGTTCTCGATGGTCCAGCGGGCGTCGTAGCCGTTGCTGCGCGGATAGCGGGGGTGGGTCAGACGGGCGGTCAGGTCGGTGTCCGGCATCGGTGAACGGGCTCCTCCGGTTCTGCGTAGCTTCCTAGGGAGAGCAACGAGATTGTGGAGGACGTCGGTTGGCCGCGCACCAGGTTTCTCAGGCGGAGGCGCTACCCTCGCCCGCCATGGACGGACGCGCAGATTCCGAGACACCGGACTTCGATCCGGCACTGGACGCGCGGCGGGCCCGTTGGACGGCCGCGCTGACCGGTGCCGTGCTGGCCCTCGCGGGGGTGGCCGCGGCGGCGCTCAGAGCGAGTGGTTCCGCTCCGGTGCTGGTCCCGGCCGCCTATGCCGCGGGTGCCGCGGTGTGTGCGCTCGCGTCGGTGCTCGGGTCCAGGGGCCGTACCAGACGGGCGCTTTGGCTGCTGGTCGTCGGCGCGATGGTGATGGCGCTGGGGGACCAGTTCGACTGAGCAGGGTGCCCTGACAGAGTTGCCGTTACTGTCCTGTGATCTGGCTCCCACTCCTGTGAATAAGGGCACGAACGTGCTGAACGATCACTTTCGGCTGCAAGAGTGGGTCACGCATTGCTCATGCGTTCTTTGCGGGCTGTTCATCCCTTGAACCTGGATTCCCGGTCAAAGATCCACAATTCGTCATCCCCGGGAGCACGTTCGTGGCAGCCCTTGCCCGCTGGTGTGTTCGGCACCGCCTTGTCGCCGTCCTGCTGTGGCTCCTCGCGTTCGGCGGGGTCACCGCGGCCGCCGCCGTCGCCGGCTCGGCGTACTCGAACGACTACGAGGCCCCCGGCACCGAGTCGGGTCGCGCAACTCAACTGCTCAAGGAGAGTTTCCCGGGCCTCGGCGGCGACAGCGACACCGTCGTCTGGCACACCTCGCCCGGTTCCGTCCGCGCCGCCGACGTCGAACAGACCATGACCGGCGCCCTGGACAAGATCGCGGACCTGCCCGGGGTGGCCTCCGTCGTCAGTCCGTACGACGGGCAGGGCGCGGGCCGGATCAGTGCCGACGGGCACACCGCGTACGCCACCGTCACCTTCGCGCACCAGGCCGAGGACATCGACAAATCCGAGGCGCAGGCCGTCGTCCGCGTCGCCAAGGCCGCCGGGACGGACGGGCTGCAGGTCGAACTGGGCGGCAGCGCCATCGCGCTCACCGAGCCGTCGAGCGGGCACACCGCCGAGATCGTCGGGGTCGCCGTCGCCGCCCTCGTACTGTTCCTCGCCTTCGGTTCGCTCGCCGCCTCGCTGCTGCCCATCGGCACCGCCCTGTTGAGCGTCGGCACCGCGTACGCGGCGATCGTGCTGCTCGGGCACGTCATGACCGTCGCCGACTTCGCGCCCATGCTCGGCATGCTGATCGGGCTCGGTGTCGGCATCGACTACGCCCTGTTCATCGTGACCCGGCACCGACGCGGGCTGAAACGCGGACTGTCCGTCACCGAGGCGGTCACCAACGCGGTCGTCACCACCGGGCGCGCGGTCGTCTTCGCGGGCGCCACGGTGTGCATAGCCCTCCTGGGGATGCTGATCCTGCGGCTCGGCTTCCTCAACGGGGTCGCGATCGCCGCCTCGTTGACCGTGGTGCTCACCGTCGCGGCCGCCGTGACGCTGCTCCCGGCCCTGCTGTCCTTCATCGGCCCCCGTGCCCTCAGCCGCCGCGAACGGCGCCGACTGGCCGACCACGGGCCCCAGCCGGAGCTGCCCACCGGCCTCGCCGCCCGCTGGTCCGCGTTCGTCGAGCACCATCCCAAACTGCTCGGCACCCTCGCCCTGGCCGTCATCACCGTCCTCGCGCTGCCCACCTTCGCGCTCCACCTGGGCACCTCCGACCAGGGCAACGACCCCAGGTCGTCGACCACCCGCCAGGCCTACGACCTCCTCGCGGAGGGCTTCGGCCCCGGCGTCAACGGCCCCCTCACCCTCGTCACCAGGATCGACGGAGCCGAGGACAAGCTCACCCTGGACAACCTCGACGCCACCCTGCGCACCACCGAGGGCGTCGCCTCCGTGACCCCGGTGACCTACGACAGCAGTGGCTCCACCGGGTACTTCAGCGTCGTACCGGACTCGGCACCGCAGTCCCAGAAGACCAGCGACCTCGTCGACCGGCTGCGCACCGAGGTACTGCCGAGGGCCGAGACGGGCACCTCGCTCGACATCCACGTCGGCGGAGTGACCGCGAGTTACGACGACTTCGCCGCCGTGATCGTCGGCAAGCTGCCGCTGTTCGTCGGGGTCGTCATCTCGCTCGGCTGTGTGCTGCTCCTGCTCGCCTTCCGGTCGGTCGGCATCCCGCTCAAGGCCGCCGCGATGAACGTCGCCGCCGTGGCCGCCGCCTTCGGGGTCGTCGTCGCGATCTTCCAGTGGGGCTGGGGGAGCGAGTTCCTCGGCCTGGGACGCGCCGGGCCCATAGAACCCTTCCTCCCCGTGATCATGGTGTCGGTCCTCTTCGGGCTGTCCATGGACTACCAGGTCTTCCTGGTGAGCCGGATGTACGAGGAATGGCTGGAAACCGGCGACAACCGCCGCGCCGTCCGGGTCGGCCTCGCCGAGACCAGCCGGGTCATCAACTCGGCCGCGGTCATCATGATCTCGGTCTTCCTCGCCTTCGTGCTCAGCGGCGACCGAGTGATCGCCATGTTCGGCATCGCGCTCGCGGCGGCCGTCGCCCTGGACGCCTTCGTGCTGCGCACCCTCCTGGTCCCCGCCCTCATGCACCTGCTGGGCGGCGCCAACTGGTGGCTGCCCCGCGGCCTGGACCGCGTCCTGCCCCGCATCAGCATCGAGCCCCCCGAGTGCCGCGCCGCCCATGAGAGGCTGGCCGCTGCGACGGACGCCGAGGTGGCGGACGTACTGGCGAAGGAGCGGGAACAGGATGTACGCGATATCCCTGGGTGACGACGGCACCGAACTGCGTCCCCTGGAGACGTGGCACGCCGAGGAGTTCCTCGCCCACCTGGAGCGCGGCCGGGAGTTCATCGGACAGTTCATCTCCTTCGGCTCGAAGGCGACGGACGTCGAGTCGGCGCGGGGGGAGCTCCAGCGCTACGCCGACCTGCGCGCCGCCGACAGCGCGTCCCTGCACGGGATCTGGCTGGACGGGAAGCTCGTCGGCGGGGTCCTCTTCCTGAACTTCCACGCCGACCAGGGCAACTGCGAGGTCGGCTGCTGGCTGGAACCCGCCGCTGCCGGGCGCGGGCTGATCACCCGCGCGATGCGGATTCTCATCGACTTCGCGATCGAACAGCGCGGAATCCACCGCGTCGAATGGCATGCCGCCTCGGGCAATGAGAAGAGCCTGAATGTTGCCCGCCGCATGGGCATGACCAGGGACGCGATACTCCGCGAGTCCCACCCCTTTGGGGGCGTACGGCACGACATCGAGGTGTGGTCCGTGCTCGCCCCCGAGTGGCGCGAGGCACGCGCGCGTGCGCAGCACAGCGATCTTTAAGGAACTTCTCAGAAATCACCCCTACCGTGCGCACCATGGGTACCAAGACTGTTGACGAGGCCGCGAACGAGGCCACCGAGGTGAAGAGCGACGCGGAAACCGTCGATGTCACCAAGACCGACGAGGAAGTGACCGAGCCGGAGACCGCGAACACCGAGGCCGAAGCCGCCGAGGACGAGGACGACCTCTCCGAGGAGGAGTACGCGGCCGAGCTCGCGAAGCTCCGGCTGGAGCAGCCGGAGGGCCCCTCCGGCGTCGGCCAGGGCGCCGCCGCCGTGGTCTCCGCCGCGCTCGGCTTCATCTCGCTCTCCGGCGGCTGGATCGGCTCCGTCGCCGCCGCCCGCGAGACCCTCGTCGGTCAGCTCCACACCGCCTCCACCGCGAGCGTGGCCACCCAGATCAAGGAGGTTTACGGCGACGCCTGGCACACCACCGCGCTGTGGGCCGGCATCTTCGCGCTGGTGGGCGCCCTCGTGGGTGTCGCGGCCCTGGTCCGGCCCGCGTTCGGCACCCCCGGCAAGCCGCAGGCCACCTGGATCAAGTCGGTCGCCTGGGCGGGCGTCGCGCTCGGCGTCGTAGGCCTGCTCCTGGCCGTCCTCAAGTACACCGACGTCCTGCTCAGCCTGCCGTCCGCGACCTGAGTCACCGCAGTTCACCAGGGGTCTTAGGGCCTTCGTAAGCACCTTACGGAGGCCCTAAGACCCCTTACGCACGTCTAAGGCCCGCCCGGCCCCGCAAGATGCGGAACTCTCCCGATGTGGCGGACCCCCCTTGGAGACGAAGGTTGAGGCATCGCAGAAAGCGAAGCCAGAAACCGCCACTTCCAAGGGACTTGAGATGTACGAGTACGAACTCCACCAGATGCGTTCCGCCGAACTCCGCCGTCAGGCCGCCGAAGAGCGGCTGGCCCGCGAGGCCGTCCGCAGCCGTCGCGCCGCCCGCCGCGAGCAGGCCAGGCAGGCCGCCGAGGGGGAGGTGCATACCCAGCGCCCCCGCAGGCACCTGTTCGCCCGCGCGTGGTGAACGGCTCCGCGGCAGCCCTCCAGAAAACGGGTGCCGCGTTGTCAGACCCGCGTGACATGCTCGGATCTGTGGAGACCAGGTCCGTCAGTCCGGTCTTCGTCGGCCGCGCCGACGAGTTGGACACGCTGAACGATGCGCTCGCCCGCGCCGCCGCGGGCGAGCCGCAGGCGTTGCTGCTGGGCGGCGAGGCCGGCGTCGGCAAGACCCGGCTGGTCGAGGAGTTCGCCACCACCGCCTGCCGCCGGGGCGCCGTCGTCGCCCTCGGCGGCTGTGTCGAGATCGGCGCGGACGGACTGCCCTTCGCCCCGTTCTCCACCGCCCTGCGCGCCCTGCGCCGCGAACTGCCCGAGGAGCTGTCCGCGGCGGCCGCCGGCCAGGAGGAGGAACTCGCCCGACTGCTCCCCGAGTTGGCGGAGGCGCCCACCGACCGCCGCGCCCGCCGGCAGGACGAGGAGGGCATGGCCCGCCTCTTCGAACTCACCGCGCGCCTCCTGGAGCGCGTCGCCGCCGACCGCACGGTCGTCGTCGCCCTGGAGGACCTGCACTGGGCCGACGCCTCCACCCGCCACCTCCTCGCCTACCTCTTCCGCACCCTGCGAACCGGCCGTCTCGTCGTCCTCGCCACCTACCGCGCCGACGACATCCACCGCCGCCACCCGCTGCGCCCCCTCCTCGCCGAACTCGACCGGCTCCGCACGGTCCGCCGTATCGAGCTCGGCCGTTTCAACCGGCAGGAGGTGGGCCGCCAGATCGCCGGCATCCGCGCCGCCGAACCGGACCCCGCCCAGGTCGACGAGATCTTCGAACGCTCCGACGGCAACGCCTTCTTCGTCGAGGAACTCGCCGTCGCCGCGCACGACGGCTGCCGCTCCAGCCTCACCGACACCCTGCGCGACCTGCTCCTCGTCCGGGTCGAGTCACTGCCCGAGAGCGCCCAGCGGGTCGCCCGGATCGTCGCCGAGGGCGGCTCCACCGTGGAGTACCGACTGCTCGCCGCCGTCGCCCGGCTCGCCGAGGACGACCTCATCGAGGCGCTGCGGGCCGGCGTCGGCGCCAACATCCTCCAGGCCGCACCCGGCGACGACGGCTACCGCTTCCGCCACTCCCTGGTCCGCGAGGCGGTCGGCGACGACCTGCTGCCCGGCGAGCGCTCCCGCCTCAACCGCCGCTACGCCGAAGCCCTCGAGGCCGACCCGACGCTCGTCCCCGCCGACCAGCGCGTCATGCGCCTGGCGAGCTACTGGTACCACGCCCACGACCCCGCCAAGGCCCTCCCCGCCGTCCTGGACGCCTCCGTGGCGGCCCGCGGCCGGCACGCCCACTCCGAGCAACTGCGGCTCCTGGAGCGGGCGATGGAGCTGTGGGACACCGTCCCCGACGCCGTACGGGCCGGTCTGCGCCCCGTCGACTACACCGAGGTCTACCCGCCCTGCGGCTGCGACCCGGAGACCACACCGCTGCGCTACCTCGACCTGATGGCGGAGGCCGCCGTCGCCGGGCGGCTGAGCGGGGAGCGCGAGCGCGCCCTGAAGATCACCAAGCGGGCGCTGCATCTCCTGGAGGACGAGGGGGACCCGCTGCGGGCCGCCTGGTTCTGGGTGCAGCGCTCCGTCCTGGTCCGGCACCAGGCCCGCGGCGACGGCTGGCCCGAACTGGCCGCCGCCCAGGAGCTGGTCCGCGGACTGCCGCCCTCCGAAGTGCACGCCGAAGTACTGGCCCAGGTCGCCGGCTGGTCCATGGTCCATGTGCCCGGCCCGGACGCCTACGTGGCCGCCGAGCGCGCCGTCGAGTACGCGCGCATGGTGGGCGCCCGCGAGATCGAGATGGACGCCCGCCTCACCCTGGCCGGCCTCATGGTCGCCTCCGGCGACGTCGAAGCGGGCCTCGCCGAACTGGCCGAGGTCAACGAACGCACGGTCGCCGAGGGCATCACCACCGTCGCCGGACGCAGCTATGTCAACCTTCCGTCCTCCCTCGAGACGGTCGGCCGCTCCCGCGAGGCCGTGCCGATCCTGGAGACGGGGCTCGCCTACGCCAAGAAGTTCGGCCAGTTCGACAAAGAGGCCTGGATCTGGGGAAACCTCGCCGAATCCCTGTTCACCCTGGGGCGTTGGGACGAGGCCACCGAGGCCGTGACCAAGGCGGAGCGGGTGAGCCGGCGGTCCAAGCCGCGCGGCTTCCACGCCACGCTCCGCGCCGAACTCGCGCTCGCCCGGGGCGATGTGGCCGAGGCCCGTCGCCAACTGGCCGCGGCCCGCGAGCACTTCGGCACCCTTGACGTCGCACCCCAGCACCATCAGCCGCTGGAGCGGATCGCGATCCAGATCGCCGCCGCTGAAGGCCGCCTCCTGGACGCCCGGGCCACCCTCGAAGAGATCCTGGACTCCGGCTTCCGCCCCGGCACACAGTTCGACGTCTGGCCCCTGCTGCTCACCGCCGCCGTCGCGGAGAACCAGGCAAAGGGCCTGCCCGTCGCCGAGCCCGGCCGCCCCAAGATCCTCGACCGCATCCGGCAAGCCGCCAAGCCGGTGGCCACGAACGTCCCCGTCTGGCGGGCCTACGAACGCTGGGTGCGCGCCGAACTGTTGCACGCCGAGGGACGCGGCACCCCGGACGACTGGTCCGAGGTGGTCGCGGCCTTCGAATGCCTGGAGCGCCCCTACGACCTCGCCCGCGTCCGGCACCGCCTCGCCGAAGCCCTCCTCGCCGACTCCGACGGCGGGGACGACGAGCGCGACCGCGCCACCGAACTCCTCCGCCTGTCCGGTGCCGTCGCCGAGCACCTCGGTGCCCGCCCGCTCGCCGACTCCGTCGCCCTGCTCGCCCAGCGGGCCCGGCTGACGCTCACCAGGGTCCCGGCGCCCAGAGCCGTCCCCGCCGACCCCGTCGAGGCGCTCGGCCTCACCAGCCGGGAGCGCGACGTGCTGCGCCTGGTCTCCGCCGGCCGCACCAACCGGCAGATCGCCGAGGAACTCTTCATCTCCCCGAAGACCGCGAGCGTCCACGTCTCGAACATCCTCGGCAAGCTCGGCGTCTCGGGCCGGGGAGAGGCCGCGGCCGTCGCCCACCGGCTGGAGCTGTTCCCGCCCGACCCGCTCACCGCGCGCTCGGCGAGATGAGTCGTACGCTGTAGGGGACCGGCACAGGGGAGGCGCCGTGTTCAACATGTTCGAGGAGTTGTTCTCACCGGGCCGCAAGCACACCCAGGACGAGGCCAACCGGCTGGAGCTGACCAGGGTCGACGTCGCCGACGGAGACCCCGGGCGCGGGCCGATAGACCTGGAGTCCGGCAAGGTCGTCGTACGCCTGCCGGACCCTGCTGCCGACGCGTCCGCTACGTCACCTGAAGCTCCAGAATCCGGTCGTCCCCCGACTTAGGCGTGCCCCGGCCGTCCGTGTTGCTGGTCACCAGCCACAGCTTGCCGCCGTCGGCCGACACCACCGTGCGCAGCCGGCCGTACTCGCCGGTGAGGAAGGCCTGCGGGGCGGCCGACGCCTTCGTGCCGTCCAGCGGGATGCGCCACAGGCGCTGCCCCTTCAGCCCCGCCATCCAGATGGAGCCCTCGGCATAGGCGATGCCGCTGGGGGAGGCGTCGTCCGTGTGCCACTGGGCGATCGGGTTGTGGTACTTGGGGTCGCTGCTCTTGCCTTCAGCGTTCGGCCAGCCGTAGTCGTCGCCCGGCTTGATCGCGTTCAGCTCGTCCCAGGTGTCCTGGCCGAACTCCGAGGCGAACAGCCGCTGCTTGGAGTCCCAGGCGAGACCCTGCACATTGCGGTGGCCGTAGGTGTACACCGGCGAGTTCGGGAAGGGGTTGCCCGGCGCCGGGTCGCCCTCCGGGGTCAGCCGCAGGATCTTGCCGCCCAGGGACTTCTTGTCCTGCGCGAGACCCCGCTGACCGCTCTCGCCCGTGCCCGCGTACAGCATCCCGTCCGGGCCGAAGGCGATCCGGCCGCCGTTGTGGATATAGCCCTTGGGGATGCCCTTGAAGACCGTGTCGGGCGCCCCGAGCTGTTCACCGGCGGGCTTCTTCTCGTCGTACAGCATGCGGACGATGCGGTTGTCCGAGTCCGAGGTGAAGTAGGCGTAGATCATGTGGTCCGAGGCGTAGTCCGGCGAGAGCGCGATGCCGAGGAGGCCGCCCTCACCGGCCGGGGACACCCCGGACACGTTGCCCAGCTCGGTCTTCTTGCCGGTCTTCTCGGTGATCCGGGTGATCGTCCCGTCGTCGCGGGAGGAGACGAGGAGATCCCCGCCGGGCAGCGGGGCGAGGCCCCACGGGGTCTTCAGTCCCGTGGTGACCGTGCGCAGCACCTTCACCGTGCCCTTGGCGGGCGGGGGCTGCTCGGCGGCCTGCGCGGAGGGGGACGCCCCCGTCGCCGTACCGCTGTCGCCGGACGACGCGCTCGTGCCGTTGTCCGGGGAGCCTCCTCCGCCGTCGGAGGAGCAGCCGGCCGTCAGCAGGAGCGCGGTCACGGCCAGGGCGGCCGACACGACTCGACGTTGCACGATCAGGTCCCTTCGACGGACGGGTTCCTACGGTGGCTACGGCGGGCTCTCCCGGGCCTGCCCCTGTGGCTGGTTCTACTTTTCATACACCGCTCGCGCCGCAGGGGTTCCCGATCACCGCGTACCGACGCACGATCGAGCCGTTGCCCTCGCGCGACCGATCCCGCCGTCAGTCCCACGACCCCAGCGCCGCCGGCAGCCCCGCCACCTCCGTCAGGTCCTCCGCCGTCAGCCGCAGTCCCGCCGCCCCCGCGTTCTCCGTCACCCAGCGCTCCTGCTTGGTGCCCGGTACCGGCACCACGTGCGGGCCCTGCGCCAGCGTCCACGCCAGGGCCACCTGGGCGGGCGTGACGTCCTCGCCGTGCCGGCGGGCCACCCGGCGCAGGCCGGCGACGATCGGCTGGTTCGCGGCGGTCATCTCGGCGGTGAAGCGGGGGTGGCGGGCGCGGACGTCGTCCGGTTCGAAGCCCTCGCCCGGGGTGAGGGTGCCGGTCAGGAAGCCGTTGCCGAGGGGCATCGCCGCCAGGAAGCCGACCCCGCGCGCCGCGCACCACGGCAGCAGCGCGTCCAGCGCCTCCGTCGACCACACCGACAGCTCGGCCTGCACCGCGCTCACCGGGAACACCTGCTGCACGCGCTGGAGTTGGCGGATCGTTCCGTCATGCAGCCGTGCCCCGGGCCGGCGCGCGGCGCGGGCGCCGACCGCGCACACCCCCAACGCCCTTACTTTTCCGGCCTGTACGAGGTCCGCCATCGCACCCCAGGTCTCCTCGACCGGGACCTCGGGGTCGGCGCGGTGCAGTTGGTAGAGGTCGATGACGTCGGTCTGCAGGCGGCGCAGCGAGGCGTCGCAGGCCCGTTTCACGTAGCCGGGGCGGCCGTTGGCCACGATGTGCTGTTCGCCGACCAGCAGGCCGACCTTGGTCGACACGAACGCGTCCTGGCGCCGTTCCTTCAACACCCGCCCCAACAACAGCTCGTTGGTGAACGGGCCGTACATGTCGGCGGTGTCCAGAAGCGTCACGCCGAGATCGAGCGCCCGGTGCACGGCCCTGACCGACTCGTCGCCCCGTTGCCGCGACCCGCTGTACGCCCAACTCATCGGCATGCAGCCGAGTCCGACGGCTCCCAAAGCGAGCGCCCCCGCACCGATCGTCCTGCGCTCCACCTGCTCGTGACCCTCCCTCTCCTGGCCCACAAACCTAACCTCTGCACGCGCGCGTGCCTGACATAGCCTCTCGACCATGACTGTTGACGTGTGGCTGCCCATCCCGCCGGCGGAGATCGAAGGGCTTCCCGAGGGCCTCAACTACCTGTTCTGGGACGGGGGTGAGGACGGCGATCAGGAGTTCCCCGGCGATCCCGCGGACTGCCTCGTATACGTAGTGCCGTACATGAAGCGTCACCCCGTGAAGACCCGGCCGCTGGAGCACATGCGGAATCTCCAGGTCATCCAGACGCTCACGGCCGGCGTCGACGACATGACCGCGAGCCTCTCCTCCATCGTCCCGGGTGTGCGGCTGTGCAACGCGCGCGGAGTGCACGAGGCGAGCACCGCCGAGCTCGCGCTCGCACTGACCCTCGCCTCGCTGCGCGGCATCCCGGGATTCGTGCGGGCGCAGCAACAGGAGCACTGGCAGGGGGACTTCCACCCGGCGCTCGCGGACAAGTCGGTCCTCATCGTCGGCTACGGCGCCATCGGCTCCGCCATCGAGGACCGGCTCACTCCGTTCGAGCTCGCGCGGGTGGCGCGGGTGGCGCGCTCCGCGCGCACCACCGAGCGCGGACCGGTGCATCCGCTCGCCGAACTCCCCGCCCTGCTCCCGGAAGCCGACGTCGTCATCCTCTCCACGCCCCTCGACGACACCACCCGGCACCTCGTCGACGCCGAGTTCCTGGCCCGGATGAAGGACGGGGCGCTGCTGGTCAACGTGGCCCGCGGTCCCGTCGTCGACACCAAGGCGCTGCTCGCGGAGCTGGAAAGCGGCCGTATCACCGCCGCGTTGGACGTCACCGACCCCGAACCGCTGCCCCAGGGACACCCGTTGTGGCAGGCGCCCGGCGTGCTGATCAGTCCCCATGTCGGCGGGCCCACTTCGGCCTTCCTGCCGCGTGCGAAGCGTCTGGTGGTGGACCAGTTGGGACGGTTTGTGAACCGGGAGCCGTTGCGCAACGTGATCCTTACGACGGGCCCAACGGGGTAGTCGCAACAAGCGTGTCATCCGCTTCCGGTACCCTCCGCAACCTTCCGGAAGCGGTGCGTGCACGCATCTCCGCTGGTCGTCACGGAGCGTAGAGGAACTATGTCCCTGAGTGACGAGACTGGTGTATCGTCCCGGCAGGGGCTGCGCCGCGCACCGTTCGGCGCCGGGGTTGGACATTTCAGACTGTGAGGGGGGCGACGGGCGATGCACGGCCTATGGACGAGCGATCCGACGCGGCGGGGCCGCCGACGGCGACCCTGGCGCGCCGCCGCGGCCAGACGCGGCCACCACGGAAATCACGGCAGCCACAGCAGTCACGGCGGACATCACAGCCACCACAGTCACCACCACCGCAGGCACAACAGCCGCCGACGGCACGCTCATCCGGCGCACCGGGCCCCGCGGGACCGGGGAGCGACACGGACCGGGAGGGACCGGTGAGTTCGCCACCGTCTCCGACGACCACCCTCAACGGGGCGCTCCGGGACCGGACTTCACCGGGAGCGCGGCTGCCTCGACCGCCGGCCTCCGGCGGCGGATGGAGCCTGGTCCAGCAACTCGTCCTGGCCCTGGTGTGCGCGGGATACGCCGTCGGTTCCGCGCTCGACTGGGGGTCGCACCAAGTCGCCCTGATCATGGGCGACTTCGGGCTCAGCGCGGCAGCCGGTACCGCCGCCGTCTCGTGCTTCCTCTACGCGCGCAGCCGCCGTATCCGCTTTCGACCCGCCTGGCTGCTGTTCTCGCTCTCCTCGGCGATGGCGGCGCTGGGCAACGGAGTCTGGGGGTGGTACGAGGTCGTGCTGGAACGACCCGTGCCCAGCCCCAGTTTCGCCGATCTGTTCTTCCTGTGCTTCGCGCCGCCCGCCATCGTCGGCCTCCTGGTGCTGGCCAAAAGGCCTGTCACGAAGGCCGGTTGGGTCTGTCTGGCGCTGGACGCCTGGCTGATCGGGGGCTCGCTGCTCACGCTGTCCTGGAGCCTCGCGCTGGCCCAGGCCGCCAAGTTCGACGGGCCGAGCGTGGCCCACACCGCGCTGTCCCTGGCGTACCCGCTGCTCGACATCGCCCTGGTCAGCATGGTGCTCGCGCTGCACTTCCGGCGCTCCTCGGTCAACCGCACCGCGGTGAACACCGCGATCGGCGCACTGGCCCTGACCGTGATGTGCGACGCCCTGTTCACCTCGCCGCTGCTCCACAACAACTACCACTCCGGCCAGTTGCTCGACGCGGGCTGGTTCGCCGGCTCACTGCTCCTCGCGTACGCCCCCTGGGCCACGCCCCGGCACACCCAGCCCGAGGACGACGGGCACACACGCGTGGTGCACGAGCACCGGCCCGGACAGCGGACCGGCATCCACCACCAGGCCCCCGTCCAGGGCGCCGACCACGGTCGGTATCCGGCCACCCGGCCCATCGCCGGTTCACTGGCCGCGCTCACCCCGTATCTCGCCGCCGCCGTCTGCACGTTGGGGATTCTCTACAACGTCCTCAACGGCCGCAGCCCCGACCGCGTGGTGCTCATCACCGCGGGCTGTGTGGTCCTCGCCCTCGTGGTGCGCCAGGGCATCATGCTGCTCGACAACATCACCCTCACCCAGGAGTTGGCGCAGAAGGAGAACCACTTCCGCTCCCTGGTGCAGGGCTCCAGCGACGTCATCATGATCGCCGCCCCGAACGGCATCCTCCGCTACGTCTCCCCGGCCGCCGCCGGTGTCTACGGCAAGGCCGCGGAGGAGCTGGTCGGGACCGAACTGGCCTCGCTGATCCACCCGGAGGACCTGGGCTGTGTGGTGCACGAGGTGCGCCGCTTCCTCACCGCCAGCCCCTTCGACGAGTCCACCACCCGCATCGAGTGCCGCTTCCGCTCCGGAGACGGCGGCTGGCTGAACGTCGAGTCGACGGTCAACCGCCATCACGGCGGCCTGATCTTCAACAGCCGCGACGTGACCGAAAGAGTGCGCCTGCAGGCGCAGTTGCAGCACAACGCCGAGCACGACCCGCTCACCGACCTGCCCAACCGCGCCCTGTTCACCAAACGCGTCCAGCAGGCCCTCTCCGGCCGCCGCTCCACCGACCGAGGCACGGCCGTCCTCTTCATCGACCTCGACGGCTTCAAGGCCGTCAACGACACGATCGGGCACCAGGCGGGGGACGAACTCCTCGTCCAGGCCGCCCGCAGACTCGACGGCGCCGTCCGGCACGGCGACACCGCGTCCCGGCTGGGCGGCGACGAGTTCGCGGCCCTGATCGTCGGCGACGGCACCCGGGACCGGGCCGCCCGCGAGCGGCACATCATGGAACTCGCCGACCGCCTCAGGATCACCCTGTCCCAGCCGTACCTCATCGACGGCAACGATGTCCGCGTCGCCGCCTCCATCGGCGTCGCCTTCGCCGAACCGGGCCTGGGCGCGGGGGAGTTGCTGCGCAACGCCGACCTCGCGATGTACCGCGCCAAGGGGGCGGGCAAGGGCCGGGTCGAGCTGTACGCCCCGCAGATGCAGCAGGACGTCGTACGGAAGGCGGAGCTGGCCACGCGGCTGCGGGCCGCGCTGCACGACGGCGAGTTCGCGCTGCTGCACCAGCCCGTGGTGTCGCTGACGGACGGCCGGATCGTGTCGGTGTCCACGCAGGCGCGCTGGCGTTCGTCGCAGGGGGTGCTGTTCACGCCGGCCGAGTTCCTGCGGGTGGCCGAGGACAGCGACAAGACCGCCGAGCTGGGGCGCTGGATGCTGGAGGAGGCCGTGGAGCAGGCCGCCGAGCGCACCGCGACCGGGCTCGCCGTCTCCGTGGCCGTACGGATAAGCGCCCGGCGGCTGCTGGACAAGTCGATGCCGCTCGGTTCGATCGAGGCCCTGCTCACCCGGCACGGGCTGCCGTCCGGCTCGCTGGTCATCGAGCTGGCCGACACCGACCCGCGCGTCTCCCTGGACGAGCTGGAGCGGCGGCTGACCGCGCTGCGGCGGCTCGGTGTCCGCGTCGCGCTGGACGGCTTCGGCAGCGGCTACGCGGCCATCACGACGCTGCGGCGGCTGCCCGTCGACGTACTGAAACTGGACCGCAGTCTGGTCGAGGGCGTCGTCGAGTCCGCGCGGCTGCACAAGATCACCAGCGGGCTGCTGCGGATCGCCGGAGACCTCGGACTCCAGTCCGTGGCCGACGGGGTGGACCTGCCGGAACAGGTGCTCGCCCTGCGCGCGATGGGCTGCACACACGGGCAGGGCATGGCCTTCTCCGGGCCGCTGGACGAGTACCGGCTGCGCCGGGCCCTGTCCTGCGGCCACTATCCGGTGCCGCACGGCCCGGCCGAGCCCGCGTTCGCGGGCGGCGGCGCGGGGGTGTACACCAGTAACGTGCCGGTCGTTTTCGGTGGCGGAACAGCCCTCCGTTCACATAATGAGACTCCCGTCCCACCCACTTGACAGTCGGTGCGTGCCGGGGGGAGGGTCAATGCCATGCGCACCCGAATTCTCGTACTTGGAAAGCGCGTCGGCTGAAGCTGGTGACGTCCGGACGGACCCGGAACTCCCAGCGACCGCACCCGGCGCGCTCCCCTCGCTTGCCTCACGGCACGAGGGGTTTTTTGTTGCACAGGATCGAGTCGTGCAGCAGCAGAACCCCGCACAAACCTCGCAAAAACCCTCAGCATCGAGAAGAGAATGACGATGACCGAGCAGGCCACCGGGGCCCATCCGCAGCCGCGGCCCCGATCCGGAGGACAGCAGTCCGCCCCCGAGCACGTCACGGGTGCGCAGTCCCTCATCCGCTCTCTTGAGGAAGTCGGGGCCGACACGGTATTCGGCATCCCCGGCGGTGCGATCCTTCCGGCGTACGACCCGCTGATGGACTCGACGCGGGTGCGTCACGTCCTGGTCCGGCACGAGCAGGGCGCGGGCCACGCGGCCACCGGCTACGCGCAGGCCACCGGCAAGGTCGGCGTCTGCATGGCGACCTCGGGGCCCGGCGCCACCAACCTGGTGACCCCGATCGCCGACGCGCACATGGACTCGGTGCCGCTCGTGGCGATCACCGGGCAGGTCGCGTCGAAGGCGATCGGTACGGACGCCTTCCAGGAGGCGGACATCGTCGGCATCACGATGCCGGTCACCAAGCACAACTTCCTGGTCACCAAGGCCGAGGACATCCCGCGCGTCATCGCGCAGGCCTTCCACATTGCCTCCACCGGACGACCGGGCCCGGTCCTTGTCGACATCGCGAAGGACGCCCTCCAGGCGAAGACCACCTTCTCCTGGCCGCCGGTCATGGATCTGCCCGGCTACCGCCCGGTGACCAAGCCGCACGCCAAGCAGATCCGCGAGGCCGCCAAGCTGATCACCTCGGCCAAGCGGCCCGTCCTCTACGTCGGCGGCGGCGTCCTCAAGGCCCACGCCACCGCCGAGCTGAAGGTCCTCGCAGAACTCACCGGAGCGCCCGTCACCACCACCCTGATGGCGCTCGGCGCATTCCCCGACAGTCACGAGCTGCACGTGGGAATGCCGGGCATGCACGGTGCGGTCACCGCCGTCACCGCGCTGCAGAAGGCCGACCTGATCGTCGCCCTCGGAGCCCGCTTCGACGACCGCGTCACCGGCAAGCTGGACAGCTTCGCCCCGTACGCCAAGATCGTCCACGCCGACATCGACCCCGCGGAGATCGGCAAGAACCGCGCCGCCGACGTGCCGATCGTCGGGGACGCCCGCGAGGTCATCGCCGACCTGGTGCAGGCGGTGCAGAAGGAGCACAGCGAGGGTCACACCGGCGACTACAGCGCCTGGTGGAAGGACCTCAACCGCTGGCGCGAGACCTACCCGCTCGGCTACGAGCAGCCCGACAACGGCTCGCTCTCCCCGCAGCAGGTCATCGAGCGCGTCGGTCAACTCGCCCCGGAGGGAACGATCTTCGCGGCGGGCGTCGGTCAGCACCAGATGTGGGCCGCGCACTACATCCAGTACGAGAAGCCCGCGACCTGGCTCAACTCCGGTGGCGCCGGGACGATGGGCTACGCGGTCCCGGCCGCGATGGGTGCCAAGGCCGGCGCCCCGGACCGGACGGTCTGGGCGATCGACGGCGACGGCTGCTTCCAGATGACCAATCAGGAACTCACCACCTGCGCCCTGAACAACATCCCGATCAAGGTCGCCATCATCAACAACGGCGCCCTCGGCATGGTCCGCCAGTGGCAGACGCTGTTCTACAACCAGCGCTACTCCAACACCGTGCTGCACAGCGGCCCGGAGGCCGACGGCAAGCAGCCGAGCGCCGGCACCCGCATCCCCGACTTCGTCAAGTTGTCGGAGGCGATGGGCTGTTACGCGATCCGCTGCGAGTCCCCGGACGAGCTGGACAAGGTCATCGAGGAGGCGAACTCGATCAACGACCGCCCCGTCGTGATCGACTTCATCGTCCACGAGGACGCCATGGTGTGGCCGATGGTCGCGGCCGGCACCTCCAACGACGAGGTCATGTTCGCCCGGGACGTCCGCCCCGACTTCGGCGACAACGAAGACGACTGAGCGAGAGAGACGAACGAGAAATGTCCAAGCACACGCTCTCCGTCCTGGTCGAGAACAAGCCCGGTGTCCTCGCCCGGATCACCGCCCTGTTCTCCCGGCGAGGCTTCAACATCGACTCCCTCGCCGTCGGGGTCACCGAACACCCGGAGATCTCCCGCATCACGATCGTGGTGAACGTGATCGAGGCACTCCCGCTCGAACAGGTCACCAAGCAGCTCAACAAGCTCGTCAACGTGCTGAAGATCGTCGAACTGGAAGCGGGTTCCGCGGTTCAGCGCGAACTCGTTCTGGTGAAGGTGCGCGCCGACAACGAGACGCGCTCCCAGATCGTCGAGATCGTCCAGCTCTTCCGCGCCAAGACCGTCGACGTCTCCCCGGAGGCCGTCACCGTCGAGGCCACCGGCTCCAGCGACAAGCTGTCCGCCATGCTCAAGATGCTGGAGCCGTACGGCATCAAGGAGCTGGTCCAGTCCGGCACGATCGCCATCGGCCGCGGCGCCCGCTCCATCACCGACCGCTCGCTGCGCTCCCTCGACCGGTCCGCGTAGACCCGTGTGCGGGCGGCCCCGGCCGCCCGCATTCCGAGACCCCCGAACTTCGATTCCCACCGCCGTCATACGGTGGGACGCAACACCTGCACACCAAGGAGAGAACCCAAAGTGGCCGAGCTGTTCTACGACGCCGACGCCGACCTGTCCATCATCCAGGGCCGCAAGGTCGCGGTCATCGGCTACGGCAGCCAGGGCCACGCCCACGCGCTGTCGCTCCGTGACTCGGGCGTCGACGTGCGCGTCGGTCTGCACGAGGGCTCCAAGTCCAAGGCGAAGGCCGAGGAGCAGGGCCTGCGCGTGGTGACGCCGTCCGAGGCCGCCGCCGAGGCCGACGTCATCATGATCCTGGTGCCGGACCCGATCCAGGCCCAGGTCTACGAGGAGTCCATCAAGGACAACCTCAACGACGGCGACGCGCTGTTCTTCGGCCACGGCCTGAACATCCGCTTCGACTTCATCAAGCCCCCGGCCGGCGTCGACGTCTGCATGGTCGCCCCCAAGGGCCCGGGCCACCTCGTCCGCCGCCAGTACGAAGAGGGCCGCGGCGTTCCGTGTATCGCGGCCGTCGAGCAGGACGCGACCGGCAACGGCTTCGCGCTCGCGCTGTCGTACGCGAAGGGCATCGGCGGCACCCGCGCCGGCGTCATCAAGACGACCTTCACCGAGGAGACCGAGACCGACCTGTTCGGTGAGCAGGCCGTGCTCTGCGGTGGTACGGCCGCGCTGGTCAAGGCCGGTTTCGAGACGCTGACCGAGGCCGGTTACCAGCCCGAGATCGCGTACTTCGAGTGCCTGCACGAGCTGAAGCTCATCGTCGACCTCATGTACGAGGGCGGCCTGGAGAAGATGCGCTGGTCGATCTCCGAGACCGCCGAGTGGGGCGACTACGTCACCGGCCCGCGGATCATCACGGACGAGACCAAGGCCACGATGAAGCAGGTCCTCGCCGAGATCCAGGACGGCACCTTCGCGCGTGAGTGGATGGCCGAGTACCACGGCGGTCTGAAGAAGTACAACGAGTACAAGCAGAAGGACGCCGAGTCCCTGCTGGAGACGACCGGCAAGCAGCTCCGCAAGCTGATGAGCTGGGTCGACGAAGAGGCGTAAGTCCTGAGGCACAGGGGCTGGAGCGAACGCTCCGGCCCCTTTGTCCAACCCGTCCAGCCTCGGACGGGTGATCCTTCCGCAGAGGCGTAAGACGCCCCTCGCCGCGCCACTACACTGCCGTACTACATACGCGTCAGGCCCACAGCGTCGTGCGTCTCCACGCGGCCCGTACCTCCACCGCCTGCGGCCGTCGGGACGGCCGTCCGCACGCAATGGACTTGTGAGGACTCACGTGAGCTCGAAACCTGTCGTACTCATCGCTGAAGAGCTGTCGCCCGCGACCGTGGACGCCCTTGGCCCGGACTTCGAGATCCGGCACTGCAACGGCGCCGACCGGGGCGAGCTGCTCCCCGCGATCGCCGACGTGGACGCGATCCTGATCCGCTCGGCCACCAAGGTCGACGCCGAGGCGGTCGCCGCCGCGAAGAAGCTGAAGGTCGTCGCACGAGCCGGCGTCGGCCTGGACAACGTGGACGTCTCCGCCGCCACCAAGGCCGGCGTGATGGTCGTCAACGCCCCCACCTCGAACATCGTCACCGCCGCCGAACTGGCCTGCGGTCTGCTGCTGGCGACCGCACGCCACATCCCGCAGGCCAACGCCGCGCTGAAGAACGGCGAGTGGAAGCGCAGCAAGTACACGGGCGTGGAGCTGGCCGAGAAGACCCTCGGTGTCGTGGGTCTGGGACGCATCGGCGCGCTCGTCGCGCAGCGCATGTCCGCGTTCGGGATGAAGGTCGTCGCCTACGACCCCTACATCCAGCCCGCGCGGGCTGCCCAAATGGGCGTCAAGATCCTTTCGTTGGACGAACTCCTCGAGGTCTCCGACTTCATCACCGTGCACCTGCCCAAGACCCCGGAGACGGTCGGTCTGATCGGCGACGAGGCGCTGCGTAAGGTCAAGCCGACCGTGCGGATCGTCAACGCCGCGCGCGGCGGGATCGTCGACGAGGAGGCGCTGTACTCCGCGCTCAAGGAGGGCCGCGTCGCCGGTGCCGGCCTCGACGTGTACGCGAAGGAGCCCTGCACGGACTCCCCGCTCTTCGAGTTCGACCAGGTCGTCTCCACCCCGCACCTCGGCGCCTCCACGGACGAGGCGCAGGAGAAGGCCGGTGTCTCGGTCGCCAAGTCGGTGCGTCTCGCGCTCGCCGGTGAACTCGTCCCCGACGCGGTCAACGTCCAGGGCGGCGTCATCGCCGAGGACGTCAAGCCGGGCCTCCCGCTCGCCGAGAAGCTCGGCCGCATCTTCACCGCGCTGGCGGGCGAGGTCGCGGTCCGCCTCGACGTCGAGGTCTACGGCGAGATCACCCAGCACGACGTCAAGGTGCTCGAACTGTCCGCGCTCAAGGGCGTGTTCGAGGACGTCGTCGACGAGACCGTGTCGTACGTCAACGCCCCGCTGTTCGCGCAGGAGCGCGGCGTCGAGGTACGGCTGACGACCAGCTCCGAGTCCGCCGACCACCGCAACGTCGTCACCGTGCGCGGCACGCTGAGCAGCGGCGAGGAGGTCGCGGTCTCCGGCACGCTGGCCGGACCCAAGAACCTGCAGAAGATCGTCGCGGTCGGCGACTACGACGTCGACCTCGCGCTCGCCGACCACATGGTGGTGCTGCGGTACGAGGACCGTCCCGGGGTTGTCGGCACGGTCGGTCGTGTCTTCGGTGAGGCCGGGATCAACATCGCCGGGATGCAGGTGTCGCGGTCGGTGGCGGGGGGCGAGGCGCTTGCCGTGCTGACCGTCGATGACACGGTGGCGGCGGGTGTGCTCGCGGAGGTGGCCGAGGAGATCGGGGCGACGTCGGCTCGTTCGGTCAACCTCGTCTGAACCTGGTCCGAGGCTGAGGTGGTGCTGGGGGCTCCGCCCCCAGACCCCCATCGGCCCTGAAGGGGCCTCGTCCTCAAACGCCGGACGGGCTGAGTATTGGCGGCCTGGGTTGAAAGGTGCCGGCGGGTTGGATGTTGGCGGCCTGGGTTGAAGAGGCGCCGGACGGGCTGGATTGTGCCGGTCCGGGTTGAAGAGGCGCCGGACGGGCTGGATTGTGCCGGCCCGGGTTGAAAAAGCGCCGGGTGGGCTGGATTTGCGGGCCTGTGTTGAAAAGGCGCCGGACAGGCTGGATGTTGCCGGCCGGCGTTGAAAGGGCACCGACCGCGTGTGTGCGTGAACGCCGGGCGGGTTGAGGAGACGATCCTCAACCCGCCCGGCGTTTCTGTGCAGTTGGGGCTCACACCGAGGTCTTCGCCGCATCCTCCGCAGGGGTCTCCTGGACCGGTACCCGCAGCCCCCGCAGAGTCCGCGCCGCCGCGAAGGCCGCCCCCAGCAGCAGCACCGCACCCGCGATCGCCGCGCCGTGCATGCCGTCGGTGAAGGCCTGCCGTGCGGTCGCGGTCAGGGCGTCTCCCGTGCGCCCCGGTAGCTGACGGGCGACGGCGAGGGCTCCGCCGAGGGTCTCGTGGGCCGGGGCGGGGGCCGAGGCGGGGATGCCGTGGCGGTAGACGGCCGTACCGATGGAGCCCAGCAGGGCCATGCCGAGGGCGCCGCCGAACTCGGCTCCCGTTTCCATCAGTGAGGATGCCACCCCCGCCTTCTCCACCGGCGCGCTGCCCATCGCGAGGTCCATGATCTGGGACATCACCATGACGGTCCCGGAGGCGAGGACACCGGCGGCGGCCAGGGACAGCCAGAGGGAATCCGTGCCGGTGAGGGCCAGCATGCCGTAGCCGGCGGAGGCGAGGGCGAAGCCGGCCGCGACGACGTGGGCGCGGTCAACTCCCTTCTGTACGAGGGTCGTTGCCAGCGGGGCCGCCATGCCGATCGGCACCGAGGGGAGCAGTGCCCACAGGGCCGCCTCCATCGAACTCTTGCCGAGCACCGACTGCAGGTACTGCGTGGTGAAGAAGGCCGAGCCCATCATGCCGAAGGCGGAGACGAGGTTGAGGACGACCGAAGGGGTGAAGCCCCGGGCGCGGAAGAGGGACGGGTCGATCATCGGGGACGCGGTCGTGCGCTGACGGTGGACGAAGAGGGTTGCGAAGAGCAGACCGACCGTGATCGAGACGACGTACTGGACGTGCCAGCCCTCGGACGGGATCTCCTTGAGGCCGTAGATCACGGGCAGGACGGCTGCCAGGGACAACGGGACGCTCGGCCAGTCGAAGGGGCCGGGGGCGGGGTTCTTCGACTCGGGGAGCAGGAACGGGCCGATGAGCAGGAGCAGGGCCATCGCGGGCAGGTTGATCAGGAAGACCGAGCCCCACCAGAAGTACTGGACCAGGACACCGCTCAGCACCGAGCCGAGCGCGACACCGGCGGTCATCACGCCCGACCACAGGCCGATCGCCTTCGCGCGCTGGCCGGGGTCGGTGAACATCGTGCGCAGCAGCGCCATCGTCGAGGGCATCAGGGTGGCGCCGCCGATGCCGAGGACCGCGCGGGCGGCGATGAGGGTCTCGGCGCTGTTCGCGTAGGCCGCGATCAGGGATGCGGTGCCGAAGGCCGCCGCGCCGATCAGGAGGAGCCTGCGGCGGCCGATGCGGTCGCCGACCGAGCCCATCGTCATCAGCAGGCCGGCCAGGACGAAGGCGTAGATGTCGAAGATCCACAGCTGCTGGGTGCCGCTGGGCTCCAGGTCCGCGCTGATCGCCGGGATGGCGAAGTAGAGGACGGAGACGTCCATCGAGACGAGGAGTAGCGGAAGCATCAGGACGCCGAGGGCGGTCCATTCACGGCGCCCGGCACGGGAGTTGGGGGTGCAGCTCGCGGGGTCGGTCGAGTTCGTCGAGCTCGGTGAGTTCGTCATGACAGCGAATGTACGCACGTATTAAACGCTTGTCTATGACGGGTGTGTAAGTCGACCGTCTAGGCCGTGCGTATAAATCGTGCGTCTAGGACGGTTGTATGGATCGGCAGTAGGGTGGTGGGCATGGGACACCGTGAGGATCTGCTCGAAGGCGCGAAGCGCTGCCTGCTGGAGAAGGGGTTCGCGCGGACGACGGCGCGCGACATCGTCAAGGAGTCGGGGACGAACCTCGCGTCCATCGGCTACCACTACGGCTCGAAGGACGCGCTGCTCGCGCAGGCCTACGTCGCGCTCGTGGACGAGATGTCCTTCGAGTGGGGTGACCGGCTCGAGGGGGCGCCGGGTTCGCTGGAGCGGTTCAGGGAGGTGTGGGCGAACGTCGTCGCCTCCCTGCGCGAACCGGGCTCGATGTGGCGGCTCAGCGGGGAGATCATGGCGATGGGCGACCAACTCCCGGAGGCCCGCGACCAGTTGTCCCTCGCGCAGCGCGAGGGTGGCCGAGGACTGGTCTCGCTGCTCATGGGCGTACCGGAGGAGGAGGTGTCGGACGAGACCGCCGACACCCTCGGCGCGTTCTACATGGTCGTGATGTCCGGTCTCATCATGCAGTGGACCTTCGACCCGAAGACCGCGCCGGACGCGGTGCAACTCACCGAGGGGCTGCGTCAGGTGCTGGAGGGGGCGCGGGAGGCGCGCTGACCCGTCGGTCATCGAGGGTCTGCGGCAGGTACGGGAGGGTGCGCGGAGGCGAGGTGATTCGCCGGTCCCACAAGGCCGGTGCCATCGCCCGGCGCCGGGGCGCGTGCGCGAGGCGCGTCGGCCCGGTGGCTACCCCGCCGTCGCCCCGTCCTCGCGCCGCCGGTCCCGCAGCGCCGGTGCCACCGCCCCCAGCATCAGCAGCGCGGTCAGCGTGAAAGCCCAGGGGTAGCCGGTCAGGCCTGCCGTGATGCCGAAGCCGGCTGCGCCGAGGCCCATTCCGGCGTCGTAGGCCAGGTTCCACAGGGCGCTGACCGTGCCGTAGGAGGCGGCGGAGACGCGGGCGTACATCAGGGTGAGCGTGGCGTTCTGGGTGATGCCGAAGCCCGCGCCGAAGAGGGCGGTGCCGGCGATGACCGCTACCGGGTGGGTAGTTGGGGCGATGACCAGGACTCCTGCCGCCGACAGCAGCAGTCCGGGGAGGACGAGGCGTGTGCTGCCGTGTCGGTCGCCGTGGCGGCCCGCCAGCCAGCGCGTCAGGGTCGCGGTCGCGGTCTGCACGAACAGGGCCGCCGCGACGACTCCGGCGGACGCGGACGGGACGGCCAGCGGCAGGAAGGTGACGAGGATGCCGGTGGCGGTGGCGGTGGCCGCGAAGACCACAACCGGCCGCAGCAGCGCGCCCGTTCGCAGGCCTCGTACGACACCCAACGGCTGCTCGGAGCGGTCCGCGCGGTCCGGCAGTCCGAGGACGAAGACGATCGCGGCCAGCGCCGCGAGGCCGGCGGCGACGGCGACCGGGCCGTAGCCCACGCGCCCGGTCAGCCACAGTCCCAGCGGCAGCGCGACCAGCGACGGCCCACCGGACACCACACCCACCAACGCGAGCCCCTCGCCCCGGCGTTCGTCCGGAATCAGCGACGCGATCAGCGCGCCGCCCGCGACGATCGTCAGCGCGAAACCGAGCCCGCGTACGAGGCACACCGCGACGATCCAGGCGGTGTGCCCGGAGACGGTCAGCACCAGCGCCGGGGCTCCGAGCAGGAACAGCCCGGCGATCAGGGTCAGTCGATAGCCGAAGCGGCCGACGAGCCGGGGAGTGACCAGCTCACCCAGGACCGTCGCGAGCATCAGCGAACCGGTCGCGAGCCCCGCCGCGCCCTCACCGCCCCGCTCGGCCGCGTACGCCGGTACGACCGAGAGCAGCAGGAAGAAACTGAGACTGGCGCCGACCACGCTGATGAAACGGAGGAGGAGGGGGCGGGTGAGGAGCGGGGGGCGCGGGTGCGAAGTGGCTTCAGGGGCAGGTGAGTTCGGGGTTGCGGGGGTCGGTGGGTCGGAGGCCGGGCCGGTCGTCATGGCATCGACACTAGGTTCCGAACGGACCGCCGGTCAGCTCCAATTCCGGGCCGGTGGACCGGTTGGACCGGCGGCGCTCGTCACCTCGAACCGCCCTGCCACATCACCCACGGCCGCTCGATGACCTCGGCGTAACTCGTGTGCCCGGGGTGCTCGCGCAGGTGGGCGAAAGCCCAAGTCTGGGGCTCGGTCGGGTCGTTGCTCGGGGACGACTGCGCGGCGCACTCCGTGTCGTCGGCGTCGAGCGCGAGGCAGCGGAACGCGTACCTGAGTGGCGGGGCGTCGGTGTCGTGGTCGGGTCTTAGCGTCCAGTCGACGAAACGGAAGGTGCGGCGGATCGGGACGGTCACAACACCTCACCCCGGCTTCGTGCGTTGGCGCGGGCGGTCTCGGCGCGGAGGCGTTGCTCGGGGGTCGGCGGCCGTACGTCCTCTGGGGCCACGGTCCACTCCGTCCCGCCGGTGACGCGGCGCAGGGACCAGGCCCCGCACCACTCGCCGCGGAACTCCCCGATCCTGCCCTGCGCGTCCACAACGAGGGTGCCGACGGGCGGAATGGGTGGATTCGGTGGAACCGGTGGAGGGGGCTCGGATCTCACGGGTACGTTCTCGTCGGGCACGGCAGCTCCTCTCCGTAGTGCTTCCACTACTCAGGGGGTTCAGCGTGACTGTCGGCGGGGAACCCTTCAACTTGTCGGACGGGAACGAAAGGTTGGTGAAGGTCCCTTGAACCGCAGGGAGTTGGACCCCGACAGCTCGCCCCAGGCGGCGTTCGGCGCGCGTTTGCGCAGGGCACGGGAGGAACGGGGCTGGACGCAGGAGAAGTTGGCCGAGGAGATGGGGTACTCCAGCACGCACATCTCGTCGGTCGAGGTCGGCCGCAAACTTCCTACCTTGCGTCTCGCGCGTAGTGCCGACGCGGCGTTGGGAACCGGCGACATGTTCGAACGCGCCTGGCGCAAGGTGCGGCACGCCGGACTCCTCGAAGGGTTCCCGCAGTTCATCGACCACGAGGCACAGGCGGCGGAGATCCGGCTGTACGAGGTGGGCGTCGTCCCCGGTCTGCTCCAGACACCGGAGTACGCGGAGGTCCTCGCGCAGGGTGCGGTCAAACGGGGAGCGATCACGGACGACCAGGCCGAGGAGCGCGTCACCCTCGTCGCGGAACGGCAGGCCACGCTGGTGAGGACACCGGCGCCGTTGGTCTTCGTGGTGCTGGACGAGAGCTGTCTGCGCCGGCCGATCGGTGAACCCGCCGTCATGGACGCCCAGTTGGTGCGGTTGCTGGAGTTCGCCGAGCTGCCGAACACGGTGCTTCAGGTGGCGCCGTTCGCCATGGGGGAGCTGCGGCCGTTCAACCTGCCGGTGTATCTGCTGACACTGCCGGACCGCTCGTTGGTGTCGTACGCCGAGTCCGCCCACCGAGGTCATCTGGAACGGGAAAGCGCGTTCGTACTGCCCTTGCTCACGGCCTACCATCAACTACAGGCCCATGCCTGCTCGCAGGCGGAAACCGTGGCCATGATCAGTCAGTTGAGAAAGGGCAGCCCGTGACGACCGAAGCCCCGCAGTGGTTCACGTCCTCGTACAGCGACAACGGCGGCGCCTGCATCGAGGTCGCCACCAACCTCGTCGCCTCGCGCGGCCTGGTCCCCGTCCGTGACTCCAAGAACCCGAGCGGGCCGGTTCTCCACCTCCCGGCCGGTGCGTTCGCTTCCTTCGTGACGAGCGTGAAGACCGGCGACGCGCCCTGCGGGTGACCCTCCTCGTGGAAGTGTGACACTTCGGCGAAAAGTGTCACACTTCTGCGCCTTACCTGTCCGGAGGGCGATGTCAGTCCCGCCTGCCATAGTGCGGCCGTGGATGACGAGACCTTCTGGGACCTGATCGAGAACTGTCGGCGGCGGACGCCGGACCCGGACGAGCGGGTGGCCTGGTTGTGCGGGCAACTGGCGGGCGGGGCGGCCGAGTCGGAGATCGTGGGGTTCCAGATATCTCTGGACCGCGTGTTGACTCCCACGTGCACCTGGGATCTGTGGGCCGCGGCGGACCGGATCATGGGCTGGTGCTCCGATGACGTCTTCTTCTATTTCCGGCTCTGGTTGGTCGGCTTGGGCCGGGACGTGTTCGAGCGGGTTGCCCGTGACCCGGACGTGCTGGCCGAGGTTCCGGAGGTGACGCGGCTCGCGGGCCGGGACCGGGAGGACTGGGACGAGGAGGAGTGGCTCGCCTGGGAGGAGTTGGACTACGCGGCGGGGCAGGCCTTCACACAGGTGACGGGTAAGTCCGAAGAGGACTTCTACGGCGCCGTCGAGGCCCAAGGGGGCGTGGATCCCGAGCTGTTGGACCCGGCCGGTGAACGCTGGGACGCGAACGACGACGAGCAGGCGGGGCGTCGACTGCCTCGCCTCAGCGTGCTGTTCTTCGGCGACCGATGACGTGATGGACGGCGGATGCCGCGTCGGTGGCCATATCCGTGGGGCGGAACGTCGACTCCGTCCAGCGGTGGCCGTTCGACACCCACACGCTGTGCGCGTCGACCCCCGCCGCGCCACGGATGTCGGCCTGTGCCGAGTCGCCGATCATCCAGGCCCCGTGGAGGGACGCTCCCACCGATGCCGCCGCCGCGTGGAAGATCTCCGGTGCGGGCTTCTCGTGGCCGGCCGACTCGGAGATCACCCAGCCGTGGACGAGCGCGTCCAGTCCGGTGTTCCGGATCTTCAACTCCTGTTGTGCGACACGGCCGTTGGTGACGATCACGCAGGTCCAGCCCGCGGCGACGGCTTTCGTGAGGGCGTCGCGCGTGGGCTCGGCCAGGGTGACGCGGTCGGCGGCGCCCCGGTCGAGGAGCGTCCGCACGGCATCGGCGGGAACGGTCCCGTCGTAGCGCTCGGTCATGGCCTCGGCGACGGACTGCCTCGGTGTGTATCCGCCGGCGTCCACGGACATCAGCCAGGCGAGGTCCTCCTCAGGCAGCCCGTGCGCGGCCAGGAACTCCGTCACCGCGTGCCGGAACGCGGCATCGCGGTCGACCAGGGTGTTGTCCAGATCGAGCATCAGCAGCGGCATGACAGGCAGTAGCTCACCGGACTGCGATTCCTACAGCCGCGCCGCCTTCAACCCCATGTGCAGCAACAACCGGTCCTCCCCGTCGTCCAGATCCAGCCCCGTCAACTGCTCCACCCGGGACAGCCGGTAGTACAACGTCTGCCGGTGAATCCCCAACTCCGCAGCCGTACGCCCCGCTTGGCCCGCGCGGTCGAGGTACACCTCGGCGGTGCGGGCCAGTTCGTGGTGGGCGGGGGAGAGGAGAGGGGCCACGACCGGGTCGTGGGCGGACTCGGGCGAGAGGGAGGTCAGCAGGCGGTACGGGCCGATGCGGGACCAGTCGGCCACCGGGCCGAACCGGGGTTCCGCGAGGGCCGCGCGGCAGGCCGCCGTGGCCTCCTGCCAGGCGGTGGCCAGGTCGGTGAGGCCGGTGCGCGGGGCGCCGATGCCGGCGGCGCGCGCGCTCTCCTTCAGGAGCCGGGCCGCGGCCGTCGTCGCCGGAGTCCCCACGTCCGTCGAGCGCAGCCGGACCAACACCGCCAGGCACTGGTCCGCCGTACCCCAGGGGACCGTGCACAGCGCGGTCGCGTGCGGCACCGTACGCGCCGAGGGGGCGTCGTCCGGGTCGGCGGACGGCCAGGAGGCGACGCACACCAGCGCGTACGGCCCGTCGCCGCGCGTGCCGAGGGCCGTGCGCAGGGCGGCCACCGCCATGTCCCCCTGCCAGCCGCGCTCGGCGGTCAGCACCGCCCGCAGCTCCCGGCTGAGATCCGCCCCGTGCTGCGCCTCGTCCGCGAGCAGCGCGCCGATGCGGGCCGTCACCGCCATCGCGGCGTCCAGCTGCGCGGCGGTGGGGCCCGGGTCGTCGTCCAGGAGCCAGACGTAGCCGAGGACGACACTCCGATGGCGGACGGGGAGGCAGATCCGGCCCCGGTAGACCCCCGCCTCGGGGGTGGGCGGGATCCGCACCGGCCCGGTCGCCCGGGTGATGCCGAACCCCTCGAACCAGGTCCGGACGGTGGCCGTCGAGCGCCGGGTCAGGATCGAGCGGGTGCGGACCGGGTCCAGCGCGGACGCGTCCAGGTCGCCCTCACCGTCGTAGACCCCGAAGGCGATCAGCTCGAAGTCACGGTTCTCCAGGGTCGCCGGGGCGCCGAGGAGCTCGGAGATCTCGTCGACGAGCTCCTGGTAGTCGCCTCTGGAATCGGATGTCACCCGGGCATTCTCCCGCATTCCCGGCTGCCTTCATACATTTGTCTGAGATCTGCGGCACGGATGCGTGACAGCTGTCGATGGTCGACGATCGGAGAGGTCCCTAGGTTTCACGGTGGTCCTGTCTGCTGGTTCTGTGGAGGTGCCCCGTGCTGGGTCCCGTGATTCTCGCCGCTTCGCGCAGCGATCAGATGCGTCGGCTGATCTCGGCGGCGCCGGTGACCAAGCAGGTCGTCGACCGCTTCATCCCCGGTGAGACCGTGGACGAGATCGTGCCGATCATCCAGGACCTCACCGCGAAGGGTCTGGAGCTGACGATGGACGTCGTCGGCGAGGACATCACCACCCCCGAGCAGGCCGCCGCCGCCCGCGACGCCTATCTCCTGCTCGTCGACCGGCTCAAGGAGCTGGAACTGGGCACCCGGGCCGAGATGTCCATCAAGCTGTCCATGTTCGGGCAGGCGCTGGACGGCGGCCACGAGCTGGCCCTCGCGAACGTCCGGCCCGTCGTCGAGGCCGCCGCCGCCATCGGTACGACGGTCACGCTCGACGCGGAGGATCACACCACCCTCGACTCGATGTTCGCGATCCACGAGGAGCTGCGGAAGGACTTCCCGGAGACCGGCTGCGTCATCCAGGCCTACCTCTTCCGCACCGAGGCCGACGCCCGCCGCCTCGCCGAGGCCGGCAGCCGCGTCCGGCTCGTGAAGGGCGCGTACAAGGAGCCCGCCGAGGTCGCGTACCAGCAGAAGCACGAGATCGACAAGGCGTACGTCCGGATTCTGCGGATCCTGATGGAGGGGGAGGGGTACCCGATGATCGGGTCCCACGACCCGCGCCTCATCTCCATCGCCCAGGAGCTGGCCCGGCGGGCCGGCCGCAAGCTCGACGAGTACGAGTTCCAGATGCTGTACGGGATCAGGAGCGACGAGCATCTGCGGCTGGCCGCCGAAGGACACCGCATGCGCGTCTACACCGCCTACGGCACCGACTGGTACGGCTACTTCATGCGCCGGCTGGCGGAGAAGCCGGCCAACCTCCTCTTCTTCGCACGATCCACCCTCACCAAGGGCTGACCGAACACCCGCTCACGTACAAGGAGTTACGGATCCCATGGACGCTGTGACCCAGGTCCCCACCCCCGTCAACGAGCCGGTGCACGGCTACGCGCCCGGCTCTCCCGAGCGTGCCCGTCTCGAGGTCAAGCTCAAGGAGCTGGCCGAGAACCCGATCGACCTGCCGATGACCATCGGCGGCGAGCGGCGGATGGGCGGCGGCGAGCGCTTCGACGTCGTACAGCCGCACAACCACAAGGCGCGGATCGGGACTTACGCCAACGCCACCCAGGACGATGCCCAGGACGCGATCGACGCGGCCCTCACCGCCGCGCCCGCCTGGCGCGCGATGTCCTTCGACGACCGCGCCGCGATCATCCTGCGTGCGGCGGAGTTGCTGTCCGGCCCGTGGCGCGAGACCCTCGCCGCGTCCACCATGCTCGGGCAGTCGAAGACCGCTCAGCAGGCCGAGATCGACTGTCCCTGTGAGCTCGTCGACTTCTGGCGCTTCAACGTCAAGTACGCCCGCGACCTGCTCGCCGAGCAGCCCCCGGCGAACTCCCCGGGCGTCTGGAACCGCCTCGACCACCGCCCGCTCGAAGGCTTCGTCTACGCGATCACGCCCTTCAACTTCACTGCGATCGCGGGCAACTTGCCGACGGCCCCGGCTCTCATGGGCAACGTCGTCGTCTGGAAGCCGTCGCCGACGCAGACCCACTCCGCCGTGCTGCTCATGCAGTTGCTGGAGGAGGCCGGTCTCCCCAAGGGCGTCATCAACCTCATCACCGGTGACGGCATCGAGGTCTCCAAGGTCGCCCTTGAGCACCGTGACCTGGCCGCCATCCACTTCACCGGGTCCACCAAGACCTTCCAGTACCTGTGGAAGACGGTCGGCAACAACATCGAGAAGTACCGCTCGTATCCGCGTCTGGTCGGCGAGACCGGCGGCAAGGACTTCGTCGTCGCCCACCCGAGCGCGGACCGTGCCGTGTTGAAGACGGCGCTGACGCGGGGCTCCTTCGAGTACCAGGGGCAGAAGTGCTCCGCGAGCTCCCGGGCGTACATCCCGGCGTCGATCTGGAACTCCGGTTTCAAGGAGGAATTCGCCGCCGAGGTCGACTACTTGACGATGGGTGACGTCACCGACCTGTCGAACTTCATCGGCGCGGTCATCGACGAGCGCGCCTTCGCCAAGAACAAGGCGGCCATTGACCGCGCGAAGGCGGACCCCAACTGCACGATCGTCGCGGGCGGTTCCTACGACGACTCGGTGGGCTACTTCGTCCGGCCCACCGTCGTCGAGTGCAGCGACCCGGCCAACGAGGTGTTCACCACTGAGTACTTCGGCCCGTTCCTCGCCGTGCACGTCTACGACGACGAGAACTACGACGAGATGCTGACCCAGATGGAGTCGGTGTCCGACTACGCCCTCACCGGCTCGGTCATCTCCAACGACCGTGCGGCGGCGGCCTACACGATGGAGAAGCTGCGCTACGCGGCCGGCAACTTCTACATCAACGACAAGTCGACCGGTGCGGTCGTCGGCCAGCAGCCCTTCGGCGGCGGCCGCTCCTCCGGCACCAACGACAAGGCCGGCGCCCCCCAGAACCTGATGCGCTGGACCCTGACCCGCGCCATCAAGGAGACCCTGGTGGCGCCGACCGACTACGCGTACCCGCACATGGGCTGAGACCCGAGGAATCCAGGAGACCCGGGGCGCCCGCAGCGGGCAGACTCCCCGTCATGACCTCAACCCCTGTGCAGAACACGGCGGTTACGGCGGACGACGGAGTACGGCTGTGGGCCTCCCGGTCCGGCCGTGGCACATCCGGCACCACACCCCTGATGCTGTGCCACGGCGGGCCCGGGCTGTGGGACATGTCCGAGGACGTGGCCGGGATGTTCGACGACCGTGCCACGGTGGTCCGTTGGGACCAGCGCGGCTGCGGCCGGTCCGAGCCCTGCGCGGGCCCGTGGACCACCGACTGTTTCGTGGCCGATCTCGACGCCGTACGACGGCACTTCGCGCTGGAGCGGCCCGTGCTGCTCGGCCACTCCTGGGGCGCGTCGCTCGCCCTGAGCTACACCCTCGCCCACCCGGAACACGTCGCCGCCCTCGTCTACGTCAGCGGCACCGGCATCGGTCCGGACACCGACTGGCACGGCGCCTTCGAGGAGAACTTCCTCGCCCGCCTCGGCGAGGACCCCCAACGGCTCGCCCGCTGGCGGGAGTTGCCCGGCGAGAGCCGTGAACGGGCGGTGCTCCAGTGGTCGGCCGAGTTCGTGGACCGCGACCGGGCGATCGAGCACGCCGAGCGGATGGCCGACCCCTGGTTCCCGATCAACTTCCCCTGCAACAAAGCCCTGAACGCCGAAGCGAAGCAGACCGCCGGCACCTCCGCGCTGTACGCCGCCTGCCAGGCCCTCGACGTGCCCGTACTCATCGTGGACGGCGCCCAGGACACCCGCCCCCGCTCGGCGGTCGACTCGCTGGAGCGGGCGTTGCCTCGCGTGCGCCGGGTGACCCTGCCCGCGGCCGGGCATCTGCC
This sequence comes from Streptomyces xylophagus, assembly GCF_000716435.1. Lineage (GTDB taxonomy): Bacteria > Actinomycetota > Actinomycetes > Streptomycetales > Streptomycetaceae > Streptomyces > Streptomyces xylophagus. The sequence goes on from NZ_JNWO01000019.1 coordinate 106,697, forward strand.
GTGGGTCGAGGACCCGTACGGATTTCGCGATGCGGTGATGACGGCAGCGCAGTGAGCCGTCGTCTCCGATACTGACCCCGTGACCATCCGTATGCGCACCGCCCACACGGCCGACCTCACCCCGGCCGACCTCCGCGCCGCCCGCGAACTGCTGGACGCCGCCTTCGCCGGCGACCTCACCGACCAGGACTGGGAGCACGGCCTCGGCGGCGTCCACGCCCTGCTCGCCGACGACACCGGGCTCGTCGCGCACGGCTCGGTCGTCATGCGCCGGGTGCGGTACCGCGGGCGGTGGCTGCGGGTCGGGTACGTGGAGGGGGTCGGCGTACGGCCCGACGCGCGGCGCCGGGGGTACGGCGGGCGGGTCATGGCGGAGCTGGAGCGCATCGTCGACCACGCCTACGACGTCGGTCTGCTCGGCGCGAGCGACGACGGCGCCCGTCTCTACACCGTGCGCGGCTGGCGGCTGTGGGGCGGCAAGATCTCCGCGCTGGGCCCGGACGGCATCGTCCATCTGCCCGAGGAGGAGGACAGCACGTACGTCCGCCCCGCGCTCGCCGGACCCCTCGACCTCGGTGAGGATCTGCTTTTCGACTGGCGTGACGGGGATGTGCTCTAAAGATAGAACCGCAGGTCAGCGCCGTGTGACTCGTTTCACCGTCTCAGATAGTAGGAAGTCCGAGTAATTGTGGAGACAGATGCGCGGTCCTGTCCTAGCTTTGTAGGAGCCGAACGACTCGCTCGACCAAGCGAATGGCGGCCGTGAGCCGGACCCCGTGCAGGCAACCCCTGTGGTCCACCGCTCCCCGCCTCTTCCGGCGTCTCGCACACCCTCCCGCACTCCAGGATGTATCGAAGGAGTCGATTCTCCATGGCCGAGACGACCGTCCGCCGCCGAGTCCGCCACGTGTCCCGCACGACCGAGTCCGACCGGAAGAACGCCGCCGCTGCGCTGCAGCGCGCCCTCGACCGCCGGGACAACGGCGGCGAGACCGGCCACTGAGCCGACGTAACTCTTGAAAAGCACGACTCGTCAACACGACTCGTAAAAGCACGCCCACCAGCCGGGAGCCGCGCCCGCACGGGGTGCGGCGCGGTCTCACCGGCCGCGCCGCACCTCGAAGTGGTCGATGCGCTTGCCGTTCTGGTCCAGCGCCGACACCTTGAGCCTGGGAGTGCTGCCGCTCTCCGCCTCCACCGAGAGGAGGGAGAAGCCCCGGTAGCGCACCCGCGACCACTCCACCGTCTCCGCCTTCGAGTGCTGGCCCTTCGCCCACTGCATGGTGTCGATCGCCCCGTGCCGCGTGACGTGCCCCTCGTAGCTCTCCTTGACGCCCGCCGGGAACCCGTACAGATCCCGGCCGCCGCCGCCCGCCGTGACGTAGACGATCCCGTCCTTCGTCGGGTCGGTGGACGCGCCGATGGGGACCGCCCTGCCGACCGCGCCGTTCTTGATGGCGTCGGTTCGCTCGTAGACGTGGTTGTGCCCGTTGATCACCAGGTCCACCTGGTGCTTCGCGAACACCGGCAGCCACTCGCTCCGCACCCCGCCGTCCGAGGCGTGCGCGGAGGTCGAGTACGCGCAGTGGTGGAAGAAGACCACGAGGAAGTCGACCCCCTTGGTCGCCCGCAGCTCCCGCAGCCTGCCGTCCAGCCACTTCGTCTGCTTGCCGCCCGTGTAGCCGAGGTTGGCGGTGATCTCGTACGACACGTCGTTCGCGTCGAGCGCCACGACGCCGACGTTGCCGTAGACGAAGGAGTACACGCCCGGCGCGTGCGTCGGGTCGAAGCCGTTGTCCGGGAGGGACCAGCGGGCGAGCTGGCCGCCGTAGCCGTCGGGGGAGTACCAGGCCTCCATGTCGTGGTTGCCGGTCGTCACCATCCACGGGACGGACCGGGAGACGCCCTCGTTCTGCTTGAGGAAGAGGTCCCAGTACGTCGGGTCGTAGCCGTCCGTCTTCTTGCCCTGGCCGTTGGTGTCGGCGTAGCAGATGTCGCCGGCGTGGAGGTGGAAGGCGGGGTTCTGGCGCAGGACGACATGGTCGCTGGCGGCGGCCGCGTTGCTCACGCCCTGGTCGCCGAAGGCCGTGAACACGAACTTCTCCGGGCTCGCCGGCGCCGTACGGAAGGAGCCGATCGTCGAGCGGTGGGCCGGGGAGGCCGGGTCGAAGCCCTCGTGGCCGACGCCGTAGTAGTACGTCGTGCCGGGGTGGAGGCCGTTCAGGGCCGCGTGGACGTAGTACTGCTCGACTGCCGCGCGTACGCCTGTCAGCCCCGGGGTGTGCAGGTCGCGTACCTCGGCGGTGATCCTGCGGCTCAGGTCGTCGGGCTTCAACCCCACCCGTACGTACGGCTTCTTGACCGCGAACGGCACCTGCCAGGAGATCCGCATCCCGGTCTTCGGGTCGGCGCCGAAGGCGAGATGGCGGCCGAAGGGGGTGACGGCGGCGCCGGGCACCTTCGACGTGGCGGGGGAGGCCGACTTGTGATCGCTCGTCGCCGTAGCACTGGCGCACCCCGTCAGCAGCCCGCCCGCCACCGCGCCCGCCGTCACCAGCGCGCGGCGCCGGGACAGTTTGGTGCGCAGGTACTCGTACTGCTCGGCCATGCTCATCCGGACCGCGAGGTGCTCCGGGATGCCGACGTCGGGTGTCTCCATGTCGATGAAACTCCCCCAGCAGTCCAACGGCCTCCCGGCGTAGGGGTGAACGCCGGTCGAACGGTCGACACCGTACCCCCGAGACGCGTCCGCATCTTGGACACCCCATGTCATCCCATGGGACGCGGAGTACGGTGGCGGGCATGTCTCGCAGCATCGATCTCGCAGTGATCCCCGGTGACGGCATCGGTCAGGAAGTCGTGGCCGAAGGTCTCAAAGTCCTCTCCGCCGTCCTTCCGCAGGATGTGAAGCTGGAGACCAAGGAGTTCGACTTCGGCGCCCGCCGCTACCACGCGACCGGTGAGACCCTCACCGACGCCGACCTGGCCGCGCTGAAGCCGCACGACGCGATCCTGCTGGGCGCGATCGGTGACCCGAGCGTCCCCTCCGGGGTGTTGGAACGCGGCTTCCTGCTGAAGCTTCGCTTCGCCTTCGACCACCATGTGAACCTGCGGCCGAGCAAGCTGCTCCCGGGCGTGGCGACCCCGCTCGCCGGTGAGCCGGAGATCGACTTCGTCGTGGTCCGTGAGGGCACCGAGGGCCCGTACACCGGCAACGGCGGCACCATCCGCAAGGGCACCGAGCACGAGGTCGCCACCGAGGTCTCCGTCAACACGGCCTTCGGTGTCGAGCGCGTCGTCCGTGACGCCTTCGCCCGTGCCCAGGCCCGTCCGCGCAAGAAGCTCACGCTGGTCCACAAGAACAACGTGCTGACCTTCGCGGGCCACCTGTGGACGAACGTCTTCAACAAGGTCGCGGCCGAGTTCCCCGAGGTCACCACCGACTACATCCACGTCGACGCGGCGACGATCTACCTCGTCACCGACCCGGCCCGCTTCGACGTGATCGTCACCGACAACCTCTTCGGCGACATCATCACCGACCTCGCCGCGGCCGTCTCCGGCGGCATCGGCGTCGCCGCGAGCGGGAACATCAACCCGTCCGGCGAGTTCCCCTCGATGTTCGAGCCCGTGCACGGCTCCGCGCCCGACATCGCGGGCCAGGGCAAGGCCGACCCCACCGCCACGGTCCTGTCCGTCGCCCTCCTGCTGCGCCACCTCGGCTACGAGTCCGAGGCCGTCCGCATCGAGGACGCCGTCTCCGCCGACCTCGCGGACCGCACCGGCAAGCCCGCGCGCAGCACCACCGAGATCGGCGACGCGCTCGCCGTACGAGTAGCCGGCTGACCCCGCGCCCACTCGAAGAACTCTCGTAGTCTTCCGAAGCCGCCGGGTCGCATATGCACCCGGCGGCTTTTCTTATGTCCCCGCCGGGTGTCACCATCATCCCTGGGTCGCATTCACGCCGTTTTCGTCCACGGTCCTCCCCGCGCGATAATCGAACGCGGAGCCGCGGAATGAGGCAATGCTCGGACGTCCTAACACTGGCCACTGGCAGTCGAGGGCGTGAGCGCGGCCCGTCACACACAACCGGTGAAGGACAACCACTCATGACGACGCCCACGATCGAGCTCAAGCCCTCGGCCTCGCCACTTTCCGCCGCCGAGCGCGACGCGATTCTGGCGAACCCCGGGTTCGGCCGCCACTTCACCGACCACATGGTGACGATCAAGTGGACGGAGGGCCGCGGCTGGCACGACGGCCAGCTCGTGCCGTACGGCCCCCTCTCCCTCGACCCGGCGAACATGACCCTGCACTACGCGCAGGAGATCTTCGAGGGCCTCAAGGCCTACCGGCAGGCCGATGGCTCCATCGCCACCTTCCGCCCCGAGAAGAACGCCCGCCGCTTCCAGACCTCCGCCCGCCGCCTCGGCATGCCCGAGCTGCCGGTCGAGACGTTCATCGAGGCCTGTGACGTGCTGGTCCAGCAGGACCGCGACTGGGTCCCGGCGCACGGTGGCGAGGAGTCCCTCTACCTGCGCCCGTTCATGATCGCGACCGAGGTCGGCCTGGGCGTGAAGCCCGCCAACGAGTACCTCTTCCTGGTCATCGCCTCCCCGGCCGGCGCCTACTTCCCCGGCGGTGTGAAGCCCGTCTCCATCTGGGTCTCCGAGGACCACGTCCGCGCCGTCCCCGGCGGCATGGGCGACGCCAAGACCGGCGGCAACTACGCCGCGTCCCTCCTCGCCCAGGCCGAGGCCGCCGAACAGGGCTGCGCCCAGGTCTGCTACCTCGACGCGGTCGAGCGCAAGTGGGTCGAGGAACTCGGCGGCATGAACCTGTACTTCGTCTACGGCGACCGGATCGTCACCCCGACCCTGACGGGCTCGATCCTGGAGGGCGTGACCCGCGACTCCCTCCTCACCCTCGCCCGCGACCTCGGCTACGAGCCCGAGGAGGGCCGGATCTCCATCGAGCAGTGGCAGCGCGACGCGGAGAACGGCACGCTCACGGAGGTCTTCGCCTGCGGCACCGCGGCCGTCATCACCCCGGTCGGCACGGTCAAGCGCACCGGCGCGGAGTGGACGCAGTCGGGCGGCGAGCCCGGCGAGGTGACGTTGAGGCTGCGTGCGGCCCTTCTGGACATCCAGCGGGGCGACACCGTGGACAAGCACGGCTGGATGCATCCGCTGGGCTGAGCCGGACTCCCGGCCGACGGCCGGTGATCCGTTCGACGCGTATCGCCTCCCCCGTGCGGGTATCCACTGATTCCGCAGACCATGGAATCAAGGCATCAGGGTCACGGGGTCACGGGGGAGGTGACGCGGGTGAGTGGTGGGCCGATACCGCGACTGCGCTGGCTGCTGCGCACGTTACGCACCCCGCGCCGCCCGCAGAGCCTCACCGTGCTCCTCCTGCTCGCCGCCTGCGCAGGCCTGCTGCTGTGGTTCGCCAAGCGCATGGACAACTACGGCGAGAACCTCGCCCTCAACCTGGGCACCGACATCGTCGGCGTCGTCATCACCGTCTTCGTGATCGGCCCGCTGATCTCCCGCGCCCAGGAGGGCCGGGTCCGCGAACACACCCGGCTCGACTACGAGTGGTTCAGCGCCCAGGTCTACGGCTCGACCTCGAACGTGAAGGTGCTCGACACCTTCTCCAACCTCTTCGGCCCCCAGTACTCCGAACGCCTCTTCCGCGGCATCCGGTCGGCCACCGCGCACGGCGCCCGGGTGCAGATCCTGCTCCTGGACCCCGACTCCCTCGCCGTGATCCTGCGCGGCCGTGAACTGGGCGAGCAGAGCGCCGACATCCGCCGCGACATCCTGCGCAACCTGCGCACCCTCAGCCACTTCGCCCGTCGACTCGACGACACCTCACGCCAGTTCCTCGAAGTGCGGCTCTGCTCGACCTCCCCCGGTGTGACCCTCTACCGCTGGGACGAACGCTCCCTGGTCTCCTTCCTCACCGTCGGCCGCCTCTCCGGCGAGGGCGTCCAACTGGAGGTCGCCGTCCGCTCTCCGCTCGGCGCCTTCGTGGAGCAGCGCTTCGACGAACTGTGGCAGCAGAGCAAACCGATGGAACGGTTCACCCATCTCCCGGTGACCCTGGTCGACGCGACCGACGGCCGCCGGGAGTTCACCTGTCGCTTCGTCTACGTCGACGACTGCCTGTACATCGCCGGGCATGACGTCGTCTCGTACATGGCACGCCACCGCCTCGACCAACTCTCCGCGTACAGCGAGAACTTGACCGTTCCGGGTGCCCACGAACTGATCGTCGTCGACGACGAGAGCGACCTGCACGAGCTGCTCAGGCAGAACTTCGCGGAGAAGTACGATGCGTCGGCGACCGCATTCGTCGAATTGCGGCCGCCAGTCCTGGTCACGGAATAGAGGCACTGCACCAATGAGTTCAGCGCTCCACCTCGCTCCACCACACACGAGCACCCGATTTCGCGCCTTCACACCCCGTGACCTGGACGGCCTGCTGAAGCGCGTGTCCCTCTCGGCCACCGAACGGCTCGCCCTGCGGGCCGTCTCCTCGGTGCTGCCGTTCCGTACGAACACATACGTCGTGGACGAGTTGATCGACTGGTCGGCGGTGCCCGACGACCCGATCTTCCGGCTGACGTTCCCGCAGGCCGGGATGTTGCCCGAACCCGATCTCAAGCAGATGGCCGACCTCCTCTCCCAGGAGGCGCCCAAGGCCGAAGTCCTGCGCGCGGCCCACGAGATCCGGATGAAACTCAACCCGCACCCCTCGGGCCAGCTCGACGCCAACGTGCCCGTGCACGAGGGGGAGCGCCTCGCGGGCCTCCAGCACAAGTACCCCGAGACCGTGCTGATCTTCCCGCGCCAGGGCCAGACCTGCCACGCCTACTGCACCTACTGCTTCCGCTGGCCCCAGTTCGTCGGCGAGTCCGAACTCCGCATCGCCACCGACGACATCGCGACCACGTCCGCCTACCTCCGCGCCCACCCCGAGGTCACCAGCACGCTGATCACCGGCGGCGACCCCCTCGTCATGAGCACCGAGGTCCTTCGCCGCTACGTCGACCCCCTCCTGGAGATCGACACGATCCGCTCGATCCGCATCGGCACCAAGTCCCTCGCCTTCTGGCCGTACCGCTTCACGACCGACCGGGACGCCGACGACCTGCTGCGCCTCTTCGAGAAGGTGGTGGAAAGCGGCCGTCACCTCGCGTTGATGGCCCACTTCACCCACCCGCAGGAGCTGCGCCCGCCGGTCGTACGGGAGGCGATGCGCAGAGTACGGGGTACGGGCGCGGTGATTCGCTGCCAGGGTCCGCTGGTGGCCGGCATCAACGACAGCGCCGAGGCCTGGGCCGAACTGTGGGACGAGACGACCACGCTCGGCGCGGTGCCGTACTACCAGTTCGTCGAGCGCGACACCGGCCCCCAGGGCTACTTCGGCGTCCCGCTGGCCCGCGGCCACCAGATCTTCCGCGACGCCTACGCCCGCGTCTCCGGCCTCGCCCGTACGGTGCGCGGCCCGGTGATGTCGGCGATGCCGGGCAAGGTCTGCGTGGACGGCATCGCGGAGGTGGCCGGCGAGAAGGTCTTCGTGCTGCACCTGATCCAGGCCCGCGATCCGGCCCTCGTGGACCGCCCGTTCTTCGCGGCCTACGACGAGACCGCGACCTGGTTCACGGACCTAAAGCCGGCTTTCGGAGCGAGTGAGTTCCTCCCGGGGCTGGCGGCGCACTGAAGCCTGCCCGGCCGTGAGCGCGAGGTACACGACACCGCCCACCACCCCCGACAACAAGAAGCTGCAGTCCACCCCGCCCGTCCACGACAGCAGCGGGCCCTCGTAGGTCGGAAGGGACACGGCCAGCAGCCCGACCCCCGCACCCACCGCCCAGGAGATCACCGCCTGGACGTGCCAGCCCGCGCGGTACCAGTAAATCCCGCCCCGCGAGCGCCGGTTGAACACCTGGAGGGCATCCGCGTCGTACATCCCCCCGCACCGCACGAACCCGATGAGCGTGATGACAGCCCACGGCGTGCCGATCGCCGTCAGCAGCAGCACGAAGGACGTCATCGCCGACTGCGCGTTCCAGGCGTAGTGGCCGACGAACACGCACACCGTGGCGACGATCGCGACCGTGCAGGTGGCCCGCGCCCGGGAGGCGCGCGGCAGGATCGCGTCCAGGTCGAGGCCCATGGAGTAGAGCATCAGCCCGGCGTTGCCCACCGAGCCCGCGGAGGCGGCGAGGAGGAGCGGGACCAGGTACCAGGTCGGGGACGCCGACACCAGCGGGCCCGCGTAGTCGAGGGCCGCCCGTGCCCCGAACGCCGTGAACGTGCCGAAGAGTTGGGGCACGAGGAGACCGGCGATCAGCCCGAGCCAGGTCGCGTGCAGGACCGTGCGGGAGGTGTGCCGGGCCGGGGAGATGTAGCGCGTGTAGTCGCCGAGGAGGGTGATGAACGCGATCGGCCCGGACAGTCCCGCCGCCACCGTCGCCAGACACCACGTCGGCCAGAACCCGCCCAGCAGATAGCCGCCCGCCCCCGGCAGCGCGCCGGTCGTGAAGTGCGGGGCGTAGGCGACCACGCCCAAAATCAGCAGCGCCGTCATGCCGACGGACAGGACGCGGGACATGGCCAGCAGTACCCGGTAGCCGTACACCGCGCCCGCCACCGTCGCGCCCGCGAGCAGCGCGTACACGACGGCGTACGACGCCCCGCCCGTCGGCAGCCCGAACAGCCGGTGCAGTACGCCCACCATCACATCGCCGCCGATCCACACGGTCAGCGCGGTGTAGCCGAGGGCGAGGAGCAGCCCCACGACCGAGCCGACCAGCCGGCCCCGCACACCGAACTGGGCACCGGACGAGGTCGACAGGTTGGTGGCGGTGCGCAGGGACACCAGCGCCAGCGGGGCCGTGAACACCGTGCCGACCACCGTGCCCACGACGATCGACGAGACCGACGCCCACCAGCCGAGCCCGAACGACGGCGGCAGCCAGCCGAAGATGATCACGCCGAGACAGAGGTTGGAACCGAGCAGGATCGACACCAGGTCACGCGGACCGCTGGTGCGTTCCTCGTCAGGGATGGTGTCGACTCCGCGCTGTTCTATCGGCATGGTGGGTCCCCTCATTCTTAGAGTGACGTTCAATGTGAACCGGGGATGGCGAGCGCGTCAAGCGTTCCGGAAATGGGTTTTACTGTTTAGAGTGGTGTTCTAAAGGAGGGATACGGGATGAGACTGACCCCCACGGAACGTGACCGGCTGCTGCTGTTCTCGGCCGCCGAACTGGCCCGCGCCCGCAAGGCGCGCGGCCTCAGACTCAACGTGCCGGAGGCCACCGCGCTCATCGCGGACACGGTGTGCGAGGCGGCCCGGGACGGGCGACGACTGGCTGATGCCATCGAGCGCGCCCGCTCCGTGCTCGGCCCCGACGACGTCCTGCCGGGTGTCGCCGACGTCGTCACCGAGGTGCACGTCGAGGCCGTCTTCGACGACGGTTCCCGGCTCGCGGTCGTCTCCGACCCCATCGGCGCCGGACTCGGCGGCGACGCCCCGGGCGCGCTCCTCCCCGGCCCAGCGCACGCCGAACCCCAGGCCGTCGTCCGCGTCACGGTCACCAACACCGCGACCGTCCCCGTCTCCGTGACCTCCCACTTCCACTTCTTCGAGGCCAACCCCCGCCTTGACTTCCCGCGCGCCGAGGCCTACGGCATGCGGCTCGCCGTACCCGCCGGATCGTCCGTCCGCTTCGGGCCGGGCGAGAGTGCCGAGGTCGGTCTGCTGCCGATCGGCGGCGAGCGGATCGCGATCGGTTTCGCGGGGCTCATCGACGGACCGCTGGACGCGCCGGGCGCGAAGGAAGAGGCCCTGCGTCGGGCAACTGCCTGCGGCTACCTGGGAGTTGAGCTGTGAACCCGTACGAGTACGCCGCCACCCACGGCCCCCGCGCCGGCGACCGGGTCCGCCTCGGCGACTCGGGCCTGACCATCCGCGTCGAGTCCGACTCCCAGCGCTACGGCGACGAGTTCCTGGCCGGCTTCGGCAAGACGGCCCGTGACGGACTGCACCTCAAGGCCGCCGCCGTGCGCGACACCTGTGACGTGGTCGTCAGCAACGTGGTCGTGATCGACGCCGTGCAGGGCATCCGCAAGGTGTCCATCGGCATCCGTGAGGGGCGGATCTGCTCGATCGGGCGGGCCGGAAACCCCGACACCCTCGACGGGGTCGACGTCGTCGTCGGGACGGGCACCTCGATCGTGTCCGGCGAGGGGCTCATCGCCACCGCCGGGGCCGTCGATACCCACGTCCATCTGCTCTCGCCGCGCATCATGGAGGCCTCGCTGGCGTCCGGCGTCACCACGATCATCGGCCAGGAGTTCGGCCCGGTGTGGGGCGTCGGCGTCAACTCGCCCTGGGCACTGCGCCACGCGTTCAACGCCTTCGACGCCTGGCCGGTCAACATCGGCTTCCTGGGCCGGGGTTCGTCGTCCTCGGACGCGCCACTGATCGAGGCGCTGGCCGAAGGCGGGGCCAGCGGCTTCAAGGTGCACGAGGACATGGGCGCCCACACCCGCGCGCTGGACACCGCGTTGCGGGTAGCGGAGGAACACGACGTCCAAGTCGCCCTGCACAGCGACGGGTTGAACGAGTGCCTGTCGGTGGAGGACACCCTGCGCGTGCTGGAGGGCCGGACGATCCACGCCTTCCACATCGAGGGCTGCGGCGGCGGACACGTGCCGAATGTCCTGAAAATGGCGGGAGTCGCGAACGTCATCGGCTCCTCCACCAACCCCACCCTCCCCTTCGGCCGGGACGCGGTCGCCGAGCACTACGGCATGATCGTCTCCGTCCACGACCTGAAGACCGACCTGCCCGGCGACGCCGCCATGGCCCGCGACCGCATCCGCGCCGGGACGATGGGCGCCGAGGACGTCCTGCACGACCTCGGCGCGATCGGCATCACCTCGTCCGACGCCCAGGGCATGGGCCGGGCGGGGGAGACGGTCCGCCGTACGTTCGCGATGGCCGGGAAGATGAAGGCCGAGTTCGGCGCGCTCGGCGGTTTCCCGGAGGCGGACCACGACAACGACCGCGTCCTGCGCTACATCGCCAAGCTGACCATCAACCCCGCGATCGCACACGGGCTTTCGCACGAGGTCGGCTCCATCGAGGTCGGCAAGCTGGCCGACATCGTGCTGTGGCGGCCCGAGTACTTCGGCGCGAAACCGCAGCTCGTCCTGAAGTCCGGGTTCCCGGCGTACGGCGTGGTCGGCGACCCGAACGCGGCGACCGACACCTGCGAACCCCTCATCCTGGGACCGCAGTTCGGCGCGCACGGCACCACACCCGCCGACATCTCCGTGGCCTTCGTCGCGCAGGCCGCCCTCGACCAGGGCGGCGACGCGATGCCAACTCGGCGTCGGCGCGTGGCAGTTCGCGGCACCCGGGGCATCGGACCGGCCGACCTGCGCCTCAACTCCCGTACCGGGGCGGTCGACGTCGACCAGCGCACCGGCCTGGTCACCCTCGACGGGGAGCCGATCCGCTCCGAACCGGCCGAGTCCGTCTCCCTCAACCGCCTCTACTTCCTCTAGAACGCTAGGACTTGGACTTCTGATGAGCTTCCGTATGCCGCCCGAGTGGGCCCCGCACGAGCGCACCTGGATGGCCTGGCCAGGACCCAACCCGACCTTCACCAACGCCGAGGAACTGGCGGAGGCCCGTACCGCCTGGGCGTCCGTCGCCCGCGCCGTGCGCCGCTTTGAACCGGTGACGATGGTGCACGGGCCGGGTCAGGGCGAGTCGGCGCGCGAGCTGCTCGGCCCGGACGTCGACCTGGTCGAGCGCGAGCTGGACGACGCGTGGATGCGCGACATCGGCCCCACGTTCGTCACCGATGGTCGTGAACTGGCCGCCGTGGACTGGACGTTCAACGGCTGGGGCGGCCAGGAGTGGGCCCGCTGGGAGCACGACGCGAAGATCGGCTCGCACGTCGCGGACCTCGCGGGCGCGAAGACGTACACCTCGAAACTCGTCAACGAGGGCGGCGCGATCCACGTCGACGGCGAGGGCACGGTGCTGCTCACCGAGACGGTCCAGCTCGGCGCCGGCCGCAACCCCGGCTGGACGCGCGAGCAGGTCGAGGCGGAGATCCACGCCAGGCTCGGCACCACCAAGGCCATCTGGCTCCCGCACGGCCTCACCGGCGACTACGGCGTCTACGGCACCCAGGGCCACGTCGACATCGTCGCGGCCTTCGCCCGGCCCGGCACCGTACTGGTCCACAGCCAGCGCGACCCGGCCCACCCGGACCACGCCCGCTCCCAGGAGTACCTCGCCCTCCTCCGCGCCGAGACCGACGCGAAGGGTCGCCGCCTGGAGGTCGTGGAGGTTCCGGCCCCCACCGTGCTGGAGGCCGACGGCCACTGGGTCGACTACTCCTACATCAACCACTACCTCTGCAACGGCGGCGTCGTGCTCTGCGCCTTCGATGACCCGCAGGACGAGATCGCCGCCGGGATCTTCCGTCGCCTCTTCCCCGACCGGACGGTGACCCTGGTCGACGCCCGTACGATCTTCGCGGGCGGTGGGGGCATCCACTGCATCACCCAACAGCAGCCGAAGATCTAGGGAGTCGGACGATGGCCGGTGCGCGGAAGAACGCGCCGCCGCGCGAGGACGTCCTCGCCGCCGCCATGGGCATGATCGCCGAACGCGGTCTGGAGAAGCTCACCATGGCGGCGCTCGGCCGCGAGGTCGGCATGAGCAGCGGCCATCTCCTCTACTACTTCCACTCCAAGGACGAACTCCTCCTCCAGACCCTGGAGTGGAGCGAGGGCAGACTCGGCGCCGAACGCGGGCGCCTGCTCACCCGCAGTACGGCCACTGCCCGCGAGCGCGTCGACGCGTACGTCGACCTGTACGTCCCGCACGGCCACCGCGATCCGCACTGGACGCTGTGGCTCGAGGTCTGGAACCGCTCGCAGAACGCCGACGAGGACGCCCGCGACCGGCAGGCCGCCATCGAGGGCGTCTGGCACCGCGACCTCGTCGCGCTGATCGCGGAGGGCGTGTCTCGGGGTGAGTTCCGGGCCGTCGACCCGGACCGTTTCGCCGCCCGGCTCCGCGCCCTCCTCGACGGCTTCTCCATCCACGTGGCGATCGGGCTGCGCGGCACGGACCGGGCGCAAGTTCTCGGCCACGTACGGGAGTTCCTCGACGAGGGGCTCCTCGCGGACGCGTGACCTTCCGCCCCGGTTGTACGTAATAAGGCCGATTGACCCTGTGGTCGGCGGTGCGTTTGCCTCGGAGGAAGCCCTCGGCGCAGGGCCGGGGGAGAAGCGTCCACGGGGATCTCAGGGGGAAGCATGTCCAGATCCACAGGTGTGTTCGGTGTTGGCTTAGGGGTGACGCTGCTGCTCGCGTTCCTCTCGCCGACGGCCGCGTCCGCCGCACCGCACGTGTCCAGCACGGAGAGGGTGAGCACGGCCGCCGACGGCAGCCAGGCCGACGGACCCTCGGGCGACCCGGCGATCAGCGCCGACGGCCGCCATGTCGCGTTCGTGTCCACCGCACCGAGTTTCGGCTGCGCGGAGTTCACCCCGTGCCTGCTGGAGAAGGACCTGGGCACCGGCGAGGTCACCAGGATCGACCTCGGCAGCGGCTATCTGTACGGCTCGCCGATGCTGAGCGCCGACGGGAGCCGCGTCGCGTTCTCCGCGGGCACCCGGTTCATGGCGCCGTACCTGTACGACCGCGCCACCGGCCGCACGGAGCGGCTGTGGCCCGAGAACCCGCCCGGATCCAACGAGTTGGGCCGCGCCCAGTCGATCAGTCCGGACGGCACGCACATCGCGTACACCATCGGCAACCGCAACGGTTCGTCGAACTTCCGGCTCCTGTACGTCCGTGACACGGCCACCGGCACCGACACACTGGTCTCACCGGCCGAGGAGGGCGACAAGAACGGGGCCTCGGTGAGCGGCGACGGCGAGCGGGTCGCGTACGGCATCCACACCGACTCCGAGACGGACCCGGCCGACATCTTCGTCAGGGACCGGCGGACGGGCGAGCGGACCCAGGTCGACCAGGGCTTCGGCGCGGCCTTCCTGCTCCGCATCACCGCCGACGGCAACCGCGTCCTCTTCGACGCCGAGAGCGGCCTGTACGTCCACGACCTGCGCACCGGCGAGTCGCGGCGCGTGGCCGACGGACAGCCCCGGGCGGCCACGGCGGACGGCCGGTACGCCGTCGTCGCGGGCGAGGACGGTGTGCGGGTGCGTGACCTGCGGACGGGCCTGCGCGGTGCCGACCTCTCGCCGTACGCCGTGCCGGGAGAGCAGGGGCTGGCCGCCAAGGGGCGTGCGGTGGCGTTCTCTTCGGACGCGTCCCACCTGGTGGCGGGCGACACCAACGGGGAGACGGACGTGTTCGTCTTCTCCGGCGAACTCGCGAAGAACCCGGCCCCGATGCCGTCCGTCACCGAACGGATCAGCACGACGCGGGACGGACAGCAGCTTGCCGCCGCGTCCCACGACCCGGTGATGGCGGACGGCCGAACCGTCTCCTTCACCTCGGACGGCAACGTCTTCGTCAACGCGTCCGGCGGGATCTCCGAGGTCAACTCCAGCACACAGCAACCCTCGTCCGAGGGCACACCCTGCGCCAACGGGCGCATGGTCGGATACGTGGCACCGCACGCGACGGACGGCGCCCCCGAGGTCTTCGTCCGCAACCGCTCGGTCGGCAAACTGACCGGCATCTCCTCCTACCAGGGCATCCGCTTCACCTGGATGGGACAGCCCGCGGTGGACCCCACCTGCCAGTGGATCACCTACGCGGCCACACTCCCGGCCACCGACACCGACCCGCACCCGCAACCCCGCGTCTACCGCTTCAAGTTCAACGGCGGCACCGTCGACGTGGTCAGCGCGCCCACCGGCGAGGCCGCGGGCAACCCGGCCGTCAACTACAACGGCCGGTACGTCGCCTTCGAGCAGGGTGACGCCGTCTACGTCCGTGACCTGGACACCGGCGCCCTGGAGAAGGCCGGCGACCACGCGTCGCAGCCCTCCCTCGCCGACGACGGCCGCAAGATCGCCTTCCAGCAGGGCCGGTACGTGTACGTCCGCGACCTCGACGCCGGGACCACGATGCGGGTCAACGGCACACAGCCCTCGCTCTCCGGGAACGGCGCGCGTGTCGCGTACGTCCGCGCCGGGGCCGTATACCTGCGTGAACTGACCACCGGCACAAGCCAGTTGATCAGCGTCGACGTCCGGGGCCACCGCAACGACCTCCCGGCCGGGCACCCGTCCGTCAACGCCGACGGCACGGTCGTCGCGTTCGAGTCGGCGTCACCCGATCTGGTGGCGGGGGACACCAACGGGGTGTCGGACGTCTTCCTGCGGACAGTGCAGTGACAAGCAGCGACCACTACGGGGGAACAACCATGCACGGCAACAAGCGAGCCCTCGCGCTCGCGCTCGCCCTGGCCGCGGCCACGGCGACACTGACGGCGACCACGGCGAGTGCCGCACCCAGGGCCCCGCGCACCGAGAAGGCGAGCGTGGCCCCGGACGGCGCGGACGGCAACAGCGGCTCCAACGGGCAGAGCCTGAGCGTGGACGGCCGCTACCTGGCCTTCGTCTCCGGCGCCGACAACCTTGTCGCGGGCGACACCAACGGCACCGAGGACGCCTTCGTGCGCGACCTGAGGACCGGCACCACCCGCCTGGTGAGTGTCACCGGGGACGGCGGCGCGTGGGACGGCCATGTCCTGGACGTCAGTCTGAGCGCCAACGGCCGTTATCTGGCGTTCAGTTCGACCAAGACCTACGAGGGCGACGACAACGCGATCTGGGTCAAGGACCTGAGGACCGGAGCCCTTCAGCGGCTGAACAACGCCGTCGACACGGGCTACGACGCCATCGGCTCGCCCGCGATCAGCGCCGACGGCCGCTATGTCGCCTTCGTCGCCCAGCACACGAGCGACGAGGGACCGCAGGGCGACCGGTGGAGCCGGGTGTACCGCGTCGACCGGGTCACCGGCGAGCGGGTGCGCATCAGCCAGGTGCCGGGTGAGGGCGCCCGGAAGTCCGCCGCCACCAACCCGTCGATCAGCGCGGACGGTCGCCGGGTCGGTTACCAGTTCTTCGTGCCGTATCCCACCACTGGCGACTGGAGCGACGCCTACGTCCGTGACGTGCCGAGCGGGAAGCTGTTCTGGGCCGACAAGGCGCCGGACGGTGTGGTGTCCGACGGGCAGACCGAGTTCCCGCAGGTCAGCGCCGACGGACGGTACGCGGTGTTCAACTCGCTGGACTCGAAGCTGACGCCGGACGACACCAACAACGGGCACAACGTCTTCGTCCGCGACCTGAGGACGGGGAAGCTGCGCCGCGTCGACGGCGCCGGGCCGACCGCCTACACCGGCTATCCGCAGCTCAGCGCGGACAGCCGGTATCTCGTGTACGCCTCGGGAGACCCGGGCGGCGCGCGACAGGCGTACGTGCGCGACCTGCGCACCGGACGCACGGTGCTCGCCAGTCCGGCGGTGGGCGGCGGCCCGAGCGCCGGCGGGGTGGACTTCCCGGTGATCGACCGGCACGGCCGCACGGTCGCCTTCAGTAGCTGGGCCACCGACCTGGTGCCCGGCGACACCTACGACACCACGCACGTCTACGTACGTCACCTGAAGTGATCGACCGCATCCTGAGACACCCATGAGCGGAGCACGGGGGCTGTGCCAGACTGCCTCCGTGCTCTCGTTCGCCACGATTATTGGCAGCAGGCGCGCCGGTCCGCAGTGACCGCCTCGTACGACCAGGTACGGGCGGCCATCGTCGTCCTCGACCCGCGCGCAGACCTCTCGCACCCGCGAGGGGTTTTTCGCTTTTCTGGCCCACCTTCAGCCGGGAGCGCAGCGCGAGGGATCATTGGGGAACGGTGGAGCCGGTCATTCCGGTACAGACCGAGATCCAGATTCTCAGGAGCCAGAGACCATGACGGAAACCAGCGAACTCGACGATTCGTTCCACGTCTTCGACACGACCCTGCGTGACGGCGCGCAGCGGGAGGGCATCAACCTCACCGTCGCGGACAAGCTGGCCATCGCACGGCACCTGGACGACTTCGGCGTCGGTTTCATCGAGGGCGGCTGGCCGGGGGCGAACCCGAGGGACACCGAGTTCTTCGCCCGCGCCCAGCAGGAGATCGACTTCAAGCACGCCCAACTGGTCGCGTTCGGCGCCACCCGCCGCGCCGGCGCCAAGGCCGCCGAGGACCCGCAGGTCAAGGCGCTCCTGGACTCCGGTGCCGACGTCATCACCCTCGTCGCGAAGTCCCACGACCGCCATGTCGAACTGGCCCTGCGCACCACCCTCGACGAGAACCTGGAGATGGTCCGCGACACCGTCTCCCACCTGGTCGCCCAGGGCCGCCGCGTCTTCGTCGACTGCGAGCACTTCTTCGACGGCTACCGCGCCAACCCCGAATACGCGAAAACGGTCGTCCGCACGGCCTCGGAGGCCGGCGCGTCCGTCGTGATCCTCTGCGACACCAACGGCGGGATGCTCCCGGCGCAGGTCCAGGCGGTCGTCGCCACCGTCCTCGCCGACACCGGCGCCCGGCTCGGCATCCACACCCAGGACGACACCGGCTGCGCGGTCGCCAACACCCTCGCCGCCGTCGACGCGGGCGCGACCCACGTCCAGTGCACGGCGAACGGCTACGGCGAGCGCGTCGGCAACGCCAACCTGTTCCCGGTGGTCGCCGCCCTGGAGCTGAAGTACGGCAAGAAGGTCCTGCCCGACGGCAAGCTCCGCGAAATGACCCGCATCTCGCACGCGATCGCCGAGGTCGTGAACCTCACCCCGTCCACGCACCAGCCGTACGTAGGAGTGTCCGCTTTCGCGCACAAGGCGGGCCTGCACGCCTCCGCGATCAAGGTCGACCCGGATCTGTACCAGCACATCGACCCCGAGCAGGTCGGCAACACCATGCGGATGCTGGTCTCCGACATGGCGGGCCGCGCGTCGATCGAGCTCAAGGGCAAGGAACTCGGCGTCGACATCAGCGGCGACCGCGAGCTGGTCGGCCGGGTCGTGGACCGGGTCAAGGCACGCGAACTCAAGGGCTACACCTACGAGGCGGCCGACGCGTCCTTCGAACTCCTCCTCCGAGCCGAGGCGGAGGGCAAGGCCCGCTCCTACTTCCAGGTCGAGTCCTGGCGCGCGATCGTCGAGGACCGCCCCGACGGCAGCCACGCCAACGAAGCCACCGTCAAGCTCTTCGCCAAGGGCGAGCGCATCGTCGCCACGGCCGAGGGCAACGGCCCGGTCAACGCCCTGGACCGCGCCCTGCGAGTAGCCCTGGAGAAGATCTACCCCCAGCTCGCCAAGCTCGACCTCGTCGACTACAAGGTCCGCATCCTGGAAGGCGTCCACGGCACGTCCTCCACGACCCGCGTCCTGATCTCCACGTCCGACGGCGCGGGCGAGTGGTCGACGGTAGGCGTCGCGGAGAACGTCATCGCCGCGTCGTGGCAGGCGCTGGAGGACGCGTACACGTACGGCCTCCTCCGCGCGGGCGTCGAGCCCGCCGAGTAACCCGCCCTCAGCAGGAGTCCTCGGCGAGCTTCTCGAACTCGCCGAGGCTCATGGCCCTGCCGTCGGCCCATACCTGGCCGGGCTCGAGAGCGGTGATCTGCTCGGTCGTGAAGTCGACGATGCCGTTGTAGGAGTCGCCGGTGATGTAGTGCCCGAAGCCGAGCGAGTAGTGGTATTTCGGCTGGAGTCGCTGCGCACCGCGATGCCGGGCCTTCCAGGCGACCGGAGGCGAGAAGAGCGCGAACTCGGCGTCCCCGCTCAGCTTCTCCTTCCGCACGTCCCACCCCGTGGTGACCGGTCCGTCGTCGATCCCCTTGGCCCACCCGCCGAGCGACGGCTTCCGGTAACTGTCGTCCCCGCACGGCCGGATCAGTGCGTACGGCATCCCGTCCGCCCCGAGCCGTACCCCGGCCAGCGGCAGATCGACGGCCCCGCACCCGCTGAGCAGCAGACACCCCGCCGCCACACCCGCGACCGCCGCCACCCTCCGGGTCAGCACGCGTCGTCCACGAGGTCGTCGAAGTCGTCCCGGCTCATCGCACGGTCGTCGGCCCAGACCTGGCCGGGTTTCAGCCGGTTCAGGTCGGCGGTGGTGAAGTAGACCACGATGTCGTACGGGTCCCAGCCCGAGCGGGGGCCGGTGACGTCGAGGGCATAGGTGCGGCCGGGCCGCAGCCGCTGCGGTCCCGTCGCCTCCGTGTGCCAGGCGGCGGGTGGTGAGAAGAGCGGGAACGTCGCCGTGGAGACCTCGATCTCCGCGCCGAAATCCGGCCGCCAGCCGGTCTGCTGGTCGACCGGCTCACTGGCGCCCGCGTCCCCGGTGGGCCAACTGCTCAGTTCCGCCCGGGAGCCGCGGTCACCGTCGCACAGCCGCAACGTGGCGACCGGCGTGCCGTCCCCGTCCAGCCGGACGGCCGCGAGCGACAGGTTTGCCGGGCTGCACCCACCGAGCAGCACAGATCCCGCGACCGCACTCACAACACCCACCACGACACGTTTCATGTCCCGCCCCCGTCGAGGGCGGGACACGACCCGCCCTGCCTACTGCAAGTGCCACTTCTGGTTGGCAGCCCCCGTGCACGTCCAGATCTGCGCCCGCGTCCCGTTGGTCGACGAATTGCCCGTCACATCAAGGCACTTGTTGGCCGCCGTATTCACCACATCACCGGTCGTGGAGTTGTACGACCACTGTTGCGCGGCGGTTCCGTTGCAGTCGTACAACTGCACCTTCGCCCCGTCAGCCGTCGAAGCCGAGGTCACGTCAAGGCACTTGCCGAGCGACCGCACCGTTCCGTCGGTCCCCACGGTCCACTGCTGGGCGGTCGACCCGTTGCAGTCGTAGAGCTGGACGGCCGTGCCGTTGGTGGTCGAACCTCCGGCCACGTCAAGGCACTTGCTCGCGAGACCGACGAACGCGCCGGTCTGGCTGCCGCCGCCGGACTGTGTCCCCGTCCAGGTGAACGTGGCGGACGTCTTGCCGGGGAGGGAGTAAGTCGCGTGCTGGCCACCCCAGTTGATGGTCACCGTCTTCGCCGTGGACGCGTCGTTGTACGCGATCAGCGCCTTCGAACCGTCCGGGTTGCGCCACGCCACATTCGGCACGTTCGTGGACGCCGTGGAAGCGATCCGCTGGGCGCCGGGACGGACGAACTTCGTCAACTGGCCCATCGTGTAGTACTCGACGGTGTAGTCGACGGTCCCGCTCGCGCCGTCGCCGTTGTGGACGGTGATCAGGCCGGTGCAGGTGCCGCAACCGCCATTGTGCGGGCCCATGTTCTGGTCCACGGCGAGGGACCACTTGGTCACCGACTTCGCCCAGTTGCGGGTGTAGTCGATGATGTTGTTCATGTCCTCGCGCTGCTGGTTGGCGACCCAGGTGCCGCCGGAGTGCTCGGTGCCGAAGGCGTCCAGCGTCGGGTACTGGTTGTGGACGGTGGTCTGCTTGGTGACGCCGCTGATGTCGCTGTAGCCGTGCCAGGCGATGCCGCCGAAGTTGGGGTTGGAGCGGACGGCCGCGTCGTCCACGGTCGCCGCCGCGTACGAGTCGTATACGTCCCAGTTCCAGTCGTGCGCCAGGACCTTCGTCGTCAGGCCGGACGCGTTGAGCTTCGGCAGCAGCTCGCTCTTCGTGAAGTACGCGAGCCCGGACGCGTTCCAGCTCATCGACGGGTAGCCGGAGCAACACGTCGGCTCGTTCTGGACGGTCACGTACGAGACCGGAACGCCCTGGTCCTTGTACGCCTGGAGGTACTTGACGAAGTAGTTGGCGTAGGCGCCGTAGTCCTCCGACTTCAGCCAACCGCCGTTGAGCGACCCGCTGTCCTTCATCCACGCGGGAGCCGTCCATGGCGAGGCCATGACAGTCAGAGAGGGGTTGAGGGAGAGCGCCTGCTTGGTCAGCGGAACGACGTCCGCCAGGTCGTGCGCGATCGAGAAGGAGGTGAGGTTGGGGTCGGTCTGGCCGGAGGCCACGTCGTCGTACGAGTAGCCGTAGCGGGCCAGGTCGGAGGCGCCCATCGGATTGCGCAGGAACGAAAGGCCGATCCCGTCCGTCGGCGAGAACAGCTTGGTCATGGTCGCGTTCCGGGTCGCCGTCGACAGCGCGCCGCTGCTGTTCATCAGCCAGGCCGCGGTGTCCGTGAAGGACGCGCCGCCGCCGGTGAAGGTCTGGTAGCGGGTGTTCTCGTCGACGGTGATGTTCTCGCCGCTGCCGCCCGTCCCGGACGAGAAGGCGAACGGAGTCTGGGCCTGGAGGCCGCGGGTGACATGGCGTCCGGCGGCGTCGTCGGTGGTGGTGAGCCAGGCCGTGACCTGCTCACCGGCGGCGTGCGCGGGGGGTACGGCGGCGGTGAAGCCGGCCACGGAGAGCAGTCCGGCGACGAGCAGCCGGGCCGTGCGGGGGGTTCTCCTGGACATGGATGCGTTAGCCCTTCCTGACGAGATGTCTTGACGGGTCCTCGGGCCGTTAGTTAACTCACGGCGTGATCTAAGTCATGAGTGAACTGTGCGAACCAGAGTGAACCAGAGCCCCAGAGCCGAGGGAAGGTCCATGCCAAGAACCGCCCTGCTCGTTTCCACCGCACTGTGCGCCGCGCTGCTGACACCGGCCGCCGTGACCCAGGCGTCCGCCGCCGCCGACCCGGCCCCCACTCCCGTCGACCGCTTCGAGGGCGAGGTGCCCTTCGCGAGCCAGCCCGCCGAAGGCATCTTCACCTGGGGCAGCGACAACGACGACCCGCCCCAACTCGCCCTGACCGCGAGACCGGACGCCCCCGAGGGCGAACACGTACTCTCCGGCACCTACGACATCAGCGGCTACGGCGGCTTCACCCACGACTACGCCGCGACCGAGCCCGGCCACGACTGGTCGGCGCACCAGGGCATCCGGTTCTGGTGGGACGGCCAGAACACCGGCAAGTCGACCAACTTCGAGATCAAGGACGGTGGCGCGAACGGCGAGGCCTCCGAGCTGTGGACGACGTCCTTCACGGACGACTTCACCGGCTGGAAGCAGATCGAGATCCCGTTCACGAACTTCGTCTACCGGACGGACTACCAGCCCGTCGGCGGCATCGACCACGTCCTCGGGCTGACCCAGATGTGGGGCTACGCGGTCACGCTCCCCGTCGGCGTCAAGAGCCAATTCTCCATGGACGACGTGGAGTTGTACGGCAAGGCCGACCAGTCGCTGCGCGCCTCCGTCACCACCGACTCGGCCGTCTACCCGGTCAAGGAGGGCGGTACGGCCACGGTCAAGGTCACCGTCGCCACCACCGGCGCCGTCCCGCTCGACGACCCAGTGACCGTCGCCTACGCGTCCGACGGAGGCACCGCCACGTCCGGCAAGGACTACACCCCGGTCGCCGGCACCCTCACCTTCCCGGCGGGCACCGCGTCCGGCACCACGCAGACCGTCAAGGTCCGCACGCTCAAGGACAAGTCGGCCGAGAACGCCGAGACGATCCCGCTCAAGCTCACGGTGACCGGCGCCAAGGCCTCGACCGAGACCCCGCAGGTCGTCGTCGACGCGCACGGACTGCCGTACCTGGACAGCAAGTTGCCCATCAAGAAGCGCGTCGCCGACCTGGTCAAGCGCATGTCGCCGGCGGAGAAGGCCGGGCAGATGACCCAGGCCGAGCGCGGCGGTGTGGGCACCGGCGCCGACGTCGCCACCTACGACCTCGGCTCCCTGCTCTCCGGCGGCGGCTCGACCCCGACGCCCAACACGGCCGCGGCCTGGGCCAAGATGATCGACTCGTTCCAACTCCGGGCGCAGGCAACCCGGTTCCAGATCCCGCTGATCTACGGCGTCGACGCCGTCCACGGCCACAACAACCTGGCCGGCGCCACGATCATGCCGCACAACATCGGCATCGGTGCGACCCGCGATCCCCAACTCGCCGAGAAAACAGGCGCGGTGACGGCCAGTGAGGTCCGCTCGACCGGCGTCCCGTGGGACTTCGCGCCCTGCCTCTGCGTCACCCGTGACGAACGCTGGGGCCGCTCCTACGAGTCCTTCGGCGAGGACCCGGCGCTCGTGCAGTCCATGGAGACGATGATCCAGGGTCTCCAAGGCGCCGCGAACGGCAAGCAGTTGAAGGACGACGACAAGGTCCTCGCCACCGCCAAGCACTTCGTCGGCGACGGCGGCACGGCCTACGGCTCCTCCACCACCGGCACCTACACCATCGACCAGGGCGTCACCACCGTCACCCGCCAGCAGCTGGAAGCCATCCACCTGGCCCCGTACCAGACGGCCGTCGACCGGGGCATCGGCACGGTCATGCCGTCCTACTCCTCGCTCGACATCGTCGGCGACGGCCTCGGCCCGGTGAAGATGCACGCCCGCGCCGACATGATCAACGGCGTCCTCAAGAACCGGATGGGCTTCGACGGCTTCGTCATCAGCGACTGGAACGCCATCGACCAACTCCCCGGCGACTACGCCGCGCACGTCGACACGGCGGTCAACGCGGGCGTCGACATGATGATGGTCCCGTACAGCTACAAGGACTTCAGCTCGACGCTGATCGCCGAGGTGAAGGCGGGCCACGTCACCGAGAAGCGGATCGACGACGCCGTATCCCGCATCCTCACCCAGAAGTTCAAGCTCGGCCTCTTCGAGAAGCCGTACGCCGACACGAGCAACGCAGCGCAGATCGGCTCGACTTCGCACCGGGCCGTGGCCCGGCAGGCGGCGGCCGAGTCGCAGGTGCTGCTGAAGAACGCGGGTGGCGTCCTGCCGTTGAAGAAGAACCAGAAGGTCTACGTCGCCGGTTCCAACGCCGACGACCTCGGCAACCAGACCGGCGGCTGGACCATCACCTGGCAGGGCTCGTCCGGCACCAACACCACCGGCACGACGATCCTCCAGGGCATGAAGAACGCCGGCGGTGACGTCACCTACTCCAAGGACGCCTCCGCCTCGACCACCGGCTACGACGTCGGTGTGGTCGTCGTCGGCGAGACCCCGTACGCCGAGGGCATCGGCGATGTCGGCAACGGCAACGACCTGACCCTCACCCCGGCCGACCAGGCAGCGGTGGACAAGGTGTGCGCGGCGATGAAGTGCGCGGTGCTGATCGTCTCCGGGCGCCCGCAGCTGATCGGCGACCGGCTCCCCAAGATCGACGCCCTGGTCGCCTCCTGGCTGCCGGGCACGGAGGGCGACGGCGTGGCCGACGTCCTCTACGGCAAGCGCTCCTTCACCGGCCAACTCCCGGTCACCTGGCCGAAGTCGGAGGCTCAGCTGCCGATCAACGTCGGCGACACGTCGTACGATCCGCAGTTCCCGTACGGCTGGGGCCTGACGACCGTGACGAAGACGCCGACGGGTGGCGCGTCCACCTTGAAGGCACTGGAGGCCGCCGCGGGGAAGGCCCGCTCGGCGGGGACGGGCAAGGCGCTCGTCACCGAGGCGCGGCTGATCGTCCAGCAGAAGGTGGGCCAGAACATCACGGCGGCGGTGTCGAAGCCGTTCGCCGACGCGGACCATCTGTTGCTGACCGGGAAGTACGCGGCGGCCGTGAAGAAGCTGGAGGAGGCGTACCGGGCGGCGTGAGCGCGCTGCTGGAAGGGGGGCGGGGGCTGTCGTCGGCTGCGGGTCCGTCGTGGCTGGTCGCGCAGTTCCCCGCGCCCCTGGGGGGCGCTTCGGCTAGCGTCGGATTATGAAGGCTGTCGCTTGGGGCCGAAGCCTCCCGGGGTTGTTCGTGGCCCTGCTGCTCATCGCGCTGACCATGGCGGCCCCGGCCGTCGCGGACACCGGCGTCTCGACGATCGGCCGGGCCCTGCGCGCGGGCCCGGTCTACGTCGATCCGGCAGCGTCCGGGGTGTCGTCAGCCGACACCGACGCGCTCGCGCAGCGCATCAAGAAGGCCGACAAGCCGGTCTTCGTCGCGGTCCTCCCCGCCGACTACCCCACGGCGAACCTCTTCACGAACCTGCGCACCGCCACCGGCATCACCGGCCTCTACGCGATCCGCCTCGGCGACCGCTTCGACGCCCGCGCCGACTCCAGGGTCCTGTCGAACACGGCCGTGAAGAACCTGGTCGCCAGCGTGCAGGGTGAGGACGCGAAGACCCAGCTCGACGACTTCACCGACCGCGCGCTCGCCAACATGGGCGGTTCGGCGCCCGCGTCCTGGGGCTCGTCCTCGGACGGCGGCGGAGTCTCCACCACCGCGCTGATCGTCGCGGGCGGGGTCGTGGTGGCGGGTGGCGCGGGGGCGTACACCCTCGTACGCCGCTCCCGCCGCCGCAGGCTGGAGGAGCAGCGCGCGGCGCTGGACAAGCTGCGGGTGGTGGTCGACGAGGACATCACGGCGTTCGGCGAGGAACTGGACCGCCTCGAATTCCACCCCGCCGAACCGGGCGCCGACGACGCGATGCGCGCCGACTACGAACGCGCCCTCGACGCCTACGAGCAGGCGAAGTCGTACATGGCGGCGGCCACGAAACCCGAGGACGTCCGGTCCGTCACCCAGGCCCTGGAGGACGGCCGCTTCTCCCTCGCCCAGCTCGCCGCCCGCCGCGAGGGCCGCCCGCTGCCCGAACGTCGGGCCCCCTGCTTCTTCGACCCGCGCCACGGCCCGTCGGTCGCCGACGCCACCTGGACCCCGCAGGGCGGCGCACCGCGAGAGGTCCCCGTCTGCGCGGCCGACCAGGCCCGCCTCGCCGACGGCCGGGACCCGATGATCCGCGAGGTCGACACGGACTACGGCCGCCGCCCGTACTGGGACGCGGGACCGGCCTACGGCCCCTGGGCCGGCGGCTACTTCGGCGGCGGCCTCCTCCCCGGCCTCCTCGTCGGCACGCTGCTGGGCAGCATGATGGCCACCCCGTCCTACGCCTCCGACTACGGCACCGGTTACGGCGACTTCGGCAGCGGCGGTTACGACGGCGGGGACGTCTCCGGGGCGGACTTCGACTCGGGCGACTTCGGCGGCGGCTTCGGGGGAGGGGACTTCGGAGGGGGCGGAGACGGGGGAGGCGGCGGGGACTTCGGCGGGGGTTTCTGAACCGCGTCAGGGGACGATGGCCGCCGCGTCCCACACGATGAGTGTGCCGCCGCGGTCCACGCTCATCAGGTGTTTCCCGCCGGGCGACATGCGGCAGTCGAGTACGACGTCCATGTGGCCCGTGAGGGTGTCCAGGAGTTCACCGGTGCGGGTCGACCGGATCTGCACATGTTCGTCGTCGGGGACGGCCAGCCAGTCCTCGGTGGTGGCGAAGCGCGTGCCCATCATCTTGAGCGTGAAGCGCTCGCGATTGTCGGGCAGTTCCAGCACCCGGAGCCGGTCCACGTCGCCGATCGCGATCCACGAGCCGTCGTGGGCGAGCCCGAACCGGTGGACCGAGTTCGGCTGCTTGGGCAGCTCCGCGAGCAGCCGGCCGGAACGCGGGTCCCAGAGCAGGACCTGTGAGTCGCGGCCACGGGTGGCCAGGGTTTTTCCGTCGGCGGAGAGCGCCAGATGCGACATGTTCTTCGTCGTGGGCTTCGTGCCCCGGCGTTCGTTGGTGAGCGGGTCGACGAAGCTGCCGGTAGAGCTGTTGTAGGCGATCCACATGCCGTCCGGACCGTGCACGGACTCACCCACGGTGCCGACCTTGAAGGGGAGTATCTCCTCGCCGCTGACGGGGTCCCAGGCCTGTGCCTTCTCATCCACGCAGCTGGTCATGATGAAACTGCCGTCCGGGGAGACGTCGCAGTGGTCGATCGTGTACGTCGGGCCCTGGATCGCTCGCCGCAGGGCCTGCTTCTCCACGTCGTAGACCTGGAAGAGCCCCCTGAGCCCGACCACCACCAGCGAGGTGCCGTCCGGTGACAGCGCGAAGTTCCAGGGATGCGAGCCCAGTCGGAGCACGGCCCGGATCGCCGACAGCTGCCGGTCCTCGCGCCGCCCGCCGGCGGTGGGCGGCTCAAGGCCCAGGGCGCGCAGCAGCTCGGCCTGCTTCTCCCGGTCCAGCCGGGAGCCGGGCTCCGCCTCGCCCATGACCTCGTTGATCACCGCGGCGGTGGCCCTGGACTCCGGGGAGTCGACCATGGCCAGGTCGGCGAGCAGGCTCTCCGCTCCGAACCGCCGGATCTTGGCGATCTGCCAGTCCCGGGAGGCCACGAGCCGGGCGGCCTGATCGGGGTCGCCGTGGTGCAGGTGCCACACCAGGTGTCGCCACCAGTACTCGGCGCCGGCGGGCAGCGCCGACCACGGGGCATCGGGTTTCAGCAGGGCGAAGGCGTTGTTCACGAGCCGTCCGTGCCAGTCGGCCGCTTCCTCCGCCGACCAGCGCGACTTCAAGCGCTCGTGCAGCGTCTGCGGGACGGTCAGCCACCGCCTGCGGTCGTCGCTCTTCCTGATGCGCATGAGGCCCACGCGATGGAAGTGCTCGAACAGGCCCAGAGTGCTGTGGGTGGCGCCGTATTCGTGTCCCACTTTGCCCCAGGCGTCGGTGAGCTCGCTCGCGCTCAGTTCGACGCCCGGGGGGACGATCGCCAGCCGCCGGGCGTTGAGGGAATCCTGGAGGCTGAGATCCAGGCTCTCCAGTGCCCTGCCGATACGGTCGTCGCCCCAGTCCGCGTGGCCTGTCACCTGTTGCCAGTACTCCTGACGCGAGCGATCGCGCCGACGTTGACGCCACTTGTCCCCGAGCACCCGTGCCTCCCCCTGTCCGGACGTCCAGTCAAACAGTTCGAACGCCCGTACGCAGGCACTCAGGGCACATCGGCCAACCGCTCCATCAGCACCCCCGCCAACTCCAATACCCCCCGCTCCGTCGCACTCAGCGACGCCAACGCCCCCGCCAGCCACACATCCCGCTCGACCATGTCCCGGTCCAGCGCCCGCCGCCCCTCGGCCGTCAACGTGAGCACGGACTGACGCCGGTCCACGCTGTCCGGCTCGCGCGCGATCAGCCCCTCCGCCTCCAGTTCGGCGAAGGTCCGGGTGAGGGACTGGGGCCGCTGCCGCTCGGCCGCCGCGATCTCGCCGGGTGTCGCCGACGCGTGCCGGTGCAGATGCCCGAGCACGATCAGCTGGTTGGGACTGAGCCCGGCCTCGTTACCGCGCTCCTGCCGCAGCCGCCGGTTCAGCCGGACGACACCACGACGGATACGGGCGGCTTCGGAGAGATGATCCATGACAGAGATAGTACGCGAATGCTTACTATTCACGAATGCCTTCGCCAGCTACTGTGGGGCCAGTGACCGCAAAACTGATACGCAACGCGTACGAAGTGGCTCTGACGATGACCGCCGTGCTGCTCTGCTGGGGCATCGCCCTCTGGCTGGAGGGCGCCGAAGGACTCCACACCGACGTGCTGGTCCTCGCGGTCGCCCTGACCCTGACGCTGGCCCGCTCCCAGCGCACCGCCGACACCCGCCGCAGGCTCACCGCGCTCGTCGTGCTGCCCGTCACCGCCGGCGCCTCGATCTTCCTCGGCAGGTTGTTGGCGTCCCACTACACACTCGGCGCCGCCGTCTTCACGGCCGGCATGGCACTGGCCATCTGGATCCGCCGCTACGGCCCCGCCGCCACGAAGATCGGCACCCTGCTGGCCCTCCCGCTGGTGGCCCTCCTCGTCGTACCCGGCCCCGCGCTCCCGCCCAAGGCGCAGAGCGGGCTGGTCACTTGGGGCTGGTCGGCGCTGATCGGGGCGTTGGCGTGCGGCGGGGTCTGGCTGGTGCAGGGACTGGGCGACCGTTTCGGCCCCCGGTCCTGGCGCGCGGAACCCGCCCCCGAACAACCCCCGCGCCGGTCCCGTCTCCACCCCCGCCCGAGCACCCGCATGGCCCTGCAGATGGCGGCCGGTATCGCCGCCGCGTTCATCCTGGGGCGGCTGGTCTTCGACGACCACTGGCCGTGGGTGGTCCTCACCGCGTACGTCGCGGCAAGCGGCAACCGCGGCCGAACCGACGTCCTGCGCAAGGGAATTGAGCGACTCGCCGGAGCCACGGTCGGCACGCTGCTGGCCGCGGGCGTGGCGGCGGCCGGCATCACCGGCGACACCGCCGTGACGCTGATGTTCACCGTCCTCACGGTGGCCTTGTGGCTCCGCCCCCTCAACTACGCCTACTGGGCAGCCGGTATGACCTGCGCCCTGTCCCTCCTCCTCGGCTACTTCGGCCAGGACGCCCTGCACCTGCTGCCCACCCGCCTCGAAGGGATCGCGGTGGGTGCGGTGTTGTCGGTGGCGTCGGCGTGGTGGCTGCTGCCGGTGCCGCGCCGGCGGGCGGCGGTGACACGGTTCGTCATACGGCCAAGTGACGGCTGAAAACGGGCTGTTCGGCCGATATCCATCGGGCGGCCCGCGCGTCTAGGCTCTCGCCATGGTGACCCCACCCGAGGGGGACGACAGGGACGTCGTCGAGGCCCCCGGCGCGGACCGCGCGCTGTTCCGGGAGCGCTGGCGGGCGTTGTCGCGCCGCGCCCGTTTGCTGGTCACAGGCACGGCCTGTGTGGTCGTACTGGGCGTGCTCCTCGGATACGTCGTCACGAACCGCCCCACGCCCCCGCCGCCCGATCCGGTCGCCGTAACGACCGCCCGGATCACGTTCGTTGAGATGCCGCACCGTCTCCACCCCGACTTCGGCGTCACCGTCCGCGTCGAGACCGCTTCCCGTGTCACCTTCACCGGGTTGAAGGACGGTTACGCCAACCTGTTCGTGGTCGACCTGCCCGCACCGGGCATCGTGCTCGAGCCCGGTCAGGCGCACGCTCTGCACGCCCGCCTCGACGTCTTCTGCCAGACGCCCTTCCCCCGGCGCGGAACGCCGTTGCTGTTCGTGGCCGTGCGCAACGCCCACGGCGAGGGCCGGGCGCCGGTCGTGCCCACGGACTCCCAGGTGAAGTGCATTGTCCGCGCCGTCCGGCTGGCCTGCGCATAGGGACCCTCGTCAACTCGTCCGCGGCACGACCAGCCCCGTCTCGTAGGCCATCACCACCGCCTGCGTACGATCCCGCAGCCCCAGCTTGGACAGGATGCGGCTGACGTGGGTCTTCACGGTCTCCTCGCCGACGTGGAGGCGCTCGGCGAGTTCGGGGTTGGACAGGCCCTCCGCGAGCAGCCGTAGGACGTCGGTCTCGCGTGGGGTGAGGACGTCCAGCGTGCCCTGGGTGGGCGCCTTCGGGCGCAGGCGGGCGAACTCGGCGATCAGGCGGCGGGTGATGCCGGGCGCGAGCAGGGCCTCGCCGGCGGCGACGACGCGTACCGCTTCGAAGAGGCGTTCGGCGGTCACGTCCTTGAGGAGGAAACCGCTGGCGCCGGCGGCGAGCGCGTCGTAGACGTGTTCGTCGAGGTCGAAGGTGGTCAGGACGAGGACGCGGGGCGCGTGCGGGCCCTGGAGTCGCGCGGTGGCCTCGATGCCGTCCATGACCGGCATCCGTACGTCCATCAGCACCACGTCGGGCAGTTGCTCGCGGCAGACGCGGACCGCCTCGGCGCCGTCGCCGGCCGTGCCGACGACCGTGAAGTCGGCCTGGGTGGCGAGGAGTCCGGCGTAACCGACCCGCACGATCTCGTGGTCGTCGGCGACGACGATACGGATGGACGTCATGCCGGTGCCTCCTCCTCCGATGCGACAGGGAGCCGTGCCTCGACCAGGAAGCCGCCGCCGGGCGCGGGCCCCGTGTGCAACGTGCCCCCGACGGTCGCCGCGCGCTCGCGCATGCCGAGCAGGCCGTGGCCGGAGATGTCGGCGGCGGGCCCGGGACCGTTGTCGCGCACGCGTACCGCCAAGTCCTTGTCCCCGTACCGGAGTTCCACGTCCACGGCGGCGCCCGGCGCGTGCCGGCGGGCGTTGGTGAGGGCCTCCTGGACGATTCGGTACGCGGTGACCTCGATGCCGGGGTCGAGCGAGACGATCGGCCCGCTGACGATGAGCCGGGTACGGGAACCGGCCGCGTCCCGTGACTCGTCGACGAGTTCCATGAGTTGACGGAGGCCGGGCTGGGGCCGCCGTTGGACTCCGGTGTCCGCGTCCTCCCGCAGCACGCCCAGCAGCCGCCGCATCTCGGTGAGGGCGGTGCGCGCGGTGTCACCGATGGCGAGGAGGCGGGTGGCGCCCTCGGCCGGCAGCCCGGGGGTGGTGAGCCGGGCCGTCTCCGCCTGCACGGCGATCATCGAGATGTGGTGCGCGACGACATCGTGCAACTCCCTTGCGATGCGCGCCCGTTCACCCCGGGCGGCATGTTCGAGGAGCGTGTCCGCGAAGGCCCGTTCGGTCGCGCTGTGCGCCTGTGTCGTGCTGCGTACGTGGTGGGCGATCCCGGTGGCCGCGGCGGCGGAGGCGAGCGTCGCCACGAGGACGGCGACGATCCGGGTCGGTTCCTCGTGGCTGCCGAGCGCGATCACGACGTAGGGCAGGACGAACAGCCCGCCGAGCCGGGTGGCTCCGGCCCGTCCCAGCACGTACACGCACACCAGTTGGGCCACGACCCCGCCGGCGGTGAGCCCTCCGAAGGGCACGAGGGAGAGGACACAGGAGGCGCTGAGTGCCACGGCGGCGCAGCTCCGGGCGAGGCGGCCGGTGCCGAGGACGAAGGCGACGGGGAGGGTGGAGGAGAGGGCGAGCAGCAGCAGGGCGGCGAACCCGCCGGCCAAGTCGGTGCTGCGGACGAGGACTTCGGCGACGGCGAGGACGGCGAGGACGCCCCCCACGATCACGGCACGTGTACCGGCTTCGGCGGCCCGCCACCGGGACATCACCGCCCGCACGCCCGCACTCTTCTCACCCACCCGGTCATTGTGCCGACCCCCTTCCCCGTCGGCGTCCCCCTCGTGAGGGACCCCTTCGGCGTGACGACGCACGGCACTCCGCGCCCCTAGCCTCCCTCACCATGAGCGACGCAACCATCGAAGTCCGCGATCTACGGAAGCGGTTCGGCCGGACCCTCGCGGTCGACGGCCTCTCCTTCACGGTCGAGCCCGGCACGGTGACCGGCTTCGTCGGTCCCAACGGCGCGGGCAAGTCCACCACCATGCGCTCCCTCCTCGGCCTGGACACCCCGGACGAGGGCCAGGCGTTGATCGGTGGCCGCCCCTATCACGCCCTGCGCACCCCGCTGTTGGAGGTCGGCGCGCTCCTGGACGCCGCCGCCCTGCACCCCAGCCGCCGGGGCCGCGACCACCTCCGCTGGCTGGCCCACTCCCACGGACTGCCGATGCACCGCGTGGACGAGGTTCTCGAACAGGTCGGCATGGAGCAGGCGTCCCGCAGAAGGGCGGGCGGCTACTCCCTCGGCATGCGCCAACGCCTCGGCATAGCCGCCGCGTTGCTCGGCGACCCCCCGGTCCTCCTCCTCGACGAACCGGTCAACGGCCTGGACCCCGAGGGCATCCAATGGATCCGCACCCTCCTCCGCCACCTGGCTCTGGAGGGCAGGGCGATCCTGGTCTCCAGCCACCTGATGAGCGAACTCGAGGACACCGCCGACCACTTGGTGGTCATTGGCCGGGGCCGCCTGATCGCCGACACGGCGGTCGCCGACCTCCTCGCGGCGGCCTCCGGCGACCGGGTACGCCTGCGCACGAGCAGTCGTACGGAAGCGATGGAGCTCCTCGCCCGGGAGGGCGGCACGGTGGCGGTCACCGACCGCGAGATCCTCACCGTCACGGGCCTCCCCGCCGAACGGATCGTGGAACTGCTCTCCGCGTCCCGAGTCCCCTTCGCCGAAGTGGGCGCCCACCGGGCGACATTGGAAGAGGCCTACATGGAACTCACCAGGGACGCGGTCGAGTTCACGTCGACGACGGCCACGGACGAGGACGGGGTGACGTCCCGATGACGACGACACCCACGAGGACGGTCCCCCCGTACCGCTCGGTTCTGCACCCCGCCCGTGCGGGCTTCGTACACCTCCTGCGCGCGGAGTGGACGAAGTTCTGGACGGTACGGGCATGGCTGCTGGTGCTGGCGGTGGCGGCCGTGGTCACCGTCGTCATCTGCCAGTTGGGTGCGAGCGGTTCCAGCGTCAGCGGCGGCCCGCCGATCGTCCTGGGCCCGGGCGGCGAGGTCGTCAACGACGCCTTCCGCCTCACCCACCGCACGCTGACCGGCGACGGCACGGTCACGGCCCGGGTCACCGGCCTGAAGGACGCCTCCGGCAAGGGACTTGGGCCCTGGACGAAGGCCGGGATCATCGTCAAGTCGAGCTTGAAGCCGGGCTCCCCGTACGCGGCGGTGATGGCGACCCCCGGCCACGGAGTCCGCATGCAGTGGAACTTCACCCACGACAAGGCGGGCCCGAGCAGCGACCTGACGAAGGCCCCGCAGTGGCTCCGCCTGAAACGGCTGGGTGAGAAACTAACCGGCTATGCATCGGTAGACGGTCAGAATTGGACCCGGCTCGGGGAGGTGCGGCTCGACGGGCTGCCCGGGACGGTTCAGGTGGGCCTGTTCGTGGCGGCCCCCGTCCATGAGATCGTCCACCGCTCCTTCGGCGGCACGAGCGAGGTGGCGGGCAGCGGCCAGGCCACCGGAACCTTCGACCACCTGACCTTCCAGGGCAAGTCGACCGACAACGGCTGGACGGCCACGGACGTCGGTGCCCCCGCCCCCGACGCCCGGCCCGGGAACAGCCGTCCGGGCACGACGACGGTGTCCCCGACCGGCACCTACGCCCTCACCGGCCAGGGGGACATCGCCCCCGACGAGAACAGCCCCGACATGGTCCAGATGAGCTTCCAGGGAGTCTTCATGGGCCTCCTCTTCATGGTCGCCCTGGGCACACTCTTCGTGACGACCGAATACAAACGAGGCCTGATCCGTACGACGTTCACGGCGACGCCGTCCCGACTGAAGGTACTGGCGGCGAAGACGACGGTGATAGCGACGATCACCTTCACAACAGGCCTGATAGCTACGGCAATCGGCTTCACCCTGGCCCAACGGACCCTGCGCTCGAACGGCTTCAAGCCCCCGGAGTTCCCAGACCTGTCCCTCCTGGAGAACCCGGCGTTGAGGGCGGTCGTGGGCAGCGCGGTACTCCTGTCTTTGGTGGCGGTCCTAGCCCTGTCACTGGGAGTGGTCCTACGCAACAGCGCCGGCACGATCGCGACGGTGGTGGTCCTGGTGATCCTCCCGCAGATCCTGTCCTTCGCCCTCCCGCTCCCCGTAGCGCAGTGGCTGCTCCGGGCGACCCCGGCGGCGGCCTTCGCGATCCAGCAGGGCGTGACGTACTACCCGCAGGTCCAGCACAACTGCCTTCCCGAAAGCGGCTGTTACCCCCTCACCCCGTACCACGGCCTGGCGGTCCTGGTGGCCTACACGGCAGCGGCCCTGCTGCTGGCGGCCTGGACGGTAAGGAGGCGGGACGCGTGAGGCAGTTGCACGCGGAGTGGACGAAACTCCGCACCCTGCCCAGCACTTGGTGGCTCCTGGCGGCAACGGTCGCTCTGACGGCGGCGGTCGGCGCGGCGGCGGTCTCGTCCCTCACGACCCGGATCTGCCCATCACCGACGGCCTGCCACGAGGACACGGTCAAACTGGCCCTCACCGGGGTCCAGTTGAGCCAGGCGATCTGCCTGGTGCTGGGCGCACTGTCGATAGGCGCGGAGTACGCGACGGGCACGATCCGGACGACGCTCACGGCGATGCCGGGGAGGTGGCGGGTACTGGCGTCAAAGGCGGCGACACTGTCCCTGCTCACGGCGGTGGCGGGAGCCCTGGCGGTCCTGTCCTCCCTGGGCCTGGCCCACCTGATCCTCCCCACAACCCCGACGAACAGCGCGACGCTCCGAGCGGCAGCCGGCTCGATCCTCATCCTCGTCCTGGTGACGCTACTGGGCCTGTCCCTGGCGACCCTGCTCCGCGACACGGCAGGCGCGATCACGCTGGGCCTGGGCATCCTCTACGTCGTCCCGGTCCTGTCCCACCTCGTCAACTCCCCAACCTGGCAACACCGTTTCCAACGCTGGGCCCCGATGCCGGCGGGCCTCTCCATCCAGGCGACGACGAACCTGGAGAGGTTGGCGATCGGTCCGTGGCCGGGGCTTGGGGTGCTGGCGGCGTATGCGGTGGGGTTGTTGGGGGTCGGGGGAGCGTGGTTCAGGCTGCGGGACGCGTAGCCGCGACTTCGCCGAGGAAGGTCGCCCAGGTGCCGGGGGAGACGGTAAGGGCGGGACCGACAGGGGCGGTCTTGGAGTCCCGGACGTGGACGGCGGAGGGGTGGGCGGCGACTTCGACGCAGTCGCCGCCTTCGCTGCCGCTGTAGCTGGACTTGAACCACGCCAGCTCGTCCGGTCGGTTCTGCTGCCGTGCTGCGGTGTCCATCAGTCTCCTAGCAGTCCGTTCAAGAGGCGCACACTCTCGTCAGGAGTGAGAGCCTGAGACCGCAGCATTCCATACTTGTGGTGATAGTCGCTGACCTCGTCGGGATCATCGACAAGGAAGCTGGCTCGCTGCACCTCCAGCCAGACCAGGCGATCGTGCTCAGGCGTTTCCAGCAGCACCATGGGACCGTCGAGACAGGCGTGCGGAGTCCGATCCATCAGCATGATCTGCAAGCTCATGTTCACCGGCTCGGTGAAGTCCAGCAGTTGTTGGATCTGCACGCGCATGATCTCCGCGCTGCCGACCTGCCTCCGCAGGACGCTCTCCTCGATGATGAAGTGCCCGACCGGCGGCCGTTCGCGCTGCCAGATCAACTGCCGTTGCATCCGGTTGTCCACCCACTGCTCGGCGGTCTCGTCCCCAAGCGCTGGATAGCGGTACTCGAAGACGGCGCGGCAGTAGTCCCTGGTCTGAAGGAGACCCGGAATCACCAGGCTCTGATACGACAGGATGCTGAGCGCCTCCTGCTCATTGTCCACGAGCCCCTGTGCGAACGCCGGCATCCGCTCCCGCACCGGCAACTTCTCCACCAACGCGAACAACGCCCCACCCGTACCGAGCAGTTCATCGAACTCGATCGCCCGGTCGTCCTGCAACGCAAGCCGCCCCTGCTCGATCGACCTGATCGTGTCGACGTGCAGGTTCGCGATCTCGGCGAACTGCTCCTGCGTGAGCCGCGCCTTCCTCCGGAAGTGGGCGACAAGCCCGCCGACCGCCTGCCAAGTACCGACCTTCTTGGGCCTCTTCGCCGATTGCATGCGTGTCCCTTTCCCCCGCGCACACCCGAAGTCGTCGTAGTGAGGTCGTAGCAATGAGAACTACGACCTCACTCACTGACCCAAGATAGTGACTCCCTGTGACAGTGGCCCCATGAACGAACAACTCCAACAAGGCCACACCCGCGAGGCGTTCTACCGCCGCGACCGCAGATCGGTAGCCCTGGCCCGCGACTTCACCCGGGAGACCCTCAGGTCCTGGTCCATCACGACCCGCACCGACGACGTACTGCTCTGCGTAAGCGAGTTGACGACAAACGCGATCCTCCACGGCGTACCACCCGGCCGCGGCTTCGCCCTCCACCTCTCCCTGCACCCCGACGGAGTCCTCCGCATCGAGGTCCACGACAGCGGCTCCGGCGAACTCCACCTGGTCCGGACGCCCTACAGGTCACTGCACGCGGAGGACGGACGTGGGCTGATGCTGGTCGCCGTGCTCGCGGACAAGTGGGGGGTGGGGGAGCGGGAGTTGGGGAAGGTGGTGTGGTGCGAGTTCGCGGTGGGCTATCGCTGAGCGTCTTTGATCGCAGCGATCTGGCGCTCAGTCAGCGCGACTTGGTATTCATCACCGAACGCCCGGAACAGGTCGAGTGCTTGGTGCGCGGCCGACAAGGCTTCCTCCGTGCGGTCGAGACAGCCAAGCGCGACGCCCATGGAACCCCAGGCCGAGGCCTCTCCATAACGGTCGTGGAGGAATATGAACCAGTTCAGCGCTCGGGTGTGGGCCGCGAGAGCTTCGCTGAGCAACCCGAGCTGCCTCCAGACCATGCCCAGGTTGTTCCAACTGGTGGCTCTGCTGTGCCAGTCGCCGGACTCTGCGTAGAGTCCCAGGGCGCGGGTGAGGGCGGTGATGGCTTCCTCGTGGCGGTCCAGCCTGAGAAGAGCGGTGCCAAGGCCGCTACGGGCCGCTGCCTCGCCTTCCTTGTCCCCGAGTTCCATGTGTATGACCAGAGCTTCGCTGAAGGCGTCGTATGCCTCATCCGTGCGACCTGCGTCACCCAAGGCGCCGCCGAGATTGATGTGCGCATGGGCTGTCTGACGCCGCAGACCGACATCGGCATAGATCCGCGCACTGCGGAGGTGGGCATCAATCGCCGCGTCGTACCTCAGGAGCGCGCGCAATGTGACACCGAGCATGTTCCACGCCGCAGCCTGTCCCACACGGTCGCCGAGTTGCTCGGACACCCGCAGGGCTCGGCGCTCGGCGGTCGAGGCCTCTTCGAACCGCCGCAGCCTGAACAGGGCTCTGCCGAGAGCGTTGGACGCTGTGGCCTCCGCCTCGGAGTCATGGACCCGGCGGGCGGTTTCGCACGCGGTCTGCGCCACGGTGGCCCAGTCGTCGAAGGCGCGTCGAAGGTCGAGGTAGCTGTCCAGGTTCAGGGCGAGCGACAGAGAGCCGGGCTGTCCGTCGTCATCGCCGTCGGTCCATTGGGCGGCCGCAAGCAGTCCCTTGCGTTCGGAGTCGAGCCAGTTCAGGGCGCGTTCGCGTGCCTCGAAGGAATCGTGGGGCGCCTCTTCAGGGGTCCGCTCGATGAGAGCATTCGCAGACGTCAGTGTGTGGAAGTAGAAGTCCAACATCCGCATCCGGGCCTCGGCCACCTCCCTGCGTGCCCCGGGATCTTCGGCGGCCACGAGTTGGGCGTAGATCCGTACGAGGTCATGCATCACCCAGCGCTCACCACCGGGTATCGCGGTGAGGAGAGAGGAGGCGGTCAATTCGTCAAGGAGCGGCTCCAAGCGCTCCGGGACCAGCGCGACCAGGTTGACTGCCGACCAGATCCCGATACTGTCCCCCGGCGCCTGCCCCAACAGCCGGAAAACCCTGGCGAGTTCAGGCTCCAATCGCCCGTACATCACGTCGAACACGGGCCGCAGACTCAACTCTTGCCCGTACTGGTCAACCCCCTTCGCCCGCAACGCCCGCACCCGATCACCCGCGACCTGCAACTCATCGACCAGCGTGGCGACGGACCGCTGCCGACGCCGCCGTAGCAACGCCGAAACGATCAGCAACGCAAGCGGCAAGTGCCCACACAGCTCACCGAGTTGACGTACGGCCTCCGGCTCCTCCGCGACCCGGCGATCACCGGGGTCGTACCGCCGAAGCGACCGATCCACAAGCTCCCGCGACGCATCGGGCGTAAGCCCGTCGACCCTGAACTGCCGTACCGGAAGCGAGTCCTGAACCTCCCGCGATGTCACCAGAACCCGATGCCCGCTCCCTTCCCCGGGCAGTAAGGGAGCGATCTGCGCCGGGTCCGACGCGTTGTCCAGAACGATCAACACCGGCTCACGCGAGCTCAACTCACCCCGATACCGCGCGTACTGCTCATCAGCCGTAGGCGGCAGATCCGCATCCCCCACCCCCAGTGCCCGCAACAACGCCAACACCGCCTGATCCGCCGTCACCGGTACCTCGTCGTACCCCCGCAGGTCGACGAACAACGCACCCCCGGCAAACCACCCCCGCTCCCGCGCCGCATGCGCGACGCACAACGCCAGCGCGGTCTTTCCGACGCCGCCGAGCCCCGAGACCGCTGAGATGACGACGGACTCGGACCCTTCACCGACAGCGGGATCTAGGGCACCCAGCAGCTCGGCCACCTCGTCCTCACGGCCGGTGAAGACGGCGGGCGCGGCAGGCAGCGCGGACAGCGCGGTGGGGGAGGGGGCCGCACGCGGGGACTCCACCTTGCCGGTGACGGGGCCGTAGAACGTACTGCCCCGAAAGTCGATGTGATCCCCGTCGCCCACTGGCCCCGCCCACCGCTCGTCCTTACACCGCGCTACCCACCGCCGAGTCCCTAGTGTCCCGAAGCACCCGCCGCGGCGGAGCCGGTTCGCGCAACCCCCGGAACAGCAACCAACTCACCGCCGGCAACACGATCAACGGTGCCAACGCCGTCCGCAAGGACGTCGCGTCGGCGAGCGTGCCGATCAGCGGAGTGACGAGGCCGCCGATGCTGACGGTCAGGCCGAGGGTGATGCCGCTGGCCGTGCCGACACGGTTGGGCAGGTAGTCCTGGCCGAGGGTGACGTGCAGGGAGAAGGGGACGTAGAGGGTGAGGGAGGCCAGCGCGACGAACACGTAGAACGCCGGGCCGGGGGCGAACACCGTGCCCGCGATCGCCGGGATCGTCATCACGTACGACCAACGGGCCACCGTCACCCGGTCCCAGCGGCTGGCGAGGCTGCCGCCCAGCACGGAGCCCAGGGCGCCGCCGGCGTAGAGGACGAACAGTGCCGTCGTGCCGGCCGCCGTGCCGCCTCCCATGCGCTGCTGGGCGTAGAGGGAGATGAAGGTGCTCAGGCCGATGAACTCGATGGACCGGAGGATCACGGAAAGCGAGAGGCGTATGAATGACGCCTTGTCGTCGGTGCCCACCGCGGCCGTGCCGTCGGCAGCACCGCCGTCCGGTCTGCCCAGCGCGCGCAGCACCGGCAGGCACAGCACGCTGCCGGCGAGGGCGGGGAGGACGAGCAGCGGTGACAGGCGCAGGCCGCCGGTGGCGATGACGCCGCCGACCAGGAGGGGCGCGGCGGCGAAGCCGAGGTTGCCGCCGACCGAGAACCAGCCCATCGCGCTGTGGCTGCCTCCGCTGACGAGCCGGGCCACGCGGGCGGACTCGGGGTGGTAGGCGGCGACCCCTACGCCGGAGACGGCCACGAACACCAAGGTGAGTGCGTAGGAGTGGGTGAGGCCGCTCAGGGCGATGCCCAGGCCGCCGAGAATCGTGCTCACCGGCAGGATCCACGGCATCGCCCAGCGGTCGGTGAGCAGG
Source organism: Streptomyces xylophagus (assembly GCF_000716435.1). Classification (GTDB taxonomy): domain Bacteria; phylum Actinomycetota; class Actinomycetes; order Streptomycetales; family Streptomycetaceae; genus Streptomyces; species Streptomyces xylophagus. The sequence goes on from NZ_JNWO01000019.1 coordinate 146,685, forward strand.
CCGAACACCGGTTGGGCCACTGAGGAGAGAAGGGACGCGGCGAGCACGATGCCCGAGACCGCGGCGTAGCTGTAGGCGCGCTCGGCGACGAAGAACGGGATGAGCGAGGCGACGGCGCCCTGGTAGACGTCCACGCAGGCGTGGCCGACCGCCAGCAGAGTGATCGCTTTGGTCCTTGAGCTATGGGTCCTTGAGCTGTCGATCCTTGACATGTCGCTATGCTCATCGCCGGGCAGACTGTCGCGCTTCCGATAAACTGCCAACCAATGACAGAAATCCGCCACGAGCCCGTGGCGCCGACCCGCACCCAGTGGCTGGCGCCCGGCGCCGCCATCGACGCCCACCGCCATGACGACCACCAGATCGTCTACGCGGGGCGGGGTGTGCTGGCCGTGACGACCAGTGCCGGTTCGTGGATCGCGCCGGGCACCCGCGCCATCTGGGTACCGGCCGGCACCGCGCACGCCCATCAGGCCCACGGCGAACTCGCACTGCACCTGGTCGGACTGCCCGCGAGCGACAACCCGCTGGGGCTCGAGCAGCCGACCGTACTGGAAGTCGGGCCCCTGCTGCGGGAGTTGATCCTCGCCCACACGCGCACTCCGGACGACGGCAGTCCCGAACGCGGGCGCCTACTGGCCGTGTTGCTCGACCAGTTGCGGGCCTCGCCCCAGCAGCCCCTGCACCTGCCCACCCCAACTGCCCCTCTGCTGCGGGCAGTCTGCGAGATCCTGCGCGCGAACCCGGCCGACGAGCGCACCCTGGCCGCCCTCGGCAGGGAGGTCGGCGCAAGCGACCGTACGCTCTCCCGCCTCTTCAAGGCCGACCTCGGCATGACCTTCCCGCAGTGGCGCACCCAACTGCGCCTGTACCGCGCCCTGGTCCTGCTGGCCGAGGACACCCCGGTCACCGCCGTGGCCCACCAGTGCGGCTGGTCGTCCGCCAGTGCCTTCATCGACGTCTTCCGCCGCACCTTCGGACACACCCCGGGAGCACACTCACGCCATGCATGAACTCACCCGCACCGAAGCCCGCCGCATCGCCGTCCAGGCCCAACTCCTCGATGCCCAGCGCCCCACCGAACTGCATGCCGTGGTACGGCAGTTGACCCTCCTCCAGATCGACCCCACGGCGGCGATCGCCCCCAATGCCGACTTGGTCGCCTGGAGCCGCCTCGGCTCGTCGTACGCACCGGACGAGCTGACCACCGCGCTCACGGACCGCACGCTCCTCGAACTCCGCGCGATGATCCGCCCGAGCGAGGACCTGGCGCTGTACCGCGCCGACATGGCCGTATGGGAGAAGGAGTCGAAGCACTACCGCGAGTGGGTCGCCGCCAACGACGCGTGCAGGCGCGACATTCTGGAGCGGCTCGGTAGTCAAGGGCCGCTCACCTCACGGGAGTTGCCCGACACCTGTGCGGTGCCGTGGAAGTCGTCCGGCTGGACCCACAACCGCAACGTCAGTCAGCTTCTGGAGCTGATGGTGCTGAGGGGGGAAGTCGCGATCGCGGGGCGGGCGGGGCGGGAGCGGCTGTGGGACCTGGCCTCACGCGTGTATCCCGACGAGCCTGCCGTCCCGCTTGAAGAGGCGCGCCGCCTGCGGAACGAACGGCGGCTACGCGCCCTCGGTATCGCCCGCGCCACCGGCACCGCGCTCCCCGTCGAACCGGCGGTTGTCGGTGAGGTCGGCGAACCGGCCGTCGTAGAAGGGGTGAAGGGGGAGTGGCGAGTTGATCCGACGTACCTCAACCGGCCGTTCAGCGGGCGCGCCGCGCTGCTCTCGCCGTTCGACCGGCTCATCCACGACCGGAAGCGCACCACCGAACTCTTCGGCTACGACTACCAGTTGGAGATGTACAAGCCGGCCGAGAAGCGCCGCTGGGGTTACTTCGCCCTGCCGATTCTTTACGGTGACCGGCTCGTCGGGAAGCTCGACGCCCTCGCGGACCGCAAGGCCGGCGTGCTCCTGGTGAACGCCGTCCATCAGGACGTGGAGTTCAGCAGGAGCATCGCCGATGCCGTGGAGGCCGAGATCGAGGATCTGGCGGTCTGGCTCGACCTCAGGCGTTCTTGATCCTCGACCTCAGGCGCTCTTGATCGCCGAGATGTCGAAGTTCAGCTTGATCTTCTCGGAGACGAGGACGCCACCGGTCTCCAGCGCCGCGTTCCAGGTGAGGCCGAACTCGGAGCGCAGGATCTCGGCCTTGCCCTCGAAGCCGACGCGCTCGTTGCCGAACGGGTCCTTCGCCGCGCCGTTGAACTCCAGGTCGATGGTGATCGGCTTGGTGGTGCCGAGGATCTCCAGGTCGCCGGTGATGCGGTAGTCGTCGCCACCGAGGGCTTCGGCCGAGGTGGAGCGGAAGGTCATCGTGGGGAACTCGTCCGTCTTGAAGAAGTCCGCGCTCTTGAGGTGACCGTCACGGTCCGGCGAGCCGGTGTCGATGCTCTCCATCTTGACGTCGAGGGACGCGGTGGACTTGGCCGGGTCACTGCCGTCCAGGTGCAGCGTGCCGGTGAAGTCGAGGAACTTGCCCTTGACGTTGGTGACCATCGCGTGGCGGGCGGTGAAGCCGAGCGTGGTGTGCGACGGGTCGATGCTGTAGTCGCCGGTCAGCGCGGCCAGGTCGGGGTTGACGGCGGTGTCCGCCGAGGTGGTGTCGGTGTCGTCGCTCTTGCGGCCGAAGATACCCATGACGTGCTCCTAAGGGGACGGGGAGTGCGGGGGGTTAATCTGTTGAACGTTCAACGATGCGAACAAGAAGGACCGTAGACCTATTCCATTCAATTTTCAACATCATCCGCAGGGTGTTGCGACAACTACTACGAGTACGCCCTCCCGGCGGGGTCGGCAACGCGAGAATTACTCCGGACCGGCACGAGAATCACTCCGGCGATGGCATCCGGCCCATGTGAATGTGAGGTGGCTCTCAGCTGTCGCCTTTGTGTAACCCCTACAACGGGCACGCCCCCTGAGCAGTCGGAACGGCTGCATGCCGGTGAGGTTCTGTTCAGGGGTACCAGGAAAACGGGCCGGAGACTGTGCAGAGTCGACGGCGCGCATTTCTTGGTCTCCTTCGTAGGGTCGGTACATGACCGTTTTGGATGAGGCGCCGGGTGAGCCGACGGACGCGCGCGGGCGAGTGGCCGAACTGCACGAGATCCGTGCGCGGGCACTGGCCGGCCCGAGCGAGAAGGCGACCGAGGCGCAGCACGCCAAGGGGAAGCTGACCGGCCGGGAGCGTATCGACCTGCTCCTCGACCCCGGGTCCTTCCGTGAGGTCGAGCAGCTGCGCCGGCACCGCGCCGTCGGCTTCGGCCTGGAGTCCAAGAAGCCGTACACCGACGGTGTCATCACCGGCTGGGGCACGGTCGAGGGCCGCACGGTCTTCGTCTACGCGCACGACTTCCGGATCTTCGGCGGCGCGCTGGGCGAGGCCCACGCCACGAAGATCCACAAGATCATGGACATGGCCATCGCGGCCGGTGCCCCGCTGGTGTCGCTCAACGACGGCGCCGGTGCCCGTATCCAGGAGGGCGTCAGCGCCCTCGCCGGCTACGGCGGCATCTTCCAGCGCAACACCAAGGCGAGCGGGGTGATCCCGCAGATCTCGGTGATGCTCGGCCCGTGCGCCGGCGGCGCGGCCTACTCGCCCGCCCTCACCGACTTCGTCTTCATGGTCCGCGAGACCTCGCAGATGTTCATCACCGGCCCGGACGTCGTCAAGGCGGTCACCGGCGAGGAGATCACGCAGAACGGCCTCGGCGGCGCCGACGTGCACGCCGAGACGAGCGGCGTCTGCCACTTCGCCTACGACGACGAGGAGACCTGCCTCGCCGAGGTGCGCTACCTCCTGTCGATGCTCCCGCAGAACAACCGGGAGAACCCGCCGCGCGCCGAGTCGAGCGACGAGGCCGACCGCCGCTCGGACATCCTGCTGGACCTGGTCCCGGCCGACGGCAACCGGCCGTACGACATGGCCAAGGTCATCGAGGAGATCGTCGACGACGGCGACTACCTGGAGATCCACGAGCGTTGGGCCCGCAACATCATCTGCGCGCTCGCCCGCCTCGACGGCCAGGTCGTCGGCATCGTCGCCAACCAGCCGCAGACCCTCGCCGGCGTCCTGGACATCGAGGCCAGCGAAAAAGCTGCGCGCTTTGTCCAGATGTGTGACGCTTTTAACATTCCGATCGTTACGTTCCTGGACGTTCCGGGATTCCTTCCCGGCGTCGACCAGGAACACGGCGGAATCATCCGGCACGGAGCGAAGCTGCTCTACGCGTACTGCAACGCCACCGTGCCGAGGATTTCGCTCATCCTGCGCAAGGCGTACGGAGGTGCCTACATCGTCATGGACAGCCAGTCCATCGGCGCCGACCTCACCTACGCCTGGCCCACCAACGAGATCGCCGTGATGGGCGCCGAAGGTGCCGCCAACGTCATCTTCCGCCGCCAGATCGCCGACGCCGAGGACCCCGAGGCGATGCGGACGCGCATGGTCAAGGAGTACAAGTCCGAGTTGATGCACCCGTACTACGCGGCCGAGCGCGGACTCGTCGACGACGTCATCGACCCCGCCGAGACCCGCGAAGTACTCATCAAGTCGCTCGCGATGCTGCACACCAAGCACGCCGACCTGCCCTCGCGTAAGCACGGCAACCCCCCGCAGTAACCCAGCGGACTCTCCGCGCCACCCCCGCGGAAACCTCATCCACGGAGACTGAGACCTATGAGCACCCCTGACATTCGTGTCGAGAAGGGCCACGCCGAGCCCGAGGAAGTCGCCGCGATCACGGCGGTCCTGCTGGCCCGCGCGGCGGCCGCGCCTGCGGAAGCCCCGGCCCACCGTCCGCTGCCCAAGGCCGGCTGGCGCCGGCTGGAGCGCGAGGGCGGATTCCGCGCCCCGCACAGCTGGCACTAGCCTTCAGCGCGTTCACGGCCTCACTCTCCTGCGGGAGGGTGGGGCCGTTGGCGTTCGCGGGTCAGTCGACGCTGAGGTTCTTGACCGGAAGGTCGAGGGCGGTGATGGGGTCCCCGTCGGGAGACTGGCAGGACCTGATGGACAGCGAGTTGAGGGAACTGAGGTCGCGGTAGGCACGGGAGTCTCCAGGCACGACGCAGCCATGCAGCGTGAGCGTCCGCAGCTCGGCTGGAAGGGGTTCACGTGCTGTGAGCCACTCTGCCAAGTGCATGTCCCTGAGGCTGAGGCCTTGGAGCCCGGGCATGTCGGAGACACTGTTCAGGCCCTGCGGTGTACATGCGTCCGAGGCCGCAAGGAAAAGGGTTTTGACATCGGGGAAGTTGCGCAAAGCGGTCAGTTTGCTCGTCCTGCTCAGCCCGTAGAGGCGCAGCCAGGATGTGGTCGGCCCAAGACGCAGACTGTCGAGACCAGCCGTACCCCTGCGGCCAAGTGCCAGGTAGAAGAGGTTCCTCAAGTTCTCCACGGATTCGAGTCCGTGCAGCTTTCCTCGCCCAAAGACCGAGAACCATTCCAACTGTGGGTGAGCCGTCAGCACTGAGAGGTCTCCGGGGCCACGGAGGTTGTAGACCGACAGATCGCTCAGGGGTGGAAGCTGGTCCACGGCAGAGAGTGCCGTGAGAGGGCAATGGATTGACAGCCTCGTGATGGACTTCAACCGAGTTGCTGCGCGCCACTGCTGGGAGTGCGTGAGATTCACGAGGTGTCCCTCCAGCGGCAGCCCGGTCAGTACCTGCTCGCCGTAGGCATCCGCGTCGAAGTACGCCCAGGCGTCGATGATTTCGCCGATGACGTAGTCGCGCCGGTCCTCGGCGTACTTCACCATCAACGCCAACGCCTCCTCACCGCCGATCATCGCCACGGTCCGTACCGTCTGTATCGCGGCTTTCTCCGTCAACTCGCCCAGCGAACGAGGCAACCGCCGCAGCAAGCTCGGCCCCACAGCCGCCAGAGCCGGCGCATCTGTAGGTCGACGAGCCGGAAGCAACGCCGACATAGCCTCATCCAGCCGCCCCGCCAACCCGTCCGGAATCGTCGGCAACGTCTCCTGACACGAAGCCGCCAGCAGCCGCAACGCCCGTGCATGCCGGGGCTCGGCCTCCGCCCGGTCCAGGATGCCGTCCAACAGCTCCTGCCGCTGGCGGGAGTTGGCATGCCCCGCCGCCATGATGATCGTCTCGCGCCACAGGTCCAGGTGGGCTCGCCCGACCAGGTTCCCGATCCGGTCTTCCTCCGTGGCCTCCTCGGCAGCCAGGTACTCCTGAAAGGTCCGGTGGACGAAGTCGAGACGCCCCTCGACGGGTGAGCGGAGGATGCCCGAGCGGTCCCGTAGCTGCTCCAGGACCCCGTGACCCTCCTGTACCTCCAGGTGCCGCATCGCCGACAGCTTGGCCGCGACATGGACGGCCGCCTGGTCCAGGGCGATCTCGCTGCGGTTGTTGTCCGAGAGGCGCCACGCCAGATCCCGCAGCACGACCAGCTTGTCACCGAGGCTGAGCTTGCTGTTCAGCGCGCTCGGTACGTTCCGGTCGGCGTCGCGGTCGTGGACCAGCGTGTGGAGGGCGTTGCGGTACAACTCCATGCGGTCCCGGGGGAGTTGGCTGCCCCGGTTCAGGTGCATGGCGCACAGCATCGCGGCGAGCAACGGGGTGCCCGCCAACGACTGGAGATGCGCGCGGTCCTTGAGGCTGTTGAGCAGGGACTGTTCGTAGCGCGGCAACTCGTCAACGGCACAGGGGAGTTCGTCGCCCAGTTCCCGGACGGCCTGATGCCACTGCCGTACGAACGCGGCCAGGTCCGGTGGGGTCATCCGATCCAGGTGGAGCGCGGTGAAGTCCTCCCGGCGCAGCCAGTCCGCCCCGGCCGCGGTCGGGCGCGAGGTCACGACCACGCGTATGCCGCCGTACGCCCCGAGGAGCTTGCGCAGCCAGTCTCGTACCGATCGGCGTTCCGAGCCGAGGAGTTCGTCCACTCCGTCGACCAGCAACAGGACCTTGTTGTCCCGGAGTTGGCGCTCCACCCACCCCCTGGGCATGATTCCGGTGATGTTCCCGGCGACCCCGTCCAGCAACTCCTCGGGCTTCTTGGGCAGCGAACGGCCGCTGTACTCACGGAGCTTGACGAACACCGGCGTCAGACCGTTCCAGTCGGCCAGTTCAGCTGTGAAGGCGCCCCTCGCCGCCGTGATCGCCAGCCAGCGCAGCAGTGTGGTCTTGCCGGAGCCCGCCTCGCCGCGCAGGAGGACCCTGGACGCCCCGCCGAGCGCCGATTCCACCCGCATCCCGGAACTCTCCGTCCCGGACTCCTCCCAGCCGCTCAGATCGGGCCTGAGCGGCAGCGCGCGGACGGCGGCGCGGCGGCGGGTCCCGTCGTCCCCGGTGGCCCGCAGGCTGACGTAGGCCACCGACAGCCGTACCTGCGCGGCGGCGCGGTCGGACGTGCGGCGGAACAGCTCCACCTCGTCGAGGCTGTTGCTGACCAACTCCATGTACCAGCGGCGGAATTCCTGGTCCTGGTCGGTGCCGTCCGGGGCGAACAGGGAGCGGTCGGGGAGCCGTTCGAGGACGCGGGCGACGCCGTCGCTCAACGAGCTGGTGCGGGCGAGCAGTTCGGCCAGCGTCCGCTCCTCGAAGACCGGCAGGGTCCGCACGATGCTGACGTAGTACTCGCAGCACTCGCTGAAGAGGAGCTCGTACAGCTGCGTCTCGGGTTCGCTCAGGCCTACCGGTGGGCTCACCGATCGCGTGATGCGGCGGATCAGTTCGGCCGGCTGCGCGTCGGCCGCCAGGACCGCCTCGTCGGACAGGTCGGCGCGTGCGAACGTGTCGCACACCCCGTTGAGCGCCGCTTCCCGGCTGCTCTCGTCGAGACCGCGGAACTCCTGGGCCAGAAACGGCTCGATCCGTGCGGCCACGGCATCGGCCATCTCCTCGAACTGGCGCCGGACGCTGCGCTGTTGCCGCAACCCCGGCACCCGTAGCCGTACGAGATCGTCCATCGGGAGCCGGCGCTCCTGCTCCCGCCGTTTGCCCCCCAGCCACGTCTGGGCCGCCGTGTTCGCCACGGTCGTCCCCAGACGTAATGCGGCTGCCTCCGCGCTCATCCCGTCCCCCTTGCCGGATTCAAGAGCGTTCATTGTGGCAGGGGACGGTACGGCGAAGGGGCCCTCTCCCGAAGGAAAGGGCCCCTTGGCACAAGCGAGTTGGCTACCGCAGCCGCGCCATCAGCGCGTGCTCCACCAGCGTGATCAGCGCCGACTTCGCGTCCGCGCGGTGGCGGGCGTCCGTCGTGATGATCGGCGCGTCCGGGCCGATCTGCAGGGCCTCGCGGACCTCGTCCGGGTTGTACGGCTGCTGGCCGTCGAAGCCGTTCAGGGCGATGACGAACGGGAGACCCGAGTTCTCGAAGTAGTCGACCGCGGGGAAGCAGTCGGCGAGACGGCGGGTGTCGACCAGGACGATCGCGCCGATCGCGCCGCGTACCAGGTCGTCCCACATGAACCAGAAGCGGTCCTGGCCCGGTGTACCGAAGAGGTACAGGATCAGGTCCTGGTCCAGGGTGCGAGCAGTGTCACATCTGGCTGGCCGCCGGCGTTCTCGTCGCCGCCGGGTTGATGAATGGCGACCAGGCCCGCCTCCGCCAAGTCGGCGACGAGGATCCTGGCCACACCGAGAGGGATCGTCAGGAGGGCCGAGATCTCGGCCACCGACTTGATCTCACGGCAGAGGTTGCAGATCCGCTGATGCTCGGGCAACTGGCCCTGCAACTGGTGCGGCTGCGCGGTCGTGTGCACCAGCGCCTCGATGGCGAGCTGGTAGCGGGGGCGGGTCCGGCCGCCGGTCATGGCGTACGGACGCACCAGGGGGTTGCTCGACGACCCTGCGGGCGCCGCCTCGGGGGAGCGTCGATGGGGCTGCACGGGCTGGATGCGCGGCGCCGGCGGCTGGTCGTACGGCGACGGACCGGGGCCCTGCGGGTACTGCGGGTGGCGCGGGGAGGGCGAGGAGGGGAAGTTGTACCGGTTCCCGGAACCGTCGCCCTGCCCCTGGCCGGGGCCGTACGACCAGTTGCCCGAAGACGAACCGCCTGGGGGTGTTGCCACTTTCTCCTCCTCCGACTGTGCCGGGCACCCATCAATGTGGAGCCGCGTCCCGAAACCTTATGGCCTCGGGACGCCAAAACGCACCGTCCGTTTGTTAGTTGAGAAGGCTCCCCTGGAGCTCTGCTCGAAGGTCAGGGGTCAGAACCGTGCCCGCACGGTCCACCAGAAGTGCCATCTCGTACCCAATGAGGCCGATGTCCGCCTCGGGGTGGGCGAGAACCGCGAGCGAGGAACCGTCGGACACGGACATGATGAAGAGGAATCCCCGCTCCATCTCCACAACCGTCTGGTTCACGCTGCCGCCCTCGAAGATGCGCGAGGCACCGGCGGTGAGGGAGGTAAGACCCGACGCTACGGCCGCCAGCTGGTCGGCGCGGTCACGCGGGAAACCTTCGGACATCGCCAGAAGGAGTCCGTCGGCGGAGACCACCACCGTGTGGGACACACCCGGGGTGTTGTCCACGAAGTTGGTGATCAACCAGTTCAGGTTCTGCGCCGCCTGGCTCATCGGGCTCACACTAACGCTCCTGGTTGTAGGTGCTGTCAGAGCCGAAGCCCTGACCGTTCGTTTCACTGCCTGCGCTGCGTCCCCGCTGGACCCCGCGGCGCAGGTTGCTCAGCCTGCCCCGGATGTCCTCGGGAGCGCGGGAGACCTGGGGGCCGCCCTGGGGGGTGCTCTCGGCGGTGCCCTCGACCAGGTTGGCCTTGGGTACCCGCCGCGGCAGGCCGGAGGAGGTGACCCCGCCCGCCTTCGGCTTCTTCAGCGCCGAGGCCTGCTGCCAGCGCGCGTCGTTCGCCGACTGCCAGTCCACAGTGCCGGTGGTGCCGTTGGCGCTGCCGTTGCCGTTCGCGGTGCCGAAGACGTTGACCTTGCTCTCCGGAGCGGAGGGCGACGCCTCCTGGCGCACGGACGGCGAACCGTTGGTGCCGTTCGCGGCCGAACCGCGGCGCGGCAGCCCGGCGTCGGTCAGCGCGTGGACGGCGGAGGGGGCCGGTCCCGGACGCTCGAAGCCTACGTGATCCCGCTCACTCACGTCAGCGGCCTGCGTGGACTCCGCCTCCGGAGCGTACTGGTCCGGGTAGCCGTTGCGGTAACCGTCCTGCTGCGGCCAGTCACCCTGGTAGGACGGCTCTTCGAAGCCCGAGAAGGTCTCCGAGGCGGCGGGGTGCGCCGACGCGTGCTCGTCCTGGACCGGCTCCGCGTACCCGGGCTCCGGGTAACCGCCGTTCGACGGGAAGGAGTCGGCGAAGGTGTCGTTCTGCGGTGCGGTGCCGTTCGGCGCGAAGTACTGCTCGTCGTACGCGGGTTGCTGCGGCTCGTCGTACGCCGTCTGCTGGCCGTTGTACGCCGACGGCAGCTCCTGGTAGCCCTGCTGCCCGTTGCCGTACGCCTGCTGGGAGTCGTCGAACTCGGCGTACTCGCCCGCCTCCAGGGCCTCCTGGCCCGGCTTCTGGGACTCCAGGGCCGCGCGGCGCTCCTCGCGCATCAGCGAGCGGCCCACCGGGTCCAGCTCGCGGATGTCGTCCGGTACCTCGGGGTAGCGGGTGTCGTCGAAACCGAGCTCGGCGGCCGTGAGCGGGGCGCGGTTGAAGTCCTCGCCCACGTACTGCTGCTGCGGCTGCTCCGGCATGATCTGCGAGACGGTGAACTCGTCGCGCTGGAGCTGCTGTTCGCCACCGCCACCGTGGGTGATCGCGTCGGGCAGCATGACCAGCGAGGTGGTGCCGGCCTGCTCGCCCGAGGGGCGGAGCTGGACGCGGATGCCGTGCCGGTCGGAGAGTCGGCCGACCACGAACAGGCCCATGCGCTGGGAGATCGCGACGTCCACGGTCGGCGGGTTGGCCAGCTTGTGGTTGATGTCGGCGAAGTCCTCGGCGGTGAGGCCGATGCCCTTGTCGTGGATCTCGATCATGACGCGGCCGTCGGGGAGACGGGTCGCGGTCACGCGGACCTTGGTCTGCGGGGAGGAGAACGTCGTCGCGTTCTCCAGCAGCTCGGCGAGCAGGTGCACGAGGTCGGTCACCGCGCGGCCGTGGATCTCGGCCTCCGGGACGCCCGACAGCTCGATGCGCTCGTACTGCTCCACCTCGGAGGAGGCGGCGCGCAGCACGTCGACCAGCGGGACCGGCTGGTCCCAGCGGCGGCCGGGCTCCTCGCCGGCGAGGACCAGGAGGTTCTCGCCGTTGCGGCGCATACGGGTCGCGAGGTGGTCCAGGCGGAAGAGGTTCTCCAGCTGGTCCGGGTCGGCCTCGTTGTTCTCCAGGTCGGTGATGAGGGTCAGCTGGCCCTCGATCAGGGACTGGTTGCGGCGCGAGAGGTTGGTGAAGATCGCGTTGATGTTGCCGCGCAGGAGGGCCTGCTCGGCGGCGAGTCGTACGGCCTCGCGGTGGACCTGGTCGAAGGCCCGGGCGACTTCGCCGATCTCGTCCGTGGTGGTGATGGGGATCGGCTGGACGCGGGTGTCGACGCGGCCGGGGTCGGTGCGGGAGAGCTGGTCGACCAGCATCGGCAGGCGCTGCTCGGCGATGCCGAAGGCGGCGTTGCGCAGCTGGCGCATCGCGCGGCTCATCTGGCGGGCGACCGCGCCGGCCAGGATGAAGGCGAGGAGCAGGGCGACGACGACGGCGGCACCGGTGATGATGGCGTCACGCTTGGCGTTGTCGGAGATGACGGAGGCCTCGCTCACCGCGGTGTCGGCCTTGCTCGTCTCCAGCTTGTTGTACGCGTCGTACTTGAGGGTGGTGACCGCCCACCAGTTCTGCGCGGTGATGCCCTTGCCGGCGAGAGTGGCGCGCTCCGAGGCATCGGTGGTCTGCAGCTGCGACATGGCCGTGACCATGTCGACCGGGTTGGCCGGCGGCGGCACATACGTCTCGTTGGCGGCCTTCGCCTGCGCGGCGGCCTGCTTGACCATGGCCGCGCCGTCGGTCTTGATCTTCGCTTCGGCCTCGTTCAGCTTCGCGATGTCGTCGTCGGTACCGCCGGCCTGGTACTCCTGGATGGCGATGCCCTCCAGGTAGGCGTACGAGGTGATGGCGGTGCGCTGGGTGGCGAGGCTGCCCTGGCCGGGGCCGGGCTTGACCAGCAGCTGCATGCCGATGGAGCGCTCGAGGGAGAGCGCGCCCTTGGCCAGTGCGATGGCGTAGACCGAGCGGCCGTAGCTGGTGATGTTGCCGGTGCCGAGGCCGAGCTCGTTCGAGAACTCCAGGAGCGGGTGCTCGATGTTGACGTAGCTCTCCTCCGTCTGCACACCCGTCATCTTGGATGTGTAGGCGGCGGCGCGGATCGTCTGCAACGAGGGCTCGACCTTGCGGAAGCGCTCCAGGCGGCGCTCCAGGCCGGCCCGCTTGGGCATCGTCTGCACGGCTTCGTCGAAGGCGTCGGCGGCCTGGTCGGTGGCCTTGCGGACCGCGACGACCGTCTTGTCCTTCTCGCCCTTGCCCAGCAGCAGCGGAGCGGCGCTGGTGTCGCGCTCGACGGTGACCGCGTTGCTGTAGGCCAGGGCCGCCTGTATCAGGCGGGCGGTGTTCGCCGCGTCCCGCGCGTCCTGCCAGGTGTCGATCGAGCTCTTCACCTGGAAGCCGCCCATGATGAGGCCGACTCCCACGGGTATGAGCAGAATCGCGTTCAGCCTGGTCGGCACCCGCCAGTTCCGCGGGGAGAAACGGCCGCCGCTCGGAGCGGGTGGCGCCGTCGGCTCCGAGCCTGGCACAGGGGCGGGCGCCGCTCCGCGCGGCGGCGGGGTGAAGTTGCCCCGGGCCGACGGCTCGGGACCGTTCTTGCTTCGCCTCACTCGACCAACAACCTTCCGGCGGTCGGCACCTATCGTCGTGCCGCAGTGTCTCAAGCCCGTCAACGACCTCTGACTATCAGTACGTCGTTGACTATTGGGCAGTTCAGGCATTCCAGCACGTCAGCATGCGCGATTCCAAACAGTCGGAACGGCGGATTCCGAGTGATGTAAGCCCCAGATAAATCGGTCATAAAGAGCGAGCCCCGCCAAAAGGCGGGGCTTTGTTCGCGCAGTGGCACCGGATGACCGCGACGAGTGGCGGTACCACCCGATTCCTCTGCCGAAACGTTATGAACACCGGGGCCGACCGTGTCAAAGGCCACAGCCGGCTCCGGGGTGTCTACGACAACTGCCGTATGGCGCTGCCGACTTGAGCACTGCTTCCGGCTGGCCGAAAGCTACCGCAGCCGAGCCATGAGCGCGTGCTCGACCAGCGTGATCAGCGCGCTCTTCGCATCCGAGCGGTGCCGGGCGTCCGTCGTGATGATCGGCGCGTCCGGACCGATCTGCAGCGCCTCGCGTACCTCTTCGGGGTTGTACGGCTGGTGGCCGTCGAACCCGTTGAGGGCTATGACGAAGGGCAGCCCGCTGTTCTCGAAGTAGTCGACCGCGGGGAAACAGTCGGCGAGACGGCGGGTGTCCACCAGGACGACGGCGCCGATCGCGCCGCGTACCAGGTCGTCCCACATGAACCAGAAGCGGTCCTGGCCCGGTGTACCGAAGAGGTACAGGATCAGGTCCTGGTCCAGGGTGGCAGCGTCACGTCCGGAGCGCCGCCGTTGTTCTCGTCGCCGCCCGGCTGGTGGATGGCCACCAGTCCGGCCTCGGCGAGGTCCGCGACGAGGATCCGCGCCACACCGAGGGGCATGGCGAGGAGTGCCGACACCTCCGCGACCGACTTGACCTCGCGGCAGAGGTGGCAGATGCGCTGGTGCTCAGGGAGCAGTCCCATCAGCGCTGCCGGGTCGGCCGTCGTGCTGATCAGCGCCTCGATGGCGAGCTGGTAGCGCGGCCGGGTCCGGCCGCCGGTCATCGCGTAAGGACGTACCAGCGGCTGGTCGCCCTCGTCCCCGTACGGCTCGGCGTACGGATCATGAGAGGCGGTGGGCGGGGTCATGAATCCTCCGGGCGGGACAGCAAGTCGGTCGGGCTAGCCGTCTGACAGGGCCGGTGGGGGGATTGTGGCGGCCGGACGGTGATTTGGTGAGACGGGTGGTGCCGGGGCCGGTCAGTGAAGCAGACTGCCCTGGAGTTCGGCGCGCAGGTCCGGCGTGAGGACCGCCCCTGCACGGTCGACGAGCAGTGCCATCTCGTAGCCGACGAGACCGATGTCGCACTCGGGGTGTGCGAGCACTGCCAGGGACGAGCCGTCCGAGACGGACATGAGGAAGAGGAATCCCCGCTCCATCTCGACGACCGTCTGTGCCACGTCGCCGCCCTCGAAGATCCGGGATGCCCCGGCCGTCAGCGAGGTGAGCCCGGAGGCCACGGCCGCGAGCTGGTCGGCGCGGTCGCGCGGGAAGCCTTCCGACATGGCCAGAAGGAGTCCGTCGGCAGACACGACGACGGTGTGGGACACACCCGGGGTGTTGTCCACGAAGTTGGTTATCAACCAGTTGAGGTTCTGTGCCGCCTGGCTCATCTGGCTCAAAACTAACGCTCCTGCTGGTGAGTGGGGCTGGGGAAGCTGCCGGTCTGGCCGGTACCCGTACCGGCCTGTCGACCCTGTGCGATGCCCCGACGGAGATTGGTCAGCCGGCCGCGTACGTCATCAGGCGCACGGGAGACCTGCGGACCCGTTTGGTGCTGTTGCTGCTGTGCCGTACCCGGGACGAGGTTCGCCCTGGGCACCCGGCGCGGCAGGCCGGAGGTGGTGACGCCGCCCGCGGCCGGTTGCCGTACGCGCTCTGCCTGCCGAACGAGATCGTCGTTCGGCGAGCTGCGCCAGGTACCGCCCGTAGGACGCTGGGGGGGTGTCGCCGGAGCCTGCGGTGCCTGCGGCTGCGGGGCGGGAGCGGAGCCGTTGCTCAGGGAGCCGGTGCTCTGCTGTTCCGCCTGCTGGCCGTGGAACCAGTTGGTCTCCAGCGTGTCGTACAGCGGCGTCCTGCCGTCGCCGGGACCCGTGGCAGGCGGCAACGCCTCGGGCTCCTGGCGGGTGGGACGCTGCGGGGCGGGCGGCCGCGGGGCGCCGAAGTCGGCGCCGTTGCGGTTCCCGTTGACCTGCGGTCGCTCGAACTGCCCGGTGTTCGCGGGGTTCTGACGGTTCGGCAGATTGTGCTGACCGGTGGAGCCGTTGTCAAAGCCGGGCGTCGCGAACTGTCCCGTGGAGCTGCCGTCGTAGGCCGTGGGGACGGCGAACTGTCCCGTGTTGGCCGGGTTGGACGGGTTGGACGGGTTGTTGGCCGGGCTGTTCGGGCTGCCGAAGACGTCCGAGCGGACGAACTGGCCGCCGTTCTGCGGGGAGTTGGTGCCGGGGCGCGGGGCGTCGAAGTCCGGCCGGGGGAACGAGCCGGTGTCCTGCGAGCCGTTGGCACCCGGGCGCGGGAACGACCCGGTGTTCTGGGAGCCGTTGGCGCCGGGACGCGGGAACGAGCCCGTGTCCTGCGGTCCGCCGGTACCCGGGCGGGGGAAGGAGCCGGTGTTCTGCGGTCCGGTGGTACCGGGGCGCGGGAAGGACCCGGTGCTCTGCGGGTCGAGGCGCGGGATCGCCGGCATCTCCGCCGTGGCCGCGGGGCCCTGGCGGTCGTCGATGCGCGGCATCCGGGAGGTCTGCTCCGCGTCCCGCTCGTCGTGGCCGCGCGGGGCGTCGAGGTTGCCGCGGCCCAGCGGGGGCTGCGCGTTGTCGTCGCTCCAGCTGGGGCGCTGGTTGTTGCCGCCCGGCAGCTCGGCCCGCGCACCACCGCGCGGCGGGAGCTGCGGCTGACGCCCGCGGCGCCGGCCACCACCGCGGGGCGGCTCGGGCTCGTCGTTGCTGGTCCGCTGCGGCGGCACCGGGTTGCCCTGCGGCGGCATCCCGCCGAAGGCGTCCTGGCGACCGTCACCGAAGCCCTGCGGCGCACCCGGACCGGTGGCCTGGAGACCCTGCGGGGCACCCGGCGCCTGACCGAAGAGACCGGCACCCGTGTTGGCCGGACGGCCCTGCGGCGCCGAGGGACCCTGCGGTCCACGCGCACCGCCCGGACCACCGGGGCGTCCACCGCCCGCACCGGGCAGCGCGGCCCGCGGGCCCTGACCGGCACCGACCTGGCCGCGCGGAGCGGCCCCGGCACCGAGAAGTCCGTTGTTCCCGCCGCTCGGCGCACCCGCGCCGAGAGCGGAGCCGTTCTGGCCGTTGCGGCGGGCCGCACCGGCACCGGCCGCGGCGGCCGCAGCCGCGGCACCGACGGCAGCCTGGCCGGGCTTGCCCGGAGCGGGCTTCTTGCCGCCCTGGGCGACGTCGACCGGGAGCATGACCAGCGCGGTCGTACCACCGGAGTCGGACGGACGCAGCTGGATGCGGATGCCGTGGCGCTGGGACAGCCGGCCGACCACGAACAGACCCATGCGGCGGGAGACCGAGACGTCCACGGTGGGCGGCGAGGCGAGCCGCTCGTTGATCGCCGCGAGGTCCTCGGGGGAGAGGCCGATACCGGTGTCGTGGATCTCGATCAGGACGCGGCCGTCGGGCAGCGCGTGACCGGTGACCTTGACCTTGGTCTGCGGCGAGGAGAAGGAGGTCGCGTTCTCGAGCAGCTCGGCGAGGAGGTGCACGAGGTCGTTGACCACACGGCCGGCCACTTCGGTGGTCGGCACGGAGGCCAGCTCGATGCGCTCGTACTGCTCCACCTCGGAGGCGGCGGCGCGGAGCACGTCGACCAGCGGGACCGGACGGGTCCAGCGGCGGCCGGGCTCTTCACCGGCGAGGACCAGGAGGTTCTCACCGTTACGGCGCATGCGGGTGGCGAGGTGGTCGAGCTTGAACAGCGAGGACAGCTGGTCCGGGTCGGCCTCGCGCGACTCCAGCTCGGAGATGAGCGAGAGCTGACGCTGGATGAGGCCCTGCGAGCGGCGCGAGAGGTTGGTGAACATCGCGTTGACGTTGCCTCGCAGGAGGGCCTGCTCGGCGGCGAGGCGGACGGCCTCGCGGTGCACGTCGTCGAAGGCCGCGGCCACCTGGCCGATCTCGTCCCGGGAGTGCACACCGACCGACTCCACGGACGTGTCGACGTCCTGCGGGTCGGACTCGGACAGCTGCTTGACCAGCTCGGGCAGGCGGTCCTGGGCGACCTTGTTGGCGGTCTCCTGGAGGCGGCGCAGCGAACGGATCATGGACCGGGCGATGACGAAGGCGCCGACGAGGGAGACACCGAGCACCAGCAGGATCAGCGCACCGGAGATGATCGCCTCGCGCTCGGAGGCGGAGCGCAGCTCGCGGGCCTTCTGCTCCATGTCCTCGAGCAGCGTGTGCTCGATCTTCTTCATCTGCTCGATCTTGGTCGAGCTGTCGTCCACCCAGTCCTTGTACGACCGCTTGTCCAGCGAGGCCAGGCCGTTCGTGTTGCTCAGGACGCGCTGGGCGTAGACGTCGGCCGACTCGATGGTCGGGTTGCCGTCCTCGATGGGCTGGATGAGCTCCTCGGCGCCCTGCTCGCCGTAGACGTTGCGGAAGACGTTCAATTCGGACGTCTCGCTGTCGCGGGCGGAGTCGGCGTACAGCCGGTCGTTGTCGGAGAGGTTGCCCTGCTGGGTGTTGTTGTTCGGCAGGGCGGCGGCGATC
Source organism: Streptomyces xylophagus (assembly GCF_000716435.1). Classification (GTDB taxonomy): domain Bacteria; phylum Actinomycetota; class Actinomycetes; order Streptomycetales; family Streptomycetaceae; genus Streptomyces; species Streptomyces xylophagus. The sequence continues at coordinate 164,318 of NZ_JNWO01000019.1, forward strand.
ACGGCGCGCTGGACGGACGCGAACTCCTTGGCGGAGGAGAAGGCCGCCAGGGCGCGGGTGCGCTGGATCATGTCCGGGTTGCTGGTGGCCTCCGCCATGTCCTGCGAGAGGTCGAGCAGCTGGGTGATCAGCCGGTGGTAGGCGTCGACCGTCTGCGTCGAGTTGTTCTTCGACTGGTACGCCGTCTTGCGGATCTTGTCGAGGTTGTCCAACTCGGTCGCGAGACCGACCAGGCTCTCGCGGACGCCCTCGAGGTTGCCCGTCTTGCTGGCGCTGTCCACCTCTTCCGAGGCGTTGATGAAGTTCTCGGCGGCGCGGTCGGTCTTCTGCTCGTAGCCCTTGACCTCGTAGTCGGTGGCCTTGCCACCGTGCGCCAGCGGGCCGGCCGACTGGTCGCGCTCCTCCTGGAGCGCGGCGGCGAGCTCGGTGGCCTGCTTGGTCATGTCGGTCAGCAGCTTCATGTTGTCGAGCTGCTGGATCTCGGTCATGGAGTCGCTGATGCGCAGCGCGCCCAGCGAGGTGGCCGCGACCACCGGGAGCGCGAGCAGCGACACCAGGCGCGTGGAGATACGCCAGTTGCGCAGAGCGACGCGCGAGCCGGGTCCGGTCGAGCCCTTCGGTGGCTTCACCGGGGGCGCCGGGGTCGGGGTTGCGGACACACCGGGGCGCCCGGGGCCTCCGCCGTCGCCCGACGGTGCCGGGCCCGGGTTCTGGGCGTGCTGGGGCGAGGAACCGCGGTCGGTCCCGCCGTGCGGCTCCGGCTCCGCCGAAGCACTGCCATCCCTCTTGAAACGTCCCTGCACTAGCGTCGCAACCTCTGGACCAGGCGCCCCTCCGCGTGAACGGAAGGACGGTGTCGGCGTCTTAGGGAGCGCCCTGAACGCGCACCCCAGTGTGTGGTCGTGAGTGACCGGCGCTGCTCCCCCTTCCGCCGCCCCTGGCGCTGCGTTGCGCCCTCTGCGCGCCGGGCTGATTCTGCGGCGGTCCGTGGAATTCCAGCACAGTGCCGGATCTCCAACAAGGCCCGTAGGCCAGGCTGTGACCTGTGTGACACCCCGTGAGGACAGTGTCACGAGACGTAGAAAGCTATTCACTCCAAAGTGGGCAAATCCCCACCATCCCGCTGGGCACGGGATGTGCCCAAGTCGCCATGATCAGGAGCGGAATGGGAGCTTCAGGGGGTCAATGTCCGTTTCGTTGAGGTGAGTTGAGGGTCCGAATTGGACGGTATGCCCACAGGGTGGTGAGCAAACTCACACGCGGATCACGGGCTCTTCACGTCTTCGGCCGGGAATTGAATGTTTAGCCTGACGCTTTACATGAGGGCACAATCTGCCAACCGCCCACCCACGGACGACGAGGGTCGAGTACAACAGTGAAGACGACGATGATGTTCCGCAACATTGCCAACCCGCGACGCACGACGCTGGCGCACCTCGCGGACGCCGACGCGCTGCAGACGCCGGAGCAGCAGGAACACTCGCTCGACCTGCCGGCCCAGACCGCCAACCCGCGCCGCACGATCCTCACCGAGATCCCGGTCAGCGCCGCCGCGGAGTAATTGCGCGAGGAGGGGACCCCGCACCGCGTTAGCCTGGAGCGTCAGACTCCAGCCAGCTCAGTGAGGGGCGCCAGGATCCCGTGCGCATCGCCAGATTCTCCATCGACGGGAACGTCGCCTTCGGCGCGGTCGAGGGCGACAAGCCGGACGAGCTCGTCCTCGACATCATCAAGGGCATCCCGTTCGCGGACTTCGAACTCTCCGGTACGAAGGTCCCGGTGAGCAAGGTCAGGCTGCTGCCGCCGGTGCTCCCGAACAAGGTCGTCGCCTACGGCCGCAACTACGCCGAGCACGCCCGGGAACTGGGCAACGAGGTGCCGGACGTCCCCTTCGCCTTCTTCAAGCCGTCCACCTCGGTGATCGGCCCCGGCGACGACATCCAGTACCCCTCCTTCACCGAGGACCTCCACCACGAGGCCGAACTGGCCGTCGTCATCGGCCGGATGTGCCGCGAGGTCCCGCGCGAGCGCGTCAAGGACGTCATCCTCGGCTACACCTGCGCCAACGACATCACCGCGCGCGACGTCCAGAAGCGCGAGAAGCAGTGGGCCAGGGCCAAGGGCTTCGACACCTCCTGCCCGCTCGGCCCCTGGGTGGAGACGGACCTCGATCCGAGCGACCTCACCATCCAGCTCACGGTCAACGGACAACAGCGGCAGCTCGGCCGCACCAGCGAGATGATCCACTCGATCGAGGATCTGATCGTCAACATCACCGAGGCCATGACGCTGCTCCCCGGCGACGTGATCCTCACGGGCACCCCGGCAGGCGTCGGACCGCTCACCGTCGGCGACGAGGTCGCCGTCTCCATCGAAGGCATCGGCACTCTCACCAACAAGGTTGTCAAGCGTGGCTAGCGCACCCGTACGCGTCCGTTTCTGCCCCTCGCCGACCGGTAATCCCCATGTCGGCCTGGTCCGCACCGCCCTGTTCAACTGGGCGTTCGCCAAGCACAACCAGGGCACCCTGGTCTTCCGCATCGAGGACACCGACGCGGCCCGCGACTCCGAGGAGTCCTACGGCCAACTCCTCGACGCGATGCGCTGGTTGGGCTTCGACTGGGACGAGGGCCCCGAGGTCGGCGGCCCGCACGCGCCGTACCGCCAGTCGCAGCGGATGGACATCTACAAGGACGTCGCCCAGAAGCTCCAGGACGCCGGCCGCGCCTACCACTGCTACTGCTCCACCGCGGAGCTGGACGCCCGCCGCGACGCCGCCCGCGCCGCCGGCAGGCCGTCCGGCTACGACGGCCACTGCCGCGACCTGAGCGCCGAGCAGGTCGAGGCCTACAAGGCCGAGGGCCGCACGCCGATCGTCCGCTTCCGGATGCCCGACGAGACGATCACCTTCACGGACCTGGTCCGCGGCGAGCTGACGTTCACCCCGGAGAACGTGCCGGACTACGGGATCGTCCGGGCCAACGGCGCCCCGCTGTACACGCTCGTCAACCCGGTCGACGACGCCCTGATGGAGATCACCCACGTCCTGCGCGGCGAGGACCTGCTCTCCTCCACCCCCCGTCAGATCGCCCTCTACAAGGCGCTGATCGACCTCGGCATCGCGAAGGAGATCCCCTCCTTCGGGCACCTGCCGTACGTGATGGGCGAGGGCAACAAGAAGCTCTCCAAGCGCGACCCGGAGTCCTCGCTCAACCTCTACAGGGAGCGCGGTTTCCTGCCCGAGGGACTGCTCAACTACCTTTCCCTGCTGGGCTGGTCGCTCGCGGCCGACCGGGACGTCTTCTCGATCGACGAGATGGTCGCGGCCTTCGAGATCTCCGACGTGAACCCCAACCCGGCGCGCTTCGACCTGAAGAAGTGCGAGGCGATCAACGGCGACCACATCCGCCTGCTCGACGTGAAGGACTTCACCGAGCGCTGCGCCCCGTGGCTGAAGGCCCCGTTCGCCCCCTGGGCGCCGGAGGACTTCGACGAGGCCAAGTGGCAGGCCGTCGCGCCGCACGCGCAGACCCGCCTCAAGGTCCTCTCGGAGATCACGGACAACGTCGACTTCCTGTTCCTGGCCGAGCCCGCCGAGGACGAGGCGTCCTGGGTGAAGGCCATGAAGGAGGGCTCCGACGCCCTGCTCCGTACGGCCCGCGAGAAGCTGGAGTCGGCGGACTGGTCCTCGCCCGAGTCCCTCAAGGAGGCCGTCCTGGCCGCCGGCGAGACCCACGGCCTCAAGCTCGGCAAGGCCCAGGCCCCGGTCCGCGTAGCCGTCACCGGCCGCACCATCGGCCTGCCCCTCTTCGAGTCCCTGGAGATCCTGGGCAAGGAGAAGAGCCTCGCCAGGATCGACGCGGCCCTGGCCAAGCTGACCGCGTAACGCACACGCGCGTGGAGGGGCGGCGGCCGTAAAAGGCTGCCGTCCCTTCGGCGTTGTCAGTGCGGGGCGTTAGGGTTCCGGATCATTGAAGATCGTTCAGGAGAGGCGCCTTTCATGCCGATGACCGCACGTGACTACACGTGGCTGTTCACGCCCGGCAGCACGTTCACGGAGGAAGAGACCGGCACGGCAGGCGTGATCCACCTCGCGGACGGCGGCGAACTCTGGCTGCCCACCGGCCATGTGGTCGCCTGCGACCCCTTCGTCTGCCTGGGCGGCGGCGAGGCCGAGCCCTTCACGGTCGCTGTGACCCCCGGCCACTACCGGGTCGAGGCGGCCGTCGCCACCCTCACCCACCCCGACGAACCCCCGTCCGACGCCCCCCACCTGCGCGTCGCCGCCGCCCGCCTCGTCATACGGGACGAACCCACCACCACCTGGGAACTCGCCCTCCAACCCGGCCAGGACCTCACCGAACTCACCGAGGACGAGTTCTACGGCTACGGAGTCGACGCCGGCACGGGCTGCTTCTACGACGCCTCGGTGGACGGCTCCTTCCCCGAGTGCGAGGGCGACGAGGGCCCGCTCTGGGACGTCTTCGAGAAGAACGGCCACGCTCCGGGGCCGTATCTGGTCACGTCCCCCTCCACCGGCCACACCCTGGCGGCCTTCGGCTCCGGCTGGGGCGACGGCGCCTACCCCACCTGGATCGGCCGTACGACGGCAGGCGAGGTCACCTGCTTCGTCACGGACTTCTTCGTCGCGCCCCTGTCTGACGACCTGTAAGGGGCAGACGTGTCCCCGGGCCCCGCGTTACCGTCGGATCATGAGCATTCGGGCCGTGGTCTGGGACGTCGACGACACCCTGTTCGACTACACCGGCGCGGACCGCGCGGCCATGAGCGCACACCTGGTGGCCGAGGGGCTGCTCGACGGGCACGCGGGCGTGGCGGACGCCCTGGAACGCTGGAGGGTGGCCACCGAGTTCCACTGGGCGCGGTTCTCGGCCGGCGAGGTCTCGTTCGAGGGACAGCGGCTGGACCGGGTCCGGCACTTCCTGGACCGGGAGCTGACCGACGCCGAGGCCGACGCCTGGTTCCGGCGCTACAAGGACCACTACGAGACGGCCTGGGCCCTCTTCCCGGACGTCCTGCCCGTCCTCGACACCCTCGCGGCCACCCACCGGCACGCCGTCCTCTCCAACTCCAGCATCACCGTCCAGGACCGCAAACTGCGTGCCCTGGGTGTGCACGACCGCTTCGAGGTCATCCTGTGCGCGGCCGAGCTGGGCGTCTCCAAACCCGAGGCCGGGGCCTTCCTCGCGGCCTGCGAGGCGCTGGAACTGCCCCCGCACGAGGTGGCGTATGTCGGAGATCACCCGGAGATCGACTGGCGGGGCGCGGCGGACGCCGGTCTGCTGTCCGTGTGGATCGACCGCCACGGCGGGCACACCCCGGGTGAGGCCCTCACGGGGCGGCACAGGATCGCCTCTCTCGCCGAACTCCCCGCGCTCCTCGGCGCCGATACCCGTTTTGGAGCCCCGTCCACCTTCAGGTAATGTTCTTCCTGCGCCGCCGGAGAACAGACCGAAAGGTCAGGTACCCGGAGGCGCACGCTAGAACAAGATCCCGACAGGTGATTGTGTTCCAGTGGCCTATGGTGTAATTGGCAGCACGACGGTTTCTGGTTCCGTTAGTCTAGGTTCGAGTCCTGGTAGGCCAGCTCGCAGAGCTCATCTGCAACCGCAGAGGTCAACTCTGCAAAGCCCCCGTTGTGTAGCGGCCTAGCACGCTGCCCTCTCACGGCAGTAGCGCCGGTTCGAATCCGGTCGGGGGTACAGATCCTTCCCAGGAAGGTGGTCCGGGTCGCACCCGCCGCCCTCCATGCAGGATCGCTAGGGCCCCCGTTGTGTAGCGGCCTAGCACGCTGCCCTCTCACGGCAGTAGCGCCGGTTCGAATCCGGTCGGGGGTACGCTTTACCTTGAATCACCTTGGTCTATGGTGTAATTGGCAACACTACGGTTTCTGGTACCGTCATTCTAGGTTCGAGTCCTGGTAGACCAGCTTTGATCTGCGGAAACGCACGATCTAGGCCCCCGTTGTGTAGCGGCCTAGCACGCTGCCCTCTCACGGCAGTAGCGCCGGTTCGAATCCGGTCGGGGGTACATACAGGAAGGCCCTCCACTTCGGTGGGGGGTCTTTCGCGTGCCTGGCTCACTCGAAGCCGTACCGCCGCGCCGACTCCTCCTCCTGCGCCAGCCGGTGCAGTGCCTGGAGCACCGGCTCGACGAAGATCGCGCCCGCGACCGCCGTCTCCACCTTCTCGGCCTCCGAGGGGTGCGTCTCTACGAAGTCCAGGTCGAGGACGGCCGCCTGGTGCATCAACTTGGCGTAGTTCACGACGAGTTCGGGCGGCCAGTCGTAGCCGAGCCGGCGAAGTGCGGCCACCGCCACCACCAGTGAGCGGTACGACGGCGAAATGGTCACCAGGGCCTGGGAGTTGGACCAGCCCAGCGTCTCCAGGAGCTTGTCGACCTCGCGGTGCGCGGCCTGGATGTGCTCGTCCTCCGCGTCCGGCTCGGGGACCTGCGGCAGGGCCCAAAGTGCCGCGCCCAGACGGATCGTACGGCCGAGGGAGTCGTCGTCGACATGGCCGAGCACCTCGCGGACCGTCGCCACCGGCAACCGGCCGACCTGGATCATCGCGCGCACCAGCCGCAGCCGACGCAGATGCTCCTCGTCGTACTCGGCGGTGGTCGTGTTGACCTGGCGGCCGGGCGCCAACAGCCCTTCGCGCAGGTAGTACTTGATCGTCGCGATGGACACACCGCTGCGCTCGCTCAACTCGGCCAGCCGCATGTCTTGCGTCCTTCCTCGGGTACCGGCACTATCCAAACACGGGTCATCGGATAGTGCTGGTACCCAACAAGGGGGAGTCATGTTCGCGAAACCGGTCAACGGCCCTACCACCGCAGCCGCCGAGGGGGAAGTGGTGGTGCTGCTGATCGGGATGCGCATCAACCGCTTCTGGGCCGTGCACCACTGGGTGCCGGTGTTCCTCGCGATGCCGCGCATGCTGCGGGAGTTGGGGAAGGACCCCGGTCGCGGACTGCTCGGGCACGTACTGCTGACGGCGTCCCCGCGGACGTACTACGTCGTCCAGTACTGGGAGTCCAAGGAGAAGCTCTACGCGTACGCGAGTTCGCCCGACATGTTCCACCACAAGGCGTGGGCGATCATCAACCGCAAGGAAAAGGCCGGCAAGGTGCGCGGACACGTCGGGCTGTGGCACGAGAGCTATGTCGTGCCCGAGGGTTCCTACGAGGCGATCTACGCCGACATGCCGGCCTTCGGACTGGCGGCGGCGCACGGCCAGGTGCCGGTGGAGAAGCGGGGGCGGCGGGCGAAGGACCGGTTCGCGTACCGGTCGGGGAGTGTGACGTCCAGCTGAGCAGGTCGGGCCAAGTCACTTGCGCTACGGCAGCGCGCCCGAAGGGGCGCGGGGAACTGCGCGACCAGCCACGACGGCGCGGCACCGGAACGACGGCCGATGCGCGCTTGACCCCGAACATGCCGAAGGCCTGCCGCGGCGTTGAGGCAGGCCCTCCTGTGACGTTCCGGGGGATCAGCCCGTGCGGCGCAAGGCCTCGGAGAGGCGGGCGGCGGCGTCGATGACCGCCTGCGCGTGCATACGGCCCGGGTGGCGCGTCAGGCGCTCGATGGGGCCGGAGACGGACACCGCGGCCACCACGCGGTTCGAGGGGCCGCGCACGGGCGCGGAGACGGACGCGACGCCCGGCTCGCGCTCGCCGATGGACTGGGCCCAGCCCCGGCGCCGTACGCCCGAGAGGGCCGTCGCGGTGAAGCGGGCGCCCTGGAGGCCGCGGTGGAGGCGCTCCGGCTCCTCCCAGGCCATCAGGATCTGGGCCGAGGAGCCGGCTTTCATGGTGAGGGTCGAGCCGACCGGGACCGTGTCCCGAAGGCCGGACAGGCGTTCCGCGGCGGCGACGCAGATGCGCATGTCGCCCTGGCGCCGGTAGAGCTGAGCGCTCTCGCCCGTGATGTCCCGCAGATGCGTGAGCACCGGGCCCGCCGTGGCGAGCAGCCGGTCCTCGCCGGCGGCCGCGGCCAGCTCGGCGAGACGGGGGCCGAGAATGAATCGGCCCTGCATGTCGCGCGCCACCATGCGGTGGTGTTCCAAAGCCACGGCCAGCCGGTGTGCCGTGGGTCGTGCCAGCCCGGTCGCCGCGACCAGACCCGCGAGGGTGGCCGGACCGGACTCCAGAGCGCCCAGGACAAGGGCTGCCTTGTCCAGGACGCCGACGCCGCTACTGTTGTCCATGAAACGATACTCGCGTCTCACTCTGTGAAACGCAAGTTCCTTTTTTCGTGAGACGCGCAACTCTTGTAGGCACAGCGGCCCGCGGACCAACGGGCCAGGCGGCGGCTGCCCGTGAACCAGGGGTGCGAGCGCCGTCTCCTCAAGATCTCTAGTTGGGCCGGCGCTGTTTCGCCGGCCGGAGGGAAAGCGATGGGTAGGACACTCGCGGAGAAGGTCTGGGACGACCATGTCGTCCGGCGCGCCGAGGGCGAGCCCGACCTCCTCTTCATCGATCTGCACCTGCTGCACGAGGTGACCAGCCCGCAGGCCTTCGACGGTCTCCGCCAGGCCGGGCGTCCCGTGCGGCGCCTCGACCTCACCATCGCCACCGAGGATCACAACACCCCGACCCTCGACATCGACAAGCCCATCGCGGACCCGGTCTCCCGGGCCCAGCTGGAGACGCTGCGCAAGAACTGCGCCGACTTCGGCGTGCGCCTGCACTCCCTGGGCGATGTCGAGCAGGGCGTCGTCCACGTCGTAGGACCGCAGCTGGGTCTGACCCAGCCCGGTACCACGGTCGTGTGCGGTGACTCCCACACCTCCACCCACGGCGCCTTCGGCGCGCTGGCGTTCGGCATCGGCACCTCCCAGGTGGAGCACGTGCTGGCCACCCAGACGCTGCCGCTGGCCCGCCCGAAGACCATGGCCATCACGGTCGACGGCGAACTGCCCGACGGCGTCACCGCCAAGGACCTGATCCTCGCGATCATCGCGAAGATCGGTACGGGCGGCGGCCAGGGCTACATCCTGGAATACCGCGGCTCCGCCATCGAGAAGCTCTCGATGGAAGCCCGCATGACCATCTGCAACATGTCGATCGAGGCCGGCGCCCGCGCGGGCATGATCGCCCCCGACGAGACCACCTTCGAGTACATCAAGGGCCGCGCCCACGCTCCCGAGGGCGAGGACTGGGACGCCGCCGTCGCGTACTGGAAGACCCTGAAGACCGACGAGGACGCGGAATTCGACGCCGAGGTCGTCATCGACGGTCCCTCGCTGGCGCCGTTCGTCACCTGGGGCACCAACCCCGGTCAGGGCGCGCCGCTTTCGGCGAACGTCCCCGACCCGGCTTCGTACGAAGACGCTTCGGAGCGCTTCGCCGCCGAAAAGGCCCTGGAATACATGGGGTTGGAGGCCGGCCAGCCGCTGCGCGACATCAAGGTGGACACCGTCTTCGTAGGTTCGTGCACCAACGGCCGTATCGAGGACCTGCGTGCGGCCGCCGCGATCGTCGAGGGCCGCAAAGTCGCCGACGGCGTACGGATGCTGGTCGTCCCGGGCTCCGCGCGAGTCGGTCTGCAGGCCGTCTCCGAGGGCCTGGACGTCGTGTTCAAGGAGGCCGGCGCCGAATGGCGGCACGCGGGCTGCTCGATGTGTCTGGGCATGAACCCGGACCAGTTGGCACCCGGTGAGCGCTCCGCGTCCACCTCCAACCGCAACTTCGAGGGCAGGCAGGGCAAGGGCGGCCGTACGCACCTGGTCTCGCCGCAGGTCGCCGCCGCGACCGCCGTGCTGGGCCATCTGGCCTCGCCCGCCGACCTGTCCGACGCCCCTGTGCCCGCTGGAGTCTGAGAGTCATGGAAGCATTCACCACGCACACCGGCCGGGCCGTCCCGCTGCGCCGCAGCAACGTGGACACCGACCAGATCATCCCCGCCCACTGGCTCAAGAAGGTGACCAGGGACGGATTTGAGGACGGGCTCTTCGAGGCCTGGCGCAAGGACGAGAACTTCATCCTCAACCGCCCCGAGCGCAAGGGCGCGACGGTCCTGGTGGCCGGCCCCGACTTCGGCACCGGCTCCTCCCGCGAGCACGCCGTGTGGGCGCTGCAGAACTACGGCTTCAAGGCCGTCATCTCCTCCCGGTTCGCCGACATCTTCCGCGGCAACTCGCTGAAGAACGGCCTGCTCACGGTCGTTCTGGAGCAGAAGATCGTGGACGCGCTGCAGGACCTCACCGAGAAGGACCCGCAGGCCGAGGTCACGGTCGACCTGGAGGCCCGCGAGGTGCGCGCCGAAGGCATCACCGCCGCCTTCGAACTCGACGAGAACGCCCGCTGGCGGCTGCTGAACGGCCTGGACGACATCTCCATCACCCTCCAGAACGAGGGCGACATCTCCGCGTACGAGGCCAAGCGCCCCTCGTACAAGCCGCGGACGGTCCAGGTCTGACCCCAAGGACCTCACGAGGCCTTCCCCGGGTCGAGATTCGGCCACACGACACCCCGTCTGTACCCCCGATCGCCACGATTGGGGGTACAGCCATGTCTGCACCCGAACGGCCCTGCGCGCCTGCAACGCTTTGCTCAACTTCCCATGTTAGACAGGGTGTTGACTGGGTAGGCGCAGCTTTGAGCCAAGCCTGCCGCCGGACTCCGGAAGGCTGTTTGAGGTGCCAGTTGCTACCCCCGCAGGCGACAACTCGCCCCAGATGGCACAATCTGTGCATGGAACACGACGGCCAACTCAAGCTCTATGCGGCAGTCGCGGACCAACTCAAGGAAGCGCACACAAGAGTGCGCGCACTGCAAGTCCCGGAGGGCGTACGGATGGCGCTGGCCCGGAAGCTGCTGGTCATTACGGCCGCGGCCAAGCACGATCTCGCCGACGCGACAAGGCGGCTGGACAGGTTCACGGCGGACCTCGACGCGGGTCGATTCCCGGAAGAGGAACGCTGAAACAAGTCCAGGACAGCCGAGTTCGTTGCGGCGCACGGGTGATTAGCCCGTTTCGTGTTTGATTTGCGGTATATATCTGCCTAACGTGCGAAAAAGCCGGAGCAGTTTCGTTCCGGCAATGTCTCCGAAGGGGAAGACGTGAACAAGGCGCAGCTCGTAGAAGCGATTGCGGACAAGGTCGGTGGCCGTCAGCAGGCCGCCGAGGCGGTCGACGCGGTTCTGGACGCGATCGTCCGTGCCGTCGTCAATGGGGACCGGGTTTCGGTCACCGGCTTCGGTTCGTTCGAGAAGGTCGACCGTCCGGCCCGTTACGCCCGCAACCCCCAGACGGGCGAGCGGGTTCGGGTCAAGAAGACCTCCGTGCCGCGCTTCCGCGCGGGCCAGGGTTTCAAGGACCTGGTGAGCGGCTCGAAGAAGCTCCCGCGCGGCGGCGAGGTCGCCGTCAAGAAGGCGCCCAAGGGCAGCCTGAGCGGCACGGCTTCGGCGACGGTCAAGAAGGCCGCGGCCAAGAAGACCACCGCCAAGAAGGCCACGGCCGCCGCGAAGAAGACCGTGGCGAAGAAGACCGTCGCCAAGAAGACGGTCGCCAAGAAGGCCACGGCCAAGAAGACCACCGCCAAGAAGACCACGGCGACGGCCAAGAAGACGGCGGCCAAGAAGGCCACCGGCACCGCCAAGAAGGCCCCGGCGAAGAAGGCGACGGCCAAGAAGGCCCCCGCCAAGAAGTCGACGGCGCGCAAGACCACCGCCAAGAAGGCCACCGCCACCCGCTAGTCAGCGGAACGCAGGGCACTCACGCGCCGGGCCGGACTCCCCTTGGGAGTCCGGCCCGCGGCGTATTCGCGGCCCGTAGGCGGGCGTTCAGAAGGTCTGCAGCGTCACCAGCGTGACCCTGAGCCCGTCCCTCGGCCCCTCGGTCTCGATCCGCACCCGCTGTCCCGGCCGCAGCAGCCGCAGCCCGCCCGCGTCGAACGCGGCGGAGTCGAAGGACACCGGGGTGCCGTCGTCGAGCAGCACACTGCCGGTACGGGAATCGGCGTCGTAGGTGTAAGCGGTCGCCTGCATGGCCCGCAGCCTACTGCCCGCCCATGCCTATGGCTGGCCCGGAATCAGCAGCCCCGCCGCCGCTGCCGCCGTGCGCGGCCCCACCCCCAGGGCCAGTGCCGCCCGCAGATCCTCGCCGGTGTCCACGTCCTGTCGTACGGAATCCACCGCGTCCAGGGTGAGTTCGCTCGCCCCCGAAGCGCGATGGCGGGCGCGGGAATCCGTGCCGAATGCCGGACGCAATTCGTGGCCCTCTCGCGCGGTGAGCAAGGTGGTGCCGATTGCGGCCGCGTCCGGGAGAAAAGCGCGCGGGAATTCCGCGGCCGCGTCCAGGACGCGGGCCAATTCCGCGGGGCGCAGAGCCGGCAGATCGGCGTTCAGGGCCGCGACCGCGCTTTCGGGTCGGGAAACCCGTACGACCGCCGCCGCGTGCCGCAGAGCGGCGTTCAGGCCGTCTCCCGGCTCGTCGGCGACGATACGGGCGCCCAGCGCGGCGAGTTCGCGGCCGGCCAGGGCGTCGTCCGTGACGACCGCCACATCGCGGACCGCCCGGCAGGCCAGCACGGCCGCCACGGTGTCCTGGGCGAAGGCGAGGGCGAGGCCCGGGCGCAGCCCGTCGTCCGCGGTGTCCGAGAGCCTGCTCTTGGCTCGCGCCAGAGACTTCAGGGGTATGACCAAGGTCCACTGCACGAGCGTTCCGTCCCTCTCTTGTCGCGGCCATTGTCACCCGGCACCCCTGGCGGTGTCGGTGGCGGGGCGTACGGTGTTCTCGACAGACCGGCGGCCTGGGGCGACACTTGTGCGGCCCCCCGAGGCCCTAGAGGAAGGTGTTCGCGTGCCCCGCCGCAGAATCGGGTTCTGGTACCGCTTCGCAGCGGTCCTCTGCAAACCGCCCTTGGTGGTTCTGATCAAGCGGGACTGGCGCGGAATGGAGCACATTCCGGCCGAGGGCGGATTTATCACCGCGGTGAACCACAATTCGCACGTAGATCCCCTTGCGTACGCTCACTTTCAGTACAACACCGGGCGCGTTCCGCGATTCCTCGCGAAGAGCGGCCTTTTCAAGAAGGGATTCGTCGGAGCCGCGATGCGCGGCACCGGACAGATCCCCGTCTACCGCGAGACCACCGACGCGCTGAGCGCCTTCCGCGCCGCGATCGACGCCGTGGAGCGCGGTGAGTGCGTCGCCTTCTATCCCGAGGGCACCATCACCCGGGACCCCGACCAGTGGCCGATGACCGGCAAGACCGGCGCCGCGCGCGTGGCCCTGCAGACCAAGTGCCCGGTGATTCCCGTAGCGCAGTGGGGCGCCAACGAGTTGCTGCCTCCGTACGCCAAGAAGCTGCACGTCTTTCCGCGCAAGACCAGCCATGTGCTCGCGGGCCCGCCGGTGGACCTCACGCGGTTCTACGGCAAGGAGATGAGCCCGGACCTCCTCAAGGAGGCGACCGAGGTCATCATGGCCGACATCACCCGCCTGTTGGAGCAGATCCGCGGCGCGAAGGCACCCGAGACGCCCTACGACCCGCGCCGTGAGCGGATCGAGCAGCGGCGCCGGACGGCCGCGGAAACCCAGGAGTTGGAGGCGCGGGCCGAGTCGGCGACCGAGCCGAAGGTCGAGCAGGAAGAGGGGCAGGGCACGTGAGCAAGCCGGTCAAGGCGGCTGTCTTCAGCGCCGGTTCGTGGGGCACGGCTTTCGGCATGGTGCTCGCCGACGCGGGGTGCGAGGTCACGCTGTGGGGGCGCCGCGCGGAAGTCGTGGAAGCCATCAACTCCACGCGTACGAACCCCGATTACTTCCCCGGCGTCGAACTCCCGGAGAACCTGCGGGCCACCACCGACCCCGCCGAGGCCGCCGCCCACGCCGACTTCACGGTCCTGTCGGTCCCTTCGCAGACGCTGCGCGCCAACTTGGCCGAATGGGCACCCCTGTTGGCGCCCGACACGGTCCTCGTCTCCCTCATGAAGGGCGTCGAACTCGGCTCCGTCATGCGGATGAGCGAGGTCATCGAAGACGTCGCCAAGGTCGGCCGGGACCGTATCGCCGTGGTCTCCGGACCCAACCTCGCGCGCGAGATCGCCTCCCGGATGCCGGCCGCCGCGGTGGTCGCCTGCACCGACGAGGCCGTGGCCCGCCGGCTCCAAGCCGCCTGCCACACCCCGTACTTCAGGCCGTACACCATCACCGACGTCGTGGGCTGCGAGCTCGGCGGCGCGGTGAAGAACGTGATCGGGCTCGCCGTCGGCATCGCGGACGGCATGGGGCTCGGGGACAACGCGAAGGGCTCGCTCATCACCCGCGGTCTCGTCGAGACGACCCGGCTCGGCATCGCGATGGGCGCGGATCCGCTCACGTTCTCCGGGCTCGCGGGTCTCGGTGACCTGGTGGCGACCTGTTCCTCGCCGTTGTCGCGCAACCACACCTTCGGCACCAACCTCGGCAAGGGCATGACCCTCCAGGAGACCATCGCGGTCACCAAGCAGACCGCGGAGGGGGTCAAGTCCTGTGAGTCCGTGCTGGACTTGGCGCGCAGGCACGACGTCGACATGCCGATCACCGAGACGGTCTTCGAGATCGTGCACGAGGGGAAGTCGCCGGTGGTCGCGGTCAAGGAGCTGATGTCGCGCAGCGCGAAGCCCGAGCGACGGTGAGCAACGCGGGTCAACGGACGCTGACTCAAGCCACTACCACCGGGTACTCTCATCGCGATATGAGCACCGAGAACCTCTCCCAGAACCCTGAGCAGCCGCCTCGCAAGCCGCGTGTGGCCGTCGTGTTCGGCGGTCGCAGCTCCGAGCACGGGATCTCCGTGGTCACCGCCGGCGCCGTCCTCGGGGCCATCGACCGGACCAAGTACGACGTCCTGCCGATCGGCATCACCCGCGAAGGCCGCTGGGCCCTCACCGCCGACGCACCGGAACGCATGGCGATCACCGACCGCCGCACCCCGGACGTCGAGCAGCTCGCCGAGTCGAACGAGGGCGGAGTGGTGCTCCCGATCGACCCCGGGAACCGCGAAGTCGTCGTCAGCGAACCGGGATCCGTGCCCAAGGCCCTCGGCGAGGTCGACGTCGTCTTCCCCGTCCTGCACGGTCCCTACGGCGAGGACGGCACCCTGCAGGGACTCCTGGAGCTGTCCGGTGTGCCGTACGTGGGCGCGGGTGTGCTCGCCTCGGCCGTCGGCCAGGACAAGGAGTACATGAAGCGGGTGTTCACCTCGTTCGGCCTCAAGGTCGGCCCGTACGTGGTGATCCGGCCGCGCGAGTGGGAGCGGGACGAGTCCGCCGCCCGCAAGAAGATCATCGACTTCGCGGGTGAGCACGGCTGGCCGCTGTTCGTGAAGCCCGCGCGCGCGGGCTCGTCGATCGGCATCACCAAGGTCGACGACCTGGCCGGACTCGACGAGGCGATCGCCGAGGCGCAGCGGCACGACCCGAAGATCCTCGTGGAGGCCGCGCTGCGCGGACGCGAGATCGAGTGCGGGGTGCTGGAGTTCGAGGACGGGCCGCGCGCGAGCGTGCCTTCCGAGATCCCGCCGCCGGACGCGCACGCGTACTACGACTTCGAGGCGAAGTACATCGACTCGACGCCCGGCATCGTGCCCGCCCCGCTGACCCCCGAGGAGACCGCCGAGGTCCAGAGGCTCGCGGTGGACGCCTTCGAGGCGGCCTCCTGCGAGGGGCTCGTGCGTGCGGACTTCTTCCTTACCGAGGACGGCGAGTTCGTCATCAACGAGATCAACACCATGCCCGGCATGACACCGATCTCGATGTACCCGCAGATGTGGCAGGCGAGCGGGGTGAGCTACCCCGAGCTGGTTGAATTCCTGATCCAGGCGGCGCTGCGCCGGTCCACGGGCCTGCGCTGATCCGGTCGCTTCAAAGGCCTGAGTCGAGCTAGTCGGCGATCCCTGCGGGGATCGCCTTCTTGACGGCCTTCGCCAGGTCGACCAGGGGCGCCAGTCCGTCTCCGGTGCGGTCCTTCGGGATGGTCACCTCGACGTACGCCTTGCGCAGCGTCGTGGTGAACCGGAAGGAGCCGTCGTCCTGCCTCTGCAGCAGCCAGCCGACCCCGTTCACCTCGACGCCGTCGGCCTCCGGGTCGTTCATCTTCGCGGGTCTCACGACACCGCAGCGCAGTATGATCGCCGGGTTCCCCCAGCCCGCGGTCAGCGCGGACGCGGGCTCGGGATCCCGGCGGCCCCGGCCGTCGACCTCGGACGGCAGCACCTTGTCCAGATTCCGGCACAGCCCGGTGCCCTTCGCGCCCGGCGAGGGAACCGCCGCCGACGCGCTGTCGTCTGCTGAGGAGCAGCCCGCGACGGTGATCAGCAGGGCGAGCACGGACAGCCCGAGGACAGAACGGTGCCGGGGACGGAGAGAGTTCACCGGCCAAGGGTAGACGGGGGCTACAGATGCACCACCGGGCAGGTCAGGGTGCGGGTGATGCCGTCCACTTGCTGGACCTTGGCGACCACCATGCGGCCGAGGTCGTCGACCGTGTCGGCCTGGGCCCGCACGATCACGTCGTACGGTCCTGTCACGTCCTCGGCCTGGATCACTCCAGGAATCTTGCTGATCGTCTCGGCGACGGTCGACGCTTTGCCGACCTCCGTCTGGATCAGGATGTACGCCTGTACCACGGAACCTCCAGGGCGGCCACGAGGATCATGTGGGGAAAAGGAACGCCACGGTATCGCGTCGCCGCTCACCGCGGGGAGACCCGCGGCGGCCCGGGCCCTTGTGCCGGGACATGGGCACGACTGAAGTCGACGGTCACCTCGACCGTACCGAGCACACCGACGGCTCGCGACCGGGCGCTGCCGTCACGAGAAGAGGACGAACGATGAAGGGCACCGTCGGTGAGTTGGGGGAGTTCGGGCTCATCAGGGAGCTCACTTCCCGGCTCACCACCACCCCCGCGGTCCGGGTCGGCCCCGGCGACGACGCCGCGGTCGTCGCCGCGCCCGACCGCAGGGTCGTGGCCAGCACCGACATCCTGCTGGAGGGCCGGCACTTCCGTCGCGACTGGTCCACGGCCTACGACGTCGGCCGCAAGGCCGCCGCGCAGAACCTCGCGGACATCGCCGCCATGGGCGCCGTACCGACCGCGCTGCTCCTCGGCCTCGTCGTACCGGCCGAACTCCCGGTCACCTGGCCCATGGAGCTGATGGACGGCCTGCGCGACGAGTGCCAGGTCGCGGGCGCCTCGGTGGTCGGCGGCGATGTCGTACGAGGCGACACGATCATGGTGTCGATCACCGCGCTCGGCGATCTGCGGGGCCGCGAGCCGGTCACCCGGGGCGGCGCCCAGCCCGGTGACGTGGTCGCCGTGACCGGCTGGCTGGGCTGGTCCGCGGCCGGGTTCGCGGTGCTGTCGCGGGGCTTCCGCTCGCCGCGCGCGTTCGTGGAGGCGCACCGGCGCCCCGAGCCGCCGTACCACGCGGGTCCGGCGGCGGCCGGGCTCGGCGCGACCTCGATGTGCGACGTCAGCGACGGGCTGATCGCCGACCTCGGGCACATCGCGGAGGCCAGCAAGGTCCGGATCGACATCCGGTCCGGCGCGATCGACATCCCGACGCAGATGAACGACATCGGGCAGGCCGTCGGCGTCGACCCCATCCAGTGGGTGCTCACCGGGGGAGAGGACCACGCGATCGTGGCGACCTTCGCGCCGGACGTGAAGCTGCCGGCCCGCTGGAAGGTCATCGGCGAGGTCCTCAACCCCTCGGCGCTGCCCCAGGTGACGGTGGACGGGGCGCCGTGGACCAGCAAGGGCGGCTGGGACCACTTCGGGGACATCGAGTCGTGAAGCCTCTGGTGCTGACGGTCGCCGGCTCCGACTCCGGTGGAGGGGCGGGAATCCAGGCCGACTTGAAGACCATGCTCGCGCTCGGCGTGCACGGCATGAGCGTCGTCACCGCGGTCACCGCGCAGAACTCCCTCGGGGTGCAAGGGGCTTGGGAACTTCCGGCGGAGGCGGTGCGCGCCCAGTACCGCAGCGTCGTCGACGACATCGGCGTACAGGCCGTGAAGACCGGGATGCTCGCGTCGGCCGAACTCGTCGAGACGGTCGCGGGGTTGATCGGCGACACGGACGTCCCTACGGTCGTCGACCCGGTGGGCATCTCGAAGCACGGGGACTCGCTGCTGGCGGACTCCGCGCTGGACGCCGTTCGGACGAAACTGCTGCCGGTGGCGACCGTGGCGACGCCGAACCTCGACGAGGTGGCTCAGCTGACCGGCGTACGGGTCGAGACGGAGGGGCAGTTGCGGGACGCCGCGGCGGCTGTTCTCGGGTACGGGCCGCGCTGGGTGTTGATCAAGGGCGGTCATCTGCCGGGTGACGCGGTGGATCTGCTGACCGACGGCTCCGAGGAGTACTGGCTGCGCGCACCCCGGCACGACAACCGGCACACCCACGGCACGGGCTGCACGCTCGCCTCGGCGATCGCCTCGGAGCTGGCCAAGGGGCGGTCGGTGCCGGAGGCGGTGACGGCGGCCAAGGCGTACGTCACCGGGGCGATCGCGGCGGGGTTCGCGCTCGGCGGGGGGATCGGGCCGGTGGATCACGGGTGGCGTTTCAGGAACTGAACCGGGCCCGAGGCACAGCAAAAAGCCGGCCCACATGAGGTGGACCGGCTCGATGCAGCGAACCAGCAGTGGCCGCGCGCTTAGCTGTGCGTCAGCGCGAGAGCTTGCCGGCCTTGATGCACGAGGTGCAAGCGTTCACGTGCTTCGGCGTCCCGCCGACCACGATACGGCGTCGCTGAATGTTCGGGTTCCAGCGACGGGACGTACGGCGGTGCGAAAACGAGATGTTGTTGCCGAAGCTCGGCCCCTTGCCACAGACGTCGCAGTTGGCAGCCACGGGTCACTCCAAAGACTTCAGATGCACAGATGCACTTACGGATGATCCCGGCATGCCGAGACCGAGATCTAAGATCTGGAATGGCATTGCCAGAGGGAAGGCCCGATCGGGATCGGGCAACCGGAGCAGCATACAACGACCGCGCCAGTACAACGAAACTACCATGCCTGGTCGGGGGCCCGCTCCGGCCCTCCTCGGGTCCGGGCCGCCCCGGGGTCTACGCTGCGTTCCCAGTCCAGCAGCTCAAGGAGGCGCAGGTGCCGCAGGTGCCGCAGACATTCTTCGATGCTCTCGCGGTGCGTACCTGGTGCGGTCTCGCGCTGCGGGCGCTGGGGCGTGCGCGCGAGGAGATCGACGCGATCAACGTGTACCCCGTGGCCGACGGGGACACCGGCACCAACCTGTACCTGACCATGGAGTCCGCCGTCGCCGCGGTCGAGGCGGTGTTCGACGGACACGGCACCCTGACCGAGCAGAAACCGCCGCTGGCCGACGCCGCCCACGCGATGGCCCACGGGGCGCTCATAGGGGCGCGCGGCAACTCCGGGACGATCCTCGCGCAGCTGCTGCGGGGCATGGCCCAGGTGCTCGCCGCCGACGGTGAGACGGCTCACACGGACGGAGAAGGGCTGCGGCTCGCCCTGCGGCGCGCGGCCGACTCCGCCCGGCACGCGGTGGCCCATCCGGTCGAGGGCACGGTCCTCTCGGTCGCCTCGGCGGCTGCCGACGCGGCCGACGACACCGAGGGCGACTGCGGCACCGTCGCACGGGCCGCCTACGACGGGGCGTGCGCGGCGCTGGCCGCGACCCCGGGGCAACTGGCCGTCCTTGAGCGCGCGGGAGTCGTCGACGCGGGCGGGCGGGGGCTGGTGGCGGTGCTGGCCGCGCTGGTGGAGACGTTCACACGGGAGGCGCCGGTCTTCGGGGGGCACGCACGCGTGGTCGCCGATGTGACGCACGCACGCGTGGAGGCCGTTTTGGATTCCGGCGCTGCTGGTGTCCCTGACGGTGATGCCGCTGTTGCCGACGTCATCCTGTGCGAGGACGGCCCGGAGGCATCGGAGGACGGCGGCCCCGCCTTCGAGGTGATCTACCTCCTGGAGGCCGACGACTCGGCCGTGACGCGGCTGCGGGAGCGGCTGGACGCCCTCGGCGACTCGCTCGTCGTGGTCGGCGGCGACGGCCTGTGGAACGTCCATGTGCACGTCGACGACGCGGGCGCCGCCGTAGAAGCGGGCGTCGAGGCGGGACGGCCGTACCGCATCCGGATCACTCACTTCGGGCTCGGTGACGTCCACACCACCGGTGCCGAACGGCCGCCCCGGGAGCGTGCGCAGCGGGCCGTCGTCGCCGTCGTGCCCGGTGAGGGGCTGGCGGGGCTCTACGGCGAGGCCGGCGCGACCACCGTGCTCGCGCGCCCCGGGGAGCCGCCCGCCAGCGGGGAGTTGGTCGCGGCCGTACGACGGGCACACGCGCGTGAGGTCGTGCTGCTGCCCAATGACGCGGACCTGCGGCACACGGCGGCGGCAGCGGCCGAGCAGGCCCGCGCCGAAGGCATCCGGGTCGCGCTGATCCCGACGCGGTCCGCGGTCCAGGGGATCGCGGCGCTCGCCGTGCACGAGCCGGAGCGCCGCTTCGACGAGGACGTCGTCTCCATGACCTCGGCGGCCGGCGCGACCCGCTACGCCGAGGTCGCCGTCGCCGAGCGCCAGTCCTGGACCATGGCCGGCATCTGCCAGGCCGGGGACGTCCTGGGCCTCGTCGACGGCGACGTGGCCGTCATCGGCGCCGACGTCACGGCCACCGCCCGGGCCGTCCTCGACCGCATGCTCGCGGCCGGCGGCGAACTCGTCACGCTCGTCCTCGGCGACGAGGCACCCGAGAGCGTCGCCGACATCCTGGAGGTGCACGTCCGGGAGTCCTACCTCGCCGTCGACACGGTGGTGTACCGGGGCGGCCGGCAGGGCGCCCTGCTGCTCATCGGCGTGGAGTAGGCCTACTCCTGGGCCGTCTGCTCCTCCATGAGCTGGAGCAGCTGCTCCGCCTCGGCACGACGCGCCTGTACCGTCTCGTCGCCGTCGTCGGCACCCTCGTAGGCCTTCAGCACGCCACGCGCGCGTGCCGCCGCGTCGGCCGGGCGGCTGAGGTCGGCCTCCAGCCAGCCCGCGGCGAGTTCGGCGCCGGTACGGGTGTGCACCGCGCCCTCCCCGAGGGCGGCGAACACGGAGACCGCCTCCGCCGTCTGCGTCAGGGCGTCCTCGAACGCGGTCTGGATCGCGGTGTCCTCGGCCTCCTCGGCGACGGAACGGGCCAGCAGTTCGCCGAACTGGCGGTGGGTGTGGCCGAGTTCACCGGTGAGCCGCTGCCGCGCCTCCTCGTCGTCCGTCACGAGCAGCGCCGCCTCGCACTCCTCGATCGCGGCCGACATCAACTCCCGCGCACCGTCCAGGCCCCGGTCCTCCCGGTCCGCGCGCAACGCCAGCCACCCGCGGGCGCGCAGCGAGCGGACGAGCCCGTGCACGTTCCCCAGGGACCGCCACAGTTCACCCGCGCGCGCGTACGCCTGATCCGCCTCGGCGTGCAGCCCCGCGTGCCCCAGCGACTCGGCCGCGAGGTGCGCGAGCGTCGCGTGGTCGTTCTGCTCGGGCCACTCCCGCGCGATCTCGGCGGCCTGCAACCGCCGCTCGGCAGCCGCCCGGTGCTCGCCCAGCTCGCTCAGACAGTCCCCGAGCCACCACTGCGTCTGTACGACCGCACCGTCGCCGTGCGTCTCGGCCGTTAGGTCGGGCAGCGCCGACTCCAGCACCTCCGCGGCCTCGGCCCATCGGCCCTGGCGCAGCAGGAAGCCGCCCAGCTGGTGCCGTGCCCAGGCGCCCAGCGTCGGGCCCTCGCCCGCCTCGTCGGACCAGTGCGCGGCCTCCAGGGCGTGTTCCGCGGCCTCCTCGGACCGCCCCCGGCCGCCGAGCACCTCGGCGAGCTGAAGATGCAGTTGCGCCCGCCCTGGAGCCTCCAGATACGGCCCGCCGTGCTCCAGGGCCGCCCGCAGCGCCCGCTCCGCCTCCGCGACGTCCCCGAGGTGATGGGCGAGCCCGGCCAGCCGGGCCTCGTACTCCACCGCGAACCACGGCAGCCCCGCACCCACGAAGGCCGTCGTCGCCTTCGAGAACAGCCGTACGGCCGTCTCCACGTCCCCGCCCCGCACCGCGAGCTCGGCCAGCATCGCCTGCCCCTCGGCCCCCCGCGCGGCCAGCCGGACATCGTCCCCGGTGTGCCCCTCGACAAGGGCCAACACTTCTCGTACGGCGGCTTCGGCGGCGGCCAGGACCGCACTGTCGGGGGAGTCGCCCGGGTCCTCCTGCACGCCCCGCATCAGAATGCGGGCCCGGCTCATCAGCACGGCCGCCGTCTGCCGTACGCCGGTGCCGTCCTCGGAGTACAGGGCGAGCACCCCGTCGTAGGGCTCGGCGATCGCCAGGAGAGCCTCGTCGATCTCGCCCGTGAGAGCACGTACGTACGCTCCACGCGCGCGTGCCGCCAGCGCCTCCCCGGGGTCGCCCGCCTCCGCGTACAGCTCGGCGGCGCGCTCGAAGAGGGCGATGCCCTCCGGGCCCTGGTCCATTGCCTGGTGGTCGGCGATCTCGGCACGGTCGAGGGCGGCAAGCTCCACGCCCTCGGCGGCCCGGGCGACCGCCAACCAGGCCTCTACGGCGTGCGGTTGGAGCGTGTCCGACAACCGCCGCGCCTCCGTGAGGAGTTCGGCGAGGTCCTTCTCCGAGGCGGGTTCAGGTGTGGTGTTCGTCTGTACCGGTGCCGCGACCGGCCGGCCCGCCGAACGCACTCCCAGGGGCAGCCGTTCCACCAGGGGCCGCTGGTCCATACGCGCGCGTGCCCGGTCGCCGACGTACGTCGTGCCGTTGCGCTCGTCGAAGCGGGCGGCCAGCGCGAGGGTCTCCACGCGTGCGTGCGCGGCGAGTTCGCGTGCCGTCCACGCGCGGCCGGCCGGTCCCGGCACCCGCTGGTCGCCGAGCCCCAGCTCGGTCAGGCGGTCCATCAGCAGGGTCACCACGGACAGGAAGTCCAGCCCGCTACGAGGGTTCCCGGAGTCCGTGAAGTACGCCGGACGCTCCGCGAGCAGCTCGAGACCGCGCGCCTCGTTGCCGCTCAGCGCGCAGAACTCCACATGGTCCGCGTACGCGCCCCGCATGCTCTCCATGGGCCGTACGAGACGGAAACCCCGAAGGTGATGGGCGCGCGCCTCGTCGGCCCGCCCGAGGCGCAGCAGGGGCGCCAGGGAGGACGCCAGGACGGTGTGCGGCTCGTGGGCGCAGGTGAACTCGCCCTCCAGGACCGGCTCCCACAGGGTGAGGGCCTCGGCGTCCCGCTCGCGCCGCACCTGCCACTCGCCCTGGCTGTGCAGCTCGCACGCGTGGCAGTCGGCCATGGTGTCCCGGTCGGCGGCCAGCCACGCGGCGTAGGCCCGCTCGGCCCTGTCCAGGTCCCCGATGTGCGAGGCGACGCTGAACTCGGCGCTGCGGACGGCCCGTTCGGAGTGTCCGGCCAGCCGGTAGCGGTGCTCCATCTCGCCGAGCCACTTCTCGATGGAGGCGAGCGGGATGTGCGGCTGGCCGAGCATGCCGGACGACATCCACTTGAAGACCCAGTGCAGCGAGTGGACCTCGTACTCGTCGAAGTCCTCGGGCT
The DNA here is from genome assembly GCF_000716435.1 of Streptomyces xylophagus. GTDB lineage: Bacteria > Actinomycetota > Actinomycetes > Streptomycetales > Streptomycetaceae > Streptomyces > Streptomyces xylophagus. The sequence continues at coordinate 187,881 of NZ_JNWO01000019.1, forward strand.
TCTCGTCCCACATGCGCAGCAGGCGCGCGAAGGGGACGAACATCTTGTCCTTCTCGGAGCTGTAGTTGTAGACCTTCAGCTGGTGTCCGAGCGCCTCGATCACCGCGAGCGGGATGTCCAACTTCTCGGCCTCTGCGAGCAGTTGCTCCGCGCGCGCGTTGCGGGCCGGTCCCTCCGGCTCCTCGGAGTTCTCCGCCATCGCCCGGCGCAGCGCGTCGAAGTCCGTGATCCCTGTCATCAGTGGTCGCCCTCCCCGTGTGTGGCCCACTCCAGGAGGCCGATGAACGCCCGGTTCAGCAGTGCCGAGTCGGCGGGGCGCAGTGGTCGCTGCGCCATCAGGAGTGCCTGCCCGTACAGGGACTCCGTGGCCGTCCCGATCAGGTCCCGGTCCCTGAGTGAACTGATGCGCCGGATCAGCGGGTTGAGATGGTTGAGCACGAGACGCGCGCGTGGAGCGCTGCCCCGCAGCGAGCCGAGAATGCCCGCCCACAGGTCGTCGGCCTGCTCCTCGGCCTCCGCGCGGGCCTGCTCGTGCCGGGCCGAACGGTCGTCCAGGTGCAGCGCGGGCACCGACAGCGGATGGAAGGCCCGCAGGACGACGTCACAGCCCAGGGGGTCCAGTTTGGCCCGCGCGGCGGCCAGGAAGTCCGCCAGCGCCAGTTCCTCGGCCGGGTCGACCGAGTCCAGGTGCGCGGTCACGGTGTCCGAGTCCAGCTCGGCGACCACCGTCCCCGGGCGCACCGACGGCAACGCCTCGACCAGCTCGCCGTCGTAGGTGTAACCGCCGTTGATCACCCCGATGCCCTGCGCGGACGCGATCGGGGCGACCTGCCGGTACTCCTCGACGGTCCGCGTGAAGTGCACCACCGGGTGCCGTTGCGCGAACTCCTCCAGGGAGACCCGTCCGTCGGTCGTCTCGAAGGGGAGCCACGGCAGCATCGTGCGCAGCATCTCCTTGTCGTGCCGCGCCAGGGACTTCACCCCCAGGTGGTGCACCGACAGGAACGCGGCCAGCCGCTCCGGATCGCCCGCCGCGAGCCCGGTCAACCAGGAGCGAATCCTTTCCCCGAGCGCCTCCCGTACGGCGGCCAGCGTCTCGTCCTCGTACAGCGACTCGCGCGAGGCCGTGGGCCGCAGACTGTCCGTGTCCAGCACACAGCGCACGAAGAACGCCCAGTCGGGCAGCAGCTGTTCGGCCCGCTCGGTCAGCAACATGCCCTTGAGATGCACCCGGTGCGTCGCGCGCTGCGCCGGACTCACCGCCGACGGCAGCACATAGGCCACCCCTCGGATACCGGCGAGCGGCACGGACAGCTCGATCGAGTCCAACGGCGTGAACCCGAACAGCTCGTGACAGTGCCGCGCCAGCGCCACCCGCCGCGTACTGGGACTCGGGTACGACCGGTCCCAGGGCGCGGGCAGATCGGTGATCGCCTCACCGTCCACCCGCACGTCGTACGGCAGCAGCGCCCCGAAGTCCCGCGCCAGCGCGAGGACCCGCTCCTTGGTGAGCCACTCCCCGGCCCCGGCGCGCGCCACCAGGTGCACGGTGGTGCCCGGTTCGGGGTGCTCGGAGTCGGGCAGCGTCCGCACGGTGTACGAGCCGTCGTCGGTCGCCGTCCACTCCACGGGCGGCGCGTCGGGCGTACGGGCGCTGCGGCTGACGACCCGGATCCGCTCGGCGACCACGAAACAGGCGAGCAGCCCGATGCCGAACTGGCCCAGGAATTCGGAGCGGACCTCCTGGAGCCCGTCGGCACGCTTGGAGCTACGGCCGATGGTCGCGAGGAGGTTGTGCACGTCCGCCTCGGTGAGCCCGACGCCGGAGTCCTCGACGCGCAGGGTGCCGCCCTCGGCGTACAGCCGCACCAGGGCAGGGGAGTCGGGCTGCTCGGCCCGGCGGGCGGTGATCGCGTCCACCGCGTTCTGCAGCAGCTCGCGCAGATAGACCTTGGGGCTCGAGTAGAGGTGATGGGAGAGCAGGTCAACCAAACCGCGCAGGTCGACCTGGAACGTATGAGGTGACTGGGATGCCTGGGATGACTGTGAGGTCTGGGAGTCCATCGTCGCAGCGCCGAGGTGGGGGAAGGTGCGAACGGCGCGGGGGTCGGGCGGTCCCTGTGAGGCGGTGACCGCGGGGGATGGCCGGAGCGCGCCATCCTAGGCCTCGAACGACCCGTCTGACCAGGGGTTTCGCAAGACGTATACGGCATTGTCAGTGGCGTGGTGTGCAATGGATCTCGTGCCCGCACTGGAAGAACCACTGAAAAAGGTGCTCGGCCCCGCCACCGCGAAGGTGATGGCCGAGCATCTCGGCCTGCACACAGTGGGCGACCTCCTGCACCACTACCCGCGCCGATACGAGGAGCGTGGCCAGCTCACACACCTCGCCGAGCTGCCGATGGACGAGCACGTCACCGTGGTCGCCCAGGTCGCCGACGCCCGCCTGCACACCTTCGCGTCCAGCAAGGCCCCCCGGGGCAAGGGCCAGCGTCTCGAAGTCACGATCACGGACGGCAGCGGCCGGCTCCAACTCGTCTTCTTCGGCTCGGGAGTTCACAAACCCCACAAGGAACTGCTGCCGGGCACGCGCGCGATGTTCGCGGGCAAGGTCTCCGTCTTCAACCGCCGTCTGCAACTCGCGCATCCGGCGTACGAGTTGCTGAAGGGCGACGCCGAGGAAACCGTGGAGACATGGGCGGGCACCCTGATCCCCATCTACCCCGCCACCGCCAAACTCGAGTCCTGGAAGATCGGCAAGGCCCTCCAGACGGTCCTGCCCAGCGCCCAGGAGGCCGTCGACCCCCTCCCGGACTCCCTCCGCGAGGGCCGCGGCCTGGTCTCCCTCCCGGAAGCCCTCCTCAAGATCCACCGCCCCCACACCAAGGCGGACATCGCCGCCGCCCGCGACCGCCTCAAGTGGGACGAGGCCTTCGTCCTCCAGGTGGCCCTCGCCCGCCGCCGCCACACCGACGCCCAACTCCCCGCCGTAGCCCGCAAACCGTCCCCCGACGGCCTCCTCACCGCCTTCGACGACCGCCTCCCGTTCACCCTCACGGACGGGCAGGTGAAGGTGTCCAGGGAGATCTTCGACGACTTGGCGACCGAGCATCCGATGCACCGACTGCTGCAAGGGGAGGTCGGATCGGGGAAAACGATGGTCGCCCTCCGCGCCATGCTCGCCGTGGTCGACGCGGGCGGACAGGCCGCGATGCTCGCCCCCACCGAAGTGCTCGCCCAGCAGCACCACCGCTCCATCACCGAGATGATGGGGGAGTTGGCCGAGGGCGGGATGTTGGGCGGGGCCGAGCGGGCGACCAAGGTCACGCTGCTCACCGGGTCCATGGGGACGGCCGCCCGGCGTCAGGCCCTCCTCGACCTCGTCACCGGGGAGGCGGGGATCGTGATCGGCACGCACGCGTTGATCGAGGACAAGGTGCAGTTCCACGACCTGGGCCTGGTCGTGGTCGACGAACAGCACCGCTTCGGCGTGGAACAGCGCGACGCCCTGCGCGGCAAGGGCAAACAACCCCCGCACCTCCTTGTCATGACCGCCACCCCCATCCCGCGCACGGTCGCCATGACAGTGTTCGGCGACCTGGAGACCTCCGTCCTCGACCAGCTCCCGGCCGGCCGCTCACCGATCGCCACCCACGTCGTCCCCGCCGCCGACAAACCCCACTTCCTGGCCCGCGCCTGGGAGCGGGTCCGCGAAGAGGTGGGCAACGGCCATCAGGCGTACGTCGTCTGCCCCCGCATCGGCGACGAGGACGACGACCCCAAGAAGGCCGGCAAGAAGAAGTCCCCCGAGGACGAGGCCGAGAAGCGCCCACCGCTCGCCGTCCTCGACATCGCCGCCCAACTCGCCAAGGGCCCCCTCCAGGGACTCAAGATCGAGGTGCTGCACGGCCGTATGCACCCCGACGACAAGGACGCCGTGATGCGCCGCTTCGCCGCCGGGGACACGGACGTCCTGGTCGCGACGACGGTCATCGAGGTCGGCGTCAACGTGCCCAACGCCACAGCCATGGTCATCATGGACGCCGACCGCTTCGGCGTCTCCCAACTCCACCAGCTCCGCGGCCGGGTGGGCCGTGGCTCGGCCCCCGGCCTCTGCCTCCTGGTCACCGAGATGCCCGAGGCCAGCCCCGCCCGCCAACGCCTCAACGCCGTCGCCTCCACCCTCGACGGCTTCGAACTCTCCCGCATCGACCTGGAGCAGAGGAGAGAGGGTGACGTGCTGGGACAGGCGCAGTCCGGCGCCCGTACTTCCCTGCGGGTGCTGTCCGTCATCGAGGACGAGGAGGTCATCGCGGAGGCTAGGGAGGAGGCGACGGCGGTGGTGGCGACCGATCCTGAACTGACGGGACTTCCCGGCTTGCGTACGGCCTTGGACGCCCTCTTGGACGAGGAGAGAGAGCAGTACCTGGAAAAGGGCTAGCGGCGATGCCCTAGGGGCGCGGGGAACTGCGCGACCAGCCACAATGGACCTGCACTCACCCACGAACAAGGACCCCAGATGACCCGCGTGATCGCCGGCGAAGCCGGCGGACGTCGACTCGCCGTCCCGCCCGGCACCGGAACCCGCCCCACCTCCGACCGCGCACGCGAGGGCCTCTTCTCCACCTGGCAGTCCCTCCTCGGCGCCCCCCTGAACGGCGAACGAGTCCTCGACCTCTACGCAGGCTCAGGCGCCATCGGCCTCGAAGCCCTTTCCCGCGGCGCGAGCCACACCCTCCTCGTGGAGGCCGACCCGAAGGCCGCGCGCGTCATCAGGGAGAACGTCAAGAACATCGGCCTCCCCGGCGCCGAGGTCAGGGCGGGCAAAGCGGAACAGATCGTCAGGACACCGGCGCCGGCGGAGCCGTACGACATCGTGTTCCTGGACCCTCCGTACGCCGTCACGGACGACGATCTTCGGGAGATTCTGCTCACACTCCGGACGGAGGGCTGGCTCGCGGACGACGCTCTCGTCACCGTGGAGCGCAGCACCAGAGGCGGCGAATTCGGGTGGCCGGACGGGTTCGACGCGATCCGGGCCCGTCGTTACGGCGAGGGGACCTTTTGGTACGGTCGCGCCGCCTCTACGTGCGAAGACGCACGATGACCGGACCGGAGAGCGAGGGAACTCAGTTGCGCCGCGCCGTTTGTCCGGGGTCGTTCGACCCCATCACCAATGGACACCTCGACATCATCGCCCGTGCCTCCCGGCTGTACGACGTGGTGCACGTCGTCGTGATGATCAACCAGTCGAAGAAGGGCATGTTCACCGTCGACGAGCGGATCGAGCTGATCCGCGAGGTCACCGCGGAGTTCGGCAACATCCAGGTCGAGGCCTACCACGGCCTGCTCGTCGACTTCTGCAAGCAGCGCGACATCCCCGCCATCGTCAAGGGCCTGCGCGCGGTCAGCGACTTCGACTACGAACTCCAGATGGCCCAGATGAACAACGGACTGTCGGGCGTCGAAACCCTGTTCATCCCAACCAGCCCCACCTACAGCTTCCTGTCGTCCTCGCTGGTCAAGGAGGTCGCGCAGTGGGGCGGCGACATCTCCCACCTGGTGCCGGCGGTCGTCCTGGAAGCGCTCCAGAAGCGGCTCGGCAAGGCCTGAGGGACTGACAGTGCGTCACCCGGTGTCGGGCGGGGCGGGAGTGGTCGTACAGTCGACCCGTCCGTCTCCAACACGTCGGTAGAGAGTGGCGAGCACACGGTGGACGTGCAGAAGAAGCTCGACGAGATCGTCGCCTCGGTCTCCAGCGCCCGGTCCATGCCCATGTCGGCCTCGTGCGTGGTCAACCGCGCCGAGCTGCTCACGCTGCTCGAAGAGGTGCGTGCGGCCCTGCCCGACTCGCTGGCCGAGGCGCAGGAGCTGATCGGCGGCCGGCACGAGATGGTCGAGCAGGCCCGCCAGGAGGCCGAGCGGATCATCCAGACCGCGCACGCCGAGCGCGGCTCGCTGATCTCCGACACCGAGGTGGCCCGCCGCTCGCAGAACGAGGCCGACCGCATCCTCGCCGAGGCCCGCCAGGAGGCCGAGGAGGTCCGTGCGGAGGCCGACGACTACGTCGACTCCAAGCTCGCCAACTTCGAGGTCGTCCTCACCAAGACCCTCGGGTCGGTGGGGCGAGGCCGCGAGAAGCTGCTCGGTACGGGCCCGGGCATCGACGACCAGGGCTACGAGGACGAGGACGCCCCCGAGCGCAGCCACGACCCCGAGACCCTGCGCCGCGACGCCGACGCGTACGTGGACGTCAAGCTCGGCGCCTTCGAGGCGGTCCTCGCCAAGACCCTGGAGGCCGTAGGAAAGGGCCGGCAGAAGCTGCACGGGCGGATCGCCAGCGACGACCTCGGGGCTCTCGCCCTGGACGACGAGGGCAACCAGGTCCAGCACACCAGCGACGCCGACTACCTCGCCGACCTCGCGACCGTCACGGACACCCCGGTCTCGAACACCCCGCTCCAGCCCGAGCAGCAGGACTACGCCCCGCAGGCGGCCTACGACTACCAGCAGACCGCGCAGCAGCAGGACCCGTACGGCTACCAGCAGCAGTACGCCCAGCCCCAGCAGCAGGACCCCTACGGGTACCAGCAGGCCGACCCGTACGCCTACCAGGGCTATGACACGGGCCAGCAGCCCGTGTACGACCCGAACCAGATGCAGCAGGCCCAGGTCGACCAGCAGGCTCAGCAGCAGGGGTACGCGCTCGACGAGACCAGTCTCTTCGACACCGGCATGATCAGCGCGGAGCAGCTGCGGGCGTACGAGCAGGGTCGAGGCCTGTAAGGAACCACCGGATTGGGCCGTGAGCGAAAGGTCCAGTATCCTGGCTCTTCGGTCGCGTGTACGTCCGCGATCAACGCTGCCCGGAAGCACCGAAGGGCAGCGTCCTCTTGAGCTAGCAGACCGAAAGACAGGGATGGCTCTGAACGCCCGCCTCGACCACCGCAACCCTCTCGTGTTCGACACTCACGAGCTGGGGCGGCGTCCTGGTGCGCTGCAGCGCCTGAACCGTTCGATCGACGCTCCCAAGGATCTCGGGATCCAGGGAGTCATCGGAGTGCCGGAAGGCGCACCGGTGGAGCTCGACCTCCGGCTTGAGTCGGTCATGGAAGGTGTGCTTGTCACAGGCACCGCCCGTGCACTGGCGAAGGGGGAGTGCGTAAGGTGTCTGGAGCCGCTCGAGCTGTCGCTCGAAGCGGACTTCCAGGAGATGTTCTCGTACCCTGACGCCGACGACCGTGGCCGTGTGAAAGCGGAACCGGTCGACGACGCCGAGGAAGACGAGGACAGGCTCTTCATCGAGGACGGCCTGTTCGACCTCGAACCCGTGCTGCGCGATGCGGTGGTGCTCGCACTGCCGATGCAGCCGGTGTGCCAGGACGACTGTCTGGGCCTGTGCTCCGAGTGCGGAGCGCGGCTCACGGACGACCCGGACCACCACCACGAAGCCGTCGACATCCGTTGGGCGGCACTGCAGGGACTCGCCGGTTCACTCGAAGACGGCGAGAAGGACGAGATCAGTGGCGAAGCGCCCCGACCGGCGCGCGCCAACGAGAAGCAGGAGAAGTAGCCGTGGCTGTTCCGAAGCGGAAGATGTCGCGCAGCAACACGCGCCACCGCCGGTCGCAGTGGAAGGCTGCGGTCACCCCTCTGGTTGCGTGCGAGCGCTGCCACGAGCCCAAGCAGCAGCACATCGCGTGCCCGTCTTGCGGCACGTACAACAAGCGCCAGGTCCTCGAGGTCTGAGCGGCTGGTGAGAGGCTCCATGTCTGACGTCAAGGCGGAATCGACCGCCAAGAAACAGGCGGACACGGCCTCGTCCCACACGCTGTTGGAAGGGCGGCTCGGGTATCACCTCGAGTCCGCCCTTCTGGTGCGTGCGCTGACCCACCGTTCGTACGCGTACGAGAACGGCGGTCTGCCGACGAACGAGCGGCTGGAGTTCCTCGGGGACTCCGTGCTCGGCCTCGTCGTCACGGACACGCTGTACACGACCCACCCCGACCTGCCCGAAGGCCAACTGGCCAAGCTGCGGGCCGCGGTGGTCAATTCTCGTGCGCTGGCGGAGGTCGGTCGCGGTCTGGAACTCGGCTCCTTCATCCGGCTCGGCCGCGGTGAAGAGGGCACGGGTGGCCGGGACAAGGCGTCCATCCTCGCCGACACCCTTGAAGCGGTGATCGGCGCGGTCTATCTCGACCAGGGCCTCGACGCGGCCTCCGAACTGGTACATCGCCTGTTCGACCCGCTCATCGAGAAGTCCTCGAACCTCGGTGCCGGCCTGGACTGGAAGACCAGTCTCCAGGAGCTCACCGCGACCGAGGGGCTCGGTGTCCCCGAGTACCTGGTCACGGAGACCGGCCCCGATCACGAGAAGACCTTCACTGCTGCCGCCCGCGTCGGAGGCGTCTCGTACGGCACCGGCACCGGCCGCAGCAAGAAGGAGGCGGAGCAGCAGGCCGCCGAGTCCGCCTGGCGGTCCATCCGGGCCGACGCGGACGAGCGTGCCGAGAAGGCGAAGGAGACGGCCGAACAACAGGCCGTCGAAACCGCCGCCGAGGCCGCTGAGCAGCCTGCCGAGGAGAGCGCCGACCAGTCGTCGGCGTCCGCCTGACCGAACAGTGCGACCCGAGCGCCCGTCCCCGAGTGGGGCGGGCGCTCGGCTCATTCACCCGTGACCACAGGGGATGCCATGCCCGAGTTGCCCGAGGTCGAGGTCGTCCGGCGAGGCCTGGAGCGGTGGGTCGCCCGGCGCACCGTCGCCGACGCCGAGGTGCTGCATCCGCGTGCGGTACGGCGTCATGTCGCCGGTGCCGACGACTTCGCGCACCGGCTCAAGGGGCATCGCATCGGCACCCCCAGCCGGCGCGGCAAGTACCTGTGGCTGCCGCTGGAGGACACCCACCAGGCGGTGCTGGCGCACCTCGGGATGAGCGGTCAACTCCTGGTCCAGCAGCACGAGTTCCCCGACGAGAAGCATCTGCGCATCCGGGTCCGCTTCGCCGACGGCCTCGGCACCGAACTCCGCTTCGTCGACCAACGCACCTTCGGCGGGCTGTCGTTGCACGACACCACCCCCGACGGACTGCCGGACGTCATCGCGCACATCGCGCGTGACCCCCTGGACCCGTTGTTCGACGACGAGTTGTTCCACCAGGCCCTCCGCCGCAAGCGCACGACCATCAAACGGGCCCTGCTCGACCAGTCGTTGATCAGCGGAGTCGGCAACATCTATGCGGACGAGGCCCTTTGGCGGGCCCGCGTCCACTACGAACGCCCGACCGCGACCTTCACGCGCCCGCGCACCGCCGAACTCCTCGGTCACGCACGGGACGTGATGAACGCGGCCCTCGACGTCGGCGGCACCAGTTTCGACAGCCTGTACGTCAACGTGAACGGGGAGTCGGGCTACTTCGACCGCTCGCTCGACGCGTACGGCCGCGAGGGTCTGCCGTGCCGGCGCTGCGGTACGCCGATGAGCCGGCGGGCGTGGATGAACCGGTCGAGCTACTTCTGCCCGAAGTGCCAGCGGGCACCCAGGCCTTAGAGGCCGCCGCGCGTCTCGTCGTAGCGCGTGCGGGCCGCGAGGACGTCGCCCATGCGGCTCTCCACGAAGTCGACGAGTCCCATCAGGCGTTCGGCGACGCCGTGTCCCAGCGGGGTCAACTCGTAGTCCACGCGGGGCGGGTTGGTCGGCTGGGCCTCGCGGTGCACCAGGCCGTCGCGCTCCAGGGCGTGCAGGGTCTGCGAGAGCATCTTCTCGCTCACGCCGTCGACGCGGCGCCGCAGTTCGTTGAAGCGCAGGGAGCCCTCGTGCAGCGCGCACAGGGTCAGACCGCCCCAGCGGCCGGTGACGTGCTCCAGGGTGACCCGGGAGGGGCATGCTTTGGCGAACACGCTGTACGGGAAGTTCTGCTCCTCCGTACGCTCCTGAGTGGTGTCCATTTCAACAGCGTACGCGAACGCAGCGCTAACCAAAAGGGAGCACTAACCAGAGGTTAGTGCTCCCTGTCGGAATCGGTGCCAGTCTTGGACTAGTACCCGAAGTCCTGCGTCCACCAGGGGCCGCCGGTGCCGAAGTGCACACCGACGCCCAGGGTCTTGAAGTCGCAGTTCAGGATGTTGGCCTTGTGGCCGGCGCTGTTCATCCAGGCGTCCATGACCGCGGCCGCGTCGGCCTGGCCGCGGGCGATGTTCTCGCCGCCGAGGTTGGTGATGCCGAGCTTCTCCGCCCGGTCCCACGGGGTGGCCCCGCTGGGGTCGGTGTGGTCGAAGAAGTCCTCGGTGGCCATCTGCGTGCTGAAGTTCTCGGCGAGTTCGGTCAGCGCGCTGTTCGCGGCCACCGGGCTGCAGCCGACGAGGGCCCGCTGCTCGTTGACGAGCTTGAGCACCTCGGCCTCGGCGGCGGCCTCCGCGGAGACCGTCACCGGCGCGGCGGCGGACTGCGTAGGCGTCGGAGTGGTGGGCTTCGCCGAGGGAGTCGTGGTCGGCTCCTCGGTCGGGGTGGCCGTCGGCTTCTTCGCCGGGGCCTTGGCGGCGGGCGCGGTGGCGGACTTGGTCGGAGCCGCCGAGGGGGAGGCCGGGCGGTTCGCGTCGCGGCTCGTGGACGAGCCGTCGTCGCGCGACTCCGCGCTGCCGGAGGTACCGCCCTGCTCGGTCGCCGAGTTGGACGGCGAGCCGGCGGCCTGCACCTTGTCCGAGCTGTTGCCGCCGCCGAGCTTGTAGTTCTCCAGCCCCGGCATCGCACCCGCGGCGACCGCCACCGTGCCGATGGCGACGGCGGCGGAGACACCGATCAGGCCCGTCTTGACCGGCGTCACGCTCTTGCGCTTACGACGGCGTCCGCGGCCCGGGCGTGAACCGTCGCCCCGCGAGGAGGCGCCGGCCGCCTCGGGGAAGACCACGGCGTAGTCCTCCTCGGTGGCGAACAGATAGGCCTCGCTCTTCAGGCGTCCTTCGGCCTTCAGACGGGACTCGGCCCGCAGACGGGCTTCGCTCTTCGGCGGGACCTCGTGGTGCGCGTGGCCCTGGTGGTCCGTGGGGACCTGGTGGTCCGTGGGGACCTGGTGGTCCGTGGGGACCTGGTGGTCCGTGGGGACCTGGTGGTTCGCGTGGGTCTGGTGCTGCTGGTGGAACTCGGCGGGACCCTCGGGGTGCAGATAGGGCGCCATGCCTATCGTCGAGCCGTCTGCCGGGTTCCAGCCGGAGTGGTCGTTCCGGTCGGAGCGGTCGTTCCAGTCGTACGAGTCATGCGGGTCGTAGCCGCTCGTATATGAGCCGTGCGTCTCTGTGACCCCCGTGGCGCGGCCCGTGGCGGCGCGGCCGGCGGCGGAGCGTCGGTGGCGTCCCATGTCCTTGCCTTTCGTCCTTGCGGTCAACTCGTCCGTGCGGTGACCCAGCTCACTCGATCGAGTGAGTTTCATATGAGATTCATTGGGGCGGACGGTACCGCATGGCGCGAGGGGAGCAAGTGCCCAGAGAGGTTTTGGCCGGTTAGGTTGCAGCCATGAGCGAGGATGTGCGGATGGTCGCCTGGGTGCGAGGGCGTGTGCAAGGTGTGGGTTTTCGGTGGTTTACCCGTGCCAAGGCTCTGGAGATCGGGGGCCTGAGTGGTTTTGCTCTCAATTTGGGCGACGGACGCGTGCAAGTGGTCGCCGAGGGGGCGCGCGAGGGCTGCGAAGGACTCCTCGGTTGGCTCCGGGGGCACGACACGCCCGGGCGCGTGGACGGCGTCACCGAGATCTGGGACACACCTCGTGGCGGCTACGACGGCTTCGCGATCCGCTGAGCACATTCTGCGAAACGGTGTAAACCGGCCCTGGCGGAAGCGGGGGAACATGCCACCGGCAGCTGCCCATAGCAGAAATTGCCTGGTGGTTGCCAAGAACGGCTCGCTCTGGCAGGCTCACCGGCTAAGAATGATCGCCACCCGCTGAGAGGCCCCGCAGGAGTCGCAACGCCGCCCGCTCCGGGCCGCGTGCCCCCGGGTTGCCCACCAATACGGCGCGTGATCGTGTTGACCGTCAAACATTTTGGTGAGACGCTGAAAACCCCGCGCACCTTAGCTGTTTGGCATGGAAGAACAGCAGAGCAACCCTCGAGTGTGTCAAGCATCGCGGGTGCGATTCCCTCACGACCCACACCGCTTCGGTCGGTCACTCAGTGTGGAGGACCATCCATCATGGCAAAGGCGCTTCTCGGTTACGTCGGCGGCTCTGACCCGCGACTCCTCGCCGAGATGCGACGGCTCCAGCAACGCGTCCAGGACCTGGAATCCGAGCTCGTTCGGATCCAGGACGAGAACGACGCGCTGACGGCTGCCGCAACTCACGATTCGCTTCTCGAGCTCGACGCACGCCAGGCGGAGCCCGCGCTCACCTGATCACTGCGACGCATCACATGACAAGCAGTGGTTGGGCGGACTGCATCAACCGCTAAATTGTCAGAGTTTGCAAGGGACGCTTCGGCGTCCCTTCTTTCTTTCCCCCGCCTGCCTCCACCCTCTTTAACGTTTGGTGTGCCCTGCACGTTCAAGGGCGAAACCGCGGGGAACCGGACGTTCATGGAGAGAGCGAGCGGCGGAAGGTAGAGTCCAGCGGCGTGCACCTCAAGGCCCTGACCCTGCGAGGGTTCAAGTCGTTCGCCTCGGCGACCACGCTCCGGTTCGAGCCGGGGATCACGTGCGTCGTCGGTCCGAACGGCTCGGGCAAGTCCAATGTCGTGGACGCGCTCAGCTGGGTCATGGGCGAACAGGGCGCCAAGTCGCTGCGCGGCGGCAAGATGGAGGACGTCATCTTCGCCGGCACCACCGGCCGCCCCCCGCTGGGCCGCGCCGAGGTGTCCCTGACCATCGACAACTCCGACGGGGCACTGCCCATCGAGTACGCCGAGGTCACCATCACGCGGATCATGTTCCGCAACGGCGGCAGCGAGTACCAGATCAACGGCGACACGTGTCGCCTCCTCGACATCCAGGAACTCCTCTCCGACTCCGGCATCGGCCGCGAGATGCACGTCATCGTCGGCCAGGGCCAGCTCGACTCCGTGCTCCACGCCGACCCCATGGGCCGCCGCGCCTTCATCGAGGAAGCGGCCGGAGTCCTCAAGCACCGCAAGCGCAAGGAGAAGGCACTCCGGAAACTGGACGCGATGCAGGCCAACCTCGCGCGCGTGCAGGACCTCACGGACGAACTCCGGCGCCAGCTCAAGCCCTTGGGCCGCCAGGCCGCCGTCGCCCGCCGCGCCGCCGTCATCCAGGCCGACCTCCGCGACGCCCGCCTCCGCCTGCTTGCCGACGATCTCGTACGACTGCGTCAGGCGCTCAACACCGAGATCGCCGACGAGGCCGCGCTGAAGGAACGCAAGGAAGCCGCCGAACTGGAGCTGCGCAAGGCACTCCAGCGCGAGGGGCTCCTGGAGGACGAGGTACGGCAGCTCACGCCGCGCCTCCAGCGCGCCCAGCAGACCTGGTACGAGCTGTCCCAGCTGGCCGAGCGGGTACGCGGCACGATCTCGCTCGCCGACGCCCGGGTGAAGAGCGCGACCTCGGCACCGCCCGAGGAACGGCGAGGGCGCGACCCCGAGGACATGGAGCGCGAGGCCGCCCGGATCCGCGAGCAGGAAGCCGAGTTGGAAGCGGCCCTGGAGGCGGCCGAGCACGCCCTGGAGGACACGGTAGCCCACCGCTCCGAACTGGAGCGGGAGTTGACGGCCGAGGAACGGCGACTGAAGGACGTGGCCCGTTCCATCGCCGACCGCCGAGAGGGCCTCGCCCGGCTCAACGGCCAGGTCAACGCGGCCCGTTCACGCGCCGCCTCCGCCCAGGCCGAGATCGACCGCCTCGCCTCCGCCCGCGACGAGGCCCAAGAACGGGCCGTCACCGCGCAGGAGGAGTACGAGACACTCCAGGCCGAGGTCGACGGCCTTGACGCCGGCGACGCGGAACTCTCCGAGCGGCACGAGGCGGGCAAGCGCCAACTGGCCGAGGCAGAGGCCGCGCTGACGACAGCGCGCGAGGCGGCCACCGCGGTGGAACGCAAGCGAGCGGCCACCCAGGCCCGCCACGAGGCGCTGGCACTGGGCCTGAGGCGGAAGGACGGCACCGGGATACTGCTCGGCTCACGAGATAGGCTCACCGGAGTCCTGGGCCCGGCGGCGGAGCTGCTGACGGTAACCCCGGGCCACGAGGTAGCTCTGGCAGCAGCCTTCGGCGCCGCGGCGGACGCGATCGCGGTGACGACTCCGGCGTCGGCAGCCGACGCGATCCGCTTGCTGCGCAAACAGGACGGCGGCAGGGCAGCGCTGTTGCTGGCAGGGGGCGTTGACCATACGACGCCGACCACTGAGGCGCCCTATAGGGGCGCGGGGAACGGCGCGACCAGCCACGACGAACCCGCAGACGCCCAACGACCTTTCGCAGCCGAGCTGGTCCGCGCCCCCGCCGACCTCATGCCCGCAGTCCGCCGCCTCCTCCACAACATCGTCGTCGTGGAAACCCTCGAAGACGCTGAAGAACTCGTATACGCGCACCCCGAGTTGACCGCAGTAACCGCCGAAGGCGACCTGCTCGGCGCCCACTTCGCCCACGGCGGTTCCGCCGGCGCCCCCAGCCTCCTCGAAGTCCAGGCCTCCGTGGACGAAGCGGCCGCCGAGCTGGAGGAACTGGCCGTCCGCTGCGAGGAGTTGGCCGACGCACAGCAGGCCGCAGGCGAGCGCCGCAAGGAATGCGCCGCACTCGTCGAGGAGTTGGGGGACCGGCGCCGCGCCGCCGAGCGCGAGAAGTCCGCCGTAGCACAGCAGTTGGGCCGGCTCGCAGGCCAGGCGCGGGGCGCCGCCGGCGAGGCCGAGCGGTCGACCGCGGCGACGGCACGGGCGCAGGAGGCGCTCGACAGGGCCGTGGAAGAGGTCGAGGTGTTGGCCGAGCGGCTTGCCGTGGCCGAGGAGATGCCGGTCGAGGAGGAGCCCGATACGAGCGTGCGGGACCGGCTCGCCGCCGATGGTGCCAACGCTCGGCAGACCGAGATGGAGGCGCGGCTTCAGGTCCGTACGCACGAGGAGCGGGTCAAGGGGCTTGCCGGGCGGGCCGATTCGCTCGACCGTGCCGCACGCGCGGAGCGTGAGGCACGCGCGCGTGCGGAGCAGCGGCTCGCGCGGCTGCGGCACGAGGCGGCCGTGGCGGAGGCGGTTGCCTTCGGGGCACGGCAGTTGCTCGCGCACGTCGAGGTGTCCCTGCGCCGCGCCGACGAGGAGCGGACCGCCGCCGATGCCGCCAAGGCGCGGCGCGAGCAGGAGTTGGCCGCTGCCCGCAATCAGGGGCGCGACCTCAAGGGCGAACTCGACAAGCTGACCGACTCGGTGCACCGCGGTGAGGTGCTCGGTGCCGAGAAGCGGATGCGGATCGAGCAGCTGGAGACGAAGGCGCTGGAGGAGCTGGGCGTGGAGCCGGCGGGGCTCGTCGAGGAGTACGGCCCGCACCAGCTCGTGCCGCCCTCGCTCGCCGCCGAGGGCGAGGTGCTGCCGGACGACCCGGAGGACCCGCGCAATCAGCCCCGGACGTTCCACCGCACCGAGCAGGAGAAGCGGCTCAAGTCGGCCGAACGGGCGTACCAGCAGCTCGGAAAGGTCAACCCGCTCGCGCTGGAGGAGTTCGCGGCGCTGGAGGAGCGGCACAAGTTCCTCAGCGAGCAGCTGGAGGACCTGAAGAAGACCCGCGCCGACCTGCTTCAAGTGGTGAAGGAGGTCGACGAGCGCGTCGAGCAGGTCTTCACCGAGGCCTACCGGGACACGGCCCTGCAATTCGAGGGTGTCTTCAGCAGACTGTTTCCGGGTGGCGAGGGCAGGTTGATCCTGACCGATCCCGACAACATGCTCACCACGGGGGTGGATGTGGAGGCCCGCCCGCCCGGCAAGAAGGTCAAGCGGCTCTCCCTGCTCTCCGGCGGGGAGCGGTCCCTTACGGCCGTGGCGCTCCTGGTGTCGATCTTCAAGGCACGGCCCAGCCCGTTCTACGTGATGGACGAGGTCGAGGCGGCGCTCGACGACACCAACCTCCAGCGGCTGATCCGGATCATGCAGGAGCTGCAGGAGGCCTCGCAGCTGATCGTCATCACCCACCAGAAGCGCACGATGGAGGTCGCCGACGCGTTGTACGGCGTCTCCATGCAGGGCGACGGGGTGTCGAAGGTCATCTCTCAGCGTCTTCGCTAGACCTCCATCAAGCGTTCAAGTGTTGAACGCACTGCCGCTGCCTGCGGGGTTGAAGTTCACAGGAGACCCCCTGTTGACTTCGAAACTTGAAGGCATATTCTCTGCAACGTTGCTTTTACCTTCAGGTGGTGGGCAGCGGGAAGCTGTGCGCCACTGGAAGGGTCGCCCCCCACCCCGGCAGCGACGCCGGTGGCCTCAGGAGTTACACGTGACCAGCACTGCGCAGGCACCTCAGTCAGGAGCCGGGTCGGCTCATCCCGAACATCTCGGGCACGTCATCTTCATCGCGGCGGCGGCCGCGATGGGCGGCTTCCTCTTCGGCTACGACAGTTCCGTGATCAACGGCGCCGTAGAGGCCATCCGGGACCGCTACGACGTAGGCTCCACGCTCCTGGCGCAGGTCATCGCGATCGCCCTGATCGGCTGTGCGATCGGCGCCGCGACCGCCGGCCGGATAGCCGACCGCATCGGCCGTATCCGCTGTATGCAGATCTCCGCGGTGATGTTCACCGTCAGTGCCGTCGGTTCGGCGCTGCCCTTCGCGCTCTGGGACCTCGCGTTCTGGCGGGTCATCGGCGGTTTCGCCATCGGTATGGCCTCCGTCATCGGCCCGGCCTACATCGCCGAGGTCTCGCCGCCCGCCTACCGCGGCCGGCTCGGCTCCTTCCAGCAGGCCGCGATCGTCATCGGCATCGCGATCTCGCAGCTGGTCAACTGGGGTCTGCTGAACGCCGCCGACGGCGACCAGCGCGGCAAGCTCATGGGCCTGGAGGCCTGGCAGGTCATGCTCGGCGTCATGGTGGTCCCGGCCGTCCTCTACGGCCTGCTCTCCTTCGCCATCCCCGAGTCCCCGCGCTTCCTGATCTCCGCGGGCAAGCTGAGCCGCGCCCACGACGTGCTGCGTGAGGTCGAGGGGGACGACATCGACCTGGACGCCCGCGTCGCCGAGATCGAGCACGCGATGAAGAGCGAGCACAAGTCGACCTTCAAGGACCTGCTCGGCGGTGGCGGCTTCTACTTCAAGCCGATCGTCTGGGTCGGCATCGGCCTCTCGGCCTTCCAGCAGCTGGTCGGCATCAACGTCGCGTTCTACTACTCCGCCACGCTGTGGCAGTCCGTCGGCGTCGACCCGACCCAGTCGTTCTTCTACTCCTTCACGACGTCGATCATCAACATCATCGGCACCGTGATCGCCATGATCTTCGTGGACCGCGTCGGCCGTAAGCCGCTGGCCCTCATCGGCTCGGTCGGCATGGTCGTCGGTCTCGCGCTGGAGGCCTGGGCCTTTTCCTACGACCTCGTCGACGGCAAGCTGCCGGCCGCGCAGGGCTGGACCGCGCTGATCGCCGCGCACGTCTTCGTCCTGTTCTTCGCCCTGTCCTGGGGTGTCGTGGTCTGGGTCTTCCTCGGCGAGATGTTCCCGAACAAGATCCGCGCCGCCGCGCTCGGCGTCGCCGCCTCCGCGCAGTGGATCGCCAACTGGGCCATCACCGCGAGCTTCCCGTCACTGGCCGACTGGAACCTCTCCGCGACCTACGTGATCTACACGGTCTTCGCCGCGCTCTCCATCCCGTTCGTCCTGAAGTTCGTGAAGGAGACGAAGGGCAAGAAACTGGAGGACATGGGCTGACCCGGCCCTCCTCATGAGCTCGGGGAGACGGGCTCAATCCCCCGCCGCCCGTCTCCCCGAAACCCCTCCGCCGTACGCCGGCGGACTCACCAGATCAGGACGCCGCCGCCGATCTCCCGGGCCCGCAGGGCCGCCGCCTCGATGTTGTCCAGCCGGCTCCCGACGAGGTCGGAAGGCTCCCCGGTGCCGGCCGCGACGGCGTCGAGATGGGCCCGCAGCAGCGCGAGCTCGTCCAGAAAGCCGGGCACGTCGGAGGCCTCGACGTACAGGTCGCTGGAGGCCAGCACGGGAAGGTACGTGGCGCCGAGCGAGCGTACGGCCTGCGAACCCCACACGGTCTCGCGCCAGTTCTCGAACCCGGCCGAGTCGTCACACCCCTCCGGAACGTCCAGGACGTTCCACTTGCCATCCGGGTCGCGCAGGAACACATCCACTGCCAAGGTCATGACCGCAGTGGACCACCGGCGGACCGGCCGGTCCACCGGTTGCGGGTAAGAGTCACTCCCCGAGCCTCGGCAGCACCCGTTCCGCGAACAGATGCAGGCTGCGCCATCCCTCGTCCACCGGCATCCCGCCCGACAGCGGATGCAGTACGAGATTGTCCAGACCCAGCGCCACGCACTGGTCCGGCGTGAGGATGCGGTAGACGCCCTCCGCGCGCAGCTCCGCCACAGTCGTGGCCCCCGATTTCACCGCCGAGCGGATCTCCCCGGACTGCCAGGAGGCGTAGGTCCGCGCCTCGTGCAGGAAGTGCGCGCCGTACTCGGCCCAGGCCCGGTCCGGGTCCTCGGCGATGTGCAGCAGCGGGGTCTCGGCCCCCGGCATCATGGTCCAGCCTTCGGTGCCGTACTCGACCAGCCGGTCCTTGTAGTACGCCTCCAGTTCCGGCAGATGCGCGCTGGGGAAGAAGGGCAGGCCCAGCCGGGCGGCCCGACGCGCCGCGGCCTTCGAGGAACCGCCGACCAGCAGCAGGGGGTGCGGGTCGGAGAAGGGGCGCGGGGTGACCCGTACGGTACGGCCGTGGTACTCGAACTCCTCGCCGGACCAGGCTTTCACGAGGGTTTCGAGCACCTCGTCCTGGAGCCGGCCCCTGCGCTTCCAGTCCACGTCGAACTGGGCGTACTCCTCGGGCCGGTAGCCGATCCCGGCCACGGTCACCAGCCGGCCGCCGCTCAGCAGATCGAGTACGGCGATGTCCTCGGCCAGCCGCAGCGGGTCGTGCAGCGGGCCGATGATCGCCGACACGGTCACGGCGATGTGCCGGGTCGCGCCGAACACCGCGCCCGCGAAGGCGAAGGGCGACGGCATCCAGTTGTTGGCCACACCGTGGTGCTCCTCCGTCTGCACGGTGGTGATCCCGCGGTCGTCGGCGTACGCGGCCATCTCCAGGGCCGCCCGGTAGCGGGCGCTCAGCGAGGCGGGGGTCGCGCCGGGTTCGACGAGGTTGAAACGTACGACCGAGACGGGCATGGGAGGTCCCCCTTACGTGGTTGGTGGGGGACGGTAGCTGACGGTACGTCAGATGGCCATGGTCATGGCGATGACCATCCGGGCGTCGTCTCGGCGGCGATGCGGTCAGGCGGCGCCGACGCCCCGGCCGTGCCCGCGCTGGGCCCCGGCGAGGCCCATGGCTGATACTGGGTGGGTTATGGAAACCGTCATCCTTGCTGTAGTCATCGCCGTGGTCGTGCTCGGTGCGCTGGGCGGGCTCGTCGTCGGCAGTCGGCGCAAGAAGCCGCTGCCCCCGCCGCCCACCTCCGTCCCCGACATCACCGCCCCGCCGGCCGAGCCGCACGTCGGCGACGAGGCCGAGACGCCGCGCGACGAACCGCGCCGGACGATAGAGGAGGTGGATCTTCCGGACGGCTCGGCCCCGGTCGCCGTCGAGGAACCCCCCGTACTGGAGGTCCCCGAGCCGACCGCCGGGCGCCTGGTCCGGCTGCGCTCCCGGCTCTCCCGCTCGCAGAGCGCGCTCGGCCAGGGGCTGCTCACGCTCCTGTCGCGCGAGCACCTCGACGAGGACACCTGGGAGGAGATCGAGGAGATCCTCCTCACCGCCGACGTCGGCGTCGCGCCCACCCAGGAACTGGTCGACGCGCTGCGCGAGCGCGTGAAGGTGCTCGGCACCCGGACCCCGCAGGAGCTGCGCGCACTGCTGCGCGAGGAACTGCTCAAGCTGGTCGGCACCGACGTCGACCGCACGGTGAAGACCGAGCCCGAGGACCGCAAGCCCGGCATCGTGATGGTCGTCGGGGTCAACGGCACGGGCAAGACCACCACCACGGGGAAGCTCGCGCGGGTGCTCGTGGCCGACGGGCGGACCGTCGTGCTCGGTGCCGCCGACACGTTCCGGGCCGCCGCCGCCGATCAGTTGCAGACCTGGGGTGAGCGTGTCGGTGCCCACACCGTGCGCGGGCCCGAGGCCGGTGACCCCGCCTCCGTCGCCTTCGACGCGGTGAAGGAGGGCAAGGAGATGGGGGTCGACGTCGTCCTCATCGACACGGCCGGGCGGTTGCACACGAAGACCGGGCTCATGGACGAGCTCGGCAAGGTCAAGCGGGTTGTCGAGAAGCATGCGCCGCTGGACGAGATCCTGCTCGTGCTCGATGCCACGACCGGGCAGAACGGGTTGGTGCAGGCGCGGGTCTTTGCCGAGGTCGTGGACATCACCGGCATTGTTCTGACGAAGCTGGACGGGACGGCGAAGGGGGGCATCGTGGTTGCCGTGCAGCGGGAGCTGGGGGTGCCGGTGAAGCTGATCGGGCTTGGTGAGGGTGCGGATGATTTGGCGCCCTTTGAGCCGGAGGCGTTTGTCGATGCCCTTATTGGGGACTGAGCGCTCCGCTGGTTGGGCGGTTTTTGGCTGCGGGTCGGTGGGGGCTGGTCGCGCAGTTCCCCGCGCCCCTTGCAGGGGCGCCCTAGTCACCGTCTCCGAAGAAGTGTCCGTTCCTCAACTCACCGTTGGGGACGGGCACTTCGTCATCTGTACGACTACGCCCGCGACCTGTGTGCCACATACGCCAGCGTGCCCAATAGCAAGCGTGCCGCCGGGGGCTTCGTCGCCGAGTCCAGTGCGGGGGAGCGGAGCCAGGTGACCGGGCCCAGGCCTGCTCGGTCGGAGGGCGGAGCCGTGATGTGGGTGCCGGGGCCGAGGCCGCGGAGGTCGAGGGACGTGGGGTCGTCCCAGCCCATGCGGTAAAGCAGGGAGGGGAGTTCGGCGGCTGCGCCGGGGGCGACGAAGAAGTGGGCGCGGTGGTCGGGGGTCGCCGCGACCGGGCCGAGCGGGAGGCCCATGCGCTCCAGGCGGGCCAGTGCGCGGCGACCGGCGGGCTCGGCCACCTCGATCACGTCGAAGGCGCGCCCGACCGGCAGCATCACCGACGCGCCCGGCAGCTCGGCCCAGGCCTCGGTCACTTCGTCCAGGGTCGCGCCGGCCCGTACCTCCGGCGCGAAGGTCAGGGGATGCGCGCCCGGCGTGGGGCACTTGGTGTCGCCGCAGGAACAGGCGCCGCCCGCGGCCCGTGCGCCCGCGACCACGTCCCAGCCCCACAGCCCGGTGAACTCGGCCACGGCCGTGCACTCCGACGAGCGGCCGCGGCGGCGCGTGCCGGACCGGATGTCGCGGATACCCCGGCTGCTGCCGATCGTGAAGCCCATGCCCCCTCCAACGGGTCCAACGCACCGGTGGTTACGAGACGGATGCGGACCGTTACTCTGCGTCCACGCCTACCCTGTGCCGCACGGTCCAGACGGCGCTCAGGAGTGCCTCGGGTGGTGTGTTCGGCGGCGCGCGCCCCTGCGTGCACCGCTGCGCCCACTCCCGGCCGTCCTATGTCAAGTGAATCGTGCGCGGGCAACCGTAGGTTCATTCGAAGGGGTGGCGAATGGTGGCGTTTCCGGGATCGCCGTGGCTGGACGGGTGATCGTAGGATTACTTTGAGTGCACAAGTCCTCGGGGCACATGCACTTGTGGGTATGCCGGAGGCAACTCGTCATCTCGTTCGAAGGGTGACAAGTGCGGGACGGGAAGCCGTATTTACCGGCATTCTGATAGGGCTTGGCGCACAGCGGCGACAAGTGGTTCCAGGGATGGGGGCGTTCCAGTGGGCGGCAACGGCGGAAGCGGGACGACCGCGGCCAGTACGGACAAGCGCCCCAATGAGCTGCTCGGCTCGTGGTTCGTGCGCAGCGGCTGGTCCAAGGGTGAGCTGGCGCGTCAAGTCAACCGAAGGGCCCGGCAGTTGGGGGCCAATCACATCTCGACGGACACCTCGCGCGTGCGCCGCTGGCTGGACGGCGAGAACCCGCGCGAGCCGATCCCCAGGATTCTCTCGGAGCTGTTCTCCGAGCGCTTCGGCTGTGTCGTCTCGGTCGAGGACCTGGGCCTGCGCGCGGCCCGCCAGGCACCCTCCGTGTCCGGCGTCGACCTGCCCTGGACGGCCCCGCAGACGGTGGCCCTGCTCAGCGAGTTCTCGCGCAGCGACATCATGCTGGCGCGGCGCGGCTTCCTCGGGGCCTCGCTGGCCCTGTCCGCGGGACCGTCCCTCATCGAGCCGATGCAGCGCTGGCTCGTCCCCGGCCCCTCCGCCCTCCAGCAGGAGCCCGAGCCGACCGCCGCCTCCCGGCACGTAGGGCGGCTCTCCCGGCCCGAGTTGGAGCTGCTGGAGTCCACCACGGCGATGTTCCGCAAGTGGGACGCCCAGTGCGGCGGCGGCCTGCGCCGCAAGGCGGTCGTAGGACAGCTGCACGAGGTGACCGACCTCCTTCAAGAGCCCCAACCGGACGCCACCAACCGCAAGTTGTTCAAGGTCGCCGCCGAACTCGCCGAGCTGGCGGGCTGGATGTCGTACGACGTGGGGCTCCAGCCCACCGCGCAGAAGTACTTCGTGCTGGCCCTGCACGCGGCCAAGGAGGCGGGGGACAAGCCGCTCGGGTCGTACGTGCTGTCCAGCATGAGCCGTCAGATGATCCACCTCGGCCGGCCCGACGACGCGTTGGAGCTGATCCATCTCGCGCAGTACGGCAGCCGGGACTGTGCGAGTCCGCGCACCCAGTCGATGCTGTATGCGATGGAGGCCCGCGCCTACGCCAACATGGGGCAGCCCGGCAAGTGCAAGCGGGCGGTCCGGATGGCCGAGGACACCTTCGCGGACGTACACGACTGGGACGACCCGGACCCGGACTGGATCCGTTTCTTCTCCGAGGCCGAGCTGTACGGCGAGAACTCGCACTCCTATCGCGACCTCGCCTACGTCGCCGGCCGCAGTCCCGCCTACGCCTCGCTCGCCGAGCCCGTCATGCAGCGGGCGGTGGACCTCTTCGCGAAGGACGACGAGCACCAGCGGTCGTACGCACTCAACCTCATCGGCATGGCCACCGTGCACCTCCTGCAGCGGGAACCCGAGCAGAGCGCGGTGCTGGCGACGGAGGCGATGACGATCGCCAAGAAGGTGCGCTCCGAGCGCGTCAACACTCGTATTCGAAAGACCGTCGACACGGCGGTCCGTGACTTCGGTGAACTGGCCGAGGTCGTCGACCTCACCGACCGGCTCGCGATCGAGCTGCCGGAGACCGCCGAAGCGGTCTGAACCCCCAAGCCCCGGCCGCGGCCGGCCTTCCCGAACCGCCCGACTCGGCTCCCCCATGCCAGGTCATCGGAAGGCCGACCGCGGCCGGTTCCACGTGTCGTATTCGAAAGGCGGTCCGCGCGATGGCCTGTGGCGTCGGCGGTCCGGCCGGAATCGTCGACCGCGCGGGCAGGCTCGCGGCCGGGTTGCGGGCGACCCTCGAAGTGGTCCGAACCCCATGCCCCGCCGGGGACCGCCCCTCCCGGACCGCCGGACCCCGGCGTCCCGTGCCAGGTCAGCGGAAGGCCGGGCGCGGCCGGTTTCGTACCGTCGGGGAAGGTTGCGCCACGATAACGATCGCGCGGTCGGAGATCCGGCAGTTCATCGACGCGTAACACGCACGGCGCCTTCGTCACTCCGGTGAAACAACGTGGGGCTTCGACGGAAACCGCGCTGCGCCAATCTCATGGCGCATAACCGGACCCCCCGCCTTGACCGGACCGCATCCAGGCTTCGCCCGCACGGGGCCGTACCAACCGACGAGGAGACGCCGATGGCATCAGCCGCCATCACGCTTGCCGCTGAGGCACCCAAACTGTCCTCCGCGAACACAGGCTTCATGCTGATCTGTTCTGCCCTGGTGCTGCTCATGACGCCGGGACTCGCCTTCTTCTACGGAGGCATGGTCCGCGTCAAGAGCACCCTGAACATGCTGATGATGAGCTTCATCAGCATCGGGATCGTCACCATCCTGTGGGTTCTCTACGGCTTCTCGCTCGCCTTCGGTTCGAGTAACGGCTTCATCGGCTACAACTCCGACTGGCTGGGCATGAGCAACGTCGGCCTGACGGAGCTCTGGGACGGCTACACCATCCCGATCTTCGTCTTCATGGTCTTCCAGATGATGTTCGCCGTCATCACGCCCGCCCTGATAAGCGGTGCCATCGCCGACCGCGTCAAGTTCTCGGCCTGGGCGCTCTTCGTCGCCCTGTGGCTCACGGTCGTCTACGTCCCGGTCGCCCACTGGGTGTGGGGCGCCGACGGCTGGGCCTTCAAGCTCGGTGTGATCGACTTCGCCGGTGGTACCGCGGTCCACATCAACGCCGGTGCCGGCGCCCTCGGCGTCATCCTGGTCATCGGCAAGCGTGTCGGCTTCAAGCGTGACCCCATGCGTCCGCACAGCCTCCCGCTGGTCATGCTCGGCTGCGGTCTGCTGTGGTTCGGCTGGTTCGGCTTCAACGCCGGTTCGTGGCTCGGCAACGACGACGGCGTCGGCGCGCTGATGTTCGTCAACACGCAGGTCGCCACCGCCGCCGCCATGCTGGCCTGGCTCGCCTACGAGAAGATCCGCCACGGCGCGTTCACCACGCTGGGTGCCGCCTCCGGTGCCGTCGCCGGCCTGGTCGCCATCACCCCGTCCGGTGGTGCGGTCTCCCCGCTCGGCGCGATCGCCGTCGGCGCCATCGCCGGTGTCGGCTGTGCCGCGGCCGTCGGCCTGAAGTACAGGTTCAACATCGACGACTCCCTCGACGTCGTCGGCGTCCACATGGTCGGCGGTATCCTCGGCTCCCTGCTGATCGGCTTCTTCGCCACCGGCAAGGGCCAGTCCGCCGCGACCGGCGTCTTCTACGGCGACCACTCCTTCACCCAGCTGTGGAAGCAGTTCGCCGGTGTCGGCGCGGTCCTCGGCTACTCCCTGGTCGCCTCCGCGGTCCTCGCCTTCCTCATCGACAAGACCATCGGTATGCGGGTCACCGAGGACGAAGAGGTCGCGGGCATCGACCAGGCCGAGCACGCCGAGACGGCGTACGACTTCAGCGGCGCCGGCGGTGGCATCGGCACCTCCGCCCTGGCCGCCCCGGAGACGAAGAAGGTGGACGCATGAAGCTCATCACCGCCGTCGTGAAGCCCCACCGGCTCGACGAGATCAAGGAAGCCCTCCAGGCCTTCGGGGTCCACGGTCTGACGGTCACCGAGGCGAGCGGCTACGGTCGTCAGCGGGGACACACCGAGGTCTACCGGGGCGCCGAGTACACGGTCGACCTGGTCCCCAAGATCCGCATCGAGGTGCTGGCCGAGGACGACGACTCCGAGCAGCTGATCGACGTCATCGTCAAGGCAGCCCGCACCGGCAAGATCGGTGACGGCAAGGTCTGGTCCCTCCCGGTCGAGACGGCCGTCCGGGTCAGGACCGGCGAGCGCGGACCGGACGCGCTCTAAAAGAAACGAACAGGAGTCGCTGGGTGACGAGTACGGACGTGCGCAAGGATGCAGAGGACTCCGGACCCAGCGGCTACGCGGCGGCCCGGCTGCGCCTCCTCACTGAGGGGGTGCGGTCCGGGCCGCCGCGCCGTGCCGCCCTCGCCGAACTGACCGACGAGTGGCTGTCCGGCCTCTTCACCGCAGGCTCCGAGGCACTCAAGGGCGTCTCCCTCGTCGCCGTCGGCGGCTACGGCCGCGGCGAACTCTCCCCGCGCAGCGACCTCGACCTGCTCCTCCTGCACGACGGCAGCGACTCCGGTGCGGTCGCCGCGCTGGCCGACCGCATCTGGTACCCGGTCTGGGACCTCGGCCTCGCCCTCGACCACTCCGTGCGCACCCCGTCCGAGGCCCGCAAGACGGCCGGCGAGGACCTCAAGGTCCAGCTCGGCCTCCTCGACGCCCGCCACCTCGCCGGCGACCTCGGCCTCACCGCGGGATTGCGTACGGCCGTCCTCGCCGACTGGCGCAACCAGGCGCCCAAGCGTCTCCCCGAACTCCAGGAGCTGTGCGCCGAACGCGCCGAGCGCCAGGGCGAGTTGCAGTACCTCCTGGAACCCGACCTCAAGGAGGCCCGCGGTGGCCTCCGTGACGCCACCGCGCTGCGCGCCGTAGCGGCCTCCTGGCTCGCCGACGCCCCGCGCGAGGGCCTCGCCGATGCCCGCCGCCGTCTCCTCGACGTACGCGACGCCCTGCACCTCACCACCGGCCGTGCGACCGACCGGCTCGCGCTCCAGGAGCAGGACCAGGTCGCCGCCGAGCTGGGCCTGCTCGACGCGGACACCCTGCTGCGCCAGGTCTACGAGGCGGCACGCGTCGTGTCGTACGCCAGTGATGTCACCTGGCGTGAAGTGGGGCGCGTGCTGCGGTCGCGGGCCGTGCGGCCCAGGCTGCGCGCCATGCTCGGTGGGGGCGCCAAACCCGCAGCCGAGCGCTCACCGCTCGCTGAAGGCGTGGTCGAGCAGGACGGCGAGGTGGTGCTCGCCCGTGCTGCCCGCCCCGAGCGCGACCCGGTCCTTCCGTTGCGCGCCGCCGCTGCCGCCGCACAGGCAGGACTTCCGCTCTCCCTGCACGCCGTACGGCGCATGGCGACCGCCGTGCGCCCGCTGCCCACTCCATGGCCCGCCGAGGCGCGCGAGCAGCTCGTGACGCTGCTCGGTTCCGGGCAGCCCACGGTGGATGTGTGGGAGGCGCTGGAGGCCGAGGGCCTGATCACCCGACTCCTCCCCGACTGGGAGCGGGTGCGCTGCCGGCCGCAGCGCAACGCCGTGCACATCTGGACCGTCGACCGGCACCTCATCGAAACCGCCGTCCGCGCCTCGGAGTTCGCCCGCCGCGTCAGCCGCCCCGACCTTCTCCTGGTCGCCGCGCTGCTGCACGACATCGGCAAGGGCTGGCCCGGCGACCACTCCGTGGCCGGCGAGATCATCGCCAAGGACGTGGCCGCCCGCATCGGCTTCGACCGCGCTGAAGTCGCCGTGCTCGCCACCCTCGTACGCCATCATCTGCTGCTCATCGAGACCGCCACCCGGCGCGACCTGGAGGACCCGGCGACGGTCCGTTCGGTCGCCGAGGCGGTCGGTACGACGAGCACCCTGGAGTTGCTGCACGCGCTGACGGAGGCGGACGCGCTGGCCACCGGCCCGGCCGCCTGGTCCTCCTGGCGGGCCTCGCTCGTCAACGACCTGGTGAGACGAGTCGCCGCCGTCCTTTCCGGGGACGCCCCCGAAGAGCCCGAGGCCGGCGCGGCCACCGCGGAACAGGAACGGCTCGCGATCGAGGCCGTGGCGACCGGCGGCCCGGTGCTGGCCCTGCGCGCCCAGACCGAACCTCCGTCCGAGGACGAGCCCGTCGGCGACCCCGAACCGCTGGGCGTGGAACTGCTGATCGCCGTACCGGACCAGCCGGGCGTCCTGCCCGCGGTGGCCGGCGTGCTGGCGATGCACCGCCTCACCGTCCGCACGGCGGAGTTGCGCGCGCTCGACCTGCCCGACGGCGTCGAGGGCTCGGTGCTGCTGCTGAACTGGCGGGTCGCCGCCGAGTACGGCTCCCTGCCCCAGGCCGCCCGGCTGCGCGCCGATCTCGTACGGGCCCTGGACGGGTCCTTGGACATCGCGGGCCGGCTCGCCGAACGTGACGCCGCCTATCCGCGCCGCCGGGGTGTCGTGGCCCCGCCGGCCCGCGTGACGGTCGCCGCGGCGGCCTCCCGGCACGCGACGGTCATCGAGGTGCGCGCGCACGACGCCCCCGGGCTGCTGCACCGGATCGGCCGCGCGTTGGACGAGGCGAAGGTCCGGGTGCGCAGCATGCACGTCAGCACCCTGGGCTCGAACGCGGTGGACGCCTTCTATGTCACCGGCGCGGAGGGCCTGCCGCTGCCGGGCGAGGAGGCCACGGCGATCGCGCGGAAACTGGAGGAGACGTTGCGGGCGTGATCCCGCCCGGGGTTTCCGACCTCGCGGGCGGGGACGATTCGCTTGCGCGGCCGGATACCCTGGAAGACGCTCACACTGCCCCCGACTCCGAGGACCGACGCCGCCGTGTTCGATACTCTCTCCGACCGCCTCTCAGCGACCTTCAAGAATTTGCGTGGCAAGGGGCGTCTGAGCGAGGCGGACATCGACGCCACCGCGCGCGAGATCCGGATCGCCCTCCTCGAAGCGGACGTGGCGCTGCCGGTCGTCCGGACGTTCATCAAGAACGTCAAGGAGCGTGCCCTCGGCGCCGACCTGAACAGGGCGCTGAACAACCCGGCCCAGCAGGTCGTGAAGATCGTCAACGAGGAACTCGTCACGATCCTCGGCGGCGAGACCCGGCGGCTGCGGTTCGCCAAGAACCCGCCGACCGTGATCATGCTCGCGGGTCTGCAGGGTGCCGGTAAGACGACCCTCGCGGGCAAGCTCGGCAAGTGGCTCAAGGACCAGGGGCACTCGCCGCTGCTCGTCGCCGCCGACCTCCAGCGCCCGAACGCGGTGAACCAGCTGAGCGTCGTCGCCGAACGTGCCGGTGTCGCGGTCTACGCGCCCGAGCCGGGCAACGGCGTCGGTGACCCGGTCAAGGTCGCCAAGGACTCGATCGAGTTCGCGAAGACCAAGGTCCACGACATCGTGATCGTGGACACCGCGGGCCGCCTGGGTATCGACCAGGAGCTGATGCAGCAGGCCGCGGACATCCGCGACGCCGTCAGTCCGGACGAGATCCTGTTCGTCGTCGACGCGATGATCGGCCAGGACGCGGTCAACACCGCCGAGTCCTTCCGCGACGGCGTCGGCTTCGACGGCGTGGTGCTCTCCAAGCTCGACGGCGACGCCCGCGGTGGTGCGGCCCTGTCGATCGCCTCGGTCACCGGCAAGCCGATCATGTTCGCGTCGAACGGCGAGAAGCTCGACGACTTCGACGCCTTCCACCCGGACCGGATGGCCTCCCGCATCCTCGACATGGGTGACCTGCTCACCCTGATCGAGCAGGCGGAGAAGACGTTCAGCCAAGAAGAGGCCGAGAAGATGGCCTCCAAGCTGGCGTCCAAGAAGGGTCAGGACTTCACCCTCGACGACTTCCTGTCCCAGATGGAACAGGTCAGGAAGATGGGCAGCATCAGCAAGCTGCTCGGCATGCTCCCCGGCATGGGCCAGATCAAGGACCAGATCAACAACCTCGACGAGCGCGACGTCGACCGTACGGCCGCGATCATCAAGTCGATGACCCCGGGCGAGCGCGCCGAGCCGACCATCATCAACGGCTCGCGCCGCGCCCGTATCGCCAAGGGCTCCGGCGTCGAGGTCAGCGCCGTCAAGGGCCTGGTCGAGCGCTTCTTCGAGGCCCGCAAGATGATGTCCCGCATGGCGCAGGGCGGCGGGATGCCCGGCATGCCGGGGATGCCGGGCATGGGCGGCGGCCCCGGCCGCACCAAGAAGCAGCCCAAGCAGGCCAAGGGCAAGCAGCGTTCCGGCAACCCGATGAAGCGCAAGCAGCAGGAGCTGGAGGAGGCCCAGCGCCGCGAGGCCGGTGCCGCTCAGGGCGGCAACGCGTTGGGGCTGCCGCAGCAGGGCGCCCAGGACTTCGAGCTCCCGGACGAGTTCAAGAAGTTCATGGGCTGAGTTCACCCTCTGCACATGCCAAGGGTTGGTCCATGTCGTAACGTCCCGATATGACCAACCCTGCGCCGCCGCGCAAGTCCCCCGATCAGCCTTGGCGTACCGAAGGCACCCCGGATGAGCCCCCGAAGCCGTCGCCGGGCGGGAAGAAGATGCGCGGCGGCTGGTGGAGCCTCGTCCTCACCGCGCTGGTCGTGTACCTGGTCGCCAACCTGATCCTGTCCTTCTTCAACGAGGGCAACGAACCGACGATCTCGTACACGGAGTTCAGCAAGCAGGTCGACGCGGGCAACGTCACCAAGATCTACGCCAAGGGCAACGCGATCCAGGGCCAGCTCAAGAAAGAGCAGAAGAACCCGGACGGCGACGGCAAGTACACCAAGTTCGACACCGAGCGGCCGACCTTCGCGGACGACCAGCTCTGGGAGGACCTGACCAAGCACAACGTCACCGTCACGGCGGAGCCGGTCGTACAACACCGTAGTTTTCTGGCCAATCTGCTGCTCTCGCTGGCGCCGATGCTGCTCCTGGTCGTCCTGTGGATCGTCATCGCGCGCCGGATGAGCTCGGGGCTCGGCGGCGCGGGCGGCATGCTCGGCCGCAAGGCCCCGCCGAAACCGGTCGAGCTGGAGCCGGGCAAGCAGCGCACGACGTTCGAGGACGTCGCCGGCATCGACGAGGTCGAGGGCGAGCTGAACGACGTCGTCGACTTCCTCAAGAACCCGGACGCCTACCGCAAGATGGGCGCGAAGATGCCCCGGGGCGTACTCCTCGCCGGCCCGCCCGGCACCGGAAAGACGCTGCTCGCGCGGGCGGTCGCGGGGGAGGCGGGGGTGCCGTTCTTCTCGGCGTCGGCCTCCGAGTTCATCGAGATGATCGTCGGTGTCGGTGCCTCACGCGTGCGTGAACTGTTCGCGGAGGCCCGCAAGGTGGCCCCCTCGATCATCTTCATCGACGAGATCGACACCATCGGCCGGGCCCGCGGCGGCGGTTCGGGTATGGGCGGTCACGACGAGCGTGAGCAGACCCTGAACCAGATCCTCACCGAGATGGACGGCTTCTCCGGCTCCGAGGGCGTCATCGTCATCGCCGCGACCAACCGCGCCGACGTCCTGGACCCGGCCCTGACCCGCCCCGGCCGCTTCGACCGGGTGGTCATGGTCTCGCCGCCCGACCGCGGCGGCCGCGAGGCGATCCTGGAGATCCACACCCGTCAGATCCCGCTCGCGAAGGACGTGAACCTCGCCCAGGTCGCCCGGACGACCCCGGGCATGACCGGGGCCGAACTCGCCAACCTCGCCAACGAGGCCGCCCTCCTCGCCGTCAAGCGCAAGCAGGACCAGGTCACCCAGTCCGACCTCTCCGAAGCCCTGGAAAAGGTCCAACTGGGCGCCGAACGCCCGCTGGTGATGCCCGAGGAGGAGCGCCGGCGCACCGCCTACCACGAGAGCGGCCACGCCCTCCTCGGCATGCTCCAGCCCGGCGCCGACCCGGTCCGCAAGATCACCATCGTCCCGCGCGGGAGGGCACTCGGCGTGACGCTCTCCACCCCGGACGCCGACAAGTACGCGTACACCGAGGAGTACCTGCGTGGCCGGATCATCGGCGCCCTCGGCGGCATGGCCGCGGAACAGGTCGTCTACGGCGTGATCACCACCGGCGCCGAGAACGACCTCGAACAGGTCACCAACATCGCGCGCGGGATGGTCGCCCGCTGGGGCATGAGCGAGCGCGTCGGCCGCCTCTCCGCCCTCCCGAACGACGCTCAGCAGGCCTACGGCCTCGCCGCCGCGCCGCAGACCCTGGACGTGATCGACGACGAGATGCGCCGCATCGTCGACGAGTGCTACGACGAGGCCATCCGCAAACTCGGCGACCACCGCGACCAGTTGGACGCCCTCGCCGAGGCCCTCCTGGAGAACGAGACCCTGGAGGAGACGGACGCGTACCGGATCGCGGGCGTCACGCGCCTGTTCAAGGAAGAGCCGTAGTCATCCTCAGGTCGTACGCGCGATCAGATACCGGAACACGTTCGGCATCCACACCGTGCCGTCCTGCCGCCGATACGGATGCAACGCTTCCGCCAACTCCTTCTCCACCTGCACCTGATCCGTCGCGATGATCGCCGCGTCGAAGAGTCCCGTCGACAGCAGCCCTCGTACGGCACTGTCCACGTCGGCGTACCCGAAGGGACAGGCCACCCGTCCCGAGCCGTCCGGCCTGAGTCCCGCTCGGTGGGCGACCTCCTCCAGGTCGTCGCGCAGGACCGGGCGCGGGCTCCCCGTGCCGCGCAGCGGGTCCGCCAGCCTGGTGGCCACCCGCAGCACGGACGAGGTCGCGCAGCGCTCCGGCGGACCCCAGCCGGCCAGCACCACGGGTGTCCCGTGCGCGGCGAGCGGTGTCGCGGCGGCGAGCAGCTCGCCGAGGCCCTCCGAGTCGCCCGCGAGGCACCCGATGGGCTCGAAAGAGGTCACCAGGGTGTACGCGGGCGTCTCCGCGTCGGCCGCGTCCCTGGGGGAGCCGTAGACGAGTCGGGTGTGCGCACGCGCGCGTGGCGACCACTGGTCCGGCAGGAGGCGCTCCCGGGCGAGGGTCAGTCGTTCGGGGGAGGAGCCTTCGACACCGGTGACCGCCGCGCCTCTGGAGGCCGCCATCAGCAGGGCGAGCCCGGAGCCGCAGCCGAGGCCCAGCAGCCGGGTGCCGGGGCCCACTTCGAGTCGCTCGTAGACGGCTTCGTAGAGCGGTACCAGCATCCGCTCCTGGATCTCGGACCAGTCACGCGCGCGTGCACCCAGGTCCACGCGGGGCGCGGGCCCCGCATGAGGCAGGTAGTGCCGCACGAGCGTAGGTGTCATCGAAAGCGCCCCAATCCGCCGAGAGTTGTGGCCGTGCCCGTTTCCGAGGCCCCCGTGATGTGCGCCCGCACTTCCCCCGTATGCCAGCAAACTCCGCACTCGCTACCGCGTCCAGGGGTTGTGGGGCCCTGCTTGTGGCTTCTCTGTGGGAGTGGCGAGAATTCACATGACGGCAACGTGGGCCCGTACGATCTCGCCATGGCCAAGGCACCCGTACTCACTCCGCGGGCGGACGACTTCCCCCGCTGGTACCAGGATCTGATCAGCAAGGCCGAGCTGGCCGACAACGGCCCGGTGCGCGGCTCCATGGTCATCCGACCGTACGGGTACGGCATCTGGGAGCGGATGCAGGCCGAGATGGACGCCCGGATCAAGGACACGGGCACCGAGAACGCGTACTTCCCGCTGCTGATCCCGCAGTCCTACCTCGCCCGCGAGGCGGACCATGTCGAGGGCTTCGCGCCCGAGTTGGCCGTGGTCACGCACGGCGGCGGCAAGGAGCTGGAGGAGCCCGCGGTCGTCCGTCCCACCTCCGAGATGATCGTCAACGAGTACTTCTCGAAGTGGGTGCAGAGCTACCGCGACCTGCCCCTGCTGATCAACCAGTGGGCGAACGTGGTCCGTTGGGAGCTGCGGCCCCGGCTCTTCCTCCGTACGAGTGAGTTCCTCTGGCAGGAGGGCCACACGGCGCACGCGACCTACGAGGAGGCGCGCGACTTCGCCGCGCACATCCACCGTCAGGTGTACGAGGACTTCATGGTCAACGTCCTCGCGATGGACGTCGTACCGGGTCGCAAGACGGTCAAGGAGCGGTTCGCGGGCGCGATCAACACCCTCACCCTGGAAGGGATGATGGGCGACGGCAAGGCGTTGCAGATGGCGACCAGTCACGAGCTGGGGCAGAACTTCGCGAAGGCCTTCCACACGCAGTACCTGTCCAAGGAAGGCAAGCAGGAACTGGTCTGGCAGACCTCCTGGGGTTCCACCACGCGCATGATCGGCGCCCTGGTGATGATGCACGGCGACGACGACGGGCTCCGGGTGCCGCCGCGGCTCGCCCACATCCAGGTCGTCGTCCTCGCGATCAAGGGGGACGAGGCGGTTCTGGCCAAGGTCCGCGAGATCGGGGCTCGGCTGAAGGCGGCGGGCGTGCGCGTCCGGGTCGACGTCCGCACGGACATCCCCTTCGGGCGCCGGGCCGTCGACTGGGAGCTGAAGGGCGTGCCCGTACGGATCGAGGTCGGGCCCCGCGACCTGGAGAACGGCACGGCGATGCTGGCCCGCCGCATCCCGGGCGGCAAGGAACCGGTGGCGATCGACTCCCTCGTAGAGCGGCTTCCCGTCATCCTTGAGGAGGACCAGGCGCTGCTGCTGAGGCAGTCGCGCGAGCGGCGCGAGTCCCGTACCTCCGAGGTGTCCACGATCGCGGAGGCCGTCGAGGCCGCCACCGCCGGCGGCTGGGCGCGCATCCCGTGGGCGAACCTCGGCGAAGAAGGCGAGGCCGAGCTGGCCGAGCACGCGGTGACCGTACGGTGTCTGGTCGCCGAGGACGGGTCGGTACCGGACGCCGACAAGGCACCCGGTAACGTCGCGGTCGTCGCGCGCGCTTACTGATGTAGCGCCCTCCGGCGGCAGAGCGACCGAAACGCCCCTTGCGCAACGGGGGAGACCAGCTCCCCCGGCGCGCGGACACCGTCTACACGCCGGGTCGTACGTGGGCCTACGCACCAGCTTGTGATGAGCTGTGAGGCTTCTCCGCAGATCAGCGCACCCGCCCTCCTCCGGACGCATCAGCGGCAACTGACGGGTACGTGCAAATTATTTGGGATGCCCCGGAATCGGAACACAGGGGCACTCCGGCTCGTTGTCATTACGTGAGCACGACACAGACACCACCTGTTCTCGCCGCAGAGCTGGCAGAGGCGTGGGCCGACATTCAGCGGTACCACCCCGAACTGCCCGATCTGGCCGCGCCCGAGTCCCTGATCGGAGAGTCGTCGTCCGCCTGCGGACACGAGCTCTCCTTCGAGCGACTGCTGCATGAGGCAGTCCATGGCATCGCCGCTTCGCGCGGCGTGCGTGACACGTCCCGTGCCGGCCGCTACCACAACCGCAGATTCCTTGCGATCGCGGAGGAGCTGGGCCTGGACCACCCCGACGAGCCGCACCCCAGCAGCGGTTTCTCGCTGGTCCAGCTCAACCCCGAGGCCAAGCGCCGCTACCGGCCGACGATCGAGCGCCTCCAGCGCGCGCTCAAGGCCCACACCGTCGCCACCTCGGCCGACACGTCCCGCACCTTCCGCGGCCCGGCCGCCCGTCACGGTTCGTCCGGTGGCGGCGTCCGCGTCAAGGCGGTGTGCGACTGCGGTCGTAACGTACGGGTCGTCCCGTCGGTGCTGGCCCAGGCGCCGATCGTGTGCGGGGGCTGCGGCAAGCCCTTCCGCATTCCGGAGGTCGTGGGCGCGGCCTGAGGACGCGGCTGCTCGTGGCAGCCGCATCCCGCAGGTCCGGGTTGCGCACACCCGCGCCGGTCACCTCCCGGCGCCGGGTGTCGCTTCCGTATGGGCGGGAGCAGGTCGGGGCATGCTCCCCGGTCGGGCGGACCGCCAGGGTGTGGCACAATGGCTAGCTGTACTCGACAGCCGCACAGGAACCCTCTCGCCTCCGGCTGACGCGTCCATCGGGCACTCGGGTACCGCAACCCCACGCGGCCATCTCGCCGTGCCCAACCACGTCAAAACCAGGAGAACCCACTCCCGTGGCAGTCAAGATCAAGCTGAAGCGTCTGGGCAAGATCCGTTCGCCTCACTACCGCATCGTCGTCGCCGACTCCCGTACCCGCCGTGATGGCCGGGCCATCGAGGAGATCGGTCTGTACCACCCGGTGCAGAACCCCTCGCGCATCGAGGTCGACACGGACCGCGCGCAGTACTGGCTGGGTGTCGGCGCGCAGCCGACCGAGCCCGTCCTCGCCATCCTGAAGCTCACCGGCGACTGGCAGAAGTTCAAGGGCCTGCCGGCCCCGGCTCCGCTGCTCGTGGCCGAGCCGAAGGCCGCGCGCCCGGTGTTCGACGCCCTCGGTGGCGACGACTCCGGCAAGGGTGAGGCCATCACCCAGAAGAAGAAGGCTGACAAGAAGGACGAGGCTGCGGCCGAGTCCGAGTCGACCGAGGCCTGAGCATGCTCGAGGAGGCTCTCGAGCACCTCGTGAAGGGCATCGTCGACAACCCTGACGATGTGCAGGTCGCCTCGCGCGACCTGCGTCGCGGGCGCGTGCTGGAGGTCCGGGTGCACCCCGACGACCTCGGCAAGGTGATCGGTCGCAACGGCCGCACCGCTCGCGCTCTGCGCACCGTCGTGGGCGCCATCGGCGGCCGAGGTGTCCGCGTCGACCTTGTCGACGTGGACCACGTCCGCTGACGCTTATCGCAAACCGGCTCGGGCCGGGGAAGGCCTGTGGGCCGTCCCCGGCCCGTCGTCGTACCGCGGGTCGTACGAGGTGTGACAGGTGAGTTGTATGACAGGAGATCAAGCACAGTGCAGCTGGTAGTCGCTCGCATCGGCCGTGCCCACGGCATCAAGGGCGAGGTCACCGTCGAGGTACGCACCGACGAGCCGGAGCTGAGGCTCGGGCCCGGTGCCGTCCTGGCCACCGAACCCGCCTCCACCGGCCCCCTGACCATCGAGGCGGGCCGTGTCCACAGCGGCCGTCTCCTCCTGCGCTTCGAGGGCGTCAGCGACCGCACCGGCGCCGAGGCCCTGCGCAACACCCTCCTGATCGCCGAGATCGACCCGGAGGAGCTGCCGGAGGAGGAGGACGAGTACTACGACCACCAGCTCATGGATCTGGACGTGGTCACCAAGGACGGGGTGGAGGTCGGCCGGATCACCGAGATCTCGCACCTGCCCTCCCAGGACCTCTTCATCGTGGAGCGGCCCGACGGCAGCGAGGTGATGATCCCGTTCGTCGAGTCGATCGTCACCGAGATCGACCTGGAGGAGCAGCGCGCGGTCATCGACCCGCCGCCCGGTCTGATCGACGACCAGGCCGAGATCGCCTCCTCCCGGGAGGAGGAGGCGTAATGCGGCTCGACGTCGTCACGATCTTCCCCGAGTACCTCGAACCGCTGAACGTCTCCCTCGTAGGGAAGGCACGCGCGCGTGGACAGCTGAATGTGCACGTGCATGATCTGCGCTCCTGGACCTACGACCGCCACAACACGGTCGACGACACCCCCTACGGCGGCGGCCCCGGCATGGTCATGAAGACCGAGCCCTGGGGCGACGCCCTGGACTCCGTCCTGGCCGACGGCTACGAGACGGGCTCCGGTGCGCCCGCCCTCATCGTGCCCACGCCCAGCGGCCGGCCGTTCACCCAGGAACTCGCCGTGGAACTGTCCGAGCGCCCCTGGCTGGTCTTCACGCCCGCCCGCTACGAGGGCATCGACCGGCGGGTCATCGACGAGTACGCGACGCGGATGCCCGTCTACGAGGTGTCCATCGGCGACTACGTGCTCGCCGGCGGCGAAGCGGCCGTCCTGGTCGTCACGGAGGCCGTGGCACGGCTGCTGCCGGGTGTCCTGGGCAACGCCGAGTCCCACCGCGACGACTCCTTCGCGCCCGGGGCCATGGCCAACCTCCTGGAGGGGCCGATCTACACCAAGCCGCCCCAGTGGCGCGGCCGGGAGATCCCGGACGTGCTGCTCAGCGGCCACCACGGCAGGATCGCCCGCTGGCGGCGCGACGAGGCGCTGAAGCGCACGTCCGCCCACCGCCCCGACCTCATCGAGCGCTGCGAGCCCAAGGCGTTCGACAAGAAGGACCGCGAGATGCTGTCGATCCTGGGCTGGGCCCCGGACCCGGCGGGGGAGCCGTACGGCCGATTTTGGCGCAGGCTCGAAGGCGTGGAAGAATAGGTCGCTGTTGTGCGTCGTCCGGCGTGCGCCCCTGCCACAGGGGGACACGACGCCCGCCCCGACAGGCACAGCATCCTTCTGAAAACCCAGCTCCCGTTGGTGACCTGTGGCATCAACGAAGAAAGCAGACGAAATGTCTCACCTGCTCGACACCGTCGACAGCGCCTCGCTGCGCACCGACGTCCCGGCCTTCCGCCCGGGTGACACCGTCAACGTCCACGTCCGCGTCATCGAGGGCAACCGCTCCCGTGTGCAGCAGTTCAAGGGCGTAGTCATCCGTCGCCAGGGCGCCGGTGTCCGCGAGACCTTCACGGTCCGCAAGGTCTCGTTCTCCGTCGGCGTCGAGCGCACCTTCCCGGTGCACACCCCGATCGTCGAGAAGATCGAGCTCGTGACCCGTGGTGACGTCCGTCGCGCGAAGCTGTACTACCTCCGTGACCTGCGCGGCAAGGCCGCGAAGATCAAGGAGAAGCGCGACAACTGATCGCGCTTGGGGAGTTCACATCTCGGCCCGATAACATCTGGCCCCGATGGACACCGAAGCACAGCCGACGGAGCGCGACCGCTCCTCCCGCCCTTCCGACTCCGAGGACACCTCGGACGAAGGGGGCCCGGAGGAACGGTCGCGTTTCGCGTTGGTGTCGCGGGTCGCCGACTGGCTGCCCGGCGGCCGGATCACCCTGACCGCCCTGGTCTGCCTGGTGTTCGTGCTGCTGCTCAACACCTTCTTGCTCCAGCCATTCCAAATTCCTAGCGGATCCATGGAATCCGGATTGAGGATCGGCGACCGCGTTCTCGTAAATAAGTTGGCGTACCGTTTCGGTGCTCATCCGCGGCGCGGCGACATCGTCGTGTTCGATGGCACCGGCTATTTCGGGGACGCCGACTACATCAAGCGCGTTGTGGGTGTGGGGGGAGACCACGTGGTCTGCTGCGACAAGGAGGGGAGACTCCAGGTGAACGGGCGGTCGGTCGACGAGACGGCGTTCCTGTACCCCGGTGACACTCCGTCCACCGTGCCCTTCGACGTGGTCGTGCCCGCGGGCACGCTCTTCGTCCTCGGCGACCACCGCGGCGACTCGAGCGACTCCCGGGACCACCTGGGCGACCCTGGCGGAGGCATGATTCCTGTTGGTGACGTCATCGGGCGAGCCGACTGGATCATCTGGCCCGCCGGGCACTGGACCCACCTCGTCCGACCCGGCGCCTACGCGCGCGTACCGGCCGCGGACGGCGCCCATGGGTAACCGCGGCAAGCCGCGCGGCGCGGCACCGGGCGGCAACTTCGGGAACGAGAACCTGCTGCCGACCGGCTTCCGACGCGCGGGCGCGCTCGCCCCGGCGGGGGGCGCCGGCCGCAGCAGGGCCGAGCGGCGCAAGCTCCAGCGCAAGGTCAAGCGGCGGCGCAGGCGCGGCGCGGTCCGGGAGATACCCCTCCTGGTCGGTGTCGCCGTCCTCATAGCCCTCGTCCTGAAGACCTTCCTCGTCCAGGCGTTCGTGATCCCGTCGGGCTCCATGGAGCAGACGATCCGCATCGGCGACCGTGTCCTGGTGGACAAGTTCACGCCGTGGTTCGGCTCCGAGCCCAAGCGCGGTGACGTCGTCGTCTTCCACGACCCGGGTGGCTGGCTGGGGGACGAGGAGACCACCAAGAAGAACGACCCCGTCGTGATCAAGCAGGTCAAGGAAGGCCTTCAGTTCATCGGCCTGCTGCCGTCCGACAACGAGAAGGACCTCATCAAGCGGGTCATCGGCGTCGGCGGTGACCACGTCAAGTGCTGTGACTCGCAAGGGCGGGTGACCGTCAACGGCGTTCCGCTGACCGAGGGCGACTACCTCTATCCCGGGAACGCACCGTCCGAAACAGCGTTCGACATCACCGTCCCCAAGGGCCGGCTGTGGGTGATGGGCGACCACCGCGGCAACTCGGCCGACTCCCGCGCACACCAGAACACCAGCTACGGAGGCACGGTCCCGCTCAGTCTGGTGGTGGGACGGGCCAAGATGATCGCCTGGCCCATGGGCCACTGGACCAGCCTGGACGAACCTAAAACCTTCGCATCGGTTTCCAACTCCGTGTCGGGGACGACCGCCGCCCCCGAACTGTCGCATAGGGTTGCCCCGGTCGATCCGAACGGATCGGTCCAACTCCCGAGCCCTGCGGAACTCCCGCTCGTTATGGGAGTGGTGGGTCTGCGCCGAGGATGGGGCAGGCGGCGGCACAGAGTGAGGAGTTGGCGTGGGGGATGTGGCGGTTGGCGCACGGTCCGGACACGATGGCGAGGAGCAGCACGGACAGCCCGTGGAAGCACCCGTCCCGGCCGCGGACAGCGCCGTGACCTCCGGGAGTGACGCCGGAGCGGACGAGGACGGTACGGCGCCGGGTGACGCGGTCCGGGTCGAGGAACAGGGGCCGGGCGAACCGACCTCGCAGGCGAGGAAGCCGCGCTCCTTCTGGAAGGAGCTGCCGATCCTCATCGTCATCGCGCTCGTCCTCGCGCTGCTGATCAAGACGTTCCTGGTGCAGGCGTTCTCGATCCCCTCCGACTCGATGCAGAACACCCTCCAGCAGGGTGACCGGGTCCTGGTCGACAAGCTCACCCCGTGGTTCGGCTCCGAGCCGGAGCGCGGCGAGGTCGTCGTCTTCCACGACCCGGACGACTGGCTGGCGGGTGAGCCTGCGGCCAACCCCAACGCCCTGCAGACGGTGCTCAGTTGGATCGGTCTGATGCCGTCCGCCCAGGAGAAGGACCTCATCAAGCGGGTCATCGGCGTCGGCGGCGACACCGTCTCCTGCAGCGGCACCGGCCCGCTGATGGTCAACGGCAAGGCGCTGAACGAGCCGTACGTCTACCCCGGCAACACCCCGTGCACCAACGACGACCAGGGCGGCCAGTTCACCGTCAAGGTCCCCAAGGGCGACATCTGGGTGATGGGCGACCACCGGCAGAACTCGCGGGACTCGCGCTACAACCAGTCCGACAAGCACCACGGCATGGTCCCGGTCAAGGAAGTCGTCGGCCGCGCCATCGTCAAGGCCTGGCCCATCAACCGCTGGGGCACGCTGCCGATCCCGGACACCTTCGACCAGACGGGCATCAACACCCAGGCCTCGGCCTCCCGTCTCCTGACGGCCGCACCTGAGGGCCTCGCCCTCGTCGGTGTCCTGCCGCTGGTCCTGTGGCGCCGGAAGCGGTCGGCCAAGACCGAGTAAAGGCCTTGTAGAGCTTGTGACCTTGGTCCCGGAGGAAGGGCTGACCACCCTCGGTACCGCCGGGTAGGGTGCGGACCCATGGGTGGCGAGAGCGCAACACGTACGGCCCCGCGTACCGGCGGTGGCACAGGCAAGGGCCCGGTGGGCAGCCGGACCGGACAGCGGTTGTCCGGACTGGCCGTCGCGCTGGGCCTTGTGCTGTTCCTCGGCGGATTCGGCTGGGGAGCGGTGGTCTACCGGCCGTACACGGTGCCGACCAGCTCGATGACGCCGACCATCGACATGGGCGACCGGGTGCTGGCCCAGCGGATCGACGGCGGCGAGGTGCGCCGGGGCGATGTCGTCGTCTTCACCGACAAGACGTGGGTGACGAACGCGCCCGTGGTCAAGCGGGTGGTCGCCGTCGGCGGGGACACCGTCTCCTGCTGCACGAACGGCAAGCTGGTCGTCAACGGCAAGCAGATCGACGAGGGCTATCTCAAGGGCGGCGCGGTCGAGGACAAGACGATCCCGACGGTGAAGGTGCCCAAGGGCCGACTGTTCCTGCTCGGCGACGAACGCCAGGGCTCGCTGGACTCCAGCGCCCACCTCACGGACGTGGCCAGCGGCACCGTCGCGAGCAGCGCCGTGAACGCCCGCGTGGACGCCGTCGTCTGGCCCATGAAGGGCATGCTGGAGCGCCCGACCGGCTTCGAGGAGCTCGGCGGTCTCTCCCAGCCCGGCCCCCTGAGCGTGATCGTCGCCATGATCGTGGCGGGTGCGGTGCTCGTCCTCGGCGGCGGCGCCTACGGCCCCGTCGCCAAGCTGCTGGCCGGCCGCCGCTCCCGCACCCGTACGGAGCCCGCCGGTGCCCGCTGAGGCCACCGAGGAGGGCGCGTACGGCGACTCGTACGAGGGCGGACTGCGCAAGGTCGCCCGGGTGGTCCTCCTCGACCCGCAGGACCGCATCCTGCTGCTCCACGGCCACGAGCCGGACGATCCGTCCGACGACTGGTGGTTCACGCCAGGCGGCGGCCTGGAGGGCGACGAGACCCACGAGGAGGCCGCGCTACGGGAACTCGCGGAGGAGACCGGCATCACACAGGTGGAGCTCGGCCCGGTGCTGTGGACGCGGACGTGTTCGTTCCCGTTCGCGGGCCGCCGCTGGGACCAGGACGAGTGGTACTACCTGGCCAGGACGCCCGCCGCGGCCGAGGGCGTGCCCGGCGCCACGGCCCTCACCGAGCTGGAGCGACGCAGCGTCTCCGGAGCACGTTGGTGGACGTACCGGGAACTGGACCGGGCGCATGAGACGGTGTATCCGACCAGACTCGCCGAGCTGCTCCGTAGGCTGCTCGACGAAGGTCCCCCGGCCGGGCCCGTGACCCTTGACACCGAAATCGTCTAGGGGCTCAGGGGACTGGCGCACAATGGTGGGATCGCACGGCTGAAGGGGAACATGCCATGAGCGCCGAGGACCTCGAAAAGTACGAGACCGAGATGGAGCTGAAGCTCTACCGGGAGTACCGCGATGTCGTCGGTCTGTTCAAATACGTGATCGAGACCGAACGGCGCTTCTACCTCACCAACGACTACGAGATGCAGGTGCACTCGGTCCAGGGCGAGGTGTTCTTCGAGGTGTCCATGGCGGACGCCTGGGTGTGGGACATGTATCGACCGGCTCGCTTCGTGAAGCAGGTCCGTGTGCTCACGTTCAAGGACGTGAACATCGAGGAGCTGAACAAGAGCGATCTGGAGCTGCCGGGCGGCTGACGGCGGGCTTTGCCGGGTCTTCGCGGGACCGGGTCTTCGCGGGACGGCCGTCGCTCGTGCGGGTGACGGAGTTCTCCACAACCACTGAACGGTCCACCAAGATCCACTTGGTGGACCGTTCCGCGTGACGGTTGGCGCGGAGGTGGTGCGAGATGAACGCACGCAGTGCACTCGGCAAGTACGGCGAGACGCTGGCCGCACGACGGCTGGTCGCGGCCGGTATGACGGTCCTGGAGCGCAACTGGCGCTGTGGCAGGACCGGCGAGATCGACATCGTGGCGCGGGACGGCGACGTCCTGGTCGTCTGCGAGGTCAAGACACGGCGGGCCGGTGCCTTCGAGCACCCGATGGCCGCGGTGACCCCCGAGAAGGCGGAGCGCCTACGAGGCCTCGCCGCGCGGTGGATCCACGCGCACGGCGGAGCCCCGCCGGGAGGGGTCCGTATCGACCTGGTGGGCGTCGTCCTGCCCCGGCGCGGCGGGCCCGTGGTCGAGCACGCGCGGGGGGTGGCCTGAGATGGGGTTCGCTCGTACGTGTTCGGTGGCGCTGGTGGGCGTCGAGGGCGTGGTGGTCGAGGTCCAGGCCGACCTCGAACCGGGCGTCGCCGCGTTCACGCTGGTGGGACTGCCCGACAAGAGCCTGACGGAGAGCAAGGACCGGGTGCGGGCCGCGGTGGTCAACTCGGGCGCGCCCTGGCCGCAGAAGAAACTGACCGTCGGGCTCAGTCCGGCGTCGGTGCCGAAGAGCGGCAGCGGGTTCGATCTCGCCGTGGCGGCGGCCGTGCTCGGCGCGG
This sequence comes from Streptomyces xylophagus, assembly GCF_000716435.1. Taxonomy (GTDB): domain Bacteria; phylum Actinomycetota; class Actinomycetes; order Streptomycetales; family Streptomycetaceae; genus Streptomyces; species Streptomyces xylophagus. Next base: position 231,167 of record NZ_JNWO01000019.1, read on the forward strand.
CCGAGCGGATCGATCCGCGCGTGCTCGCCGACATCGTGATGATCGGCGAACTGGGTCTGGACGGACGGGTCCGGCCGGTCCGGGGCATCCTGCCGGCGGTGCTGGCCGCCGCGGACTCCGGATACGAGCAGGTCGTCGTGCCGGAGTGCGCCGCCGCCGAGGCGTCACTCGTGCCCGGCGTGTCCGTGCTGGGCGTCCGCACACTGCGGCAGCTGATCGCCGTACTCGCCGACGAACCCGTACCCGACGAGGAACCGGACGAGCTGGGACGTCCGGACCCCCTTCTCGCCGGACTGCGCATGCCCGGCACGGGCGCTGCCACGGGAATGCACAGCATGGGCGCGGCCCAGCACGACGCGGGGCACGATCTCGCGGATGTGGTCGGCCAGTTCTCGGCGCGGACGGCGGTGGAGGTCTCGGCGGCCGGCGGCCATCATCTGTTCCTCGAAGGCCCGCCGGGAGCCGGGAAGACGATGCTCGCGGAGCGGTTGCCCGCCGTTCTGCCCCGGCTCGATCGGCAGGAGTCGCTGGAAGTCACGGCAGTGCACTCGGTCGCGGGCCTGCTGCCACCGGGCAAACCCCTCATCGACGTCGCCCCCTACTGCGCCCCGCACCACTCGGCCACGATGCAGGCCCTCGTCGGGGGCGGACAGGGGATCGCGCGGCCCGGCGCGGTGTCGCTTTCGCATCGAGGTGTTCTGTTCCTGGACGAGACACCGGAATTCAGCGGTCAGGCCCTCGACGCGCTGCGGCAGCCCCTGGAGGCCGGGCATGTGGTGATCGCGCGCAGTGCGGGCGTCGTCCGGTTCCCGGCGAGGTTCCTGATGGTGCTCGCGGCCAACCCGTGTCCGTGCGGCCGTTTCTCGCAGACCGACGATCTCTGCGAGTGCGCGCCGATGTCGATCCGGCGGTACCAGGCCCGGCTCTCCGGGCCGCTGCTCGACCGGGTGGACCTGCGGGTGGAGGTGGACCGCGTCACGCGTGACCAGCTCACCGGAAGCGGCTCGCGGGGCGAGTCCACGGCGACGGTCGCGGACCGGGTGCAGGCGGCCAGGGAGCGGGCGGCGGCGCGGCTCGCGGACACGCCCTGGCGCACCAACAGCGAGGTGCCCGGCCGTGAGCTGCGCAGCCGCTGGCACGCCGAGCGCGGGGCGATGGACGAGGCCGAGCGCAGTCTGGAGCGCGGCGCTCTCACCGCGCGCGGGCTCGACCGGGTGCTGCGCGTCGCCTGGACGGTCTCGGACCTGGTCGGCCACGACCGACCCGGCGCGACCGATGTCGCCCTCGCGCTCCAACTGCGCACGGGCGTACCGCGAGGTGTGCCGATGGCGATCGGGGCGATGACATGACCGGGACCGGTGAAGTGAGCGGGGCCGATGGCTGGGTCGGGACCGGTGATGCGACCGGGACCGACGACGAGACCTGGGCCGACGGCCGGGGCGGGACCGATGGCCGCGCCGGGGCCGACGATGCGACCGGGGTGGATGACCGGACCGGGACCCATCGCGCGGGTGACGACCTGCTCGCCCGCGTCTTTCTCTGCCGTGTCGTCGAACCCGGTGACGAGGTTGCCGGCCGGTGGATCCGGGAGCTGGGGGCCGGGGAAGTGGTCCGGCGGCTGCGGAACGGAGGGCCGCAGCTCGTCGGGGTGACCGACAAGCGGTGGGCCGGGCTGTGCGCGCGGGCCGGACTGGTCGATTCCGGGAGGGACTTGGCCGTCGCACAGGAGGCGGGGGTGAGGTTCGTGTGCCCCGGGGACGCCGAGTGGCCCGCACAACTCGACGACCTCGGGGACGCGCGGCCCATCGGACTGTGGGTGCGCGGGCACTCCAACCTGCGGGTGTGGGCCCTCAAGTCGGTCGCCGTCGTCGGGGCCCGCGCCTGCACCGAGTACGGCGCGCACATGGCGGCCACCCTTGCCGCCGGACTGGCCGAACGCGGCTGGGTGGTCGTGTCCGGCGGGGCCTACGGAGTCGACGGTGCCGCTCATCGCGGCGCCCTCGGCGCGACTGGCGTCACTGTCGCCGTACTCGCCTGCGGTGTCGACCAGCCCTACCCGCGCGGGCACGCCCAGTTGATCAGCAGGATCGCCGAACAGGGGCTGGTGGTAGGCGAGTTGCCGCCCGGCGAGCATCCGACGCCGAGCAGGTTCATCCTCCGGAACAGGGTGATCGCGGCGCTCACGAGGGGGACCGTGGTCGTCGAGGCCGCGTATCGGAGCGGGTCCCTCGTCACGGCTCGGGCGGCGCAGCGGCTGGGGCGCCACACGATGGGGGTGCCCGGGCCGGCCACCAGCAGCCTCTCCGCCGGTGTGCACGAACTCCTGCGCGGGGACGCGGTGCTGGTGACCGACGCCGCGGAAGTCGTCGAACTGGTCGGTGACATGGGCGAACTGGCCCCGGACCGACGCGGACCGGTGCTCCCGCGCGACCTGTTGGAACCGGCGGCCCGCCGCATCCTCGCCGCACTGCCCGGCAACAGGGCCGCGCCACCGGGGGAGATCGCACGCGGTGCCCAGACCACGGAGGACGACGCGATCGCGAGACTGTACGAACTCCGAGCACTTGGTTACGTCGAACGACACGGCGACGGCTGGAAGTTGACACGCCAGGCGATGATCTCGGTCCGGGCCGATTGGGGGTGCCGCTGACCGAGCGTGTTCGGCCGTCCGGGGGAACCCCGACACCCTTGGGAATTCCCGCAGTTGGCGCATTCCGATGATCACGCAGAGCAATCGGAGTGACCTGTTCCGGCACCCTCTCGAACGCGTCCGTGCCCGGTCCGGGCCTTGCCCTTCGCACACCGCGACACTCCAGTCACGCTACGCTCACGGGGATTCCGGCACAGAACGGCAAACAGACCGGTAACTCGACATCAGTCCGACAGCTCACCCAGGCAACCCCACTTCACGGCAGAACGGCACAAGGCGACGAATGCCCCAGCACACCTCCGGGTCCGACCGGGCGGCGATCCCCCCAGCCGCCCGTGACGGTGGCAGCGTCCGGCCGCCCGCTCCCTCGACGCTCGAGGAGCTGTGGCGGTCGTACAAGACGACGGGCGACGAGAGGCTGCGTGAGCAGCTGATCCTGCACTACTCGCCGCTCGTGAAGTACGTCGCGGGACGGGTGAGCGTCGGGCTGCCGCCCAATGTGGAACAGGCGGACTTCGTGTCGTCGGGGGTGTTCGGACTGATCGACGCGATCGAGAAGTTCGACATCGAGCGGGAGATCAAGTTCGAGACGTACGCGATCACCCGCATCCGGGGCGCGATGATCGACGAGTTGCGCGCCCTGGACTGGATCCCGCGCTCGGTGCGGCAGAAGGCGCGGAACGTGGAGCGGGCGTACGCCACGCTGGAGGCGCGGCTCAGGCGTACGCCCAGCGAGGGCGAGGTGGCCGCCGAGATGGGCATCGCGGTGGAGGAACTCCACGCCGTCTTCAGCCAGTTGTCGTTGGCCAACGTGGTGGCCCTCGAGGAGTTGCTGCACGCCGGCGGGGAGGGTGGCGACCGGCTGAGCCTGATGGACACCCTGGAGGACACCGCCGCCGACAACCCGGTGGAGGTGGCCGAGGGCCGGGAGTTGCGGCGGTTCCTGGCGCGGGCGATCAACACGTTGCCGGAGCGCGAGAAGACCGTCGTCACGCTGTATTACTACGAGGGCCTCACCCTCGCCGAGATCGGCAATGTGCTCGGGGTGACCGAGAGCCGGGTCAGCCAGATCCACACCAAGTCCGTGTTGCAGCTGCGCGCCAAGCTGGCGAGTTTCGGCCGTTGAGCGCAAGCCCTACCGCGTTCTCGACCTCGCAGAATCGTGCCTGCATGGCCCCGGTCACTCCCGTCCGGGGTGGACCGTCCGTAGAGTGGTTGACGTGCCAAGGATTCGAGCGGCCTCCGTGGCCGAGCACCGGTCGATGCAGCGAGCCGCCCTGCTGGACGCGGCTCGTTCCCTGCTGTCCGAGGGTGGGACGGAGGCGCTGACGTTCCCGGCCCTGGCCGAGCGGACGGGGCTCGCGCGGTCGTCCGTGTACGAGTACTTCCGCTCTCGGGCCGCGGTGGTCGAGGAGCTGTGCGAGGTCGACTTTCCCGTGTGGGCGGCGGATGTGTCGGCGGCGATGCAGCGGGCCGGCTCCGCCGAGGGCAAGGTCGAAGCGTACGTGCGGCAGCAGCTTGCGTTGGTCGGGGATCGGCGGCATCGGGCTGTTGTTGCCATCTCCGCGAGCGAACTGGACGCGGGGGCGCGGGAGAAGATTCGGGCCGCGCATGGTGGGCTGGTCGCGATGATCGTTGAGGCGTTGGCGGAGATGGGGCATGGGGAGCCTCGGCTGGCCGCGATGTTGCTTCAGGGGGTTGTTGACGCGGCTGTGCGGAGGATTGAGCTGGGGGCTGCGGAGGATCCCTCGGTGATTACTGAGGCTGCGGTGAGTATGGCTTTGCGGGGCGTTTCGGGTTGAGTTGTCGGCTGCGGGCCGGTGGGGGGCTGGGCGCGCAGTTCCCCGCGCCCCTAAAAGCGTCAAGCACCGGCAGCAAGCAGTACAGGCCCCTAGAAGCTGAGCACCGGCAGCAAGCGGGATGGGCCCCTGTTCAGTAGCCACGGCGGCAGTAGCCCCAGCGGGTCCAAGTACATCTCCCCTCTCAGCAAGCCCCAGTGCACGCACGAAGTCGCGCCGCAGTGCGAGCCCGTGAGCTCCACCGTTCCCACCACATCGCCCGCCTCCACCTCGTCGCCCTTCTTCACCGACGCGGTCACCGGTTCGTAGGTCGTGCGGAGGTCGGTCCCCGTCAGTTCCACGGCGACCACCCCTCTCCCCGCCACCCGGCCCGCGAAGGACACCCGGCCCGGGGCCACCGCTCGTACGGGAGCGTTGGCCGGCGTCGACAGGTCCACGCCTCGGTGGCCCCGGGCGTAGAGCGTTGCCGGGGGTTCCCAGCCTCGTAGGACCAAGGGGTGGGAGCCGACGGGCCAGGTGCGGGCCACGGCCGGTACGGGAGGGGGTGGGACTCCCGGTGCCGGAGGGGCGTCGTCCGCCCGGGCCGCGCAGGTCAGCAGGGTCAGGAAGAGGGCCAGCAGTGAGCCCAGGGCCGTGTGCAGATGTCGTCGTGATCGCATGGCACAAACCGTGCCGTATCCGTGCCGATCATGGCCGGGACCTGTGGACCGCCGGGTGGTTGTGGACATCGGCGTCACCCGGTACCTCGCGGGTCCCGTACACTTCCTTTGGCGATCCGGGTCACCGGGTCGACTTCGCACGCCCCGACATCTGGTCCTCCGTCGAAGAGACGAAAAACCGGTGTCAGCGCTCCTCGGTCCTCTGGGCACGCGCACGTGGGCGTCAGGCGCGAGTGCCGTCCCGGTGCTCGCGGCACAACCGAGAAAATCAAGGAGAACGGCCATGGCCGTCGTCACGATGCGGGAGCTGCTGGAAAGCGGCGTCCACTTCGGTCACCAGACCCGTCGTTGGAACCCGAAGATGAAGCGGTTCATCTTCACGGAGCGCAACGGCATCTACATCATCGACCTGCTCCAGTCGCTGTCGTACATCGACCGCGCCTACGAGTTCGTCAAGGAGACCGTCGCCCACGGCGGCACGGTCATGTTCGTCGGCACGAAGAAGCAGGCGCAGGAGGCCATCGCCGAGCAGGCCACCCGCGTCGGCATGCCCTACGTCAACCAGCGCTGGCTGGGCGGCATGCTCACCAACTTCTCCACCGTCTACAAGCGTCTGCAGCGCCTCAAGGAGCTCGAGCAGATCGACTTCGAGGACGTCGCCGCGTCCGGTCTCACCAAGAAGGAGCTTCTCGTGCTGTCGCGCGAGAAGGCCAAGCTGGAGAAGACCCTCGGTGGTATCCGCGAGATGTCCAAGGTTCCCAGCGCCGTCTGGATCGTGGACACCAAGAAGGAGCACATCGCGGTCGGTGAGGCCCGGAAGCTCAACATTCCGGTCGTCGCCATCCTCGACACGAACTGCGACCCCGACGAGGTCGACTACAAGATCCCGGGCAACGACGACGCGATCCGCTCCGTCACCCTGCTCACCCGCGTGATCGCCGACGCCGTCGCCGAGGGCCTCATCAGCCGCTCCGGTGTCGCCGCCGAGGCCAAGGGTGACAAGGCCGCCGGCGAGCCGCTCGCCGCGTGGGAGCGCGACCTGCTCGAGGGCGAGAAGAAGGCTGACGAGGCTCCGGCCGCCGACGCCGAGGTCCAGACCTCCGCCGAGACCGAGAAGGTCGCCGACGCCGAGCAGGCCGACGAGGTTCCCGCCGCTGAGGCCGCTGCCGAGGTCGAGGCTCCTGCCGCCGAGGCCGCTCCGGTCGCCGAGGCTGAGGTCGAGGCCGCTCCGGCCGCCGACGCCGAGCAGGCCTGACCCTCCGGCCAACGGCCTGACCTTCCGGGCCAAAGGGCTGACTGAGTGACGGCGGGTGGTGCGGACCGCGCCACCCGCCGTTCATCCACAGCCCCTAGATCTTCGTAGCCCGTAGATCTTTGGCGGAAGCCCGCTCACCACGCGGCCGCCGCCGACTTCGAGACTTCGAACTCCGAGAAGAGATTTTCAGATCATGGCGAACTACACCGCCGCCGACGTCAAGAAGCTCCGTGAGCTCACCGGCGCCGGCATGATGGACTGCAAGAAGGCGCTGGACGAGGCCGACGGCAACGTCGAGAAGGCCGTCGAGGCGCTCCGTATCAAGGGCCAGAAGGGCGTCGCCAAGCGCGAGGGCCGCTCCGCCGAGAACGGCGCCGTGGTCTCCGTCATCGCCGACGACAACACCTCCGGTGTCCTGGTCGAGCTGAAGTGCGAGACGGACTTCGTCGCCAAGGGCGAGAAGTTCCAGGCTGTCGCCAACCAGATTGCCCAGCACGTCGCCGCGACCTCCCCGGCCGACATCGCGGCGCTCCTCGCGTCCGAGATCGAGTCCGGCAAGACGGTCCAGGCGTTCGTCGACGAGGCCAACGCGAACCTGGGCGAGAAGATCGTCCTGGACCGCTTCGCCCAGTACACCGACGGCTACGTCTCCGCGTACATGCACCGCACGATGCCCGACCTGCCCCCGCAGATCGGTGTCCTCGTCGAGCTGGACAAGCCGAACGCCGAGGTCGCCCGCGGTGTCGCCCAGCACATCGCCGCCTTCGCGCCGAAGTACCTGGCCAAGGAAGACGTGCCGGCCGAGGTCGTCGAGTCCGAGCGACGCATCGCCGAGGAGACCACCCGCGCCGAGGGCAAGCCCGAGGCCGCGATCGCCAAGATCGTCGAGGGTCGCGTCAACGGCTTCTTCAAGGACGCGACGGTGCTCGGTCAGCCGTACGCGCTCGACCCCAAGAAGTCCGTCCAGAAGGTTCTGGACGAGGCGGGTGTCACCCTGAAGCGCTTCACGCGCATCAAGGTCGGCATCTGAGTCCGTACCGCGATCGACGCGCGGCGCCCGGCGGAATCCCGCTAGGGTCGTCAGCAGTCGGCCCGGTACGCCGTCGCGCACGCGCGCGTGGCGGACGACAGCAGATCTGACGAGGAGGCCATTGCCGAGCATGGGATGCGAACGACACCCCACCGGCAGTGGCCTTCTTCGTATGTGCGACCACGTTGAAGAGGCGAGAACTCCATGACCACCAAGCCCAAGAAGACCGACGACGGCAAGGTACGCGGCCGGTTCATGCTGAAGCTGTCCGGAGAAGCCTTCTCCGGAGGCGGCGGCCTGGGCGTGGACCCCGACGTGGTGCACAAGATCGCCCGTGAGATCGCGGCCGTCGTACGGGACGGCGCGGAGGTCGCCGTCGTCATCGGCGGCGGCAACTTCTTCCGCGGCGCCGAACTCCAGCAGCGCGGCATGGACCGGGCCCGCTCCGACTACATGGGCATGCTCGGCACGGTGATGAACTGCCTCGCCCTCCAGGACTTCCTGGAGAAGGAGGGCATCGACAGCCGCGTCCAGACCGCCATCACCATGGGCCAGGTCGCCGAGCCGTACATCCCGCTGCGTGCCGTGCGCCACCTGGAGAAGGGCCGCGTGGTCATCTTCGGCGCCGGTATGGGCATGCCGTACTTCTCCACCGACACCACCGCCGCCCAGCGCGCCCTGGAGATCAACGCCGAGGCGCTGCTCATGGGCAAGAACGGCGTGGACGGGGTCTACGACTCCGACCCGAAGACGAACTCCGAGGCCGTCAAGTTCGACGCGCTCAGCTACGGCGAGGTCATCACCCAGGACCTCAAAGTCGCGGACATGACCGCCATCACGCTGTGCCGCGACAACAAGCTTCCGATCCTGGTCTTCGAGCTCCTGGCCGAGGGCAATATCGCCCGCGCCGTCAAGGGTGAGAAGATCGGCACGCTTGTGGGTGACCAAGGCAGCCAGGGCTGATGACCCTGACCGGGGGATGGACAATGTCCTGCCGGTCGGGAACCGTGCAGGAAGAAGACGCGACGCAGCCGGCCGCCGACGCCGACACAGCACAGCAGCCGGGCCTACTCAAGACACGCAGGAGCAAGTGGTGATCGAAGAGACCCTCCTCGAGGCCGAGGAGAAGATGGAGAAGGCCGTCGTGGTCGCCAAGGAGGACTTCGCCGCGATCCGCACCGGCCGTGCGCACCCGGCGATGTTCAACAAGATCGTGGCGGACTACTACGGAGCGCTGACGCCGATCAACCAGCTGGCTTCGTTCTCCGTGCCGGAGCCGCGCATGGCCGTGGTGACCCCGTTCGACAAGACCGCGCTGCGGAACATCGAACAGGCGATCCGCGACTCGGACCTGGGCGTCAATCCCAGCAACGACGGCAACATCATCCGAGTGACGTTCCCCGAACTGACCGAGGAGCGCCGCAAGGACTACATCAAGGTCGCCCGGACCAAGGCCGAGGACTCCAAGGTGTCCATCCGCGCCGTCCGCCGCAAGGCCAAGGACGCCCTGGACAAGCTCGTCAAGGACAAGGAGTCCGGCGAGGACGAGGTCCGTCGTGCGGAGAAGGAGCTCGACGACACCACGGCGAAGTACGTCGCCCAGGTGGACGAACTCCTCAAGCACAAGGAAGCGGAGCTGCTCGAGGTCTGATGAACGACTCTTCCTGGGGGGCACCGCCACAAGCCGGGTACTGGGGGCCGTCCGACCAGGGGCCTGTCCAGGGGGCTGCCCCGGCGGGTCCCACGTACGATGCGCCTGAGGCGCAGCAGACTCGCCCCATGCCCATCGTGCCCGACGAGCCCGCATACGGCGGACACCAGGATGACGACCGGGGGGCCGCTCGGCTGAGCGGCCCCTTGTTCCGCGACGAGACGCAGCAGCCGCCGTACGACGTACGGCAGCCGCAGCCGTACGACCCGCGGACGCAGCCCACTGACACGCCGCAGGCGCAGCCCTACGGGGCGGTGCCGCAGAATCCGGAGCCCATGCCCGACGCCCCGCCACCGGCGCCCGCCCCGCAGAAGAAGAGCGCGGGCCGGGACCTGGGTGCGGCCATAGGGGTCGGGGTCGGACTCGGCGCGGTCATCATCGCGTCCCTGTTCGTCGTCAAGGCCGTGTTCGTCGGCGTGATAGCGGTCGCGGTCGTCGTGGGCCTGTGGGAGCTGACCTCACGGCTGCAGGAGCGCAAGGGCATCAAGGCGCCCCTCGTGCCCCTAGCGGTCGGCGGGGCCGCGATGGTCGTCGCCGGATACGTACGGGGCCCCGAGGGCGCCTGGGTCGCCATGGCGCTCACGGCGCTCGCCGTCCTCGTATGGCGGATGACGGAGCCGCCCGAGGGCTACCTCAAGGACGTCACGGCGGGCGTCTTCGCGGCGTTCTACGTGCCGTTCCTGGCCACGTTCGTCGCCCTGATGCTCACCGCCGACGACGGCGCCTGGCGGGTCATGACGTTCCTGCTGCTGACCGTGGTCAGCGACACGGGCGCCTACGCCGTCGGCTGGCGCTTCGGCACCCACAAGCTCGCCCCGCGCATCAGCCCCGGAAAGACCCGCGAGGGCCTGTTCGGGGCGGTTTCCTTCGCGATGGTGGCGGGCGCGCTGTGCATGCAGTTCCTGATCGACGACGGCAGCTGGTGGCAGGGCCTCGTCCTGGGCCTCGCGGTCGCGGCCAGCGCCACACTGGGCGACCTCGGCGAGTCCATGATCAAGCGCGACCTGGGCATCAAGGACATGGGCACGCTGCTCCCGGGCCACGGCGGCATCATGGACCGCTTGGACTCCTTGCTGCCGACCGCTCCGGTGGTGTGGTTGATGTTCGTGCTCTTCGTCGGGTCCGGCTGAAACACGGCTCGACCTGCGGGTTTGTGCGTGAGGGGCTCGTTGTCCACAGGGCGGCGAGTCCCTCTTCGTATGTCTGCGACACTGGTAGGGCCATGCCTAAGCCCGGAGAACTTACATTCGTCGCCCCCCGCGGAGCCAAGAAGCCGCCGCGGCACCTTGCCGATCTCACGCCCGCCGAGCGCAAGGAAGTTGTCGCCGCGATCGGGGAGAAGCCGTTTCGCGCCAAGCAGCTGTCGCAGCACTACTTCGCGCGGTTCGCGCACGACCCGGCGGAGTGGACCGACATCCCCGCCGGTTCGCGCGCCAAGCTGCAAGAAGCGCTGCTTCCTGAGCTGATGACCGTCGTACGGCATCTGTCGACCGACCAGGAGACCACGCGCAAGACGCTGTGGCGGCTGTTCGACGGGACGCTCGTCGAGTCCGTGCTGATGCGGTACCCGGACCGGGTGACCATGTGCATCAGCTCGCAGGCGGGGTGTGGCATGAACTGCCCGTTCTGCGCGACCGGGCAGGCCGGCCTCGACCGCAATCTGTCGACCGGTGAGATCGTGCACCAGATCGTCGACGGGATGCGGGCGTTGAGGGACGGGGAGATCCCCGGTGGTCCCGCTCGGCTCTCCAACATCGTCTTCATGGGCATGGGCGAACCCCTCGCCAACTACAAGCGGGTCGTCCAGTCCATCCGCGCCCTCACCGACCCCGAGCCGGACGGGCTCGGCCTCTCGCAGCGTGGGATCACCGTCTCGACGGTCGGACTGGTCCCGGCGATCCACCGCTTCTCCGACGAGGGCTTCAAGTGCCGGCTCGCGATCTCGCTGCACGCACCCGACGACGAGCTGCGCGACACCCTGGTCCCCGTGAACACGCGGTGGAAGGTGCGCGAGGTCCTCGACGCCGGCTGGGAGTACGCGGCGAAGTCGGGGCGCCGGCTGTCCATCGAGTACGCGCTGATCCGTGACATCAACGACCAGGCGTGGCGCGGTGACCGGCTCGGCCGGCTCCTCAAGGGCAAGCCCGTGCACGTCAACCTGATCCCGCTGAACCCGACGCCGGGCTCGAAGTGGACGGCCTCACGTCCCGAGGACGAGAAGGCGTTCGTCGAGGCCATCGCGGCCCATGGGGTGCCGGTCACCGTCCGGGACACCCGTGGCCAGGAGATCGACGGAGCGTGCGGCCAGCTCGCGGCCACCGAGAGGTAATCTTCACCCGTACGACCTGTACGTACATCTTCATATCCGACAGGGGAGCGCGAAGCGCTGAGAGTGCGGCAATCGGGCCGCAGACCCTCTGAACCTCGCCCAGGTCATTCTGGGTAGGAAGTTCGGTCATCACCGTGAACACCAAGAAGTACTGTGCTGTCCTCGTCGGCCTCGGCCTGGTCACGCTCTCCGCGTGCGGGTCGGGGTCGGACCAGGGCAGTGGCTCCGGCTCCAAGACCGTCACCCTCGTCAGCCACGACTCGTGGGCCGTCTCGAAGAACGTCCTCAAGGACTTCGAGAAGCAGTCCGGCTACACCGTCAAGGTCCTCAAGGACGGCGACGCCGGCCAGGCCGTCAACAAGGCGATCCTCACCAAGGACAACCCCCAGGGCGACGTCTTCTTCGGCGTCGACAACACCCTGCTCTCCCGCGCGCTCGACAACGGCCTCTTCCAGTCCTACGACGCGAAGGGTTCCGCCACCGTCAAGCCCGCGTACCGCGTCGACCAGACCAAGCACCGGGTCACGCCCATCGACACCGGCGACATCTGCGTCAACTACGACAAGGCCTACTTCAGCAAGCACAAGCTGACCCCGCCGGCCTCCTTCGCGGACCTCGTGAAGCCCGAGTACAAGAACCTCCTCGTCACCGAGAACGCCGCCACCTCCTCACCCGGCCTCGGCTTCCTGCTCGGCAGCGCGGCCCAGTTCGGGGACGACGGCTGGCAGGGCTACTGGAAGAAGCTCAAGGCGAACGGCGTGAAGGTCGTCGACGGCTGGGAGCAGGCCTACGATCAGGAGTTCTCCGGTTCGGCCGGCGGCAAGAAGGCGGGCGGCGACCGGCCGCTCGTCGTCTCGTACGCCTCCTCGCCGCCCGCCGAGGTCATCTACGGCGACCCGAAGCCGACCACCGCGCCCACCGGGGTGTCGTACGGCACCTGCTTCCGGCAGACCGAGTACGCGGGACTGCTCAGCAACGCCGCGAACACCAAGGGCGGCAAGGCCTTCATCGACTTCCTGCTCACCAAGGAGTTCCAGGAGGACATGCCGCTGAACATGTTCGTCTACCCGGTGGTCGAGGGCGCGACCGTGCCGGCCGAGTTCACGCAGTACGGTCCGCAGGCCAAGGACCCCGAGACCATGGCGCCCGCGAAGATCGCCGCCGACCGGGACCAGTGGGTCAAGTCGTGGACCTCGCTCGTACTGAAGTAGCGCCACGCAGGACCCGAAAGGGGAACGTGACGCGGCTCGGCCTCATGGCCCTGCCCGTCGCGTTCTTCGCGGTGTTCTTCGCCTATCCCGTCACCGCGATCGTCGCGCGCGGCCTCAAGGTCGACGGCGCCTGGCAGTTGGGCCGGATCGGGGACGTGCTCGCGCAGTCCGACATCCGGCACGTCCTGTGGTTCACGACCTGGCAGGCGCTCGCCTCCACCGCGCTCACGCTGCTGATCGCGCTCCCCGGCGCGTATGTCTTCGCGCGCTTCGACTTCCCGGGCCGACATGTGCTGCGGGCCGTCGTGACGGTCCCCTTCGTGCTGCCCACGGTCGTCGTCGGTACGGCCTTCCTCGCGCTCCTCGGCCGGGGCGGACTCCTCGACGACCTGTGGGGCGTACGGCTGGACACCACCGTGTGGGCCATCCTGCTCGCGCACGTCTTCTTCAACTACGCGGTCGTCGTAAGGACGGTGGGCGGCCTCTGGGCACAGCTCGACCCGCGTCAGGAGGAGGCCGCGCGGATGCTCGGCGCCTCCCGGCTCCGGGCCTGGCGGAAGGTCACGCTGCCCGCGCTCGGGCCCGCCGTGGCCGCCGCCGCGCTGATGGTCTTCCTCTTCACCTTCACCTCCTTCGGCGTGGTGCAGATCCTTGGCGGTCCGACCTTCTCGACCCTCGAAGTGGAGATCTACCGCCAGACTTCCGAGGTCTTCGACCTGTCCACGGCGGCCGTGCTGACGATCGTCCAGTTCGTCGCGGTGGGCGCGATCCTCGCCGTCCACGCCTGGACGGTACGACGCCGGGAGACCGCCCTGCGGCTCGTGGACCCGTCGGTGACCGCACGGCGCCCGCGCGGGGCCGGCCAGTGGTCCCTGCTGGCCGGAGTCCTCGTCTCCGTCCTCGTCCTGCTCGTGCTGCCGCTCGCCGTGCTGGTCCAACGGTCCCTGGACTCACCGGACTTCGGCTACTACCGGGCGCTGACCCACGACGACGGCGGCACCTTCCTGGTCCCGCCGATCGCCGCGATCGGCAACTCGCTGGAGTACGCCGTCGCCGCCACCGCCATCGCCGTGGTGATCGGCGGTCTCGCCGCCGCCGCCCTGACCCGGCGCGACGCCGGGCGACTGGTGCGGGGCTTCGACGCGCTGCTGATGCTGCCGCTCGGGGTGTCGGCGGTGACGGTCGGCTTCGGCTTCCTGATCTCGCTCGACAAACCCCCGGTGGATCTGCGGAGTTCATGGATCCTGGTGCCGCTCGCGCAGGCGCTGGTCGGTGTCCCCTTCGTCGTACGGACGATGCTGCCCGTGCTGCGGGCGGTGGACGGGCGGCTGAGGGAGGCGGCGGCGGTACTCGGGGCCTCGCCCTGGCGGGTGTGGCGAGAGGTCGATCTGCCCCTCGTACGGCGGGCGTTGCTGATCGCCGCCGGGTTCGCGTTCGCGGTGTCGCTGGGGGAGTTCGGGGCGACCGTGTTCATCGCGCGGCCCGACAACCCGACCCTGCCGGTCGCGGTGGCCCGGCTGCTGTCCCGGCCCGGTGATCTCAACTACGGCCAGGCGATGGCCCTTTCGACGATTCTGATGGTGGTGTGCGCGGTGGCCCTGCTGGTCCTTGAGCGGCTGCGCACGGACCGGACGGGGGAGTTCTAGATGCCGCCGAACATGCTGCTCAGTCTCGCGGGCGCGACCGTACGGTTCGGCGGGCGGCCCGTGCTCGACGCCGTCGACCTCGGAGTCGCCGAGCACGAGATCGTGTGTGTGCTCGGGCCCAGCGGCAGCGGCAAGTCGACGCTGCTGCGGGCGGTGGCCGGGCTTCAACCCCTCGACACCGGGCGGGTGTTGCTCGACGGACGCGACCAGGCCGGCGTGCCCGCGCACAAGCGCGGGGTGGGTCTGATGTTCCAGGACCACCAGCTGTTCCCGCAGCGGGACGTGGCAGGCAATGTCGCCTTCGGGCTGCGCATGCATGGGGCGTCGAAGGGCCAACAGGAGGCCCGGGTCGGCGAGTTGCTCGACCTCGTGGGCCTGCCGGGTGCCGCCCGCCGTGCCGTCGCCGGGCTGTCCGGCGGAGAGCAGCAACGGGTGGCGCTCGCCCGCGCCCTCGCGCCCCGCCCCCGGCTCCTCATGCTCGACGAGCCGCTCGGCCAGCTCGACCGGTCACTGCGGGAGCGGCTGGTCGTCGAACTCCGGGAGCTGTTCGGTGCGTTGGGCACGACCGTGCTCGCGGTCACGCACGACCAGGGCGAGGCGTTCGCGCTCGCCGACCGGGTCGTCGTGATGCGGGACGGGCGGATCGCCCAGTCCGGTACGCCACTTGAGGTCTGGCAGCATCCCGCGGACGAGTTCGTGGCCCGTTTCCTGGGCTTCGACAACGTGGTCGAGGCGACAGTCGCCGGCGAGGCCGCCGACACCCCCTGGGGCAAGGTGCCGGTCCCCGAGGACGCCCCTCAGGGCATCCACGCGCTCCTCGTACGGCCCGCGGGGGTACGCCTGTTGCCCGCCGACGAGGGCCTGCGCTGCACGGTCGTAGCCCGCACTTTCAGGGGCACCCATGTGGCCGTACAGCTGCAGCCGGAGGACGCGCCGAGGCTGGAGGCGGCGTGTGCGCTGCGGGAGGCGCCGGAGGTCGGGGGCGCGGTCGGGGTGGAGTTCGACGCGGCCGAAATTGTCGTGCTCGGCTGACCGTGCCCTCACTAGGGTGCGGTGCATGACGTCACTCACGCACGACCGCTGCTGCGACGAGATCGCCCATCAGGTGGGGCAGTTGAGGGCCGTGGTGACCTCCGGAGCGGATCTGGCGGCCACCGTGCCGACCTGCCCGGACTGGACGCTGGAACAGCTCGTACGGCACACGGGTGGCGCCCTGCGCTGGGTGGAGCTGCTGGTGCGTACACGCGCACAGGAGAACATCCCGGACGAGGAGATCCCGCTCCACGGCGGTCCCGAGGCCGAGGGGGACGCGGGTGCGCTGGACGCCTGGCTCGCCGAGACCGGCCGGACGGTCGTCGGGACGCTCCGGGAGGCCGGGCCCGACACCAAGGTGTGGGCGTGGGCCGGAACCCTCAACTCGGGCTTCTGGGCCCGCCGTATGACCCACGAGATCACTGTTCACCGCGCGGACGCCACGCTCGCCGCCGGGCTGCCCTACGAGGTGGCGCCCGAGGTGGCCGCCGACGCGATCGACGAGTGGCTGGAGATCCTCGTCTTCGCGCAGCGGGTGGAGGGCGACAAGGACGCGATGGAACTGCGCGATCCGGGGCGTCGCAGCATCCACCTCCACGCCACCGACGTGCCTGCCGGGTCGAACGCCGAGTGGATCATCGAGCTCACCGAGGACGGTCTCGCCTGGCGCCGGGGCCACGAGCGGGCGACCGTCGCCCTGCGCGGCACGCTCACCGACGTCCTGCTCGCCTTCTACCGCCGACTGCCGCTGGACAGCGAGGAGTTGGAGATCGTCGGCGACCGGGCGCTGCTGGAGTTCTGGCTGGAGAAGGCGTCCTTCGGGTGACGTGACATGCGTGTGGCCCGCCCCCACGAACGGACGGGCCACAGCAGTAACAGCGGGTGGATCAGCGGGCGTTGGCCGCACCGCGGCGACGCATGCCGAAGTAGACGGCTCCGCCGCCCACGACGACGAACGCGCCCGCGATACCGGCGATCATGCCGGTGTTGGAGTTGGCACCGGTCTCGGCGAGGTTCGAGCTGCCGGCCGCGGGAGACGGAGCGTTGTCCGTCGTCGTCGCGGGGGCGGTGCTGCTGCTCTCCGAGGCCGACGGGGTCGGAGTGTCGGACTCGGCCGGGGTCGTGGCCGTGTCCGACGGCGACGGAGAGGCCTCCGTCGGAGTCGGGGTCGGGCTGGGCGACTCGTCGGCCTTGCAGGCCTTGGACGGGGTGGTCAGGTTCGGCGAGATATTCTTGTTGAGGCCATTGGCGGCCTCGACGTGGACGCGGTACGTCGCGTTCGGCTGCCAGTCCTCGGCGAAGGAAACGGTGACGCCTGCCTTCGAGCCCTTGACCGTCTGGGCGTCGCCGATCTGCTTGGCGTCGGCACCGTTGTTCTCCAGGAACACCGTGATGGTGGCCTCGGTGCCGCCGGCGTCCTTGTCGGTGACGGTGATGACACCGCTGGTGCCGTCACAGGTGGCTTCGGCCGAGAACTCGCCGATGCTGCAGGCGAGCGCGTTGCCCGCGAATCCGAGCGCGAGCGCGGCCGAGGCGGACGCGACACCGAGGATGCGTACGGAACGTCGAGATATGGACACGTTTGCCCTTCACGGGATGTGCAACTGCGGGGGGTGAAGGGGGAGATGAGGCAGCGTTGAGGTGAGCATCACCACCCCCAGGAGTCTCACTGGTCTATAAGTGCTGCGTAAGCAGTGTCAATGCGAATGTGGGGTACAGCAGTTGTCTTTGCCTGCGTTTTACACTGTGAGGCGTTTCAATGCGACCGGAGCCTCCTCGATCCGGTCAACGAGGGTGATACGGGCCTCCATTGACCGTTCCTGGGCAAGTGCACGCAGGAGCGGCCACGCGGGCAGCCGCTCCGTCCAGTGCTCCCGGTCCACGAGCACCATCGGCGTGGGCTCGCCCCGCGACTCGTAGTAGTTCGGCGTCGCGTTGTCGAAGATCTCCTGTACGGTCCCGGCCGCGCCCGGCAGAAACACCACACCCGCGTTCGAGCGGGCCAACAGACCGTCCTCGCGGGTGGCGTTGGCGAAGTACTTGGCGATGTGCGAGGCGAAGGCGTTCGGCGGCTCATGGCCGTAGAACCACGTCGGGATGCCGAGCGAATGGTTGCCCTTCGGCCAGCGGGTGCGGACCTCGAAGGCGCGCTGCGCCCAGTCCGTGATCGAAGGGCTGAACGAGGGTGATTTTGCGAGGAGTTCGCACGCCTCCTCCAGCATGGCGTCCTCGTACGGTGCCGCGTACGCGCCCAGGTTCGCCGCCTCCATGGCACCCGGCCCGCCGCCGGTCGCCACCGTGAACCCGGCGCGGCTCAGCTCGCGGCCGAGGCGCGCGGCACCGCCGTAGGCCGCCGTTCCGCGTGCCATCGCGTGGCCGCCCATCACGCCCACCACCCGCGCCCCGCGCAGGAGTTCGTCGAGGGCGTCGGAGATCGAGTCGTCGTGGACGGCGCGCAGCATCGACGCGTAGACGTCGCCGTCGGCCTTGGTCTGCTGGAACCAGGCGTACGCGAGCGCGTCCGGCGTCCGCTCGTACCCCTTGTCGAGCGAGGCGAACAGCTCGGCCGGCGTGTAGAGATGGCCGCGGTAGGGGTCGAAGGGGAGGTGCGGCACGGGCGGGAAGACCAGGGCGCCGTCGGCACGGATCTTCGCGGCCGCCTCGTCGCGCATCGGGCAGCCGAGGAAGACGGCGCCGACGGTGCTGGTGGTGAGCAACTCCCGCGTACGGTCCGTCAGATCGCCGCCCTGGACGCGGTATCCGGCGAGGGTGCCGCGGGACGAGACGGTCGCGTCGAAGTCCTCGACCGTCTCGATCTCGCGTTCGTCGTGGTGGGCCGCATGGGCCGGGCTCGTCTGCACGGGCCCATGCTAGGCACCGGGTCGGTCAGCTCTGGACGGCCGCCGGGTCCATCCACATGACCTCCCAGGAGTGGCCGTCGAGGTCGTCGAAGGAACGGCCGTACATGAAGCCCTGGTCGATCGCGTCGTCGTTGCCGGAACCACCGGACGCGATGGCCTGGTTGACGAGCTCGTCGACCTTCTCGCGGCTCTCGGCGCTCAGACACAGCAGCACCTCACTGCTCTTCGTCGAGTCCACGATCTCCTTCTTCGTGAAGTCGCTGTAGCGCTGCTTGCTGAGGAGCATCGCGACGATGGTGTCGCTGATCACGACGCAGGCGCACTCGTCGGTGCTGAACTGGGGGTTGATCGAGTAGCCGAGCTCCGTGAAGAACTTCCTCGACGCGTCGACGTCGTTCACGGCCAGGTTCACGAAGATCATCTGCTGGTACATGCTGGGTCTCTCCCATCGGGCGTGCGTGCTAATCGGTGGGTAGACCGGCGGCCGACGCGAAACTCATCGGCCGGCCAGCGGCAAGGCCGCCAGCTCGGCCACGAGCAGGGTCAGCGGGAGGAACAGGGCGAGCAGCGCGCCCGCGCGCAGGGCGGCGGCGCTGCGCAGCATGGTCGCGGGGGCGCCGAGGCGGAGCAGCGCGGCCGTGGTGTCGGCGCGGGCGTGCTTGGCCTCCAGGGCGGCGGTGAGCAGGGTCGCCACCGTGCAGCCGGTGACCAGGAGTCCGCCGAGGGTGGTCAGCGGGCCGAAGGACGGGGCGTTCGGGTCGTAGAGCGCCGTCATCGCGAACGCGCCGGACGCCACCGCGCAGACCACGCCCAGCGGGCGTCCGATCCGCGTCGCCTCCTCCATCAGCACCCGCCCGGCCAGCAGCCGCAGCGCGCCCGGGCTGACGGACTGGAGCAGCCGCCCGCACAGGTGCGTGAGCCCGGGACCGGCCAGCGCAAGACCGATCGCGGTCAGCACCCAGCCGACCAGGACACTCGCGGGCCCGTCCGCGAGCCCGCCGGGCAGCGACAGCCCGCCGCCGTCCTTCGCCCGGCTCGCGTACGCCTCCACGGCGAGCCCGGCCGCAAGTACAGCAATGCCCCAGGGGAGGCCGCGGGGGGCCTCACGGGGGGCCGGAGGGCGGGAGGGGTCCGGGTCGGGGGCGGGGGTCGGCTCAGGCTGTTCGGCGGTTCCGTCCTCCGTCTCGCTACGACCACCGCCACGCAGGCGCGCGCCGAAGCGTCCGTACGTCCCGAAGGTCTCCCGTGAGCCCGAGCGGCCGTACGCGCCGAAGCGGCCGTACGACCTCGCCGGGCCCTTCTCGGAGGCGGGGCGGATGTCCCGGGGCCGTAGGACGAGGGCCACCGCGACGGAGGCGATCACCGGGACGAGTGCGAGGAGGGTCAACGCGGCCGGGAGGGGCAGGGGTTGGTCCGAGGCCAGGAACTCCGCCGCCGCTCCGTCGAAGGGCATGCCGGTGAGGTCGCCGCGGAGGTGGAGGAAGAAGAGGAGGGCCAGCATGGAGCCGAGGGTGCAGGCGAGGGCGGTCGTCGTCGCCGAGATCGCCATCAGGCGGCCCGAGCCGAGGCCGATCGCGGAGAGGCCGGGGCGGGGTTTCGTCGCCGGGTCGGTGCGGGCGACGGCCACCGCGAAGTACACGGTGGCGGCCAGCGGGGTCGCGCACCAGCCGAGGCGCAGGGCCGAGGCGGCGGGGGAGTCGGGGTGGCCCATCGCGTAGCCCAGGGTGCACAGCAGCAGGAAGCCCGTGCCCGCCGAGGCCACCGCGACCAGCAGGCGGCGCAGTTGGACGGCGGGGTGCGAGCCGCGGGTCAGACGGAGAGCGAGCACGCGGCCCGGCCTTCCGTCTCGGTGACCGGGGGAAGGTGAACCGTGTTCACACGGCGTCCGTCGAGCAGCGACACCGTACGGTCCGCGAGGGCCGCGGTCTCCGCCTCGTGGGTCGCGAGGACGACCGTGATGCCGTGCGAGCGGGCGGCGGTGGTGAGCGTGCGCAGGACCTGGGCGCGGTCCGCGCGGTACAGCGGGGCCGTCGGCTCGTCGGCGAACAGGACCGTCGGCGCCGGAGCCAGCGCGCGGGCGATGGAGACGCGCTGGCGCTCCGCCTGGCGCAGTTCGTGCGGGCGTTTGCGGGCGTGGTCGCCGATGTCGAGGCGGTCCAGCCACTCCAGGGCGGCGGTCTTGGCCCGGCGGCGGCTGGTGCCGCGCAGCATCAGGGGGAGGGCCGCGTTCTCCCAGACGTTCAGCTCCGGGACGAGGACGGGCGCCGGGTCGATCCAGCCGAAGCGGTCGCGGCGCAGCCGTTCGCGGGTCATCGGGCCCATGGTGTGTACGGGCACGCTGTTGAACCAGACCTCGCCCTGCCGGGGCCGCTCGAGACCGGCGAGGCAGCGCAGCAGGGTCGTCTTGCCGCTGCCGCGCGGGCCGTTGACGGCGAGGATCTCGCCCTCCCGGACACCGAGCGAGACACCGCTGAGCGCGGGCGTTCCGTCGTGGTGCTGGAAGTGCAGGGCACGTGCCCAGAGCACGTCGTTGTCCGGCGGGGCCACCATGCGCGTACACCTCGTTCAGATCCGTTTTCCCGTATCGCATCCCCCGAGCGGGGGAACGAGGACAGGGCCGATCGGTTACCAGGCACGCTAAGGAGGAGGGGGCGCGACCCCGGACAGCACACGGCCCGGGGTGCATCCTTCCCACTCGTACGGGTGCACCCCGGGCCGTATAAACCGCTGAACTGCCGAAGGCTAGAGCTTCGTCCAGGCCTCCGTGAGCACCTGGCGGACGATGCCCTCGATCTCGTCGAAGGTCGACTGGTCGGAGATCAGCGGCGGCGACAGCTGGATGACCGGGTCACCGCGGTCGTCGGCGCGGCAGTAGAGGCCGTACTCGAAGAGCTTCTTGGAGACGAAGCCGTAGAGCACGCGCTCCGACTCCTCGTCCGTGAAGGTCTCCTTGGTGGCCTTGTCCTTGACCAGCTCGATGCCGTAGAAGAAGCCGTTGCCGCGGACGTCGCCGACGATCGGGAGGTCGTGCAGCTTCTGCAGGGTCTGCAGGAAGTTGGCCTCGTTGTCGAGGACGTGCTGGTTGAGGCCCTCGCGCTCGAAGATGTCGAGGTTGGCGAGGCCGACCGCGGCGGAGACCGGGTGGCCGCCGAAGGTGTAGCCGTGCAGGAAGGTGTTGTCGCCCTTGTAGAACGGCTCGGCCAGGCGGTCGGAGATGATGCAGGCGCCGATCGGGGAGTAGCCCGAGGTCATGCCCTTGGCGCAGGTGATCATGTCCGGGACGTAGTCGAACTTGTCGCAGGCGAACATCGTGCCGAGGCGGCCGAAGGCGCAGATGACCTCGTCGGAGACCAGGAGCACGTCGTACTGGTCGCAGATCTCGCGGACCCGCTGGAAGTAGCCGGGCGGCGGCGGGAAGCAGCCGCCGGCGTTCTGCACCGGCTCCAGGAAGACCGCGGCGACCGTCTCCGGGCCCTCCATGAGGATCTGCTGCTCGATCTGGTCGGCGGCCCAGCGGCCGAAGGCCTTCGGGTCGTCGCCGAAGAGCGGGGCGCGGTAGATGTTGGTGTTCGGGACCTTGTGCGCGCCGGGCACGAGGGGCTCGAAGGGAGCCTTCAGCGCCGGGAGTCCGGTGATGGACAGGGCGCCCTGCGGGGTGCCGTGGTAGGCGACCGCGCGCGAGATGACCTTGTACTTGGTCGGCTTGCCCTGGAGCTTGAAGTACTGCTTGGCGAGCTTCCAGGCGGTCTCGACGGCCTCGCCGCCGCCGGTGGTGAAGAAGACCTTGTTCAGGTCGCCGGGCGCGTAGTGGGCGAGACGCTCCGCCAGCTCAACGGCCTTCGGGTGGGCGTACGACCAGATGGGGAAGAACGCCAGCTCCTGCGCCTGCTTGGCGGCGGTCTCGGCCAGCTCGGCGCGGCCGTGACCGGCCTGGACCACGAACAGACCCGCGAGACCGTCGAGGTAGCGCTTGCCCTTGTCGTCGTAGATGTAGGTGCCCTCACCACGGACGATCGTGGGAACGGGCGCGTTCTCGTACGAGGACATGCGGGTGAAGTGCATCCACAGGTGGTCGTACGCGGTGCGGCTGAGGTCCTTGCTCACGGTTATCGGGTTCCCCACATGTAGGTCTGCTTCTTGAGCTTCAGATAAACGAAGCTCTCGGTGGAGCGCACGCCGGGCAGCGCCCGAATGCGTTTGTTGATGACGTCCAGCAGGTGGTCGTCGTCCTCGCAGACGATCTCGGCGAGGAGGTCGTACGAGCCCGCGGTCATCACCACGTACTCCACTTCCGGCATGGCCGTCAGCGCGTCCGCCACGTTCTCGACGTCGCCCTCGACGTTGACACCGACCATCGCCTGTCTGCGGAAGCCCACGGTGAGCGGGTCCGTGACGGCGACGATCTGCATGACGCCCTGGTCGAGCAGCTTCTGGACGCGCTGGCGCACGGCCGCCTCGGAGAGGCCCACGGCCTTGCCGATCGCGGCGTACGGCCGGCGGCCGTCCTCCTGGAGCTGCTCGATGATGGCGAGAGAGACGGAATCCAGGTGAGGGGTCCCGTTCCTGGACTCGCGGGAGTCCCTGGGTTCTGCGCTGCGACTGGCCACGGCTTCACTGTGCACGACGTCTCGACAGTTCCGCAAGGCTGCTTCGATGAAATTCGTTGTTTACGTGGTCGAGACTTGCGGATTTCGCAGTCTTGGTGCGATCGGGGGTGTTGAAAACGTGGCCCGGGCGATTAGGGTGGGTGTCTCAGTGATTGGACACCTGAACTTGGAGGGCCGGCAGTGAGCACCGAGCTGCGTCGTCTGCGCAATTACATCGACGGTGAGTTCCGGGACGCCGCCGACGGACGGACCACCGAGGTGGTCAACCCGGCGACCGGCGAGGCGTATGCCACCGCCCCGCTGTCCGGGGCGGCGGACGTGGATGCCGCGATGGCGGCCGCCGCGGCGGCCTTCCCGGCCTGGCGGGACGAGACTCCCGCGGCTCGGCAGCGCGCCCTGCTGAAGATCGCGGACGCGTTCGAGGAGCGCGCGGAGGAACTGATCGCGGCCGAGGTGGAGAACACCGGCAAGCCGATCGGGCTCACCCGCTCCGAGGAAATCCCGCCGATGGTCGACCAGATCCGCTTCTTCGCGGGTGCCGCCCGGATGCTCGAAGGCCGTTCGGCCGGCGAGTACATGGAGGGCATGACCTCCATCATCCGGCGCGAGCCGATCGGCGTCTGCGCGCAGGTCGCGCCCTGGAACTACCCGATGATGATGGCGGTCTGGAAGTTCGCCCCGGCGCTGGCGGCCGGCAACACGGTGGTGTTGAAGCCCTCGGACACCACCCCCGCCTCCACCGTCCTGATCGCCGAGATCCTCGGCTCGATCCTCCCCAAGGGCGTCTTCAACGTCGTCACCGGCGACCGCGACACCGGCCGCCTGATGGTCGAGCACCACACCCCGGCGATGGCCTCCATCACCGGCTCCGTGCGCGCCGGTATGTCGGTCGCCGAGTCCGCGTCCAAGGACCTCAAGAGGGTCCACCTGGAGCTGGGCGGCAAGGCCCCCGTCGTCGTCTTCGAGGACACCGACATCGCCAAGGCCGTCGAGGACATCTCGGTCGCGGGCTTCTTCAACGCCGGGCAGGACTGCACGGCGGCGACGCGCGTGCTGGTCCAGGAGTCGATCCACGACGAGTTCGTGGCGGCGCTCGCCAAGGCGGCGGCGGAGACGAAGACCGGTCAGCCGGACGACGAGGACGTGCTCTACGGCCCGCTCAACAACCCGAACCAGCTCAAGCAGGTCACCGGCTTCATCGAGCGGCTGCCCGCGCACGCGAAGGTGGAGTCGGGCGGTCACCGGGTCGGCGAGGTCGGATACTTCTACGCGCCGACCGTCGTCTCCGGCCTCAAGCAGGACGACGAGATCATCCAGAACGAGGTCTTCGGACCGGTCATCACCGTTCAGTCCTTCACGGACGAGGCGCAGGCCGTCGAGTGGGCCAACGGTGTCGACTACGCCCTCGCCTCCTCGGTGTGGACCAAGGACCACGCCCGCGCGATGCGGATGTCGAAGGTGCTCGACTTCGGCTGCGTGTGGATCAACACCCACATCCCGCTGGTCGCGGAGATGCCGCACGGCGGCTTCAAGAAGTCGGGCTACGGCAAGGACCTTTCGGCGTACGGCTTCGAGGACTACACCCGCATCAAGCACGTGATGACGTCGCTGGACGCGTAGCTCGTACGACCACAAGTGCGCGGCCCCGGACGGGAGTTCACCGTCCGGGGCCGCGCTGTTCCCCCCTCTTTTCCCCCTCCTCAGTGGTCAGGCGTGCTTGAAGACGCTGCTCAGCGAGGGCAGTTCGGACGTGACCTTCCCCGGCCTGCCGGGCTCGGGATGCTGGGTGATGCCGCCCTCTCCCTTGCCGGGGGCCGGCAACGACGACGGCGGCGACGGCAGGTCGCCGGGGTTCGGGAAGGAGATGCCGGTCTTCTTCAGGATGGGTCCGCAGGTGCTGACGGCCTTCTTGTAGCCGGCCGACGTCGGGTCGAACCCCGGGCCGCCCTTGCCGTTGATGTTCACGCGCAGCATGACGCCGCCGTCCGCGCCCTTGGACGCGTGGAAGCCGGGGAAGACCGA
Source organism: Streptomyces xylophagus (assembly GCF_000716435.1). Lineage (GTDB taxonomy): Bacteria > Actinomycetota > Actinomycetes > Streptomycetales > Streptomycetaceae > Streptomyces > Streptomyces xylophagus. The sequence goes on from NZ_JNWO01000019.1 coordinate 255,979, forward strand.
CTGCCCCTGCGCCCGCATGCACTTGGCGAAGCGCGTGTTCGCCGCGTTGAGGTCACCGGGTGCGTTCGCGGTCGGTGTGTACGCGACCGCGAAGGGGATGCCCTTGGCGGACCCGAACTCCTTGCCGCCCTGGCCTTTCTGCTTGACGAGGGTCTTGCCGGCGACGACCGTCCGGTGGGAATCGGAGTTCGTCGTGTGGGACGCGGGAGCCGCCGAGGCGGTGACGGTGCCGAGCGCGGCGGCGGACAGTACGGCGATCCCGAGGGCGAGCCGCTGCGGCCTGGTCGCCAGTGGACGCATGGTTCCTCCTGCTGCTGTGTGCGGGTACTGCTGGGCGGGACCCACACAACCGCTCGCCCGGTTACGCCACGGGAACGGCCGCCCTTATATCCGTGTAACCGCCCGCCCGCCACACTGACGGCCATGCGTGTGCTGGTGGTCGAGGACCACGAAGAACTCGCCGAGACGGTGGCGGCGGGACTGCGCCGCGAGGGCATGGCGGTCGACCTCGCGTTCGACGGCCCTACGGCTTTGGAGCGCGCGGAGATCAACGGCTACGACGTCGTCGTGCTCGACCGGGATCTGCCCGGCGTGCACGGCGACCAGGTGTGCCGGACGCTCGCCGCCGGGGACAGTCGGGCGCGGCTGCTGATGCTCACCGCGTCCGGGACCGTCGCCGACCGGGTCGCGGGGCTCGGGCTCGGCGCCGACGACTATCTGCCCAAGCCGTTCGCGTTCACCGAACTCGTCGCCCGCATCAGGGCGTTGGCACGCCGTGCGCAACCCGCGCTGCCGCCGGTCCTGGTGCGCGGCGAACTCCGGCTCGACCCGGCACGGCGGGAAGCCACCCGGGCCGGCTGCCAACTGCCGCTCAGCCCCAAGGAGTTCGCCGTGCTCGAACTCCTTCTCGGCGCGCAGGGGACGGTCGTGTCCACCGAGGAACTCCTGGAGCGGGCATGGGACGAGGCCGCCGATCCGTTCAGCCAGACCGTGAAGGTGACCGTCAGCAGACTGCGCCGCAAGCTGGGGGAGCCGCCGTTGGTCGAGACGGTGGACCGCGCCGGGTACCGCATCCGATGAGGGCGTGGGGCCAGCGGCGGGCGGACGATCCGATGAGGGCACGGGTCCTGCGGCGGCTGCACGGGCCGCGCACCGTCCGCTGGCGCCTCACGCTTCTCTACGGCGCGTTGTTCGTGATGGCCGGCGCGCTCCTGCTGACCTTCGTGTACCTGCTCGCCCACACCACCGCCGGCGTGTCCGCGACCCCTGGCAAGAGCACCCAAGTGGTCGGCGGCACACCCGCCGTGAACGCGCCGACCCTCACCGCCGTCGCCGAGGCCGCCCGCAGCGACCAGTTGCACCAGCTGGTCGTCTACGCCGTCGTCGCGCTCGCCGTGATGACCGTGGCGTCGCTCGTGCTGGGCTGGGTGATGGCCGGCCGGGTGCTGTCGCCGCTGCGCACGATGACGGCCTCCGCCCGGCGGATCTCCGCCGACAACCTGCACGCACGGCTCGCGGTGCCCGGTCCTGACGACGAGCTGAAGGCGATGGCGGACACCTTCGACGCCGTACTGGCCCGGCTGGAGGGCGCGTTCGAGGCGCAGAAGCAGTTCGTCGCGAACGCCTCGCACGAACTGCGCACCCCGCTCACGCTCCAGCAGGCCATCGTGGATGTCACCCTCGCCGATCCGGACGCGGCGGTGCGGGTGCTGCGGGCGGCGCTGGCGCGGGTGCGGGCGGCGGGGCAGGAGCAGGAGCGGCTGATCGAGGCGCTGTTGACGCTGGCGCGTAGCCAACGGGGGCTGGAGGCGCGGGAGTTCGTCGATCTCGCGGCGGTCGTACGGGACCGGCTGCCCGACGCGGGCCCGGGTGACGCCGACCTGCGCGTCGAGGCCAGGCTCGAATCCGCTCCCGTGCACGGTGATCCGCAGCTCATCGAGCGGCTGGTCGTCAACCTGACCGACAACGCCGTACGGCACAATCTCCCGTCGGCGGAGGGGAGTTGGGTGAGCGTGTGGACGGGGCTCGACGCGCTGGGCAGGCCCGGGCTGCGGATCGAGAACAGTGGGCCGGTGATCGCGGCCGACCAGGCGGCGGGGCTCTTCGAGCCGTTCCGGCGGCTGGGCGCGGAGCGGGTCCGTAAGCGGGAGGGGCTCGGCCTCGGCATGTCCATCGTGGCGGCGGTCGTGGCGGCGCACGGGGGTCGGGTGTGGGCGCGGACGCGTCCTCGGGGCGGACTGGTGGTGGAGGTGAGCCTGCCGAGGTATGTGCCGGTGGCTGTCCCGGTGCCGGCACCTGCGCCTGCCGGGGTTCCTGCGCGCACACGCGCCGTGTGAACAGGCGGTTACTTCACGGCCGACCGATCGACAAGGTGTCGGGTCCGCGGGACCGCGCTCGACGCAGCGTCCATTGATCGGACACGGCTCGGCGGGTCATGCTGCGCGGGTGCCCCAGACTCCGAAGTCGTTCCCGCCCTCCCGCCGCTCCCTGCTGCGCGCGCTCGGAGGCACCGCCGCGCTCGGCGCGCTCGCCGGGTGCGGTGTGCCCGCCGCGTATGTGAAGGCGGGGGACCGTGCAGGCGCCGATCTGTCCGCCACGGACAAGCGGCTGACCTGGGCGAACTGGCCGTTGTACATCGACACCGACGACAACGACGAGACGAAGCGGCCCACCCTGGACGCCTTCGAGAAGCGCACCGGGATCTCCGTCGACTACATCGAGGAGATCAACGACAACGACGAGTTCTTCGGCAAGATCAGCCCGGCGCTCATGAACCACCAGCAGACCGGTCGCGACCTGATCGTCATGAGCGACTGGATGTGCGCGCGGTTCGTCCGCCTCGGCTGGGTCCAGCGGATGGACCGGTCCGCGCAGCCCAACGTGGCGAAGTACCTCGACCCGCAGCTCAGCTCGCCCGCGTTCGACCCGGGCCGCCGGTACACGGTGCCGTGGCAGTCGGGCATCACCGGTATCGCGTACAACCGCCGCAAGCTCGGCCGCGAGATCCGTCAGGTCTCCGACCTGTGGGCGAGCGACCTCAAGGGCCGGGTCACCCTGCTCTCCGGCCTCGACGAGGCGTTCGCGCTGCTGATGCAGGGCAACGGCGTCGACATCACCAAGTGGACCGCCGCGGACTTCCACAAGGTGTGCGACCAGGTGCAGACGCAGATCAGCAGGAAGCAGATCCGCCGCTTCACCGGCAACGACTACACCAAGGACCTGGTCAGCGGTGACGTCCTGGCCTGCCAGGCCTACTCCGGCGACGTGATCCAGCTCCAGGCCGACATCCCGGACATCCGCTTCGTCGTCCCCGAGTCGGGCGCCGAACTCTGGGCGGACTCCCTGATGATCCCCGACCTGGCCCGCCACAAGACCAACGCGGAACGCCTGATCGACTACTACTACGACCCCGAGGTCGCCGCCGAACTCGCCGCCTGGGTCAACTACGTCTGCCCCGTCCCCGCCGCCCAGGCCGTCCTCGCCGCCTCCAAGGACAAGGACACCGCGGCCCTCGCCGAGAACCCCCTGATCTTCCCGGACACCACGATGCGCAAGCACCTCGCGATCGCGCGGGACATCACGTCGACGGAGCGGGTGGAGTTCGCGAAGGAGTGGAACAAGATCGTGGGGTTGTAGGGGGGCGCGTCCCGCTATTGATCGGTCGCGGGGGCAGGTGGAGCCGAGGTTCATCCCCTCGTCGGTCCTACTTCGTGAGGGCCGATCCGGAGGGGAGCGGGTTCTGCTGGGGCTGGACGACGGGGAACGTCACTCCGGTGAGGTCTTCGGAGACGGTCCACAGCCGCTGCTGGACGGCTGCCTCGTACGACTGCGGGCTGGAGGTGACCAGCCGGGGGTGGCCCTTGACCTCGTTGCGTCCGCCGGGGCCGTAGTACTGGCCGCCGAGTGCGGCGGGGTCGGTGGCGGCGCGCAGGGTCGGCAGTGCGCCCATCGCCGCCGGCTGGCTGATCAGCGGCGCGAGCCAGGTGATCGGAACCCGGAGGGCCGCGGGGGTGTTGCGGGCGAGCTCGGTGCTGGAGATGCCGGGGTGCGCGGCCAGCGCGACGGTGGTGCCGTGCGGGGCGAGCCGGCGCTGCAGCTCGTACGTGAACATCAGGTTGGCCAGCTTGGACTGACCGTAGGCGGCGACCCGGCTGTAGGACCGCTCCCACTGCAGGTCGTCGAAGTGGATCGCGGCCCGGATGCGGTGGCCGGTGCTGCTGACCGTCACCACGCGCGAGCCGGGCACCGGCAGCATCAGGTCCAGCAGCAGCCCGGTGAGCGCGAAGTGGCCGAGGTGGTTGGTGCCGAACTGCATCTCGAAGCCGTCCCGGGTGGTCTGCTTCGGGGTGTACATCACGCCGGCGTTGTTGATGAGCAGGTCGATCCGGTCGAACCGGGACCGCAGCGCCGCCGCCGCGGTCCGGACGGAGTCGAGCGAGGTCAGGTCCAGTGCCTGCACGGTCACGTCGCCGGTCATGCGGGCCGCGGCCTGCTCGCCCTTCTCGGTGTTGCGCACGGCGAGGACCACGGAGGCCCCGCGCTCGGCGAGCGCCTTGGCGGTCTCGTACCCCAGTCCGGTGTTGGCCCCGGTCACCACGGCCACCCGCCCGTGCTGGTCCGGAATGTTCGCCGTCGTCCACTTCTCGCTCATGTCGGGCTCCCCATCATCTAACGTACCGAAGGTATCTTGCATTGGCGACGCTAAAGTACTTTCGGTACGTTGTCAACGTACCGCAGGTACGTAAGTTAGGCTGGTGATCGTGACTTTCCAGCGGGCGCGAACCGAAGAGCAGCGGGCGATCCGCCGGCGGGCGATCCTCGACGGGGCGTCGGCGATGCTCGACGAGATGCCCGTGGCCGCGGTCACCCTGAACGAGCTCAGCCGCCGGGTGGGCCTGGCGAAGCCGAACGTGCTGCGCTACTTCGAGTCCCGCGAGGCGGTGCTGCTGGAACTGCTGGACCAGTTCCTGCAGGAGTGGCTGACGGGACTGGCGGGCGAGTTGGCCGCCGGCGTCGACGAAGATCTGCCCATGGCCGAGCGGGCGGCGGCGGTGGCCGAGATCCTCAGCCGCTCACTCTCCGGCCGGGTGGTGCTGTGCGACCTCTTCGGCGCACAGGGCGGCGTCCTGGAACACAACGTCTCCGTCGAGGTCGTAGCACGCTACAAGCGCGCCTCCCTGGACCGCCTGGCGACCATGACCGCCCTGCTCCAGAAGTGCCTGCCGGAGCTGGGCGAGAACGCGACGCTGTTCAGCCTGCGGACCATGGTCATGGCCGGCGCGCTGTCGGCGTACAGCACACCCCCGCCCAGCCTGCAGGCGGCCTACCGGGCCGAACCCGACCTGGCCCGCCTCCACCTGGAACTGAAGGACTCCCTGAAGCTGGCCCTGACCGCAACCCTCCTGGGCGTGCTGCCCCGCCGCTGACCAGCGGTGCACTGGACAGGCCGGAACCTCAGTTTTTCTCGCGCTTGCTGCATCTGTGATTTGCGGATCGCTGCAAGAAACTTGCGTCAGCTTGCGTGAATAATTCTTTGCTTCGTCGGAATCTAGCGGGGTCGATGCGTGCTCTGTACGTTCGGGGCGCCGGTTTCCCCCCCACTCCGCGAAGGAGCATCAGATGCTGACGATCCCGAGACCCCGGCGACTGGCGGTGGCCGTCGTCGCCGCGGTCGGCGCGCTGTGCGTGTCCGTCTTACCGGCCGCCGCACAGGAGCCGTCGCCTACCAAGGAGGCGGTGAGCCCGGCGGTCGGTGCGGCCACGTCCTTCTCGGTGTACGAGGCCGAGGCCGGAACGCCCGGCGGTGGTGCGGCCGTTCGGTCGCTGACCTCCGCGCCGACGACGCAGTACTCGAGCGCGGCCCTGGAGGCCTCGGGCCATTCGTACGTCCACCTGGACGGCACCGGCCAGTCCGTGCAGTGGACGAACGCCACCGGGCAGCCGATCTCCTTCCTCAACGTCCGCGCCGGCATTCCGGATTCGGCGTCCGGCGGTGGTGTCACCGGGACGCTGGACCTGTACGTCGACGGGGTGTTCCGGCAGGCGCTGGACCTCAACTCGAAGCAGAGCTGGGTGTACGAGGGCAACGGCAACTACAACACGAGCGACAACCAGAACCCGGCCGACGGCGACCCGAGGGTCTTCTGGGACGAGTCGCACACCTTCGTCACCGGGGCCCCGATCCCGGCGGGCGCCACGTTCTCGCTGCGGAAGGACTCCGACAACAGCGCGTCCTTCTACGACGTGGACTCCGTCGACGTGGAGAACCCGCCGGCGCCGCGCACGCAGCCCGCGGACTCCATCTCGATCACGAGTTGCGGCGCGGTGGCGGACGACAACCCGACCAACGGCGCCGCCGACAGCCAGTCGGTGGACAGCCGGGCCGCCATCCAGAGCTGCATCGACCAGGCCCAGCAGCAGGGCAGGACCCTGTGGATTCCGCAGGGCACCTTCTATGTGAAGGGCACCGCGGGGCTGGACGCACAGGGGATCACCATCGCGGGCGCGGGGCTCTGGTACAGCACGATCTACCGTGACGTACCCGTCCCCAACTCCACCCCGCTGGCAGCCCTGTTCGACCTGACCTCCTGCACGGTGCGTGACTTCCACATCGACGCCAACGCGGTTAGCCGGAGCACCGTCGGCGGGGACGGCGGCGCGATGGACACCACCGGTACCGACTGGCTGGCCGACGGCATCTGGACCCAGCACACCATGTCGGGCTTCTGGGCCTCCGGCACCGGCGGGACGGTGAAGAACAGCAGGCTGACGTCGGTCTGGGCGGACGGGATCAACGTCAACAACGTGTCGCTGGGCGCGGACACGGGCAACGACCTGACGGTCACCAACAACTTCGTCCGGGGCACCGGGGACGACGCGATCGCCATCAACTCGGTGAACTACAACACCAACGGCGACGGTTCGAAGACCTACTACAACCCGATGACGAATGTCACCGTCAGCGACAACACCTCGATCGCACCCTGGGGCGGCAAGGGCGTCGGGATCTACGGCGGCAGCGGCCACCAGGTCAAGGACAACTACATCAGCGACACGGCCCGTTACATCGGTCTGGGCGCCGGACGCTTCGGTGTCAACGGCAGCGACCTGCTGTCCGCGACCGTGACCGGCAACACCGTGGTCCGCTCCGGCGGCAACGCCTACAGCCAGGGTCAACCCGCCCTGCACATCGGCAACGGCGGCGACGGACAGAACACCGGGACCGTCGACAAGGTCACGGTGACCGGCAACACCGTCACCGACTCCCTCTACGACGGGATCGGCTTCTCCACCTCGACCAACACCCTGCTCCAGGACAACACGGTCAACGACCCCGGCCGCAACGGCATCGTGATCTCGCCGCCGTTCTACCCCGCGCCCACCGGCTCCGCGACGATCACCGGCAACACGGTCACCGGACTCGACCCCGGCACCTCGGCCTTCGTCAACAACTCCACCGGTTTCACCGCCAAGTTGAGCGACAACCACTGGCCGCCGCCCGCTCCCGAGGGCCCCTACGGGGGCACCCCGGCCGCCGTGCCTGGAACGGTCCAGGCGGAGGACTACGACACCGGCGGTCAGGGCGTCGCGTACAACGTCACCTCTGTCAACGGCAACGCCAACTCCTACCGGGCCGACGGCGTCGACCTCGACAACACCTCGGACACAGGGGGCGGTCACAACCTGGGTTGGACCGGTCCAGGGCAGTGGTTCCGCTACACGGTCGACGTCGCCGCGGCCGGTACCTACACCCTCGACCTCCGTGTCGCCGCGCCCTCCGCAGTGGCAGGCGCGCTGCACCTGTCGGACGCCTCCGGCACGAACCTCACCGGCCCCGTCGACCTGCCCGCCACCGGCGACTGGCAGACCTGGTCCACCGTGACCACCCACGTGACCCTGCCCGCCGGCCGGCAGGTTCTGACGCTCGACCAGGACACCGGCGGCTGGAACATCAACTACCTGAACTTCGCCGCGAGTTCGGACACCCCCGGCACCGCCGCCACCACCTTGAAGTCATCGGCCACCTGACCCCTGACCCCACCCTCCCCACGGTGCCGCCGGACCCTTCGTCCGGCGGCACCGGCATATGCGCGGCCCGCATGAGATCTTGCGGGTCGCGTTTTTGTTTGTTGCAGAGTTCTGTCTAGTTATTGCGTGATCATGTCTATGACATTACGGTCCCCCATGCATCGTCACCAATCCCCCGTCTCCCTCCCCTCCCTGGCGATGCCCGCGGAACAGTTGCGGCATTTCGTGATCAAAGGAGTGGCACGTGTTCCATTCCATCCGAGAACTGAGACGAGCCCTTGTCTGGGCGGTCAGCACCGCGATGCTGGCCGCCGTAGGCGTCTTCGCCCTGGCCGCTCCAGCCGCCTGGGCGGCGTCCACCGCCACCGGCGGCAGCGGCGCGAGCCTTCCGTACGTCGAGGTGCAGGCGGAGAACTCCGCCAACAACGGCACGAACATCGGCCCGAGTTACGCCCAGGGCCAGCTCGCCGACGAGGCGTCGTACCGCAAGGCGACGACGCTCCAGGGCACCGGCCAGTACGTCACGTTCACCACGCCGGTGGCGACCAACTCGATCAACTTCCGGTACAGCATCCCCGACACCTCGGGTGGCTCGGTCTACACCGCCGCGCTGTCGCTGTACGTCAACGGCGTCAAGCAGCCCGACTTCACCCTGACCAACGCCTACAGCTGGTACTACGGCAGCTACCCGTTCACCAACACGCCGGGCAGCAACCCGCACCACTTCTACGACGAGGCCCACCGCCTGTTCTCCACCACGTATCCGGCCGGAACGACCTTCAAGTTCCAGGTCGACGCGGGCGACACCGCCTCCTCGTACACGATCGACTTCGCCGACTTCGAGCAGGTCGGCGCCGCGCTGACCGCCCCCTCCGGGTCGGTGTCGGTGACCAGCAAGGGCGCCGACGCGACTGGTGTGGCCGACGCGACCAGCGCGTTCAACGCCGCGATCAGCTCGGCGGGCCCCGGCGGCACAGTGTGGATCCCGCCGGGCACCTTCAACATCCCCGGTCACATCAGCGTCAACAACGTCACGATCGCCGGCGCCGGCATGTGGTACTCGACCGTCGTCGGCACGGCCCCCGGCTTCTACGGCAACTCGGCGCCCAACGCGAGCACCGGTGTGCGCCTGCAGAACTTCGCGATCTTCGGCAATGTGCAGGAACGCGACGACAGCGCGCAGGTCAACGGCATCGGCGGCGCGATGAGCGACTCGACCGTGTCCAACCTGTGGATCGACCACATGAAGGTCGGCGCCTGGATGGACGGGCCGATGGACGGGCTGACGTTCACCGGCATGCGCATCCGGGACACCACCGCCGACGGCATCAACTTCCACGGCGGCGTCACCAACTCGAAGGTGACCAACAGCGACATCCGCAACACCGGCGACGACGGCGTCGCCACCTGGGCGGACTCCGGCATCGGCGCCGACGCCAACGACACGATCTCCAACAACACCGTGTCCCTGCAGATCCTCGCCAACGCCATCGCGATCTACGGCGGCCACGACAACACCGTCAGCGGCAACCGGGTCGTGGACACCGGCCTCGCCCAGGGCGGCGGCATCCACGTGGGGCAGCGCTTCACGTCGACGCCGGTCGGCACCACCACGATCTCCGACAACACCATGATCCGGGCCGGCAGTCTCGACCCCAACTGGCAGTTCGGCGTAGGGGCGTTGTGGTTCGACGGCAGCCAGGGCGCGATCACCGGCCCCATCAACGTCACCAACGCGCTGATCCAGCAGAGCCCGTACGAAGCCGTCCAGTGGGTCGAGGGCACCATCAGCGGCGTCAACCTCAACAACGTCACCATCGCCGGCACCGGCACCTTCGCCCTCCAGGAACAGACCGGCGGCGCCGCCAAGTTCACCAACGTCACGGCCACCGGCGTCGGTTACTCGTCCCCGGTCTACAACTGCTCGGGCGGCAACTTCGTCGTCACCGACGGCGGCGGCAACTCCGGCATCAGCGGCACGCCGTACTGCGGCGGTTGGCCGACTCCGGTCTTCCCGCCCTACCCGCCCGAGGGCGTGACGGCCACCCCCGGCGCGCTCAACTTCGGTTCCGTGGCGACCGGTTCGACGAGCGCCGCGCAGACCGTGACGGTCTCCAACCCGACCAACAGCGTCGCGTCCGTCTCGTCGATCTCCACCAGCGGCGACTACTCCCAGACCAACACCTGCGGTTCGTCGATCGCGGCGAACGGCTCCTGCACCGTCAGCGTGAAGTTCGCGCCGACGGCGACCGGCAGCCGTAGCGGATCCCTGACCGTGAACGCGGGCGGGATCACCAACACGGTCAGCCTCTCCGGTACCGGCACCGCGCCGGGCCCGGTGCTGAACACCGATCCGGGGAGCCTGTCCTTCGCCGGTACGGTGGTCGGCTCCTCGGCCACCGCGCAGACGGTGACGGTGACCAACTCCGGTACGGCGTCGGCGACCGTCTCGGCCGTCGCGGCGACCGGTGACTTCAGCCAGACCAACAACTGCTCCACCCTCGCGGTCGGCGCGTCCTGCACGGTCAACGTCGGCTTCAAGCCCACCGCGGGCGGAGCGCGTGCGGGCAACCTGACCGTCACCAGCAACGCCAACAACAGCCCGACCACCGTCGCCCTCACCGGCACCGGTATCGACAGCACCACGAACATCGCCGCCGGGCGGCCGGCGTCGGCGAGTTCGAGCAGCAGCCCGTACGTCGCCTCGAACCTCACCGACACGGACGCGTCGACGTACTGGGAAGGCACGCTCGGTTCGTTCCCGCAGTGGGCCCAGGTCGACCTAGGCCAGAACTACGGCGTCGGCAAGGTCGTGCTCAAACTCCCGCCGGCGACGGCGTGGTCGACGCGCACGCAGACCCTGTCGGTGCAGGGCTCCACGGACGGCTCCAGCTTCTCCACGATCAAGGCCTCGGCGGGCTACACCTTCGACCCGAGCGCCAACAACAACACGGTGACCATCACGTTCAGTTCCGCCACGGCGCGCTACGTGCGGGTGAACATCACCGCCAACACCGGCTGGAACGCGGCCCAGTTGTCGGACTTCGAGGTGTTCCCCAGTGACGGCGGCTCGTCACCGGCGACCCTGTCGGCAAGCCCGGCGTCGTTGACGTATCCCACCCAGGCGCTCAACACCGCCAGCAGCGCGCAGACGGTCACGGTGACCAACACCGGTACCGCCGCCGCGACCGTCTCCGGCATCACCGCCACGGGCGACTTCGCGCAGACCAACACCTGCGGGTCGTCGATCGCGGCGAACGCCTCCTGCACGGTTGCCGTCACGTTCACACCCACCGCCTCCGGCACCCGCACCGGCGATCTCAGCATCGCCAGCAACGCGTCGAACGGCACGACCACGGTCGCGCTGACCGGTACCGGCGCCGGCACGGTGAGCAGGAACCTGGCGGCCGGCGCGGCCACCACCGAGTCCAGCCACACCGACGTCTACCCGTCGTCGAACGTGACGGACGGGAACCAGGGCACCTACTGGGAGAGCGCCAACAACGCCTTCCCGCAGTGGGTCCAGGTCGACCTCGGTTCGGCGCAGAGCGCGAGCCGCGTCGTCCTCCAGCTCCCCGCGACCTGGGGCGCCCGCAACCAGACGCTGACCCTCTCGGGCAGCACCGACGGCTCGACCTTCACCACCCTCAAGTCGTCGGCCACGTACACCTTCGACCCCACCACCAACAACACGGTGACCATCTCGTTCACCGCGACCACCCAGCGATTCCTCCGGGTGAACATCACCGCCAACACCGGCTGGCCGGCCGGCCAGATCTCCGAGTTCCAGGTCTGGAACACCTGACCTGACCTGACGGTGCCGCCGGGCGCGGGCGCGTCCGGCGGCACCGACCACCGAGAGGAGTCGAGATGGGTGTCACACGCAGAGTCTTCTTGAGAGCCGCGATCGCGGCCACCGCGGTGGGAGCGTCGGAGACCGTACTCTCTCCGACCGCGTCTGCCGCGAGTTCGCCGGGCGACGTCGTCGGCAAGATCACCGTCGGCTACCAGGGCTGGTTCGCCTGTATCGGCGACGGCGCGCCCATCAACGGCTGGTGGCACTGGACCCAGAACTGGAGCCAGCCGCCGTCCCCGACCAACACCGGCATCAGCTGCTGGCCCGACGTGCGCGAATTCACCAACACCTACCAGACGTCGTACGCCGCCCTCGGCAACGGCCAGCCCGCCAAGCTGTTCTCCTCCTACGACCAGCAGACGGTGAACACCCACTTCCTCTGGATGCAGCAGAACAACATCGACACCGCCGCGCTCCAGCGCTTCAACCCCACCGGCGGCGAGGGCCCCACCCGCGACGCCATGGCGACCAAGGTGCGCAGCGCCGCCGAGTCGTACGGGCGGAAGTTCTACATCATGTACGACGTCTCCAACTGGACGAACATGCAGTCCGAGATCAAGACGGACTGGACGAACAAGATGTCCGCGCACACGGCGAGTTCGGCCTACGCGAAGCAGAACGGCAAGCCGGTGGTCTGTATTTGGGGCTTCGGCTTCAACGATCCCAACCATCCCTTCACCCCCGACGCCTGTCTCGACGTCGTCAACTGGTTCAAGGGGCAGGGGTGTTACGTCATCGGTGGCGTCCCGCGCGAATGGCGAACGGGCACCGGGGGCTCGCAGCCCGGCTTCCTGGGCGTCTACCACGCGTTCAACATGATCTCGCCGTGGATGGTCGGCGCCATCGGCAACGTCACCGAGGCCGACAACGCGTACAGCACGTACACCGTCCCCGACCAGGCCGACTGCAACGCAAACGGCATCGACTTCCAGCCCTGCGTCCTGCCCGGCGACGTCTCCGGCCGGCAGCGCGCGCACGGCGACTTCATGTGGCGGCAGTTCTACAACATGGTGCGGGCCGGGGTGCAGGGCATCTACATCTCGATGTTCGACGAGTACAACGAGGGCAACCAGATCGCCAAGACCGCCGAGACCCAGGCCTGGGTGCCCACCAACTCCGGGTTCCTCGCCCTCGACGAGGACGGCACCGCCTGCTCGTCCGACTACTACCTGCGCCTGACCGGCGACGGCGGCCGCATGCTCAAGGGCCAGCTCGCGCTGACCGCAACTCGCCCCACCCAGCCGGTGGTTCCCACCGGCGGTGACACCACACCGCCCGCCGCGCCCGGTGCGCTGACCGTCTCCGGGCACACCAGCGACTCCGTCTCGCTGGCCTGGAACACGTCCACCGACAACGTCGGTGTCACCGGCTACCGGATCCTCCAGGTGTCCGGCTCGACCAGCACCCAGGTGGGCACGACGGGCTCAACGTCCTTCACCGTCACCGGACTTGGCGCGTCCACCGCTTACACCTTCGACGTCATCGCCTACGACGGGGCGGGCAACGTGTCCCAGCCCTCCAACCAGGTCACCGTCACCACCGACCCCCCGTCCAGCACCACCAACCTCGCGCTCCACCGCCCCACTTCGGAGAGCAGCCACACCCAGGTCTACGGCTCGGGCAACGCGACCGACGGCGACACGAACACCTACTGGGAGTCAGCCAACAACGCCTTCCCGCAGTGGATCCAGGTCGACCTGGGCGCCGCGACCGCCGTCAAGCGGATCGTCCTCCACCTTCCCCCGGCGACCGCCTGGGCCACCCGTACCCAGACGATCACCGTCCAGGGCGGCACGGACGCCGGCACCTCCACCCAACTCCTCGCCCCGGCGGGCTACACCTTCGACCCGGCGACCGGCAACGCCGCGACCCTCACGCTCCCCTCCACCGTCACCACCCGCTATGTACGACTCACCTTCACCGCCAACACCGGCTGGCCGGCCGGGCAGGTCTCGGAGTTCCAGGTCTTCGGCGCCTGACGAGCCGTGGGCCCCTGACGGCCGTAGCTCCTCACGTCGCGTCCCCGCCCTCCACGGCCGAGGGGTTCAGCGACACCAGCAGCTTCAGCAGCAGCGCGTGCGTCTGCTCCTGCTCCGCCGGTGTCAGTACCTGGAGCGCCTCGGCGTGGGCGGCGTCCACCGTCTCCGCCGCCTCCGCCGCGAGCCGTACGCCTGCCTCCGTGGCGTGCAGGCGTTGGGTGCGGCGGTCGCCGGGGGTGGTACGGCGCTCCAGCATCCCGCGCTCGACCAGCCCGTTGACCGCGGTGCCCATGGACTGCGGGGTGATCGCCGCCCGGCGTGCCGCGGTCGCGCTGGAGACCCCCGGGTCGAGGACGGCCTGCATCAGGGCGCGGTGCTGGGCGAGGGTCAGCTGGAGCGGGCGCAGGGCGCGCTCCATCCGGGCCGCCATGATCTGGCCGATCTGCCAGGCCACATAGCCGGTACGGCGGTCGGGGTGGTTCACGGAGTGGACCTCTTCTGCGGAGAACTTTTTGTAAGGCAGCTGATGGTGATGTACAAATAATATCAGTTGCCTTCTAATTCGAGGACCGCTCTGATGTCCCAGCAAGTCGCCACCCGACAGCCGCACAAGCACGCCCTGGACGTGGCCCATCCGCCGCCCGGCCCCGGAAACCTGCGTGCCGTCCTGCTCCCCGTGGCGGTCGTCCTGCTGATCGGCACCGTGTTCGTCAGCGTCTATCTCGCCGCCTTCCACGCCCCGCGCCCGCACCAGCTCCGGGTCGGCACCACCGAGATAGGCACGGCGCAGGTCCACCTGAGTCAGGACCTGGAGCGCATCGCCCCGGGCGGTTTCACCGTCGAGACCTACCCCGACGAGTCCGCCGCCCGGGACGCCGTACAGGACAGGAAGGTCTATGCGGCCTACCTCGGCGACGGAAAACTGCTCTACGGCAGCGCCAACGGAGCCGCCGTCACCGCGACCGTGACCACCGCCTTCGGTACCGTGGCCCACGCGGAGCGGCACGAACTCGCCGTCGAGGACGTGGCCCCGGCGGCAGCGGGGGACACCCGGGGCCTGTCCGTCTTCTACGCGGCCTTCGGTCTGGTCCTCGCGGGCTACCTCTTCGGTATGACGACCTACCAGCTCGCGCCCCGGCTCCAGTACCGCTGGCGGATGGCCAGCCTGGCCCTGTTCGGAGTCGCCGGCGGCCTCCTGATCGCCACCATCGCCGGCAGCACGGGCTTCGGCGCGCTGCCCGGCTCCTTCGTGCCCCTCGTCGTGGTGATCTCCCTGATGGGCGCCGCGGTCGCCGCCACGACCATGGTCCTGCTACGGCTGTTCGGCTCGGCGGGAGTCACCCTCGCCTCCATCCTCATGCTGATCCTCGGCAACAGCAGCAGCGGCGGCATCATGCCGGCCGCCTACCTGCCGGGCTGGCTGCGCCCGCTCTCCGAGATCCTGCCGGTCGGCGTCGGCGTCCGCGCGATGCAGGGCCTGTCCCGGTTCCAGAACGACGGCCTCGTCCGCGCGCTGGTGATCCTCCCGGTGTGGGTGCTCGGCGCCGCCCTGATCCTCTACCTCAAGGACGTGTACCGGCGCGGGGCGGCACCGTCCGCCACGGGCGAGCGGTTCGCCTGATCGTCGACGGGCGCGGCATCCTGGACACCGAAGAGGATCTCCAGAAGACCACGGGCCTCCCGTGGGAAAGGACCTTTCGATGGACCAGCAGGACGCGCAGGACTCGCAGGACGAGCGGTTCGACGTCGTCGTACTCGGCGCGGGCCCCGGCGGCTATGTCGCCGCCATCCGTGCCGCCCAACTCGGCAAGCGGGTCGCGGTCGTCGAGGAGAAGTACTGGGGCGGTGTCTGTCTGAACGTGGGCTGCATCCCGACCAAGGCCCTTTTGCGCAACGCCGAGTTGGCGCACATCTTCACCCGCGAGGCGAAGACCTTCGGCATCAAGGTCGAGGGGGAGGTCTCCTTCGACTACGGGGAGGCGTTCCGCCGTAGCCGCCGGGTCGCGGACGGCCGGGTCAAGGGCGTCCACTATCTGATGAAGAAGAACAAGATCACGGAGATCGACGGTCGCGGCACGTTCCTCGACCCGCACACGCTCCAAGTGGCGGGCTACGACGGCGAGTCACGCACGATCGGCTTCGAGCACTGCATCATCGCCACCGGCGCGACCCCCAGGCTGCTGCCCGGCACCAAGCGCAGCGCGCGCGTCGTGACGTACGAGGAGCAGATCCTCGCCGACGACCTCCCGCGGTCGATCGTGATCGCGGGTGCCGGCGCCATCGGCATCGAGTTCGCGTACGTGCTGCACAACTACGGTGTGAAGGTCACGATCGTCGAGTTCCTCGACCGGGTGGCCCCCCTTGAGGACGCCGAGGTGTCCGCCGAACTCGCCAAGCAGTACCGCAAGTTGGGCATCGACGTCCTCACCTCCACCCGCGTCGAGTCGATCGACGAGTCCGGCCCGCAGGTCCGTGTCACGGTCACCGGCAAGGACGGCACCCAGCAGGTCCTGGAGGCCGACAAGGTGCTCCAGGCGATCGGCTTCGCGCCGAACGTCACCGGCTTCGGCCTGGAGAACACGGGCGTGACGGTGACCGAGCGCGGCGCGATCGACGTCGACGGCCGGTGCCGCACCTCCGTCCCGCACCTGTACGCCATCGGCGACGTCACCGCGAAGCTGATGCTCGCGCACGCCGCCGAGGCGATGGGCGTGATCGCCGCCGAGACCCTCGCGGACGCGGAGACCATGGAGCTGGACTACGCGATGATCCCGCGCGCCACCTACTGCCAGCCGCAGATCGCCAGCTTCGGCTACACCGAGGCGCAGGCACGGGAGTTGGGCCACGACATCAAGGTGGCGAAGTTCCCGTTCACCGCGAACGGCAAGTCGCACGGCCTCGGTGACACCACCGGCTTCGTGAAGCTGATCAGCGACACGAAGTACGGCGAACTCCTCGGCGGCCACCTCATCGGCCCCGACGTCACCGAACTCCTCCCCGAACTCACCCTGGCCCAGCAGTGGGACCTCACCGTCCACGAGGTCGCCCGTAACGTGCACGCCCACCCGACCCTGGGCGAGGCGGTGAAGGAGGCGGTGCACGGTCTGGCCGGACACATGATCAACATGTGACGCGCCGAGGCATGTGGGCGACCGCCCAACTCGCCGTCCCCGCCCGCAGGGTGACCCTCCGGACGACTTTGCCAGCTCTTTACAACCTGCCCACCCGCTGCCTCGTCTCTCCGCTCGATCAGTAACCCGCCCCGCCGCCGGACCGTCCCCTGGACACGGTCCGGCGGGGCGGCCGACGAGAGAGAGCGATTCATGCGCCGAACTGTCCTCAGCGCCATGGCACTTGCGTGCGGCGCCGTCCTGGCGAGCACCTTGCCCGCGTTCGCGGCGGGGGCCTCCGCGTCCCCGACCCGCACCCCCTCCGCCTCGGCGTCCGCGGCGCCGACCGCCACCAGGGCGCCGACCCCGGCCCCCACCGCCGAGCCCACCCGCAGCGCGAGCGCCGCGCCCTCCGCCGAACCGACCGTGGCGCCGAGCCAGGTCGCCGAGGTCCCCAGCGGCGCCCCGGACACCGGTGTCCAGCCGACGTCGAAGTCGTCCGGCGACCTGACGACCGGGCTGGTCGGCGGGGGAGCCGCCGCGCTGGTCGTCGGCGGCGGCGCCTTCGTCGTCGTCCGGCGTCGGAGGGCCACCGGGGTATGACCTCGCTCTCCAGGCGTGCCTTCGTCACCGCGGCGACGGCGACGCTGCTCGCCGGCTGCGGCGGCAACGGGACCACCCCGGCCGCGAACTCGGCTCCCCAGCAAGGGAGTTCGACACCTTCCGGGAAGCCTTCCGCGCAGACCGGCGCCAAGAAGGTGCACGCCCTCGCGCGTTCCGTCCCGGTCACCCTGCGCGTCCCGGCCATCGGGGTCGACACCCCGGTCATGAAGCTGGGGCTGGCCTCGGACGGCACCGTGCAGGTGCCGCCGATCGCGGCGCACGACCGGGCGGGCTGGTACCGGCACTCGCCGACACCCGGCCAGACCGGGCCGTCGGTGATCCTCGGGCATGTGACCGTCGGCGCGTACGGGGACGGGGTCTTCCGCCACCTCGCGCGGCTGCGCAAGGGCGACCGGATCGAGGCGGGCCTGGAGAACGGCACGACGGCCACGTTCACCGTCACCGCCGTACGGACGGTCGCCAAGGCGGACTTCCCGTCGGACGAGGTGTACGGGAACGTGGACCGGCCCGAACTGCGGCTCATCACCTGCGGCGGAACCCGTACCGGTACGGGCTACCTCGACAACGTGATCGTCTTCGCGGCGCTGACCGCGGGGAGCCCCTGAGCCGGTCCTGAGCACCGCCTGAGTACCTTCTGTGTCCGGGCCGATGGAACGTACGCCGTCGGCCCGGGCTCTTCCCCCACGAGCGCCCCACCGGCGCACGCACCACGTCACGACCATGGAGAGCGTTGAAACGGTCCCGCGAGAGGGCAGCGTCCGAACTGTTCGCCGCCGTCTACCCGCGCCTCGCCGGCTGGTGCCGCCGGCTCGTCGACGACGACGAGACGGCCCACGAGATCGCCTCCGAGGCGTTCACCCGGCTCTGGGCCCGCTGGACGAAGGTGACGGAACCCCGCGGTTTCCTCTACGTCACCGCGGCCAACCTCGTCCGGGACCACTGGCGCAAACTGGAGCGCGAACGTCGGGCCGTGCGCCGCGTCACCAACGAGGAGGCGCTACGCCCGCCGACCGAACAGACCGACCCGTCCGTACGACTGCTCGTGCAGTCGCTGCCCGAACGACTGCGCGTCCCGATCCTCCTGCACTACTACGCTGACATGCCGATCCACGAGGTGTCCGTGCTGACCGGGCGCAAGGAAGGAACCATCAAGGCCGACCTCCACGCGGCCCGCGAACTGCTCCGCGCCCACCTGAGGAGAAGCCTTGACCACACACTTTGACGAGGGGGAGGACGGCCCGGCCATGAACCCCGACGACCCCCTCACGGTCATCCTGCGCCCCTCCTCCGCCGAATACCTCGGCCCACCCCTCGGCCGCTACGAGTCGATCCGCCGCGGCGCGCACCGCCGCCGCCTGCTCCGCGCGGCGGCCGGCGCCGGCGCGACCTGCGCGGTACTGGTCCTCGCCGCCCTCCCGTTCCGCCTGGCCCACCACGACTCTCCTACGACCCCCACGGTCCCGCTCGCCCCACCCCCGGCGAGCAGCAGTCCCACGCCCTGGCCCACCCCATCGCCCACGACGACCCCCAGCCGCGGCGCGAGCCCGAGCGCCCCCGACAGCTCCCGGGACCCGAGCCGCACGAGCGTCCCCACCGCGGAACCGTCCAGAGCCCCGACGGCATCGACTGGAACGTCAACACCAGCCTCACCTGCTGCTTCCGCTTCTGCCTCCGCTCCCGCCTCGTCGACAGCCCACTCCGTCGAACCGTCGGCCGTGCAGACGCACACGGGCTGACTCCCGGGACCCGCCTCCACTACGGCTGATCCAGCACGCGGCCCACAGC
Organism: Streptomyces xylophagus; assembly: GCF_000716435.1. GTDB lineage: Bacteria > Actinomycetota > Actinomycetes > Streptomycetales > Streptomycetaceae > Streptomyces > Streptomyces xylophagus. Next base: position 275,361 of record NZ_JNWO01000019.1, read on the forward strand.
GGCGGCGGCCTCCCGCACGGCGGCGCCCAGCCGGTCGTACGGTGTGCTCGTGGCCGCCGTGACCGAGACGGCCGCCACCGTGATGCCGGCCCTCAACACCGGTGCCGCCAGCGAGAGTTCGCCCAGCCGGTACTCCTCGTGAGCGGCGGCGAGTCCGGTCGCCCGGATACGGGCCAGCTGGGCGCCGAGAGGACCCGGCGCGGTCACCGTGTGCGGGGTGTGGCGTTCGACGCGGGCCGGTGGGCCGTGGCCGTGGGCCAGCAGGATCTTGCCCGCGGCTGTCGCGTACAACGGCAGCCGCCCGCCGCTGACCAGGCACAACGCCGTCCCCTCCGCCGGAACGGCGACATCCGCATGCCCGCCGGTGCGCGCGGACAGCGCCCGGAGCGCGGGAAGCGCCGCGTCCAGCAGCCCACGGGGGCAGGGCGCCGCCGCGCCGAGCGCCCGGCCAGGCCGCCACCTGGGGATCCATCCTCCCTGCCGTCTGGAGCTTCATGCTCGCCGCCCGCGCCTAAGGCCTCGGCACCTGCTGGACCACGGGCAACCTGGTCCACGAGAAGGAAACGGTCCGCCTCCTCGGCATCCCCTACGCCGACGTGGTGCAGACGGCCCTCGTCCCCGTCGCGTACACCCTCGGAGGGGGTGGCACCGCTCATTGTTTTGAACGTGTTCAATTTTCGGCGTACGCTGCCGTCATGAGCGACAGAGCCGCCCTCCTGAAGGGCATCCGCGCCTGGCTGGTCCTGTTCGTCGTCTGTCTGGTGCTCAGCGGCGCCACGGCGTTCCCGCTGGTCCATGAACTCCGCTGGACCGAGGACGTGTTGAGGTCCCTGTCCGTACCGCACTACCTGCCCACCCTGATGGACTGGATCGTGCAGGTGCGCCAGGGACTCGACACCGCCGACACCGACTACCCCTTCCTCCTCTACGGCACGGACTGGCTGGCCTTCGCGCACCTCGTCATCGCGGTCGCCTTCTACGGCCCCTACCGCGACCCCGTCCGCAACATCTGGGTCGTCGAGTTCGCGATGATCGCCTGTGCCGGGATCATCCCGCTCGCCCTGATCTGCGGACCGATCCGTGGGATCCCCTTCTGGTGGACGGTGATCGACATGTCGTTCGGCGTCGTCGGGATCGTCCCGCTGTACGTCGTACGGAAGAAGATCAAGCGCCTGGAAGCGGTACTGGAGCTCGCGTCAACTCCCGCTCCCGCCCTCGCTACTTGAGCGCGGCCAGCGCGATCCGCAGCGCGACCGCGTTCATCGACTCGCCCTTCGCGTCCGTCGAGTCGACCGAGTAGACGAGGGTGCGGGACAGGTCGCGGGTGGCGACCACCACCGCGCTGTAGCCGTACCGGGCACCCGACTTGAGCCAGTACACCCTGCCGCCGTACTCGAACCGCTGGAGCCCGGCACTGTAACTGGCGCCCTCGATACCGGCCGGGACCGTGAACATCTCCTTCAGTTGGGGGCCCGGCACGATCCGGCCCCGGAACAGTGAAGTGATCAGCCGCTCCAGGTCGGCGGTCGTCGAGATCATGTCGCCGGCCGCCCACCGGTCCGCCTGGTTCCAGTCGGTGACGTCGACGAACTCCGTTGTACCGTCGGCCTGTTGGGCCGTCTGGTAGCCGTGGTTGTGCGGGCCGAGGATGCGCGGGTCGGTACCGGGGAAGTACGTGTCCCGCATGCCCGCCGGGCGCAGCACGAGCCGGGTGGCCTCCGAGGCGTAGGAGTGTCCCGTCACCTTCTCGATCAGCAGGCCGAGGATCGTGTAGTTGATGTTGAGGTAGTCCTGCCGCTCGCCCGGCCGGAATTCCGGTCCCTTCGCCACCGCCGACGCCACGACCTGCCGGGGCGTGAGCGTGTCGAAACGGTGCGCGTACTGGTCCGCGAAGGCGTCCCCGAAGCCGTCGCCGGCTTGGATACCGCTGGTGTGGTTCAGCAACTGCCTTACGGAGACGGGCTCGAAGGCCCGCGTGAGCAGCCCCGGAAGGTAACGCTGGATGGGTGTGTCCAGGTCGACCTTCCCCTGCGCCGCGAGCCGCAGCACGGTCGCCGCGGTCACGACCTTCGTCGTCGAACCGGCCCGGAAACGGGCGTCGGGGTCGGCGGCGGCACCGCTCTCCAGATCGTGCACGCCCGCGCTGCCGCGCCAGATCCCGTCGGTCCCTCCCACCCGTACGAGAGCCGCCGTGGCATCGGCGTTCGGCAGCCCGGCGAGCGCGGCGCGCAGCGCGTCGGCGTCGGGTGCGGCCGTTGCCCGCGCGGTGGCTGAAGGGGATGCGGCGAACGCGGGTACGGCCAACGGGCCTGCCGCGAGGGCGAGTACGAGGGAGGCGGTGAGGACGGTGGTGCGACGGCGGGGGCGCATCGGCTGCTCCTGGGATCTCCGGTGGCTGTCGGTGATCAGCCTCGTCCTCCACGGCCGTACGCGGATCGTCGGCGAGGAGGGCACCCACCCCTGGTACAGCCAGGGTCAACTGCCGTGCGGTGCAAGGGGTTTGCCGGGGGTTCCCCCCTACGGGATCCAACTGGGCACGGCAAAAACTGTTATCGCGGAAGCCTCCCCCACGTCTCCCTCTGCGTCCCCCGTCTCCTCACGCACCGGAGCCACCCACATGGCCACCAGCGCACGCAACAAGCCCGGCAACAAGCCCAGCAACAAGCACCGCCTCACCCGCCGGGGCCTCTTCACGCTCGGCGGCGGAGTCGCGGCGGCCGGAGTCGTCGGCGGCGGGATCGCCGCGTTCTCCGGCGGAGGGGCGGACGCCGCGCAGACCGGCACCGCCATCGGCACCGCGACCGCGAGGCCGATGGCCCTGGCGCACCCGGGCATGCTGCACAACGCCGGCGACCTGCACCGCGCCAAGGTCCGCGTCGCCGCCCGCAAGGACCCCTGGCTGAAGGGCTGGACGCGGCTCACCGACAACTGGCACTCCGCCGCCACTTGGCAGCCCCGCCCGCAGGCCGTCGTCGTGCGCGGCGGCACAGGCCAGAACTACGGCATCCTCTACAACGACATCCACGCCGCCTACCAGAACGCCCTGCGCTGGAAGATCGCCGGCACAAAGGCCAACGGCGACACGGCGGTTGCCATCCTCAACGCCTGGTCGGCCACCCTCACCACGCTCAACGGCAACGCCGACCGCTTTCTGGCCTCCGGCATCTACGGCTACCAGTTCGCGAACGCCGCCGAACTCGTCCGCGACCACCCGCACTTCGAGTTCGCCCGCTTCAAGAAGATGCTGCGCACGGTCTTCAAGCCGATGAACATCGACTTCCTGACGAACCACAACACCGCCAACATCACCAATTACTGGGCGAATTGGGACCTCTGCAACGTCGCCTCCCTCATGGCGACCGGCATCCTGTGCGACGACCGCGCCACCTTCCAGCGCGCGGTCACCTACATGAAGTCCGGCGCGGGCAACGGCTCGTTCCGGCACGCCATCCCCTTCGTCTACGGCGGCCAGAACCTCGCCCAGTGGCAGGAGAGCGGCCGCGACCAGGGCCACACCATGATGGGCATCGGCCTCATGGGCGCGATCTGCGAAATGGCCTGGAACCAGGGCGTCGACCTCTACGGCTACCTCGACAACCGGTTCATGAAGGCCGCCGAGTACGTCGCCAAGTACAACCTCGGCGCGGCCGTGCCCTTCACGACGTACGCCTGGCGCAGCGGCCAGGGCAACGGCCGGTACATGGAACAGCCTGTGATCTCCGACATAGCCCGGGGCGCCGTTCGCCCGGTTTGGGAGATTCTGCACAACCACTACGCCCGCCGACGCCGTCTGAGCACCCCGTTCATCACCCTCATGGCTGAGAAGGTGCGTGCGGAGGGCGGTGGCGGCGACTACGGCCCGAACAGCGGCGGCTACGACCAACTGGGCTTCGGGACGCTGCTGTACAGCAAGTGACATCGGGCGACAGCGGATGATGCCTGGGAGGGCGGGGAGCGACATGGACGGACGACAGTGGCACTCCACCATCGCGGCGGCGCAGGCCGGTGACCGACGGGCGCTGGACGAACTGGTCGCGGGCTGGCTGCCGTTGGTCTACAACGTGGTCGGCCGCGCTCTCAACGGCCATGCGGACGTGGACGACGTGGTCCAGGAGACGATGCTGCGCGCCGTCGACCACCTTGCCTCACTCCGCGACCCCGACAGCTTCCGTTCCTGGCTGGTCGCGATCGCCATGCGCCAGATACGGGACAGGGCCCGCCGCCGCAAATCCCCCGACCAACTGCCGGACGGCCTACCGGGCGACGCCGCCGACTTCGCCGAACTGACCGTTCTTCGGCTCCAGTTGGAGGGTCAGCGGCGCGAGGTCGCGGAGGCGGTGCGCTGGCTCGACGACGAGGACCGCCAGCTCCTCTCCCTGTGGTGGCTGGAGGTCGCCGGCGAACTCACCCGCCGCGAACTGGCGTCGGCGGTCGGCATCAGCCGCCAGCACGCGGCGGTCCGCGTCCAGCGGATGAAGGAACGCCTGGAGACCGCCCGAGGCGTCGTCCGCGCCCTCGACGGCGCCTGCCCCGACCTCCGCGACGTCACCGCCCGCTGGGACGGCCGCCGCGACTCGGTCTGGCGCAAACGCCTCGCCCGCCACCTACGAGGCTGCACCTACTGCGGCGACCCCCGCGAGTCCGTCGTACCGGCAGAACGCCTCCTCGTCGGCATCGCCCTCGTCCCACTCCCACTCGGCTTCACCCTGTCACTGGCCTTCGGCGCGAAGACGGCGGCTGCGGCGGCGGGGTTGGCGGGGGCGGCGTTCGTGGCGGGGGCGAGTGGGGCGGGGGGTGCGGCGGGGGTGACTGGAGCGGCGGGGGCTGCCGGTTTGGCGGGCACGGCGGGAGTAGGAG
>NZ_JNWO01000020.1 GCF_000716435.1 Streptomyces xylophagus
GGTCAGTCGAGAGGTCGCCGTCCAAACCTTTCCCGCCTACCCGCCCGTTTACTGTCGGTTAAAAGGTGGACCTCCAAAACGCCCGAGACGGGTGGGTGGGAAAGTAGTTGGCTCAGCCTCGGCGGCGGCGCGCTGTCAGTACCGCTCCCCCGCCCACCGCCAGCAACAACACCGCCCCGCCCGCGACATACGGCGTCATGGAGCTACCCCCCGTCTCGGCCAACCCCGCCTCCGCCGGAGCGCCCTGCGGCTTCACATCGGGGGCGGGGTCGGCAGGCGGTGCCGAGGCGACCTCGGGTGACTCGCACGTCGCCTGCGCCAAAGTCACCGTGCCCTCCACGTCGGCAACGTTCAGCTTCAACGGGTTGACGGAGACCTTGAGTTCGAGCGCGGTCGCAGCCGCCGTACGGGACGTGGTCGAGGTCTTGGACAAGTCGAGGCGGACCGAACCGACCCCCGGCACCTGAACCTCCGTAGGACCACTCGCGGTCACCGTGACCCGCTTGCCGAGCACCGTCACCGCCCCGGGCAGATGCGACGTGGCGACGGGTGCCTTCCCCGCCTCGCACGTCGCCTTGGACGTGACCGCGTCGACCTCGATGAGCGAGAGCAACGGCAACCCGGGCACATGGAGGCGGACATGGGCGAGGTCGGTGTATCCCTCGGCCTTCGTCGCCGACACCGTCGCCTTCGCCGTGGCGACGTCCGCGCCGAGCACACTGAACGGACGGCCACCGTTCACCCCGTCCAACTGGGCGGTGAGCGCGGTCTTTTCGGCGCTCTGCGGTGCCTGGACCTCGTTGAGGGAGACCGCGAGCGGGACGTCCACGGTCTTGTTGAGCAGGGACACGTCGAGCCCGGTACGCAGTACGACGGCGCTCGCGCGACCCTGGTCGGTGGTCGCGTGGGCGGACCCCGCGCCGGCCAGCGCCACGGGACCGGCGGCGAGAGCGGTGGCCGTGGCCACGGTGGCCCAACGGCGTGCGGGCATGCGGAAGTTGGTGCCGTTCAAGGTGTGGGACCCCCAGAAGAGACATGCTTGGGACCCGGTAAGAATTACCCACGAAGGGTGAACCGTCAGCGATCCCGCGTCACTTCACCCCATCGTGGGTTTTCCGTGAACGTATTCGAATCGGCTGGCGACTATTCGACCACCAGCCCGTTCAGCACCACCCGTCGCGGCGACGCGAGCACGCGCACATCGGCGCGCGGGTCGGTCTCGTAGACGACGAAGTCCGCCGATGCGCCCTCCTCCAGCCCGGGCCGCCCGAGCCACCGCCGCGCGCCCCACGCGGTCGCCGACAGCGCTTCTACGGCCGGGATGCCGGCGGTGACCAGTTCGGCGACCTCGGCGGCGACCAGGCCGTGGGCGAGGGAGCCGCCGGCGTCCGTGCCGACGTAGACCGGGACGCCCGCGTCGTAGGCGGCGCGGACGGTGTCGTAGCGGCGCTCGTGGAGTCGGAGCATGTGGGCGGACCAGCTGGGGTACTTGCTCTGGCCGCCGGCAGCGAGGTGCGGGAAGGTCGCGATGTTGACGAGGGTCGGGACGATCGCCACGCCCCGTGAGGCGAACAGCGGGACGAGGTCCTCGGTGAGGCCGGTCGCGTGCTCGATGCAGTCGATGCCCGCCTCGACCAGGTCGCGCAGCGCGTCCTCGGCGAAGCAGTGCGCGGTGACGCGCGCGCCGAGTCGGTGGGCCTCGGCGATGGCCGCGTCCACCGCTTCGCGCGGCCAGCAGGCGGAGAGGTCGCCGAGGTCGCGGTCGATCCAGTCGCCGACCAACTTGACCCAGCCGTCGCCGCGTTGGGCTTCCCGGCCGACGTAGGCGACGAGTTCGTCGGGCTCGATCTCGTGGGCGAAGTTGCGGATGTAGCGGCGGGTGCGGGCGATGTGTTTGCCGGCGCGGATGATCTTCGGGAGGTCTTCTCGGTCGTCGATCCAGCGGGTGTCCGAGGGTGAGCCTGCGTCGCGGAGCAGGAGGGTGCCGGCGGCGCGGTCGGTGAGGGCCTGTTTTTCGGCGGTGTCCTCGTCAACGGGGCCGTGGGTGCCGAGGCCTACGTGGCAGTGGGCGTCGACCAGGCCGGGGAGGGTCCAGCCCTCGACCGTACGGATGTCGCGGGCGTCGACGGGGTGGTCGTAGGAGATGCGGCCGTCGATGACCCAGAGTTCGTCGCGGATGTCCTCCGGTCCCACAAGGACCCGGCCCTTTACGTGCAGCACGGCTTGATCGCTCATGGGACGCACGATAGTTCGTCGGGTGCGGGTCCGATGTGGCTGGTCGCGCAGTTCCCCGCGCCCCTTAGGGGGCGCTGCCCTCGTCGTCCACTTCAGCCATCGCCGGGTCCAGTAGCCGGGACAAGAAATGGCGGGTTCGATCGTGCTGCGGGTTGGTGATGACCCGGTCCGGCGTGCCGTCCTCGACGATCACTCCGCCGTCCATGAAGACCACCCGGTCGGCCACCTCACGTGCGAACGTCATCTCGTGGGTGACCACCATCATGGTCATGCCCTCGTTCGCGAGCATCCGCATGACCGCCAGGACATCGCCCACCAGCTCGGGGTCGAGTGCCGAGGTCGGTTCGTCGAAGAGCATCACCTCGGGGTCCATCGCCAACGCCCGGGCGATCGCGACGCGTTGCTGCTGGCCGCCGGAGAGGGAGGCGGGGTAGGCGGTGGCCTTCTCGGACAGGCCCACGCGGCGCAGGTTCTCGACGGCCACCTTCGCCGCCTCCGCCTTGTCCCGGCGCAGGACCCGGCGTTGGGGCAGGGTGAGGTTCTCGGTGACGGACAGGTGCGGGAAGAGGTTGAACTGCTGGAAGACCATGCCGATACGGCGGCGTACGGCGTCGATGTCTACATCGGGATCGGTGATCTCGGTGCCGCCGACGAACACCCGTCCCTTGGTGGGTTCTTCGAGCAGGTTCACGCAGCGCAGCAGGGTCGATTTGCCGGAGCCGGAGGGGCCGATGACGCACACGACCTCGCCCTGTCCGATCTCCAGGTCGATGCCGCGCAGCACCTCGTTGGTGCCGAACGACTTGTGCAGGTCCCTGACTTGGATCTCCGGTGGGGTGCTGCTCGTGCTCATCGGATCGCCTCCCCCGTCTTCGTCTCCATGCGGCGCACCACGAAGCTCAGCGGGATCGTGACGAGGAGATAGCACAGGCCCGCCACCAGGATCGGCGTGGAGTTGGCCGTCGTACTCGCCAAGTCGCGCCCGTATTTGGAGAGTTCACGCTCCTCCAGGGTGACGCCGAGGAACAGGACCAGGGAGGAGTCCTTGAAGAGGAGGACGAGTTCGTTGGTCAGGGGAGGGAGGATGATCCGGAACGCCTGGGGGATGATGATCGAGAGCATGGCCCGGGCCTGCGAGAAGCCGAGCGAGCGGGCCGCCTCCAACTGCCCCTTGGGGACCGCCTGGATGCCCGCTCGGATCGTCTCCGCCATGTACGCGGCCGACACCAGGCCGAGGGCGAGGGCGACCTTGCCGTACGTTCCGCCGACGATCTCCGTGCCGGGGAAGGCGAGCGGCACGGCGACACCGACGAAGATGAAGATCAGCAGGGCGGGCAGGCCGCGGAAGATCTCGATGTAGATGCCGGCCAACCAGCGGTAGGGGCCTACGGACGACAGCCTCATCAGCGCGACGACCATGCCGAGGACGAGGCCGAAGACGAAGCCGGACAGGGTGTAGAGCACGGTGTTCTTGAGCGCGAGGGTGATGACGTCCGGGAACATCTGCTTGGCGATGCTCCACTGCGCGAACTGGTTCTTCAGGCGGCCCCAGTCGGCGGTGACCGCGAAGGCGATCACCGCGGCGAGGAACACGGCGTACTGCGCGCCTTGGGACAGCCTGCGTCGCTGACGGCGGGTCAGGCCCTTTGCCCTCGGCTGGAGTTGAAGGTCTGGCGTCATGAGGCCGAGGGTGAGGGCGATGCGGCTGTGGCGTCGTAGGGGCCGATCCACTTCTCGTACAGCTTCTTGTACGTGCCGTCCGCCTTCGCGTCCTTGATCGCCTTGTTGATGGCGGCGAGGAGCTCGGTGTTGCCCTTCTTGACCGTGAAGCCGTACTGCTCACCGGTGTTGAGGTTGTCGACGACCTGGAAGGCGTCGGCGTTGGCCTTGGTCTTGAGCCAGCCCTGGACGACCGGGTAGTCGATGATGACGGCCTGGACCTGGCCGGTGCGCAGGCCGTTGAGGACGGCGTCGGAGGACTCGAAGGAGACGGGGTCGAAGCCCTTGCTCTTGGCGTAGTCCTCGCCGGTGGTCTGTGCCTGGGCGCCGAGCTTCTTGCCCTTGGTCTTCACGTCGGCGAGGGAGGTGATCCCGCTCTTCTTGTCGACGAGGACGGCCTGGGTGGCGTCGAAGTACGGGTCGGAGAAGTCGACGTTCTTCTTGCGCTCGGCGGTGATGGTCATGCCGGCGGCGGCCAGGTCGCACTCGTCGGCGTTGAGGAAGGCGCCGGTCTTGAAGTTCTCGAAGGGGGTGTCGAGGATCTTCTGCTTCACCCCGAGGTTCTTGGCGACCAGGTCGATGAGGGAGACGTCGAAGCCCTGCACCTTGCCGTCGATCTCGGACTGGAAGGGCGGGTAGGGCAGGTGCGTGCAGGTGGTGAGCCGGCCGGCCTTGACGAGTTCGACGCCACCGGCGGCGGTCTTCGAACCGCTGCCGCCGCTGTCGCTCGACGTGCAGCCGGCCACGAGGACGAGTGCGAGTGCGGCCGTCGCGGTGGTGGCGGCCAGGGTGCGGGCCCGGCGGCCGAGGAGCGTGTTCACGGAGGCCTCCTGTGACGGAACTGTGGCTTCCGATTATTCGGAGGAGCGGGGCGGCCCGCTCGTGGTGAGGTGCCGGGCAGGGGGCCGTACGGGCTAAGAAGTCGCCGGTCAGAGGGGGCTCAGGGGCGCCGGTTACGCTCGTTCCACCGATCCCCGGGACGCCTTCGGTCCCCGCGAGTGAAAGAGCACCGCCGTGACACACCCCTTCCTCGACCTGGCCCCGCTGAGCGCCGCGCACTTCGCCGCGATCGAGGACCGGGTGGCCCGGCTGCTCGGCACCGAGCAGGATGTCGTGATCATGCAGGGTGAGGCGTTGTTGCCGCTGGAGGGCGCGATCCGCTCGACGGCCGGTCCGGGCACGGTCGCGCTGAACGTCATCACCGGCCCCTACGGGCAGACCTTCGGGAACTGGCTGCGGGACTGCGGCGCCGAGGTGATCGACCTCTCCGTCCCCTTCCACACGGCGGTGACCGCCGACCAGATCCGGGAGGCCTTCGCCGAGCGCCCCGAGATCGACTTCGTGTCCCTCGTCCACGCGGAGGCGGCGACCGGCAACACCAACCCGGTCGCGGAGATCGGCGAGGTCGTGCGCGCGCACGGCGCCCTCTTCTACCTCGACGCGGTGGCCTCCATCGGCGCGGAGCCGGTGCTGCCGGACGCGTGGGGTGTCGACCTGTGCGTGATCGGGGCGCAGAAGGCGATGGGCGGGCCCGCGGGTGTGTCGGCGGTGTCGGTGAGCGAGCGGGCGTGGGCCCGGATGCTCTCCAACCCGGGGGCGCCGCGCCGCTCGTACCTCTCCCTCCTGGACTGGAAGGAGCGCTGGGTGGACGCCGGCCGCAAGACCCTCCTGCACGCACCGGCACAGCTGGAGATGCTGGCGCTGGAGGCGTGTGTCGAGCGCATCGAGTCGGAGGGCCTGGACGCGGTGATGCGCCGCCACGCCGTCGCGGCCGCGGCGACGCGAGCGGGTGCGGTCGCCCTGGGCGGCGGCCTCGAACCCTACGTCCACGAGGCCTCCGAGGCCGCCCCCGTCGCTACGACGCTCAGGACACCGCCGGGTGTCGTGGCCTCGGAGCTGGTGACCCGGGCCCTGTCCTCGGACCCCGCCCTGCCGCTGGCCGCGGGTGGGGGCGCCCTGGCGAAGGAGATGATCCGGGTCAACCACTACGGGGTGGACGCGACGGTGGGGGCGGTGCAGGGCTCCTTGGCAGCGCTGGGCGCGGCGCTGGCCGAGCTAGGGGTGTCGGTGGATCCGGAGGGGGCTCGGGCCGCTGTGGAGAGTGCGTGGCGATAGTCGCCCGCATCTAATTCCGATGTAATCGCATGTAATTGCAGGGGAATTTCTCCACCGCTTTTGCGGGCAGCTTCCCATTTCCTTCTGCCCGATTTCCGGGCACCCAAACGCAAACAATTCGCGTAGATCTCGTGAGGGTTACACCCTTGTGACCCGTTACACAGGGCGCCCGGTTTGCCTTTTATCTGCGGGTCAAAGTCTGACATAAGGCACGCCTACACACGCGTGATAACACGTCCCGGTCTCAGACGTAACCCCGCTCCTCCATGCAATTTCGAATTTCCCTCGGTAAATTCAATTCGCATGACTGCCACCCAAGCAGACCTGCACATCGACCGCCCCACGGTGGCCGACGGCTCCGTGTTGTGGCGTATCGCCAAGGACTCGGGCGCCCTCGACCTGAACTCGTCGTACAGCTATCTCCTGTGGTGCCGGGACTTCGCCGGTACCTCGGTCGTCGTGCGGGACGAGCGCGGCGAACCGGTCGGGTTCGTCACCGGGTATGTGCCGCCGGACCGGCCGGGCACCCTGCTCGTGTGGCAGGTGGCCGTCGACGCCGCGCAGCGTGGCCGCGGGCTGGCCGCGCGGATGCTCGACGGGCTCACCGCGCGGGTCGCCGCCGAGTACGGGGTGACCGAGATCGAGACCACGATCTCGCCCGGCAACACCGCCTCCGAGCGGCTCTTCGCGTCGTACGCGGAACGCCACGGCGCCGCCGTCGACCGCACGGTCCTGTTCGAGGCCGGTGACTTCCCGGACGGGCCGCACGACCCCGAGGTGCTGTACCGCATCGGCCCGTTGAGAGTCCAAGACGCATCGGACCGCTGAGTCTCCGAGATCCCGGTTCTCTCTCCCGTTTTCAGTTCTTCCGCACGCCTCACACCCCCACACCGAGGAGCGATTCGCGTGACCATCACCCAGCCCGATCTCAGCGTCTTCGAGACCCTGGAGTCAGAGGTCCGCAGCTACTGCCGCGGCTGGCCCACCGTCTTCGACCGGGCCCGGGGCAGCCGTATGTACGACGAGGACGGCCACGCCTACCTCGACTTCTTCGCGGGTGCCGGCTCGCTCAACTACGGGCACAACAACCCTGTCCTGAAACGGGCGTTGATCGACTACCTGGAGCGCGACGGCGTCACCCACGGGCTCGACATGTCGACCAGTGCGAAGCGCGCGTTCCTGCAGACCTTCCAGGACCTCGTGCTGCGCCCGCGCGATCTGCCGTACAAGGTGATGTTCCCGGGCCCGACCGGCACCAACGCCGTTGAGTCCGCACTGAAGTTGGCGCGGAAGGTGAAGGGGCGCGAGTCGATCGTGTCGTTCACCAACGCCTTCCACGGGATGTCGCTGGGGGCGCTGGCCGTGACCGGCAACGCCTTCAAGCGGGCCGGGGCCGGCATTCCGCTGGTGCACGGCACGCCGATGCCGTTCGACAACTACTTCGACGGACAGGTCCCCGACTTCCTGTGGTTCGAGCGGCTGTTGGAGGACCAGGGCTCCGGCCTCAACAAGCCCGCCGCCGTGATCGTCGAGTCCGTGCAGGGCGAGGGCGGCATCAACGTCGCCCGCCCCGAATGGCTGCGCGCGCTCGCCGAGTTGTGCGAGCGCCAGGACATGCTGCTGATCGTCGACGACATCCAGATGGGCTGCGGACGGACCGGCGCGTTCTTCTCCTTCGAGGAGGCAGGGATCGTGCCGGACATCGTGACCGTGTCCAAGTCCATCAGCGGGTACGGCCTTCCGATGTCGCTGTGCCTGTTCAGGCCCGAGCTGGACATCTGGGAGCCGGGCGAGCACAACGGCACCTTCCGGGGCAACAACCCGGCGTTCGTCACCGCCACCGCCGCCCTGGAGACGTACTGGGCGGACGGGTCCGCGATGGAGAAGCAGACCCGGACCCGCGGTGAGCAGGTCGAGCAGGGGCTGATCTCCATCACCGAGGAGAACCTCGCCGACGTCAAGGAGTACCGGGGGCGCGGGCTGGTCTGGGGCATCGAGTTCAAGGACCCGGAGCGTGCGGGCCTGATCTGCCGTCGCGCCTTCGAACTCGGGCTGCTCGTCGAGACGTCGGGGCCGCAGGGCGAGGTCGTGAAGCTGCTGCCCGCGCTGACCATCACGCCTGAAGAGCTGGACGAGGGGCTCAGCATCCTCGCCCGCGCCGTGCGCGAGACCGTCTGAACAGCCTGACCCACCCCGATCATCTGACACCACGTCAAGGAGGCATCGCCACACCGTGATTGTTCGTTCGTTCAAGGAACTCGAAGGCACCGACCGGCACATCAAGGCCGCGTCCGGCACCTGGGAGAGCAAGCGCATCGTCCTCGCCAAGGAGCGGGTCGGCTTCTCGGTCCACGAGACCGTCCTCTACGCGGGCACGGAGACGTCGATGTGGTACGCGAACCACATCGAGGCCGTCGTCTGCGTCGAGGGCCACGCCGAACTCACCGACAACGAGACCGGGCAGACGTACACGATCACGCCCGGGACCATGTACCTCCTCGACGGGCACGAGCGGCACACGATGCGGATCAAGGAGGACTTCCGCTGCATCTGTGTCTTCAACCCGCCCGTCACCGGACGGGAGGACCACGACGAGAACGGCGTCTACCCGCTGCTCACCGAACCCGAGGAGGTGTGACGAGCATGACGACCACCGTCACCGGCGTCACCGATCTGTACCCCAGCCGCGGCACCACCGAGGTGTCCGTCCCGCGCCAGGACCCCGTCGTCTGGGGCGCCCCCGACACTCCCGGTCCGATCGGTCCGATCCCGGCCGGTGACCTCCAGGCGTTCGAGCGCGACGGCTTCCTCGCCATGGAGGAACTGCTCGGGGACGACGAAGTCGGCGTCTACCGGCGGGAGTTGGAACGGCTTGTCGCCGACCCCGCGATCCGGGCCGACGAGCGGTCGATCGTCGAGTCGAAGTCCATGGAGATCCGGTCCGTCTTCGAAGTGCACCGGATCAGCGAGGTGTTCGCGCGGCTCGTGCGCGACGAGCGGGTCGTCGGGCGGGCCCGGCAGATCCTCGGCTCGGACGTGTACGTCCATCAGTCCCGGATCAATGTGAAGCCCGGCTTCGGGGCCAGTGGCTTCTACTGGCACTCCGACTTCGAGACCTGGCACGCCGAGGACGGTCTGCCGAACATGCGCACCGTGTCCGTGTCGATCGCGCTCACCGAGAACCACGACACCAACGGCGGACTCATGATCATGCCGGGCTCGCACCGGACGTTCCTCGGCTGCGCGGGCGCGACGCCCGAGGACAACTACCGCCAGTCGCTGCAGATGCAGGACGCGGGCACGCCCTCGGACGAGGCGCTGACCGACATGGCCTCCCAGTACGGCATCAAGTTGTTCACCGGCAGGGCCGGTTCGGCGACCTGGTTCGACTGCAACTGCATGCACGGTTCCGGTGACAACATCACGCCGTTCCCGCGCAGCAACGTCTTCATCGTGTTCAACAGCGTGGAGAACAAGGCAGTCGAGCCGTTCGCCGCGCCTGTGCGGCGGCCCGAGTTCATCGGGGCGCGGGACTTCACGCCGGTGAAGTGACCCGTCGCCCGTCGCCGTGTCCCTCGCGGCGTCAGCCGCCCAGGACATCCAGGAGGCGGTCGACGTCCTGCGGGGTGTTGTAGAGGTGGAACGCGGCGCGCAAGTTCCCTGCGCGGTCGGAGACTTCGACTCCGGCCGCGCTCAACTCGCCCTGCCTCCGCCCGAGTCCGGGCACCGACACGATCGGTGAACCCGGGGACGCGACCGGCTCGTGGCCGAGGGTGGCCAGGCCCGCGCGGAAGCGGTCGGCGAGGGTCAGGTCGTGGGTGCGGATCGCGTCGGTGCCCAACTCCTCCAACAGCGCGAGCGAGTGGCGGGCGCCGGCGTAGGAGAAGAGGGCCGGGCTCACGTCGAACCGGCGGGCGGAGTGGGCGAGTTCCTCCACCGGGCCGTAGCAGCTGTCCCAGGGGGCCTCGCCCGCCACCCAGCCGGCGAAGATCGGGTTGAGGTCGCCGAGGTCCCGTGGGGTGACCAGGAAGGCGACCCCTCGGGGGCAGAAGAGCCACTTGAAGCCTGCGGCGGCCACGTAGTCGTAGGCGTCCGCGTCGAGGTCCAGCCAACCGGCCGCCTGCGATGCGTCGACGTATGTGCGTGTGCCGTGTTCGTGCGCTGCGGCTCGGATCGCCGGCAGGTCGGCGATCCTGCCGTCCGCCGACTGGGCCGCGCTGACCGCCACGAGGGTGGTGCCGGGGCGTATCGAGTCCGCGATGCGTTCCAGCGGGGCGCTGCGGATCTTGAGGTCGGCGCGCATGTGGAAGGGGTTCACCACCGAGCTGAAGTCGGCCTCCGCGGTGAGGACTTCGGCGCCGGCGGGCAGGGAGGCGGCGATCAGGCCGCTGTAGACCGCTACGGACGCACCGGCCGCCACCCGGTCGACCGGCACGCTCGTCAGGCGGGCGAAGGCGGCGCGGGATGCCTCCACGTCGTCGAACATGTCGGTCGGCGTGCCGATCGCGGCCGCCTCTATGGCGGTGCGCATGGCGGTGACGGTGCGGGTCGGGAGGAGGCCGGTGCTCGCGGTGTTGAGGTAGGTGTTCCTCGGGGCGAACTCGGCGCGGACGAGGCTCTCCAAGGTCTCCATGGGACCACTCTGCGGCTCCATGGAGTCCTCGTCCATTGCGGGTTTTTGCCTGGATCCCCTAAGGAACGCTTATGGATCAGGCCTGAGCTGCGGGTTTCAGGTCTGCGGTACCGCGCAGCCGTCGGGGCCGCAGGCCTCGGCTCCGCCGTCGGCGTCGATCAGCTTGAGCGGCTTGTGTTCGCCCCATGCCTGGGTCAACGCTTGGGCGAAGACCTCGGCGGGCTGGGCGCCGGAGACGCCGTACTTGCGGTCCAGGACGAAGAAGGGGACGCCGTTCGCGCCCAGCTCGGCGGCCTCGCGCTCGTCGGCACGGACGTCGTCGGCGTATGCGGTGGGGTCGGACAGCACCTTGCGGGCGGCTTCCGCGTCCAGGCCTGCGGTGGTCGCCAGTTCGACGAGGCGCTCGTCGTCACCGAAGACGGAGCGTTCCTCGGCGAAGTTCGCCTTGTACAGCGCCTGGATCAGTTCGTCCTGGCGGCCGTGCTCCTTGGCGAAGTGGAGGAGGCGGTGCATGTCGAAGGTGTTGCCGTGGTCGCGGTCGCGGGTGCGGTAGTCGAGGCCTTCGGCGGCGGCCTGGGCGCCGAGGTTGTCCTCGCCGGCCTGCGCCTGTGCCTCGCTCATGCCGTACTTCTTGGTGAGCATCTTGAGCACGGGCTGGATGTCGGTCTTGGCGCGGCCCGGGTCGAGCTCGAAGGAGCGGTGCACTACCTCGACGCCGTCGCGGTGCGGGAAGGCTTCGAGGGCCTTCTCGAAGCGGGCCTTGCCCACGTAGCACCAGGGGCAGGCTATGTCCGACCAGATCTCGACGCGCATTCTTCGGCTCTTTCCAGGGCGTGCGGGCGGGAGGGGAGGGGTCCTCCGTCTCCCCCGTGAACGTTCAAGCAGCTTGGTTCATTCCCTGGTGCGGCTTTGTGGGGGTGCGGCTTTGCGCCTGCGGTGCGGTGGTGGGTCGGGGCCGCGCCGGGGGGTGTCCGTCCTCGGAACGGCGCGGAATCGGTCGCCTACCAACGTGGCCGTGTTGACGCGCCAACCGCTGCGGGCGGACACCCCCCGACACGGCCCCTTCTCGCCGTACGCGGGTGCGGGCCGCCTCGCGCTATGTGTTCAGGGGGCGCCTCGCGCTACGTGGTCAGGGGCAGGGTCATGCTCAGGTGGTGGCTGTCGTCCGGTGGGTCCGTTGTCCAGCCCTGACGGGTGTAGAAGGCCTGGGCTCGTTCGTTGTCTACGTGGACGTCGAGTACGGCTGTGTGGCGGGCTTCTGCTCGCCATTGTTCGACGCAGGCCTTGTGCAGGGCCGTGCCCAGGCCGGCGCGCCAGTGGTCGGGGTCTACGTGGAACTGGAAGAGCTTGACCGTTTCTGCCGGGCCCTCCTCCGGGGTGCGGAAGGAGGCTATGGCGACGATGTGGCCCTGTTCGATCAGGCAGAGAACCTGGGCGTCGGGGCGCTCGATGACGCCCTGCCATGCGGCCAACCAGTCCATTCCGTCGTCCGGGACGCCCTCCGGGTAGTACGTCGCCCGGGCCCGTGCGTGCAGGGCTGCGACGCTCTTCGCCTCGGCGGGCAGGGCGGTTCTGATCATCCGGGATTCGTTGGCGCGGTCTCCGATCATGCAAGCGATGACGTGACGGCGGTTGCTTCGGTTCCTAGGCGGGTGAACTGGGTGCGGTAGGCGCTCGGGGTGAGGCCGGTGCGGCGGACCAGGTGGGCGCGGAGGGAGTCCGCGGTGCCCAGGCCGGAGGCGCGGGCCAGCTGGTCCATGGGGAGGGTGGTGGTCTCCAGGAGTTCCTTGGCGCGCTCGATGCGCTGGTGGAGGAGCCATTGGAGGGGGCTTACGCCGCTCTCCGCGTGGAAGCGGCGGGTGAGGGTGCGGACGCTGACGCCGGCGTGCCGGGCCAGGTCGGTGAGGGTGAGCGGCTTGTCGAGGTTGCGCATGGCCCAGCCGCGCGTGTCGGCGCAGGCGGTGCCCCGCTCGGGCGGGAGGGGGGTCTGCGTGAACTGGGTCTGGCCGCCCGGGCGTACGGGGGCGACGAGGGCCAGGCGGGCCACCTCGTTGGCCACGGCAGCGCCGTAGTCGGTGCGGATGATGTGCAGGCAGAGGTCGATGCCGGCGGCGTATCCGGAGGCTGTCAGGAACTGGCCGTCCTGGACGTAGAGGACGTCACCGGTGAGGTCGACCTCCGGATAGCGCCTGCGCAGTTCCTCCGCCTGGTTCCAGTACGTCGTGGCCCGGCGGCCGTCCAGGAGTCCCGCCTCGGCCAGGGCGAACGCGCCGCTGCAGATGGACGCGATGCGCTTGCCCTCGGCGGCGGCCTCGCGGAGGGCGGTCACCGTACGTGGGTCCGGTGTGTACCGGTGGCCCGTGCCGACGACGAGGACCATGTCCGCGTCCCCTACGACGTCGAGGCCGTGCCGTATGTGCAGGTCGAGGCCGCCCGTGGTGGGGACGGGGCCCGGTTCCGGGGCGCAGATGATCGTCTCGTAGCCCGGCTCCCCGTCGATCTCCACCCGGTCGAACAGCAGCTCCGGGATGGCCAGGTTGAACATCGAGACAGGGGTCGCCGCGACGACTGCGACCCGACGGGGGTGGGGGTAGGGGCCGAGGTGGGGGGGGCATGGCCAGAACCTCCGGACGTATGGCATTCCGGTCACTACTGTACGGCGTCATCTGTCCGCAGCATGGGGACATGCCAACCAACACCATCCAACTCAAGCCCCGGGCAGGTGGTTTGACCTCCTCGTCCCCCGCCCTCACCCTCACCGCCGCCCTCCTCGGCTTCGCGCTCATCACCCTCGACGCGTCCGTGGTGAACGTGGCGTTGCCGTCGATCGGGCACGCGTTCGGTGGCGGGATGTCGGGGCTGCAGTGGGTGGTCGACGCCTACACGTTGTCCTTCGCGGCCCTGATGCTGTCCACCGGCGCCTTCGCGGACCGGGTCGGGGCAAGCCGTGCGTACGCGATCGGCATCGCGGTCTTCGCCCTTGCCTCGGCGGCCTGCGGCCTGGCTCCGGATCTGAGCGTGCTGATCGGCGCGCGCGTGCTTCAGGGAGTGGCAGCGGCCGTGGTCCTTCCCGCGTCGCTCTCCCTCGTACGGCAGGCCTATGCCGAACCCGCCAAGCGGGCGCGGGCGGTGGCCAGTTGGGCGGCGGGCGGCTCGGTGGCGGTGGCCCTGGGGCCGGTGGCCGGGGGTGCGCTGACCACGGTCTGGGACTGGCGGGGCATCTTCTTCATCAACCTGCCGCTGGGCGCGGTGGCGTTGGTGTTGCTGGTCCGGGCGCCGCGCTCGGAGCGCCGGCCGGCGCCGTTGGATCTGCCGGGTCAGGTGGCTGCGGTGGTGATGCTCACGGCCGTGACGTTCGCGGTGATCGAGGGCGGGGCCACGGGAGTTGTGGCTCTGCTGGTCGCGGTCGTCTCGGGCGCGGTCTTCGTCCGGGTCGAACTGCGGCAGGCCCATCCGGTGGTGCCGCTCGGTCTGTTCCGCAGTCGTGCGGTGTCCGTGGCGGTCGCGGCGGGTGCCGCGTGCAGTGTCGCCTTCTACGGCGTGATCTTTCTCTTCTCGCTGTTCTTCCAACAGGTGCAGGGGCGTTCGGCGTTGTACGCCGGGCTGATGTTCCTGCCGATGACCGGTCTGATCTCCGTGACGAACGTCCTGGCGGGCAAGCTGGCGGGGCGCTACGGGGCCCGGGTGCCGATGGTCGTCGGGCAGGTGCTGGCCGCGATGGGCGCGCTCGTCCTGCTGTACGTCGACGCGGGCACGCCCCCGCTCCTGGTGGCCCTGCTCCTCGTACCGATGGCCCTCGGCTGTGCCCTGACGGTCCCGCCGCTGACCGCCGTGATGATGGACGCGGTGCCTGCCGAGCGGGCCGGGCTGGCGGCCGGTGTGCTCAACGCTGCGCGGCAGGTGGCGGGGGGCCTGGGGATCGCGGTCTTTGGTGTGTTGGTCTCCGGTGGATTCACCGAGGGGCTGCGGGAGAGCCTCGCGATCAGCGCGGCCCTCTTCGCGGTGACGGCCTTCCTCAGCTTCCGTCTCTCAGGTCGTTCGGCCAGCTCGGACGGAACTCGATGTGGTCGTACGTGACGACACACCCCTCCCCCATCGGCGACTGCGTCATGAAGCCGACCAGGGCCGCGTCCGTCTCCTTCTCGTCGCCAAGGGTGAAGAGCCGGATGAAGGTCCAGCGCTTGCCGTCGCGGGAGGCGTGGAAGGCGAAGGCGCGGCCTGTGCGGCTCACTCGTAGCCATACCGAACTGCCTTCGACCGAGAAGGAGTTGGCGTCGTCCGAATGCCCTCGGGTGACCACCGTGCAGACGGTCGGCACATCGGGCGAGTACTCCAGGCAGAGCTTGGCCCAGGCCCGCTCCCCGACATGGACGTACAGCACCCCGGCATCGAACGACCCCGCGAACCCGACGGTGACGCGAGCGATCAGCTGGAAGTCCCCGTGCGGCGCCCCGAGAAGACGGGGTGCATCGGAGGCGGGGTCCAGCCCCTCCCCGGTGGGCGGCACAAACCGGTCCTGGCGAGGGCCCGCCCACCCCGTGAGCACACCGTCCTCGTAGGACCAGTGCCCGTCGGGCCCATAAGTACGGAGGGGAAAGGGCAGTTGGGAGAGTTCCAAGTCCATGCACGCATCATCTCAGGACCACTTACGTAGGGGCGCGGGGAACTGCGCGACCAGCCACAGCGGACCGGCACTCCGAAATCCACCGCACCCCCAACGGCGCTACCGCTCCAGGTGCCCGTCATAACGCCGAGGCAGCCCCAGCGGATTACCGTCCCGCAACTCCACCGGCAGCAACGCCTCAGGCGTGTTCTGGTAAGCAACAGGCCGCAGCCACCGCTCAATAGCCGTACCACCAACAGACGTTGACGTAGACGTCGTGGCGGGATACGGCCCCCCGTGGTGCTGGGCCGCTGCCACGGCCACCCCCGTAGGCCACGCATTCACCAACACCCGCCCGGCCAACGGCGTGAGCTCCGCGAGGATCTCCGCCCCACGCCCCTCCCCGGCCGCCTCCTCCGCCGAGAGGTGAACCGTCGCCGTGAGATTCCCCGGCAGTCGCGACAGCACCGCGTTCGCCTGCGCGTCGTCGTCGTAGCGGGCCACCACCGTGACCGGACCGAAGCACTCCTCGAGGAGCAGGTCGTACGACCCCTCCGACGCGAGCCTCTCCGCCGGCACCGTGAGGAACCCGGGGCTGACCGTGTGCTCGCTACCCGCGCCCGGGGTCACCGGCGAGTCCACGTCGGGGAGTTGGGCGCGCTCGGTGACGCCCGCGAGGAAGTTGTCGCGCATCCGGTGGTCGAGGAGGACCCCGGAGTCCGTGTTGCTGACCGCGTCGGTGAGGGACTTGACCAGGCCGTCGCCGGCGGAGCCGGACGGGACCAGGACCAGACCCGGCTTCACGCAGAACTGGCCGACGCCCAGGGTCATGGAGCCGGCGAGGCCCGTGCCGATCGCCTCGGCGCGCTCGGCCGCCGCCGCCTCGGTGATGAACACGGGGTTGAGGGAGCCGAGTTCGCCGTGGAAGGGGATCGGGACCGGCCGTGCCGCCGCCGCGTCGAACAGGGCGCGACCGCCTCGTACGGAACCGGTGAAACCGGCCGCCGAGATCAGCGGGTGCTTGACCAGTTCGACGCCCGCCTCGAAGCCGTGCACCAGGCCGAGGACGCCGGCCGGGATGCCCTGCTCGGCGGCGGCCCGGCGCAGCACGCTCGCGACCAGTTCGGACAGGCCGGGGTGGTCGGGGTGGGCCTTGACGACCACCGGGCAGCCGGCCGCCAGCGCGCTCGCGGTGTCGCCGCCGGGGACGGAGAAAGCGAAGGGGAAGTTGGAGGCCGAGTAGACGGCGACCACGCCCAGCGGCACCTTGTAGCGGCGCAGGTCCGGGATCGGCGGGGTCGCGGTGTCGTCGGGGTGGTTGATCACCACGTCCAGGAAGGCACCCTCGTCGACGATGTCTGCGAAGGCCCTCAACTGGTAGCAGGTGCGGGCGAGTTCGCCGGTCAGCCGGACCGGGCCCAGCGCGGTCTCCGCGTCGCCGACCTCGACCAGGTGGTCCTTGGCCGCTTCGAGCTGGTCGGCGGCGCCGCGCAGGAAGGCCGCGCGGACCGTGCGGTCGGCGAGGGAACCGCGCGCCGCGTACGCTGCGCGGACGGTGGCATCCACCTCCTGGGCTGTGGCCTCCACCGCAACCTGTTCCCGCTGCTTCCCGGTTCGGGGGTCGACACTCCAGACTGGTGCTGCTGCCACCGCGGGTCCCTCCACATGTAATGCCGCAGTTCTGGGTCATTCACCAGGGTCGTTCGATATGCTGAACGCTGTCTCTGATGATGAATATGCTCTCGGAGACTATTTCCCGTCGAACGAAGGGGTCAAGGGCGATGTCGGCAGGCGAGACAGGCGGCGGGGCACAGGTCAAGTCCGCGGTGCGGACGGTGGAGCTGCTCGAATACTTCGCAGGCCGGCCCGGTATGCACTCCCTCGCGGCGGTCCAGGAGGCCGTCGGTTATCCGAAGTCCAGTCTCTACATGCTGCTGCGCACGCTGGTGGAGCTGGGGTGGGTGGAGACGGACGCCACCGGCACGCGGTACGGCATCGGCGTGCGGGCGCTGCTGGTGGGCACGTCCTACATCGACGGTGACGAGGTCGTGGCGGCGGCGCGGCCCACGTTGGACCGGCTCTCCGACGACACCACCGAGACCATCCACCTCGCCCGCCTCGACGGCACGAACGTGGTCTATCTCGCCACCCGCCAGTCGCAGCACTATCTACGGCCCTTCACCCGCGTCGGCCGCCGGCTCCCCGCCCACTCGACCTCCCTGGGCAAGGCGCTGCTGAGCACCTACTCCGACGAGCAGGTCCGCAAGATGCTCCCGGAGACGCTGCCCGCGCTCACCGAGCACACGATCACCGACCGCGAGAAGCTCATCGAGGAGCTGCACCAGGTGCGGGAGCAGGGCTTCGCCGTGGACCGCGAGGAGAACACGCTGGGGCTGCGCTGCTTCGGCGTCGCGATCCCGTACCGCACCCCGGCCCGCGACGCGATCAGCTGCTCGGTGCCGGTGGCCCGGCTGACGCCTGCACACGAGCAGATGGTCAAGGACGCCCTGTTCGATGCCCGCGACCGACTGACCCTCGCCACCCGGAGGCTCTGAACTCATGCAGGTCGCGCTCCGCCCCGTCCACGACAGTGATCTGCCGGTCTTCTTCCGGCAGACGAACGACCCCGAGTCCCTTCACATGGCCGCCTTCACGCATGAGGACCCGGCCGACCGTGACGCCTTCGACGCCCACTGGAAGCGCATCCGCGCGCGGGACGACGTCCTGAATCGCACGATCCTCGTGGACGGCGACGTGGTGGGCAGCGTGGCGGTCTACGGCGCACCGGACGAGCGCGAGGTGACGTACTGGATCGACCGCGCCTACTGGGGCAAGGGCATCGCGACGGCCGCGCTGCGCGACCTGCTGGCCGAGGCGCCCGAACGCCCGGTGTACGCGCGCGTGGCGGCCGACAACGCGGGCTCGCGGCGCGTGCTGGAGAAGTGCGGGTTCCGCGTCACTGGCCATGACCGGGGGTTCGCGAACGCGCGCGGCGAGGAGATCGACGAGCTGGTGCTGACACTGGATTCATGAAGGACCGGTTCCTCATGAAGTGATCGGTGCTTCATGAGCAGTCGATGAGAAAAGCGCCGTAAGGGAACGATTCGTTCCCGTCCGGTCGTCCTTGAGTGCGGGATGAACAAGACGATCAGGCGCACCTCCGTCTTCGTACTGCTGCTGGTGTTCGCTCTCCTGGTGAGGGCGACCTGGGTGCAGTTCTACGACGGCAAGGCACTCGCGGACGACAAGGACAACCGGCGCAACGCGATCGAGACGTACGCGGACCCGCTCGGGAACATCATCGTGGCCGGGAACGCGATCACCGGCTCGGCGCGGACGGAGAGCAGCAGCGACCTCGCGTACAAACGCACCTACACGGACGGCAAGCTGTACGCGGCGGTGACGGGCTATGCCTCGCAGAGCTATGCGCCGACCCAGCTGGAGGGGATCTACGCGGATCTCCTCGACGGCACCGACAGCGGCCTGAAGACCGTCATGGACACGGTCACCGGCGAGCGGGCCGCCCCGGGCAACGTGGTCACGACGATCGACCCGGATGTGCAGAAGGCCGCGTACAACGCGCTCGGCGACAAGAAGGGTGCGGCCGTCGCGATCGATCCGACGACCGGCAAGATCCTCGCCGTCGTCTCGACTCCGTCCTACGACCCCTCGTCGCTGACCGACGCCAACACCGCCGCGTCCGCCTGGAAGCAGCTCAACGCGGACTCCGACAAGCCGTTGACCAACCGCGCGCTGCGCCAGCCGCTGCCACCGGGGTCGACGTTCAAGCTGGTCGTGGCGGCGGCAGCCCTGGAGGACGGGCTCTACTCGTCGGTGGACGAGAAGACGACCAGCCCATCGCCGTACACCCTGCCGGGCACGGTCACCCCGCTGAAGAACGAGAGTTCGTCCGCGCCCTGCACGAACGCCTCTATCCGCGTCGCGCTGCAGTACTCGTGCAACACCGTGTTCGCGAAGATGGCCGTCGACCTGGGGCAGGACAAGGTCAAGGCGATGGCCGAGAAGTTCGGCTTCAACGACGACAAGCTGGACGTCCCGGTGCGGGCGTACACGAGCGTGTACCCGTCGAACATGAACAAGTCGTCCACGGCTCTGACCGGCATCGGCCAGTACGACGTGACCGCCACCCCGCTCCAGATGGCCATGGTGTCGGCCGCTATAGCCAACGACGGGAAGCTGGTCTCCCCGCACATGGTGTCGGAGACCACCGACAGCGGCGGCGACGTGGTCCACAACTACGACGACAGTACGACCACGAAAGAGATCGTCAGCTCGCACACCGCCCAGCAGCTCCAGTCGGCGATGCAGACGGTCGTCGAGGACGGCACGGGTACGAACGCGCAGATCTCGGGCGTCACGGTGGGCGGCAAGACGGGCACCGCCCAGCACGGCGAGAACAACGACCAGTCGCCGTACGCCTGGTTCACCGCATACGGCAAGTCCGACGACACCGGGAAAGAGGTCGCCGTAGCGGTCCTGGTCGAGCAGTCGGACGCGGCAAGGTCAGAGATCAGCGGCAACGGCTTGGCGGCCCCCGTGGCCAAGGCCATGATGAAAGCGGCCTTGCAGTAACGCCGTTGTCTTTTGTCTTTTGTCTTTTAGGGGCGCGGGGAACTGCGCGACCAGCCACGACGAACCGTCAGCCGACCGCGCAGCGCCCCCTACTTCTACTTCACACCCAGAATCTGCTCCACCGGGTCGATGGCGAAGTACACGAGGAACAGCGCCGACACGCCCCACAGCAACCAGTTGACCTCCTTCGCCTTACCGAGCACCGCCTTGATCACCACGTAAGAGATGAACCCCGCCCCGATCCCGTCAGTGATCGAGTACGTGAACGGCATCGCGGCGATGGTCAGGAACGCCGGAATCGCGATCTCGTACTTGTCCCAGTCGATGTGCTTGACATGGGTCATCATCAGGAACCCAACGGCGATCAGCGCAGGCGCGGCGGCCTGCAAGGGGACGATCGTCAGCAACGGCGTAAGGAACAGCGCAAGTCCGAACAACCCACCGGTGATCAGATTCGAGAATCCGGTACGCGACCCCTCACCGACCCCCGAAGCCGACTCGATGTACGCGGTGTTGGAGGAAGCGGACCCGATCCCGCCGGCGACGGCCGCCGCACCGTCGATGAACAGGACGCGACCGATGTTCGGCACCTGACCGTCGTCGTCCAGGAGACCGGCCTCCGCGCTGATACCAACAATCGTGCCCATCGCGTCGAAGAAGTCCGACAGGATCAGCGTGAAGATCAGCAGGATCACGGTGATCGCGCCGGTCTCACCGAAGGCCCCGAACAGGCTGAAGTGACCGATGAGTCCGAAGTCGGGCGCGGCCACGATCTTGTCCGGCACCTTGGGGGTCATCAGACCCCAACTCTTGATGTCCGCCGCGGAGTTGATGATGATCGCGAGGACCGTCATCGACACGATGCTGATCAGGATCGCGCCCTTCACCTTGCGGGCGAGCAGCGCGATGGTCAGCAGTACGCCGAGACAGAACACGAGGACGGGCCAGCCGGTCAGTCTGCCGACGTCACCGAGCTGCACGGGGACCGTGGTCTGCGCGGCGTCCGGTATACGACTGACGAAGCCCGCGTCGACGAAGCCGATGAACGCGATGAACAGGCCGATGCCGACGCCGATGGCCTGCTTGAGCTGTTGCGGGATGGCGTTCATGATCGCCTCGCGCAGTCCGGTGAGGACCAGGACGCAGATCAGGACGCCCTCGATGACGACGAGGCCCATCGCGTCGGGCCAGCTCATCAGCGGCGCCAACTGGAAGGCGACGACCGCGTTGAGGCCGAGGCCCGCGGCGATGGCGAGCGGGAGGTTGCCGCCGACGCCCATGATGACGGTCATCACGCAGGCCACCAGGGCGGTGGCGGTGACCAGTTGGCCGGTGTCGAGGGTGTGGCCGAACTTGTCCTTGGCGCTGCCGAGGATGATCGGGTTCAGGACGAGGATGTAGGCCATCGTGAAGAACGTGGCGAAGCCGCCGCGTATCTCACGGCCGAAGGTGGACCCCCGTTCGGAGATCTTGAAGAACCGGTCGACGCTGTTCGCCGCCGGTGGTTCGGCACTCGGCCGGTCAGCCACCTTCTGTGACTCTGACATGCGGGTACTCCTCGTTGCCTCAATGATCGGTGCGCGGATGCTGGCTGGATTGTTCCCGCGTTGAACCTGTTTCAGGTCTTCCCCGTGTTACGGAATCGAGGTCGGCCCGCCAGACGGTGTTCGAAGGCCTGTACCAATCCCATCAGTTGATCACTGCTACGCTCCCGATCTGGTCGGGGTCCTCCCCGAATGATCACGTGTCATCTACATGACACGCACACACCACAGCGAGGAGAGGTCCGCCGTGGGCACAGTCGTCGACGACGCCGCCTCCGTGGAGTTCCACGCCTTTTTCGAACGTCACTACGCCGAACTGTCCCGGCTCGCCCACCTGTTGACGGGTGAGGCGGACGCCGCCGACGATCTCGCGGCCGACGCGCTGCTCGCGCTCTGGCACCGCTGGGACCGCGTGCGCGCCGCCGACCACCCTGCGGCCTACGCCCGTGGGGTCGTCGCCAACCTGGCCCGCACCCGGATCCGCAGCGCGGTGCGCGAGCGGCGGCGGGTCGCCCTGTTCTGGTCGCAGCGCGAGGAGAAGACCGAGAACCCGGACGTGGCCGGCGTGGTCGACGTCCAAGAGGCCTTGCGCAGACTGCCGTTCCGCAAGCGGGCCTGTGTGGTGCTGCGGCACGCGTTCGACCTGTCGGAGAAGGACACCGCGCTCGCCCTCGGTGTTTCCGTCGGTACGGTTAAGAGCCAGACGTCGAAGGGCATGGCGGAGTTGCAGCGGTTGCTCGGTCCGCAGAGCCCTCCGCTGCGGATGCACGCGACGATGGCACGCGGCGGAGAGACCGGAGGGAGGAACCGATGAGGCACCAGGACGTGCACGACGACGAGTTGATCGCCCGGCTGCACGAGGCGGCCCAGGGGCACGAACCCGACCGTTCGCGCATCCTGGCGCGGCTCGAACGCGGTATGGCCGCGCAGTCCCGCCCCGACCACCGGGCCACCCGGCCGCCCGTGTTCGGCTGGGTGCGGGTCGTCAGCGCCACGGCCGCGGTGGCGAGCGTCCTCGCGATCGGCGGCTACGCGGTGGCGTCCGCGGTGAAGAGCAACTCCCCCGCCGAGCAGACCGTGTCCGTCTCGCCGACACCGACGCCCACGCCGTCGCCGGACGCGACGAGCCGTACGCCGGTCAAACCGGTTGCCCCGACGGCGAGTTCGGGTTCCGACGGCGCCTCGCACAGCTCCCCGAAGGCGAGCACCTCGCCGACACCGTCCGCGACCGCCTCGGCCTCCACGCCCGTGCTGCCGCCCGCTTCCGGCGTCCAGGACGGCCCGCTGTGGTCGGACGGCTCGATCGATCCGGGCAGCAACGACTTCTGGGCGCAGAGCGATGTCACCCTGAAAACGACCAAGAAACTCACCTCGCTCACCGTCCAGTTGAAGGTCAAGCTGACCGGCGGGGTCAGCTCCGCGGGCGCCTGGCGCTCGCTGCCCGAGCAGGACTTCACGCAGACGGTGACGGAGCAGGACGGGTTCCTGGTCTACACCTGGGTGCTCAAGGAGGGCCGTACGGTCGCGGTCGGGGACTGGGTCTTCGCCGGGCAGTACAACCATGAGCGCGGCGGCCGGGACGCCAAGGACGACAGCTACTCGGCGGCGGCCACGGCGGCCGGCCAACAGCTGGCGGTCAAGGGCGACTTCGCGGCGCAGAAGTCGTAGCAGACGGTCGTAGAAGTTGTAGCCGTCGGTCGTAGAAAAAATCTCGGACGGGCGGCAACCCTTTCTCCGGCGGTGGCGACCAAGAGGCGCAAGGTTCCTCTCGCACGGAGTCACACGGAGCAAGTCGCTTGAGCACGCACAAGAAGCACCTCACCCGCAGGCGGGTGCTCGGGGCCTCCGCGATCGGTGTCGCCGCCACCGGCGCGGCCGTCGCGGGCGGTACCGGTCTCCTCTCTTCCGCCTCCGCCGCCGCGTTCGGTTACACCGACGACGGCTCCAACTACGTGATCACCACGGGCGGTTCGCTCGTGTTCAAGGTCTCCAAGTCGACCGGTGACCTCACGTCCCTCGCCTACAAGGGCAAGGAGTACGAGGGCTACGGCGGCAAGCACTCGCATGTCGAGTCCGGGCTCGGCGCCTCCACGGTCACCATCAAGCAGTCGGGGTCGACGATCCTGGTGAAGGTCGTGCACGGCGCGATCACCCAGTGGTACGCGGCCCGCAGCGGCGAGAACAACGTCTACCTGTGGACGAACAAGGCGGACGCCTCCTTCACCGCGACCCGGTACATCGTCCGCGTGAAGGCGGGGGTGTTCCCCAACTCCGGTTCGGACGCGTGGGATTCGACCACCGACACGATCATCGAGGCCGGTGACGTCTGGAAGCACCCCGACGGCACGACCCGCTCCAAGCACTACTCGGGCAAGCGGACCATCGACTACGACCACGTCGGCTTCACGACGGGCTCGGTCGGTCTGTGGGTCGTCCGCTCCAACCACGAGAAGG
The DNA here is from genome assembly GCF_000716435.1 of Streptomyces xylophagus. Classification (GTDB taxonomy): domain Bacteria; phylum Actinomycetota; class Actinomycetes; order Streptomycetales; family Streptomycetaceae; genus Streptomyces; species Streptomyces xylophagus. Next base: position 23,897 of record NZ_JNWO01000020.1, read on the forward strand.
CGTCCGGCGGCCCGTTCTACCGCTCGCTACTGCGCCACTCGAACGAGGGCGGGGCCGGGCTGTACGAGATCCTGCACTACAACGAGGCCCAGACGGAGGCCGAACGCTTCGGTCTGCAGGGCCCGTTCGTGGTGGCGTTCACGGACGGCGGCACCCCCTCGTCCTCGCTCTTCGCGGCGAACCTCGACACCTCGTGGGTGGACCCGCTGGGCATCACGGGCTGGGTCGGCAAGGCGGGGCGCGGGAAGGTGGCGGGGGTCGGCCTGAAGGGCATGGACGCCAAGTACCCCTACACGGTGGGCTTTTCCAACGCGGACGCGCAGTACTGGGCGAAGGCCGCGGCCGGCACCGGCACGTTCTCCTGCAAGGGGATGCTGCCGGGGACGTACACGCTGACCGTCTTCAAGGGCGAACTGGCCGTACACACAGGGTCGGTGGCGGTGACGGCGGGCGGTACGACGTCCCTCCACACCCTGAGCATCACCGGTGACCCGTCCACCGCGTCGGCCGTATGGCGACTCGGCAACTGGGACGGTACGCCAGGGGAGTTCAAGAATGCCGAGTTGATGACGTACGCGCATCCCTCCGACGCGCGGGCGGCGAAGTGGACGGGGAACGTCACGATCGGCAGCGGAAGCGAGGCCGCGTCCTTCCCCGCGTACATCTGGCAGGACGTGAACGACGGCGTCCTGGTCTACTTCAAACTGACGGCGGCGCAGGCAGCGGCAGCGCACACACTGCGGGTGGGTGTGACGACGGCGTACGTCAACGCCCGCCCCCAAGTCACCGTGAACGACTGGGTTTCAGCTGTCCCCACCCCACCCACACAACCCTCGACGCGCGATCTCACCACGGGTTCCTACCGTGGAAACAACCACACGTTCGTTTTCAACGTCCCTTCCAGTGCGTGGAGTTCGGACACGACGAAGTACAACGTCCTGAAGATCAACGTGGTCAGTGGTTCGACGGGCTCGGCGTACCTCAGCCCGGGCACGTCGTTCGACTGCATCGACCTGCTGACCTGAGCCCCCCTCGGTCAGCAGAGCGACGCCCCCGCCGGTGACGACCGGCGGGGGCGTTGTCCCGTGACGGGCGAGAGCGGGGGCGGTGAACTGATGATGTGCGGCGCCGATTTCACCCTGCGCACCTCGCGTCTCGGGTCTCGGGTCTCGCGCCTGCCCTGTCATCACGGTGTCCGAAGGCGCAGAGCCTGAACGGACCAGTCGAGCACGGGAGCCAGACTCTCCGGGGCGGGCCAGCCGTTGACCACGGCAAGCAGTTGGAGATACCGCTCCCTGCGGGGGTCGTTCACGCGCTCCAGCCGAGCCGCCAGCCGGCGGCGGAGCTCGATGTCGTCGGGCTGGCCGAGGAAGTGCGCGTAGGTCGCCGTAAACGCCGCGACGAACGGATCGGCGTGGGGCGAGGCCGGTTCGACACCGGCGGCGAGGGCCGGCCCGGCCTGGTCCCGCACGACTGCGGCGATATCGCGGCGCGGGCCCGCCGCCTCGCCTCGAACCTGCTCGGCGGCCTGCTCTTCGGCCAACTGCCGCACGGAGGCGCGGAATTCAGGGTCCAGGGACAGTTCGGCCAACTCCACCCACGCCTGGACCTGTTCCGCATCCGGGTTGTCGGGCAGTTCGGGAGTCATCGAGCGCTTGACCCCGGCGAACGCGGGGGTGGCGGCGTCAAGACCACCGAAGACTGCGTCGAGAAACTCACCGACCAGACGTCGGCGTTCGTCCTCGGAGAGCTGGGCCAGCCTGTGCATGAGTTCCGTCTCCTCAGGTGTCGATCCACGAGCGGCCACCGCGGCCAACACCGCGTGCCGCAGACGCAGGACCCGTATCTGCACCGCCAACGCTTCGGCGTGCGCCGCGGCGACCTCGGGCAGCGAGAGCTCACGGTCCACGACCTTCCGGATCGTCGAGAGGTCAAGTCCCAACTCCCGCAGGGTCCTTACGAGGTCCAAGCGTGCGACGGCATCGATGCCGTACAGGCGGTAACCAGCCGGGGTGCGGTCCTTCGGCGCCACGATCCCGCGATCGGAGTAGAACCGGATGGTCTTGACCGTGAGCCCGGTCCGCCGGGCCAGGTCGCCGATCGAGTAGAGGGTGTCGCCGTCCATGCCGCCCACCTTTGCGTCTCCCCCTACTGGAGACTCAAGTTCCTTCGCCCGCCAGCAGCTGTCAGCGGCTCGCGCGGACCATCACCGTGAGAACCGGCGAGGCCGGTGATGGCTGGCTCTGTCCGATGTCCTCGTACCCCCACGACCTGTAGAGCGCATGGACCTTTCCGTCGCCGGCAGCCGAGTTGACCATGAGCGTCACGAACGGCTCGTCGCGTGCGGCGAGGAAGGCGTCGTGGATACGGCGGGCTGTCCCGGTCTTCCGCCAGGCCGGCCGGACGCCGATCTCCTTCAGGGCCACGGCCGGGCGCTCGGTGTACTTCTCCGCCGGTGCGGGACTGGTGCGCTGCCAGTACCGGTCGCCGTGCTCGATGGTGTTGCCATAGGCGTAGCCGACCGGATGTCCGTCCGCGTACGCGAGGACAGCAACGAACCCCGGCTCGGTGGCGTGCCGGTCCAGGCGTTCGCCGAACGCGGTGACCGCGTAGTTCGGCAGGTGGAGCAGCGGGGCGCGCACGTCGGCGTACACGTCGAGGAGGTCGCCGCGGACGGTGTCGAGGGCGGTGAAGGTGCGCAGTTCGATGGCGGGTGCCGTGGTCATGCGGCCATCCTCCAGGTGGCGGCGTGCTCGGTCCACGTCTGGACGGTGGTACTGCCCGGCGCGGTAGCGCGCAGTGCTGCGCCGAACTCTTGGAGCATGCGCGTGACTCGGGCGTGCTGCGTGGCGGCGTCGGCGGGGACCTTCATCGCCGTGGTCGTCGCGGCTTCCGGCGCGCCCTGGGCGAGTTGGGCGTGTGCGAGTCGGGTCGTGGTGATGGCGCGGGACCGGGCCATGTGAGGCCGCAGGGCGGACAGGCAGCGGTGGGCGTGGAACTCGGCGGTCGGGTAGTCGCCAAGCGCCAGGTACGCGGAGAGTGCCAAGTGGTCCAGTTCGGCTTGGTCGTAGAAGGCGAGCATCCACACCGGTCGGTAGTCGGCGGGGTCGGCGCGCAGCATGGCGTCCTGGGCCTGGTCGAAAGCGCGGCGGGTGCCGGTGGGGTCCTGTGCCGCACCGTGGATGGCGCCCTGGCGGGCCAGTCCGAGGGACGCGAACAGGGGGTCGCGGCGGGTGAGGTGGAGGTTGCGGGCGACGTCGTTGGCGGCGAACGCGTCGGCGGTCCGGCCCATGTGCCGGTACATGGTGCCCGCGTGGCTCCAGATGCGGAACTTGATCGCCTGGTCGCCGGACATCTCGGCGAGGGCCTGGGCCTCGCGCATGTGCGCCTTGGCGTCGTCGTAGCGGCGGCCGTCGATGGCGGCCCACATCGCCGAGGAACGGAAGGCGGCTGCGGAAGCGTAGAGGTTGCTGCGTACGCGCTGGGTGGCGCTGCCGGCGTTCTGGAGGTTCAGCGCCTCGTTGGCGAGTTCGGCGGCCTGTTGCTCGATGCCGAGTTGGCCGCCGTGGCGGTGGTCGCTGGCGATGATTTCGGCGAAGCGCTTGTTCAGACGGCTGACATCGCTCATGCCGATACGGCGAGGGGACGCGGTGCCAGGCGCGGCTGCTGCGGCGGCAGCCGCCGCGATGCCGCCGACGAGGGTACGGCGCTTCATGTCGGAGTCCTCCTGCTGCGGTGGGGCTGCGGTGGGCCGAGCCCTGCCCCATGGCACGAACCCTAGAGCGACGGCCGGCAGACCGCTGACGTCCTCAAGTGCCTTGCGGGTAGCCGATTTTGGCCACTTGACCCGGCCTGCCTTCCAGGCCCGGACCGAGGAGCCGTCGAGGCCGCCCGGTCTTCCGGTCAGTTGCTCTAAAGCCCTGTTCACCGTGTCGGCAAGGCTGTTGGAGCTGTAGCCGTGTTCGGCCATCCACGCCTCCAGGACAGTGTTACGCGTGGTGTCCATGTCCGCACGGTAGCTCCCACATCCCCGCACCCGCCAGGTAAAGGGAAGGTCAAATCATCCTGGGCGGCTGTGCCGGGAGGCCGACTGATCGCCCTAACCAACCAGCCGTAGACGGGAGTTGTCTGGTTGCTGGCTGCCCGTCACCCATGTGCGGGCGGCTGTTGACCGGCCCGGGCCGCCCCTGACACCTGCCGAGGGGGCGAGCCGGGCGCCGAGACAACACGAAGGCCCGACGCCCAATGACGAGTCTCAGTACGCCAGTTCAGGCCGCCCCCACCGGCCACCCCGCCTACAGCCAGACTTTTCCGTGCGAGCCGTCCACGGCCGAGACCGGCCGCAAGCTCGTTCGTGACGCCCTCGGCGTATGGCACCTCGACAACCTCGCCGACCGTGCCGCCCTGATCATCTCGGAACTGATCGCGAACGCCGTCCGGCACACCTCGTGCCGCTCGATCCGCCTTGTGGTCGGGCGGCCGAGCGCGGACCGGTTGCGGGTCGGGGTGGTGGACCGCGCACCTTCGCGCCTGCCGGTTCTTGGTCCGCCTGATGATGATGACGAGTCAGGCCGTGGCCTGCTCCTCATCGACACCGTCGCCGACCGCTGGGGCTACGAACTGCACGGCTCAGGCAGGCGCCCGTGGGGCAAAGAGGTCTGGGCCGAACTCCTCATCGAAGGCGACGACTGAGTGCCCGGCTTCGGCACCCCTCTCGAAACGCAGCCACACGACGGCTCCGTGGAACGGCGGCCGTCCGACCAGATTCCCGCTTCCGGTGTGCGGTTCCGCGCCGCACAGCCGGAGGAGGGCGCCACCACAACACCACAACCATTCAAAGGAGTTGGCATGACGCGCAGCACCGTAGTACCGATCACCACCCTGGTGAGCCACCAGACCCCGGCGGCAACGGACGGGTTCGATCTCGACGTCTCCCTCGTCGAGATCGCCGACCCGGCGGGCCTGGTCAACCTGACCGACGACAACTGCGGCTCCACCTGCGGCGCCTGCACCACCAACGTCGCCTGACCCGAGGCTTCGGGCCTCTCCGGTCCGGTGCCGTCGCGCTCTACGGCGTGACGGCACCACCCGTCCGTCCCTCGCCCCAGGAGGTAGTGGTGGCTGCTCCGCCCTCAGCGTTCCGAACCGGCACGACCGCTCTCGTACGAGCCGTCGCCCGGCCGACACTGCCGTGCCCGCCGTTGCCTGACCTCGGCGATCGCTCGCCCGACGGCTTGGCCGCCTGTATCTCGTGGTTGCGCGCGGTCTGGTCGGACGAGGACTTCGTTGAAGCCCTGCAACACGCCAGCCCGGCCCTGACCGTGCAGGTACGGGGCCTGTGTGCCTCCGAGAAACCGTCTCCGCGCGATGTACGGCGTACGGCGCTGTCCGTGGCCCGCTATCTGCTGCGGTCCGAGCACCGGGCAACACCTTTCGGCTTGTTCGCCGGCGTGGCCACCGCGCAGTTCTGTCGACAAGCGCGAGCAAGGTGGGGAGCGAAGCACGTGGCCGTCGGCCGCGCGGGAGCCGAGTGGCTGGCTGCCGTGATCGAGCAGTTGGAGTCGTGCCCGGATCTGCTCGAACGGCTGCCTGTCGTCGTCAACAACACCGTGACGAGCCGAGGAGACCGGCTCGTCGTACCGTTCCAGCCCGATGTCCAGGGCGACCGGACCCGCGCGGTCGAGGCGTCCGTGACCCTGACCGACCCTGTGCGCGCGGTCCTTTCCGCGACGCGGGCGCCGATCCCCTTCGGCGCGCTCCTGGACAAACTCCGAGCGGAGTTCCCGAAGGCCGGGCACGTGAAGTCACGTGCTCTGTTAGGGGAGTTGATCCGGCGACGGGTGTTGATCACGAATTTGCACGCGCCGAGCACCGAGACCGACGTACTGGGGTATCTGCTTGACCAGCTCGACGCGACCGACGCCGCACCCCTCGCCCCGGTCGCGGGGACAGTGCGCGAGCTGCGCGCTGTTCGCGAGGGCCTGGAAGAGTGCGCCACGCGGGGCGGCCGGGACAGCGTCGCGGCGCGGATGCTGGAACTCGTACCCGGACTGCGTCGTCACCCCGTTGCGTTCGACCTGCGGCTGGACGCGCAGATCGTTCTGCCGGACGCCGTAGCCCGAGAGATCGAGCGTGCCGCCCTCGTCCTGACCCGGGTGAGTACCCGCCCGTACGGGACCGCAGCGTGGAGCGAGTACCACCAGCGGTTCTACGAGCGTTACGGCATCGGCACGTTGGTGCCGCTCGCCGAGGTCGTGGCGGACAGCGGCACCGGATATCCCGACGGCTATCCGGGTACTCCGGCCGGTGCGCGCCGGCCTCGCGTCTCCGCTCGCGATGACGCTCTCCTACGGTTCGCGCAGGGCGCCGCGCTCGACGGCCGCGACGAGGTGCTCCTCACCGACGAGCTGATCGAGGCCCTGGACGTGGGGCCCGAAGAGCCGCGACTGCCACCGCACTTGGAGATCGGGGTACGGGTGCACGCGGCCAGCCTGCGGGAGTTGCAGTGCGGGCGGTTCCGGCTGGAGGTCGTGAGCGTGTCACGCGGAGCCGGCGTCTCTACAGGGCGGTTCCTCAGCGTGCTGGCCCCCGGCGACCGTCAGGCCCTGGCCGCAGAGCTTGCCGCTCTCCCGGCCGTGGACGGCAACACCGTGCCCGCACAGCTCTCCTTCCCACCGCTGCTCCCCGAGAGCACCCACGTCACCCGGGCTCCGCAGGTCCTGCCCACGGTGATCAGCCTCCAAGAACACCGTGCTGTCGGCGACGAAGTCCTCACCCCCGAGGACCTGGCGGTGGCGTGCGACGGCCGCCGTATGTACCTGGCCGCCCCCGAGCGCGGCCGGCGCATCGAGGCCGTCGGAATGCACGCGCTGAACCTGCGCACGCACACTCCGCCGCTGGCGCGGTTTGTCGCGGAGCTGTCCCGCGCCCAGTGTGCGCAGGTCACCATGTTCGACTGGGGCGCCGCAACGGCGATGCCGTTCCTGCCGCGCCTGCGGTACGGGCGCACGGTGCTGGCCCCGGCCCGGTGGCACCTGGAGGCACCCGAACTGCCCAGCCGTACACGCCCTCGGGCCGAGTGGGACACCGCGCTCACCGACTGGCGGGCCAGGCGGCGTCTCCCCCGGCGGGTCTTCCTCGTTGAGGACGACCGGCGGCTGTTCCTCGACCTCGACCAGGCCGGCCACCGGACGCTGCTCCGCCGGCATCTCGACCGTACGCACCTGGCCGTCCTCGTCGAGGCCCCGGAACCCGATGCACTTGGCTGGTGCGATGGCCGTGCCCACGAGGTCGTGGTGCCTCTCAAGGCAACCCGGCCGCCGACATGGCCTCCCCTTCCCGCTCCCACCCAGGCCCGAGCCCTCTCACCGGTCCAGATCCAGACACCGGCCGTCTCGTCGGTACTGCTGGCCGCCCTGTACGGCGACCCCCGCCGCCAAAACGCCCTGCTCTCCCGCCACTTGCCCGAGCTCCTGCAACAACTCGGTTCCCCGCCATGGTGGTTCATCCGCTTCCGGGATCCCGAACAACATTTACGCCTGCGCATCGAGCTCCCCACTCCGGAGGCATTCGGCGAGACGGCCCGAACAGTGAGCGCGTGGGCCGACGAGCTGCGCGCCACTGGTCTGCTGGCCGACCTGCGCTACCCAACCTCCTATAGGGAGATGGGCCGTTGGGGCTCCGGCACCGCATGGAACGCGGCCGAGGACGTGTTCCGGGCGGATTCGCGCGCAGTCCTGGCCCAGCTCTCCCAGCCACGGTGTCCACACGAGCGCACGCGGGTGGCCGCACACTCCATCGCCATCGCTTCCGCGTTCCTCGGCAGCACTCAAGCCGGGATGCGCTGGCTGATCGACCACATCCCGCCCAGAGCCCCCGCGCCAGTACCCCGGCCGCAGTTCACCGACGCCGTACGTCTCGCCGACCCTCGCGACGACTGGGCGGCCCTGCGCGCAGCCCCCGGAGGAACAGCCATCGTGTCGGCGTGGGCCGACCGCGACGCAGCGCTCGCCGCCTACCGGCCACACCTGCCCGGCCCTGACACCAAAGGCATCGCCATCGACGACGTCCTGGCCTCCCTGCTGCACGTCCACTTCGTACGGCACATCGCGGTGAACTTCCCCGAGGAAGAGGTCTGCCTCTATCTCGCCCGCGCCGCCGCCCTGGCCTGGACAGCACGCCCCACCGGGAGGACATCGTGACCACCCACACCGCACTCGACCTGGCAGCAGCCGTCGCCGACCAACTCGCCGACCCGCGCATGGCACACCTTGGACATCGGCAGCACCTTGCCTACGGTCTTCCCGGAATCGCGCTCCTGCACATCGAGCGGGCCGCAACCGGGCTGGGCCCCTGGCAGCGCGCCCACGACTGGCTCGTCGCCGCCTCCCGCGAACCGTTCACCAGAGGGCCCGACAGCCACCCCTTCTACGGCGCACCCGCCTTCGCCCACGCCCTGGCCTGCGCCGCCGACCACCTGCCTGGTGCCTATCAGCGCGCCCTCGCCGCTCTCGACCATCAGATGGCCACCGATGCGAGCCGTCGCCTCGACGCCGCACACCGCCGCATGGACGCCGAACTCCTCCCGGCGCTCGCCGAGTTCGACGCCATCCGTGGCCTGACCGGCTACGGCGCCTACCTCCTGCGCCGCAACCCCGCCGCCAACGCTCTACGCGCCGTACTCGACTACTGCGTACGTGTCACTCAACCGATCGCCTACGACGGCGAGTTGATGCCGGGCTGGTGGACAGCCACAGGACCCTCAGGCCGCCCGGACGACCGTTTCCCCGGCGGGCACGCCAACAGCGGAATGGCACACGGCATCGGCGGCGTGCTCGCACTGCTGTCACTCGCCGCCCGGCACGGCACCCTCGTCAACGGCCACACCGAAGCACTGGGACGGATCCTGGCCTGGCTGGACCGCTGGCGAGAGAACACCGGCCGAGGACCGGTATGGCCGTACTGGATCACCCGAAGTGAGCTGAGCACAGGCCGACTTGACCTGTCCGCACCCCAGCGGCCGTCATGGTGCTACGGCACCGCCGGTCTCGCCCGCGCCCAGCAACTTGCCGCGCTCGCCCTCGGCGATGCCGGTCGCCAGGTCGATGCGGAGAACGCGCTCGTGGCCGCCCTCACCGACCCTGACCAGCTGAAGGCCACGACGGACAACGGCCTGTGCCACGGCTTCGCCGGTCTCGCTCACATCGCCGCCCGCGCGGCCGACGACGCCCACCCCGCGACCGGCGGGCGGCTCCGCGCCGCAATTCCCGTGCTCCTGGCCGTAGTTCACCCACCTGGAACCGACCCCGCGCACGCCGCCGCGACGCTCATACGGGACAAGGAGCGAGGCCCCGGTTTCCTCGACGGCGCCGCCGGTGTCGCCCTTGCCGTCCTCGCGCCCGAGACCGCCACCCCACCGCAATCCGCCTGGGACGCCTGCCTGCTCATCGCCTGACCCCATCGACCGAAGGACCTCCGCATGCCCCCGGACCGGCCCGACCGCTGGCAGCAACACACCATCACCTTCGCGGACCGCGAGAGCGCTCAGCGAGCCATCGGCGAACATCTCGCCCCGGTGCTGCTCGCGGCTGAAGCGGACGGTCATCTCACCCGCTGGTGGTTCATGAACAAGCGGCCCTGGCCACTGCGATACGTCGCCGACCGGCCCTCCCTCATCGTCGAAGCGCTGCTGAGTGACCTGGTCGACGACGGCACGGTCGTGTCGTGGCTGCCCTCCGTCTACGAACCCGAGAACGACGCCTTCGGCGGGCCAGAGGCAATGGACATCGCCCACGACCTGTTCCACCAAGACAGCCGCCACCTGCTCACCTACCAACCCGGCCCGGAGCATCTGGGCCGCCGGGAAACCACCGTGCTACTGGCGAGCGCGATGATGCGGGCGGCCGGTCTGGACTGGTTCGAACAGGGTGACGTGTGGGCGAAGGTCGCCGCTCTCCGGCCAGCCGCCACCCCTCCGCCCCTCGGACGGGTAGCCGAACTGGTGCCCGCGATGCGGAAGTTGATGACCGCCGAAGCCCACGGACTGTGCTGCCCCAACGGCCCGCTCGCAGGGCACGACGACTGGGTGTCCGCCTTCGAGAGGGCAGGCGCCGCACTCGCTTGCCTCGCCGTGAACGCCGGGCTCACCCGCGGCCTGCGAGCCGTCATCGCCCACCACGTGATCTTCCACGCCAACCGCGCCGGTCTCCTCCGGGACGAGCAGAGCGCACTGTCCAACAGCGCACGAGAGGTAGTCATGGGAACGAGTGACAACACCGCGTCGACCGACGCGGCAAACGCCGGCGTCGATAGCGTCAGCGCGGTGAACACCGACACGATCGCCACCCCCGCGGCGGACGCCGAACGCCTCCGCAACGTCCTGGTCGACCAGCTTCGCGCGGACGGTCACGCCCGCACGCCCGCCGTCGAGACCGCGTTGCGGACCGTGCCCCGCCACGTGTTCGTGCCCGACGCGTCACTCGAAGACGCCTATGCCAACGCACCGGTGCACATCAAGTACGACACCGACGGCACATCGATCTCCTGCGCCTCCCAACCGAGCATCGTCGCTCTCATGCTCGACCAGTTCGACGTCCAACCCGGTCAGCGCATCCTCGAACTCGGTGCCGGCACCGGCTACAACGCCGGACTGCTCGCCCACTTGGTCGGCGAGAGCGGACACGTGACCACCCTCGACGTAGACGACGACCTCGTGGACGGCGCCCGCGCACACCTCGCCGCCGCCGGGATCACCAACGCCGAGGCCGTAACCCGCGACGGAGCACTCGGCTACGCCGAGGGAGCACCGTACGACCGGATCATCGCCACCGTCGGCGCACACGGCGTACCGCACGCCTGGCTGCGGCAACTCGCCCCCGGCGGACGGCTCCTCGTCCCCCAGCGGCTCAAGGGCACGGTCTCCCGCTCCATCGCCTACGAGCAGCGCGACGGCCGCTGGATCTCCCTCGGCAGCGAGATGAACACCTTCATGCCACTCAGGCGAGGCATCGCCGACGACGATCGCCGAACCGTCCCCCTCAGCTCGGACGGGGCTGTACGGCTCCAGGCCCCAGCCGGGCAGAACATCGACGCCGACGCGCTCGCCAGTGTCCTGGACCAGCCGCGCACCGAGGAATGGACCGGCATGACGGTCCAGGCCATGGAGTCACCGGAGTGGATGGAACTGTTCGTCACCTGCGCCCTCCCCTCCGGCCTGATCCGGATGCTGTTCCCCCAGAACGCCAAGGGCGGCCTGCTCACCGAGGACCCCTACCCGTCCTCGACCGCCGTCGTGGACAAGGGCGCCGTCACCTACCTGGCGCGGCGCCCGTCGAAGGAGAAGACCCCCGAAGGCGGCAAGCTCTGGGAGTTCGGGGTCATCGGCCACGGTCCCGGCAGCGACGAACTGGCCGCGAAGGTCGCCGACGCCGTCCGCACCTGGGACCGCGAATACCGGGGCCGCGAGGCCACGTTCGCGATCCAGCCACTCGACGCCCCCGCCATCGAGCGGCGCCCCGGCCTCTTCGCTCTCGACACCCCGCTGAACCGCATCGTCGTCGACTGGCGGTGACGCCCGGCACGTACAGGAAGGTGGCCGTCGGCGTACGGCTGGCGGGCACCGCTTCCTCACCAGAGTTCCCACGACTCACGCTCGGGGGAGTCCATGGACCCGCACGGCCCCATAGCCCAGCACTTCCCACTCGTCGCCCGATTCCGGCCCGCCTGCCTGCCCCTGCCTCAGCGCGTACGCGCGCTCGCCGACCTGGCCGACACCGCGGTGAAGAAGACCGACCAGGGCCTCGCATCCGCTGTCTACAACCAGGCCGCGCTCATCGCCTCCGACCTCGGCCTCCCCGACCTCGCACGCGAGATGTGCCACCAGCACGCCGCCGCCTACCTCGATGCCTGCCCGCTGCCCGGCATGAGTGCGATCCGAGGACTGGAACCGGTCGTCAACCTCGCCCGCCTCCAGATCCGCGCCGGCCACGGCGACGTCGGACGTCGACGACTGCTCGACCTGTACAAGACCGTCGAGGCGGGCGCAGCGGCTCGGTTCGAGGGCATCGCGGTACCGGCGGAGCTCACCGCGACCGCCGACGACCGCCACGAGGTCCGGGCGTGGCTGTGGCGTGTGCTCCTCGCTGACGGCACACGCACTTTCACCGCGGAGGGACGTTGGGCCGAGGCTCTGACACACATCGAAGCTCACCGTGGCGTAGGCAAGCGGATGCTCGACGGGCGCCAAGTCGCCGTACTGGCCGCCCTCGTTGAGGGTGACACGACACGAGCCACCGCTCTCCTCGCCCCCACAATGCCTGGCGATCCTTGGGAGCAAGCCGTCACGGGATGCCTATCCGTCCTGTGCCGCCGAGAGGCCGGGCAACCGTTCGACGGCCATCTGGCGAGCTTGGTCACGACCTACTCCGAGCGGAAGAGCGAACCCGGGATGACCGTCTTCGACACCCGGCTCGGACTCACCGTCCTCGACGCGATCGATTTCGCCGATGTCCCCGCCGCACACCGCATCGTCGAGGATCTCCACCGCAGGACGGCAGACGCCGAAGACGGTTACGCGGCTCGCGAGAACCTGGCACACCCTCTGTTCACGACGCTCGCCACGGAACGGCAAGTACAGGACTGCCGTGCGCTTGTAAGCGCGTGTGGCCTCGGCGCGGGCATCCTCCCAAAGGAGCTTCAAGGAGAACTGACGGCTGCTCTGCGAGCCAGCGACAGGGTGATCCGGCGAAGCCTCGGGCATCCTTCCGAACCCGGACCCAAATCCCCTGCACAGAGATAACCGTTCCTCTTGCGCAGCTTTCGCCTCCCCTCCCACCGGCGCCAAAGTCGGCGAGACGGCGGCCTGTTGGAGCTGGGACTCGCAAGACTGGCGGCTCCCGCTTGATGGCCGGAATGCCGCTCTTGCGAAGACTCGAGTGCATATCAGTACAGGGCTGGCGGGCAGAGTCGCCCAATACACCAGCCGTTGGGGGGAAGCTGGATGTCACTGGACTGGGCAACAACCATCACCACTCTGGGCGGGGTGGCCGCCGCCTTGATCGGTGTGGTGGCCGGCTCACTGCTCACAAGCCGCAGCGAACGCACGCATTGGGCACGTGACAAGCAGATCGCCGCCTGCTCGGCGATCGTTGCCGAGTCCACCCGAATCCAACTCGCTCTGCGTCGCGCCTGGAAACACGGCGATCCCGTGGACTGGGTGCCGTGGAACGTGGCCTTGGGAACGATCTGGCTGGTCGGCAGTCCCGCAGTCGTCGACGCCGCAGCGCGGGTCGACGAAGTGTTCTGGGATTGCAGCGATCAGTTCATCCGGCAGGTCGCACCCGATGAACAGTCCTGGGGTCAGGCGCGCGACCGAATGGAAACCGCGCGGCTCCACTTCATCAACATCGCCCGCCTTCATATCGATCCCCAGCGGTCACGGCTCACCCAGGTGCCCGTCAGTCGACCGCCCCAGCCACGCCTTGCCGACCCGGAACCAGAAGGGGCCAGGGCACCCGACGCCGCATAACACCGAACCGCCGGACCAACACGCCCCAAGGCCAACTGATCCAGACAGCTCCTCCTCCACCCATGAGGAGAGAGCCCCGGTCGGCTCGCAGCGACCGGGGCCCGGCGCGCGTCAGCTCTGCGCGTCGTCCCGTGAGAAGCGGACCTCGCGCTTCTCGATCCACCGGTACGACCAGTGCATCTCAGCCGTGATGGTCTTGATGCTTCCCTCAGGAAACTCCTTCGTGGCTGCCTCCAGCGCCGCATCGACAGCCGCGTTGTAGGCCGCCTTGATCCGGGCCTCACCCACCGTGGAATTGGGGGTCTGGAGGTCGAAGTCGAGTGTGATCGTCAGACGCTTCGGCGCGGGGTCCTGTGCCATGGGTGCCTCCCCTGGTGACGTACGGGATCGTCAGTATGGGGGGCGAAGTCCATGGCGAGGCACCTCAATCCATCGTCGCCCCAATAACCGTAGACCCCGTAGTCAGAAACGTCGTCACCGGCAGCGTGCCGCTCGACGCACGCGCCCCGTATGCCGTCGTCGCATCCACGGACTTGAAGGACGGAGTCGTGATCCCGCCATCCCAGTTGTTCGCCGCGGACACCGTCCTCGAACCCAGCTTGTCCAGGCCCCCCTTGTTGGCGACAGCCAGGTTGCGGGCAAGGCGGGACTTGCTGGTCTCGAAGAAGAAGCCAGCTGCCGCGTTCGCGTACGCGGTGTTGCGGTTGAGGATGATCGCGCCGGTGTTGGAGTTCTCGGTGAAGCCGTTGAGGCTGTTGTCCCAGGCGGCGTTGTCGTTGACGACGTGCGCGACCGCGACGCCTCCGCCGCCGAGCTTGAAGCCGTTGCCGTTGCCCTCGAAGGCGGAGTCATTCCAGCGGTTCTTGCCGTTGCCGAACGCCCAGGAGTGCTCGATGGTGACCGGCGAGGAGAACTGCCACAGGTCGAGGCCGTCGTCCGAGTTGTTGTAGAGGCGGGCGCCGGTGATCTTGTTGCCGGTGCCGGAGCCGAACTTGATGGCGATGCCGTCGGCGTTCTGGCCGTGTCCGGCGGCGTCGTAGTTACCGTAACTGTCCAGGTTCTGCACGAGGTTGTTGGTCGTGCCGTCGCCGCGCAGGGTGAAGCCGGAGTCGCCGTTGTTCGCCGTGACCAGGTTCTTGAAGATGCCGCCGACCGACGACGTGGCTACGAAGCCCTGCGCCGGGGAGTTCTGGAAGGTGAGGTTCTGGACGGTCCAGTAGTCGCCGTAGATCCCGGCCAGCCACTGGCCCGCGGGCAGCTTGGAGCCGTCGATCTTCACCTTCTCCGTGCCGTATGCCTCCAGCGTGATGCGGGCCGAACTCGTGCCGTCCGCCGTGGACTTGAGAGTCGCGGCCGGGGTGTAGGTGCCCGCCCTGACCTGGATGACCGTCCCCGCCGTGGCGTTCGCGACGGCCGACTCGAGCTGGGCGGTGGTGGACACGGTGACCGTCGACGAAGCGGCTTGTGCGCCACCGCTGTTGAGGCCGAGGTAGACGCCGCCCGCCCCTGCGGCGACGGCCACCGCGGCGGCGATCGAGAGGGTGCGGGTCCTGCGGTGGCGTCCGGTGCTCGTACGCACGGCGTTGGTTCCTTTCCTGGAGGACGAGGACGAAACGGGCCGGAGGGGCCGCCCCGGCCCGTTTCTGAGTCCTGGTCGCCGCCGTGACCGGAAAGGTTGCCACGGCACCGGGAGGAGAACCGAAACTTTCGATCAGCCCGGCCCCACCCGCACCGATTGACGCACCGCACCCCACTGGTGACACTCCGAAGCCACAGCCATTCAACAGAATCCCCCACACCCCCACAGGATGTGCCATGCGACCCCGCACCGCCCGCACCCTCCTGCTCCCCTTCCTGGCCCTTCTCCTCAGCCTGCTCGCCGCCCCGCCCAGTACCGCGCACTCAGGAGCACCGCCCGTGACCCACCCCAAGTACGCCGGCTACCTCTTCGCCTACTTCACCGGCGAGGGCACCGCCGACGGCGAGCAGATCCGCTACGCCCTCAGCCGTGGCAACGATCCCCTGCACTGGCGGGAGTTGAACCAGGGCAAGCCGGTCCTGACGTCGACGATCGGCGAGAAGGGGCTGCGCGACCCGTTCGTGATCCGCTCGCCGAAGGGCGACAAGTTCTATCTGATCGCCACCGACCTGCGGATGTACCGCAACAGCAGCGGGAGTTGGGACGACGTCCAGCGGCACGGCAGCAGGTCCGTGATGATCTGGGAGTCGACCGATCTGGTCCACTGGACCGACCAGCGACTGGTGAAGGTGGCCCCGGACAACGCGGGCAACACCTGGGCGCCGGAGGCCTATTGGGACGACTCACTCGGTGAGTACGTCGTCTTCTGGGCGTCGAAGCTGTACGCCGACGACGACCCCGACCACACCGGCTCGACGTACAACCGCATGATGTACGCGACGACGAAGGACTTCCGCACCTTCAGCGACCCGAAGGTCTGGGACGACCCCGGCTACTCGGTGATCGACTCAACCGTCGTGAAGTACAAGGACACTTACTACCGCTACACCAAGGACGAACGCGACCCGTCCTCCAGCTCCCCCTGCTCGAAGTTCATCACCGGCGAGAAGTCGAGCTCGCTGACCTCCACGTCGTACGACTTCGTCTCGGAGTGCATCGGGAACGGTGCGATCCAACGCGGCGAAGGACCGACGGTGTTCAAGTCCAACACCGAGAAGAAGTGGTACCTGTTCGTCGACGAGTACGGGCTGCGCGGCTACGTCCCCTTCGAGACGACCGATCTCGACTCCGGGCGATGGACCCCGTCCACGGACTACCAACTCCCGGCAAGTCCCCGGCACGGCACGGTACTTCCGGTGACACAGGCCGAGTACGACCGGCTGCTCGCCGCGTATCCGGCGGCCGCGACGTCGGTCGTGGACGCTACGGCGCACGGGCAGAAGGGGTACGCGATCGTCACGGAGGCCTCGTCGAAGGTCGTGCTACCCATGCAACCCGCCTCAGATCTGCGGCACTTGGCGCCGTCGCTGGCGATCGGCTCTGGTGCCTCGGTGAGTCCGCCCTCCGGTACCCGCCGGGACTTCCGCGCGCCGCAGACGTACACGGTCACGGCCGCGGACGGGACCAGCCGCACCTGGACGGTGGAGGCGGTGCCGACGCGAAGTCCCGTGCTGCCAGGGCTGACCGCCGACCCCGACGTGCACTATCTCGACGGCCAGTACTGGATCTACCCGACGAGCGACGGCTACGCGAACTGGGGCGGGACGAGCTTCAAGGCGTACTCCTCAAGGGACTTGGTCCACTGGCAGGACCACGGAGTCATCCTCTACCTGGGCCCTGACGTCTCCTGGGCCGACAAGAACGCGTGGGCGCCGGCGGTCGCGGAGCGCGACGGGAAGTACTACTTCTACTTCTGTGCCGAGCAGCAGATCGGGGTCGCGGTGGCGGACTCGCCCGCGGGCCCCTTCAAGGACGCGCTGGGCCAACCCCTCGTAGAGAAAGGGGCGTTGGCGGGCCAGATGATCGACCCGGCCGTCTTCACGGACGATGATGGGCAGTCGTATCTCTACTGGGGCAACGGGCACGCGTACGTCGTGCCGTTGAACGACGACATGACGTCGTACGACGCGACGAAGGTGAAGGACATCACGGCGGGCGACTTCCGTGAAGGGTCCTTCGTGGTGAAGCGGCGGGGCACGTACTACTTCATGTGGTCCGAGGACGACACCCGCAGCGAGAACTACCACGTGGCCTACGCGACGGGACCGTCCCCGCTCGGTCCGTGGACCGAGCGGGGCACGATTCTGTCCAAGAACCCCGAGTACGGCATCCTGGGCACCGGCCACCACTCCGTGGTGAACGCTCCGGGGACCGACGACTGGTACGTCGTCTACCACCGGTTCGCCCTGAACGGGCCCGGAAAACCTGGTGGGGACGGCACGCACCGGGAGACCACGATCGACCGCCTACGGTTCGCGGCGGACGGGACGATCCGGCCGGTGGTGCCCACCCTCGGGTCGATCAGCCCCGTACGGACTGCCCATACGGACTAGCCGTACGGACTAGCTGACGAAGTAGGTCGGGTTCGGGATCTTGTACGTCTTGTCGGCGTAGCCCCCGTCGAGGTCCGAGTACTGGTCGCCGAAGTTGGCGATGATGTTGTACCCGAGGTCCTCGATGTGCTTCCTGGTGCCGGACTTGTACTGCACGGTGGTGCAGGTCCAGGCCGTCACGGTGGCGCAGTCGCTCAGGTACGCCGGCGGGTTGGCCGTGTCCTTGAGGAACATGTGGTCGGCGTCGAGGTTGACGTCGGCGCCGACCTTCTTCAGGTTGTCGACCGCGTAGGTGCGCTGCGACTCCTTCAGACCCGAGTTGTAGAAGACCGTGACGCCCTTGGACGCGGCGTACTTGACCAGCTCGGGGGTGCCGAAGACCTCCGGGCGGTTGGCCTGGGCCACGTAGGTGGCCCAAGTCGCCGAGCTGTAGCCGTAGTTGTTCTTCTTCTCGTAGTCCAGGCTGAGCAGCAGCGTGTCGTCGATGTCGAAGACGACCGCGGGCTTGGCGCCCTTGTGGTGCTTGCGCACTGCCTCGTCGATGTACTTCTTGGCCGACGCGTCGATACGCGCCAGGTCCTTGGCGTACGGGCTGGTCGCCGAGGCCTGGTAGACGCCGTTGGCGTCGAGCGTGGTGCCGTAGTAGGTGTCGATGTCCTTCGTCAACAGGCCGATGTTGTACGGCTCGTGGGTCGAGTTGGCCGTCGACTGGCCGGCCGTGGCGACGCCCGTGCCGTAGAGGGCTGCACCGGCGACGACACAGGCGGCGCCGAGGGCGGCCGCTCTAAGGGACTTCCGCATGGAATCTCCGGATCTGGTTCCGATGGGTGATGCACCAGGTCAGGGACTGTCTACGCGCATCACACCGTGGAGGCGAGAGCCTTTATCCGATCGATACACAACCCACAGGCCGGGGAATTACCCGCGCTTGGGTCCCACTTGACCTTCTCTTGATCGGCTTCCCCTACCGTCGTGCACGCGACTGCGAACGGGGGAACGCGCGATGGGTGACGGCAAGGATCCGGCCAAGGTTCTCGACATCAAGACCGCCGACATCAAGCGGGCGGCACCGGACTTCCAGACGGCGGCAGTTGACCTGGGCAAGGCGCTGACCGCGCTCGTGAAGTCCCTCGACGCTCTGGGCGAGCCCTGGGGAAACGACAAACAGGGCAAGGAGTTCGGCGACTCCTACAAGCCGCTGCAGAAGAAGATTGAGAGCGCGGCGGGCACGCTGGTGCTCGGACTGACGAGCATTCACGAGGCGATGGCCGACATGGCGGACGGGCATGTCGACAACGACGAGTTGATCGCCGGGATGTTCACCGAAGTGAAGGTCACGAAGTCGGACGGTGCCGGTGAGCGTTGAGGACGAGGCCCGGAAGATCCTGCTCGATCTGGGCATGTGGTGGCCGGAGGCGGATTCCGGGAAGCTGCGGTCGGCGGCGACTGTCTGGCGTACGTTCGCGGGCGCCGTGGACGACGTGCGCGGCCCGGTCAACCAGAGCGCGTCGTCGATCATCCACAACAACACGGGTGAGTCGATCGAGGCGTTCGGGAAGTTCTGGGACCGGTACGCCAAGGACAAGGACAGCGGCTGGCTGAAGGACCTCGCCGACTCCGGGCGTGAAATGGCCACCGCGCTCGAGAAGTTCGCCGACGCGATCGACGACGCCATCAACAAGCTCTGGACGCAGATCGGCATCGACGCGGCCGTGATCGCCGGCGGGGTGGCGCTGGCGTTCTTCACCGCGGGCCTGGCCTCCGGCGCGGCGGTCGCGGCGGCCGACCTGGTCATCGAGTTCGGTGCCGGGCTGGGTGTCGCGGTCTCCACGACGATCGCCGAGATCGCCGGCGGCACGCTGGTCGCCGCCGCATTCGGCGGTATCGAGTCGGTGACCGTCGACCTGGCCGTGGCCCAGCCGTTGAAGATGGCGACCGGTCTGCAGCAGGGCTTCAGCCTCGACGAGGTCAACCAGGCCGCCAAGGACGGCATGATCTTCGGCGGCGCGCTGGGCGCCGGCGGCGGGGTCGTCAAGGCGGGCATCGAGGGCGCGTTCAGCGACACGACACCGCTGCTGCTGCGCCCGCCCTCGCTCCGCCCCGACCTGGTCGAACTCGGCCCGGCCGCCCGCAACGCCGACCGCACCCCCTGCGTCGGCGAGCCGATCGACGTGGCGACCGGCGCGATGCTGATGACCGCGACGGACCTGACGCTGCCGGGGAGCCTGCCGCTGGACTTCACCCGCACCCACCTCTCCTCCTACCGGGGTGGCGTCCGCTTCGGCCCGACCTGGATCTCCACCCTCGACGAATGCCTCCAAATCGACGGCGAGGGCGTGGTGTTCGCGGCGGCGGACGGCATGCGCCTCGTCTACCCGGTCCCGGAACCGGGCGTGCCGACCATGCCGGTGAAGGGCGTCCGCTGGCCCCTGGAATGGGACGGCAAGCCGGACAGCGCAATGACGGTCACCGACCCGGCGACAGGAGTCGTCCGCACCTTCGCCGCCCCCGTCCCCTCCCCCACCTTCGGCGTCTTCCACCTCGCGCTGGACTCCTGGAGCGACCGCAACGGCAACCGCATCGACGTCGAACGCGACGACGAGGGCGTGCCGTTCGGCATCCGCCACTCCGGCGGCTACTACGTCGCCGTCGACACGACCGGCCCCCGCATCACCGCGCTGCGCCTGCTCGACGAACCCCCGTCGCGCTACGGCCCCGACGGCCCGGTGGGCGAGGGCACGGTCGTCATGCGCTACGGCTACGACGGCGCCGGCAACCTCACCGAGGTCGTCAACTCCAGTGGGGAACCACTGCGGTTCGCGTACGACGAGCAGGGCCGGGTCACCAAGTGGACGGACCGCAACGGCACTTGGTTCTCCTACGTCTACGACGAGCGCGGCCGGGTCGTGCGCACCGAGGGCGTCGACGGCATCCTCTCCGGCACGCTGACGTACGACGACACGACGCGCACGACGACCTACACCGACTCGCAGGGCCGCGTCTCCACGCACCGCCACAACGCGGAGGGCCTGGTCGAGGAGGAGACCGACCCGCTGGGCAACGTCACGCGCACACGGTGGGACGAGTACGGTGCGCGCCCCGTCTCGGTCACCGACCCGCTGGGCCACACGACCCGGTACGGCTACGACGACGTCGGCAACCTCACCGAACTCACCTTGCCCGACGGGTCGTCGACGCGGGCCGCGTACGACGTCCTCGGGCTGCCGACGGAGGTCGTGGAGCCGGGCGGGGCGGTGTGGCGGCATACCTACGACGAGCGCGGCAACGCGCTGGCGACGGTCGATCCGACGGGCGCGGAGACCCGTTACGCGTACGACACGTCGAGCCGGCCGACCTCGGTCACGAACGCCTTGGGCCACACCCGGACGGTGGCGTACGACGGGGCCGGCCTGCCGGTGTCCCTGACCGACGAGTTGGGCCACACGACGGCGATACGCCGGGACTCCTTCGGCCGGATCACCGCCGTGACCGATCCACTCGGGCACACCACCCGCATGGGCTGGACCCCGGAGGGCAAGCCGTCCTGGCGTGAACTGGCCGACGGAGCAAGGGAGTCGTGGGCGTGGGACGCGGAGGGCAACCTCCTCGGCCACACCGACGCCGCGGGCAACGTCACGCGACATTCCTCCACCCACTTCGACGTGCCCGCCTCGCGGACCGACCCGGACGGGGCGCGGTACGAGTTCACGTACGACACCGAGTTGCGGCTGACGGGAGTGACCAATCCGCAGGGGCGGACATGGTCGTACACGTACGACGAGGCCGGGCGACTGACCGCGGAGACGGACTTCAACGGGCGGACGTTGGCGTATGCGCATGACGCGACCGGTCGGCTGAACTGCCGTACGAACGGGGCCGGTCAGTCGTTGCGCTTCACCCGCGGTCCCCTGGGCCGTGTGGTGGAGCAGCTCGACGAGGCTTCCGGCGACATCAGCACGTACGCATACGACACGGGCGGGAGGCTGAATCGGGCGCGCAACAGGGACGCCGAGGTGGTGGTACGCCGAGATCCACTCGGCCGGGTCGTCTCGGAGACCGTCAACGGCCGGACGACCACCTTCGAATACGACGCCCTCGGGCAGCGCACTCGACGCGTGACGCCGTCCGGGCTGGTGTCCGACTGGACATACGATCCGGCCGGGCGGGCAACCGGACTTCGCACCGCCGAAAGGGAGTTGACTCTCTCCTACGACGCGGCGGGCCGGGAGACCGAGCGGCGCGTAGGCGACGCCGTCTCGCTCACCCAGAGCTGGAGCGCGGCCGGTCGTCTGACCACACAGACGGTGGCAGCACCGTCCGCCACGGCCGAGGCTGACCGACTGCTTCAGCACCGCACCTATGCCTACCGGGCCGACGGCTACCTCACCGAGATCCGCGAACTGACCTCCGGCACCCGCCACTTCGTCCTGGACGGCATGGGCCGGGTCACCGGGGTGCACGCTCACGGCTGGACGGAGACCTACGCGTACGATCCCGCGGGGAACATCGTGTCGGCGCAGGCACCTGGGCACGGTTCCCCCGGCGAGCGCGAGTTCGACGGCACGCTCGTCCGCAGCGCGGGGCGCACCACTTACGAACACGACGCCCAGGGCCGCCTGGTGGGCAAGAGGCTCAAGCTCCTCGACGGCCGGACGCGCGCCTGGTCGTACGACTGGAACGCGGAGGACAGGCTCACCGAGGTGGTCACCCCGGAAGGGGATCGCTGGCGTTACGCCTACGACCCGTTCGGGCGCCGTATCTCCAAGCATCGGGTGAGGGACGACGGGACCGAGACCGACCGCGTCGACTTTTCCTGGGACGACTCCCGGATGGCCGAGCAGACCGGCCCGGACGGCAGGGCCATCACCTGGGACTACGCGCCGGACACCGACCGTCCTCTCACCCAGACGGATCACCTGCCGACGGCCGTCCGACCCGGGACTTCGTTCCTCGCCCGGCTGGCCGAGGAGACGACAGCCGGCGACGACACCCGTTTCCACGTGATCGTCACCGATCCGGTGGGCACGCCCGCCGAGTTGATCACTCCCGACGGCCGGGTCGCGTGGCAGCGGCGTACCTCTGTGTGGGGGACGGGGCTGCCGTCGGTGCCCGACGACGAGGTGCCGGTGGACTGCCCGTTGCGCTTCCCCGGCCAGTACGCGGATTCCGAGACCGGTCTGCATTACAACGTCTTCCGGTACTTCGATCCGGAGACGGGAGGATTCATCTCGGCCGATCCGCTCGGTCTCGATCCTCATCCCAACCACTACGCGTACGCGTCCAACCCCTTTGCCTGGCTCGACCCGTTGGGGCTCGCCTGCAAGAAGATCCCGACCGATGAACTGAATTGGAACGCGCGCAGTCGACCGACCTTCGGGCACACCTTCAGCGAGCACGGAGCGGGCGCGAAGAACACGAAGAGCCTCACGGACCGCGCACGCACCACAGGGAATTCGCAAGGACAGTGGCTGGACAACGACAAAGCTCTGGATTTCCTCAAGGCGCAGCACGACCCCGAGGGCGGAGTGCGTGAGGTCGCGCTCCCGAAGGGAATGGGGCAGGTCATCATGCCCAACGGTGAGATAGTGGAGGCCAACTACGCGAGGTTGGTGCCCAAGCCGGACGGATCCTACAAAACAGCGTTTCCGATCGTGAAGAAGTGAGTACGCCCGTGGAATTCCGAATGAGTCTGATTCCGCCGTCCCGCGAAACCCCGTTGACGCCCGACTTCGAGCTCGACGAGGACTACGAGTCCCTGGTCATGGACACATGTCAGCTGTTGGCGGAGACGGACTGTCGTTTTCACGTCGCGGGTTTCGGTCAGGATCCCTGGCCGGTCGACATCTCCTACGACCTCTCGTCGGTCATGGAGCAACTGCCTGAGGCCATCGCATCTTTGGGCGACGGGAAGCCCGCGCAGATCGACTTCTACGGCCAGGGAGTCGAACGGCTCGTGACGTTCGCTCCGCACGACGGCCAGGTCGTCATCACCTGCACGACGGAGACCGACTGGACTCCCGATCCGGGCACGGAGACCGTCTCGTCAGAAGAGGCGAAGGCTGCGTTGGCCGCCCTGGCCCACGACTTCAGGCGAGCACTGGATCTGGTCTGCCCGGACATCTCCGCGGTGCAGCCGTTCACCCTCTGGTGACGGCTCGATGAACTGACGTGGGCCCGGTCCCGGTTTCCCGGACCGGGCCCACAGATCAGGTCAGTTCATCGTCGCCCCGATCGTCGTACTCCCCGTCGTCAGGAACGTCGTCGCAGGCAAAGTGCCGCTCGACGAACGCGCGTTGTACGTCGTCGACGCGTCCGTGGAGAGGAAGGACGGGGTGGAGATGCCGGAGTCCCAGTTGTTGCCGGCCGAGGTGACCGCGGAGCCCTTGCTGACCGAGCCGCTGCCGTTGCTCACCGCGAGGTTCTTGCCGAGTTTGGCGGAGCTGGTGGCGAAGTAGTAGCCCCAGCCGCTGTTGGCGTACGCGGTGGTGCGGTTGATGACGATGGCGCCGGTGTTGGAGTTCTCGGTGAAGCCGTTGCCGGCGTTGCCCCAGGCGGCGGAGTTGTTGACGACGTGGGCGACGGTGACGCCGTTGCCGCCCAGTTTGTAGCCGTTGCCGTTGCCTTCGAAGGCGGAGTCGCCCCAGCGGTTGACCCCGTTGCCGAAGGACCAGCTGTGCTCGATGGTGACCGGCGACGAGAAGGACCAGAGGTCGATGCCGTCGTCCGAGTTGTTGTACAGCCGGGCGCCGGTGACGAGGTTGCCGGTGCCGGAGCCGAACTTGATGGCGACCCCGTCCGCGTTCTGGCCGTGCGTCGCGGCGTCGTAATTGCCGTACGAGTCAAGGTTCTTGACCGTGTTGTTGACGGTGCCGTCGCCGGTGAGCGTGAAGCCGGAGTCGCCGCCGTTGATGGTCTTGACGTTGCTCCAGTTGGTGCCGGTGCAGGACTGGCAGACGACCGCGCTGTCCGGGGAGTTCTGGAAGGTGAGGTTGGAGACGTTCCAGTAGTCGGCGGTCAGCTTGAAGATCCAGGACCCCGACGGCAGTGACGAACCGTCGATCTTGACCGTCTCCGAGCCGTACGCGGTGAGCGTGACCGGCGAGGAGGACGTGCCGTTGGTCGTGGACTGGAGGGTGGCGGTCGGGTAGTACGTGCCGCCGCGGACCTGAATGACCGTGCCGGCGGTGGCACTTGAGATCGCGCTGGTCAGTTCGGCGGTCGTGTCGACGACGACCGTGGCGGCCTGGGCCTGGGTGGGGAGGACGGCCAGCCCGGCGCCGAGCGCGAGGGCCGTGCCGAGGGTGAGAGCGGTGTGACGAGACAGACGAGACATAGGAGTGCGGTCCTTTCCTCGTACGGTTGACGGGGACTGTTCGTTGCGCGGATTTCAGGGACGCCAGTCACCGAGGTAGGTCGCGGGGGTGTGCAACTTGGCTTCGGTGGCCGTGAGTTGGGGCCGGTTCTCCGGGACGGTGATCACGGAGCCCGGGCCCGTGTTGCGGTACTCGTGGAAGCGCATCGACTGCCAGGGGTAGGCGTCGCGCATGTTCGTGTAGGGCGCGACCGGGTCGATACCGGGCCCGATCCGGGTGTCCCGCACGACGAGGGACGGCCAGGCCGTCGTCTCGTACGACGGGACCCACGGCCGGGCCAGCTTGTACGCGGCGTCCTCGGCGCCGGAGGTGATCCGCGAGCGGACCGCGAGGATGCCGTGCGGGTTGGCGCGGGCGGTGGACGGGGCGAAGACCATGCCCTTGGGCGTGAAGGCCACGTCGCGTTGGAGGGTGTGGAAGTGGCAGTCCTCGAAGACGGCGGTGGCCCGCCCGAAGACGAAGTCGACGTCCCCCTCGATGTAGCAGTGGGAGAAGTACTGCCGGTCGAACGCGTCCAGCGCCGACGTGTCCACGAACAGCGTGTCCTGGTGGGCCAGCAGCCGGACGCGCGAGAACCGCGAACGGTCCCCCGTCACATACGCGGCCACCGCCTGCGTCCCCGTGATCTCCGGATGGTCCGCGCGCAGCCAGTCGTTGGCGAGCGTGAGATCGCGGACGGTCAGCCCCGGCGCCGCCGAGGTGAAGGTCGCGGAGCCCGCCGTACCGTACGTCCCCGAACCGTCCGGTTTCTGCGTCCCGTTGGCGTTGTCGTGGACGATGACGGTGTCGCACGGGTCGCGGGTAGCACCGCGCACGGTCAACTCCCGCGCGTCCGCAGGCACGTTGACGACTTCGCGGTACGTCCCCGGGTGCACGACGATCGTCCAGCCGCTGCCCTCCACCGCGTCCACGGCCGCCTGCACCGAGTCACCGGGCCGGACATGCAGGACACGACGACGGTCCAGGGCTACGGCGGGCCCGGCACCGGCGGCCACCAGACCACCGGCGATGCCCGCCAGGAATGTGCGTCTGCGCAGGGCCATCTCAGTGCCTCCGCCCCGGTGTCCAGTCGCCGAGATACGCCTCGCGGGTCGCCGACTCGGCCTGCTCGGCGGTGAGTTGGGGCCGGTTCTCCGGCACGCTGATCACGGCACCCGGGCCGGTGTTCCGGTACTCCGCGAACCGCTGGCTCTGCCAGGGATAGGCGTCCGCCATGTTGGTGTACGGCGCCACCGCGTCGATCCCCGCGCCCAGCACCGTGTCCCGCACGGTGAGCATCGGGTGGGCGGTGGTGTCCGAGCCGGGCACCCAGGGCCGGGCCAACTTGTAGTAGGCGTCCGGTGCTTGGCTGCTCACGCGGCTGCGCGTCACCAGATACCCGCGCGGGTTCGCGACCGCCGTGGAGGGCGCGAAGACGAAGCCGTACGGCGCCGTCGCCAGGTCGGTGCGGTTCAGGGTCCGGAAGTGGCAGTCGTCGTAGACGGCCGTCGCCCGTCCGAAGACGAAGTCGACGTCTCCCTCGACGTAGCAGCGCGCGTAGTACTGGCGGGCGAAGACGCCGAGCGCGAACGAGTCGGCGTACAGGGTGTCTTGATGACCGAGGAAGCGGCAGTCGAAGAACGCCGAACGGTCGCCCTGCACCTTGATCGCGACAGCCTGGGTGCCGGTGATGTCGGGGTGGTCGGCGCGCAGCCAGTCGTTGGCGAAGGTGATCCGGCGGGCGGTGAAGCCGTCGGTGCGGATGAGGGTGGTGGCCGAGCCGGAGGTGCCGTAGGTGCCCGAACCGTCCGGCTTCCGGGTGCCGTTGGCGTTGTCGTACACCACGACGACATCACTCGGGTTCTCGCTCGCGCCGATCCAGGTCATCTCGGAGGCGGCGGCGGTGAGTTGGCCGGTGACCGGGTCGGTGACGCCGGCGGTGACCGTCTCACGGTAGACGCCGGGCGCGATGACCAGGGTGTACCCGGCGCTCGTGGCGGCGGTGACGGCGGCCTGGACGGTGGTGAAGTCACCTCGGCCGCGCGGGTCGACGTACAGGGTGAGCGGGGTGAGGCGCGCGGCCGGTGAACCGTGGCGGCCGAAGGGACGCGGCCCGCCGACGGCGAGGGCGGGGACGGCGCCGAGGCCGAGCGCGGCGGCCGCGCCGGCACTCGCCATGAGGAATCCCCGTCTGGACAGGGGCAGTTCGAGGGAGTGGTGCGAGGGCATGCGGGTGCTCCTTCGCAGTGCGGCTCGTGGGATGAACACCGGTACCGGGCCGGACGGAACCGGCCCGGTTCTCGGCGTGGTGGTGTGGGTGTCAGCGCAGGCGGCCCGCCCCCGCGCCCCGGTCGACGACGAACGGCACGGCCTTCGCGGGGTCGACCTTCGTGCGCAGGGTCGGTGTCCAGCCCGCGCCGGACTGCAGGATCTCGGTGGGCACGCCCGCGTTGTGGACGGCGATCAGGTCGGTGAGGGTGCCGTTGACGTAGTTGTCGTCGGCGGTGAGCGGCGCCTCGGACCACTTCTTGAGGATGGTGGCCTCGGAGATCCCGGCCGGGACCGTGAACGCGTTGTGCTCCGCGACGAGTTGGGACTCCAGACCGATGCCGTAGCTGTAGCCGTACCCGGGCTCGGCGACGAAGTGGTTGTCGTACGAGTCGACTTGGCCGAAGCGGACGCGGGGTGCGCGTTCGACGAGGTTGGCGAACAGGTTGTGATGGAGCGTCACTTTCAGATGACCCCGGTCGACGGCGGCAGTTGAGGCGCTGTCACTGTTGCCGATGAGGATCGTCTTGTCGTGGTCGCTGAAGACGTTCCAGGAGGCGGTGACGTAGTCGGCGCCCTTGACGATGTCGAGTTCGCCGTCGTGCTGCTCGAAGATCCGCCCGAAGTAGGTGGGCAGCGAACTGTCCGGGTGGTCGCCGTCGGTGAACGTGTCGTGGTCCAGCCAGACGTGGGTGGCGCCGTAGATGACGGCGCTGTCGTACTCGGAATTCCAGTTGCCGGTGTCCCCGTCGGTCGGGTCCCACTGCGGGAAGCAGTCGAGCGGACTCTCGAAGGACAGGTTCCGCACGATGACGTTGTCGACGGCCTTGATCTGCAGACTGGCGCCCTTGAAGCCGGCGTTCCTGCCGATGCCGATGATCGTGGTGTTGGCGGGGACGAACGCCTTGATGGCGGTGTCCTGGTTGGCGGCGGAGACGCGACGCAGGCCCTCGGGGCTGTCGGCGGGCTCGTTGTCGAGGTTCTGGTCGTAGCCCCAGACGGCGGGGTCGTAGGTGGCGAGGTACTGGGCGAAGTCGTAGCCGGACGCGGCGAAGGAGTCACAGCCCTCGGCGTTGGCGTCGATCACACCCTTCACTCTGATGATCTTCGGCGCGGTGCCGCCGGCGGCCAACGCGGCTTTGAAATCAGCCCAGTTGGTGACGGTGTAGACGTGATCGGAGGTGGCGGCGGCGCCACCGCTGGTGCCGGTGCCGTAGGAGGCCCAGCCGTCACCAGCGCCGAGAGCCTCGCGGGCGAGGCTGCGCGGATGGGCCTGGGCGGTGGTGCTGGTGAGGGCGAGAGCCAGTGCCGTGCAGCCCACGATCGACGCAATGACGCGTCCATGACATTTATAACTACGCACAGTGCGGGTCTCCTTGCTCAGCGGAGGACCGAGGCGTCCGTGGCCTCGGGCCAGGTGATCCAGGAAGGGGGAATCTCGTCGTGCAGCCGGACGACAGCACGCGGCGCGAGCACCCGGGTACGGAGCAACTCCCGCGCCACGAGCCGCGCCACGGCGATCGCACCGGGCGGATTGAAGTGCGTGTTGTCCTGCTCTGTGTCGGTCCAGTTGAAGTAGACCTTCGTCTCCTCGACCCCGAGCCGCTGCCACAACGCGAGCGACAACGCCTCGATGTCGAGCAGCGCGACCCGCTCCTGTTGCGCGAGAGCACGCATCGCCGCCGGGTAATCGCCGTGGGTCGGCAGGGAGTTGCCGTCGACATCGAACCTGCGGCGCTCGACGGGGGTGGCGAGCACGGGCCGCGCGCCACGGCCTCGGGCCCCGTCGACGTACAACCGGAGATAGTCCTGGTACGTCGTCCAGGGCTCGGTGTAGCGGGTGGGATCGGCGACCTTCTCGTCGTTGTGCGCGAACTGGACGAGCAGGAAATCGCCGGGCCGGATGGCGGCAAGGATCACGTCCAGCCGCCCTTCGTCGACGAAGCTCTTCGAACTCCGTCCATTTACAGCATGGTTGGCGACCTTCACTCCCTTTCCGAGGAAGAAGGGGAGCACCATTCCCCATCCTGTTTCCGGTGCTTCGGCGGAGTACTTCTGGGCGGCGGTGGAATCACCGGCGATGTAGAGAGTGCGGCTCCGCCGCCCTCCGGGTCGAAGAGGAGCGGCGACAAGCGCCGCGAGGGTGACCTGCCTACGGCTTAAGGACACAGGGGTGCCTTTCAACGCAGCTGAGGTGCATGCCTTTAGGGGCGCGGGGAACTGCGCGACCAGCCCCCACCGGCCCGCAGTCCCCCACAAACCGAAACCACCCAATCTCAGTGGTTCTTCTTCCAGTCCGCCTGAGCCTTGTTCAACTGGTCGGCCAACGTGTCCAGAAACTCCTTCGCCGTCATCTTCCCCAGCAACAGCTTCTGGAAGTTCGGCTCGTTGTCCGCCTTGGAGATCGTGTTCCAGTCCGGCAGGTAATACGGCAGCTGCACAATCTTCGTGTCGGCCCCGTTCAACGCCGCCGCAGCCAACTGCGTAGGCTCAGACTTCTGAATCCAAGCCGCACTAGCCGCCTCCGTGTTGGCCGGAACCTGCCCGGCAGACTCGTTGTACTTCGAGTTCTCCGCCGCAGACACCGCGAACTCGATGAACTTCCAGGCCGCTTCCTTGTTCTTGCTGGACTTGAACAGACTCAACCCGTCAACGGGGTTGGAGATCTGCACCCGCGTACCGTCGTCCAGCGTCGGATTGGGAATGCCCTTGAACTTGTCCGCGCCCAGAGCCTTCAAGTGGTCCTGATAGGACCCGAGGTTGTGACTCAGCATCCCGATCGTGCCGCTGTCCCACTGCGCGACCATCTTCGTGAAGTCGTTGTTGAGGTCGGCGGACGGCGTGTCCTTCTTGAACAGCCCGACGTACTTCGCCAACGCGGCAACGTTCTTTGGGTCGTTGACCGTCGTCTTGTCCCCGTTCCAGAACGACGTGATCCCGGTCTGCCCGTACACCGCGTCCAACGCCGGCGCGATCGACCCCTCACCACCCCGAATGGTGAACCCGAACTTGTTCTTCGCCTTGTCGGTCAGCTTGTCGGCGGCGGCATAGAACTTCGCCCAGGTGGTCGGCGCGTCCAGCCCCGCCGCCTTGAACAGGTCGGTGCGGTACCACAGCGTGCCGTTATTCGCTGAGGTCGGGATCTGGTACAGCGTGTCCCCGCCTCCCGCGGACTTGCTGACGTCGATGAGATTCTGGCTCAACTTGCCGTTCAGGGAACTCGACTTGAGCCGGCTGTCCAACGGCTCCAACGCCCCCTGCACCGCGACCTCGGCGAGCACCGCCGTCCCCACACCGCCGACGTCGGGCAGCCCGCCGCCCTGGATGGCGGTGTCGTACTTGGACTGGGCGCTCGCCGCCGGTATCCCGACGTACTTGACCTTGATGTCGGGGTACTTCTTCTCGAAGTCCGCGATGATCTGCTTCCAAATGTCGGTGCGCACACCGCCGTTGTTGTCCCAGAAGGTGATCGTGCCCTTGCCGGACCCCTCGTCGCCCTTGTCCCCCGCGCCGCCGCTGCCGTCGTCGCCGCAGGCGGTGGCGGTCAGCGCGAGCACGGAGCCCAGGGCGACGGCCGTGGCGGCACGCCTGCTTCTGCGGATGCTGGTCTTCATAGGTCGGCTCTCTTCTGGTGGATCCAACGGGGTGTTGACGTCACGAAGGGCTGGCAAGCGCTTGCTACGGAGGTGCGTCATGGCGACTCCCAACAGGCTTACGGGCAGGGTGAGTTAGCGGAGAGGCGTGATCCGGAACCGCGTGAACGTGGCCGCGCCGGCATGTCCCGTGCCGACGGGCGCGAGCGCGAAGAGCCCGAGCAGGGCGCCGACCCAGCGCCAGGGGGTGGCGGCGAAGACCGGGCCGGTCGCACGCAGGCCCTCCCCGACGTCGTAGAAGAAACGGCACCGCGCCCCGGCGGCGATCTCGATGCGCAACCGGACCCGGCCCTCGGGGGCGAGGCACGACTCCCCCGCGTCGCGTTCCCGCTCGGCGACGGGCTCGGCGAACCGGTGCACGAACCGCACCACCTCATCCGGGCCCCGTTGCAGTCCGATCCAGCTGTACGCGTCCCCGAGCACGGCCAGTCCGGCCCGCGCTCCCGACTCCTCGCTGTGCAGCCGCAGTTCGACCTCCACCGCGACGGGTGTGCCGGGGAGCCGCTGGGTGAGGAGGTTCGGGAGCTTGCGCAGGTCGTGTGCGTCGGCCGTGCGGGCGCAGGTCAGTCGTAGGCCGTCGCCCGAGTGGTGGGTGGCCCAGCCGTCCTGCGGGTTCGCCGTCCACTGCCACTGGCGGCCGTACCGTCCGCCGGGGAAGTCGTCGTCGGTGGCGGGCGCGGCGGGCGGCTGCGGCGGCAGGTCCGGTTTCCGGTGTACGGCTACGGGGGCGCCCGCGTCGCCGATGACCGGCCAGCCGTGGTCACCCCAGCGCATGGGCTGGAGGTGGACGACTCGGCCGTACGCGCCCCGTTGTTGGAAGTGCAGGAACCAGTCCTCGCCGGACGGGGTGCGCACCCACGCGCCCTGGTGCGGGCCGTTGACGTCGGTGTTCCGCTGCTCCAGGACGACCTTTTCCTCGTACGGTCCGAAGAATCCGCGTGAGCGTAACGCGCCCTGCCAGCCGGTCTCGACGCCCCCGGCGGGCGCGAAGATCCAGTACCAGCCGTTGTGTTGGTGGACCTTGGGGCCCTCCAGGGTGAACCAGCCGGGGATGCGGTCCGCGTCGACGATCACCTTGCCGTCGTCGAGCAAGGTCGTGCCGTCGCGGTGCATACGGTGGCCGGTGAGGCGGTTGTTGATGCCCGCGCGGGACTTGGCCCAGGCGTGGACGAGGTAGGCCTCGTCGTTGTCGTCGTCCCACAGGGGGCACGGGTCGATCAGGCCCTTGCCCTCCTTGAGGAGGTGGGGGCGGGTCCAAGGGCCGCGTATCTCGGGGGCGTTGATCTGGAAGATGCCCTGGTCGGGGTCGCCCCAGAAGATCCAGAAGCGTTCGTCGTGATACCTCAACGCCGGTGCCCACACGCCGCAGTCGTGCCGTGGGGTCCTGAACTCCCGCACGGGTTCGAGGCGTTGGAGGGCATGGCCGATCAGGGTCCAGTTCACCAGGTCGCGGGAGTGCAGCAGCGGCAGGCCCGGTACGCGGCCGAAGCTGGACGCGGTGAGGTAGAAGTCGTCGCCGACGCGGATGACGTCCGGGTCGGACCAGTCGGCGTTCAGGACGGGGTTGGTGTACGTCTCGTGCGTCACTGGCCGACCGCCTTCCGCACGAGCGCCGCCGCCTCGGCCCGGTCCAGGCGGCCGTCGGCGACGACGGTGACGATGCGTCGTACGACCGTGTCGCCGGGTGCTATCGGCAGCCGTTCGTCCGAGGCCAACGACGCGCCCACGCCCGGGTATTCGGCGGTGCGGACGAACCACGGGTCCTGGCGGGAGCGGTCCGTGGCGCCGGCGAGGACCAGCGTCCAGCCGGTGCCGGCGAGGGCGAGCCAGTCGGCGCAAGTGCCGTGGACCTCCGGTTCGCCCTCGTGGTCGGCGGTGAAGACGCGCGGGGTCTCCGCCTCCTTGCGGGCCCGCCAGAAGAAGCCGCCGTACGCGGCTCCGGGGCGGCCGTTGGTGGCGGGGCTGCCGATCGACAGGGGGTCCGGCGTCACGTTGGTGAGGGAGAAGGTGAAGTCCAACGCCCAGGCGGTGTCCGTGAGTTCGGTGGCCGCGACCGTACGGCGCTCGCGCAACAGCTCGGCGCCGGACGCCATCCAGCGCAGTTCCTCGACGAAGCCGTCGGGGTCACGGAGCTGGAAGGTGGTGTGGCGTTGAGCGCCGTGGTTGTCCAACTCCACCGGTCCCTGCTCACGCACATACGTGCGGCCGCCCCAGAAGTTGTGCCCCTCGACGTCGGGAACGGCGACACCGACGCCGAGGTGGTGGGTGTGGTCGGCGGGGCTCAGCTCCGTGACCGCCGTGCCTGCCAGGGTGGTGACGGGGTGCAGATAAGGGCGCGGGGAGAGCCGGGCGGGCAGCTCGGGCCGGGTGACGTACCGGGCGACCGGGCGGCCCGCGACGCGCAGCACCGGGGTGTCGTGGGTGATCATCAGGTGCTCACCTCTTTCGGTGGGGCCCAGGAGGCGCCCAGCTCGGAGTAGAGGGCGAGGGTGTCGGCCGCCGCCGTGACCAGTGCGTCGATGCCGGGGACGATCCGGCGGTTCTCGGCGGGGATCAGGTGCCAGGCGTCGGTGGGCAGCGGCGCCGGGTCGGGGGCCTCGCGGATCGCCTCAACCACCTTCATGAAGGCGCCTGTTGAGTCGGGCTCGACCAACAGCTCGTCGCCGTCGGTGAGATGGGCGACCAGGTTCTCCAGCAGGTCCGTGCTGCCGTACTCGAACTCCTCGGGGCCGTGGCCCGCCCGCTGGAGCAGTGCGCGGTCCTGCTTGTACCAGTAGGTGATCCGGCCCTGGCTGCCGTGCACCAACACATAGGGCTCGCCGGGGTGTTCGGCGCACAGGGTGACGGCGACGGTGACCGGGCGGCCCTGGACGGTGGTGACGCGGACGCAGGAGGTGTCGTCGGACTCGATGTCGTTGGCGCGGACGAGTTCGGTCTCGATGCCCGCGACGTCCTCGGCGTGGGTCGTGCCGTTGAGCGCGAGGGCGGTGGCCACGGCGTGCGCGAGGGGGTTGGTCAGCGCGCCGTCGATCACGTCGACGCCGTTCAGGCGCCGCTTGCCCGCCCAGGGGGCGCGCCGGTAGTACGCCTCGTCGCGCGCCCAGGCACCGGCGCCGCCGACCCCGGTCAGCGTGCCGATCGCTCCCTTGGCGATCAGCTCGCGGATCGCGGGCACGGCGTGCGAGCCGAGCGACTGGAACCCGATCTGGCAGGCCACCCCGGCGGCGGCGACCCCGTCGGCCATTCGGCGGAACTCGGCGTACGACGGCGCGGGCGGCTTCTCCAGCAGCAGGTGCACGCCTCGCTTCGCGGCGGCCAGGGCGAGGTCCGTGTGAGTGGGGATCGGGGTGCAGATCACCGCGACCCGGGCGCCGGTGGTGTCGAGGAGGGCGCCGAAGTCCGGTGACTGGGCCGGGAGTTCGCCACCGAACTCCTCCTCGGTCAGTGGGGTCAGCTCGCAGATGCCGACGAGGCGTACGAGTCCCTTGTCCTGGAGGCGGCGGATGTTCTCGACGTGCCAGCGGCCGTGACCGCGTGCGCCTGCGAGGACTACCGGGACGGGCATCGAGACGGGCTCGGTGGCTGCCGTAGCAGCGGGCGCGGTGGCGGTCGTAGGGCCGGTCTTGGATGTCATGGGATTCTCCCTGCTTCGACGATCTTCGCCAGCAGGGTAAGCGGTTGCCTCATCCCTTCACCGCCCCCGCGCTGAACCCGGTGATCAGCCACTTCTGGATGAAGGCGAACACGATCACCACCGGTACGGCCGCGACGATGCCGCCCGCGGCGAGTGCGCCGAGGTCGACGCTGTCCGCGCCCATCAGGGTGTTGAGGCCGACCGGGATCGTCTGCTTGCTCTGGTCGGAGAGGAACATCAGGGCGAAGAGGAAGTGGTTCCAGGCGTGCACGAAGGCGAAGGAGCCGACGGCGATCAGCCCGGGCCGCAGCAGCGGGAGGACGACGATGCGGAACGCGGCAAGGCGGTTGCAGCCGTCGACCCAGGCGGCCTCTTCCAGGGACTGCGGGACGTTCCGGATGAAGCCGCTGATCAGGATCATCGACAGCGGGAGTTGGAAGACGGTCTCCGCGATGATGACGCTGCCGAGCGAGTTGATCATCTGGAGCTTGGCGAAGATCTGGAACAGCGGGACCAACAGCAGGGCGCCCGGCACGAATTGGGAGCAGAGCAGGGCCAGCATGAAGGTGCGCTTGATCCTGAACTCGAAGCGGGCGAGCGCGTAGCCGCCGGCCAGGGCGACGACCGTGGTGAGGATCAGGGTGGCGACGCCGACGTAGACGCTGTTCTGGAAGTAGACGCCGAAGCTGCGTTCGGTCCACACCTTCTGGAAGTGGTCGAAGGTCATCGGCCAGGGCACCAGGGAGGTCGAGCCGGCCGGGCGGAACGCGAAGAGCAGGATCCAGTAGAAGGGGATCAGGGTGAAGACGAGGTAGATGCCCAGGGGGACGTAGATCTGCCAGCGCGGGACCTCGTCCCAGGCGCGGCGGACCTTGCGCGGCTGCTGCGGTGCGGCGGACTCCCGCTCGCGGGCCGGAGCGATCTCGGTGATCACTTGTCGCCGCCTCCGAACTTGCTCAGGCGCAGATAGATGATCGAGAAGAAGAGAAGGATGACGAACGCGACCGTGGTGAGGGCCGACGCGTAGCCGAAGTTGTGTGCTTCGACGCTGGTGTTGGCGACGTACAGCGGGAGCGTGGTCGTCTCGCCGGCCGGGCCGCCGCCGGTCAGGGTGTAGAGGAGGTCGACGTTGTTGAACTCCCAGACCGCGCGCAGCAGGGTGGACAGCACGATCGCGTCCTTGAGGTGCGGCAGGGTGATGTTCCGGAACTGCTGGAATCGGCTGGCTCCGTCGACCTCGGCGGCCTCGTAGAGGTCCTTCGAGACGGACTGGAGGTCGGCGAGGATGAGGATCGCGAAGAAGGGGACGCCTCGCCAGAGGTCCGCAACTACGGCTGCGGAGAAGACGGTTGAGGGGTCCGAGAGCCAACTCGTGCCGTACTGGCCGATGCCCATGTCGGCGAGGTAACGGGTCACGCCCGTCTGGGAGTTGTAGAGCAGCACCCAGATCGCGGAGGTCAGTACGCCCGACACGGCCCATGGGGAGAACACCAGCGCGCGGCCGATGGACCGGCCCACGAAGGTCTGGTTGACGATGAGGGCGAGGGCCAGTCCGAAGAGGAGTTGGAGGCCGACCTCTACGACGACCCACTTCGCGCTGAACGTCAACGTGTCCCAGAACTGGGGGTCGTTGGTGAAGGCGTGGGTGAAGTTGTCGAGGCCCGCGAAGCCGTTGCGCCACGGTTTGGTGGGGTTGTAGTTCTGCAGGCTGTAGTAGAAGACGCTGATGACCGGGTAGGCGATGAAGCCCAGCATGAGCAGCGCGGCCGGGGCGATCAGCAGGTACGGGAGCCTGCGCGGGGTCGCGGAGGCACGGCGCCGCCGGGGTGGCGCGGGCGGTTTCGCCACGGCTGCGGCTTGGGCCATGACTGTTCTCCGTTCGCTTGCGGTGGGTCGTGTACGGGGTGAAGCGCTTTCTCCTTGGGCGTGGTGCGGCGGCGCTGTGCGTGACGAGAGGGGCTAACCCGCGTACGGGTCGGCGACCTTGCCCGGCCGGGCCAGGAACTCGAAGTCGCAGCCGGTGTCGGCCTGGGTGATCTGGTCGTTGTAGAGCGCGCCGTAGCCGCGCTCGTACCGTGCGGGCGGCGGTGTCCACTCCGCCCGGCGTCGCTCCAACTCCTCGTCGTCCACGTTGAGTTGGAGGGTGCGCGCCTCGACGTCCAGGGTGATGGTGTCCCCGGTCCGTACGAGCGCCAGTGGTCCGCCTACGTACGACTCGGGCGCGATGTGCAGCACGCACGCGCCGTAACTCGTCCCGCTCATCCGGGCGTCGGAGATCCGGACCATGTCCCGGACGCCCTGCTTGAGGAGGTGGTCGGGGAGCGGGAGCATGCCGTACTCGGGCATGCCGGGGCCGCCCTTGGGGCCCGCGTTGCGCAGCACCAGCACGCTCTCTGCGGTGATGTCCAACTCCGGGTCGTTGATGGTGCGTTGCATGGTCCGGTAGTCGTCGAAGACGACCGCGGGGCCGGTGTGCTTGAGCAGGTGCGGTTCGGCGGCGATGTGCTTGATGACCGCGCCGTCCGGGCAGAGGTTGCCGCGCAGGACGGCGACCCCGCCTTCGCTTGCCACTGGGTTGTCGCGCGTACGGATCACGTCGTCGTTGTGCACCTGCGCGCCGGCGAGCTGTTCGCGCAGGGTGTCGTACGAGACCGTCGGGCGGTCCAGGTGGAGCAGGTCCGTGATCCGGGAGAGGAACCCGGGCAGGCCGCCGGCGAAGTGGAAGTCCTCCATGAGGTACGTGTGTCCGCCGGGCCGTACGTTGGCCAGGACCGGGACCGTGCGGGCGATGCGGTCGAAGTCGTCGAGCGTGAGGTGGACGCCCGCGCGGCCGGCCATGGCGATGAGGTGGATCACGGCGTTGGTGGAGCCGCCGAGGCCGAGGACGGTGGTGACCGCGTCCTCGAAGGCGTCCGGGGTGAGGATCGACGAGAGAACACGCCCCTTGTGGACTTGTTCAACAATCCTCATGCCGGATGACGCGGCCATCCTGTCGTGCCCCGAGTCCACCGCGGGAATGCTCGACGCACCCGGCACGGTCACGCCCAGCGCCTCCGCCGCCGCCGTCAGCGTGGACGCCGTCCCCATGGTCATGCAGTGCCCGGGCGAGCGCGCGAGGCCGCTCTCCAGTTCGGTCATTTCGCAGTCGCCGATGAGGCCGGCGCGCTTGTCGTCCCAGTACTTCCACATGTCGGTGCCGGAGCCGAGGATCTCGTTGCGCCAGTGACCCGGCAGCATCGGCCCGGCCGGCACGAAGACGGTGGGCAGGTCGACGCTGGCAGCGCCCATGAGGAGCGCGGGGGTCGACTTGTCGCAGCCGCCCATCAGCACGGCGCCGTCGACCGGGTAGGACCGCAGCAGCTCCTCGGTCTCCATCGCGAGGAGATTGCGGTAGAGCATCGGGGTCGGCTTCTGGAAGGTCTCGCTCAGCGTGGCGACCGGGAACTCGAGCGGGAAGCCGCCCGCCTGCCACACGCCCCGCTTGACCGCCTGGGCGCGCTCCCGGAGGTGCACATGACAGGGGTTGATGTCCGACCAGGTGTTGAGGATCGCGATGACGGGCTTGCCGAGGTGTTCCTCGGGGAGGTAGCCGAGCTGGCGGGTGCGGGCCCGATGGCTGAAGGAGCGCAGCCCGTCGGTGCCGTACCACTGGTGGCTTCTGAGTTCTTCGGGGCGCTTTCTGGTGACAGGGGCATTCATATCGACCATCCGGCGGCTATCGCGGCGACCTCGGCGCGCTCGCTCTCGGGCAGGGGCCTGCTGGGCGGGCGGACGTCCCGGCGGCACAGGCCGAGGGACGCAAGCGCTTCCTTGACGATCGTGACGTTGTTCGCGGAGCCGTTCGCCGCACGTAGTTCCTCGAATCGGCGGATCTGCTCCCACACCTTCATCGCCCCCGGATAGTCCCCTGATCGAAGCGCTTCGATCATGTTCAGCGAGACGGACGGGGCGACGTTCACGAGCCCTGAGGTGAAGCCGGTGGCGCCCGCCGAGAAGTACGAGGGCGCGTACGGTTCGGCCAACCCGGCCACCCACACGAAGCGTTCGAGCCCCGCGTCCCGGGCGAAGGCGGCGAAGCGGGCCGCGTCCGGCACGGCGTACTTGACGCCGATGACGTTCGGGCAGTCGTCGGCGAGTTCCGCGAGGCGGGCGCCGATGAGCTGGGCGTTGCGGATGTACGGGACGACGCCCAGATCGGGCACGGCCTCGGCGATGGCGCGGTGGTAGTCGACCCAGCCGTCCTGCGAGACGTAGGGGTGGACGGGCTGATGGACCATCACCATCTGGGCGCCGAGTTCGCCGGCGTGCCGGGCGGAGGCGATGGCGGTCGGCACGTCGTGCCCGACGCCGACGAGGATCGCGGCGCGTCCGCCCGCCTCGTCGACGGTCAACTCCGTGACGAGCTGCCGCTCTTGGGGAGTCAGGGCGTAGAACTCTCCGGTGTTCCCGTTGGGCGTGAGGATCTTGACCCCGCCGTCGAGCAGTCGGCGCAGCAGGGCCCGGTGGGTGTACCGGTCGACGGTGCCGTCCTCGGCGAACGGGGTCACCGGGATCGCCACCACGTCGGCCAGAGCCGCCCGTTGGGCCTCGAACGACGCCGTCATGCCTGACCGTCCTCTCCCTGGGCCCCGAACTCGGCGTCGGGGAAGGCCCGTTGCACGAACGACGCGATGTGCGCGTGCAGCGCGGTCGCCGCGCCATCCGCGTCGCCGTCGAGGGCGAGCCGCAGGATCTCCCGGTGTTCGCCGGCCTCCCGTTCCCAGGAGGGCGAGGCGGCCCAGGCGACGGCGGAGACGAGAGCCGCCTGGTCGCGGACCTCGTCGAGCATCCGGCCGAGCAGCGGGTTGCCGCAGGGCAGGTACAGGGCGCGGTGGAACTCCCGGTTGGCGAGGGAGCGTTCAGCGGTGTCCGTCGCCTCGTCGGCACGGGTCAGGGCGTCGCGTGCGGCATCCAGGGAGACGTGACGTCGTACGGCACGGCGGAGCGCCTCGGGTTCGAGGAGCAGCCGTACGTCGTACACCTCGCGCGCCA
This sequence comes from Streptomyces xylophagus, assembly GCF_000716435.1. Lineage (GTDB taxonomy): Bacteria > Actinomycetota > Actinomycetes > Streptomycetales > Streptomycetaceae > Streptomyces > Streptomyces xylophagus. The sequence goes on from NZ_JNWO01000020.1 coordinate 63,392, forward strand.
TGTCCGCGTCCACCATGCGCACCGTGACGCCCTTGTACTGGTTCATCACGACGAGCCCGGTACCGGCCAGGGTCTTGAGCGCCTCGCGCACCGGGGTCTTGGACACCCCGAACTGTGCGGCGAGTTCGGTCTCGACCAGCGGCTGACCAGGGGTCAACTGCCCGGTGAGGATGCGGCGTTTGATCTCCTCCTGCACGTACTGCGTGCGGGACGGGATCGGCGTGGGCACAGAGGTCATGCGCGCCTCTCGGATGTCACGTGGCTGCGATCGCGGATCGGTTCTCGGATATCTGATCTCGCGTATCGCGTCTCATATATGACGTACGAAGTACGACGCGTTGAAGGTAGGAGCGGCCCTGTGTTTCGTCAATGCTTCTGACAGAAGAACCAGAAAGCGCTTCACATGGTCTTGGTGACGCCTTCCAGCGCGGCGGAGGTCCGGCCGGGGAAGATCGCGGCGGCGCGTTCCAGGGCCGATTCCCTGGTGAGGGTGGGTCCCACGTGGGTGATGAGGAGTTCGCGCGCACCCTTGGCCCAGGCGCCGGCGTCCTCGGGCGTGAGGTGTACTTGCCGTTCGCCTTCGCGATGCCGGTCGATGTCGGCCTCGCAGAGGAACACGTCGGCGCCGCCCGCGAGTTCGGCCAGCGCGTCGCAGGGTCCACTGTCCCCGGAGTAGCCGAGGACACTCCCCTGGCACTCGGCGCGCAGCCCGTACGCCTCGACGTCGTGGACGACTGCGCGGGCGGTGAGCCGGAGGTTCCAGTGCCGGACGGCGTGCCCGTCGTAGAGCGGGCGGAAGTCGAAGACACCGCTCAGGAACCGTACGTCCGGCTGCCCGAAGAAGCCCGCCAGCCGACGTGCGCAGTCCTGCGGGGCGTAGAGCGGGATCGGTGCGGCCGGGGTCATCCCGCCGAAGGCGAACGCGTAGGCGGCCGCGAGGAGATCGGCGCTGTGGTCGGCGTGCAGATGGGAGATCCAGATCGCCGTGAGCCGCGCCGGATCCATGTGCCGCTGCAACTCCGCGAACGTCCCGGTCCCCGCGTCCACCCACACCTCGGCGCCCCCACCGCGCAGCAGATACCCGGAGCAGGGTCGGCCGGGACGCGGATGCGGGGAGGCGGTGCCGAGGACGGTGAGACTGAGAGGCATGGTGGGGAAGAGTACGGTTCCGGGGCCCGCAGCACTCACCTTGCGGTGTTCTGTGGACATGCGCCGTGTCTGGCTGATGGTCAGGGGGCCTGCCGTCAACTGGCGGAGAAGTAGTGGCCGTTGTCCATGTCGGCGAGCAGGCCGGGCCGGGCGGGTTCCCAGCCGAGGGTCCGGCGGGTGATGAGGTTGGACACCGGGTAGCTCTGCGTGACGATGTTCGTGAGGAACCCGAAGTACCCCGGCGTCATCAGAGCATCGTGGGGAACGCTCACGGCGGGCAGGCCCAGACGGCCGGCGATGGCCTCGGCGATGTCGCGGAACGGGATGCCCCCGTCCTCGACCGCGTGCCAGTACGAGCCGGCCGGCCCCTTCTCCAGCGCCAGGCGGAACAAGGTGGCGGCATCGCGGACGTGCACGGCGTTCCACAGGTTCGCGCCGTCTCCGGGGTAACCGACGAAACCCTTCTCCTTCGCGAGCGCGATCAGCGTGGGGAGGAAGCCGACACGATCGGTCGTGCTGTGCGCGATGATGGCGATCCGCACGATCGAAGACCGTACTCCCTGCTCGGCCAGGCCGACGACGGCCCTTTCCACCACATTGCGGACCCGCAGGGTGCCCTTGTGCTCATCGCCGGCGGGAAGGGCCGGGTCCTCCTCGGTGGCCGGCCTGCCCAGGTTCCCGGGGGAGCCTATGCTTCCCGCCGTGACCAGCGGCTTTCCGGTTCCCGCGAGTGCCTCGCCGTACGCGAGCATGATCGGGAGCTCCGCGGCGGCCACGGCGTCGAGCCCTCCGGAGGGCAGCAGATCCTGCCTGTGCGCGAGGTGGATGACGCCGTCGGAGTCCGCGGCTGCCTCCTTGAGCCCGTCGAGATCCTGGAGATCGCCGCGCCGCACCTTCGCGCCGAGCGCGGAAACGACCGCCGCGGAAGCGTCCGACCGGGCCAGGCCGGTGACCTCGTGGCCGGCGGCGATGAGCTCGGGAATGATGTACGAACCGGAATGGCCGGTTCCACCGGCGACGAAAACGCGCATTTGACTGTCCTTATGAGGGTAGGTACGGGGTCTTTTCGTGCCGTAAATGAATGTGGCGTAATGCGGTACGAGAGGTAGGGGTGCGCTCAGCCGAGAAGGGTGATACCGAGGGAGAAATTGGTGTGCTTGACAGAGTGGTTCATGAGGCCCAACTCCAGCAGGCCGACATTCTCCAGCGCCCGCGCCATGGACAGCTCCCCGGTGTCCCAGGAACGCAGCCCCAGGCTCTCGACGAACGCCGACACGCGCGCCTTCGCCTGCGCGTCGTCGCCGGCGATGAACACGTCCAGAGGGCGGCCCTCGGCCGGGCCGGCAGCCAGAATGTGGGAGAACAGCGTGTTGAACGCCTTGACGACATGCGCGTCGGCGGGAGCCGCCCCGGCGATCTCCTGTGCGCCGGAGCTGCCGGCGGGGACGACGAATCCCTGCAGGTCGGGGGCTACGGGGTTGGTGATGTCGACGATGACCTTGCCGCGCAGCGCGTCCCCGTACTCCCTCACCACCGCCGCCGCGCCGACGTACGGCACGGCGAGGACAACGATGTCCCCGGCCGGGGCGGACCCAGCCGTACCGACCGTGGCGCCGTCGAGCGTGGCGGCCACCTCCTTGGCCTTGGCCCGGTCGCGGCCGATGATCTCGACGGCGTTACCGCCGACGAGCGCCCGGCCGGCCAAAGCGCGGGCCATGTTTCCCAGTCCGACAATGCTGATGCTGCTCATCGGTGTTCCTGCTTTCCGGGCCTGAACCCTGCCGTCGACTTCGCATGTCGAATTCTTGGACCGAATTCGCTTCGGCGCCTTTGGGTGCCTGCTTTCAGACTGCCATCGGTCCGATTAGGTGTCCAAGACCTATTTAAGCTGTGGTGATACCCTGAAAGCATCACCAGGCTGGGAGATGCCGTGGATCTGGATATGCGCAAACTGCGTTATTTCGTCGCCGTGGCCGACCGGCTGCATTTCGGCCGCGCCGCCGATGAGCTCCACATCGCGCAGCCGGTGCTCAGCCGGCAGATCCGCGCGCTCGAGCAGGATCTCGGCGCCCCGCTGTTCACCAGGGATCGCCACGGCGTGGAGCTGACAGACGCGGGCCGGCAACTGCTGGCCGACGCCGGTCCGCTGCTCGCCTCCACCGACGCGGTCCGCCGCCGGGTGTCCGCGGCCGCCCGCGGCACCCGGCGGCTGATGGTCGGTTTCCGGGCCGGCATCCCGGTCAGCCCGGCTTCACGGGCGTTCGAGGCCCGGCACCCGGACGTGGTCGTGGACATACAGCGGATCGAAGGGGACGACCAGGCCGCGATGCTGCTCGACGGCCGCATCGACGTCGGCTATGTGCGGCTGCCCATCGACGAGACCGGCCTGCGCGTCACCCCGCTGTACACCGAGCCGCGGGTGGCGGTACTGCCCGCCGGACACCGGTTCGCCGGCAAGAAGGAGGTCACCGAGGCCGACCTGGCCGGCGAACCGCTGGTCTGGCGCGGTGATCCGAGCACGCAGCCCACCAGGCGCCCGCACCCCGATGCCGGGTACCCGGTGCGCGGGGTGGACGAGACGCTCGAGCACGTCGCGGCCGGACGGGGCATCTCCTTCCTGGCCCGTTCGGCGTCCGTGTTCTATTCGCATCCCGACGTCGCCTATGTGCCCATCCCGGAACTGGCGCCCGACCAGGTCTGCCTCGCGGTGGCGGCATCGCACACCTCGCCGGTGGTGGATGACTTCGTCACCGCGGCCCGGTCGACGGCCGAGATCACGGCGGAATGCGGGAACTACGAGATGTGGCAGCTCGGAGGCGAGGCCGCCGCGAGGCACGCCTGAGCAGTTCGGCTGACGCCGGCTGCGTACGTGTTCTTCATGCGCCACCGCGTACCGACGTATGTGATCAGCCGTCTGTTCGAACCGGCGGCGCGTCAGCGCCCTGGGCCGAGACGACGACCTCGAACTCCTGCGACCTTCGAGGGTCGCCGTTCTCCCCGGCGGCCTCTGCCGCGGCCGTCAGCAGGCGGGCGGGACGGCCAGATCTGCAAGAGCCCGCGAGGCCAGGTGCCGGGCGGCCGGTATCGCGTGCCGGCCAGGGCAGCCGCGTGACCAGTAGCGCGGCCGGCCCGGCCGCGATGCTCCACGTCAACTCGACACTTCCTCCCGGCGCCGGTCATCGCCGGCTGTGGCGGGGATGGCGTTGTCGATGAGGACGGCGGCGATGGCCGCAGCGGTGGGGAAGGCGTCGGCGTTGAGAACCCGGGTGCGGGCCGCGGCGCCGTCGATGAGCAACGCGAGCTGCTCGCCGAGCTGTTCGGGGTCGGCGGCGCCGGCTTCACGAGCGGCGTCGGCGAGTCGCGCGGCGACGGCTTGCTTGTAATCGCGTGCGTACTGGGATGCCGGGTGCTGGGGGTCGTGGAGTTCGACTGCGGTGGCGATATAGGGGCACAGGGGGGTGGTGGGCGGGACGTCGAAGGCGGCGAGGAGCCGTTCGCGGGGCGTGAGGTCGGTGCGGTCGAACACGCCGGACAGAACAGAGGGGTCGAACCGGCGCAGGTACTCGGCGACGAGTTCGTCCTTGCCGGCGAAGTGCTGGTAGGCCGTGCGCTTGGACACCTCGGCCGCCGCGCAGAGCTGGTCCATGCCGGTGCGGTTGATGCCCTGCTCGCGGAACAGTTCCTGGGCCGCGCCCAGGATGCGCTCGCGAGCGCCCCGGCCGCGGCGGCGGCCCGTGGGGCCCTTCTCCAACTCCGTCATGGCTCCACGGTACCGCAGCTAGGTAACGACCGGTGTACATAGTTTGCGCCCCGGCCGCCCGCCCCGTACGGTAAGCACACAGGGCGGTGTACTTAAGTCCGTCGCCCCACGTACACACGGCACCACCGACCCAAGGGAATGACCATGGGAAAGCTCGACGGCAAGGTCGCGGTCATCACCGGCGGCACCACCGGCATGGCACTGGCCGGCGCAAAGCTGTTCGTCGACGAGGGAGCGCACGTCTTCATCACCGGCCGCCGCCAGGACGCCCTGGACGAGGCCGTGCAGCAGATCGGCCGCAACGTCACCGGCGTCCAGGGCGACGCCGCCGATCTGGACGACCTGGACCGCCTGTACGACACCGTCAAGCGGGAGAAGGGCAGCCTCGATGTGCTGTGGGCCAGCGCCGGAGGGGGCGAGCCCGCCCCGCTCGGCGAGATCACCGAGGCCCAGTTCGACACCTGGTTCGGGCTCAACGCCCGCGGCACCCTGTTCACCGTCCAGAAGGCGCTCCCGCTCTTCAACGACGGCGGCTCCATCCTCATGACCGGCTCCAACGCCTCCCTCGGTGCCTTCCCCGGCTGGAGCGTCTACGCCGGCAGCAAGGCCGTCCAGCAGGCCTGGGCCCGCGTCTGGCTCAACGAGCTCAAGGACCGCCGTATCCGCGTCAACGTCCTGACCCCCGGCCAGGTCGCCACCGCCAAGCAGGCGGAACTCTTCGACGAGGCCACCAGGCGCCAGTTCGAGTCCCTCATCCCCCGCGGCCTGATGGGCCGTCCCGACGAGATCGCCACCGCCGCCCTCTTCCTCGCCTCCGACGACTCCAGCTACGTCAATGGCATGGAACTCGTCGCCGACGGCGGCACCACCGCCATCTGAACCGGACAGCACACAACCAGGACAGGACTTCTCATGAGCAGCATCAGCATCATCGGCACCGGGAACATGGCCCGCACCATCGGCGCGCGGGCGGTGGCGGGCGGCAACACCGTCGAGGTCATGGGCCGCGATCAGTCCAAGGCCGCCGACCTGGCCAAGGCTCTCGGCGGCGGTGCCACGACGGGAGAATGGGGCACCGCCCCGGCCGGGGACATCGTCGTCGTGGCTCTGTTGTACGACGGTGTCGTGCCGGTCGTCGCCCAGTACGGGGACGCTCTCGCGGGCAAGGTCATCGTCGACATCAGCAATCCCTTCAACTCCACGTTCGACGGGCTGGCCCACCGCGAGGAGACCTCCATCGCGCAGGAAGTCGCCAAGGCGGCGCCGGCAAGCGCCAACGTGGTGAAGGCGTTCAACACCGTCTTCCGTCACGTCCTGGAGAAGGGTCGGCCCGACGTCTTCCTCGCCGGCGACGATGCGCAGGCCAAGGCAAGTGTGTCGGCGTTCATCGAGAGCCTCGGACTGCGCCCGCTGGACGTCGGCGGCCTGAAAATGGCGCACTGGCTGGAAGGAGCGGGCCTGGTCACGGTGGGCCTCGCCAACCACGGGGTGGGGAACTTGGACTTCGCCCTCGGCATCACCGAACTTCCCGTCTGAGTCGACGAGTTCCGCGGGATGCGGTCGCCGCCGCACCGCGCACGGACGGTGGTTCCCCGTCGAAGGGTGAGGCCTACGGCTTCCACCCCGGATCCCGCCCGCTCAACCCCACCGCCCGGTCCAGCAGCGGCGCGTCAGCCGGTACCGGCACCACCGGGCCGAAGATCCCCCCGCCCCCGGTCGGGTCCTCGGCCGCCGCCAGCAGGAAGGTGTGCGACGCCTGGAGTGCGGCCGGGTCGGGCTCGTAGGGCTGGCCGGTGGCGGCGGCCAAGTCCCAGCCGTGGATGACCAGTTCGTCGGCCACGACGGCGGCGGCGACCGCACCGGGGAGGTCGATGCCGCCCGCGCGGGTCATGCCGTTCCAGGCGGCCGGGTCGCGCCAGGCCTCGGCGAGTCCGTCGAGGACCTTGGGGAAGTCCTCGCGCCAGCCGGGGCCGATGTCGGAGGCGGCGGTGTCCGGTGCGGTGTCCGTCATGACGCCCAGGTCCTTGCGCGCGGCGTCGCGGAAGGCGACGGACAGGCCGAGCAGGTGTCCCAGCATGTTGCGCACGGCGGTGCCGGGGCACGGAGTCACGTCCCTGAGCTGCTCGTCGGTGACGCCTTCCACGAGGCGGGCGACGACACGGGCCTGCGGGCCGAGGTCGAAGATGCTGTCGGTCATGCGCTTCCCTTCCGGGGATCGGACTTCGCTTCGATTCCGGGGATCGGTCTCCACTCATGAGGTAGACCGACCGCGGCCCCGAAACTCATCGCGCGCCCGTGTCACGCCCCCACCGCCCCACCTTTCTACGGCACCTGCCCGATGCCGCCTCCCCCGCCTTAGACCCACGATGACCAGGCATGACGACAAACTGGACGGTGACCCGCATCCTGCGGGACCGCAACGCGGGGCTGTATTTCACGGGCCTGGTGGTGTCCGCCTTCGGCACGTCCGCGCTGGGGCTCGCGGCCGGCGTGTGGGTGAAGGACCTCACCGGCTCGAACGGTCTCGCCGCGCTGTGCGTGTTCGCCGTCTGGGCGCCGACCCTGTTCGGCCCGGCCCTCGGCACGATCGCCGACCGTGTCCGCCGCAAGCCGCTGCTGGTCCGGACGAACCTCGGCCTGGCCGCCCTCCTCCTCACCCTCTTCCGCGTCGACTCCCGCGCCGGCCTGTGGCTCCTGTTCACCGTCCTGTTCGTCTACGGCACCACCATCGTCGTCCAGGACCCCGCCGAGTCGGCCCTCCTCGCCACCGTCGTCGACCGGGACCTCCTCGGTGACTTCAACGGGCTGCGGATGACGGCCGTGGAGGGCATGAAGCTCGTGGCACCGCTGACGGGCGCGGGCCTGTACGCGGCGTTCGGCGGGCCCACGGTGGCCGCCCTGGACGCGGTCACGTTCGTGCTGGCGGCCGGCCTGTGGCTGTTCGTCCGTGCGCACGAGGAGCGGCCCGAACGCCCCGCCGGTACCTGGCGGACGCAAACCGCCGAAGGCGTACGCGAGTTGTGGCGGCACCCCCTGCTGCGCCCGCTGGTCCTGGCGGGCGGGACCACGATGTTCCTCGCGTCCTTGAGCAGCAGCACGATCTACGCCGTCGTCGACGCCCTGGGGCACGCCCCGGCATACACCGGCGTGCTGTACATGGCCCAGGGCGCCGGCTCCGTGGCGGTCGGACTGGTCTCCGGGCCCGCGCTGCGCCGGCTCGGCGCGCGTCGGTTCGGGGCGGCTGGGATCGCCCTCATGGCCGTCGCGGTGGCCGCACGGGCGGTGCCGTCCGACCCGGTGGTCCTGGCGTGCAGCGCGGCGATCGGGCTGGGGCTGCCGTGCGTGCTGATCGCCGCGTTCACCGCCGTGCAGGGCGAGTTGCCGGGTCCGCTGCTCGGCCGCGCGACCGCCACCGCCAACACCCTGATCTTCACACCGAACGTGATCGGGCTGGCGGCGGGGGCGGCGCTGGTCGAACTGGTCGACTACCGGCTGCTGTTGATCCTGATCGGCCTGGCGCTGCTCACAACGGGCGCGTCACTGGGGCTGCTTGGGGCGGGCACGCCCCCGGCTCAGCGCCCGGCCAGCGCCGATCGCACCTCCGTCAAGTCCCCCTCCGACGCCAACCCCGCGTGATACAGCCGCAGTTCGGTCGCCCCGAGGCTCCGGGCCCGTTCCGCGTCCGCCGCAAGCGCCCCCGGCCGTCCCCCCATCCCGGACACCACCGTGAAGTTGGCCGCCAACACCGCCCCGTCCCGGCCCTGTTCGGCGAACGGGGTCAGCAGGCCCGCGCCGCCCGTGCAGGGGACGACCACGCCGTCGGCCACCGTGAGGATGTGCGCGGGGTCGACGCCCGCGTTGGCGCCGCAGTGGTACGACTCCGGGTCCGCGTGCAGCAGTACCTGGAAGCCCTCGGGCGCGGCGGCCCGGACCGCTGCGACCGCCGTCTCCTGGAGCGTGCGGGCCCGGTCGTCGCGCCACGCGCGGGTGGCCGTCGCGTTCGCCTCGCCGAGGAGTTTCCCGACCCCCGCCCAGCCGCCGTCGGAGGGCGCCCCCCGCCACACGGGTTCCAGCGCGGTGCGTACGGCGGACGCCAACTCCTCGGCGTCGACGCCCTGTTCGCCGTAGCCCTGTCGGCAGGTGGGGCAGAAGCAGAGGGCCATCAGGTACTGGCCGGCGTCTCCGAGGCCGATGCCGGCGGTCTTGTCGTGGGCGTGCAGGTGGGTGAGGCCGTACCAGCCGAGGGACTCCAGTTCGGTGCCCTGCGCGCCGGGGCGTACGGCTGCCTCGGCGGCGAGGTCGACGAGGTACCCGCGCGTGGCGGGCTGGGCGACGCAGGGTGCCCAGGGGTAGCGGTCGCCGTAGGCGTTGACCACCGAGGTGTCCGGATGTTCCGCTCCCAGACGGGAGTTGTGGGCGAGCACGACCCAGGTGTGCACCTCGAGGCCCGCGTCCGCGAGGGCTGCGGCGGCCTCCCCGTAGGCATCACCGGGCGCCCAGTCGCCGGCCGGGTACGGCCTCAACTCCCGTCCCTCCCAACGGGCGTCCGGCGGATACAGCACAGCCGCGTGCTCGGCGGTGACGATGCGGTGGCGCGGGTGACGGGGGGTCAACGCGCGCGTGGAGTGGTAGGCCGAGGCGAGGGTCGCCTGTTGGACGCCGAGTTCGGCGATCCTGGTGCCTGCCTCCGGGTCGCCGTTGACGTCCCAGGGGTAGACGAATGCCGATGCCTTCACGCGTCCTCCCCCATCCGCGACTCGATCTGCGACCCGATCTCCGACTCGATCAACGTGTAGCCGCGCTCGATGAGTTGGGCGAGCTGCTTGACATGGTCCTCGGTCGGTTCGGTCAGCGGCGGGCGGACCTCGCCGACGTCCAGCCCCCGCATCCGCACTCCCGCCTTGACGAGCGAGACGGCGTAACCCCGGCCCTGGGCGCGGAGTTCGACGAACGGCCGGTAGAAGCCGTCCAGGAGGCGGTTGGCCGTGGTGTCGTCGCCGGTCGCGAGCGCCCGGTGGAAGGCGAGCGCGATCTCGGGGACGAAGCAGAACACGGCGGAGGAGTAGAGGGTGATGCCGATGCCCCGGTAGGCGAGTTGGGTCTGTTCGGCGGTCGGCAGTCCATTGAAGTACAGGAAGTCGCCGGGGACTTCGGTGCGTACGGTGCTCACGATCCGCTGCATCAGGTCGAGGTCGCCGAGGCCGTCCTTGAAGCCGATGATGCCGTCGGTGCGGGCGAGTTCGACCACCGTCGACGGGGTGAACACGGCGTTGTCGCGCTGGTAGACGATGACGGGCAGCGCGGTCGCCCCGGCCACCTCCCGGTAGTGCCGCAGCAGTCCCTCCTGCCCGGCGACCACCAGATACGGCGGCATCGCTAGCAGCCCGTCCGCCCCGGCCGCCTCCGCGAGCCGTGCGTACCGTACGGCGAGCGCGGTGCCGTAGCCCGCTCCCGCGACCACTGGCACCCGGCCCTCCGCCGCCTCCACGGCGGCCCGCACGCACGCCTCGAACTCCTCGGGCAGCAGCGCGTGGAACTCCCCGGTGCCGCAGCACGCGAACACGGCGGCGGCACCGGCCTCGACGCCCCGGCGGACATGCGTGCGGTAGACGTCGAGATCGACGGAGCCGTCGGGGCCGTACGGAGTGACGGGGAAGAACAGCGGCCCGCTGGGGATACTGAGCCGGTCGGCGAGAGGGGCTGGCGTCACGGGCTCTCCCTTGAACAAGCGCGTACGTTCTTCTGATCCATGTCTACATCTCTGAACAACCTCACCCTAAGGAGCCGCCTCAGGGTGGGTCAAGCGGGCGAATGAGCAACAGGGGAGCGGATTTCCCAGGTCCGCGCCACACTTGACGGGCACGCTGACCGATCCCTAGCTTGTCCATGCATGTGAATATCATTCACGGATGAGGCCGCAGGTCTGAACCGATCCGATCGACTCCAAGGAGACCGAGGATGCCCGCACCCCGCACCGTTCTGCTCACCGGCGCCGCAGGCGGGCTCGGCACCCTGATGCGGGACCTGCTTCCCTCCTACGGCTACGACCTGCGGCTGCTGGACGTACGGCCGATCGAGGGCGAGCCGGACGCGATCACCGCGGACCTCTCCGACCGGGCGGCGCTCCGCGAGGCCGTGCGGGGCGTCGACGCGGTCATCCATCTCGCGGGCATCTCCCTGGAATCCACCTTCGACAAGATCCTCAAGTCGAACATCGAGGGCACGTACAACCTCTACGAGGCCGCCCGCGAGGAGGGCGTCCCCCGCATCGTCTTCGCCTCCTCCAACCACGCGGTGGGCTACACGCCGAGGCCGCAAGGGGACGACCCCCTCATCCCCATCGACACCCCGCACCGCCCCGACACCTTCTACGGCCTCTCCAAGTCCTTCGGCGAGGACCTCGCGCAGCTCTACTGGGACAAGCACGCCCTGGAGACCGTCTCCGTCCGCATCGGCTCCTGCTTCCCGGAGCCGAGCAGCGTGCGCATGCTGTCGATCTGGATGAGCCCCGCCGACGGCGCCCGCCTCTTCCACGCTGCCCTGACCGCCGAGGACGTGCGGCACACCGTCGTCTACGGCTCCTCCGCCAACACCCGTCTGTGGTGGGACCTTTCGACCGCGCGGGCGCTCGGTTACGAGCCGCGGGACGACTCGGAGCCGTACGCCGAGAAGATCATCGCCGAGCAGGGCGAGCTGGAGCCGGGCGTCGAGGCGCACGCCTGTCTCGGCGGCCACTTCGTGAACGATCCGCCGATCTGGCCGTACTGACAGGAAAGCCGTATCCACATCGGCCGTACTGACCGGAAAAGGAACTCCGCGGCGGCGGGCGGGCACCGAACGGGCCCGCCCGTCGGCATGTTCGGGCACGGATGCTGCCCGATCTCACGCCCGGGCGGACAGCCGTGCAGGTCCGCGACGGGCACAGCGCGCGGTAAACGGTCACACACGGGCAGCATCGGGCGTGCAACAGGCCTGGTCAGTGCCGCGCGCCAGCTGTAGAACTTCCCCCAAGGGTCCCACCGGGCCCGAACGGGCAGTACTCCAGGTGAGCGGGGAAGGCGGTGTCGGCCATGGGCACGAGTTCGGCGGAAGAACGTCAGCGGGAGATCGTGCGGGCCGCGCGGCGCACCGGCTCGGTCGACGTCACCGCGCTCGCCGCCGAGCTGGGCGTGGCCAAGGAGACCGTACGGCGCGATCTGCGCGCCCTGGAGGACCACGGGCTGGTCCGCAGGACCCATGGCGGTGCCTACCCCGTGGAGAGCGCCGGTTTCGAGACGACGCTCGCCTTCCGCGCCACCAGCCATGTCCCGGAGAAGCGCCGGATCGCGGTCGCCGCGGCCGAGCTGCTCGGGGACGCCGAGACGGTCTTCGTCGACGAGGGCTTCACCCCGCAGCTCATCGCCGAGGCACTGCCCAGGGACCGGCCGCTGACCGTGGTCACCGCGTCCCTGCCGGTCGCGGGCGTGCTCGCCGAGTCCGAGAACACCTCGGTGCTGCTGCTCGGCGGCCGGGTCCGGCACGGCACGCTGGCGACCGTGGACCACTGGACGACGAAGATGCTCGCCGGCTTCGTCCTCGACCTCGCCTTCATCGGCGCCAACGGCATCTCCCGCGAACACGGCCTGACCACCCCCGACCCCGCCGTGAGCGAGGTCAAGACACAGGCCATCCGCGCCTCCCGGCGCACCGTGTTCGCGGGCGTGCACACCAAGTTCGGGGCGGTCAGCTTCTGCCGGTTCGCCGAGATAGGCGCCCTGGAGACGATCGTCACGAGCACGCTGCTCCCGTCGGCCGAAGCCCACCGCTACTCACTGCTGGGGCCACAGGTCATCCGCGTCTAGAGCACCCCGAGTGCCCGGCACGCCGTTTGAAATCCCAACTCACCCACCAGGGGTGTGCCCTTCCCGTGCGCACCCTTTTTCTCCCCATTTTTCTTCCCACACGTGCAGGAGCGATCCATGCGAACCCAGAGCCGACGACGGCCGCCGCGAGCCACGCTCGCCCTGGCCGCCGTAGGGACGCTGCTCGCCCCGCTGCTCTCCGGCTGCTGGGTCGGAGCGGGCGGCGCCGGATCAGGCGGCAACCAGATCAACGTCCTGATGGTCAACAACCCCCAGATGGTCGAACTCCAGAAACTGGCCCCGCACTTCACGAAGGAGACCGGCATCAAGGTCAACTTCACGGTGCTGCCCGAGAACGACGTCCGCGACAAGATCAGCCAGGACTTCGCCAACCAGGCCGGCCAGTACGACGTGGCGACCCTCTCCAACTACGAGATCCCGATCTACGCCCGCAACGGCTGGCTGCACGAGATGGACTCGTACGTCGCGAAGGACCCGGCCTACGACGAGCAGGACATCCTCAAGCCGATGCGGGAGTCCCTGACCGCCGACGACGGCAAGCTCTACGGGCAGCCGTTCTACGGCGAGTCGTCCTTCCTGATGTACCGCAAGGACATATTCGCCGAGAAGAACCTCACGATGCCCGCGCATCCGACCTGGACCCAGGTGGCCGACCTGGCCGCCAAGGTCGACGGGGCGAAGTCGGGCATGAAGGGCATCTGCCTGCGCGGGCTGCCCGGCTGGGGCGAGTTGATGGCGCCCCTGACCACCGTCGTGAACACCTTCGGCGGCACCTGGTTCACCAAGGACTGGAAGGCGCAGCTCGACTCCCCCGCGTTCGAGCAGGCGACGAAGTTCTATGTCGACCTCGTCCGCAAGCACGGTGAGTCCGGCGCGGCCCAGTCCGGCTTCGCCGAGTGCCTCAACAACATCACCCAGAGCAAGGTCGCCATGTGGTACGACGCCACCTCGGCGGCGGGCTCGCTGGAGGCGAAGGGCTCCCCGGTCAAGGGCAAGATCGGCTACGTCCCCGCCCCGGTCGAGAAGACCGATTCCTCCGGCTGGCTCTACACGTGGGCCTGGGGCATCCAGAAGGCGTCCCACAACTCCGACAAGGCCTGGAAGTTCGTGTCCTGGGCGTCCAGCAAGCAGTACGAGCAGTTGGTCGGCGACACGGACGGCTGGTCCAACGTGCCGGCCGGCAAGCGCGCCTCGACGTACACGAACCCGGACTACGTCAAGGAGGCCGCCGCCTTCCAGGAGATGACGAAGGCGGCCATCGAGGGCGCCAAGCCCAACGACCCCGGCGTGCAGCCGCGGCCCGCGCCCGGCATCCAGTTCGTCGACATCCCCGAGTTCACCGACCTCGGTACGAAGGTCTCCCAGGAGATCAGTTCGGCCATCGCCGGACGGCAGTCCGTCGACTCGGCCCTGAAGAAGTCCCAGAAACTCGCCGAGAAGATCTCCAAGGAGTACGAGGGACGATGACCGCCACGACAACGGCCCCGCTGGCCACCAGCCCGACCCGTACCGCGCGGCAGCCCTCGGACCGGCTGCGCGCCTGGGCCACCCGCGCCCCCCTGCTCCCCGCCCTGATCTTCATGATCGTCGTGACCCAACTCCCGTTCGTGGCCACGCTGGTGATCTCGTTCTTCGACTGGAACGCCCTCTATCCGAAGGCCCGCCACTTCACCGGCTTCGACAACTACCAGCAGGTCCTCAGCGACGCCGACCTGCGCCACTCGGTGTGGACGACCGTCCTGCTCACCGTGGCGGTGGTACTGGCCAGCCTGGTCCTGGGCCTGCTCCTGGCCCTGCTCCTGGACCGGAAGTTCCGCGGCCGGGGCTTCGTCCGCACCCTGCTGATCGCCCCGTTCCTGGTGGTGCCGGTGGCCGCGGCCCTGCTCTGGAAGCATGTGCTCTACAACCCTGAATACGGCCTGCTCAACGGTCTGTTGCACTATGTGGGCGGCCCACAGCCGGACTGGATCTCCAACAACCCGCTGCTCGCGGTGGAGGCCTCCCTGGTGTGGCAGTGGACGCCGTTCATGATGCTGATCCTGCTGGCCGGACTACAGAGCCGCGACCAGCAGCAGATCGAGGCCGCGAAGGTGGACGGCGCGAACGACTGGCAGGTCTTCCGCTATCTGACGCTCCCGCACCTGCGCCGCTATCTCGAACTCGGCGGTCTGCTGGGCTCGATCTACATCGTCCAGAACTTCGACGCGGTCTTCACGATCACGTCCGGCGGGCTGGGCACCGCCAACCTGCCCTACACCGTCTACCAGAGCTTCTACCAGGCCCACGAGAACGGCCTCGCCTCGGCGGCCGGCGTCCTGGTCGTCATCGGCTCGATCATCATCGCGACCTTCGCCCTGCGCGTCGTGTCGTCCCTGTTCCGAGAGGAGGCGTCCCACGCATGAGCAGCATCGCCGTACGCGTGCGTGACCGCCGCAAAGGAGCGGGCCTCGGCCTGGTGGCCTGGGTTCTCGGCATCGTGTTCTTCCTGCCCATCGCCTGGATGGCGCTGACGTCCTTCCACTCGGAGACCGACGCGGCGACCAACCCGCCGTCCTTCGGGGCCGCCCTCACCCTGGACGGCTACCGGGACTTCTTCGGCACCGGAGGCGGCGCGAGCCCCTGGCCGGCGCTGATCAACTCGCTGGTCGCGTCGGTGGCCTCGACGGTCTTCGTGCTGCTGCTGGCGTTCCCGGCGGCCTACGCGCTGTCGATCCGCCCGGTGAAGAAGTGGACCGACGTCCTGTTCTTCTTCCTGTCCACGAAGATGCTCCCGGTGGTGGCCGGCCTGCTGCCCATCTACCTGTTCGCGAAGAACGCCGGGATGCTGGACAACATCTGGCTCCTGGTCATCCTCTACACGTCGATGAACCTGCCGATCGCGGTGTGGATGATGCAGTCCTTCCTCGCCGAGGTCCCGGTCGCCGTCATCGAGGCGGCACAGATCGACGGCGCGCGGCTGCCGACCATCCTCGCGCGCGTGGTGGCCCCGATCGCCCTCCCCGGTATCGCGGCGACCTCCCTGATCTGCTTCATCTTCAGCTGGAACGAGCTGCTGTTCGCCCGGGTCCTCACGGGTGTGGTCGCCGAGACCGCCCCCGTGTTCCTGACCGGGTTCATCACCAGCCAGGGCCTGTTCCTGGCGAAGGTGTGCGCCGCGTCGCTCGTCGTCTCCCTGCCGGTGCTCGCCGCGGGGTTCGCCGCCCAGGACAAGCTGGTCCAGGGCCTCTCCTTGGGAGCCGTCAAATGAAGGCCGCCGTCATCGAGTCCGTGGGCCGCGCCGTCGTCACCGAGGTCCCGGACCCGACGCCGGGCCCCCGCGAGGTCGTCGTCGAGGTCGCCGCCTGCGGCCTCTGCGGCACCGATCTGCACATCCTGCAGGGCGAGTTCGCGCCCAAGCTGCCGATCGTGCCGGGCCACGAGTTCGCCGGCGAGATCGTCGCGGTCGGCACCCAGGTCACCGAGGTCTCGGTCGGCGACCAAGTAGCCGTAGACCCGTCGCTGTACTGCTACGAGTGCCGGCAGTGCCGCAACGGCCACAACAACCTCTGCGAACGCTGGGCCGCGATCGGCGTCACCACGGCCGGCGGCGCCGCCCAGTACGCACTCGCCCCGGTGGCGAACTGCGTGAAGCTGCCCGAGCACGTCCGCACCCAGGACGCGGCACTCGTCGAACCGCTGTCGTGCGCGGTGCGCGGCTACGACGTCCTGAAGTCCCGCCTCGGCGCGCATGTCCTGATCTACGGCTCCGGGACCATGGGCCTGATGATGCTGGAGCTGGCCAAGCGCACCGGCGCGGCGAGCGTGGACATCGTGGACCTGAACCCGGCCCGCCTGGAGACGGCCCGCACGCTCGGTGTCTCCGGGTCGGCGGCGAACGCGGACGAGCTGGACCGGCCGCAGGGCTGGGACCTCGTGATCGACGCGACCGGCAACGCGGCGGCGATCCAGGACGGCCTGGAACGGGTGGCGAAGGCGGGCACGTTCCTCCAGTTCGGGGTGGCCGACTACGCGACCCGGGTGTCGATCGACCCGTACCGCATCTACAACCAGGAGATCACCATCACCGGCTCCATGGCGGTGCTGCACAGCTTCGAGCGGGCGGCGGAGCTGTTCGCGAACGGGGTCCTCGACCCGGAGATCTTCATCAGCGACCGGATCGAGCTGGAGCGGTATCCGGAGGCGCTGGCGCAGTTCGCGGCGGGGGTGGGGCGGAAGATCGTAGTGATTCCCTAGGGAAACGACGGGATTCGGGCCGGTACTTCCAAAGCTTGGCCAATTGGTCACTTGGTAAGGGAACGGCAAAATGGTCTCGGTCGTTCACGAGGCATGACAGCTATGACCCCAGGCTCGAACATCCCTCTTCCGGTCTCCCGGGTGGCCGTGGATGTCGCCGCCCCCGTGCGGCTCGACGTGTCGAGCCTGCTGCTCACCGGCGACGGCAAGGTGCGCTCGGACGACGACTTCATCTTCTACAACCAGCCGAACGGCCCGGGTGTGACGTACCGCTCCGGCGGCGGTACGTCCCCGGACGCGATCACCGTCGACACGGCCGCGGTGCCGCCCGGTATCGAGAAGATCGTCGTCACGGCGAGCCCCGACGCCGCGGGGCAGACCTTCCAGGGCATCGAGCCGACGGCGACGATCCGCAACGCGGAGGACGGCTCGGTGCTGGCCACCTTCACGCCTCCTCAACTGGGCACCGAGACAGCGCTGGTGGTCGTCGAGATCTACCTCCGCAACGGCGTCTGGAAGGCCCGCGCGGTCGGCCAGGGGTACGCGAACGGCCTGGCGGGCATCGCGACGGACTTCGGCGTCTCGGTGGAGGAGCCGGCCGCGGCCCCGGCTCCGGTGGCCCCGCCCGCGCCCACGGTGCAGACCCCGGTGGCACCTCCGGCGCCCGCCGCTCCTCCGGCCCCGCCCGCCGCACCCCCGCTCGGCGCCGGAAAGATCAACCTCGACAAGGGCCGCGTCAGCCTCCAGAAGAACCAGACCGTCTCCCTGGTCAAGGGCGGCCGCGCGCTGCTCTCCCAGGTCAAGATGGGCCTCGGCTGGGAGCCCGCGTACCGCGGCAAGGACATCGACCTCGACGCCTCGGTCATCGCCTACGGCCCGCAGCGCAACCACATCGACAGCTGCTACTTCGGCAAGCTGTCGATCCTGAACGGCGCGATCAAGCACTCCGGCGACAACCTCACGGGCGAGGGCGGCGGTGACGACGAGGTGATCGTCGTCGACCTCGGCCGCATCCCCCAGGAGGTCACCGGCCTGGTCTTCACGGTCAACTCCTTCTCCGGCCAGAAGTTCACCGAGGTCGCCAAGGCCTACTGCCGCCTCCTGGACGCCGCGACCGGCGAGGAACTGGTCCGCTTCGACCTCACCAACGCCGAGGCCCAGACCGGCGTGATGATGGCCAAGCTGGTCAAGCAGTTCTCCGGCGAGTGGGACATGACCGCGATGGGCGACTTCGTGAAGTCCCGCACGGTGCGCGGCATGGTGAAGCCGGCGGCCCAAGCGCTGTAACCACCAGGGACACAGTCCTACGACCGCTGCGGGCGCCCCTGAGCGAGGGGCGCCCGGCGTTCGTTCAGCCCGCCGACGAAGGCCGTAGCCCGTCCGTCAGCAGCGACAGGTAGCGGCGGATGTGCTTCCCTTGGCCGTTCGCCAGCTCCGAGGCCGTGGACACCCCGTGGGCCAGCCGCAGGACCTCGATCGGTTCGATGTCCTGACGCAGGGTCCCCTCCCGCTGCGCCGCCTCGACCAGCCGCTGTGCCGCGCCCTTCATGGAGGTGGCGCAGGCCGTGAGCGCGGCCTGGCTGCCGTCCATGACGGCCGAGCCCAACAGGGCCTTCATTCCGCGCACTTGGATCGTCCCGACGCAGACCTCGTACAGCCACTCGGCCAGCGCCTCGCCCGGCGGGAGTTCCTTCGCGAGCTCGTCGGCGCGAGTCCCGAGCGCCTCGATCCGTTCGACGTAGGCCGCCTCCAGCAGCGCCTGCCGGGTCGGGAAGTGCCGGTACAGGGTGCCCGACCCGACGCCCGCGCGCTTGGCGATGTCATCGAGGGACGCGTTCTCCCCATGCTCGGCGAACGCCTCCGCCGCCACCTTCAGCAGTCGCTCATAGTTGCGCCGGGCGTCCGCGCGCATGGGTCTGACCTGCGCCATCCAGATACTCCTTGCGAACCGGGGACTCTCTCCGTATCTTACCGAGTACTAAACGGAGACAGTCCCCGCTTATTTCGGCGGGCAGTCCGTGCTGCCCGCACGCCTTTCACACGGGGACGCCAGACCGGGAGAACTCCATGTCCACCCCGTCCGCACCGTCCACCACAGCCGATCCTCTCTCGGCACCACGCCGACCCGCCAGGCTCGGCGCCGTCCTCTTCACCGTCGTCACCGCCTATCTGATGGTCGGCGTCGACTCCACCGTCGTCAACGTCGCGCTGCCCGACATCCAGAAGGACCTCGACTTCAGCCCCACCGGCCTGTCCTGGGTCCTCAACGCCTACACGCTCGCCTTCGGCGGGCTGCTCCTGCTCGGCGGCCGGGTCGGCGACATCGTCGGCCGCCGCCGTACGCTCACGATCGGTGTCCTGCTCTTCGCCTCGTCCTCCCTGCTCGGCGGACTGGCCACCGACAGCGCCTGGCTGCTCGCGGCCCGCGCGCTTCAGGGCCTGGGCGCGGCGCTCATCGCGCCCAACACCCTGGCCCTGATCACCACCAACTTCCCGGAGGGCCCGCGCCGGCACCACGCGCTCGGCATCTACACCTCCATGGCCGGCATCGGCGCCTCGATAGGCCTGGTCATCGGCGGCATGCTCACCTCCTGGGCGTCCTGGCGCTGGGCCCTGCTGATCAACGTGCCGATCGGCATCGCGGTCGCCCTCGCGCTTCCCCGCTTCGTCGCCGAAACCCCGCGCCACGCGGGCCGGTTCGACGCGGCGGGCGCGCTCACCGGCACCGCCGGGATGACCTCGCTGGTGTACGCGTTCATCCGGGTCTCCTCGGACGGCTGGGGCGACCTCCAGGCGCAGTTGGGGTTCAGCGCGGCGGCGGCCCTGCTCGCGGGCTTCACCCTGGTCGAGTCCCGCGCGGACCAGCCCATCATGCCGCTGCACCTGTTCGCGAGCCGCAACCGCGCGGGCGGTTACGTGGGCGTCCTGCTGCTGCCTGCGGGCATGTTCGGCGCGTTCTACTTCCTCACCCTGATCTGCCAACGGGTCCTGGACTACAGCCCGTTGCGCGCGGGCTTCGCCTTCCTGCCGATGACGCTGGCGATGTTCACGGTCGTGCGTTTCGTGCCGCGCCTGCTCGCCCGGCTCGGCGCGAAGCCGGTCCTGCTCACCGGCATGGCCCTGCTCGTCACATCGGCGGGCTGGCTCTCGCAACTCCGCCCCGGCGACGACTACTTGACCGGGCTGTTCGGCCCGCTCGTCCTGATGGGCGTGGGTGTCGGCCTCAGCTTCATGCCCCTCAACGCGACGATCCTCGCGGGCATCGAACCCCGCGAGGCAGGCTCGGCATCGGGTCTGCTCCAGACCCTGCAGTGGCTGGGCGGCACCCTCGGCCTGTCCATCCTGGTCACGGTGTACGGCACGGCGACCCGGCACGCGACCGGATCGCCGTCCGCCGTCCTCGTCCACGGCTCGGCCCGCGCGTTCGGCGTCGGAGCGCTGATCGCCCTGACCGCACTGCTGGTGTCGGCGTTCGTGATCACCGGCAGGAAGGCCGAAGGGGCTGCCCGGAGCGGGTCTTCCTGACGGGTTCGTCGGACGGATCGGCGCTCCGGACGCGCGGGGACGTCGTCGTCCGCGCATCCGGAGCACATGGGTCCGTTCAGTGCGCCGGCGGTGGACCGGCGTTCTGCTCGGCCGGTCGTGTGCTCGCGCCCTCGATCGTCCGGGATGCGCCCGGGGGCCCGGCGGTACCGGCGTTCAGACGGCGTCGCAGGACGAGTGCCCACCACAGGAAGCCGACGGCCAGGACGACCGACACCGTCACGGCGTTCTGGTTGTTCTCCGCGGGGATGGTGAGCACGGCGATGACGATGCCGCACCACAGGAGCGCGAACCCGACGACGGGGTTCAGCCAGCGGCCGAGGTCGAAGACCCCTTGAGTGGCCGCGGGAATGGTGCCGCGTCGTTCGGCGACCGCCGTGGCGGTCATCGTCAGCGCGTAGGTCAGGTAGTAGGTGAGCCCGACCATCGCGTAGATCTTGCCCACCAGACCGGAGTTGAGCAGGTTGAGGACGACGGCCACGACGGTGACGGCGACGATGGCCGGGACGGGTGCCTTGCTGCGCCGCCCGACGCTCTGCAGGCCCTTCGACGCGGGCAGCATGTTGTCGCGGGAGAGCGCGAAGATCATCCGGGTGGCGACCGCCATGTTGGCGATGAGGCAGGCGAAGATCGAGGCGAAGGCCACCACGATCATCAGTGCTCGGGCGAACGGCCCGATCTGCTGCGAGACGAGCTTCAGCACCGGGTTCTCCGAGCCGGTCAGGAAGGCCGCCGGACTGCTCGGCAGGGCCATCGCCAGCAGGGCGAAGACCACGAAGCCGATGATCCCGGAGACGACGACCGAGCGGAACATGGCGCGTGGCGCCGCCCTGCGCGGGTCGACCGTCTCCTCGGCGAGGTCCGCCGCGCCCTCCCACCCGAGCAGCACGTAGACCGGCAGCAGACCGGCCAGCGCGACGCTCGTCAGCGTGACCGGCTTCCCGGTCAGCGGCTTGGTGTCGGTGAGGATCGACAGTCCCTGGGTGTGTTTGAAGAACACCAGGACACCCGCGGCCAGGACCAGCACCAGGACGAACGTGCCGATCAACTCGATCGACGCACCGATGTTGTTGATCCGGGTCGCGACCTTGACCCCGATGATGTTGAGCACCGCGGCGACGAGTGTGCAGCCGATCGACAGCGCCTGGATCTGGTGGGTGGTCGGGTGCTCCCAGATCTCCGGGGCGAAGACCGTGCCGACCGCGGCGGCGGTCCCGGCGGTGCCCGCGAGGAAGGAGACCAGCGCGATCCAGCCGGTGAACCAGCCGAAGTGCGGCCCCACCAGACGGCTGGACCACTGGTAGGCGTAGCCGGTGATCGGCATCCGCCCGGACAGGTGGGCGTAGACCGCGACCAGGGTGAGCACCATGGGCAGGACGAGCAGCCACAGCAGCACCGCGGCGCCGCCGACCCGCGAGAACGGGTCCATGAACAGGGTGACGATGCCGGTGTTGATCGAGACCATCGAGAACGCGAGCGCGAACGCGGTGAAGGAGCTCATCGACCGGTTCAGCTGCTGGCCGTAGCCCAGGGCCGCGAGGTCGTCGGCGTCGGTGGTTCTCGCCGGCAGGTCTTCGGCAGCGGTCATGACAGCTCTCCTGTGGTGGTTCCGGCGGTCTTCTCGACCTCGGTCAGCACCTCGTCCAGGACGTCGAGTGCGGTGGCCAGGTGGTCCCGGCTGATGTCGAGCGGCGGCTTGACCTTGATCAGGTTGCCGAGTCCGGCGTAACGGCTCTCGCCGAAGATGACGCCGCGCTCCTGGGCCAGCTCGAACACGGCGTGCGCCTCGGTGGTGGCCGGTTCTTTGGTGACCCGGTCGCGGACCAGCTCGATGGACACCATCAGTCCTGGTGAGCGTACGTCGCCGATGAGCGGATGGCGGGTCTGCATCTCGCGCAGCCGTTCGGTGGCGTACTCGCCGTGCGCGGCGGCGCGGTCGCACAGGCCGTCGTCGATGATCGCCCGGACGGCGGCGAGGCCGGCGGCGACGGAGATGGGGAACTGGCCGAAGGTGAGCTGGTCGTCGCCGGGGAGGAAGGCGGCGAAGCGGTTCTTGGCCAGTACTCCGGCGAGGGGGAAGCCGCCGCCGACGCCCTTGCCGAAGACGAGGACGTCGGGCTCGATGCCGTAGTAGTCGCTGGCCCACATGCGGCCGGTGCGGCCGAGGCCGGTCTGCACCTCGTCGATGATCAGCATGATGCCGAGTTCGTCGCAGATCTCGCGGATGCCGCGGTGCCAGCGCTCGGAGAAGCCGTTGTGGCCGCCGTTGCCCTGGATGGGCTCGTAGATCAGCGCGGCGACGGGGCCTTCGGTGCCCTTGGTGAGGATGTCGCGGACGATCCGGAGCGTCAGTTCGGTGTCCTGGTCCGCGGTCAGGCCGGGGCGCGGGCGGTAGAGGTCGGGGCGCGGGAGCCGGAGGAACTGCGGCTGAAGTATCCCGAAGGCGTTGCCCGGGTGCGGCCAGCTCGCCGCCATGGTGGTGATCGAGCGGCCGTGGTAGGCGTCGTGCAGGACGGCCACGTGCCGGGCGTCCGGGCGGTTGCGCAGGGCGAGCTTGAGCGCCATCTCCACCGCCATCGAGCCGTGCAGCGTGAAGCCGACGCGGTCCAGTCCGGCGGGGGCTATCGACACGAGCAGTTCGGCGAGTTCCAGCAGGGCCGGGGTGTGGAACGTCGGCCGGGCATGGGTGATCCGCCGGGTCTGCTCGATCGCCGCCTCGATGACGCGCGGGTCGTTGGCGCCGAGGTTGTTCGACCAGGCCTGCGCGGTGCAGTCGATGTACTCCTTGCCCGCCTCGTCCCACACCAAGGAGCCGCGCGCCTTCACGAGGGTGAGCTTGTCCGGATCGCCGCCCGCCGGCTCGTGCAGCAGGACTTCCCGGCCCCGGGCGTGGGCCTGTGCCTGATGGATGAGGGTGTCTGTCACGGCGACTCCGTCTCGGGTGTGAGCTGTGTCTCCGCAGGCTAGGAGCGGGATCGGGCTCCTGTGAAAGACCGAATTCCGTAGACTTCATAGATGGCGTCTATGAATGTGGAGCTCCGGCACCTGCGGGCGTTCGTCGCCGTCGCCCGGACAGTGAACTTCACGCGGGCCGCCGAGCAGTTGCACATCGCGCAACCTTCGCTGAGCCACACCATCCGCCAGCTGGAGACTGCGCTCGGCATCCGGCTGTTCGCGCGGACGACGCGCTCCACCGCCCTCACGCAGGACGGGGAGCGCTTCCTCGTCGAGGCGCAGGCCGTCCTCGACCGCTTCGACGCGGCGATGGAACAGTCCTCACGGATGGCGAGCGGTGAACTGGGCCGACTGCGCGTCGGCTATCTGATCGGAGCCGCCGTCGATCATGTGCCCGCGATCCTGCGGGAGTTCGCCGACCAGTACCCCGATGTGGCCCTCGAACTCACCGAGTACGACTTCGCCTCCCCCAACGGCGGTCTGGACAGCGGGGAAACCGATGTCGCCCTGGTCCGGCCGCCGTTGGACGGGGTGCCGGACGCGGTGACCACCACCCTGCTCAGCGAGCGGTGCGTGGCCTGTGTGTCCGCGCTGCACCCCTTCGCGGAACTGCCCCGGGTGACCGTCGCGCAGGTGCTGCCCGAGCCCATCGTCGCGGCACCCGGCGACAACGTCTGGCGGGACTACTGGATCCTCGCCTCCTACCGCGACACCCCGGCGAACATCACCCATGAAGCGGCCACCTTCGAGGCCGAGTTGCAGTCCGTGGCCATCGGCCGCGGCCTCTCCGTGGTCCCCGAGTCCGTCGCCCGCCTCTACGGCCGACAGGGCGTCCGCTACGTCCCCATCGAGGGCATGGCCGACTGCGAGGTGGCTGTCGTCCACCGCGAGGACGCACCCCGGTCCGCCGCCAATTTCGCCCGGATCGCGGCCCGGGTCACAGCAGAGGGAAGCGGCCCGGACGTACGCGGCTGACCCAGGCAGTCCCACCGGATCGGCGGGGCGGACCGCGGGAAGACGCCCGGTAGAGTTCCGGCTGCCGCGCGCCCGGCGGGAGTTGGACATCTCGCGGGCCCCGGGACGCGTACGGGGCACGCGTCCGCATGCTCGACCGAACCCCGTCCGTCGCGACCCGCTCCCGGTCAGAACAGCGCGCTGTACGCGTTCAGCGCGGGCTGTCCGCCGAGGTGGGCGTAGAGCACGGTGGAGTCGGCGGCGATCTCACCGCGTGCGACCAGGTCGATCATCCCGGCCATGGACTTGCCCTCGTACACCGGGTCGGTGACCATGCCCTCGGTGCGGGCGGCGAGGCGCATCGCCTCCAGGGTGGTCTCGTCGGGGATGCCGTAGATGCCGGCGTGGTAGCGGTCGTCGAGTTCGACGTCGTCGATTGTCAACTCCCGCTTTACCCCGATCAGTTGACCGGTGCCGTGCGCGATACGGGCCACCTGCTCGCGGGTCTCGGCGGGCTTGGCCGAGGCGTCGATGCCGAGCACGCGGCGCTCGCGGCCGCCCGCCTCCTCGATCGCCTTGAACCCGGCGACCATGCCGGCCTGGGTGGAACCGGTCACCGAGCACACCACCACGGTGTCGAAGAAGACGCCCAACTCCCGCTCCTGCTCGGCGACTTCATGGGCCCAGTTGGCGAACCCGAGGCCGCCGAGCGGGTGGTCGGAGGCGCCGGCGGGGATGGCGTACGGCTTGCCGCCCGACTCCTCGACCTCCCGCAGCGCCTGCTCCCAGCTCTCCTTGAAGCCGATGCCGAAGCCGGCCTTCACCAGGCGTACGTCCGCTCCGGCGAGGCGGCTGATCAGGATGTTGCCGACCTTGTCGTAGACGGAGTCGGGCCACTCCACCCAACTCTCCTGGATCAGCACGCACTTGAGCCCGGCGCGGGCGGCACAGGCGGCGACCTGGCGGGTGTGGTTGGACTGCACGCCGCCGATGGAGACGAGGGTGTCGCAGCCCTTCGCGAGGGCGTCGGCGACGAGGTACTCCAGCTTGCGGGTCTTGTTGCCGCCGTACGCCACACCGGAGTTGCAGTCCTCGCGCTTGGCCCACAGGGCGGCGCCGCCGAGGTGGGCGGTGAGGCGCTCCAGCGGGTGGACGGGCGAGGGGCCGAAGAGGAGGGGGTAACGGTCGTACGAGGAAAGGGACATGGGGGTTCTCCCGGGTCGGTCGGGGGCAGTGATCGGTCCAGCGCTGGTCAGTCGGGGTCGGCGAGGCCTTCGAGGCCACGCCAGATCTCCGCCGTCACGCGGACCGCGTCGTCCACGTCACCGTCGGCGCAGGCCTCGATGAGCCGCTCGTGCAGGCCTGCCGAACGGCAGTTGCCGCCCTCTCCGAAGCGTCGTCGCTCCAGCCGGCGGATCAGCGGGGTGTAGCGGGCGACGGTGGTGGCGGCGGCGCGGTTGCCGCTCACGTGGACCAGGACGTCGTGCAGTTCGTCGTCGGCGCGCAGCGCGGCGTCCACGTCCCCGGCCCGCACGGCGGCGGCGAACCTGTCGTTGGCCGCACGCATCACGTCAACGTCCGTTTCCCGCAAGCGGGGTACGGCGACCCGGGTGACCAACTCATGCAGGGCGCCGACCACGGCGGCGGCGTCCCGTACGTCGGCGGCCACCACCGGGGTCACCCGCGTGTAGCTCTGCGGTTTGCTCTCCAGGAGCCCGTCGTCCACGAGCCGCGAGAACGCCTCCCGCACCGGCGCCCGCGAAAGCCCGAGCCGCTCCGCCAGCTCGGCGTCGCGCACCACCGCACCGGGTTCGATCTCTCCGGCCACGATGGCGTCGCGGATCGCTTCGTAGGCGCGGTCCCGGAGGAGGGTGCGGGGGACGGGGTGCAGGGCTTCCATAGATTGAAATGTTAGATGTCAGTGCCAGATGCACACAAGGGGCCAACCGATTTCCATGCACCCCAGAGGTCGACCCGAGGCTGCAACTGCTACCGCCGGGCCTGCTACCGTGGAGGCGTCGCGTACTTCTTGTCACGCGATTGGATCTTCAACCCGTGTCTGGTGCGCAGAGCCCAGCGAGCTCATCTTGATCTCAGACATGAGTCCTTCCTTCAACACGCCTGGATAGGTACTCATGCTGGAATTTCGCATCGTCGCGTCAGGACACACGGCATACCTGGCCCTCATACTGATCGCACTCGCATTCTGCGGCCGCAAAGCTCTACTCAAGGCAATCCACAGGTTGATCCGCGGCCGGAAGTAGCCGAGAGAGTACAGAGACAGATCAGGGATGACTGACAGTCACTTCCTGTGAATGTCCTTTCCGTCACCGACTGAGGCGGCGGAAAGGACATTCGGGCGAAGATCACCGGATTACAGGAAACGACTGGTGCACAGCGCCCGTCACGAGGCCATTGACCACGAACAGGCCAGAGGGATTCGTCGTG
The DNA here is from genome assembly GCF_000716435.1 of Streptomyces xylophagus. Taxonomy (GTDB): domain Bacteria; phylum Actinomycetota; class Actinomycetes; order Streptomycetales; family Streptomycetaceae; genus Streptomyces; species Streptomyces xylophagus. The sequence goes on from NZ_JNWO01000020.1 coordinate 90,296, forward strand.
ACCCCGTAGACATTTCGTGTTCCGATTGCCGAAATACTCTTGACGCGATCCAGCGTCACAGATTCGTCGTAACCATGCATTTCACTGCGAGCTGGAGTGACATGTTCGACTGCCTCCACAACCTCCTTCAGCCTGGACGCCTTGTACCCCACACGAAGGTCTAGGAGCCCGGCGAGGCGAACGAGTGCGGTAGCTCGCGAAATCTCCACGATTTGGATGGGTCGTCGACTCACGACTAGGTAGCCATTGATTGAATGCCCCCATTTTTGCTGCCTTTGGTCCACCCGAACCCTGTTGGAGACCCCAAGACGCAAGAGGGCATCGGAAACTTGACTAGCCAGCAGAGCCGATACCGTGGCGAACTCAACGGAACCATGTACCGTGCCTCGGGGATTGATTCGTTCACGAACACAACCATCGGTGTCAACAAGCCCTGAAAGACAGCCGATCCAGAAGTCACGGCTCAGTTGCATTTCAGGAAGCCGCTTCTCGTCACACCGCTGGCCCCACACTTCGAAGCGCCGAAGGCATTCTGTGACCGGGTTGCGATGTCCCGCCCTGAAGGGAAAACGCAGACGCACGATAGTCCCCTGTGGAATCTCACGTACACCACACCCGTACTCTGCAGCAAAACCACGCATGAACTCCACAGCACCATCGAGAGGATCACCGTGGAACTCTGGAGTGCAGGACGTCATCCCGCCATCGCCAAGCATGGCGCCAACGAAATACCCCTCTCTCGCGTCACCCTCAGTCCCAAAGTGGGCAGCGGTCAACGGGACCGGCACTCGATCACCCGGAACCAGGGCATCGGTTCGCTTCCATTCCCATGACTTTCGCCCTGTCCGCCGTTGTGTCACCCATTGCTGGTCGAGTGCGACTTCGACGGTGCGACCGGAAACGAACCGGATGCTTCTGACCTCCTTCGGGATGCCCTCGAACCAAGCGCCCAGAACCGCAGGGCCAAGCTCACCGACCGAATGGTCACGCGGGCCTTGGTTAGCGCCGTACCGAACCGGCCTGGTGTCCCATTCCTTACTGAAGGCAAGTACAGGGAGCCGCCTCGCAACGACTTCCTCGATCGCACGCGCCGAGCCATCGGGGAGCCACACCCGAGAGCCCTCAGCGACCCCTCCCTGCGATTCCGTGTCCACAACCCCTCCCCGCCCTCACCCGACAGCAGTACGAGAGGGGAACGCTATTGCGATACAGAAGGCGAGCTCAGCAGTTCGAGCAAAGATCACTCGTTCGAGGGATGCGAAGCGTCAGCGCTTCTGCCGCTTCCACGGCCCCGTGATCGCCAGCATGATCCCCGGCGTCTGGATGTTCGCGAACAGGGTCCTGCCGTCGGGTGAGAAGGTCACGCCGGTGAACTCGCTGTATTCCGGCTTCTCTTCGGTGCCGATGTTGAGTTCGTTGCGGGCGATCGGGTACGTGCGGCCGGAGTCGGTCGCGCCGAACAGGTGCTGGACGCCCTCGCCGTCCTCGGCGATGACGAGGCCGCCGTAGGGAGAGACCGTGATGTTGTCGGGGCCGTCGAACGCGCCGTCCACGGACGGGTCGGGGTTGACGCCGAGGAGGACCTTGAGGGTGAGGGTGCGGCGCTTGGGGTCGTAGAACCAGACGGCGCCGTCGTGCTGGACGGGGCTCTCCGTGCGGGCGAACGAGGAGACGATGTACGTGCCGCCGTCACCCCACCACATGCCCTCCAGCTTGCGGGCACGGGTGACCTGGCCGGCGGTGAACTGCTTGCGGACGGACACCGACTTCGCGTCGCGGTCGGGGACGGTCACCCAGTCGACGCCGTACACCGTGCCGATCTTCGTGGCGCGGGAGAGGTCGTCGACGAACTGGCCGCCGGAGTCGAAGCACTTGAAGGCCTGGAGGACACCCGCGTCGTCGGCGAGGGTGCGGAGCTTGCCGCGGCCGTGGTGGAAGTGCTCGGGCGGGGTCCAGCGGTAGAGGAGGCCGTTCGGGTTGGCCGCGTCCTCGGTCAGGTAGAGGTGGCCGCGCTTGGGGTCGACCACCACCGCTTCGTGGGCGTAGCGGCCAAGTGCCTTGATCGGCTTGGGGTTTCGGTTGGCGCGGCGGTCTACCGGGTCGACCTCGAAGACATATCCGTGGTCCTTGGTGAAGCCGTTCGTGCCGGTCTTGTCCTCGGTCTCCTCGCAGGTGAGCCAGGTGTCCCAAGGGGTGTTGCCGCCCGCGCAGTTGGTGGCGGTGCCGGCGATGCCGACCCACTCGGCGACGTGGTCGCGGCGGACCTCGACGACCGTGCAACCGCCGGCCGCGGCGGGGTCGTAGACGAGGCCCTCGGTGAGCGGGACCGGGTGGGGCCAGTTGGCGCGGGGGCCGGCCAGCTCGTGGTTGTTGACGAGGAGGGTGGCGCCGCGCGGGCCGTCGAAGGTGGACGTGCCGTCGTGGTTGGAGGGCGTGAACTCGCCCGACTCCAGTTTGGTCTTGCCGCTGTAGGTGATGACGCGGTATTTGAAGCCGGCGGGGAGGGCGAGGAGGCCGTCCGGGTCGGCGATCAGCGGTCCGTAGCCGACGCCGACGTGCCCGTGTCCGTACTCGGCCGCGGACTCCTCGCTGTCGGTGTCGGTGGACGCGAGGGCGTTCGGCGCGGTGGCGAGGGCGCCGACGCTGCCCGCCAGGGCGACCCCGGCACCTGTGATCGCGGATTTCGCTGCGAAGTCTCTACGGGTGAGCGACATGGTGTCTCCTGTGACGGTGGGTGTGCCGTGGAGGGTGGCGGACCTCGGTCGGCGCCACGCTTCCGCCCATGCCTGAACGGGAGTTGAACACCGAGCGACATCACCAGTCTCTCTTCCATGAATCCGTATGCACTCCCCCACGAGACCCAAAAGTCCTTCGTCCCGGGCGAATTGACCGGCCGCCGCTTCGAAAGCAAGGTCAAAAGGGATGGATTGGACAGAAAGTATGGATCAGGGCGATATTCGTGATTCATTTCAGATTGCCTTGACTCCGCCCGCTCTCCGGCCATAGACCTGAAGAGCACACCGCGGAAGGCCGGTTCACGAATCCGGCCCGTGTGAGCGGGAAGTGCCCATTGAACGGCCCTTTCGAGAAGGCGCGATCGCCGCAGCCCATAAGGGACCAAGAGCCGCAATCTGATGAGGTGGTCTGGCGTGAGCCAGCCCGAGATGATGCGAGGACCGACTGGTGGTCAGCTGAGTGACAGCTCCCGCCAGCAAGCGAACTCAGACTTCCTGCGGCCGCAGTCGCCGCTGGCCAACGTCGTCGGCTTCGGCCACGGCGTGAAGTGGATCGACGGACAGGCCACCGGTGAAGCAGCCGTGCTGGTGTTCGTGACCCAGAAGGTTCCGGAGTCCCAGCTCCCCGAGCGGGATGTCATCCCGCGCACGATGGACGACGGCACTCCCACCGACGTCGTCGCGGTCGGCCATGTCGCCGCGCAGCGTCAGCAGCAGCAACGCAGGACCCCGGGCCGCTCCGAGGACCGCGGTGGCTCCTACCAGTCCGACGGCGGCGCGTCCGAGCAACTCGCGGGCCTGGCCCAGCCGTTGCTGGAAGAGCTCGGCGGGATCGGCCAGTTCGAGCCGCCGATGCTCAAGCGCCGTATGCGCCCGGCCCGTTCGGGCGTCTCGGTCGGCAACGTACGGGTGACCGCGGGCACGATGGGCAGCGTGGTGTACGACTTCCTGCCGGGCGCCTCCGTGGACCCGCCGGGTCCCGGCCTCGGCACCCCCGCGAAGTTCTACGTCCTCTCCAACAACCACGTACTGGCCGACTGCAACCGTGCCCAGCTGGGCAGTCCGATCCTGCAGCCCGGCGCGTACGACGGCGGTACGGACCCGGCGGACCGCCTCGCGACCCTGGACCGGTTCATCCCGATCCAGTTCGCGCCGCAGACCCCGGTGGAGCGCCACAACAACGTGGTGGACTGCGCACTCGGCGCCGTGGACTTCCAGGACGCCACCCGTGAGCAGCACTTCAGCGGTGCGCCGCGCGCCTGGCGGCGCAAGGCCAACGTCTCGGTCGGCGACCTGGTGAAGAAGACCGGCCGTACGACGAACATCAGCTTCGGCCGGATCATCGCGACCGACGTCACGATCGACGTCGGCTACGGCACGGCGGGCACGGCCCGGTTCAAGGACCAGGTGCTGACGACGAGCATCTCGGCGGGCGGCGACTCCGGTTCGCTGGTGACCTCCCTCGACAACGTCGCGACCGGTCTGCTCTTCGCGGGCTCCTCGGTCGTCACCGTGGCCAACCACATCGAGAACGTCCGCGCACTGCTGCGGGTGGAGATCGCCGAGCAGCTGGCCTGACGGTCACTCGACATCCGTAACGGTCATTCAACACCCGTACCGGAAGAGGGAATCAGCATGACCACGCAGGCCAAGCGGCAGAAGGGCCACACCGGCTCCGAGCACCGCTTCCACAATCCCCAGGGCGCGGAAGTCAAGACGCGCGACGAGGCGTTCGCCTCCCAGCAGGACATGACCGCCGAGGCGGTCTCCGCGTCCGCGCAGCTGGAACTGCACAACGGGGCGATGACGTTCGCCATCGAGGTGCGGTACAACCCCAACACCTACCCGCACGTCGTGACCGGCGGTCAGATCACCTCCGGCATCAGCGGCGCCCCCTGGGACATCACGGGCGGCTTCATGGGCGAGACGATCCGCCTCGACGCGAAGCGCACCGGCCAGGGCTCCTATGCCAACGCGATGACCCTCGTCGGCGAGTTCCAGAACCCGCCGGCCTACCGGGGTACGTACGGCTTCAACGGGGACACCTCGTCGTTCAAGCACACGACGAGCTACCACTGCTGAGGCGGTGAACGGTCGGGGTGTGGGGAGGCCGGCGGCCCCACACCCCGGCTTTCCGCGTCAACTCCCTTGCCGGGAAGGCGCCTTGGAAGCAGTCCCAACTCCCTGGCTGGGACCGCGCCTTGAACGCGGCCTCAATTCCCTTGCTGGGAACGCGCCTTGAAGGCCGCCTTCCGTGCTTCCTTCGCGATCCGCTTGTCCGGGTGCAGCCGGCCCATCGCCTCCAGGACGTCCGCGGTCGCCGGGTGGTCCACCCGCCAGGCCGCGGCGAAGAACCCGTTGTGCTGCTGGGCCAGTCCCTCGACCAGGGCCTGGAGCTCCTCGGAGTTGCCCTCGGCCGCCAGTTGCGCGGCGACCGTGTCGACGGTCAGCCAGAACACCAGTTCCTCGGAGGGCGCGGGGACGTCGCTCGCGCCGTTCTCGCTCAGCCAGACGCGGGCGAGGCCGCCCAGCTCGGGGTCGTCGAGCACCTCGCGCAGCGCGGGCTCGGCCTCCCCGCCGACGAGGGAGAGAGCCTGTTGACAGAGCAGGCGTCGTAGCGGTGCGCCCGTGTCGCTGCCACGGGCCGCCGCCAGCAACTCCCGTGCTGCGGCGAGGGGTTCACGGCCGGCCAGCCACTGCTCGGTCTCGGCCCGTGCGGCCCCCTGCGGGAACGTCGAGGTCCCGTCGAGCAGCGCGTCCGCGCCCTTGTCCGCGAGATCTCCCACGGCGGGGGCGGCGAAGCCGGCTTCCAGGAGCCGGGCGCGCAGGCCGTAGAGACCGAGCGGGGTGAGGCGCACCATGCCGTAGCGGGTGACGTCGGTCTCGTCGACGGGTGCCGTGGGTTCGTCGGACGGTTCGTCGAGGTCGGTCATCAGGGCCTCGTCGACGGGCTGGTACTCGACGATCCCGACCGGTGCGAGGAGCCGGAACTGGTCGTCGAGGCGCATCATCGCGTCGGAGACCTGCTCCAGTACGTCGTTGGTGGGCTCCCCCATGTCGCTGGGCACGATCATCGAGGCGGCCAGCGCGGGCAGCGGGACGGGGCCGTCGCCGGGGCCGTCCTCGTTGACGGTCAGCAGATAGAGGTTGCCGAGGACGCCGTCGAGGAACTCGGCCTCCGCCTCGGGATCCCAGTCGAGTGACGAGAAATCGACCTCGCCGCCCTCGTCCACGGCGTCGACAAGACCGTCCAGATCGGGCACGCTCGCGTCCGCGAGAAGGGTGTCGAGGGCGCCGAGCCAGACCGCGAGCACGTCGCCGGGCGAGCCGGAGGTGAGCAGCGCCAGCTCCTCGCCGGCCGCCACGGTGCCCTCCTCCTCGTCGACGATCTCGACGAGCCCGGTGTCCACGGCGACCCGCCAGGCCTCGCTGGCGTCGGCCGCGGCGTCGTCGCCGGTCAGTCCGAGCAGTTCGGCGGCGGCGGGCAGTTGCTCGTCGACGAGGCCCCCACCGGCGTCGATGCGGGTGTCGGGGCCTGCCCAGCGGGCGAGCCGGGCGGCCCGGGCGAGCAGGGGTGTGGACAGCGCGTCGCGCGCCAGCTCCGCTTCGGAGTGCAGCCGCACCGGCGGCAGGGGGGAGCTGTCTGACATCGGCGGGTTCTCCTAGGGCGCCTCGATGGCCGTACGACGGCCGTACACGACACACGACTCAGCCGCTCAGCCTAGACGGATTTCGACCCATGCCGCCCGGTTCATGTCCCAGCCACGAGGTGTACATGGCTGAAACCTTGACAACTGAGCGGCCCCGCAATGAGATTGACGCGCGTAGAAATGTCATGGACACCTAGTCCAGGTATCTTCTACGCGCGTCGCTACCGCCCCACCGGTCGCGGCTCCCACCGCCGCTGCACCAGCTCCATCCACCCTCGTCCCGGCACTCATGCATGTCCCCGGAGGGATCCCGTTGCCGAGCAAGTCCTCCGCGCGCCTCGCCGCGCTGACCGTCGCCGCCGTCTGTTCCGTGGCGTCCACGATCGTTCTCACCTCGCCCGCGCACGCCGACGGCGTCCGCATCCACGACATCCAGGGCACGACCCGGGTGTCCCCGTACGCCGGCCAGAAGGTCGCGGACGTACCGGGCATCGTCACGGGCGTCCGCACATACGGCTCGTCGAAGGGGTTCTGGTTCCAGGACGCGACCCCTGACGACAACCCGGCCACCAGTGAGGGCGTGTTCGTCTTCACCAGCTCCACGCCGAAGGTCGCCGTCGGCGACTCGGTCACCGTCTCCGGCACGGTCTCCGAGTACGTCCCGGGCGGTGCCGCCACGGGCAACCAGTCGCTGACCGAGATCACCAAGCCGACGGTCACCGTCGTCTCCAGCGGCAACGCCGTACCGGCCGCCACGGTGATCAACGCCAAGTCCGTGCCGAGCAAGTACACGCCGGCCGGCGACACCGCCGCGAGCGGTTCGATCAACGCGCTGACCCTGGAGCCGAAGAAGTACGCCCTGGACTACTACGAGTCCCTCGAGGGCATGAACGTCCAGGTCGCCGACGCGCGTGTGGTCACCGCGACCGACCCGTACTCCGAGCTGTGGGTCACGGTGAAGCCGCACGAGAACGCCACCAAGCGCGGCGGCACGGTCTACGGCTCCTACGACTCGCAGAACACGGGCCGCCTGCAGATCCAGTCCCTGGGCGCGACGGCGGACTTCCCGGTCGTCAACGTCGGCGACAAGCTCACCGGCACCACGGCAGGACCGCTGGACTTCAACCAGTACGGCGGCTACACCCTCGTCGCGAACGAGATCGGCACCGTGAAGAGCGGCGGTCTCCAGCGCGAGACGACGAAGAAGCAGTCGCGCGGCCAGCTCGCGGTGGCGACGTACAACGTCGAGAACCTCGACCCGTCCGACGGCACCTTCGCCGCGCACGCCGCCGCGATCGTGAACAACCTGCAGTCGCCCGACATCGTGTCCCTGGAGGAGATCCAGGACAACAACGGTGCGACGGACGACGGCACGGTCGACGCGAGCGTCACGGTCAACAAGCTGATCGACGCGATCGTCGCGGCGGGCGGCCCGACGTACGACTGGCGCTCGATCGACCCGGTCAACGACAAGGACGGCGGCGAGCCCGGCGGCAACATCCGCCAGGTGTTCCTGTTCAACCCGCAGCGGGTCTCCTTCACCGACCGCGCGGGCGGCGACTCGACGACCGCCGTCGGCGTCACCAAGGTGCACGGCAAGGCCCAGCTGACCGTCTCCCCGGGCCGGATCGACCCGGCCAACGCGGCCTGGAGCGCGAGCCGCAAGCCGCTCGCGGGCGAGTTCGTCTTCAAGGGCAGGACCGTCTTCGTGATCGCCAACCACCTGATCTCCAAGGGCGGCGACCAGCCCCTGACCGCGCAGTACCAGCCGGTCACCCGCAGCTCGGAGACCCAGCGCCACGCGCAGGCGACGGCGGTTAACGCCTTCGTCAACGAGATCCTCGCGGCCCAGAAGGACGCGGACGTCATCACGCTCGGCGACATGAACGACTTCGAGTTCTCCGACACCGCGAAGATCCTCGAGGGCAAGGGCGAGCTGTACTCGGCGATCAAGTCCCTGCCGAAGAACGAGCGTTACACGTACGACTACCAGGGCAACGCGCAGGTCCTGGACCAGATCCTGATCAGCCCGTCGATCCGCAAGGACTGCTTCGAGTACGACAGCGTCCACATCAACTCGGAGTTCAACGACCAGATCAGCGACCACGACCCGCAGGTGCTGCGCTTCCAGCCGTAGGGTCTGCCCGGCGGATCAGGTCGCAGGAAACCAACGGCGGCTGATCAGCACCGGTGAGCGGGGCGTGGTGCGTGCAGCTGCAAGGCGGAGGAGGGCGTCAACGCGGAGCGTTGGCAACCGACGACAACGCCGCAGATGCGCGTGCCACGCCCCGCTCACCGGTGCTGATCAGCCGGGCAGGCCCTCACACCTACGGGGAGCCACGGGGGCTCACGGGGGGGTGGACGGGGTCTCGCCGACTTGCACCAGGTCAGGCGAAGGCCCCGTCCAGCCAGTTCTGCCAGGCGAGTTCGTTCGTCTTGGCGTCGGCGTCCGGGGCGAAGTCGTGAACGCTGATGCCGACCGGGGCACCCCAGTGGTTGCGCCCGAAGAGGCGGATCAGCGCGCTGTCGGTGCGCAGCCCGATGAAGTACGGGTCGCGGAAGTCCAGTACGGCGTCGAGGAGTTGCCCCTCGGGCCCGCGGGCCCGGACCCGTGTCCCTTGCTCCGTGTCGTCCGCGAGGCCGAGGGCCCGGCCGACAACTCCGAAGGCGTCGGCGGCGGTTGAGGCGTCGGGGCCGTTGAGCGTGGCGAACGCGACGGGCCGGCCCGCGAAGTGGGTGACGTACTCCCGCAGGGTGTGCAGGTAGAAGGCGTTGTGCTTGCGCGCGCCGTCGTACTGGTTGTCCCAGTCGTCGGTGAAGATCCCGCTGTGCACGTACCGCACCCAGGCGCGGCGGCCGTCGTCGCGGGGCTCGATGGTCTCGTCGATCTGGTTGAGGCTCTGGGTCGGGAAGCCGACGTCCTCGCTGAGGGCGGTGAGCCGGTGCGGCGGGTCGAAGTTGGTGAGGGTGGACCCGAAGGGCCCGACGCGCTTCTCACCGTCGAACTCCATCGGCCACAGCCAGCCGCCGGTGCCGTCGGTGATGGCCGCCCACACCTCCTCAGGAGTGGCGTCGACCTCAAACTCGTAGACGATCTCGAATTCCTTGGACATGGCTAGCTCCTGAGTACTACTGGTCCTAGTGGCTCTACTGGTCCAGTTCTGGGGTGGGTGGCTTCTTGACCGTGGGATGGACGGCGACCACGATCCGATGATCGCGGCCCTCCTCCGCCTCCCCCGCGTCGTACTTGCGGATGAGGGCGCTCACCCCGGCGGTCAGTTCCTGGATGAACGCGGCCCGGTCGGCGGCGGAGGCGAAACGCACCTCGCCGTCGAGCGCGTAGGTCGCCAGACGCTTATGGGCCTTCTCCGCACCGGTGATCAGCGAACCGACGTCCCGCACCAACCGGGCCCCGAGCGCCAGCAGCCAGCGCGCGGAGAGCTGGTCGCGGAACCGGTCCGGGTCCGGCTGCACGGCGGCGAGCGCGAGCGGCGAGATGACGTACGACGCGGCGGTCGCCCGCATCACCCGCTCGGTGACATTGCCCTTGCGCCGCTCCCCGGCCAGTTCGACCAGGCCGTGCCGCTCCAGCGCCTTGAGGTGGTAGTTCACCTTCTGCCGGGGCAGTCCGACCTTGCCGGCCAGCATGGTGGCGGACGCGGGTCCGGCCGCCAGCTCGGCGAGCAGCCTGGCCCTTATGGGGTCCAGCGAGACGGCTGCGGCCTCGGGGTCCTCGATCACGGTGACGTCCAGCATGCGTCCACCGTCCCACCGAACACTTTTTTTGTCCAGGGGGGTGAGGTTGTCGGTGAGAACCCCCTCCGCGATCAGTCGGGGACGAGGCCGAGCGCGTGGTCGTAACGGCTGACCGTGCTGCTCTTCAGCCCCGGCCAGGTCTGGACGCGTTCCCAGAGTGCGGTGGCGGAGCCGATGCCGTCGCCGGGGGCCGCGAGGGCCTCGATATGGGACCGGGCGCTGTCCCACTCGGCGTAGTTGAGGACGCGGGTGCCGTCGGTGGAGAGGTGGAAGTGGGCGGCGATGCCGCCGGGATGCGGAGCGGGCTCGTTCTCCAGGGCCTCGAAGACGGCGTCCACCCAGGCGCGTTGGCGGTCGGGGTCGGGCCCTTCGAACTCGATGTCGACGATCACGACACACCCGGGGACACGCCCCTCTCCCCCTTCCGCCGGGCCGCCGCCGCTGCGGTAGTGGCGGTAGCGGCCGAGGGCGAGCCGCTCGATGCCGGGCACGGCGGTGTCGATCTCGTCGACGCGCTCCTGACGCAGGGCCCGCAGCGAAGCTGCTGATGGATGCAGCAGGAAACCCTCGTAGGCCTGCTCGCTCGTCCACTGCGAGTAGTGCAGCAGGGTGGAGGTGTCGTGGCCGGTGTAGACGTGGTAGCCGAGGAGGTCGTCGGCGGGCCAGGGCCGGCGCTCCCAGGCGGCGGCGACCGCCTCGACGGTCCGGCGCTGACGCAACGGCGTACCCACGCGCCAGGTGCTGAAGAAGGGGGCGCCGACGCGGGGGTCGGTGAGGTCGGGGTGGGAGTCGGTACGACGGGTCATGCGGGCCTCCGATGGTCGGTACGGGCGCGTGTACCGACCAGCCTTCAACCTCGACCAATATTGAGGTCAAGGCCCCGCCTGTTGCTGCGCCCCGCCCCCTTCCAAATGCGCCAACCGGCTCTGGAACCAGTCGAGCCGGGCCTGCAACAGGGCGGCCTCCGCGACGAGTTCGGGCACACCGAGCCCCTCGGGCAGCCCGGGGTCGACGGTCTCCACGGGGTCGCCGCCCGCCACCACCCGCAGCCCGTCCCCGGCCAGCCGCGCGAACGTGGCGAGCGAGACGGACGTACGACCACGGACGCAGCCCGCGCACGCGGCGGCCAGGGCGCGCCAACCGGGCCTGCCCCAGCCGGCGTCGGCGAGTGCGACGGCCCGCGCGCCGCAGGCACAGGGGCCGACGGTGGCGATGCGGACGCGCTGGCGAGCGTAGCGGAAGCCGCGTTCGAAGCGGATGTAGGCACCGAGCACGGTGATGTCGAGGAGGACCGCCGCACGGTGCTCCTCGGTGCACAACAGGGCTTCCGCCGCCGCCCGTTCATGCACACAGTGGAAGCCGCAGTCGCACAGCCGCGCGGGTGCCCGGTGCCGTCGGCCGTACACGCAGGACGCGTCGGCCACGACTCCGTACGGCAGCGCGCCGCCCAGCGACACACCGGTGAACCCGGCCCGGGTGCCGTCCTGCGACAGCACCGGGTGGGCGATCTTGAATCCGGTCGGCGGCTCCGTCGGACGTTCCTCGGGGAGCCGCAGCCTCATCGGGCGACCGGGACCTCTTCGGGCGCCTTCTCCTCCGTGAACTCCGCGATGCCCTCGGGGAGTTCGAGTTCTCCGTCGTGGATCTGCGGCCGCTCTTCGGCGACTCCGGTGGCCAGTGCCTTGCCGAGCTTCATGACGCCTCCCGTGACCAGGGGTGGATCAACTTCCCACGTCCATGACCTTCCTGGCCATGGTGACCCATGAGGGGGTCAATTGGACATAGGGCCTTGGCGATCCGCGTGAGGCCACTCATTCCGCAGTAGCTCTTACCAATACCAGGTAGAAGAATTAAGTAGTGCTTCACTGTTGCCCTGCCGACACTACTCCCATGACGAACACGGCCCCGTCCGCAACGCCCCCTTTCGGCCGCGCCCTGTGCGCGATGGTCACGCCCTTCACCGAGGCGGGAGAGCTCGACCTCCGCGGTGCCCAACTCCTCGCGCGGCGGCTGGTGTCGGAGGGCTGTGACGGGCTCGTACTGTCCGGCACGACCGGCGAGTCGCCGACCACGACAGACGCGGAGAAGTCGGCGCTCGTCACAGCCGTCCGCGAGGCCGTCGGTGATCGTGTCCCCCTCGTCTCGGGCGTGGGCACCTTCGACACCCGGCACACCGTGGAACTCGCCCTGCAGGCCGAAAAGGCGGGCGCGGACGGGGTGTTGGTGGTCTCGCCGTACTACAGCAGGCCGCCGCAGGACGCCCTGGAGGCACACTTCCGCGAGGTCGCCGACGCCTCCGGACTACCCCTCGTCCTCTACGACATCCCGGGCCGCACCGGCACCCGCATCGAACCGGAGACCATGATCCGACTCGCCGAGCACCCCAGGATCGTCGCGGTCAAGGACTGCTCCTACGACTTCCTCGGCACCCAGAAGGTGCTGGACCGGACGGACCTGGCGTACTACGCGGGCTGCGACGAGCACATTCTCGCGCTGTACGCGGTGGGCGCGGCGGGGTACGTGAGCACGGTCGCGAACGTCGTCCCCGACCGACTCCGGGCGATCCTGGACGCGTTCGAGGCGGGCGACACCCCCGTGTCCGCCCGCCTCCAGCAACGCGCCACGCCACTCATCGAGTTGATGATGTCGGCGGGCCTGCCCGGCACGGTGACGGTCAAGGCCCTCCTCAACTCACTCGGCCTGCCCGGGGGTTCGGTCCGGGCGCCGCTGCGGCCCGCCGGCCGGGATGCGGTCGACGGACTGGTGGCGGCGTACGAGGAGTTCGTGGCCGGCTGACCGACCGCTTCGCCGATCAGCGCTCGGCGAAGACGGGTTCCCAGTACGTCTTGTAGATGTCCTTGTACGTGCCGCTGAGGGGGACGACCTTGTCGCTGCCGATCGTGACGAGCACGAGCCGGGGCAGGTACGTCTCCTTCAGGCTCGTGGTCCGCTCCCAGGCGATGAGTCGCTTCTCGTCGGCCCAGGCGAGCAGCTGGCTCCCGCGCACCTTGGTGATCTCCTTGCCCGTGAGGGGATTCCGGATCGAGGAGTACGACTTTCCAGGGGATCCGCCGACCTCCTTCGTCAGGCCGAGGGCGGCGAGCCTGCCGCTCGGGGAGAGCCGCGCGTCGACGTCGGACCGCAGGTACTTCTCGTTCGCGGGGGCGGCGATCTTGTTGCCGTCGAGGTCGTAGAACTGTTGGAGGCCGTCCCGGTCCCCGATGATCCGCGAGTACACCTGCTCGCCGGTCCGGCTGAAGGCGAAGTCCTGGCGGCCGTTGATCCCCTGGCCCGATGGGACACCGCTCCACGAGGCCGCGCCGGAGGCCGTGTCGAGGACGTAGAAGCCGCTGCGGCTCGACTTGTACGGCGCCATCCAGTCCACGGCTCCGGTCTCCGCGTTGACCGCCGAGCGCGTACGCGCATCGGGGTTCTCGTCGTACGTCGTCGCGACGAGCCTGCCGCCGTCGCGCGAGAACTCGACGCCGCCGACCCCGCGTTCGACCGGGATCCAGCGCTCGACCTTGCCCGTCGTGAGGTCGAGGATGCCGATCCGGTGGGCGGGCAGGTTCTGTTCCAGCACGGCGGCGGTGTGCATGCCGGGCGCGACAGCGACGTAGGACCACTTGGTGGTCTTCGTGTACTTCTCCGTCCGCGGGTCGAGCAGCCAGTAGGTGCGGGTGAAGACGCCCTGGTCGCTCGTGCGCGGCACGGTGACCGCCGTGCAGTACGCGGCGAGTGCCGTCCGGCCGACCGCGATCATGTCGCGCGGCGGCCACTGGTCGGGGTGCGTCACGACCCCGTCGATCACCTGGGCGGGGCGCACATCGGTCCGGCCCGAGTCCAGCAGCGGCACGGACACCGCGACCGCGATCACGGCGGCCACGGCCGCGGCGACGGACGCGAGTCTGCGCGTACGGCGGCGGCGGACGGCCAGCACCCGCTCGGCGAACCCCGCCGCCGGTGACGTCTGCCGGGAGGCCTGCTCGCGGAGGGAGTCACGCACCAGTTGCTCGATGTTCATGGACGCACCTCCACGGGTGAGAAGTCACGGGACGGCACGTCGTCGGCGCCGCCGGAGCCGACAGCGGCCAACTCCGGTGCGAGAGCGCGCAGTCGGGCCAGGGAACGGTGGGTGGTGGAGCGTACGGTGCCGACGGAGCAGCCGAGGAGGCGGGCCACGTCGGCCTCGGGCAGGTCCTCGAAGTAGCGCAGGACGAGCACGGTGCGCTGGCGGGCGGTGAGCCGGGACAGCGCCTCGCGCATGACCAGACGCAGGTCGACCGCGGCCGCCGTGTCGGTGCCCGCACCGGCCTCGGGCGGTTCGGCGACGCTGACCTCGCGTCTGCGCCACTTCAGCCGCCAGCGGCTGACCTGCTGGCGGTAGAGGATCCGCCGTACGTAGGCCTCGGGTTCGTCGATCCGCTGCCATCGCCCGGCCGCCTTGACCAGGGCGTTCTGGAGCAAGTCCTCACCGGCGTGCTGGTCTCCCCCGCAGAGCAGCACGGCCGTCTTCAGCAGGGCCGACGACCTGCTGTCCACGAAGTCCCGGAAACCCTCCAGCCCTTCGGCATTCATCGTCACCTTCTCTTCCCCGACGGTGCCCGTGCCCCGCCCCTGTGTTCCTGGTGACGCTCGCGAGCGCCCGCTGCTATGCCTGTCAGCACAAGAAATTTCCGGGCGCCCCGCACAACCGCTCCAATCCCCGACTCGGGCTGCGCGAGGGGGACTTCACGGCACTGGCGGGGTTCGCGGCGGCCGTGCGGGCATGAGTGAGCGCCCTTCCGACGGAACGGAAGGGCGCCCGACTGCACTTACGTGGGTGGTCAGTTGTGGCTGTGCAGGATCTCGTTCAGGCCGCCCCAGACCGCGTTGTTCGGGCGGGCCTCGACCGTGCCGGTGACCGAGTTGCGGCGGAAGAGGATGTGGGAGGCGCCGGAGAGTTCGCGGGCCTTGACGATCTGGCCGTCGGGCATCGTGACGCGGGTGCCGGCGGTGACGTAGAGACCGGCCTCGACGACGCACTCGTCGCCGAGCGCGATGCCGACGCCGGCCTCGGCGCCGATCAGGCAGCGCTCGCCGATGGTGATCCGGACGTTGCCGCCGCCGGACAGTGTGCCCATCGTGGACGCGCCGCCGCCGATGTCCGAGCCGTCGCCGACCACGACTCCGGCGGAGATGCGGCCCTCGACCATCGACGTACCGAGCGTGCCGGCGTTGAAGTTGACGAAGCCCTCGTGCATGACCGTGGTGCCCTCGGCGAGGTGCGCGCCGAGGCGGACCCGGTCGGCGTCGGCGATACGGACGCCCTTGGGGGCCACGTAGTCCGTCATGCGCGGGAACTTGTCGATGGACGTGACCTGGAGGTGCAGGCCCTCGGCGCGCGCGTTCAGCCGCACCTTCTCGACGTCGTCCACGGCGACCGGGCCGAGCGAGGTCCAGGCGACGTTGGCGAGGTGGCCGAACATGCCGTCCAGGCTCTGGCCGTGCGGCTTGACCAGGCGGTGCGAGAGGAGGTGCAGGCGCAGGTACACGTCGTGCGCGTCGAGCGGCTTGTCGTCCAGAGAGGCGATGACCGTGCGGACCGCGACCACCTCGACGCCACGGCGGGCGTCAGGACCGATCGCCTTCGCCGCACCCTCGCCGAGGAGCTCCACGGCGCGCTCGGCGGACAGCCGCTCCGTACCGGCGGGCCCGGGTTCGGCGGACAGTTCGGGCGCGGGGAACCAGGTGTCGAGAACAGCGCCGTCGGCGGCGATGGTGGCGAGCCCGGCGGCAACGGCGCCGGTGGTGCGAGGTGCGGTCGTGTCGGTCATGAGGGAAACCTAACCTGGCGGGGGCGGCGGGGACCAACTCGTGCGCGGGGCGTCTCAGGGAACGACACACCCGTACGCCCCTCGGCGGTGTCACGGGCGGCCCGCACCCCCCTCGTAGTGCGGGCCGCCCGTGCTCGGGGTGCCGTCAGCCGCGTGCGCCTGCCTTGTCCACCACGGCCCGCGCGGCGATCGACTGGCCGCCCGCGACCTTGCCGCCGACGAGCATCCGCGTCCCGACGATCCGGTAGGTCTGCGGGTCGATCAGCCACTGGTCCGCCATCGACTCCCCGGACTTGAAGGTGCCGTCCCTGGGATAGGTCAGCGCGATCACCCGGCGCCCCGCGGCGTCCTTCACCAGGTGGTCGGCGACCTTCCCGCCGGGCAGGGTCGCGAGGGCGCGGTAGAGCGAGGCCAGCCCCTTGGACGGCATCACGTCGGCGGTCAGCAGGACGCTGATCTCCGTGTAGTCCGACTCGGCCTGGGTCTCCCCCTTGCCGTCGGCGATGGCGTTCTTCTCCCGGAGGTACTTCAGGGTCTGTTCGGCGCCGGCGGGCAGGGCGTCCAGCACCCGGTACAGCTCGCGCGGCGAGCGGTCGTCGCCTTCCCCGCCGTTCTCCAGGTGCATCTTGGTGATGGTGAGTTCGGGCTTCTGCCCCTTGAGGACAATGTCCTCGGAGGCCATCGCGCTGCCGTCGTACCGGATCCAGCCCCGTTGCTCGATCGCCGCCCGGCCCAGCATCTTCACGGTCCCCGGATCGGGCGCCTCCGCCATCTGCAGGGTGTAGATCCACTGATCGGCCCGCGGTACGACTCCGTCCTGCTCCGACTCGACCAAGTCGGCCGCCCGCTCCAGGAGTTGGGCCGCGCTCAGCCCCTTCACGCCAACGTTCGGCGTGCCCGCGGGCTCCACCTTCCGGCCGGGGCTCGTCCCGCCCAGCAGCACGGTCACGGTGACGGCCACGGCGGTGACCGCCGCCACGACCGCGACGATCACGAACTCCCGCCGCCGCCACAGCATTTGGTGCCGCCCTCCGGCCCGTGCCGCCTCGGTCAGCCGCGTACGCCCCGGCGCGAGCCGTCCGCGGTCGGGCACCGGCGCTCCGGCGCGCAGCTCGCGCACCTGTGTCAACTCGTCCATCGCTACGCCACCTCCGCCGCGTCGTTCACGAATGCGGGATCGGCGCCCAGCGCCGAACGCACCTTGCGCCGCGCCCGGTTGAGCCGGGAGCGGACGGTGCCGACCGGGATGTCCAGCGCCTCGGCGACCTCCTGGTAGGTGAGGTCGGCCCAGGCGACGAGAAGCAGCACGTTCCGGTCGCCCGCCGACAACGCGGCGAGGGCACCGGCCAGCGGACCCTGCGCGGCGATCCGGCTGTCGGTGTCCTCGACCCAGGAATCACCCCAGGACGCGGCGACGGGGTCACGGCCGGTGCGGGCCAGCGCCTTCAACGCCCGTACCTCGGTACGGCGTTGCTTGCCGATGAGGTTGCCCGCGATGCCGTACAGCCAGGGGCGCGCGTTGGGGCGGGTCAGGTCGTAGCGCGAGCGGATGCGGAACGCCGCGAGGAATGTGTCCGCGGTGATGTCGTCCGCCGCGCCGTCGCCCAACCGCCGCGCGGCGTACCGGTGGATGTCCGCCGCGTACCGGTCGTAGAGCAGGGCGAACAGCTCCGGCTGCTCCAGCGACTGGGCGACGATCTCCGCGTCGCCCCCGACCCGCGCCGCCGCCGGCGGTGGTCCACTCACAAGGCTCCCCCCGATCCGTCAGTACCGAAATGCCGTCGTGTCGCCTCCTGTTACCCGGTGGGGGCCGGAGAGTTCACGGAGGGAGCGGGAAAGTTCGCGGGAGGGGTGGCGATGTCGTCACGCAGGCCCCCCTCGGCCGCGTCGCCGTCGTGGAGTCCGTGGACGCACTGCCCGCGACCACCGAGGCTGTCGACGTGACGTCACATGACGCAACCGGTGTCCCGGTCCGCTGAGCGGAACAGCGTGTGACAGGTGTTTTCCGTGCAACCACACTCATCGGGATCTGTGGCTGCTCGGTGCCCTGATGCCGTCGTGGCCTGTGCCCGGCCTGTCCGCAGTCGGCGTTTCAGGTGGCTCAGCGGAGCGACGGATTCGCCTGCCATGAGTTTCGCGCCACGTGGGGGACGGACCTGCGGCGCAGTCCAGTGATCTTTGGTGACCGAGGGGACAGGTACATGAGCACTGAGGGCACGACCGACACCACCGCGGCGGGATCGGTGATCTCGTTGCCCAAAGGAGGCGGTGCGGTGGGCGGTCTGGGGGAGAAGTTCTCGCCCGACCTGTTCACCGGGACCGGGAACTTCTCGGTACCGCTCGCGGTGCCTGCCGGTAGGCACGGTGTGCAGCCGCAGTTGACGCTCACGTACAGCACGGGGAACGGGAACGGGCCCTTCGGGCTCGGCTGGGAGCTCGGTCTGGCGGGCGTGTCGCGGAAGACGTCGCGGGGACTGCCCCGGTACGTCGACACCGCGGGTGCCGCGTCGGCCGCGGGTGCCGCCGATGACCGTGCCGACGTGTTCGTGCTGTCGGGGGCGGAGGACCTGGTGCCCGTCGAGGGCGCCTCCCCGGGGCGGATGCGGTACCGCCCGAGAACCGAGGGCATGTTCGCCCGGATCGAGCACGTCAAGGACGCCACGGGCGACTTCTGGGAGGTCCGCACCAAGGACGGCTCCCGCACCAGATACGGCACCCCGCGGCCGGCCGACGCGCCGGACGGATGGCAGGACCCGGCTGTGACCGCCGACCCCGAGGTACCCGGCCATGTGTTCGCGTGGCGGATCACCGAGACCACCGACCCGCTCGGCAACCTGGTGCGGTACTCCTACCTGCGCGACCGCGGCCAGGAGCCGGGGCACACCTGGGACCGACCGCTGCTCGCCCGGATCTCCTACGCGGACTACGGCGACCGGGCCGACCCGGCGTTCCTGGTCACGGTGGACTTCGACCACTCCACGCGTCCGGACCCCTTCTCCGACCACCGGGCCGGGTTCGAGGTCAGGACGTCGCTGCGCTGCGACACGGTCCGGGTGACCACACACGCCGCCGACGGGGTGGCGCGGGTGGCGCGCGAGTACCGGCTCGGCTACCAGCAGGCCACCTTCAACGGCGCGTCCCTGCTGGCAGCCGTGACCTGCGTCGGCATCGACGAGTCCGCTCCCGCCACGGGGACCGGGTCCGGCGCCCCTGGGACGGGAGGCGCCGGTACCGGGGCGGGTGACGGACCCGGCGGACCCCCACCGGCCGACGGTCCCGCCGGTCCGCCCGAAGAGTCGATCGCGCCGGCCGCCGCCTCCGCTGCCGGGCCGGCGGTCGAGGCGGCGAACGTGACGGCCGTCGAGTCCCTGCCGCCGCTGGCGTTCAGGTACGCGGTCTTCGCCCCGGCGACACGCAGGTTCGAACCCGTGACGGGACCCGGCCTGCCGACCGCGGCACTGAGCAGTCCGACCCACGCGCTCGTCGACCTGCGCGGGACCGGACTGCCCGACATGGTGGAACTCGGCGCCGCGCAACGGGTCTGGCACAACGCGGGGAACGGCCGGTTCGAGCTGCCGAGGACGCTGACCGAGGCCCCGCCGTTCTCCCTCGGCGTGGCCGGTACCTCGTTCATGGACGCGGACGGCGACGGGCGTCCCGACCTGATCGTCGCGCAGGCCGCTCCCCGCCGCGCGGGCGCTCGCGTGGCCGGGGGCGGCGGGCCGGCGGGATATTTCCCGATGACGTTCGCGGGCGGATGGTCACGCCGTTCGTTCCAGCGGTACCGGCAGGCGCCGAGTGCGGACCTGTCCGATCCGCGCGTGAAGCTGGTCGATCTCGACGGTGACGGGCTGACGGACGTGCTGCGTTCGGGCAGACGTCTCGAGGCCTGGTTCAACGACCGGGACCCGCAACTGGCCTGGCAGCGCACCGCGGTCAGCAACGGCACGGGGCCCGGGGTCGACCTGGCCGACCCGCGGGTGCGCTTCGCGGACATGACCGGCGACGGCCTCCAGGACCTCGTCCTCCTCGGCAACGGGAACATCTCGTACTGGCCGAACCTCGGCCGCAACCGGTGGGGCGCGAAGGTGACGATGCGCGACTCGCCGCGACTGCCCGACGGGTACGACCCGCGCCGGGTGCTGCTCGGCGACGTGGACGGTGACGGCGCCGCCGACCTGGTCCACGTCGATCGCGGTCGGGTGTCGCTGTGGGGCAACCGGTCGGGCAACGCGTGGACCGCTCAGCCGGTCACGATCAACGGCACTCCGGGCATCGTCGACTCGGACTCGGTCCAACTGTGCGACCTGTACGGCACCGGGATGGCGGGGCTGCTGTTCAGCCGGGCGGCGGGCGCCCCGGGGCGGGGCGGCGCGAACCTGCGGTTCCTCGACTTCGGCGGCGGCACGAAGCCGTACCTGCTGACCGGCATGGACAACAACCTCGGGGCCGTCACCCAGGTGACGTACGCGCCGTCGACCCGGGAGTACCTGCGCGACCAGGCCGATCCCGCGACCCGCTGGCGGACCACGCTGCCGTTTCCGGTGCAGGTCGTCACCAAGGTCGAGGTCACCGACCGGATCTCGGGCGGCAGGCTGAGCACCGAGTACCGGTACCACCACGGCTACTGGGACGGCGTGGAGCGGGAGTTCCGCGGCTTCGCGATGGTCGAGCACCTCGAGACGGAGACGTTCGGCGCCGCGCCGGCCGGGTCCGGCTCCGTACCGGCGGAGCACTACTCGCCGCCCACGCTGACCAAGAGCTGGTTCCATCCCGGGCCGGTCGCCGCGATCGAGGCCGGCGACTGGACCGAGCTCGACCTGCGGCACGAGTACTGGGCGGGCGACACGCCCATGCTGCCCCGCCCGGCCGCGCAGGCCGCGTTCCTGGCCGCCCTGCCGCGCGGCGCGCGTCGGGCCGCGTTGCGGACGCTGCGCGGGCAGGTCCTGCGCACGGAGCTGTACGCGCTCGACGGCACCGCCCGCGAGGCGCTGCCGTACACGGTGACCGAGTCGGTCTCCGGTGTACGGGAGGAGTCGGCCGTGACCTCGGCCGGTGCCGAGGACGTCGACCGGGAGCGGATCTTCTTCCCGTTCGCCCTGGGCGGCCGGACCACGCAGTGGGAACGCGGCACCGAACCCATGACACAGTTCGCCTTCCCCGCCGGCTACGACGCGTACGGGTTCGCGACCGGGCAGCTCGCCGTCGCGGTGCCGCGCGGGCGGGACCCGCTCGCCGCGGCTCCGCCCGGCGCCCCGGTACAGCCGTACCTGGCCACGTACACGACCAGCGAGTACGCCCGCCGCGACGACGCCGACCACTACCTGGTCGACCGCGTCGCGAGGAAGACCTGCTTCGAGATCGTCAACGACGGCCTGCTGCCGGTGGCCGACCTGCGTGCCGCTGTGCCGGCCGGTCCGGGCCTCCCGGCCGGGGCAGGAGTGTCGTTGCGGGTGATCGGGCATTCCCGCACCTACTACGACGGCGACGCGTACACGGGGCTCGCGCTGGGTGCCCTGGGCGAGTACGGGTTGCCGGTGCGGGCCGAGTCGCTCGCGTTCACCGACACCTTCCTGGACGGTCTGTTCGACCCGGCCGACCCGCGGGCGGTCACTCCCCGTCCGGTGTACCTGGCGCCGGGAGTGCCGACGTCCTGGCCGGGCGAGTACCCGCGGGACTTCGGCACCCTGCTGCCACCGCTGGCCGGATACGCACGCTACGGGGACGACGAGGTACCGGGGTCGCCCGGCGGCTACTACGTGATCACCGCCCGGCACCGCTACGACGTCCACGTCCCGGCCCGCATGCCGCGCGGCCTGCCGGTCGCCTCGCTCGACGCGCTGGGAGCGGAGAGCCTGGTGGACTACGACGAGCACGACCTGCTGCCGGTTCGGGCGGTCGACCCGGCCGGGCTCGCCACGGCCGCCGTGCACGACTACCGACTCATGCAGGCCCGTGAGGTCACCGACGTGAACGGAAACCTCGGCCGCGTCACGTTCTCCCCCGCCGGGCTGGTCACCGCGCAATACCTCAGCGGAAAGGACGGCGAGGGCGACGGTGACAAGCCGAGCGCGCAGATGACGTACGACCTGCTCGCGTTCATGGAACGCGGCTCACCGGCCTCGGTGCGCACCACGCATCGGATTCACCACGACACCGACACCGCGGTCCCCACCGACCAGCGCGATGCGGCGATCGTCTCGGTGGCGTATTCCGACGGCTTCGGCCGTCCGCTGCAGTCCCGCGCGCAGGCCGAAGACACCCTGTTCGGCGACCCGGCTTTCGGCGGCGCCGTCATCCCGGCCGGCGACCTCGCGCCGACCGGCGACGCGGTGGGGCGCACTCGCGGCGAGGCCGATCCGGACAACGTGATCGTCTCCGGCTGGCAGATCTACGACAACAAGGGCCGGGTGGTGCACAAGTACGAACCGTTCTTCTCCACGGGGTACGAGTACGCACCGCCGGGCGACAGCCGATCCGGGCAGCGGGCGACCGTCTTCTACGACCCGCGGGGGCGGGTCGTACGCACAGTGAACCCGGACGGCAGCGAACAGCGCGTCGTCTTCGGAGCCCTGGACGACGTGACCGACCCTGACAGTTGCACACCGACCCCCTGGGAGTCCTACACCTACGACGCCAACGACAATGCGGGCCGCACCCACGGCGACACTTCCACGAGCTACCGGGACCACTGGAACACCCCGGCCGGCTCGGAGATCGACGCGCTCGGGCGCACGGTGCGGGCCACCGCGCGCAACGGCCCGCTCGAGGACGACCGGCTGACCACCCGGTCGCTCTACGACCTTCAGGACAACCTCGTCGCGACCGTCGACGCTCTCGGCCGAACGGCCTTCGCATACCGCTTCGACCTGGCCGGGCGCCGCTGGCGGGCGGACAGCATCGACGCCGGTCGACGCGACACCGTACCCGACGCGCTCGGCAACCCGGTGGAATCCCGGGACGGCAAGGGCGCCATCGTTCTTCGGGCGTTCGACCTGCTCCACAGACCGACCCGGGTCTGGGCCCGGGACGACGCCACCCGTCCGATGACACTGCGTCAGTTCATCGAGTACGGCGACGGCGGCACGCCCGATCAGCCGACCGCCGACCGCGCCTCCGCGCGTACCCGCAACCTGCTCGGCCGTCCGGCACGGCTGCGCGACGAGGCCGGGCTCGTCACGCCGCTGGCGCACGACTTCAAGGGAAACGTCCTGGAGTCCACCCGGCGGGTGATCGCCGACGCCCTGATCCTCGCCGGCTACACCACCGCGGGGGACTCGGGCTGGCAGGTGACGCCGTTCCAGGTCGACTGGACGCCCGGTGCCGGCCAGACTCAGGCCGAGCGCGACGCCGCCCTGCTGGAACCCTCCGGTTACACCACGACGACCGGCTACGACGCCCTCAACCGGATGACCCGGCAGCTGTTCCCGGCCGATGTGGACGGTCACCGCGGGGAGTTGCGCCCGGCGTACAACAGGGCCGGAGCGCTGGAGGCAGTCAGTCTCGACACGACGCCCTATGTGCAGCGGATCGCCTACGACGCCAAGGGCCGGCGGACCCTGGTCGTCCACGGCAACGGCACCATGACCAGATGTGCCTACGACCCGCACACGTTCCGGTTGGTGAGGACACGCACCGAGCCCTGCGCAGCGGTCGACGAGAACACCTACCGTCAGACCGGGGACCCACTGCGGGACTGCGGCTACGACTACGACCTCGTCGGGAACATCCTGAGAGTGCGGGACCGGACGCCCGGCAGTGGCATCCGCGGCAACCCCGACGCACTCG
Organism: Streptomyces xylophagus; assembly: GCF_000716435.1. Classification (GTDB taxonomy): domain Bacteria; phylum Actinomycetota; class Actinomycetes; order Streptomycetales; family Streptomycetaceae; genus Streptomyces; species Streptomyces xylophagus. The sequence continues at coordinate 114,041 of NZ_JNWO01000020.1, forward strand.
GCGTCACCGACCCCGCCCTGCGGCGGTTGATCGGAAGCGGCGACGCGCTCGACCGCCGCTTCGCCTACGACCCGGTGTACCGGCTGCTGTCGGCCACCGGACGCGAGTACGGAGCTCCGGCAGCAGGCGACCCCTGGCTCGACACACCACGCGGCACCGACGTCACGCAGACGCAGGCGTACACCGAGACGTACCGGTACAACGCCATCGGCGGCATCCTCCAACTGGCCCACGCCGCGCCCGGCGGGTTCACCAGGGATTTCGCCGTCGCGACCGAGAGCAACCGGCTGCGGCGGACGACACTCGGGGAGACACCCTACGACTACGCGTTCGATGCCAACGGCAACATGCTCTCCGAGACCACGTCCCGGCACTTCACGTGGAATCACACCGACCAGATGACCACGTTCGCCACCCGGACCGCGGGCGCCGAGCCCTCCGTCCATGCCCAGTACCTGTACGACACGACCGGTCGGCGGGTCAAAAAACTGGTGCGCCGCCAGGGCGGTGCCGTCGAAGTCACCCACTACCCCGACGGGACGTTCGAGCACCACCGCTGGGCCACCGGCGAGAACAACCACGTCCACGTCATGGACGACCACCAGCGCGTCGCCCTCGCCCGCATCGGCCCCGCCCACCCCGACGACCGCGGCCCCGCCGTCGCCTACCACCTCCCCGACCACCTGGGCAGCAGCATCGCGGTCCTCGGCACCACCGGCGCCCTCGTCAACCGCGAGGAATACACCCCGTACGGCGAGACCAGCTTCGGCAGCTACACCCGCAAGCGCTATCGCTACGCCGGAGGCGAGCGCGACGAGGAAAGCGGGGCAGCCCGGCACGGGGTGAGGTACTACCTGCCGTGGCTCGCGCGGTGGCTGTCCTGCGATCCCACCGGCATGGCCGGTGGCATGGACCTGTACAACTACGCCGGAGGCAATCCGGTTGTCTACGAGGATCGCCGGGGCACCGACCCGGCGCCCGCCCCGGGCCTGCACCTGCCGACCACGCCGGCCGAGGGCGAGGCGTTCTTCCGCCGGGTCAACGCGCAGATCAGGAACGCACCGAATGAGCCGGTGGCATTCCGGGATCGAGGTGTGTCGGTACTCGTCATGCGGCTGCCCGAACCCTATGTGGTGCTGCGCGGGGACCACGAGACATTCACCTCGGCGGCGGTGGGCACAGATACGCCCACCGCCAGCGAGACCGTCATCAACACCAATATGTTTGAACGGCATTCGCTGACGGGCGGTGGCTACATGTCACCTGTCGACCGCGCCGATTATCCCGCTCAAGGGCAGGTCATCTCCCATGCCAAGGTGGTGGAAGGACGCTCTTCGCCACTGACGTTCTTCTTCTCCTGGAACAATCCGGCGGCGACGCCGAGCCCGTTGCTGCTGCCCGGGAATTCATCGGCATCCTCGTCCGTACGCCCCAGCGCCGCTTGGCAGTTCGGGGCGGGAGACCCGCCGTCCTACGCGGATGTCGCGTTCGGCGGAGGTGCGCCCGTGATCATCAATGGCCTCCCCTACGGACCGGCCAACGTGTACAAGCCGGGTGCACCGGCCGGTCTCCCCGCTGTCGGCGATCCCGGGCCCGGCAATGAACGCTTCCTCGCGCAGCGCAGCAACGGAGTGTTCAAGGGGCAGGAAGGCCGCGGAGCGACAGTCGGGAAAACGGTCATGGGCCTGCAGCGCACCTACGAACTGCTCGTCATCATCGGGCAGAAGGACGGAGACAGCGGGATGAGGCTCTCCGAGATCCGCGACAGCCTGATGAACATGGGAGTGTCCGACGCCCTGTCCTGGGACGGATCGGACTCGGCTGCCCTGATCAGAGATTCCACAGTCGACGTGGCACCGGGGAGTACGAAGAACAACAGGATTCCGGTAGGCGCCGGATTCCGGCTCAAGTAATGGTCCGCGTGCACGAATGGAACGAACCAGTCATAGGCGTCTACCGGATGGGATCTCCCATGACCACCAGCAATGAAATGTCGAGCGAATCGCCGACTGCGAACAACGGACGGATGGCGGCCCTGATGTCCCAGACGATTCCGCAGGCACCCCCGGAAGTCTTCCCCTCGGTGAGCATCGCGCCGGTGACCGCTCGTTCGGTGGCGGGCGTCGCGACCGCGGTCACGGTGAATGCCAACCGGGGTACGCATTGGGTGTGGCTGTCCGGGGACCTCAGTTGGAACGACGAGCCGATGGTCACCTTCCAGGAGACCAGGATCAGCATCGACGGTGTGCAGGTCCTCTCCGACCACCGGGGAGGCGGCGGCACCGAGTCGGTGACCTTCCAGACCCCCGGCACGCACACGCTGGTGGCGTCCGCGGTGACCACCGGCGGCGCCGTCTACTCGTCGGACCCGATGAGCGTGCGGGTCTACGCGGCCGGGCCGCCCGCGTTCACGGTGGCGGCACCCGTCGCCGGCACCACGGTCAACCTCGACGAGGCCGGCAAGGACGTCACCGTCCAGGTCACCACGACGAGCGACCAGTACTTCCCGCTCACGGTCAACATCAGCTGGGACGACAGGGTGAAGACCGGGCAGATACTCGCCGGCAGCACCCAGTTCCAGACGACCGTCACCCTCGCCCCGATGCCGCTGGGCACGCGGACCATCTGGGTGAGCGTCGCGGATCCCGACGGGGTCGGCTCGACCAAGACCACCTCGGTGAACTGCCGGGACGTCTCACCGGCACAGGTGCTGGTCGACTTTCCGCCGCAGAACGGCAACATCCCGGGCGACGACACGGGCGCGGCGACCGTCTCCATGCACGGCACGGCGAAGGACCTCCAGAGCGGCATGGTCGGCGGCAGCGCCTCGGTGGCGTGGGCCCTGACGCCCACCGGAACCAGGATGGCGGCGACTCCGGGGGCGGCCGGGGACTTCAGGAACTGGACCGCCTCGGTGCCGCTGACCCCGGCCGGGTTCGGCGCGCACACGATCTACGTGTGGGCGACCGACGCGGCGGGCAACACGATGCCGGCCCCGCAGACCGTCCCGGTCACGGTGATCAGCTCGTACACCCCGAAGACCCTGGACGAGCGGCTCAACGACCGTGAGTACCTGGCCGCGTTGCTGTCGTTCGCCCAGGAGCAGGTGACGTTACCGGGGAACCCGCCGACTCCCCTGGACACCCACACCCTGGTCGGCGCCCTGACGCAGCCCGTCGACCGGTTGAGCCAGCCGTTGTCGGCGGAAGTCGACCAGGGAAACCGCGAGATCAACCAGTTGCGGGTGCCCATCGAGGTGCTGCGGTCCTACATCACCGCCACGAACACCTCCACCGCGCCGGGCGCGAACGGGGACCGGAACTACCGCATCGCCGCGTACACGGCGCTGCTCGCCGCCGCCGGGACCTCGTACGTGGAACTGCGGCTGGCCCGGGGCGCCGATCCGGCCGTCCGGCAGGCACTCGCCGCGCGGCTGGGCATCAGGCTGGCGGCGACCTCGCCCGACGAACTCGACCTGTTGCTGCTGGACGCCACGGGACCGGCCGAGTCGGTGCTGGAGACCGTCTTCGGGTTCCAGGCGACCACCGGCGCCGACCCGTTGCGGGTGCCGTCGACGCCCTGGCTGCTGACCTGGCGGCAGACCGCCCTCGCGCTGAGCTGGGCCGAGCAGGACCAGCACCCGATCGTGCCACCGCACTACCGGGTGCTCGCCGACCCCGACGTGATCGGCGCCGCGGACGTCGTGCCCGGCCCCAACGGCGACCGTGTCCGTACGCTGCTCGGCTCCCGGACTCTGCTGCTCACCCTGTACATGACACAGCTCAACGACACCCGGACGAAGGCCGCCAATCCCGCGGCCGGCCTCGCGGCGATGCAGAACCTGGCGCTGCCCGGCGTCGACCTCGCGGACCTCGAGACCAGGGACGGGAAAGGCGAAGACATCAGCGCCGCCCTCGCCGCGGCGGGGCTCACCCGCAGCGGGTTCCTCCTCCTGCGGAAACTGAGCAGGCTCGCGGCCACCGGGACCGTCACGACGCCCGAGTGGGGCGACGCGATGGCCGTGCTCGTCGGCGCGCACAAGGAGACGCTCTACGCGGGCTGGCGGGCGCAGGAGTCCACGTTCGCGCTCTCCCCCGACTTCTTCGTGCTCTCCGCCACCGCCGGGCCCGCGGTCGGCCCGTACCGCGTCGACAGCCGTGCCCGCGCGGACTGGCAGACCACGCTGCGCGGCCGTATCGCCCAGCGCCAGGATCTGATCGACGCCAACTACCAGGCCGTCGCGGCGGCCGAGCAGACCGCCCTGCCCATCCTGCGCGACGCCCTCCTGGCGGACCTCGCCCCCACCACCACGGGCAACATCGGCGAGGAGATGTCGGCCAGGTTCCTGGTCGACGTCCTCGCCGCTGGCACGCTGCGCACCACGCGCATCCGGCAGGCCATCGAGAGCGTCCAGTCACTGCTGTCGGCCAAGCGGGCGGGCGAACTGGCGGCGAACCACCCCGCGGCGACCTGGATCCTCAACGCCCCCGCGTTCACCGCCGCCTGGACATGGATGGGCGAACTGGGCAGCTGGCAGGCCGCCACCCTGGCGTTCCTGTTCCCCGAGCGCCATCTCGACCCGGCCCTGCTCGTCCCGGCCGACGGGCCGCTGCACAGCCTTTTCGAGACCGTACGCGGCGCGGGCGTCTTCAACGGCTCCGTGGCCGCGGAGGCGGCGAAGGCCTACCTGAAGGCGATGAACAGGACCTTCGGCTACTTCGACCCGGCTCTGAGCACCGCGCAACGCCCGCCGGAACCGGACAACACGCAGATCTTCTGGACCGTACCCATGCTGCTCGCCCAGCGGCTGCAGGCCTCCGGCGACTACCAGGCCGCGCTCGACTGGTACCGGCTGATGTACTCGTACGACGCCTACGACGCCGGGAAGCCGGTGTCCCTCTACGACCGGATCAACACCGAGAAGGTCATCCGCCCCGACCTCAGTTTCCCGCCCGGCTGGACGACCGCGCTGAATCCCTTCGCACTCGTGGCCAACCGCCCCGCCCCGTACACCCGGTACACCCTGCTGTCCGTCATCAGGTGCCATCTCGACTACGCCGACGCCCAGTTCGCCCGGGAGACCGACGAGTCGGTCGCGCACGCGCGCACCCTCTACGTCACCGCGCGGCGACTGCTCGGCACGGCCGCACTGAAGCCGCAGCTCCCGTTGAACGCCGGCGAGCCACAACTGGCGATCCCGGACCTGGACGTGCTGCGCACCCGGGCGGAGGTGCAGCTCGCCAAGATCAGGCAGGGGCGGAACATCGCGGGCATGCCCCGCACCCAGGGGATCGCGGCCGCCACGGTCGTCCAGCCCACCCCCTACCGGTTCAAGACCCTGCTGGAGCGGGCCCGGCAACTCGCCGCCCAGGCCGCCCAGATGGAGGCCGGATTCCTCTCCGCCCTCGAGAAGTACGACGACAGGAGCCTGCGCCTCTACGACGCGGTCAAGGGCATCGACCTGACCGCCGCGCAGGTCGGGGTGGCGACGAGCCGGGTGCAGGAGGCCAACGACGCGGTCATCGCCGCCACCGCGCAGAAGACCAAGGCCGACACGACGGCCGCGTCGTACGCCGCCGCCATCGACGCGCCGCCCAGCCGGTACGAGACCGACCTGCTCGACGAGTACTCCGACCTGGAGTCCGTCAGGGACGGCATCTCGGTCGCGAACACGGCGATCGGCATCCTGCAGGCGGCCTCCAAGGCGTCCAGCGTGTTCGACGCGGTGACGAGTTTCGGCGCCAGCACGATCTTCTCCGGCCAGATCGCCGCGGCGACCGTGGTCAAGGGCGGGTTCGAGCTGGTGCAGAACCATCTCGACGCCCAGATACAGGCCAACCAGCTCCAGGCCGGCATCGAGCAGCGCAAGGACGAATGGCGGCTGCAGGAGGTCGCCGCGCAGCAGGAGTCACTCGTGGCCGCCGCCCAGGTCACGACGGCCCGCGACCAGGTCACGATCGCCGCCCAGGAGCAGGCCGCCGCCACGCTGCAGCACGACCAGGCCGTGGCCACGCTGAAGTTCCTCGACGAACAGTTCACCAACGCCGATCTGTATCTGTGGATGAGCAACACCCTGGGCGGTGTGTACCGGTACTTCCTTCAGCAGGCCACCGCGACCGCCCGACTGGCCCAGGCCCAGCTGGCCTTCGAACGGGCGGAACCGGCCCAGACCGTGATCCGCAACGACTACTGGCAGTCGCCCGCGGAGCTGACGGCCAACACCGCCCAGGCCAACCGCCAGGGCCTGACCGGCGCGGAACAGCTCACCGCCGACCTGGCCCGCCTCGACGACTACTCCTTCAACTCGGCCCGCCGACGTCTGAACCTCTCCCAGACGTTCTCGTTGGCCCGGCTGATGCCGGTGGAGTTCCTGGAGTTCCGCCGTACCGGAACGCTCGCCTTCGCCACGCCGATGTCCCTCTTCGACTCCGACTTCCCCGGCCACTACCTACGGCTGATCCGCCAGGTGCGTACCAGCCTCGTCGCGCTCGTGCCGCCCGACCGGGGCATCCGCGCCACCCTGTACTCCAACGGCATCTCGCGGGTGACCACCGGAGGGGACGGCACCTTCCAGGACGTGACAGTGCGCTCGGATCCGGGAGTCGTCGCCCTGACGTCGCCGGTCAGCGCCAGCGGGGTGTTCGAACTCGACGTCCAGTCGGACCTGCTGCTGCCCTTCGAGTCCAGCGGCGTGGACACCACCTGGGAGTTGCAACTCCCTCCCGCGGCCAACCCGTTCGACTTCTCCGGCATCGCCGACGTCCTGCTCACCATCGACTACACCGCCGCCTACGACGACACCTACCGCGGCCAAGTGGTCACCCGGCTCAACGCCAACCGAAACCGTGGCTCGGACTGTGTGTTCAGCCTGGCGCGCGACTTCCCCGACCAGTGGTACGACCTGAACAACCCCGACGGTACCGGCGCCCGTTCGGTCACCGTCCCGTTGCGTGACGTCGACTTCCCGGTCGGCATCGAGGCCCTGTCCACCGCTGCCGTCGCCGTCCGGCTCTCCAGCGGCGGGACGGTGCCCGACACGGTGGTCACCCTCACCCGGGGCGCGGCCGGAGGCGCGGCCACCGCCACCAACGGCATCGCCAGCACCCGGCGTGGCAACGCCGCCTCCTGGGTCCCCCTGTGTGGCCCCCCGCCCGCCGGCGACTGGCACCTCACCTTCGGCAGCGACGCGGCCGCCCTGTTCGCCTCAGGCGATCTCGACGACATCGTCCTCGTCGTCAGCTGGACCGGACAGGCCCCCACCTGGACGCCGTGACCCCAGCAGGCCGGGACGGGAGTTCCACGACGGACTCCCGCCCCGGCCGCGAGGGGCTCGTTCGCGGACGGTGACGCCGGCGACGCGCCCTCCGGGACAGAAAGCGTGCGTCACCCCTCCGCTGCGCGCGGAATCACCCGCCCCAACACCTCCCGCGCGTACGCCTCGTCGTACGGCGCGTCCGTCAGCAGCACCTGGAGACAGATCCCGTCCATCAGCGCGACCAGCGCCCGCGCGGTGACCGGGTCCGTCCGCCGGGAGAGTCGCTCGGCGAGGTCCCGGGCCCACTCGTCGGCGACGGGGCGCAGCGCGGGGCGACGCAGGGCGGCCAGATACAGCTCGTACTCCAGCTCGACGCCCGTGCGGTCACCCGCGAGCCACTCCCCCATCCAGCCGGCGAGTTCCCCGGCCAGGTCGGTGTGCGGGTCCTCCAGCCCGCCGCGCGCGGCGATCACCTTGGCGAAGCCCTCGTTGGCCTGGCGCAGTGCGGCGACCATCAGTTCGTCGAGGGTCGTGAAGTGGTACGTCGTCGAGCCGAGCGGAACATCGGCCTCCGCGGCGACGGAGCGGTGGCTGAGCCCGGCGATGCCCTTCTGCCCGACGACCCGGATCGCCGCGTCGATGATCCGCTGACGCCGCTCGGGGTCGTAACGCCGGGCCATCAGTGCGCACCGCCCATGTTGAGGACGACCACCCCGATGATGATCAGCGCGATTCCGGCGGCCTTCGCGAGGGTCATCCCCTCCCCGAGGAACACCGTCCCGATCCCCACGATCGCCGCGGTACCGAGCCCGGACCAGATCGCGTAGGCCGTACCCACCGACATGGACTTCAGCGTCTGCGCGAGCAACGCGAAGGAAACCGCGTACCCGAGGACCGTAAGAACCGACGGCCACAGCCGGCTGAAACCGTGGCTGAACTTCATGGCGGTGGTGCCGCCCACCTCCGCGGCGATCGCCGTGAGGAGCATCAGGAATCCCATGTGTACGAGTGTACATAACCAAGCCGCTGCCCGAGCCGACAGCGAAAGCGCACCGAGTATGAGACGTGAAGTCCCATACGTCACACGAGAGCCGTACCTCACGCGCCGGCGTCCCGGAATCTCGTAGAAACCGCTCGCTGAAACGGCTGCTCGGAGGCCTCTCGCTCCACTACTGTTTCACCGTTCACACACCTGGCTCACACGGTCACGGCCGTCGCCATGGGCGCCGCTGGAGGAACAGCGCATGCCAGACAGTACGACCCCACCGTCCCCCAACTCCCCCTGGGAGAACGGCTGGACCCCCGACAGCTCCCGGCCCCCCGGAACCCGCCGGCTCTGGCTGGCCGGGGCGCTCGCCCTCACCACCGTCCTCACCTGTGTCGCCACAATCGCCGTGATGGACAAGTCGCATGACGAAGCGTCACGTACGAAGGAGGCCGATCCCACAGCACCGGTCGGTTCGGACGGTCCCGGTCTGCTCTCCTACGCCTCGCCGTCGAAGAAGAGCACGTCCACAGCCGACGAGCACACATCCGCATCCCCGAAGGCAGCACCCACCACATCGGCCGCCGCCGTCACGGAACACAGCTCCACGCCCTCCGCGAAGGCGCCCGCGCCGTCCAAGTCGACGTCGTCCCACGGGAGTTCGTCCTCGTCCGGCTCATCCGGCTCATCCGGTTCGTCGAGCTCGGCCGCCTGGAAGTCGGTCCGCTCGGTCAACTACCCGGACCGCTACTGGCAGGTGAGCGGAGGCTACGTCAAGCTCAACCCGATCGGCTCCGCCGCCGCCCGCCGCGCCGCCACCTTCAAACTGGTCAAGGGCCTTGCCAACAGCTCCTGTTACTCCTTCGCCACGGCCGACGGCAGCTACCTCCGCCACCGCAACTTCATCCTCCGCGCGGAACGCAACGACGGCTCGCCCCTCTTCAAGCAGGACGCCACCTTCTGCCCCCGCCCCTCGTCCTACTCCGGCGCGGTGATGCTGGAGTCGGTCAACTACCCGGGCCGCTTCCTGCGCCACCAGAACTTCCAGCTCAAACTGGACCGGTACCAGAACGGCAACCTGTACCAGCAGGACTCGGCGTTCCGGCTGGTGGACGGGCTCAACTAGGGCCCCTAGGCAGGCGCGTCACGAAAGGCGATCAGCGAGGCCTTGGGCCGCAGTACGCAGAACTCGTTGCCCTCCGGGTCGGCGAGCACCACCCAGCCCACGGCCTCGCCCTGCCCGACATCGATCCGCCGCGCACCCAGCGCGAGGAGCCGCTCGACCTCCGCCTCCTGGTCGTCGGGAGCGAGGTCGAAGTGCAGCCGGTTCTTGACGGTCTTCCGGTCGCTCACCGGCATGAAACAGATGCCGGTCTCCGCGAACTCCCCTGACCCGATGACGACTTCGCGTTCCTTCTCGGACAGGATTCGCCAGTCCAGCACCTGGCACCAGAAGCGGGCGAGGCCCGGCAGGTCGTGCGTGTCGATTACTACGTGATGCAAAGAAACGGCCATACCGCAAAGGTATGGCCGTTTCCGTGAGTCCGAGGGTTCAGACGTTGAACCCCAGCGCCCGAAGCTGATCCCGCCCGTCGTCCGTGATCTTGTCCGGACCCCACGGCGGCATCCACACCCAGTTGATGCGGAGTTCGTTGACGAGGCCGTCCGTCGCGGACTTGGCCTGGTCCTCGATGACGTCCGTCAGCGGGCAGGCCGCCGAGGTCAGCGTCATGTCGATGGTCGCGATGTTCGCGTCGTCGATGTGCACGCCGTAGATGAGGCCGAGGTTGACGACGTCGATGCCCAGTTCGGGGTCGACCACGTCGAGCAGGGCCTCGCGGACCTCCTCCTCGGAGGCGGGCTTGATCTCCATGGTCTCGGTGTCACTCATGCCGTCTTCCTTTCCGCGTCGGCGTCGACTCCGCCCAGGGCCTGGGCCGTCGCGTCCTTCCACGCCATCCAGCTGAGGAGGGCGCACTTCACCCGTGCCGGGTACTTGGAGACACCGGCGAACGCGATCGCGTCCTCCAGCACCTCCTCCATCGCGTCGTCGGGCTCGGTGCGGCCCTTGGACTGCATCAGCTCCAGGAAGGTCTCCTGGATCTTCTGCGCCTCGGACAGCTCCTTGCCGACGAGGAGGTCGTTCAGTACGGAGGCCGAGGCCTGGCTGATGGAGCAGCCCTGGCCCTCGTAGGAGATGTCGGTGATCTGCTCGCCGTCGTACTTCACGCGCAGTGTGATCTCGTCGCCGCACGTCGGGTTGACGTGGTGCACCTCGGCGTCGCCATCCCGCAAGCCCCGCCCGTGCGGGTGCTTGTAGTGGTCCAGGATGACTTCCTGGTACATCGAATCCAGCTTCACGTTCAGCCAGCTCCTCAGCCGAAGAAGTTCCGTACGTGCTCCAGACCGTCGACCAGTGCGTCGATCTCGGCCGGCGTGGAGTACAGATAGAACGACGCTCGCGTGGTCGCAGGAATTCCGTAGCGGAGGCAGACCGGCCGTGCGCAGTGGTGGCCGACCCGGACCGCGATGCCTTCCTCGTCCAGCACCTGGCCCACGTCGTGCGGGTGGATGTCGCCGAGCGTGAAAGAGATCGCCGCGCCCCGGTCCTCGGCCGTGGTGGGGCCGATGATCTTCAGGTCGGGGACGTCCAGCAGGCGCTTCACCGCGTACTCGGTCAGCGCGTGCTCATGGGCGAGGATCTTGTCCATGCCGATCGCCGACAGATAGTCGATCGCCGCGCCGAGACCGACCGCCTGCGCGATCGGCGGGGTGCCCGCCTCGAACTTGTGCGGGGCGGGGGCGTACGTCGACGAGTGCATCGACACGGTCTCGATCATCTCGCCGCCGCCGAGGAACGGCGGGAGGTCCTCCAGGAGCTCCTGGCGGCCCCACAACACACCGATACCCGTCGGGCCGCACATCTTGTGGCCGGTGAAGGCCACGAAGTCGGCCTGGAGCGCCTGGACGTCCAGCGGCATGTGCGGGGCGGCCTGCGAGGCGTCGATCAGGACCAGGGCCCCGACCTCCTGCGCGCGGCGCACGATCTTCTCGACCGGGTTGACCGTGCCGAGGATGTTGGAGACCAGCACGAAGGAGACGATCTTCGTCTTCTCGGTGATGACCTCGTCTATGTTCGAGAGGTCCAGCCGGCCGTCGTCCGTGAGGCCGAACCACTTCAGCTTCGCGCCCGTGCGCTGCGAGAGCAGCTGCCACGGCACGATGTTGGAGTGGTGCTCCATCTCCGTGATGACGATCTCGGTCTCGTGGTCCACGCGGTAGGGCTCGTCGGCCCAACCCAGCATGTTCGCCACGAGGTTGAGCGACTCGGAGGCGTTCTTGGTGAAGATCACCTCGTCGCGGCTGGGCGCGTTGATGAACGTGGCGACCTTGTCGCGCGCGCCCTCGTACAGCGCCGTGGCCTCCTCGGCGAGCACATGCACACCGCGGTGGACGTTGGCGTTGTAGCGCTCGTAGTACTCGTTCAGGGCGTCCAGCACCTGGCGCGGCTTCTGCGAGGTCGCCGCGTTGTCCAGGTACACGAGCTTCTTACCGTCGTGAACCGTGCGGTCCAGGATGGGGAAGTCCTTGCGGATCGCCTCGGTATCGAGGAGGCCCGGCAGTTGTGTCACGCGGATACGCCACCCTTCGCGGTGTAGGCCTCGTAGCCCTCGTTCTCCAGCTTGTCGGCGAGCTCGGCGCCGCCGGACTCGACGATCCTGCCGCCGGAGAAGACGTGCACGAAGTCGGGCTTGATGTAGCGCAGGATGCGCGTGTAGTGCGTGATCAGCAGGGTGCCGACCTCACCGGTCTCGCGGACGCGGTTGACGCCCTCGGAGACGACGCGCAGGGCGTCGACGTCCAGGCCGGAGTCGGTCTCGTCGAGGATCGCGATCTTCGGCTTGAGCAGCTCGAGCTGAAGGATCTCGTGGCGCTTCTTCTCACCGCCGGAGAAGCCCTCGTTGACGTTGCGCTCGGCGAAGGCGGGGTCCATGGAGAGGCGCTCCATGGTCTCCTTGACCTCCTTCACCCAGGTACGCAGCTTCGGCGCCTCACCGCGGATGGCGGTGGCGGACGTACGAAGGAAGTTGGAGACGGAGACACCGGGGACCTCGACCGGGTACTGCATCGCGAGGAACAGGCCGGCGCGGGCGCGCTCGTCGACGGACATCTCCAGGACGTCCTCGCCGTCGAGGGTGACGGTGCCGCCGGTGATCGTGTACTTCGGGTGGCCCGCGAGCGAGTAGGCGAGGGTCGACTTGCCGGAGCCGTTCGGGCCCATGATGGCGTGGGTCTCGCCCTGCTTCACGGTGAGGTCGACGCCCTTGAGGATCTCCTTCGTGGCGTTGTCGGCCTCGACGGTGACGTGCAGGTCGTGGATTTCAAGCGTTGCCATGGGTTCCTCAGGACTCCTGGGTGAGGGAGGCGCGTACGTCAACGAGGACGCTGCCCCCTTCGATCTTTACGGGGTAAACGGGTACGGGGCGCGTGGCGGGCAGGCCGGACGGCTTGCCGGTGCGCAGGTCGAACGCGGAGCCGTGCAGCCAGCACTCGATCTGACAGTCCTCCACCTCGCCCTCGGAGAGCGAGACGTTCGCGTGCGAGCAGATGTCGTTGATCGCGAACACCTCTCCCGCGGTACGGACGACCGAGACCGGCGTGCCGTCGAGTTCCACCCGCTTCGGGGTGTCCTCCTCCAGCTCGCTCAGCCCACAGGCGCGTACGAACGACATCAGACCGACGCCTCCAGCTCCGCGTCGATCTTCTCGAGCAGCCGCTCCTGGATGTCGGCGACACCGATCTGCTGGACCAGCTCGGCGAAGAAGCCGCGGACCACCAGTCGGCGGGCGTCGTCGGCCGGGATGCCGCGGGCCATCAGGTAGAAGAGCTGCTCGTCGTCGAAGCGGCCGGTCGCGGAGGCGTGTCCGGCGCCGACGATCTCGCCGGTCTCGATCTCCAGGTTCGGCACGGAGTCGACGCGGGCGCCGTCGGTCAGCACGAGGTTGCGGTTCATCTCGTACGTGTCGGTGCCCTCGGCGGTGGCCTCGATGAGCACGTCACCGATCCACACCGCGTGGGCGCCCTCGCCCTGGAGCGCGCCCTTGTAGACGGCGTTGGACTTGCAGTGCGGGACGTTGTGGTCGACCAGGAGGCGGTGCTCCTGGTGCTGGCCGGCGTCCGTGAAGTACAGGCCGAACAGCTCGGCCTCGCCGCCGGGTCCGGCGTAGGCCACGCGCGGGTGCAGTCGTACGAGGTCGCCGCCGAAGGTGACGACGAACGACTTGAAGGTGGCGTCGCGGCCGATCAGGGCGTTGTGCTGGCCGACGTGCACGGCCTTGTCGTCCCAGTCCTGGACGGAGACGACGGTCAGCCTGGCGCCGTCGCCGACGATGTAGTCGACGTTGGCGGCGAGGACCGCGTCACCGGTGTGGTCGATGACGACGACGGCCTCGGCGAAGGCTCCCAGCTCGACGACCTGGTGGCCGTAGGCGACCCCGCCCTGGCCGTGCACGGCGATCCGGATGGGCTCGGTGAGGACCGTCTCCTTGGGGACGGTGATCACGCCGGCCTTCTCGAACGCCGAGTACGCCTGGGCGGCGACGCGGTCCACGGGGGTGCCCGCCTTGCCGAGGCGCGCGTCCTCGCGGCCCACGGTCTCGACGGTGACGCCCTCGGGGGCCTGGACGTCCACCTTGACGCCCTCGCCGGTGGCGACCGCGGTGCCGTCGTGCAGCCCGCGCAGGCGCTCCAGCGGGGTGAACCGCCACTCCTCCTCGCGGCCGTGGGGGACCGGGAAGTCCGCCACGTCGAAGGAGGGGGGCGCGCTCATGCGCGTGGCGACGGTCGACTCGGCGGCAACTGCCACCGCGCCGGCGGTGGTGGACCCCACCGGAATGCTCTGAGCCTCAGCCATGGCTGTCGGTCTGCTCTCTTTCCTGCGTCAGAATTCGTTTGCTGCTCTACGGAGGGCCGGTCTTAACCGACCGAGCCTTCCATCTGCAGCTCGATCAGCCGGTTGAGTTCGAGGGCGTACTCCATCGGCAGCTCCTTGGCGATCGGCTCGACGAAGCCGCGCACGATCATCGCCATCGCCTCGAACTCGGTCATGCCCCGGCTCATCAGGTAGAAGAGCTGGTCGTCGCTGACCTTGGAGACGGTCGCCTCGTGGCCCATGGACACGTCGTCCTCGCGGACGTCCACGTACGGGTACGTGTCCGAGCGGGAGATCGTGTCGACGAGCAGCGCGTCGCACAGCACGTTCGACTTGGAGCCGTGGGCGCCCTCGCCGATCTCGACGAGACCGCGGTAGGACGTACGACCGCCACCGCGCGCCACCGACTTGGAGACGATGTTGGAGGAGGTGTTCGGCGCCATGTGGACCATCTTGGAGCCGGCGTCCTGGTGCTGGCCCTCGCCCGCGAAGGCGATGGAGAGGGTCTCGCCCTTGGCGTGCTCGCCCATCAGGTAGACGGCCGGGTACTTCATCGTCACCTTGGAGCCGATGTTGCCGTCGATCCACTCCATGGTCGCGCCCTCGTAGGCGACGGCGCGCTTGGTGACCAGGTTGTAGACGTTGTTCGACCAGTTCTGGATGGTCGTGTAGCGGCAGCGGCCGCCCTTCTTCACGATGATCTCGACCACCGCGGAGTGCAGGGAGTCCGAGGAGTAGATCGGCGCCGTACAACCCTCGACGTAGTGCACATAGGCGCCCTCGTCGACGATGATCAGCGTCCGCTCGAACTGGCCCATGTTCTCCGTGTTGATACGGAAGTAGGCCTGGAGCGGGATCTCGACGTGCACGCCCTTCGGCACGTAGATGAAGGAGCCGCCGGACCACACGGCGCTGTTCAGCGACGCGAACTTGTTGTCACCGACCGGGATGACGGTCCCGAAGTACTCCTTGAAGAGCTCCGGGTGCTCCTTCAGCGCGGTGTCGGTGTCCATGAAGATGACACCCTGCGCCTCGAGCTCTTCGTTGATCTGGTGGTAGACGACCTCGGACTCGTACTGGGCGGCGACACCGGCGACGAGGCGCTGCTTCTCCGCCTCGGGGATGCCGAGCTTGTCGTACGTGTTCTTGATGTCCTCGGGCAGGTCCTCCCAGGACTCCGCCTGCTTCTCCGTGGAGCGCACGAAGTACTTGATGTTGTCGAAGTCGATGCCGGAGAGGTCGGAGCCCCAGTTCGGCATGGGCTTCTTCTCGAACAGGCGCAGGCCCTTGAGACGGAGCTTGGTCATCCACTCCGGCTCGTTCTTCTTGCCGGAGATGTCCCGGACGACGTCCTCGTTGATGCCGCGCTTGGCGGAGGCACCGGCCACGTCGGAGTCGGCCCAGCCGTATTCGTACGTGCCCAGACCCTCGAGCTCGGGGTGGGCAGTCTCCTCGATGGGGAGCGTCATGCGGGGTTCCTCCCGGCGGTACTTGCAGATGCGTTATGTGTGGTCTTGGAAATCTTTGGGATGAACGTGGTGCACACACCGTCGCCGTGGGCGATGGTCGCCAGTCGCTGGACATGGGTGCCGAGCAGCTGGGAGAAGAGTTCCGTCTCCGCCTCGCACAGTTGCGGGAACTGCTCGGCGACATGGGCGACCGGGCAGTGGTGCTGGCAGAGCTGCTCACCGACCGGTGCGCTACGCGCCGTAGCAGCGTACCCGTCCGCGCTCAGGGCCTTGGCCAGGGCTTCCGCGCGGTCCTCGGGGGCAGCGGCCTCGACGACCTTGCTGTACGCGACAGCCTGGGCGGCCATGCGGTCACGGGCGAAGGCGACGACGGCCTCGTCCCCGCCCTCGCGCTGCGCGATCCAGCGCAGCGCGTCCGCGGCGAGCTTGTCGTAGGACTGGTCGAAGGCGTCGCGACCGCAGTCGGTCAGGGCGAACACCTTTGCGGGCCGGCCGCGCGTGCGCGCGCCGTAGACCCGCTGCTCACGTGCTTCCACGACGTCGTCGGCGACGAGTGCGTCGAGATGACGGCGTACGGCGGCCTGGGTCAGCCCCAGCCGGCCGGCGAGGTCGGCCACGGTCGACGGGCCATGGTCCAGGATGGAGCGCGCGACACGGTTGCGGGTGGACCGCTCACCGGTCGCGAGTTCCTCCTGCGGAGCCTCGCCAACGTTTTTCACAACGCCATTGTTGCGTAATTCCTCAGAGCCTGACAACCCGCGCCCGGCGGATGGACGGTGCGCTGCATCACTTAGGCATACCTAATCTGACCTGCGAAAACGATCTTTGATCGATCAATTCGGTAGCGCCTCCGACCCCCTTCAGGGACACTCCACGACCATGCCCACACCCCCTCCCACCGGCCCACTTGTCACCCGGGACACAGTCGCCGCACACCTGCGCGACCTGGGCGTCCGTCCCGGTGAGATCCTCCTCGCGCACACCTCCCTGAGCTCACTCGGATGGGTCTGCGGAGGCGCCGTGTCGGTCGTCCACGGGCTCCTCGACGCACTCGGCCCGGACGGCACCCTGGTCGTCCCCACCCAGTCCGGCGACCTCTCGGACCCGGCCCACTGGGCGAACCCGCCGGTCCCCCGCGACTGGTGGGACACCATCCGCACCTCCATGCCGTCCTACGATCCCCTCGTCACGCCCTCGCGAGGAGTCGGCATCATCCCCGAAACCGTCCGCACCTGGCCCGGCGCCCTGCGCTCCGCGCACCCGCAGACCTCCTTCGCGGCGATCGGCCCCCGCGCGGCCGAGATCCTCGACGGCCACGCGACCGACTGCCGGCTCGGCGAGCACAGCCCGCTGGCCCGCCTGGAGGCCCTCCACGCGCGCGTGCTGCTGCTCGGCGCGGGCTACGACACCTGCACGAGCTTCCATCTCGCCGAGTACCGCGTCCCGTCCCCGCTGGTCGAGATCGGCCGCCCAGGACCGGCCGGCTGGGAGACGGTGACCGAGGTGTCGATCGACTCGGACCGCTTCGACGAACTGGGCCACGACTTCGAACGGGACTGTCCGGTCGTACGGGGACTGGTGGGCGCAGCCGAGGCACGCCTGTTCCCGGTGGCCGACGCCGTGGCCTACGCGGAACGCTGGCTGCCCCTGCACCGCCCCCGTGAGGAGGAGATCCTGCACCCTCCCCCACTCTCAACTTCGTTCGAGCGGGGGGACCCCCATCTCTGAGGCCAGGCCGACCTACCTAGACTCGGGCGCATGCGAAGTGAGCCCGTGCTCCAGGTCCAGGCCCTGGTGAAGCGGTACGGCACGAAGACCGCGGTGAACGGCCTCGACCTGGTGGCCCATGCGGGTGTCACCGCAGTACTCGGTCCCAACGGAGCGGGCAAGACGACCACGGTCGAGACCTGCGAGGGGTACCGGAAACCGGACTCCGGCACGGTGCGCGTCCTGGGCCTCGACCCGGTCCGTGAGTCCGCCGCCCTGCGCCCCAGAATCGGCGTGATGCTCCAGTCCGGCGGCGTCTACTCGGGCGCCCGCGCCGACGAGATGCTCCGCCATGTCGCCAAGCTGCACGCGCACCCCCTGGACGTGGACGCCCTCATCGAGCGCCTGGGGCTGGGCAGTTGCGGCCGTACGACGTACCGCAGGTTGTCGGGCGGCCAGCAGCAGCGCCTCGCGCTCGCGATGGCCGTCGTGGGCCGCCCGGAACTGATCTTCCTGGACGAGCCGACCGCCGGCCTGGACCCCCAGGCCCGCCGTGCCACCTGGGACCTGATCCGGGACCTCCGCGCGGACGGTGTCTCGGTCGTCCTCACGACCCACTACATGGACGAGGCCGAGCAACTCGCCGACGACGTCGCCATCATCGACGCCGGCAAGGTCATCGCGCAGGGCTCCCCCGAGGACCTGTGCCGCGGCGGCGCCGAGAACACCCTCCGCTTCACCGGCCGCCCCGGCCTCGACGTCGGCTCCCTGCTGAAGGCCCTCCCGGCCGACTCCACGGCCGCCGAACTGACCCCGGGCTCCTACCGCGTCGGCGGCAAGGTCGACCCCCAACTGCTCGCCACGGTCACCTCCTGGTGTGCGCAGCACGGGGTGATGCCGGAGAAGATCTCGGTCGAACGGCACACCCTGGAGGACGTGTTCCTGGAACTCACCGGCAAGGAGCTGCGCGCGTGACGACGACCACCACCCCTGGGACGTACACCCCGGCTCCCGGGGCGGCCCCGCTCCCCCGCATGATCGCGGCCCAGGCGGCCCTCGAAACGAAGATGCTCCTACGGAACGGCGAGCAACTCCTCCTCACGGTGGTCATCCCGACCCTCCTGCTGGTCCTGTTCAGCTCGGTGGACATCGTCGACACCGGCAAGGGCAAGTCCGTCGACTTCCTCACCCCCGGCATCCTCGCCCTCGCCGTCATGTCGACGGCCTTCACGGGCCAGGCCATCGCGACGGGCTTCGAACGCCGCTACGGCGTCCTGAAGCGCCTCGCGTCCTCCCCGCTCCCCCGCTGGGGCCTGATGACCGCGAAGACGGCATCGGTACTGGTGACAGAGGTCCTCCAGATCATCCTGCTCACGGCGATCGCCTTCGCCCTGGGCTGGTCCCCGCACGGCAACCCGTTCGCGGTCTTCCTGCTCCTGATCCTCGGCACGGCGGCCTTCTCGGGCCTCGGCCTGCTGATGGCGGGCACCCTGAAGGCGGAGGCGACGCTGGCCGCCGCGAACCTGGTGTTCCTGCTGCTGCTCGTCGGCGGCGGGGTGATCGTGCCGATGGACAAGTATCCGGCGGGGGTGCAGGACGTGCTGGGGCTGCTGCCGATCTCTGCGCTTTCGGACGGGTTGCGGGATGTGTTGCAGCACGGGGCGGGGATGCCGTGGGGGGACCTGGGGATTCTGGGGGTGTGGGGAGTTGTGGGACTGGCGGCGGCCGGGAGGTTCTTCCGCTGGGAGTAGGTGCCGCACTCCGGCGTCGGGGACCCTCGTGAAAGCGTGCACAAGCACCCCCCCTACGATGGTCCCCGTGCCCAACGTGACCCCCGCCGACGTCGTAGCCGCCGCGCGCAACCCCCTCGCCTTCATCGCCGCCCGCTGGACCCCGGATCCCCGGACGGTTCGGCGGGCCGCGCTCGCCGCGCTCGTCATGTCGGTGGTCATCGTGGTCACCGGTGGTGCCGTGCGGCTGACAGGATCCGGGCTCGGCTGCCCGACCTGGCCCAAGTGCACGGACGACTCGCTGACCACGACGAGTGCGATGGGCTTCCACGGTGCCATCGAGTTCGGCAACCGGATGCTGACGTACGTGCTGTGCGCCGCTGTCGGCTGGGCGATCATCGCCGCCCGCTCGGAGAAGCCGTACCGCCGGACCCTCACCCGCCTCGGCTGGGCGCAGTTCTGGATCGTGATGAGCAACGCGATCCTCGGCGGCATCGTGGTGCTCGTCGGCCTCAACCCGTACACGGTCGCGGCCCACTTCCTGCTCTCCTCGGCGCTGATCACGGTCGCCACGCTGATGTGGCAGCGCAGCCGGGAGGGCGACGGGGAGCCCAAGCCGCTGGTCGGCAAGGCCGTGCAGCAGCTGGTGTGGTTCCTGGTCACCGCCTCCGTACTGCTGATCGCGGTCGGCACGGTGGTCACCGGCGCGGGCCCGCACGCGGGTGACTCCAAGGAGGTCGACCGGATCCCGATCGACTGGGAGACGGTCGCCAAGCTGCACGCGGTGATCGCCTGGATCGTGGTCACGCTGACGTTCGCCCTGTGGTTCGTCCTCAAGGCGGTCGACGCTCCCAAGGGCCCCCTGGACCGCACCCGCGACCTGTTCCTGATCCTGCTCTCCCAGGGCGTCATCGGTTACGTCCAGTACTTCACGAACCTCCCCGAGGCCCTCGTCGCCCTCCACATGCTCGGCTCCTGCCTGGTGTGGATCGGGGTGCTGCGCGTGCTGCTGTCGCTGCGGGAGCGGCCCGAGGTCGTGGCCGACCTGCCGGGCCCGTCGGTGGAACAGTCACTGCCCACGCGCGCGTGAAGCGTCACTCGCAGTAAATGGCTCACCCGTAGCGGGTCACCAACTCGTCGATCGCCGGGCCCAGATAGGCCCGGGTCAGCTCCGCCCGGCGGTGGAGCCAATCGCCCTCTACGGAGGCGGCGGACGGTACCGGATCGTCGTAACGCCGCCGTACGACGTCCTCCACGACCTCCACCGGAGCGCCGAGCGAGGGCAGCAGGTCGAGTGCCTCGCGCTTGGTGATCAGGCGGCCGTCCCGGCGGGTGACCGTCGCGCGGGCGAAGGTGGTCAGGCCCACGTCGACCCAGCCGTTCTCGAGCCAGATCTGCGGCTTGTCGACGGCCGGCCGCCAGAACTCCCGCTGGTCCCGTACGACGAACTCGGCCAGCTCCTGGTCCGTCACGGCCGGCAGCAGGTCCTTCGGTGATCCGCCGTGCAACACCCGCCCGAATTCGTGCAGTTCACGCCGAGTGACAGGCGTGACGGGCCGACGGGTGACGTGGTCGTGGGCCCAGGTGAGGTGGCTCTGGTTCGGGGCATCCTGGGTGCCGGGAGCGAGGTAGCTGCAGTGCAGGCGGACGGCGAGGGGGTCGGTGCGCAGCCCGCGGTGCAGGGCGACGAGTTGTCGGGCGGTGCTCGGCTTCAGGGGATGGTCGAGGATGGCTATCAGGTCCAGGTCGCTACGGCCCTCCTGGTAGTCGCCCCCACCGAGCGAACCGTGGGCCCACACGGCGATGGGCTCCAGGGGGGCCAGTTCGTTCAGGAAGCGGTCGAGCAAGGCGTCGGTCGGCATGGGCCCAGTCTGTACAGCTCACTCGAGCCCGTACACCCTCTTTGCGTTGCCGACCGCGATCAGTCCCGCCACGCGTTGCGCGTCCGCCAGCGACCAGGCCCCCTCGGCGACCCAGCCACCGAGCACCCGGCCGAGCGCCTCGCGGAACAACCGCGCGCCCACGACGTGCAGTTCGGGCAGTCCGTGGGCCCCGCTGGAGAAGAGGATCTTGCCGAAAGGGGCCAGCTCCAGGATCTCGGCGAGCACGGTCGCGGCACGCGCGCCGGTGCGGACCAGCGCGGCGCCGGAGTCGGCGTAGACATGCGGGAAGACACCCGCGAGATGGGCCGCGTGCCGGTGGTACGGGTAGCTGTGCAGCAGCACCAGGTCCGTGCCCAGCCCGGCCGTCGCCCGCACGAAGTCGGTGAGCAGGACGGGGTCGGTGCGGTCGATGCGGACGCCTGGTTCGCCCAGTCCGGCGTGCAGTTGGAGAGGCAGCCCGGAGGCTACGGCGATCCACAGCAGGTGTCGTAGGAGCACTGGATCGCTGAGCGGTCCGCCGACCCGCCGATCCGCCAGCCAACGGCCCGCCGCGCCCCGCACCTCGCCCGGGCCGGGCGGCTCGGGCGCGAGTGCGAGACCGTGCCGTACGCCCGCCACCGACGTGAAGGCCACCGCGCTGCCCGCCGCGCCGTGCACCGACTCGGCGAGGTTGGCGAGGAAGGACTCGACGGTGCCGGAGGTGTCGGCGACCTGTTCGGCGAGGAGTTCGAGGCGGACGATCTCCCGTGCGTCCGCCTGGCCCGCCGTCGCCATCTCGGCGGGGCCCGTGAGGTCGCCGGGCAGGCCTGTGTCGATCAGATACGTCGTGATGCCACTGCCGCGCAGCAGCCTGCGGCCCGCTTCCAGTACGCCGAGTTCACGGCGCCGGGCGAGATAACGGGCGGGCGGGCAGTGCGGCTCGAGGCCGAGCAGGGGTGGGCACCATCGTCGTACGGCGAATCCTGTCTGGGTGTCGAACAGGGTCGTGCCGGGTGCGGGTGGGCCCTCGGTGCGGGCGAGTTGGGCCTCGAAGGTGCCGAGGCCCAGCTCCGTTCTCAGTACGCCGTGGCAGTACTGGTCCACGAGGGACGGCGTTTCGATCATCCGGGCTCCCCATGGCTGGACCTTGCGCTCCTCAGGTCCTAACGGGTGAACCGGGGGTGAGGTGTTGCTCGTACGCACCCCGTGTGAGGGGGCGCCAGGGGGAGGGGGTGCGGGTTCGTCAGCGATCGACGGTCCGTGGGGGCCGGTCGCGCAGTTCCTCGCGCCCCTTTGGGGCGCTGATCAACCGTTGCTCGGGCCGCCCACCTGGATACCCGCCATGCGGGTCCACTCGTACGGTCCCGTCTTCACCTTCGCCGCGAACTCGCCGTCGAAGTCCTCGTGGACCGTGATCCCGGACTTCTCGACCGCCTGCTGGGCGATCTCGTAGGTCGTGGCCACCAGGTCGCCCCAGCCGCCGTCCTCGCCCACGAGGACGATGCGGGCGCCGCGTTCGCCGATGTACGCGACCTGGCCCTCGGCCCCGCCGTGTGCCTTGGAGAAGGTGCCGATCTGCTTGGCGAGGCGGGCCACCTGGCGCTCGGCCTTCGCGTCAACCTGCTGCGTGTCTGCCATGGCCAGGATGCTACCGACGGGTAGATCGAACGGCGACGGGCGGGGTGAGTGACTCCTGCCTCAGGAGGAGACGCACTACCTCAGGAAGGGGTCCACCGCGATCGCCACGAACAGGAGCGACACATAGGTGATCGACCAGTGGAACAGCCGCATCTCCTTGAGCTTGCCGCCCGTCACCTCGGCCTTGGCGCGGTTCTGCAGCCCGTGCGCCTCCCACAACCAGAAGCCGCCGGCCAGCAGCGCGACCAGGGTGTAGAACCAGCCCGTGTAGCCGAGGGGCGTGAGCAGCAGCGAGACCGCGACCATCACCCAGCTGTAGATCACGATCTGCCGGGCGACCACCTTGTTGGAGGCGACGACCGGGAGCATCGGCACGCCCACGCGCGCGTAGTCGTCCCTCACCTTCATGGACAGCGGCCAGTAGTGCGGCGGCGTCCAGAAGAACATGACGAGGAAGAGGATGATCGGCGCCCAGGACATGGAGTCCTTGACCGCGGACCAGCCGATGAGGACCGGGAGGCAGCCGGCGATGCCGCCCCACACGATGTTCTGCGAAGTGCGGCGTTTGAGGATCATCGTGTAAACGACGACATAGAAGAGGAGTGCTCCGAGCGCCAGCCAGGCCGACAGCCAGTTGACGGTCAGGCCGAAGAGGAGGGTCGAGACGACCGCCAGCGTGAAGCCGAAGGCGAGGCACTCTCGGGGGCTGACCATGCCGGTGACCAGGGGGCGCTGCGAGGTGCGGTCCATGAGCGCGTCGATGTCGCGGTCGATGTACATGTTGAGCGCGTTGGCGCCGCCGGCGGAGAGGTACCCGCCGACGCAGGTGAGGAGGACCAGCTTGAGGTCCGGCACACCCTGCTGGGCCAGGAACATCACCGGGACGGTGGTGATCAGCA
The DNA here is from genome assembly GCF_000716435.1 of Streptomyces xylophagus. Taxonomy (GTDB): domain Bacteria; phylum Actinomycetota; class Actinomycetes; order Streptomycetales; family Streptomycetaceae; genus Streptomyces; species Streptomyces xylophagus. The sequence continues at coordinate 137,518 of NZ_JNWO01000020.1, forward strand.
GCAGCTCGATGATCCGCGGCTTCGTCAGCGCCACGAACGCCATGATCCGGGCCCCGATCGGCCGCCGGCTCGGGCTCTGGCTCGCCCCGACAATCCCCGCTGGACGGGATTCAACGGCCGTCACGCACACCCCTGACAGAGACATCCCAGCAAGCCTCCGGGTGTGAACTCCCCGTAAAGGCTCGCGCGTACCACGCCACTGTAGACGTTGCCCAGACCCGGACATTCGCGGGGGTGGGGTCGTGTTGGGAGGCACCCCCGGAAGAGCTGATCGCCACTCTGTTGAGCACTCGAACGAGCACCTCCGTATTCAGTTGCCGAATACGAAAGGGACCAGTCGGGAGGCGGATCCGCGAGAGTCCCGGCAGTCTGGAATGACTCGAAAAAATGCACGTTCTTACGGGGGTAGGCTCGACAACGGCCGGTGGGCGCCGCGTGCACCGGCATTCGACATGCGTGACATGTGGAGAGGAGCCCTGACCCAGGGTGAGCACCAAGCCGACCACCACAGACCTCGAGTGGACCGAGTTGGACCAGCGGGCGGTGGACACCGCCCGCGTCCTGGCCGCCGATGCCGTACAGAAGGTCGGTAACGGCCATCCCGGTACGGCGATGAGCCTGGCCCCGGCCGCGTACACCCTCTTCCAGAAGGTGATGCGCCACGACCCCGCCGACGCCGACTGGGTCGGCCGCGACCGGTTCGTGCTGTCCGCCGGTCACTCGTCCCTGACCCTCTACACGCAGCTCTACCTGGCCGGTTTCGGCCTGGAGCTGGCCGACCTGGAAGCGTTCCGCACCTGGGGCTCCAAGACTCCGGGTCACCCCGAGTACGGCCACACCACCGGCGTGGAGACGACGACCGGCCCGCTGGGCCAGGGTGTCGCCAACGCCGTGGGCATGGCCATGGCCGCCCGCTACGAACGCGGTCTGTTCGACCCGGACGCCCCGCAGGGCGAGTCCCCCTTCGACCACTTCATCTTCGCGATCGCCGGTGACGGCTGCCTCCAGGAGGGCATCTCCGCGGAGGCGTCCTCCATGGCGGGCCACCAGGAGCTCGGCAACCTCATCCTCCTGTGGGACGACAACCACATCTCCATTGAGGGCGACACCGAGACCGCGGTCTCCGAGGACACCGTCAAGCGCTACGAGGCCTACGGCTGGCACGTCCAGCGCGTCGCCCCGAAGCCGGACGGCGACCTCGACCCGCACGCCATCTACAACGCCGTCGAGGCCGCGAAGAAGGTGACGAACAAGCCGTCGTTCATCGCGATGCGCTCGATCATCGCCTGGCCCGCGCCGCACGCGCAGAACACCGAGGCCGCGCACGGCTCGGCGCTCGGCGCCGACGAGGTCGCGGCCACCAAGCGCGTTCTCGGCTTCGACCCGGAGAAGTCCTTCGACGTCTCCGACGACGTCCTCAAGCACACCCGCCAGGCGCTGGACCGGGGCCGCGAGGCCAAGGCCGCGTGGGAGCCGTCGTACCAGGAGTGGCGCACCAACAACCCGGAGCGCGCCGCCGAGTACGACCGCATCGCCTCGGGCGAGCTGCCGGCCGGCTGGGAGGACAAGCTCCCGGTGTTCGAGGCGGGCAAGGGTGTCGCCACCCGTGCCGCGTCCGGCAAGGTGCTCCAGGCGCTCGGCGCGGTCATCCCCGAGCTGTGGGGCGGCTCCGCCGACCTCGCGGGCTCGAACAACACGACGATCGACAAGACCTCGTCGTTCCTCCCGGCGGACAACCCGCTGCCGGAGGCGAACCCGTACGGCCGCACGATCCACTTCGGCATCCGCGAGCACTCGATGGGCGCGGAGCTGAACGGCATCACGCTGCACGGCAACACCCGTGCCTACGGCGGTACGTTCCTCGTCTTCTCCGACTACATGCGCAACGCCGTACGACTGTCGGCGCTGATGCACCTGCCGGTGACGTACGTGTGGACGCACGACTCCGTCGGTCTCGGCGAGGACGGCCCGACCCACCAGCCGGTCGAGCACCTCGCGTCGCTGCGCGCGATCCCGGGCCTGAACGTGGTCCGCCCGGCCGACGCCAACGAGACGGCCATCGCCTGGCGCGAGGTCCTGCGCCGCTACACGAAGGTCTACGGCGAGGGCGCCCCGCACGGTTTCGCGCTGACCCGCCAGGGCGTGCCGACGTACGAGGCCAACGAGGACACGGCCAAGGGCGGCTATGTGCTGTTCGAGGCGTCCACGGGTACGCCCGAGGTGATCCTCATCGGTACCGGTTCCGAGGTGCACGTGGCCGTCGAGGCGCGCGAGCAGCTGGAGGCCTCCGGTGTGCCGACGCGGGTCGTGTCCATGCCCTGCGTGGAGTGGTTCGACGCGCAGGACCAGGGGTACCGGGAGAGCGTGCTGCCGCCGTCCGTCAAGGCGCGGGTCGCGGTCGAGGCCGGGATCGGTCTGACCTGGTACCGGTTCGTCGGGGACGCCGGTCGCATCGTTTCCCTGGAGCACTTCGGGGCTTCCGCCGACGGCAAGGTGCTCTTCCAGGAGTTCGGCTTCACTGCCGAGAACGTGGCCGCCAAGGCGCGGGAATCCCTCGCCGCCGCCCAGAGCTGACGCTGACAAACGACACGTAGGAGATGCATTTTCCATGACAGACGCACTCAAGCGCCTCTCCGAGGAAGGCGTCGCGATCTGGCTGGACGACCTGTCGCGCAAGCGGATCACGTCCGGCAACCTCGCCGAACTGATCGACCAGCAGCACGTCGTGGGCGTCACCACCAACCCGTCGATCTTCCAGAAGGCCATCTCGTCGGGCGACGGTTACGAGCAGCAGCTCACCGACCTCGCCGCCCGCAAGGTGACCGTCGAGGAAGCCATCCGCATGATCACGACGGCGGACGTCCGTGACGCCGCCGACATCCTGCGCCCGGTCTTCGACGCGAGCGGCGGCCAGGACGGCCGGGTGTCGATCGAGGTCGACCCGCGGCTGGCCCACAACACGGCGGCGACCATCGCCGAGGCCAAGCAGCTGGCCTGGCTGGTGGACCGGCCCAACACCCTGATCAAGATCCCGGCCACCCGGGCGGGCCTCCCGGCGATCACCGAGGTCATCGGCCTCGGTATCAGCGTCAACGTCACGCTGATCTTCTCGCTGGCGCGCTACCGCGAGGTCATGGACGCGTTCATCGCCGGCCTGGAGAAGGCCAAGGAGCGCGGCCTGGACCTGGCGAAGATCCACTCCGTGGCGTCCTTCTTCGTGTCCCGCGTGGACACCGAGATCGACAAGCGGATCGACGCGCTGGGCACCGACGAGGCCAAGGCCGCCCGCGGCAAGGCCGGTCTCGCCAACGCGCGGCTCGCCTACGAGGCGTACGAAGAGGTCTTCTCGACGCCGCGCTGGGCCGCCCTCGACAAGGCGCAGGCCAACAAGCAGCGTCCGCTGTGGGCCTCCACCGGCGTCAAGGACAAGGCGTACAAGGACACCCTGTACGTGGACGACCTGGTGGCGCCGAACACGGTGAACACCATGCCGGAGGCCACTCTCGAGGCCACCGACGACCACGGCCAGATCACCGGGAACACCATCTCCGGTACCTACGAGCAGTCCCGCGCCGAGATCGCCGCGGTCGAGGCGCTCGGGATCTCGTACGACGAAGTGGTCCAGCTGCTGGAGGACGAGGGCGTCGAGAAGTTCGAGGCGGCCTGGACCGACCTGCTCAAGTCGACCGAGGCGGAGCTTTCGCGCCTCGCCCCCTCGGAGGGCTGAAACCTTGTCGAGCAGCAACCCGCTGCGTGACCCCGCCGACCGACGGCTCCCGCGTATCGCGGGGCCGTCGGGCCTGGTCATCTTCGGCGTCACAGGCGATTTGTCACGCAAAAAGCTGATGCCCGCCGTGTACGACCTCGCGAACCGGGGTCTGCTGCCGCCGGGTTTCTCGCTCGTCGGCTTCGCCCGGCGCGAGTGGCAGCACGAGGACTTCGCACAGGAGGTCCACGACGCCGTCAAGGAGCACTCCCGTACGCCGTTCCGTGAGGAGGTCTGGCAGCAGCTCGTCCAGGGGATGCGCTTCGTCCAGGGCACCTTCGACGACGACGACGCGTTCGAGCGGCTGCGCGACACGATCGACGAACTGGACAAGGCACAGGGCACGGGCGGCAACTTCGCCTTCTATCTGTCGGTGCCGCCGCGCTCGTTCCCGGTCGTCATCCAGCAGCTGAAGAAGCACGGTCTCGCCGACCAGGACAAGGGTTCCTGGCGCCGCGCGGTCATCGAGAAGCCCTTCGGCCACGACCTCAAGTCGGCCGAGGACCTCAACAGGGTCGTGCACGAGGTCTTCGCCGCGGACCAGGTCTTCCGCATCGACCACTACCTCGGCAAGGAGACCGTCCAGAACATCCTGGCGCTCCGCTTCGCCAACACGATGTTCGAGCCGATCTGGAACCGGTCCTTCGTGGACCATGTGCAGATCACCATGGCCGAGGACATCGGCATCGGCGGCCGGGCCGGCTACTACGACGGCATCGGCGCCGCCCGTGACGTCATCCAGAACCACCTGCTCCAGCTGATGGCGCTGACCGCGATGGAGGAGCCCTCCTCCTTCTCCGCCGACGCGCTGGCCGCCGAGAAGGAGAAGGTGCTCGGCGCGGTGCGGCTGCCGAAGGACCTGGGCAAGAACACGGTCCGCGGGCAGTACGCCGAGGGCTGGCAGGGCGGCGAGAAGGCCGTCGGCTACCTCCAGGAAGACGGCATCGACCCCAAGTCGAAGACCGACACCTACGCGGCCATCAAGGTCGAGGTGGACAACCGCCGTTGGGCGGGCGTCCCCTTCTACCTGCGCACCGGCAAGCGCCTCGGCCGCCGGGTCACCGAGATCGCGGTGGTCTTCCAGCGCGCCCCGCACTCCCCCTTCGACCACACGGCGACGGAGGAGCTGGGCCAGAACGCGATCGTCTTCCGCGTCCAGCCCGACGAGGGCGTCACGGTCCGCTTCGGCTCCAAGGTGCCCGGCACCTCGATGGAGATCCGGGACGTGTCCATGGACTTCGCCTACGGCGAGTCGTTCACGGAGTCCAGCCCGGAGGCGTACGAGCGCCTCATCCTCGACGTCCTCCTCGGCGACTCGAACCTCTTCCCGCGCACCGAGGAGGTCGAGCTGTCCTGGAAGATCCTCGACCCGATCGAGCGCTACTGGGACAAGCACGGCAAGCCCGCGCAGTACCAGTCGGGTACGTGGGGTCCGGTCGAGGCGGACGAAATGCTCGCACGAGAGGGACGGAGCTGGCGCCGGCCATGAAGATAGACCTCACCGACACCACTGCCAGCAAGATCAACAAGGGGCTGGTGCAAGCCCGCCGCGCCATCGGGACCCCGGCCGTCGGCATGGTGCTCACCCTCGTCGTCGTCACGGACGAGGAGAACGCCTACGACGCCCTGAAGGCCGCCAGCGACGCGTCGCGCGAGCACCCCTCCCGCAAGCTCGTCGTCATCAAGCGCGTCTCGCGCTCGCCCCGGGACCGCACCCAGTCCCGCCTCGACGCCGAGGTACGGGTGGGCACGGACGCGGGCAGCGGCGAGACGGTCGTCCTGCGGCTGTACGGCGAGGTCTCCGACCACGCCCAGTCCGTGGTGCTGCCGCTGCTGCTGCCGGACGCGCCGGTGGTGGTCTGGTGGTCGGTGGACGCGCCGCGCGACCCGTCGAGCGACCCGCTGGGCGCCCTGAGCCAGCGCCGGGTCACCGACAGCTACGCGGCGGAGAAGCCCGTCGACGAGCTGCGGTCCCGCGCCGAGAGCTACGAGCCGGGTGACACCGACCTGGCCTGGGCCCGGATCACCCCGTGGCGTTCGATGCTGGCCGCCGCGCTCGACCAGGTCGACTCGGAGATCGTCTCCGTCGAGGTGGCGGGCGAGGAGTCCAACCCGAGCGTCGAACTGCTCGCGATGTGGCTCGCCGACCGCCTCCATGTGCATGTCCGGCGGGCGATCTCCGCGGGTCCCGGTCTGACCCAGGTGCGCCTGGAGACGTCCGGCGGCCCCATCACGCTGCACCGGTCGGACGGGGCTATGGCCACGCTGGCGCTGCCCGGCCAGCCGGACCGCGCGGTGGCGCTCAAACGCCGCGAGACGTCCGAGCTGCTCGCGGAGGAGCTGCGCAGGCTCGACCCGGACGACACGTACGCGTCCGCGCTGCGGTTCGGCGTGGACCGGCTGGGCGGCATCCAGTCGGCGGCGGAGCGGGCCGAGGCGGCGGCTCAGCCGGTGCCGGCGCTGCCGGTGCGCGCGGTACCGGAGGCGGCGCCCGCGTCGGCTCCGGCGTCGACCTCGGCCTCCGCTTCGGCTGGGGCTTCGGCTTCGGCTTCGGCTTCGGCTTCGGCGGACCAGGGCGACAGCGACCGGCCGACTCCCGCGAAGATGCCCCCGGTCAAGAAGCAAGAAGGCTGATCCGCAGTGAGCACTCCCCAACTCGTCGTCCACCGCGACAAAGAGCTGATGGCCCAGGCCGCGGCGGCCCGGCTGATCACGAAGATCGTGGACGCGCAGGCCTCGCGCGGCTACGCCTCGATCGTGCTCACCGGCGGTCGCAACGGCAACGGTCTGCTGGCAGCTCTGGCGGGTCAGCCCGCCCGGGACGCCATCGACTGGGGCCGGCTCGACCTGTGGTGGGGTGACGAGCGGTTCCTGCCCGAGGGCGACCCGGAGCGCAATGTCACCCAGGCCCGTGAGGCGCTGCTCGACGCGGTGCCGCTGGACCCGAAGCGCGTGCACGCCATGCCCGCGTCGGACGGTCCCTACGGCGCCGACGTGGACGCGGCGGCGGCAGGCTACGCCGAGGAACTCGCCCGGTCCGCCGGTCCCGAGAACCATGGCTCCGTCCCGACCTTCGACGTCCTGATGCTGGGCGTCGGCCCGGACACCCATGTGGCGTCGCTCTTCCCGGAGTTGCCCGCCGTACGGGAGACCGAGCGCACGGTCGTCGGCGTGCACGGCGCGCCCAAGCCGCCGCCAACCCGGGTCACGCTGACCCTGCCGGCGATCCGCTCGGCCCGTGAGGTGTGGTTGCTCGCGGCCGGCGAGGACAAGGCGGAGGCCGCGGCCATCGCCCTGTCGGGCGCGGGCGAGATCCAGGCACCGGCGGCCGGTGCACAGGGCCGCTCGCGCACCCTGTGGCTGCTGGACGCGGCGGCGGCTTCACAGCTGCCGCGTGCGCTGTATCCGCCGGCTTCTCCGTAACACCTGCGTGTTGCTGAAGAGCCCGTACGACTTCGGTCGTACGGGCTCTTCCGTGTCTCAACGCCCGCGCAGCTCCCGGTACTTGGCGACCAGGGCCGTCGTCGACGCGTCCAGGCCGGGCACGTCGGCGCCCTCGGTCAGGGCGGGTTCGACGCGCTTGGCGAGGACCTTGCCCAGCTCGACGCCCCACTGGTCGAAGGAGTCGATGTTCCAGGTGCGGCACCAGCTCCTCCGCCACACCCTCCGCGCGCACCTCGTCGGGCGTCTTGCCGAAGGCCAACGCCTGTGTCTGCGCGAAGAAGTTGGCCATCAGCAGGTCGTGCTGCGCCTTGAGCCCGTCGCTCAGCTCTGCCACCGGCTCGGCGAAGCCGATGAAGTCCGCCGGGATCAACTTCGTGCCCTGGTGGATGAGTTGGTAGTACGCGTGCTGCCCGTTCGTGCCCGGGGTGCCCCAGACCACCGGTCCGGTCTGCCAGTCGACCTCCTGGCCGTCCCGGCCCACGTACTTGCCGTTGGACTCCATGTCCAACTGCTGCAGATACGCGGTGAACTTGGAGAGGTAGTGGCTGTAGGGCAGCACCGCGTGCGACTGGGCGTCGTGGAAGTTGCCGTACCAGACGCCCAACAGGCCGAGCAGCAAAGGCACGTTGGACTCGGCGGGCGCGGTGCGGAAGTGCTCGTCGACGGTGTGGAAGCCGTCGAGCATCTCGCGGAAGCGGTCCGGGCCGATGGCGATCATCAGGGAGAGACCGATCGCCGAGTCGTAGGAGTAACGGCCGCCGACCCAGTCCCAGAACTCGAACATGTTGTCCGTGCACGGGTGGCCTCGTGCAGGTCGGTGCCGTCCACGTTCGACACGAACCGGACCGTCAGGCCGCGGTCGGTGAAACTGCGCAGCACCTCGTACGCCATCGCCGGGCCCAGGTCGGAGCCGCCGATGCCGATGTTGACGATGTTCTTGATGCGCTTGCCGGTGTGGCCGGTCCACTCGCCGGAGCGGACGCGCTCGGCGAAGCCGGCCATCTTGTCGAGCACGGCGTGCACCTGCGGCACTACGTTCTCGCCGTCGACCTCGATCACCGCGTCGCGCGGGGCACGCAGCGCGGTGTGCAGGACCGCGCGGTCCTCGGTGACGTTGATCTTCTCGCCGCGGAACATGGCGTCCCGCAGCCCGAACACGTCCGTGGCGGCGGCCAGCGCGTGCAGCAGCCGTAGTGTCTCGTCGGTGACGAGGTGCTTCGAGTAGTCGAGGTGCAGGTCACCGACCCGGAGTGTGTAGCCGGTGCCCCGTCCGGGGTCGGCGGCGAACAGCTCCCTCAGCTGCACCTCGCCGAGTTCCTCACGGTGCTTGGCCAACGCGGTCCACTCGGGCGTCTGGTTGAGCCTGGTACGGCCGTCTGCGTTCATTGCGACTTCAGCCTTCTTTCCTACCGACCTGGGGGCCGGTTCCAACCTAATTGATCAGCCCGTGGCGCGAGCGGTCGTCCCGTTGTCCTCCGGTGCAACAACAGGTACGTCCGGCTTGACCGTGGGTATCAACGAGGCGACGGCCAGGCCGAAGAGGGCTGCCGCGAGCAGGGCGGGGCCGTTCAGTCCGTAGGTCCCTGCCACGGTTCCGCCGAGCAGGGCGCCGATCGGGGCCCCCGACGTCGAGGACGTGCGGAACGCGGAGGCGATGCGGCCGACCATGGCCGCGGGGCTGCGCTGCTGCATCAGGGTGACCTGGTTGACGTTCCACACCATGTTCATGGCGCCGAGCAGCAGCATGCCCGTGACCAGGGCGGCCAGGTGGCGGACGGTCCCGATGAGCAGCAGCGACGACGTCTGGACGCTCCCCGCGACCAGCAGCGCCCGGACCCGGCCGGTACGGCGCGCGATCCGCTGAGCGACGAAGCCCCCGGAGAAGCTGCCGATCGAGTACGCCGTCATCGCGGCGGCGTATCCGGCGTTGCCCGCGTCCAGCCAGCGCGTCACGTGCAGGACGAGTGTGGCGATCAGGGCACCCATGCCGATGTTGCACAGCAGGGTGGCCACGCAGGTCGCGCGCAGCGCCCGGTCGCTCCACAGGGCGCGCAGGCCTTCCCCCATCTCCGTCCGGAGGGTGCTGCCGGCCGGGCGCGGCTCCCGCTCGGGTGGGCGGATACGCAAGGAGGCGACGAGGGCGGCGGCCAGGAGATAGGTGCTCGCGTCGGCCGCGAACGGCATGAAGGCGCCGGCTGTCAGCAACAGCGGCACGAGCGGGCCGGCCAGCAGACCGCCCGCGAGTTGCTGGCCGGTCATCAGCCGGGCGTTGGCGCTGCCCAACGCCTCGCGGTCCACCAGCGACGGCAGAAGGGCCGTGGAGGCGTTGTCGAAGAGGGTCTGGAGCGTGGTCAGACAGAAGGCGAGGGCGAGCAGCAGCGGGATCGAGGCGTGGCCGAGTCCGACGGCGAGCGCGAAGGAGGCGACGAGCAGCCCTCGTACCGAGTCCACCGCCCACATCGCTCGCCGTTGGTCCACCCGGTCCGCGACGGCCCCGCCCAGCAGTCCGAAGAGCAGCCAGGGAAGGTATCCGCAGGCAGTGACGGAGGCGATGACGAGCGGATCGTCCGTGAGCCGCACGGCAATCAGGGGCAGCGCGGCCGTACGCAGCGCATCCCCGAACCGCGAGATCACGGCGGCACTCCACAGCCGCCCGAACCCCCCGCGCCACGCGGGCACATGACCGCCCGTCACCTCGACCGTCGTCACGACTCCCCCTCACGATTCGTCGATTCACAAACCGTAGAGGGCGCCACTGACAATCGGTCCGGAGCCGGTCGGCCGCCGGGGTGGGAAACAGCTCCGGCCAGACACCTTGTGGGCGTCCGGCCGGTTCAACTCCTAGATTTCTCCCCGCAGTTTGGCGAGCGCCTCGGCGAGGATCGCCTCGCCGTCCGCGTCGCTGCGCCGCTCCCGTACATACGCGAGGTGCGTCTTGTAGGGCTCGGTGCGCGGCGGGTCCGGCGGGTTGTCCCGGTCCTGTCCGGCGGGAAAGCCGCAGCGCGGGCAGTCCCAGGTGTCGGGGACCTGCGCGTCGCTGGCGAAGCTGGGCTGCGTCTCGTGCCCGTTGGAGCACCAGAAGGAGATGCGCAGCCGGGGCGCGGACTCGCCACGCTCGGCCTCGCCCATCGGCCCCGCCCCGACCCGGCTTCCACGGATCGCGTTGCCACTTGCCACGGTCGTAACTCCCTGCGTGATGGTGCCGCGAAGCGAGTCGGCGTTTTCGCTCCGTTGCGAGCGCCTCAGTCTACGTAAGGCCCAACGCGCGTCCAGTGGTTGGAGTTACAGCCCCTACACCTAGACGCAAGCCCCATGATAGGCCGCGCTCAGCTGCGCGTACCGAACATGGGGCCTTACGTACAGAATGTGCGTATGGAACGTGCGGTCAGTTCGTCTTCATCAGCAGGCCGAGCACGACGATGCAGGTGAACCACAGCAGACCGAGCGCCACGGTGATGCGGTCGAGGTTGCGCTCGGCCACCGAAGAACCACCGACGGACGACGACATTCCGCCACCGAACATGTCGGAGAGACCGCCGCCCTTGCCCTTGTGCATCAGCACCAGCAGCATCAGCAGCAGGCTGAAGACGATCAGGGCGATCGAGAACCCCAAAACCACGGCTGGACCAACTTCCTCGGATTCGGATGACGACAGGGGCACAGCGGCTGGCGCTATGCCCCCGCAAGGGTACGACGGATCGCCGCTACCGCATACTCACGGTTCGACTCGCCGGTCGACTCACTGGTCGCGGAAGCGCGCGATCTTGACGAACTCGTCTGCGTCCAGCGAGGCACCGCCGACCAGGGCGCCGTCGACGTCGGGCTGCGCCATGATCTCGGCGACGTTGCCGGACTTCACGGAGCCGCCGTACTGGATGCGGACCTGGTCGGCCAGCTCCTGCGTGTACAGCTCGGCGAGCTTGCCGCGGATGGCCTGGCAGACCTCCTGGGCGTCGCCGGCGCCGCAGACCTTGCCGGTGCCGATGGCCCACACGGGCTCGTAGGCGATGACGATCGACTCGGCCTGCTCGGCCGGGACGTCCTTGAGGCCGCCCTCGACCTGGGAGAGCGTGTGGGCGACGTGGTTGCCCGCCTCGCGGATGTCGAGTTCCTCACCGACGCACAGGATCGGCGTCAGGCCGTGCTTGTACGCGGCCTTGACCTTGGCGTTGACGATCTCGTCGGTCTCCGCGTGGTACTGGCGGCGCTCGGAGTGGCCGATCGCCACGTACGTGCACTTCAGCTTGGCCAGCATCGCACCGGAGATCTCGCCGGTGTAGGCGCCGGAGTCGTGCGCCGAGATGTCCTGGGCGCCGTACTTGATCTTGAGCTTGTCGCCGTCGACCAGGGTCTGCACGGAGCGCAGGTCGGTGAAGGGCGGCAGGACGGCGACCTCGACGGCCTCGTAGTCCTTGTCCGCGAGGGCGAAGGCGAGCTTCTGGACGTGGGCGATGGCCTCGAGGTGGTTGAGGTTCATCTTCCAGTTGCCCGCCATGATCGGCGTGCGTCCAGAAGAAATAGATGGAGCCATTACGGTCAGTCCTCCAGTGCGGCGAGGCCGGGGAGCGTCTTGCCCTCGAGGTATTCGAGGGAGGCGCCGCCGCCGGTCGAGATGTGGCCGAATGCGGTCTCGTCGAAGCCCAGGATGCGGACGGCCGCGGCGGAGTCGCCACCGCCGACGACCGTGAAGGCCGGGGAGTCGAGAAGGGCCTGGGCGACCGCCTTGGTGCCCTCGGCGTAGTCGGGGTGCTCGAAGACGCCCATCGGACCGTTCCAGAAGATGGTGGCCGCGTCGGCGAGCTTCGAGGCGTACAGGGCACCGGTCTCGGGACCGATGTCGAGGCCCATCTGGTCGGCGGGGATGGCGTCCGCGGCGACGGTGGTGGGGTTGGACGGGGCCTTCGTCTTCAGGTCCGGGAACCCGGCCGAGGTCACGACGTCGACCGGGACGACCAGCTCGACGCCGTTCTTCTCGGCGCGCTCGACGTACTCGGTGACGGCGGGCAGCTGGTCGTCCTGGACCAGGGAGGCGCCGATCTCGTAGCCCTTGGCCTTGAGGAAGGTGAAGGCCATGCCGCCGCCGATGAGGATGCGGTCGGCCTTGCCGAGCAGTTGGTCGATGACGGCGAGCTTGTCGGAGACCTTGGAGCCGCCGAGGGCGACGACGTAGGGCCGCTTGACGTCCTCGGTGAGCTTCTTCAGGACGCCGACCTCGGTGGCGATGAGGTAGCCGGCGTAGTGCGGCAGACGGGCCGGCAGGTCGTACACGGAGGCGTGCTTGCGGTGCACGGCACCGAAACCGTCGCCTACGTAGATGTCCGCCAGGGCGGCGAGCTGGTCGGCGAACTCACCGCGCTCGACGTCGTCCTTGGAGGTCTCGCCCGGGTTGAAGCGCAGGTTCTCGATGACCGCGACCTGGCCGGGTTCGAGGCCGTTCACCGCGTCGTGGGCGGCGGGGCCGACGGTGTCCTGGGCGAACGCGACGGGCGCGCCGAGGAGTTCGGCGAGGCGCTCGGCGGGCTGCAGCAGGGAGAAGGCCGGGTCGGGGGCGCCCTTGGGGCGGCCGAGGTGCGAGGCGACGACGACCTTGGCGTCCGCCTCGACGAGGGCCTTGATCGTGGGCAGTACGGCGCGGATGCGGCCGTCGTCGGTGATGAGGCCGTCGGCCAGCGGGACGTTGAGGTCGGCGCGGACGAAGACCCGCTTGCCGGCCACGCCTTCGGCGAGAAGTTCGTCGATCGTCTTCATGAAAGGGACTCCTAGGGGGCTCTTCGGATCCGAGAGGGCTGATCGATCACTACGTAGCACAGGGCTCGGACAGCGCGGCGTGCGCTGCCCGAGCCCTGACTCACATCGAGTTGCCTGCTCTGGGAGTTAGAGCTGGCCGCCGACGAAGACCGTGAGGTCGACGAGGCGGTTGGAGTAGCCCCACTCGTTGTCGTACCAGCCGAGGATCTTCACCGTGTTTCCCTCCTGGACCATGGTCAGGAGGGAGTCGAAGGTGCAGGAGGCCTGATCGCCGACGATGTCCGAGGAGACGATCGGGTCCTCGGTGTAGGACAGGTAACCCTTGAGGTCGCCGTCCTCGGAGGCCTTCTTGAACGCGGCGTTGACCTCGTCCTTGGTGACCTCGCGCTGCAGCGTGACGACCAGGTCGGTGGCCGAACCGGTCGGGACCGGGACGCGCATCGCGATGCCGTCCAGCTTGCCCTTGAGCTGCGGGAGGACCAGGGCGGTGGCCTTGGCGGCACCGGTCGTGGTCGGGATGATGTTCTCGGCGGCGGCACGCGCGCGGCGCAGGTCCGAGTGCGGGAAGTCCAGGATGCGCTGGTCGTTGGTGTACGCGTGGACCGTCGTCATCAGGCCCTTGACGATGCCGAAGTTCTCGTCGAGAACCTTGGCCATCGGCGCCACACAGTTGGTGGTGCAGGAGGCGTTCGAGATGACGTGGTGCTGCGCCGCGTCGTACTTGTCCTGGTTGACGCCCATCACGATGGTGATGTCCTCGTCCTTGGCCGGAGCCGAGATGAGGACCTTCTTGGCGCCGCCGGCGATGTGCTTCTCGGCGTCGGCCTTCTTCGTGAAGATGCCGGTCGACTCGATGACGATGTCGACACCGAGGTCGCCCCACGGGATGTCGGCGGGGTTGCGCTCGGACAGGACCTTGATCGTGTGCCCGTCGACGGTGATCGTGTCGGCGGTGTGCGACACCTCGGCCTGCAGGCGGCCCAGAATCGTGTCGTACTTGAGCAGGTGAGCGGTGGTCGCGGTGTCACCCAGGTCGTTGACAGCCACGATCTCGATGTCAGCACCCTGCTTCAGCAGCGCGCGGAAGTAGTTACGACCGATGCGGCCAAAGCCGTTGATGCCTACGCGGATCGTCACGAACCGATCTCCTCGTTGGTACGCCGGCTCAGTGCCGGCGAGTTGTATGGGATGTCCCCGACCGCCTACGACCCTACCCTCCTGAGCCCTCCGGGGTGACATCGAGATGCCCCATACACGGCAGGGCGGTCCGTACCCGCCAGTAGGGGTACGGACCGCCCTCGATGTTCATGACATCGTCACACCGAGTCAGCTCTTGAGGGCCGCCAGCGCCTTCTTGAGCAGGGCCGCCCGGTCGGCCGGTGCGGTGACCTGTTCCAGGCCGAAGCCGAGCAGCACGGTGCGGTCGGTGGTGATCGCGCCGTACGTCTGGAACAGGGCTCCGGTGCGGGTCCAGTCCTTCAGGACCGCCGGGCTGCCCGGGGGCGGTCCGGTGACGCTCCAGGCGCCGAGGGAGGTCTCGAAGCCCTCGGTCTGGGTCGCCGTGCCGCCGACCACGAGCGAGGCGTTGTCGGCGAGGACGCCATGGCCGCCGGAGCCCGGGTCGGTGATGTAACTGAGCGAGACCTCGACCGACTTGCCGGCGTAGGCGCTCAGGTCGAAGTTGACCTGCTGCCAGCCGTTGGAGGCGCCGGTGAAGCTGTTCCACGAGCCGGTGGAGCCGGTCGCGGTGCAGCCGCTGGTGGCGAAGGTCAGGTAGTGCTTGAGCCACGGGTGCTCGGCGACCAGGAACCCGGCCTCGCACTCCGACGGCAGGGCGGTGCTGGTGGCGCCGCCCGCCTCCGGGAGCGTGGTCCAGTCGTCGGCGCCGGTGGTGTGGATCTCGACGACGGCGTGGTCGTAGCCGGGCTCGGTGTCCCACAGCAACTCGCTGCGCAGTGTGGGCTTGTCCGCCGCGCTCACCCCGGTGAGGTCGATGGTGCGGGTGAGGCGCTTGTAGGCGTCGTCGGTGTGGACGGCGGCGGCCATGTAGGAGCCCGCGTAGGGCCCGTACGGGTTGACGGTCCCGGCGAACTGGCCCGCCCCCGCGCTCGCGAACTGCGGGTAGGTGGCCGGGGACAGCGAGTCGGAGGTGACGCTGTAACTGCCCGCCCGGTCGAGCGGATTGCCGGGCGCGCCGCTGAGCGGCCCGATGAAGCCGGCGAGCTTGCCGGAGCCGGTGAAGCCGGTGGCCCCGGGGAGGGACGTACGCGAGTAGGCGCCCAGGTAGTACTGGCTGAAGTCGTTCGAGGGGGTGCCGTCGGCGAGGGCGACGGAGCCGCCGGCCTGCTCGCCGGCCTCGATCAGCTTGCCGCCCTCGTTGAGGAAGGCGCGCAGCTGGAGCTGGGTGTCGTTGCCCGGACCGCTCGGGCCCGAGTAGTGGACGACCGTCTTGAAGTGGTCGAGCACACCGAGCGCGTCGGGCGCGCCCTGGGTGGTGACGTCCCAGACGACCGCCTTGCGGCCGTTCGCCTTCAGCGCGTCGACGTAGGCCTGCGTCTGGGTGGCGGCAGCGCCCTCCTCGGCGACGACGAGGGTGTCGGCGGCAGGCCTCTTGGCCACCGTGTACGTGAAGTGGGCGCTGGAGGTGCGCTTCCCGGCCTTCGTCTCACCGGTGAACCACACCTCGACCTTGTCGCCCGGGTCGCCGTCCTTGACCTTGGCCCGGTACTCGTCGAAGTACAGGTTGTCGTCCCCGCCGTAGGTCTGGCCGCCCTTCCAGGGCTTGAGCGCCATGTCCTGCGTACGGCCGCCGTTGACGCGGTACTTGAGCTCCTTGTCGCGCACGGACTTCCGTACGACGACGGCGACCTCCTGGTCGGCACCGCGCGAGTACGACGTCGGGAAGGCGGCGGGGGTGAAGTCGGCGGCGCTGAGGCCGACGGACGACTTCGGCTGGTCGGGGTGGACGGCCGTCTCGGCGACGGAGAGCGCGAAGGGGATGTTCTTCGCGAACTCGTCCTGGATCAGCTTCTCGTCGTCGGGGAAGTTGAAGACGGACTGGCAGTCGGCGGCGTTCCAGGCGTCGTTGGGGTCGATGTTCGACGCGGTCTGGCAGGTCGACATCTCCGGGGTGAACATCGACATGCCGTTGACGTTCGACGCGTGGCCGTCCGCCTCGCCGTTGGTCGTGTACAGCTCCGAGGAGACCTGTGAGTGGTAGCCGGGGATCGCCGGGTTGTCGGGCGTACCCGCGAGTGCCTTGTAGAGCACGTCGTCCGGGGTGGGTGTCGCCACCTGCCAGCCGACTCCGTAGAGGAGGAGTTCGGCGGCGGAGTGGTAGTTGATGCCGTAGCTGAAGCCGACGCGCTTCTCGAAGTTGTCGAGTGCCTGCGTCTCGGGCTCGGAGGCGGGAGCCGTGCCGCGGTAGGTCTCGCTCGTCGGGTTCGGGGACGAACCCTCGTCGTCGTAGCCCCACTTGTAGGCGAAGTTGCGGTTGAGGTCGACGCCGTCGCCGGTGGAGATGACGCCGTCGCCGTTGACGTCCCGCAGGTTCTTGCGCCACAGACGGGTGTCGGAGTCCTTGAAGGTGTAGTCGTAGCCGTCCGGGTTGGCGGAGAGCACGAACCACAGTTCCGTGGAGTCGACGATCTTCTTGATGCGCTTGTCGGTCTTGTAGTTGTCCAGGTAGTAGTGCATCAGCCGGCGGGTCATTTCCGGCGTGATCCACTCGCGCGCGTGCTGGTTGGACACGTACAGCACCGAGGGCTTGGAGCCGTCCTTGGTCTTCTTCGCGTTCTTGGTCAGTTTGAGCGCGAGGATGTCCTGGCCGTCGATCGTCTTGCCGATGGATTCGACCTTGGTGAGACCGGGGTTGGCCTGCCCCGTCTTGACGATCTCCTCCTCCAGACCGCCGCTTCCGCTGTACGGCCGGAACACGCCCTGCGCCGCGTCCTCGACGCGAGTCTCGGCCTTGGCCGAGAGGGTGTGCTCGGTGAGGTCGACGCCCTGCTTCTCCAGCTTCTGGGCCTGCTGGTCGGTGAGGTAGACCTCGACGGAGGTCTTGCCGGCCGCCGAGAACTTGTTGTCACCGAGTTCGTGGGCGTCCTGCCCCGCCTTCAGGAGCAGGGGTATCTGCTTCTGGGTGACATCGGCGTGGAAGACCTTGACCTCGTCCGGGTCGGCCTTCGTCGAACTCCCGCCCTGCGCCTGGGCGAGCGGTGCGATGCTCGCCCCTGCGATCAGGAGCGCGCCGACAGCGAGGATCGATCTCGCTCTGTGTCTCATGAACCCCCCTAGCAATTCTTCGCCACAACGGCGAACAGTTGCCAGGCTCATGACACTTCATGATCGAGTCAAGGGCGCATCAAGGACGAACAAACGCCGGTACGGGGGTCTTTGGGAGGGTTCGTGGATCGTGCCGGGGAGGCGAGGGGGACGCGTGTTGCTCCGGGACGGCCATGTGACGTTGCCCGTTGGGCCCGGCCGGGCGGCGTTGGCGCCCGACAGACAGACATCGAGTGGGAAGACGCCCAAGGCAGCCGGACGCCAGTACGGAAGCCTTGGGGCTGACCGGGGACGCGGGGTCGGCACCCGCGCGCTGGAGACTCGCCCGGCCTTGTCCTCGGTCGCCGCTGATCTCCGGCCCGAACCGTCGGGCAGGCCCAGCCGGGCGGCCGCACCGGCGAATTGACGACCCGTCGGCATCGAGGCAGTCGCACCTCCGGCAGAAAATACGCCGACGCCGACGCCCTCGGACGAGCCCCGGACATCCTCCCGAGGACGCCAGGCCGGCTTCCACTCGCCCAGCGGAAAACCCTCACGGTCCGCCTCCTGCCGCCGACCCCCTCACGCCGATCGGCCGCCGTTGGCCTCCTCCGCCGGCCCGATCCACCAGGCACGCCCCCACAGGCGCCCGCACCGGTGCGTTGACGGCCCGTCGGCATCGAAGCCGAGGCACCCCCACGACAGACAAACGCCGGTGCGGATGCCCCAAGTGGGCATCCGCACCGGCGTATTGGCAGATCGTCAGCCGACCATGTTGTCGGCCATCTCCTCGGTGATGCTGGACTCCGTGCCCGGGATGCCGAGATCCTGCGCCCGCTTGTCGGCCATCGCCAGCAGTCGGCGGATACGGCCCGCCACCGCGTCCTTGGTCAGCGGCGGGTCGGCGAGGGCGCCCAGTTCCTCCAGGGAGGCCTGCTTGTGGTCCATGCGGAGGCGGCCGGCCGCGGCGAGGTGCTCGGGGACCTCTTCGGCGAGGATCTCCAGAGCGCGCTGCACACGCGCGCCGGCCGCGACGGCCGCGCGGGCCGAGCGGCGGAGGTTGGCGTCGTCGAAGTTGGCGAGCCGGTTCGCCGTGGCGCGCACCTCGCGGCGCATCCGGCGCTCCTCCCAGGCCAGCACCGACTCGTGCGCGCCGAGCCGGGTGAGCAGGGCGCCGATCGCGTCGCCGTCGCGGACGACCACCCGATCGACCCCGCGCACCTCGCGGGCCTTCGCCGCGATCGACAGCCGGCGGGCGGCACCGACCAGCGCGAGCGCGGCCTCCGGGCCCGGGCAGGTCACCTCCAGGGAGGAGGACCGGCCGGGCTCGGTCAGCGAGCCGTGGGCCAGGAACGCGCCGCGCCAGGCCGCCTCGGCGTCACAGGTCGCCCCCGAGACCACCTGCGGCGGCAGGCCCCGGATCGGGCGTCCGCGGCCGTCCACGAGCCCCGTCTGCCGGGCCAGCTGATCGCCGCCCGCGACCACCCGGACGACGTAACGGGAACCGCGGCGCAGGCCGCCGGGCGCCATCACGATCAGTTCGGAACTGTGGCCGAAGATCTCCAGGATGTCCCGCTTGAGCCGGCGCGCCGCCATCGCGGTGTCCAGCTCCGCCTCGATCACGATGCGCCCGCTCACCAGGTGGAGGCCTCCGGCGAACCGCAGAATGGCGGAGACCTCCGCCTTCCTGCAGCAGGTCCGGGTGACGGGGAGCCGGGAGATCTCATCCTTCACCGCTGCCGTCATCGCCATGGGCCGATCCTTCCATGCATCCGAAAAATACGGTCGTACGCGGCGGCCAACAGCTCCGGGTCGTGCCTTGGAGTTCCGTCGGTCCGAGCCACCGGCGCCAGCTCGACCGCGGCGTCCAGCCGCTTGGCGGCTTCGGTGAGCGACGCGCGATCGGGCACGGCGGCCTCGTCGGCCAGCACCACGTCCAGGGCGAGTTTAGGGGCGTGTCGTCCCAAAACCTCCAAATGACGCTGCGGGGAGAAGCCATCGGTTTCTCCGGGCTGCGGCGCGAGGTTCAGGGAGAGTACCCGGCGCGCCTTCGTCTCGGTGAGCGCGTCGAGCAGTTCCGGCACCAGCAGGTGCGGGATGACGGACGAGAACCAGGAGCCGGGACCGAGCACCACCCAGTCCGCGTCGAGCACGGCGGCGACGGCCTCGGGCACGGCCGGCGGGTCGTGCGGCACGACGTGCACGGACATCACCTCGCCGGGCGTGAGCGCCACGGTCGCCTGTCCCCGGACGGTGTCGACGTCGTCGGGCCGCGCCGGATCGTGCCCCTTGACCAGGGCCTGCAACTCCAGCGGTACGGCGGACATGGGCAGCACGCGCCCGTGCGCGCCGAGCAGCTTGCCGACCAGGTCGAGGGCCTGGACGTGGTCGCCGAGCTGCTCCCACAGGGCGACGATCAGCAGATTGCCGACCGCGTGCTCGTGCAGGTCGCCCTTGGACTGGAAGCGGTGCTGGATGACCCGGGCCCAGGTCTGGCCCCAGTCGTCGTCGCCGCACAGCGCGGCCAGCGCCTTGCGCAGGTCCCCCGGGGGCAGCACGCCCAGTTCGTCGCGCAGGCGTCCGCTGGAGCCGCCGTCGTCGGCCACGGTGACGACGGCGGTGAGGTCGCCGGTGATCCGGCGCAGTGCGGTCAGCGAGGCGGACAGGCCCATGCCGCCGCCGAGGGCGACCACCTTGGGCTGGGTGCCGCGCCGGCGCGGCTTGCCGCCGCGGGCCTCGACGGGCCTGGTCGTACGTCCTTCGGGCACCACTCGGCGCAGCCTGCCCAGCCGTGGGCTACGTCCCGTCATTCCCGTCCCATGTCCCGGTGTACGACCACCGTCTCCACGCCCTCGGCCACGAGCCGCGCGGCGAGCTTCTCCGCCGTGGCGACCGAGCGGTGCTTGCCGCCGGTGCAGCCGATCGCGATCGTCACGTACCGCTTGCCCTCACGCCGGTAGCCGGCCGCGATGAGCCTGAGCAGCTCGGCGTACCGGTCGAGGAACTCCTTGGCGCCGGGCTGGTTGAAGACGTACGCCGAGACCTCTTCGTTGAGGCCGTTGAAGGGGCGCAGCTCCGGGATCCAGTGCGGGTTGGGCAGGAAGCGCATGTCGGCGACCAGGTCGGCGTCGACCGGGAGGCCGTACTTGAAGCCGAAGGACATGACGGTGGCCCGCAGCTCGGGCTCCTCCTCGCCGGCGAACTGGGCGTCCATCTTGGCGCGCAGTTCGTGGACGTTGAGGCTGGAGGTGTCGATGACGAGGTCGGCGTCGCCACGCAGTTCGCGCAGCAACTCGCGTTCGGCGTCGATGCCGTCGACGATGCGGCCGTCGCCCTGGAGGGGGTGCGGGCGGCGCACCGACTCGAAGCGGCGCACCAGGGCGTCGTCGGAGGACTCCAGGAAGACGATCCGCCGGGTGACGTTCTTCGACTCCAGGTCGGCGAGGGACTCGCGGAGGTTGTCGAAGAAGCGCCGTCCGCGGACGTCGACGACGACCGCGATCCGGGCCACGTTGCCCTGGGAGCGGGCGCCGAGCTCCACCATGGTGGGGATCAGGGCGGGCGGGAGGTTGTCGACGACGAACCAGCCGAGGTCCTCCAGGCACTTGGCGGCCGTGGACCGCCCGGCCCCGGACATGCCGGAGATGATCACCAGCTCGGGGATGGCCGCCTCGGGGACCCCGGGGGTCGTGCTGTCCGTACTCACCTGTGCTCCGTCGTCCTGGACCTCTTGCTGCGGAGCTTGATCGTCGCCGGTTTCCTTGTGCGTCCGATCTCGGTCCGCTGTGGGCTGCTTCTCTTGTTCGCTCATGTCTCCTGCCCCCGTCGCTCGTCCGGGGCTCCCGCGGGTACGGGCTCCCCTGGGGCACCCGCCGTCGTCTCGGGTGTCCCGTCTTCCATGTCATCCATGATCTCTCCAGTCGCCGTGTTCACGGCGGGTGCGGCCGGGGCCGCCTGGGCGAGGGCCACCGCGATGGTCTCGGCGGTCTTGCGACCTATGCCCGGAACCTCGCAGATCTGATCGATTGTCGCGGATCGCAGCTTCTTCACCGAACCGAAGTGCTTGATCAGCGCCTGCTTGCGGGTCTCGCCGAGTCCGGGCACGTCGTCCAGGGGGCTCGCCCGGAACCGCTTGGCGCGCTTGGCCCGCTGGTAGGTGATCGCGAAGCGGTGGGCCTCGTCGCGGACGCGCTGGAGGAGGTAGAGGCCCTCGCTGCTGCGGGGCAGGACCACCGGGTCGTCCTCGTCGGGCAGCCAGACCTCTTCCAGGCGCTTGGCGAGACCGCACACGGCGATGTCGTCGATGCCCAGCTCGTCCAGGGCCCTCTTGGCGGCGGCGACCTGCGGCTGCCCGCCGTCGACGACGACGAGCTGCGGCGGGTAGGCGAACCGCTTGGGGCGGCCCTCGTCGTCCTTCAGGTCCCTCAGCTCGTCACCGTCCGCCCACTCCCCCGTCTTCTCCTTCTCGGCGAGATAGCGCCGGAAGCGGCGGGTGATCACCTCGTGCATCGAGCGGACGTCGTCCTGGCCCTCGAAGCCCTTGATCTGGAAGCGGCGGTACTCGCTCTTGCGCGACAGCCCGTCCTCGAAGACGACCATGGAGGCCACGACGTCGTCGCCCTGGAGGTGCGAGATGTCGTAGCACTCGATCCTCAGGGGGGCGCTGTCCAGGTCGAGGGCCTCGGAGATCTCCTCCAGGGCGCGTGAGCGGGTGGTGAGGTCGGAGGCGCGCTTGGTCTTGTGGAGGATCAGCGACTGCTGGGCGTTGCGCGCGACGGTCTCCATGAGGGACTTCTTGTCGCCGCGCTGCGGGATGCGCAGCGACACGTTCGCACCGCGCCGGTCGGTCAGCCACTGCTGGACCGGCTCCACCGGGTCGGGCAGGGCCGGGACGAGGACCTCCTTGGGGACGGAGTCCCCGGTCTCCTCGCCGTAGAGCTGCTGGAGGGCGTGCTCGACGAGGGCCGCGGTGGTGACGTCCTCGACCTTGTCGGTGACCCAGCCGCGCTGGCCGCGGACGCGTCCGCCGCGGACGTGGAAGATCTGGACGGCCGCCTCCAACTCGTCCTCGGCGAGCGCGATCAGGTCGGCGTCGGTCGCGTCGGCGAGCACGACCGCGCTCTTCTCCATGGCCTTGCGCAGGGCCTCGATGTCGTCGCGCAGGCGGGCCGCCCGCTCGTACTCCATCTCCTCGGCCGCGTCCGTCATCCGCGTCTCCAGGCGGCGGATGTACGTGCCCGTGCGGCCGGCCATGAAGTCGCAGAACTCCTCGGCCAGTTCGCGGTGTTCCTCCTCGGAGACACGGCCGACGCAGGGCGCGGAGCACTTGCCGATGTAGCCGAGCAGACAGGGGCGGCCGGTGCGGGTGGCGTTCTTGAAGACGCCGGCCGAGCAGGTGCGGACGGGGAACACGCGCAGCAGGAGGTCCACGGTGTCGCGGATCGCCCACGCGTGTCCGTACGGTCCGAAGTAGCGGACACCCTTCTTCTTGTGACCGCGCATCACCTGTACGCGCGGGAACTCCTCGTTCATCGTCACCGCGAGGTACGGGTAGCTCTTGTCGTCGCGGTACTTGACGTTGAACCGGGGGTCGTACTCCTTGATCCAGGAGTACTCCAGCTGGAGGGCCTCGACCTCTGTGGACACCACCGTCCACTCCACCGACGCGGCCGTGGTGACCATCGTGCGCGTGCGCGGGTGGAGTCCGGCCAGGTCCTGGAAGTAGTTCGCCAGGCGCTGGCGCAGGCTCTTCGCCTTTCCGACGTAGATCACCCGGCGGTGCTCGTCGCGGAACTTGTAGACCCCGGGCGAGTCCGGGATCTCTCCCGGCCTGGGGCGGTAGCTGGAGGGGTCGGCCATGTTTCACACCCTACTGGCGCGGGGTGACAGTGCGGCGGGGCTGTGGACAACGCCGACCGCGCCCGGCGGAACTCCTGTCGGAACGCCTGACCGAACGCCGACCGGAACTCCTATCGGGACTCCTATCGGGACTCCAGAAATGTGAGAACCGCGAGGACACGGCGGTGATCGTCGGAGGCTTCCGGAAGGTGGAGTTTGCCCAGGATGCTGCGGACGTGCTTCTCGACGGTCCCTTCGGTGACCCACAGTCTCCGCCCGATGCCGGCGTTCGAGCGGCCCTCCGCCATCAGCGCCAGGACCTCTCGCTCGCGGGCGCTGAGGAAGGACAGCGGGTCGTCGCGGCGCTGCGCCGAGAACAGCTCGTGCACCAGGGAGGGGTCGACGACCGAGCCGCCCTTGTGGATGCGGTCGAGGGCCTCGATGAAGTCGTCGACGGCCGTGACCCGGCTCTTGAGGAGATACCCGACCTTGTGCCCGCCGGCCAGCAGCTCCAGGGCCTCCTCGACCTCGACGTACGCCGAGAGGACGAGGATGCCGGTACCGGGGTGGCGCTCACGGATCGTGCGGGCCGCCTTCAGGCCTTCGGTGGAGTGGTCGGGCGGCATCCTGATGTCGACGATCGCGAGGTCGGGCCGCTCGGTGTCGACCAGTTCCAGGAGCCGTTCCGCGTCGCCGGCCTGGCCCGCCACCTCGTAGCCCAGGCGTTCGCACAGGCTCGCCAGGCCCTCCCTGAGCAGGACGTCGTCGTCGGCGAGGACGACCCGTCCCCGCGCGGTCTGCTGCGATGCGTCCATCGTCACGGCTCCCCTTGCCCGACCGGTGCGGTCCGGTGCGCCACGCACAGCCTGCCGGACCGGTTCGGGTACGGCTAGCGGGTACGGGAATTGGGGGGTGCCCGTGACGACACGGGGCCGCGTCCGGGCGATTCTCGTAGCGGTGCTGATGTGAGCGGGCCGGTCTCCTCGGGTGAGAGGCGACGGGTCCGGGGTCGGAAAGTCGGAAGGCTGCGGGAGATGCGGCGGACGCGGATCGAGAAACGACGGCGGTCGGTCCGCGTCCGCCCGTGCGAGGACGACACCCTGCCCCTGAGCGACGCCCTCGACCCGCGCGATCCCGACGTCGTGCGCGCCAAGCGCCTGCGTCCGAGACCCTCGCAGCACTCCTAGAGCCGGACGGTCGCCTCTCCGTCCGAGAAGACCGCCCGATGCGTACGCGACGTCACCGAGTCCACGGCTCCCCCCGACCTGGACCCCCTCGCGTACGCCTCGGGCGGTCACATGTCCCTTCGGGGAAGCGGCAGTCGTGCGGCGAGTGTCGTGCCCTCTCCGGGTGGGCTGTTGACGCGGAGCTTGCCGCCGATCGCCTCGACGCGGTCGACGAGTCCGATGAGCCCGGAACCGTTGCCGAGGTCGGCGCCGCCCACTCCGTCGTCGGCGATCGTCACCTCCAGGACGTCGTCGTCGACCCGCGCCGACACCTGCACGAAGCTCGCGCGCGCGTGCTTGGCGGCGTTGGTGAGGCACTCGGAGGTCACGTAGTAGACGGCGACCTCCGTCTGTTCCGGGAGGCGGCCGGCGGGCAGTCGCAGGTCGAGTTCGACGGGGACGGCGGAGCGGCGGGCGAGCGCGCGCAGGGCCGGGCCCAGGCCGCCCTTGGAGAGGATCGCGGGGTGGATGCCGCGCGCGACCTGGAGCAGGTCGGCGAAGGCGTCGTCCAAGCCCTTGGCGATGTGGTCCAGTTGCCCGGCGAGTTCCTCCGACTGCTCCTCCAGCATCGACTGGGCCATTCTCAGGTCGAGTTGGAGGGAGACGATCCGCTGTTGGACGCCGTCGTGCAGATCGCGTTCGATACGGCGTCTGGAGGCGTCCCCGGCGGCCACCACGCGCGCGCGGGACGCCGTGAGCTGGTCGCGGCTGTCGGCGTTGGCGAGGGCGGTGGCGACGAGTTCGGTGAAGTCGGCGAGCCGGGACTCGGTGTCCGGGGGCAGCGGTTCGGGTCCGGCGGCGGCCGCGACGACGGCGCCCCACAGCCGGTCGTCCACGACGATGGGGGCGCCCACCGAACGGCCCACGCGCGCGGGGCGTGCGGTGCGCGCCACCTCCGCGGCGGCGGCCACCTCGGTCTCGGCGGGGGGCCGGTGCGCGGAACCGAGCACGGTGGCGGCTCCGTCGGCGCCGTAGCGCAGGACCGCGGCGGAGCCGCTGCTCAGGACCTTGCCCACCTGGTCGGCGACCTCGGAGAACACCTCGGGCGGTGGCACCCCGCGCGCGACGAGGGTGGCGACCCGGCGCAGCGCGGTCTGTTCGCGGGCGGCACGACGGCTCTCGGTGACGTCGCGGGCGGCGGCGTAGATCAGGCCCTCGCCGGTGACCAGGCGGGCGCTCCACTGGAGCCAGCGTTCGGTGCCGTCGTCCCGGAGGAAGCGGTTCTCGAACTCGGCCAGTTCGACGCCGCTCGCCAGCCGGTCGAGGGCGGCACGCGTGCGTGCCCGGTCCTCCGGGTGCACGAACTCCAGCCACGGTCTGCCCAGCAGCGCCCGGGCGGGGTGGCCGAGGGTCCGCTCGAAGGCGGGGTTCACGCGCTTGAAGTAGCCGTCGAGTCCCGCGATGCACAACAGGTCGAGGGAGAGGCGGAAGATGCTCGCCAGCTCCTCCTCGGCCTGGCGGCGGCGTCCGTGCGCGGCGGCGAAGGACGCCATGGTGCCGTTCATGCCGCCCAGCAGGTGCGCCCACGTCCCCTCGAACGCGGCGACGTCCGCGCGGTGGCCCAGCCGGTTGTCGTCGATCGCCGTGTTCATGGTGCCGATCTCGGCGGCGAGCCGTTCGGTGGTCACTCTCAGTTCGCGGAACGTGTCGGCGACGGCGCCGAGTTCGTCCCGGCCCGTGTACCGGATGTCGTACGACAGATCGCCCTCGGACAGCGCCCTGGCGCCCGCGGACACCTCGCTCAGCGGGCGGGTGATCGACAGGCGCAGGGCCAGCGCGAGGACGGTGACGGCGGCCAGGACGGCCAGCGACACGCCGAGGTCGCGCGCCTCCCGCGCCCGCGCGACGTCGAGGTCGCCCGCGGCGTCACGGCCCAGCTCGGCGGCGACTTGGTGCTGGATGACGCGCAGTGCCCCGATGCGTTGGGTCGAGGCGGTCAGCCAACTGTCGTACGACGGCCAGGCGTTCCGGTCGGCGTGCGGGTCGGCGAGGGTCTCGCGGGTCTTGCGGACGACGAGGCCGGGGTGCTGGAGGAGAGCGACGTACAGCCTGCTCTTGAGGGCGGCCGGCGCTCTCCGGCCGAAGTCGTCCAAGAGGGCCTTCTCCAGGGCCGACCAGCGGTCCGTGGCGGTGGCGTGCGGGGCGTCCGGGGTGGCGAAGAGCACGGCCAGTTCGGTGCGTTCGTGTTCGGCGGCCTCGACGGCCTTCAGGAGCGCGATGTGGGCGTCGGCCGCCTGCCCCGACCTGCGGGTCGGACGGCCGGACTCCAGCGTGGCGGCCGTCTCCAGTAGGTCGTTCTCGATCGTGTCGTACTGGTCGGCGAGTTGGGGCGCGGTGAGGGAGCCGGTCCCGGTCTGCACTCGCAGGGCGCGGAGTTGACGGTTCCGCGCGTCGAGCTGGCCCGGCACGTCGGGCGGCCCGGTCCAGCCGACCGTGCCCAGGAAGGCCGCGTTCAGGGCGCGCTCGGTGGCGTGTTCCGCACGGGAACGTTCCTTCAGGGTCGCCGGTCCGGGCCGCAGCCGTGCCTTCACGGCGGCGATCCGTTCCGTGGCGACGGCGTCGGTCAGCGCGGTGGTCCTGAACGACAGCTCGGTCGCCGTACGGAAGTCCCGCATCGTCTGCGCCTCGCGCCACTGCGAGACCGCGCCGAACACCGTGAACGCCAGCATGCCGGTCACCGGAAGCAGCACCAGGAGCATCAGCTTGCGCCCGACGCGCAGCCTGGCGAGGAAGGGGACGCGGAGGCGGGCGTTCCCCCGGAAGCGCCGACGGCGAGGACCGTGCGGGGCGGGGTCGGGTCGTCGGCTGCGCAGTACCAGGAACGCGGTGGGCGCGGAGAGGCCGGGCCCGGGGCGGCGCCCCGGACGCACCCTACGGAGCGGGCCCGGGGACCGGGGGCGGCGCACAGTGGGCTCTCAGCGGCCGGTGGGCAGTGGGTATCGACGGTGGTCGGTCACGTGCCCAGCCTGCCCCGAACCAGCCATGATCGTCAGGGTCTTGACGAGGTATGGGGAACCTCGAAGTCGGGCACGCACGCGTGGCGCCCGTTTTCACGACGTGCTGGGCGGATAGCCGTCGTGCGCGGCGAGGTCCTTGTCGATCTTCTCGGCGGCATCGTCGAGGGTGGCCCTGACCGGCGCCAGATTGAAGATGATCTTCGCAAAGGCCCGCGAGAAGGCGTCGGTGATCGCCGGGTAGGCGGGTGTCTGCGGCCTGGGGCGGGCCACTCCGTCCCGGAGTTGCTCGATGAAGAGATGCTCGGCGCCGCCGGGCGCGTACTGCGGCGAGAGCCTGATCGCGCTCTCGGTCGCCGGGATCGCCCCGTTGGCCACGGTCATGCGGTGCACCTGGGCCGGCTTGAGCAGGAAGGACAGGAAGCGCCATACGGCGTCGCCGTCCGCGTTGCCCGCCGGGACGCCCCACTGGAAGGAACCCATGCCGGTGACGGTGCCCTGGCCGAAGTCGGGCAGCGGGACCATCGCGACATCTCCGGGGAACGCCTTGTCGAACTCCGGGTACACCCAGTGCCCGCACCAGGAGATCGCGCTGCGGCCACTGACGAACGCCTTGTCGTCCTTGACCATGTCGATGAGCCCGGCCTTGGCCCAGTTCTGCATGTCGGTGAGCGCCTTGACCGAGCCCGGGCCGTTCACATAGCCGTCGGCGGTGCGGTAGTTCCCCGGCTCGATGAGGTCACCGCCGGCCGACCACACGGCGGGCGCGAAGCCGTACGTGTTCCACTCCTGGCCCGGCTGCGAGTAGACGAGCCGCAGGTCGAGGGGTGCCTTGTAGCCCTGGGTGCGCAACTTGTGGAGGATGCCCGTCAGTTCGGTGGCGGTCCAGGCGTCCTTGGGGCCGGTCGGGACGCGTATCCCGGCCTTCTTCATCACGGACTTGCGCACATACAGGCCCATGCCGGAGTCGAAGGTGCCGATGCCCCACAACCTGCCCGCGTAGGTGCCCTGTTGACGGATCGTCGGCAACAGGTCGGCGCGGACGCCCGCGGGCACACAGGAGTCGATCGGCCGGAGCTTTCCCGACCAGGCGTAGCTGTAGAGGTTCGGGCCGTCGAAGTCGAGGAGGTCGGGCAGGTCCCCGCTGGCCGCGGCGGAGAGCACCAGGTCGGTGTAGGCGCGGTTCTCCGGGAGGGTGACCAGCTCGACCCGCACCCGCTTCTGCGCCTTGTTGAAGTCCTTCACCTGGTTCCGCAGCGTGGTGAACTCGCCGCTCGGGCCCGCGTGGAACCACACCGTGATGTGAGCGGTGCCGTTGATCTTCCCGTCGCAGGTGGTGTCCTTCGGGGACGCACTCGCCCCCTTGGCGTCACTCCCGCCGCCGTCGCACGCGGCCAGCAGCAGGGCCGCGCACAGCACCCAGGGGGCCAGGGTTCTCCGGGCCCGACGGATGCGACGGACTCCTTGGGCCCAACTGACTTCGGGCCACGCGCGCGTGGCGCTCGCACCGTTCATGGCACACCCCCACTCGACCACACGTCTCGGCCTCCCCAGGGCGCCGACATGCTACCGCCCGTCGCCCCGCCATCGCCCTACGTGCACGAGAACCTCCTTTTATGGCACGGGACTTCAGCACTTTCCGGCTAGCTGGAAGGCGTGACCGGCCGCTCGTTGGCAAGCTGTGCACATGTCGCTGCGCTGTCTCCTCGTCGATGACAGCGCCCGGTTCCTGGAGTCGGCTCGCGCCCTGCTGGAACGTGGCGGGGTGGAAGTCGTCGGCATCGCCTCGACGGGCGCGGACGCCGTCTCCCAGGCCCGGGAGACGGCCCCTGACGTCGTCCTGGTCGATCTCGACCTCGACGGCGAGAACGGCTTCGACGTCGCGCGCCGGCTCGTGGGCAACGTACCGGCGGTGATCCTCATCTCGACCCACTCCCGGGAGGACTTCCAGGAACTCATCGCCGCCAGTCCCGCACACGGCTTCCTGCACAAGTCGACCCTGTCCGCACGGGCGATCAGAGACGTGCTGGGCGACGGCGAGCCACCCGCGCCGCCGTGAGACCACCCGTCGCGACTCGGCCAGGTCACATATGCCTGATGGGCTTCAGGTGTTGTCGGGGCTTGGTCAACACGCTTCAATGCGGGGGATGTCGGGGCGTGAACGACGGCGTACGGATGTGAAGACCCTTCTCCGGCGCCGACGGGGGCCCCGAAACAACCCGCGTGAACGGCCTGACCAGCCGTTGTGAACATTCACAGAAAGGGCCCCTGCATGCCGCACGCCACACAGCAGGCGGACGTCGCCACCGCGGAACTGGACTCGGCGCTGCGCGGCGGCCCCTTCCACGTCGCGCTGCGCGCCGCCATCGCCGCCCGCGGACTGCCGCTGCAGCGCGTTCAGCACCACCTCTCGCGCTACGGGGTCAAGGTCGGCGTCACCAGCCTGAGTTACTGGCAGCAGGGCGCCCGCCGCCCGCAGCGCCCCGAGTCGCTGCGGGCCGTACGGGCACTGGAGGAGATCCTCCAACTCCCGGAGGAGTCACTGATCCGGCTGCTCGCCGAGGCCGAGGAACGCGCGGTCGCCCAGCGCCCGGCGGCCCGCTCGTACCGCTCCTTCGTCGAGGCCTCGGGCGTCCTGGAGGAACTGCTGGCCGAGCTGGAGTCCTCGCTCGACAGCGGCCTGCACACCCTCGGACACCACGAGCGCGTCCGCATCGGCGCCCACCGCGAACTGACGGGCCGCGAGTCGCACCACATCGTGCGCGCCCACCGCGACGGCATCGACCGCTTCATCGCCGTCCACTACGGCGACCCGGGCTGCGCCCCGGACCGCATGACCGTGCACGCCCTGGAGAACTGCCGCACGGGCCGCGTCCGCCGCCACCACGACACCGGCATGCTGGTCGCCGAACTCCTCTTCGGCACCCGGTTGCGCGCTGGAGATACGTTCCTCTTCCGCTACGGCGTCGAGGACGGCACCGCCGGCGTGTCCCGCGAGTACGCCCGTGACGTCGGCATCGCGGGCGGCCAGTACGCGCTTCAGGTCAGCTTCGACGAGAACGCGCTGCCGGTGCGCTGCCACCGTTTCACCCAGCACTCGGCGGCGGCCCCGCGCAGCGGCCGTCAGGAACTGCGGCTGGCCGGAGGGCACCACTCGGTGCATCTCGTCGAGCCCCGGATGCGGTCGGGGATCGTGGGGATCGGCTGGGACTGGGAGTGAGCCGCCGCGGGCGGGACCCATTGGGGGTCAGGCGCTCGGCCCCGCGACGATCCTGCCGTTCTCGGCCGTCACCTTCAGCTCCTGCAACGGCTCGGTGGCCGGGGACTGCAGCACCTTGCCCGTGGTCGCGTCGAACTGGCTGCCGTGACACGGGCAGATGAGGGTCGTGCCGTCCAGCTTGTTGATGGGGCACTGCGCGTGCGTGCAGATCGTGCTGTACGCCTTGAGGGTGCCGTTCGCGGCCCGGCTGACGACGACGTTCTGATCCCGGTACAGCTTGGCGCTCCCCTTGGCGACCTCGCTCTCCGCGCCGAGCTCCACGGGCGCGGTCGGCGTCGCGGAGGCCCCTGAACCGCCGCCCGAGCAGGCGGCGAGTCCGAGCCCGGCGACGGGCGTGAGGGCCGCTCCGCGCAGGACGGTACGACGGCTCGGGGCGGGGCGGCCGGGCATGCTGGTCTCCAGTTGTTCGCGCTGTTCAGTCTGTTCGGGCTGTTCAGGGATCAGTTGCGGGCGACGATACCCGCGGAGTTCCGCCCGCTTTGAGGTGGGTTCATCGGATGGGTGCTCACGGTACGTAAACGTTTGCGCAAGCGTTTACGTAGGGCGGCGGATGGGATACGTTCCCGGCCAGAGGGCTCGCCGCATCTCAACGCTCGCTGCATCTAAAGGCTCTCTGTACCTCGGGGAGGGGGACCCGCGATGGCCACCATGGTCGATGTCGCACGGAGCGCCGGTGTGTCCGTCGCGACCGTCTCGCACGTCCTGAACGACACCCGTCCGGTGCTGCCCGACACCCGGCAGGCCGTGCTGACCGCGATCGAGGAACTGGGCTACACCCCCAACACCCTCGCCCGCTCCCTGGTGACGTCCCGCACCCGCTCCATCGGGCTGGCGGTGTCGGCGATCAGCAACCCGTACTTCACGGAGATCCTCCAGGGCGTCGAGGCCGGCGCCCTGGAGCACGGCTACAGCCTGCTCATCGCCGACCCGCACGACGACCCGGAGCACGAGCGCAAGGTCGTCCAACTCCTGCACGAGCGCCGGGTGGACGGCATGATCGTCGCGCCGTCGGCGGACCCGGACGCCCTCGTCGCCTACCTCGGGCGGCACTCCGTACCGACGGTGTTCCTCGACCGGGTGGTCGAAGCGCCCTCGGCCGACGCGCCGCCCTTCGACCAGGTGTGCGCCGAGAACGTCGAACCGACCGCACAGCTCGTCACCCACCTCGCCGGACTCGGCCACCGCCGGATCGGCCTCGTCGCGGGTCTGCCCGGGCTCAGCACCACCCGCGAGCGGATCACCGGATACCGGTACGGTCTCGCCGCCGCCGGACTCCCTTACGACGAGCGGCTGTTGGCGCACGGCGACTCCGAGTCGGCCGCCGCCGAGCGGGCCACCGCGAAGCTGCTGTCCCTCGCCGCCCCGCCCACGGCCCTGGTCACCGCCAACAACGCGATGACCATCGGTGCCCTGCGTGCCCTGCGCGAGCGCGGTCTGGCCGTCCCCGGCGACCTCGCGCTGTGCTGCTTCGACGACTTCGCCTGGGCGGACCTGTTCGAGCCCCGGCTCACCGCGATCGCCCAGCCCAGCAGGGACATCGGCGCCCACGCCTTACGGCTCCTGCTGGACCGGCTCGCCGCGCCGGACCGGCCGGCCCAAGTCCTGCGGCTCCCCTGCGCCTTCGTCCACCGCACATCCTGCGGCTGTCCCGACCAGCCCGAACAGCCTGACCAGCCCGAACAGTCCCAGAAGGGAAACATCTCGTGATCGTCGTAGCCGGTGAGGCCCTGATCGACCTGGTGCCGCAGGGCACGGGGCCCCTCGCCGCCCTGAAGCCGGCGCTCGGCGGCGGCCCCTACAACACCGCCGTCGCCCTCGGCCGCCTCGGCTCCCCCACCGCCTTCTGCTCCCGCGTCTCCCACGACGCGTTCGGCGAGGCCCTCCTCGCCGGACTGCGACAGGCCGACGTGGACGTCCTGGACGTGCAGCGCGGACCGGAGCCGACCACCCTCGCGGTCGCCACACTCGACGCGAACGGCTCGGCCACCTACTCCTTCTACGTCGACGGCACCGCCGACCGGCTCTTCACGGTGCCCTCCGCGCTGCCCGCCGAGACCGAGGCGGTGTCCTTCGGCACCTGCTCGCTCGTCCTGGAGCCGGGCGCGACCGCCTACGAGGAGTTGATGCGGACCGCGTCCGCGCGGGGCGTGTTCACCCTGCTCGACCCGAACATCCGGGCGGGCCTGATCCCGGACGCGGACGCGTACCGGGCGCGCTTCAAGAGCTGGCTGCCGTACGTGTCGCTCCTCAAGCTGTCCGAGGAGGACGCGCTGTGGCTGGGCGGCACCCCGCGCGAGTGGCTGGACGCCGGTCCCTCGGCCGTCGTGATCACCCAGGCCGGCGACGGCCTCGCCGCCTTCACCCGGGACGGCACGGTGTATCCGGTGCCGGGCGAGAAGGTCGACGTCGTGGACACGATCGGCGCGGGCGACACCGTCAACGCGGCCCTGCTGCACGGTCTCTCCGTCCGGGACGCGCTGTCCCCGGAGGGGCTGGCCGGCCTGGGCCGCGACGGCTGGACCCAGCTGCTGCGGTTCGCCGCACGGGCGGCGGCGATCACGTGCTCACGGGCGGGGGCGGAGCCGCCGTACGCCTCTGAACTGGGCGGTCTGTAGCGGGCGTTGAGCGGTGGCAGGCTTGTTGCGGTGCCAAGTGCGGCGCCCCGCGGGGAAGTTCCCGCGGGGCGCCGCCTTCGTGTCCTCGCTCCGTGCCGGTCAGGCCTTGCGGGCTCGCGTCGTCTTCTTCGCGGGCGTGGCCTTCTTGGCGGGCGCCGCCTTCTTCGCCGGGACCGCCGCGGTCTTCTTGGCGGCCGTCTTGCGCGGGGCCTTCACCGGAGCTCCGTCGCTGATCCGGTCGGAGTCGAGGATCTCGCGCAGGAACTTCCCGGTGTGGCTGGCCCCTACCGCGGCGACCTGCTCCGGGGTGCCCTCGGCGATGACGAGACCGCCGCCCGCGCCGCCCTCGGGGCCCATGTCGACGACCCAGTCGGCGACCTTGATCACGTCGAGGTTGTGCTCGATGACGATGACCGTGTTGCCCTTGTCGACCAGGCCGCCGAGCACGGTGAGGAGCTTGCTGATGTCCTCGAAGTGCAGGCCGGTGGTGGGCTCGTCCAGGACGTAGACCGTACGGCCGGTGGAGCGCCGCTGGAGCTCGCTGGCGAGCTTGACGCGCTGGGCCTCACCGCCGGACAGGGTGGTCGCGGACTGGCCGAGCCGGACGTAGCCGAGGCCGACGTCCTTGAGGGTGTTGAGGTGGCGGGCGATCCCGGGGACCGCCTCGAAGAAGGACGTGGCCTCCTCGATCGGCATGTTCAGGACGTCGGCGATGGACTTGCCCTTGTAGTGGACGTCCAGCGTCTCCCGGTTGTAGCGGGCACCGTGGCACACCTCGCACGGGACGTAGACGTCCGGAAGGAAGTTCATCTCGATCTTGATGGTGCCGTCGCCCGCGCAGTTCTCGCAGCGACCGCCCTTGACGTTGAAGGAGAAGCGGCCGGGCAGATAGCCCCGCACCTTCGCCTCGGTCGTCTCCGCGAACAGCTTGCGGACGTGGTCGAAGACTCCGGTGTACGTCGCCGGGTTGGACCGGGGGGTGCGGCCGATGGGCGACTGGTCGACGTGGACGACCTTGTCGACGAGGTCGTCGCCGTCCACGCGCGTGTGGCGTCCCGGCACGCTCCTCGCGCCGTTCAGCTCGCGGGCCAGGTGCGTGTACAGGATGTCGTTGACCAGGGTCGACTTGCCGGAGCCGGAGACGCCGGTGACCGCGGTGAACACGCCCAGGGGGAACGAGACGTCGATGTCCTGGAGGTTGTTCTCCCGGGCGCCGTGCACCGTGAGCCGGCGGGAGGGGTCGAGCGGGCGCCGGATCTCGGGCAGCGGGATGGCCTTCTTGCCGGACAGGTACTGCCCGGTCATCGACTCCTCGTTGGCGAGCAGCTCCTTCAGGGAGCCGCTGTGTACGACGTTGCCGCCGTGCTCGCCCGCGCCGGGGCCGATGTCGACGATCCAGTCGGCGACCTTGATGGTGTCCTCGTCGTGCTCGACGACGATGAGCGTGTTGCCCATGTCGCGCAGCCGGACCAGGGTCTCGATCAGCCGGTGGTTGTCGCGCTGGTGCAGGCCGATGGACGGCTCGTCGAGGACGTACAGGACTCCTACGAGTCCGGAGCCGATCTGGGTGGCCAGGCGGATGCGCTGGGCCTCGCCGCCGGAGAGGGTGCCGGCCGCGCGGTTCAGCGAGAGGTAGTCGAGGCCGACGTCGACCAGGAACCGCAGCCTCTCGTTGCACTCCTTCAGCACCCGCTCGGCGATCTTCTTGTCGCGGGCGTCGAGCTTCATCCCGCCCAGGAACTCCGCGCAGTCACTGATGGACATGCCGGAGATCTCGGCGATCGACTTGTCCATGATCGTGACCGCGAGGACGACGGGCTTCAGGCGCGTGCCGTGACAGGTGGGGCAGGGCACCTCGCGCATGTAGCCCTCGAAGCGCTCCCGGCTGGCGTCGCTCTCCGCCTCGCCGTGCCGGCGCTTGACGAAGGGCACCGCGCCTTCGAACGGCGTCGTGTAGACCCGCTCGCGGCCGTACCTGTTGCGGTACCGGACCTCGATCTGCGTCTTGTGGCCGTACAGCAGGGCCTTCTTGGCGCGCTGCGGGAGGCCCGCGAAGGGGATGTCGGTGCGGAAGCCCAGCGCGTCCGCGAGGGCGCCGATGAGGCGGCTGAAGTAGTCCTTGGTGTGGCCGTGCGACCACGGGTGGATGGCGCCCTCGTCCAGGGACTTGTCCTCGTCCGGGACGATCAGCTCGGCATCGACCTCCATGCGCGTGCCGATGCCGGAGCACTCGGGGCAGGCGCCGAAGGGCGAGTTGAAGGAGAAGGAGCGGGGCTCCAGCTCCTCGAAGGACAGGTCGTCGTACGGGCAGTACAGGTGCTCCGAGAACATGCGCTCGCGCTCGGGGTCGTCCTCGGGGAGGTCGACGAAGTCGAGCACGACCATGCCGCCGGACAGTCCGAGGGCGGTCTCCACGGAGTCGGTGAGGCGGCGCTTGGCGGAGTCCTTCACCGTGAGGCGGTCGATGACCACCTCGATGGTGTGCTTCTCCTGCTTCTTCAGGACGGGCGGCTCGGAGAGCTGGATGGTCTCGCCGTCCACGCGCGCGCGGCTGTAGCCCTTGGTCTGGAGGTCCGCGAACAGGTCGACGAACTCGCCCTTGCGCTCGCGCACCAGCGGCGACAGGACCTGGAAGCGGCTGCCCTCCGGCAGGGCGAGGACCTTGTCGACGACGGCCTGCGGCGACTGGCGCGAGATCGGGCGGCCGCACTCCGGGCAGTGCGGCTTGCCGATGCGCGCGAAGAGCAGACGCAGGTAGTCGTAGACCTCGGTGATGGTGCCGACCGTCGAGCGCGGGTTGCGCGAGGTCGACTTCTGGTCGATGGAGACGGCCGGGGAGAGACCCTCGATGAAGTCGACGTCCGGCTTGTCCATCTGGCCGAGGAACTGGCGGGCGTACGAGGAGAGCGATTCCACGTAGCGCCGCTGGCCCTCGGCGAAGATCGTGTCGAAGGCCAGGGAGGACTTGCCCGACCCGGACAGGCCCGTGAAAACGATGAGCGAGTCGCGTGGAAGGTCGAGCGAGACATTCTTCAGATTGTGCTCGCGCGCGCCACGGACGATGAGACGGTCGGCCACGCCGGTCCGCACCTTTCTTGAGAGAAGTGACAGGGGCGGGGCCCCCGTCGTTCTCAGACTAGGGGGAGCCACTGACAACGCCGGTCGGAATCCCGGCCGAGGCATAACAACCTCCGGCCTTCCAGCATGCCCGACGCCGCACCCGACGATATAGCACGTGCATTCGATTTACGGCACTGCTTCACCACCTTCACCCAAAGGTGTGGCGGGACTAGGGTCAGCAGCATGATTGATCACGCTCATGACCTGGCCTCTGTACGTGATGCGACCGAGCGAGTGCTCACCGCTGCCGCCGGACTGGACAACGTTTCCGTGGCCGAGCCGTCACGGCTTCCCGGCTGGAGCCGCGGCCACGTCCTCGCCCACCTCGCCCGGAACGCGGACGCTCTGGTGAACGTCCTGGAGGGGCGCCCCATGTACCCCACGGCGAGCACCCGTGACGCCGACATCGAGCGCGACGCCCCTCGGCCCCTCGACATCCAGCTCGCCGACGTGCGCGAGAGCGGGGCCCGTTTCCAGGAGGCGGGTGCCGCTCCGGCGGACTGGTCGCGCACGGTGGAGCTGCGCAACGGCGTCGTCGACACCGCGTCGCGCGTGCCGTTCCGGCGGTGGGTCGAGGTCGAGCTGCATCACGTGGACATGGGGATCGGGTACGAACTGGAGGACCTGCCCGAGGAGTTCACCGAGCGGGAGATCGACTTCCTGGCCGAGCGGTTCACCGGGCACCCCGATGTGCCGTCGACACACCTGACCGACGGCACGCACGCGTGGAGCACGGGCCGGTCCGCCGAGAAGCCCGAAGTCACCGTCACCGGCAGCCCGGCGGATCTACTCGGCTGGCTCTGCGGGCGCCGCGACGGGGCCGGTCTGACGGTCGACGGGGGCTCCTTGCCGACGTTGCCCCCGCTATAGGCTGACCGGCATGACGTACAGCGGAGAGGTGACGGTCGGCGGTCCGGCGGACGTGCATGAGCTCACGGACCTGATGATCACGAAGATCGCGGTCGGGCCCATGAACAACAACGCCTATCTGCTGCGCTGCCGGGCCACGGACGAACAGTTGCTGATCGACGCGGCCAACGACGCGGAGACCCTGCTCGGCACGATCGGTGACGACGGCATCGCGTCCGTCGTCACCACCCACCAGCACGGCGACCACTGGCAGGCCCTCGCCGAGGTCGTGACGGCCACGCGCGCGCGTACGTACGCGGGCCGCGAGGACGCCGACGGCATCCCCGTGCCGACCGACGCCCTGGTCGACGACGGCGACACGATCCGGGTGGGCCAGGTCGAGCTGACCGCACGCCACCTCGTGGGCCATACGCCGGGCTCGATCGCGCTCGTCTACGACGACCCGCACGGGCATCCTCATGTGTTCACCGGGGACTGTCTGTTCCCGGGCGGTGTGGGCAACACCCGCAAGGACCCCGAGGCGTTCGCCAGCCTGCTGCACGACGTCGAGACGAAGATCTTCGACGCGCTCCCGGACGAGACATGGGTCTACCCGGGCCACGGGAACGACACGACGCTCGGCGACGAGCGCCCGCACCTCCCGGAGTGGCGAGCCCGCGGCTGGTAGTCGCAGGCAAGGAGAACTCAGATCATCACGGCCGTAGTAGGCGTCGTTGGCACTGGCCTCGGCGCCTCCTTGACGCTGAGTAGGTACGACCTGGCAAACCCGAACAGCAGCGCGCAGCAAGCGCCGGGAGCTGGATCAGTCAAAGGAACAGGCCCGCACGCAGCTGTACGTGGATCACGTGGGCAGGCGCCTGGAAAACCGTCGAGCGACGCTGCGCTTGCCAAATACCTCCTCCATGCCGGGCAGGCGGCATGTTGATACTCGTGGCAGCGAGTGGGGAGGGCGGGCATTCGCAAGACCTTGGTGCGGCCGGTGCTCGTCATAGAACGTCTCGAACTCGCGCAGGGCGCGCAGGAGATGGCGCTGGTTCCAGATCAACGTACGGTCCAGCAGCTCTCGCCTGCAGGTCTGCACCCACCGCTCCATGATCGAGTTCATGCGCGGCATCCGGACGCCGCTGAGCACCTCGTCGAACGGCCGTGGGAACTTCCCGTCCCGATCCCTGATCAGACAGCGAGCCCGGCAGCCGGCGTCCTCGAGGTCCATGACGAGATTCTTCGCGGCCTGGACCACCCAGGACACGGTCGGGTGCACGGTCGCGCCCAGGATCCGGATCCGGCGGCTCGCGTGCCCGATCACGGCGAACACGTACAAGCGGGCCCCGGACAGAGTGACGGCCTCGAAGAAATCGCACGCCAGGAGCGCGTCGGCCTGGGAGCGCAGGAAGTCCGCCCAAGTGCTGGAGGCCCGCTCGGGCGCCGGGTCGACGTCGGCCTCCTTCAAGATTTCCCAGACCGTGGATGCTGCCACCTTCACCCCGAGTACGAGCAACTCACCGTGCAGGCGCCGATAGCCCCAACTGGGATTTTCCCTGGCCGGCGCAGTACCGTGTCCGGCCGCACCAGCAGCCGCATCCGGCGCAGCACTTCCCGTGGCAGGCCATGGAGGAGCGACGCCAAAAACGCCCGGTCGCTCGCGTGGAACCGGACCTGCTGCCCGTTCAGACATCTTTCTCCCGGTCGCTCATCGGCAGCAATCGCAGCATCGCGAACGCGCTCGTCACACCCAGGTACGCCGGTCTCAGCAGCACGACCGATCATCATGCCGCGCCAACCGGCGCCGCGCGATACCGGCGACTCGATCAGCCTCGGCCAACACCCAAACCTGATCTCACCTGCGTGGATGAGGTATTCGGCAAGGGCAACGTCCGGGGCGCCGTGTCCCCGGGGTGAGGTGGGGTTTCGGTGCCGCTTAAGGGGAGTTGAAGGGGGGTGTTAGGGGGCGGACCTACGCTGCGCGGAGGAGCTTTTGTCGCGCTGTGTGGGAGGTTGGATGTCCGGCGAGGAGAAAATTCGCGAATATCTTCGGCGGGCGACGAATGACCTTTATCGCACGCGGGAGCGGGTGCGGGAGCTCGAAGAGCGGCAGGGTGAGGCGATCGCGATCGTCGGGATGGGGTGCAGGTATCCCGGCGGGGTGGGGTCGGCTCGGGAACTGTGGGAGCTGGTCGCCGACGGGCGGGACGCCGTTTCGGAGTTTCCGTCCGATCGGGGGTGGGACGTCGCCTCGCTGTACGACCCCGATCCTGGGAAGGCGCACACGAGTTATACGCGGCACGGGGGATTTCTGCATGACGCCGGGGAATTCGACGCCGAATTCTTCGGGATCAATCCGCGTGAGGCGCTTTCGATGGATCCGCAGCAGCGGCTTCTTCTGGAAACGACGTGGGAGACCGTCGAGAACGCGGGAATAGACGCCGCGGAACTGCGCGGGACCGACGTCGGCGTGTTCGCCGGGGTGATGTACCACGACTACGGGGGGCGGATCGTCCGGGCGCCCGCCGAGGTCGAGGGATATCTCGGGCAGGGCAGCGCGGGCAGCGTCGCCTCGGGGCGGGTCTCGCACGCGTTCGGGTTCCAGGGGCCTGCCGTGACGATCGACACCGCCTGCTCGTCGTCGCTGGTCGCGATCCATCTGGCGGCGCGGGCGCTCCGGTCGGGCGAGTGCTCGATGGCGCTGGCGGGCGGCGTCACCGTGATGTCGACGCCGTCGGTGTTCCTGGAGTTCAGCCGGCAGCGCGGCCTGTCCCCCGACGGCCGGTGCAAATCGTTCGCGGCCGCCGCCGACGGCACCGGCTGGGGCGAGGGCATCGGGCTCGTCCTGCTGGAGCGGCTGTCGGACGCCGTCCGGCTCGGGCATCCGGTGCACGCGGTGCTGAAGGGTTCGGCGATCAACCAGGACGGGACGACCACACAGCTGTCCGCGCCGAACGGACCGGCCCAGCGGCGGGTCATCGAGCTGGCGCTGGCGAACGCCGGGCTCTCCCCCGACGAGGTCGACGCGGTCGAGGCGCACGGCACCGGCACCACCCTCGGCGACCCGATCGAAGCGCAGGCGCTGCTCACCACCTACGGGCGCGCGCACTCCGCCGACCGGCCCGTCCACCTGGGCGCGGTCAAGTCGAACCTCGGGCACACGCAGGCCGCGGCGGGCGTCGCGGGCGTCATCAAGATGGTGCAGGCGATGCGGCACGGCGTCCTGCCGAAGACGCTGCACGTGGACGCGCCGTCGCCGCACGTCGACTGGGCGGACGGTCATGTCGCGCTGCTCACCGAGGCCACGTCCTGGCCGGACACGGGACGTCCGCGCCGGGCCGCGGTGTCGTCGTTCGGGATCAGCGGCACCAACGCCCACGTCATCCTCGAGCAGGCTCCCGAGCGGGAGACTGCCGAGCCGCCCGTCGGCCCGGTCGTGGTGACGCTGTCGGCGCGGACCCCTCAGGCGCTGCGCACCGCGGCCGCCCGGCTGGCCGGTCATCTGGCCGCCGACCCGAAGGCGTCCCCCGCCGGGCTCGCGGCGTCCCTGACGGCCCGTGCCCTGTTCACGCGGCGGGCGGCCGTCATCGTGGACGGCTCCGACCGGGAGTCGCTCGCCGGAGCCCTGTCGGCGCTCGCCTCCGGTGCGCCCGACCCGCGCCTGGTGACGGGCGAGCCCGGCGACGGCGGGACCGTGTTCCTGTTCAGCGGACAGGGCAGCCAGTCCCCCGGCATGGGACGTGACCTGCATGCCGCGTTCCCGGTCTACGCCGCCGCCTTCGACGAGGCTTGCGAGGCGTTCGGGCCGCATCTCGAACGGCCGCTCAAGGACGTCGTGTTCGGACGACGTCCGCCCCGACCAACTGCTCGGACACTCCATCGGCGAACTCACCGCCGCCCACCTCGCCGGACTCTGGACCCTCAACGACTCAGCGGCCCCCTCGACGCCCTCGACACGCTCGCCGACCGCCTCGCCACCCAGGGCATCACCGCACGCCGCCTGATGGTCAGCCACGCCTTCCACTCCGCCCTCATGGAACCGATACTCGCCGACTTCCAGAAGATCGCCGAGACCGTCACCTACCACCCGACCCAGCTTCCCGTTGTCTCCAACATCACCGGGCAGACCGCCACCGAAGACCAGCTCACCGACCCCGCCTACTGGACATCCCAGATCCGCAGCACCGTCCGCTTCCACGACGGCCTCACCCACCTCCACACCGAACACTCCCCCGCCCTCTACCTCGAACTCGGACCACGCCCGACACTCACCACCCTGGCCCAGCAGAGCCTGAACGGTGCGGTCACCCAGGCCGTCCTCGATCACCGCGACCCCGACACCGCCGCGTTCCTGACCGCGCTCGCCCACGCCCACACCGGCACCCACGCCAAGGTCTCCTGGCGGCTCCCCTCCTCCCCGCTGCTGGACCCGCCGCCCGCCTACCCGTTCCAGCGGACCCGGTTCTGGCTGGAGGCCCCCGCCGGTGACGCCGCTGGGCTCGGCCTCGTACCGGCCGGGCATCCGCTGCTCGCGGCCGAGTCCGCGCTCCCGGACGGCGGCTGGCAGGCGACCGGCCGGATCGGTCTCACATCCCGTCCGTGGCTGGCCGACCACGCCGTCCACGGCATGCCGCTGCTGCCCGGCACGGCCCTCCTCGACCTGGCCCTGCACGCCGGGGAGGCCACCGGCTGCCCGGACGTCGACGAGCTGATCCTCCAGGCACCGCTGACGCTGTCGGCACCGCGCGTCCTCCACATCGTGGCCGAACCGGCCGGTGACGACGGCCGCCGCCCGTTCGCCGTCCACTCGCGGCCCACCGACGACCCGTCCGGCTGGGTGACGCACGCGACCGGGATCCTCGCCCCCGAACTCCCCGCGATACCGGTCCCGGACGTCGCGGACGGCGACCCGGCCGACCTGTCCGGCCTGTACGAACGCCTGGAGAGCGACGGCTACGGCTACGGCCCCGCGTTCCGCAACCTGCGCGGCCTGCGCCGGGCCGGTGACGCGCTCCGCGCCGAGGTCCGGCTGGACGCGACGACACCCGTCGACGGCCACGGCCTCCACCCGGCCCTGCTCGACGCGGCGCTGCACGCCCTCGCCGTCGACGGCCTCGGCGAGCAGGGCACCGGTCTGCCGTTCTCCTGGCGCGGCGTCCGGCTGCACGCGACCGGCGCCGACACCCTCCAGGTCACCTTGACGCCGCTCCGCCCCGACGCGGTCGCCCTCCACGCGACCGACCCGGCGGGCCGTCCCGTCCTGACGGTCGAGGAGCTGATCGTCCGTCCGCTGTCCGGTGATCTCACCGCGGCGGCCCCTGCGAAGTCCGGTGTGCCCGGCCTGTTCCACCCGGTGTGGATCCCGGTCGAAGATCCGGACCGGCCGAGCCCGGCGGATGCGGTCTTCCTCGGCTCCCCGCCGGACGACGCCGACGTCCCCTTTCACGCGGACTTCGCGGCCTGGTCGGCGGCGCTCGGCGACGACGTCCCGCCGTCGGAGGTCGTCGCGCTGCCGGCGACGGCGGCCTGCCCGCACGCGTCCGGCGGCTGCGACTGCCCCGCCTCGGCGACCGCGACGGCCGGAACCATGCTGGGGCTGCTCCGCGACTGGGCGGCCGACGACCGGTTCGCCGGTTCGGTCCTGACCGTCGTCACACTCCTCGCGCAGGCCCTCCCGGACGACGAGGAGGCCCCGTCCCCGGCGCAGGCGGCGCTGTGGGGCCTGGTCCGCAGCGCGCAGAGCGAGCACCCCGGCCGTTTCCGGCTGGTGGACGTCGCGTCGCCGGAGCCGGGCCCGCTGCTGCGGGCGGTCGCGGCCGCCGAGGCCCTGGACGAGCCGCAGCTGGCGGTGCGGGCCGGGACGTTGTTCCGGCCGCGGCTGGCCGACGGCCACGAGTCGTTCCTGGTGCCGCCGTCGGACACGGGCTGGCAGCTCATGTCGACGAGCCGGACGGGGTCGCTCGACGACATCGTCCTGGCACCGACCGATCTGCACGACGGCCCGCTGGGGCCGGACGAGATCCGGATCAGCACCCGCGCGGCCGGTCTGAACTTCCGTGACGTCCTGGTCTCGCTCGGCATGGTGAAGGCGCTGGCCCCGATCGGCGGCGAGGAGGCCGGTGAGGTCATCGAGGTCGGCTCGAACGTGACGACGCTCCGTCCGGGCGACCGGGTGACGGGGCTGTTCTCACGTGGCGGCATCGGCCCGGTCGCCACCACCGACCACCGGCTCGTCATGAAGATCCCCGACGCGTGGACGTGGCCGCAGGCCGCGACCATCCCCGTCGCATTCCTGACCGCCTGGCACGGATTGGTCGTCCTCGGCGGCCTCAGGAAGGGCCAGAAGGTCCTCATCCACACCGCGACCGGCGGCGTCGGGCAGGCCGCCCTCCAGATCGCCCGGCTGTTCGAGGCCGAGGTGTACGCGACGGCCAGCCCCCGCAAGTGGCCCGTCCTGCACGGCCACAGCCTCGATCACGACCACATCGCCAACAGCCGCACCACCGACTACGAGCACCACTTCAGGAAGACCGCCCCGCACGGCGTCGACATCGTCCTCAACAGCCTGGCGGGCGAGCACATCGACGCGAGCCTCCGGCTGCTCAAACCGGACGGCCGCTTCATCGAGATGGGCAAGACCGACATCCGGACAGCCGAGCAGCTGACCGACCACCCCGGCATCGGCTACAAGGCGTTCGACCTGGTCACCACGGGGCCCGAGCACATCGAGGGCCTCAACCGGATCGTGCACGGCCATCTCGCCGCCGGGGACCTCACGCCGCTCCCGCACACGTCCCACCCGATCGCGCACGCCCGCACCGCCATCCGCACCCTCGCCCACGCCACCCACATCGGGAAGATCACCCTCACGCTGGATCCGCCGCCCGTCCACCGGACCGTCCTGATCACCGGCGGCACCGGGACGCTCGGCGCGCTCGTCGCGGAGCATCTCGCCGAGCGGGGGGCCGGGCATCTCCTGCTCGTCAGCAGGCGCGGCCCGGACGCCCCCGGCGCGGACGACCTCAAGTCCCGCCTGGAAGAACTCGGCGCAAACGTGACGATCGCCGCCTGCGACACCGCCGACCCCGACGCACTCGCCGCACTCCTCGCCACCTCGT
This sequence comes from Streptomyces xylophagus, assembly GCF_000716435.1. Taxonomy (GTDB): domain Bacteria; phylum Actinomycetota; class Actinomycetes; order Streptomycetales; family Streptomycetaceae; genus Streptomyces; species Streptomyces xylophagus. The sequence goes on from NZ_JNWO01000020.1 coordinate 181,742, forward strand.
CCTGTTCTCCTCGGCAGCCGGCACCCTCGGCAACCCCGGACAGGCCAACTACGCCGCCGCCAACACCTACCTCGACGCCCTCGCCCACCACCGCCACGCCCAAGGCCTCCCCGCCGTCTCCATCGCATGGGGGCTCTGGGAACGGGCCAGCGGCATGACCGGCGCGCTCTCCGACGCCGACCTCGCCAGGCTCCGCCGATCCGGGCTCGTCCCACTCACCGACGACCACGGGCTCGCCCTGTTCGACGCCGCGCTCCGGCTCGACGAACCGCACGTCGTCGCCCTGCCGATCGCCCCCACGGCGGACACGCACCCATCGCCGCTGCTGCGCGACCTCGCCCCGCGATCCCGCAGGACGGCCGCCACCCGCGGCACTGACGGTCCCGGCGCGGGCGGCGACCTCGCCTCGACCCTGGCGGGACTGACCGCCGATCAGCAGCGCCGGCGGATGCTCACCCTCGTACAGGCGCAGGCCGCCGCCGTCCTCGGGCATCCCGCCGCGCACACGATCGTCGCGGACCAGCCGTTCAAGAACCTCGGCTTCGACTCCCTCACCGCCGTCGAACTCCGCAACCGGCTCGCCAACGCGACCGGGCTGCGGCTGCCGCCGACCCTGATCTTCGATCAGCCCAGCCCCGCCGAACTGGCCGCGTGGCTGCTCGGCCGGCTCGCACCCGCGGCGGCCGAACCGGTGCGCGCGATCCTCACCGACCTGGACGCTCTGGAGACGGTCCTCGCCGAGGTGCCGGCCGACGACAAGGGCCGTCCCGCGGTCACCGCCCGGCTGGAGACCCTGCTGGCCCGATGGGCCGGAGCGCGGACGGACGCCGACGGCGACGACCTGTCTGCCGCGACGGACGACGAGATCTTCAGCGTCATCGACCACGAGCTCGGAATCTCCTGACCCCTTCACGTGAGGAACCCAGATGTCCAACGAAGAGAAGCTCAGGGACTATCTGAAGCGCGTCACGGCCGACCTGCGCAGGTCCAGGCAACGCGTTCACGAGGTGGAGTCGGAGCGGTTCGAGCCGATCGCGATCATCGGGATGGCGTGCCGGTACCCGGGCGGAGTCCGCTCCCCCGACGACCTGTGGGACATGGTCGCCGAGGGCCGGGACGGCATCTCGGACTTCCCCGTCAACCGCGGCTGGCCCGCCGACCTGTACGACCCCGACCCCGACCGGGCCGGCACCACCTACACCCGGCACGGCGGGTTCCTGCACGACGCCGACATCTTCGACGCGGCGTTCTTCGGGATCAGCCCGCGTGAGGCGCTCGCCATGGACCCGCAGCAGCGGCTCCTCCTCGAAACCACGTGGGAGACGTTCGAGGACGCCGGGCTCGACCCGTCCGGGCTGCGGGGACGCGGCATCGGGGTGTTCGCGGGCGTCCTGTCGAGCAACTACGGCTCGCACCTGCTGATAGAGACGCCCGAGGAGATCCAGGGCTACCTGTCGACGGGCATCAGCAACAGCGTCGCGTCCGGCCGGATCTCCTACACCTTCGGCTTCCAGGGTCCGGCCGTCACCATCGACACCGCCTGCTCGTCCTCGCTCGTCGCGATGCATCTGGCGGCGCACTCGCTGCGGTCCGGCGAGTGCTCCATGGCACTGGCCGGCGGTGTGACGGTCATGGCGGCGCCCACACCGTTCGTGGACTTCAGCCGTCAGCGGGGCCTGTCCGCCGACGGGCGCTGCAAGCCGTTCGCGGCCGCCGCCGACGGCACCGGCTGGGGCGAGGGCATCGGCCTCGTCCTGCTGGAGAAGCTGTCGGACGCCCAGCGCAACGGCCACCGGATCCTCGCGGTCATCAAGGGCTCGTCGGTCAACCAGGACGGCGCCAGCAACGGGCTCGCCGCCCCCAACGGGCCGTCGCAGCAGCGGGTCATCGAGCAGGCCCTGGCCAACGCGCGGCTGTCGGCCGACGAGGTCGACGCCGTCGAGGCACACGGCACCGGCACCCGGCTGGGCGACCCGATCGAGGCGCAGGCGCTGCTCGACACCTACGGACGGCACCACACCAGCGCGCTGCCGCTGCGGCTGGGGTCGATCAAGTCGAACATCGGGCACAGCCAGGCCGCCGCCGGCGTCGCCGGTGTGATCAAGACGGTGCAGGCAATCCGGCACGGCGCGCTGCCGAAGTCGCTGCACGTGGACGAGCCCTCGCCGCACGTCGACTGGTCCGCCGGGCATGTGACGCTGCTGACCGAGACCACGCCGTGGCCCGAGACGGGACGGCCGCGCCGCGCGGCGGTGTCGTCGTTCGGGATCAGCGGCACCAACGCCCACCTCATCCTGGAGCAGGCGCCGGAGCCCGACGACACCGAGACCCCGGCCCCCGCGCCGGACGCACCCGCCGTCGCGCTGCCGCTGTCGGCGAAGGACCCCGAGGCGCTGCGCGAGACCGCCCGGCGGCTCGGGGAGCGCCTCGACGCACATCCGGAGCTGGAGCCCGCCGCCCTGGCCGCGCCGCTCGCCGGACGGGCGCTGCTCGGCCACCGGGCGGTCGTCGTCACCCCGCCGGACGACCGCGCCGGGACCGCCGCGGCCCTCGACGCGCTCGCCGGCGGGTCGCCCCATCCGTCGCTGATCGTCGGCGACGAACCTCCCACTTCGGGCGGGACCGTGTTCGTCTTCCCCGGCCAGGGCTCCCAGTGGGCAGGCATGGGCACGCTGCTCGCCGCCGAGTCGCCGGTGTTCGCCCGCGCCCTGGACGACTGCGCGCAAGCGCTCGAACCGCACACCGGCTGGAACCTCAGGGACGTCCTGTCCCGGCCCGACCTGCCCGCCGGAACCGACGTGGTGCAGCCCGCGCTGTTCGCGATGATGGTGGCGCTGACCAGGCTCTGGCAGCACCACGGCGTCAGTCCCGACGCGGTCGTCGGCCACAGCCAGGGCGAGATCGCCGCCGCCCACATCGCGGGCGCGCTCAGCCTGGACGATGCCGCACGGGTCGTCAGCGTCCGGTCGCGGGCGCTGCTGGACCTCGCCGGAACCGGCCGGATGGTGTCGGTGCCGCTGGCCGCCACCGCCGCCGAGACGCTTGTCGGCGACCTCGGCCTCACCGGCGAGCTGCGGGTGGCGGCGTTCAACGGGCCGAACCACACGATCGTCGCGGGCGCCACCACCGCGGCCGAGGCGCTGACCGCCCACGCCGCGACCACCGGCCTCGACGCCCGAATGATCCCGGTCGACTACGCCTCGCACACCCCGCTCGTGCGGGGGCTGCGCGACCGGCTCCTGGCCGACCTCGGCACGGTCGCGACCGGCCCGGCGGCGATCCCGTTCCACTCGACGCTCACCGGCGGGCTCGTCGAGGACACCGGGCTGCTCGGCGCCGGCTACTGGTACGACAACCTGGCCGCCCCGGTGCTGTTCCACCCGGTGCTCGCCACGCTCGTCCCGCAGCACACGGAGTTCGTGGAAGTGAGCCCGCACCCGGTGCTCGTCCCCGCGATCCTCGACCTGCTGCACGGCGGCGGGACGGCCGGGTCGGCGCATCCGACGCTCCGCCGCGACCAGGGCGGCCTCGGCCGGTTCCTGACGTCGCTGGCCTCCTACCATGTGCACGCCGACGCGCCCGGCACCGACTGGCACGCCCCGGCCTCGCGGGAGCGGGTGCCGTCCTACCCGTTCCAGGGTCGCCGGTTCTGGCTCGACGGGGCCGCGCCCGTCACGAAGGCGACCGGGCTCGGGCTGGCGTCGCCGGAGCATCCGCTGCTCGGCGCGGTCGTCGAGCATCCCGACGGGACGATCGCGTGCACCGCGCGTCTCGCGCTCGACACCGAGCCATGGCTCGCCGACCACACAGTGAACGGGACGGTCCTGCTGCCGGGCACGGCGTTCGTCGAGCTCGCCCTGCACGCAGGGCACCGCTGGGGTTGCGAGACCGTCGAAGAGCTGACGTTGCAGGCTCCGCTCGTGCTGTCCGCGGGGCCACAGGATCTGCACGTCACGGTCAGCGCCGCCGGAGACGGCGGACGCCGGTCGTTCGCCGTGCACTCCCGACCGCACGGCGACCAGGCCGAGTGGACGGTCAACGCGACCGGGACCCTGACACCGGAGCTCTCGGCCGCGGTCCCGGCGGGCCCTCCGCCCGGCGGCACGCCCGTCGACGTCTCGGGACTGTACGACCGGATCGCCGAGGACGGCTACGGCTACGGGCCGTCCTTCCGCGGTCTACGCGGCCTGCGCCGCGACGGCGACGTCCTCCACGCGGAGGTCAGCCTCGGCGAGGACGCCGCCACCGGCGGGTACGGCCTCCACCCGGCGCTGCTCGACGCCGCCCTGCACGCCCTCATCGCCGACCGGGACGACCGGACGCCCGACGGCGGGGAGCCCGGCGGCATCAGCCTTCCGTTCTCCTGGACCGGGGTGCGCCTGCACGCGACCGGCGCCGACACCCTGCGGGTCGCGGTGACCCGGCTGCGAGACGGCGCGGTGGCGCTGTATGCCGCCGACCCGCAGGGCCTCCCGGTGCTGACCGTCGACGAACTGACCCTGCGCCCCCTCGGCGCGGGCCTGTCGGTCTCGGCCGGTCCGGCCGCGCACGACCTGTTCCATCCGGTCTGGCACGCCCTGCCCGACACCGCCCCCACCCGCGTCGATGGCGAGCCCGTACTGCTCGGGTCCCCCGCCGAGGGCGCGGCGTGCGGCGGGCTCGCAGAGCTCATCGGGGCCCCCGGCGAGGCGATCGCGCTGCCGTCGCTGACGGCGTCCTCCTGCGCGCACGGGGTCTGCGGCTGCCCCGAGGCGGTCGCCTCCGCGACGCGGGCGGCGCTCTCCCTGGTCCAGGGCTGGCTCGCCGCGGACGGCGGCACCCTGACGTTCGTGACCCGGGAGGCCCACGACGACCGGGGTCCGTCGCTCACGGCGGCGGCGGTGTGGGGGTTGGTGCGCGGGGCGCAGAGCGAGCATCCGGGCCGCTTCCGGCTCCTCGACGCCGACACCGACGACACGGCCACGCTCCTGCGGGCGGTCGCCGCGGGGCGGTCCCTGGACGAGCCTCAGCTCCTGTTGCGCGGCGGTGTCCTGCACCGGCCCTGGCTGGTCGACAGCCGCAAGGAGTTCCTGATCCCGCCGGACCACGACGGCTGGCAGCTGGAGAAGATCACCCGGACGGGCACCCTCGAGGACGTCGTGCTCGCGCCGACCGACCTGCACGACCGTCCGCTGGGGCCGGACGAGATCCGGATCAGCACCCGTGCGGCCGGCCTGAACTTCCGGGACGTCCTCGTCTCGCTCGGTATGGTCGCCACCGACTCGCCGATCGGCGGCGAGGAGGCGGGCGAGGTCATCGGCGTCGGCGCGGACGTCACCGGGTTCCAGCCGGGTGACCGGGTGACGGGCCTGTTCACCCATGGCGGCATCGGCCCGGTCGCCACCACCGACCACCGGCTCGTCATGAAGATCCCCGACGCGTGGACGTGGCCGCAGGCCGCGACGATCCCGGTCGCGTTCCTCACCGCCTGGCACGGGCTGGTCGTCCTCGGCGGCCTCGGAAAGGACCAGAAGGTCCTCATCCACACCGCGACCGGCGGCGTCGGGCAGGCCGCCCTCCAGATCGCCCGGCTGTTCGAGGCCGAGGTGTACGCGACGGCGAGTCCGGCCAAGCACCACGTCCTGCGCTCGCACGGCCTCGACGACGACCACATCGCCAACAGCCGCGTCGCCGACTATGAGGACCATTTCCGGCGGACGGCCCCCGGCGGCTTCGACATCGTGCTGAACAGCCTCGCCGGGGAGCACGTCGACCTCGGGCTGCGGCTGCTCAAGCCGGGCGGGCACTTCCTGGAGATGGGCAAGACCGACATCCGGACGGCCGAGCAGCTCGCGGGCCGTCCCGGCGTCGACTACCAGGCCTTCGACCTGATCAGCACGGGCCCCGAGCACCTCGGCGTCCTCACCGAGGCCGTCCGCGGGCATCTCGCGTCCGGGGCGCTCGTCCCGCTGCCGTGCACCTCCCATCCGATCACGCACGCCCATGCCGCCATCCGGGTTCTCACGCGGGCCGAGCACATCGGGAAGGTCACCCTCACTCTCGAGCCGCGTCCGGTGCACGGCACCGTTCTGGTCACCGGCGGCACCGGGACGCTCGGCGCGCTCGTCGCCGGGCATCTCGTCTCGGCGCACGGGGTGCGGCGGCTGCTGCTCGTCAGCAGGCGCGGCCCGGACGCCCCCGGCACGGACGCCCTCAAGTCCCGCCTGGAAGAACTCGGCGCAAGCGTGACGATCGCCGCCTGCGACACCGCCGACCCCGACGCGCTTCGTCCTGTTCTCCTCGGCAGCCGGCACCCTCGGCAACCCCGGACAGGCCAACTACGCCGCCGCCAACACCTACCTCGACGCCCTCGCCCACCACCGCCGCGCCCAAGGCCTCCCAGCCGTCTCCATCGCATGGGGGCTCTGGGAACGGGCCAGCGGCATGACCGGCGGGCTGTCGGAGGCGGAGTGGACGCGACTGCGCCGCTCCGGCGTGAACCCGCTCTCCGACGACCACGGCCTGGACCTCCTGGACGCCGCGCTCCGGCTCGACGAACCGCACGTCGTCGCCGCGCCGATCACTGCCGCGACCACAGAGCACCACCCGTCGCCGCTGCTGCGCGGCCTGGCGCCCGCCCGCCGCCGGACGGCCGCGGCCGGCGCGCCCACGGGCGGCGGCGGTCTCGGCGCGGAGCTGGCGCCGCTCGACGACGACCGGCGGCGGGAGCGGGTCCTCGGGGTCGTCCTGGCGCAGGCCGCCGCCGTCCTGGGCCACCCGGACCCCAACCTCGTCTCCCCCGGCCTGGCCTTCAAGGACCTCGGCTTCGACTCCCTCACCGCCGTCGAACTCCGCAACCGGCTCGCCAACGCGACCGGGCTGCGGCTGCCGCCGACCCTGATATTCGACCATCCGAACCCGTCCGGGCTCGCCGCCCACCTCCTCACCCGGCTCGCCCCCGACGCCGCGCCCGCCGCACCGGCCGCGCCGGTCAGGTCGGCTGCGGCCGACGACGAGCCGATCGCGATCGTCGGGATGGGCTGCCGCTACCCCGGTGACGTCAAGACGCCGCAGGACCTGTGGCGGCTCGTCGAGGGCGAGGTCGACGCGCTGACCGCGTTCCCCACCGACCGCGGCTGGCCCGCGGGCCTCTACGACCCCGACCCGTCCCGCCCGAACTCCAGCTACACCGACCGGGGCGGGTTCCTGCACGACGCCGGGGACTTCGACCCGGCGTTCTTCGGGATCAGTCCGCGCGAGGCGCTCGCCATGGACCCGCAGCAACGGCTCCTCCTGGAGACCGCGTGGGAAACCCTGGAGAGCGCGGGACTCGCCCCCGAACGGCTGCGGCCGCGGGCCGTCGGCGTCTACACCGGGGTCCTGGCCAGCAACTACGGCGCGCATCTGCTGCACGAGGCGCCCGAGGATGTGCAGGGCTACCTGTCGACGGGCATCAGCAACAGCGTCGCGTCCGGCCGGATCTCCTACACCTTCGGCTTCGAAGGCCCGGCCGTCACCATCGACACCGCCTGCTCGTCCTCGCTCGTCGCCATGCATCTCGCGGCGCAGGCCCTGCGCTCCGGCGAATGCGAACTGGCCCTCGCAGGCGGCGTCACCGTGATGGCCGTGCCAACCCCGTTCCTGGAGTTCAGCCGCCAGCGCGGCCTCGCCCCGGACGGCCGCTGCAAAGCCTTCTCCGCAACCGCCGACGGAACCGGCTTCTCCGAAGGCGTCGGCCTCGTCCTCCTCGAACGACTCTCCGACGCCCAACGCAACGGCCACGACATCCTCGCCGTCCTGCGCGGATCAGCCGTCAACCAGGACGGCGCCAGCAACGGCCTCTCCGCCCCCAACGGACCCTCACAAGAACGCGTCATCCAACAA
>NZ_JNWO01000021.1 GCF_000716435.1 Streptomyces xylophagus
GGAAACGCCCGGTTACATTCCGAACCCGGAAGCTAAGCCTTACAGCGCCGATGGTACTGCAGGGGGGACCCTGTGGGAGAGTAGGACGCCGCCGAACAATATTTGGAGGACCCCTGGTCCCAGCGTTCACGCTGGGACCAGGGGTCCTTTTGTTTTTCCAGAAACATCCAGAAACACAGTCCGGAGCGCGCCGAGTAGCTGGCTGCGCGAGAATGACTTGCGGTACCGAAGACAGGAGTCACCGATGTCCACCAACTCTCCCGAGGACCGACCGGAGCGCGACGAGCGGCGACGGGACAGTGGTGACCGCGGCGACCGTGGCGGGTACCGCGGAGGCCCGAGTCGTAGCAACGATCGTGGTAACGACAACCGTGGCGGCGCCCCCCGTCGTGACGACCGTGGCAGCAGCGGTGGCGGTGGCGATCGCGGTGGATTCCGTGGGCGCGATGACCGTCCGGCCGGCCCGCGGCGCGATGACCGTTCTGCGAGTCCGCGCCGTGACGACCGTCCGTCCGGTCCCCGTCGTGATGACCGTGGCGCCGATCGTGGAGGGCGTCCCGGTGGTTTCCGTCGGGACGACAGCCGTGGTGAGCGTCCTGCGTTCCGGCGTGACGACCGCAGCGACAACCGGGGCGGTGAGCGTCGCGACGACAACCGTGGTGATCGCGGTGGTTTCCGGCGCGATGACAGCCGTGGTGAGCGTCCGCCCTTCCGTCGGGACGACAACCGCGGTGGCGGTGGTGGTTTCCGGCGTGACGACAGTCGCGGTGAGCGTCCGCCGTTCCGCCGTGATGACCGTGACAACCGGGGCGAGCGTCCTGCCTTCCGGCGTGACGACGACCGTGGTGACCGCGGCAGCTACCCCCGCCGCGACGACCGTGGTGGTAGCGGTGGCGGTGGCGATCGCGGTGGATTCCGCGGCCGTGACGACCGTTCGGCCGGCCCGCGGCGCGATGACCGTCCTGCTGGTCCCCGTCGTGATGACCGTGGCGGCGATCGCGGTGGGCGTCCCGGTGGTTTCCGTCGGGACGACAGCCGTGGTGAGCGTCCCGCGTTCCGCCGTGACGACCGCAGCGACAACCGAAGCGACAACCGGGGCGGCGAGCGTCCGCCCTTCCGCCGTGATGACCGGAGGGACGACCGCCGTGACGGTGACCGTCCTGCTTTCCGGCGCGATGACGACCGTGGTGACCGTGGCAGCTACCCCCGCCGTGACGACCGTGCGGCCGGTCCGCGTCGTGATGACCGAGGTGGCGAGCGCCCGCCGTTCCGGCGTGATGACAACCGTGGTGAGCGTCCGCCGTTCCGTCGCGACGACCGTGACAACCGTGGTGAGCGTCCTGCCTTCCGGCGTGACGACGACCGTGGTGACCGCGGTGGTTTCCGTGGCCGTGATGACCGTTCCTCGGCTCCTCGTCGTGATGACCGTCCCGCCGGCCCGCGTCGTGACGACCGGCCGGCCGGTCCCCGTCGTGATGACCGTGGAGGCGATCGCGGTGGTTTCCGCCGTGACGACAGCCGAGGTGACCGTCCCGCGTTCCGCCGTGACGACGACCGCGGTGAGCGTGGCAGCTACCCCCGCCGTGACGACCGGCGCGATGACCGTCGGGGCGACGACCGCCGTGGTGGCGGCAGCCGGTTCCGTGACGAGCGGGAGCGTGACCGCGACCGCGAGCCGATCAAGCGGCTGCCGATCCCCGAGGACGTCACGGGCGAGGAGATCGACAAGGACGTACGGCAGGAGCTGATGAGCCTGCCGAAGGGGCTCGCGGAGGATGTCGCCAAGAATCTGGTGATGGTCGCCCGGCTCATCGACGAGGACCCCGAGGCCGCCTACGCGTACTCCAAGATCGCCCTGCGACTGGCGTCGCGCGTCGCCGCCGTGCGTGAGGCGGCCGGGTTCGCCGCGTACGCGACCCAGAAGTACAGCGAGGCGCTGGCCGAGTTCCGGGCCGCGCGGCGGATGACCGGCAGCGTGGATCTGTGGCCCGTGATGGCCGACTGCGAGCGTGGGCTCGGGCGGCCGGAGAAGGCGCTGGAGATGGCCGGGGCCGCCGAGGTGCACAAGCTCGACAAGGCCGGACAGGTCGAGATGCGGCTCGTCGCGGCCGGTGCCCGGCGTGACATGGACCAGCTCGACGCGGCCATCGTCACGTTGCAGAGCCCCGAGCTGGCCTCGAACAGTGTGCAGCCGTGGACCCCGCGACTGCGGTACGCCTACGCCGACGCCCTGCTCGCGGCCGGGCGTGAGGACGAGGCGCGGGAGTGGTTCGCCAAGGCCGTGGAGTCCGACAAGGACGGCAGCACGGACGCGTCGGACCGCCTCGCCGCGATGGACGGTGTCGAGTTCGTCGACGCGTTCGTCGAGGACGAGGATGAGGACGACGACGAGCGCGACGACGACGTCGAGCCTCAGGACGAGGCTTCCGCACTCGACGAGGTGGAAGCCGACATCGAGGATGACGACGAAGATGATGACGAGGACGACGACTTCGAGGACGTCGAGGCCGAAGTCGAGGCTAAGGAAGACGTCGTCAAGGTAGACGTGGTCAAGGAAGACGTCGTTAAAGAAGAAGACGACAAGGACTGACGACACCACACGTCAGTGACAAGGGCGGGACCCCGGTATTGGGGTCCCGCCCTTTCGCGTTTCCGGTGTCTCAGGGTTCCAGCGTGCGCAGCACCAGCCCCGACGCCGGCTTCGGGCCGAAAGACGTCGACTTGCGGGGCATCGTGACGCCCTGGCGGGCCAGGTCGCGTACGACCTCCTCGCGGACGGGGTGCATCAGGACGGCCGTATCGCCGTCGCGTTCCGCCTTGCGGACGGTGGCGGCGGTGTCGTGGATGTAGGCGATGCGGGTCGGGTCATCCTCGGGGATGAGCCAGACGTGGTCCAGGAGGGTGGCGTGCAGGACCGTGGCGTCCAGGGTGCGCCAGGCGGCGGGGCGGTCGGCCGGGATCGTGCGGGCCAGGAGGTCCGGGTCCGGGCGGTCGACCAGGTGGAAGGTGCCGTCGCCGGCGAGGAGGAAGGCATTGCCCGCGCAGGCCGCGTCGGCGAGGGTCTCCAGGGCTTCCGGGAGAGGCACTTCCAGGTGCTGGACGCGGAACAGGCCATCCAGGGCGGCCAGGGCGTCGGCCACCGGGACGCCGTGCAGGAGGCGGTGGATCGCGCGGACGCGGAGGGGGTAGCGGGCCGTGTCGACGAGGAGGACGAGGCCGTAGTCCCAGGGGCTGGGGGAGGGGTGCTCCGCGCGTAGACGTCGATAGGTGGCCCAGCGGTGGTGGCCGTCGGCGATCAGGGCCTGGTGCTGGGCCAGGTCCGTCTGGATGCGGGCCAGGTCGGTGGGGTCGGTGACCGACCAGAGGCGGTGGCTGTAGCCGTCCTCCGTGGTCGTCGACAGGAGCGCGGGGTTCTCGGCGATGCGCTCGACCACCGTCGTCGTGTCGGCCGGTGAGCCGTTGCCCCGGTAGGTGAGGAGCAGGGGTTCGAGGTTCGCGGAGGTGGCGCGCATGAGGGCCGCGCGGTCCGCGACCACGTGCGGCATGACGTCCTCGTGCGGCAGGACCACGCCCTCCGACGGGTCCGACAGACGCAGCGCGCCGATGACACCACGCTGCAACAGGCCGTTGCCGTCGCGCTGTTCGTAGACGTACAGGCCGGGCTCGGGGTCGGTGGTGAGGACTCCCTCGGAGAGCCAGCGGTGCAGGGTGTCGGCGGCCTGTTCGTTGCGGGCACTCGGGGTGACGGCCTGCGGGAGGATCAGGCGGACGATGTTGTGCGGGTCGGAGTCCTGGAGATGATGCAGGCCGTCGGGGCGTACGACGACGTCGTACGGTGGGGACGTCACGGCGGCCAGGCTGCCGACCAGGTCGGGGTCGTAGCGAAGGCCTCGGAACGGGGTGAGTTCCAGGCCTCGGCGCTCCGTTGCTTCCGAGTGACCTGCGGTGTTCATCCCGGCATCGTACGTGTGTCAGTGGCGTGCGGGATGATCGGGTGAAAGCGATCGAACGAGGAGCGATGTGGAATGAGCCAGAGCGTCAGGACGAGTCCCGAGGGCAGTGGCCGGGCCCTGAGCGAGGCGTACGACACGGCGCTGCTCGACCTGGACGGGGTGGTGTACGCGGGGGGTAACGCGATCGCTCACGCGGTCGACTCGCTCGCCACCGCCCGCGCCGGCGGGATGCGGCTCGCCTACGTCACCAACAACGCGCTGCGGACGCCGGATGCCGTGGCCGAGCATCTCACCGAGCTGGGTATACCGACCGGCGCGGACGACGTCATCACCTCCGCGCAGGCCGTCGCCCGGCTGATCAGCGAGCAGGTGCCGGCGGGCTCCCGCGTGCTGGTGATCGGTGGGGAGGGGCTGCGGGTCGCGCTGCGCGAGCGCGGACTCGAGCCCGTCGACTCGGCCGAGGACGAGCCGGTGGCGGTCGTACAGGGCTACGGCGGCCCCGACCTGGCATGGGGGCGGTTCGCGGAGGCCTGTTACGCCATCGCGCGCGGGGTGCCGTGGTTCGCGTCCAACACCGACCTGACGATCCCGAGCGCGCGCGGCATCGCGCCGGGCAACGGCGCGGCGGTGGAGGTCGTACGGATAGCGACCGGGGCCGAGCCGCAGGTGGCGGGGAAGCCGTTGCCGCCGATGCACAAGGAGACGATCCTGCGGACGGGCGCCGAGCGGCCGTTGGTGGTGGGGGACCGGCTGGACACGGACATCGAGGGGGCGTTCAACGGGGAGGTCGACTCGCTGCTCGTCCTGACCGGCGTGACCGACGGCGCGCAGTTGCTCGCCGCGCCGCCGCAGCACCGGCCGACGTACGTCGACGCCGATCTGCGGGGCATCCTCACCGGGCAGCCCGAGGTCACCGAGGCGGGAGAGGGGTTCCGGTGCGGGGGTTGGACCGCGACGGCGGGCCGCGAGCGGCTGGAACTCGACGGTGAGGGTGAGCCCTTGGACGGGTTGCGCGCCCTGTGCGCGGCGGCCTGGACGGCGGCGGGGGACGGTTCCTGCGGGCTGGACGGGGAGAAGGCGCTGGCGCGGCTGGGCCTGTGAACAGGGGCTGAGCCCCCAGGAAGAGGGGCTCGCCCTCCGAGCCGCATGCGAGGGTAGGCTAACCTAACCTCGTGTTGGTCGACAGTCCCCCAGAACAGCGCGCGGAGACCGCCCCCGCGCCCCCAACCCGCCGGGCGATACGGGTCCTTGGGCTCTTCGCCTCCGTGGCGCTCCTGGCGCTCGTCGCCCTGGCGAGCATCGCGATCGGCGCGAAATCGCTGCCGTTGGGGGATGTGTGGCACGGCCTGTTCCATGACTCGGGGACGTATGCCGACGTCGTGGTCGGCGACCGGATATCCCGTACGGTCCTCGGGCTGCTCGCAGGTGCCGCACTCGGCCTCTCTGGCGCCGTCCTCCAGGCGCTCACCCGCAACCCCCTCGCGGACCCCGGACTGCTCGGCATCAACGCCGGTGCCTCGGCCGCCGTCGTCACCGCCATCACCTACTTCGGTGTCACGAGCCTCAGCGGCTACGTCTGGTTCGCCTTCGCGGGCGCGGCGGTGGTCGGTGCGCTGGTCTGGTTCCTGGGCGGCAGCCGGGGTGCCACGCCCGTGCGCCTCGCCCTCGCCGGCACCGCGATCAGTGCCGCGCTCTACGGCTATCTCCAGGCCGTCATGATCATGGACGACGCGGCGCTCTCCAAGATGCGCTTCTGGACGGTCGGTTCGCTGGCCTCGGCCACCGGCTCGACGATCACGCAGGTCGCGCCGTTCTTCGCGGTCGGCACGGTCGTCGCCCTGCTGCTCGCCCGGCCGTTGAACGCGGTGGCCATGGGCGACGACACCGCCCGCGCCCTAGGCGCCAACCTCAACCGCACCCGCGCGCTCGCCATGCTCTCCGCGACCGTGCTGTGCGGGGCGGCCACCGCCGCCTGCGGCCCGATCGTGTTCGTCGGCCTGATGGTGCCGCACGTGGTGCGCTCGTTCACCGGCCCCGACCTGCGCTGGATCCTGCCGTACGCCACGATCCTGTCGCCCGTGCTGCTGCTCGGCGCGGATGTCCTCGGTCGGATGGTCGCGCGGCCCGCGGAGCTTCAGGTCGGCATCGTCACCGCGATCCTCGGCGGTCCGGTCTTCATCTATCTCGTACGACGGCGGAGGACGGCCCAGCTGTGAAGGCCACATCGACCCAGATTCCCCGTACGAAGGCCGTACGCACCGGTGGCTTCTCTCTCCGCCTCGACCTCCGTGCCTTCACGGTCGTCGTCCTCCTCCTGGTCTGCGCGCTCGCCGCGAGCGTCGTGCTGATCGGTACCGGGGACTTCCCGATCCCGGCCGGTGACGTGCTCAAGACACTGTTCGGGGGCGGTGACGCGGGTCAGGAGTTCATCGTCAACGAACTGCGGCTGCCGCGCGTTCTCGTCGGGCTGCTGGTCGGTGCCGCGCTCGGGCTGGGCGGTGCGCTGTTCCAGTCCATCTCCCGTAATCCGCTGGGCAGTCCGGACGTGCTCGGCCTCTCGCAGGGGTCGACGGCCGGGGCGCTCGTCATGATCGTGCTGTTCTCCGGCAGCGCGACCGCCGTCACCCTCGGGGCGCTGGTCGGCGGGCTGGTGACCGGGCTCGCCATCTATCTGCTCGCCTGGAAGCAGGGGGTGCACGGGTACCGGCTCGTCCTGGTCGGCATCGGCGTCTCCGCCGTCGTCACCGCGGTCAACGGCTATCTGCTCACCAAGGCCGACCTCGTCGACGCGGCCCGCGCGGTCGTGTGGATGACCGGTTCCCTCAACGGCCGTGACTGGACCCAGGTCTGGCCGCTCCTCGCGCTCTGCGCCGTACTCCTGCCGCTCGTCCTCGCCAACGCGCGCGGGCTGCGGATGATGGAGATGGGCGACGACGTGTCGTACGCCCTCGGAGTGCGCGTCGAGCGCGTGCGGCTGCTGCTGATGGTCGCCGCCGTGCTGCTCACCTCGGCCGCGACCGCCGCCGCCGGACCGGTCGGCTTCGTGGCTCTTACGGCGCCGCAGCTCGCCCGGCGCCTGACCCGCTCGCCGGGTCCGAACCTGGTGCCCTCGCTGTGCATGGGCGCCACCCTGCTGGTCACCGCCGACTGGGCGTCCCAACGGGCCTTCGGCGCCGACCAGTTGCCCGTGGGCGTGGTCACCGGAGTCCTCGGCGGGATCTACCTGCTGTGGCTCCTGGTCACCGAGCGCAAGGCGGGCCGGATATGAACCCGTCGACGAAACCAGCGACGAACGCCTCGGCGAACGAGGACAACCGAAGGAGCACCGTGAACCGCCTGTCCGCCGAGAACGTCACCCTCGCCTACGACCAGCGCGTCATCGCACGGCAGTTGTCGGTGGAGATCCCCGACAACTCCTTCACGGTGATCGTCGGCCCGAACGCGTGCGGCAAGTCCACGCTGCTGCGTGCCCTGTCGCGGATGCTGAAGCCGACGGAGGGCCGGGTGCTGCTCGACGGGCAGGTCATCCAGTCGATGCCGGCGAAGAAGGTCGCACGTACCCTGGGTCTGCTGCCGCAGTCGTCCATCGCGCCCGACGGGATCACCGTCGGCGACCTCGTGGGCCGCGGCCGGTACCCGCACCAGGGCATCCTGCGCCAGTGGTCCAACGAGGACGAGCGGGTCGTACAGGAGTCGATGGCGCAGACCGGTGTCGCCGAGCTGGCCGATCGCTATGTCGACGAACTGTCCGGCGGGCAGCGGCAGCGTGTGTGGATCGCGATGGCGCTCGCCCAGCAGACTCCCCTGCTGCTGCTCGACGAGCCGACCACCTACCTGGACATCCAGCACCAGATCGACGTCCTCGACCTGTGCGCCGAACTGCACGAGGAGCAGGGCCGCACGCTGGTCGCGGTGCTGCACGACCTCAACCACGCGGCCCGGTACGCCACCCACCTGATCGCGCTGCGGGAGGGCGCGGTCATCGCGGAGGGGGCGCCGGGCGACATCGTCACGGCCGAACTGGTCGAGGAGGTCTTCGGACTGCGCTGCCAGGTCATCGACGACCCGGAGACGGGGACGCCACTGGTGGTGCCGGCGGCGCGGAAGGCACGCGCGCGGGCGCATACCGACCTCGGCAAAGTGGCCGCTACAGAAGCGTCCTGAAACGACTACAGAAGCTTCCTGAGGCGGAATAGGTCGAACACGTTGGCCTCCAGCTTCACCCGGCCCGAGCCCCAGGCCTTCGCGAAGTTCAGGCCGCCGTTGACCATGGCGACCAGGTCGTCGCCCGCCATGGTCAGCCTGATCTGGGCCTTCTCCGGAGGAAGGCCCTGCACGGTCTCGTCCACCACGATGCGGCCGCCGGTGAGCCGGCCGACGAACGTGACGTCGAGGTCGGTGATCCGGCAGCTGACCGAACGGTCCATGGCCGCGGCGGCGCGGACATTCCCATCGGCCTTCTGCATGTTGTCCGAGAGCTTCTCGAGTGCGGCACGGCACTCTTCGATCGTTGCCATCGTGATCGACGGTACCCCAGGCCTTCGGGGTAGCGTCTGGGCATGAGCGACTCAGTTCCCGAGGCCGAGGCCGGGGCCGTACCGGAGGCCGTTCCGGAGGCGGAGCCCACGTACGACCCCGCCGCCCCCGCCCCGCTGAACGTGGACCGCACCCCGAGCGGCAACCCCGACGTCGACGCCCAGCTCGGGCGGCTGGCCGACACCGACCACCTCGCCACGGACGGACATGTCGAGGTGTACGAGGATGTACACCGGGGGCTGCGCGACGCGCTCACCGCGCTCGACGCCCGCCCGGGACCTCCGGCGCCCCCATCGACGTACGACCGCAGGAGCTGAACCGAACGTGGCAGGAGTGGCACGCCGACGTCTCGACGCCGAGCTGGTCCGACGGAAGCTCGCGCGGTCACGGGAGCACGCGAGCCAGTTGATCGCCGCCGGCCGGGTCTCCGTGGGCAAGACCGTCGCGACGAAGCCCGCCACCCAGGTGGAGACGGCGGCCGCCATCGTCGTCGTGGCGGATGATGGCGACCCCGACTACGTGTCGCGCGGTGGCCACAAGCTCGCGGGCGCGCTGGAGGTCTTCGTACCGCGGGGGCTCGTGGTCGAGGGACGGCGGGCGCTGGACGCCGGCGCGTCCACCGGGGGCTTCACCGATGTGCTGCTGCGGGCGGGTGCCGCGCACGTCGTCGCCGTCGACGTCGGGTACGGGCAACTCGCGTGGTCTCTTCAGAGCGATGAACGCGTCACCGTCAAGGACCGTACGAACGTACGCGAGTTGACGCTTGAAGCGATCGATGGGGAGCCTGTGGATCTAGTCGTGGGGGATCTGTCCTTCATCCCGCTCGGGCTGGTGCTGCCCGCCCTGGCGCGGTGCACGAAGCCGGACGCGGACCTGGTGATGATGGTCAAGCCGCAGTTCGAGGTGGGGAAGGAACGGCTCGGGAGTGGGGGCGTCGTACGCAGCCCCGAGCTTCGGGCCGAGGCCGTGCGCGGTGTCGCCCGGCGGGCCGGGGAACTGGGGCTCGGGGTGGAGGGTGTCACCGCCAGCCCGCTGCCCGGGCCCTCCGGGAATGTCGAGTACTTTCTGTGGCTGCGGGCCGGCGCACCCGAACTGGACCCGGCCGATGTTGACCGTGCAGTGGCGGAGGGGCCGCGTTGACACAGAACCGAGCTCGTACTGTTTTCCTGCTCGCGCACACGGGTCGCCCCGCGGCGATCCGGAGTGCCGAACTGGTCGTCAAAGGGCTCCTGCAGTCCGGTATCGGAGTGCGCGTCCTGGAGTACGAGGCACGCGACCTGCCGTTGCCCGACGAGGTGGAGACGGTCACCGAGGCCACCCCGCAGTGCCTTGAGGGCTGCGAACTGCTCATCGTCCTCGGCGGCGACGGCACGCTGCTGCGCGGCGCGGAGTTCGCGCGAGCGTCCGGGGTGCCGATGCTCGGCGTCAACCTCGGCAGCGTGGGGTTCCTCGCGGAGGCCGAGCGGGACGATCTCGACAAGGTCGTGGACCGGGTGGTCACCCGGGCGTACGAGGTCGAGGAGCGGATGACCGTCGATGTCGTCGTGCACAAGAACGGGAACATCGTGCACACGGACTGGGCGTTGAACGAGGCGGCGGTGCAGAAGGCCGGCGCCGAGAAGCTGTTGGAAGTCGTGCTGGAGATTGACGGGCGCCCGGTGACTGGGTTCGGGTGTGACGGGATCGTTTGTGCGACTCCCACCGGGTCTACGGCGTACGCGTTCTCCGCGGGTGGGCCTGTGGTGTGGCCCGAGGTTGAGGCGTTGCTGATGGTGCCTATCAGTGCGCATGCGTTGTTCGCCAAGCCGTTGGTTACCTCGCCGGATTCTGTGCTTGCCGTTGAGGTGTTGCCACATATCCCCCCGGGGGTTTTGTGGTGTGACGGGCGGCGGACTGTTGAACTGCCTGCCGGGGCTCGGGTTGAGGTGCGGCGAGGGGCTGTGCCTGTGCGGCTGGCTCGGCTGCATCATGCGTCGTTCACCGATCGGCTTGTTGCGAAGTTCGCTCTGCCTGTTTCGGGGTGGCGGGGGGCTCCTCACTAGCTGCGTGCCGGTGGGGGCTGGGCGCGCAGTTCCCCGCGCCCCTTTGGGGCGCTTCCCTCGCGTGGGTGACAGGGTGCCTCGCGCTTCTCCCTCCCTACCTCGTAAGGTCTTCACCGTGCTGGAAGAGATGCGGATACGGTCGCTCGGAGTCATCGACGACGCTGTCGTCGAGTTGTCGCCGGGGTTCACCGCTGTCACGGGTGAGACCGGGGCGGGCAAGACCATGGTCGTGACCAGTCTCGGGTTGTTGCTCGGTGGGCGGGCTGACCCGGCGCTGGTGCGGATCGGGGCGAAGAACGCGGTCGTGGAGGGGCGGATCTCCGTCCCTCCGGGCGGCTCCGCCGTGCTGCGGGCCGAGGAGGCCGGTGCCGAGCTGGACGACGGGACGCTGCTCATCAGCCGTACCGTTTCCGCCGAAGGGCGGTCCCGGGCGCACCTGGGCGGGCGGTCCGTGCCGGTGGGGGTGCTCGCGGAGTTGGCCGACGAGCTGGTCGCCGTGCACGGGCAGACCGATCAGCAGGGGCTGTTGAAGCAGTCCCGGCAGCGGCAGGCGCTCGACCGGTACGCCGGGGATGCCGTCACCGGGCCGCTCACCAAGTACGCGGAGGCTTATCGGCGGCTGCGGGCCGTCGCCGTCGAGCTGGACGAGATCACCACGCGCGCGCGTGAACGGGCCCAGGAAGCCGACATGCTGCGCTACGGCCTCGACGAGATCGCGGGCGTCGAGCCGCGGGCCGGGGAGGACGTGGAGCTCGCCGCCGAGGCCGAGCGGCTCGGGCACGCGGAGGCGCTGGCGTCCGCGGCGACGGTTGCTCATGCCGCGCTCGCCGGTAATCCCGAGGACCCCGAGGGCATCGACGCGGCGACCCTGGTCGCGGGTGCGCAGCGGGCGCTGGAGGCCGTACGGTCGCACGACTCGGCGCTGGCCTCGCTGACCGACCGGATCGGTGAGATCGGCATCCTGTTGGGCGATGTGGCGGGGGAGTTGGCGGGTTACGCCGACGACCTGGACGCCGATCCGCTGCGGCTGGCCGCCGTCGAGGAGCGGCGGGCCGCCCTCAACGCGCTCACGCGGAAGTACGGCCAGGACATCGCGGCCGTGCTCGCGTATGCCGAGCAGGGGGCTTCGCGGCTCACCGAACTCGACGGCGACGACGAGCGCATCGACGAGCTGACCGCCGAGCGGGACGCGCTGCGGGCTGAACTGGGCGGCCTGGCGCAGGCGTTGACCGATGCGCGGACGGAGGCCGCCGAGCGGTTCGCCGCGGCCGTCACCGCCGAGCTCGCCTCCCTCGCCATGCCGCACGCGCGCGTGTCGTTCGAGATCCGGCAGACCGAGGACCCGGAGGGCGTCGAGGTCGGGGGGCGTGCGGTCTCCTACGGCCCGTCGGGCGTCGACGAGGTCGAGTTGCTGCTCGCTCCGCACCCCGGTGCTCCGCCGCGGCCCATCGCCAAGGGTGCGTCCGGCGGTGAACTGTCGCGCGTGATGCTTGCCGTCGAGGTCGTGTTCGCGGGGACGGACCCCGTGCCGACGTATCTCTTCGACGAGGTCGACGCCGGTGTCGGCGGCAAGGCGGCGGTCGAGATCGGGCGGCGGCTCGCGAAGCTCGCGAAGACCGCGCAGGTCGTGGTCGTCACGCACCTGCCCCAGGTGGCGGCCTTCGCCGATCGGCAGTTGCTGGTGGAGAAGACCAACGACGGGTCCGTCACCCGCTCCGGCGTGAAGGTCCTCGAAGGCGAGGACCGGGTACGGGAGTTGTCCCGGATGCTGGCCGGTCAGGAGGACTCGGAGACGGCACGGGCGCACGCGGAGGAGCTGCTGGCGACGGCGCGGGCGGACGGCTAGCGCGGGCTCGTCGTTCAGGAGGCGCGCGCTCCTCACTCGTACGGGTGACATCCCCGCCCGTGTTGCCCTCCCGTACGGCCTCCGGGCTTTTCCGCGTTGCCGGAACACCCGTACGTGCTGGCATCCTGGAGTTGGAACGCGTAGGAAGCGAGCGATACACCCCCATCGCCCGATCCTTCTGTACGTTCTTCGTGACCGCCCGTCGCCGAACCAGGAGCCCCGGCCACGTGACCCCCGTGAGCAGCCACTCACCGCACGGCCAGTCGCCGCTGCGCACCGTGCAGGTGCTCGGCGGGGGCAACGCCGCCAGCAGCGCGCATGTGCGCTCCCTGGCCTCCGGGCTCGTCGCTCGGGGCGTGCGGGTGACGGTGTGCGCCCCCGTCGAGGCCGATCACACCTACGACTTCACGGGTGCCGGTGCCGAACACGTGCACGTGCCGCGCAGCAGTGACCCGGCGTCCGTGGCCGCGCTGCGGGCGGCCTGCGCGGACGCCGACCTGGTGCACGCGCACGGGCTGCACGCCTCCTTCCGCGCCGCCCTCGCCCTCAGCGGTCGCCGCACCCCGCTCGTCGTCACGTGGCACAACCGCGCCCATGTCGAAGGGGCGCGGGCGCACTTGCTGCGGCTGCTGGAGCGGCGGGTCGTGAAGGCCGCCGTTGTCGTCCTCGGGACCACGTCCGATCTGGTCGACCGGGCTCGGCGGACAGGCGCCCGGGACGCCCGGCTCGCCGCCGTCGCGCTGCCGGGGCCGCGCCGAGCCCCCGTGGACCACGAAGATCCCGATCGACTGCGGCCCAAGCTCCGTGCCGAACTCGGCGCCACCGACCGCCCGTTGCTCGTCGCCGTCGGCTCGCTCGACCGGCAGCGGGGCTACGACACGCTCCTGGACGCCTCGCGCGGATGGTGCCGCCTCGATCCGACGCCGTTGCTCGTGATCGCGGGGGAGGGGCCGCTGCGGGGCGAGTTGCAGCGGCGGATCGAGGACGAGGAGTTGCCGGTGCGGCTCATCGGGCGGCGGGACGACGTCGGTGAACTGCTCGCCGCCGCCGATGTCGCGCTGCTGCCCAGCAGTTGGGAGTCCCGCTCGGTGATCGCCCAGGAGGCCCTCCACGCCCGCGTGCCACTCGTCGCGACCGCCGTCGGCGGCATCCCCGAACTCGTCGGCGACGCCGCCGAACTCGTGCCCTACGGCGACGCGAAGGCCCTCGCCGACGCCGTCACCGGGCTGCTGCGTGACCCCGAACGCCGGGAACTGCTGCGGGAGAAGGGCACCCGGCAGGCCGCCACCTGGCCCACCGAGGACGAGACCGTCGCCCAAGTGCTGAGTGTCTACGACGAGTTGACCCAGCCTCTGCCGCTGACCTGAGCGGACCTTTACGGCACCAGCCTGCGGGCCCGCAGCGCCAAGCTCAACGCCAGTACCGTCTGCGGGTCTTCGAGGTCCGTGCCCAGCAACTCCCCGATCCTGGCGAGGCGGTTGTAGAGGGTCTGTCGGTTGAGGTGCAGTTCGCGTGCCGTCTCCGCCTTGCGGCCCGCGTGCGCCAAGTACGTTTCCAGCGTGGGCAGTAGGGGCGGCTTGGAGCGGTTGTCGTGGTCCCGGAGGGGGCCGATCGCGCGGTCCACGAAGGCCGCCAGGTCCGGGTGGTCGCGCAGTCGCCACAGCAGCAGTTCGATGTCCAGGCGCCGGGCGTCGTACCACGGGCGGTCGGACAGGCCCTGTGCCGCCGTCGCCGTCTCGGCCGCGTGCCGTAGTCCCGCCGACGCCGCCGCCCAGCCGCCGGCCACTCCGACGACCACGATCGGCGGCTGCGCGCCCGGCCGTTGCATCCCGGCCCGCTCCACGCCCGCCCGCAGTGCCGCCGCGACCCGGTCCGCGACCGCCGACCGCTCCGACTCCGAGCGGAGGCCGAGCAGGAGGGGGACGCGGCCCTCGACCGGTCGTACGCCCAGCAGGACCGGGACCCCCACCGAGGCCAGCTCTTCTGCGACCGCGCGGGCCAGGACCGCCCAGCCGCCGCCGGGGGCGGCCAGCGCGTCGCCCAGCCGCATCACCACCGGCAGCAGCGGACTGGTGCCGGGCTTGAAGCCCAGCACACGGGCCTGCGCCGGGGCGTCCTCGGCGGCGATGCGGCCCTCGGCGAGGTCGGTGAGGAAGTCGCCGCGTCCGCGTGCCGCCAGCTCCTCCTCCTGGCGGGCCTGCATCAGGACCACGGCGAGGATGTCCGCGGCCCGTTCGGCGGCGATGCGGTGCACCGGGGCGAGGGGAGCGCGTACCGGAAGGAGGACGATCCGCGCGCGCACCGAGCCCGTACCGGGACCGCCGCCGGGCACGTCCACCACCACCGAACCGGCGGGCGGCGAGGCGTCCTTGTGCTGGCCGCGCAGTCCCTCCCACACCTGGAGCGGGTCGGCGCCCTCGGGCCCTGACCCTGCCGCGTAGAGGAGTTGGCCGTCCGGGGTCTCCAGGAAGACCGGGTTGCCGCTGAAGTCGGCCAGGATGCCGAGGACTTGGGGGATTCCGCCGCCGCCGAGCAGGGCCTCCGTGCAGCGGCGGTGGACCTCCTCGGCCTGTTGGAGCAGTGCGTAGTGGCCGTTGACGATCTCGGTGTGGATCTCCTCGGTGACCGCGACGAACGGCACCTCGCGGTGCAGCTGGACCAGTGGGAGTCCGGTCGCCCGGGCCGTCTCGACGAGGGTGGCGGGGAGCCGGGTGAAGCGCGGGCCGAGTTCGACGACCAGGGCGGCGATGCCCCGCTCGGCGAGGGTGCGGACGAACGCGCGCTGTTCCGCCGGGCGGGTGCCGAGGCCGTAGCCCGTGGTCAGGAGCAGTTCGCCGCCCTTGAGGAGGGAGGCGATGTTCGGGACCTCGCCCGCGTGCACCCAGCGGACCGTCCGCTGCAGCCGGTCGGCGCCCGCCAGGATCTCCGGCAGACCACTGCGCAGCCCGGGCAGCTCCAGCGCCCGCTGCACGGTGATGCCGGCGCCCTGGGTGTCGAATGTGCTGTCCGTACGGCTGTCCATGCAGCGGACGCTACCTGCGCGGATGCCCTGCGCACACCTTGAGGCTAGGCGGGCGCGATGTTGTGGTTGAAGCGGAAGACGTTGTCGGGGTCGTACTCCCGCTTCACCGCCGCGAGCCGCCGGGTGTTCTGTGCGCCCAGGCCCGCCGTCACGCGGTCCGTGCCCTCGTCGCCGATGAAGTTGAGGTAGGCCGCGCCGGTGCTCCAGGGCTGGACCCGGGCGCGGACGTCCCTGACCCACGCGATGCAGCGTTCGTCGTCCGCCTGGTCCTCCCACATGCCGAAGGGGTGCACGGCCCAGGGCGCGTTCCGGAACGGCAGCGGGAAGTCGGCGGGCCCGGACGCGATCGCGCCACCCTGCGGGAACAGCACGTGCTGGGTGCCCGTGGGGACCGGCATGCTTTCGCCGAGGGCGCAGAAGACGTCCGTGAACTCGTCGGGCGCGCCCGTCAGATACTCGGCCGACCAGTAGTTCCGCATACCCGGCGGATCGTCGAACATCGTCTGGAACATGGCGTAGGGCAGGGCGGTGACGATCTCGATCTCGTGCGGCAGGGCCAGCAGCGGCTGGGCGAGCTTGCGCATGTCCTCCTCGGTACCGGCGTAGGTGATCAGCGCGCCGCACAGCCGCTTGCCGACCAGGTGCTCCGGGACGAACTCCTCGGGCGGGGCGGTCAGATAGATGACTCCGCCGCTCGCCTCCTGCGGGCCGGTCTCGATGATCTCGCGGTAGGTGCGGATGACGTCGGGGCCGTGCTCGGGCTCGTACATCACCATGGCGACGGAGAATTCGGGCAATTCGTGCAGTCGCAGGGTGAGCGCGGTGGCGATGCCGAAGTTTCCGCCGCCGCCGTGCAGGGCCCAGAAGAGTTCCGGGTTCTCCTCGGCGCTCGCGTGCACCACGGTCGCGTCGGCGGTCACCAGGTCCACGCCGAGCAGGTTGTCGACGGCGAGACCGAAGGCACGGTCCAGCCAGCCGGTGCCGCCGCCCAGAACGAAGCCGCCGACCCCGGTCGTGGAGACCCGGCCGCCGGTGGTGGCGAGACCGTGTTCCTGGGTCGCGCCGTCCAGCTCGCTCATGGTGGCCCCGCCCGCGATCCGTACCGCCCGGGCCGCCGGATGGACCGTCACCTCGCGCATGTGACGCAGGTCCACGACCAGCGCGCCGTCGCCCAGCGCCATGCCCGAGACGCTGTGCCCGCCGCCGCGCACCGCGATCGGCAGATCCAGTTCGCGCCCGAAGCGCACGGCCCGTACGACATCGGCCTCGTCCACGCACTGGGCGATCACGGCCGGACGCCGGTCGATCATCGCGTTGAAGACGACACGGGCGTCGTCGTAACCCTGATCCCCCGGAGCGAACACATCGCCGACCAGATCCTCGCGCAACGCGGCAAGGGCCGCGCCCGCCGTCGAGAGGGAAGCCATGGCTCCCCCTTTCGATAGGGGGATGGAGTGCTTCCAGCCTAGGCGGGCTCGGCCCTGCGGTCGCGTCGAGCCACCGCACGTCACCAAGCCGTAAGGGTCAGCCGCCGCCCCGTACGGCAGCAGGGCCCGGACCGTGTGTCGCGGTCCGGGCCCTGCTGCGGTGGTGTGTCAGCTCTGTGCGGTGTCGTCGCCCGCCTGCCCGGCGGCCTCGGCTGCGGCTGCCTTCTCGCGCATCTTGCGCACCAGCTCCGCCTTCTGGTCGGCTGCGCCCTGGCGGTCGAGGTTGCGGTGCGGACCGTGGTTCTGCCGTTCGGCGCGGGACTGCTTCTTGCGCTGGCCGCCGCCCATGCCCACGGGGTTGTTGATGTTCTTGCTCACGGTCACGGGTTCTCCCGGTAGTGATGTGAAGTGATCTACGGATTCATCGGAAGAACACGACAAGGACGTTACCCGGTTCCGTCGGCCCCGCCCACCAACCTGTTCGCCGCCGCGGCCGTCGCGTCCGGCCAGGCGTCCCGCTCGGACAGGTGGAGAACGAGGGCGGCGATGTTCCAGGCGTCGTCCTCGCCGCGGTGGTGACGGCCTTCGAGCCGCAGTCCGGCGATCTCCAGGGCCTGTGCCATGCCAGGGCGTTTGCGCAGGCCGTATGCCTCGGTGAAGGCCGCTTTGGCGTTGGTGTGGTGCCGGCCGAACGGATAGGGCGTCCGGGTGTTCCGGCACTGCCGGGTGAACTGGTTGCGGTCGTAGTCGCCCCAGCTGGCCCACGGGCGGGACCCGGCGTGGTGTTCGGCCGCCAGCAGCCGACACGCCTCGGCGAAGCCGACCCCTCCGTCCACCTCGTGTTGCGTGAGGCCGGTCAACTCCGTGCAGAACTCGCTGACCGTGGACCGGGCAGGGCGCACCAGGATCCGATGCCGGGCGAGGCGCTCCGCGCTGGCCAGGTCGACGACGGTCAGCCCGATCTCGATGATCTCGCTGACCGCGCCGGGCGGTTGGCCGCGGTCCCAGCAGGTGGCTTCGACATCCACGACGTTCAGGAGCCGTTCGGCCCCGGTGCTGTCCATGGCGGGAAGGGTAGGGACGAGTGGCTGCCGGGGCACCTGGATTTTCCCGCCGCGGTGCCGACGTCCCCGGGCACCTCTCGGGCCCGGGGCGCGTGCTCGGCGGGTGTCAGCCGCCGTAGGCCCCCGAAGCCGTCAGGCGCAGTGCCGTGTCGATCAGTGGCACGTGGCTGAAGGCCTGCGGGAAGTTGCCGACCTGGCGTTGCAGGCGGGGGTCCCACTCCTCGGCGAGGAGGCCCAGGTCGTTGCGGAGCGAGAGGAGCTTCTCGAAGAGCTTGCGGGCCTCGTCCACGCGGCCGATCATCGCGAGGTCGTCCGCCATCCAGAACGAGCAGGCCAGGAAGGCGCCCTCGTCGCCGGGGAGGCCGTCGACGCCCTCGTCCTCGCCCGAGGTGGGGTAGCGCAGGATGAAGCCGTCCGGCGTGGACAGCTCGCGCTGGATCGCCTCGATCGTGCCGATCACGCGCTTGTCGTCCGGGGGCAGGAAGCCCATCTGCGGGATGAGGAGCAGCGAGGCGTCCAGCTCCTTCGAGCCGTACGACTGCGTGAAGGTGTTGCGCTCCTTGTCGTAGCCGCGCTCGCACACGTCCCGGTGGATGTCGTCGCGCAGTTCGCGCCACTTCTCCAGCGGGCCGTCCGCGTCGCCCGACTCGATCAGCTTGATCGTGCGGTCGACCGCGACCCAGGCCATCACCTTCGAGTGCACGAAGTGACGGCGCGGGCCGCGCACCTCCCAGATGCCCTCGTCCGGCTCGTCCCAGTGCTTCTCCAGGTAGCGGATCAGCTTCAGCTGGAGCAGGGAGGCGTAGTCGTTGCGGGCCAGGCCCGTCATGTGGGCCAGGTGCAGGGCCTCGGTGACCTCGCCGTAGACGTCGAGCTGGAGCTGGTGCGCGGCGCCGTTGCCGACCCGGACCGGGCCGGAGTTCTCGTAGCCCGGTAGCCAGTCCAGTTCCGCCTCGCCGAGCTCGCGCTCGCCGGCGATGCCGTACATGATCTGCAGGTTCTCCGGGTCGCCGGCGACGGCGCGCAGGAGCCACTCGCGCCAGGCGCGGGCCTCCTCGCGGTAGCCGGTGCGCAGGAGCGAGGAGAGGGTGATGGCCGCGTCGCGGAGCCAGGTGTAGCGGTAGTCCCAGTTGCGGACGCCGCCGATCTCCTCCGGGAGGGAGGTGGTCGGCGCGGCGACGATGCCGCCCGTCGGGGCGTACGTGAGCGCCTTGAGGGTGATCAGGGAGCGGACGACGGCCTCGCGGTACGGGCCGTGGTACGTGCACTGGTCGACCCAGTCGCGCCAGAAGTCCTCCGTGGCCTCCAGCGACTGCTCCGGCTCGGGGAGCGGCGGCGGCTGCTTGTGCGAGGGCTCCCAGGAGATGGTGAACGCGATGCGGTCACCCGGCGCGACCGTGAAGTCCGCGTACGTCGTGAGCTGCTTGCCGTAGGTCTCCGCGGATGTGTCGAACCACACGGAGTCGGGGCCCGCGACGGCGACCGTGCGGCCCTCGTGCTTGTGCACCCACGGGGTGACCCGGCCGTAGGAGAAACGCATCCGGAGGGTCGAGCGCATCGGGACGCGGCCGGAGATGCCCTCCACGATGCGGATCAGCTGGGGGGCGCCGTCGCGAGGGGGCATGAAATCGGTCACGCGGACCGTGCCTCGCGGGGTGTCCCACTCGGATTCCAGGATGAGCGAGTCGCCGCGGTAGCCGCGCCGGGCAGCCCTCGGCGGCGGCGCGTCGGAGGCGTGGGCCGGGCCCAGCCGCCAGAAGCCGTGTTCCTCCGTGCCCAGTAGACCGGCGAAGATGGCATGGGAGTCGAATCGGGGCAGGCACAGCCAGTCCACCGTGCCGTCCCGGCAGACCAATGCCGCAGTCTGCATGTCTCCGATGAGTGCGTAATCTTCGATGCGCCCGGCCACGTGCAACTCCAGTCGAACGGCCACGTCGCCCCTCAGAAAAGGGGCGGTCGCTGTGTGCGGTCAAGGGATCGTTTGTAGTGCGTCGTTGAGCCATGAAGCAAATGGCGGTCGTCGCTCAACGGACTGACGAGCTCTCGTTGTTCCGGGATATACGGGCGGGGGTGGTGCCGTGTTCCGGGCCGGCTCGGCAGCGAGTGTCCGAGCAGGATACGACGCACGTAGATGATCTGTGTGCCGCTCTCGCCAACGGACCTGGGCCGAACGGGTGAGCAACGGGTGAGAAGCAGGTAACCAGGGCGCGTCTGTGTCGACGCGAGTGACCTGTGTGTCGACGTGAGTGCGGAGCGTGGCCGGAAGCCATCTCGTCCGGGCGCTGATACCCTGGTAGCCCGTGGACCGGTGGGCACACAGAACCCCCGACCGCAACTCGAACCGCGACCACGGGAGCCCCCTCTTGGCCATGCCGACCGCTGCTTTTCGAAACAGCACAGCCACGACGACCAAGCACATCTTCGTCACCGGGGGTGTCGCCTCCTCACTCGGCAAGGGCCTCACCGCCTCCAGCCTCGGCATGCTCCTCAAGGCGCGGGGCCTGCGCGTCGTGATGCAGAAGCTCGACCCGTACCTGAACGTCGACCCCGGCACGATGAACCCCTTCCAGCACGGTGAGGTCTTCGTCACCAACGACGGCGCCGAGACCGACCTGGACATCGGCCACTACGAGCGTTTCCTCGACCGCGACCTGGACGGCAGCGCCAACGTCACCACCGGCCAGGTCTACTCGACGGTGATCGCCAAGGAGCGGCGCGGCGAGTACCTCGGTGACACCGTGCAGGTCATCCCGCACATCACCAACGAGATCAAGCACCGCATCCGGCGCATGGCGACCGACGAGGTCGACGTCGTCATCACCGAGGTCGGCGGCACCGTCGGCGACATCGAGTCGCTGCCGTTCCTGGAGACGGTCCGTCAGGTCCGCCACGAGGTCGGCCGGGACAACGTGTTCGTGGTCCACATCTCGCTCCTGCCGTACATCGGCCCCTCGGGAGAGCTGAAGACGAAGCCGACCCAGCACTCGGTTGCGGCCCTGCGGAACATCGGTATCCAGCCGGACGCGATCGTGCTCCGGTCGGACCGCGAGGTGCCGACCGCGATCAAGCGCAAGATCTCGCTGATGTGCGACGTCGACGAGGCCGCCGTGGTCGCCTGCCCCGACGCCCGCTCGATCTACGACATCCCGAAGACCGTGCACACCGAGGGCCTGGACGCCTACGTCGTCCGCAAGCTGGACCTCCCGTTCCGCGACGTGGACTGGACGACCTGGGACGACCTGCTCGACCGCGTCCACAACCCGCTGCACGAGATCAACCTCGCGCTGGTCGGCAAGTACATCGACCTGCCCGACGCCTACCTCTCGGTCACCGAGGCGCTGCGCGCCGGCGGGTTCGCGAACAAGGCCCGGGTGAAGATCAAGTGGGTCACCTCGGACGACTGCAAGACCCCGGCGGGCGCCGCCAAACAGCTCGCCGACGTGGACGCGATCTGCATCCCCGGCGGCTTCGGCGACCGCGGTGTCTCCGGCAAGGTCGGCGCCATCCAGTACGCCCGCGAGCACAAGATCCCGCTGCTCGGCCTGTGCCTGGGCCTCCAGTGCATCGTGATCGAGGCCGCGCGCAACCTGGCCGGCATCGAGGACGCCAACTCCACCGAGTTCGACCCGGCCACCGGTCACCCGGTCATCTCCACCATGGCCGAGCAGCTCGACATCGTCGCCGGCGACGGCGACATGGGCGGCACCATGCGCCTGGGCATGTACCCGGCCAAGCTCGCCGAGGGCTCGATCGTGCGCGAGGTGTACGACGGCAAGGAGTACGTCGAGGAGCGCCACCGGCACCGCTACGAGGTGAACAACGCCTACCGCGCCGAGCTGGAGAAGAAGGCCGGACTGCAGTTCTCCGGCACCTCCCCGGACGGCAAGCTCGTCGAGTACGTCGAGTACCCGCGCGAGACGCACCCCTATCTCGTCGCGACCCAGGCCCACCCCGAGCTGCGCTCCCGCCCGACCCGGCCGCACCCGCTCTTCGCGGGCCTGGTCAAGGCGGCCGTGGCACGCAAGACGGGCAAGTAGTACGAGGGTTGTACGGTGACCGGGGTGTATGCCTTCACAAGGTGTGCGCCCCGGTTTCTTTATGCAGTGCAGGCACAGGCGCGGGAGGACAGGGCATGACCATCAAGGACACCCCGGAGGAGTGGGAGATCCGGGCGACCGTGACCCCCTTCGTGGGCAACAAGACCTCCGTGCGCACCGACGACGTGGTCATGCCCGACGGCACGGTCGTGCACCGCGACTACCAGGTCCACCCCGGCTCCGTGGCGATCCTCGCCCTGGACGAGGAGGACCGGGTCCTGGTCATCAAGCAGTACCGCCACCCCGTCCGGCAGAAGCTGTGGGAGATCCCGGCCGGACTGCTCGACATCCCCGGCGAGAACCCGCTGCACGCCGCCCAGCGCGAGCTGTACGAGGAGGCGCACGTCAAGGCCGAGGACTGGCGGGTGCTGACCGACGTCTACACCTCGCCCGGCGGCAGCGACGAGGCCGTCCGTGTCTTCCTCGCCCGTGATCTGTCCGAGGCCGACGGACAGCGCTTCGAGGTCGAGGACGAGGAGGCCGACATGGAGCACGCGCGCGTGCCACTCGACGACCTGGTCCGCGGGGTCCTCGCGGGCGAGTTGCACAACAGCTGCCTCGTCATCGGTGTCCTCGCCCTGGTCGCCGCCCGGCACGGCGACGGCATCGACGCGCTGCGCCCCGCCGAGGCGCCGTGGCCCGCGCGTCCCTTCGAGTCCTGAACCCACGCCTCACCGACGCCTCACCCAGACCTCACCCACCCCTCATCCTTTCCGCCTCTTTCGGCGTCTTCCGGTGTGACGATCGGCTGATCCGATCGGGGGATGTGCCCGCCGCGCTCCGCACGGTTCGTCGCAGAGCGTGAACTAGGCTCTGGAATCACCCGATCCGGAGTCCCGGCGGGCTATGCGCGTGCAGTGGGACGGGAGTGTGGCCCGTGACGGATCAGGCGGTGGACACCGGCGGCGTGAGGCTGTCCGAGGACACTTCTCCCGAGGGCCAATTCCTGGGCCGCGCAAGAGAGTTGAAGGAGCTCCGCGCCGACATCGAGCGCGCGGGCCTGGACACCATCGCCGGCCGCAAGGCCCCCCGCGCACGCGTCCTCCTCATCGCGGGCAAGCCCGGCTCCGGCCGTAGCGCGCTCGCCGAGGAACTCGTCCGACAGGTCGCTGACCGTTACGACCACGGTGTGCTCCGGGCGCGGCTCAGCGAGCCCGACGGCACTCCCGTCCCCACCGAGCGCACCGCCCGCGAACTCCTCACCGCCCTGGAGCTGCCGACCCCCGCCGGCGCCTCCGAGGACGACCTCTCGGACATCCTGCGCGACGCCCTCGCCGACCGGCGGGCGCTGCTCCTGCTCGACGACGCGGCCGACGCCGGGCAGGTCGACGCGCTGCTGCCGGACACCCCGGACTGCCTGGTCGTCGCCGTCTCCGGCGGTCCGCTGACCGGCATCGCGGATGTCCGCCCCTGCACCCTGGGCGGCCTCGACACCAAGTCCGCGCTGGAACTGCTCACCCGCTACACCGGCGCGGTCCGCATCACCGTCGACCCGGTCGCCGCCGAGGGCCTCGTCGAGGTGTGCCAGGCCCAGCCCGCCGCGCTGACCCTGGCCGGCGGCTGGCTCGCCGCCCGGCCGCAGGCGGCCGTCGCCGACCTCGCCAAGCACCTGCACGCCGAGAGCGACGAGGGCACCCCGCTGAGCCGAGTCTTCCGGCTCGTCTACGGCTCACTGCCGAGCCCCGCCGCCCGGATACTGCGACTGCTCTCCCTCGCCCCGGCCGGCCTCGTCGACCCGCAGACCGCCTCCGCGCTCGCCGGCTGCTCGGTCAACGGCGCCCGCACCACCCTGGACGACTTCGTCGCCGCGGGCCTGCTGCGGGCCCTGGACTCCCCGCTGCCGCAGTACGAGGTCCCCGGCTGCCTCCAGCCCCTCCTGTACGCCCTCGCCGAGACCCAGGACCGCCCGGCCGAGCTCCAACTGGCCCGCGCCCGCATGCTGGAGCGGACCGTACGGCTGCTCCAGTCCTGCCGCGCCATCACCGAGACCGACAGCCCCCAGGCCCGCGAAAAACTCCTAGGCATGCCCCGCGCGCTGCGCTTCCCGACCCCTCGGGCCGCCGCCGACTGGCTGCGCGTCCGCCAGCCCGCCCTGCTGGCCTCCGCCCGCCTCGCGGTCGCCGACGGCGAACTCGACACGCTGGCCCGCCGGTTGATGTCCCAGCTGGTGCGCGCGATGGTCGCCCACTTCGGCACCCAGGCCGCCGCCCCCGAGCTCTACGGCATCCACCGCCTCGTCCTCGACGTGGCCGAGCGGCGGAACCTGCCCCGCGAGAAGGCCGCGGCGCTGCTGAACCTCGCCGATCTGGACGCGCAGACCGGCCGTACGACCGAGGCGCTGGCCCGCTAC
This sequence comes from Streptomyces xylophagus, assembly GCF_000716435.1. Taxonomy (GTDB): domain Bacteria; phylum Actinomycetota; class Actinomycetes; order Streptomycetales; family Streptomycetaceae; genus Streptomyces; species Streptomyces xylophagus. The sequence goes on from NZ_JNWO01000021.1 coordinate 24,338, forward strand.
CGGGCCGCTCTGGACGCCGGACGCGAAGCAAATGACCCGTATGCGACCGGTCGCGCGATGGAATCCGTAGGCGGCGCGCACCAGGAGCTCGGCGACTACGACCGGGCCGCCGACTGGTTCGGCCGCGCGCTGGCCCAGCGGCTCGCCCGGGACGAGCGCGCGGAGGCCGCCCGGCTCTACGGCCGGATCGCCGCCGCGCACACCTACGCGGGCCGTTACGGCGAGGCGCTGAGGCACTGGCGGGCGGCCGTCGCCGGATACCGCAAGAACGGTGATGTGCCCGCCCAGGCAAGGGCGTTGAGCGAGCTGGCACGGGTCCAGGAGTACGCGGGCCGCCCCGAGGAGTCGCTGCTGACCTGTCACGAGGCCGTGGAGTGGGCGCGCCGCGCGGAGGACGTCCGGCTGCAGGCGGCGTTGCAGCTGCGGCTGGCCGACACCCTCGACCGGCTCGGTGACCCGGCGTCCGCCGCGCTGCACCGCGGGACGGCCGAGCGGATGCTCGGCGAGGAGCTCCTGGAGGGCGATTCGGCCCCCGAAACCCCGGAATCCACCTCCGAACCCCTGGAACAAGACGCTAACGCCTGCGAAATCCGTAGTACATCCGCCGAAGATTGATGCATTGAAAGGCTAGACACCGGGAACACCTTCATTAGACTGGCTCTGCCGCACCTTCTCCTGCGGTCTCCCGGTGCGCTCATGCATGTCCGGGTATGAGATGTATTGCCCCACACCCTCTGAGCCAAGGACCGTGATCGACGTGAAGGTCGGCATCCCCCGCGAGGTCAAGAACAACGAGTTCCGGGTGGCCATCACCCCCGCCGGCGTGCACGAGCTGGTGCGCCACGGCCACCAGGTCTTCATCGAGCACGACGCCGGCGTCGGCTCCTCGATCACGGACGACGAGTACGTCTCCGCAGGCGCGCAGATCCTCGCCACCGCGGACGAGGTCTGGGCCGGTACCGACCTGCTGCTCAAGGTCAAGGAGCCCATCGCCGAGGAGTACCACCGCCTCCGCAAGGACCAGACGCTCTTCACCTACCTGCACCTGGCCGCCTCCAAGGAGTGCACCGACGCGCTCGTCGAGTCCGGCACCACGGCGATCGCCTACGAGACCGTCGAACTGCCCGGCCGTGCGCTGCCGCTGCTCGCCCCGATGTCCGAGGTCGCGGGCCGGCTGGCCCCGCAGGTCGGCGCCTACCACCTGATGCGCTCGGTCGGCGGGCGCGGTGTGCTGCCCGGCGGTGTCCCCGGCACGCAGCCCGCGCGGGCCGTCGTCATCGGCGGCGGGGTCTCCGGCTGGAACGCCACGCAGATCGCCGTCGGCATGGGCTTCCACGTCACGCTGCTCGACCGCGACATCAACAAGCTCCGCGAGGCCGACAAGGTCTTCGGCACCAAGGTCCGCGCGATCATGTCCAACTCCTTCGAGCTGGAGAAGGCCGTCCTGGACGCCGACCTCGTCATCGGCGCGGTGCTCATCCCGGGCGCCAAAGCACCGAAGTTGGTCACCAACGAACTCGTGGCGCGGATGAAGCCCGGAAGTGTTCTTGTCGACATCGCGATCGACCAGGGCGGCTGCTTCGAGGACTCGCGTCCGACGACCCACGCCGAACCGACCTTCCCGGTCCACGACTCGGTCTTCTACTGCGTCGCCAACATGCCCGGCGCGGTGCCCAACACGTCGACCTACGCGCTCACCAACGCCACGCTCCCGTACATCGTCGAGCTCGCGAACCGCGGCTGGGTCGAGGCGCTGCGACGTGATCCTGCTCTCGCCAAGGGCCTCAACACCCATGACGGCAAGGTGATTTACCGCGAGGTCGCCGAGGCGCACGGACTGGAGCACGTCGAGCTGGAATCGCTGCTCGGCTGACTCTGTCGACTAAGTCACCGTTCAGCAAAAGGCGATACGTCAACACAGGTCGTCAACACAGCACGCCCGGCCGGACCTTGCTCGAGAGGTCCGGCCGGAAGTGTGTGTATGGTCACTTTGCGGCACTCGGTCAACTCGCGCCGAACGTAACCCTTGAACCGATTCGTGCACCGGTGAAACCTGCTGTGCGACTGCCGTACGCCCTTGACAGAGGGATGTTTCATTGCCGACACATCGGGCCGGGTCCGGCGGATTGTGTTGCTGCGAACACCCGACACGCCATAGAGTCGCCATCCGTCGGCATGGTGCCACGCTGACCTATCGAGAAGTTCCCTGGTCACCAAGGAGGTAAGACGACTTGTGAATGAGTCGACATTTTCTCCCGGGGGTGGTCAACCAGGAATGCCTGCAAGGGGCCAGGAGCCCGCGGGGTTCGAGGCTGTCGGCTCCGTTGCGGTGCGAACCTTCGCAGCCCACCAGGGTCACCAGAAGCCAGGGGTGACTCAGCCAGCACACCAGAGCATGGATGGCCATCACGTGAACGCCATGGCCGGCGACGGAAGGGGCGCGCCCCACAACCATTTCGCCGACTACGACGAACTGCCCGACGGGCACTTCTACGACCCCGACGCCGAGTACGAGCCCGATCCCGAGTACGCGGCCACACTCGCGCCCGACGCGGCCCGCCAGCGCCGTGAGCGCGTGGGCCCGACCGGACGCCCGCTCCCGTACTTCCCGATTCCGGGCCCGCTGACCAGTCACGGCCCCGCGACGATCGTCGCGATGTGCAACCAGAAGGGCGGCGTCGGCAAGACCACGTCGACCATCAACCTGGGTGCCGCGCTCGCGGAGTACGGCCGGCGTGTACTGCTCGTCGACTTCGACCCGCAGGGCGCGCTGTCGGTCGGACTGGGCGTCAATCCCATGGAGTTGGACCTCACCGTCTACAACCTGCTCATGGAGCGGGGCATGTCGGCCGACGAGGTACTCCTCAAGACAGCTGTCCCGAACATGGACTTGCTGCCCAGCAACATCGACTTGTCGGCCGCCGAAGTGCAGTTGGTGAGCGAGGTCGCGCGCGAGTCCACCCTGCAGCGGGCGTTGAAGCCGCTGATGGCCGACTACGACTACATCGTGATCGACTGTCAGCCCTCCCTCGGCCTGCTCACCGTGAACGCCCTGACGGCGGCTCACAAGGTGATCGTGCCGCTGGAGTGCGAGTTCTTCGCGCTGCGTGGTGTCGCGCTGCTGACGGAGACCATCGAGAAGGTCCAGGAGCGGCTCAACCCCGAGCTGGAACTCGACGGCATCCTCGCCACGATGTACGACTCCCGCACCGTGCACAGCCGTGAGGTGCTCGCCCGCGTGGTCGAGGCGTTCGACGATCACGTCTACCACACGGTCATCGGGCGCACGGTGCGCTTCCCGGAGACCACGGTCGCCGGTGAGCCCATCACCACGTACGCCTCCAACTCCGTCGGTGCCGCCGCCTATCGCCAGCTCGCCAGGGAGGTGCTCGCCCGGTGTCACGCCGAGTGAGTCTGCCGGGGGCCGACGAACTGTTCCGTACGACAGGGGGGATGGCGCTCCAATCGTCCACCCCCAGGAGCCGGGCCAACGGCGAGGCCCGGGTACCGGCTCCGGCGGGGGAGAGCGACGGTGCCGCCGCCGGGGAGGACGCCCCGCAGTCCGTACCCGCCCAGGGCGGTGACGGAGAGGGCGCAGAACACGTCGCTGCGGACGCGGACGGCGGCGAGTCCCGCAGCCGGTCCGCGGACGGCTCAGGACGCCGTCAGGAGGCGCAGGAAGGTTCTGCCCAGCCGCGGAAGCAGCGTCAGCGGGCGCAGGCCCAGCGCCGGCCCAGCGGGCGGGAGCGGCACGACGAGAAGATCACCGTGTACGTGTCCGCCGAGGAACTCATCGACCTGGAGCACGCCCGCCTGATGCTCCGGGGCGAGCACGGTCTCGCGGTCGACCGCGGCCGGATCGTGCGCGAGGCGGTCGCCGTCGTCCTGGCCGATCTGGAGTCCCGCGGGGACGCGAGCATTCTCGTACGCCGGCTTCGCGGGCGGTAGCGGTAGCCTGCGGGGGCCATGACCTCGAACGACGCTCCCGCTTCCGGCGCACCGGCCGGCCGTCGGCGTGCGCTCGGGAAAGGGCCGGGTGCGGCGCCGGAGCCCGAGGTCGAGGCCGAGATCGTCGTGGCGGTGCCGGAGCCCGAGGTCGTCGTAGCAGAGCCCGAGGCGCCTGCTGAGGAACCCTCGCTCGAAGAACCCGATGACGGGGTCTTCAAGGTGCGGCTCGCCAACTTCGAGGGGCCCTTCGATCTGCTCCTCCAGTTGATCTCGAAGCACAAGCTCGATGTGACCGAGGTGGCGCTGTCCAAGGTCACCGACGAGTTCATTGTGTACATCAGGGCGATGGGCCCCGACTGGGACCTGGACGAGACGACCGAATTCCTTGTCGTCGCGGCGACCCTGCTCGATCTGAAGGCGGCCCGGCTGTTGCCCGCCGCCGAGGTCGAGGACGAGGCCGACCTGGCGTTGCTGGAGGCCCGGGACCTGCTGTTCGCGCGGCTGTTGCAGTACCGGGCGTACAAGCAGATCGCCGACATCTTCAACCGGCGCCTCGACGAAGAAGCCCGGCGCTACCCCCGGACCGTCGGGCTCGAACCGCACCATGCCGAGCTGCTGCCCGAGGTCGTCATCCGCATCGGCCCGGAGGGCTTCGCCAGGCTCGCCGTGAAGGCGATGCAGCCCAGGCCCAAGCCGCAGGTGTACATCGACCACATCCACGCGCCGCTCGTCAGTGTGCAGGAGCAGGCCGGGATTGTGGTCGCGCGGCTGCGGGAACTCGGCGAGGCCAGCTTCAGCGTGCTCGTCGACGACACCGACGACACCCTGACCGTCGTAGCGAGGTTCCTGGCCCTGCTGGAGCTGTACCGGGAGAAGGCCGTCGCGCTGGACCAGGAGACCGCGCTCGGGGATCTGATCGTGCGCTGGACCGGTGGGGAGGGGGAGGGTGAGCCCGTGGTCACGGACGAGTTCGACCGGCCGCCCGAGCCGCCCAAGGAGACCAAGGAGGAGTCGGCGTGAGCGAGGAGAGCACGGGCGTACCGGCGAGCCCGTCCGCTGTCGCGGATCTCGACCTCAAGCCCGCCCTGGAGGCCGTTCTCATGGTCGTGGACGAGCCCGCGACCGTGGAGCACCTCGCGAAAATACTCCAGCGGCCCAAACGGCGGATCGCGGACGCGTTGCGCGAGCTGGCCGACGAGTACACCGTCCAGGGGCGCGGTTTCGAGCTGCGGCTGATCGCCGGGGGCTGGCGTTTCTACTCCCGCCCGGAGTTCGCGCCGGCCGTCGAGGGCTTTGTCCTGGACGGGCAGCAGGCCCGGCTCACCCAGGCGGCGCTGGAGACCCTGGCGGTCGTCGCGTACCGCCAGCCGGTCAGCCGCAGCAGGGTCTCGATGGTCCGCGGAGTCAACTGCGACGGTGTGATGCGCACCCTCTTGCAGCGGGGTCTGGTCGAGGAGGCGGGGACGGAACCCGAAACAGGTGCGATCCTGTACGTGACGACGAACTACTTTCTGGAGCGGATGGGCCTGCGAGGCCTGGACGAGCTCCCGGAGCTCGCGCCCTTCCTCCCTGAGGCTGAGGCGATCGAGGCGGAGACGCTGGAAGGGGTCCCGTCGTTCGATCCGGATGCACCGGATGCAGATGCAGACGAAACGACGACGACGGAACTTTGATGCGAAGCAGTGGCAGTGGCAGCAGTGGTGGCGGCGGTAGGAGCGGCGGGCGCGGCAACCCCCGCGGGACCGGCGGGGGCGGCAATCCTCGGGGTTCCGGTGGGGGCGGCGGCGGTCGTGGTTCCGGCGCGGGCAACTCCCGGGGCGCCGGTGGCGGCTCCCAGCCGAGGGGCGCGGCCGGCGCGGGAGGCCGTGACGACAAGCCGAAGCGTGCCGGAAAGCCGCGTCCCGAAGAGCGGCGCTACGACGTAGGCCCCACGGGATCCCACGAAGGTCCCAAGTCGGGGCGCGGTGCAGCGGCACGTGGCGGTGCCAAGGGCGGCCCCAAGCAGGGCCAGAGCACCGGGCGCGGGCGCTGGGCGCCGGCGACCTCGCGTGAGTACGACGCGCGGGCCGAGGAGCGCAACCGGGAGCGGTACGCGGGCAAGAAGGACATCAAGCCGCCCAAGACCTTCCCGGGCGCCGAGCAGGAGGGCGAGCGGCTGCAGAAGGTCCTCGCGCGCGCGGGCTACGGCTCCCGGCGCTCCTGCGAGGAGCTGATCGAGCAGTCCCGGGTCGAGGTCAACGGCGAGATCGTGGTCGAGCAGGGTCTCCGGGTCGACCCGGAGCACGACGAGATCAAGGTCGACGGGCTGACGGTGGCGACGCAGTCGTACCAGTTCTTCTCGTTGAACAAGCCCGCCGGTGTCGTGGCCACGATGGAGGACCCCGAGGGCCGGCAGTGCCTCGGCGACTACGTCACCAACCGGGAGACGCGTCTTTTCCACGTCGGGCGGCTCGACACCGAGACCGAGGGTGTGATTCTGCTCACCAATCACGGCGAGCTGGCGCACCGTCTGACCCACCCCAAGTACGGCGTGAAGAAGACCTACCTCGCGCACATCGTGGGCCCGATCCCGCGCGATCTGGGCAAGCAGCTCAAGGACGGCATCCAGCTGGAGGACGGGTACGCGCGTGCGGACCACTTCCGTGTCGTCGAGCAGACCGGCAAGAACTACCTGGTCGAGGTGACCCTCCACGAGGGCCGCAAGCACATCGTCCGCCGCATGCTCGCGGAGGCCGGGTTCCCGGTCGACAAGCTGGTCCGCGTCTCCTTCGGTCCGATCACCCTGGGCGACCAGAAGTCGGGCTGGCTGCGACGGCTGTCGAACACCGAGGTCGGCATGCTGATGCAGGAAGTCGATCTCTAAAACAGCGTTGCGAGTGCGGCCGGTTCCGGGTTTCTCCGGGGCCGGCCGCTTCGTTTTCGTCGTCTCGTTCTTGTCGGGTGCGGGGGGTTGTGCCGAGGCGCGTTCACTCTTTATGGTCGAACTGACTATTAACGGGGTGGATCACCATGACCGCAACACCGGCCTACGACAAGTACGCCTTCGAACCTTTCGCCGTCACCGCCGACCTCGCCGTCCTCACGATCCGCGCGGGCGCCCTGCATGTGCTGCTCGTCGAGCGCGGACAGGAGCCGTATGCCGGGCACTGGGCGTTGCCCGGCGGCTTCGTCGCGCCCGACGAGTCCGCGGAGACCGCCGCCCGGCGTGAACTCGCCGAGGAGACCGGCCTGTTGGATGTCTCAGGGCTGCATCTGGAGCAGCTGCGCACCTACAGCGAGCCCGACCGCGACCCCCGGATGCGGGTCGTCACCGTCGCCTTCGCCGCACTGCTGCCGGACCCGCCCGAGCCGCACGCGGGCAGCGACGCGGCGCAGGCGCGCTGGCTGCCGTACGACTCGCTCGGGCCGTTGGCCTTCGACCACGACCGGATTCTGGCCGACGCGCACGAACGGGTGGGCGCCAAGCTGGAGTACAGCTGCCTCGCCACCGCGTTCTGCCCGCCGGAGTTCACGCTGGGGGAGCTGCAACAGGTCTACGAGACCGTGTGGGGCAGAGAGTTGGACCGCCCCAACTTCCGTCGCAAAGTGCTCGCCACGCCCGGGTTTGTCGAACCGGTGCTCGGCGGCGCCAAGTTGACCGGTGGCCGAGGGAAACCGGCCGCGCTGTACCGCGCCGGGACCGCCACCGCCCTGTACCCGCCCCTGCTCCGGCCGACTCGGGAAGGAAGTCCCGCATGACCACGACCACCGTCCGCAAGCGTGCCGCCACGGGAGCCCTGGTGGGGCTCGCCCTCGGGGACGCGCTCGGCTTCCCCACCGAGTTCAACGACGTGCCCGGCATCCTCGCCAAGTGCGGTCCCTGGCGGGAGATGGAGCTGCCGAGGCCGGCGATCGTCACCGACGACACGCAGATGACACTGGCGTTGGGGCGGGGACTGCGAACTGCCATGGACCGGGGGCTGCTTGGCCCCAAGCGGATGGAACGGCCGGTGCGCGAGGAGTTCGTGGACTGGTACCAGTCGCCGGACAACAACCGTGCCCCCGGCCGGACTTGCCTCGTCGCGTGCAACCTGCTGAAGACCGAGGGGCGGGTGTGGCAGGACGCCAGTCAGATCGGCTCGAAGGGCTGCGGGGCCAACATGCGGGTCGCGCCGGTCGGGCTCGTCCCCGGGCTGAGCGACGAACAGCGGTCCGGCGCCGCCCAGTTGCAGTCCGCGCTGACCCACGGTCACCCGACCGCCCTCGCCGCGTCCGACCTCACCGCGCACGCCGTACGGCTGCTCGCGCAGGGCGCCGAACCGACCGGGCTGGTGGGGCTGCTGCGGTCGTACGCCCTCGAGAACCGCACCCGGTATCACGAGCGTTGGCTCGGCGACCTGTGGACGCGGAGCCAGGACCCCACGCCCGAGCACTTCATCGCGCGCGGCTGGGACGAGTGCCTGGAGATCCTGGGCCGACTCCAGGACGCCGTACGCACCGTCTCCCCGGAGACCGACCCGTGCCTGGCCACTGGCGCGGGCTGGATCGCCGAAGAGGCCCTGGCGACCGGCCTGTTGTGTTTCCTCCTCTTCGTCGACGAGCCGGTGACCGCGTTGCGCCGCGCGGCCTGCACGTCCGGTGACTCGGACTCGATCGCCTGTCTCACGGGGGCGTTCGCGGGGGCGTATCTGGGGGCGGACGCGTGGCCGCAGGAATGGGCCGAGCGGATCGAGTACCGGGGGGAGCTGCTGGCGCTCGGGGCGCTCTGGGACGCCTGACGCATTGTGGCGGCGTCTGACATGGATGGACGTTGTCATGCGGTGGGGTTACCGTGGCAGACATGGGTGAGGCGAAGCGCAGGCGAGTGCCGGTCCGGGAGCTGTCCCGGCACACCGCGGCTCTGCTGGACGCCGTGGCGGCGGGTGAGTCGATCGAGGTCACTCGGGACGGTGTGCCGGTCGCCATACTGTCTCCGCTGGAGCCGGCGGAACGGGACATCCGTGCCGCGATCGCCATCGGCCTGCTCGATGCCTCGGTCATGGACGAGGGGCACGGTGTCGAGGCCGTCGACGCGCTGGAGCGGCTGCGCGCGGTCAGGCGGGACGCGGAAGGACGCGGCCCCACCGCGGAATTGCTCGCTCAGCGCGAGGAGGAGACGCGGTGACGCTGCTCTACCTCGACGCATCGGCGATCGCCAAGCTGCTGCGGGCGGAGGCGGAGACCGCCGCGCTGGAGCGATGGATCGGACAGCACGGCGGAATGCGTCGTGTCGTCACGTGCGACCTGGCGCAGACTGAGGTGCGGCGGCTGCTGCATCGGCTCGGCGCGGACGAGGTGGAGTGATCGGCTGCGGACGCCCTACTGAACGCCATCGCGCGTGTTCGTCTCACGCCTGAACTGATGCTGGAAGCGGGGGAGTTGGCGCCGGGCACCGCGCTGCGCAGCCTCGACGCGATCCACACCGTGGCGGCGCTCAAACTCGGTCGCGGCGTCAGCTGGTTCGTGACGTACGACAAACGCCAGGGCGAAGCCGCCGCCGACGCGGGGCTGCCGGTGACGTCACCCCGATAGGGCGTCGGTGGACGCGCGCCGGACCCGGATCAGGAAGTCCTCCACGCGGTGCCGGTCCGGCTCTGCCGGGAGTGGGCTGTGGGTGGCCGCCTCGTCCGTCTCCGTGGCCAGGCGGGTCATCCAGGACTCGACCTGCGGCCAGGGGACTTCGCCGCGTTTGACGGACAACAGGGGGGCGCGCTGGTCGCCCACGTCGATCGTCAGGGTGCCCGTGCGGAGTATGTCGCGGGCGCTCATCAGGAGGCGGAGCAGGTGCATCGCGTGCTTCCAGCGCGGGGCGCCGTGCGTGCGGATGTCGGCTTCCAGCTTCTTGCGCTGGCCCAACGCGTAGCGCGTGAACGTCTCGTGGACCTGGCGGGAGAGGAACGCGCCGCGCAGGGCGAGGAGTTCGCGGCCTGTGGCGTCGACGTGCTCGACGAGGGGGGAGTGGAGGCACTCCAGGATGTTGGGGTTCGCGCGCAGGGCCAGTTCGCAGAAGCGCTCCAGCTCCCAGCTGAACTGCTCCTCCGCCGGGCCCTCCACATGCGTCGGCGGCTTCTCGAAACGCCAGAAGAGCGGGGTGGGGGCCACGAACACACCCCGGCGGTCCGTGTCGCTGCCGTCCGTCGCCAGGCCGAAGGCGCGCGAACCCATCACGCAGGCGTAGATCGTGTGGTCGCGGACCAGGGACTCGGGGTGCATTCCGGGAGCGTACGCGGCAGTTCACGCCAGGCGGATCGAATTTCCCTCCACCGTGATCTGCTCCGCCGGCAGCGGTTTCGGTGCCGGACCGCCCGCGACCGAACCGTCCGCGATGTGGAACTTGCTGCCGTGGCACGGGCAGTTGATCGTGCCGTTCGCGACTGCGCTCACCGTGCAGCCCTGGTGGGTGCAGATCGCCGAGAAGGCCTTGAACTCGTCCTTCTTCGGCTGGGTCACCACGACCTTCTGGTCCTTGAGGATCTTGCCGCCGCCGACCGGGATGTCGGACGTCTTCGCCAACTCCTGGCCGCCGGACGCCTTCACGGACGACGAACCCGAGGAGTCGTTGCTGTCGCCGTACTTGCTGCATCCCGCGGTGAGCGCGGCGGCCGCGGCGGCCGCACCTGTGGCGAGGACCGTGCGGCGCGTCGAGCTGTCGGTCATGTGGTCACTCCGAAGGGGGTCGTCATGTGGTCACTGCGACGGTGGTCACGCGGTCGCTACGACGGTGGTCATGTCGTCACTCCGACGGTGCGGAAGAACCAGAGGGCGGATGTCAGCCAGAGCAGGGTGAGAGCGGTGAACACCAGTCCGCCGACGACCGGCAGCAGCCAGCCGGGCAGCCGCTCCGAGCGGAGCAGCAGCATCTTGGCACTGAAGGCACCGAAGAACGCGCACCCCAGGAGGGAATGCCACATCACGCGTGTCGAGTACGTCTGGTAGCCGAACGCGTAGAGGCAGTGCACCGCGACCGGCACCGCCACCAGGAACGCGATCCGCCCCGACCAGCGGTGCAGCGTCGCCGACCAACTCGGGCCGGGCAGCTTGCCGTAGACCATGAAGGCGGAGACGACCTGGACGAGGGCGAAGAAGAACGCGGTCGTCGCGAGCCAGGACTTCACCGCGCCCGTGCTGCTGAAGCCGGCGAGGTTGAAGGCGGTGCCCGCCGGGTCGTGGACCTTGCCGTAGACGCCGAGGCCGACGGCCACGGCCGCTGCCACCAGGGCCGGGACCAGATAGCGGGCGGGGCTGTCGCGGTGGCGTGGGGGTGGGGGGTAGGACTGGGTGGCGGCGTTCGGGTCGGCGGTCATGATCGGCTCCCTGAGGCGGATGGTGGGTCAGGGGGTGACGGGTTGTGCCGTGAGCTGCTGTCCGTCGACCGTGACCGCGCCGGTCTCCGGGTCGATACGGGGTGCGGAGGCGGCCTTGCCGTCGCGGGTGACGATGCCGGTCTGGCGGCCGTTCGGCAGCACGATCCAGCCGCCGTCGATCTTGGCGCCGCGCACCTTGGCCGTGGCACGCCACAGCCCGGACGGCTTGACGGCCTTGTCGGCGGTGAACACGTAGGACCGGCCCTCGTCCTTGACCGTGCCGTGGATCTTCTTGCCCTGCTGGAGCTTGCCGTCGAGGACGGCGCCGTTCGGGGCGGTGAGCTTCATGCTGCCGTCGTCCTTGACGGGCCCGCGCAGCCAGGCCTCCTTGTAGCGGCCGTCGCAGAAGTAGGCGACCGCCTTGCCGTCACGGATCGACACGGCGACCGACGCGGTGTCGTCGTCGGTGCGGCCGGCGTAACTGGCGTTCGGGATCGGCGACTTCGACGGTGTCGGGCTGGGGGTGACAGTCGGAGTCGGTGACGCGGCCGCCGATTTCTTCGGCGAAGACGAAGGTGTCGCCGACGGCGATGCCTCGCTGTACGAGGACGACGCGGTCTTCGTCCCGGACGTCGCGTTGAGCGTCAGCATGAACAGGCCCAGCACCAGGCCCGCCAGAAGAGTGAGCAGTGGTCCAGGACGCTTCATTACTGTCCTCCCCCGAGGCGAGCTACCAGCCCATGAGAGCGGACTCGGGGCCGTGGGTAAAGAGGCATACGGGGATGATCTCACCCCAAGTAGCGGAACGGGATGATTCAGGTGACATTGGCAGGGTTCGAGGCCGGGCCCCGACCAGCGGCCGGCCGCTCTCGAAAGGCGTGACCCATGGCGGGCAACGATCTCGGCAGCCTTCTCGGCGGTCTTCTGGGCGGAGGGGGCAAGAGCGGCGGTTCCGCCGGCAACATCCTCGGCGCACTGCTCGGGTCCCTCGGCGGCAGTGGCGGCGGCTCGGGCGGCAGCAATCCGCTGGGCGGGCTCCTCGACATGCTCGCCAAGTCCGGCCTGGCCGAGCAGAAGGACTCCTGGGTCGGCACCGGCCAGAACCAGTCCGTCACCGGCGCCCAGATCCAGCAGGCGCTGCCCGACGAGACCCTGCAGAAGGTCGCCGAGCAGGCCGGCGTCACCCCGGACCAGGCCGCGACCGAGCTCGCGCAGGCGCTGCCCCAGGCCGTCGACAAACTCACCCCGGACGGCCAGGTCCCGCAGGCCGCCTCGCTGGAGGAACTGGTCCGGCAACAGTCCCTGTGACCGTCTCGGTGGGCGGGCGCCGCGCACCCGTACCGAACGGGCTGACTAGGCTGGATGTACCAAGAGCCGTACATCAGCAAGGAGCCAAGCCGTGGCGGTACGAGCGGTCCGGGGCGCCGTCCAACTGGACAAGGACGAGGCCGGCCACATGGACGAGCAGGTCGGAGCGCTGCTCACCGCAGTCCTGGAGCGGAACGGCCTCACCGCCGACGACCTGATCAGCGTCTGGTTCACGGCCACGCCCGACCTGCACAGCGACTTCCCGGCGGCCGCCGCCCGCAAGCTCGGCGACGGCTTCTCCGACGTGCCGCTGATCTGCGCGCAGGAACTCGAGATCGCGGGCGCCATGCCCCGCGTGGTCCGCATACTCGCGCACATCGAGTCCGACAAGCCCCGCGCCGACATCACGCACGTGTACCTCGGTGCCGCGGCCGCCCTGCGCAAGGACATCGCCCAGTGAGGACCGCGCTCGTCATCGGCACCGGGCTCATCGGCACGTCCGCCGCGCTCGCCCTCGCCTCGCGCGGAGTCGTCGTCCACCTCGCCGACCACGACCCCGAGCAGGCCCGTACGGCCGCCGCGCTCGGCGCCGGCACCGACGAGGCGCCGGACGGTCCCGTCGACCTCGCGATCGTCGCCGCTCCGCCCGCCCTGGTGGCCGGGGTGCTCGCCGACGCGATGCGGCGGGGGGTGGCTCGGGGGTACCTCGACGTGGCCAGCGTCAAGGGTGGTCCGCGGCGGGAGTTGGAGGCGCTGGGGCTCGACCTGTCGTCGTACATCGGCTCGCATCCCATGTCCGGGCGCGAGAAGTCGGGTCCGCTGGCCGCGACCGGCGACCTCTTCGAGGGGCGGCCCTGGGTGCTGACGCCCACGCGTGACACGGACACCGAGGTGCTGAACCTCGCCCTGGAGCTGGTCTCGCACTGCCGTGCCGTGCCGGTTGTCATGGATGCCGACGCCCATGACCGTGCGGTCGCGCTCGTGTCCCACATGCCCCATCTGGTGTCCAGCATGGTCGCCGCGCGGCTGGAGAACGCGGAAGAGGCCGCCGTACGGCTGTGCGGGCAGGGGATTCGTGATGTGACCCGGATCGCCGCGTCCGACCCCCGGATGTGGATCGACATCCTGTCCGCGAACCCGGGGCCGGTCGCCGACCTGCTCACCGATGTCGCGGGGGACTTGGAGGAGACGGTACGGGCGTTGCGTGCGCTGCAGTCCGCCGACGACTCCAAGCGGCGGGAGGGTGCGGGCGGCATCGAGGACGTGCTGCGGCGGGGGAACGCGGGGCAGGTTCGTGTTCCCGGCAAGCACGGGTCCGCTCCGCGGGTCTACGAGGTTGTGGCGGTGCTGATCGACGACCAGCCCGGGCAGCTGGCCCGGATCTTCGCGGATGCGGGGATGGCGGGGGTCAATATCGAGGATGTGCGGATCGAGCATGCGACGGGGCAGCAGGCGGGGCTTGTGCAGTTGATGGTGGAGCCGAAGTCGGTGCCGGTGTTGACTTCGGCGTTGCGGGAGCGGGGCTGGGCGATCCGGCAGTAGGCGCGGTGTGTGGGGGTGGGCGTCTTCTGGGGCTGCGCCCCCAGACCCCCGCTTCGGCCCTGAAGGGGCCTCGTCCTCAAACGCCGGACGGGCTGAATTCTGCCGGCCTGCGTCAAGCAGGAACCGTCCGGCCGGACGAGTGACGTGAACCCAGTAACCTTGTCCGGGGCGCACTCGCACCCCCACCCCGCTCACCACCCCGCACCAGGAAGGTGTCCTCCCGTGGAAAACGGCGCCGCCCGGACCGCCCCGGCAGTGATTGTCGCCATCGACGGCCCCTCCGGCACGGGCAAGTCCAGCACGTCGAAGGCCGTGGCCTCGCAGCTCGGGCTGAGCTATCTGGACACCGGCGCCCAGTACCGGGCGATCACCTGGTGGATGGTGAACAACGGGATCGACCTCACCGACCCCGCCGCGATCGCCGACGCGGCGGGCAAGGCGGAGATCGTCTCGGGTACCGACCCGGCGAACCCGACGATCAGCGTCGACGGCGTGGACGTGGCCGGCCCGATCCGCACCCAGGAGGTCACCTCCAAGGTCAGCGCGGTCAGCGCGGTGCCCGAGGTGCGGGCCCGGATCACCGAGCTGCAGCGTTCGCTGGCCGCCGAGGCGGAGCGGGGGATCGTGGTGGAGGGGCGGGACATCGGTACGACCGTGCTGCCCGACGCCGATCTGAAGATCTTCCTCACCGCTTCCCCGGAGGCGCGTGCCGCCCGCCGCAGCGGTGAGCTGAAGGGCGCCGACGTCCAGGCCACCCGTGAGGCGCTGCTGAAGCGGGACGCGGCCGACTCCTCGCGCAAGACCTCGCCGCTCGCGAAGGCGGACGACGCGGTCGAGGTGGACACCTCCGACCTCACGCTCCAGCAGGTCATCGAGTGCGTGGTCACCCTTGTCGGGGAGAAGCGGGCCGCCAAGTGACAGCTCCAACAGCTTCGACAACTTCGACCGTCGCGTCGGAACGGGGCGCCGAGGTCGGGCGGCGCATCGGCGTCGGCCTGATGTACGGGCTGTGGAAGCCGCGCGTGCTGGGCTCCTGGAAGGTGCCCGCCGCCGGTCCGGTGATCCTCGCCGTCAACCACTCCCACGGCGTCGACGGCCCCATGGTCATGGGCGTGGCACCCCGGCCGACACATTTCCTGATCAAGAAGGAAGCGTTCGTCGGCCCGCTGGATCCCTTCCTGCTGCGCATCGGCCAGCTGAAGGTGGACCGTTCGATCGCCGACCGTACGGCGATCACCGGGGCGCTGGACGTCCTGTCGGCCGGCGGTGTGCTGGGGATCTTCCCCGAGGGCACCCGGGGCGAGGGCGACTTCGCCTCGCTGCGCGCCGGGCTCGCCTACTTCGCGGTCCGCAGCGGCGCCCCGATCGTGCCGGTGGCCGTACTGGGTACCGCCGAGAAGAGCGGACGGCTGATAAAGGCGCTGCCCCCGCTGCGCTCCCGCGTCGACGTCGTCTTCGGCGACCCGTTCGAAGCGGGCGACGGCTCCGGCCGCCGTACGCGCAAGGCACTGGACGAGGCGACCGAGCGGATCCAGAAGCAACTGGCCGCCCACCTGGACGACGCCAGGCGCCTCACCGGGCGCTAAGAGACACTTGAGTAGTGGATCACCCGAAATCCGGGGGTTCCACCGATCACCACGATGAACGAGGTACCGACTTCATGAACGACCAGATCCAGCCCGACGGCTCCGGCGGGGAGCACGAGCACGGGGCGCTCGGCGATGCCGAGTACGCGGAGTTCATGGAGCTCGCCGCCGTGGAGGGCTTCGACATCGAGGACGTCGAGGGCGCCCTCGACGAGGCAGGACACGGACCGCTGCCCGTCCTCGCCGTCGTCGGCCGGCCGAACGTCGGCAAGTCGACTCTCGTCAACCGCATCATCGGCCGCCGCGAGGCCGTCGTGGAGGACAAGCCCGGTGTCACCCGCGACCGTGTGACGTACGAGGCCGAGTGGGCGGGGCGCCGCTTCAAGGTCGTCGACACCGGCGGCTGGGAGCAGGACGTCCTCGGCATCGACGCCTCCGTGGCCGCCCAGGCCGAGTACGCGATCGAGGCCGCCGACGCGGTCGTCTTCGTCGTCGACGCCAAGGTCGGCGCCACCGACACCGACGAGGCGGTCGTACGGCTGCTGCGCAAGGCCGGCAAGCCCGTCGTGCTGGCCGCCAACAAGGTCGACGGTCTCAGTGGTGAGTCCGACGCGGCTTACCTGTGGTCCCTCGGGCTCGGTGAGCCGCACCCCGTCTCCGCGCTGCACGGGCGCGGTACCGGCGACATGCTGGACGCTGTCCTGGAGGCGCTGCCGGAGGCGCCCGAGCAGCTCTTCGGGACCGCGGTCGGCGGCCCCCGCCGGATCGCCCTGATCGGCCGCCCGAACGTCGGCAAGTCCTCGCTGCTGAACAAGGTGGCGGGCGAGGAGCGCGTCGTCGTCAACGAGGTCGCGGGCACCACCCGTGACCCGGTCGACGAGCTCATCGAACTCGGCGGCGTGACCTGGAAGTTCGTCGACACCGCCGGAATCCGTAAGCGCGTCCACCTTCAGCAGGGCGCCGACTACTACGCCTCGCTGCGCACCGCCGCCGCCGTCGAGAAGGCGGAGGTCGCGGTCATCCTGATCGACGCCTCCGAGTCCATCTCGGTGCAGGACCAGCGCATCGTCACCATGGCCGTCGAGGCGGGCCGCGCGATCGTCCTCGCCTTCAACAAGTGGGACACCCTCGACGAGGAGCGCCGCTACTACCTGGAGCGCGAGATCGAGACCGAGCTGGCCCAGGTCGCGTGGGCGCCCCGGGTGAACATCTCGGCGCGCACCGGCCGGCACATGGAGAAGCTGGTCCCGGGCATCGAGACCGCCCTCGCCGGCTGGGAGACCCGCGTCCCGACGGGCCGCCTGAACGCCTTCCTCGGCGAGCTGGTCGCCGCCCACCCGCACCCGGTCCGCGGCGGCAAGCAGCCCCGCATCCTCTTCGGCACCCAGGCGGGCACCAAGCCCCCGCGCTTCGTGCTCTTCGCCTCCGGCTTCATCGAGGCGGGCTACCGCCGCTTCATCGAGCGCCGCCTGCGCGAGGAGTTCGCCTTCGAGGGCACCCCGATCCACATCTCGGTCCGGGTACGCGAGAAGCGCGGCAAGAAGAAGTAGCCGTAGGTGTAGTTGTACGGCCGGTTCTACGACGAAGAGGGCGGCCCCTGTCTCCACAGGGGCCGCCCTCTTCGTGTGCGTGCCGCGTCAGATGCCTCGGCGCGGGCCGGGCGGCAGGGCCGCCGGGATGTGGTGCATCCCGGTGTGGCCGTGCTGCTGGCCGACTTGGCCGAGCTGCCCGACGCGCTGCCACTGCGACTGCTGCCGGGCGCTGTAGGCCCCCGCGCTGTACGCGCTGTACGAACCCCCACCCAATGAGCCGCCACCCAATGAGCCGCCGAACGAACCGCCGCCGAACGAGCCGGTGCTGTGCGGGCTGTGCCCGAAGGCGGTGAAGCCCAGCTCCTCCTCGCCGCTGCGGTCACCCGGCAGCGAGCGGAAGGTCTTGACCCACTCCGAGTAGAGCCGGTCGTAGATCGGCGTGGCCGATGGACCGCCGGGGCTGTCCCGGTCCGACCGCGAGGACGGGATCGACTGGTAGGGCCGGCTGCGGGGAACGTCGTATGCGTGCACGTATGTCCAAACGACGCGTGACCTGAAGGGATGCGGCTCAGGTGCCCGCGAGCGGGAGCGCGGAGCCGACCAACTTGCCGTTCGCAGCGGCCTTGTCCAGCGCGCTGCGCAGCAGGTCCTCGCGGGGCTGGCGGCCGATCGAGCCGACCGGTGCCGCGAACATCAGCACCTGCTGGTGCTTGTTGGCGGCGGCCCGCCAGCTGTCGGTGACCTGGAGCGGCTGGTGCGCCTGCCACCAGGCCACCGGGGAACCGCCGTTGCTGCTCGGCTGGAGCACCGCGTGCAGCTGGCCCGCCGCGAGCAGCACCGACCAGCCGTGCAGCACGGGCGGCACGGTGGTGATCTCGCTGAGCGGCATGAAGCCCTGCTCGATGAGCAGCGGCAGGAAGTCGTCGCCGACGTCGGTCGAGCCGGGCCGCACGATGGGCGCGGTCGGCTCGACCACCAGGGCGGGGTGCAACTCCCCGGAGATCAGGACGAGTCCGCTGGTCACGCCGAGCACGGCCTGCTCGGGTACGGCCTTCTCCGGTGCGCCCGCCGGGGAGTGCGCGTTGCCGCTGATGGAGCGGACGGCGCCCTGCAGCTGCTCCTCGGTGACCTGGACGATCTGGGAGGGCAGGCAGGTGGCGTGGGCGAAGGCGAGGACGGCGGTCTCGTCGCCGATGAACAGGACGGTGCTGGTGCGCTCCAGATCGGAGTCGCCCTGGGTGCGGCACGACGTGCAGTCGTAACTGCCCGGGGCGTTGTCTCCGGCGAGCAGCCGGTCGGCTTCTTCGTCGCCGATCTCGGCGCGTACGTCGTCGCTGACGTCGAGCATGCGCGGCACGGGTGGCTCCCTCGGAATGCGGTGCCCGGTGGGTCCCGGGCTCATGAAGGAGACAACGGAGGATCTGTGGCGGGGGTCACGCTCCGGAGCGAACCGAATCGAACCAACCGAAGCGGACGGTCACTGCTGGTACGGAATCGGACACTCCCTGTCAACTCTGTGAAAGGTCAAGGGAGTTGAACACGTGAACCGAGTCACAGCGCTTGTCGGCAACTGGTCGAAAAATCGTGAAATCAGCGAATGTAGTGGGTGGCCGAAAAGTGCCGATACCCGCGGTAACAGTGAACTGGCCTGCGGCGACGGGCAGTTGGTCGACATCGGCTCGTCCACCTCCGTACATTCCTCCGCCGTGTGCAACGAGCACCGCTCGGGACACGTCCGCCGGCCGAACAAGCCAGCAAGCAGCACCACTTCCGGCGGACGGGGAGGAGCGCGAGGACCGCGTCGATGCGTGGGAGCCGCGAACCGCCTTGGGGGACCCCGGGTTGTTGGAGAGGGAACTACATGTCCGAATGTGCCGATACCACTCGCGAGAACGCTCCTGAGACCCACCGCAAGGGTCAAGCGCGTACGACGGCGGTCCTCACCGGGGCGGCCCTGCTCGCCCCGCTCGGACTGCTGGCCGCCACCGGCAACGCCGCGGCGGCCGACAGCGGAGTGTGGGACCGCATCGCCCGGTGCGAGAGCGGCGGCAACTGGCACATCAACACCGGCAACGGCTACTACGGAGGACTCCAGTTCTCCGCCGGCACCTGGCGCGCCTACGGCGGCTCGGCCTACGCGGCCACCGCCGACCAGGCCTCCCGGTCCGCGCAGATCGCCGTGGCCACCAAGGTCCAGCACGCCCAGGGATGGGGCGCCTGGCCGGTCTGCTCGGTCAAGGCCGGAGCGGGCGGCAGCGCACCCGCTGCCTCTTCGGGCACGGTGACCGAGAAGTCGACGACGAAGAAGTCGACCAAGTCGACATCCGGGTCGACCACCAAGAAGTCGACCAAGAAGGCGACCCCGTCGAAGCCCGCGAACACGCCGGCCCGCGGGACGAACAACGCCTCGCGCGGCACGTCCCGCGGCGACTACACCGTCCGCTCGGGCGACACGCTGAGCGGCATCGCGGCCGAGCACGGGACCACGTGGCGGAAGATCTACGCCGCCAACAAGTCCGTCATCGGCGCCGACCCCGATCTGATCGTCCCCGGCCAGCAGCTCGACCTCTGAGCCGAACGGCCTTGAGATGAACGACCTCTGAGCCGAGCCGCTCCCGCGCCGCCCCCGCCCGGTCCTCCGACCGGGCGGGGGCGCGCCCGTTACGCCAGTTCGGCCGCCTCGCCGCTGAACACGACCGTCCCGCGCCGCAGTTCGTACACCAGGGCCGCCCGGCCGCGCAGCACCGGCGGCAATCGCTGTTCGGCCACGACCACGCACGCGTCCAACCCGCCCAGCAGTTCGTACGTGTGCGCCGCGACCGCGGGCGACATGCCCTGCGCCGGTTCGTCGACGAGCACCACACGCGCGCGTGCCAGCAGGGAGCGGGAGAGGGCGAGCATCCGCTGCTCGCCGCCGGAGAGGGTGCCGGCGCGGCGGGGGAGCAGGGTGCTCAACTGCGGGTACGCGTCGAGGGCCACGGAGTAGTCCCGCGCCGCGAGTTCGAGGTTCTCGTGGACGGTGAGGGACCCGAACACGGCCCGCCGTTCCGGCACCAGACACAGCCCCCGGCGAGCTCTTTCGTGAGCAGGCATACGGGTCACATCGGCGCCGTCCCACACCACCGCACCGCCCGACAGCGCGACCGTACCGGCGAGGGCGCGCAGCGCGGTCGTACGGCCGGAGCCGTTGCGGCCCAGCAGGACGGTGAGCCCGCGAGTGGGCGCGGCGAGGGTGATGCCGTGCAGGGCTTCGAGGGGGCCGTAGCGCACGCGCGCGTGGCGCAGGGAGATGGTCATGCGGGGGTCTCCCGGACGCTGGGCGCGTCGAGGACGCGGTCGGGCGGGCCGGAGGCGACGATGCGGCCCGCCGCCATCACATGGACCACGTCGGCTAGGTCGGCGACCAGATCGAGGTCGTGCTCCACGACGAGCAGGGCGGTGCCCTCGGCGGCCAGGGCCCTCAACACCAGGGTCAGGGAGGCCACTTCGGCGGTGTCGAGTCCGGCGGCGGGCTCGTCGAGGAGCAGGACGCGCGGGCCGCCGGCGAAGGCCCGGGCCAGTTCGACGCGGCGCAGCGTCCCGGTGGGCAGTCCGGCGGCGGGCAGCGACCGTACGTCCCCGTCGAGCCCGAACAGCCGCAACGCCCGTTCCACGGCGCCCGGTTCGGCGACCCGCCCTTGCTCGGCACCCACGCGCACGTTCTCGGCGACGGTCAACGAGGGGAAGACGGCGAGCTGTTGGAAGGTCCGGGCGATTCCGAGCCGGGTACGGGCGTGCGCGGGCAGCCGGGTGATGTCCCGCCCCCCGAGCCGGACCCGCCCGCGCGAGGGCCGCACGGTACCGGCCAGACAGTGGAACAGGGTGCTTTTTCCGGCCCCGTTGGGCCCGACGACGGCGGTGACCTGTCCCGCCCGTACGACGAGATCGACCCCGTCGAGCGCGGTGAAGCCGCCGTAACGGGCGTGCAGGGTATGGGCGGTGAGGAAGGGCGGGGTGGGCCTGCGGGGCGGAGCGGTGCGTGGCCGTGGTGTCGGTCGGACCGGCGCGGGCTCGGGGAAGGGCGCCTCTTCGGGAGCGACCGTGGGCTGGGGCGGGTGAGCGTCCTCAGTGGGCGAGGTGGGTGTCGCGGCCCGGGGTGGCGGTTCCGCCGCGTCGCCCCGCTGGCCGAGTCCGGCCCTCCGTCCCTGCCGCTCCGGCGCCTCAGTCGATCGCCCCGTATCGCGGCGCACCACACCCGTGTGGGTGGCCCCGGTCGCACCCGTTTCATCCTCCTGCCCGAGCCCCGCGGTGCGCCCTCGCGGCTCCCGCGTCTCGGACAGTCGCCCCGTGTCGCGCCCCGCTCTGTGCACAACACCCGCGCGCGAAGCCGCCGTTGCGCCCGCCCGTACCGGCACCGCCTGCACGCCCACCACCCGCAGCCTCCGCCGCACACGCACCCCCAGCGGCGAGAGTCGCGCCCGCCGTTGGGGCCGCAGCCGTCCCGCCGCCGTCCGCAGCGCCTCGTACGGCCCGCCGGGGAACCGCCCCACGCACACCGCCAGCACCCCGATCAGCGCCGCCGCGACCCCGCCGCGCGCCCCCGCGTCCAGCCCGACCAGCAGGGCCGCGGCCGCCAGCGCGCCCAGTGTGCTGTCGGCGCCCAGGACGACCACCGCGGCGAACCACAACAGGCCCCGGACGGGGTCGTAGGCCGAGGGGTCGAAGGCGCGCAGGCCCATGCCGAGCATGCCGCCGCCGAGGGCGGCCAGGGCGGCGCCCGCGACGAACGCCAGGAGTTTCAGGGACGGGACCTGGACCCCGGCCGCCGAGGCGCCCGGCTCGTGGTCGCGCATCGCGGCGAGGGCGCGGCCGGTGCGGCCCCGGCGCAGGGCGTGGGTCGTCAGCAACGCGCCTGCCAGGAGGGCGAGTTCGAGGACGTAGTAGGCCCTGTCCCCGTCGAAGCCGGAGGGGCGGTCCAGGGACAGACCCGACGTGGCGTACGGCTGGGCGAAGACGAAGCGGCTGACCCCGACGCCGACCGCGAAGGTCGCGAGGGCGAGGGCCAGGCCGTGGCGGCTGATCGCGGGCCAGCCGGTCAGCAGGCCCAGGGGAGCCACCAGGAGTACCGCGACGGCGAGCGCGGCCAGTTCGGGGAGGCGGGGCAGGCCCGGGAAGCGGCCCGCCGCCAGCAGCGCCGTGAACAGGGCACCCAGGCCCGCGTACGCCGCCTGCCCCAGCGAGAGCTGCCCGCCGCGCCCGGTGACCACCACCAGGGACAGCAACACCACGCCCAACGCCGGGACTTGGACCGAGGTGTGCAGGTCCGAGCCCGCGAAGCCGAGGGGGAGCAGGAACAGCACCACGGCCACGATCCACGCGCCGGGTGGGGTTGAGATGCGGGCCGTCGCCGTACGCGGGAGGGCGTCCCGGGAGCCGAGTCCGGGCAGCACCAGCGCCGCCACCAACAGGGCGACCACGAACAGGTTCGCGCCCACAGCCTGGACCAACTGCCCATGCCAGCCCGGCAGATGGAGCCGCGTCAACTGGCTCTGCGCGACCCCGATCCCCAGCGCCACCACCACCGCGACCGGCAGACTCCGCATCCGCGCGGCCACCGCCACCGCCACCACCTCCATGACGAGCAGCGGCAGGCCGTACGGGTCCAGGCGCACGTACGGGGCGAGGAGCACGCCCGTCAGACCCGCCGTGAAGGAACCGAAGGCCCAGCCCGCCGCCGCCACCCGGTCCGCGTCCACCCCGCCCAGCACCGCGAGCTGCCGGTCGTCCACCACGGCCCGCAGCTCCCGCCCGAAACGCGTCCAGCGGATCACGGCTCCGACCCCCGCCGCGAGCACGAGCGCCACCCCCAACTGCCCCCAGGGATCGGCTGACACCAGTTCCGGCGCGTCGTCCCGCGCCCCCTGCCCCCACACCAGCGCCGCCCCGCCGACCAGCAGCACGAACACCCCGATGGACGCGACCAGGGTCTGCGCCGGGTCGCCGCCCAGGACCGACAGCGGCCGGAAGACGAACCGTTCCAGCAGCACCCCGATGCCCGGCGCGAGGAACAGCAGCGTCACCACCGCGCCCAGCCACAGGGGCCAGCCCCACCCCACCACGCACTGCCGCAGGGCGTACGCGCAGACCATCGCGACCGCGCCGTGCGCGAAGTTGAGGACGCCGGTCGCCCGGTACGTCACGATCAGGCCGATCCCGGTGAGCGCGGCGGCGCTGCCGACGGAGAGGCCGGCGAGGGTGAGGTCGTACGTGAGGGAGGACATCAGGGGGCGTCAGTCGTCGGCTTCGGCGGGCTCGCAGATCGGGCAGGGGCTCAGCTCGCCGTTCGCCACCAACTTCGAGTCCACCGGCACCGCTTCGGGCTTTCCGGCGACGAGTGGACAGTCCGCGCGGTGCCACAGTGTGCCGCCGGGCATCATCAACAGGTCCCCGCTGACCGCCAGGGGCGCGGCGGCGGCCTGTGCCGACTCCTCCGCGTCGGCGGGCTCGGCGGCCACGAGAAGGGCGTACAGCTCCTCCACGCGGGCGGCGGCGAGGGCGCTGCGGCCGTGGGTGAGCAGGACCGCGCCGGCGACGATCAGGGCGGCGCCGGGGATCGTGCAGGAGGCCAGGTAGGGGAGTTGGCGTTCCGCGTAGCGCTCGCCGGAGATGCCGTACCAGCCGAGTACGCACAGCACCGCGCCCGTCGCGAGCGTGGCCCAGCCGGCCCACAGGGCGGGGTGCACGGTCCGCAGTCGGGCTGTCCGCATTTCCGGCTCCCACATGTCATGTGTCTGTCCATGCCAGCCAATGGCTTGCACTATGCCTTCTGACACCTGACCTGAAAACACCGGGCGCGCACGGCCCGGACCGACACCCGGTGGTGAGCCAGATGGTTCTCGGGAGCGACCTCAGGCAAAGGAACACAAGGCGCGGACGGGGAGCGGCAGTTGGGGCCGCGGCCCTGGTCCTCGTGCTCGGCCCGGCCCTGGCGGCCTGCAGTGACGACAGCGGGGGTGGCAGCAGCGCACCACCGCCCACGCCCTCCGTCGAACAGACGACGAGCGCACCGGCGACCGCGCCCGCGGACCCGGCCGCCGCCACGACCCAGATCAAGGCCAACTGGAAGAAGTTCTTCGACCCGGCCACCTCCACCAAGGACAAACAGGCCGTCCTGGAGAACGGCGACAAGATGGGCCCGGTACTGAAGGCATTCAGCGGCGACAAACGCGGCGGCCAGGTACAGGCCGAGGTCACCCAGGTCGAGTTCACCAAGGCGGACAAGGCGACCGTGACCTACACGCTGACCCTCAACGGCGCCACCGCCCTCCCGAAGGCCTCCGGGACGGCCGTCGAGCAGGGCGGCATCTGGAAGGTGTCCGTCAACACCCTTTGCGCGCTGGTGGCGTTGAGCGGCGATGCCTCGCAGTCGCCCGGGGCGGGCTGCTGAGGCCGCTGTCGCGGTGCTGCTGCTCCTCGGGGGCACGGCCTGCGGCAGCCGCCTCCCGGAGAGCGACTTCGAGCACGGCAACTCCCGTACGCCCGCGCCCAGCGGCGACGCGCCGATCCGGGTCGGCATCATCACCAGCGCGACCAGCCCGGTCGGCGGCGACACCTTCACCGGCCCCCGCGACGGAGCCGAGGCGTACTTCGAGAGGCTCAACGCGCGCGGGGGCATCGCCGGGCACCCGGTCCAGGTGCGCCTGTGCGACGACGGCGGGAGCGGTGTCGGGAACAACGAGTGCGTGCACCAACTGGTCGACGAGGACAAGGTCGTCGCCCTGGTCGCCACCACCGCCCTCGACTACGCGGGCGCCTCCCGCGTCTCCCACGCGCGCGTGCCCGACATCGGCGGCCAGCCCATCGGGGCCGCCTACGACACCTGGCCGCACCTGTACGGCATCTACGGCAGCCTCGCGCCCCGCGCCGGGACACCGGGCTGGGGCGGGCAGTTGTACGGCGGCACGGAGGTCTACCGGTACTTCAAGCGCGAGCAGGGCGCCCGTACCGCCGCCGTCGTGTCGTACAACCAGGCCGCCTCGGCCGCCTACGCCCGGCTCGTCGAGCAGGGGCTGAAGGCCGAGGGCTACAAGGTCGTCACCGAACAGGTCGATTTCGCGCTGCCCAACTTCCGTGCGGTGGCGGCCGACCTGAAGCAGCAGGGCGCCGACCTGGTCTTCGATTCCATCGACACGCACGGGAACGCCCAGTTGTGCGAGGCGATGGACGAGGTCGGCGCGAAGGTCATCGCCAAGGTGACGAACGTACAGAACTGGACGTCGACCGTCCCCGAGGACTACAAGGACTCCCCGCGCTGCCGCAACGCGCTGTGGGCGACCGGGTCCAGCCGGGACTTCGATGACACCTCCCAGGCGGCCGTACGGGAGTTCCGGGACGCGACGAAAGGGCTGAAGACGCATTCCCAGTGGCAGCTGGAGGGCTGGGCGGCGGCGATGTGGTTCACGGACGCGGCCAAGGCGTGTGCGAAGACGAAAACGGGCGTCACGCGCGCGTGCGTCGACGGCTTCATGAACCGGAGCGAGAACTACACCGCCGACGGTCTGCTGGTTCCGGTCACCTTCGAGCGACTCGCCGAGCCGCCGAAGACCCGCCGGACGTGTCTGTCGGTGGCCCGCTGGCAGGACGGCAAGGGGTGGGTCCCGCAGGGGGACATGGACAGCACCTGTTTCGACGTGCCCCAACTGCCGTACAGCCCTTGATCCCTACTGCTCTAGATCCGGGCCGCCCTTGATACAGACTTCGACCATGTTGGAGACCTCGGCACGACTCCTGCGCCTGCTCTCGCTGCTCCAGGCCCACCGCGAGTGGTCCGGCGCCGACCTGGCGGACCGGCTCGGGGTCACCCCGCGCACCGTGCGCCGGGACGTGGACCGGCTGCGCGAGCTGGGCTACCCGGTCAACGCCAGTCCCGGCACGGGCGGTGGCTACCAGCTGGGCGCGGGCGCGGAGTTGCCGCCGCTGCTGCTGGACGACGACGAGGCGGTCGCCGTGGCGGTCGGGCTGCGCACCGCCGCCGGGCAGGGCATCGAGGGCATCGGCGAGACCTCCGTACGCGCCCTCACCAAGCTCGAACAGGTCCTCCCGAACCGGCTGCGCCGCCGGGTGGGCGCCCTCAACGCCTTCACCGTGCCGATGCTGCGCAACACGCTGCCGTCGGCCGTCGACCCCGCCGTACTGACCGAACTGGCCGCCCTGTGCCGGGACTCCGAGCGGCTGCGCTTCGACTACGAGAGCCACGACGGCGCGCCGACCCGGCGCAGTGTCGAACCGCATCGTCTGGTGTGCACCGAGCGCCGGTGGTACCTGGTCGCCTGGGACCTGGACCGCGCCGATTGGCGCACCTTCCGCGTCGACCGTGTCACGCCCAGACCACCGCACGGCCCGCGCTTCACCCCGCGCACGCCGCCGGCCGAGGACCTCGCCGCGTACGTCTCGAAAGGGGTCTCCACGCGCGCGTACGCCTCGCACGCCCTCGTCCGGCTGCTCGTGCCCCTCCATGAGGCCGCCGAGCGGATCTCCCCGTCCGCCGGGACGCTGGAGGCGGACGGGCCGGACGCCTGCCTCCTGCGGACCGGGGCCCCGAACCTCGACGTGATGGTGATCCACGTGATGATGACGGGCTTCGAGTTCGAGGTCCTGGAACCCGTCGAGCTGACCGAGACGATCAGGACGTCCCGGGACCGGCTGTCCCGGGCGCTGGACCGGCACGACCGGAAGACGTACGGCGATTCTGTGCCGGGACGGTGAATCTGTTATGCGGCGTCAGCTCCCGCCGTACGGCCGGGAATCGGAAAGAAATGGGGTGCCGGACCGGTTCTCGCGGAACTTTCCGGCGGGCTATTCGGCGAGCCGGACCGACAGGCGGGAATTACGTTCGAATGCCTGCGTAAGGCGTACGGAACCGCTCATACGTGTGAGGGATGGAGAACAAAACACACGTCCTGATCCTGTGACAGAAGTGTGACCGGAGAGGGACGGAGAGAGCGGGAGAGGGGCTAGCGTGGGTGGCATGGCACCCATTCCGACTCCACCGGCAGAGCCCCAGGACAGCCCGAACACCTATGTGGGCCTCGACGCGACAGAGGCCGAGCGGCTCGCGCGGGAGCGCGGGTGGTCGACCGTGCGGGCACTGCCGCCGGGGGCGATCATCACCATGGAGTTCCGTGCGGGGCGGCTCAACTTCGAGGTCGAGGACGGCACGGTGAAGCGCGCCTGGAAGGGCTGACCGCACACACGACGAAGGCCCCGGTTCCTGTGCTGGAACCGGGGCCTTCTCGATGCGGGGAGGGTTTGTGCGTACCGGCCCCGCGGTCTGGTGCGGGTCAGCCGCCCGCCGCCGGACGGGCCGCGGTCGAGGCCGTGCCGCGCGCCACCCGCTCCGGGTGCGGCGGGCGGCGGCTGCCGATCGGGGTGACCGGGGTGCGCTCCGAGCGGGTCGTGTGCGGGCCCGGGGCGAGATGGGCAGGAGGCCGGGCCGAGCGGCTCGTGGTGACCGTCTCCCGGGCCGCCGGGACCTCGTCGCCCGAGGAGGAGGTGCGCGGCTTGAGCAGCACCGGCGCGGTGACCGGTGAGGCCGGTACCGGTGCGGGTGCCGTACGGCCGCGGCGGGCGCGCCAGCGGTCGCGGTAGTCGAAGATCCGGGTCTCGGCGAGGGCGACCAGCGGCTCGCACCACGGGAGGGCGAGCAGCACCAGCAGACCGGCGGCCCAGCCGAGCAGCACGTCGCTCAGCCAGTGCGTGCCGAGGTAGACCGTGGCGAGACCGACGCCCAGCGAGGTCACCGCGGACGCGGCGGACAGCCAGCGGCGGGCGGCCGGCGTGGAGGCCAGATACGCCAGAATTCCCCAGGTCACGACCGCGTTGGCAGTGTGGCCGCTGGGGAATATATCGCCGCCGAGACCCATCTCGTTCGAGCCGATGACGGTGGCGTAGTGCGGGCCGAGGCGGCCCATGCCGAGCTTGGCGGCGCCGACCGTGATGTTCAGCAGCAGGATCGCGGTGCCCAGAGTGAGCAGCGGGCGCAGGGTGTGCTGCCGCCAGGAGCGCCAGCCCAGCCAGGCCGCGACCATCACCGCGGTCGGGCCGCGCTGGCCCAGCACCACGTAGTAGTCGACGAACCAGTGGATGCCCGCCCACTGCTGGTACGGGCGGAAGAACATGACCTGCCAGTCGAACCGGACCAGCCACGAGGTGGTCACGACAAGCCACACGATCGCCAGATAGAAGGCCAGGGTCGCCACGAACAGCACGGCCCTGTGCCGACTCATCTTGGGCACATCGATGTGGGCCGGCCGTTCGGGTTCACGGTCCAGCCTCGCGAACACCCGGTCCAGACGGGTGAGGTTTCGTTCGGTACGCACCCAATCGACGTTACAGCGAGTGAGTGTGGATCCCCGTCGAATCAGCGGCTTTGTGATGACGATGTGATGTGGGAAAGCTCTCAGGAGCAGGTTTATTTCCGAGGATTCCGCAATCCCGGGTGGCTCCGTCCTTCAATTCCTTTGATCATGCCGGTCTCTGTTTTATGGCCCTTATGAATTAGTTCACCAAATGCTGGGGTGGAATTGGCCGGGCGCTCACCGACCGTACCGGGGTTGATCATGGGGGACCGGAGCCGTTCAGCCAGAACGCGCCGTACACGGCCGACGCCACCGCGACACCGCCCACCACCCACGCTGACCTGGAGGTACGCAGCCGCGCCAGGGCGAGCGCGAGGGGGAGCAACAGGGGGAAGGCGGGCATCAACAGGCGCGGTTTCGAGCCGAAATAGCTCGACGCGCACAGCGCCAGCGCGGTGACGACCCCCGTGTACACCAACAAGGGGAGCGGCTGGCCCTGGCGGACGCCCACGACGTACAGCCAGACCACCAGCCCGACCCCGACGATCAGCCCGACCCCGGCCAGGGCCGACGGGAACGACGTGAACTTGTCGCCGACGAAACGGGCGAACGCGGCACCGCCGTCGAAACCGTTGCGCCAGCCCGCCTGCACGTCGAGATAGCCCAGCGGGCCCTTGCCCGTGCGATGGCCGACCCACAGGACGTACCCGGCGGCGCCCAGGGGCGCGAGCGCCATGCCGAGGGCGCACCGCCAGGTTCGCGCGCCGGGCTCGGGCGCCGTGCTGCGGTCCCGCACGAAAGAGGTGCGGCCCGTGAACGAGGCGATACCCGCGACCCACACCGCCGCGACCACGGCGAGCCCCACGGGCCGAGTCAGCCCGGCCAGCAACGCGAGAACGCCCGCCGTCAGCCAGCGGCCGGTCAGCACCGCGTACAGCGACCAGGCGGCGAGCGCGGTGAAGAGCGACTCGCTGTACGCCATCGACTGCACGATTCCGACCGGGAGCACGGCCCACAGCAGCACGGCACACACGCCGGCCCTACGGCCGTAGACATGCTCCGCGACCGCGAAGATCCCCCAGGCCGCCGCGAGCGAGGCGAACAGGCTCACCACGAAACCGGCGTCGGCGTACGACAGCGGGGACACCGCGTGCATGCCTCGCTCGAGCCAGGGCAGCAGCGGGAAGAAGGCGAGGTTCGAGTGGACGTCGCCGTTCGGGAGGCGCACCTCGTAGCCGTAACCGAGGTCGGCGACCCGCGTGTACCAGAGGGCGTCCCAGCGGGCCGTCAACAACGTGTACGCGCTTTTGCCGCGCGCCGCGCTCCACACCGCGAGCACCACCAGGCCCAGCGCGCGGACGGCGGCGTACCCGAGGAGGGCCGGGGCCGCCCGGCGCAGAGGTGCTTCAAGATCGGTCACGGGCTCGATTATCGACGGGGTACGGAACCGGCAGACCCGGCGGGGCGTGGTCCACAGAAGGGTGAGTGGTGTACGCCACACGTGTTCTCCGGGGAGTGTGAGAGGTCCGCCACGTGGCATCGGCGTGAACTCGCGTACTCTGACGGCTCACTCGCCTTCGTTGCGCGGGTCGGAGACACCGCTCCTCTCCGGCCACAGTCACGGGGAGTCCCCACCCCGTGAGCCCGCCGAACGCGAGGGAACATCTGGGAGGTAGTACATGTCCGGGACGACCACGGCCGCCGCAGCGCTGCGCCGTCGGGCGGCCGGGGCCGGTGCCAACCGCTGGGTCGTCCTCGTCGTCCTCTGCGTGAGCCTGCTCCTCGTCGCGCTCGACGCCACCGTGCTCCATGTCGCGGTGCCCGCCGTCACCGAGGACCTCAAACCCGGCGCGATAGAGCTGCTCTGGATCGTCGACGTCTATCCGCTGGTCTGCGCCTCGCTCCTCATCCTCTTCGGCACGCTCGGCGACAGAGTGGGCCGCAGGCGGATTCTCCTTCTCGGCTACGGCCTCTTCGGCGTCGCCTCCGGGCTGGCCGCCCTCGCCCATGACGCCCAGGTACTGATCCTCGCGCGGGCGCTGCTCGGCGTCGGCGGCGCGATGATCATGCCGGCCACGCTGTCGATCCTCCGCCAGGTCTTCCCGGACCGGCGCGAGCGGGCGGTGGCGATCGGCGTGTGGAGCGCGGTGGCGGCGGTGGGCGCGGCGGTCGGCCCGCTGCTCGGCGGGTTTCTCCTCGAACACTTCTGGTGGGGCTCGGTCTTCCTCGTCAACATCCCCCTGATGCTGATCAGTCTGCCGATCGGCCGCCTCCTGCTCCCCGAGTCCCGCGGCGACCGCAACGGCCCGTGGGACGTCGTCGGCGCGCTCATGGCCGCGGGCGGTCTCTTCGGCGTCGTCCTGGGCGTGAAGCGGCTCGGCGGCGGGGAGGCGGTGGAGAGCGCGTGGACCGTGGCCCCGCTGCTCGTGGGCGCGGTGCTGCTGGTTCTTTTCGTACGACGACAACGGCGCCGTACGCATCCGCTGGTGGACCTGACGATGTTCCGCAGGCCGGCGTTCAGCACGTCCGTCGGCTGCATCGTGCTGGCGATGCTGGCGCTGGTGGGCCTGGAGCTGATCGCGGCGCAGTATCTGCAACTGGTGTTGGGCCTTTCGCCGCTCCAGACGGGTCTACGACTCCTGCCGCTGACGTTCGCGGCGATGGCGGCGGGGTTGTTCGGGGCGCGGATGCTCCGGCGTTTCGGGCCGCGCCGGATGGTGTGCTTCGGGTTCTGCCTGACCGCGGTCTCGGTGCTGACGCTGACCGCGATGGGCGGGCAGGACAACACCGGGCTGCTGCTCTTCGGGTTCCTGCTGCTGGGCTTCGGCCTGGAGATGACGCTCTTCGGGGCGTACGAGTCGATGCTGAGCGAGGCTCCGCCGGCCCAGGCGGGCGGCGCGGCGGCGATAGGCGAGACCTCCTACCAACTCGGCGCCGGCATCGGTATCGCGCTCCTCGGCAGCGTCATGAACGCGGCGTACGCGCCCGGGCTGCGGTCCGTTCCCGGGGTACCGACGTCCGCGTCGGCTTCGGCGGGGCATTCGCTGGGCGAGGCGTACGACGTCGCCGGGCGTCTCGGCGGGGTCCGCGGAGCCGCCCTGCGCCACGCGGCGCGGGATGCCTTCGTCCACGGCCTGCATGTCACGTTGCTCGTCAGCGCGGGGTTGCTGCTGCTGGGGGCGGTGATGGCGTTGCGGTTGCCGCGGGTCATGCAGTGCGAGGTGCCTGCGGCGGCCGTAGGGGTGCCTGCCCCCAGGGAAGTCGCACAGTCCCGCGTCTCCGCCTGAACCCCCTCTCCCACCCACGCACCGCCCGTGACGGGCACTTGAAAGGCCGGCGTCTCCTGTGGGGGTGCCCCGCCGTCGGCGGCTGCCCGTTCGCGTCCGCGGCCTTCCGTCCGCGCTATCGTAACTAGCGGTGGTAGTTTTCTCAGATTTCGGAGGCTGTGCCATGTCCTCGTCCTCGAAGTTGCCCCCCTTCGACCCCGCCGACCCCCTCGGCATCGACGACCTGCTCGACCCCGAGGACCTCGCGATTCGCGACACGGTTCGGGCGTGGGCCGGTGATCGGGTGCTGCCGTACGTCGCCGAGTGGTACGAGAAGGGGGAGTTGCCCGGGATTCGGGAGCTCGCGCGGGAGCTCGGCGGCATCGGGGCTCTCGGTATGTCGCTCAGCGGGTACGGGTGTGCCGGTGCCTCCGCCGTGCAATACGGGCTCGCCTGCCTGGAGTTGGAGGCGGCGGACTCCGGGATCCGGTCGCTCGTGTCGGTGCAGGGGTCCCTCGCGATGTACGCCATCCATCGCTTCGGGAGCGAGGAGCAGAAGCAGACGTGGTTGCCGCGCATGGCCTCCGGTGACGTCATCGGATGCTTCGGGCTCACCGAGCCCGACCACGGCTCCGATCCCGGCGCGATGCGGACCTACGCCAAGCGCGACGGCGGCGACTGGGTGCTCAACGGGCGGAAGATGTGGATCACCAACGGGTCGGTGGCAGGGGTCGCCGTTGTCTGGGCGCAGAGCGATGACGGGATTCGGGGGTTCGTCGTGCCCACCGATGTCCCCGGGTTCTCCGCGCCCGAGATCAAGCACAAGTGGTCACTGCGCGCATCCGTCACCAGCGAACTCGTCCTCGACGATGTGCGGTTGCCGGCTGATGCGGTGTTGCCGGAGGTCGTCGGGTTGAAGGGGCCGCTCAGCTGTTTGTCGCACGCTCGTTACGGAATCGTGTGGGGTGCGATGGGCGCGGCGCGCGCTTCCTTCGAGTCCGCCGTCGAATACGCGAAGACGCGGGAGCAGTTCGGGCGGCCCATCGGTGGCTTCCAGCTCACCCAGGCCAAGCTCGCCGACATGGCGGTCGAACTGCACAAGGGGATTCTGCTCGCCCATCATCTGGGGCGGCGCATGGACGCCGGGCGCCTGCGTCCCGAGCAGGTCAGCTTCGGCAAGCTGAACAACGTACGAGAGGCCATCGAGATCTGTCGTACGGCACGGACCATCCTCGGTGCCAACGGGATCTCACTGGAGTACCCGGTGATGCGGCACGCGACGAACCTGGAGTCGGTGCTCACGTACGAGGGCACCGTCGAGATGCACCAGCTCGTGCTGGGCAAGGCGCTCACCGGGCTCGACGCCTTCCGGTAGACACCGGAGACCTCGGTCTCGGTTCAACCCTGCGGGAGGCAGGGCCGATGAGCGGCCCTGCCTCAGCTCTGGTTGAAGAAACCGTCCTCGCGGCGCGCGACCGGGTCGCCGCTGACGATCTCGGTGTTGGCGGGGGTCAGCAGGAAGACACGGTTCGCGACCCGCTCGATCGTGCCGCGCAGGCCGAAGGTCAGGCCGGCCGCGAAGTCGACCACGCGCTTGGCGTCGGTCGCCTCCATCGCCGTGAGGTTCACGATCACCGGAACCCCTTCCCGGAACAGCTCGCCGATCGCGCGGGCGTCCCGGAAGCTGTCCGGGGTGACCGTGCCGATCCGCCGGCCCTTCACCTCGGCGACGTCCTCGGCCACCTTCACTCGCGGATCCGTGACCCAGGCATCCCCGGGCTGCTCGGTCCCTTCGGAGTAGTCGTCGTCGTAATAACGCTCGTCATCGTTGTCGTCAACGAGCCCAAGCCAGGCACTCGCCTTGCGTACCGATCCCATGGACGCCTCCTCTCACAGCGGTCTTACTTGCTTTCCACATCCCTATGGTCATCCATGATGCGGATCGCGCGCCAAGTGGATAGACGCCGCGCGGGGGGTTTGTGACGCTACTGGTGCACAGCCCATACGTCGAGGGCCCCTGTGTATCAAGGGTGTTGCTGGGCAGGGCTGCTGACTGAGAGTGAAATATGATTCTTCCCGGCGTCCGGGTGACGGCTGGTGCGTACGGGTGAACGGGGTGGTCGTTGCGATGCGGCCGCTCAACGCCCGGTCAGATGCCATATCGAACTCCGGATGCCCTGTCAGATGTCGTTCACGCCACGGGGGGTTGTCGTGTTCGGAATGGTCCGGCCTTGCAGACATCGGCTCGGAGAGAGCCTCAAGACGCAGTGGATGGCGCATTTGTGCGGGCTGTGTCTCGCACTGCGCGGAGATCATGGGCAGTTCGCGAGGGTTGTCACCAATTACGACGGTCTGCTCCTCTCGGTCCTGACGGAGGCTCAGGTCGAGCGGGAGGGCGGGGGATGGCGGCGTACGGCCGGGCCCTGCCCGTTGCGCGGGATGCGGACCGCGTCCGTCGCGCAGGGCGAGGGCGCGCGGCTCGCGGCGGCCGTCTCGCTGGTGCTCGCCTCCGCCAAAGTGCGTGACCATGTCGCGGACGGGGACGGGCTGCTGGCCCGTAAGCCCGTGGCGCTGGCCGCGCGGCGGGTCGCGGGGAGCTGGGGGAGCGCCGGGGCGCGCACCGGTTCCGCCGTCGGGTTCGACGCCGCCGTACTCGTTGACGCGGTGGAGCGGCAGTTCGGCGTCGAGGCGCTCGCCGGGCCCGGCACGCCGATCCTGACCGTCACCGAACCGACCGAGACCGCCACCGCGGCCGCCTTCGCGCACACCGCGATCCTGGCCGGACGGCCCGGCAACGCCGTACCGCTCGCCGAGGCCGGGCGCCTCTTCGGACGGCTCGCGCATCTCCTGGACGCCGTGGAGGACAGGGAGGCGGATGCCGCGGCCGGTGCCTGGAATCCCCTCACCGCGACCGGCACCCCGCTCACCGAGGCCCGGCGGCTCGCCGACGACGCGCTGCACGGGATACGGCTCGCGCTGCGGGAGACGTCCTTCACCGACGGCAAGCTGGCGCATCTGCTGCTCGCGCACGAACTGGGGCGCTCGGTCGACCGGGCCTTCGGGACGCAGTCGTGCGGGCACGGGTCCGGGCCTGGGCACCTATCGGAACCGCAGGGCGCCTTCAGGCCGCCGCAGACTCCCTACCTGCCGGGCGATCCGCGGCACGGCGGCAATCCGTACGGTGGCAATCCTTACGGCGGTGAGCCGCCGCGGCCCGACAAGCGTGGTTTCTGGGCCGGGTGTGCCGCCGCCCTCGGGCTGTGCTGCACCTGCAAGGTGTGCTGCGCCGACGAGTTCGAGGGCCCGTGGTCGGGGCGGCGGCGCGAGGGATGCCGTTCGAGCTGCGACTGCTCGTGCTGTGACGCCTGCGAATGCTGTGAGTGCTGTGAATGTCTGTCGTGTTGTGACTGCTGATCGTGACGGGCAGTCACCACCGTTGTATACGTGCCGCACAGGGATCATGGCCGACCTGCGGGGCTCGGCCGGCGGTGTTTCGGAGCGGTAAAACAAAAACATGATCCGGTGACCGGTGTGCCATGTGTGTCGTTGGGCGGGAGCAGAACCATTTCTGCCCCGGGTTCGATCCCCGATCAACCCCCGATCAACTCGCCACCCACTTAAGGCACTTCAGTGGACGTCACAACAAAAGCGACCACCAGCATCCGCACCAGGCTGCTGAGGATTCTGATCCTCGCTCTCGCGGTCCTGCTCGCACTGCTCGGAGTCGCGGCCGCCGAGCAGATCTCCGCCTATCGCAACGCCTCCGCGACCGCCGACAACGCCCGCCTGGAAATCACCCTTCAGGGACTCGTCCACGAACTGCAGAAGGAGCGCGGGCTCACCACCGGATACGTCGGCGGCGTCCGGCAGTTCAGCGCCAAGCTGCCCACGCAGCGCAAGGCGACCGACGCCGCGCGCGAGCAGTTGGACGTGGCCCTGAAAGGGCGTGAGGACTCGGCCGCCGGTTCCGTGCGCGAGTCCCTCGGCCGGCTCGACGGACTCGCCGGGATCCGCAAGGACGCCGACGACGGCACCGGCGTGGTGAAGGACACCTTCGACTACTTCACCACCACGATCACCGTCCTCGACCGGCTCGACCTCGGCCTCGAGGACGTCCACGACGGCACCCTGCGCGACGCCTACCAGGCACTCCAAGTCCTCGGCAACGCCAAGGAGTTCACCGGCGAGGAACGCGCCATCGTGCTCGGCTCGGTGCGCGCGGGGAAGTTCCGCGGCGGCGACTACAGCCGGTTCATGGAGATCCGTGCCGGGCGCCTCGCCGCCCTCGACGCCTTCCCGCGGTCGGCCGGCGCCGTGCAGGAACGGCGCCTGAACACCGCCCTGACCACGCCCGACGCCGAGCGCGCGCTGACGTACGAGAGCAAGGCGGTGCACGGCACCGGGAAGCTGAAGTCGAGCGCGATTCCGCCCATGGCCTGGTGGGACTCCATGACCTCCACCATCAACGGGATGCGGGACGTGCAGATCGGTCTCGGCACCGATGTCGAGAACCGCGCCGCCCAGTTGGAGAGTTCGGCTCAGCGCGACCTGCTGCTGTTCCTGCTGCTCGCGCTCGGCACGGTCGCCGCGCTCGCCGCGCTGGCCCTCGACTGTGTACGGTCCGTGTCCTCGCCGCTCGTCGAACTCGCCCAGCAGGCACGGGAGGTGGCCGGCAGTCGGCTGCCGCAGGCCGTGGCCGCCGTACAGGACGGGTCGTCCGGGAAGGCGCCGCAGCCGCCCGCTCCGCTGGCCGTCAACGACAAGGCGGGGGCCGAAGTGCGGGAAGTCGCCGAGGCGTTCGACCGGGTGCAGCGGTCCGCGTTCGATCTCGCCACCGAGCAGGCCGTGTTGCGGCGCAACGCCACCGACTCGCTGGTGAGCCTGGGCCGTCGCAACCAGAACCTGGTGCGCCGTCAGATCAGCTTCATCAACAAGCTGGAGCACGAGGACGCCGACCCCGCGACCCTCGCCAACCTCTTCGAACTCGACCACCTGGCCACCCGCATGCGCCGCAACGCCGAAAGCCTTCTCGTGCTCGCCGGGGAGTCCAGCCCCCGCCCCCAGTCCACCCCGCTGGCCGTCAACGACGTCCTGCGCGCCGCGCTGTCCGAGGTCGAGGAGTACCGACGGGTCACCCTGCGCCGGATCGAGCCCGCGTACGTCACCGGCTCCGTCGTCGTCGAAATCGCCCACCTGCTCGCCGAGTTGGTGGAGAACGCGCTGAGCTTCTCGCCGCCGGACTCCGATGTGGAGATCGAGGGGCGGCGCACCAGCGCCGGTTATCTGGTCGCGATCGTCGACCACGGTTTCGGTATGGACAACCAGGCACTCGCCGAGGCCAACGTACGGCTCTCCGGCACCGCCAGCTTCATGGCCGAACCCACCCGGTTCCTGGGCCACTTCGTGGTCGGCGCCCTCGCCCGCAAGTGCGGTATCGAGGTACGGCTCGGCGAGGCACCGGCGGCCGGTGTGGTCGCGCGCGTGCTGATCCCCGCGGGGCTGTTGACGGAGACCCCGCAGGGCAAGGCCGCCGACAAGCCGGTGCTGCCGGCACCGCGCAAGGAGGAGGACGCCGTGGAGCTGGTGACCGTAGCGGCCGAGTCGAAGCCGGCTGAGAACAAGGGCACCTCCGCCTCCCGTACCCGCAACGGACTCGTCAAGCGGCCCCGGCGCAGCGCGATCCCGGAGGCCGTCACCGAGACCGACCGGCCCAGCCGCCCGGCACCCACCGGACCTTCCGCGGACCGCAGCCCCGAAGAGGTCTCCGGGATGCTCTCCACCCTGCGCAGCGCCCACATGCGGGGCGGCATCAGCGTGGAGAAGGAAAAAGAGAAGGCCAAGAAGTCCGCCGGCAACAATGAGGGTGACGCCAAGTGACCACCGTCGACACCCAACACGACTCGCAGACCTTCAACTGGCTCCTCGCCAACTTCGTCAAGAGCACCGACGGCGTACGGGACGCCGTCGCCGTCTCCTCCGACGGGCTGCTGATCGCCGTGTCCGACGGACTCGGGCGGACCGAGGCCGACCATCTCGCCGCGATCGTCTCGGGGTTGAGCAGCCTGGCCCGCAGCGCGTCCAAGCGGTACAGCTTCGACGGGGTCAAGCTGATCATGATCGAGATGGGCCGGGGTTTCCTGCTCGTCTCGGCTATCCGGGACGGCAGCTGTCTCGGTGTCCTCGCCGACAGCAGCGGTGAACTGGGCCTCGTCGGCTACGAGATGGCGGTGCTCGCGGAGCGGGCGGGTGATCTGCTCACCCCGACGCTCATCGCCGATCTGCGGCAGGCGTTGCCACGGTGAACGGTGAACAGTCCAGGGACGTAGAACCTGAAGAGGACGCGACGTTCGTCCGGCCGTTCATCATCACCGGCGGCCGGTCCGAGCCCCTCCAGGCGGATCTGCGGCTGGAGACGCTGGTCGTCGCCGTCGGCGTGCCGGATCCGTCGCTCGCCTTCGAGCGGCGCCACATCGTCGCGGTGTGCGAACGGCCGACGACCGTCGCCGAGGTGGCGCACCGGGTCGGCGTACCCCTCGGAGTGGCCAAGGTGCTCATCTCCGACCTCGTCGTCGCCGGGCAACTCGCCTGTCGGCAACCCGCGGAGCTGCCGCTCCCGATGCTCGAAAGGATCAGGGACCATGTCCGGGCGCTCTGACAAGATCGTGCCGCTGGCCGTGAAGATCGTGGTCAGCGGCGGCCTCGGGGTCGGCAAGACCACGTTCATCGGGGCCATTTCGGAGATCGAACCCCTCGACACGGAGGCGGCGATCACCGAAGTCTCCGTCGGCGTCGACTCGTTGGAGGGCGTCGAGGCGAAGACCACCACGACCGTCGCCCTCGACTTCGGGCGGATCACCCTCGATCCGACGATCGCGCTGTACCTGTTCGGGACGCCCGGGCAGGACCGGTTCTCGTTCCTCTGGGACGACTTGGTCGAGGGTGCGCTCGGCACGGTGGTCCTCGTGGACACCCGGCGGATCGAGGACTGTTTCCCGGCGGTCGACTACTTCGAGTCGCAGGGCGCGCCGTTCGTTCTCGCGGTGAATCGGTTCGACGGGGCGGAGCGGTTCGATGTGGACGAGGTGCGGGAGGCGTTGGGGTTGGGGGCGGATGTGCCGGTGCTGGAGTGCGACGCGCGTGAACGGGGCTCTGTGCGGGACGTGTTGGGGGCGTTGATGGACCGGGTCATCGGGGTTCGGGCCACACCGCGACGCCGTACGGCCGCCCTGTCGCGATAGGCGGGACAGGGGGCCGGTCCGTGAACTCGGCCCCCTGCAGCCCTAGTTAGCCCTTTAGTTCCGGTGGGGAGATCTGCGACTTCGCTATCGCCGAGCCCGTCGTGCCCCACTTCTTGAGGATCTTGTCGTACGTCCCGTCCGCGATCAGCTTGTTCACCGCGGCCTGGAAGGCCGGGGCCAGCTTTGTGCCCTTCTTGAAGGCGAAGCCGACGTCCAGGCGGTGGAACTCGTTGAGGAACTTGACGCCGGTCTGCTGGGCGACGGCGTAGCGCAGGCCGTTGATCGTGGACATCACGACGTCGCTGCGGCCCTGCTGGAGGGACGACCAGATCGCGCCGGACTCGCTGTAGGTCTGCACGTCGTACGCCTTCTTGCCGGCGTCCGTGCAGACCTTCTTGTTCTCCTCGAGCGTGGCCTCGAACGTGGTGCCCGCGCCGGTCGCGACGTTCAGGCCGCACAGCTGCTTGAGGTCGGTGATCTTGCCGAGCTTGCTGTCCTTGCGGGTGGCGAAGCCCTGGCCGTCGTTGATGTAGGTGACGAAGTCGATCGTCTTGCGCCGTTCGTCGGTCACACCGAAGTTGCTGGCGCCGAAGTCGTACTTGCCGCTGTCGAGGGCCGGCAGGATCGCCTCGAAGCTGGCCTGTTCCGTCTTCAGCTTGATGCCGAGGACCTTGGCGACGGCGTCCGCGAAGTCGACGTCCTGGCCGGTCAGCGTCTTGCCGTCGTCCAGGTACGTGGTGCCCGGTGGCGTACCGCCGACGGCCACCGCCACGGTGAGGCTGGTGACGCCGGACGGGAGCAGCTTCGCGGCTGCCGCGTCCTTCGGGACGCCGGAGACGACGTCCGTGGTGGGGATCTTGTCGGCCTTGGCCGCCGCGTTCGCCGTGCCGCCGGTCGTGTCGTCCGAACCGGAGCCGCAGGCCGTGAGGAG
This sequence comes from Streptomyces xylophagus, assembly GCF_000716435.1. GTDB lineage: Bacteria > Actinomycetota > Actinomycetes > Streptomycetales > Streptomycetaceae > Streptomyces > Streptomyces xylophagus. The sequence continues at coordinate 64,347 of NZ_JNWO01000021.1, forward strand.
CAGGGCCGCCGAGGTGATGAGGGCAAAAGGTGCAAAATGCCGATAGCGGGTACGCGTCGACGTACGCATCGTGTGCGGTCTCCTGAAGGCAAGAGTGAGCAGAACCCGAGGGGAGGGGTGAGGTGTGAGGGGTGCGCGTGTGAAGGCGAAGCGGGAGGAGAGGGGAGAGCGCGAGAAACGCCCGATCAGGCGGGAGAACCGGGGATCAGGGCGTGCAGTGGGTCAGCTCAACAGGAAGAGGACCACACGCGACCGAGGTCGATGTGGGAGCGCTTGACCAGCCACTGCTGTGGATGCATGAGGTAAGTGGAACAGGCATCCGGTTGTGCGTCAACCGACTTGAGACGTAGCGCTCACAGTATGGACAGCCTTGACAGCAAGGGGAAACGGCGCCGTACCCTCGGTGGACGGCCCTGCTGAGGGGCTCGGCCGTACGGCGCCGCGAGGCGCCCCGTGTGAAGGCACCCACCCGTGTTCGACCTACGTCACGGAGTTGTCTTCGTATGTCTTCCGACACCCTCGCCAAAGCCTCCGCCGCACCGGACACACCGGAGCAGACGGACTCCCCGCGGATCGTCCCGCAGCGCCGGCTCGGCCAGTGGACGGCCGCCGTCGCCGTGCTGGTCCTGCTCGGGCTCGCCGTCACCTCCGTCGTTCGCAACAAGGCGTTCCAGTGGGGTGTGGTCGGCGACTACTTCACCTCGGACTCCGTACTGCGCGGCCTGTGGCTCACCCTGTGGCTGACGGCCGTGGTGATGGTGCTCGGCTTCGTCCTCGGCGCGCTGCTCGCGGCGGCCCGGCTGTCCGCCAACCCCGTGCTGCGCAGCGTGAGTTGGGGTTACGTGTGGCTGTTCCGGTCGATCCCGATCCTGGTGCAGCTGCTGCTGTGGTTCAACATCGGGGCGCTGTATCCCGAGTTGCTCGGCGTGAAGACCGTCAACCTGTTCACTCCGATCGCGGTCGCGATCATCGGACTCACCCTGCACGAGGCCGCGTACGCCGCCGAGGTCGTCCGGGGCGGCATCCTCTCCGTCGACCGGGGGCAGGTCGAGGCCGCGCAGGCGCTCGGGCTGAGCCGGTGGCGCCGCTGGTGGCGGATCGTGCTGCCGCAGGCGATGCGCTCCATCGTGCCGCCCGCCGGCAACATGCTGATCGGCACCCTCAAGGGCACCTCGATCGTCAGCGTCATCGCCGTCCAGGATCTGCTGTTCTCCGTGCAGTTGGTCTATCACCGCACCTACCAGGTGATCCCGCTGCTGATGGTCGCCACCATCTGGTACACCGTCGTCACCTCGGTGCTGAGCGTCGGCCAGTACTACGTCGAGAAGCACTACGCGCGCGGTTCGGAGCGCAGCCGATGAGCGCGGACAGGCGGACACTTGTGATCGTCGGGGCCGGGCCGCGGGGGACCGGTCTCATCGAGCGCATCGCCGCCAACGCGCCTGATCTGTACGCCGATTCGGGTGTCGAAGGTCTCGACATCCATCTCGTCGACCCCCATCCGCCGGGCGCCGGACGCATCTGGCGTGCGGCCCAGTCGCCGCTGCTGTGGATGAACTCGCACGCCGAGGACGTCACCATGTTCACCGACGAGACGGTGGTCATGGAGGGTCCGGTGCGTCCCGGTCCCACGCTGCACGAGTGGGCCGCCATCGAGGGCAGCACCTTCGCCGACCGCCAACTCCAGGGCTCCTACCTGCGCTGGGTGCACGAGGAGGCCGTGGCCGCCCTGCCGCCGGGCATCACCGTCCACCACCATCCGCAGCGCGCCCTCAGGGTGAGCGGCCCGCGCGAGGGACGCCAGCAGGTGTGGTTGGAGGGCAGCCCGCAACCGCTCCTCGCCGACCTCGTCGTCCTCGCCCTCGGTCACCTCGACGCCGAACTCGACGAGGATCAGCGCGAGTTGGCGGCGTACGCCCGCGCCCACGACCTGGTCCATCTGCCGCCGGACTTCACCGCCGACAGCGACCTGTCCTCCCTCGCCCCCGGCGCACCCGTCCTCGTGCGCGGCTTCGGGCTCGCCTTCGTCGACCTGATGGTGCTGCTCACGGAGGGCCGGGGCGGACGCTACGACGGCGACACCTACGTCCCCTCGGGGCAGGAGCCGGTGCTGTACGTCGGGTCGCGGCGCGGAGTGCCGTATCACTCGAAGATCGGTTACGAGTGGAGCGGTGAACGGCCGCCGCTGCCACGGTTCTTCGGGCCCGCCGAGGTCGACGCGATACTCGCGCAGCCGGGGGGCTTCGACTTCCGGCGGGACGTATGGCCGCTGATCGAGAAGGAGTTGGGGTTCGCGCACTACCACCGGCTGTTCGGTGTGCACCCCGAGCGGACGAGCATCGCCTGGACCGACTTCGAGGAGAAGTACGCGGCGGGGGAGGCGGCGGACCGCGAGGCCCTCGTGGCGTCCGCCGTGCCCGACCCCGCCGACCGGCTCGACCTCGCGGCGCTCGACCGTCCGCTGGACGGGGTGCGGTACGCGTCGGAGGAGGCGTTCCAGGAGGGCCTGCGGGCTTACATCGAGGCCGATCTGAGTCGCCGTCATGATCCGTCCAACAGCCCGGACTTGGCGGTCTTCCTCGGACTGCTCTCCGTCTACGGGCAGTTGATCCGGCTCGGTGACGTCGGGCCCTGGTGGCACGGCTTCTTCAGCTATCTCGCCTCCGGGCCGCCCGGACCCCGGCTGCGCCAACTGCTCGCGTTGTCCAGGGCCGGCATCGTGCGGTTCGTCGGTGCGGACATGGCCGTAGCCGCCGAGGACGGGGTGTTCCGGGCGTCGAGCGCGACCGTGCCGGGTGTGACAGTCGAGGCGCGGGCGCTGGTCGAGGCGCGGCTGCCCGAGCCCACGGTCGGGCGGTCCGTCGATCCGCTGTTGCGTCGACTGCACGACGACGGGGCCGTGGTGGAGAGTCCCGAGGGGCTGCTGCGGGTGGACCGCGCCGACGGGCGGCTGCTCGACCGGGACGGGCGGCCGCATCCCCGGCGGTTCGCGCTCGGGCCCTACACCGACGTACGGACGCCCGGCGCGTTCACCCGGCCGCGCACCGGAGGGCCCGCCTTCCGGCAGAACGACGCCACCGCGCGGGCCGTGCTGGCGTTCCTGCGGGATCTCGCGTGTCGGGCCTCGGTGTAGCCCCGACCGCCAACTCCGCTGCCAGTACAAGGGATTCACACCATGACCGTCATGGTCGACATCAGGTCCGTCCACAAGAGCTTCGGACCGCTCGAAGTGCTCAAGGGCATCGACCTCGCGGTGCGCGCCGGTGAAGTCACCGTGATCCTGGGCCCGTCGGGGTCCGGCAAGTCGACGCTGCTGCGCACCATCAACCACCTGGAGAAGGTCGACCGGGGCGTGATCAGTGTCGACGGCACGCTCGTCGGCTACCGGCGCTCCGGCGACAAGCTGTACGAACTGCGCGAGCGCGAGGTGCTGAAGCAGCGCACCCGGATCGGGTTCGTGTTCCAGAACTTCAACCTCTTCCCGCACCTCACCGTGCTGGACAACATCATCGAGGCACCGGTCTCCGCGCTGAAACGCCCCCGCAAGGCGGCAGTTGAGAGCGCGCGCCGACTCCTCGACCGGGTGGGGCTCTCCGACAAGGCCGACGCCTATCCCCAGCAGTTGTCCGGCGGTCAGCAGCAGCGGGTCGCCATCGCCCGGGCGCTCGCCCTGGAGCCGAAACTGCTGCTCTTCGACGAACCGACCTCCGCGCTCGACCCCGAGCTGGTCGGTGAAGTCCTCGACGTCATCAAGGACTTGGCCCACCAGGGCACCACGATGATCGTCGTCACCCATGAGATCGGCTTCGCCCGTGAGGTCGCCGACACCGTCGTCTTCATGGACGACGGGCGGATCGTCGAGCAGGGCACCCCGACCGACGTACTGGACCGACCCCGGCACGAACGCACCCGGACGTTTCTGTCCAAGGTGCTGTGACGTGCGCAGAAAGGGATTCCCCACATGACCTCCTCGCACGGCCGGGGCCTGCATCTGGCCGCCGCCGTCGACCAGCGGTCGGCCTACGACGCCGACTCCTACGTCGAGTTGGCGCGGCTCGCCGAGAGCGGCGGCCTCGACTTCGTGACCCTCGACGACACCTTCGCGCGCCCCGGACCCGACGCCCTCGCCGTCCTGTCCCGCGTCGCCCCGGTGACCAGTCGGATCGGCCTGGTGCCCACCGTGACCGTCACGCACACCGAGCCCTTCCATGTGCAGGCCGCGGTCGCGACCCTCGACTGGGTCAGCCGGGGCCGGGCCGGCTGGCGGCTCGACGTGTCGACCACCGAGGGCGAGGCCCGCCTCTTCGGCCGCCGTCATGCCGCGCCCGCCGACGCGTTGTGGCAGGAAGCCGGTGAAGTCGCCGAGGTGGCCGCCCAGTTGTGGGACAGCTGGGAGGACGACGCCGAGATTCGGGACACCGCCACCGGCCGCTTCGTCGACCGCGACAAACTGCACTACGTCGACTTCGAGGGCTCCGAGTTCTCCGTCAAGGGCCCCTCGATCGTGCCCAGACCACCACAGGGTCACCCGGTCCGCGTGGTCGACGCCACCGAGGGCCAGGCCCGGCGGACGGCCGCCCGGTACGCCGATGTGGCCCTCGTCCGCGCGGCGAGTTCCGCGCAGGCCGGGGCCGTACGGGCCGAACTGCGGGCGTTGGCCGAGAAGTTCGGCCGCGATCCCGACACCCTGCGGGTCCTGGTGAGTCTCGTCGTCGACCTCGGCGACGGCGAGCACGCGGCCGAGCCGGGCCACGGCGGGGGCGGCCCCCGGCAGACCGCGCACGGCCCGCTGTACCGGGGCGGCCCGGTCGACCTCGCCGAACTGATCGCCGACTGGCACGGCGACCGTACCGTCGACGGTTTCCACCTCACGCCCGTCGAGCCGCGCCGTGACCTGGAGCGGCTCGTCAACGGGACGGTGGCGCTGCTCCAACACCGGGGCCTGTTCCGCACGTTCTACCCGGGCAGCACGCTCAGGGAGCACCTGGGCCTGGCCCGGCCCGCCAACCAGTACGCCGTGACAGGGGGAGCGTCATGACCGTACGGCCCCGCAACTCGCGTAAAGAGATCCATCTGGCGGCGCACTTCCCGGGCGTCAACAGCACCACCGTGTGGGCCGATCCGCGGTCGAGGTCCCAGATCGCCTTCGCCTCCTTCGAGCAGCTCGCCCGCACCGCCGAACGCGGACTCTTCGACTTCTTCTTCCTCGCCGAGGGGCTGCGGCTGCGCGAACACAAGGGCCGTATCCACGACTTGGACGTCGTCGGACGACCGGAGTCCCTCACCGTCCTCAACGCGCTCGCCGCCGTCACCGAACGGATCGGGCTGGCCGCCACGGTCAACGCCACCTTCAACGAGCCCTACGAACTCGCGCGCAGACTCGCCACGTTGGACCACCTCAGCGGCGGCCGGGCCGCCTGGAACGTGGTGACCTCGTCCGACGCCTTCACCGGCGAGAACTTCCGGCGCGGGGGATACCTCGACCGTGCGGACCGATACAGCCGGGCAGCCGAATTCGTAGCCGTGGCAAGGGAGTTGTGGGACTCCTGGACCCCGGACGGACTGTCCCGTCCCTTCGCCCACCGGGGCCAACACTTCGACATCGCGGGCGAGTTCACCGTCCCGCGCTCACCGCAGGGGCACCCGGTCGTCATCCAGGCCGGGGACTCGGGGGAGGGCCGGGAGTTCGCGGCACAGGCGGCCGACGTCATCTTCACGAGACACGGCACGCTGGAGGACGGTCGTGCCTTCTACGTCGACGTGAAGGGACGCCTCGCGAAGTACGGCCGTAGCGCGGACGACCTGAAGATCATGCCCGGTGTCACCGTCGTCCTCGGCGACACCGCCGCCGAGGCACAGGAGAAGGCCGCCGAGATCCGGCGCCAGCAGGTCTCCCCGCAGAACGCGATCCTCGCCGTGGAGCAGATCTGGGGCACGGACCTCTCCTCCTACGACCCCGACGGCCCGTTCCCCGACTTCGACCCGGTGCCGGACGCGTCGCTCACCCAGGGGCGGACCCGGCGCGGCGACACCGTCGCGATGGCCGAAAAGTGGCGGGCGCTGTCGCGGCAGAAAGGGCTGTCCATCCGGCAGACGGTGATCGAGGCGAGCGGCCGGCAGTCCTTCATCGGCACCCCGGAGGCGGTCGCCACCGAACTCGAGACGTTCGTACGACAGGACGCCGCCGACGGCTTCATCCTCGTACCGCACCTCACCCCGGGCGGCCTCGACGAGTTCGTGGACCGGGTGGTGCCGCTGCTCCAGGAACGCGGTGTCTTCCGCACGGAATACCGGGGCACCACCCTGCGCTCACATCTCGGGCTCCTCGACCCGGCGGGGAAGGGGTGACCGCACGGACGACAGGATTGAGCGCACGACGATGGAGCTGACGGCATGACCTCGGACGCGGCCGACGACTGGAAGCACTGGCACGAGCACCGCACGGAGACCGTGTCGGCTCCCTACGGCCCCCTCGCCCTCATCGGCACGCACTGGCTGGAGGACTGTCCGGACGGGCGACTTCCGGACATCCCCGGGGTATGGGTTCTCGACGGTGACGCCGTGGTTCTCACCGCGTCGGCGTCCGACGGACTGACCGTCGACGGGGAACCCTTCGCCGGTGAGATCCGCCTCGGCGCGGACACCGGCCCGGTGAGCGCGGCCCGCGTCGGCCTCGGCGAGCGCCGGCTGGTCGTCCTGATCCGCGAGGGCGCCTGGGGCGTGCGCGACTACGACCCCGACTCGGCGGCGCGGCGCGCGTTCCGGGGCATCGAGGCCACGCCCTACGATCCGCGCCGTTCGGTTCCGGGACGCTTCACGCCGTACGACGCGTGGCGCGTCGTGCGCGTCGGTACCGCGGACGGTGTCGCGCGCGAGCTCGGGCTCGACGGCGAACTCGCCTTCCAGCTCGACGGGTTGGAACTGACGCTCCAGGTGGCGGTGCAGGACGACGGCAAGCTGTGGGCGGTGTTCGCCGACTCCACGAGCGGGAACGGCAGTTACCGGTTCCGCTTCCTGTACCCGGGCGCGCCCGATGCCGAGGGGCGCACGACGGTGGACTTCAACCGGGCGGTGCTCCCGCCGTGCGCGTTCGCCGACCATTTCATCTGCCCCTTCCCGCCGCCGGGGAATACGCTGGGCGTCGCGATCGAGGCGGGGGAGCGCAACCTCAACCTCCGGTAGGTGGGGCGTCGATCCCAGGTGGGCGGGGCTTCCACCCTCTGTGTTGGGGTGATCAACTCGCGTAGATCGGGGCAAGTTGAAGGCTGCACGGCCGAAAGGCGCCCTTGCGCCCCTTGGCCACGCGGCCGAATACTCCCCCACAGCGCTTGTCAGGGGCACGGCGTGTTCGAAAACCGGACGCCCGACCCTGACTGCGCCTCACGGGCCCCGACCCCACGCGGGCCCCCGAATTCCCCTAGGAGGGAACGAAACGTGAGGATCAAGCGCACCACCCCCCGCAGCGGAATCGCGAGACGGACCAGGCTGATCGCCGTGGCCACCGGATTCGCCGCCGCTGCCGCGTTCGCCGTCCCCACCGCGAGCGCAAGTAGCGCACAGACGTTCAGCGCGACCCAGCTCTCCGCGGTCAACTCGTCCGTGCTCAAGGCCGATGTCCCGGGCACCGCCTGGGCGGTCGACAGCAAGACGAACCGTGTCGTCGTCACCGTCGACAGCACGGTCTCCCAGGCCGAGATCGCGAAGATCAAGAAGCAGGCCGGCACGTCCGCCGGCGCGCTCACCATCAAGCACACGGCCGGTCAGTTCAAGAAGCTGATCACCGGCGGCGACGCCATCTACGGCGGCGCCTACCGCTGCTCGCTCGGCTTCAACGTGCACAGCGGGAGCACGTACTACTTCCTGACCGCCGGCCACTGCGGTGAGGTCGCCTCCACGTGGTACTCCAACTCGGGGCACACCACGACGCTGGGCACGAACGTGGGCTACAGCTTCCCGACCAATGACTTCGCGCTGGTCAGGTACACCAACACCTCGATCGCGCACCCGAGCGCGGTCGGCAGCCAGACCATCTCGAGCGCGGCCACCCCGAGCGTGGGCACGACCGTCTACCGTCGTGGCTCCACCACCGGCACGCACAGCGGCCGGGTCACCGCCCTGAACGCCACCGTCAACTACGGCAGCGGCGACGTGGTGTACCAGATGATCCAGACCACCGTCTGCGCCGAGGGCGGAGACAGCGGCGGTCCCCTGTACGCCGGCACCGTGGCCTACGGTCTGACCTCGGGCGGCAGCGGCGACTGCACCTCCGGCGGCACGACCTTCTTCCAGCCGGTCACCGAGGCGCTGAGCTACTACGGCGTGAGCGTCGGCTGACCTCCGCGCTTCTGGTGTTCCGCTGTTCCGCGCCGGACTGCAGCCGGTAGTGGACGAGCCCCCGTACGCAACTGGCGTGCGGGGGCTCGCTCTTGTGCCGACCACGGAGTTACCGTCGTTGCATCGAATGCAGGCACCTGATGCGCCCACGTCGGACCCTGGGGGGCCGTGATGGTCGAGGAGCTGGTGGCGGCGGGAGTGACACTCGCGTCCGTCGGAGCGGTGTACGCGATGGCGGCGGCGCGAGTCGTCAAACAGTACGAACGGGGTGTGGTGTTCCGGCTCGGCAAGCTCCGGTCGGACGTGCGCGGACCCGGGTTCACCATGGTCGTCCCGTTCGTGGACAAGCTCCGCAAGGTGAACATGCAGATCGTGACGATGCCGGTGCCCGCGCAGGAAGGCATCACGCGTGACAACGTCACCGTGCGCGTGGACGCCGTCGTCTACTTCAAGGTCGTCGACGCGGCGGACGCGTTGGTGCAGGTCGAGGACTACCGGTTCGCCGTCTCGCAGATGGCGCAGACCTCGCTCCGGTCCATCATCGGCAAGAGCGACCTGGACGATCTGCTCTCCAACCGCGAAAAGCTCAACCAGGGCCTGGAGTTGATGATCGACAGTCCGTCCATCGGCTGGGGCGTGCAGATCGACCGGGTCGAGATCAAGGACGTGTCGTTGCCGGAGACGATGAAGCGGTCGATGGCCCGCCAGGCAGAGGCCGACCGTGAACGCCGGGCCCGCATCATCAACGCGGACGCCGAGTTGCAGGCCTCGAAGAAACTCGCCGAGGCCGCCGAGCAGATGTCCGAGCAGCCCGCCGCTCTCCAACTGCGCCTGCTGCAAACGGTGGTGGCGGTCGCGGCCGAGAAGAACTCGACGCTCGTGCTCCCCTTCCCGGTCGAGTTGCTGCGCTTCCTGGAGCGAGCGGCTCCGGCCGCGCCCGTGGCACCCGTTGCCCCTGTGGCGGCGCAACCGGTGCAGGAGCAACTTCCGCCCGCCGGGCCCCACTCGGATCCGGAATCCGAGGGGTCGGTTTCAGGACAGGGCTAGACCTCACCGACTGCTGAGGGTCACTCGCACGCAGTGTTTGCAGTGCGAACGGCCTGGGATGACCGTGAACATTCAAAACGAGGGGGCGTGTGACCGCGTTCCCCGCACGACCTGAAGTCGACCTTGTGCGCCCCCTGTGCGATTCGGAAGAGTAGGCGCTCGTCAACCTACCTTTCGGCCTGTCGAGTGCCCATAACCCGCCGGGCCGACCCCCCACAGGAGGACACGAGTTGAAGCACCGACGCATACCCCGGCGACGGCTGGCCGTGGCGGGTGCCGGCACAGCCGCACTGGTCGTCGCCGGAGTCACCTTGCAGAGTGCGAACGCCAGCGAGACCACGACGGCGGCCGCACCCCACACCCTCTCGGCCCTGGCGGCCGGAAAGCTCGCCTCGACGCTCGGCAAGGACCTCGGCACCGACGCGGCCGGCACGTTCTACGACGCGAAGACCAAGAGCCTCGTGGTCAACGTGCTCGACAAGGCCGCCGCCGACACCGTCGAGGCGGCCGGCGCCCGGGCGAGAATCGTCGAGAACTCCCTCGCCGAACTGACGAGCGCCCGTACGACCCTCGAGCAGGACGCCACGATCCCCGGCACCTCGTGGGCGACCGACCCCACCACCAACAAGGTCGTCGTCACCGCCGACCGCACGGTCTCCGGCGCCGAGTGGACCAAGCTCACCAAGGTCGTCGACGGACTCGGCGGCACAGCCGAACTCCGGCGCACCCAGGGGGAGTTCAAACCCCTCATCGCGGGCGGCGACGCCATCTCCGGCTCGGGCGGGCGCTGTTCGCTCGGCTTCAACGTGGTCAAGGGCGGCGCGCCCTACTTCATCACCGCCGGGCACTGCACCGAGGCCATCTCCACCTGGTCCGACTCCAGTGGCAGCGAGATCGGCACCAACGAGCAGTCCAGCTTCCCGGGCAACGACTTCGGCCTGGTCAAGTACACCTCGGACGTCGCCCACCCGAGCGCGGTCGACCTCTACGACGGCTCCTCGCAGCCCATCACCCACGCCGCCGACGCCACCGTCGGCGAGAAGGTGACCCGCAGCGGCTCGACCACCCAGGTGCACACCGGCACGGTCACCGGCCTGGACGCCACCGTGAACTACGGCAACGGCGACATCGTCAACGGCCTCATCCAGACCGACGTCTGCGCCGAGCCCGGTGACAGCGGCGGCTCGCTGTTCGACGGCGATGCGGCGATCGGCCTCACCTCCGGCGGCAGCGGCGACTGCACCTCGGGCGGCGAGACCTTCTTCCAGCCGGTCACCGAGGCGCTGTCGACGTTCGGCGCGCAGATCGGCTGACCTGCCCGTACGGCGCTGTGAAGTCCCGTCCCCGCGCGCGAGGGGGCGGGACTTCCGTGTCCGTACGGTCGGCTCAGCGCGTGGGCCAGTACCACAGCGGTTCGTCGAGCGGGCCCTCGCGACCCGCCACCGTCGTCTGCCCGAACTCCTTCACCAGCTCTATGGAGTTGACGTCGAGACGGTGACGTATCGCGCCCTTCTGGAGAGCGTCCGCGAGCGGTCTGGCGTGGGTGACCACGATGATCTGGGTGTCCTTGCCGGCAGTGAGGATCAGATCGGCGAGCGGCGGGATCAGGTCCGGGTGGAGACTCGTCTCCGGTTCGTTCAGCACGAGCAGCGACGGCGGCCGGGGCGTCAACAGCGCCGCCGCCCACAGGAGATAGCGCAGGGTGCCGTCCGACAACTCGGCGGCGGTGAGTGGGCGCAGCAACCCGTGCTGGCGCAGGGCGAGTCGGAAACGTCCGCCGAGATCGGCGATGTGGACCTGACTGCCGGGGAAGGCCGCGTCCACGGCCGCGTCCAGCGCCTCGCCGTCACCGACCTCACGGATCGTCTGCAGGGCGGCGGCCAGATCGGAACCGTCACCGCTGAGCACGGGCGTCCGTGTGCCGATCCGGTCGGTCCGGGCCGGCGCGTGCGCGTCGGTGCGGACATGGTCGTAGAACCGCCAGGACCTGATGAACTCCCGGACCGCGAGCACATCGGGTGCGTGCTGTGGGTCGGCCAGCTCGCCGAGCATGCTGTCGTACGGGCGCAGGGTGCCGTGGGCGCGGGACCAACCGCCGCCCGCGCCGCGCAGTTTGACGGCGGCTCCCGCGCGGTCGGAGAGGACCGAGGCCGGGCGCAGCACGGGCCCGCTCCAGATGGACTCGCGTTTGATCTCCGGGTCGAGGTTGAACATGGAGTGGGCGCTGCCCGCACCGGAGGTGGGGCTCGGATGCCCGAAGTCGACGGCGTACCCGAACTCGTCGCCCGCGAAGCCCAGTTGCAGACTGACCGGGCCCGAGCGGACCGTGCCCTGCACGGGATGTCGGCCCTCGCGCACCGCGCGGCCGACCTTCTCCGGGCCCGCCCACAGCACCGACGGCAGCCCGCCCTCCTGCGCGAGCGCGGCGACGGCGCCGCCGCGCGCGGACTCGGCGAGCAGGCGCAGCGCGCGGTACAGGCTCGACTTGCCCGTGCCGTTCGCCCCCGTGATCACGTTCAGTCCGGTCAGCGGGACGATCAGGCGGCGCAGGGAGCGGTAGTTCTCGACGGCGAGTGTGCTGATCATTCGTCCAGGGTTGCAGACGGGTCTGACAATGCCGGTCGGCCCAGCAGCCGCTCGTGCTTGTGCCGCAGTGTCGCCGCCAGCAGGGTGATCACGATCCCGGCGAGCGCCCACGCGGACAGGACCAGCAGCGGGCCGGTTACGGCGTTGCCCTTGAAGTAGGCGATCGAGCGCGCCACCCAGGTGCCGGCGCCCGGCGGCAGCGCGGGCCCGATCGCGTTCCAGAACGGCGGCAGCAGCGGCAGCGGGAAGGCGCCACCCGCGCTCGGGTTGCCCGCGATCACCACCAGCAGGATCGCCAGACCGATGCCCACGACCCCGAAGACACCCTGCAGCCCGAGGGTCGCCGCCCCCACGGCGAACGTGATCAGCGCACCGAGCCCCCAGAAGGCCATCACACTCCCCGGCAGCGCCCCCAGGATCGGCCCGACGATCACCGCGCCGCCGAGACCGCCGACGATCGCGACCAGCGCCATGGTGACCAGCCGGATCACCGCGCGGCGCGGGTTGGCCGGCCGGGCGCCGGTGCTGATCGCCAGGATCGAGGCACACAGATAGCCGCCGACACACCAGCCCACGACCAGGTAGAACGACGACAGCCCGTCGAAGTCCTGGGCGGAGGCCGGGGCCACGTCCACCACCCTGACCGTGCGCTGCTCGGCCTTCTCCAGGGTGGCGGTGATCGTCTCCAGGGTGGTGGCGAGGACCGTGCCGCCGCCGGTGGCGACCAGGAGCGTGTCCGTGGTGCCGCGCGGGTCGAGGACGAGAGCGCCGTCGATGTCCCGGTTCAGGATCTGCTTCCGCGCGGTCGCCGCGTCGGACACCGCGCGCGGGTCCAGCGGCGAGCCGGGCAACTGCTTCAGCCGGGTCACCGTCTGCTCGGCCGTGACCTGGGGAGCGACGACCCCGAAAGCCACATCCCTGGGCTTCGGATTGTGGAGCGCGCCTACGTAGGAGGCGATGAAGAGCAGCTGAAGGGCGACCACACCGATGACGAGCAGGGTGGCCCGCAGGCTGACCGCGTCCTTCACCTCCCCGAGGAAGGACGTACGGGACGTACCGGCACCGGGGGTCTCTGTCATGTCCCCACGGTCTCGGTGGCCGGGTGCCCGCGCAGGCGGAAAGGGGCCGAACGGATGTCGTACGTGTGTTCGGGGATGCTTTTTCTCCAACTGCTCCGCCCGGCCGGGGAGCTGACGGAGTGGCGCCTGCTTCGGACACCGCTCACCCCTCCAGAGAATCGTGCGTGTGTTCGTATGTGGGTCGCTGACCGGGGCTGATGGGGTTAGGGTAATCGAACGGGCGTGCGATGAACATATCGGACGGATGGCCGAAAAGGGGTGGAGTGATGGAGGTGCGGCATGGCGGGCTTCGCCCATCTGCACGTCGCGTCCGGTTACTCCGCCCGCTACGGCGCCTCCCACCCCGAGCAGCTCGTCCGGCGGGCGGCCGAGCATGGAATCGCGGCCCTCGCGCTCACCGACCGGGACACGGTCACCGGGGCCGTCCGGTTCGCGCAGGCCTGCGCGAAGGAAGGGGTCCGGCCGGTCTTCGGCATCGACCTGGCGGTGGAGGCCCTGGCACCCCCGCCGCCCGCACAGCGCCCGCGCACCCCCGCACGCGGTGGCGCACACGTGGTCGAGCCACCGCTGCGGTTCGTGCTGCTCGCCCAGGACCGGGAGGGCTGGGCGCGACTGTGCCGCATCACGTCGGCGGCCCACGAGGGTGCCCTGTCCGGTACGGCGCCGGTGGTGCCGTGGGAGGCGCTGCGCGCGTACGGCGGCCCCGGACTGGCCGTCCTGCTCGGGCCGCTCTCGGAGCCGGTACGGGCGCTGTCGGTGGGCCGGGAGGACGTCGCGACGAAGCTGCTGGCGCCCTGGCGGGAGGTCTTCGGGAGGGGAGTCCGGTTGGAGATCGTTGCGCAGAAACGTTTCGGCACGGGCCCGGGCTCCCTCCGCCTGGCCGCCCGCACCCTGGCCCTGGCCGACCGCACCCGCACCACCGCCGTGCTCTCCAACGCCGTCCGCTACGCCGACCCCGACCAGCACCGCCTCGCCGACGTCCTGGACGCGGCGAGGCTGCTGCGCCCCATCGACCGGCGCCGACTGGACAGCGGACAGCGCTGGCTCAAGGACGAGAAGGAGATGACGGTCGTGGCACGGATGATCGCCGAGTGCGCCGGAGCGGACGTACGGCGGGCCCGTCGGTTGATGGCGGACACCGCGAACACGGCGGAGGCGTGCGTCGTAGACCCCGTGGACCTCGGCCTCGGCAGGCGGCACTTCCCGGAACCGTCGCTGTTCGGCGCCGGACCGGAGACGGGCGGCGCGGCCGGACTGCTGCGCCTGAGATCCGAGGAGGGCCTGGCCCGACGCGGCCTCGACCACGACCGGGCGGCACGCGACCGGCTGGACGAGGAACTCGCCGTCATCTCCCACTGGAACTACGACGCGTACTTCCTCGCCGTCGGCCAGGTCGTCGCCGACATCCGGGCCAAGGGCATCAGGGTCGCCGCCCGCGGCTCCGGCGCCGGCTCGCTGGTCTGCCACGCGCTGGACATCGCCACCGCCAACCCGCTCGACCACAGCCTGCTGTTCGAACGCTTCCTGAGCACACGCCGGGAGTCACTCCCCGACATCGACATCGACGTGGAGTCCGCCCGCCGCCTGGAGTGCTACGACACGATCTTCGAACGCTTCGGCAAGGAGCGGGTCGCGGTCACCGCGATGCCCGAGACCTACCGCGCGCGCAGGGCGCTGCGCGACACCGGCCTCGCGCTCGGCATCGCACCCGCGGACGTCGACCGGATCGCCAAGAGCTTCCCGCACCTGCGCGCCTCCGACATCACGAGCGCGCTCGCCGAACTGCCCGAACTACGGCAACTGGCAGGCGAGATGGGCCGATACGGGCCGCTGTGGGAGCTCGCCGAAGGCCTCGACTCCCTGGTCCACGGCATGGCCATGCACCCCTGCGGAGTGGTCATCAGCGACGCCACCCTCCTGGACCGGCTGCCGGTGCAGCCCACCCCGCAGGGCGACTACCCGATGGCGATGGCCGCGAAGGAGGAGATCGAGGCGCTGGGCAACATCAAACTCGACGTCCTGGGCGTGCGGATGCAGTCCGCGATGGCCCACGCCGTCACCGAGATCGAACGCGCCACCGGCCACCGCATCGACCTGGACGATCCCCAACAGGTGCCGCTCGACGACGTGTTCGCGTTCAAGCTCATCCAGGAGAGCCAGACGCTGGGCCTGTTCCAGCTGGAGTCGCCTGGTCAACAAGACCTTTTGTCGAGACTCCAGCCCCGTGACGTGCAGGACGTCATCGCCGACATCAGTCTCTTCCGCCCCGGCCCGGTCGCCGGCGGTATGCCCGAGCGGTACATCGCCGCACGTCATGGCGGTACGCCGGTGTACGCGCACCGGGACCTCGAACCCGTGCTCGCCGACACCTACGGCGTGACCATCTGGCACGAGCAGATCATCGACACGCTGCACGTGATGACCGGCTGCAGCCGCGCCTTCGCCGAGATCACCCGACGAGCACTCGGCGACAAGGACCAACTGCCCCGGATCAAGGACTGGTTCCACAAACTGACACGCGAACGTGGCTACAGCGCGGCCGTCCGGGACGAGGTCTGGAAGACCGTCGAAGCCTTCGGGGCCTACGGCTTCTGCCGCGCCCACGCGGTCGCCTTCGCCGTACCGGCCCTGCAGAGCGCCTGGTTGAAGGCACGTCACCCGGCGTTCCTGCTGGCGGGGTTGCTCGAACACGACCCCGGGATGTGGCCCAAGCGCGTCCTGGTCTCCGACGCCCGCCGTCGCGGTGTGCAGGTCCTGCCCGTCGACATCAACCGCTCCAGGGTGAAGCACACCGTGGAGATGACCGAGCAGGAGGAGTGGGGTGTGCGGCTCGCGCTGTCCGGGGTGCGTGGCATCAGCGAGGAGGAGTGCGCGCGGATCGAGGAGGGGCAGCCGTACGGATCGCTGTCGGACTTCTGGCAGCGGGCCCGTCCCAGCAGACCGGTCGCCGAACGGCTCGCCGAGATCGGCGCGTTGACCTGCCTGCACGACGGCCGCCTCACGCGCCGTGATCTGCTGCTCCAGATCGCCGAGTTGCACCGGCAGTCCCGCAACCGGACCGCGGGGGCGGGCCAACTCCCCATGGACACGGGTGCTGTTGGGGGAGCGGAGCCGAGCGGGTTGCCGGAGATGACCGGGCGCGAGGCGCTGAGCGCCGAGTTGGGCACGCTCGGCATCGACGTCTCCAGGCATCTGATGGAGCATCACCACCGGCTGCTGCGCGAGATCGGCGCGACCGACGCGGCGCATCTGGCCGAACTGCGCGCGGGGCAGCAGGTGTTGGTCGCCGGAGTGCGGGCCTCGACGCAGACCCCGCCGATCGCGAGCGGCAAGCGGGTCATCTTCGTCACCCTGGAGGACGGCTCGGGCCTGGTCGACCTCGCCTTCTTCGAGGACTCCCACCCGGCCTGCGCGTACACCGTCTTCCACAGCGGGCTGCTGCTGGTGCGCGGCACGGTCCAGGTGCGCGGCACCCGTCGTACCGTCGTCGGTTCCATGGCCTGGGACCTCGATGAGATCGCGGGCGCCCGCCGTGACAACGGCCCCGAGGCCGCCCTCGCCCTCCTCGGCGCCGACCGCCCGCACCCCACCCCCGCCCAGCCGCAGCGCACCCTGACCAACGGCACCACCGGCGCCCGCCTGCATCCGTACGCCGACCTTCAGCCCGCCGGCACCCGTTCCGCCGACCTGAAGAAGTTCGGTCACCGCAGCCCGGGGAGTGCGGGATGATCACGCGTCAACGGCACATCGCCCATCTCCATCTGCATGCTGCGCTGAGCGAGGCTCAGTACGACGACATAATCGAACTGGTGTCCGGGTTTACGCCTCACGTCCAGGCCGTCCCGCCCAACGCCCTTCAGGTGGACCTGACTTCGGCACTCCGGTACTTCGACATGTCCGCCTACGACGCGGTCCAGACGGTGAAGATGAGGCTGAAGGCCCACTACGGCATCGACAGCAGCGCCGGGCTCGCGGGCAACCGCATGCTGGCGGCGATGGCGGCCGACGCGTCCGCCCCGGGGGACACCACCTCGGTGCCCACGGGGGAGGCGGCCGACTGGTTGTACCCCCGGCCGGTCACCGCACTGCCAGGGATCGGCCGCGCCACGGCGGACACGCTGCACCGATACGGGCTGCACACCATCGGGCAGCTCACCGACCTGCCTCCGGCGACCCTGCAACGGCTCCTCGGTGCGGGCCAGGCACGGCTGTTGACCGAGCGCGCCCGCGGCCACGACCCCCGCCCGATCGTCCCCGCGGAACCGGCGGCGCATCTGGTCGCCGACCTGGCCCTGAGCCGGGACTGCCTGGACCCGGCCCAACACCACCGAGCCGTCCTGGGACTTGCCGACCGGATCGGCCAACGCCTGCGCGGAGAAAGGCAGTTCGCGGTGCGGCTCACCCTCACAGTCCGCTACGCCGACCGCACTTCCAGCACCCGCACCCGCACCCTGCCGGAACCCACCGACCACTCGCCCGCCCTCGCCGCCACCGCCCTGGGCCTGTTGACCTCCCTCGGACTGCAACGCGCCCGCGTCCGCGCCTTCGTGCTCCGCGCCGACGACCTGCGGCCGGCCGGCAGTGCCTACCGCCAGCTCTCCATGGACCCCACGGACGCTCGCGCCCGCGCGGTCGAGGCCGCCGCGGACCGTGCCCGTCGGCGCTTCGGGCAGGAGGCCGTACGCCCGGCCGCCCTGGCCGACTGACCGCTGTCGGCCCGAACCGCCAACACGCTCAGGGGTGTTGGCCGCGGTCGTGGTTCCGCATCCGCCAGGCCCACACCACCAGGAAGAGCCCGATCAGCGCGACCACCACGCCCAGTGCCGCGTACTGGCCGTGGCCGGACATGGCCGAGCCGTTCATCGCTCCGGAGCCCTGCGCGATCCAGACCGCGCCGAGCACGACGAGGATGATCCCGCCGATACCACGGACCAACATGGTCACTCCATTCTCCGCACCGGTACGTCCGCGGCGGTGCCCGCCCGCGTTCACCGCTCAGCTTCGTCCCGTTCGGCGCGGCTGGGGCGGTCGAAAACCTTACGGAACGGAAACGTCGTACCGACGGGGGGTGTTGGAGCGCTGAGATGCAGGGTGTCAGCCGCGCGCCGCGGCTCGCAGGATGAGCCTGGTGATCACTTCCGGGTGCGTCACGAGCGACAGGTGGCCGGAGTCGACCTCGATGGTCGTGGCGTTCATGCGCCGGGCCATGAAGCGTTCGAGGTCGGGGTCGATGGTGCGGTCGTTCTTCGAGACCGCGTACCAGGACGGCTTTTGGTGCCAGGCGGCGACGCTGGTGGTGGGCGGCGCGGTCGAGAGCAGACCCTGGGCCGCGTAGAGCACGAGGGCCTCCTTCTTGGGCACGCCGTTGGCGAAGTCCTCGAGGAACGCCGACTGGCCGATCCACTTGAACCCGCCCGAGGTGACGATCCCGGAAGTGACCGGCGAGGTGGGGAACTTGGCGGCGAGCGCGGCGTAGTCCTCGCCGGCCTCGGGGGCGCGGGCGGCGACGTAGACGAGCCCGGTGACGTTCGGTGCGAGCCCGGTCTCGGAGATGACGGTGCCGCCGTAGGAGTGCGCGACCAGGACCGTGGGGCCGTCCTGCCGGGCCAGTGCGAAATTCGTGGCGGCGACGTCGTCGGCGAGAGACGTCAGCGGATTCTGTACGGCGGTGACGTTCATGCCCGCCGCCTGCAGCAGCGGGATGACCTTCGCCCAGGAGGAGCCGTCCGCGTAGGCGCCGTGCACGAGGACGACATTGCGCACCGCGGGCCGGGGGCCACGGGTTGCCGCCCTGGCTGCCGGGGCCCCGGAAAGTGTGGCCGCTGCGACTCCCGCGCCGAGTGCGGAGAACTGACGACGACTGAATGCCATGGTTTTCTGCTTTCTCTTGTAATTGGGGCGTTGGGGACGTCGGGGTCCCGGACGTCGGGGTCTCGCCCCGACTGTACTGACTCCTACTGCCATGTGGCGGTGTCCGCCACGTGGCAAAATGTGCGCCGACAAGGACAGTGGGCCGGTGTGCGGAGGGTGTGGAGTGGGACTTCGGGAGATCAAGATGGAGCGGACCCGTCAGCTGATCGCGGACACGGCCATCGCGCTCTTCAGTGAGCAGGGGTTCGACGCCACGACGGTCGATCAGATCGCCGCCGCGGCGGAGGTCGGTCCCCGGACGGTGTACCGCTACTACCCGACCAAGGAAGCGCTCGTCGTCGGCTTCACCGAGGACACCCTGCACACCGCACTCGAAGAACTGCGCGGTCTGCCCGAGGAGACACCGCTGCCGCAGGCCCTGTACCAGGTGGTCGACAGTGTCCGGCGCACCATCGAGGGCGACTCGGAACGCCGCAGGGTCGTCTACCAGGTCATCGGCCAAACCCGTTCCCTGCATGCGGAGTTGCGCGGTGTGAACTGGCTGTGGCGCGAGAGCCTCGCGGAGGAGATCCGCCGGCGCACCGGGGGTCGTACCACTGAAATGGTCGCGGCTCTGGCCGCCGCGAACATCGCGGCCGTCGTCGAGATCGCGGTCGCGGAATGGGCGCGCAGCGAAGAGCCCTCCGCCTTGGGGCTGGCCATCGAGCAGGCTCTCGAACTTCTGCGTACCGGCGATGTCCCCATCCCGGCGGGGCCGGGTGAGGCGTGACCACTCGTGGCACTGGCTGCCTAGCGGCAGATTGAGACTAGTGGCAGTAACTGCCACAACATGCTTACACTGGCCGGCGTACCGAAACGGCTTCGTTTCGCATTTTTTCTTCGCCCCCGGAGACTTCCATGTCCAAATCGCCCAAGCCCCTGACCGAGGAAGTGGCAGCGCCCCCGCCCCAGGTCTCCCACGAGGCTGCACACGCAGACGCACCGGACCGTCGCCGCTGGTGGGTACTGATCGTGATCGCGATCGCCCAGCTGATGGTGGTGCTGGATGTCACGATCGTGAACATCGCCATGCCGTCCGCCCAGCGCGACCTGGGTTTCAGTGACGGAAACCGGCAGTGGATCGTCACGGCGTACGCCCTGGCCTTCGGCAGTCTGCTGCTTCTCGGCGGCAGGCTTGCCGACCTCTTCGGCCGGAAGATCGCCTTCCTGGTCGGTATCGCGGGCTTCGCCGGCTCCTCGGCGCTGGCCGGCGCGGCGCCGAGCTTCGAGGTGCTGGTGACCGGGCGGGTCCTCCAGGGGCTCTTCGGCGCGCTGCTCGCCCCGGCCGCCCTCGCCGTCCTCAATGTCACCTTCACCACGGACAAGGACAGGGCCCGCGCCTTCGGCGTCTTCGGTGCCATCGGCGGCGCGGGCGGCGCTTTCGGACTACTGCTGGGCGGACTGCTCACCGAGCACCTGAGCTGGCGCTGGACCCTCTACGTCAACCTGGTCTTCGCTGTCGTCGCGTTCGCCGGCGGGCTCGCCCTGATGCGCAAGGGCGCCCCGGCCGTACGGCCCAGGCTCGACCTTCCCGGCACCGTCCTCGGCTCGGCCGGTCTCTTCGGCCTGGTCTACGGCTTCGCGAACGCCGAGACGTACGACTGGTCCTCGCCGATGACCTGGGGGACCCTGATCGCCGCCGCGGTACTGCTGACCGTCTTCGCCTGGTGGCAGACCCGGGCCCCGCATCCGCTGCTGCCGCTGCGGGTCCTGGCCGACCGCACCCGGGGCGCGTCCTTCCTCGTGATGGCCATCGCCAGCGCCGGACTCTTCGGTGTCTCCCTCTTCCTGACCTACTACCTCCAGGCCTCGCGCGGCTTCACTCCCGTCAGGACGGGTCTCGCGTTCCTGCCGATGATGGGCAGTCTGATGGTCGTCGCCCAGCTGTCGATCAGCGTGCTGCTGCCGAAGGTCGGGCCCAAAGTCCTTGTCCCCCTGGGCCTGTTGACGTCGGCCGCGGGCCTGGCCCTGCTGACGGGGCTCGACCTGAACAGCGGTTACGCCTCCGGGGTGCTGCCCGGACTGCTCCTGATCGGTTCCGGTATCGGCCTGTCGCTGCCGCCCGCGATGAGTCTGTCCATCCACGGGGTCAGGGCCGACGACGCGGGTGTCGCCTCCGCGGCGGTCAACACGATGCAGCAGGTCGGCGGCGCCATCGGCACCGCCCTGTTCAACACCCTCGCCGCGAGCGCCGCGACCGCCTACCTCGTCGGCAGGACCCCCACCCGGGCCAACCTGGCCCAGGCCCAGCTGCACAGCTACTCGACCGCGTACTGGTGGTCGGCCGGTCTCTTCGCCGCCGGTGCGGTGATCGCCGCGCTCATGTTCCACAGGGGCCGTCCCGCGAACGGTGAACCGAGCGGCCCGATCGTCCACATGTGACCGAACTCCCCTTGGCCGTACGTCAGTTGGCCCACGGCGCGACGACACGCGTGCCGTCGGCCAGCTCGGCCTCCAGGCCGATGGTCGTGGTGACCCAGGTGACCACGGTCCGGTCGGTGGGGTTCTCGGCGCCGAAGGTCGCGCCGGGGTTGATGATCAGCGTGTCACCCGCACCGACCCGCTCGGTACGACCGTCGAGCGTGATCACCAGCTCGCCTTCGAGGATGTGCAGGATCTCCTCATGGTTGACGGTGTGCAGGGGAGCCTTGGTACCGGCGGGGATCTCGCCGCGCCACGCGCACAACTGCTTGCTGCCGGTGCGGGGATGGGCGTACGAGACGAAGCGGGCGCCGTGGATCTCGTGGACGACGGCGTCGGACGGATGGACGACGGGCACGACTGCCTCCAGAAATGAATAGTCAAGCTGCTTGACCATATATCCATCATGGTCAAGCAGCTTGACCGGTTCGTCAAGGGTGTTTCAATGCCGTCGTGGAGAACTCCGAGGCCATCGCCCTGACCGCCGCCCTGCTCGCCGCCGCGGGTGACCTGACGAGCCGTATCAACGACGGGGTTGTCGCCCGCGGTTTCGAGGGGGTGCGGCCCGCGCACGGCTTCGCTTTCGCGCGCCTCGCCCCGGACGGTGCGACGGCCACCGACCTCGCCGCCCACCTCGGAGTCACCAAGCAGGCCGCCAGCCAGCTCGTCGATGAACTCGTGCGCAAGGGCTACGTCGAGCGGCGCCCGCACCCCGCTGACGCGCGCGCCCGGTTGGTCGTGCTCACGGAGTCGGGGTGGGCCTGTACGCGAGCCGCGGAGGAGGCCGCTGCCGATGCCGTGCAGCCCTGGGTCGAACTGTTGGGTGAGGGTGAAGTGCGCGTGTTGTGTGACCGTTTGCGGCGTATTGCGCCCTACGGTCCCCTCAGGCCCACCTGGTGACCGGTTACCACTGGAAGTTTTTACTGACGCGTAACTTCACACTTCACCTACTCGCTCGTAACTTGACGAGTGAACAGCATTCTTGTGATCCGGATCACAGGGCGTAAGGCCGTCGCAACTCCCTTGAGCCGCAAGGAGATCACACGATGCTGCCCTGGAAACGAGTGCTCAGACCCCTGACCGCACTGCTCCTGACCGCCGCGGTGGTCGCCGTCCCCGCCGCCACCGCCCAGGCGTCGACCGCGTCCAGCACCGGTTGGAACGACTACAGCTGTGACCCCTCCGCCGCCCATCCCGACCCTGTCGTCCTCGTCCACGGCACCTTCGCCAACGGCACCGACAACTGGCTGGCCCTCGCGCCGTACCTGGAGGCCCGCGGCTACTGCGTCTTCTCCCTCGACTACGGCCAACTCCCCGGTGTCCCCCTCGTATACGGCCTCGGCCCCATCGACCAGTCGGCGGTCCAGCTCCAGGCCTACGTCGACAAGGTGCTCGCCGCGACCGGCGCGACCAAGGTCGACCTCGTCGGTCACTCGCAGGGCGGCATGATGCCCCGCTACTACCTCAAGTTCCTCGGCGGAGCCGCCAAGGTGGACACCTTCGTCGGCATCGCGCCCGACAACCACGGCACCACCCTGGACGGCCTCACCAAACTCCTGCCGTACTTCCCCGGTGCCGAGGACGTGATCGCCGCGACCGCCCCCGCCCTCGCCGACCAGATCGCCGGCTCGGCCTTCCTCGCCAAGCTGAACGCGGGCGGTGACACCGTCCCCGGCGTCCACTACACGGTCATCGCCACCAAGTACGACGAGGTGGTCACGCCGTACAGCAGCCAGTTCCTCAGCGGATCCGACGTGCACAACGTGCTGATCCAGAACCTGTGTTCAGTCGATCTCTCCGAGCACGCCCTCCTCGGGCTGACCGACCGGATCGCCTTCCACGAGGTCGCCAACGCCCTCGACCCCGCGCACGCCACCACCACCAACTGCCTGTCGGCACTGAGCTGATGGCACAGCGGGGCCTGTCCGACCTGAGCCGCCGGACAGGCCCCGCCCCCTGTACGGCCGCCTAACGGCCGTGCCGTCCGCCGCCGTTGGTCGCGCGGCGGCGGACCGAGGCGAACAGGGCCGCGGCGCCGAGCGCCAGGGCGGCCGCGCCACCCATGGCGAGATACGGCGAGCTGTCGTTGCTGCCGGTCTCGGCGAGGTCCTGTGAACTGCCCGTGGTTTGCGGCTCGTTGGCCTGGGTCGTGGCGGCTGCCGGCTCCGCCGAGGTGCTCGCGTCCGCGTCTCCGTGGCCGTTGTGCTCGACAGTCGACTTGTCGGCACCGGCGGCGATCTGCTCGTCGGAAGGGGCGGACGCGGTGGGCGGGGGAGTCGTGGGAGCGATCGGGGTGGGAGTGGGCGTCGGCGTCGAACTGCCCGCCGCACCACCGCCGTTGGCCCCCGTGCCACTCCCGTTTCCGCTCCCGCCGAAGCTGACGTCCGAGCAGGAGTAGAACGCCTCCGGGCTGTCCGAGCGCTGCCAGATCGCGTACAGGAGCTGCTTGCCGGAGCGCGCCGGGAGGTTGCCGGAGAAGGTGTAGAAGCCGCCCGACGCGACCGGGTCGGTGGAGGTCGCGACCGGGTGCTCCAGGTCCAGATCGGCCCAGGCGAGCGGCTGCGAGGGGTCGTAGCCGGACTTGGTGATGTACACCTTGAAGGTGCCCTTGTGCGGGGCGGTCACGCGGTACTTGAAGGTGTACGAGCCGCTGCTCACGCTCGTCGCCGGCCAGTCCGCGCGGGCCAGGTCGAGGCCCTTGAACTCCTCGCTGTTCGCGCTGCACAGCTTGCCGTCCGGGATCAGCGTCTGGTGCTGTCCGTTCGCGTCGCCGATCCGGATGCCGTTCCAGTCGTAGAGCGCCTGCGTGCCACCGGCCGCGACCGCCGCCTTGCACGCGGCCGACTTCGGGTTCTCCGGGCCCTCCGCGTAGCACTGCGCGACCCGGCTGACCGGGTCCCCCATCGAACCGTGCGCCGCCGCGGGCGCCGCGGCGAGCGCGGTCAGTGCGAGGGGAGTCATACCGAGGACGGCGACAGCGGCGGCCTTGCGGCGTGCGGGCATGGCGGAACTCCAACTCCTCGGACGGTTCTCGGCGCGGGGGACGGATCCCGTGGGGTGATCAGAAGCTAGCCCCTGGAAACCGCGGAATCGCCTGCTGGAGACGGGGGAGGGAGATCCTTATGGTGGCGTTAAGGCAGGGCTAACCGACGGCTCAGGGAGGGCTAGTCTCGTGCGGGTGGAGAGGTGGCGCGCATGAGCAGACCGCAGTCCGAGTTCCATCGTCCCGAGGCACCCTGGCGGCAACCGGCCGGGGCGGTCGACGGGGTGTGGGAGCAGGAGTTGGCCGTGGATCCGGTGTCCGGGGACGCCACCGTGCTCCAGCGGTACGAGCCGGGGACGGACACCAGCGCGCAGGGCGTCGTCCGGCACGACTTCTTCGAGGAGGTGTACATCCTCGACGGCGCCTTCACCGACCTGAGCCTCGGGGAGACCTTCACGGCGGGCATGTACGCGTATCGCCATCCGGGGATGGAGCACGGGCCGTGGGTGAGTGCGGAGGGTGTCCGGATGCTCGTGCTCCGTACCTACACCGCCCCATGACGGAGGGCAGCGCGCACGACGGGATACGGGTGGCCGTCCTCGCCGACGTGCCGGTCGTGAAGGCCGTGACCGACATGGCGTACCACCACTACATCGCGCGCATCGGTGTGGTGCCGCAGCCCATGGAGGCGGACCACATGGCGAATGTGGCCGCCGGGCGGGTGTTCGTGACCGGCGAGCCCGTGATCGGGCTGGTGGTCATCGAGGAGCGCGACGATCACCTGTTCCTCGACAGCATCGCCGTCCACCCCGACGCGCACGGCACGGGGGGTGGGGCGGCGGCTGCTGGAGTTCGTGGACGCACGCGCGCGTGACCTCGGGCTGCCCGAGGTCAGGCTCTACACCAACGCGCTGATGTGGGAGAACCAGGAGATCTACCCGAGGTTCGGGTACGAGGTCGTCGAGCGGCGCACGGACGGGCCCTACGACCGCATCCACTACCGCAAGCGGCTCGACTGACCCGGCTCAGCCGTCCGGCCACCACGTGCGGGCGATGTCCTTTCGGACCTCGGGGCGCTCGACAGGGCGCTCGTCGGTCTCGTCCCGCACGCGACGGGTGTCCGACTTCTTCAGGGGCTTCTGCACGGTCATGCGGCGCATGGCTGCCTCCTTGTGTCCACCCGGGGTTCGTGTTCTCACGAGGTGGACCGTTTCCGGGAGGGTGACTCATCGGTCCGGTTCTGTCTGTGGTGGCTGTCACGATGGGACTGTCAGTGGCGGGTGTCACTCTTGGCCCATGAGTGAATCCGAAGCGAAAGTGGACTGGGACGCGGAGGCCGCCGCCTTCGACGAAGAGCCTGATCACGGCCTGCGCGACCCGGAGATCCGGCGGGCCTGGGCGGGCCGGTTGCGCGCCTGGCTGCCCGCCGGCGCCGCCGACATCCTCGACCTCGGCTGCGGCACCGGCAGCCTGTCGCTCCTCGCCGCCGAGCAGGGACACCACGTCACCGGCGTCGACCTGTCCCCGGCGATGGTGGACCTCGCCCGCGCGAAGCTGGCCGGCCGTGACGCGGCGTTCCTCGTCGGTGACGCGGCCGCGCCGCCGGTGGGCGAGCAGCGCTTCGACGTCGTCCTCGTACGGCATGTGCTGTGGAGCCTGCCCGACCCCGCCCGGGTCCTGCGGCACTGGCGCGGCCTGCTGCGCCCCGGCGGCAGGCTCGTGCTGATCGAGGGCCGCTGGGGGACGGTCAGCCCGGTCGGCATACCCGCCGACCGCCTCGCCGAACTCCTGGCACCCCTGGTATCCGCCGCCGGGCAGGTGCGCGTGGAGCGGCTGTCGGACGACCCGCTGCTGTGGGGGAAGACCGTGGAGGACGAGCGGTACGCGGTGGTGGCCGTGCCGTAGCCCGGCCCGCCCGCCGTCACTCCAGCAGCGCGTCGAACCCGCCCTCACGGGCCAGCCTCTCCAACTCGTCGAGCGCCGCCGCGGCCGCCGCCGCGGCCGTGGGGTCCGACCCGGCCAGCCCACTCTCCTCGAACTCGTCCTCGTCCAGCCGGATCACATCCCTACCGTCGGCGGATCGCCACAGGTCCAGGTCGAGGTCCTCTACGACGAGTTCGGTGCCGGAGAGGGTCGCGGGGCGGGTGATGTCGCAGTACCAGCCCTTCAACTCCCCGGTGCCGTCCCGGACTTCCTTCACCGCGAACCAGCGGTCCCGCCAGTAGTACTCGGTGAACACGTCACCGGGCTCGAACCGCACGAAGCCGAAGTCACGGACGCCGTCACCGGCCCACGGAGCGCGGACCGCGAGGCGGGTGCCGTCGTCGAAGAGCAGCTCCGCCGCGTAACGGATCTTCGTCCGGCCCGCCTTGACGAGGACGACGTCCAACTGGCGTGCAGGATCAGGTGAGTTCACGGACATACCGCACCTCCGTAGCGCAGGTCTCATAACCGAACCATTTGTTGATCGCGAGCATCGGCTCGTTGCCGGTGTCGTTGCCCGTGAACGCCTCCGTGTATCCGGCGGCGCGGGCGCGGTGCAGGGAGTCGTTCTTGGCGAGCTTGGCGAGGCCCCGGCCGCGGTGGGCACGGGCGGCGCCGGTCATCACCGTGCCGTAGCGACTGCCGTCGTCCGTGCGGGCGGCGCTGAAGGCCGCCGGGCGTCCGTCGACGAGGGCTACGGACGTCAGCTCGGGGCTGAACAGGGGGTGCCGCCAGGTCTCGTCCAGCCAGGCCTCGTAGTCCGTGAACTCGGTGGCGATGTCGCTGGGTTCGTCCAGCATCGCCTCCGCGTCCAGGTCGAACAGGGGGCGCGGATCGGCGTCGAAGTCCGAGCCCGGGCGGATCTCGACGCCCGGCGGGGGAGTCCGGAGCGGGGGCAGGGTGCCGTGCGCCAGGTCCAGGCGGAGGAAGTGCGCGGAGCGGCTCGCCGTGTAGTCGAAGCGTTCGGCGAAGGCGCGGTTGCCGGGCTCGTCCAGGACCCAGGCGTAGAGCCTGGTCGCGCCCTCGGCGGCCAGGTGCTCCTCGGCGGTGCGGACCAGGAGCGCGCCCGCGCCCCGGTGTGTCCGCTCCGGGTGCACGTACACGTTGACGAAACCCTGGCCGGGCTCGGGGCTCTCGTAGGCGATGCCCACCTGTGCCGTGCCGATGATCTCGCCGTCCTCCTCCGCGACCAGCCTGCGCAGCCGGGCCTCCGGATGGGCGTGCGCGATGTCGAAGGCCACGGACTCCGGGGTGAACAGCATGTAGGGGAGGGCGAGTCGACGGACCTGGACGAAGCCGTCCAGGTCGGCTCGGACGTCGGGGTTCAGGTCGCGCGCGATCACGGTCATGGAGTCGCACGCTACGGCGGAGCCGCGCCGGAGTGCCTCTCATTTTCCGGTGGGCGCGTTCCGCGGTGGGTGCGGGACAATCGGGCCGTGACCTTGAAGATCCACATCGATGACAGTGCCGCGCCGTACGAGCAGATCCGCGCCCAAATCTCGGCGCAGGCCCGGTCCGGAGCGCTGCCGGTGGGCTACAAGCTGCCCACGGTACGAGGACTGGCGGAGTCGCTCGGCCTCGCCGCCAACACCGTCGCCAAGGCGTACCGGGCGCTGGAGACGGACGGGGTGATCGAGACGCGCGGGCGCAACGGGACGCTGATCGCTGCCGCGGGCTCGGCGGCGGAGCGGGAGGCGTCGTTGGCCGCGCAGGCCTACGCGGAGAAGGTTCGGCGGCTGGGGCTTGCGGAGGGGGATGCGGTGGCGGCTGTGCGGGATGCCCTGCGGGCGGCCTATGGGGAGGGTTGAGGGGAGTTCGGCACCGCCGTGAAGCGCCGTTGTGGCTGAGCGTCGTTGCGGCGGAGACAAATCACCGGCAGAAGTGGAGCCGGCGCCTACAGATACAACCCCGCGTCCGCCCCCTCCCGCTGGTCCGGTACCGATGTCGGCTGGGTGCCCCGGCGCAGGGCGTACAGCTCCGCCAGGGTCGCGCCCTCGCGGCCTACGCCCTCCTCCGTGCCGAGCCAGTTCACCGCCTCGCTGCGGGTGAGGGGGCCGACCTCGATGCGGGCCAGGCAGCGGCCGGGGCGGACGACGGCGGGGTGGAGGCGCTCGAGGTCCTCGTTGGTGGTGACGCCGACCAGGACGTTGCGGCCCTGGCCGAGGAGGCCGTCCGTCAGGTTCAGGAGGCGGGAGAGGGCCTGGCCGGCCGTGTGCTTCGCCTCGCCGCGGATCAACTCGTCGCAGTCCTCGAGGAGGAGGAGCCGCCAACGCCCCTTCCCCGTCGTGTCGTCCTCGCCGATCGCGATGTCCATCAGATAGCCGACGTCGCTGAACAGCCGCTCCGGGTCCAGTACGCAGTCCACCTGACACCAGTCCCGCCAGGAACGCGCCAGCGTGCGCAGCGCCGAGGTCTTGCCGGTGCCGGGCGGGCCGTGCAGCAACAGCAGCCGGCCCGCGATGTCCTCCGGGGTCGTCTTCATCAGGGTGTCCATCGCGTCGGCCACCGGACCCGTGTAGTTCGGGCGCACCTCGTCCCATGTGCCCGCCGAGATCTGCCGGGTCGTACGGTGCGGGCCGCGCCTGGGGGAGACGTACCAGAACCCCATCGTCACGTTCTCCGGCTGCGGTTCGGGCTCGTCGGCCGCGCCGTCGGTGGCCTGGTCGAGGACCTTCTCGGCGAGCTCCTCGCTGGTCGCGGTGACCGTGACGTCGGCGCCGCGGTTCCAGCGGGAGATGAGCAGGGTCCAGCCGTCGCCCTCGGCCAGCGTCGCGCTGCGGTCGTCGTCGCGGGCGGCGCGCAGCACACGGGCGCCCGGCGGGAGCAGGGTCGCCCCGGACCGTACGCGATCGATGTTCGCGGCGTGCGAGTACGGCTGCTCGCCCGTCGCGAAGCGGCCGAGGAACAGCGCGTCGACGACGTCGGACGGGGAGTCGGAGTCGTCGACGTTGAGCCTGATCGGCAGGGCGTCGTGTGGGTTGGCAGACATGGGGCCATGATCCGGCACACGGACGCCCCGTGCACCCGCTTTCCGCAGTGCGCCCCCGAGTGTCGAATCCGCCCGGTGCATCCGATGTGTCCGCTCCGTGTCCGCCGTGTATCCCCTCGGTCCTGTTACAAGCCTGTGCATGTGGAGACCTGCCCCACAGCCCGGCACCGCAGTTACTGTTGCCCTTGATGGGACGTCATGGGTGGAATTCGGGGGCACGACGGTGGCGCCTCACCGCGCTGCTCGGCGTCGGTGTGGCCGCACTGGCCCTGATCGTGACCCTGATCAACACGCTTCCCGGCGGCGGAAGCACCACGGGCACCTCGCGCGACGGCGACAAGGTGCACGGCACTCCGGCGACCCCGCCCGACGAGGACCGGCCGGAGGTCGGCTGGGGCTTCACGCACACCCAGTACAGCGCCGACGAGGGCAGCGACACCGCGACCGAACGCGTCGAGGGACTGCTGGCCAAGTCCCAACTCCCGCAGGACCAGGCCATCATGGGCTGGGGCGCCGACAACCCCGAGCCGGTGAAGGGGCGTTACGACTTCGGCGCCCTGGACCGTCGTATCGACTTCGTCCGCAAGTCCGGCGGCACCCCGGTCATCACGCTGTGCTGCTCCCCGGACTGGATGAAGGGCGGCAAGTCCGGTGTCGACAACACCAATTGGAGCCAGGCCTCGTTGGAGACGGCGCCGAAACCGGACCACTACGCGGACTTCGCCGCGCTCGCCGCGACCGTCGCGAAGCGGTACCCGGACGTCACCCACTTCATCGTGTGGAACGAGTTCAAGGGCTTCTGGAACAACGCCGAACAGCGCTGGGACTACGAGGGTTACACCCAGCTCTACAACCTCGTCTACAAGGCGTTGAAGAAGGTCAACCCGAAGATCATGGTCGGCGGGCCGTATCTCGTCATGGACAGCGTCGACCCGCGCGACGCGAACGCCTCCAGCACCTTCAAGGGCAGTTGGGGCGCGATGGACCAGCGGATCATCGACGCCTTCGACTACTGGAACAAGAACAAGGTCGGCGCGGACTTCGTGGTCGTCGACGGCTCCAGCTACACCAACGACGACGAGATGCTGCCGAACGAGTTCGGGGCCACCGACAAACTCACCGCCGTCAGCGAGTGGGTACGGCAGCAGACGCACGACCTGCCGCTGTGGTGGGCCGAGTACTACGTCGAGCCCGCCGACGGCAACGACGACCGCAAGGGCTGGTCCGAGACCCGCCGCGTCGCCGTCCAGGCCACCGGCATGATCGCCATGGCCAAGGGCGGCGCCACCTCCGGCTTCTACTGGAACCCGGAGGACGAGAAGGGCACGGACTGCGCGGGCTGCCTGTGGACCCCGACCGACAGCTCCGACGGCGGGAAGCAACTGCCCATGTACGACCTGGTCTCGCGCTTCGACGCGGCCTTCGGGCCCGGCACCAAGTACGAGACCGTGTCGGTCGCCGCCGACGACGTGCCCAACGTACGGGTCCTCGCCACCGGCAAGACGGTCCTGGTCGTGAACACCCTGGACCGGCAGATCAGCGCGAACGTCGACGGCAAGCAGTTCGACATGGCGGCCTATGAGGTGAAGTGGCTTACGCGATAAGCCACTTCACCTCATAGGACCCGCTACTTCATGGTCAGGAACCGCTGCACCAGCGAGGCCAGCAGCACCGCCAGCAGGGGCAGCGAGAACCAGAAACTGCTCTGCAGCCACCGCAGTTGACGCACACTCGGCCGCACCGCGACCCGGACGACCTCGCGGGCCGTCAGCATCAGGATCAGGGCGAGGGCGGCGAGCGCGCCGACCACCGACCACGGCGTCCAGGTGATCTGCGGTCCGATCGGCCCGGGATCGGGCTTGGGGACCGCGCCGGCCGGCTGCTTGCGCAGCGCGTACATGGTCACGTCGTCGTTGACGAGGACCTTCCTCAACTCCTGCCGGTTGTCCAGGTTCTGGATGAGCCGGGACTCCCAGGTCGCCGAGTAGCCCGCGTCCAGCTGGAGTGAGACGACCTGGCTCTTGTTGAGCATCAGATACGAGTTCGGGCCCGCGTCCTTGAGCGCCTTGACCAGGCCGGACACCAGCACCGGGTCCGAAGGGGCCAGCGTCGGCACGTAGTTGACGCGTTCCATGTCCTTCGCGCCCCACGGCATCGCCGGCGTCACGTCGTTGACCGTGTCGTTGCTCAGCCACAGCAGCCGTACCGTCGGCTTGTCGTGGGCGTACACGTAGTTCATGGCGGCGACCTCGCCGGGCCGGACCCGCTCGAAGCCCTCGTTGCCCCAACGGGCCACCAGGAAGCCGCCCATGAGCAGCAGGCCGGCGACCAGCGCGGCCAGCGGGGCGAGGCTCATCCGGTCCTTCTCACGCTCCTTGGCGGTGGCGCCGGTGCGCGGGAAGAGGGCGAGACCGGCGAGCAGGGCCGCGCCCGGCACCGCGAACATGAAGACGCGCAGCGCCATCTCGCCGCCGTAGGACTGCATGCCGAAGCCCAGGAACGGGACGAAGGTGAGGACGAGCAGGGAGCGTTCGCGGTACTTGTGGTCGCGGCGGCGCCACCAGCCCCAGCAGGCGAAGGCCATGACGCCGCCGGCCAGCAGGACCCGGGCGTAGAGGACCAGCTTGTGGGTCGAACTGCCGCCCTGGATACGGCCGGAGACGGAGGTCGAGACATTGCTGCCGACGCCGCCGACCCCGCCGAAGAGGTCGTTGAAGTGTCCCGACCAGTACGGCTCGGCCATGAAGCCGATCCACACCGCGACCAGCACCGCGAACAGGATGGGCAGGCCGCGCAGTTCGGAGCGGCCGATCAGGACGAGGACCGTGAGCACGCCCAGCATCACGAACGGCGTGAGCTGGTGGGCCGGGACGCTCGCCGCGAACAGACCGATCAACACCAGGAGCAGGACGGCCTGTTGGCGTCGGTCGGTCGGTTCGACCTCCGCCTCGCCGGGCCGCATCTTCGTCCACAGGACCTTCGGCGCCCGGAACCAGACCAGGAGGATCGCCACGAAGGTCAGATAGAGGAGGAACGTGAAGCCCTGCGGGGAGAAGTAGTCCTGGCCGACCCAGCCGCTGAGCACGAAGATCCAGATGCCGGTCCACTTCGCCCGCCAGCTCGCCCGCAGCGAGCGCACGAGCAGGAACATCGGTGCCAGATAGGCGAGTTGGATGGCGGTGGGCCACCAGCGGATCACCTCGGTCCAGTCGGTGACCCCGCACGCCCTGCCGACGAACGCGGCCACCGCGAAGAAGCCCGGCCAGCTCCAGCGGGCGTCCAGGTCGGGCACGGCCGACCCGGTGCGGTCGATGTAGTCGATGAACCCGAGGTGCTGCCAGGCCGTCGGGAAGCGCGGCTCGGTCTCGATCACCGCGGGCAGCGCGTGCAGCGAGACCACGGTCGCCAGCAGGGTGATCAGCAGCAGTGCCTTGTGCTCGCGGCCCAGCCACAGCAGTGAGGCGAACACCGTGATCAGCAGCGCGGCCCCGACCAGCGTCGGCAGCGGCAGCACCGAGATCAGGCCGAGCCCGCCCATGCGGTCCAGGTCGGACTCGCCGAGCCGCAGCGCGGGCACCCAGTACAGGAGCAGCGCGGCGACCAGCAGACAGCCGAGCACGACACCGGGGCGCGTGGGCACGAGGCGTTCGCGCAGGGACAACGGGCGGGCGGGCGGCGGTACTTCGGCTTCCCGGGACTCCGTCTCCCGTGCTTCTGCCGCTACGAGCGCAGCCTCCGGTACGACCACCCGGTCGGAGCCGTCGGCGGGTTCGAACGGCGCGTCCACCTCCGGCTCGGTGGACGGACTCAGCGAGGACTCCGAGCCGGGTTCCCGCTCCTCCACGGGCAGTCCCACGACCTCGGACCGCTTGATGCCGAGCGCCCAGGTCGGCCGTTGCTCGCCGGACACGATGGGGGTGCCGGTGGGCGGGGTGCCGGGACCGGGGCGTACGTCGGGTCGGCGTTCCAGGTGGTCGAAGTCCACATGTATGCCGAGCGCGAGGGTGTCGGAGTCGAGCGCCCAGGCCGGGCCCCGCCGACGCGGTGCGGCCGGGACCTCGCGCGCTCCGAGGTCGGCGAGGTCGCCGTCCGGTGCCGCGTCCTCGGGCAGCTCGGCGGGCGGCGCGGCCCTGAGCGTCTTGAAGAGTTTGGGCGCGGCGATCGTCACGATCACCGCGAGGCTGGAGATCTCGGCGACGCCCGCGCCGGTCAGGCCCATGCGGGGGAGCAGCAGCAGCGTCAGACCGAGCACGAGGACGCACAACAGGCCCTGCAGCAGGGCGAGTCCACTGGTGCGGCTCTGCGCGCGCAGCACCGCGAAGTACGTCTCCATGACGACCCGCAGCAGCGCGCCCACCGCGAACCAGCGCAGCAGCGGTGTCGCCGCGTCCGCGTAGCCCGCGCCGAACACGCCCAGGATGTACGGGGCGCCGATGAAGAGCAGCCCGCAGATCGGGAGCATGATCCGGGCCATCCGCTTGAGCGCGGCCCGGGTGTTGGCGGCGATCCGCGCGGGATCGTGCGAGCCCTCGACGGTCAGCGAGGCGCCCATGTTGATGGCGAGCAGGTTGACCGTGCCGCCTATCGTCGTGGTGATGTAGAAGTACGCGTTGTCCTCGGAGCTGACCTGCGAGGCGATGATCACCGGCACGAGGTAGACCACGGCGAGCGAGAACAGCGAGCCGGTGTAGTCCCCGGCGAGGAACCTGCTGATCTCCTTCAGCGTCGGCGGCTTCGCGTGCTCCTCGGTCGCCTTGATGTGCCGGGGCACCAGCCGCCGGAACACCAGCCAGCCGAGCGGCACCACGGAGAACGCGATCGCGGCGACCCACGACACGAAGACACCGCTCGTGGCGAGCGCCGACGCCAGCCCCACGAGCAGCGCCAACTTCACCGCCGAGAACACCGTGTTGCCCACCGGCACCCAGGGCGCGCTGCGCAACCCGGTCAGCACCCCGTCCTGGAGTGTGAGCAGGTTCCAGGCGACGACCGCCACGACGAAGCCGAGCGCGGGGACCGGCCCGTGCAGGAAGCGGTACGAGGGTCCCCAGTCGCTCAGGGTCAGCAGGAAGATGCCGGCCCCGACCGCGACGACGAGCGAACTGCCCGCGTACGTACGGAAGATGAGGCGTCCGGTGGCGCGTCCCGCGACCGGGATGAAGCGGGCCAGGGCGCCCGTCAGGGTCACCGCGGTGAGTCCGGCGAGCAGTTTCATCGCGGCGATCGCCGCCGAACCCTGCCCGACCGCGGAAGGCGAGTAGTAGTGGGCCGCGATCAGCCAGTAGCCGAGCCCGAGCACCGCGGAGATCCCGGTGTTGAGCATCAGGGCG
The DNA here is from genome assembly GCF_000716435.1 of Streptomyces xylophagus. Taxonomy (GTDB): domain Bacteria; phylum Actinomycetota; class Actinomycetes; order Streptomycetales; family Streptomycetaceae; genus Streptomyces; species Streptomyces xylophagus. Next base: position 99,009 of record NZ_JNWO01000021.1, read on the forward strand.
TAGGCGTTGCGGAACAGCGGGCTGCCGCCGGGGGACTTGCCCCTCCCCGGCAGGCGCAGACGGCGCCCCGACTGCTGGGACGCCGCGGGCTCGGGCGTTGCGGCCTGGGTGGTGGTCGTCGTGTCAGACACGGGAACGGCTGGCCTTCCGGCGGACCTGGCGGGCTCTGCGGACCATGGCGTAGCCCTGGGTGAGGGCACGGTCCCTGGCGAAGTTGCGGGCGATCGCACGGCCCTCGACGAGCCGCTCGAACTCCTCGACACCCGTACTGCGGCGCACAGTTACCCGCCGCAAGGCATACGGCCCCTGCCGGCGGCGGGCGAGGTCGTTGCCGACGGCGAGCGCCTGCGCGAACCCGGCCGCGCGCACCGCCTGGCGCACCCGGCGGCTGGAGTAGCCGTACGGATACGCGAACGAGACGGGTACGGCGCCGAGTTCGTCGGCGACGATCTCCTTGCAGCGGACCAGCTCCGCGCGCAGGGAGTCGTCGTCGAGCTGGTCGAGCTGCGGGTGGGTGTGGCTGTGGCCGCCGATCTCGACGTCCGCGCCCGCGAGTTCGCGCACCTGGTCCCAGTCGAGCATGGTGTCCAGGCCGCCCCCGGTGTCGTGGGCGCCCCGGATCCAGCCCGTGGAGACGAACAGGGTGGAAGCGAAGCCGTGTTGGGCCAGTGCGGGCAGGGCGTGCCGGTGCACACCCTCGTAGCCGTCGTCGAAGGTGATCAGGACCGGGCGGTCGGGCAGCGGCTTGCCGGAACGCCAACTCGCGGCCAGATCGGCGGTGTTGATCGGCGTGAAGCGCAGGTCGCCGAGCAGGGCCAGCTGTTCGGCGAACGCCTCCGGTGCGACGGACAGGGCGCGGGTGGCGTCGTTCGGGGAGGTGGCGATCGAGTGGTACATGAGGATCGGCACCGGTGTGTCACTCATGTGCGTCCCCCCGATCGATCCCGACCACTTCGAAAGTGGCCCCGCCCCGTCGTGCCTTGACGCTCCCGACGACATACCCGCCCGCCGCCGTGAACACCCCGGCGACGATCGCGCCCGCCCGGCCCGCACCGCCCGGCCGGGCGAACACGGCGTCCCGCAGCCCGCGCACCACTCCGGCAGGCAGCACCCGGGTCGTGTACCGGCGCTCGGACTCAAGTCCCTTGTCGGCGCCGACACTTCGGGCCACCAGCGCCTTGGAGAGACCCTCGGCGTAGGTACGCGTACGGAAGTACCCGAAGTGCTCGCGCGCCTCGGGCACCCGGTGGTGGATCACCGCCCGGTCGTCGATGAGCAGCACCGCGTCCGGTCTGGCGCGGGTGAGGCGGATGCAGAGTTCCGTCTCCTCGCAGCCCAGCGGACGCTTGTCGCCGTCGCGCCCGATTCCGGTGGCGAAGCCGCCGGCCGCGTCGAACGCCGTACGCCGGAACGAGGCGTTGCCGCCGAGGACGTTGCGCACCCGCACCCGGCCCGGCGGCAGGCCCTTGTACGTGCAGCCCACCACCCAGTCGAACTCCGCGGGGAACCAGGCGGGCCGGCGGCCCGACGCCCAGATCGGCAGCGTACGGCCGCCGACGGCCATCACCCGCGGATCGGTGTACGCCTCGGCGAAGTACCGCAGCCACTCCCGCTCGGCCACGGCGTCGTCGTCGAGGAAGGCGATGACCTCGCCGCGCGAGGCGGCGATGCCGGTGTTGCGGCCGGCGGACAGACCGCGCGGGCCCGCGTTCGCCAGCACGCGGACCTCGCCCGTCTCCTTCAAGTCCTTGTACTCCCTGGTGAGTCGGTCCAGGAGAGCGGGGTTGTGGTCGACGACCAGCAACGTCTCCAGCGCGGGCCGTGACTGCGCCCGCACCGAGGAGACCGCCGCGAGGATGTCCTCCCAGCGGTCCTCGGTGTAGACGCAGATCACGACGGAGATGTCGTGACTGCTCAAGACACCTCTCCCCGGACCGAGTCGACCTGCGAGTCGCGCCGCCGGTCGAGACCGTCGATCATCGTGGAGTGCGAACGGCGGCGCAGCGCACGCCGGTTGGAGCGCTCCTTGAGGATCACCTTGAGCACCCGGATACCGTCCCGCACGGCCCGCAGATTGCTCGTGCCGTGGATACGGAGGTACTCGTGGCTGGGGATCTCCTGCACCTTGAGGCCGGCCTTGACCACCCGGATGTTGATCAGGGTCTCGATCTCGAAGCCGGTGCAGTCGAGGTCGATCTTGTCGAGGCAGTGCCTCCAGAACGCGTTGTATCCATAGCAGAGATCGGTGTAGCGGGCGCCGAACTTGCGGTTGACGATCGTGCACAGCGCCCAGTTGCCGAGCTTGCGGATGAACGTCATGTCGTCCGTGCCGCCGCCGTTGGCGAAGCGCGAGCCCTTGGCGAAGTCCGCGCCCGAGACGAGGGCGGAGACATAGCTGACGATCTCGTTCCCGTCGGCCGAGCCGTCCGCGTCGACCATCACGATGATGTCGCCGCTGCACGCCTCGAACCCGGTGATCAGGGCATCCCCCTTGCCCTTGCCCTGTTGTTCGACGACCTTGACCCCGGGCCACAGCTCGCGGGCCACTTCGACGGTGTCGTCGGTGGAATTGCCGTCCACAAGAACCACTTCGTGGATCCACGCGGGAAGGGTCTTGAAGACGTAGGGAAGATTCTCCGCCTCATTCATGGCGGGAATCACGATGCTCACCGGCGGTGTAATGGCCAGGTGAGAGGAGATGGGCCGGTATTTGGCCGACATTAACGGATCTTGGCCCGATGTCGCTGGGCGCAGAACAGAACTCACGAGTCTGGTCCCTCTCGTCCGGCGGACCGCCCGCCCCTGGGCGGCCCGGCTCTGTGCTCCGGTTCGAAAGGGGGGTTCTCACGGCGACACGGAGAAAAGGATCTCCGTGCACGCGTGGTGAGCTGGCAAAGCTGGTCGACCCCCGAAAGACATGAAAGCCGGCCGCGCGGCACGACTCGGTCACAAGTGCGGTCACCGAGCACGGCACCCCCCTACCGCGCCCCACCCCGGTTCATCGCGGTCCTTGAGCCCTCCCCTAGAGCCGCTCGATGATGGACCAGTGCGGGTGAGATGTACGACGGTATTGATGATTGAACCTGTATGGCAAGACCTGGAACGAGGCCTCACGTTTTTGTTGGTTTGACCGTTACCCTACTTTGTCAGCCGTTGTGCGGCCGTGCATATGCCGCGTGAATACCGATAGCGATATCAGGCCACTGATCGCCGCCACCGCGATGATTCCCCCGTCGATCGACCAGCGATGCACGGCCAGCATTCCCTGGGCCACCAGCATGTCGACGACGACCGCGCCCGCCACCGAAGTGAGAACGCGGCCGAAGGGATCAAGTCCGCGCAGCACCGCGGCAATTGAGGCGGCCGGCGCGGAGAACAGGAAGAAAAGCGCGAACGGCCCGCGCAGTGGTGATCCCGAGTCGATGAGCGCGAGCAGCGCGCCGACTCCTCCCACGGCGACAGCGGCGCCCGCGAGCAGTGGCGTCAGGTCCCTCCCCGGTCCTGACCGCGCACGCTCGACGCCGTCCGTGGAAGCTCTCTTGGTACGTAAGGTCTGCATTGGCGACTTTGCCCCCCAGCGCGCCGGATGCCGGGTTTCAATGTGGCGCAGCCCGACCGGGCACGTCAAGGTGAAAGAGCCGCTTGCACCGGTTCTCGTGCATCTCCGAATGGGTGTTCCCCGGAGGCATCTGCTGCCTCCGGGGAACCGGTGATTCGGTGGGGCGGGTGAGCGTTACGGGACGAGCTTCAGCAGCTTGTTCGGTGAACCGGTGCCCGCGCTGGTCACGACACCCGAAGTGGCGCCGTTCACCAGGGCCGTGGCGACCTGGGCCGGGGTGGACGAGGTGTGGCCCGAGAGATAGACGGCCGCCGCGCCCGCCACGTGCGGGGTCGCCATCGAGGTGCCCGACAGGGTGGCGGTGGCGGTGTCACTGGTGTTGTAGCCCGCCAGGATCGACGAGCCGGGCGCGAAGATGTCCAGTATCGAGCCGTAGTTGGAGTAACTGGCCTTGGCGTCCGTGCTGGTGGTGGCGCCGACCGTGATCGCCGTGGACACCCGGGCGGGGGAGTACGAGGAGGCGTTGGCGCTGCTGTTGCCCGCCGCGACCGCGTAAGTCACGCCGCTGGAGATGGAGTTGGCGACCGCCGTGTCGAGCGAGGTGGAGGCGGAGCCGCCGAGCGACATGTTGGCGACCGCCGGGGTGGTGTGGTTCGAGGTCACCCAGTCGATGCCCGCGATCACGCCGGCGGTCGTACCCGAGCCGCTGTTGTCGAGCACCCGGACCGCCACGATGTTCGCCTTCTTGGCGACGCCGTACGTCGTGCCCGCGATCGTCGTGGCCACATGGGTGCCGTGGCCGTTGCCGTCGGGGGCGGTGGTGTCGCCGTCGACCGCGTCGTAGCCGTACGAGGCACGGCCGCTGATCTGGGTGTGGGTGATCCGGACGCCGGTGTCGATGACGTACACGGTCACACCGCTGCCCGCGCTGTCCGGGTAGGTGTACGTCCCCGACAGCGGCAGCGCGGCCTGGTCGATGCGGTCCAGGCCCCAGGGCGCGCTGGACTGCGTGGTGTCGGTCAGGTGGACGCGCTGGTTCTGCTCCACCGCGGCGACCGCCGGGTCGGCGGCGAGTCTCTTCGCCTCGGTCGCGGTGAGGGTCGCCGAGTAGCCGTTCAGTACGGTGCCGAACGTCTTCTTGACCGTGCCGCCGTACTCCTTGATCAGCCCCTTGCCCGCGGCCGAGGACGCCTTGAGGCCGGCGCTCTTCTTGAGGGTGACGATGTAGCTGCCGTCGACGGCTGTGGGGGAGCCGGCGGCCAGTACCGTGCCCGTGGCCGGGGCGGCCTGGGCGGGGAGTGCGGTGAGCCCGCCGACGAGAGCGGCGGTGGCCGCGCCGGTCATCGCGGCGAGCCGGAGCTTGTTGCTACGCAGGAGTGCCATTACGAGGGAGTCCTCCTCCAGGCGGCGCGCGCCCGGGTCGGCGCGCGACTGTGGGGATGCGCGCGTTGACGCGCGCACGGCCGTGGAGCGTTGCGTTCCGCACCAAGGCTGAGCAAAGCCTCGGTCATGAACCGGTGTGGTTCAAGGGAGTTGACGGCCTGTCACAGAGCTGTCATGAGCACGCAATCAATCTCTCCATTGGCATGGACACTTCCCGCCGGTGCGTGGCACTGCTACCACGGTTGTGGCAGAGATCCTGCTAAGGGAGGTTCCATGAGACGTTCCCGATTTACGGCATACGTGACCTCGCTCCTCCTCGCCGCCGCGCTCGCCCTCACCGGGGCGATGACGGCGCAGGCATCCCAACTCGCCGCCACCGGCGGCTATGTGGCCCTCGGCGACTCCTACTCCTCCGGAGTCGGCGCGGGCAGCAAGATCAGCTCCAGCGGGTCCTGCGACCGCAGCACCAAGGCCTACCCCTACCTCTGGGCGGCCGCCCACTCACCCTCGACGTTCGACTTCAAGGCCTGCTCGGGCGCTCGTACGGGTGATGTTCTCGCCAACCAGCTCGGCACCCTCAGCACCTCGACCGCCCTCGTCTCGATCAGCATCGGAGGCAACGACGCCGGCTTCAGCGACGTCATGACGACCTGCGTCCTGCAGTCCGACAGCTCCTGCCTCTCCCGGATCACCACCGCGAAGGCGTACGTCGACTCGACGCTGCCCGGCCTGCTCGACAAGGTCTACTCGGCGATCAGCGCCAAATCCCCCTCCGCGCACGTGGTCGTGCTCGGCTACCCGCGCTTCTACAAACTCGGCACGACCTGCCTCGGCCTCTCCGCGACCAAGCGCTCCGCCATCAACGGAGCGGCCGACTACCTCGATGCAGCTGTCGCCAAGCGCGCCGCCGACCACGGCTTCACCTTCGGCGACGTACGCACCAAGTTCACCGGCCACGAGATCTGCTCCGGCAGCTCCTGGCTGCACAGCCTCAACCTGCTGAGCATCAGCGAGTCGTACCACCCGACCGCGGGCGGCCAGTCCGGCGGCTATCTACCGGTGTTCACCAGCGCGGCCTGACGTCTCACCCATCAGAGGGCGATGCCGAGTCCGACGCGGAGGCCCCGTCCGACGGGGTCTCCGTCAGGCAAGTCACCGAGAACGGCACCGAGTTGGACGTCGTCTGCACGGGACTGCGGACCTCGACACTGATCTCGTTCGTGAACGTCCCGCTGTTCGTGTACGTCGTCAGGAACACCCTGTCCTGCTTGGTCTTCCCGCCGCCCGACGGGAACGACAGCGTCTTCCAGCCGGGGTTGGAGACCGAACCGGTCTTCGTCACCCACCGGTAGGACACCTCCGCCGGCAACTTCCCCACCGTGATGCTCGCCGTGAACGTCGGCGCCTTCGCGTTCGGCGGCGGACAAGTGCCCGAGTAGTCGGTGTTGGCACCGGCCACCGACGCCTTCACCGACTGCGGAGCCGAGGAGGACTTGCTGGCGCTCGGGCTCGGCGTCTCGCTCGCGGCCGTGGTCTCGCTGCTCGCACTGGGCGAAGTCCCGTCCGAGGGCTGGCTCTTGGGGCTGCTGGTGCCCTTGCCCGCGTCGGCGTCACCGTGGTTCCGGTTCATCAGCGCGTACGTCAGCCCGCCGATCGCCAGGGCCAGCGCGAGCACACCCGCGATGATCACGGCGGCCGCCCGCCGGTTGCGATGCGGTTCGTCCGCGGCCGTCGGCGTCGAGTAGGAGGCGGGCGGCGGTCCGAAGCCCTGCACCGGCTGCGGCGGCGTCCGAGAGTCCTGCTGGGAGAAGGAGTCCTGCGGATACCCCGCCATCGTCGGTGTGTACGGCGCCGTGGGCGCGGTGCTCCCGCGAGGAGTGCCGCCGGCGGCGACGAGCCGTAGATCCTGCTCCGCCTGCTCGGCCGAGATCCGCTGGGCCGGGTCCTTGCGCAGCAGCCCCTCGATGACCGGGGTGAGCGGTCCCGCCAGCTGCGGGGTCGGCAACTCCTCGTCGACGATCGCGCGCAGGGTGCTCAGCGGGGTGTTCTGGCGGAACGGCGAGTGGCCCTCGACCGCCGCGTACAGCAGCACGCCGAGCGCCCACAGGTCGGACTCGGGGCCCGGCGTACGGCCCAACGCCCGCTCCGGGGCGAGGAATTCGGGCGAACCGATGACCTCGCCGGTCATGGTCAGCGCCGAACTGCCCTCGACCATCGCGATACCGAAGTCGGTCAGGACGACCCGACCGTCGTTCGACATCAGCACGTTGGCCGGTTTCACGTCGCGGTGCAGCACCCCGGCGTCGTGCGCGGCCCGCAGCGCGGCGAGCACCTCGGCGCCGATGTGCGCGGTCCGCTGCGGCGTCAACGGGCCCTCGGCGTCCAGGAGATCGGCCAGGGAGACACCCCGGACCAGCTCCATGACGATCCAGGGGCGGCCGTCCTCCGTCGCCACGTCGTACACCGTCACGACGTTGCGGTTGGCGACCCGCGCCGCGGCCCACGCCTCGCGCTCCAGGCGGGCGTACATCCGCTCCACGTCACCGGTCGCCAGTCCGGCCGGCGCGCGCACCTCCTTGACGGCGACCTCGCGTTGCAGCACTTCGTCGCGGGCCCGCCACACGGTGCCCATCCCGCCCTCGCCGAGGGGGGACAGGAGCCGGTAGCGGCCCGCGATCACACGTTCAGTGCCCGGTTCTTCGGGCATGGGTGACTCCCATTCGCATCCGGGCCAATTCTCCACAAACGTAGCTCAGCCGAGTGCGGATGCCGCCCCCTTGAGCACCAGTCCGACCCCGAGGGCCACGACGACCAGTGCCGATCCCAGCGGCAAGGTCCGGCGGACCAGGACGGCCATGGGGCTGGTGGTCCAGCGGGGGCGCCGGTCCAGCACACGGTTCATTCCTGTACCCAGCTTGACGACGGCGAATCCGGCGGCGGTGAGGGTGAGGGCGAGCCCGACGCCGTACGCGACGACGAGCAGCAGCCCGAACCACGCCTGACCCAGCGCGGCGGCCCCCACGAGGACGACCACGGCGGAGGGGCTGGGGACCAGTCCGCCGGCGAAGCCGAGCAGGATCGTGCCGCGCAGGGTGGGGGCGGTCTCGTGGGTGTGGGTGAAGCCGCCGTGGGTGTGTTCCACGGTGCCGTCGTGAGCGTGGCCATGGTCGTGGTCGTGCTCGTGGGGGTGGTCGTGACCATGGCTGTGACCGTGGGTGTGGTCGTCGTCGTGGCTGTGCGGGTGCGGGTGCGGGTGCGGGTGCGCGTGGGCCTCGGTGTGGGGGGACGCGGCTTCGGCGTGTGCGGAGACCAGGACCAGGGCGCGCTCCGGGACCTCGACGGTCTCGTGCTGGTGATCGTGAGGGTGGGGATGGGGGTGCGGGTGTGTGTGTCCGTGCGGTCCGTGTGATCCGTGCCCGTGTGAAGGGGCTTGCGGGCGTGGGCGGTTGCGCCAGGCCCTGCGGAGGAGGTTGCCGCCCGCGAAGAGGACCAGGACGCCGCTCGCGATGCCGAGCCAGGCGATCACCGAGGGGGTCGCGGCGGAGCCGGCCGTGACCAGGAGGCCCAGGGCGATCACGCCGAGGGTGTGGGTGACGGTGACCGAGGCGGCGAGCGGGAGGACGTCCTTGAGACGGGCGCGACCGCCCCGCGCGGCTGCCGTGGCCGCCATCAGGGTCTTGCCGTGGCCCGGGGCGAGCGCGTGCATCGCGCCCAGGGCGATCGCGATGAGCAGGGAGAGAGCGGCGAAGCCGACGGTGAGGTGGTGGCGGGCGACCAGGTTGTTCAGGGCCTCCGTCCAGCGGTCGGCGCCGCGCGGAAGGATGGAGGACGCGGCCGAGTCCGACTGGGACTGGTCGTCGTCGGCGAGGGCCGGACCGCCGGGCCGCGCGCGCAGCGACGCCTTCGTGATGTCGGCCGGTGAGGAGAGCAAGTCCTTGGGATAGCTGGTCAGTTCGTGCGACACCGACTTCTTCGGTACGTCCGACCCGGTGAGCGTCATCCGGTCGGCGCGCGCGGTGATCTCCCGCCAGCCGGGCCCGGTGGTCAGCCCCGCGCTGTGGAAGCCGAGGGTGACGGTGCTGCCCTTGGGCAGCGGTGCTGTCGAACTGCACTCCAGCCGAAGGGTGTTGAGCCCGGCCTGCCCCGGCCGCAGGTGCGCGGTGCTGCTGCCCGGGGTGAGGGCGACCTCACGGCCGTCGACGGTGACCTTGCTGCCCTCGGCGGCCTTGTCGCACCGCTGCCGGGCCCACTCCGTCATGCCCAACTGCTTGATGTCCGGCTTGGCTTGGGTCGCCGGGATCTCGGCGAGGTCCTCGATGTGGGTGACGCGGAGCTTGCCCGGGGCGACGACGAGACCGTCGTAGCGGTTGACGGTGAAGTTGCCGAGGGGGTGCGCGCTCGCCGCTGCCGTGGGGACGAGCAGGAGCGCGCCGGCGGCCGTGAGGACGGCCGCGGCGGAGGCGAACAGGCGCCGCGTGGGCCTCAGTTGCATGCGGCGGGTGGGCTTCGGATGCGTGCGGCGGGTGGTCCTCACTTGGTCGCCTCCAACGCCTTACGGGCCTTGCTCGCGCCCAGCGGTGAGAAGCCCGGGTTCAGCTTCAGGGCCTTGGTCAGGTGGGCGCGGCCGTCGGCCTTGTGGCCGGTGGCGAGTTCGATCATGCCGAGGTGGTAGATGAACGAGGCGTTGTGGTAGCCGGTGGCCGTGGCCTGGCGGGCGTAGGGGAGGGCCTCCTTGTCGCGGCCGTTGACGTGCAGGGCCCAGGCGAGGGCGTCCGCCGTGTGCACGGTGTGGCGGCGGGCCCACTCGGCGCGGGCCGCCTTCAGGGCCGACTTGACGTCCCCGTGGTCGGCCGCGGCGAGCGCGGTGTCCAGGTCGGCGTTGACGCCGTTGGCGCGGGCCAGCGCGATCCAGGCGTCGACGAGGGCGTACTGGTCGTCGGCCTTCGCCTTGTCGCCCTCGGCGCCCCGGCTCTCGTACAACTCGCCGAGTTCCACGAGGGGTTGGGGCAGCGGGTAGCGGGAGACGACCAGCTCCATGCCCTTGATGGCGTCGGCGCGGTCGCCCAGGGCGGCCTGGGCGCGGGCGCGGCCCTCCAGGGCGGGGAGGTAGTTCTCGTCGGCGGCGAGGGCGCGGCCGTAGTAGTCCAGGGCGGTCTTGTAGTCGCCCTGGTTCCAGGCGAGTTGGCCGAGCGTGCCGGCCACGTACGAGATGTCTCCGGGGGAGGAGGCGGCGGCGAGCGCCTGCTCCAGGACCCTGCGGGCCGTGCTGACGTCGCCGCGCAGCTCGTGCACGTACGCGTACCGGGTGAAGACCGGGATGCCGGGCTTGCGGGCATCGGCGAGGTCGGCGGCCTTCGACGCGTCGGCGTAGCGGCCGAGTTCGACGAGGGCGTCGATACGGGAGCACAGGGCGCGCTCGCTGTACGGGTTCTCCTTCAGCACCTCGTCCGCGTAGGTCAGGGCTTCCTTGAACTCGTGCCGGGCCGCGGCGAGCGCGGCGCGGCCCTCAAGGGCGTTCTCGTTATGGGGCGAGATCTTCAGCGACCGCGTGAAGGCGGCCTGCGCCTGCGGGTACCGGGACGGGTCACCCTTCGTCCTCGCCTGCTCCACATACGCCAGCCCGAGCGTCGCCCACCCGTCGAAATCCTTGGGCTGCGTCCTCAGATGAGCCTGCAGCGCGGCGATACTCGCGTCCAGACTCCCACTGGCCAGCAACTCCGGCGACACGGCACTGGACGCGGCCGCGACCCCGGTACCACCGCCGTCCTTCGCCGCCCCGATCGCTATCGCCCCGGCGGTCATCGCCACGGCCAACAGCGCGGCACAACCAGCGAGTTGAACAGCCCGCCAGCGACGGCCTGCGGCGCCTACGCGACGGACGGCGGCGATGCGTTCGTCGTCGGCGTGGGGGAGAGCGGGCGACGCCGGGTGGTCGTCGGGGGCGGTGTGGTGGTGATTGTCGTGGGTGTGGCTGTGGGAGGGGGCCGAGCCGTCGTCGTGGGTGTGGCTGTGGGAGGAGGGCGACCCGTCGTCGTGGGTGTGGTTGTGAGAAGGGGTCGATTCATCGGCGTGGCTGTGGCTGTGGCTGTGGGAGGGCGCCGGTACATCCGCGTTGCCGTGCACGGGAGTTGGGGCCGGGGCCGCGTCGTCGACGGTGGTGGTGGATGTCTCGGGGGATTCGGTGGCGGAGTCCGTACTCGGCCCGTCCGTCGGCTCGTCGGCCGATTCGGTGCCGTGCTCGCCGGTGGTCTCGGCGACGGATTCCGCGCTCCGCTCTCCCGTCGGCTCACCACGGGAGCCCGTGTTCAGGTCTCCCGTCGGCGCGGTGTCGGAACCGGAGTCCTGCTCAGTCCCAGGCCCGGCGGTGGAACCCTTGTCCTGCTCAGCCCCAGGCCCGGCGGTGGAACCCTTGTCCTGCTCAGTCCCAGGCCCGGCGACGGATTCCGAGTCCTGCTCAACCCCGGGCTCGGTGACAGAACCCGTGTCCTGGTCGCCCTCCGGTCCAGTGACCGCCTCCGCGCCGACCCCGCTTCCTGGACCTGTACCCATTCCGTCCCCACCCCCCGACTCCTCGCCCTGCTCCCACAGTCGCTGCCACTCCCGCTCCGCCGCCGCCGGCGTCTCGTTGTCGTTCTCGCGCGGGGCCATGCCGTTCCTCCATCGCCTGGGGTGGTTCAAGTGCCGTATCGCTGAAAGGTGTTGTCACGCAGGGGTGGCGCGGCCCGCACCGTGGGGGAAGGAGCTGTGCGGGCCGCGCCAGTCGGTGGGGTTTAGTACGGGCGGTAGCTCATCCGGCGGCGCCACCACGCGACGCCCGCGCCGATCAGCAGGACACCGGCCACACCGGAGGCCGCCGACGCGACGATCAGCATCATGTTGTCGGTGCTGCCGGCGGACGAACCGGCCGGCTGCAGCGCGTTGCCCAGCTGGCTCTTGACGTCGCTGCTGCCGGTCGTGCCCTTGGCGAGCGGGCCGCGCGAACCCGAGGTCGGCTCGGCGACGTACGGGAAGTACTTCTCGAAGCCCTTGTCGTTCTTGTCGACCGCGTCGCCCAAGTCGTTCTTGGAACCGACGAGTTCACCCTCCATGACCTGGAGCGCCTCGTCGATCACGTCGTCGGTGAGCCGACGCCCGTTCGGGAAGCCCGCGTTGTCGCCGTCCAGGACACCGAGCCGCTTGGGGTGCGCGGTCGGCTTGATCGACGTGTTGAGGCGCAGCATCTCCGACGGCTTCGCGTACGGCTGCTCCGTGTTGAGGCCCTTGACGCCCGTGAGGAACACGCTGACGAGGTCGTTGCGCGGCTCGCTCGGCGCCTTGATCTTGTAGATCGACTCGATGAGCTTCGGGATCTCGGGCTCGGTCACGTTCTTGAGGAACTGCGCGTCGTCCTTGGGCTCGGACGCGTTGAACTTGTCCTTGTCCTTCTGCGGGTTGACGACCTCGTTGACCAGCGGGTTGCCCAGGCGCGAGACCTGCGTGTAGTAGCCCTTGGCGTTCTTGCGCTGGGTCGTGGAGTAAATACCCACGGTCGGACGGGACTTGGACTGCCGGATCAGGTCGTTCGGCACCTGGAGGGCGATCGTGTTGACGTTGTAGCCCTTGAGGGTGTCGTTGCCGACCTCGGTCAGGTTGCCGCCGTACAGCAGGTCGAAGACGCGCAGGTCGGCGAAGAACGGGTCGTCGGCCTGACCGGCGAAGGTCGCGCCGCCGTTCGACGTCTTGTAGATCGCCTGCGAACGCAGCTTGGCGTAGTCCGGCATCGACGCGTCGCCGACGTCCGAGGGCGCCGCCGGGATGTCGTCGGCGATCTTGGTCTTGTAGACCTGCTTGCCCTTCTTGAGCTTGATGAGCTCGACGTCGTACGACTGCGTGATGTTGAGGTCGGGGTCGGTGAGGCTGGTCACCGGACCCGTGTTGTAGAGGAACGTCTTCTTGTTCTTGATCTGCGTCTTGAAGGTGTAGCGGAAGATGAAGTCGTCCAGTGCGTCACCGTTGTTGTCGATGTGCAGGTCGTACTGGGCGTCGTCCGCGAACTGGTAGAAGTTCGGGCCGCCGGCGGGCTCCTCGAACGGGATCCAGTTCGCCACAATGGTGGTGGTGTCCGGCTTGTCCGGACTCACGAACGCGTAGAGGTCCGTGTTGTCGTACTGCGGAGTCCCGGAGATGAGGGGGGCCTCCCGGTGGGAGGAGGCCGAGGCCACTCCCGGTTCCAGCGCGGCCGTACCGGCGGCTGCGAGCCCCCCGGTGGCCAGCGCGCCGCATACGAGGGCCGCGAGCTTCCTGCGTCCCGCACCGCTCCTGGAGATAGGTGTCATGCCGTCCGTCCTCAGTGCCAACTTGCCTGACGCACGGGGATTCGGAGCTGGTGCCGGGCCGGATTGGTCGAATCTGAAAAGTTTTTTTGGTGGACTGCAATCTCAGGTCGTGACCCGCGTTTCAAGTCCGCTGATCCGTAACCCATCCTTAGGGGCGTTCGCTACGAACGCCTGGTGTGACGGGATGCGAAGTGACGGACCGCGTGCGGTCGAAGAGGAGGGGCCGCGTGCGGTCGACGAGAGGGGGACGGGTGGGGGCGGACGAACTCCTGGTGCAGGTGGCCGGAGGGGACCAGAAGGCCTTCGAGGAGCTCTACGGACTGGTGTCCGGGCCCGTGTTCGGACTGGTGCGCCGCGTGGTGCGCGACCCGGCGCAGTCCGAGGAGGTGTCCCAGGAGGTGCTGCTCGAACTGTGGCGCTCCGCCGCCCGCTTCGATCCTCGTCGCGGCAGCGCTCTCTCCTGGGTGCTCACCCTCGCCCACCGCCGGGCCGTCGACCGGGTGCGCAGCGCCCGCGCGGCCGTCGACCGCGAGCAGCGCGAGGCCCGACGTTCCCACAACCCGGCCTTCGACCAGGTGACCGAGGAGGTCGAGGCAGGCCTGGAACGCCAGTTGGTGCGCCGCTGCCTGGACCGGCTCACCGCCCTGCAACGGCAGTCCGTGACCCTCGCCTATTACGACGGCTATACGTACCGTGAAGTGGCCGAGCGGCTCTCGCTGCCGCTCGGCACGGTCAAGACCCGCATGCGTGACGGACTCACCCGGCTGCGCGACTGCCTGGGAGGTGCCGTATGAGCGCCCTCGCCCGACTGTTCCGCCGGGGCGATCTCCACTCGCTCGCCGCTCCCTACGCCCTCGACGCCCTCGAACCCGACGAGCGCCGCCAGTTCGAGAAGCACCTCAAGAAGTGCGACCGCTGTGCCGAAGAGGTGCGCGCCCTGACCGAGGATGCGGTCCGGCTCGCCTGGTCCGAGGCCGCCCAGCCCCCGTTCGGCATGCGCGACCGGGTGCTGGCCGCCGTACGGAACACTCCGCAGGAACCCGGGCCGCTGCGGGAGCAGGCGCGGGGGCAGCGGGAGTACACGCCCCGGCTGCCTGCCCATGTGTGGGGCGCGGAGCCGGCGGCGTCACGCGCCCGCGCACCCCAACGGCGGCCGTTCTTCGTGCCGTTCGCCACCGCGACGGCCACCGCCGCGCTCGTCGTGGCCTCGTTGTTCGCCGTGCAGGCGAACAAGACACAGGACAAGCTGGACGCCGCACAGGCGCAGTCACGTGAGATCGCACACGTTCTCGCAGCTCCCGACGCCCGTGCGACCACCGGCGCGGACACCCAGGGCCGGAGCATCGGGGTCGTCGCCTCCGCGTCGGAGGGGCGCGCGGTCGTCACCCTGAGCGGATACGGCGCGCTGTCGAGCGGGCGCGTGCATCAACTGTGGCTGATGCGCCCCGATGTGCAACCGCGCTCCCTCGGGCTCTTCAAGGGCGACACGCCCTTGGTCGCCACCGGACTCGACAAAACTGCAACATCACTCGCAGTGACCGTCGAGCCCGACGGAGGCTCACCGCAGCCCACAACGCAGCCAGTTGTCCAACTCGCCCTGAAATCGGTTGGATTCGGAGAGTAATCGCGGAGGGGTCGTCAACGCCCTTACGGGGAAGGTGAATCCTGAGACCTCGATACACGAGTGCTCGGTTGGGGCGATAGGGTTACCCTGCCCGGGCCGGGTGGACTCGTACGGGTGGGGAGTGACATGGAACAGATAGTGCGCAGCAGGGCAAGGGTCCCTGCGATCACGTGCGGGAGCAGCGCGACGAGTTCGCGTCTCGACCGCCATCTCTCGGTGCTGGGCGGCCCTGTCGTCCCGCAGCGCGAGACGGCTGAGGCGACCTCGTTGATGCGCGAGCTGACGTCGCGTGACAGCACGCAGGAACGCAGCGCCACGGGTACGCGAGTGAGTCGGGTCAAGCTCTTCGCGCCACTGCGCAGGCTGCGCCGTTCGCTCTTCGGCGGGCGCTGAGCAACTCCTCGGCGTCCCCGGGGAGTTCCCGGGGGCCCGCGCTCAGGACGCCACACCGTCCCGGCGCAGTGCTGCGATCTCTGTGTCCGCCATCCCCACGGCACGCAGCAGCGCCACGGTGTGCTCCCCGAGCGCGGGCACGTCGCCCATCAGTGCCTCGCCTCCGCCCGGCAAGGTGATGGGCGGCAACAGCGCCCGCAGCGGCCCGACCGGCGAACCCACCTCCCGCCACCGCTCCCGGGCCGCCAACTGCGGGTGCTCCGCCACCTCTTGTACGTCCCTGAGACGCGCGCAGGCCACACCCGCGCGCTCCAGCCGCGCCACGGCCTCGTCGGCACCCAGCCCACCCAGCGCCTCGCCGACGAGGGCGTCCGTGCGTTCACGGTTCACCACCCGCGCCGCGTTCGTCGCGAAGTCCGGGTCGGTCCCCAACTCCGGTTTCTGGAGCACCTGTTCGGCCAGCCGCCGCCACTCCCGGTCGTTCTGCACCGACAGCAGTACCCGCCCGCCGTCCGCGGTGGGATAGGCGTCGTACGGCGCGATGACGGCGTGCGCAAGGCCCGTGCGCGCCGGGGGAGTTCCGCCGTGCATCGCGTGGTGCAGCGGATGCCCCATCCACTCCGCGAGCGCGTCCAGCATCGACACCTCGACCGGTCCACCGCGCCCGGTCGCACCCCGGCGCACGAGCGCCGCGAGCACACCCGAGAAGGCGTACATGGCCGCCGCGATGTCGGCCGCCGGGATGCCCGCCTTCACCGGCCGCTCCGGCGTCCCGGTCACCGACACCAGCCCCGCCTCGCACTGCACGAGCATGTCGTAGGCCCGCTTGTCGGCGTACGGGCCGCTCGGGCCGTATCCGGAGATGTCCACGGCGACCAGCCGCGGGTGCGCCGCGCACAGCGTCGCGGCGTCCAGCCCGAGCCGGGCCGCGGCCCCGTGCGCGAGGTTCTGCACGAACACGTCCGCGTCCGCGACCAGTCGCCGTACGACATCGAGACCACGCGGGTCCTTCAGGTCGAGGGCGATCGACTCCTTGCCCCGGTTGCACCACACGAAGTGCGAGGCCAGACCGCCGGCCGCGGTGTCGTAGCCGCGCGCGAAGTCACCGCCGTCGATCCGCTCGACCTTGATCACCCGGGCGCCGAGATCGGCGAGTTGCCGGGTCGCGAAGGGCGCGGCGACGGCCTGCTCGACGGCGACGACGGTGATGCCCTCCAGGGGCAGGGGTAGGGGCTCCATGCCGGGGATCATGTCCCGCGCCTGACACCCTTGTCATGTGGGGAGCATGATTCAGATGGCCGATGCACCGACCCTCGCCGCTCCCGGAGGCGCACGTGTGTGACCCGCACGATCAGCACGACCACGAGACGACGACCGCCACCGACCCGGTGATGGCGGCCTCCGCCCACACCACCGCGCCCACCTACGTCCCGCCCACGGGCCTCGCCCGGGACAGCCCCGCCAAGACGACCGCGCTGGACTGGATCAGAGAGCACACCGAGCGGATCACCGGCCTCAACTCCGAGATCTGGGACAACGCCGAACTCAGCCTGCGCGAATGGAAGTCCTCCCTCGCCCAGGCCACCTTCCTCGAACAGGCCGGATTCCAGGTCGAGTTCGGCACGGCCGGCTTCCCCACGGCTTTCACCGCAACCTTCTCCCACGGCACCGGCGGCCCCGTCCTCGGCTTCAGCGGCGAGTACGACGCGCTGCCCGGCCTCTCCCAGCACAGCGGCGTCGGCCACCACGACCCGCGCGAGTACGTCCACGACCCCTTCGCACCGGGCTACGGCCCCGGCCACGGCTGCGGCCACTGCGCCCTCGGCACGGCGGCGGCAGCGGCCGCGGCAGCAGTGGCGCGGGCCGCCGAGCGACATCAACTCCCCGTCACCGTCCGGTTCTTCGGCTCGACCGCCGAGGAGAACCTGATCGGCAAGACGTACGCCGTCAGCCAGGGCGTCTACGACGGCCTCGACGCCTTCCTCGACTGGCACCCCTCGACGTCCAACGCCACCGGCTGGCGCACCAGCACCGCGATGACGGCGGTGACCTTCACCTTCCTGGGCGTGGCCGGGCACGGCGGCCATCCCCTCGGGAACAAGAGCGCGTTGGACGCCGCCGTGATGATGGCGACCCTCTCCGAGTTCCTGCGCGAGGAGAACCTCGCGCCGAGCGGACGCCTCCACTGGGTGATCAACAACGGCGGTGACATCCCGAACGTCACGCCCGAGATCGCGGAGATCAGTTACTACGTCCGCGAGGGCAGCCCCGCCCGTGTGCAGGTCCTCCTCGACAAGGTGATCGCCGTCTCCGAGGCGGCGGCAAAGGCCTCGCAGACTTCGGTACGGCACCGCATCACCGCCGCCTGCTGGAGCCAACTCCCCTCCAGGGCCTTCGCGGAGCTGATGTACGACAACATGCGGCACCTCGGCCCGCCCGAATTCACCGACGAGGCGCAGCAGTTGGCGCGGGAACTGCAGGAGTCGCTCGGGCTGCCGCAGCAGGGCATGCACACCGAGATCGCCGAACTCACCCCGCCCAACCCGGTGTTCCTCGGCGGCGGCTCGACCGATGTCGCCGACATCAGCTGGAACGTGCCGACCGTCTCGATGGGCGCCGCCCTCGCCCCGATCGGCACCAAGCTGCACACCTGGGCCCTCACGTCCTGCGCGGCGGCGGCTCCAGGTCAAGCGGCTCTCATCGCCGCCGCCCGGTATCTCACCGCGACGGCCATCGACCTGCTCACCCAGCCGGAACAACTCAGGGCGATCAAGGACGAGTTCAAGCGGCGTACGGAGGGCGTCACCTGGCGGACGGCCCTGCCCGACGGCTACGAACCGCCCATGTACGAACCGCCGGAGTGGTTCCTGGAGCGGACCGGCCAGAGCTGGCCGCCGGACAACATCACCTGGCCGCCGGAGCGGGTGGTGTCGCAGGAGAAGTTCTCCTCACTCGGCCCCGAACTCGCCCCTCAGGAGTAGGAGTTCACCGCTCGCCGCGCGCATACCGGCGCACCGCGAGCGGCGCGAACACGGCGATCAGCGTGGCGCACCACGCCAGCGACCCGGCGATCGGATGGGCCACAGGCCAGGCGGCGCCCTCGGGCACGGGCGAGTTGCCGAACAGGTACCGCAGGGCCGTGGTCACCGCGCTGATCGGGTTCCACTCGGCCAACGTGCGCAGCCAGCCCGGCAGTCGGTCGGTCGGGATGTACGCGTTGGACAGCAGCGGCAGCATGAAGGTCGCGCTGCCGAGCTGACCGGCCGCCTCCTCGCTGCGGGAGGCGAGCCCGAGCAGGATGCCGACCCAGGCGCAGGCGAACCGGAACAGCAGCAACAGGCCCACGGCAGCGGTGGCTTGGAGCGCCGACCCCTCGATCCGCCAGCCCACCGCGAGGCCGACCAGCAGGAACGGCACGGTCCCGGCCGCCGTGACGACCAGATCGGCGGAGGCCTGTCCGAGGGGTACGGCCGCCCGGCTCATCGGCAGGGTGCGGAAGCGGTCCGTGACACCCCGGTGCGAGTCCTGGGCGGCCTGGAACATGCCCGTCA
Source organism: Streptomyces xylophagus (assembly GCF_000716435.1). Taxonomy (GTDB): domain Bacteria; phylum Actinomycetota; class Actinomycetes; order Streptomycetales; family Streptomycetaceae; genus Streptomyces; species Streptomyces xylophagus. Next base: position 117,834 of record NZ_JNWO01000021.1, read on the forward strand.
TGATCCCGTTGGCGGCGGTCGCGACCAGCAACCCGGGGACGAGATAGGAGCGGTACACGTCCCCCGGCATCGCGAGCGCGCTCCCGAAGACGTACCCGAAGAACAGCAGCATCGTGATCGGCATGGTCTGGGTGAGGATCGCCAGTGCCGGGTTGTTCCGCACCCGCCGCAGCTGCCGGCCGAGCATCGCGGTGCCGTCGTACGCCAACGCGCTCATGCCACAGCCTCCTTACGGTCCGTCAGCCGGAGGAACACGTCCTCGAGCGTCGGCGGTCGCATGCTCGCGTCGAGCAACGGCACCCCCGCCGCGTCGAGTTCGCGGACGAGCCGGGGGAGGGTGAGCGTCGGATCGCCGGTGACCGCGCCGACGGCGTTCCGCTCGGGTTCGAACGACGGCTCGGCGCCGGTGAGTTGGTCCAGGACTGCGGCCGCCTTCGCCAGGGCGTCCGCGTGCGCGACGACGACCTCGGCGTACGTACCGATGAGTGCCTTCAGTTGGGCCGGTGAACCGCTGTGCGCGACCCGTCCCCGGTCCACCAGGGCGATGTCGTCGGCGAGTTGGTCGGCCTCCTCCAGGTACTGCGTGGTCAGCAGCACGGTCGTGCCCTCCCTCTTCAGATCCCGTACGGCGTCCCAGATCCGGTTCCGGCTGGCCGGGTCGAGGCCGGTCGTCGGTTCGTCGAGGAACAGCACGTCGGGGCGTCGTATGAGACTCGCCGCGAGGTCGAGGCGGCGGCGCATCCCGCCGGAGTATGTCGACGCGGGACGGTCCGCGGCCTCCGTCAGGCCGAAGCGGTCCAGCAGTTCGTCGGCCCGCTCGGCCGGACCCCGCACCCGGTGCAGCCGCGCGAACAGGCGCAGGTTCTGCCGGCCGGTGAGGTCGCCGTCGACCGACGCGTACTGCCCGGTGACGCCGATCCGGCGCCGGACGGCCGAAGCCTCCCGGACCAAATCGTGGCCGGCGATCCGCGCGGAACCCGCGTCGGGGCGCAGCAGTGTGGTGAGCAGCCGGACGGCCGTGGTCTTGCCCGCGCCGTTCGGCCCGAGGACTCCGCAGACCGTGCCCTCGGCCACCGCCAGGTCCAGCCCGCGCACGGCGTGCACGGCGCCGAAGCGCTTCTCCAGACCTTCACTAAGTACAGCGTACGTAGTAGTCATGGGGTGACCATAGCGCACTACGTACGCTGTACGTAACTAGGATGGTGGCCGAGGTGATGATCGATGGCGGACCGAGCGGCCGTACCCGAAGTGATCTGGGCGCGCCCGGAGCGTGCGGGGCGGGGGCCGAAGCCGGCGTTCCGTCGCGCGGACATCGCGGCGGCGGCCGTGCGGATCGCCGACGGTGGAGGGCTGGACGCGGTGTCCATGCGGCATGTCGCGGCCGAGCTGGGGTGCGGCACCATGTCGCTGTACAACTACGTCCCCCGCAAGGAGGACCTGTACGAGCTGATGGTTGACGCGGTCAGTGGCGAGCACGAGGAGTGGGAGCCGTCGGGGGACTGGCGGGCGGACATGGTGCGGGTCGCGCATCAGACGCGGACGTTGATGCATCGGCATCCCTGGCTGCCTCGGCTGATGTCACCGGTGTACGGGTTCAGTCCGAATGCCCTGCGGTATCTGGAGCACTGCCTCGCCTGTCTCGATGGGGTCGAGGCGTCCTACGGCACGAAGATGCAGCTCGTCGGGCTGCTCAACGGGGTTGTGACGATGTATGTGACCAATGAGCTGGCGACTGCTGAGCGGTCTCGGTCGTTGCCGTGGTCCGAGGAGCAGGAGAACGCGGTGCGGATCGCGTACTTGGGGAGTCAGATCGCGGGTGGGGCTTATCCGCGGATGGCTGCGGCGTTCATGGAGGATCCGGGGCCTATTGATCTGGACGCGGTGTTTGACATGGCGTTGGGGAAGGTGTTGGATGCGTTTGCGCCGCGGGGCGCAGGGTTGTAGGCGTGTGCGGGCGCGTTGGGGCTGGTCGCGCAGTTCCCCGCGCCCCTTAGGTATCTCAGATGAGCGCGAACTGGCCTTCTGGGCCTTCCTCGTGGTGGTCCAGAACCGATGCGGGGCGGCGTGCTGAATCCGGTGCCGGTAGGACGCCCGCCTTGCGCAGCTCCGCCACCGTGATCCGGTCCGTCACCTCCAACTCCTCCTGCTGTGGCCTCAGTTCCGCCAGCAGTGCCAGGACGGTGATCAGCTCCAAGAGCTCCGACGTCCATGTCTGCTGCCAGGTCCCCGGGCGGATCGCCGCCAGCGTGCCCGGCTCCGCTTCCGCCGTTCGGGATGTGAACCACTGCTCCAGTACCCGTACTCCGCTCACCGCGAAGTCCCAGGACTCGGGCGGTACGGGGGAGATGCGGCCCTCGTCGAGGTGGAGGGTCTCCTCGTCGCGGTCGTAGTGGAGGGTGAGGGGGAGGGACGGCAACGGGGCGCGGACGTAGGGGCGCCGGCCGCCGGGGAGTTTGGGGCGGTCGCCGTTGCGGCGCATCAGCCACAGGATGCGGTGGCCCAACTCGACTCCGCGCGCCCAGAGTTCGGGGTCCTGGGTCAGGGGTACGGCCGGTCCGGGGCGGGCCGTCGTCACCGTCCAGGCGAGGACGTCCGCCGGGGTGGGGGAGTGGCCGAAGTGGCCGGCGAGGTGGTCCAACAGGCCCGGTGCCAGGTTCGGTTCCTCGGCGCCGGGGCGTCGGTAGAGCGGGCGGACGCGGCCGGGGCGGAGCAGGGGGAGGATCGTGGACGCGAGCAGCAGCGGGCCGGAGGTGCCGGGGACACCCGGAGTCTCCACCACGAAGATCTGGTGCTCGTCGGCCACCCGCCACAACTCCGGTCGGGCCACGTCGATCAGGCGGTGGTCGGGGATCAGCCACTGCTCGTCGAAGGGGGCATGCAGGACGCGGACCGGGTCCGGGCAGGGGCCCGTGGCGCGGATCAGTTTCTCCGTGCCGCTGGGCTGACCCGGGAGCTGGGGCACCGCCGAGTGCAGGGTGCGTGAGCGGGTCGGCTCGAACAGGGCTTCCCGGTCGGCGACTTCGGCCTTGACGAGGGCGTCCCAGCGGGCTTTCAGGGTTGCCGCGTCAGGTGCCGTCGGCCACCCCCGGCCGAGCCGGATCGGTGCGACGGACCACGGCATGAGGTCCGCGAGCAGCGGAGCGTCGTCGTGCGTCACGTTCGGCATCGTACGACCTGCCTATGACTGCCGGGTCAGGTGTAGCGCCCTTTAGGGGCGCGGGGAACTGCGCGACCAGCCCCCACCGGACCCGCAGACGAAGCACAACCCACCCAGCGGAGCGTTCACGCGTCGAGCGTCACCGAAAAGGAGAAACGGTCCCCCCGGTAGTGAATGACCGCCACATCCAACACCCTGCCCTGTGTGTCATAGGTGATGCCCGTGTAGTGGAGGATCGGGCTGAGGAGCGGTACTTGGAGGAGGCGCGCGGTCTCCGGGTCGGCGAGGCGGGCCTCCACCGTGTCCGTGATGCGGCTGATGTCCGCGCCGACGACATCGCGCAGCACCTTGGTCATCGGCCAGCGGATCAGGTCGTCCGGGTCGAGGCGGGCGGCCAGTTCGGGGCGGATGTGGTTGCGGGCGTGGTTCGTCGGTTCGCCGGTCTTCTCGTCGCTGCGGAGGCGGTGATACGCCGCCAGCTCCGTCAAGTCCGGGAAGTACTCGGCGAGTTCGGGGGGCACGGGCACCTTGCCGTGGTCGAGGAGTTCAGTCGTCATGCCGGACTGCTGGGCCACGATCGCGTCCACCGAGCCCAACAGCCGTACCGGCGTGGCCCGGTGGGCGTCCGGTTCGATGAACGTGCCGCGTCGGCGGTGCCGGGTGATCAGCCCCTCGTCCTCCAGCTCCTTCAGCGCCTGCCGCATGGTGAGCACGCTGACGCCGTAGTGCCCCGCGAGTTGCTCCTCCGTGGGCAGCCGGAGCGGGTCCCGGGGCGAGCGGCCGAGTATCGAGGCGCGCAGTGACTGCGACACCTGGTACCAGAGCGGCAGCTTGCGGTTCAGGACGATCGAGTCCGGGGCGAAGGAGGTCACGGGGCCATCCGTACCGGTAGGGAATCTTCAGTGCAAGGGGTCGAAGTGCCGCTGCAGGCCTCGCCAGACGTCGTCGTAGCCGTGCTGGAGGTGCTCGGCGGTCGCCGCCTGGGCCGTCGCCGTCACCGGCCACCGTGTCTCGAACATGAACGCCAGCCCGTCGTCGACCTTCTGCGGTCGCAGCTCGGCGGCGCTGGCACGGTCGAAGGTCTCACGGTCCGGCCCGTGCGCCGACATCATGTTGTGCAGCGAGCCGCCCCCGGGCACGAATCCCTCGGCCTTCGCGTCGTAGGCGCCTTCGATCAGGCCCATGTACTCGCTCATCACGTTCCGGTGGAAGTACGGCGGCCGGAACGTGTCCTCGCCCACCAGCCAGCGCGGGGCGAACACGACGAAGTCCACGCCGGCCAGGCCCGGAGTGTCCGAGGGGGACGTCAGCACCGTGAAGATCGACGGGTCGGGATGGTCGTACGAGATGGAGCCGAGCACATTGAACCGGCGCAGGTCATAGGCGTACGGCACATGGTTGCCGTGCCAGGCGACGACGTCGAGGGGCGAGTGGTCGTAGGTCGCCGTCCAGAGGTTGCCGCAGAACTTGTTCACCACCTCGACCGGGCCCTCCACGTCCTCGTACGCGGCGACCGGTGCCCGGAAGTCCCGGGCGTTGGCGAGTCCGTTGGCGCCGATCGGGCCGAGGTCGGGGAGTTGGAAGGGCGCCCCATAGTTCTCGCACACATATCCGCGGGCTGTCGGGCTCTGCCCGCCATCGGCCGCATCCAGCAGCTCCACACGGAAGCGCACCCCACGAGGGATCAACGCCACATGTCCCGGCTCCACATGGAGGAGCCCGAACTCCGTGCGCAGCAGCAGCCCGCCGCGTTCCGGGACGATCAGCAGCTCGCCGTCCGCGTCGCTGAAGACCCGGTCCATCGAGGAGTCGGCGTGGTACAGGTGCACGGCCATGCCGGTGCGCTGGGTCGCGTCGCCGTTGCCGCCCAGGGTCCACAGGCCGGCCAGGAAGTCGGTGCCGGGCGCGGGGGCGGGCAATGGGTTCCAGCGCAGCCGGTTCGGGTCGGGCACCGACTCGGTGAAGGGTGCCGTACGGATGCCGCCGTTGTCCGTGCGGGTGAACGCCGGGTGCGCGGCCGAGGGGCGGATGCGGTACAGCCATGAGCGGCGGTTGTGCGCCCTCGGCTCGGTGAACGCCGTACCGCTGAGCTGCTCGGCGTAGAGGCCGAGCGGTGCGCGCTGCGGGGCGTTGCGGCCCTCGGGCAGGGCGCCCGGCACCGCCTCCGAGCTGTGTTCGTTGCCGAAACCCGTGAGGTGGGTCAGCCCCTCGGCGGTCTTGCGGAGGTCCCCGCTCATCTCTGCTCCTCGCCCTCTGCGCCGGCTGATTCCTATGTATCACCGTAGGATTGCGGTTTCGCGGGCGCAAGGGGACGACGGGAGGCGGCCGAAAATCCGACCTCCGGAGGTGAAGAACCCGCCTCAAGGGGGATCCGGCTGTCAGACCGGTGTTCTAGTCTCCCCGGCATGTCGTGGTCGCGCGCACTTCTCACCGCGCTCGCGGTCTGTGCCCTGCTGTTGGCCGGATCGGCGGGCTGCGATTCCGGCGATGCCCAGGGGCACAAGGGGGACGGGGTGTCGCCGTCGCCCGTGGGCAAGGTGCTCGACGACACCGACGAGCAGGGCCGGCACTACCGCGAAGTGGGCAAGAAGGGCGCCCCGGAGGTCGGCATCGAGGTGGAGCCCGACGCCGCCGACGACAGCTGGGACGTCACGCTGACCGTCCACGACTTCCGCTTCTCGCCCGCCGGCGTGAAGCCGGTCGCGGTCGCGGGCCGTGGCACGGTCCGCCTCCTGGTGGACGGCCGCACCGTCGCGCGGCTCCGCGTCCCCGAGTACCGCCTCGCGTCCGACCTCGTCCCGCACGGCACCCACCACGTCACCGCCCGCCTCTACGCCGACGACGGCACCGTGTGGGCCGTACACGGCAAACCGATCGAGAGTACGGCGGACATCACGGCGTCGGCGGCACAGGCCACGCCGGACGGTGACAAGGCCCTTCGGTCCGCACCGGCGCAGGGGGCGAAATGAGTGCTACGGACACCCAATTCCGTACTCAGGTGCGAGCTTCACCTGACCGCGGCGGAAAGGCATTATGAGGCCCGTGCCCCACACGACATCGCTCCGGCGTGCGCCCGTGCAGCGGCGCAGTGCCGAACGGCTGACCAGGATTCTCGACGCCTGCGCCGACCTGCTCGACGAGGTCGGCTACGACGCGCTGAGCACCCGGGCGGTGGCCCTGCGCGCGGGTGTTCCCATCGGCTCGGTCTACCGTTTCTTCGGCAACAAGCGCGCGATGGCCGACGCCCTGGCCCAGCGCAACCTGGAGCGCTACACGGAGCGGGTGACCGAGCGCCTCAAGGGGACCGGTGCGGAAGGCTGGCGGGCGGCGGTGGACGCCGTCCTGGACGAGTACCTCGCCATGAAACGCACCGCGCCCGGCTTCTCCCTCGTCGACTTCGGCAACCAGATCCCCATCGGCTCGGGCCACGCGGAACCCAACACCCGCGTCGCCGACCGCCTCACCGACCTCCTCTCCGGCTACCTCGCCCGCGAGCCCGACGAGGACCTCCGCCGCACGTTCCTGATCGCCGTGGAGACCGCCGACGCGCTCGTCCACCTGGCGTTCCGGGTCTCGCCGGAGGGCGACGAGAAGGTCATCGGGGAGACGCGGGAACTGCTGCGGGCGTATCTGGCACGGGTGCTCGACTGACCGGCTGCCCGGCCTCCGCGATCCGCGGGTTTCCGACCTCACCCCCGCCACCCCTCGCCACCGTCCATACCGCTCGGTATGCTCGCCGCCAAGAGGCAATGTCGCCCCCAGGAGGCCCCGTGTCCCGCACCGCCCTGCGCATCTGCCCCCTGTGCGAAGCCACCTGCGGGCTGACCCTCACCATCGAGGGCACCCGGGTGACCGGCGCCCGAGGCGATCGCGACGACGTGTTCAGCCGGGGGTTCATCTGCCCCAAGGGCGCCTCCTTCGGGGCCGTCGACGGCGACCCCGACCGGCTGCGCGGCCCGCTCGTGCGCCGGGACGGCGAGCTGCGCGAGGCCACCTGGGAGGAGGCGTTCGACGCGGTCGCGGCAGGACTGCGCCCGGTCGTCGAGCGCTACGGCCCGAACGCCGTCGGCGTCGTCCTCGGCAACCCCAACGTGCACACCATGGCCGGCGCCCTCTACCCGACGGTCCTGCTCGGCGCCCTCGGCACCCGCAGCGTCTTCACCGCGTCCACGGTCGACCAGATGCCCAAGCACGTCTCCTGCGGACTGCTCTACGGCGACGCCAACGCGATCCCGGTACCCGACCTCGACCGCACCGACCACCTGCTCCTCATCGGCGCCAACCCCCTTGAGTCCAACGGGAGTCTGTGCACCGCCCCCGACTTCCCCGGCAAGCTCAAGGCGCTCAAGGCCCGCGGCGGCACCCTCACCGTCATCGACCCCCGCCGCACCCGCACCGCCAAGCTCGCCGACCGGCACATCGCGGTCCGCCCCGGCACCGACGCCCTGCTGCTCGCGGCGATGACCTACGTCCTCTACGACGAACACCTCGTGGAGCTGGGGGAGTTGGCCCCGCATGTGCAGGGAGTCGAGGAACTCCGGGCTGCTGTAAGGGACTTCACCCCGGAGGCCGTAGCCGGCGCCTGTGACGTGGACGCCGACGAGATCCGTACCCTCGCCCGCGAACTGGCCGCCGCCCCAACTGCCGCCGTGTACGGCCGTATCGGCAGCTGCACCGTCCCGCACGGCACCCTGGCCAGCTGGCTCGTCGACGTCCTCAACATCCTCACCGGCAACCTCGATCGGCCCGGCGGCGCCCTCTTCCCGCAGGCCGCCACCGACCGGACACCCCGGCCCGCCGGACCAGGGCACGGCTTCGCGCTCGGGCGCTGGCACTCGCGAGTGAGTCAATACCCGGAGGCCAAGGGCGAGTTGCCGCTCTCCGCGCTCGCCGAGGAGATCGACACCGCGACCGCCGAGGGCGAACCGATCCGCGCGCTGATCGCCGTGGCCGCCAACCCCGTGCTCTCCGCACCGGACGGCGCCCGCCTCGACAAGGCCCTGGACTCACTGGACTTCATGGTGAGCGTCGACCCGTACCTCAACGAGACCGCGCGCCACGCCGACGTGGTGCTGCCGCCGCCCCCGCCCTCCCAAAGCCCGCACCACGACTTCGCGTTCAACACCCTCGCCGTCCGCAACCAGGTCCGCTACACGCGCCCCGCGATCCCGCTGGAGCCCGGCCGGATGGCCGAGACCGAGATCTTCGCCCGGCTGATCCTCGCCGCGACCGGCATGCACGGCGCCGACCCGGCCGCCGTCGACACGATGGTCGTCGACCAGACCCTCGGCAAGGCCGTCAAGGACCCCAACTCGCCCGTCCACGGCCGCGATCCGCGCGAGATCGCCGCACAGCTCGCTGGTGAGACCGGTCCCGAGCGACGGCTGGACATGATGCTGCGCCTCGGTCCCTACGGCGACGGCTTCGGCGTACGACCCGACGGGCTGTCGTTGGAGAAACTGCTCGCGCACCCGCACGGCATCGACCTGGGCCCGCTCGCCTCCCGGCTGCCGCAGCCGTTGAAGACGCGGAGCGGCAAGGTCGAGCTGCTGCCGCAGCCGATCGTCGACGACCTGCCCCGGCTCCGGCAGGCGATGGGCGACCGGGCCGACGGGCTCGTGCTCGTCGGTCGCCGTCATCTGCGGTCCAACAACAGCTGGATGCACAACGTGCCCGCCCTCACCGGCGGCACCAACCGCTGCACGCTCCACATCCACCCCGAGGACGCGGAGCGTCTCGGCGTGACCGACGGCGCGCAGGTCCGGGTGAAGGGTGCCGGGGGAGAGGTGACCGCCCCCGCCGAGATCACGGACGCCCTGCGCCGGGGTGTGGTGAGCCTCCCGCACGGCTGGGGCCACGACCGTCCCGGCACCCGGCTCAGCCACGCCGCCACCGACCCGGGCGTCAACGTGAACCAGCTCCTCGACGGCAGTCTCCTCGACCCGCTGTCGGGCAACGCGGTGCTCAATGGAGTGCCCGTGGAGGTCGCCGCGCTCAGCGCACCGCTGTGACCTGGAGTTTTGCGCTTATTGCTCGCGCGTCAACATCTTGTTAACGCAGCTTTGCGCGACCTAACGTCATCGCACTGCCGCTCCTGGTGGGAGTTCAAAGGCGAACGTTAGGTGTTCCACTCATGCTGACCATCCTCGGCTTCACCATGATCGCGACCTTCCTGGTCCTGATCATGCTGAAGAAGATGTCGCCGATCGCGGCACTCGTCCTGATACCGGCGCTGTTCTGCGTCTTCGTCGGAAAGGGCGCCAAGCTCGGCGACTACGTCATCGACGGCGTCACCAGCCTCGCGCCCACCGCGGCGATGCTCATGTTCGCGATCGTCTACTTCGGTGTGATGATCGACGTGGGTCTCTTCGACCCGATCGTCCGAGGCATCCTCAAGTTCTGCAAGGCCGACCCCCTGCGCATCGTGGTCGGCACCGCGGTCCTCGCCGCGATCGTCTCCCTGGACGGCGACGGCTCGACCACCTTCATGATCACGGTCTCGGCGATGTACCCGCTGTACAAACGCCTGAAGATGAGCCTGGTCGTGATGACCGGTGTCGCCGCGATGGCCAACGGCGTGATGAACACGCTCCCTTGGGGCGGCCCGACCGCCCGCGCCGCGACCGCCCTCAAGCTCAACGCCAGCGACATCTTCGTCCCGATGATCCCGGCGCTCGCCGTGGGCCTGCTGGGTGTCTTCGTCCTCGCCTACGTCCTCGGCCGCCGCGAGCGCAAGCGGCTCGGCGTGCTGACGCTGGACGAGGTGCTGGTGGAGGAGCCCGCCGAGTCGGAGACGGTTCTCGTGGGCGCCGGCACGGGCAAGGGCGCGGAAAAGGGTGTCGCCAACTCCCCCAAGACCACCGGCGGTTCGGGCTCCGGCACGGACGCCGACGCCGACGCCGAACTGCCCGACGAGGACGACGGGTTCCGGGGCCTCGACCCGAACCGCGCCACCCTGCGCCCCAAGCTCTACTGGTTCAACGCGCTGCTCACCGTCACGCTGCTCACCGCCATGATCATGGAGTGGCTGCCGATCCCGGTCCTCTTCCTGCTCGGCGCCGCACTCGCCCTGACCGTCAACTTCCCCCACATGCCCGACCAGAAGGCCCGCCTCGGCGCCCACGCGGAGAACGTCCTCAACGTCTCCGGCATGGTCTTCGCCGCCGCCGTCTTCACCGGCGTCCTCCAAGGCACCGGCATGGTCGACCACATGGCGACCTGGCTGGTCGACAACATCCCCGACGGCATGGGCCCGCACATGGCCTTCGTCACCGGCGTGCTCAGCATCCCGCTCACGTACTTCATGTCGAACGACGGCTTCTACTTCGGCATCCTCCCCGTGCTCGCCGAGGCCGGCCAGGCCCACGGTGTCTCCTCCCTGGAGATCGCCCGCGCCTCCCTCGTCGGCCAGCCGCTGCACATGTCGAGCCCGCTCGTGCCCGCCGTGTACGTCCTGGTCGGCATGGCCAAGGTCGAGTTCGGCGACCACACCAGGTTCGTGGTCAAGTGGGCGGCCCTGACATCGCTCGTCGTCCTCGGGGCAGGAATCCTCTTCGGCATCATCTGATCCGCATCGCCTGACCCGGCATCATCCGACCGACGGGACAAGGGACTTCACCATGGCGCCCGGCAGGAACCGCGGCTGGCTGCTCCGCCTCGTCATCGCCTTCAGCTTCACGCAGGGGGCGGTGTCGATGGCCCGCCCCGCCGTCTCCTACCGGGCCCTCGCCCTCGGCGCCGACGAGCGGGCGATCGGCGTCATCGCCGGCGTGTACGCGCTGCTCCCGCTGTTCGCCGCCGTACCGCTCGGCCGCCGCACCGACCACGGCCGCTGCGCACCCCTGCTGCCCGTCGGCGTGATCCTGATCTCCGGCGGCTGCGCACTGAGCGGACTCGCCAACTCCCTCTGGGCGATGGCCATGTGGAGCGGGGTGATGGGCCTGGGCCACCTCTGCTTCGTGATCGGCGCCCAGTCACTGGTCGCCCGCCAGTCCGCCCCGCACGAACAGGACCGCAACTTCGGCCACTTCACCATCGGCGCCTCCCTTGGCCAACTCATCGGCCCCATCGCCGCGGGCGCCCTGATCGGCGGCTCCGACATGGCCGGCACCAGCGCGCTCGCCCTGCTCGTCGCGGGCGCGGGCGCCGCCGTCTCGTTCACGTCCTTGTGGCGCATCGAGGACCGTACGACCGTCAAGTCCCGTACGGAACAAGGCGACCGCGTGCCCATGCGGAGCATCCTGGGCGCCCGGGGCGTACCCGCGGGCATCTTCATCAGCCTCTCGGTGCTGTCCGCGACCGACATCCTCACCGCGTACCTCCCGGTGGTCGGCGAGCACCGGGGCATCGCGCCCTCGGTGATCGGCGTGCTGCTCAGCATCCGCGCGGCCGCCACCATCGCCTGCCGCCTCGTCCTCACCCCGCTGCTCCAACTGCTGGGCAGGGCCGCGCTGTTGACGGCGACCTGCCTCCTGGCGGGCGTACTGTGCGCGGGCATCGCCCTCCCGCTCCCGGTCTGGGTCATCGGCCTGATGCTCGCCGTCCTCGGCTTCTGCCTGGGCGTCGGCCAGCCCCTCTCCATGACGACGGTCGTGCAGGCCGCCCCCGACGACGCCCGCTCCACCGCCCTCGCCCTGCGGCTCACCGGCAACCGCCTCGGCCAGGTCGCCGCGCCCGCCGCCGCGGGCCTCGTCGCCGGAGTCGCGGGCGTGGCCGCGCCGTTCGTGATGCTCGGCGCGCTGCTGGTGCTCTCGGCGGGGGTCGCGCTGCGGTCGCCGGGTGGTGCCGCCCGGGAGCGGACGGCGCCCGGCGGTGTGCGGCGCGGACGGCCGTCTTTGAGCCGGAAGGGCGATATCTAGCGATATCTGACGGCGCGTACGGCGCTGCGCGCGCGTTCGCCGGGGCGAATGTGAAAGGGAATCAGGTTGAAGAGGAATTCGTACGATAATCACCTGATTCGGAGGGCTGTTCATGCCGACCTCATTCCTGCCCCGACGAGCCGCCGCCTGGACGGTCCTCGCCGCCGCGGCGACCGTCGCCTTCGGTGCGCCCGTCGCCGTCGCCGCCCCCGGTGACAACGGAGACGTCAAGATCCACGAGGTGGGCACGGCCTTCACCGACGAGCGCAATCAGCCGAAGGTCTGCGACTTCTACCTCGACGCGTTCAACTTCGACACGGTCCAACAGGTCACCTGGTCCATCGAGACCCAGCCGCCCGTCCTGGGCGGCGCGACCCGTTCCGGCTCCATCACGCTCACGACCGGCACCGGCCACACGATGCCCGTCGCGACGCTGCCGAACGGAATGTACAAGCTGACCTGGAACTTCGTCGGCGAGAACGGCGCGGGCAAGCACAAGGTCTTCCGGGTCGACTGCCCGACGCCGCCGCCCGGCGGAGGAACCGGCGGCGGGACAGGCGGAGGCACCGGCGGTCCCGGCGGAGGCCCAGGCGGTCCCAACGGCGGTCCCCCCGCCGGTGGCGGCGGGCTGGCCCGGGACGCGGCCCTGTCCCCGCTCGCGGGCGCCGCCGCGGTGGGCCTCACCGCGGTCGGCGGGGTGGTCTGGTTCCGGCTGCGCCGCCGTCCCCATGGCGCGTCCTGAGCGGATGCGATGAACTCCAGCGCCGCCCCGCGCCCCACAGGGGCGCGGGGCGCTGACACCATGCGCCTGCGCCAAGGGCCGCGACCGGCGGCGGACGGCCGACGGGCCGCTGACACCGTGCGCCTGCGACCGGGCGCGGACGGCCGACGGGCCGCTGACACCCTGCGCCCCCGCCACTTGCCCCGCCCGACAACCGACGGCTGGCAGGCCGCTGGTCGCACCTCCCGCGAGGCACCCGGCCGCACCACCACCGGCGTGGTGCGGCGCCGCCCGCCCTGGTACCGGACGCGCGCCTACCGGCTCACGCGGACCCTCGTGCTGACCGTCGCGCTGATGGTCGGCGGTGCCCGGTGCGCCGGAGGCGCGGATGCCTCCGGTTCGGCTCGGGCGGGTTCGTCGGTCACGAATGCCTCCGGCCCGGCCGAGACGGTTCCGTCGGCCACGGATGCCTCCGGCTCGGCCCCGGCGGCTTCGTCGGCCACGGATACTTCCGGCCAGGCCCGGGCGGCTTCGTCGACCCCGGACATCCGCATGGACGCGCGAGGCGGCCAACGGCCGTCCCCGGGACACCCCGTGGCCCGCCCCGGTCGTCAGGCGCCGCCGCCCCACCAGGCATCCCCGCCCCCGCCCCGTACCCTCCCGCGTTCCCCCGCGACCGCCCTCTCCATCCCCTACCTCGACGTCGACGCCCCGGTCATGCCCCTCCGCCTCGGCCCCGACCGCCGGATGTCCGCGCCGCCCGACGACGACCCGAAGCGGGTGGGCTGGTACGCCGACGGACCCGCCCCGGGCGAGCAGGGCACCGCCGTCGCCGTCGGCCACCTCGACACCATGACCGGTCCCGCCGTCTTCGCCGGCCTCGGCGAACTGAAGCCCGACCACTTGATCGAGGTCCGGCGCGCCGACGGCCGGACCGCCGTCTACATGGTCGACGCGGTGAAGACGTACGAGAAGGCGCACTTCCCCGACCGGGAGGTGTACGGGGCCCGTGGCCGCCCCGAGTTGCGCCTGATCACGTGTGGCGGCAGCTACGACCGCAGGACCGGCTACGCGGGCAACACCGTCGTCTTCGCCCATCTCACCGCGATCCGGGAACGCGCCCGAACCGGCTGAAGATGACCGTCCGTTTTCTCACCACCCGGACCGACACGCCCGATCCCGTCCGGTCTCTTCCCCCGGGCGCGCACATTCCGTTAACTTCCGTGACTCACAAGCCTCGTACGACCCGTACGGGGCGATCGGACCGCGGAGCACCGTCGCCCAAGTGAGCCCCCGGGGGCACTCGTCATGACACGCGCCATCTCCCTGCACGACGTGAGCAAGGCCTACACGCGAGGCGTCCGCGTGGTGGACCGGCTGTCGCTGGACATCGCGCCGGGGGAGTTCCTCGTGCTGCTCGGGCCGTCCGGGTGCGGCAAGTCGACAGTGCTGAGAATGATCGCCGGCCTGGAGGAGATCACCGAGGGCGAGTTAAGACTCGACGGCGAGTACGCCAACGAACTCGCCCCCTCCGAACGGGACATGGCGATGGTGTTCCAGAACTTCGCCCTCTACCCGAGCATGACCAGCCGCGACAACATCGGCTTCCCGCTGCGCATCGAGACCCCCGGCGAGGACCCGCGCCCCCGGGTGGACGCCACCGCCCGCATGCTGGGCATCGAGGACCTCCTGGAACGCTTCCCCAGCCAGCTCTCCGGCGGCGAACGCCAACGCGTCGCCATGGGCCGCGCCATCGCCCGCCACCCCTCGGCCTTCCTGATGGACGAACCGCTCTCCAACCTCGACGCCAAACTCCGCAACCACCTGCGCGCCGAAATCTCCTCCCTCACCCGCAAGTTGGGCGTCACCACGGTCTACGTCACCCACGACCAGGCCGAGGCCATGTCGCTGGGCGATCGCGTCGCCGTCCTGCGCGGCGGAGTCCTCCAGCAACTCGGCACCCCGCGCTCGGTGTACGCCCTGCCCCGCAACGTCTTCGTCGCCGCCTTCATCGGCACCCCGCGCATCAACCTCCTGCGCGGCCTGGTCCGGGCCCCGTTGGACGGCGCGATGACCATCAGCCTCGGCAAGCAGTACCTGCGACTGCCCGAACCCCTGTGCCTGGACCACCAGTTGCTCCGCGTCCAGCAGGGCCGCGAGGTCATCGTCGGCCTGCGCTCCGAGGCCATCCGCATCGCCAAGCCCACCGCCGCCCGTCCCGGCGAGGTGGCGATCAGCGGCCTGGTGGAGCACGTGGAGTTCCAGGGCCACGAGGTCCTCGTCCACTTCAACACCGGCTCCCGGCCCGCCGTCGTACCGGAGTTGGAGGCTCCGCGCCCCGCACGCCCGGCGCGCCGTCGCCGACGCGAGGGCAGCGTCCTGGGTCGGCTGCGGGAACGCGCGGGTGTGCTGCGCGCCGGCCCGGTGGTCGTCCTGGAAGACCCGGCGGGCGCGGACCCCGACCCCGTACCGCCCGAGGGCCGCCTCCCCGGCGACCTCGTCGTCCGCACCACCCCGGACATCGAACTCCGCCACGGCATGCACGTCCCGCTCCTCGTCGACATCGCCCACCTGTTCGTCTTCGACCACCACGGCGAACGGATCTCCCCGGCCCCGGCGCGGCTGCCCGACCTGGACGAGTGACGACCGGTACGGATAGGCGCATGAACGTGCACCTCACCCGAAACCGGGCAGCCCTCGTGATCGCCGGCCTCCTCCTGACGGCCGCGGCCCCCACCGCCTACGCCGGCTTCGGCACGGAAACCGTCCCCGTCCCCGCCTCCGCCCCGGCCTCCGCTCCCGCGCCGACGCGCGGAACGCCGTACGTCGAGACGCAACTCTTCTTCGGCACCGAGCGGCCCGACGGCGGACCGGCCGTCACCGACCGGCAGTTCATGGCCTTCGTGGACAAGGAGGTCACCCCGGACTTCCCGGACGGGCTCACCGTGCAGAGCGGGCGCGGGCAGTGGCGGGACGCGAACGGGAAGATCGAGAAGGAGCGGTCGTACGAGCTGATCCTGCTGTATCCGGTGACGGCGGCGGGTGCGAGCGACCGGAAGATCGAGGAGATCCGGCGGGCGTACGAGAAGGCCTTCGCGCAGGAGTCGGTGGGCCGGGTGGACGACCGGACCCGGGCCGATTTCTGAGCCGACCGGGCGTCCGTGACCCGAGGTGCCCATGCTCCGTGACCCGAGGTGCCCATGGCTCCGTGACCCGGAGTCCCTGGCGCCGGAAAACTAACATCGCTAGTTTGTGAGGCTGACGACGTAGTCACGCCCGGGAGGCAGCACGATGAAGGCACACGACGGCATGTACATCGACGGCGCCTGGCGCCCCGCCGCGAGCGGGGAGACCATCGACGTGGTGAACCCGGTCGACGAGCAGGTGATCGACCGGGTCCCGGCCGGTACCGCGGCCGACGTCGACACCGCCGTACGGGCCGCCCGTGCCGCCCTCCCGGGCTGGGCCGCGACCCCGCCCGCCGAACGCGCCGCCCGCCTGGGGGCGTTGAGGGACGTCCTCGTGTCCCGCAAGGACGAGATCGCCGAGACGGTCACCGCCGAACTCGGCTCCCCGCTCGCCTTCTCCCAGGCCGTCCACGCGGCCGTGCCGATCGCCGTCGCGGGTTCCTACGCCGAACTCGCCGCGACCCACGCCTTCGAGGAGAAGGTCGGCAACTCGACGGTCTACCAGGAGCCCATCGGAGTGGTCGGCGCGATCACCCCCTGGAACTATCCCCTCCACCAGATCGTCGCCAAGGTCGCCCCGGCCCTCGCCGCGGGCTGCACGGTGGTGCTGAAGCCCGCCGAAGACACCCCGCTCACCGCCCAGTTGTTCGCCGAGGCGGTCGACGAGGCGGGCATCCCGGCCGGTGTCTTCAATCTCGTCACCGGCCTCGGCCCGATCGCCGGCCAGGCCCTCGCCGAGCACCCGGGCGTCGACCTGGTCTCCTTCACCGGCTCCACGGCGGTGGGCCGCCAGATCGGCGCGACAGCGGGCGCCGCCGTCAAGAAGGTCGCCCTCGAACTCGGCGGCAAGTCCGCCAACGTCATCCTGCCGAGCGCCGACCTCGCCAAGGCCGTCAACGTCGGAGTGGCCAACGTGATGTCCAACTCCGGCCAGACCTGCAGCGCTTGGACCCGCATGCTCGTCCACCGCGACCAGTACGACGAGGCGGTCGCACTCGCCTCGACAGCCGCCGCCAAGTACGGCGACCGCATCGGCCCGGTGGTGAGCGCCAAGCAGCAGGCGAGGGTGCGGAGTTACATCGAGAAGGGCGTGGCGGAGGGCGCGAGGCTGGTGGCGGGCGGCCCTGAATCCCCGTCCGCGCAGGGCTACTTCATCAGCCCGACCGTCTTCGCCGACGTGACCCCCGACATGACGATCGCCCAGGAGGAGATCTTCGGCCCGGTCCTCTCCCTCCTCCGCTACGACGACGAGGACGACGCCGTGCGTATCGCCAACGGCACGGTCTACGGCCTGGCGGGTGCGGTGTGGGCCGGGGAGGAGGCGGAAGCGGTGGCGTTCGCGCGGAGGTTGGAGACCGGGCAGGTGGACATCAACGGCGGACGGTTCAACCCCCGTGCCCCGTTCGGGGGTTACAAGCAGTCGGGGGTGGGCCGGGAACTCGGTGCGCACGGTCTGTCCGAGTACCTCCAGACCAAGTCCCTCCAGTTCTGAGGAGTGTTCGCATGGTTCGCGCCGCCGTACTGCCCGCCGTGGGCGCTCCGCTGGAGATCACCGAGATCGACCTCCCGGACCCCGGCCCCAGCCAGGTCCGCATCCGTCTCGCCGCCGCCGGGGTCTGCCACTCCGACCTGTCCCTGACCAACGGCACGATGCGCGTGCCGGTCCCCGCGGTCCTCGGCCACGAGGGCGCGGGCACGGTAGTAGCCGTAGGGGAGGGAGTCGCCCATGTCTCACCCGGCGACGCCGTCGTCCTCAACTGGGCCCCGTCCTGCGGCACTTGCCACGCCTGCACGCTCGGCGAGGTCTGGCTCTGCGCCAACGCGCTCAACGGCGCCGCCGATGTCTACGCCCACCGCGCCTCCGACGGCAGCGACCTCCACCCCGGCCTGAACGTCGCCGCGTTCGCCGAGGAGACGGTCGTATCGGCAGCCTGCGTTCTCCCCCTCCCGGAGGGCATCCCCCTCACCGACGCGGCCCTCCTCGGCTGCGCGGTCCTCACCGGCTACGGCGCCGTGCACCACGCGGCGCAGGTACGGGAGGGCGAGACGGTCGCGGTCTTCGGTGTCGGCGGAGTAGGTCTGTCGACCCTCCAGGCGGCCCGGATCGCGGGCGCCACGAAGATCGTCGCCGTCGATGTCTCCCTGGAGAAGGAGGAGTTGGCCCGCGCGGCCGGGGCGACGGACTACGTCGTGGCCTCCGAGAACACGGCCCGGGAGATCCGCGCGCTCACCGGCAAGCAGGGGGTCGACGTGGCCGTCGAATGCGTCGGCCGGGCGGTCACCATCCGCACCGCCTGGGAGTCCACCCGCCGAGGCGGCCGCACCACGGTCGTCGGCATCGGCGGCAAGGACCAGCAGGTCACCTTCAACGCCCTCGAACTCTTCCACTGGGGACGGACGTTGAGCGGTTGCGTCTACGGCAACTCGGACCCGGCGAAGGATCTCCCGGTGCTCGCCGAACACGTCCGCGCCGGACGCCTGGACCTGGGCACGCTGGTGACGGAACGGATCGCGCTGGACGGAATTCCGGCGGCGTTCGAGAACATGGTCGCGGGGAAGGGCGGACGGGCGTTGGTGGTGTTCTGAACGGCCTTGCCCACGGAACTGGTTGGGGCTGGACGACCTGCCGTGCAACACCGCTTCGGGCTGAACGGCCTTGCCCACGGCACCGGTTCAGGCTGAGCGGCCTTCTCGGCGACACCGGTGCGACCTGAACGACCTTGCCTACGGCACCTGTTCGGGCTGCGGCTCTTCCGCCGCCGCAGCCCGCTCGGCCCGAGCCCGAGTCCCCGCTCCCGGCCGAGACCGCGACACCGCCACCCCCGCCAGGCACAGCGCCCCGCCCGCCAGCGTGAGCAGCCCCGGTACCTCGCCGAGCGCCAGCCACGACATCAGGACGACCAGTGCGGGCACCGCGTAGGTGGTCGCGCCCATCTTGCTCGCGGTCGTACGGGCGAGGGCGTACGCCCAGGTGGTGAAGGCGAGGGCGGTCGGGAAGACGCCCAGGTAGACCACGTTGAGGGTCGCCGAGAGCGGCGCGTGTGCCGCCTCGCTCACCAACTGCCCGGCGAACGGCAGACATCCCACCGCCCCGATGAGACACCCGAACGTCGTCACCTGGAGCGCGCTGGCCTGGCCGAGGGCCGGCTTCTGGGCGACGACCCCGGCGGCGTACGCGACCGCCGCGAGCAGGCACAGCACCACACCGAGCACGGACGAACCGCCCCCGCCCGACATCGACAGCCCCACGGTCACCGCACCGGCGAACGACACCGCCATCCCCGCCACCAGCCGCGGCGGCATCGCGTCACCGAGGAGCCGCGCCCCGAGCAGCGCGATGAGGATGGGCCCGATGTTCACGACGAGTGCGGCCGTACCGGCGTCCACCTGCTGCTCGGCCCAGTTCAGGGCGACCATGTAGAAGCCGAACCACAGCACGCCCGACAGCGCGATCCCCCGCCAGGCCGACCGGGGCGGCACCCCTTCGCGCCGTACGAGACAGATGATCCCCAGCGTCAGCGCCCCGCTGGCCAGCCGCCCCAAGGCCAACGCCCCCGGCGAGTAGGCGGCCCCCGCACTGCGGATGGACACGAACGCGGAGGCCCACAGCACGACGGTGACGACAGCGGCTGCGGCCGCTGTCCGTTCGGCACGGCGGAGGGGTTTTGTCATAGGTCGAGGCTAGGCGGCAACAGGGCTGCACCGCTGGCGGAAATCAGACGCCATCGTCGGGGGAGGGGGTGGGGGCTTCTGTCGTATGCCGGGTGCGCGTCTGTGGGGGCTGGTCGCGCAGTTCTCCGCGCCCCTTCGGAGCGCGTCCACGTGCGCCCTTCAGGGGCGCGGGGCTGTATCGATATGCGGCTCCGCCGCGTGGGCGCGACCAGCCACGACGCACCCGCACCCGGCACACCACAGAAGTCCCCACCCCCTGGCCGCCCCTACCTACCGACCACCGCGTCGAACTGCCCCGCCAGCCCATCCAGCAGCGCAGCAAGCCCCACCTCAAAAGCCCGCTCGTCGACCTTCTCCTGCTGCTCCGCAAGAAGATGCGCCTGCCCGAGATGCGGATAGTCCGCAGGGTCGTACGCACTCTCGTCGTCCACGAACCCCCCGGCGAACGACCCCAGCGCGGACCCCATGATGAAGTACCGCATCAACGCCCCGATCGACGTGGCCTGCGCGGGAGGCCACCCCGCGTCCACCATCGCACCGTAGACCGCGTCCGCGAGCCGCAACCCCGCCGGCCGCCGCCCGGGTCCCGTCGCGAGGACCGGCACGATGTTCGGATGGTCGCGCAGCGCGCCGCGATAGGAGACGGCCCAGTCGTGCAGCGCGGTGCGCCAGTCGCGGCCGTCCTCGAACATCGACAGGTCGACCTGTGCGCTCACCGAGTCCGCGACCGCCTCCAGGATCTGGTCCTTCGTGCGGAAGTGGTTGTAGAGCGAGGGCCCGCTCACCCCGAGCTCGGCGGCGAGCCGACGGGTGGAGACGGCTGCCAGGCCCTCGGAGTCCACCAGCACGCGGGCCGTCTCGACGATCCGGTCGGTGCTGAGGAGGGGCTTGCGCGGTCGGGCCATGGCGCACATAGTAGGGCTGCGCGACCGAAACTAGCAGTGCTAATTTAAAGTCGCAGCTTTTCTTCCGACGGCTTTCGACTTGGGGTGACGTTCCATGAACCTGGAGCTCAGCGAGGAGCAGGAGGCCGTACGGCGGCTCGCCAAGGACTTCGTGGACCGCGAGATCGCCCCGCACGTCATCGCCTGGGACCGTGCGGAGGAGGTCGACCGCTCGATCGTCAAGAAGCTCGGCGGCGTCGGTTTCCTCGGGCTGACCGTCGACGAGGAGTACGGCGGCTCGGGCGGCGACCATCTCGCGTACTGCCTGGTCACCGAGGAACTCGGACGCGGCGACTCCTCCGTGCGCGGCATCGTCTCCGTGTCGCTCGGTCTTGTCGCCAAGTCGATCGCCGGCTGGGGGAGCGAGGAGCAGAAGCGGCGCTGGCTGCCGGGGCTCACCTCCGGCGAGTACGTCGGCTGCTTCGGCCTCACCGAACCCGGCACGGGATCGGACGCCGGCAACCTCACGACTCGCGCGGTCCGTGACGGCGACGACTACGTCATCAATGGCACCAAGATGTTCATCACGAACGGGACTTGGGCCGATGTCGTGCTGCTCTTCGCGCGCTCGACCGATGCCCCCGGCCACAAGGGCGTCTCCGCCTTCCTCGTGCCGACCGACACCCCCGGCCTGACCCGTCGCACGATCCACGGCAAGCTCGGCCTGCGCGGTCAGGCCACCGCCGAACTCGTCCTCGAGGACGTCCGCGTCCCCGCCTCCGCGATGCTCGCCCCCGAGGGCAAAGGCTTCTCGGTCGCCATGTCGGCGCTGGCCAAGGGCCGGATGTCGGTCGCGGCGGGCTGCGTCGGCATCGCCCAGGCCGCGCTGGACGTGGCGGTCCGCTACGCCGGTGAGCGCGAGCAGTTCGGCAAGCCCATCGCGCAGCACCAGCTCGTCCAGGAACTGATCAGCGACATCGCCGTCGACGTGGACGCGGCGAGGCTGCTGACCTGGCGGGTCGCCGACCTCATCGACCGCGGGCTCCCCTTCGCCACCGAGTCCTCCAAGGCCAAGCTCTTCGCCTCGGAGGCCGCCGTGCGCGCCGCCAACAACGCCCTCCAAGTCTTCGGCGGCTACGGCTACATCGACGAGTACCCGGCCGGGAAGCTGCTGCGCGACGCCCGCGTGATGACTCTCTACGAGGGCACCAGCCAGATCCAGAAACTGCTCATCGGGCGTGCGCTGACGGGCGTTTCGGCTTTCTGAGTACGGGAGTTGAGTATCCGTACGGATGCCGGGGCGGCCGTGGAAGCGGACGCTTGTCCCCATGAGCGAAGCATCGGGCAAACCGCAGAACACGGCCGCCTTCTACGGCCAGGCCGTCGCGTCCTTCTCCGTCGCCATCGCGGCGACCGCCATCGGCATCTTCAAGCTGCACGCCGACGCCTGGGTGCGGGCCTTCCTCGCGATCGCCGTCCTGTATCTGGTCACCTCCTCCTTCACCCTCGCCAAGGTGATCCGCGACCGGCAGGATGCGGCCCGTACCCCCTACAACCCGTTCGAAAAGCTCTGAGCGGGGAGACTAAGCGCTCGCTCAGGTTCGGCGGTATGGTGGAACCCTTGTCATTGAGAGGTATCGAGAGGGGTTCACGAGCGATGAGTACGGCGGAGGAGACGACCGCGGGCGACCCGCAGGCCTGGGCAGAGGTCACGCCCGACGCGGCCCGGCGGCTGCTGATCGCCGCCGTGGAGGCCTTCGCCGAGCGCGGCTACCACGCGACGACCACCCGGGACATCGCCGGCCGCGCCGGGATGAGCCCGGCCGCGCTCTACATCCACTACAAGACAAAGGAAGAGCTGCTCCACCGCATCAGCAGGATCGGCCATGAAAAGGCCCTCGACATCCTGCGTACGGCGGCGGGGCGCGAGGGCAGCGCCGCCGAGCGGCTCGCCGACGCCGTCAGCTCCTTCGTGCGCTGGCACGCCGGCGGCCGTACGACCGCGCGGGTCGTGCAGTACGAACTCGACTCGCTCGGCCCGGACGCCCGCGCCGAGATCCTCGCGCTGCGCCGGCAGGTCGACGCCGAGGTGCGCGGGATCGTCGAGGACGGGGTGGCGGACGGCTCCTTCGACGTGCCGGACGTGAAGGGCACGACCCTCGCGATCCTGTCGCTGTGCATCGACGTGGCCCGCTGGTTCAGCCTCGACGGCCCCCGGACACCCGACGAGGTCGGCGCGCTCTACGCCGACCTCGTACTGCGGATGGTGGGGTCCAAGTAGCCGCCGGACCGCGGGCGTTGGTCGTCCCTCAGAGGTAGTAGCGGGACACCGACTCGGCCACGCACACCGGCTTGTCGCCGCCCTCGCGCTCCACGGTGAACGCGACGCTCACCTGGACGCCGCCCGGCACGTCGTCGACGCCGGTGATCGTCGCGGTGGCGCGCAGCCGGGAGTCGACCGGCACCGGGGCGGGGAAACGGACCTTGTTCGTCCCGTAGTTGACGCCCATCTTGACGCCCTCGACCTTGATCAGCTGCGGCCCGAAGAGCGGGAGCAGCGACAGGGTGAGGTAGCCGTGCGCGATGGTGGTCTTGAACGGTCCTGCCGCCGCCTTCTCCGGGTCCACGTGGATCCACTGGTGGTCGCCCGTCGCGTCCGCGAACAGATCGATCCGCTTCTGGTCGACCTCCAGCCAGTCGGTGTACCCCAACTGCTCACCGACCGCCGCCCGCAGGTCGTCGACGGAGGTGAAGATCCTCGGCTCTGCCATGTCCCGGCCTCTCGCGTCATCCAGCATCAGATGTCCCAACATACCTAAGCAACTGCTTAGCATGGTCGGAAGCGGGCCCCCTGTCAACGGACAGCGGCGCCGGTGGATGGGTAGGGTTCGAGGGGTGCCCCAGATTCCCGAGAAGATCCACGAGCTCACGGTGGGACAACTCGCCGCGCGCAGCGGCGCCGCCGTCTCCGCCCTGCACTTCTACGAGGCCAAGGGCCTGATCAGCAGCCGCCGCACCACGGGCAACCAGCGCCGGTACACCCGTGACACCCTGCGCCGGGTCGCCTTCGTGCGGGCCGCACAGCGCGTCGGCATCCCGCTGGCCACCATCCGCGAGGCACTCGCCGAACTCCCCGAGGAACGCACCCCGACCCGCGAGGACTGGGCCCACCTCTCCGAGGCCTGGCGCTCCGAACTCGACGAACGCATCAAGCAGCTCAACCGCCTCCGCGACCACCTCACCGACTGCATCGGCTGCGGCTGCCTGTCGCTGGCGACCTGCGTCCTGTCCAACCCGGACGACGTGATCGGCGAACGGGGAGCGGGTTCACGGCTGATGACGGAACCGGGGGAACGCCGAAAGGGCCGTACCCCTCGGGACCGGGGTTCGGATCCCGGTCCCGGCCCCGGTCCCGGTCCCGAGAAGTGCGGCTGAGCGCTCGGCACCGGGCGTCACTCGTACTCGGTGCCGCCCTTCCGTGTCAGATACGCGGCGCTCACGGCCTTGGCGATCGCCCGACCGCCGGTCACCGGGCTGTACCGCTCCACGGCCGGCCGGATCACCACACCCTCCCTCAGATGCAGCCCCCGCCCGGACACGGTCTCCCGTCCGCTCGCGACCTCCAGCACCCGCTCGACGTCGTACGGCCCCTCGTACAGCCGTGGCACCAACGGCAGCTCCCCGTCGAGCAGTTCGCCCGCGTCCAGCCACCGCACCGCGCCGTCGATCTCGGCGGACACGTCGAACACGGCGTACCCGAGCGTCTGGCGTCGCCCGTCGGCGCCGTAGGTCAGGTCCTGCACGCCCGCGCCGAACACCTCACCGAAGATACCCACTCGGCGCGCGCCGAGCCGTTCGGCGAGGCGGGCGGCGGCCTCGGGGACCCCGTGGCCGCGGACCGCCCGCCAGGGAAACCGCTGGATGTTCTCGATGTCCACCCAGGGCAGCAGATCGGGCGCGGACTCGACGTCACCGTCCATCGTGGGCGGGATCGGCGGCACCCACTTGGTGATACCGAGCCGCTCCGCGAAGTCGGTGCCGTCCAGGGCGGCCCGCGCCAGATCGACGTCCGCGAGGACCTTCGGCCGGCACACGATCCCCTGCGACAGCTCACCGCGCAGCCGCACCGCCCTGACCCGGTCGGAGTTGCTCCCCGCGAGGCGTCCGGTCAGCCCCAACTCCTCGATCAGCTCGGCCGGGAGCACGGACTGCTCGGGGATGTAGACGGCGGTCTCACCGGTGCGGTACGCGCCCTTGGCGACGACGGCCCGGTACAGGCCGACCTGGGCCAGTTCGAGGGCGTCGGCGTTCGGGTGTTCATGGACGGTCAGCACTTCGGCGGTGACGCGCAGCGTCGACATCGGGGCTCCTCGGGCTACTCAGTTGGGTTTCATCGCCCTCAACTGTCCTGATCCGAAAGGGGTGGAGCGAAGGGATTTGTGGCTGCTAGCGTCTGTCTCTTCGGCCGGCGGCGACGCCGTGCACGGAGTACCGACGGGACCAACTCCCATGGCCTCAGCCGCACTTGCCGCCGCCCTCGCGGACATCGACACGATCTTCGACGGATTCGCCAGCCCGCACGAGACCGGCTGCGGATACTGCCACGCGCCCCAGGAGACCGCGTTCCTGCGCACGCCGAACACACGCGTGCCCCTGGACGTGGTGCAGTACTACCTCTTCGAGGTGCCCGACCACTTCGACGACCACCCGGCCGTGATGCGACGCCTGCTGCCGCAGGCCGCCCGGGCGATGGCCGAGGGCACCCTGGGCTCGATCGGCTACGG
Organism: Streptomyces xylophagus; assembly: GCF_000716435.1. Lineage (GTDB taxonomy): Bacteria > Actinomycetota > Actinomycetes > Streptomycetales > Streptomycetaceae > Streptomyces > Streptomyces xylophagus. Next base: position 143,098 of record NZ_JNWO01000021.1, read on the forward strand.
CGACCATGGACTCAGCCGGGTGGACTGGCGCTCCTGGCCGGCCGAGCAGGCCGCCGCGATCGAGGCCTTCCTGCACGCCTGGTGGCAGCACACCCTCACCCTGCCCGAGCCGCCCTACGACATCGACGACACCTTCGAGACCTGCGTCACGATCGCCGGAGCCGTGCTGCCGTTCCTCGACGGGTGGACACCGGGCCCGGTCGCGGACGCGCACCTCGCGCGCTGCACCGAGAGCTGGCTCTACGACCTGCTGTCCGACTTCTCTCCGTTCCCGTGGTGGTACGACGACGGCGAGGACACCGGCGTGGCGGACCTGCGCACCTGGCTGGCCGGCCCCGGTGCCGCCCGCCTCCGCGCCCAGGGCGAGGCCGACCTCGCCGTACAGGCCGAGCTCCTCGCCCTGCCCTACGACGAGCGCTGGGCCCACCCGTACTGGACCAAGGCCTCGGCGACCAACTGAGCGTTGGACAGGGCCCGTTCACCGTCCGGCAGGAACAGCGTGTCCTCCAGGCCTATGCGCGTCGCGAGCCCCAGTCGCCCCGCGAGCCGGAGCACCGGCCACGCGCCGCCGTCCTCGCCGTGCAGCAGCACCGGGCGACCGTGGCCGGTGTCGAGGTCGGAGAGAAGCGCACGCGCGGACGCTTCGGCCGTGTCCGGGTCCGGGTCGGTCACCTCCGCGAGGACGCGCAGCACCTTCGAGCGGAGAGGTGAGACGGCGAACCGGGCGGCGCCCTCCGTCCCCGACCAGATTCCCGCCTCCACACCGACGCCCCGGGCCAGCAGCACCGCCGCGAGCTCCTCGGCACCCGGCTCGTGCCAGTTGACCGAGGCGTGGTCGGGCAGCACCGCCCAGCCGCGCACCCGCTCCAGCCGCGCGGCTGGGTCCGGCTCGGCCCAGGCGCCGGTGGTCACGCCGACCGGCACGGTCGCCCGCGCCCGTATCGCGTCGAGCGTCACCGCGAGGACGCGAGGCGACAACGTGTCGTCCCCGCAAGGGGACTTGGGATGAACGTGAACGTCCGTGGCCCCCGCCGCGACAGCCTCGACCACGGCATCGGCCATCGCCCCCGGCGAGACCGGCACCATCCACCCGTCGACGGCCTCACGGACCCCGTTGAGACAGACCTGCACCATGCCTCGATGGTGCCACCCACCACTGACAACGGCCTCTCACGCCCACACCCACCGAATCCCGACCCGGCAAGGCCCCGCCCCCAACACCACCGCGTGCACCGACCCCGACGCGTCCACCCGTAGCCGTTGCTCTCTGGGCCGCCTGGCACCGGCGGGGGAGTCGAGGCCGTTCGTGCGGAACGAGTAACACGCGCACGGCAACGACCCCTTCGCAAAGCGGACCTCAAGGAGGTGTTCGCGCATCGGCACGTGAATGGTCGTCTCGGCGCGCAAGGAGTACGGGCGCGGCTCCCGATGCTCCACCGTGTAGTCGACGATCACGGTCTCGCCGCGCGCGAGCGGGCGGTCGAAGAGCAACTCGGCCGCGACCAGGCCCTCTTCGGGGAGTTCGACGACCGTTCCGAGCCGCGCCGGTGCCGCCACGCGGAAGTGCGGCAACGGCCCGGGCGCGTCCAGGCGGTACAGGGCGATCCAGCGGTCCGCGCCGTCCGCCTCGGCGCGCAGCAGGCGGCGGCTGGTCAGGGAGCGGATGCTGCGGTCGGCGTCCACGTCGACCCGGTTGTGGCAGCTGAGCCTGGTCAGGCTGTCGTCCCAGCGGGTGTCGAGCGCGGCGAGGGCGGAGGTGAGGTCGTGGTGGTCCGACCAGGCCTGGGCGAGATCGGGGTGGTCGCCGTCCGGTGGCAGCCAGCGCCCCCTCGGCCGGGGTGGGCCCAGCAGTCCGGTGAGCGCGCCGGGCGGCAGCCGTAGGACGTCCTCCAGTACGGCCAGCGCCGCCAACGACCGTTGCCGTTCGGGCTGGTAGCGCCCGGACTGCCAGGAGCTGAGCGTCGCCGACGCCACCGGCGTACCCCGCCGCAGCAGCCGGTCCTGGATCCGGTCCAGGCTCAGCCCGCTGGCGGCGATGGCCGCGCGCAGCGCCTCGTGGAACGGCATCGACTCGGATCCGGACGTCAGGTACCCCGGTCTGGAAGTCACGTACTCCAGCTCAGGTCAGGGCCGTCGTGCGGCGGAAGACCGTTGCCCTGAAGTTTGGTCAGTCTTGCCCGGTGATTGATCAAATTTGAATGAACTTGTCAGATTTCCCAGTTGTTGCGCCGTCAATTCCCTCAAGACTGAAGGGGCTTGACCTTCTTGCCATGCCCATGAAGCCTCGCGGAAGCTGCTGTCCACTGCCGTCACGGCAGCCCCCCACCCCCCTCGAATGACGGAGAGTCATGTCCCCGAGATCTTCCGCCGGGTTCGTTCTCGTCACCGCCGCGGCCCTCACCGCCGCCCTGGCCACCCCCGCGCTGGCCGCGTCCAACACCCCCGCCCAGCTCACCCAGGCCATAGCGAGCCATGAGAGTCACGCCCTGCACGGGCTCGCGCAGCCCGGCAAGGTCAACGCCACCGTCTCGTCCACCAACTGGTCCGGCTACGCGGCCACGGGCTCGACCGGCGCGTACACGTCCGTGACCTCGTCCTGGACCCAGCCGAGTGTCACCTGCTCCTCGGCGACGACGTACTCGTCCTTCTGGGTCGGCCTCGACGGCTACAGCAACTCCGCGCTGGAGCAGACCGGTACGGAAGCCGACTGCATCGGCGGCAAGGCCACCTACGGTGCCTGGTGGGAGGTGCTGCCCGCCTCCGAGAGCGCGTACTCCGGTGTCACGGTCAAGGGCGGCGACAAGTTCACCGCGACCGTGACCTACACCGGCTCCACCTTCACCATGACCCTCGCCGACTCCACCGAGGGCTGGACGAAGACCACCACGCACGCCGGCTCGTCCGGCTTCAAGAACGCCTCCGCCGAGGTCGTCGCCGAGGCCCCCGAGGTCGGCGGCTCGGTCGCGAGCCTCGCGAACTTCGGCACCGTGACCTTCACCGGCGCCAAGGCCGACGGCAGCAACCTGGACACCTTCTCGCCGAACGAGATCGTCATGACGAAGAGCAGCAGCTCGGCCGTACGGGCCCAGCCGGGCTCGATCTCCGGCGGCAGCTTCTCCGATGTCTGGAAGGCCAGCTGACACCTGCGGCGCACCAGTTGCACACCGCTTCGGGGCTGTCGACGGAACGCCGTCGGCAGCCTTCGCCGTTGCACCGGCAAGCGCAAACCGGCTGGGTCGCGAACTCGGTCGAACGCGGGTCAAAAAGGGGTGCGGCATCCCCGGCGCACCCCTGGCGCCCTTCTTCGATTCGCCCCGGTTCAGGCAGACATCAGCAGCCGTCCGCGCCTGGCGTACGCCAGCGCCTCGGGCGTGAGCACCGGACGCGGTACGACGATGCCGCAGTCCGTGCAGACCGGGCCCGAGGAGGGTTCGTGGGCCAGGTCGTACTTCCACAGGAGGCGCTCCCCGGCGCACACCGGGCACACGGAACCCGGTTCGCGCTCCAGGGCGGCGATCAGCCGTCGCAGCACCTCGGCCAGTGGTTCATGGGGGTGGAGTCGTGGGTCGTCGCACCAGGCGACGCCGAAGCCGCCCCAGGTCAGCCGGTGCCAGTCGTCCACGCTGCCCGGGCGGCGGAGCCCGTCGTGCTTCTCCTTCTTGCGGCGTTCGGCGAACCCGACCTCGTAGGCGAGCCAGACCTTGCGCGCTTCCTCCAGCTCGTCCAGTGCGGCCACGAGCCGCGCCGGGTCGGGGGAGCGGTCCTCGGGTCCGAACCCGGCCCGGGAGCTCAAGTGGTCCCAGGTCGCCCTGTGCCCATAAGGGGCGAACCGCTCAAGGCACTTGCGCAGCGAGTAGCGCCGCAGCGCCAGATCGCACCGGGGATCTCGCACCTGTCTCGCCAGACTCCGGAAACCGGCCATCGCCCTGCACCTCCGTCACACCTGCACCTGTACTTCGGTCACCTCGGCGTCGTCGTACGGACGTCGCCGAATAGACGTATCGACAAGCGATTTGGCTCCATCCGATTTCCGATGCCCCCCATAAGCAGCTCGTGCTCATCCAAAACTTGACGCATGTTCATCTTCAATCCCGGGGATACCGGCGGTAACGTCCGGCAACACCCTCGTCGGTAGGAGCTGCCATGCCACGGCGCACCCCGCGTAACTTGCTCGACAGACTGAGAACTCCCGGCGGATTCCCCGGGTTCCTGAAGGCCGCATCCGTATGCGTCCTCGTTGCCGCCCTTTTGTCTCCTCTTGCCCAAGGGACCGCGTCGGCGGCCACGGCCTCCAATGACTACTGCGGCGGCCAGTGCTCGGACATCCTCCCGGCCGGCGAGAACGGCAACGCCACCCTCGCCCAGATCCTCCTGAACCAGGTTTTCGGCACCCAGCCCAGCCACGCGGAGGACCAGCTCGGCCCCTACGCCAACCTGGCCACGGGCGCTTCCACGCTGACCGACGCGAAGATCAACACCTTCTTCAACGACGCCTCGTTCGGGGTCCCCGCCGCCAACGTCGCCTCGACCGAGAGCCCGAGCGGCCGCACCGACGTGACGATCGTCCGTGACAAGGCGACCGGTGTGCCGCACATCACAGGCACCACGCGCTACGGCACCGAGTACGGCGCCGGTTACGCGGCGGCCGAGGACCGGCTGTGGCTGATGGACGTCTTCCGGCACGTGGGACGCGGCCAGTTGACCACCTTCGCCGGCGGCGCCGCCTCCAACCAGGGTCTTGAGCAGGAGTTCTATCGCAACGCCCCGTACACCGAGGCCGAGTTGCAGTCCCAGATCGACAACGCCGTCGCCAACAACGGCACCCGCGGCCAGCAGGCACTCGACGACGCCAACGCCTATCTGGCCGGCATCAACGCCTACATCGACGCCTCGGACAGCGGCCGTTACTTCCCCGGCGAGTACGTCCTCACCGGCCACAAGGACTCGATCACCAACGCCGGCACGATCGACCACTTCAAGATCACCGACCTGGTCGCGCTGGCCTCCGTCATCGGCACCCTGTTCGGCTCCGGCGGTGGCGGCGAGGTCAACAACGCCCTCTCCCTGCTCGCCGCCCAGGAGAAGTACGGCGTGGAACAGGGCACCAAGGTCTGGGAGTCCTTCCGCGAACGCAACGACCCCGAGGCCGTACTCACCGTCCACAACGGTGAGAGCTTCCCGTACGGCACCAAGCCCACGACCGCACAGGGCGAGGCGTTGCCGGACTCCGGTTCGGTGACGACCGAGCCACTCGTCTACGACGCCACCGGCACCGGCGCCGACCAGAGCGCCTCCGCCGCCTCCGCCGCGGCGACCGCGACCGCCCTCAGCTCCGCCAAGCGCGGGATGTCCAACGCCCTTGTGGTGAGCGGCAAATACACCGCGAGCGGCCACCCGATCGCCGTCTTCGGACCCCAAACAGGCTACTTCGCACCGCAGTTGCTCATGCTCCAGGAGATCCAGGGCCCGGGCATCAGCGCCCGCGGCGCCTCCTTCGCGGGCCTGAGCATGTACGTCGAACTCGGCCGCGGCCAGGACTACTCGTGGTCCGCGACCACCTCCGGCCAGGACATCATCGACACGTACGCCGTCGAACTCTGCCAGGACGACTACCACTACCTCTTCCACGGCACCTGCACGGCCATGGAGGAGATCGAGCAGAAGAACTCCTGGGCGCCCACCACGGCCGACTCCACCGCCGCCGGGTCGTACACCATGCGGGTGTGGAAGACCGAGTACGGACCCGTCGAGTACCGGGCGACCGTCGGCGGGAAGAAGGTCGCCTACACCACCCTGCGCTCCTCGTACATGCATGAAGCCGACTCGATCATCGGCTTCCAGATGCTCAACGACCCGGACTACGTGAAGAGTCCGCAGACCTTCCAGACCGCGGCGCAGCACATCAACTTCACGTTCAACTGGTTCTACGCCGACTCCTCCCACACCGCGTACTACAACAGCGGCAACAACCCGGTGCGGGCCAGCGGTGTCGACCCCGAGTTCCCGGTCTGGGGCCAGGCCGCCTACGAGTGGCAGAACTGGGACCCCACCACCAACACGTCCGACTACACGCCGGCCTCCGCGCACCCCAACTCCATCGACCAGGACTACTACATCTCCTGGAACAACAAACAGGCCCTCAACTACACGACCGCGAGCTGGGGTGACGGGTCGGTCCATCGCGGCAACCTCCTCGACGACCGGGTGAAGAAACTCGTCGCGGCCGGCGGGATCACCAGATCCTCGCTGGTGAAGGCGATGTCCGACGCCTCGCTCACCGACCTGCGCGCCGAGGACGTCCTGCCCGACATGCTGAAGGTGATCAACAGCAGTACGGTCACCGACACCACCGCCGCCGCGGCCGTCACCAAGCTGCAGACCTGGCTCACCGCCGGCGGCAAACGCACGGAGACCTCGGCCGGCTCCAAGACCTACGCCAACGCCGACGCCATCCGGATCCTGGACGCCTGGTGGCCGGCGCTGGTGAAGGCGGAGTTCCAACCCGGCCTCGGTGACACCCTCTACACCGCGCTCACCAACAACCTGTACATCGACGAGACCCCGTCGGCCGCCCACGGTCCGACCGGGTCGCACGCCGGAAGCTCCTTCCAGTACGGCTGGTGGAGTTACGTCGACAAGGACCTCCGGTCGGTCCTCGGGCAGACCGTGTCCGGGCCGCTCGCCGCGCAGTACTGCGGCGGCGGCAGCCTCAGCGCCTGCCGGGACATCCTGATCAGCACGCTGAAGACGGCGGCCGGCGCCACCGCGGCCACGGTCTACCCCGGCGACACCCTGTGCTCGGCGGGCGACCAGTGGTGCGCCGACTCGATCGTCCAGCGCACCCTGGGCGGCATCAAGCACTACAACATCAGTTGGCAGAACCGGCCCACCTTCCAGCAAGTGGTGGAGTACACGTCACACCGGTGACGCCTGAGCGGTGGCGGGCCGGTTGATCCGGCCCGCCGCCAGCACCACCCGGGCGAGTTCGGGGTGCACGATGTCGCTGTGCGCCCCCGTCGGCGGGTCGCCGTGGCACACCACCGCGCAGGCGTCGACGTTCACACAACCCGACGCCGGCAGCGGCGAGTTGAGGGCCTCGGCCAGGGTCAGCGAACGGGTGCCCGGCACAGCCTGCACGCCGTCATGGCCCATCGCACCCCACTTGTCGCCCAGCGCCCGGCCGATGTCGAGCCCGGCGAACGAGCAGTCGTCGTCCGACATCCGCGAGGCCAGCGGGTAGATCGTGCCGAGAGCCGAGTCGCAGTGCGAGTAGCAGCACACCAACGGCCCGTCGACACGGTTCTGCCGTCCCTGCAGCACACCTTCGGTACGCGGGTCGTCGGGCAGCCGGGCCGCGAACGCGTAGTGGGAGAAGGCTCCTTGGAGCAACGTCACCGACTTGACCGAGTGCACTCCCTCGGGCAGACCCCGTAGCGCGAACGACACCAGCCGCCCGCCGAAACTGTGCCCCACCAGATGCACCCGCACCTCCGGCGCCACCGCCGTGAGTTGCCCGACCACCGGACCGAGACCCCGCTCGCCGACGATCCCCGCGCGCCGCTTCATCGCGAAGTAGGCCGCCTGCCGCAGCAGTTCACGCGCGCCCTTCCAGGGGTCGGGCAGCGAGAACTCCGCTACGGCGCCCAGGGGTTGCGGCGCCGCGAGCTGGGCCAACGCCTCCGCGAACTGACCGCAGACCTCGGCCGTGCGGCCGGCGGCGAGCATCCGCGGCTCGCACTGCGGCACCCCCGCCGCCAGCGTGTCCGCGGCGAACGCCGCCTGCGGACCGGACGGCACCACCTCCACGAGCGTCCGCACCAGTCGCCCGAACTCCTCCAACTCCGCGTCCGTGCCCGTGTGTTGGTCCAGCATCCGGCTGATCCGGTCGATCACCGGCGCCTTGCCGGGGAAGGTGTCGAGGAGCGCGCGCCGGGTGTCGTCGTCGAGTGCCGGAGGCGCGGTCTGTTCGTTCGCGGTCATGGCCGATCGCGGGAAGTTCGGGATCGACTGGTCCGGGAACGCCATGGATGGCCAGATCACGCCCACGTACCCGATCCGGGCCTTCGGCGCGAGCTTCGGAATTGGCGCGAAGAAGCTGCTGTAGAGCCGGGTCGCGCCGGCGCGTTGGTTGTTCCACCCGTGGGAGAAGACGATCAGGTCACCGACCCCGCGCTGCCGTACCTCGCTCAGCAGCCGGTCGCGTTCTCCCTGGTCGACGTCTCCGTCGGCGTCGAAGGTCAACTCCCAGTAAGGGCTCACACTCATCGCCGGATTTGCCATGACCGGCCTCCTCGTCCCCCGTAGTGGCTCGATGTGGGCGCATCGTCCCGCTACCGGTGAAGATTGGCCATACGTCGCGACTCACTTGTAGAGGAGGTATTCAGTTCGAATCCTCCGGAACACCCTCAACTCCTCCTGCCACCCCGCCACCACCTCGTCGGTGCTCGCCCCCGCGTCGATCGCCGTACGCACCCGGGTGGATCCGGTGAGCTTGTCGATCCAGTTGTCCGAGCGCCAACCGAAGCCGCTCCAGACCTTCTTGGCGGTCACCAACAGCGCGATGCCGGTGCGCACGGGGTCGTACGCGGCCCGGTCGTGCACATGGATCTGCACACCGCCGACGGTCTTGCCCTGGAACTTGGAGAACGTGGGCGCGAAGTACGCCTCCCTGAAGTGCACGCCGGGCAGGGCGAGTTGATTCGCCTCCGCCGCCCAGCGGCCGTCGATGCCCTCCGCGCCGAGCAGTTCGAAGGGCCGGGTCGTGCCGCGCCCCTCGGACAGGTTCGTCCCCTCGAAGAGACACGTCCCCGAATACGCGAGCGCGGTGTCCGGCGTCGGCATGTTGGGGCTGGGTGGTACCCAGGGCAGCGACCAGGCGTCGTAGAACTCCGACCGTTTCCAGCCCGTCATCAGTACGGTCTCCAGGGGTACGGGTGTCGTCAGGAACTCCCCGTTGAACAGCCGAGCCAGCTCGGCGACCGTCATCCCGTGCGCTTGCGCGATCGGCTGCCTGCCGACGAAGGTCGCGAACTCCCTGTGCAGGACCGGGCCTTGGGCTGTCCTTCCGGTCACCGGGTTGGGGCGGTCGAGCACGACGAAGCGTTTGCCGGCGAGCTGGGCCGCCTCCATGCAGTCGTACAGGGTCCAGATGTAGGTGTAGAAACGGGCGCCTACGTCCTGGATGTCGAAGACGATGGTGTCGACGCCGGAGGTTCTGAAGATGTCGGCGAGGGGCTGGCCGCTCTTCAAGTACGTGTCGTAGACCGGGAGTTTGGTTGCCGGGTCGGTGTAGTGGCCCTCGGAGCCGCCTGCTTGTGCGGTGCCTCGGAAGCCGTGTTCTGGGCCGAAGACCGCGACGAGGTTGACGTGAGGGTTCGCGTGCATGACGTCGACGATGTGGTGGGCGTCTCTTGTGATGCCGGTGGGGTTGGTGACGATTCCGATGCGGTGGCCGTTCAGCTGGGTGTAGTCGTGTGCGGCGAGTTGTTCGAAGCCGGTGCGTAGGTTCGCGGGTTTGGGGAGTGTGGGGGTGAGGGTTGCCGCCGGGGTTGCTGCCAGGAGGGCTCTTCTGGTGAGGGGCATGTTGGCACGGTAGGGGCTGCCGCAGGTTGTGGGCCGGATGCGGGTCCGTTGTGGCTGGTCGCGCAGTTCCCCGCGCCCCTAAAGACCTCGACCCTTCCGGTGTTACATACCGACCGGTTAGTCTGGCTGGGCAGTGGAGCCGCAGTCGAAGGAGACCGATGGTGGAAGCCGTTCAGGGTGCCGGGGTAGTCGTCACGGGGGCTGGGGGTGGCATCGGGGCCGCGCTTGCGCGGCGGTTCGCTGCCGAAGGGGCCCGGGTGGTCGTCAATGACCTGGACGGTGATCGTGCGAAAGCCGTCGCCGATGAGATCGGGGCCATCGCCGTACCCGGGGACGCCTCCGCCGTCGTCGGTGATGCCCGGGACGCTCTCGGCGGGACCGTCGACATCTACTGCGCCAACGCCGGGCTCGGTTCCGGTGGATCCGAAGCCGCTGGTGAGGAAGTGTGGGCGCAGGCCTGGGACGTGAACGTCATGGCTCATGTGCGGGCCGCCGAGGCGTTGATCCCGGCCTGGCTGGAGCGGGGCAGCGGGCGGTTCGTGTCCACCGTGTCCGCCGCCGGGCTGCTCACCATGATCGGGGCCGCGCCCTACAGCGTCACCAAGCACGGTGCGTACGCCTTCGCCGAGTGGCTGTCGCTGACGTACCGGCACCGGGGGCTCAAGGTCCACGCGATCTGTCCGCAGGGCGTTCGCACCGACATGCTGGCTGCCACCGGCAGCGCGGGTGACCTGGTGCTCCAGCCGACCGCGATCGAGCCCGATGTCGTTGCCGATGCTCTGATGAAGGGGATCGAGGAGGATCGTTTTCTGATCCTGCCGCATCCTGAGGTCGCCGGGTACTACCAGGCCCGGGCCACCGAACCGGATCGCTGGCTGACCACCATGAACCACATCCAGCAGAAGTGGGAGGCCGGAGAGTGACCGACTCCCTGTATGCCGCCAAGCCGTGGGTGGCGCTGCTCAACGAGGCCCAGCGCGGGGACATAAGTCCGGACGACTCCTTGGTGCATGCCCTGCGCCGGGTGGTCGGCGAGACTCCTGACCGCACCTTCCTCACCTACTTCGACGGCGGTCTCAGCTATCGCGAGGCCGACGAGCTGAGCGACTCCGTCGCCGGGTATCTGGCCGCGCGCGGTCTTGAGCGCGGTGACCGGGTCGCCGTGCTGCTGCAGAACTCGCCGCACTTCGTGCTCGCCCTCCTCGGGGCCTGGAAGGCGGGCGCGATCGTCGTGCCGGTCAACCCGATGTACAAGTCGGGGGAGGTCACCCATGTCCTGCGGGACGGGGAAGTGGCCGCGCTGATCTGTTCCGACCGGGCCTGGGAGTCGTATCTGCGGGACACGGCGGCTGCGGTTGCGGAGAGCGGGTCTCCCGTGCGGATCGTGCTGACCGCGTGCGAGTTGGATTTCCAGACTCGCAACGACGCGCGCGTGCTCACCTTCGAGCGGCTTCCGCAGGCGGAGGACGCGGAGGATCTGGTGGCTGTCGCCAAGGCGGGGCACAAGGCGCCCGAAGTCCTCGCCCCGGCCCCCGCCGACATCGCGCTGATCAGCTACACCTCGGGGACGAGCGGTGCCCCCAAGGGCGCCACCAACACCCACGGCAACATCCTCTACAACGCCGAACGGCAGCGGACCGGGCTCGGACTGCCGGACGCGCCCGTCTACTTCGCGATGGCGCCGCTGTTCCACATCACCGGGATGGTGTGCCAGCTGGGTGCGTCCCTCGTCAGTGGGGGCTCGCTGGTGCTGGTGTACCGGTTCGAGGGCGGGGTCGTGCTCGACGCGTTCGCCGAGCACCGGCCGCACTACACGGTCGGCCCGTCCACCGCCTTCATGGCGCTCGCCGCGCATCCGGGCGTCACCCCGGACCACTTCGCGTCCTTCCGGAACATCTCCTCCGGCGGCGCCCCGGTGCCGCCCGCCCTGGTGGAGAAGTTCCGGGCCGGCTTCGGGCCCTACATCCGCAACGGCTACGGCCTCACCGAGTGCACCGCGCCCTGCGCCTCCGTACCGCCCCAGCTGGAGGCGCCCGTCGACCCGGCGTCCGGGACGCTGGCCGTGGGGGTGCCGGGGCCCGACACCGTCGTACGAATCGTCGACGACCAGGGCGAGGAGGTGCCGTTCGGCGAGCAGGGCGAGATCGTCGTGCGCGGGCCGCAGGTCGTGCCCGGGTACTGGCGGCGTCCCGAGGCCACCGCCGAGACCTTCCCGGACGGTGAACTGCGCACCGGGGACATCGGGTTCATGGACACGCAGGGTTGGCTGTACGTCGTCGACCGCAAGAAGGACATGATCAACGCGTCGGGCTTCAAGGTGTGGCCGCGCGAGGTCGAGGACGTGCTGTACACCCACCCGGCGGTGCGCGAGGCGGCCGTTGTCGGGGTGCCCGACGGGTACCGCGGCGAGACCGTGAAGGCGTACATCAGCCTCCGCCCGGGCGCCGAAACCGACCCCGATGAATTCGCCGCGTACTGCAAGGAGAGACTGGCCGCCTACAAATACCCGCGCCAGGTGGAGATCCTCCCCGACCTGCCGAAGACGGCAAGTGGGAAGATCCTCCGACGGGAACTGCGTTCCCGGCCGCACGACAGCGCGTGAACGACTAAGAAAGGCAGGTGGCGGCAGTGCCCAGGACGACCGACGGAGACGGGGCTCCCGTCCCGCAGCGGCTCCTCGCCGCCGCCACCCGGCTCTTCGCCGAGCAGGGCTACGACCGCACCTCGGTGCAGGAGATCGTCGAGGCCGCAGGCGTCACCAAGGGGGCGCTGTACCACTACTTCGGCTCCAAGGACGATCTCCTGCACGAGGTGTACGCGCGCGTGCTGCGCGTCCAGATGGAGCGCCTGGAGGTGTTCGCGGGCGCCGACGAGCCGGTCGAGAAGCGGCTGCGGGACGCCGCCGCGGATGTCGTGGTGACGACGATCGACAACCTCGACGACGCGTCGATCTTCTTCCGGTCCATGCACCATCTGAGCCCGGAGAAGAACAAGCAGGTGCGTGCCGAGCGCCGGCGCTACCACGAACGCTTCCGCGCACTCGTCGAGGAGGGCCAGCGCGAGGGCGTCTTCTCCACGGCGACCCCGGCCGACCTCGTCGTCGACTACCACTTCGGCTCGGTCCACCACCTGTCGACCTGGTACCGCCCCGGCGGCCCCCTCACCCCCCAGGAAGTCGCCGACCACCTTGCGGACCTGCTGATGCGCGCCCTGCGACCGTAGGCCTACGGCTGTTTGCCTACGGTCGTTGGTCTACGGCCGGTGGCCTACGTCTGTTGGCCCACGCCTGTTGGCCTACGGCTCCGGAGTCGGCCCCAGCCCCGCCTCCCGCGCCCACGCCGCCGCCCCCGCTCGGTCCGCGACGCCCAGCTTGGCCAGGACCGCCGACATGTGGTTGCTGACCGTCTTCGGGGACAGGCCCAGGCGCGTGGCCACCGTCGAGTTGGGCTGGCCGTCGGCGATCAGGGCGAGGACGTCCCGTTCGCGCGGGGTGAGGGTCGGGCACGGATCGGGGCGGTCGGGGGGCCTGCTCAGCTGTCCCAGCACGCGCCGGGCGACACCGGGACCGAAGATGGCCTCCCCGGCGGCCACCGCGCGGATCGCCCGGACGATCTCGTCCTGCCCGGCTCCCTTGAGGACATAGCCCAGCGCGCCCGCCCGCATCGCCGCGAACACCGAGTCGTCCTCCTCGACCATGGTGAGCATCAGCACGGCCACCCGGGGCGCCACCCGGCCGATCTCCCGGGTCGCGTCGATGCCGTTCAGGTCGGGCATGCGGATGTCCATCACCACCACGTGCGGACGCAGGGTCACCGCCGCCCGTACCGCCTCCCGCCCGCTCGCGGCGACCCCGACGACCCGCACGCGCGGGGTGCCGTCCCGCACGGACTCCAGGAGCGCGGCCAGCCCGGTACGGACCACCGGATGATCGTCGGCGAGGACGACCCGCAGCGCGTCCCCGTCGTCCTCACCCCCAGGTTCCAGCCCCATCACATCGCCTCTCCCAACGGCAGCGTCGCCACCACCCGCCCCTGTCCCGCCACGCACCGGCCGCCGAGTTCGGCCGCGCGCTCCTGCATCGACGTGATGCCCACGCCCGGTGTCCACGCGGTCTCCTCGTCCACCGGCGAACCGTCGTCGCACACCTCCAGGCGCAGCCCGTCGCCGATCTCGATGCGCAGGTCCACGCGGGAGGCGCGGGCGTGCCGGGCCGCGTTGGTCAGCGCCTCGATCGCGATGCGGTACGCGGCCACCTCGACGGCGGCGGGCAGCGCGGGCAGCCGCTCCGGTGCCCGGACCCGTACCTGTATCGGGGTGCCGTCCGCCCGCCAGGACAGCCGCACCGCGCGTTCCCGCAGCGCGCCCAGCAGCCCCAACTGGTCCAGATCCGGCGGCCGTAGCCCGTCCACCAGCCGCCGCACCTCCGCGACCGCGCCCCCGACCTCGGACCGCAACTCGGTGAGCAGCTCCGCCGCCCGCTCCGGATCGAACGTCAACAGATTGCGTACGGCGTCCGCCTGGAAGGCGGCTCCGGCGAGGGTCGGGCCGAGACCGTCGTGCAGATCGCGGCGGATACGGCGCCGTTCCTCCTCGCGCGCGGCCACGATCCGCTCCCGGGAGTGCTGCAACTGCCGGGTGAGGTCGGTCGCGTGCAGTGCGGCCGCCAGCGGTACGGCGAGCAGTTCCAGGACCGCCAAGTCGGCGGTGTCGGGCTGCTGTTCGCCCGGGCGCAGGCCGATCACCAGCGCGCCGACGGTCCGGCCGTCGTAGTCCAGCGGTATGGCGTGGATGTGTTCCCCCGGCTCGCCCCAACTCCCGTCCGTCACCCCGGACTTCGACTCCACGCACACGTACGGCAGCCGCAGCGCCTCGCCCACCGCCTCGGGGACCGCGTCGACGCCGGTGCCGGCCAGCCGTTCGCCGATGCGGGAGACCGCGCGCACCGGGTCGTGCCGGTCGCCGTACAGGGCGTGGCCGACCATGCGTTGCAGGAGGCGGCGGGCGGGTTCGAAGGCGAGGGCGAGGGTGACGGTGATCAGGGCCGGGCCGAGCAGCGCCGGGTCGGGGTTGAGGAGGGCCTGGACGGAGGTGACGAGGCCGACGTAGGTGACGATCACGCCGACCGTGAGCGCGCCGTAGAGCAGGCTGCGGGAGACGACCAGGCGGATGTCGAGGAGTTCGTGGCGGAGCACGGCGATCATGATGGCGACCGGCAGGAACAGGGTGCAGCACGAGGTGTAGACCGCCGGGAAGCCGACGATCTGCAGCGCCACGCTCAACGCCAGGGGCAGTATCCCGGCGAACAGCCACAGCAGCCGGCGGCGGTCCTGCTCGCCGCCGCGCCGGTAGCGGACGGACATGACCGCGAACACGGCGGCCAGCACCAGGCCTGCCTTGGCGGTCTCGATGTGCCGCAGGGCGGGCATCCAGCCGTCCGGCACCGGGAGGTACGACGGCTGGGCCGGTGTGCCTTTGAACAGGCCCCAGTCGTCGCGTGCCCAGAGGGCGAAGTCGAGCGGGGAGGACAGGAGTTGGGCGACCAGGGCCCAGCGCCAGCGGCGGTCGGGCAGCCGGCCGTCGGGGAACAGGAAGAACACGAGCACGAACGCCGTCGAGCTGCCGACGATCCAGGTGTGGCGGCCGATGGTGGTGAGTGCGTGCAGGACGTCCGGTGACCAGCCCCACCGCAGCCCCTGGACGGCCAGTCCGATCGACATTCCCGTGAACGCGTGGCCGAGACCGTAGCCGATCAGCAGCCACCCGATGGGGTTGCGCGGCCGGTGCAGCGCGATCACCGTGCCGCAGACCGGGTAGGCGAGACCGACCGCCAGGTCGACGACCATGTCGTAGTGGACCAGGTCCGCGACGGAGACCTCGGCCACCGTCAACGCGACCGCCCCGACGGCCACTTGGAGTGCCGCCAGCCCCAGCAGCATGTACACCGCCGCCGTGCGTGACCGGGTGCGCCCGTCGCGGTCGTCCATGCACTCCATCGTGGGGGCCCGGCGCCCGGGTGTCCTGGGAACGCTTCCCGGTCCACCCGGGAGAGGTCCCCGGCCCCGCCCGGGGGCTTCCCCTCAACTCCCGGCCGCCGTCGCCGTGATGCTCGTAGCAGCGGAACGGCGGGCGCACCGCCGGACCGGCCGACAGGAACCAACGGGGGAAACACCATGCTGTCAACGAAGCGACGCCTGACCGGCGTTGTCCTGGGCTCCCTGCTCGCGCTCGGCGGCACGGCGGCCGTGCCGGCCGCGGCGCAGACACCCGCCCGGGCCGCGTGCGGTATCTCGGTCAACGAGCCGCACATCTACCAGCGTTGGAGCGCGCTCGGCGGAGCCTCCGGCTGGCTGGGCTGCCCGACCAGTGGCACCAGGGACGTGTACCTGAACGGCGCCTACGCCGGGAAGCGCCAGTACTTCACCTACGGCACCGCCACCTGGTCGCCGCGCCAGGGCTCGAACATGGTCGTCGCCGCGTGGGAGGACCGCGGCTACGCCTACTTCAACTGGGGTAGCACGGCCCCGTACAGCTACGACTCGTTCCTGGTCCGCTGGACGAGCGCGTCCGACCCCGGGGGCACCCAGCGGGAGTTCGGCGGCGGCACGTCCGGCCGGATCCGGGTGCTGGTGCGGAACACCGGCGCCTACGTCTTCAATGTCGAGGGCTGCGACATCGGCACCTTCGGCCACACCTGCCGCCAGGGCTGGACGCTGAAGGCGAGCACGCCCAACTGACCATCACCTCGGGGGAAATGGGGCTGGAGGGGAGTGCATGCCCCTCCAGCCCCTTCGCCGCGCTACAGGTACTTCTTCAACTCCCGGCGGGCCAGCGACCGTTGGTGCACCTCGTCCGGGCCGTCGGCGAGCATCAGGGTGCGGGCGCTCGCGTACAGCTCGGCCAGCGGGAAGTCCTGGCTCACGCCGCCCGCGCCGTGCAGCTGGATCGCCCGGTCGAGGATGCCGACGACCGTACGAGGCGTGGCGATCTTGATGGCCTGGATCTCCGCGTGGGCACCCTTGTTGCCGACGGTGTCCATCATCCAGGCCGTCTTCAGGACCAGCAGCCGCAGTTGCTCGACGGCGACCCGCGCGTCCGCGATCCAGTTGTGGACGACGCCCTGTTGGGCCAGCGCCTTGCCGAACGCGACGCGGGACACGGCCCGTTGGCACATCAGCTCGATCGCCCGCTCGGCCATGCCGATCAGCCGCATGCAGTGGTGGATACGGCCCGGACCGAGCCGCGCCTGGGCGATGGCGAAGCCGCCGCCCTCCTCGCCGACCAGGTTCGTCACGGGCACCCGCGCGTGGTCGAAGACGACCTCGGCGTGGCCGCCGTGCGAGTGGTCCTCGTAGCCGAAGACCTGCATCGCCCGCTTGACCGTGACGCCGGGGGTATCGCGGGGGACAAGGATCATGGACTGTTGGCGGCGGATGTCGGCGCCGTCGGGGTCGGTCTTGCCCATCACGATGAAGATCTTGCAATCGGGGTTCATCGCCCCGGAGATGTACCACTTGCGCCCGGTGATGACGTAGTCGTCGCCGTCCCGCTCGATGAGCGTGGTGATGTTGGTGGCGTCCGAGGAAGCCACCTCCGGCTCGGTCATCGCGAACGCCGAGCGGATCTCACCGGCGAGCAGCGGCTCCAGCCACTGCTTCTTCTGCTGCTCGTCGCCGAACTGGTACAACACCTCCATGTTGCCGGTGTCCGGCGCCGCGCAGTTCAGCGCGGTGGGCGCCAAGTGCGGGGAACGGCCGGTGATTTCGGCGAGGGGCGCGTACTGGAGGTTGGTCAGCCCGCCGCCGTACTCGGCGTCCGGCAGGAAGAGGTTCCACAGGCCCTGCCTGCGGGCCTCCGCCTTCAACTCCCCGACGACGGCGGGGGTGTCCCAGGGCGAGGCGAGCTGTGCGCGCTGCTCCTCGGCGACCGTCTCGGCCGGATAGACGTACTCGTCCATGAAGGCCAGGAGCTTGGCGCGCAGTTCCTCGGTGTGTGCGTCGAACGCGAAGTCCATGGTGGATCAGCCTTCCTGAAGGGTGGTCAGGCCGTGCTCGATGAAGACGGGAACCAGCTCGCCGATGCGGTCGAAGCCGCGGCCGACCGTCTGGCCCAGGGTGTAGCGGTAGTGGATGCCCTCCAGGATCACGGCGAGCTTGAACCACGCGAACGCCGTGTACCAGGCGACCGACGACACATCGCGCCCCGAGCGCGCGGCGTACCGCTCGATCAGCTCGGCCGGTGCCGGGTGCCCGGGGGCCGAAGCGGTGGTGGAAATGGGGGAGTTGGGCAGCTCCAGCGGGATGCTGTACATCACCAGCAGACCCAGGTCGGTGAGCGGATCGCCGAGCGTGGACATCTCCCAGTCGAGGATGGCCTTGATCTTGTCGTCCT
The DNA here is from genome assembly GCF_000716435.1 of Streptomyces xylophagus. Lineage (GTDB taxonomy): Bacteria > Actinomycetota > Actinomycetes > Streptomycetales > Streptomycetaceae > Streptomyces > Streptomyces xylophagus. The sequence goes on from NZ_JNWO01000021.1 coordinate 161,068, forward strand.
CGCCGATGAGCACGTTGTCGAGGCGGTAGTCGCCGTGCACGACCGCCGGTGCGGGGGAGTCGGGGAGGCGGTGGCCGAGGGCCGCGTGCAACTCCTCGACCCCAGCCAGCTCGCGGTTGCGGGAGGCGTCCAACTGCTTGCCCCAGCGCCGGAGTTGGCGATCCAGGAAGCCTTCAGGTCGGCCGAAGTCGGCGAGGCCCACCTCGGCGGGGTCCACCGCGTGCAACTCGACCAGGGTGTCGACCAGTTCGAGCACCGCGCCCCGGGTGCGCTCCGGGCCCAGCGGGACCAGTTCGCCGGCGGTGCGGTACGGCGTGCCCTCCACGAACTCCATGACGTAGAACGGAGCCCCGAGCACCTCGTCGTCCTCGCACAGCAACACGGGCCTCGGCACCGGCACGTTCGTCGGGTGCAGGGCGCTGATCACCCGGTGCTCGCGCTTCATGTCGTGCGCGGTGGCCAGCACATGGCCGAGCGGGGGCCGCCGTACGACCCACTTCGCGGAGCCGTCGGTGACCGCGTAGGTGAGGTTCGACCGTCCGCCCTCGATCAGCCGGCCGGACAGCGTGCCGCTCACCAGACCGGGCCGCTCACGGTCGAGCAGACCGCGCAGCCGGTCGAGATCGAGTCCGGGCGGGTGGTCGGGGCTCATACATCACTCCTACGAACGGATGAACACGTCTCGACCCATCATGCCGACCGGTCGGTATGTCGTCCAGTAGGGGAGCGAAACGTGACCGGGGCCACCATAAGCCGACAGCTCCCCGCGCCGGGCGACGGGGAGCTGTGCGTCAGTGGTTCCGGGCCATGGCCGGGTCGGCTCAGTGGTCGTCCCAGTGACCGTCGTGCAGGGCGTGCCGGTGGCCGTCGTGCACATAGTCGACGTGATCGCCGTGCAGCACGCTCGCGTGCCCGCAGTCCTGGCCGTGCTGGTGCGCGTGCTCCTGATGCGCGACATGCCCGCCCGGCTCGCACTCGTCCCAGTGGCCCCCGTGCTCGCGGTGCAGATGCCCGTCGTGCGCGTAGTCGACATGGTCGCCGTGCGGCACGGTGGCGTGCCCGCAGTCCGGGCCGTGTGTGTGGGCGTGGGAGGAGTGCTCCAGGTGAAGGGTGGTCATCGTGCTCACCTTCGGAAGTGCGGGAGTTGACGTCGGACAGGGTGCCACGAGCACCGCCCATATCCGGTCATTCCGCCTGCGTGGCGCCGGGGTCGGTGCCTCAGTACACGAGCACCGCCGCACACACCGCCACGGCCACCGTGCACAGCACCGCCGTGGTGGCGTGCCGCGGTGCCAGAGCCGGCGGCACCCCCTCGGCCGTGAGGGTGCGGATGCGGAGGTGGGCGACGGCCAGGAAACCCAGCCACAGCGCGCAGCACAGGGCACAGACGACGACACCCTGGACATGGACACCGCCGTGCAGGGAGGCCTTCATGGCCAGGACGGCGGCGACCGTGCTCGACAGGGTCGTACGGCGCCAGGCCAGCCGGGTCCGCTCGGGTTGGAGACCCGGGTCGCGGTTCTGGGCCGGGTCCGTGGCCGCGCCTCGCTCCGCACCTCGATCCGCGCCCGGACTCACCCCGCCCATCCCGCGATCACGACCACGACCATCGCCACGGCCACGATCGCCACGGCGATGCTGAGCAGCGCCGGGAAGCGCGACACCGGCAGGTCCTCGCCCCGCCGCATCGCCCGTTCGCAGCGCACCCAGTGGTTGACCGCGCGCAGGGAGCACAGGACGCCCGCCGCGAGCAGCGCGAGGGCCAGGCCCGCCCGCCAGGCCCAGCGCAGATGTGGCAGGAACTGGTCCACCGCGAAACCCCCGCCGATCAGCGCGAGCGCGGTGCGCAGCCAGGCCAGGAAGGTGCGTTCGTTGGCGAGGGAGAAGCGGTAGTCGGGGGTACGGCCCTCCTCGCTGATCTCCTGGGGCGCGAACCACAGCTGGACGTTCCGTACAAAATCGATCACGGGCAGGACCCTATCCGGCTGTTTCTTCCCAGTACGCCTTGAGTCTGTCGTACGCCGCCAACCCGTCCGGCACCCACTCCCACTCGCCCAGCCGCCGCTCGATCTCCCCCTCGTCCAGGAAGTCGTGCCAGGCGACCTCCTCGACCTGCGGGCTGACCGGAAGCTCGCAGCGGACCTCGTACACCGCCGACCACCAGGTCTGCCCGGCACCGTCGTCGTACAGGAACTTGAAGAGGAATCCGGGGCACGGCAGACCGGAGACGCCCAGTTCCTCCTCGGCCTCGCGCAGGGCCGCGTCGTCGTAGGACTCGCCCGCGCCGACCACCCCGCCGACGAACATGTCGTAGAGGGAGGGGAAGACGAGCTTCGTGGGGGTGCGGCGGTGGACGAAGACGCGACCCCGCGCGTCACGGGCCCGGACGAAGACCGCGCGGTGGCGCAGGCCCTGCGCGTAGGCCTCGCCGCGTGGGGACTGGCCGATGACTTGGTCGTTCTCGTCGACGATGTCGAGGATTTCGTCAGCTGGGTTCATGACCCCATCCAACATGCCCCCATCCGGACAGGGGCCCGGCGGTCAGCGCGGCTGGAGGTCCAGTGCCGGCTTCGGCCTCGTCGTGCCGCGCGGCATCGCGGGGTGCATGCCGAGGAGCAGGATGCCCACGACGATCCCGGCGAGGCCCACCGCCTCCCAGGCCAGCGCGCCGGTGTCCGCGCGCAACCGGTCGCCCAGGAAGCCCACTCCGCAGATGATCCCGGCCAGCGGCTGGGCCGCGGTGAGGGCGGGCAGGGACATGCGCAGGGGAGCGGTCTCGAACGCGCTCTGCACGAGGACCAGGCCGGTCACACCGAGCGCGAGCACGCCGTACGGCTGCCAGCCCGTGACCAGTTCGGTGAGGCCGCCCTCGGTGAAGCGCTGGCCGCTGACCCGGGTGAGCGCGTCCTGCACGCCGTAGAGAAGGCCGGCGGCCAGGGCCAGCAGGACCGGGCCCGCGCTGAGCCGGGAGCGTTTGGCGTACGTCGTGAGGAGGAGGGCCAGGCCCACCATGGCGCCGATGATCAGCCAGTGGCGGAAGGGGTCCGTGACCGCCGTACCGCTGCGCGGCTCGCCCGCGACGATGAAGGTCGTGACGCCACCCGCGAGGAGTGCGAGGCCCGCCCAGCCCTGACGGCCCAGGGGCTGTCGGGTCTGCTTGCGGGAGAGGGCGAGGGCGAAGAGCAGGTTCGTCGCGAGGAGTGGTTCCACGAGGGAGACCTCGCCGCGGCTGAGCGCTATCGCGCCGAGCACCATGCCCGCGACCATCAGGCCGATGCCGCCGAGCCAGCGCGGCACCCTCATCAGGTCGAGGAGCAGCCGCGGCGAGAGGAAGTCGTTCAGAGGTGCCCGCTGGGCCGCGTTCTGCTGGAGCACGAACCCGAAGCCGAGGCAACAGGCCGCGCTCACGGCGAGCGTCAGAACCAGAACCGACACGCTGCGTACCTCGATCGTCAGGCCGGGTTACGGGATGCGTTTGGGCGACTGTAGCGCCCCAGGGCCCGGCGTGCCCCTGGGAGTACCCGGAACCGGGCAGTCGACTCGGTCACGATGCTCTGACGACCCGGTGGCGATCGGAGGCTGCGGCGGGACCGTGCTCCCATGGTCCGCCGCCGCGCGCCCGAGCGCCATGGCCTACGCCACATCGGTGACCCGCGAACGCCGGGGAGCCTACCGTCCCGAGGAGTGGATTCAGCCACTTCAGCCACAAGTGCCGCATACACAAGGGAAGTTGACACGCGTAACACCAGTGCGGCACTTGACGTGAAGTATTGGTGGAGGGTTTGCTGTGCGTGATCGGCCGATAGCGCGCCGATGTCCCGCAGCGTCGCGTGAGGATCGTGAGGAATTCCCGGGTGTCCCCACCCCCGCCACCCCTCGGACGCCGTCACAAGCGTGCGTCCCAGGCCTTCGACGCCGCGCTCGACGACGACCAACTCGTCGCCGCACGGGCCGCGTTGGCCCAGGGTCGCTGGCAGGCGGCGCGCGGACTGCTCGCCCAGACGGGCGACGAGTGGGACCTCCGCGCCCACCGGGTCACCGTCCTCGCCCTGGAGTCCTACACCGCCGCCTGGGCCCGCGACTGGCTGCTCGCCGAACCCGAGTCCGGGGACGCCTCCGTGCTGCTCGCCGTGGCCCTCGTCCAGCGCGCGCTGGCGGGCAAGGAGAAACCGGCCCGCGCCCGCGAGGCCTGCCGTGCGGCGTCGACACGCCTGCCCGACGATCCGACGCCGTGGCTCGGAATGCTCCTCCTGGAGCACAGCCTCGGTACCGACGAGGGTGTGGTCCAGCTCTTCGACGAGGTCCGCCACCGGCACGCCGACCATCACCACGCCCACCATCTGATGGTGGCCCGACTGGCCGAGCGCCGGGCCACCGCCGGCCTCGACCCGCTGCACGAGGTCTACGACTTCGCCTACTGGGCCGCCGAACAGGCGCCCGCCGACTCCCCGCTCGCGATCCTGCCGGTCATCGCGCACGCCGAGCGCTACCGCGTGCTGGCCGCCGCCGGCCTGGAACCCGCCGACCCGGCCGCCTCCGGGCACTGGTCCGGACGCCGGGCCCGGCAGGTCATGAAGGCCGCCTTCGACTGGTGGCTTGAGTGGGAGCACGAAGGTCATCCGCGCCGCCTGGTCGACCTCAACTTCCTTGCCCACGCGAAGTGTTGCGAGGGCCGGAGCGCAGAGGCGGCCGCTCTGTTCCACCGCATCGGGGAGCACCCGACCCCGGCCCCGTGGTCCTACCCGGACCGCGACCCGCTCACCGCCTTCCGAGCCGCACGCGACACCGCGCTCGGTACGTCGTAACGCCCCCGTACCAACGACCCCGTAGCGATGTGACGCAAGCGATATGACGCACGCGATGTAACGCAGTCGTAGCAACGAACCTGTAGCGACGAAACGCAACCGTAGCAACGCCCCCGTAGCGACCCCGAAAGGACGTTCCCGCCATGACGACGGGCAGTTCCAGCACGAGCAGCGCCACCGCGGACGGCGGCGGCAGCGGCATCAGCACGTTCAGAGGACAGGAGCGCGCCCTGCGCGCCGACCGCCTCGGCACCGGAGGCCTGCTGCTCTCCGTGCTCGCGGCGACCGCACCCCTCATGGTGGTCGCAGGTGTCATGCCCACCACATTCGCGGTGATGGGCATCGAAGGGCAGCCGCTTCTCTTCGTCCTCCTCGGCATCGTCCTGGTCCTCTTCAGCGTGGGCTACGCGGAGATGAGCAGACACGTCCACAACGCGGGCGCCTTCTACGCGTACATCTCGCGCGGCCTCGGCGGCACCGCCGGCGCGAGCGCGGCCCTGGTGGCGCTCGTCGCCTACAACGCCCTCCAGGTCGGCATCTACGGCATCTTCGGCTTCGAGGTCTCCGGACTGTTCTCCACCTACGCCGACCTCCAAGTCGCCTGGTGGATACCGGCGTTGGCGGCAATCCTCGTCGTCGGCGCGCTCGGCTGGCTGAAGATCGACGTCAACGCGCGCGTGCTTGGCGTCCTGCTGGTCGTCGAGGTCGCGCTCGTCGTCGTCTTCGACATCGCGGCCGTCGCCGACCCGGCCAAGGAGGGCCTGTCCCTGCACGCCTTCAACCCGGACACCCTCAGCGGCGCCGGCGTCGGCACCGCCCTGTGCTTCTGCATCGCCGCCTTCCTCGGCTTCGAACAGGCCCCGGTCTACGCCGAGGAGACCAGCCGCCCGCACATCCTGGTGCCGCGCGTGATGTTCCTCGCGGTCAGCGGTGTCGCCGTCTTCTTCGCCGTCAGCTGCTGGGCGCTCACCGTCGCGACGGGACCCTCCCAGATCATCGGCGTCTCCCAGAAGCAGAGCGCCGGCCTGCTCTTCTACCTCACCGACTCCCGCCTCGGCGGCACCTTCACCGACGTGCTCCACGTCCTGTTCGTCACCGGCATGTTCGCGGCCATGCTCAGCTTCCACAACGTCGTCGCCCGCTACGCCTTCGCCATGGGCCGCGAGGGTCTGCTGCCGTCCGCCTTCGGCCGTACGACCACCGCGAGCGGCGCCCCCGGCACCGGCTCGCTGCTCCAGACCGCCGTGTCCGCCGTGATCGTGATCGCCTTCGCGGTCGCCGACGACAAGCCCACCGGCGACCCCACCGAACCCGTCCTGCACCTCTTCACCTGGTTCGGCAACATCGGCGCCCTCGGCGTGATCCTGCTGATGGCCGCGGCCTCCCTCTCGGTGATCGTGTTCTTCGCCCGCCGCGGTTCCGCCCGCGCCCAGGCCTGGCGGCTGGTCACCTCCGCGCTGTCCGGCATCGCCCTCATCGTCATCGCCGTCTACACGGTCAAGGACTTCGACGTCCTGGTCGGCGCGGGCCCCGGCTCGTCCCTGAGCTGGATCCTGCCCGGCATCGTGGTCCTCGCCCTGCTCGTCGGCCTGGCCCAGGGCCTGATCCTGCGCGCCCGCAACCCCGAGGCGCATGCCCGGATCGGGCTCGGCAACGAGGCGTTCCAGCTGGACAAGGCGGCGACGGAGACGCCGTAGAACCTTGAGGTCGAACCTGTCGTCGAGCTGTCGCTTCTGAGAAGCACGTAAGAAGTGGTTACGGAAGTCTGACGGGCACCCGCGATCCCTGGCCGCGCCGGGGTCGCGGGTGTTCGAATGAGTGCGTGAACCCTGAACAACCCGAGCCCGAGGTTGCGGAGAAGGCGGAGGGCAGGCCGCTCGGCCGCCGTGTCCTCCTCGGCACCCTCGGCCTGGGCGCCCTCGGCGTCGTGACCGCGCCCGTTCTGCAAAAGGGCATGGAGGGTGTCCTCGGTGCCCTGTCCGGCAAGGACCCCACCGGGCTGACGGGACTGCTCCCGAACGGCGGCGGCTTCCGCTACTACTCCGTCACCGCGTCCGTGCCGCACAAGAACGCCGCGAACTACCGGCTGACCATCGACGGCCTGGTCGACAAACCGACGTCCTACACGCTGGCCGACCTGCGCGCCCTGCCGCAGACCCGGCTGGTCAAGGACGTCCAGTGCGTCACCGGCTGGCGGGTCCCGGGGACTCCCTTTGAGGGGGTACGACTGTCCCGGCTGCTGGACGCCGCGGGAGTGCGCGCCAAGGCCGGGGCGGTCCGCTTCACCTGCTTCGACGGCGCCTACACCGAGAGCCTCACCCTCGACCAGGCCCGGCGCTCCGACATCCTGGTCGCGCTGCGCATGCAGGACAAGCCCCTGGGCCACGACCACGGCGGCCCGGTCCGCCTGTACGTGGCCCCCATGTACTTCTACAAGTCCGCGAAGTGGCTCTCCGGCATCACGGTCACCGAGCATGTGAAGCCCGGCTACTGGGAAGACCGGGGCTACGACGTCGACGCCTGGGTCGGCAAGTCGAACGGACGCGACGATGACCCTACGAGCTGAAGCCCAGCCCCCGCAGACGGAGCCGTCGGCCCGAGTCCGCCGCTTCGGCCGCACCGAGCGCTGGGTGCACCGGACCACGGCCGCGCTGATGGGCATCTGCGTCTTCACCGCGGCCTGCCTGTACATCCCGCAGTTCGCCGAACTCGTCGGCCGCCGTGAACTCGTCGTCCGCGTCCACGAGTTGTCAGGAGTCGTGCTTCCCGTCCCCGTCCTGATCGGCCTCTTCTTCCGAGGCTTCCGCGTCAACCTCGGCTTCCTCAACCGCTTCGGCCCGCACGACCGCGTCTGGCTGCGCGGCGCCCTGATGCGCGACAAACGCCGCTCGGCGCGCCCAGCGGGCAAGTTCAACGCCGGCCAGAAGGTCTACGCCAACTGGATCGCCGGCGCCACCCTGGTGATGCTCGGCACGGGCCTGATGATGTGGTTCACCCACCTCACCCCGATCATGTGGCGCACCAGCGCGACCTTCGTCCACGACTGGCTCGCCCTGACGATCGGCATCGTCCTGGGCGGCCACATCGGCATGGCGTTGGGCGATCCGGAGGCGCGGGCGGGATTGCGTACGGGGTCGGTGAGCAGGGAGTGGGCGAAGCGGGAACACCCGCTGTGGAAGCCGTAATTGCGTTGCTCAGCTACCGAAGTCCAGCAGTACCTTGCACGACCGGCTCCGGTCGGCCGCCAGCGCGAACGCCGACTCCGCCTCCCGGACCGGCACCACCGCACTGACCAGAGCGTCGAACGCGGGCTCCACAGCGAGGAGTTGGAGCGCGTCGTTGAACTCCTCGTCGAAACGGAAGGCGCCCCGCAGCTCGATCTCCCGGCTGACGACCAGGTTCCCCGCGAAGGGACTCTGCCCCGGCGGCAGCATCCCGAGCTGTACGACCACCCCGCCCCGCCGCACGAGCCGCAGACAGGTGTCGAGCCCGGCGGCCACCCCGGACGCCTCGATGGCCACGTCCACTTCGGACGGCCACCCGGAATCGTCCGGATCATCGGCCCGTACGACGGTGTCGGCGCCGGCCGCCGTGGCGTAACTCAGGGCCGCCGGAAGCAGATCGGTGACCGTCACGTGTGCCGCGCCGGCCGCCTTCGCCGCCGCGACGACCAGGCAGCCGATCGGGCCCGCGCCGGTGACCAGCACATGGCGTCCGGTCACGTCACCGGCCCGTCGTACGGCGTGCAGCGCGACGGAGAGCGGTTCGGCGAGGGCGGCCCGACGCAGCTCCAGGCCCGCCGGGATCGCCCTCAACTGGTCTGCGGGGACGACGACTTGGGCCGCGAATCCGCCCTGTACGTGCGGGAAGCGGGCCGCGCTGCCGAGGTACCGGGTGTCGCGGCACACGTTGCGACGGCCGGCCGCGCACTCGGGACACACCCCGCACGGAGTGGCCGGGTGCACCGCAACTGCCGTACCGGCGACGGGACCTGTGGCCCCGGGGCCGTAGGACACGACCGTGCCGACCACCTCGTGGCCGAGCAGCATCGGTTCCTTGAGGCGGAAGTCGCCGACGCCGCCGTGGCGCCAGTAGTGGAGGTCGGAGCCGCAGACGCCGCCGTAGCGGACGGCGACCAGGGCCTGGCCGGGGCCGGGCTCCGGGACCGTCAACTCGTCGACCCGCAGGTCGTCCTGACCATGAATCACACAACCCAGCATGTCTGGACTCCCGTTCTCTACAGCACGCTCGTCATGCCGCCGTCGACGTACAGCACCTGTCCGCTCACGAAGTCCGCGGCGGGCGACGCCAGGAACAGCACCCCGCCGACCAGGTCGTCCGTGGTGCCCCAGCGGCCGGCCGGGGTCCGCTTGCGCACCCAGGCGCTGAACTCCTCGTCGTCGACGAGGGGTTGGGTCAGTTCCGTCTCGATGTAGCCCGGGCCCAGACCGTTGACCTGCACCCCGCTCGGACCCCAGTCCGCGCACATGCCCTTGGTGAGCATCTTCAGGGCGCCCTTGGTGGCCGCGTAGGGCGCGATGCCGGGGCGGACCACCTCGCTCTGCAGCGAGCAGATGTTGATGATCTTCCCGTGGCCGCGTTCCGTCATCCGGCGAGCCGTCTCGCGGCCGACCAGGAACGCGCTGGTGAGGTTGGTGTCGATGATGCGGTGCCAGTCGGAGTCGGTGAACTCCAGGAGCGGGGCGCGCAGTTGCATGCCCGCGTTGTTGACGAGGATGTCCAGCGGGCCGACCCGTTCCTCAACATCCGCTATCCCGGCGGCGACTGACGGACCGTCGGTCACGTCGAAGGCCGCCGTGTGGACGTCGCCGGACAACTCGGCGGCGGCCTTGGTGAGCCGTTCGCCGTCCCGTCCGTTCAGGACGACCGTGCAACCGGCCTCCAACAGGCCCCGGGCGAGGGCGAGTCCGATGCCCCGGCTCGAACCGGTGACCAGGGCCGTACGGCCACTGATGTCGAAGAGAGGATGACTCATTCCCGTACCCCTAGATGATCAGCGAGAGGAGGAGTACCAGTCCGCCGGCGACCACCGAGATGATCGTCTCCATGACGGACCAGGTCTTGAGGGTCTGGCCGACGCTGAGGCCGAAGTACTCCTTCACCAGCCAGAACCCGGCGTCGTTGACATGGCTGAAGAAGAGCGAGCCCGCACCGATCGCCAGCACGAGCAGGGCGGTGTGGGTGCTCGACATGTCGGCGGCCAGTGGGGCGACCAGACCGGCCGCCGAGATCGTGGCCACCGTCGCCGAACCGGTCGCGAGCCGGATCGCCACCGCGATCAGCCAGGCCAGCAGCAGCGCCGGGATCGACCAGTCCTTGGAGATGTCCAGGATCATCTGGCCGACACCGGAGTCGATCAGCGTCTGCTTGAAACCGCCGCCCGCGCCGACGATGAGAAGGATGCCCGCGATCGGCATCAGCCCCTTCTCGACGGTCGAGGACAGCCGCTCCTTGGTGAAGCCGGCCGGGCGGCCCAGCGTGAACATGCCGACGATGACAGCCGCGAGCAGCGCGATCAGCGGGGAGCCGATGACGTCGAAGACACGCTGCACGGTGTGTTCCGGGTCGTCGACGATGATGTCGACCAGTGCCTTGGAGAGCATCAGCACGACCGGCAGCAGGATCGTGGAGAGGGTCGCGCCGAAGCTCGGACGGTTCTCCAGCTCCTCGGACGGGCGGGCAGGGGTCATCCGCTCAGGGGCCTGGACGTCCACCCAGCGGACCGCGACCTTCGAGAACAGCGGACCGGCGATGATGACGGTGGGGATGGCGACCAGGACGCCCAGCGCGAGGGTCAACCCGAGGTTGGCCTTGACCGCGTCGACGGCGACCAGCGGCCCGGGGTGCGGCGGAATGAGGCCGTGCATGACGGACAGACCGGCCAGCGCCGGGATACCGATCCGCATCAGCGAGTAGTTGCCGCGCTTGGCGACCATCAGCACGACCGGGATCAGCAGCACGATGCCGACCTCGAAGAACAACGGCAGCCCGATCACCGAGGCGATCAGCACCATCGCCCACGGCATCGACCGGGGGCTCGCCTTCGCGAGGATCGTGTCGACGATCTGGTCGGCGCCGCCGGAGTCGGCGAGCAGTTTGCCGAGGATCGCGCCCAGCGCGATCAGCACACCCACACCGGCGACGGTCGAACCGAGCCCGGTGGTGAAGCTGGTGATGGCCTTGTCCAGCGGCGCCCCGGCGAACGCGCCGAGCGCGAGCGAGCCGATGGTCAGCGCCAGGAAGGCGTGCATCTTGAACTTGGTGATGAGCAGGACGATGACGGCGATGCCCGCCAGTACGGCGATGCCCAGCTGAGCGTGTCCGGCCGAGGTGATGGGCTCGACGGGGTCCGCTGCCAGCATCTCGACGCTGAGTCTGGTCACGGTGGATTCCTTGCGGATACGGGGGAGTGGGTATGGCTACAGGTGTCGGACGAGTGTCAGACGGTCGGCTCGGGAACCTGCTCCAGCGCGGCCATCGCCCGCTCGGCGATCTGCTCCGGGCTGCCGCTGACGTCCACGGCGACTCCGGCCTCGTCGGCCTCCAGCGGTTGCAGCGTGGCGAACTGCGAGTCGAGCAGCGCGGTCGGCATGAAGTGCCCGTGCCGGTGCGCCATCCGGTCCTCGATGAGCGCGCGGTCGCCGGTCAGATGGACGAAGACGACACCGGGTGCCGCCGCCCGCAGCCGGTCACGGTACGACCGCTTCAGCGCCGAGCTGCTGACGACCCCGCCGAGCCCCGCGCGCCCGTGCGCCCAGGAGCCGATGGCGTCCAGCCAGGGCCACCGGTCCTCGTCCGTCAGCGGGTGCCCGGCCGACATCTTGGCGATGTTGGCCTGCGGGTGGAAGTCGTCGCCCTCGGCGTACGGCACGCCGAGCCGGGCCGCGAGCAGGGGACCGATGGTGGTCTTCCCGGTGCCCGCTACGCCCATGACCACGACGACATGGGGGGTACGCATCGCTGCCTCACTGTCTCCGTCGACACCTGATGTCGAACCCACTGAAACCGATTAGGTACGACGAATTCAAGAGTCTGTGACATATAAGTCTGACTTTTTGGTTCCGTGATGTGCCCCGTACGCTGAGTGCATGACCACTCCGGGCCGCGGGTTGCACGGCCGCGTACTCGACTCCCTGGGCCCCGCCATCACCGCGGGCGAGTACCCACCGGGCAGCGTCCTGCGTACGGACGAACTCGCCAAGGACTTCGAGGTGTCCCGCTCCGTGATGCGCGAGGCGGTCCGCGTCCTCGAATCCATGCACCTGGTCGAGTCCCGCCGCCGTGTGGGCGTCACCGTGCGGCCCAAGTCCGAGTGGAATGTCTACGACCCGCAGGTCATCCGCTGGCGCCTGGCCGGCGCCGACCGCCCGCAGCAACTGCGCTCACTCACCGTCCTGCGCTCCGCGATCGAACCGATCGCGGCCGGCCTCGCCGCCAAGTTCGCCACGGCGGAGCAGTGCGCGGAACTCACCGAGTGCGCGATCGGCATGGTGGCCAACTCACGCGGTCACAAACTGGAGGCCTACCTCGTCCACGACGTGGCCTTCCACCGGGTGATCCTCGCCGCCTCCGGCAACGAGATGTTCGCCCGCCTCGGCGACGTCGTCACCGAGGTCCTCGCCGGCCGCACCCACCACGAGGTCATGTTCGAGGACCCCGACCCCGCCGCCGTCACCCTGCACGTCCAGGTCGCGGAAGCGGTCCGCGAGGGCGACGCACTCCGCGCGGAGACCCTGACCCGCGAGATCACGGTCGGCGCGCTGCAGGAACTCGACATCCTCGCACCGTAGTTGACCTAGTCCAGGAACTCCCCGTCGACGTACACCCACGCCCCGTCGACCCGCTCGAACCGGCTGCGCTCATGGATCGAGCCGCCCTTGTAGGACGCCCGGAATGTCACGGTCCCCGCCGAGTGGAACGCCGACCCGCCCCCTGTCTCCAGGATCTCCAGACCCGTCCACCGCATCCCCGGATCGAGTTCGAGCGGCTCGGCGGGCCGGGTCCGCGGATGCCAGGTGCGCAGCAGGTAGGGCGCGTCCAGGCGCACGAAGGCGCTGTAGCGGGAGCGCATCAAGGCCTCGGCGGTGGGGGCGGTGGCGGTGCCTGAGTGGTAGCGGCCGCAGCAGTTGTCGTAGGGGGTGGGGAGGCCGCAGGGGCAGGTGGTGCGTGGGGTCATGGGCATCATTGTGCCGGGCCTATGTTCGCGGGCGCTCGGGGGTGACGCGGAGCGGCAGTCGGACGTAGGCGTCCTCGGGCAGCCTCACCTCCTTGTCGCGCGTGAGAGCCGCGCAGGCCAGGAGAGGCAGCGGCTCGTCGCCAGGAGGGTCGGTGACCTCGTGCGCGGGTGCGGCACCGATGAACTCCACGAGGAGGGCGCCGGTGACCCGACTCCCGATCTGCTGCACGAAGTTCGCCGGGAGTGTCCACTCGACTCCCTGGTGCAGGATCCCGCCGGGACTGTGGTGCACTCTCTTGACGAACCACTCCTCGTCCTGCATCTGCGGTGCGCTGCGCGCCCTCAGGTGGGCCGCGGCGGACATCATCGCGTTGATCTCGGGAAAGCCGACCAGATCCGCCGTGAGCTTGCCGGCGGCCTCCAGGGCGGGCCCGGCCGCCCGCAGGTCCCTGGCCAGCGTGTTCCGCCACGCCCGCTCGTCCGCCACCGGCGGCAGGTGGTACACGATGGCCTGGACGTCCTTCACCCGCCAACTGCCCATCGCCGGGAACAGCAGCGTTACCTTCACCGACGGCGCGTCGTCCCCCGTGTACCCGAGCGACCAGACGTAGAGATACCCGGTGAAAGGGCGTCCGGTGTCCGGTCCCGTGGCGAACATCTGCTCCAGCGGGACGGATTGCGGCTCGGTCTCCCCGTAGACCTCCAGCCACTCACCCGTCTCCGCGAACCCCCGGTTCCACGCGGCTCCCATGACCTCACCCCCGTGAAGTCACTTGATACTCCGTCAGTTCCCCACCCGCAACGGAGCCGACAGCTCAGACCGCGATCCCTGTCTCGGCCGAAGGCATCGGCGGCAACCGCGTCCCATAAACCCACGCCTCGAAAAGCTGGTCCAACGGCTCGGACGTGAACCGGGACGCGTGAGACGTGAACGTAGCCGTCGTCACCGTCCCGTTGCGGTGCAGGCTCGCCCACCCCCGCAGCATGCGGAAGAACGCGATGTCCCCCAACGCGCAGCGCACCGCGTGGACGGTGACGCCGCCGCGTTCGTAGAGCCGGTCGTCGAACATGGACTTGCGGCCGGGGTCGGCGAGCCGCAGGTCCTGGGGGAGCGTGGAGAGCAACCGGTGCGCGGCGGCGGCGTGTTGGTGGGCCGTGCGGCCGCCCGAGCGCTCGGACCACAGCCACTCGGCGTACTTGGCGAAACCCTCGTTCAGCCAGATGTGCCGCCAGTCGGCGATGGACACGCTGTTGCCGAACCACTGGTGGGCCAGCTCGTGCGCGACGAGCCGCTCCGAACCGCGGGCCCCGTCAACGTGGTTGGCGCCGAACAGCGACAACCCCTGTGCCTCGACGGGGACATCGAGTTCCTCCTCCGTCACCACGACCGCGTACTCGTCGAACGGGTAGGGCCCGAACAGGTCCTGGAACAGCTCCATCATCGCGGGCTGCCGCGCGAAGTCCCTTGAGAATTCCGGGAGTAGGTCCGACGGGATGTGCCCGTGCTGCGGGACGCCGCCCAGACCCGGGTCGCCCAGCAGCACCGTCTGGTACTTCCCGATCGACAGCCCGACCAGATAACTCGACGTCGGCGCCGACTGCTCGTACACCCAAGTGGTCGTAGAAGCCTTGGTAGTTCGGGTCAGCAGGCGGCCGCCCGCCACCACCGCGTACGCGGACGGCGTGGTGATCGAGATCTGGTACGAGGCCTTGTCGGCGGGGCGGTCGTTGCACGGGTACCAGGACGGTGCCCCGATCGGCTGGCTCGCCACCAGCGCGCCGTCGGTCAGCTCCTCCCAGCCGAGTCCGCCCCAGGGGCTGGCGACCGGCTTGGGGTTGCCCGACCAGTGGACCTCCACGGTGAACGCGGCACCGGCCCGCAGCGGCTTCGCGGGCCGGACGCGGAGCCGGCCGCCGCGGTGCGTGTAGTGCGGCTGGCGGCCGTCCACCCGGATCCGGCCGATCTTGAAGTCGCCCAGGTTCAGCTGGAATTCGGGCAGCGGAGCACGGCCCGCTATGGCGTTGATCCGGGCCGTGCCGGAGAGACGGTTGGGGCCGGGGCGGTAGTCCAGCGCGAGCTCATAGCGGTGCACCCGGTAGCGGGCATCGCCGTTTGCCGGGAAATACGGGTCCGGACCCGCCGCCTGCTGAACGGTCACTGCTGCGTCTGCTCCCTGCGCTGTGCTCGTATCTCGTACCCGTGCACCGCCCTCCGAAGCCGACGCCGCGTGACCTGTGTTCAGGGTCGCCATGACTCGATCGGATTGCCCAGCCAGCGGGTGTCGTCCGGAACGGACTCCCCCGCCATCACGAGTGACGCGGGGCCCAGAGTGGTGCGCGCCCCGACCTCGCTGCCGGGCAGGACGATTCCGCCAGGACCCAGCGTCGCGCCCGCACGGAGGACCACAGTATCCGTCCGCAAGATCCGGTCGTGGAAGAGGTGGGTCTGGAGCACACATCCGCGGTTCACCGTCGTGGCGTCCTCCAGGGTCACCAGGTCGGTCTCCGGCAGCCAGTAGCTCTCCAGCCAGACGCCCTTGCCGATGTGCGCGCCGAGCCCGCGCAGCCAGGCCGTCAGCACCGGAGTACCCGGCACGGAACCGGCCAGCCACGGCACCGCCACGACCTCGACGAAGGTGTCCGCCAGCTCGTTGCGCCACACGTAACCGCTCCACAGCGGGTGCTCGGCACCGTGGTGCCGCCCCACGAGGGTCCACTTGGCCACGATCGAGATCAGCCCCGCCAGCGCACCCACCGCCAGCAGCACCAGCCCCGACAACAGCGGCGCCCACACACCGAGCGCGCACAGCGCCGCCACCGTCAGCACGGCCAGCGCCGCCGAGCAGAACACCGGCACGATCCGGCACAGCTCGACCAGCCCGCGCGCCCACAGCAGCTTGGCCGGCGGGTCGTACGTCCGGCTCTGGTCGCCGCCACTCGTGCTGCGCGGCAGCTTCACCGGCGGCAGCCCCAGGTACGACGTGCCCTTCTTCGCCTTCTTCGGCGTCGCCGACAGCACCCCGACGAGCCCGCCGTCCGGCACGCTCCGTCCGGGCGCGGTCATCCCGGAGTTCCCGAGGAACGCCCGCCGCCCGATCTCGGCCCGCCCGATGTGCACCCAGCCACCACCGAGCTCGTACGGCGCGGTCAGCGTGTCGTCCGCCAGGAACGCACCCTCACCGACGGTCGTCAGGCTCGGCAGCGCGAGCACGGTCGACACCTCGGCGCCCCGCCCGATCCGCATCCCGAGCAGCCGCAGCCACACCGGCGTCACGAGTCCGGCGTACAGCGGGAACAGGGTCTCGCGGGAGAGGTCCATCAGCTGCGTGACCGTCCACGCCTGCCAGCCGATCCGGCTGTGCGTCGGGTGCGTGCCCTCGCGCAGCCTCAGGCTGAGCAGCCGTACACCGATAAGGATCAGCAGCGCGTACGCCAGCCCGAAGGCGAGTGTCGCCGGGACCAGGGCCAGCGACGCGCCCCGCAGGGCTTCGCCGAGACCGTCGCCCGGTGCCACGAACACACGGGCCACCAGCAGCGCGACCGCGCCGGCGACCACCGGCAGCATGGTGAGCGCGAAGCCCGTCACGCCGTACATCACCCGCCAGTACGTGCCCCGCTGCGGGCGCTCCTTGGGCCAGTTGCGCTTGGCCTTGCCGAGCTTGACCGCGGGCGCGCCCGCCCAGCGCTGGCCGGTCGGGACCGTGCCGGTGACGGCCGAACCCGGCGCCACCTCGGCCCGCTTGCCCACCCGGGCGCCGGGGAACAGCATGCTGCGCGTGCCGACGACGGCATGGGCGCCGACCTTGACCGGGCCGATCTCAAGACGGTCGCCGTCCAGCCAGTAGCCGGACAGGTCGACCTCGGACTCGACGGCGGCACCGCGGCCCAGCTTGAGCATGCCGGTGACCGGGGGGAGGGAGTGCAGGTCGACGTCCGGGCCGATCTTGGCGCCCAGGGCGCGCGCGTACCGCTCCAGCCAGGAGCCGGTCAGCGCGGTCGCGCCGCTGAACTCGGCCAGCCGCTCCGCCGCCCACAGCCGCAGATGCACGCTGCCACCACGGTCGTAGCGTCCCGGCTTCACCCCACGCAGCAGCAGCCGCGCACCGCCCGCGGCGATTGCGAGCCGTCCGGGCGGGCTGAAGAGCAGCAGCGCACCGGCGCCGACCAGCCACCAGGAGGCGGTGGGCAGCCACGCATAGCCGTTGAGTACGTTGCCGAGCGCGGCCAGCGCCACAGTCCAGCGCAGGCCGACCAGAGTGAACAGGGGGACCAGCGCGAGGAGTTGGATCACCTTGGCGCGCGTCGGCACCGGCGCGATCACCCGTGCCGTGCCGTCGCCCTGCGCCGAGTCCTCCAGGTGCCGGGCCAACTTGCGCAGGGTCGGCTGCTGGTAGATGTCGAGGACGGCCGCGCTCGGGTACCGGGTGCGCAGCCGAGTCGTCAACTGGGCGGCGGCCAGGCTGCTTCCGCCGATCGCGAAGAAGTCGTCGGCCGCGCTGCTCACGGGGATGCCGAGCACCTCGGCCCACTGCTCCGCGAGCCAGGCCTCCGTGCCGTAGAGCTGCTCCTTGGCGCCCCCGGTCTCCAGGCCTTCCAGCGGCCACGGCAGCGCGTTCCGGTCCACCTTGCCGGACGTGCGGGTCGGCAGGTCCTCGACCGGCGCGATCAACGGCACGAGAGCGGCGGGCAGTTCGGCCCGCAGCTTCTCGACGGCGGAGGCCTGGTCCCAGCCCTCCTGCGTCACGACATAACCGACCAACAGTTGATTGCCGCTGCGCGCGGTCCGCACGGCGGCAGCCGCACCCGCGACACCAGGCAGGGCCTGAAGCGCCGCGTCGACCTCGCCCAGCTCGATCCGGCGTCCGCCGAGCTTGATCTGCTCGTCGGCCCGGCCGAGGAAGATCAGACCCTCAGGCTCGGCCTTGACCAAGTCGCCGCTGCGGTACGCCCGTTCCCAGCCCAGCGATTCGAGGGGCGCGTACTTCTCCGCGTCCTTCTCGGGGTCGAGGTACCGGGCGAGCCCGACGCCGCCGATCACCAACTGCCCACTGCCGCCCATCGGTACGGGCACCCCGGCCTCGTCGACGACGGCCAACTCCCAGCCGTTCAGCGGGAGTCCGATGCGGATCGGCTCGTCGCTGGTCATCAGGGAGGCGCAGGCGACGACGGTCGCCTCGGTCGGCCCGTAGGTGTTCCAGACCTCGCGGCCCTCGGTGACCAGCCGCTGCACCAGCTCGGGCGGGCAGGCCTCACCGCCGAAGATCAGCAGGCGTACGTCGTTCAGGGCCTCCGGCTCCCAGAGGGAGGCCAGGGTCGGCACGGTCGAGACGACGCTGATGTCCTGGTCCACCAGCCAGGGGCCGAGGTCGGCGCCGCTGCGGACCTGGGAGCGCGGCACGGGCACCAGGCAGGCGCCGTAGCGCCAGGCCAGCCACATCTCCTCGCAGGACGCGTCGAAGGCCACGGACAGCCCCGCCATGACCCTGTCACCCGGACCGATGGGGTCGTCGGTGAGGAACAGTGCCGCCTCGGCGTCCACGAAGGCCGCCGCGCTGCGGTGGGTGACGGCGACGCCCTTGGGCTTGCCGGTGGAGCCGGAGGTGAAGATGATCCACGCGTCCTGCTCGACACCGGGCCGGGCGGCCGGGACGTCACTGTGCCCGAGCACGGTCAGCGCGTGGTCGGCACCGATGACGGCCCGCACATCGGCCTCGCCGAACACCAGCTCGGCCCGCTCGTCCGGGTCCTCGGCGTCCACGGGGACGTAGGCGGCACCGGCGGCGAGTACGGCGAGGATCGCGACGTAGAGATCGTTGGTCCCGGAGGGGACGCGCACGCCGACCCGGTCGCCGAGGCCGACGCCGGCCGCGGCCAGGGTGCGGCGCAGGGTCTCCACCTCGACGGCCAGCGCACGGTAGGTGAGACGGACGGTGCCGTCGTCCAGGGCGAGCTCGTCGGGATACGACCGCACCGACGCGTCGAGAATGTCGACGAGCGTGCGGGCCGAGGCGGCGGGCGCCGCGGAGAAACGTGCCGTATCGCCGAACTGTGTGCGGATCTCTTCGTCAAGCCCGAGAGCACTGCTCTCGTGTATGGCTGCCATCGGTCCTCGCGTCTCGAACCCGGAAACTTCCGGGGTGCTGGCGGGCCCGCAGGTATGCCTGGGGTTGTCCGGCTCCAGCTCCGTTCCGTAACAAGCCGGAAATTTTAGTACGACGCTATGCGCCCGGCCTGCCGACGGCCACTCGGGGGAGCCGAACGGGGGCGCTCCGTGAGCGTCCGGCAACGCTCTGACCTGGTGATCTTCGGTCCGAAGGAGACATCCCCCACAAATGCGGCGAGGGCCACGACCTTGGTGGTCGCGGCCCTCGCCAGCGATGTGTCCGAGGGGGGACTTGAACCCCCACGCCCGATAAAGGGCACTAGCACCTCAAGCTAGCGCGTCTGCCATTCCGCCACCCGGACAAGGTGTCTGTCGCGCGTGGTTTCCCCCGCGGCGACGAAGGAAACATTACCAGGCTTCCAGGGGTGGCCGATCACCCCCTGTTCCCACCCCCGTCCCGCGTGAACGGCGTGTGACGGCGGCGGACCGCCCTTGGGGCGCGGGCCGGGGAGAGAGAGGATGAGGGGGAGGACCACCAGCAGTGACAGTGGGAGGAAGCAGCGTGAGCGACACGGACACGGCCAAGGGCGTCACCGGTGAGGACGAGGTCGTGGACCTCTGCCGCGAGCTGATCCGGATCGACACCAGCAACTACGGCGACCACTCGGGCCCGGGGGAGCGCAAGGCGGCCGAGTACGTCGCCGAGCAGCTCGCCGAGGTGGGCCTCGAACCCAAGATCTTCGAGTCGCACCCGGGACGCGCCTCGACGGTGGCCCGGATCGAGGGCACGGACCCCTCCCGGCCCGCGCT
Source organism: Streptomyces xylophagus (assembly GCF_000716435.1). Classification (GTDB taxonomy): domain Bacteria; phylum Actinomycetota; class Actinomycetes; order Streptomycetales; family Streptomycetaceae; genus Streptomyces; species Streptomyces xylophagus. The sequence goes on from NZ_JNWO01000021.1 coordinate 180,983, forward strand.
CCTCATCCACGGCCACCTGGACGTCGTACCGGCGAACGCGGCGGACTGGACCCACCACCCCTTCTCCGGCGAGGTCGCGGACGGGTGTGTGTGGGGGCGCGGGGCGGTCGACATGAAGGACATGGACGCGATGACCCTGGCGGTCGTCCGCGACCGGCTGCGCAGCGGGCGCCGGCCCCCGCGCGACATCGTGCTCGCGTTCCTCGCGGACGAGGAGGCGGGCGGTACGTACGGGGCGCGGCACCTCGTCGACAATCACCCCGAGCTGTTCGACGGCGTCACCGAGGGCATCAGCGAGGTCGGCGGGTTCTCGTTCACGGTGAGCGAGGAGCGGCGGCTCTATCTGATCCAGACGGCCGAGAAGGGCATGCACTGGATGAAGCTGACCGTGGCCGGCACCGCCGGGCACGGATCGATGATCCACCGGGACAACGCGATCACCGAGCTGTCGGAGGCGGTCGCCCGGATCGGCCGGCACAAGTTCCCGGTACGGGTCACGAAGACGACGCGCGCCTTCCTCGACGAACTGGGCGACGCGCTCGGCACCCAGCTCGACCCCGAGGACATGGAGGCGACCCTCAAGCGGCTCGGCGGCATCGCCAAGCTCATCGGCGCGACCCTCAGCAACACCGCCAACCCGACGCAGCTGAACGCCGGTTACAAGGTCAACGTCATCCCCGGCGAGGCCACCGCGCACGTCGACGGGCGCTTCCTGCCCGGGTACAAGGAGGAGTTCTTCGCCGACCTCGACCGGATTCTCGGGCCGAACGTGAAGCGTGAGGGCACGCACTCCGACAAGGCCCTGGAGACCTCCTTCGACGGGCCCCTGGTCGAGGCCATGCAGTCCTCGCTGCTCGCCGAGGACCCGACCGCGAAGGCGATCCCGTACATGCTCTCCGGCGGTACGGACGCCAAGTCCTTCGACGACCTGGGCATCCGCGGCTTCGGCTTCGCACCGCTCAAGCTGCCGCCGGAGCTGGACTTCGCGGGCATGTTCCACGGGGTCGACGAGCGGGTGCCGGTGGAGGGGCTGAAGTTCGGGGTGCGGGTGCTGGACCGGTTCATCGACGCCTCCTGAAACGGCGTCCTGAAACACCGGTCGACGCTGGTTGACGCCGGAATTCGACCGCGCGTGCGGGGGTGACTGGGACGAGTGAATGTGCTCATAAGCTCGTAGCTCCATTACTCCCTCCTCGTTACAGGTGATGCGATCGGCAACACGAGATCGCTTTTGCCAACAAGGAGGAATAATGATCAAGAAGGTCGTCGCCGCTGCGGCTGCCACTGGTGGCCTGGTTCTCGCGGGAGCGGGCCTGGCCGTCGCCGACTCGGGTGCCCAGGGTGCCGCTGTGCACTCCCCGGGTGTCGTTTCCGGCAACGTCATCCAGGTGCCCGTGCACGTCCCGGTGAACGTGTGCGGCAACACGATCTCGGTGATCGGCGTGCTGAACCCCGCCTTCGGCAACACCTGCATCAACAAGTGACGTCGCCCCTCTGAGGGGGTGACCACGTCCTCGGCCCCGGAGCGCGCGCCATGCGCTCCGGGGCCGACGGTCTTTGCGCGGGAAATCGAGCAGGACGTCGAGCAAGACATCGAGCGAGATGTCGAGCGGGACGTCGAGTGAAATCGCGCGAGGAATTCAGTCAGGAATGAAGGCAGGGGGGAATTCAGCAATGCGACAAGTCACCCGCAAGAGTTTGATGACCGTGGCGGCCGCGACCGGAGTGATCGCCGCCGCGGGCGGTGTCGCCCACGCGGACTCGGGCGCGCACGGCTCCAGTGCGGACTCGCCCGGCGTACTGTCCGGCAACACCGTGCAGGCACCGGTGCATGTGCCGGTCAACGTCTGCGGCAACACCGTGAACGTCGTCGGAATCCTCAACCCGGCGGTCGGCAACAAGTGCGCCAACCAGGGCGGGGGCGGCAAGGGCGGTGGCCACGGCGGTGGTCACAGCGCCGGCGGCGGTCATGGCGGCGGTCACGGTTCGTCGGGCGGCTACGGCGACGACGGTGGTTACGGCTCCGGTGGCTACGGCGGCTCGGGCGGTTCCGGTGGCCATGGCGGGTCGGGCGGACATGGAGCGCACGGCGGCTCAGGGGGCGCGCACGCCGGCGGACACGCGTCCGGCTCGCCCGGTGTCGGCTCGGGCAACCACGTCCAGGTACCGATCGACGTGCCGGTGAACGTGTGTGGCAACAGCGTCGACGTCATCGGCATCGGCAACGCCGTCACCGGCAACGACTGCGCCAACGGCGGCGGTTGGAACGGCGGCGGGCACCACCACGGGACGCCTCCGGGCGGCGGCGGTCACCACGGGGGCGGCGGTCACGAGGGGGGCGGTCACCACGGTGGGGGGCACCACGGTGGCGGCGGTCATGAGGGCGGCGGCCACCACGGAGGGGGTCACCAGGGAGGCGGTCACCACGGCGGTGGCGGTCATCACGGGGGCGGTGGCCACCCGGGCACGCCTCCGGGCGGCGGTCACGGGACGACCCCGCCGGGGACTCCGGGTCACCCCGGAACGCCGGGCCACCCCGGGACTCCTGGGCACCCGGGTACTCCCGTACACCCCGGCACGCCCGGTCACCCCGCATCGCCGGGCACCTCGCCGATCAAGGGCGGTCACACGCCGACCGGTTCCGCGCACGTCAACCAGCCCGGCGCCCAGTCCGCGGTCCAGTCGCAGGGCGCCCCGCAGCTCGCGCACACCGGCAGCGAGCTGCCGCTGGGCCTCGCGCTGCCGATCGGCGCGGGCTCGCTGCTCGCGGGCGCGGTGCTCTACCGCAAGGCGCGGGCCTCGGCGTAGCACCCGGGAACATGTGATCTGCGCAACGGAGGGGCCCCGCATCGTCGGGGCCCGCTCCGTTGCGTCCGGCTCAGCTCACCACGTGGCACGCACCTGGCGGATGATCCGCCGGCGCAGCCGCACCCTGCGACTGCCGTCGCGCAGCAGGCTCAGTCGGTCCAATTCCCAGTGTCCGTACTCGGCATGGTCCGTCAGGAGACGTGTGGCGTCCTTGCGGGAGACCCCGCGCGGTACGTACACGTCGACAAATTCGTATTCCGGCATCGCATCTATTGTGCGGGCAGAGCCCCGGTACGGATAGCGTCTGCACTATGTCTGATGCTGCGCAGCCCACCGCTGCCGAGGTACGCGCCGCCGCCGAGGCGGTCAAGACCGCGCTCGACCGCCACCTGGCCGCGGTCGAAGGCCGGTCGGGGGAGGACGACCCGGCCGTCTACGAGGCGTTCAACCAGCTCGCCGCGGCCGCCGAGGTCTACGACGAGCTGCTCTACGACCGTTATGACGAGGTCACGCCTTTCGAGATCCCCGGTACGGACGACTCCCTGCCGCCGTACACCGGCCCCGAGGAGCCGAACGCGGTGAGCGTGCTGATCCGCCGTGACTACGCCGTGGCGGAGCCGCAGCGGCTGCTGGCCCAGGCGCAGCGGGTCGAGGCGGCGGTCGGCGACGGCACGGGCACGGAGGCCTCCGCCACGATCCACGGCGCGCTCGGCATCCTCTTCGACGAGTTCGAGGCGGACGAGATCGCCTCCCGGCCCAAGGAGTTCGGCCTGGAAGAGGGCGACTCCACGCTGTGGGTGACCGCCGCCGACGAGACGGCCGAGCCGGGTTCCTGGCTGGAGGCCCCCTTCGAGCAGGTCGATCCGCAGCGGGTGGTGTGCCGCTTCGACGTCAGCGCGGTCTTCGACGACGAGATCAACGACGAGCTGGACGACATCGACGAGGTGGACGAGGCCGAGGAGGAGATCGAGGACGAACTCGATCCCGAGCTCGACGCCGATCTCGACGAGGACGAGGACCTGGAGGCGCTGGAAGCGGACCGCTGAGCCGCGCCGCGCCCGGCTGTTGCGACGACGACGGCGGCGGTCGCGGAGGAACCCCCTCCGCGACCGCCGCCGTCCGTCGTCCGCCTCGGACCTCCGTGACGTGACCGTGGCCGTCGGCCCTCCGGTCAGGACTGTCGTCCTGCTCAGACCTCCGCCGGTACCTGCGGCCGCAGCAGCACCGGCAACCGGGTCGTACGCGGCTTGGCCGGGATCTCGGCCACGGCCCGGGGCAGCGCCTGGTCCACACCGTGCACCACGGACAGATGACGGTCCGCCCGGCTGAACGCCGTGTACACCCAGGGCCGACTGAGGGCCTGCGCCGCGTCCCCCGGCAGCACCACGACCACCGCGGGCCACCGCGCCCCGACCGCCTGGTGCGCGGTCAGCGCCCACCCGTGCCGCACGGCCTGCTCCACCCGCTCCTTCGGTACGACGACGGGTCCGCCGGCGCACGTCAGATGCAGTCCCTCGGCGTCGGCGTTCACCACCTGGCCGGGGACCGTACGGCCAGGGGCGGGGGAGTACGCGATCCGGTCGCCGGGGTCGAAGCCGCCGAAGCGGCCGGGGCCGGGGTTGAGCCGTTCCTTCAGCGCCACGTTGAGGGCACGAGTGCCCGCTGCGCCGCCGTGCCCCGGTGTGATCACCACCGTCTGCTCGGCCGGGACGCCGATCACCCGCGGCACCGAGTCGGCGACGAGCTGCACGGTCCGGTGCACGGCCTCGCCGGCGTCCCGCACCGGCACGATCACGACCTCCTTGCCGGGGGCCTCCACCTGGTTCAGCTCGCCGATACCGATGCCCGAGACCAGCTCGCCCACGGGACCGAGATCCGGGCGCCGCGAGACGACCTGGGGGCAGGCCTTCGACGCGAGCAGATCGGCGAAGACCCGCCCGGGTCCCGCCGACCACAGCACCGCCGGGTCCCCGGCCAGCACCAGCCGAGCCCCGTCCGGCAGCGACTCGGTGAGCAACGCGGCCGTCTCGACGTCCAGTTGGGGCGCGTCGAGCACGACGAGGAGATCCAGGTCGAGGGCACCGTCCGCGTCCCGCCCGGGGCCTTCGGCACCGGACAGCAGCCCGGCGACGGTGGCGGTGCGGGGGGCGTCACCCGGCTCGGAACTTTCCGACTCGCCGGACGACGTGCTCCCTGATTCCGTGGACCGCGTCAGCAGCGCGGCGAACCGGTCCCGGCCGACCGGACTGTGGGCGGCGGCCCAGGCGCGCAACCCGAAACCCGTCGCCGCGCGGAGCAGTGCCGCCGGTTCCTCCAGGGACGCCTCGCCGCCGGTGTGGAGCACCAGCCCGTGCCCCGCGACCGCGCGGATCAGTTCGCCGGTGGACCCCTTGGCGGCACCGGCCTGCTCCCAGTCCGCCGCCGAACCGTCCTCCTTCGGCACCGAGTTGATCAGCTTGGCGAGTCCGTCGGCGAGGCTCTCCTCGGCGAGCGCGTACCGCTCCAGGCCGATCAGCACACGGACGGGACGCTCCTCGGCCTCCGAGTCCTCATCGGAATCGGACGCGTCGTCCGTGCGCTGCACCGGGACCGCGGGCTCGTCCAACGCGTCCTGGAACACCAGCACTTCACCCTCCGCGATGGCGCTCTGCGTCGCCGCGTCCGGATCGGGCACCCCTTGCTTGGCCAGCGCCGCCGTCAACGTCGACGCCTCCAGGGCCGTATGCCCGGCCAGAGCCGCCTGCTCCAGGAGCCAGGCGATGACCGCCCGGCCCCGCCGCTCGTCGTCCGGCGCGCACTCGGCGCCGAGCAGCGCCCGCGCGAATCCGTCGGCCTGCTCGGGCCGTACACCCGGGACGCGCAGCAACTGCCAAGGGTCCTCGCGGAGTTGCTCGTCCGCGATCTCGCCGAGTGCCGCCGCCACCTGTGCCGCGAGCGTCTCGGGCGCGCCGCCCTCGGCCAGCACCCGGCGTACGGACTCGACGGTCTCGGTCGCGGGGGCGCCGGGCGCCGCCGCGACGGGTTGGGGCCGCCGCACCGCCTCCGGGGCGGCGGACGGGCGCGGGGCGGGCTCCGGCTTGGCGGAGGGGATGGGCACGGGCTTCTCGCCGCTCTCCACGGCCCGCACCGCCGCGAGCAGTTCGGCGGCCGTCCCGCTGAGCTTGGTCCCGGCCACGATCGGCCCGGCCTTCTCCGCCTTCCGCCGCTCGATCCGCTCCCGCTCCAGCTTCTGGGCCAGCAACTCGGCGGCGGCCTCGGACAGTTCGGGGGCGGCAACCTCGGCCGTGGCTTCACCGGTGCCCTCGGTGCCTTCCACGGCGGCCTCGGCCGTGTCCTCCCCCGTGCCCTCGGCGCCCTCCACGGCGTCCGTGCCCGTGTCCTCGGCTGGCGAGGTCTCCGTGGTCTCCGGGTCCGTGCTCACAGCGTGCTCCAGTCGTGATCGGGATAGCGGTGCAGAGGCGCCGACACATCGTCGAGCGCTCGGCAGATCTCGTCAGGAAGACTAAGCGCCTCCACTGACAATGCGGCCGTGAGCTGGTGCGCGTTGCGCGCGCCGACGATCGGGGCGGCCACCCCGGGCCGGTCGCGGACCCAGGCGAGGGCCACTTGGAGGGGCGTCACGGCGAGCCCGTCCGCGGCAATGGTCACCGCGTCCACGATGCGGGTCGCCGTGTCGTCGAGGTACGGCGCGACGAAGGGCGCCATGTGCTCCGAGGCGCCGCGCGAGCCGGCCGGGGTCGCCTGCCGGTACTTGCCGGTGAGGACCCCGCGCCCGAGCGGTGAGGAGGGCAGCAGTCCGATGCCCAGGTCGAGCGCGGCCGGCAGCACCTCGCGCTCCACGCCCCGCTGCAACAGCGAGTACTCCAGCTGCGTGCTGGCCAGCCGGGTCCGCGTGCCCGGCGCCGCCAGCTGCCAGGTCGCCGCCTTGGCCAGCTGCCAGCCGCAGTAGTTGGAGACGCCCGCGTAACGCGCCCGCCCGCTGCTGACCGCCAGGTCGAGGGCCTGGAGGGTCTCCTCCAGCGGCGTGAACGGGTCGAAGGCGTGGATGTGCCACACGTCGACGTAGTCCGTGCCGAGGCGGGCCAGCGAGGCGTCCAGCGCGGCGAGCAGATGGCCGCGCGAGCCGTCGAAGCGGCGGTCGGGGTCGGGTACGCTCCCCGCCTTCGTCGAGATGACCAGGTCCCGGCGCGGCACGAGCCCCTCTATGAGCTGTCCGAGCAGATACTCGGCCTCCCCGTCGCCGTACACGTCCGCCGTGTCGACGAGGGTGCCGCCGGCCTCCCAGAACGCCTTCAAGAGGTCCGCGGCGTCATGCTCGTCGGTGTCGCGCCCCCACGTGAGGGTGCCGAGTCCGATCCGGGACACACGAAGGCCGGTACGGCCGAGATGCCTCTGCTCCATGAACGCCGAGATTACTGGCCTGAACCTGCCCTGTGGTTGCCTGTGGATAACCGATTCGCACGATGATCCACAGTCCCTCGCACGGCACGCTCCGTGACCGCTCGCCGGCACCCGTCCTGTCCGCCCGGAGCACCTCGCGCTAGGGTCGGCACAACAGCGACGTTACTGATCGGTAAGGGGTCTGCCATGCAGCTCGGGATCAACCTCGGCTACTGGGGTGCCGGAATGGACGGCGACAATCTGGCCGTGGCCCAGGAGGCCGACCGCCTCGGCTACGCCGTGTGCTGGGCCGCCGAGGCCTACGGCTCCGACGCGGCCACCGTGCTCACCTGGGTCGCCGCGCAGACCGAGCGCATCGACGTCGGCTCGGCCATCTTCCAGATCCCGGCCCGCCAGCCCGCGATGACCGCGATGACCGCCGCGACCCTCGACTCGCTCTCCGGCGGCCGCTTCCGCCTCGGCCTCGGCGTCTCGGGCCCGCAGGTCTCCGAGGGCTGGTACGGCGTCAAGTTCGACAAGCCGCTGGCACGCACGCGTGAGTACGTCGAGATCGTCCGCAAGGCGATGACGCGCGAGCGGCTCTCGTACGACGGCGAGCACTGGACGCTGCCGCTGCCCGGCGGCCCGGGCAAGCCCCTCAAGCTGACCGTGCACCCGGAGCGCGAGCACATCCCGCTGTACATCGCGGCGATCGGCCCGAAGAACCTGGAGCAGACCGGCGAGATCGCCGACGGCGCGCTGCTGATCTTCCCGTCCGCCGAGCACCTGGAGGACACCGCCGTCAGGCACCTGCGCGCCGGGCGCGAGAAGGCGGGCAAGACCCTCGAAGGCCTCGACATCGTCCCGACGGTCCCGCTCGCCCTCGGCGAGGACAAGGACGTCGAGAAGCTCGCCGACACCTTCCGCCCGTACACCGCGCTGTACGTCGGCGGCATGGGCAGCCGGCAGCAGAACTTCTACAACAAGCAGGCCCGGCGCATGGGCTTCGAGGCCGCGGCTGCCGAGATCCAGGACAAGTACCTGGCCGGCGACAAGGACGGCGCCGCCGCCGCCATCCCGCACGACCTGATCGACAAGACGACGCTCCTGGGCTCCGTGGACCGCATCGCGGACCGGATGAAGGAGTACGCGGCGGCCGGCGTCACCACCCTGACGCTCGCCCCCGCGGGTTGGACCCTGGAGGAGCGGATCGCCGCCCTCCGCGCCGGAACCGAGGCACTGGATCGCGCGGGTCTCGCGTAACGCGGCTCTACAGCACGGAAGTTTTCTACGGCCGTGGTGGGGGCTCGGGGGGTCTTCCCCGCCACGGCCGTCACGGGGAACAACGCGCGGCAGCCCGTGCGGTTACGCCCCCGTCGGGACATCGGCAGTCCTCCTTTTGGCGGAGTTGTCCGACACAGCTGTTGCAGCACCTCTGATGCCGCATTTGACTCGTTCTTTGCGGAATGCGGCGGAATCCTGCATGGAGGTGCCTTCAGATGCTTTCGGCCAAGAGCCTGTTCCAGGAGATCCTCGACAACGACGAGTCCTTCCGGCTGTTCTGCTCCATCGCGGCCAGCGGCGAATCGCAGGGCGGCTGGGAGAACGGGCGCATCGCCGTCCTCGTCCCACCGACCGAACGCGACCTCGCCCCCAAGATCAGCCGGCACGGCGCCGACGAGGACAAGCACGGGCGCATTTTCAACGCTCTTCTAAAGAAGCGCGGCCTCCGACCCGTCCCGGTACCGGCCGACACCGACTACACGATGCTCCTGGAGCGGCACGGCATCGGTCTCGCCCACGAGAAGCTCAAGGCCGAGACGCCGCTCACCGTCCAGGACATCGTCACCTACCTCGCCCACAGCCGCGTCACCGAACAGCGCGCCTCCGAGCAGATGGATCTGCTGCGCAGGCACTTCGCCGACCATCCCGACCTCGGCCGCGCCGTACGGATGATCTCAAACGACGAGGACAACCATCTCGCCTATTGCCACGAGGAGTTGCTGCGCTTCGCGCACGCCGGACACGGCCACGCCATCCAACGGACGCTGCGCGACTGCGCGTTGGCGGAGATCCGCATCTACCGGGACGTCAGCCTCGCCGTGATGGCCCACATGGGACGCGTCCTCGGTTGGCCGCGTGCGAAGTCGGCGGTGCTCACCGCGGGCATCCACGCCGTGTACGCCTACGAACGGCTCGGCGGCTGGCGGCGGATGGTGTCCCTGCGGATGCCGGAGCGACGCGACGCCCTCGGCGGACCGGCCACCGCGGCACCCGAGTTCGCGTAGGCCCTACAGCCAGCCGCGCCGCTTGAACGTCCGGTACAGCAGCACCTCCAGGGCGGCCATCAGCAGGATCACCGCCGGATACCCCCACAGCCAGTGCAGCTCCGGCATGTGATCGAAGTTCATGCCGTAGATCCCCGCGATCATCGTGGGGACCGCGGCCATGGCCGCCCACCCGGAGATCTTCCGCATGTCGTCGTTCTGCCGGACGCTGGTCTGCGCGAGATGCGCCGACAGGACGTCCGAGACCAGCCGGTCCAGGCCCTCCACGGACTCGTTGACCTTCATCAGGTGGTCGTTCACGTCACGGAAGAACGGCCGCGACTTGTCGTTCACGAACGGCACCCGGTCACCGGCGAGACCGACACCCGCGAGCCGGGCCAGCGGCTGCGCGAGCGGTCCGGTGGCCCGGCGGAACTCCAGGATCTGCCGCTTGAAGGTGTAGATCCGCGACGCCGTGGTCCGCGAGCCGCCGCCGGTCGGCGAGAACACCGCCGCCTCCAGCTCCTCCAGGTCGGTCTGCAACTCGCCCGCCACGTCCACGTAGTGGTCGACCACGGCGTCCGCGATCGAGTACAGCACCGCCGTGGGCCCGTGCCGCAGCATCTCCGGCTCCTCCTCGAGACGGTGTCGTACGGCCGCAAGGGGGGCCTCCTCGCCGTGCCGGACGGTCACCACGAAGGAGTCACCGACGAAGACCATGACCTCGCCGGAGCTGACCACGTCGTCGTCCGCCTCGTAGCCCACCGGCTTGAGGACCACGAACAGCGAGTCGTCGTAGACCTCCAGCTTGGGCCGCTGATGCGCGGTCAGGGCGTCCTCGACGGCCAGCGGGTGCAGCGCGAACTCCTGGGTGACCCGGTCGAACTCCTTCTCCGTCGGCTCGTAGAGGCCGATCCAGACGAAGGCGTCGCCCACGCGACGGCAGTGGTCCAGGCCGTCGGAGAAGTCGCCGGGCCCCTCCGTCCGGCGTCCGTCACGGTAGATGGCGTAGTCGACGATCACGGTGCGTATTCTCCCGCCGTCCGGCCGAAGCCGCACGTTGACATTTTCGGCGTGCGCCTACCCTTGGCGGCATGCCCACGTTGATCCTTGTCCGGCACGGACGTTCGACCGCCAACACCGGGGGAGTGCTCGCCGGCTGGACACCCGGAGTCGCCCTCGACGAGCGCGGCAACGCCCAGGCCGCCGCGCTCCCCGGACGGCTCGCCGCGCTGCCGATCGCCGAGGTCGTCACCAGCCCGCTGCAACGCTGCCAGGAGACCCTCCAGCCCCTCCTCGACGCCCGCCCCGACCTGCGGCCGCACACCGAGGAGCGGATCGGGGAGTGCCACTACGGCGACTGGTCCGGCCGCAAGCTCGCCGAGCTCAAGGACGAGCCCCTGATGGAGGTCGTCCAGACGCACCCCTCGGCCGCCGCGTTCCCCGGCGGCGAGTCGATGCGGTCGATGCAGACCCGCGCGGCCGAGGCCGTACGCGAGTGGAACGCGCGCGTGGAGCGCGATCACGGTGCCGACGCCGTGTACCTCATGTGCTCGCACGGCGACATCATCAAGTCCCTTGTCGCGGACGCACTCGGACTTCATCTCGACCTCTTCCAGCGGATCTCCGTAGAACCGTGTTCCATCACCGCGATCCGTTACACCCGTCTCAGGCCTTTTCTCGTACGGCTCGGGGACACCGGCGATCTCGCCTCCCTGGCGCCGCGCGAGGAGCCCCCGAGCGACGAGGCCACGGTCGGGGGCGGCGCGGGCGCACCGTGATCGTCGGCCGCAGTAGGGTGAAGCGGTCGCAGTAGCGCCGCACTTGTCAGCAGTCGATTCCCATGGAGACAGGACGTGTCACGTCAGGTGTTCCTCTACGACCCGCCGGACCGCTTCGTAGCCGGTACGGTCGGTCTGCCCGGGCGCCGTACGTTCTTCCTCCAGGCCGCCGCCGGCCCTCGGGTGACCAGCGTGGCCCTGGAGAAGACACAGGTCGCCGCGCTCGCCGAGCGCATGGACGAGCTTCTGGACGAGGTCGTACGGCGCAGTGGCGGCAGTGCGGCCGTCCCCGCCGTCACCCCCACCGAGATCTCCGACACCCGCCCGCTGGAGACCCCCGTCGAGGAGGAGTTCCGCGTCGGCACCATGGCGCTCGCCTGGGACGGTGACGAACAGCGCATGATCGTCGAGGCACAGGCCCTCGTCGAACTCGACGCCGACACCGACGAGGACCTTGCCGAGGCCGAGGAGCGACTCCTCCAGGACGAGGAGAACGGACCCCCGATGCTGCGGGTCCGCCTCACCGGCGCCCAGGCCCGCGCCTTCGCCAAGCGGGCCCTCGACGTCGTCAACGCCGGCCGACCGCCGTGCCCGCTGTGCAGCCTCCCGCTCGACCCGGAAGGACACGTATGTCCGCGCCAGAACGGATACCGCCGCGGAGCGTGACCACGGCCGAGCTGCTCGCCAAGGGTGAGCTGAAGGTACGCGGACGCATCCGCGAGGCCTCGAACGCGGTGCTGTTCTGCTCCGTGACGTACGAGGGCCGTGAGACGTCCTGCGTCTACAAGCCCGTCGCCGGGGAGCGCCCCCTGTGGGACTTCCCGGACGGCAACCTCGCCCAGCGCGAGGTCGCCGCGTACGAGGTCTCCGAGGCGACCGGCTGGGGCCTTGTGCCTACGACCGTGCTGCGCGACGGGCCGTACGGCGAGGGCATGTGCCAGCTGTGGATCGAGGCCGCGGCCGAGTCCGAGCTGCTGGCCCTGGTCGACGCCGAGGAGCCCGAACCGGGCTGGAAGGCCATCGGGTTCGCCGAGGTCGGTGAGGGGGAAACGGCCCTCCTGGTGCACGCCGACGACGAGCGGCTGCGCAGGCTCGCCGTCCTGGACGCCGTGATCAACAACGCGGACCGCAAGGGCGGCCATCTGCTGCCCGCCGACGAGGGCCGCCTCTACGGCATCGACCACGGCGTCACCTTCAACGCCGAGAACAAGCTGCGCACCCTCCTGTGGGGCTGGGCGGGCGAGCAGCTCACTCCGGAGGCGGTCGACGTCCTCCAGGGGCTCAGGGAGGCGCTGAACGCCGGTGGTGGGCTCGCCGTGAAGCTCGCCGAGCTGATCACCGTCGTGGAACTCGATGCCACACGCGCGCGTGTCGACGCGATGCTGGAGTCCGGGAAGCATCCCGAGCCGAGCGGGGAGTGGCCGGCCATTCCGTGGCCGCCCGTGTAGCAGCACGGCGGGCAGGGTTGCGCAAGAGGGCCTTCCTGGTCATCAGGGCTGGTCCGGTTCGTATGCGAAACATCCGTCCGGTTACGCTCATGACATGTATGCCTGGCCCGCTTCTGAGGTCCCCGCCCTTCCCGGCAAGGGCCGCGACCTCCGGATCCACGACACCGCGACCGGCGGTCTGGTCACCCCTGACACCGGTCCCGTCGCCCGTATCTACGTGTGCGGCATCACGCCGTACGACGCCACCCACATGGGGCACGCGGCGACCTACAACGCGTTCGACCTCGTGCAGCGCGTGTGGCTCGACACCAAGCGGCAGGTTCACTACGTCCAGAACGTGACCGACGTCGACGACCCGCTCCTGGAGCGCGCCGAGCGGGACAACGTCGACTGGGTGGCCCTCGCCGAGAAGGAGACGGCGCTCTTCCGCGAGGACATGACCGCCCTGCGCATGCTGCCCCCGAAGCACTACATCGGCGCGGTCGAGGCGATACCCGGCATCGTGCCGCTCGTCGAACGCCTCAGGGACGCCGGTGCCGCCTACGAACTCGAAGGCGACATCTACTTCTCCGTCGGGTCCGACCCGAACTTCGGCAAGGTCTCGAACCTCGACGCCGCCGCGATGCGACTGCTGTCCGCCGAGCGCGGGGGCGACCCGGACCGCCCGGGCAAGAAGAACCCGCTCGACCCGATCCTGTGGCTCGCGGCCCGCGAGGGCGAACCGAGCTGGGACGGCGGCTCGCTCGGCCAGGGGCGTCCGGGCTGGCACATCGAGTGCGTCGCCATCGCCCTGGACCACCTCGGCATGGGCTTCGACGTACAGGGCGGCGGCTCCGACCTCGCCTTCCCGCACCACGAGATGGGCGCCTCGCACGCCCAGGTGCTGACCGGTGAGTTCCCCATGGCGAAGGCCTACGTCCACGCCGGCATGGTCGCCCTGCACGGCGAGAAGATGTCGAAGTCCAAGGGCAACCTCGTCTTCGTCTCGGCGCTGCGCCGCGAGGGCGTCGACCCGGCCGCCATCCGGCTCGCGCTGCTCGCCCACCACTACCGCGCCGACTGGGAGTGGACCGACGGGGTGCTGGCGGACGCCGTTGCCCGGCTGGGGCGCTGGCGTGCCGCCGTCTCCCGCCCCGACGGCCCGTCCGCGCTGAAGCTCGTCGAGGAGATGCGCGAGGCCCTCGCGAACGACCTGGACGCCCCGGCCGCGCTCGCCGCCGTCGACCGCTGGGCGGCCGTCCAGCGGGACCGGGGCGGCAGCGACGAGGGCGCCCCCGGCGTCGTCTCGCGCGCCGTGGACGCCCTGTTGGGCGTGGCCCTCTAGCAACCGCGGACAGCACAGGGGCGGTTCCTCCCTCGGGAGAGGAACCGCCCCTGTTTCACGCCCTGTTGACCGAGGGACTCACTCCTCGGAGGAGTCCTCGTCGTCTGCCTCGGGCCCGGTCTCGGGCTCCGTCTCCGGCTTCGCGGGCCTCGTCGGCTTCGCACGGCCGCCGGGGTTGTCGCGCAGATACGACGCGCTGTCACTCCCGTCCGCCGTGGCATGCCCGCCCGGCGACGGGCTGCCGCCACCGTCCCGCCTGCGGAGATAGCGCTCGAATTCGCGGGCGATCGCCTCGCCCGACGCCTCCGGCAGCTCCGCGGTGTCGCGGGCCTCCTCCAGCGTCTGCACGTACTCGGCGACCTCGCTGTCCTCGGCGGCCAGTTGATCCACGCCGACCTGCCAGGCGCGCGCGTCCTCGGGCAGCTCGCCCAGCGGGATGCGCACGTCGATCAGGTCCTCCAGGCGGTTCAGGAGCGCCAGGGTGGCCTTCGGATTGGGCGGCTGCGACACGTAGTGCGGCACCGCCGCCCACAGCGAGACGGCCGGTACGCCCGCGTGCGTGCACGCCTCCTGGAGGATGCCGACGATCCCGGTGGGACCCTCGTACTTGGTCTCCTCCAGGTCCATCCGCTGCGCCAGGTCCGAGTCGGACGTGGTCCCGCTGATCGGCACCGGACGTGTGTGCGGGGTGTCACCGAGCAGCGCGCCCAGGATCACCACCAGCTCCACGCCCAGCTCGTGCGCGAAGCCGAGCAGCTCGTTGCAGAACGAGCGCCAGCGCATGGACGGTTCGATACCTCGGACGAGAACGAGATCGCGCGGCTTCTCGCCGCCGACCCGGACCACCGACAGGCGGGTCGTGGGCCAGGTGATCTTTCGCACACCGGCGTCCATCCACACCGTGGGCCGGTTCACCTGGAAGTCGTAGTAGTCCTCGGCGTCGAGCGCCGCGAACACCTCGCCCTTCCACTCCCTGTCCAGATGCGCGACCGCGGTGGAGGCGGCGTCGCCGGCGTCGTTCCAGCCCTCGAACGCGGCCACCATCACTGGGTCGATCAGCTCGGGAACCCCCTCCAGCTCGATCACCCAGCGCCTCCTTCCGATCTGCCCTCGCGTACGCCCCAACCTTACGGCGTCCGACGGGGGCGCCCGCAGCCCCCTTGCACGGGGGAGTGCCCCCATGCCTGCCCCGTCCGGGACGCTCGAACACACAAGATCGCGATCCTGTGCAGCCCTGTCCCGGCCGGTCACTCCTCCGATGGATCAGCGGCCCCGCTCACTCGATCACAGGGTCGAACGCAGCCACTGCTCCACACTCGCGATGTGCACCGTCGCCCACGACCGCGCCGCCTCCGCGTCCCGGTCGCGCAGCGCGCCAAGAATCGCCCGGTGCTCGTGCAGGGTCCGGCTGACCGCGTCCTCCTGAGTCAGACCGCGCCAGATGCGGGCCCGCGTGGTGGGGCCCGACAGACCGTCGAGGAGCGAGCACAGCACCGAGTTGCCGGAGCTCTGCACGATCCCCCGGTGGAACTCCAGGTCACAGGCGACCAGTTCCTCCACCGAGGGCGCCCCGCCCAGCGCGTCCAACTGGGCGCTGAGCGCGTCCAGTTGCTGCTCGCTGATCCGCAGGGCCGCCATCCCCGTGGCAGCCGGCTCCAGAATGCGCCGCACGGCCAGGAACTCCAGCACCGTGTCGTCGCGGTGGAAGTCCACGACGAAACTCAGCGCCTCCAGCAGGAGTTGCGGATCGAGACTCGTCACATACGTGCCGTCGCCCTGCCGCACATCCAGAATCCGGATCAACGACAGGGCACGCACGGCCTCGCGCAGGGAGTTGCGGGACAGGCCCAGTTCGGCGGCGAGTTCGCTCTCCTTGGGCAGCCGGTCCCCGGGACGCAGCGCGCCGGAGACGATCATTCCCTTGATTTTCTCGATCGCCTCATCGGTGACTGCCATGGCCGGCCTCCCTGTTGCTCAGACATCCGATGTATCAGGCACATTATGGGGGTTCAGCAGGCTGAACGGGAGGGAAATCCACAGCTCAGGCAAGTGCTTCGAGCTCCGCGATCACCGCGTCCTCGTCCAGCGTGCCGAGTGTCCGGTTCCGCATCAGCACCCTGCCGTCCACGACCGTGTCCCGCACGTCCGCCGAGTGCGCGGCGTACGCGAGCGTCGACCAAGGGTCGTGCAGGGGCCGCAGATGCGGCCCACCCAGGTCGAGCACGATCAGGTCGGCCCGCTTGCCGACCTCCAGCGAACCCAGGTGCTCCCCGAGCCCCAGCGCCCGCGCACCCTCGATCGTCGCCATCCGTACGGCCTGCTCGGCACCGACCGCCGTCGGGTCACCGCCCGCCTTGTGGACGAGCGCTGCCTGCCGTACGGCGCCCAGCACATCGAGCGTGTTGGAGCTGACGGCCCCGTCCGTACCCAGACCCACCGTCACACCCGCGCTCAGCAGCCGCGGCACCGGCGCGATCCCGCAGCCCAACTTCAGGTTCGACACCGGACAGTGGGCCACCGACGTGCCCGTGCGGGCCAGCGCCGCGATCTCCGGGCCGGTCAGGTCCACCGCGTGCGCGAGCAGCAGATCGGGACCGAGCAGCCCCAGCGAGTCGAGCAACTCCACAGGACGCTTGCCGTACTTGACCTCGACGGTGGCGACCTCGGTCGGGTTCTCCGCCGCGTGAATGTGCAGCAGCGCGCCGAACTCCCGTGCCAGGGCAGCGATTTCGACAAGCTGGTCCGGGGAGAGGGTGTAGGTCGAATGCGCGAACAGGACGGGCCGCAGGCCGGGGCGTGCCTCGCCCCGCGCCGCCAAGTCCCTGCGCGCCCAGTCCAGTCGGTCCTCGTACGCGATACCGTCCGGCGGTTCCGGCACGTCCATGAAGGTGGGCCCGGTGTGCAGCCGCCAGCCCGCCTCGCGGGCCGCCTGCTCGGCCGCCTCGTGGAACCAGTACATGTCGAGCGCCGAGGTCACCCCCGCCCGCACGCTCTCCGCCACCGCGAGCCGCACCGCCGCCGCCACGTTCTTCGGCGCCAGCAGCTCGGCCTCCCACTTCAACACCCGCTCCAGGAAGCCCTGAAGAGTGACGTCGTCGGCGCGACCGCGCAGCAGCGTCATCGCGAGGTGGGTGTGCGTGTTGATGAGCCCGGGCAGGACGAGACAGCCCTCGGCGTCAATGGACTCCGTCGCCGTGAACCGAGTGGTCAGCTCCTCGCTCGGCCCTACGGCGACGATCTCGCCCTCGTGGACGGCAACTGCCCCGTCCTGTACGACAGTTCCGGCCTCGTCGACGGTCAGGACGTCACCGCCGTGCACCAACAGGTCGATGCTCACGCCTCGTTCCCCTCCGCCAGCAGCCGCAGTGCCTCCAGCGTGACGACCGCGCCCCGCTCGACACCGGCTGCCACGACGTCCCGGTGCGGGTCGTACCCGCCCGTGGTCTCCGCGTCGACGAGTTCATCGGCGTTCGCCCCGTCGATCACGAGCACCCCGCCCGCGATCAGCCCTCGCAGCGAGGCCGTGACCAGCAGCGCCGACAGTTCCATCTCGATCGCCGCGAGCCCGGCACCGTCGTAGGAGAAGAGGGGGAGGAGACCGGGCTGGAAGGCCGCCCGGGTCCAGACGATGCCCCGGTGGTGCGGGGCGCCGGCCTCGCGGGCCGCGCGCTGGAGGGCGAGGACGGCCTCGGGGGAGGAGACGGCCGGGTACTCCGGCGGGAGGAGCTGCTGGGTGACGCCGTCGTCGCGTACGGCTGCTTCCGCGATGACGAGGTCGCCGTCGCCGATGCCGGGCTTCATCGCGCCGGCGGTGCCGAAGCGCAGGAGGGTGCTGACCCCCGCGTCCGCCAGTTCCTGGAACAGCAGGATCGCGCCCGGTCCGCCCACCCCGTGCGAGGCGACGGTGACCGGCAGGCCCTTCCAACTCCCGCTGAACACACGGTATTCGCGGTGGTAGGACACCTCCTCGGCACCGTCGAGCAGCGCGGCGACGGCGGCGGCACGCGCCGGGTCGCCGACGACGACCGCGTGCGCCGGAAGCCCCGTGCGCGGTACGCGGGTGATGGGCAGCAGGTCCTGTGTCATGTGGTGGCTCCGGAGGGGGAGTTGGCGGTACGGCGACGGCGGCGGGCCGTCGAGAGGAAGAGGGCGACGAGCGTCACGACGTACGGCGCGGCATCCGTGGCCTGTTGGGGCAGGCCGACGCCCTGGAGGCGGAAGCCGGCGGCCTCGGCGAGACCGAAGAGCAGCGCGGCGAGCAGCACACCGACGGGTGCCGCGCGGCCGAGCATGACCGCGACGACGGCGATCCAGCCCCGGCCCGCCGTCATGTTCTCGGAGAACAACGTGACGTTGCCGAGCGCGAGTTGGGCTCCCGCGAGCCCGCACAGGACACCGGAGATCAGCACGGCCGCGTACTTGTACTTCGCCGGGCTCACCCCGAGCGTGGCCGCCGCGTCCGGCGCCTCGCCGACCCCGCGCAGCCTCAGCCCCCACACACTCCGGGACAGCATCACCGCGGCCACCGCGACCGCGACGAACGCGAGATACGCGAGCGGGGTGAAGCCACCGATCAACGGCAGCCCGGCGAGTGACGGATCGTCGAAAGTGCCCTGCACACCGAAGACCGTACGCAGCAGGAAGCTGGTCAGGCCAACTGCCAGGAGATTCATGGCGATTCCGAGAACGACCGCGTCCCCGCGCAGAGTTACCGCGCCCACGGCGAGGATCAACGAATACGCGGCTGCCGCGAGGGCTGCCGCGAGCACGCCGAGCCAGGCACTGCCCGTGAACCAACTCGTGGCCACCGACGTGAAGCAGCCCATCAACATCATGCCTTCGAGGCCGATGTTGAAGACCCCCGCCCGCTCGCACAGGGCACCGCCCAGCGCGGCCAGCAGGATCGGGGTCAGCGCGCGCAGCGCCGACATCAGCAGATCGGAGTCGAAGAACATCAGACGGCCCCGATTTCCTGAGGGCTTTCTTGGGGGTTTTCCTGGGGCCGTCTCCTGAACCACCCGCTGGGGAAGCGCAGCCGCGCTGCCAGGAACACGATCACGATGGCCTGGAGCACCTGCGTCAACTCGCGCGGCACCTCGGTCGTCCGCTCCATCGCGAGACCGCCGACCGCGAGGACGGCGAAGAAGAAGGAAGCGATGACTGTTCCGAGCGGTGCCGCGGCGGCGAGCAGGGCAGCCGTCAGGCCTGTCCAGGTGTAACCCGGCGCGGTCAGCGAGCCGTCCACGAAGCGGTACGGGAAGCTCAACACCCCTATGGCGCCCACGAGTCCGGCCAGCGCGCCCGACACGGACATCAACTTGAGGGTCAGGCCCCGGCGTTCGACACCGGCGTAGGCGGCGAAACGGGAGTTGAGGCCGGTCATGCGGATCTCGTAGCCGAACGCCGTGCGCTTGTCGGTGAACCAGTACGCGGCTGCCGCCAGCACCACCAGGATGAGCCCGATGGTGACCGTCGAGTCGCCGAACGCGGGCAGCGCCACGCCGTCCGGCATCGCCCGGGTCTGGGGGAGGCTGGAGCCGGGTTCCTTGAGCGGGTAGCGCGCGAGGTAGGAGGCGAGCGAGACCGCCGGGTAGCTCAGCAACAGGCTGCTGACCAGAAGCGGGACGCCGAGGCGGTTCTCGCACAGGGCGGCCAGTGCGGCGTACGCGGCGCCCACTGCCATACCCGCGAGCAGTGCCAGTACGACGGTGAGCGGTGCGGGCAGCGGGGAGTAGAGACCGGTCACGGCCGCCGTGATGCCGCCGAGCACCATCTGTCCGTCGCCGCCGAGGTTGATCAGCCCGGCCCGCAGCGGGATCGCCAGCGCGAGCGCCATGCCGAGCACGCTGGTGCCGGTGCTCAGCGTGGAGCCGATGCCGTCGGCGCCGAGCGAGCCGGTGAGGACGGCGCTGTAGGCAGTGAGCGGGTCCGCGCCGGTGCCGACGAGGAACAGGGCGCCGATGACCAGGCCGGCGAGCACGGAGAAGGTGATGGGGGAGCGCAACACCCCTGAGATGCGCGGTATATGAGTGTGCGTCATGTCAGTCGACGGCCTCCGTCGGCGCTACGGCCCCGCCCGCCATGGCGAGTCCCAGCGCCCGTTCGTCCGCCTCGTCCTTCGTGTACGTCGCCGTGACCCGGCCCTCGTACATGACCAGGACCCGGTCCGCGAGGCCCCGGATCTCGCTCAGTTCGGCGGAGACGAGGAGGACGGCGTGACCGGCGTCGCGGTAGGCGACGATCTGGTCGTGGATGTTCTGGATGGCGCCGATGTCGACCCCGCGTGTGGGCTGCTCGACGAGCAACAGCGGTGCCTCGTGGGCGAGTTCGCGGCCGATCAGCAGTTTCTGCAGATTGCCGCCGGACAGCGCGGAGGCGGGCACCTCGGGGTTGGCCGCCTTGATGCCGAAGCGCTCGATCAGCCGCCCGGCGTGGGCGCGTACGGACGCGGGCGGCAGAAGTCCCTTTGAGGAGAGGGACGTTCGGTGGTGGCCCATCGCGAGGTTCTCCGCGACGGACGCCGCCGGTGCCGTACCGACCGCGTGCCGGTCCTCGGGGACGTAGGCGAGGCCCTGGGCTCGGCGCTCGGTGGCCGAGGCGTGGGTGATGTCCCGTCCCTTGAGACTCACCTGTCCGGAAGCGACCGGCCGCAACCCGGCCAGTGCCTCGATCAGCTCGCTCTGGCCGTTGCCGGCTACGCCCGCGATCCCGACGATCTCCCCGGCGTGGACAGTGATTCCCACATCGTGGACGGCGTCGGTGGTGAGGTCTCTCACGTCCAGGACCACGTCACCGGGTGTCCCGGGCGCGTGCACGCGATCGAGCTCGACCGCGCGGCCGGTCATCGCGGCGGCGATCTCGTCGGCGGAGGTCTCGGCGGTGACCAGGCGGGCGACCACCCGGCCGTCCCGCAGCACGGTCACGTTGTCGCTGCCTTCGAGGACCTCGCGCAGCTTGTGCGTGACAAGGATCACCGTACGACCCTGCGCGGCCAGCGACTTGAGGACCGCGAACAGGGCGTCCGCCTCGGCCGGAGTCAGCACGGCGGTCGGCTCGTCCAGGATCAGCGTGCGGGCCCCGCGATGCAGCAGCTTCAGGATCTCCACGCGTTGGCGCAGCCCCACCGGCAACTCCCCGACCCGGGCGTCCGGATCGACGGCGAGCCCGTGCTCCTCGGCCAGCTCACGCACCCGGCGGCGGGCGGCGGCCCGGTCCACCAGGCCGAAGCGGCGCGGTTCGGCGGCGTAGACGACGTTCTCCGCGACTGTCAGCGAGTCGAACAGCTTGAAGCTCTGGTGGACCATGCCGAGCCCGGCGGCCATGGCGGCGCTCGGGTCGCCGAACGTGACCTCGCGCCCGTCGATCCGGATCGAGCCCGCGTCGGCGCGCTCCATGCCGTAGAGGATCGACATGAGGGTGGACTTGCCGGCGCCGTTCTCGCCCATGAGGGCGTGGATCTCGCCGCGCTGGACGGTCAGGTCGACGGAGTCGTTGGCGAGCGTGCCCGGGAAGCGCTTGGTGATTCCCCGGAGCTCGACCGCCGGGTCAACTGGCTGCGGGGTCATCGACCTTCAGCTCTCCGGACACGATCTGGTCGCGCAGCGCCTTGACCTTGGCGAGGACGTCCTTGTGCTGGGCGATCACGCACTTCGAGGAGTCGACGCCGGCTTCGAGGCCGGTGAGGCTGATGCCGCCCTCCTTCAGGCCGTACGACACCGAGGTGCCGGTCTTGCCCGCGAGGACCTGCTCGACGCCCTTCTCCACGGCGACGTCCGTCTTCTTGATCACGTTGTCGACGACCGTGCCGGGGGAGGAGACGCACTGGTTGACGTCGACGCCGTACGCGAACGCGCCCTTGGCCTTCGCGGCCTCGAAGACGCCGTAGTTGCCGGCCGCCGCGGCCGCCATGATCTGGTCGGTGCCCTTGGAGAGCAGGGAGTTGGCTTGCTCCTTGGCGCGCGCCGAGTCGTCGAACGGGGACTGGCCGCCGACGAAGCGCGTCGACGCGGACGTCTTGGCGGCGACCTTCTTGGCACCGGCCGCGAACGGGTCGCTGTAGCGCCGGAACTGGGGCGTGTCGAGCACGTCCACCGCGCCGACCTTGCCGCTCTTGCTCAGCAGCCCGGCCTCGGCGCCCGCGAGATAGACACCTTCGTGCTCACGGAAGACGGCGCAGGTGACATTGCTGAACGTCTTCGTCGTGCACGCGTCGATCATCAGGAACTGCTGCTTGGGGTGCGCCTTGGCCTGCTGCGCGACGATGTCGGCGAACTCGAAGCCGACCAGCACGATCACGTTCGGGCTCGCGTCCACGGCGGCCTGCACGTTCTGCTGCTGGGACGCGGTGTCCGTGGACTCGTAGACCTTCTCGGTCCCGTTGTGCGTCTTAGCCGCGGCCTTCACACCGGTGACGGCGAGCTTCAGGAACTCGTTCTGCCCGACCGCGTCCGGTGTGACCAGCGTGAACGACTTCCCGCTGCTGCCGCTCGCGCTGTCCGAGGCGTCGGTCTTCGCGGCGGCGTTGCAGGCGGTGGCGGCGGTGACCATGAGCGTGGTGGCGGCGACGAGCTGCAGGGTGCGACGTGATCTGCGGAGCATGGGGACCTTCCGGGGGTACGGCAAGGCGCGCTCCGGCGGGAGCGCGTGCGACCAGATGGTGAGACGGGACAGGCGAGGGGTGGACGCGAGAGGGACAGGTCAGCGTCGACAGCAGTCGCTCGCGCAGCGGCCGTGATCGAGGAAACGGCGCATGGTCAGCAGCACACGTCCTCCTTCGTCTCGGCCTTCGGGCTGCGGGAGCTGGACTTTAACATTCGTTTTGAGACACCTGCT
Organism: Streptomyces xylophagus; assembly: GCF_000716435.1. Lineage (GTDB taxonomy): Bacteria > Actinomycetota > Actinomycetes > Streptomycetales > Streptomycetaceae > Streptomyces > Streptomyces xylophagus. Next base: position 203,823 of record NZ_JNWO01000021.1, read on the forward strand.
CGACTGTCTCGAACTGTGGTTCTCCAAGGTCATGTACGGTGTCCGACACCATCGGAACAGCAGGAGTGTCCCGTTATGTACCAGGAATTGCGTGCGGTCGACTGGACCGGAACCGGTCTCGAGCTCATCGACCAGACCCTCCTCCCGCACCGCAACGAGACGATGGCTGTCCACGATGTGGACGCCCTGGTCGACGCGATCCAGCGCCTCGTGGTGCGCGGCGCCCCCGCGATCGGTGCGGCCGGCGCCTACGGCGTCGCGCTCGCGCTCATCGAGGGCGAGCGGAAGGGCTGGACCGAGGCCGAGACACGTGCGGCGGTCGCCCGCGTCCGCGAGGCCCGCCCCACCGCGGTCAACCTCATGGTGTGCGTGGACCGGGTCATGACCCGCTTCGACGAAGGCCTCGACGCGGTCCTCGAAGAGGCCGCCGCCGTCCAGCGCGAGGACGTCGCCGCCAACCGTGCGATGGGCGCGTTCGGCGCGGACTGGCTGCTCGAAAGGCTCCAACAGGTGGGCGTGGACCGGCCGTTGAGGCTTCTGACGCACTGCAACACGGGCGCGCTGGCCACGGCCGGCTGGGGCACGGCACTCGGAGTCATCCGTGAACTGCACGCGCGTGGCCTGGTGGAGGTCGTCTACGCCGACGAGACGCGCCCTCTCCTTCAGGGATCGCGCCTGACGGCTTGGGAGTTGGTCCAGGAGGGCATCCCGCACTACGTCCAGGCCGACGGCGCCGCCGCCGGCACCATCCTGCGCGGCGAGGTCGACGCGGCCATCGTCGGCGCCGACCGCATCGCGGCCAACGGCGACACCGCGAACAAGGTAGGCACGGTCGGCGTCGCCCTGGCCTGCGCGGACGCCGGCATCCCGTTCCTCGTGGCAGCCCCGACCACCACGGTCGACCTCGCCACCAAGACCGGCGCCGAGATCCACATCGAACTCCGGGGCGAGGCCGAGGTGTTGGAGTGGGCGGGAGTGCGGACGGCTCCCGCGGAGTCGCGGGGCCACAATCCCGCCTTCGACGTAACCCCGGGCCGCCTGGTGACCGGACTGGTCACAGAGCGGGGCGTGTTGGAAGTGTCGGCAGGCGAACTCCCGGCCGACCACTTGAAGTAGCGGCGAGTTCGAAGTACCGGCCAACCCCCGCGCCCCTGCTTTTAGTCTTTTAGGGGCGCGGGGAACTGCGCGACCAGCCCCCACCGGCCGGCACTGTGACTAAAACGCTCAACGCTGCGTCAGTTCCAACTCCAGCAACCACTCCACCACTTCGGTGTGATGCCGAGCCTGACGAGGATCCGCCCCCCACACATACAACCCGTGCCCAGCCACAACCACCGCCGGCATCCGAGGATCCCGAGCTGCCTCCAGCCGATCCCCGAGCACCTTCATATCCTGGCTGTTGGCGATAACAGGCAGCGTCACCTCGACATCATGGGCAGGCTGCCCGACACCCTTGAGCATCTCGACATCTTTGAACACGATCCCACCCGGCGTACGCCGCCCCATGGCAACGGACGCCACAGTGTGCACGTGGACGACGGCACCGGCACCGGTCAACGCGGCAACACGAGCGTGTAGTTCGGCCTCGGCAGACGGCTTACCACCCCGGACGGCGGCACCGTCAGAGTCCACCAACACCACATCGTCAGGCGTCAGTTCACCCTTGTCATGCCCGCTAGCCGTCACCGCCAGCCGCAGGGGATCCCGGCCCACCACCACCGACAAGTTACCGGAGGTCCCCCGCATCCAGCCGAACGAGGCGAACCGGGCGGACTCGGCGGCGAGTTGAGCCCCCGCCTCCTTCAGGTCGAGGTCACTGATCTCGCTGGTCACGTGGTGCTCCTTGAACTGGTGATACTGATCTCGTCGAACGCCCCCGCCTGCGCGTGGTCGCCGACGCCTTGCTCGAAGTACGGCTCTCCCGGCCGCCGTACACCCACGGCGTGCCAGCCCGCGGCCATGGCCGCGTCCAGCTCGCCGGGCCGGTCGGAGAGGAAGAGCAGCCGGGACGGCTCGACGCCGGTCTCCGCCGCGATACGGCGGTACGACTCCGGCTCCTGCTTGGGACCGGCGTTCTCCGTGTCGTAGAGACCGGAGACGAGCGGCAGCAGATCGCCATCCGGGCTCGAGATGAACCACGCGCGCTGCGCGGCCACAGACCCGGACGAGTAGACGTACAGCCGCAGCCCCGCCGTGTGCCAGGCGCGCAGGGCCGGTACGACGTCGTCGTAGAAGTGCGAGACGAGGTCGCCGCGGGCGAAGCCCTCTGACCAGATGATGCCCTGGAGGGTCTTCAGGGGCGTGGCCTTGCGGTCCTCGTCGAGCCAGGAGTTGAGGGCCTTCTCGATCTGTACGGCGTCGGCGTCCGGGTCGCCGGTCAGCTCGCGCACCTGCGCGACCGCCCGGGCCACCTCGGGGTCGTCGCTCCGGTCGGTCAGAAGAGACGCGAAGCGCGAGCGCGAGTACGGGTACAGCACGTCGACGACGAAACCCGTGGCGCTCGTGGTGCCCTCGATGTCGAGCACCACGGCGTCCACGTCGAACCGCAAACTCACGCGGCGGCCTTGTCCTGCTGGTAGCCCGCGTCGATCGTGTCGTAGTCCGGGAAGCGGGAGGCGATGGTCGAGCCGGTGAAGTTGCCGACCCAGCCGTCCTCCTCGTGGAAGAAGCGGATCGCGGTGAAGGCGGGCTTGGTGCCCATGTCGAACCAGTGGGTCGTGCCGCGCGGGACGCCCAGCAGGTCGCCCTTCTCGCAGTACACGGCGTGCACTTCGCCGCCCACGTGCAGGTAGAAGATGCCGGAGCCGGAGACGAAGAAGCGGACCTCGTCATCGTCGTCGTGCGTGTGCTCCTGGAGGAACTTCGCGCGGGCGCCCGCCGCCTTCGCCGGGTACTCCGGGTCGTCGCTGGGGTGCAGGCCGAGGACGTCGACGGTGGTGAAGCCCTCCTCGGCGTTCAGCTTGTCGATCTCCGGGCCGTAGGCGGCGAAGACGGTGTCGCTGTCGGCGTCGGCCGGGACGTCCTCGCGGATCGGCCACTGCTCGTAGCGCACACCGATGGGAGCGAGCGCGGCGGCGATCTCGACGGGGTCGGCGGTGCGGCGCACGAGGGTCTCGGGGCCGGACTCGGACCAGGTGGTCAGCAGCGTCATGGGAACAACTCCGAAAAGTGGGAGGGATGTCCGGATGCTGGGACGAGCACCGGACGGGTGGGGAGGAGAAGTCGGGGGCGGCGGGGCGACGGCGGCGGACAGCCGGTCAGCCCGGACACCGTGCGCCGGGACAGCACCGCATGCAGCTCATGGGGGGTGTCGTCGCGCTGGGTGTCTTCATCGGGGCCTCACTGTGCCGGGTCGGGAGCCGGTTCCGTGATGGTAACCGGCGTCGGTGAACGGACCGGGTGTGACGTAGTCGTTGTCTCATCTGGTGAGAAACCGCTTCCATCCCTTTGACCAATGGCCGAAAACGTTCTCATGATCTGTTTATGAAGACGCTGCTGCTCGTGCGGCGGCTGTACGTGGACTTGCTCCGGTCGACCACAGCCAGCTGTCGCTGACCACATCCGGAGCCCCGCGAGCCTTTGCTGCCGCGGCCCACCACCCGTTCCGCGGTGGCTGATTCCTTTTCCCATGCTCCGGGTCACGCATGCCCCTCCTTCACCCCTTCTGCACCACCTTGCACCTGGAGCTCCTCATGTCCCGCATCCGCGTCCCCCTCGCCGCGCTCTCGCTCGCCTCCGTCTCCGCCCTCCTCCTGGCGGGCTGCTCGCAGTCCACGGACGCCTCGAAGAGCACCGCCGACACCGCCGCCTCGGCCTCGGCCGCCACGGGCACGAAGCCGGCCCCCTTCAGCAAGGGCACGGTCAAGGTGGCGCTCGTGCGGCAGAGCGGCGCCGGCGACTACTTCGAGCAGTGGGGCAACGGCGCCAAGGCGCAGGCCAAGGCCCTCGGCATCGACCTGACCGTGTACGACGCGCAGGCCGACAACGCCAAGCAGGCCACCGACCTGTCCTCGGCGATCAACTCCGGCGCGCAGGCGATCATCGTCGACCACGGCTTCCCGTCGACCATCCAGCCCGAGATCGACCAGGCGGTGAAGAAGGGCATCAAGGTCGTCGTCTACGACGTCGACCAGACCAACAAGTCGGTCATCAGCACCGAGCAGGACGACGCGAGCATGGCGCAGGCCGTCCTCGACGTGATGGCCAAGACGGTCGGCAAGAACGCCAAGGTCGGCTACGTCAACGTCGCCGGCTACGCGGCCCTCGACAAGCGCAACACCGTCTGGAAGTCCACGGTCGACGCCAACGGCTGGAAGCAGCAGTTCAAGGTCGGCAAGGTCACCGACTCCACGGCCACCGACAACGTTCCCCTGGTCTCCGCCGCGCTCACCCAGCACTCCGACGTGACGGGCATCTTCGCGCCGTACGACGAGTTGGCCAAGGGCACGCTCCTTGCCGTGCAGAACAAGAAGCTCCAGAGCAAGGTGAAGGTCTTCGGCGCGGACGTCTCCAACGCGGACATCCAGAACATGACCGCCGCGGGCAGCCCCTGGGTCGCCACGGCCGGCACCGACCCGTCCGCGGTCGGCGCGGCCGTCGTGCGTACGGCAGCCCTTGAGCTGGCAGGCCAGTTGAACAAGACGTCCGTCGACTTCCCGGCCGTCGCCATCACCCAGGACTTCCTGCGCAAGAACAAGATCGCGAACATGGACCAGCTGCGCGCGGCCCTGCCCGCCCTGAACCTCTCCAAGGTGAGCACCGCGGACTGGATCCCCAATGTCGCCCACTGACACGGCGGTTGACGCCGCGGTCTCGCTCCGCGACGTCAGCATGGCCTTCGGCGGCAAGACGGTGCTGGCCTCCGTCTCGCTGGACATCGCACCGGGCAGCGTGGTCGCGCTGCTCGGTGCGAACGGCGCGGGCAAGTCCACGCTGATCAAGATCCTGTCGGGCGTGCACACGGACCACGGCGGCGAGGTGCGGGTCGCAGGGGAGCCCGCAGCTCTCCAGTCGCCGCTCGCCGCCCGGCAGTTGGGCATCCAGACGGTCCACCAGCGGATCGGCGAGGGCATCGTGCCAGGCCTCACCGTCGCCGAGAACCTGGTCTTCGAGGAGCTGGCGCAGAAGCGCGGCAACCCGTTCCTGAACGGCCGCCGCGTCCTGGCCCGCGCCCGCGAGATCCAGGCCGGTCTCGAACTGGACTGGAGCGACGCCGTGTTGCGCCGGGACGTCACCGAACTCGGCATCTCCGACCGCCAGTTGCTCATCCTGGCCCGCGCCCTCGCCACCCGCCCCCGGCTGCTCATCCTCGACGAACCGACCTCCGCACTCTCCGCCGCCGAGGCGGAGCGGCTCTTCGCCCTCGTCGAGAAGATGCGCGACGACGGCATCGCGGTCCTCTACGTCTCCCACCGCCTCGGCGAGATCGACGCCCTCGCCGACCGCCTGGTCGTCCTGCGGGACGGCGGTCTCACCGACGACCAGGTCAAGCCCTTCGACTGGGACAGCGCCCTGCGCGCGATGCTCGCCCAGGCCCACGAGGCGACGAGCGCCCGCCCGCAGCGCACCGGCGAGCACGGCGACGTCGTCCTCGGCCTGCGCGGCGTCCACCTCTTCGAGGGCCGCGCCCCCCTCGACCTGGACCTGCGCGCCGGTGAAGTCACCGGTGTCGTAGGCCTGTTGGGTGCCGGCAAGACGGAACTGGCCCGCGGCCTGTTCGGCGCCGAGCCCTTCGCCACCGGCACGGTCGCACTCGACGGCAAGCCCTACGCGCCCCGCCGCCCGGCCGACGCGATCCGCGCCGGCGTCCACCTCGTCCCCGAGGACCGGCACGCCGACGCGCTCGTCCCCGGCTGGTCGGTGGCGCAGAACATCTCGCTGCCGTTCCTCAAGTCCCTGTCCCGGGGCGGGCTCATGAACACCGCGAAGGAGGACGCTCTCGGCCGCGAGACCATCGACGCCCTCGGTGTCGTCGCCCGAGACGAGCACAGCACCGTCGAGGAACTCTCCGGCGGCAACCAGCAGAAGGTCGTCGTCGGCCGCTGGCTCGCCGAGACACCCCGGGTCCTCATCCTGGACGAGCCGTTCCGAGGCGTGGACATCGGCGCCCGGCGCGACATCGGCCGCCGCGCCCGCACCCTGGCCGCCGAAGGCGCCGCCGTCCTCGTCCTCTCCGCCGACGTGGACGAGGTACTGGAGGTCGCCGACCGGGTCGTAGTGCTGTCGGCGGGCGAGGTCCATCTCGACGCGTACGGCGAAGACGCGGAACGCGACCGCGTGATCCAGACCATCTCGGCGTCCGTGTGATGCCGGCAGACCACTCCGGCGTCCGCGCGATGCCCGCCCCGCACGAAGCCACGGCAGGAAGTACGCCATGACCACCACCCAGAGCTCCGAGGCCGCACCGAAGACGGCGGCACCGTCCGCCGTCTCCACCGCCGTGCTCGTCCAGAACGCCGTCATCAAGTACGGCTTCATCTTCGTCACGGTCGTGCTCTTCCTGTACTTCGCGCTGACCGAGGGCTCCTTCCGCGAGTCCGCGACCCTCCTCGACACCCTCCGGTACGTCTCCGTCGCCGCGATCCTCGGCCTCGGTGTCACCCTCACCATGGCCGTCGGCGGAATGGACATGTCCGTCGGCGCGGTCGCGGGGCTCGGCGTCACCGTCGCCGCGAAGACGATGGTGACGTACAACCAGGTCGGCACGGTCGCGATCCTCGCGGTGATCGCGGCGGGCGCGCTGGCCGGACTCCTCAACGCCCTGCTGATCGTCGTCATGAAGATCCCGGACATGCTGGCCACCCTCGGCACCATGTTCGTCATCCAGGGCACCAAACTCATCCTGGTGGACGGTCAGTCCATCTCCGCCGGCATGACCCAGTCCGACGGCACCACCGCCCCCGGCAAGTTCACCGACGGTTTCCTGCGCATCGACCGGGGCACGATGCTCGGCATCCCGATCTCCGTACTGATCTTCGGCGCGCTGACGGTGATCGCCTGGGTGTTCCTGGCCCGCACCCGCTGGGGCCGCGTCCTGTACGCCATCGGCGCCAACCCCGAGGCGTCGCGCCTGGCGGGTATCCGCGTAGGCGCCTACCGGGCGCTGGCGTACGTACTGTCCGGCATGCTCGCCTCGATCGGCGGCCTGATCCTGGCGTCCCGGATCGGCCAGGGCGACGTGTCCGCCGGTACGTCACAGCTGCTGGAGGCGGTCGCCGTGGCACTGGTCGGCACGTCGGTGCTGGGCCGGGGCCGCCCGAACGTCTGGGGCACGGCACTCGGCGCGGTGCTGATCGGCATCATCACCACCGGTCTGACCATCAAGGGCCTGCCCTACTACACCCAGGACGTCGTCGAGGGCGCGGTCCTCATCCTCGCCCTGGTCTTCAGCTTCACCCTGTCCAAGCGCCGCACCGCATAAGGAAGTTCGAGGAGTTCGTACGATGGGCTACCGCATCCTGGAGACCGACGACATCCCGGCCTACCTGCACGAGCGGGGCCACTGGGCGGACGTGAGCGACATCCACGTCCGCGAGGTGTCGGACGGCAATATGAACCGGGTGTTCCTCGCGTCGAACGCCGACGGCAGCCACAGCCTCGCGATCAAGCAGGCGCTGCCCTGGGTACGGGTGGCGGGCCCTTCCTGGCCGATGAGCCCGGAGCGCGCCGATGCCGAGTCGAGGGCATACGAGCAGGTGGCCCGCGTGGCCCCCGACAAGATCCCGGCGATCCACGGCTACGACGCCGACAACTACGCCCTCGTCATGGAGGACATGTCCGACCTGGAGGTCCTGCGCACGGTCCTCAACGAGGGCGCGGCGTACGGCCCGGACACCTCGGCGCGAATCGGCGAGTTCGTCGCCCAACTCGCCTTCGCGACCAGCGACTTCGGCATGGCGTCCGCCGACCGCAAGGCGCTGATCGCGGCCTCGGTGAGCCCCGAGCTGTGCAAGATCACCGAGGACGTGGTGCTCTCCGAGCCGTACATCGAGCACGAACACAACCACTGGCTCCCGGAGTTGACGGACCTGGCCGCCGACTTCCGCGCGGACACCCGCCTGCGCACGGAGGTCGCCGACCTCCGGTACACCTTCATGACCAGCGCGCAGGCACTCCTCCACGGCGACCTGCACACCGGCAGCGTCATGGTCGGCGAACGCGAAGGCGCCCCGGTGGTACGGGTCTTCGACCCCGAGTTCTCCTTCGTCGGCCCGATCGGCTACGACCTCGGCCTGTACTGGGCCAACGTGCTGGTGTCGGAGCAACGTGCCCGCGAGCTGGGCACGTTGTCCGACCACGCCGACCAACTCCGCCTCTCCTGGGAGGCGTTCGAGACGGAGTTCCGCCGCCTCTGGCCGACCCGCGTCGACACCTTCTTCGACGACGCGTACCTGGACCGCTTCCTGCGCAAGGTCTGGACGGAGTCACTGGGTTACGCAGGCACGGAAAACATCCGCAGAATCATCGGCTTCGCCCACCTGACGGACCTGACAACGCTGGAGGACCCGGCCCCGGCGTCGCGCAGGGCACTGCTGCTGGGCCGCGAACTAGTCATCCATCGCGAGGAGTTGACCGACGTGGACTCTGTACGAGCGGTTGTGCAACCTACCTAGGGGCGCGGGGAACTGCGCGACCAGCCCCCACCCACCCGCAGACAACGACTAACGCGCACGGCACGTGAAAGGGGCGGCTCCCACAAAGGAACCGCCCCTTCTCGTCGTACCGCCTACTTCTTGTCGAGCAGATCCTGCACCTTCGCCCGCACCTCGTCCGTGGCAAGCCCCCGGATCGTCAGCGTCGTCCGCCGCCGCAGAACGTCGTCCTGGGTCTCGGCCCACTCGTGGTCGCGGGCGTACACGACCTGCGCCCAGATCTCCGGGGCGTCGGGGTGCACCCGCTGCCCCAACTCCGGGTTCTCGTTGGTGAGTCGGGCGATGTCGAAGGCCAACGAGCCGTAGTGCGTGGCCAGGTGCTTCGCCGTGTCGGCCGCCATGCGCGGTCCCGGCGCCGGGTTGTCGACGAGGAGGCGGTGGGCGACCGCGCGCGGGTTGGCGACGCCCGGCAGCGGGAGCTTCTTCGGGAGGGAGGAGATCGGCTCGAAGTCCTCGCCGAGGGGACGGCCCGGGAGGGCTTCCAGCTTCTGCATGACCGTACGGCCGATGTGCCGGAAGGTCGTCCACTTGCCGCCCGCGACGGACAGCATGCCGCCCTTGCCTTCGGTCACCACCGTCTCGCGCTTGGCCTTCGCCGTGCTGCCCGGGCCGCCAGGCAGGACGCGCAGCCCGGCGAAGGAGTATGTGATCAGGTCGCGCGAGAGCTGCTGGTCGCGGACCGAGAACGCGGCCTCGTCCAGGATCTGGGATATGTCCTTCTCGTTGACCGCGACATCGGCCGGGTCGCCCTCGTACTCCTCGTCGGTCGTGCCGAGGAGCAACATGTCCTCCCAGGGGAGGGCGAAGGTGATGCGGTACTTGTCGATGGGGGTGGCGAGTGCGGCCTTCCACGGGGACGTGCGCTTCAGGACCAGGTGCGCGCCCTTCGAGAGGCGGATGGAGGGGGCCGCGTTCGGGTCCTCCATCTTGCGCAGGTGGTCGACCCACGGGCCGGTCGCGTTGAGCACGAGCCGCGCGCTCACGCCGAACTCGTCGCCGGAGGTCGTGTCGCGCAGCTCCGCACCGGTCACCCGGCCCTGGGTGAAGCGCAGGCCGGTGACCTCGGCGTGGTTGAGGACGACCGCGCCCGCCTCGACGGCCGCGCGGACCGTCATCAGCGCCATGCGCGCGTCGTTCATCTGGTCGTCGCCGTACACGGCGACGGCCTTGAGGTTCTGGGTACGCAGCTCGGGCACGTCCTGCGCCGCCTTGGCGGGGGACAGGAGGTGGCCGACGCCGTCGCCGAACGCGGAGAGCGCGGAGTAGGCGAAGACGCCCGCCCCGAGCTTCGCCGCGCCGTGCGGACCGCCCTTGTACACGGGGAGGTAGAAGGTGAGCGGGTTCGCCAGGTGGGGGGCCACCTGGCGGGACACCGCACGGCGTTCGAAGTGGTTCTCCGCCACCAGCTTCACCGCACCGGTCTGCAGATAGCGCAGACCGCCGTGGAGAAGCTTGGAGGAGGCGGAAGAGGTGGCACCGGCGAAGTCGCCGGCGTCGACCAGGGCCACCCGCAGCCCGGACTGCGCGGCATGCCAGGCGGTGGAGATGCCCAGGATGCCGCCGCCGATGACGAGGAGGTCGTACGTCGCCTTGGAGAGCTGCTCCCGGGTCTCGGCCCGGCTCGGGTTCGAGCCGGAGGCCGGGTGCGTACCGAGGGCAGGCACGGACTGCAGGGTGGACTGACTGGTCATGTGGGGTTCTTACTCCTCGTCGTCGAGCCAGCCCATGGTCCGCTCCACGGCCTTGAGCCAGCTCTTGTACTCACGGTCGCGCTTCTCCGCGGCCATGTTGGGGGTCCACTCGGCGGCCCGGCGCCAGTTGGCACGCAGGTCGTCGGTGCTGGTCCAGAAGCCGACGGCCAGACCGGCGGCGTAGGCGGCGCCGAGGCAGGTGGTCTCGGCGACCATCGGGCGCACCACGGGGGCGTCCACGAAGTCGGAGAGCGTCTGCATCAGCAGGTTGTTGGAGGTCATGCCGCCGTCGACCTTGATCGCCGCGAGCTCGACGCCGGAGTCCTTCGTCATGGCGTCGGTGATCTCACGGGTCTGCCAGGCCGTGGCCTCCAGGACGGCGCGCGCGAGGTGCGCCTTGGTGACGTACCGGGTGAGACCGGCGATCACACCGCGGGCGTCGGAGCGCCAGTACGGGGCGAACAGACCGGAGAAGGCCGGCACGAAGTAGGCGCCGCCGTTGTCCTCGACCGTGAGCGCGAGCGTCTCGATCTCGGCGGCGGTGGAGATGAGGCCCATCTGGTCGCGCATCCACTGCACCAGCGAACCGGTGACGGCGATCGAACCCTCGAGGGCGTACACCGCCTTCTGGTCGCCGATGCGGTAACCGACCGTGGTGAGCAGGCCGTTGTACGAGTTGACGGGCTTCTCGCCGGTGTTCATCAGCAGGAAGGTGCCGGTGCCGTACGTCGACTTGGCCTCGCCCTCGGCGAAACAGGTCTGGCCGAACAGGGCCGCCTGCTGGTCACCGAGCGCCGAGGCGACCGGGATGCCGCCGAGCACGTCGCCGAGACGGCCGCCGGTGACCTCGCCGTAGACCTCGGCGGAGGAGCGGATCTCGGGCAGCATGTTCAGCGGGACGCCGATGGACTCGGCGATCTTCTCGTCCCACTCCATGGTGTGCAGGTTCATCAGCATGGTGCGGGAGGCGTTGGTGACGTCGGTGACGTGCCTGCCGCCGTTCACACCGCCCGTCAGGTTCCAGATGACCCAGCTGTCCATGGTGCCGAAGAGGATGTCGCCCGCCTCGGCGCGCTCCCGCAGACCCTCGACGTTGTCGAGCAGCCAGCGGGCCTTCGGGCCGGCGAAGTACGAGGCGAGGGGGAGGCCCGTCTCGCGGCGGAAGCGGTCCTGGCCGACGTTGCGGCCCAGCTCCTTGCAGAGCGCGTCGGTACGGGTGTCCTGCCAGACGATGGCGTTGTGGACGGGCTCACCGGTGTTCTTGTCCCACAGCAGCGTGGTCTCGCGCTGGTTGGTGATGCCGATGGCCTTGATGTCGTCGCGGGTGATGCCCGCCTTCTCGATGGCGGAGGCGACGACTTCCTGGACGTTGGTCCAGATCTCGGTGGCGTTGTGCTCGACCCAGCCCGGCTTCGGGAAGATCTGCTCGTGCTCCTTCTGGTCGACGGAGACGATACGGCCGTCCCGGTCGAAGACGATGCAACGGCTGGAGGTCGTGCCCTGGTCGATGGCCGCGATGAACGGTCCGGCGGTGTGCGCGTCGGTCACTGTGTGCTCCTGAGGGGTTCCGTGGTCATGAGGACTGGTTCTACTGCTGCTTCAGTGCTCTGAATTCCGGTTCTCGTCCGGTTCTAAGCAAAGGCGACGTTGTAGAGTCCCGCAGCGATCGCGCCGCCGATCAGCGGACCGACCACCGGGATCCAGGCGTAGCTCCAGTCGGAGCCGCCCTTGTTGGGCAGGGGCAGGAGCGCGTGCACGATGCGCGGGCCCAGGTCACGGGCCGGGTTGATCGCGTAACCGGTCGGGCCGCCGAGCGACAGACCGATGGCGACGACGACGAACGAGGTGATCAGGGCGCCCAGGACGCCGAGGCCGTTGCCCTTGTCGTTCAGACCCTGCGTCAGGATGGCGAGGATCAGGACGACGGTGCCGATGATCTCGGTGGCGAGGTTCTGCACCACGTTGCGGACCTCGGGGCCGGTGGAGAAGATGCCCAGGACCGGTCCCGCGCCCTTCTCCTCCGCCTCCACGGCCTTGGCCGTCGGCTCGCCGACGATCTCCTTGTCCGTGAGGTGGGCCTGGAACTGGCCGTAGTAGGCCACCCAGACCAGGGTCGCGCCGATCATGGCGCCGAGCAGCTGGCCGGCCCAGTAGATCGGGACGTTGTCCCAGCCACCGTCCTTGATCGCGAGTGCGAGCGTCACGGCCGGGTTGAGGTGGGCACCGGAGAGCGGTGCCGAGATGTACACAGCCGTCATGACGGCGAAACCCCACCCGAAGGCGATGGCGAGCCAGCCGGCGTTACGGGCCTTGGAGGCCTTCAGCGTGACGGCGGCGCAGACGCCACCGCCCAGCAGGATGAGTACGGCGGTACCTATGGTCTCGCCGATGAAGATGTCGGAGCTGGACACCCGCGACTCCTTTGTCCTTCGTCCAGGGAAGCCGAACCCCGGGTCCCGCCGGGGGTTCGTGCGCCCTCGGGGGTGAGAGCGATGCCGGCCTTTGGCGTTGCCACACTCTAGCGCGTATTGCCGGTAGGTGTTCGGCAATGCCGACCGATGGACGGGAGTCTTGCTCCGGGGTTACAGGCGCGTCAAGAGTGCTGTTATCGAAAACACGATCGTTATTGATTGCTGTGGGCTATCGATCTCGTGGTCGATGCGGACGGCGATCAAGTGGACACCGTGTGTGGTGATTTGGCGATTTGGCCGACTTTGTCATCCAGAGTACGACTGATACCGGAACGTCCGCCTGACGTTCCGGTGAGTTCCTGCTGTGAATCGGCTGAGGTCGGACGCCTGGCTCAGAAGCGCCCGGCGCCGAGATCCCGCGACACCGCGCGGGCGCAGTCCCGTACCGCGGCGATCAGTTCGGGGCGCAGCTCGCCCTCGCGGCACAGCCGCTCCACGGCCCCGGTGATGCCGACCGCGCCGACCGGCATGCGCCGCCGGTCGTGGATGGGCGCGGCGATGGAAGCGACGCCCTCCCAGGTCTCCTCGACGTCGGCCGCGTATCCACGCGCGCGTGTGACGTCGAGGATGTGCTCGAAGTCGGCCAGCTCGGACACCGTGCGCTCGGTGAAGGGCTTGCGGTCGGCTTCCAGGGCCTCGCTGTGCGCGACCGGGTCGAAGGCCGACAGCACCTTGCCCAGGGCCGTGGAGTGCAGCGGCTGCATGGCGCCGATCTCCAGCACCTGCCGGCTGTCGTCGGGGCGGAAGACGTGGTGCACGATCAGGACGCCCTGCTGGTGCAGGACGCCCAGGTGCACGCTCTCGCCGCTGGAGCGGGCCAGGTCGTCCGTCCACACCAGGGCGCGGGCCCGCAGTTCGTGGACGTCGAGATACGTGGTGCCCAGGCGCAGCAGTTCGGCGCCCAGTTGGTAGCGCCCGGAGGCGTCGTCCTGCTCGACGAAGCCCTCTTGCTGGAGGGTGCGCAGGATGCCGTGGGCCGTGCCCTTGGCGAGACCGAGCGACGAGGCGATGTCCGAGAGGCCGAGCCGTCGCTCGCCGCCCGCGAGCAGGCGCAGCATCGCGGCCGCCCGTTCGAGCGACTGGATGTTCCGTGCCATCGCCGTACTGCCTCCGTCCCGTTCGACCGTCGACGCGCGACGTCGCTGCCGCCGTTCGGCAATGTCGAACACTACCGGTCCATGCCGACCTCTCGCTAATGGTCGGTCAATACCTGTTGCGTCATCCGTTACGTCGTCCGTCGCGAGAACCTAGACGGCGTCGACCCGCCCGTCACCCCGGTCCGCCCCATGGACGTTCCGACATCATCCCGCCCCGCCCCGTTACCCTGGCGACGTGCACGCTCCCCGGGGAGTTCCGTGAGAGGTTCCCGGGGAAGCCGCAAAAGCCGACAGCCGTCGCACTCCAGGGAGCCCCTTCATGGCCTCGTCGCCACTGACCCCTTCTGCCGACAGCCGGACCCGTGTGTCCGCGCTCCGAGAGGCACTCGCCACCCGCGTGGTGGTCGCCGACGGAGCCATGGGCACCATGCTCCAGGCGCAGGAGCCCACACTCGACGACTTCGAGAATCTCGAAGGCTGCAACGAGATCCTGAACATCACCCGCCCGGACATCGTCCGCTCGGTCCACGAGGAGTACTTCCGCGCGGGCGTCGACTGCGTCGAGACGAACACCTTCGGCGCCAACCACTCCGCGATGGCCGAGTACGACATCGCCGACCGCGTCCACGAACTCTCCGAGTCCGGCGCCCGCATCGCCCGCGAGACCGCCGACGAATTCGGCGCCCGCGACGGCCGCCAGCGCTGGGTCCTCGGCTCCATCGGCCCCGGCACCAAGCTGCCCACCCTCGGCCACATCGGCTACGCCACCCTCCGCGACGGCTTCCAGGCGAACGCCGAGGGCCTCCTCGCGGGCGGCGCCGACGCCCTGATCGTCGAGACCACCCAGGACCTGCTCCAGACGAAGTCGTCGATCCTGGGCGCCCGCCGCGCCATGGAGGCGACCGGCGTCGACGTACCCCTGCTGGTCTCGATGGCCTTCGAGACCACCGGCACCATGCTGCTGGGCTCCGAGATCGGCGCCGCGCTCACCGCGCTGGAACCCCTCGGCATCGACATGATCGGCCTGAACTGCTCGACGGGCCCGGCCGAGATGAGCGAGCACCTGCGCTATCTGGCCCGCCACTCCCGCACGCCGCTGCTGTGCATGCCGAACGCGGGCCTGCCCATCCTCACCAAGGACGGCGCCCACTTCCCGCTCGACCCCGAGGGCCTGGCGGACGCGCAGGAGCACTTCGTCCGCGACTACGGCCTGAACCTGGTCGGCGGCTGCTGCGGTACGACCCCCGAGCACCTGCGCCAGCTCGTCGAGCGGGTCCGCGAGGCCACCCCCACCGAGCGCCACCCGCAGCCCGAGCCGGGTGCCGCCTCGCTCTACCAGACGGTCCCGTTCCGCCAGGACACCGCCTACATGGCGATCGGCGAGCGCACCAACGCCAACGGCTCGAAGAAGTTCCGCGAGGCCATGCTCGACGGCCGCTGGGACGACTGTGTGGAGATGGCCCGCGACCAGATCCGCGAGGGCGCCCACATGCTGGACCTCTGCGTGGACTACGTGGGCCGCGACGGCGTCGCCGACATGGAGGAACTGGCCGGCCGCTTCGCCACCGCCTCCACCCTGCCGATCGTCCTGGACTCCACCGAAGTCCCGGTCATCCGGGCCGGGTTGGAGAAGCTCGGTGGCCGTGCGGTCATCAACTCCGTCAACTACGAGGACGGCGACGGCCCCGAGTCCCGCTTCGCGAAGGTCACCAGGCTGGCGCAGGAGCACGGCGCCGCGCTCATCGCGCTGACCATCGACGAGGAGGGCCAGGCCCGCACTCCGGAGCACAAGGTCGCCATCGCCGAGCGGCTCATCGAGGACCTCACGACGAACTGGGGCATCCACGAGTCGGACATCCTCATCGACACCCTGACCTTCACCATCTGCACCGGCCAGGAGGAGTCCCGCGGCGACGGCATCGCCACCATCGAGGCGATCCGCCGCCTCAAGGCCCGCCACCCCGACGTCCAGACCACTCTCGGCCTCTCCAACATCTCCTTCGGCCTCAACCCGGCCGCCCGCGTCCTGCTCAACTCCGTCTTCCTCGACGAGTGCGTCAAGGCGGGCCTCGATTCGGCGATCGTGCACGCCTCGAAGATCCTCCCGATCGCCCGCTTCACCGAGGAGGAGGTGCAGACGGCCCTCGACCTCGTCTACGACCGTCGCGCCGAGGGCTACGACCCGCTCCAGAAGCTGATGGCCCTCTTCGAGGGCGCCACCACCAAGTCCCGGACCGCGGGCCGCGCCGAGGAGCTGGCCGCCCTCCCGCTGGACGAGCGGCTCAAGCGCCGGATCATCGACGGCGAGAAGAACGGCCTGGAGACCGACCTCGCCGAGGCGCTGCAGACCCGCCCCGCCCTGGACATCGTCAACGCGACGCTCCTCGACGGCATGAAGGTCGTCGGCGAGCTGTTCGGCTCCGGGCAGATGCAGCTGCCGTTCGTGCTGCAGTCCGCCGAGGTCATGAAGACCGCGGTCGCCTACCTCGAACCGCACATGGAGAAGTCGGACGCCGAGGGCAAGGGCACCATCGTGCTCGCCACCGTGCGCGGCGACGTCCACGACATCGGCAAGAACCTCGTCGACATCATCCTGTCCAACAACGGCTACAACGTCGTCAACCTCGGCATCAAGCAGCCGGTCTCCGCGATCCTGGAAGCCGCCGAGGAGCACCGCGCCGACGTCATCGGCATGTCGGGTCTCCTGGTCAAGTCCACGGTGATCATGAAGGAGAACCTCCAGGAGCTCAACCAGCGCAAGATGGCCGCCGACTACCCGGTCATCCTGGGCGGCGCAGCCCTGACCCGTGCCTACGTCGAACAGGACCTGCACGAGATCTACGAGGGCGAAGTCCGCTACGCCCGCGACGCGTTCGAGGGCCTGCGCCTGATGGACGCCCTGATCGGCGTCAAGCGCGGCGTGCCCGGCGCGAAGCTGCCCGAGCTCAAGCAGCGCAGGGTGCGGGCGACGACGGCCGCCGTAGAGGTCGAGGAGCGCCCGGAGGAGGGCCACGTCCGCTCCGACGTGGCCGTCGACAACCCGATCCCGACCGCGCCGTTCCGCGGCACCCGGGTCATCAAGGGCATCCAGCTCAAGGAGTACGCGTCCTGGCTCGACGAGGGCGCCCTCTTCAAGGGCCAGTGGGGCCTCAAGCAGGCGCGTACGGGCGACGGACCGACGTACGAGGAACTGGTGGAGACCGAGGGCCGCCCCCGGCTGCGCGGGCTGCTGGACAAGCTCCAGACCGACAACCTCCTCGAAGCGGCCGTCGTCTACGGCTACTTCCCCTGCGTGTCCAAGGATGACGACCTGATCATCCTGGACGACCAGGGCAACGAGCGCACCCGGTTCACCTTCCCGCGCCAGCGCCGCGGCCGCCGCCTCTGTCTGGCCGACTTCTTCCGCCCGGAGGAGTCCGGTGAGACCGACGTCGTCGGCTTCCAGATCGTCACCGTCGGCAACCGCATCGGCGAGGAGACCGCGAAGCTCTTCGAGGCGAACTCCTACCGCGACTACCTCGAACTGCACGGCCTGTCCGTCCAGTTGGCCGAGGCACTCGCCGAGTACTGGCACGCACGCGTGCGTGCCGAGCTGGGCTTCGCCGGCGAGGACCCCGCCGACGTCGAGGATATGTTCGCCCTCAAGTACCGGGGCGCCCGCTTCTCCCTCGGCTACGGCGCCTGCCCCGACCTGGAGGACCGCGCGAAGATCGCCGACATGCTGGAGCCGGAGCGCATCGGCGTCCACCTGTCCGAGGAGTTCCAGCTGCACCCGGAGCAGTCCACGGACGCGATCGTCATCCACCACCCCGAGGCGAAGTACTTCAACGCACGTTGATCGGATAAGTCGTACACTGGTCGGTCCACAGCAGGCCGGTCGCCCTTGTGTGCATCAGGGGTGGCCGGCCTGATCGTCCCTCCAGGAGGTGCGCCAGGATGACCAGCACGGTCCCCGCGCTCGGAACCCGTACGGCCGAAGGCTCTGCCCTCCAGGCCGTACTCCTCGACATGGACGGCACCCTGGTGGACACCGAGGGCTTCTGGTGGGACGTCGAGGTCGAGGTCTTCGCCGCCCTCGGACACACCCTCGACGACTCGTGGCGCCATGTCGTGGTCGGCGGCCCCATGACCCGCAGCGCCGGCTTCCTGATCGAGGCCACCGGCGCCGACATCACCCTCGCCGAGCTGAGCCTCCTGCTCAACGCGGGCTTCGAGGACCGCATCGGGCGGCACCTGCCGCTGATGCCGGGCGCCGCCAGACTCCTGGCCGAGCTGTCGGAGTACGAGATCCCCACGGCCCTGGTCTCCGCCTCGCACCGGCGCATCATCGACCGCGTCCTGGCCGCGCTCGGCCCCCAGCACTTCGCGCTGACGGTCGCCGGCGACGAGGTCGCGCGCACCAAGCCGTACCCCGACCCGTATCTCCTCGCCGCCGCCGGACTCGGCGTGGACCCGGCCCGCTGTGCCGTCGTAGAAGACACGGCGACCGGTGTCGCGGCGGCGGAGGCGGCGGGTTGCCACGTGGTGGCGGTGCCGTCCGTGGCGCCCATCGCCCCGGCCGCCCGGCGCACCGTCGTGACCTCCCTGGAAGTCGTCGACCTGGCATTTCTGCGCGGACTGATGGCGGACTGATGACGGAAATGCGCCAGGCGTTCACCGAGCGTGCAAAGTCCAATGGGCCCAATGGGAAAAGAATTCCGGGCACGGTCGACCGGTCGAATTCCGGTGCTCTCCAACCGAGTTGATGCGTGTGAGGTTCCCCACGTGCAGGAGGGTCGACATCGCGGTCACCCTGTGCTGTTCACCCCATTTCTGAGGCCGATCACGCACCCTTGTGTCCCGATTGGTGAAAGGCTGCACTAATCCTTCCCCCGGCGGGTTTTCGGTGCGTCCACGGCCGGTTCCGCAGCGTGATGGGAACTCAACTACGGTGGCCGCGAACCCCGGTGCGGGTCCGGACTAATCTCAACGCGAGAACATCGCCCTTACCCCCGTTGATCGACATCACCACCCCATGCATGTCGGCTACACGGACTCGAACAGCTCTGGAGAAACTCCCGCATGAACCGCAAGACTTTGGTGCTGCCGGCCGTCGTCGGCCTGCTCGCGCCGGTGCTCGCCGCGTGTGGCGGTTCCGGCAGCGGCAGTTCCAGCGACGATGCGATAGTCGTCGGCACCACGGACCGGTTCGAGGCGACGAAGGATGCTCCGGCGCCGCTCGACCCCGCCTACGCCTACGACGTCGGCACCTGGAACATCCTGCGCCAGACCATCCAGACGCTGATGATCCAGCCCAAGGGCGAGGGCGACCCGGTGCCCGAGGCCGCCGAGAAGTGCGGCTTCACCGACACCGGCAACGAGCGCTACGCCTGCACCCTGCGCGACGGTCTCAAGTTCGCCAATGGCGACAAGATCACCGCGGAAGATGTGAAGTACTCCATCGACCGCGCGATGCGCATCAAGGCCGACAGCGGTGTGTTCGCCCTGCTGTCCACCGTCGACACCGTCGAGACCCAGGGCGACCGCGAGGTCATCTTCCACCTCAAGACGGCCGACGCCACCTTCCCGTACAAGCTGTCCACTCCCGTCGCCGGCATCGTGAACCCGGACGACTACGAGAAGGACAAGCTGCGCGACGGCTTCGAGGTGGACGGCTCCGGCCCGTACACCCTCTCGGTCGACAAGAAGGGCGACGCGATCACGACGGCCACCTTCACCAAGAACCCCAATTACAAGGGGACTTTGAAGGTGAACAACAGCAAGGTCGAGATGCGCTCCTTCGACGACGCCACCGCCATGGGCACCGCGTTGAACAAGGGCGACATCGACGTCATGACGCGCACCATGTCGCCGGCGCAGATCCAGAAGCTCAGCGACGACACGGACGGCGACGTCGACCTCGTCGAGATGCCCGGCCTCGAGATCCGCTACCTGGCCTTCAACACCGATGCCGCGACCGTCAAGACGAAGGCCGTGCGCGAGGCGATGGCCCAGGTCATCGACCGCGGCGAACTCGTCTCCAAGGTCTACGGCACCGAGGCCGAGCCGCTCTACTCGCTGGTCCCGGCGACCATCACCGGTCACTCGAACTCGTTCTTCAACAAGTACGGCGACCCGAGCGTCACCAAGGCCAAGTCGCTGCTGACCAAGGCCGACATCACCACCCCGGTGAAGCTGACCCTGCACTACACGACCGACCACTACGGCCCGGCCACCAAGGACGAGTTCGAGCAGCTCCAGAAGCAGCTCAATGCCAGCGGCCTGTTCGACGTCTCCATCAAGGGCACGCCCTGGTCGACGTTCCGTCAGGCCGAGCAGAAGGGTCAGTACGACGTCTACGGGATGGGCTGGTTCCCGGACTTCCCCGACGCCGACAACTACCTCGCGCCGTTCCTCGACAAGGACAACACCCTCGGCTCGCCGTACGCCAACTCGGAGATCATCGGCACGCTGATCCCGGAGTCCCGCCGCGAGGCCGACCGGCTCACCGCCTCCAAGAGCCTCACGGCCATCCAGGACATCGTCGCGCAGGACGTCCCGATGATCCCGCTGTGGCAGGGCAAGCAGTACGTCGCCGCACGCAACGACGTCACGGGCACCGCGTACGTGCTCAACTCCTCCTCGACCCTCCAGCTCTGGGAGCTGGGCCGAGGCGTGGGCAACTGACAGCCCCGTGTGCCCGGGGCCGGGACGCACAGCCCCGGGCTTCGAAGCACCAACGACAAGGCACATGCAGTGAACAAGCTCCACCAGTGGCCAGTCCTGCCGATCGTGGCGGGGCTGGCCTCCGGCCTGTTGACCGGCTGCGGCACCCAGACGGGCGGCTCCTCGGGCACCGGCTCCTCCGTGGTCATGGGAATGTCCGACGACGTCCTGGCCACCGACCCCGCCTCCGGCTACGACCCCGGTTCCTGGCTGTTGTTCAACAACGTCTTCCAGTCGCTGCTCAGCTTCCCCAAGGGCGGCACCGAACCGCAGCCGGAGGCCGCCGAGAAGTGCTCCTTCACGGACACCCGCGCCAAGGTCTACCGCTGCACCCTCAGGGACGGTCTGAAGTTCAGCAATGGTGACGCGCTCACCTCGAAGGACGTCAAGTTCTCCTTCGACCGCATGCTGAAGATCAACGACGGTGCCGGCCCCGCGATCATGTTCCCCATGCTCGACAAGGTCGAGACACCGGACAAGAAGACCGTCGTCTTCCACCTGAACACGTCCGACGCCACCTTCCCGAGCAAGATCGCCTCCGGCGCCGGCTCGATCGTCGACCACACGCAGTACGCCGCCAACGGACTGCGCGAGGACGGCCGGGCCGTCGGCTCAGGGCCGTACAAACTCGACTCCTACGGCGACGACGAGGCCGTCTTCTCGGTCAACGACACCTACAAGGGCACCGCCGAGGTCAAGAACTCCGGCGTCACCCTCAAGTTCTTCCACGGCGACCAGGCCGCCCTGAAGACGGCCCTCCTCGACAACAAGATCGACATCGCCTACCGCGGCCTGACCGCCACCGACATCGCGGACATCGAGAACTCCGACGACAGCGACGGCGTCGAGGTCGTCGAGGGCAGCAGCGCCGAGGTCCAGCACCTGGTCTTCAACATGGACGACCCGGTCGCCGGACGGATCGGCGTCCGCAAGGCAATCGCCCACCTCCTGGACCGCGAAGCCCTCATCCGGGACGTCTACAAGGACACGGCGACCGCGCTGTACTCGATCATCCCGGCCGGCATCGCCGGACACACCACGTCCTTCTTCGACACCTACGGCGACCGCCCCTCCAAGTCCAAGGCCAAGGCCGCGCTGGAGGCCGACGGCATCACCGACAAGGTGAAACTGACCCTCTGGTCCACCCCGTCCCGCTACGGCCCGGCCACCGACCGGGAGTTGAAGGCCATCGCGGGGCAGCTCAACGCCAGCGGCCTGTTCGACGCCGACGTGAAGTCCGTGGCCTACAGCCAGTACGAGAAGGACATCACCAAGGGCAAGTACGGCGTCTACGTGAAGGGCTGGGTGCCCGACTACCCGGACGCCGACAACTTCACCGCCCCCTTCTTCGGCAAGGGCAACGTGCTGAGCAACAACTACACCAACAACACGATCACCGACACGCTCATCCCCAGGACCGCCGCCCAGAGCGACCGCTCCGCCACCGACACCGACTACGGCAGACTCCAGGACATCGTCGCCGACCAACTGCCCGTCCTCCCGGTCTGGCAGGCCAAGCAGTACGCGGTCACCCGCGACAACGTCTACGGCCTCGAGTACTGCCTGGACGCCTCGACGGTGTTCCGCTTCTGGGAACTCAGCAAGGGCTGACCCGGGCCCGCACACACGAAGAGGGCGCCCCTGTCAGGAAGGGGCGCCCTCTTCTACGTATGTCACGTGTACCGGGGTCTACTCACTGCGCGCCGGGGCGCACCAACCCACTCTCGTACGCGTACACCGCGGCCTGCACCCGGTCACGCAGACCCAGCTTGGTCAGCACATGCCCCACATGCGTCTTGACGGTGGTCTCGCTGACGAAGAGATCGGCGGCGATCTCGGCGTTCGACAACCCGCGCGCCACCAGCTTCAACACCTCGACCTCGCGCTCGGTCAACGTGTGCAGGGCATCCGGGACCGGCTCGTCACCGGACGGCAGATGACCGGCGTACTTGTCCAGCAACCGCCGCGTGATGCTCGGCGCGAGCATGGCCTCACCGGCGGCCACCACCCGGATCGCCTGCACCAGTTCATTCGCCGGCGCGTCCTTCAACAGGAACCCACTGGCACCGGCCCGCAACGCCTCCACGACATACTCGTCGAGGTCGAAGGTGGTCAGCACCAGCACCTTCGCCGGACCGTCCCGCCCGGGACCGGTGATCTGCCGGGTCGCCTCCACCCCGTCCATCCGCGGCATACGGATGTCCATCAGCACCACATCGGGCTGCAGAGCCCGCACCTGGTCGAGCGCCTGCAGCCCGTCACCGGCCTCACCGACGACGGCCAGATCCTGCTCCGCCTCCAGAATCATCCGGAACCCGGTGCGCAGCAGCGGCTGGTCATCGACAAGTAGGACGCGGATGGCCACGTGAGTCTCCTTCGCTAGCCCGGCCCCATTCTGCCCTGCGCCGCGGCGTGGGACGCGACCGGCCTGGAGGGGGTGGGGCCTGGGGCTTCCGGTGGGGTACTGGTTGCTGCACCCAGGGCGATGAGGGAAGAGGCGTTCGCTGCGTTTGGGCTCGGGGCGGCCCGCCCGGGAACCTCGACCAGCGTGGCCTGTGCGGCAAGGTCGGCGCCGTAGCCCAGGCCGGGGTGACCTACGGTCGGGCGCCTCGGGAGCTGTGCGGGCGATGGCGTTGGAGAGTGCCCGTTGCCTCGGCGCTTTGGGCGGGAGGGGTGTTTGTTGCCCCCGAAGCCTGGGCGGGAAGCGCATCCGTCAGCTCCGGCACGTTCACCGGCTCCGGCTCTGGCCCCTGTCCCTGGCGGAACAGGGGTCTGCTGCCTTCGGGGCTCAGCCGGGAATTCCGTCGGTCACCTCGGCGGGGCGGACAGAACGTCGCCGTCCCGGTACCCCCGTCGGTCGCCGCCGGGCCCCGACGGAAACATCGTCGAGTGCCTCGGGCCCTTGGGCGGCAACACTCTCGTCGGCACCGGGCACCGGGCACCGGGCACCGGGCACCGGGCACCGGGCACCGGGCACCGGGCACCGGGCACCGGGCACCGGGCACCGGGCACCGGGCGCGCCTGGCCCGCCGCCCCATAGCCTCCGACCCCTGGTGGGGAGATCGTCTGGAGCATCCGGTCTCTCGACGGAAGCGCGGTACCTGTGCCTCCGGCCCTTCCGTAGGAACGCCGTCTCCTGCCTCCGGCCTCTCTGCGGAAACGCCGTACTTTACGCATCCGCCCCCTACTCGGGAACGCCGCCTCTTGCATCTGCCCCCTCTGCGGAAGCGCGGTATCTATGCCTCCGGTCCCTCTGCGGGAACGCCGTCCCCTGCCTTCGCTCCCTCCGGAGGAAGGCCGTACCTATGCCTCCGGCCCTCCCGCGGAAACGCCGTCTCCCGCCTCCGAACCCTCCGCAGAGACATCGCTCCCCGCCTCCGCCACCCCCGCAGAAACGCCGTAGGCACCCCGCACAGGCAACGGATACGGCGGGGGAGTCCCCCCGAACTCCGGGCACACCGCCTGGTGGTCGCACCAGCCGCACAGCTTGGTCGGGCGGGGACGCCACTCGCCCGTCTCCGTGGCCAGCCGGATCGCCTCCCACAGGGCCAGCAGCTTGCGCTCGACCCGCTCCAGGTCCGCGAGGACGGGGTCGTACGTCAGAACGTCCCCGCTGCCGAGATACACCAGCTGGAGCCGCCGTGGGACGACCTGCTTCAGCCGCCAGACCACCAGCGCGTAGAACTTCATCTGGAACAGCGCGCCCTCGGCGTACTCCGGCCGCGGCGCCTTGCCCGTCTTGTAGTCGACGATCCGCACATCACCCGTGGGCGCCACATCGACCCGGTCGATGATCCCGCGCAGCTTCAGCCCCGAATCCAGCTCGGCCTCGACGAACATCTCCCGCTCGGCAGGCTCCAGCCGCGTCGGATCCTCCAGGGAGAACCACCGCTCGACCAGCCGCTCCGCCTCCCCGAGCCAGCGCGCCAGCCGCTCGCCCTCCGGATCGTCGGCGAACAGCTCCACGACCTCCGGCCTGGACTCCCGCAACCGGTCCCACTGCCCGGGAATCAGCGACTTGGCACGCGGCGCCGTACGCTCGGCCGCCGGCGCGTCGAAAAGCCGCTCAAGGACGGAGTGCACCAAGGTCCCCCTGGTCGCCGCCTCGCTGGGCTTCTCCGGCAGCCGGTCGATCACCCGGAACCGGTACAACAACGGGCACTGCATGAAGTCACTGGCACGCGAGGGCGACAGCGAGGCAGGCGCTATGGCGACGCGCTCGGCCACGCTCGCCGTCCCCGTCTCCACCGTCACTTCCGCGGTCGGCCCCGCCGCCGCGCCCTCGTCGCCGGACACCCCTGCGACACCCTCGGTACTGGTCTCCATGCCCACAGACCTTACGGCCCACCACTGACAGTGACCCGATCCCGGCCGACGCGCTCGCGACAGCCGGGGAAACGCGGGGGGTGCCGGGGCGGAACGCGTCGCGACCGCCGCATACCATCGACCCGAGACCCCTCCGCCCGGCTGGCGCGGAGGACGCTTCGAACGAGGGGAAACCGTGGACGAGAGCGGCGGGAGCGGGCAGCCGCGGTCCGGCACCAACGAGCCGACCGAGCACGCCACGGGTGCCACGACCCCGGCCGCCGACCCCGGCACCCCCGAACCGAAACACGGCGACTCCGACTCGCCTGGGTCCGAGACATCCGCCCAGGCGCCTGAGGACGAGAAGGACGCGACCGTGTCGTCGGGGGAGCGCGAGGACGTCAGCGCCCCGCCCGAGTCCCGCGACGAGGCGAGCACGTCGCACGAGCACGTCACGCGTGACGGAGGCTCGGAGCCGAGCACGTCGCCCGCCCCGCACGACCGGACGGACACCGACACCGACACGGCGCACGACGACACTCCCGCGCCCTCGACCCCTTCCGCCCCGGCTCCCGCTGACGCACCCCCCGCCGCCGTTCCGGTTCCCGTCCCCCCGGCGCACGCCCACCTGAACGGTGAGCCGAAGCCTGGTGGCGCGCCCACGGGCAATGACCACACCGACGACCACGACCGCACCCCCAGCCACCCCAACCTCCCCTACGCCCACACCGACCCCGACGCCCGGTCCGGAGCCGACGCCCCTCACACCGACCCCGGCATCGCCAAGGGCCGCCCCCCGCGCCGCCCCAAAGAACCCGGCGGCGGCCTGCTCATGGGCCGCCCCTTCGGCGTGCCCGTCTACGTGGCCCCCAGCTGGTTCCTCGTCGCCGCGCTCATCACCTGGGTGTTCGGCGGTCAGCTGGACCGCGTCCTGCCCGAACTCGGCGCCGCCCGCTACCTCGTGGCCCTCTTCTTCGCGGTCGCCTTCTACGGTTCGGTCCTGGTGCACGAACTCGCCCACACCGTCGCCGCCCTCCGCTTCAAACTCCCGGTCCGCCGCATCCAGTTGCAGTTCTTCGGCGGGGTCTCCGAGATCGAGAAGGAGGCCGAGACCCCCGGCAGGGAGTTCGTGCTGGCCTTCGTCGGCCCGCTGCTCTCGCTGATCCTCTCGGGCATCTTCTACCTCGCCATGCAGCCCGTGGAGCCCGGCACCGTCCCCGGCGTCCTGCTGGCAGGCCTGATGGTCTCCAACCTCATCGTGGCCGCCTTCAACCTCCTGCCCGGCCTGCCCCTGGACGGCGGCCGCATGCTCCGCGCCGTCGTCTGGAAGATCACCGGCAGGCCCATGAGCGGCACCATCGCCGCCGCCTGGGTCGGCCGCGCCCTCGCCGTCTCCGTCCTCATCGGCCTGCCGCTGCTCACCCAGACCGGCGCCCTCGGCACCAACACCGAGGACATCAACGGCATGGACACCGTCACCGACGCCCTCCTGGCCGCGATCCTCGCCGCGATCATCTGGACCGGCGCCGGCAACAGCCTCCGTATGGCCCGACTGCGCGAACACCTTCCGGAACTCCGCGCCCGCAACCTCACCCGCCGCGCGGTACCCGTCGAGACCAACACCCCCCTCTCCGAAGCGCTGCGCCGCGCCAACGCCGCCGGAGCCCGCGCCCTGGTCGTCGTCGACGCCGACGGCCAGCCCCTCTCCCTCGTCCGCGAGGCCGCCATCGTCGGCGTACCCGAACACCGTCGCCCCTGGGTCTCCGTCAGCGGCCTCGCCCAGGACCTCACCGACGGCATGCGGGTCTCCGCGGAGCTGGCCGGCGAGGACCTCCTCGACGCCCTGCGCGCCACCCCCGCCACCGAGTACCTCGTGGTCGAGGAGACCGGCGAGATCTACGGCGTCCTGTCCGCCGCGGACGTGGAGCGGGCGTTCGTGAAGGCCATGGCAAGGCCCAGCTGAAGGCGCCCCGTCAGGCGTGGCGCGGGGCTGCATGTATTTGCGGCTCCGCCGCGTGGGCGCGACCAGCCACGAACTGCCGCAGTTCCGCACGCACCTGGAGTTGGTCGGGGCTCTCTCCGGGGACCGGTAGGCTGGTCACATGTCCGAACCGACCGGTGCCGCCCGCAGGCGCGGGCCCTTCAAGGTCGGGGACCAGGTTCAGCTGACCGACCCCAAGGGCCGCCACTACACGTTCACGCTCGAAGCGGGGAAGAACTTCCACACCCACAAGGGTTCCTTCCCGCACGACGAGCTGATCGGCGCACCCGAGGGCAGCGTTGTCCGCACCACCGGAAACGTCGCCTACCTCGCGCTGCGCCCCCTGCTCCCCGACTACGTCCTGTCCATGCCCCGCGGCGCCGCCGTGGTCTACCCCAAGGACGCGGGGCAGATCCTGTCCTTCGCGGACATCTTCCCCGGCGCCCGCGTCGTGGAAGCGGGCGTGGGCTCCGGCTCGCTCAGCAGCTTCCTGCTGCGCGCCATCGGCGACCAGGGCATGCTGCACTCCTACGAGCGCCGCGAGGACTTCGCCGAGATCGCCCAGCAGAACGTGGAGCGCTACTTCGGCGAACCGCACCCCGCCTGGCAGCTCACCGTCGGCGACCTCCAGGACAACCTGTCCGACACGGACGTGGACCGCGTCATCCTGGACATGCTCGCCCCCTGGGAGTGCCTGGAGGCCGTCTCCAAGGCGCTCGTGCCCGGCGGCATCCTGTGCTGCTACGTCGCGACCACCACCCAGCTCGCGCGGACCGTCGAGTCCATCCGCGAGATCGGCTGCTTCAACGAGCCGACCGCCTGGGAGACGATGCTCCGCAACTGGCACGTCGAGGGCCTGGCCGTCCGCCCCGACCACCGGATGATCGGCCACACCGGCTTCCTCCTCACCGCCCGGCGCCTCGCCGACGGCGTCGAGCCTCCCATGCGCCGCCGCCGCCCCGCCAAGGGCGCCTACGGCGACGACTACACCGGCCCGAACGCGGACGGCGGCGCCACCGGCCGCTGAGCCCCCTCCATTGGCGGCCCTGTGCCGCACTCAACGCGCGAACGCCGTGGCCGAGTTCCCGGAAAACCTCCGGAACCCGGCCACGGCGTCCTGCTTCTGACGAACCGCAATCCTCCGACGTACCGCACCATCGGGTCGCCCCGTGCGAGCGTGCGAACGAACTGCCCACCCCGCCGTTCCCCCGCACTGTGCCGTGTGGCACCATGCAGGCCACCCCCACCGGCACAGCCCTCACAGGAGACACTCCTAGTGCAGCACTCCGCCGTCCCGGAACTGGAACTGGCACACACGAACACCCGGCCCATCCACTGGGTAGCCACCGCCACGGCACTCGCCGGCGTCGTGGCCCTCTCCTCGGTCCTGCAGCCCGACTCCGCGCGCGCCGCCCAGGCCTCCGGCCCCCAGGCGAAGTCCGCACCCGCCGCCTCCGCACCCGCGACCACGGGCGTCGACTTCCCCATCCAGTGCGGCCCCCTGAAGGCCATCGTGCAGAAGAAGGCCACCGGAGACCTCGACGGCGACGGCAGGCCCGAGACGGTCGCCGTGGTCCACTGCGACGCGGGCATGGGTACCCCGCCCGACGGCGTCTACGTCCTCACCCGGGCGGCCAACACCGACAAGCCGCGCGTGGTCGCCACCCTGGTCGCCCCGAAGGCCCGGGAAACCGTCACCGACTTCGCCGTACGCGACGGAGCCGTACTCGCCACACTCCTCGGCTACTCCACCGAGGACGTGCCCAGTTGCTGCCCCGACGTCAAGGAGACCGCCAAGTGGCAGTGGCAGGACGGCGAGTTCGTCCGCTCCACGCCCGGCAATACCCAGAGCATCTGACGACCCGGAGCATCTGACGAACAGCCGGCCTCAGGCCGCGTCCGGCCCGTACACCTCGACCCGGTCCGCGACCCGGCGCACATGAATGCAGTCGCCCGGACACTCCTTCGCGGAATCCACGACATCGACCAGCAACGGCAGCGGTACCGGCGTGGTGGCGCCCTTGTCCTGCAACAGCTCGTCGTCCGGGCTCTTCACATAGGCCAGACCGTCGATGTCCAGCTCGAAGACCTCGGGGGCGTACTGGGCGCAGATGCCGTCGCCGGTACAGAGATCCTGATCGATCCAGACCTCCAGCGCCTCGCCGTCGGCCGCGGCCTCGTCCTGCACGGTGATGTCTCCTGATTCCGAAGGGTGTTGAACACCTTCGACCCTACCTCCGGCCGCCCGGACGACCTTTCTCCGCGATCTCAGGTTTCCCGCCGCCCGATGACGGACACTGTCCGCATGGACACTCTCAGTCAGGGGCACATTGGCCGGTTTCCACCGGGCGTCGAACCCGCCCGCACGGCAACTCACGTCCGCCGTGAAGGGTTTTGACCAACCCGGCCTTGGAACAGTCCGCTTCTGAATCACGTTGAGTGGGTATCCACACGGCGTGAGGGAGAGCGCAGGGTGACCGACGACACACCTTGACAGTCTTTGTGATCTAGGGGTTTCAATCGACACCCACCCAGGTAGGGTCTGGAAGCGTCCAGCTCCCCTTGGAGGAGGTGAGGACCGTGGCAGCCCACGACGACGACATGAACCGCGGCATCCGCCCGGGACGAGGGTCCGACGACCCGTCCGGGCAGATTGCCTACCTTGAGCAGGAGATCGCCGTCCTGCGACGTAAGCTCGCCGACTCTCCGCGACACACGAGGATTCTCGAAGAGCGGATCGTCGAGCTGCAGACCAATCTGGCCGGGGTGTCCGCCCAGAACGAGCGACTCGCCAACACGCTCCGTGAGGCCCGCGACCAGATCGTGGCCCTCAAGGAAGAAGTCGACCGGCTCGCACAGCCGCCGGCCGGTTTCGGTGTCTTCCTCGTGGCCAACGAGGACGGCACAGCGGATATCTTCACCGGCGGTCGCAAACTGCGGGTGAACGTCAGCCCAAGCGTGGATCTCGAAGAGCTCCGCCGCGGCCAGGAAGTAATGCTCAACGAAGCGCTCAACGTGGTCGAGGCCATGGAGTACGAGCGCGTCGGCGACATCGTCACCCTCAAGGAGATCCTCGAGGACGGCGAACGCGCTCTCGTGCAGGGGCACACCGACGAGGAACGGGTGGTACGGCTCGCCGAGCCGCTCCTGGACGTCGTCATCCGCCCCGGCGACGCCCTTCTGCTGGAACCTCGGTCCGGCTATGTCTACGAGGTCGTACCGAAGAGCGAGGTCGAGGAACTCGTCCTCGAAGAGGTCCCCGACATCGGCTACGAGCAGATCGGCGGTCTGGGCGGCCAGATCGAGATGATCCGCGACGCGGTCGAACTGCCGTACCTCTACCCCGACCTCTTCAAGGAGCACGAACTGCGGCCGCCCAAGGGCGTCCTGCTGTACGGGCCTCCCGGATGCGGAAAGACGCTCATCGCCAAGGCCGTCGCCAACTCGCTGGCCAAAAAGGTCGCCGAGGTCACCGGACAGGCCACCGGCAAGAGCTTCTTCCTCAACATCAAGGGCCCCGAGCTCCTCAACAAGTACGTCGGCGAGACCGAGCGGCAGATCCGCCTGGTCTTCCAGCGTGCACGTGAGAAGGCCAGCGAGGGCACACCCGTCATCGTCTTCTTCGACGAGATGGAGTCCCTCTTCCGCACCCGCGGATCCGGTGTCAGCTCGGACGTGGAGAACACCATCGTCCCCCAGCTGCTCGCCGAGATCGACGGCGTGGAAGGCCTGCAGAACGTGGTCGTCATCGGCGCCTCGAACCGCGAGGACATGATCGACCCCGCCATCCTGCGCCCCGGCCGCCTGGACGTGAAGATCAAGATCGAACGTCCCGACGCCGAGGCCGCCAAGGACATCTTCGGCAAGTACCTCACCGAGCGCCTCCCGCTCCACCCCGACGACGTGGGCGAGCACAGCGGCGACAAGACCACCACCGTCCAGAGCATGATCCAGACGGCCGTGGAGCACATGTACACGGAATCCGAGGAGAACCGCTTCCTGGAGGTCACCTACGCCAACGGTGACAAGGAAGTCCTCTACTTCAAGGACTTCAACTCCGGCGCCATGATCGAGAACATCGTGGGCCGGGCCAAGAAGATGGCCATCAAGGACTTCCTCGACCACAAGCAGAAGGGCATCCGCGTCTCGCACCTCCTCCAGGCGTGCGTGGACGAGTTCAAGGAGAACGAGGACCTGCCCAACACCACCAACCCCGACGACTGGGCCCGGATCTCCGGAAAGAAGGGCGAACGGATCGTCTACATCCGTACGCTCATCACCGGAAAGCAGGGCGCCGACACCGGACGCTCCATCGACACGGTGGCGAACACCGGTCAGTACCTGTAAAAAACAGGGCGGCTGCGGGTGCCCATGGTGGGTACCCGCAGCCGACTGCTTTTCAGGCCATGACCGCAACAAGGGGCGCGCGAGGCAATGACGCAAATGATCTCCCCACCAGCGCAAAGCCGTTCTAGGCTCTTCGGTACCGCCGAGTCGCGCAGTGCGGGGACGGGCACCGCACACGCACCGGAGCGCCAGCGGTACTTGAGCGGTGCCCCCGACCGAGGGCGCCGCCGGGCAAGGAGGGCCGCATGACCGTACGGCGAGTAATGGGCATCGAGACGGAGTACGGGATCTCCGTCCCCGGCCACCCCAACGCCAATGCCATGCTCACCTCGTCCCAGATCGTCAACGCCTACGCGGCGGCGATGCACCGGGCCCGGCGGGCCCGCTGGGACTTCGAGGAGGAGAATCCGCTCCGGGACGCGCGGGGCTTCGACCTCGCCCGGGAGGCCGCCGACTCCAGCCAGCTCACCGACGAGGACATCGGCCTCGCCAATGTCATCCTCACCAACGGCGCACGGCTCTACGTCGACCACGCACACCCGGAGTACAGCTCCCCCGAAGTCACCAACCCCATGGACGCCGTCCTGTGGGACAAGGCCGGCGAGCGCATCATGGCGGAGGCCGCCGAGCGCGCGGCCCAACTCCCGGGCGCCCAGCCGATCCACCTCTACAAGAACAACACCGACAACAAGGGCGCCTCCTACGGCACGCACGAGAACTACCTGATGAAGCGGGAGACCCCCTTCTCGGACATCGTGCGCCACCTGACGCCCTTCTTCGTCTCCCGTCAGGTCGTCACCGGAGCGGGCCGCGTCGGCATCGGCCAGGACGGGCACGAGCACGGCTTCCAGCTCAGCCAGCGCGCCGACTACTTCGAGGTCGAGGTCGGCCTGGAGACCACCCTCAAGCGCCCGATCATCAACACCCGCGACGAACCGCACGCGGACGCCGAGAAGTACCGCCGCCTGCACGTGATCATCGGCGACGCGAACCTCTCCGAGATCTCGACCTACCTCAAACTGGGCACGACAGCCCTGGTCCTCTCCATGATCGAGGACGGCTTCATCGCGGTGGACCTGGCCGTGGACCAACCGGTCCGCACCCTCCACCAGGTCTCCCACGACCCCACACTCAAGCGCCTGGTCACCCTCCGCAGCGGCCGGACCCTCACCGCGGTCCAGCTCCAGATGGAGTACTACGAGCTGTCCCGCAAATACGTCGAGGAGCGCTACGGCTCCGACGCGGACGACCAGACCAAGGACGTCCTGGCCCGCTGGGAGGACACGCTCAACCGGCTGGAGAACGACCCGATGAGCCTGGCCGGCGAACTGGACTGGGTCGCCAAACGGGAGCTCATGGAGGGCTACCGGCGCCGCGACAGCCTCGACTGGGACGCGGCCCGGCTGCACCTGGTCGACCTCCAGTACGCGGACGTACGGGCCGAGAAGGGTCTCTACAACCGCCTGGTGGCCCGCGGCCGCATCAAGCGGCTGCTGGACGAGGACACGGTCGAGCGGGCGCGTACGACGCCTCCGGAGGACACGCGCGCGTACTTCCGCGGACGCTGCCTGGAGCAGTACGCCGACGATGTCGCGGCGGCCTCCTGGGACTCCGTGATCTTCGACCTCCCGGGCCGGGACTCGCTCCAGCGCGTCCCAACCCTGGAACCGCTTCGCGGAACGCGTAATCACGTCAAGGAGCTCCTTGACCGTTGTCGCACGGCGGAAGACCTGGTCAGGGTCCTGTCGGGCGGCTGAGGGGCCCCTCGGATCCAGGGCGCCGGACAGGGTGGAATGTCCGGTGGCCGGGAATCATCGAGGTGGCCGCCGTACGTTGTAGGAACTGCGGGGCCGATGTCAGTCCCTGCAAGTAGGGTCTGATCAAGAACGTCGAACCGAGCGGGGTGAGGGTTATGGCGACCAAGGACACCGGCGGCGGACAGCAGAAGGCGACGCGCTCCACGGAGGAGGTCGAGGAGCAGGCGGAGGAAGCGCAGGCGACCGACGACCTCAAGGAGCGCCACGAGAAGCTGAGCGACGATGTCGACTCGGTTCTGGACGAGATCGACGACGTCCTCGAGGAGAACGCAGAGGACTTCGTGCGCTCCTTCGTTCAGAAGGGCGGCCAGTAGGCCGCTCTACCCTTCGATTCGAAGGTGAACGGGGTGGCGTGGTGGCGGGCGAGTCCAAGATGAAGTGCTGCGTGCGGTGCGGCGAGACCAAGCCGCACGCAGTCTTCGCCCTCTTCGGAGTGGCATCGGAAAGCCTCCGCCGTTCATGTGGATCACCGCCATGAGACGGGTAGGGTCCGTGGCACAACGTGCTTCAACTGCAATTCGGCCATCGGCAAGTTGGGAGTTGATCCCGACGCTGTTCGTCGGGCTGCCGCCTACTTGGAAGGATCCTCGTGGAAGCCAACACTCGTAGCACTGGGCGTCTACCAGCTGCCTTCCTGACGCCTGGGTCGTCGTCCTTCATGGACTTCCTCTCCGATCATCAGCCGGAGATCCTCCCGGGCAATCGGCAACTGCCGCCCACCCAGGGCGTCATCGAGGCCCCGCACGGCACGACGATCGTCGCTGTCACCTTCCCCGGTGGCGTGGTGCTCGCCGGTGACCGGCGGGCCACCATGGGCAATGTCATCGCGCAGCGGGACATCGAGAAGGTGTTCCCCGCGGACGAGTACTCGGCCGTCGGCATCGCCGGCACCGCGGGACTCGCCGTGGAGATGGTCAAGCTCTTCCAGCTGGAGCTGGAGCACTTCGAGAAGGTCGAAGGCGCCCAACTCTCCCTGGAGGGCAAGGCGAACCGACTGTCCACGATGATCCGTTCCAACCTCGGCATGGCCATGCAGGGCCTCGCCGTGGTCCCGCTCTTCGCCGGGTTCGACGTGGACCGCGGCAAGGGCCGCATCTTCTCCTACGACGTGACGGGCGGCCGCTCCCAGGAGCTCGGCTACGCGGCCACCGGCTCCGGTTCGGTGTTCGCGCGGGGCGCCATGAAGAAGCTCTTCCACGACCAGCTGACCGAGAGCGAGGCCACGACCCTCGTGGTCCAGGCCCTCTACGACGCGGCTGACGACGACTCGGCGACCGGTGGTCCCGACGTCGCCCGCCGGATCTACCCGATCGTCACCGTGATCACCGAGGACGGCTTCCGTCGACTCACCGACGACGAGTCCTCCGAGATCGCCCGCTCGATCCTGGAACGGCGACTGCAGCAGCCCGACGGCCCGCGCGCCGCGCTGCTCTGACCCGGGGCCCGTTCTCATTCAAGGTGATCCAGTGACTTCGACGGAACTTTAAAGAGAGGGACGGATACCGGTGTCGACGCCGTTCTATGTCTCACCCCAGCAGGCGATGGCCGACCGGGCGGAGTACGCCCGCAAGGGCATCGCCCGTGGCCGCAGCCTGGTCGTGCTGCAGTTCGCCGACGGCATTGTCTTCGTCGGCGAGAACCCGTCCCGTGCGCTGCACAAGTTCAGCGAGATCTACGACCGGATCGGGTTCGCGGCCGCCGGAAAGTACAACGAGTACGAGAACCTGCGGATCGGCGGCGTGCGGTACGCCGACCTCCGCGGTTACACCTACGACCGTGCGGACGTGACCGCCCGCGGTCTCGCCAACGTCTACGCCCAGACGCTCGGCACGATCTTCTCCAGTGCGGCCGAGAAGCCGTACGAGGTGGAGCTGGTCGTCGCGGAGGTCGGGGACACGCCCGACGGCGATCAGATCTACCGGTTGCCGCACGACGGTTCGATCGTGGACGAGCACGGCTCGGTCGCGGTCGGTGGCAACGCCGAGACGATCAGTACCTATCTGGACCAGCGTCACCGTGACGGCATGACTCTCGCGGAGGCGCTCAAGCTGGCCGTGCAGTCCCTGTCCCGTGACACGAACGGCAGCGAGCGGGAGATTCCCGCCGAGCGCCTGGAGGTCGCGGTCCTGGACCGCACGCGCCCGCAGGCCCGCAAGTTCAAGCGGATCGTCGGGCGTCAGCTGTCCCGCCTGTTGGAGGGCGAGGCCGCGGACACCTCGTCCGACGGTGACGACTCCGACGACGAGAAGTGAGCCGGCCTCACCCAGCCTCTCGCGCGCCCCGGCCACCTCGGCCGGGGCGCGCGGCGTTTCAGCGCGACGCGCTCGGCGGCGCCGTGGAGCCCCGTACGACCAGCTCCACCGGGATGTCGCCCTCCTCCGGTACGCGGCCGTCCAGGACCGCCAGGAGGGCTCGCATGCCGTGTTCTCCGAAGAGTTCCGCGTCGAGGCGGACCGTCGTCAGTTCCGGGTCGATGGCGGTGGCCAGGGCGAGGTCGTCGAGGCCGGTGACCGACAGGTCGTCCGGGATGCGCAGGCCCAGTCGGCGGGCGGCCTTGTAGGCGCCGGCGGCGAGTTTGTCGTCGTCGCAGACCAGGGCGGTGGGGCGGGGGCCGGGGAGCGAGAGCGCGGCCTCGGCGGCGGCCAGGGCGCCCTCGATCGAGATGGGGGCCCGGGTCGTACGTACCGAGGTGCCTTCCACGGCACCCACCCGCGCGGCGAGTTCACGCGCGCGTACCTCGAAGGTCCAGGACGGTACGTCGGCGGCCAGGTGCAGGAAGTGGCGGTGGCCCAGAGTCAGTAGGTGTTCGGCGACCTGGCGGACGCCGTCGGCGATGTCCAGGTTGACCGTGGCGGCGCCCAGGCTGCCCTCCGGGTCGCTGTCGAGCATCACCAGGGGGAGCTGGTCGCCGCGGATCGCGGTGAGGGCGTCGGCGGCCATGGAGGAGGCGATCACGCCGTCCAGGGCGGCCTGGGCGGAGGCGAAGGGGTCCCGGGCGGGGCCGATGCCCTCGGGGGAGGGGTAGAGGACCACGCCGAAGCCGTGTTCGGCGGCGACGCGGGCGGCGCCGGTGTAGACGCCGGCGAAGAACTCCGTCGTCAGGACCGGGACCACCAGGAGGACGGTACGGGTGCGTCCCAGCCTGAGATTGCGGGCGGCGAGGTTGGGGCGGTAGCCCAAATCGCGTGCGGCCTCGCGGACGCGTTCAGCGGTGGTCTCCGAGACGCGGCCTCGCCACTTGTCGCCGAGCACCAGCGAGACCGCGGCCTGGGACACTCCCGCCGCCTGTGCGACGTCGCGGCTCGTGGGGCGGGTGCTGCCTCGTGCCACCGTGGGCCTGCTCCTTCGACTGTGCTCCGTCTGGACGCGTGAACAGGGCACATGGTACGTATGACAGTGGAAGTTATACGTAAAACGTGAGGGTGGGGCATGGCCGTGGGATATCTGGAGATCCTCAGGGCGAGGCACGCCAGCCGCCTGCTGGTGGGCACGCTGGTGGGGCGGCTGCCGAACGCCACCGCCGCGATCGCGATCGTGCTGTTCATCCGCGCCGAGGGCGGCACCTACAGCCTCGCGGGGGCGCTGGCGGCCGTCTACGGCGTCGCCAACGCGGTCGGGCAGCCCCTCCTCGGGCGGCTGGTGGACGTCCACGGGCAGCCGCGTGTGCAGCTGCCCGCCGCGATCCTGTCGGCGCTCGCCATGGCGGTCTTCGCCTTCGGCGGCACCGATCCGTTGCCCCTCGCCTACGTCGCCGTGGCGGGCGCCGGTCTTTTCGCGCCGCCCCTGGAGGGCGGTCTGCGCGCGCTGTGGCCGGCCGTGCTGCGGCGCGAGGACCAGGTGCACACGGCCTACGCCATGGACGCGGTGGCGCAGGAAGTCATGTTCACCGTGGGGCCGTTGCTCGTGACGGTGTTCGTGTCGCTGTGGTCCGCCCCGGTGGCGCTGCTCGTGCTGAACGTCATCGGGGTGCTGGGCGCCCTCTCCGTGGTCGCGTCGCCGCCCTCGCGCGCGTGGCGTTCGGCGCCGCGTGAGGCGCACTGGCTGGGCGCCCTGCGCTCGCCGGGGCTGCTGGCGCTGCTGGGCGCGTTCCTGTTCGTCGGGATCGCGATGGGGTCTATCACGGTCGCCTCTGTTCCGTACGCGGACGAGCACGGTGGTGACGTGGTGTACGGCTGGCTCATGGCGGCGATCGGTCTGGGCGCGCTGCTCGGTGGCACCGTCTACGGGGCGCGGCAGTGGAGCGGGGTGCCCGAGCGCCGACTGCGGGTCCTGGTGGGGCTCCTGGCGGTGTGTTACCTGCCGTTGATGCTCATGCCGGGCGCGGTCGCCATGGTGCTGCTCACCGTGCTCGCCGGGGTGTTCCTCGCGCCCGCCCTCGCCTGCGCCTTCATCATCGTCGACCGGCACGCGCCCAAGGGCACGGTCACCGAGGCTTTCTCGTGGCTTGTGACGACGTTCACCGTGGGCGCGTCGGTCGGAACGGGCGTCGCGGGCCCGGTCGTACAGGCCGGTGGGGCCCTGTGGGGGTTCGCCGTGCCGGGGGTCGCCGGGGCCGTGTCGCTGCTGGTTCTGGTGGCGACCGGACGGGTCCTCGCAGCTCCCGCCGGGGGTGCGGTGGTTGCGGCTTCATCGGAAAATGATCCAAACCGTGCCGTCGAACCCCGTTTCAGCACAGGGGATCGGGCGTAATGTTCAGTCATGGACCGCCGCATTTTCGGGCTGGAGAACGAGTACGGCGTCACGTGTACGTTCAGGGGACAGCGGCGTCTGTCTCCCGACGAAGTGGCTCGGTACCTCTTCCGCCGTGTCGTGTCATGGGGCCGCAGCAGCAATGTCTTTCTGCGAAACGGCGCCCGGCTCTATCTCGACGTGGGCTCACATCCGGAATACGCGACCCCCGAATGTGACAACGTGACCGAACTGGTCACCCACGACAAAGCCGGCGAGCGCATTCTCGAAGGACTCCTGGTGGACGCCGAACGACGCCTGCACGAGGAGGGAATCGCGGGCGACGTCTACCTCTTCAAGAACAACACCGACTCGGCGGGCAACTCGTACGGCTGCCACGAGAACTACCTGGTGGCACGGCACGGCGAGTTCTCCCGGCTCGCGGACATCCTCATCCCCTTCCTGGTCACGCGTCAGCTTCTGTGCGGCGCGGGCAAGGTTCTGCAGACCCCGCGCGGCGCCGTGTACTGCGTCAGCCAGCGCGCCGAACACATCTGGGAGGGCGTCTCCTCGGCGACGACGCGTTCCCGGCCCATCATCAACACCCGTGACGAACCGCACGCGGACGCCGAGCGTTACCGGCGACTGCACGTCATCGTGGGCGACTCGAACATGTCCGAGACGACCATGCTGCTCAAGGTCGGTGCCACCGACCTGGTGCTGCGCATGATCGAGGCGGGCACGGTGATGCGCGACCTGACCCTGGAGAACCCGATCCGGGCGATCCGCGAGGTCAGCCACGACATCACGGGCCGGCGCAAGGTGCGCCTGGCCAGTGGCCGCGAGGCCTCCGCGATCGAGGTGCAGCGCGAGTACTACGAGAAGGCCGTGGACTTCGTAGACCGCCGCGGCATCCGCACCGGCACCGTCGAGCAGGTCCTCGAACTGTGGGGCCGCACGCTCGACGCGATCGAGGCCGAGGACCTCGACCGGATCGGCACCGAGATCGACTGGGTCATGAAGTACCAGCTGATCGAGCGGTACCGGGCCAAGCACAACATGACGATGTCCCACCCGCGGGTCGCCCAGATCGACCTCGCCTACCACGACATCCACCGTCGCCGAGGGCTCTACTACCTCCTCGAGAGGAAGGGCCAAGCCGCCCGGATCTGCAACGACTTGAAGATCTTCGAGGGCAAGTCCGTTCCCCCGCAGACCACTCGGGCCCGGCTGCGCGGCGACTTCATCCGCAGGGCCCAGGAGCAGCGACGGGACTTCACCGTCGACTGGGTCCACCTCAAGCTCAACGACCAGGCACAGCGCACGGTGTTGTGCAAGGACCCGTTCCGTTCCGTGGACGACCGGGTGGAGAAACTGATCGCCGGAATGTAGGCGAAAGCGTCCGGACACCGACGTCCGGATACATATTCGGTACGCCACACGGGCCCCGTACGTTTCACGTACGGGGCCCGTGCCACGCCGTAGAGTTGCGCGCACGCCATCAACAAGATCGACCGATACGAGGCCTTCACCGTGCGCCGACGCTCCCTTCTCATCGCTGTTCCCGCAGGACTCGTGACGCTCGCGGGGTGCGGTGACAGCGATTCCTCCTCCAGCAAGGCCAGCGCGTCGCCGTCGCCCTCGCCGTCCGGCTCGGCCACGACCGCTCCGCCGCCGAAGGTCGTGGACGGTCCGGTGCCGGCGATCACCGCGGGC
Source organism: Streptomyces xylophagus (assembly GCF_000716435.1). Taxonomy (GTDB): domain Bacteria; phylum Actinomycetota; class Actinomycetes; order Streptomycetales; family Streptomycetaceae; genus Streptomyces; species Streptomyces xylophagus. Next base: position 243,272 of record NZ_JNWO01000021.1, read on the forward strand.
ACGAAGTTCGACGAGAAGCCGACCGTCGCCAAGGGCACCGGCGATCCGTCGAAGGACCTCGCGGTGAAGACGGTCATCGCGGGCAGCGGCAAGGCCGTAGCGGAGGGCGACTTCGTCCAGGTCAACTACCTGGGCCAGATCTGGTCTTCGGCCAAGGTCTTCGACAACTCCTATGACCGCAAGACCCCGTTGGTGATCCAGCTCGCCCAGGGCAGCATCATCGACGGCTGGCGCTACGGCCTGGCGGGCCGGAAGGTCGGCAGCCGCGTCGTGATGGCCATCCCGCCGACCTGGGGGTACGGCACGACGGGCAACAGCCAGGCGGGCATCAAGGGTACCGACACGCTCGTCTTCGTGATCGACGTGCAGGACTCCTTCAACGTCAAGAGCTCCGCCAAGGGCACGACCGTGGCGCAGTCCGACGCCGCGCTGCCCAAGGTCGGCACGAACACCGACGGCAAGGCCCCCTCGGTGACCATCCCGAAGGCGGACCCGCCGAAGAAGCTGGTGTCGAACTACGTCCTGGAGGGCGACGGAGCCGTCGTCAAGGCGTCCCAGACGATCCTGTGCCAGTTCAAGGGCGTGGTCTGGAACACCGGCAAGGAGTTCGAATCGACGTACTCCCAGGGCCGGTTGAGCCAGTTCGCGATCTCGCAGATGGAGTCGGTCGTCAAGGGCCTGGCGCAGGGCGTCACCGGCAAGAAGGTCGGCAGCCGCGTCATGATCGTCGCGCCCCCGGACCTGGCCTACGGCGACACCCCGCCGACCGGCGGTGCCATCAAGAAGGGCGACACCCTGGTCTTCTCGGTCGACATCCTGGCGGCGATGTAGTCCACAGGTGGAGGGCGTCCCGGCGCACGACTCCGACCGGGATGCGAGACTGTCCGAGTTGCCTTGTCGTACACAAGCAGGAGCTAGAGACGTGAGCATCGAGAAGCCCGAGATCGACTTCCCGGGTGGCGAGCCCCCGGCCGACCTGGAGATCAAGGACCTTTGGGAGGGTGAGGGCGAGGTCGCCAAGTCGGGCCAGAACGTCACCGTCCACTACGTGGGCGTGGCCTTCAGCACCGGCGAGGAGTTCGACGCCAGCTGGAACCGCGGCACCCCGTTCAAGTTCCCGCTCGGTGGCGGCCGTGTCATCAAGGGCTGGGACCAGGGCGTGCAGGGCATGAAGGTCGGCGGCCGTCGCCAGCTGACCATCCCGGCACACCTCGCCTACGGCAACCAGAGCCCGACCCCGGCGATCAAGCCGGGCGAGACCCTGATTTTCGTGGTCGACCTCGTCGCCGTCTGATCACCGGATCCGACCGGACCCGATCACCTGGGGCCCATGCCTGCTCGGGCATGGGCCCTCGGCTTTTGCCGGGCCCTCGTGGGGCGGTACGGTCATCGTTCGTAAGCACATAGGAAGGCGAAGGGCGTCGATGGCCATTGCCAAGGCCGAGCGGCTGATGAACCTCGCGCTGTGTCTGCTCGGGACGCGGCGGCCGCTCAGCAAGCGTGAGCTGCGGGAATCCATCGAGGCCTACCTCGAAGCCGGGTCCGACGACTCCTTCAACCGGATGTTCGAGCGCGACAAGGACGATCTGCGCGAACTCGGGCTGGTCATCGAGACGGTGGAGAACCTGGACGGCGAGGTCGGCTATCTCGCCCGCCGTGACAGCAACCGCCTCCCGCCCATCACCCTCGACGCCGAGGAGGCCGCCGCGCTCGGTCTCGCCGCCAAGGTGTGGCAGCAGGCCCGTCTCGCCGGTGCCGCCAGCGGCGCCCTGCAGAAACTGCGCGCGGCCGGAATGCCCGAGGACCTCGACCCGTACGAGCCGCACGGCGCCCTGGAGCCGCGCATTCCGGTGCACGAGGCGTCGTTCGAGCCGCTGATGCTGGCCTGCCGCGACCGTCGGCCCGTCGTGTTCGAGTACCGCAAGGCCACCGCCGCCCGCCCCGAGACGCGGAGCGTCGAGCCGTGGGCCCTCGAGTGCTGGCGCGGCCACTGGTACCTCGCGGGCTGGGACCGGGACCGCGGGGCCGAGCGGGTCTTCCGGCTCTCCCGGATCACCGGCAGAGTGCGGTCGCGCAACGGGCGGTTCACCGCGGACATCCCCGATGTCGTGACCGTGCGCGAGACCGTCGCGAGCTGGGCGGGGGAGACCGCCGACCGCTCCGCGCTGATCCGGCTGCGCACCGGCTCCGGGTACCCCCTGCGGGCGAAAGCCACGGCGGTGCGGGAACTCGGGGACGGCTGGGACGAGTTGGAGATTCCGTACGGCCACGGACTGGACGCCTGGCTGGTGGAGTTCGGGCCCGATGTCGTGGTCCTGGAGCCCGCCGAGCTGCGGGCCGACGTGGTGGACCGGCTGCGTGCCGTGGCCAAGGGCTGAGGGGGAGCGGAAGAGAACTGTGGCAGGCAAACCGGTCAGGCCCGTGAACGCCATCGACCAGACCCGGCGGATGCTCTCCCTGGTGACCTATCTGAAGGAGCGCCCCGGAGCACGTATCGAGGACGTGGCCCGTGCCTTCGGGATCACCGAGGACGAGCTGGTCTCCGACCTCGACATCCTGCCCATGTGCGGGACCAGCTTCCGCGGCGGCGACCTGCTCGACATCGACACCGACGGCGACCGCATCTGGTGGCACAACCCCGACGACGTCGCCGAGCCGCTCCGGCTGGCGGCCGACGAGGCGACCGCGCTGCTGGTGGCCGCCCGCGCCGTATCCACGTTGCCGGGCCTGCGCGAGAGCGACCGGCAGGCGCTGTTGCGGGCCAACGCCAAGCTGGAGGCGGCGGCCGGTGAGGCGGCCGGAGCCAGTGCACGGCTTTCGGTGACCTTCGAGTCCGAGGGCGGTGTCTTCGCCGACGTCGACCGGGCGATCTCCGAGCGCCGGCGCCTGTGGATCCGCTACTACTCGCCCGCGCGCGACGAGTTGAGCGAGCGCGAGATCGACCCCATCCGCCTGGTCAGCGTCGGGCACACGTACGTGGAGGCCTGGTGCCGGCGCTCCGAGGCGCGCCGCACCTTCCGGCTCGACCGGGTCGCCGAGATCAAGATCCTCGACGAGCCGTCCGCGCCGCCCGAGATCGAACTGCGGGACCTGTCGGAGGCGCTGGTGCAGCCCGCCGCCGAGGACCCGGAGGTCGTCGTGGAGGTCGGCCCGGGTGGACGCTGGGTCGCCGAGTACTACCCGCACGACAGTGCCGATGAGCTTCCCGACGGCGGGCTGCGTATTACCTTGCGCACCCCCGACCCGACGTCCCTGCGACGCCTGGCCCTACGGCTCGGGCGCGACGGCCGGATCGTCTCGCCGGGCGACCTCGCCGACAGCGCCCGACGGGCCGCCCGCGAGGCGTTGACGGCGTACGACGGACCGCAGGGCGTTGTTGATGGTGTGCACGGAGTTGACGACAGGCAGGAGCAAGGGCTGTGAGTGAGTCGACGATGTCGGGTGTCCCGGGCGTCTCGGGTGTTCCGGAGATGACGGTGGCCGCCGCGTTCGCCGGGATGAAGAGCGTGGTGCCGGTGATGTTCAGAGCGGGCTGCCCGGACTGCCGGGGCAACTTCGAACTGGCGGCGAGCGCCCTGCGTCTCGCCATCGGCGCCACCAGCCGCACCACGTTCTACTCGTTCACCTGCCCCGACTGCGGCGCCGCGGTCCGCAAGCCCGCGGGTGAGCGGATCGTCGAACTGCTCACCGGCGGCGGGGTCAGGACCCTGCGGCTGACCTCCGTCGGATAACAGGGTCTAGGCTCGCCCCATGTTCTGGGCGATGGTCGCGGTAGCTGTGGGTTTCCTTGGTCTCGCCGTGCTCGGCGTGCTCGCCGTCCGGGTCTTCCTGGAGGCGCAGCGGCTCGGACGCCAGGTCACGGACGCCGCGCAGCGCATCAACAGGGCGGCCGAGGACCTGGAACGGGCGGCCGTGGCGACGGCCCGTTCCGTCGACGCACTGTGAGTCACGTATGCGTGGGGTGTGAGTTGCGCGCCTGATGCGCTTCGCGTCACTTTGCCCTGTCACGTTGTCGGTGGGGGCAGGTACGCTGCTGATCGCGGTCCGGATAACGAGGCCCGGAGCGCGGACCGGGAGTACGCACGGGGATTGCCTGACGTTTACCCCTGAGCGTTACGATCGCTGGCAGCACGAACGTCGGACACATGTCCGAGCGATCGGACAGCACCCCCACCCCAGCCGCCTCGGTGAGAAGGTAAAGACTTATGTTCGGAAGGCTCGGAGCTCCCGAGATCATTCTCATCCTCGTCGTCATCGTGCTGCTCTTCGGCGCGAAGAAGCTTCCGGACATGGCCCGCTCGCTCGGCAAGTCCGCCCGCATCCTCAAGAGCGAAGCCAAGGCGATGAAGGAAGAGGGCAACACCACCCCCGCCCCCGCCGGCCCGCCGAACACCGACGAGCCCGTGCAGCGCACCATCCAGGCGGCCCCCGGCGACGTGACCAGCTCGCGCCCCGTCACTGAGCCGTCGGACACGACCAAGCGCTGACGCAGGGCCGGGACGCCCCCGGCCTGCCGCACGAGATGAGGACGTGGGTTGCCTAAGTCTGCCCGCACGAAGGAGAAGGACCCCGAGGGGCGGATGCCCCTCGCGGACCATCTGCGCGAGCTGCGCAACCGGCTCGCGAAGGCGATGCTCGCCATCATCGTGGTGACCTGCGTGGCCGCCTTCTTCTACAACGACATCGTCAACATCATCACCAAGCCGGTGTTGCACTCGGTCGGTTGCTCCCAGAACTTCGAGCAGCTGGCGAAGACGTCCAAGACGTCCCAGCCGTGCGCGCAGATCACGATCAACGGTCTGCTGACGCCGTTCACCCTGGCGTTGAAGGTGTCCCTGATGGCCGGTGTCGTCCTGGCCTCCCCGGTCTGGCTGTACCAGCTGTGGGGCTTCGTCGCCCCCGGCCTGCACAAGAACGAGAAGAAGTACGCGCTCTCCTTCGTGGGCACCGGCGTTCCGCTGTTCCTCGGCGGCGCCTACTTCGCCTACAAGGTGCTGCCCACCACGGCGCAGGTCCTGATCGGCTTCACGCCCAAGGACGTCAACAACCTGCTGCCGCTGGACGACCTGCTCGACCTGGTCACGCGCATGGTGCTCGTCTTCGGCCTCTCCTTCGAGCTGCCACTGCTGCTGATCATGCTCAACCTCACGGGTGCGCTGACCGGCAAGCGGATGCTCGGCTGGTGGCGCGGCATGATCCTCGGCATCACGGTCTTCGCTGCCGTCGCCACCCCCAGCACCGACCCGCTGACCATGCTGGCCCTGGCCGGGCCGATCTGGGTGCTGTACTTCGCCGCGGTCGTCTTCTCCCTGGTCAACGACCGGCGCAAGCGCCGCCGCGATGCGGAGGGACCGGGCGACGACGAGGCCTCCGACCTGGACCTCACTCCCGAGGACATCGGTGAGATCGAAGCCGTCTCGGCCGGCCGGGCAGCTCTGCCCGAGCAGGCGAGCGGTACGGGTTCGGACCGGGTCAACGGCTATGACGACGTGACCTGATCCCCTCCGGATCTCCGCCGAGACCGGCCGTTCCCGCAGCGCGGGCGGCCGGTCTCCGTGTGTGCGGGGTTCATGGGAACGGATAATGATCGTCCTGTTGTCAGTGGCGCCCGGTACGCTCGAAAGCACGATGACAGAGGACCTCTCCCCGGCCGAGCGGTACGCGGCAGCCCGCCTGCGGGCAGCCGAGCAGGCCACCGCGCTCGCGGACTTCCGCGAGATGTACGACTTCGGTCTCGACCCCTTCCAGATCGAGGCCTGCCAGGCGCTCGAAGCGGGGAAGGGCGTGCTGGTAGCGGCGCCCACCGGCTCCGGCAAGACGATCGTCGGCGAGTTCGCCGTCCACCTCGCCCTCCAGCAGGGCAAGAAGTGCTTCTACACGACCCCCATCAAGGCACTGTCGAACCAGAAGTACGCCGACCTGTGCCGCCGCTACGGCGCGGACAAGGTCGGCCTGCTCACCGGCGACAACAGCGTCAACTCCGAGGCACCGGTGGTCGTCATGACCACCGAGGTGCTGCGCAACATGCTGTACGCCGGTTCGCAGACCCTCCTCGGCCTCGGATACGTGGTCATGGACGAGGTGCACTACCTCTCGGACCGCTTCCGTGGTGCCGTGTGGGAGGAGGTGATCATCCACCTCCCCGAGTCGGTGACCCTGGTCTCCCTGTCGGCGACCGTGTCGAACGCCGAGGAGTTCGGCGACTGGCTCGACACCGTCCGCGGCCACACCGAGGTCATCGTCTCCGAGCACCGGCCCGTCCCGCTGTTCCAGCACGTGCTCGCCGGGCGGCGGATGTACGACCTGTTCGAGGAGGGCGAGGGCAACAAGAAGGCCGTCAACCCCGACCTCACCCGCCTGGCCCGCATGGAGGCCCAGCGCCCCTCGTACCAGGACCGCAAGCGTGGCCGTGCCATGCGTGAGGCCGACCGGGAGCGCGAGCGCAGATCGCGTTCGCGGGTGTGGACGCCGGGCCGTCCTGAGGTCATCGAGCGGCTGGACAGCGAGGACCTGCTGCCCGCCATCACGTTCATCTTCAGCCGCGCCGCCTGCGAGGCCGCCGTGCAGCAGTGTCTGTACGCCGGGCTGCGGCTCAACGACGACGACGCGCGGGAAAAGGTGCGCGCCCTCGTCGAGGAGCGCACGGCGTCCATTCCCAACGAGGACCTGCATGTCCTCGGGTACTACGAGTGGTTGGAGGGCCTGGAGCGCGGTATCGCGGCCCATCACGCGGGCATGCTGCCGACGTTCAAGGAGGTCGTGGAGGAGCTGTTCCTGCGCGGGCTCGTGAAGGCCGTGTTCGCCACGGAGACCCTGGCGCTCGGCATCAACATGCCCGCGCGCTCGGTGGTGTTGGAGAAGCTCGTCAAGTGGAACGGCGAGCAGCACGCCGACATCACCCCCGGCGAGTACACCCAGTTGACCGGTCGTGCCGGTCGGCGCGGCATTGACGTCGAGGGTCACGCCGTCGTGCTGTGGCAGCGCGGGATCAGTCCCGAGCACCTCGCGGGACTGGCCGGCACGCGCACGTATCCGCTGCGCTCCAGCTTCAAGCCGTCGTACAACATGGCGGTCAACCTCGTCGACCAGTTCGGGCGGCACCGGTCGCGTGAGCTCCTTGAGACGTCCTTCGCGCAGTTCCAGGCGGACAAGTCCGTCGTCGGGATCTCGCGGCAGGTGCAGCGCAACGAGGAGGGTCTGGAGGGCTACAAGGACTCCATGACCTGCCACTTGGGCGACTTCGACGACTACATGCGGCTGCGTCGCGAGCTCAAGGACCGGGAGACCGAGCTGGCCCGGCAGGGCGTGGCCCTACGGCGGGCCGAGTCCGCCGTAGCGCTGGAGAAGCTCAAGCCGGGAGACATCATCCACGTCCCGACCGGCAAGTACGCCGGTCTGGCGCTGGTGTTGGACCCGGGACTGCCCGCAGGGCGGTCCAACGGCCACCGCGGCTTCGAGCAGCACGACGGGCCGCGCCCGCTGGTCCTCACGGTCGAACGGCAGGTCAAGCGGCTCGCGTCGATCGACTTCCCGGTGCCCGTCGAGGCGTTGGACCGGATGCGGATCCCGAAGACCTTCAACGCCCGTTCCCCGCAGTCCCGTCGGGACCTGGCCTCCGCGCTGCGCACCAAGGCCGGGCACATCCCGCCGGAGCGCGCCCGCAAGCAGCGGTCGCAGGCCGCCGATGACCGGGAGATCGCGCAGTTGCGTACGGCGATCCGGGCGCACCCCTGTCACGGCTGCACCGACCGTGAGGACCACGCCCGTTGGGCCGAGCGGTACCACCGGCTGCAGCGGGACACCACGCAGCTGGAGCGGCGGATCGAGGGGCGGACCAACACGATCGCCCGGACCTTCGACCGGATCGTCGCGCTGCTGACCGAGCTGGACTATCTGCGCGGCGACGATGTCACCGAGCACGGGAAGCGGCTGGCCCGGTTGTACGGCGAACTCGATCTGCTCGCCAGTGAGTGTCTGCGGGAGGGCGTCTGGGAGGGGCTCGCCCCTGCCGAACTCGCCGCGTGCGTCTCTGCCTTGGTGTTCGAGGCGCGGGTCAGCGATGACGCGACGGCGCCGAAGGTGCCGTCCGGCAAGGCCAAGGCCGCGCTCGGTGAGATGGTGCGGATCTGGGGGCGGCTTGATGCCCTTGAGGAGGATTTCCGGATCACTCAGACCGAAGGGGTTGGGCAGCGGGAGCCGGATCTTGGGTTTGCCTGGGCCGCGTATATGTGGGCCAGTGGGAAGGGGTTGGACGAGGTCCTTCGGGAGGTGGAGATGCCGGCCGGGGACTTTGTTCGGTGGTGCAAGCAGGTGATTGATGTGTTGGGGCAGATTTCGGCGGCGGCGCCGGTTTCTGGGGGCGAGGCGTCTTCGACCGTGGCTAAGAATGCGCGTAAGGCTGTTGATCTGTTGCTGCGGGGAGTGGTGGCCTACTCGTCTGTGGGGTGACCGTTTGAGGGGCGAGTGCGGGTGCGTTGTGGCTGGGCGCGCAGTTCCCCGCGCCCCTAGGGAGTGAGCCTTGCGGCCCTCAAGAGCTCACGTAGTTTCGCCAGCCCCCGTAGGTTGTGATGTCCTCTGCGTTTTCCAGAGCTGCCGGCTCGCAGAGGAAGCCCGGGACGCTTGTGCCGTCTGCCAGTTGCACGTTGCCCAGTGTCATTGGGCGGGGGAGTGCTGCCAGCAAGCGGCCCAAGCCCTCCGCCGGGAGTCGCCACACCTCCGCCTCTATCTCCGCGCCGCCCTCGCCCACATGCACCAGGCCCGGCTTGGGCGGAGTCGTCGCCAGGGCGTGCAAGCGGTACACCGGCGCTGTCGTAGTCGTGCGGTCCAAGTGGGCGCCCAGGGACAGGAGTTGGGGGTTCAGGGGCTGGCCCGTCAAGTGGGCTCCTACGACGGCCAGTTGGAGCGATGGCTCCAACTCGCCCGCGATGCGCGCCAAGCGGTCGTCGGTGAACGCCGGGCCGATCAGCATCACCCCGAAGGGGAGCCCGTTCACCTCGCCCGACGGGACTGCTACCGCCGCCAGGTCGAAGAGGTTCGTGGAGTTGGTGAAGCGGCCCAGGCGGGCGTTTGCCCCGAGCGGGTCGGCGGCTACCTCGGCCAGGGTCGGGTGGCCCGGAGTTGTCGGGAGCAACAGGGCGTCCGCGTCGGCCAGTTCCGACAGGGCCCGGGTGCGCAGGGCCGCCAGGCGCTCCTGGTCGGTGTACAGCTGGTGGGCCGGGATGTCTCGGGCCCGGGTGATGATGCCGGTGACCGTGGGGTCCAGGCCCTCGGTGCCGGATGCGATCGCCTTGTCGACAAAGGTGCCTACCGCTGTGTAGCGCTCGGCCACGAACGCCCCCTGGTAGAGCATCGCCGCCGCCTCGGTGAAGGGGGTGAGGTCCAGGGTGCGGATCTCGGCGCCCGCGCTCCTGAGCTGTTCCACCGCCGCCTCGTAGGCCTCCGCCCAGCCTTCGTCCAGTTCGCCGAGTTGTTCCCGCGTGGGGACCGCGATGCGCCATGGGCCGGGGGCTCGCTGGGGGAGGAGCGGGAGGTCGCGGGCCGGTGGGGAGGTCATGAAGGACAGGGCCTGTTCGGCCTCCGGGAGTGTGCGGGCGAAGACCGTCACGCAGTCGATCGAGGCGCAGGCCGGGACTACCCCCGTTGTCGGGACCAGGCCCCTGGTGGGCTTGAGGCCGACGATGCCGTTGAAGGCGGCGGGGACCCGGCCCGAGCCCGCCGTGTCGGTGCCGAGGGCGAAGTCGACGATGCCGAGGGCCACGGCGACGGCCGAACCGGCGCTGGAGCCGCCGCTGATCCGCTCCGGGTCGTGGGCGTTGCGTACCGCGCCGTACGGGGAGCGGGTGCCGACCAGGCCCGTGGCGAACTGGTCGAGGTTCGTGGTGCCGAGGACGATCGCGCCGGCCGCGCGGAGGCGGGTCACCACCGGGGCGTCGGTCTCCGGGTCGTAGGCGTACGCCGGGCAGCCTGCCGTTGTCGGCAGGCCGTGGACGTCTATGTTGCCCTTGGCCGCGAACAGGCGACCGGCGAGGGGGAGTTGTTCGCCTGCCGCCACTCGATCGGCTATCGCCCGCGCCTCGGACTCGACCTCTGCCTGCGGGCGCAGGTCGATCCAGATCTCGGGGCGGTCCACTGCCTCGATGCGGGCGTAGGCGGCGCGGACTCGGGACACGATGGTCGACATCTCTTGGTGCTCCTTGCGGTTCGGCGTGAGGTTCAGCTTGCGGGGGCGAGGACGAGCAACGCCGTGCCCGCTTCGACCTGGTCGCCGGGCCTGGCCAGGATTTCCGTGACCACTCCGGCCATCGGGGCGTGGACCCTGGACTCCATCTTCATTGCCTCCAGGGCCAGGAGGGGTTGGCCGACTGTCACCTCGTCGCCTGGCTCTACGTTCAACTGCCATACGGACGCGGCGAATTCGGCCTCCACCAGGCGTCCGCCCGCCGGGACCGTCACCTCGGCCTGTGGGGGTGCCGGGGCGGCTGCCGCCTCGGCGCGGGTGAACTCGCCGGCGGCCTCCCAGGCGTCGCGTTCCGCGCCGAACGCGGTCTGCTGCCGGGACCTGAACTCCGCGATGGACTCGGCGTTCTCGGTGAGGAACGCCTCGTACTCGGCGAGTGAGAACGTGCCCTCTTCGATGCGGGGGACGAAGCGGCCGGAGGTGATGTCTGCCCGGAGGTCGAGGAGTTCGTCCGGCTCCACCGGGTACCACTTGATGCGGTCGAAGAAGCGCAGCAGCCAGGGGGAGCCCGGTTCGAACGCGCCGCGCTGCTGCCAGCCCGACCACACCTGGGTCGTACGGCCCACGAACTGGTAGCCGCCGGGGCCCTCCATGCCGTAGATGCAGAGGTACGCGCCGCCGATGCCGACCGAGTTCTCGGCCGTCCAGGTGCGGGCCGGGTTGTACTTCGTCGTCACCAGGCGGTGGCGGGGGTCCAGGGGGGTAGCCACGGGCGCGCCCAAGTAGACGTCTCCCAGGCCCAGTACGAGGTATTCCGCGTCGAAGACCGTGCCGTAGACGTCCTCTACCGAGTCGAGGCCGTTGACGCGGCGGATGAACTCGATGTTCCAGGGGCACCAGGGGGCGTCGTCGCGGACGCCCGCCATGTAGCGGGCGATGGCCTCGCGGGTCGCCGGGTCGTCCCAGGAGAGGGGGAGGTGGACCGTGCGGGAGGGGACGATCAGTTGGTCGGTGGGCGGGAGTGCCGACGCTATCTCCCTTACGGAGGTGAGGAGTTCGTGCTGGGGGAGGCGGCTCGGGTCCGTTTGGATCTGGAGCGAGCGGATGCCCGGGGTGAGGTCCGTGACGCCTTCGAAGTCGGCCTCCGTGATCGCCTCCATGAGGGCGTGGACCCGCATGCGTTGCGCCAAGTCCAGTTGCATGGGGCCGAATTCGACGAGGAGGTTGTCGTCGCCGCTGCGGCGGAACGTGACGTCGCCGTCCCGGGCCAGGATTCCGCCGTCCACGATGTCAGGGCGGGCTGAGCCGTCGACGTGCACCGGGAGGAAGCGGACTGTGTCGCCGGGCCTGAACTGGCCCAGTTTCCAGCGCTCTTGGCTGATGACCGTCGCCGGGCAGACGAAGCCGCCGAGGGACGGGCCGTCGGGGCCGAGCAGTACCGGCATGTCGCCCGTGTAGTCGACGGCGCCGACCGAGTACGGGGTGTCGTGGATGTTGGACGGGTGCAGGCCCGCCTCGCCGCCGTCGGTGCGGGCCCAGCGCGGCTTCGGGCCGACCAGCCGGACGCCCGTGCGCGCCGAGTTGAAGTGGACCTTCCAGTCGGCCGCGTAGAAGTCGCGGATGTCGTCCTCGGTGAAGAACTCCGGTGCCGCGTGCGGGCCTTCGACCGCCGCCACGTCCCACACGGCACCGAAGGCCGGGCGGTCGGCGGTGGGTACGGGCGTGCCCTCGGCGACCGTGCCGCCGTGCAGGACGTCACCGGTGCGCAGGGCCCGGCCGCCGTGGCCGCCGAAGCGGCCCAGAGTGAAGGTGCTCGCGCTGCCCAGGAAGGCGGGCACGTCCAGGCCGCCCGCGAACAACACGTAGGTCCGCAGGCCGTGTTCGGCCGGGGCGCCGATCTCCAGTACGGCGCCTGCGGGTACCGTCACCGGCTCCCACTGCGGGATCGGCGCGCTGTCGATCGTCACTGGTGCCGGGGCGCCCGTCACGCACACCGTGGTGGCGTGGGTGAACCTCAACGTCGGTCCCTGGAGGGTGCATTCGAGGCCGGGGGTGCCGTCCTCGTTGCCGAGCGCGCGGTTGCCGAGGCGGAAGGAGAGGTCGTCCATCGGGCCGCACGGGGGGACGCCGACCTGCCAGTAGCCGGTGCGGCCGGGCCAGTCCTGGACCGTGGTGAGGGTGCCGCCGGAGACGATCTCGATGCGGGGAGTGGGGTCGGTGACGGTGGTCAGGGTCGCTGTGGAGTGGGTGGCCGTGCGGAAGTCCGGCTCGGCCAGCGCCGCCCGCACCAGGCCCAGGTTGGTCTCGATGCCGTCCACGCGGGTGCGGGCCAGTGCCTCGTCGAGCCGTCGGAGCGCGTGGGCGCGGTCGGAGCCGTACGCGATGACCTTCGCGAGCATCGGGTCGTACGACGTCGTCACCTCGGTGCCGGTCTCCACCCAGCCGTCGACGCGCACGCCGTGCGGGAACTCGACCCGGGTCAACAGGCCCGCGCTGGGCCGGTGTTCGCGGGACGGGTCCTCGGCGTAGACGCGGGCCTCGACGGCATGGCCGTGCGGGTTGCCCGGGTCCTGGACGACGTCGGTCTCACCGCGGGCCAGGCGCAGCATCCAGGCGACCAGGTCGACGCCGTAGACCTCCTCGGTGACCGGATGTTCCACCTGGAGACGGGTGTTGACCTCCAGGAAGTAGGCCTCCTCGCGCCGCGCGTCGTAGACGAACTCGACCGTGCCGGCGGAGCGGTAGCCGACCGAGGCGCACAAGTCGCGGGCGGAGATGGCCAGTTGGGTACGGATGGAGTCGGGCAGGCCCGGTGCGGGGGCCTCCTCCACCACCTTCTGGTTGCGGCGCTGGAGGGAGCAGTCGCGGTCGCCGAAGGTGACGACCCTGCCCTCGCCGTCGCCGAAGACCTGTACCTCGACATGGCGGGCGTGTTCGACGAGGCGTTCCAGGAAGACTCCGGCGGAGGAGAAGGAGGCGGCGGCGACGCGCTGCACCCGCTCCCAGGCCTCGGTCAGTTCGTCGGCGGAGCGACATGCCGACATGCCGATACCGCCGCCTCCGCCGGTCGCCTTGAGCATCACGGGGTAGCCGATCAGCGTGGCTTGGGCGAGCGCCTCGTTCAGGTCCGCCAACAGGCCTGTGCCCGGCGCCAGTTGGACCCCGGCCGCCTCGGCCGCCGCGCGTGCGGTGTGCTTGGCGCCGAACAGCTCCAGCTGCGCGGGCGTCGGGCCCACGAACACGATCCCGGCGTCCTCGCAGCGCCGGGCGAAGGCCGCGTCCTCGGAGAGGAAGCCGTAGCCGGGGTGGATCGCGCCCGCGCCCGTGTCCTTGGCCGCCTTGAGCACCAAGTCGGCGTCCAGGTACGACTCTTTGGCCGGTGCCGGGCCGAGCCGTACCGCCTCGTCGGCGAGCCGTACGTGGGGTGCCGAGCGGTCGGCGTCGGAGTACACGGCGACCGTGCGCAGGCCGAGTTCGCGGGCCGTGCGGATGATGCGGACGGCGATCTCGCCCCGGTTGGCGATCAGCAGCGTGTCGAAGGTCATTCCGTGACCCCGATGGTCATCTCCACGGCCGTCGGCTCGAAGCCGTTGCAAGGGTTGTTGATCTGGGGGCAGTTGGAGACCAGGACCAGGACGTCCCGTTCGGCGCGCAGGGTCAGTTTCAGGCCCGGCGCGGAGAGGCCGTCGACGATGCCGAGGGTGCCGTCCTTCTCGACCGGCACGTTCATGTACCAGTTGATGTTGGAGACCAGGTCCCGCTTGCCGAGGCCGTAACGGGCGCCCTCCGCGAGGAAGTTGTCCACGCACGCGTGCTGCGACCACGTGTGGTGGCCGTAGCGCAGGGTGTTGGACTCCTTGGAGCAGGCGCCGCCGACCGTGTCGTGCCGGCCGACCTCGTCGTCGGTGACGGTCATCAGCGGGGTGTGCTCGTTGGACATCAGCACGCTGCCGGTGGTCAGGAAGAGGTTGCCCTGGGCGTGGATGGTGTCGGGGGCGCTGTAGCGGACCGACGTGTCGTGGGCGTCGTAGACGAGGAAGTCGACGGCCTGGTTGCCGTGCAGGTCGGTGATGGTGAGGGTCTCGCCCGTCCGGACGACGGCGGACCAGGCGGCGCGGGCGGGAACGACGGTCGTGCTCATGCGAGCCCCCTTGCGGCAAGGAATTCCGTGGTGTTGAGGAAGGCGCGGCGGCCCTCGGGCGTGGCCTCCCACAGGGGGTCGCCCGGCTCGGTGGCCTCGGCGCGCCAGGCGAGCACCTCCAGCGGGGTGCTGACGTAGTCGTCGCGCGGATCGACCGGATGCGGCACGTTCGCGATCAGTACGGTCACGTCCTGCTCGGCGCGCAGGGTCACGCTGCCGCCGGGGCCGGTCGAGCCGGTGAAGTCGAGGGAGCCGTCGTCGCGGACCTCGACGCCCTGGAAGAAGGAGAGCGAGGGCGGCAAGTCACGTGGTTCCAGGCCGTTCTTGGCGGCGGCGAGCTTGAACAGCTCGCGGCCGGCGGGGGATTCGGACTGCGGGGTGCCGTCGCCGTAGCGCTCGGTGTTGCGGACGAGGGTCGAGGTGCCGCACAGGGCGTCGTGGCGGCCGGAGGTGTCGGCGACGAGGGAGGCGAGGACGCGGCCCTGGTCGGAGAGGAGGAGCTGGCCCTCGCCGAGGTAGGCGTTCCACTGGACCTTGACCGTGTCGGCGACGTTCAGGCGCTCCCAGGGGCGGTCGGCCGCGTACAGGAGCAAGTGGGCGCAGGCGTCGCCGCGCAGGTCGGTCAGGCGGAGTTCCGTGCCGCGGGCCAGGACGCGGTGGGTGTAGTTGCCGCCCGCGACCGTCTCGGCCCACACCAGGTGGCCCGCCTCGCAGGGCGGGGCCGGCCAGTCGCCGGCCGGGACGACGGGCATGGCCTCGGCGCGCCTGCCCTCCTGGGCGCGGGCGTGGGCGCGGGCTCCGTAAGTGGTCGCTGTCGCCATTGCGGGGACCTCCGGCTGCGGGGACATCTCGGTCGTACGACATTTCTGTCGCTCGACAGAAATTAGGAGGCCGTCGGGTCGTCGGGGTTGCCCGGGTGTTGCCGGTCGGTTACCGAGCCCTCACGAAGATCGTCGGGCGTTTGCCGTGCGGGGTCGTGTGCGAGGATCGAACGCATGGGGACAACAGGTGCACAGGGGGGCCGCCGGGTCGGCAGGCCGCGGGCCGATCAGCGGCCGGACAGCGGACTGACCCCGCGCGCCGAACTCCTCGCCGCCGCCGCCGAGTTGTTCACCACCCGCGGCTACGCGGCCACCACCACCCGCGCAGTCGCCGAGCGGGCGGGCATGCGGCAGGCGTCCATGTATCACTACGTCTCCGGCAAGGAGGAACTGCTCGCGGACCTCCTGGAGTCCACGGTCACGCCCTCGCTGGCCTACGCCCGGGAACTCCTCGCGGACGACGCCACCCCGGCCGAGGGCCGGCTGTGGGAGCTGTGCCGCACCGACGTCGAGCTGCTGTGCGGCGGTTCGCACAACCTCGGCGGGCTCTATCTGCTGCCCGAGGTGCGGGCCGAGCGCTTCGCCGGCTTCCATGCCGTACGCGCCGAACTCAAGGACGCCTACCGGCAGTTGCTCGCCGCCACGGCCGCCGGTGGGGCGCTGGTCAAGAGCGAGTTGGAGCTGCGCACGGATCTGGTGTTCGGGCTCATCGAGGGGGTCATCCTCGTGCACCGCTCCGACCCCGAACGCCCCGTGTCCGCCTTCGCCGAGGCGACGGCCGACGCCGCGCTGCGCATCGCCGGAATCTGATCCGGAACAGGTGCTTCACTCATTACGGTGAGTGATTTTCGTATGCCCGTACGTCGTTACTCATGGTGTGCGATTGGTGCCGTTGCGTGCAAATGGGCTGAGGGTACTCCTCTCTTGTGTCCCTTTTCAGGGGCTTGCTGAATATGACACAGCGATGATCCGGTCGGACTAAGCTCGCCCGCAGCGCACCGAGTTGGGCTGTATTCGTGCGCTTGTTCCCAAACATGCAAAAGATACAGAAGCTCCCCCCTGGTTTTCCCCCTTCCCCCCCCAGCCGACCTGTCTCAGAGGGCATACATGGTGAGTGTTCAATCGCCTCCCGGTGGCCGTGAACTTCCCTACGCGCGCGTGCTGTTGCCGCCTGCCATAGTGATGGCCGCGGCGACCGGGGCCGCCGTCGCCCTGGTGGCGGGGCCTGCCCGGATGGCCGTCGGCTGGTGCGGTGCCGTCGCCACACTCCTGGTGATCCTCACGGCGGCCGAAGCGGTCCGCCGCGGACGCAACCTCAGGGACCTGCGCGTCGAGCACGACCGTCACACCGCGTATCTGGAACGGCGGATCGCCGACCAGACCCAGGAGATGGTCCGTCTCGGCCAGGAGATCCTGCCCGCCACGCTGCACCGGCTCAGCAGTGGAGAATCCCCCGGAGAGGTGATTCGCCAAGTCGTCGACGCCGATCCCGAGTGGCGGCAACTTCCGGAGCCGCAGCGCGACTTGCTGAGGACCGTGCTCAGGATCGTGGAGCGCGAGGAGAACATGCGTGACTCCGCGCAGCGTTCCTTCGTCAGCATCGCCCGCCGTGTCCAGGCCATCGTCCACCAACAGGCCAAGGAACTCCGGGAGATGGAGGAGGACCACGGCCGCAACCCCGAGGTCTTCGACGACCTTCTGCGCATCGACCACGGCACCGCGCTGATCGGCCGTCTCGCCGACTCCATCTCGGTGCTCGGTGGCGGCCGCCCCGGCCGCCAGTGGCCCGAACCGGTGCCGCTGTACAGCGTGTTGCGCGGCGCCATGTCCCGCATCCTGGAGTACCGGCGCATCGAGCTGCACTCCATCGCCAAGGTCAACATCCGCGGCATCTCCGTCGAGCCGGTCATCCACGCGGCGGCCGAACTCCTCGACAACGCCACCCGCTACTCGCCCCCGCAGACCAAGGTCCACGTCACTGCCGTGGAGGTGCAGACCGGCGTCGCCATCGAGATCGAGGACGGCGGCGTCAGCCTCAGCGAGGAGTCCCGGGCCCGCGCCGAGGGCATGCTGGAGCGCGCCAAGGCCGGCACCGACCTCCAGGACCTCGGCGAGAGCCCGCGCCTGGGCCTCGCCGTCGTCGGCCGGCTCTGCGCGACGTACAACATGCAGATCTCGCTGCGGGCCTCGGCCTACGGCGGCGTCCGCGCCGTCCTCATCGTGCCCAGCGAGATGCTCACCCCCGGCACCGCGCCCGGACTCGCCCACGGCATCGGCGCCACCGCCGTGCCCAAGGTGGAGCTCGGCGCGCTCGAGGGACCCAAGCGCACGGTCAAGCGCCGCCGCCCCACCAGCCCGCGCATCCCGGCCTCGGTGAGCATGGAGGACGAGATCCCCGAGGTCACCGAGTGGACGGCGGGCGGCCTGCCGCAGCGCCGCAGCCGGGTCAAGACCCCGCTCTCCCAGCGGTACGCCGAACAGGCCGCCGCCGAGCGCGCCGAGGCCGCCGCAAGGGAGGCCCGCTCCGCCTGGGGCACGCCCGAGCCCGAGCCGGAGAAGAAGGACGAACCCGAACCGGGCCTGTGGGTCGAGGCGTTCATGGAAGGCCTCAAGGGCGACCCGGACCCGACCGCTTTCACCCAGAAGACCGAGCCGGCCCGTGTCGAGGCCGACGACGAGGGGGACCTCAAGTGATCCAGCAGCGAGCCAACTTCGACTGGATGCTCAAGGATCTCGCCGACGGCGTGCCCGGCATCCAGCAGATCGTGGTCCTGTCCGCCGACGGACTGCGCATCGCCCGCTACGGCGGCGATCCGGACGCCGCCGACCGCGTCGCCGCGGCGTGCGCCGGACTGCAGAGCCTGGCGGGCGCCGTCGCCTCCGAGATCCCGGGCAGCGACGGCCGGATGAAGATGGTCATCATCGAGATCAACGGCGGCTACTTCTATCTGATGGCCGCGGGCGCCAACGCCTATCTGGCCGTCCTGTCCGACGTGGTCGCCGAACCCGGCCTGATGAGCAACCGCATGCGCGACCTCGTCGTCAGAATCGGCGCCCACCTCACCAGCCCGCCGAGGCGCAACGGGCAGACCGTATGACTCCTCCGCAACGCCGACGGCGACATCCCAAGGAAGAACCGCCGCCCGAACCCCCGAAGAAACAGGGCGAAGGAAAGATCCCGGAGCGGCTGTACGTGCTCACCGGCGCGGCCGAGGACGGTGACCGGGCCGAACTCGACCTGGTCACGCTGATCGTGGCGCGTTCCGACGCGCCGCAGTCGGCCACTCCGGAGCAGGCGACCCTGCTCGGGCTCTGTATCGCCCCCCTGTCCGTGGCCGAGCTGTCGGCCTATCTCAACCTGCCGTACAGCGTGGTGACCGTCCTGCTCACCGAGCTGCTGACGGCCGAACTGGTGCAGGCGCGCGCCCCGATCGTCCGCCAGGCGCTCCCCGACCGTTCCCTCCTCGAAGCGGTGATGCATGGACTTCAAAAGCTCTGACACCATCACGGGTCCACGGACCGAGGACCATCTCCCGCACACGGCCCAGGCCGCGGTGAAGATCGTGATCGTCGGCGGCTTCGGGGTCGGCAAGACGACCATGGTCGGTTCGGTCAGCGAGATCAGGCCGCTGACCACCGAGGAGACCATGACGCAGGCCGGCGTCGGCGTCGACGACAACTACGGCTCGGAGAGCAAGACGGCCACCACCGTCGCGATGGACTTCGGCCGCATCAGCATCACCGACCAACTGGTGCTGTACCTCTTCGGCACCCCCGGCCAGGAACGCTTCTGGTTCCTGTGGAACGGGCTGTTCGAGGGCGCGCTCGGCGCGGTGGTGCTGATCGACACCCGCCGCCTCGAAGTCAGCTTCGACGTCATAGGACGGCTGGAGGAGCGCGGCGTGCCGTTCGTGATCGCCGTCAACTCCTTCCCGGACGGCCCGCATTACCCCATCGAGGACCTGCGGGCGGCGCTCGACCTGGCACCGGAGATCCCCATCGTGGAGTGCGACGCACGCCGCCGGGCCTCCAGCCGGGACGTCCTGATGACGCTGATGGGCTTTCTGCACTCCCTCGCCCTGACGGGTTCACTCACCTGACCCCACCCCTTTGCCCCAACTCCCCTGACACCGAATCCACTTCAGTTTCGGAGCGAACACCGTGACGTCTGAACCCCACTCCCTGACCGATACGGACGACCTTTCGCCCGGTCCGCCCCCCGGCTGCCCCGCACACGGCACGGGCCCCGGCGGACTGCGCCGGCTGTACGGTCCCGAGGCCGAGGACCTGGGAGCCGTGTACGAGCAACTCCGCGCCGAACACGGTGCGGTGGCCCCCGCGCTGCTGCACCAGGACGTGCCGATCTGGGTGGTGCTCGGCCACGGCGAGAACCTGCACATGGTGAGCAGCCCTTCGCAGTTCTGCAAGGACAGCCGGCTGTGGACTCCCATGCTGGAGGGCGAGGTCAAGCCCGACCACCCGCTGATGCCGCACTTCGCCTGGCAGCCGATCTGCGCGCACGCCGAGGGCGACGAGCACCGGCGGCTGCGCGACGCGGTCACCGGCGCCATGTCGACCATCGACCACCGGGGCATCCGCCGGCACATCTACCGTGCGACCCAACACCTCGTCAACGAGTTCTGTGAGGGGGGCAGGGCCGACCTGGTCTCCCAGTTCGCCGAGCATCTGCCGATGGCGGTCATGTGCGAGATCCTCGGCATGCCCGAGGAGTACGGCGACCGGTTGGTGCATGCCGCCCGCGACTGTCTCAAGGGCAGCGAGACCGCGCTCGCCAGCCACGCCTACCTCATGGAGGTCCTCAACCGGCTCGCCGTCCGTCGCCGGGCCCAGCCTCAGGAGGACTTCACGAGTCATCTCGTCACCCACCCGGCGGGGCTCACCGACGAGGAGCTCAGGGAACACCTGCGCGTGGTGCTCCTCGCCTCCTACGAGACCACGGCCAACCTCCTCGCCAACGTGCTGCGCATGGTGCTCACGGAACCGGGCTTCCGGGCCCAGCTGAACGGCGGCCAGATGACCGTGCCCGAGGCGGTCGAGCAGTCCCTGTGGGACGAGCCGCCGTTCAGCACCGTCTTCGCCTACTTCGCCAAGCAGGAGACGGAGCTGGGCGGCCAGCGCATCCGCAAGGGCGACGGACTGCTGTTCGCGCCCGCGCCGGGCAATGTGGACCCCCGGGTGCGGCCCGACCTCAAGGCCAACATGATGGGCAACCGCTCGCACCTCGCCTTCGGCGGCGGCACCCATGAATGCCCGGGCCAGGACATCGGCCGCGCCATCGCCGACGTCGGCGTCGACGCACTGCTGACCCGTGTTCCGGACATCCAGCTCGCCTGCGGGGAGCACGAACTGCGCTGGCGGTCGTCCATCGGGAACCGGCACCTGGTGGAACTGCCGGTGAGGTTCGCGCCGAAGGCCCAGCAGGACGTCACGGAACTGCCCGCCGTCAACCCGTCGATGCGGCAGCGCCCGAACGACTGGGAGGTCAGCTCCGCGCCGGTCCGGCCCACGGTTCCGGCGCCCGCCGTCCCGGTCGACGAGCCCGCCGCGGTGCCCGCTCCGGCGCCGGTGCCCCAACCGGCCCGCCGGCCGGGCCTGTTCCGCCGCTTCCTGCGTTGGTGGCACGGCGAATGAGCCGACCGGCCGGCGGGGTCACTCCGCCCATTCCTCGTACGACGACCAGGCCCGCAGCACCCGCGGGCTGACGAACCGGTGCTCGTACCCCGTGACCGGATCGGTGAACTCCAGGCCCCGCGCCAGCAGTTGGAGCGGACGCCGGAAATCACCGGCCGGCACGGGGTCGGTCACCACCGGATAGAGGGGATCGCCGAGGATGGGCACCCCCAAGGCGCTCATGTGCACCCGCAGTTGGTGCGTCTGCCCGGTACGCGGGGTGAGCCGGTACCGGGCCCGCCCGTGCCGGTGCTCCAGCAGCTCGACCCGACTGACCGCGTTGGTCTCGCCCTCGACCTCCTGGGCCGCCAGGATCCCGCGCTCCTTGACGATCCGGCTGCGCACGGTGCGTGGCAGGGTCAGCGTCGGGTCGTACGGGGCCACCGCCTCGTACTCCTTCGCCACCCGCCTGTCGCGGAACAGCGACTGGTACGCGCCGCGCTCCTCCGGTCGCACGATGAACAGCACCAGCCCGGCCGTCAGCCGGTCGAGGCGGTGGGCCGCGCCGAGTGCCGGGATTCCCAGCTGCCGCCGCAGCCGCGCCAGGGCGGTCTCGGCGACGTGGCTGCCGCGCGGGGTGGTGGCCAGGAAGTGCGGCTTGTCGGCCACCACCACGTGCTCGTCCCGGTACACGACGTCGACCGGGAACGGCACGCGCTCCTCGTCCGGCAGTTCCCGGTGGAACCACACGAACATCCCCGGCACGTACGCCGTGTCCCGCGACACCGGGTGCCCGGTGACGTCCACGATCCGTCCCTCTTCGAGCATGGTGTCGATCACCTCGGCCCCGGCCGCGAGCCGGGCCACGAGATGATCCCGCACGGTCGCCCACGCGTTCCCGGCCGGCAGCCGCACCCGCACCGGATCCACTCCGTCGCGCTGGGGCAGGGGAGAGGGCGGGAGCGGGGTACGGCGTCTCATCACGATCAAGCGTACGTGGCGGTGCGGGTTCTCAGGATCCAAGAACTGTGGATGGCGCGTCTCCCGGGGCAGGCGCCTGATACCGCGGGGCGGTGGTCGTCCAGGCGTCGACGGCGGCGAGGTGGTAACCCATCACTTCGACGACGGCCGACAGTTGCTCACGATCGTTGCCGTTCAGCCGCAACTGTTCACAGAGGTCCGGGAGTTGAGTGTTCTCAAGGTGTTCGTACTCCGACCGCCTGGCCGTACGCAGCCGGGTTATCACGGCTGCGGCCTCGTCGACGGAGACGTCCAGGAACCTCGCGAACACGAGGACGAAGTTGCATATCTCGTCCTCCTTCTCGACCTCTCGACGGTAGGAGCGGACGTCGTTGTAGAGAGTCTGAAGGTCTATCCAGGCGTCCGTCAGCGCACGGAAGGGGCGGGAGCGGCGCACGCGCGCCGGCACTTCCGCGCCGGCCACGTGCTCGGCAAGGCAGATCCCGACCTGGCCGCCGAACGAGCCGCGGCGGCGGCCAAGGTACTCGGCCGGATCAGGAATACGCCCGGTGCACATGCATTCCAGTTCCCAGCACTGCCCGTCGGCGTATTCCAGCACGGCGTCCCGCATGTTGCGTTTCCAGTCCGTCGACCGGGTCGGCGTCATCCGTATCCATAAATCGGCAAGGGACCTCTCGATGGGGTGCTTCGGCATCGCGTGGGAGGTGCCGTGCAGCGGCATGAACAGAGAGAGCCGGTCGACCAGGGCCCGCGCTCCGTGGAGATCGCGCTCGGCCTTGAAGGTCCTCGGGAACAGCAGGTCCAGGGCGAACATCCATGCGTAAAGGTGGTAGGCGAGGAACAGCTCATCCTTGTCCGCGCCGGGATAGCACCACGCGGTGCAGTCGGCGAGCCCGATGGCCGCCCACTCGTCCGGGTCGGCCGCGACGGGCAGGAGCCCCATGTCGTACGTCCAGTCGTCGCCGTCGCGATTCAGCAATTCGACGTACGGGTTCCCCTGCCATGTGTAATGTGATCGGAGCGAGGATGTGCTCATCGTGCTGATCTCCTGTCGGGACGCAAGGCCTGACACGGGCAGCGGTTGTCAGGCCTTTCGGCTGTGCGGAGCACGGAATCGGAGACTCGCGGGGGAGCCCTTGGCGTTGCCCTCCGGGTGACGTGACGGAGCCGACCAAGTCCACGAACTGCGCGCTGTGCTCCCTACGCCGTGACTGCGGCGTGGCTGATTCGTGCACGAATGAGGCCTGCGAGCTGAACCGGTCGAGCGGGTCCCATCGACCGCGTGCCGGTGGTGCCGTCAGCCGTGGCCTTGGACGCGACCGCCGGGCGGTGCGGTCGCGGATCGTCTCCACCTTCCGTTGTGCCAGCGGATTTAGTCAACTGTTCGAGGCCGGACGGAACTCAGGGAAGGCGCCGTCGCGAGGTGTCGCGCTGCCGGCCGTCGCGGGCATCCGGGCACCACCTCCAACGGGTCCGGGTGCGACATCGAGTGATGTCGTCAATTCGCCCTGAAAGACCCTTGCTCCGGACCATGCGACGGCCCCCGCCTCCCCAAAAGGGCGCTCTGCCCCGGCGCATGGAGCTACCCCGGCGCATGGAACGGCTCTCCGCTTGCCGGATGCGCGGCTTCGCGCTCCGTCCAGTGAGCTGTCCATGCGCCGTCAACCGACCACAACAAGGCCTATTTCGGCGGTAGTTGAGCAGTATCAGCAAAGGATCGAGCAGGTTCGGTCGCGGAGCGCACGCGGCGCGCGCGCATGAGCCGGTACACAGCTCCGAACGCAACCGTCGCCGCCAGGAACAGCACCGTGAACCACTGGAAGTACCAGTGCCCGCCCGCCGGGTCGTACACCGCGGCCCGCGGCCATGCCAGGTTGACCGTCATGACGAGGCCGTAGAGAAGCGCCAGGGCGTTGACCGGCACTCCCCACCGCCCCAGGGAGAAGAGGCGCGCGCCCGTCTCGTCCGTGCCGTCGGTGGTGAACTCGCCGCGCACGCGGCGGATCAGCAGCGGGCCCGTCACCATCGCGTACGCCAGGTACAGCATCACGATGCAGGTGGTGCCGATGGCGAGGAACGCGTCCGGGGAGGCGAAGTTGAGGAGGAGCAGCACTGCCGACAGGACGCCCACGACGAGGGCGGGGGCGCTGGGCATGCCCGTGCGGGGGTTGACCTTGGACAGGCGGCCGGAGAAGGGGAGTTGGCCGTCGCGGGCCATGGAGAAGAGCATGCGGCAGGCCGCCGTCTGGATGGCCAGGGTCGCCACCGCGATCGCCACCACCACGTCGGCCAGCAACGCCTTGCCGACGCCGTCGCCGAGCCTGCTCGTCAGGACGTAGCTCAGGCCGTCGACGCCCAGGTGCCCGTCGGTCAGGCTGGGGGCGGCGAGCAGGCCGCCGAGGATGATCAGGCCGCCTAGCAGGCCCGCGGCGCTGAGCGCGGTGAGGATCGTGCGGGGCGCGGTGCGGCGCGGGTTGTGGGTCTCCTCGCTCATCTCGCCCGCGCTGTCGAAGCCGATCATCACGTACGCCGCCGTGAACGAGCCGACCAGCAGCGCGCCGAGCAGTCCGCCCTCCAGGCTGCCGGTCGTGTGGAAGGTGATGGTCGGGGTGCGCTTCGAGTGGGTCAGCAGGAGCACGACGATCAGGATCGCGCCGATGATCTCCGCCGTCACTCCGACCCGGT
Organism: Streptomyces xylophagus; assembly: GCF_000716435.1. Classification (GTDB taxonomy): domain Bacteria; phylum Actinomycetota; class Actinomycetes; order Streptomycetales; family Streptomycetaceae; genus Streptomyces; species Streptomyces xylophagus. Next base: position 267,708 of record NZ_JNWO01000021.1, read on the forward strand.
TGATCACCGACATCACGCGGTTGTCGAGGATGTTCACCACGGTCGTCAGGACGAGCAGGATCACGCCCAGGACCGCCGCGTTGGCCGCGCCGTCCGGTGAGGTGGGCGCGGGGTCGGTGCCCACCAGCTGGAAGCCCGACCAGATCGCCGGCAGCACCATCTGGAGGGCCAGGGCCGCCGCGGCCACCACCACGATCTGCCCGATCACCATGATCCAGCCGGCGAACCAGCCGAAGGTCGCGTTCGAGAGGCGCGAGGACCACTGGTAGATCGCGCCCGAGATCGGGTAGCGCGCGGCCAGTTCGGCGAAGCAGGCGGCCACCAGCAGCTGGCCGGCCAGCACGATCGGCCAGGCCCAGAAGAAGACCGGGCCGCCGAACGCGTACCCGAAGGCGAAGAACTGGAAGACGGTCGTCAGTACGGAGATGAAGGAGAACCCGGCCGCGAACGACGCGTACCGGCCGAGGCTGCGATGCAGCTCCTGGCGGTAGCCGAACTCCGCGAGGGAGCCGTCGTCGGGGGAGTGGGGCGGATCGGGGCGAACGTCGGAGGGGGTGGTTGTGGCCACGGCGGCACCTGCCTTCGGCGCGAATTCCTGTCGGGTGACAGAAATTAGGGAGAGGCTGTTTCGGCCGCGTCACGCCGCCGTGTCCGGTGCGGGCCTAAGTCCTCACGCTCTTGCCATCGCACTGGAAACGCGATACATCGTGTGTATTGACGTCCGCCTCGAACTCGCGATATGTTCGGTCACGGATATTCGGACGCGAGGCGCGGATGGAGGTGGGGATCCCGATGGCCGGGAAGCGTCGCAAGCTGAGCAATCCGCTGGCCCTCGCCGTGCTCGTCACCCTCTGGCAGAAGCCCATGCATCCGTACGAGATCGCCCAGACCCTGCGCCGCCAGGGCAAGGACACCAGCACGAAGATCAACTACGGATCGCTCTACACGGTCGTGCAGAACCTCGAGAAGCACGGCTTCGTCGAGGTCGCCGACATAGAGCGGAAGGGCAACCGCCCCGAGCGCACGGTCTACGGCCTGACCGGGGCCGGCCGCGAGGAGATGACCGAGTGGCTGTCCGAGCTGCTGGCCCGCCCGGTCAAGGAGTACCCGATCTTCGAGACCGCCCTGTCCCTGCTCGGCGCCCTGCCGCCCGATGAGGTGGTGACGCTCCTGGAGGAGCGGGTGGGGACCCTGGAGGTGCAGGCGGCGAGTCAGCGCGGGGCGCTGGAGAAGCTGTACGAGACGGTGCCCCGGCTCTTCCTGGTCGAGACCGAGTACCAGTTGCACATGGTCCAGGCGCAGACGGCGTGGGTCCGAGATCTCGTCGAAGAGATCAAGAGGGGCTCGCTCGCCGGCGTCGACGGATGGCGCCACTTCCACGAAACGGGGGAGCTGCCACCGGAGTTCGCATGAACAGGACTGACCCCGACCGGGCTGTTGCAGCAGCCCCGCCGGGGTCACGAACCCCGAACTGACCCGCCGTGCGGCAGAGCCAGGCGATCGAGGTGCGGCACACCCAGGATAGCCCGGCGCTCTTCACACGGATCAGTCGTGCCCTTGCACACATCCGCCCACACAGGGAGAGCAGTCGTCATGAGTGGTACCCGTGCGCCCGCGGTCCAGGCGCGTCAGCTGATCAAGACCTATCCCGGCGATGTCACCGCCCTCAACGGCATGGACGTCACCGTCGAACCCGGCACCGTCTTCGGCCTCCTCGGCCCGAACGGCGCCGGCAAGTCCACCACCGTCAAGATCCTCACCACCCTGGCCCGCCCCGACTCGGGCACGGCCACCGTCGCCGGCCACGACGTCCTGCGCCACCCGGACCGGGTCCGCCGCGCGATCGGTGTGGTCGCCCAGAACTCGGGCGCCGACCCGACGGCGACCGGCCGCGAGAACCTCCAACTCCAGGGCAGGCTCTACGGCTTGAAGGGCGCCGCCCTCGCGAAGCGGGTGGACGAACTCCTCGACCGCTTCACCCTCACCGACGCCGCGAAGCGCCCGGTGAAGGGCTACTCCGGCGGAATGCGCCGCCGCCTGGACGTGGCGCTCGGCCTGGTGCACCGGCCCGAGGTGCTGTTCCTCGACGAGCCGACCACCGGCCTCGATCCGGAGGCCCGCACGGCGATGTGGGACGAGATCGGTCGGCTGGCGGGGGAGGAGGGACTGACCATCCTGCTCACCACGCACTACCTCGAAGAGGCCGACCGGCTCGCCGAGCGCATCGCGATCGTCGACCGCGGCCGGGTCGTCGTGGAAGGCACCCCCGACTCCCTCAAGGGTGAACTCCGGGGCGACGCCGTCCACTTGGAGCTGCGGGAAGCGGTCGGCGACGCCGGTCGTACGCTCCTGCGGGGCACCCTCGTCGGACTGCCGGGCGTGCACGAGGTGCTGGTCGACGGGCGCCGGGTCAGTGCCCGCGCCGACGACGGAGCGGCCGCGATGCCCCTACTGCTGGCGGCGTTCGAGCGCGTCGGCGTCGGAGTCGCCGCCGCGACCGTCGCCCGCCCCTCACTCGACGACGTCTACCTCCGTTACGCGGGCCGCCGTTACTCCGAGGCCGACTCGAACGGCACCGAGCAGCTCGCCGTCGCCGTCGCCGGAGGTGCGCGATGAGCACCGCCGTATCGCAGACCTGGTACATGACGCAGCGTCAACTCATGGTGTTCGTACGGCAGCCCGCCTTCGCGGTCATCACGCTCATCCAGCCGGTGATCTGGCTGTTCCTGTTCGGCAACCTCTTCAAGAAGGTCGTCGAACTCGGCGGCTTCGGCACCACCTCGTACCTGGACTACCTCGTCCCCGGTGTGGTCGCGATGAGCGCCCTCAGCTCCAACATGTGGGCGGGCATGGGCACGTTGGAGGAGATCCAGCGCGGCACCCTCAACCGCTTCCTGACCACCCCGGTCAGCCGGGCCGCGCTGATGAACGGCAACGTCGTCAACAACGGCCTGGTGACCGCGTTCCAGTCGGTGGTCATCGTGCTGCTCGGACTGCTGGGCGGCGCCGACTACCCGGGCGGCATCGGCGGCATCGCGATCCTGGTCGCGGCGTCCGTACTGCTCGGCACCATATTCGGGGCGCTCTCCAACGCGCTCGGCATGCTGGTGCGCGAGCGGGAATCCATCATCGGCATCAACACGTTCCTGCTGCTGCCGCTGACATTCCTCTCCAGCGCCTTCATGGCCCCGTCCCAGATGCCCTCGTGGATGCGGCACACCGCCGACTTCAACCCGCTCAACTGGGCGATGGTGGCGGGCCGTTCGGCGATGAGCGAACACCCGGACTGGGGCGACGTGCTGAGCCGGGGTGGCGCGCTACTGGGGCTGGCGGTGGCAGCGGTATGGCTGTCGATCCGTACGTTCAGGTCGTATCAGCGGTCCGTATAAGCGCCCCGAGACAAGCGCCCCGAAGGGGCGCGGGGAACGGCGCGACCAGCCACAACGCACCCGCAGACGCCAAACAACCCAAAGCGGCACCCTCCGTGGCGCACCTACGCGGCGACGCCCTCCTGCTCCGCCTCGATCTTCGCGTTCCACTCCCGCTTCGACGCCTGCCAGCCGTCCTCGTTGTGGCCCAGCCGCCAGTAGCCGGAGATCGACAGGTCCTCGCGCGGAATCGCCAACTCGACCCGCAGCAGGGCGCGCAGGTCTTTCACGAAGGCCGCCTCGCCGTGCACGAACGCGTGCATCCGGCCCTCCGGGAACTCCAGTGCCCGTACGGCCGCGGCGAGTGTTTCGCCGACGGGACGGTCTCCGCGGTGCAGCCAGACGACCTCGATGTCGGAGTCGATCTTCTGCTCCTCCTCGGGCCCGGAGATCTCCACGAAAGCGTGTGCCGTGGCGCCCTCGGGCAGCGACTCCAGGGCGCGGGCGATCGCGGGCAGCGCGCTCTCGTCCCCGGCGAGCAGATGCCAGTCGGCGCCCGCGTCGGGGGCGTAGGCGCCGCCGGGGCCCATGAAGTGGACGGTCTCGCCCGGCTGGACGCGGGTGGCCCACGGCCCGGCGAGGCCCTCGTCGCCGTGGATGACGAAGTCCAGGGTCATCTCGAGGTGCTCGGGGTCCCAGGCGCGCACGGTGTAGGTCCGGGTCACCGGCCACTGCTCGCGCGGGAACTCCGCCCGGATGCGCTCCACGTCGAAGGGCTCGGGGTAGGTCGCACCCCCGGCCGGGAACAGCAGCTTCACGTAATGGTCGGTGCAGGTGTCCGCCGAGAACTCGGCCAGACCCTCGCCACCGAGCACCACCCGCTGCATATGGGGAGTCAGGCGTTCGGTGCGGACGACCTGCGCGGAGTGGGGCTTTCGCGGCTTCCGTGCCGGACGTTCTGCCATGACGGCCTCCCAGATTCCCATGCTTAGGCTTACCTAAGTTAGCACTACATTCTCTGTGAAAGGCAAGAAAGCAAGGGTCAAGAACAATGCTTACGCGCCCAGCGTGGTGAGCAGTCGTTGCAATGATCCGCCCAGCCCCCAGCGCTCCGCCAGTGCGCCCACCAGCTCCGGATCACGCGGCGCGTGCGGCAGCGTCGGGTCGACATCCGGCAGCGGTACGTCGTCCGCGACCCGTACGACCTTGGGCGCGACCGCGACGTACGGCCGCGCCTCGTCGAGGCGCTTGCGCTGCGAGGGTGTCAGCTTGGACTTCGGATCGTCGATCGCCGCCATGATCCCGGGCACGTCACCGAACTCGGCGAGCAGTTTCGCCGCCGTCTTCTCGCCGATGCCCGGCACCCCCGGCAGCCCGTCGCTGGGGTCGCCGCGCAGCAGCGCCAGATCCACGTACCCCCTACCGTCGACTCCATACTTCTCGCGCAGCAGCGCCTCGTCGGTGAGCTGGAGCATGCCGACGCCCTTGATCGGATACAGCACCCGGATCCCGCGGGCGTCGTCGACGAGCTGGTACAGGTCGCGGTCGCCGGTGACGATGTCCACCGGGCCCTTGGCGTGCGCCGTGAACGTACCGATCACGTCGTCCGCCTCGTACGGCTCGACACCCACGCGCGCGATGCCGACCGCGTCGAGGACGGCCTCGATGATCGGCACCTGCGGGGAGAGCGTGTCCGGCACCTCCTCCGCGTCCGGGCCGCTCTCGCGCACCTCGGCGACGCGGTGCGCCTTGTAGGTGGGGATCAGGTCGACCCGCCACTGCGGCCGCCAGTCCGCGTCCATGCACGCCACCAGCTGGTCGGGACGGTGGTCCTTGACCAGCCGGTCGATGAATTCGAGCAGCCCGCGCACGGCGTTCACCGGCGTCCCGTCCGGTGCCTTCACGGACTCCGGGACGCCGAAGTAGGCGCGGAAGTAGAGCGAGGCGGTGTCGAGGAGCATCAGTCGTCCGGTCACGTCACGCATCATGCCGCACCGCGCGGACGGTCAGGTGTCGGCGCGGGACGAAAGCGAGAGCAGCCAGGTCCACCGCGGGCGCTCCGTGACCAGCGTGACGGCGGCCAGCACGGACACCAGTACGGCGGCCCACAGCGGCATGATCCACCAGGCGGCCACCAGGGCACCGGTGATCTGCAGCAGCACCAGCAGGATCGTGACCCACCCCGGTACCGGCACGACCGCCCGCTCCTTGTCGCCGGGAGTGGCGAACACGGTCGGCAGCCCGATCAGCACCACGAGTGACAGCACCGCCAGCACCCAGGAATGACGGGCCAGCGCCCACGGCATGCCCACCCAGGCGACGAGCTCCGTGCCGAAGCGAAAGGCCGACGGCAGCCGGTCGTCCGGTCGTTCCACGGTCACCCCCCAGGGACTCGGGAAGCGATCCTACGACGCGAGTGACCTGAAGCACCTTCGCGTTTGCGGGTGACGGGCCAGGGCAGGCGCGGCCAGTCCCGCCCCCCATCGAGAGGTACACGTGTCAGCCAGGCTAGAAGCCGAACACCTGCACAAGGTGTTCGGCAGACGACCGGACCAGGCAGTCGAGCGGCTCCGCCAGGGAACCGACCGGGAGGAACTGCGCGCCGACGGCATCACCGCCGCCGTCGTCGACGCCTCCTTCTCCGTCGCCCCTGGCGAGATCTTCGTCGTCATGGGCCTGTCCGGCTCCGGCAAGTCCACCCTCCTGCGCATGCTCAACGGACTCCTGGAACCCACCGCGGGCCGCGTCCGCTACGACGGCCAGGACCTGACCGCGCTCAGCGACCGCGAACTCCGCGCCGTCCGCGCCCGCAAGATCAGCATGGTCTTCCAGCACTTCGCGCTCTTCCCGCACCGCAGCGTCCGCGAGAATGCGGCCTACGGCCTGGAAGTGCAGGGCGTACCCCGCGCCGAGCGCGAGCGCCGCGCCGGCGAGGCGCTCGCCCTGTGCGGCCTGGCCGGCTGGGAGGACTCCTGGCCCGACGAGCTGTCCGGAGGCATGCAACAGCGCGTGGGCCTGGCCCGCGCTCTCGCCACCGACGCCGACCTGCTCCTCATGGACGAGTCGTTCAGCGCGCTCGACCCGCTGATCCGCCGGGACATGCAGGACCAACTCCTGGAACTCCAGAAGTCGTTGAAGAAGACCATCGTCTTCATCACCCACGACCTCAACGAGGCCATGCGCCTCGGCGACCGCATCGCCGTCATGCGCGACGGCCGCATCGTCCAGACCGGCACCGCCGAGGACATCCTGCTCCGCCCGGCCAACGACTACGTCGCCTCCTTCATCCAGGACGTCGACCGCTCCCGGGTACTGACCGCGAGCTCCGTCATGGACACCGGCGTCGACGGCCACGAGGCCGACTGCGCCTGCGCGACCGCCACCCCGGACACCCCCTTCACCGACCTGTGCGCCCTCAGCGCCCGCCTCACCCACCCGGTCGCGGTGCTCGACGAGGCCGACGAGGTCGTGGGAGTCGTACCGCAGGAACGCCTGGTCGCGTTCCTCGGCGGGGAATCCGCGGAGGAGGTGGCCGCCCATGCCTAGGCTTCCGCTCGGCGACTGGGTCGACTCCGGTGTCGACTGGCTCCTCGCCCACATGTCCTGGCTCTTCGACGCGATCAAGACCGTCGTCGAGGGCATGTACGACGGCATCAACGCCGCCCTCGCCGCCCCCGAACCCCTGCTCCTGGCGGGCATCCTGGCGGTGATCGCCTGGTGGCTGCGCGGACTGGTCGCGGGTGTCCTGGCCTTCGCCGGATTCCTGCTCATCGACTCGCTCGACCTGTGGGACCGGGCCATGTCGACACTCGCCCTGGTACTCGTCGCGACCGTCATCGCCTTGGTGATCTCGATCCCGCTGGGCATCTGGGCGGCCCGTTCCAGGACGGTCAGCGCGGTCGTACGACCCGCTCTCGACCTGCTCCAGACGATGCCGTCGATGGTGCTGCTGATCCCGGCGATCCTCTTCTTCGGCCTCGGCACCTCCGCCGGCGTGATCGCCACTCTGATCTTCGCGCTCGCCCCCGGCGTCCGCATGACCGAGCTGGGCATCCGCCAGGTGGACGCCGAACTCGTGGAAGCGGCCGAGGCGTTCGGCACCTCACCGCGCGACACCCTGCTGCGCGTCCAACTGCCCCTCGCGCTCCCGACGATCATGGCGGGCGTCAACCAGGTCATCATGCTGGGCCTGTCGATGGTCGTCATCGCCGGCATGGTCGGCACCGGCGGACTCGGCGGCGCCGTCAACGAGGCCATCGGCCAGCTCGACATCGGCTTCGGCTTCGAGGCGGGCGTCGGCATCGTCGTCCTCGCCATCTACCTGGACCGCATGACCAGCGCGCTCGGCACCCAGATCTCCCCGCTGGGCCGCAGGGCCGCAGCCAAGGCCCGCATGGCCGGCGGTGCCAAGCCCTGGAACTACCGCCCCCGCCCCGCGTTCGCCGTGATCGGCGTGGTCGTCCTCGCCCTGGTGGCCGGCGGCATGGGCATCTTCGGCCCCTCCTCGGGCACGAAGGTGAACTCCGCCACGGACGTCGGCAAGGGCAAGAACATCACCATCGGCTACATCCCCTGGGACGAGGGCATCGCCTCCACCTTCCTCTGGAAGGAAGTCCTGGAGGAGCGCGGCTACAAGGTCACCACCACCCAGTACGCCGCCGGCCCCCTCTACACCGGCGTAGCCACCGGCCAGATCGACTTCCAGACCGACGCCTGGCTGCCCACCACGCACGCCGAGTACTGGAAGAAGTACGGCAAGCAGCTCGACGACCTCGGCAGCTGGTACGGCTCCACGTCCCTGGAGCTGACCGTCCCGTCGTACATGAAGGACGTCAACACCCTCGCCGACCTCAAGACCCACGCCTCCGAGTTCGGCGGCAGGATCACCGGCATCGAACCGAGCGCCGGAATGATGGGCCTCCTCAAGACCAAGGTCCTCAAGGAGTACGGCCTCCAGGGCTCCTACGACGTCGTCGACGGCTCCACCCCGGCGATGCTGGCCGAGCTGCAGCGCGCGTACGCCAAGAAGCAGCCGATCGTCGTCACGCTCTGGTCGCCGCACTGGGCGTACAGCGAGTACAAGCTGAAGAAGCTCAAGGACCCGAAGAACGCCTGGGGCAAGGGCGACGGCGTGCACACCGTGGCCCGTAAGGGTTTCGCCGCCGACAACCCCGACGTCGGCAAGTGGCTGAGGGACTTCCGGATGACCGAGGGACAGCTCACCGGTCTGGAGGCGCAGATCCAGAAGTCGGGCAAGGGCGAGGAACAGGCCGCCGTCCGCAGCTGGCTCAAGCAACACCCGGGCCTCGTCGACCAGTTGGCCCCGGTGACCTGACGGCCCCGCAGCCGCCGCCCCGGGAACGGCCCTCGCCGGTACGGAAAGAATCCGGCCAACCACATAGCGCTACGAAACCCCGTAATCGGGCCTGCGATGTGAGCGGGAACACAGGCGGCCGCGTACGCATTGAAGAGGAGGGACGAACTCTCGCGCGGATCGAGGGGCGGTGGGCCCTCCCGCACTGGCCAGAACTGTGAGGTCCGATCGCACGCTGTGTGACGTGGATGTGACAGGCGCATGAAACGGTTTGCCGAACATGCGTAGGGTGCAGAGAACTCATCAGAGGCAGTTTCAGATGTAGCGACAGAAGCAACCAGGACCGACGAGCGAAGGAGGGAGCCGGAGCGATGGGCGACCACAAAGAACAGCCCCTTCGGGTGGGTGCGGCCGTACGGCGGCGACGCCGTGCGCTCTCGCTGACCCTCGCCGTCGTGGCCGAACGCAGCGGCCTGTCGGTGCCCTTCCTGAGCCAGGTCGAGAACGACCGCGCCCGCCCCAGCCGAAGCTCCCTGGAGAAGGTGGCCGACGCCCTGCGCACCACGGCCGTCGAACTCCTCGCCGCCGCCGACCCCGCGTGCAGCGTCGACGTCGTCCGCGCCGAGGAACCCGAGTCGGCCGCACCCCGGATGCGTTCCCTTGTGCGGGGTCACCACCAGCTGCATGCCTCGGAGTTCACCGGCGACCACGACGCCGGGCGCGAATTCCAGCACCGCAACGACGAGTTGATGTACGTCGCGGACGGCGCCGTCGAGATCGAGGCGGAGGGCCGTGCGTACCGCCTCGTGCGCGGCGACACGATGTACCTCACCGGAGGCGTCCGGCACCGCTGGCGCGCGACCGTGCCGGACACCCGGGTGGTCGTGGTCGCGGTGGCCGAGCACATCGAGGCGGTCCAGGACCGCCCGCGCTGATGCGCGTCGTCTCCCTCGTACCGTCCCTGACCGAGGCGATCGCCGTGTCGGCGCCGGGAGTTCTGGTCGGTGCGACCGACTGGTGCAGCCATCCGCCCGACCTCGACGTCACCCGCGTCGGCGGCACGAAGAACCCGAAGCTCGACCCGATCCTCGCCCTCGCCCCCGACCTCGTGATCGCCAACGAGGAGGAGAACCGCGCGCCGGACCTGGCGGCCTTGCGGGAGGCGGGTGTTGGGGTCCTGGTCACCGAAGTGCGTGACGTCCCGCAGGCGTTCCGCGAACTGGCCCGGGTGCTCGACGCGTGCGGAGCGTCGCTACGACCGCGCTGGCTGGACGTGGCCGAGCGGGCATGGGCTGAACTCCCGGCCCCCGAAAGCCGATTGACCGCCGTCGTCCCCGTCTGGCGCCGCCCCTGGATGGTGCTGGGCCGGGACACCTTCGCGGGCGATGTGCTGTCCCGGCTGGGCGTGGAGAACGCGTACGCGGCGCACGCCGAGCGCTATCCGCGCGCCACGGTCGAGGAGTTGCGGGCGAGCGCCCCCGACCTGGTGGTCCTCCCGGACGAGCCGTACCGCTTCACGGCGGACGACGGCCCGGAGGCCTTCCCGGGCCTGCCCTGCGCGCTGGTCAGCGGCAGGCACCTCACCTGGTACGGGCCGTCACTGGCCGAGGCGCCACGGGTGCTGGGCGCGGCCCTGCGAGCAGCTCACCGCTGACCAGCCCGCGTGCCGTGTGCCAGGTGGCGGTGGCCCAGGCGGCGACCAGCACGCCGTAGAGGAGGATCGCGAGCCCGTCGTAGACGGCGAGGCCGGTGTGCCGGGACAGGGTCTCGGCGCCGGTGACGCAGGTGCCGACCGGGAAGGTGAACGCCCACCAGGTCATCGAAAAGCCCATGCCCCGGCGGCGGGCGCGGACGACGTGCGCGGTGGCGAGGCCGAACCAGAGCAGGGCGAAGCCCATGACGGGGACGCCGTAGAGAACGGCGAGGAGGCTGAAGCCCTGGGCGTCGGGGGCCGGTACGACTCCCGGGGCGAAGTCCGCGAACTTGCCTACGGCGGTGATGGATTGACCCAGCGGACCCAGTACGAGGAAGAGCGTCGGGGTGAGCGCGAGGGGCAGCGGTCCGCCGGCGACGAGCCGGGCGAAGACCAGCGGCAGCATCAACAGGGTTGCCAGCAGGCTCAGTCCGAACATCGCGAAGCACGCGAGGAGCAGGGTCTCCCGGGGCTGTCCGGGCGGCAGGTGGGGCACCAAGAGCGGTCCGAGGGCGGCGGACACCATGGGGGCGACGACGGGCAGCAGCCACACGGGGGTCGCCTGCGCGGGGTGCACGTGATGCCGTACGGCCATCAGGTACGGGACGGCGACGGCGGCCGTGAGCCCGACGGCCGTACCGGCCGCGAACAGCACGGCATCGAGTACGACCGCCGCCCGCATCCCGATCCAGTCCTGCCCGACGACCAGGGCACCGCCGCCCACCGCCAGCAGGGCCATCGCGAGGCAACCGTAGAACGGGGCCATCGCGGGATCGTGGAGGTGGGCGCGGGCCTGGTCGCGGTGGTGGGTCCAGTGCAGGGTGCGGGCGGCGAGCAGGGCCAGGAGCATCGCGAGGGAGAGGGCCCAGACGGCGGTGCAGGCCGTGCGCAGCCCCGGGAGGTGGCCAGGGAGCCCGGCACCGGCCGTGGCGACGATGGCGGTGCCCATGACGGAGGCGTACCAGTTGGGTCCGAGGTGACGAACGGCGGTGACCATGCCTTCACCGTCTCGCGGGCTGAGACACGCGACCAGGGAGTATCTGTCTATGGGGACATAAACTGGATTTATGAGCAACGGTGAGACGGGTGAGCAGCGGGAGGGGTCCATAGCGCACCGGGTGCCGGACCTGGGCGCGCTGGAGCTGCTCCTGGCGGTGGCACGGCTCGGCAGCCTCGGCGCCGCGGCCCGCGAACTGGGCATCACCCAGCCGGCCGCCAGCAGCCGTATCCGCTCCATGGAACGGCAACTCGGCGTCGCTCTGGTCGACCGCTCCCCACGCGGCTCACGCCTCACGGACTCCGGGGCCCTGGTCACCGACTGGGCCCGCCGGGTCGTCGAGGCGGCCGCGGCCTTCGACGCCGGTGCCCAGGCGCTACGGCATCGCCGCGACTCCCGGCTCCGCGTCGCAGCGTCGATGACCATCGCCGAGTACCTGCTCCCGGGTTGGCTGCTGGCCCTCCGCTCCCAACGCCCCGACACAGCCGTCTCGTTGCTGGCCGGCAACTCGACGACGGTCGCGGAACAGCTGCTGTCCGACGAGGCGGACCTGGGCTTCGTGGAGGGCCTGTCGGTCCCGCCCGGCCTCGACTCGACGGTGATCGCCCACGACCACCTGATCGTCGTCACGGCCCCGACCCACCCCTGGGCCCGCCGCCGACGCCCGGTCCCGGCAGAGGAGTTGGCGTCCACACCGCTGATCCTCCGTGAGAAGGGCTCAGGCACGAGGCAAGTACTGGACGCAGCCCTGGGCGGCCTGGCCCGCCCCCTCATCGAGTTGTCCTCCACTACGGCGGTCAAGGCGTCGGCGGTGAGCGGAGCGGGGCCGGCTGTCCTGAGCGAACTGGCGGTGGGCGAGGAACTGTCGATGCGGAGGCTGGTCCGCATCCCGGTGGAAGGGGTGTCCCTGGCCCGGGACTTGAGGGCGGTATGGCCTACGGGGCATCGACCTACGGGACCGGCAAGGGAGTTGCTGTCCCTGACCCGGGGTTAGCGCCCCGCCCTGGGGGCTCCGCCCCCAGCCCCCCGACCTATGCCCACCCACCACCCGACTCGGTGGGTCAAGAGATGCGCGCCCCAGCCGCCGTCGCCGCCTCCACCAACGCCCGCATCACCCGCAGATCCTCGCCCATCTCCGGATGCCACTGCACCCCCAACACCCAGTCTGCGGAGGGGAGTTCGATCGCCTCTGGGGTGCCGTCCTCGGCCCAGGCCGATATCGTGAGGCCTGTGCCCAGGCGGTCCGCGGCCTGGTGGTGGAAGGTGGGTACCGAGGTCTCCTCGGGTACAGCGGACGCGTACAACGTTCCCGGTACCGGCTTGACCTTGTGGTGGCCGAAGACGCCCGGGGTCTCCGCGTGACCGTCGATGTGCTGGGCGAGGGTGCCGCCGAGGGCGACGTTCAGGAGCTGCATTCCCCGGCAGATGCCCAGGAGCGGCACGCCGGCTGTCAACGCGGCCTCGATCAGGGCGAGTTCCCAGGCGTCGCGGGCGAGAGCGGGCGGGCCGGTGCGGGGGTCGCGCTCCGCGCCGTAGCGGACCGGTTCGACGTCGGGGCCGCCGGCGATCACCAGGCCGTCGAGGCGGGCGACGGTGGCCGCGGCGTGCTCGGGGGAGTCCGGCGGCAGCATCGCGGCGAGGCCGCCCGCGCGCTGGACGAGCCGTGGGTAGCCGGCGGGCAGCAGCGCCGCCTCCAACTGCCATGTGCCCCAATGCGCTTCGGCCTCCAGGTATGTACTGATGCCGATCAGCGGCCTGCCCGCCATGCGTCCTCCCACCTGAAGCAACCGAAGGGCCCGGAGCAATGGATTGCATCCGTACCTTTGCAGGGGCTACTTTCGCCGAGGGTGACCCCGAAGGGCAAGGTCCACCTGCGCCCCGCCCCCGCCCCCGCCCCGCAGGGCTACGTCAGGAACCCCCGCAGCAGCGCCGCCGTCCCCGCGCAGTGCTCCCGCATCATCTCCCGCGCCCCGTCCGCGTCCCCGTCCAGCACCGCCTCCACCAGCGCGATGTGCTGCCGCTGCGAGTGCTCCAGGTTGCGGACGAGGAGGGGGATGCAGTCGAGGAGGTCGTTCACCGTGGCCCGTACCGCCGCGTACTGCGCGGTCAGGGTCGGTGAACCGCACAGCTCGGCCAGGGTGAGGTGGAGGAGCGTGTCCAGGCGGCGGTAGTCGGCGAGCGGGGCGTCGTGCGTGCGGGCGAGGGCGTCGCGCAGGCGGCCCGCCTGTTCGGCGGTCAGGCCGTGCGTCGCGCACAGGCCGGTCGCGCCGACCTCCAGCACCTCGCGGAAGCGCAGCACGTCCTCGATGTCGACGACGCTGATCCGGCGCCGCAGCTCGTCCTCGCCGCCGGCGTCCGACTTCGGCAGGACGAACGTCCCGCCGTAGCGTCCGCGCCGCGACTCCACCAGACCCTGGTCCTGCAGTACCTTCAGAACCTCGCGCAGCGTGACCCGACTGATCCCGAGCCGCTCGGCCAGCTCCCGCTCGGCCGGCAACCGTTCCCCCCCCGGCACCAGACCCAGCCGCACGACCTGCAGAATCTGTTCCAGCGCCTCTTCGAAGCCGTTGCCCGCCCGCACCGGCCGCAGTACCGGGGTCAACCGGTCCTCAAGCCCGTTCTCCGCATCCAGCGACATATGGCGGCACCCCCTTCCCAAGCAATGGTTCTCCGCAATACCTTATGGCTTCCGGCTGACCGTAGAAGCCGAAGGAGGCTTTCCCGTGGCAGACCGCACACCCCCACTGAGCGTCGAGGAACTCCAACGCCTCGTTGCCAGTGGTGAGATCGACACTGTCGTCCTGGCCTTCCCCGACATGCAAGGGCGGCTCCAGGGCAAGCGGTTCGCCGCCCCCTTCTTCCTGGACGACGTGCTCCGGCACGGCACCGAGGGCTGCAACTACCTTCTCGCCGTCGACACCGAGATGAACACGGTCGACGGCTACGCCATGTCCTCCTGGGAGCGCGGTTACGGCGACTTCGCCATGCACCCGGACCTGTCCACCCTCCGCCGTGTGCCCTGGAACGCCGGCACCGCCATGCTGATCGCCGACCTCGCCTGGAACGACGGATCGCCGGTGGTCGCCGCACCCCGCCAGATCCTGCGCCGCCAGCTGGAGCGCCTTGCCGAGCACGGTTTCACCGCGCAGGTCGGTACGGAGCTGGAGTTCATCGTGTTCAAGGACACGTACGAACAGGCCTGGGACGCCAACTACAGAGGGCTCACGCCGGCCAACCAGTACAACATCGACTATTCGGTGCTCGGCACCGGGCGCATCGAGCCGCTGCTGCGCCGCATCCGCAACGAAATGGCCGCTGCGGGCCTGACCGTCGAGTCCGCCAAGGGCGAGTGCAATCCCGGCCAGCACGAGATCGCCTTCCGCTACGACGACGCCCTCGTCACCTGCGATCAGCACGCCGTCTACAAGACCGGCGCCAAGGAGATCGCCTCGCAGGAAGGCGTCTCGCTGACCTTCATGGCGAAGTACAACGAACGCGAGGGCAACTCCTGTCACATCCACCTCTCGCTCGGCGACGGCGAGGGCGGCAACGCCATGGCGGGGTCCGCCGACGACCCCGGTGGCATGTCCGAGGTCATGCGGTACTTCCTCGCCGGGCAGCTCGCCGCGCTCCGCGACTTCTCGCTGCTCTATGCCCCGAACATCAACTCGTACAAGCGGTTCCAGCCCGGTTCGTTCGCGCCGACCGCCGTCGCCTGGGGGTACGACAACCGCACCTGCGCGCTGCGGGTCGTCGGCCACGGACGCTCGATGCGCTTCGAGAACCGGCTGCCCGGTGGGGATGTCAATCCGCATCTGGCGGTGGCAGGGCTCGTCGCGGCCGGGCTCTACGGCATCGAGCACAAGCTGGAGCTGCCGGAGGCCTGCGCGGGCAACGCCTACAGCGGCGACTACGCGCACGTTCCCACCAACCTCCGCGAGGCCGCCGAGCTGTGGGAGAACAGCCCGATCGCCAAGGCCGCCTTCGGCGACGAGGTCGTCGCGCACTACCGCAACATGGCGCGCGTCGAACTGGAAGCCTTCGACGCCGCCGTCACCGACTGGGAGCTGCGTCGCTCCTTCGAACGTCTGTGAGAGGTCCTTCGTTGTCCAACCAGCTTGAACTCCAGGTGCTCAACCCCGCCACCGAGGAGGTCGTCGCCACCGTCCCGGCCGCCACCGCGGCCGACGTGGACGCCGCCGTCGTACGCGCCGCGCGGGCCCAGGCGAAGTGGGCCGCGCTCCCGCCCGCCGACCGGGCCCGCCTGCTGCGCCGCTTCGCGGCCACGGTCGATCAATACCTCGAAGAACTGGCCCAGTTGGAGGTGCGCGAGGCCGGGCACACGGTCGGCAACGCCCGCTGGGAGGCCGGGAACGTCCGTGATCTGCTCGACTACGCGGCCGGGGGAGTGGAGCGGCTGACGGGCCGGCAGATCCCCGTCGCGGGCGGTCTCGACATCACGATCCTCGAACCGCTGGGCGTGGTGGGCGTGATCGCGCCCTGGAACTTCCCCATGCCGATCGCCGCCTGGGGCACCGCACCGGCACTCGCGGCGGGCAACGCGGTCATCCTCAAGCCGGCCGAGACGACCCCGCTGACCGCGCTCCGGCTGGCCGAACTCGCCCTGGAGGCAGGTCTTCCCGAGGGCCTCTTCCAGGTGCTGCCCGGGCACGGCCCGGTCGCGGGCACCGCGCTCGTCGAGCACCCCGGCGTCGCGAAGATCGTGTTCACGGGGTCAACGGCCGTAGGCAAACAGGTGTTGGCGAAGGGGTCGGCGCTCCTCAAGCGCGTCACCCTCGAACTCGGCGGCAAGAGCCCCAACATCGTCTTCGCCGACGCGGACATCGAGGCCGCCGCAGCCGCGGCCCCCATGTCCTTCCTCGACAACTCCGGCCAGGACTGCTGCGCCCGCACCCGCATCCTCGTCCAGCGCAGCGCCTACGACCGCTTCCTGGAACTCCTGACCCCCGCGATCGAGGGGGTGACGGTCGGCGACCCCGCCGACGAGACGACGGACATGGGCCCGCTGATCTCCAAGGTCCAGCTGGAGCGCGTCCGTTCGTACGTCACGGACGACCTCGACGGCATCCGGGGCAAGGCTCCCGAAGGCCCCGGCTTCTGGTTCCCGCCGACGGTGGTGACCGGCGTCGACCCGCACGCACGCGTGGCCGTCGAGGAGGTCTTCGGCCCCGTCGCCGTAGTGCTCCCCTTCGAGGACGAGGCGGACGCGATCCGCCTGGCCAACGCCACCGACTACGGCCTCTCCGGCTCCATCTGGACCCGTGACGTCGGCCGCGCCCTGCGCGTCTCGGGGGCCGTCCGGGCCGGCAACCTGTCCGTCAACTCCCATTCCAGCGTCCGCTATTGGACCCCTTTCGGCGGCTTCAAGCAGTCGGGGATCGGCCGCGAACTGGGCCCGGACGCGCTCACCGCCTTCACCGAAACCAAGAACGTCTTCATCAGC
Organism: Streptomyces xylophagus; assembly: GCF_000716435.1. Taxonomy (GTDB): domain Bacteria; phylum Actinomycetota; class Actinomycetes; order Streptomycetales; family Streptomycetaceae; genus Streptomyces; species Streptomyces xylophagus. Next base: position 284,544 of record NZ_JNWO01000021.1, read on the forward strand.
ACGGAGGGCCCCGCACAGTGACCTCAGAGATTGTTTGCCGGCGTCTCGTCGGCCGTACCGCCGTCATCACCGGAGCCGGCAGCGGCATCGGTCTCGCCACCGCGCGCCGGCTCGCCTCCGAGGGCGCGCACGTCGTCTGCGGCGACATCGACGAGACCCATGGCAAGGCGGCGGCCGACGAGGTCGGCGGGCTGTTCGTGAAGGTCGACGTCACCGACCCCGAGCAGGTCGAGGCGCTGTTCAAGGCGGCCTTCGACACCTACGGCAGCGTCGACATCGCCTTCAACAACGCGGGCATCTCGCCGCCCGACGACGACTCCATCCTCGACACGGGCCTGGAGGCCTGGAAGCGCGTCCAGGACGTCAACCTCACCTCCGTGTACCTGTGCTGCAAGGCCGCCATCCCGTACATGCGCCGTCAGGGCAAGGGCTCCATCATCAACACGGCGTCCTTCGTGGCGAGGATGGGCGCGGCCACGTCCCAGATCTCCTACACCGCGTCCAAGGGCGGTGTGCTGGCCATGTCCCGTGAACTGGGCGTGCAGTTCGCCCGCGAGGGCATCCGCGTCAACGCCCTCTGCCCGGGCCCGGTGAACACCCCGCTCCTCCAGGAGCTGTTCGCCAAGGACCCCGAGCGCGCCGCGCGCCGCCTGGTCCACATCCCGGTCGGCCGCTTCGCCGAGGCGACCGAGATCGCCGCGGCCGTCGCGTTCCTGGCCAGCGACGACTCGTCCTTCGTCAACGCCGCCGACTTCCTGGTGGACGGCGGCATCTCGGGCGCGTACGTCACACCCCTGTAGGAAATAAGCCGTAAAAACTCATCAAACCGGTACGGTCCACGCGTATGCGACACCTTCTCGCGTGGACCCTGGGCGCGGCCGCCGCCTTGGCGGCCGCGCCCACCGCCCCCGTGCCGACGACTCACCCGAACTGCCCGCGTCTGTCCGCCAGTTGGTACGGCGACGACCGTGCCCGCCTCCAGCGGGTGATCTGCTCACGGATGGGCGGCGACCACCCGGTGGCCGTCTTCGACTGGGACAACACGGTCACCAAGAACGACGTCACCGACGCCACCCTCGCCTGGGCCCTGAAACACGACAAGCTCCTCCGACCGGCCCACTGGACCGACACGAGCGAGTGGCTGACGCCGACGGCCGACAGGACTCTGACGAAGGCCTGCGGCACGTCCGTACCGGCGGGCATCCCCCTCCCGACCGCCGCGAACTCCCGCTGCACGGACGAGATCGCCGAGATCCGCGAGACCGGCACGACGACGAGCGGCGCCCCGGCCTTCGCCGGCACCTGGAACCACCGCCGTACGGTCCCGCAGTACGCGTGGGTACCCCAGCTCTTCACGGGCCGCACCCCCGCCGAACTGGCGTCCTACGCCCGGGCAGCCCGCCGCGAAGCCCTGATGGCCCCCATCGGCGCGACCCAACTCCTGGGCACCCACAGGGTCCCGGCCTTCATCCGCTACTACGACCAGCAGCGCGACCTGATCCACACCCTCCAACGGGCCGGATTCGACGTCTACATCGTCTCGGCCGGCGCCGAACCGATCACGGAGGTCTGGTCCCAGGGCGTGGGCATCGACGGACCCCACACCATCGCGATCCGCTCGCTCCTCGACCGGCACGGCCGCATCACCCCGTGGAACACCGGCTGCGGCGACATCCCGGCGACCCGCGGCGAGGCGATCCCGTACATCGACGGCAAACGCTGCTGGATCAACCAGGAGATCTACGGAATCCAGGGCAACGAAGCCTGGAGGCGGGCGAGTTGGCGGCACCGTCCGGTGATCGCGGGCGGCGACGCCGACACCGACGTGACGTTCGTCGGCGACGCCACCGGCGCCCACCTCGTCGTCAACCGGAACAAGGCCGAGCTGATGTGCCGGGCGTACGACGACGAGGACGGGCACTGGCTGGTCACGCCGATGTTCATCGACCCGCTGCCGCGCAGACCCGACCCCTACCCGTGCTCGACGACGGCCTACACGGCGCCGGACGGCACCCACAACCCCCTTCTGCGGGAGGACGGTTCGCCGGTGCCCGACCAACAGGACGCGGTCTACTGACAGTTGACGGCTGCTGGGGCTACAGGAAGGTGTGGCCCTCGCCGCGATAGGTCGGGACGGTCGCCGTCACCGTGTCGCCCTCGATCAGGTGCAACACGTCGAACCGCTCGCACAGTTCACCCGCCTTGGCGTGCCGGAACCACACCTTGTCGCCGATGAGCAGGTCGTCGGCGGGGGAGCCGAGCAGCGGCGTCTGCACCTCGCCGGGGCCCTCCTGGGGGTCGTAGCGCAGACCCTCCGGCAGGTACGGCACCGGGAGCCGGTCGGGGCCTGCGGCGCCGGAGGCGGGGTAGCCGCCGCCGAGGACGGTGACGACGCCGACGCCCGGGCGCCGTACGACGGGCTGGGCGAAGAGCGCGGCCGGACGGCCGGTGAACGACGTGTAGTTGTCGAAGAGGCGCGGCACGTACAGACCGGAACCGGCCGCGATCTCGGTCACCGAGTCCTCGGCGGCGGTGTACTGGACACTGCCGGTGCCGCCGCCGTTGACGAACTCCAGGTCGGGCACCACGGCCCGCACCGCCCGCACCACTTCCGCGCGCCGCTCGGCGAGTTCGCGCTTGGCGGTGGCCTGCATCAGCCGGATGGCGCGGGAGCGGAAGGGCCGCCCCGCGACGGAGTCACCGACGCCGGCGATGTGGCCCTCGTAGGCCATGATCCCGACGACCTTGAAGCCGGGGCGGCGGGACACCGTCCGTGCGATGTCGGCGAGTTGGGCGGGGGAGCGGAGGGGTGAGCGGAGCGCGCCGACGCGGACCCGGCCGCCGAGCATCCGCAGCGAGGTGTCCAACTCCAGGCAGACGCGCACGACTTCGGTGCCGCCGTCGCGTGAGTCGTCGATGAGCTTGAGCTGTGCCGGGTCGTCGATCATCACGGTGACGGCGGAGGCGAGCTTGGGGTCGTTGGCCAGTTCGCCGAAGGCGGCGTGGTCGGCGGAGGGGTAGGCGAGGAGGACGTCGTCGAAGCCGGAGCGGGCGAGCCAGAGGGACTCGGCCAGGGTGAAGGACATCAGGCCCGCGAAGCCGTCCCTGGCCAGCACCCGTTCGAGCAGGGTTCGACAGCGGACGGACTTGCTCGCGACGCGGACCGGCTTGCCGCCGGCCCGGCGGACGAGGTCGTCCGCGTTGGCATCGAAGGCATCCAGGTCGACGATCGCGACGGGGGCGTCGAGGTGGGCGGTGGCCCGGTCGTAACGGGCCCGGTCGGCGGCGCGCGCAGTCATGAACGCAGCCTGCCAGACAGGATTACCGCAGGGTAGGGGGACGTTCCGGGCAGATGCCCCGGGGGCGTGGACTGGTTCCCGTTCGAGCGGGGGCAACCCGTAGAGTGACGCGCACGCACGGAGGAAACGCCGCCGGTCGTTCGACCGCGCCCGGGATGGCGGTCCGCCGCTGCGGGTATGCGTGCCCGGGACGACTTTGTATTTGTGTGCGTGCCAGGTGAGGGCGGGGCGGACGTCGGTCCGTATACGAGCAGGGGCAGGAGAACACCGGCCCGCATACGGACAAACGGTGGCCCGGGTACGAGGAAACGGGGGGTGCATGAGCACGGAAGCGCGGCGCGCCCCCGTACCGCCACACCCCACGAACCCGACGAACTCGGCGGCCGGGCCGTCGTCGGACGACGTAACAGGCGAGGACTTGGACCAACCGCATTCCGGCTCGACGGGCAGTTCGGGTAGTTCGGGTTCGGCATCGGGGCCCGGTTCGGGGTCCCCGTCGGCGTCTGCTTCGGGGTCCGGTCCGGTTTCGGACGGGCCGGGTGCGCAGGGTGCCGCGAGCCGGCCGGCTGCGCCGAACAGGCCTGGTACGCCGGGTAGTTCGGGTGCGCCGACGAACGGTGGTGCCGTGGACGGGCGCCCCGTTTCGGGGGCCGCCTGGGGGTCCGCCGGAGTTCCGGGAACCGGGCGCGCACCGTCCGCAACGGGTTCTGACGTGCCGCCGCGCTCGGCAGCGAGCGGGAGCGACGGCTTCGGTTCCGCATCGTGGGGCGGCGACGGCCGACCCGGTGAGTCGTGGTGGGACGGCGGGGACGGGAGACGCACGGCACCGCAGCCCAAGGGGACCGACGCCCGTACCGTGACGTCCTGGGGCAACGGTCCCGACGGGCGTACCGTGCCGCCGGGCAACGGCCCTGATGCGGGCACGGCGTTTTCGGGCAACGCCCCTGACGCTCGGACCGAATCTTCGAGCAACGGCTCCGACCCTCGTACCGCGACCCGGAACGACGGCTCCGACGCCCGCAACGGGTTTGGTTCCGGTTCCGCCTCCGTCCCCTCCGGCAACCGGCCGCGCTTCCCCGGCCTGCGGCCCTTCTCACCCCGTGCCGCCGACCCCGTGAGTCCACCGCCTCCGCCGGCCTCGGCACGCTTCCCGGACACACCGCCCGCGCCCGGTGGCGACCCGCGTCGCGCGAACCCCGAAGCACCGGGTGCCGTGCCACCCCGGCCGCCCCACCGCCCCACGGCGGCACAGGGTGGGGGCGAAGCGCAGCGGGAGACCAAGCCGGAGACGGCCGCCCCCTTCCGCCCGACCGCATCCGGCGGCGCGGACACCCCGTCCCGTTCCGGTGACCCGCGGCGCCCTGCGGCCGAGCCCCGGCGCGAGGCATCCGACCAACGGCGTCAGGACTCCGCCCACCCGGCGAGACCTGCCGGCTCCGCTGTCCCGCCCCGTCCCGAGGGCGAGGGCCCGAGCCAGTCGTCCGACTGGATGCGCCAGGACTCTCCTCGCCCGGCGACCTCTGCGGGCCCGGCTGTGCCTCCGCGCCCTGAGGGTGAGGGTCCGCGTCGGTCGTCGTCCGATGGGCAGCGTTACGTTCCTACCCGTCCGGGGACGACTGCGGGCTCGGCCACTCCGCCGCGTCCCGCAGGCGAGGACGCGCGCCGGGCATCCGACTCGCGGCGCCCTGAGGGTGAGGCCCCGCGTCGGTCGTCGTCCGATGGGCAGCGTTACGTCCCCACCCGTCCGGGGACGACTGCCGGCTCCGTCACCCCGCCGCGTCCCGCAGGTGAGGCCCAGGGCCAGGCATCCGACCGGCTGCGTCAGAGCTCTCCCCGGCCGGCGACGCCTCCTGGCTCGGCGACGCCTCCCCGCCCCGCGACCGAGCCCCCGAGCCAGTCGCCCGACCGCCCCCGTCAGACCCCCACCCGCCCGGCAACACCTCCTACCTCCGCCGCCACCCCGCCCCGCCCCGCAACCGAGCCCGCACACCCGGCGCCCGATCGCGAACGGTCCACCTCCGACCCCGAACCCCCCTCGGACAGCACCAGCACCAGCACCACTCGGCTTCGGCCGACCGACCCCTGGCGAGGTGAATCGTTCGGGGATCCGACAGGCGGTGCGCCCAGTCGGGGTGTGTGGTCGCCGTCCGGTGCCGGTGCGCCCTATCCCTCCGGGACTCGTGCCTCCGAGGCCGAACCCGCCGAGCACGCCGTATCGGGCCTCGGCTCGGTCGTCGACGACATCGGTGACGACACCCGTGCCTGGTCCCCCTCCACTCCCGGAACCCCGACGCACCCCGGGGCCAACTCGGCCCCCGATCCCGCCTTTTCGTGGAGCGCGCCCGTGAATCCCGGCGGTGGGCGGCCAGTTGTGTCGTTCGGGGAGCCCGAGGGGTACGACGAGCGGGTGCGGGCGCGGCCGTTGGGGGCGCGGATACGCACCCGTACCGCCGCCGTCGCCGCCTGTGTCGTGCTCGGTCTCGGGCTCATCGGCGGTGCGGTGACCGGGAGTTGGCTCACCGGGGACGACGGGGTCGACGGCAAGGCCAGTACCTTCGCCGCTGCCGGACAGCTGTGGCACAGCGTGCCCGTCGACCAGCTGTTCCCGCCCACCGTGACGGGACAGGGCGCGGGTCCCGGCGGCGCCGACCGCACCTGGACCCGGATCGCCGTGGCCCCGGACACCGGCTGCACGGGCGCCTTCGACCCGCTGCTGCGCGACGTCCTCGCCCCCGTCGGCTGCCAGCGGCTCCTGCGCGCCACCTACACCGACGCCACCCAGAGCTACGTCACCACCGTCGGCATCCTCTTCACCAAGGCCGACATCACCGCGATGACCGCCCTGTCCACCCGGTTCAAGAACGAGAACCTCGGCAACCGGACCGACCTCATGCCCCGCCCGTACGCGGCCAAGGGAACCCTCGCCGCCGCCTTCGGCGACAAACAGCGTGCCTCGTGGACCGTCTCCGTCCTCACCGACGCCCCCGTCGTCGTCTACGCCGTCTCCGGCTGGGCGGACGGCCGCAAGGTCGACGTACCGGAGCCCGCCGACGAAGCCGTCACCTCCGGTGGCACCACGGCCCCCGCCCAGGCGGGTCTCGGCAACGAGGCGCAGGGCCTCGCCGACCGCGTCGAGCGCAGCCTGCGCAAGACCGTCGACTCCCCCTCGGGGACCTCGGACACCTCGTCGAAGCCCTCGAAGACTTCGGAGGAGTCCTCATGAGCGCCATGACCCGTCGGGCCGGTCTGCTGAGCGTCGCCCTCGCCGCCTCCCTCGTCCTGGTGCCCTCCACCGTCGCGCACGCCGACGGCATACGCGCTCAGGAATGGGCCCTGGACGCCATGCACACCCAGGAGGCCTGGCAGACCACCAAGGGCAAGGGCATCACCGTCGCCGTCCTGGACACCGGCGTAGAGGCCGACCACCCCGACCTCGTCGGCAACGTCCTCACCGGCAAGGACATGGTCGGCTTCGGGGCCAAGCCGGGCGACCGGGCGTGGGCCCGTCACGGCACCGCCATGGCCGGCATCATCGCCGGGCACGGACACGGCCCCGGTGACGACGACGGCGTCATCGGCATCGCCCCGGAGGCCAAGATCCTCCCCGTCCGCGTGATCCTCGAGGACGGCGACTCCGCCCGCGGCAAGGCCCGCACCACCCGCGGCAACGCCCTTGCGGACGGCATCCGTTGGGCCGCCGACCACGGCGCCGACGTCATCAACCTCTCCCTCGGCGACGACTCCGCCTCCGCACACCCCGAGCCCGCCGAGGACGAGGCCGTGCAGTACGCCCTGAAGAAGGGCGTCGCCGTCGTCGCCTCGGCCGGCAACGGCGGCGAGAAGGGCGACCACGTCTCCTACCCGGCCGCCTACCCGGGCGTGATCGCCGCGACCGCCGTCGACCGCTTCGGCACCCGGGCCTCCTTCTCCACCCGCCGCTGGTACGCCACGGTCAGCGCCCCCGGCGTCAACGTCGTCATCGCCGACCCCGACCACAAGTACTACGAGGGGTGGGGGACCAGCGCCGCGTCCGCCTTCGTGTCGGGCGCGGTGGCGCTCATCAAGGCGGCCCACCCGGGACTGACCCCGGCCCAGATCAAGAAGCTCCTCGAGGACACCGCCCGCAACCCCCCGGCGAGCGGTCGCGACGACTCCCGCGGCTACGGCTTCATCGACCCCGCCGCCGCCATCAAGGCCGCCGCCCGCCTCAAGCCGACCGGCCTGAGCTCCGCCGCCTACGGCAAGAAGTACTTCGGCACCGGCCCGGACGCGGCCAAGACCGACAGCGACACGTCCGACTGGGCGGGCCCCCTCGCGGGCAGCGTCGGCGGAGTCCTGCTCGTCGCGGCGGTCGTCCTGTGGCGCGGCCGACGCAAGCGGCACGAGGCCTTCTAGACCCCGGAGAGGTCAGTCGGTGGCGGACGCGGAAGCCGACGTGGACGAGCCGCTCGCGTCAGCGAACGCCGCGACCCCCGCTTTCGCCGCCGCCTCGATCAACGAGATCCCCTTGGCCTGCGTCGTGCTCCCCTTGGACAGCACGGCGACCAGGTACTCGTTGCCGTCGGTGCCGGTCACCTTCCCGATGCTGTTGACGTCCCACAGCCCGGTCGTGCTCCGCGCCAGCCAGCCGTTCTTCAGCTTCCACTTCGCGCCGTCGGCCGCGGCCGACACCCCCCACTGCTGGTCCGCCTCTATCTGACCCATCAGCCCCTGGATGTACGACTGCGAGGCCGAGCTCAGCTTCGAGTCGTCCCCGAAGACCTGCTGGAGCAGGGTGAGTTGATCGGCGGCCGTGGTCTGGGTCAGCCCCCACAGCATGTCGTCGCCGCCCGCGGTGCCCGTCAGCCCGAACTTCTTGTTCGCCGCGTCGAGCCCACCAGCCTTGCCGATGATCCGCCACAGCGCCGACGCCGAGTTGTTGTCGCTGTTCTCGATCATCGTGGTGGCGTACGACTTCTCGGTCGTCGTCAGCTGCCGGCCCGCGTCCTGCGCCTGGAGAAGCAGCGTCGCCAGGATGTCGACCTTGACGATGCTCGCCGTGTCGAAGGCCGTGCCGCCGTACGTCGCGCTCTCGCCGGAGTCCACGTCGAGCACGGCGACGGACACCTTCTGGTCGCCGGCCGGGGTCACCGACTTCATCGCCTCGGACAGCAGCTCGTCGTAGTCGACCGTCGGCTGTGTCACAGGTTCCACCGTCGCCTCCCCACTGCCCGACGCCGACGCCGAGGCCGACGGCGCCGCCGACGAGGATACGGGGCCGGAGTGCGCCTGGGCCTTCACATAGACGGTTCCCGCCGCCGTGCCGCCCACGACGGCCACGGAGGCGAGGGCGGTGTAGAGGAGGGGACGGCGTCGGGAGGAACGCGCGCGGTGATCTCGGCGGGCGGCTCTGGAGGACTCCATGCCCGCGATCGTGGGGGCGCCGACTGTGCGGACCGTGAGACGGAAGTTAGATGTCTGTCAACGCTGTCTGAGAAAGGTGTGAGTTCTGTGACTGTCGCGTTTCAGGGCCCGCACAAGTGCAGCAACTTCCCCCCGATAGGGTCGGTCACCGTGGCGAACAAGAACATTCCCGACTCCGGCTACTCCGACGACGACGGCTCGGCCGACCCCCGGCTGAGCGCGGCGCTCGCCGCCTGGGCCGAGGACCGCACCGCCGTGGGCCCCGTCCTGGAGGCCCTCAAGGGGGCCCGGCTGCTCGTGCCCGTGGTGGCCGTGCTCGGTGAGGTCGAGGAGGACGAAAACGGGCTGCGCCGCGAGAAGACCAGCGACATGGCCGTACCCACCCTGAAGGCCGGCGGCCGCACCGCCCTGCCCGCCTTCACGTCCACCGAGTCGCTGGCCCGCTGGGACCCGGCGGCCCGGCCCGTGGCCGTACCGCTGCACCAGGCTCTGCAGGCCGCCGTGCACGAGAAGGCGGACACGATCGTGCTGGACCTGGCCGGTCCTGTGCCGTACGAACTGAGCGGGGCCGCGCTGCTCGCGGTGGCGGAGGGGCGGACGACCGCCGATCCGCTCACCGACCCGGCGGTCGTCGAGGCGGTACGCACCGCGGTCGCCGCCGAGCCCGCCGTGCTCCGCGCCCATCTCGGGCCGGGGCAGGCCGACGGCACCCTCGCCCTCGTGCTCGACCCGTCCGCGCCCGCCGCCGAGTCCGCGCGTGCGGTGGCGCGGCGCCTGGCCGACGACGAGACGCTGAGGGCCCGCCTGGTGCGCGGCCTCGACCTGGCACTGCTGCCGGCCGGGGCGACGCCACCGGGCGAGCCCTTGTACGTACGGTGATCAAACAGGGGACGGACTAGCCGTAGATCGGGCCCGTGTACTTCTCGCCCGGGCCCTGGCCCGGCTCGTCGCGGACGAGGGACGCCTCGCGGAACGCCAGCTGGAGGGACTTCAGGCCGTCGCGCAGCGGGGCCGCGTGGAACGAGCTGATCTCGGTCGCGCTCGCGTCGAGGAGACCGGCCAGGGCGGTGACCAGCTTGCGGGCCTCGTCCAGGTCCTTGTACTTGTCGCCCTCGTCGGTCAGACCGAGCTTCACGGCGGCGGCGCTCATCAGGTTGACGGCGACCGTCACGATCACCTCGACCGCCGGGACCTCCGCGATGTCGCGGGCCATGGCGTCGAAGTCGGGGGAGTCGGCATTGGCGGACTCGGAAGGCGTGTCACTCATGCCCCACACGATAGGGCCCGGTGTACGGCGGTTCGCACCACCCCCGGGGAGCTGCTAACCTTGTGTGATGACCGGCCAGGCGCTGTTGTGCCCGGCCAACAAGTGGAGGCTCCGATCTCCCACCTGACTGTCCTCACGGACGGCGGGTCACCCCGGTCAGGCGGTTGCCATCGTTCCGTACGGACGATGGAGTCGCCCGAAAGCGCGCCCCGCGATCATCGCGGCGGTGCTCCGGCAGTGTTTTGGAGCCCCGTCTTGTGATCGTCCGGGGCATTTTTCATGTTCCGGCGCGGTTAGGTCTGTCTACCAAAGACAAACGCGGCCGTCCGCCAGATGGCCGTGTGGTGCTAACCGAGGAGGATCCATCAGCACCGAGCCCCGTATCAACGACCGGATTCGCGTTCCCGAGGTGCGACTTGTCGGTCCGAGCGGCGAGCAGGTCGGGATTGTTCCGCTTGCCAAGGCCCTTGAGCTTGCGCAGGAGTACGACCTCGACCTGGTCGAGGTGGCGGCGAACGCTCGCCCGCCGGTCTGCAAGCTCATGGACTACGGGAAGTTCAAGTACGAGTCGGCCATGAAGGCCCGTGAGGCGCGCAAGAACCAGGCGCACACGGTCATCAAGGAAATGAAGCTCCGGCCGAAGATCGACCCGCACGACTACGACACCAAAAAGGGTCACGTCGTCCGGTTCCTGAAGCAGGGCGACAAGGTCAAGATCACGATCATGTTCCGTGGTCGCGAGCAGTCCCGGCCCGAGCTGGGCTACCGACTGCTGCAGCGGCTCGCCACGGACGTCGAGGATCTCGGGTTCATCGAGTCGAACCCGAAGCAGGACGGCCGAAACATGATCATGGTTCTCGGTCCGCACAAGAAGAAGACCGAGGCGATGGCCGAGGCCCGTGAGGCCCAGGCGGCTCGCAAGGCAGAAGCGAAGGCCAACCCGGGCAAGTCGCAGAACGCCGCGGAGTCCGAGTTCGACGGCGAAGGCATCGACGGCGAAGGCATCGAAGGCGAAGTCATCGCTGACGAGGACGCCGCCGACGAGGTCGAGACCGTCGAGGCCCCGGCCGAGGCTCGCGCCGACGCCTGATCCCCGGACGCCAGTCCAGGGATGTAACCGATACAAGAGCGACGCTCCACCTGTGCCCGGTTTCACGACCGGGCACCGGAGCGCCACCGACGAGGAGATACGGCGCTATGCCGAAGAACAAGTCGCACAGCGGTGCCAGCAAGCGCTTCAAGATCACCGGCTCCGGCAAGGTGCTCCGCGAGCGTGCCGGCAAGCGCCACCTGCTCGAGCACAAGTCGTCCCGTGTGACGCGTCGCCTCACCGGCAACGCCGAGATGGCCCCGGGCGACGCCAAGAAGATCAAGAAGCTTCTCGGCAAGTGACGTACGCGGCGCGTGATCAATAGATCTTCTCGCGCCGTACGTCTGGACCGGGACCCCATCGATTCCGGGCCGTGTGAGTCCAACCACGGCCCCGCTACAAGGAGTTAAACAAGTGGCACGCGTCAAGCGGGCAGTCAACGCCCACAAGAAGCGCCGGGCGATCCTCGAAGCCGCCTCCGGCTACCGCGGTCAGCGTTCGCGTCTGTACCGCAAGGCCAAGGAGCAGGTCACCCACTCGCTGGTCTACAACTACAACGACCGCAAGAAGCGCAAGGGCGACTTCCGTCGGCTGTGGATCCAGCGCATCAACGCCGCTGCCCGCGCCAACGGCATCACCTACAACCGCTTCATCCAGGGTCTGAACGCGGCGAACATCGAGGTCGACCGCAAGATCCTCGCGGAGCTGGCTGTCAACGACGCCGGTGCGTTTGCTGCGCTGGTCGAGGTTGCGCAGAAGGCGCTGCCCAGCGATGTGAACGCGCCCAAGGCCGCGTGACGCTGGCTTTCGCCGTGAGTTGAAGGACCCGCAGGTTTTCAGGCCTGCGGGTTCTTTGCTGCCCCGGTCTGGTAGTTGTTCGGGTGCGGGTCCGTTGTTGCTGGTCGCGCAGTTCCCCGCGCCCCTAGGGGAATACCGGTGGCCTGAGATTTGAAGGTGAAGCTGAACATGTCCCCCGACCTCGTCTCTCCTCGTTCCCCTCGTGTGTCAGCCGCCCGGCGGCTCGCGAAGCGGAATTTCCGGAGCAAGGAGCGGCTGTTCCTGGCCGAAGGGCCGCAGGCTGTGCGGGAGGCTGCGGGATACAAGGACACGCTCGTCGAACTGTTCGCCACCGTTGAAGCCGCGGAGCGGTACGCCGACATCGTCGGCGAGGCCCGTGATGCCGGTGCGCGCGTGCATCTTGCTGATGAGCAGGTCATCGCCGATATCTCGACCACCGTCACTCCGCAGGGGCTGGTCGGGGTCTGCCGGTTCCTCGACACTCCGTTCGAGGAGATCCTCAAGGCGCGGCCCAAGCTCGTCGCTGTGCTGGCGAATGTGCGCGATCCCGGGAACGCCGGCACCGTCCTGCGCTGCGCCGATGCCGCCGGTGCCGAGGCCGTCGTACTGACCGACGCTTCTGTTGACCTCTACAACCCCAAGGCTGTGCGGGCGTCTGTAGGCTCGCTCTTCCATCTTCCCGTCGCCGTCGGGGTGCCCGTCGAGCAGGCCGTGGCCGGGCTCAAGGGCATCGGGGTGCGCATTCTTGCCGCCGACGGGGCCGGGACCGACGACCTCGACGACGAGCTGGATCAGGGGACCATGGGCGGGCCCACCGCCTGGGTGTTCGGGAATGAAGCCTGGGGGCTTCCGGAGGAGACTCGCGCGCTCGCGGACGCCGTTGTGCGGGTTCCGATCCACGGGAAGGCCGAAAGCCTGAACCTGGCCACCGCCGCCGCCGTATGTCTGTATGCGTCTGCCCGTGCACAGCGCGCCTCCGGAGGGTGCCGCTCCGTCACCGACAGCTAGTAGGGTGACCAGCTCGGGGGCCACCTGCGCCGTATGAGAAGAGGTGGGGTACGGGGATGACTGTCGGCACGAGCAGCGCGCCGGGAGCACGGGGCGTGCCCCGGCCGTCCACGGCCCGGCACGCCGACCTCGCCGACCTCGGCATCGACCCCGACGAACTGCCCGACGGACTGGTCGTCGCCGACGAGCACGGTCGCGTTGTCTGCTTCAACGCCGCCGCCGAGCGCATCACTGCCGTCGCCGCCTCCGACGCCCTCGGACAGCGACTGGAGAAGGCCCTCCCCTTAGAGGATCTGGAGGGCCGCCGCTGGTGGCAACTGACCGATCCCTACGGCGGGTTGGCCATCCGGGTGCGGCAGCCGGAGCGGAATCTGCTGCTGCCGGGCGGGCATGAGGTTCTTGTCACCGCGCGCTATGTCCGTGCGGAGCCGCTCGGTCCGGTGCGTCGGGTCGTCGTCTCGCTGCGGGACACCGAGGCCCGTCGCCGCACCGAGCGCAGTCACGCCGAGCTGATCGCCACCGTCGCCCACGAACTGCGTTCGCCGCTCACCTCCGTCAAGGGCTTCACCGCGACGCTGCTCGCCAAATGGGAACGCTTCACGGACGACCAGAAGCGGTTGATGCTGGAGACCGTCGACGCCGACGCCAACCGCGTCACCCGGCTCATCGCCGAGCTGCTCGACATCTCCCGCATCGACTCCGGACGGCTCGAACTGCGCCGCCAGCCCGTCGACATAGGCGCCGCCGTCGGCCGCCACATCCAGGCCTACGTCGCCGCCGGGCAGACCGCCGACCGGTTCCTGCTCCGCGTCGAGCAACCGCTGCCCGACCTGTGGGCCGACCCCGACAAGGTCGACCAGGTGCTCAGCAACCTGCTGGAAAATGCCGTGCGCCACGGCGAGGGAACCGTCACTATCGACGTCACGGCCTCGGCGTCCCCCCGCGAGGGGGAGGAGACCGGCACATCGGTGACGGTCAGCGACGAGGGCCCAGGCATCCCGGAGGAGTCCATGAACCGCGTCTTCACCCGCTTCTGGCGGGGCAGCAAGCGCGGCGGCACGGGCCTTGGGTTGTACATCGTCAAGGGCATCGTCGAAGCCCACGGCGGCACCATCACGGTCGGCCGCGCCCCGGGCGGCGGCGCCGAGTTCCGATTTACGTTGCCCGTGGGCACCCCGGCGTATCTGCAGTAGCGCCGACCGAGGACCCACGGGCGCGTTCGCACACTTCACCCCCGTTAGACTCGGCCTCTGGCACCTTTGCGTCTCCATCACAGGGACGATGCGTCTCCGAGCCGTAGACGGGGACCCCAGCCAGCCAACCGGAAGCACGGGAAGAGATGTCGGCACCGAATAAGTCGTACGACCCTGTAGAGGTCGAGGCCTTGAAACCGGAAGAGATCGAGCGCATGCGGGACGAGGCGCTCGCCGCCTTCGCCGCCGCCGGTGACCTCGACGCGCTCCAGGAGGCCAAGGTCGCCCACACCGGCGGCACCTCCCCGCTCGCCCTCGCCAACCGCGAGATCGGCGCGCTGCCCCCGCAGGCCAAGGCCGCGGCGGGCAAGCTCGTCGGGCAGGCCCGGGGCGCCGTCAACAAGGCCCTCGCCACCCGCCAGGCCGAGCTGGAGGCCGACCGCGACGCCCGCGTCCTGGTCGAGGAGGCGGTGGACGTCACGCTGCCGTACGACCGGGTCCCGGCCGGCGCCCGGCACCCGCTGACCACGTTCATGGAGCGGGTCGCGGACGTCTTCGTGTCCATGGGGTACGAGATCGCCGAGGGCCCCGAGGTCGAGGCGGAGTGGTTCAACTTCGACGCCCTGAACTTCACCCCGGACCACCCGGCCCGGCAGATGCAGGACACCTTCTTCGTCCAGGGCCCCAAGGGCACCGAGGGCGACGAGTCGGGTGTCGTGCTGCGCACGCACACCTCGCCCGTGCAGGCCCGCGCCATGCTGGACCGCGAGCCGCCGGTCTACATCGTGTGCCCCGGCCGCGTGTACCGCACGGACGAGCTGGACGCCACGCACACCCCGGTCTTCCACCAGATCGAGCTCCTCGCCATCGACGAGGGCCTCACCATGGCCGACCTCAAGGGCACCCTCGACCACATGGTCCAGGCGCTCTTCGGCGCGGAGATGAAGACCCGGCTGCGCCCGAACTACTTCCCCTTCACCGAGCCGTCCGCCGAGATGGACATGCTCTGCTACGTCTGCAAGGGCGAGTCCGTCGGCAACCCCGACCGCCCCTGCCGTACCTGCTCCTCCGAGGGCTGGATCGAGCTGGGCGGCTGCGGCATGGTCAACCCCCGCGTCCTCGTGGCCTGCGGGGTGGACCCGGAGAAGTACAGCGGATTCGCCTTCGGGTTCGGCATCGAGCGGATGCTGATGTTCCGCCACAACGTCGAAGACATGCGAGACATCGTCGAGGGCGACGTCCGGTTCACCCGGCCGTTCGGGATGGAGATCTGATGCGCGTCCCGCTTTCTTGGCTGCGGGAGTACGTCGACCTGCCGGCGACGGAGACCGGCCGCGACGTCCAGGCCAAGCTCATTTCCGTCGGCCTCGAGGTAGAGACCGTCGAGCAGATCGGTGACGGCCTCAAGGGCCCGCTCGTCGTCGGCAAGGTCCTCACCATCGAGGAGCTGACGGAGTTCAAGAAGCCCATCCGCTTCTGCACCGTCGACGTCGGCCAGGCCAACGGCACCGGTGAGCCCCAGGAGATCGTCTGCGGCGCCCGCAACTTCGCCGTCGGCGACAAGGTCGTCGTGGTCCTCCCCGGCGCGGTCCTGCCCGGCGGCTTCGCGATCGCCGCCCGCAAGACGTACGGCAAGACCTCGCACGGCATGATCTGCTCCAGCGACGAGCTGGGCATGGGCGACGACGGCACCAAGGGCATCATCGTCCTGCCGCCCGAGCACGAGGTCGGCACCGACGCGATCGAGCTGCTCCAGCTCGTCGACGAGGTCCTCGACATCGCCGTCACGCCCGACCGCGGCTACGCCCTGTCGATCCGCGGCGTCGCCCGCGAGACCGCCATCGCCTACGGCCTCCCGCTGAGCGACCCGGCCCTGCTCGACGTACCGCAGCCGAACGCCTTCGGCTACCCGGTCCAGGTCTCCGACCCGATGGGCTGCGACCGCTTCACCGCCCGCACGGTGACCGGCCTCGACCCCGAGGCCCGCTCCCCGCTCTGGCTGACCCGCCGCCTCCAGAAGGCCGGCATGCGCCCGATCTCGCTCGCCGTCGACATCACCAACTACGTGATGCTGGAGCTGGGCCAGCCCCTGCACGCCTACGACCGCACCCGCGTCCAGGGTCCGATCGGCGTGCGTCGGGCCACCCAGGGCGAGAAGCTCATCACCCTCGACGGTGTCACGCGCACGCTGGACGCCGAGGACCTGGTGATCACCGACGACCGCGGTCCCATCGGCCTCGCGGGTGTCATGGGCGGCGCCAACACCGAGATCGACGACACCGAGGGCACCACCACCGAGGTCGTCGTCGAGGCCGCCCACTTCGACGCGCTCTCCATCTCTCGTACGGCCCGCCGCCACAAGCTGGCCTCCGAGGCGTCCAAGCGCTTCGAGCGCGGCGTCGACCCGCAGGCCGCGTCGGCCGCCGCCCAGCGCACGGTCGACCTCCTGGTCCTCCTCGCGGGCGGCACGGCGGACGCGGGCGTCACCGAGGTCATCGCGCCCTCGGCCCCGCACACCATCACCATTCCGGCCGACCACCCGGACAAGGTGGCGGGTGTCGACTACGGCCGCGAGACCGTCGTACGCCGTCTCCAGCAGGTCGGCTGCGACGTGTACGGGCAGGACGAGCTGATCGTCACCGTCCCGTCCTGGCGCCCCGACCTGACCGACCCGAACGACCTGGCCGAAGAGGTCATCCGCCTGGAGGGCTACGAGAACCTGCCCTCCACGCTCCCCAAGCCCCCCGCGGGCCGGGGCCTCACCGACCGCCAGCGCCTGCACCGCCGCGTCGGCCGCGCGCTGGCCGGTGCCGGTTACGTCGAGGCGCCGAACTACCCCTTCGTCGGCGAGCACGTCTTCGACCAGTTCGGCCTGGCCGCCGACGACCCGAACCGCAAGGTCGTCAAGCTGGTCAACCCGCTCTCCGACGAGGAGCCCGCACTCCGTACGACGCTGCTGCCGGGCCTGCTCGGTGCGCTGCGCCGGAACGACGGTCGTGGCTCGCACGATCTCGCGCTGTTCGAGACCGGGCTGGTCTTCCACCCGCGCGAAGAGCTGAAGATCGCGGTACGGCTGCCTGTCGACCGGCGTCCGACCGACGAGGAGATCGCCTCTCTCACCGAGGCGCTCCCCGTCCAGCCCCGGCACGCTGCCGTCGTCCTCACGGGCGCCCGCGAGCAGGCCGGCTGGTGGGGCAAGGGGCGTCCCTCCGACTGGGCCGACGCGGTCGAGTCGGCGCGGGTGCTCGCGCGTGAGGCCGGTACGGAACTCATCGTCCGGGGTGGGCAGTACGGGCCCTGGCACCCCGGTCGCTGCGCGGAACTCGCGGTTGTCGTCGAGGGTGTTGAGCAAGTCATCGGGTACGCAGGGGAGTTGCACCCCGGTGTGCTGAAGACGTTGGGTCTGCCCGCGCGTACCAGTGCGATGGAACTTGACCTGGATGTGCTGGAGTTGGCGTCCGCGGGTGTTCCCAAGGGGCCGAAGATCTCGACGTTCCCGGTTGCCACGCAGGATGTCGCGCTCGTTGTTGATGTGGCTGTGCCGCATGCGGGTGTCGAGGCGGCGTTGCGTGAGGGGGCGGGTGAACTGCTGGAGTCGATCCGGTTGTTCGACGTGTACGAGAATGCTGCGCAGCTTGGCGAGGGTAAGAAGTCGCTGGCGTATGCGTTGCGGTTCCGGGCGGGTGATCGGACGTTGACTGTGGATGAGGCGTCTGCTGCTCGGGATGCGGCGGTTTCGCTTGCCGGTGAGCGGGTTGGGGCGGTGCTTCGCGGCTAAGGGGTGGGGGCTGCGGTTGTGTGCCGGGTGCGGGTTGTTCGTGGCTGGTCGCGCAGTTCCCCGCGCCCCTAAAGGGGCGCTCCACCTGCCCTATCTGCATAAATGCGGGTGTCTCATGTCACCTCACTCGTTCGGGTGAGAAGTTCGGGTGATCTGGCCCGATCGGGGCATGCGGTCGACAGAATCGGACCGGCCTTTCGGGGTCGGTCCGATTGCGCTGTCGGGGCCTATTTGGGGGGCCACAGGCATGATCCGCATCAAGGCTGGGGTTCCCCGCAGGCCGCGCCCGAGGCCGCGCGCCCGCCGTCCACTGCGCCGGGCGCTCGCCCTGGGGCTGCCCACGGTCTGGGGCGCCATAGCGATCACCTACAAACTCGCCTGCCCGCTCGCCCAGGAGAACGACCTCGGCGCCCGCATCGTCACCAGCGCCGTGTTCTTCGCGGTCGGCACCGGTCTCATCGTCCAGGTCCGCCGCTCCCTGCTCCGCGAACTCCGGCAGATCCGCCAGAT
The DNA here is from genome assembly GCF_000716435.1 of Streptomyces xylophagus. GTDB lineage: Bacteria > Actinomycetota > Actinomycetes > Streptomycetales > Streptomycetaceae > Streptomyces > Streptomyces xylophagus. The sequence continues at coordinate 302,890 of NZ_JNWO01000021.1, forward strand.
CGCCGGCGCCGCCCAGAGCGCGCTGCTCCGCCCACTGCCACCCCGCCTCGACGGCCTGAACATCGCCGCCGCCCAACTCTCCGCCGAACGCGGCGCGGTGGTGGGCGGCGACCTCTACGAGGTCATCGCCACCGAGCACGGAGTCCGGGTCGTGATGGGCGACGTACGCGGCCACGGCATCGCCGCGATCGGCACGGTCGCCGCGGTCCTCGGCAGCTTCCGCGAGGCCGCCCACGACGAACCAGACCTGGAGGGCGTCCTACGCCGCCTCGACCGCGCCCTCGCCCGCCACCTCCGTGAACGCGCCCGCGCGGAACACCCGTCGACGGGGGCCCTTGATCCCGACAGCCCGGTCGCCGAGGAGTTCGTCACCGTACTGCTGCTGGAGATCGGCAGGGACGGAGAGGTACGGGGCCTGAACTGCGGTCACCCGTGGCCGTATCGGTTGAGTGGGATGGGTGCCGAACCGCTTTCCCGCGCGGATCCCCTTCCGCCCCTCGGCCCGTTTCCCCTGCCGGCGGCGATGCCTTTCGTCTGCTGCGGTCAACTGCTCCCGGGCGAAGCCCTGTTCTTGTACACGGACGGCGCGGAAGACGCCCGGGACCGCCGGGGCCGCTTCTTCCCTTTGCACGATGTACTGGTAGAGGTGGCTGGCCAACAGCCGCTCCCAGTCCCGCAGTCCGTACTTGGCTCGGTCTTCACGGAGCTACTGCGTCATGCGGGCGGCACACCCGCTGATGACGTCGCTTTACTCGTCCTGCGCAATGACCGCAAGGCTGCGCATCCCCACCTAGGGGCGCGGGGAACTGCGCGACCAGCCACAGTGCACCCGCAGCCGACCAACTACCGACAGCCCAACGGTGTTTAGTCCCCCCGCAAAGCCAGGCCGCCGCACTTACGAGGGGGAGCCGGCGGCCCGGCCGGCCTCTTGCGAGGCAATCCAGTCAACCGGTCGGAAACTCTCCGCAACAGCGCGCACACACCCCGGATCCACGCACTCCGTTCACACCCCGTGTGAACGGACCCGCACTACTCTGTCCGCACCGAGTCACCGGGGGGCCATCCATGCAGCCCAACACACTCCTCGACGCGATCCTCGACGAGGCAGGCATCTCGCACGCGGGACTGGCCGCACACGTGAACCAGGCGGGCCGGGCCCGAGGGCTCGCACTCCGGTACGAACACACCGCCGTAGCACGGTGGTTGAAGGGCCAGCGACCCCGAGGCCAGGTCCCCGACCTGATCTGCGAGGTACTCGCGACCCGCCTGCACCGCCCCGTCACGCTCGACGACATCGGCCTCGGCGTACCGGGCGAACCGTCCACCCCGCACGGCACCTCCCTCTCCGGCTTCGTGGAGCGGGCCACCGCCCTGTGGCGCTCCGACGAACAGCAGCGCCCGCACATCCTGGGCGCACCCGCGGTCACCGGCACGCCCGCGGTGATGCCCGTGTGGGAGTGGGAGAACCCGCCCGACGACGTGGACGTCTCGCGCGGCGGCCGGCACCGGGTGAGCATGGCCGACATCGAGATGCTGCGCGCGGCCCGCGCCCACTACGAGCAGATGTACCGCAAGGCCGGCGGCGTGGCGACCCGCACCCGCATCGTCGGCTTCCTCAACTCCGAGACCGCGCCACTGCTGCGCGGCAGCTACACCGACGCCACCGGCCGCCAACTGCACCGGGCCACCGGCGGGTTGGTGGCGATCGCGGGCATCTGTGCCTACGACTCCGACGCGCACGGACTCGCCCAGCGCTACTTCCACCAGGCCCTGCGGCTCGCAAAGGCCAGCAACGACAGGGGACTTGGCGCGTACGTCATCGCGCTGCTCGTCAACCAGTCGCTGTTCATGCGGGAGTTCCGCCAGGCCGTCGCCTTCACGGAGGCCGCGCTGCGCGCCGCAGGACGGCAGATCACTCCGGCTCTCGCCTCCGACCTGTACGCGATGCAGGCGAAGGCGTACGCACACCTCGGCGACGGCACGAGCGCCCTGTCCTGCATCCGTCGTGCCGAGCAGGCCGCCGAACGCATCCGGCGCGGATACGAGCCCGACGAGACCGGCTATGTCCAGCCGGGCCTGGTCAACGTCCAGGTGGCGGAGGCCCTGCTCAGCCTGGGCGATCTGACGGCGGCGGGGGAGCACGCCATGGCGGCCGTGGACACTCCGGCGCACGACCGGGGCCGGGTGCACCGCCTCGCCATGCTCAGCCAGATCGAACTGCGCCAGGGAAACGCCGACAAAGCGGTGGCCACGGCGGTGCAGATGGCCGAGCAGGCGAGGGGGATGGAGTCCCAGCGGCTGCGCGACAGACTCCGCGCGGTACGCGAGTACCTGGTGCGCAGCGACTGCGCGGGTACGGCCGAGGCGGCCGAACTCATCGACGGGGCACTGCGCGTACCGCTGTAGACCGACAACTCGTAGACGTCCACGACACAGTCCCTGCTGCGATATTGCCACTTACTCGACGGAAGGTGGCAGAACCGTGCAGTGGACGAAACAGAACGAACAAACTGTGTACTCAAACCGCTGGTTCAGCGTCAATCTCGCGGATGTCGAACTACCCGACGGCCGACACCTCGACCACTTCCTCATACGGCTGAGGCCGGTGGCGGTGGCGACGGTCGTGAACGAGGCGAACGAAGTACTCCTCCTGTGGCGGCACCGCTTCATCACCGACAGCTGGGGATGGGAGCTCGCGGCCGGCGTCGTGGAGGACGGCGAGGACATCGCGCTCGCGGCCGCCAGGGAACTGGAGGAAGAGACCGGCTGGCGGCCGGGGCCCCTGCACCACCTGATGAGCGTGGAACCGTCCAACGGGCTCACTGACGCCCGGCACCACATCTACTGGGCCGACGAGGGCGAGTACACCGGACACCCCGTGGACGACTTCGAGTCGGACCGCCGGGAGTGGGTTCCGCTCAAACTCGTACCCGACATGGTCGCCCGCGGGGAGGTCCCGGCCGCCAACATGGCGGCCGCGTTAATGCTGTTGCACCATCTCAGGCTGGGTCAGGACGCCCCTCGAAATCCCGCCCGGCGGCCAGGCGTCTAGCGCCCGAGGGCCTGCCAGATCGTCACGACAAGCGCACCCACGGCGGTCAGCGCAGCAATAGCCGGCAGCGGCCACCGCGTGTGCTCAAGTGCAACGATCCGCGCGCTCAGGTCATCCACTTCCTTGTCGGTCTCCTCGGTGCGATGGCTGAGCAGAGCCAGCCCTCCCTCGACCCGCGCGTAGGCGACATCGAGGCGGCGGCGTAACTCTGCGAGTTCTCCATGAACCACGGGATGCTCGGGGTCGGCGGTCACGTGTCCGCTCCTTTCCGTAGTCGGAACATCCCTTGCATGCGCATGAAGAGTCAACTCGCCTGGTGGACACGAGGGGAGAGTGTGCGAGCGGCATATGCGGGCCCGGCGCGCACACGGTGTGTGAATGCGACGGGCCCGGCACTCCGAAGAGTGCCGGGCCCGTACTGCCCAAAGTATTACGGTGAGTTGCCGCGCGGAAGGAGCTCAGGCGTAGCTGTAGAAGCCCGACCCGGACTTCCGGCCGAGCCGCCCCGCGTCGACCATGCGCTGGAGCAGCGGCGGAGCGGCGTACAGCGGCTCCTTGTACTCCTCGTACATCGAGAACGCGACCGAGGCGACCGTGTCCAGCCCGATCAGATCGGCCAGCTTGAGCGGGCCCATCGGGTGGGCGCAGCCGAGCTCCATGCCGTTGTCGATGTCCTCGCGGCTGGCGATGCCCGACTCGAACATCCGGATCGCGGAGAGGAGATAGGGGATCAGCAGCGCGTTGACCACGAACCCGGAGCGGTCCTGGGCGCGGATCGCGTGCTTGCCGAGCGCCTTCTCGGCGAACAACTGGGCGCGGCTGAGTGTGCCCTCGGAGGTGGTCAGCGCCGGGATCAGCTCGACGAGCTTCTGCACCGGGGCCGGGTTGAAGAAGTGGATGCCGACGACCTGGTCGGGGCGTGAGGTGGCGACCGCGAGCCGTACGAGCGGGATCGAGGAGGTGTTGGAGGCCAGGATCGCGTCGGGGCGGGTCACGACCTGGTCGAGCACCTGGAAGATCTCGGTCTTGACCTGCTCGTTCTCGACGACGGCCTCGATGACGAGGTCGCGGTCGGCGAACTCGCCGAGGTCGGTGGTGAAGCTGAGCCGCGCCTGCGTCTCCGCCAGCTCCTCCGCCGAGATCTTGCCGCGCTCGGCGGCCTTGGTCAGCGAGTTGAACAGCCGGGTCCGGCCGATCTCCAGGGCCTCACCGGTGGTCTCGGCGACCTTCACGTCCAGGCCGGCGCGGGCGCACACCTCGGCGATACCGGCGCCCATCTGGCCGCACCCGACCACTCCGACGCGCGAGATGTCTCCCGCCGGGATGTCCGTCACATCGTCCCCTTCGCTGATCTACGGCAGTGGCAGGAGCCCGTTGTCCGGTTCCTGCTCCGATCGTGCACGTTACCCGCAAGTATCGATGATCGATCGCCGGGGTCGGGCATTCTGGGGCGCGGAGACGATCCGTGACGGCACGGATCCACAGCGTATTGGGGTGTGCAGATGGGGCGATTGTCACGTCGGGCGTTCGCGACGGCCGCGCTGTCGACGCTGGCCACGACGGGCAGCGCGGCGGCGGAGACCGGACCCGCATCGAGGGCGGCAGGGCGTCCGCGCGAGGCCACCGAGATGCGGGGCGTGTGGCTGGCGACGGTGTCCAACCGCGACTGGCCCTCCCGCCCGGGGCTCACCGCGGCACAGCAGCGCACCGAGCTGATCGCCCACCTCGACGCGGCGGTCCGCGACCGCCTCAACACGGTGATCTTCCAAGTACGGCCCACCGCCGACGCGTTGTGGCCCTCGCCCTACGAGCCCTGGTCGCAGTACCTCACCGGCACCCAGGGCGTGGCCCCCGGCTGGGACCCGCTGAAGACGGCCGTGGAAGAGGCGCATGTGCGGGGACTGCAACTGCACGCCTGGTTCAATCCGTACCGCATCGCCAACAACACGGACGTGACGAAACTCGTCGCCTCGCACCCCGCGCGCAAACACCCCAACTGGGTGGTGCCGTACGGCGGGAAGCTCTACTACAACCCGGGGCTGCCCCAGGTCCGCGCCTTCGTCGAGAACGCGATCCTCGACGCGGTGCGCAAGTACCCCGTGGACGCGGTCCACTTCGACGACTACTTCTATCCGTACCCGGTCGCAGGGCAGACCTTCGACGACGACGCGGCCTACGACACGTACGGCAGCGCCTTCCCGAACCGGGCCGCGTGGCGCCGCGCCAACATCGACAAACTGATCCGCGAGACCGCGACCCGTATCAAGACGATCCGCCCCGGCACCCGCTTCGGGATCAGCCCCTTCGGCGTGTGGCGCAACATCGCGACCGATCCGCGCGGCTCGGACACCCGGGCCGGGGTGCAGACGTACGACGATCTCTGCGCGGACACCCGGAAGTGGGTGCGCGAGGGATGGATCGACTACATCGTCCCGCAGCTGTACTGGAACATCGGCTTCGCCGCCGCCGACTACGCGAAGCTGCTGCCCTGGTGGGCGGAGGTCGCGCGGGGCACGAAGACGCGGCTGTACGCCGGTGAGGCGCTGTACAAGGCGGGCGACCCGGCGCAGCCCGCGGCCTGGCAGGACCCGGCCGAACTGTCCCGGCACCTGACCCTCGCCGCCCGGTATCCGCAGGTCGGCGGGCATGTCTTCTTCGCCGCCCGGGAGGTCGCGGTGGACCCGATCGGCGCGATGGCACGGGTGGTCGCCGACCACTACCGGCAGCCGGCGAAACCCCCGCGCTGAACTACCGTTCCGGGTCCGGGGACTTGATGTCCTGATGCTTGATCTCGCAGTCGGGGCCGGGTGACATCACGGCCTCGTGTCCGTCGGCGAAGCGGACGCGGTAGGGCGGACTGCCCTCCCTGCCCAGCACCTCGACGACTTCCGAGACCTGGTCGTGCAGGCCGACCACCCTGCCGTGCTGGACAAGCCGATCACCCACGATTGCACGCATCTGCAACGCCTCCTCACCGAGTACGGGAGCAGCGGTCCACGCCCTTCGAGTCTACGGCGGCCCGCCCGGCCGGGACCGGGACGTGCACGCCCCTCAACTCCGGGCCCGCTGTGTGACGGCGATGCACACCAGCACGGCCGCCGCCGTCAGCGGAGCGGCCGGCGTCAGGTGCTCGCCGAGCAGCAGTACCGACCACACCAGCGTGAGCAGTGGCTGGGCCAACTGCAACTGGCTGGCCTTCGGAACACCGATGGCCGCCATGCCCCGGTACCAGACGACAAGCCCGAGGAACTGCGAACCGGCGGCGACCCACAGCAGTCCGGCCACGCTGTGCGCGGTGAGGTGCGGGGCGTCGTACGACAGCGCGAGCGCGGCGGCGGGCACGCTCAGCGGCAGGCACAGGACCAGTGCCCAGGCGATGACCTGCCAGCCGGGCATGACCCGGGCCAGCCGGCCGCCCTCGGTGTAACCGGCCGCGCAGACCAGCAGCGCCGCGAGGAGATACAGGTCGGCGGTGGTCACGGCACCGCCGCTCTGCTGGACCGTGAAGGCGAGGACCGCGCCGGCGCCCGCGAGCGCGGCCGTCCAGAAGGTGCGCGAGGGGCGGATGCCGGTGCGCAGGGCGGACAGGGCGGCGGTCGTCAGCGGCAACAGGCCGACCACGACGGCCGCGTGCGAGGTCGTCGAGGTCTGCAGGGCGAGCGTGGTGAGCAGCGGGAAGCCGACCACCACTCCGCCCGCCACGACGGCCAGCCCGGTCCAGTGCCGGCGGTCGGGCACGGGGACGCGCAGCGCCAGCAGACAGCTGCCCGCGATGACCGCGGCGAGGACGCAGCGCACGGCCACCAACGACCAGGGGCCGAAGCCTTCGAGACCCCAGGCGGTGGCGGGGAAGGTGAGGGAGAAGGCGATCACCCCGAGCGCGGCGAGGACCGTACCGGTACCGGCGGGGACCTTCGCCGCGCGGTCCGTCCCGGTGGTGGGGGAGGTGCTGACCGCTATCGGGCTCGGGGCAGTAGCGCTATCGTGTGCTCTCATGCAAGAGCGTAGCAGTGTCGGTGAACTGGCCAACAGCCTGCGACAGGAACTCGACCGCTACTCTCCCGGTGGAAAGCTGCCGTCGAGCCGGGCGCTCGTCGAACGGTTCCGGGTGAGCCCCGTGACCGTCTCGCGCGCCCTCGCGCAGCTGGCCGCGGAGGGACTGGTGGTCACCCGCCCCGGCGCCGGAGCGTTCCGCGCGAGGCCCCGCCCCGCGACCGCCGCCGCGGGGGACACCTCCTGGCAGGAGGTCGCGCTCAGCGCGGACGGCGCCGCCGACCAAGTACCGCGCACGGTGGACGCGTCCGGCGTCCTCGCCTCACTCGCCGTCCCGCCACCCGGCGTGATCGAGTTCAACGGCGGCTATCTGCACCCGTCGTTGCAGCCCGAGCGGGCGATGGCCGCGGCCCTGTCACGGGCCGGGCGCCGCCCCGGCGCCTGGGGCCGGCCGCCGATGGAGGGCCTGCCGGAGCTGCGCGAGTGGTTCGCGCGCAGCATCGGCGGGTCGGTCACCGCGGCCGACGTACTGGTCAGCGCGGGCGGCCAGACCGCACTGACGACGGCATTGCGCGCGCTGGCACCCCCCGGCGCACCGGTCCTGGTCGAATCCCCCACCTACCCGGGCATGTTGGCGATCGCGCGGGCGGCGGGCCTGCGCCCGGTCCCCGTACCGGTTGACGCGGACGGCGTCCGTCCGTCCCTCCTCGCCGACGCGTTCCGCGCGACCGGCGCCCGGGTGTTCGTCTGCCAGCCCCTGTTCCAGAACCCGACCGGCGCCGTCCTCGCCCCCGCCCGCCGCCCGGAGGTCCTGCGCATCGCCCGCGAGGCAGGCGCGTTCGTCATCGAGGACGACTTCGTACGACGGCTCGTGCACGAGGACGCGGGCCCGCTGCCGCGCCCGCTGGCCGCCGACGACCCCGACGGAGTCGTCGTCCACGTCGGCTCCCTCACCAAGGCGACCTCGCCCAGCTTCCGGGTCAGCGCACTCGCCGCGCACGGTCCGGTACTGGAGCGCCTGCGCGCCATCCAGGTCGTCGACACCTTCTTCGTCCCCCGCCCGCTCCAGGAAGCGGCCCTCGAACTCGTCGGCTCACCGGCGTGGCCACGTCATCTCCGCGCCATCTCAACGGAGTTGAAGACCCGCCGGGACACGATGACGACCACCCTGCGCCTCGAACTCCCCTCCTTCTCCCTCCCGCACATTCCCTCAGGCGGCTACCACCTCTGGCTCCGCCTCCCCGACGGCACGGACGAGCAGTCGCTGACGACCGCGGCCCTCCGCGCGGGCGTCTCCATCACCCCCGGCCGCCCCTATTTCAGCGCCGAACCCCCGGCCGCCCACGTCCGGTTGAGCTTCGCGGCGGTCGCGGGGACGGGGGAGATCGTGGAGGGGGTGCGGCGACTTCGGGCGGCTTGTGACGAGGTGTTCTAGGGGACGGGCACCGCACCGCAGACGAAGGGCAGCGACTCGAACAGCTCCGGCGTCAGGCGGACACCCGTGAGGCGATGGGCGAGCGCGAAGGCGGCATCCGTGTGGAGGTGGTGGCTCCGGTCGTCGCCCTTTCTCAGGTCGAAGCCCGACTCCCGCATCTCGGTGAGGAGTTGGTCCGCGTGGCTGCCGGTCCGGGTGTGGGCGAAGAGCGGCTCGAAGCGCAGTCGCGTCTCCCCGTCCTCGAACCAGTAGAAGCGGTCCACCGCGTTCACGTTGCGGAAGTGGGAGACCACCGTGCGTCCGCGCGAGATCGGGAGCATGAGGTTGCCGGTGACGCCCAGGTAGCCGTTGTGCTCGACCATGAGCGACCAGTCGCCGACGGCGGCGACACCGACGAACAGAGGGTCCCCGCCGTACTTGTCCCAGGAGTCGTACGACGGCTCGCACAGCGCCCCGACGCCCGTGACGCGTATGTCCTCCACCGCCCCCAACTCCTGGAGCAGCCGCTCCGGTGCGATCTCCCGGACCAGCGTGACGCAGTACGCGTGCATCAGCGGCGCATGCCGCTCGCGGAGCCAGATGTAGTCGTCGGCGGTCGTCATCCCTGTCATGCCTCGAAGCCTGCCACCCGCCACTGACAACGCCCGCGCCACCGGCCAAAACCGCTCGACACCCGCGCCCCTGGCCTGCGATTCTCCCGCCATGAACGACATCCCGAGCCTCCCCGACGGCTACGAGTTCTCCGCCGACTCCGCCCGCGTCGACATCGACCGCACCTACCACTGGCTGTCCACCGACGCCTACTGGGCGAAGGACCGGCCCCGCGAGCAGCACGAGCGCGCGGTCGCGTCCTCGCTGAACTACGGGGTGTACGACACCGCTTCGGGGGAGCAGGTGGCCTACGCGCGCGTGGTGACCGACGGGGCGCTGTTCGCGTGGCTGTGCGATGTGTACGTGGCGCCGTCGGCGCGCGGCAAGGGCATCGGCACGGCGTTCGTCGGCGCCGTACGGGAGGAGCTGCGGCCGCTCGGACTGCGCCGGATCCTGCTCGCCACGCACGACGCCCACGGGGTGTACGAGAAGGTCGGGTTCAAGCCACTGGCGCGGCCCGACCAGTGGATGGCCCTGTATTTCGAGTGACTTGTCCGCCTGGTCCTGACCGTGAAGTAAGGTTTCGCCCACCGTGGGTAACTCTCATCCGGTCCCCCTTGACCTGCGCACTTCGGCGGGATCACGATCGCCGCATGCAACTTCGGGTCACGTTCGTCGCCGCCGCGCGCAGCTCGCCGCTGCTCGCGGAGCGCTTCGAGGACGACCGCCCGCTCGACCAGGCGGGTTGGGACGAGGTGCAGCGCGCCGCCCCGGTTCTGCTGCCGTTGGCGGCGGCGGAGCTGCGCTACTGTTCGCCGACCCCGCGCAGCCGGACGACCGGTGACGGCCTCGGTTACACCCCGCTGGTGCAACTCGCCCTGCGGGACTGCGACATGGGCCGCTGGCGCGGCCTGACACTCGGCGAGGCGATGGCCCGTGAGCCGGCACTGGTGGACGCGTGGCTCGCCGACCCGCGCTCCACCCCGCACGGCGGCGAGTCACTGTTGTCCTTCATCTCCCGCGTGGGCGGCTGGCTGGACACCCGACCCGACGACGACGGCGGCCGCATCGTCGCCGTAGCCGAACCCTCCGTCATCCGCGCCGCCCTGGTCTACGCCCTCAAGGCCCCGCCCTCGACCTACTGGAACATCGACGTACGCCCCCTGTCGACAACGACGGTCACCGGCCACGCGGGCCGCTGGAACCTGCGCTTCGACGGGGCGGCGGTGCAGCCCACGCGGACGTAGGCCCGGGTCAACTCCGGGTAGGGCCAACCGAGTTCGTCGAAGTCAGGGCAAGCGTGCTTACGCCGGGTGGATCGGCCCGGGGTTGTTGCCGCTCGGCCCATGCGTGCGTGGCCGGCGTGAACTCCGGCCGGTACCGGCGGGGTTCGCCCGCGCCTGCTTCATGCGGGTGTTGTGTATGCGAACTCCGCGCGGAATAGGCCGGGTTGGCCGGTGCTGAGGCATCCGCGTGTAGATCGGTACACGCGTGAGCGGCAGCGGCCGCCGCGCTCTCCGGTTGGCCCGCGCACGCGCAACTCCGGGCGAACTCTGCCCGGAACCGGAACCGGAACCGGTGCGGATTTCTGGTGGAGTGGACCGGGTTGGCCGACGCGCAGCTACCGCGCGCAGAGATCGGCGCACGTACTGAGCAGCCACGGCCACCGCGCTCTGCATCCAGCCCGCGCACGCGCAACCCGATACAACTCTGCCCGGAACCGGACTGATGCGCTGAGGTTCACTTCGCACGCTCCCCGGTGTGGACTCCGCGTGGAGCGGACAGGGCTCGTCGACGCGCCCCGCGCGCAGAGATCCGGGCACGCACCGAGCAGCCACGGCCACCGCGCTCTGTCTCCAGCTCCCACGCGCGCGACCCGGTGCCAACACCGCCTGAAACCAACCTGGTTCACAAAGGCCCGCGCACCCCTGCCCCGCCGCCACCACCCCCGCCCGGAGCCACCACACCCATCGCCGCTCAGCCCACGCGCGTGTACCCCGTACTGAGCACCAGATCCTTCGCAGGCCCGCCCACCCGCCACACCGTCCGCCAGTGGTCCGCGTCCAGCACGGTGAACTCGCCCCGGTACAGGTCCGCCGAGCAGGGATGGTCGGCGACATGATGCCCCGAGGTCAGATCCAGGTCGTGGAAGGGCCGCCCGTCGCCGAAGAGCACGTCGGCCGTGCCGGGCGTACCGCCCGGCAGGAACCGTAGGGTCCGCTCGGCGGGGCGGGCCATGCCCTGCCAGGTGAAGGTGCCCGACTCGGCGTGCAGCAGGCCGCCTTCAGGCAGTGCGCTGAAGACGGTCGTGCCCGAGAAGTCGCCCTCGTCGCCGTTCGCCAGATCCCGCACCGACCGCCGCACCCGCCAGGTTCCGGACAGATAAGTCAGCACATCCGGCACTGGCCAGAACTCGCCCATCATCACCCCTTCCCGCGCCGCCGACGCCACCCGTCCGGCGAGTCGGCAGGCGCCTTCCGCTCCGCCTGGGCCTGGATCTCGTGGTGCGAGGCGTGGCTCGTGGCGCGGAAGGCCTCCTCGTAGGCGGCCAATGCCGCGCCCACGCCGCCGCCCGCCCCGCCGTGCCGCCGGATCACGCGTGCCAGCCAGGCGAAGAACCCCATGACGGCGGCCAGGCAGCCGAACACGATCAGGGCGGGCAGCAGTGCGGACATGCCATCGACCTTACGTCCCCCCACCCGCCGGTCCCATTGACGTGCTCACGACCCTTGCCTATCTTGCCGTTCGAAGTGCTGACCGACGTCTGATATTTCGAACAACTTCAGAGCAACTTCAAGAGCCGCGGAGTATCCATGTCACGCACCAGCCGCACCCGCCTGAGACTTGCCTTAGGGGCAAGCGCTTTCCTGCTGGCGACGGCCGTCGTCCCCGTCCCCGCCCACGCCGAGGACGTCACCGACTACGCGATCACCGTCGACCCGTCGGCCGAGGGCGCCAGGATCGACAAGACGATGTACGGCGTCTTCCTCGAGGACATCAACCGCGCGGCCGACGGCGGCCTGTACGCCGAGCTCGTGCAGAACCGGTCCTTCGAGTACTCCACCGACGACAACAAGTCGTACACCCCGCTGACCGCCTGGACGGTCGCCGGAACGGCCCAGGTGGTGAACGACGCCGGCCGCCTCAACGAGACCAACCGCAACTACCTCTCCCTGACGGCCGGTTCGTCCGTCACGAACGCCGGCTACAACACCGGCATCGCCGTCGAGGACGGCAAGAAGTACGACTTCTCGGTCTGGGCCCGCGCCGACGCCGGCACCACACTCGGGGTCAGCCTGCAGGACGCGGGCGGCACACTGGCCACCGCCCGCCAGGTGGAGGTGAAGAAGAGCGGCTGGGCCCGGTACAAGGCCACGTTCACCGCCACCCGCACCAGCACCGCGGGCCGCCTCACCGTCGCCTCCTCCGCCGCGACCGCCCTCGACATGGTGTCCCTCTTCCCCCGCGACACCTACAAGCACGAGCCGAACGGCCTGCGCAAGGATCTCGCCGAGAAGATCGCCGCCCTGCACCCGGGCTTCGTGCGCTTCCCCGGCGGCTGCCTGGTCAACACCGGCTCGATGCAGGACTACAGCGCGGCCTCCGGCTACCAGCGCAAGCGTTCGTACCAGTGGAAGGACACGATCGGCCCGGTCGAGACACGCGCCACGAACTCCAACTTCTGGGGTTACAACCAGAGTTACGGCCTCGGCTACTACGAGTACTTCCGCCTCGCCGAGGACATCGGCGCGATGCCGCTGCCCGTCGTACCCGCCCTGGTCACCGGCTGCGGCCAGAACAAGGCCGTCGACGACCCCGCGTTGCTGAAGCGGCACATCCAGGACACCCTGGATCTCATCGAGTTCGCCAACGGACCGGTGACGTCACCCTGGGGCAAGAAGCGCGCCGAGATGGGCCACCCCAAGCCCTTCCACCTCACCCACATCGAGGTCGGCAACGAGGAGAACCTCCCCACCGAGTTCTTCGCCCGCTTCACCCAGTTCCGCGCCGCGATCCAGGCCGCGTACCCGTACATGACCGTGATCTCCAACGCGGGCCCGGACGACAGCGGTTCGACCTTCGACACGGCCTGGCAGCTCAACAAGGACGCCAAGGTCGACATGGTCGACGAGCACTACTACAACAGCCCGCAGTGGTTCCTCCAGAACAACAACCGCTACGACTCCTACGACCGCACCGGCCCGAAGGTCTTCCTCGGCGAATACGCCTCCGGCGGCAACGCGTTCAAGAACGGCCTCGCCGAGGCCGCCTACATGACCGGCCTGGAACGCAACGCGGACGTCGTCAAACTCGCCTCGTACGCCCCCCTGTTCGCCAACGAGGACTACGTCCAGTGGCGCCCGGACCTCGTGTGGTTCAACAACCACGCCTCCTGGGGCTCCGCCAACTACGAGGTCCAGAAGCTGTTCATGACCAACGTCGGCACCCGGGTGGTGCCCTCAACTGCCACCGGCACACCGTCACTTGTCGCCCCGATCTCCGGCGCGGTCGGCCTGTCGACCTGGGCGACGAGCGCGGCGTACGACGATGTGAAGGTGACGGCGGAAGACGGTTCGGCGCTGCTCTCCGACGACTTCTCCGGTGACGCCTCCCGGTGGACCCATACGGGAGGCGGAAGTTGGAGCCTCGCGGACGGGCAGTACGTGCAGACCGACACCGCCGCCGAGAACACCATGGTGTCGGCGGGCGACCCGGCCTGGCACGACTACGACCTGCACGTGAAGGCGACGAAGAAGGCAGGAAAGGAAGGCTTCTTGGTCGCGTTCGGTGTCAAGGACACCGGCAACTACTACTGGTGGAACCTGGGCGGCTGGAACAACACCCAGACCGCCGTCGAACAGGCCGTGGACGGCGGCAAGTCGACGCTGATCGCCAAGCCGGGGACCATCGAGACGGGCCGCGCCTACGACGTCGACATCAAGGTGAGGGGCCGTCAGGTCACCCTGTACCTAGATGGGCAGGAGTGGGGGAGCTTCACCGACGACAAGCCGGCCGAGCCGTTCCGTCAGGTCGTCACCAAGGACGCGAAGACCGGTGACCTGATCGTCAAGGTCGTCAACGCCCAGTCCTCGGCGGCCCGTACGGCGATCGACCTGGGCGGTGCCAAGGTCGCCTCCAAGGCGAAGGTGACCACGCTCGCCGCCGCGCCCGACGCGGTGAACAGCGAGACGGCCACCGCGGTCGCGCCGGTCGTGTCCACCTTCAAGGGGGTTGCCGACAGGTTCAGTTACACCTTCCCGGCCAACTCCGTCACGTTCCTGAGGATCAAGCGGAAGTAGCGTCCACCGCGTCCGGCGTGGGCTGCTGTCCCAGCGGCAGCAGTCCACGCTCGGCGAAGACCTTCTTCGCGGCGAACGTCGCGTTCAGGGCCTTGGGCATGCCGCAGTACACCGCGGAGTGCGTCAGGGCCTCGACGATCTCCTCGGGGGTGAGGCCCACGTTCAGCGCCGCGTTCACGTGCACGTCGAGCTGGGCCTCGCAGCCGCCGAGCGCGGTGAGCATGCCCAGCGTCACCAACTGCCGGTCGCGCGGGGCGAGTCCGGGACGGTCGTAGATCTCGCCGAAGGCCCAGGCGACTACCTGGTGGCCCAGTTCGGGGTTGATGTCGGCGAGCGAGTCGACGACCCGCTGCCCGGCCTCGCCGTCGACCCGCTTCAGGACCTCCAGGCCGCTGGCGAACCGCTCTTCACGGGTGGTGCTCGCGCTCATGTCGTCTCATCCGATCCCGGCTGCTCGTGCTCGATCTCGTGCTCGTCGAGGAGCAGCCGTTGGTAGTGGTCGATCTTGTCGTCCAGCACTGACGCGTTGCGGCGCAACGCCCGTATCCGCTCGGCCAGTTCGGCGCGGTGCTCGCGGAGCATCGCCAGCCGGTCGGCGACCGTGACGTTCCCCGCCGCCCGCAGCGCCGCGAACCGCTGCATGTCGGCGATCGACATACCCGTCCCGCGCAGCCGCAGCAGGAACTCCAGCCAGGCCAAGTCGGCCGCCTGATAACGCCGTTGGTTGCCGGTGCTCCGGCCGACCCGCTCGATCAGGCCGGCCTTCTCGTAGTAGCGCAACGTGTCGTGCGAGAGGCCGGTGCGCTCGGCGACCTGGGCGATGGTCAGGGTCGGTTCCCGGTCCCGCGGGAGGGGCTCGCGGGGCTGTCCGCTGGTCATGAGGACAACCGTAGAACCTGGAGCGCGCTCCAGGTCAAGCCCGGCGGTGGATCACCCCGGACGCGCGAGCGGGACCCGTATCCGAACCGCTGGATCATGCTTGACCTGGGGATTACCCGAACCGCACACTTGTCCGGCCCCCGGGGAGGGGGTCAGCGAGGGGGATTCCACATGGGCCGGACGACCACGATCGACGTGTACCAGGACCGCTGCGAGCAGCTGTTCCTGGCCGGGGGAAACGCGGCCGTGCGGCGTGCCGCGCAGGAGGGGCTGGAGGAGCTCGGGCCACAGGCCGATCTCTACTGCTGGCTGGCCCTCGGGCATGCCGCCGAGGACGACGACGACCACGACGATCGCGCGGAGGAGGCGTTCCGGGCGGGGCTCGCGCTCGACGGCGACCACCTCGGACTCCTCGCCGGCTACGCCGAACTGTGCCTGCGCGCCGACGCGTTCGAGTACCCCGGCCGAGCCACGCGCGCCACCGTTCTCTCCCGGCGCCTGAAGGAGCTGGCGCCGGAGTCGGCCGAGGCCGAACAGCTCGCCGCCGTCGAGCGCTGGGCCCGACGGGGCTACTGGGAGGACATCAGGATGAGGGCGGTGGCAGGTGCGCTCCCGGGCCGTGACACCGAGGCCCAGGCCTGCGCCCTGGCCGAGGACCTCCGGCAGGGGGACGGCGCGATCACTCGGGACGCCGACACCGTCGACCGTGCCGCCACCGTGCGCGCCGCGACCCTGGAGGCGCTGTCCGGTCCGTGGAACGCGCCGGTGCGCCTCCTCGGCCGGCATCGGACGGCCGCGTGGGCGGTCAGCGCCATCCTGTGCTTCGTCACCAACACGACGCTGCGTCAGACGGGAGTCGTGGACTCCTTCAGCGCGTGGGGCTACCTGTGGGTGATCCCCGTACTGATCGTCGACCGCCGTTTCGCCGCCGTCCGCAAAGAGGCCGAGGCCCGCCACCTCGCGCACCTCGAAGCCGAACTCGCCGAGCGCCACTGACCGGTAAGCGGACGCCGCACAGCGCGAGATGCCGTCAAGGCCGGTGTCAGGACGACCGGGCGAGCACGCAGAACTCGTGCCCCTCCGGATCCGCCAGGCACCGCCACGGGACCTCGCCCTGGCCGACGTCCAGGTCGGTGGCGCCCAGGGCCCGCAGCCGGGCCGGCTCCGCCTCCTGGTCGTCATCGGGGTACCGCAGCAGGTCGAGATGGACGCGGTCCGGCACGGTCTTCGCGCCGGGCGTGCGGAGGAACTCGAGATGGGGGCCGACGCCCTTGGCGGAGCGGAACACCGCGTGGTCGTCGGTCACCTCGTGCAGGGTCCAGTCCAGTGCCTCGCCCCAGAACCGGGCCATGGCCCGCGGGTCCTCACAGTCGACCACCACCACGGCGATCGGCCCGGTGTCCCGGTAGATCTCGCGGGGTTCCAGCACACAGAACTCGTTGCCCTCCGGGTCGGCGAGGACCGTCCACGGCACCTCGCCCTGACCCACGTCGACGGGCGTCGCACCGAGCGCCCGGAGGCGTGCGACCAGTTCCGCCTGATGGGCCGCGGAGGTGGTGGCGAGATCGAGGTGCAGACGGTTCTTCGTCGCCGTCTTGGGTTCCGGTACGGCGATGACGTCGAGGCAGACAGCGACCGGGTCCAGCCAGTCGAAGCCGGCGGGCTGAGCGGAGGTCACCCCCGGTTCCGCGCTTCTGGCCTGCCAGGCGAGCGCCTCCGCCCAGAACCGGCCGACGGCCGTGTCGTCAACGGCCTTGATGTTCACCTGGACAGGTCGCAGTGCCATGCCCGGGATCTTAGGCGCCCCGGCGACCGAGAGTTTCAGTCGGCGAGTGGGCGGGACACCTGACGAGCTGAGCGTGAGCATGTTCGGCGTCCCGGACGGAGCAGGGGACTGTCAGTGGTGGACGACATAATCACCACCGTCGTCATCACCGACCGGCCGGAGGACCTGTTGTCCACGCTCCATGATTTCGCCACCTGGGAGCCCCTGCTGCGGCTCTTGCGGACAGCCCACACAGAGACCCTCGCGGCGCCGGGCGGCAACGTGGCGGGGAGTATCGGCCAGGGCTCGTGGAGCGTGCCCGTGCAGCAGCGGCGCCCGCAGCCGGGGCGCGCTCTGCTGGTGTCGGACATGCAGGAGGAGTTCGACGCGATCGAGCGGGTGCGGAACGCGCTCACCGCGGCGGAAGCTGCCCATATCGCGTTCACCGCGGAGATCCCGCCGAGCGGAAAGACTGTGCTTCATCTGTTCGATCCCAGCCCGGCTGCGGATCCCGGCATCGGCAACGCCCACCCGGGGGCGCTGCTCCTGGTCGAGGGGGCGCTGCCCGAGCCGTGGCGCCGACTGCCCGAGGCCGTGACCGGGGCGCGGCCGGCTCCGTCCGTGGATCTGGCGCTACTGGAACGGACGCTGCGCGAGCGGATACCCGAGGCGATCGGCGCCACCGAGGCGGAGATCGCCGCGGCGGATGCCCGCCTGGGAGTGGCACTGCCCGAGGAGATCAAGGTGCTCTACCGGGTGACTCGCGCGCGGTGGGCGGACTGGGGCGACGACTACGAGGTGGCGCAGCGCGTCTTCGACGCGGTCGGCTTCGAGCTGGGCTCCCTGGAGGACATCTCCATCGCCGACAGATCGTGCCGTTCGTTCCGTTGGGAGCATGCGGCGATGGAGGCGGCTGTCACCGGGCCGGACGCCGCAGTGCAGGACCTGGTCGGCTCGCCCGGATGGATCGTCATCGGCGACACCGGCGGCGGGGATCAGGTCGCCGTCGACCTGACGCCGGGCCCGTGCGGCCACACCGGGCAGATCATCGTGCTCGACCACGAGCGGAGCGTCGGGGCCCAGCTGTTCGCCGAGTCCCTCACCGACCTGGTCCAGGATCCGGAACGGGACTGGTACTCCGGTCGCCGCCAGTCCGCGCTCCCCCACGTGGCGTGGGTCAACCACCGCAGTGTCAGGAGCATCGAGGACGCGGCCCACCCCGAACTGGAGGCGCTGAGCCTCGGCGTCTGGGACGGCGAACCCTTCAGCCTGGCACCCGTGATCGGGCTGCCACGCCTGCGTACCCTCTCCGGCTACCCCGGGACGCTCGCCGACCCACTGGAGATCGCCGGGCTGACAGGGCTGGAGTTCCTCGAACTCGCACCGGAGGAATGGCGCGTCCTGCTCGACGCCGATGCTGTCCCGCGCAGCCTCTCGGCCGCCGCCATCAAGGCGTACGGCGACCGGGACACGCGCGAGATCGTCGCCCTGGCGAACGAGATCCTCGCTCTCTGGGATCGCCCCCCGATCCCCGAGACCATTGTCAACGGCGACCTCGGACCTCTGCCGTAGCGATAGTGACCGTCACACCCACAGCGACCGAGAATTCAGGGTTCCGGCGCAGCTCCGCCCGCAGTCTGTTCCGGACGCGACCTCTCGGCACCGCCTCTCGCTCGGCAGACGGCACCACGTCGCGCCGGCCCGCAGCACTGGATTGCATAAACGTGCAGCGAAACGTATAGTCATGCCATCCAAGAGGAGGGTTCCATGACGGTACGTGCGGCAGTGGCCGGAGCGAGCGGATACGCGGGCGGGGAACTGCTGCGTCTGCTCCTGGCGCACCCCGAGGTCGAGATCGGCGCCCTGACCGGCAACTCGAACGCCGGGCAGAAGCTCGGTGCGCTTCAGCCGCACCTGCTGCCGCTCGCCGGGCGAGTCCTCCAGGAAACCACCCCCGAAGTCCTCGCCGGACACGACGTCGTCTTCCTCGCCCTGCCCCACGGCCAGTCCGCCGCCGTCGCCGAGCAGCTCGGCCCGGACGTCCTCGTCGTCGACATGGGCGCCGACTTCCGGCTGAAGGACGCGGCCGACTGGGAGAAGTTCTACGGCTCCGCGCACGCCGGCACCTGGCCCTACGGCCTGCCCGAACTGCCGGGCGCCCGCGCCGCGTTGGAGGGGTCCAAGCGCATCGCGGTGCCCGGTTGCTATCCGACGGCCGCCTCCCTCGCGCTCTTCCCGGCGTACGCCGCCGGGCTCGCCGAGAACGAGGCCGTGATCGTCGCCGCCTCCGGCACCTCGGGTGCCGGCAAGGCGCCCAAGGCGCACCTCCTCGGCTCCGAAGTCATGGGCTCCATGTCGCCGTACGGCGTCGGCGGCGGCCACCGGCACACCCCCGAGATCATCCAGAACCTTGGTGAGGCGGCCGGTGAGACCGTCACCGTCTCCTTCACGCCCACCCTCGCGCCGATGCCCCGCGGCATCCTCGCCACCTGCAGCGCCAAGGCCAAGCCAGGGGTCACCGCGGAGTCCGTGCGCGCCGTCTACGAGAAGGCCTTCGCCGACGAGCCGTTCGTGTATCTGCTGCCCGAGGGGCAGTGGCCCGCGACGGCGTCCGTCTACGGTTCCAACGCCGTTCAGGTGCAGGTCGCGTACGACGAGGCCGCGGGCCGCATCATCGCGATCAGCGCCATCGACAACCTGACCAAGGGCACCGCGGGCGGTGCCGTCCAGAGCATGAACCTCGCCCTCGGGCTCGACGAGACCACCGGGCTTTCTACGATCGGAGTCGCGCCGTGAGTGTGACGGCAGCACAGGGATTCACGGCGGCGGGCATCGCCGCCGGGATCAAGGAGAACGGCAACCCGGACCTGGCCCTCGTGGTCAACAACGGGCCCCGCCTCGCCGCCGCGGGCGTCTTCACCTCCAACCGCGTCAAAGCCGCCCCGGTGCTCTGGTCCGAGCAGGTACTGAAGGGCGGGCAGGTCTCCGCCGTCGTCCTCAACTCCGGTGGCGCCAACGCCTGTACGGGGCCGAAGGGCTTCCAGGACACGCACGCCACCGCCGAGAAGGTCGCCGACACGCTCGGGCTGAACGCCGCCGAGGTCGCCGTCGCCTCCACCGGACTCATCGGACTCCTGCTCCCGATGGACAAGCTGCTGCCGGGAGTTGAGACCGCCGCCGGTCAACTCTCCGCGCACGGCGGCGAAAAGGCCGCCATCGCCATCAAGACCACGGACTCCGTCCACAAGACCGCCGTCGTGACCACCAAGGCCGGCTGGACCGTCGGCGGCATGGCCAAGGGTGCCGGCATGCTCGCCCCCGGCCTCGCCACCATGCTCGTCGTCCTCACCACCGACGCCGACGTCCCAAGTGACGTACTGGACAAGGCACTTCGGGCCGCCACCCGCACGACCTTCGACCGGGTCGACTCCGACGGCTGCATGTCCACCAACGACACCGTGCTGCTGCTCGCCTCCGGTGTCTCCCAAGTCACCCCGGAGTACGAGGAGTTCGCCGAGGCCGTCCGTGCTGTCTGCGACGACCTCGGCCAGCAGCTGATCCGGGACGCCGAGGGCGCCAGCAAGGACATCAAGGTCGAGGTGATCAACGCCGCGAGCGAGGACGACGCCGTCGAGGTGGGCCGTTCCATCGCCCGCAACAACCTCCTCAAGTGCGCCATCCACGGCGAAGACCCCAACTGGGGACGGGTGTTGTCCGCGATCGGCACGACCAAGGCCGCCTTCGAACCCGACCAGCTCAACGTCGCCATCAATGGTGTGTGGGTCTGCAAGAACGGGGGAGTCGGCGAGGACCGCGACAAGGTCGACATGCGCTACCGCGAGGTGCACATCGTCGCCGACCTGGCCGCCGGGTCCGAGACCGCGACGATCTGGACCAACGACCTCACCGCCGACTACGTCCACGAGAACAGCGCGTACTCGTCATGAGCACTACTCGCAAGCACACCGCGCTGCCCAAGGCGCAGATCCTCATCGAAGCGCTGCCCTGGCTGACCCGCCACAACGGCAAGACCGTCGTCATCAAGTTCGGCGGCAACGCCATGATCGACGAGGACCTGAAGGCCGCGTTCGCCCAGGACGTCGTGTTCCTGCACCACGCGGGCCTCAAGCCCGTCGTCGTGCACGGCGGCGGCCCGCAGATCAGCGCCGCCCTCGACAAGCACGGCATCGTCAGCGAGTTCAAGGCCGGCCTGCGCGTCACCACCGAGGACGCCATGGACGTCGTACGGATGGTGCTCGCCGGGCAGGTGCAGCGCGAGTTGGTCGGGCTGCTCAACCAACACGGGCCGCTCGCCGTCGGGTTGACCGGCGAGGACGCGCACACCATCACCGCCACCAAGCATCTGCCCGAGATCGACGGGGAGTTGGTCGACATCGGGCGGGTGGGCGAGATCACCGCGATCGACACCGGCGCGATCGAGGCACTCCTCAACGACGGCCGTATCCCGGTCGTCTCGTCGATCGCCAGGAGCGAGGACGACGGACATGTCTACAACGTCAATGCTGATACGGCGGCTGCGGCACTCGCTGCTGCGCTGGGGGCCGAGACCCTCATGGTCCTCACGGACGTCGAGGGTCTCTACGAGGACTGGCCCAACAGCGACGAGGTGATCAGCCGCCTCACCGCCTCCCAACTGGAGAAGCTGCTCCCGGAGTTGAGCTCCGGGATGGTGCCGAAGATGGAGGGCTGTCTGCACGCCGTGCGCAACGGCGTGACCACCGCCCGGGTCATCGACGGCCGGGTCCAGCACTCGATCCTGCTGGAGATCTTCACCGACGAGGGCATCGGCACGATGGTCGTGCCGGACGAGCTGCCCGAGGCGAAGTCCGCCAAGAAGAAGTCCGCAAAGAAGTCAGGCAAGAAGCAGGGGGATGCCGTATGACCGCGAATGAGGAGCTGACCCAGCGGTGGCAGGGGTCGCTCATGAACAACTACGGCACCCCGAAGCTCCCCCTCGTCCGCGGCGCGGGCGCCAAGCTGTGGGACGCCGAGGGCAACGAGTACACCGACTTCGTCGGCGGTATC
Organism: Streptomyces xylophagus; assembly: GCF_000716435.1. GTDB lineage: Bacteria > Actinomycetota > Actinomycetes > Streptomycetales > Streptomycetaceae > Streptomyces > Streptomyces xylophagus. The sequence continues at coordinate 324,951 of NZ_JNWO01000021.1, forward strand.
GCGGTCAACGCGCTCGGTCACGCCCACCCGGCGATCGTCGAGGCCGTCAGCAAGCAGATCGCCGAACTCGGCCATGTCTCCAACCTGTTCATCGCCGAACCGCCCGTCGCCCTCGCCGAACGGCTGCTGGAGCGCTTCGGCCGGGACGGCAAGGTGTTCTTCTGCAACTCGGGTGCCGAGGCCAACGAAGGCGCCTTCAAGATCGGCCGGTTGACGGGCCGTCAGCACATGGTCGCCACCCAAGGCGCCTTCCACGGCCGGACGATGGGCTCCCTCGCGCTCACCGGCCAGCCCGCCAAGCAGGAGCCGTTCCTGCCGCTGCCCGGCGATGTCACGCATGTGCCGTACGGCGACGCGCAGGCCCTCGCGGCCGCCGTCACCGACGAGACCGCGCTCGTCATCATCGAGCCGATCCAGGGTGAGAACGGGGTGGTCGTACCGCCCGCCGGGTACCTGAAGGCGGCCCGCGCGATCACCGCCGCGCACGGCGCGCTGCTGGTCCTGGACGAGGTGCAGACCGGAATCGGCCGTACCGGGCACTGGTTCGAGTACCAGGCCCACGAAGGCGTCCTGCCGGATGTCGTGACCCTCGCGAAGGGGCTCGGCGGCGGGCTGCCGCTCGGCGCCACCGTCGCCTTCGGGCGCGCGGCCGAGCTGCTTCAGCCGGGCCAGCACGGCACGACGTTCGGCGGCAATCCGGTCGCCTGCGCCGCCGGACTCGCCGTACTGGACACGATCGAGGCCGAGGGCCTGCTGGAGAACGTGAAGCGGCAGAGCGAGAAGATCCGCGACGGAATCGAGTCGCTGGGCCACCCGTTGATCGATTATGTCCGGGGTGCGGGCCTCCTCCTGGGTATCGTGCTCACCGAGCCGCTCGCGCCCCAGGTGCAACAGGCGGCTCAGGACGCCGGTTTCCTGGTCAACGCGCCCGCTCCCGATGTCGTACGGCTGATGCCACCGCTGAACCTCGGCGACGACGAAGTGGACGCGTTCCTCCGGGCGTTGCCCGGTGTCCTGGACGTGGCCAAGGGGGACGGATGATCCGGAGAATGAGTCGACGATGAGTCAGGCGCAGGAGCACGAGCACCCCGCGGGGCCGGCCGTGCCGCAGACCCGCACCGCCCGCCACCGCCGGATCGTGGACATCCTCAACCGGCAACCGGTGCGTTCCCAGAGCCAGTTGGCGAAGCTGCTGGCCGACGACGGGCTGAGCGTCACCCAGGCGACGCTCTCCCGGGACTTGGACGAGCTGAACGCGGTGAAGATCCGCAACAACGACGGCGACCTCATCTACGCGGTACCGAGCGAGGGCGGCTTCCGCACCCCGCGCGTGCCGCTGGGGGAGTCGGCGAAGGAGGAGCGGATGCGGCGGCTCTCCTCCGAGCTGCTGATCTCCGCGGAGGCCTCCGCCAACCTCGTGGTCCTGCGCACCCCGCCGGGCGCCGCCCAGTTCCTCGCCTCGGCGATCGACCAGGCGGAACTCCAGGACATCCTCGGCACCATCGCCGGCGACGACACGCTCCTGCTGATCAGCCGGGACCCGCTCGGCGGGCAGGCCCTCGCGGACCATCTCCTGCGGCTGGCGCAGAACGACCACTGACACACTCGTAGGAGCAACGAGTCGGGGGTGCACCGGAGTTGTCCGGTGCCCCCCCGACTCGCATGGGGCCTCAGCCGAGTCTGGCCGCCAGGCCGCCCGTGCAGCGCACCTCGTCGCCCGCCGTGATGAGTAGCGCCTCCACGTCCGGCAGCGACTCCAGCCAGCCGAGACCCTCCCGGGAACCCATCGCGAACGCGGCCGTCGCCCAGCAGTCGGCCCAGGTCAGCCGGGGGGCCACGACGGTGACGGCGACCAGGTCGGTCACCGCGGACTTGCCGGTGCTCGGGTCCACGATGTGTGCCCCGCGCTCCGCCGTACCGGACGTGGCCACGGCCAGCTCGTCGGCGCCCGCGGCCGAGATGACGGCCGCGAGGCCGCCCGGGCGGAGGGGATCGGAGACGCCGACTCGCCAGGGGCGGTGCGCTCCCGGTGTACCGAACATCTGGACGTCACCGCCGCCGTTCACGCTGACCCCGCTCACGCCGTCCGCCGCCGCGATCAGCTCGGCCGCCCGCTCGGCGGCCCAGCCCTTCACGATGCCGGTCGGGTCGAGCCGTCCCTCGTACGTCGTGCTGAACCAGCCGGCGCTCACCTGCTCCGCCTCGGCGCCCAGCTCAAGCACCATGGCGACCTCGGCGTCGCACTCCGCCAGCGTCAGCTCGCCGCGGGCCAGCCGCGAGACCTGACTGTCGTCGCGGTAGGTGCTGAACACCTCGTTGACGCGGTGCAGTTGGGCGACCGCATGGTCCAGCGCGGTCCGGACGGCCTCGGGCTCCCCGCCGCGGATGTCGAAGGAGAAGACCGTCCCCATGACCTCCTCGGCGTGCCGCAGCGCGGCGGGAGCCTCCGCGGGATCGGTCACCGTGTCAGCCACCGGCCTTGTCCAGTGCCGACTGCAGGGACTTCTTGTAACCGCCGCTCGTGTACGACGCACCCGACACGGAGTCGATGTTCGCGTTCCCGGCGGCCACGGCCTCCTGGTTGAGCTTGGGGATCGACAGCGCAGTCTTCTGGTCGCTGGTCCCGCCGCTCGGCGCCTGCACCGCGTCGGCCTTGGTGATCTTGCCGCCCGCGACGGTGATCCGGACCTGGACCGGCCCGTACTCGGTCGTCACGACGTCACCGGTGACCGTCTTGGCCTGCGCGGCCTGACCCGACCCGGCGGCCGAACTCTGCGACGGGGACGCCGTGTTGGCGCCGGCGGCCTTCATCTTGTCGATGGCCGACTGCAGGGACTGCTTGTAGCCGCCGCTGGTGTACGTCGCCCCGGTCACGGACGTGATGTCCGCGCTCTGGGTGGCGACGACCTCCTGGTTGAGCTTGGGGACGGACAGCGCGGTCTTCTGGTCGCTGGTGCCGCCCTTGGGCGCCTGGATCGCCTCGGCCTTGGTGATCTTGCCGTTGGCGACCGTCAGGCGGACCTGGACGACCCCGTACTGGGTCTGGGCCACAGCGCCCGTGACCGTCGAGGTCCCGGCCGCCGCGGCACCGCCCTGGGGCGACTCCTGCGCGGCGGCGGCACCCTGGGCCGCCGCACCCTGCGCGGACGCCGAGGTGGAGTCGGTCGCCGGCTTCAGGGAGAGCAGCAGCACGATCCCGGACACGGTGGCGGCGCTCGCAAGCAGAACACGCCGGATGGGGTGGCTCTTCTTCATCGCTCCTGACTCCCGTCGCTCACATCTCGAACGACTCGTGATGGATACGGCGGGCGGGGACCCCCGCGCCGCGCAGTGCTTCGTAGACCGACTGCGCGAAGCCGGGCGGCCCGCACATGAAGACGTCGTGGTTGTCGATGTCGGGCATCTTGCGCCGCAGGGACTCCGCCGAGATGTCGGGGCGTTCCCCGTCGGGGCTGTTGACCGCGTACATCAGCCGGGCGCCGCGCTCGTCGGCGATCTTCGCCAACTCGTCCCACAGTGCCAGGTCCTGGGTGGTGTTGGCCCGGTAGAGCAGCGTGATGTCGCCGGCGGCTCCGGGCAGGGTCTCGAACAGCGCCCGCATCGGTGTGATGCCGACGCCGCCCGCTACCAGCAGCACCTTGCCGCGGGTGCGCCGCTGCGAGGTCAGCGCGCCGTACGGGCCCTCGGCCCACACCTTGGTCCCGGGCCGCAGTTCGCGCAGCCGGGCGCTGTGGTCGCCGATCGCCTTGACCGTGATCCGCAGCATGTTCGGGCGGGGCGCCGCCGACAGCGAGTACGGGTGCGAGCTGAAGCGCATCCCCGGCGCCAGGAACCGCCACCGGAAGAACTGCCCGGCCTCCGCGCCCATCCGGTGCAGCTTCCGCCCGCCGATGAGCACGGACACGATGCCGGGCGTCTCCTCGATGACCGCCTCGACCCGCATCCGGTGCCGCATGTTGAGGCGGATCGGGGTGAGGATCCGGTACCAGACCACCAGCGCGGTGACCGAGCCGTACAGCCCGTACCAGACGGTCTTGGCGATCGGCGTCAGCGCGAAGTCGTTGCCGGTGGTGATCTGGTGCCAGAAGGTGAAGAACACCGCCGCGTACGTCAGCAGATGCACGTGGTACCACAGGTCGTACGGCAGCCTGCGGCGGACGGCGCCGATCGACGAGAGGCCGATCAGGAGGAACAGGCCGGTGCCGATGGCGGCCTTGCCCATGTCGGGCAGCTGGTTCACCGAGTCGATGGTCTGCTGGACGATGTCGCTCAGCGTCTTGCCCGCCTGGAGGGCGTAGCCCCACATGATGAGGAAGACGTGCGCGAAGACCAGACAGAGCGTGTAGCGGCCGCTCATCGCGTGCCAGCGGGCGACCCGGTCGGAGCCGACCCGCCGCTCCAGAGCGGGCACGCGGGCCATCTGGAGCACGACCAGTGCCATCAGATATCCGGCCAACAGGCCAGTGATGCGGCCCGCGTTGAGGATTTTGCCGTTCTGGTCGGCGATGGACGGCGTGTTGTGCCACCACATCCACAGCACTCCGACCGCGCCCGCCCAGACGGCGAGCAGCAGCAGGGTCGCTGGGGAGCGGCGCGGGCGGATGCGGCGCATCGTCTGTCGGCGGGCGGCACGTCCGCCTGCGAGCGTGGTGGTCACGGTTCCTCCGTGGACGGGGCAAGGGGGGTGGGCTGGTCCCTTGGTCCTGAAGTACGTGCCGTTGCGCTCGTGCGTTCAGAGTCCCGCCGAGTCCAGTGCGGACTGGAGTGACTGGCGGTAACCGTCACTTGTGTACGTGGCTCCCGACACCGTGTCGATGCTCGCGCTCTGCGCGGCGAGTGCCTCGCTCTTCAACTGGGGCAGGGCATAGGAGTTGATCTCCTGGTCGCGCGGATTGTCCGAGGGGGACTGGATCGCCGTGACATCGGTGATCTTGCCGTTCTGCACGGTGATCTTCACCTGCACGGGTCCCCAACGGGTCTGCACGGTATCGCCGTTGACGGTCTTCGTCCCGGCGACGGCCTTGCCGCTCGCGCTGCCGGAGGGCGCGGGCGTCGAGACTACCTGGGGTGCCGAGGCCACCTCGGGCGCCGTGTGCGGCTTCAGCGCCAGCAGCATCACCAGACCGGACGCGGTGACCGCGCTCGCCAGCACGATCCGGCGCAGCGGACGGTTCTTGTTCAACGGGTGCACGACGGCCTCACAGCTCGAACGACTCGTGGTGGATACGGCGGTCCGGCACACCGGCGGCGCGCAGCGCCCCGTACAGGTCCTGGGCGAACGCGTGCGGACCGCAGATGTACACGTCGTGCCCGGCGAGATCGGGCACGGCCTCGCGCAGGGCTGTGGCGCCGAGCGAAGGCCGTTGCCCCTGCGGCCCGTTGAGCGCGTACAGCACCTTCGCCCCGCGCCACTGCGCGATCGCCTCCAACTCGGCGCCCAGCGCCAGGTCTTGAGCCGTCCGCGCCCGGTACAGCAGCGTCACCTCGCCGGGCAGCGTCTCGAACAGCGCCCGCAGCGGGGTGACCCCGACCCCGGCCGCGATCAGCAACGACCGGTGCGCGGTGCGCCGTTCGGCGGTCAGCGAGCCGTACGGACCCTCCGCCCACACCCGGGCGCCCGGCCGCAGCAACGGCACCGCCGCGCTGTGGTCGCCGAGTGCCTTGACCGTGATCCGCAGCAGGTCCCGGCGGGGCGGCGCCGACAGCGAGTACGGCGTCGACGTCCAGCCCATGCCCTCGCCGAAGAACCGCCAGCGGAAGAACTGCCCCGCCTCCGCGCCCAGTTGGTCGACCCGCCGCCCGCGTACGACGACGGAGTAAACACCCGGGGCCTCCCGGTGCACGGACTCGACCCGCAGCCGGTGCCGCAGATTGAGCCGTACCGGGGCGAGAACCCGGAACCACAACACCAGGGCCGCGACGCCCAGATACAGGGCATACCAGGCGCCCGTGGCAGCGGCCCGGCCGGCGAACTCGTTGCCCAGGGACAGCTGGTGGAAGAAGGAGAGGAACACGGCGACGTACGTGAGGAGATGGACGTAGTACCAGAACTCGTAGCTCAGCCTGCGCCGCGCGGCACGGGCCGAGGTGATGCCGACCGCGAACAGGATCAGCGCGCCGAAGGTCGCCTTCAGCATGTCCGGATAGTCCAGGACCACGTTGACCGTCTCGTGCACGATCGAGGCACGGTCCTGGGCCGCGTAGCCGAGCAGGATGAACACGATGTGCGCGACCAGCAGACAGACCGTGTAGCGGCCGGCCATCGCGTGCCAGCGCGCCACCCGGTCCGAGCCGATCCGCCGCTCCAGCAGCGGCACCCGCGCCATCAGACCCACGAGCACGGCACAGGCGTACCCGCACAACAGCCCGGCGATCCGCCCGGCCCCGGTCAGCCAGCCCGCCGCCCCGACCACCGACCCGGTGCCGGTCCACCAGAGGGCGACCGTGGCCGCCGCCCCGGCCCACAGCAGCCCGAGCACCGCACCCGCCGGTGACCGCCGGGGGGCCGGCACCACGGGCGGTGCCGTCCGCCGCTCGTACACGGTGGTCATGTGTGCGTCCTTTCACCCGTCCTGCACGCAACTGTGCGGGCCGAACCTCTGAGGGACTTCTGAGCGAACGCATTTCTCAGCGTTCTCAGAGGAAACTCAGAGGGGCCCGCGGCGGCCGAGGACGCGGTGAGGGGTGATGCTGGTAAGCGCGATGAACACGACCCGCTCCGGCCGACCGGCCCTCACCCGCCCCGACGGCACCCCCGTCCGCGTCCTGGTCGTCGACGACGACCCCGACCTGGCCGAGGTGCTCTCCGGCGCCCTGCGCTACGAGGGCTGGGAGGTCCGCACGGCAGGCGACGGAGCCTCCGCGCTCGCCGGGGCGCACGAGCTGCGGCCCGACGCCGTCGTCCTCGACGTGATGCTCCCGGACACCGACGGCTTCGCCGTGCTGCGCTCCCTGCACGAGGTGAAGCCCGACGTCTGCGTGCTCTTCCTCACCGCCCGGGACACCGTCGAGGACCGCATCGCCGGCATCACCGCGGGCGGCGACGACTACGTCACGAAACCCTTCAGCCTGGAGGAGGTCGTCGCCCGGCTGCGCGGACTGCTGCGCCGCGCGGGCATGGCCCGCCAGCAGGAGGAGGGCCCCCGGATGACCGTCGGTGACCTGGTCATGGACGAGGAGGCCCGCGAGGTCAGCCGCGACGGACGGCTCATCGAACTGTCGCCGACCGAGTTCGAACTGCTCCGCTTCCTCATGCGCAACCCGCGCCGCGTCCTCAGCAAGGCCCAGATCCTCGACCGCGTCTGGTCCTACGACTTCGGCGGCCAGGCCCATGTCGTCGAGCTCTACATCTCCTACCTGCGCAAGAAGGTGGACGCGGGCCACGCACCCATGATCCACACCGTGCGCGGAGCCGGCTACGTGCTCAAGCCGGTCGTCCGATGAGAAAGCGGCTGCGGGAGGCCGGCCGGGCGGTGGGACGGCTGCTGTGGCCGCACACCCTGCGGGCGCGCCTGACGGCGGGCCTGGTCGTGCTGCTCGCGGTCAGCTGCGCGGCCGTCGGGGTGGCCGCGGTGATCGAACTGGACGGCTTCCTCACCGGCCGGCTCGACCAGCAACTCGCCGAGGTCGGGACCCAGTTCCCGGCCAGCCTGGAGCACAAGGGCCAGACGCTGACCGACCACGACGCCGACGACCGGGAACGCGGCGACACCCGCCGACAGGCGCCGGGCACGTTCGGCGCCCGCCTGGTCGACGGCACCGTCACCAACGCGGCGGTCGTGCCCACCGACAAGGACGACGCCACGACCGACCTGAAGGTCCCCCTGACCGCGCGGGACAGACGGGAACTCGCCGCGGTCCCCGTCAACGGCAGAGCCCACACCCTCCACCTCTCCTCCCTCGGCAGGTACCGCGTCCTCGCCGCCGCGGGCCGGGACAACGACGTCATGATCACCGGACTCCCGCTGGAGTCGGTGGAGGCCGCCGTCCACCGGCTGGAGGCGGTCGCCGCGATCGTCTTCGGTGCCGCCCTGCTGGCCGCCGGATTCGCGGGCGCGCTCTGGGTCCGCTGGTCGCTGCGGCCGCTCAGCCGGGTCGCCGCCACGGCCACCCAAGTCAGTGAACTCCCGCTGGCCAGCGGCGAGGTGACCCTGCCGCCCCGGGCGCCCGAGTCCGATCCGCGCAGCGAGGTGGGCAAGGTCGCCGGTGCCTTCAACCGCATGCTCGGCCATGTCGAGGACGCGCTCACCCACCGGCACGCCAGCGAGGAACGGTTGCGCAGCTTCGCGGCCGACGCGAGCCACGAGTTGCGTACGCCGGTGGCGTCGATCCGGGGCCACGCCGAACTCGCCCTCCTCCACCCGGACCCCGTCCCGCCCAAGGTGACCCGGGCACTGGAGCGCATCGCGGCCGAGTCCGCCCGCATGGGCGTGATGGTCGACGAGATGCTCCTCCTCGCCCGCCTCGACGCGGGCCGCCCCCTCGAACGCCGCCCCGTCGACCTCACCCGCCTGGTCCTCGACGCCATCGCCGACGCCCGGGCCGCGGGCCCCGACCACCGCTGGACCCTACGACTCCCCGAGGAACCGGTCACGGTCACAGGCGACGCCCACCGCCTCCAACAGCTGTTGGCCAACCTGTTGGCCAACGCCCGTTTGCACACGCCTGTTGGCACGAAGGTGACGGTGGCGGTGGAGTCGGGCACAGAGGCGACTTCCCTGGTGGTCCACGACGACGGCCCGGGCGTCCCTGCGGAGGTCCAGCCGGGAGTCTTCGAACGCTTCACCCGAGCGGACCGCAGACGGGCGGAGGGCGGGGGAGGGATGGGGGGAGGGGGAGCAGGCCTGGGCCTGTCGATCGTGGCGGCGGTGACGGAGGCGCACGGGGGGAGCGTGGAGTTGGAAAGCAGCCCAGGCTCAACAACGTTCACGGTCCAACTTCCGCCGGGCTGAACTCCCTCAGGGGCGCGGGGCTGTGTCGATATGCGGCTCCGCCGCGTGGGCGCGACCAGCCACATCCGGCCCGCACTCGCCGTACAACCGAACTTGAACGGCGCCCGCGCGCATCAGTACCGAGTAATTGCCGTAACCCCACTCACCGTCCCAATCGCAATATGCGGCGCCCGCCCAGGAGCAACCCACAGCAGAATCCTCCGCATCGCATCCACGGACACCGACACACAACCGGCAGTAGCCCCACGCCCGTTGACATGCAAAAAGATCCCGGCCCCCCGCCCCTTCACAGGCTTGGCGTAGTTGTACCCAACGACAATCCCGTACGCGTACTGCGTCGCATACGAGATCAACCGCTCCGACTCGGACGCCCGACAGTCCCCGGCCAGCGGCTCACTCCACCGGTTGTAGACCCGAGACCGAATGTCCTCGCACCACCACGAACTCCCGTGCACCCGCCGGTACTTGACCTTGGTCCCACCCGGCGCGGCCTTGATCCCGAAGGCGAACGGCAGGTCGTACAACCCGGTCGGAGTCGTGTAGGACCCCTGCTTACGAGCCCGCCCCTCGACCAGCCCCTTCGCCCCGAACCGGGCAACCGTAGAACCGACCTTCACCCACGACCCGTTCCGCCGCTCCCACCAACTGAGAGTCCCCGTCGTGGAGTTGGTTCGCGGCGCCTGAGCGAGGATCAGCTGACTCCCACCCCCGGTGTCCGAGAGCGACGAGGGCGCCGGAGGCTCCACCGCACGCGCGGGCACCGCACCGAGCAGGAGAAGAAGGGACGCGGACGCAAGGGCGAGCACACCGGGACGCATGGTTCAGACGGTAGGGCGCAGGCGAGGTGACGGCACCTCAGATGGGCCAAACAGACAAGACACAATCGCCCCGGACATCACCGTGGCCGCCCCGGCCGGCGTTCATCGGGGCGGCCACGGCTGCCTGTCACGTCACTTGGTGAGCGTGCAGGCGGCCAGGGAGTCGAGCCCGGTCGGCTTGGTGCCCTGACGCCCGATGGCGATCGCGATGCGGTCGATCGTCGAGACGCGCTTGTCCTTCAGCGGGCCGAGGATGGCGTTCTGGACGAAGTTGGCGCCGCCCTGTCCGACGGTGTCGACGAGTCGCTTGTTGGCCTCGGCGGTCGCCCCGGTCGAACCGGTCGTACCGGCCGAGTTGAGGGTGCACGCGGCGAGCGCGTCAAGACCCGTCGGCTTGGTGCCCTTGCGCCCGATGGAGATGGCGATCCGGTCGATGGTGGAGACGCGCTTGTCCTTCAGCGGGCCGAGGATGGCGTTCTGGACGAAGTTGGCGCCGCCCTGTCCGACGGTGTCGACGAGTCGCTTGTTGGCCTCGGCGTGCCGGCGATGACAGCACCGGTGAGCGCCACGGCGGCGGCACCGCCGATGAACACGACGCGACGCTTGTTGTACTTGGGGAGAGCCCTGGACATGCGAATGCCTCACTCGGGTCAGGGGTGAACTGAAAGTGACTCGTGGGGGGAAACGCGGCGCCTGCGTTCGGCGAGAGGTACGAGAAAGCGGTTGCCGATGTTCAAGGGCCGCTCAAGATCCCATGAAATTGACGAATCATGCAGTGCTCTGCATAATCATGCATGCGAGACAATGCAGGAACACCACAGAACGACGACCCCCGTCCGCGGCCTTTGAGGAGCAGCGCAAGTGAGCAGCAACAGCGGTGACGTACGGCTCTGGGGCGGTCGTTTCGCCGACGGTCCCGCCGAGGCCCTGGCGAAGCTGTCCGCGTCCGTCCACTTCGACTGGCGGCTCGCGCCCTACGACATCGCCGGTTCCCGCGCCCACGCGCGCGTGCTGTACAAGGCGAACCTCCTCACGGACGACGAGCTGACCCGGATGCTCGCGGGCCTCGACCAGCTCGAAGCGAACGTCGCCGACGGCTCCCTCGTCGGCACGATCGCCGACGAGGACGTCCATACGGCCCTGGAACGCGGCCTGTTGGAGATCCTCGGCCCCGACCTCGGCGGCAAGCTGCGCGCGGGCCGCTCCCGCAACGACCAGGTCGCGACGCTCTTCCGCATGTACCTGCGCGACCACGCCCGGACGATCGGCGGCCTGATCGCCGACCTCCAGGACGCGCTGGTCGGCCTCGCGGAGGCCCACCCGGACGTGGCGATGCCCGGCCGCACCCACCTCCAGCACGCCCAGCCTGTCCTCTTCGCCCACCACGTCCTGGCCCACGTGCAGCCCCTGTCCCGGGACGCGGAACGCCTGCGCCAGTGGGACGAGCGGACGGCGGTCTCGCCGTACGGCTCCGGCGCCCTGGCGGGCTCGTCCCTCGGCCTGGACCCGGAGTCGGTGGCGAAGGACCTCGGCTTCGAGCACGGCTCGGTCGCGAACTCGATCGACGGCACGGCCTCGCGTGACTTCGTCGCGGAGTTCGCCTTCATCACCGCGATGATCGGGGTGAACCTCTCCCGGATCGCCGAGGAGATCATCATCTGGAACACGAAGGAGTTCTCCTTCGTGACCCTGCACGACGCGTTCTCCACGGGCTCGTCGATCATGCCGCAGAAGAAGAACCCGGACATCGCGGAGCTGGCGCGAGGCAAGTCGGGCCGCCTGATCGGCAACCTGACGGGCTTGATGGCGACGCTCAAGGCGCTCCCCCTCGCCTACAACCGCGACCTCCAGGAGGACAAGGAGCCGGTCTTCGACTCCATCGACCAACTCGAGGTCCTGCTCCCGGCGTTCACCGGAATGATGGCCACCCTCACCGTCCACCGCGAGCGCATGGAGGAACTGGCCCCCGCCGGCTTCTCCCTCGCCACCGACATCGCCGAGTGGCTGGTCAAGCAGGGCGTTCCGTTCCGCGTCGCCCACGAGGTCGCCGGCGAGTGCGTCAAGGTCGCCGAGTCCGAGAACAAGGAACTGAACGACCTGACCGACGAACAGTTCGCGAAGATCTCCGCCCACCTCACCCCGGAGGTCCGCACGGTCCTGAACGTGCCGGGCGCCCTGGCATCCCGCAACGGCAGGGGCGGCACGGCCCCGAGCGCAGTGGCGATCCAACTGGCAGAGGTGAAGCGGGATTTGGCGGTACAGCACGCTTGGTCAACGGCGAAGAGCTGAGTGTTTTTAGGGGCGCGGGGAACTGCGCGAGCAACCACGACGCACCCGCACTCGCCAAACAACCGCAACAACCCGAGCTCTGAAGCGAAGGTCATCGCGGGTTACGTTGGTCGGAAGCCACAACGGAGCCGACGTAAACGGAGCCCGCGATGCCCTTCGCCCGACTGGCCAACGCAACAACCCCCACCAGCCACCTCGGACTGGGCCTCGCCGCAGTAGGCCGCCCCGGCTACATCAACCTGGGCCGCGACGAAGACCTCGGAGAGACCCGCACCGTAGAAACCCTCCGCACCCGCACCCACGAACTCCTCGACGCCGCGTACGCGCAAGGCGTCCGCTACTTCGACGCAGCCCGCTCCTACGGCCGCTCGGAGGAGTTCCTGGCCGACTGGCTGACGGAACACCCCGACCTCGACGACATCGTGGTCGGCAGCAAATGGGGCTACACCTACACCGCCGACTGGACCACGGACGCAGAGAAACACGAGGTCAAGGACCACAGCGTCCAGACGTACGAGCGCCAGCGCGCCGAGACCGCGAACCTCCTCGGCGACCGCCTCGACCTCTACCAGATCCACTCGGTGACCCCCGAAAGCCCGGCGCTCACCGACAAGGAACTCCAGGCGAAACTGGCCGAGTTGGCGGCGACGGGCGTGACCATCGGCTTCTCGACGAGCGGCCCCGCCCAGGCGGACGCCATCCGCGCCGCGCTCACCGTGACGGTGGACGGCGAGCCCCTCTTCCGTACCGTCCAGTCGACCTACAACGCCCTGGAGACCTCGGCGGGCCCCGCCCTCGCCGAGGCCCACGACGCCGGACTCACGGTGATCGTCAAGGAGGGCATGGCCAACGGACGCCTCGCGGCGCCATACGCACCGGACGCGCTGAAGGCCGTAGCCGAAGAGACGTCCTTGGGTGCCGACGCGATCGCCCTGGCCCTGATCCTGCGGGAGCCATGGGCAGGCGTGGCCCTCTCCGGCGCGGCCACTGTCGGCCAACTCGCCTCCAACCTGCACGCGGCGGTCGTGGACCTGAGCGATGACCAGCTCGCCCGCCTCGCGACGCTCGCCGAGGACCCGCAGACGTACTGGGCGAAGCGCGGGCAGCTGCCCTGGCACTGAAAGCCCCCGACAGCCGACCGGCATGAGACGGCCATGCCCGCATTGAGACATGAGTGTCTCATGTGGGTTATGGTTGTCTCATGTCTGTCGATCGCGATCACGTGCTCCGCGCTGCCGCAGCCTTGCTGACCCGCAAGTCCACCGCGACCATGGACGAGGTCGCCAAGGCGGCCGGGATCAGTCGGGCCACGTTGCACCGCCAGTTCGCGGGCCGCGACGCCCTCGTACGGGCGCTGGAAGCGCTCGGCATCGCGGAGTGCGAGACGGCGCTGGAGGCGGCACGGCTGGACGAGGGCCTCGCCGAGGACGCCGTACGGCGGCTCGTCCGCGAGGCCGAGCCGGCCTCCGGCCTGCTCGCCTTCCTCTACACCGAGAACCAGCTGTTCGAGGGCGAGGAACAGCACGTGGGCTGGACCCGGATCGACGACCGCATCACCGCCCTGTTCCGGCGCGGTCAGCAGAACGGCGAGTTCCGCATCGACCTCACGCCCGCCTGGCTCACCGAGGCGCTGTTCGGCCTGCTGGCCTCCGGTGTCTGGATGGTCCAGAGCGGCAAGGGCGCCCCCAAGGACTTCACGCGCATGATCGCCGAGCTGCTGCTCGGCGGAGCACTACGAAGAGACGAAACACGGAGAGAGGAATCATGACCAGCACCCTGCAGCCGGCGGCTGTGACCGAGACGGAGAAGCGCCCGGGCCGTTGGCTCGCGCTCTCCGTCCTCGTGCTCGCCGTGCTGCTGGTGGCCGTGGACGCGACCGTCCTGGGCCTCGCAACCCCTTACATCAGCGAGGACTTGAAGCCGTCCGGCACCCAACTCCTCTGGATCGGCGACGTCTACTCCTTCGTCATCGCGGGCCTGCTCGTGTCGATGGGCAGCCTTGGCGACCGCATAGGACGCAAGCGCATCCTGCTCGTCGGCGCCACCGCCTTCGGCGCGATATCGATCCTCAACGCCTATGCCACGACACCGGAGTTGATGATCCTGGCGCGGGCGCTCCTCGGCGTCGCGGGCGCGACCCTGATGCCCGCCACCCTCGCCCTGATCCGCAACCTCTTCCACGACCCGCGCGAACGCAGCCTCGCCGTCGGCATCTGGGGCGCAACCGCCTCCGCCGGTACGGCAGTCGGCCCGGTGGCGGGCGGCTTCCTGCTCGAACACTTCTGGTGGGGCTCGGTCTTCCTCATCAACCTGCCCGTGATGGCGGTCCTCGTCCTCGTCGGCATCAAGACCCTCCCCGAGTCCAAGAACCCCAACCCCGGCCCCTGGGACCTGATCAGCGTGGTCCTGTCCCTCGTCGGTGTGATCGGCGTGGTCTACGCGGTCAAGGAGGCCGCGACCCACGGCTTCGAGTTGCCCTCGCTCGCGGTGGGCGCCCTGGGCGCGGCGGCCCTGTACTGGTTCGTCCGCCGCCAACTCACGCTCCCCGCACCCCTGTTGGACATGCGCCTGTTCCGCAACCGCGGCTTCAGCGCAGCGGTCCTGGCCGACCTGCTGACCATCCTCGGCCTCTCCGGCCTGGTCTTCTTCCTCTCCCAGTACCTGCAACTGGTCCAGGGCAGGGGCCCGTTCGAGGCGGGCCTGGCCGAAATCCCCGCAGCGGTGGGCGCGGTGGCGGCAGGCCTGATCGCGGGAAGAGTGGCCCGCCGCTTCTCGGTCCGCGCGGTGGTCGCCGGAGGCCTGGCGGCGGTGGGCCTGGCACTGGCCGTACTGACAACCCTCAACCAGTCGACCGGCTACCCGCTCCTGGGCGCCGCGCTCCTGGTGGTCGGCATAGGCGCCGGCTTCTCCTTCACGGTGACAGCCGACGTCATCCTCTCCTCCGTACCGAAGGAACAGGCGGGAGCGGCATCGGCGGTCTCGGAAACGGCCTATGAGTTGGGCGCGGCCCTCGGAATCGCCGTACTCGGCTCGATCGTGACGGGCGTGTACAGGGGCTTCGCAGCTCCGGCGGGCACACCGAGCGGGGCACACGAGTCGTTGGGCGGAGCGGTGGAGTCGGCGGCAAGCATGCCGACACAGGCAGCCCAGGAAATGCTGACCTCGGCAAGAGAGGCCTTCGTCAGCGGCCTCAGCGTGGCGTCGGGCGTAGGCGCGGCGGTCCTGCTCGCGACAGCGGCGGCCGCATGGTTCCTCCTGCGAGGGCAACGCCTTTAGGGGCGCGGGGAACTGCGCGACCAGCCACAACGCACCCGCACCCGAAAGCGAACCCCTACGCGGCCTTCGCCTTCGTCGCGTACATATCCACGTACTCCTGCCCAGACAACCGCATGACCTCAGTCATCACAGAGTCGGTCACAGCCCGCAGCACATACCGATCCCGATCCATCCCCTCATACCGAGAGAACTCCATCGCCTCACCGAACCGAACAGTGACCTTCCCCGGCCGGGGGAAACCCGCACCCCCCGGCTGCAACTTGTCCGTCCCGATCATCGCGAACGGAACAACAGGTGCCCCGGTCATCATGGTGAGCCGGGCGATCCCGGTCCGCCCCCGGTACAACCGCCCGTCAGGCGACCGCGTCCCCTCGGGGTAGATCCCGAAGACCTTGCCCTCCTCCAGCACCCGCCGCCCGGTCATCAGCGCGGCAACCCCACCGTTCGCCCCGTCCCGGTCCACCGGGATCATGCCGACGCCGGTGAAGAACCAGGCCATGAGGCGGCCCTTGAAGCCCTTGCCGGTGACGTACTCGTCCTTGCCGATGAAGAACACCTGCCGGTCACAGACCAGTGGAAGGATCATCGAGTCGATGAACGTGAGGTGGTTGCCGGCCAGGATCACCGGGCCGTCACCGGGGATGTGCTCCACGCCCTCCACCCGTGGGCGGAACATCAGGCGCATGATCGGTCCGAGCATTGCCTTGATGAGCGCGAAGCGGGACAACGGGCCCTCCGGTGTCAAGGGGTTCGATATAAATCTGTGCAGGTGAGGACGATACTCGCGGCGCCCGGGGTATTGCACATCGGGTTCACCGAGGTCTTACGCAGTGTTGACGCACGTTTACCTGCGGTGCCGTGCCAGGACCGCCCCGTAACCGGGCCGCCATGTTGTGACACATCTCGCGTTCCTTGCTGATGAGGTGTCAAACCTCGCCTTGCTCACGACATCCAGCGTCACCGCCGTGTTCCGGCCGAGGTCTCCCGTTCGTCATGTACGCGCACCTACGATCGGCGCGCACCGACGGGGCGACGCCAGGAGGTTTCATGGACACGCAGGGAACGCAGGGGCCGAACGAGCGAGCCAACGGAACAGGACGACGGGCGCTCCTCGGCGCGGCCGTGCTCGGTGCGGGAGTGGCCGCACTGGGACCGGCGGGCACGGCGAGAGCCGCCGAGGCCACCTCGGCCCGTCACGGAGGCGGTCTCAAGGACCTGCCCAAGCCGACGATCGTCGGCCACCGGGGCACCAGCGGCTACCGCCCCGAGCACACCTTCGGCTCGTACAACCTGGCACTCGACCTGGGCGCCGACATCGTCGAGGCCGGCGACCTCGTCCCCACCAAGGACGGTCACCTGGTCTGCCGGCACGAGCCGGAGATCGGCGGCACGACGAACGTCGCCGACCACCCCGAGTTCGCGAGCCGCAAGACCACCAAGCTGCTCGACGGTGTCTCCACGACCGGCTGGTTCACCGAGGACTTCACGCTCGCCGAGCTGAAGACCCTGCGCGCGATCGAGCGCATCCCGGCCAACCGCCCGCACAACACGCTCTACAACGGCCGCTGGGAGATCCCCACCTTCGAAGAGGTGCTCAAGTGGCAGGACGAGCAGACCCGTAAGCGCGGCAAGCAGGTCTGGATCTACCCCGAGATGAAGCACCCCACCTACTTCCGCAAGCGCGGATTCGACATGGAGAAGCTCCTCTCCTCGGCCCTGCGCAAGCACGGCAAGGACAAGCGGAACTCGCCGGTCCTCATCCAGTCCTTCGAGCCGACCAGCATCCAGAAGATCAGCAAGCTCGTCCGCAACAACCTGGTCGTGCTGCTGTCCGGCACGGGCACCCGCCCCTTCGACTTCGTCGACCTGGGCGACCCCCGCACGGTCGACGACCTGGTCACCCCGAAGGGCCTCGCCGAGATCGCGTCGTACGCGCAGGGCCTGGGCCCGACGCTCGACCTGATCATCACGAAGAACGCCGACGGCAGCCTGAACAAGGAGACCACCCTCGTCGCCGACGCGCACAAGGCTGGCCTGATCCTGCACCCCTACACCATGCGCAACGAGAACCCCTTCCTGCCGCTGGAGTACCGCAAGGGCACCGCCGTGGACGCCTACGGCGACGCGTTCGGCGCCTTCAAGCGCTACTTCGCCACGGGCATCGACGGTGTCTTCACCGACAACGCCGACACCGGTCTGCTCGCCCGCGCGGACTTCGTCAACGGCTGAGCCCCGCGCCCCGTTGGAGTGACAGACGGCCGCCCCGGCAACCTTCCGCCGGGGCGGCCGCGTCGTGCCGCATATGACACACCAACTCGTCGCCGCCTTGCGCCCACTGCTCGCCGCCGAAGCCTCCGCCGAGGCATATGCCTCCGGAACCGAGCCGGGCGACCTCGAACAGGCCGTCTGGCTCCGCCTCCTGGAACGCCTCGACGCCTCCGGCCCACCGGTGGACCCCCAGCGCTGGCTCCGCCGCGCGGTCCGCTCGGAGGCCCAGCGCACCCGCCGTACGGCGCGCCTCGAGCAGTCCTACGACGATGATCCCGCCGAGGACAGCGACCGCGGCCCCGAGCAGACCGCCCTCACGGCGGCCAGGCACCGCGCGCTCCATGACGCCGTGCGCCGGCTGCCGGGTCGTTGCCCGCGTCTGATCGAGGCCCTGCTGTCGCCCAAGGACCTCACCTACCGCGAGATCGCGGGGGAGTTGGGTATCTCACAGGGCAGTCTCGGCCCGGAACGTTCCAGATGTCTGGGATGTCTTCGGCGATTGCTGACGCCGGAGGTTGCGGCCCGCGAAGCACGGGGATAGGAGTGAGGAACCACATGGCGATCAGGTGAGCGGGAGGCGTGCGCACATGGGCATGAGCGTGACCATCTCGGTGGCGACCGAGCAGGACGCAGAGCAGATCTTCAGGCTGCAGTACCTGTGCTTCCAGAGCGAGGCGGCGCTGTACGGCAACTACCGCATCGATCCGCTCGTCGAGAGTCTCGACTCGGTCCGCGAGGAGGTCGTCTCCGACTGCGTCTTCGTCGCGCGGCTGGGCGAGGAGGTGGTCGGCTCGGTCCGCGGCACGGTGACGGAGGACGGCGCGGCGGCCATCGGCAAACTCTGCGTCCACCCGCGCCTCCAGGGCCACGGCATCGGCGCCCGCCTCCTCCGCGCGGCGGAATCGGCCCTCGCCGGGGAACGCGGCGCCAAGAAGTTCCGCCTCCACACCGGCCATCGCAGCGAGGGCAACCTCCGCCTGTACCGCCGCGTCGGCTACGAGACCGTAGGCACCTCCCAGGGCGACGACGGCGTACCGATGATCGTCCTGGAGAAGCCGGTCGAGGCGTACGTCGCTACGGCGTGACGGTGTCGGTGGTCTCGGCCGTGCGGTTCTTCCGGAGCCAGTAGAGCGCGGACAGCGGCAGCAGCACGGGGATGAAGATGTACCCCGCGCCGTAGTACGACCAGACCGTCGCGTCCGGGAAGGCCGAGCTGTCGATCACGGTCAACGTACCGACGATCAGGACACCCGCGAGTTCGGCGGCGCAGCACGCCTGTGCCGCCCTGCGGGCCCTTTCGCCGCCGCGGATCAGGGAGTACGTGATGAATCCGTACACCACACCCGCCACCGCCGAGAGGGAGTAGGCGAGCGGGGCCCGGTCGAACTCGGTGGCGATCTGATAGACGGAGCGGGACACCGCGCCGACGACCATCACGCCGTAGAACCAGACGAGCAGCATGCCGGGCCCGCTGATGAGCCGCTTCGGCTTCTCTTCCACGGTGTTCTCTTCCACGGTGGTCATCTCAGCTTCCCCAGATGTCGTAGAGCCGCACTTCGAGTACGGCGAGGACCACACCGCCGGCCGCGACCGTGGCCGAACCCCAGCGCGTGCGCTCCGCCAGTGACATGAAACCCGCCGCCGGGACCGCCGCGAACGCGCCCAGCAGATACGCCACGAAGATCGCCGTGCCCTGCTCCGCCTTCTCGCCGCGCGCCAACTGCACGATCCCGACCACCAGTTGGACCGTGGCCAACAGGGTGACCACGGCCATCCCGATGAAGTGCCAGTCCTTCGTCGACTGGTCGCGGTAGGCCGCCCACCCGGTCCAGGCGGCGAGCAGCAGCGCGGCGACACCGGTCGCCAGCGTCAGGGCATCAAGCATGCCGCGACCCTATTACGGGCCAAAAGACCCGGTGACCGTAGGGTCGGGAACATGAAGATCCATGCTGAGG
The DNA here is from genome assembly GCF_000716435.1 of Streptomyces xylophagus. Lineage (GTDB taxonomy): Bacteria > Actinomycetota > Actinomycetes > Streptomycetales > Streptomycetaceae > Streptomyces > Streptomyces xylophagus. The sequence goes on from NZ_JNWO01000021.1 coordinate 344,508, forward strand.
CCCTCCTGTTCGACAACGACGGCACGCTCGTCTCCTCCCTCGAATCCGTGCGCAGATGCTGGACGCGCTGGGCGAAGGAGTTCGGGATCAGCGCCGAGGACTTCGCGCGGGTCGAACTGCACGGACGCACCGCCGTCGAGATAGCCGCCGACCTGCTGCCCGCCGACGTCGTCCCCGAGGCCGTCGCCCGGATCGAGGCGCTGGAGGTGGCAGACGTGGCCAACGGGGGTGCCGTCCTGCTGCCCGGCACCAAGGACTTCCTCGACTCGCTGCCGGCCGACCGCTGGGCGGTCGTCACTTCCGCCACCCGCCGGCTCGCCGAGGCCCGGCTCGCCCACGCGGGCATCCTCCCCAAGACCCTCGTGGTCGCCGAGGACGTCACGCGCGGCAAGCCCGACCCCGAGCCGTACCTCCTCGCGGCTCGCCAACTCGGCATCGACCCGGCCCGCTGTGTCGTCTTCGAGGACGCCCCGGCGGGACTCAGGGCCGGCCGCGCGGCCGGGATGATCACCGTGGCATTGGCCACAACGCATGAGGCCCATGAGCTCGACGCCGACCTTGTTGTGAGCGACCTGTCAGCCCTGTCCGCGCTGGTCAGCGACGGGGGAGTGGAGATCGTCGAGCGCCGCTGACGGGCGTCCGCCGCTGTCCGGCATGCGGACAGCGGCCCTTTGTCAGGACCGTACGTCTGCTTTACTGATTCCATGACCACGACGAGCAGCCGCACCCTTGCGACCGAGGCGACCCTGACGCCCGGTGCTCGTTGTATGTGTCGAATGTGCGCCTTCTAGAGGGCCCCCGCACCACCCCCCGGGCTTAGCGCCCCGAGCCTCGCGCCCCGAAGCGAGCCGTTGCGGCATGTCCGTATTTCCTGCGTGACCGACGCCGCCCCGCGCACATTTCCCATCCGTACGAGGGCACACCCACGCCCGCGTGCTCAACAGTCATGGAACCCCAGTGATCACCACATCGGGCCTGACCAAGGTCTACCGCTCGCGAGGCCGTGAGGTCACCGCTCTCGACGGCGTCGATCTCCACGTCCGCGAAGGCGAGGTGTACGGCGTCATCGGCCAGTCCGGCGCCGGCAAGTCCTCGCTCATCCGCTGCGTCAACCTGCTGGAGAAGCCCACCGCCGGCACGGTCACCGTCGACGGGCAGGACCTCACCGCCCTCGCCGGGCGCGGACCGCGCGCCGGACGGGAACTCCGGCAGGCGCGCAGCCGTATCGGCATGGTCTTCCAGCACTTCAACCTGCTCTCCTCGCGGACCGTCCAGGACAACGTCGAGCTGCCGCTCGAAATCCTCGGGAAGTCGGGGAAGGAACGATCCGTCAAGGCCCTCGAACTCCTCGACCTCGTCGGGCTCGCCGACAAGGCGAAGGCCTACCCGGCGCAGCTCTCCGGCGGTCAGAAGCAGCGCGTCGGCATCGCCCGCGCGCTGGCCGGCGACCCCAAGGTGCTGCTGTCCGACGAGGCCACCAGCGCGCTCGACCCGGAGACCACCCGCTCGATCCTCCAGCTGCTGCGCGACCTGAACCAGCAACTGGGCCTGACCGTCCTGCTCATCACGCACGAGATGGACGTCGTGAAGTCGGTCTGCGACTCCGCCGCGCTCATGCAGAACGGGCGCATCGTCGAGTCCGGGACCGTCACCGAACTGCTCGCCGCCCCCGGGTCCGAGCTGGCCTCCGCGCTGTTCCCGGTCAGCGGCGAGGCCGGTGGCGAGGACCGCACGGTCGTCGACGTCACCTTCCACGGCGAGGCCGCCACCCAGCCCGTCATCTCCCAGCTCTCGCGCACCTACAACATCGACATCTCGATCCTCGGCGCCGCCATCGACACCGTCGGCGGACTCCAGGTCGGCCGCATGCGCATCGAACTGCCCGGCCGCTACGAGGACAACGTGGTGCCGATCGGCTTCCTGCGTGAACAGGGCCTACAGATCGACGTGTTGGGCCAGGAGCCCGTACTGCTGAAGGAAGGTGCCAAGTGAGCTGGTCCGAGATGCAGCCGCTGCTGTCCCAGGCCTGTTGGGACACGCTGTACATGGTCGGCTGGTCCACGGTCATCGCCGTCGTCGGCGGACTCCCGCTCGGCATCCTGCTCGTGCTGACCGACCGCGGCGGACTGCTCCAGAACGTCGCCGCCAACAAGGTCATCGGGCAGATCGTGAACGTGGCCCGCTCGCTGCCGTTCATCATCCTCATGGTCGCGCTGATGAACTTCACCCGGACCATCACCGGCACGACGATCGGCCGCGAGGCCGCCATCGTGCCGCTCGCGATCGGGGCAATTCCCTTCTTCGCGCGCCTTGTTGAGACGGCTGTCCGGGAAGTGGACGGCGGGCTCGTCGAGGCCGTGCAGTCGATGGGCGGCAACACCTGGACGATCGTGCGCAAGGTCCTCGTACCGGAGTCCCTGCCCTCGCTGATCTCCAGCACCACCACCACGATCGTCGCGCTCATCGGCTATTCGGCGATGGCGGGCACGGTCGGCGCGGGCGGGCTCGGAGACATCGCCATCCGCTACGGCTACCAGCGCTTCGAGACCCAGCTGATGTGGATCACCGTGGCGATCCTCGCGGTCGTCATCTCACTCATCCAGTTCGCCGGCGACTACGCGGCTCGGTCCGTGCACCGGCGCGGCGGACGGTCGGGTCCCGCGCCGAGGCTCCGGCTGCTGAAAGCCGCGTAGGCCAACCCCCTCACAGACTCCCCGCACCACCCAACGCGGGGTCGTAGTACGCGACACCCTTCAGGAAAGGCACTTTTCGTGCGTAACACCGCAAAGCTCACCACCGCCGTTCTCGCCGCCGGAGCGCTCACCTTCGCGCTCTCCGCCTGTGGCTCGGACAAGGGTTCCTCCTCGGCCTCCTCCGACTACAGCGGACCGCTGGTCGTCGCCGCGAGCCCCACCCCGCACGCCGAGATCCTCGACTACGTCAAGGACCACCTGGCGAAGAAGGCCGGACTCGACCTGGAGGTCAAGGAGTTCACCGACTACGTCACGCCGAACACGGCGACCGAGGACGGCTCGGTGGGCGCCAACTACTTCCAGAACCAGCCGTACCTGGACGACTTCAACAAGAAGAACGGCACCCACATCGTGCCCGTCGTCACGGTCCACCTGGAGCCGCTCGGCCTCTACTCCCACAAGGTCAAGAGCGCCGACGCCCTGAAGAGCGGCGCGACGATCGCCGTCCCGAACGACAGCGTCAACGAGGCCCGCGCCCTCAAGCTGCTCGCGGCGAACGGGCTGATCACCCTCAAGGCCGGTGTCGGCAACGAGGCGACCCCCGCGGACATCACCAAGAACCCGAAGAACCTCAAGTTCAAGGAGCTGGAGGCGGCCCAGACCCCGCGCTCCCTGGACGACGTCGACGCGGCCGTCATCAACGGCAACTACGCGATCTCCACGGGCCTGAAGCCCGCCAAGGACGCCATCGTCCTGGAGTCCGCGACGAACAACCCCTACGGCAACTTCCTCGCCGTGAAGAAGGGCAACGAGAAGGACCCGCGCGTCAAGAAGCTCGCGAAGCTGCTGGTCTCGCCCGAGGTGAAGAAGTTCATCGAGGACAAGTACGCCGGTTCGGTCATCCCGTCCTTCTGACCGTCCTTGTGAACAGAGTCGGGCTCGGACTCCGGACGTACATCAAGGACAACCTGGCCGAGAAAGCCGACGCGTCCCCCGCGGCCAACCCGAAGCACCTGAAGTTCAAGGAGCTGGACCCGGCCCAACTCCCGCGCTCGCTCGACGACGTGGACGTGGCCGTCATCAACAACAACAACTACGCCCAGGACGCGGGCCTCAGCCCCGCCGAAGTACAAGGGCTCTGTCCTGCCGGTCACTTCGGGCTGACGAGGGCGTATACGGCGTATCACCACGCACGGGGTCCACTCGCTCACCGCGGGTGGACCCCGTGGTGCGGTTCCCTGCTTTCATGCTGCATGCTGGGCAGTTCAGGTAGGCCCTGAACATTTTCCAAAGGTTACGGAGTGGCGCATGACTAGCACCTTCCCCAACATCTCCATCAGCACGGAGCGGTTGGTGCTGCGGCCCCTCGACGAGGACGATGTGCAGGCCCTGGCCGAGATGATGAACGACGAGCAGGTCGCCTCCTGGACCGACGTTCCCCAGCCGTTCACCGAGGCAGGCGCCCGTGAGTGGATCACCAACTACGCGCCCGCCGAACGGACTTCGGGCCGCGGCCTGGACCTCGCCGTCACCGAGTTCCTCACCCAACGGCTGGTCGGCATCGTCCAGTTGACCAAGACCGACTGGCACATCCGGTCCACCGAACTGTCGTACATCATCGCCCCCTGGGCGCGCGGCGAGGGCTACGCCTCCGAGGCGGCGCTCGCCACCGCCCAATGGCTGTTCGGGGACCAGAAGTTGGAGCGCATCGAACTGCGCACCGCCGCCGACAACACGGCCTCCCAACAGGTGGCCCAGAAGATCGGCTGTATCAGCGAGGGCGTCCTGCGGGGCGCGTGCATAGCGCATGTCCACGCCGACGACGGCACCTGGGTCGACGTCCGCACCGACTTCATCGTGTGGAGCCTCCTCCCGGAGGACCTGGAGGGCACGGCCGAACAGCTCGAGGACGCCGACGGTTTCACGTCACTCGCCGACTGGAACTGAATCCGGCGGGTACAGCCCAGGGAGCACCGCCCAGCAGCACCAGGTACCCTCACGGTGCCCGCGTACGGGCCGCTTCCCCCGACGACCTGCGAATTACCCCTGGAGACTGACGACGATGGCCGACCGCGTCACGGTGATCGGCTGGGACGGCTCTCCGCTGACAGCCGCGGCACGCTCCGCCCTCGGCGCCGCCACCCTGGTGGCCGGCGCGCCCCACCATCTCTCGCTCCCCGAGGTACCGGAGCGCGCCGAGCGCATCCGCCTCGGGAGCGTCGCCCTCGCCGCCCGCCGTATCGCCGGGCACCGCGGCACCGCGGTCGTGTTCGCCGACGGTGACCCGGGCTTCTTCGGAGTCGTACGGACCCTGCGCGCACCCGAGTTCGGCCTGGAGGTGGAGGTCGTCCCCGCCGTCTCCTCGGTGGCCGCCGCCTTCGCCCGCGCCGGTATGCCCTGGGACGACGCACAGGTGGTCGTCGCACACAGGCGCACCCTGCGACGCGCGGTGAACGTGTGCCGGGCCCACACAAAAGTCGCCGTCCTCACCTCACCGGGCGCCGGCCCCGCCGAACTCGGCCTGTTGCTGGGGAGCGTCCAGCGCACCTTCGTCATCTGCGAGGAACTGGGCACCGAGCACGAGCAGGTCACCGTCCTGACCTCCGACAAGGCCGCCGACCGCACCTGGCGCGACCCCAACGTCGTCATCGTCATGGGCGGCCCGGTCGGCCCGACCCTCACGGCAGGACCGGGCGAGGGCTGGATCGCCGGCCGCGACCCGGCCGCCGTAGCCCGCGGCTGGACCCTGCCCGCCGAGGCCTACGGCGGCGAGCTCGGCGAGGGCGAGACGGATCTGCTCCGGGCCGCCCAACTCGCCCGTCTCGGCCCGCGCGTCGGCGACCTCGTGTGGGACATCGGCTGCGGCAGCGGCGCCTTCGCCATCGAGGCGGCCCGCGCCGGAGCGGCCGTCATCGCCGTCGACCGCGACACCCAGGCCTGCACCCGCACCGACTCCGCGGCACGCAGCTTCGGCGTGCACCTTCAGATCGTCCAGGGCGACGCCCCGTACATCCTGGAGAACCTCCCCGAACCTGACGTAGTACGCGTCGGCGGCGGGGGAGTGGCCGTCGTCTCCGCGGTCGCCGACCGGCGCCCGCAGCGCATCGTGGCGCACGCCTCCACCCGCGACGAGGCCGAACTCGTCGGCCGCGACCTGACGGAGCACGGCTACCACGTCGAGTGCGCCCTCCTCCAGTCCGTCGAACTCGACACCAGGGCCTGGACGGAGACCGAACGGAGCGTCGCGTTCCTGCTCAGCGGCCTCCTTCCGGAGCGCGTTTCCTGACCCCTCGAACCGTCCCCGTGATCCTGTTGTCGTACTGCGCGCGGTAGGCTGGCGGACTGTTGTACCGCATCGGGTGACCCGGCACTTCGTTCGTCAATGTCCGGAAAACCCGCCCGTTTTGGGGTGAGTGTGGTACGGCGGAACCGGAGGACGCGCAACGTGGCGCAGTCCACAGCGGGCCGTCGCGGATCAAGCTGTCGCGACGGCGCAACGGCCGCGACAATGCCAGTCAATGGTTTTGTCGTCTAAATGGCTTTGTCGCTTTTTGGCGTCGGGTCGTTCGTGCCGCTGGACAGGCACGCTCGTTCTCCACTGCGGGGCGGTCGGTGCGCCGTTCCCGGTGGGCGGGTCGTAGAAGCACTAACCGATGGGCGAGGGGTACGCATGACCGACACCGGCCAGGTCCCGGCCGAGGGGCTGCCGGAGAACGCAGGCATGGTGGAACAGCCGGGCGTTCCCGCGCACGGCGCGTACACCTACCTCTCCGAGACCACCGCCGAGGACGAGGACCTGTTGCTGCTGCCGGGCGCCCAGGGCGCCTGGGGCAACGAGGTCCCGCCTCCCGCTCCCGAGCCCGTCGTCGAGACCGTCCACGAGCCCGGCCCGCACGAGACGGCCGGCCGCGACAGCGGCTCCGTCGACCTCGGCGGCGTCCGACTCCCCGAACCGCCGCCCGCGCCGGTCACCCCGCGCCGCCCGCTGCACCTCGGCCCGCCCCTCCCCGACACCTCCGCGAGCCCGGTCCGCTCCCTCGCCGACCGCGGCCCCGCGGGCGCACCGGTACGACAGCCGGGCCCGCCGGCGACCGGCACCGAGTACCTCGACGCCCCCCAACTCCGCGACCTGCCCCCGCAGGGCGCGTCCCCCTGGGGCGCCCAGGCTCCGGTGGGCGTGGCGGCACAGACCGCGGAAACGGTTGCTCCGCTTCCCGAACCGGCACCCGAGTCCGCCGGCGCGGCCCAGGCCACGGAGCCGGCGGGCGGAAGCGTCGCTACGGCGGCTCCGGACGCCGGGGTCGTCACACCCGAGCCGGTTCCGGTTCCGGTTCCGGTCCCGGCCGTGGTCCCGGACATGGGCATGGCACAGGCGCCCGATGCCGGACAGGCGTGGCAGGGGCACGGGCAGTCGTTCATGGGGGAGCCCGCGACGGCTTTCGCCCACGTGAGCACGGAGAGTTCCGGGCACGCCGGAGTTCCCGAGACCGGGCAACTGGCGGCGCAGGCCGAGGTTTCGGCTGCCGGGCAGGGCTCCGCTGCGGCGTTCGCGCCGGGCGGCGACGGACACGGTGTCGACGCCGGGTACGCGCCGGAGGACGGCGGTGCTGCTGAGGCTGCGGGTGCTTCGGCTGCCGTGCCGGTGTCCGAGGACGCGTTCGCTGCGGGGACAGGTTCGACCGGTTCTGGTCCCGTGGACGCGTTCGCTGTGGATGGCGTGCAGGTCCAGGACGCTGCTGTGGTCTCGGATGTTGCTCAGGCGCCGGCGAGTGTTGACGATTCGGCTGCCGAGCCGGCTTCTGAGGAGGCGTTCGCTTCCGAGGTCGAACCGCGGCCGGAGACCGAAGAGGTCTACGACGCCGGGTTCGCTGCCGGGAACGAGCACGGTGCTGAGACCGGTACGGTTCATGACGCCGGGCAGGCCCCCGAAGACGTAGTCACTCCGGAACCGGAACCGGCCCCGACGCAGGACGTCGCGTTCGCTCCCGAGGTTACGGAAGCCTACGAGACGGTGACCGAGGCCGAGACGGAGGTCGCCCCGGTCGACGCAACTGGCGTCATTGCTCAGGAGGCCGAGCCAACTCCGGCCGCCCCGGCGGTAGTTGAGGCTCCGCTCACGCCCGAGGCCGCCTCCCCGACGCCTCAAACCGCTCCGGAACCGGAGCCGGTACACGCCGAGATCGCGGCCGCCCCCGTCGAGGACGTCACCTACCCGACGCAATTCGCCGAAGCGGAAGCCGAAGCTGTAGCCGCACCGGTACTGGAAGCCGAACCCGTCCCGGCCCCCCAGCCCGTCGTACTCGAAGACACCGCTGGAACGGGACCCGCAGAGCCTCTCCTCCCGACCGCCCCCCAGGCGCAGTCGGTAGCCCTGGAGGACACCCCCCTCGCTCAACCCCCCACCCCCGACGCCCAGTTCCCCGAACCGCCGCAGGCGCTCCCACTCCCGCCGGAGCCCCAGCCGGACGATTCGCTCGGCCGTTTCGTCGCGGTGGAAGGCTCGGTGCCCACCACCCCGCACCTCGCGCCGACCCCGCCGCACCCCCTCACGCTCCCCGCGGAGGAGCTGCCGGGTGCCGACGTCGGCGAGGAGCTCTTCGCCACGGTCCCCGCCCCTCGTGAGGCCGACGCGGACCCCGAACTCGTACAGCACGCGGACGACCTGGACACCCGGGCCGCCGATCAGGAAGAAGAGAGCACGGCCGCAGTGGAAGACGTACGAGAGTCCACCGGCCCCGCCGCACCCCCCTACGACGACGCCGAGCGCGAGGCCGTGCTGAAGGTGATGCGCGAGCGCCGGGACATCCGCAACGGCTTCCGCAGCGACCCGATCCCGCACGACGTACTGCTGCGGGTCCTGGAAGCCGCCCACACGGCTCCGTCCGTCGGGCACTCCCAGCCGTGGGACTTCGTGGTCATCCGTTCCGCCGACACCCGCCGGAACATGCACGAACTGGCCCAGAGCCAGCGCGAGGCGTACGCGAAGTCGCTGCCCAAGGGCCGGGCGAAGCAGTTCAAGGAACTGAAGATCGAGGCGATCCTCGACACCCCGGTGAACATCGTCGTCACCGCCGACCCGACCCGCGGCGGCCGGCACACCCTCGGCCGGCACACGCAGCCGCAGATGGCGCCGTACTCCGCCGCCCTCGCCGTCGAGAACCTCTGGCTCGCCGCCCGCGCCGAGGGCCTCGGCGTCGGCTGGGTCAGTTTCTTCGACGAGCGCGAGATGGTCCGCGCGCTGGGCCTGCCGGAGCACCTGGAGGTCATCGCGTACCTCTGTGTCGGCTACGTCGACGAGTTCCCGGACGAGCCCGAACTGATGCAGGCGGGCTGGTCCAAGCGCCGCCCGCTGTCGTGGGTCGTGCACGAGGAGACGTACGGCCGTCGCGCGCTGCCCGGCGAGGACCCGCACGATCTGCTCGCCGAGACCGTCGCCGGTATCCGCCCGCTGGACGCGAAGGCGCTCGGCGAGGCGTGGGAACGGCAGAAGCGGATGACGAAGCCGCCGGGCTCGCTCGGCATGCTGGAGATCATCTCCGCGCAGCTGTCCGGGCTGTCCCGGCAGTGCCCGCCGCCGATCCCGGAGCCCGCGGCCGTCGCGATCTTCGCGGGCGACCACGGCGTGCACGCGCAAGGGGTCACCCCGTGGCCGCAGGAGGTCACGGCCCAGATGGTGGCCAACTTCCTTGGCGGCGGCGCCGTTTGCAACGCCTTCGCGAGCCAGGTGGGCGCCGAGGTGTGCGTCGTGGACGTCGGCGTGGCGTCCGAACTCCCGGCCACGCCGGGCCTGTTGCCCCGCAAGATCCGCGCCGGTACGTCCGACATGACGACCGGCCCGGCGATGACCCGCGAGGAGGCCAAGCAGGCCATCGAGGTGGGCATCGAGACGGCCCGCGACCTGGTGGCGGCCGGCAACAAGGCTTTGCTCACAGGTGAGATGGGCATCGCGAACACGACGGCGTCCGCCGCCCTGATCTCGGTCTTCACGGACACCGACCCCGCCGAGGTGACGGGCCGCGGAACCGGCATCAACGACGAGACCCTGGCCCGCAAGACGGAGGTCGTGCGCCGCGCGATCGAACTCCACCAGCCGGACCCGGCCGACCCCATCGGCGTACTCGCCGCAGTCGGCGGCTTCGAGCACGCGGCCATGGTCGGCCTGCTGCTCGGCGGCGCGTCCTTGCGCACGCCGGTGATCCTGGACGGCGTCAGCGCGGGCGCCGCGGCCCTCGTGGCCCGCGCGATCGCCCCCGAGGTCCTCGCGGCCTGCATCGCGGGCCACCGCAGCGCCGAACCGGGCCACGTGGCAGCCCTGAACAAGCTCGGCCTGCGCCCCCTGGTCGACCTCGACCTCCGCCTCGGCGAGGGCACAGGCGCACTGCTCGCCCTCCCGCTCGTCCAGAGCACGGCACGAGCGATGCACGAGGTGGCGACGTTCGACTCGGCGGGGGTAACTGAGAAGTAGGCGCGAGGGTGTTCCGGTACTGCGATTCCGGGCGCCTTCTCCGTGCCCGCGTGGTCCGTGGGCAGGCGTTCCGCAGGGCGGAACGGGTGGGCACGGACCACGGACCCGCAGTCGGCGACGGTGCTCAGCCACTGGACCGTCTGAGCCGCCATACCCCGCTGCCCTTAAAATCTGCACGTCAGGGCCACCGCACGCCGTAAAAGAGGAGCCGCACCCTCATGGCCGAAAACCCCGCCTACCCCGTAGGCCTCCGCCTCACCGGCCGCAGGGTCGTCGTCCTCGGCGGTGGCCAGGTCGCCCAGCGCCGCCTCCCGGCGCTGATCGCAGCGGGCGCGGACATCACCCTCGTGTCCCCCGAGGCGACCCCCTCCGTGGAGGCGATGGCGGACGCGGGCGAGATCAGCTGGGAGCGACGCCCGTACGCGGACGGCGACGTCGCGAACGCCTGGTACGCCCTCATCGCCACCACCGACCCCGAGGCCAACACCGCGGCCTCCGCCGAGGCGGAAACGCACCGCGTCTGGTGCGTCCGTGCGGACGACGCCGACCAGGCCACCGCCTGGACTCCGGCGACGGGCCACAGCGAGGGCGTCACCATCGCCGTACTCACGACGGACGCGCGCGGTCGCGACCCCCGCCACACCGCCGCCATCCGCGACGCGGTCGTCGCGGGCCTGCGCGACGGCACCCTCGTCGCTCCGCACCACCGCACCCGCACCCCGGGCGTCGCCCTCGTCGGCGGCGGCCCCGGCGACCCGGACCTCATCACGGTCCGAGGCCGCCGCCTCCTCGCCGAGGCCGACGTCGTCATCGCCGACCGCCTCGGCCCCCGCGACCTCCTCGCCGAACTCCCCCCGCACGTCGAGGTCATCGACGCGGCGAAGATCCCCTATGGCCGCTACATGGCCCAGGAGGCCATCAACAACGCCCTGATCGAACACGCCAAGCAGGGCAAGTCGGTGGTCCGCCTCAAGGGCGGCGACCCGTTCGTCTACGGCCGTGGCATGGAGGAGGTCCAGGCGCTCGCCGAGGCGGGCATCCCGTGCACGGTCGTGCCCGGCATCTCCAGTTCGATCTCGGTACCGGGCGCGGCAGGCATCCCGGTCACCCACCGAGGTGTCGCACACGAGTTCACGGTGGTCAGCGGCCATGTAGCCCCTGATGACGAGCGTTCGCTGGTCGACTGGCAGTCCCTCGCGAAGCTCACCGGCACGCTGGTGGTCCTGATGGGCGTGGACAAGATCGGAAAGATCGCCGAAACCCTGATCGCGCACGGAAAACCGGCGGACACACCGGTCGCCCTGATCCAGGAGGGCACAACAGCCGCCCAGCGTCGCGTGGACGCAACGCTCGCGACGGTCGGCGAGACGGTACGCACCGAGGACGTGAAGCCGCCGGCGGTGATCGTCATCGGGGCGGTCGTGACCGTAGGCCCGAAGGCGCCTGCGTAACCCCGGGTAACACAACCCGTTCCCAGCCGTTGGCACCACACCCAGGACAAGGCAGTATCACCCTGTGGCCGATCTCATCACCGTTGAGGATCCCGACGACCCGCGCCTGCGTGATTACACGGGCCTGACCGACGTAGAGCTGCGCCGCAAGCGCGAACCGGCCGAGGGCCTGTTCATCGCCGAGGGCGAGAAGGTCATCAGACGGGCCAAGGACGCGGGCTACGAGATGCGATCCATGCTGCTGTCCGCGAAGTGGGTCGACGTCATGCGGGACGTCATCGACGAACTCCCGGCCCCGGTCTACGCGGTGAGCCCGGAACTGGCCGAACGCGTGACGGGCTACCACGTCCACCGGGGCGCGCTGGCCTCCATGCAGCGCAAACCCCTCCCCACGGCCGACGAACTCCTCCAGACCACCCGCCGGGTCGTCGTCATGGAATCGGTCAACGACCACACCAACATCGGCGCGATCTTCCGCTCGGCGGCGGCACTGGGCATGGACGCGGTCCTGTTGTCCCCCGACTGCGCGGACCCCCTCTACCGCCGCAGCGTGAAGGTCTCGATGGGCGCGGTTTTCTCCGTCCCCTACGCCCGCCTCGACAGCTGGCCCAAGGGCCTGGAGTCGGTCCGAGAGGCAGGCTTCATGCTCCTGGCCCTGACCCCCGACGAGAAGGCGAAGAGCCTCGACGAGGCGGCCCCGCACCGCATGGACAGGGTGGCCCTGATGCTGGGAGCAGAGGGCGACGGCCTCTCGACCCAAGCCCTGGTGGCGGCCGACGAATGGGTCCGCATCCCCATGGCCCACGGCGTCGACTCCCTCAACGTCGGCGCTGCGGCTGCCGTAGCCTTCTACGCGGTGGCCACCGGCCGCCCCGACCTTTAGGAGCCCGCTTGGCCCCGCGCGAGGCGATCGTCGCAGTCCTCCGTCGAGCGGACCGAGTCCTGGTCATCCGCCGAGGCCCGGACTCCGCCCGCTCCGGCTACTGGGCCCCACTCAGCGGCAAACTCGAACCAGGCGAAACACAGGAAGAAGCCCTGGTCAGAGAGGTCCACGAGGAGGTGGGCCTCACCGTCTCCCCCCTCTCCAAGGTCTGGCAGTCCGAGACCGACGACGGCACCTTCCGCCTCCACTGGTGGACCGCCACCGAAACAGGCAACGGCACGATCGTCCCCGACCCGGCCGAGGTCTCCGAGGTCCGCTGGGTCACCCCGTCCGAGTTCCTGACCCTGACACCACTCTTCGACGCGGACCGAGAGTTCTTCACGAACATCCTGCCGGACTTGTAAGCGCGGCTAAGAGGCCTTCCAACGCAGGCAGGCGTCATCCAGCCCGTCCGTGGCCTTTCCAACGCAGGCCGGCAAAATCCAGCCCGTCCGTCGCCTTTCCAACGCAGGCCAGCACTACTCAGCCCGTCCGGCGTTTGAGGACGAGGCCCCTTCAGGGCCGATGGGGGTCTGGGGGCGCAGCCCCCAGGGCGGGGCGGAAGGGGCAGCAGCCCCTGGGGATGGGACGGGTAGGGGCGGCGGGGGCGAAGAAACAACCCCACCAGCACCACTACCCGGCGAAACCACCCACAGCCCCGTACCCCCCACCCGAAACCCGCCCATCCGCCCCCACGACGCTCCCGTACCCCTGCCGCACAACAACATCCCCATCCCCCGTGCGACCGAGCCCGTGCGCCGGCCCAGAGCACCCCTGAGCCACCGCGATCCCCAGCGCGACCAACAGCGTCACCACAACGAACACGAACAACCGTTGCCGCAACAGCCGCGGATTGGCGGGCCGCCGCGCGGTTCCAGTCGTCCGCGGCCCAGGGCGACCGGTGCCACTACGAGGCGCGGGACGACTCCCGCTGCCGGAGCGAGTGGTGTTGCGCCCAGACGGAGTCGGCCGCGCCTGACTCGGCCGAGACGGCACCCCGCCGCCACTCCCGCGAGAGGGACTGCCACCACCCCGCGACGGCGGCGCCGCACCACGCGGCGCCGGTGCGCCCTGCGGACCCTGCGGACGCCGCCCACTCTGAGTGCGCTGCTGCTCCGGGTAACTGTCGGTGAGCCGCCCGGTAGGCCGGTCCGCCTCACCGGCGCGCGGCGAGGGCGGCCGTACGTCGGACACGCCCTGGGCCTCACGCGCGGCGATCTCCTTGAGCCGCAGGGACAGTTGGAGGGTGCTGGGCCGCTCCTCGGGGTCCTTCGCCAGACACGCTCGCACCAGCGGAGCAAGCGCGTCCGGCACCCCGTGCAGCTGCGCCTCCTCGTGCACCACGCGGTACAGCATCACCTCTGAACTACCGTGCCCGAAGGGCGAGTCGGAGGTAGAGGCATACGCGAGCGTGGCCCCGAGCGAGAAGACATCCGTGGCCGGCGTGACCGCCGCCCCCCGCACCTGCTCAGGCGCGAGGAACCCGGGCGAACCGACCGCCGTGCCGACATGCGTGAGCGTCGACGCCCCGGTCGCCCAGGCGATACCGAAGTCGATGATCCGCGGACCCTTGGGGGACAGCAGAATGTTGGACGGCTTGAGATCCCGGTGGACGACCCCGGCTTCATGCACCGCGACGAGCCCCTCCGACAGCGCGGCCCCGATCGCGGCGACCTCGGCCGCCCCCAGGGCACCCTCGTCGGCGACCTTGTCGTGCAGGGAGGGCCCGGGCACGTACTGCGTGGCGAACCACGGCCGATCGGCCTCGAGATCCGCAGCGACCAGCCGGGCCGTGCACCCACCTCGAATACGCCGGGCAGCCGAGACCTCGCGCGCGAACCGCGAACGGAACTCCTGGTCCTCCGCCAGATCCGGCCGGATGACCTTCAGCGCGACCCGCTGACCCTTGCGGTCGGAGCCCAGATAGACGACGCCCATTCCACCCGCGCCGAGCCGTCTGTGAAGCCTGAACGAGCCGACGACGCGCGGGTCCTCGCGCCTCAGGCGCATCATCGCCATGTTCATCCCCGCTGCCCGGTCCGTGTGACGAGCGACAGCTTACGTTTCCGCGGGCGCCCGCGCGCAAAGGCCGCGCCCTCTCGGACCGACGGATTGTCAGTGCCGGGTGGGAAACTTGAAGAGTGGTCAGAGGCCGTGCGAACAGCAGGACTTCGCACCACCCCCGACCCCAACCAACCATCACAGAAGGGGGATTGAGCGCGTGAAGGGTGATCGCGTCGAGATAGTGGTGGACGCCGGCGACACAACACGTACATATGAGGTGGTGGCGAGCAGGGCGGGCCGCAGGGTGGAGACGGCGGTACGACGAGGTGTCGTGGAAGTGAGCGAAGTCACCCGCAACGGCTCCGTCGTCCGCACCGCCCGCTTCATGGCGACCCGGGTCCTCGCCCTGGTCGAGCAGCCGGTCCCGCGTGAGGACAGCTCAGAGAAAGCGGGGCACACCGGACGCCCTCTCCGGGAAGACCCCGAGACCTAGGACCTCGTCTCCACCCAGGGGAGTACTTCGCAGGTCATTGCTCATCCTCCGGGAGGCCCGCCAATCGGTACGAGGGCATGACGACCCGCACCCGCCGCACGCCTAGATTTGAGGTCAAGCGGCGGGTGCAGCACTCGTCCCCCGAGGTCAGACACCCGCCGCTGCCAACGACAACTGAGTTCGGTCAACGGAGCACGGTCAGGAGAGGGACCATGGCCCATACGGCACCGCGGGCATTGATCCGCACAGAGGGACGCAAGGCGTACAACGCGGCGTTCCGCACCCGCCGCACGGGCCGTCGCCACCCACTGGTGGCGACCTTGATGGCACTTCCCCTGGCGGTCCTGCTCCTAGTCGTCTTCGACGGCTGGGAGACCGTGGCCACACAGGCGTCGTCCGTGGGAGTGATGCTGGGGCGCTGAGCGGCGACCCCAGGCCCGGAAGAGCGGTCCGGGCGGGGACATCCACCCATGAAACCCCGTGGGGACGGGGGTGCGGCGGACGGCAAAAAAAGCCGGCGCAGCTGGGGAGCTGCGCCGGCTTTGCTTTGCCCCGAGGCTTTTTCAAACAGGCCGATCCATGAAGCGCCCCAGGATGGAGCGCCCCGTAGGGGCGCGGGGAACTGCGCGACAAGCCCCCACCGGCCCGCGGCAAACCACATACCCAGCCGTACGCTCCCATCGAAAGCCGTACGACCCAGGGGGACCCGGTGACCACCCACCAACTGCTGCCCGACCTGACAGCCCGAGCCATAAAAGCAGCGCACACCCAAACCCCCGCCTGCCCCTGCGGAGCAACCCGTACCCTCACCGACCGCCCCGACGGCACAGTCGTCCGCCACGCAGACACCGTCGCCAAGGCCCACGCCCCGAACACAAACCCCACCGACCTCACCGCCCGCCTCACCACAGCCGCACAGCTCCCCGGCATCCTCCTGCCCCCGCTCGCCCCCACCCCCCTCACCCTGTACGACCGCCTCGTGACCTTCTGGCCCTACGGCACCCCCGTAGACCCGGATGATCCGGACGCGGCCCCCTGGGAAGCC
>NZ_JNWO01000022.1 GCF_000716435.1 Streptomyces xylophagus
GAAATCTACACGTAAGGAGTCGTCGGCAGCGTCAGATGTGTATAAGAGACAGGGTGGGAAGGCACCTGCTTTTCTCGTCCACCTCTCGACCGACCGAGACGGGTGGGTGGGTGGGAAACCAATTACCAACGCGCAGGCGGCGGTGCCGTCAACTGTTCGGTCAGCCACGACACCCGGTCCCGGAATCGCCGCCGCCCCCGCGCCGCCGGCAACACATTCTCCCCGGCCGCCGCGCTCACCAGATGCTGCACGGTGTCCAGGTCCAGATCCGTGCCCTCCGGTACGGCGAGCGACTCGTGGGCCAGGGACGCCAGTTCACGGTCCTCGGAGCCGAGCGAGAGGACGGTGGCCCCGGCCCGCCGGGCGTCGTGGACACGCTCCAGCAGCGGATCACCGGGCCCCTCCGGCGACACGACCAACAGCGTCTCACCGCGCCGGGCCGCCTCGATCCGCCCCAGCCCGACGGCCAGATGGGCAGGATCGGAGGGCCGCGCGTCATGCCGTACAAGAGTCGGAGCCAACTCCGGCGTACCCGACCAGGCGGCCTCGTCGACCAGATGCGCCGCGAGATGCCACGGCTCGTACGCGGGCGTGCCCACCAGCAGCAGCCCGCCGCCGTGCGACACCACGGACCCGCGCAGCACCCCCGCGAACCGTCGCGTGGCCCCCAACCACTCGGTCCCGGCGAGCACTTCACGCAACAACGCGACCCGTACGGCGTCCATGTCCGCGCATCCTGCCGCAACGGGCCACTCGTGACGCGGAGTTCACCACGAATTCGCCCAACTTGGGGAAGGTGCGGGCCCATAGGCCACACAAGGAGTCAACTCATGACAGAAGTCACCGTTCCCTTCCGCGCGGGTGAGGGGGGCTACGCGAGTTACCGGATCCCGGCGATCGTGGTGTCCCGCGCCGGTACCCTCCTGGCGTTCTGCGAGGGGCGGGTCGACTCCGCGAGCGACCACGGCAACATCGACATCGTCCTACGGCGCTCCACCGACGGCGGCCGGACCTGGGGCCCGCTCGCCAACGCCGCCACCAACGGCGAACACCTCGCGGGCAACCCGGCCCCCGTCGTCCTCGACACCGGCCGCGTCCTGCTCGTCTACGTCCGCTCGACCGCCGGCGCCACCGAGGACGCCATCCTGCGTGGCCAGGTGACGCCGGCCGACGGACGGCGGGTCTGGGTGCGGTACAGCGACGACGACGGTGTCACCTGGTCGAGTTCGCAGGAGATCACCGAGCAGGTGAAGAAGCCGGACTGGCGCTGGTACGCCACCACGCCGGGCCACGCGATCCAGTTGAGCACCGGGCGCGTGGTCGTCGCCGCCAACCACACGATCCCGCCGACCGGCACCGACGTCGGCAACGAGGCCAAGTACAACAGCGGCCACTGCCTGCTGAGCGACGACAAGGGCGAGACCTGGTACCTCGGCTACGTCGACGAGAACACCGACGGCTACATCAACTGCAACGAGACCACCGCCGCCGAACTCCCGGACGGGCGCGTCTACTTCAACACCCGCAACGACTCCCCGTCCCCCGGCAACCGCGCCGACGCGTACTCGGAGGACGGCGGGAAGACCCTCGTGAAGCCCTTCCGCCCGCAGGCCGGCCTGACCGCCCCCGTCTGCGAGGCGAGCGTCCTCCAACTCCGCGACCCCGACGTCCTCCTGTACTCCGGCCCCGGCGACCCCGCCGCCCGCGCCCTGATGACCCTGCGCGCCTCGACCGACGCCGGCACCACCTGGCGCCCGGTGCACACGGTCGACGGCCTGCCCGCGGCCTACTCCGACCTCGTACGGATCGACGACGACACGGTCGGACTCCTCTACGAGACGGGGGACTTCGGACCGTACGAGACGATCACGTTCCGACGGGTGCCCGTGACGGACCTCAGCTGACCCCTGATGTCCTTTGCCTGATCCGTGACGGACCTCACCTGAGCCGATCCGGGCGCCGAGCCGGACGTAAAGTCGGCCCATGACCTCTACCGACAGTGCTGCACAGACCCCCGCGACGGCCTCCGGGACCGCCCCCGCGAAGGCCCCCGCCAAGGACCCGTGGGACCTCCCCGACGTCTCCGGACTGGTCGTCGGCGTGCTCGGCGGGACCGGGCCGCAGGGCAAGGGCCTCGCCTACCGGCTCGCCAAGGCCGGCCAGAAGGTGATCATCGGTTCCCGCGCCGCCGACCGCGCGCAGACCGCCGCCGACGAACTCGGCCACGGAGTCGAGGGCGCCGACAACGCGGAGACCGCGCGCCGCAGCGACATCGTGATCGTCGCCGTGCCCTGGGACGGCCACGGCAAGACCCTGGAGTCGCTGCGCGAGGAACTGGCGGGCAAGCTCGTCGTCGACTGCGTCAACCCGCTCGGCTTCGACAAGAAGGGCGCCTACGCGCTGAAGCCGGAGGAGGGCAGCGCCGCCGAACAGGCCGCCGCCCTGCTGCCCGACTCGCGGGTCGCCGCCGCCTTCCACCACCTGTCGGCGGTGCTGCTCATGGACACGGAGATCGCCGAGATCGACACGGATGTCATGGTGCTCGGCGAGGAGCGCGCCGACGTCGAGATCGTGCAGGCGCTGGCCGGCCGTATCCCCGGCATGCGCGGAGTCTTCGCCGGACGGCTGCGCAACGCCCACCAGGTGGAGTCCCTGGTCGCGAACCTGATCTCGGTCAACCGCCGCTACAAGGCACACGCGGGCCTGCGCGTCACGGACGTCTGAGCGGGTGGGGGACACTGGAGGCGGCCAACAGCAGCCACCAGCGTCCCCCCTCGTTCTGCCTTTGTTCTGTCGACAGGAGCCGATCCCATGCCCCGCCTCGCCGTCTACGCCCTTGCCGTCTGCCTGCTCGCCGTGGCGGCGGCGGTCGTCTCCTTCGTGCAGGGCAGCTGGCTCGGGATCGTATGGGTACTGCTCGCGGGGCTCTCGTCCAACATGTGCTGGTACTACCTGAAGCGCGGCCGGTCGGTCACCCGCTGATCGAGCAGAACTCGTTGCTGCCCTGCCAGAAGCGGTACAGGTTCTGCCCGCAGTAGGTCTCGAAGTCGCTGATCCCCAGCCCCCGCAGGATCGCGTCGATCACATCGAAGAAGTACGTGTTGATCGACGGCACCCACAGCAGCGCGAACACGAACAGCAGGCCGAACGGCGCGAACGGCTCCACCTGCCGCTTGATGTTGTACGACAGCCAGGGCTCGATCACGCCGTAGCCGTCCAGGCCCGGCACCGGCAGGAAGTTCAGCAGCGCGGCCGTGACCTGGAGCAGTGCGAGGAACGCCAGCGCGAACCGGAAGTCACGCGGCACCCCGTCGAGGGAGTGCAGCCAGAACGGCGCGGTGCAGACGGCCGCGAACAGCACGTTCGTCAGCGGACCCGCCGCCGAGATCAGACTGTGCTTCCACCTGCCCTGGATCCGGTTGCGCTCGATGAACACCGCGCCGCCGGGCAGACCGATGCCGCCCATGATGACGAAGATCACCGGGAGCACGATGCTGAGCAGCGCGTGCGTGTACTTCAGCGGGTTGAGGGTGAGATAGCCCTTCGAGCCGACCGAGATGTCACCGCTGTGCAGGGCGGTGCGCGCGTGCGCGTACTCGTGCAGACACAGGGAGACGATCCAGGCGGCCGTCACGAACAGGAACACGGCGACGCCCGGCTGCTCGGCGAACCCGGTCCAGGTGGCCCAGCCGGTCACCGCCGTGACGGCCAGGATCCCGACGAAGACGGGACTGATCCGCCGGTCGCTGGGGCGGGTGGTGGTGGCGGTCATGGGGTCGGGCTCCCTGCTGGGGTCGGTGGACGCGAAGCCCGACGGTACCGGGCGTACGGGAAAACGTCTCGCGAGCGGTCGTCGGTTCCGGGGAAGGTGGGGACATGGGACTCTGGCACGCGTTCTACGACCCCGTCACCCCTCGGGGGTGACGGCCCTCGTACGCCGTGCCCGGCGCCGCGCCGCCGTAACCCCGTGACCGCCTTCCACGCCACCGGAGACAATGGACCCCGTGCGCTATCGCATCCTCGGCACCACCCAGGCACTACGCCCCGACGGCACGCCCGTCCCGGTCGGCGGGGCGCGGCTGCGCGCCCTGCTCACCGTGCTCGCCCTGCGTCCCGGCAGGGCCGTGCCGGCGAGCCTCCTGGTGGACGAGGTGTGGTCCGGTGACCCGCCCGCGGACGCGACGGGCGCGCTGCAGGCGCTGGTGGGCAGGCTGCGCCGGGTGCTCGGCGCCGACGCGATCACCTCGTCGGAGAGCGGCTACCGGCTCGCCGCCGCCCCCGACGACATCGACCTGCACCGTTTCGAGCGGCTGACGGGGGAGGGGCTGCGGGCGCTGGCCGACGGCAACCCCGCGAAGGCGGCGGACGCCCTGGACGACGCGCTGGCCCTGTGGACCGGCCCGGCCCTCGCCGACCTCCCCGACCGCACGGCGGAGGCGTCCCGCTGGGAAACCCGCCACCTCGACGCCCGCCGTGCCCGCCTCACGGCGGCCCTGTCCCTCGGCGAAGCGGACACAGCCCTCCCCGAACTGACCGCCCTCTGCGACACCCACCCCCTCGACGAACCCCTCCAGTCCCTCCGCCTCCGGGCCCTCCGCGCCACGGGCCGCACAGCGGAGGCCCTGGCCGCGTACGAGGACGTACGACAGCTGCTCGCGGACCGCCTCGGCTCCGACCCCGGTCCTGAACTGCGGGCGCTGCACGGGGAGTTGCTCAGCCCGGGGGACGGGGGGTATGGCGCACCCGAATCCGTCAGTGATGCCGAGCACGGCGGAATCGGGACCGACGCCGACACCCTCGCCCTTGCCCGCAGCACCTCCACCCACAACACCCCCACCCCCTCCCCCCGACCCGCAACCCCACCCCCCGGCAACCTCCGTGCCCGCCTCACCTCCTTCGTCGGCCGGGAAGCCGACATCGACGTCATCCGGGGTGACATCGCCGCGGCCCGCTTGGTGACGCTGCTCGGGCCCGGTGGGGCCGGGAAGACGCGGCTGTCGCAGGAGGCCGCCGAGCGGGTGCGGTACGCGTCGCGGGACGGCGTGTGGCTGGCCGAACTCGCCCCCGTCGACGACCCCGACGCCGTACCGACGGCCGTGCTCACCGCGGTCGGGGCGCGCGAGACCGTGAT
The DNA here is from genome assembly GCF_000716435.1 of Streptomyces xylophagus. Classification (GTDB taxonomy): domain Bacteria; phylum Actinomycetota; class Actinomycetes; order Streptomycetales; family Streptomycetaceae; genus Streptomyces; species Streptomyces xylophagus. Next base: position 5,132 of record NZ_JNWO01000022.1, read on the forward strand.
GTACGGCGCCGGCGCCGAGGCGATCCGGGCCGCCGGGGGAGAGCGGCACGACGACCCCGTCGAGCGGCTCGCCGAACACTGCGGCCGACGCCGGATGTTGCTCATCCTCGACAACTGCGAGCACGTCGTCGACGCCGCCGCCCGGCTCGTGGAGGCGCTGCTGGAGCGCTGCCCCGAGCTCACCGTGCTCGCCACCAGCCGTGAACCCCTGGGCGTACCGGGGGAGTTGCTGCGCCCGGTGGAGCCACTGCCCGACCCCGTCGCGCTACGACTGCTCGCCGACCGAGGGGCCGCGGCCCGGCCGGGGTTCACGGTCGAGGACGACCCGGAGGCCTGTGCCGAGATCTGCCGGCGGCTCGACGGGCTGCCCCTGGCGATCGAGCTGGCGGCAGCCCGGCTGAGGATGTTGACGCCGCGTCAGATCGCCGACCGGCTCGACGACCGCTTCCGGCTCCTCACCTCCGGCAGTCGTACGCTCCTGCCCCGCCAGCAGACATTGCGGGCCGTCGTCGACTGGTCCTGGGACCTGCTCGACGCCGACGAACGGGAGGTGCTGACCACGCTGTCCGTCTTCGCCGGCGGCTGCGACCTCGCCGCCGCCGAGGCCGTGTGCGGGCCCGTCGCGTTCGAGACGCTCGGCTCCCTCGTCGACAAGTCCCTTGTGGTGGCCGCTCCTTCGGGCGACGGGGAGATGCGCTACCGCCTCCTGGAGACCGTCGCCGAGTACGCCGCCGAACGGCTCGACGAGTCCGGCCGCCGCCCCCGTGCCGAGCGCGCCCACCTGACCTACTACCGCGAACTCGCCCGCACCACCGACCCGTTGCTGCGCGGCCCCGGCCAACTCGCCGCCGTGGAGACGCTGGAGCGCGAGTACGAGAACCTCCGCACCGCCCTGCGGCACGCCGTCGCCGAGCGCGACGAGCAGGAGGGCCTGTGTCTGATCCTGTCGCTGGCCTGGTACTGGCAGATGCGCGACGTCCGCATCGAGGCCCGCAACTGGTGCGCCGAGGTCATGGCCCTGGGCCCCGACCCCTTCACCGCTCCCGCCCGGCGTGCCGCCCCGGTCTGGCAGCGCACCACCGACGTCCCGCCCCCGCTCACCGGGGAACTCCTCACCGAGGCCCGGCGCGGTGTTCATCTCGCCCATCTGGCCTGCATGGACACGGAGTTGGAGGCCTGGGAGTCACCGGAGGCGAAGGAGAAACTGCGCCTCGTCACCGAGGTCTACGAACCCGGCCTCCCCCAGACCTGCCGTTCCCCGGGCATGCTCTGGTTCTACGCCGTGATGCTCAGCGGCAAGGCGGAGCTGCTGCCGGTGATCCTCGACGCCGGCGTCGCGACCTGCCGTGCCACTCCCGCCATGGAGTGGGAGCTGGCGACCACCCTCCAGATGCGCGCCAACCTCCTCGCCAACCGCAGCGACTGGGCGGGCGACGCGACCCGGGACGCCGACGAGTCGCTGGCGATCTTCAACCGCCTCGGTGACGCCTGGGGCACCGCCGAGGCGCTCTCCGCCCGCGGCGAGGCCCGGGAACGCGTCGGCGAGTACCACCTGGCCGCCCGCGACTACGAGGCCGCGACCGCACACGCGGAGCGGCTCGGCGCCCGTGCCCAGACGGCCGTGCTGGGTGCCCGGCTCGGCAGCGCGCTCATCGAGGCGGGCGAGGTCGAACGGGGCGAGCGCATCCTGCGCGAGGTGATCGAGCAGCCGCACGGCCTGGGCAACGACGCGATGCCCGCCGCCCGGATGTTCCTCGCGGGGTGGCTCGGCCTGAGCGGCCGCTCCGCGGAGGCGCGCGAGCAACTGCGGTTGCTGCGCGAGGAGTTCCACATCTCCCACTTCGTGGTCTTCGACGCGTTCATCCTCGGCGCGGAGGCCTGGGTGGAGACCCTCGACGGCAACCACGAGCTCGCGATGGACAAGCTCCTGCAGGGGCTGCCACGGGCCGACGACCCGCTGTCCGCGGCCATCGCCCCGCACATGCGGTCCCTGTACCTGGGTATGGCCGCGATCACCATGGCCGAGGTCGACGGCGGCAGCCGGGCCCGTGACGCCGCCCGCTGCCTCGGCGCCGCGCAGGCGCTGCTGCCCCCCGGACATGTCGCCGCGTCCATGGAGCGCGAGGTGTACGTCCGGGCCGAGCGGCACACGCGCGGTGCGCTCGGCGACGAGGCCTACGAGGCCGCGTACGCCGAAGGCGGCGGCCTCTCCGTGGAGGAGGCCACCGCCCTGATCCGACGCTGACGCGAACCCGGTGCACGGGGCGAACCCGGCGGCCCGGTCAGGTCTTGGTGCGGAACTTGTAGATCGAGATCGGGGCCATCACCGCGGTGAGCCCCACCGACCAGGCGAGCGTCAGCCACACGCCGTGGGCGACCGGGCCGCCCACCATCAGCCCGCGGGCCGCGTCCGCCAGGGCGGACAGCGGGTTGTAGTCGGTGAAGTTCTGCAGCCAGCCCGGCATCGACCCGGTCGGCGCGAAGATCGACGAGCCGAACTGCAGCGGCATCAGCACCAGGAAGCCCATGGCCTGCACGGACTGCGCGCTCTTCATGGTCACGCCGAGGGTGAGGAACACCCACATCAGGGCCGAGCCGAACACCGCGGACAGCCCGATCGCGGCGAACATGCCGAGCCAGTGGTGGATGTGGAAGCCGACGAGGACACCGACGACCATCAACACGGCGGACGCGACCAGCATCCGCATCATCTCGACCGAGATCTTGGCGATCAGCACCGAAGCGCGCCCGATGGGCAGCGACCGGAACCGGTCCATGACCCCGGTGTGGAAGTCGGTGTTGAAGCCGGTGCCCACCCCCTGGGCCATGTTCATGCCCATCATGGCGAGCAGGCCGGGCACGACGTACTGCACGTACGCCTCCTGCCCGCCGCCGAGGGACTGTCCGATCGAGCCGCCGAAGACGTACACGAACAGCAGCGTGAAGATGACCGGGAACAGGACGGCGTCGAACATCGACTCCGGGTCCTGGCGGATCCACAGCAGGTTGCGGCGGATCAGGGCGCCGGTGTGGCGCAGATGGTTGCGCAGCGGGATACGGGGGTCCGCCAGCGAGCCGGCGGAGTTCACGGTGACGGCGCTCATACGGCGACCTCCTCGCGGTCGGTGGTGGGCACGGTGTCCTGCGGGGCGCTGGCGCGGTGTCCGGTGAGGGACAGGAACACCTCGTCCAGGCTGGGGAGTTCGGTGGTGATGGAGGCGATGGTGAGTCCTCGGGCGCTCACCGCGCCGACCACGGCGGTCAGTTGCTCGTCGCTGAGGATCGGCACCAGGACCGTGCCGCTCTCCACGTCGACGGTGACGGTGGCGAGTCCGGTGATGCCCAGCTCGTCCAACGCGTGGGCCAGCGGACGCAGTTGCAGCGGATCGGTGGGCCGGATGCGCAGCGCCCGTCCGCCGACCTTCGCCTTCAGCTCGTCGATCCCGCCGTTCGCGATGACCTTGCCGTGGTCCACGACGGTCAGCTCGGAGGCGAGTGCCTCGGCCTCCTCCATGTACTGGGTGGTGAGCAGCACGGTCACACCGTCGCCGACCATGGACTTGACCTCGTCCCACACCTCCATGCGGGTGCGCGGGTCGAGACCGGTGGTCGGTTCGTCGAGGAACAGCACCTGCGGGTGCCCGATCATCGACGCGGCGAGGTCGAGCCGCCGCCGCATACCGCCGGAGTAGGTACTGGCGGGCCGCTTGGCGGCCTCCGTCAGCGAGAACCGCTCCAGCAGTTCGTCGGCGCGGGCACGGGAGTCCTTGCGGGACAGGTCGAGCAGCCGCCCGATCATGTACAGGTTCTCCCAGCCGGGGAGCTTCTCGTCCACGGAGGCGTACTGGCCGGTGAGGCCTATCACCCGGCGCAGCTGGCGGGGCTGGCGCAGGACGTCGTAGCCGGCGACGGTGGCCTCGCCGGAGGTCGGGGCGAGCAGCGTGGACAGGATGCGTACGAGGGTGGTCTTACCGGCACCGTTCGGCCCGAGCACACCCATCACGGTGCCCTCCCGGACGTCCAGGTCGACGCCGTCCAGCGCCTTGGTCTCGCCGTAGTGCTTGACCAGCCCCCGCACGGTCACTGCCGTGCCGCCGGAATTCTTGTCGATTCGCGTCATGGGGATGACAGTGCCAGGGCCTGCCGACAGAACGCCTACATCCCACCGACAGCCACCGACAACTGACCGACGGCCGGTGCACAGACCCCTGGGGGCTCCGCCCCCAGACCCCCGACCTGTGCCCACCCACCACCCGTTTACTGCCTCTCAAAAGGTGACCCTCAAAAACGCCCGAGTCGGGTGGGTGGGTGGGAAACGGGGGTCTGGGGGCGGAGCCCCCAGGGCGGGCGGCAGGCAACAAAGAGGCAGCCCGCCGACGGGGGAAGTTCGGCGGGCTGCCATGGTGCCGCGATGGCTCAGTGAACGGAGTGCTCCTCAAGAGGGAACGTTCCGCCGACGACATCCTCCGCAAACGCCTTCGCCGCGTCGCCCATGACCTGACGCAGATCGGCGTACTGCTTCACGAACTTCGGCATCTTCCCGCCCGTAAGCCCCAACATGTCGGTCCACACCAGGACTTGGGCATCGGTCTCGGCCCCCGCCCCGATCCCCACCGTGGGAATGTGCAGCACCCGAGTCACCTCGGCCGCCAACTCCGCCGGAACCAGCTCGAGTACGACGGCGAACGCCCCCGCGTCCTGCACGGACTTCGCGTCCCGCAGCAACTGCTGAGCCGCCTCCTCGCCACGCCCCTGCACGCGATACCCCATCGCGTTCACGGACTGCGGAGTGAGACCGATGTGCGCCATGACCGGGATACCGGACTCGACCAGCAGCCGGATCTGAGCGTGCGACCGCTCACCGCCCTCCAGCTTCACCGCGCCGACCCCCGCCTCCTTCACCAGCCGGGTCGCCGAGCGCAGCGCCTGCACCGGACCCTCCTGGTAGGACCCGAAGGGCAGGTCGCCCACGATCAGCGCACGCTGCGTGCCGCGCACGACCGCGGCGGACAGCATGGTCATCTCGTCCAGCGTGACGGGCACGGTCGACTCGTACCCGAGGTGGCAGTTGCCCGCCGAGTCGCCGACGAGCATGACCGGGATACCGGCCTCGTCGAAGACGGACGCGGTCATCGCGTCGTAGGCGGTGAGCATGGGCCACTTCTCGCCGCGTTCCTTGGCGAGGGCGATGTCGCGAACGGTGATACGGCGTGTGCCCTTGCCCCCGTACAGCGCCTTGCTGCCGTCGGAGGAGCTGGTCTTCCCAGTCTGGGCAGCCGAAAGCTGCGTCATTGCAACGGCTCCTTCAGTCATCTCGAGGCACCCTCACGGCGTCCCCGGATCCCCTCCATGGTGGCACCTCGTGCCACAGAGAGCCAGAGGGACCCCCGTCACCCGCATCACGTACGAGACATGCGTAAGGTCTGAGTAAAACATTTACGATACGGCACGGTCTCGTATCGGAATGGGCCCGCGGTTCCCTAGTCTGGACCGCATGACCACTCCACCCGTCCCGGGCACCCGGATACCCGAAGCGGTGCACCGTCGCCGCTGGGCCATCCTCGGCGTGCTGATGCTGAGCCTGCTGATCGTGGTGCTCGACAACTCGATCCTCAACGTCGCCATCAAGACCATCTCCACCCCGGCCCCCACCGGCCTGGGCGCGACACAGAGCGAGCTGGAGTGGGCGATCAACGCCTACACCCTCGTCTTCGCCGGCCTGCTGTTCACCGCCGGTCTCCTCGGCGACCGGATCGGCCGCAAGAAGGTCCTGCTCGGCGGGCTCGTCGTGTTCGGCATCGGCTCCGCGCTGGCCGCCGAGTCCGGCTCGCCGACCCAACTCATCGCCTTCCGCGCCCTGATGGCCCTCGGCGCCGCGTTCGTGATGCCCGCCACCCTCGCCGTCCTCATGAACGTCTTCGAGCGCGACGAGCAGCCCAAGGCCATCGGCATCTGGGCCGGCGGCGTCGGCCTCGCCATCGCCATCGGCCCGATCACCGGCGGCGTACTCCTCGACCACTTCTGGTGGGGCTCGGTCTTCCTGATCAACGTGCCGATCGTGCTGATCGCGCTCGCCCTGATGGTCTGGCTGGTGCCCGACTCCCGCGACCCGAAGCCCGGCCGCCTCGACCCGGTCGGCGTCGTCCTGTCCGTCGTAGGCCTCGTCCTTCTTGTCTACGGCATCATCGAGGGCGGCGAGCTCGCCGACTTCACGGCGCCCAAGGTGCTGTCGACGATCATCGCCGGTGTCGTGGTCCTCGCCGGGTTCGTGTGGTTCGAGAAGCGCAGCGACCACCCGTCCATCGACGTCACGTACTTCAAGAACAAGGTGTTCTCGGCCGCGATCGCCGCCATCGCGCTGGTCTTCTTCGCGCTGATGGGCGTGACCTTCTTCTCGGTCTTCTACACCCAGAGCGTGCGCGGCTACTCGCCGCTGCAGACCGGTCTGCTGATGCTGCCGCTGGCCGCCGCGCAGATGATCTTCGCACCGCGGGCTCGGCTGGTCGTCGACCGGTTCGGCTACAAGATCACGACCGGCGTCGGCCTGCTGCTGCTCGCCGGGATGCTCGCCGCCTTCGCGACTCTCGATGCGGACACGCCCATCTGGATCCTCGAGGTCATCTTCTTCCTCATGGGCGCCGGCATGGCCCACGTCATGACCCCGACCAGCGTCGTCATCATGCAGGCGCTGCCGCGCGAGAAGGCGGGCTCCGCGTCCGCGCTGAGCAACACCTTCCGCCAGGTCGGCGGCGCCCTCGGCATCGCCGTACTCGGCTCGGTGCTGTCCACGGCGTACCGCAACGGCATCGAGGGCAAGCTCGGCCTCGTACCGCCCGCCCTGCGGGACACCGCGGGAGAGTCCATCGAGGCCACCCTCGGCGTCGCCGCGAAGCTCGGCGAGAAGGGCAAGGCCCTCGTCACCCCGGCCAACGACGCGTTCCTGCACGCCATGCACGTCACCGCCCTGTGCGGCGCGGGCGTGGCGGTCGTGGGCGCGGTCGTGGCGTTCCTCTTCCTGCCCGGGAAGCCGCCGGTGGCTCAGGAGGGCAAGGAGGAGCCGGAGTTGGTCGTCGTGGGGGAGTAGCGACGACAATCGTCCGAGACGGGAACCGGGGGGAGAGCGAAGGGACGAAGTGAAGTGAGCCTTGCCGGCAACGGGACTCGGCAGGACGCCCCCACCAGGGGACGCCCGCGCAGCGAGGCCGTCGAACGCGCCATCACGGAGGGTGTGATGAAGCTCCTGGAGGAAGGCGTGCCGCTGGCCGAACTCTCCATCGAGCGCATCGCCCGCACCGCCGGTGTCGGCAAGGCCACCATCTACCGCCGCTGGCCGGGCAAGGAGGAACTGTTCGTCGACGTCGTCCGCGAGGCCGAGCCGCAGGACCCCGAACTGCCCGGCGTCTCCCTGCGCGACGACCTCGTCGCCATGATGGAACAGCTGCGCCAGCGCGGCCTGATGACCCGCTCCTCGGCGCTCCTGCACAACGTGTTCGCCCAGATGAAGAGCAGCCCGAAGGTCTGGGCCGCCTACCACGCGACCGTCGTGGAACCCCGTCGCCGCAAGCAGGTGGACATCCTGCGCCGGGGCCAGGAGAACGGCGAACTCCGCACCGACCTCGACCCCGAGCTGATGAACGACATGCTGGTCGGCCCGATGCTCCTGCGCACCGTCATGCGCGCCGACGCAGACCTCCCCGAGGGCCTGTCGGAACTGCTCGTGGACACCGTGCTGGTGGCCCTACGGCCCGTCAGGCCCGCCGACTGAGCCTCCGTCGGAATGTGCGCGTTCCGTCACAGAAGCCGCCGCCGTCGCGCGTGTTCGGAACTCCGGACAGCGACTTGTTCGTCCTCGTGCCCGTACGGCCGTCATGTGACGGCGGATCGGAACCGATCATCCCCTAGGGTCGTAGGCGCGGGGACGATGGTGTGCACGGCAGGTAGTGAGGCGACGGTATGGCACAGCAGGCGTATGTGGCGGAGACGGACGACGGCGGCTCGGGCGACGAGCAGCGGGGAAACCGACTTCGGCGCCTGCGGAACAGACTGCTCGACGGCTGGCGCGGTGATCCGAGGATCTGGCGCCGCGGTCTGATCCTCGCCGCGCTGGCGATCCTCCTGGCCCTGGTCATGCTGCTGCACTCCCGCATCCCGAACCGGATCGGCAACCTGGGCAGCCTCACGGAGACGTTCCTGCCCTGGTTCGGGCTGATGATCCCGGTGCTCCTGATCCTCGGCCTGGTCCGCAGGTCGGCGACCGCGCTCATCGCCGTCGTCCTCCCGGCGGTCGTATGGCTGAACCTCTTCGGCGGGCTGCTGCTCAGCGACAAGACCGGCACCGGCGGCGACCTGACAGTGGCCACGCACAACGTCAACGCCGACAACCCCGACCCGGCCGGTACGGCCCGCGACGTGGCCGCGTCCGGCGCGGACGTCCTCGCCCTGGAGGAGCTGACGGCGTCGGCGGTCCCGACGTACGAGAAGGCCCTCTCCTCGACGTACAAGTACCACGCGGTCGAGGGCACGGTCGGCCTGTGGAGCAAGTACCCGATGACCGCCGTGAAGGCCGTCGACATCAAGCTGGGCTGGACGCGCGCGATGCGCGCCACCGTCACCACCCCCGAGGGGCGGATCGCGGTCTACGTCGCCCACCTCCCCTCGGTGCGGGTGAAGCTCGAGGCCGGGTTCACGGCCCGGCAGCGCGACACGAGCGCCGACGCGCTGGGTGAGGCCATCGCCGCCGAGCCGCTCAAGCGGAAGATCCTCCTCGGCGACCTCAACGGCACGATGAACGACCGCTCGCTGAACGCCGTCACCTCCCAGATGCGTTCCACGCAGGGCGCGGCGGGCGACGGCTTCGGGTTCAGCTGGCCGGCGTCGTTCCCGATGGCGCGGATCGACCAGATCATGGTCCAGGGAGTCGAACCGGTGACGTCGTGGACCCTCCCCAAGACGGGCAGCGACCACCTCCCGATCGCGGCTCGTGTGAACCTCGACACGAGCTCTTAACCTCGTGGAATAGCGGGCCTGGGAGTCTTTGTTCCGTAACTGAACTTAAGTGAAGCTCAGCTGCACGGAACTCCGATCTCCCTTGAAAGGCACAGGCACCTCCCATGCCCCTGGCCCTGCTCGCCCTGGCCGTCGGCGCTTTTGGTATCGGCACCACCGAATTCGTGATCATGGGCCTGCTGCCCGAGGTCGCGGACGACCTGCACGTCTCGATCCCCACGGCGGGCCACCTGGTCTCGGCGTACGCGCTGGGCGTGGTGATCGGCGCCCCCCTGCTGGCGGCCGTCACGGCCCGGCTGTCCCGCCGCACGGTCCTCATCGGCCTGATGGCGCTGTTCGTGGCGGGCAACGCCCTCTCGGCCCTCGCCGCGAACTACGACTACCTCCTGGCAGCCCGCTTCCTGAGCGGCCTGCCGCACGGCGCCTTCTTCGGCGTAGGAGCAGTAGTCGCTACGACGATGGTGGCGCCCGAACGCAAGGCCCGCTCCGTCTCTTTGATGTTCCTGGGCCTCACGGTCGCCAACATCGTGGGCGTACCGGCGGCCACGCTGATGGGCCAGCACCTGGGCTGGCGTGCCACGTTCCTCGCGGTGAGCGCGATCGGCCTGGCGGCGATAGCGTCACTGGCCCTGCTGATCCCGCACGACCACGCACACGCACCGGCGGTGGGCCTGCGCCGCGAACTGGCGGCTCTCCGGTCCCTCCCGGTATGGCTGGCCCTCGGCACCACGGTGGCCGGCTTCGGCGCGCTCTTCTCGGCCTACAGCTACATCACCCCGATGCTCACGGACGCGGCAGGCTTCGCGGAGGGCAGCGTGACACTGCTGCTGGCCCTGTTCGGCGTAGGCGCAACGGCGGGCAACCTGGTCGGCGGCCGCCTGGCGGACCACTCGATGCGGGGGACGCTGTTCGGCGGCCTGGTGTCGCTGGCGGCGGTACTGGCCCTGTTCCCGCTCCTGATGACGACGGAATGGACTGCAGCGCTGGCGGTAGTCCTCCTGGGCGTAGCGGCGTTCGTGACGGGCTCCCCGCTCCAGCTGATGGTGATGGAGAAGGCGGCCGCAGGCCCGTCCCTGGCCTCCTCCGCGAACCAGGCAGCCTTCAACTTGGCGAACGCGGGCGGCGCTTGGATCGGCGGGCTCGCCTTGGCAGCAGGCTTCGGAGCGACGTCGCCGGCGCTGGCCGGAGCGGTGCTGGCGGTACTGGGGTTGGGAGTCGCGGGTACGGCGTGGAGCGTGGACCGGCGCCGAGCAGTACCGGGCCGCGAGCGCCTGGTCGCAGGTCACGTCCCCGAACAGGCACCGGCGTTGCACCCCTGACCTTTCGCCCGCCCACCCACCAGTCACGGTCGGTGCAGGGGTTCACCTTCCAGGCGACCGAGACGGGCGGGCTGGGTGGGAAACGGGGGTCTGGGGGCAGAGCCCCCAGGGCCGCACCCCCACCCCACCCGCACCGCCCTAGTCGAACCGCTCCAAGTCCCGCAACCAAGCCACCGCCGACCCATCCGAAGGCGCCCGCCAATCCCCCCGAGGCGACAACGACCCCCCCGCCGAAACCTTCGGCCCATTGGGCATCGCCGACCGCTTGAACTGCGCGAACCCGAAGAACCGCCGACAGAACACCTCGAGCCAGGACCGGATCTCCGGCAAGTCGTAGGCAACCCTCTTCGCCTCCGGGAATCCCGGCGGCCACGCCCCCGCCCCCACCTCGTGCCACGCATGCCACGCGAGGAACGCGATCTTCGACGGCCGGAACCCGTACCGCAGCACGTGGAACAGCGTGAAGTCGTGCAGCGCGTACGGGCCGATCTTCGACTCCGTCGACTGCATCTCCTCGCCCGGTACCAGCTCAGGGCTGATCTCCGTGTCGAGGATCGCGGTGAGGATCTTGCCGGTCTCCTCGTCGAACTGGTCGCTGCTCACCACCCAGCGGATCAGGTGCTGGATCAGGGTCTTCGGCACGCCGGAGTTGACGTTGTAGTGGCTCATCTGGTCGCCGACGCCGTACGTGGACCAGCCGAGGGCCAGCTCCGAGAGGTCACCGGTGCCGAGCACGATGCCGTTGCGCTGGTTGGCGAGGCGGAACAGGTAGTCGGTGCGCAGGCCCGCCTGGACGTTCTCGAAGGTGATGTCGTAGACCGGCTCGCCGGAGGCGAAGGGGTGGTCCATCTCCTTCAGCATCAGGCGTGCCGTGGGCGTGATGTCGAGTTCCGCCGCCGTGACGCCGATCGCCCGCATCAGGGCGTGCGCGTTGTCCTTCGTGTGGTCGCTGGTTGCGAAGCCGGGCAGCGTCCAGGCCAGGATGTCGCTGCGCGGACGGCCCGCGCGGTCCATCGCGCGGGCGGCGACGATCAGCGCGTGCGTCGAGTCCAGGCCGCCCGACACCCCGATGACGACCTTCGGGCCGCCGATCGCCGCGAGCCGCTGTTGCAGGCCCTCGACCTGGATGTTGTACGCCTCGTAGCAGTCCTGCGCGAGCCGCTCCGCGTCGGCCGGGACGAACGGGAAGCGTTCCAGGCGCCGACGCAGCCCCAAGTCGCCCAGCGGGGGCGCGAGTTCGAAGCCCACCGTGCGGAAGTCCGACGTCCGCGCCCGGTGTGTACGGCGGTTGTCGTCGAACGTGCCCATCCGCTGCCGTTCCTGCCGCAGCAGGTCGAGGTCGATGTCGGCCACCGCGTACTCGTCGCCCAGCGGGAAGCGGTCGGTCTCGGCCAGCAGTGCGCCGTTCTCGTAGATCATCGCCTGGCCGTCCCAGGACAGGTCCGTGGTCGACTCGCCGAGGCCGGCCGCCGCGTAGACGTACGCGGCGAGGCAGCGCGCGGACGCCGAGCGGCAGAGCAGCTTGCGGTCCTCGGCGCGGCCGACCGTGATCGGGCTGCCGGAGAGGTTGACGAGGACGGTCGCGCCCGCGAGGGCCGCCTCGGCGCTGGGCGGCACCGGCACCCACATGTCCTCGCAGATCTCCGCGTGGAGTACGAGGGACGGGACGTCCTGGGCCGCGAACAACAGGTCCACGCCGAACGGGACTTCCTCCCCGCCGACGCGGATCGACCCGCCGCGTTCGTCCGCGCCGTCGGCGATCTGGCGGCGCTCGTAGAACTCGCGGTAGTTCGGCGGGTACGACTTCGGTACGACGCCCAGCACGCGCCCTCGGTGCACCAGCACCGCGCAGTTGTAGATCCGGTTGCGGTGCCGCAGCGGAGCGCCGACGACCAGCACCGGGAGCAGGTCCGCGGACCCCGTCACCACGTCCCGCAGCGCCTCCTCGACCTGGTCGAGCAGTACGTCCTGGAGCAGCAGGTCCTCGATGGAGTAGCCGCACAGGCCCATCTCCGCGAAGACGGCGACGGCGACGCCCTCCTCGTCGCAGCGGCGCGCGTGGCGCAGGACCGCTTCGGCGTTGGCGTGCGGGTCCGCGATCACGGTGTGGCCCGTGCAGGCGGCGACGCGGGCGAAGCCGTGCTGATAGATCGACCAGAAGTTCAGTGGAGGCACGGGTCCACTGTAATCGTCAGTGAGACGCGATGGGGTGGCGCGGGGTGTCGAATACCCCACGCCACCCCATCAACAGGTGACTCGCCTACCGCCTACCGGGTCAGTGGTGACCCTTGGGGGCGATGAACGACTCGACGTAGCCGTTCGCGGGCGTGCCCACGCCGGTCACGTCGTCGTAGCCCTTGACCGCGGACAGCGAGCTGTCCTTGCCGAGGCTGCGGACCGAGGTCAGCAGGCCGTTGGTGGCGTCGAAGCCGTTGGCGAAGTCCACGCGGGCGACCGCGAGGTCCGTGCCGGTCGGCTTGTCGGTCACGTCGTGGTAGACCTTCGTGCCGTACTTGGCGTAGATCGACGGGTTGGCGAAACCGATCGCCTTGCCGCCGCGCGCCTCCTGGGCCAGGGCCTGGACCGCCGCGATCACCGGGGAGGCGAGCGAGGTGCCGCCGATCCGGTACTCGCTGTACGACTCCGACCCGTCCGACTGGGTCTGCGTCTGGCCGACCTTGAAGCCGGTGTTCGGGTCGGCGATCGCCGAGATGTCCGGGACGACGCGGTTGCCGGTGGCGCTGTTGGCCTTGGCGAGCGCGTCCGGGACGACACCCTTCTGGTAGAAGGGCTCGGCCACGGTCTTGCTGGTGCCGCCGCCCGCGCCCGAGGTGAAGGCGCCGGGGAAGCTGGTCCAGCTCTTGCCGTCCGCGGACAGCAGGGCCTTCTCGGTGCCCCAGCCGGTCTCCCACAGGTACTTGTCGCCCTTGCCGACGGCGAGGGAAGTACCGCCGACCGCCGTCACCCACGCCGAGTTGGCCGGGGTGTCGACCTGCTTGACGCCGGGCTGCGTCGGCGTGGTGGTGTTGGCCACCTCGTCGCCGTTGTCACCCGAGGAGAAGTAGAAGCCGATGCCCTCGACCGCGCCCAGCTGGAACACCTGGTCGTAGGCGGCCGCGAGGTCCGGGGTCTGGTTGGCCTCGATGTCGCCCCACGAGTTGGAGACGATGTCGGCCAGGTGGTTGTCGACGACCTTGCTCAGCGCGTCGAGCAGGTCGTCGTCCACGCAGGAGGCGGCGCCCACGTACGTGACGTTCGCGTCCGGAGCCACCGCGTGCACGGCCTCGACGTCGAGGGTCTCCTCGCCGTACCAGCCCGAGGCGTCGCACTCGTCGGCGCCGGTGTACCGGTAGTCGCTGGGCAGAACCTGCTTCAGCTGACTGGTCTTCCAGGTGGCGTCGCCGTGCTTCTTCGCGTAGGTGGCCGCGTCGAAGGCGATGGTCGGCGAGGCGAAGGCGTCGGTGATGGCGACGCGCACGCCCTTGCCCGTGTACTTGCCGGCGCCGTAGGCGGCCCGCAGCTGCTTGCCCGTGTAGCCCTCGATCGCGTACGGGATCTTCTGGCCGTACGCCGAGGGCAGGGTGGTCGCGGTGTTGGAGCCGTAGTACGAGGAGAACGGTCCCGAGTTCTTGAACACCGCGGTCGGACCCGGCAGCGTGTCGTCGTGGTTCGCCTTGTGCGGGGCGTTGTCGAGACCGGTGACGGTCAGGACGGCTCCGTTGAGGCTGTCCGGCGCGGAGGCCGTCTTCGACGGGGCGCGGTAGGTCTTCGAGCCCTTCGAGTAGTTGTGCAGCGAGGTGCTGAACGCCTTCTCGACCGCCGCCACGTCACCGGAGACGGTGACGTAGTGCTGCGTGGTGCCGGTGATCTTCAGCCCGGCGGACTTCAGCCAGGACTTGACGGCGCTCACCTGGGCCGTCGTGGCGCCGAAGCGCTGCTGCACCTGAGTGGCGCTCAGGTACTTGCCGTACAGGGCCGAGCTCGGGTCCGAGACGGCCTTCGCGTACGCCGCGAGACCGGAGGCGTTCCGGCCGGCGAGGTAGACCCGGGCGGAGACCTTGGAGCTGTCGGAGGTCGCTCCCTTGTCCGCCTTGGCCGTCGCCCACGCGGGCTTGGTGCCCGCGAGCGTGTCCCGGCCCGGGCTGTCCGCGGCGTGCGCCGCGGGTATGCCGAGCGCCAGCGCACCGGCGATCATGGGCAGTGTCGCTGCCATGCTCACGCCGGCGCGCACGGTGGCGCGATTGGATCTCATAAAACCCCCTGCTATGCGGTTCGACGCATGGAGTGGTTGGTCGTCGTCGATCCGTACGGAACCCGCGGCGGGAGGGTCCGGGATGGATCACACGTGGGGGCCACTCTTTCGATGAACCGTTCATGCCAGGGGAACGCGAAAGTCAAGAGAAACCCAAGGAACCGTCACCCAGGGCGAATTGGGGGCTTTTTTCCTTACGGGCGTGTAACGAACGACTGTGGATGCTTTACGAACGCGCTTTTGCGCCACGCTCCTTGAGCATGTCCGCCATCAACTGGATCTCCGACTGCTGCGCGTCGACCATCCCCTGCGCCAGCCGCTTCTCCACCCCCACCCGGCACTTCTCCACACACCCCTCCGCCATGTGGATACCGCCCTTGTGATGGTCCGTCATGAGCTGCAGGAAGAACACCTCGGCGGGCTTGCCGCTCAGCGAATTCAGCTTCTTCAGCTCGGTGTTGGTCGCCATCCCGGGCATCAGCGCCCCGTCCTTCCCGGACGCCATGTCACCCATGCCCATCCAGGTCATCGGCGGGTCCGCCGACACCTTCGGAAGGTTCCACAGGTCCAACCACCCGAGCAGCATGCCCCGTTGATTGGCCTGCGTCTGCGCGATGTCGTATGCGAGGCGCCGTACTTCCACGTTCTTCGTGCGGTCCCGCACGATGTACGACATCTCGACGGCCTGCTGGTGATGGACCGCCATGTCCCGCGCGAAGCCCGCGTCGGCCGAATCGGCCGTAGGAGTAGGGGAGTTGCTGGACCCGCCACCGTCCTCGGCGACCGCGTACGTGATCGCGCCGGCCGCGACGAGCGCCGTCGCCGCGGCCCCCGCGATCAGTCCCACCTGCCTCACTGCGACAGCCCGCCCGTGCAGGCCGCACCCGGCTCGGGCGTCTGCTTGCCCTGCACGAACTCGGCGAAGAACTTGTTCACGTCCGGGTCGCTCGCGCTCTTCACCGTGCGCTGGTGCCCCCACGCCGACAGCATGATCGGGTCCTTCTGGCTGTCGTAAGGACTCATCAGCGAGTACGGGGTCGACTTCACCTTCGTCGCGAGCGCCTTGACGTCGGCGGCCGAGGCCTTCTTGTTGTACGTCACCCAGACCGCGCCGTGCTCCAGCGCGTGCACCGCGTTCTCGTCCTTGACGGCCTTGGTGTAGACGTCGCCGTTGCAGTTCAGCCAGACCGGGTTGTGGTTGCCGCCCACCGGAGGATGCATCGGGTAGTTCACCGTGCTGGTGACGTGGGTACGGCCCAGCGTCCCCTTCCAGGTGTTCACCCCGTCCGCGCCGGCGACGAAGTGCCCCGAAGCGGAGTTCTTGGAGTCGCTCGCGGAGCTGTCCTTCTTGCCGGACTGCGCGTGCACGACGGCGACCCCGCCGACGACGAGACCGGCGACGACCACCGCGCTCGCCGCGATCTTGACGATCCGGGTGCGTCGCTCGCGGGCCTGCTCGGCGCGCCGCATCTCCTCGATGCGGGCCTTGCGCGCCGCGGAACCGGTCTTCTTGGCGGAACCCATGAGGTATGTGTCCTTTTTGGGGGAAGGGACGGGGAAGGGACAGGAAGGTCGGGCCCTGCAGATCGTAGTGGGGAGGAAAGAGTTCCCGTAGGGCGCCCACAGCAAAGACCGCAGAAGAGCGGGATACCCCCCGGTCAGGCATTACGAATGTCAGTCCGAGCAGGCAAGATGGTCAGCAGATGGGCATCACGCGGGCATCAGCGCGGGACACCTGCCGTTCGTGAGCCGTTCAGCCCGAGGACGGCCGGCCGATCAAGGTCGGCAACGCGCACGAAATGGTGTTGTGGTGGGATGCTCAGGTGCCCGACCGCCTCCTGCGGTACGAGGACAGGCGGCCTGACCAGCAAGGATGGGGAAGCGGAAGATGGACAAGCAGCAGGAGTTCGTGCTCCGGACGTTGGAGGAGCGCGACATCCGGTTCGTACGGCTGTGGTTCACGGACGTGCTGGGCTTCCTCAAGTCCGTCGCCGTGGCCCCCGCCGAGCTGGAACAGGCCTTCGACGAGGGCATCGGCTTCGACGGCTCCGCGATCGAGGGCTTCGCCCGGGTCTACGAGTCCGACATGATCGCCAAGCCGGACCCCTCCACCTTCCAGGTCCTGCCGTGGCGCGCGGAGGCCCCCGGTACGGCCCGCATGTTCTGCGACATCCTCATGCCGGACGGCTCCCCGTCCTTCGCGGATCCGCGGTACGTGCTGAAGCGAGCCCTCGCCAAGACCTCCGACCTGGGCTTCACCTTCTACACCCACCCGGAGATCGAGTTCTTCCTCCTGAAGGACCGCCCCCTGGACGGCTCCCGCCCCACCCCCGCCGACAACTCCGGCTACTTCGACCACACCCCGCAGAACGTGGGCATGGACTTCCGCCGCCAGGCGATCACCATGCTGGAGTCGATGGGCATCTCGGTCGAGTTCTCCCACCACGAGGGCGCCCCGGGCCAGCAGGAGATCGACCTCCGCTACGCGGACGCGCTCTCCACGGCGGACAACATCATGACGTTCCGCCTGGTCATGAAGCAGGTGGCGCTGGAGCAGGGCGTACAGGCGACATTCATGCCGAAGCCGTTCTCGGAACACCCGGGCAGCGGCATGCACACGCACCTCTCCCTCTTCGAGGGCGACCGCAACGCCTTCTACGAGTCCGGCTCGGAGTACCAGCTCTCGAAGGTCGGCCGCTCCTTCATCGCGGGCCTGCTGAAGCACGCGGCGGAGGTCTCCGCCGTCACGAACCAGTGGGTCAACTCCTACAAGCGCATCTGGGGCGGCTCCGAGCGCACGGCCGGCGCCGGCGGCGAGGCCCCCTCGTACATCTGCTGGGGCCACAACAACCGCAGCGCCCTGGTCCGCGTCCCGATGTACAAGCCTGGCAAGACCGGCTCCGCGCGCGTCGAGGTCCGCTCCCTGGACTCGGGCGCGAACCCGTACCTGGCCTACGCCCTCCTCCTGGCCTCGGGCCTCAAGGGCATCGAAGAGGGCTACGAACTCCCCCCGGGCGCCGAGGACGACGTCTGGGCCCTCTCCGACGCGGAACGCCGCGCGATGGGCATCGAGCCGCTGCCCCAGAACCTGGGCGAGGCCCTCACCCTGATGGAGCGCAGCGACCTCGTCGCCGAGACACTGGGCGAGCACGTCTTCGACTTCTTCCTGCGCAACAAGCGCCAGGAGTGGGAGGAGTACCGCAGCGAGGTCACGGCGTTCGAGCTGCGGAAGAACCTGCCGGTGCTGTAGGCGCAGGTTGGAGCAGGTTTCCTGCCTTTTCGGCGAGTGGGGCTGACGGTCGCGGACCGTCAGCCCCACTGCGTCTCGTGGGCCCTGGGCCGTCTCTGGGCCGTCCGAACGAATCCCCGACGCGCTGTGGCTGCCCTCGGCGCCCGTCATCAGGGTTGGCTCGGTGTATCGGTGAACTGAATAGCGTTCTCGACGACGGCAGGACACTCAACTTTCCCTACAACGATCAAGGCTCGCTCGTCCGGTGGCCGATGACGCTTGTCGATCTTCGGGCTGCATGATCTGCCCAAGCACATCAACGGCCGCTCTGGCCCGCATGCCACCGCCACCGCCACCACGATCCGGTCAAAAGATCAACAGCAGCTAGACCCCAACGCTCTCGCTTCAGAGGACACGCCGTACCTCTCTCCACCCGGTTGCCGACACCGGCAGGTCGGATCAAACCGAGGGCCGCGCCAAGCGCGGCACCGGCCGGTCGCTGCCCAAGCCGATTAAACGGGCCAGCACATCCCGCCCACCTGGCGATAGCCTGCGGGCCAAAGCAGGAAGGTGGGTTCAGTGGGCTTCGGCGCAGAACGATCAGTGCGCATCGCCGCCATGCAGGAAACCGCCCGGCCCATCTGGCAGGCAACCGGCGACAGGAACGCGCTCCAACAGTTTCTCAAGGACAACGGGTGCCACGGCGTGGAAGCGGTATTCGTGGCCATGGGCCTGCTGAGCTGCGATCTTGCCGAAACCCAACGAGCATTCTTCAACGCCCCCTGCCGCGACGCCGAACGCCGCTTCCACAACCACGCCATGGACCTACTCGAAGAGGCCGCCGACCTCGACGCCTGACAGCACAACGGCCCAGCAGAGGCCCTTGACTCGGCCATTAAGACTCCGCCGCCCTACGGTTCTCGTTAACGGAACCGTGGATACCGAGATCACGGAGCTGGCGCCTGCTCCCAGGGAGGTGTCCAGCTGACTTCGCTACAAAGATCAGCTAGCGGCAAGTCGACCTTGGAGAACGATTCGTCAGTGTATAGGTCGCTGATACGCATACCAAGGAAGTGCCTGGCGTCGATAGTCGTATCTGGATACCCCAAATCCCGACGGGCAGATAGCACAAATTCGGCATAGAGTTTCATCAAGATGATAGGAGGCGTGTTACCCGCGTACGCCGACTGCATGAAATGATGGAATGCCCTAACCGCCCCATCCGAACCGAAGATCGTAACCCATGCCGAGAATTCCGAGATTCGACTCTTGAATTCATCCTCCGGCATTGAGTGCTGGTCTAGAATGTCCTTAAGGAGGTTGATCATGGGTTTGTATACTTCGTACTTTTTTTCCGAGATTCTCGCTTCGAGATCTCTAAGATGCTGAGCGGCAATCTCCGACTTCTTCGCGCTCCTCGCTGAGTGGGCTGAAATGATAGCGGCCATAATGGCTGCCAATGCCGGAACGGCTGCAACTGCTAGCGAAATTCGCCAGTCGGTACTCTTTCCCTGCGCTGCCGCTGCCAGATGATTGTGAATCAATTCCCCCCCCTTGGTGGAATGCTGGGAATTCTCAGGCTCGCTGCTTCCCTGGATCGGCCTGGATCCGGTTACGCGACCTTCCCTATGGGTGGCCCGTAGCTGCCACTACCCGCTTGTCCGCCGCTGCCAGCGGCAGGCAGGTCAACGCAGACCATGGGCTGCCGCAAGGTGCGGCTTCTGCGCCAGCATGCTTTCCAAGCGGCTGTCGGGCCACAACTCTATGTGCGGAGCGGAGCCACTCTCGTTGTGTTGCTCCGCCCAGGCAACTGCATCGGCGGTGAAGCGTCCGGAGGTTGCTATAACGAGTCCGCGCACGAGGGGCGGCTCCCACAACTTCACGGCTGCGACGGTCGCCGCCACGGCAGGCATGTCCACCGATCTCTTCTGCCAGTGCTTGGCTTGGACGATGACCCGCTCGCTTCGCACACCGCCAGTGCTATCTCTGATGACGCGGTCCAAAGATAGATCACGTCCACGATCGGGTGCACGCGTGTGCATCAACCACTGAACGTTCTCGTGTTCGGCAAAGTCGCGCAGGAGGTCGTATAGAAGTCTTTCGAACTTGTCATCATTCAGACGGTCCCAGGGTAGAGCAATCGTAGCTTTACCCGTCAGGCTTCCGGCTGCTGCGCTTCCAAGATCTAGGTCCGGCACAGGGAGTGGATCAGAATCGGACAAGGAGCCGCTGTCGATATCGGGTTGGATGCTGGGCCAATCAAACTCCGCGATATCGTGCCAGTCATGGCCCTCGCCGAAGGAAATATGCCGGTGAAGGTCTGCCCAGCGCCCTTTCCTCTCCGCTGTATCCCCCAGGAGCCTCTCAATCTCGCTCACCGCAGACGTGACGATTTTGACCGAAGGGTCGGCGAGTCGTTCCCGAGATGCGCGTGGAACATCTTGAATAATGTTTGGCAGTGCTACTTCCACTTGCGCCTGAAGTTGCTGCAATCGTCCTGCGACTGCCTTCCGCCGAGCCCGATGTAGACGATACCTGTAATCGGCAAGGTCTTTGGCTGGCTTCTCGCCAGCTTCCCAAACAGCTACCGGAAGCTCGCCAATGTCGGCGTAGTCGATAAAACTCTGACCCATTTCGTCAATGTCGGGTAGCTGGTCGGTGATTGTCCAACCGTCAATCCGCGGCAGGCCCGGGAGAAGGTCAGTCCACGCTCGGCAGTGATCATCGTATTCGGGGTTGGATCCCCGTGCGGGGCTATTGGGGACGAAGGCCGACGCACGCGCCCACACGGCTTCTAGCTTGGCCAAGTTGGCGGCAGCGCGGTCCATGATGCTCAGCAACTCTTCGAGGTCCACACTTCAGGCTGACACAAGTCTCCGCATCAGGGACGCCGAGCCGCGGATGACCAGCTCAGCAGACCCTAGCCTCGGGCTTTCACGAGGGGTGCAGGACGTTTGTAGCTGAGGGGCTGACGTCTACCGCTCACCAGGCACGATGCGCTGCTGCTTTCCGGTGGCCGTCGTTTCTTACTCTGCACCTCGTGGGTGCAGAGTAAGCCGATGGTGGACAAGATGAAACGCCGTGACGCGGGGGGATGCGTCTGCAACGCTGCGCAGTGTGGACGTCTCTCTACTCAGGGCCGAGGACTATGCGTCCGCCGATCGTGCCCAACGGCTGCTTGCAGGCTCGTTCGGTTGCTCCCCTACTCTCTTCCGTCAGATGAGGTCCTGGCAGGACTTCGTCGTCGGCGTTGAGGCAGGCTTCGATACGACATGGATCTGGGAATACCACAGCGGTCTCAGCTGCCGTGATTGGCTGGACGAGGCACTGCCTCTGCTCACTCCCACGCTGCGGGCGCTGTGTCAGCCCGTGATTGAGAGGTGGGATGCCCGGTATCTCGCGGCGACAGGGCTGATCAAACCGCAGGGCCCTCAGACCAGCCGGTCGCCGACGCAGGGCAGGTGGTGGCACGACCGCTTCCCGCTGCTGATCGACCACGACGAGGAGATCCCGTTGCCGCTGTCCTGGTCGCCGGAGCCCAGGAGTCATACCGAGTGACACGCTGCCGGGACCGGGGTTGTCCGACCCTTGATCAAATAGATGGAGAGTGCCGCTGAACTGCAACGATGGGACTTGTTTAGGGTCCTGTCAGCTGCACGGAAGTAGCACTCTCCAGGTGAGCAAGCGTATCGGGTCGTACCCTCTTGTCCGCGTCCAGGGCAACGGGGGCGGGGTGGTCTCGCATGCTGGTGGGGTACTGCTGGTGGAAACGCTCCGCAAGACGGGACTGGACACGGCGATATCGGCGGCGCTGGCGCCGTGGCGCAAGTCCCGGGCGGTGCACAACCCGGACAAGGTGCTGCTGGACCTCGCGCTGGCGGTGGCGATGGGCGGGGACTGCCTGGCGGACGTGGCTGTACTGCGGGCCGAACCCGGCCTGTTCGGGCAGGTGGCCTCCGATCCCACCGTCTCCAGACTCGTGCACACCCTGGCCGGGGCCGGTCCCCGCGCGCTGACCGCAATCCGCCGGGCCAGGGCCGAAGTCCGCGAGCGGGTGTGGGGGTTGGCCGGCGTCGATGCCCCCGGCGCGAACGGGCAAGTGATCGTGGACGTCGACGGGGTGCTGGTCCTGGCACACTCCGAGAAGCAGGACGCGACCGCGACGTGGAAGCGTACCTTCGGGCATCATCCGCTGGTCGCGTTCGTCGACCACGGCCCGGACGGGTCCGGGGAGCCGGTGGCCGCCTTGCTGCGGCCCGGCAATGCGGGCAGCAATACCGCGGCCGACCACATCACCACCACGAAGCTGGCGCTGGCCCAACTGCCCAAGCAGTACCGCCGGGGCCGCTCGACCCTGATCCGAACCGATTCCGCAGGCGGCACCCACGAGTTCCTGAACTGGCTCACCGCGCGAGGCCGGTGGCTGTCCTATTCGGTCGGGATGACCATCACCGACGCCGTCCATCACGCCGTGCTGCAGGTCCCGGACTCGGCCTGGTGCCCGGCTGTCCAACCCGACGACCAGGTCCGCGACGGTGCCTGGGTCGCCGAGCTGGCCGGTGACGTTCTGAAGGCCTGGCCGAACGGGATGGGGCTTATCGTCCGCAAAGAACGCCCGCACCCCGGTGCGCAGTTGCGGTTCACCGATGCCGACGGCATGCGTTTGACGTGCTTCGCGACCAACACCACCGGCGCCACGATCGCCGCCCTGGAACTGCGGCACCGCCAGCGCGCCCGAGCCGAGGACCGCATCCGTGCCGCCCGCTCCACCGGACTGCGTAACCTTCCCCTGCGCCACACGGCGAGCAACCAGCTCTGGCTGGAGATCGTCCAGCTCGCCCTGGACCTGCTCGCTGGATGCCGATGCTCGCCCTGACCGGCCAAGCCCGCCGCTGGGAACCCAAAAAGCTCCGCCTCAGACTGTTCTCAGCAGCCGCCCGCCTCGTCACCACCGGCCGTCGGCACATCCTCCGCCTCGATCGCCACTGGCCCTGGACCAGCACGATCACCAGCGCCGTCACCCGGTTGCAAGCCCTACCGAACCCCGACTGACCAGCAGGACCAGCCCATCCCGACAAGCACCCGAATGCCTCCGGACCCGTGGAACCCGGCGCCCGCCCGCCACGACAGGCGGGTCACTGGCCTGCCCATCCCCAGAACGACCTGATACCCGGCAAGCAAAAAGCCCCCGTCAACGTCCAACGAGGGCTCATGCAAGATCGAGGCTAGATGTCCAACGGAGGGGACGGATGTCCAACGATCGTTTGCGATCAGCCCTGTTGGCGCGAGGCATGACCGTCCAGAGCCTCGCTGAGGAGATCAAGGTCAACCCGAAGACCGTTGAGCGCTGGATCACGCAAGGCAAACCGCCGTACCGGCGGCATCAGTACGCAACGGCGGCAGCGCTCAAGGTCGACGTGACGATGCTGTGGGACGACGACCGCAATGCCGAGAGTGCAGCGGATCTGTCGAAGGCCGAGATCGTCACTGTCTACCCGCATCGTCACACGGTGCCGTCGGACCTATGGCGCGAGATGTGTGAGCGCGCCACGGAGCGCATCGACATCCTCGTGTACGCCGGCATTTACCTGGCCGAGGATCCTCGCTTCTTCCCGACGCTGAAGGAGAAGGCTGAGAGCGGCGTCCGCATCCGAGTACTCATGGGCGATCCAGAGTGCGAAGCCGTCATACGACGTGGCGTCGATGAAGGGCATCGCATCATGGGCGGCAAGATCCGCAATGCGCTGGTCAACTACCGCCCGCTGTTCACCAGCCACCCCGAGATTGCTTTCCGCCTGCACGACACCGTGCTCTACAACTCGATCTACTGCGCTGATGACGAGATGTTGGCCAACACGCACGTGTACGGCATCGGCGCCTACATGGCGCCCGTGTTTCACCTGCGGAGGCTCCCCGGAGGCGGTCTGTTCGACACTTTCGCCAATAGCGTTCAGCAGACCTGGGAAGGCGCGAGGCCAGTGACCGAACACGACATCGCGGGAGCTTGAGCATGGGACGCATCGACTACTTGCACGATCCGGACGCCCCGCCGGCCAACTCGGTTGTGCCCTCGGTCGTGGCGTTCGTCCAGAACGACGCGGGTCAGGTGCTCATGATTCAGCGCTCCGACAACGGACGTTGGGCGCTACCCGGCGGTGGCCACGACGTCGGCGAGTCGATTAGTGACACGGTGATCCGTGAGGTCTGGGAAGAGACGGGGATCAAGGCCGAAGTCCTCGACCTGTCCGGCATCTACACAGACCCTGGGCACGTCATGCAGTACGACGATGGAGAGATCCGCCAGCAGTTCAGCATCTGCTTCCGGGCGCGGCCTGTCGGCGGCGAGCTGCGTACGAGCAACGAGACGACGCAGGTCCGTTGGGCTGACCCAACGGACCTGCGGGAGCTGGACGTCCACCCCACGATGCGGCTCCGTATCGAGCACGCCATGGACCAAACGCGTACCGCTCCCTACATCGGCTGACGCTTCGCGGCGGCGACGCGTTCGAAGACGCGAGACGTGCAGCCGAGGATCTCGGGTTCGGCCCGCCGGATGAACTTACCGATCAGACTGTCCGGCCCGTACCGTCCGGTGATCTCGTTGATTCGGTCGATCGGGTTCGTGGGAATCCCGTCCGGTGTGGTGTTCATGTCGCAGTAGCAGAGCGCGTCGTTCAGGTCCGCACTCTCGCGCGGGAACTCGCCCTCCAACTCCTCACGCAGGCCGCGCGCATCGGCCTCCAGCCAGGAACAGGAGTGATGGGCGACCAGGTTGATGACCCGCGCATCTGCGTCGGCCACCTCCCGGAGGTAGCGCGCACCGTCCAGCGGGTGAAAGCCCGTCTTGGCCAACTTCGGCGCGTAGCCGATGTCGTGCAGCACCGCTGCGGCCTCCAACAGGTCCGCGTTCTGGCCAAGAATGAGGGCGATCGTACGTGCCCTCTCGGCAACTCCCAGGCAGTGCTCCCAGCGCCGGGGCAGCGGCTCGGCGAGCAGGGACTCAGCCAGGGGATAGGCCCACTCCGTCAACGTCGGCAACCTACAAACGCTCCTCTCGCGTTGGCACAGCGCGGACGGTCCGCACCCTGCCTTGTCCTCCCCCCCCGCCAGCACGCCGGCGGTCTCCAACTTCTCCAGCGCTTTGGTCACCGTGGGACGCGAGACCCCGAACTGTTCGGCCAGCGAGGAGGCACTCGGGAACGCTGCCCCCGGTTCAAGCCCGTCAGCCGTGATGATGTCTGCGATCTGCTGTTCAAGCGGACGCCGGTCGATTGGTGCACCTGCGCGCACGACGCGCCACCGTTCGCCCGGCGCTGGCTCGGCCAGACCTTCCTGCCGTAGTACGCCGAACGCACGAAGGGCGACCCCACGTGAGACCTTGTGGTCGCGCATGACCTCAGCCAGAGACCGAAGCTCCGCCATGTCTGGGTCAGCCAAGATTCGAGCCTTCACTGCGTCCGCGACCTTCAGGAAGGTCCCCCGTGGACTGGACTGTTGAGACACCCGCTCCCACCTCTGTTCGCCGGTTTCAATCTTCCCATGTCGGCGCGGAGGTGCGATGGGCCCCAACCACTCTTCGAGCTCCGCTTGTTGCCGAGTGTCACGAGACTGTCACAGCGCAAGATGCGAGAGTTTGTCGATCACCGTAAACCGCCATGCTTTGCGACATGTCAAGCTTCCAGCAGCGGATACGGGATGTATGGCGGTTCCTGACGGGAACTGCCGTCCGCAAGGTGACCACGGCGGTAGTCGCTGTCCTGTTGGGGGGTAGCACGCTCGCAGTAAATTGGCAGACCCTTTTCCCCGAGACGGGTAAGCCGGATAGATCGATTACGCTCGATACACCTAAAGATAGCTCAACCATCCCTCGCTGTGTCGAATTCGTTTCGGGTCATGGAATCATCCCGAAAGGAAAACACCTCTGGGTCGCTCTCATGACTGGATCAAGCGCAGAAGGGGAGAAGCGCATCACTCTCGTGGGCAAGGGTGAGGCTGTACAAACGAGCATGAGGGGGAGTGGCCAGTGGAAGGCCGTCCAGGTCAACGTCGGGGGTGCTACACGGATCAATTACCATTACCGGCTGTTCGCAATCCTTCTGTCCGACGAGGTTAATTCGATAGTAGTAAATTCGGCCGTCAATGTGACTGACTACGATAAGAAGGTAACTCCCGCCCCCGGAGAGGCGAGGTGGCGGATCGAGTATGCGGACCTACCCGGCAAGCGATCGGATCCTGTAGAAGTAATTCGAAATGGCAAAGACGAGAAGGTGTGCGAGCCGAGGTCCTCGTGATGTTCCCTGCAAGCGACGGCCTTGGGGATGCTGGACTGAGCAAGGAAGCTCTCCCGCCTTGGGGGGGGCAACTCGGACTGCCGAGTAAATCAGTATTCTTGCCTCAAGCGGCTTGGGTAGATGGGAACTCAACCACCGCGAATTTTGCTCAATATATCAATGAATTGGTGCGCTCTGCGCCCGTAAAGAAGAGTGAGGATAGCAACGCCGCACCCTCCGATAACATAAGTGTCGGCGCCCTCGGGGAGGTTGAGAAGCCCAACCCCCACGCCAGATGCGGCTACTAGGATTGCGGCTGTTGCGAGCCGAAAAGGTTCCCAATCGCGTGCCGGCGTAAGGTTCTCGTCTATATTTTCAGGATCGAGAAGTGCGCCAATTCGTCCGTCAGTGGCTCTCTCTGATATTTTCACGAGTAGGTGCGCCAGTTCGATCAAGGCAGCGTCAGCTTCGCTGTCTATGCGAGCCTCGGCCGAGCGGAGAGCGGCTACAACAAGGCCAGCGTGAAGCCTCAGTTGATGGTTTCGATGTGATCGCGCAGGCAAGTGTCCGCTAGTGCGGCGCAGCCTCATGATGGCGGCCTCCACTGGTCTCAACGCTTCCGCTAGGTGAAGCAGGGTGCGAGGTCGATTTCTCCAATTGGTCGCGTGAGCCTTGGCGCATGCGGAAATTGCTCGTGCTGCGCAATTTGCTACGTCGTATCGGCGTCGCATGCGTGTCGTCCTAGAGAGCGACCATCTCAGTCCCATGATTGTTTCAAAAGCGAAAAAGGGTGGCGCCAGAAGGAAGATGGTAAAAAACAAGGCGATAGCAATTGCCAATATAGTGGGTGGAACTAGGCTGCCAATCGCGTCGTTGAAATGACTGCCACGAACTGATTCCCAGTCGCGGCGGGGTTCATTGGTGAAATTCGAGTACGTATCACGCATGTCCCCTGTGGCTATCTCGTGTATCAATGCGTCGCACCACGTGGAAGCGAAGAAGGCCCATCCGATCGATATGAGTGGGACTGTAATTCTTCCCAGTGTGCAGGTCCGCAGGGCTACTCTGACCCGCAGGGAAGGGCGTGGCGCCCTCAGGGTGAGAAGGTCGCTCTCCAGGCTCTCGATGACCTTGTCCCCTGCTTCGCGGCGCTTCCGCCGCACTTGCCGTCGCGTCGCCGCTATCACCGTCAGATCATGACAGTCGTGCCTTGAGCTTCGGGTCGGATTGGAAGTAACGGGTGAAGTCGGCCTCTTGGTCAGGGAAGCAGGCGACTGCCGTCGATTCTCGGTGTGTGGGTGTCCGTGTACGGCATGCGCAGCTCCGTGTTGCCGACCTACCGCAGCCGCCGGGTGCCCGCTCGGCGTCAGCGGATGATCGCACGGGAGGCATCTTCCAGGCCCCCCGAGTTGAGTTGACGAAGGAGAAGTGGCTGGTCAGCAGCGGATGAGTCAGCCCGCTGTAAATCTGCCTGTCAAACCTCCGCGTCTGGCGGTGTTGGCGTACTCGTCGACGCCGCGTATGCGCCGGTTGGCGAGTCGCCAAGGCTGGGCACATGGGCAGGGAGTGTTCCTAGTCCCGCCCAGCGTTGGGACCGGCGGCCGCTTCGCTGCTCAAGTGCATGGCGTCGCCGAGATGCGTGTGACCGACGGTACCCCCCCCGGTCTGCGACATGTCGGTGTCGTCCATGCCTGGTGATGGGCTGTTATTTCAGCGAACCAGGAAGAGAGGCATTCACAGTGAGCCATGCTGAGATTTCTTGAGCCTCCTGCACGCGTCCGAGCTTCAGAAGTACGTCTTCCTGCAGGCTCAACGCAGAGCGCAGCGGTGAAAGAAACCGTGCAGGTGCGACTGTCATGAGCTTGCGGTAGATCTCAACTGCTTCCCCCGTTGCCCGAAGCGCCCCAGGCAGATCCTGCTGCACGGCACAACGCCTTGCCCAACCGGTCAGGGAGTCGGCGAGGTCGGGTTCGTGGGCGGCGGGGGTGCTCGCCGTCAGCCGACGCCGGATCCGCACCGCCTCTTCGGTGGCGGTGAGGGCTTCCTCGTGCCTTCCCACCTGCGCCAGGAAAGCACCGAGGTTGTTCAGGGAGCCAGCGAGGTCGGGTTCGTGGGCGGCGGGGGTGCTCGCCGTCAGCCGACGCCGGATCCGCACCGCCTCTTCGCCGGTGGTGAGGGCTTCCTCGTGCCTTCCCACCTGCGCCAGGAAAGCACCGAGGTTGGTCAGGGAGTCGGCGACGTCGTGTTCGTGGGCGCCTGGGTTGATCGCCGCCAGCCGATGGTAGACGTCGACAGCCTCTTCGCCGGTGGTGAGGGCTTCCTCGTGCCTTCCCACCTGCGCCAGGAAAGCACCGAGGTTGGTCAGGGAGTCGGCGAGGTCGGGTTCGTGGGCGGCGGGGGTGCTCGCCGTCAGCCGACGCCGGATCCGCACCGATTCCTCGGTGGCGGTGAGAGCCTCCTCCCTCCGCCCGACTTTCCATAGCCGTATGCCGAGGTTGTTCAGCGAGGCGGCGAGGTCGTCTTCGTGGGCGGCGGGGTTGCTGGCTGTCAGCCGACGCCGGATCCGCACCGATTCCTCGGCGGCGTTGAGAGCGTCCTCCCTTCGTCCCACCGCCGACAGGAGAGCGCCGAGGTTGGTTAGCGAGGCGGCGAGGGTGCGTTCGTGGGTGGCTGGGTTTCTCGCCGCCAGCCGACGCCGGATGTCTAGTGCCCCCTGTTCGGCGGCGAGGGCTTGCTCCCGCCGTCCCATCTCAGCTAGCCGTAAGCCGAGGTTGGACAGCGAGGCGGCGAGGTCGGGTTCGTGGGCGGCTGGGTTGCTCGCCGCCAACCGACGCCGGATCTGCACAGCCTCCTCGCTGGTCGTGAGGGCTTGCCCCAGTCGTCCCACCATCGCCAGCAGGTTGCCCATGTTGGTCAGCGACTCGCCGAGGTCGGGTTCGTGGGCGGCTGGGTTGATCGCCGTCAGCCGACGTTGAATCTGCACCGATTCCTCGGCGGCGGTGAGAGCGTCCTCCCTTCGTCCCACCGCCGACAGCCGGTTGCCGAGGTTGTTAAGCGAGCCGGCGAGGTCGGGTTCGTGGGCGGCGGGGTTGCTCGCCGTCAGCCGACGCCGGATCCGCACAGCCTCCTGGGTAGCGATGAGAGCGTCTTCCTCCCGCCCCACTGCCGAAAGCCAGTTACCGAGGTTGATCAGCGCGGAGGCGAAGTTGGATTGGTGGGCGGCTGGGTTTCTCGCCGCCAGCCGACGGTAGGTGTCGACGGCCTCTTGGGCGGTGGTGAGGGCTTCGTCGTACCGCCCCACCGCCGATAGGTGAACGCCGAGGTTGATCAGCGAGGCGGCGAGGTTGGATTGGTGGGCGGCTGGGTTTCTCGCCGCCAGCCGACGGTAGGTGTCGACGGCCTCTTCGGTGGTGGTGAGGGCTTCGTCGTGCCGCCCCACCGCCGACAGGGAACCGCCGAGGTTGGTCAGTGAGGCGGCGAGGTCGGGTTCGTTGGCGGGGTTGGCGCGGGTGAGGTCGCGCCAGGCCCGAAGAGCCGCTTCA
Organism: Streptomyces xylophagus; assembly: GCF_000716435.1. Taxonomy (GTDB): domain Bacteria; phylum Actinomycetota; class Actinomycetes; order Streptomycetales; family Streptomycetaceae; genus Streptomyces; species Streptomyces xylophagus. The sequence goes on from NZ_JNWO01000022.1 coordinate 34,750, forward strand.
CCGGTGGTAACGGCTTCATCGCGAAGTCCGGCGTGGGACTGGCGTATCGCGAGTCTGTCGCGGATGCGACCGCAAGTGGCGGGGTCGTCCGTGGCGGCAAGGCGGTGACGGGCCAGACGCGCGGTGATGGCCGCGATGCCGACGTCCAGGTCGGTGTGTCGGCCTGGAGGGAGGTGCGGCTCGATGGCTTCCAGGATGGTGGGGTCGATGGTTTTGAGGCTGGCCAGGGTGGCCAGCGCGGTACTACCGGCATGGAGGGCGAGTTCGGGATGTCTCCTGAGTAGGGGGTAGAGCTGGCCGGTGGCGATGTGGGGCCAGCGGCGGGCGGTTTCGATCAGGATAGTCAGGGCGTCGCGGGTCCAAGGTGCGACCGAGTTGGAGTCTGTGGGGTTGAAAAGGAGGCGCTCGGCGGCCTGGTGGGCCCAGTCGTCGGTTATGGCCCCGGGCACTGGGTGGGACATGCCGGTGTCATTCGGGCTGGCCGGGGTGATCAGGCCGAGGAAGTCCTCACCGAGGCGGTCAGGATAGAGCGGTTCCAACACGGTGACGGTGTGGGCTGGTTCGGCGTGGGGCGGGGGATAGCAGTAACGGTGATCGTCCAGGATGGTGTTGGCATCGGCGGTGGAGTCGGCGAGCCCGATCCATCTGAGGGCGGTCTGGCCGTGGGCTCGGGCCAAGGGGCGCGTAAGGGTGGCAGTCAGTACGGTGCGGCCCATTGCCTCCGGGGATGTGGATAGCTGCTGGGCCGGGCGCTGATGCAGGGCACTCCAATGGAGGCGTTCGCGCTTGAGGAGGTAGGCGCTGGCACGTGCGGGGTTGGTGGGGGCGCCTTCGTGGTGCAGGTGAGCATCGACGGCAGCGAGGGCGGCGATGTGAATGGTCAGGATCTGGGCATAGTCCTCGTTGGTGCCCAAGTCTGGGGGCGGGTCGATACGACTGGCGTGGCCAGAGGCCAGACCGAGGTAGTCGGCGAAGCGGTCGCGAGCCTGGCGGAATGAGTGGGCGCGTGCGGTTGGGTCGGAGGCCAGCGGCAGCAGGGGATGAGCCACGGTCAGGGCGTCGAGCGTGTCACTGATCCAGGTTTCTAGGCTCTCCCACCAGATACCTGCGGGGCGGGCCAGCAACAGGATGCGCACGGGAAGACCGGCGCCGTGTAAGAGCGGTTCCTGCAGGAGTTTGTGCAGGTCGGGTATGGGCCACCGTTCGGCGTAGTCGATTACCAGCAAGACGCCGGTTCCAGTCTTGGGTGGCGGGCTGGTGGCGATGGGGTCGGTGCCGGTCTCATTGATGGTTGCTTGCCACACCGTCCATCCCTCTGCGTCGCTCAGGCCGACGAAGTGGCTGGCGAGTCGGGTCTTGCCTTGCCCGCCGGGGCCATTTACCAACCGGATGGACAGCCCCGGCTCTGGATCGTCACGCCAGCGGGCCAGTTTGTCGAGGTCGTGACGGCGGCCGCTGAAGGGCACCACCTGATGCGCCGCACGAAGCAGCCGGGAGGGCTGCTGCGCCAGCGTTCGGGCAAAGACCGGCCGCGGCTGGGCGGGAAAGCCCTCAACCCGGTAAGCGGGCTTCCACTGGTAGATGAACTGAACACGCTGAGTGGTGTTTGGGCCGACCTGGATGGCGGTGGGTCCGTTGAACGTATTGTCGCGGACATCGGGCTTGTCGGGCGGGACGGCGCCGGAGTTGGTCATGACTGAGGGTCGAAGCGGACATACTGCTGGTTGCGATTACCAGCCTGGACGGCGGTGTCTCCGTTGAAGGTGTTGCCGGATACCAGCCCGATCTCACCGGAAGCGGCTGGTGCGGCCTCCTCCAGCAATCGCTTTAGGGCGTCGGTGGCCTGGGCGCGCTGCTCATCATCGTCCAGGCCTTCGAGCAGGGTTTCGATGCGGGTCTGCCAGACGGACTCCTGCCGTGACCTGATCCGCTCGGTTGTGCCGGGATCGGCGTCGGCAAGATCGGCAGCGCTACGGTCGAGCCGCTCCAGCTCGCCGCGTTCACGCTCCGGATCGCCGCGTCCGAACCATTGCGCCAGCCGGTTGCGCAGTCCTTCCCATGCATCGGTGCCCGCCGCCTGTACCACCGCAGCGCCCCCTGCCGCGGCCAATGCCGTGAACGCCTCAGGCAACATCCCGTCCCCCTGCTGTGCCTCGTTGCATGTGGTCGGACAGAGACCGTAGCGCTCAATCGGTGCGGACACGGCGTATTTGCCTGATATACGACCAGGTGTGGGTGCCCGGTTCCCGCCTACTACGCCCACCTGGACCCAGAATGGCAGGAGGGGCAGGCATATCACCGGCCCCGCGAGCGTATAGCTGGTGGGCGAGCAGCAGTGGCGGCGGTGCGAACGGAGCTAACGCGTGGGCAGTCTCTGGGGTACTCGGGGGGCAGTGGGATACTCGTAGGCGAAAGTGTGCAGGTAGCGAGACGAACTTCGCGCGGTCTGTAGATCTGCCGTTGCGTATGAGCGGGGCCGTCTGTGGGCCGTCGAAGGGCGGCCCAAGGCGACCAACGACGACCAACGACGACTGCTCAGCCAACGGCCAGCGCTGCATCGACGTCGGTCGTCCGAGATCGCTCCAAGCCGACGTCACTTCCTGCGCAACAAGCGCCAGGAGTGGGAGGAGTACCGCAGCGAGGTCACGGCGTTCGAGCTTCGGAAGAACTTGCCGGTGCTGTAGGGGCAGGTCAGCGAGGTTTCCCGCTGATTCGGTGGGTGGGGCCGACGGTCATGGACCGTCGGCCCCATCACGTTTTGGGGGTTCGTCATGGAGATCGGTGTGGTCGGGGAACGGGCTATGCGCCGGCGTTGTCGTCGCGCAGGGAATGAATCATGCTCTGCAGGATCCGGAACGCGCCTGACTGCTCGGTCTCGGTCAGGCCGGCCAGCATTCTGACCTCGACGGACCGGACCGCCACGGTCGCCTTCTCCAGGCTTCGTCGGCCGCGAGGCGTGAGCCGTGCGGGAAGGACCTTCCCGACGGGCGCCGCCGCGGGCCTGGTCACGTAGCCGTCCCGTTCCAGGGCCTGGAGCAGCACGTTCATCGACTGCCGGGTCACGAACGCGCCGCGCGCGAGCTCGGAGTTCGACAAGCCCGGCCGTTGAGCCAGCAGTTCGAGGCAGGAGTAGTGCGTCACGGTCATCCCGAGTGGCCGCAGCACCTCCTCCATGGCTGCGCGCAGGGCGCTGGAGGCCTCTTTCAGCAGGTAGCCCAGCGATTTGTCCAGGTCGATGCCGGCGCCGTTTTGACTCATGTCAGCATTCTGACATACATTGGCCTGTGTCAGGAAGCTGACACGAAGAGAAGGAGCTTCATCATGCCCGTCACCGGCCCCGACTTCCTCTCGCTCCAGGCACGCGACCTCGACGCTTCGCAGGCGTTCTACGAGCAGTACCTCGGCCTCGTCCGTTCGCAGGCCGGACCTCCGCACGCCGTCGTCTTCGAGACGAAGCCGATCGCGTTCGCACTCCGTGACGTCGTTCCCGGCACCGATCTCGCATCCGTCGCCCGGCCCGGCATCGGTGCCGCGATCTGGCTCCATGCCACCGACGTCCAGGCCATCCACGATGCTCTCGTCGCCGACGGTCACACGATCGTCTCCGCACCGATCGACGGCCCGTTCGGCCGGACATTCACCTTCGCCGACCCCGACGGCTACCACGTCACTCTCCACGACCGCGCCTGACAAGCCGAACGCTGCCGACGCCCCCCCGCGCCCCTTCGAGCGCGCGCCTCAGTTGACGTACGCCGGCGACACCGCCGCCGTACTGATCCGCCGGGCCCTCCCCGTGCCGTCCGCCGGTACCTCGTACAGGTCCGCTCCGTAGTCGCCCGGCAGTGCGTAGACGATCGTGTGGTCGTCCCTCCACACCGCCTGGTCGTCCACGCTCCGGGGCTCCGCCAGCGGCGTTTCGCGCATCGTGCGGAGGTCGAGGACGTAGAGGTGCCAGGGGGCGTCCTTCGGGAGGCCCGGTACCCGTTTCTTGAAGGCGATGCGTGTGCCGTCGGGGGACAGGGACGGGCATTCCACGTTCGTGTGCACGGTGGTGACCGTGTGGGCGCGCAGGTCGCCCCTGACCAGGTACGTCCTGCCCTTCGTCGCCAGCGTCGCGTAGAACGTGCGGTCGTCCGCCGCGAAGGTCACGCCCCAGAAGTTGACGTCCGCCGCGTGGTAGACGTGGCCGTCCTTGAGGATGCGGAACGACTCCAGGGTCGGGGTCAACCGGCCCGTGCGGGTGTCCACGATCGCCGCCCGCGTCGAGAAGTTCGTGCCCGCGTACGAGTCGCCGCCGACGAATGCCGTCCAGGCCGCGTAGTGCCCCGTAGGGGAGACGCGGGCGCGGGAGGGGATGCCGGGGACGTCGTAGTGGGCCGTCTCCTTGAGGTGGGCGTCGAGGATCAGGGCGCGGTAGGTGTCCGTGACCGTGCCGTGGACCGCCTGGAGGCAGACTCCCGTGCCCGAACTGGCGTAGAAGCGGAGGCACTTGAGGCCCGAGGCCGTGCGGGGGCCGGAGGGGTCGGCGGCCGGGACCGTGGTCAGTTCGTCTCGGTGCGGGCCCCATGCCATGTTGCGGAACACCATCCGGGAAGGGGTCGTCAGCATGACCTGGCCCGTAGTGATCTTCGGGCCGCCGGGCTGCGCCTCGTTGCGTCGCTCGGCGCGTGCGGACGCGTGCAGGACCGAGGCCACCGCCACCGCGGCGAGTGCGGCGACGGCGGCGAGGAGCACCAGGATGCGGTTGCGCAGGGTCATGAGACAGGCTCCGGAACTGGCCCGGCACCGGCACCCGCACCGGCGCGGCTGTCCGCCCCGTACACCTCAGGACGCCCAGATTCCGGTGATGTCGGCGGCCGACGCCGCGTTGCCCGCGTGGGTGGACAGGCCCTGGGTGTCCTCCAGGGTCCGCAGCAGGTTGTAGTGGTTGTACGTGGTCGAGGACGTGGCGCCCGCGGTCACCGGCTGGCCGTAGAGGACCGTCGGGATGCGGTTGCCGCTGAGCAGGTTGTCCTCGTCGAACGTGACGACGAGCAGGCTGTTGTGGGTCTTTGCCCAAGTGGCGTACGCGCCGAGGTTGTTCTTCAGCCAGGTGTCGCCGGTCGCCACCGAGCAGTCGTGCATGTCGCTGCACAGGTTCGGGGTGACGAAGGAGATGTCGGGGAGGGTCGTGTAGTCCGTCGGGAACTGCGCGAAGGTCTTCGCGGTCGACGTCGCGACGTTGGAGAAGCCGAACCACGGGTTGTGCTTGCGCGCGTAGGTGCCGCTGCTGCACGTGGTCGAACCCTGGCTCGGCAGTGTCTCGTTGTAGCTGGCCCATGTGCCGCCCGCCGCCGTCACCTCGGAGGCGAGGTTCGCGGCCGAGGAGAAGCCGGCCGTGTAGCAACTGTCGCTGGTGATGCCCTGGGTGGAGCCGGAGAACAGGGCGAAGTAGTTCGGCTGGCTCGGGTGGGTGATCCCGTACGACTGGGTGAGGGCGGCGCCGCCGGACGCGAGCGAGTTGATGTAGGGGGCACTGGAGGAGCCGATCACCTGGCTGTAGGCGTGGTTCTCCATGACCACGACGACGACGTGGTCCGGGGTCGGCACCCCGGTCGCGGCGTGCGCGGTCGAGGTGCCTCCGAAACCGGTCCAGACCCCGACGGCGGCTGCCGAGAAGGCGAGCGCGGACGCCACGACGGCGCGGCTGCGGCGATATACGGAACCAACGGAACCGCTGGAACTGCCGGAGACTTCTTCACTGCCGGACACTTCTACCTCCGGGTGGGGGGAGGACGGGGGTGACGGTGCGGACAGAGCATGCACACGCCAAAATGCCCGCATCCCACCATGCTCAACCCGATGGATGAAGAAGTGGTGAACTAATGCCGCCGACGATGAACTAGTGCGGCGGCGCGGCCAGTTGAGCCAGCACCTGGTGCAGCGGCTCGGCGGCCCGCTTCCGGTACTCCTGGATCGCCCAGCCGTTCCCGTCCGGGTCCTTGAAGTACATGAAGGTGGCACCGTCCTGCGGCGCGAACTGCACCGGCTCACTGACGTCGAGCCCGCGCGCGGTGAGCTCGTCGTACGCCGCCTTCGCGTCCTGCACGCACAACTGCATGCCGTGGTACGTCCCCGGCTGCGGGGTCCCGGTGGGGATCTGCAGCCCGTCCACCAGAGCGATGGAACATCCGGACCCGGGCGGCGTGAGCTGCACGATCCGTACGCCCTCCATCACCTCGCCGTCGAGATCGACATGGAAGCCGACCTTGTCGCGGTAGAACTCCTTGGCCCGGTCCACGTCGGAGACGGGGAGAAGGATCACTTCGAGGGTCATGTCCATGGCTTGACTCCTTTGTCAGGCATCACACGAACCGTCTGTCAGGCATCACTCGAACCGCCACCGCGTCTGGCTGAACGGCTCCCCCTTACCGAAGCCGAAAACCGTGCGGGGCGCCACAGCGAACACCAACGCGTGCCCGGAACCGTGGTGGAAGGCTCCGTCCCGCACCTCGAAGTGCCAGAAACTGCCGTACTTGGCCTCCCATGCGGCGGCCAGCTCCCGCAGCCTGCCCTCGTCCACGACCCGCACCGCCGCGCCCTCGACGACCAGGTCGTACCCCTTGTCGATGGTGCTCGTGCCGGTCGTCAGCACGACGTGCGGGTTGCCGGCGAGGTTGAGCGCCTTGCGTTCCTCGGGGCCGGTGCAGAAGTGCAGTGCCCCGTCCGCCCACACCGCCGGCAAGGGCGTCACATGCGGCCGCCCGTCCGGCCGTACCGTCGAGATCCAGAACAGCTCGGCCGCCTCCAGGTGTGCCTCGGCCGTGGCCCAGTCGGTCGCGGTGGCCGCCGGGTCGCTGTAGCGGGGGTCGAGACGGGTTCGCGGTTCCTTGTGGGTCATCGGCTACTCCCTGTTTCTGCCTGTCGGTGGTTTCAGTGGTTCCCACAGGACAGACCCCGTACCGCGCCGGAACTCATCGCCGCACGCCCCGGGGCCACCGCCCGTACCTGCGGTTAGGCTCGGGACGTTACGACCTAGATCCGCACGACCTTGATCCGAGGGAGGCCGAGGATGACGGCGCCGGGGCGCAGAAGCAGCACCTTCTCGCGACTGCTGCGGCACGGCTTCACCGATCCCTCGGCGGCCGAGCGGCTCCTGGAGAGCGCGGAGCTGGCGCCGATAAGGAACGACCCGGTCCTGCTGGAGGCCCTCGGCGCCACCGCCGACCCCGACCTGGCCCTTCAGGGTCTCGTACGACTCCTGGAGGCGCAGCCCGAGGACACCCCGCGCCGTGAGCTGCTGGACACGCTGATCGCGGCGAAACCCCTACGGGACCGGCTGCTCGGGGTGCTCGGCGCCTCCGCCGCCCTCGGCGACCATCTCGCCCGGCACCCGCGCGACTGGCACGCCCTCGTGATGTACGAGCCGCGCGACCTCCACCCCGGGGTGGAGGAGTTCGAGCGCGGGCTCGCCGAGGCCACCGACCCCGTCGCCCTCCGTGTCGCCTACCGCCGCTGCCTGCTCTCCATCGCCGCCCGTGACGTGTGCGGCACCACCGACCTCGCGCAGACCGCCGCCGAACTCGCCGACCTCGCGACCGCCACCCTGCGCGCCGCGCTCGCCATCGCCGGTGCCGCCGCGCCCGAGGACGCCGCGCTGTGCCGGCTCGCGGTGATCGCGATGGGCAAGTGCGGCGGCCACGAGCTGAACTACGTCTCCGACGTCGACGTCATCTTCGTCGGCGAGGCCGTCGACGGTGCCGACGAGGGCAAGGCGCTGCGCGCGGCCACCAAGCTCGCCGCGCACATGATGCGGATCTGCTCCGAGACCACCGTCGAGGGGTCCATCTGGCCCGTCGACGCCAACCTCCGCCCCGAGGGCCGCAACGGCCCGCTGGTCCGCACCCTCGCCAGCCACCTCGCCTACTACCAACGCTGGGCCAAGACCTGGGAGTTCCAGGCCCTGCTCAAGGCCCGCCCGGTGGCCGGCGACCTCGCGCTCGGCGAGGAGTACGTCACCGCCCTCGAACCCCTCGTGTGGACGGCGGCCGAGCGCGAGAACTTCGTCACCGACGTGCAGAAGATGCGCCGTCGCGTCATCGAGAACATCCCCGCCGCCGAGATCGACCGCGAACTCAAGCTCGCCCCCGGCGGCCTCCGGGACGTCGAATTCGCTGTCCAGCTCCTGCAGTTGGTGCACGGCCGCGCCGACACCTCGCTGCGCAGCGGCACCACGCTCGTCGCGCTGGAGGCCCTCGCCGCCGGCGGCTACGTCGGCCGCGAGGACGCCGCCCGGCTCGACGACGCCTACCGCTTCCTGCGCACGATGGAACACCGCATCCAGCTCTACCGGTTGCGCCGCACCCACCTGGTCCCCGTCGAGGAGGCCGACCAGCGCCGCCTCGGCCGCTCGCTGGGCCTGCGCACCGACCCGGTCGCCGAGCTGAACCGCGAGTGGAAGCGCCACGCCACCGTCGTACGACGCCTGCACGAGAAGCTCTTCTACCGTCCGCTGCTCGACGCGGTCGCCCAACTCGCCCCCGGCGAGACCAGGTTGAGTCCCAAGGCGGCCCGCGAGCGCATGGTCGCGCTCGGCTACCACGACCCCGCCGCCGCCCTGCGTCACCTGGAGGCCCTCGCCTCCGGCGTCACCCGCAAGGCCGCCATCCAACGCACCCTGCTGCCCGTCCTGTTGGGCTGGTTCGCGGACTCCGCCGACCCGGACGCGGGCCTGCTCAACTTCCGCAAGGTGTCCGACGCCCTCGGCAAGACCCCTTGGTACCTACGGCTGTTGAGGGACGAGGGCGCCGCCGCCGAGAACCTCGCCCGCGTCCTGTCCGCCGGCCGCCTCGCCCCCGACCTCCTCATGCGCGCCCCCGAAGCGGTCGCCCTCCTCGGCGACGGCGACGGCGGCAGCGGCCTCGAACCCCGCGACCGCGCCCACCTGGAGCAGGAGATACTGGCCGCGGTGGGCCGTGCCGACGACGCCGTCCAGGCGGTCACCTTCGCCCGGGGCGTCCGCCGCCGCGAACTCTTCCGTACGGCCGCCTTCGACATCGTCGGCTCCTACGGCACCGAGACCCAGCCCGTCGAAGCGGATCAGGGCGCCCTCGTCGACCGGGTCGGCGGCGCCGTCTCCGACCTGACCGCCGCGACCCTCGCCGGCACCCTGCGCGCGGTGGTCCGCGAGGGCTGGGGCGACACCCTCCCCACCCGCTTCGCCGTCATCGGCATGGGCCGCTTCGGCGGCCACGAACTGGGCTACGGCTCCGACGCGGACGTCCTGTTCGTGCACGAACCCCGCGAGGGCGTGCCGGAGCGTGAGGCCTCCGAGGCGGCCAACAAGGTCGTCTCCGAGATGCGCCGACTGCTCCAGGTCGCCAGTTCTGACCCGCCCCTGCTGATCGACGCGGATCTCCGGCCGGAGGGTAAATCGGGGCCGCTCGTGCGGTCGTTGAACTCCTACGAGGCCTACTACCGCCGGTGGTCGCTGGTTTGGGAGTCCCAGGCGTTGTTGCGGGCGGAACCTGTTGCCGGGGACGAGGAGTTGGGGCGGCGCTTCATCGAGCTGATCGATCCTCTGCGGTATCCGGCGGAGGGGCTCGGGGACGACGCCGTACGGGAGATTCGGCGGCTGAAGGCCCGTATGGAGTCCGAGCGGATGCCTCGCGGCGCGGACTCGACGCTGCACACCAAGCTGGGGCGTGGGGGGCTCTCGGACGTCGAGTGGACCGTGCAGCTGATGCAGTTGCAGCATGGCTGGAGCGAGCCGGGGTTGCGGACCACTCGTACGCGGGAGGCTCTTGCCGCGGCGTGTGCGGCCGAGCTGATCTCGGTGGAGGATGCGTCGACGTTGGACGAGGCGTGGGTGTTGGCCACGCGGGTTCGTAACGCGGTGATGTTGGTGCGGGGGCGGGCGGGGGATACGTTTCCGTCTGAGCCGCGTGAACTTGCTGCGGTGGGGCGGTACTTGGGGTATGGGCCGGGGCATGTGGGGGACATGCTCGATGACTATCGGCGTACGACTCGTCGGGCTCGGGGTGTGGTGGATCTGCTGTTTTACGGGGCGGCTTAAGCGGGTTGGTTTTTGGCTGCGGGCCGGTGGGGGCTGGGCGCGCAGTTCCCCGCGCCCCTAAAAGCCTTCACTGAGCGGTGTCTTGTCAGGGCTACGCCCACCAGGACTACCGTCATGCCCGTCACCATCCGCAACCCCACCTTCTCGTCCAGCAGCACCGCACCCAGTGATACCGACACAACTGGCAGTAGATAACCGACCGTTGCCGCGCTCGTCGCGCCCTCGTCGGCTATCAGGCGGTAGTTGAGGTAGAAGGTGACGCCGGTGCCCAGGATGCCCAGGGTGGTCACCGCGAGCAGGGCCGTGAGGTCGGGGTGTACCGGGCCGGAGGCTGGTACGGCGAGCGTGGTCCAGGCCGTTGCCGCCATCAGTTGGGCCGCCGACATCGCCAACGGGGCCTGGCCCGTGGTGAGTTTGCGGGCCATGTACGCGAAGGCCACGGCGTAGCTCGCGGCGGCGCCCAGGAGAGCGAGCGCGCCCCAGCTCAGCAGGCCCGAGCGGTGCCACGGGGCGAAGATCAGGACCGTACCGGCGAAGCCGAGGAGGAGTCCGGTCAGGCGGGCTCGGCTCAGGCCGCGGTCGGTGCCCAGGGTGATGCCGATCAGCAGGGACCACAAGGGAGTTGTGGCGTTCAGGACGCCCGCGACGCCGGAGTCGACGGTCTGCTCGCCCACGCTGAACAGGGCGAAGGGGATGGCGTTGCAGAACAGGGCGGCCACCGCGAGCCGGGCCCAGGTCGTGCGGTCGCGGGGCAGGCGTTGGCCTGCCGCGCGGGCCAGTGCCAGGAGCACGGCCGTGCCCAGGGCGCAGCGGGTGATGGTGATCTGGGCGGGGGAGAGGCCGTGGTTCAGGGCGAGTTTGATCCACAGGAAGCCCGAGCCCCACAGGAGGGCGAGCGCGGCCATGCGGAGTGTGGAGGCGGGCTGCATGGGTCTACGGTCGGGCAGGGGACGTGTGAGGACAAGTGAAAGATTCTACAGTCACTGTTAACCTCGGCTACATGCTTGATGTGCGGCGCATGCAGGTCCTGCGGGCGGTGGTGGGCAGCGGGTCGGTGACCGCGGCGGCGGCCCGGCTCGGTTACACCCCGTCGGCCGTGAGTCAGCAGATCGGGGCGCTGGAGAAGGAGGCCGGGACCGCGCTGCTGGAGCGGGTCGGGCGCGGGGTGCGGCCCACGGCGGCGGGACTGCTGCTCACCGGGTACGCGGACGCGATCGCCGGGCAGGTCGCCGAGGCGGAGACGGCGCTGGCGGACCTGGTGGCCGGGCGCACGGGACGGCTCACGGTCCGCTACTTCGCCACCGCCGGCGCCGCCCTGGTCGCCCCCGCCGTGGCCCGGCTCCGCGTCGAACACCCGGGCGTGCAGCTGGAGTTGAGGCTGTCCGACCCGGAGGATCCGCTGCCGGAGGTGAAGGAGGGGCGCGCGGATGTCGCGCTGGTGGTCGGGGCGTCCGGCGGCCATGACGGCGTACGGCTGGTGAAGCTGCTCGACGATCCGTATCTCGCCGTACTGCCGAAGGGGCATCGGCTGGCCGCGCGGCGGAGCGTGGAGCTGCGGGAGCTGGCGGGGGAGACCTGGGTCGGCAGTGAGTGGCCGGGGCCTTGCCTCGACGCTCAGCTCGACGCGTGCGAGGCGGCGGGGTTCCGGCCGAGGTTCGCCGTCCAGAGCGAGGACTACGTGACCGCGCAGGGGTTTGTCGCGGCGGGCCTCGGGGTGAGCCTGATTCCCCGGCTGGGGCTCGGGAGCCGGCATCCGGACGTGGTCGTACGGGTCGTACGGGATCCGGAGCCGGTGCGGAGCATCTACGCGGCCGTACGGGAGACCGCGCCGCCGCAGCCGGCCCTGCGGGCGTTTCTGGCGGCACTGCGGGACGCGGCGGGCGAGGGTTAGGCCCTGGTGGGCAGCAAGGAGCCGCCCGCTCCCCGTACCGCCACCGTCCTCGGCAGGGCGTACGGGAACGTGCCGTACCAGAGGCGGGCCACCGTGAAGCCGAAGGCCAGGCAGATCATGCCGCCCACCGCGTCGAGCCAGAAGTGGTTGGCGGTGGCGACGATGACCGTCAGGGTCACGGCCGGGTAGAGGAGGCCGAGGATGCGGACCCAGGGGAGCTTGGCCAGCGCGAAGATCGTCAGGCCGCACCACAGGGACCAGCCGATGTGCATGGACGGCATCGCGGCGTACTGGTTCGACACGTGTTTCAGGTCGCCGGACGCCATCGAACCCCAGGTCTGGTGGACCATGACGGTGTCGACGAAGTGGCTGCCGTTCATGAGGCGGGGCGGAGCCAGGGGGAACAGGTAGTAACCGACCAGGGCCACAGCCGTAGTCGCGAACAGCACCAGGCGCGTCGCCGCATAGCGGCCCGGATGACTGCGGTACAGCCACACCAGGACACCCAGCGTTACCACGAAGTGCAGTGTCGCGTAGTAGTAGTTCATGCCGACGATCAGCCAAGTCACCGAGTTGAGCGCGTGGTTGACCGACTGCTCGACGGCGATCCCGAGATCGTTCTCGACGCGCCAGATCCAGTCGGCGTTGCGCAGTGCCTCGGACCGCTGTTCCGGAACCGCGTTGCGGATCAGTGAGTACGTCCAGTAACTCACCGCGATCAGCAGGATCTCGAACCACAACCGGGGGCGGCGCGGGGTCCGCAGCCGGCGCAGAAAGCCCGGCCCCGCGGCGTCCGCGACGGGGCTCGGAACGGCTTCTTCACGGCCTTCCAATGTCGTCACGGTGGTCTCACCCATAGACACGAAGTCTGCCAGAAAAGGCTTCCGCGACCGATCATCCCCTGGTCGGGTCCGGCTCGCATGTTCTACGACGAGAAGAGTCCCCGTACTACTACCAGCGCAGGGGATGTCGCCGCGTTTCCTCCCCCTTAGGGACGATTCCGCTCCCCGGGCGCCGAAGCCGTCGAACCCCGCACCACCAGCTCCGGCATGAACACGAACTCACTGTGCGGCGCGGGCGTCCCGCCGATCTCCTCCAGCAACGTCCGTACCGCCGCCTGCCCCATCGCCGGCACCGGCTTGCGGATCGTCGTCAGCGGCGGGTCGGTGAACGCGATCAGCGGGGAGTCGTCGAAGCCCACGACAGAGACGTCCCGGGGCACCTCGAGACCCCGCTGCCGGGCCGCCCGTATCGCGCCGAGCGCCATCATGTCGCTCGCGCACACGATCGCCGTGCACTCGCGGTCGATCAACGCGGCGGCGGCGGCCTGCCCGCCCTCCAGCGTGTACAGCGAGTGCTGGACGAGCCGGGTCTCCACGTCCTCGGCGGTCAGGGCCAGTTGGTCCTGCATCGTGCGGACGAAGCCCTCGATCTTGCGTTGTACGGGGACGAAGCGCTTGGGACCCAGCGCCAGACCGATGCGGGTGTGGCCGAGCGAGACGAGATGCGTGACCGCGAGGGTCATCGCCGCGCGGTCGTCCGGGGAGATGAACGGCGCCTGCACCTTGGGCGAGAAGCCGTCCACGAGCACGAACGGCACGCCCTGCGCCCGCAGTTGCTCGTAGCGCTGCATGTCGGCGGAGGTGTCCGCGTGCAGCCCGGAGACGAAGATGATGCCCGCGACCCCGCGGTCGACGAGCATCTCGGTCAGCTCGTCCTCCGTCGACCCGCCCGGGGTCTGGGTGGCGAGCACCGGTGTGTAGCCCTGCCGCGTCAACGCCTGCCCTATGACCTGCGCCAGGGCGGGAAATATGGGGTTCTCCAGCTCCGGCGTGATGAGACCGACCAGACCCTCGCTGCGCTGCCGCAGCCGCACCGGACGCTCGTAGCCGAGCACGTCGAGCGCGGCGAGGACGGACTGACGGGTGGTGGCGGCGACGCCAGGCTTGCCGTTGAGGACGCGGCTGACGGTCGCTTCGCTCACCCCCGCCTGCGCGGCGATGTCGGCAAGCCGTGTGGTCACGGGAGTGGACTGTACCGGCCGTCGGCGCGCTGCGGGTTGCTGCGTCATCGCGATCCCTCGTGTTCTGGTCGGCCGATGGTCGACGTACGGCATGCGGCAAGAGCTTGCAGAGTCTTGCACAAGTGTCCCCTTGCCCGCTCAGCCGCACCAGTACTGGGTTTCGCGAGGGTCGAGGAGAGGTCACAGGCGGGTAACTCTCCCGCCGTCTTGCAGTTTTTTGCAGCAAGGACTTTCGCCACGCTTGCATCGCTGTTACGTTCGGCGACGCCCGGCGGACGCAACGGCGCAGTCGGCAAGTCGACAGGGTGGCGGACGGGACCGCTGCCCTGCACCTCACGGGCTTTCACCCTCAAGGAGAACTCATGCGGCGTGGCATAGCGGCCACCGCGCTGGTGGCGTCCCTCGCCCTCGCGGCGACGGCCTGCGGCAGCAGCGACAGTGACAGCGGCAAGTCGGACGGGCCGGTCACCATCACCTGGTGGGACACCTCCAACGCCACCAATGAGGCACCGACGTACAAGGCCCTCGTCGCCAAGTTCGAGGCGGCCAACAAGAACATCAAGGTCAAGTACGTCAACGTGCCCTTCGACCAGGCGCAGAACAAGTTCGACACCGCCGCCGGCTCCAAGGGCGCCCCGGACGTGCTGCGTTCGGAGGTCGGCTGGACCCCCGCCTTCGCGAAGAAGGGCTACTTCCTGCCGCTCGACGGCACCGAAGCCCTCGCGGACCAGGCCAAGTTCAAGTCGAACCTGATCACGCAGGCCCAGTACGAGGGCAAGACGTACGGCGTGCCGCTGGTCACCGACACCCTCGCCCTCGTCTACAACAAGGCGCTCTTCGCGCAGGCCGGCATCACCGCCGCGCCCACCACCTGGGACGAGTTGAAGGCCGACGCCGCGAAGATCAAGGCCAAGGCCAAGGTCGACGGCTACTGGGGCTCCACCCAGGCCTACTACGCGCAGACCTTCCTCTACGGTGAGGGCACCGACACCGTCGACGCCTCCGCCAAGAAGATCACCGTGGACTCCGCCGCCGCGAAGAAGGCCTACGGCACCTGGCTGAGCCTCTTCTCCGGCACCGGCCTGCACAAGGCCGACACCACCGCCGACGCCTACGCCCACATCCAGGACGCGTTCGTCACCGGCAAGGTCGCCGCGATCATCCAGGGCCCCTGGGAGATCACGAACTTCTACAAGGGCTCGGCCTTCAAGGACAAGTCCAACCTCGGCATCGCGCAGATCCCGGCCGGCTCCACCGGCAAGTCCGGTGCCCCGACCGGCGGTCACAACCTCTCGGTCTACGCCGGCTCGGACTCCGCGCACCAGAAGGCGTCCCTGAAGTTCCTGAACTTCATGACCTCGGCCGCCTCCCAGTCGACGATCGCGCTGAAGAACTCGACGCTGCCGACCCGGGACGACGCCTACACCGCCGCCGTCAAGGCCGACCCGGGCATCGCCGGCTTCCAGAGCGTCCTCGGCGCCGCCCAGCCGCGCCCGGCGCTCGCCGAGTACAGCTCGCTGTGGGGCCCGCTGGACACCGAACTGCCCAAGGTCGCCGGTGGCAAGGAGTCCCTCGACAAGGGCCTGAGCAACGCCGAGCTGGCGATCGCCAAGCTGGTCCCGGACTTCAGCAAGTAGCCATGAGTGGCCGCCGGATCTGCCAGCGAGAGCGTGGGGGGACAGATCCGGCGGCCATCGGCCTGCGCCGCCGTAGGCCTCGAACTTGCCGTACCCGCTTGAACTTCCAGAAGGTGTCGAACGAACCATGACAGTCGCCATCGACCGCGCGACCGGCAAGCGCCACGGTGACCGCGCACCCCGACCCGGCCCCGGCGGGCGCCTCAGGCGCGGCTACCAGAAGCACTGGTACGCGTACGCGATGATCATCCCCGTGGTCGTCGTGCTCGGCGTCCTCGTGCTCTACCCCCTGGCGTACGGCCTCTACCTGACGCTCACCGACGCCAACAGCCTCAACACCGCGCGCACGATCGGCGTCAACCACATCGACGCCACCTACAAGTTCATCGGGCTCGACAACTACAAGGACATCCTGTTCGGCCCGACGTCGTACGACCGCTTCTGGTCGCACTTCATCTGGACGATCGTCTGGACCGCGCTCTGTGTCGCCCTCCACTACACGGTCGGACTCGCGCTCGCCCTGCTGCTCAACCAGAAGCTGCGCGCCCGCACCTTCTACCGGCTGATCCTCATCCTGCCGTGGGCCGTCCCCACCTTCGTCACGGTCTTCGGCTGGCGCTTCATGCTCGCCGACGGCGGCATCATCAACTCCGCGCTGCACAGCCTGCATCTGCCCCAACCGGACTGGCTGGAGAGCACGTTCTGGCAGCGGTTCGCCGCCATCATGGTCAACACCTGGTGCGGTGTGCCCTTCATGATGGTCTCGCTGCTCGGCGGCCTCCAGTCCATCGACACCTCGCTCTACGAGGCCGCCGAGATGGACGGCGCGAGCCCCTGGCAGCGCTTCCGCTACGTCACCCTGCCGGGCCTGAGGTCGGTCAGCTCCACCGTCGTACTCCTCGGCATCATCTGGACGTTCAACCAGTTCGCCGTGATCTTCCTGCTGTTCGGCAACACCGCCCCCGACGCGCAGATCCTCGTCACCTGGTCGTACTTCCTCGGCTTCGGCCAACAGCCGCGCGACTTCGCCCAGTCGGCCGCCTACGGCATCCTGCTGCTGGCCATCCTGATCGTCTTCACCTCCTTCTACCGCCGCTGGCTGAACCGCAATGACCAACAGCTCGCGATCTGAGGCAGGAGTCCCCATGAGCACCACGACCACACCGCAACGGACCCGCCGCCGGGGCGAGTTGAGCCGAGCAGGCTCCCTCACCTCCCACGGCATCCTGATCGTCGCGAGCCTGATCGCCCTCTTCCCGATCGCCTGGCTGGTCTTCCTCTCCCTCGGCCCGGACTCGGACGACTACCTCCACCCGGCCGGCATCTGGAAGAAGATGACGTTCGGCAACTACTCGTTCGTCCTCCAACACACCGAGTTCTTCGACTGGTTGAAGAGTTCGCTGATCGTCTCGCTCGGCACCACGGTCATCGGCGTCACCATCGCGGCCACCACCGGCTACGCCGTCTCGCGCATGCGCTTCCCCGGCTACCGGAAGTTCATGTGGGTGCTGCTGGTCACCCAGATGTTCCCGATAGCGGTACTCATCGTGCCGATGTACCAGATTCTGGCCGACCTCCAGCTCATCGACAGCTACCTTGGTCTCATCCTCGTCTACTGCTCCACTGCGGTGCCCTACTGCGCCTGGCTGCTCAAGGGCTACTTCGACACGATCTCGTTCGAGATCGACGAGGCCGGACGCGTCGACGGGCTGAACCCCTTCGGCACGTTCGCGCGACTGATCCTGCCGCTCGCCAAGCCGGGTCTGGCGGTCGCCGCGTTCTACAGCTTCCTCACGGCCTTCGGCGAGGTCGCGTTCGCCTCGACGTTCATGCTGTCCGACACGAAGTACACGTTCGCGGTCGGGCTTCAGACCTTCGTCAGCGAACACGACGCACAACGCAACCTGATGGCGGCGACGGCGGTGTTGATCGCGATACCCGTGGCCGCGTTCTTCTACCTGGTGCAGAAGAACTTGGTCAGCGGCCTGACGTCAGGCGGAACCAAGGGATAGATCGCCGGTGACGGGGGCGCCCCAAAGGGGCGCGGGGAACTGCGCGCCCAGCCCCCACGAAGCCGCACCCAAAACTCGAGGCGGCCGTGACGTCCATCCGACCCCGCTGACCTCACGGCCGCCTCGTCACCAACTCCCCACAACCAGACCCCCGTTACGTACCAAGGACGCCATGACCCAGCAGCACTCGGCCATCGCCCCGGCACCGAAAACCCCCGCCCAAGCCAAGCGCGGCGACTGGTGGAGGGACGCGGTGATCTACCAGGTCTATCCGCGCAGTTTCGCCGACAGCAACGGCGACGGTATGGGCGACCTGGAGGGCGTACGCGGCCGCCTCCCGTATCTGCGTGACCTCGGCATCGACGCCGTCTGGCTCAGCCCGTTCTACGCCTCCCCGCAGGCGGACGCGGGCTACGACGTCGCCGACTACCGTGCCGTGGACCCCATGTTCGGCAACCTGCTCGACGCCGACGCGCTGATCCGTGACGCCCACGGACTCGGCCTGCGCATCATCGTCGACCTCGTCCCGAACCACTCCTCGGACCAACACGAGTGGTTCAAGCGGGCGTTGCGCGAAGGCCCCGGCTCGCCGCTGCGGGAGCGCTACCACTTCCGCCCAGGAAAGGGCGAGCACGGCGAACTCCCGCCCAACGACTGGGAGTCCATCTTCGGCGGCCCGGCCTGGACGCGGGTCACCGAACCGGACGGCTCGCCGGGGGAGTGGTACCTGCACCTCTTCGCCCCCGAGCAGCCGGACTTCAACTGGGAACACCCGGCGGTCGGCGACGAGTTCCGCTCGATCCTCCGCTTCTGGCTGGACATCGGCGTCGACGGTTTCCGGATCGACGTGGCCCACGGCCTCGTCAAGGCGGAGGGGCTGCCCGACCTCGGCTCGCACGACCAACTCAAGCTCCTGGGCAACGATGTCATGCCGTTCTTCGACCAGGACGGCGTGCACGACGTGTACCGCCAGTGGCGCACGGTCCTGGACGAGTACGCGGGCAATAAGTTGGGGCCTGAAGGGCCTTCCTTGGAAGGGCGGGGGCGGGAGACGGGCGGGCGTATCTTCGTGGCCGAGGCATGGACGCCCACCGTGGAGCGGACGGCCAACTACGTCCGTCCCGACGAACTCCACCAGGCCTTCAACTTCCAGTACCTGTCGACCGATTGGGACGCCGAGGAGCTCCGTACGGTCATCGACCGGACGCTGGAAGCCATGCGTCCGGTCGGCGCCCCGGCCACCTGGGTCCTCTCCAACCACGACGTCACCCGGCACGCCACCCGCTTCGCCAACCCGCCCGGCCTCGGCACCCAGATCCGCACGGCCGGGGACCGGGAGCTGGGCCTGCGCCGGGCCCGCGCGGCCTCGCTGCTGATGCTGGCGCTGCCCGGCTCGGCGTACGTCTACCAGGGCGAGGAACTGGGCCTGCCCGACGTCGTCGACCTTCCGGACGAAGTCCGCCAGGACCCCGCCTACTTCAGGGGCGCGGGCCAGGACGGCTTCCGTGACGGGTGCCGGGTGCCGATCCCGTGGACGCGCGAGGGCTCGTCGTACGGCTTCGGGAACGGCGGGAGTTGGCTGCCGCAGCCGGACGGCTGGGGCGAGTTGAGCATCGAGGCGCAGACCGGGGCAGCCGGCTCGACGCTCGAGCTGTACCGCGCCGCGCTCGCCGCCCGCCGTAACCAGCCCGACCTCGGCGCGGGCGACTCGGTGGAGTGGCTGCGGGCGCCCGAGGGCGTACTCGCCTTCCGGCGTGGGGAGTTCGTGTGTGTCGCGAACACCAGTGGGGAGTCGGTGACGACGTCGGCGTACGGCCGTCTCCTGCTCGCCAGCGGTGAGGTGACCGAGGCGGACGGCGAGGCGAAGCTGCCGGCCGACACGACGGTCTGGTGGACCACCACCCCGTAGCGCGAAAGTTCTTGCATCAACTTCACACGGCCCGCTGCCCTTTTGGGCGGCGGGCCTTTAACATCTGGCCACCGCAAGATTTCCATCGCATTTCAGCAAGAACCTTCAACGGAGAAGGAACCCCCACATGGCCAGCAGCAGATCACTTGCAGGAGCCTTCGCCCTCGCCGCCGCGACGGCCGTCCTGGTGCCCGGCACCGCACATGCCTCCCCACCCGGCACCAAGGACGTCACCGCGGTCCTCTTCGAGTGGAACTTCGCCTCGGTCGCCAAGGAGTGCACCAACACCCTCGGCCCGGCCGGTTACGGCTACGTCCAGGTCTCCCCGCCCGCCGAGCACATACAGGGCTCGCAGTGGTGGACGTCGTACCAGCCGGTGAGTTACAAGATCGCCGGGCGGCTCGGCGACGCGACCGCCTTCCAGAACATGATCAGCACCTGCCACACGGCGGGCGTGAAGGTCGTCGTCGACACCGTCATCAACCACATGTCGGCGGGCAGCGGCACCGGCACCGGCGGTTCGTCGTACACGAAGTACAACTACCCCGGCCTGTACTCCTCGTACGACATGGACGACTGCACGTCGCTGGTCAGCGACTACACCAACCGCGCCAACGTCCAGAACTGCGAACTCGTCGGCCTGGCCGACCTGGACACCGGCGAGGAGTACGTCCGCGCCACCATCGCCGGCTACATGAACACCCTCCTCGGCTACGGCGCCGACGGCTTCCGCATCGACGCGGCCAAGCACATACCGGCGACCGACCTCGCGAACATCAAGACGCGCCTGAGCAACCCCTCCGTGTACTGGAAGCAGGAGGTCATCTACGGCGCCGGCGAGGCCGTCCAGCCCACCGAGTACACCGGCAACGGCGACGTCCAGGAGTTCCGCTACGCCTACGACCTCAAGCGCGTCTTCAACAACGAGAACCTCGCCTACCTGAAGAACTACGGCGAGGGCTGGGGCTACATGAGCAGCTCGGTCGCCGGAGTCTTCGTCGACAACCACGACACCGAGCGCAACGGCAGCACGTTGAACTACAAGGACGGCGCCAACTACACGCTGGCCAACGTCTTCATGCTCGCCTACCCCTACGGCGCCCCGGACATCAACTCCGGCTACGAGTGGTCGGACGCGGACGCCGGACCGCCCAACAACGGTGCGGTGACCGCCTGTTGGCAGGACGGCTGGAAGTGCCAGCACGCCTGGCCGGAGATCAAGTCCATGGTGGCCTTCCGCAACGCGACGAGCGGCCAGTCCCTCACCAACTGGTGGGACGACGGCAACGACGCGATCGCGTTCGGCCGGGGCAGCAAGGGCTATGTGGCCATCAACCACGAGTCCAGCTCGCTGACGCAGACGTACCAGACGTCGATGGCCGCGGGCACGTACTGCAACGTCCAGAACAGCACGACGGTGACCGTGAACTCCAGCGGGCAGTTCACGGCCACCTTGGGCTCCAACACGGCACTGGCGATCTACACGGGCAAGACGTCCTGCTGACCGTCAGGAAGTGATCGTGATGTGCCTCGCCAGCGCGGTGACGGACAGGTCGCCGTGGTCGACCCACTGGGGGAAGGCCAGCGTCTTGTGCTGAGTGGAGCCGGGCGGGGTGATCTCCAGGAAGGAGGCACGCACCGCGCCCGACGTGCCCGTGTTGGCGTGGGTCCAGGCGACGACGGCCTCGGCGCTCTGCCCGTCCTTGAGGATGAGAGTCTTCTTGCCGGGGTTGTGCGCGTACCAGGTGTTGCCCCAGTGGGTGTGGGTCGTGAGCTTCTTGTGCGCGGAGTTCTCCAGGCCGAGGCCGGGGTAGCCGCGCAGCGCGCATGTCTTGCCGCTCAGGTTGCGCAGCGTGATGACGACACCCTGGTGGTTCATGCCGCCCGCGAGCCGGCGGCCGAAGCCGGCCTTGAGCGCGGCGGCGGAGCAGGTCGGCGTCGCCCTCGCGGCGCTCGTGGTGGTCGCGGCGTTGGCGGTGGTCGCCCAGGCCGCCAGCCCCAGCCCGGCGACGGCGGCCAGACCGATGACCGTACGCCCGAAGCGTCGGTCGGCGCGGTGCCGGGGCTTGGTGGTGCCGGGCCGGCCGGTGGTGTTCAGGTCCTCGTTCACGGTGATGGTGCTCCCACTCCTGCTCCGCGGCGCGGGCCGCTGTGTGCGCCCCGCGCCCTCCTTTGGTGTCGTGCACTGAGTCCGATGCGCGCTACCGCGGATTTGTTCGGAGAAATGCGCAGGAGATCGAGAGAGAGCTACTTCCAGGTGTCGCTCGCCGTGTAACCCGACGCCGTTCCCGTCGTGTACGAGCGGTTCGTGCCGGACTCCCAGGTCACGGTCCCAGCGCTGTCCTTCTTGATGTACTTGTACGTGAAGGTCGTGCTCTTGGGGACGATGACGAGCTTGCTCCACGTCGGGTACGACTCCGACGACAGCGGGATCGCGTCGCTCGTGTTCCATGAGCCGAGCGACGCGACGGAGCCGACGACGTAGACGTTGGTGCCGTAGTCGGTGGTCGCGTACTCGTTGAAGGTGACGTCGGTGGAGTCACTGTCCGCCACGTTCCAGGAGTTGTTGAGTGACACCGCCGAAGTGGTCGTCGTGGCCGACCTGTTGGCGTTCGACTCCCACGTGACGTTTCCGGACGAGTCCTTCTTGATGTACTTGAACGTGAAGGACGTGTTGGTCGGCACGCTCACCGCCCCGGACCAGACCGGGTACCCGGACGACGACAGCGCGACCGCCTTCGACGTGTCCCAGGCACCGAGCGCGTCGATGGAGCCGACGACGTAGACGCTCGTGCCGGACGATGTGGACGCGTACTCGTTGAAGGTCGCGGTCACCGTGGAACCGGACGAACCGCCGCCCGTGTCGTCGCAGCCGACCGTGCAGGTGTAGGAGGAGTTGTAGAAGGCGATGGCGCTCTTCGCCGGGATGGTGAGGGACGCGCTGCCGCCCGAGACCGTCACCGTGGACGCGCCACCGTCGACGACATTCGAGTACGTGCCGTCGGCCATGCCCGTGGTGAAGCTGTAAGTCGCCGACGAGGAACCGTTGTTGAGGGCGAAGAACCCCGCTCCGCTACGGCCGAAGCCGATCACGCTCGACGACTTGGTCTGCCAGTTGGAGACCGCCGCCGTGTCCACCGCGTTGTGCCAGGCCACCATGCCGACGACCCCGGTGTCCCGGTCCAGGCAGTACCAACTGCCGCTGGAGCAGTCTGTGTTGCTGACGAAGCCGGAGGAGTTCGGCGGGGCCTGGTCGCTCTGGGTCCACTCCCAGCTGGCGTAGACCGTCGGGGTGGACCACTTGTAGGCGAGCTGGAAGAGGTTGGCGAGCTTGTAGGTGTCGCCGTCCTTGTAGCTCATGTGGAGGCCGTTGCGTTCGGTGTCGTGGTTGGTCACGAAGGACACCGAGTTGGCGGCCGGGAGGACGCCGCTGCTCTCCAGGGACGACAGGTCGCTCACGTTCCCCTGGAAGGCCGACTTCATCTTGCTCGCGTAGGTGAAGTCGAGGACGTCACCGGAGGCGTAGTAGTCGCTGGGCTGCGGGGTCGAGCCCGGGTAGATCTCCTGGAAGACGTACGGCGCGCTGCCCGACGTCGTGTTGGTCAGCTTGCCCTCGATCGCCGCGAGGTCGGTCTCGGGGATGTGCTTGGCCGCGTCGACCCGGAACCCGTCGACACCGAGGGCGAGTTGCTTGTTCAGGAAGTTCGCGATGCCCGCGCGGACCGTGTCCGAACCGGTCTTCAGGTCGGGCAGGCCCAGGAGTTCGCAGTTCTGGACCTGGGTGAGGTTCGAGTAGTCCTGGATGGTCAGGTCGGACGTGGGGCAGTCCGCGGAGGTGTGGTAGTCGGCGGGGTCCCAGTCGGGGGTGTCGTACTTGCTGGTGATCGTCGTGCCGTTGTAGCCGGTGCCGGTCTGCGCGGCCGTGTGGTTGATCACCGCGTCCGTGTAGATCTTCACGCCCGCCGTGTGGCACGCGGACACCATGCTCGCGAACTGGGTCGCCGTACCGAAACGGCTGTTCAGGTTGTACGAGTACGGCTGGTAGACGTCCCACCAGTAGTAGTTGGTCTGCTTCAACGACTCGGCCGGCGGTGCCACCTGGACCGCGCCGTAACCGGCCGGGCCCAGCACGTTCGTGCACTCCGAGGCGATGGACGCCCAGTTCCACTCCCAGAGGTTGGCGATGACGTCGCCCTTGGCGGAGGTGTCCGCGTGGGCGGTGGCGGCGGGGAGCGCGATGACTCCCGCCAGGGCGAGGGCGCCGGCGGCCACGGCACTTGCCGCGCGCCTGACGGCACCCGGCGGTCGGTATCTGCTTCTGCTCATCTGCGGCTCCGGAAGGGGGGATTCGGGTTTCAACAACTGGTGAGCGTGGGCCAGTTGAGAAGGGCACGTCAAGGTTGCGGTTGAAAGTTCTTTCTGTGACTTTCAGGTCTCTTGCTGCAACCCTTGCGTCGGCGATACGGTCACGCCGGGGTCGGACCCGAACTGAGCCGTAATCGCAAGGAGTTCACGCCTGTGATACCGAGATGGCCGGCGTCCCGGACGCGCCGCACCGCGCTACGAGGAAGGTTCGCGGGTGTGGTCGCCGCCGCGCTCCTCGCGGCTTTCGTGCAACCCCTCGCCGCCCACGCCGCGGCCCCGCCCGCACCCCCGTCCGACGCGAAACTGGCGTCGACACCCGCCCGGCACGACGACACCCGCGAGCAGTTCTACTTCGTGATGCCGGACCGGTTCGCGAACGGCGACACCTCCAACGACCAGGGCGGGCTGACCGGTTCACGCCTCAGCACCGGCTACGACCCCAGCGACAAGGGCTTCTACCAGGGCGGCGACCTCAAGGGCCTGACAAAGAAGCTCGACTACATCAAGGGCCTCGGCACTACCGCGATCTGGATGGCCCCGATCTTCAAGAACCAGGCTGTGCAGGGGACGGGGAGCGATGCTTCAGCCGGCTACCACGGCTACTGGATAACGGACTTCACCCAGGTCGACCCGCACTTCGGCACCAACAAGGACCTGGCGACCCTCATCTCCAAGGCCCACGCCAAGGGCATGAAGGTCTTCTTCGACGTCATCACCAACCACACCGCCGACGTCGTCGACTACGAGGGCAAGTCCTACGACTACCTCTCTAAAGGCGCCTTCCCGTACCTGACCAAGGACGGGCAGCCCTTCGACGACGCCGACTACGCGGACGGCAAGAAGACCTTCCCCGCCGTCACCACCGCGTCCTTCCCGAAGACCCCGACCGTCCCCGCCGACAAGGCGAACGTGAAGGTCCCGGCCTGGCTCAACGACCCGACGATCTACCACAATCGCGGCG
Source organism: Streptomyces xylophagus (assembly GCF_000716435.1). Taxonomy (GTDB): domain Bacteria; phylum Actinomycetota; class Actinomycetes; order Streptomycetales; family Streptomycetaceae; genus Streptomyces; species Streptomyces xylophagus. The sequence goes on from NZ_JNWO01000022.1 coordinate 59,602, forward strand.
ACTCGACCTACGCCGGCGAGAACGCCACCTACGGCGACTTCTCCGGCCTCGACGACCTGTGGACCGAACGTCCCGAGGTCGTCAGCGGCATGGAGAAGATCTACGAGAAGTGGGTGCGCGACTTCGACGTCGACGGCTTCCGCATCGACACCGTCAAACACGTCGACATGGACTTCTGGACCCAGTGGGCCACCGCCCTCGACAACTACGCGGCCCAGCACGGCCGGAAGAACTTCTTCATGTTCGGCGAGGTCTACTCCGCCGACACGTCCATCACTTCGCCGTACGTCACCCAGGGCCGCCTGGACGCCACGCTCGACTTCCCCTTCCAGGACGCGGCCCGCACCTACGCCTCCCAGGGCGGCAGCGCACAGAAGCTCGCGAGTGTCTTCGGCGACGACTACAAGTACACGACCGACAAGGCGAACGCCTACGAGCAGGTCACCTTCCTCGGCAACCACGACATGGGCCGCATAGGCTACTTCCTGAACCAGGACAACCCGAAGGCCACCGACGCCGAACTCCTCGCCAAGGACAAGCTGGCGAACGAGCTGATGTTCCTCAGCCGCGGCAACCCCGTCGTCTACTACGGCGACGAACAGGGCTTCACCGGCTCCGGCGGCGACAAGGACGCCCGCCAGACGATGTTCGCCTCGAAGGTCGCCGACTACCTCGACGACGACGAGATCGGCACCGACCGCACGGCCGCCAGCGACGCCTACGACCCAACTGCCCCGCTGTACAAGGAGATCGCGGCCCTCTCCAAGCTGCGCAAGGACAACCCGGCCCTCACGGACGGCGTCCAGACCGAGCGCTACGCGGCCGACGGCGCCGGTGTCTACGCCTTCACTCGGACGAGCACGGGATCGGAAAAGAACGAGTACGTCGTCGCCCTCAACAACGCCGACTCCGCCAAGACCGTGACCTTCGCGACCGGTTCGGCGGACATGAAGTACCGGGGGATCTACGGGACTTCGGCCACCGTGACGAGCGGCGCCGACAACAAGGTCACCGTCACGGTCCCCGCCGGTTGCGCCGTCGTCCTCAAGGCGACCGGTGCCCTCGCCAAGCCCGCCACCGACCCCACGATCACCCTCAAGGCCCCGGACGCCGGCGCCACCGGCACCGTCGAGCTGAGCGCCGATGTCACCGGCGGTCAGCTCAACCGGGTCGTCTTCGCCGCCCAGACCGGCAACGGCAAGTGGCAGACGCTGGGCTCCGCCGACCACGCCCCGTACAAGGTCACCCAGACCGTCGGCAAGGACGTGCCGGCCGGAACAGCCCTGCGCTACAAGGCAGTTGTGGTCGACTCGGCCGGGCACACGGCGAGCGCGACGGCCGCCTCCACCTCCGGTACCCCGCCCGCCGAAGAGGTGCCCACCGCCTCCTCGCGCGACTATGCGATCGTCCACTACAAGCGCACCGACGGCGACTACGACAACTGGGGCCTGTACGCGTGGGGCGACCTCGCCGACGGCGAGGCCACGACCTGGCCGGCCAGTCACCCGTTCGTCGGCCGGGACGCCTACGGCGCCTTCGCCTACGTCAAGTTGAAGCCGGGCGCCTCGAACGTCGGCTTCCTGGTGATCGACAAGGACGGCAACAAGGACGTCTCCGCCGACCGCTCGATCGACGTCACCAAGACCGGCGAGGTGTGGATCGAGCAGGGCAAGGACACCGTACAGACGGAACGCCCGTCCTACCCGGCGCAGGACACCACCAAGGCGGTCGTCCACTACCACCGCGCGGACGGCGACTACACCGGCTGGGGTCTGCACGTCTGGACGGGTGCCGCGAGCCCCACGGACTGGTCGAGCCCGTTGCAGCCGGTGAAGACTGACGCCTATGGCGCTGTTTACGAGGTGCCGCTCAACTCCGGTGCCACCAGCCTCAGTTACATCATCCACAAGGGCGACGAGAAGGACCTCTCCGCCGACCAGTCGCTGGATCTCAAGTCCAATGGCTACGAGGTGTGGTTGTTGAACGGCCAGGAGAAGTACCTCCTGCCGCAGCCCGCCGGCAGTGCGGCGGCCCTCGACCTGACCACCTCCAAGGCGGTCTGGATCGACCGGAACACGGTCGCCTGGAACGGCTCCGACGCGGCTGCGTCAACCCAACTCGTGTACTCCCACGACGGTTCGATCGCCGTGAAGGACGGCACGCTGACGAGCGACGACGAGCGGTGGCTGCGGCTGTCCAAGACCACGCTCACCGACGCCCAGAAGGCCAAGTTCCCCTATCTGAAGGACTACACGGCCTGGTCGGTCGATCCGCGTGACCGGGGCCGGATACGAGAGGCCCTGAACGGGCAGCTCGTCGCCTCCCAACGGGCCGTCAACGGCGCCGTGTTGGCCGCGACCGGCGTCCAGATCGCCGGCGTGCTCGATGACGTGTACGCCGGAGCGACCAAGGCCGACCTGGGCCCGACCTTCCACAACGGCCGTCCCACGCTGGCCGTTTGGGCGCCGACAGCTCAGTCGGTCCAGCTCGACCTCGACGGCTCGCTCAAGAAGATGACCCGCGACGCCACCACCGGCGTCTGGTCCGTCACCGGTCCCGCCTCCTGGAAGAACAAGCCGTACCGGTACGTCGTGAAGGTGTGGGCGCCGACGGTCCAGAAGCTCGTCACCAACGAGGTCACCGACCCCTACTCGGTCGCCCTCACCGCCGACTCCGAGCGCAGCCTCGTCGTCGACCTCGACGACAAGTCCCTTGCCCCGAGCGGCTGGTCGAGCCTGAAGAAGCCCAAGGCGGTACCGCTGAAGGACGCCGAGATCCAGGAGCTGCACATCCGGGACTTCTCCGTCGCCGACAAGACGGTCCCCGCGAAGGACCAGGGGACCTATCTCGCCTTCACCGACAAGGGGAGCGACGGCTCCAAGCATCTGCGTGAGCTTGCCAAGTCCGGGACGTCGTACGTGCATCTGCTGCCCGCCTTCGACATCGCCACCATCCCGGAGAAGAAGTCCGAGCAGTCGACCACCGACTGCGACCTAGCCTCCTACGCCGCCGACTCGGAGAAGCAGCAGGAGTGCGTGGCGGCCGTCGCCGCGAAGGACGCCTACAACTGGGGCTACGACCCGTACCACTTCACGGTTCCCGAGGGCTCGTACGCGACCGACCCGGACGGCACCGGTCGTACCGTCGAGTTCCGGAAGATGGTCAAGTCGCTGAACGAGGACGGCCTGAGGGTCGTCATGGACGTCGTCTACAACCACACGGCGGCCAGCGGTCAGGCGGACTACTCGGTCCTCGACAAGATCGTGCCCGGCTACTACCAGCGGCTCCTCGCCGACGGCAGCGTGGCCACCTCCACCTGCTGTGCCAACACGGCGACCGAGAACGCCATGATGGGCAAGCTCGTCGTCGACTCCGTGGTCACCTGGGCCAAGGAGTACAAGGTCGACGGCTTCCGCTTCGACCTCATGGGGCACCAGCCGAAGGCCAACATCCTCGCCGTGCGCAAGGCGTTGGACGCGCTGACCTTGGCCAAGGACGGTGTCGACGGCAAGAAGATCATCATGTACGGCGAGGGCTGGAACTTCGGGGAGGTCGCCGACGACGCCCGTTTCGTGCAGGCCACGCAGAAGAACATGGCCGGCACGGGCATCGCGACCTTCTCCGACCGGGCCCGTGACGCGGTGCGCGGCGGCAGCCCCTTCGACGCGGACCCCGGTGTCCAGGGCTTCGCGTCCGGGCTGTACACCGACCCCAACTCCTCTACGGCGAACGGTACTTCGGCCGAGCAGAAGGCCCGCCTCCTGCACTACCAGGACCTCATCAAGGTCGGCCTGAGCGGCAACCTCGCCAAGTACCGCTTCACCGACACCGACGGCAAGGAGGTCACCGGCGCCGAGGTCGACTACAACGGCACGGCCGCCGGATACGCGGACGCGCCCGGCGACGCCCTCGCCTATGTCGACGCGCACGACAACGAGTCGCTGTTCGACGCGCTGGCCTACAAGTTGCCGGCCGGCACGAGCGCGGCCGATCGGGCCCGGATGCAGGTCCTCGCGATGGCCACGGCGGCCCTCTCGCAGGGGCCGTCCCTGTCGCAGGCCGGGACCGACCTGTTGCGCTCCAAGTCCCTGGACCGCAACTCGTTCGACAGCGGTGACTGGTTCAACGCGATCCACTGGAACTGCGCGGACGGCAACGGATTCGGGCGGGGGCTGCCGATGGCGGCCGACAATGCGTCCAAGTGGCCGTACGCGAAAGGCCTGTTGACGTCGGTCAAGGTCGGCTGCGGGCAGATCGAGGGGACCTCGGCCGCGTACCAGGATCTGCTGAAGATCCGTACGACGGAACCCGTCTTCTCGCTCGACACCGCCGGGCAGGTGCAGTCGAAGCTGTCGTTCCCGCTGTCCGGGGCGGACGAGACGCCCGGGGTGATCACCATGGAACTCGGTGATCTCGTGGTCGTGTTCAACGCGACGCCGAGCACGCGGGAACAGACGGTGGACGCGCTGGCCGGTACCGGTTACCGGCTGCACCCGGTGCAGGCGGCGGGCGCCGACGCGACCGTGAAGGCGGCCTCGTACGCGAAGGATTCGGGCACCTTCGCCGTTCCAGGACGCACTGTGGCGGTATTCACCCGGACACCCTGAAAGCGCATTACCGTAGGGGGGCAGGCTGCGGACACCGGCCTGCCCCTCCGGTGTGTCAAAGGGCCAGGTCTGACAAATGGACGTCAACGGCAAACTGACGCACGCGACCGTGCTGCTCGTGGACGACGAGCCCGCGAGCCGGTTCGCGGTCGAGAGTGTGCTGAGCCGTGCCGGACATCGGGTCCTCGCGGTCGGCAGCGGCGCCGAGGCGCTGGACGAACTCGACGCGCGGCTGCGCAAGGGCAATCTGCCCGACGTGGCCCTGATCGACGTGCACCTGCCGGACATGAGCGGGTTCGAACTGTGCCGGCTGCTCAAGGAGCGGCCGCGCATGGCGGGCCTGCCGGTCGTGCACGTCTCGGCCCTCGCCGCACCCCCGAGCGACCGCTGCCCGGCACTCGACGCGGGCGACGAGGCCTATCTGACCGTGCCCGCGGAGCCCGAGGAGATCGAGGCGGCGGTCCGGGCCGCGGTCCGCACCGCCCGGCTGCGGGCCGACGACCAGGCGCTCGTCCAGCGGCTGACCCTGCTGTCGGAGATGATCGTCACCATCCAGGCCGCGCGCTCCCTCCAGGAACTCGTCGACGTCGCCGCCGACGGCACCGCACGGCTCACCGGCACCCCCGCCGCCGTGTTCGTCCTCGACCGGGACGACGAGCTGTACCGCGGCCTTCCCCGGGACCGCACCTCGGTCGCGCTGCCGGACGCGGGGGCCGACCGGACCGTGGCCCGGCTGCTGCGGCGGCTCTCGCAGGGGCAGTCCGGGGTGCAGATCACCACGGTGCCCGCGCCGCTGTGGCCCACCGGGTTCTTCCGGCCCGGCGTGGAGCACGACGCCCGGCTGGCGCTGGTCCTCACCCAGGAGGGCCGGGCGCCGGTCTGTCTCGCCGCCCCCACCCGCGGGCTGCGCCGGGTGGGCCCCGAGGCCGAGGCACTGCTGGCGCAACTCGCCCAGGCCACCGCGCTCGCCGCCGAGCCGCTCCTCATGTACCAGGTCGAACGCCGGGTCGCCCTCACCCTCCAGCGCAGCTTCCTGCCCAAGCCGAACCGGCTGCCCGAACTCCCGGGCGTGAACGCCGCCGTGCGGTACGTGCCCGCGTCGCAGGACACCGAGATCGGCGGCGACTTCTACGCCGTCCTGCGGGTAGCCGGGGGAGTGCTCTTCGCGGTCGGCGACGTCGTCGGGCACTCGCTGGAAGCGGCCACCGTCATGGTGGAGATACGGCACGCGCTGCGCGCCTACTGCGTCGACGAGAGCGACCCGAGCGTGCTCGCCGAGCGGCTGGACCGGATGCTCCAGCACTACCACCCGGAGACCACGGCCACCGTCTGCCTGGCCATGGTCGCCCCGGACACCGGGCGCACGCTCATCTCCAACTCGGGCCACATCCCGCCGCTGATCATCCGGGACAGCGGCAGCGCCGACTACGCCAAGGCGGCCGGCCCGCTGCTCGGGGTGGGCCTGCCCCATCCGCCGCCCACCGAACTCTTCCTCGAACCCACCGACCGGCTCCTCATGGTCACCGACGGCCTCATCGAGACCCGCGGCACGGACCTCTCCGTCTCGATGGAACAGCTCCGCGCGGCCGCCTCCGGCGCCCTGCCCGGCCTGGAAGCACTCTGCGACACCCTCCTCGACTGCTTCGGCACGGACCCGGACGACGACATCGCGTTGCTGGCGGTACGGCTAGGGTGAGCCCGTTGTCGGTTCAGAAACAGGAGTGACCCATGCCGCAGATCACCGTCGACCACTCCCACACGATCTCGTTCGACCAGGACGGTTTCGCCCGCGCGCTGCACCAGGCGGTGGTCGAGATCGCGGCCGCGAAGCCGGAGGCGTGCAAGACCCAGTTCCGCCCGAGCGAGTACACGGCCTTCGGCTACGAGGGTCTCGACGAGCTGGGACACACCGTCGTCCACGTCACCCTCGGCCTGCTCGCCGGGCGCACCGAGGAGACCAAGGCCAGGCTCACCGAGAAGGTCCTGGAACTCCTCCGCGAGTACATCGACGAGGACGGTTCCGTCCTGCACGCCTCCGCCGAGGTACGCGAACTCGACGCGTCCTACCGCAAGTTCGAGCGCTGAGGCCTACGACGCCAGAGCGACCAGCCGGACGACGAGGTCGGTGAACGGCCCGTCGCCCGGCTCGTTCCGGAGCGACTCGCGCAGCAGCGCGGCCAGTTCCTCGTCGTAGGCCGCGCTGACCGCCGCCAACGCCCCGAAGTCGTGCACGAGTTGGCGTTCCAGATCGGCGCGCGGGATGCGCCGGCCGTCCAGCCAGATCAGCGCCGTCGACTCGACCAGCGAGATCCACGAGCGGATCATCAACTCCAGCCGGACGGGCGGGTCTTGAACCTTCATGTGGGACAGGATCTGGAGGTACGCGGCCTGCCGCACCCCGTCGACGAGGGCGTTGGTGGTGGACGAACCGAACGCCGGACCGCCGCGCATCAGCGCCGCGAAACCGGGCCCGTGGTCGTCCACGAAGTCGAAGAACCGGCCCATGGCCCGCAGCAGCCGTCCCCCCAGCGAGCCCTCCTCGGCGACCACGAACCGCCCGGCGAGATCGTCCGAGGCACGCTGCAACGCGGCCTCGTACAGGCTGAGTTTGCCGGGGAAGTAGTGATAGACGAGCGGCCGGGAAATCCCGGCGGCCGCGGCTATCTCGTCGATGGAGACCTCGTCGGGCGAGCGGTGGCTGAACAGGTCGAGAGCGACGCCGATCAACTGCTGCCGCCGTTCCTCGACTCCCATCCTGCGGCGAACCCCGGTACTCATGCGAACACCTTACCGATCTGTTCCGGCCCCGAACGGACCGGACCGACCAGGGTTGCTCACATCACCCCATCACAGATCCAACACCAGACGCTCACTTCGGGCCCGTGACACGCAGATCAACATCGAGTCGGCCCGCTCCGCATCGGTCAGCAACTCGTCCCGGTGCTCCACTTCCCCTTCCAGCACCCGCTGTTGACAGGTCCCGCAGAAGCCCTGCTCGCAGGAGTAGAGGGTGTTCGGCAGCTCCGCGCGGACGGCGGCGAGGACGGTGGAGTCGGCGGGCACGGTCAACGTCCGCCCGCTGCGCCGGAGTTCGACCTCGAAGGCCTGACCGTCCGCCGAGGCTCGGGGCGCGAAACGTTCGAGGCGCACCTCCGGGATACGTTCCGCGACGGCCGCCATGAGCCCCTCGGGCCCGCAGCAGTACACGACGGCCCCCTCGGGTACGTCCGCCAACTCCCCGTCCAGATCCGGCAGTCCGCTCACGACGGTCACCCGGCCCCCACTGCCGAGCTCCTCGACCTCCGCCAGGAACGGCATCGACTCCCGTGTCCGACCGGCGTACAGCAGCCGCCAGTCGGCGCCCTCCGGCAGTGCCCGCAGCATCGGCAGGACCGGGGTGATCCCGATGCCCCCGGCGACGAAGACATACGCGGGTGCTTTGACGAGCGGGAACCGGTTCCGCGGCCCCCGTACCTCCAACTCCGCGCCAACCTCCACCTGTTCGTGCACCTCGCGCGACCCGCCCCGCCCGTCCTCGACCAGCCGCGTCGCGACCGTGTACGACGAGGTGTCCGCCGGGTCCCCGCACAGCGAGTACTGCCGCACCAGCCCCGAAGGCAGCACCAGATCGATGTGCGCCCCGGGCTCCCAGCGCGGCAAGTCCCGACCTTCCAGCCGCAGTTGTACGACCCCGTCGGCGACCGTCTCCCGCGCGGCGACCCGCAGTCGCAGTGCCCGTGAGCGCGGCCGGCCGGAGATCGGCGGGTCCAGGGCGGGCAGCGGCCACAGCGGTGAGACCCGCACCCGGCGCCGCAGCGCGCGCCGGGTCAGCAGTGCGGCACCGGCCAGCACCGCGACCGTGAGCGGCTTCGGCACTACTCCGCCCTCTTCTCGGCGGCGACCGCCGCGGGCGAGGACGCCAGATAGGCGACGGCCTGCTCGGTGCTGCCCTCCTGCGAGGGGTGGTAGGCGCGGCTCAGATAGCGCGGTATGGACCTGAGCATGTCCCCGGTGGCGGGCAGGGTGCCGCGCCTTCCGGCGACGTAGAAGTCCTTGAAGCTCGCGTGGGCGTCGACGAGGGTCGGGTCGTTCGCCATGAAGAAGCGGGCCCCGCGCTGCCACAGGAACATCAGCGCGGCGAACGCGGTGGCCCAGGTCCGGGCGCGCCGCCGGTAGCTGCCGTCGACGTGCGTGAACAGGTCGAAGGCGACGGACCGGTGCTCGACCTCCTCGGCGCCGTGCCAGCGCAGCAGGTCCAGCATGGTCGGATCGGCGCCGCGCCGGTCCAACTCCTCGGCGTTCAGCACCCAGTTGCCGAGGAAGGCGGTGTAGTGCTCGATCGCCGCGATGATGGCGACCCGCTCCAGCAGCCACCACTTGCGCGCCTTTCCGGGCGGCAGCGTGCGGTCGCCGAGCAGCTTCTCGAAGAACCAGTCGACCTGCGCGGTGTACGGCGTCGGGTCGAGGCCCAGCTCCTTCAGATGCGGCAGCACCTCGTCGTGGGCCTGGGAGTGCATCGCCTCCTGGCCGATGAACCCGATCACGTCCGCGCGCAGTCGTTCGTCCCGGATGAGGGGCAGCACCTGCTTGTAGACGTGCACGAACCACCGCTCACCGGCGGGCAGCAGCAGATGCAACACGTTGATCGTGTGCGTGGTGAACGGATCGCCGGGCACCCAGTGCAGCGGGGTGCCCTCCCAGGAGAAGGACACCTTCCGGGCCTTGAGCGGGGTGTTAGACATGGCGTCAATGTACTGACGGGTAAGTCCCCGGGGAACCCTTGTGCGGGGACTTGTTGACGCAGGTGTCAGCTAGCGCGGTCGGTCGGGTGTTTAACGGAGCCCGGAGATCGTCCTGCCGTCGTCCAACGTCCCCTTCAACTCGGCCTGAACACCCTGCTTGGTCTTCACGGCGAGCAGTGCACCCCGAGCCGAGCCATCGACCCCACCCGCCGCACTGATCGACTCCGTGCCCTTACTCCCCGCGGCCAGCAGATACCAGTTGCCCGCCGCCGACTTCCACAGCACTCCGGCCAGCACCTGCGGGTCCCGCGCCCCGCACGCCGCCACGTCCTGCGCCTTCGCGACGACCGCGCCGTACGTCCCGCCCGGCGTGTGGAACTGCGCCAGCACCCGCTCGCCGCCGCCCCGCCAGGTCTCGGCCCGCGTGCACACCCAGGCCGCCGCGCCGCTCGCGTCGGGCAGCGGCTGCTCGGCGTACTGCCAGGCGTTCACGGACCGTACGCCGAGGGAGCGCAGCGCCCCGAGGGAGCAGGCGAAGGGCGCCCAGGCGTGCTGCGTCGCCGCTCCGGACACCTCGTGGGCCGACCCGGGCCGGCCGGCGGTGAGATGCGCCGGGACCAGCTCGCCGAGGTCGCTCATCAGACGGACGCCGGTGTCGTCGGTCAGCTGGAGCACGTTCCACGACGTGCACGCGCCGGTCTGCTGCGCGGGGCTGGCCAGCGGCGAGGTGATCCCGTCCGTGAGGGTCATGGGCAGCGCGCCGGCGTTCGGCTTCTGCAGGTCCCGCTCGGCCGCCTTCGTCACCCAAGGGGCCGTCAGATAGCGGACGTTGCCGTCGGCCCGGTCCAGGACCACCGCGTTCGCCTCGGACCCGGTCGCGCCGTCGACGCGCGCGAAGTCCAGCGCCGCGCCCTTCGTGCCGTCCTTCGGTTCGGCGTAACGGGCGATGCGCAGACCGTCGTAGAGGATCACCACGCGCGCGTTGTCGACCGTGCCCGCGTACAGGAGTTGGGGCGGTCCCGCCGGGCCGCCGGAGGGGGTGCCGGGGGTTGCCGAGACCTGGACGGACTCGCCGGGGCGGGCCCAGACGGCGAGGGCGCGGCGCAGCAGGGCGGTGTCCTTGGTGAGGTCGCCGCGGGCGGGCCAGACGGAGAAGTCCTTGCGTGCGGACACCTCCCACGCGGTGGGCGCGATCCTGGTCAACTTGCCGGGATTCAGGGCGGCTTCGGCGGCCGGGTTCTCCGCGTACGCGGGTGCGGCGGCGCCGTCCGGGCCCCAGCCGCCGCCGGGCAACGCGAGCAGCGCACCGCACACGGCGACGGCCGCCGCGGCGGCGAGCGCGGCCTTGCCGTGCTGACGGCGGCGCATCAGGTCGGTGGGCCGGGCGTGCAGCGAACAGGGGTCGAACTCGGGGGAGTCGAGCAACTCGTACCGCACGGGCGCCTCGTCGGCCTCGCGCAGCGCCGCGTCCACCTCGTCGACGCCGGCCGCCGCCAGCACCCTGCGTACGTCGCCGTCGGACAGCTTCTCCAGGCCGCGCAGCACGTACACCGCACGGGCCGGTCCTGACAGGGCCGACAGCCGCTGGTCCAGGGCGAGTTCGTCGGCGCCGCCCGAGCGCGGGAAGAGCCGTAGCCCACGCACCTGGGGGAGCAGCGGCGGGAGTTGGGAGCGCTTGGGCCATGCCCGGAACGTCAGGGGCAGCCCCGCCTCCAGTGCCGTACGCACGACCTGGAGGCGGACGAAGGCGTAGCCGGGGTCGCCGTCGCGGCCGGTCGACTGGGCCGGGATCACCGACGCCGACGCGCGGCCCCTGGGCAGGGCGCGCTGGGTGAGGGCGTGGGCGGTCAGGACGCGCCGGTTGCGGCCGAGGCTCGGGGGGAGCACCAGATAGGCGAGCCGGACGAGCCGTGGATAGTGCTCGACGAGCGCGGCCTCGGCCTGTTCGACATCGACGACCGGGTCGGTGGGTGAAGCTGCGGGGCGCTTGGCGACATCCTGTGACTGCACGTTCAGCAAAACGAGCGAATGGTGAGTTGGTCACCGCCACCCGGGCGACTCAGCCCTCCGGCTCGACCAGGGCCCGCGCGTAGTTCGCCATCGACCGCTGGTAGCGCGGGAGATGAGGTGCCAGGGCGCCCAGCACGAGGGAAAGCCCCTCGCGGTCGCGGCCCAGACTGGACAGACACAGGGCGAGGCACCCGCGTACCGCGTCGTCCAACTCGTCCGAAGGTGCGTCGAGTTCGGGCGTGAGCAGTTTGACGCCCTCCTCCGCCTGCCCGATGTTCCGCAGCGAACTGGAGAGTTGGATCTTGGCCCGCCGGCCCTTGTAACCGCTCTGCTCGCTCAGCCCGAGCGCCAACGCCTCCCGGTACAGCGGAACGGCCTTGTCCGAGTGCCCGGTCGAGTCCCAGGCGCAGGCCCGCTCGAAGGGGGCCAGCGGACTGTCGTCCGGCAGCTCGGCGACGAGCGTGTCGATCACGGCCCGGAACTCGGCCGCCCTCTCCTCCGGATACTCGTCGAAGGTCGCCCAGGCGGCGGTCGTACGGTCTTCCCAGTCTTGGTCCACGGGCGCCACCTTCGCACACGTGTACAGCCGATGACCATGGATTTGAGCGCGGGGCCCGTTATGGCCGTATCGAAGGAGAAGGCCCCTCGCCGGGGCCGACTGCGGCATGCTGCTGACCGGACGACCGGAGGAACGACAGATGAGGCTGACCCGACCGATGCTCGCGGTGGCCGGCGCCACGGCGGCGCTGGCGCTGGTGGGCTGCGGCGCCGACACCAAGGCCGCGACCATTCCGACGGCGGCCACCGGCAGCCTGGAGAGCCTGGCGGCGAAGGTGAAGTGCACGCCCGACATCCAGACCGACGCCGACGAACTCCGCCAGGCCATCTGCAAGATGAGCTACGGCAAGTTCGTCCTCGCGACCTTCGCCACCGACCGCGGCCAGCGCGAGTGGATCAACGACGCCAAGGACTACGGCGGTTTCTACCTCGTCGGCCGCAAGTGGGTCGCCGTCGGCACCGACAAGATCGTCAAGAAGCTTCAGCTGACGCTCGGCGGCGACGAGGAGATCGGCACCGACCACTCGAAGCACACCAGCTGAACTCCCTTCGGGGGAAGCCCTCTTGGGGGCACACGAAAGCGGGCGGTGGGAGAATCCCACCGCCCGCTTTCGTACTACCGGGTCCTACCGGCTAACTGCGCTCACTGGCACTTCTTGCCGGTGTTGACGCAGTTGGCGATCTTCGCCGCCAGGTTGTTCTTGGTGACGCTGATGAAGTCGTCGTGGTCGGTCGAAGCCTTGTGCAGCTGCTCCGGGAAACCGTCCACCGCGTAGGCGTTCTTCACCGTGCCGTCCGCCTGGATGGTGGGGGGCGCGATGTTGTAGACCAGGCGCATCGTCAGCTGCGGGATGGCCTTGAAGCCGTTCCCGCAGACACCGCTCGCCGGGTCCGCGAAGGCCACGTGCGTACGGTGGTTGGCGCTGTCGATGTTCACGCCGTCCCAGCAGCTCTGGAAGGCGAAGGTGCGGACCACCTGACTGCCCTGCGGGCAGATCGGGTACTGCTCGGTCAGCTGGACCTTGTTCTCGAAGCCGGTGCAGCTCCAGTGCGCGTTGGCGTTCGCCAGACCGTTGGTGAGGGTCTTCGCGTCACCGGTGATGATGCGCAGGAACTGCGGCATCGCGACGACCTTGCTGGCCGGCGAACCGACGTACTTGATCTGCGCCTGGGCCGGCGTCAGGATCTTGCCGACGTTGCCTTCCTTGCCACCGCCGAGCGCGTTCGCGTCGAACTCCTGCGAGCCGTCCTGCACACGCACGACCGGCCAGTAGTACGCCGAGAGGTCACTCTGGTTCTGGCAGCTGGAGGGGGCGGCCAGCAGCGAGTCGTTCGTGGAGAACGCGTTGACCTTCTGGTTGCCGACGTAGTCGTGCTCGTGGTGCGCGCCGTTGGTCACGCCGGGCGCCACGATGACGTTGTCGGTGTTGTGGTTCTTGTTGGCGTTCACACCGCACTTGGTGGTGAACGAACCCGTCGAGGCCTGAGCCTGGTTCTGCGGCTTCGCCAGGACGTTGTTCGCGACCTTCGTGATGTCCACGAAGTCCGCGGCCGTCGGGCCGTTGCCGGCCTGACCACCGTTGTTGGCGGCGGGCGCGGAGGCCGAAGCGCTCGCGCTCGGAGCAGCGGTGTTCTGACCACCGGTGTTCTGGCCGCCGTTGTTGTTCTGGCCCCCGCCGTTGTTCTTGCCGCCACCACGACCTGCCGTGGTGGTGTTGGTGGCGGTCTGCGTCGTACAGGCGGCGAGTTGCTTCAGTGCAGCCGCGTTGACACTGCCGCCCACTCGCTGGATGTCGATGCGAATACGGTCGATCGTCGCGGCCCGCTTCTCCTTGAGGGGGCCGACGATCGCGTTCTGCACGAAGCTCGCGTCGTTCGCCTGCGCTTGGCGCGTCGAGGCGAGCCGGGCGTAGGCCTCGGTGATCTGCTTGTCGAGGTTCGCCAACTCAGTGGCGACTCCCTGACGAGCCTTCTGCGGCACGTTCGTCAGCTGCTGGCCGACGTCCGGGCAGGCGATCGTCGCGACTGTCGCCGCGGCGGCCTTCGTCTGGTTCTGGCCCGATGAGTTGGACTCATGCGCCGATGCGTTCATCTGTGCCCAGAGCAGCCCGCCCCCACCGAGCGCTAGGGCAGCCGATGCGGCAATGGCCTTGGTGGCCAGCGGCGTACGGCGTTTACGATCATTGCGTCCCATGGAACTCCTCTGACTTCCTTGCGGGGCAGCGAGGCGCCCGACAGGAGTGAAGCGGCGCCCTTTGATACGCAGGGGGTCCCAGGAGTGTTCAGCCGTCTCAGAAATTGATGAGAGGTTCTTGCATAAGTCCCCTCCCAACTGGCCCTTAAACACCGGCAGTTGTGATCGACTCACAGCTAGTGCTCAGCGACCCTGGTCCAAATAGGCCAATACCGCCAGCACGCGGCGATTGTCATCGTCGGAGACTTCCAGTCCCAGTTTGGCGAAAATATTGGACGTGTGCTTCCCGATCGCCCGTTCCGTGACGACGAGTTGCCCCGCGATCGCCGCGTTCGACCGACCCTGCGCCATCAGTTCCAGCACCTCGACCTCCCGGGGCGTCAACCGCCCCAGCGGCCGGTCGTCGGCCGCCCGCCGAGCCAGCAACTGCTGAATGACCTGCGGATCCATCGCCGTCCCGCCACCCGCCACCCGCCGTACGGCGTCCACGAACTGCTCCGCGTCGAACACCCGGTCCTTCAGCAGATAGCCCACCCCACCGGTCCCGTCGGCGAGCAACTCCCGCGCGTACAACTGCTCCACGTGCTGCGACAGCACCAGCACCGGCAGCCCGGGCCGCTCCCGCCGGGCCCGCAACGCACACTGCAGCCCCTCGTCCGTATGAGTGGGCGGCAGCCGTACGTCGACGACGGCCACGTCGGGCGCCAACTCGGCCAGCGCCTTGGTGAGTTCGGGCCCGCTCTCCACAGCCGCGGCGATCTCGAAGTCGTAGGCCTCCAACAGCCGCACCAGCCCGTCCCGCAGCAGGAACAGGTCTTCGGCTAGGACAACGCGCACGGAATCTCCATGGTCACCATGGTGGGACCGCCCGCGGGGCTGCTGACGGCCAGGACGCCGTCGAATGTACCCAGTCGCCGCTCGACTCCGGAGAGTCCCGACCCCGCCCCGACCACGGCACCGCCCCCACCGTTGTCGGTGACGGAGATCCGCAGCAGCCCCGCTCCTTCTTTCACGTGCTGGAGATCGACCCAGATCCGATCGGCACCGGAATGCTTGACCGCGTTGGTGAGCACCTCGCTGACGGCGAAGTACGCGGCCGACTCGACGGGAGCGTCCGCCCGACCACCCCCGAGATCCGCGACCACCTCCGTCGGCACCGGCATCCGCAACGCCAACGCCCGTACGGCATCGCCGAGTCCGCGCTCCGCCAGCACCGGCGGATGAATACCGCGCACGAGGTCGCGCAGCTCGCCCAGCGTCTCGGCGGAGGACTGCCGGGCCCGCGCGAGAAGCTCCCGGGCCTTCGCCGGATTCTTCTCGATCAGCGCCTCGATCGTGCCGAGATCCATCCCCATGGCCACCAGCCGGGCCTGCGCGCCGTCGTGCAGATCACGCTCGATACGCCGCAGCTCGGCGGCCGAGGAGTCCACGGCGTCACGCCGGGTCTCGGTCAACACCCGTACCCGCTCGGCGAGTTCACCCTGCCCCGGGGCGAGCACGGAACGGGTCAGCAGGAAATGGACGCGCAACAGGGCAGGCGTGAGGAAGTAGGAGGCGGCGAGCAGCGCGACACCCAGCAGCCCCGCGAGCAGCGCACTGCCCTGCCCACTCACCGGCACGAACCCGTACCACCACCCGACATACGTCCCGTCCGTGAACACCCGCCACAACCCGAACGCCAACGCGAAGCCCTCCAGCGGATAGAACACGAGAGCCGCGGGCACCAGGGCGGTGACAAACCCGGCGGTCATGTCGACGGGCAGCCACCGCAGATCACGCCAGATGGCGGGGTCACCGAGCAGACGAAAGGTCCGCGTCCAGGGCTTCACCCCGGCAGGAACCGGCCGATACGCCGGCGGGATACGCACCCCGCACCACTGCGCGCCGAGCAGCCGCCGCCGATCCGCGTGGGCGCGCACGCCGCCCAGCACCCAGGGCGTGGTGATCAGCCCGATCCCCACAGGGATGAGCACAAGGGAGACGAGCGTGAGAACGAGGAGGACGAGCGACCCGTAGAGGGAGATGAGGGCGAGCGCGAGACCGCGCAGCCCGGCCGTGACGACGGTACGGGCCCTGTTCGTGTCCATACGCCCAGTCTCACGGAGCGGGGCGAGGAGGTCACGGGGCCGGGCCACCGTGACAGGGGTGTCGCTACCAACACCGGTGGTTTTTGGTTTTCAGGGGCGCGGGGCTGTGTCGATATGCGGCTCCGCCGCGTGGGCGCGACCAGCCCCCACGCACCCGCGCCCAACGAACTACCACTCCAGCGGCACCCCAAGCACCTTCGCCTCCACAACAGGGTCAAGCCCGACCGCCGGCCGATCCGGCCGCTGGGGCGCGGAACCCCCGATGCCCTGCAACCACCCCCACGTATCAGCCACGGTCTCCTCGACAGAACGACAGCTCAGCCCAGTCGAAAGCGCCCGAGACACATCCGCACTGTGCAACGCGTCGTATCCCTCACTGCCGGCCGGAATCCACACCGGCAACTGAGTCCACGGCTCGATACCCGCCCCGAGCACCACCTCAGGATCGGTCCACCGCAACTCGGCGCCCCCACCGGTGACCCGCACACACGCGTCCAGGAACGAACCCATCGTCGCGTGCCCCTGCGCGGAGATCAGATTGAACGCCCCGCTCAACTCCCGCTCCACAGACCCGAGCAACCACTCCGCAAGATCCCGCACATCGACATACTGAAGGGCAAGATCCCGAGGCCCAGGAGCCAACACCGGCCCACCCCGCGCGACCCGGGTCAGCCACCACGGCAACCGCCCGATGTTCTCGTACGGCCCGAGGATCAACCCCGCCCGCGCGAACACCGACCGCTCCGCCCCGAACGCCCCCAGCGCCGCGAGCTCCCCGCCCCGCTTGTCCCGCGCGTAGTCGGTCTTCTCGGCGTCGGGCTCGGCCCCCTCGACGAGGGGCGCGTCCTCGCCGTACCCGGCGGGCGGCGCCCACGCGTACACCGAGCAGCTCGACACGTACACATACCGGCCCACCCGGTCGGCAAGCAGCCGCGCAGCGTCGTGCACCGCGCGCGGCGCCGCCGACCAGGTGTCGATCACGGCGTCCCACTCGCCCTCGGCCAGCGCGGCGAGCCCACCGGGCGCGGTGCGGTCGCCCCGCAACGCCCGTACCCCGGCCGGGGGCTCGTGCCGTCCCCGGTTGAGGACGGTCACCTCCCAGCCCCGGCCGAGGGCAGCCTCCACGACGGCCCGTCCCGCGAACTCCGTACCGCCCAGCACCAGAAGTCTCATACCGACGACTCTGCCCGCGAGGCCCACGGAACGGAACGCGAATCTGCCGTCAGCAGACGATCAACGGGCGGTCGGCGATGGACCGGCTGATGGTCAACGCGCGGTAGGCGGTGTGTACTTGTACCCGACCCGCCGCACCGTCTGGATCGCCTTGCGGTGCTCGACGCCCAGCTTGCGGCGCAGCCGGGCGATGTGGACGTCGACGGTACGGCCGTCGCCCACGTGTCCGTAGCCCCACACCGTGGTGACCAACTGGTCGCGGGTGTGCACCCGGTTGGGGTGGGCCACCAGGTGGGCGAGCAGCTCGAACTCCAGGTACGTGAGGTCGAGTTCCTCACCGTTCAGCTGCGCGGTGCGCTGCACGGTGTCGATCCGGACGAGCGGTTCGGCGCCGGCGGTGATGCCGGGTACGCCGTCGGGCAGGACGTCGGGGTGGCCGGTCCGGGTGAGGTGCGGGCTGTCGGCCGGGATGAGGACGAGGTACCCGACCATCGGCGGCTGCCCCGGAAGCGTGGGCAGCGTGTGCGGCGGCGCGGGCAGCCAGGTGGCGCCCGGCGGCAGGAACTCCGCCACGTCGATCACCTCGTCCCGGTCGACGGCGCGCAGATGGTGCCGCGTGCCGGTCGGGGCGGGGGAGGGGGCCGGAGCGTTGAGCGTGGCGGAGGACAGAGAACGGATGATCGCCATGAGAGGTCAGCTCTTTCGCGCGAGAGGTTCGTCGAGGGACGTACGTCGAGTCGCGCTGGCCGGAGGCCGAAGGTGTACGGCTTTAGAGGGCCGGCGCGTTCATCGCGCGACAACACACCCGGTCGAAGTCATGGTGCTGACGGGAAGGCCAGAAGGGCTCGAGGTCATGGCGACCCGTCGCTCCGCACTTCTGGTAGTTGCCCATGCGCCCATTGAACCAGACACACGCCCGCAACAGGACCCTCCTCTCACAGCCTGGACGCTTCCTTGGCGTGAAGTCGACGCCCCACCCCTCATCCGACCAGTCGTTTGTGCCAGGTCAGCGGCTTGACGTCGATCGCCTTGTCCGGATTGCCGTCCCAGTCGGCGGACAGCCCGGCGGCACGGAGGGCGGCCAGGACCTCGTGCCCGACGGCCGTGGTGGTCCCGGCCGAGCCGTCGAACCCGCCGTAGTGCAGCGCGAGTCCGTACCCCTCGACGGCGTGTTCCGTGACCTGCTGGTGGAAGAAGACGAAACCGCGTGCCCCCTCGCGCTCCGCGCCTATCTCCGCGAGGCCGCAGCCCCGGCAGCAGGCGAAGTTCTCTCGGGCGGTGATGCCGCTCGCGTCCAGCGCCTCGAAGGCGCGGGTGAGCCGGTCGGGGTCGGTGACGCCTTCCCAGCCCGCCTGTTCGGCGACCTGCTCCAGCCACAGCCGGTCCACCACTCGCGCGGCCTGCGCACGGGACACCGGCCGCTCGTCGCCGTCGACCAGCCACTCCTCGGCGATCTCGGTCAGCACCTTCCGGCTGTCGTAGCCGCAGCGCAGCCGGGTCCGGACCCGCTCCTCGACCTTCTCCCGCACCTCGTCCGGCAGCTCGGGAACGTCCTCCCGGGGACCGAGGTCGACCGGCTCCCACACGACACCCGCGGCCCACTCGGCGCCGGCTGCCTGCCGTGCCCAGCCGGTCAGCAGCTCCGCCACGCGCACCGGGTCCGTGAGGTTCGTACCGTAGAACCGGTCCTCACTCAGCCGGTGTTCCAGCCGGTAGTCCCCGCCCTCCTCGTGCCACACCTGCGCGAACACGTCCGGGAGGTCGGGTATCCGCTGCACGACCAGGAAACGGTCGTCGGCGCCCCCGATCCGCGCCACCAGCTCCCGCAGCCGTACCGCCGAAACGCGTGTGTACGTCCGCCCGTTCTCCGTCTCGACCTTGATGTCGAGACCCGCGTCGATGCCCCCGTGGATGTCCATGGATCAAGACTGGCACGCACCACTGACAACGCGAAGAGGCGCCCACCACGACGGTGGACGCCTCTTCGCGGAAGCGGGTGGGGATCAGACCGATCAGACCTGGCCGGCCTTCTCCAGCGCGGAGCAGCACGTGTCGACGATGAGGCGGGTCACGAGGTACGGGTCGACGTTGGCGTTCGGGCGACGGTCCTCGATGTAGCCCTTGCCGTCCTTCTCGACCTGCCACGGGATACGGACCGAGGCGCCGCGGTTGGAGACGCCGTAGGAGTACTCGTTCCACGGGGCGGTCTCGTGCAGGCCCGTCAGACGGTCGTC
The DNA here is from genome assembly GCF_000716435.1 of Streptomyces xylophagus. Lineage (GTDB taxonomy): Bacteria > Actinomycetota > Actinomycetes > Streptomycetales > Streptomycetaceae > Streptomyces > Streptomyces xylophagus. The sequence goes on from NZ_JNWO01000022.1 coordinate 79,207, forward strand.
GATGCCGGCGCCGTAGTGCTTGACGTGGTCGAGGGGCTTGGAGCCCTCGCCGAGGGACTCGCACGCGGTGATGATCGCGTCGTAGCCCTCGCGCATCGCCTTGGTGGAGAAGTTGGTGTGCGCGCCCGCGCCGTTCCAGTCGCCCTTGACCGGCTTGGGGTCGAGGGTCGCGGAGATGCCGAAGTCCTCGGCGGTGCGGTAGAGCAGCCAGCGGGCGATCCACAGGTGGTCGGAGACCTCCAGCGGGGAGACCGGGCCGACCTGGAACTCCCACTGGCCGGGCATGACCTCGGCGTTGATGCCCGAGATCGCGAGACCGGCCTTGAGGCAGTTCTCCAGGTGGGCCTCGACGATCTCGCGGCCGAAGATCTCGTCGGCGCCGACACCGCAGTAGTAGCCGCCCTGGGGGGCCGGGAAGCCGCCCTCGGGGAAGCCCAGCGGACGGGCGCCGTCGAAGAAGGTGTACTCCTGCTCGATGCCGAAGATCGGCTCCTGCGCGGCGTACTTCTCGGAGACCTCGACCAGCGCGGCACGGGTGTTGGACTCGTGCGGCGTCATGTCGATCTCGAGGACCTCGCACATGACGAGGATGTCGTCGCCGCCGCGGATCGGGTCCGGGAAGCTGGCGACCGGCTTGAGCACGCGGTCCGAGGAGTGCCCCTCGGCCTGGTTCGTGGACGACCCGTCGAAGCCCCAGATCGGGAGCTCGGCGCCCTTGGCGTCGTCGGCCAGAATCTTCGTCTTGGAACGGAGCTTGGCCGTCGGCTGGGTGCCGTCGATCCAGATGTACTCAGCCTTGAAGGTCACGGGCCACATCCTTCGGGGTGGGTCATTCGTCGCACTTGCGGGTGCTGCGGCGCAGCGGCACTGGAGCGCCGCGATTCATGCCCGGCAGCCTGTCAACATGCGATTTCCCGATCATTGCTCGATTGTGAACCCCGTGTTACCGGGTGATGCTGTGGCGCGATTCACGTGGCCTGTGCACGGCAGGCCGCTGAGAACGCTGTTCGCAGTCGCAGACGCGCGGGGACGAGCACGGGCGGACGGCTCGTATGCGATGGGGTTAGCCCTCGGCGGCGGCCTCGCGGACCCCTTCCAGGAAGCTCCGGATCGCGGCGAGTTCGCGTTCGTCGTAGCCCTGGAGGAGGTCCACGGCGCTGCCGATGAGCGGACCGAAGAAGGCCTGCCCGAGTTCGACCGCCCGCTGGTCCACTTCGACCACCACCCTGCGCCGGTCCCCCTCGCTCCGCACCCGCCGCACATGCCCGGCCCGCTCCAGCCGGTCGACGAGGGCGGTGGTCCCCGCCGAGTTGAGCCCGAGGGCGCTGCCGAGCCGCCCCGCCGTCATCTCCTCGCCGGCTCGCGCCGCGTCCATGAGGGCGATCAGGGCGCGTACGTCCGTGGGGTGCATACCGTTCTGGTTCGCGAACCGGGCGCTGTGCAGGCCGAGTTCGACCGCCACGGCGCGTAGGAGATGGACGATCTCCATCTCCGGCCCGGTGCCTGCCCCCTGGTTCCGCATGACCGCCTCCGACTATTATCTCGCTCGCCGAGTATCTCGCTGAGCGAGATAATACGGGGAGGGAGAGGTGGGCGGCATGGGCATACGTGGCGGCGCGTTCGACATCGGTGGGTTCGAGTCGGCGTACGACAAGGTCATGGCGAAGTGGCCCGGTGAGCGGGAGGAGGTGACCGTCCCGACGCCGTTCGGTGGGACGTGTGTGAATGTGTGCGGGCCCGTCGACGGGCGTCCGCTGGTGCTGCTGCCGGGCGGCGGGGGTGCGACCTCGGCATCCTGGTACGCCCAGGTCGGCGAACTCGCCCGCGCCGGTCACCGCGTCCACGCCGTCGATCTGATCGGCGCCCCGGGCCGCAGCGTCCCGGCCGTCGGCCGGCGCCCGCGCACCGTGGCCGACCTGATGTCCTGGCTGGACGCGCTGCTCGACGGCCTGGGCGTGAGGTCGGAGACGTCGGCCGTCGATCTCGGCGGTCATTCCTACGGTGGCTGGATCGCGCTGCACTACGCACTGCACGCGCCCGCCCGAGTACGCCGTCTGTTCCTCCTCGACCCGACCCAGTGCTTCGCCGGGTTCGAGACGGCGTATCTGCTGCATGCCCTGCCGATGCTGCTACGGCCCACCGCGCGCCGGGTCCGCGCGTTCCTGGAGTGGGAGACCGGGGGAGTGCCGCTGGACCCCGACTGGCTGCGCCTCCAGGAGGCGGGCGCGGGGTTCCCGTCCGTGAAACCGGTGACCGGTCCCCGCCCGGCGCCGGACGCGCTGCGCGGGCTGAACGCGCCGGTCCTGCTGCTTCTGGCCGGAAACAGCAGGACCCATGACACGTACCTGGTGGCGGCCCGGGCGGGCGAACTGCTGCCGCACGTGGAGACCGACATCCTGGCGGACGTCTCCCATCACGCGCTGCCGCAGGCCGCACCTGAGCGACTGGGCCGTCACCTCACCGGTTTTCTCGGATCCTGAGCGTCACCCCACCTTCTGGATCAGGGCCCGGCGGATCAGGAACTTGCCGGGCTCACGGACCTGTTCGAAAGCCGCGTTGTTCAGCAGGACACAGCTGCCGGAGACCGAAGTGACCTTCACCGTCGTGGACTTGTTGTTGTCCAGGTTGGTGACCTTCAGCGTCGTGCCGGCCGGGAACTGGTTGCTGGACGCGGCGGGCGCACCGGCCTCGCCGGAGAGCGTGACGGTCGAGCCGTTGCACACCTGGCTGCCGGCGGCAGCGGCTCCGCCGCCGGTGTTGCCCGCGGGCGGGGTCGCCTTGGCGGTGGCCGTGGCCGCGGGTGCCGACTGCGCCGGCTGCGTGGTCTGGGAGCCCTGAGCCGACTCCCCAACCGCACAACCGGACGCCTTCTGCTGCACCTTGATCTGCGCGATGACCGCCTCGCGGTTGGCGATCCGCGCCGCCGACTGGGCGTCGGGACTGGCCTTCTGGCCGGCGATGAAACTCTGGTTGTTGCCGAGCGCGGTCGCGAGGCCCTGGCAGACCGTCGAGTTCGCGGCGGACAGGGTCTTGGCGTTCTGCGCGGTCGACTGCGACGCGTTCGACGTGGTGGCGAGAGCGAAGGCCCCGCCTCCCGCGACCGCCGCGGCGGTGACCAGCAGCGCCAGCTTCTTCTTCGTGCTGGCGGTTCTCCTGCGCGACATGCGCGTCTCCTGTGGGGTAGGGGAGCGTACGCCGCTATGTACGGGATACCGAACGATGTAACTCAGCGGACACAGGAGTCACATAAGTGACGTGCGTCACAAGGGTGTTGGGGGTCAGTGCGCCCGGTCCCAGTCCGACAGGAACGATCCGAGGGTGCGCATGTACGCCTCCCGGTCCTCCCACATCGCCATGTGCGCGCTGTGCGGGAACTCGACCCGCTCGGTGAAGGGGAGCCGTTCCTCCAGCGTGTCCGTGCAGTCCACGGCGAACTCGTCGTAGCGCCCACGCGTCAGCAGGACGGGCCTCCTGATCCGGCGCAGCTGCGAAGTCCGGTCCCAGGAAGCGAGGTTGCCGGTCATCACGAACTCGTTCGGCCCGTTCATCGTGGCGTACACCTGGTTGCCGTCGACGTTCGCGGCACTGCGCAACAGGGCTTCGGGGTACGGGTCCAGACGGCAGAAGAAGTTGGCGTAGAAGACGTTCACCGCGTCGAGGTACTCGGGCGCGGTGTAGTCGCCCTTCGCCTCGTACTCGTCCAGCACCTGTTGCACGTCGGCGGGGAGGAGGGTGCGCAACTGCCGGGTGCCCGCGACGAATTGAGGTGCGCTCGACGAGGTGCTGGCCAGCACGACGGCGCCCACCTCGCGCGGCTGGCGCAACAGGTACTCGATGGCGAGCCAGCCGCCCCACGAGTGCCCGTACAGATGGAAGCGCCGCAGACCGAGCGCGCGCCTGACCGTCTCGACCTCGGCGACGAACCGGTCGACCACCCAGAGCGCCGGGTTGTCGGGCTTCTCCGAACGCCCGCAGCCGAGTTGGTCGTAGAACACGACCGGCCGGTCGTCGGCCAGATCGCCGAGGGACTCGAGATAGTCGTGCCCCGCACCGGGCCCGCCGTGCAGCACGAGCAGCGCCGGACGCCGCCCGCTCCCGACGACGTTCGCCCAGACCCGACCGCCGGGGACGTCGATGTACCGCTCACCGGGCCGGAGTTGGGAGGCCTCACCGCCGGAGCCGTTCCGGTCCGGGGCGACCACGGGCACGAAGCCGCCGGCGGCCACGGCGCCGGACGACTTGAGAACGCTGCGACGGCTGATCATCGTGAGGGACTCCCCGCTCTCGTGCGACACGCGATGTCCGGACAACCTTCTGTCAGCTTGACTCGGCCGCGCATCGGTCACTTGACCTACCGCGAGCGGAGGCGGGCCGGCTCACTGGCGGGACAACGCGTCCCGTACGGCCTCGTCGCTGCGCGCGACCAGCGCCGTGCCGTCGTCCGCGGTGATGATCGGCCGCTGGATCAGCTTCGGATGCTCGGCCAGCGCCGTCACCCACCGCGACCGCGAACTCCCGTCCCGCGCCCACTCCTTGAGCCCCAGCTCCTTCGCCACGGCTTCCTGGGTGCGCGTGATGTCCCACGGTTCGAGCCCGAGGCGCTTCAGTACGTCCCTGATCTCGTCCTCGCTCGGCACGTCCTCCAGATAGCGGCGGACGGTGTACTCGGCCCCCTCGGCATCGAGCAGACTCACGGCGCTGCGGCACTTGGAACAGGCCGGGTTGATCCAGATCTCCATGGGGTTCACGGTACCCATGACCGCCTGGCCGACGGCGCGATCACCCTCCGGGTCGGGCCGTCCCGTTCGCGAACGGACCGCCCTCGCCGAACACGAGCCGCCCGAAGTTCTCGCCGATGCGGCGGTGTCCCGCCGGATCGGGGTGGAGATCGTCGGGCAGCGGGAACTCGGCGTGGTCCGACTCGCCGTAGAGGTCGAGGCCGTCGAGGTAGTACAGGTTCGGATCGTCGGCCGCCCGCTGTGCCACGACCCCGGCGAGCGCGTCGCGGATGACGGTGAGCGTCAGGCGCCCGGCGGCACGTTCGGCCGGATCGCCGGTCGCCCTGAACCGCAGGGTCCCGCCGTCGAAGTCGGGCGCGAGCGGACCGGGGGTGTCCTCCTGGACCGGGCACAGGAGAGGGGACACGACCAGCAAGGGTGTGGTCGGATGCCCCTCGCGGAGGGTGTCGAGGAAGCCGTGGACCGCGGGGGTGAACGCGCGCAGGCGCATCGCGTCGGTGTTGACGACGTTGATGCCGACCTTGACGCTGATCAGGTCCGCCGGGGTGTCGCGCATCGCACGGGCGGTGAACGGGTCGAGCAGCGCGCTGCCGCTGAACCCCAGGTTGACGAGCTCCACTTCACCCAGCGCGGCTGCGAGGGCCGGCCAAGTGCCGCTCGGATGCGTGGCGTTGGAGCCGTGGCTGATGGAACTCCCGTGATGCAGCCACACCTTGCGCCCGCTGTCCGGCGCCTTCTCGACGGGCGCGTCGGTGCGCAGGGCGATCAACTCCGTGATCTCCGTGTGCGGGAGCCAGATCTCGATGTCCTTGTCACCGGCGGGCAGTTCGGTGAACCGGGCGGTGCCGGGCGGCCCCTCCGTCACCTCGGCGGACTGGGTGACCATGTCGGTGATCGTGCGCACGTTGCCACCGGCGACCGTGGCCTGGGCAGTGAGACGGCCGTCGACGAGGAGGTCGTACACGCCGTCCGCCGGGGCCGGGAACCCTTGGTAGACGCGCTTGGTGGGCAGTGTGTCCAGCTCGATCGTGGTGGCCCGGGTGCGGAAGACCAGCCGTACACCGGAGGGTTGGGCCTCGGCCACGGCCAGTTGGTCGTCGGGGATCTGACGGCGCGCCCGTGCGGGCAGCCGGTGCGGCAGCAGACCGTGCGCGGTCGCTTCCACGTCGAGGAAGCCGCGCAGCATGTCGGCGGTGACGGGGGTGGTGGTCGTGGTGTGGTGCTCGGTGCTCATTGCTCTGCCTCAGCCTGGTGATCGGAATTTCCGGGATGTTCGGAAAGCGGTCAGGGGGTGGTGCCCCGGTTCCGGAGCAGGGTGTCGAGGGAGTCGACGACCCAGGCCCAGGACTCCCGTGCGTCGGGTGCGCTGTGCTCGAAGCCTCCGGCCAGCTCCAGGCTGACGTAGCCGTGGAAGACGCTGCCCAGCATCCGGACCGCGTGTGTCTGGTCCGGCTCGGCCAGGTCGTAGCCGCGCAGGATCGCCCGCGTCATCTGCGCGTGCCGTACGCCCGCGCTGGCGGCGGCCGTCTCGGGGTCGAGCCGGAGCCGGGCGGCGTCGTAGCGGCCGGGGTGCTCCCGGGCGTAGTCGCGGTAGGCGTCCGCGAAGGCGGCCAGGGCGTCCTTGCCGGCGCGTCCGGCGAGGGCGTCGGCGACCCGGTCGGCGAGTTCCTCCAGGGCGAACAGGGCGATCCTGGTCCGGAGTTCCTGGGAGTTCTTCAGGTGCGAGTACAGACTCGCGACCTTGACGTCGAACCGCCGGGCGAGTGCCGAGAGGGTCACCTGGTCGAAGCCGACCTCGTCGGCCAGCTCGGCCCCCGCGAGGGTCAGCCGCTCCGGGGTCAGTCCTGCTCTGGCCATGACCTTCCTTTCGATCAGCGATACAGATTATGCATTTGCCTAAAGGGTTTAGGCAAATGCCAGAAGGGGTGAAATGGCCGGTGTTCGAATTTCCCGAAGCCTCACGCATACCTCCCGGATCACCGGTGACATGGCGGCAACATCCGTCTCCACCAGGGCATTTGACGAACGTCGTGGACTCGCTGGATGTCAGTGGCGGGCGGTAAACTGTGAGCAGTGTTCGAGGGTGTCGCCGGGAGGTCCGGACGGCGCCCTGACCGCGACAGGAGGATGTCCGTGCCCGCTGCCGCACTGAAGCCGAAGCCGTTGCCGACCCAGTCCACCGCGAAGCGTTCCGTCCAGCTCGACCTGCCCTACGTGCCCGTGGAGAAGCGGCCGCTGCCGCCCGGACGCCCGCGGGATTGGTACGTCACGCACAACCGCCGCCTCAAGGCGATGCGGCTCGCGATCGCCCTGCTCGACTCGGGCGTGTACGTCCCGAACCAGGCCCGCAACGAGACGATCCGATCGACCGCGGAACTGATCGGTGTTCACCCGCCGTCGGAGACGACGTGTCACATGGTGCGGGCGCTGATGCGGTACTCGCGCTGAGCTGTGGCGCCGGGTGCCCTGCGTTTCTTGGGCGCCCGGCCCCGGTGCGGGGGTCTCTGGGAGCTGCCGCCCCCAGCCCCCCGCTTCGGCCCTGAAGGGGCCTCGTCCTCAAACGCCGGACGGGCTGGATTGTGCCGGCCGGCGCCGAGGGGTACGCCCTGCACCCACAACGCCCCTTGCACCCCCTGCACCCCCAACACCCCCTACGCCGACAACTCCCGCTCCACCGGCGTCCGGAACCTCGGCGTCACCCGAGTCGTCCCCACCCACCCCCGCAACCGCTCCGCCGCCTCCCCGATCGCGGCCTCCGCCTCTCGACCGACCCCCTCCCGGTCGAGCACCCGCCACACGATCTCCCCGTCGGCCCCGGCCCGTTGCGCCCAACTTCCCACCACCCGGCCGTTCCACCACACCGTCGGCCCCACGTTGCCGCTGTAGTCGAACAGCGCGGGGCGCAGCTCCGGTGTCAGGTACCAGTCCCGTTGCTGCCAGCCCATCGCCGTCGGATCGAGCGCCGGCAACAGTGCCGCCCAGGGTTCGGCGGGGCCGGCCAGCGGAGCGAGGTCCCCGGCGGCCACGTAACCCGTGCCCTCGTCCAGGGTCACCGGCTCCGCGCCGATCGTCGCCAGTGCCCGGCGAACGTCCGTCACCCGCCACCCCGTCCACCACTTCAGGTCGGCTTCCGTGGCCGGACCACAGGTGCTGAGCCAGCGCCGCAGCAGGGTCGACTGGGCCTCCGCCACGTCCAGTTCGGGATGTTCGGGTGCCACCGCCCAGCGGAACTGGTTCGACGTCCACGAACCCAAAGGTCGCCCCCGCACCACCTTGCCCTCCACGCCGAGCACCCTCAGCAGTTGGGTCGACACGGTGTGGACGCCCTCGTAGCTCTTGCCGGCCGCGTACACGAACTGTTCCTTCAACCTCGGCTCGTCCTGGGCGAGTTCGGCCGCCGTCGCCTGTCCGCGCCGGGCCAGCGCGGCGAGGGCCGCGTCCTCGACCTCCTTCAGCCAGACCGCGTCCGGGGCCCCGGCCTTCGCCATGTTCTTGAGCAGGGAGGCCCGTTCACGGGCGGCGACGGCGAGTCCCGTCGAGGCGTGCACGACGGCGGTCAGCTCGGTGGGGAACACGAACACCGTGTGCCGCATGCCGTGCATACGGAGCAGGGTGCGGTCCTCGTACAGGGCGCGGGCGGTCTCCGACACGGTGCCGCTCGAGTCGGCGAGGCGTGCGCCCACGGCGAGGTACACCGCTGCGGGGTCGCTGCCGTGGAGGGCGACGAGGGAATCGGCGACGTCTTCGGGGGCCGTGGCGCGGGTGCTTGCGGCGAGGCGATGGCGCAGGGCGAGACGGGCGCGCCGTTCGGGCGGTGCGATGTAACGCGGGTTGCCACTCATCCCGGCCTCCGCTCGGAGAGATGCGTGCGTTTCTCGTCCGAGAGTAAACGCGCTCGTTCACTCAAACGCCGCATCCGACATGCGGCCACCTCACCCCCCGCTTTCACTGCGTAGCAACAGGCGGCGGAACCCCGGGAGGCGGCGGCATGCGGAGACACGGCACATGACCACGCCCGCTGACCGAGCAGACCGAGGCCGCGCTGCGCGTAGACGCGTCGCCCGTTCCGCACACGCCGGCTGGATCCCCTCCGTGGACCGCCCGGACCCCGTAGCCGTACTGGAGCGACAAGGCCGGGACCGACTCCCGGAACTCCTCCCCATCCGGTACGGCCGCATGGCAGCCTCCCCCTTCGCCTTCTTCCGCGGCTCCGCCGCCGTGATGGCCGCCGACCTCGCGTCCCAGCCGCACACCGGTCTCACCGTGCAGCTGTGCGGCGACGCGCACCTCCTCAACTTCGGCCTGTACGCCTCCCCGGAACGCGCCCTGCTCTTCGACCTCAACGACTTCGACGAGACGTTCCCGGGCCCCTTCGAGTGGGACGTCAAACGCCTCGCCGCGAGCGTGGCCGTCGCCGGCCGCGAGAACGGCCACAGCCCCGCGAAGGCCCACCGCGCCGCGCTGGAGGCGACCGCCGCGTACCGCACGGCGCTGCGCGCTCTGGCCCGCAAGGGCGAACTCGCCGTCTGGTACGACCGGATCGACGCCGACAGCCTGCTGCCCCTGGTCCGTTCCGCCCGCAACCGCCGCCGGGTCGAGTCCAGCCTCACACGGGCCCGCCGCCGCACCAGCCTGCACGCCGTCGGCAAACTGACCGAGACCGTCGACGGCCGCCGCCGTATCGTCCACGACCCGCCCCTCCTGGAACCGGCCGGCGCCGCCGACATGGCCTCCCTGCGCAAGATCTTCAGCGACTACCGCTCCACCCTCTCCGAGGAGCGCCGCCTGCTCCTGGACCGCTACCGCTTCGTCGACGCCGCCCGCAAGGTCGTCGGCGTCGGCAGTGTCGGCACCCGCTGCTTCATCGTGCTGCTCGCCGGGCGCGACCAGGACGACCCGCTGTTCCTGCAGATCAAGGAGGCGCGGAAGTCCGTACTGGAGGAGCACCTGCCGAGCGGACCGTACGTCCACCCCGGCCACCGGGTCGTAGCCGGGCAACGGCTGCTCCAGGCCGCCAGCGACATCTTCCTCGGCTGGATGACGGGCCCACAGGGCCGCGCCTTCTACTGGCGCCAGCTGCGCGACATGAAGGGCTCCGCGGACGTCGCCGGCATGGGCCCGGCCGAACTCCTCGCCTACGGCCGCCTGTGCGGCACCGCGCTGGCCCGCGCCCACGCCCGCTCCGGCGACCGGATCGCCATCGCCGCGTACCTGGGCGGCACCGACACCTTCGAACACGCCGTGGCCGACTTCGCCTCGGCCTACGCCACCCAGACCACCACCGACCACGCGACCCTCAACGCGGCCGTCGCGGCGGGCGTGGTCACGGCGGCACCGGGCATCTGACACCACGTCCGACACCACGTCCGACACCCCCAACTCCAGCCCGGGGAAAAGAAGATGCACACCGAGTGACCGACTCCCTACGCTGGAGACGCATTCCGGAGCAGGTCACCACCGTTTCACGCAGGGGAGGCGTCACCCTGCGGAGTCGGCGCTACTCTCGTTCGCACCCAACCCACCGACGGTCGGCCGCCCACCCCAGCGCCCTGTCGGACACGTTCACATCGCTCAGACACCACACCCACGCCCACGGAGGCCCGTCATGGGCACCATCGTCCTATCTGGAACCGTCGTCCTGGTCCTCTTCGGCTTCAGCAACCACGTCTGGTGGCTGGCCGCAGTCGCCGTCCTCTTCCTGTACCTCCAGTACGGGCGGAACTCCTCGTCCTCCTCCTCGACGTCGTCCTCGTCGTCCGGAGGTTCCTCCTCAGGAGCCACCCCGTCGAGCTACCGCGCGTACCGCGACCGCCGTGACAAGCAGGCCAAGTGGGAGCGCCGTTACCGCCGCGAGCGCCCGATCGAGTCCCGCCGTCAGCAGCGCGAGCAGAGCAAGTGACCTTGTGGGGCGCCCTGTTGTCACAACCCGGGGGCGCCCCACACCGGGAACCACCGGCTCAGATCCTGCTCGATCCGCAGGTCGTTGCCGAGCATCGACTTGACCTGGAGTTCCAGCGAGCTGTCGCGCCGCTGCCCGTCACCGGCCAGCGGCGCGAACGGGAAGAACGTCCCGCGCTTGTAGAGATAGACGAGCGCGAGCCGCCGCCCCCCGTCATCCTCGAACCCCGCCAGCGAACACAGCAGTTGGGGCCCGAACCCGTTGACCTCCATCGCGCTGTTCACCGCGTGCAGATCGTTGACGAGCGCCGACAGCTGATCGGGTGTCCGGCGCGAGACCAGCCACGAGTAGCCGTACTTGTCCTGCGTCAACTCCACCGGCGGACCGGTGCGTTCGGCGTCCGCGTCAAGGAGTGCCTGGACCTCCCGGTGCGTCTGCTCGAACGCCCCGCCCTCCACCGTCGCGAAGCACACCGCACCGCGCCCGGTCGCCCTGAACCCGGCCGCCGCCTCCAGCGTCACCGCCGCCGAGGGCAGCGCGAACAGCTGGTCGAGATCGGGGGCGACCGGTTTCGTACGGCCGAGCAGGATGTCCAACAACCCCATCCTCAGTCCGCCTTGTCGATGCCGGGCACCGCAGCCTCACCCAACTCGGCGGAGATCCGCCCCAGTTGGTCGAGCCGCTGCTCCAGGCTCGGGTGCGTCGAGAAGTACTTGGAGATACCGGGCTCGGTGCCGGTCGCCGGGCTGAAGTAGAAGGCGTTGAAGGCCTGCGCGGTCCGCAGGTCCTTCGTCGGAATCCGGGCGATGTCGCCGTCGACCTTGGTGAGCGCGGACGCCAGCGCCGAGGGCTTCCCGGTGAGCAGTGCCGCCGCCCGGTCCGCCGCCAGCTCCCGGTACCGGGACAGCGCCCGGATCAGCAGGAAGCTGATCGCGTAGACGGCCGCCGAGACGCCCATGATCCCGGCGAAGACGGCCAGCGTGTTCTGGTCCTTCCGCCCCCGGAAGATCTGCGAGTAGAAGGCGAACCGGACCATGAGCCCGGCGAGCACCCCGAGGAACGAAGCCACCGTGATCACGGCCACGTCCTTGTGCGCCACGTGCGACAGCTCGTGCGCGAGCACACCCTCCAGCTCGGCCGGCTCCAGCCGCCGTAGCAACCCGGTGGTCACGCAGATAACGGCGTTGTCGGCATTGCGCCCGGTGGCGAAGGCGTTGGGCATATCAATGTCCGACACGGCGACGACAGGTTTCGGCATATCGGCCACGGCACACAGCCGGTCGATCACACCGTGGAGTTCGGGATACTCCTCCCGCTCCACGATCCGCCCCTTCATCGCGTACAGCGCGATCCGGTCGGAGAACCAGTACTGCGCGACGAGCAGCCCACCGGCGAGCACCACGACCAGCACCCAGGACTTCAGCAACACGATCAGCGCGGCCACGAACGCCACGTACAACAGCCCGAGCAGGAACAGCGTCAGACCCATACGCACGGTCAGCCGCCGGTCGCTCCGGAAGCGGCTCTGCATCTGCCATCACCCCGCAGTCAGGCACTCGTCCCACCGCCCAGTGTGCACCCGCGCCTTCCCATGAAGCGGTCCCGATCGGCCCTAGGCGGAGCAAAAGGTCCCTGTGAATCCGGGTGTCGTCCTCACCCCCGCTTTACGGCGTGCTCGGCCCACCCGCGCAGCTTCACGTCCGGATCGTCCAACAGCGCCTCGGCCACCTCTCGCCGGACGCCCCCGCCCCGCGCGTCGAGCAGCCGGAACGCGGCGACCCGCACCGCCCGGGGCCACCGTGCCCCCAACCTTTCCGTCAGCCACTCCTCGGGCACCAGCTCCGCGGACGGCAGCAGCGCGGCGGTCACCTCACGCACGACCCCGGCCGCCGGATCGTCCAGCAACGGCCGCAACCGTCGTACGTCCGCCACGTCCAGCACCCGCAGCCCGGCCACGGCCCGCGCTCGCACCGCCCCCGTCGGATGGCCGACGAGCGTCCACAACAGCTCGGCGTCCGCCCGCCCACCGCACTCCGCCAGCCCGATCACGGCCCCGGGCACCGGCTCCGGCGCCGCGCACCACGCCCGGTACAACGGCAGCGGATCGACCCCGTCCTGCCGTACGACATACCGGGCACAGGCCCGCACGACCGGGGCCCGGTCGGCCAGGAACCCCACTGCGAGCTCGGCCCGCCCGGCAGGCCGCAGCACGGTGACCCCGGCGGAACGAACGCGGGGACTGCGCGCCCCGAGCAGCGGTCCGAAGACCTCGTCGTACGCCCCGCCCTTCGCTACGGCGGCCAGTGCGGCGTCCGCGCACACGGTCTGGACGACGGCGTCGGTGTCCTGGGCAGCGGCGCGGGCGAGTTCGGCGGGGGAGAGGAGGCCGTCCTCGACGGCGAGGCGGTAGGCGTAGCGGCGTACGGCGGGGTCGGCACTGAAGCAGAGCGCGACGAGCCGGTCGCGGGGGGCGCGGCGCAGGGTCTCATCGAGCAGGCGTACGGCGAAATCGGCCCGGTCGCGGCGGCCGACGAGCAGGATCATCGGCGCGAGCGAGGCGGCGGTCACGGCGTCGAGGCCCTCGGCCAGCCGCTGCCGGGCCCGGTCGCGCACCGGCGGAGCCCACTCGGCGCAGCGCAGCACGACCAGGGGCAGCAGCACGGGGTGCCCGGCGGCCCGGTCCAGCGCCGCCTGCCGGATCCGGCCGTCCCGGTGGCACAGGGCCAGGGCGAGCTGGGACTCGGTCAGCGGGCCGGGGCCGCGCAGGACGGCGGTGAGCTCGCGGGCACCGGCCATCCGGTCCCACGGCACGACGTCCGGCGGGCAGAAGAACTCGTCCTCGCGCGCACCCGTGTCCAGCCCGAGCCACGCGCGCGGATCGCGGACGTCGAGCACGTCCCGTACCGGTTCCCCCTGCGCGAGCCGCACCGCGGCGGCCACTCCACGCCTGATGTCCTCACGCATCTCTAGTACGGCGCCCGGAAGTTGACGTACCCCAACAACACGATGACCGCGGCGACGCTCCCCAGCACGACCACCGTCGATATCCACGAGGACCGCCGAGGCCCCACCCCCTCGGGCTCACCCCGGAACGGCACCGGCCCCGGAGGGTTCTCCTTCCACCGGGCCGCAAGCATCCGGGCCCGCGCGGAGGGCTCCTTGTGCTCGGCCCCGTCGGCCCACTTGAGGTCGAACTCGCGGTCTTCGTCGTCCTGTTGCTGTCCCATCCCCGTTGCCCCTCCCGGAAATCAATGTGTGTACGACGGTGCCCCCGCCTCTCCGAAGAGAGACGGGGGCACCCGACGATCGGTTCGATCGGTTGGATCACACGTCGAAGTACAGCTCGAACTCGTGCGGGTGCGGACGCAGCTGCAGCGGCGCGATCTCGTTCGTGCGCTTGAAGTCGATCCACGTCTCGATCAGGTCTGGCGTGAAGACGTCGCCCGCGAGCAGGAACTCGTGGTCGGCCTCGAGGCGGTCGAGGACGGCCGGGAGGGAGGTCGGGACCTGGGCGACGCCCGCGTGCTCCTCGGGGGCCAGCTCGTAGAGGTCCTTGTCGATCGGCTCGGCCGGCTCGATCTTGTTCTTGATACCGTCCAGGCCCGCGAGCAGCAGGGCGGAGAAGGCGAGGTACGGGTTGCCGGAGGAGTCGGGCGCGCGGAACTCGACGCGCTTGGCCTTCGGGTTGGAGCCAGTGATCGGGATGCGCATCGCGGCGGAGCGGTTGCGCTGCGAGTACACCAGGTTGACCGGCGCCTCGAAGCCCGGCACCAGGCGGTGGTACGAGTTCACCGTCGGGTTGGTGAACGCGAGCAGCGACGGGGCGTGCTTGAGGATGCCGCCGATGTAGTAGCGGGCGAGGTCCGACAGACCCGCGTAGCCGGCCTCGTCGTAGAAGAGCGGGGAGCCGCCCGCCCACAGCGACGAGTGGACGTGCATGCCCGAGCCGTTGTCACCGAAGATCGGCTTCGGCATGAAGGTCGCGGTCTTGCCGTTGCGCCAGGCCACGTTCTTCACGATGTACTTGAAGAGCTGGAGGTCGTCGGCCGCGGCGAGCAGCGTGTTGAACTTGTAGTTGATCTCGGCCTGGCCGGCGGTGCCCACCTCGTGGTGCTGGCGCTCGACCTGGAGGCCGGACGCGGCCAGCTCCAGGGAGATCTCCGCACGCAGGTCGGCGAAGTGGTCGACCGGCGGGGTCGGGAAGTAGCCGCCCTTGTAGCGGACCTTGTAACCGCGGTTGTCCTCGACCGCACCGGTGTTCCAGGCGCCCGCCTCGGAGTCGATGTGGTAGAAGGCCTCGTTCGCCTTGGTCTCGAAGCGCACGCTGTCGAAGACGTAGAACTCGGCCTCGGGACCGAAGTACGCGGTGTCGGCGATGCCGGTGGAGGCGAGGTACGCCTCGGCCTTCTTCGCCACGTTGCGCGGGTCACGGGAGTACTGCTCGCCCGTGATCGGGTCGTGGATGAAGAAGTTGATGTTGACCGTCTTGTCGCGGCGGAAGGGGTCCACGCGCGCGGTCGACAGGTCGGCGCGGAGCGCCATGTCGGACTCGTGGATGGCCTGGAAGCCGCGGATCGAGGAGCCGTCGAAGGCGAGTTCCTCATCCGGGTCGAAGGCCGTCGCCGGCAGCGTGAAGTGCTGCATCACACCCGGCAGATCGCAGAATCGGACGTCGACGAACTTGACGTCCTCGTCCGCGATGAACTTCTTGGCCTCGTCGGCGTTCTGGAACATCCAGCTCCTCCTACTCCCGACCGTCCGTGCCGGGGTGGTAGTTCGTTCGTGCGGCCAGTGCGGTGGCACACGCTGGAGCCGACCTTAGGGACGGGGGATTTCTCAAGCGTGACCCATTTGTTTCGCCCAAGTTAACCGGTCTTGAGCCGCCTGGCCCCTCCTGTCCGTATGGCAGAACGCGGGCAGTACCGTGGACGGGTGGACAACAGGGATGCAATCGGCTCATGGCTCTCCGGGCCCCGCGAGGCCGCGGAACGAGCAGGTGTCGACTTCGGCTACCGCGGCGAGCAGCTGGGCCTGCCCGAGGACGGCCCCGGCTCCATCGCCCGCCCGGGCCGCCGCCTCGGCGCCCTCGCCGTCGACTGGGCTCTGTGCCTGTTGATCGCATACGGCCTGCTCACCCACGGCTACAAGCCGGGGGCCACCGGCAACTGGGCCCTCCTCGTCTTCTTCGTCCTGAGCGCCCTCACGGTCGGCACGATCGGCTTCACCCCGGGCAAGCGCCTCTTCGGCCTCCGCGTGGCCGCCCTCGACACCGGCCGCCCGAGCCCCCTCCGCGCCCTGCTCCGCACGGCCCTCCTCTGCATCGCGATCCCGGCCCTGATCTGGGACCGGGACGGGCGGGGGCTGCACGACCGGTTGGCGCGCACGGTGGAAGTGCGGATCTAGCAGTAGTCGTACGACCGAGGGGGCGCCCCGGAAGGACCCGGGCCGCCCCCTTTGGCGTGCCGGGCGGGTGACCGTCGGCCGGTCACGGCCCGGGGTCCCCTCCGCGAAGGTCCTGGCCCAGGACACTGTCGCCGTTCCCGACGGAAGTGGTGGGCAGTGGTGGACAGGATGGCAGCAGGCGACAAGTCGACGATCGTGACCCGGGCGCCGATGGTCGCCGAGATCGCGGCCCGGTACGCGGAGGAGGCGGAGACCGCGCGGCGGCTCTCACCACAGGTGGTGGAGGGGGTACGGGACGCGGGGTTCGCGCGGCACTTCGTACCGGTGGCCCACGGCGGCGAGGCGGGCGGTTTCGCCGAACTGACCTCGGCGGTCGGCCTGGTGGGGGAGGGGTGCACGTCGGCGGCATGGGCGGCTTCGCTGGCCGCGTACGCCGGGAGGTACGCGGCGTTCCTCCCCGCCGAGGGCCAGGCGGAGATCTGGGCGGACGGTCCGGACGTGCTGCTGGCCGGCGCGCTCATGCCGTCCGGCAAGGCGGAGCCCGTGGCCGACGGCTGGCGGTTGAGCGGTGAGTGGAAGTACATCAGCGGGGTGCACTTCGCCGACTGGGCGCTGGCCTGCGCGGCGGTCCCCGCCGAGGGCCCGGTGGATCCCGAGGCGCGGCCCGAGGTGCGGTTCTTCGCGGTGCCGCGGGCCGACTTCTCGATCGAGGACAGCTGGTTCACCGTAGGGATGCGCGGGACGGGCAGCGACACCCTGGTCCTCTCCGACGTCTTCGTGCCCGAGCACCGGACCCTGGCGAGGTCCGCCGTGCACGAGGGCCGGGCGCCCGCGTCGGACGCGCGCTGTCACATCGTTCCGATGTACGCCGTGAACGCCCTGCCGTTCGCCGCCCCGCTGGTCGGCGCCGCGCGGGGCGCGCTGCGGGCCTGGATCGCGCGGACCGGTTCGCGCGTCGACCGCCGTGGGCAGGCCGTGGGCGAGAAGCCCTCGACCCAGGTCGCGCTGGCCCGCTCGGCCGCCGAGGTGGACGCCGCCGAACTCCTGATCCTGCGGACGGCGGCGGTCGCCGACGGCACCGAGTGCCCTCCGGAGGGGGAAGCGGCGGTCCGGGGCGCCCGGGACCTCGCGCTGGCGGTGGAACTGCTGGTCTCGGCGGTCGACCGGGTCTTCCGCGCCGGCGGCACCTCCGGGCAGGCCTCGTCCGACCCGGTGCAGCGTTTCTGGCGCGACGTGAACAGCGCCGCCTCGCACGTGGCGCTGTCCTTCGAGACGACGGGCGCGGCCTACGGCGCCTGGGCACTGGCCGGCGACGAGCGGGCGGGGGCGGTGCGCTGAGCTGAGCCGGTCTCGGTGAGCCGGTAGCCGTGCCGGTGCGGTGCCGGTGGCCGCGCCGGTCCTGGTCTGGGTGCCGGTGCCGGTGCCGGTGCCCGTGGCGGTCCAGGTCTCTGCCCCTGCCCCTGCCCCTGCCCCTGCGCCAGTGCCCCGGCCCCGGTTGCCGGTCCGGGACGGTGACCGCATAGTCGATCTGGAGCCGGGTGACGATCTCGATCACCGTCGGTGAGCCGTGTCCGAGGCCGTCCCGAGGCCACTGAACTCGCGGCGGCCTCCACGAAGGCCCACAGGGCCCAACAGGTGGTGCACCGTCATGACGGAGCGTCAGGAAGTACTGGAAGCCGAAGCCGCGGTGCCGCCCGAGGAGTTCCGGGCGGCGATGGCCCGCTTCCCCTCGGGCGTCGTGGTGGTGACCACATGCTGTGCGGACGGCACGCCCCGCGGATTCACGGCCAGCTCGTTCTGCTCGGTCTCGCTGGAGCCGCCGATGATCCTGGTGTGCCTGGCGAACTCCGCCGACTCGGCACCGACGTTCGAATCCTGCGACCGCTTCGCCGTGAGCGTGCTGGCCCCGGCCCACCGCCCGCTCGCCGTGCGCTTCGCCACCAAGGGCACCGACAAGTTCGCCGCCGACGGCCTGCGCGTCAGCCCGGCCGGCCTGCCGACGGTCGACCGGGCCCTGTCCGAACTGGACTGCACCCCCCACGCACGACACCCGGCCGGGGACCATACGGTCCTGATCGGCCGGGTGACGGGTGTGCGACTGGGGGAGGGTTCCCCGATGGTGTATTACGACCGGGGGTTCAGGACGTTGGCCTGACGGGGCCACGCCCGGTGATCAGCCGAGGGCCAGCTTCGTGAACCAGGTGGCGTTCGCACTGATGACCTTCGCGGTGGTACCGATCGAGGCGCTCCCACCCGTGTACACGTCGACGCTGCCGTCACTGTTGAGGGCCCAGATGTCAGGGATGCCGTCACCCGTGACATCCGGGGTGCCGTAGAAGTGGAGCGTCGGCTTCGCGGTCTCGGTCCAGCCGATGGCGTACGTCGTATCGACGCCGGTCAGGGAACCGGCCGCGGTCGAGAGCGACGCGATGGTGGAGCCGCCGCCGCTGTCCGCGATGCCGTAGCAGACGTAGAGGTTGCCGGAGGAACCAGAGCGCCAGAGCAGGTCGGGTTCGCCGTCGGCGTTGTGGTCGCCGATGCTCACCAGGTCACGTACGGCCCACGCGGTGGCGGAGATCTGCGTGGCGGCCGAGAGGTGTGTGGGTGAATCTCGACGGCGTCGTATATTTCATGTTCCCCGAGGCGGAAGGCGGAGAATACGTCAAGGTCTTCGGGAGCGTTGAGGGGATGATTGAATCCGATGCGCTCCATGCCGAGTGCATGAGTTGGGACGTCGCCGGCCGTGGTGGGTTCGAATCTCTTGGAGAGCTGCGTCAGCGGTGTCTGGGATTGCGTCTTGCCGAAGAGGTTGATGGCTGTGGCGAAGCCTGGTTTTTCGGTGATGGATTTAGGGTGCACATTTGGGAGACCTGGGCGAAAGTATTTGCTCGGGACGACCTGTCCCGGTGGGCTGTGTGGACCCGTGATCCAGCAGGTCGAGAAAATGCCATGAAGTTTCTTCTGGGCTTGGTTTAGCCCAGGGTCTGCTGGAGTCGGATGAGCGTGCGGAGCGAGACCGGGCCTCGGCTTTCGTGGCGGGGGCGTCAAATTCGCCCGGAGTACTTCGCGGCCGCTCACCTCCATGAGACGTCTTTGATTGGTTTGACCTTTTTTGATCGATTGGATGGCATTTTATGGCGCCGAAGATATTGTCCAGGGTTGTTGAACGGTCCCAGGATTTCTTGGAACCAGCCGAGCGTGTCGAGCGGGTTCTGCTGGCGCAGGGTGGGATCAATCCCTGGGCGCAGGTCGGGTTTCCTCTGGTGGGGCTGATCGGGGTCCGGGCCGTGGCCATTGCCACGGGGGCATCGAGTGGGGTCGGGGCGCTCGGGGGTGTACTCGGCGCACTGGTCGGGGCCGTGATTGCCGCTGCGTTGACGACGCGACGGGTGCTGATTGCGACCGACCGGGGTGTCGTGGTGCTGGAGTACGGGCGGTTCGGCGGAGTGAAGCCGACCAAGGTCGTCGCACGGCTGCCGCAGGGCACGGCGGTCGGCAGCCTGTCCGGCACCTGGGCGCAGACCGAGTTGGCCGGGGAGCGGCTGTGGGTGCACAAGAAGTGGCACGGGGACGCTGCCGTGCCCGCGGGGCGGCTCGGTTAGAGGACGGCCTGCCGACAAGCAGGTGAGATCGAGTGGGCCGGACGTCCGTCGGAGGGCGCCCGGCCCCCTGCATGAGCATGAGCGAGAACGACGTAAGGGAAGGGGCGCGTGACCCGGAAACATGCGGGGTGTGCGGCGGTCGCTTGGCGGGTTGCACCATCCAGGCGTTGGCAGCCCCGGACGCCGAGGCCCCCCGGACGTCCCTGACGCCCGGGCAGGGCGGTGGCCTTCCGGCTGAATGGCGGGATGCTCGGCGCGGACACCCCGACCGCGTGCACCGTCGTACGGTCCGGATCGACGCTCGCGGTGTTCTTCGCGGTCGACATGACGGACCCGAAGACCGTCACCGTCCCGGACGAGGTCGTCACGGCGCAGATCGCCAAGCTGGAGAAGATGGCAGGTAAGTAGAGTCGGCAGTCCTACGACGTTGGGGGCGCCCGGAGTGATCCGGGCGCCCCCAACGTCGTAGGAGTCGAAATGCGGGGGTGTCAGCGGGCCTTGCCGCCGCCGCCCTTCGGGAGCTTCATGCCCTTCGGCATCGGGCCCTTGGGGAGCGGCATGTTGCTCATGAGGTCGCCCATCGCGCGGAGGCGGTCGTTGGTCGCCGTGACCTGCGGGCCCGTCAGTACGCGCGGGAGCTTCAGCATCGTCGTGCGGACCTTCTTCAGCGGGATCTGGCCCTCGCCCGTGCCGACCATCACGTCGTGCACCGGGACGTCCGCGACGATGCGGTTCATCTTCTTCTTCTCGGCGGCCAGCAGGGACTTCACCCGGTTCGGGTTGCCCTCGGCGACCAGCACGATGCCGGCCTTGCCGACCGCGCGGTGCACCACGTCCTGGCTGCGGTTCATCGCCACGGCCGGAGTCGTCGTCCAGCCCCGGCCGATGTTGTCCAGTACCGCCGCGGCCGCGCCCGGCTGGCCCTCCATCTGCCCGAAGGCGGCGCGCTCGGCGCGTCGTCCGAAGACGATCGCCGCCGCGAGGAAGGCGAGCAGCAGGCCGAGAATGCCCAGATAGATGGGGTGACCGAGCAAGAAGCCGATCGCGAGGAAGACACCGAAGGTGGCAATTCCGACAGCCGCGAGTACAAGACCGATCGTCTTGTCGGCCTTGCGCGTCATCTTGTACGTCAGAGCGATCTGCTTGAGTCGCCCGGGGTTCGCAGCGTTTTCCGCTGTCGTGTCCTTCCTCGCCATGCGAGGAAGTCTACGTGCCCGCGGGAGCGCCGACGACGGCGGTGCCCACAGGGTGGGGATTCGGAGCGTGGGGAGTCAGGAGTGCGCGGTGAGCGACTGCTCCAGGACGAGCTGTGCCTCGACCCGGTCCTTGGCGCGGCGGCGGTCCTCCAGGACGGAGGTCCACGCGTTGCGGCGGGCGGTCCGCTGGCCGCTGCTCATCAGCAGTGACTCGACGGCGCGCAGGGCGTCGGTGACGGACGGGATGGCGGTGGCGCGGACGGGTGCGGCCTGCATCGTGGAGGTCCCCCCTCGGAACGGCTCTGGGTATGGGGCTACGTGCTGTAAGTCCAGTGTCACTGTTTGGTGTTACCAGGGCGTGACCGACCGGTCAAACGCCAATGAAGCCTTGATGCGATGGGCCGAAACGCTGACGCGGCCCTGATGGGCGCCCTCAACTGCGAGGACGGTCAGGACCGCGTCGACCACGGGTGTTACTGGCTGGTAGCCACTTGTGCGCGAATTCACACGGCCTTGCTTCAGACCGCCTGGGACGCGACGTACGCGCCACGCTTCTCAATTGCCATCTGGTAGAGGCGCCCGGCGCGGTACGAAGAGCGCACCAGCGGACCGGACATGACCCCGGAGAAGCCGATCTGGTCGGCCTCCTCCTTCAGCTCCACGAACTCGTGCGGCTTCACCCAGCGCTCCACGGGGTGGTGCCGCACCGACGGCCGCAGGTACTGCGTGATGGTCACCAACTCGCAGCCCGCCTCGTGCAGTTGGCGCAGCGCCTCGCTGACCTCCTCGCGGGTCTCGCCCATGCCGAGGATCAGGTTCGACTTCGTGACCAGACCGTAGTCGCGGGCGGCCGTGATGACCTTCAGGGAACGGTCGTAACGGAAGCCCGGGCGGATCCGCTTGAAGATGCGCGGGACCGTCTCGACGTTGTGCGCGAAGACCTCGGGGCGGGACGAGAAGACCTCGGCGAGCTGCTCCGGGACCGCGTTGAAGTCGGGGGCCAGGAGCTCCACCTTGGTGCGGCCGGCCTCGCGGGACGACGTCTGCTCGTGGATCTGGCGGACCGTCTCCGCGTACAGCCAGGCGCCGCCGTCCTCCAGGTCGTCGCGGGCGACGCCGGTGATCGTGGCGTAGTTCAGGTCCATCGTGACGACGGACTCGCCGACCCGGCGCGGCTCGTCGCGGTCCAGGGCCTCGGGCTTGCCGGTGTCGATCTGGCAGAAGTCGCAGCGCCGCGTGCACTGGTCGCCGCCGATGAGGAAGGTCGCCTCGCGGTCCTCCCAGCACTCGTAGATGTTGGGGCAGCCGGCTTCCTGGCAGACCGTGTGCAGGCCCTCGCTCTTCACGAGGGCTTGCATCTTCGTGTACTCGGGGCCCATTTTCGCCCGGGTCTTGATCCACTCGGGCTTGCGCTCGATGGGGGTCTGGGCGTTCCGGACCTCCAGGCGCAGCATCTTGCGTCCGTCTGGGGTGACTGCGGACACATCGGCTCCCTGTAGCTTCGATTCTTCGGCGTACACCAGGGTACGCCCGTGATTTCAGGCCCCCGCCTTGAGGCCAACCTCAGGGCGGAAAGTCACATTCCCGGGTCAGGCGGTCGCCTTCTCCACGATCCGCGGCTTCAGATCCGCGTGCTCCAGTACGTCCTTCAGGTGCCGCTCGACCACCGGCAGAACCTCGTCGATCGTCACGTCACGGCCCAACTCGGCCGCGAGCGAGGCGACGCCTGCGTCGCGGATGCCGCACGGGATGATGCGGTCGAACCACCTGTTGTCCGGGTTCACGTTCAGCGCGAAGCCGTGCATCGTGACGCCCTTGGCCACGCGGATGCCGATCGCGGCGATCTTGCGGTCCTCGCGGCGCTGGCCGGCGTTCGAGGGCGCGTACTCCGGGCCGTTCATCCGGGGGTCGAACTCCTCGTCGTGCAGACGGGGGTCGAAATCGAGGGACAGCCCGCCGATCGACGGCCGTTGCTCCACGGGATCGCCGAGCACCCACACGCCGCTGCGGCCCTCGACGCGGCTGGTCTCCACGCCGAACTCCGCGCACACGCGGATCAGCGCGTCCTCCAGGCGTCGTACGTGCGCGACGACGTCCACCGGGCGGGGCAGCTTCTGGATCGGGTAGCCGACCAGCTGGCCCGGGCCGTGCCAGGTGATCTTGCCGCCGCGGTCGACGTCGATGACCGGGGTGCCGTCGAGCGGGCGCTCGTTGTCCTGCGTGCGGCGGCCCGCCGTGTAGACCGGCGGGTGCTCCAGGAGCAGCACGGTGTCGGGGACCTCGTCCGCGAAGCGGGCCGTGTGCACCCGGCGCTGCTCGTCCCACGCCTCCTGGTACTCCACCGCGTCCGCGCCGAACCCCATCCGGACGAACCGCAACTCACCCACGGCAAGCGCCTCCCTGGCAGCAACCTACGAGTCGTAAGGCACGAAACATGCCTACGCCACTGTACGACCGACCGCTGACAGCCCACCGGGCGGTCGGGACCGTCAGCCCTACGACCAATCCTCACACGATCGGATGAATGCACGTCGGAATGTGCGACGGGATGCTTACGCTCCGCTACATTCGCGCCGTTCACGAGGCCAAAAGGGCTGCTCACAGGCAATCCGGGCAGCAGCGACCGAATCGGCCGCTGTGGGGCCCGAAAGGCAGGAGACCGCACCGCAGATGACGGAACGACCCGCGCAGCGCACTCCCAACCGTCAGCTCGCCGCGCTCATCGCAGAAGCGGGGTTCTCCAACGCAGGTCTCGCCCGTCGCGTGGACCAGCTCGGTCTGGAGCACGGACTCGATCTCAGATACGACAAGACATCCGTCACCCGGTGGCTGCGCGGCCAGCAGCCCAGAGGCACCACCCCCGCCCTCATCGCCGAGGTCTTCACCCGGCGGCTCGGGCGCCGGCTCACCGCGCAGGACCTCGGGCTCGACGCCTGTGCGCCGGTGTACGCGGGGCTCGAGTTCGCCGCGACGCCCGAGGAGGCCGTCGACATCGTCAGCGGGCTGTGGCGCAAGGACTCCGGCAGCCACGCCGAACTGCGCAAGATCGCCTTCACCCCGGCCGGTCTCGTGGTGCCGAGCCGGGACTGGCTGATCGGCCGCGCAGACGACCGGGTCGGCCGCTCCGAACCCGCGAACCGGGTGCCCCCGCAGGGCCGCCCCGCCGTACCCCGCCAGCGCGGGGCGGCCGAGCGCGGCCCCGGCCAGAAGGTCACCGGCGGCGACATCTCCGCGCTCCGCTCGGTCGGCGAACTCTTCCGCACCCTCGACAACGCCTACGGCGGCGGCCACGCCCGGCAGGCCCTCGTGCGCTACCTGGAGCACGAGACCGAACCGATGCTGCGCGGCACCTACGGCGAACAGACCGGCCGGCGCCTGTTCGCGGCGGCGGCCGACCTCACCCGGCTCGCGGGCTGGACGTCGTACGACATCGCCGCGCACGGGCTCGCGCAGCGGTACTTCGTGCAGGCGCTGCGGCTCGCGCAGGCGGCGGGGGACCGGGCCTACGGCTCGTACGTGCTCATCACCATGAGCCGGCAGGCCGTCTATCTCGGGCACGGGCGGGAGGCCGTGCAGCTGGCGCGGGTGGCGCAGCAGGGGGTCGGGACCAGCGCGCCGCCCGTCGTGCAGGCGCTGTTGCACGCCGTGGAGGCGCGGGCGCACGGGGTGCTCGGGGAGGTGCGGGCGTGCACCTCGGCGCTCGTGCGGGCCGAGCGCGCCCTCGAAGCGGCACGCGGCGGGGACGAAGTGCCGTACTGGGCGCGGTTCTTCGACGAGGCGCAGCTCGCCGACGAGTTCGGGCACGCGCACCGGGATCTCCAGCAGTTCCGGGCGGCTGCGCAGCACGCGGAGCGGTCGTTGCAGTTGCGGGCGCCTGCGTTTGCGCGCAGTCGGCTGTTCTGTCGTGTTGTTCTCGCCTCCGCACGGCTTGGGCTGGGTGAGCTTGATCAGGCCTGTGCGTTGGGGGCGGAGGCGGCGGGGCAGGCGGCGGAGATGCGGTCGGTGCGGGCTGTTGAGTATGTGCGGGATTTCGAGCGGCGGCTTGAGCCGTACAAGGACGCTGCGCCGGTGCGGGGGTATCGCGACAAGGTCGCGGCGTTTGGGTGAGACGAGGGGTGCGGTTCGGGGGACTGCGCGGGTCCGTTGTGGCTGGTCGCGCAGTTCCCCGCGCCCCTAAAAGCCTTTCAGGCGGCCTGTGTTGTTGGCAGTGGGTCCGCCCTGTGCATTGAGCCCGCCGCTCCCAGGTCCGCCAGGATTGCGGACGACGCCCGGTGGCCCGAATGCAGCGCCCCCTGGACCGTGCTGGTGTCCCGGTGGTCGCCGCACACGTACAGGCCGGCCAACAGCCGTACGGGACGGCGTAGATCGTGCGGTGGGCGCATGACCGGGACGGCCGTGGGGGTGTGGTGGACGGCGAGGGTCTCCCAGCGGGTGGTCGAGGTGCCGTAGAGGCGGGACAGATGCATGCGTACGGCGGTGTCGACGTCCGGTGGGGGAGGGCCGAGGACCGTCGAGGAGACGAGGGCGCGGCCGGCGGGTGCCCGGCCTGGGTCGACCTCGCTGACGACCGCCGTGTGCGCGACCGGGCCGCCGCGGTCGGAGTCGAGGAGCAGGGCGGCGCCGGTCGCGGGCGGGTCGTCGGTCGTGTGGTGCACCACCGTCACCGGGTGGAAGTCGGGTACGCGCAGGCCGGGCAGGAGTTCGGCCGCCGCGCGCGCGTCCGTCGCCACGAGCACGGCCCGGCAGCGGATCTCGCCGTGCTCGGCGGTGGTCACCGACGTCGTCGATACGGCCGTCACGCGCACGCCCGTGTGCACGGTCCCCGGCGGCAGCGCTGCCGCGAGCACCTCGGGCAGCATCTCCGCGCCGCCCTCCGGCAGGCAGAGCCGACCGCCCGCGAAGGCCCGCAGCGCCAGGTCCGCGCACCGGCTGGAGGTCGTCAACTCCGGGTCACAGAGCAGCGCGGCGAGCAGGGGGCGAAGGAAACCGTCGACGGTGCGTGCGGGGACCCCACGTGCCGCGAGCGCCTGCCCTGCGGGCAACTCGGGCCGCGACAGGAGGCGTTCGACAGGCGTCCCCGCGAGCCGCGTGAGCGCGGTTCCGAGCCGAGCCTGGTCGACGGGGCCGCCGAGAGGGGCACCGGACCGGGACCTGGGGATGGCTGAGGCCGCCCGGCCGACCACGGCCCGGTCCTTGAGCGTGGGGCCGCCCCAGGAGGAGTCCGTTCGATCGCCGGGAGCCGGCCGGCCCCGGGAAGTTCCTGCCCGGTCCCTGAGCGTCCCCCGGGAAGCGGTCCGGTCCTTGGGCGTAGGGGCACCCGTGGAAGTTCCGGTGCGGCCCTTGGGCGCGGACTCGTCCCCGGAGGCTTCTGTCCGGTCGCCGGCGCCGGGCGCGTCCGCAGGGGTTCCTGTCCGGTTCTGGGGCATCGCCCCGTTCCCGGAGGCTCCCGCCCGGTCCCTGAATGTCGCCGCGCTCCCGGAAGTGCCCGCCCCGCCCCCGGGTGCCGCCGCAGCCCAGGCGACGCCCCCGAACCCCCTCACGATCGGGCCGCCCCAAGCGGAGCCCGCCCGCCCCCGAGCCCTTGGCCCGCCCCAGAGGGAACCCCTCCGTACCGCCCCCACCCGAGGGGCGCTCGCCAGGGCGCGTACCGCGTGGAGTGCGCCCCGTGCGCTCCCTCCGGGCGCCGGGGTGCCCGCGTGGTGGTGGCGGCCGTCGCTGTGGAGGAGGACTCCCGGTGCGAAGGGGCGCAGGACCAGGGCGTCGAGGCCCGGGGTCAGGCGGAGTTCGGGGTACGAGGTGGACAGGAACTGTCCGATCCGGTCGAGCCGGAACCCGTCGACCTTCTCGGTCGACATACGGCCCCCCACGTAAGGGGCGGCCTCCAGGACTGCGGTCGTTACTCCTGCGCTGATCAGCCGATGCGCCGCGGCGAGTCCGGCGACCCCGGCTCCCACGACGACTACGTCCGCCTGGTACGCGGGCTCAAGCACGTGCCCCTCCTCGAGGTTGCGCGGCCGGTGGAGACGTCATGCCCCCAACAGCCTCCAGGGATACCCGAGTTCGGGTCGAGGTTAGGGCCGTGATCGGTCAAGGGCAGTCGCGCATACGCAGGGCACGGTCGCACAACGGTCGCATACGGTCGCCGTGCGTCATCATCCGCCGTGGTTCAGGTCCCGGACGGTCACAGCGCCGCCCGGATCGCCCCCTCGATCTCCGGGAACGCGAACGTGAACCCCGACTCCAACAGCCGCTTCGGCAGCACCCGTTGACTCCCCAGCACATCCCCGGACATCTCGCCGAGGACCAGCTTCAGCGCGGGCGCCGGCACGGTGAAGAGGGACGGGCGGCGCATCACCCGGCCCATCGCCGCCGAGATCTCACGGTTCGTCAGCGGGTTCGGCGCGGTGAGGTTGAAGGGTCCCGCCAGGCCCTCGGTGTCGATGAGGTGCCGGATCGCCGCCACCTCGTCGTGCAGCGCGACGAACGACCAGTACTGCCGCCCGTCGCCGAACCGCCCACCCAGGCCCGCCTTGTAGAGGGGGAACAGCTTGGCCCACGCCCCGCCCTCGCGCGCCACGACAAGACCGGTCCGCGCGAACACCGTCCGGACGCCCGCCTCCTGAACGGGCGTCGTCGCCTCCTCCCACTCCACGCACAGCGAGGGCAGAAAGCCGTCCCCGGGAGGCGCGTCCTCGTCCACGGCACGGTCGCCCGTCTCGCCGTAGAAGCCGATCGCGCTGCCGTTCACCCACACCCGCGGTGGCCGGTCCAGCGCGGCCACGGCCTCCGCGAGCGCCGCCGTGCCCAGCACCCGGCTGTCCCGGACCGTCTTCTTGTAGGCGTCCGTCCAGCGGTGGTCGCCGACGCCCGCACCGGCCAGATTGACCACCGCGTCGCACCCGTCGAGCGCCGCCGCGTCCACGTACTGCCCCTCGGGGTCCCAGCACACCTCGTCCGCGCCCTTGGCGGCCCGCCGCACCAGGCGCACCACCTCGTGCCCGTCCGCGGTCAGGGACCGCACCAGTGCGCTGCCGATCAGACCGGAGGCGCCGGTCACCGCGATTCGCGAGCGTTCCATGGCGTCCATCCTGCCTCGTTGATCCATAAAACCCCCATGAGGACGGCGCCGCCCCCGCCGTACTGTGGCTCACATGTCCGAGCCGTACATACGCATCGCCCTGCCCGACGACGACGAGGAACTCGGCCGGTTGGACCGCGCCACCTGGTCCCACCTGCATGCCGTCATGCCCCGGCCGCAGCCGCCGTACGCTCCCTTCTTCGACGAGCGGCACGCGCCCGGCGATCATCTGGTCGCCGAACTCGACCGCCGGATCGTCGGCTACATCCGGCTGGCCTTTGCCACCCCGCTCGCCTGCAACGCGCACGTCCGGCAGATCCAGGGGCTCGCCGTCGCCGAGGAGGCGCGCGGACATGGGGTCGGGAGGGCGCTGATCCGGGCCGCCGTCGACGAGACCCGGCGGCGCGGCGCCCGGCGGCTCACCTTGCGCGTGCTCGGGCACAACACCCCGGCGCGGAAGCTCTACGAGGCCGAGGGGTTCGTCGTCGAAGGCGTACTGCCCGAGGAGTTCCTGCTCGACGGGAAGTACGTGGACGACGTGTTCATGGGCCGCCCTGTATGAGCCTATGGGTCTATGAGGTGACCAGGTCGCCCGTGTCCACCTCGGCCGTCGCGGTCGCCGCGCGCTGTGCGTCGCCGGAGACCTCGTCGGCCGTCAGCACGTACCCCGTCTCGTCGTCCTGGGTGGAGCGGGCGAAGACGACGCCGTAGACCTTGCCGTCGGTCGTCAGGAGGGGGCCGCCGGAGTTGCCGGGGCGGACCGTGGAGCGGATCGAGTAGATCTCGCGGGTGACGGTCCCGTTGTTGTAGATGTTCTGCCCGGTCGCGTTGACCCGGTTGGCGACGGTCGCGGCCTGGAGGTTCAGGTCGCCGTCCTGCGGATAGCCGGCCACCACGGCCGAGTCGCCGCGCGCCGCGCTGTCGTCGAAGCGCAGCACCGGCGCGGACAGCCCCGGCACGTACAGCACGGCCACGTCCTTGCTCGGGTCGAAGAGGACCACCCGTGCCTCGTACGACCGCCCGACCCCGCCGATACGGACGGTCGGGTTGTCGATGCCGGCCACCACGTGCGCGTTGGTCATCACGTGCTGCGGGGAGAACACGAAGCCGCTGCCCTCGCGGCCCTGGGTGCCCGAGGAGCCCTCGATCTTGACCGTGCTCCGCTTGGAGGCGTTCGTCGCGGCGGCCGTGACGCTGTCGCCGGTGGGCTTGGCGACCTCGGCCGTCGACGCGTTCTCGAACGGGTTGAAGACCTGCGGGAAGCCCGCCTCGGTGAGCGCGGAGGTCGCCCGCGAGAACCACGTCGGTGTCGTGTCCGGCATGAGCTTCTGCACGCTGCCCAGCAGCGTCGAGTCCTGGATCGCCGTCGTGACCGTCGCGGACGAGGACGCGCCCAGCACGCTCGCGGCCACCCAGGCCACGATCATCACCGCCACCGAGTTCGCCGCGGCCCCGCCGATCCCGTCGGCCACCCGCAGCGGACCCTGGTCCAGCTCCTTGCGCAGCTTGAGCGCCAGCCGCCCCGCCAGTTCGTGCCCCACCACCGCCGGGGCCAGCACGGTGAGCACGGCGGTCACCGTGGCCGCCGTCGTCCCCGGTGTCACCAGGTCCATCACCCACGGCAGCACCCATACGCCGACGACCGCACCGCCCACGAACCCGGCGAGCGACACACATCCGGCGACTAGGCCGCGCCGGTACCCGGACGCCGCGTAGGCGAGGATCACCAGCAACAACAGCAGGTCGAGCAGGTCCACGGAGCCGCCTTTCTCTCGGAACCCTTAGTACGCGAGGAACGGGCCCACTGATCAGTCACGCGCGCGTGGTCCCCGGGAACCGACCACGCGTGCGTGTACCCCCAGAAACGTGCCGGACCAGGACGATGGTTCCACCGGGTGGCACAGCACACATCGCGGGCGGACGGAATCCGGCCGAGAGTGTGATCATGCGTGTTCTGAGAAGAACGCCGGGTGCACGGCGCCGGCGCCGGGTACGAATACCCCGTCCCGCGCTCCTGATGCTGGCCTGTCTGCCCGGCCTCGCCGCCGTCCTGGTGCTGGCGCTGTGCGCGAACGGCATCGGACGCAAGGCGACGGCGGCCGTACGGCGACCGGTCGCGGCCCGCCCGGCGGCCGCCCCGCACACAGCGCCCAAGCCGCGCATCGTGCCGCGCTCGGCCTGGCTCGACGCCCTCTCCCGGCACGCGCAGCCGCCGCCGCGCTACGACGACAAGGTCGTCGCCGTCTTCGTCCACCACACCGACTCGCCGAACGGCTACGCATGCGCGGACGCGCCCCGCATCATCCGCTACCTCTACGCCGGCCAGACCGGTGTCCGGGACTGGGACGACATCGGCTACAACTTCCTCGTCGACCACTGCGGGACGATCTACGAGGGTCGGGCGGGGGGTGTCGACCGGGCCGTCACCGGGGCGCATACGCAGGGCTTCAATCACCGGACGGCGGGGATCGCGGCGATCGGGACGTTCACGGCGGGGATGGCGGTGCCGCGGGCGATGACGGATGCGATTGCGGCGCTGGCGGCGTGGAAGTTGGGGCTCGCGGATGTGGATCCGCGTGGCAAGGCCCACCTTGTGTCCAGCAACAGCCTCAGCCGGTATGCCTCCGGTACGACGGCGATCCTGCCCGTTCTCGCGGGGCACAAGGACGGGTATATGACGAGTTGCCCTGGGGCGGCGTTGTTGGCGCGGTTGCCGGAGGTTCGGGGGGTGGCGGCGCGGTTGCAGGGGCGTTGATCGCCCCCGCCGCCCCTACCCGTCCCATCCCCGGGGGCTGCGCCCCCGGACCCCGCTCGGTCGGATGTCGGCTGCGGGGCGGTGGGGGCTGGGCGCGCAGTTCCCCGCGCCCCTGATAGGCCGGCTTCGCCGTGCCTATCTGCGCCCCAGATACACCCCCAACGCCCGTTGCAGCATCTTCCCCTGGCTTCCCACCGGGCGTTCCCATTCGCCCAGGTACTCCACTGCTCTGCCGCCCGCGCCGGTCTTGAAGAGGAGGCGGGCGACCAGGTGGTCCTCGGCTATGAGGGACGGGGTGATGGAGCGGAGGTCGTATGTCTCGGCGCCCGAGTCCAGGGCCTCGCAGAGCATGCGCCACAACAGGAGGCTGCTGGGGCGGAGTTCGCGTCCTCGGCGGCCGGACGCGGGGTACGAGTGCCAGACTCGGGGGCCGACGCTGATCATGAGGGCAGAGGACAGTACCTCGTCGTCGTACTCGGCGAGGTAGATCCGCAGCCGGTCGGACTCCTCGGCGTTGAGGGCCTGCCACATGCGGCGGAAGTAGTCGAGGGGGCGGGCCTTGAAGCCGTCGCGTTCCGCCGTGGCCCGGTACAGGCGGTGGAAGGAGGGCAGGTCGTCGGCCGAACCCCAGAAGACCCCGACACCGCCCGCCTCGGCCGTCTGCAGCGACTGCAACCAGTGGGGTGCGAGGCCGGCGCGCAGTTCGTTCACCGACCGGCCCGCCAAGGGGATGTGGCACCCGTACCGAGGCTGGCCGAGCCCGAACCCGCTCCCGTCGTTCTCCTTGCACCGCCGCCACCCCAGCCGCTTCAGCCGGTCGGCGGCGTCCAGCGCGTACCCGTCGATCCCGTCCGTGGGCAGCTCCCGCAGGTGCCGTACGGCGGGGTCGGCGACGCCCGCCGCGACGGTGGCCGCGTCCCAGTGCCGGACGACGAGCGGTGGGCCGATGCGGACCGAGAACGCGCCCTCTTTCTCCAGGTGCGCGATGAGCGGGTCGAGGAACAGTTCCGGGCGCTGGCTGTGCCAGTCGATCGCGGGTCCGTCGGGGAGGTAGGCGAGACAGCGCCCGGTGCCGGGGAACGCCCGGTACAGCACCAGCGCGACGGCGACCATCACCTCCCCCTCGAACCAACCGACGCTCTCCGCCGTCCAGTCGGGCTTCACGTCAGCCCACTCGGGGATCTGGAGATGGCTCGCGTCGGGGTGCAGCCGGAGATGCGCGAGGTGTTCCTCGCGGGTGATCCCCTTCACGTACGGGCTGGTCATGGGCGCGGGCTCCTGTTCGGCGGCGGCCACCGTAAGCCGGGGCTCACCAGGCGGGTCAAGACTTCACTGCTGTGAACTCCGCCCACACCCGCTTGCCGCCCCGGCCCTGTCTGGGCGTGACACCCCACAGGTCCGCCACGGACGCGATCAGGAAGATGCCCCGTCCGCTCTCCGTATCCCAGTCGGGTTCGGTGTACCAGACGGGCAGTTCGGGCGAACGGTCGCTTACGGCCACCCGAACGCCGCCTGCCGTGAGCGTGCTCAGCCGCAGCTCACACTCCGGGTTGTCCACATGGCGATGGACGTTGGCCAGCATCTCGGTCACGCAGAGCGTTGCGGCGTCGGCGAGTTCGGGGTACCCCCAGTCGTTGAGTTGCGCGCGGACGGCTTGGCGTACCGCTGCGAACCCCTCTGGTTCCGCGAGGAGTTGGAGCACCACTTCGGGGGGTGATTGCGTGTGCATGCCCTCACGGTGCGTGAGATGTGGCTAGCCTGAACAGGACTTTCGGTGGCACACAAGGGAGTGTGCGGGCAAGGGGGTTGGCTGTGCAGGACGGTGTCGAAGGTTCGTCGAGCATGAAGATGTTCGGGGCGGTGGTGCGGGCGCTGCGGGCCGCGCAGGGCAGTACGCGCGAGCAACTGGGCGTGTATGTCGGGTATTCGGCGTCGCAGGTGGCCATGGTGGAGCGGGGTGAACGGATGCCGAGTGCCCGGTTCGTGGCGAAGTCGGCGGAGTTCCTTCAACAGAGGGTGGCGATCGAGGCGGCGGCGGAGCACTTGGAGCGGAGTCCGCATCCGTCGTGGTTCGGGGAGTACCTGGACCTAGAGGCAGAGGCCGTCAGTGTCTGGTCGTACGACGCACATGTGATCAAAGGGCTGGTGCAGACCGAAGGGTACGCGCGTGCGGTGCTCGGTGAGTACTGCCCGATGCTGGATGACGAAGAGGTCGAGAGCCGGGTGCAGGCACGCTTGGCGCGACAGAAGCTGCTGACCCGCGTACCGGCCGTGTCACTCGCGCTCGTCATCGAGGAGTGGGTGCTGCGCCGCCCCGTGGGCGGGCCGGTCGTGGCCAAGGGGCAGTTGGAGCGATTGCTGGAACTCTCCGCGATGAGGAACGTATCGATCCAGGTCATGCCGACGCGGTACGAGGGTCATGCCGGGTTCGACGGACCCTTCACCCTGCTGGAGACGAAGGAACGGCAGTGGGTCGCCTACGTCGAAGGGCAGTCCTTCGGCTTCGTGATCGACGACCGGGAAGAGGTCGGCAACTTCCAGCAGCGCTATGGCATGATCCGGACGCAGGCGCTCACCCCGGGCGACTCAGTGAAATTGATCGAGCAGATGGCAGGGGAGCTATGATCGCCGGTCTCACTTGGTTCAAGTCCAGTTACAGCGGCAGCCAGGGCGGTGATTGCCTCGAAGTCGCCCTGGAACCAACCCAACCCACGGTCCACATCCGTGACTCGAAAGCCAAGTCCGGTCCCACGCTGGCGTTTCCGCTGGACGAATGGACGAGTTTCGTAAACTTGGCTGCAAAATCGGCACCACAGTAATCTCGTCCACCGGTGCCAACTCCCGTGTCGCTCAACGGGATCGCCCTGGTGCGGGCAGCGCTGGCGGGGATGTCGTCGTAGCGGTTCTGGACGGACGGTCGTCACGAGGCGATCGGGCGGTCGGACAGGTGGGCCAGCTCTGTGAAGTACGCGCGGTAGAACGGCTCGTCGGCGGTCGCGATCTCGACGGTGACGAGCAGGCGCTTGGAGCTGGTCGTGCTCGCGTAGATCGGTTCGTCGAGCTGCTCGACGTTGCCGAAGTGCAGCCGGGTCACGCCACCCCTGCGCGCCTCGGCCCGCACCTTCAGCCATCTCAACGGGGTCCGGTACGAGCCGATGATGCGATTTCGCCGGAACAGCTCGAAGATCCCGTGATCGACCTGCATATGGACGCGGTCGAGCTCGAAGACCTTTGGTTCCACTGAGTCCATGCCGGTGAAGATAACCGACACCCCCACCGGCAACGCTCACAGGTTTCTCGCAGGCAACTCACCGAGTCCCCCGAGGCAACCTCCCTATCGTCATGCACACGCACTGACTGGAGGTGGGGAAAATGAACAGCAGTCACACCAACACCACGGAGAAGTCGGCCGGTTGGGCCAAGTCCGCCCGCGGCCCCTGGGCGGTGGTCTGCGCGGTCGCGACCGTGATCCTCGGCCCGGCCGCCGTCACGGCCTCCGCGCTCGACCAGGCCAACGCGGCCCCGATGCACCACGCGGTGCGGGCCGACCAGACGCAGGCCTACATCCCGACGGACACGAGCCGCCGCCGTACCGCCGCGTAGCGAAAGAGCGTCAAGTGCAAGTTGACGACCCGGGATCGTCAACTTAAGATTGACGCATGAGTCCACTCGACATCAGCCTCGCGGACCTGATCTCCCGTCTCGACGAGGAACTCCCGGAAGCCGACGAACTGGCCCGTATCACCGAGGCCCGACTCCGCGCCCAGACCCTGTCCGACCTGGGTGACCAGCTCATCGACCACTACGTCAGCAAGGCCAAGCGGACCGGCGCCTCCTGGACCGAGATCGGCGACGCCATCGGGGTGTCCAAGCAGGCCGCCCAGCAGCGCCACGCACCCGGCCCCTTCGAGCGGTACACCAACCTGAACCGGCACAGCATCGTGCTCGCGCAGGAAGCCGCCCGCACGCACAAGCACGACTCCATCGGCACCGAACACCTCCTGCTCGGCCTGCTCGGCGAACCGCGAGGCCTGGCGTACCAGGTGCTGGTCGCGAAGACCGGGTCCGAGCAGCGCGTCCGCGACGCGATCGAGGAAGCGCTGCCACCGGCCGGCGAGAAGGCGCTGCGCGGTCACATCGCGTTCCGGCCGGAGAGCAAGGAAGCCATCGAGCAGGCCCGCCGTGCCGCCGCCGACCTCGGCCACGACTGGGTCGGTACGGAACACACGCTGCTGGGGCTGATCCGCGTCGAGGAGAGCCCGGCCGCGCGGATCCTGCGCCAACTCGGCTTCACGCCGGACGAGTTGCGCGAGACGGTCAGGGCCGAGATCGACCGACGGCTCGCCGAACTCGACAAGTAGCCGACCAGTGGTCGGCCAGTGGTCGACAGGTGGTCGGGGGTGTGGCCGTCAGCGCGCGGCGACCAACTCCTGTGCACTGGTGACCGTTCCGTCGGCGTGCTGGGTGAGCCGGAGCACCAGCACGTGCTGCCGGTCGGCCGGCGCGGTCACATAGAACGGCCGGCCCTTGTTCAGGCCGGGTGCCTTGAACTCCACGCGCGAACCGAAGGCTCCGGCGGCCATGTCGCAGCCCTTGGCCGAGGTGCGGCCGAAGGGATCGTGGTCGTGGGCGCTGGCGTCGACGTCGTAGTCGACCTTCTTGTACTCGGGTTCGGCCACCGTCCCGACGTTCATCGTGACCCATGCGTGGACCTTCACGTCCGAGCAGACGGAGACCGTGCTGACGGCCTGCGGATCCGGGTCGCCGAGGTCCGTGCCCTCGGCTTCCTGCCCGGCCAGCAGGAGGGCGCCGCCCAACGCGGTGACCCCCACGACGATGATGGCCGCGCCGAGCAGAACCATCGAGCGCGGGCGAACGATCGGGAACATGGGCGGCCCTCCGGGGAAGCGGTGTCGTCGCTTCATAGGAGAGCCGCGGCCGGGCGGAAGTTGCGGCCGGAGTGGCTTCAAGACGCCACTGTGACACGTGAGTTGACGGACCGTTACGGGTTCTGGCGACGGCCCGGGCCCAGTCCCAGGTACTGCTCGCCCACCGGATCGATGTCCACGTCCAGGCCGTTCAAGAGGCCGGCCAGCATCGTGTAGTACCCGACCGTCGTGATCACCTCGACCACCTGACGGTCCGTGAAGTGCTTGCGCAACACGCCCAACGTGGCGTCCGTGAGAGTGTGTTGGGCCATCAACTCCTCCGTCGCGGTCAGCAGCGTCGACTCGACCTCGTCGAACTCGCCCTCCTCCGCCTGGAGTTCGGCGATCGCGGCCAGCTGATCGGCCGTCACCCCCGCGTCCAGCGCGATCGGGCGGTGTTGGACGGCCCCGTACGCACAGTCCGTACGCGCCGCCACCGCCATCACCACCACCTCGCGCAACCGCACCGGCAGCGACGACCCGAGCACGGCCATGCCCAGGTCTATCGCGGGGCCCGTCAGATCCGGGGCGTGGGACAGCATGCGGAACGCGTTCAACTGGGTGGGGAGCGCGTCCACGGCTTCGGCGGAACGCTCCGGGTACGGGATTCGAGCCACGGTGACCTCACTGGGATCCGGTCGATCAGGTCCGATCGAGTCGGTCCGCTCGATCGGGGGTGCGCACCAGTCGCCGTACCCCCCTCACTCCTGCCGGAACCTCTCCCGCAGCTTCGGGAACCGTTCCGCCAGCACGGCCTCGTTCTCCAGGTCGAGCGGTGCCCCGAGCGGCTCGGCGGGCGCGGGCGGAATCCCCAGGTCGGGGGCTACGGCGCCGGTGAGCTGCTCGTACGCCTCGTCCGCCGCGAACCCCAACTCCTCCCCGTCGCCGTCGATCTCGTCGTCGAAGTCGTCGATGAGGTCGGCCAGCGAGTCGGCGTCGTGCACGGCACCCTCGTACACCTCGCGGCCCTGACCGATCAGCCAGCACCGGAAGAAGTCGAACGCGTCGTCGCTCGCCCCGTCGAGCAGCACCCACGCGGCACCCCACAGGTCCCAGGTGTAGGCGCGGTTGTAACGGGCCTCGAAATGCCGGGCGAAGTCCAGGACCAGCTCCGGGTCCAGCAGCAGCAGCCGGTCCACGAGCAGGTCCGCCTGCTCCTCGGGGTCGCCCTCGGCGGCCTCGCGGGTGGCGTCCACCAGCTCCCAGAACTCCGTCTCGTCCATCACGGGACAAGCATCGGTCCTGGACGGGTGGTGCGCACGTGGAGTGGAGCGGATTGTCACCTGGAGCGGGGCAGATCGTTATGGGCGGTACAACGCCGTCATCCGTAGCGTGTCGCTCGCGAACCGCGCCCGCAGACTCTCCGGCGCGAGCACCTCCACGTCCGGCCCAAGACCCGCGAGCTGGCTGTGGGCCACCTCCTCGGACTCCACGGGGACGGTGACCGTCACCCAGCCGTCGTCGTCCTCCGGTGCGCCCGCGAGCTCCAGCGCTTCCCTCGCCGCGGCCGGATCGACGGCGTACGGCAGTCTCCGCGCGCCGTCGGGTGACAGCCGTACCACCACCTCGGCCCGCAGGATCGACCGGGCGAACTGCTCCGCCCGTTCCTCCCAGAAGGCCGGAAGGTCGAAGTCCTCCTGCCGTAGGAAGCGCTCGTCGACCCCCGCGGGATCGATCGCCGTGAACCGGTCGACCCGGTACACCCGGAAGGAATCACGGCCGGCGACCCG
This sequence comes from Streptomyces xylophagus, assembly GCF_000716435.1. Classification (GTDB taxonomy): domain Bacteria; phylum Actinomycetota; class Actinomycetes; order Streptomycetales; family Streptomycetaceae; genus Streptomyces; species Streptomyces xylophagus. Next base: position 116,537 of record NZ_JNWO01000022.1, read on the forward strand.
CGCGCACAGGTACCAGACGCCCGCTTTCAGCACGAGCCCGTACGGTTCCAACTCCCGCTCCACCTCGGCGTCCCCGCGCCGGTACCGCGCGACCACCCGGCGGTCGTCCCACACCGCGTCCGCGACGGAGGGGAGCAGCTCGGGGGTCTTGGGTGCCGTGAACCAGCTGGGCGCGTCGAGGTGGAACCGTTGCGCCGCCGCCCGCGAGGCGTCCGACAGGGACGGGAGAAGAGCCGCGGACACCTTCAGCCGGGCTGCCGACGCGGCGTCCTCCAGCCCCATCTCGCGCAACGCCCCCGGTACCCCGCTCAGGAACAGCGCCTCGGCCTCGCTGCGGGCCAGCCCAGTGAGCCGGGTCCGGTATCCGCCGACGAGCCGGTATCCACCGGCCCGCCCCCGGTCCGCGTACACCGGGACCCCCGCCTCGGACAGTGCCTGCGCGTCCCGGGTGACGGTCCGCTCGGAGACCTCCAGCTCGCGGGCCAGCTCGGCGGCGGTCATGGTGGCGCGGGACTGGAGCAGCAGCACCATTTTGATGAGACGGGCAGCGCGCATGGCTTCATGATGAGGGATCTCGCCCCCGCCGCCCCTACCCGTCCCATCCTCCAGGGGCTCCGCCCCTTCGACCCCGCCAGGGGGCTCTGCCCCCTGGACCCCCGCTCCTCAAACGCCGGAGGGGCTGAGTTATTGCCGGCCGGGGCTTGGTTTTTCAGCCCGTCCGGCGTTTGAGGACGAGGCCCTTTCGGGGCCGAAGCGGGGGTCTGGGGGCGGCAGCCCCCAGGGACGGGACGGGTAGGGGCGGCGGGGGCGAAAAAACTACCCCTACAGCCCGTAGCGCTCCCGCGCCTCCTTCACCGCCGTCGCCTTGACTTCCCCGCGCCGCGCCAACTGCGCCAACGCCGCCACGACGATCGACTCCGCGTCGACGCCGAAGTAACGCCGCGCCGCGTCACGGGTGTCCGACAGACCGAAGCCGTCCGCGCCCAGCGACGAGTAGTCCTGCTCGACCCACTGCGCGATCTGGTCGGGAACCTGCCGCATGTAGTCGGAGACCGCGAGCACCGGCCCCTCGGCCCCGTGCAGCGCCTGCCGCACGTACGGCACCCGCTCCTCGCCACGCAGCAGCGCCGCATCCGCCTCCAGCGCGTCGCGCCGCAGCTCGGTCCAGGAGGTCGCCGACCAGACATCGGCCGCGACACCCCAGTCCTCGGCGAGCAACTGCTGCGCCTTCAACGCCCAGTGGATCGCCGTACCGGAACCGAGCAACTGAATCCGCGCCGCGTTGGCAGCGGGCGAAAGCCCCGCCGACTCCGCCGTGTTGAAGCGGTACAGCCCCTTGACGATGCCCTCGTCGATGCCCAACCCGGAGGGCTTCGCGGGCTGCGGGATCGGCTCGTTGTAGACGGTGAGGTAGTAGAAGACGTTCGAGTCCTCACCCGGCGCCGCCTCGCCGTACATCCGGCGGATGCCGTCGCGCACGATCGCCGCGACCTCGTACGCGAACGCCGGGTCGTACGACAGCGCCGCCGGGTTCGTCGCCGCGATCACCGGCGAGTGACCGTCCGCGTGCTGGAGACCCTCGCCCGTCAGCGTCGTACGGCCCGCCGTCGCACCGACCAGGAAGCCGCGGCCGAGCTGGTCGCCGAGCTGCCACATCTGGTCGGCCGTGCGCTGCCAGCCGAACATCGAGTAGAAGATGTAGAAGGGGATCATCGCTTCGCCGTGCGTCGCGTACGACGTCGACGCGGCGATGAAGTCCGCCATCGAACCGGCCTCGGTGATCCCCTCGTTGAGGATCTGGCCGTTCTTGGCCTCCTTGTAGTACATGAGCTGGTCGCGGTCGACGGGCTCGTACGTCTGGCCCTTCGGGGAGTAGATCCCCAGCGAGGGGAACAGGCTCTCCATGCCGAACGTGCGCGCCTCATCCGGCACGATCGGCACCCAGCGCTTACCGGTCTCCTTGTCGCGGACCAGGTCCTTCACGAGACGGACGAACGCCATCGTCGTCGCCACGTTCTGCGTGCCGGAACCCTTGTCGAAGGCCGCGAACGCCTTCTCCGAAGCAGAGGGCAGCGGAGCGATCGCGTGCGTACGACGGGCCGGAGCCGGACCGCCCAGCGCAGCCCGCCGCTCCTGGAGGTAACGGACCTCGGGGGAGTCGGCGCCGGGGTGGCCGTAGGGCACGACCCCGTCGATGAAGTCGCTGTCCTTGATGGGGAGTTCGAGCAGGTCACGCATCTGCTTGAACTCGTCCGTCGACAGCTTCTTCATCTGGTGGTTGGCGTTCTTCGACGCGAAGCCCTCGCCGAGCGTGTGGCCCTTGACCGTCTGCGCCAGGATGACCGTCGGGCCGCCCTTGTGCTCTACGGCCGCCTTGTACGCGGCGTAGACCTTGTTCGCCTCATGACCACCGCGCGAGAGGTGGAAACACTCGAGGATCTTGTCGTCGCTGAGCAGCTTCGCCAGCTCGACGAGCGCCGGGTCCTTGCCGAAGAAGTCCTCGCGGATGTAGGCGGCGCCACGCGTCTGGTACGTCTGCACCTGGGCGTCCGGTACCTCGCGCAGGCGTCGTACGAGCGCGCCCGTGGTGTCGAGCTGGAACAGCTCGTCCCAGGCGTTGCCCCACAGCGACTTGATGACCTTCCAGCCGGCGCCCCGGAACTGGGCCTCCAGCTCCTGCACGATCTTGAAGTTCGCGCGGACCGGGCCGTCGAGGCGCTGGAGGTTGCAGTTGATGACGAAGGTCAGGTTGTCCAGACCCTCACGGCTCGCCAGTGCGAGGGCCGCCGTCGACTCGGGCTCGTCCATCTCGCCGTCGCCGAGGAACGCCCAGACGTGCGACTCGGAGACGTCCTTGATGCCGCGCGCGGTGAGGTAGCGGTTGAAGCGCGCCTGGTAGATCGCCGACAGCGGGCCGAGGCCCATCGACACCGTCGGGAACTCCCACAGCCAGGGCAGACGCCGGGGGTGCGGATACGACGGGAGGCCGTTGCCGCCCGCCTCCTGGCGGAAGTTGTCGAGGTGCGCCTCGGTCAGGCGGCCGTCGAGGAAGGCGCGGGCGTAGATGCCGGGGGAGGCGTGGCCCTGGATGTAGAGCTGGTCGCCGGAGCCGTCCGCTTCCTTGCCCTTGAAGAAGTGGTTGAAGCCGGTCTCGTACAGCCAGGCCGCCGAGGCGAAGGTCGCGATGTGGCCGCCGACGCCGTGTTTCGCGCCTCGGGTCACCATCGCCGCCGCGTTCCAGCGGTTCCACGCGGTGATCCGGCGCTCCAGCGCCTCGTCACCGGGCGCGGCCGGCTCGGCGGCGGTCGGGATGGTGTTGACGTAGTCCGTCTCGAGCAGCTTGGGCAGCGCGACGCCGTTGCCCTCCGCGCGTTCCAGCGTGCGGCGCATCAGGTACGCGGCACGGTGCGGGCCCGCAGCCTTCGTGACGGCGTCCAGGGAGGCCTGCCATTCGGCGGTCTCCTCGGGATCACGGTCCGGGAGCTGGTCGAGCTCGCTCGGCTGGATGGCGTAGGGGTCGGTCATGTCGCCGCCTTCCTCAGTCGAAGGGGGGTGCCCTCGTCGGCAAGGGGTGTTTTCGGGGGTGCCCTTGGTCTTTGGCAGGACAGGGCGGCGGGCTCTGGTGGGAGCCCGTCGGTGACTGTAACTCCCTGATCGATGATCGATCAAAGGTTCCCGGGCAAAATATCTTGATTACGAGAAAGTCGGCACGGCGTGCCTTTTGCGGGGGCACCGGGTGCCGTGTTTTTCGCCGTTTTCCGGGGAGTTTTCGCAGGTGAGCATGGCTGCGCTCGACTGCGAACCCCATCGCTTCAAGGGCGCGGGGCGCAGCCCAGAACGTGCGCCTTCACCAGCTCCGCGATCCGCGGATCCCGGCGCCGGAACGCGGCCACCAACTCCTCGTGCTCCTCCGCGTACGACTGCTGCACCGTCCCCAGCCAACGGATCGACAGCGCCGTGAACACCTCGATGCCGAGGCCCTCCCAGGTGTGCAGCAGCACCGAGTTCCCGGCCGCCCGGACCAGCTCCCGGTGGAAACCGACCGTGTGCCGCACCTGGCCCGTCCCGTCCGCGTCGCGGTCCGCCTCGTACAGGGCGGCCACATGCGGTTCGAGCGTCGAGCAGTCCTGGGCCAGCTTCTCCGCCGCCAGCTCCGCCGCGATCGCCTCAAGACCGGCCCGCACCGGGTAGCTCTCCTCCAGGTCGGCCGCCGTCAGATTCCGGACCCGCACGCCCTTGTTCGGTGCCGACTCGATCAGCCGCAGCGACTCCAGCTCGCGCAACGCCTCCCGCACCGGCGTCTGGCTGACCTCAAGCTCGGTCGCGATCCGACGCTCCACGATCCGCTCGCCCGGCTTCCAGCGCCCGCTGACGATCCCCTCCACGATGTGCTCGCGGATCTGTTCGCGCAGCGAGTGGACGACGGGCGCGGTCATGAGAGCTCCTTAAGGGCGTTTGACGTTTAGACAATAAGGCCGCACACCCGCTCGGGAGGGGCGCACGGGGGCGCTTTCATGCAGGTGAGACGAGACTTACACGCTGTCAGGGCAACCGGCTCCGTAAAGACCCGTACCGGCCCCGGCCCGGAGCCGTCACCACCGTGTCACCGGCAGAACCTCCCCGGCCCCGGACGGTGTCGCCGTCCGTAGGGGTGCCGCGAGAGGTGCCCCTCGGCACATCGGGGGACGGCATGAACAGTGGACTTCTTCGGAGCGCGGGACTCGGACTGGTGACCGTGGCGGCGCTGACCCTGGGGGTGGCCGGGTGCAGGCCGACGCCCTCGCACGCGGCGTCGGCGACGACCGGTACGCCCCTGCGGAACATGTCCGGCACGGCGGCCGGCGGCGGCGCCTGCGTCTTCGTGAAACCGGACGGCGCCCAGAAGCTCGGCCACGTCGGCTGGGGCTTCCGGATCACCGGCACGAACACCTGGGAGTACGGCGCCGTCGAGAACCCCACCAACAAGCTGTACACCCCGCCCGGCGGCGACATCGGCGCCTGGCACACGACGGGATCGTACGCCCGGATGCTGAGCGACATGTCCCGGGATGCGCACTACCCGGGCCACTCGACCCACCCCTACAGCCGCTACCGCTGCACCGGTTCGTCGACGAGTGACGTGGGCACCGCCCAGGACATGGTCCGGCAGGTCGAGCGGCGCGGCTTCCTCGTCGGCGTCGACCCGAGGACCGGGAAGCTCACCTCACGGGACTGCCTGGACGCGACGTACGACGTGCTGCGCGCGTACCGCACCCGGCATCTGACGCCCGCGCCGAAGCTGTACATCCCGAACGTGTGGGTGGAGACGCTGGTGCTGTGGAGCGACCGGACGTTGTAGGAAACGCGCGGCGCCCCCGCCCGGAGAGCTCCGGACGGGGGCGCCGTACAAACGGACCGGGTGCCTTACAGGCCGAGCTCGACCTCGAACTCGCCCGCCTCCAGGATCGCCTTGACGGCCGTCAGGTAACGGGCCGCGTCGGCGCCGTCCACCAGGCGGTGGTCGTAGGAGAGGGTCAGGTACGTCATGTCGCGGACGCCGATGACCGTGCCCTCCTCCGTCTCGATGACGGCCGGGCGCTTGACCGTGGCGCCGATGCCGAGGATCGCGACCTGGTTCGGCGGCACGATGATCGTGTCGAAGAGCGCGCCGCGCGAACCGGTGTTGGAGATGGTGAAGGTCGCGCCGGACAGCTCGTCCGGGGTGATCTTGTTCGCCCGGACCTTGCCCGCGAGCTCGGCGGTGGCCTTGGCGATACCGGCGATGTTCAGGTCGCCCGCGTGCTTGATGACCGGGGTCATCAGGCCCTTCTCGGAGTCCACCGCGATACCGACGCTCTCGGTGTCGAAGTAGGTGATCGTGCCCTCTTCGACGTTGATCCGGGCGTTGATGGCCGGGTGGGCCTTCAGTGCCTGGGCCGCCGCCTTCACGTAGAACGGCATCGGGGAGAGCTTGACGCCCTCGCGCGCGGCGAAGGAGTCCTTGGCCTGGGCGCGGAGCCGCATGAGCCGCGTGACGTCGACCTCGACGACCGAGGACAGCTGCGCCTGCTCGTGCAGCGCCTTGACCATGTTGTCGCCGATGACCTTGCGGATGCGGGGCATCTTGACGGTCTGGCCGCGGAGGGGAGAGGCCTCCAGGGTCGGGGTCTTCTTGGCAGTCACGGCGGCCGGAGCGGCGGCGGCTACGGGAGCCGGAGCAGCTGCGGCGGCCTTCGCGGCCTCGGCGGCGGCGAGGACGTCCTGCTTGCGGATACGGCCGCCGACGCCGGTGCCCTTGACGGTGGACAGGTCGACGCCGTTCTCGGCGGCGAGCTTGCGCACCAGCGGGGTCACGTAGGCGCCGTCGTCCGTGGCCTGCGCGGCGGCGGGCGCCGGAGCGGCCGGGGCCACCGGAGCCGGAGCAGCGACCGGCGCGGGAGCCGGGGCGACCGGAGCCGCGGCGACCGGGGCGGGCGCCGGAGCCGGCGGGGCGACGGGGGCGGGCGGCGCGACCGGAGCCGCGGGGGCCACCGGCGCGGCTGCGACCGGCGCGGGGGCCGGAGCGGCCGGAGCCGGGGCAGCCGCCGGAGCGGCACCCGGGGCGCCGACGACGGCGAGCTTGGCGCCGACCTCGGCGGTCTCGTCCTCGCCGACCAGGATCTCCAGCAGGACGCCGGCGACCGGCGAGGGGATCTCGGTGTCGACCTTGTCGGTGGAGACCTCGAGGAGGGGCTCGTCCTCGGCGACCTCTTCGCCGACCGCCTTCAGCCAGCGGGTGACGGTGCCCTCGGTGACGGACTCGCCCAGTGCGGGCAGGACCACGTCGGTACCGGAGGCGCCGGCGGCCGGAGCGGCGGCAGCGGGGGCGGGTGCGGCCGGGGCGGGCGCCGGAGCCGCGGGGGCCTCGGCGACCGGAGCCGGAGCAGCCACGGGGGCCGGAGCCGCCACGGGCTCGGCGGCCGGGGCCGGGGCAGCGGCGGGAGCGCCGGTGCCGTCGTCGATCACGGCCAGCTCGGCGCCGACCTCGACGGTCTCGTCCTCGGCCACCTTGATGGAGGCCAGCACACCGGCGACGGGCGAGGGGATCTCGGTGTCGACCTTGTCGGTCGACACCTCGAGCAGCGGCTCGTCGGCCTCTACTCGCTCGCCCTCGGCCTTCAGCCAGCGGGTGACAGTGCCCTCGGTGACGCTTTCACCGAGCGCCGGAAGGGTTACGGAAACCGCCATGGTTTCGGTTGCTCCTTACGAATTGCGGAAGTCTGTGTCGTCGTCCGACCGAGGGGGTCAGTCGTGGGAGTGGAGAGGCTTGCCCGCCAGTGCCAGGTGGGCCTCGCCGAGCGCCTCGTTCTGCGTCGGGTGGGCGTGGATCAGCTGGGCGACCTCGGCGGGCAGCGCCTCCCAGTTGTAGATCAGCTGGGCTTCGCCGACCTGCTCGCCCATGCGGTCGCCGACCATGTGGACGCCGACCACGGCACCGTCCTTCACCTGGACGAGCTTGATCTCGCCCGAGGTGTTGAGGATCTTGCTCTTGCCGTTGCCCGCGAGGTTGTACTTCAGAGCGACGACCTTGTCCGCGCCGTAGATCTCCTTGGCCTTGGCCTCGGTGATGCCCACGGAGGCGACCTCGGGGTGGCAGTACGTCACCCTGGGGACACCGTCGTAGTCGATCGGAACGGTCTTCAGACCGGCCAGACGCTCCGCCACCAGGATGCCCTCGGCGAAGCCGACGTGCGCGAGCTGGAGGGTCGGGACCAGGTCACCGACGGCGGAGATGGTCGGGACGTTCGTCCGCATGTACTCGTCGACCAGGACGTAGCCGCGGTCCATGGCGACGCCCTGCTCCTCGTAGCCGAGACCGGCGGAGACGGGCCCGCGGCCGACGGCGACGAGCAGCAGCTCGGCCTCGAACTCCTTGCCGTCGGCGAGGGTGACCTTGACACCGGACTCGGTGTACTCGGCCTTCGAGAAGAAGGTGCCCAGGTTGAACTTGATGCCGCGCTTGCGGAACGCGCGCTCAAGAAGCTTGGAGGAGTTCTCGTCCTCAAGGGGAGCGAGGTGCTTCAGGCCCTCGACGATCGTCACGTCGGCGCCGAAGGACTTCCACGCGGAGGCGAACTCCACGCCGATGACACCGCCGCCCAGGATGATCGCAGACTGCGGCACGCGGTCCAGGACGAGGGCGTGGTCCGAGGAGATGATCCGGTTGCCGTCGATCTCCAGGCCCGGCAGCGACTTCGGCACGGAGCCGGTCGCCAGCAGGACGTGGCGGCCCTGGATGCGCTGGCCGTTGACGTCGACGGAGGTGGGGGAGGTGAGCTTGCCCTCACCCTCGATGTAGTGCACCTTGCGGGATGCGATCAGACCCTGCAGGCCCTTGTAGAGGCCCGAGATGACGCCGTCCTTGTACTTGTGGACGGCCGGTACGTCGATGCCCTCGAAGGTGGCCTTGACGCCGAACTGCTCGCTCTCGCGGGCCTGGTCGGCGATCTCGCCCGCGTGGAGCAGAGCCTTGGTGGGGATGCATCCCCGGTGCAGGCAGGTGCCGCCGACCTTGTCCTTCTCGATCAGGGCGACGTCCAGTCCCAGCTGGGCCCCGCGCAGCGCCGCGGCGTAACCGCCACTGCCACCGCCGAGGATCACTAGGTCGAAAACGGTGCTGGCGTCGTTCGCCACGTCACGTCCTCCATGCATGTGCGCCGTACGCCGGTCGTCAGTGACCGCGCGGCGGCTGGTGTCCGGCCGCTCTTTCTCCGGCCCTGTGGTGGGGGCCCTGTCCTGCCGAGCCCATCTTCGCACTTGTCGAGGCCCAACGAGACGCCGGGCCTGGGTGTGAGACGCCACACGCTCACATGAGAGACGGTGAATTGTTGAGACACCTGGGCGCGACCCCCCAGAGGCGCGGGGCTGTATCGATATGCAGCTCCGCTGCGGGGCGCGACCGGACCCGCAGTCGCCGCAGCCCTGGGTGTGACCCCCTAGGGGCCTAGGGGCGCGGGGAACTGCGCGACCAGCCACAACCGGCCCGCAGCCGCCCACGCCCCTCAGGCATCGAGCTATTAGGCGAACGTCAGCCCAGGTCACCCGCAGCAGTCAGCTCCGCCAGCCGCACCAACGTACGCACAGCAGACCCCGTCCCACCCTTGGGGGTGTAGCCGAACGGCCCGCCCTCGTTGAACGCCGGCCCAGCGATGTCGACGTGGGCCCAGGTGATCCCCTCGCCCACGAACTCCCGCAGGAACAGCCCGGCGACGAGCCCACCGCCCATCCGCTCACCCATGTTCGCGATGTCGGCGGTGGGGGAGTCCATCCCCTTACGCAGATGCTCCGGCAACGGCATCGGCCACGACGGCTCCCCGACCTCCTCGGCCGCGTCCACGATCGCCGCACGGAAGGCATCATCGTTGGCCATCACGCCGAACGTGCGGCTCCCCAGAGCCAGAACCATCGCCCCCGTCAGCGTCGCCACGTCCACGATCGCGTCCGGCTTCTCCGCCGACGCCGCCCACAGCGCGTCCGCGAGCACCAGCCGGCCCTCCGCGTCCGTGTTGAGGACCTCGACGGTCTTGCCGCTGTACATGCGCAGCACGTCACCGGGCCGGGTCGCGGAGCCGGACGGCATGTTCTCGGCGAGCGCGAGCCAGCCGGTCACGTTGACCGCGAGGCCCAGACGCGCGGCGGCGACGACGGCCGCGAACACGGCGGCCGCACCGCTCATGTCGCACTTCATCGTCTCGTTGTGCCCGGCCGGCTTGAGCGAGATGCCGCCCGAGTCGTACGTGATGCCCTTGCCGACGAACGCGAGGTGCTTGGTGGCTTCGGCGTGCGTGTACGACAGCTTCACCAGGCGCGGACCGGCCGCGGAACCGGCGCCGACGCCGAGGATGCCGCCGTAGCCGCCCTTCTCCAGGGCCTTCTCGTCGAGCACCTCGACCTTGATGCCGTGCTCCTTGGCCGCGGTCTGCGCGACGGCGGCGAAGGCCTCGGGGTCGAGGTCGTTCGGCGGGGTGTTGATCAGGTCGCGGGCGCGGTTCAGCTCCTCGGTGACCGCCAACGCGCGCTCTACGGCCGCCTTGTACTCCTTGTCGCGCGGCTTGCCACCGAGCAGGGCGACCTCGCCGAGCGGGCCCTTGCCGCCGCTCTTCGCGTCCTTGCCGTTGTCCTTGTACGCGTCGAAGGAGTACGCGCCGAGCAGCGCGCCCTCGGCGATCGCGCCGGCGTCGGCGGCGTCGGTGAGGGGGAGCGCGAAGGCGGCCTTCTTGGCGCCGGTGAGGGCGCGGGCGGCGACGCCGGCGGCCCGGCGCAGCGCCTCGGCGCCGTAGGCCTCGTCGTCCGCGGGCTCCGTGCCGAGGCCCACCGCGAGAACGAGGGGTGCCTTGAAGCCGGCCGGGGCGGGCAGCTTCGTGATCTCGCCCTCGGCACCGGAGGCGCCCAGGGTCTCCAGGATGCCGGCGAGCCTGCCGTCGTACGCCTTGTCCACGGCGTCGGCGCCCGGTGCGACGACCGGGCCCTTGCCGCCCTTGCCGACACCGATCACGATCGCGTCGGCCCGCAGGCCGGGCGCCGCGGCGGTGCTGAGAGTGAGAGCAGTCACAGTGGTGAATTCTCGCTTCCGATGTGAAGTTGCGGTGGTCGAGCGGGGTGGGTCGACCGGGCCCGACAGCCGACCCTATTTCCGACCTGCGGCGGCGGTAGGCATGGGGGGCTGGCGAAGGCCCAGGACGAGCCTACGCGCGTGTGCGCGGTGGCTCATTCCCGCGGGGGTTCACTCAGCGTGACGGCGTGGCCACTTCTCGATCCTCACCCTCGATGTCCTGCGCCACACTCGTGAGGTTCATGTGGGCGACATGCTCATCGATTTGCATGATTTCCATCGATCCTCCGCGAGTCGACCACAGGGAGGATCGCTTGGGGGAGGGACGACATGGCGCACAGAACGCACGGATGGAGAACCGGGGCCGCCGTCCTGGCGGCCGCAGGACTGTTGGTGCTGGGTCTGGAGGCGCCCGGCGCATCGGCCGCCGACGAGCCTCGCATCGATCTCAGGGTGCTGGTGGTGGACAACGGCGACAGTCCCGTCGAGGCCGTCGCCGCCCAGCTGAAGAGCGAGGGCATTCCGTACACGACTGTGAATCTGAACGACTCCGGCCGCCCCACGATCGACGCGGCCTTCCTCAGTGACACGGTCGACGGCACGCCCCGCGCCAAGTACCAGGGCGTCGTCCTGCCCAACGAGGCGCCGTTCGGGACGGGTTCGGCGGAACAGACCGCGCTGGACGCCTACGAGACGACGTACGGCATCCCGCAGGTCGACGCCTACACCTGGGCGCACCCGGAGGTCGGTCTCGACTACGCCGCCTACTCCGGGGCACTCGACGGACATGAGGCGGATGTCACGACCGACGGCAGGGCGGGTTACTTCGGCTATCTCGACGGGCCGCTCACATTCGAGGACAACTCCTCGTCCGTGCAGGAGAGTTACGGCTTCGTGGCCACACCCCGGACCGGCTTCACCAGCTACGTCGACACCGCCGTGCCCGGCGGTACCGGGCGCGGCAGCCTGGTCGGCGAGTACGCGCACGACGGGCGCCGCGAACTGGTGCTGACCTTCGCCTACAACCAATACCAGGAGCAGTTCCGGGTGTTGGCGCGCGGCATCGTCGAATGGCTCACTCAGGGCGTGCACCTGGGACAGGCGCGCAACTACTTCTCGGTGCATGTCGACGACGTCTTCGCACCCGACGACCGCTGGGACACCACCCTCAACTGCACGCCCGGCGACTACGACTGCACGTCGGGCGACGGCTCGGAGACCGTGCCGATCCGGATGACCGCGGCCGACGCGGTGTACGCGGCCCAGTGGGAGCAGGACCACGGCTTCACCCTCGACCTGGCCTTCAACGCGGGCCTGGGCGAGGACTGGAAGAGCGAGAACGGCGGCACGGACGCCCTCACCGACCAACTCCTCGCCGACAAGGCCGACTTCCGCTGGATCAACCACACGTACACCCACGAATTCCTCGGCTGCGTCCAGGACTTGACGACCGTGCCCTGGACCTGCGCGAAGAACGCGGACGGCACGACCCAGTACCTGAGCCGGGCCGACATCTCGGCGGAGATCGCCAACAACTACAACTGGGCTGTGGCGAACGGCCTTCCGGTCGAACGGGACGAGCTGGTCACCGGCGAGCACTCGGGCCTCAAGACGCTTCCGCAGCAGCCCAACGACAACCCGAACCTGGCCGGCGCCCTCGCCGACAACGGCATCAGGTGGACCGGCTCCGACCACTCCCGCGAGACCGACCAGCGGGCCGTCGGCGACGCCCTCACCGTGCCGCGCTACCCGATGAACGTGTACTACAACGCGGGCACCAAGGCCGAGATGGCCGACGAGTACAACTGGATCTACACCTCCACGGCCGACGGCGGCAGCGGCGTCTGCGAGAACAACCCCAACTCCACCTGCCTGTCCGCCCCGTTGGACACCGCCACCGGCTACGACGACTACATCGTCCCGCAGGAGGCGGCCACCGACCTCGGCCACGCCATCAGCAACGACCCGCTCCCGCACTACGCGCACCAGTCCAACCTGGCCGAGGACCGCGTCCTCTACCCGGTCCTGGACAAGGTGCTCGCCGACTACCAGGCGCTGTTCGCCGACAACACCCCGCTGGAGAACCTGCGGGAGAGCGCGATCGGCACCGAACTGCAGAACCGCACCGCCTGGCAGACCGCCGTCACGAACGGCACCGTCGAGGCGTACCGCGTCGGCACCACCGTCACCGTCAACGCCCCCACAGGGATTCAGATCCCGTTGACCGCACCCGAAGGGACCACCCAGCAACTGCCGCTCGGCACCGCCGCGTTCGGGACGCCGTACGCGGGAGAGCGCTCGGCCTGGACCACGCCGGAGCTTACGCAGACCGCTCTCACGCTCAATCTCCCGTAGGACAACGCCCTGAAGGGGCGCGGGGAACTGCGCGACCAGCCACGACGAGCCCGCGGTCGGGGTCCGGTCCGCAGTTCCCCCCACACCATCCGCCAACTGGGGGGAAGTGGCACAGCCATGCGTACAGGCCGTCATGTCACCATGCTCACCGAAGGCACGTATCCGCACGTCCACGGCGGGGTCAGCACCTGGTGCGACCAACTCGTCAAGGGCATGCCGGAGGTGGACTTCCACATCCTGTCCCTCACCGGCAGCGGTCGCGAACCCGTGACCTGGGAGCTGCCGCCCAACGCCTACCTGCACACCTCCGTGCCGACCTGGGGCCCGCGCCCCGGCCGCCGCAGGCACGGCCTGTACGGCGCCGCCCGCCGCCGCTTCGTCGACTCCTACGAGCGGTTCCTGCTCTCCTTCCTCGACCCCGAGGCCCACTGCGACTTCGGCGAGAGCCTGTACGACCTGGCCCAACTGGCCCGCGACGGACGCCTGTCGGCGGCCCTGCGCACCGAGACGGCACTGCGCTCGCTGATGTGGATCTGGACGATGCCGCACCTGGCAACGGCCGCCGCCCGCCCCACAGTTCACGACGCGCTGACTGCAACGGACCTGCTGGAGCACGCACTTCGCCCCCTCGGGGTCCGCATCCCCGAGGACTGCGTCGCGCACGCCGTCAGCAGCGGCCTGGCGACCCTGCCCGCGCTGGCCGCCCATCACTTCGACGGCGTGCCCTTCCTCCTCACCGAGCACGGCATCTACCTGCGCGAGCGCTACCTCGGCTACCGCCGCGACGGCCAGCGCTGGCCCGTGAAGGCGTTCATGCTCGGCTTCTACCGCGAACTGAACTCGCACGGCTACAAGGCCGCCGACCTGATCACCCCGTGCAACCAGTACAACCGCCGCTGGGAGGAGCGCGGCGGCGCCGACGCCGACAGCATCCGCACGGTCTACAACGGCGTCGACCCGGCCGCCTTCCCGCACGCGGGCCCCGAACCGGAGATCCCCACCCTCTCCTGGTGCGGCCGCGTCGACCCCATCAAGGATCTTGAAACACTTCTACGCGCGTATGCGTCCGTACGGGCCGAACTCCCCGAGACCAGGCTGCGGTTGTTCGGCCCGGTTCCGCCCGGCGGAGAGGCCTACCGCACCCGCCTGGAGAAGCTGGCCGCCGAGTTGGGCGTCACCGACGGCGTGACCTTCGAGGGCCGCATCAGCGAGGTGTGGCGGGCCTACGCGGCAGGTCACGTAGTCATGCTCTCCTCCATCTCCGAAGGCTTCCCGTTCTCCATCATCGAGGCCATGTCCTGCGGCCGTACGACCGTCTCGACCGACGTCGGCGGAGTCAGCGAGGCCGTCGGCGACACCGGCCTCGTGGTCCCGCCGCGTGAACCGGAGAAGATGGCCGCCGCCGCCCTCACCCTCCTCCGCGACGACGAACGCCGCCTGAAATTGGGCGAGTTGTCCCGCCAGAGGGTTATCGAGCGGTTCACGTTGCGTCGCTCCGTGGACAATTTCCGGACTATTTACCAAGAGCTCGCGGGCCGCCCCGAGGTCTACGAGCCCACGGTCGAGACCGTCGCCGACTGGACCGCCGAACTCCGCGATCCGTGGTACAAGGCGGTCGCGACGGACGGAACCGACTGGTGACCGGTTCCATCTGGCTGCCACCCGGGGCGAGTTCGGACACCCTCCCCGGCGTCCCCAAGCAACGCCCCGCACCGAGCTGGGCCGAACCCGACCCCATCGACGAACTCGCCGAGCGCCTCGACGAGTTCGTCGGCGCGGCGGTGCACCCCGACGAGATCGCCGCGCTCCTGGAGTCCGACGGCATGTCGGACGACCAGATACGCGAGCGGTACGGCGTCAAGAACTCCTTCGCCCTGGCGGAGGAGTTGTACGACCGAGTCGCCCGCCGCTTCCCGGAACCCGAAGGCCCCGCCCACGACCCCTGGCAGATCGGCCTGCTCGGCTGCCTGCTGCGAGGCGTGGTCTTCGCCCTCCCCGGCTTCGGCTACGTCCTCGGCGCACCCCTCCTCGCCGGCCACCCCGAGTCCTTCGGCCTCCCGGCAGGCACCCTCCCCCTCTTGTCCGGCGCCCTGGCCGGCTGGACCTGGAACCAGGGCCTGGCCCACCGGGCCTACTCCTGGCTCGGCCTGGGCGACAGCCCGGCAGCCCGCCACAGCCTCCTGGTCGGAGCACCACTGGGCATGCTCCTCGGCGCCCTGGTGGCCCTGGCGGCGGCAGGCACCACCCACCCGACCACCGCGACCTTCGCCGCAGGCCAGTCGGTGTACCTGGGCGCGGCCACGGTCCTCCTGGTCATGGGCCGCGAACGAGCCCTACTGGCAACCCTGTTGCCGATGACGGCGGGCGCGGTATTCGCCATGCTCCACCCGATCCCGGACGCCGCGAGACTGCTCCTGCTGCTGGGCTCCCTACTGGCGGTAACGACACTGGCCCTGCTCGAAGTACAGCCCAACAGCATTGCCTTCAAGGGGCGCGGGGAACTGCGCGACCAGCCCCCACCGGCCCGCAGACAACGAACAACAATGGCCCCCCGACTCACCGCCAGCCTCCCCTACGCCCTGTTCGGCCTGAGCAGCGGCGCCCTCGTCCTCAACGCCGCCCTGCGCGGCAGCGCCGTCGCCGCAGTCGCCCTCACCCTGAGCATGGGCCCCGCCGAGTGGCTCCTGTACCGCTTCCGCAGCGGCAGCCTCACCGGCCTACGCAACAGCCGCACCCCCAAAGCCTTCTGGCGCACAACAGGCCAAACCCTCACCCTGTGCCTGACCGCCTACCTGGCAGCCCTCCTCGCCCTCACCCTCCTCGCCACCATCCTGTGGCCGCACACCCCCGCCATGAGCGGAGTAAGCCTCACCGGCCTGCTCCTCCTCGGCATGGTCCTGTGGACGGCCCTGCTCCTGCAGTCCTTCGGCGCCGTCCTCGCCGCCGCGGCGATCTGCTGTACGGCGGCCATGGCCCAGACCCTCGCCCTCCTGACCCACGCGGGCAGCCCGCACTGGATCGCCCTGTACGTGTACGGCACGGCGGCCGGGGCCCAAGCGGCCCTGGTCTGCGGCCTGTTGGGCAGGGCAACGGCGCACCGATGAGCCAACTGCTGGTCCCGTACTACGAACACCCGACCGTCCGCCCCGCCGAGTGGGCCGCGATCGTGGCGGCGGCCCCCCGCCTCTACGGCGTGGTCCTGAACCCGGCCAGCGGCCCCGGCGAAGCCCCCGACCCGGCCTTCGCCGAGACCGCCGCCCAACTACGGGACGCGGGCGTGCGTTTGCTCGGCTACACGGACACCGACTACGGCCGCCGCCCGTACGCGGACGTCGTCCAGGATCTCACCCGCCACCGCGACTGGTACGGCACGGACGGCGCGTTCCTGGACCAAGTAACCGCCGAACACGAGAACTTCAGGCACTACCAACACCTGGCGACCGCGGCTTGGGGCGCAGGCTGCGGCACCCTCGTCCTGAACCACGGCACGACACCCCACCCGTCATACGCCCGCATCGCCGACGTCCTGATCACCTTCGAGGGCCCCTGGACGACGTACCGCCAACTCCCCCCACAACCCTGGCGCGGCACCCCCGGAGTCCACCTCGGCCACCTCGTCTATGGCGTCCCGCCCGACATCGACCTCGCGGCGGAGGCCCATGCGCGAGGGGCCTCGGTGCACTGCGCGGTACCGGGCGTGGGAGATCATCCGTGGGGTACGTTGCCCCACACCCTGGAGCCGGTCCAATGAGACGCCCCACCCTGCTAGTCGCGCTCCTCCTGCTCCTCGCGGGCTGCACCTCCACCCCCGACGACAAGCCGGACACCGGGAAGCGCTGGCAGCCCCGCCCGGGTGTGGCCTGGCAGTGGCAACTCAGCGGGCGCCTGGACACCTCCGTCGACGTCCCGGTCTACGACATCGACGGCTTCGACCACTCCAAGGCAACGGTGACCGCACTGCACGACAAGGGCCGCAAGGTCATCTGCTACCTCTCCACCGGCGCCTGGGAGGACTTCCGCCCGGACGCGAAGAAGTTCCCCAAGTCGGTCCTGGGCAAGGGCAACGGCTGGAAGGGCGAACGCTGGCTCGACATCCGCCGCACCGACGTCCTCGAACCCTTGATGGCAGCCCGCCTCGACATGTGCCGCAAGAAGGGCTTCGACGCGGTGGAGCCCGACAACATGGACGGCTACGAGAACGACACCGGCTTCCCCCTCAAGGCAGCCGACCAACTCCGCTACAACCGCCTCATCGCCAAGCTGGCCCACGCCCGGGGAATGGCAGTCGGCCTGAAGAACGACCTCGCCCAAATCCCCGCCCTGGTAACCGACTTCGACTTCGCGGTCAACGAACAGTGCGCCCAGTACGGCGAATGCGACTCCTTGACCCCGTTCATCAAGGCCAACAAGGCGGTCTTCCACGTCGAGTACGAACTCCCGACCACCAAATTCTGCGCGAACTCCCGCCACCTGAAGCTGAGTTCACTACAGAAGAAGTACGACCTGGGCGCATGGCGCCGTTCCTGCTGAACACGCCGGGCCCCAATGAACATGCCCGGGGGCAGCCAACCTAGGGGCGCGGGGAACTGCGCGCCCAGCCCCCACGCACCCGCACTCACCCACCCACCGAAAGCACCACAAGCACAGCCGTAGCCGCAGTCTCCGCCAGCCCCCCGAACACGTCCCCGGTAACCCCACCAAACCGCCGCCGACAGTGCCGCAGCAGAAGCTCGGCGACAACCAGCGCCACGACAACGGCAACAACCGCCCGCACCCTGCCCTGCCCCCCGAAGAAAGGCCCGAGCGCCGCAGAGATCACCAGGTTGGACAAGGTCACGGCAACCGCACCTCCCACCGGCACAACCCCCGCAACCGCCGCCCCCAACCCCTCCGGCCGAGCCGCAGGCACCCCCGCCCGCGCCCCCCACGTCAGCGCCAGCCGGCCCACGATCCCGGAAACGATCGCCGCGGCGGCACCCCGGCCCCACGAGTCGCCGTAGAGCTGAGCCAGCGCGGCCACCTGCGCCAGCAGCACGAAAACGAGAGTGAGCACCCCGAACGGCCCGATGTCCGACTGCTTCATGATCCGCAGCGCGTCCTCCGCAGGCTTCCCGCTGCCAAGCCCGTCGGCAGTGTCCGCAAGCCCATCCAGATGCAGACCCCGGGTGAGAACAGCGGGCACGGCGACGGTGCCGACGGCGGCGAGCAGCGGGCCCGCGCCAAGAAACAGGAGCGACAACCCCAGCCCCGCCGCACACCCACCGACGATCACCCCGACGGCCGGAGCCGCCATCATTCCGCGGCGCGCGGCCTCCCGGTCCCAGCGAGTCACCCTGACCGGGAGAACAGTCAGCGTGCCGAACGCGAAACGGAGGCCGTCGAGGGACGAGGTCTTGGACACCGGCGCAGATTACCCGGCGGTCAGGAGGGCGCCCCCGGCGGCCGTGGCTAAAGTGCCCATATGGGACATTGGCTGCACCGCAACATCGTCGAGCCGGGCAAACTACCCCTGCTCCTCGCGCTCACCGCCTTCGTCCTGACGTTCGTCATCACCCGGGTCATCACCCGCCTGATCCGCGCGGGCAAGGGCCCCTTCGGCAACATCAAGGCCGGTGACGTGCACATCCACCACGTCGTCCCGGGGGTCGTACTCACCGTGCTCGGCGGCTTCGGAGCCGTGGCCAGCACGCGCTACGGCGTCGGATCGGCGCTCTTCGCGATCGTCTTCGGCATCGGCGCGGGCCTGGTGCTGGACGAGTTCGCGCTGATCCTCTACCTCGACGACGTGTACTGGACCGAGGCGGGCCGCAAGAGCGTGGAGGCGGTGGTGCTGACGGCGGCCCTGGTCGGCTTCGTCCTCGCCGGCTTCTCACCCTTCGGCGTCAACGACCTCACCGCCTCCGAACTCCACGACCGCGCCGGCGTGATCGTGAGCGTCGCCGTGAACTTCGTCTTCTCCCTCATCGCCCTGAGCAAGGGCAAGGCCCGCACGGCGGTCTTCGGGGTCCTGGTTCCGCTGGTCGCCGTCGTCGGGGCGATCCGCCTGGCCCGCCCGGGTTCCCCCTGGGCCAAGCGCTTCTACCGCAAGCGCCGCCATCGGGCCCGAGCCCGCTCCACCCTCCGCGCCTACCACCACGACCGCCGCTGGGCGGGCCCGAGCCGGGCCTTCCAGGACTGGATCGGGGGGAAACCGGATCCGGAGCCGGTACGGATTCCGGGGCGCCCGTGACGAGGGAGCCGGGCCGCCGGTAGACACACCAGGCCACGCCTACCTGCCCCCTCGCCACCTGCCCCCGTCTACCTGATCCCTCGCCTCCGATGCCGTACCGCCGACACCAGACACAGCACCCCCACCGCGATGATCGCCGCCAGATGCTCCTTCCCGGCGAGGTTCCCCTTCAGCATCACCTCGATCGCCATCGCCCCGGTCACCGCCAGCGCCGTCGCATACGCGCCGTAGCGCCACGCCACGAACACCGCGAGGCCGACCACCGCCGCCGAGGGGCCCGTGTCGACGACCCACCTGTCCGAGCTGGGCAGCCCGAACGGGTTGTCGAACCCGAGCCAGATGCCGAGGCGCGCGTACAAGGTCCCGGCGAGTGTCGCGGCGTAGGCGATGACGAGCGTGCGCCAGCGGCCGATGCAGATCTCCGCGACGCCGAACACGAAGAGGATCTGGGCCAGCGCGCCCCACACGGGGAGGTCGAGCGCCGGGACGAAGAGCGAGAGCGGGGTACGGAGGAGGGCCAGCCACAGCGGGTCCTCGGCCCGCACCGCGCCCGTGTCCTGCACGAACTGATAGCCCCACGACTGGTTCTGCACGAATTGAAGTGCCGCAGTGAGAGCCACCGCCCCGATCGTCATCGGGATCGCCCGCCAACGCCGCTTCAGCAGCGGCTCGCGCACGGTGACGTAGAGCAGTCCCCATTCGGCGCGGGCCCAGCGGGCGAGGCGGTTCATCTGTGCGTCTCCAGGTGCTTGCGGTGCAGCCACTTCGGCAGTCCCGGCGCCTCCAGGAACCCCTCCGCGCGCGCCGCCGCGAGGCCGATGCGCAACAGGTCCGCGCTCTTCTCGAAGAGCAGGAACCGGGGTTCCCAGATGGGCCGGTACTTGGCGTTGGCGCGGTACAGCGACTCGATCTGCCACCACCGGGAGAAGAAGCTGAGGAGTGACCTCCACAGCCGCAGCACCGGCCCGGCGCCGATTCGCGCCCCCCTTTCGAAGACCGAACGGAACATGGCGAAGTTGAGCGAAACCTGGGTGATTCCGATTTCCTGGGCACGGCGGAGGAGTTCGATCACCATGAACTCCATCAGCCCGTTGTCGGAGTCGCGGTCGCGCCGCATCAGGTCGAGGGACAGCCCGTGCGGACCCCACGGCACGAAGGACAGCACCGCCCTCAACTCACCCTCCCCGTCGGTGCATTCGAGCATCACGCACCGCCCGTCGTCCGGATCCCCGAGCCGCCCCAGCGCCATGCTGAACCCGCGCTCGGTGGCCCCGTCGCGCCAGTCGTCGGCGCGCTTCAGCAGATACGCCATCTCGTCCACCGGAATGTCCTCGTGCCGCCGGATCCGCACGGTGTACCCGGCGCGTTTTACCCGGTTGTAGGCCTGCCGTACGGTCCGCATGGCACGCCCCTCCAGCGTGAAGTCGGCGACCTCGACGAGGGCTTCGTCCCCGAGTTCGAGGGCGTCGAGCCCGTGCCGCGCGTAGACGGTGCCCGCCTCCTCGCTCGCGCCCATGACGGCCGGAATCCATCCGTGAACGCGGGCTTCCGCCAGCCAGGGCTCGATCGCGCCGGGCCACGCCTCCGGGTCGCCGATCGGGTCGCCGGAGGCCAGCGACACCCCGCCCACGACCCGGTACGCGACGGCCGCCTTGCCGGTCGGCGACCACACCACGCTCTTCTCCCGGCGCAGCGCGAAGTACCCGAGCGAGTCCCGCTCGCCCTGCCGCTCCAGCAGCGCCCGCAGCTTCTTCTCGTCGTCCTCGGTGAGCGGATCGACGGCACGCCGGGAGCGGAACGCGGCGTAGAAGACCGCGAGGACCAGGACCGTGCTGAGGACGTTGATGGCGACGTTGACCCAGTTCGGGGTCCAGATGCCGGGGAAGCGGTTCTCCGGGGCGGCGATGGACACCAGCCGGAACGCGCCGTAGTGCCAGCGCTCCACGAACGTCGAACGGGACGCGTCGTGCGCCTGGTTGGTGACCGTCACCAGCAGTCCGGCAAGCAGCGAGGCGGCCAGCGTGCCGCCGACGGCGACGACGGCGGCCAGCCGGGGGTTGGACCGGTCGCCCTTCGCGTAGAACTCCCGTCGCCCCACCACCAGCGCGGCGACGAACGCGGCGGTCAGCCCCAGGGAGACCCAGTTCTGCGCGTACTGGCGGATCTCCTGGAACGACATGGCGAACCCGAACAGCAGCAGAAACAGCCCGCTGACCACCAGGTTCAGAATCCACGCGGCCCGTTTGCGGCGCCGCATGGTGATCGCGAGGAACGCCGTGAACACCCCGGACGCGAAACCGGCCGTCAGCAGGTACGGCGTGAAGAAGTTCTCCTGGTTGTGCCGTCGTACGTCCTGCCCCAGCGAAACCCACGCCGCGCTGAGGAAGTTGATGAACGCGACGGCCCGCAGATACCAGACGGCGAAGGCCGCGGCCCGCCGCGAGGCGCCTGAGCTATGACGTTCCTGAACGGGCCCGACCCGGACATCTCCCATGAAGGAGGATCATATGGGCGTTGTTGCGGCGAACGGTTCTTATCCGCCGCCGCAACGATCACACCCGGGTCACGCCTCGGACTTCTCCGGACCGGCGGACTTCTCCACACCGGCGGGCTTCTCCGCACCGGCCGGCTTTTCCACACCGGCCGGCTTCTCGACGTCGGCGGGCTTCTCGGCTTCGGCGGACTCGTTGATGTCGGCAGGCTTCTGCGCGTCGACTGATGTCCCGATGCCGACCGGCGTCTCCACGTCGATCGGCGTGCCCGCGTCGGCAGGCTTCTGAGCGTCGGCCAGCGTCTCCGCATCGGCCGGCGCCTCGGGCTTGACCGGGTCCTCGGTCTTCTCCGGGTCTGCGGCTGGTTCCTGGCCTGCGGCCCTCTCCGGGCCGACAGCCGCCTCCGGCCGCGCAGCCTGTTCCGACCTCGCGGCACTCTCCGGCTCTGCGGCCCGCTCCGGCCGGGCGGCGCTCTCCGGCTCCGCAGCAGAGACGGGCGGCTCCGCGGCAGCCACGGGCTCCGCAGCCGCAACGGCCGCCACGGAAGAGGAAGGCTCCACCGACTTCTCCGGCTCCACCGACTTCTCCGGCTCCACCGGCTCCTCGGGCTCCGCCGACTTCTCCGGCTCCGCCGACTCCTCGGGCTCCGCCGACCCCTCGGGCTCCGCCGACTCCTCGGGCTCCGCCAACTTCTCAGGCTCCGCCGACCCCGCCGACCCCGCCGGTTCCGCCGACTTCTCCGGTTCCGCCAACCCCTCCGGCTTCGCCGACTTCTCCGGTTCCGCCGACTTCTCCGGTTCCGCCAACCCCTCCGGTTCCGCCGACTCCTCCGGTTCCGCCGACTCCTCCGGCTTCGCCGACTCCTCCGGCTCCGCCAACCCCTCCGGCCCCGCCAACTCATCCCGCTTGAGCGGGAGTTCAGCCGCCAGTGCCGCCGCGGCCTGCACCAGTGGCAGTGCGAGCAGCGCGCCCGCGCCCTCGCCGACGGTTACGCCGTGGTCGAGGAGCGGCTCCAGGGCCATCCGGTCCAGCGCCTTCGCCTGCCCCGGCTCCCCACTGTTCTGCCCGGCCAGCCACCAGTCCGGCGCCCGGAACGCGACCCGCTGACCCACCAGCGCACAGGCCGCGGCCACGACCCCGTCCAGGATCACCGGCAGCTTCCGTACGGCACTCTGCAACAGGAACCCGGTCATCGCGGCGAGGTCGGCCCCGCCCACCGTCGCCAGCAGCTGCAACTGGTCGCCCAGCACCGGCCGGGCCCGCCGCAGCGCGTCCCGGATCGCCGCGCACTTGCGCATCCACGCGAGGTCGTCGATCGCGAGGCCACCCCGCCCGGTGACCACGGACGCGTCGGTGCCGCACAGCGCGGCGATCAGCACGGACGCCGGCGTCGTACCGCCGACGCTCACATCGCCGAGGACCACCAGATCCGTACCGGAGTCGGCTTCGTCGTTCGCGACGGCGACGCCGGCCTCGAACGCGGCCGTCGCCTCCTCCAACGTCAGCGCGTCCTCGATGTCGATCCGCCCGCTGCCCCGCCGTACGCGATGCTTCACGACCTCGTCCGGCAGTGAGCCGGGCTCGCAGTCCAGGGCCATGTCCACGATCCGCACCGGGACCCCGAGCCGCCGGGCGAGCACCGCCGCCGGGCTGCCGCCCTCCAGGACCGAGCGCACCAACTGGTCGGCGGTGCCCGGCTGTCGGGCCGACACGCCGAGTGCGGCGACTCCGTGGTCTCCCGCGAACAGCACGACACGCGGCCGTTCGACCGGCCGCACCGGTACGGCGCCCTGCGCCGCCGCCAACCACTCACCCAGGTCGTCGAGTCGGCCCAGTGACCCGGGCGGCACGATCTGACGTTCGCGGCGGGCCTCCGCGTCACGGCGCACACCGCCGTCGGGGCGCTCGATCAGATCGGTGAAGTCGTCGAGATTAAGCGAGCTCATTCGCCGAACAGTACCGGCAGCGATCGAACGCGACAGCGCCACATGGCCACCACGCGCCCCGGACGTCCTTGCCCTCAAGATCCGGATCCCGTACGTATCACTTTGCACCGTTTTGTCGTACGCCTCCGGGAGCCGCCCATGAACAGCCTGCGCACCCGCGTCAGCACGCGCGTCAGCACCCTCGACGCGCACCGCCGCCACCGGGCACTGGCCCGTGCGATCCTGCGGCTCCTCCCCGAACCGGAGAGCTGGCTGGACGTCGGCACGGGCGACGGCCACTTCCCCGAGACGGCGAAGGAACTCTTCCCGTACACCTCCTTCGACGGCCTCGACCCCACCCCCCGAGTCGTCCGGGCCCGCGCGGCCGAACGCATCGAGGAGGCCTACGCCGGCCACCTCACCGACCCGCACATCACAACGACCCTCCAGGCCCGCTACGACATCGTCAGCCTCCTCCGCGACCGCTCACCCGCCCCCGACCCCGAGGCCGAACTCCAGGCGGCCCTGACGGTCCTGCGCCCCGGCGGCCTCCTCCTCCTGGAAGGCCCCCCGGACGACCTGCGCACCCAACTCGCCCCCCACGACTGCGAGATCGTCACCGAACACCGAGGCTTCCAGGACCGGCTCCCCGCCCCGCAACGGATCATCGCCCGCAAAAACCACCAGCCGTCGCCCTAGCCGCGCAGCTTGAGCGCCTGCCCCGCCACCACCAACAACACGTGCTCGCACTCACCGGCGATCGCGGCGTTCAACCGCCCCAGCTCGTCCCGGTACCGGCGCCCGGAAGCGGTCGCCGGCACGATCCCCGAACCGACCTCGTTCGACACGGCGACAAGGGTCCGCCGCGTGGCACGCACGGCGGCGGTCAACTCCTTTACCCGCTCCCGGAGTTGCTTCTCCCCGCCGTCCCCCCACTCCGTGTCGTCCCACGCCCCCACGGAGTCCATGGCGTCCGTCAGCCACAGCGACAGACAGTCGACGAGCAACGGCGACCCGTCCTCGGCCAGCAACGGCACCAGATCGCACGTCTCCGCCGTACGCCACGACCCCGGCCGCCGTTCCCGGTGCGCGGAGACCCGGGAGGCCCACTCGGTGTCCCCGTTGCGCGAGCCGCCGGTGGCGACGTACAGCACGTCCGGGAAGGCCTCCAACCGCCGCTCGGCCTCGACGGACTTCCCGGACCGCGCCCCGCCCAGCACCAGCGTCCGCCGCGGCACATCGGGCACGTCCTCGTACACCCCCACGGTCAACGTCGTCCCGTCCGGCACGGCCCGCGCCCCCACGGCCGCCAGCCGCCGCGCCAACTCGGCCCCCGGCGGCACGTCGTGATCGAGATGGACGGCGACGACATCGGTGGTCGGCCCCATCGCACCCACCGCCCGCAGCTTGGCAAGAGCGTCCGGCCGCCCCACGACATCGGCGAGCACCATGTCGTACGAGCCGCCGTTCCCCTCCTCCAACCCGGCCGGCGCGCCCCCCGGCGGCAGATACAGCACCCGCTGCCCGTCGGGCCCGGTGACGGCGTACCCGGTGCCGGGCGCGTCCATCGCCACCGCCCGCACCCGGTGCCCCGTCAACAACGCCAGCTCCCGCCCGTCCGGCACCCGCCCCGGCTGCGGCAACCCCGCCGGCACCTCCACCGCCGGCCCGTCATGCGGATGCGACAACAACACCTGCCGCACACCCCCGAGCGAATGCCCGGCCCGAGCGGCAGCAAAGGCCGCCCCCGGCGTCAGATCGAGCAACAGAGTCCCGTCCACGAGCACGGCGGTAGCAGCCCGAGCATCCACCCCGAGCGAAACGGCACAGGCCGCACAGGGACAGTCGAGCCGCGGGAGTCCAGCAGGAGCACCGGTACCAAGCAGAGTGAGTTCCACAGGCCGATTTTCTCCGTTGACTTGTAGACACGCGCTACCTGGACCCACCTAAGGGGCGCGGGGAACTGCGCGACAAGCCCCCACCGGCCCGCAGACAACGAATCTTGCGTAACTTGATCACGGCTAACCCAGCGGAGCGCATAGGCTTCTGCTCTGCATGCGCTGAGACCTTGGAGGCGTACATGGCGGCATGGACGTGGCGGTTCGAGAAGTCCGACGGGACCGAGGTCGAACCCGCGGTCCCGCCGGAGGAGTGGACCACACAGGGGGACGCGGAGTCCTGGCTCGGCGAGGTGTGGAAGGACCTCGTCGCGGGCGGCGCGGACCAGGTGTTCCTCTTCGAGGACGGCACGCAGATCTACGGGCCGATGAGCCTGCACGCCGAGAACGCGTAACACGGCGTAGGCCAAAGAGGTTGGGGGCGGCCGGAGAAACACCGGCCGCCCCCGACCTCGTTCCCCGGAGGGCTACTGCTCGCCCAGCGTCACATCGACCTTCTTGGACGCGCCGTTGCGCGTGTAGGTCACCGTCGTCTTCTGCCCCGGTTTGTCGGACGCCAGCGCCTCGGAGAGCGAGGTGATCGTGGTGATACCCGTGTCACCGAGCCGCGTGATGATGTCCCCGGCCCGGATGCCCGCCTTGTCGGCCGCCCCGCCGCTCTTCACCTCGACCACGGCGACCCCCGCGGCCTGATAACTGTCGTCGACGACCGTACGTCCGGTGATGCCGAGGGCCGCCCGCCCCGAGTCGGTGACCTTGCCGTCCTTGACGATCTGGTCGGCGACCGTCTTCACCATCGACGAGGGGATCGCGAACCCGATACCGGGCGCGGCCCCGCCCCCGAGGTCGGGATCGATGGCGGCAAGGGTCGGGATACCGATGACCTGCCCGTCCAGATTCACCAGCGCACCCCCACTGTTGCCGGGGTTGATCGCGGCCGAGGTCTGCACCATGTTGGCGATGGTCGCCCCCGTACCGCCCCCGCTGCTGCCCTCGCTGACGGTCCGTCCGGTCGCCGACACGATGCCCTGCGTCACGCTGGACGACAGCCCGAGCGGCGAGCCCATCGCGAGGACGATCTGCCCCACCTCGACCTTGGAGGAGTCCGCGAAGGTCGCCGCCTTCAGCCCGTCGGGCATCTTGTCCAGCTTGACGACGGCGAGGTCCTGCTCGGGATACGAGTAGACGAGCTTTGCGGTGAGCACGTCCTCGCTGTTCGCGGTGGTCACCTTGAAGGTCTTCTCGTTCCCGACCACGTGCGCGTTGGTGACGATGTGCCCCTGGCCGTCGTACACGACCCCCGACCCCAGATCACTGCTGGCCTGGATCTGCACGACCGACGGCAGAACCTCCTTGATCACCTTCAGGTAGTCGCTCTGCAGGTCGCCACTCGACATCGGTACGGCGGCCTGCGCGGCCTGCGCGGTCGAGGTGTCCTTCTTCGAGCCGGTCCCGGAGCCGGAACATCCGGCGACCAGCGCGAGCGAACAGGCGAGAGAGGCGAGGAGGGCGACCGGCCGCAGGGCACGAACACGAGCACGGGTACGGGAGGAGTCCATACCGCGAGTGTCTCTTTGGGGTGAATGTCCGGCTTGTGTTGCTGGCCCGAACGAGCCCCTCGGCGCGGGGGTGCGCTCAGCCCCGCACCCCGCACAGATGCAGCAGCGCGGCCACCGCCCGATACGGATCCGTCCGCCCGGCCCGCTCCTCGGCGGCCAGCAGCGGCTCTACGTCCGCCGGGATCTCGACGCCCTCCGGAGCGGTGTCGGTGAAGACCCGCACGCCGTACCAGGACTGCAACGGCGCCCCGATCCCCGCCAGCGTGGCGGTGAGGGTGCCCAGCCGATCGGCCCGCACATCGAGGCCCAGCCGATTGCGGTACGCCGTCGAGTCGAACGCGGCCAGCGCGCCCGCCCAGTCCCAGGACAGTCCGGGCCGCATCGCCAGCGCGTCGGCGTTCCGTACGAGCAGCGACAGCAGCCCGCCCGGCGCCAGCATCCGCGCGAGACCCGCGAGCAGCGGGTCGGGCTCGGACACGTACATGAGTACGCCATGACAGAGCACGACGTCGAAGCTGCCCGGCAGGAAGTGCACGCCCGTGTCCCGGCCGTCGCCCTCGATGATCCGCACCCGCTCCCGGATGCCCTCGGGCTCGCCGGACAGCGCCTCGCGGGCCGCGGCGATCATCTTCGGTTCCTGTTCGAGCCCGGTCACCTGGTGTCCGGCCCGGGCCAGCCGCAGTGCCTGCGTGCCCTGGCCCATCCCGACGTCGAGCACCCGCAGCCGCTGCCCGACCGGATACCGGCCGGCTATCTGCTCGTCGAGCTGCCGGGCCACCAGCTCCTGTCGTACGACATCCCGCAGCCCGCCCAGCCTGCTCAGCCAGGCGTCCGCCGCGCCCCCGGAGAAGGAGTCCGCGCTCAGGGCTTCTCTCCGCGCTTGACCAGCGGCTTCGGCAGCCGGAGTCGACGCATCTGGAGGGAGCGCATGAGTGCGTAGCGGACCGTGCCCTTGGTGTTCTGGCCCGGGAAGCGCTCGGCGAGCAGCTTGCGCAGCCGGAACACACTCCAGAAGGAGTCGACCACGATCAGCACGATGATCACGAGCCACAGCAGCAGCGCGATGTTCTGCAGCGCCGGCACCCGGACCACGCTGAGCACGAGGATCACCACGGCCATCGGCAGGAAGAACTCGGCGATGTTGATGCGCGAGTCGACGTAGTCCCGCCCGAACTTGCGGACCGGGCCCTTGTCACGCGCGGGCAGATACCGCTCGTCACCGGTGGTGAGCGCGCTGCGCTGCCTCTCCATCGCGGCACGCCGCTCGTCGCGCTGACGCTTGGAGGCGTCCTTGCGCGTCATCGTGGTGTTGGCGACGCTCCGGCGCTGGGTCTGCGACTCACTGCGCTTGGGCGTGGGCCGACCCTTCGGTGCCTGAGGGTCTCGGGGCTGCTTGGAGTCGGTCGGCGAGGCCTTGTCGGCGCTCGCGGCCTTCTCTTCCTTGGAACGGCTACGGAACACAAAAGCCAAGCTTACGGGGTGGATGGGGTTGGACCCCAGTCCCCTGGGGAACGATCCGGCAACACCAGTCGTCTGTAGGGGGACAAGGGGGACGCTGCAGACGGTCGGCCCGGGCGTTGATCCGGGTGGTTGTCCGGAGAGGTACCCGGGGTGTTACCCGGGGAACACCTACTCCTTACGCCGGAGCGGGACCGTAGGCAGTCGTCCTTGGGGATGACCGCATCCGTCCCCGAACAGTGCGGTAATGGATGCAGGGCCCGTACTGTGGGTTCTGTTGCAGTCGCTGGAGCTGGAGTCCGTCAGAAGGGGGCGCGCGAAGCCCATGAGCGGTGTCATGAAGCGTATGGGGATGATCTTCCGCGCGAAGGCGAACAAGGCCCTTGACCGGGCCGAGGACCCGCGCGAAACCCTCGATTACTCGTACCAGAAGCAGCTGGAGCTGCTTCAGAAGGTGCGCCGGGGAGTGGCCGACGTCGCCACCTCCCGCAAGCGTCTGGAGCTCCAGCTCAACCAGCTGCAGTCGCAGTCCTCGAAGCTGGAGGACCAGGGCCGCAAGGCGCTCGCCCTCGGCCGTGAGGACCTGGCCCGCGAGGCGCTCTCGCGCCGTGCCGCGCTCCAGCAGCAGGTGACGGACCTGGAGACGCAGCACACCACCCTCCAGGGCGAGGAGGAGAAGCTCACCCTCGCGGCCCAGCGCCTCCAGGCCAAGGTGGACGCCTTCCGCACGAAGAAGGAGACCATCAAGGCCACGTACACCGCGGCCCAGGCACAGACCCGGATCGGCGAGGCCTTCAGCGGCATCTCCGAGGAGATGGGCGACGTCGGGCTCGCCATCCAGCGCGCCGAGGACAAGACCCAGCAGCTCCAGGCCCGCGCCGGCGCCATCGACGAACTGCTCGCCTCCGGCGCCCTCGACGACCCGACCGGCATGGCCAAGGACGACATCCAGGCCGAGCTGGAACGGCTGTCGGGTGGTACGGATGTAGAGCTGGAACTCCAGCGCATGAAGGCGGAACTCGCCGGCGGTTCGTCGGCGCAGCAGCAGGCGATCGAAGGCGGCAAGGACCAGTCCCAGTCGCAGTCGAATTCGTCGGCTCAGCCGCAGGACACTCCGCGCTTCGACAAGCAGTGACCTGATGTGACGTCCCACGCCTGAGGAGGGCGACATGATCGTACGGATCATGGGGGAGGGGCAGGTGAGGCTGGCCGACAGCCACCTCACCGAGCTGAACAAGTTGGACGACGTACTCCTGACAGAAGTACAGAACGGCGACGGCCCCGCCTTCCGCCAGACCCTCCAGGCCCTCCTGGCAAAGGTCCGGGAACTGGGCGAGCCGTTGCCGGACGACTCCCTGGAGCCGTCCGAACTGATCCTCCCGGCCGAGGACGCGACGCTGGAGGAGGTCCGGGACCTGCTGAGCGACGACGGCTTGATCCCCGGGTGACCTTTCGACGCCGGTGACTCTCAGCGCGGGGCGGCACCTTTTCAACGCCGCTCCGCATAATTCAGCCCGTTGGGGGTCCCCCCTCTGGGGGAGTTTGAGGACGAGGCCCCTTCAGGGCCGAAGGGGGGTCTGGGGGCGCAGCCCCCGGGAGGGACGCCGTACGGTGCCAGAATGAGCGTTCTCGACCGAGCCCGCTGCCAAGCGAAGGCGCACCCCTCCGCGCTGGACGCGGCCCTCGCCGCCGCGGTGCTCGTGTGCATGGTGGCCGGGTCGTTCGTGGACCCGCACGGAGGGCACGGCGTCAGCTGGGGCATCCGCACCCCGGACCCGCTCAGCCTGGTCATGATGGCGGTCGGCGCCGCCGCGCTCGTCTTCCGCCGCCGCGCCCCGATGATGGTGCTCGCCGTCACCGGCACCGCCTCCCTCGTCGAGAGCGTCACCAGTGACCCGCGCGCCCCGGTCGCGATGTGTGCCGTGGTCGCCCTGTTCACCGTCGCCGTCACCACCGACCGCCCCACCACCTTCCGCGTCGGTCTGCTCACGATGACCGTGCTGACCGGCGCCGCGATGCTCGGCGGCCCCCTCCCGTGGTACGCCCAGGAGAACCTCGGCATCTTCGCCTGGACCGGCATGGCGGCCGCCGCCGGCGACGCCGTACGCAGCCGCAAGGAATTCGTGCACGCCATCCGCGAGCGCGCCGAGCGGGCGGAGCGCACCCGCGAGGAGGAGGCCCGCCGCCGCGTCGCCGAGGAGCGCCTCCGCATCGCCCGCGACCTGCACGACGTCGTCGCCCACCACATCGCCCTGGTCAACGTCCAGGCCGGAGTCGCCGCGCACGTCATGGACAAGCGCCCCGACCAGGCCAAGGAAGCCCTCGCCCACGTACGCGAGGCCAGCCGCTCCGCGCTCAACGAACTCCGCGCCACCGTCGGCCTGTTGCGTCAGTCCGGCGACCCCGAGGCCCCCACCGAACCGGCCCCGGGCCTGGACCGCCTCGAAGAACTCGCCGGCACCTTCCGCAGCGCGGGCCTGCACGTCGAGGTGGCCCGCGCGGACAACGGCACCACGCTCCCCGCCGCCGTCGACCTCGCCGCCTACCGCGTCATCCAGGAAGCTCTCACCAACGTGCAGAAGCACGCCGGTACGGACGCGAAGGCCGAGGTGAGTGTCGTCCGCGTGGGACCGAACGTGGAGGTCACCGTCCTCGACAACGGCTCCGGCGAGGACGAGGACCCCGACTCCGGCGGCGGCCACGGCCTGCTCGGCATGCGCGAGCGCGTCACCGCCCTGCGCGGCACCCTCACCACCGGTCCCCGGTACGGGGGCGGCTTCCGCGTCCATGCGATCCTGCCGGTCAAGACCCGCCCACGCGCTTCGGGGGACCCCGTATGACGACGATCCGTGTCCTGCTCGCCGACGACCAGGCCCTGCTGCGCAGCGCCTTCCGCGTGCTCGTCGACTCCGAGCCCGACATGGAGGTCGTAGGAGAGGCCTCGGACGGCGCGGAGGCCGTACGGCTGGCGAAGGAGGAGCGGGCCGACGTCGTGCTGATGGACATCCGGATGCCCGGCACGGACGGCTTCGCCGCCACCCGCATGATCAGCGCCGACCCGTCCCTCGCCCACGTCCGGGTGGTCATCCTGACGACGTTCGAGGTCGACGACTACGTCGTGCAGTCACTGCGCGCGGGCGCCTCCGGCTTCCTCGGCAAGGGCTCGGAACCCGAGGAACTCCTCAGCGCGATCAGGGTCGCGGCGGCGGGGGAAGCACTGCTGTCCCCGGTCGCGACCAAGGGCCTGATCGCCCGCTTCCTCGCCCAGGGCGGCGCGGCGGACGACGACCGCGACCCCGCCCGCGCCGAACGCCTCGAAGCTCTCACCGTCCGCGAGCGCGAGGTCCTCGTCCAGGTCGCCGGCGGCCTCTCGAACGACGAGATCGCCGAACGCCTCGAAGTCAGCCCGCTGACGGTGAAGACCCACGTCAACCGCGCCATGTCCAAACTGGGCGCCCGCGACCGGGCCCAACTCGTCGTCATCGCCTACGAGTCGGGCCTGGTCCGGCCGCGAGTGGAATGACCCAGCAGGCCTACGGCAGCGCCAGCATCCGCTCCAGCGCCAGCTTGGCGAACGCCTCCGTCTCCTTGTCCACCTCGATGCGGTTGACCAGGTTGCCCTCGGCGAGGGACTCCAGGGTCCAGACCAGGTGGGGTAGGTCGATGCGGTTCATCGTCGAGCAGAAGCAGACCGTCTTGTCGAGGAAGACGATCTCCTTGCCCTCGGGCGCGAAACGGTTGGCGAGCCGTCGTACGAGATTCAGCTCCGTACCGATGGCCCACTTGGAACCGGCCGGAGCCGCCTCAAGTGCCTTGATGATGTACTCCGTTGACCCGACGTAGTCCGCCGCGGACACGACCTCGTGCTTGCACTCGGGGTGGACGAGGACGTTGACCCCGGGGATGCGGGCCCGCACGTCCTCCACCGACTCCAGCGAGAAGCGGCCGTGCACCGAGCAGTGGCCGCGCCACAGGATCATCTTGGCGGCGCGCAGCTGGTCGACGGTCAGCCCGCCGTTCGGCTTGTGCGGGTTGTAGAGGACGCAGTCCTCCAGGGACAGGCCCAGGTCGCGGACCGCCGTGTTGCGCCCGAGGTGCTGGTCGGGCAGGAACAGGACCTTCTCGCCCTGCTCGAAGGCCCATTCAAGGGCCCGCTCGGCGTTCGAGGAGGTGCAGATCGTGCCGCCGTGCTTGCCCGTGAACGCCTTGATGTCCGCGGACGAGTTCATGTACGAGACGGGCACGACCTGCTCGGCTATGCCGGCCTCGGTCAGCACGTCCCAGCACTCGGCGACCTGTTCGGCGGTGGCCATGTCGGCCATCGAGCAGCCGGCCGCGAGGTCGGGCAGGACGACCTTCTGGTCGTCGCCGGTCAGGATGTCCGCGGACTCCGCCATGAAGTGCACACCGCAGAACACGATGTACTCGGCCTCGGGACGCGCGGCCGCGTCCCGGGCCAGCTTGAAGGAGTCGCCCGTGACGTCGGCGAACTGGATGACCTCGTCGCGCTGGTAGTGATGGCCGAGCACGAAGACCTTGTCGCCGAGCTTCTCCTTGGCGGCGCGGGCCCGCTCGACCAGATCCGGGTCGGACGGCGAGGGCAGGTCACCGGGACACTCGACGCCGCGCTCGCTCTTCGGGTCGGCCTCACGGCCGAGGAGCAGCAGGGCGAGGGGCGTCGGCTGTACGTCGAGCTCCTGGGTCTGGGCGGTGGTCACGACACGCACCCTTTCTGTTCTACGAGACATGCCTTTTCGTCGAATTGACGTTATCTATCATAACTGCTTCACGTCAGTTTGACGATGCCCATAGCGTCGATGTGACATCAATCCCGGTACGCGCTCAGCGGGGGACCTTGCGGGGGTGTGCGAGCATGGAGAGAGGTGCCGGGGGAAAGACACCGGGCACGGCCCGGAATGAATCCACGGCCCCGGCGGTTGACATCGTCGGCAAGCAGTCTCCGTACAACCCGGGAGAGATGTAGATGTCCGTATCGGACGAGACCAGCACCGTCACCGACGGCATCCTTCTGTCCGACGCCGCCGCGGCGAAGGTCAAGGCCCTGCTCGACCAGGAAGGCCGTGAGGACCTGGCCCTGCGCGTCGCCGTGCAGCCCGGTGGCTGCTCGGGCCTGCGCTACCAGCTCTTCTTCGACGAGCGCTCCCTCGACGGCGATGTCGTCAAGGACTTCGGCGGTGTCAAGGTCGTCACCGACCGCATGAGCGCCCCGTACCTGGGCGGCGCCTCCATCGACTTCGTCGACACCATCGAGAAGCAGGGCTTCACGATCGACAACCCGAACGCGACGGGCTCCTGCGCCTGCGGCGACTCGTTCAGCTAAACCCCACAAGGCGGTTGAGCAAGGCGAAGGCGGCGGCCCCCTCCGACAGGGCCGCCGCCTTCGGGCTTTTCCGGTGCCCGTGAGAGCCGGTTACCGGGCCAGCGAGGGCCCCGCCCCCACGGTCGGCTGCGCGTTCTTGTCCACGGGCTTCTCCACGGGGATCGCCTTGCCGTCCGACCCCACGACCTTCCGGTCGCCGACCGGCGCCTTCAACTGCACGGTCTGGTGGTAGATCTTGGCGATCATGACGCAGATCTTGTTCGGCCAGGGCGTCGAGGTCACCGTGACCGTCACCTGGTCCGACCCCTCCACCGCCGAGGCCTTGTAGTCCGCGCACACCCCGCCGGTGAAGGCCACGGTGAGGCTCTTCCCGTCGGCCGAGTAACCGTCCACCTTGATGTCACGCGGCGCCGCCGACGAGGTCGAAGTGGGGGTGGGCGTGGGCGTGGTGGCCGAGGTCAGATACTTCGGATCGATCGCCGGATACGTCACCGTGAAGCTGTCGTGCCCGCTCGCCTCCCGCACCTCGAACAACCAGGACGGCACCAGGACTTGGCGCGCGTTCACGGAGTGCACGGCAAGCCCGAACACCGCGTGCTCGACGGTCGCCGAAGCCTGCGTGGGCGTTGCCGTCGGCGCCGTGGGGGAGCCGGTCGACGATCCGCAGGGCGCTTCCAGCCGGTCCTTCAGCGGTACGGGACTGGCGCAGCCGCCGATGCCCATGCGGTGGTCGGTCTTCGGTGCCGCGTTCATCAGATCCAGCGTCTTCTGCGCGCTCAGCACCGGATAGACATCACCCTTCACCGGCACCGCCAACTGCCCGCTCCCGCCGACGACTTCACCCTGGGCGCTGACGGTGAGCCCGGTCGTCCACCCGTGCGTGGGCAGCCCGCCGATCACCGGCTCGGCGTTCACCACCCGCTGCGCGCCCATGAGTTGGCTCGCGTCGACCTTCGCGTCGTCCTGGCCGACGGCCTTGAGGATCGGGGCGGCGGCCTTCTTCGCGACGGCGACACTCACCGGGTCGGTGGCGGAAGTACCGGGATCTTGCGCGCACTTGAGGGTGTCGGTGCAGTTGTCGGTGCCGGGTGCGTAGCGACTGAACGTCCACATGCCGGGCGCCGCCTTGTTCACCTGCAGACTCGGCCCGCTCGCGTCCTGCCCGCCGACCTTCCAGTACTGCCCTTCGGCCACCGGTGTCCCGCTGACCCCGAGCGCCTTCGCGAGCCGGACCACGTCGTCCTTGCCGACATCGCCCTGCGGTGAGTAGACGGCCGCGGACTCCGGCCCACCGGGCAGGCTGCCGGCGGCCTTGTACGTCATGCCGTAGGGATTGGGCTCCCCGGACGCGATCCCGCTCGCACCCCCTGCCGAATATCCGTCGAGCGCGAGCGCCGGCGGTGTCCCGTCAGCACCGGAGGCCGCGGACCCCGTGCCCTCACCCGAACCCCCGGAAGCCGACGAGGACGACGCGAGATATGCCCCTCCGCCTCCGACGAGGAGTACGGCGGCGGCGACGGAGGCGATGACGAGGGGCGACCGGGGTCGCGCGGGGCGCCTGGCGTCGGCTGCGGGGGAGTGGTCGGACAGGGGGAGATCGGTGTCGGGGGGCGTGATGGGGGTGGGGTGTTGGTGTTCAGGGTGGGCGGCCTCGGCCTCGGATGCGGCCTCGGATGCGGCGAGGCCGATCTCCTCCGGCTCCTCAGAGTCCTCCGACTCCTCCGGCAGTCCTGCTTCCGCGTCGGACACCGTAGAACCGGCCTCTTCGCTACGACCGCTCCCGGCACCGGACGCACCGTCACTGGTCACGTCCCCACCAGCCTCGTCCCCGCCGACCCCGGTCTCGTCGACCTCGGGCACCTTCTCGGAGCCCTTCGCGGCGTCCCCCACGCCCCGCACGTCACCGGATGTGCCGGTCGTGTCGTTGTTGTCGGGTCGCTCGGTGTTCACCGCATCGCTCCTTCAGCTGCGCAACTGTCCCTCGACCCTGACCCGGCCCTGTCAATGGGCCGGGCGGAAAGGTCGTATCCCGCATCCCCTTTACGGGGGACGGCGATGGGACGCAGCGGGGGAGCGCACGGTTCCCCGAACGCGCCGATCAAGTCGACCGGCGCCGTTTCAGTGGCCGTACTCCTCAGTTGCCGTACTCGGACATCCCGTCCAGCAGCCGGGCGGACTTCGACGACACCGACACGCCGTGGATGAGTGACGGGGACACCGGAAGGGAAGCGACCCGGTCGGGAACCGTCCAGTGGGGAGCCATCCGGGCGCAGTCACCGCGCAGCGCCGCCAGATCGGCCTCACCTTCGCCGTCGAGGTGGACCTGAGCGGGGCCGGAGAACTTGAGGTTCGTCATAGCGGCACCGTAGGCACGCTTGACCTCGCGAAGAAAGATCTACTATCGGGTAGTTTTGCCCGCTTCAGAGCCGCCGTGCCGACCGGGTAGCGTGAACTGTCAACGCAGCCTCCCTCAGGAGAGTCCTCGCCGTGCGCATCGCAGTCACCGGCTCCATCGCCACTGACCACCTCATGACCTTCCCCGGCCGCTTCGCCGACCAGCTGGTCGCGGACCAGCTGCACACGGTGTCGCTCTCCTTCCTGGTCGACAACCTCGACGTACGCCGGGGCGGCGTCGGCGCCAACATCGCCTTCGGCATGGGCCAGCTCGGCACCGCGCCGATCCTGGTCGGTGCCGCCGGCTCCGACTTCGCCGAGTACCGCGACTGGCTCGACCGGCACGGCGTCGACACGGACTCGGTCCGCATCTCGGAGACGCTGCACACCGCCCGTTTCGTGTGCACCACCGACGCCGACCACAACCAGATCGGCTCCTTCTACACCGGCGCCATGAGCGAGGCCCGCCAGATCGAGCTGAAGACCGTCGCCGACCGCGTGGGCGGCCTCGACCTGGTCCTGATCGGCGCCGACGACCCCGAGGCGATGCTCCGCCACACGGAGGAGTGCCGGACCCGTTCCATCCCCTTCGCCGCCGACTTCTCCCAGCAGATCGCGCGCATGGACGGCGACAACATCCGGATCCTGCTGGAGGGCTCGGCGTACCTCTTCTCGAACGAGTACGAGAAGGGCCTCATCGAGTCCAAGACCGGCTGGAGCGACGAGGAGATCCTGTCCAGGGTCGGCCACCGCGTCACCACGCTCGGCTCGCGCGGCGTTCGTATCGAGCGCGTCGGTGCGGACCCGATCGAGGTCGGCTGCGCGGAGGAGGAGCGCAAGGCCGACCCCACGGGTGTCGGCGACGCGTTCCGGGCGGGGTTCCTCTCGGGGCTGGCGTGGGGGGTTTCGCTGGAGCGGGCGGCGCAGGTCGGGTGCATGCTCGCTACGCTGGTTATCGAGACTGTCGGTACGCAGGAGTATCAGCTGCGGCGGGCGCACTTCCTGGACCGGTTCACCAAGGCTTACGGGCATGATGCTGCGGGTGAGGTTCGGGGGTATCTGAGCTGAGTTGTTGTCTGCGGGTGCGTGGGGGCTGGTCGCGCACACGCGGCGGTAGCCGCATATCGATACAGCCCCGCGCCCCTGAAGGGCGCGTCAACTGGTCCGGCGGATCACGTACGCCGGGCCCTCCTCTTCACCCACATACTCCTGGCCCCGCATCTCGCACCATGCCGGAATGTCCAGTCGTGCGGCCTCGTCGTCGGACAGGACGCGCACCGTTCCTCCTACCGGCACATCGCCGATGACCTTGGCCAGCTCGATGACCGGGATCGGGCAGCGCTTGCCGAGGGCGTCCACGATGAGCGAGGACTCTTCTTTTACGACGGCCGCGGGCGCCGACGCCCCCAGCTTCTCCCGCACTCTCTCCACCGCCCCGGGAAGTACGGCGAGGAAGCGCTCGACATCCTCCTCCGTCGCTCCCAGTGGCAACGACACCCGCACATTCCCCTCACTCAGCACCCCCATCGCCTTCAGCACATGGCTGGGCGTCAGCGTGCTGCTCGTGCAGGAGGAGCCGGAGGAGACGGAGAAGCCGGCGCGGTCGAGTTCGTGGAGGAGTGTCTCTCCGTCGACATAGAGACAGGAGAAGGTGACGATCCCGGGCAGTCGCCGCACCGGATCGCCGACCACGGACACGCCCGGCACCGACTGCGGCACCCGCGCCCGGATCCGCTCCGTCAGTTCCCGTAGCCGTAGCGCCTCCTGGGCCGCCTCCGCGCGTACCGCACGCAGTGAAGCCGCCGCGGCCACGACGGCCGGGATGTTCTCGAAGCCGGGGGAGCGTCCCGACTCCCGTTCGTCGACGGGCCCTTGGGCCGCGAACCGCACGCCCTTCCGCACGGCGAGCAGCCCGACCCCCGCCGGTCCGCCCCACTTGTGCGCGCTGGCCGTGAGCAGCGACCAGGCGCCCTCGACCGGCCCCCACCCCAGCGACTGGGCCGTGTCGACCAGCAGCGGCACCCCGACAGCCCGGCACGCCTCGGCCACCTCGGCGACCGGCTGCACCGTGCCCACCTCGTGGTTGGCCGACTGGAGACAGGCCAGCGCGGTGTCCGACCGGAGGGCATCCGCGTACGCCGCGACGCTCACCGCCCCCGTACGGTCCACGGGAACCTCGCTCGACGAACCGCCCTCCGCGACCAGTGCCTCGGCCGAATGGAGCACGGAAGAGTGTTCAACCGCTGACACGATCAGGTGACGCCCGACGCGCCGCCGCCCCGCCAACGCCCCCGCGATACCGGTGTGCACGGCCCGGGTTCCGGAGGAGGTGAAGACGAGCTCGTCGGCCCGGCACCCGACGGCTTCGGCGGCCGCCTCCCGCGCGGCGTCCAACAGCAACCGCGCCTTGCGCCCCTCCCTGTACAACCGGGCAGGGTCCGCCCACCCCTCGTCCAAAGACGCCAACAGCGCCTGCCGGGCGACGGGATGGAGCGGAGCGGAAGAGGCAGCATCAAAGTAGGACACACGCCAACGTTAAAACGTACGGTGCCTTTCCTTAGGGGCGCGGGGAACTGCGCGAGCAACCACAACGCACCCGCACCCGCCCAAATCACCTGAACCCCCGAGCTATTAGGCGCAAGGAGTAACGGGCGGCGCGTATGCCACCCTCCCCGCGAACCCCCGGAGGGCGTCGGCTAGGGTTTGGTCCGCATAAACATCCAAACCCCTGCCCGACGCAGGGCGGCGACCGACCCGCGTGAAGGCAGGCCGCAGCCAATCCGCGCGGGCGAGACTCTCGGGAAGGCGCTACGTGAGTCCCAACGGCTCCGACCGCTCGCCGCGGCGCCCGATGCGGCGGAAGCTGCTGCAGGCAATGACTGCGGGCCTGGTCCTGGCGACCGCGACCGGTTGCACATCCAAGGACTTCCCTCGCCTTGGTTTCCCCACCCCGACCACGGAAGAGGGTCCGCGGATCCTCTCCCTGTGGCAGGGATCCTGGGCTGCCGCGCTCGCCGTCGGCGTCCTGGTGTGGGCCCTGATCATGTGGAGCGTCGTGTTCCACAGGCGCAGCCGCACCAAGGTCGAGATCCCCCCGCAGACCCGGTACAACATGCCCATCGAGGCGCTGTACACGGTTGTTCCGCTCATCATCGTCTCGGTGCTGTTCTACTTCACCGCCCGCGACGAGACGAAGCTCCTGAGCCTCGACAAGAAGCCCGACGTGACGGTCAACGTCGTGGGCTTCCAGTGGAGCTGGGGCTTCAACTACATCGAGAACGTCGACGGTGTCAGTGGTGACGCGACGACCGACAAGAACCTGGCCGCCATTCCGGACCGGTTCAAGAAGGAATTCCCGGCGAACGCCGGCGGTGTCTACGACGTCGGTACGCCCGCCACGAAGAACCCGCAGACCGGCAACCCGGGTCCGACCCTCTGGCTCCCCAAGGGCGAGACGGTCCGCTTCGTCCTCACCTCACGTGACGTCATCCACGACTTCTGGGTGGTGCCGTTCCTGATGAAGATGGACGTCGTCCCGGGTCACACCAACGCCTTCCAGGTGACTCCCACCAAGGAGGGCACCTACCTCGGCAAGTGCGCCGAGCTCTGCGGCGTCGACCACTCCCGGATGCTGTTCAACGTGAAGGTCGTCTCCCCCGAGCTTTACCAGCAGCACCTCAAGGACCTCGCCAAGAAGGGGCAGACCGGTTACATCCCCGCTGGCATCGCGCAGACGAGCCACGAGAAGAACCGGGAGACGAACAACCTGTGAGCATCCTCAACGAACCTCAGGGTGCCGCGGCAGCAGAGTCCCACTACGCGGATGAGCTGCCGGTAAGGCGCAAGCAACCCGGCAACGTCGTGATCAAGTGGCTCACCACCACCGACCACAAGACGATCGGCACGCTGTATCTGGTCACGTCGTTCGCGTTCTTCCTGATCGGCGGCGTCATGGCGCTGCTGATGCGCGCCGAGCTGGCACGACCCGGTCTGCAGATCATGTCGAGCGAGCAGTTCAACCAGGCGTTCACGATGCACGGCACGATCATGCTGCTGATGTTCGCGACGCCGCTGTTCGCCGGCTTCACGAACTGGATCATGCCGCTGCAGATCGGCGCGCCCGACGTGGCGTTCCCGCGGCTGAACATGTTCGCCTACTGGCTCTAC
>NZ_JNWO01000023.1 GCF_000716435.1 Streptomyces xylophagus
CGTTGGGCCACTCGCTTCTTTGTCAGTGTCGGGTTTCCGTGTCCCGAGTAAAGGGCGCTCCCTGCGGTCGCGTCGGCTGCGCCGATTCCGCTGCGCTCCACCCTTGACTCGGGCCGCGGAAACCCGTTTCAGAAGCGAGCGAGCGGCCCGGAAGGACGGGTGGCCAGGTAGGAAGCCCGTTGCCTGAACTGCCTTGCGGGCCGGTGCGGTGGGGGCGCGTCAGCGCCTCGCCGGCACGCCGCGTCGGCTCAGCGGCCAACCGTGAGTGGGTGGGTGGGTGGGTGGGGGCAGCCGCATCGGGGGATGGGGGTTGCTGGAAGCCGGGTCCCGGACTAGCCACTCACATACCCCATGACAGGTTAGAAATTACCCCAGCCTGCAGACCCCCCGGCCACCCGATGCCGGTGTCCTCACCAGCCCACCGGCCGTTGGCCGCTGAGCCTGCCCGGCGTGCCGGCGAGACGCGATCGCGCCCCCACCACACCGGCCCGCGACGCAGCTCAGGCAAGGGGAGGCATGCCTGGGCCACCCGTTCCCCGGGGCCGCCCGCTCGCTTCTCAACCAGGCTGGAGTGCACCGAGTCAAGGGTGGAGCGAAGCGGAATCGGCGCAGCCGACGCGACCGCAGGGAGCGCCCTTTACTCGGGGCACGGAAGCACGACACTGGCAAAGAAGCGGGCGGCCCAACGTTCACGTATCGACGCGCGCCCACCCCACTGACCCCCGGCCGCCCGCGACACCCCCAGGTAAGCGAATCCCACCCCCGACGCGTATAGGGAGTGTGAAGGAGCTGGAGTTCGCGGAGTTCTACAGCAGCAGCCGGGACGTGTGCCTCAGGGCCGTGCTCGCCGGTGTGGGGGAGCGGCAGCTCGCCGAGGATCTGGTGGCTGAGGCGTTCACCCGGGCGTGGGTGGCCTGGCCGAAAGTCGGGCGGCATCCGGCGCCCCGGGCATGGGTCGTGCGTACGGCGTTCAACACGCGTGTCTCGTGGTGGCGGCGGAGACGGCGCGAGGTGGCCCTCGATGACGCCGGGCAGGACCAAGCCGCACCCGCGGTCGCCGACGTCGGCCTCGACCCCGCGCTGCTCGTCCTGCTGCGCCAACTGCCGCGCCGGCAGCGGGAGGTGATCGCCTTCCGGGTCTTCCTCGACCTCGACACCGAGGCGACGGCAAAGGCCCTGGGGATCGCGCCCGGCACCGTCACCGCCCACCTGTCACGGGCCGTCGCGACCCTGCGCGGCCATCTCGTCACCCCGGAGGCCGGACCATGACCGAACACGACACGAACGTAGACACGGACGTAACCGACGTACTCGACGTGCTGCGGACGTCGTTTGCCGACGTCACTCTCGACACCCCCGTCGAGCGAATCGCCGCCGCCGGACGCGCGCGGCGGAGCAGGCGGCGCGTAGTCGCCCTGGTGGGCGCGGTGGCCGTGACCGGGCTGGCGCTGGGCGTATCCACCTACGGCAACCCGTCCACGGCACCCCCGTCGGACGAACTCGCCACCGGCGCGGGCACCGTGCACATCCACACCGCCGCCTACGCCGTCGACAGCCTCAAGAACGGTTCCATCAGGGTGAGTTGGGACAAGCAGGCCTACTTCGACGATCACGCGGGGCTGGAGAAGGCGCTGGACGCGGCAGGGTTCCCGGTGCTCATGAAGGTGGGCGAGTTCTGCAGGGGGATCGATGACCCGGCGACACTGGACCGGCACGGCTCCGGTCCCGGCGTCGAAAAGGTGCGCACGGCCCATCGGGAGGGTGACGACCGAGTCGTCTTCGACTTCCATCCCGCCGCCGTGCCCACCGGGAAGCAGTTGTTCATCGGTTACCTGTCGGCAGCTCAGCTGAAGATCACCGACGGACGGCCCGGTTCTGTCGAGCGCATCGTCCCTGCCGACACAAGCCAGTTGACCTGCTCCAGCGACCTGCCGAAGTTCGGCTGACCCGAGGAGAGGGCCAAAGAGAGGGGCCAAAGAGGGAGGCCAAAGAGGGGGCTCCGCAGCCAGGTCTACGGCTGCGGAGCCAGCACCGCGTAGTCCGCGAAGCTGCGGCGGTAGCGGGTGTGCCGGGTCTCCTGGGTGTGCTTGCGCTGCCATTCCTCTACGGTCGCCGGGTCGCCGCAC
Source organism: Streptomyces xylophagus (assembly GCF_000716435.1). Classification (GTDB taxonomy): domain Bacteria; phylum Actinomycetota; class Actinomycetes; order Streptomycetales; family Streptomycetaceae; genus Streptomyces; species Streptomyces xylophagus. The sequence goes on from NZ_JNWO01000023.1 coordinate 2,127, forward strand.
GGTCCGGACGCGGCGCCGCAGTCGTCCTCGTCGCCGGAGACGCAACGGGCCTCGTACTCCGGTTCCGCGCCCGGGTCCTGCACGATCGCGTACGGCACGAACCGGAAGATGCGTCGGTGCCGCCGCGCGTCGTGGTCGCGGTGCTGGTGCCGGCGCAGCAGGACGTTCGCGTCGGTCTCGGCGGTGCCGTCACCGCGGGCGCGGGCGTCGTGCCGGAGTGCGGCGAGGTCGGCGCAGGACGGGCAGTCGGGGACGGGGGAGGGCGGCGTACTGATGTCGTAGGGCACCGAATTCCCTTCCCCCGAGCGGGAGTTGGCTGCCTTCACGCTCGCACTCAGCCGTTCCTCCGGCGTCGCGGGGCGTACGGACCCCGGGTTGGCCTCCCACTCCCGGCCGCCGCCGACGGGGCGCAACATCGCGTAGGGGCCTGCTTTGCCTAGGTACTCACCCACCTTGTTCGTACTGGCGTCGTAAACGAGCGTTCCTTGTTCGATCTGATTCGCGATCGGCTCAACCATGTTCACTCCGGGGCCACTTCATCACTCTGGGTGTATTGAGAGTCGCGTAGGGGAACGGTGCGTATCAATGCTTGACGCGTGCCACTGGGCCATTGCCACGGAGGGGAGGCCGGTTCTGTGACCCAGCGAAATGCGGAGGCCACGGGCGGGGTCAGTAACGCGGTGCTGTTCGGCGACCTGTTACGCCACTATCGCGAGGCCGCGTTGCTCACCCAGGAGGCGTTGGGGAGAGAGATCCCGTGCGACCGTTCGCATGTGGCCAAGGTGGAGGCCGGGACGCGGGTTCCGCAGGAGTCGTTCGCCAAGAAGTGCGATGAAGTCCTGGGTACGGGTGGGGTGTTGCTGCGCATGTGGCGGCACATCGACTGGTATCCGGAAGTGCAGCACCCTGATTGGTTCGAGCGGCGGGCTGAGATGGATGCGCGGGCCATGGCGCTGCGGGAGTATCAAGACCAGGTCATCCCGGGCCTGTTGCAGACTCCGGGCTATGCGCACGCGCTGTTCAGCCGTAGCCGCACGGACGTTGACGAGATCGAGTCGCGTGTCCGGGCCTGGTTGAGCCGTCAGCCGCGCTTCCTGACCGACGAAGGCCCGCTGTATGTCGCCGTCCTGGACGAGAGCTGTCTGCGCAACGCGGTGGGCAGCCCGGAGGTCATGCGGGACCAGTGCGCCCATCTACTGAGTGTCGGTCGGCGTCCCAACGTCCGTATCCAGGTGGCTCCAGCAGGTCTCTTCGGACTCATTCGCCCCCGCAACTCGATGTCGTTGATCGAGCTGCCGGATGGGCGGTGGGTGTATTCGGAATCCCTGGACCGTGGCCACTTCAACAACGATCCGACCACCTTCGCGCGCCACAGCCAGACCTATGATGTGCTCAGGGCGGACATTCCGTCGGCCCGCGAATCCGCCGCTCTGATCAGCGACGTGATGGAGGGGTACGAGCACCATGGACAGGCACGACCTCAACGCGGCGACCTGGATCAAGAGCAGCTACAGCGGCGACAACGGCGGCAACTGCGTAGAAATCGCCCCCGCTTTCCCCGCCGCGGTGCCGGTGCGTGACAGCAAGGTGGTTGAGGGCCCGGTGCTGATGATCACCCGTTCAGCGTGGTCGGCATTCACGACGGCACTGCGATAACAAGCGGTCAGTGAGGCGCCCCTTCAGGGGCGCGGGGAACTGCGCGCCCAGCCCCCACGGGCCCGCAGCGAACAACCCTCATCAGCCCACCCTGAGCAGCAACTTCCCCACACTCGTCCGCGCCCCCATCACCCGATGCGCCTCCGCCGCCTCCTCCAACCCGAACTCCCCAGTCACGGGCAAAGACACCACACCGGCGACCACCGTCGCGAACGCCCGCTCGGTCAGGGCTCGTAGCGCCGCCGGGTCCGTCTGCGCCAGGGTCAGGATCGAGAAGCCGGAGACGGACAGGGCGCCGGGATACAGCTCGGGTTGGCCCACCTGCCACGGTGCCGCCGAGCTCGCGTTGCCGAAGGAGACCAGGCGGCCGTAGGTCGCGAGGGACGCCAGGCCGGCGCGCAATGTGTCGCCGCCTACAGGGTCCAGCGCGAGATCGACTCCACGCCCGCCCGTCGCCACCCGCACCGGCGCCTCGAACTCGCCCACGAACACCTCGTCGTAGCCGTACCCCCGCGCGAACTCCGCCTTCGCCGCGCCCGATACGACCCCGTAAACCGCCCCGGCCCCCGCCGCCCGCGCCAACTGCCCCACCACCGTGCCGATTCCGCCCGCCGCGCCCTGCACGAGGATCGTCTCGCCGGGTTGCAGTCGGCCCACCGTGTGGACGAGGGCGTACGCGGTCGGAAGGACGGTGGGGAGGGTGGCGGCCGTGCGGAGGTCGATGCCTTCGGGGAGCGGGAAGACGGTCACCGCGTCGGCGACGGCCACGTCCGCGTAGGCGCCGCCCGCCGTGAGGGCGACGACCTCCTGGCCCACGGTCAGGCCGTCGGAGACGCCCGCGCCGATCTCCCGTACCCGCCCCGAGACCTCAAGTCCCGGTACGAACGGGAGACTTGGCACCCGGTACCCCTCGGACCGCGCCTTCAGGTCGGCGAAGTTCACCCCGGTGTACGCCACGTCGACGCTCACCTGGCCGGGGCCGGGCCGCGGGACCTCCGTCTCGACGACCTTCAGAACCTCGGGACCGCCGTACTCCTGGACCTCGACCGCGCGCATGCCACACACCCCTCGCTCGACTGTTCAATGAAAAGCGAACACTCGCGAGTGTATGGTTTTCATCGAACAGTCGGCAAGGGGGAGCAGGAGGCGGGCATGGCGCAGCGAACCGGCACCACCGGAAGTCATAGGGCCGCCCCCGAACACACCCACCCCGGCGACGTCCCCGTACAGACCGCCCTCGCCGCCCTCGCCGACCCCGTACGCCTCACCCTCGTAAGGGAGTTGGCGGGTTCGGCGGAGTGGTCGCGGGCCTGCGGCAGCTTCGACGTGCCCGTCGGCAAGGCCGCGCTGAGTCATCACTTCGCCGTGTTGCGGGGGGCGGGGATCGTGGAGCAGCGGGACGAGGGGCCCAAGCGGGTCAACCGGCTGCGGAGGGACGAGTTCGAGGCCCGTTTCCCGGGGCTGCTGGAACTCGTCCTGCGGGAGGACCGACGGCAGGACCGGCGGGAGGACTGAACGCCTCCGGCCCCTCCGCCGTCACAGTGCCGAGCGAACCGATGGAGGGGGCATGAAGAAGTACGTGAAGCACTGCCTGTGGGCCTTCGTGGCCGTCACGGTCGTCGCCGTGGCCGTCCTGGTGGCACTGACCGTGCACGGGCTCCGCAATCTGGGCGCCGAATCCGGCTCCGGCTCCGGCTCCGACTCCGTGGCCGGCGCCCGGCCGAAGTCCGACACCGGGTCCGTGCGGAAATGCGTCGGCACCCGCCCCCTCGGCAGCCTCCCCGCCGGCGAGGACGGCTCCCCGATGGAGCGCGTCGTCGCCCGCATGGACAAGCTGGCGGAGGCCAAGCGCTACAGCGCCGTCTACACCGGCCTCTCCGTCGACGAGGACACCCAGTCCGTCGACGTGTGGCGCGTCCCCTCAGCCGCCTTCGACGCCGAGGTGTGCGGATCCGCCGTGAAGGGCGCGACCGTGCGGCTCCACGACGCCGACGTCGGCCGTAAGACCCTCGACGCGCTGTCCGACCGGATCGGCGACGACATGAAGCGCTGGGACGGCACCTTCGAGATGCGCGAAGTCGGCGTGGACGAACGGGGGTTCGTCCAGGTCGGGGTCGACGACCCCGACCAGGCCGAGCCGATCATCAAGAAGGCTTACGGGGCGAAGAACGCCCGGTACATCAAGGTCGAGCACGTGGATCAGGCGTCGGCCTTGCTCGGCTGAGACTGTGGCTCGACCGGTGCCTTCTTCCCCAGCACCGAACGCAGCACCACATACAGCACCGCACTCAGGATGAAGCCCACGATCGGCGTGCTGTCCCCGAACGACGGCCAGTGCTTCGGGACGTAGCCGACGTAGTCCTCCTGGTTGGAGAACAGCGGGACCGACACCGCGACGCCGATCAACAGGGCTGCCAGGCCGGGCCAGTTGGTGAACTTGGGGTCGGTCAGGCGGGGAGCCAGTTCCTCGGTGGGGATGCGGGACTGGAACCAGCGCTCCACCAGGACCACGCCCAGCCAGGGCGCCACCCAGTACGCGATGACCAGCAGGAACGCCTCGTACGCCGAACCCGCGTCGGACAGTGACGCCCACGCCGCCGCTGTACCGGCCACGCCCGACACCACGACCAGGACGCTGCGGTTCAGCCAGGCGGGGAGCTTCAGGCCGAGCGCGGTGAGGGAGATCGCGCCGGAGTAGACGTTGAGGGCGTTCGCCGAGATCGCGCCGAGGATGATCGCGATCAGCACCAAGTCGCCCAGCCAGCCCGGGAGATGGCCCGTGAAGGCTGCGGTGGGAGTCGCGTCCTTCGGGGCGACGAGGGTTGCCGACGCCGCGCCCATGACGGCGACGAGCGTGACCGACACGAACAGGCCGACCGCCGGGTAGAGGATCGTCTTGAACCTGTTCGCCGTCCGGGGGAGGTAGCGCGAGTAGTCCGTCGCGTACGGGTTCCAGCCCGCCGCGTAGCCCCAGGACGCGCTGAGCGCCAGCAGGAAGCCGCCGATGCCGCCGCCCGCGCCGCTCCCGCCGAGGTGCGCGTCCTTGAAGGTCCACACGCCGGCCAGCAGGAAGATCACCGCGAGCGCCGGGAACGCGTACTTCTCGAAGGTGTGCACGAAGTTGTGGCCGATGAAGCCGATCAGGATCTCCGCCACGACCACCAGGAGCAGGGAGGGCAGGGGGCGTAGGCCTGTGAGGGTGTTCAGCGCGAACGCCGCGCTCACGCTGTTCACCGCGAACCAACCGACGCCCGCCACAAGGCCGTTGGCCGCCGACGGGATGATGTTGCCGCGGAAGCCGAAGGAGAAGCGGCCGATCACCATCTGCGGGACGCCGAAGCGCGGGCCGTCCAGGGAGAGGAAGCCCTGCGTGATCGCGCCGAGGCCCGTGCCCAGCACGATCGCGGCGGTCGCCTGCCAGAAGCTCAGGCCGAAGAAGAGGACCGAGATCACGCCGATGTAGACGGTCGCGAACTCGATGTTCGGGGAGGCCCAGGTCCACAGGAGCTGGAGCGGGCTGCCGTGCCGTTCGGCGTCGGGGATCGGTTCGGCACCCGCCGTCTCGACGGCGATGACCTTGTCACCGTATTCGGGGGCGAGGGTGCCGGTTGAGTCGGCGGGAGCAGTCGTCATGCGAGGTAAGTGTCCGGTTCCTGCCGGTCCGGGCCCAGAGGCGCATTGTCCGCATCGGGAGCCTCGGCGGCGTACAACCTGCACGTATGCCTGTGCGTACACCTGTGTGACCTGCCGCCATCGCCTCGGTCGATGGGGGCATCGGAAGGACGCCTCGCTGGCCCGTCGCCCCGCCCCGGTACCCGCTCGTAGCTTCGTCCCCATGACCCCAGAGAACAAGGGCACGGCCCAGCTGACGGCGGCGATGATGCTCTCCGGCACCCTCGGCGTCTTCGTCGTCGAGTCCGGCGCCTCGCCCTTCGACGTGGTGTTCTTCCGTGTCGTGTTCGGCGCCCTGGCCCTCGGCGGCTACGTCCTCTCCCGCGGCTGGCTGCGCGACCACGGCTTCACCCCGCGCACCCTCGGACTCGCCGTCCTGGGCGGGGTGTTCATCGTCTTCAACTGGGTCCTGCTGTTCTCGGCGTACGAGAACACGTCGATCTCGGTCGCGACGGTCGTCTATCACACGCAGCCCTTCTACGTGGTGCTGCTCGGCGCGCTCCTGTTCCGCGAGCGGCTCACGGCCGCCAAGGTCGGCTGGGTCGTCGTGGCCTTCGCCGGGCTGATCCTGGTCTCGGGCGTCACCCCGGCGGACTTCACCAGCGGCGGCAGCTATCTGACGGGCGTCGGGCAGGCCCTCCTCGCCGCGCTGCTCTACGGCCTGTCCACCCTGGTCACCAAGCGCATCACCGGCGTACGGCCGCACCTCATCGCCCTCGTCCAGGTCGTCGTGGGCATCCCGCTTCTGCTGCCCTTCGCCGACTTCGGCGCGATGAGCGGGGAGGGCGCCGACTGGGGGTGGCTGGTCGGGCTCGGGGTCATTCACACCGGCGTGATGTACGTCCTGCTGTACGCCGCCTACGCCAAGCTCCCCACCTCGAAGATCGCCGTCCTCGCCTTCGTCTACCCCGCCGTCGCGATGGTCATGGACTGGGCGGTCTACGGCCACCACATCGGGCTCGTCCAGGCGCTGGGCGTCCCGCTGATCGTCCTCGCGAGCCTCAAGGTCACCCTTGCTCGGACACCAGCTTCCGCGCCTGCTCCACAAACAGCCGCACATGCGCCGGAAGCCGCTTCCCCGCCCGCCACGCAAGCTGCGTGCGAAGCGTGAACGGCGGCTCCCAGAGCAGCCGTTGGAGCGAACCCTCCGCGAGTTCGGCGGCGACCGTCACCTCGGGCAGCAACGAGATCCCGAGGCCGGCCGCCGCGGCGCGCTTGGTCGCCTCGATGGTCCCGAACTCCATGAACTCCACCGGTTCACCGAGGGACTTGAGCTCCTGCTCGAACAAGTCCCGGTAGGCGCAGCCCGGTTCGAGGGCGAGCAGGGGCTGTCGTACGAGATCGGCCTTCTCGGGATGCCTCCCGGCGAGTGGATGGCCGGGGGCCGCCACCAGCGCCAGGGGTTCCACCGTCAGGACCTCGGTCTCCAGGCCGGTGTGCTCGGTCTCCCGCTCCATGAGGAAGCCGACGTCGTACGTGCCCTGCCGCAGCGCCTGCCGGGTCTCGTCGCCGATCGTCGTGCGGAGGGAGAGGCGGACCTTCGGGTAGCGGTGGTGGAAGTACTCCAGGAGCGGCGAGAGGCGGTACGAGGTCAGTGACTCCATCGTGCCGACCGTCAGTGAACCGGCCGGTTCCGCCGTGCCGGTGACCGCCGCCCTGGCCTCGTCGGTCAGTTCGATGATCTGGCGGGCGTAGGGGAGGAGTCGTTCGCCGGCCTCCGTGAGGCGGATACGGCTGCCCAGGCGGTCGAAGAGTTCGGTGCCGAGCGAGGACTCCAGGGCGCGGATCTGGCTGGTCACGCTGGACTGCGCGTACCGCAGGTCGGCCGCCGCCCGGGTGAAGCTCAGGACGGTGGCGACCTTCTCGAAGGTGACGAGGAGCCGGAGTTCCATCAGTCGGTCTTGGGGTCGGCCTTGGGATCGTCCTTGTTCAGGGACTTCAGGAACTCGGGGTTGTCGTCCGGCGCGATCCACTGGTCCGCCGCAGCGGTCGCATCGGCCGGATTGCGCCGTGCGCGGCCCGCGATCAGCCAGGCGATCGGGCCGACCAGGACCCCGCCGAAGAGCAGGATGACGAACACCCACGCCAGTTTCGGCATGCCGCGTACCTCCTCCTCGGGAGTGTTCAGGCAGTCCACGAAGGCGTAGATCCACAGGGCCAGGACCAGCAGGGTGGGCAGATACCTGAGCATGGTGGCGAGATTCTCCTGAGAGGTGAGAGGGGCCCGGTGACGGGGTCAGGTTAGCGGGTGACCGATACTTGGACACATGGCTTACGACGATCTTCGCTCCCTGCTCAGGGCACTGGAGCGCGAGGGAGACCTCAAGCGCATCAAGGCCGAGGTGGACCCGTATCTGGAGGTCGGGGAGATCGTCGACCGGGTCCAGAAGTCCGGCGGGCCCGCGCTGCTCTTCGAGAACGTGAAGGGGTCCTCGATGCCCCTCGCCATGAATGTGTTCGGGACCGACCGGCGGCTGCTGAAGGCGCTGGGGCTGAAGTCGTACGGCGACATCTCCGAGAAGATCGGCGGGCTGCTGCGGCCCGAGCTGCCGCAGGGGTTCGTGGGGGTGCGGGACGCGTTCGGGAAGCTGGGGTCGATGACCCATGTGCCGCCGAAGAAGGTCAAGGACGCGCCGGTGCAGGAGGTCGTACTGCACGGTGACGACGTCGATCTCGACGCGCTGCCGGCCCTCTTCACCTGGCCGCAGGACGGCGGGTCCTTCTTCAACCTGGGGCTGACGCACACGAAGGACCCCGAGAGCGGTGTCCGGAATCTCGGGCTCTACCGGCTTCAGCGGCACGACAAGCGCACCATCGGCATGCACTGGCAGATCCACAAGGACAGCCGGAACCACTACCAGGTCGCGGCCAGGAAGGGTGAGCGGCTGCCGGTCGCGATCGCCTTCGGGTGTCCGCCGGCCGTGACGTACGCCTCCACCGCACCGCTCCCCGGTGACATCGACGAGTACCTGTTCGCCGGGTTCATCGCGGGCAAGCGGATCGAGATGGTCGACTGCAAGACCGTGCCGTTGCAGGTGCCGGCGCAGGCCGAGGTCGTCATCGAGGGGTGGCTGGAGCCCGGCGAGATGCTGCCGGAGGGTCCGTTCGGCGACCACACGGGGTTCTACACCCCGCAGGAGCCGTTCCCGGCGCTGACCATCGACTGCGTCACGATGCGGAAGAGGCCGTTGCTTCAGTCGATCGTCGTAGGGCGGCCTCCGACGGAGGACGGACCGCTGGGACGGGCGACGGAGCGTTTCTTCCTCCCCCTTCTGAAGATCATCGTGCCGGACATCGTGGACTACCACCTGCCCGAAGCGGGCGGATTCCACAACTGCGCGATCGTCTCGATCGACAAGAAGTACCCGAAGCACGCCCAGAAGGTGATGCACGCGGTCTGGGGTGCGCACATGATGTCCCTGACCAAGCTGATCGTGGTCGTCGACGCCGACTGTGACGTCCACGATCTGCACGAGGTCGCGTGGCGGGCCCTCGGCAACACGGACTACGCCCGGGACCTCTCGGTCGTGGAAGGACCCGTCGATCATCTCGACCATGCCTCCTACCAGCAGTTCTGGGGCGGCAAGGCGGGCATCGACGCGACGAGGAAGTGGCCCGAGGAGGGCTACACGCGGGACGGCGGCTGGCCCGAGATGGTGCTGTCCGACCCGGAGACGGCGGCGAAGGTCGACCGCCGGTGGAAGGAGTACGGACTTTCGTGAGCAGCGCATCAGCCGCGATCCCGCAGCCGGGGCGCACCAAGGCGTTCCTACGCCTCGTCATGATCGAGCACTCCGTCTTCGCCCTGCCCTTCGCCTACATCGCCGCGCTGACCGCGATGTTCCGGCTGGACGGGAACATCCACTGGGGGCGGCTGTTGCTGGTCACCATCTGCATGGTGGGTCTGCGCACGTTCGCGATGGCGGTGAACCGGATCATCGACCGGGAGATCGACGCCCGTAACCCGCGCACGGCACACCGTGAGTTGGTCACCGGCGCGATGACGGTGAAGCACGCGTGGACGGGCGCGCTCGTCGCACTGGTCGTGTTCCTCGGCTCGGCCGCGCTCCTCAACCCCCTCTGTCTGGCGCTGGCCCCCATCGCGGTGATCCCGATGGTGGTCTACCCGTACGGCAAGCGGTTCACGAACTTCCCGCAGGCCATCCTCGGTCTCGCCCAGGCGATGGGCCCGGTCGGCGGCTGGCTGGCGATCACCGGCGAGTGGTCCTGGGACGCGGTCATCCTCGGGCTCGCCGTCGGCATCTGGATCGGCGGCTTCGACCTGATCTACGCCTGCCAGGACATCGAGACCGACCGCGAGATCGGCGTCATGTCGGTCCCGGCCCGCTTCGGCATCCCGGCGTCCATCTGGGGCGCGCGCGTCTGCCACGCCATCACCACGGCCCTCCTCGCCTGGTACGGCGCGGCGACCGGCGCGGGTGCCTTCTTCTGGTTCGGCCTGCTGATCGTCGCGGGCGCGTTCGTGTACGAGCACTCGATCGTGCGGCCGCACGATCTGTCCCGCCTCAACCGGGCGTTCTTCAGCGTCAACGGGTTCATCGGGATCGCGTTGTTCGTGTGCGCGCTGCTGGATCTGCTGGTGCGGGGGCTGACGGTGTGAGTGAGGGAATCACCGGGTGAGTGACGGGCTCACGGTGTAAGTGCGGTCCGCGGGGTGGGTCGGCGCCGGAACACGAACGCCGCCCCCACCCCCACCCCCGCCACCAGCCCGACCAGATGCGCCTGCCAGCTGACCCCCGACTGCGTGGGTGCGAGGCCGAGCAGGATCGAGGTGCCCCAGACCGCGCCGACGATCAGCCCGACGGCGATGCCCAGCGGGTGGCGCTCGACGAAGCCGGTGATCAGCAGGAAGCCGAAGAGGCCGAAGATCAGGCCGGAGGCGCCCGCCGTGTTGGTGTGCGCGGGGGATATGAGCCAGACGCCGAGGCCGTCCGCGACGATGATCAGCGCGCAGACGGCGGCGAAGCGGCGGATGCCGCCCAGCGCGGCGAGGAAACCGAACACCAGCAGCGGCACGCTGTTCGCGGCCACGTGGGCGAAGCCGAAGTGGATGAACGCGGCCGGCACGATGTCGATCAGCTGGGACGGCTCGCGCGGGACGATCCCGAGGCTGTCCAGGGCGTGGCCGCTGATCACGTCGACCACTTCGAGCAGCCACAACAGCGCGACCCAGCCCACCATCAGCTTCGCCGCGGCCTTCGCACGGTCGCCCCGCGACCACTCCAACTCCGTACCGGACATGGCACCCCCACCACTCACTTGTCCCCAGAGAAGAACGCCCCGGCACCCTTGGCCGGTTCCCGCCCCGCCACGCCAGCTAGGCTCGGTGTCGTGAACCCAGTCAAGCCAGGAGAGACGCCGCGTACGCCTTGGATCGTAGGGGTGTCCGGCGCCTCCGGCACCCCATACGCGGCTGCGGTACTGCGCGCGCTCCTCGACGCCGGCGAGAGTGTCGACCTCGTCGTGTCGCGGGCGTCCCGGCTGACCCTCCTCGACGAGACGGGGATCGCCTTCAGGGACGCGCACTGGCAGGACGACCTGCGCGAATGGCTGGCCCGCGGCGCCGACGGCAAGCCCGGCACCTTCGCGCCCGACATCGACGCCGTACGGCACTGGAGCGCCGGAGACCTCGCGGCGGGGCCGTCCTCGGGGTCGTACCCCGCGAAGGGCATGCTGATCGTGCCCGCGTCGACCGCCTGTGTCGCCGGGGTCGCCCTCGGACTGAGCAAGGACCTGTTGCAGCGGGCGGCGAGCGTGACCCTCAAGGAGGGGCGCAAGTTGGTGGTCTCCGTACGCGAGACCCCGTTGAACGGACAGACGCTGCGGCACCTCGTGACCCTGGACGACCTGGGCGCGGCCGTGGTGCCGGCCTCGCCCGGTTTCTACGCCGGCGCCACCCACATCCAGGACCTGGTGGACTTCGTCGCCGGGCGGGTCCTGGACGCGGCGGGCGTCGAACACGATCTGTACCGGCGGTGGAAGGGCGACCTCGGCGCCGGCTTCGACACCACCAACTGACATACGGCACCCACTCATTCATCTTCGTCGTCATTCATCTTCATCTTCATCGTCATCACCGGAAGGCAACCGATCGCATGGACGCGGTGGACAGGCAGCTCATCCAGGCCCTGAGAGAGAACGGCCGGGCTTCCTACGCGGAGCTGGGGCGCCTCGTCGGCCTGTCGGGACCCAGCGTCACCGACCGCATCAACCGGCTGGAGGCGGCCGGTGTCATCACCGGCTACCGCGCGACCGTCGACTCGGCCTCCCTCGGCCTCGGCGTCATCGCCCTGATCGGCATCTCGCTCTCCGACGCCGCCGACCACGAGGACGTGGCACGCCGGCTGAAGGACCTCAGCGAGATCGAGGACTGCTGGTTCATCGCGGGCGAGGACTCGTTCATGCTGAAGGTGCGGGCACCGGACGTGGACGGGCTGGAGAAGACCATCCGGCGGCTCAGTGGGACGAAGGGCGTCTCCAGGACCCGTACCACGATCGTGCTCTCCACGAAGTGGGAGAACCGGGTCGGAGAGCTGCCCGAAGAGTCGTAGAGGCCTAGGCGTACCGTTGAGCAAGCTGTCTTAGGAAGAGGTATGGGCATGGATGTCGGGCTCAAGCGCGAGCTGGAGCAGAAGGTCCGCTCCGGTGAGCGGCTGTCCCGCGAGGACGGCGTCGCGCTGTACGAGTCGGACGACCTGGCCTGGCTGGGCGGACTCGCGCACGAGGTGCGGACGCGGAAGAACGGCGATGTCGTCCACTTCAACGTCAACCGCCACCTCAACATGACCAACGTGTGCACCGCGTCCTGCGCCTACTGCTCGTTCCAGCGCAAGCCGGGCGAGAAGGACGCGTACACGATGCGCATCGAGGAGGCCGTCCGGCTCGCCAAGGCGATGCAGGGCGAGAACCTCACCGAGCTGCACATCGTCAACGGGCTGCACCCGAACCTCCCCTGGCGGTACTACCCGCGGTCGCTGAGCGAGCTGAAGAAGGCCCTCCCGGAGGTCTCCCTCAAGGCCTTCACCGCCACGGAGATCCACCACTTCGAGACGATCTCGGGGCTCAGTGCCTCCGAGATCCTCGACGAGCTGATCGACGCCGGCCTCGAGTCCCTCACCGGCGGCGGCGCGGAGATCTTCGACTGGGAGGTCCGCCAGCACATCGTGGACCACCGCACGCACTGGGAGGACTGGTCGCGCATCCACCGGCTGGCGCACGAGAAGGGTCTCAAGACCCCGTGCACCATGCTCTACGGCCACATCGAGGAGCCGCGCCACCGCGTGGACCACGTGCTGCGGCTGCGCGAACTCCAGGACGAGACCGGCGGTTTCCAGGTCTTCATCCCGCTGCGCTACCAGCACGACTTCGTGGACATGAAGGACGGCAAGGTCCGCAACCGGCTCCAGGCGCGCACGCAGATGGCCACCGGCGCCGAGGCCCTCAAGACCTTCGCGGTCTCGCGCCTCCTCTTCGACAACGTCCCGCACGTCAAGGTCTTCTGGGTCATGCACGGCGTCCAGACCGCCCAACTCGCCCTGCAGCACGGCGCGGACGACATGGACGGCTCGGTCGTCGAGTACAAGATCACGCACGACGCCGACAACTACGGCACCCCGAACAAGCTCACCCGCGACGACCTCCTCGACCTGATCCGCGACGCCGGTTTCCAGCCGGTCGAGCGGAACACGCGGTACGAGATCATCCGCGAGTACGACGGCCCGGACCCGGCGCGGCGGGAGTCGCCGCAGCCGATGCGGGTGTGACGACGACCTTCTGAAACGATCACGGCTTTCCGACATGACGCTGACTTTTGAACTGGACCCCCCGATAACCCGTGCCCTGCGCGAGGAGATCCTCACCCTCTGGGCGGACGTCTCGAACGCGGGCGGCTCCGTGGGCTTCGTCGCACCGGTGACGGTGGACGAGATACGGCCCGAACTGGTCCGGCACTTCGTCGCCATGGCGGAGGGCCGGACCCGGCTGCTGGTCGGCCGGGACGAGACGGGCACGGTCGCCGCGACCGTGTTCCTCGCGTTCAACACGCACCGCCTGATGCGCCACTGGATCTGGCTCTACACGGTGATGGTCCACCCCCGCCACCAGGGCAAGGGCTACGGCCGCGACCTGCTCGCCGCCGCCGAGGAGGCCGCCCGCGGTCTCGACGGCATCGACGCGATCCGCCTCACCTGCCGGGGCGGCCACGGCCTGGAGCGGTTCTACGGCTCCTGCGGCTACAAGGAGGTCGGCCGGGTGCCCGGCGCGATCCGCGTCGCACCGGGGGACGACCGGGACGACATCTTCATGCTGCTGCCGCTGATGTGAGCCGCTGCTGTGAGCCGCGCACCCCGCCCGAAGATCGGTGGGGCCGCGTGCTTCACTGAGTAGGACTGTTCGGTTGGGTCTGTTCGGTTGAGTCTGTTCGTTACGGAAGAGTGGATTGAGATGTTCCGCTACACGCTGATGCGCCTCGGGGTCTTCGCGGGCTGCCTCGGAGTCGTCTGGGGCCTCGTCTATCTCGGCGTCTTCCCGCGCGGCTTCGGCGAGTCCAACGGCATGTGGATCGTGCTGCTGGCGCTGGTGATCTCGGCGCCGATCAGCTTCGTGGTGCTGCGCGGGGTGCGGGACCGGGCCTCGCTGCAGATCGTCGAGCGGGTCGACCGGATGAAGGCCAACCTGGACGCCAACCGCAGCCAGGAGGACGAGACGGTGGACACCGCCCACCCGCAGGGCCAGGCTTCCTAGAACCCCTGCTGTAACTCCTGTCGGCAGCCGCGCGGTCCGGTCCAACTACCCTTGCCCCATGGGTGCCGTGAAGACCAAGCGGATGCCGCGGGCGGTCCGTGAGCAGCAGATGCTCGACGCCGCCGTGCGGACCTTCGGGCAGCGCGGCTACATGGCCGCGTCGATGGACGAGATCGCCGAACTCGCGGGCGTGTCCAAGCCGTTGGTGTATCTGTACCTGAACTCGAAGGAAGACCTCTTCACCGCGTGCATCCGGCGCGAGGGACAGGCGCTCACCGAGACGGTACGGGCCGGGGTGGACACCGCCTCGCCCGCCGACCACCAACTCCGGGACGGACTGCGGGCGTTCTTCACCCACACCGCCCAGCATCCGGACGGTTGGTCCGTCCTGCATCTCCAGGCCCGCACCCACGGGGAGCCCTTCGCGGCCGAGGTGGCCGCGATGCGCGCGGAACTCGTCGCGTTCGTCACCCAGTTGATAGCGGTCGCAGCCCGTGAGGCCCACCGCGACCCCGACCTCCCCGAGCACGAGGTGGCCGGCCTCGCGGAAGCCCTCGTCGGCGCCGCCGAGTCCCTCGCCGCCTGGGCCAACGCGACCCCCGGCGTCACCGCCAAGCAGGCGGCGGCGACCCTGATGAACTTCGCGTGGGCGGGGCTGGGCAACCTGATGGAGGGGCGGCCCTGGATGCCACCGCAGAATCAGGCTTCTGAATGAATCCCACCATTACCTTGCACAGCACTGTCACAGTGAATTGACATTCAAAAGAAAACTTTGAATTCGTTGTGCGATCCCCATGGTCATGTCAAGGTAATAATCTTCAGTGCGGCGTAAAGCTGTCGAGGTGAGGATTGACTTCCCCTGGCGGCCCGATGAGAATCTCCGTCGGAATGCTCATGATCCGCTGCATGACGGAAGTGGCAGGCTGTATCGAGCCTCAGGGGGGGCTGCGTCATGAACGTGCGTCGATTCGGGTTGTTCGGAGCAGGTGCGGGGATTTCTTCGGTCTAGGTTTCCGGTCCGGTCCAGCTGTGCACATTATTGATTGCGCACCCCGGGAATCCTCTTGACTGTCCTGGTTGATTACTCATAACGTCCCGGATCGACGGTGTGCGGATACCTCAAATGCCGTCCGACCTGTTTCACGTTGGGCAATTCTGCTCCCAGAAAAGGTGGTCTCATGTCAGAGCACGTAAACGCACCGGAGGCGGCGAGACGCGGGCGTCGGGGGAGGCTGACCGGCTCCGTCGCACTGGTACTGGCGCTGGCCTCGGCCCCCGTGCTGATGCCTGCCGCGGCTTTCGCCGACACGACTGTCAGTGGGGTGATAGGTGAGGACGCGACCGGCGCGACCTCGGATGTCGCGGCAAAGGACACGCAGGTCGACACCGCCGTCGCGGCCCTGGACGACGGCTCCGACGTGTCCGGAACGGTCAGCTACACCTCTGTCACCATCACCGGGCAGCAGCAGCAGACCAGCTACTGGTGTGTACCGGCCTCGTCGCGTGCCACGCTCACGGCATTCGGGGTGACCAAATACCAGTCGGAGCTCGCGCCGCTGCTCGGAACCACCAGCAGTGGGACCAAGATGTCAAAGGTCCCGGCAGTCCTGAACAGCCTCGAATCGTCGAACAAGTATGTCCTCAACAGCAATACCGACAGCGCGAAGCTGCTTTTTGCGCGGGTCCAGGTGAACGTCAAGAACTGGGGTGCGCCGCTCATTGCGGCAATTCAGGGAAACGATCTGCCGCTGTGGAGCGCGGAAGGCTATTACGGCTACCATGCGGTCGTGCTCTATGGTTATGCGAGCAACAATGCCTGGATTCAGTACGACGACCCGATAGACGTGGACGCGCTGTACGGGCGTCACGTCACGAACAGGTCGTACCTGTACGCGGGCCTCAAGGATGAGCAGGATTATCTTGTCTGGTAGGCACCCTTTTCGGCTCTTGCTCAGCCTGGCCGCCCTGGCCGGGCTGAGCGCCTGCGGGATGTCCGCGGCCGAAGCCCGATCGTCGGCGTCCCCTGCGGCGACGGGGTCGACCATCACCCTGGGAAGGGTGACTTCGCTGCCCGCCGGTCTCAAGACGCTCAAGGCCGATGGTGCTCTGCGGATGCCCAGCGGCTGGACCGTGGCCGGCTACGGCGTGCACAGGTCGACCGACTACGTGGTGTTCGGTGCGGTCTCCACGGCCGGCACCTCCTCCACGGGGTCGGTCGGTTCGGCGGCGTCCACCCGCCCCACGGAAACGTGGGTGGTGGACACCAGGACCGGTGTGACGCACCGCTACGCGCAGATCAACTCCGGTTGGTACGCGGGCGTCGTCCTGGCGGCGAACGGCTGGGCGATTCGTAAGGAGGTCCAGCAGGTCTCGGACAGTGAGTGCGGCGGCAAGGCCTCGTACGACTGTTTCAACTGGCGCCTGTATGTCCAGCAACTCCCGTCGGGCAAGCCGCGTCTGCTGGCCCGGTCCGCCAAGGCGGGCAGCCAGTCGCTCAGCCCGTCGCTGGTCACTGACGGCAAGCGAATCGCCTGGGAGCAGGGCGACGGCTCGGGCAAGTACACCGTCGAGGAGTGGACTCCCGGAGCGGCGAAGGCGGAGCGGGCAGCCGTCCGCTCCACCGCGGGGAGCCTGGCCTTCACCGGTGGAAGCCTCTATGTGAACGAGGCTTCCGACGTGGCGTCGAACGGTGTGGCGCTGCACACCGTCACACCTGTGGCGTTGCCCGGTGACTCCGTCGGTGTGGTCGTGCCGACCACCACCTATCGGGGGAGCGGAACCGCGGCGATCAGGGGAAGCGATGTTCTCTACTTCCCGAAGGCGGCTGACGGCGACGGCCAGTGGGCGGTGACGACTCTCGGCACCCGGGCGGGTCACGGTCAGGTGAGCAAGCTCCTCAAGCCCGCCCTGTCCGGTCCTTACTCGGCCGAATGGCTGACCAGCGGCCGGTTCATCAGCTGGTCGGTCAGCGGACTCACGGTCTACAGCACCACGAGCAACAGCGGGCTCACCTTCAGTTCGGACTCGGGCGGCTTCACGACCCCTCGCGCGAACTCCGGCTACCTGGACCTGGGTTACAACCCCGGCGGGAGCAAGAACTCGCTGATCGCCTGGAAGAAGTACTGAGTGCTGTCAGTGTTCTGAGTGCTCCATCAGGGCCGGGTCAACCCTCCAGGGGGTGGATCCGGCCCTCCACGTGTACCCGGTCCCGGTCTTCGCCCCGCAGCTGAAACCGTCCGCCCTCCGCCGCGTACTCCACCACCCCCGGCAGCAGCACCGGCGCCCTGAACTCGGCCCGCACCCGGGTGCGTTCGGGTGTGCCGTGCGCCGCGAGGCATCGGGCCGCCGTCCACATGCCGTGCGCGATGGCGCGGGGGAAGCCGAACAGGCGGGCGGTGAGCGGGTAGAGGTGGATGGGGTTGCGGTCGCCGGACGCGGCGCCGTAGCGGCGGCCCACGTCCTCGCCGAGCCGCCACTCGGCGACGGTGGGCAACGGGGCCTGCGCTTCAGGGACTTCGGGCGTACGCGCGTCGGGGCGGTGGTGCCGGGCGAGGTACGTGCTCCGCGACTCCCAGAGGACCTTGTCCCCGGCCCGCATCTCGGTGCTGACCGTCGCCTCGGTGCCGCGTCGGTGCGGGGCCAACTCGTCGACGTAGACGCTGAGTTCGTACTCCCCGGTGGCCGGTACCGCCGTGTGCCGGGTGATCTCCACCGAGGTGTGGACCAGGCCGAGCAGCGGGAGCGGGAAGGCGCGGCAGCTCATCAGGCGCATGGCGAGGGGGAAGCCGAGGACGTGCGGATAGGTGAGGGGGAGGGCGTCTTCTCCGGTGGCGAAGCCGCAGACCCGTTCGTAGGCGGCCAGTTTGGCCAGGTCGACGCGTACGCCGGGCAGGACGAGGCGGGTGCGGGGGAACGCGGCGTCCGAGCGGGGTCTTTTGAAGGGAGAGAGGAGGGCGCCGCGGAGGAGGAGCGGGGTGAGTGCGGGGGTGTCGGTGAGGGTCGGATAGGGGTTGGCCATGTCCCACTCCCGGGTGCGTCCTGGGCGGCTCTTTTCGGCTTACTTCGCAGTAAGGTTACCGCAGGTAAGGCCAAGTGGGACGAGCTGGACGCGCCATGGCGGGCGCATGGGTGACGCAGAGGCAACGCAAGGCGGACGTATAGCCGACAAAGCCGCGTGAACCCGCCGAGGATGCACAGGCCCGGCTCCGTACCACCCCCGAACCCGCACCAAGTCCCCACGCGGGACCCGTACGATCTTCGACCTGACCCGCGGTAACACCCCGGCCCCGGCCGAGGATGAACACCTCGGTACGCACCATGCGTACCTAATGCAGCAGAGCGGTACAAGCTGCACGCCTCAGGAGCTGCCATGTCCCTCGCGTACCCGTCCGGCCACGACTACGACGGCGCGCCCGTACTCGTCGAGCCCGAGATCCGGCGGCTCGACGGAGTGGTGCGGGAGGTGTCCGTACCGCCGCTGGTGCCGCCGGCGACGCACGGCTCGCTCGCCGACGTGCCGTTCGAGAACGCGGCGATCGCGCCCGACCACCGGGTCCTCAGCAGGCAGGCCGAGGACGGGAGTTGGGTGGACGTGACGGCGGCGGAGTTCGCCGAGCAGGTGCAGGCCGTCGCCAAGGGGCTGATCGCGGAGGGCCTCCAGCCGGGCGACCGGATCGCGGTCATGGCGCGGACGTCGTACGAGTGGACGCTCCTCGACTTCGCCGCGTGGGCGGCCGGTCTTGTCACCGTGCCCGTCTACCCGACCTCCTCCCTCTTCCAGATCCGGTGGATCCTCCAGGACACGGGCGCGGTCGCGATGGCCGCCGAGACGGTCGCGCAGGCGGCGGCGCTCGGCCCGGAAACGCCCCGGCTCCCCGACCTGCGCCACATGTGGGTGTTCGAGAAGGGGCACCTGGAGCGGCTGGCCGAGCTGGGCCGGACCGTCCCGGACCAGGAAGTCGCCGTACGGCGGGGGGTGTTGCTGCCCGACACGCTCGCCACCGTCATCTACACCTCGGGCACCACCGGCCGCCCCAAGGGCTGCGCGATCACGCACGGCAACTTCCTCGCGGAGATCGACAACGCGATCGAACTCCTCTACCCCGTCTTCAAGAACAAGCCGAACGAAGAGCCCTCCACACTCCTCTTCCTCCCCTACTCCCATGTGTTCGGCCGCATGGTCGCGATCGCCTGCGTCCGCGCCCGGGTCCGGCTCGGCCACGCCGCGAGCCTCAAGTCCGAAGACCTGCTGGCCGACCTGGCGAGCTTCCAGCCGACCTTCCTGCTGGCCATCCCGTACATGCTCGAGAAGGTCTTCAACAACGCGCGGGCCAAGGCGGAGAAGGGCGGCCGGGGCAAGGTCTTCGACCGCGCGACGAACGTGGCCCGCCGCTACGGCGAGGCGATGGAGGCCCGCCAGTCCGGCAAGAGCTCGGGCCCGAGCCGCCCGCTGAAGACGGCCCGCACCTTCTACGACCCGCTGGTCTACCGCAGAATCCGCAACGCCCTCGGCGGCAAGCTCCGTTACATCATCTGCGGCGGCTCCCCGCTGGGCCGCCGCCTCGCCGCGTTCTACGCCGGCGCGGGCATCGAGATCTTCGAGGGCTACGGCCTGACCGAGACGACCGCGGCGGCCACCTGCACGCCCCCGCTCAAACCCCGCCTGGGGACGGTGGGTTGGCCGATGCCCGGCACCCGGGTGCGGATCGCGCAGGACGGCGAGATCCTGCTCTACGGCGGCCAGGTCTTCCGCGGCTACTGGGACCCGCACAACGACGGGGTGATCCCCGCGTCCCAGGACGGCTGGCTCGCCACCGGCGACATCGGCCGCCTGGACGACGAGGGCTACCTCACCATCACCGGCCGCAAGAAGGAGATCCTGATCACCGCGGGCGGCAAGAACGTGGCCCCGGCCCCGCTGGAGAACTGGCTGCGCTCCCACCCCCTGATCGCCCAGTGCATGGTCGTCGGCGACCGCCGCCCCTACGTCGCCGCCCTCATCACCCTCGACCTCGAAGGCATCACCCACTGGCGCCAGATGAACGGCAAACACCCCGTCCCTGCCGAACTCCTCATCGACGACGAGGAGTTGAGAGACGTCCTGCAACGCGCGGTGGACGACGCCAACAAGTTGGTCTCCCGCCCCGAGTCCATCCGCCGCTTCAGCGTCCTCCCGGGCGACTTCACCGAGGCGGCCGGCCACCTCACCCCGTCGATGAAACTCCGCCGCGAGGTCCTCATGCGGGACTTCGCGGCGGACATCGAGGCCTTGTACGCGAACTAGCGGATATTGAGGGCTTGTTGTACGCGAACTAGCGGACGATCCGGGTCCTGTACGCGAACTAAGCGCCGTTCAGGGCGATTTGGTGAGATGGTGCGGACCTGGTTATTGACTTCACAAGACCCCCGCGCGACATTCCCAGCCCATTTCCTCGTCGGGCTGGAGCGGCCATGACCCCGAGCACGGACGCACATGCGGAACTCCCGGGCAGAAGACGCGTGTTGGCCGGTGGTGCGGTCGCCGCACTCGCCGTGGCAGCCGGAGTCCCGCACTCCGCCCATGCCGCCGACCTCCCCCTCCTCGGCACCTACGACGTCGTCGTGATCGGCGCGGGAGCGGCCGGGATGACGGCCGCGCTGACCGCCGCCAAACAAGGCCTGAGCTGCGTGGTGGTCGAGAAGGCGCCGACGTTCGGGGGCTCGGCGGCCCGCTCGGGCGCGGGAATCTGGATCCCCAACAACCCGGTGATCCTGGCGGCGGGAGTCCCCGACACGCCCGCGAAGGCGGCCGCCTACCTGGCCGCGGTCGTAGGCTCCGACGTCTCGGCGGACCGCCAGCAGTCCTTCCTCTCCCACGGCCCCGCCATGATCTCCTTCGTCATGGCGAACAGCCCGCTGCGCTTCCGCTGGATGGAGGGATACAGCGACTACTACCCGGAGTTGGCGGGCGGCCTCCCCAACGGCCGTTCCATAGAACCCGATCAGCTCGACGGCAACATCCTCGGCACCGAACTCGCCCACCTCAACCCGCCGTACATGGCCGTCCCGAGCGGCATGGTCGTCTTCAGCGCCGACTACAAGTGGCTCGCCCTGTCCGCGGTCAGCGTCAAGGGCGCGGCCGTCGCCACCGAGTGCCTGGCCCGCGGCACCAAGGCGGCCCTGCTCGGCCAGAAGCCGCTCACCATGGGCCAGTCCCTCGCCGCCGGCCTGCGCGCCGGACTCCAGTCCGCGGGGGTGCCGGTGTGGCTCAACACCCCGCTCACCGACCTGTACTTGGAGGGCGGTGCCGTCACCGGAGCCGTCGTCACGAGCGGCGGAACCGCCGGACTGGTCCGCGCCCGGCGCGGGGTCGTGGTCGGCTCCGGCGGCTTCGAGCACAACGCGGCCATGCGCGCCCAGTACCAGCGCCAGCCCATCGGCACGGACTGGACCGTCGGCGCGAAGGAGAACACCGGCGACGGCATCCAGGCGGGCCAACGGGCGGGCGCCGCACTGGCGTTGATGGACGACGCCTGGTGGGGCCCCACCATCCCCCTCCCCGACCAGCCGTACTTCTGCCTCGCCGAACGCACCCTCCCCGGCGGCCTGTTGATCAACCAGGCCGGTTCCCGCTTCGTCAACGAGGCCGCGCCGTACAGCGACGTCGTCCACATCATGTACGACCGCAACGCCGCCGCCCCCGACATCCCGGCCTGGCTGATCGTCGACCAGAACTACCGCAACCGCTACCTCTTCAAGGACGTGGCGCCGACGTTCACGTTCCCTGACAACTGGTACAGCTCGGGCGCGGCGTACAAGCAGTGGACCCTGGACGCCCTGGCCACCTCCATCGGCGTCCCGGCGGCGGCCCTCCGCTCCACCGTGAGCCGCTTCAACTCCCTTGCGGCGAGCGGCACGGACACGGACTTCGGGCGCGGCGACAGCGCGTACGACCACTACTACACGGACCCGTCGATCCTCCCCAACTCCTGCCTGGCCCCGCTCTGGCTCCCCCCGTACTACGCCTTCCGCATCGTCCCCGGCGACCTCGGCACCAAGGGCGGCATGCGCACGGACGCACGGGCACGGGTACTGCGGGCGGACGGTTCGGTGATCCCCGGCCTGTACGCGGCCGGGAACGCGAGTGCGGCGGTGATGGGACACAGTTACGCGGGCGCGGGCTCGACGATCGGTCCGGCGATGACGTTCGGGTATGTGGCGGCGCTGGATCTGGCGGGGGCGCTGTAGCGGTCGTAGCGCCGGTGTCGTGGTCTGGTCATCACCGGGTCAAGGGATGACCAGGCCGGGGCCAAGCGGCCGTATGCATTGCGCATGCAACGGGTTCGTAGGGCTGACATAGCCGGATTTGGGCCCTCGGTCGGTGGCTACTGTGATGGCGCGAACACGTTCACAGTGGCCACGCTGACTTTAAGGGAAGAGGAGACGGCGGTGGGGGAGCCGAACCGTTCACGCCTTCTTGATTACGCGCAGGAGGCGGTGGCGGGGACACCCGGACCGCCGGAACCGCGTCGCTCCAGCCTGCTCGACTATGCGGAGGCGGAGACGCCTGAGCGCCCCGCAGCGGAGGCGCGACCGGGTCCCAAGCCCGGGGTGCCGCCCTACGAGACGGCCGTGTTCGTGCCCGCGCATCCGCGGTATGTCGACGCAGTGGACGAGGACGGGCGGCCGGTGCGCGTGCCGTTCGTCGTCTACGAACTCTTCGAGCACCCGGCGCAGCGGACGGCGGCCTACGCCTTCACCACGGTGGAGAAACTGGTGGACGCGTTCGGCGAGGCCCAGCCGTGGGTCGTCACCTCGATCGGGCCGCTCGCCGAGGCGCTCGGCGAGCGGGGAGCCACCGTCCTGCTCGACCCGAGGGTCGCCCCGGGGCGGCACAACTGGCAGCCGGCCGACGTGGCCGCCTACGCGCGGGAGGTGCGCTGATGTCGGCCGACTTCAAGGCGGTACTGAGCGACCTCACGTCGATGGCCACGACCTTCCACGACCAGGCCACCGACTACCGGAAGCTGCAACCCCAGGTCTCCCCGCCCGTGGTGAGCGGCGGGGACGCCGGGCTCGACGACGCCATCAAGGAGGTCGCCCACCTCATCCTCGGCCTGCACATCGGCTTCGCCGACCGGCTGGACGACCACGGCGACAAGGTCGCGTACGCGCGTGACTCCTTCCACCGGCACGACGTCGACGTCCACGGCGTGTTCGAGGACCTGATGGTGGGGGAGGGCTGATGGGCGACAGCTGGGTCGGCGGCGACATCGGCGGGCTGCACACGATGGCGACGACGTACAAGAACGCCAAGGACCAACTCGACGACGTCGTACGCCCGGTGACCAACGCCGTCGAGTCGCTCGTCGACGATGCCGGGTGGAAGGGCGACGCGGCGGAGGAGTTCCGCGCGAAGTGGAGCGAGGACGCGCTGACGGCCGGCGCCTTCGCCAGCATGGTGTTCGAGGTCGGGGACATCCTCGGCACCCTCGCCGACGCGCTGTCCACATGCGAGACGGCACTGCAGAACGCGGAGCACGTCGCCACGGGCAAGGGCGTGCCCATGGGCGACAAGGGCGTCCCCCTGCCCATGCTCACGGCGAACCCGCCCAGCGCGGCCGACCAGAAGACGATCTCCGCGATGACCGAGTACGACACGGTCCGCAAACAGGTCACGCACACCGCCCAGCACGCCCGGCTCGTCGCCGCGGACAAGCTGCGCGGGCTGTACGCCCAGGTCACGGACCCGGTGTCGACGGGCGACAAGATCACCATCGCCGACGCGCTGCGCGGTCTGTACGCCTACGACGCGGAGGACGCGCGGGCCGGGGGCAAGAAGGCGCGCACCGAACTCGACGACGCGAAGGCCGCGGAGCAGACGGCGAAGAAGGAACTCCGCGCGGAACGCAAGGCGTACCAGAAAGCGGGCCGCTCACTCCCCAAGGACCTCCCCGCCAAGGGCGCCTACCGCGACGCGGTCATGCAGGTCGACTCCCTGGAGGAGGCCATCGCCCGCGCCGACGTCGGCAGCAGCAAGCTCCCGTACGACCGGCTCCTGAACGTCAAACTCGCCGACGCGGCGGACGCGTTGCGCCTGGGCAAGGGCCTTGAGGCACTCCCCGAGTTCCTCAAGGAGATACCGGTCATCGACGTGGCCGCGGCCGCCGCGTGCGGGCTGGTGGAGGCGAAGGACGACCATGACAAGGGGTGGTCGTGGCAGCACTCGGTGACGGTGGATGTGGGGGTGGCTGTGGGGGGTGTGGCGGTGGGGGCGTTGGCGGTGCTGGCGGCGCCCGTCGAAGGGGCGGCTGCGGTGGCGGTGGTGGGGGTCGGGGCGACGATCCTCGCGACCAGCGTCCTTGACCACGCCGTCCACGAGCACTGGAGCGAGGACATCCATGACCACGGCGTGGTCGGCGGTGTGCTCACCGGTGCCGGCCATGTCGGCACGGAGACCTGGGACGACGCGAAACGACTGACGAAGGACGTGTGGCACGGTGTCGAAAGCATCTTCTGAGGTCGCCGCCGGGGCTCCCGTGGACATCCCGAAACTGCCGAAGCTTGGCAGGACCTGGTACAAGCGCGGCGCGCTCTACTGGTTGTGCCGGACCCGCACGACGCTGTTCCTTCTCATCCTGATGACGGGGATCTCCTTCTTCTCCCTGGCCCTCTACTCTGGGTTCCGCGACGAGATGCCGCACACCGTACGCACGGTGTGTGACTGCGTGCAGGCGGTCGCAGCCTGCGCAGCCCTGGTCTGGGGCTGGATCAAGCAGCGCCGGAGTCATCGGCAGGCCCTCCTGGACCCGCCCAGCCCGAAGCAGACGTGGATCGCCAAGCGCGACCACAACAGGCAGGCCGGCAAGTCGGCCGGCTTCGGCGCCGCGGGCGGACGGGTGCTCATCGCCCTGGCGGCACCCGTCATGCCGGCCTTCGCCGCGTACATCGTCGGCTGGCTGGCCGCCTGGACCACCGTTCGCGAATACCCCAGCGAAGTCGGCGCCCGCCGCTGGCTGCAGGAGCACCCGTCCGGAACATGATCCCCTCCGACATCCCGAAGCTCCCCGGGCTCGGCAGAACCTGGTACAAGCGCGGCGCACGCTACTGGCTGCGCCGCTCTTCCGGTGCCCTCCTCTGGTTCGTACTGATGGCAATGATGTGCGGCGTCGTCTTCGGGCTCTATCAGTCGTTCCGCGTCCACCTGCCCCCGATCCCACGAATGCTGTGGGACTGGACGCAGGTGGTCGCGTCCTGCGGGGCCTTCGTCTGGGGCTGGGTGAAGCAAGCGCCGGGACATCCGCAAGAAGCTGCTGAACCCGCCGACTCCTGCCGAAGCCTGGGTGGAGAAGCGGTACGCGACGCAACGCGGGCAAGGGCTGGGCCGTGCCGCTGTTCTCCCCGCGCTGCTCGTGCTCCCGGTCGTACCGGCGCTCTTCGCATGGTGCGTCAGCACGATCGCCGCCCTGTTCACCGTCCGCGAGTACCCCAGCGAGGTCGGCGCCCGCCGAGCCCTAGAACACAGCCGCAGCCAACGCCTTCCGAGCGAGCAGAAACGCCTGCGGTGACGACTCCCTGAGTTCCTGGTCCGCCTCCCGGAGCGTGCGCCAGGCATACCGGGTGGCCGAAGGGCTGGTCGAGGGTGAGGGACCGGTCGCCCGCTTGGAAGGCGACGAGCGGATACCCGCCCGGGGCCAGTACGCGGTGGAACTCCGCGAAGAGGAACGGGAGTCGGTCCACAGGGGTGTGGATGGACGAGTACCAGGAGACGGCCCCCGCGAGCGTCCCGTCGGCGATGTCCATGGCCAGCATCGAGATGTGCGGTCGTCCGTCCGGGGCCGCAGCCGAGGTCGGCCACCTGCCCGCCCCCGCCACGGGTCACCAACTCGGCGAAGGCGGCCTGGTCGCGAAGGCGGCTTCGGCGGAAGTCATGGCCGGGAACACTACCGACGGCCCGGAACCCTACCGACGGCCGGGAACCTCTACCGACCCCCACCGACATCCCGCCCAACCGCCGGAGGCAAAGGCAGGAGCCCCGGCACCTTGCGGCGCGGGGCTCCTTGGGTACTGCTATCTGTTCCGGATCAAAGCACCAGGCTCCGAGACCGAATAACTACGATCGGGTGACTCAGACGGGGGTGACGTTCTCCGCCTGCGGGCCCTTCGGACCCTGGGTCACGTCGAAGGAGACCTGCTGGTTCTCCTCCAGCGAACGGAAGCCGCTCGCGTTGATCGCGGAGTAGTGAACGAAGACGTCGGGGCCGCCGCCTTCTTGGGCGATGAAGCCAAAGCCCTTTTCGGCGTTGAACCACTTCACGGTTCCGGTAGCCATAAGCCCTCCTTGGGCCCAAAGGGTTGCCCTGCTCCAGAACCCTGCAAGTGTGAAAACAAGTCCCGCACTACTGCATACGTCTGAAAACGACTAGAGCCTGCGGTTACATGCTCCGCAGGCTCTGTACTGCAAGGGAAACCAAACTGCAACTTGCGGCGAGCCTAGCACGCAGGCAGCCGAAAGCAATAGAGGCCAAGATCACATCACTCGGACGTTTGAAGATCGCCAAACGCTTGACTGTGGGGCCGAAGTATGGAGCGTACCTCATGAGGTCTAGCCTCACGTTGTGGACAATTCTCGCACCCGGCCGCGCGTCGGCCACATCCAGTTCCTGAACTGCCTGCCCCTGTACTGGGGGCTCGCGAGGACAGGCACCCTCCTCGACATCGAGCTGACGAAGGACACCCCGGACCAGCTCAACGAGAAGCTGGTGCGGGGCGACCTCGACATTGGGCCCATCGCCACCGCCGAGTTCCTCAAGAACGCGGACGACCTGGTCGTCTTCCCCGACATCGCCGTCGGCTGCGACGGCCCGGTGATGTCCTGCGTGATCGTCTCGCAGGTCCCGCTGGACCAGCTGGACGGCCGCCGGGTCGCCCTGGGCTCGACCTCGCGGTCCTCCGTCCGGCTCGCCCGGCTGCTCCTGGCCGACCGCTACGGCGTCCAGCCCGACTACTACACATGCCCGCCGGACCTGAGCCTGATGATGCAGGAGGCCGACGCCGCCGTACTCATCGGTGATGCCGCGCTGCGCGCCTACCTGCTCGACGGACCCCGCTTCGGGCTCGAAGTGCACGACCTCGGCTCGCTCTGGAAGGAGTGGACCGGGCTGCCG
Source organism: Streptomyces xylophagus (assembly GCF_000716435.1). Classification (GTDB taxonomy): domain Bacteria; phylum Actinomycetota; class Actinomycetes; order Streptomycetales; family Streptomycetaceae; genus Streptomyces; species Streptomyces xylophagus. The sequence goes on from NZ_JNWO01000023.1 coordinate 29,363, forward strand.
TTCGTCTTCGCCGTGTGGGCCGCCCGCCGCGATTACCTGGAGCGCGAGCCGGTCATCACCCGCAAGGTCCACGAGGCGTTCCTCGAATCCCGCAACCTCTCCCTGGAGGAGGTGGGCAAGGTCGCCGAACAGGCCGCCCGCTGGGAGGACTTCGACAAGGAGGTCCTGGAGCGGTACTTCACCACCCTCGACTTCAGCTTCGGCGCACCCCAGCTGGCCGCGGTCAGGGAGTTCTCCCGCCGGCTGGGACCGGCGAACGGTTTCCCGGCCGACGTGAACGTGGATCTGCTCCAGCCGTAAGTAGCGGAGGGGGACGCGCACTACCCTGCTGGAAGTCGTACGGGGGAGGGGTGGACGGCATGCAGCCGCTCGGCAGCGACGAACCCACGGTCGTGGGGCCCTACCGGCTGCTCGGGCGGCTCGGTTCCGGTGGGATGGGCCGGGTCTATCTCGGGCGCAGCGCGGGCGGTCGTACGGTCGCGGTCAAGATCGTGCATCCGCACTTCGCGCTCGACGAGGAGTTCCGCGCCCGTTTCCGCCGCGAGGTCGACGCCGCGCGCCGGGTGGGCGGCGCCTGGACCGCCCCCGTGCTGGACGCGGACCCCGAGGCTTCCGTGCCCTGGGTCGCCACCGCGTACGCGGCCGGGCCCTCCCTCTCCGCCGCCGTCGCGGACCGCGGGCCGCTGCCCACGGCCACCGTACGGGCGCTGGGCGCGGGGCTCGCGGAAGCGCTGACGGCCGTCCATGAACTGGGGCTCGTGCACCGGGACGTGAAGCCGTCCAACGTGCTCCTCACCCTCGACGGGCCGTTGCTCATCGACTTCGGGATCGCCCGCGCCACGGACGGCACGGCCTCCCTCACCTCCACCGGCGTCTCCGTCGGCTCGCCCGGCTACATGGCCCCCGAGCAGATCCTCGGGAAGGGCGCGACGGGCGCGTCGGACGTCTTCTCGCTGGGCGCGGTCCTGGTCTACGCGGCCACCGGCGAGTCGCCCTTCCGCGGTGACTCCTCGGCCGCCCTCCTCTACAAGGTGGTGCACGAAGAGCCCGAACTCGGCGAGATGGACGGCGAGTTGTGGGAGCTGGCCCTCGCCTGTCTCGCCAAGGACCCTGCCGCCAGGCCCACTCCGGGCGAGGTGGCCCGGCGGCTCGCTCCCGACGGGGCGGCCCGGCTGGTGGCCGGTGGATGGCTGCCGGGGGCGTTGGTGGAGCAGGTCAGCCGAAGTGCCGTACAGCTGCTGAATCTTGAGGCGGCGGGGGTGGCCGAGGGGGTGCCTTCGGGACCGGTGGGGTTCAGTAGTCCCTCGGTGGGCGGGGGCGGTGCCGGGGCGTTTGGGCCGCCGCCGGTGATGGGTGGCTCGGTGGACTGGGCGAAGACGCCGGCGCCGACCGTGCCGCCGTTCCTCGCGCCCGTGCCGGAGTTGCGGGACGCGCCGCCGCACGACACCGTTCCGCCGCAGGCGGGTCGCCGTCCCGGGAAGATGTCCGTCTCCGTCGCCGCCACGGCGGCTCCGGACGGCAACCGGCGCGGGCGCAGGGTCAGTTGCACGCTGGTGCTCGTCGTCGCCGGGTTCGCCGCGGTGGTCCTGGTGCCGCTCGCCCTGTACTCGATGCTGCCGGGCGGGAAGGGCACGGACACCTCCGCGGGCTCCGCCGCCAAGCAGACGCCGAGCAATACGGCGAGCAGTACGACGAGCAGCGCGCCGAGCGGTACGACGACCAGCGTGCCGACCAGCGCGCCGAGCCCGACCGCGGGCACCCCGCTCCCGTCCATCCCCGACGCCTACCTCGGCACCTGGCAGGGCGAAGGCACCGCCCTCGGCGGCACGCTCCCCGACGGGACCTTCCGGATCACGATCGCCAAGGTGGGCGTGGGGCAGCGGTTGGGCATCCTCCGCCAGACCGACCAGCTCGGCGGCGTCTGCGACGACGTACTGACGCTGAAGCAGGTCACGAAGACCCAGCTCCTCGCGACGGCCGCGGGCGCGACGTCGAACCGCGACGTGTGCAACCAGGCCGCCCACACCGTCACCCTCACCCCCGCCGGCGACGACCTCAAGTACGCGTCGGACAGCTCCGCCGAGGGCTCCCCGAGCGCGCGGTTGTCCAAGGTCAAGTAGCCGCCCGATGGACTACGACCATCTGCTGATCGCCCTCGCGGGGGTGTGGGGCGCCGGTGCGGGAGCGGTGGTGGCGCGGGTCGGCCGGCGCGGTGCCGGTACCGCGCTCCTGTGCGTGCTGGTGTGCGTCGCCCTCGCCGTCGCCACCGGGATCCGGCCCGAGGTGGGGGTCTGGCTGCTGCTCGCGCCCGTCGCCGTACTGTTCGCGGCCGACCTGGCGCTGCCCACCGCGGGTGTCGCCCTCGCCCTCCTCGGTGTCGTGACCCTCCTACCCGAGCACGCCGGGCACTGGACGACCGCGTTGCTCGGGGCCCTCGCGCTCGGTGCCGGGTACTTCGGGCTGTCGCGCCTCGACCCCGGCGGAGGCGGGCTGGGCGTCGGGGAGGTGAAGCTCGCGGTCGGGGCCGGGGTCGTGCTCGGGTGGTACGGCTGGCCGACGGTGATGCTGGGGGCCTTCGCGGGGTTTCTGCTCAGGGCGCTGTACGGGGGTGTCCTTGCACGCAAAGGTAGGGGTGACGTCCCCTTTGGCCCGTTTCTGCTCGCGGGTGCCTTCCTCGGGCTGCTGGTCGGCGCGTACACGGCCTGAGGTCGGGGCAGGAAATCCGCTGGCGTAGGCTGGCTGAGTCCGTCCACAACCCTTGACGAAAGGGAATTCCCCGGTGACCGAGAAGGCCGAGCTTCAGTCCGTCCTCGACCGTGCCGCCGAGGGCGGGCGCATCACCCCCGAAGAGGCCCTCGACCTCTACCGCGACGCCCCGCTGCACGCGCTCGGCGCCGCCGCCGACGCCGTACGCAAGCGTCGGTACGCGGGTACGGAGCACATCGCGACGTACATCATCGAGCGGAACATCAACTACACGAACGTGTGCGTCACGGCGTGCAAGTTCTGTGCCTTCTACGCCGCGCCCAAGGACACCGCCAAGGGCTGGACGCGGGACCTGGACGACATCCTGCGCCGGTGCGCGGAAACCGTCGAGCTCGGCGGCACGCAGATCATGTTCCAGGGCGGACACCACCCGGACTTCGGCGTCGAGTACTACGAGAAGCACTTCGCCGCGATCAAGGCCGCGTACCCCCAGCTGGTCATCCACTCCCTCGGCGCGTCCGAGGTCGAGCACATGGCCCGCATCTCGAAGGTCTCCGTCGAGGAGGCGATCTCGCGCATCCACGCGGCAGGCCTCGACTCCTTCGCGGGCGCCGGCGCGGAACTCCTCCCCGCCCGCCCCCGCAAGGCGATCGCGCCCCTCAAGGAGTCCGGCGAACGCTGGCTGGAGATCATGGAGACCGCGCACGGGCTGGGCGTCGAGTCGACGTCGACCATGCTCATGGGCACCGGCGAGACCAACGCCGAGCGCATCGAGCACCTGCGGATGATCCGTGACGTCCAGGACCGCACCGGTGGTTTCCGGGCCTTCATCCCGTACACCTACCAGCCCGAGAACAACCACCTGAAGGGCCGCACGCAGGCCACGCTCTTCGAGTACCTGCGCATGATCGCCATCGCGCGCCTCTTCATGGACAACGTCGCCCACATCCAGGGCAGTTGGCTCACCACCGGCAAGGAGGTCGGCCAACTCTCCCTGCACTACGGCGCGGACGACCTCGGCTCGATCATGCTGGAGGAGAACGTCGTCTCCTCGGCCGGCGCCAAGCACCGCTCCAACCGCATGGAGATCATCGACCTGATCCGCAAGGCGGGCCGGGTCCCGGCCCAACGCACCACCACCTACGAGCACATCGTCGTCCACGACGACCCGGCGAACGACCCCGTCGACGAGCGCGTCATGTCGCACATCTCGTCCACGGCGATCGAAGGCGGCACGGCCCACCCGGAGTTGAAGCTCCTGTCGGCCAACTGACCTGCCCGTGCTGACGATTCACACGGCGGACGAGGGCGGGGCCGTCGCCGTCGAGGGTGCCAGGGTGGTGGGTGTCGGGACACTGGCGGAGATCCAGGACCGCTTTCCCGGTGCGAGGGTGCGGAGTTGGCCGGGCGTCCTGGGGCCCGCCCGCGTCCACGAAGGACCGCTCCCGGACGCGCCGAGCCCGCGTGAGCGGATCCACGCCGTGCTGAAGTCAGGTGCTACGGCTGTCCTGGCGGAACACGTCGACTCACCCGAACTTCGGGCGGCGGCGGAGCGGAACGGGGTCGAGATCCTCGCCCGCCCACGCCCCATGGCCCTTGTGGACCGTGGCCGTGCCGACCTGGCCGTATTCGATGAGGCCGGCACCTGCATCGCAACGGTGTGCGCAGGGCGGCTACTTCACAGACTCCGCTGAGGGCAGTTTCCCTAGGGGCGCGGGGAACTGCGCGCCCAGCCACAACGCACCGTCACTCGGCAACGCACCCGTCACCCGGCAAACGCTTCCCCGAACGCCCCCGCCGTCTGAGTCACCCCACTGCAATCAGTAGCCGCATCGTCATCGGACGACCCACTCTCACACTGCTGATCCCGAAACGTCGACCACATAGACACCCACGCGATCTTCTTCTCCTCGGCAAACGCCCGTACTTGACCCGCGTCCGAGAGGGAGAACGTCTCACCGGAGACGTCATTCACCCCGATCATCGAAGTGAGCGCCATCCCCTGCCAGGCCCCCGCATCCGACAACCCGAACACCTTCTTCAACTGGGTGTGCGTGGCCGTAGCAGACGTGATCGCGTAGTCGCCCATGTCACCGGTGTACGACTCGCCGTAGTTCATCGTCATGATGTTGACCGTGGAGACGGCGACCGCGTTGTCGTTGGCGGACTCCAGCAGCGCGAGACTGTCGGAGTCGAGACCGGACGGCATCACGGGCAGGGTGAAGGAGACCTTGAGGTCGGTGCGTTCCTTCTGGAGGAGGGCTATCGCCTTGGAACGCCGGGCGACCGACGTGGAGTCGGTGAGGGTGTCGCCCTCGATGTCGAAGTCGGCCTGTGTCGAACCCGCCGCGTCCAGCGCCTCGCCGTAGGCCTTCGCGAGCGCCGACGCGCTGGTACAGGTCTCCGCCAGCTCCTTCCCGGACGCCCCGCCGAAGGAGACCCGGACGGTGGCGCCGGACGTCTTGAGCGCCGAGATCCGGGATTTCACGGCCGAGTTGTCGATCGCCGTCGTACCGTTCCACTTCGGCGTACAGGTGCTGCCGCTGGAGATCGCGAACGCGAGGTTGTACGTCGTCGGGGACCCGGTGCTGTCCATGTCGGCGGCGGTCGTGACGCTGACGTACGGGGCGTAGGACGTGGTCGACGACGATGCCGAAGGCGTCGAAGAGGCGCTTTCGGAGGGAGTCGTACTCTCCTTCTGTGGCCCTGGTGAGGCCGCGTCCGACGATCCGTCGGAGCTCGAGGAGCATCCGGTGACCGCAAGGGCAAACAAGCAGGTGAGCCCGGCCGCCGGTTTCAGGAAACTCCTCATTGAGCATGCACCCTTTCCGTCTCGGGACGGTGATTTCTGTCTCAGGATGGAAACAGAGTCGGATTCCGAAGGCTAAATGAAGCACATGGGGCTGTGTCTCACGAAGACAGAAAAAACATAGGAAACCCACGGGTATCGATGCTCGAAACGGTCAAGTCGGGCGACGGATCGGAATAATGAGGACACTACCGACACCGGCCGCTCATAAGGCAATTCCTGGGTTCTCTAAGGAAAGGCACAGGTTGCGGCGTTTCTCTTGGCGGGCTCACAAGGGAATCAGAGTTTTGGTCACATAAAGGCGGCCTAATGTCTGGGGAATGCAATCCGAGTCCGCCATCGAAAACCGCGCCTCTGATCGGGGTCGCCGCCGCAAACGCGGCAACGGGTCGGCAGAAGGCCCCGTGTTCGTTGACAACTCCGGCCGCCGGTCAAAGGTGCTGCGCCGGATCGGCCTCCTCATGGGCACCGTCTGCCTGGGGTACGCATTCGTACTCGGCATGGCGTTCATGGGCTGGGGCATCTCCATCAACCCCTCCTCGCTGCTGCCGTTCGGCGGCGGTCAGGCGGGTTCGGCTCCCGGGGGCGGCTACGCCCCCGACGGAGGCAGAGGCGGCGTAGCGCCCTCCGGTGTTCCGACCGGCGCTCCGACCGACATCCCCTCGGGCGCCCCCACGGGTGCGGCCCCCTCCTCCTCAGCCACCGCACACTGACCGGAGCCCACCCGCAGCCATGACTACGACGACTCCCTCGCGTGGGCGCCGACGCGCCCCCACTCGGATGCAGCGCGCGGCCGGCAAGGCCGCCGCCCTCCAACGGCCCCGAGTGATCCTCGCCCTGTTGCTTCTGCTCGGTCTCACCTGTGTGATGCTGCTCGACGGCTACCTGCGCGCGGAAGTCGGCGGCGACCAGCGCGTCCGGGACGGCGCGAGCGCCAGCAAGGTCCCCGACAAGGTCCTCAACGGCGGCCCGATCCTGACCTTCCGCAACGGCTCGCCGGTCACGCAGACCATCCCGAAGAAGACCATCGTCCTCACCTTCGACGACGGCCCGAACCCCACCTACACGCCCACGGTCCTGAAGATCCTCAAGAAGTACGACGTGCCGGGCACGTTCTTCCTGGTGGGCTCGATGGTCTCGCGCTACCCGAGCATCGTGAAGCAGATGGTCGAGGAGGGCAACGAGGTGGGCATCCACACCTTCACCCACGTCGACCTCTCCTACCAGAGCGACGCCCGCATCACCCGCGAGATGCAGCAGACGCAGCTCGCGCTGGCGGGCGCGGCCGGCATCACGACGACGCTGTTCCGCGCGCCGTACTCCTCGGAGACGGACGCCATCGACAACTACAGCTACCCCGTCTACAAGAAGCTCGGCGCCGACGGCTACACCAGCGTCTTCGTCGACACCGACAGCGACGACTGGAAGCAGCCCGGCGTCGCGAAGATCATCAAGTGGGCGACGCCGTCCGGGACTTCGGGCTCCTCGGTGCTCTTCCACGACGCCGGCGGGGTGCGCTCGCAGACCATGAAGGCGCTGCCCACGTACATCGAGAAGATGAAGGCGAAGGGCTACACGTTCACCACGGTGAGCGGCGCCATCGCCAAGAACACCTCCGCCGAGCGGGCGAGCGGGACCGGTGCGGGCGCCGGCGCGGGTGCCGCCGCTGGGACGAGCACCGGCACGGTCGAGGCCGGCGCCCAGCCGTCCGCGGCACCTTCCGCCGCACCCGGCGGCACCAACGCCGGTACGGGCAACGGCCAGACGCCGGTCGACTCGGCCGTCGGCGGCGCGGGCACGGCAGGCGGCGGCACCGGGGGAGCGGGCGGCAACGGCTCGGGCAACCGGCAGACCGCGATCCTCCAGGGCGCCCACCGCGAGGCCACCGGCATGACCCTCTACGAGGGCAAGGCACTCATCTACGCCGTCACGGTCGCCGAGTGGGTGGTGCCGGGACTTGCGGCGGGCCTCACCGTCGTCGGCGTCGCCGTGATGAGCCGCTTCGGGATGATGCTGATCCTCGCCCGGCGCCACTACAGACAGCGCAACAAACGCCGGTTCAGCTGGGGACCGACCGTCACCCGCCCGGTGACCGTGATCGTCCCGGCGTACAACGAGAAGGAGTGCATCGCCAACACCCTTGAGTCGCTGGCGAAGAGCACGCACCCGATCGAGGTCATCGTCGTCGACGACGGCTCCTCGGACGGCACCTCCGAGATCGCCCGCGAGGCGGCCCGCTCCTTCGGCATGACGAACGTCCGGGTCATCCGCCAGGAGAACGCGGGCAAGCCGGCCGCCCTCAACAACGGTGTACGCAGCGCGAGTTACGACATCGTCGTGATGATGGACGGCGACACCGTCTTCGAACCCGACACCGTACGGCAGTTGGTGCAGCCCTTCGCCGATCCCGAGGTCGGCGCGGTCGCGGGCAACGCCAAGGTCGGCAACCGCAACACGGTCATCGGCGCCTGGCAGCACATCGAGTACGTGATGGGCTTCAACCTCGACCGCCGCATGTACGACCTGCTGCGCTGCATGCCCACCATCCCGGGCGCGATCGGCGCGTTCCGCCGCGAGGCGGTCCTCCAGGTCGGCGGCATGAGCGAGGACACCCTCGCCGAGGACACGGACATCACCATCGCCATGCACCGCGAGGGCTGGCGGGTCGTCTACCAGGAGCACGCCAGGGCCTGGACCGAGGCCCCGGCCTCCCTCAAGCAGCTCTGGTCGCAGCGCTACCGCTGGTCCTACGGCACCATGCAGGCCCTGTGGAAGCACCGTAAGTCCCTTACTGACAAGGGTCCTTCGGGCCGCTTCGGCCGGGTCGGCATGCCCCTGGTGGTCATCTTCCAGATCATCACGCCGGTCTTCGCCCCCCTGATCGACGTCTTCACCGTCTACTCGATGATCTTCGTCGACTTCTGGGCGTCCCTCGCGATGTGGTTCGCGGTCCTCGGCATCCAACTCCTGTGCGCGGCCTACGCGTTCAGACTGGACCGGGAGAAGTACCGCTACCTGCTGATGATGCCGCTCCAGCAACTGGCCTACCGCCAGATGATGTACCTGGTCCTCATCCACTCCAGCATCACCGCCCTGACCGGCGGCCGGCTGCGCTGGCAGAAACTCAAGCGCACCGGCGAGGTCGGCACACCGGCGGGGGCGAGCTGATGACCTGGGAACAGCAGCAGGGGTACGGCGGCGGCTACGGCCAGCCTCAACAGCCGTACGGCTACGACGGGTACGGCCAGCCTCAGCCCTACGGCCAACCGCAACAGCCGTACCCGTATCAACAGCAGCCGTACCAGCAACAGCAGCCGTATCCGCAGCAGTACGCGGCGGTGGACTACGGGCAGGGCGCGGGGACGGGTGTCGTAGAAGAGGATGTCGTAGGAGGGACGGCGACGCTGCCCTCGGTGGAGCCGGAGCCGGAGACCGATCCGGAGCCGGTGGTCGAGGAGCCCGTCGAGGAGGTTGCGGAGCAGCCCGCGCGCCAACCGGCGGGCCGGGACCGGTACTTCGACACTCTGCGGGCCGTCGCGCTGATCCGGGTCGTGACCTATCACACCTTCGGGTGGGCCTGGTGCGGGATGGTGTTCCCCTCGATGGGGATCATGTTCGGGCTGGCCGGGACGCTGATGGCGAAGTCGCTGGAGCGGCCGGCGTTCAAGGTGGTCAAGAGCCGGATGCGGAGGCTGCTGCCGCCGTTCTGGTTCTGGGGCTTCTTCGTGCTGCTGGCGATGATGATCCACGACTGGATGCCGGGCTGGCAGATCGTCTTCTGGATCGTGCCCGTCGGTGATCCGCCGGGCAACGCCTGGGGCACGCAGGCCTGGGAGATCCTCTGGTATCTGCGGACGTACCTCTGGTTCGTGATGCTGTCGCCGGTCCTGCTGTGGATCTTCCGCAAGGCACCGATCCCGGTGCTGCTGCTGACCCTCGTGCCGATCGTCGTCCTCAAGTACGTGTGGGCGGGGCCGGACAACCGCTTCGGCAACGCGCTCTGGGACCTGTCGACGTACCTCTTCTGCTGGATCCTCGGCTTCGCCCACCGCGACGGTGTCCTCCAGAAGCTGAAGCCCTTCCTGGTGGTCACGCTGTCGGTCGCCGCGATCGTCTTCGGCGGCTGGTACGCCTTCACGCACCAGGCCGAGGCCGGGACGTACGACCTGGACGAGAACCCGCTCGCCCAGACCTACTGGTCGGCCGGCTACGTCATGCTGCTGATGTGGGCCAAGGCCTACTTCAACATCGACTTCGCCTGGCTGACCCGCTTCAAGAAGCTCGACCGGATTGTCACGATCTTCAACTCGCGGGCCGTGACCATCTATCTCTGGCACGAGATCGCGCTGGTGCTCGCCGTGCCGCTGACCGACCAGTTCTGGAAGGTGCCCGCCTTCGAGAAGTGGCTGCCGCTGGAGAGCCAGTGGTTCATGTTCGGCATCGGCTGGATCCTCATCGCCGTCTTCATCCTGCTCTGCGGCTGGGTGGAGGACGTGGCGGCGAAGAAGAAACCGAGACTGCTGCCGTCGTGAGCTTTTTTAAAGGTGGCCGTACGGGCCGGGTGCCTTCGGGGTGCCCGGCCCGTACTGCCACAATGGGCCCGTGACCCGCGCATCCCTGGACAAGCAGCCGCACGAAGTCGCCTCGATGTTCGACGACGTGGCGGAACGGTACGACCTCACCAACGACGTGCTGTCGCTCGGCCAGGACCGCCGATGGCGCAAGGAGGTCACCAAGGCGGTCGACGCCCGCCCCGCGCAGAAGATCCTGGACCTGGCCGCCGGTACGGCCACGTCCTCGCTGCCCTTTGCCCAGAGCGGCGCCTATGTCGTCCCCTGCGACTTCTCGCTCGGCATGCTCCAGGTCGGCAAGAAGCGCCACCCCTGGCTGCCGCTCACGGCCGGCGACGCCACCAAGTTGCCGTTCAAGGACGACACGTTCGACGCCGTGACCATCTCCTTCGGGCTGCGCAACGTCCAGGACACGGACACCGCGCTGCGCGAGCTGTACCGGGTGACCAAGCCCGGCGGCCGGGTGGTGATCTGCGAGTTCTCGCACCCGACCTGGGCGCCCTTCCGCACGGTCTACACCGAGTACCTGATGCGCGCCCTGCCGCCGGTCGCCCGCGCGGTCTCCTCGAACCCGGACGCGTACGTCTACCTCGCCGAGTCCATCCGCGCCTGGCCCGACCAGCCCGCCCTCGCGGAGCGACTGCGCAAGGCCGGCTGGTCGAAGGTCGCCTACCGCAACCTGAGCGGCGGAATCGTGGCCCTGCACCGGGGCTTCAAGGGCGCCGAAGAACTCTGACGGACTACGAGGGCCGGGCGTCCGGCTTCTAGCTGATCACCGTCGCGAAGAACGCGTCTCCCGGCGGCTCGTCCAGTTCGCGCTGCATCCCGCCGCTCGGCGGCCGGGGGACGCGCGGCTCGCGCATACCGCCCCCGCCGTCCCCGTCACCGAAGTCGAACCACACGTAGACGACGGAGTCCCGCGGCACTTCGGCATCGGGCTGCGGATACTGCCGTACGACGTAGTCGACGACGGCGAGATGGAAGTCGGGCCGGTCCGGCGAGTTGATGAACAGCCCGCGCGACTGGGCCGTCTCGCGCGCGTCCACGGCCATCAGGCCGACGAGCCGCGGCACGCGCACTTCGGGTGTTTTGGGTGTTAAGCGCACAGATGTCACCCCCAGCGGTACCGGAAGGGTAACCCCGGTCCGGTCCCGACCGGAAGCGTCAAGTGTCGTTCTGTAGCGGACAGTTACTCTGAGTTACAGTACGAGCCGGTAGCAGTGGCCCTCCTCCTCGCGCGAGGGCGTGGTGAAGACCTCGGCGAGGCTCATGCCCAGCCGCCGGGTCACCGCGATCGACCGGGTGTTGCGGGCCAGCACCATCGCCACCACGCTCGGCACCCCGGCCGCCCGCACCCGCTCCAGGGTCAGCCCGGCCGCCGCCGTGACGTACCCCTGGCCCCAGAACTCCCGTCCCAGCCGCCAGCCGATCTCGATCTCGCCCTTGGGTCCCCAGTCCTGCGGCCAGGGCTGGGCGCCGGTGAAACCGATGACCCGGTCCGATGCGTCGAGCATCGTCCACAGACAGAATCCGCGCTCCGCGTCGTGCCGGCGCTGGCGTGCGGTGAGCTCCTCGTAGACGGACAGCTCCGCGGACCGGCCGCCGTGGAACTCCATGACGTCCGGGTGGTCGAAGGTCCGGTGCCAGGCGACGGCGTCCTCGTCGGTCGGGACACGCAGCCGTACTGCGGGGAGAGCTCGGTTCACGGGGCAGCCCTTCAGCCTGGTGATCAGTGGCGCTGAATAGACTGCCCATGTCCAGTGCCGGTCGGCACGCAGATTCCGAACTTGGGGAGATCCCGCCGTGACCGAGCCCCTCTCCGAAAACACCGCCGATGTCATCGTCGTCGGCGCGGGGCCAGCCGGCTCCGCCACCGCCTACCACCTCGCCAAGTCCGGACTCGACGTACTCCTGCTGGAGAAGACCGAGTTCCCGCGCGAGAAGGTGTGCGGCGACGGACTCACCCCGCGCGCCACCAAGCAGCTCGTGGCCATGGGCATCGACATCTCCGAGGAGGCCGGCTGGCTGCGCAACAAGGGCCTGCGCATCATCGGCGGCGGCGTCCGCCTCCAGCTGGACTGGCCGGATCTCGCCTCCTTCCCGGACTACGGCCTCGTCCGCAAGCGCGACGACTTCGACGAACAGCTCGCCCGCAACGCCCAGAAGGCCGGCGCCCGCCTCTACGAGCGCTGCAACGTCGGCGCCCCGATCATCGACGAGCGCACCGGTCGTATCACCGGCGTCAACGCCAAGCTCGGCGAGGAGAAACGCGAAGTCACCTTCCACGCGCCCCTGGTGGTCGCCGCCGACGGCAACTCCACCCGCCTCTCCCTCGCGATGGGCCTGCACCGCCGCGAGGACCGCCCGATGGGTGTGGCCGTGCGGACCTACTTCGAAAGCCCCCGCCACGAGGACGACTACCTCGAGTCCTGGCTGGAACTGTGGGACCGCCGCGGCGCCGAGGACCGTCTGCTGCCCGGCTACGGCTGGATCTTCGGCATGGGCGACGGCACCTCGAACGTCGGCCTCGGTGTCCTCAACACCTCCGACTCCTTCAAGGAGTTGGACTGGCGCGAGGTCCTGAAGGCCTGGTGCGCGTCCATGCCCGAGGACTGGGGCTACACCCCCGAAAACATGACCGGCCCGATCCGCGGCGCCGCCCTCCCGATGGCCTTCAACCGCCAACCCCACTACACGAAGGGCCTGTTGCTGGTCGGCGACGCCGGCGGCCTGGTGAACCCCTTCAACGGCGAGGGCATCGCCTACGCCATGGAGTCCGGCCAGCTCGCCGCCGACGTCATCGTCCAGGCCCACGCCCGCCCGACCCCCGCGAGCCGTGAACTGGCCCTCCAGCGCTACCCGCAGGTCCTCAAGGACACCTACGGCGGCTACTACACGCTGGGCCGGGCCTTCGTGAAGCTCATCGGCAACCCGAAGGTCATGAAGATCGCGGCCCAGCGCGGCCTGACGCACCCCCTGCTGATGAAGTTCACCCTGAAGATGCTGGCCAACCTCACCGACCCCACGGGCGGCGACGCGATGGACCGCATCATCAACGGGCTGAGCAAGGTGGCGCCTAAGGCGTAGCGGTGGTCCCGGGCCCGGTGGTGATCAGGCGGTCAGGGCCTTCGTCCTGGCGGCCCGGCGGGGGGACACCTCGTCCCCCCGGTCCGCCACCTGCCGCCGCGCCTCCTTGCGGTCCCGCTTGGAGAGCCGGTCCAGGTCCTCGCCCTCGTCGAGCAGCCGGCGCCCGGCCGGGTCGAGCGGGTCCAGCACCGGATTGACGATGTGTCCGACATGCCGGACTCCGTCGTCGTCGAGGCAGTCGTACACGAACAGGCGCAGATCGACGCCCACTTGGTTGGCCGCGAGGCCGGCTCCGTCGGCGATGTACATGGTGAGGAACATGTCGTCGATGAGCGCGGCGAGGTCGGGCCCGAACTCGGTGACGTCCCGGCTCGGCCGGTGCAGGACCTCTTCGCCGACCTCGGTGACGCGCCGCACGGAACCGCGTCCGGCCTCGGGTGCGGGGCGGGGGTAGGAGTCGACGGGGCTTCCCTGGACGAAGACACGTGGCATGAGTTGCTCTCCTCGGGTTTGGCGTCCGGCGTATCGGTCAGCCGAACTTGAGGAGAGAGCCTTTCAGGGAATCCGCGAACTCCGGTAGTGGGAAAGCCCCGTGGGTCCGGGGCGACCGGAGGGAACGCCGAGGGGACCGCTGCCCCCGAGGCAACGGTCCCATGCTCACGGCGTCGTGCGCTGGTGTCAGAGCACCCGCACCGCGCCGGTCGGCGGGTCGTACGACAGCGGCCGCTCCACGATTCCGGTGGAGGGGTTCTGCGCGCCGACGAACATGCCGCCGCCCACGTACACCGCCACGTGGTAGGCGCTGCCCGCGCTTCCCCAGTAAAGGATGTCGCCGGGCTGCAGGTTGCTCAGGGACACCTGAGTACCGGCGGTCGACTGGTCCTGGGAGACGCGCGGCAGGCTGATGCCGACCTGCTTGAAGGCGGCACCGACGAGACCCGAGCAGTCGTAGGCGCTGGGGCCGGTGGCGCCCAGGACGTAGGACTTGCCGATCTGCGCCTTCACGAAGGCCACGACGGCCGCGGCCGAACCGGTCGCCGTCGACGAGCTGGTGCTCGTGGAGGCGCTCGTGGTCGCCGTGGAGGCCAGGGTGGTCCTCTCGGTGCTGCGCGACGCGGCGCGGGCCGCAGCGTCCTTACGAGCGGCTTCCTGGGCCTTCTTCTTGGCCTCCGCCTTCTTCTTGGCGTCCGCGAGGTCCGCCTTGGCCTGCTTCGCGGCGTTTGCGGCTGCCGTGTCGCGCTCGGCCTGCAGCTGGTAGTTCGCCGCGGCCTGCTGCGTGGCCTCGGCGGACTGGGCGACCTGCGTGGACAGGTCGGCGGTCAGGGTGGGCAGTTGCAGGGTCTGCGTCGTCTCGGCAGCGTTGGCCGAGGCTGCACCAGCCGCCGCCATGCTGAGAACGCCACCGGCAACTCCGGCACGCACGGCGATGTTCGTCGTCGCGCTGCGGCGGGGTTTCCGGTGGCTGCGTATGTGAGCGGTGTGGGACATGAGACCAACCGGTATCAGGGGCTCCTCCATACCTTCAAGAAACGTGTGCTGCGCCACAATTGTTCAACGGGCCCCATCAACCCCGGGTGTGTCGTTCCTTATTGACGCCGTAACGGACATTGCGGACCTGGGTGATCCAGCCCGTGATCACGGCCTTTCGTCGGTACGCCCGAATTGCCCGGCGCCTACCACCTGTTGGGACAGGTGGCCAAGCCCGGTTCTCATGCGCCTCTCATGAGTGTGGTGCAGGTCACGGAACGGTTACCGGAATGCTCGCGTCTCGCGTGGGTACCGCCGACGGGTGACTTCGTGAACGCGTGCACGCGTCCACACCGTGCCGCGCGCTTCCCTCTGATGTGTGAACGGGCTTCCACTATCAAGCTGTCGCGTCCAACTCCAATTTGCATGCAAGGGAAGCCTCTTGATATTGAGACGCCGCCCTCCGTCTGCGGTGACGAGCGGAAATGTCACCTCCGGTGATCGCTCGGGCGCTTCACGTGCGAAGATCGCCACCCCTCTGGCGTGGTGATCCTTCGTCGGGTGGTGGAGATCACAAGGCTTGTGCAATACCCCGTGTCGCAGATCACAGAGCGGCGGGCATAAGATGCGGAGCGGTTGGGCTTGTGACCTGCTTCACATGTTCGCGATCTTCGCCGGGACGGGCGGGAGTTGCGGAGTGTGTGAGGTGGGTGTGAGTCCGACGCCATCGCCAGCAGTCAGTGCCGACTGAGAGGAGCGAGGAGCGGTGAACGCGTATGCGCCCATCCTCGTACTGGGAGCCCTCGGGGCAGGCTTTGCGATCTTCTCCGTGGTCATGGCCACGCTGATCGGTCCGAAGCGGTCCAACCGGGCCAAGCTCGAAGCGTACGAGTGCGGCATCGAGCCGACCCCCACGCCGGCCGGCGGCGGGCGCTTCCCCATCAAGTACTACCTGACGGCGATGCTCTTCATCGTCTTCGACATCGAGATCGTCTTCCTCTACCCCTGGGCCGTCACCTTCGACGCCCTGGGTGTTTTCGGGCTCGTGGAGATGCTGCTCTTCGTGCTCACCGTCTTCGTCGCGTACGCGTACGTATGGCGGCGCGGCGGCCTGGAATGGGACTGAGGGGCCTTTAACTCATGGGACTCGAAGAAAAGCTGCCGAGCGGCTTCCTGCTGACCACCGTCGAGCAGGCCGCGGGGTGGGTGCGCAAGGCGTCCGTCTTCCCGGCCACGTTCGGACTCGCCTGCTGCGCCATCGAGATGATGACGACCGGCGCCGGACGGTACGACCTGGCGCGCTTCGGCATGGAGGTCTTCCGCGGATCACCCCGCCAGGCGGACCTGATGATCGTCGCGGGCCGGGTCAGCCAGAAGATGGCGCCGGTCCTGAGGCAGGTCTACGACCAGATGCCGAACCCCAAGTGGGTCATCTCCATGGGCGTCTGCGCCTCGTCGGGCGGCATGTTCAACAACTACGCGATCGTGCAGGGCGTCGACCACATCGTCCCGGTCGACATCTATCTCCCGGGCTGCCCGCCACGGCCCGAGATGCTGATGGACGCGATCCTCAAGCTCCACCACAAGATCCAGACCTCCAAGCTCGGTGTGAACGCCGAGGAGGCTGCCCGCGAGGCGGAGGAGGCGGCGCTCAAGGCACTGCCCACCATCGAGATGAAGGGCCTGCTGCGGTGAGTGACGCGAACGGCACCAACGGAGCCGACCCGGAGCAGGATCCGGGCGCCTCCAACCTCCCCGGCCAGCGCGGCGAGGGCGAGGAGATCCGCGTCCAGCGCGGCATGTTCGGCGCCAACAACGGTGGCGACACGTCCGGTTACGGCGGCCTGGTCCGCTCGGTCCGCCTGCCGGGAGCGACGAACCGGCCCTACGGCGGCTGGTTCGACGAGGTCGCCGACGAGCTGGAGGGCGCCCTGGAGGAACAGGGTCTGCTGCCCGACAACGCGATCGAAAAAACGATCGTCGACCGCGGTGAACTCACCTTCCACATCGAACGCGAGCACCTGCTCCGCGTCGCCCGCACCCTGCGCGACGACCCGGCCCTGCGCTTCGAACTCTGCACCGGCGTCAGCGCGGTGCACTACCTGCACGACAAGGGCCGCGAGCTGCACGCCGTCTACCACCTGCGCTCGATCACCCACAACCGGCTGATCCGCCTCGAAGTCAGCGCCCCGGACAGCGATCCGCACATCCCGTCACTGGTCCCGGTCTATCCGACCAACGACTGGCACGAGCGCGAGACCTACGACTTCTTCGGCATCGTCTTCGACGGTCACCCGGCCCTGACGCGGATCATGATGCCGGACGACTGGCAGGGCCACCCGCAGCGCAAGGACTACCCCCTCGGCGGCATCGCCGTCGAGTACAAGGGCGCCCAGATCCCGGCTCCGGACCAGCGGAGGTCGTACTCGTGAGCACTTCCCAGGCATCCCCTCGCGAGACCACAGAGGGCACCGTATATACGGTCACCGGTGGCGACTGGGACGAGGTCGTCCAGTCCGCGGCCAAGGCCGACGACGAGCGCATCATCGTCAACATGGGGCCCCAGCACCCCTCCACGCACGGTGTGCTCCGCCTCATCCTGGAGATCGACGGCGAGACGGTCACCGAAGCCCGCTGCGGCATCGGCTACCTCCACACCGGTATCGAGAAGAACCTCGAATACCGCACGTGGACGCAGGGCACCACGTTCGTGACGCGCATGGACTACCTGACGTCCTTCTTCAACGAGACGGCCTACTGTCTCGCCGTCGAGAAACTCCTCGGCGTCGAGGACCAGATCACCGAGCGGGCGAAGATCATCCGGGTGCTCCTGATGGAGCTGAACCGGATGTCCTCCCACCTGGTGTGCATCGCCACCGGCGGTATGGAACTCGGCGCCACCACGATCATGATCTACGGATTCCGTGATCGTGAAATGATTCTCGACATCTACGAGCTCATCACGGGCCTGCGGATGAACCACGCGTACATCCGCCCCGGCGGACTCGCCCAGGATCTGCCGCCCGGCGCGGTGGACCAGATCCGCGAGTTCGTGAAGAAGATGAAGAAGAACCTCCCGGAGTACGACAAGCTCGCCACCGGGAACCCCATCTTCAAGGCCCGTATGCAGGACGTCGGTTACCTCGACCTGGCCGGCTGCATGGCCCTCGGCGCCACCGGCCCGATCCTGCGCTCCACCGGCCTCCCGCACGACCTGCGCAAGTCGCAGCCGTACTGCGACTACGAGACGTACGACTTCGACATCCCGACCGCCGACACCTGCGACTCCTACGGCCGCTTCCTCATCCGCCTGGAGGAGATGCGCCAGTCGCTGAGGATCGTCGAGCAGTGCCTGGACCGGCTGCAGCCCGGCCCGGTCATGGTCGCCGACAAGAAGATCGCCTGGCCCGCCCAACTCGCCCTCGGGCCGGACGGGTTGGGCAACTCGCTCGACCACATCAAGCAGATCATGGGCACCTCCATGGAGGCCCTGATCCACCACTTCAAGCTGGTGACCGAAGGCTTCCGCGTCCCGCCGGGACAGGCGTACGCGGCGGTCGAGTCGCCCAAGGGCGAACTCGGGGTGCACGCCGTGTCCGACGGAGGCACCCGCCCCTACCGGGTCCACTTCAGGGACCCGTCCTTCACCAACCTTCAGGCCATGGCGGCGATGTGCGAGGGCGGCCAGGTCGCCGACGTCATCGTCGCCGTCGCGTCCATCGACCCCGTGATGGGAGGCGTCGACCGGTGACCACCAGTTCTTCGGAGCAGGGCGTCAGTCTGGGCATGCCCCAACTGCCCGCGCCCGCCTACCCGGACGACGTCCGGGCCCGGCTGGAGGCCGACGGGCGGGAGATCATCGCCCGCTACCCGGACTCCCGCTCGGCCCTCCTGCCGTTGCTGCATCTCGTGCAGGCGGAGGAGGGTCATGTCACGCGCACAGGACAGCAGTTCTGCGCGACCCTGCTGGGCCTGACGACGGCCGAGGTCGCCGCCGTGGCGACCTTCTACTCCATGTACCGGCGCCGCCCGAGCGGCGACTACCAGGTCGGCGTCTGCACCAACACGCTGTGCGCGGTGATGGGCGGCGACGCCATCTTCGAGTCCCTCCAGGAGCACCTGGGCATCGGCAACGGTGAGACCACCGGCGACGGCAAGGTCACCCTGGAGCACATCGAGTGCAACGCGGCCTGCGACTTCGCGCCGGTGGTGATGGTCAACTGGGAGTTCTTCGACAACCAGACCCCCGCCAGCGCCCGGCGCCTCGTCGACGACCTGCGCTCGGGCGCACCCGTGGAGCCCACGCGCGGGGCGCCGATGTGCACCTTCAAGGAGACCGCGCGGATCCTCGCCGGCTTCCCCGACGAGCGGCCCGGGGCCGTCGAGGCGAGCGGCGGTGCGGGACCCGCGTCGCTGGTGGGCCTCCGCCTGGCCAGGGGAGAGACCGCACCCGCGCGCGTGGTCCATCCGCGCGGCTCCACAGCGCCGCAGGATCAGTCGCCGGCCGAGCACCTCAGTTCGCACGATGCGCCGCAGGACACGTCGGCCTCCGACCCCGCCCACCCGGCGGGGCCTGTCGCCGAGGAGGGGGAGTGATGACCTTGGCACCCGAACTGAAAGACCACAGCCCCGAGAAGCTGCTCGCACCCGTGCTGTCGGCCTTCTGGGACGAGGACGAGTCCTGGACTCTGGACACGTACCGAAGGCACGAGGGATACGAGGGGCTCCGCAAGGCGCTCGCCATGTCGCCGGACGACCTCATCGCGTATGTGAAGGACTCCGGTCTGCGCGGTCGCGGTGGCGCCGGCTTTCCCACCGGAATGAAATGGCAATTCATTCCCCAAGGGGATGGAAAACCGCACTATCTAGTTGTCAACGCCGACGAGTCGGAGCCTGGGACCTGTAAGGACATCCCGCTCCTCTTCGCGAACCCGCACAGCCTCATCGAGGGCATTGTCATCGCGTGTTATGCCATCAGGTCTTCGCATGCCTTCATCTATCTGCGTGGTGAAGTCGTCCCCGTATTGCGGCGGTTGCACGAGGCCGTGCGTGAGGCCTACGCGGCGGGCTACCTCGGCGAGAACGTCCTGGGCAGTGGCCTGGACCTGCAGCTCACCGTGCACGCGGGTGCGGGCGCGTACATCTGCGGTGAGGAGACCGCACTGCTCGACTCGCTCGAAGGCCGCCGTGGTCAACCGCGGCTCCGTCCCCCTTTCCCTGCCGTCGCGGGCCTCTATGCGTGCCCGACTGTGGTGAATAACGTCGAGTCGATCGCGTCAGTTCCCGCGATTCTGCAAAAAGGCAAGGAATGGTTCAGGTCGATGGGCAGCGAGAAGTCCCCGGGCTTCACGCTCTACTCGCTCAGCGGCCATGTCACCAGTCCCGGTCAGTACGAGGCGCCGCTCGGCATCACACTCCGTCAACTGCTCGACATGAGCGGCGGGATGCGTGCCGGACATCGCCTCAAGTTCTGGACGCCGGGCGGGTCCTCCACGCCGATGTTCACCGACGAGCACCTCGACGTCCCTCTTGATTACGAAGGAGTGGGTGCCGCGGGTTCCATGCTCGGCACAAAAGCTCTGCAGTGTTTCGACGAGACGACCTGCGTCGTGCGTGCCGTCACCCGCTGGACCGAGTTCTACGCCCACGAGTCCTGCGGCAAGTGCACACCGTGCCGCGAAGGGACGTACTGGCTCGTGCAGTTGCTGCGCGACATCGAGGCCGGCAAGGGCGCGATGTCCGACCTCGACAAGCTGAACGACATCGCCGACAACATCAACGGCAAGTCCTTCTGCGCCCTCGGCGACGGCGCCGCCTCGCCGATCTTCTCCTCGCTCAAGTACTTCCGCGAGGAGTACGAGCAGCACATCACGGGCCGGGGCTGCCCCTTCGACCCGGCCAAGTCCACGGCCTGGGCCGACCGCACGGAGGTGAACGCATGACGGTGACCACGAGCGCTCCCTCGGGTGGGGGAGAGGCGGCGGTCCCGCCGGAGGATCTCGTCTCGCTGACCATCGACGGCGCCGAGATCAGTGTGCCCAAGGGCACTCTGGTCATCCGCGCCGCCGAGCAACTCGGCATCGAGATCCCCCGGTTCTGCGACCACCCTCTCCTCGACCCGGTCGGCGCCTGCCGTCAGTGCATCGTCGAGGTCGAGGGTCAGCGCAAACCGATGGCGTCCTGCACGATCACGTGCACGGACGGCATGGTCGTCAAGACCCAACTCAGCTCGCCCGTGGCCGAGAAGGCCCAGCACGGTGTGATGGAACTGCTCCTCATCAACCACCCGCTGGACTGCCCGGTCTGCGACAAGGGCGGCGAGTGCCCCCTGCAGAACCAGGCGATGTCCCACGGCAACGCCGAGTCCCGCTTCGAAGGCAAGAAGCGGACCTACGAGAAGCCCGTCCCGATCTCCACCCAGGTGCTGCTCGACCGCGAGCGGTGCGTGCTGTGCGCCCGCTGCACCCGCTTCTCCAACCAGATCGCGGGCGACCCGATGATCGAGCTGCTGGAGCGGGGCTCGCTGCAACAGGTCGGCACCGGTGAGGGCGACCCCTTCGAGTCGTACTTCTCCGGGAACACCATCCAGATCTGCCCGGTGGGCGCGCTCACCTCGGCGGCGTACCGATTCCGCTCCCGCCCCTTCGACCTGGTCTCCACGCCCTCCGTGTGCGAACACTGCTCCGGCGGCTGCGCGACCCGCACCGATCACCGGCGCGGCAAGGTCATGCGGCGCCTGGCGGCCGTGGACCCCGAGGTCAACGAGGAGTGGATCTGCGACAAGGGGCGCTTCGCCTTCCGGTACGCGCAGCAGCGCGACCGGCTGGAGACGCCGCTGATCCGCAACCCCGAGGGCGAACTCGTCCCGGCCTCCTGGCCGGAGGCGCTGCAGATCGCCGCGCAGGGACTGCTCGCCTCGCGCGGCCGGACCGGTGTCCTGACCGGCGGCCGCCTCACCATCGAGGACGCCTACGCGTACAGCAAGTTCGCGCGCGTGGCGCTCGACACGAACGACATCGACTTCCGCGCGCGCGTGCACAGCAGCGAGGAGGCCGACTTCCTGGCCGCCCGGGTGGCCGGCCGCGGCCGGGACCTCGACGGCAAGGGCGTCACGTACACCTCCCTGGAGAAGGCGCCCGCCGTTCTGCTGGTCGGGTTCGAGTCCGAGGAGGAGGCGCCCGGCGTCTTCCTGCGGCTGCGCAAGGCCTCGCGCACGCACGGGCAGCGGGTGTTCTCGCTCGCCACGCACGCCACACGCGGACTGGAGAAAGCGGGCGGCGTCCTGCTGCCGGCCGCTCCCGGCACCGAGACCGAGTGGCTGGACGCGCTCGCCAGCGGGGTCGGCCTGGAGGACGACGGAGCGCGTGCCTCCGAGGCGCTGCGCACCGAGGGCGCGGTGATCGTCGTCGGCGAGCGGCTGGCCGCCGTCGCCGGGGGCCTCACGGCCGCCGTACGGGCCGCGTCCGCGACCGGTGCCGAACTGGTGTGGATTCCGCGCCGGGCCGGGGAGCGCGGGGCGATCGAGGCGGGTGCGCTGCCGTCGCTGCTGCCGGGCGGGCGTCCGGCCACCGATCCCCGCGCGCGTGAGGAGGTCGCCGTCGCCTGGGGCGTCGCCGAACTCCCGCACCGCTACGGCCGCGACGCCGGCCAGATCGTCGAGGCTGCCGCCGGCGGTGAACTGCGGGCGCTGCTCGTCGCCGGTGTGGAGGCGGGTGACCTGCCCGATCCGGCACGCACGCGTGCGGCACTCGACGAAGTGGGCTTCCTGGTGTCGCTCGAACTGCGGCCCAGCGAGATCACCGAGCACGCCGATGTCGTCCTGCCGGTCGCGGCGGTCCCGGAGAAGGCGGGCGCCTTCCTCAACTGGGAAGGCAGGGTCCGCTTCTTCGACGCCGCGCTCAAGCCCGACCAGATGACCAGGCACCTCGCCCCGACCGACGCGCGTGTCCTGCAGATGCTGGCCGACGCCATGGACGTACACCTGGGTCTGCCCGATCTGCGCACCACGCGCGCGGAGTTGGACCGGCTCGGTGCCTGGGACGGGCCGCGGGCCACCGAACCGCTGGAGACCGCGGGCGTGCTGCCCCGGCCGGCCGCCGGGGAGGCCGTGCTCGCCGGGCACCGGCTGCTGCTCGACCAGGGTGTGCTCCAGGAGGGCGACGAAGCGCTCGCCGGTACCCGGCACGCTGCCCACGCGCGCGTGTCGGCCGCCACGGCCGCCGAGGCGGGCGTGAAGAACGGCGACACCCTCGCCGTGACCGGCAGCTCCGGAACCGTCGAACTCCCGCTGCGGATCACCGAGATGCCCGACCGGGTGGTCTGGCTCCCGCTGAACTCCACCGGCGGGGGCGTCGCCTCCGACACCGGGGCGCTGCCCGGCGCACTCGTCCGCATCGGCCCGGCCACGCTCGCGGGCGATGCCCCCAAGGAGGTGGAGGCATGAGCCCGTACCCGTACCTCGCTGCCGAAGACCTCTCGATGTTTGGCCGCGACCCCTGGTGGCTGGTCGTCGTCAAGGCGGTGTTCTGCTTCGCGTTCCTGATGATCACCGTGCTGTTCTCGATCGTCTGGGAACGCAAGGTCGTCGCCTGGATGCAGCTGCGCATCGGCCCCAACCGGCACGGCCCCTGGGGCATGCTCCAGTCGCTCGCCGACGGCGTGAAGCTGATGCTCAAGGAAGACCTGATCGTCAAGCGCGCGGACAAGGTGATCTACATCCTCGCGCCGATCGTCGCGGCCGTCCCGGCCTTCATGGCGATCGCGGTCATCCCCTTCGGGCCCGCCGACAACGAGGTCTCGATCTTCGGCCACCGCACCACGATGCAGCTCACCGACCTGCCGATCGCGATGCTCTACATCCTCGCGGTCGCCTCGGTCGGCATCTACGGCATCGTCCTGGCGGGCTGGAGCTCCGGCTCCACCTACCCGCTCCTCGGCGGCCTGCGCTCCTGCGCCCAGATGATCTCCTACGAGATCGCCATGGGCGCCGCGTTCGCCTCGGTGTTCCTCTACTCCGGGTCGATGTCCACGTCGACGATCGTTGAACAACAGCACGACCGCTGGTACATCATCCTGCTGCCGGTCTCCTTCATCATCTACGTCATCACGATGGTCGGCGAGACCAACCGCGCCCCCTTCGACATGCCGGAGTCCGAGGGCGACCTGGTCGGCGGCTTCAACACCGAGTACTCGTCCATCAAGTTCGCGCTGTTCATGCTCGCCGAGTACGTGAACATGGTGACGGTCTCCGCGGTGTCGACCACGCTCTTCCTGGGCGGCTGGCGGGCCCCGTGGCCGATCAGCTCCTTCTGGGAGGGCGCGAACCACGGCTGGTGGCCGATGCTCTGGTTCGTCGTCAAGGTCCAGCTGCTGCTGTTCTTCTTCATCTGGCTGCGCGGCACCCTCCCGCGCGTGCGCTACGACCAGTTGATGAAGCTCGGCTGGAAGGTTCTCATCCCGGTCTCCGTGGTCTGGCTGATGCTCGTCGCGACCGTACGGACCCTCAAGAACGAGAACTACGACTTCGCCGACATCGCCCTCTACATCGGCGGCGGTGTGCTCGTCCTGCTGTTGCTGTCCTTCATCGCGGACATGTTCCGCCAGAAGGCGAACGAGGACGCGCGGGCCGCCGAGGAACCCGCCGGGTTCGACGCGATGGCGGGCGGATTCCCCGTACCGCCGCTGCCGGGACAGGAGTTGCCACCGGTGCCGCGGCGCCCCTCGCGACGCGAGCGGGAGCTGATTGTCAGTGGTGGCTCGGATACTGGCAGTGACGGATCTCTGGATGGAAAGGAGGCGTCCGATGGCTGAGGAGCCCAAGGAGACCAAACCCGGTTTCCAGAACCCCGTGGCCGGCTTCGGCGTGACCTTCAAGGCCATGTTCAAGAAGCGGCTGACCGAGCAGTACCCGGAGCAGGAGAAGACCACCGCCCCCCGGTTCCACGGACGGCACCAGCTCAACCGCCATCCGGACGGCCTGGAGAAGTGCATCGGCTGCGAGCTGTGCGCCTGGGCCTGCCCCGCCGACGCCATCTATGTGGAGGGCGCCGACAACACCGACGAGGAGCGCTACTCGCCGGGCGAGCGGTACGGCCGCGTCTACCAGATCAACTACGCCCGCTGCATCCTGTGCGGCCTGTGCATCGAGGCGTGCCCCACGCGCGCGTTGACGATGACCAACGAGTTCGAGCTGGCCGACACCAGCCGCGCCAACCTCATCTACACCAAGGAACAGCTGCTGGCCGGCCTCGACGACACCATGGTCGACAGCCCGCACGCCATCTACCCGGGGATGGACGAGCAGGACTACTACCGGGGCCTGGTGACGGAGGCCGCACCCGGCACGGTGCCCCAAGTAGCCGTCTCCAAGGGCGAGAAGCCCAAGGAAGAGAAGGAAGAGGGGGTGGGCGCATGAGTCCGCAGTTCGCCGCCGCCTACTCCACCTCCACCGGCGAGGCCTTCCAGTTCTGGGTCCTCGGCACGGTCGCGGTGATCGGCGCCCTGTCCACCGTCCTCATGAGGAGGGCCGTGCACAGTGCCCTCTCCCTCGCCGGGACCATGATCGTCCTGGCGGTCTTCTACCTCGCCAACGGCGCCTACTTCCTGGGCATCGTGCAGATCGTCGTCTACACCGGCGCGATCATGATGCTGTTCCTGTTCGTGGTGATGCTGGTCGGCGTCACGGCGGCGGACTCCCTGACGGAGACCATCAAGGGCCAGCGCTGGCTGGCCCTTCTCTGTGGGCTCGGCTTCGGCATCCTGCTGTTCGCGGGCATCGGCAACGCCTCCCTCAGCCAGTTCGACGGCCTGGCCACGGCCAACGCGAACGGCAACGTGGAGGGCCTGGCCACCCTCATCTTCACCAAGTACGTCTTCGCCTTCGAGATCACCGGCGCCCTGCTGATCACGGCCGCCGTCGGCGCCATGGTGCTCACCCACCGCGAGCGCACCGAGCGGCCCAAGACCCAGCGCGAGCTGTCCGAACAGCGCGTCCGCGAGGGCAAGCACGTCCCGCCGCTCCCGGCGCCCGGTGTCTACGCCCGACACAACGCGGTGGACGTCCAGGGCCTGTTGCCCGACGGCACCCCGTCCGAGCTCACGGTGAGCAAGACGCTCCGCGACCGCGGCCAGATCCGTGACGTGTCCAGCGAGGCGCTCAACGACCTGCGGGCCCTGGAGCAGCGCGCCGAGGAGCGCCTGGAGCGGACCGAGATCGAGCCGGCGAACCTCCAGCGGACCGAGGAGGCGTCGAAGTGAACCCCGTCAACTACCTCTATCTCTCCGCCCTGTTGTTCACGATCGGCGCCACCGGCGTGCTGATCAGGCGGAACGCGATCGTCGTCTTCATGTGCATCGAGCTGATGCTCAACGCCTGCAACCTCGCGTTCGTCACCTTCTCCCGGATGCACGGCAATCTCGACGGCCAGGTCATCGCCTTCTTCACGATGGTCGTCGCCGCCGCGGAGGTCGTGGTCGGGCTCGCGATCATCGTGTCGCTGTTCCGTTCCCGCCACTCGGCCTCGGTCGACGACGCCAGCCTGATGAAGCTCTGAGGGGTCGCTGAATCGTGGAGAACCTGATTGCGCTGCTGGTAGCGGCGCCTCTGCTCGGAGCGGTCGTACTGCTGTGCGGCGGTCGGCGGCTCGATGCCGTCGGCCACTGGATCGGCACAGCGCTGTCGTCCGCCTCCTTCGTGATCGGTGTCGTGCTCTTCACCGACCTGCTGGGGAAGAACGCCGAGCACCGGACGCTCATGCAGCACCTGTGGACCTGGGTCCCCGTCGAGGGCTTCCAGGCGGACGTCACCTTCCGCCTCGACCAGCTGTCGATGACCTTCGTCCTGCTGATCACCGGTGTCGGCTCGCTGATCCACCTGTACTCGGTCGGGTACATGGAGCACGACGAGCGCCGCCGCCGCTTCTTCGGCTATCTGAACCTGTTCCTCGCGGCGATGCTGATCCTCGTCCTCGCCGACAACTACCTGCTGCTGTACGTCGGTTGGGAGGGCGTCGGTCTCGCCTCCTACCTGCTGATCGGCTTCTGGCAGCACAAGCCCAGCGCGGCGACCGCCGCGAAGAAGGCCTTCCTGGTCAACCGGGTCGGCGACATGGGCCTGTCGATCGCCATCATGCTGATGTTCACGACGTTCGGGACCTTCGCCTTCGGCCCGGTCCTCAGCCACGTCGGTGACGCCTCCGAGGGCAAGCTCACGGGCATCGCCCTGATGCTGCTGCTCGCCGCCTGCGGCAAGTCCGCCCAGGTGCCGCTGCAGTCCTGGCTCGGCGACGCGATGGAGGGCCCGACCCCGGTCTCGGCCCTCATCCACGCGGCGACCATGGTGACCGCGGGCGTGTACCTGATCGTCCGCTCCGGAGCGATCTTCAACGCGGCGCCGGACGCGCAACTCGTCGTCACCGTCGTCGGTGCCGTCACGCTCCTCTTCGGTGCGATCGTCGGTTGCGCGAAGGACGACATCAAGAAGGCCCTCGCGGGCTCGACCATGTCGCAGATCGGCTACATGGTGCTCGCCGCGGGCCTCGGCCCCATCGGCTACGTCTTCGCGATCATGCACCTGGTGACGCACGGCTTCTTCAAGGCCGGGCTCTTCCTCGGCGCCGGCTCCGTCATGCACGGCATGAACGACGAGGTCGACATGAGGAAGTACGGCGGCCTCAGGAAGTACATGCCGGTCACCTTCATCACCTTCGGCCTCGGCTACCTCGCCATCATCGGCTTCCCGGGCCTGTCCGGCTTCTTCTCCAAGGACAAGATCATCGAGGCGGCCTTCGCCAAGGGCGGCACCGAGGGCTGGATCCTCGGCGGCGCGGCCCTGCTGGGCGCGGCCATCACGGCGTTCTACATGACGCGCGTGATGCTGATGACCTTCTTCGGCGAGAAGCGCTGGCAGCCCGACGAGAACGGCCACGAGCCGCACCCGCACGAGTCCCCGAGGACGATGACGATCCCGATGATCGTGCTGGCCTTCGGATCGGTCTTCGCCGGCGGCATCTTCGGCATCGGCGACCGCTTCCTGCACTGGCTGGAGCCCATCACCGGCCACGAGGAGGGCAACTCCCCGGTCAGCGCCCTGACGGTCACCCTGGCCACCATGGTGGTGCTCGTCGTCGGCGTCGGGATCGCCTGGGCGCAGTACGGCCGCCGCCCGGTCCCGGCCGTCGCCCCGCGCGGCTCACTGCTCACCCGGGCCGCCCGCCGCGACCTCCTCCAGGACGACTTCAACCACGTCGTCCTGGTGCGCGGCGGCGAGCACCTCACCCGCTCCCTGGTCTACGTCGACCACACCCTGGTCGACGGCGTCGTCAACGGCACGGCGGCCTCCATGGGCGGCCTCTCCGGAAGGCTGCGCAAGCTGCAGAACGGCTACGCGCGGTCGTACGCGGTCTCGATGTTCGGCGGTGCGGCCATCCTCGTCGCCGCGACCCTGCTGATGAGGGCGGTCTGATACCGATGTCCTTTCCCCTCCTGACAGCGACGGCGGCGCTCCCGGCCCTCGGGGCGGTCGCCACGGCCGCCGTCCCGGCCGCCCGGCGCACCGCCGCGAAATGGCTGGCGCTGTTCGTCTCGCTGGCGACGCTCGCGCTGGGCATCGTCGTCCTGGTGCGGTTCGACCCGGGCGGCGACCGCTATCAACTCACCGAGTCCCACGCCTGGATCGCCGACTTCGGGGTCCGCTACGAGCTGGGTGTGGACGGCATCGCGGTCGCGCTCATCGCGCTCACCGCCCTGCTGATCCCGTTCATCATCCTCGCGGGCTGGCACGACGCCGACCCCCTGGAGACGGGCAACAAGCGCTGGCGGCCCACCCAGGGCTTCTTCGCCCTCATCCTTGCGGTGGAGGCGATGGTGATCATCTCCTTCGAGGCCACCGACGTCTTCCTCTTCTACATCTTCTTCGAAGCCATGCTGATCCCGATGTACTTCCTCATCGGCGGCTTCGGGGACAGCGCGCACGAGCACGGCGACGAGGCGGCGGCCACCCAACGGTCGTACGCAGCCGTCAAGTTCCTGCTCTACAACCTGGTCGGCGGGCTCATCATGCTGGCGGCCGTGATCGGCCTCTACGTAGTGGCCGGGAACTTCTCGCTCGCGGAGATCGCGCAGGCACGGGCCAACGGTTCGCTGCACATGGCGACCAACACCGAACGCTGGCTGTTCCTGGGCTTCTTCTTCGCCTTCGCGGTGAAGGCGCCCCTGTGGCCGCTGCACACCTGGCTGCCCAACGCGATGGGCGAGGCGACCGCACCGGTCGCCGTGCTGATCACGGCGGTCGTCGACAAGGTGGGCACGTTCGCGATGCTCCGTTTCTGCCTCCAGCTGTTCCCGGAGGCGAGCAAGTGGGCGACGCCCGTCATCCTGGTCCTCGCCCTGATCAGCATCATCTACGGGGCGTTGCTCGCGGTCGGGCAGCGGGACATCAAGCGGTTGGTGGCGTACGCGTCGATCTCGCACTTCGGGTTCATCGTGCTGGGCATCTTCGCGATGACCAGCCAGGGCCAGTCCGGCGCGACGCTCTACATGGTCAACCACGGTATTTCCACGGCCGCGTTGATGCTGGTCGCCGGCTTCCTGATCTCGCGGCGCGGCTCGCGTCTGATCGCCGACTACGGAGGGGTGCAGAAAGTGGCCCCGGTGCTTGCGGGCACCTTCCTGATCGGCAGCCTCGCGACCCTGTCGCTGCCGGGGCTCGCGCCCTTCGTGAGTGAATTCCTGGTCCTGGTCGGCACGTTCACGCGCTACCCGGCCATCGGGATCATCGCCACCTTCGGCATCGTCCTGGCCGCGCTCTACACCCTCGTCCTCTACCAGCGGACGATGACCGGCCCGGTGAAGCCCGAGGTCGCCGCGATGCCGGACCTGCGACCGCGTGAACTCCTGGTCGTCGCCCCGCTGATCGTGCTGTTGATCTTCCTGGGCGTCTACCCGAAGCCTGTCACGGACATCGTGAACCCGGCGGTCAAACAGACCATGTCCGACGTACACAAGAAGGATCCCAAGCCCTCGGTGGAGGCGGCCAAGTGAGCGCAACAGCCGTCCACAGCCTGTGGACAACGGCGGCCGGTGCGGCCGACCCGATCGCGAAGATCCCCGCACCGAAGATCGAGTACGCGCAATTGTCGCCCACCTTGATCATCCTCGGTGCGGCGCTCATCGGGGTGCTGGTCGAGGCGTTCGTCCCGCGCAAGTCCCGTTACTACGCCCAGGTGTTCGTGTCCGCCGTAGCGCTCTGTGCCGCCTTCGCGGCGGTCGTGGCGCTCGCGGCGGACGGGTACGGCACCACCAAGGCGCACATCGCGGCGATGGGCGCGATCGCGGTCGACGGACCTGCCCTGTTCCTCCAGGGCGTGATCCTGCTGTCCGGACTGGTCGGCCTGTTCACCTTCGCGGAGCGGCGGCTCGACCCCGAGGCGCACGGCAACCGGGTCGACTCCTTCGCCGCGCAGGGCGCGTCCGTGCCGGGCAGCGACAGCGAGAAGGCCGCGGTCAAGGCCGGGTTCACCACCACGGAGGTGTTCCCGCTCCTGCTCTTCGCGGTCGCCGGCATGCTCGTCTTCCCGTCCGCCAACGACCTGTTGACCCTGTTCGTGGCCCTGGAAGTCTTCTCGCTCCCGCTCTACCTGCTGTGCGCCCTGGCCCGCCGCAAGCGGCTCCTGTCGCAGGAGGCCGCGGTCAAGTACTTCCTCCTGGGCGCCTTCGCCTCCGCGTTCACCCTGTTCGGCATCGCACTGCTCTACGGCTACTCGGGCTCGATGTCGTACGCCACGATCGCGCAGGTCGTCGACGGCTCGATCACCAACATCAACCCGGCCCTCGCCGACACCATGGGCAACGACGCGCTGCTGCTCATCGGCGGCGCGATGATCGTCATGGGCCTGCTCTTCAAGGTGGGCGCGGTCCCGTTCCACATGTGGACGCCCGACGTCTACCAGGGCGCGCCCACCCCGGTCACCGGCTTCATGGCCGCCGCGACCAAGGTGGCCGCCTTCGGAGCACTGCTCCGGCTGCTCTACGTGGTGCTGCCGGGCCTGCGCTGGGACTGGCGGCCCGTCATGTGGGGCGTGGCGATCATCACCATGCTGGGCGGCGCGATCGTCGCGATCACCCAGACCGACATCAAGCGGCTCCTGGCGTACTCGTCGATCGCGCACGCGGGCTTCATCCTCGCGGGTGTCATCGCGACCACCCGGGACGGCGTCTCGTCCGTCCTCTTCTACCTGGGCGCCTACTCGTTCGTGACGATCGGCGCCTTCGCGGTCGTCACCCTCGTACGGGACGCGGGCGGCGAGGCGACGCACCTGTCGAAGTGGGCGGGGCTCGGGCGGAGGTCGCCGCTGGTCGCGGCCGTGTTCGCGGTGTTCCTGCTGTCCTTCGCGGGCATTCCGCTGACGGCCGGCTTCGCGGGGAAGTTCGCCGTGTTCAAGGCGGCGGCGGCCGGCGGCGCGGCCCCGCTGGTCGTGGTCGGTGTGCTCTCCTCCGCCATCGCGGCGTTCTTCTACATCCGCGTGATCGTGCTCATGTTCTTCAGCGAGCCGAGGCCCGACGGCCCCACCGTCGCGGTCCCCTCCCCGCTGACCATGGCGACGATCGGGGTGGCCGTCGCGGCCACGCTCGTCCTCGGTGTGGCCCCGCAGTACTTCCTGGACCTGGCGAACCAGGCGGGAGTCTTCGTCCGCTGAGCGCAGCGCGAAGGCCCCGGTTCCCTCGAAGGGAGCCGGGGCCTTCACGTATGCGCGGTCAGACCGTCGGGCAGACGACCTCGGGGTTCCACGCAGCGAACAGGCCCGCGGAGTTGGGCTTGTAGATCCAGGCGTGAAGGGTGAAGTAGCCGGGCAGCTGGCCACTCTGGAAGGTCTGCCCGAACAGCGTCGGCGCGGCCTGGCCCGTGTCCTTCACCACCCACTCCACCGCGACCAGCTTGCGCCCGTCGGTGAACTCGGAACCGTCCGCGTAGTCGCTCTTGAACCCGTCCGCGTACAGCAGGGCCGCCGGT
Source organism: Streptomyces xylophagus (assembly GCF_000716435.1). GTDB lineage: Bacteria > Actinomycetota > Actinomycetes > Streptomycetales > Streptomycetaceae > Streptomyces > Streptomyces xylophagus. The sequence continues at coordinate 61,011 of NZ_JNWO01000023.1, forward strand.
TTCGCCGGATCGAGTGAGTCGATGTTCGCCGGGTTGACGTAGTGGTAGCCCATGCCGCCCTCGGTCGGGTCGGCGACACAGACGTCGGTGCGTGCGTAGCCGCCGCCCGCCGCGAAGCCCTCGTACCCGTACTTCGAGGTGGCCTGGTACGTCTTGCTGAGCGTGGTCCACACGGACGGGTCGGGGTCGGACGCGGCGTGGGCCGGGGCGGCGGTCAGCGCGAAGGCCGCGGCCGTCGCCACCGCGACGGCGGCCTTGACGGCGCCCGGCAGGTGTCGGGAGGACGGGGGCCGAGGGGACAGTGGCCGAGGGGACATGGTGGGGCTCCTTGGACTTCGTGAGGCGTCCGCACACACGGCGCGCCGTCCGTTCGGTGGCGTGACGGACCTCCCCCGTCCCGCCCGAGCAGCATGTCCCGGCCGTATCGGTCGCGCCATGTGACGACAGCCATTCGACTGACCACACCCCGTCACCGTCACCAGCCTGTGGATAACTCCGACGCTGTCAGCGCGGAGCCCTATCGTGGACGCAGTGGTCGAGGGACGACGTACGGGGGACGAGCGATGCACGGGATGGGCGGGACGGTTGTGACGACCGAAGTACGGACGCCGACGGCACACGGCGAGAGCGAGGCACTGGCCACGCTCCACCGCGTCTTCGGCTACGACAGCTTCCGCGGCGCGCAGGAAGAGGTCATCGAGCATGTGGTGGCCGGCGGTGACGCCGTGGTCCTCATGCCGACCGGTGGCGGCAAGTCGTTGTGCTACCAGATTCCGTCCCTGGTCAGAGCGGGCACGGGAGTCGTCGTCTCGCCGCTGATCGCGCTCATGCAGGACCAGGTGGACGCGCTGCGGGCGCTCGGTGTGCGCGCCGGGTTCATGAACTCCACGCAGGACTTCGACGAGCGGCGCGTGGTCGAGGCGGAGTTCCTGGCCGGCGAGCTGGACCTGATCTATCTCGCGCCGGAGCGGCTGCGGCTCGAGTCCACCCTGGACCTGCTGTCGCGCGGCAAGATCTCGGTGTTCGCGATCGACGAGGCGCACTGTGTGTCCTCGTGGGGCCACGACTTCCGCCCCGACTACCTGTCCCTGTCCCTGCTGGGCGAGCGCTGGCCCGACGTCCCGCGGATCGCCCTCACGGCGACGGCCACGGACGCGACGCACCAGGAGATCACCCAGCGGCTGAAGATGCCGGACGCCCGGCACTTCGTGGCGAGCTTCGACCGGCCCAACATCCAGTACCGGATCGTGCCGAAGGCCGACCCCAAGAAGCAGCTGCTGAACTTCCTCCGCGAGGAGCACGCGGGCGACGCGGGCATCGTGTACTGCCTGTCGCGCAAGTCCGTGGAGGCGACCGCCGAGTTCCTGTCCCGCAACGGCATCGAGGCGGTGCCGTACCACGCGGGCCTCGACTCGGGCACGCGCGCGGCGCACCAGTCCAGGTTCCTGCGCGAGGACGGGCTGATCGTCGTCGCGACCATCGCCTTCGGCATGGGCATCGACAAGCCGGACGTACGGTTCGTCGCCCACCTCGACCTGCCCAAGTCGGTGGAGGGCTACTACCAGGAGACGGGGCGTGCGGGGCGTGACGGATCACCCTCCACGGCCTGGATGGCGTACGGCCTGAACGACGTCATACAGCAGCGCAAGATGATCCAGTCCAGCGAGGGCGACGAGGCGTTCCGCCGCCGGGCCGCCGCCCACCTGGAGGCCATGCTCGCGCTCTGCGAGACCGCGCAGTGCCGGCGCGGTCAACTGCTCGCCTACTTCGGCCAGGACCCGGACGCGGCGGCCTGCGGCAACTGCGACACCTGCCTGACCCCGCCGGAGACCTGGGACGGCACGGTCGCCGCGCAGAAGGTGCTGTCGACGGTGGTGCGGCTGCAGCGGGAGCGGGGCCAGAAGTTCGGCGCCGTGCAGATCGTCGACATCCTCATGGGGCGGCGCACGGCCAAGGTGATCCAGTTCGACCACGACCAGCTGTCCGTGTTCGGCATCGGCGAGGACCTCGCCGAGGGTGAATGGCGGGGCGTCGTACGGCAGTTGCTGGCACAGGGGCTGCTCGCGGTCGAGGGGGAGTACGGCACGCTGGTGCTCACCGAGGCGAGCGGCACCGTGCTGCGGCGCGAGCGGGAGGTACCGCTGCGCAAGGAGCCGAAGAAGCCGGCGGGTGCGCGGTCGGGATCGTCGTCCTCGGGCCGGGGCGAACGCAAGGCCAAGGCCGCGGCGGTCGAACTGCCCGAGGCGCTGCAGCCCGCCTTCGAGGCCCTGCGCGCGTGGCGTGCGGAACAGGCCCGTGAGCAGGGGGTTCCGGCGTACGTCATCTTCCATGACGCCACGCTTCGGGAGATTACGACGGTGTGGCCCACGTCGGTGGGGCAGTTGGGGGAGATCAGCGGGGTCGGCGAGAAGAAGCTGGCGACGTACGGGGAGGGCGTGATCGGGGTGCTGGCGGGGCTGGGCGAGGCTCCGGCCGTGGCGCCGGTGCCGGTGCCGGTGCCCGTGCCCGTGCCCGTGCAGGCGCAGGCGTCGGCACCCGCTCCTGGCCGGGCGGCGAAGGACGTTGACCCCGGCGCGGACTACTGGCCGGAGATGGATGCGGAGCCGGAGCCCGAGGACTGGATATAGGGGTCGGGACCGGGACTGCGAGTGGGACGGGGGCGCAGGGAGCCGGTATTGCCCTCGCCCAGGGCCGTCAGCCCCGGACCCTCAGCTCAGGGCCGTGAGCCCTGGCGCGAACACGATCAGCAGGGGCAGCAAGGGGACCAGTGCCGCCACCGTCGTCGTCAGGGCGCGGCGTCGGCGGCCCAGCCTCGGGCGGGGGTCCAGGAGGCGGTCGACGCGTTCGCCGAGGAGGCGGTGGCTGGAGGCGCAGGAGAGGACGCCTCGGTGGTTGTTCAGCTCGATCAGTGCCAACGCCGTGGTCAGGTGGCCGCATTGGCGGGAGGCGGTGTCGTCGGCGGCCAACTCGACCAGGCGGTGGGTCTGGTCGCAGAAGTGGGCGAACAGGGGGACGTGCGGGAAGCCGGAGGCCAGCGCCGTCGACAGGTGCAGCAGCCAGTCGTGGTGGGCGCGGGCGTGACCGCGTTCGTGGGTGAGGACCGCGTCGAGCTGGTGGCCGGTGAGGCGGTGCAGGGCGCCGGTCGTCACGACCAGTTGGGGTGGGTGGCCGGGCATCCACCAGGCGTCCGGGTACTCGTCCTCCAGGACGAGCAGGGGACCCCGTGCGGCGGGCAGGCCGGCGGGCAGGTCGGGGGCGCGCTCGCGCAGATGTGCGCGGGCCTGGCCGCGACGGCGGCGGACCTCGGCGAGTTCGCGGGCGAGCATCGCGGTGGTCCAGGCGGCGCCGCAGGCGAGTGACAGCGTGAGGGCGACCGCCCAGACGGGGGCGGCGGAGAGGTCGTAGGCCGCGGTGACGGCCGGGGGAGCGGGGGCGAAGACATGGTCACGGACGGTGTGGAAGACGGCGGCGGCGCCCAGCACGAGGGCGGCCAGACAGCACAGCAGGACGGTCGCGACCAGGCACTGCCACGCCCACAGGCCGACCACGGGTTCCCGCTCCGGCCACACGGCCCGGGTCAGCGCGCGCGGAGCCGGAACGGCGGCCGAGAGGGCGACGACGCTCAGCAGGAGCAGGCAGACAGTCATGCCACGGGCTCCGGATCCTGGTCAGCGGAACGAACAGAAGGAACGGGAAGAACGGGAGCAACAGAACGTGCGGGTGCGGCTGTACCCGCGGGCGGGGCCACGACGTGTGTGTCGCCCGCCGTCAGTATGACTGCACGGGCGGTCGGAGTCAGGTGTACGGCGAGCACCGGACCTGCCCCGCCCGCCGCACCCCTCACGTCAGTCCCGCGCCACGATCCGCCCGGTGACCTCACCGAGCCCCACTCGCGTGCCATCCGCCCCCGGCGCCCACGCCGACAGGGTCACGACATCCCCGTCCTCCAGGAACGTCCGCTTTCCGTCCGGGAGTTCGAGGGCGTCCCGGCCGTTCCAGGTCAGTTCCAGCAGCGAACCGCGCTCATGTTCGGCAGGCCCGCTGACCGTGCCCGAGCCGTACAGGTCGCCGGTGCGCAGGGAGGCGCCGTTGACGGTCATCTGGGCGAGTTGCTGCGCGGCCGTCCAGTACATGGTGGAGAACGGCGGCTCGGAGACCGTGTGGCCGTTGATCGCGACGGAGATGCGGAGGTCGTAGCCGCCGGGTTCCTCGGCCGAGTCGTCGAGGTAGGGAAGGAGTTCGTGCGTGCGCTCGGGCGGCGCCACCCGCGACTCCTCCAGCGCGTCCAGCGGAGTGATCCACGCCGACACCGACGTGGCGAAGGACTTGCCGAGGAACGGGCCGAGGGGGACGTACTCCCAGGCCTGGATGTCGCGTGCCGACCAGTCGTTCAGGAGGCACAGGCCGAAGACGTGCTCGCGGAAGTCGGCGAGCGCCACCGGCTCGCCCATCGTCGACGGCGTCCCGACCACGAAGCCGACCTCCGCCTCGATGTCCAGGCGGATCGACGGGCCGAAGACGGGCGCGGGGTCGGCGGGGGCCTTGTGCTGGCCGGACGGGCGTACGACATCCGTGCCCGAGACCACGATCGTGCCGGAGCGGCCGTGGTAACCGATGGGCAGGTGCTTCCAGTTGGGGGTCAGCGAGTCGGGGGCGTCGGGGCGGAAGATGCGGCCGACGTTCCGGGCGTGGTTCTCGGAGGCGTAGAAGTCGACGTAGTCCGCGACCTCGAAGGGGAGGTGCAGGGTCACCGCGGAGAGTGGGTGGAAGTAGGGCGCGATCGTCTCCTGGTGGGACGGCACCGTCACCCACGCGGTCAGCGCGCGCCGGACGTCCGACCAGGCCGTGTGGCCGGCGGCGAGCAGCGGGTTGAGGGTGGGGTGCGCGAGGAGGGAGACGTACGGCGAGCCGAGCGCGGCGGCGGCGGCGCCCGCGTCGAGCACGTGGTCGCCGAGCCGGACGCCGACGGTCCGCCGGTCCGAACCGGCCGGGGAACCGGTCGAGGAACCGGTCGAGGAACCGGTCGAGGAACCGGTCGGGGAGAAGACGCCGTACGGAAGGTTGTGCGGGCCGAAGGGGTCGCCCTCGGGAAGGTCGAAGGGGGGCATGGGTACTGCCTCACTCTCGTGCGTACTCGTGCGATCCGTATGTCAGGTGATGGCGTATCGCCGCGCCAAACGTTACGGGTGAGTTGCACGTCTCGGCAGTGTCTAAAGAGTTCGCAATGTCCGAATAGGTCTTGTCGGAAGCGGCAATTCCGGCTTAGCGTCCTTTGGGGGACACGGACGGGGTGGGTCCGGTCCGTAGGGGGGACACGTGGGGGGACCCGTGGCCAAAAGCACCGGCAGCGTGCCTTTCGAGGCCGACCGCCAAGTGCCGGGCCTGATCGTGAAGTTCGGCGACTATCCGCTGCATCACGGAGGCGTGGGCGCGATCCGCAGTCTGGGGCGCCTCGGCGTGCCGATGTATGCGATTACGGAGGACCGTTACACGCCCGCGGCCGCGTCCCGTTACCTGGAGCGCGCGTTCGTGTGGCCGACGACCGGCACGGAGGAACCCGGGCGACTCGTGGAGGGTCTGCTGCGCATCGGGCGCCGAATCGGCCGTCCCACGGTCCTCATACCCACGGACGAAGAGGCCGCCGTCCTGATCGCGGAGCACCAGGACGCGCTCGGCGACCGCTTCCTCTTCCCGCGCGTGGAGCGGGAGTTGCCGCGCCGGCTCGCGAGCAAGCAGGGACTGCACGAACTCTGTGTGGAACACGGCATACCCAGCCCCACTGCCGCCTTCCCGCAGTCGTACGACGACATCGTCGACTTCGCGGAGAAGGCCCGCTTCCCGATCGTGGCCAAGAACAGGGAGGCGTTCGTACGGCGCTCTCAGCCGGCGGTGAACGGTACGACGAAGATCACCACCCGCGAGGGGCTGCTCACGCTCGCCCGTGACTGGGGCGAGCACCCCGGCGTGATCCTCCAGGAGTACCTGCCGAGGGAGGACGCCGAGGACTGGATCGTGCACGCCTACTTCGACCAGGACTCCACCCCGCTCGCCATGTTCACCGGCGTCAAGGTGCGCTCCTGGCCGCCGCACGCGGGCATGACGGCAAATGCGTATGTCGTGGACAATCCGGAACTCGCGGACCTTGCCGCGCGTTTCATCAAACAGATCGGCTTCACCGGAATCATCGACCTCGACCTGCGCTTCGACCGGCGCGACGGTCAGTACAAACTGCTCGACTTCAACCCCCGTATGGGCGCCCAGTTCCGGCTCTTCGAGAACGAGTCGGGGGTGGACGTCGTCCGCGCCATGCACCTCGACCTGACCGGCCGCACCGTCCCGGAGGGGGAACAGCGCGCCGGACACCGGTACATCGTGGAGAACATCGACCTGCCCGCCCTCCTCGCCTACCGCCGCAGCGGCTATACGACGCCGCACGCGCCGGCGAGGGCGACCGGGACGGAGCTGGCCTGGCTCGCGGGTGACGACCTGCGGCCGTTCTTCACGATGCTCGCCCGCTTCGTGCGGCCGGGCGCTAGGCATCTTTACCAGCTGTGGCGTACCAATCGGCGTGGCAGCAGCACCAGTAGCTAGCGGCTAGTAGCTAGTGGCAAGTAGCTGGCAGTGGTCAGTGACCTCTGGCCGCAGTACCAGCAGCTTCAGCACGAAGTGACGAATTGACGTCCTGGGGAGGGACTTCGTGATTCAACCGGTAGCAGTCATCGGTGCCGGGCCGTTCGGCCTTTCCACCGCCGCGCATCTGAGGGCGCGCGGCATCCCGGTCCGTGTCTTCGGCGAGCCCATGGTCAGTTGGCGTGACCACATGCCCGCCGGGATGCTTCTGAAGTCGACCCCCGCCGCCTCCAACTTCGACGCCCCGCAGCCCGGCCACAACCTCGTCGACTACTGCGACGCGGCCGGCATCCCCCGCCTGGTCACCGACGAGGACATCATCCCGGTGGAGACCTTCATCGGCTACGGCGAGTGGTTCCAGCAGAAGCTGGTGCCCGAGCTGGAGCGGGTGCGGGTCGTGTCCGTCGACCGGAACAAGGGCGGTGGCTTCGAAATCAAGCTGGACTCGGGGGAGTTGTTCACGGCGCGGGCGGTGGTCGTGGCGACCGGACTCTCCGGCCTCGCCAACCTTCCGCCCGAGCTGGCGGCAGCGGCGGCCGACGGCCCGGTACCCACCGGTCCCGTCTCGCACAGTTCCCAGCACCATGACCTGAGCGGGTTCAAGGGCAAGGAGCTGATCGTCGTCGGCGCCGGGCAGTCCGCGCTGGAGACGGCGGCGCTCGCGGCGGAGGCGGGGGCGAGTGTGCGGATCGTCTCGCGCGGGCGGGGGCGGGTCGCCTTCGGTGCGGCGCCATGGGAGCAGCCGAAGCTGCGTCCCGAGTCGCCGTTCGGGCGGGCGTGGTCGCTGTGGGCGTTGAGTTACTACCCGCAGCCGTACCGCTATTTGCCCGAGCAGACCCGGCACTACCTGGTTCGCCGGGTGCTCGGTCCGCTGGGTGCGTGGTGGCTGCGTGAGCGGTTCGAGGGGAAGGTTCAGGTCAGCGAGGTCGATCGGATCGTACGGGCGGAAGTGGCCAACGGCAGCCCCGAGTTGACCGTCGCCACGCTCGGCGGCGGGACCCAGCGACTCGCCGCCGATCACGTCATCTCGGCGACGGGGTACCGGGTGGACATCGCGGCGATGGACTTCCTGGGGCATGAGTTGCGGACCCAACTCGCGGTGAGCCGGGGTACGCCGAAGCTCGGGGCCGGGTATGTGTCGTCCGTGCCGGGGGTGTACTTCACGGGGCTGCCGGCCGCGTCGTCGTACGGGCCGGTGATGCGGTTCGTGTGCGGGACGGAGTTCGCTTCGCCGCGGTTGGCGAAGCATCTGGCGGCGGCGCACGGGTAGTTGGGCCGGGCGGACGGTTCGGGCGGACGGTCTGGGCTGACGGTTCGGGCGGGCTCAGGTGATCATGGAACGGGCGACGCGGAAGCCCACGTCGTCCACGCGGAACGTCGGGTGGCTTCGGCGCCGTACCGAAGCGCGGCAGCTCCAGTGCTCGTCGAACCATCCGCCGCCGCGCAGTACCCGGTAGGTGCCGTAGACCTCCGGGTCGTAGAGGTCCCAGCACCATTCCCACACGTTGCCCATCATGTCGTGCAGGCCCCACGGGTTGGGCAGTCGGCCGCCCGGTTCGTGGGGGCGTTCCTCGGAGTTGCCGCGGTGCCAGGCGATGTCGTCGAGCGGTCCGTAGCGGGGGCCGCTCGTGCCGGCCCGGCACGCGTACTCCCACTCGGCCTCGGTGGGGAGGCGGTAGCCGTCGGCGGAGGGGTTCTGTCGTACGACGGCCTCGCCGTGGGCGTCGACGTCGTACGCGGGTGTCAACTTCTCTTGTTGTGAGAGGGAGTTGCAGAAGTGCACGGCGTCCTGCCACGACACGGTCTCCACGGGGAGGCGGTCGCTGCCCTGTGCGGTGCTGGGCCGCTCGCCGGTGACCTTGGCGTACTGCTCCTGTGTGACGGGGAAGGTGCCGAGGTGGAAGGGGGCGAGGTCGACTGTCCAACTGCGTTCTGTGCGGCGGTCGGAGAGGGTAACCTGGCCGGGCGGGACGGGGATGAGGTCGAGGTCGATGTGCGGGGTCGTGCCCATGCGTTACGTCAGCTCCGTAGCTCCGTGAGCATCGGCCGTAGGTGGGCCGCGAGTTGGGGATCCGAGTAGGTCGGCTCCGTTGCCGTGGCGAGGTTGGCTTGTGGGTTGCGGTGGTCGGCGGTCGGCCGTGGGTGGGTCGCCTGCGGTTTGGTGGTGGGTCGGGGCCGCGTCGGGGGGTGTCCGTCCTCGGAACGGCGCGGAATCGGTCTTCTACCAACTCGGCCGTGTTGACGCGCCAACCGCTGCGGGCGGACACCCCCCGACACGGCCCCTTCTCGCCGTACGCGGCCGACTGGCCGCTGGGGTGCCGAAGAGTCGTTGCCGTCCAACGCGTCGGCCACCTCGCCGCGCACGGCCGACACGATGTCCGTGTCCGACCAGCGGTCATCGTCGCCGTGCGTGGTGTCGGCCTGGTCTGTGGGGCAGGGCACGGTCCGCTCTAGGCGAGCCAACGGGCGCTGTGCCGGTGGCGTCCAGTCTCGATCTCGATGTCCGTCGCCAGTCCCGTTCGCACCAGATGCAGCTGACGTCTTGTCGTTTGACGAGCGCGCCGCTCCTCAATGTAGGCGAGAGCCGCCACCGTCCCTCCGCGCGTATTGCTGTGGGCGAAGGAGTACACGGCAACAGATCGTCGTACCTCCTGTGGCAACGGGCGCCACCCCTCCAGCGTGGCGGAGCGCAGGCGCTCGGAGCTATAGCGAAGCTCCCGCACCTGGACGGCTCTCCACGGGCTCCCGGGACGGAAAGCCGCCTGCGGAGATTGGGCAGCGTTGTGGCGAATGTGGTGGGCACTTCTGGCCATGACTCCACTCCTACCGGAGGGATCCACCGTGCCGCCATCGGGTTTTCCTCGATCGATACGGCAGCGGTCTGATCGCCGTGCATAGGGTTCGCCCGTGGATGACGAGATCACGGCCACGGTCGGCCACCAGTTGTACTCGTTCGACGGTCGGATACTGGAGATCTTCGGCAACTACCCCAAACGCTTCCATATCCGGCACATGCGCCTGAGCGTCACCGGCCCCGACCGGAAGGGGAGGCGGATCGTGGAGATCGACGCTGTGGGGACGCGCGTCACCATGACTTACACGGCCGTGGAGTGGGAGGCGCCCGGCCTGGCCGCGCTGCTGGAAACGGTGCAGGCGGCCATCGCGCAACTCTCCGAGTAGAGAAGCGCGTTGAGGTGAGCGGGTGGGTCAGGCTTCGGACGCGTACGTCACGAAGTTCGTCCAAGTGGTTGGCGTGACGGCGAACCGGGGGCCCTGGGCGTTGTTGTGCTTGGAGTCGCGGATGTGGATCGTGGCGGGGGTGGTGGCCACTTCGACGCAGGAGTCACCCTCGGAGCCACTGCTGTAGCTGCTCTTGAACCAGGCCAGTTCGGGCTCGCGGATCATGTTTCCCCCAGCAGTTGCTCGATGAAGGCTGTTGACTCACGCGGGGTGAGAGCCTGAGCCCGGATGATGCCATACCGCAGTTCCAGGATACGTAGTTGCCTGGGCTCCGAGACCGGTCGGCCGTTCGCCACGACCGGCGAGCGTCCCACCGCCGAGCCGTCGGCGAACTTCAGCACATCGATTCCGCCGTCGACTCCCGCGTGCTCCTCGCGGTCCATCGGCATTACCTGAAGCTCGACGTTCCTCAACTGGCCTGTCTCCAGGAGATGTTCCAGCTGTCGGCGCAGCAATGCCTTCCCTCCGAGCGGACGCCGGAGTGTCCACTCCTCCAAGACGAAGCCGAGTTCGGGTCCGGGGTCCCGCTTGAAGATCGCCTTGCGTGCCAGACGCGCAGCGATGTACCGCTCCACCTCGTCCCCGGTGTACGCGGGGCGCCTCATCAGAAGAAGGGTGCGTGCGTACTCCGGCGTCTGGAGCAATCCGTGGATGCTCAGGGGATCGTAGAGCTGAAGTTCGACCGCCTGTGCTTCCATCTTCGCCAGCGCCCGCACCTTCTTGGGGTACCGAACCTTGGCGGTGTCCTCCTTCATCGCCGAGATCAGCCCGTCCGCCCGCAACACCTCCTCGGACTTGTCCAGATACTCGGGCCGCGGGATCCGCTTCCCGCCCTCGATCTTGTAGACCAGGTCCTCGCCGTACCCCACCGCCACCGCGAAGTCCGGGACCCGCATCCCCACCGCCTCGCGCCGCAGCCTCAACTGCCGCCCGACCGTCGCGAGGACCGCCAACCCCCACTCGTCGTCCGGGTCGACCTCCCAACCCGGCTCGTCCACCTCGTTGTCCACGCTCATCCCGTGCTCCTCCGACGTACGGCCATGCCGCACACGCCCCTACCCGTACAGCACTTGCCGGCAGTCCGGACAGCACCGGACAAGCACTGGACAAGTCACCGTACGGGTTGGACTCGTCACGCGGAGGCGTTACGACCGGTAGCGGCCCAGCGTCCTCAACGCCGGCAGCGCCTTGTCCTCGAAGTCGAACAGCGCCAGGTTCTCCCACGCGTTCCCGGACGTCGGGTCGGTCGGGTCCCAGCCGTCGCCTTTGCGGTACGTCCACACGCCTTCCCAGTAGCAGTAGCCCAGCCCCTTACCCCCGGGCACATCCACCATCAGGTCCGCCACCGTCCGCAGCCACGCCGCCTGCCCCGCCGGGGTCGCCGGGTACCCCTCCGTGAGCTGCGAGGGGTCGTACATGATGTCGTTCGTCGCGTCCTCGCTCTCCAGCGTGAACGGGTACGCCGTCTCCGCGATCAGCACCGGCTTGTCGTAACGCGCCGCCAGATCCGCCAAGTTGGCCGCCGCTGCCGCCGGCGCGCCGTGCCAGAACGGGTAGTACGACTGGGCGATGATGTCGAAGTCGACCCCGTCGGCCACCACGTTGTCGTACCACCAGCGCGACGTGCCGTTGTCGCCGCCCGAGGCGATGTGGAGCATCGTGCGGATGCGGGGGGTGGTGTCGCGCGCCGCCGTCAGACCCGCCTTCAGGAAGGCCGTGAGGTTGCCCCAACCTCCCGCGTCGTCACCCCAGTTCTTGCCGGTGGGCCAGAGCAGGCCGCCGTTGATCTCGTTGCCGATCTGGACCAGGTCGGCCGGGGTGCCCTGGCGGCGCAACGCGCCCAGTACGTCGGCCGTGTGGTCGTAGACCGCCCTCGTCAGGCCCGCCACGTCCAGGTCGGCCCAGGCCGCCGGCTTCGTCTGGTGGGACGGGTCGGCCCACGTGTCGGAGTAGTGGAAGTCGACCCAGATGCCGATACCCGCCCGGCGCAACCGCTTCGCCAGCGGCAGGATGTGCTGCTTGTTGTTGTAGCCGTCGGCCGGGTTCACCCAGACCTTGAGGCGGGCGTGGGTGACGCCCGCGTCCGCCAGGATGCGGATGGGGTCGTCCCGGCGGCCGTTCGCGTGGCGGTACACCGCGCCGTACGCCTCGTCCTTGGGGAGCGACGAGATGTCCATTCCCCGGATCTCCAGACAGCGCCGGTCCGCGGCCGTCGCGGGCGCCGCACCCAACACCGGCACTGCAAGCGCGGCTGCACCGACCGCACCGGCCGCCGTAAGAACACTGCGTCTGCGCATAACGAAGTTCCCTTTCCATGACAGCAATTCAGAGCAATTGGCAGCGGTGGCGGAACTAAGCTGCCGTGCAACGGAGTTGGTCAGCGCGGGTCCCGGAAGACCTCCACCCCGCCCGCCGGTACCGCCGCCCACCCCCCGTCCGGCAGTACCACCTTCACCTCGCCCCCGGTGTGGTTCACCGCGAAGCGGAACGTCCCCGACTCGCCTTCCCGTACGACGAGTTCGACATCGCGGGGAAGATCGACCGGCGTGATGCCCGCGTCCGCGAGGGCGAGGTCCACCACGGCAGCCAGGTCGGCGCCGGTAAGCCGCGTCGCCAAGTACCAGGCCGCCCCCGACCCCACCGCATGCCGGGTCAGCGCCGCCCCTCCCGCCGTACGGCCGTCCGCGAAGACCGCGACCGTCTCGCAGCCCGCACCCGGAAGCACGACCTCCGACCACAGATCCGCCGTGTACGACGAACCGTCCGCACCCCGCACCGACACCGTCTCGCCCGGCAGCAACGGGTCGAACTCCTCGACGGTCAGGCCGAGTACGTCCCGCAGCGCTCCGGGATACGCGCCCGCGTGCAACGTGTCGTTCTCGTCGACGATCCCGGAGAAGAAGGAGACCAGCAGCGTGCCGCCCCGCGACACGTACCGCTCCAGATCCGCGCCCACCCCGACCGGCGCCGAGTACAACTGCGGTACCACCAGCAGTGGATATCGGGACGGGTCCAGGTCACCGAGTCCCGTCGGCGGCAGGAAGTCCACCGTCAAGTGCCGGTCGTACAGGGCCTCGTAGAACGCGTCCAACCGTTCCCGCGCGTCCAAGTCCTGGCTCGGCCGCCACTCCAGGCTCTGCGCCCACCACGAGTCCCACGACCACACCATCGCCACGTCACCCCGGGTCCGTGTGCCCCGTAGATCAGCGAGGCCCGCGATGCGTCGGCCGAGGTCCGTGACCTCGCGCCAACCCCGGTTCTCCGTACCCGAGTTCGCCAGCATCGCCGTATGGAACTTCTCCGCCCCCGACTGCGACTGGCGCCACTGGAAGAACATCGCGCCCTCGGAGCCGCGCGCCACGTGCCCGAGTGAGTTGCGGGCCATCTCGCCGGGGCGCTTCGCCGGGTTGTACGGCTGCCAGTTGACCCCGGACGTGGCGTGTTCCAGCAGTAGCCACGGGCCGCCGCCCGCCACCGAGCGCGTCAAGTCGGCTGCCAGCGCCAGGTTTACGTGCGTGCGGCGGCCGTCGGTCATCAGGTAGTGGTCGTTGGTGACGAGGTCGACCTCCTTGGCCCAGGCCCAGTAGTCGACGGTCTGGCCCTGGCTCGGCGCGACCATGAAGTTGGTGGTGACGGGGACGCCGGGGGAGAGGCGGTGCAGGATGTCGCGCTCGGCCACGAAGTTGGCGCGGGCCTGCGCGTCGGCGAAGCGGTGGTAGTCGAGTTGCTGGGTGGGGTTGCACACGGACGGGGTCGCTCGGGGCGGAGTGATCTCCTCCCAGTCGCCGTACTGCTGGCCCCAAAAGGCCGTTCCCCAGGCCTGGTTGAGGGCGTCGAGGGTGTCGTGGCGCTCGCGCAGCCAGTCGCGGAAAGCCGCCGCGCACACATCGCAGTAGCAGGCGAGCACCGGGGCGCCGTACTCGTTGTGGACGTGCCACAACACCACCGCCGGGTGGTTGCCGTAGCGCTCGGCCAGCACCCGCGTGATCGTCGTCGCCGCCGCACGGTAGTCGGGGTTCGAGTGGCAGATCGCGCCGCGCGAGCCGAAGGCCAGGCGGACGCCCTCGCGCGTCACCGGGAGCGCGTCGGGGTGTGCGCGGTAGAACCATGCCGGCGGCACCACCGTGGGCGTGCCGAGGTTCACCGAGATCCCGGCCGTGTGCAGCAGGCCGATCACCTTGTCCAGCCACTCCCAGTCGTACTCGCCGGGGCGCGGCTCGAGACGGGCCCAGGAGAAGACGCCCAGGGAGACCGCCGTGACACCGGCCTCCCGCATCAGCCGTACGTCCTCCTCCCAGACCTCCTGCGGCCACTGCTCGGGGTTGTAGTCACCTCCGAAGGCGAGCGGCAGACGGTCGTGCGGGGCGGGGGACGGCATGGGTTCACTCCCGGGGATCGGCGACCAAAAAGTAAGTGATTCTGTGATCGTGCACATGGATGGTTGCGGCGTCCATCCGTCAGCAACAAGTAGGTAACCCCACGGTTCATCCATTGACAAGGGTCCGAAACAATTCTCTACTGTGCACGGTCACAGAGCCGTGCAGAGCATGCGGGACCTCCGATGGGACATCGGGGACCGGCTCGCACTCAGTCAGGGGAGATGAAGATGTCGATCCACCGCCACCAGTTCAGCAGGCGCAGCATTCTTGCCGGGGCAGCAGCCGTAGGCCTCACGGGCACCCTCGCCGCCTGTGGCGGTTCCGACGACGACTCCGGCAAGAGCAGCGGGCCCGTCAAGCTGACCTACTGGACCTGGGCGCCGAACATGGAGAAGGTCGCCGCGATCTGGAACAAGAAGAACCCGGACATCACGGTCACCGTCTCGAAGCAGGCGGCCGGCAAGGACATCGTCTCCAAGCTGATCACCGCGAAGAAGGCGGGCAACGCCCCCGACCTCATCCAGGTCGAGTACCAGTCGCTGCCGACGCTGGTCTCGAACGACGTGCTCGCGGACATCTCGAAGTACGCGAAGTCCGCCAAGTCCCAGTTCGCCGAGGGCCTTTGGGGCATGGTCACGCTCGGCACCGACGCGGTCTACGCGATACCGCAGGACTCCGGGCCGCTGATGTTCTTCTACCGCGAGGACCTGTTCAAGCAGCACAACCTGACCGTCCCCGCCACCTGGGACGACTTCGCCAAGACCGCCCGCGCCGCCAAGAAGGCACTTCCGAACGCCTACTTGACGACGTTCTCGTCCAACGACCCCGGTCTGTTCGCCGGGTTGGCGCAGCAGGCCGGCGCCAAGTGGTGGACCGTGGGCGACGGCGGCAAGTGGACCGTGGGCATCGACGACGCGGCCACCAAGAAGGTCGCGGACTTCTGGGGCGGTCTGGTCCAGGAAGGCGTGATCGAGAACCAGCCGATGTACACGCCGGCCTGGAACAACGCCCTGAACAAGGGCACCAACATCGCCTGGGTCTCCGCCGTGTGGGCGCCCGGTGTGCTGGTCAGCTCGGCCCCCGACACCAAGGGCAAGTGGCGGATGGCGCCGCTGCCGCAGTGGAGCGCGGGCGAGAGCGTCACCGGCAGCTGGGGCGGCTCCTCCACCGGTGTCTCCACCGACTCCAAGCACGCCGAGGCCGCGGCCAAGTTCGCGAACTGGCTGAACACCGACCCGGAGGCGCTCGCCGCCCTGGTCAAGGAGGTCGCCATCTATCCGGCGGCCACGAAGGGCCAGTCCGGCTCGGTGCTCACGCCGCCCGCGTTCTTCCCGAACCAGACCGACTTCTACGACACGGCCGCGAAGATCGCCGCCACCACGGCCGCCTCCGCCTGGGGCCCGAACGTCCAGGTCGCCTACGACACCTTCAGCAACGCCTTCGGCACGGCCACCAAGGCGAAGAAGGCGGCGCAGTTCGACACCGCGCTCGCCACCATGCAGTCGGCGACCTTCACCGACATGAAGAAGCAGGGCTTCAAGGTGACCGAGGCATGACCAGCACTCCGCTCAAGGGCTCCGACCTGACGGCCGGGCCCTTGGCGGACGGCACCGCCACCTCCGTCCGCCCCCGCCGCATCCGCCGCCGTGGCCGCAGCGCGCCGTACTGGTTCCTCGTACCGGCCGTGCTCCTGTTCGCCGCCTTCACCGTCGTGCCCATCGGGTACGCGGTGTGGCTCAGTCTCCACAAGGTCCAGGTCAAGGGCCTCGGCCTCGGCAAGGGCGCCCGCGAGCAGGTGTGGAACGGCATCGGCAACTACACCGACGTCCTGAACGACTCCGAGTTCGGCCACAGCGTCCTGCGCGCCTTCGGCTACGGCCTGATCGTCATCCCCACGATGCTCGGTCTCGCCCTGGTCTTCGCGCTGATGCTGGACACCCCGCAGGCGCGCAGCGCCAAGTTCGCCCGCCTCGCGATCTTCCTGCCGTACGCGGTCCCCGGCATCATCGCCGCCCTGATGTGGGGCTTCCTCTACCTGCCGACGGTCAGCCCCTTCTACTACCTCCTGCGCGAGTTCAACCTCCCGCAGCCCGACCTGTTCGACGGCGGCAACCTGTACCTGTCCTTCGCGAACATCGCGGTGTGGGGCGGCACCGGCTTCAACATGATCGTCATCTACACCGCCCTGCGCGCGATCCCGCAGGAGATCTACGAGGCCGCGAAGATCGACGGCGCCTCCGACCTGAAGATCGCCCTGCGGATCAAGATCCCGATCGTGCTGCCCTCGCTGGTGCTCACGTTCTTCTTCTCGGTCATCGCCACGCTCCAGGTCTTCACCGAGCCCATGGCGCTCAAGCCGCTGACCAACGGCATCTCCGGTTCCTGGAGTCCGCTGATGGCCATCTACGACGCCGCCTTCCTCAGGTCGGACATCTACGGCGCCTCCGCCACCGCCGTGGTGCTGGCCTTCGCGACCTTCGCGCTCTCCTTCACGCTGCTGCGCATCTCCGACCGCTACACCCGGGAGGACCGGGCATGACCCCCCTCACCCTCACCGCCACCGACAGCCGGCCCAAGCGCACCGCGTGGGTCCCCACCCTGGTGCTGATCCTCGGCTCGCTGTACTGCCTGATCCCCGTGGCCTGGGTGGTCATCGCGGCGAGCAAGGGCCGCGGCGAACTGTTCTCCACGTTCACCTTCGCCCCCGGCTCCGGCTTCCTCGACAACCTGAAGGACCTGAGCTCCTACCGCGACGGCATCTACTGGCAGTGGATGGTCAACTCCCTCTTCTACGCGGGCGGCGGCGCCCTTCTCTCCGCCGCGGTCTCGGCCGCCGGCGGCTACGCGCTGGGCCGATTCGCCTTCAAGGGCCGGGAGTTCGTCTTCAAACTGATGCTGGCCGGCGTCCTGGTCCCGAGCATCGTGCTGACGGTCCCGCAGTACCTGCTCCTCTCGAAGCTGGGCCTGGCCGACTCGTACTGGTCGATGCTCCTGCCGTCGATCCTCTCCCCCTACGGCGTCTACCTCGTCCGTATCTACGCGGCGGCCTCCGTACCCAACGAACTCCTCGAAGCCGCCCGCATGGACGGCGCGAGCGAGTGGCGGATCTTCTCGCGGATCGCGGTGCCGATGATGATGCCAGGGCTCATCACGGTGTTCCTGTTCCAGTTCGTCGGCATCTGGAACAACTTCCTGCTGCCGTACGTGATGCTCGCGGACGACAACAAGTTCCCGCTCACGCTGGGCCTTTACACCCTGCTCAACCAAGGCGCCTCCCAACCCGCGCTCTACACCCTGGTCATCATGGGCTGCTTCCTCGCGATCCTGCCGCTGATCGCGCTCTTCCTGGTGATCCAGCGGTTCTGGTCCCTGGACCTGCTGAGCGGCTCGGTCAAGGCGTGAGAGGTAAGTCCTGAGGTGTAAGTACTGAGCTCCAACTCCCCCCACTGAACCGGCAGAACGAGGACCATGGCCACCAGTCCGAACGGACGCCGCAAACCGCCCACCATCCACGACGTGGCCCGGGAGGCAGGGGTCTCCCGGGGGACCGTCTCCCGGTTCCTGAACGGCGGCCACTACGTCTCGCCGGCCGCGCGCACCGCGGTGGAGACGGCGATCAGGAAGACGGGCTACGTCGTCAACCGGCACGCCCGCTCCCTGAGCACCGGACGGTCGGACTCGGTGGCGTTCCTCCTCACCGAGCCGCAGGAGAAGTTCTTCGAGGACCCCAACTTCAATGTCCTGCTGCGGGGTTGCACCGAACACCTGGCCCGCCACGACATCCCCCTGCTCCTGATGCTGGCCTCCTCCAAGGACGACCGCCGCCGCCTCACCCGGTACATCACCTCGGGTCACGTGGACGGCGTACTCCTCGTCTCCAACCACAGCGGCGACCCGGTCGCGGCCGAACTCCGCGACGCCGGCATCCCGTTGGTGGCCTGCGGCAAACCGCTCGGCACCGCTTCCAAGTACAGCTACGTGGCCGCAGCCGACCGGGACGGCGCCCAGGAGATGGTCCGCCACCTCATCTCCCGGGGCAGACGCCGCATCGGCATGGTCACCGGCCCGCTCGACGCCCCCGGCGGCCCCGACCGCCTGGCCGGCTACCGGGACGTCCTCACGGAGGCGGGCCTCCCGCACGACCCGGCGTTGGTGGTGGAGGGCGACTACCGCCGCACGGGAGGCGAGGAGGCAGCCCGCAGACTCCTCACGCAGGCCCCCGACATAGACGCGGTGTTCGTAGCCTCCGACCTCATGGCCCTCGGAGTCGTCAACACCCTCCAGCAATCAGGCCGTTCGGTCCCCGATGACATCGCTGTCGGAGGCTTCGACGACTCGGCGGCGGCCACGGCGATCACCCCTGCCCTCACGACCATGCGCCAGCCCTACGACCGCATCAGCGCCGAAATGGTGCGGATGCTGCTGGCCCAGATCGCCGGAGAGGACACGGCGGGCGTGATCCTGCCGACGGAACTGGTCGTCCGGGAGTCGGCATAAGTGCCGTAACCGTCAAGTCAACCGGAACACGGGTCAACGGATGTGAAGGCAGCAGCCGTCCGGTTCGCGTCGAGTCCGTGGGGCGTTCCATCCGTATTCTCTGATCATGGCCGCACCTCTCGCATATGCACTGATCGCCACCGACCTGGACGGAACGCTGCTGCGCGGCGACGACACGCTCTCCGACCGGTCCCTCGCCGCACTGCGGCGGGTGGCGGCGGCCGGTGCCCGGCACCTCGTCGTCACCGGCCGGCCCGCCCCGAGAGTGCGCCCGCTCCTCGAGGACCTCGGCAGCAGGGGGCTCGCGGTGTGCGGACAGGGCGCGCAGTTGTACGACGCCGGCGCGGACCGTCTGCTCTGGTCGGTCACCCTGGACCGGGAGTTGGCGGAGACCGCGCTCGGCAAGATCGAGGCGGAAGTGGGCCAGGTGTACGCGGCGGTGGACCAGGACGGCGTGGACGGCCTCACGCTCATCGAGCCCGGCTACTTGATGCCGCACCCCACGCTCCCCGCGGTACGGGTCGATCGACGGGACGACCTCTGGGCGGAACCCATCAGCAAGGTGTTGCTCCGTCACCCCGCCCTGGAGGACGACGAGTTGGCGTCCACGGCGCGCTCGGTGGTCGGTTCGCTGGCCTCGGTCACCATGTCGGGCCCCGGCACCGTCGAACTCCAGCCACTCGGCATCACCAAGGCAACGGGCCTCGCCCTGGCCGCCCGCCACTTGGGCCTGACCCCGTCCGACACCATCGCCTTCGGCGACATGCCGAACGACATCCCGATGTTCGACTGGGCAGCACACGGAGTGGCGATGGCCAACGCCCACCCCGAACTAAAGGCGGTGGCGGACGAGGTGACGAAGTCGAACGAGGACGACGGCATCGCCCTGGTACTGGAAAGACTCTTCAGCTGAAACGCCGTCTTTTTTTAGGGGCGCGGGGAACTGCGCGACCAGCCACGACGGCGCTGCAGACAAACAACAACCCGTCGTGACTGGTCCAACGTTTCTAGTAAGCCCCGTACACGTTGTCGATGGAGCCATACACGGCCGCCGCGTAATTGCAGGCCGCGGTGATGTTCGCAACCGGGTCATACGGGTCGTACGCAGTCCCGGAAACGTGATACGCGTTGAACGTCGGGTCGATCACCTGGAGAAGCCCCTTGGACGGCGTACCCGCCGCCGCGTTGGAGTCCCAGTTGTTGATCGCGTACGGGTTACCGGACGACTCACGGATCACGTTCCGGTAGATCCCGTTGTACGTACCCGGAATCCCCTTCTGCGCCATGATCGCGAGCGACTCCCGAATCCACCCGTCAAGGGTGTTGGGGTACCCGGCAAGCGTGGTCGAGGTGGAAGACGTGGTGGCCGCGGACGCGGTGGTCGCACCCACGACGGGCAGGGCGAGGATCGCGACACCGGTACCGGCGACAACGACACGGCGGACAAGGCGGGCGCGGCGGGACTGAGCGGTTGCAGGCATGACGAGGTTCCTCTCCGTCGCCTGCGAGGTGAGCTGTCGGGTTCGGGCTGGGAGGTGCCCGGCCAAGCCCTTGCGGACGTGACTTAACCCCAAGCCGTCCCGGTCGAGATGACCGGTCCGGCGACTTACCTGGTTCCCCCGCTCCTGCCGTGCGAGATGTGTTCGTGGCTGGGATGCCGGGCGGCGGCAGGATTCGGCGTTCCGCTCGACAGGCCGGGAAACTATGCGAGAGCACATGTCCGGAACAAGTGGCGGAATCACACCTAACCCCTATTGACCTTGGTCTGAGGCGTATGGGGCACTTGATCCTTTGCGCGAGCCAAGCTTCAACTGTCAAATGCCGTAAGGGAAAACACGGGCAGACCGGGACACAGGTCATCCACAGAAACGCGTGACCCAACTCACGGGAGGATTAACAACGGCAAATCGGGCATTCATCCTCAACTGGCAGTTCTCGGAATCCTTTTCTCCCAAGTTCGGTGGAAGATCACCTCGCCGCCCTCGGTGCAAATCACCTCGTTAGAGGTAAGAAAGTCCGTTTCGTCGCAAGTAATCTCCGACCGCGTCCGCACGGTCGTGTCCCACCCCAGCTCCGGCCGATGCAGCCGGATCGACCAGTCGGACCGCGTACGGGCCGACAACGGGTCCGACTCGTCGATCGTGTACGTCTCCAGCGCGTCCTCGGTGAACTCGAGCCCGTCCGGATACACGCGCGTGCCGCCGTACCGGGGGTCCACCTCGAGTCGCCACTCGCCCTTCGCCACATCCCGCACGACCAGCCGCTCGGGGCGCGGCTCGTCCAAGGTCGCCGGGAAGTTGACCCCGAGCGGTTCGGCCTCCTCGGGTTCCTCGAAACGAATGCCGGAGGTCAACTCCCGCTCCCGCACGGGGAGTTCGAGCGCGCTGCCCTCCGGGTCCAGCGTGAACCCCGCCGCCGACTCCGGCTGGGGCCAGATCCACGGCCAGTACGCCGACGACACCGCGAGCCGGATGCGATGCCCGGGTGGGAACGCGTGCCCGATGCTGTTCAGCTCGAAGGTCACGTCCTCGGTGGTACCCGGCGTCCACGGCACCGCCCGGTCCCGCCCGTGCCGCGCCGACAGGTTCAGCACACCCCGGGTGACCAGGGTCGAGGCGCCGTCGGGGGCCACATCACAGAGCCGGGCGATGACCTGCCCGCGCTCCACCTCACTCGTCAGCCGCAGCCGTACCCTCGGCCGCCCCAGCACCCACGTCTCGGCCGGCACCTCGAACTCGAAGCACGCCGACCGCGCGTCCTCGTCCCGCTGGTCAGGCGGCAGGTCGGCGTCGTTCCCGAAGGGGAAGAAACGGCCCGCGTCCACACCGGTGTGCATGGGGGAGCGGACCAGCACGGGGGCACCCCGGAGGCCGTACGTCGTCGTCTTCACGTGGGGCGAGGGCCACGCGGGCTCGCCTACCCAGCGGCCGGGCAGCGTGTCGTAGACCGTGGCCGGGGGGTGCGAGTCGCTGACGTAGGCGCGCAGAAGGGGGTCGGCCATCACTCCCGTGTCGATGCCCTTGAGGTGCTGGTCCCACCAGCGGAGCGTCTCCTGGAGGAAGCCGATCGCGGGGCCCGGCGGCAGGCCCCGGTCCGGGTACTGGTGCGACCACGGGCCGATCAAGCCGCGCACGCGGTCCGGCGGGAGGTGTTCGACGAGCCGTAGGACCGTGTCGCGGTACGGGTCGTGCCAGCCGCCCACCGCCAGGACGGCCGCGCTGATCGCGCCGTAGTCCTCGCAGACGCTGCCGTGGCGCCAGTAGTCGTCCCGGATCTGGTGGGCGAGCCAGGTGTGGATGAACGGGTCGATCTGTTCGAGGCGCTTGAGCCACATGTCGCGCCAGACCAGGCCCGCGTACTCGGGGTCCGGCGGGCGGGCGACGAAGGCGAGCATGGTGGCCGCCCAGGCGTGCAGGTCGACCGCGAGGGCGGAACCTCCCATGTAGTGCACGTCGTTGTCGTAGCGGTCGTCCGTCGAGCAGACCGTGACGATCGCCTTGAGCGGCTCGGGTGCGAGGGCCGCGATCTGGAGGGAGTTGAAGCCGCCCCAGGAGATGCCGAACATGCCGACCTTGCCGGTGCACCAGGGCTGCGCGGCAAGCCAGTTGACGACTTCCACGCCGTCCGCGAGTTCCTGTGCGTCGTACTCGTCGCCGGGGGCACCCTCACTGTTGCCGTGCCCGCGCACGTCGACCCGGACGGAGGCGTAGCCGTGGCCCGCGTACCAGGGGTGGCGCTGGGCGTCCCGGGGCGCGGTCCAGTCGGTCAGGCGGTACGGGAGGTATTCGAGGAGCGCCGGTACGGGCTCCTCGGTCAACGGGCGCCACACGCGCGCGTAGAGGCGTGTTCCGTCCGGGAGAGGGATACGGAGGTCCTCGTGAGCCGTCTCGTAGGGGAAGGACGTACGGATGTGCATGAGCGGGACCCCCTTGGTTCAGTGGACCGGATGCATGGTGCGGCGCAGCCACGGCGCGGCGGCCATCACCGCGAGGCCCGCGGCCACCGCGATCGCGCCGTTGACGCCGAAGTAGGCCGGCTTGGAGACGTCGTCGTAGAGCTTCACGGTCTGGGCCTGGATGCCGTTCGCGAGGGCGAGGGACAGGAACCAGAGGGACATGGTCTGGCTGGAGAAGGCGGCCGGGGCGAGCTTCGTGGTGGCGGACATGCCGGAGGTCTCCAGGAGGATGTCGCCGAGGCCGAGCAGGAAGTACGAACCGACGATCCACCAGGCCGACATCCGGTAGGCGTCGCCGCTGTGTCCGCTGGTCGGCAGGACCATCAGCAGGAAGGAGAGGCCGCCGAGGACGACGCCGATCGCGATCTTGTTGGAGGCGTGCGGCTGGCCGCGGCCCATGCGGACCCAGACCGCGGCGACCACGGGCGCGAGCCCGACCTCGAAGGCGCCGAGCGCGCTCGCGTACCAGCTCGCGGGGAAGTCGAAGCCGAGAATGGTCGTCTCGGCGTTCGACGCGGCCAGCAGCATCATCGTCGAATAGGCCTGGAAGAGAATGAAGTTGAAGACCGTGGAGGCCAGGAACAGCACGATGTACGGGCGCAGTCGGCCGCGTTCCTCGGGGGTCACGCGCGGGCTCGTGAACATCACCGTGAAGAAGACGACGGGCGCGATGACCGAGATGACCGTGAGCAGGTCGACGAAGCGGCCCATCGTGAGCCACCCGGCGAGGGCCAGGCCGGTCGCGAGCACGGCGGCCACCAGGATGCCTGCGACGATCAGCCGGACCGCGCGGCGCAGCGCGTCCGGTGCGAGTGCGAACTCCGCGGTGTTCCTGCGACCGGCGAGGTGACGGCGGCCGGCGACGTACTGGACGAGGCCGAAGGTCATGCCGACCGCGGCGGCCGAGAAACCCCAGTGCCAGCCCTTGTGGTCGCCGAGCCAGCCGGTGATCAGCGGGCCCGCGAAGGCGCCGATGTTGATGGCCATGTAGTAGAGCGCGAAACCGGCGTCACGGCGGTCGTCGTCGGTGCGGTACAGCTTGCCGACCATGGTGGCCACGTTGGGCTTGAGCAGGCCGGTGCCGGCGCTGATCAGGCCGAGGCCGACCCAGGTCATCGTGGAGGTCGGGACCGCCATCGCGTAGTGCCCGCAGGCGATGAGGATGCCGCCCCACAGCACCGCGCGGAACGAGCCGAGGATGCGGTCGGCGAGCCAGCCGCCCGCGACCGAGACGAGATAGACCAGCGTTCCGTAGGCTGCGGACACGGACGCGGCCGTTCCGGACGACATGCCCATGCCGCCGTGCGCGACCGAATCCGCGAAGTAGAGGACGAGGATGGCCTGCATGCCGAGGAACGAGAAGCGCTCCCAGACCTCCAGACCGGAGAGCGTGAGCAGGCCCTTGGGCTGGCCGAAGAAGGCGTGGTCGTCCGCGGGAGGCGGCTCGTTGTCGGGCTCGGCTTCCAGTGCGGTTCGGGACACGATCCACTACTTCCGCGTAAGTCGACAAATGTCCGTTCTTATCAGTTGATCAAAAACATACCGGTCGTGATCCGATACCGCCTGGCCTGGACTGGGGTGGGTGGCACCGGTGATCGAAAGCCGACCGGATACGCTGACTTGAGTGATGGCAGCGACCTATCGACAATCCGTGTGACCGCCCAGGGACACCAGCAGACAGGAGACCCCTCGTGACCGTCGTCGGGCCGTTCGGGCTGAGCGTGCGGGACCAGGCTCTGGAAGCCGATGTCCAGGCCGGAATGGCGGCCGTCGAGGAGGGTCTGCTCGAAGCCACCAAGAGCGAGGTCCCCTTCATCACGGAAGCCGCCCAGCACCTCGTGCGCGCGGGCGGGAAGCGCTTCAGGCCGCTCCTCGTCATGCTCGCCGCCCAGTTCGGCGATCCGTACGCGCCGGGTGTCGTGCCCTCGGCCGTCGTCGTCGAGCTGACCCACCTCGCCACGCTGTACCACGACGACGTGATGGACGAGGCGGCCGTGCGCCGGGGCGTGGACAGCGCCAACACCCGCTGGGGCAACTCGGTCGCGGTCCTCACCGGCGACTTTCTCTTCGCGCGCGCGTCGCACACTCTGGCCGACCTCGGCCCCGAAGCGGTGCGCGTGCAGGCAGAGGCGTTCGAACGGCTGGTCACCGGCCAGATCCTGGAGACGGCCGGCCCGTCCGACGGGCGCGACCCGGTCGAGCACTACCTCGACGTGCTCGGCGGCAAGACCGGCTCCCTGGTCGCGGTGGCGTGCCGCTTCGGCTCGATGATGGCCGGCTGCGACGACACGGTCGTGGACGTCCTCACCCAGTACGGCGAGCGGCTCGGCGTCGCCTTCCAACTCGCCGACGACGTCCTGGACATCGCCTCCGACGGCCACGAGTCCGGCAAGACCCCGGGCACGGACCTGCGCGAGGGCATCCCCACGCTGCCGGTGCTGCGGCTGAGGGAGCGGGCGGAGCGTCTCGGCCTCGCCGAGGACATCGCCCTGTGCGAGCTCCTCGACTCCGACCTCACGGACGACGCCCGCCTCGCCGAGGCCCTCTCCCGCCTCCGCACCCACCCCGCCCTGGAACAGGCCCGCCGCGACACCGTCCGCTACGCGGAGGACGCCCGCGCGGCCCTGGCCCCCCTCCCCGAGTGCGACGCGAAGGTCGCCCTCCTGGAGATGTGCGACGCGGTGGTGCACCGCGCGGGCTGAGGCCGGTCAGTAGCCGCTGCCTCCGGTGCTGGAGGCAGCGGCGGTCGCGGCCTTCGCTCCGGTGGGCGTCACCGCCCACCAGGTGCCGTCCACGCCCTGGCCGTAGGCCTCCTTGGGCTCGTCGTCCTTGGCGTACCGGTAGAGGGGCCAGCCGGCCAGGGTGAGCTGGGAGGCCCCGTCGGAGCGCTTCACCGTCGAGACGAGGCTCTTGTCGATGCCCTTGACGGTGACGGAGCCCTTGGCGGTCGCGGCGGGCCAGACCACCGCACAGGTGCCGTAGCAGCTGACCTTCGTCGGATGCGCGGAGTCCGCGTCGAAGCGGTAGAGGACGTACCCCTTGCTGTCGGTGACGACGGTGCCCACCTTGTCGACCTTGGCGGTCATGAGGGTCGTCGACGTGGTGACGGCGGCCGGTGTGCCGGCCGAGCCGTCACTTCCACCGCTGCCGCTGCTTCCGCATCCGGCGAGGGTGAGTGTCAGGATCGCGGCGCCCGTTGCCGCGTATCCGGTGAGGTGCTGGGTGGCGTGCATGGCGACCCCTTCGGTCGATGCGGTGTGCTGCCACCCATATGTACGGATTCGAGACGGTTTCTACTCGATGCCGGTCAACTGCCTTGTGCGGGCGCCCCCTTCCCCTAGGGGTTCGGGGAGGCGCCGCCTCCGTGTGTCATACCCCAGGTGTACGCGGAGTTGGCTCCCGGGTCTGACGCTTATCCCTCGCCGATTTGGTCAGATGGAGAACACGGAAATCACCACTCCTCACCGATTCGGGTGAGAATGGCGGCACAGGGTGGGACGTGCAGAGGACGGACTGGCCGCCGCCGACGACGGAGGTAAGGCAGACATGGCACCGTACGAAACCGACGACAGCACGGACACCGGAGAGCGCGACGAGCTCCGGGCCGGGCGGCGCAGGGCGGCGCGGTACATCGTCCCGGTCACCGTGGTGGGGGTGGCGGCGGCGACCATCGGACTGGTCCCCGCGCTCGCCGACTCCGGCGACCCGAATCTCCCGAAGATCACCGCACAGCAGCTCATCGACAAGGTCGCCAAGTCGGACGTCCAGCAGCTGTCCGGCACCGTGAAGATCAGCACCGACCTGGGCCTGCCCGACCTCGGCGGCCTGGAGAGCAGCATGCTGTCCGGCGCCACGAAGTCCGGCGACGGCTCCTCGGCCGACCCCACCGCCAAGCTCACCGAGCTGGCCACCGGCACCCACACCCTGCGCGTCGCGGCCGACGGCCCCGACAAGCAGAAGGTCTCCCTCCTGGAGAACGCGGCGGAGTACAGCCTCATCCACAACGGCAAGGACGTGTGGGGCTACGACAGCCAGTCGAACGAGGTCTACCACGGCACCACCGCCGCCGACTCCTCGAAGAGCGACGAGACCAGGGCCACGCCCAAGGGCCTCACCGACGAGGCGCTGAAGTCGGTCGACGACACCACCTCGGTCACCGTCGACGGCACCGAGCACGTGGCCGGCCGCGACGCCTACAAGCTGCTGATCAAGCCCAAGCAGTCCGGTACGACGGTCGGCGCGATCAGCATCGCGGTGGACGCGAAGACCGGCCTGCCGCTCAAGTTCACGCTCACCCCGGCGAGCGGCGGCGCGGCCGTCGTCGACGTCGGCTTCACCCAGCTCAGCCTCGCCAAGCCGGCCGCCTCGACGTTCGACTTCAAGGTGCCCAAGGGCGCGAAGGTCACCACGGAGGACAGCGCGAAGAAGGCCACTCCGGACCACTCCGCCCCGTTCGGCAAGAACGACAAGACGGATAAGACGGACAAGGGTCTCGGCAAGGGCGCCGACGATCCCACGGTCCTCGGCAAGGGCTGGAACTCCATCGCCGTCCTCGAGACCGGCGGCCAGGGCATCCCGTCCGGCTCCTCGTCCGGCGGCGGAGACCTCGGCGGCTTCCTCAGCTCGCTCGGCGACCAGGTGAAGGGCTCGTTCGGCTCGGGCACGGTCTACTCGACCCGGCTGATCAACGCCCTGGTCACCGACGACGGCAAGGTGTACGTCGGCGCGGTCACCAAGAGCGCGCTGGTGAAGGCGGCCGACGCCGCGAAGTAGACAAGTACCGTACGGAGACCGGGAATTGAGGGAGCCGATGGACGAACTGTCCGCCACGGAGCCGGAACCACGGCAGGTGGTGGACGCGGGTGACGGCGTCATCGCCACCCGCGGACTCACCAAGCGCTTCCGCGGCGGACAGCTCGCCGTGGACGGTCTCGACCTGACCGTCCCGGCGGACAGCGTCTTCGGCTTCCTCGGCCCGAACGGCTCCGGCAAGACCACCACCATCCGCATGCTGATGGGCCTCATCGAACCCACCTCCGGCACGGCCCGCGTCCTGGGCCGCCCCATGCCGAGATCCGTCCGCACGGTCCTCCCGCACGTCGGCGCCCTGATCGAGGGCCCCGCCCTGTACGGCTTCCTCTCCGGCCGCGACAACCTCCTGCGCTACGACGCCGCCGACCCGACCGCCGACCCACGCACCCGGCGGACCCGCGTCGCCGCCGCCCTCGACCGGGTGGGTCTGACGGCGGCCGCCGGCAAGAAGGCCAAGGCGTACTCCCTGGGCATGAAGCAGCGGCTGGGCCTCGCCTCCGCACTGCTCCAGCCCCGCGACCTGCTCGTCCTGGACGAGCCGACGAACGGCCTCGACCCGCAGGGCATGCGCGAAATCCGTTCCCTGATCCGGGAGTTGGCGTCCGACGGCACGACGGTCTTCCTCTCCTCCCACCTCCTCGACGAGATCGAGCAGGTCTGCACCCACGCGGCGGTGATGGCCCAGGGCAAGCTGATCACCCAGGGTTCGGTCGCCGAGCTGGCGGCGGGCACGAGAGGCCGGCTGTTCGTGACGACGCCCGACACGGGGGACGCGGCACGGGTACTGAAGGAACAGGGGCTGGCCGACGTGGTCGTAGCCGAGGAACGGGTGACGGCCGAGCCGCCGGACCGTGAACTGGCCGAGCTGAACGCGGCGTTGGTGACCGCCGGAGTCCGCGTCCGCGGCTTCGGGGTCGAACGGGCCTCGCTGGAGGACGCGTTCGTGGCGCTCACGGGGGAGGGCTTCGATGTCGCAGGCTGAAGTACTCCGCAGAGTCAGCCCGTTGTGGACCTTCGGACTGCTGCGCAGCGAGCTGGTGACCACCTTCCGCCGCTGGCGCACGCTCGCGCTGCTCGGTGTGCTGGCCGCCGTGCCGATCCTGGTCGGTATCGCGGTCAAGCTGGAGACGCAGGACGGGGCGGGGCCCGGGCGCGGGGACGGCGGCGGAGGACCGGCGTTCATCGCGCAGATCACCAACAACGGCCTGTTCCTGGTGTTCACGGCACTCGCCGCGACCCTCCCCTTCTTCCTCCCCATGGCCATCGGCGTCGTCGCGGGCGACGCGATCGCGGGCGAGGCGAGCGGCGGCACCCTGCGCTACCTCCTGGTGGCCCCGGCCGGCCGCACCCGCCTGCTGCTCACCAAGTACGCGACGGTGATGACGTTCTGCGTGGTGGCGACCCTGGTCGTGGCGCTCTCGGCGCTGACGGTCGGGGCGTTGCTGTTCCCCCTGGGTGACCTGACGACGATCTCCGGCACCCAGATCAGCTTCACGGAAGGCCTGGGCCGGGCGCTGCTGATCGCGCTGGTGGTGGCCGCGTCACTGACCGGCATAGCGGCCCTGGGCCTGTTCATCTCGACGATGACGAGCAGCGGCATCGCGGCGATGGCGACGACCGTGGGCCTGCTGATCACCGTCCAGATCCTCGACCAGATCCCCCAACTGCACGCGCTCCAGCCGTACTTCTTCTCCCACTACTGGCTGTCCTTCGCCGACCTCATGCGCGAACCGGTCTACTGGGACGACCTGGTGAAGAACCTCGGTTTGCAGGCCCTGTACGTGGCGGTGTTCGGGTCGGCGGCATGGGCGAGGTTCACGGCGAAGGACATCACGGCGTAGGACAGCACGGCGTAGGGATCGCTCAGTTTCCGGGCTCGTGCGGGAAGCGGGCGAGAGCGGGTTCCTGCGCGAAGAACGTCTTCGCGCGGGACAGCGCCCGCGAGTCCTTCAGTACGTCGCCGCGTGCGCTGCCGTTGCCGAGCAGGACCCCGCCGAAGCGCATCTTCATGTACGCGGCCGAGTTGTTGAGCGAGCCGATCACCGGGTCGGCGACCGCCTCTTCCTCTTCGGCGAGGACGGAGACGCCCCAGAGGGTGCGGTCGGCCAGCGTCGCCTTGAAGTCGGCGCCGGGGACGCGCAGCCAGTCGGACCAGTAGTCCAGGTAGCGCTTGGTGAGGCCGGAGAGCGAGTACCAGTAGACCGGCGAGGCGATCACGATGTCCGTCGCGGCCAGGGTGGCGTCGAGGAGCTGCTGGACGTTCTCGTTCATGGGCGCCCGGACGGGACCGTCGTGCCGGATGTCCACGAAGTCGGGGAGCGGGTGGTCGGCGAGGCGTATCCACTGCTGCTCGACGTCCGAGGGGAGCTGTTCGGCGGCCCGGCGGGCGAGGAGCTCGGTGTTGCCCTCGGTGCGGGCGCTGCCCAGCACGAAGAGGAAACGGCGGGTCATGGGTCCCCCAGGTTCAGTCAGGTTTGATCGGCGCGCGGTGATTACAAGCATCTGCATTATATGCGCGCGCAATCATCTGTCCATGGGGTGCCTGGTCAGGGGATCTGTGCGTGGGGCGTCAGCGAGAGTGCCGGGCCGCGCCCGTGAGCCTGGCCAGCGTCTCCGTCTCGCGGGGCGGCTCGCCGGTCAGGTCGCCGATGCGCCAGGCCGGTACCCACGGCACCCGGTACACGTCGATCACCGACTCGACGGCCTTGACGTGCGCGGCGAGCTGCCGAGGCAGGCGCCCCGGCGCGTCCGCGACCAGCACGACCGCGTCGAGGTCGAGCCCCGCCGGTGCCGCACCGCGCCGGAAGATCTCCAGGGCGCGGGAGACGGAGGCCAGCCCGGCCGCGTGCGTGCGGGCGACGAGCAGCACCGACGGCGGGTCCTCGGGGCCGGGCCAGTCGCGTCCGCAGTCCTGGCCGCCGTAGACGGAGGTGAGGGTGGTGACGCCGGCGCCGCCGTGGGTGGCGACCCAGGAGAAACGGCGCGGGCCGGCGGGGATACTGGAGGGGCGCCCGGGCGCCTGCGGTGTCCCGGTGTGTGGACCGTCGTCCACCGGTCCACGGAGCCAGATCTCCGGCCCCTGCCGTCCACCTGTCTGCATGACCGAGCTCCTCCCTCGTGGCCCCGCCGCATCCTCACGGCATCCGAAAGGGCGCGCGACGGAACAGGGAACTCCTGGGACGAGGCTGTGACGTCGCGGTGACCTGAGAACCTGAAGGGAACGGCGAGACTCAACAGTACGCGTACGAACGGATCTTGACGCGGGGAGCGCCGGCCGACTCCCCGACGCATGCGAGTGAGGGAACCGATGACTCGACTCAGCCGCGAGCAGAAGCGGGAACAGAAGCGAGCCGCACGCTCGGCACCCGCGGCGTCACCCTTCGAGGTACGGGTACCCGTGGACGGCCCGGGCGCGGGCGGCGCGTCGATCGGCGGCGTGCCGGTCGCGGTGCCTCCCGGCGAGGAGATCCAGCACGTGGTCCTGAGCCACCTCCACCGCATCGCCACGGCCACCGGCCACCCCGTCCACGCCACGATCCACGACGACCGCATCGGGTACGTCGTGCCGCTGCAGATCGACCCGGACGGCTCCAGCCACTTCTCGGCGGAGCCGGTGGCGATGGGGGCGGTGACGACGGAGGCGGTGGCGATGGAGGCGGCGACCGGTTTTCCGCCGCCGCCCGCGCTGCCGCCCGCGGCGCCCGCAGCGGTCGTGGACGTCGCCGGCGTAGAGGTCGCAGGGGTCGCAGAGGTCGTAGAAGCGGAACGGCGTCCCGAGTCGCAGCCGGAACCCGAGGAGGACCGGCGTCCGAGTGGTGACCCCGTGACGCATCGGCTGCGGGCGGTCGCGGAGTCGGCGGGGGAGGTGGTTCCGACCTTCCCGTTGCGGGCGGTGCCCGAGGCGGCGGGGGAGTCGGTACCGACGTTCCCGCTGCACGCCGTGCCGGAATCGGCGCAGGGCGGTGTGCCGCTCGGCTCGGTGCAGCCGCCGACGGGGGCGTTCGGGCCGCCGCCGAGCATGGACGGGTCGCCGGTCGCGGACGCGAGGCCGGTCGCGGATGTACCGCCGGTCGTGGACACGAGGTCGGCGGCGACGGACGTAGCGGAGACCGCGTACGCGCCCGGGACGCCGTACGGCCCGGAGGCTACGCTCGCCCCGGACTCGGGGCGCTTCCAGCCCGCGCCCCCGGCTCCCCTCCGGGACGGGTACGGACCGGCGGCCCCGCCGCCCGCCGCCCCCCGCCCCGCACCTCTCCCCATCCCCGACCTCGCCCTCACCGCACCGGAGCCGGATCCCAAGCCGACGCCCGCCCGTGGGTTCGACGCCGTGGCCGAGGCCGTGCTCGGGGACGAACCGATGGCGACCGACGGGGAGGGCACCGCGTTTCTCGTGGAGCCGATGGGACGGATCAACGAGGCCGTGAAGGCGGGGCGGATCGAGGAGGCGGCGGGGCTCGCGGAGCGGACCGTGGACGAGGCGGCGGGCGGGCTCGGGCCCGAGCACCCCGAAGTGCTGCGGCTGCGTGAACTCACCGCCTACATCGCCTACTTGGCCGGTGACCCGCTGCGCTCCTTCCACCTCTCCCTCGACCTCGCCGGCATCCGCCACCGCGCCCGCGACGCGGAGGCCGCCTACGGCAACGTGCAGAGCGCGGCCACCGCCTGGCGTGCCGTACGCGACCCGGAACAGGGCCTGGCCCTCGGCCGTGCCCTGATCGACCTGTGGACCGAACTCGCCACCGAGGAAGGCCCCGCGGCCGAGGACATAGAGCAACTGGAGTCCGCCCGCGCCCGCATGGGCCGCCTGACCGAACGCGCCCGCAGGTCCACCGGCTGAGCCCTGTCGGCTACGCCACGCAGAACTCGTTGCCCTCGGGGTCCGCCATCACCACCCACGCGCCGGCGGGCTCCGACACCCGGCGCAGCACGCTCGCCCCCAGCGCGGTCAGCCGTTCCACCTCGGCGTCCCGCCGTCCCTCGCCCGGGTGCAGATCGAGGTGCAGCCGGTTCTTGACGGTCTTCGCCTCCGGCACCCGCTGGAACAGCACCCGCCGTCCCAGCCCGGTGCCGCGTTCCTTGTCGTAGGGGTCGTCGGGATGCCGTACGGCGATCAGGTCACGGAAGGCCGGGCGGCCGTGGAAGTCGACGGTCGCGGCGGCGGGCAACGCGCCCAGTTCCAGGAGCTGTTGGACGAGCGCGCTGTTGTCCTCGGCCTCGTAGTGGAGCGCGGCGGCCCAGAAGTCGGCCTGCGCGTGCGGGTCGGCGGCGTCGATGACGAGCTTCCAGTGGAGGGGGGTGGGAGTGCCGCCTTTCGGCGCGGGTGTCTGTGTCATGGCACTCACTCTGGCACCGGTGCGACGCGGTCGCGGGGCTATGCCTCGACCGGGTCGACAGGGTTCGTACGCGCAGTCGCGGTCTTGTCGAGCAGGACCGCCGCTGCCGCTGCCGCCCTGCCCCTGCGTGCCGTGCGCCACGCGTCCGTCGTCAGGAGGACGAGCGCGAGCCACACCAGGGCGAAGCCCGCCCATCGTGCGGGCGGCATCGACTCGTGGAAGTAGAAGATGCCGAGCAGGAACTGGAAGACCGGCGCCATGTACTGCAACAGCCCCAGCGTCGACAACGGCACCCGTATCGCGGCCGCGCCGAAGCAGACGAGGGGGAGGGCGGTGACGATGCCGGTGGAGGCGAGGAGCGTGGCGTGTCCGGCGCCCTCGGTCGCGAAGGTCAGGTCGCCGTGGGAGTTCAGCCACAGCAGGTAGCCGAGCGCGGGCAGGAACTGGACCGCGGTCTCGGCGGCCAGCGACTCGATACCGCCGAGGTTGACCTTCTTCTTCACCAGGCCGTAGGTCGCGAAGGAGAAGGCGAGGCAGAGGGAGATCCACGGCGGCTGTCCGTAGCCGACGGTCAGGACGAGCACGGCGGCGAGGCCGACGCCGACCGCGGCCCACTGCGCCGGGCGCAGCCGTTCCTTCAGGAGCAGGACGCCCATCGCGATGGTGACGAGGGGGTTGATGAAGTAGCCGAGGGAGGCCTCGACGACGTGGCCGCTGTTCACGGCCCAGATGTAGACGCCCCAGTTGACGGTGATGAAGGCCGCGGCGATCGTCACGAGCGCCAACTTGCGTGGCTGGCGCAGCAGTTCACCGGCCCAGGCCCAGCGCCGGACCACGAGGAGCGCGACGGCGACGAAGGCGAGCGACCACACCATCCGGTGGGCGAGGATCTCGGTGGCGCTCGCGGGCTTGAGCAGCGGCCAGAAGAGTGGGACCAGGCCCCACATGCCGTATGCCGCGAAGCCGTTCAGCAGACCTGTCCGGTGCTGTTCGCCCTTCGGCTTCCCGCTCACGGGCCCCTCCTTCACACGCGCGCCCGACTGCGTCCGCGCAGCCAGCACGAAGGTAGCGCCGGGTGCCCCCGCGTGTCATGCCCGTATCGCCATACGGTCATGACGCGCGGGGATGGGAGACGTCCCCGGGCTTTTTTTGGGGTATCAGCCCTTGAGTGCGAGGGCGATCGACTCGGAGATCGGCGTCGTGGGGCGGCCGGCCAGGCGGGAGAGGTCGCCGGTGGAGACGATCAGCTCGCCCTTCTCGATGGAGGCGTCGACGCCGACGAGGATCGCGGCGAACGGCTCGGGCAGTCCGGCGCCGGTGAGGATGCCGAGGAGAGCCTCGCCGGGAACGTTGTTGTAGGCGATCTCCTTGCCGGTCTGCCGGCTCAGCTCGGCCGCGTACTCGGCCAGGCTCCACGCCTCGTCGCCGCCCAGCTCGTACGTCTGGTTCTCGTGGCCCTCGCCGGTCAGTACGCCGACGGCGGCAGCGGCGTAGTCGGCGCGGGTGGCGGAGGAGATCCGGCCGTCACCGGCGGCGGCCACGACGGCGTTGTGCTCCAGGACCGGGGCCAGGTTCTCGGTGTAGTTCTCGTTGTACCAGCCGTTACGGAGCAGGGTGTACGGCAGTCCGGAGGCCAGCAGGGCCTCCTCGGTGCCGCGGTGGTCGTCGGCCAGGGCGGCGGTGAGGGTGCCGGGGGCGCTGGTGTAGGCGAGGAGCGCCACACCGGCGGCCTTGGCGGCCGCGAAGACGACCTTGTGCTGCTCGACCCGGCCCTTGTCGAACTCGTTGCCGGAGATCAGCAGCACCTTGTCGCCGGCGGCGAAGACGGTGTCGAAGGTCTCCGGGGTGTTGTAGTCCGCGACCACGATCTTCACCCCGCGGTCCGCGAAGTCGGCGGCCTTCTCCGGGGTGCGGACGACGGCGGTGATCTGGTCGGCCGGAACCTTCTCCAGCAACTGCTCCACTACGTGACGGCCGAGGTGTCCGGTGGCTCCGGTGACGACGATGCTCATGGTGACAACTCCTTGTGGGGTGCGATGGCACTAACCCTAGGGGGTGCGCTAACTCCAGGAAAGTACCCACTTTGAAGTAAGGTACTGTCATGGCAGTAAGCAGCGAGGTGGCGAGCAAGAGTGACGCGCGCGAGGTGATGTGCCCGTACCGCCAGGTCCTGGAACACGTCACATCCCGCTGGGGCGTCCTGGTCCTGATCGAACTCCTCGACCACCCGCACCGCTTCAGCGAACTCCGCCGGGCGGTCGGCCAGGTGCGGCAGGTGAGCGAGAAGATGCTGGCCCAGACACTCCAGACCCTGGAACGAGACGGCTTCGTCCACCGCGACGCCAAGCCGGTGATCCCGCCCCGGGTGGACTACTCCCTGACCGACCTGGGCCGCGAGGCGGCGGAACAGGTGCGGGGGCTGGCTCTGTGGTCGGAGGCGCGGATGGGGGAGGTGGAGAAGGCGCGGGAGGTTTATGACGCGGGGAAGAGGGGCTCTGAGCAGGAGTGATGCATTGCGTGGTGGGTGACTGAAGGCATGTACACGGCGCCAGGGGGCACACATATGTCAGGGCGTTGGTCGACATGCGAGACACGTCCATCCATGCGCCCCCTCTCCGCCTCCCGCGCCGACTTGAGTCGCCGGGCACGCTGGATGCGGAGTGCCACGCCCACCGTGCGCCGACCCGCGATGCCACCGTGTGGCGCATGGTCACCTGATCCAGGGGGACACCTTGACATGGCCACACAGAATCAGGCCGGCCGCGGTAGGAGTATCGGTTCTGCTGTCGCGACGGGACTCGGCCTGATGCGAGCCCGCTTGGCCCGGGGCTCCCGTCGTCGGCGTCAGGAGGACATCCTGCTGGAACTGCTCGGCCAGCTGACCCTGATGACCGAGGAGATACACAGGGCGAACCTGATCCAGCAGTACCGGTTGACCCTGGATCAGATGGACCGGGCCATCGACGATCCGGCGCTGGCCGACGCGGGGAGCACGCTGACGGGGATCCCGGTGGCCAAGCGTCGGCAGATGATCTTCGTAAACCGGGAGTACGGAAATCTGCTGATGGCTCATCGGGTCGGGGTGTGCGACTGGGACGAACTGCTCGGTCATCTGCGGGTGTTGTGCCGCAACAAGCTGTTCGCCGAGTACTGGGACCGCACGATCGAGCATCGCCGATCCCTGCCCGCGGACTCGACGGAGGCGAGGGTCGGTGCGGTCGTCGACGTGATGATCGAGGAGTTGGGCGATGATCCGGAGGAGTGGTGGATCGTGGGTCCCGGTGACACCCCTCGGTGACACCCTGTGTGATATCGACTTGCAGACAGGGCCAGAAGTGAGTGGATTTGCCGACATAGTTACGCGCCGTTACGAATTCTCGCGCTCTTGTGGCAATGTGTTACTGGTCTGCCAGGCCGGGGTGTGACGCCCGCGCCTGACGCGGAAGGACCCCTCATGTCTGCCGACACTTCGTCAGATTCAGTGGTCCTTCTCCGCTGCGTGCTGATCCTGCTCTGTCGCTCGGCGGCCACGTTCGTGTGCCGCCGCGTCGACACGTCCGGGACGCCCGGGTGAGAAGGGGGTGACAGAGGGAGCCCGCAGGTGTCATTGAGCATCGTCCGTCGTCTCGGAGATCCGCCCAAGCTGCGAGGCAGCCAAACGATGGAGACCTGTCCGGACATCTTCGAACTGAGTGACGGCACCTTCGCCGTCATGGGTACCGAAGCCACCGCGGACCTGGACTCCCTCCTCCCCCCGGACGCTGCCCGTGCCGACTACGAGCGCATCGTGATCATCAGCCGCGAGACCCTTCTCCGTGCCAAGCGGGACATCCCCGACGCCTGACGTGGACAGACAAGAAGGCCTGGGCATCGCGCCCAGGCCCTCCGTGTGAACGGAACCTTCCGGACCCGTCACCCCACAACAGTCCAGGTATCCCCACCCGCCAACAACGCAGCCAGGTCACCCTTCCCGTTCTGCACGATCGCCGTGTCCAGCTGGTCGGCCATCTGTGTGTCGTACACAGCCCGTTCCACGGACCGCAGCACCCCGATCGGGGTGTGGTGCAGGGTGTCCGGGTCGGCCAGCCGGGACAGGGCGAAGGCTGTCGTCGGAGACGTCGCGTGGGCGTCGTGCACCAAGACCTGCGCCTCGTTCTCCGGGGTCACGTCGACCACCTTCAGGTCGCCCGTCGTCGCATCCCGCACCACACCCCGCGCACCCTCCGCCCCGAAACGGATCGGCTGCCCGTGTTCGAGGCGGATCACCGCCTCCTCGGCCTGCTGGCGGTCCTTCAGCGCGTCGAAGGCGCCGTCGTTGAAGATGTTGCAGTTCTGGTAGATCTCGACGAGGGCGGTGCCGGGGTGGGCGGCCGCCTCGCGCAGGACCTGGGTGAGGTGTTTGCGGTCCGAGTCGATCGTGCGGGCCACGAAGGACGCCTCGGCGCCGATCGCGAGGGACACAGGGTTGAAGGGGGCGTCCAGCGAACCCATCGGCGTCGACTTCGTGATCTTCCCGATCTCGGAGGTCGGTGAGTACTGGCCCTTCGTCAGGCCGTAGATCCGGTTGTTGAAGAGGAGGATCTTGAGGTTGACGTTGCGGCGCAGGGCGTGGATCAGGTGGTTGCCGCCGATCGACAGGGCGTCGCCGTCTCCCGTGACCACCCAGACGCTCAAGTCCCGCCTGGACGAGGCGAGTCCGGTCGCGATCGCGGGGGCCCGGCCGTGGATCGAGTGCATGCCGTACGTGTTCATGTAGTACGGGAAGCGGGAGGAGCAGCCGATGCCGGAGACGAAGACGATGTTCTCCTTGGCGAGGCCCAGTTCCGGCATGAAACCCTGTACCGCCGCGAGGATCGCGTAGTCACCGCAGCCGGGGCACCAGCGCACTTCCTGATCGGACTTGAAGTCCTTCATGGACTGCACTGCCTCGGCCTTGGGGACGAGTGAAAGCGCCTCGATCGTGCCCGTGCCTTCCGTGGACGTCTCAGCCATCGATGGCCTCCTTGAGAGCCGTGGCGAGCTGCTCAGCCTTGAACGGCATGCCGTTCACCTGGTTGTACGAGTGCGCGTCCACCAGGTACTTCGCCCGGACCAGCGTGGCGAGCTGACCGAGGTTCATCTCGGGGATCACCACCCTGTCGTAGCGCTTCAGGACCGCGCCGAGATTCCGCGGGAAGGGGTTCAGGTGGCGGAGGTGGGCCTGGGCGATGGACTCGCCGGACCCGCGCAGGCGGCGGACCGCCGCCGTGATCGGGCCGAACGTCGAGCCCCAGCCCAGGACCAGCGTCCGCGCCTCGTGCGGGTCGTCGACCTCCAGATCCGGTACGTCGATGCCGTCGATCTTGGCCTGGCGGGTGCGGACCATGAAGTCGTGGTTGGCGGGGTCGTAGGAGATGTTGCCCGTGCCGTCCTGCTTCTCGATGCCGCCGATGCGGTGTTCGAGTCCGGGGGTGCCGGGGATCGCCCAGGGGCGGGCGAGGGTCTGCGGGTCGCGTTTGTAGGGCCAGAAGACTTCCGTGCCGTCGTCCAGCGTGTGGTTCGGGCCCTGTGCGAACTGGACGGTGAGGTCCGGGAGTTCGTCGATGTCGGGGATGCGCCAGGGCTCGGAACCGTTGGCCAGGTAGCCGTCCGAGAGGAGCATCACCGGCGTGCGGTACGTCAGCGCGATCCGCGCCGCCTCGAGCGCCGCGTCGAAGCAGTCCGCCGGTGTGCACGGGGCGACGATCGGGACCGGCGCCTCACCGTTGCGCCCGAACATCGCCTGGAGGAGGTCCGCCTGTTCGGTCTTGGTGGGGAGGCCGGTGGAGGGGCCGCCGCGCTGGATGTCCAGGATGAGGAGGGGGAGTTCCATCGACACCGCGAGGCCGATGGTCTCCGACTTCAGCGCCACACCGGGGCCGCTGGTCGTCGTCACCGCGAGCGAGCCGCCGAAGGCCGCCCCCAGCGCCGCGCCGATGCCCGCGATCTCGTCCTCGGCCTGGAAGGTCCGTACGCCGAAGTTCTTGTGCCTGCTCAGTTCGTGCAGGATGTCGGACGCCGGCGTGATCGGGTACGAGCCGAGGAAGAGGGGGAGGTCCGCCTGTTGGGACGCGGCGACCAAGCCGTAGGACAGGGCGAGGTTCCCGGAGATGTTGCGGTAGGTCCCGGTCGGGAACGCGGTGGCGGCCGGCGCGACCTCGTAGGAGACCGCGAAGTCCTCCGTCGTCTCGCCGAAGTTCCAACCCGCCCTGAACGCCGCGATGTTGGCCGCCGCGATCTCGGGTTTCTTCGCGAACTTCGACTTGAGGAACTTCTCCGTGCCCTCGGTCGGCCGGTGGTACATCCACGACAACAGGCCCAGCGCGAACATGTTCTTGCTGCGCTCGGCCTCCTTGCGGGTCAGGCCGAAGTCCTTCAACGCCTCGACGGTGAGGGTCGTGAGGGGGACGGGGTGCAGGCTGTAGCCGTCCAGCGAGCCGTCGTCGAGGGGCGAGGCGGGGTAACCCACCTTCTGCAGCGCGCGTTTGGTGAACTCGTCCGTGTTGACGATGATCTCCGCGCCGCGCGGCACATCGGCGATGTTCGCCTTCAGGGCGGCCGGGTTCATCGCGACCAGCACGTTGGGCGCGTCGCCCGGGGTCAGGATGTCGTGGTCGGCGAAATGCAGCTGGAACGACGAAACCCCCGGCAGGGTGCCTGCGGGGGCGCGGATCTCGGCCGGGAAGTTCGGCAGGGTGGAGAGGTCGTTCCCGAAGGACGCCGTCTCCGAGGTGAAGCGGTCACCGGTGAGCTGCATACCGTCACCCGAGTCACCGGCGAACCGGATGATCACCCGGTCCAGGCGTTGGACCTCCTTCACCCCCGCCGGTTTGCGTTGTTCCCCGACGACGGCTCCGTCGGCCTGCTCCGCTGGGCTACTGACCTGGCTGGTCACTGAACTGGACCTCCTCTTCGAGGACGCTGTCCGGGCATGGTCGTCACGCCGACCCTCCCAGGATCAACCCTACGTCTGTAAGGGTCGCCTTCCTTCGGCTGTTCGCATGATGGACGCTGTTTTGAGACGGTTCGACGCCCTGACTTGTCATGATTTCTCGCCCCCCGACGCTTCCCTTGAAGACGCTCCTGTGCATTGTCCGGTTCTCGAACTCGGCTGACGGCCGGCTGACAGTGAACTGACGGCGGTGAACAACCGCCGGTCGGCGACCGGGCAGCTGACACAGTGTCAGTTTGTCAGGAGTTGAGGTAGGTGAGCACGGCCAGAACACGCCGGTGATCCCCGTCACTCGGCGAAAGTCCCAGCTTCAGGAAGATGTTGCTGACGTGCTTCTCGACCGCGCCGTCGCTCACCACCAGCTGCCGGGCTATCGCGGAGTTCGTCCGCCCCTCGGCCATCAGCCCCAGCACCTCGCGCTCCCGCGGGGTGAGTCGCACCAGCACGTCCTGCTTACGGCTGCGCCCGAGCAGCTGCGCGACCACCTCCGGGTCGAGCGCCGTACCCCCCGAGGCCACGCGCACCACCGCGTCGACGAACTCGCGCACCTCGGCCACCCGGTCCTTCAGCAGATAGCCGACGCCGTGGGTGGAACCGGCCAGCAGTTCGGTGGCGTAGCGCTCCTCCACGTACTGCGACAGCACGAGCACGCCGAGACCGGGATGCGCCTTGCGCAGCTCCACCGCCGCGCGGACACCTTCGTCGGTGTGGGTCGGCGGCATGCGCACATCGGCCACGACCACGTCCGGCAGTGCGCCCTGGTCGGCCAGCTCGGTGATGGTCTTGACCAGCGCGTCCCCGTCGCCCACCCCGGCCACCACGTCGTGCCCGCGGTCGGTCAACAACCGGGTCAGGCCCTCCCTGAGCAGCACTGAATCCTCGGCGATGACCACCCGCACCCTGTCCTCCACGATGTTCGGCCCCCCCATAGCCTGCCCTGCCGTTCCGCGCCGGCCGCGCCCTGTTCGCGTCCGTCCGCACGACAAGCCCAGCATTCCAGTATTCGGACCGCGGTGCGTCCGGGCGACTGGAATAGGGGGGTGGTGGGGTGGGTTCAGGCCAGCGAAATCCGGCCTGTGCGGTGTTTGGTTCTCAGGGGGGTGGGGTGGGGTGGAGGTGCGGTGGGTCTGGGCTGTCGGGCGGTCGCTTTTCAGCGTTCGCTTTTGAGTGCGGGCCGGCATCAACCAGCCCGTCCGGCGGTCGTTCTTCAGCGCGGGCCGGCATCAACCAGCCTGTCGGGGCGTTCGCTTTTCAGCGCGGGCCGGATACATCCAGCCCGTCCGGCGTTTGAGGACGAGGCCCCTTCAGGGCCGAAGGGGGGTCTGGGGGCGCAGCCCCCAGGGGGCCGGGCAGGGGGCTCAACTCCTCAACCCCGCACCCCTTCACCCCCCTCACCCCCGCCACGGCAGCTCCGCCGTGATCCGGGTAGGCCCCCCCGCCGGCGAGTCGACCACCAGAATCCCATCCACCGCATCGAGCCGCCCGGCAAGACCGGCCAACCCCGAACCGCCGGAGGCATCCGCGCCGCCCACCCCGTTGTCCACGACCTGAAGCATCAGCCGGTTCTCCACCCGCCACACATCCACCGCGGCCCACGTCGCCTTGGCGTGCTTGCTGATGTTCTGCAGCAGCTCGGAGACGGTGAAGTACGCGATCCCCTCGATCGCGGCCGCCGGCCGCGCCGGCAGATCCACGTCCACCTGCACCGGCACCGTGCAGCGCGAGGCGACGGAGGACAGGGCGGCGTCGAGCCCCCGGTCCGTCAGCACCGCCGGATGGATCCCGCGCGCCAGATCCCGCAGCTCCTGCAACGCCGTCTTCACCTCGCCGTGCGCCTCGCCCACCATCCGCGCCGCGGCCTGCGGGTCCTCGGTCAGCTTTTCCTTGGCCAGCCCCAGATCCATTGCCAGAGCTACGAGGCGAGCCTGCGCCCCGTCGTGCAGATCGCGCTCGATCCGTCGTAGATCCGCCGCCGCCGTGTCGACCACGACACCCCGGTCCGACTCCAGCTCCACGACCCGTGTCGCCAGCGTCGACGGTCCGAGCAGCCCGTGTACCAGAAGCCGGTCCACCAGCGTCAGCGCTCGCACGATCCACGGCGTGGCCAGGGTGAACAACAGTCCGATCAGCGCGGTCACGGTGATCTCGAAGGGGTTGTCCAGATAGATCCGGTGGTGCTCGTCGCCGTAGAGCTGAAGGCCGCCCCCACCGCCGTACATCGGGAAGAGCCAGAACCACAGCGGGTACGTCAGGAGGGCCCAGCCGTACGCCCAGAAGTTGAGGGCGACGACGAAGGAGAAGACCGCCCAGGGGAAGTGCAGCACCGCGTACAGCAGGTGGCGCCAGGACGTGCCGCTCTTGAGGACGGCGCCCATCCAGGCCATCGGGCCGTTCTTCTTCATCCGCAGCGGCTCCGGGTCGGCGATGTCCAGGTCGAGCAGCCGGCGGGCCCGGGCCCGCTCCAGCGCGCCGAAGCCGCGGCAGCCGGCCAGGGCGCAGGCCAGGACCGGAACGCCGAGGAACGTGATGAGCAGGCCCGCTCCCAGCGACACCATCGTGACCGCGTAGGTGAAGAGCAGGATGCTGATCGGCAGGCTCAGCAGGACGTAGCCGAACTCGCGCCAGTGGCGCGCCTCCAGGGGGGCGCGCAGCGCGGTCGGCAGCCGACGCCGGCGCCGTTCGTCGAGGTCGAACGTGCCGTGCGGTCCGTACCCCTGCCCGTACTCCGTGGCCATTGACGTCGTCCTGTTCTAGTCGTTTCCGCAGCCGTGCTGTCGTATCTCCAGACTGCTCGGCCGCAGGTCCGCGGACCATGGAGTCCGTCGGCCTCTCGGGAGGGGGGTTTTCCCTACCCCCGGGTTTTCCCGTGTCCCCGGCGGGGAGTCGAGGACGAACAACAGCCCCTCGGGCAGGGGGTTTTGCTACCTCTGGCCGCCCGGCTCGGCGGTCCGCTCCCGCCACGGCAGCTCCGCCGTGACCGTCGTGGGTCCGCCGGGCGGGGAGTCGAGGACGAACAGGCCGTCGACCGCGCCGAGGCGGTCGGCGAGGCCGCGCATCCCCGTGCCGCCGTCGAGATTGGCGCCGCCGCGGCCGTCGTCCCACACCTGGATGAGCAGCCGGTCCTCCGCCCGCCACACGTCCACCGACGCCGAACGGGCGCCGCTGTGCTTGCTGATGTTCTGCAGCAGCTCGGAGACGGTGAAGTACGCGATGCCTTCGA
Organism: Streptomyces xylophagus; assembly: GCF_000716435.1. Taxonomy (GTDB): domain Bacteria; phylum Actinomycetota; class Actinomycetes; order Streptomycetales; family Streptomycetaceae; genus Streptomyces; species Streptomyces xylophagus. Next base: position 104,047 of record NZ_JNWO01000023.1, read on the forward strand.
TCGCCGCCGCCGGGCGCGCCCCCAGATCGGCCGTCACCTTCACCGGCACCGTGCAGCGCGTGGCGACGGAGGAGAGCGCCGCGTCGAGGCCGCGGTCGGTGAGGACGGCGGGATGGATTCCGCGTGCCAGATCCCGCAGTTCCTGGAGTGCGAGCTTCACCTCGCCGTGCGCCTCGTCGACCATCGCGGCGACATGCTCGTCGGCCTGACCTTCGAGCAGTTTCTCCTTCGCCAACCCCAGCCCCATCGCCAGATTGACCAGCCGGGCCTGCGCCCCGTCGTGCAGATCGCGCTCGATCCGTCGCAGGTCGGCCGCCGCCGTGTCGACCACGACCCCGCGGTCGGACTCCAGTTCGGCGATACGGCGCTCCAGCTCGTCGGAGGGGGAGAGGAGGCCACGCACCATCGCCCGGTCCGCGTTCGCCAGCCCCCGCGCGATGAACGGCAGCACCGGCCACAGCACGAACAGCGAGGTCAGCGTGATCGTGAAGGTGACGATGCCCCACGGCAACCGCATCCCGTCGTACAGCACCGTCCGCCAGCCCACCGGGTCCTTCAGCGCCATCCACACCCGTTGCAGCAGCCCGCCCCCCTTGCGCAACGGCAACGGGCTCGGCTCGTCGATCCGCAGCCCGAGCAGCCGCCGGGCCCGGCCCCGCTCGAACTTCCCGATCAGCCGCGCGCCCATCAACCCCAGCGCGAGCAGCGGGAATCCGACCACGGTGATGGTGAGCAGCGAGCTGGTGAACAGCACCGTCGCCACGTACACGAAGCCGAACACCGACATCGGCAGATTCGCCAGGAGATGCGCGATCTCCTTCCAGGTGTGTCTGTCGTAGGCGAAACGGGCCGGTGGCAGGGGCTCGTCGAGCTTCTCGCCGCCGGATGCCGCCGGGTCGGCGTAGGGGATGCGTACGGTCATACGGGCCAGGGTGCCGCGCGGCGCGCCCCGGCGCCATGAGGTCCGCCGCCCCGGTCTCCTGGGGAAAACCCCACCACCGGCATCTCGGGCGGATCTCAAGCCGTGACGGGCTGCTTACGGTCCCTTTAACAGGGCCTAGACTCCCGTGCGTACAGATCGTCGAACACAGAGTTCACATGGGTCACCGGGGTACCAGGGGCACCGGGGTACCGGGCCGCACTGCCGGCCACCGGCGAAGAGGAGGGGTCGGACTTGCGGGAGACGTTGCCAGGGACCTTGCCGGAGACCTTGTCGGGGACCTATCGGGGGACCTTGCGGGAGCCGACCGTGGTCGTCGCGGCGGACTACTTCCGGTCCTACTCCGTCGTGGGCCTGCTCGCCGTCGTCGGCGTCCTCTTCGTCGCCGTGGCCTTCGGCGCGGGCCGCCTGCTGCGCCCGGTCGTCCCCACCCCCGAGAAACTCCTGACGTACGAGTGCGGCGTCGACCCCGTCGGCGAGGGCTGGGCCCACACCCAAGTCCGCTACTACGTCTACGCGTTCCTGTACGTCGTCTTCGCCGTCGACTCGATCTTCCTCTTCCCCTGGGCCACGGTCTTCGCCGCGCCGGGCTACGGCGCGGCCACCCTCGTGGAGATGTTCATCTTCCTCGGCTTCCTCGCCGTGGGCCTGCTGTACGCATACAAGAAGGGCGTCCTCGCATGGACGTGACCCCCGAGCCCGTGTCGTCGCCGGAGCCGGTGTACCTCCCCGAGCCGAAACGCCTGGGCGCCCTCGCCCGCCTCGCCCCCGAACCGATGAAGGTGGTCCTCAACTGGGGCCGCCGCTACTCCCTCTGGGTCTTCAACTTCGGCCTCGCCTGCTGCGCCATCGAGTTCATCGCCGCGTCCATGGCCCGCCACGACTTCATCCGCCTCGGCGTGATCCCCTTCGCACCGGGCCCGCGCCAGGCCGACCTGATGGTCGTCTCCGGCACGGTCACGGACAAGATGGCCCCCGCCGTGAAACGCCTCTACGAGCAGATGCCGGAACCGAAATACGTCATCTCGTTCGGCGCCTGCTCCAACTGCGGCGGCCCCTACTGGGACTCCTACTCCGTCACCAAGGGCGTCGACCAGATCATCCCGGTCGACGTCTACGTCCCCGGCTGCCCACCCCGCCCCGAAGCCCTCCTCCAGGGCATCCTCAAACTCCAGGAGAAGATCGCCCGGGAGTCGCTGGGGGAGCGGTACGGGTATGGGTCGGGGTCCGGGTCTGCGGGGGCGCGCCCTTCCACGGCGGCACTGCAGAGCGGGTTGGTGACGGCACCGGCACCGGCGGCGGCGGGTGAGTCAGCCGAGGGCTCATCGGCTACGGCTACGGGCTCGTCCTCCGACCCGGCCTCGGGGGATGCCCGATGACCGCCGTCGGCTGGCTGCCCGCCCCCACCGAGGAACTCTTCGGCACGGAGGCCACGGCCGAGCAGTCGTACGAACTCCTCACGGTCGACGTACCGCCCACCACCTGGCTCTCCGCCCTGCGCACCGCCCGCGACGACCTGGGCTGCACCTACTTCGACTGGCTGAGCGCGGTCGACGAACCGGGCACCGGCTTCCGCGTCTCGGCCCACGTCGTGGCACTGGCACCGGTACGCCGTCTCCTCGTCCGTACGACAGTCCCGCACGAGAACCCGGCGCTCCCCACCGCCGTGGACATCTACGCGGGCGCCGCCTGGCACGAACGCGAGACCCACGAAATGTTCGGCGTCGACTTCGAGGGCCACCCGGCACTGGACCACCTCCTCCTCCCGGAGACCTTCGAAGGCCACCCCCTCCGCAAGGATTTCGTCCTGGCGGCCCGCGTAGCCAAGGCCTGGCCCGGCGCCAAGGAACCGGGCGAGTCCGACCACGGCGGCCCCAAACGCCGCCAGATGCTCCCACCAGGCGTCCCCGACCCGAACGAATGGGGCCCCCTGAAGGGCCAACTCCCCCCGGCCCCGGCCCGCCCGGCCCGAGGCGCAGCCCGAGCAGCGGGTGAGCGTCCAGCACGCGTGGTGGGTGAGCGCCCGCCCCGAGCAGCGGGTGAGCGTCCTGCGCAGGCGGTAGGTGAGAGTGGAGCTCCAGCAGTAGGTGAGCGCCCGGTACGCGCGGCAGGCGAGCGCCCGGTACGGCGCGCTCGTTCGGCGTCGGAGGGCTCGGTGAGCCAGGCGACACCGGGCGGGGGTGCGGTGCCGTCGGGTGACAGGGCCGCGCCATCGGTGGGACGTGACGTGCCGACGGCCGCGGGGCAGGGCCAGCCGGCCAAGGGCGGGCCTGTGGCGTCGGCGGGCGAAGATGCAGCGTCGCCGGTGGAGGGTGCGGTGCCGGCGACCGAAGGGCAGGCTCAGTCGGCCGAGGGCGGCCCTGCGGTGCCCTCGGCGGGGCCGCGCCGGGCGCGCAGCGCGAGCGAGGGTTCGGTGAGTCAGGGCCGGGATACCGGTACCGGTACCGGTACCGGTACCGGTACCGGTACCGGTACCGGTACTGAAACCGGCACAGGGTCTGGAACCGGGGAGCAGGTTTCGGCGCCCCCGGCCTCACCGCGCCGCACACGCAGCGCCTCGGAAGGCTCGGCGAGTCAACAGACGCCGGGCACGGCAACCCCTCGACGGTCACGCAGCGCGAGCGACGGCTCAGCTTCGCAGCAGGCTCCGGCACCAGCGCCTGCGCCTGCGGAACCGGCACCGGCACCGGCACCGGCACCGGCAGCAGAGCCAGCACCGGCGCCCGCAACAGAACCGGTACCGGAAGCGGCACGGGAGGGCACCCCCACCAAGCCCCCCACCGCCCCCCGCAGCGCGGACGCACCATGGCACCACGCCCGCCCAGCCTTCGACGAGCCGGAGCCCGAGGCGGGGTCGGGGTCGGAGCCGGAGTCAGCGGAGTCGAAGCCGACGCCTGCCGCGAGGCCGGCCGACAGGCCGTCAGGCGAAGCCGACTCGGCCACAGCTGAACCCGCCCCGGCCGCACCCGCACCCGCCGAACCCACTCCGGAAGCAGCCGACCCCGCTCCCGGCGCAGCCAACCCCACCCCCGACACCCCCGCAGGAGGCCCGCAGTGAACGACGCGCTCGACGTCGCCCTGCGACTCCTGATCGTCTTCGTCGTCTTCCTCACCTTCCCCCTGATCGTCGGTCAGACCGAGCACAAGGTGATGGCCCACATGCAGGGCCGCCTCGGCCCGATGTACGCCGGCGGCTTCCACGGCTGGGCCCAACTCGTCGCGGACGGCGTGAAGTTCGCGCAGAAGGAAGACATCGTCCCGGCGGGCGCGGACCGCCGTATCTTCCAACTCGCCCCCGCTGTCGCCCTCCTCCCGTACCTGCTCGTCCTTCTCGCCATCCCGATCGGCCCCGGCGAGGGCGCCGTCGGCCAGGTCCTGGACGCGGGCATCTTCTTCGTCCTCGCGGTGATGGGCGTGAGCGTGCTCGGCTCCCTCATGGCTGGCTGGGCCTCCGCCAACAAGTTCTCCCTCCTCGGCGGCCTCCGCACCGCCGCACAACTCCTCGCCTACGAACTCCCCATGCTGCTCACCGCCGCCTCCGTGGCGATGGCAGCCGGCACGGTCTCACTCCCCGGCATCCTCGACGCCTTCCACTGGTGGTGGCTGCCCTGGCAGCTCGTCGGCGCGATCGTGTTCTTCGTGGCGGGCCTGGCCGAACTCCAGCGCCCTCCCTTCGACATGCCCGTCGCCGACTCCGAGATCATCTTCGGCGCCTACACCGAATACACCGGTCTCCGCTTCGCCCTCTTCCTCCTCGCCGAGTACGCCGGAATCGTCGTCCTGTGCGGCCTGACCACCGTCCTCTTCCTGGGCGGCTGGCACGGCCCGTGGGGCGCGGACGGCCTCGGCTGGGTGTGGACCCTGCTGAAGACCGCACTCCTCGCCTTCGTCGTCATCTGGCTCCGCGTCACCTATCCCCGCCTGCGCGAGGACCAGCTCCAGAAGCTCTCCTGGACCCTCCTCGTCCCCCTCTCCCTCGCTCAGATCGCCCTCACCGGCATCGTGAAGGTGGTGTTCCTCTGATGTCCCCGATCCCCGGCTCCGGCCTGGCCAAGGGTCTGGCCGTCACCCTCCGCACGATGACGAAGAAGACCGTCACCGAGCAGTACCCGGACACCCAGCCCGATCTCCCGCCCCGCACCCGCGGAGTCATCGGCCTCTTCGAGGAGAACTGCACGGTCTGCATGCTCTGCGCCCGCGAGTGCCCCGACTGGTGCATCTACATCGACTCCCACAAGGAGACGGTCCCGGCGGCGGCCCCCGGTGGCCGCGAGCGCAGCCGCAACGTCCTCGACCGCTTCGCCATCGACTTCTCCCTGTGCATGTACTGCGGTATCTGCATCGAGGTCTGTCCTTTCGACGCGCTGTTCTGGTCCCCGGAGTTCGAGTACGCCGAGACCGACATCCACGAACTCACCCACGAACGCGACAAGCTCCGCGAGTGGATGTGGACCGTCCCGGCCCCACCCGCCCTCGACCCCGGCGCCGAGGAACCCAAGGAGATCGCCGCCGCCCACAAGACAGCCGAGAAGCTGGCCGCGGCACAGGCCGCCGCGACTCAAGCCGCAGCACCGGCCGCAGCACCGGCCGCGACTCAGGCCGCACAGGTCCCGCAAGCCGGCGAGGCCGAAGAGGTCGCCCAGGCCCCGGAGGCCACCGAGGCCGCACCGACCAAGCCGGCAGAGGTCACGTCGACCAAGCCTGCGGAGACCATGCCTGCCAAGCCGGCAGAGGCCGCGTCAGCCAAGCCGGCAGGGACTGCGGCGGCCAAGCCGGTAGAGGCCGAGCCTGCAGAGGCCGCGTCAGCCAAGCCCGCAGGGACCGCGCCGACCAAGCCCGCAGAGGTCACACCGACCAAGCCCACAGAGGCCGCCCCGCCCCGCCCCGCCGAGGCCGCCCCGACCGAACCCGCCGACCCCACCGAGCCGCCGGAGGGACAGTCGTGACCCTCGCCGCCATCGCCTCGGCAACCGCGACCACTGCCCCGGCAACCGTCGCCGCCACCCACCCGCACGGCTTCCTCTCCCCGACCGGCGCCGAGATCGCCTTCCTCCTCGTCGGCCTGGTCACCTTCGGCGCCGCCCTGGTTACCGTCACCACCAAGCAGCTGGTGCACGCCGCTCTGTGGTTGGTGGTCGCCCTCGGGGGCCTCGCCGTCGAATACCTCCTGCTCACCGCCGAGTTCATCGCCTGGGTGCAGGTCCTCATCTATGTCGGTTCCGTCGTGGTCCTCCTTCTCTTCGGTCTGATGCTCACCAAGGCCCCCATCGGCCGCTCGCCGGACGCGGACTCCGGCAACCGGTGGGCCGCCCTCGCCGTGGCCGTCGCCGCCGCGGCGGCCCTGGTGTGGGTCGTCGTCGACGCCTTCCGCGCGACCTGGATGGACCTGGACGGTCCGGCCGCCGGCTCGACCGCGGTGACCGGCGCGAGCCTGTTCCAGAACTGGGTCCTCCCCTTCGAGGCCCTCTCCGTCCTTCTCCTCGCGGCCCTGGTCGGCGCGATCGTCCTGTCCCGCAAAGCGAAGGCGGAGTCGAGCTCTCCCCCTGTGAACTCCCGGGGTGCGACCGGTAGTTCCCCATCCGTCCCGGATTCCCGCAATCACACGTTCGGGCGAAATGGCCGGTCTCAAGGCAACGATCCGACCGAGCGGAACACCCCGTCACAGCTGAAGAACCCCACCGAGCTGAAGAACCCCACCGAGCTGAAGAACCCCACCAAGCTGAAGAACCCCACGGAGCACAACAACCCCACCGAGCAGAAGGGAGCCCGCTGATGCACCTCGTCTATCCCGCCGTGCTCTCCGCCCTCCTCTTCTGCACGGGTATCTACGGCGTCCTCGCCCGCCGCAACGCGATCCTCGTCCTGATGTCGGTCGAGCTGATGCTCAACGCCGTCAACCTGAACCTGGTCGCCTTCGACGTCTGGCTCAGCAGGACCGCCGACGAGAAGCTGCACTCCGGCCAGGCCCTGACCCTGTTCACCATCGCCATCGCCGCCGCCGAGATCGGCATCGGCCTGGCGATCGTCCTCGCGGTCTACCGGGGCCGCGGCACCTCGGACATCGACAAGCTCCGCGACACCGCCGAGGGTTACGAAACCGACGGCCCCGACAGCGACGCCGTTGACGGCGACGGCACCGAGCCCCCCGCGGCCGAGAAGGCTGAGGCCACCGCGTGACCACGACCACCCTCGCCGTCCTCGTCCCTCTCCTCCCGTTCCTGGGCGCCGCGGCCGGCCTGCTCCTGGGCCGCACCGCCCCCGGTTTCGTCCGCCCGCTCGCCGTGCTGCCGACGCTCGCCGCGCTCGCGCTTGCCGCGGTCGTCGCCGTACGCCAGGGCGGCGACGCGGCCATCGACTCCGCCACCGAACTCACGCCCACCGGCTCGGTCCCCGTCGAACTCGCCCTGCACATCGACGGCTTCGCCGCCCTCGTCGCCGTCCTGGTCGGCTTCGTCGCCACCTGTGTGCAGATCTACTCGACGGGCTACCTGCGCGACGACCCGCGCTACCCCTCGTACGCCGCCCTCGTCTCCCTCTTCACCTCCGCGATGCTCCTCGTCGTCTACTCCGGCGACCTGATCGTGCTGCTGGTCGGCTGGGAAGTCATGGGCATCTGCTCCTACTTCCTCGTCGGCCACTACTGGGAGACCCCGGAGGCCCGCGCCGCCTCCATCAAGGCCTTCCTCGTCACCAAACTCGGCGATGTCCCCTTCCTGATCGGCCTGTTCGCGCTCGCCACCGACGCCGGGTCCTTCCGCATCACCAAGGTGCTCGGCACCGTCGCGGGCGGCGGGCTGCACCACCCGACGCTGATCGCCCTGCTGCTCCTGGCCGGGGTGGCGGGCAAGTCCGCGCAGTTTCCGCTGCACACCTGGCTCCCCGACGCGATGGCGGGCCCGACCCCCGTCTCCGCGCTGATCCACGCCGCGACGATGGTCGCCGCCGGTGTCTACTTCATCGCCCGTCTCCTCCCGGTCTTCGAGGCCTCCTCGGCCGCGATGGTCGTCCTCGCCGTCATGGCCGCCGTGACGATGGCCGGCTCGGGTCTCGCCGCGCTCGCCCAGGACGACATCAAACGCGTCCTCGCCTACTCGACGATCGGCCAACTCGGCTACATGACCGGCGCCCTAGCCGTCGGCGACCGTGGTGCCGCCGTCTTCCACCTCCTGTCCCACGGCGCCTTCAAGGCACTGCTCTTCCTCGCGGCCGGCGTGATCATCCACGCCTCCGGCACCAACTCGCTGGCCGCCATGTCCCGCATGGGCAACCTGCGCGCCCGTGTCCCCGACGCCTTCTGGACGATGACCGTGGCGCTCCTCGCGCTCGCCGCGATCCCGCCGTTCAGCGGCTTCTTCTCCAAGGAGTCCGTCCTCGGCGCCGCCGAACACGCGGCCACCGAGCACACCTCACACATCCCCGGTGCCGCGGGCTGGATCGTCCTCGTCGCCGGCCTGCTCACGGCCCTGCTCACCGCCGCGTACGCGACACGCCTGTGGCTGCTCGCCTTCCACGGCCGGGGAGTTGAGGCTCCCGACCACGGTAGGCAGCCCGTGGCGATGAACGCCGTGCTGTGGGTGCTCGCCGTTCCGTCCCTCGCCCTCGGCGGACTCGCCTACCGCGTGCTCCCCGACTGGTTCGACGGCCGCGACCTGACCCCGACGCTCACCACATCGGTGCTGGGCACGGGCGTCGCTCTGGTCGGCGGCATCCTCACCTACGGCGCTTGGCGGCACACCACCGCGCTCGCGGCCCGCGCACCGATGGGTGCGGTCGCGGCCCACCCGGAGGGCGACGCCGGACTCGTCGAGGCCGAGGCCATCGCGAGCCACACCGCCGCCTACGGAGACGTGGCCTCGGCACCCGACCCGGCGGACCCGGGCCGCCTCCTGCTCGGCCCGCTGCACCGCCACGCGGCCTCCGGCTTCCACCTCGACGCCGTGTACGCGGTGCTGTTCGTCCGCCCGGTGATGGCGGCGGCGAGTCTCGTCCGGTTCCTCGACCGCGAGGTCGTCGACACCTACGTAAGCGGCGCGGGCACCCTGCCCCGCCTGCTCGGAGCCGCCGTACGGCGCGCCCAGACCGGCAATATGCAGACCTATGTGAGCGCGCTGCTCGCCGGCACCGTCGTCCTGACGGTCGCCGTCCTCCTCGTCGCCACGGGAGCGTGAGCAGGCGTGATCGATATCAACGAGTCCGTGATGCAGGTCCTTCTGGCATTCGTCGTCGTCGGCCCGCTCCTCGGCGCCGTCGCCGCCCTGCTGCCCGCCCCGCCCGGGCTGAAGGGGAAGTCGCCCGAGCAGGCCGTACTAAGGCACGGCGTCACCGTGACCGGCGTGATCCTCATCGCCGCGATCGTCCTCGCGCTCGGCTTCGACCACGACCATCCGTCGAAGATGCAGGCCACGACCGACATCAGCTGGATCCCCGCACTCGACGTGCGCATCCACCTCGGCATCGACGGCATCTCCCTCCCCCTCCTGGTCCTGACCGCGCTGCTGACCTTCCTCTGCGCGCTCTACTCCTACTTCAAGATGCCTACGGGCCCGTCCCCGAAGGCATTCGTCGCCCTGATCCTCGTCCTGGAGTCCGGCACCCTCGCCACCTTCGCCGTCCTCGACCTGATCCTCTTCTTCCTCGCCTTCGAGACCGTCCTCATCCCGATGTACTTCCTCATCGCCCGCTGGGGCGGCGCCCAACGGACCCGGGCCGCCTGGAAGTTCATCCTCTTCGCACTGCTCGGTTCCGTCGTCATGCTGCTCGGCCTGCTCCTGATCGGAATCAAGGCGGGCACATTCGACATGGTGGCACTCGCCACTGACAACGGCCGGTCGCTGACCACATCCGTGCAGGTCATCGCCGTTCTGGCGATCGGGATCGGGCTCGCGGTGAAGACGCCGATGTGGCCGCTGCACAGCTGGCTGCCCGACGCCCACACCGCCGCCCCGACCGTCGGCTCGGTCCTGCTGGCCGGCGTCCTGCTGAAGATGGGCACGTACGGGTTCGTCCGCATCCTGCTGCCGATCGCCCCCGACGGCATGCACACCTTCGCGCCCTACCTTGCCGCCTTCGCCGTCGTCGGGATCATCTACGGCTCCCTGGCCTGCCTCGCCCTCGCCAGACAGGGCGCGAAGGGCGATCTCAAGCGCCTCATCGCCTACTCCTCCGTCGGCCACATGGGCTTCGTCCTGCTCGGCATCTCGACGATGACCCCGACCGGCGTGAACGGCGCGCTGTTCGCCAACATCGCCCACGGCCTCATCACCGGCCTCCTCTTCTTCCTCGTCGGCGCCCTCAAGGACCGCACGGGCACCACCGACCTGGACACCCTCGCCGAAGGGACCGGCGCAGCCCTCTACGGCAAGGCCCCGCGCCTCGGCGGCCTGCTCGCCTTCGCCGCCGTCGCCTCGCTCGGACTGCCCGGACTCGCCGGATTCTGGGGCGAGATGCTGGCCCTGTTCGGCGCGTTCAAGCCCGCCGCCGACCTCAGCCGCCCCGCGTTCCTCACCTTCATGGCGATCGCGGCCTTCGGCACCCTGCTGACCGCCGCGTACATGCTCGCCGTGGTCCGCCGCGTCTGCATGGGCGCCGTGGCGCAGGAGACGCCGAAGCTCGCCGACGTCCAGACGTACGAGTTCGCGGCCTGGACCCCGCTCGTCGCCCTCACCGTCGCCGCCGGCCTGTGGCCGAAGGCACTCCTCGGCCTGACCGACCCGGCCGTGCAGCAGCTCCTCGCAGGAGGCACCCGATGAGCGCCCTGGCCCAGCCTCTCGCGGAGTCGATGGTCCAGTCCGTCGACTGGCTCGCGATCGCACCGCCCACGATCACGGCGGTCGTCGGCCTGGTGGTCCTCGTCGCCGACCTGTTCCTCCAGGAGGCCCGAAAAGCCCTCCTCGGCTGGGTGTCGGTCGCGGGCCTGGCCGCCTCAGCGCTCATGCTGCTGCCCCTCCTGGACGGCGACCGGGCCACCTTCTGCCTCACCGGCGACGCGACCGCCTGCAGCTATACGGCGGACCACTTCACCCTGGTCATCCAGTTCCTGGTCCTCGGCGGCGCCCTCGTGGCTGCCCTTCTGTCGATCACCACCCTGAAGGACGCCGACAAGGGACTCCCCGAAGGGGAGTACTGGTTCCTGCTGCTGTCCTCCGCCGCGGGCGCCGCCCTCCTGCCCGCCTCCCGCGACCTCGCGACCCTGATCGTCGCCCTGGAGGTCGCCTCCCTGCCCGCCTTCGCCCTCGTAGGCATCCGGCACGGCGACAAGAAGTCCGCCGAAGCGGCCCTCAAGTTCTTCCTGTCCTCGGTCACCGCGACCGCGGTCAGCCTGATGGGCGTCAGCTTCGTGTACGCCACCACGGGCACCCTGTACCTCACGCAGATCGCCGACCGCATCCAGCACGTGGACGGTCAGTTCCACACCCTCGCCCAGACCGGCGTCGTCCTCACCCTCATCGGCTTCGCCTTCAAGACGGCAGCCGTCCCCTTCCACTTCTGGGTACCGGACACCTACGTAGGAGCACCCCTCCCGATCGCCGCCTACTTGTCGGTCGTCGGCAAGGCGGTCGGCTTCTCCGGCCTGATCCTCGTCACCGTCGTCGCCTTCCCGTCGTACGCCGACGTATGGGGCCCGGCACTCGCCGCACTGGCCGCCCTCACCATGACGGTCGGCAACCTGGGCGCCCTGCGCCAACAGGCCACGCGCGCGTACAGCGCGGTACGACTGCTCGCCTGGTCCTCCGTCGGCCAGGCCGGCTACCTCCTCGTACCGATCGCCGCCGCCGCGTACTCCAAGGACGCCCAGAAGTCGATCGGCTCCACCGTCGCCTACGCCCTCATGTACGCGGCCGTGAACCTCGGCGCCTTCGCGGTGGCCGCCCTGGTGGGCCGTAGCAGAGCCCTCAACCGCATCAGCGACTATCGCGGCCTGTACGCGTCGAACCCCCTGGCCGCTCTGCTCCTGGCCTTCTTCCTGCTGTGCCTCGCCGGGCTGCCGCCGGGTGTCATCGGGCTCTTCGCGAAGGTCACCGTGTTCTCGGCGGCCGTCGACGCGGGTCTGGGCTGGCTGGCTGTCGTCATGGCCGTCAACGTGGTGATCGCGCTCTTCTACTACCTCCAGTGGACGGCCCTGCTGTTCCGCGTCCCCGAGGGCGAACACGACAAGCACCGCGTCCCCGCCCCCCTCACCGCAGCGCTCGCCCTGACCGGCGCCCTCGGAATCGCCCTCTCCGGAGCACCCCAACTGGTCCTGCGCTTCGCCGACACCGGACTCTTCTGAGCCACCGGCACATACCGCTGTCCTCACCCGGACGGCCCACCCCCGGCGCCGTACGCACAAGGGAACTAGAGCCCCCCGCCTGGCGTTGACCAGTACGGGAGGGTCCACTGGACGTGGCACCACGACACCAGTGGCATCAGAGATCAGCAAGCAAAGGGTTCCCCTGCTGCACGATTTGGAGGGCGTACCGTGCACCGCCGGCACAACGGGCTCAGGACCGCAGTTCTCCTCGGGGGACTGTCCGCACTCATCATCGTCATCGGCAGCTTCTTCGGCCGCACGGGCCTCGTCGTAGCCGTCGTGATCGCGTTGGGCACGAACGCGTACGCGTACTGGAACAGCGACAAACTGGCGCTACGCGCGATGCGCGCCCGCCCGGTGAGCGAGTTCGAGGCCCCGGCCCTGTACCGGATGGTCCGCGACCTCTCCACCCAGGCCCGCCAGCCCATGCCGCGCCTGTACATCTCGCCCACGGAGGCCCCCAACGCGTTCGCGACGGGCCGCAACCCGCGCAACGCCGCCGTGTGCTGCACGGAAGGCATCCTGCGCATCCTGGACGAGCGCGAGTTGCGCGGAGTCATCGGCCACGAACTCAGCCACGTCTACAACCGCGACATCCTGATCTCGTCGGTCGCCGGCGCCCTCGCCTCGGTGATCATGTTCCTGGTCAACTTCGCCTGGCTGATCCCGATCGGCCGCTCGAACGACGACGACGGCCCCGGCATCCTGGGCATGCTGATGATCATGATCCTGGGGCCCCTCGCGGCCAGCCTCATCCAGTTGGCCATCAGCCGCTCCAGGGAGTACGAGGCCGACGCGTCCGGTGCCCAGCTCACCGGAGACCCCCTCGCCCTCGCGAGCGCGCTGCGCAAGCTCGACGCCGGCACCAAGCAGCTTCCGCTGCCCCCGGAGCCCCGCATCGAGACCGCGAGCCACATGATGATCGCGAACCCCTTCCGCCCGGGCCAGGGACTCTCCAAGATGTTCTCGACACACCCGCCGATGGCGGAGCGCATCGCCCGGCTCGAGAAGATGGCAGGTCGCCCTCAGTGAAAACCATCCTGAACGTCATTTGGCTCGTCCTGAGCGGCTTCTGGCTGTTCCTCGGGTACCTCTTCGCGGGCGCGCTGCTGTGCATCACCATCATCGGCATCCCGTTCGGCATCGCCGCGTTCCGTATCGGTGTCTACGCCCTGTGGCCCTTCGGGTACACGACGGTCGAGCGCCGTGACGCGGGCGCGCCCTCCTGCGTCGGCAACGTCCTGTGGCTGATCCTCGCGGGCTGGTGGCTGGCCCTCGCGCACATCGTCACCGGCATCGCCATGTGCATCACGATCATCGGCATCCCGTTCGGCATCGCCAACTTCAAGCTGATCCCGGTCTCGCTGTTCCCCCTGGGCCGCGAAATCGTGCCCACGGACCAGCCGTTCGCCACCCGCTGACGGCGGGCAGTGGTGGGGGCGCCGAAGTACGTCCTGCTGTCGTACGACGAAGGGGCCGAGTCCACCGGCGAGCACGGCTACGAGCAGACCTGGGCCCTGTGCGAGGACGCCGATGACCTCTTCGCCGACCCGCCCCCACCCGTGCGGGAGACGTACGAACTGCTCGGCTGCGCACCCGAGGGCGAACTCCGCACGGCCCTCGCACGCGCGCGTGCCGACGGTTCGGCGCCGCTGGGCCGCCTCACCCTGGAGCCGCTCGGCAAGGCCGGCGGGGGAGAGGGCGAGTGGTGGCTGGAGGAGGTACGCGTCGTCGCCGACCGCCCTTGCGCGCGTGACCTGTCGTTGAGGGACGTCACCGTCGAGGGCGTACCGTCGGACGACAACCTCTACGACTACCCGCAGTGCCCGCCACTCTCCCCGGGCTACCGGTTGCTGGGCCCGGACGGCGAACCATGGGGCGGCTGCCGGGACTTGGCCCACGTCCAGGAGGACCGCCCCGATCCGCTGGAGCCTCCCCTGCGCCTGTTGGGCTGCTCCCCGCGCGGTGCGCTACGTGCGGCGCTGGACGGCGGGGAAGAGGATCTCGGCCACGCCAAGGTGGTCCGTATCGATTCGTCCGGTCGGCCCGTGCAGCCCGCCGTCGAGGGCGAGTTACGGGCCTGGATCCCGTCCGCGCGCGGCCCGGGCCTGGTCGACCTCACCCTCGACCCATGGTCGGAACGACCGCCTCTCGCGGCCCGCCAGGTATGGGACCTGTGGGGTGAGGGCCGCCCCGCCGAGCCCGGCCGCTGGGCATGTTGCGCCGCCGACGGCCGACGGTTCTGGTTGGACACGGCCCTGGAGAACCACGCCCACACCACCCCGGACCGGCCGCCGGCCACCACCTACCACCTCGACGGCAGACACATCACCGACCCGCCCGGCTTCTTCTGCGCCCTCGGCGAGGCGGTCAACGGCCCCGCCGGATACTTCGGTTGGGGCCTGGATGCCCTGAACGACTGCCTGCGCGGCCGCTGGGGAGCCACCGCGCCCTTCACTCTCGTCTGGCACGACGCCGCCGTCGCCCGCACCAGCCTCGGCGTCACCCCGCACACCGGCCGGCGCCCACCGACGTTCGAGGAACTGCTCGCCTTCCTCGCCGAAAGGCATGTCGACGTCCGCCTGGCCTGACTGCTCGTCACCGCACCCCGCCCGCCACCCCACCAGGCCTACTGCCTGCAGTTTTTCCACAACCGCCGGGTTGTCCACAGGCCGGCCCGATTGTCAGTGGCGCGCGGCACCATGAAGCCATGACCGAGAACGAGCAGCGACTGCTGGCACGAGTGGCGACCGAAGCCCGCAACACCCGCCCATGGGGCTGGACTTCACTCCCCGCCCCCGTGGACGAGTCCACAGTGACCCGAGCCGAGGCCGCCCTCGGCTTCAGCCTGCCTCCGCTGCTCGCAGCGCTCTACTCACGCATCGGGGACGGCGGATTCGGCCCTGAGTACGGCCTGTTGCCCCTGCTCGACAACCCACCCGCCGGCGAGCCCGCCGCCGTTACGCAGTATCTCGCCAACCGCGCGAGCGGACGCGAGGACCCCGACTGGCCCTGGCCCGAGGGCGTCCTGCCGATATCCCACTGGGGCTGCGCGATGTACGCGTGCGTGGACTGTCGAACCCCGCAGGCCACGGTGCTGCTCTACGAGCCGAACGCCGACGAGGCGGACAACGCCTGGTACGTGGACGCGCCCAGCCTCGCCGAGTGGCTCCAGGGCTGGCTCGGCGGCACAGGTTGGTACGCGGACTGTGAAGGCGGCGCCGAGCCGAAGCCGTGGACCGACTTCCGTATACGCACGACGGCACAGGCGTCCTGAGCGCTCCCCGGCGCGAACGGCCTCCCCGGCGCCGGCTCGCGGATGCCTGCAACCACCACACGCATCCGCGGCGTCCTGTTCATCGACACGGCGGAACATGCAGCGACAGGCCGTGCGCAAGGACCTACGAACACAGCCTGTCCGGGCGGAATTCACAGCTCCGGTTCAGTGCAAGCACAGCGTGAAAGGGCAGGTTCGCGGCATGGGCATCATCAGCTGGATCATCCTGGGACTGTTGGCCGGAGCCATCGCCAAATTCCTGCTGCCGGGCCGCGACCCGGGCGGCTTCATCGGTACGACCATCATCGGCATCGCGGGGGCGTTCATCGGCGGCTGGATATCGGCCCGTTGGCTGGACCACCCCGTCGCCAAGAACTTCTACGACGGCGCCACCTGGGCCTCCGCGATAGGCGGCGCGCTCGTTCTCCTGATCGTCATCCGCATCCTGTTCGGCAACTCGCGCAACTAGCCAGGACCTCTCGGGCCGGACAGGTCCTGGCGCGCCCCCGTGCCGCAGCCAGCAGGCGAGAAGGGTGGGCACCGACGGGTGCCCACCCTTCCTCGTATCCGCGCGCGGCGGACGCGCGGAGCGCCGTTCTACCGGTAGTTCACGAACTGCAGGGCGAAGTCGAAGTCCTTGCCCTTGAGCAGGGCCTGCACGGCCTGCAGGTCGTCGCGGCTCTTCGAGCTGACCCGCAGCTCGTCGCCCTGCACCTGGGCCTTCACGCCCTTGGGACCCTCGTCACGAATGATCTTCGCCACCTTCTTCGCGTTGTCCTGGGAGATGCCCTCCTCGATCGACGCGAAGATCTTGTACTCCTTGCCGGAGAGCTGAGGCTCACCGGCGTCCAGCGCCTTCAGCGAGATGCCGCGCTTGATCAGCTTGGACTGGAAGACGTCGAGGATCGCCTTGACCCGCTCCTCGGAGTTCGCCTCCATGAGGATCTTCTCGGCGGACCACGAGATCGAGGCACCCACGCCCTTGAAGTCGTAGCGCTGCGAGATCTCCTTGGCGGCCTGGTTGAGGGCGTTGTCGACCTCCTGCCGCTCGACCTTCGAGACGATGTCGAAACTGGAGTCGGCCATGTCCTGTGGCTCCTTGTATCCGGGTGCGTATCGATGCGTGTCACTGCGTATCGGCGTGCGTGGGGACAGCCGCCGAGCCCGGTGTAGGCCCCGGGCCGCATCCGCATAAGCCTAGCCACCCCCTCCCCTCCGAGCGCCGATCTATCGGGTGGCGAAGCACCCCTGTGCATCGGGTATCGTTTACGTCGTTGCCACGGAGCGCCGCCGAAAAGCGGTTCGAGAGGCAGCGTCCCCGGCGGTGTGCCCGAGTGGCCAAAGGGAGCAGACTGTAAATCTGCCGGCTTAGCCTACCCAGGTTCGAACCCTGGCGCCGCCACGTGATCGAAAGGGTCTGCGATCAGCAGTAATGCTGATCGCAGACCCTTTCGCCGTTTCCGGGCACTCCCGAGGCATCCCACGGCCCATCCCAAGGCCCCCGCCCGCCCTGCCGCCAACCTTGACGTGCCCGTGCCACAGCCCTACTGTCGCGACATCGCGTTCATGTTGAAACACAAAGTTCATCTACGTGAACACATGTGAACGCTCATCGCCAACCGAGTCCAACGAGCAGACAGGAAGGCACCCCCCATGCGCATGCGTACGCTGCTCACCTCCCTGGCCACCGTCACCGCCGTCACCGGTGGGCTGGCCCTCGCCGCTCCGGCCGCGTCGGGCAGTACCAACGGCAGCAACACCACCCACGTCGTCGCCTCGCCCCTGGCGGATCCGACCGTCGCGCCCGGCGGGAACTTCGACCTGGGCGTGTGGCAGCTCCAGGAGCCGGTGGGTTCCCCCGGCTCGCCCACGACGATCTCGTCGGCCCGGCTCCAGGGGGCCAACGGGTTCCAGGACTCGTACTTCTACACGGACACCCGCGACGGCGCGATGACCTTCTGGGCGCCGGAGAAGGGCGTCACCACCCCGAACTCGAACTACGCCCGCTCCGAACTGCGGGAGATGAACCGCAGCGGTAGCGCCGCCGACTGGTCGCTCAGCGGAACGCACACGATGAAGGCGACGCTACGGGTCGTGTCCGTCACCTCGAACGTCTGCGTCGGCCAGATCCACCTCGGCACCGGAGGCACGTCCACCAAGCCGCTGCTGGAGCTGTACTACCGGTCGAGCGGCGACATCGTCCTCGGCACGGAGAACTCGCCCTCCGGAGGCCAGACCCTGCACACCGTCGGCAACGTGGCGGTCGGCAAGACGTGGAGCTACACCATCGGCGTCTCGGGCGGAAACACCATCAATCTGACGGTCAACGGGAGCACCACGCACTACGCCATACCGTCGTCGTTCAACGCCTACAAGCAGTACTTCAAGGCCGGTTCGTACAACCAGTCGTCCTCCGACAGCACCACCAAGGGCGCCCGGGTCGCCTTCTACGGGCTCACCGTCTCCCACAGCTGAGCGAGCCTCGACAGCCGACGCGGCCTGCGGCGGGGCAGACTGATCCCATGTCGTCACGCCGCAGAAACTGCCCCGAGTGCCGTCGCGAAATCGCCGTCGTGGCCGGACGGTTCGCGCGACACGACCCGCCCGGCGCGCGGGAGAGCGGGGAACTCGTGTCGTGCCCCGGGTCCCGTCGCCAGGCGGAACTCGGGGCGGCGCAGCCCGCGTTGGACGGATACGCGGTGCCGGAGTTCCCCGGCCAGATGCCCCTGTTCTAGGCGGTGGCAGCAGGCAGTGGCAGTAGGACGTTCCAGGCAGTGGCAGTAGGTCAACGCCCGGCGCGGAACCTCAGTTCCCCGCCACCGACTTCACCGCCACCGACACCGGCGCGGGCCCGCCGATCAGTTCGAGTGTCAGGCCGGCCGTCGCCGGCGTCTCCACCAACTCCGCGAGTACGGCGGCCACATCGTCGCGCGGGATCGCGCCACGGCCGGTGTGGGCCTCCAGCCGGACGAGACCGGTGCCGGCGTCGTTCGTGAGCGAACCGGGGCGCAGGATCGTCCAGTCCAGGGCGCCGAGACCGCGTACATACGCGTCCGCCTCGCCCTTGGCCCGCAGATACACGTCGAACACACCGTCCCCGGAGTGCGCCGGGTCCGCGCCCATCGAGGACACGACGACATGGCGCCGTACGCCCGCCAGGACCGCCGCGTCGGCGAACAGCACCGCCGAACCCCGGTCCACCGTGTCCTTGCGGGCCGTGCCGCTGTTCGGGCCCGCGCCCGCCGCGAAGACCGCCGCGTCCGCGCCCCGCAGCAGAGCCGCGACCTCCTCTACCGAGGCCGACTCCAGGTCGAGCACGAGCGGTTCGGCACCGGCCGCCCGTAGATCCTCGCTCTGTTCGGCGTTGCGGATGATGCCCGCGACCTCGTCACCGCGCGCGGCGAGCAGACGCTCCAGCCGCAGCGCGATCTGACCATGACCTCCAGCGATGACAATGCGCATGCCTTCGACCGTACGCCCGGACGGCCGCACGCGCCGCATGACTTCAGCCGCGTCCCAGCAGCACGCACCCACGGCGCACGCGCCGGGCGCGCGGACACGAGCCCCAGCGCCTCAGGCGTACGCCCCGGCGCAGGAACGGCGGCTCACGACAACTCGCCCCGTCCCTGCCGCGGCAGCCCCAACTCCGAGCCCGCCGCCGTGTTGCAGTACTCCCGTACCGCGCTCGTCCGTGCCACCACGCGCCCCCGGTGCACCACGATCCGGCTGTACGCCAGCGAGAGCGCACCCGCGAGCCGGTCGCCGCGCACCGCGAGCAGTTCGGCCGGAAATCCCGCCTCGACCCGTACCTCGGGCAGGCCGAGCGCCGCGCGTGCCGACGAACTCACCGTGTCGTACGCGTCCTCGGGCCGCATCCCGTGACGCGAGGCCAGCAGGTAGGCCGCCTCCAAGGGGTCCCCGCGGCCCACGGGGTTGGACACATCGCGGAGGGCGCCGCTGCCCGACGCCACCTGGACACCGGCGGAGCGCAGCAGTCGTACGGGAGCCGTGCCCCGGCGGTCGACGCCGCCGCAGCCGCCCTGCGGCAGGCACACCACCGTCACGCCGGCCGCCGCGAGTTGGTCCGCGATCCGCGTGACCGTGTCCGCAGGCAGCCGTCCCAGGCCGCCGCACGGGCCGAGCGTCACCCCGGGGCGCATCCCGCCCGCGACCGCCGCCAGCCGGGCGAGGCGGGTCGGGTCGGCTGCGTCCGTGTGCAGGTCCACCGGGCAGCCGTGCTCGGACGCGACCTCCAGGACCGCCTCCACGTACCCCGTCGGATCGGGGTCCAAATCTGGACAACCACCCACTACGGAGGCACCCATTTTCAGCGCGTCCCGAAGCATCGCGAGCCCGTCCGCCCCCGCCACCCCGGTCAGCAGCCGAGGCATCGCCACCGCCGACAACTCCGCCAGCCCCCGCAGCGCCCGCCGCGCCTGCAGTACGGCGGCCAACGCGCCCAGACCCTGAACGTCCCCCACGCGCACGTGTGCCCGCTGCGCGGTTGCCCCGTGCCCGAGTTGCAGAAGCGCGGCCTCCGTGGCGCGGCGCTGGACGTCGTCGGGGTCGTAGGAGACCGGTCCGCCCTTCTCGGCCGAGAGGGCGGTGTCACTGTGCGTGTGCGGCTCCGCCGGGGCCGGGAGGAGGAGGTAGCCGCTGAGGTCCACACGCGACCCGCACGCGCGCGTGGCGTCCGCCGCCAGGCTGCCGGCCGTGCCCACCGCCTCGATGCGCCCGCCGCCCAGCCGTACGTCCACGGTCCTGCCGTCGGTGAGCCGGGCTCCGCACAACAGGAGCGCGGCCGGGTCGACCGGTCCCGACGAGCCTGAGGAACCCGACGGACCAGACGACGAGTGGGACGGCTGGGGCTGGCTGTCGGGCATCGCGCTCCAGGGTCTCAGGGCTTCGCGGGCTCGGGGCTTCGGGGCTCAGTACTGGGGCTGCGCAAAGGGGCGCAAGATCACGCAGAGTGAGTCGAGCCTAGGGCGGTGATCCGCTCGCGGCGGGGAGGAGCGCAATAGTCGTACCGGTGTGGTCCGCCGTGCGGGAGGGGCTGGAGAGGCCTCTGGGAGGGCCGCGGAAGCGGCTGCGGCGGTGCCACGAAACGGATTTGGGTGAACGGCGGCGGAGCGTGTAATGTCTTCATCGCTCGCCCCAATAGCTCAGTCGGTAGAGCGTCTCCATGGTAAGGAGAAGGTCTACGGTTCGATTCCGTATTGGGGCTCTGGTGTGAGAGGTTCCTACCGCAAGGTGGGAACCGATCCCATCACAGCGGTGTAGCTCAGTCGGTAGAGCAAGCGGCTCATAATCGCTGTGTCACCGGTTCAAGTCCGGTCACCGCTACTGACAGTAGCCGATTGTGGGGTCGGTCCTTCGATCGGCTACTCTGTTATGCGTTCATAGTCCCATCCGTTCGTCAAGGAGCACTCCTGTGGCTGCCACCGACGTCCGCCCGAAGATCACGCTGGCCTGCGTGGAGTGCAAGGAGCGGAACTACATCACCAAGAAGAACCGGCGTAACAACCCGGACCGACTGGAGATGAAGAAGCACTGCCCGCGTTGCAATGCGCACACCGCGCATCGCGAAACGCGATAAGTATCAGGCTCGTACACGAGGCCGTCCCCGCACGTTGGGGGCGGCCTCGTGTCGTTTATCAGAAGAAGTAAGCATCAGGAGGTGCCGAGGCATGGCGCTCGACCAGTCCTTCGTGGGGCGGTCCTACCCGCCCACCGACCCCTATGAGGTGGGCCGGGAGAAGATCCGTGAGTTCGCGGAAGCGGTGGGGGACGCCAACCCGGCATACACGGACCCGGAGGCGGCCAAGGCGCTCGGCCACCCCGATGTGATCGCCCCGCCGACCTTCGTCTTCTCCATCACCTTCAAGGCCGCGGGACAGGTCGTCCAGGACCCGCAACTCGGCCTCGACTACAGCCGGGTCGTCCACGGCGACCAGAAGTTCGTCTACGTCCGCCCTGTGCGCGCCGGTGACCGCCTCACCGTCACCTCCACGATCGAGGCGATCAAGTCCATGGCGGGCAACGACATCCTGGACATCCGCGGCGAGGTCCACGACGAGGCGGGCGAGCACGTCGTGACCGCCCTGACCAAGCTCGTGGCCCGCGCGGCGGAGGAGAGCTGACATGACGGCGAAGATCGCCTACGACGACATCGAGGTCGGCACCGAGCTGCCGGCCCAGACCTTCCCCGTGACGCGGGCCGCCCTCGTCCAGTACGCGGGTGCCTCCGGGGACTTCAACCCGATCCACTGGAACGAGAAGTTCGCCAAGGACGTCGGCCTCCCGGACGTCATCGCGCACGGCATGTTCACCATGGCCGAGGCGATCCGCGTCGTCACCGACTGGGCCGGCGACCCGGGCGCGGTCGTCGAGTACGGCGTCCGCTTCACCAAGCCCGTCGTCGTCCCGAACGACGACCAGGGCGCGACCGTCGAGGTCAGCGCCAAGGTCGCGGCCAAGCTCGACGACAACACGGTCCGCGTCGACCTCGTGGCGACCAGCTCCGGGCAGAAGGTGCTGGGGATGTCACGAGCGGTCGTACGACTCGCGTGAACTGACGTAAGGGGTGTCCGCCATTGCGGGCGCCCCTTACGCGTAGGTCGGTCGCGCCGATTCGGTCACCGGCAGTGACGCCGTCCGGTATCGGAGCTGTCCCGCCTGTGCGTCGCATCACACGCGAAACGCCGCGCTACTCGCTGGAAGCCCGCCGCGCGCTTCCCCTTGACCTAGTTAGTGATTGAGTACTAACTTTCTCGCATGGTCAGGATGAGCGCAGAGGAGAGGCGCGAGAGCGTCATCCGCGCGGCGATCACCGAGTTCGCGCAGCGGGGGTACTACGGCACCTCCACCGAGGCGATCGCCAAGCGGGTCGGTGTCTCGCAGCCGTATCTCTTCCGGCTTTTCCCGGGCAAGAAGGCGATCTTCGCGGCGGCCTCGCTCAGGTGTGTCGAGGACGTGCGCCGGGTCGTGGAGGAGTCGTCCAAGGGGCTGGAGGGCGAAGAGGCCGTGCATGCCATGGCCGACGCCTACGTGCGGCTCATCACGGAGCATCCCGAGAAGCTTCTGATGCAGATGCAGACGTACATCACGGTGGCCGCCGCCGAGGCGGAGGGTGACCACGAGTTCGGCGAGGCCGTGCGCAAGGGCTGGATGAGGCTCTGGGACATCGTGCATGTGTCCATGGGGGCGGATGTGAACGAGACCGCGACCTTCATGGCACACGGAATGCTGATCAACACCCTTGTGGCCATGGGTTTCCCGCCCGAGCACAGGGTCTGGGAGGGGATGTACCCCGAGGCCCGTGTCACCGGTCGGCTGGAGAAGTCGTAGTGGTTGGCAAGGGGCGGATTCTGTGCCTCTTCATGAGCGTCAAAGTTAGTCATCGATAACTAATCATTGATAGCGATCACCCACTGGGGGAGCGATGTCAGAACAGACCGCACCGCGCGGGGGCATGGTCTGGGCCCTCGTCATCACCAGCGTCGCCGGATTCATGGCGGCCCTCGACAACCTCGTCGTCACCACCGCCCTGCCGTCCATCCGCAAGGACCTCGGGGGAGCGCTGGGCGACCTGGAATGGACCGTGAGCGCCTACACGCTCACCTTCGCCGTCCTGCTGATGTTCGGCGCGGCGCTCGGCGACCGGTTCGGCCGCCGCCGGCTCTTCCTCGTCGGCATCACCATATTCACCGGCGCCTCGGCCGCCGCGGCCATGGCGCCCGGAATCGATTCCCTGATCGCCGCCCGCGCGGTCCAGGGTGTCGGAGCGGCGATCATGATGCCGCTGACACTGACCCTGCTGACGGCGGCCGTACCCGCCGCCAAGCGCGGGATGGCGTTCGGCATCTGGGGCGCCGTGAACGGACTCGCCGTCGCCTCCGGACCGCTGATCGGCGGCAGCCTCACCGAGCACATCTCCTGGCACTGGATCTTCTGGCTGAACGTCCCGCTCGGCCTGGCCCTGCTGCCGCTCGCCCGCCTCCGCCTGTCCGAGTCGCACGGCACCGGCGCCCCGCTCGACATCCCCGGCACCCTGCTCGCCAGCGGCGGCCTCTTCGGCATCGTCTACGGCCTGGTCCGCGGGCCCGCCGACGGGTGGACCAGCTCGCTCGTCCTCACCGGGCTGTTCGCGGGGAGCGCGCTGTTCGCAGGCTTCATCCTCTACAGCGTCAACGCCAAGAACCCCATGCTCCCGATGCGCCTGTTCCGCTCCCGCGCCTTCTCCGGGATCAACGCGGCGAGCCTGCTGATGTTCCTCGGGATGTTCGGTTCGATCTTCCTGCTCAGCCAGTACATGCAGGGCGTCCTCGGCTACTCGCCCACCGAGGCGGGCCTGCGGATGCTCCCCTGGACCGGCATGCCGATGCTCGTCGCCCCCATCGCCGGCATCCTCTCCGACCGCATCGGCGGCCGCCCGGTCGTCGCCGCCGGCCTCTTCCTGCAGGCGGCAGGCCTCGGCTACATGTCCTACGTCGTCACCACCGATGTCTCCTACGCCGCTCAGCTGCCCGGCCTGATCCTCAGCGGCATCGGCATGGCCCTGTTCTTCGCGCCGGCCTCCAACCTGGTCATGTCCAGCGTCCGCCCGCAGGAACAGGGCATCGCCTCCGGCGCCAACAACGCGCTCCGTGAGGTCGGCGGCGCCCTCGGTATCGCCATCATGGCGTCCATCTTCTCGGCCCAGGGCGGCTACCAGACCGCCCAGACCTTCGTCGACGGCCTCAAGCCCGCACTGGTCACCGGCGCGGCGGTGGTCGCCCTCGCCGGGGTCGCGACGCTCCTGATCCCGACGAGGCGCCGGGCGGCGGAGCTCGCGGCGGTGGCCGAGTCGACGGGGGATGCGGAGTCCTCCGGAGGTTCCGAGTCGGACTCGGTGCTGGAGGCTGCGAGCCGCTGAGCCGAACATGCGGCGCGCACGCGTGGGGTCCCGCCATCGTTGGTGGGGCCCCACGCGCGTGTGCGGCTTCGTCAGTGGTGGACGTCCGCTCGGGGTGGACGTCGATCGAGCGGGGCGGGCGGGGTGGTGCGGCGCGAGATGGGCCATGGCGGGCGTTCGATGTCGAGAGCACGGGCGGCGCCCACCGAGTGTGCGTTGTGGGGTACGCGTCCGGCACGGAGCACGCGTCCGGCGCAGGGCGCCGCCTACCGCGCGTGGGGTACGGATACGCGCGGCGCCGGTTACCGCGCCCCGCGCCGTAAGACCACCGCACCGCACCCCGCCCCGCCCGGCGTTGTCAGTCCCGTCTCGTAGTCTTGGCCCCGTGCAGGAACTCCACGACGCTCCCCTCGCCCCGCTCACCACCTTCCGGTTGGGTGGGCCCGCCGCCCGGCTGATCACCGCGAGCACCGATGCCGAGGTGATCGAGGCTGTGCGGGAGGCCGATGACGCCGGGACGGCGTTGTTGGTGATCGGGGGCGGGTCGAACCTGGTCATCGGGGACAAGGGGTTCGAGGGCACCGCCCTGCGGATCGCCACGCGCGGCTGCGAACTCGACGGCACGCGGCTGGAGTTGGCGGCCGGTGAGGTGTGGACCGATGCCGTCGCCCGGACCGTGGAGGCCGGGCTCGCCGGGATCGAGTGCCTCGCCGGGATTCCCGGATCGGCGGGCGCGACGCCGATCCAGAACGTGGGGGCGTACGGCCAGGAGGTCTCCACCACCATCACCGAGGTGCTCGCCTACGACCGCACGACCCGCGAGACGGTCACCCTCACCAACGAGGAGTGCGCCTTCTCGTACCGGCACAGCCGCTTCAAGGCCGACCCCGAGCGCTATGTCGTGCTGCGTGTCCGGTTCGAGCTGGAGGACGCGGACGGGCTGTCGGCGCCGGTCAAGTACGCCGAGACGGCCCGTGTCCTCGGTGTCGAGCCCGGTGACCGGGTGCCGCTGGCGAAGGCCCGTGAGACCGTGCTCGCGCTGCGTGCCGGCAAGGGCATGGTCCTGGACCCCGAGGACCACGACACCTGGTCGGCCGGTTCCTTCTTCACCAACCCGATCCTCACCGACGAGCAGTTCACCGCCTTCCACGCGCGCGTGCGGGAGCGTCTCGGCGAGGGCACGGAGCCGCCCGCGTACCCGGCGGGGGAGGGCCACACCAAGACCTCCGCCGCCTGGCTGATCGACAAGGCGGGCTTCACCAAGGGGTACGGCAGCGGGCCCGCCCGCATCTCCACCAAGCACACCCTCGCCCTCACCAACCGCGGCGAGGCGACCACCGAGGACCTGCTCACCCTGGCGCGCGAAGTCGTCGCCGGCGTCCACGACACCTTCGGGGTCACCCTGGTCAACGAGCCGGTGACGGTCGGCGTCAGCCTCTGACGGCGCACTCCGGAGGGGCTCAATAGGCCACCCCCACCCCCTGCTTCACCGTCCGGGGATCGTCGGTCATCGCCAGCATCGCGTGGGCGACATCGGCCCGCGCGATGAACCGGCCCTTCTCGGGGAAGCCGCCCACGACCGTGCGGTACGTGCCGGTCACCGGGTTGTTCTGCAGGCGTGGCGGGCGGACCGATGTCCAGTCGGTCGCGCTGCGCGCCAGTTCCGCCTCCATCTCCCGCAGGTCGGCGTACACGTCCTTCAGGAGCGCCGAGATCAGCCCGCGCGCGGTGCGGTCGAGGAGCCCGGCGCCCTCCGCGTCCGGGCCGACCGGACCGGCGCTCACCACCAGCACCCGGCGCACCCCCTCCGCCTCCATGGCGGCCAGAACCGTCCGCGTGAGCCGGGTCGCGACCCCCGCGTCCTTGCGGCTGCGGGCACCGAGCCCGGAAAGGACCGCGTCCCGGCCCGCGACCGCGGGACGCAACGCCTCCGGGTCGGTGAGGTCCGCGCGGAACACCTCCAGACCCTCGCCCCGCACGGTCAGCCGCGCCGGATCGCGTACGACCGCTGTGACCTGATGGCCCGAGGCCAGCGCCTGGCGGACGATCTCCTGGCCGATGCCTCCTGTGGCACCGAAGACAGTGAGTTCCATGGCCTACTCCTACGCCTCTCGCGGGGTGGGTGAGCGTTTACTCACCCCTTCCTCCCTCTAGAGTGAGTAAGTACTCACCCACCCGTCAAGCCCGAACGGACCGCTCATGGAATCCTTGGGCCCCATGCAGCAGAAACAGGCCGCGGAGCCCGCCGCGCAGAAACCCGCCCGGGTCCGCATCCTCGACGCCGCCCACGAGTTGATGCTCACCGTCGGCCTGTCCAGGGCGACCACCAAGGAGATCGCCAAGGCGGCCGGCTGCTCCGAGGCCGCGCTCTACAAGTACTTCGCGAGCAAGGAGGAGCTGTTCATCCATGTCCTCGCGGAACGGCTGCCCCAGCTGACCCCGCTGCTGCGCAGCCTCGCCGCCGAGCCCGGCCGGCACTCGCTGGAGGACAACCTCACCGAGATCGCCCGCCAGGCGGCCCTCTTCTACGAGCAGAGCTTCCCGATCGCGGCCTCCCTGTATGCCGAGACCCAGCTCAAGCGACGCCACGACGAGGCGCTGCGGCAGCTCGGCTCCGGCCCCCACAAGCCGATCGAGGGCCTGGACGCCTATCTCCGCGCCGAACAGACCGCCGGCCGCGTTCGCCCCGACGTCGACACCTTCGCCGCCGCGTCCCTCCTCCTGGGCGCCTGCGCACAGCGCGTGTTCGCCTACGAGGCGACGGAGACCGGCGTACGCCCGCCCGTGGACGAGTTCGCGCCACGCATCGCCCGGACGCTGCTGGGCGGAATCTCCGTTGCCGAGGACCCCTCCTGACCGGGACCCTTGCCGTATGAGGCACCCCGAATGGAGCTGAGACTCCGGCAGTTCAGACCCAGGACCGGCCCCCACGAACACCGCGTCGTCCAGCCCGGGCAACCCCTGCGCCACACCTCACTGCGCGACCCGGCGTCGTACGGAATGCTCATGGGGGACCACGACGGGCTGAGCCGGCTGGCCGGGCTGTTCTCGTTCGCCGCGTACTCCCGGCACACCATCGTGCACATTCCGCTGCGCGAGAGCGTGCCGCCCGACGAGGGGTGCGGGGAACTGGTCGATCTGGTGCTGGCCCGTCCGGAGACGGGGCTGCGGCCCTCCAAGTGGCCCGAACTGAGGCGGGCGTTGGGGCGTGGCACACCGCTCACCGTCCGCACGGACGAGGCCCGTACCGAGCGGCACGCGCGCGCGTGGCGGGAGCGGCCGTACGACCGCGGGCTGTTGCGGCACACCACCCACGCGCGCACGTACTTCCTCATCGGCGGCCGTGATGTCCTCGCCAGTGCGGCGACGGCGTTCTCCTACGCGGCCGGCTGGGGGCCGCGGGAGAAGAGGGTCGTCAAGGGGCAGGCGGCGTGCGTGACCTGCCTGCACCACGAACTGGTGCCTCCCAGGGACGGCCTGCGCCACCCCGAGATCGCGATCTGTTTCAAGCCGTATCCGCCCTACGCGCACTTCAAGCGACCGGGGCGCTGAGCCAGTCGTCGATGCCGGACAGCAGCTTCGTCTTCATGTCCTCCGGGGCCGCCGAACCCCGTACCGACTGCCGGGCCAGTTCGGCCAGTTCGCGGTCCGAGAAGGCGTGGTAGCGGCGGGCGATCTCGTACTGGGCCGCCAGCCGGGAGCCGAAGAGGAGGGGGTCGTCGGCGCCGAGTGCCAGGGGGACGCCGGCCTCGAAGAGGGTCCGTAGGGGTACGTCCTCGGGCTTCTCGTAGACGCCCAGCGCCACGTTCGAGGCCGGGCACACCTCGCAGGTGATGCCACGGTCGGCGAGGCGCTTCAGCAGTCGCGGGTCCTCCGCCGCGCGCACCCCGTGGCCGATCCGGGTCGCGTGCAGGTCGTCCAGGCAGTCCCGCACCGAGGCCGGGCCCGCCAGCTCGCCGCCGTGCGGGGCCGACAGCAGGCCGCCCTCCTGGGCGATCGCGAAGGCCCGGTCGAAGTCCCGTGCCATACCCCGGCGTTCGTCGTTCGAGAGGCCGAAACCGACCACGCCCTTGTCCGCGTACCGCACGGCCAGCCGGGCCAGTGTGCGGGCGTCCAGCGGGTGCTTCATCCGGTTCGCGGCCACCAGCACCCGCATCCCGAGCCCGGTCTCGCGGGAGGTCGTCTCCACCGCGTCCAGGATGACCTCCAGCGCCGGGATCAGCCCGCCCAGAAGGGGCGCGTACGACGTCGGGTCCACCTGGATCTCCAGCCAGCCCGAGCCGTCCCTGACGTCCTCCTCGGCGGCCTCGCGCACCAGCCGCTGAATGTCCTCGGGTTCCCGCAGGCACGACCGCGCCGCGTCGTACAGCCGCTGGAAACGGAACCAGCCCCGCTCGTCCGTCGCCCGCAGCTTCGGCGGCTCCCCACTGGTCAGCGCCTCGGTCAGGGCGTCGGGCAACCGCACGCCGTACTTGTCGGCGAGCTCCAGCACGGTGGTGGGCCGCATCGACCCGGTGAAGTGCAGGTGCAGATGGGCTTTCGGCAGTTCAGAGACATCACGTACACGCTCCATCCGGGAATCCTGCCGTACGTTCCCGTCGTCCCGGTACCGCTTTCCCCGATCGTGGTCTTGCTCGCACGAAGAAGCGGGCCGCCTCCCCGGAGGGAAACGGCCCGCACGCACGCGTGGAGGTACGAAAACGTCAGTCCGTGGCCTCCGCCAGCAGCTTCTGGATCCGGCTGACGCCCTCGACGAGATCCTCGTCACCCAGGGCGTACGACAGCCGCAGATACCCCGGGGTGCCGAAGGCCTCGCCCGGGACAACCGCGACCTCGGCCTCCTCCAGGATCAGCGCGGCCAGCTCGACCGAGTCCTGCGGGCGCTTGCCGCGGATCTCCTTGCCGAGCAGCGCCTTCACCGACGGGTACACGTAGAACGCGCCCTCCGGCTCCGGGCACAGCACGCCGTCGATCTCGTTCAGCATGTGCACGATCGTCTTGCGGCGCCGGTCGAAGGCCTCGCCCATCTTCGCCACGGCGTCCAGGTTGCCCGAGACGGCGGCCAGCGCGGCGACCTGGGCCACGTTCGAGACGTTCGACGTGGCGTGGGACTGGAGGTTGGTCGCGGCCTTGACGACGTCCTTCGGGCCGATGATCCAGCCGACCCGCCAGCCGGTCATCGCATACGTCTTGGCGACGCCGTTGACGACGATGCACTTGTCGCGCAGCTCCGGCAGGATCGCGGGCAGCGAGGTGAACTTCGCGTCTCCGTAGACCAGGTGCTCGTAGATCTCGTCCGTCATGACCCACAGGCCGTGCTCGACGGCCCAGCGGCCGATCGCCTCGGCCTCGGCCTCGCTGTAGACGGCGCCGGTCGGGTTGGACGGCGAGACGAAGAGGACGACCTTGGTGTTCTCGGTGCGGGCCGCCTCCAACTGCTCGACGGAGACGCGGTAACCGGTCGTCTCGTCGGCGACGACGTCCACCGGGACACCGCCCGCGAGCCGGATCGACTCCGGGTACGTCGTCCAGTACGGCGCCGGGACGATGACCTCGTCGCCCGGGTCGAGGATCGCGGCGAAGGCCTCGTAGATGGCCTGCTTGCCGCCGTTGGTGACCAGGATCTGCGAGGCGTCCACCTCGTAGCCCGAGTCGCGCAGCGTCTTCGCGGCGATCGCGGCCTTCAGCTCCGGCAGACCGCCGGCCGGCGTGTAGCGGTGGTACTTGGGGTTCGAGCAGGCCTCGATCGCGGCCTGCACGATGTAGTCCGGGGTCGGGAAGTCCGGTTCACCCGCGCCGAAGCCGATCACCGGACGCCCGGCGGCCTTGAGGGCCTTGGCCTTGGCGTCCACGGCGAGGGTGGCGGACTCGGAGATCGCGCCGACTCGGGCGGAGACCCGGCGCTCGGTGGGAGGGGTTGAGGCGCTCATGGGCCCATCGTTTCAGACCGGAAACCCGCCCGGCACACCGGTTTCACAGACTGAACAGGATCGGGAAGGCACTGAACAACCGTCCGGTTTTCCGCCCAGGCCTGGGCGATCTTCCTCCGGCAATCCCCGTACAGGCACTTTCTGTTCGACGACCGGCCCCGGAGCACGTACACTCCTAGCTCGTTGGCCTTCAACAGCCGCGCCCTACTTGGTGCACACCGAGCACTCGGGCGGATGCGGTACGTTGGAGAACGTCACAAAGGGTCGTAGCTCAATTGGTAGAGCACCGGTCTCCAAAACCGGCGGTTGGGGGTTCAAGTCCCTCCGGCCCTGCTACACACACCTTCGCCAGGATGTGTGCGCAGCGCATGTTTACACAGCAATGCACCGCCGTGCGGCTCAGACCGGGCGCGGCACGGCCACGACCCGGGAACAGGTGAGGACGAATGGCGGACGCCGTGGGCTCCATCGACATGCCTGATGCCCAGGACGAGGTGTCGGAGTCCAAGAAGAAGGCCCGCAAGGGTGGCAAGCGCGCCAAGAAGGGCCCGCTGAAGCGCCTCGGTATCTTCTACCGCCAGATCGTCGCGGAGCTCCGCAAGGTCGTCTGGCCGACGCGCAACCAGCTCACGACGTACACGACGGTCGTGATCTTCTTCGTCCTCATCATGATCGGTCTGGTGACCGTGATTGACTATGGACTCAATCACGCCGCGAAGTACGTCTTCGGCTGAGGCCGGAAGCGAAGGGCGCCCTGACCGGCGCCCCTTTCGCGTGTTCCACCCCCATGTATCCAGGAAGAAGCAGCCACCGTGTCTGACCCGAACCTGAACGAGGCCGTCGAGCCGGACGAGTCCGTGGAAGACGAACTCGACATCGTCGAGGGCGCGGACGACGACCTGGACGAGGTCGAGGCTGCAGACGCAGACGCGGGCGAGCCCGCCGAGGAAGCCGCCGTACACGTCGACGACGAGGACGAGGACGCGACCGAGGATCTCGACGCGGAAGACGCGGTCGAGGACGACGAGGAAGAGGCCGAACCGGCCGACCCCGTTGTCGCCCTGCGCGAGGAGCTTCGCCTCCTGCCCGGCGAGTGGTACGTCATCCACACGTACGCCGGTTACGAGAACCGCGTGAAGACCAACCTGGAGCAGCGCGCCGTCTCGCTGAACGTCGAGGACTACATCTTCGCGGCCGAGGTGCCGCAGGAAGAGGTCGTCCAGATCAAGAACGGCGACCGCAAGACCATCAAGCAGAACAAGCTCCCGGGCTACGTCCTGGTCCGCATGGACCTGACGAACGAGTCCTGGGGTGTCGTCCGCAACACGCCTGGCGTCACCGGCTTCGTGGGCAACGCCTACGACCCGTATCCGCTGACCCTGGACGAGATCGTCAAGATGCTCGCTCCGGAGGCCGAGGAGAAGGCCGCGCGTGAGGCGGCCGAGGCCGAGGGCAAGCCGATGCCGCAGCGCAAGGTCGAGGTTCAGGTGCTCGACTTCGAGGTCGGCGACTCGGTCACCGTCACCGACGGGCCGTTCGCGACGTTGCAGGCGACCATCAACGAGATCAACGCGGACTCGAAGAAGGTCAAGGGGCTCGTGGAGATCTTCGGTCGCGAGACGCCGGTCGAGCTGAGTTTCGACCAGATCCAGAAGAACTAGTACTTCGGCTGCAGGTGCGTGGGGGCTGGTCGCGCAGTTCCCCGCGCCCCTGGGGTGGTCGGGTCAGGCGGGTTCCAAGTGAGCCCTCCTGACCTTTCTCGTTTTTGGCCACGGCGCTATACCCGCTATCGTTGTGCGGTATGCCTGCGTCCGGGTGATTCCCGGAGGTGGGCAGGACCCGAATCGAAAGGACCCGGAGAGCAATGCCTCCCAAGAAGAAGAAGGTCACGGGGCTCATCAAGCTCCAGATCAACGCCGGTGCGGCGAACCCGGCTCCGCCGGTCGGCCCCGCGCTCGGTCAGCACGGCGTCAACATCATGGAGTTCTGCAAGGCCTACAACGCGGCCACCGAGTCGCAGCGTGGCTGGGTGATCCCGGTGGAGATCACGGTCTACGAGGACCGCTCCTTCACCTTCGTCACCAAGACTCCGCCGGCCGCGAAGATGATCCTCAAGGCCGCAGGTGTCGAGAAGGGCTCCGGCGAGCCGCACAAGACCAAGGTCGCCAAGATCACCCAGGCGCAGGTCCGTGAGATCGCCACGACCAAGCTTCCCGACCTGAACGCCAACGACCTGGACGCCGCGTCGAAGATCATCGCCGGCACCGCCCGTTCCATGGGCATCACGGTCGAGGGCTGACCTCCACCCCGTAGAAGTACCGTGGCGGGGCCTGCTCGGCCCGTACCACGACTCCTCAGACACACACAGGAGCAGTAGTGAGCAAGCGCAGCAAGTCTCTCCGCGCTGCGGACGCCAAGATCGACCGGGAGAAGCTCTACGCCCCGCTCGAGGCCGTCCGTCTCGCCAAGGAGACCTCCACGACCAAGTTCGACGGCACCGTCGAGGTCGCCTTCCGCCTGGGTGTCGACCCGCGCAAGGCCGACCAGATGGTCCGTGGCACCGTGAACCTCCCGCACGGCACCGGTAAGACCGCCCGGGTCCTGGTCTTCGCGACCGGTGACCGTGCCGAGGCCGCGACCGCCGCGGGCGCCGACATCGTCGGCTCCGACGAGCTGATCGACGAGGTGGCGAAGGGCCGTCTGGACTTCGACGCCGTCGTCGCCACCCCGGACCTCATGGGCAAGGTCGGCCGCCTCGGCCGCGTGCTCGGTCCCCGTGGTCTCATGCCGAACCCCAAGACCGGCACCGTGACCCCGGACGTCGTCAAGGCTGTCACCGAGATCAAGGGTGGCAAGATCGAGTTCCGCGTCGACAAGCACTCGAACCTGCACTTCATCATCGGCAAGTCGTCCTTCGACGACACCCAGCTGGTGGAGAACTACGGCGCCGCGCTGGACGAGATCCTCCGTCTGAAGCCGTCCGCCGCCAAGGGTCGCTACATCAAGAAGGCCGCGATCAGCACCACGATCGGCCCCGGCATTCCGGTCGACCCGAACCGCACCCGCAACCTCCTCGTCGAGGAGGACCCGGCCGCCGTCTGAGCCCCGCGCTCACTCCGGTAGCCGCGTCGCGTACGCGTCAGAATTGGGCGAGCCCCGCAACCTTCGAGGTGCGGGGCTCGTCCTCTTTCGTACGGGGTGTCAGTGCGCTGCGCTAGCGTCTTGGGGCAGGCACAGCAATCGCATAGGGGTGGGGACGAATGAAGAGCACGACCGTGCGCCGGGTGGGCCTCTCGATCGCGGTGGCGACCGCGCTGACCGGACTGGCCGCCTGCAGCTCCTCGGGCTCTTCGGGGGGCTCCGGCAAGGACGACAAGGCCGCCGGCAAGGGCACGACCCGGGTGAGCCCCATAGCGGCCCTGCGCACCGCCGAGCAGTCCACCGACAAGGCGGACTCCGCCAAGGTCGAGTCCTCCACCGTGATGGGCTCCCTGATGTCCATGGACGCCAAGGGCAACCTCGGCTGGGGCGACGGCATCAGCGGCACCCTCACGATGACGTACACCGGCGGCACGGTCGCCGACACGATGCGCGCGGCCGGCAGCACGTCGATGGAGGCCCGCTATCTGCCCGACGCCTACTACGCGAAGATGGGCGAGAAGTTCGCCGAGCAGGCGGGCGGCAAGCACTGGATCAAGTACGACTACGACGACCTGGCCAAGCTCGGCGGCAGCTCCGGCGCGTACCTCAAGGACCAGATGCAGAACTCCACCCCGAACCAGTCGGTGAAGCTCCTGCTCGCCTCCGGGGACGTCCAGAAGGTCGGTACGGAGTCGGTGCGCGGCCAGCAGACCACGCACTACTCGGGCACGGTGAACGTCGCCGACCTCGCCGCCAAGAACTCCAGCCTCACCGCGAGCCAGCTCGCCGGCCTGAAGAAGCAGCTCACCGCCGCCGGTGTCTCCACGGAGCAGGTCGACATCTGGATCAACGCCCAGGATCTGCTGGTGAAGAAGATCGAGAAGGGCGAGATGTCCTCGGGCCAGTACACCCAGACCGCCTACTACAGCGACTACGGCGTGAAGGTCGACGCCACCGTGCCCCCGGCGAGCGACACCGAGGACTTCACGGCACTGCTGAAGAAGCAGGGCGCCACCTCGGGCGGCAGCGGCACGGTGACCGGGTCCGGCACGAGTTCCTGAGCCGCCTTCAACTGGGCCGTACGGGCGGATTTGCTTGGGGGTGTGTGGGTCCCGTACTCTTCCGGAGAAGCCAAAGACCGCTGGTCGTTGCCGTGCCTGTCAAAGGGTGTGGTGACCGAAGGATCCGCTGAACAGTGGACGACCCGCGCAGGTGAACTGGATGTGCTCCCGGTGTGTTTCGTTGCCGGTCGAGCTACGCCCCGTGCGCCTGCGCCGGGGCGTTTTCTCTGTCCCAGCCCCTTCTGAGCGGTCCTCATCACCCGGAAGGAGGCCGACGCTCTATGGCAAGGCCCGACAAGGCTGCCGCGGTAGCCGAGCTCGCGGACCAGTTCCGCGACTCGAACGCCGCCGTGCTGACCGAGTACCGGGGTCTCACCGTGGCGCAGCTCAAGACGCTGCGTCGTTCGCTCGGTGAGAACGCCCAGTACGCCGTGGTGAAGAACACGCTGACCAAGATTGCGGCCAACGAGGCCGGGATCTCTACGCTCGACGACCTGTTCAACGGTCCGACGGCGGTCGCCTTCATCACCGGTGACCCGGTGGAGTCGGCGAAGGGTCTTCGTGACTTCGCCAAGGACAACCCGAACCTCGTCATCAAGGGCGGTGTCCTTGACGGCAAGGCGCTGTCCGCCGACGAGATCAAGAAGCTCGCGGACCTCGAGTCCCGCGAGGTTCTGCTCTCCAAGCTGGCGGGTGCCTTCAAGGGCAAGCAGACTCAGGCTGCGCAGCTCTTCCAGGCGCTTCCGTCGAAGCTCGTCCGCACTGTGGACGCCCTTCGCGCCAAGCACGAAGAGCAGGGCGGTGCCGAGTAATTCGGCTCGCAGCATGACCGCCGCCTGAGGCTCCGCGCCGCACGGCATCGGTCGTAGCGGGCCGAACGTACGCCCGCCAGACATGTACACACCGGCACCAGCCGAAATTAGTGGAAGGAAGCCATCGTGGCTCTCACCCAGGACGAACTGCTCGCCGAGTTCGAGACCATGACCCTCATCCAGCTTTCCGAGTTCGTGAAGGCGTTCGAGGAGAAGTTCGACGTCACCGCCGCCGCCGCGGTCGCCGTCGCCGGTCCGGCCGGTCCGGCCGCCGCCGTCGAGGCCGAGGCCGAGCAGGACGAGTTCGACGTCATCCTCACCGGCGCCGGCGAGAAGAAGATCCAGGTCATCAAGGTCGTGCGTGAGCTGACCTCGCTGGGTCTCAAGGAGGCCAAGGACCTCGTGGACGGCGCCCCGAAGCCCGTCGTCGAGAAGGTCGCCAAGGACGTCGCCGAGAAGGCCGCCGAGTCCCTCAAGGCCGCCGGCGCCTCCGTCGAGGTCAAGTAACACCTCGAGGTCGTGGACGAGGTCCCAAAGACCTTGTAACGCCTAAGCACCGAAGAGCGATCATCCATCTGGGTGGTCGCTCTTCGGCGTTCCTGGGTCGGGTGAGCGGCAGCCTTGCGATCAGGGGTTCGCGGAGTATGGTGATCTTCTTCGTGCCTCCGAGCATCCCTGGTGGCATGTGGTGTGGGCCATGGAGGCCTTGACGAACCGCACGCAGCGCGCAATTCTCAGGACGCGTCGTCACAACGATCCGAATCCGAGGCATGGATCGGCGGCGAAGAGGGCAGTATCAACGCGTTGAGGACGTGAGCTTGCCGAGGGTGTTGAGCACGACGAGGGTCTCAAAAAAGCGGGGCTGGACATCAGTGCGCCAAGTGGCTACACTGACCCTTTGCGCTGCCTGTTAGCTGCTCCCTGCCCGTCACCAGGGGCATGCCCTCACTTGAGCATCGATGACCGGACCAACTCTGACCTGGCCTTTCCGGGCCGTCTCAGGAAGTCCATGTCTCTTTGCCCCTGAGAGGGGCCGGTACGCGCGTAGTGAGTCCGAGCCCTCGGAAGGACCCCCTCTTGGCCGCCTCGCGCACTGCCTCGACCGCGAATATGAACAACGGCGCCAGCACCGCCCCGCTGCGCATCTCCTTTGCAAAGATCAAGGAGCCCCTCGAGGTTCCGAACCTTCTTGCGCTGCAGACCGAGAGCTTCGACTGGCTGCTCGGCAATGCCGCGTGGAAGGCTCGTGTCGAGGCGGCTCTGGATTCAGGTCAGGACGTCCCCACCAAGTCCGGTCTGGAGGAGATCTTCGAGGAGATCTCCCCGATCGAGGACTTCTCCGGGTCGATGTCGCTGACGTTCCGCGACCACCGTTTCGAGCCTCCGAAGAACAGCATCGACGAGTGCAAGGAGCGCGACTTCACGTACTCCGCGCCGCTCTTCGTCACCGCTGAGTTCACCAACAACGAGACCGGCGAGATCAAGTCCCAGACGGTCTTCATGGGCGACTTCCCGCTCATGACCAACAAGGGCACCTTCGTCATCAACGGCACCGAGCGTGTCGTGGTGTCGCAGCTGGTCCGTTCGCCGGGTGTCTACTTCGACTCCTCCATCGACAAGACGTCCGACAAGGACATCTTCTCCGCCAAGGTGATCCCGTCCCGGGGCGCCTGGCTGGAGATGGAGATCGACAAGCGCGACATGGTCGGTGTGCGCATCGACCGCAAGCGCAAGCAGTCCGTCACCGTCCTGCTCAAGGCTCTCGGTTGGACGACCGAGCAGATCCTGGAGGAGTTCGGCGAGTACGAGTCCATGCGCGCCACCCTGGAGAAGGACCACACCCAGGGCCAGGACGACGCGCTGCTCGACATCTACCGCAAGCTGCGTCCGGGCGAGCCCCCGACCCGCGAGGCCGCGCAGACGCTGCTCGAGAACCTCTACTTCAACCCCAAGCGCTACGACCTCGCCAAGGTCGGCCGCTACAAGGTCAACAAGAAGCTGGGCGGCGAAGCCCCGCTGGACGCCGGCGTCCTGACCGTCGAGGACATCATCTCGTCGATCAAGTACCTGGTGAAGCTGCACGCCGGCGAGACCGAGACCGTTGGCGACAACGGCACGACGATCGTCGTCGAGACCGACGACATCGACCACTTCGGCAACCGTCGTCTGCGCAACGTCGGCGAGCTCATCCAGAACCAGGTCCGTACGGGTCTGGCGCGTATGGAGCGAGTCGTCCGCGAGCGGATGACGACCCAGGACGTCGAGGCGATCACGCCGCAGACCCTGATCAACATCCGGCCGGTCGTCGCCTCCATCAAGGAGTTCTTCGGCACCAGCCAGCTGTCGCAGTTCATGGACCAGAACAACCCGCTGTCGGGTCTCACCCACAAGCGCCGTCTGTCGGCTCTTGGCCCGGGTGGTCTCTCCCGTGAGCGGGCCGGCTTCGAGGTCCGTGACGTGCACCCCTCGCACTACGGCCGCATGTGCCCGATCGAGACCCCCGAAGGCCCGAACATCGGCCTGATCGGCTCGCTCGCCTCCTACGGCCGGGTCAACGCGTTCGGTTTCGTCGAGACGCCGTACCGCCGGGTCACCGACGGTGTCGTCACCGACGAGGTCGACTACCTGACGGCCGACGAAGAGGACCGATTCGTCATCGCGCAGGCCAACGCGCCGCTGAGCGACGACTTCCGGTTCGAGGAGACCCGCGTCCTGGTCCGCCGTCGTGGCGGAGAGGTCGACTACGTCCCCGGTGACGACGTCGACTACATGGACGTCTCCCCGCGCCAGATGGTGTCCGTCGCGACCGCGATGATCCCCTTCCTGGAGCACGACGACGCCAACCGTGCCCTCATGGGCGCGAACATGATGCGTCAGGCTGTTCCGCTGATTAAGTCCGAGGCGCCGCTGGTCGGCACCGGCATGGAGTACCGCTGTGCGGTCGACGCCGGTGACGTCCTGAAGTCGGAGAAGGACGGTGTGGTCCAGGAGGTCTCCGCGGACTACATCACCACCGCCAACGACGACGGCACGTACACGACGTACCGCCTCGCGAAGTTCTCCCGCTCCAACCAGGGCACGTCCGTCAACCAGAAGGTTGTCGTGGACGAGGGTTCCCGGGTCGTCGCCAACCAGGTGCTGGCGGACGGTCCGGCGACCGAGAACGGCGAGATGGCGCTCGGCAAGAACCTGCTCGTGGCGTTCATGCCGTGGGAGGGTCACAACTACGAGGACGCGATCATCCTGTCGCAGCGCCTCGTACAGGACGACGTCCTCTCCTCGATCCACATCGAGGAGCACGAGGTCGACGCCCGTGACACCAAGCTCGGCCCCGAGGAGATCACCCGGGACATCCCGAACGTCTC
The DNA here is from genome assembly GCF_000716435.1 of Streptomyces xylophagus. Taxonomy (GTDB): domain Bacteria; phylum Actinomycetota; class Actinomycetes; order Streptomycetales; family Streptomycetaceae; genus Streptomyces; species Streptomyces xylophagus. Next base: position 142,756 of record NZ_JNWO01000023.1, read on the forward strand.
CGAGGAGGTCCTCGCCGACCTCGACGAGCGCGGCATCATCCGTATCGGTGCCGAGGTCGTCGCCGGTGACATCCTCGTCGGCAAGGTCACGCCCAAGGGTGAGACCGAGCTGACCCCCGAGGAGCGCCTGCTCCGCGCGATCTTCGGTGAGAAGGCGCGCGAGGTGCGCGACACCTCGCTGAAGGTGCCGCACGGCGAGATCGGCAAGGTCATCGGCGTCCGCGTCTTCGACCGCGAGGAGGGCGACGAACTGCCGCCCGGCGTCAACCAGTTGGTCCGTGTGTATGTTGCGCAGAAGCGCAAGATCACCGACGGTGACAAGCTGGCCGGCCGCCACGGCAACAAGGGTGTTATTTCCAAGATCCTGCCCATCGAGGACATGCCGTTCCTCGAGGACGGGACTCCGGTCGACATCATCCTGAACCCGCTGGGTGTCCCGTCCCGAATGAACCCGGGACAGGTCCTGGAGATCCACCTCGGCTGGCTCGCCAGCCGCGGCTGGGACGTCTCCGGCTTCAGCGAGGACTGGGCCCGGCGTCTTCAGGTCATCGGCGCCGACCAGGTCGCTCCGGGTACCAACGTCGCGACCCCGGTCTTCGACGGTGCCCGCGAGGACGAGATCTCCGGTCTCTTCGAGGCCACGATCCCGAACCGCGACGGCGACCGCCTGGTCCAGGCGTCCGGCAAGGCCAACCTGTTCGACGGCCGCTCCGGCGAGCCGTTCCCGGAGCCGATCTCGATCGGCTACATGTACATCCTGAAGCTGCACCACCTGGTCGACGACAAGCTTCACGCCCGTTCGACCGGTCCGTACTCGATGATCACCCAGCAGCCGCTGGGTGGTAAGGCGCAGTTCGGTGGTCAGCGATTCGGCGAGATGGAGGTGTGGGCGCTGGAGGCATACGGCGCCGCGTACGCCCTCCAGGAACTGCTGACCATCAAGTCCGACGACGTCACCGGCCGCGTGAAGGTCTACGAGGCCATCGTCAAGGGCGAGAACATCCCCGAGCCCGGCATCCCCGAGTCCTTCAAGGTGCTCATCAAGGAGATGCAGTCGCTCTGCCTGAACGTGGAGGTGCTGTCCAGTGACGGTATGTCCATCGAGATGCGTGACACCGACGAGGATGTCTTCCGCGCAGCGGAGGAGCTCGGCATCGACCTGTCCCGGCGCGAGCCGAGCAGCGTCGAAGAGGTCTGACGGGAGTCCGGAGACCTGCCGCGCGCAGGTCTCCGGCCCCAGGACCCCCGTATCAGACCCCAAGACTTACAACCCTGAGAGGGATTGACGCATAGTGCTCGACGTCAACTTCTTCGATGAGCTCCGGATCGGTCTGGCCACCGCTGACGACATCCGTCAGTGGAGCCACGGCGAGGTCAAGAAGCCTGAGACCATCAACTACCGCACGCTCAAGCCCGAAAAGGACGGACTCTTCTGCGAGAAGATCTTCGGTCCGACCCGGGACTGGGAGTGCTACTGCGGCAAGTACAAGCGCGTTCGCTTCAAGGGCATCATCTGTGAGCGCTGCGGCGTCGAGGTGACCCGCGCCAAGGTGCGTCGTGAGCGGATGGGCCACATCGAACTGGCCGCTCCTGTCACGCACATCTGGTACTTCAAGGGTGTCCCGTCCCGACTGGGATACCTGCTCGACCTCGCCCCGAAGGACCTCGAGAAGGTCATCTACTTCGCGGCGTACATGATCACGTTCGTCGACGAAGAGCGCCGGACGCGTGACCTGCCCTCCCTGGAGGCGCATGTCTCCGTGGAGCGTCAGCAGGTCGAGAACCGGCGGGACTCCGACCTCGAAGCCCGCGCCAAGAAGCTCGAGGCCGACCTGGCCGAGCTGGAGGCCGAGGGTGCCAAGGCCGACGTGCGCCGCAAGGTGCGCGAAGGTGCCGAGCGCGAGATGAAGCAGCTGCGCGACCGTGCGCAGCGCGAGATCGACCGTTTGGACGAGGTGTGGACCCGGTTCAAGAACCTCAAGGTCCAGGACCTGGAGGGCGACGAGCTCCTCTACCGCGAGCTGCGTGACCGCTTCGGCACGTACTTCGACGGTTCGATGGGTGCCGCGGCGCTGCAGAAGCGCCTGGAGTCCTTCGACCTGGATGAAGAGGCCGAGCGGCTTCGCGAGATCATCCGTACCGGCAAGGGCCAGAAGAAGACCCGTGCGCTGAAGCGGCTGAAGGTCGTGTCTGCGTTCCTGCAGACCTCCAACAGCCCCAAGGGCATGGTTCTCGACTGCGTCCCGGTCATCCCGCCGGACCTTCGCCCGATGGTGCAGCTGGACGGTGGCCGCTTCGCGACCTCCGACCTGAACGACCTGTACCGCCGTGTGATCAACCGCAACAACCGCCTGAAGCGCCTTCTCGACCTCGGTGCGCCCGAGATCATCGTGAACAACGAGAAGCGCATGCTCCAGGAGGCCGTCGACGCGCTCTTCGACAACGGCCGTCGTGGTCGCCCGGTCACGGGCCCCGGCAACCGTCCGCTGAAGTCGCTGTCCGACATGCTCAAGGGCAAGCAGGGTCGCTTCCGTCAGAACCTGCTCGGCAAGCGTGTGGACTACTCCGCGCGTTCCGTGATCGTCGTCGGTCCGCAGCTGAAGCTGCACCAGTGCGGTCTGCCGAAGGCCATGGCGCTGGAGCTCTTCAAGCCGTTCGTGATGAAGCGCCTGGTGGACCTGAACCACGCGCAGAACATCAAGTCGGCGAAGCGGATGGTCGAGCGCGGCCGCACGGTCGTCTACGACGTCCTCGAAGAGGTCATCGCTGAGCACCCGGTTCTGCTGAACCGTGCGCCCACGCTGCACCGCCTCGGCATCCAGGCCTTCGAGCCGCAGCTGGTCGAGGGCAAGGCCATCCAGATCCACCCGCTCGTCTGCACCGCGTTCAACGCGGACTTCGACGGTGACCAGATGGCCGTACACCTGCCGCTCTCCGCGGAGGCGCAGGCCGAGGCCCGCATCCTGATGCTGTCCTCGAACAACATCCTGAAGCCGGCCGACGGTCGTCCTGTCACCATGCCGACCCAGGACATGGTGCTGGGTCTGTTCTTCCTCACCACCGACGGCGAGCTCCGTGACGTCAAGGGCGAGGGCCGCGCGTTCGGCTCCACGGCCGAGGCGACGATGGCGTTCGACGGCGGCGAGCTGGCGCTCCAGTCGGCCGTCGACATCCGCTTCCCGGTGGGCACCATCCCGCCGCGTGGCTGGGTGCCGCCGGTCCGCGAGGAGGGCGAGCCCGAGTGGCAGCAGGGTGACACCTTCCGCCTCCGTACGACCCTGGGCCGCGCGCTCTTCAACGAGCTGCTGCCCGAGGACTACCCGTTCGTCGACTACTCGGTGGGCAAGAAGCAGCTCTCCGAGATCGTCAACGACCTGGCCGAGCGCTACCCCAAGGTCATCGTGGCGGCGACGCTCGACAACCTGAAGGCGGCCGGCTTCTTCTGGGCGACCCGTTCCGGTGTCACCGTGGCCATCTCCGACGTCGTCGTTCCCGAGGCGAAGAAGGAGATCGTCAAGGGCTACGAGGCGCAGGACGAGAAGGTCCAGAAGCAGTACGAGCGCGGTCTGATCACCAAGGAAGAGCGCACTCAGGAGCTCATCGCGATCTGGACCAAGGCGACCAACGAGGTCGCCGAGGCGATGAACGAGAACTTCCCCAAGACGAACCCCATCTTCATGATGGTTGACTCGGGTGCCCGAGGAAACATGATGCAGATGCGTCAGATCGCCGGTATGCGTGGTCTGGTGTCGAACGCAAAGAACGAGACGATTCCCCGTCCCATCAAGGCGTCCTTCCGTGAAGGCCTGTCCGTGCTGGAGTACTTCATCTCCACCCACGGTGCCCGTAAGGGTCTGGCCGACACGGCCCTCCGTACCGCCGACTCGGGTTACCTCACCCGTCGTCTGGTCGACGTCTCCCAGGACGTCATCATCCGCGAGGAGGACTGCGGCACCGACCGCGGCCTCAAGCTGCACATCGCGGAGCGCGGCGCGGACGGTGTCCTGCGCAAGGCCGACAACGTCGAGACCAGCGTGTACGCCCGTGCGCTGGCCGAGGACATCACCGTCGACGGCAAGGTGCTGGCCCCGGCCAACACCGACCTCGGCGACGTCCTCATCGACGAGCTGGTCAAGCACGGCATCGAGACGGTCAAGACCCGCTCGGTCCTGACCTGCGAGTCCGCCGTCGGCACCTGCGCCATGTGCTACGGCCGCTCGCTGGCCACCGGCAAGCTGGTCGACATCGGTGAGGCGGTCGGCATCATCGCCGCCCAGTCCATCGGTGAGCCCGGCACGCAGCTGACGATGCGTACCTTCCACACCGGTGGTGTGGCCGGTGACGACATCACCCAGGGTCTGCCCCGTGTCGTCGAGCTCTTCGAGGCTCGTACGCCGAAGGGTGTCGCCCCGATCTCCGAGGCCCAGGGCCGCGTGCGGATCGAGGAGACCGAGAAGACCAAGAAGCTCGTCGTCACCCCGGACGACGGCAGCGACGAGACGGCGTTCCCGATCTCGAAGCGTGCCCGTCTCCTGGTCAGCGAGGGCGAGCACGTCGAGGTGGGCCAGAAGCTCACCGTGGGTGCCACCAACCCGCACGACGTGCTGCGCATCCTGGGTCAGCGTGCCGTCCAGGTCCACCTGGTCGGCGAGGTCCAGAAGGTCTACAACTCGCAGGGTGTGTCGATCCACGACAAGCACATCGAGATCATCATCCGGCAGATGCTCCGCCGCGTGACGATCATCGAGTCCGGCGACGCCGAGCTGCTGCCCGGCGAGCTGGTCGAGCGTTCGCGCTTCGAGCAGGAGAACCGTCGTGTGGTCCAGGAGGGCGGTCACCCGGCCTCCGGTCGTCCGCAGCTCATGGGTATCACCAAGGCCTCGCTGGCCACGGAGTCCTGGCTGTCGGCGGCGTCCTTCCAGGAGACGACCAGGGTGCTGACGGACGCGGCGATCAACGCCAAGTCCGACTCCCTGATCGGCCTCAAGGAGAACGTCATCATCGGTAAGCTCATCCCGGCCGGTACGGGTCTGTCCCGCTACCGCAACATCCGGGTCGAGCCGACCGAGGAAGCCAAGGCCGCGATGTACTCGGCCGTCGGCTACGACGACATCGACTACTCGCCGTTCGGCACGGGCTCCGGCCAGGCCGTCCCGCTGGAGGACTACGACTACGGTCCGTACAACCAGTAAGCGAGCAGCTTGAGTTGAAGGGCGGTCACTCCGTTTCGTACGGGGTGGCCGCCCTTCGGCGTTGGGTCAGCGTGCGGTGATCTCGAGCGCGGTGACCACGACAGTCGCTATGGCGGCCAGCGCGCCGATGCTCGCCAGCGGCCAGCGGGACCGCTCCAGGGCGTCCAACCGCCGCTCGTGATCGGCGAGTTGCTTGTCGGTCTGGTCACTGCGCTGGACCAGCAGCGCGAGAGAGCCGTCGACCCGGGCGAACCCGGCCTCCAACGAGCCGCGCAGGCGCTCCAGTTCGAGGGCGACAGTGGTCGCGTCGTTCGGATCAGTGTCGTTCATCGGCGTCTCCCGTCCGCAGCCAGGCGGGCAGCAGTGCCTGTACGGCGGGCAGCGCCATGACCCTGGTGACCCCGGCGGCGACGGCCAGCGCGCCGGCCACCCACGGGATCGTCTCGGGGACACCGGCGGCATCGACGATCGTGGGCAGCAGGACACACAGGCCGACAGCGGTCTGGACGACGGTGCGGAGGGTGCGCTTGGCGGCCTCTGACATGGGTGACCTTGCCTTTCGTGGAGTTCAGGAGCTGTACGGGACCTTCAGCGCGGCCCAGGACGTGGCCCCCGGCCAGCCGTCGGCGGCGGTGCCGGTGTAGCCGAGCCTGCGTTGCCACTTGGCGTAGGAGGCCTTGTCGGCGGTGGTCCACTGGGGGCCGGGGCCGGAGATGTATGCCGAGCAGCCGAGGGCGACCAGGCGCTTGCCCATCGCGGTGACGATCGCCGACTTGGGGTTCTTCTTGAACCAGTCGGCGCCGGGGAAGGGTTGGTAGGTGGGCGGCTTGGTCGGGCTTGTGGTGGTCTTCGTGCCCAGGCGCGTTGCCACCCGGGTGCGGAAGTCGGACATGGCGAAACCGCGCGGGTCGATCTTGGCGCTCGTCCATTCCTTGTGGCCGATGACCGAGTGCGCGTTCCAGCCGTGTGCGCGGCACAGGGCGGCCGAGGCTCGGACCATCGCGTCCAACTGGGCCTCGGGCCACGGATCCTTGCCGTCGCCGAGGTTGACGCACTCGAAGCCGTAGAAGTGGACGTTGCCGTCCGTGTTGTTCTGGTTCGGGGCGGGGAGGGTGGCGCTCTGGGCGATGACCGCGTTCAGTACGTCTCCGTCGCCGCTGCCCGCGTGGTTGGCTCGGCCGTTGCCGACGAGGTGGACCGTGCCGTCCTTGGCGATGACTCCGTGGCAGAGGGGGCCGGGGAGGTCGGAGCGGCCGTTGAAGCAGAGGCTTACCGATGTGGTGGTGCCGGTGGTCACGGTGTGGTGGATGACGACGCCGTTTACCGGGCCCCAACTGCCTTTGCTGTTGCGGTTGTTGGTGCGCCAGTTGGGGTGTTCTACGACGGTGACGCCCTCGGCGTGGAGGGCGGTGATCAGGGCGTCTGGGGTGAGGGGTGTGGCCATGGGGTGCCTTTTCGGTTGGGAGTTGGGCATGAAAAAACCCGGGCCGGGGGTGGGTGGCTCGGGTTGAGTGCGGAGTGCGGGTTCGGTGGGGGCTGGTCGCGCAGTTCCTCGCGCCCCTAGGGGGTTGCGCTTGCCGGGGATGTGTTGGAACCGGAACCGTCGTCCGAGCCTCCGTCGCCTGAACCGCCGTCCTCCGGCGTCCACTTGGCGCTCAACGCCGTATAAGCCGCCGTGTTGTCCACGAAGTTGGCCAGGGCCGCTGCGACCACGCTCTGGATTGCTGTCTGGTCGGGGACGACCATGGCTGTGCCGATGGGCATGATCGTGGTGCGGGCGCTGCCGCGGATGGCGGAGCCGTTGGCGCCGGTTTCGGTGAACTGGGCGGCTACCGTCACGGGGGCGTAGGTGCCGCTGACCGAGTCGGGGGCGATGATGCTGTTGTAGCTGGAGTCGGAGACGTTGATGTAGATCGTGTGGCCGGCCTCGGTGAGGGTGGCGCGGCCCGCGAAGTCGATGGCCAGGCCCCAGGGCTGGGTGGTGTCGATGTCCATGGTGGTGTCCTTTCTTCAGCTCTGGCGGCCGTACATGAGGATGGGGTTGGCGTAGACGGTGCCGGAGGCGCTGGTGACCTGGGCCTGGACCTCGACCTTGAGCTGGGTGCCGTAGACCGAGCCGAAGTCGGAGCTGACCAGGGCCTCGTAGATGAAGTCCGTGCCTGCGGCCACCGTGCTGCCCCACTGGGCGCCGTTGACGAGTACCTGGACGGAGCCGGTGGCGCCGGAGCTGGCGCGGGTGTTCATGACCAGGCGCATCTTCGGCTGCCAGACGACGTTGTAGGACATCGCGATCGTCGTCATCGTGGTCAGTGAGGTCTGCGGCCAGCGGGTCATGTTGGAGTCCTGCGGCGGCAGCATGTTCAGCCAGGGGCGGGCCAGGCCGCCGGTGCTGATGTCGTCGGAGACGATCTCGCGCTCCGCCTTGTCGTAGAGGCGCAGCGGTTGCAGTGAGTCGGCGGTGCCGTCGCCGTTGTACATGCTCAGCGCCAACTGGCCGGTCTGGCGGCGGAGTTCGACGCGGTACTCGTTGGTGCCGGGCCACTTGCCGACCTTGAAGACGGGAGAGCCGGTGGCGGGGCCGACCTCCAGCGTGCCGCCCGAGACCGTGTTGAGCGCGGGGCGGGTGTTGACGGCGGTGGAGAGCTGCTGGATGCGGCGTTCCATCTGGGTGAGCCGGTCGATGATGTCTTCGGGGAGCTGGGGCATCAGACCTCCTCCAGGTACAGCTCGGCGGTGTCCGGGCGGCCGCGCTGGGCGGGGCTGACCTTGACGCCGATGATCCGGTAGCGGGTGTCGAGGCCCTCGGCGTACCACTCGTCGGTGATCCGGATGCGGACGGTCCGGCCGATCAGCGCGGACGGCACCAGGTCGTCGAGCCGCACGCTGATCTCGGGGATCACCACCGCGCCGGTGGCCGCGGCCAGTTCGGTGCGGGCGAGCGCGGTGAGGGTGGCCGCGTCGGTGATGTCGTTGTGGTCCGAGGTGAGGTCGATGCGCGGGTAACCCGCTTGTTCGATCAGGTTGTTGGCCACCGCGACCGTGGAGCACAGGGGGCGGGACTCGCTTGCCTGGTCCGTGTTGGTCGAGGCGCCTCGGGCTCGGTCTGTGGTGCCGCCTCGGGTGGCGTCGCGTGGGAAGGAGTAGGAAAGGATCGTGCCCGGTCTGTCCATCACCAGGTCGGTGGCCCCGGTGAGGATCTTCGGGCTGCCGAGACGGAGGCGGCGCACGCGGGCGCCCGTGGTTGGGTCCGTGTACACCGAGATGTAGTGCTCGAAGCCGTCCTCCAGCGCCGCCAGCGCGTCCAGCGCGTCGAGGTAGACCGTCTCGTCGCCGTCGCGGTAACTCGCCGAGCGGGTCACCCCGGAGGTCTCGGTGCCGTAGCTGACGCCGATGTCGCCGCCGGGGAGTGAGGTCTGCAGGTCCGTCCACAGCGCCCTGGCTACGTCCAACTGGTCGCCGGTCAGGGCCAGTTGGTAGTTCGCGTTGTACTCGGGTGTCGTTGCCCGGATCAGGCGTCTTCCCGCGTACGACTCGAAGGTCGCCGCCTGGACGCCGAGGGTGAGCACGCCCTGGTCGTCGCTCTGCAGGGTGGAGGTCCAGACGATGCCGCCCCACCACAGGTCGGTGCCGCGCTGGAGGTAGACCGAGGTGCGGCCCTCCTCGATACGGCGGACCCGGGCGGCCATCGCCGCGTCCGGGACCGGGATGGTGCCGGAGAGCGAGCCGGCCTTGCCGATGTAGTCGTCGACGGTGACGTCGCGCAGCGGCAGGATGTCGATGGTGCTGTCGGTGCGCAGGTCGCAGAAGATCGCCCGGTAGGGCGTGTTGATGGTGGTCATGCGGCTGTCGCGGCTTCGTAGGTGGCGGTGCCGAAGATCGTGTGGGTGCTCGCCCAGGTCCACGGGGTGAGGGCGTCCACGCTGCCGGTGTTGGTGACGGCGACGGCGGTGGGCTGGCCGGAGGAGACGATCAGCTCGATGGCTCCGGTGGTGGGGAGGGAGACCCGAGCCGTGATGCGGTTGGTCGCGGTGTTGGCCGCCAGTTCGGCGAAGCCGACCGTCGAGCGGGTCGCGGCCGCGGTGACCGGCAGGGAGAAACGCCACTGGTCACTGGTGGTGGGGCTGGTGCCGTAGGTGGTGGTGCTGCCGAAGGTGATCGCGAAGTTCAGGTGCACGGTCGTACCGAACTGGACGTACCGGCAGGCCACCGTGGCGTTGCCGAAGGCCGGGGTCGCCGAGCCGGTGCTGGTGGTCCAGGTCGGTGTCCAGTTCTGCCAGGTCGGCAGGACCGGGTAGTTGGTCCAGGCGGTGCCGTTCCAGCGCTGGAGCTGGCCGTTCAGGTCCTGGTACTGGCCCGGGTAGGAGCCGGCGGCGGTGCTGGTGGTGACGGGCGGGATGCCGCCGACGGCGACCGTCGGCGTGCGCAGGTCGGTGAGGGCGCTGGACCAGATGATGCCGCCGTTGCCCGCGCTCGTGGCCTTGGCCACCGCGACCTTGTACAGCGGGAGGGCGAGGGAGGGGGTGGCCGGGACGGCGGGCGTGGCGGCCGGGGTGCCCTTGACGATCTCGACGGCGGCCTCGGTGCGGCCGGAGCTGTCGTACACGTCGTCGTAGACGCGCAGGACGACCAGGTCGATGCGGTCGTACTGGGCGTCGCCGTCGGCGAAGGTGAGGGGGATGGTGTCGGTCAGGGCCACCGGGTAGGCGCCCTGGGTGTCGGTGCCCTGGATGACGGCGCGGCCGGGGTAGACGGTGGCGGTCATGGTGCCCGTGACGGCGCTGTACAGCGTGAAGCCGGAGATGCGGTAGATGCCGGTGGGCGAGCCGGGCAGGACGCCGGAGCGGGTCGCGACGGGGGAGGTCGGGGTGAGGGCGCCGAGCGAGACGAGCCGGGTGTCCTCGCGGGTCTGGCCGTCGGGGGAGAGCCATCCGGAGTGAATGGGCATGGTTAACTCCTTTGTTGATCAGGTCAGTTGGCGGGTTCGGTGCGCAGGAAGATGTTGTCGAACCAGCAGGTCACCGCGGCGTCGCTGGTGCGGTGCATGGCGGTCGCCGTGTAGCTCGTGCCGGCGGTGAGCCCGCCCACCCGGCACACCGACGAGACCGACGAGTAGACGGTGCCGCCGTGCGAGGCGCCGTACTCGTCGTTCGCACTCAGCACGACGGTGCTGCCCTGGGTGACCTGCGGGGTCATGTACGCCGTGGCGGTGGTGCTGCTCTGGGTGAGCACGCGCGCGCCGAAGTGGAGGAGTACGGCGCCGGTGGTGGGAGCGGTGAAGGCGAGGGTGAGCGCGGTGACGGCGGTGTCCGTCAGCGCGGCCGTGTAGGTGGTCGACGTGGTGTAGCCGGCGTCCAGGGACTGGGCGAACGGCACCGGCGCGATCGCGGTCTGCCATGCCGAGCCGTTCCAGCGCTGCAGGACACCGGCGGAGGAATCGCGGTACTGGCCGGTGTACACGCCGGTGCTGACCACACCGGCCGGGGCGATGCCGCCGAGCGCCCTGGGGTACCTCTCCCACGCGGCGCCGCCCCAGCGCTCCAGGTAGCCCGAGTTGTCCTGGTACTGGCCGGGGTAACTGCCCGCCACCGTCGCGTTGTTGTAGTTCGGGAGGATGCCGCCGACCGCGACCAGCGTGGTGCGCAGATCGGTGATGTCGGTGGACCAGGTGATGCCGCCGGTGCCCGCGCTGGTTCCGGCCCGGACGGTGACCTGGGCCAGCGGCAGGGCGAGGGAAGGGGTGGCCGGGACGGCGGGGGTGGCCACGGGAGTGCCCTTGACGATCTCGACGGCGGCCTCGCTGCGGCCGGAGCTGTCGTAGGCGTCGTCGTAGACGCGCAGGACGACGAGGTCGATGCGGGCGTACTGGGCGTCGCCGTCGGCGAACGTGATCGTGGTGGTGGCGTCCATCGCGATCGGGTAGGCGCCCTGGGTGAGGGTGCCCTGGATCACGGCCCGGCCGGGCGAGACGGTCGCGGACATGCCGCCCGTGACACCGCCGACCCCGAAGCCGGCCACCCGGTACTGGGGGTCGTCATGGCCCGGCAGGATGCCGGACCGGGACCGGAAGGGGCCGGTCGGGGTGGTGGCGCCGAGGGAGGCGAGCCGCGTGTCCTGCCGGGTCTGGCCGTTCGGGGACAACCATGCGCTGTGTACGGTCATGAAGGGGCCTCCAGTGTCAGGATGCGGACTCGTACGTGCCGTGGATGGACAGAACGTCACCCGTACCCCAGGCGACGGGCCGCGACTTGTCCCAGATGTCGCTGTTGTTCGCGAGGGTGTCGCGCAGCGAGCGGACGTAGCCGACGCCGCTGGTCACCGCGAGGAGGCCGGTGCCCTGGTAGAGCAGCGAGCTCGACGCGTTGAAGTACTCCGCGCTCAGCACCCGCCCGTCCAGCTTCCACGCGGTGGAGACCGGCGCGACCGGCAGCCGGAAGGTCCAGTTGGCGTTGGCGTCCTGGGCGGTGAGGTTGGTCGTCGAGCCGGTCTTCAGATAGATCCGGACGTGCACGACCGTGCCGATCTTCGTGTACGACCCGGCCAGCGTCCCGTTGCCGATCACGGGCGCGGTGCCGTTCTCGGCGCCCCACACCGGCGTGTAGTCGGTCCAGGCCGGCACCGGCTGGTACGACACCCAGGCCGTGCCGTTCCAGCGCTGCAGCAGGCCGGTGGAGGTGTCCCGGTACTGGCCGGTGTAGCTCGCGGTGGTGACCGCGCCGGCCGGGGCGATACCGTCGAGCGCGCTCGGGTACGACACCCACGCCGAGCCGTCCCAGCGCTGCAGCGCGCCGCCGGAGTCGCGGAACTGGCCCGGGTAGGCGCCGTTGCCCGTCTCGCCGTACACCGGCAGGATGCCGCCGACCGCGACGGTGGGGGTGCGCAGGTCGGCGGTGTCGGTGCTCCAGCTGATGCCGCCCTTGCCGGCGCTGATCCCCGCGGGCACCTTGACCTGGTACAGCGCCAGACCGACACCGGGGATCACGGGGGCGACCGGAGTGGCGGCCGGGGTGCCCTTGACGATCTCCAGGGTGGCCTTCGTCTGACCGGAGTTGTCGTACAGCGAGTCGTAGATCCGCAGCACGACGAGGTCGATCCGGGGGTTGGTCGCGTCGCCGTCGGCGAAGGTCAGGGTGGCCGGTTCGGGGAGCGTGACCGGGTAGGCGCCCCGGGTGGCACCGGCCGCGACGACCGCGCGGCCCTCGTGGACGGTCGCCGTCATGGCGCCCGAGGCGCCCTCCAGCCAGAAGCCGGACATCCGGTAGAGCCCGTCGTAGGACCCGGGCAGGATGCCGGAGCGGACTTCGAGGGGATTGGCCGGGGTGGTCGCGCCGAGCTGGGTCAGCCGGGTGTCCTCCCGGGTCTGACCGGTCTCGGCCACCCATGAGCTGCGCAGGTTCATCTGCTGGTCTCCTGTGAGTTGTTACGGCGGGGGGACGTCTGCGGATGAACGGCCCTCACCACTCCGCCGAGCGCCAGCGAACCGACAGCTGGGCGCCGGTGTCGTAGGTGTCGGGGCGGAACGCGAGGTCGGCGCGGCCGGGTTCGAAGGCGAAGAGTTCCTCGGGGCTGCTGTCCGCGGCGGCGGTGTGGCGCCGGGAGGCGGTGGAGTTGAGGGTGACGGTGCCGGCCGCGGTGTCGACGACCAGCTCGTCGCCCGCCGCGAGGCCGATCTCGTAGCGCAGCCGGCGGCCCGAAGTCCGGTCGGTGAGGGTCGGGTTGGTGCAGGGGCCGGTGAAGGTGAGGATCGGATGGGTGGGCGCCGAGCCGGAGTTGTCGGCGCCGACGTCCCCGGTGGACGAGGCCTGGCCCCAGTACAGCGGCCAGGTCAGCGGCCAGGTGAGGCCGCTCTCCGGCTGCGGGGCACCGGTGACGGCCGTCTGCTCGTCGACGGCGTAGCGGCGCGGGTCGGTGGCGTACCACTGCACGGACGCCTTGGAGACGCCCTGCGTGGTGTACGTCCGGTCGGCGGCCAGCACCCGCTGGCTGACCCTCGCCCTGATGGCCAGCGTCTCGCCGTGCAACCGCACCGCCAGCCAGCGCTCCGAGTCGCCGAGCAGCAGGGCCTGGCGCAGGGCGCGCATCGCGGCGAGGGAGGAGGCGGTGTCGTCGCTCGTCGGTACGGTCCACACCGAGCCGCCGACCTTGCGGGGCTTGGCGTAGCGCGCGCCCGGCCAGGCGCCGTGCGCGGTCGGGTGGTCGGCGTCCGTCGTGTCGTAGTCCGGCAGATCCTCCCAGCCGGTCAGCCCGTCACTGCCGATCTCGTACGGCGTACCGGCGCCGAGCAGCAGTCCGGCCCACTGCATCTGCCCGTCGCGGGTGATGAGTGAGCCGGGGGGAACGTCGTCGGTGGTTGTGGTGGTCGTCAGATCGGCCATGGGGCCGTCACCTCGCTGTCAGGGGTGCGGGCGGGTGGGTGAGGCGGGTGGGTGGCTGCGGGCCGGTGGGGGCTGGGCGCGCCCACGCGGCGGTAGCCGCACATTCGATACAGCCCCGCGCCTCCAAAGGGGCGCTGCAGTGGCCGGTGTTTCATGCGCGGGCGTGCGCGGCGGCCAGGAAGAGCAGGTCGGTTGCCGTGCCGTGGGCGCCGGCGCCGCCGTTCTCGTGGAACTCCCTGATGCGGTGGGCGTGTTGGGCGTTCCGCGCCGCCCGGCTTCTCGCGGCCAGGGCGCGCTGCCGCTCCAGGGCGGTGAGGGACAGGACCCTGCCGGTCCGTGCGCCCGGCACCGCGACGCCGCCCTCCGCGAGCATCGGGATCTTGCTGAGATGCACGCCGAACTTCTTGCCGAAGAAGCTGAAGCTGAGCTTGTTCAGCCCGTCGATGACCCAGTTCGCGAAGGCTACGAGCCCTTGGATCGGCCCCTTCACGACCCCGGCGACGGTCTGCGCGCCGGTGGTGACGAACTGCCCCATCGCGCGCAGGGTGTTGGAGGTGGCGTTCTTGATCCGGGTGAACCCGGCGGGGATCTCCTTGGTGATCCAGTTCAGGACCGGCTTGACGGCGTTCTTGAACCCGCTCCAGATCGCGGACATCTTGCCGCTGAGGGCACGCGTGTCGCCGGTGGTCAGCGCCTTGAGGGCGGCGAAGCCGGTGCCGATGACCGTGCCGAGGACGGAGAGGGTGGTGGTGATCAGGGTGAGGTAGCCGGTGACGTAGGTGTTCACCGCGCTCGCGATGAGCTTGAGGATCGGGCCGAGGATGGTGAGGTAGCTCTCGACGTACTTCAGGATCAGCGTGGCCAGTTGGTCCATCAGCCGTTGGCCCGTCTCCGAGTTCAGCGCGATGTCCAGCAGCCAGCCGGCCAGTGGGAGCAGGATGCCGGCGACAAAGCCGAGGGGATTCGCGCGGGTGACGGCGTTGATGATGATCATCACGCCGGAGCCGATGGTCATGGCGGTGCCGAAGGTGTCGAGGAGACCGCCGAGGACCCCGGAGGCGGAGATCAGCGCGCCGACGATGGCGAAGACGCCGCCGAGGCCGGTGGTGAGCTTGCCGAGGGACTTGCCGGCGGACTTGACCTTGGTACCGGCCGACTTGATGCCGGCGGCGGCGCCGGTGGCGGTCTGGCCGGTCCTGGTGACGGAACGGGCCGCGGTGTCGGCGTTCGTCTTGATCTGCTGGACGGCGCCGGCGCTCTGGGCGGCGGGGGTGCTGACGCGGTCGAGGTCGGCGGCGGCGCCCGTGATGCGCTCGGTGAGAGACCGCAGGCCGGACTGGGTCTGCTGCACCCTGGCCTGGAAGGAGCGCAGAGCGGGGGAGGCACCGGCGAGCGGATTGCGCAGGGTGGCGACCGCGGTGCTCATCCGCGCGCCTTCGCCAGGAACATCAGGGCGTCGGCGGTGCGCTGCGGACTGCTCGTCTCGGCCGCGTAGTAGTGCTCGATGTGCAGCGCGCTGCCGTCGGCACCGGAGACCCCGGCGTACGCCCGCCCCTGCGAGGCCGCCCGCTTCAGCAGCCGGTCCAGCTTGCTCAGCGGCAGCACGGCCTCCGCCTCACCGGCCTCGGCCAGGAGGGCGGGGACACCGCCGGAGCGGGGCATGACGACACCGCCGGTGGCCAGCGCGGGGATCCTCGGCAGACTGACGCCGAAGGTCTTGCCGCCGACCATCGGGACCCAGCCGGGGATGGAGACGTGGATGCCGTTGAGGGCACCGATCGCGCGGTTGATGAGACCGATGACGGCGTTGATCGGGCCGCGGACCGCGCCTTGGATGCCGTTGAAGGCCTGGCCGGCGATGCCCTTCAGGCCGCCCCAGATGCTGGACAACCGGTCTTTTACGGCCCGGAAGGCGTCCGGGATCGCGGACTTGACCCAGCTGACGACCGGCGAGATGACGGCCTTGATGCCCTTCCAGACGTTGGAGACGACCGTGCTGATCGCCTTCAGGACGCCGGTGATGATGGACTTCCACACGTTGACGTAGGTCTTGATGACCGTGGCGACGGCCTTGACGATGTTCGTGATCGCCGTCTTGATGCCGCTCCAGACCGACTTGATCAGTTTGCCGGCGTTCTTCATGATCGGCTCGATGGCCTTCATGACGCTGCTGATCACGGACTTGATGACCTCGAAGGCCTGCTTGAGGACCTTCTGCATGGTCTTGGAGTTGGTCACCATGTCGATGACCTTGTCGATGAGCGGCTGCAGCAACTGCATGAGCAGGCCGAAGAAGTTCCCCTTCATCGACTTGTTCATCTTGTCCTGGCCCTTGGCCGCCTTGCCGGCCCCGGTCTCGTACTTGCCGAGGTTGGTACCGGCGCTGGAACCGGTCTTGCCGGCCTTGCTGAGGGACTTCTCGGCCTGGTCCGACGCTGTCCTGAGGTCCTTCAACTCCTTCCCGGAACCGTCGGCGGCGGTCTTGAGGGACTTGAGCTGAGCGGTACCTTTCTGCGCGGAGCTGCCGATTTCCTTCGAGGCGACCGACGCGCCCGAGGCCTTCTCCTTGAAGTCCTGTAGGGACGTGGTCGCCTTCTTCATCGAGGCAACAAGTGACACGGTGAATCTCCTTGGATACGCCTATGGGGACGGTGGAACCAGCCGATCGTCGATATCCGTGAGGCATGGGGAGGACATGAGAGTCCGGCCGTAGCCGATCCGATCGAATGCGGAAACCGCGTGTCGGCCGCGTCTCGGGGATGCGCGCGCGGAGGACGCAGCGATGAGGTGAGGCAGGGATGTTCGTCAAAGGATCGGCCGGTGTGTCCACGGCCGCTACGACATGACTCCTGCCGTCAGATGCCGGCCAAGGAGGCCACAAGCTCGTCTACGGCGTTTCGGAGGTTCTTCACGTCCTTCGCCACCGGGCCGATCCTCGGCTCCTGGGCGTCTACGCCCTTGTGGCGTGAGGAGAGTCCGGTCCGATCGTCCCGGGCAGCTTGTGCCTTGTCGCGAGCGGTGCTGAGGGCTTCCTTGATCTTCTTGATTGATTCTTCGGTCTTGTCGACTCGGGCGGGCAGGCCTTTGATCGTCTCCTGTAGTTTGTCTTCGGCCTCTTTGGCTTGCCGCTTTACTTCTTCCTCCGCCTCTTTGGCCTTCCGTTCCACTTCCTCCTGCTCGCGCCGTTGCCGGGCGCGATCCTTTTGGATGGAGTCCCGAATCTTCCTGACAGAGTCCTTCAACTTGCCGACGAGCTCCTGGTACTTCGCGTTCTTCTCGTCGACTTTCTTCCACAAGGTGAAGTCGAGCTTGAGGAGTTGAACGTCGATCTTGATCGCGGTCAGACCGATGGACGCCGCTGTTGCCGCGAAGGCAGCCCCCAGCACTATCCAGCGGTACTCCTTCACCTTCTCCGAGAGTTTGGCGGCCTTCACATCGAGGGTGTCGATCCGGCCCCGGAGCGCGGAGATCTGACCGGGCAGCTGTTCAAGGGAGGTCAGCCGTGAGGCCACGTCCGAGCTCTTCGGTAGTGAGCCCAGGCTTCTCTGAATGTCGGCGAGCTTGGTCTTGACACCAGGGAATTCGTTTTCGAGTTTGCTGAGATCCTTGTCCAGTTGATCAACACTTCTGGTCATTCTTCCTCACAGTCGTCTCGTCGGGGTGAAGTTCGGGTTGCGCCCGGATAGTCAGGACGGCAACCACTACTACGGCCCCAGCGGACAGGCTGTGCTCAGCCGGTGAACGCCTGGGCCAGGGTCAAAGCAGCGAAAAGGACCGCTGTCGCGGCGCCGATGGCATAAGCCACGGCATCTGAGGTCCGGACGCGGTGCTCCTCGAAGCGGGTGACATAGATCCGCGTCGGCTTCGCGGGGTCGTAGACGATGTCCATCGCGTCGCCCCGGACGAAGTTGTTCGATCCATCGGGATTGGACGACAGCGACTGCGCCTCGACCTCCGTGCCGTCGGGCAGGCAGAAGATCACCAGGACGTGGTGACGTGGGTCGGAGTCGGCATCCTTCGTCGAGCGGAAGCCTGACACCTGAGCGGTGGTGCGGACGCCGTGGCGTCGCAGGCGGTAGATCTCCCAGGCCGATGCCCCGCATACGACGGAGACTCCGAAGAGGATCAGCGAGACGGGAACCCAAACCCATATAGCCACCATGGGGGCAGTGTAGGGGCTGAAGTGAACAGGCTGGGTCTATGCGGGCGTTGAGGTCCGGGCACTGGTCGGACAGGCCATCGCCACCCTCAACCCCTGGCGGCTCATTCGTAGGCTCCGTTGTTCTACGCGTACCGCGCTGGTGTTCCTCGGGCTGGGGATGTTCGGGCTGCGTGACGTGCGAACTCTCAGACGAAGAGGCAGGCGAACCGAAGGTCGACGCGGCGGTACGAGCTGGAATGCGAACATTCCCTCGGTCGACGTCATCCATCGCGACGAAGGCGGGGAAAGGCACTACGTCACGATGGCGGCCGAGGATCTCGGACTCGCGGGTGACGAATCCATCGTCGGAGTCGTTTACGACCCTCTCAAGCCCGACAGGGCGACGACGGAGAAGGTTCTGAAGAAGCCGATATGGAAGACCCAGGACGGCTACATGGTGATCGTCGGCTTGGATATCGCCGCAGTGGTGACCACATTGACAGCGGTGGCCGCCTCTTGATGAGTACGGGCTTTCGGGCTCTGGTCAGTCAGCGGCGTGCAGAGGCCGCACGCTGATCGACCATGGTCCGTCGGAGCGGGTGTAGACGAGGCAGGGACCAGGGAGTGGTGCCTCGCTCTGCCGGCGGCCGACGTGGTTGGCCAGTTCGTCCAGGAACCCGTGGCCGTCCGGTGCGAAGGTGTCGACGAGGAAGTAGCCGCCGTCGGGAGAGCGCGGGTAGCCCTCGTGGGAGAGGGTGGCGATCGCCGGGCCGCCCTCGTAGCGCAGCACGTCCGAGGCGGGGCGTCGTGCGTGGCCGTCGCCGTCCAGGGGCCTGGCGCTCCCCGGGGATGCCGTCTCGATCGTCCACGGGCCGTCCGCTTCGACGCGGAGCGCGTGTACGGGGCGGTCGTCGGCGTTGATCAGGGAACGGCAGGCGAAGGGGCCGTCGGTGTAAGCCAGTTGGGTGCCGGGGTGTTGTAGTGCCTCATCCAGGGTGTCCACGACGAAGTGGCCTGGACCGTGGTGGGTGATGGTGAGGATGACCGGGTCCGTACCGGTGGTCAGCTGTGCGACCTGGTGGCGGCACCGGTGATCCGTTGCAATACGGGGCCGTTCGGGGCGAGTGGCGGCGTAGACGGAGGCGGCCGGGGCGGGCCACTGGTCTTGAAGACTCCGGTGATCGGTGCGGCAGCCGTCGGGACCGATTGCGGTGCCGTGTCCGTGCGCTTTAACCACTTCATGGCTGCTACTGCGGTACCCCGCCCAGCCGACCCGCCCGCAGGGCGCCCGTGAACTCCGTCCACGCCCCTCGCCCCACCGTTGCCCACGGCAGTTCCGGGTGCTTGGAGTCGCGGAGGGCGATGAGGGGGCCCGCCTCGGCCATCTCGACGCAGGCGTTGGCGGATGCCTCGGAGTAAGAGGACTTGTGCCACTTCGGCTCAGACACGGGGGCACCTCTTATAGGTCGTCGGTGATCGAGAGGATGAGGTCTCTGGACTTGTTCGGATTCAACGCGACCTGTTCGACCAAGTCCAGCCGTCGTCGGAAGTTGGCCAGTTGCGTCGGTGAGTCGAAGAACACCGCGCCGATGGGGGAGTCCACCTCCACCGTGTCCAGGTGGGCGCTGGCGGCGGAGACGTACATCAACGTGTCGCCGGCCATGGGGAAGCCCGGGGCGGTGAACGGAATCACGAGCAGCCGGACGTTGGGGCGCTCGCTCTCCTCCAGCAGTCGGCCGAGTTGGGCCTTGGCGACCCGGTCGCCTCCGGTGCGCATGCGCAGCGCCGCTTCATGGACCAGGCCAACGTACGGAACGCCCGGGGCGTCCGCGATCACGGCGTGACGCGCCAGGCGCTGGGCGATCCTCAACTCGACCTCCAGGCGCGGCAGTGCCGGGATGAAGAGGTCGAACAGTGCCCGTGCGTGCTCCTCTGTCTGGAAGTGGCCGGGGATGTGAGCGGTCTGCAGCGTGCGCAGGCCGGTGGCGTGATGTTCGAGTTCCGCCAGGTCCACGAAGTCCGGCGGGATCTTGCCCCGGTACTCGTCCCACCAGCCCTTCGACCGTCCGCCGGTCATCGAGGCGAGGGCGTCGATCAGTTCGGTGTCGTCGCACTCGTAGATGCTCGCGAGGCGGCGGAGGCGCTCCTCGCTGATGCCGAATCGGCCGGCCTCGATGTTGGAGATCATCGTCCGGTCGGCGCCGAGCCGTTCGCCCGCGACCGGGGCGGACATGCCGATGCCCTCACGCAGTCTGCGCAGTTCGGCCCCGAAGCGCCGTTGGCGAATGGTGGGGGTCTGTCGGGGTGCCATGGATCAACTCCTCGCTCGCGCGCACAGTTTGCCGACCGGCGAGCCGAGCGTCCACCTGGTTTGAGATTGCCACTCGTTTTAGTGAACTAGGTAGCACGCGTTTTAGATTGCCCGGTAGCTTGTGAGGCAAGCCACTCATCGACTCCCCGCGAGGTGAACGATGGACTTCCCTCCCTTCAACACCACCCCCACCCGCGTTGGTTGGGACACCTCCGCCCTCGACCCCCTCCGCCCCGTCGCCGAAGCCCGGCACCGCACCCGCGTCTGGCTTCAAGACCACTGGAAGCTGGGCGAGTTGGCGGACTCCGTCGAGCTCGCCGTGGGGGAGCTGTGCACCAACGCCGTACGGCACGGTGGCGGGCTCGCGGGGCTGGAGCTGACACTCGGGGCCGGGCGGCAGTTCGTTCCGCCGTTGCTGCGGGTGATGGTGACCGACCACGCTCCCGGGCGGGCACCCGAACTCCCCGCAGGCGCCGACCTGTTGAGCGAGGGCGGCCGTGGGCTGCGGCTCGTCGAGGCGTTGGCGCGGCGGTGGGGGTGGCATTGCACGGGGTTCGACGAGAAGCAGGTGTGGTGCACGTTCGTCGTGTGAGTGGCGAGCTGTGAGCGGTGCCTACGGCCGCCCGCCCCGCCCCCGCCCCGCCTCGGTCAGCGCGTCCGTCCACCCCGCCGCATACGCCCGCGACTCCCGGGTGAGCAGCTCCTCGTACAGGCGGTCGAGCAGTGCCGTGCGGTCGGGAGCCGGGGAGTGCAGGAGGTGGGCGAGGCGGGTGTAGGTGTCGATCGGCTGCTGTGAGGAGTGACTCGTGCCAGTCGCCATGTCGTCGTCCTGCTTTCCTGTCTGTCCGCTCGGCTGGTGGTTCAGGTGGCGCTCCTGAGGCGTTCGAAGCGTCGGTTCGAACTAGTGTACGAGTAATCTTCTCGTGCTGTTCCGTGTTTGCCGAAGACGAACCCCCGCCCTGCGGTCCGGACCTGCGGTGATGCGGGGTGCGGTGGAGGTTGTGCCAGGTTCGTGAAGTAGGATCCGGCCGTTCTCCCGTCGGTGAATGAAAAGTGAATGACAAGGCCAGGTGAGGAGCTTGACGGCCTGTCATACGACGGTGGGCGGCGATGGGGCGGCCGTCCTCGCGCGGGGGCGCGGTGGGGCAGGGACGAGAGCAGGGCCTACGGGGTGGATGGGGACGCGAGCAACGCGCGGCAGGCGCATGTGATCGACTGGCTCGAACAGGCACCCGATCTACCGCATCTCATCGCCCGCCTGTCGGAACTGGTCCTACGACTCGGCTACGCGCCCGACGACCTGGTGATCCTGCCGCGCGCCGAACTGGACCGGCGTGAACTGGCCGCCTACAGCGCGGGCTGGGCCGACGTGGTCGACGAACAACTCCCCGCCGTCCGGCGGGCGTACGAGCAACGGATCACCGCCGCCTACCTCCAGGGCCAGGAGGACGCCCGCACCGGGCGCCGGCCGCGCCGGACGCGCGAGTACGAAGGTGGTGGCGGTGAGGTCATCCAGCTGCCGTACGTCCAACTGCTGCGCCCGCCCTCCGAGTTGACCCGGGTGGAGGAGCGGGGGGAACGGGAGCGGTCCGTGGCGGACGGGACACCCTTGCCCGAATCGGATGCGGATGCGGATTCGGATGTGGATACGGATACGGACGTACCGGACGCGGACGCGGAAGCCGACGACATCCTTGTCACCGCCCGTGACGTGCGGGAGAAGCGTGCCGCACCGGCCGAACGGCGTTCGGTGGTACGGCGCAACGGGCGCCCCAGCGTGCCCCCGCTGAACACCGGCACCGGACGCGACAAGGGACGTAGAACGGAGTCGGCCGAATCCTCGCCGCAGTCCGCTCAACCCGGCGCCCCGAGTGGGAAACGCCCTCGACTCTCCGCCAAGGCCCGTGCCCTCGCCGACGAGTTGGAGGGACGGGCCCCCGGTCGGCGCCGGGAGGAAGGGACCGGACCGGCGGAGGATCCGGCCGGCTGAACAGTGCCGGCAAGCACCGGCACCCACCGGCACCCACCGGCACCCACCGGCAAGCATCGGCAAGCACCGGCAAGCACCGGCACCCACCGGGCCTGGGTTGAGTCCACCCGCCCCAATCAGCCGAAGAACCGCGCCAGTTGGACCGTCGACGGTGCCGCATCCGCGGCCGCCGTTTGCTCGGTCTCCCCGCCCGGTGTCTCCTCGTCCCCGGTGTCCGCGTCGTCGTACGAAGGACGCGGTACCGGTGCCGGAGGCTCCGGCTGGTCGCCCTCCTCGGAGTTGACGGAGGCGAACATCCAGTTCGCGGCGGCGAGATGGTCCACGGCTGCGGCCAGCAGATGGTCGGTCACCGACCAGTCGGCGGCTTCGCCGTGCAGCTCCCGGTTGAGGGCGCTGTCGTGCGGCAACTGCCTGATGAGCACGGTGAGTCGGCGCGCGGAGAGCCGGTCACGGTGCCAGTCGAGCAGATCGATGCCGTAGTAGCGGAGCAGATCCGCTTCGAGGGCCTCGGCGTGTTCGTCGACGAACCCGACGAGGCTCAGCCTTCCCCCAGGCCGAGCCCGGTCTCCTTGCCGTAGGCCTCCAGGATGGCGGCGATGTCCTGCATCGTGACCTCGTGCTGCTCGAAGCGGGCGAACTGCTTCTCGCCCAGCAGGAGTCGGAGCAGCCCGTCCACGTCGTTGTCGTCGAGCTTGCGCAGCGACTTGGCGGTGGCGCGGGTCAGCTCGGTGGGCAGGGTGTAGCTCTCGGAGTCGAGTTCGAACGACCAGGTGCGGCCGAGGGCTTCGAGCCGCTGGGCGCGGGCTGCGTTGACGTCGAAACGGGCCATGGCGATGAGTGCTCCTCAACAGGCGCAGAAGGAAAGGGAGTTGGGCCCGGGGTGGGACAGACACGCGCGCCTGTCCCACCCCGGTGGGTCAGGACGCGGCGTACGCGGCGTCCTTCATCACGAAGCTGGCCAGCGGCGAACCGTCGGCCGCGGACATCGCCGTGTAGGTGATGCCGAGCTGGGCCGCGGACTTGCGGGCCAGCTTGATGTCGTCGGCCGCGGTGACCTGGCCGCGCGGGATGCCGAAGCGGTAGGTCACGGTGGAACCGTCGCTCGCCCGGACGTCCGTGAACTCCAGGCCGAGAGCGCGCACATCGGCGAACGGCCGGTCGGCGATGTCGTACTTGTAGACGCCCGTCGAGCCCGTCACCGCGGCGACCGAACCGCCGCCCATGAAGAACGGCAGCGTGTCCTCGTTGAACTGCATCAGCGAGAACTTCAGGGTCAGGTCGCGGTCCGAGTACACGAAGTGCACCGGGCTGACGGCCTGCCACACGTCGACCGGCTCCAGCTTGTCCTTCTTGCTGAAGGTGACGCCGTCACCGGAGGTGAAGCCGAGGTTCTTCCAGCTCGCCCAGTCGGTGGCGGTGTCGGAGGAGAAGGTGGACGGTACGGCGGTGTCGGCGGCGGCGACGTAGAGGCGGCCGACGCCGGCGATGCGGATCTCGGAGGAGTTGGTTCCTGCCATGGGTGAATCTCCTTGTTCTTATGGGGTGTTGTCGTACTCGGGAGCTCCGGGTACGAAGAAGGCCCCGCCGGGGGGTGGCGGGGCCTTCGGTCTGTGGGGCGTGGAGCGTCCGTGCGGATCGGGGGATCGGGGGATCGGGGAGCAGCAGATCCGGGGATCAGTAGACGTCCACGTACACCTTCATCACCGTGACGTAGCGGTTGGCCGCGGAGTAGAGGTAGTCGGGCAGCCAGCGCGGGCCGTCCTGCTCCTCGACCTCGGTGACGAGGTTCGTGCCGTACTTGTTGTTCGCCATCGCCAGTACGGCCTGACGGGCGTCGTTGGCCAGGACGTGCGCGGCCTGCTTGGTCGGGCCGTACACCTCCAGCTCGATCAGCGGCTGGTCGACGTGGCGCTCGCCGACCCAGGCGCCGCCGCGCCGGTTGACGAACACGGCGGCGGCCGTGCCGTCGAAACCGGTCGGCGCCTGTACGGCGACGATCGCGCCGGAGAGCCGGGAGTCGTCCTCCAGGATGTCGACGATCATCGCCTCGACGTCGGGGAAGGCGCTCGGTGGAGTGGGTGTGGTCATGCCGGGTCACCTCGGGGCAGCTTCGGAGGGCGTGCGGGACGCGACGAGGCGCTGAGCGGCCGACCTGCGGGCGCAGCTCCGCCGCTGCACCAACTGTGACAGACGAGCGTGCGCGCACGCAACTAAAAACCGAGGGGGAGTGGGGGAAGGTACGGCGGGGCGGGGGT
>NZ_JNWO01000024.1 GCF_000716435.1 Streptomyces xylophagus
CGCCAAGGACCGGGACCCCGAGTGGTTCAAACGCGCCGTCTTCTACGAGGTCCTGGTCCGCTCCTTCCAGGACAGCAACGGCGACGGCATCGGTGACCTGAAGGGCATCACCGCCAAACTCGACTACCTCCAGTGGCTCGGCGTCGACTGCCTCTGGCTGCCCCCCTTCTTCAAATCCCCCCTCCGCGACGGCGGTTACGACGTCTCCGACTACACCGCCGTCCTCCCCGAATTCGGGGATCTCGCGGACTTCGTCGAGTTCGTCGACTCCGCCCACCAGCGGGGCATGCGCGTCATCATCGACTTCGTCATGAACCACACCAGCGACCAGCACCCGTGGTTCCAGGAATCCAGAAAAGACCCCGACGGGCCGTACGGCGACTACTACATGTGGGCCGACGACGACAAGCAGTACCCCGACGCCCGCATCATCTTCGTCGACACCGAAGCCTCCAACTGGACCTTCGACCCCGTCCGCAAGCAGTACTACTGGCACCGCTTCTTCTCCCACCAACCGGACCTCAACTACGAGAACCCGGCCGTGCAGGAAGAGATCATCTCGGCGCTGAAGTTCTGGCTGGACCTGGGCATCGACGGCTTCCGTCTCGACGCGGTCCCGTACCTGTTCGCGGCCGAGGGCACCAACTGCGAAAACCTTCCGGCAACCCATGAGTTCCTGCGGCGGGTGCGGAAGGAGATCGACGCGCAGTACCCCGACACGGTGGTGCTGGCCGAGGCGAACCAGTGGCCCGAGGACGTCGTCGACTACTTCGGCGACTACCAGAGCGGCGGCGACGAATGCCACATGGCATTCCACTTCCCCGCCCCTCCTGGACAACGACCGCAACCAGATCGAGCTGTTCACGGCCCTGCTCCTGTCCCTCCCCGGTTCGCCGATCCTCTACTACGGCGACGAGATCGGCATGGGCGACAACATCTGGCTCGGCGACCGCGACGCCGTCCGCACGCCGATGCAGTGGACACCGGATCGCAACGCAGGTTTTTCGTCCTGTGACCCCGGCCGGCTGTCGCTGCCGACCATCATGGACCCCGTCTACGGCTACCAGGTCACCAACGTCGAGGCGTCGATGTCGTCGCCCTCCTCGAACTGTTCGGCGGGGTGCGCTTTCCGGCCGTAGGAGAGCTGCCGTACTTGCTGACGCTGGCGGGGCACGGCTTCTACTGGTTCCGGCTCCGGAAGGAAGCCGCCTAGCGCTCGGCCCTGCGGGGCGGGGCGGTTTCGGTTTCCCTCGCCCCGCCCGGGGCACGCAACAGTGACACCCCGACCACCCCCCGGGGAAAGGAATGTGACACCTATGGCGGAGACTGTCACAATTTCCGGCCGGACCAGCCCCGGTCCGGGCCTCCTCGCGTCGCTCGACCCCCTCCTGCGGGAGTGGCTGCCGAGGCAACGGTGGTTCGCGGGCAAAGGGCGTCCCGTCACCGGTTTCTCGCTGGTGGCGGCGACGGAGCTGCTTCCGGTGGACGGTCCGCTGGGCCTCTACCACCTGCTGGTCCGCGCCCATCAGTCACCCGCTCCCGGCGACTGCTACCAGCTCCTCATAGGCGTGCGCGAGGCGCTGCCGCCCCGGCTCGCGCCCGCGCTGATCGGACATGTGGAGGAGGGCCCGCTCGCCGGACACACGGTGTACGAGGCCCTGCACGACCCCCGGCCCGCCGAGGTGCTCCTGGAGGCCCTGCGCACCCGGGCCCGCATCGGCGGGCTGCGCTTCGAACGGGCCCCGGGCGGCCTGGACATCGGGACCGGTCTGGCACCGCGCCTGATGACCTCCGAGCAGTCCAACTCGTCCGTCGTCTACGGCGATACGTTCATCCTGAAGCTGCTGCGCCGCATAGTGCCCGGCACCAACCCCGACCTGGAACTCCCGCTGGCCCTCGCCCTGGAGGGCTGCCCCCGGGTGCCCGCGCCGACGGCGTGGCTGCGAGCGGAGTTCGCCGACGAACCGTACGTCCTCGGTGTGCTCCAGCCCTTCGTGCAGGGCGCGACCGACGGCTGGGAACTGGCCCTGCGCGAGCTGGCCAAGGGCGAGGACTTCGGCGCGGAGGCGCGGGCGCTGGGCCGGGCGACGGCGGAGGTCCACGTGGCGCTGGCGCGAGCACTGCCGACCATGACCCTGGGCCACGTCCAACTGCAACACCTGGTGGCGGGCATGACCGACCGCCTCGACGCGGCGGCCCAAGCGGTACCGGCCCTGCGTCCCTACGCCCCCGGCCTGCACTCGGCGTTCTCGGCACTGGCCGACCTCGCGGCCGAGGGCCACACCTGGACCGCCCAGCGCATCCACGGCGACCTGCACCTCGGCCAGTGTCTGCACTCGCCCTCCGGGGAGTGGTCGCTGATCGACTTCGAGGGCGAACCCTCCAGGCCCCTCGCGGAACGCCGTATGCCCCAGCCTCCGGTACGGGACATCGCGGGGATGCTCCGTTCCTTCGACTACGCGGCCCACTCGGCGACCCCGCCGGCACCGGGCTGGGCGCGGACGTGCCGGGCTGCGTACTGCTCCGGGTACGCGGAGATCACCGGCGTGGACCCGCGCACGGACCCCGTCCTCCTCCGCGCGTACGAAACGGACAAGGCGATCTACGAAGTCCTCTACGAGGCCCGCCACCGCCCCGACTGGCTCCCGGTCCCCCTGTCCGCGGTACGCCGCCTGGCCAACCCCACGGCCTGACCCACCCCACCCGCACCTCGCCCAGGAGGCTCCGCCCGTGACCCCGCGCCCCCCGTCCAAAGAGAAGACGGCCGAGGAAAAGAGCAAGACCGGCCGGCAGCCGAAGGCCCCCAAAGAGAAGGAGGGCCGCGCTGCGAAGAAGGCCGGGGACACGGGGGCGACGGCTGAGAAGCCGACAACGAAAAAAGCCAAGGCCAAAGCCAAGAAGAAGACCAAGAACAAGAAAGTTGCGGCAGAGAAGGTCGCGGCAGGGACGGGCACTGTGAGGAAATCCGTGACGAAGAAGGCCGCCGCGAAGAAGAGTGCCGCGAAGAAGAACGCGGCCAAGAAGACGTCCGCGGCCGAGGAACAGGGCAGGCGGAAGACGGTGACGGTCGACATGGGCACGGATACGGGCACGGACGCGGACACAGGCACGGGTGCGGGCACGGACACGGGCACGGACGCGGGCACGGACGCGGACGCGGGCACGGGCACGGACGCGGACGCGGGCACGGACGCGGACGCGGGCACGGGCACGGGTGCGGGCACGGGTGCGGGCACGGACGCGGGCACGGGCACGGACGCGGGTGCGGGTGCGGGTGCGGGCACGGACGCGGGGGCAGCCGCTCCCGCACCGGAGAGCAAGCCCTCCACCCCCGAACCAGTCCCCACCCCCGAACCGGTCATCGCCCCGGAGCCGGTCATCGCCCCGGAGTCGGCCACGCCACTGTCGCCGCCCACCGCACCGGCCCCGGACCCGACTCCGACCGACGCCCCGGAGCTGGCCACGCCCGCAACCCCGCCCACCGCACCGGCTGCGGCTCCGGCTCCGGCTCCGGCTCCGGCTCCGGCTCCGGCCACGCTGCCGGCCTCGGCCGACGCCCCGGAGTCGCCCACGCCACCGAACCCGCCCATACCGCCGACCTCGTCCGACGCCCCGAAGGCGCCCACCTCGCCCACCCCGCCCACCGCACCGGCACCACCCACACCCACGCCCCCGGACATCGCCGTCTCCCCCGCCCTGGACGCCACCGACCGCGACCGTCTCCTCCACGGCACCCATCACGCCCCGCACTCCGTGCTCGGCGCCCATCCGGTCCCCGGCGGGGTCGCGTTCCGGGTGTTGCGGCCGTTCGCGCTCGGAGTGACCGTCGTGGCCGGGCAGTTGAGGGCGGAGTTGCACGACGACGGGGACGGGTTCTTCTCGGGGCTGCTCCCCCTGCAGGGCGTGCCGGAGTACCGGCTCGACGTGGCCTACGACGGCACCGTGCAGGAGGTCGAGGACCCGTATCGCTTCCTGCCCGCGCTCGGTGATCTGGACCTGTATCTGATCGGTGAGGGCCGGCACGAGGAGTTGTGGCAGGCGCTCGGGGCGCGGACGATGACGCATCAGGGGGTCGCCGGTACCCGGTTCACCGTGTGGGCGCCGGACGCCCAGGGTGTCCGCCTCGCCGGTACCTTCAACTTCTGGGACGGGACGGGCGCCCCGCTGCGCTCGCTCGGCGCCACCGGTGTCTGGGAACTGTTCGTACCGGGTGTCGGCGAGGGCGAGCTGTACAAGTTCGAGATCACCCGGCCCGACGGTTCGAAGACGATGCGCGCCGACCCGATGGCCCGCCACACCGAGGTCCCGCCCGCCACCTCGTCGATCGTGACGGCCTCGCACTACGAGTGGGGCGACGCGGAATGGATCGCCCAGCGCGCCGAAGTCCCGGCCCATGAAGCGGCGTTCTCGGTCTACGAGATCCACCTCGCCTCCTGGCGCCCGGGATTGACGTACCGTCAGCTGGCCGAACAACTCCCCGCCTACGTCAAGGACCTGGGCTTCACGCACGTCGAGATGATGCCGGTCGCCGAGCACCCCTTCGGCGGCTCGTGGGGCTACCAGGTCACCGGCTTCTACGCGCCGACCTCCCGCCTCGGCACCCCTGACGACTTCAAGTTCCTGGTAGACGCCCTGCACCAGGCCGGTATCGGCGTCCTCATGGACTGGGTGCCGGCCCACTTCCCGCGCGACGACTGGGCGTTGGCCGAGTTCGACGGCCGCCCCCTGTACGAGCACGCGGACCCGCTCCGCGCCGCGCACCCCGACTGGGGCACCCTGGAGTTCGACTTCGGCCGCCGCGAGGTCCGCAACTTCCTTGTGGCGAACGCCGTCTACTGGTGCCAGGAGTTCCACATCGACGGCCTGCGCGTCGACGCGGTCGCCTCGATGCTCTACCTCGACTACTCACGCGAGCCGGGCCAGTGGACCCCGAACGAGCACGGCGGCCGGGAGAACCTCGACGCCGTCGCCTTCCTCCAGGAGATGAACGCGACCGTGTACCGCAGGGTGCCCGGTGTCGTGACCATCGCCGAGGAGTCCACCGCCTGGGACGGCGTCACACGTGCCACGCACCACATCGGCCCCGGCGGATTCGGCGGCCTGGGCTTCGGGTTGAAGTGGAACATGGGCTGGATGCACGACTCGCTCGACTACATGTCGCACGAGCCCGTCCACCGCAAGCACCACCACGGCGAGATGACGTTCTCCATGGTCTACGCCTACAGCGAGAACTACGTCCTCCCGATCTCCCACGACGAAGTAGTCCACGGCAAGCGCTCATTGGTGTCGAAGATGCCCGGCGACTGGTGGCAACAACGCGCCAACCTCCGCGCCTACCTCGCCTTCATGTGGGCTCACCCCGGCAAGCAACTCCTCTTCATGGGCCAGGAGTTCGCCCAGGGCGCGGAGTGGTCGGAAACCCACGGCCCGGACTGGTGGCTCCTGGACCCGGCGTACGGCGCGGAGGCGGACCACCGGGGCGTACGCGACCTCGTCCGCGACCTCAACACGGTGTACCGCCACACCCCCGCCCTCTGGCAGCTCGACACCTCCCCCGCCGGCTTCCAGTGGATCACCGGCGACGCCGCCGAGGACAACGTCTTCGCCTTCCTCCGCTACGACACCGACGGCTCCCCCCTCCTCGCCGTCAGCAACTTCTCCCCCGTGGTCCGCCACGACTACCGCCTCGGCACCCCCGACGACATCCCCGCCTGGCATGAGACCCTCAACACCGACACCGCGGTCTACGGCGGCAGCGACGTCACCAACCCCGACCCCATCAAGCCCGAACCCCAACCGTGGCACGGCCGCCCGGCGAGCATCCAACTGACGTTGCCGCCCTTGGCGACGGTCTGGCTGCGCCCGGCGTAGCAGCCGCGACTTCACAACACCGGACACTGTCAGCCCGTCCGGCGTTTGAGGACGAGGCCCCTTCAGGGCCGAAGCGGGGGTCTGGGGGCGCAGCCCCCAGCACCGCCCACACCAACACCGCCCAGCATCACAACGCCCCCGCTCCGGCCAAGCTCACCGGCAACACCCCCGTGTACAGCACCCCCAACCGCTGAGTCGCCCGAGTCAACGCCACGTACAAATCACTCGTCCCGTACCGCCCCGGCTCGACGACCAACACTGAGTCGAACTCCAACCCCTTGGCCTGCCGCGGGGTGAGAAGAACAACGCTCTGCGTCAGATCAGGCTCGGCACCGGCCGTCACGCCATCCAGCCGCGCGGCCAACCGACGATGCAGGTCACGCGGCGCAATAACAGCCAACCGCCCCTCCGCAGGGGCAAGTTCACCCACGGCCTTGGCCACCGCACCCGGCAGATCATCAGTCGCCCGCACCCAAGGCCGCACGCCAGTGGCCCGCACCGAACTCGGCGGTTCGAAGTCGGGCTTCTCGGCGCGGACAACAGCCGCCGCGAGGTCCATGATCTCGGCAGGGGTGCGGTAGTTGACGCCGAGGCGGGTGTGGTCGAAGCGGTCCTCGACATAGGGGGCGAGGATCTCCGCCCAGGAACCGACGCCCGCCGGCTCGGCGGTCTGCGCCGGGTCACCGACCAGCGTCATCGACCGCGTAGGACTCCGCCGCATCAGCAACCGCCAGGCCATGGGCGAGAGTTCCTGCGCCTCGTCGACGATGATGTGCCCGAACGCCCAGGTCCGGTCAGCCGCCGCGCGCTCGGCCGCACTCCGGTGATCCTCCTCCTCATGCCGCTCCGCGAAGCGCTCCGCGTCGATGATGTCGTGCGCGGACAGCACCTCGGACCCCTCGGGGTCGTCCTCCTCCTTGTCCTCAAACTCGTACGTCCGGGAGGCGAAGGACACGTCCAACACCCCCTGCGCGAAGGACACTTGCTCCTCCCGCTCACGCTCGGCCCGGGCCCGCCGCACCCGGTCGTCCCGCCCCAGGAGCTCCGCGGCCTCGTCCAGCAGCGGTACGTCCGACACGGTCCACTCGCGCGTCACCGGCCGGCGGATGGCGTCCGCGTCGTCGTCGGAGACGTAGCCCACGGGGTCGGCGAGGAAGTCCGCGACGAGGTACTGCGGGGTCAGGCGCGGCCACAACTGGTCGATGGCGGCCCAGACTTCGGGGTTCTCGGCGAGTTCGTCGCGGATCTGGGTGATGTCGCTCGGGTCCAACAAATTGCTGCCGTCGAACGGATCAGTCCCGATGCGTTCGGCGACCATCTCCGTGAGCGTGTTGAGGATGTGGCCCTCGAAGTGCTCGCGGGCCTCGTTGTGCGGGAGCCGGGCCTCGCGGGTGCGGTCGCGGGCCATCCGTACCAGGCCGTCGTCGAGCATGAGGATCTCGCGGTCGTGCTCGATCGCGATCACGGGGTCGGGCAGGGACTGCCAGTCGCGTACGACGGCGGCGAGGACGTCGGCCATGTCGGCGCGGCCCTTCACAGCGGCCGCCGCCCGGCTGTCGGTGGCCGTCGCCTTCACCCCGGGGAACAACTCGCCGACGGTCGCGAGGAGTACGCCGGTCTCGCCGAGGGAGGGCAGCACCTCGCCGATGTAGCCGAGGAACGCGGGGTTCGGGCCGACGATGAGGACGGCGCGCTTGGCGAGCAACTCCCGGTGTTCGTACAGGAGGTACGCCGCCCGGTGCAGCGCGACGGCGGTCTTGCCGGTGCCGGGGCCGCCCTCGACGACGAGAACTCCGCGGTGGGGCGCCCGGATGATCTCGTCCTGTTCGGCCTGGATGGTCTGCACGATGTCGTTCATCCGGCCGGTGCGCGCGGAGTTGAGCGCCGCGAGCAGGACGGCGTCACCGCTCGGGTCCTCGTGGCCGGTGCGGGTGACATCGCCGAGGTCGAGGATCTCGTCGTGCAGGGCGGTGACCTGACGGCCGTCGGTGGTGAGGTGCCGGCGGCGGCGCAGCCCCATCGGGGTGTGGCCGGTGGCCAGGTAGAAGGGGCGGGCGACGCCGGCGCGCCAGTCGATCAGGATCGGCGTGAGGTCGGCGTCGTCGGAGCGGATGCCGATGCGGCCGATGTGGTGGCTGACGCCGGAGGCCAGGTCGATGCGGCCGAAGCAGAGCGAGCCGTCCACGGCGTTCAGCGCGGCGAGCAGCGCCGAGCGCTCGGCGACCAGGATGTCCCGCTCCAGCCGCGCCTGCCGGGGCGTGTTGCTCTGCCCGAGCGCGTCCGTGACGGAGTCCTCGGTGGCACCGCGCAGCACGTCCACGCGTGCGTACAGACCGTCGATGAATTCCTGCTCACCGTGAATTTCATCGCTGTTTGACAATTCCACTCCCGGACATATATACTGTGCTCACTGAGCCTCTTTGCGACTCAATTCCCGTGAAGTCGCGAACCATTGAATATACGCAAAGAAATCCCCCGAGCGCAATTGCTCGGGGGATTTCTTTGCGTATCGGGCGGGCTCACAGCACGTCGGAGAGCTCCTCCAGCAGCCGGCGCTTGGGCCGGGCCCCCACCATGGCCTTCACCGGCTCACCGCCCCGGAAGACCATGAACGTGGGCATCGAGAGGACCTTGTAGGCGTTCGTGGTCTCCGGATTCTGGTCCACGTTCAACTGCACCACTTTCAGCCGATCCGCCTCCTCGGCGGCAAGGGCACGCAGCACCGGCCCCATCTGTCGGCACGGAGGACACCAGTCCGCCGTGAACTCGACCAGCACCGGCAACTCCGCTCCGATAACCTCCGCCGCGAAATTCTCGTCGGTCACGTCCATCACCTGCGTCACATCGATCACAGCTCGTTCCCTCCCAGTTCGCACAACGGTGGTGGCTCCTCGACCGTCGCCAGCCGCACCCCGATCTCCGCCCGCACCGCCTGCAACTCCCCGATCAGGGAATCCAGTTCGGCCAGCTTCCGCCGGTAGACCGCGAGCGACGCCGGGCACGAGTCGCCCTCCGGGTGCCCGGCCCGCAGACACTCCACGAAGGGCCGCGTCTCCTCCAGGTCGAACCCGAAGTCCTGCAACGTCCTGATCTGCCGCAGCAGCTTCAGATCGCCCTCGTCGTACGTCCGGTACCCGTTGCCGCCCCGCCGCGCGGGCAGCAGCCCCCGTGACTCGTAGTACCGCAACGCCCGCGTCGTGGTCCCGGCCCGCGCGGCCAGCTCGCCGATTCGCATGTCTACGACGGTAATCCTTGACGTCGGCGTCAGGGCAACAGCGGTTTCCGCTCCACCGGCGAGGTCAGCACGATGGACGTCGTGGTCCGGCCGAGCGCGGAGACCGCTTCGAGGACCTCCTCCAGGTGGACGGTGTCCCTGACGGCGACCTTGAGGATCCAGCAGTCCTCGCCGACGACATGGTGCACCTCGGTGATCTCGGGCCGCTCGATCAGCTCCAGGGTCCGGGGGTGCTTCAGGGTGTAGCCGCCGTGCGGGTCGACCCGGATGAACGCCTGGATGCCGTAGCCGAGCCGGCCGGGGACGACATGGGCGCCGTAGCCGCTGATCACGCCCGCGGTCTCCAGCCGACGGACCCGCTCGGTGACCGCCGCCGGGCTCAGCCGGACCTGTCGCCCGAGCTCGCTGAGCTTGATCCGGCCGTCGGTCTGGAGGAGGTGGAGGATCTGCCGGTCCAGTGCGTCGAAGGCCACCGGTGTTTCGTCGGCGACGGCTCGTGGATGCCGTGGTTCTTTCGGTGCTGCGGCCCGAACTCCCATGTCTCCCCCTTCAGATCCTGCGGATACGCCCGAAGAATTATGGACATGGAAAAGGCACGGGACGTACTGGTCATCGGCGGCAACCGCTACTTCGGCAAGCGGCTGATCGCACGGCTGCTGGCCGCCGGGGACCGGGTCACGGTCCTCAACCGCGGTTCGTCGGCGCCGCCCGCCGGGGTGGTGCACCTGATCGCCGACCGCGACGACGAGGACGCGCTGCGCGCCGCTCTCGGCCCGCGCACCTTCGACGTCGTCGTCGACCAGGTCTGCTACACCCCGCGCCAGGCGGCGATCGCCCGCCGCGTCTTCGCCGGCCGCACCGGCCGCTATGTGATGACGTCGACCGTCGAGGTGTACGAGTACGAGGACTCGCCAACACTGGTGAGCGAGGCGGCCGTCGATCCGCTCAGCGTGCGCGTCGACCTCGAACTCCCCTGGGACGAGCCGGAGTTCCTCGACGCGCACTATGGCGAGGGCAAGCGCCAGGCGGAGGCGGTCTTCGCTGCGCCCGAACCGGAGTTGCCGTACGTGGCGGTCCGCGTGGCCCATGTCCTGGGCGGCGCCGACGACTTCACCGGCCGCCTCCAGCACTACGCCGACCGTATCCGCGCGGGCGAGCCCATCGCCGTACCGGCCAATAACCACCCGGCGACGTACATCCACGTGGACGAGATCGCCGACTTCCTCTTCTGGACGGTCGGCCAGAACTTCACCGGCCCGGTCAACGCGGCCTCCCACGGCATGCTGACCACCGAGGAGTTGTGCGAGGCGATCGCCGCGCACATCCCGTCCGGCAGAACGGTCCTCCGCACGGTGGAGTTGGGCGAGACCTCCCCGTTCTCCTTCACGCGCGGCTATGGCATGGACAACTCCCGCGCGGAGAAGCTCGGTTACCCCTTCGGGGACGTACGACGATGGCTGCCGCAGGCGGCGGGACAGCGGGCCCCGATAGGGGCGCGGGGAACTGCGCGACCAGCCCCCACCGACCCGCGGCCAAAGAACGACCGCTCCACCAAAACTCAACGGTCCTCGCTATCCAACTCCCCCTCACCCACCCGAACCCCCAACAACCGACGCGTCAACTGATCCCGGTCGGACAGCAGTTCATCAAGAGCCGCACGAAGATCGCCGGGTTCCGTACGTACCGCTTCCCTCTCGGCAGAGATCAGCACAGCCCGCCGCACCAGCTCCTTCGTGAAGGACGCCGTCGTCCCCTCCGTCCGTGACACCACCTCCTCTGCGACCTCCTCACCAAGGTCGAGCCCGGCGCCGTAGAGATCCAGGAGACGGCCGCGCCCCTCGGCGTCCGGGAGGGGGATCTCCACGGCGAGGTCGACGCGGCCGGGGCGCTGGATCAGGGCCGGTTCGAGGAGGTCGGCGCGGTTGGTGGTGAGGAGGAAGGCCACGTCGGCGTCGTCGCCGAGGCCGTCCATCTCGTTGAGGACCTGGAAGAGCAGGGGCTGTTCGCCGCTGCCGTGGTCGCGGGCCTCGGCGATCAGGTCGCAGTCCTCCAGGACGACGAGCGCGGGCTGGAGCATCCGGGCCAGGGCACAGGCGGGGCCGATGGCGTCGATGCTCGTGCCGGAGAGGACGACGACCGTGAACTGCGGGAGGTGGGAGAGGAGATAGCGGATCGTGTGGGTCTTGCCGGTGCCGGGCGGGCCGTAGAGGAGGAGGCCGCGGCGCAAGTGCTGGCCGGCGGCGCGGAGTTGTTCGCGGCGGCGGGCCACGCCGACGACCTGGCGTTCGACGCGTTCCAGGAGGCCCTCGGGGAGGACGATGTCGTCGCGGGTGAGAGTGGGGCGGCGGTGGAAGCGGAACGGGCCGAGGCCGTGGCCGAACTCGGAGCCCTCGAAGGAGAGCACCTGGCCGCGGAAGATGTTGTGCTCGCGGACCAGGACATCGATCTCGGCGAGCAGGCGGTCCGCGAACTCCTTGTCCCGCGCGAGGACTTCGAGCTCGACCTTGTCGCGCCCGTACTCGTCGGCCGGGCCGCGCAGCAGCACCGCGAACCGGTCCTCGCCCTCCGCGCCGAGGTAGAACCCGCAGGAGACACAGGCGAGTTCGGCGTCGGGCGAGACCGGCAGCTGCGCGTAGTCGACGGCGCCGATCGTGAACCGGTCGTGGCGGTCGGCGGCTTCGAGGATGTCGCCGAGGGTGAGATCGCTCCGGTTCTGCGCACCGCGCATGCCGATCAGTTCGTACGAACGCCCTTCCCCGGCGAACCAACTCTCCAGCGCGAGATGCACGTTCGGGAGGTCGTACGGCGGATACGCGGCCTTGACGACGGGCCGGTCGCCGGGGGCGGTGCCGAGGTGTTCGCGGAGGCGTCCGGTGAGGTTGCGAGCGGGGTCCTGGTCCTTGGACCTGGGCCGGGCGACCGCGGTGAGGAACTCCTGGAACAGGATGCCGATCTGCTCCATCGACAGGGGCGAGGGCTCACGTCCCGCGCCGAACCTGCGCTCGTACTCCGCCGAGCTGACGATCTCCAATCCGCCCGGTTCATCCATGTCCGCCTCCATAGTCCCGATGTGTCGGACCAGGGTGTCAGACCATGACGCCCGCGGACGTCTCCACTTCCAGCAGGGACGCGCTCTCGCGTTCCTCGTCGAAGGCCTTCCGCCCGCCGCGCAGGCCGAACAGCCGCTTGGCGAGGGCGATGTAGAGGACGGCGAGGATGTTGAGGACGAGGGTGGCGATCTTCAACCAGCTGATGTGTTCGGTGAGTTCGTAGATCTCCAGCGGCAGGAACGCGGCGGTGGCGACCACCGTCAGATACTCCGCCCAGCGCTTGGCGTACCAGAGGCCGCCGGCCTCGACGAGTTCGATCAGCGCGTACGCCAGCAGCAGTACGGCGACCAGGACCAGCGTGGAGTGCTTGTAGCCGAAGGTCTTCTGGATGGAGCCGACGATCGGCGAGTGGTCGAGGTCGTAGTGGAAGTGCTTGAAGACGGGCCGGAAGACGTTGAGGTAGTCGTCGAAGAGCTTGCGCACCGAGTCCTGGCTGTTGCTGAACTTCCACACGGCGGCGGCGACCAGCACGATGAACACCCCGCGCACGGCCCGCTCGATCGCCAGGAACCGCAGGATGAACAGATCCCGCAGCACCTTCCCGCGCGGTACCAGCGGGGCGTGCTCGGCGGGTCCGGAACCGTGCGGATCGCCCAGCACGAAGTCGCCGCAGCGCAGACAGCGCCAGGCCGTACCGAACTTGGTCTCGACGCGCAGCCGTTCCCGCAGCGCCGTCTCGTCGGGCGCGTAGGTCACATGCCCGTGCCGTGCGCAGTGCCGCCGGTCCCAGTCGATCTTCATGCCCATGGCCCCCGTGACTCCCACCGAACGCGAACGTGCCGTGCCGGAGGATTCCGGCACGGCACGGCACGCTAGTGCATCCGCGTGACGGCCGGCCTCAAGGGGCCGGACCGACGGGTGACGCGAGGTGGACCGGGCGGCTGAGCGACGGGGGGACACCCAGCCGCCCGGAGTCCGTGGGGCGTCCGGACCTTGTTCAGGTGGGTCCGGCCGCCCCGCTTCGGGGGGGGGCGCTCAGGCCTTGGCGAGTTCCTTCTCGCCGCCCTGCTCGGGCACGCCGTCGAGGTGCTCGTCGCCGTCCTTCTCGTCGAGCAACGTCTTCTCGTCGAAGGGCAGTTCACCCGCGAGGACCCGGTTCACCCGCTCCTTGTCGACCTCGCCGGTCCAGGTGCCGATGAGCAGCGTGGCGACGGCGTTGCCGGCGAAGTTGGTGACGGCGCGGGCCTCGCTCATGAAGCGGTCGATGCCGATGATCAGGCCGACGCCGTCGACCAGGGCGGGCTTGTGCGACTGCAGACCACTGGCCAGTACGGCGATACCGGAGCCGGAGACACCGGCCGCGCCCTTGGAGGCGACCATCATGAAGAGCAGCAGACCGATCTGCTGGCCGATGTTCATCGGCTGGTCCATGGCGTCGGCGATGAACAGCGAGGCCATGGTCAGGTAGATCATCGTGCCGTCGAGGTTGAAGGAGTAACCGGTCGGCACGGTGATGCCGACGACCGGGCGGCTGACACCCAGGTGCTCCATCTTCGCGATGAGCCGCGGCAGCGCGGACTCGGACGAGGAGGTGGAGACGA
The DNA here is from genome assembly GCF_000716435.1 of Streptomyces xylophagus. Lineage (GTDB taxonomy): Bacteria > Actinomycetota > Actinomycetes > Streptomycetales > Streptomycetaceae > Streptomyces > Streptomyces xylophagus. The sequence continues at coordinate 13,758 of NZ_JNWO01000024.1, forward strand.
TCAGCAGGAACTCCCGGCCGAGGTACTTCAGCAGCTGGAAGAGGCTGACCTTGGCGACCAGCTTGGTCAGCGTGCCGAGCACGACCACGATGAACAGGAAACAGGTGACGTAGAAGCCGAGCATGATCGTGCCGAGCGCCTTGAGCGCGTCCATGCCGGTCTCGCCGATCACCGCGGCCATCGCGCCGAAGGCACCGACGGGCGCCGCCCACATGATCATGCCGAGGATGCGGAAGACCAGCTTCTGGATGTACTCGACACCGCGCAGCACCGGCTCGCCGGTCCGGCCCATGGCCTGCAGCGCGAAGCCGGTGAGCAGCGCGATCAGCAGCGTCTGGAGGACCTGGCCCTCGGTGAAGGACGACACGAAGGTGGTCGGGATGATCCCGAGCAGGAAGTCGACCGGGCCCTCGGCGGCCGACTTGGCCTGCTCGTGTCCGACGCCCTTCACGGCCTCGGTCAGGTGCATCCCGCTGCCCGGGTGGATGATGTTGCCGACGACCAGGCCGATGGCCAGCGCCACGAAGGACATCGTGATGAAGTAGCCGAGCGCGAGTCCGCCGACCTTGCCGACCTGCGCGGCCTTCCGTACGGAGCCGACGCCCAGCACGATCGTGCAGAAGATGATCGGCGAGATCATCATCTTGATCAGCGAGACGAAGCCCGTACCGAGCGGCTTCAGCTCCTTGGCGAAGTCCGGCGCGATGAACCCGACGGCGATACCGAGGGCGACCGCGATGATCACCGCGATGTAGAGGTAGTGGGTGCGGTCCCGCTTCGCGGCGGGTGCTGCGGGTGCGGCAGATGCGGGCGTGCTGGCCACGGCTGCCCTCCTTGACGACGTCGTCGGCATCATCCGGCGTGCGGCTCACGACCGGCGGAACCCGGGCTGCGAGTGCGGCTCACGTCCGGGAAGATCCCGGAGATGGGGCTCCCAGGGGGTTGCGGTGACTATCTCCCGGCTTGTGAGGCCGGTCACCCTTCCGTTCATTTAGTTCACGCCATGTCTGAGAGGCACACTGACGGCATGCGCTTCCCGCACGTCCCCCGCCCCCGCAGCCTCGCCGGTCAGCTCTTCGGCATGCAGGCCGTGCTGATAGCGGTCGTCGTCGCCGGGTACGCGCTGTTCACCTACGTCAGCGACCGCAGCCAGGCCGAGGACGCGGCCGGCCGCCAGGCCACGGCGGTGGCCCGCTCGGTCGCTGACTCCCCGTCGGTGGTCGCGGCGATCGGTACGTCCGACCCCACCGCGCACCTGGAGACGTACTCCCTGCGCGTCCAGCGGGACACCCAGGTCGACTTCGTCACGATCATGAACCCGAAGGGCATCCGCTGGACCCACCCGGACAGGAACCAGATCGGCAAGAAGTTCCTCGGCCACATCGAGCCCGCCCTCAGGGGCGAGTCCTTCACCGAGACCTACACCGGTACGCTCGGCGCGTCCGTCCGCGCGGTCACCCCCGTCTACGACACCGGGCACACCCGGATCATCGGCCTGGTCAGCGCCGGCATCCGGGTCGAGGCGATCACCCAGCGGGTGCAGGACCAGGTGACGGCCCTGATCGGCGTCGCGGCCGGCGCCCTGGCACTGGGTGCCGTAGGGACGTATGTCATCAACGCCCGCCTCCGCCGCCACACCCACAACATGAACGCGACCGAGCTGAGCCACATGCACGACTACCACCAGGCCGCGCTGCACGCGGTGCGGGAAGGGCTGCTGATGCTCGACGGACAGTACCGGGTGGCACTCATGAACGACGGCGGACGCGAGCTGCTGGGAGTGACGGGTGACGTGGTGGGCCGCTCGGTGGCCGACCTAGGCCTGCCAGCACCACTGACGGGGGCGCTGCTGTCGTCGGAGGAACGGGTGGACGAGGTACATCTGACGGCGTCACGAGTGCTGGTGGTGAACACGTCCCCGGTGTCGGGCGGCGAACGCCGAGGAACGGTGGTGACGTTGCGAGACGTCACCGAACTCCAGTCTCTGATGGGCGAGTTGGACTCGGAGCGGGGCTTCACGCAGGCGCTGCGCTCGCAGGCGCACGAGGCGGCGAACCGCCTCCACACGGTCGTCTCCCTGATCGAGCTGGGGCGGGCGGAGGAGGCGGTGGACTTCGCGACGGCCGAACTGGAGCTGGCCCAGACCCTGACCGACCAGGTCGTCTCGGCGGTCAACGAGCCCGTACTGGCGGCCCTGTTGCTGGGCAAGACGGCCCAATCGAACGAGCGGGGCGTCGAGTTGGTGGTGTCCGAGGACAGCGGCCTGGACGACGGCCTGCTGCCGGATTCCTTGCCCGCGCGGGACTTGGTGACCATCCTCGGGAACCTGATCGACAACGCGGTGGACGCGGCGCAGGGCAGCCTGCGGGCGCGGGTCACGGTGACGGCGCGCACGGCGGGCGGCGCGGGGGCGAGTGGCTCCGCGTTGGTGCTGCGGGTGGCGGATACGGGGGCGGGGGTGGATCCGGCCCACGCGGAGGCGGTGTTCCAGCGGGGCTTCTCGACGAAGCCGGCGGGGCCGGGCGGGCGAGGGCTGGGGCTGGCGTTGGTCCGGCAGGCGGTGAACCGGCATGAGGGGACGTTGACGGTGGCTGAGGCGGAGGGGGGCGGGGCGGTGTTCGAGGTGCGGTTGCCTTTGTGGGGCAAGGACTCCGGTGCGGCTGGTGTAACTGGTGCGGCCGTTTCCACTGGCGATGACGCATGACCGCCGACCCGATCCGCGTCCTCATCGTGGAGGACGATCCCGTCGCCGCCGACGCGCACGTGATGTACGTGGGCCGGGTGCCGGGGTTCGTGGCGGTGGGCAAGGCGCACACGGGGGCGGAGGCGCGGCGGGCGCTGGAGCGCACGCAGGTGGATCTGCTGTTGCTGGATCTGCACCTGCCGGACGCGCACGGGCTGCAACTCGCGCGGTCGTTGCGGGCGGCCGGGTATCACGCGGACGTCATCGCGGTGACGTCGGCGCGGGATCTGGCCGTGGTGCGGGAGGGCGTGTCGCTGGGGGTCGTCCAATACGTCCTGAAGCCGTTCACCTTCGCCACGCTGCGGGACCGGCTGGTGCGGTACGCCGAGTTCCGCGCGGCGGCCGGCGAGGCGAGCGGCCAGGACGAGGTCGACCGGGCGCTGGCCGCCTTGCGCGCGCCGTCGCCCGCGGCGCTGCCGAAGGGGCTGAGTGCGCCGACGTTGGAGAAGGTGACTGTCGCTCTACGGGACTGCGGGGACGGGCTTACCGCGGCAGGGGTGGCTGAGGCGGTGGGAATTTCCCGGATCACGGCTCGGCGGTATCTGGAGCATCTGGTGGAGGCGGGGAGGGCTGCGCGGAGTCCGCAGTACGGGACTGTGGGGCGGCCTGAGTTGCAGTATCGGTGGGTCAAGGGGTGAGTGGGGGGTCGTCGAGGGCTGCGGCACGGGTGCGGGCTTCGGCGGCATGGTCCCTGGCGTGGACACGAGTGAAGGCATCTGCGGCCAGAAGGTAGGCGGTACACGCCTGGACGGGGTCGTGAGCAGTCTCATGGGCCAGAGCCAGGTTGTTGAGAGTCACCCCCACACCGAACCAGTCCTCGAACTCCCGGCAGATCTCCAGGTCTTTTCCATACGCCTCAACCGCCTCATCCACCAGACCCGCCTTCCGCAGGACATTGCCCAGGTTGTTCCAGGCCATGCCCTCGCCGCGACGGTCTCCAGCGGCCCGGAACACGTCCCGGGCCCGGTTGTGGGCCTCGATCGCCTTCCCCACCCGACCCTCCCTGCTCAGGGCGTTGCCCAGGCTGCCCCACGCCATTCCCTCACCGATCGGGTCTTCCGAGTCCCGAAACAGGTCCCGGCACCGGCTGTACGCCTCAATCGCCTCCTTCACCCGCTCCGCCGCCAGCAGGGCGTTGCCGAGGCTGCCCCACGCTGCGGCCTCACCCTTGAGTTCTCCGGCGGCCCGGAACAGGTCGCGGACGCCCATGTGCGCCTCGATCGCCTCCTCCGCCTGGCCCGCATCCAGCAGGGCCATCCCGAGGTTGCCCCACGCCATGGCCTCACTCCGCCGGTTCCCGGTACGGTGGGCAGCCTCCCGCGCGGCCTCTGAGATGCCGATCAGGTCGTCGACATACCGCCGCCAGTGCAGGTACTCCGCCAGATGCAGGGCCAGCAGCACCGCGGTCTCCGCGAACCGCTCCTCCCGCACCCACCCCACCGCCGCCACCAGCCCGGCCCGCTCTCTGTCCAACCACGTCAACGCCTGCCCAGGATCCGCGAATCGCTCCGGCTCCGGGTTTCCCGGCAGCCACCGCAACCGGTCATCAGCCTCACCCGCCCACTGGCAGTAGAACTCCAGTACCCGCTCCCTCGCTCCCTCGCCCTCCTTCTGCGACCCAGCATCCCGCGCCACCACAGCCGCCCCGAACGCGCGCACCAGGTCATGCACCCGCCACCATCCACGCCCGCTGCCCCGCTCAACAAGGTGTGCACGGGCCAAGGCCTTCAGGTCCCGCACCGGAGGTGCCTCCGCACCGACCACTGCAGCGACGACCTCGTCGCTCACCTCAGGTCCCGGCGTCAGGGCAAGAAGGCGCAGCAGCCGAGCCTGTTCCGGCGGCAGCCGGCGGTACGAGAGGTCGAAGGCGGCACGGACATTGCGCTCGCCGTCGTCCAGGTGGTCGAGGCGATTGCGGGACTCGGTCAGCTCCACCACAAGTTCGGCAACCGGCATACCCGGGTCCTCCGCCAGCAGGGCAGCCGCGATCTGCAGGGCGAGCGGCAAATGCCCGCAGAGGGCCGCAAGTTGCTCGGCAGCGTCAAGGTCGGCGACGACCCGCGTGTCATGCGGGTCAGCAATCCGCAGGGCACGGTCAAGAAGTTCGCACGCTTCCTCCCGCGTAAGCTGCGCCAACGGAACGAGCCGCGCTCCCAGTTGAGGCAGCCGGTCCCTGGACGTGACCAGGACATGGTGTCGGGCATCCCCCGGGAGCAAGGGCCGTACCTGATCCGGCGACGACGCGTTGTCGGCCAGGACAAGCACCGCACCGCACTCCCGCGCACGTCCCGCCAACATCGAGCGGTACAGCGCCACGCGCTCGTCCGCCGTACCGGGGATGTGCTCAGGCTGAGTGCCGAGCGCGCGCAGCAGTGCCTGGAGCGCCCGGTCAGAGGTGACAGGCTCCTCGTCGTACCCATGCAGGTCGATGAAGAGCACCCCGCCCGGGAACCAACCCCGCTCGCAGGCGAGATGCGCCGTTTCGACAGCGAGCGCGGTCTTGCCGATCCCGCCGAGCCCCGACACTGCGGCGACAAGAACCGCCGGCGAATCCGACTCCGCTGCCCGGTCCGGGTCCAACGCCCCCAACAACGCCGCCGTCTCCTCCTCCCGGCCGGTGAATCCACCCGGCCGCGGAGGCAGCCCGGCCAGCGCCTCGGGTACGGCAGCCCCACCCTGCTGAATCACGATCTGTACGCCCACCACCTCGCGCAGAAAGACCCCGCCTCGGAAGTCGGTGTGGTCGCCGTCGTACCAGGAGGACGTCTCCCTGCCTGGCTCAAACCGCTCCATGGCCCGCGCGACGAGACCGGCACCCTGCGGATCGGCGGCGAGCAGGCCGGCCAAGGCCTCGCCCCACTCCCGCACCGCATCCCGCCACGCCGGATCCTTCGCCGCCTCGGCGATCTTCCGAGCGGACGCCCCGGCCTCCAGCCCCACCACCCGAGCGAGTTCCACAACCGCCCGGCGTCCGCCGTCCCCACCCGCACCCTCGGCCAGAGCCGCCAGCAGCGCTTCCATCTGCCAGTCCCACCGTTCCCTACCAGGTCCTTGCGACCCGCCACCCATACATCAACGGTAGGGCGTCAGGCGGGAGTTCACGTAGCCTTCGCATACCAGACGACCTGCCAGGCCAGCCCCGCCACGGCGAGCGTCTCCAGCAGCGAGATGGCGACGAGCAGCCCGCTCTGCCCGTCCACCCAGAACACGACGAGCGCGGCCAGTGGCACCGCACAGAACGCCGTCAGGTCCACCACTATCTGAACGGCCTTCCGCGAACCTCGCCGCCTGTCCCCCCGATGCGCGGTCTCCCACCCAAACGCCTGGAACCCGCCGCCCGGTTGGGCAAGCGCGGCGAGCTGCGGTCCCAGATCGTCACGCACGTACGAACCGATCGCCGAGATCTTCTGGTCGTTCATGAGATAGGTCCACCCGAGCACGACACACACCGGCGGCAACGCCAGCAGCATCGACGCCTGCTTGGCCTGCGCGGCGGCGGCGATGACGGCGGCCACGACGCCCAACGTGACGTAGAGCAGGTTGTCCCGGAACCCGATCCGCGCCTTCTGCTCGTCCTTGATGCTCTGGTACTCGGCGAGCAGCAGCTGCCCTACCGTTACGTCGTGTTCCGGCACTCGATTCCCTTCCCCCGCAGTACCTTATGAGTGTGCCGGAGCCGCATCCCATCGTCCTCGTCCTGACCGCACTCCCTCTCGAATACGCCGCTGTCCGCGCGTACGTCGAGGACCGGCAGGAACTCGTCCACACCGACGGAACCCGAGTCGAACAAGGCCAACTCGCCGACACCGCATGGCAAGTCGCCATCAGTGAGCTGGGCGTAGGCGCCGACCGGGCCGCTGCTCTCACCACCCAGCTCATCAACTGGCTGCATCCACAAGCCGTGTTGTTCGTCGGTGTCGCCGGCAGCCTGAAGGACGACGTCGAGATCGGCGACGTTGTCGTAGGAACGCAGGTGTACGAGATCTACGGCGGGAAGCAGGAACCCCAGGGGTTCCTGGTCCGGCCTAAGGCCCTGCCGGGTTCGCACGCGCTCGAACAGGCGGCCCGTTCCGCGGTACGGGACATGGCCGACGTACGGGCACACTTCATGCCGATCGCGACGGGCGATGTGGTCCTGGCGGACGCCGAGTCGGAGATCGCCCGGTTCATCCGCAGCAACTACAACGACGCCGGCGCGATCGAGATGGAGGGCTTCGGGGCACTCCAAGCGGCCCATCTGAGCGGCCAGTTGAACGCCCTGGTCATCCGGGGCATCAGCGACCGCGCCGACGGCGACAAGCGCAACGCCGACGCCTCGGGTTCACAGCAACGGGCAGCCAAGCAGGCGGCGTTGGTGACGGTCGCGCTACTCCGCAAGCACCGTCCGCGCGAGGGTTCCGACAGCTCCGAGGAGGAGCCCCATCGGGGTGGCGACCGAGGGGGCTACGGAGCGACGTACGGCGGAGACCACATCGACTTCCGGGGCGGGACCTTTCACGGGCCGGTCGTCGGCAAGAGGGTGGACGGGCGAGGGTAGGGGTACGACTCACGGGCCCGTTCCTCGCGCGAGCGCGACACTGCCGCCACGGCCGCTCGGTTTCACCGGGCGCTCGGCCGAACTGGACCGCCTGCTCCCCCACTTGGCCCCCGCCACGGACGACACGTCCACCCTCCCGCTCCTCATCTTCGCCGTCACCGGCATGGGCGGCATCGGCAAGACCGCGCTGGCAGTGGAGGCGGCGCATCGGGCGCGGGCACAGGGTTGGTTTCCCGGTGGCACCTTGTTCGTGGACCTTCGGGGATATGACGACGATCCGGTTACTGCTGATCAGGCTGTGCTGGCCCTCCTGGACGCGCTGGGATTGCAGGGCCAGGACCTGCCCCCGACGACGGAGCGGCAGTACGACACATACCGCGCACTTCTCGCCGAGCGGCAGGAGCGGATGCTGCTGATCCTCGACAACGCGTCGGCCCCGTCACAGTACGTGCCGTTGCTGCCGGGAACGGATCTTCACCGGGTGGTCATCACGTCCAGGGACCGGCCGGACGCGCTCCCGGTACGGCTCATCGACCTCGAAGCGCTTGCCCCAGCGGATGCCACGGCGCTGCTGGAGCGCGCGTTGCACTTCACCGACGAACGCGACGAGCGGCCTGCGCGAGAACCTCACGCACTGCGTGAACTGACCGAACTCTGCGGTCACTTGCCGCTGGCCCTGCAAATCGCCGCGGGCATGCTGCGTCGCCGGCGTCATCGGGACATCGCCTCTCTGGTGGCCGAGATCCGGCAGGCTGGAGACGCGGCCGCGGTTCTCGACCACGGCAGCCCCGGCTCGGACGTCGACGGCCGGTCGCTCGTCCTGCGTCCCGTACTGGAGACGTCGTACCGCCGACTGGCCTCCGACCGGGCCCGGTTGCTGCGTCTGCTGTGCCTGGCTCCAGGGGCGGAGACCGGTACGGAGGCGATCACGGCACTGGCCGACCTCCCCGTGGAGACTGTGCTGTCTCTGCTGGACGACCTGGCCGCCGCGTGTCTCGTCACGCCGGTGCGGACCGTGGACGGGCGGGCTTCCGCGATGCGGTGGCGGGTGCATGATCTGGTGCGGGCGTTCGGGGCGCGGGTCGTGGCGGCGGACGCGGAGTTGAGCGAGGAGGGGGGCGCTGCGCGGGAGCGGATGATGAGGTTCTACCACCGGTGGGCGGATGCCGCCGATGACAGGTTGCGCTGGCTGCCGGGAAGAGCAGAGCCGGAGCGGTTCGGCGACCGCGGGCAGGCGTTGGCATGGATGGACGCGGAGCGGGCCGCTCTGGTGGCGGTGGTGGGGTGGGCACGGGAGGAACGGTTCGCGGACACTGCGGTGGAACTGGCTCTGTGCCTGGCCGAATACCTCGACTGGCGGCGGTACTTCGACGACTGGATCTCTGTGGCGGGAACCGCTCAAGAAGCCGCCCATCGGGCCGGGGACGAGTTGAGCGAGGCCATAGCGTGGGACACACTCGGCCTCGCACTGAGGGAGGCGGGCCGGGCGACGGTAGTGATCGAGGCGCACAGTCACGCCCGCGACCTGTACCGGGCCACCGGAGACCGCCATCGCGAGGCCGGGGCATGGATCAACCTGGGCAACGCCCTGCGCGAGGCGGACAATTCGGAGGAGGCAATCGACGCGTACACCTGGGCCCGCGACCTGTACCAGGCCACCGGCGACCGCCTCGGCGAAGCCAGGGCATGGGACAACTACGGCGTGTCCCTGCGAGAGGCCGGCCGGACGGAAGAGGCCATCCATGCTCATGCTCGCGCCGGCGACCTGCACCAGGAGACCGGGGACAACCGTGGCACGGCCATGGCGTGGAACAACCTCGGCAATGCCCTGCTGGCGGTGGGGCGGATCGAGGAGGCCATCGAGGCGTACGGCAACTCGCTCGACCTCTGCGGGCAACTGGAGGACTGGTACAACGAGGGGTTGGCCCTCTACAACCTGGCCTTGGCCCACAAGACCGCCCGCCGCCCGGCCGAGGCCCGCACCACCTACCTCAAGTCCGCCGCCGCCTACACCCGAGCCAACGCCCCTGACAAAGCCGCTCTCGCCCAATCCCGCGCAGACGCATTGACCTGACTAGACCACTCCACTTACCTTCACCGGGCAGCCATCCGCCCAGGCCACGAAGAAGTGAGCCGTAGGAGGTCGTGCCCGTGCGCCCCGCCGCCGTCACGCTCGCAGCCATCTCAGCCCTAGCCCTCGCCGCAACCACCCTCACCGCCTGCGGCAGTGGCTCCGGCAGCAGCCCCGACACCGTCAAGATCTCCTTCAAGCAGTCGACGGACAACTCCATCAAGGTGATGGACACCTACCTCGCCGACATGAAGAAGCAGTTCGAGAAGCAGTACCCCGGCAAGAAGGTCGAGCTCGTCCCGATCAAGGCCCCGGACTCGGAGTACTACACCAAGCTCCAGCAGATGCTCCGCTCCCCGAAGACGGCCCCGGACCTGGTCTACGAGGACACATTCCTCATCAACAGCGACATCACGTCCGGGTATCTCAAGCCCCTCGACGCTTACCTCGACAAGTGGCCGGACTGGAACCAGTTCATCGACACGGCGAAGTCCGCCGCCAAGGCCGAGGACGGCAAGACGTACGGCGTCCCCGACGGCACGGACACCCGCGGCCTCTGGTTCGACAAGGGGATCTTCAAGAAGGCGGGCCTGCCCGCGAATTGGCAGCCGAAGACGTGGGACGACGTCCTCGCCGCGGCCCGCACGATCAAACAGAAGGTCCCGAACGTCACCCCCCTCAACGTCTACACCGGCAAACCGGCCGGCGAGGCCGCGACGATGCAGGGCTTCGAGATGCTGCTCTACGGCACCAACGACGGCTCCACGGACCCCCTTTACGACAAGTCGTCGAAGAAGTGGATCGCCGGCAGCCAGGGTTTCAAGGACGCACTCTCCTTCGTCCACACGGTCTACAAGGAGAAGCTCGGCCCGGACGTGTCCGACGCCCTCGACCCCAACATCCAGACGTACGTGGCAGGTGAACTCCTCCCCAAGGGCAAGCTCGGCATCGCGCTCGATGGATCGTGGCTGCCGCAGGCCTGGTTGAAGGGCAGCGGTCATGAATGGCCGCAGTGGTCACAGGAGTTGGGGCTCGCGTACATGCCGACTCAGCAGGGTCAGGCCCCCGGCAAGGTGAGCATGTCCGGCGGCTGGACCTGGGCGATCCCCTCCAAGGCCGGCAACCCCGACCTCGCCTTCGACTTCATCAAGACGATGCAGACGAAGGCGAACGCGGAGAAGTGGTACATCGCCAACTCCGGTATCTCGGTGCGGAAAGACGTCGCCGCCGACCCCGCCTACACGACCGCCCAGCCCGGCATCAAGTTCTTCACGGACCTGGTGGCGAGCACGCACTACCGCCCCGCCTACCCCGCGTACCCGAAGGTGTCCACCGCCATCCAGGAGGCGATGGAGGGCGTGACGACCGGCGACATGTCGGTGGACAAGGCGGCGAGTTCGTACGACGACGAACTCAAGTCGGCCACGGACAACCAGGTCACCGAGAAATGAGCGGCGGCGACCGCCGATGACCACAGCACCGCAGCACACTGGCCCGGGAGTGAGGAAAGTCCCCCCGGGCCCGACGGCCCCGGCACCCCAACTCTCCACCCAGAAACGTCTGTTCACCCGAACCCTCACGCGCCTCCTCCCCCTCTCCCCCGCTCTGATCCTCCTGCTCCTCTTCCTGGCCGGCCCGATCGCGTACTGCGCCTACATCGCCTTCACCGACCTCCAGCTCACCGGCCAGGCCCACTCCTCCTTCGTCGGCTTCGCCAATTTCCGCACGGCCTTCAAGGACTCGGAGTTCCTGAACGCCGTATGGCTGACACTGGTGTTCACGGTCCTGTCGTCCCTGATCGGTCAGAACACGATCGGCCTGGCTCTGGCCGCGCTGATGCAACGCGCGTCAAAACCGGTACGCACGCTCACGGGCGGCATCGTGATCACGGCATGGGTACTGCCGGAGGTGGTGGCCGGCTTCCTCCTCTACGCCTTCTTCCGCCGCGAGGGCACCCTGAACGCCATCCTGGACTGGCTCCATCTCCCCTCCCAGAACTGGCTGTTCACGCTTCCGATCCTGGCGGTGTCGTTCGCGAACGTGTGGCGGGGAACGGCGTTCTCGATGCTGGTGTACTCAGCGGCCCTGAACGAAATCCCCAAGGAGATCACGGAAGCGGCGGAGGTCGACGGTGCGAGCGGCTGGCGCCGTATGTGGCACATCACGCTGCCGATGATCCGCCGCTCGATCGGCACGAACCTGATGCTCAACACCCTGCAGACCCTGTCCGTCTTCGGCCTGATCTGGGTGATGACGAGAGGCGGCCCGGGAAACAAGAGCCAGACCCTCCCCCTCTACATGTACGAACAGGCCTTCCAGAACAGCATGATCGGCTACGCCACGGCGGTCGCGCTGCTCCTGCTCCTGGTCGGCTCGCTCTTCTCGGTGATCTACATGCGCCTGCTGCGAACGGAGGTCTGACCCATGGCACTCACCCTCTCCTCCCGCCGCAAGAGCCGACGCCTGGCGGCGGATGCGGGGCTGTTGGTGGTCGCGGCGACGTTCGCGCTGCCGCTGCTCTGGGTGGTCCTGTCGTCCCTCGACCCCCATGCGGACCTCAAGGTGAAGGCCCCCGACGGCCTGACCCTGGACAACTTCCACGCGATCCTGAACTCGGACATCACCTTCACGCCCCTGCTCAACAGCCTGATCCTGTGCGGCTTCGGGACGCTGCTGACGGTGGTGTGCTCGGCGCTGGCGGCGTATCCGCTGTCCCGCTTCCGATCCCGCCTGAACCGCCCCTTCCTCCTGACGATCCTCTTCGCGACGAGCCTTCCGATCACGGCGATCATGGTGCCGGTGTACGCGTTGTTCGTGCAGGTGAATCTCATCGACACCATGCAGGGCACGATCTTCTTCTTCGCCGCGTCTCAACTGCCGTTTGCTATTTGGCTGATGAAGAACTTCATGGACGGAGTGCCGAAGGAGTTGGAGGAGGCGGCGTGGACCGACGGGGCGTCGTCGCTTCAGTCACTCGTGCGGATCGTTCTTCCGCTGATGGGGCCGGGGGTCGCGGTGGTGACCGTCTTCTCGTTCGTGATGATGTGGGGGAACTTCTTCGTCCCGTTCATGCTGCTGCTTACGCCGGACCAGATGCCGGCGAGCGTGAGCATCAATGAGTTCTTCGGGAATCGGGGGATGGTGGCGTATGGGCAGCTGGCAGCGTTCTCGGTTGTTTATTCGACGCCGGTGATTTTGTTGTATGTGCTGGTGGCGAGGCGGTTGGGTGGGGGGTTTGCTTTGGGTGGGGCGGTTAAGGGGTGATCTCTTCGGCCCAGGTGCGGGCTTCGGTTGCTTCGGTGGGGGCATTGGCGCGGGTGTAGGCGTCGGCGGATTGGAGGTAGTGGGTGCGAGCTTCGGCGGCGTGGGCGGCATACCGGTGGCCGAAAGCCAAGTTGGAGAGGGTCTGGCCCGCCCCGTACCAGTCCTCGAACGCCCGGTAGCCCTCCAAAGCCTTCTCGTACGCCTCAACCGCCTCCTCCACATGGCCCGTGTCGCGCAGGGTGGCACCGAGGTTATTCCACGCGATGGCCTCACCCCGGCGGTCCCCGACGGCCTGAAACAGGTCGCGGGCGCGAATATGGGCGCCGACCGCCTCCCCCGCACGGCCCGCCTCCCCCAGAGCGGAGCCGAGGCTGTCCCAAGCTCTGGCCTCGCGGGAGCGGTCCCCGACAGCCTGAAACAGGTCGCGGGCGCGGGTGTGTGCGTCGATCGCCTCCTCCGCCCGGCCCACCTCCCGCAGGGCGCCACCGAGGTTGTTCCACGCGTTGGCCTCGTGGGGGCGGTCCCCGACAGCCTGGTACAGGTCGCGGGCGCGGGTGTGCGCGTCGATCGCCTCCTCCGCCCGGCCCGTCTCCTGCAGAGCGATGCCGAAGCTGTCCCACGCGATGGCCTCCCGCACCCGGTTACCGGCGCGGTGGGCGGCCTCCCACGCGACACGGCAGACCGTGATCCAGTCGTCGAAAGAACGCCGCCAGTACAAATACTCCCCCAGGAACTGGGACAACTGCATCGCCGTGTTGGCGTACCGCTCCTCCCGCGCCCACTGCACCACCGCCACCAACCCAGCACGCTCCGAATCCAGCCATGCCAACGCCCCCGCCCGATCCACAAACCGCTCCGGCTCCGGCATCCCCGGCAGCCACTGCAACCGGTCATCTGCCGCATCCGCCCACCGGAAGTAGAACGCCAACACCCGCTCCCGAGCGGCCTCCCCCTCCTCCTGCAACCCCACATCCCCCTTGACCACACCCACCCCGAACGCCCGCACCAAGTCATGCAACCGCCACCGCCCACGCCCGCTCCCCCGCTCAACAAGGTGGGCCCGGGACAACGCATCGAGCACACGCACCGGCGCAGCGTCCGCCCCGTCCAGCACGGCGACGACATCGTCCGTCACCTCGGGCCCCGGAGCCAGAGCCAACAGCCGTAGCAACCGGGCCTGTTCAGCTGGCAGACGCCGGTATGACAAGTCAAAGGCGGCCCGCACGCTGCGCTCACCGTCGTCGAGGTGCAGGAGTCGATCACCGGACTCGGCAAGTTCCGCCACGAGTTCGGCCACGGGCTTGTCCCTGTCGAGGACGAGCAAGGCCCCGGCGATCTGAAGAGCCAGAGGCAGATGCCCGCAGAGCATGGCGAGTTCGGCAGCCGCCTCACTCTCATCCACCACCCGCGCATCACCCGGAGTGGCGATCCGCAACGCCCGGTCCAGAAGGTCGTACGCCTCCTCCGGACTCAACTCCCCCAACGGCAGCAGCCGCGCCCCCAGTTGGGGCAACTTGCTCCGCGAAGTGGCAAGCAGCCGGTGCCGCACACCCCCGGGACGCAATGGACTCACCTGTTCCGCCGAGGATGCGTTGTCGGCCAGGACCAGCACCGTCCCCAGCTCCCGCTCCCGCGCCGCGAGCACCGAGCGATACAACGCGGCCCGCGCATCAACCCCGTTCGGAATGTGCTCCGGAGGCGTCCCAAGCCCCCTCAGCAGAGTCTCCAACGCCTGTTCCGCCGTAACGCGATCATCGTCGTACCCATGCAAGTTGACGAAGAGCACCCCACCCGGGAACCACCCCTTGTCGTAGGCCTCATGCGCCGCCTCCACCGCAAGCGCGGTCTTGCCGATCCCCCCGAGCCCGGACACCGCGGCGACCAGCACGGCTCCCGGCGCTCCGTCGCTCCCAGCCGGGTCGAACGCACCGAGCAGCTCCCCGAGTTGGTCACCACGACCGGTGAACCCGGCCACCTTCGGAGGCAGGGCATCCAGCGCGGTGGGCGCCGGCCCATGCTGGTGGAACTCCACCTTCTTCGCGGTGAAGGACCCGTTGAACTCCCCGCCCCGGAAATCCTGGTGATCCCCGCCGTACTGCTCGTACCGCTCACCCATCGTGCCGTCCCCGTGCCGCTGCCCCCGAATCGCGTGCCAACACGGTACGCCCGCGGTCCCCGCCCAACACCCGCTCTGGCCAGGCGACTTGGCAGTACCGTGAAGAGGTGCCCTACACACCGCCCATCAAGAAGCGGGTACACCCCACCGGGCACGCGCGCCGAGACCGGCCAACTCCCCGGCACCGCCTGGCACGTGGCCCTGTCGTCTACTCGACGCCGGTGTTCCTGCTCTACGTGTTGATCTCCCGGCGGTTGGGAGGAGGGTTCGCGCTGGGTGGGGCGATCAAGGGGTGAGGGACGCGGCGGCGGCGCGGGCCTCAGCAGCCTCGTTGGGAGCGTTGGCCCGGGTGAAGGCGGCTTCCGCTCGCAGCCAGTGCTCTCGTGCTTCGACAAGCCGATGGGCATCCTCATGCGCGCGGGCCAGGTCGTGGAGAGCGTTCCCCTCCCCGTACCAGTCCTCGAACTCTCGATGGACTGCCAGGGTCCGCTGGAATATCTCGATCGCCTCGTCCCACCGCCCGTTCTGGCGCAGGGCGCTGGCGAGGTTGGTCCCAGCGGCTGCTTCCGTGAGCCGATCCCCGACCTCCCGAAGCAGATCACAGGCGTGCGTGTGGGCCTCGATCGCCTCCTCGGTTCGACCGGCGTCGTGGAGAGCACCTCCAAAGTTGGTCCACGCAACTCCCTCGCCCCAGCGGTCACCGAGGGCCCTGAAGAGATCGAGGTTGCGCGTGTGGACTTGAATCGCTTCCTCCAGCCGCCCGGCCTCTGTAAGGGCGATGCCCAAGCCATTGGCCGCCATGGCCTCCTGGTGGGAGTCCTCGCTCGACCTGAAGAGGTCACGGGCCCGAGTGTGGGCCTCAATGGACTCCTCCCCTCTGCCCATCTGACGCACGGCAGAGCCAAGGCTGTTCCATGCGCGGGCTTCGTCCCGACGATTCCCCGACCGCCGAGCCGCCCGCTGAACCGTACGTGCCATGGTGATCCAGTCGTCGAAGTACCTCCGGGCCTGGAGATACTCCCGCAGCTGGTCGGCCAACGAGGCGGCCGGTTCCGCGAACCTCGGCTCCTGCACCCACTGGACAGCGGCCAGCAGCCCTTCTCGCTCACGGTCGAACCACGCCAGTACAGCCGCCCGCTCCCCGCCTGTCACCACCTCCGGACCGCCCGGCCGCCACATCAGACTCTCCTGCGCCGCCCGCGCCCTGCGACCGTAGAACCCGAGCACCCGCTCCCTGGCCCGCTGCCCTTCCTCGACCAGTTCCGGATGCGCGGCACCGACACTCACCCCGTACGCCCGCACCAGGTCGTGCATCCGCCAGCGCCGGCGCCCACTGCCCCGCTGCACCAGATGGGCACGAGCCAGTGCCTCCAACGTCCGAGCCGCCGAAGCATCCGCCTCGCCCTCGTCCCCGTCCCCGGTCAGGACGGCGACCACATCACTGGTCACCTCCGGCCCCGGCGCCAACGCCAACAGCCGTATCAGCTGCGCCTGTTGTGCCGACAGGCGGCGGTACGACAGGTCGAAGGCCGCGCGCACACTGCGCTCGCCGTCGTCGAGGTGGCCCAACAGGTCGCGGGAGGCGCCGAGTTCGGCGGTGAGTTCGGCAACAGGCTTGTCCCGGTCTACGACCAGCAGCGCGGCGACGATCTGGAGGGCGAGCGGCAGGTATCCGCAGCGGACGGCGAGTCGTCCGGCCTCCTCCGGGTCGTCCGTGACGCGGCTGTCGCCGGGGTGGGCGATGCGCAGGGCGCGGTCGAGGAGGTCGTACGACTCCTCCG
This sequence comes from Streptomyces xylophagus, assembly GCF_000716435.1. Classification (GTDB taxonomy): domain Bacteria; phylum Actinomycetota; class Actinomycetes; order Streptomycetales; family Streptomycetaceae; genus Streptomyces; species Streptomyces xylophagus. The sequence continues at coordinate 30,270 of NZ_JNWO01000024.1, forward strand.
GCGTCAGTTCGTCTAACGCCAGTAACCGGGCGCCCAGTTGGGGCAGTCGGTCGCGGGAGGTGACCAGCAGCCGGTGCCCCGCGCCACCGCCGGGCAGCAACGGCCGTACCTGAGCGGGCGAGGACGCGTTGTCGGCGAGGATCAGTACGGCACCCCGTTCGCGGCCCCGGACGGCGAGGGCCGAGCGGTAGAGCGCGGCGCGCGCGTCCAGCCCCGCCGGAATGTGTTCCGGCTCGGTACCCAGCGCCCGCAGCAGTGCCTCCAACGCCTGACCTGCGGTGACCGGTTCCTCGTCATAGCCGTGCAGGTCCACGAAGAGCACCCCGCCCGGGAACCTTCCCCGCCCGCACGCCTCGTGCCCGGCCTGCACCGCCAGCGCGGTCTTCCCGATCCCACCGAGCCCGGACACGGCCGCGACGACCACCGCCTCCGACCCACCCCCGAACTCGGACTCGGACTCGGATGGGTCCAACGCCCGCGACAACTCCCGCAGTTCACCACCCCGCCCGGCGAACCCGACGGCCCGCGCGGGAAGGGCGTCCAGCGCGCTGGGCGCCGGCGCGTGCTCCCGGTACTCCGCCTTCGCCGTGAACGGGCCCGTGAACTCCCCGCCCCTGAAGTCGAGATGATCCCCGCCGTACGCACTCACCATCGCGCCGTTCCGTCCCCCGCGCCACCGACCGCCACACGTGACCCGGTACAACGGTAAGCCCGCCGCACGCACCCCACACAAGGTCTGCGCAGGGACGGAAGACGCGGACATGGCTCGCGGGCCGCTCGGCGCACCAGCCCATGGATCAGCTCACGAATCAGCCCACGGCTCAGACCTCCGACAGCAGCCAGCCGATGCGCAGTTCCTCCGCACCGGGGCGGAACACCCGCATGAGTTCCGCCCGTTCGGGGTCGTCCTCGGCGAGGTTGTCGGCGAGGAGGGCCTGCGAGGCGATTGTCTGGGGCCGGGCGCCGAGCGCGGCGCGCAGGTGGAGTGAGCGGCGCAGCATCGCCAGCCGCTCGGCGGGCTCCTTGTGCGGTGCGAGGTGCCGGATGATGTAGGACTCGAAGAGGCCGTCGCCGGACGCCGTCGCGACCTCCAGGGCCCTCTCGTAGCGCGGGACGGCGCCGGTCGCGTCCTCGTCGATGTTGTCCAGCAGGACCGCCCAGTGGTACTCGGCCCAGGCGCGCGTCTTCTCATCACCGCGCTCGTCGCCGCTCTCGACCGCCGCGCGGTAGCCGGCCTCGGCCGCGGCGCGGTCGTCGGGGCGGGGGTCGCGCCGGAACAGCAGGCGACTGTAGGCCAGTCGGCCCGTGAGCAGGTGCCGGGTCGGCGACGCGGGATCGAGCGCCGCGACCGCCTTCTCGGCCTCGTCATGCCCTTCGATCCGGAAGAACCAGCGGTCCACGGCGATCTCCGCGCGCAGTTCGGGGTCGGTGTCCGGGTCCAGGGCGGCGAGCGCGGCGTCCCATTCCCCGAGCAGATGCAGACTGCGAGCCATGTAGGCGTCATCAGTTATCATGGCACCTACATTAGGAAGCGGCGATGTAGGCGGTCAAGTGCAATACGGTGACTACATTGGGAACGTGACGCGGTTGGCCGTCGAGTTGGCCAACACCGGGACACTCGACCAACACGGCGAACTGGTAGCGGAGTTCTTCACGGAGCACGAGGTCACGCCACCCCCGGAGGGCGACTACGGCGACCTGCCGAACCTCGTACGCACGGCCCTGGCACAGTCGGTCGACGGCGCGGTCCCCGAAGCCGTGCACCGCCTTCTCCGCGACTATCCGCCGGAGATGCACCTGTCCGACCACGACGACCTCGGCGGCTGGCACATCCACTTCAGCCGCAACGGCACCCCGGCCCAGCGCTGGGCCGGCCAACTGATCGCCGCCCAGCTCGCCCTGGTCGTGGCCGGCGATCCGGCGGTGACACTCGGGCGCTGCGCCGCGATCGGATGCGAAAACTACTTCGTGGACCAGTCACGCAACCGAACCCGCCGCTTCTGCTCCAACGCCTGCGCCAGCCGGACGACGGTCGCGGCACATCGGGCCCGGGCGGCGAAGAAGTCGTAGCAGCAAGGTCCGTTCGTGGGACCCCCGTTCACCGCGCGCACGGAGACAACAACCGGCGAGCCCTGCAAACGGCGACCGGCCACCGGCGACTTTGCGCCACCCCCCACTTCCCCACACACCCGACCACCACCCCCACCACAAACGCACTCCCCTTCGACCCCCGCCCACACACCCGACGCCGATCGAACAGTCCTCGGAACCCGCCGCTCCGACGAATGGCAAGGTAGATCGGCATATTCACCGCTCCTTCGACGCCACCCACCACCCCCGAACCGCCACTCAGCGTCACCGCCCACCCCCACCCCGACCGCAATCGATCTCCGCCGCTCGACCGAATCCGTACGTTCCTACAATCCGTAATCCTGGCCGAACAGACCGTAGTCACCGCACCCCGGCGCCCCTAGCTTGTGGCCCGTGCGCCGACCCCCAGTTCAACCCAGCCAGTCCACGCCGCCCACGCCGCCGTTCAACGCCCCCGCCGCCCGCCGGCTCCGTACCGCTCTCAACATGGGTCCCGAACATGTCGCGTACGGAATGCGTGCCTCTTACGGGCTGTCTTATGTGACGCCTGACCTGGTCATCGCCTGGGAGCGTGGGCTCACCGCGCCCTCCAGCCCCGAACTCACGGCACTCGCGGGCGTGTTGTGGTGTTCGGCGGGTGAACTCATCGGCAAGCCACGCACGCTGCGTGAGCACCGCCTCGCGCATGGCCTCGCGCCGGAGGACGTCGCCCGTGCCGTCGGGCTCGAACTCCTCGCGTATCTGCGGATGGAGGAGCACGACGAGTGGCGCGGCACCGAGCGTCAGTCCTCCGCGCTCGCCGATCTCCTCGACCTCTCGCTGCCCGACTTCGTCAGCGTCACCGGACGCGACAGCAAGCTCGCGGAACTGCTGCGCAGCGCCATGACCACACGCTGGCAGGGATACGTCCGGCCGATCGGCAAAATGGTGCCGCTGGACCGGCGTCTCCTGGAGGACGCCCTCCAGGAGTTGCACGAGGACTACCAGGCGCAGATGGTCGCCACGCTCAGCTGGGGCGGCGGCAACTCGGCCGTCGACGCGAACGAGGCCGGCCGTGACTTCCTCGACCAGATCATCAACCGCTTCTGGTCCATGGTCGAGAAGAGCACCTACTGAGCACGCAGCACTGACAAATCACGTACCAGAACCGGCTAGAAGACCGACTCCGCCTCGTCCATCCGGTCCTTCGGCACCGTCTTCAACTCGGTGACCGCCTCCGCCAACGGCACCATCACCACGTCCGTCCCCCGCAGCGCCGTCATCCGCCCGAACTCCCCCCGGTGTGCCGCCTCCACCGCGTGCCAGCCGAACCGCGTCGCCAACACCCGGTCGTACGCGGTGGGTACGCCACCCCGCTGGATGTGGCCGAGGATGACCGGCTTGGCCTCCTTGCCGAGGCGGCGCTCCAACTCGTAGGCCAGCGCCGTGCCGATGCCCTGGAAGCGCTCGTGGCCGAACTGGTCGATCTCGCCCTTGCCGTAGTCCATGGAACCCTCGGCGGGATGCGCGCCCTCCGCCACGCACACGACGGCGAACTTCTTGCCGCGGGCGAAGCGTTCCTCGACCATCTTCACCAAGTCAGCCGGGTCGAAGGGGCGTTCCGGCAGGCAGATGCCGTGCGCGCCCGCCGCCATGCCGGACTCCAGCGCGATCCAGCCCGCGTGCCGGCCCATGACCTCGACGACCATCACCCGTTGGTGGGACTCCGCCGTGGTCTTGAGGCGGTCCATCGCCTCCGTCGCGACCCCAACCGCCGTGTCGAAGCCGAAGGTGCGGTCCGTGGACGAGATGTCGTTGTCGATCGTCTTGGGGACCCCGACCACCGGCAGGCCGGCGTCCGACAGCATGCGTGCCGCCGTCAGCGTGCCCTCGCCGCCGATCGGGATCAGCGCGTCGATCCCGAAGTCCCGCGCGATGTCCAGCGCGTCCTCGCACGCCTGCCGCAGCCGGTCCCGCTCCAGTCGCGAGGAGCCCAGGATCGTGCCGCCGCGGGCGAGGATGCCGCTGACCGCGTCGAGGTCGAGGGTGCGGTAGTGACCGTCGAGCAGTCCCGCGTAGCCGTCCTCGAAGCCGATGACCTCGTCGCCGTAGTTGTCGACCGCTCGGTGCACGACCGATCGGATCACGGCGTTCAGGCCGGGGCAGTCGCCGCCTGCGGTGAGAACTCCGATGCGCATCGTGCTGTGTCTCCTGCTCGCTGTTGAGACCGGTGAGCCGGCTCCGATTGTTTCACGTCCCCCAGGGCGGTGCCGCTCCCGTCGGACCGGCGGGCGCCTTAACCACCCCCAGAGGTATTGTCAAGAGGGTTCTGCTCACCCCGGTGGGCGATTTTTATGACCACCGAAACGAAGCGAGGTAGCACGCGTGACCCGCAGCGTGTACGTGACCGGGATCGACCGCGGCGACGGCCGTCAGGTCGTCGAGCTGGGGGTCATGGAACTCCTGACCCGGCAGGTCGACCGGGTGGGGGTGTTCCGTCCCCTCGTCCACGACGGTCCCGACCGCCTCTTCGAGCTGCTGCGTGCGCGCTATCGGCTGTCCCAGGACCCGGCGACCGTCTACGGCATGGACTACCACGAGGCCTCCGCCCTCCAGGCCGAGCAGGGGACGGATGAGCTGGTGTCGACTCTTGTCGACCGGTTCCATCTCGTCGCCCGCGACTACGACGTCGTCCTGGTCCTCGGGACCGACTTCGCGGACACCCAGTTCCCGGACGAGCTGGCCCTCAACGCCCGCCTCGCGAACGAGTTCGGCGCGTCCGTGATCCCCGTCGTCGGCGGACGCAAGCAGACCGCCGAGTCGGTGCTCGCGGAGACCCGGAACGCGTATCGCGCGTACGACGGCCTCGGCTGCGACGTCCTCGCCATGGTCACCAACCGGGTCGCCCCCGAGGACCGGGAGGAGATCGCCCAACGACTCACCACCCGGCTGCCGGTGCCCTGTTACGTCGTACCGGACGAGCCCGCGCTCTCCGCGCCGACCGTCGCGCAGATCACCCACGCCCTCGGCGGCCGGGTGCTGCTCGGGGACGAGTCGGGGCTCGCCCGGGACGCGCTGGACTTCGTGTTCGGCGGGGCGATGCTGCCCAACTTCCTGAACGCGCTGACCCCCGGCTGTCTCGTCGTCACCCCGGGCGACCGCGCCGACCTCGTCATCGGCGCGCTCGCCGCGCACAGCGCCGGCACCCCGCCGATAGCCGGCGTGCTGCTCACCCTGAACGAGGTGCCGACCGACACGATCCTCACCCTCGCCGCCCGCCTCGCGCCGGGCACCCCGGTGGTCTCGGTGGCCGGGACCTCCTTCCCCACCGCCGCCGAACTCTTCTCCCTGGAGGGGAAGTTGAACGCGGCCACCCCGCGCAAGGCGGAGACCGCGCTCGGCCTCTTCGAGCGGTACGTCGACACGAGCGACCTGCTCAGGCGGGTCTCGGCGCCCAGCAGCAACCGCCTCACCCCGATGATGTTCGAGCACACGCTCCTGGAGCGGGCCCGCTCCGACAAGCGCCGGATCGTCCTCCCCGAGGGCACCGAGCCGCGCGTCCTGCACGCCGCCGAGGTGCTGCTGCGCCGGGGCGTCTGCGAGCTGACCCTGCTCGGCCCCGAGGACCAGATCCGCAAGCGGGCCGCCGACCTCGGCATCGACCTCAGCGCCGCCCAGCTGATCGACCCGCACATCTCCGGACTGCGCGACCGCTTCGCCGAGAAGTACGCCGAGCTGCGCGCCCACAAGGGCGTGACCGTCGAGCTGGCCTACGACGTCGTCGCCGACGTGAACTACTTCGGCACCCTGATGGTGCAGGAGGGCCTCGCCGACGGCATGGTCTCGGGCGCCGTGCACTCCACGGCCGCCACCATCCGCCCCGCCTTCGAGATCATCAAGACCAAGCCGGACGCCGACATCGTCTCGTCCGTCTTCTTCATGTGCCTCGCCGACAAGGTCCTCGTCTACGGCGACTGCGCCGTCAACCCCGACCCGAACGCCGAGCAGTTGGCCGACATCGCCATCCAATCGGCCGCCACCGCCGAGCAGTTCGGCGTCGCGGCGCGCATCGCGATGCTCTCGTACTCCACCGGTACGTCCGGCTCGGGCATCGACGTCGACAAGGTGCGCGAGGCGACCGAACTGGTCCGGCTGCGGCGGGCCGATCTGCGGATCGAGGGGCCCATCCAGTACGACGCCGCCGTCGAACCCACCGTCGCCGCCACCAAGTTGCCCGAGTCCGAAGTCGCCGGTCAGGCAAGCGTGTTGATCTTCCCGGACCTCAACACCGGCAACAACACCTACAAGGCCGTGCAGCGTTCGGCCGGCGCGATCGCGGTCGGGCCGGTACTGCAGGGACTGCGCAAGCCGGTCAACGACCTCTCCCGGGGCGCCCTCGTCTCGGACATCGTCAACACGGTCGCGATCACGGCGATCCAGGCGCAGAACCCCAAGAACCAGGCCCAGAACCCGATCGAGAAGGCAACCGCCCAGTGAGTCCCACCCGCGTCCTCGTTCTCAACTCCGGCTCATCGTCGGTGAAGTACCAGCTGCTCGACATGCGCGGCGACGAACGGCTGGCCCTGGGGCTCGTCGAGCGCATCGGCGAGGAGACCTCCCGGCTCAAGCACACCTGCGTCACGACCGGCGCCGTACGGGAGTTCACCGGCCCGATCCTCGATCACGAGGCCGCCCTGAAGGCCGTAGCGGAAGAATTGACGAAGGACGGACTCGGCCTGGATTCGCCCGAGTTGGCCGCGATCGGGCATCGGGTCGTGCACGGTGGGCAGACCTTCACCGCGCCCACCGTCATCGACGACGCCGTGCTCGCCGAGATCGAGCGGCTGATCCCCGTCGCGCCGTTGCACAATCCGGCGAACCTCGTCGGGATCCGGACCGCGATGGCGCTGCGGCCCGACCTGCCGCAGGTGGCCGTGTTCGACACCGCGTTCCACACGACGATGCCGGAGTCGGCCGCGCGGTACGCGATCGACGTGGCGACCGCCGACGCGTACCGGATCCGGCGGTACGGGTTCCACGGGACCTCGCACGCGTATGTGTCGCGGGCGACGGCGAAGCTGCTCGGCAAGGCGCCCGAGGACGTCAACGTGATCGTGCTGCATCTCGGGAACGGGGCGTCCGCCTCCGCCGTACGAGGTGGCCGGTGTGTGGACACGTCCATGGGGCTGACGCCGTTGGAGGGGCTGGTGATGGGGACGCGGTCGGGAGACCTGGATCCGGCTGTCATCTTCCATTTGATGCGTGTTGGCGAAATGTCCACCGATGAGATCGACACTCTTCTCAACAAGAAGAGCGGTCTGATCGGGTTGTGCGGGGACAACGACATGCGCGAGATCCGGCGCCGGATCGACGAGGGTGACGAACAGGCGGAACTGGCCTTCGACATCTACATTCACCGTTTGAAGAAGTACATCGGTGCCTACTGCGCGGTACTCGGCCGGGTGGACGCGGTCGCCTTCACGGCGGGAGTCGGGGAGAACGCGAGCGCCGTACGGGAGGCTGCCGTCGCGGGCCTGGAGCTGCTGGGGCTCGAGGTGGACGGCGCGCTGAACGCCGTACGGAGTGACGAGCCGCGGCTGATCTCGCCCGCGTCCGGGCGGGTCGCGGTCGCGGTGGTGCCGACGGACGAGGAATTGGAGATCGCCACACAGACCTATGCACTGGTCGGAAATTACAACGCCTGAGCGCATGCCCGCCCATTTGTATCTTCCGCCAGACGGAATATTCCGTAGCGAAACAAACCGATAGGATCGTCCCATGCGCCGTTCGAAAATCGTCTGTACTCTCGGCCCCGCGGTCGACTCCCACGAACAACTCGTGTCGCTGATCGAGGCCGGCATGAATGTGGCCCGCTTCAATTTCAGCCATGGCACCCACGCCGAGCACCAGGGGCGGTACGACCGCGTCCGTGCCGCGGCCAAGGAGACCGGCCGTGCCATCGGCGTCCTCGCCGACCTGCAGGGCCCGAAGATCCGCCTGGAGACCTTCGCCGAGGGTCCCGTCGAGCTGGTGCGCGGTGACGAGTTCACCATCACCACCGAGGACGTCCCGGGCGACAAGACCATCTGCGGGACGACGTACAAGGGCCTGCCCGGTGACGTCTCCCGCGGTGACCAGATCCTGATCAACGACGGCAACGTCGAGCTGAAGGTCCTGAGCGTCGAGGGCCCGCGGGTGAAGACGATCGTCATCGAGGGCGGCGTCATCTCCGACCACAAGGGCATCAACCTGCCCGGCGCGGCCGTGAACGTGCCGGCGCTGTCCGAGAAGGACGTCGAGGACCTGCGCTTCGCGCTGCGGATGGGCTGCGACATGGTCGCCCTGTCCTTCGTGCGCGACGCGAGCGACGTGTACGACGTCCACAAGGTGATGGACGAGGAGGGCCGCCGGGTCCCCGTCATCGCCAAGGTGGAGAAGCCGCAGGCGGTCGCGAACATGGAGGCCGTGGTCACGGCCTTCGACGCGGTGATGGTGGCCCGCGGCGACCTCGCCGTGGAGTACCCGCTGGAGAAGGTCCCGATGGTGCAGAAGCGCCTGGTGGAGCTGTGCCGGCGGAACGCCAAGCCGGTGATCGTGGCGACCCAGATGATGGAGTCGATGATCACCAACTCCCGCCCCACGCGCGCCGAGGCCTCCGACGTGGCCAACGCGATCCTGGACGGTGCGGACGCGGTCATGCTGTCCGCCGAGTCCTCGGTGGGCGCCTACCCGATCGAGACCGTGCAGACGATGTCGAAGATCGTCCAGGCGGCCGAGGAGGAGCTGCTCAGCAAGGGCCTGCAGCCGCTCGTGCCGGGCAAGAAGCCGCGTACGCAGGGTGGTTCGATCGCGCGTGCCGCGTGCGAGATCGCCGACTTCCTCGGCGGCCGGGCCCTGGTGGCGTTCACGCAGTCCGGTGACACCGCCCGCCGGCTGTCCCGCTACCGCGCCGCGCAGCCGATCGTCGCCTTCACCACCGACGAGGGCACCCGCAACCAGCTCACGCTCAGCTGGGGCGTGGAGTCGCACGTGGTGCCGTTCGTCAACAGCACGGACGAGATGGTCGACATGGTCGACGGCGAGATCGCCAAGATCAACCGCTTCAACCCGGGCGAGACCGTCATCATCACCGCCGGCTCGCCCCCCGGCGTCGCGGGCACCACCAACATGCTCCGCGTCCACCACCTCGGCGGCGGCGAGGGCAACTGACGTACCGCTGAAGGCTCTTGTACGGCGCTGAGGGCGCCCCCTGGGAAAGGGGGCGCCCTCAGTTTGTGCGCGGCTCCCGAACGGGCTTGTGCGGGCGCTCAGTTCTGGTAGCTGTGCAGCCCGGGGACGGTCAGCGTGCCGCCGAACTGGCCGGCCTGGACCACCTTCACGTTGGTGAAGTAGATCAGCGGGATGTTCAGCGGCGGCGGGTTGTCCGGGGTGAACGTGATCGGGATCAGTCCGAACAGGTTGCCCGAGATGGACTCCGTGTACATCACCGTGTCGCCGTCGCGGATCGTGGACGTCGAGCCCTTGGCCGCCTGCACGTGGTACGTCTTGCCGGACTGCTTGTCGTCGACCGTCTGGTGCAGGTCGCCGATGTCGGTCCCGCCGGAGATGACGTACTTCAGCACCTTCTTGACCGTGCCGTTGGCGGTCTTCACCTCGACGATGCCCTGGTAGTCCGCGCCCTTGAGCAGCAGCGAACTGGCGTTCAGGTACCAGGGGTCGTCGGGCAGCAGGACCTTGTTGTCGACGCCGCTCAGGTCGTCCGTGGCGACCGGGCAGTCCGAGGTGTCGGTGCTCGCGCTCGCGGACGGGCTCGCGGTGGCCGTGGCGGTGGCCGTGTCCTCGGCCGCCTTGGTGGTGTCCTCGGCCGCCTTCGTCGCGGTGTCCGTCGTGTCCTTCACGGTCTTGCTGACCGTGTCGGTGGCCTTCTTGGTCGTGTCCGTGGCGGTGTCGGACCCGCTGGAGGAGTCGTCACCGGCGGTCGCCGAGGCAGACGCGGACGCGGTCGGCGTCGGGGTGGCGCTCGCCGTGGAGTCGGAGCTCGACGAACCGCCGGTGAGGATGCCGGTGATGGCGTCGCCGATGGTGTCCAGCAGGCTGCCGCCGCTCGATGAACTCTCGGACGCCGAGGGCGTCGCGGTGGCGGTGCTGCTCGACGAACCGCTCGTGTCCGTCGACTTGCTCGCCGAGGCGGACGGCGTGGGCGTGGCCGTGTCGTCGGAACCTGAATCCGACGAAGAGGTCTTGCCCGAGTCCGTCGAGCTGGATTCCGTCGCCGTGGCCGACGGTGTCGCGTCGTCCTTGGACGAGTCGGCGGACTCGCTCGCGGACGCCGACGCGGACGGCGTGGCCGAGGCGCTCGACGTCGATTCGGCGAGGGCCGCGACGCAGTCCTTGTACTCGTCGGCCGTCAGGCTCTTCGACGACGGCGAGGTCGTCGCACCGTTGTCGGCGAGGGCGAGCGAGGACGTGAAACCGAACCCCATGATCACGGCGGTCGGCATCGCCACCGTGGCTATCGCCTTGCCGGCGGGCATGTGGAGCCTGGTGAACAGCGGCTTCTTGGGTGCCGCATGCCGCGGCCCGGTTCTCACACGGGACTCGTCCACATCAGTCCCGTGGGTCACCTCGTCAGCCGGCACTGTGCCTCCCGTTCGCCCCGTTGCTCACCGGGCTCGTTCCTGACAGATCGTTCGGCTCGCCCGCCTCGTCGGCCGGCACGTTCGGCGCGGACTCATGAGGCGCGGCTTCGTAGTACGCCGCGGACTCGTGAGGAGCCGCCTCGTACGGAGCGGCCCCGGCGGGTGCGCCGCCCTCTCCCTGTGTGTCCTCCTGTACCGCCTGCGGCTCCGGCGGTGCGCCCGGCGCCCACGACACGGCCAGCGCCCCGCCGACCATGGCGAGGAGGAAGCCGATCAGGAAGCCGCCGAGGTTGGACACGGGGATGGACACCAGCGCCAGCAGAATCGCCGCGACACCCGCGAAGGTGCGCACGTGCTTCTGGAACCAGAGGCTGAAGCCCAGGACGACAAGCAGCACGCCGATGATCAGGGACCCGGCGCCCGCGGTGGTGGCCATCGCCAGCGTCAGATGACCCACCTGGAGATGTGCGTACGGGAAGTAGGCGATCGGGAGTCCGCCGAGCATGACGAACAGACCGGCCCAGAACGGCCTCGTGCCACGCCAGGCACGGAACTGCAGCCTCCGGCGGGCGAACTGGCCGGGTGCGGCAGGAGTCTCGGCGCTCATGGAAAACAGCTCCCTGGTACGGCGTTGCTGTGGTGGAGAGGTGCACCTCGCATGAAGGCGCTGGTGGAAGGTGGACGGGCGGGGGCGCCACCGGCTCCCCCGCCCGCCGTCAAGTGCCTAGTAGCACTCGTGGGTGCCGGCCTTGACCGACATCTGCAGCCCGCTGAGCTTGAAGGTTCCGGCAGTGGTGGCCCACGCCGTCTGCTTCACGTTGGTCAGCGTGGCCGACTCGGCCTGCTGCGCGAATCCGTACGGGTTGGCAGCCTCGCTGCCGCCCTTCATGCCCGGACCCTTGGTCGCGTTTCCGGCCGCCACACCGATGTCGATGTTGTGGAACACAGCGTCGGCGCTGAGGTCCTCGACGTCGATGTACAGGTTCTCGGCCTGGACCGGCGTACCGCTGCCGCCCGCCTTCAGCACAAGGCTGACGGACCCGAGCAGCGGGATGTTCGGGGTGACCACCGACTGGCACATGTTGGTGATCGACGCGGACTTGAACGCCGAGACCGCGACGGGGTGAAGCGACTTGCTGCCGTCGAGGTTGTAACCCGAGTCAAGCGCTCCGTACTGCGTGAAGCCCGTGCCGTCGAGCTGGTCGGCCGACACCTTGAACGACTGACCCGAAACACTGAACGACGCGGCGAGAGCACCCTGCGCGAGGGCCACACCTATACACGCCGTAGCGGCGACGCTGGGCACCATGACCACAGCGAAGCGCTTCCATCTGGTCCCGCCACGCACCTGGGACTCCATATTTCCTCCTTCTCGGACGTACATCTCCTGGCCCTGACTGCCCCCAGTTGGCGGCTCAGCCGGGCAGGGATGGGAGAAGTGCTACGTCCTCGGGAAGGGGAGCGCCCGTCTCGGAGGCGCGAACCGCGCACCGAACACCGGCGATCACCCCCGAGCGACAACCACTGGTCGCGCCTGACGCACATCACGCACAACCTTGCTGGACAGGCTCCGCCACAGGCGAAGACCCCCCTGCCCAAGAGCCGACTCCACTGTCTCCGGCTCTACTCGGTGGGGACCCAGGAAACTCCGTCGACCCGACCGGCTGTCGGGGTACGGAAATGGACCGAGCGTCGCCGATCGTGGTGCATTCTCGCCGCCCGCACAAGGGGCTTCGTTACTGGGTAGTAACGGCCGGATAACCGAACAACGACCCGCCGGTATCGGTCGACGACGCTGGGTGTCATCGTGGGCCAGGACAAAACGCTTGATCTTTGGACGGAATCCGACAGATCAACGCCTCTGACTTACTCCAAGTAACAGCGGCCGCGATTACCAAGATTTGGTAAAGCGCGGCCGCAGTGACACTCCGTCGGCAAATCTTTCACTCCGACAACACAGGTCCCGAGGTTTACCGACTGGTCAGAACCGGCCCCGGACCCCGCTCAGAACAGCGCCCGCGCCAACGCGCGCCGGGCCGCCGTCACCCTCGGGTCATCGGCCCCGACGACCTCGAACAGCTCCAGCAGCCGCAGCCGTACGGCATCCCGGTCGTCACCCACCGTGCGCCGCACGGTGTCGATCAGCCGGCTGAACGCGTCCTCGACATGTCCGCCCACCAGGTCCAGGTCGGCGGCGGCGATCTGCGCCGGCACGTCACCCGGCTTCTCGGCCGCCTCGGTGCGCACCTGCTGCGGGTCGAGCGTCGAGACGCGCTGCAGCAACTCGGCCTGGGCGAGCCCCAGTTTGGCTTCCGTGTTGGCCGGGTCGTCGCTCAGCACGTTCTTGTACGCCTGCACGGCCCCGCCGAAGTCCCCCGCGTCCAGGGCCTGCACGGCAGCTTCGAGCAGCCCGTCGTACGGTCCCGCCGGCATCTCGGCGACGACCTCGGGCCGGTCGCCCGGCGCGGCGTCGGGGTCGACCTCGAGACCGGTGAGACCGAAGCGCTCCTCGGCGACCTGGATCAACTGGTCGAGGGTCTGGCGGATCTGCTGCTCGCCCGCGGCCCCCTGGAAGAGCGGGAGCGCCTGGCCGGCGACCACCGCGAAGACGGCCGGGATGCCCTGCACCCCGAACTGCTGCATCAGCATCTGATTGGCGTCGACGTCGATCTTGGCAAGGACGAAGCGCCCGTTGTAATCAAGCGCGAGCCGCTCCAGGAGCGGGCTCAGCTGCTTGCACGGCTCGCACCACTCGGCCCAGAAGTCGATGACGACCGGGACCTCGGTGGACCGCTGCAGGACCTCGCTCTCGAACCCCGCCTCATCTACGTCGATCACAAGATCGGCCGGCGAGACGGCTCCCCCGCCGCCCTGCCTGGCGGTTTCGGCGCGCGCCTGCTCCGCCTTGGCCTTGGCCTCCTGGGCCGCCTTCACCGCGGCGAGGTCGACGACTCCGCTCATGGACATGTTCCGTGGCTGCATACGTCTATCCTCCCCCGTCCGCGCGTGTGAATGAAAAGCGTTGTGAAAGCCGGTCTGCTTCTCGCTGTTCGGCGCCGGGTCCCCACCCCGCGCCCGTGGTTTCGCTACGAGTCGTAGCGTAATGGTGCCGGGTGCCTCGCGGATACCGATACCCGGTGATCTCCCTCACTGCACCACAGGAACCGACGGTTATGGTCAGGGGATGCAGAGCCGCACTCCCGTCCCCCGCGTCGCAGGACGCCCCCGCAGCACCGCCGCGGACACCGCGATCCTCGCGGCCACCCGGGAGGCCCTGGTCGAACTCGGCTGGTCCAAGCTCACGTTGGGGGACGTGGCCACGCGCGCGGGGGTGGCGAAAACGACCCTCTACCGCCGCTGGGCCGGCAAGAACGAACTCGTCGTCGACGCGGTCGCCGAACTCTTCGACGAACTCCACCTCCCCGACCGGGGCACCCTGGCCGCCGACATCGAGGGCGTGGTCCTCCAGTTCGCGGCGATCCTGGCCCGCCCGGAGGCCAAGAGCGGACTGATGGCGGTGGTCGCCGAGTCCGTCCGCGACGACGCCCTGCGGGACCGTATCCGCGAGTCGATCGTCGACCGGCAGAAGTGCCTGGTCGTGGAGGGCAGGGCGCGCGCCCAGGCACGCGGCGAACTGCCCCCGGAGACGGACCCGGAGGAAGCCGCGCGCACGGCCGACCTGATCTTCGACGTGGTGGCGGGCGCGGTGGTGCACCGCACCCTGGTGAGCGCGGAACCCGCCGACGAGGACTGGGTCCGCAGCTTCACCCAGGTCCTGCTCCTCGGCCTGACCTCACTCAGCGCCGCGCAGTCGCCCCCCGCCTAAAATCCGGCGGGCTCGGTGTAGACCCCCCACTCGTCCCGCAGCACCCCGCAGATCTCCCCCAGTGTCGCCTCCGCCCGCGCCGCGTCCAGCATCGGCCCGATCATGTTCGACCCGTCCCGCGCGGCCGCGAGCATCGCGTCCAGGGCCGCCACTACGGCCGTCTCGTCGCGCCCGCTCTTCCGCGTGCCCAACTCCCGGATCTGGTCCCGCTCCACCTCGTGGCTGACCCGCAGGATCTCCAGGTCCCCGGTGACGGACCCGTGGTGAACGTTCACACCCACGACCCGCTTGTCGCCCTTCTCCACGGACCGCTGGTACTGGAAGGCGGCCTCGGCGATCTCGCCGGTGAACCAGCCGTCCTCGATCCCGCGCAGGATGCCGGAGGTGATCGGCCCGATCGGGTGCTGCCCGTCGGGGTGGGCGCGCAGCCCCCGCTCCCTGATCTGCTCGAAGATCTTCTCGGCGTCCGCCTCGATCCGGTCGGTGAGCTGCTCGACGTACCACGAACCGCCCAGCGGATCCGCCACGTTGGCGACCCCGGTCTCCTCCATCAGCACCTGCTGCGTCCGCAGCGCGATCTCCGCGGCCTGCTCACTCGGCAGCGCGAGGGTCTCGTCCAGGGCGTTGGTGTGCAGCGAGTTGGTCCCGCCGAGGACTGCGGCGAGCGCCTCGACTGCCGTACGGACGACGTTGTTGTACGGCTGCTGCGCGGTCAGCGAGACGCCGGCGGTCTGGGTGTGGAAGCGCAGCCACTGGGCCTTCTCGGACTTCGCGCCGTAGACGTCCCGCATCCAGCGGGCCCAAATGCGGCGCGCCGCGCGGAACTTGGCGATCTCCTCGAAGAAGTCGACGTGCGCGTCGAAGAAGAAGGACAGACCGGGCGCGAAGACGTCCACGTCGAGACCGCGGGACAGGCCGAGTTCGACGTACCCGAAGCCGTCGGCCAGCGTGTACGCCAGCTCCTGCGCGGCCGTGGAGCCGGCCTCGCGGATGTGGTAGCCGGAGACGGACAGCGGCTTGTAGGCGGGGATGCCCGTCGCGCAGTACTCCATGAGGTCGCCGATGAGGCGCAGGTGCGGCTCGGGCTGGAAGAGCCACTCCTTCTGGGCGATGTACTCCTTGAAGATGTCCGTCTGGAGCGTGCCGTTGAGGACGGCGGGGTCGATCCCCTGCCGCTCGGCGGCGACGAGATACATGCAGAAGACGGGCACGGCGGGCCCGCTGATGGTCATCGACGTCGTGACGTCACCGAGCGGGATGCCCTTGAAGAGGACCTCCATGTCGGCGGCGGAGTCGATGGCGACCCCGCAGTGGCCGACCTCGCCGAGCGAGCGGGGGTCGTCGGAGTCCCGCCCCATGAGGGTGGGCATGTCGAAAGCCACGGACAGACCCCCGCCCCCATTGGCGAGGATCTTCTTGTAGCGCTCGTTGGTCTGCTCGGCGTTGCCGAACCCGGCGAACTGCCGGATGGTCCACGTCCGCCCTCGGTAGCCCGTGGCGTACAACCCGCGCGTGTAGGGGTACTCGCCGGGCCACCCGATCCGCTCGAAGCCGTCGTACCTGTCCCCGGGGCGAGGCCCGTACACCGGCTCGACCGGGTCTCCGGAGAGCGTGGTGAAATCGGCCTCACGCGTGCGTGCGGCGTCGAACCGGGCCTGCCAGCGTCGGCGGCCCTCTGCGATGGCGTCAGCGTCCATACCTTCGAATTTACTAGGACGTCCTAGTAAATGTCGATGGCTGACCGCCGCACGCGACCCGTACGGCGGTGAGAGCGGTGCGGCTTACGCCTTCGCGGCGACCGGAGTGGGCTCGGCGACCTTGGACTCCAGCTCGTGGCTGATCTTCCGCTCCACGAAGAAGGCGGCCGTCGGGATGGTCCCGGCCAGGAGCACCCAGAGCTGCTTGCCGACCGGCCACTTCGCCTTGGAACCCAGGTCGAACGCGAAGAGCAGGTAGACGACGTACAGCCAGCCGTGCGCGATGGCGACGACCTCGGTGAAGCTGCCGGCGCCGTCGATCTTGAGCAGGTACTTGGCGATCATGCTGAGGCACAGCAGGACCAGCAGGACACCCGTGACGTAGGCCATGACGCGGTAGCGGGTCAGCACGCTCTTTTTCATGAGGACGAGCGTAACGACCGGTTCCGGGCGATCTTTCCCCGGGTCAGTCCTCGTCGAAGTCCGCCGCGGCGACCCTGAGCGGGCGCAGCATCGCGAAGATCTCCGCGCACTCCTCGGCGTCGTAGGCGCTCAGCCCGAAGTCCATCTCCATGAGGTCTCGGGTCGCCGCGTCGCAGACCTCGCGGCCCTTGTCGGTGATGGAGGCGAGGGTGCCGCGGCCGTCGTTGGGGTTGGGGCGCTTGTCGACGAGACCGGATCTGACCAGCCGGTCGACGGTGTTCGTGACGGACGTGGGATGCACCATGAGCCGCTCGCCGATCTTGGACATCGGCAGTTCGCCCGCCTTGGAGAAGGTGAGCAGCACCAGCGCCTCGTACCGCGCGAAGGTCAGTCCGTACGGCTTCACGACCGCGTCGACCTCGGCGAGCAGGATCTGCTGTGCCCGCATGATCGAGGTGATGGCGGCCATGGACGGCACGTTTCCCCAGCGCTGTTTCCAGTGTTCGTCGGCACGGGCGATGGGGTCGAAAGGGAGACTGAGGGGCTTCGGCACGGCACCAGACCTTACCGGCCGGTCACATCGTGGTCAGCCCCGTCTCGCCTTTCGGTCCTGCGGTGCCGTACCCGTGCGCCCGGTGTCGCGCCAGGGCGGGCCGACTCCCTTGTGTCAGGATTACTTACTGATTGTCACTGAATGTCCCCTCGCGCAAGGGAGCAGCATGTCCCGGCTGACCCACACCTTCGCGGCGCTCGCGCTGCTCGGGCTCGCGGCGGGCTGTTCGTCCGCGTCCGACGTCGACGAGGCCTCCGTCGCCGGTGCCCGGTCCAAGGACCCGGCACGTGCCACGTCCTTCTGGGTCGACCCGGCGAGCCCGGCGGCCGAGCAGATCCAGATGTGGGAGCGGGAGGGGCGCACGCAGGACGCCACGCTGCTCAAGCGGATCGCCGACGAGCCGACCGCGCTGTGGCCGGCCGGAGAGCTCGACCCCGGCCCGGTGATCAGGGCGGCGACCGCGTCCGCGCGCCAGGAGGGTCGGACGGCGCTCTTCGTGGCGTACGACATCCCGCACCGGGACTGCGGTCAGCACTCGGCGGGCGGGGCGGCGGACGCGGACGCCTACCGGGCGTGGATCGGGAAGTTCGCCGAGGCGCTGGGGGACTCCGAGGCGCTGGTCGTGCTGGAGCCCGATGCCGTCGCGCACATGGTGGACGGGTGCACGCCCGGCGAGTACCAGGGCGAGCGGGAGCAGTTGCTGAGCGAGGCGGTCGTCCGGCTGAAGCAGCAGTCCGGTACGAAGGTGTATCTCGACGCGGGCAACCCGGCCTGGATCCAGGACCCTTGGAAGCTCGTCGAACCGTTGAAGCGGGCCGGGGTCGAGGAGGCCGACGGGTTCTCCCTCAACGTCTCCAACTTCCAGACGGACGCCGTGACGAAGAAGTACGGCGTCCATCTGTCGCGGGACCTCGGCGGCAAGCACTTCGTCGTCGACACCAGCCGCAACGGCAACGGACCGCTGCCCGGCGCCTGGTGCAATCCGCCGGGCCGGGGCCTGGGCACACGGCCGACCACCGACACCGGCGAGCAGGCCCTGGACGCCTATCTGTGGATCAAGCGGCCCGGGGCCTCGGACGGAACGTGCGAGGGCGGTCCGGACGCCGGGCAGTGGTGGCCGGAGTACGCCTTGGAGCTGGCGCGCAACTCCAAGGCGTAGAGCAGCAGTTGGCCAACTTCACTGCACCTGGATCCACTTGGCCTCCGACGGCGTGCCCTGTGCGTCCGTCACGAAGAGCATGTACCAGCCGGGCGGCACCAGGGCCCGGTCGTTCGGTACGTCCACCGTCACCGACTTGCCGTCCTTGACGAGGCCGAGCTCGATCGAGCGCTGCTCGACGTCCGTCGTGTGGGTGACCGAACTCGGGCGCATCAGGCGGGCCTTGACGACGCGGTCGGGGTGGTCGGTGCGGAAGGTCGCGCGGTGGTGGCGGTCGAGGGTCTCCGGACCGTCCTGCAGTACGGGCCTGTTGCCGCCGTTCTTGTGCAGCGCGGGCGGGGTGAAGATCTCCATGCGCTGCTCGAAGTGGCCCAGTTTGGTGTTGGCCTGGTCGTCGAAGAGCGGGTCGGAGCCGAACGTGACAACCCGGCCGTCGGGCAACAGCAGTGCCTCGGAGTGGTAGTTGCGGCCGACCATGGGTGCCGCCGCCTCGCGGAAGGCGTTGCCCTTCGGGTCGTAGAACTGCGCCTTGAAGATGTTGCTGGCGCTGCGGCCGCGGTAGTCGGAGGAGCCATTGGTGGTGAACACCGAGTCGTCGGGCATGATCACGCTGTTCAAGTACCGCGTGCCCTGGGGGAGGTTGGGGCCGTCCTTGAAGACCGGGCTGTCCTGCTTGAGGTCGACGACTGCCGTGCGCGGGGTCGACTTCTTGGACTCGCCGACGCCTCCGCCGCCGAGAATCATCACCTTCTGGTCCTGGGCGGGCGGGAGAAGGAGGGAGGAGGAGGTCTCCGTCTCTTCCGGGTCCCGCAGGCCGGCGACCGTGGTGAACTTGTTGGTCTTCAGGTCCCAAAGTCCGGGCTCGCGGCCCTTGTTGGCGGGTCCGTAACCGGCGTTGGAGGCCGGGTAGAAGAGCTTGCCGCCCTTGGTGAGGAACAGGGCCGGGTAGGTGGGGAAGTAACGCTTGGGGCCCGGGGTCCACTTCTTGGTCTTCGGGTCGTAGATCTCGTTGTCGCCCTGGTCGATGACACCGACGTCGTCGAGGCCGGAGACGGCGAGCACGCGGCCGTCGTCGAGGCCGACGAGGGTCGGGTACCAACGCGCCTTGTCCATCGGGTCGACGGCGATGTACCGCTCGGCCTTCGGGTCGAACTCGTAGGCGGCGCGGATGCCTTGGTAGTCCTGCTTGTCCAGGGTGATCTTCTCGGAGAGGCCGTACGTGTTGTTCGCGTCGATGCCCTTGAGGCCGACGACGTCGTACTGCGCCTGCTTCTCGGTGACCGACATCGGGCCCGCCTCGGTGGCCTCGACGAAGACGCGGACCTCGCTCGCGGTGACCTTGGTCTGCCAGGGCTGCATCACCCCGCGGGCGTTGTACGTCACCTTGAAATCGCGCTTGGCCTTGGGGACGGTGACGTCGAACTTGGTGACGTAGTCGACGCCGGCCGGGGAGCGGAAGACGGTGCCCTTCTTGAGGAACATCGGCTTGTTGGGGTTCTCGTTCTTGACCCGCATACCGCCGCCGGCCCGCTTGACCTCGCCGTCGAGGAGTTCGTAGCGGGCGGTGCCACCGGCCACCAGCAGGTTGCCGCTGGGGAGTTGGCTGTGTCCGCCGCAGAAGAAGTCGACCGGGGTCGGGATCTTCTTGAAGGTGTTGGCCTTCGGGTCCCACAGCACGGTGTCGAAGGACCCGGCGTTGAACTTCTTCTGCTCGTTGCCCGACCCGGCGACGATCAGCACCTTGCCGGTGTGCAGGAGCGAGGCGTGGATGGCGTTGGTGCGGTACTCCTTCGGGATGTCGATCTGGTCCCAGGAGCCGTACTTGGCCATGTACTCGGGCCGCGTGATCTTGTAGTCGTGGTACTGCTCGCTCGCGAACTCGAAGGCGGCCGGGGCGTTGAGACCGGCCAGGACCGCGATGCCGCCGATGCCGAGGACGGTCTTCCTGGTTCTCTGGGAAGGCTGGAAGGCCATGGTCTAGTTGCCCCCTGTCGTGGTGCCGGAGACGGACGGACCGGCCCCGGTGGTGGCGAGCGCGGGCTCGGCGGTGTCGAGGGTGCGCGCGCCGCCGAGCAACGACCGCCGCTCCCGGCGCTCCTTGAGCAGCGAGCCGACCCAAACGCCCAGCGGCGCAAGGGAGATGACCATGGCGAGGACCGCCCAGGTGCGCATGGCCGCGTGGGTGTGGTCGAGGATCACCGAGGCGGCCAGCGAGGTGCCCAGGAGGATCGCCCAGAAGAGATGAATGCGGAAGGTCATCACCCGGTCCGGGCTGGCGTCACCGCCCTTGGGGGTGACGACGAACCGGCTGGGCCGCCGGATGAGCGCCTCACCGAAGGACTTCAGATAGATGGGCGCGGAGAGCGCCGACATCGCCATGCCCGCGAGACCACCCGACCCTTCGGGCTCATGCGGGGAGACGTTGTGCCGCCGATTCCACAGATAGAGCCCGATCTGAAGGGCCGCGGCATCGCTGTAGAGCATCAGCCACACCGACGCGGCGACCTGCGTACCGGAGGCCCCGAACCACAGGAACAGGAAGCAACTCATGATGCCCAGCAGCCAGTTGACGGCCGTCATCGGGTAGTAGACGAGCATCAGCGTGTACGAGAACAGCCGCCCCGGAGGCATCGTGAACGGCGCCTTCCAGTACTGCTTGATCAGCGTCTCGTACGTGCCGCGCGACCACCGCATCTGCTGCGTGAAGAAGTCGGTCCAGGAGGCCGGCCCCTCCCCCACGGCGAGCACGTCCGGGGTGTAGACGGACCGCCAGTGCGTCCGGGTCACCGGGTTGCGGTGCCGGTGGAGTTCGAAGCCGGTGGCCATGTCCTCGGTGATGGAGTCGTACAGGCCGCCGATCTGCTTGACGGCCGCGATCCGTACGACGTTGTTGGTGCCGACGAACATGGGGGCGCGGTAGCGGTTGCCGGCGCGCTGGATCAGCGCGTGGAAGAGGAACTGCTGCGACTCGGCGGCCTTGGTGACGGGGTTGTGGTAGTTCCCGTACACCTGCGGTCCCACGACGAAGGCGACGTCCGGGTCGCGGAAGTAACCCATCATCCGCTCGAGGAAGTTGGGGAGCGGCACGTGGTCGGTGTCGACGGAGGCGAAGAAGTCGTAGTCACCGCCGTGCATCGCGATCCAGGCGTTGTAATTCCCGTGCTTCGTACGGGCCTTGTGGACACCCTTGGGCCGGTTCCACTCCGGGACACCGTGCCGGGTGAAGTGCCGTACGCCCAACTCGGCGCAGAGCGCCTTGGCTTGCTCGTCATCGCCTTCGTCGAGGAGCCATACATCAAGGACGCTGCCCGGCCCGGTGTGGGTGACGTTGACCGCGCCTTCAAGGGTGGCGCGAACCATGGACAGAGGTTCCTTGCCCGGGACGTACGTCGTGAGGAAGGCGACGCGGGTGCCGGCTTCGGGGACGACCGGGATGGGGTCGCGGGCGACCAGCGTGGCGTGGGCGACGGAGGCGACGTTGACGACCATGAACAGCTCGATGAGGCCGATGGCTATCAGCATCGTGACGTCGAGCCCGACCATCCACTCCTGACCGCCCTCGCGCTCCACCCAGTGGGTGGGCCACACGAGATAGACGAGCAGGGCGGCGGTGAGCACCGGGGCGAGGCTCATCAGGAGGATGGCGCGTATTCGGTGGGGCTCGCGCGACAGGAGCGAGTTGTACTGCACCTGGTACGACGCACCGGACGGCTCCGTGAGCGGTCCGGCCAGTCGGCTGTAGGTGTCGTAGTCGTAGCCCTCCGGCCGCACAGCGCCCTCCAATGATTGAGGAGTGATCGACGCCCGGGGACCGAGGGACCGTTGGGATCCGAAGATCGACCGGGCCGATACCCACACACAAGTGGAGATATGGGGGCGTGTCGAACTGGGTGCGTCCAGGTGGGTGGGGAGTTGCCCCCGGCGGCCGAACCCCGGCCGAGGAGCGCCTCGGCGAGAATGCCGCCGTTGGTGATCTCCGGCGCTCCGAAAGGCATCCGCATGCACGACACCGCCGATCTCATCGCCGAGACCTACGCGCTCGGCACCGGACCGTGGACGATGACGCCTGTCACCCGGGGCGCGCTGGGCCAGATCTGGAGGCTGTCCGGCAACGGTTCCTCCTGGGCGGTCAAGGAACTCCTCTTCGGCTGCGACGAGGAACAGATCCGTCGGGAGGCCGCGTTACGGGAGGCCGCCGAGCGGCTGGGCATCGCGTCACCGCGCCTGCTGCCCGACCGGCAGGGGGCATACGTCTCCCACGTCCCGCGGCCTTCCGGCGAGTCCCACGTCAAGCTCTACGACTGGATCGACGGCACCCCTGCCGACGCCTCCGACCCCGACGTCCTCGACTGGTTCGGGCGGACCATGGCACTGCTGCACCGGGCGGGAGCGGGAGCAGGTGAGCCGCCGAGCGACTGGTACGAGCGGTGCCCGGAGGACGGCGAGTGGGCGGCGCTGCACGCGGAGGTCCGGCGGGCGAGGTTGCCGTGGGCGGACACCCTCGGCCGCTTCATCGACACCTCCGCAAGGGAGTTGGCGCGCTGGGTGACCCCGTCCGACCCCGGCGACCTGGTGACGTCCCACCTCGATCTGCAGCCCCAGAACGTATTGGTCGGCCCGGACGGCCCCGTCCTCCTCGACTGGGACAACGCCGGATCCGCTTCGGCGGAACGGGAGTTGGCCCGCGCCCTGTTCGTGTGGTCGGGCGGGAACAAGGGGGACGTCGAGGCGGGCGTGCGGGTGGCACGCGCCTATCGGGGTGCCGGGGGTCCTGCCGTCGTACAGGGTCCGCAGTCGTTCTCGATGCTCTTCGCGACCGCCCTGAACTATGTGTACGTACAGGCCGAGTGCGCGATCGACCCGAAAGTGACCGCAGAACAGCGGGAGTTCGCGAGCGGGCAGGTCGTCGCGTCCCTGGGGTGGGTGCCGGAGCTGGCGGTGGTGTCGGAGTTGAGCGCGGCGGTGGGGCGGGTGGGGTGAGCGAGTTGGGGGTGACGGGAGCTGTCGGGCTGGTCGACCTGACGAGCATGCCGACCCTGGTCCGCGGAGCGGGGCATCGAGCCCCGGCTCCTCTGATCCCTCCGGCTTCGCCGGCTCCTCCCGGGCCCCGGCTCGACGGCGCTCGCGCTACTCCGCCAGGTGTCGCTCGACCGTCTCCACCTTGGACGTGAGGCCGTCCGTCACCCCGGGGCGGATGTCTGCCTTGAGGACGAGGGAGACGCGCGGGGCGCGTGCCTCGACTGCGGCGACCGCGCGCTTGACGACGTCCATGACCTCGTCCCAGTCGCCCTCGATGGACGTGAACATCGCGTCGGTGCGGTTGGGGAGGCCCGACTCGCGGACCACGCGGACGGCGTCGGCGACGTACTCGCCCACGTCCTCGCCGACGCCCAGCGGTGTCACGGAGAAGGCGACGATCATGCGTTCACGATTCCTTCCTGGCGGGCGCGGGAGGCGATGACCGCGTTCTCGGCCTCGCGCTTGAGCTTGCGCTCGGCGAAGAAGCCGCCGGTGGGCAGGACGGAGAGGACGAAGTAGAAGGCCGCCGTCTTCGCGCCCCACCTGGTGCGGTTCCAGGCGTCGGCCCAGAAGAGCACGTAGAGGATGAAGAGGACACCGTGGACCATGCCCATCACGGGCACCGCGTTGAAGTCCGTGGTCCGCTTCAGCACCGAGCAGACGAGCAGCAGGAGGAAGGACACGGCCTCGGGGGCCGATACCAGGCGGAGGCGGCGGATGGCGGTGGCGGTCTTGATGTCCACAGGTCACCTTCGGTGAGGGAGACGTCCACAGTTTGTGAACGCGAGCACAAACGTTCACCCATTGTGGCAAACGGCTGAGCGAGCCAAGACTGGGGGTCCGCCGCCGACGCCCCCGGGAGTGCCCGTGCAGTTCGTTTTCTTCATGACCCTGCCCGGTCTGGTCGTCCTGCTGACGGTGTTCGCGTTCGTCGACCAGCTGCTTCTGAAGGCCGGGCGGGCGGGGGTGCTCCCCTGGCGGAACGCGGGCCGGCAGGGGCAGATATCCGCGACCGGGTTCGAGCAGCTGCACGCGACCCTGTCGCCGGGGAAGCAGACCGAGCTGAAGGAACGGCAGAGCGCGCTGGTGATGCGGGACGACGAGGAGGACGGGGACCCGCCCTGGTCCACCGTCGACCTGCGCGCGGGCACGGCGGTCATACGGCTGAACACGCCCCACGGCACGCTCCACGACAGGCCCCGCGACACGCCCTAGCTCTGCCCTAGGGGGCAGGTCAGGGTCGTTCTCCACCCACAGGCCCTGTCGGCGACCGCACCCCTGCGGTTACCTTCGCACCGTGGCGATGTTTCGACTCCAGGGCAGCAAGGTGCTCGCCGTCGACATGACCGGGGACGCCGTGAAGGCGAAGAACGGCTCGATGGTCGCGTACGACGGGCAGATGGCCTTCAAGAAGATGACCGGCGGCGGTGAGGGCATCCGGGGGATGGTGACCCGGCGGCTCACCGGTGAGCAGATGACGGTGATGGAGGTGAGGGGGCAGGGGACCTGCTGGTTCGCGGACCGGGCCTCCGAGATCAACCTCGTGAGTCTCCAGGGGGACAAGCTGTACGTGGAGTCGAGCAATCTGCTCGCGACCGACGCGGGGCTCAGGACGGGCACGACGTTCACGGGACTGCGCGGCGCCTCGCAGGGCAACGGACTGTTCACGACGACCGTCGAGGGGCACGGCCAGGCGGCGATCATGTCGGACGGTCCGGCGGTGGTGCTCCGGGTGAGCCGGCAGTACCCGCTGACCGTCGACCCCGGCGCGTACATCGCGCACCAGGGGAACCTGAACCAGTCCTTCCAGTCCGGTGTGACCTTCCGCACGCTCTTCGGGGAGGGCGGCGGCGAGGCCTTCCAGATCCGCTTCGAGGGGGACGGGCTCGTCTACGTCCAGCCCAGCGAGCGGAACACGATCGCGGGGGACGTGTGACATGGCGTTCACCGAGATCAACTCGAAGATGATCCAGGCCACCGTGATGCCGGGCCAGCGGTTGTACAGCCAGCGCGGCGCGATGCTCGCCTACAAGGGCGAGGTCTCCTTCACCCCCAACATCCAGGGCGGCCAGGGCGGCGTCATGTCGATGCTCGGGCGCCGGGTGGCGAACGAGGCCACTCCCCTGATGTCCGTCGAGGGCAGCGGCACCGTGATGTTCGGTCACGGCGGCCACCACATCCAGATCATCGAGCTCACCGGCGACACCCTCTACGTGGAGGCCGACCGCCTGCTCGCCTTCGAGGGCACCCTCCAGCAGGGCACGATGTTCATGGGCTCGCAGGGCGGCGTCATGGGCATGGTCCGCGGTCAGGTCACCGGCCAGGGTCTGTTCACGACCACGCTCCAGGGGCGGGGCGCGGTCGCCGTGATGGCCCACGGCGGTGTCTTCGAGATCCCGATCACCCCCGGCAGACCCGTCCATGTCGACCCGCAGGCCTACGTCGCCCACCACGGCGACGTACGCAACAAGCTGTCCGCGGCGCTCGGTTGGCGCGACATGGTGGGCCGGGGCTCCGGCGAGGCGTTCCAGCTGGAGCTGAGCGGCAGCGGCGCGGTGTTCGTTCAGGCCTCGGAGGAAAAACTGTGACCACCTACCCGGGTGCGGGCGGCCCCACGGTCTACGACCCGATGACCCTCCCGGTCGACGACAACGTCAACAAGTACACCTTCTGCGTGGAGCTCAAGGGGAGCCAGTGGTTCCTGCAGAAGGGGAAGATGATCGCCTACTACGGCTCGATGGAGTTCAACGGCGTCGGGCACGGGCGACTCGACCGACTTGTCCGTACGTCCTTTCATTCGCCTCTGCACGCGAGCGACTGGGTCGTGGCGGAGGGCTCGGGCAAGATGCTGCTCGCCGACCGGGCCTTCGACGTCAACTCGTACGACCTCGAAGACGGCAACCTGACCATTCGCTCGGGCAACTTGCTCGCTTTTCAGCCAAGTCTCGCTCTCAAGCAGTCGATCGTTCCCGGTTTTCTGACACTGATCGGCACGGGCAAGTTCGTGGCCGCCTCGAACGGCCCGGTGGTCTTCATGGAACCCCCGATCCGGGTGGACCCGCAGGCGCTCGTCGGCTGGGCCGACTGCCCCTCGCCGTGTCATCACTACGACCACGGTTACATGACCGGTCTGCTGGGCGGTCTACGTGCGATGACGGGCATCGGCGGGGCCTCCGGGGAGGAGCACCAGTTCGAGTTCGTAGGGGCGGGCACGGTACTGCTCCAGTCGTCCGAGACCCTCATGGCCGAGCAGGCCACAGGGGTTGTCCCGCACGAGCCCGGGGTACCGGGCGGGGGTGGCGTTCCCACAGGCCCCTCACAGCAAGCGGGCGCACCGCGCCTTCCCGGACAGCTGGGAGATCTCCAGCGTCGCTTCGGGCTGTGAACGGTAGTCTGCGGAGTGTGACGTCGAACGTGTGCGCGCCGTCACGCCACCCTCACTAGTTCGCCTTTCAACATTTTAGGTAGACTTCATTCATGGAGACCGAGACGGCCACGCGCTGGCTGACCGAAGAGGAGCAGTGCGCCTGGCGCACCCACCTGGAGGTCAACAGGCTGCTGACGTACCAACTCGAGAAGGATCTGCAGCCGTTCGGCCTGACGATGAACGACTACGAGATCCTGGTCAATCTCTCGGAGGCGGAGGACGTCCGGCTGCGGATGAGCGACCTCGCGGCCGCCACCCTCCAGTCCAAGAGCCGCCTCTCGCACCAGATCACCCGCATGGAGAACGCGGACCTGGTACGCCGCGAGAACTGCGAGTCGGACCGCCGGGGACTGTACGCGGTACTCACCGAGCACGGTCTGGAAACGATGCAGAAGGTCGCCCCCCACCATGTGGCATCCGTACGCCGCCACTTCATCGACCTCGCCACCCCCGAGGGCCTGTCGGACCTCAGCAAAACCCTGAAGCCGATCGCGGAACACCTGCGGGGACAACGGGGTCGTCCCTGATCGTCCGTTGAGGCGGGGCTGTTCTGGGGGCTGCCGCCCCCAGACCCCCGCTTCGGCCCTGAAGGGGCCTCGTCCTCAAACGCCGGACCGGCTGAATAGTGGTGGCCTGCGTTGGAAGGGCGCCGGATGGACGGGCTGGATTGTGCGACCTCGTCGTGAGCGCGGTGCCGCTGAAACCCGGCGCACGACAACGCCCCGCTTCTAGGGGCGCGGGGAACTGCGCGACCAGCCACAACGAACCGGCAGCCAAGACACAACCCCCGCACCCCCCGCCACCACCCCGGCGACCACAAAACAAGCCCCCAACGGCAGCCGCCCGATCAACAACCCCACAGCCACCGACCCACCCGAACTCCCCGCATTCACCGCCATGTTGACCCACGCCCCCGCCTGCGTCCGCGCCCCCGGCAAAGCCACCTCATCGGCAAGCAGATACGCGGTCGTCAACGCCGGCGCGACAAAGAACCCCGCACACCCCACCGCCACGGTGAGTGACCACACCCCCGAGGCAAACCCCGCCGCGGCCAACGCCACCCCAAGCCCCAGCGCGGCCAACGCCAGCCGAACCCGCGCACCCGCACGCCAGTTGACCGCCCCGTTCAACAAACCCCCCACCGCACTGCCCGCAGACACCGCGGCCAACACCCACGGCACGACCCCATCGCCGTACCCCCGCTGCTCCACGAACGCCATCACCAACAGATAGACGGCACTCAACGCGAGCCCCATCCCCGCGGCCACGACGACCGGACCAAGCAGCCCACGAACCCTGGCGAGCCTCAACCCCGGCCGACCCCCGGAGGGAACCCGCACACCGGCCAGCGCCGGCGACATCACGAAGGCGAACGTCCCCGCCCCGATCAACCCCGCGCTGAGCAGCACCCCCGCAGCCGGCGGAGCAAAGCCCATCAGCGCGCCGACCAGCAACGGGCCGACGACGTACAGGAGTTCCTCGGCGACACCGTCGAGGCTGTACGCGCGCTGCAACAGCCCACGGTCGTCGACGAGTTCGGCCCACACGGAGCGCATCGTGGGTCCAAGTGGGGGCGCGCACATGCCGGTCAGCGCGGCCACCGCACCGAGCACCACCTCGGGTGTTCCGGGGCGCCAGGTCACCGCCGCGAGAACGCACAGGAGGCCGCCGTAGAGGAGGGCCATGGGGAGCAGGGCGCGGCGCGGGCCGTGGCGGTCGACCAGGGCCGCGCGCAGGGGCAGCAGGAGGACGGTCGCGGTGCCGAAGACGGCCATGACCGTGCCGGCCGCGGCGTACGAGCCGGTGGAGCGGACGACCGCGAGCAGCACGGCCGGCGAGACCGTGCCGTAGGAGAGCCGTCCGGCGAGGGCGGCGATGAACGTGCGGCGCGCGTACGGGACTTGGAGTACGGCGGCATACGAAGGGCACGCCGAAGTCGGCGTGGAAGAAGGCGCGGACATGCGAATGTTCCTCAACTGGAGGCATGGGAAAGGGACGCCGGTGTGTTCGGCGTGCCCTATGCCATGAGGAGGAACATGTGGGTCAACGTAGCAGCGCCAGACGGACGTTGACCAGCGACTTACCTCTCCGTGATGCCCGCGATCAGTTCGTCGGCCGCGCGGTACGGGTCCAACTCCCCCGCTACGATCCGCTCCACGAGAGCGCTGAGGCGGCGGTCGCCGTGCAGGTCGCCGATGCGGGCCCGCAGGGCGGTGACCGCGATCGTCTCGACCTCACGGGCCGCACGGGCCGCGCGGCGCTCCGCGAGGACGCCGTGCTCCTCCATCCACGCCCGGTGCTTCTCCAGGGCCTCCACGACCTCGTCGATGCCCTCGGAGCGGGAGGCGACCGTCTTGACGATCGGGGGGCGCCAGTCGCCGGGGCCGCGGGACTCGCCGAGGCCGAGCATGTGGTTCAGCTCGCGGGCGGTCGCGTCGGCGCCGTCCCGGTCGGCCTTGTTGACGACGTACACGTCGCCGATCTCCAGGATTCCGGCCTTCGCCGCCTGGATGCCGTCGCCCATCCCCGGGGCCAGCAGCACCACGCTCGTGTCCGCCTGGGAGGCGATCTCCACCTCCGACTGGCCGACCCCGACCGTCTCCACCAGGATCACGTCGCAGCCCGCCGCGTCGAGGACGCGGATCGCCTGCGGGGCGGACCAGGCGAGGCCGCCGAGGTGGCCGCGGGTGGCCATCGAGCGGATGTAGACGCCGGGGTCGGAGGAGTGGTCCGACATGCGCACGCGGTCACCGAGCAGGGCGCCGCCCGAGAACGGCGAGGACGGGTCGACGGCCAGGACGCCGACCCTCCTGCCCTGCTTGCGGTACGCCGTGACCAGCGCGGACGTCGAGGTCGACTTGCCCACGCCCGGCGATCCGGTGAGGCCCACGACGTACGCCCCGCCGGTCAGCGGTGCGAGCGTCGCCATGACCTCCCTGAGCTGGGGGGACGCCCCCTCCACCAGGGAGATCAGCCGGGCCACGGCCCGCGGCCGGCCTTCCCTGGCCTGGGCCACCAGCGAGGCGACGTCCTCCATGACAGCTCCGTTCCCTTGCCGACGTGCGAGAAAGTACTGCTGCTCAGGCCTTGGGTACCCGCACGATCAGCGCGTCACCCTGACCGCCGCCACCGCACAGCGCCGCCGCGCCGACCCCGCCGCCGCGCCGCTTGAGCTCCAGCGCCAGGTGCAGCACCAGCCGGGCGCCGGACATGCCGATGGGGTGGCCCAGGGCGATGGCCCCGCCGTTGACGTTCACCTTTTCCGTGGACACCCCGAGGTCCTTCATTGACTGGACCGCGACGGCGGCGAAGGCCTCGTTGATCTCGATCAGGTCGAGGCTCTCGACCTCCAGGCCCTCCTTCTTCAGGGCGTGCAGGATCGCGTTGGAGGGCTGGGACTGGAGGGAGTTGTCCGGGCCCGCCACGTTCCCGTGGGCGCCGATCTCCGCGATCCACTCAAGGCCCAGCTCCTGCGCCTTGGTCTTGCTCATCACGACCACGGCCGCCGCACCGTCCGAGATCTGCGAGGAGGTGCCGGCGGTGATGGTGCCGTCCCGGGTGAACGCGGGGCGCAGCTTGCCGAGCGACTCGACCGTGGTCTCCGCGCGGATGCCCTCGTCCTTGCTGAAGACGACGGCGTCGCCCTTGCGCTGCGGGATCTCGATGGGGGTGATCTCGGCCTCGAAGACGCCGTTCTGCTGCGCGGCCGCGGCCCGCTGGTGGGAGAGGGCAGCCACCTCGTCCTGCTCGGGGCGCTGAATACCGAGCCGCGTGTTGTGCTTCTCCGTGGACTCGCCCATCGCGATGTTCTCGAAGGCGTCGGTGAGGCCGTCGTAGGCCATGGCGTCGAGCATCTCGATCGCGCCGTACTTGTATCCCTCGCGGGACTTGGGGAGCAGGTGGGGGGCGTTGGTCATGGACTCCTGGCCGCCCGCGACGATCACGTCGAACTCACCTGCACGGATGAGCTGGTCGGCGAGCGCGATGGCGTCGAGGCCCGAGAGACAGACCTTGTTGATGGTGAGCGCCGGGACGCTCATGGGGATGCCCGCCTTGACGGCGGCCTGGCGTGCCGGGATCTGCCCTGCCCCGGCCTGGAGCACCTGGCCCATGATCACGTACTGCACCTGGTCGCCACCGATACCCGCACGGTCGAGGGCGGCCTTGATCGCGAAGCCGCCGAGGTCGGCTCCGGAGAAGGACTTCAGGGAGCCCAGCAACCGTCCCATGGGCGTCCGGGCGCCCGCGACGATCACCGAGGTCGTGCTGTTCGTTCCAGACATGAGGTGCGATCCCCTTCCAGCGTGTTTCAGCTGAGGAGTGAACGAGGGTTTACTTGAAATGTACTGAGCGGTAGACCACCCCGTCATCGGGCCGTCGGTGTGATCGCGCGCACGTTGCGTAACCATCCCGGTAGCGCTGCACTACATACATGCTGACGCGAATCGACCACATCGGGATCGCCTGCTTCGACCTCGACACGACAGTCGAGTTCTACCGGGCCACGTACGGCTTCGAGGTGTTCCACTCCGAGGTCAACGAGGAGCAGGGCGTACGCGAGGCCATGTTGAAGATCAACAACACGGACGACGGCGGCGCCTCCTACCTCCAGCTCCTGGAACCGACCCGCGAGGACTCCGCTGTAGGAAAGTGGCTGGCGAAGAACGGGGAGGGGGTCCACCACATCGCCTTCGGTACGGCGGACGTCGACACGGACTCCGAGGACATCCGGGGGAAGGGCGTACGCGTTCTGTACGACGAGCCCCGGCGCGGCTCCATGGGGTCACGGATCACGTTCCTGCATCCAAAGGATTGCCATGGCGTACTGACAGAACTGGTCACTTCGGCGCCTGTTGAGTCACCTGAGCACTGACCCTCGTACATATGGGCCGGTAGGGTTGGGGTCGGTCGCTCCCGAAGTCCGGAGTGACCGCATGCCGGGGTCCGGTTTCGGGGGCGAGCGTCGGGGCAGCAGCCCGTGCTCGGCCGTTGATCTGACACCATTCCCCGGGAGCCCCGTTCGGCGGACGGACGGAGCTCGTTGGAGTAAACCGCGACCAGGGGACGGATGGGACCGCGCAGTGCGGGGCTACGAACGCCAGGAGCGAGAGCCGGCGGCTGACGTCGACCACCTCTCTCGGTTCGAGGCCGAGATGGAGCGGCTGAAGACCGAGCGGGAAAAGGCGATCCAGCATGCCGAGGACCTCGGCTACCAGGTCGAGGTGTTGCGCGCCAAGCTGCACGAGGCGCGCCGCACCCTCATGTCCCGGCCGGCTTACGACGGCGGTGACATCGGCTATCAGGCCGAGCAGATGCTCCGTAATGCCCAGGTCCAGGCGGATCAGCTGCGGCAGGACGCCGAGCGGGAGCTGAGCCAGGCCCGCGCGCAGACCCAGCGCATCCTCCAGGAGCACGCGGAGAACGCGGCCCGCCTCCAGGCGGAGCTGCACCAGGAGGCGGTGACCCGGCGCCAGCAGCTCGACCAGGAACTGTCGGAACGCCGGCAGACCGTCGAGTCGCACGTCAACGAGAACGTGTCGTGGGCGGAGAACCTGCGCGCCCGCTCCGAGGCACAGGCCCGCCGTCTCGTGGAGGAGTCGCGGACCGAGGCCGAGCAGGCCCTGGCCGCCGCCCGCGCCGAGGCCGAGCGGGTCGCCGCCGAGGCCCGGCAGCGGCTGGAGATGGACGCCGAGGCCGCCCGCGCGGAGGCCGAGCAACTCCTGCGCCGCGCCCGCACGGACGCCGAGCGACTGCTGAACGCGGCCTCCTCGCAGGCCCAGGAGGCCACCGACCACGCCGAGCAGCTGCGCAGCTCCACGGTCAACGAGTCGGACAGCGCCCGCCGTCAGGCCACCGAGCTGAGCCGGGCCGCCGAGACGCGCATGGCGGAGGCCGAAACCTCACTGCGTGAAGCACGACTTGAGGCGGAGAAGGTCCTCTCCGAGGCCAAGGAAGCCGCCGCCAAGGCCCTCTCCAGCGCCGAGTCCGCGAACGAGCAGCGCACACGGACGGCGAAGGAGCAGGTCGCCCGGCTGGTCACGGAGGCCACCAAGGAGGCCGAGACCACCAAGTCGGACGCCGAGCAGATCGTCGCCGACGCCCAGGCCAAGGCCGACAAGATCGTCGCGGAGGCCGAGGAGAACGCCCGCAGCCTCACCGCCGAGGAGACCGCCTCCCAGCTCGCCAAGGCCGCCCGCACCGCCGAGGACGTCCTCGACAAGGCGTCCGAGGACGCCAAGAACACCACGAAGGCCGCCACCGAGGAGGCCGAGCGGATCCGCTCCGAGGCGGAGGCCGAGGCCGACCGGCTGCGCGCCCAGGCGCACGACATCGCCGAACAGCTCAAGGGCACGGCGAAGGACGACACCAAGGAGTACCGCGCCAAGACGGTCGAGCTGCAGGAGGAGGCCCGCCGGCTGCGCGGCGAGGCCGAGCAGCTGCGCGCCGACGCGGTCGGCGAGGGCGAGCGCATCCGCGCCGAGGCACGCCGCGAGGCCGTCCAGCAGATCGAGGAGGCGGCCAAGACCGCCGAGGAACTGCTGTCCAAGGCCCGCGCCGACGCCGACGAGCTGCGCCAGACCGCCACCACGGACAGCGAGAAGGTCCGCACCGAGGCCATCGAGCGCGCCACCACCCTGCGCCGGCAGGCCGAGGAGACCCTCGACCGCACCCGCAAGGAGGCGGAGCGGCACCGCTCGGAGGTCATCGAGCAGTCCGAGGGCATCAAGGCCGACGCCGAACAGGCGGCGCGCGACCTGCGCGACGAGACCGAGCGGGCCATAGAGGCACGCCGCGAGGAGGCCGCCGAGGGCCTCACCCGGCTGCACACGGAGACCGAGGAGCGGCTCGCCGCTGCCGAGCAGGCACTGACCGACGCCCGCGAGGAGGCCGAGCGGATCCGCCGCGAGGCCGCCGAGGAGACGGAACGCCTGCGCGGCGAGGCCGCCGACCGCATCCGCTCCCTCCAGGCGCAGGCCGAGACGGAGGCCGACCGGCTGCGCAACGAGGCCGCCGCCGACGCGTCCGCCTCCCGCGCCGAGGGCGAGTCCATCGCCGTACGCCTGCGGTCCGAGGCCTCCGCCGAGGCCGAGCGGCTCAAGACCGAGGCGCAGGACACCGCCGACCGGGTCCGCGCGGAGGCACAGGCCGCCGCCGAGCGGCTCGCCATCGAGGCGTCGGAGACGCTGGCCGCCGCCCAGGAGGAGGCCGTACGGCGTCGTCGTGAGGCCGAGGAGCTGCTCGGGTCGGCCCGTGAGGAGGCCGGGCAGGAGCGCGAGCGGGCCCGCGAGCAGAGCGAGGAGCTGCTGGCCTCGGCGCGCAACCGCGTCGAGGAGGCACAGGCCGAGGCGGTACGGCTGGTCGAGGAGGCCGACCGGCACGCCACCGAGATGGTGTCGGGCGCCGAACAGCACGCCCAGCAGGTACGGGACTCCGTCGCCGGGCTGCACGAGGTGGCCCAGCAGGAGATCCAGGGGCTCAGGTCGGCCGCCGAGCACGCGGCGGACCGTACCCGGCGCGAGGCGCAGGAGGAGGCGGACCGGGTCCGCGCCGACGCCTACAGCGAGCGGGAGCGGGCCACCGAGGACGCCAACCGGCTCCGGCGCCGGGCGAGCGAGGAGACGGACGCCGCCAAGGCCCTTGCGGAGCACACTGTTTCGGACGCGATCGCGGAGTCCGAGCGGCTGCGCTCGGAGGCCGCCGAGCACGCCCAGCGGGTGCGCACGGAGGCGTCGGACGCGATCGCGCAGGCCGACCAGGACGCGGCGCGGGCCCGGGCGGACGCCCGCGAGGACGCCAACCGCATCCGTTCGGACGCGGCGACGCAGGCCGACACCCTCATCACCGAGGTGACGGCGGAGGCGGAGCGGCTCCAGACGGAGACGATCAACGAGGCCGAGCGGGTGCGGTCGGAGGCCGTGGCCAAGGCCGAGAAGCTGATCTCGGACGCGACCGGGGACGCGGAGCGACTGCGCGCCGAGGCCGCCGAGACGGTCGGTGCCGCGCAGTTGCACGCCGAGCGGACCCGCATCGAGTCCAACCGTCTCAAGGCGGACACGGAGGCGGAGGCCGAGCGGGTCACCACGGCGGCCCGCGAGGAGTCCGAGCGGACGCTGGACGAGGCCCGCAAGGAGGCCAACAAGCGCCGCTCCGAGGCGGCCGAGCAGGTCGACACCCTCATCACGGAGACCGCGGCCGAGGCCGACAAGCTGCTCAGCGAGGCTCAGCAGCAGGCGCAGAAGACGACGGCGGACGCCGAGGCGCAGGCCGACTCCATGGTCGGCGCGGCCCGCAACGAAGCCGACCGGCTGGTCTCCGAGGGCACGGTCGAGGGCAACTCCCGGGTGGAGCAGGCCCGTACGGACGCGGACGAGCTGCTCGTCGGCGCGCGTCGGGACGCCACCGCCATAAGGGAGCGCTCGGAGGAGCTGCGCGACCGCATCACGACCGAGATCGAGAACCTGCACGAGCGGGCCCGCCGTGAGTCGGCCGAGACGATGAGGTCGGCCGGCGACCGCTGCGACGCGCTCATCAAGGCGGCCGAGGAGCAGCTCGGCAAGGCCCAGATGAAGGCCAAGGAACTGGTCTCGGAGGCCAACTCCGAGGCGGGCAAGGTCCGTATCGCCGCGGTGAAGAAGGCCGAGGGTCTCCTCAAGGAGGCCGAGCAGAAGAAGGCCACGCTGATCCGTGAGGCCGAGGAGCTGAAGGCGGAGGCGATCCGCGAGGCCCGCCGCACGGTCGAGGAGGGCAAGCGCGAACTCGACGTGCTGGTCCGCCGCCGCGAGGACATCAATGCCGAAATCTCCCGTGTCCAAGACGTCCTGGAGGCGTTGGAGTCTTTCGAGGCCCCTACGGCGGCCAAGGACGGCGGGGTCAAGGCGGGAGCCGCGGCGGGCGCAACTCGTTCGGGTGGCAAGTCCGTTGAAGGCTAGGGGCTCGTCCGTTCGAGGCTGGGGCTGGTCCGTTTGAGGCTAGGAAGACCCTGTGAGGTTCGGGGTGTTCTGGGGCCTTTGAGCAAATCTTTGGCAAGCGGTCCGACGGTTAGCCACTCAAAAGGGGTGTCATTCTCCAGATCAAACACGCATCCGCTCGATGACACACCGCTTCGGCCCCTAGGATTCCCCCTATCACCTCACCGGTCTCATTCGACAGGAACCCCATGAGCGACACTTCCCCCTACGGCTTCGAGCTTGTGCGGCGTGGGTACGACCGCGCTCAGGTGGACGAACGCATCTCGAAGCTCGTCTCCGACCGTGACAGCGCTCTGGCCCGTATCACTGCTCTTGAAAAGCGCATCGAGGAACTCCACCTCGAAACGCAGAACGCCGCGGCCCAGGTAAGCGACGCAGAGCCGTCGTACGCCGGGCTCGGCGCGCGGGTCGAGAAGATCCTCCGCCTCGCCGAGGAAGAGGCCAAGGACCTGCGCGAGGAGGCACGGCGCGCGGCCGAGCAGCACCGCGAACTCGCGGAGTCCGCTGCTCAGCAGGTCCGCAACGACGCAGAATCGTTCGCTGCGGAGCGCAAGGCCAAGGCGGAGGACGAGGGCGTCCGGATCGTCGAGAAGGCCAAGAGCGACTCCTCCCAGCTGCGTGGCGAGGCCCAGAAGGACGCGCAGCAGAAGCGCGAGGAGGCCGACGCCCTCTTCGAGGAGACCCGCGCCAAGGCCGCGCAGGCCGCCGCCGACTTCGAGACGAACCTCGCCAAGCGGCGCGAGCAGTCCGAGCGCGACCTGGCGTCCCGTCAGCAGAAGGCCGAGAAGCGCCTCGCGGAGATCGAGCACCGCGCGGAGCAGCTCCGGCTGGAGGCCGAGAAGCTGCGCACGGACGCCGAGCGTCGCGCCCGTCAGACGGTGGAGACGGCTCAGCGCCAGGCCGAGGACATCGTGGCCGACGCGAACGCCAAGGCCGACCGCATCCGTTCGGAATCCGAGCGCGAGCTGGCCGCCCTGACGAACCGTCGCGACAGCATCAACGCCCAGCTGACGAACGTGCGCGAGATGCTCGCCACGCTCACCGGCGCCGCGGTGGCCGCCGCGAGCTCGCCGGTCGAGGACGAGCCGATCTCTCGTGGAGTTCCGGCTCAGCAGTCCCGGTAAGCAAGCGATTGTCGTACGGCTGAGGCCCGCATTCCCTTCGGGGGTGCGGGCCTCAGCCGCGCCTGGTCACCAGCGGCAGGAACACGTCGTCGACGATCTCGACGAGGAGGGCGTCGGCGACCGGGTCGCGGGAGATGACCATTTCGTAGCGCAGCAGCTGGGCGGGGACGGTGACGACCCGTCGGGGAAGGTCGGCGGTGGGGATCTCACCACGCTCGACGGCCCGCCGAAGCAGGGTCAGCAGAATGTCGTGCATGATCCCGAACACCTTCGGATCCAGGTCGGGCGCCTCGGCGAGCAGGCCCCGGATGACATCGGGCCCGATCTCCCGCTGCCGCTCGACCATCAGCCGCAGCACGGCCAGCACGTCCGCACGCAGCTCCCCAGTGTCGGGCAGCTGATCGGCGAGGAAGCCGGTGCGGTGGGGCAGGGCGGCCTTGACGAGTTCGGCGCGGTTGGGCCAGCGCCGGTAGAGGACCTGCTTGCCGGTCTTCGCGCGGGCCGCGACGCCCTCCATGGTGAGGCGGGCGTAGCCGACCTCGGCCAGCTCCTCCCATACGGCGTCCAGGATGTCGGCCTCCAGCGCGGCCCCGCGCCGCCGCGTCTGCTCTCCGGTCATCACTGACACCCTCCACTTTGGAGACCTTGCGTCTCTTATCGGGTCCAGCCTATCGTGGACCGAATAAGAGACGCACCGTCTCCAAAGGGGGAACCGTGTCGACCACCACCCGCCTCGACCCCGCCGTCCGCAAACTCGCCGGCATCCTCGTCCTCGGCGCCCTCGCCCCGCTCCTCGACAGCACGATCGTCTCCATAGCCCTGCACTCCCTCGGCCACGACCTGAACGCGTCGACGACGAGCCTGCAATGGGTGAGCACGGCCTATCTGCTGGCCCTCGCGACGGTCGTCCCGGTCTCCGGCTGGGCCGTCGAACGCTTCGACTCCCGCCACGTCTGGCTCGGCGCGCTGACACTCTTCCTCGCCGGATCGCTCCTGTGCGGACTCGCCTGGAACATCGGCTCGTTGATCGCCTTCCGGGTCGTCCAGGGCATCGGCGGCGGACTGCTGCTGCCCGTCATGCAGACCCTGGTGATGCGGGCCGCCGGTGGACGCAGTCTCGGCCGCCTGATGGCGGCGATCACCCTGCCCGTCATGGTCGTACCGATTCTCGGCCCGGTCTTCGGCGGCCTGATCGTCGGCCACCTCAGCTGGCGCTGGATCTTCTACGTCAACCTGCCCGTCTGCCTCGTGGCCCTGGCCCTCGCCTGGCGCGGCATCCCGAAAGACACCCCTCGCCCCGGCCACCACCTGGACCTGACCGGCCTCCTGCTCCTCTCCCCCGGCCTCGCCACCCTCGTCTACGGCCTCTCCGAGACCGGTGTGGCCCGTGCGACGGCGATCCCCGTGGGCGCCGTACTCATCGCCCTGTTCGTCCGCCACGCGCTGCGCGCCCGTGAACCCCTCGTCGACCTGCGGCTGTTCCGGGACCGCGCGTTCGCCGTCTCCTCGCTGCTGACGTTCCTGAACGGGCTCGCCCTGTTCGGCGGGATGTTCCTGCTCCCCCTCTACTACCAACAGGTGCGCGGCGAGGGCGTGATCGCGGCCGGGCTGCTGCTGGCCCCGCAGGGGGTGGGCAGTCTGCTGGCCCGGGTCACCGGGCCGCTGACCGACCGGCTCGGGCCGCGCCCGGTCGTGGTGGCGGGCATGCTGCTGTGCGCGCTCGGCACCCTCCCCTTCGTCCTCCCGCACCCCGGTGCCGTGCTGCTCACCGTCGCGCTGGTCGTGCGCGGGCTCGGGGTGAGCGCGGCCAACATGGCGGTCATGGTGGGCGCGTACCAGGGTCTCGACCGCGCCCGTATCCCGCACGCGAGCACCACCGTCCGGATCGTGCAGCAGCTCGGCGGCGGCGTCGGCACCGCCGTACTGGCGACGATCCTCGCGCACGGGCACGGCGGCTCGGCCTTCCCGCACGCGTTCGCCTGGGCCACGGCGTTCACGGTTGTTGCCTGCGTAGTCGGACTCTGTTTGCCCGTTCGGGTGGCATCCGCCGAACGGCCGTCTTAGCGTGGCCGCATGATCGAGCTCTCGGGGCTGACCAAGCGGTACGGCGACAAGGTGGCGGTGAACAACCTCACCTTCGCCGTGAGGCCGGGCATCGTCACGGGCTTCCTCGGCCCGAACGGCGCCGGCAAGTCGACGACCATGCGCATGATGCTCGGGCTCGACCGGCCGACCGCCGGTGACGTACGCATCGACGGGCAGCACTACGACCAGCTCAAGGACCCGCTGAAGTACATCGGCGCCCTCCTCGACGCCAAGGCCATGCACGGCGGGCGCAGCGCCTTCAACCATCTGCTGTGCCTGGCGCAGAGCAACGGCATCTCGAAGACCCGGGTGCACGAGGTGCTCGACACCGTCGGTCTCACCACCGTGGCGAAGAAGAAGGCCAAGGGGTTCTCGCTGGGCATGGGGCAGCGGCTCGGTATCGCGGGCGCGCTGCTCGGAGATCCGCGGATCCTGATGTTCGACGAGCCGGTCAACGGGCTCGACCCCGAGGGCATCCACTGGATCCGCAACCTCATGAAGTCCCTTGCCGCGCAAGGCCGTACGGTCTTCGTCTCCTCGCACCTGATGAGCGAGATGGCGCTGACGGCCGATCACCTCGTCGTCATCGGCCAGGGCCGGCTCCTCGCGGACACCTCCATGGCGGACTTCATCCAGCAGAACTCGCGGTCGTACGTCCGGATCCGCACCCCGCAGCGCGAGCGGCTGCTCGACGTGCTGCACCAGGCCGGGATCACCGTCGTCGAGTCCGGCAGCGGGGTTCTCGAAGTCGACGGGGGCAAGTCCGAGCAGATCGGGGAGCTGGCCGCGTCGCATCAGCTCGTGCTGCACGAGCTGAGTCCCCAACAGGCCTCCCTGGAGGAGGCGTTCATGCAGTTGACCGCGGAGTCGGTGGAGTACCACGCGCATTCCGACGCACCATCCCCCGTGGCACCTGCCGAGCGGCAGCAGGGCTGGGGCGACGGCTGGAAGAAGGACTGACATGGCGGCGACCCAGGTCATCCGGTCGGAGTGGACGAAGATCCGTTCCGTGGCATCGACGGTATGGACCCTGTCCCTCGCCCTGGTGGTGACGATCGGGCTCGGCATGCTGATCTCGGCACTGTCGAAGAACCAGTTCGACGACATGAGCGAGAAGGACAAGCTGTCCTTCGACCCGACATTCATCAGCTTCGCCGGGATGAGTCTCGGGCAGCTCGCGATGATCGTGTTCGGGGTGCTCGTCGTGTCGAACGAGTACAGCACCGGCATGATCCGCACCTCGCTGGCGGCGGTCCCGCAGCGCGGCACCTTCCTGTTCAGCAAGATCGCGGTGGCCACCGGGCTGTGCCTCGTCGTCGGGCTGGTGACCAGCTTCGTCACCTTCTTCCTCGGGCAGGCGATGCTCGGCTCCCACAAGGCGGAGATCGGTGACCCGGGTGTGCTGCGCGCGGTGATCGGCGGCGGGCTCTACATGACCCTGATCGCGCTGTTCTCCATGGGCGTCGCCTCGATGCTGCGCTCACCGATGCTGTCCCTGGGCATCCTGATGCCGTTCTTCTTCCTCATCTCCAACATCCTCGGCAACGTCTCCGCGACGAAGAAGATCGGCCAGTACCTGCCCGACCAGGCCGGCAGCAAGATCATGCAGGTGGTCACCCCGGTCGACGACAGCGCGCCGTACGGACCGTGGGGCGGACTGGGGATCATGGCGCTGTGGGTGGCGGCGGCGCTGGCCGGGGCATATGTCCTGCTGAAGCGGCGGGACGCGTAGGGCTCCGCCGGTCGATCGGCTCACGGGGTGTCACGGCACCCCGGCGGGGCCTCCCGCGCGGTGCCTGGGCGGCGCCACCGATGCCTCGGCCGCACGACGGCGGAGACGCCGGCATCAGCGGGCGACGCCGGCTGCGGGATGGGGTGGCCCGCACGAGTGCGAGACATCAACGGCGCCCGGACGGGGCCCGTGAACGGTGCGGGGGCCCAGCCCGATGCCTTCGGCCACACAACAGCAGAGACGCCGGCACCGGCGGCCGTCGCCGATGGCACGGCGGCGCGGGCGCCGTCCGCGGAGTCGTTCGGGCGCGCGGTGGACGGCGCGTGAGAGCACCGCCGTCGAGGCGCCTCGCAGCACACCGCCCGCACCCAAACACCCCCGCACCTGCGACCCCACGGCCTCACCCAAGGCCATCGCTTTACTTTCTCTTGAGCGGAACCGTCAGCGCCCCGATATCCTCCTAACCCTTACGGGGGCGTGTGCCCTGCTGTCCTGATCCTTTCGATGGGTGCGGAGCATGATCGAGGCTGTCGGCCTGACCAAGCGCTACGGCGACAAGACCGCCGTGTACAACCTTTCCTTCCAGGTGCGGCCCGGTGCCGTCACCGGTTTCCTCGGGCCCAACGGCTCGGGCAAGTCGACGACGATGCGCATGATCCTCGGCCTGGACAACCCCACGTCGGGACAGGTGACGATCGGCGGCTTCCCCTACCGCAAGCTGCCGAACGCCCCCCGTCAGGTCGGCGCCCTGCTCGACGCCAAGGCCGTGCACGGCGGCCGGAGCGCCCGTAGCCATCTGCTGAGCCTGGCCCAGCTCTCGGGCATCCCGGCACGGCGCGTGGACGAGGTGCTCGGGGTCGTGGGCCTCCAGGACGTGGCGAGAAAGCGCTCCAAGGGCTTCTCCCTCGGCATGGGCCAGCGACTCGGCATCGCCGCCGCGCTCCTCGGCGA
This sequence comes from Streptomyces xylophagus, assembly GCF_000716435.1. Classification (GTDB taxonomy): domain Bacteria; phylum Actinomycetota; class Actinomycetes; order Streptomycetales; family Streptomycetaceae; genus Streptomyces; species Streptomyces xylophagus. Next base: position 71,944 of record NZ_JNWO01000024.1, read on the forward strand.
CCCGCAGGTGCTGCTGTTCGACGAGCCGGTCAACGGTCTCGACCCCGAGGGCATCCTCTGGGTGCGGAACCTGATGAAGGCGCTCGCGGCGGAGGGCCGTACCGTCTTCGTCTCCTCGCACCTGATGAGCGAGATGGCGCTGACGGCGGACCAGCTGATCGTGATCGGGCGCGGGCAGCTCCTCTCGGACATGAGCGTGCGGGACTTCATCTCGGCGAACTCCGCCGACTTCGCGCGCGTGCGCACCCCGGACACCGAGCCCCAGCTCCGCGAGAAACTGACCTCCGCGCTGACCGAGGCGGGCGGCCACGTGCTGCCCGAGCAGGACGGCGGGCTGCGCGTCACGGGTCTCGCGCTGCCGCGCATCAGCGACATCGCGCACGACACGGACGTACGACTGTGGGAGCTGTCCCCGCATCAGGCCTCGCTGGAGGAGGCGTACATGCGGATGACGCAGGGCGCCGTCGACTACCGCTCGACGATCGACCAGAAGGCCGGCCTGATGCAGCAGCTGCCGCCGGGCGCGCAACCTCCCATGCCGGTACCTGGCCAGGGCCAGCCGGGCTGGTACGCACCGCCGTCACCGGCACAGGGCGGCCAGCCGTTCGCGATGGGGCAGCCCCCGGCGAATCCTTACGGCACCCCGAACCCGTACGCCGCCCCTGCGGCGCCCGGCGGGACGATGCCGGGCCCGTACGGGGCTCCGGCCCCCGCGACCCCGCAGACGCCGACACAGCAGCCTCAGGGTGCGCCGGCGGTTCAGGCCCCGGCCGCTGCTCCGGCTCCGGCCGCAGATGCGACCCCGGCCCCTGCTGCAGCCGCGCAACCCGCCTCCCCCGCCGCCGACCTGACCAAGCCCGAGGACGCCCGATGAGTACGCCCCAGCCCCCGATGCCGCAGGCAGCCGCGCCCAACCGGCAGGCGGCGCCCGGTCCTTCGTACGGCGGGTACACCTCGCCGATCCCGGTGGTGCGCACGCATCTCGGGCATGCGCTCGCCTCCGAGTGGACGAAGATCAAGTCGGTGCGTTCGACGCTCTGGACGCTCGGTGTGTTCGTGGTGCTCGTCGTCGGCATCGGGCTGCTCGCCGCCGTCGTCGTCAGCAACTCGTCCTCGGAGCTGCACGGCGAGAACCCGCTGTCCTACGGCTTCTTCGGGCTGCTGCTCGGCTGCATGTGCATCATCACGCTCGGCGTGCTGACCACGGCCTCCGAGTACGGCACCGGCATGATCCGCACGACGATGACCGCCTGCCCCACCCGCGGCCGGGTCCTCGCGGCGAAGTCGATCGTGTTCTTCGCGGTCGCCTTCGTGGTCACACTGGTGGCCTCGACGTTCATCGCCTTCGTGGACGCCTCGCTGCTGGAGAACAACGGCGCCAAGGACCCGTCCGCCTCCGAGTGGCTGAAGGGGACCGTCGGTGTCTCCCTCTACATCGCGCTGCTCGGGCTGCTCTCGCTGATCGTCGGCTCGATCATCCGGCACTCGGCGGGCGCGATCACCGTCATGATCGGCGCTGTGCTCGCCCCGCTGGTCATCGCGCTGTTCATGTTCTCGCAGTCGCTGGAGGACGTACGCCAGAAGCTGTTCGAGTACTCGATCCCGAACCAGCTGAGCGTCTTCTACTCCAACTCCCTCACCGAGACCGGCCCGTCGGGCTGGGACCCGCTGTGGATCATCGTCGGTGTGACGGCCGTCGCCTTCGCGGGCGCCGTCGCGCTGCTGGAGCAGCGGGACGTGTGAGCTTCACCACGTACTAGAACTTCGGCGCGTTCCTGGACCGCTGCACCCGTGTGGTGCGGCGGTCCTTCGCGTTCCAGCACGCCTTGTGCCAGTGCCGGCGCTCGTCGACCCCGGAGTGCTCGGGCCAGGCCACGACATGCGGGACACCGGAGGGGATCTGCTGGTCGCAGCCGGGGCAGCGGTACGTCTTGCCCTGCGCGCTGGCCCCCGCGACATGGCGCACACTCCACTCCTCGCCCTGCCAGAGCTCCGTGGACTGCCAGCCGCCGTAGCGGCCCGAGCGGTCCTCGTCGGCACTCTGGCCGGAGGGACCGGACTCCTTGGGTCGGTTGCGACGCGGGGACACAGAACACCTCACGGGGCTATACAGGAGGCAAGGGCTGTGTCCAGCCTACGGGGCGCGCGCAGGGGTATGCGAAGGGCATCAACCCACACAAGTCCCCCTCGGGGCCGCCCATTCTGCAGACAATCCGCAAATCTCTTTGCCAGGCCGTGTCCTCGGCACGTGTCGGGCGGTTATGCCCGGTGGGGGAGCTCCGTGTCGGAGCCAAGGAAGCAGGAAATGCCATGCGCGTCGGAAGTTTTGTGTTGGCGGCCCAGTTCCCGGGGCAGGGCCAGGGGGAGGCCCTGCACCGCGCGGTCCGCTCCGTGGAGGTCGCCGAGGAAGCCGGCCTCGACACGGTCTGGCTGGCCGAGCACCACTTCGTGCCCTACGGCACATGCCCGTCCGCGGTCACCCTGGCCGCCTTACTGCTGGGCCGCACCCAGCGCATCCGCGTCGGCACCGCGGTCAGCGTACTGCCCACCGTCCACCCGGTCGCCCTCGGCGAGCAGGCGGCACTGCTGCACGTGACGAGCGGCGGGCGCTTCTCGCTGGGCGTGGGGCGCGGCGGGCCGTGGGTCGACCTGGAGGTGTTCGGCGCGGGCCTCGCGGCCTACGAACAGGGATTCCCGGAATCACTCGATCTGCTGATGAACTGGCTGCGCGAGCCGTCGGTCGCCGGCACCGGTGAGCGCTTCGCCTTCCGTGAAGTCCCGGTCGTACCAAGGCCGTCGGAGGCGCTGTCGGACGCGCCGGGCCCCGAGGTCGTCGTCGCCTGCACCTCTCCCGCGAGCGTGCGGCTGGCGGCCGAGCGGGGCCTGCCGATGCTGCTCGGCATGCATGTCGGGGACGAGGAGAAGGCCGAGATGGTCACCCTGTGGCGGCAGTTGGCGCGGGCGGCCGGGCGGCCGGCGGAGGAGATCCAGGGCGCGGCCCATGTGTCGGCCGGCGTCTGCCAGATCGCCGACAAGCGCGCGGATGCCGTGGAGGCCCTCGTGAAGGCGATGCCGGGCTGGTTGAAGCAGGGCCTGGACGCCCATGTGACGGTGGACGACCGCGAGCGCCGGATGCGCGACCCGCTCGCGTACACCGAACTCCTTTGCGGACTGCACCCGGTGGGCACCCCGCGGCTGTGCGCCGACCGGCTCGCGGCGACCTCGGAGCGGACCGGCATCTCCCGCTTCGCGCTGCTCGTCGAGGGGTCCGGGGACCTCGCGGCGACCGAGGAGAACGTACGGCGGCTCGGTGCCGAGGTGCTTCCCCACCTCGGCTGAACGATCCGCGCCGGACGATGCGCGGGGAGCTTGCCGCCCCAGTACAAAAAGCACCTCCCGCGTACGGAGCGGCAAGCAGTGCGCCGTCGTCCGCGTCAGCAGTCCCTGAACTCCGGGGACTGGTTCAGCAGTTGACTGCGCACAGAGGTGAAGCGGGCCAGCGTCTCGTCGACCGAGACGTCCAGCGGGAACACTGCCACCCGGTGGCAGTTCTGGAAGGCCAGCCGTACACCGAAGTGCCGCTGCAGCGCGCCGCGTATCGCGTCACTCGCGAGCGCACGCAGCAACTGACCGCGTGCCTGCTCGTCCGGCGGCGGCGTCTGGTTGTCGGCGAACGCACCGCCGTCGACCTTCAGCTGAGCCACCAGGGAGCTGATCATCTCCCATGCGTAAGGCAGGGAGGTCCGGACGCAGTCGACGAATTCAGCTTCGTCGACCTCGCCTCGCTCGGCCTTTTCGAGTAGGGCCGGTGAGACGTCGAGCGACATGGGTTCTCCTCTCGCACCCCCAACTCGCGGGGGTTGCCGGACAGGTAAGGGAGTTCGCGATTACGAACACGCTGCGTACACGTCTCGCGACCTCCCGTTTATACGGTAGGCAACAGAAGGAGGCGGCACCAGGAGAATGCGTACATACGGAACTCTCAATGGGCCCACAATCGGCCATGAATGAACAAGGGGCGTCACGGGTCTTCCAGGGCGAATCGCGTCGACCCACGCCCGTCGAGTAGCGTTGCCCACCATGCGTCTCGTCATTGCCCGGTGTTCCGTGGACTACGCGGGCCGGCTCACCGCCCACCTCCCCTCCGCCCCCCGTCTCATCCTGGTGAAGGCGGACGGCAGCGTCTCGATCCACGCGGACGACCGGGCCTACAAGCCCCTCAACTGGATGTCGCCGCCCTGCACGCTGAAGGAGGGTTCGGGCGACGACGAGGGCGTCTGGACCGTCATCAACAAGGCGGGCGAGAAGCTCATCATCACGATGGAGGAGATCCTCCACGACTCCTCGCACGAACTCGGCGTGGACCCCGGCCTGATCAAGGACGGCGTGGAAGCGCACCTCCAGGAGCTGCTCGCCGACCGCATCGACACCCTCGGCGAGGGCTACACACTCATCCGCCGCGAGTACATGACGGCCATCGGCCCGGTCGACATCCTGTGCCGGGACGGCGAGGGCCAGACCGTCGCGATCGAGATCAAGCGGCGCGGCGAGATCGACGGCGTGGAGCAACTCACGCGCTATCTGGAGCTGTTGAACCGCGATCCCCATCTCGCCCCGGTCCGCGGCATCTTCGCCGCCCAGGAGATCAAGCCCCAGGCCCGCGTCCTCGCCACCGACCGCGGCATCGGCTGCACGGTCCTGGACTACAACGCCCTGCGCGGCATCGAGGACGACAAGCTGCGCCTGTTCTGAACACCCGTCGCCAGACACTGACTTCGCACTGACTTCGACTACGCCGAAAAGGGCCGGTTCCGATCATCGGAGCCGGCCCTTTCGTGTCGTACGGGGTGTCAGATCACGGCACCAGAAGCGCCGCTGCTCGCGGGCGCGGCGGAACTGGTGGTGTCGACGGGGGCGCTCGAGGAGGCTTCGCCGCTTGCCGAGGTCTGGGTGGACGGGGCGGTGGAGGTGTCCGTGGGCGGCGCGGTGGTCGGGTCGTCCGTGGGCCCGGTCGTGGTCGGGTCGTCCGTGGGCCCCGTCGTGGTCGGATCGTCCGTGGGCCCCGTCGTGGTCGGGTTGGTCGACGGCGGCTTGGTGGTAGGGGTGGACCTGGACGGTGTCGGTGACGTCCCGCCCCTCGTCCCGCTCGGGTTGTCCGAAGGCTGCCCGGTGCCGTCCGTCGGAGTCGGGTCGTCCGACGTGCCGTACGTCCCGTCCGGGCCCGGGTCGGTCGGGCTGCTGGTGGCCGTGCCGGTGTCGGTCTTGTCGCCCTTCTTCGCCGGGTCGGCGCCGAGGCTGTCGTCGTCGGTGCCCTGGCTGGCGGACGGGTTGACGCCGACCTTGTCGGACGGGTTGTCGGCGTTGTTGTTGGACGTCGCGCCGAGCGTGACGACCGTGCCGAGGACGGCGGCGAGCAGGACGCCCGCGCCGGCCGCGACGAGGTTGCGCCGGGCGTAACCGCGCAGCCCGCCCCGGGCCTTGTTGTGGGGCGTCGGGGTCGAGGCCTGGTGGGAGACGAGGGTGTACGTCTCGCTGGCCGGCTGGAGCGGCGGGAAGGGCGCCGGTATGCCGCCGGGCGGCGAGGCGGACTCCTCGTAGCGCGCGTCCGGCACTTCCTCGCCGGACGTGGAGACGAGGCCGAGCGTGATGCCGGAGCGGTCGGCGACCAGGGCGAGGGCACGGCGGCCCGCGACGGTGCCGCGCTTGTCGGCGGCGGCCTCGCGCAGGCCGAGGGAGGTCTCCAGTTCGGCACGGGCCCGGTCGAGGTCGCCCTCGCAGAGCGCGAGGACGCCCAACTCGTGGTGGAAGTAGGCCTGTTCGCCCACGACCTCGGCGAGTACCGCGGCCTCGGCGCCGGAGCGCAGCGCCTGCTCCCAGGCGCTCCAGTGCAGTCCCGCGGCGAACGCGGGGGCCGCGGTGCGGGCCAGTTCGACGGTGGCGCTCTCCTCGCCCTCGCCGGGCGGTGTCGTCGCCGGTACCAGGGCGGAGAGGGCGGCGAGCAGGGCGTCCGCCTCGGCGCACACGCGCTCGGGTGTGACCGAGGGGTGTCCGGCCCACCAGGAGTAGTGCAGGGCGGCGATGAGGGCGCCGGACTCGACGTCGTCGCCGTATCCGGCGGCCTCCAGCTGGGTCTGGACGCCGGCGGCGAGCCGGTAGCGGGAGCCGACCGGGGAGACCAGTCCGCAGCCCGCGAGTTCCCCGAGGGCGGCGTCCGCGTGGGTGTCGCCGACGAGTGCGGGCAGATGCGCCTGGTGCGGCACCTCGCCGCCGAGCGCGACGGCGAAGCGCAGGGTGGCGCGGGCCGAGGCGCTGAGCCGGGAGGCGAGCAGCGGGGCGGGCGCGGCGGCCTCCCCGAGGGACGGCAGGGGGACGGCGTCCTCCTCGTCGGCGTCGAGCGACGCGTCGAAGGGGGCGTCGACCGGGGGCGCGTCCTGGAAGACGCCGAACTCCTCGACGGCGCTGGTGCCGACGCGCAGTTCGTCGCGCTGGCGGAGCAGGGCGCCGGCCTGGACGAAGCGCAGGGGCAGGCCCTCGGACTCGAAGTAGAGGTCGCCCGCCCAGTTGGCCTCCTCCTCGGTGAGGACGCGGCCCACGGCGCGCTCCAGAACCTCCACGGCGCCGGGCCGGCCCAGGCCGCCGAGGAAGACCTCCTCGATCGCGGAGTCCGCGGACGGCGCCGGGACCTCCGGGGTCGCGGCGATCAGGAAGGCGCACTCGGGCGTCGCGTCGAGCAGCTCGTCGAGGGCGGCGGCGCCGAACTCGATGTCGTCGAGGACGACGACCGCGCCGATCTCCCGCGTCAGCGCGAGCAGTTCCTCCCGGTCGGGCCGGTGCAGGGGCGCGTCGTAGACGGCGTGGAAGAGGTCGTACAGCAGGTCGGTCGCCGTGCGGTGGAAGCCGGTGAGGCGGATCACGCCGTCGGGGGCGAGGTCCAGGCAGTCCTCGGCGACGAGGTCGAGCAGGCTGGTGCGGCCCGAGCCCGAGGGGCCGGTGAGCCGTACGGAACGGCCGCGGGCGAGGAGTCGTACGAGACGCTCGCGCTCCTCCTGGCGTTCCAGGAGCGGCAGTTCGGGACGGTTCAGGCCGGGCGGGACCGGCGGTTTGGCCGCGCGGTCGGTCTCGGCGCGGTCGGCGGCGCTGCGCTTCGCGGGCCGGCCGGGGCGCTGCCCGGGCGGGCAGGCCTCGATCTCGCTGCCGTCAACGGGGTTGACGGTGAGCAGGAAGTCACCGGTGACCAACTGCACGGTGCGGGCGAGTGCCGGTGTGTGCTGGCCGAAGTCGGGTGTCAGGGGTTCCCGGGGCTGGCGCTGGGGCGACGCGGTGCCGTCGCCGTCATGGCCGTACTCCTCGGGTCCCCGGTCGATCGGGTCCATAGGTCCAAGCCCCCCAAAAGCGTCGTGTGCGGGTCGACAGGACCCAGGCCCCTCCCGGCCTTGTGCACACCGCGCTGTCGCTTCTGGTCCGGGCCCGCTGGAAGGGTTGTCATGCAGCGGGCGACCGAACCCTAAACCTTCGCACAGTATCTACGACAGGGCGGGGTACCGCGCCGTCCGAGACGTCACAGTCTCGTGAGGATTGTGCTCGGTGGACGTCACACCCTGGGAAGCGACTCCACCCCGATCCCGCCCTCGATGGCGAGGATGCGGTGCAGCCGGGTGGCCACCAGCAGGCGCTGCATCTGCGGCGGTACGTCGCGCAGCACCAGGCGGCGGCCGCAGCGGCCGGCCCGTCGATGGGCTCCCATGATGACGCCGAGGCCGGTGGCGTCCCAGGAATCGAGCTCGGACAGGTCCAGCACCAGATCGCCGACTCCGTCGTCGACGGCCGAGTGCAGGACCGTACGGGCGTCCGCCGCGCTGCGGACGTCGAGGCGGCCCCCGACGACCAGCTCGACGTGGTCGCCCCTGATGTACATATGCGCTCCCCGTGAGTGCGGTGGCGTGCTCCGTAGTGGTCGGTTGATGCAGCCGATGCAAGCACTGACTGCGTGAAGTGCCGAGAAGTTGCCGTCTGTGAGCGAACCGATACCGAATTCACCCCTGCGTGTGATGGCGCAGGGGGCTGTGCGGTTTCAGTGCTTGTAGAAGCCCTGCCCGCTCTTGCGGCCGATGTCACCGGCGTCCACCATTCGGCGCATCAGCTCCGGCGGGGCGAACTTCTCGTCCTGTGACTCGGTGTAGATGTTGCTGGTCGCGTGCAGCAGGATGTCGACGCCGGTGAGGTCCGCCGTGGCCAGCGGGCCCATCGCGTGACCGAAGCCCAGCTTGCAGGCGAGGTCGATGTCCTCGGCGGTGGCGACACCCGACTCGTACAGCTTCGCCGCCTCGACGACGAGCGCCGAGATGAGACGGGTCGTCACGAAGCCGGCCACGTCACGGTTGACGACGATGCAGGTCTTGCCGACGGATTCGGCGAACTCCCGCGCGGTGGCGAGGGTTTCGTCGCTCGTCTTGTAGCCGCGCACGAGTTCGCACAGCTGCATCATCGGCACCGGTGAGAAGAAGTGCGCGCCCACCACGCGCTCCGGACGCTCCGTCACGGCCGCGATCTTCGTGATCGGGATGGCGGAGGTGTTGGAGGCGAGGACGGCGTCCTCCCGGGCGATCTTGTCCAGCGCGCGGAAGATCTCGTGCTTGACTTCCAGCTTCTCGAAGACGGCCTCGACGACGATGTCCGCGTCGCCGACGGCGTCCAGATCGGTGGTCGCGGTGATCCGGCCGAGGGCCGCGTCGGCGTCGTGCGCCTCCAACTTGCCCTTGCTCACGAACTTGTCGTACGAGGCCTTGATGCCGTCGGTGCCACGCTTCAGGGCTTCGTCGGTGACATCGCGCAGGACGACGTCCCAGCCCGCCTGCGCGGAGACCTGGGCGATACCGGAACCCATGAGTCCGGCGCCGATGACGGCAAGCTTCCGTGCCACTGTGCGACTCCCCTTTGAAACGCTTACAGCGTGTGTCCGAATGCCTCTCGGCGGACACTAGCGAAGGTCCGGGCCTGTGTGACCGGTAAGTAACGCGCGTCACGTCTCATCTGACGGACATCACACCGGCACGGGTCATTCGACCGCCCGTACGGCCTAGTTGAGCACCGCCCGACCCTGACTACGCTGGCCACATGGTCAATCTGACGCGCATCTACACCAGGACCGGCGACCAGGGCACGACCGCCCTCGGCGACATGAGCCGGGTCGCCAAGACGGACGTCCGGATCTCGGCGTACGCCGACGCCAACGAGGCGAACGCGGCGATCGGCACGGCGATCGCACTGGGCGGCCTGGACGAGGAGATCGTCAAGGTCCTCGTCCGCGTCCAGAACGACCTCTTCGACGTGGGCGCGGATCTCTCGACACCGGTGGTCGAGAAGCCGGAGTTCCCGCCCCTGCGGGTCGAGCAGTTCTACATCGACAGGCTGGAGGCGGACTGCGACCACTTCAACGAGCGGTTGGAGAAGCTCCGTTCCTTCATCCTCCCGGGCGGCACACCGGGCGCGGCCCTCCTCCACCAGGCGTGCACGGTCGTACGACGGGCCGAGCGCTCGACGTGGGCAGCCCTGGAGGTCCACGCGGAGGTGATGAACCCACTGACGGCGACTTACCTCAACCGCCTCTCCGACCTGCTGTTCATCCTGGCCCGGACCGCCAACAAGGGGGTGGGGGACGTGTTGTGGGTGCCGGGGGGCGAGCGCTAGCCGCCGACCGGCACGCCGACGGAGTCCCAGGCGTCGAGGACCGCGCGGTGCTCCTCACTGTTCTCGCCGTAGCGGGCGACCGCGGCGTGGGCGGTGCGCCGGGCCCAGTCCTCGAAGGTCGGGGCCTCCATGGCCTCGCCGGACGTGAGCGCGTCCCACCAGACGCGGCCCGCGCGCTCCCAGGCCTTGCCGCCGAGCACCGCGGCGAGCCGGTGGAAGGCGAGGCTGGGGATGCCGCTGTTGAGGTGGACTCCCTCGTTGTCCGTCCCGGTCTCCACGTAGTCGCGCATGTGGTCCGGCTGCGGGTCCTTGCCCATCAGGTCGTTGTCGTACGCCGTGCCCGGAGCCTCGAGCGAGCGCAGGGCCTGTCCGCCCAGCGAGGGTACGACCAGTCCGGCGCCCATCAGCCAGTCGGCCTCGGCCGCGCTCTGCCCCAGCTGGTACTGCTTGCCGAGCTGGGCGAGGACGTCGCGCAGCGAGATGTGCAGGGCCCCGCTCTGCCCGTAGAAGGTCCACGTCAGCTCGGGCAGCGCGGCCATCGCGGCCATCGCCTCGTACATCACCACCTCGACGCACTGGGTGAAGCGCCCGAACCGCTCCTGGTCGCCGTCGCCGAACACCAGCAGTTCGCCGTTCCAGAACGCGTTGTTGTACGCCACGTCGTAGTGCACGACGGCGGCCAACGGTCCGCCGCCCCCGTCGATGGCGTCCCGCCCGAACACCTCCGACAGGAACGTGGACGCCAGGACCATCCCGTCGTAGGCCTCGTCCACCGCCGGATCGCCGGTCGGCGGCTGGCCGGTGTACCGCGCCGGCCGCAGCCGGTCGAGGATGTCGCCGCCCGCCGCGTCGAAGACGACATGGGCCACCGTCAGGTCCGCACCGCGCCGCACCCGCAGCCTGCCGTCCCGCAGGGTCACCCCCGGCCCGCCCGTGAAGTCCAGCGCGAGGGCCTCCTCCCGCGTGAGCCGTTCCAACAGCGCCAGCGGCACCACCCCGGACGTCACCGGAAGAGGGGCCGGGTACGCCTCGGTCCGCTGCCGGCGTCGCAGCCGCCGCGTCCAGGCCACGATCTGCTCCCGGGACACCTGCGCCATCGTGCCGATCTCCTCGATGGCGGCCGCGATCTGCTCCGCCTCCCCGGCCAGCCACTGGTCCCGGACGGCGGGCGAGAGGGTGTCGTCCGCCAGGAAGGGCAGCAGTTCCAGCGCCTCGTACCCGCCGTGCACGGTCTCGAACGCGCGCACGTCGCGCCGCCGGGCCAGCACCGAGCCCTGGGTGTCCCAGGCCGCGCGGGACAGGGTGGGTGCCACCCAGTGCCCGGTCTGCCGGAAGTACGCGACCGCCGCGCTGTCCCGGGTCAGCTCGGCGTAGATGAGCCGCGCCGCCGTCCGCAGCCGGTCCCGGCTCCGCAGCCAGGTCCCGCCCGCGGTGGCCAGCCCGCCGCCCGCCGTACCGATCAGCGCCGCCAGCAGAGTGCTGTCCATGGCCGCATGGTCCTGGTCACCCATGGGTCCCGCCAAGTGCGCTTCGGGCGTATTTCTCCTCCGCCGCCGGGTCCAAACAGCCGTCCCGGCGCAGGAGTTGGGGGTTTAGCACACCAACACCAAAGTGGTCCAGACCTATTGACCCGTGGTCCAGACCTTTCTATTCTCGCGGCACTGTGGGTGCGAAGGCTCAGTCGCGCCCCACGTCATCCCCGACACCCCCGCCAAAGGCGCGCGACGGTGTCGAGAGGGCGAGCGCGCGGAGGCCCGAAGGGCTGAGCACGGTCGCACTCTCGACACCGGCTCCAGCGCGCCGGAGGCGTAAAACAAAGGAGGAGGCGCTCAATGCGCTTCAGACATCGAGCAGTTGCCGGGTTCGCGACCCTGCTGCTTCCGCTCGCCGCGCTCGTCGGCCTGGCCGGTCCCGCGCAGGCCGCGTCGACCGCGACCGCGACCTTCACCAAGACCAGCGACTGGGGCACCGGATTCGGCGGTCAGTGGACCGTCAAGAACACCGGTACCAGCGCGATCACTTCGTGGACGGTCGAGTGGGACTACCCCTCCGGTACGTCCGTCACCTCGGCCTGGGACGCGGACGTCACCAGCTCCGGCACCCACTGGACCGCGAAGAACAAGTCCTACAACGGCACCATCGCCGCGGGCGCCTCCGTCTCCTTCGGCTTCAACGGCGCCGGCACCGGCTCGCCCTCCAACTGTCTGCTGAACGGCGGCAGTTGTGACGGGGGCACCACGGTCCCCGGTGACGCGGCCCCCTCTGCGCCCGGCACCCCCACCGCCTCCTCCATCACCGACACCTCGGTGAACCTCTCCTGGAGCGCGGCCACCGACGACAAGGGCATCAAGAACTACGACGTCCTGCGCGACGGCACCAAGGTCGCCACGGTGACGACGACGTCGTACACGAACACCGGCCTCACCGCCGGCACCGACTACTCGTACACCGTGCAGGCCCGCGACACCGCCGACCAGACAGGACCGGTCAGCGGTGCGGTCTCCGTGCACACCACGGGCGGTACGACCACTCCCCCGACCACCGGCAGCAAGGTCAAGCTCGGGTACCTCACCGAGTGGGGCACCTACACCCGCAACTACCAGGTCAAGAACCTGGTGACCTCGGGCTCGGCCGCGAAGATCACGCACATCAACTACGCGTTCGGCAACGTGACGAACGGGCAGTGCGCGATCGGTGACGCCTACGCCGACTACCAGAAGACGTTCACCGCCGACCAGTCGGTCAGCGGTGTCGCCGACACCTGGGACCAGCCGTTGGCCGGCAACTTCAACCAGTTGCGCGAGCTGAAGGCCAAGTACCCGAACATCAAGATCCTCTGGTCCTTCGGCGGTTGGACCTGGTCCGGCGGCTTCGCCCAGGCGGCGGCCAACCCGACCGCGTTCGCCAACTCCTGCTACAGCCTGGTCGAGGACCCGCGCTGGGCCGATGTGTTCGACGGCATCGACATCGACTGGGAGTACCCGAACGCCTGCGGTCTCTCCTGCGACACCAGCGGCGCGGCGGCGTACAAGAACCTGATGCAGGCCCTGCGCGCCAAGTTCGGCGCCGGCAACCTGGTCACGGCCGCCACCACAGCGGACGGCACCTCCGGCGGCAAGATCGACGCCGCCGACTACGCGGGCGCGGCCCAGTACGTCGACTGGTACAACGTGATGACGTACGACTTCTTCGGCGCCTTCAACGCGACCGGCCCCACCGCCCCGCACTCCCCGCTCACCACCTACACCGGCATCCCGACGCCCGGCTTCACCACGGCGGACGCGATCGCCAAGTTCAAGTCGAAGGGCGTCGCCGCGAGCAAGCTGCTGATCGGCATCGGCTTCTACGGCAGAGGCTGGACCGGCGTGACCCAGGACGCCCCGGGCGGCACGGCCACCGGCCCGGCGCCCGGCACCTACGAACAGGGCATCGAGGACTACAAGGTCCTCAAGACGTCCTGCCCCGTCACCGGCACCATCGCGGGCACGGCGTACGCCCACTGCGGCACCAACTGGTGGTCCTACGACACCCCGAGCACGATCGCCGGAAAGATGAGCTGGGCCAAGACCCAGGGTCTGGGCGGCGCGTTCTTCTGGGACTTCAGCGGCGACACCAGCAACGGTGAGCTGGTGACCGCCATCAACAACGGGCTCGCGTAAGCGAGTTACCCACAACAAGAACTAGGCGACGTTGACGCGCTGACCGGGCGGGGCTGCTTCCAGCCACGCGAGAAATCCGGTCAGCGCGTCTTCGCTCATGGCCAGTTCGAGACGTGTGCCCCGGTGCAGGCAGGTCAGGATGATCGCGTCGGAGAGCAGGGCGAGTTCCTCCTCGCCCTCGGGGAGACGGCGGCCGGCGACCTCGATCGCGGAGCGTTCCAGGGTGCGGCGCGGGCGGTAGGCGTAGGAGAAGACGCGGTACCACTCGATACGGTCGCTGTTGTAGCGGGCGACGCCGTAGCTCCAGCCCTTGCCGTTGGTGTCGGGTTTCTCCGGGACGTCCCAGCGCAGGGAACAGTCGAAGGTGCCGCCGGAGCGCTGGATGAGTCTGCGGCGCAGGCCGAAGACGAACAGCCCCACCACTACCAGGGCCACAACAATTCCGCACACAGTCAGAGCGAGGACCATCGACACCGACCTCCTCGTCTCCTAGGTAAAACAGGTAACGGAACGGAAAAAACACCCACATTCGCCTCAGCCGCGGCTGGGGCCGGATTCCTCCGGTCCCAGCCGCGGCTGAGTCACGTCATCGCGTCGAAGCTGGGTTCAGCGCGTCTCCACCGCACGCAGGCGGACGTCCGCGCGGCGCTCGGCGGACTCGTCGCCCGCCGCCTTCGCCTGCTCCAGCTCGCGCTCCACGCGCTGGACGTCGATCTCGTCCGACAGCTCGGCGATCTCGGCGAGCAGCGACAGCTTGTTGTCCGCGAACGAGATGAAACCGCCGTGCACCGCGGCGACGACCGTCCCGCCGTCGCTCGTGCGGATGGTCACCGGGCCCGACTCCAGCACACCGAGCAGCGGCTGGTGACCGGGCATGACGCCGATGTCGCCGGACGTGGTGCGCGCGACGACCAGGGTGGCCTCGCCGGACCAGACCTGGCGGTCCGCGGCGACGAGCTCGACATGCAGCTCAGCAGCCAAGGTGGGCTCCTCGGGTCACCACCCGGCGGTCGTGCCGGGTGTTGGGTTCAATTCTAGTGGGCGTGAAAGAGGGGGTGGGACACGCCCCACCCCCTCAGGTGAAGCACGGGGGTCAGGAGACGCCCAGCTCCTTCGCGTTCGCCTTCAGGTCCTCGATGCCACCGCAGAGGAAGAACGCCTGCTCCGGGAAGTGGTCGTACTCGCCGTCGATGATCGAGTTGAAGGCCACGATCGACTCGTCCAGCGGGACGTCCGACCCGTCGACGCCGGTGAACTGCTTGGCGACGTGGGTGTTCTGGGACAGGAAGCGCTCCACGCGACGGGCACGGTGGACGGTGAGCTTGTCCTCCTCGCCCAGCTCGTCGATACCGAGGATCGCGATGATGTCCTGAAGGTCCTTGTACTTCTGCAGGACCGTCTTGACGCGCATCGCGGTGTTGTAGTGGTCCGCCGCGATGTAGCGGGGGTCCAGGATGCGGGACGTGGAGTCCAGCGGGTCCACGGCCGGGTAGATGCCCTTCTCGGAGATCGGACGGGACAGAACCGTCGTCGCGTCGAGGTGGGCGAACGTGGTGGCCGGGGCCGGGTCGGTCAGGTCGTCCGCGGGGACGTAGATCGCCTGCATCGAGGTGATCGAGTGACCGCGGGTCGAGGTGATGCGCTCCTGGAGGAGACCCATCTCGTCGGCCAGGTTCGGCTGGTAGCCCACCGCGGAGGGCATACGGCCGAGCAGGGTCGAGACCTCGGAACCGGCCTGCGTGAAGCGGAAGATGTTGTCGATGAAGAACAGCACGTCCTGGTTCTGCACATCGCGGAAGTACTCCGCCATGGTCAGACCGGCCAGGGCCACGCGCAGACGGGTGCCCGGGGGCTCGTCCATCTGGCCGAAGACAAGGGCCGTCTTGTCGATGACGCCCGAGTCGGCCATCTCCTCGATGAGGTCGTTGCCCTCACGGGTGCGCTCGCCGACACCGGCGAACACGGAGACACCGTCGTGGTTGTTGGCGACGCGGTAGATCATCTCCTGGATGAGCACCGTCTTGCCGACACCGGCACCGCCGAACAGGCCGATCTTGCCGCCCTTGACGTACGGGGTGAGCAGGTCGATGACCTTGACGCCGGTCTCGAACATCTCGGTCTTCGACTCGAGCTCGTCGAAGCGCGGGGCCTTGCGGTGGATGGACCAGCGCTCGCCCGTGTACTTCTCGTCGCTGTTCAGCACCTCACCGAGGGTGTTGAACACCTTGCCCTTGGTGAAGTCGCCGACCGGGACGGTGATGCCCGTGCCCGTGTCGGTGACGGCGGCCTGGCGGACCAGACCGTCGGTGGGCTGCATCGAGATGGTGCGGACCAGGCCGTCACCCAGGTGCTGGGCGACCTCCAGGGTCAGCGTCTTCTTCGCGCCGTCCAGGGCCGGGTCGGCCACCTCGACGTGCAGAGCGTTGTAGATCTCCGGCATCGCGTCGACGGGGAACTCCACGTCGACGACCGGGCCGATGACCCGGGCGACGCGGCCCGTGGCAACGGCCGTCTCAACTGTCGTCGTCATTACTTGTCACTCCCCGCGGTCGCGTCGGCCAGGGCTGCGGAGCCACCGACGATCTCGCTGATTTCCTGGGTGATTTCGGCCTGGCGGGCCGCGTTGGCAAGACGGGAGAGCGTGGTGATCAGGTCTCCCGCGTTGTCGGTCGCCGACTTCATCGCGCGGCGGGTGGCGGCGTGCTTGGAGGCAGCCGACTGGAGCAGCGCGTTGTAGATACGGCTCTCGACGTACCGCGGCAGGAGGGCGTCCAGGACGTCCTCCGCCGACGGCTCGAAGTCGTACAGCGGAAGGATCTCGCCCTGGGGCGCCTCCTCCGCGACCTCTTCGAGGCTGAGGGGCAGCAGCCGGCTGTCGATCGGCGTCTGCGTCATCATCGAGACGAACTCGGTGTAGACGATGTGGAGTTCGTCCACGCCGCCCTCCGCCGTGTCCTTCTCGATGGCCTCGATGAGCGGACCCGCGACCTTCTTCGCGTCCGCGTACTCGGGCTGGTCGGTGAAGCCCGTCCACTGCTCCGCGATCTTGCGCTCACGGAAGTTGTAGTGGGCGACACCGCGGCGGCCGACGATGTACGTGTCGACCTCCTTGCCCTCGGCCTCGAGACGTGCGGTCAGCTGCTCCGCGGCCTTGATGGCGTTGGAGTTGAAGGCGCCGGCCAGACCGCGGTCGCTCGTGAGGAGCAGCACAGCGGAACGGGTCGGCGTCTCGGCCTCGGTGGTCAGCGGGTGCCTGGTGTTCGAACCCGTGCCGACCGCCGTGACCGCACGCGTCAGTTCCTTCGCGTACGGCGTCGAGGCCTGCACCTTGCGGTGCGCCTTGACGACGCGCGAGGCGGCGATCATCTCCATCGCCTTGGTGATCTTCTTGGTCGCGGTGACGGATCGGATGCGACGCTTGTAGACCCGGAGCTGGGCTCCCATGAGTCAGGTCCCTTCCTTACGTCACTTGGCCGCGGCCGGGGCGTCCTCGCCGAGGAGCTTGCCGTCCGAGGTCTCGAACTGCTTCTTGAACTCGGCGATCGCGTCCGCGGCGGCGGTGAGAGTGTCGTCCGACATCTTGCCGCCCTCCTTGATGGAGGTCATGAGGCCCTGCTCCTTGCGGTGCAGGTACTCCAGAAGCTCCTTCTCGAAGCGGCGGATGTCCTCGACCGGTACGTCGTCCATCTTGCCGGTGGTCGCGGACCACACGGAGACGACCTGGTCCTCGGTGGCCATCGGCTGGTACTGAGCCTGCTTGAGCAGCTCGACCAGGCGCTGACCGCGCTCCAGCTGGGCCTTCGACGCGGCGTCCAGGTCGGAACCGAAGGCGGCGAACGCCTCCAGCTCGCGGTACTGGGCCAGGTCGAGGCGCAGTCGGCCGGAGACCTGCTTCATCGCCTTGTGCTGCGCGGAACCACCGACTCGGGAGACGGAGATACCGACGTTCAGCGCGGGGCGCTGACCGGCGTTGAAGAGGTCCGACTCCAGGAAGCACTGGCCGTCGGTGATGGAGATGACGTTGGTCGGGATGAACGCCGAGACGTCGTTGGCCTTGGTCTCGACGATCGGGAGACCGGTCATCGAGCCCTTGCCCATCTCGTCGGAGAGCTTCGCGCAGCGCTCCAGCAGACGGGAGTGCAGGTAGAAGACGTCACCCGGGTAGGCCTCGCGGCCCGGCGGACGGCGCAGCAGCAGGGACACTGCGCGGTAGGCGTCGGCCTGCTTGGAGAGGTCGTCGAAGATGATGAGGACGTGCTTGCCGTCGTACATCCAGTGCTGGCCGATGGCCGAACCGGTGTACGGCGCCAGGTACTTGAAGCCGGCCGGGTCGGACGCCGGGGCGGCGACGATGGTCGTGTACTCCAGCGCGCCGGCCTCTTCGAGCGCACCACGCACGGAGGCGATGGTGGAGCCCTTCTGACCGATGGCGACGTAGATGCAGCGGACCTGCTTGTTCACGTCGCCCGAGCGCCAGTTGTCGCGCTGGTTGATGATCGTGTCGACGGCCAGGGCGGTCTTGCCGGTCTGACGGTCACCGATGATCAGCTGACGCTGGCCACGGCCGATCGGGGTCATCGCGTCGACGGCCTTGTAGCCGGTCTCCATCGGCTCGTGCACCGACTTGCGGACCATGACGCCCGGGGCCTGCAGCTCAAGCGCGCGGCGACCGGTGGTCTCGATCTCGCCGAGGCCGTCGATCGGGTTGCCGAGCGGGTCGACGACACGGCCGAGGTAGCCCTCGCCGACGGCGACGGACAGGACCTCTCCGGTGCGGGTGACCGGCTGGCCCTCCTCGACGCCGCTGAACTCACCGAGGATGACGGTACCGATCTCGCGCTCTTCGAGGTTGAGCGCGAGACCGAGGGTGCCGTCCTCGAACTTCAGCAGTTCGTTGGCCATGGCCGAGGGCAGGCCCTCGACCTTCGCGATGCCGTCGCCGGCAAGGGTGACCGTACCGACCTCCTCGCGCGAGGCCGCGTCCGGCTTGTACGACTGGACGAAGTTCTCCAGCGCGTCCCGGATCTCCTCCGGCCGGATCGTGAGCTCCGCCATCTGGGTTCCCTGCTCTCCTTGTTGGGCCCGAAGTTTCACTTGGGGGGATGGGGGGACTCCCCCCTGAACGAGGTGAATCCTCTGCACGGCCCAACTCGGGCCGCCTTACTACGTCTTTGTTGTTGTGCTGCTAGCTCGCCATGCGGCGGGTGGCGTCATCGAGGCGGTCCGCGATGGAGCCGTTGATGATCTCGTCGCCGACCTGCACCCGGATGCCGCCGAGGACCTCGGGGTCCACGTCGATGTTCAGGTGCATGTGACGGCCGTAGAGCTTCGCGAGGGCGGCGCCCAGGCGCTGCTTCTGCGGGTCGCTCAGCGGGACCGCCGTGGTGACGACCGCGACCAGGCGACTGCGGCGCTCGGCGGCGAGCTTGGACAGGGACTCGAGTCCCGCTTCCAGGCTACGTCCCCGGGGCGCGGTCACAAGGCGCGTCACCAGCCGCTCGGTGGCGGGCTTGGCCCGGCCGCCGAGCAGGCTGCTCAGCAGCTCGCTCTTGGCCGTGGTGCTCGCCGCGCGGTTGGTCAGCGCGGCACGCAGCCCGGTGTTCGAGGAGACGATCCGGCCGAACCGGAACAGCTCGTCCTCGACGTCGTCGAGCTCGCCCGACTGCTGGGCGGCGGTGAGGTCGGCGGTGGCCGCCAGCTCCTCCAGCGCGTCCACCAGGTCGCGGGACTGCGACCAGCGGGAGCGCACCATGCCGGACAGCAGGTCGAGGGTGGTACCGCCGACCTGGGCGCCGAGCAGGCGCTCGGCAAGCTGGGCCTTCGCCTCGCCGTCCTGCGCCGGGTCGGTGAGGACCCGACGCAACGACACCTCACGGCCGAGCAGCGCGGTGACGGCGGCCAGTTCGTCGGCGAGCTGCGCCGCGTTCACGGACGTGGAGTCCGTCAGCGCGTCGAGACGCTCACGTGCGGCTGCCAGGGCCTCGCGGCTCGCTCCGTTCATCGCGCGGCCTCGGCCTTCTCCTCGAGCTCATCGAGGAAACGGTCGATGACGCGGCTCTGCCGGGCGTGGTCCTCGAGGGACTCGCCGACGAGCTTGCCGGCCAGGTCGGTGGCGAGCTTGCCCACGTCCTGGCGCAGGGCCTGCGAAGCGGCCTTGCGGTCGGCGTCGATCTGGGTGTGACCGGCGGCGATGATTTCCTCACGCTGCCGCTGGCCTTCCGCGCGCATCTCGGCGATGAGCGTGGCGCCCTGCTCCTGCGCCTCCTGGCGCAGGCGCGCGGCCTCGTGCCGGGCCTCGGCGAGCTGAGCCTTGTACTGCTCAAGCACGCTCTGGGCCTCGGTCTGGGCGGCCTCGGCCTTCTCGATACCGCCCTCGATGGCCTCGCGCCGCTCGTCCAGAACCTTGTTGATGTTCGGGAGGAGCTTCTTGGCGAGGAAGCCGAAGACGATGACGAAGGCGATCAGGCCGATGACAAGCTCGGGGATCGGCGGGACGAGAGGGTTCTCCTTCTCGGCCGCCAGAATGAGCAGCTGGCTCATGTCAGTGCCTTTCGTCTAGTGGGCTGTCGCTGATCGCGGTCGATCAGGTGCCGTAGACGAACGGCATGACCAGGCCGATGAGGGCAAGGGCCTCACAGAAGGCGAAGCCGAGGATCTGGTTGGCGCGGATCAGGCCGGCAGCTTCGGGCTGACGGGCCAGAGCCTGGGTGCCGTTACCGAAGATGATGCCGACGCCGACGCCGGGACCGATGGCGGCAAGGCCGTAGCCGATCGAGCCGAGGGAGCCGGAGACGGCGGCGAGGGTCTCAGTGGCAGCCATGCTGATTCTTCCTTATCTGTACGGACCGGCGGGGGTTGGCCACCGGACGCTAAGGGGGGTTCTGGAGAGCGGAGCTCAGTGGTGCTCGGCGAGCGCGCCCTGGATGAAGGTGCAGGTCAGCAGCACGAAGACATACGCCTGCAGGGCCTGGATGAAGAGTTCGAAGGCCGTCATCACGATGACCATGACGAACGAGACACCCGCGTAGGCGATGCCGATGCCGTTGAGCAGGTACCAGCTGGCGATCGTGAAGAGCAGCAGCAGGGTGTGGCCCGCGAACATGTTCGCGAACAGTCGCACCGCGTGCGTGAACGGCCGGACGATCAGGTTCGAGAGCAGCTCGATGCCCATCGCCAGCGGGAGAACCGCGCCGAGCGACTTGTCGTAACCGCTGAAGTTCTTGAAGGCACCGACGAATCCGTGCCGCTTGAACGTCAGCGAGACCCAGACGATGTACACGATCGCCGCGAGGACGATGGGGTACGCGATGATCGACGTCACCGGGAACTGGGCGACCGGGACGATCGACCAGAGGTTCATCATCCAGATGAAGAAGAACAGCGAGACGACCAGCGGTACGTACTTCTCGCCCTCCTTCTTTCCGATGGTCTCGTAGACGACTCCGCGGCGGATGAAGTCGTAGCCGGACTCGGCGACCATCTGCAGCTTGCCGGGGACGACCTTCGGCTTGCGGAAGGCGGCCCAGAAGAAGCCGACAACGATGACCGAGCCGATCAGCGCCAGCAACATCGGCTTGTTGAAGTACACGTTGCTGTCGCCGTCCCCCAGAAGGGGCTTGAACAGGAACGAGTGCAGGCCGGGAGCCGGGAAGCCACAGCCGTCGAAGATGTGGCAGTCGGTCTCGAAGGCGAGCACCTGCGTCGGGTCAGCACTCACCGCGGGCTCCTTCAGCGTGGCGCATAGGTACGGCAACCTCGTTGTGTCGGCGCGGCGCGCAGCCGCGGTTCGGCACTGGACTGGTGTTACGGATGTGGGGGCGGCAGTGGGGCATCGAGCCTCGCGATTGAGCAGGCGTCAGCTCAGATGCCCGCGCCCGCGATGCCGCAGTTGGCACCGGACGATAGCAGGGTCGCTTACGTGCTCTTATCCCGGCCCTACCTCTCACGACGAGTGCCCCGACTTCTCGGGCTCGACGTAGAGGATCTTGGCCTTCATGTGGGCACGGGTCTGCGCGGCGGTCCAGATGATGGTGCCGGCGAGCAGCGTGAACGCGAAGGCCTTGGGACTGAACAGCGTGGTGTGCTTGAACGCGGCGAGGAAGATGAACAACAGAAGAATCTGCGCCGCGAAAAGCATGAGGCCCATCGACTGGAACAGGTGCGGAAGCGATTTGGCAGTGCGCTGCAGAACGTAGAGCCCGATTCCCATGAAGAGGATCACGATCAGCGTCGCAACGACTGCCCCAATAGCTCCTTTGCCGCCGGCGACCACACCACTGACGACGGCGGCAATCGCGCCGACGGCAGCTGTGGGCACAGCGGCCTGAAGGAGAATCCGGGCGTCATTGGACGGCATGGCGGCAACTCCGCTTGCTAAGGGGGGCGTGTCGTCATGGACGAGCGTAGTCCCGGGATGAGAGAGAACCTCACGCCAATGGACCGTCGCACTAAGGTCCTTCGGCTCTGTCCCGGGTTCTCGTGAACCGTATCACAAACTATTTGATGCGGTCTTTACCTAGAAGGTGTGCTCGCTGTCACACATGAGAGTGACGCTGCGCGTTTGTGCAAAATAGCGGCCAACTTGTCTGGTATAGGGAGGCTTTGTCTGCCCACGAGATGGCAACGCTTTAGTCAGATTCTTACCTTGGCGTCAGCTCGAGGACTCCGCTTTACGTCCGTCCAGGAAGCGCGAACGGGGTCCGACAGCGGTCGCCCCGTTGACTCCTGACACTCCGGCGACAATCGGGGGACGCGGGTCGCGGTCCTCCTCCGCCAGCACGACCACGGGCTCAACTGCCGTCCCACGACGGCGATAACGCGGCGGCACGAGGTGCTCGGCCCAGCGCGGGGCGCGGGGCGTGAAGCGCGGCAGCAGGAGCAGGAGCAGGCCGATCGCGCTGAGGATCACGATGCCCATGACGATCCACATGGACGCCGAGTTGACCGAGTAGGCGAGCGCACCGAACGCGATCAGCGCCGACCAGAAGTACATGATCAGGACGGCCCTGCTGTGCGAGTGCCCGATCTCCAGGAGCCGGTGGTGCAGATGGCCGCGGTCCGCGGCGAACGGCGACTGGCCGCGCCAGGTGCGGCGCACGATGGCCAGCACCAGGTCGGCGGCCGGCACCGCGATGATGGTCAGCGGCATCAGCAACGGGATGTAGACGGGCACCATCGAGTGCACGGTGCTCCGCTCGGACCCGCCGAACAGGTTGTCCGGGTCGACCTGGCCCGTGACGGAGATCGCGCCCGCCGCCAGCACCAGCCCGATCAGCATCGAGCCCGAGTCCCCCATGAAGATGCGCGCGGGGTGCATGTTGTGCGGCAGGAAGCCCAGGCACATCCCCATGAGGATCGCCGAGAAGAGCGTGGCCGGAGCGGCGGCCTCGATGCCGTACGAGTACCAGATGCGGTACGTGTACATGAAGAACGCGGCGGCCGCGATGCACACCATGCCGGCGGCGAGGCCGTCGAGGCCGTCCACGAAGTTGACCGCGTTGATGGTGATGACGACGAGCGCGACCGTCAGCAGGGTGCCCTGCCACTGGGTCAGCGCGACCGTGCCGACCTTCGGGATGGGCAGCCACAGGATCGTCAGACCCTGCATGACCATGACGCCGGCGGCGATCATCTGGCCGCCGAGCTTGATCAGTGCGTCGATCTCGAACTTGTCGTCCAGCACACCGATCAGCCAGATCACGGCCGCGCCGGAGAGCAGGGCGCGCGGCTCGTTCGAGTTCTGGAAGACCGAGCTGAGGTTGGTCAGGTGGTCGGCGACCAGCAGACCGGCGCACAGGCCGAAGAACATGGCGATACCGCCGAGCCGCGGAGTCGGTTCCCGGTGCACGTCACGGGCCCGGATCTCCGGCATCGCCCCGGCCACGATCGCGAACTTCCGCACCGGCCCGGTCAGCAGATACGTCACCGCGGCCGTCACGCAGAGCGTCAGCAGGTATTCACGCACAGGCTTCCCCACAGGTCTCGCTGGCCATCACAGCCCCACACCCTAGCGAGGGACGCATATGGTTGGGGACTTCCGGGTAGCGACGATGGTTGCACGTGTGGCTGTGCACCCGGTTACGGGTACCCCCGTTCAGCCCGGATACGGCAGGAATCCACCCACAAGATCCCGCACTTCGTCACGGGCCCGCCGGGCGTCGACCCGCCCGCGCAGCACACCCGCGATCAGCGCCGCGATGCCCGCCATCTCGCCCTCGCCCATGCCCTGCGTGGTCACCGCGGCGGTCCCCAGCCGCAGCCCGCGCGAGTCTCCGTGCGGGAGTGCGCAGCAGTCCAACACCATGCCGGCGGCGGCGAGTTGACCCCGTGCGGCACGTCCCTCGACGCCGAGGGGCAGCGGGTCGGCGGTGATGAGATGGGTGTCGGTACCGCCCGTCGTGACGACCAGCCCCTCCGCCGCCAGCCCCGCCGCCAGCACCCGGGCGTTGGCGACCACCTGATGGGCGTACGCCGTGAAGGCGGGCGTCGCCGCCTCGCCGAACGCGACGGCCTTCGCGGCGATGGTGTGCATCTGGGCGCCGCCCTGCGTGAACGGAAAAACGGCCCGGTCCACCCGCTCTGCCAGCTCGCTCCCGCACAGCAGCATCCCGCCACGCGGCCCGCGCAGCACCTTGTGCGTGGTGGCGCAGACGACGTCGGCGTACGGCACCGGGTTCGGCGCCGCTCCCCCGGCGACGAGGCCGATGGGGTGCGCCGCGTCGGCGATGAGATAGGCGCCCACCTCGTCGGCGACCTCGCGGAAGAAGGAGTAGTCGATGTGCCGGGGATAGGCGATGGACCCGCACACGATCGCCTTGGGCCGATGCGTACGGGCGAGAGCGCGCACCTGGTCGTAGTCGATGAGTCCGGTCTCCGCGTCCACGCCATAGGCGACGAAGTCGAACCAACGGCCCGAGAAGTTCGCGGGCGACCCGTGCGTGAGATGCCCGCCGTACGGCAGCCCCAGCGCGAGGACGGTGTCACCGGGCCGCAGCAGCGCGGCGTACGCGGCGAGCACGGCCGAGGACCCGGAGTGCGCCTGCACATTGGCGTGCTCGGCACCGAACAGCGCCTTCGCCCGTGCTACGGCGACGCGCTCGGCGACGTCGACGATCTCGCAGCCGCCGTGGTGGCGGGCGCCGGGGTATCCCTCGGCGTACTTGTTGGCGAGCGGCGAGCCGAGCGCGGCCAGCACGGCGGGCGAGGTGAAGTTCTCGGCGGCGACCAGCTGCAGCGTCGTCGACTGCCGCGCCAGCTCCCCGAGCAGGATCTCGGCCAGCTCGGGGTCCTGCCGACGCAGGACATCGGCCTCGAGGACAGGGATGACCGACATGGTGGACTCCGGGGCGTCGACGGTGACGTACGTCCAATGTAGGCCCGGGGCGGGTGGGGCGCGCGGCCGTTGTCAGGTCTCCGCGGGTACGCCTGTCAGCGCGGTGACCACCGGATCGATCGCCTGGTTCAGCCCCATCCCCGACCCGGCTCCGCTCCCGCCGGATCAAGTCCGCGCAGGCACACCCGTGAGCGCCGTCACCACCGGATCGATCGCCTGGTTTATCTCGTCGCCGATCGAGCGGAAGAACGGGAGGGGGGCGCCGTACGGGTCGAAGACCTCGTCCGCTTCTGCTGTGGGGGCCAGGAGCCAGCCTCGGAGGGCTGCTGCCGCGCGGACCAGGGCGCGGGCGCGGGCCACCATGCCGTCCTCCAGGGGTGGGAGGGTCGCGGGGTCTATCGCCTTCACCAGGCGGGTGAACTCCTTCAGGGTGAAGGTGCGCAGGCCCGCCGAGTGGCCCATGGAGATGACCTGGGCGCGGTGGTCGCGGGTGGCGGTCAGCACCAGGTCGGCGCGGATCACGTGGTCGTCCAGCAGCTCGCGGCCGGTGAACCCGGAGGGGTCCGCGCCGAAGTCGGTGAGGACCGTCGCCGCGTTGGTCTCCATGGGCGCGCCCTCATGGCCCCAGGTACCGGCGCTCTCCACGATCAGCCCGCCCCACAGCGGGTCGCCGAGCCGGTCCGCCAGGGCATGACGGGTCAGCCGCTCGGTGATCGGCGAGCGGCACACGTTGCCGGTGCTGACGTGGAGGATGCGGAAGCTGTCCATGGGAAGCCCGAAGGTCCCCGTCACTTCCCCGTTGCCTATGCCACGCCCCGCGTCAGGGGCTGTCAATTCGCCACCTCGAGGTCGGGTACGACCTTGCGCAGCTCCTCCGCCGAGATCGCGCCCGCGCGCAGCAGCAGGGGCACCTCGCGCGTGACGTCGACGATCGAGGACGGCACGTTGCCGGGCGTCGGACCGCCGTCGAGGTACACGGAGACCGAGTCACCGAGCATCTGCTGGGCCGCGTCACAGTCCTCCGGCGCGGGGTGCCCGGTGAGGTTCGCCGAGGAGACCGCCATCGGGCCGACCTCCGTCAGCAGCTCGATCGCGACCGGGTGCAGCGGCATGCGCACGGCGACCGTGCCCCGGGTGTCGCCCAGGTCCCACTGCAGCGACGGCTGGTGCTTGGCGACCAGCGTGAGGGCGCCCGGCCAGAACGCGTCGACGAGTTCCCAGGCCAGCTCGGAGAAGTCCGTGACGAGACCGTGCAGCGTGTTCGGGGAGCCGATGAGGACGGGGGTGGGCATGTTGCGGCCCCGGCCCTTGGCGTCCAGGAGATCGGCGACGGCCTCCGAGGAGAACGCGTCGGCCCCGATGCCGTAGACCGTGTCGGTCGGCAGGACCACGAGTTCGCCCCGGCGGACGGCGGACGCGGCCTCGCGCAGACCCGTCGTGCGGTCGGTCGCGTCATTGGTGTCGTATCGCCGTGCCATCTAACGGGCCTCCTGCTCAATCACGTGTACGTAAGAGGTTGTTGAGCCGTGGTCGCCGATCACGGAGTCGCCCTGCGGGCGGTCGCGAAGCGCGGGCGGTTGTTGAGATCGGGGTGGTCGGCCGCGTCGGCCCAGCCACGTTCCTCGGTGAAGATCCACGGCACCTGGCCGCCCTGGGTGTCGGCGTGCTCGATGACGACGACACCGCCGGGACGCAGGAGACGGTGTGCGGTGCGTTCGATGCCGCGGATCAGGTCGAGGCCGTCCTCGCCTGAGAACAGGGCGAGTTCGGGGTCGTAGTCCCGGGCTTCGGGAGCGACGTACTCCCACTCCGTGAGCGGGATGTACGGCGGGTTGGAGATGACCAGGTCGACATGGCCGTCGAGGTCGGGGAAGGCGTCCAGGGCGTTGCCCTGCCGCAGGTCGACCCGGGAGCCCTCCATGTTCTTGCGGGTCCACTGGAGGGCGTCCTCGGACAGCTCCACGGCGTGCACCCGGGAACGCGGGACCTCCTGCGCGAGGGCGAGCGCGATGGCGCCGGAGCCGGTGCAGAGGTCCACGATCAGTGGCTCTACGACATCCATCGCGCGCACCGCGTCTATGGCCCAGCCGACGACCGACTCGGTCTCGGGGCGCGGCACGAACACCCCTGGCCCCACCTGGAGTTCCAGGTACCGGAAGAAGGCGCGGCCGGTGATGTGCTGGAGCGGCTCTCGCTGCTCGCGCCGGGCGATGGTCTCCCAGTAGCGGGCGTCGAAGTCCACGTCCTTCACGGAGTGCAGCTCGCCCCGCTTCACACCGTGCACGTACGCGGCGAGCTCCTCCGCGTCGTTGCGCGGCGAGGGCACGCCGGCGTCGGCCAGCCGCTGGGTGGCCTGGGCCACCTCTGCGAGCAGCAGGTTCACGCAAGTCCTCCGTGTCGTACTCGTCCGTGCCGAACGTGCCGTGCGTGCCGTGGTGTTACGCCGCCGCGAGCTTGGCGGCCGAGTCCGCGTCCACGCAAGCCTGGATCATCGCGTCGAGGTCGCCGTCCAGGACCTGGTCAAGGTTGTACGCCTTGAAGCCGACGCGGTGGTCGGAGATGCGGTTCTCCGGGAAGTTGTACGTACGGATCTTCTCGGAGCGGTCGACCGTGCGGACCTGGCTGCGGCGGGCGTCGGCGGCATTCTTCTCCGCCTCCTCCTGTGCCGCGGCGAGCAGCCTGGAGCGCAGGATACGCATCGCCTGCTCCTTGTTCTGCAGCTGGCTCTTCTCGTTCTGGCAGGAGGCGACGACTCCGGTGGGAATGTGCGTGATGCGCACCGCGGAGTCGGTCGTGTTGACGGACTGGCCGCCGGGACCGGAGGAGCGGTAGACGTCGATGCGGAGGTCGTTCGGGTTGATCTCGACGTCGACCTCCTCCGCCTCGGGGGTGACGAGGACACCGGCCGCGGAGGTGTGGATACGGCCCGCGGACTCGGTCGCCGGGACGCGCTGCACGCGGTGCACGCCGCCCTCGTACTTCAGGCGGGCCCACACGCCCTGCCCGGGCTCGGTGGCGCCGTTGCCGCCCTTGGTCTTCACGGCGACCTGGACGTCCTTGTAGCCGCCCAGCTCGGACTCGGTGGCGTCGATGATCTCGGTCTTCCAGCCGACGCGCTCCGCGTACCGCAGGTACATGCGCAGCAGGTCACCGGCGAACAGGGCCGACTCGTCGCCGCCCGCGCCCGCCTTGACCTCGAGGATCACGTCCTTGTCGTCGTTGGGGTCACGCGGCACGAGCAGCAGCCGCAGCTTCTCCGTGATCTCGTCGCGGTGCTTCTCCAGCTCCTTGACCTCGGCCGCGAACTCCGGGTCGTCGGCGCCGAGTTCACGCGCGGTCTCGATGTCGTCGCCGGTCTGCTTCCAGGAGCGGTACGTGGCGACGATCGGGGTCAGCTCGGCGTAGCGCTTGTTCAGCTTGCGCGCGTTGGCCTGGTCGGCGTGGACCGACGGGTCGGCGAGCTTCTTCTCAAGGTCGGCGTGCTCGCCGATGAGGTCCTCGACAGCCTCGAACATCTTGGGCTCCTGAAATGCGGTGAAGAAAGGGTAGGCGGGCGACCAAAAACGCCGGTCCCGGCACGCCTGTGGAAGGGCGTGGCCGTGGACCGGCGAAATGGAGCTCGCTACTTGGAGCCGGCAGCAGCCTTGCCGAAGCGGGCCTCGAAGCGGGCCACGCGGCCACCGGTGTCGAGGATCTTCTGCTTGCCCGTGTAGAACGGGTGGCACTCGGAGCAGACCTCGGCGCGGATGTTGCCGCTCGTGATCGTGCTGCGGGTGGTGAACGACGCGCCACAGGTGCAGCTGACCTGGGTCTCGACGTACTCGGGGTGGATCTCGCGCTTCAAGGTGTCTCCTAGGTTCGGGAGGGCGCCGGGTCGCTCCGCGGGTTTGCGGGGCGTGAACCGGGGCCGACGTACCAGTCTGCCAGGACTGGAGCCATCTCCCAAAACGGGGGGCCCAGGTGATCTATTCCCTGCGGGTGCGTGGGGGCTGGGCGCGCAGTTCCCCTCGCCCCTGGGGGGTTGCGCCCTAGCCCGCTGTCACGACGCCCTTTGCTTCGCCTGTTGCTGTGCCCTTGGTCGCCGCTGCGGGGATTGGCTGGTCGTTCTTCAAGGCGTTCCAGACCAGCTGTGCCTTCGACTTCTCCACGATCACCCGGTTCGGGTTGGCCGGGTCGTACTCGACCGGCATCGTGACCATGTTCATGTTCGCGGAGCTGATGCTCTTGAGGCCGTTGGCGAAGGACGTGAGGGAGTTCACGGAGCCGAGGTCGGAGTCGGTGGTGACGGCCTTGGTGGCGGTGTTGGCGAGGTCGTAGAGCTTGGTCGGGCTGGTGAGGACGCCGATGTGCTTGACCTGGTTGACCAGGGCCTTGATGAAGGCCTGCTGGAGCTGGATGCGGCCGAGGTCGGAGCCGTCGCCCACGCCGTGCCGGGTGCGGACCAGGCCGAGGGCCTGGGAGCCGTTGAGCGTGTGGGTGCCGGCCTTGAGGTTCAGGTGGCTCTGGGAGTCCTTGATGTCCTTGGTCGTAGTGATCTGGACGCCGCCTAGCTCGTTGATGAGCTTCTCGAAGCCGGAGAAGTCGACCTCGAGGTAGTGGTCCATGCGCAGGCCGGAGAGGGACTCGACGGTCTTCACCGCGCAGGCCGCGCCGCCCGTGGAGTACGCGGAGTTGAACATGACGCCGGACGCCGCGTCGTGCGTGACGCCCTTGGTGTCGGTGCACTCGGGGCGGTCGATGAGGGTGTCGCGCGGGATGGACACCACGCTGGCCTTCTTGTGGCCCTTGTAGACGTGGATGATCATCGCGGTGTCGGAGCGGGCGCTGCCGTCGTCGGTGCCGCCGCCCAGCTTCTTGTTGGTGCCGGAGCGGGTGTCCGAGCCCAGCACCAGGATGTTCTCCGAGCCGTTGTCGACCTTGACCGGCCGGTCGGTGCCGAGGACCTGGTTGATGTCGACGCTCTTGATGTTGCCGTTGAGCTTGAAGTACACGTACCCGGCGCCGGTGCCGCCCAGCACCACGACGCCCGCCGCGACCCAGGCCGTGATCAGCAGGGCCTTGTGACGCGGACTGCGGTCCTTCTTGCGGCTTCCGGCGCGGTGGCGCGGGCCGCTGTTGCCGTCCTTGCCCGGTATGGCGGGCTCCGGCGTGCTCTCGGCGGACATGGGCTCCTCGAATCTCGTTCCGGTCGGTTACCCCCTGCTTTCAGGGTCAGGCCTGGCCGAAGCGACCGATACCGCTCAATCCTCGCTCCATGGTCGCTCCACCAGGTCAGACAGGGAAACTCGAGAAAGGGTTGCACAACGCAGAGTGCCCATCGCGTACGGCGATGGGCACCCTGTGTAGTCGGATCAGCGGGTCACACCCCGCTCACCTGGTCTTTCACCCGAAGATGTCGTACTGCTGGAAACCGGTACCGAGCGACTTCGGTGTGCCGAAGATCTCGCTCGTCGCCTTGCCGGTGCCCGGGTAGACGTAGAGCGAGCCGCTGGCGTTGCGGATCAGGAGGTCCGCCTTGCCGTCGCCGGTGAAGTCGCCGACCGAGTCGAAGGCGTTGTAGCTGCCCCAGGTGCGCACCTTCACGCGGGCCGCGAAGGCACCCGAGCCGGACTTGCCGGCGCCCTTGTACAGGTAGACGACGCCGGTGCTCTTGTTGCGGGCGAGCAGGTCGGCCTTGCCGTCACCGGTGAAGTCGCCCTTGCCGACCAGCACGTTGTACTGGCTCCAGCCGCCGCCGACGCGCGAGGGCGAGCTGAAGGTGCCGTTGCCCTTGCCCGGGTAGATCCACAGCACGCCGGCGCTGTCGACCGAGACCAGGTCGGGCAGGTAGTCGCCGGTGACATCGCCGGGGGCGAGGATCCGGGTGCGGGTCTTCCAGTTGGCGAAGATCTTCGTGCTGGCCCAACTGCCGTCGTCGCGCGCGCTGTTGAGCACGAAGTGGTCCCAGTAGACCGCGCCGGAGGTGGTCCGGTAGATCCAGTCCTGGTAGCCGTCGCGGTTCAGGTCGGCCGAGCGGACCAGGTTGACGCCGCCCCAGTCGCCCAGGGAAACGCGGGTGGCCAGCGAGGTGCCCTTGGAGTCCAGCTCGTAGCCCACCTTGTTGGAGGACTTGCGGGCGTAGACGTCGGCCTTGTTGTCGGTGTAGCTCAGGTTGCCGTCGTCGACCTGCGCGTAGGCGGCGCCGACGTAGGCGCTGACCTTCGAGAAGACGCCGTAGGTGCCCTCGACGACGCAGTCGTTGACCGTGGTGGCGTCACCGTCGTCGGCGCTCCAGGAGACGACACCGACGATCCGGCCGGCGACGACCAGCGGGCCGCCGGAGTCGCCGTTGCAGATGGCCGTCGTGGTGGTGTCGCTGCCGGTGGCGGGCTCGCCCGCGCAGACGTTGTGACCCTTGATGTACAGGCTGCCGTAGGCGCCGGCGCAGGTGGCGTCCGACTGGATCGGCAGCGAGGCCTTCTTCAGCGTCTCGGAGATGTCCTGCGAGCTGGAGCTCGTGCGGCCCCAGCCGTAGACCGTGGCGGTCTTGGCGGCCGTGCCCGTGTACGACGTCGTGTCGGTGTTCGTCGTCATACGGATCGGGGTCGCCTTGACGGGGAGCGCCAGGGTGAGGACCGCGATGTCGTTGTCGATGGTCGACACGTTGAACGACGGGTGGGTCCACTGGCGCAGGACCGCGGTGGCCTGGCCGCCGTGCAGGTCGGTGTTGCCGTCGGCGTCGCTGGTCGGCAGCACGGTGGCGCTGGTGACGACCGCGCCGTACTTGGCCCAGTTGTAGGCCTTGCCGTGCTCGTCCTTGGTGCAGTGCCCGGCCGTCAGGATCTTCGTCGGCGCGATGACCGAGCCGCCGCAGAAGAAGCCCAGGTCGTCGCTCTCGTCGGTGGTGCCCTTGTCGTCGTAGTACCAGAGCTGCGCCATGTACGGCGCGGTGCTGATGGTCGTCGTCGTGCCGCCGATGATCTTCGGGCTGGCGGTCGTGCCGGTGGTGCTCGCGCTCGCGGACGACTTCTTGGTCGTCTCGCCGGCGGTGTCGTCATCGGCGAGGGCGCCCGCGATGCGCTCCTTGAGCGTGGCGAGCGAGGTCGTGCTGACGGCGGGCTTCGCGGTCGGCGTCGGCAGCGCGGTGGCCGCGCCGGCGGACGTCGTCAGCAGTGCGGCGGTCACGGCGGCGGCGATACCGGCCGCGGCGACGGGCAGAGCGAAGCGTATCCGGCGTCTGTGCCGACCGGCCCC
Source organism: Streptomyces xylophagus (assembly GCF_000716435.1). Taxonomy (GTDB): domain Bacteria; phylum Actinomycetota; class Actinomycetes; order Streptomycetales; family Streptomycetaceae; genus Streptomyces; species Streptomyces xylophagus. Next base: position 103,855 of record NZ_JNWO01000024.1, read on the forward strand.
AGGCATGGGCGTACCCATTCAAGTCCCCCCTCGGGATCAGAAGTTCGGACGGTTGTCGAAAACAAGTCCGAAGGGCGCGATCGTACAGCGAGCCACTGACAACACAGAGGGCCGCCCCCTTAACAGGGGGCGGCCCTTTGATAACGCTGACTTCTCTTAGTCGCCGTTGCCAGGAGTGGTCTTCTGGATCTGGAGCAGGAACTCGGCGTTCGACTTCGTCTGCTTCATTTTGTCGAGCAGCAGCTCGATCGCCTGCTGCTGGTCGAGCGCGTGCAGCACACGGCGCAGCTTCCAGGTGACGGCCAACTCGTCGCTGCCGAGCAGGATCTCTTCCTTACGGGTACCGGACGCGTCGACGTCCACCGCGGGGAAGATGCGCTTGTCGGCGAGCTTCCGGTCGAGCTTGAGCTCGGCGTTGCCCGTGCCCTTGAACTCCTCGAAGATGACCTCGTCCATGCGCGAGCCGGTGTCGACGAGCGCGGTGGCGAGGATGGTCAGCGAGCCGCCGTCCTCGATGTTGCGCGCGGCACCGAAGAAGCGCTTGGGCGGGTACAGCGCCGTGGAGTCGACACCACCGGAGAGGATGCGGCCGGAGGCGGGGGCGGCGAGGTTGTACGCACGGCCGAGACGCGTGATCGAGTCCAGGAGTACGACGACGTCGTGGCCCAGCTCCACCAGCCGCTTGGCGCGCTCGATGGCGAGCTCGGCGACCGTGGTGTGGTCCTCGGCGGGGCGGTCGAAGGTCGAGGAGATGACCTCGCCCTTCACCGACCGCTGCATGTCGGTGACCTCTTCCGGACGCTCGTCGACCAGGACGACCATCAGGTGGCACTCGGGGTTGTTGTGCGTGATCGCGTTGGCGATCGCCTGCATGATCATGGTCTTGCCGGTCTTCGGCGGGGCCACGATCAGACCGCGCTGGCCCTTTCCGATGGGCGCGACGAGGTCGATGATGCGGGTCGTCAGCACACCCGGGTCGGTCTCCAGGCGGAGCCGGTCCTGCGGGTACAGCGGCGTCAGCTTGTTGAACTCCGGGCGGCCGCGCCCGGAGTCGGGAGCCATGCCGTTGGTCGAGTCCAGGCGCACGAGCGCGTTGAACTTCTCGCGACGCTCGCCCTCCTTCGGCTGGCGGACCGCGCCGGTGACGTGGTCGCCCTTGCGCAGGCCGTTCTTGCGGACCTGGGCGAGGGAGACGTACACGTCGTTCGGGCCCGGCAGGTAGCCCGACGTACGGATGAAGGCGTAGTTGTCGAGGATGTCGAGGATGCCCGCGACGGGGATCAGGACATCGTCGTCCGCGACCTGCGGCTCGCCGGCTGCGCCACCACCGAACTCGTCACGGCCGCGACGGCCACGGCGATCCCGGTACCGGCCGCGGCGACCGCGCCGGCCGTCGCCGAACTCGTCGTCGTCCTGCGGGCCGTTGTCGCGCTGCTGACGGTCCTGGCGGCCACCGCTCTGCTGCTGGCCACCCTGCTGACGGTCCTGCTGCTGGCGGTCCTGACGGCCGCCGCTCTGCTGCTGGCCGCCGCCCTGCTGCTCCTCGGGCTTGCGGCGGTCGCCGCGGTCGCGGTCCTGACGGCCACCGCGGTCGCGGTCACGGCGGTCACGACGGCCCTGACGACCGTCGTCCCCGGCGTCGGCCCTGGCCTCGCCCTGCGCGGCGACGGGCGTCTCGGCCTTCGGCTCGCTCTTCGCCTCGGCGGTGACCGTCTCGGGGCTACCGGCCTCGGCGGTGGCACGGCGACGACGACGCTCGACGGGCGCGTCCTCGCTGGCGGGCTGGCCGGGGATCTCGATCTGCTGCTGGGCCACGGCCTTCTCGGCGGCGACCTTCTCGGCCTTCTGCTCGGCCGGTGCGACCGCCTCGTCGCCGGTACGGGCCTTGGAGGTGGCGCGGCGCTTCGGCTTGGTCTCGGTGGCGGTCTCGGCCTTGGCCGGAGCACCCCCGCCCGCCTGCGCCTCCTTGATGACCTCGATCAGCTGGCTCTTGCGCATACGCGCGGTGCCCCTGATGCCGAGGCCGGATGCGACCTGCTGCAGCTCGGCCAGCACCATGCCGTCGAGGCCGGTACCGCGGCGCCGCCGGGAGCCGGCACCGGTGGCAGGCGCGGAGGCGTCCGTGGCGGGCGCGGCAGCGGTCTCCTCGACACGTGCGCCCATCAGATCGGTGGTGTCGCTCACGAAGGGTCCTTCCCTGGAGCGGACGTCGGCCTGTCTGGCTCGGCGACCGGTTGTGCTGTCCGGCTTCGGTTCTTGCTGTGTGAACCGTGCCGGGGCGGTGGTCCGCCTAAGCGGCGGAAGAGTGTTCTGGTGACGGCGCTTCCCAAAGCAGTGGCACCGAGTGTCTGTGTCACGTGGCTTGGTCGCACCAATTCCGGAGCGTGCCCGGCGAACCGCTCAGTGCCCGCGTACGAGGTACTGCCCGCGTACGTCGTACGAAACACAGTGCGGCTTGGGAGGCTCCCGGAAGAATGTCTGTCCCGGACGGGGACAACAAGCACCTCGCCATGGTGGGGTCGGGTGCAGACTTGAGATTAACACTACCGGATCCAACAAACATTCCCCCTCTCGAAATCCGGCGACGGTACGTAGTCAATTGGCGCTCGGGGCGGCGAGCGGAAGGACGCACGCGCCCTGTGCGTCGAGATCCAGCCGGTTGGCGGCCCAGCCCTCGCCGGCGAGATGGGACACCTTGTCGGCGTTGTCGGCGTCGACCAGTGCCAGCACGGTGGGCCCGGCGCCGGAGATGACGGCCGGAACTCCGTCCGCCCTCAAGCGGTCCACGAGTGCGGCACTCTCCGGCATGGCTGGCGCGCGGTACTCCTGGTGCAGGCGGTCCTCGGTGGCGGGCAGCAGCAGCTCGGGGCGCCGGGTGAGGGCCTCGACGAGCAGTGCGGCGCGGCCCGCGTTGGCGGCGGCGTCGACGTGCGGGACGCTGCGCGGGAGCAGGCCGCGCGCGGTCTCGGTGAGCACCGGCCTCCCGGGTACGAAAACCACCGGAACGATGGAATCGGCGGGGTCCATCCTGATCGCCCGCGCGGCGCCGCCGTCCATCCAGGAGAGCGTGAAGCCGCCGAGCAGACAGGCGGCCACGTTGTCGGGGTGGCCCTCGATCTCGGTGGCGAGCTCCAGCAGGGCCGTGTCGTCGAGCCGGGAGTCCCCGCCTATGGTCACGGCGCGCGCGGCGACGATGCCGGCGCAGATGGCGGCGGAGGAGGAGCCCAGACCGCGGCCGTGCGGAATGCGGTTGGCGCACACGATCTCGAGGCCGCGCGGCTGTCCGCCGAGCAGGTCGAACGCGGTGCGCAGGGACCGTACGAGGAGATGGTTCTCGTCGCGCGGGAGGGTCTCGCTGCCCTCGCCCGCGATGTCGATGAGCAGCCCGGAGTCGGCGACACGGACGACGACGTCGTCGTAGAGCCCCAGCGAGAGGCCGAAGGCGTCGAAGCCCGGGCCGAGGTTGGCGCTGGTGGCGGGGACGCGCACCCGGACGGCGGCGGCGCGGAAGGCTGGACCGGCCATCGCTCGATGACTCTCCTTGAGCTGCGTGATTGTCGAAGACATTCGATGAGATCGATAGGTACGTGAAGACCCTCGGGCCGTGGAGACGGCGCGGTGCCGAGCCATGCGCGCAGGCATATGCGGCGGGCGGGTTCGGTACAGCCTATCGAAGGAAGGTTCTGTGGCGACATAGGGCGCACAGGAGGCGCACGATGCGTGTCGTAAGCCCCCTGTGCACCCCCCGTGGCGAATACCCGCCAGGCGGCTTTACGCCAGACCGAGGCGCTCGGCCGCCGTGGCCGCGTCGACCGGGACGGTGACGGGCTGCGGTGCGCCCGCGACGGCCCAGTCGGGGTCCTTGAGGCCGTTTCCGGTCACCGTGCAGACGATGGTCTGGCCCGGGTCGACCTTGCCCTGCTCGGCCGCCTTAAGGAGACCGGCGACAGAAGCAGCAGAGGCGGGCTCGACGAAAACGCCCTCCTGCGCGGCCAACAGCCGGTAGGCGCGCAGGATCTCACGGTCCGTCACCTCGTCGATGAACCCGCCGGACTCGTCCCGCGCGGCGAGCGCGTACTGCCAGGAGGCGGGGTTGCCGATGCGGATCGCGGTGGCGATCGTCGAGGGGTCCTTGACGATCTCTCCGCGCACGATGGGCGCGGACCCGGACGCCTGGAACCCCCACATGCGCGGAGTCTGCGCGGCGATGCCATCGGCGGCGTACTCCTTGTAGCCCTTCCAGTACGCGGTGATGTTGCCCGCGTTGCCCACCGGCAGGACGTGGATGTCGGGCGCGTCGCCGAGCATGTCGACGATCTCGAAGGCGGCCGTCTTCTGGCCCTCGATGCGCACCGGGTTGACCGAATTCACCAGCGCCACAGGGTAGTTGTCGCTCAGCTCGCGGGCGAGGGTGAGGCAGTCGTCGAAGTTTCCGTCGACCTGGAGGATCTTCGCGCCGTGGATGAGGGCCTGGCCCATCTTGCCGAGCGCGATCTTGCCCTGCGGCACGAGGACGGCGCAGACCATCCCGGCGCGTACGGCGTAGGCGGCGGCGGAGGCCGACGTGTTGCCGGTGGAGGCGCAGATGACGGCCTGCGCGCCCTCCTCCTTGGCCCGCGTGATGGCCATGGTCATACCGCGGTCCTTGAAGGACCCGGTGGGGTTGGCGCCCTCCACCTTGAGGTGGACCTCGCAGCCGGTGCGCTCGGAGAGCACCTGCGCGGGCACGAGGGGCGTGCCGCCCTCGCGGAGGGAGACGACCGGCGTGCTGTCGGACACCGGGAGCCGGTCCCGGTACTCCTCGATGATTCCGCGCCACTGGTGGGTCATTGCTGGTTACTCTCCTTCAACCCGCATGATGCTGGCGACACCCCGCACGGTGTCGAGCTTGCGCAACGCCTCGACGGTCCCGGTGAGGGCGGCGTCGGACGCGCGGTGCGTGACGACGACGAGAGAGGCCTCGCCGTCCTTCCCCTGCTGCCGAACCGTATCGATCGAGACACCGTGCTCGGCGAACACGGTGGCGACCTGTGCGAGAACACCCGGTTTGTCGGCGACGTCGAGGCTGATGTGGTACCGCGTGACAACCTCGCCCATGCCCGACACGGGGAGCGCGGCATACGCCGACTCGCCGGGCCCGGTGGTCGAGTTGAGCCGGTTGCGGCACACGGCGACGAGGTCGCCCATCACGGCGGAGGCGGTCGGAGCGCCGCCCGCGCCGGGGCCGTAGAACATCAGCTGCCCGGAGGCGTCGGACTCGACGAACACGGCGTTGTAGGCGCCGCGGACGGAGGCGAGCGGGTGGCTGAGCGGAATCATGGCGGGATGCACACGCGCGGTGACGGACCCGCCGTCCTCGGCCCGCTCGCAGATCGCCAGCAACTTGATGGTGCAGCCCATGTTCTTCGCGGAGGCGAAGTCGGAGGCGGTGACCTCGGTCATGCCCTCGCGGTAGACGTCGTCGAGACGCACGCGCGTGTGGAAGGCGATTCCGGCGAGGATGGCGGCCTTGGCGGCGGCGTCGAAGCCCTCGACGTCGGCGGTGGGGTCGGCTTCGGCGTACCCGAGCGCGGTGGCCTCATCAAGGGCTTCCTGGTACCCGGCGCCCGTGGAGTCCATCTTGTCGAGGATGAAGTTGGTGGTCCCGTTGACGATGCCGAGCACCCGGTTGACCTTGTCGCCGGCGAGGGACTCGCGCAGCGGCCGGATCAGCGGAATCGCCCCGGCGACGGCGGCCTCGTAATACAGGTCCTTGCCCTGCTGCTCGGCGGCGGCGTGCAGCGCGGCACCGTCCTGGGCGAGCAGCGCCTTGTTCGCGGAGACGACGGACGCGCCGTGCTCGAAGGCGGCGGTGATGAGGGAGCGGGCGGGCTCGATCCCCCCGATGACCTCGACGACGACGTCGATGTCCCCGCGCTTGACGAGGGCGGTGGCGTCGGTGGTGATGAGGGCGGGGTCGATGCCTTCGCGGACCTTGGACGGCCGCCGTACCGCCACGCCCGCGAGCTCGACCGGCGCGCCGATGCGGGCGGCGAGGTCGTCGGCGTGCGTCGTCATGATGCGCGCCACCTCTGAGCCGACCACTCCACAGCCCAGCAGCGCCACCTTCAGCGGACGCGTACGCATCATCCGACCTCGTTTCCTCATACCGTCATCGGTTGGACCAGTCTCACTCACCGGACGGGAGTTTCTATCCATGGTCCGGATCGTGAGACATCGATTTCATTTCTACGGGGGTGGAAGACCGTAGATCTTCCACCCTCCCACCCTCCCACCGTGCACTCAGCCGACGTCGAGTCGGAGCAGGTCCTCCTCCGTCTCCCGGCGGACGATGACCCGCGACTCGCCATCCTTCACGGCGACGACCGGCGGCCGGAGCACATGGTTGTAATTGCTCGCCATGGAACGGCAGTACGCACCCGTCGCCGGTACGGCGATGAGGTCACCGGGTGCCAGGTCCCCCGGCAGAAAAGCGTCCTTGACCACGATGTCCCCGCTCTCGCAGTGCTTGCCGACGACCCGCGCGAGCATGGGCTCGGCGTCGGAGGTCCGGGACACGAGAGCGACGCTGTACTCGGCGTCGTAGAGCGCGGTCCGGATGTTGTCGGACATGCCCCCGTCGACCGACACATACGTCCGCAGCCCGTCGAGAGGCTTGATGGTGCCGACCTCGTAGAGGGTGAAGGCGGTGGGCCCGACGATCGCGCGCCCGGGTTCGACGGAGATCCGCGGGGTCCGCAACTTCGCGGAGTCGCACTCGCGAGTGACGATCTCGGTGAGCGCCTTGGCGATCTCGTGGGGCTCGCGAGGGTCGTCGTCGCTGGTGTAAGCGATACCGAGGCCGCCCCCGAGATCAATCTCGGGCAGCTCGACTCCATGCTCGTCCCGAATGTCCTTCAGCAGCCCGACCACGCGATGGGCGGCGACCTCGAAGCCGGACATGTCGAAGATCTGCGACCCGATGTGCGAGTGGATCCCGATGACTTCGAGCCCGTCGAGCTGAAGAGCACGCCGTACGGCTTCGGCGGCCTGCCCCCCGGCCAGCGGAATCCCGAACTTCTGGTCCTCATGGGCGGTGGCGATGAACTCGTGGGTGTGCGCCTCCACGCCCACGGTGATCCGGATCTGCACGCGCTGCCGCTTGCCGAGGGACTGCGCGATGTGGGCGACGCGGACGATCTCCTGGAAGGAGTCGAGGACGATACGTCCTACGCCGGCGTCGATGGCCCTGGTGATCTCACTGACGGACTTGTTGTTGCCGTGGAAGGCGATGCGGTCGGCGGGCATGCCGGCGGAGAGGGCGGTGGCGAGCTCGCCCCCGGAGCAGACGTCAAGATTCAGCCCCTCCTCATGCAACCACCGCACGACGGCACGGGACAGGAACGCCTTGCCGGCGTAGAAGACGTCAGCGTCGTGCCCGAAGGCGGTACGCCAGGCACGGGCCCGCTCCCGGAAGTCGTCCTCGTCGAGGACGTAGGCGGGCGTGCCGTGCTGTTCGGCGAGGGTCTTCACGTCGACACCGCCGACGGTGACGACACCGTCCGCGTCCCGGCCGACGGTCTGGGCCCACACCTTGGGGTCGAGTTCGTTGAGGTCGGCGGCCGGGGCGGAGTAGTGCCCCTCGGGCAGGACGTCGGCGTGCCGGGGACCGGCGGGGTGTGCGGAACGGCTCATGTCGTGTTCTCTTCTGTCTCTTCCTGGCGCGCAGATCGTGTGGGTGGTGTCTTCGTCGGTCGTGGCGATCGGATCGTGCGGTGACTTTGTCGGTCCTGGCGCTCAGAGGTGTTCGGGTGCGTCGATGCCGAGCAGGGAAAGGCCACCGGCCAGCACCGCCCCGGCAGCTTCGGCAAGCGCGAGCCGGGCACGGTGGGCGGCCGAGGGTTTCTCGTCCCCGAGCGGAAGCACCGTGACGAGGACGGGAAGGGCGGCATCGGCTACGGCGACCAGGTGCCGGGCGAGCAGGTCGGGGGTGCGGTGGGCTGCTGCGCGGGCGAGGAGGCGGGGGTGGGCGGTGAGGGGGGTGCCGAGGGGGGTGGTGTCCGCTCGCACGTCTTCTACGTCGCCGGGTTCGGCGGTGAAACCGAGGTCGGCGGCGTTGCGGCTGACGGCCCGGGTGCGGGCGTAGGCGTAACGGACCCGGAAGAGAGGGTTGCTCTCCCGCTGCACGAGGTGGTCGGCGGTGAGGCGGGGCCGGTCATGGGCGGCGGGGTGAAGGAGGGCCCAGCGGGCGGCGTCACGGCCCAGGAGAAGGAGGGCTGAGGGGTCGAGGTCGGGGGCGGGGACGGGCCGTACGTTGATGATGACGTTGGCGTGGCCGTGGGCGTTGGCGTGGCCGTTGGCGTCGAGCGGGGCCGGTGCCGGTGAGGGCGCCTCGGGGGTGCCGTAGGTGTCGGCCTCGACGCCGAGAACGGCGACCCATTCCGGCTCGGGCCGGGCCTCGCAGCTGGTGCTGACGAGGGCGCCCTGCGAACGCAGGAGACGGGCGACGACGTCCATGACGACGAGGGCGCGGGGGTCGTGGGGGGCGTGGAGGTGTACGGGGACCCTGTCGGGGGCGTCGCGGGTGCCAGGCGTGCCAGGCGTGCCAGGCGTGCCGGGGCTGATAACGGCGGCCTCGTCGATGGTCTCGCCGACGACCTCGTCGGTGAACCCGTACCGCGGTCCGCGCCGCAGGATCTCCTCGACGAGAGGGACGGACGCCGCACTCCCCCTCACCAGGCTGATGTTGAGGAAACCGGGCCCGGTGATCTCGACACCACTGACGCCCTGAGCCTCGACGAGATGCGGCCGCAGCAGCTCGGCGACGCGACGGGGGGTCTCCCCGGCGGGCCGGGCGAGCTGAAGGGCGATGTTGGTGGCGTAGTCCCCCCACCCGCCGGCCCCCGGCACGGTCACCAACGCCTTCTCGGGCACAACCACGCTCAGCTCCCCGCCCTCGACAGCACGGCGCACCGCGCGCAGCACGGTACGGGAGAGCTCGACGGGGGTCACGGGACAAGCGTATGGGAGGAGGGGGGTGGGTAGGCCAGCCGGTTTGGCCAGGGGTCCGGGATGTGGACGGCGGGGGTG
>NZ_JNWO01000025.1 GCF_000716435.1 Streptomyces xylophagus
GGGGTATCAACATATCTGGCGTTGATTTTTGGCACGCTGTTGAGTTCTCAAGGAACGGACGCTTCCTTTGTACTCACCCTCTCGGGCTTTCCTCCGGGCGCTTCCCTTCGCTGTTCCAAACTCTATCAGTGTTTTTCCGGCCCTCTGACCACCATCCTGCAGGCATGCAGAAGGTGACCCCGAGATAGGATCTGACAAGTTGGATGCTGCCAGGCCAAGCAAAGACGCTTGGTCGCGTCGCTCGGCCTCAAGCAGGAGTACGACTGTACATGCGGCTGTAGAGCAGGTGCAAATCGATTAGAGGTGTGGTCTAGACCACTAATCCCGACCTCTCGGGCGGAACTGGTACTAAATATGACATACCCTGCTGCTCAGTGTGCCGTCCGGGACAGGCAGTGACGGCCCCATCACATTTCCACCCCTGGGAGGCTTCCCATGACCAGCGTGACGTCCCCTCTCGCAGGACGCGCCATCGGACTGACCGAGGTGCCGGATCCGGTCTTCTCCGGGGCCATGGTCGGCCCTGGCACGGCCATCGACCCCGTACGTGAACCTTCCGAGGCCGTCTCTCCCGTGGACGGAGTCATCGTCTCCCTCCACCCCCACGCCTTTGTCGTCGTGGACGGCGAGGGACACGGTGTGCTCACCCACCTCGGCATCGACACGGTGCAGCTCAATGGAGAAGGCTTCGAGTTGCTCGTCAACAAGGGCGACACCGTGACCCGTGGCCAGAGTGTGGTGCGCTGGAACCCGGCCGCCGTCGAGGCCGCCGGCAAGTCCCCGGTGTGCCCGATCGTGGCTCTTGAGGCCACAGCCGAGTCTCTCTCCGGTCTCCGTGAGGACGGCGATGTGAAGGCCGGCGACAGTCTCTTCTCCTGGGAGTGACGTCAGTGCCGTCGTAATGACGGTGAACAGGACAACCAACGCGGCGGCGGGACCCGCCGCACTATCGGAGACGGGTGAAATGGAGACAACGCTGCGAGGCGTCGGCGTGAGCCACGGTGTGGCGATCGGCGAGGTTCGGCACATGGGAACGGCGGTTCTGGAACCGCCTGCCAAGCAGATTCCGGCGGAGGACGCGGAGCGTGAACAGGGGCGCGCCCGCCAGGCCGTGGACGCTGTGGCAGCCGACCTGATGGCGCGCGGCAATCTGGCGGGGGGCGAAGCCCAGGCGGTGCTGGAGGCCCAGGCCATGATGGCCCAGGACCCCGATCTGATGGCGGACGTGGAACGCCGTATCGCGGTCGGCAGCACAGCCGAACGGGCCGTGTACGACGCCTTCGCCGCCTACCGTGCTCTGCTGGCCGGTGCCGGTGAGTATCTGGCCGGTCGGGTGGCCGACCTCGACGACGTGCGGAACCGTATCGTCGCCCGGTTGCTCGGGGTGCCGATGCCCGGTGTTCCGGACAGCGACGAGCCGTACGTCCTGATCGCTCGTGACCTTGCGCCTGCCGATACGGCGCTGTTGGACCCGACCCTGGTGCTCGGGTTCGTCACCGAGGAGGGCGGGCCGACGAGTCACAGCGCGATCCTGGCGCGGGCGCTCGGTGTGCCGGCCGTGGTGGCGTTGCCGGGGGCCGGGGAGTTGGCCGAGGGCACGGTGGTCGCCGTGGACGGCAGCACCGGTGAGATCTTCGTGAACCCGAGTGATGAGAAGAAGGCGGAGCTGGAGGCCGCTGCGGCCGCGCGCAAGTCGGCGCTGTCGGCTTCGACGGGGCCGGGTGCCACCTCCGACGGGCACAAGGTGCCGCTGCTGGCCAATGTCGGCGGACCCGCTGATGTGCCGGCCGCTCTGGAGGCCGGGGCCGAGGGTGTGGGGCTCTTCCGTACCGAGTTCCTTTTCCTGGACGACAGCAAGAACGCGCCGTCCGAGGAGAAGCAGGTCGAGGCCTACCGGCAGGTGCTCGAGGCGTTCCCCGAGGGGCGTGTCGTCGTGCGGGTGCTGGACGCGGGCGCGGACAAGCCGCTGGACTTCCTGACGCCCGCCGACGAGCCGAACCCGGCCCTGGGTGTGCGCGGGCTGCGTTCGCTGCTCGACCATCCCGACGTGCTGCGGACCCAGTTGACGGCGCTCGCGAAGGCCGCCGAGGGGTTGCCGGTCTACCTCGAGGTCATGGCCCCGATGGTCGCGGACCGGGCGGACGCGAAGGCGTTCGCGGACGCGTGCCGTGAGGCGGGGCTGCGGGCGAAGTTCGGTGCGATGGTGGAGATTCCGTCGGCCGCGCTGCGGGCGCGCTCGATTCTGCAGGAGGTCGAGTTCCTGTCGCTGGGGACCAACGACCTCGCGCAGTACACCTTTGCCGCCGACCGTCAGGTGGGTGCGGTGTCCCGTCTGCAGGATCCGTGGCAGCCCGCGCTGCTCGACCTGGTGGCGATGTCCGCCGAGGGGGCGAAGGCCGAGGGCAAGAGCTGCGGTGTGTGCGGTGAGGCCGCGTCCGACCCGCTGCTGGCTTGTGTGCTGACCGGTCTGGGGGTCACCTCCCTTTCCATGGGTGCGGCTTCGATTCCTTATGTGCGGTCGGCGCTGGCTAAGTACACGCTGGCGCAGTGCGAGCGGGCCGCGCTGGCCGCACGCGCTGCGGACAGTGCCGAGGAGGCACGCGAAGCGGCTCAGGCGGTGCTGTCCGGCGAGTAGTCGGGCAGGAAGCCGGTTGTCGGCTGTGGTTCAGGGGCGCCTCACCAATGGGTGGGGCGCCCCTGGCGTGTTCAGTGCTGGTGTCCTCCCGGGGGCTGTTCCAAGTCTCCGAGGTCGGGCGGCACGCAGTAGTCGACGCCTGATTCCGGTGAGATGAGGTCGCCGGATTCGACGTCGGTGCAGTAGGCGTCGAAGACCTCGCCGGCTGTCAGGGGCTCGAGGCCGTCGCCGCGCAGGCGCCAGCCGTAGATGCAGTCGGTGGTGCCTGGGCTGGTGGTGCGCATGACGAGGCCGCCTGGGCTTCGGGTGGCGATGCCCAGGGCGAGGAGCGTGGTGAATTCGAGGGCCTCGGCGTCATCGAGGAGGGTCGCTCCCCCGTCGTCCTCGTCGGCGTGGAGGACGGAGACGAGGGTTTCGGGTGCTCCCGAGACGCTGCAGACGAGGTGTCGGTTGCCGGGCCTGGCCGTGTCGAGGATGCGGACGAGGAGGCCGGAGGCTCGGGTGAAGGCAGCGCGGCCGATGTCCTCGCCACAGGAGGCGCAGGCGCCGAGACGGGCCAGGAGTGTGGTCGCGTACTCCCAGGTCGCCTGGCGGACGGCCTCGTCGACCAGGGCCGGGACGAGGTCGGCCAGCGGCTGGCCCTCGTAGAGCATGGTGGGGCCGGTGACCGCGAGTTCGGCCGTGAAGCGGGTGCGGCTCGACGGGGTGTCGGGGTCGAGGCCGCTGTCGGCGCAGAACTCGGCGTATTCCTCGGGGTCGAAGAGGGTCACGCTGGTGTGGTTGCCCTGGGAGGCGCGGATCTTGAGGAGGGTCTCCACCTGCTGGAGGTAGGTGGCGTGGTCGTCGAAGGTGAAGCTGCGGTAGCGCCGCATGGCACGGAAGTCCTGCTCGTCGGTCAACAGGCCGATGGTGCCTGCGATTTCGCGGCGCAGAACGCGTCGCATTGTCTGGTGGTCGGTGTGCGCCATGTTTCCCCCTGTGCACGGTCGATCAATGCTCACTCACAGTAACCGGCGGCACTGACAACGGCGTCCGAGCGAGTGGCTAGCGGGCCTGGCGATGCTTAATCATGCAGGTCAGGGCGATGACGGCGCTGAAATCGGTCCAGCCGAGAGGGCTGGTGGTGATGGCCGCGGTGACTGCGAGTGGGCCGGTGCTGCGCTGAGTGGACTGGGCGAGTCCTTGCGCGCCGAGGTAAGCGCCCTGCGCGGTGCCGGGTGCGAGGGCGACGGAGAGTTCCCGCGAAATGGTGGCGTGCAGCATTTCCGCCATGGTGAAGGCGGCTGCCGACGCGGCGCGGAGCAGCGTGGCGATGACGGCTCCGCCGGTGGCCGCGAGCGCCGGGGTCACAGCGCCCAGGGCGAAAGCGGCGGGCCGACCTTGAAGACAGCGTCGTCGAGGAAGGGGGCGGTTTCGGTCGCGACATACGCGAGGGAGGTGTGGTCGCGCCAGAGGTTCGGCAGCTTGCCCGCACACGGGGCGAGTGGGATGAGTCTCTGGGCGCCTGTGCGGGATGAGTCCGCCGTGGTCAACGGGCTGCGGTCGTACGGCTGGTGGGGCGCGGCCGGGGCGCGGTTCCGGCTGTCGTCCGAGCCGGGGTACGGATCTCCGTCGGCGAACTCGAACCGGCCGACGCGGCACGGCTGGCCTCGGGCTTCGCCGCTGTGCTCGGCGAGGGCAAGTCCGAGGCCGCCTACCGCGAGGGCGATCAGGCGCGTTTGCGGGCGAGGTCCTCGTAGAAGCTCAGCAGGTCGAGGTTGTCGATGGAACCCGGGTTGACGGCCTTCTCCAATGGGGTGCCCTGGAGGAGGCGCTTGACGGGTACCTCGATGCGCTTTCCGGTGAGGGTGTGCGGGACGCCCGGGACCTCGATGACCTCGTCGGGTACGTGGCGTGGGGAGAGTTGTTCGCGGATGGTCTGCTTGATGCGGCTCAGGAGGGCGTCGTCGAGGTCGGCTCCGGGGGCGAGGTGGACGAAGAGGGGCATCCAGTAGCCGCCGTCGGGCTGTTCGATGCCGATGACGAGGGATTCCTTGATCTCCGGGAGCCGTTCGACCGCTTCGTAGATATCGGCCGAACCCATGCGCACGCCTTGGCGGTTGAGGGTGGAGTCGGAGCGGCCGTGGATGACGACGGAGCCTCGGGAGGTGACGGTGATCCAGTCGCCGTGGCGCCACACTCCGGGGTAGGTGTCGAAGTAACTGTCGTGGTAGCGGGTGCCGTCGGGGTCGTTCCAGAAGTAGATCGGCATGGACGGCATGGGGTTGGTGACCACCAGCTCGCCGACCTCGTCGACCAGGGGTTCGCCGTTCGGGTCCCAGGACTGGAGGTCGGTGCCCAGGCCGGGGGCCTGGAGTTCGCCGATGTACACCGGGAGGGTCGGTACGGCTCCTGCGAAGCAGGAACAGACATCCGTGCCGCCGCTGACCGAGGCGATCCATAGGTCGTCGCGGACCTCGTCGTGCAGCCAGCGGAACCCGTCGGGCGGCAGGGGCGATCCGGTGGTGGCGACGCACTGGATCTTCGAGAGATCGAAGTCGCGGGACGGGTGCACGCCGGCCTTGCGGCAGGCCATGACGTACGCGGCGGATGTGCCGTAGAGGGTCGCTCCGGTGCGTTCCGCGATGCGCCACTGGGCGGCCGTGTCGGGGTACCCGGGGCTGCCGTCGTAGAGGACGATCGTCGTGCCTGTCAGGAGGCCGGAGACGAGGAAGTTCCACATCATCCAGCCGGTGGACGTGTACCAGAAGAGGCGGTCCTCGGGGCCCAGGTCGCAGTGCAGGCCTAGTTGTTTGAGGTGCTCTACGAGGATGCCGCCCTGGGACTGGACGATGGCCTTGGGGAGGCCGGTGGTGCCGGAGGAGTAGAGCACCCACAAGGGGTGCTCGAAGGGGACCTGTTCGAAGACGGGTTCCACGTCGGCCGAGGTCAGGGATGCCCACTCCAGGGCGCCTTCGGGGGTGTTGGTTCCCAGGAGGGGGATGTGGACGACGGCGCGCAGGGTGGGCAGTTCGCGGCGGAGTTCGGCGACCGTGTCGCGGCGGTCGTGCTCCTTGCCGCCGTAGCGGTAGCCGTCGACGGTGAACAGGACGACCGGTTCGACCTGTTGGAAGCGGTCGAGGACGCTGCGGGCGCCGAAGTCGGGGGCGCAGGACGTCCAGACGCCGCCCACGGCCGCTGTGGCGAGCAGGGCGACGACGGCCTGCGGGATGTTCGGGAGGTAGCCGCTGACGCGGTCTCCGGGGCGTACGCCGAGGGTGCGCAGTTCGGCGGCCAGGGAGCCGACCTGGCGGCTCAGCTCCGCCCAGGTGACCGGGCTCGGCTCATGGGTCTCGTCGACGTACAGGAGGGCCGGTTCGTGGGCGCGGGTCGCCGTCGCGCGCAGGGCGTGCTCGGCGTAGTTGAGGGTCGCGCCGGGGAACCAGTGCGCGCCGGGCATCGAGCGGTCGCCGAGCACGCGCGCGTAGGGGGTCGAGAAGCGGACGTCGAACCACTCGGTGACGGCCTGCCAGAACGTGTCCAGTTCGTCGACGGACCAGCGGTGCAGTGCCGCGTAGCCGCCGTCGGCGGGGGCTCCGTGGTGTTCGGCCGCCCAGGACTGGAACTTCGTGACCTGTGCCTGGGCGATGCGTTCCGGATCTGGCTGCCAGAGCGGCAGGGGGTTCGCGGTCGACATGGGGCGGCTCCCGGACTGTGCGCGTCGTGTGCGTCGGTCGCGCACGTGCGGGGGTGTGCGCGTGACGCGGCTGACACGGACGATGCCATGTGATCGACTTCTGCACCAGGGCGCGCTCCACATAGTCCGTGTCGTGAAGATGTGGTCCCACCACGGGTGAACGGCAGTTGAACGACACGGTTATCCGGGGCTTGTAATGGCAGGGTGAGCAGCATGGACGGTCGTGACCTGGTGCGTTCGGTGAAGGTGGTCGGTTCGACGGGGGCGGCGCAGGGTTTGCGTACCGTACGGGCGGCTTGGCGCAGGAGGCGTGCCGACGCCACCGGGCTGCCCGCGCGAGGGGCGGAGCGGGCCCGGGTGCCCGGGCCGGTGCGGGAGGCGGAGCCGGGGCCCGGCGGCGGGGTCATCCGGTTCAGCCGTTCCGAGCTGCGCGTCACCGTCGCCGTGAACGGGGCCGTCTTCTGGGGCTGGGACGGGGCCGGTCCGGAGCCGTCGTACGCGCTCGGCGGGCGGTGCCCCGAGCCCGATCCCCGGGCGGTCCTGGAGCCGGACAAGGACGGCGGCTGGCGGGTCGTGGCGGAGCGGGTGACGGTCGCCGTGTCGCGGCACGGCGCGGTCGAGGTGCGTACGCCCGGTGGTGTGACGCTGCGCCGGGATCTGCCGCCGCGCTGGTGGGAGCCGGTGGGCGGGGGCACGGCACGCTGGATGCAGCGGTCCGAGGTGGCGGCGGACGCCCGGTTCTTCGGTCTCGGCGGGCGCGCTTCGGGCCCCCGGCTGCGCGACGGGACGTACCGGCTGTGGAACACCGACCCCGGGCACGCGTTCGCGCCGGGTGACGATCCGCTGTACATCACCATGCCGGTGCAGCTGGTGGTGGCCGACGCGGCCACGCACCTGGTGTTCCACGACACCTCGTGGGACGGCACGGTGACGCTGCGGGAGGGCGAGGAAGGTGCCGGTTCCGGGCACGACCGGGCCGGGGCGTCCGAGCTGCGGATGGACGGCGGTCCGCTGCGGTGCTGGGTGGTGGTGGGCACCCCCGCGCGCGTGCTGCACGCTTGGGTGTCGCTCACCGGCGCTCCCGCGCTGCCGCCGGCGTGGGCGCTGGGGCACCATCACGCGCGGTGGGGCTTCGGCACTGAGCAGGAGGTACGGCGGATCGTCGCCGGCTACCAGGAGCGCGGTCTGCCGCTGGACGCCGTCCACCTGGACATCGACCACTACGACGAGCACCAGGTGTTCACCGTCGACCAGGAGCGCTTCCCCAAGCTGCCCGCGCTCGCCGAGGAGTTGCGGCGGGACGGCATCCGGCTGGTGTCGATCGTCGACCCCGCGGTGAAGGCCGAGCCGGGAAACGCCGTCTACGACAGCGGAACGGTCGAGGACGCCTTCGTGCGGGACGCGTCGGGGCGGCTGGTGCGGGGTGTCGTATGGCCCGGGGAGGCCGTTTTCCCGGACTTCACGCACGCGCGTGTGCGGGAGTGGTGGGGCGGGCTCTACCAGGAGCGGCTCGCGCAGGGGTTCGCGGGTTTCTGGCACGACATGAACGAGCCGACGTCCTTCGCCGCCTTCGGGGAGTCGACGCTGCCGCGTTCGGCCCGGCATGACCTGGAGGGGCGGGGCGGTGACCATCGTGAGGCGCACAACGTGTACGCCCTGTGCATGGCCAGAGCGGCCTACGAGGCGCTGCGCGAACTGGCCCCCCAGGAGCGGCCGTTCCTCTTCTCGCGCTCCGGGTGGGCCGGGATGCAGTCCTACGGGGGCACCTGGTCCGGCGATGTGGCCACCGGCTGGCCGGGGTTGCGGGCCTCGCTGTCGCTGGTGATGGGGCTCGGGCTGTGCGGGGTCCCGTACTCGGGCCCGGACGTGGGCGGCTTCGACGGGAGTCCGTCGCCCGAGCTGTATCTGCGCTGGTTCCAACTGGGCGCGTATCTGCCGCTGTTCCGTACGCACGCGAGTCTGCGCGCGGGGCGTCGCGAGCCCTGGGAGTTCGGTGCCGACGTGCTGGAGCACGCGCGCGTGGCGCTCGTCGAACGGCGGCGGCTGCTGCCGTACTTCATGACGCTGGCGCATCTGGCGCGGCGGACCGGGGCGCCCTATGTGCGGCCCCTGTGGTGGGGTGCGCCGGAGGATCGCGCGCTACGGGACTGCGAGGACGCCTTCATGCTGGGCGACTGTCTCCTGGTGGCGCCGGTGCTCGATCCGGGGTCGGACCGGCGTGCGGTGCAGTTGCCGAGGGGGCGCTGGTACGACACGGAGACGGAGCAGGCCTACGAGGGGCCGGCCCAGATTCTCGTCGACGCCCCCTTGTCGCGGATTCCGGTGCTCGCGCGCGCGGGTGCCGTTCTGCCGGTGCGGGGCGCCGACGGGGAGTTGGAGCTGGAGGTGTGGGCGCCCGCCCGGGGGCGGACCGGGGGCGGGCTGGTGGTGCCGGATGCGGGCGACGGTGGGGACGAGCCGGAGATCGAGCGGTACGTCGCCCGCTGGGAGGGCCGGCGGGTGGTCGTGGAGCGGGAGTTGGAGGACGGCGTGCGCACGCCGTCCCACCCGGTACGGGTGCGCGGGCTCGGTGAGGGCTGACCTCAGATGTACCGGCCTTCGAACCAGGCCCTGACGGCCACGGAGTGCAGCGGGAAGGCGAGCTCCTCCGGCCTGCGCAGGAGGTGCCAGCCCTCCGTCTCGTCGGTGGCGACGGACTTGGGGAGGCCCTCGACCGGGCGCTCGGGGAGGACTCCGAAGAGCAGGAGATGCCCGTCGGGCGAGCTGATGGCGTCGACGAGCCGTACGTCGCGGCTCGCCGCGTCGATGCCGGTCTCCTCCCTGAGTTCGCGGACGAGGGCCTGCCGCCAGTCCTCGCGGTCGTCGACGTAGCCGCCCGGCAGGGCGATGCCTCCGCGCGCGGGAGCGACAGTTCGGGTGATGACGACCAGGGCGGTGCCCTTGGTGTCGTACACGGGCTGGAGTGCGACGGCTACGGGCTTGGGGTTGCGGTAGGCGACGGTGCCGCACGCCGGGCAGGTACGGGGCCAGCCGGAGACGCCCTCTCCGTAGGGCGATCCGCAGCTCGAACAGTGGGAGTCCGGCGCGGAGTTGGGGACGGAGGCTTGAGTTTCGGACACCCGGCGGACTGTATCCGATCAAGCGGAGGGCGTCTTTCCGGGGGCCGCGCGAGTGAACGGGAAACGGCCGGAACCACCCCCGTGGGCCCCGGCCGTCTCTCCCGATACGACGACGCCGTAAGTGGCTCGATGGTTCACCGAAACACCCTGCTCATTTTCCGTTACCCGTGGCACACTTCTGACGTTCCGTCAGATCCAGTGCTGTGGAGGGACGTTGTCGCGGACACGCACACCTGTGGTCACCGATTGGTTCACCGGGGACGGGGACGACTTCCGGCTGCTCGGCACGCGCTGCTCCGCATGCACCTCGGTGTTCTTCCCTCGCGAGGACGGCCACTGCCGCAATCCGGGCTGCCCGGGCGGCGACCTGGAGGAGGTACCGCTGTCGCGGCGCGGCCGTGTCTGGTCGTACACGGACAGCCGGTACCGGCCACCGTCACCGTATGTGAGCGATCCGGAACTTCCGTGGGAACCGTACGCGTTGATCGCTGTGGAGCTGGAGTCCGAGCGGATCGTGGTGCTGGGACAGGCGGTTCCCGGGATCACCGTCGCCGATCTGACGGTGGGCATGGAGGTGGAGGTCGTCCCCGGCGTGCTCGGTGAGGACCCGGAGACGACCTGGACGACCTGGCACTGGCGGCCTGCGGGGGTGACGGCATGACGGGGGACGTGGCGGTGCTCGGCGCGGGCATGCACCCCTGGGGCAAGTGGGGGCGGAGCTTCGTCGAGTACGGGACGACGGCGGCCCGGGCGGCGCTCGTCGACGCCGGGCTGGAGTGGCGGGACGTCGGTTCGATCGTCGGCGCGGACACGGTGCGTGGCGGGTATCCGGGCTATGTGGCGGGCGCGACGTTCGCGAAGGCACTGGGCTGGCAGGGGGCCCGGGTGGCGAGCGTGTACGCGGCGTGCGCCTCCGGGGCGCAGGCTGTCAACGCCGCGCGGGCGCAGATCCTTTCGGGGCTCTCGGACGTGGTCCTGGTCGTCGGTGCCGATGCCGCGCCCAAGGGGTTCTTCCGGCCGGCGGGCGGGGACCGTCACGACGATCCGGACTGGCTGCGCTTCCGGGTCCTCGGAGCGACCAATCCGACGTACTTCGGGCTGTACGCGCGCCGGCGGATGGCCCTCTACGGGGACACGCCTGAGGACTTCGCCCAGGTGAAGGTGAAGAACGCGTCCCTGGGTGCGCTGAATCCGTACGCGCGGTATCGCAAGCGCGTCTCCGCCGAGGAGGTCGCCGCCTCGGCGGTGGTCGCCGATCCGTTGCGGCTGCTCGACATCTGTGCCACCTCGGACGGCGGGGCCGCCCTGGTGCTGTCCAGCATGGAGTTCGCGCACCGGCACGGGGCGGCGGAGCCGGTGCGGATCCGGGCGGTGTCCACAGTGACGCCGCGCTATCCCAACACGGTGCTGGACCTCCCGGACATCGCCACGGACTCCGCAGCGGCGGTGGCACCGCCCGACGAGACGTTCCGGGCGTCGATCGCCCGTGCCGCCTACGAGGAGGCGGGCATCGGCCCGGAAGACCTCTCCCTGGCCGAGGTGTACGACCTGTCCACCGCCCTGGAGTTGCAGTGGTACGAGGACCTGGGGTTGTGCGGCGAGGGCGAGGGCGCCAAGCTGCTGCGCGAGGGCGCGACGGCCCTGGGCGGGCGCATACCCGTAAACGCGAGCGGTGGACTGGCCTCCTTCGGAGAGGCGGTTCCGGCGCAGGCGATCGCCCAAGTGTGCGAGCTGACCTGGCAGTTGAGGGGTGCCGCGGGCGACCGGCAGGTCGCGGGGGCGCGGGTGGGACTCACCGCGAACCAGGGGCTGTTCGGGCACGGGTCGGCGGTGCTCGCCGTGCGGTGAGCGCAGTGGCGTCCCGCACGCGGTGTGAGCAGCCCGCAAGGCTGCGTGAACGTCTTATGAACTGGGCCTGGGCGTACGCCGGTGGCGTCATCATGCTGCCGTGCGCTCCTCGACGGACACTCTCCGCTTCGCCTTCCAGCCGGTGGTCAATCTGACCACCGGAGGGATCGCAGGGCTGGAGATCCTCGTCCGCCCGGAGACCGGGGACATCCTGGCCGAGGCCCGCCGCGACCCCGAACTCGACGGCAGGCTGGCCGTGTTGGCGGTCCGCGCCGCCGCGCGCAAGGAGACGCTGCTGCCGCTGCACATCAACGTGTTCGCCGGTACCCTCGCCGACCTCGGCGGGCTCACCCCGCTGCACAGGGCGGTGCGCGAGGCGGGACGGCTGCCGTGGGAGGTGACGGTCGACATCGGTCCGCCGTTCACACACGTGCCGCAACGCGCGCTCCTGGAGGCCGTGTCCGAGCTGCGGGGCCAGGGGTTCCGGATCTGCGCGGACGGCGTCGGCGACGGTGACGTACCCCTGCGGCTGCTCACGGACCTCGCGCCTGACCTGGTCAAGCTCGACGCGTCCCTGCTGGAACGGCCGGCCGCGGTGCGGGCCATGCGGACCCTGTGCGAGCAGTTGGGCGCCCTGCTGGCCGTTGAGGGCGTCGAGACCGAGGCGCAGTGCGCGACCGCTCGGGCGGCCGGGGTCCAGCTCGCGCAGGGCGAGTTGTTCGCGCCGGCGACTCGGGTCCCCGCAGCCGACGTATACGTTCCGGCCCGCGCCCCCGGGCTCGCCACGACTCCGCCGTCGGGGCCGTGGGTGCGGGAGTTCGTGCGGCCGGCCGCGCTGCTGCCCGACACGGCGTCGGCCGGACAGGTGCGGGCGCTGCTGACCGGCTCGCCGGACGTGTCCGGGGTGGTGCTCGTGGACCGGGACGGGGTGCCGGTCCGGTCGGTGCACCGGTCCCGCTTCCTGCTGTCGATGTCGGGGCGCTACGGCCACGCCCTGTACGCCGACAGGCCCGCGGCCAAGCTCGGTGACGTACCGCGGACGATCGGCGCCGACGCGACCGCCTGGGAGGTCCTGGACGTGGTCGCGGTCGGCGACGCGGACCGTACGTCGGACGACGTGGCGGTCGTCGACCGGTACGGGCGGTGCGTGGGCGTCGTACGACTGGCGGACCTGGTGCGGGCGTTGGCCGAGACGCGGGTGGAGGAGGCCGCGGGGCTCAATCCGCTGACCAGGCTGCCAGGTTCGGACGCGATCACCGGTGAGGTGGACCGGCGGATCGCGGACGGGCGGGCGTTCGCGCTGAGTTGGCTGGATGTCGACCACTTCAAACAGGTCAACGACGGGGCCGGTTTCGCGGCGGGCGACGAGTTGATCCGCTCGGTCGGGCGAGCGCTGCAGCTGGCGGCGTCCGGGCACGCGCGCGTGGGGCACATCGGTGGGGACGACTTCCTGGTGCTCACCGATCCGGAGGGACTGGAGCCGCTGGCCACCGCCGTGTTGGACGTGTCCTGGGCGGCAGGCGACAGGGCCGTGACACTGTCCCTTGCCACCGTCCTGTGCGTGCCGGGCAGCGTGACCGACCACCGACAGGCGGCCGCGTGTCTGGCGCCGCTGAAGAAGGCCGCGAAGTCGCTGGACGGCACGAGCTGGGTACTGAGCCAGGCCGGGCTGGGCGAGTACGAGATCCTGCGCGGCTCGCCTGCGGCGCCCGTACGGGCCGACCGCACGACGGCTGAGACGCACGGGCGCTGAGAGCGGCCGGCGGCTTCCTACGGGGCTCCAGGGGCCGTCAGGGCGGGTGTCACCGATGCCGTCCGCGACCTTGACGCTCTCTGGGCACCGGTGAACACTTCCCGGTGTCGGTCGACATCGCCGTACATTCTCGGCGTACCAGGCACTGCGCCGCGCGGGCTCCGCCTGCGCTCAGGCCCCTTCCCCACGGGCGATCTCGACTGCGACGGCACGCTCGTCACGGACGCCGGGCGGGGCGCGGGACCCTCCCTGCCTTCGGCTGAAGTCGCCAAGGGAACCGCACCCTGCACGGAGGACCGGGGCCGACCGTCCCGGGCCAGGGCCTAGGAGCCGCCATGAGCAATGGAGACATATTCGTCGGTGAGGTCATCGGCACCGCGATCCTGATCCTGTTCGGCGCCGGAGTGGTCGCCGCCGTCGTACTGAACTACTCCAAGGCACAGAACTCCGGTTGGATCGTCATCGCCTTCGGATGGGGCTTCGGCGTGATGGCGGGGGCCTACACCGCCGCTCCCCTGTCCGGCGGGCAACTCAATCCGGCGGTGACCATCGGCATCGCCATCGACACCGGGAAGTGGGACAAGGTCCCGCTCTACATCGCGGGGCAGATGGTCGGCGCCATGCTCGGCGCGGTGCTGTGCTGGCTGGTCTACTACGCGCAGTTCCAGGCCAACGCCGAGGAGGAGATGGCGCAGCCGACGCTCGGGATCTTCTCCACCACGCCCACGATCCGCAACGTCGTGGCGAACCTGATGACGGAGATCATCGCGACCATCGCGCTGGTGCTGCCGATCCTGGCCTTCGGTCTCACCAAGGGACTCGGTACGTCGGGCACGGCGGTACTGGTCGTCTCCTTCCTGGTGGTCGGCATCGGTCTGTCGCTCGGCGGGCCCACCGGATACGCCATCAACCCGGCCCGCGACCTGGGCCCCCGCATCGTCCACGCGCTGCTCCCGATCCCCAACAAGGGGACCTCGGACTGGGGTTACGCGTGGATCCCGGTGGTAGGACCGCTGATCGGCGGGGCGCTCGCCGGAGTCATCTTCAACGCAGCCTTCTGAGCACGGTCTTCCATCGGTCTTCCGAGAACAACCTTCTGAGAGCAGCCCTCTGAAGGACACGACAAAGGGGTCGTCATGACGGACAAGTTCGTCGCCGCAATCGACCAGGGCACCACCTCAAGCCGCTGCATCGTCTTCAACCAGGACGGCGCGATCGTCGCCGTCGACCAGCGCGAGCACCGCCAGATCTTCCCCAAGCCGGGCTGGGTGGAGCACGACGCCACCGAGATCTGGTCCAAGGTGCAGGCGGTGGTCGCGGGGGCGATCGCCAAGGCCGGACTGCGCGCCGACCAGCTCAGCGCGCTCGGCATCACCAACCAGCGTGAGACGACGGTCCTTTGGGACCGCGCCACCGGAAAACCCGTGCACAACGCCATCGTGTGGCAGGACACCCGCACCGCGGCCCTGTGCAAGGAACTGGGCGGTACGGACGGACAGGACCGTTTCCGCGAACAGACCGGACTGCCGCTCGCCAGCTACTTCTCCGGCCCCAAGGCGGCCTGGCTGCTCGACAACGTGCCCGGTCTCAGGGACCGCGCCGAGCGCGGCGAGATCGCCTTCGGCACGATCGACTCCTGGCTGATCTGGAACCTCACCGG
This sequence comes from Streptomyces xylophagus, assembly GCF_000716435.1. GTDB lineage: Bacteria > Actinomycetota > Actinomycetes > Streptomycetales > Streptomycetaceae > Streptomyces > Streptomyces xylophagus. Next base: position 14,692 of record NZ_JNWO01000025.1, read on the forward strand.
CGGCACCGACGGCGGCAAGCACGTCACCGACGTGACCAACGCCGGGCGCACCATGCTGATGAACCTGGAGACCCTCCAGTGGGACCCGTCCATCCTCTCCGCGATGAACGTGCCCGAGGCGATCCTCCCCGAGATCAGGTCCTCGGCCGAGGTCTACGGCACTGCCATGGGCCAACTCGCGGGCGTACCCGTGGCGTCGGCCCTGGGCGACCAGCAGGCGGCCGTGTTCGGGCAGGCCTGCTACGACGTGGGTACGGCGAAGAACACCTACGGCACGGGCAGCTTCCTGCTGCTCAACACCGGGAACCGGCCGGTGCCTTCGAAGAACGGGCTCCTCACGACGATGGGCTACAAGATCGGCAGTGAGGCGCCGGTCTACTGCCTGGAAGGCTCGATCGCCATAACGGGCGCGCTCGTTCAGTGGTTCCGGGACCAACTCGGCATCATCCGCAACGCCGACGAGATCGAGACCCTCGCCGCGAGCGTGGACGACAACGGCGGCGCGTACATCGTGCCCGCGTTCTCCGGCCTGTTCGCCCCCTACTGGCGCTCCGACGCGCGCGGAGTCGTCACCGGGCTGACCCGGTACGTCACGAAGGGGCACCTCGCGCGGGCGGTGCTGGAGGCGACGAGCTGGCAGACGCGGGAGGTCGTGGACGCCATGTTCCAGGACTCCGGGGTGCAGATCACCACCCTGAAGGTGGACGGCGGCATGACCAAGAACAACCTGCTGATGCAGCACCAGGCAGACGTTCTCGGGGTGCCGGTGATCCGGCCCAAGGTCTCCGAGACGACCTGCCTGGGCGCCGCCTACGCGGCCGGGCTCGCCACCGGGGTGTGGAACGACCTGGACGAGCTGAAGACGCACTGGCAGAAGGACGTCGAGTGGACGCCGTCCATGGAGTCGTCGGTGCGGGACCGCGAGTACCACAACTGGCGCAAGGCAGTGGAGAAGAGCTTCGGCTGGCTGGAGGAGGGCGACAACTAGGCACACGCGCGTGCGTCGTTGATGAGGCACACGCGCGTGCGTCGTTCGCGTCGTTCCATGAGCTGCGGCCCGTACCCCGGTCGGCGGGGGTACGGGCCGCGCCCGCGCCTCAGCCGGTGACGCTCTGGCGGCGCTTCGCGCCGTAGGCCATCGCGTGCTGGACGACCTCGATGAGGACCTCCTTGACCGACGACCGGTCGCGCGCGTCGCACAGCATCAGCGGTACGTCCTCGTCGAGGTCGAGGGCCTGGCGTACGGCGTCCACCGGGTAACGGTCGGCGCCCTCGAAGCAGTTGACGCCGACGACGAAGGGTATGGAGCGGCGCTCGAAGTAGTCGAGGGCGGCGAAGCAGTCCTCGAGGCGGCGGGTGTCGGCGAGGACGACGGCGCCCAGAGAGCCCTCGGAGAGCTCGTCCCACATGAACCAGAACCGCTCCTGGCCCGGCGTGCCGAACAGGTACAGGACCAGGTCCTCGCGCAGGGTGATGCGGCCGAAGTCCATGGCCACGGTGGTGGTGTGCTTGCCTTCCACCCCGCTGGTGTCGTCGACCGGACGCCCTGCCTCGGTGAGCAGTTCCTCCGTGCGCAGCGGCCTGATCTCGCTGACCGCGCCGACGAGGGTGGTCTTGCCCACGCCGAAACCGCCGGCCACCAGGATCTTGAGCGTGACGGGCTCGACCGGAGGCTTGCCTCGCTCAGAACGCCCGAAGATCATCGGTCTTTTCTCCTGCTTGATGGGGTAGGGGGCGGTGGCTCGCGCCGCTCACAGGGCCCGGAGGCCGGAGATCACGTCGCGCAGAATACTCTCGTCCACCAGTTCGGCCGGGGGTACGGGTCGCGACACATGGACGAGTTCGCCGTCCACGAGGTCCCCGATGAGGACGCGTATCACTCCGATGGGCAGGTCGAGTTCGGCGGCGAGTTCGGCGACCGACTGGGGGGCGTCACGGCAGAGACCGACGATGTCCACGTGCTCCGGGGACAGCGTCTGGTCCGCTTCCGAGTCGTCCGCCTGGGACTCCGCGATGACCACCGCGATCAGGTCGAGGCGGTGCTGGGCCGCGCTGGTGGTGCGACCGCGCGTCATCGCGTACGGCCGGACGACCGGTCCGGCCTCGTCGTCGAACCAGTGGCCTCTTCCCTGACCGTCTCTGCTCATGTCACTTCACTACCCGCCGGTGGACAGATCGGTGCGCGGAGCGGCACCCAGATGCACACCGACCCGCTTCACGAGCAGTGTCATCTCGTAGGCGACCTGTCCGACGTCCGAGTCCGCGTCCGCGAGGACGGCGAGGCAGCTGCCGTCGCCCGCGGCCGTCACGAACAGGAAGGCCTCGTCGAGCTCGACGACCGTCTGCCGCACGCTGCCCGCCTCGAAGTGGCGGCCGACGCCCTTGGCGAGGCTGTGGAAGCCGGAGGCCACGGCGGCCAGGTGTTCGCTGTCCTCCCGGGTCAGGTCCTGGGACACGCCGGTGGCGAGGCCGTCGCCGGAGAGCACGATGGCCTTGCGGATGCTGGCGACGCGCTCGACGAGGTCGTCGAGGAGCCAGTTCAGCCCGCGCTGGTCGGTGCTGTGGCCGGTCGCCTCTGGTGCGGTCATCGACCGTCCCCCTTAGTTCCTGGTGCTGTGCCGCCTTGGGCGTCGTCGCCTTCGGCGTTCTCCTCGCGACCGCGCTGCCAGCCGCGCTGGAGCGAGGCCATACGGCTGCGTACCTCGTCGGCGTCGCGCTCGGCGACCTCCGCAGGGGTCGCGGCGCGCCGCTCGGGTTCCTGTTTCAGCTGGGGGGCCAGGTTGGCCTGGCGCACGCGCCTGGGCAGGGCACCCATGTCGGGCCCGGACCGGCTGGGCGGGGTGTCGGACTCCGGACCGCTGGAGGCGATCTCGGCACGCCGCGTGCGCCTGGGGAGGCCGGGAGTCTCGGGCGGCTCGCCGAAGCCGCGCCCTGCGGAAGCCTGGGGCGTGGCGGGTTCGCCGCGCCCACCGGGCACGTCGGTACGGCGCCGTAGCGGCGTGTCACCGCGCCTCCGGGCGGGCAACGGCGCGGGGCCGTCCGTCTCGGATCCACCCGGGCTCGGGGCGGCCGAGGGGCCGTCGAACCCGCCGTCCCGGGAGTCCCCCGGGTCCCTTCGGGAGCGCTGCTCCGCGACCGGGCGTCCATGGGAGCTCACGAGCTTGGGCGTCCGGCGCCTGGGCAGCGGAAGCGGCTCGCTGTGGTGCCCGTCCGGATCCGCTCCGCGCGGCCCGTCGTGGGCCCCGGAGACCTGCTGGTGCTGCTCCACGGGGCGGACGGGGCCGAGGTCGTCGCGGTGGGCGGCGGAGCGGCGGGGGCGGAAGATTCCGCCACGCTCGCCGTCCTCGTCGTCGAGCGTGTTCGGGAAGCCGTCGAGGTTGTCCAGGTCGACGGGCGCCTCAAGTTCGACCGGCCCGTCCAGGAGCGCGGGCGGAAGTCCAGGAAGCTTCACTGGCACCTGGGAGAGCGCGGAGCGGCGGCTCTCCTCCAGCTCGGCCTCCTTCGTCGGCTGGGGCCGGTCGAGGCGGAAGCCGATGCCGTTGGTGTCCGGGACCTCGTCGCTCAGCAGGGCGTCGGGGATGAACACGACGGCGGTGGTGCCGCCGTACGGGGAGGGTTGGAGCGAGACGCGGACGTTCTGCCGCTGCGCGAGCCGGCTGACCACGAAGAGGCCGAGCCGGTCGGTGTCGGAGAGTTCGAACTCCGGTGTCTCGGCGAGCCGGAGATTGGCGTCCAGGAGTGCGTCGGCCGCCATGCCGAGGCCGCGGTCGTGGATCTCCAGGGTGAAGCCGTTGGCGACCCGCTCCCCCAGGACCTGGACGGCGGTGTGCGGCGGGGAGAACACCGTGGCGTTCTCCAGGAGTTCGGCCACCAGGTGGGTGAGGTCCGCGACGGCGGGGCCGGTGACGGCGATCCGCGGCAGTCGGCGGACCTCGATGCGCTCGTAGTCCTCGACCTCGGCGACGGCCGCGCGGACGATGTCCATGAGCTGGACCGGCTTGCGCCACTGCCGTGACGGGGCGGCCCCGGAGAGGATCACCAGGCCCTCGGCGTGCCGGCGCATACGGGTGGTCAAGTGGTCGAGGCGGAACAGATCGGCGAGTTCGTCGGTGTCCTCGGTCCTGCGCTCCATGGTGTCGAGCAGGGTGAGCTGCTTGTGCAGCAGGACCTGGCTGCGCCGGGCGAGGTTGACGAAGACCTCGGAGACACCGGAGCGCAACTCGGCCTGTTTCACGGCGGCTTCGACGGCGGCGCGCTGCAGGGTGTTGAGAGCCTGGCCGACGTCGCCGATCTCGTTCCTGTCGTACTCCAGGCGCGGGACCTCGGTCTCCACGTCGACGACCTCGCCCACGGACAGGCGGCGCATCACGCTGGGCAGCCGTACTCCGGACGCCTCGTGGGCGTCCAGGCGCAGTTGGCGCAGGTCGCGGATGAGGCCGCGGCCGATGCGGACGGACAGGAAGAGCGAGAACAGGAGGGCGATCAGGCCGAGGACGCCGGCGACGGCCGCCTTGAGGATGACGCTCATCGCGACAGGGCGCACGCGGTCCTGATAGCGGTCGTTGGCCTGGTCGTCGAGGGTGCCGAGCTTGTCCAGGACGCCACCGGCCGCGGTGTTCCAGGTCTGTGCGGTGACGTTGCGCGGCGATCCTGACGTGGTCGAGGCGGCGGCCTGTTCGGCCACGCGCAGCGGGGCGCTGACCGCGTTCGTCCAGAAGCGGGTGAAGTGGTCGCGCTCCGAGGACGGCAGGAGCGGCAGGTTGATGTCGTACAGCAGGGTGCGCTGGGCGACGAGGTCGGAGATGTCGCGGGTCTCGTCCCGGGTGAGCTCGCCGACGATCAGGGAGGAACCGAGCAACGCGTCCTCCCGGGAGAGGAATTCACGCGCGCGGGCGAGGTTGACGAGCGCGCGGTACTGCTTGTCCATCTCGACGTTGTCGACGACGTGGAGGTTGGACAGCAACACGTAGCACGGGTCGACGAGGTGGTTGTAGAGGCCGAGGGCCTGGCCGCGGTTGACGGTGCCGTCCTCGACGCTGCGCCGCAGGGACGCGAGGCCGTCGAAGGCGTCCAGGACCGCGCCGACGCGGCTGTCGGTGGCCTTGCCCATCGCGTTGCGCACGTCCGGGTTCTCGGCGTTCTTGCGGATCTTGGCGACGGCTTCGTCGGTCGCGGTGCGGCTGCGCCGGAGGTCGGTGAGTCCGTCGGCGGCGCGGGGATCGGCGAGATAGACGAGCGACTGTCGGCGTTCCTGCTGGATGACGCGGACGGTGTCCTCGGTGGGATAGCCGATCTTCTCGACGACCGACGACACGTTGAACAGGTCTCCGGCCGCCCTGCCGGTGAGGACCGTGGCGAACGCCCAGATCGCGGTCAGGGACACGAGCGGCACGAGAAGGAGCGCCACGATCTTCCGGCGGATGGACTTCCCGCGAAAGCGCATGGCCTCCCCCAGCTGGACCCCCGCCGGCCGGGGGTACACATGTGCGTCAACAAACGGCGCGAGCCTACTACTGACACAGAGGTAACTCGAAGAGCTGTCCGGAGCATGAACGTCCGCAACAGCGACGAGACATGGGGAGTTGTCGGGGCATTGCGGGAGATTGCCGCCGCGTTTTCCCTCAGATCACCACACCTCACCCGATCGGTTCACTTGGCCAGTTGGCCGGATTTTTTCGTCCGTTGGGAATCTTCGTGGCATGTTGTTCGTCTTTCTCTACGGGAAATGGGGGCGGAACCGGCCACAGGAGCCGCATCCGCAACCGGGCGGCGTAAAACAGGGCAGGCCGGGCACCCACTGGGGAGCCGGAATCTTCGGAGTCCGGGGCGAGTGGTGTACCGGCGGTGGGGAGGACACGTTGATGGGCACGGCGGAGCGGCAAGAGGCGCTTGAGGACGGCGTGGCGGCGCGGTCGACGGCGCAGCGGCGCCGTGAGGCACCGGACCGCGACATCACGGCGGACGGTGGCACGACGACAGGTGGCGGGGCTCGCGCGAACCGGAGCGAGCCGGCGACGGCAGGATTCGACGAGCCGGGTTCGGCCCGCGAAACAGCGGAAGAGCGGGAGTACTACCGGCCGTTGTGGATCGAGGAGCCCGCCCGTCGGCGCCGGCTGCCGGACCCGGTGCGTACGGCGGCCGTGCGGGCGGTCCTCATCATCGCCGTGACGCTGATCCAGGCGACGGTGGCCTTTTTGTGCACGATGGCCGGGTCCTGGCTGGCGTTCCCGATGGTGATCAGCAGCGTGGCCAGCACGGTGGTGGCCACCTGGGGTGCCCTCGACGTCTGGGTGACCCGCCAGATGTGGAACCAGCGCAACGGCGTGGTCTCCGAGCCCAGCAGCACCGCAAGGGCCCTCCGCCGCGAGCGGCGTCGGGCCCAGCGTCAGGCACGGGCCACCGAGCGGGCGCAGGAGCGGATAGCCCGCAAGGGTGGCGCCGGGCAGCTGTCGCACTCCTGAGGTCCGTCCACGGGGGATCGTCTACGGGGCGGTCGGCGCCGGGCGCTTGAACATGCGGGTGGCCGTGATCTCGCTGTGCACCGACTCCCCCTCTCCGGCGGGGGCCTGCTGCGGCAGGCCCGGCCGGAGGTGCTCCTCCACGCTGATGTACTTGAGGCCCGCCCTCAGGTCGGCGTCGTTGCGCAGCCGGATGACCAGCGGGAACTCGGCCAGTGCCGTCGTGTCGAACAGGCCGGTGGTGTACAGGAGTTGGACACCGAGCGCGTCGGACACGGCGCGCTGCAGCTCCAGCAGATACGTCGCGTTGGCCCGCCCGATGGGGTTGTCGAGGAAGAGCGTGCCGGCGTGCCGGTGCTTGTCTCGGCCCCGGTCGTTGGAGCGCAGCGCGGCCATCGTGCAGTACAGGGCGATGGCCGCGGTGAGCAGCTGACCGCCGGAGAACACGTCACCCATCTGTCCGACCGGCACGCGCTCGGCACGCAGTACGGCGTCCGGCTTGAGGATCTCGACGGCGACACCCTTGGGCTCCAGGGCTGCGCCAACTCCCCTCAGCAGCAGGGACATTCCGTCGCGCCGCATGTCCGAGTTCTTCTTCACGGCGGCCCGGGTCGCCTCGTCGACGACCTCGCCGAGCCGCTCGGTGAGCGTGGCCTGGTCGGGCTCCTCGAAGCGGATGCGCAGGAACTCCTGCCCGGACCACTCGCCGAGCCCCTCGGGCAGCCGGGACAGCCGCTGCGCGGACCGCAGGGTCGCCAGCGCCGACTCGACGAGCCCACGGAGCCGGTCCACGATCGAGTCGCGGTTGCGCTCCAATTGCGCCAACTCGTCGGTGAGGACGCGGAGGCGGGGCGCGAAGGCGTCGGCCCACTTCTGCGCGTGCTCGGGCAGCGCCGACGCGGGCAGCTCACGGATCTGCTGCCGCGCGGGGGTCCGTACCTGCTCGTAGCGCGTGGAGTTGGCGTGCCGCACGAGCACATCGCTCGCCTCGCGTACGCCGGCCTCGGCGGCGGACAGGTCGGCGGCGCAGCCGCGCAGCGAACGGCGGGCCTCGGCGGCGGAGTGCCGGGCCTCCTCCACGCTGCCCGGGTACGGCTCGGGCTCCTCCTGCTCCTCGTCCGAGGAGTGCTCGCGCAGCAGGTCACGGAGCATCGCGGCGGTCTCGTCGAAGCCGCCCGCCCCGTCCTCGGCGGCGCGGTGGGCGTCGAGGAGTTCGGCGTGCGCCTCGCGGGCCCGGCCCAACGCGTCGGTGCGGGAGCCCAGTTCGGCCGTCGCCGTGCGCAGCAGGGCCTGTGCGTGCTCGGCGTCGCGCGGGACGAGTTCCTCGGTCAGCTCGGTGTGCGCCTCGCCGTCCTCGGGCGCGTGCCGCTCGGCCTCGCCGCGCAGCCGCCCGAGCTGCTCGCTCGCGGTCGACACCCGGGTCTCCAGAAGCTGCACCAGCTCCTCGGCACGGGCCGCGGCGGCCTGCCGGGACGGCCCGTCGGAGCCATCAGGTGACTGCAGCAACTGCGCCGCACGCGTGCGCACCTTGTTGCTGAGCCGGTCCAACTCGGCGATCGCCGCGCTCTCGTCGCTCTCCGCCCGCGCCTGCTCGGCCCGCAGATCGGCGCCGACGCCGACCTTCTCGTAGAGCTGCGAGGCGGCCCGGTAGGCCTCCCGGAGGGCGGGCAGCGAGGGCTTGGGGGCAGCCGGGTCGTCTTCCGGTACGTCGTCGGGGGCGCCCGCGATCTCGGAGCGCTCGGCGCGCAGCGCACGGGCCGTGCGGCGGGCGTCGTCGGCCGCGCGCTGGGCGGCGCGGCGGTCCTCGTCGGCGGCGCGGGCGCGCTCCAGACAGGACTGGGCGCGGGCCTCCGACTCGGCCGCCTCGTCGGCGAGTTCACGCAGTTTGACCTGCCAGCCGGCGCGTTCGCGCAGCCGGAAGGCGAGTCCGGCGAGGGCGTCGGCGGCGCGCCGGGCCTTCTGCGCGACCTCCTGGCGCTCGTCGCGGACCTGGGCCGCCTCCGCGGCGGCTTCGTCGGCCTCGGCCCGCACGGTCCGTGCCTCGGCCAGTTCGGCCTCGGCCTCCTCGGCGAACGCGCGTGTGTCCCGCGCGGCCTGCGCCAGCTCGACCAGTCGCCCGCTGGGACAGCCGGTGCGCCAGGACGCGAGCCGTGCCGCCAGTTCCCGGTCCTTGCCTAGCCGCGCGGCGAGCGTACGGATCTCCTCGTCCCGCTGCCCCGCCCGCGCGCGCAGCGCCTGCCGCTCCTCGTCGGCGGCGTGCTCGTCGTGCATGGCCGGGTTCGGCGGTACGAGGAAGACGTCACCGGTCTGTGCGTCGGGTGCCGGAGTCGGGGCGAGCAGGGCGGCGGCCGTACCGACGGCCACGGCGGAACGGGGCAGCAGGGCCGCGTCGTTGAGGGCCTCGCGGGCACGCGCGTGCGTGGCCGGGTCGGTGATGATCACGCCGTCGACCAGCTCGGGCCGGGCGGCCAGCACGCGCGCGTGGTCGACAGGGTCGACGGCCTGGGCGAGGTAACGCCAGCCGGGCAGGGCCGGGATGCCGTGCTCACCGAGGTACTCGACGGTGGCCAGCACGTCCGGGCCGGGCGGCAGCAGTCCGCCGTCGCCGAGCGCCCCGAGGATCCGGGAGTCGTCCGCGGCGGCGGTGCGCAGGTCGAAGAGCTGGCGTTCGCTGGAGGTGACCCCGTCGTCGAGCAGTTCGCGCAACTCGTCGGCGAAGCGGTCGAGTTCCTCGGGGGTGAGGGGGCCTTCGGCGAGGGGGCGGTTGGGCTTGGCGGTACCGGGGTGGGTGACGGGGCTGGCGTTGGTGGCGGAACGGCCGCTTCCTGCGGGGCTGTTGGCGGAGGCGGCATTGGTGGAGGAACGGCCGCTTGCGGCAAGGCCGTTGGCCGAAGCACGGGTGCGCGCATCCGACTCGGCATCGCCGTCGCCATCGTCACCGGCGACAGCCGAGCGCGCGCCCGCGACGCCCCCAACACCCTGGCCGGCGCCGCCTGCGGCCCCGGCATCCCCCTGCCCCGTCGCCGCGCCGTCGGCCGCGCGCTCACCGGCCGCACCGCGCGGTACCGGCACACCACCGCTACCGCCACCGGCACCGGCACCGGCACCGGCACCGGCACCGGCACCAGGCAAGCTCAGCAGTTCAGCCAGCCGCTCCTCCCCCGCCAACCCCTCGGCGAGGCGCCGCTCCGCGTCGTAGGTCCGTTCGGCGGCGGTCGCCGCGTCGGACGCGCGGGCCGCCGTCAACTCCGCGCGGGACTCGGCGGAAGCCGCCTCGCGGGCGTGCTCGGACCCCCGCCGCGACGCCTCGCGCGCGGTGTCCCAGGCGGCCACGGCCGTCTTCTCGGCGTCGCTCGCGGCGAGGGCCGCGCGGGCCGGGTCGGCGTCGGGGGCGCTGTCGTCGAGCCAGCCCGCGCGCACCGCCTCGGCGGTCTCCTGCTCGACCTCGGAGAGGCGCTGGCGCAGATGCCCGACCTCGCTGCGGGCGCGCTGCGCCTCGGTGGCGGCGGAGGTCGCGTCGCGGTGGGAGGTCTCGCCGATCTCCTGGAGGGCGGCGGACCGCTCCTCGCCCTCGTTGGCGAGGTTCTCGGCGCTCTCGGCGGCCGTGTGCAGGGCACGTACGAGATCGACGGCGGCCTTGGCGCGAGCGGCGAGCGCCGGTGCGGCGTCCCGCTCTGCCTCGCGGATCGCGACGGCCACGCGCGCGGAGCGGTCGGCTGCGGCCCGGTGCCGCAGGACCGCCTCGGCGGCCTGCCAGGCGGAGTGCAGCGTGCGCGCGTCGGCCAGCTCGCGCTTCTGCGCGGCGGCGGACTTCTCCGTCGTGGCGAGCGCCAACGAGGCGTGCCGGTACGCCAGTTCGGCGGCGATCAGCGCGCTGCGCTCCCGCGCCCCCTCGGCGTGCGTGACGGCGTACGCGGCGGCGGTGACCCGCTGCGCGAGGTCGGCGGCCCGCACCCGCTCCTGCGCGCCCCGCGCGGACAGCCGCCGTGCGAGAGTGCGGGTACGACGCTCGGCGCCGGCGTGGATCTCACGCGCGCGTGCCCGTGCCTCGGCGGCCTCGACGATCCGGCCGAGCAGATCCACGGAACCGGCCGTGAAGTCCCGCTCGGCGATCAGCTCGGCCCGCCGCCCCAGCTTGTTGCCGAAGCCGCCGACCAGGTCGGCGAGCCCGTCGGTGTCCCGGGTGTCGGTGACCGCGCGCAGCAGCAGGTCGGTGAAGTCGGAGTCCTTCTTGACCGCGAAAAGACCTGCGGCCTCGCCCTCGTCGGCGTTCATCTCCCGCTGGTAGCGGAAGAGTTCGGGGTCGAGGCCGAGGTCGCCGAGGTGCTCGATCCAGCGGTCGTGGATCTCCTCCCAGTGCACTTCGAGGTGCGGATACGCCTTGCCCGCCTCGGTGATGGCGTCCCGGAAGCCCTTCATGGTGCGCCGACGACCCTGCGCCCCGGACGCGCCCTCGACGGGCGGCCGTACGGAAGTGGCCTCGGCGACAGGGAGGTTGTCCAGGCTCAGTCCCGGGCCGGGCCGGAACGAATACCAGGCCTCGGCGAACTTCCGCGGGTCGTTGGAGACTTGGCGCCCCCGCCACTCACTGACCTTGCCGACGACCACGCACTCGCCGGTCAGCGTGTGCTGCCACTCCAGGGCGACATGCCCGCAGTCGTCCGCGAGGAGGAACTTGCGCAGCACACCGGAGCTGGCGCCGCCCAGGGTGTTGCGGTGACCGGGCAGCATCACCGAGAAGATCAGCTTGAGCAGGACGGACTTGCCGCCGCCGTTCTCCAGGAAGAGCACTCCGGCGGGCGCGGGTCGGCGCGGCGGCCCGACGGGCTCGTCCTCGAAGAACTCCGCCTGGGTGGGCGCGGGGTCGGGCACGGGCTTGCCCACGCCGCGCAGGTCAAGCACGGTGTCGGCGTAGCGCGCACCGGCGGGCCCGATGGAGTAGAGGCGGACCCGGGACAGCTCGTACATGGCGGACTCTCGTCGTAAGTCTTCGGCAGGTGTGGGGGGGTTCGTACGTCTTCGGGAGGGGCTCGGGGTCAGGAGTGGAACGGCAGCCCGGCGTCGGCCACCAGCTCCAGGTCCTCGGTGTCCTCGGCGGGCAGCAGGCTGGCGGTGCCGTCGGTGACCGGGACGATGCCAAGCTCCAGCAGTTCGGCCATGGCGGCACTGCCGGCCATGTCACGCACCTGAAGCTGATAGCGGGCGGTCGTGCGATACGTACCGCCGTTGTCGTCGCCGGTGCGCTGCAGGAACCCGGAGTCGGTGAGGAAGGCGGCCGCCTTGCCGACGATGCCGGTGGTCGAACCGGCCAGTCTCCGGGCGTCCTTGGTGGCTCCGGTCGCGCTGCGTCTGACCCAGATCCGCCAGGCGGCCTCCAGACCGGGCGCGTCGGTGGCCGGGTCGGTGTTCATGCCCTGCTCGTCGGCGCGCTCCTCCAGCCGCCGACAGGCCTGCCGCACGAAGGCATCGACCCCGTTGACCGTGACGCGCCCGATGTACCCGTCGTCGGCAAGGTCCTCGGGCCGCGGAAACGCCATGGCGGCAACGGCGAGATGCGCGAGCCCATGCAGGAACCGGTCCCCGGAGTCGGCGGCCGTACGACGCGCGTAATCCCCCATCCGCACGGCGAACACCGAGTCCTCGGCAGCGGTAACGGCCATCCCCGCGCGCGGGGACACCTCCAGCACGACCAGCCCGAGCCCGGCAGCCACGGCATCGGCGAGCCGAGCGAACGGCGAGTCCTCCCGGTACCGCCGCAACAGCTCCGCGTACTCCTGATCCCGCGCGGGCTGCAGCTTGGGCTGCAGCCCAAAGGCAACAAGCCGAGCGGCGTCGGCAGCGTCGGCGGGCGTGATGACAGCGGTCACCGGCGCTGCGGCGGCCTCCGACTCGTGCTCGGTCACGACTGCAACTCCTTGTTCTTGAATACGAGGCCGGGGACAAGCGCCCCGATAGGGGCGCGGGGAACTGCGCGACCAGCCACAACGGACCCGCACCCGAACAACGACCAACCCATCACGCCGCCTCACTCCGCCCCGCAGCCATCCCCGCCGCGTCCAAAAGGGCCATCCCCACAATCAGATCGGCCCCACCGAACTCCGGATCGTCCAACTCAACCCCGTCATCCACAGCGAACAACAACTTCGCCTCCCCCTGCCGATAAGCAGTACCAACGGGCGGACTGGCCGCATGCACGGCCAACAGGGCAACCAGATAAGGAAGTTCCGCATCCCGCCGACGCGCATCGGCAAGCAACCCCGACAACCTCCGAGGCGCATCCGCAGGCAGATCGAGCAACTCCATCGCCGCAGCCAACTGCTCCTCACTGAACCGACTGTCGTCCGGCGTCGCGATGAGATCCGGCTCCGGCATCTCCGCCCCGAGATGCTCCCGCTCCTGAGGCGGCGTGAGCAGTATCTCGACGAGGTCACCCACCCGGACGGACACCGGTGTACGCAACCCGGTACCGCGAGCGAAGAACGCGTCCGTGACCCGGATCGCCTGCTCCAGGGGCAACGGCAGAACGGGCGAGACGAGATGCCCGTAGAGGTCTATCCCTGACGTAGTCATCGGCGTGGCGAAGGCCTGCCGATCCTGCTCGGCACGGAACAGCGGCCCGGCCTCCAGAAGACGCGACTGAAGCTGCGTGTGCCGCCGGATGCAGTCCTTGACGATGTCGACCAACTCGGCCGCACGCCGCTTCTGTTCGGCGTCCTCGGACTCGTCACGGGCCTTGCGGATATTGGTCAGGATCGCGTTCTCGTGGCGGTACCGATCAGCAACGTGGTCGAGGGCCTCGGCGATCATGTCCGGCACGGCGTTGAGCCAGTCCACCGCGCGGACATTCCGCCGCGTGGCATCCAACGCGCGGCGAAGCGTCTCCGAGTACTGCACGGTCCGATACCGAGCCTGCTCCGCGGCGAGTTGCGCGTCGGCGAGCCGACCACGACTGATCAGCACCTCCAGCTTGACCTCGGCGGCGATCTGCGCGCTGGTGACGTCGGTGTCGAGGGCGCCCACGAGGACGTTGACGGCCTCGTCGGTCGTACGGAGGTAGACGCTGCCGCCGTAGCCGGGGACCTCCTCGATCAGCTTGAAGTCGTAGTCGCGGCGCACATACGTGCCGTCCTGGGCGAACGTGCCGTACACCGTGCGGAAGCCGCGGTCGACGCTGCCGACGTTGATCAGGTTCTCCAGGACCCAGCGGGCCACGCGCTCGTGCTCGACGACAGGTCGGCGCGGGGCCTGGGCGGCGATGCGCGGGATGAGCCTGGCCACTATCTGGTCGTGGTCCGCGCCGGTGTCGAAGTCCATGTTGAGGGTGACCAGGTCGATGGCGGCGAGGGCCACCTCGGACATGCCGTACACCGAGTACTCGCCCGCGAGGTTGGCCTTGCGTGCGTCGAGGTCGTGCAGCGGCGCGGTGCAGGCGAGCGCGCGCAGTCGCCGCGCCAGTCCCTCGTCGGCGGCCGGGCCCGGGGCGGGGCGCGGCCCCGCGCTGAACTGGGGCGGAACGCTGTCCGTCGATGCAGGCGAAGTCACGCTGCACAGACTAGGTCCTCGGTCTGACAACGACCCAAACGACGCAGAAGCGACTACCGTCACAGCCGCGTGCGCGGGGTCCGCCGAGGGCCGCGCCGCCCTCAGTCGAGCACCGTTCCGTCCTCGCCGACCCGTTGCCGGTACGCCTCGACGACCCGCTTCAGCGAGTCGTCGAGGTAGACCGCGAGCAGTTTCTCGGCCTCGGTGCGGTCGCCCGCCTGGAGGGCCTGGAGGATCAGGCGGTTGCGCTGGAGGTACGGCTCGTGGAGGGCCTTCGGGTCGTCCACGAGGTGGAAGGCGAGCCGGAGTTCGGCGAAGACGCTGCGCATCAGCTCGTCGGTGCGGGCACTACCGGCGAGGGCGACCAGTTCCCGGTGGAAGTGGATGTTGGCCGTACCCACTCCTTTCCAGTCATCCTCGACGGACGCCAACTGCCCCTCCGTCACGGCCGCGGCGAGCTGTTCGAGGGCGTACGGCGGCTCGCCCAGTCCTCGGACGACGGCGCACTCGACGAGCCGGCGGGTGCGGTAGATGTCCTCGACGTCCTCGACGGTGAGGACCCGGACGAAGACGCCCCGGTTCAACTCGTGGACGAGCAGCCGCTCGTGCGTGAGCAGCCGGAACGACTCGCGGAGTGTGTTGCGCGACACACCGAGAGCGCCGCCGATGCTGTCCTCCGAGAGCCGGGTGCCCGGCGGGAAATAGCCGTCGGCGATCCGGCTTCGGAGGATGTCCGAGACGCGTTCCGCGGTGCTCGTACGGCCCAGGAGGGCGCGGTCGTCGGCCAGTCCCGCCATCTGCTCTGCCATGCCCGGAATTCAACCGCAGATACAAGAACGAAACAACATGCCTCTTGAAGGATCGTTCAACGATCCTCTATTTTGCTTCGCATGGCGCCTCCCGCTCACCCCGGCGTCGACGGCTTCCGCACGGCACGGCTCAGTCCCAGCACCCTCCGTCCTCCCTCTGCGAGGTGCACATGAGCACGACCCCTCCACCTCAGGCCCTGAACACCGGCGCACACCCGGACGCGGACGAACTCACCGCCGACGACGGCGCGTTGGCCTGGTTCCGTGCGCTCGGTCCGAACGGCCGCCGCGCCTTCGCCGGCGCGTTCGGCGGCTATGCGCTGGACTCCTACGACTACTTCACGCTGCCGCTGAGCATGGTCGCGCTGGCCGCGTACTTCGGCCTGGACAGCGGCCAGACCGGCCTGTTCACGACGGTCACGCTGGTCGTCTCCGCGGTCGGGGGCGCCGCCGCGGGCGTCTTCGCCGACCGGGTCGGCCGCGTCAAGGCCCTGATGATCACGGTGATCACCTACGCCGTCTTCACCGTGGCCTGCGGCTTCGCACCCAACTACGAGACCCTGCTGGTGTTCCGTGCCCTCCAGGGCCTCGGTTTCGGCGGCGAGTGGGCGGTCGGCGCGATCCTGGTCGCCGAGTACGCGAGCCCCAAGCACCGCGGCCGTACTCTCGGCGCGATCCAGAGCTCCTGGGCGGTCGGCTGGGCGCTGGCCGCGATCGTCTACACGCTGGTCTTCTCGTTCCTCGGCGACGACCTGGCCTGGCGGGTGATGTTCTGGACCGGCGCGCTGCCCGCGCTGCTGGTGATCTGGGTACGGCGCCGGGTGCACGACGCCCCGGAGGCGACGGCCGTGCGCGAGCAGAACTCCCAGAAGGGTTCGTTCGCGGCGATCTTCAAGCCGGGCACGGCGCAGGCACCGGGCCTGCTGCGCACGACGGTCTTCGCGGGCCTGCTCTCCACCGGCGTCCAGGGCGGCTACTACACCCTCGCCACCTGGGTGCCGACATACCTCAAGACGGAGCGCGGTCTGTCGGTCGTCGGCACCGGCGCCTATCTGACCTTCCTGATCTCCGGCGCCTTCCTGGGCTACCTCACCGGCGGCTACCTCACCGACGTGCTGGGCCGCAAACGCAACATCTGGCTCTTCGCGCTGCTCTCGGCGATCTCCATCCTGGTGTACACGCACATCCCCAGCGGCGCCAACACCCTTCTCCTGGTGCTCGGTTTCCCGCTCGGGTTCTGCATGTCGGCGATCTTCAGTGGCTTCGGCTCGTACCTGAGCGAGCTGTACCCGACGGCACTGCGCGGCACGGGACAGGGCTTCACGTACAACACGGGCCGCGCGGTGGGCGCCGTCTTCCCGACGCTGGTGGGCTTCCTGGCCGACAGTTGGGGTGTGGGCGGCGCACTCGTCTTCGGGGCGATCGGCTACGCCATCGCGGCGCTGGCGCTCCTGGGGCTGCCGGAGACCCGCGGAAAGGAACTCGAGTGAACCGCACGGAGGACCGCCCCCTGACCCTCGTCGACGAGCACGCGCACGCGTGGACCCCTCGTTCCGCCAGGGCCCGCTTCCGGGCCGGTCTCACGGGTCCCACGGCCGGGGTCGCGGCGGGCCACACCCAGGTCAACCTGATCTCGGTGCCCGCCGACTGGGCCTACGACATGCTGCTGTTCTGCCAGCGCAACCCGAAGCCCTGTCCGGTGCTCGATGTCACGGACGCCGGCTCCTGGAGGACGGTGCTCGCGGACGGCGCGGACCTGCGCACCGATCTGCCGCGCTACCGGGTGTGGCGGGACGGCGAGTTGGTGGACGAGCCGACGGACGTCCGGGCGTACTGGCGCGACGACCTGGTGTCGTTCCTGATCGGCTGCAGCTTCACCTTCGAGTGGTCGCTGAGCGAGGCGGGCGTCCCGATCCGGCACATCGAGCAGGGCCGCAACGTCCCGATGTACGTGACCAGTCGCCCGTGCCGTCCGGCGGGGCGGCTGCACGGCCCGATGGTGGTGTCGATGCGCCCGGTGCCTCCGGAGCATCTGGCGACGGCGATCCGGGAGACCGCGCTGCTCCCGGCGGTGCACGGCAGCCCCGTACACTGCGGCGATCCCTCGGGGCTCGGCATCGAGGACCTCGGCCGCCCTGACTTCGGTGATCCGGTGGATGCCGCGCCGGACGACATCCCGGTGTTCTGGGCCTGCGGAGTGACCCCGCAGGCCGCGGTGATGGCGTCCCGCCCGCCATTCGCCCTCACGCACGCGCCGGGCCAGATGTTCGTCACCGACGCCCGCGACGAGCAGTACCGCGTCGCCTGACCAGGAGAGATGATGATCGATCTGAACGCCGACCTCGGCGAGGGCTTCGGCCGCTGGCATCTCACCGACGACGAACAGCTGTTGTCCGTCGTCACCAGCGCCAACGTGGCCTGCGGCTTCCACGCCGGGGACCCGGTCACCATGCGGCGGGTGTGCGAGCTGGCGGCCGAGCGCGGGGTCCGAGTCGGCGCGCAGGTGTCCTACCGGGACCTGGCGGGGTTCGGGCGGCGCGCGATGGACGTGCCGCCCGCCGAGCTGGCGGCCGAAGTGGCATACCAGATCGGCGCCTTGGAGGTGTTCGCCCGGGCAGCGGGCACGCGCGTGTCGTACGTCAAGCCGCACGGCGCGCTCTACAACCGGATCGTGCACGACCGCGAGCAGGCCGCCGCGGTGATCGAGGGCGTGCTCCTGGCCGACGCCTCGCTGCCCGTGCTCGGGCTGCCCGGCTCGGTCGTGCTCGAACTGGCCGCGAAGGCGGGGCTGCCGGCCGTCACGGAGGCGTTCGCGGACCGCGCGTACACGGACGAGGGCACGCTCGTGCCGCGCGGCCGGGACGGCGCGGTGATCACCGACCCCGACGCGGTCGTGGAGCGCTCACTGAGCCTGGCCGGCTCCGGGGTGGTCACCGCGCTCTCCGGGGCGCGTATCGAGGTACGGGCCCGCTCCCTGTGCCTGCACGGGGACACGCCCGGCGCGGTCGACCTGGCCCGCAGGGTCCGCGCGCGGCTCCTGGAGTCGGGTGTCCGGGTGGAGGCCTTCGCGTGAGGGCCCTGCCCGTCGGGGACGACGCGCTGCTCGTCGAGGTCGCCTCCGGGGAGGAGGCACAGGCCGTCCACGCGGAGCTGCTGCGCCGCCGCGCGGAGGGCCTGCTCACCGTCCGCGAGATCGTCCCCGCCGCCCGCACGGTCCTCCTCGACGGCCTCGCCGACCCGGCCCGTCTGGCCTCCGAACTGACCGCCTCCGACGTACCCCCCGCTCCCCCACGCACGGGTGACGTGATCGAGCTCCCGGTGCGTTACGACGGCCCGGACCTCGCCGACGTCGCCGCCCTGTGGAACGTCCCCGAGCAGGAGGTGGGGCGCATCCACGCGGCCACCGAGTTCCGCGTCGCCTTCTGCGGGTTCGCCCCCGGCTTCGGCTACCTCACCGGCCTCCCGGCCCGCTACGACGTCCCGCGCCGGGCCACCCCGCGCACGGCCGTCCACGCCGGTGCCGTGGGCCTGGCGGGCCCGTACACCGGCGTGTATCCCCGTGCGTCGCCCGGCGGTTGGCAGTTGATCGGCACGACGGACGCGGTCCTGTGGGACCCCGCGCGCGTGCCGGCCGCGCTGCTGTCGCCGGGCACGCGCGTGCGCTTCGTCCCGGTGGCGGACGTATGACGGACCACGCCTTCGCCGTCGTACGGGCCGGGGCCCTGACCACCGTGCAGGACCTGGGACGGCCCGGACACGCACACCTGGGGGTGCCACGTTCCGGAGCGCTCGACGGGCCCGCGGCCGCACTCGTCAACCGGCTGGTCGGCAATCCGCCCGAAGCGGCCGTCCTGGAGACGACCCTCAACGGCTGTGCCGTACGGCCTCGTTCAACGATCCTCGTGGCTGTCGGTGGCGCGCCCTGCCCGGTCACGGTGGACGGGCGGCCCGTCGCCTGGGGAGCACCCGTGCACGTGCCGGCCGGGGCGCTCCTGGAGATCGGAGTGGCAGTCTCCGGAGTACGCAGTTACGTCGCCTTCGCCGGCGGAGTCGCCGTAGAACCCGTACTCGGCAGCCGCTCCACGGACCTGCTGTCCGGGCTCGGCCCTGCGCCGCTCACGAACGGCGCCATACTGCCCGTGGGATCTTTGACGAGCCTCCACGCGCGCGTGGACGTCGCCCCGCAGCCGCGCCCCCCGATCGAGCTCGTCCTGCGGGTGACCCTGGGGCCCCGCGTCGACTGGTTCACGCCGGAAGCCGTACGGGCGTTCACGTCACGCGTCTACCGGGTGTCCTCGGCGAGCAACCGGATCGGACTGCGCACCGAGGGGCCCGCCCTGGAGCGGGCCCTGACCGGTGAACTCCCCAGTGAGGGCATGGTCCTCGGTGCCGTCCAGGTTCCCCCGGACGGCCGCCCTGTTGTCTTCCTCGCCGACCATCCGACCACCGGCGGCTACCCAGTGATCGCCGTCGTCCGCGCCACGGACCTCCCGGCGGCCGCGCAGGCGGTGCCCGGAACCCCGGTCCGTTTCGTGGCCGTGCGGCGCCGCTGAGGCCCCTGACGCCCTATGCGGGGTCGGGTTGCTCCTGCTGCACCGACAGGGAGGCCAGTGCCATCGACACCGCGTGGGACGCGCTCAGGTCGAGCCGTCCACTCGTGCCCCGCGCGCGGTGGCGCATCTCGTCGGCGGCCAGCCTGAGGAGCTGCGGCAGCAGGTCGGTGCAGCGGCGTGCCACCCACCCGGTGCCCGCAGTCGCCAGCCACAACAGGCTGGCCGACTTGGTGGGCACCGGGAACTCGGGCTCGGGTGACGGTGCGACCCCCGAGGCCACACCCTCCTCCGCGAGCAACGCGTGGAAACGCAGGGCTAGTTGACGATGTCCCCGCTCACCGGGGTGCAGTCGGTCCGCGCTCCAGATCGCGCGGTCCATGATCCACTCGCCCTCCGCCGCGTGCAGATGCACGGCCCCGTACCGCTCGGAGAGCGCGTGCACCACGGTGTTCACGGCGCGCTGCCGCCGGGCGAGCGGGCGGGCCAGCGCGCCCGGGAGGCCGAGCATCGCGCCCGGGTCGGGAAGACAGGCCGTGAGCAGGACCGCGCCCTGCTCGGTGAAGGCCGCGTAGACCTCGTCGAGCCGGGCGGCGACGGCCTGGATGTCGAAGGTGCAGCGCAGGGTGTCGTTGACGCCTATGACGACGGACACGACGTCCGGGTTCAGGGCGAGCCCGGCCGGGGTCTGCCGTTCCAGCACGTCCCGCGTCTGCGCCCCGCTGACCGCCAGGTTCGTGAACTCCACGGCTTCGTCGGGCTGTTGGGCCAGCCCGTCGGCGAGCAGCGCGGCCCAACCGCGCCACGCCTCGCCGACGGGATCGCCCACGCCCTCGGTGAGCGAGTCACCGAGGGCGACGAAACGGACCGTGCTCATGCCACGCCTCCGGGCACGAAGCGCCGTACCGGGACATCCGCGTCGTGGGCCGCGAGGAACGCGTCGACCGCCGTGTGCCAGCCGAAACACTCCGCACGCGCGCGTGCAATCTCCCGCCGCTCCGCCTCGGGGCGTGCGAGCAGCATGTCCACGGCGTCCGCGAAGGCCCTCCCGTTGTCCGCGGCCATGGCACCGGCGGAGCCGATCACCTCGGGCAGCGCGGAGGACGCGCTGGCCACCACAGGTGTGCCGCAGGCCATCGCCTCCAGTGCGGCGAGCCCGAACGTCTCGGCGGGCCCGGGTGCCAGGCACACGTCGGCGGAGGCCTGGAGCGCCCCGAGCAGCCGCCGGTCGGAGACGTGCCCGAGGAAGACGACCGGCAACCCGCGCTCCCGCGCCCGCTGTTCGAGCCGGGCGCGCAGCGGCCCGTCCCCGGCGACCACGAGGACCGCCCGCCGCCCGCGCCGTACCAGCGCCTCCAGGGCGTCGAGCGCCGTGCCGGGCTTCTTCTCCACGGAGAGCCTGGTGCAGGTCACCAGCAGAACCTGGTCCACGCGCGCGTACTCCGCGCGAACCACCGGGTCCCGCAGGGCGGGACTGCGCCCCACCAGGTCGACGCCCAGCGGAGCCCGTACGACATTGCGGGCGCCGATGCGGACGAACTCCCGCTCGGCGAACTCCGTGGTGCACACCACGCGCGCGTAGGTGTGCGCCGTACGGACGTTGAGGGCGTCGGCGGTGCGCCGGGACATGTTCTCCGACATTCCCCAGGTGCGCAGGACGCCGTCGGCGGTCTCGTGGGACACCATCACGGCGGGGATCCGGGCCCGCCTGGCCCACTTGCCGGTCCAGCGCAGGGTCGTTCGGTCCGAGACCTCCAGGCGGTCGGGGGCGAGTTGTTCCAGGAGGTTGGCCACGCGCCGCTTGTCGGCGAGGACTCGGTAGCCGCCGGTGCCGGGCAGCAGCGGCCCGGGCAGGGTGATGACCCGGCCCTGCTCGGTCTCACGGTCGGTGTGGCGCTCGCCGGGCACGATGAGGACCGGGTGGTGTCCGGCCTCCTTGAAGCCCTTGCCCAGCTCGCGCAGGGCGGTGCGCAGCCCCCCGGAGGAGGGGGCCACGAAGTTGGCGAGCCGCACGATCCTGAGGGAAGCGGTGTTCATGCCGCCACCACCAGCCTGCGCGCGGCGAGCACATCGCCGTAGTGTGCGATGAGTTGGTCGCCCACGGCCGCCCAGGTGCGGCCCTCGACCATGGCCCGCGCGGCGGTGCCGTACTCGGCCCGCAGCACGGGATCGGCGGCCAGGATCCGTACGGCGTCCGTCACGGCGGCCTCGTCGCGCGGCGGGAAGAGGAACCCGGTGCGCCCGTGGGCGACCAGGTCCAGCGGGCCGCCGGCGGCGGGCGCGACGACGGGTACGCCGCTGGCCATGGCTTCCTGGACGGTCTGACAGAAGGTCTCAAAAGGTCCGGTGTGCACGAATATGTCCAACGAGGCGAAGATACGGGCGAGCTCGTCTCCGGTACGCCGACCGAGGAAGACCGCCCCCGGAAGCGCCTCGGTGAGGTGCGGCTGACTGGGTCCGTCGCCTACGACCACGACACGGACGCCCTCGATGCCGCAGGCTCCGGCGAGGAGTTCGACCTGCTTCTCGGGGGCGAGCCGACCCACATATCCGACGATCAGCTCACCGTTGGGGGCGAGTTCGCGGCGCAGGGCCTCGTCGCGGTACTCGGGGCGGAAGCGCTCGGTGTCGACGCCACGCGGCCAGAGCCTGACCCGGGGCACGCCGTGTGCCTCCAGGTCGCCCAGGGCCGCGCTGGAGGGCGCGAGGGTGCGGTCGGCGGCGGCGTGGACGGAACGTATACGCCGCCAGGCGGTGGCCTCGCCGGCACCGACGTACGTACGGGCGTATCCGGCGAGGTCGGTCTGGTAGACGGCGACGGCGGGGATGCCGAGCCGGGCGGCGGCGGCCATGCCGCGGACGCCGAGGATGAAGGGGCTGGCCAGGTGCACGATGTCGGCGCGGTGGGCGGTGATGGCCGCGGCGACGCGTCGGCTGGGGAGGGCGACGCGGACCTGGGGGTAGCCCGGGAGCGGTAGGGAGGGGACACGGATGACGGGGCACGGCGACTGGGCGTCGGGCCCGCTACCGGCCGCGGTGGCCGGCGCGACGACGAGCGGATGATGACCGCGATCCACGAGGTGCCGGGCGGTCTGGAGCGCGCAGTGGGCCACGCCGTTCACATCGGGGGGAAAGGATTCGGTCACGATGACGACACGCATACCCGTGTTGTCGCCGTGCTGGACGTGCCCGCGTCAACGTGGATCTATGCGAACGGTGAACGTCCCATGAGCGTTGCGCTGCACACCCGAGCAGGTCAGACGGCGTCCATGCCCGTCTGACCCGCGGGTCACCCCGTGTTCACACTGCGGGCGCGTCGGGCCCGATCCGGCTCCGTACGGCTGTCTGGACTTCCGCTTCCTCGGCCGGGTCGGCGGCGAGCCTGCGGAGCTGCTCCACGACACGGGCGTCGCCGGTCTCGGCGTGCCGGGCGGCGATCTCGCGGGTGGTCTCCTCGCAGTCCCAGAGGCACTCGACGGCGAAGCCCGCGGGGTAGGAGGGGTCGGTGGCGGCCAGGGCCCGGGCGGCCCGGGTGCGCAGATGGGACGAGGCGGTCTCCCGGTACACATGGCGCAGGACGGGTGCGGCGCAGGCGATGCCGAGGCGTCCTGCGCCGTCGACGAGGGTCCACAGGGTGGGGGCGTCGGGTCCTTCACCCATGACGGCCTCCCTGAGGGCGCCGAGGACGAGGTCGCTGTCCTGGGCTCCGCCCCGGCAGGCGAGCATCCGGCCGGCGGCGGCGCCGAGCGGGTCGGGACGGCGGGCCCAGCCGCGGGCCCGGTCGACGGCGGCGACGGAGCGCATCCGTTCGAAGGCGTCGACGGCGGCCTCGACCACGGGCGCGGAGCCGGTGGCGACCGCGCGTTCGATCAGTTCGAGGGCTTCGGGATCGTTGCTGTCGGCGAGATAGCGCAGGGCGGTGCAGCGGGCTCCCTCACCGCCGTCCTTGGCCGCCTCGACGATCTCGGGTCGGTCCTCGGGGCCGGCCACCGCGCTGAGGCAGCGGGCGGCGGGGACGTGCAGCGCGGCGCCGCGTTCGAGGCCCTGTTGGGCCCATTCGAACACCGCTTGCACGCTCCACCCCGGACGGGGCCCGGTAGGTCGCATCTGGCGTTGCCAGCGGTCGAAGCAGCCGGCTTCCTGGGCGGCACGCACGCGCGTGGCGATCGATTCGCGTGGGTCCTCGGCCCACAGCCGCCAGGGCCGGGGTTCGAAGGCGTCCCGTACGACGGTGGCCAGCTCGGCCTCGCCCTCCGGGTCGGCCGGGAACCGCGCCAGGACGGGGGCGGCGAGGGCGCGCAGGCCCGCGTCGTCGTCCCTGAGCGCCAGCTCGTCCAGCGCCCAGGCCCAGTTGCTGCCGGAGGCCGCGTACCTGCGCAGCAGCTCCAGCGCGTCCCGCCTGCCGTAGGAGGCGAGATGCCCGAGGACGGCGAGCGCGAGGCCCGTACGGGACTCCTCCGTGTCGAGGACGTCCTCGGTGTCGAAGAGGTGGGCCTCGACGGCGTCCAGGTCACCGTTCAGATCGAGGTACAGACGGGCGTAGTACAGGGAGCGGTTCTCCACCTGCCAGTCGTGGCGGGGGTCGCGCAGCACACAGTGGTTCAGTGCCGCGAGTGCCTCGGCACGGGGTGCGGTGAGCGCGTGCAGTGTGCCGTCGCCGCGGCCCCGCTGAAGCAGGCCGAGCAGCGTACCGCTGGGCGCTATGACCGGATCGAACATGGGAAACAGCCTCACATCAAGCGTCGACGCAACCGGGGGACGTGCACTACCTGGCCGCGTGACAACACGTCGGGGCGCCCGCCGTTTCCTGCTTGCTGTAGACCATTTTCCTCTGCCTCTCGTAGGTGGCCCATGCGGGCCGCAACTACGGCCCGCGCGGTGCGGCAACACCTGCCCAGCCATCGCGTCCGTAAATCACGACGTCATGATGACCCGGCAGTTCTCGATGCCGCGACCGAAATTTCGGGCGGGCCCGTGCTGCCTTCCCCCGTTTTCCCCCGTTTTCCTTGTCGTGCCTGGTCAGCAGGCCCGTCTCAGCTGTCGACGGGCTGTGTGTCAGTGTGCGCCGAACAGCTCGACCAGCTCGGCCTTGCCGAACATCCGGGCCGTGTCGACCGCCGACGGGGTGCCCGCGGCCGGATCGGCGCCGGCCTCCAGCAGGACTTCGATCACCTCTTGCTCGCCCTTGAAGACGGCTCCGGCGAGCGGAGTCTGCCCCCGGTCGTTGATCCGGTCGGCCTCGGCGCCCCGCGCCAGCAGGGCCCGTACGGCCTCGGCGTGCCCGTGATAGGCGGCGAGCATCACCAGGGAGTCACCGCGGTCATTCGTGAGGTTGGCCGGAACGCCCGCGTCCACGTACGCGACCAGTGCCTCGGTCCCGCCCTGCCGGGCCAGATCGAAGATCTTGGTCGCGAGCTCCACGACCTCGGGGTCGGGGGCTTCACTCATCGGCCTGACCGCCTCTCACTAGTACGGGTGAATCGCCAGCGTACTGGCTCCGCCGACACATGACCGGCGCCGTCCGAGGCAAAGATCACCACTGGGCCCGACACAGGAAAACCCCTGCTCAGACGGCTCGAACGCGCTCCGCCATCCGAGGGAAATCTGCCGAAATTCACCCAGTTGCACCTTTTATCGTATGGATACATCCTGTGATCCTGGAAGAACTCATGGTGACTGTCCCCACGAACCAGGAGAGCTCAAATGATCCTGTCCATGTCCGGCGTCGTCCTTCTCGGCATCATCGTCTTCCTCTTCTTCAAGAAGGACGGACTCAAGGCCTCCCACGCCCTGGTGGCCGCACTCTTCGGCTTCTACATGGCCAGCACGGCCATCGCTCCGAGCATCAAGGCCGGCGGCGAGAGCCTGGCGAGCCTCCTCGGCGGCATCAAGTTCTGACGCACCCACCCGTACGCACCTTCAGGAGACTGCAGTGGCCCGGCGCCCCCTCCCCCGCATCCTGAGCAACGGCACCGCCCAGATCGCCCGGAGCCGGGAGCTGGCCCGGACGGCGGCCGACAGCGCCACCGACGTCCTCCATCCGCTGATCACGATCACCCGGGGTCTGCGCCGGCTGGCATCCGCCGGGCGGCGCAGATGGGCCGAGACCCCCAAGGACAAGCGCGGGCCGCTGCTTTTCCTGGTCGCCTCGGTGATCCTGGTCGTGGCCCTGGTGCCGTACGGCCCGCTGCTCGCCGCCATCACCCTGATGGCGGCGGCAGCATGGCACGGTCGCGACCGCACCCCGCCGGCGCCCGAAGGGCCCGACGAGTCCCAGACCCAGCGCCTCCAGTCCCTCTACGAAGCACTGGTGCCCTACTTCTCGACCGCCGAGGACCCGGCGCCCCTGTTCGCCCACGGCGGCGACTGGGAGAAGGCCTTCCCCGCCTACGAGTTCGACGGCGCGGGCCGCGTCTCCCATCTGGTCGTCCGCTATCCGGCGTACTTCACCGACGGCGAGGCCGACTCCCGCGCGCGGATCGAGCAGCTGCTCACCGCGAAGTCCGGCCGCGGCAGGGAGTACCACTTCTCATGGGACGAGGAGGGCAACCAGCTCGCGGTCGGCGTCCTCGCCCCGCTCCCCACCGACATCGCCGCCCAGCGCTTCGTCACCGCCCCCGGCGAGACCGTCCTGGGCTTCACCGACCCGACCCAGGTGCACCGCACGCTCCCCCTCACCCACGGCGAGGAACAGCGCGACGTCCCACCGGTCGTCTGGCGCACCGGCATCCGCTCCACCGAGCCGAACCTGCTGGTCATGGGCCAGCCCGGGAGCGGCACCTCCACCCTGCTGCGCTCCATCGCCCTCCAGGCCCTCCAGTACGGCGACATCCTGGTCGTGGAGGGCGGCGGCACCGGCGAGTACGCGTGCCTCACCGGCCGGGACGGAGTGCTGGCTGTCGAGTGCGGGCTGTCCGGCGCGCTGGCCAGCCTGGAGTGGGCCGCCCACGAGACGGAACGCCGGCTGATCGCGGCCAACCGCGCCCGCCAGTCGGGCCACCCGGCTCCGGACGACACCAGGCGCCCCCTGTGGATCATCCTGGACCGCCCGAGCGCCTTCGCCCACGTGGCGGCGGCGGACGGCCACAAGGACCCGCAGTCCCTGCTCCAGGTCCCCCTCCGGCACGGCCGCGCGGCCAATGTCACGGTGGTGGTGGCCGACCAGTTCGACAGCGCGGACACGCTCAGCGATGCCGTACGACAGCACACACGCGCGCGTGTCGTCCTCGGCCCGGCCACCGCCTCGCAGCTGGAGGCGGTCCTGGGCGCTCCCCCGCACACCACGCCGATCGCCCAGGTGCCCCCGGGCCGCGGCTACGCCCGCCTGGGCAACGGCCCGGTCCACCGGCTCCAGGTCCCGGCGACCCCGGACCCGTACGACGACGCGACGAACGACGCGGACCGCCAGGCGGTACTGGCGCTGCTCCCGCCGCGCACGACCCCGGCGGACGCGGCGGAGACCCTGCCGACCGAGGCGGTACCGGCGGAGGCGGCGGTGGAGGCCGCGGTGGCGGAGACTTCGTAGGTACCTGGGGTCGGCGCGGGCGGCCGGGAGTCGCCCGCCCGCGCCGACCCCCGGTACGTCCTTCCTCGGCTACGCCACGAACGTCCGCGGCGATTCGGCGCCGCCGCCCCCGCTGACCCCGTTCTCCACCAGCCGGGCCGCCGCGGCAAGCCGTGCCGCCGCCTCCTCGGCCACCGCGCCGCCCACGGTGAACGGCAGCCGCACATACCCCTCGAAGGCCCCGTCTACGCCGAAGCGCGGCCCGGACGGCACCCGCACCCCCACGCGCTCCCCCATCTCGGCGAGCCGCGAGCCCGAAAGACCGCCCGTGCGCACCCACAGCGTGAGCCCGCCCCTGGGCACCTCGAACTCCCAGCCCGGCAGCTCCCGCCGTACCGCCGCGACCAGCGCGTCCCGGTTCTCCCGGGCCTGGCTGCGCCGGATGTCGACCGCTTGCTCCCAACCGCCCGTGCTGAACAGCCAGTTGACGGCGAGCTGCTCAAGCACCGGTGTGCCGAGGTCGGCGTAGGCGCGGGCGGCGACCAGGCTGCGGATCACATCGGGGGCCGCGCGCACCCAGCCGATGCGCATGCCCGCCCAGAAGGCCTTGCTGGCGGAGCCGACGGTGATGACCGTAGAACCGGCCGGGTCGAAGCCGCAGACGGGACGCGGCATGTCGACGTCGTCGTCCAGCCACAGCTCGGACATCGTCTCGTCGGCGACGAGCACGGTGCCTGCCGAGCGAGCCGCGTCCACGAGTTGACGCCGCTGGTCGTCGTCGGCGAGGGCACCGGTCGGGTTGTGGAAGTCCGCGACCACGTACGCGAGCCGGGGCGCGGCGTCCCGCAGCACCTGCCGCCAGCGGTCCATGTCCCAGCCGGAGAGCCCCTCGGCCATCGCCACGGGCACCAGCCGCGCGCCCGCCTCCCGCATCAGCTGGAGGATGTTGGCGTACGAGGGCGACTCGACGGCGACCCGCTCGCCGCGCCCCGCGAAGAGATGGCAGATGGCGTCGATGGCACCCATCGCGCCGGTCGTGACCATGATCTGCTCGGGCATGGTCGGAATCCCGCGCAGGGTGTACCGCTCGGCGATCATCGCGCGCAGCGCGGGCAGCCCGGCCGGGTAGTCGCCGTGCGTGTGGGCGTACGGCGGCAGTTCTTCCAGGGCGCCGTGCACAGCGCGGGTGAGCCACGGCTCGGGCGCGGGCAGGGCGGCGCAGCCCAGGTCGATCACCGAACCGAGGGCCTCCGGGGGCAACGGCTCCAACCCGCGCGCGGGGAGTGGATTACCGGCCGGTACGGCGGTCCAGCTGCCGGCCCCGCGCCGCGACTCCAGGAACCCCTCAGTGCGCAGCGCCTCGTAGGCGGCGGCAACGGTGGTGCGGCTGACGGACAGCGCGAGCGCCAACTCCCGCTCGGCGGGCAGCCGGGCGGCCACCGGAACACGCCCCTCCAGCACGAGGAGGCGGATGCCGTCCGCGAGCGCGCGATAGGCGGGCGGGCGGCGAGTGCCGGGCCCGGCCGGCCGGTCCTGCTGGGAGTTGAGCAGCCGGGCGAGCTGTGCGGCGCCCATCGCTGAGGTCCACTGCGCCATGGAAACCAGTCCACCTTCCCGGAATTGGCCATGGTTACCGTTCGTTCTCAAGCCACAGAGTGTCATGCGTCAGGCCACTACCACCACCAGGGGGCACCCTTTGTCCACGCGGAACCGTCTCGGGCGACGGTTGATCCAGCTGTACGTCGGACTCGCGCTCTACGGCGCCAGTTCGGCACTCCTGGTGGTGTCGGGTCTGGGCCTGGAGCCCTGGAACGTGCTGCACCAGGGCCTCGCCGAACTCACCGGCCTGACGATCGGCGTCGTCTCGATCATCGTGGGCGCGGCGGTGCTGCTCCTGTGGATACCGCTGCGCCAGCGCCCGGGCCTGGGCACGGTCTCCAACGTGTTCGTGGTCGGCCTGGCCATGGACGGCACCCTCGCGCTGGTGCCCGACGCACACGGCCTGGCCGTACGGATTCCGCTGCTGCTGGCGGGCATCCTGCTCAACGGGGTCGCCACCGGCCTCTACATCTCCGCGAGCTTCGGACCGGGCCCGCGCGACGGGCTGATGACCGGGCTGCATCAGCGCACCGGCCGATCGATCCGCCTGATCCGCACGGGCCTTGAGGTCTCCGTCGTGGCCACCGGTTTCGCGCTGGGCGGCACGGTGGGCATCGGCACGCTGCTCTACGCCCTGGCGATCGGCCCGCTCGCCCAGGTGTTCCTTCGCGTCTTCGCCGCCCCCTCGGCATCCGGCGGCAGCACGGTCGTAGCCACCGGGTCACCGGAACGGGCGATACTGCCCGGGTGACCACGCTCATACGTCATCCGTACCTCGACCACCCCGGCCCGATCCCCTTCGCCCACCGGGGCGGCGCGGCGGACGGCCTGGAGAACACCGTGTTCCAGTTCCGCCGCGCGGTCGAGCTGGGCTACCGGTACATCGAGACCGATGTCCACGCCACGGCGGACGGGAAGCTCGTCGCCTTCCACGACGAGACCCTCGACCGGGTGACCGACGGCGCGGGCCGGATCGCGGATCTGTTCTGGTCGGACGTGAGCCAGGCGCGCGTGGCGGGCAAGGAACCGGTGCCCCTCTTCGAGGAGCTGCTGGAGACCTTCCCCGAGGTGCGCTGGAACGTCGACATCAAGGCGGAGCCGGCGCTCCACCCCCTGCTGGACCTCCTGGAGCGCACCGACTCCTGGAACCGCGTCTGCGTCGGCTCATTCTCCGAGAAGCGTGTGGTCCGCGCCCAGCACCTGGCCGGGCCGCGCCTGGCCACGTCGTTCGGCACGCGCGGGGTGCTGAACCTGCGGCTGCGGTCCTGGGGCGCGCCCCTTCCGGTGCGCCGTTCGGCGGTCGCCGCACAGGTGCCCGAGGAGCAGTCGGGCGTCCCCGTGGTTGACCGACGCTTCGTGCGAGCGGCACACGCGCGTGGAGTGCAGGTCCATGTGTGGACCATCAACGAGGCCGATCGCATGCACCGGCTCCTTGACCTGGGAGTGGATGGCATCATGACCGATCACATCGACACACTGCGCGAGGTCATGGTGGAGCGGGGCGTCTGGGCCTGAGCCCCCGGGGCGACGCGTGCACGGGGAAGCGAGGGCACGGGTGGGTACCGACACCCTGCGGTCACCGGAGGCCGACGAGGCAGCCGAGCGGCGGCGCGAACAGCGCGGCTGGTACTTCTACGACTGGGCCTGCTCCGTCTACTCGACGAGCGTGCTCACCGTGTTCCTGGGCCCCTATCTGACCTCGGTCGCGAAGTCGGCGGCCGACCCGGACGGGTTCGTGCATCCCCTGGGGATACCGGTCCGCGCGGGGTCCTTCTTCGCCTACACCGTGTCCGCGTCCGTCATCGTGTCGATCCTCGTCATGCCCCTCGCGGGCGCGGCGGCCGACCGCACGGGCCGCAAGAAGCCCCTCCTGGCGCTCGCCGCCTATGTGGGCGCGACCGCCACCACGGGCCTGTTCTTCCTGGACGGCGACCGCTATCTGCTCGGCGGCTTCCTGCTGATCGTCGCCAACTCCTCGGTGGCCGTCTCGATGGTCCTGTACAACTCCTACCTCCCGCAGATCGCCCCGCCCGAGGAACGCGACGCGGTCTCGTCCCGGGGCTGGGCCTTCGGCTACGCGGCGGGCGCCCTGGTCCTCGTTCTGAACCTGATCCTGTTCACCGCCCACGACTCCTTCGGCCTGTCCGAATCGATGGCCGTCCGCATCTGTCTCGCCTCGGCCGGGATCTGGTGGGGCGCCTTCACCCTCGTACCGCTGAAACGACTGCGCGACCGCGGCCGTACGACGTCCGAGGCGCCCACGGCGCAGGGCTGGCGGCAGCTCGCGGCGACCGTCAGGGACATGCGCGGCAAACCGCTCACCCTGTCCTTCCTGTTCGCCTACCTGATCTACAACGACGGCATCCAGACGGTGATCTCGCAGGCATCCGTGTACGGCTCCGAGGAACTCGGCCTGAGCCAGTCCACGCTCATCACGGCCGTGCTGATGGTCCAGGTGCTGGCGGTGGCGGGGGCGCTCGGCATGGGGCGACTCGCCCGGACGTACGGAGCCAAGCGGACGATTCTCGGCTCGCTCGTAGCGTGGACGGTGACGCTGGCCGCCGGGTACTTCCTGCCCGCCGGCGCGCCCGTCTGGTTCTTCGTGCTGGCCGCCGGGATCGGCCTGGTACTGGGCGGCAGCCAGGCGCTGTCCCGGTCCCTGTTCTCCCATCTCGTGCCGCCCGGCAAGGAGGCCGAGTACTTCTCGGCGTACGAGATGAGCGATCGGGGCATGAGCTGGCTGGGACCGCTTCTGTTCGGGGTGACGTACCAGCTGACCGGAAGTTATCGGGACGCGATCATCTCCCTGGTGGTCTTCTTCGTCGTCGGGTTCGTGCTGCTCGCACGGGTTCCGGTGGCGCGGGCGATCAGCGACGCGGGGAATCCTCTTCCCGCGAGGATTTAGCGCTCAAGGCGAAAGGGCGGTAGTGTACGCGTTTGGCCTGCCTGGCGTACCGTTACTGCGCGTCAAAGATGACGAATCGCTAGGTGACATCTGCTAGTAGATGTGACAAACCGGGCGCTGGTGGGTACAACAAGGGGCGGCTACGACGGCGACGCATGACCCCGTACGGGAATCTTTACCGCCGACCGGACGTTGACCGGATGACGACGACAGCGACACCTGTCCTGTGGGCGACAAGCCCGGGAGGCACGATTCATGAGTGAGCGAGCTCTTCGCGGCACGCGCCTCGTGGTGACCAGCTACGAGACGGACCGCGGTATCGACCTGGCGCCACGCCAGGCCGTGGAGTACGCATGCGAGAAGGGACATCGCTTTGAGATGCCCTTCTCGGTCGAGGCGGAGATCCCGCCGGAGTGGGAGTGCAAGGTCTGCGGGGCCCAGGCACTCCTGGTCGACGGCGACGGCCCTGAGGAAAAGAAGGCCAAGCCCGCGCGTACCCACTGGGACATGCTGATGGAGCGGCGCACCCGAGAGGAACTCGAAGAGGTCCTCGAGGAGCGTCTTGCCGTTCTCCGCTCCGGCGCGATGAATATCGCGGTTCACCCGAGGGACAGCCGCAAGTCGGCCTAGTCCTGAAGGTGCGGAGCGGTTCTACCGCACAAGCACAAAGCAAGTAAGCGCGGGCGCCGTACGAACATGTACGGCGCCCGCGCTTTTGCCTGTCCGCGTCCGGGTCAGCGGGTGAGCGGCGGGCGCGGGCCCTGCGGCGCGTCGCTGCCGGGCTCGTCCCGGATGACCTCGCCCTGGACGACCTTGCCGTCCGGGCGGTGCATACGGGCCTGCTGGAAGGCGTCCCCCAGGGTGCCCGGAGCGGCCTTGCGCAGCTTCCGCTCGACCGTGCGCTCCGCATAGCGCCCCAGGGCCTTCTGGACCGGCGGGACGAGCAGGAGCAGGCCCGCCGCGTCCGAGATCAGACCGGGGATCATCAGCAGCAGGCCGCCCAGCATCATCAGGCCGCTGCCACCGCCGCTGGCCGGGGCGGTGCCCTGCTGCACGGCCTGGCTCAGGTTCTGAAAGGCACGCCGACCCGCCCGCTTGATCACCACGGCGCCGAGCACGAACCCGGCGAGCAGCAGCAGGAAGACCGTAAGACCGCTCGACGCGCCCGCCACCACGGTCAGCAGCCAGATCTCCAGCACCAGCCACACGGCGATGCCCAGCGGCAGGAACGTACGCAGCCGGGAACGCGGAGGCCGGGCGGCGGAGGAAGGGGTGGGTGCGCCAGTCGTCATACGTCCAGTGTGCCTGGGCCCGGCTCAGTGCGGGATAAGCGGACGATCAACGAGGCCTGTGAAGTCGTAGAGCTACGGCTGTGCGGGCTTTCCTGCGGGCTTGCCCCGGCCGCGGAGCTTGCCGAACCGCTCCCCCACGCCCCAGGTCGTGACCCGCCACAGGGCCTCGACGAGGATGTCGCGGCTCATCTTGGAGTCGCCGAGTTCGCGCTCCACGAAGGTGATGGGGACCTCGACGACGTGGTAGCCGGCCTTGACGGCGCGGCGGGCCAGGTCGACCTGGAAGCAGTAGCCCTGGGAGGCCACGTCGTCCAGGCCGAGGCCTTCGAGGGTCTCCTTGCGGAAGGCGCGGTAGCCGCCCGTGATGTCGCGCAGCGGGAGGTCGAGGGCCACGCGCGAGTAGAGGCTGCCGCCTCGGGAGATGAACTCGCGGGACTTCGGCCAGTTCACCACCCGGCCGCCGGGCACCCAGCGGGAGCCGAGCACCAGGTCCGCGCCCTTGAGGGCGGTGAGCAGCCTGGGCAGCTCCTCGGGCTGGTGGGAGCCGTCGGCGTCCATCTCGACGAGCACGCCGTAGCCGTTGTCGATGCCCCAGCGGAAGCCCGCCAGGTAGGCGGCACCGAGGCCTTCCTTGCCCTTGCGGTGCAGCACCTGGACCTGTTCGTCCTCGGCCGCCAGCTCGTCGGCCAGCTTGCCTGTGCCGTCGGGGCTGTTGTCGTCGGCCACGAGGACATGCGCCTCGGGGACCGACTTCCGCACCCGACCGACGATGGACTTGATGTTCTCCGCCTCGTTGTAGGTCGGGATGATCACCAAGGCCGTGCCGAGCGGGCCGAACTTCCGCCCCTGGGCCTGTGCCGCGAGGGCACCGTCGCCGTCGTTCACTGCTGCCCCTTCATGTCCGTACGCAGGCATCCACCATAGTGGCCGCCGCCTGGGTTGACGTGCCAGGTCGTTCGTACGCTGGTGTCGATTCGACAAGAACGGGGTAAGAACGCGCTTTTCGGCACCTATGTGCTGCGGATGGGGGCCCGGCGCCCTTCGGGCCGACCTGGGACCCGCCGGCTGCGGGTCGACCAAAGCCGTTGTCTACTGGACGTCCGGGCCCCACCCGGGTCACACCAGCCGACCGGCCGGAACGTTCCCTCGCCGTGGCGCGGGCGCTGAGCCTGGCTCCCAGTGGCGGTGCCCGGTGCGGCACACCGTCCCTGACCCAGCGGCGCTTCGGCGATTGTTCGGAGGTTCCCCGGTCGGGCGTCCGGTGGTGGACTCGGACGAACCTACCGGCCCCCTGCGCCCGCCTGTCAACAGCCGTCTGACCTGCCCTTTCTCCCTCAACTGGCTGGTCAGGGCCGAGGATGCGCAGGTCGCGCGACGGCGCGGCGGCCGTGGATCGGGGGCGCGCCACCCCGGGAGATCACTCGCCCGGCCGTACGAACACCGTCCGTCCGCCCACGACGGTGCGCAGGCAGACGGGGAGGTCACCGCCCGGCGTCAGGTCGGGCAGTCCTGGTGTGCCGGAGCGCGGGTCGGTCGACCAGCGCGCGACCCGGTCGTCGGGCGCCTGCACGACCAGGGCGTCGGTCCGCCAGACGGCGTAGTCGGCGGGCGCGCCCGGGACCAGAACACCCGCGTCGTCCCGTCCTACGGCCCGCCAGCCGCCCCGGGTATGTGCGGTGAACGCGGCCCGGACGGAGACCCGATGTTCAGCCGTTCGGTGGAACGCGGCGGCGCGGACCGTGCCCCACGGGTCGACCGGGGTGACCGGGCTGTCGGAGCCGAAGGCGAGCGGGACACCGGCCCGGAGCAGGGCCGCGAAGGGGTTCAGGGCGCGCGCCCGCTCGGCACCGAGGCGCTGGGCGTACATGCCGTCCTCGCCGCCCCACAGCGCGTCGAAGGCGGGCTGCACGGAGGCGGTCAGGCCCAGTTCGGCGAAGGCCGCGATGGTTTCCGGGGTGAGCATCTCGGCGTGTTCGACGCGATGGCGGGCGGCGCGGACGCGGGGCAGGCCGACCTTCTCGGCGGCTGCGCGGACGCCGTCGACCACCGCGGTCACGGCGGCGTCCCCGATGGCGTGGAAGCCCGCCTGGAGGCCCGCCTCGGTGCAGGCGACGACATGGGCGGCGACGGCGTCCGCGTCGAGGTACGCGAGGCCGGTGTGTCCGGCGTCGGTGTACGGCTGGTGCAGGCAGGCGGTGTGCGACCCGAGGGCGCCGTCGACGAAGAGGTCACCCGCCGCTCCTACGGCGCCCAGCTCCCGCGCCTTCTCGACATCCTGCTCGGCCCAGTAGCCGACGACACGCGGCCCCGGCTCCTCTTCGGCGAGCCGCAGCAGGCCCGTGAAGTCGTCCTCGGAGGAGATCTCGGGTCCGGCGCACTCGTGGACCGAGCCGACGCCCAGGGAGGCCGCGTGGGCGAGGGCGGTGCGCTGGGCCTCGGTGCGCTGCTCGGGCGTGATGGCGGCGAGCGCGGTGGCGCGGACGGTGTGGTGGGCGTCGGCGGTGAGGGGGCCGTCCGGTGCGTCGAAGCCGGGGACCAGGTCGAGCAGGGCCGTGGTGACGACCGCCGAGTGGACGTCGATGCGGGTGAGGTAGAGCGGGCGCCCGCCCGTCGCCGCGTCGAGTTCGGCGCGGGTCGGCGGGCGGCCCCCCGGCCAGCGGGCGGCGTCCCAGCCGTGGCCGAGCAGGACGCGGTCGGCCGGGCGGGCGGCGGCGAAGTCCCGCACGAGGGACAGAGCCGCCTCCAGGGAGGGCGCGCCGGACAGGTCGAGGCCGGTGAGCGCGAGGCCGGTGGCGGTGGTGTGCACGTGTGCGTCGGTGAACGCCGGGGTGACCAGTCCGCCATCCAGGTCGACCACCTCGTCGACACCGTCAGCGAACGCGTCGGCGGCGCCCTCGGAGCCGACCCAGGCGACCTGGCCGCGCTCCACGACCATCGCGGTCGCGAAGGGGTCGGCGGGACTGTGGACCTCGCCGCGACGGAGCAGGACGGTCTTCGGCTCGGGGGTGCGCTCACTCATGGGGAACAGTCTCGCGCCTCGCCGGCGACGCCCCGCACGCAGGTCCGTCAGATGCGCGGCGGTCGGGCCTCGTACGGCGTCGACAGCACCACCGTGGTCCGGGTCGAGACGCCGGCCAGGCCGCGCAGCCGGGCCAGCAGTTCCTCCAGTTCGTGCGGGGTGGAGACCCGCACCTTGAGGATGTAGTTCTCGTCGCCGGCGACGCTGTGGCAGGCCTCGATCTCGGGGACGCCGGAGAGGCGGTCCGCGATGTCGTCGGGGGCGCTGGGGTCGAACGGTTTCACCGAGATGAAGGCGGTCATGGGCAGGCCCACCGCCTCCGGGTCGACGACCGCCGCGTACCCGCGGATGACGCCACGCTGCTCCAGCCGGCGCACCCGTTGGTGCACGGCCGACGTGGACAGGCCCGTGGCCTTGCCCAGGTCTGTGTAGCTCATCCGCCCGTCCTTGACGAGCAGCTGCACGATTTGTCGGTCCAGCTCCTCCATGGCGCAAGAACTTACATGGCCGCTGATCTCCTCGGATAGCTCAGCGGCGCAGGTCATACCCGGTTCGTGATGTTGCCGGGAGCGGCTCGTGCGTCAGCCGGGGACAAATCCGCCGCCCCGGGCATCTGCGGGCGGCATGTGACGAACGCCACAGGTCCCGAGCGGTCTCCGTGATGGTCTCGTGATTACCGCGGAGACCGGACGGGAAGTGCTTGCTGTGGTCGAGGCCGCAGCGCCTTCACGGCCCAGCCCAGTAGGGGGAGAAACCCATGCAGAGTGTGAAGCGCCCTGGACGCACCGCGCCCAAGCGGCCGCAGCTCGTCGTCGAGCCCCAGCCGGAGGGCGTCGAACCGGACGGCTTCGAGGCCGACGAGCTCGACGAGTACGACACCTTCGAGATGTACCGGGTGATCTGCCCGGACTGCGTGCAGCCCATCGCTCTCCTCGCGGACGAGGAGGTTCTGCCGGAGCACGCGCTGTGCGCCTCGCCGTGGAACCCGTTCGGGCTGACGGTCTGTGCGGGTACGGGCCGTGAGGCGGCCGACGCCCGGTCCGCGGACGAGTCCGCGGACCTCCAGGAGCAGGACACCGCGCTGCTGTTGACGCTCCCTCAGGGCCTCGACTGGCGGACGCAGCCGTTCTCGCACGTCGGTGGTCCCAGCTCGCGCCCGATGCGGGTGCCGGACATGCGCCGCGCCGCCTGAGCGCACTCGCTCAACCCCAGTAGCTGCCCTGCACCATGGCCCGCAGGCTGCCGTGGTGCAGGATCAGTGTGTCCGGGTCCGCCGGGACGGCCCGCTCCCCGAAGTGCACCTGCCGGTAGGCGACGCGCAGCATCACGATCGCTTGCCGCAGGGCGGCGTACAGGGTGTAGAAGTCCATGTCGCGCGGGGTGTGACCGGTGAGTGCGGCGTACCGGGCCTCCACCCGGTCCCGGCGGAAGAACTCCGGCAGGCCCGGCTGGCCGAAGGCGACCGTGAGGTCCTGGAAGAATCGGTGCAGATAGACGGTCCAGCCGAGGTCCACCTCGCGCGGGGCCGGTGCCGCCATCTCCCAGTCGAGGACGGCGACGGGGTCGAACCTGTCGTAGACGACGTTCCCGATGCGCGCGTCGCCCCAGTTGAGGACCGTCTCGCCCGGGTCGGTCGGCCAGAGCTCCGTCAGCCGGTCGAAGGCGCTCTCGATGAGGGGTGAGCGGGCGAGCCCGTCAACCACCCAGTCGTAGTAGGCGCGTTGGGATGCGACGTGGCGGCTCAGGGCATCGCCGTTGCCGGGGAGCGCGAGGAACTCGGCCTCGGACAGCGGGACTTGGTCGTGCAGGCGGGCGATGAGCGCGATCGATACTGCCTCCAGGTGTGCGCGTTCCGCGTCGGTCGCCGCGTGCAGCCAATTGCCCTCGTACGTATAGGGCATGACGTCCGGCGGTACACGTCCCTCGGCACGTTCCATGACGAAGAACGGCGCGCCGAGCGGGGCGGGATCCTCCTCCAGCCAGCGGACTTCCGGTACCGGGAGATCCGTGCGGTCGGCGACCAGGCGCATCGTGCGGAACTGGCGCGGCATGTCGTAGACCGGGAAGACGGTGTACGCCGCCGGGTCGGCCGCGAGTCTCAACGCGCAGGCGCGGAGCGGTGGTTCGGGGTGTTCGATGTCGAAGAGCAGGGTCTCGCTGGACATGCCGTTCGACGCGGGGACAGTGACGTCGACCGCCTTGGCGCCGGGCAGGCGGGTGTCGAGCCAGGCGGTGAGGCGATGGGTGAGCTCCTCGGGGTCACGGGTGGTCGTGCGGGGGCGGGGCGCTGTCGCCATGCCGTCTCAACTCCCTTACGCTGCCGTCGAGATGTCACCTCAACCGGCTTACGGCGCGACCGAGTCGAAGCCGGTGAAGCCGCTCGGGTCGTGGCGGCCGAACGAGCCGTGCTCGAAGATGCCGTGGCCGGTCCGGCCGTCGAGGCGGAAGCGGGCCGCGTGGTCGGTGACGCCGTAGGCCGCGAGCGGGGCAGGCGCGGTGAGGTCGTAGGTGCGTCGGTCGAGCCACTCGGGACCGCGCCAGGTGCCGTGCTGCCAGTCGTCGGCGGGCGGGTAGCCGGCGCCGATCGCCAGGGGTGAGGAGGTCAGGATCTCGACCTCGAGTTCCTGCGGTTTGCGGGCGTCGCCGAGGTGGATGAGGGCGCGCTCGGGGTGGCGGGTGCCGGAGCGGTAGGTGATCTCGGCCTGGGGCCAGCCGAGTTGGCGGTCGCGGTGGCCGGGGCGGACCACGGTCGCCTCGTTCAGGGTGCGGTGGCCGTCGGCGTCCTCCTGGACGATGACCATGAGGAAGCTGTCCTCGAAGCGGACCGGGCACCAGATCCAATGGAAGCCCTCGTTCCTGTGCTCCTCGGCGAGCCGGCCGCCCTCCTCGCCGGGGATGGGCCGCACGCCCCAACTGCGGTCACGGGTACCGGTCCAGCCGTCGGCGGTGACCCGGAACTCCTCGTCGCCGGCGCGGATCACGCCCTCCACACCGCCGGCCTGGACGAAGCGGCGCCCTTCGAGGGTGAGCCGGTCGCCGCGGTACTGGACGTGGTGGGGTTCCCAGAGGGCGGGGAACTCCGCAGTCCAAGTGAGGTCGTACGAAAGGGAGTTGTCCTCGCAGCGCAGACGCAGTCGGCGCAGCGGCTCCTTCACCTCGATGCGCAACGGGCCCACGGCGAGGTGCATGCGGTCGTCGCCGAGGGCGTCCGAGGCGCGGACCGCGTGCAGGGTGTCGCCGGTGCGGAAGGTCGCGTAGGCGTCGATCACGCCTACGTTGGGGTAGACGCCGAGACCGAGGATGAGCAGGGCGCGGCCCTCGTGGTCGAGGACGTGGAAGATGCAGCGGTCGTAGGCGTTCCGGTCGCCGGTCGCGACGTGCTTCATCGACAGGGGGACCTGGTGCACGGGGTACTCGTCGAGGGGCACGGGACGGTCGTCTGCCACGGCTAACCTCCCCTGGGGACAGTGGAGGTGACGGTACGTCAGGAAGTGTGCGGTCGCCAGAGCCGAGGCCCGTACGCCGGTGAACTCACGCTCGATTACATGCACCGGTGACCTGTCAACGCGCCTTTACGTTGCCTTGGTATGACCGCCACATATGCGCCGACCGGACGGCAGCGCCGTCTCTACGTCCCCGCACCGGAAGAATCGGTTCCGCCCGCGCCGCCGCAGCCGCTGGACCCGCCCATCTACCGTGATCTCATGCGGAGTTGGGCCGACCGGGGCCGCACCCTGCCGGGGCGTCACGACCCGGAGTGGGTGCGGCTGGCGGCGCCGCCGCAGAGTCTGTCC
The DNA here is from genome assembly GCF_000716435.1 of Streptomyces xylophagus. Classification (GTDB taxonomy): domain Bacteria; phylum Actinomycetota; class Actinomycetes; order Streptomycetales; family Streptomycetaceae; genus Streptomyces; species Streptomyces xylophagus. The sequence goes on from NZ_JNWO01000025.1 coordinate 54,164, forward strand.
GACGGATCGGGCTGGAGGGAGTCCACGGCGCCTGATCTGCACTGGTGAGCGGGGCGCGGAGCCTGCGGCACGGTCCGCCGGACAGAGCCCGGGGCTCAGCCGGTTCGGTGAGCTTCGGGGCCTGCCAGGTGGCGGGCGATGACCATGCGCTGGATCTGGTTGGTGCCCTCGACGATCTGCAGGACCTTGGCCTCGCGCATGTAGCGCTCGACCGGGAAGTCGGCGGTGTAGCCGTATCCGCCGAGGACCTGGACGGCGTCGATGGTCGCCTTCATCGCGGTGTCGGTGCAGTGCAGCTTGGCCATGGCGGCCTGTTTGGCGAACGGGCGGCCCGCGTCGCGCAGTCGGGCCGCCGCGAGGTAGAGCGCCCGGCCGGCCTCGATCTGGGTGGCCATGTCGGCGAGCATGAAGCGCAGGCCCTGGAAGTCGGAGATCGGGCGCCCGAACTGCTGCCGCCCGGTCGCGTAGGCCACCGCCTCGTCGAGCGCGGCCTGGGCCACGCCGATCGCGCAGGCGGCGATGCCGAGCCGCCCGGAGTCCAGTGCGGACAGGGCGATCGCGAAGCCCTGGCCCTCCTCGCCGATGCGGCGCTCGTCGGGGACGCGGACGCCGTCGAAGTGGACCTGTGCGGTGGGCGAGCCCTTCATGCCCATCTTCTTCTCCGGTGCCGCGGGGCTCAGGCCGGGCGCGTCGCCGGGCACCAGGAAGGCGCTGATCCCGCGCGGGCCGTCCTCGCCGGTGCGGGCCATGACCGTGTAGAAGTCGGCGATGCCGCCGTGCGTGATCCAGGCCTTCGTGCCGTCGATCACCCAGTCCTCGCCGTCCCGTACCGCCTTCGTGCGCAGGGAGGCCGCGTCGGAGCCGGAGGACGGTTCGGAGAGGCAGTAGGCGCCGAGGAGTCCGCCGCCGAGCATCGCGGGGAGGTGCTCGACCTGCTGCTGCTTGGTGCCGTAGTTGGCCAGGGCGTGGCAGGAGAGGGAGTGGACGCTGACGCCGAGACCGACGGTGAGGCGGGCCGCCGCAAGCTCTTCGAGGACCTGGAGGTAGACCTCGTACGGCTGATCGCCGCCGCCGTACTCGGAGTCGTACGGGAGGCCGAGCAGTCCGGACTCGGAGAGCAGGGTGAAGATCTCGCGCGGGAAGTGTCCGGCGTCCTCTTCCTCGGCCGCCCTCGGGGCGATCTCTCGCTGCGCGATGTCGCGGACCAGCGAGATCAGATCCCGGGCCTCGTCCGTGGGCAGTTGCCGGTCCACCGGCTGCGGGGCGCGGTCGGGCATGGCGACGCTCTCCTCCCTTGTCGGGCACATCGGCGGGCGTACGCCTTGGGTCGAGGCGAGTCCGCCGGGTATCGCACGGGTACGGCCGCTGCTCCCGCTTCCGGGTCTCGGAAGCGGCTGACCAGCGGCTCTGCGCTGTGAGTATGCCCGATCGGAGGCCTCTCGTCACCAGTTAACGACCGCTTACTTCAAGAATAACCCGGTCGTTCGGAACTGGTCCGGAGCGCCTGCTCAGCCGTCCCGGCGGGCCGGCTTCGGCGCCGGATACGCCGGGTCCAGCTCCTCGATGGCGCGCAAGGTGCCGCCGAGGGTCTTCACGAGGAGTTCGCGCATCGTCTCGCGGGACAGGTCGGGGCCGCTGATCCACTCGAGGGTCGCGCCCTCGACGCTGCACACCCAGCCGAACAGGCCCATGCGCGCGATCCGGGAGATGTCGGTGCGGCCGTACGCCCCGTCGGCGATGGTCGCGACGATCGCCGCGCGCACCCCGTCGCGGATGGCGTGCACCTCGGTGTCGAAGCCGACGCCGCCGCTCACGATCGTGCGGTACGCGGCCTGGTTGTGCTCGGCCCAGCGCAGATAGCTGTCCATCGTCCGCTGTACGCGGTCCAGTTGGGGAAGTTCGAGACCGCTCGCCGCGAAGGTCACCAGGTCGGCGACGGAGTCGTTGATGATCGCCAGGTAGTAGCCGCGCTTGGACTGGAAGTAGTAGTAGATCAGCCCCTTGGCGACATGGGCCTGCCGCGCGATGTCGTCCATGGACAGCGCGTCGTAGGACGTGTCGGCGAACAACTTCCGGCCAATGGTGATGAGTTCGGCGCGGCGCGCCAAGGAACGCTCGGTACCGCGCGCCCGGGGACGCCCGACGTCACGCTGCTGACTGATTTCCAATTTCGACTCTGGCTCTCCAACTGGGCTTGGTCAACCGCAGTATGGCAGGTCAAGTATGCGTCAGGTCACAGCAGGCCGATTTGGGTCACGAGCATCGCGATCACCACGACGAGGGTCCAGCCCATGACGTGTTCGGCGATCTTCGGACCGTCGCCCTTGGGGCCGCCGGTGCGGGTACGGGTGCGGGCGGCGCTGGCTGAGTGTGCGGTCATGGTGGCTCGCAGAGGTCGGATGTGCGGTGGACTCCCCCGTTCTGTCCACCTTGCCATCCATATCGCCTTCTGCACCGGAGACCTTGGTCACAGGCGCCCTGGTCACCGAGTGCGGGTCAGCGCACTCCCACTGCCGCAAGTGCCTTGCGCTGACGGGCGGTCGGGTGCGCCGGGAAGTAGAGGTAACAGACGCCGCCGGTACCGGAGGAGAGCTTGCCGGAGGCGTTGTACCGCTTGGTGCGCAGCCAGATGTTCTCCCACTCGCGACGCTTGTAGACGCGGCGGACGGCCGGATCGGTCAGCGAGTTCGGGTCGTTGGCGATCACGTCGCCGTCGGCGGTGAAACCGATCACGGTCATCAGATGGCCGGAGGTGCCGTACCCCGCACCCGTCAGCTCACTGCTGAGGAACGACTGGGACGTTATGGCCGGGATGCCCGCCGCGATCAGCGTCTCCAGGTCGGTGAGCGAGCCGAGCCGGGTGACCACTCCCTGGAGGTTCTTGTACGTCGCCGCGTAGGCGGCGTTGAACGGCCAGTTGCCGCAGCCCTGGTACTGGTAGTCGTAGGTGAAGCGGGCCGCGTTGTCGACCTGCGGGTCGGCGTAGGTCGGGTCGACCCAGGCCAGTTGCTCCGGGGTGAGCCGGCCACCCCAGTACTCGATGATCATCTGCGAGGAGGTGGGGCTGCACCAGGCCTCGCCGCCGTTGTCGTACTCGGGGTACTGGCCGATGTGGATCTCCTGCGAGTAGCGCGGGACGATCAGCTCCTGGGCGAGCCCGGGCGTGGAGGCGGGGACGGTGAAGCGGTCGGGGATGTCGGAGCCCATCGCGCCGAGCCGCCACACGGTGGGGGTGAGCTTGGTGCCGGGCTTGCGGTAGAGGGTCAGGCGCAGCCGGTACGACACCAGGCGCAGGCCCGTCGTCGCGTCGTCGATCGCGAAGGTGTCCGTCCAGATGGTGGACTTGCCGTCCGTCTGGTCGTCGACGGAGGTCCGCTTGATGTCCTGGTCGCCGGCCGCCCAGCGGCCCATCACGTACCAGGGGGTTTCCGTGCCGTCGGAGTACGTGCCGTGCAGTTCGATCTGGAGCCAGGTGCCGGCGGGGGTGTGCGCGTTCCAGGAGGCGATGGTCTCCGTCGCGGGGACGGAGAGCTTGTGGACGGGGGACGTCCAGGTCGCGTACTCCCAGGTGGCGGTCTTGCCCGTGTGCGGGTCCGCGTAGTCGACGCTGCCGAGGGCGGCGCCGATGGCGAGGCCCGGGCGGGGGCCCGCGACGGCCCGGGTGCCGCGGGCGGCACCGCTGCGCCAGTCGGCGTAGGTGGTCCAGGCATGGTTGTCGACCAGACGGGTCGGGACCCGGCCGGAGTCGGTGGCATGGGCGGCGGTATCGGCGACCGCCGGGCCCGCGCCGCTCACCACGGCGGCGGCGACCGCGGCGGCCAGGACGGTTCTGCGGGACGGCTGTTCGGCTCTGCTCATGGGCGGAGGACCCCCAGGTGTCCGATGCGGGACAGATCCAATGGACGGCTGTGCGCCAACTATGTACGCAGGCGGCATGCCCCTGCCAGCACTTCGGGACATGCCACGCCCACCAATATTGGTATCGACCACTGGCATGACCTGGGGCGAGGCCCGCCGATCACTAGAATGTCCCGGCAACCTGCGGCATCACCCCACGACCTCCCGGGAACAGCCATGCACGACCTGGCCCACTGCCTGAGCGACCTGCCCCCGTCCTGCGGCCCGGTCCGGCTCGTCGGCGTCGACGGGCACGCGGGGTCCGGGAAGTCCACGTTCGCCGGGCGATTGGCGACTGCGCTGGGCGGAGCCCCCGTGCTGCACCTGGACGATCTCGCCACCCACGACGAACTGTTCGGCTGGACCGAGCGACTCCTGAGCCAGGTGATCACACCGCTCGGCCGCGGCGAGACCGCGCACTACGCGCCCTACGACTGGCACTCCCGACACTTCGGAACGCCCCGCGCGCTGCAGCCCGCGCCCGTGGTCCTCGTCGAGGGCGTCGGCGTCGGACGCCGGGCGGTGCGCCCGTTTCTCGCGCGGCTGCTGTGGATGGAGATGCCCCAGGAGGAGGCCTGGACACGGGGACGGTTGCGGGACGGGACGGAGCAGCGGGACTTCTGGGACGGGTGGGTCGAGGCGGAACGCGAACACTTCGCCAAAGACCCTTCGCGGCCCCACGCGGACGTCCTGGTACGGGAGTTGAGAAAGGGGTACGAGGTGCTTCCGGGGCCCTGCGGGACGGTTGGACCGGACCACGCCGTGACCCACGGTGACGGACCGCCCGCAGTGTGCTGAACTTGTGAAGACCCTCACGCGTGAAGTTCCCTGAGTGCCTCAACTCGGCTTGACCCAGGGGCCGTACAGGTCTTACGTTCTGAATGTGCGGCCGTTCGGAGCCGCCCAGAGTCGCGAAGCCCCCGGTTGTTCCCCCGTGATCGGGGGCTTCGTTCTGCTCCCACCCCCCTTTTCCGGCCGTCACGAGCCGTGATTTGCTCACCCTGGGTCACCGTCCTGAGTGCGCCCCATCTGCTCCCACCTCGTCAAACGGCCTGTGCGGCACCCTTCGGTGGGCGCCCGCCCCGCAGGTACGATGCCCAGGGTGCGACCAACGGACGGCTGCTTCGCGCACCACGGCAACTCCCGTCCGCGGCACAGCGGTTCGACCCAGACTGCCGACGGGCGCCGGCCCGGCGGTGAATCAACGGGGGCACGGTTTGTGGGGGGACGTGATGGACTTCGGCACGCAGGGCCCCGAGGCCCCGGCCGACCTCGCGTGGCTGCGAGGCGTGGACGCCTACACGATGGGCGCTTATCCGCAGGCGGAGGAGGAGTTCCGCACCGCGGTGCGCATGGATCCCGGGATGGCCGACGGCTGGCTCGGACTGCACGCGTTGCGCGTCGACACGACGACCGCGCTGCTGCGCATGTACCGGCACCGGGAACGTTTCGGGGAACAGCGCACCAGGCACCGCCGCACACTCAACTCCTGGTACTGGCTGGGCTGGTGGGTACAGCCGGTGCTGGAGAGTCCGCGTGATCTGCTACTCGCGCACGCCTCTCACTGGCTGGACGGCCGCCATGTGCCGGAGCTGGACCGGGCGTTGGCCGGACTGCCGCCCGTCGACACCGACCACCAGGTCCGCTTCCTGCACGCCTGCCGGGCCTATCTGGTCAAGGACTGGGAACAGCTGGTCCGGCACACGGACCCGCTGATCAACGACCAACTGCTGGGCATCGAGGCCGGGTTGTTCGGCGGGATGGCCCGGGTGCGGCTGGAGATGTACGGCCAGGCCGAGCCGCTCCTGTCCTCCGCGCTGATGCGCTGTCGCAGCGAACAGCCGCAGCGCAAGGAGTTGCGGTACTGGCTGGCACGGGCCCATGAGGGCACCGGCCGCAGTGCCGCCGCACTCCCCCTGTACCGGGCGGTGCACCGCGTCGACCCCGCGTTCATGGACACCTCGGCGCGGCTCGCCGCGATCACGGACTCCGACGGGTACGACGGGTCCGAGGACGTGAGCGACCTCGCGGCGATCAGGCTCTCCGGCGGGCAGGACGCGCTGGAGGGGCCCGACGGGCTCGATCCGCTGTTCGGGGCGGAGGGGCGCGATCTGAAGCTGTCGGAGCCCGGTCTTCCGCCGACCGGTCCGCTGCCCTCCGCGGCCGACTCGGTGCGCGAGAAGACCTCGGTGCCGGTACCGCCGCTGCCCACCGGTCCCACCGACCCGGTCTTACTGGAGGAGGCGCTCAATGAGCTTGAGCGCATGGTGGGGTTGGAGCCGGTCAAGCGCCAAGTGAAGGCACTTTCCGCCCAGTTGAACATGGCGCGGCTGCGGGCCGGGCAGGGGCTGCCGGTACAGCCGCCGAAACGGCACTTCGTCTTCTCCGGGCCCTCGGGTACCGGCAAGACCACCGTGGCCCGCATCCTGGGGCGGGTCTTCTACGCCCTCGGGCTGCTCGGCGGGGACCATCTCGTCGAGGCGCAGCGGGCCGACCTGGTCGGTGAGTACCTCGGCCAAACGGCCGTGAAAGCCAACGAGTTGATCGACTCCGCGATTGGTGGGGTGCTCTTCGTCGATGAGGCCTATTCGCTCTCCAACTCCGGTTACGGGAAGGGCGACGCGTACGGCGACGAAGCCTTGCAGGTGCTGTTGAAGCGGGCCGAGGACAATCGCGATCACCTTGTGGTGATCCTCGCCGGCTATCCGGAGGGGATGGACCGGTTGCTCGCCGCGAACCCCGGGCTGTCGTCCCGCTTCACGACTCGCGTCGACTTTCCTTCGTACCGGCCGCTCGAACTCACTTCCATCGGTGAGGTGTTGGCGGCGGAGAACGGGGACGTGTGGGACGAGGAGGCGTTGGACGAGCTGCGGTCCATCGCCGGGCATGTGGTCGACCAGGGGTGGATCGACGAGCTCGGGAACGGGCGGTTCTTGCGGACCTTGTACGAGAAGAGCTGTGCGTATCGGGATCTGCGGTTGTCGGTGTATCCCGGGATGTTGTCGCGGGATGATCTGTCGACGTTGCGGTTGCCGGATCTGATGCAGGCGTATGGAGAGGTGTTGTCGGGGCGGGGGCCTGCCGGCGGCTGAGCGGTACGCACTGGGTTGGGGGGATCTGTTGTTGCGCGGCTGCGGCCCGGTGGGGGCTTGTCGCGCAGTTCCCCGCGCCCCTAAAAGAGGCGCAGGGGAACCTGCGTCAGCCAAGCGCCGTCTGCTTCAAGTTGTCAGCTCGGGACCGTTTCCTTCAGTTCTGCCGTTCTCGGCTGGGCCGGGACCTCACGGTGGGCCGGGTCCGTTACCTCGCCCACCAGCAGCTCCAGTACGTCCTCCAGAGCCACCAAGCCGAGCACCTTGCCTGACGCGTCGGCCACCTGGGCCAAATGCGTTGCGGCGCGGCGCATGACCGTCAGGGCGTCGTCCAGGGGGAGTTCGGATCGTAGGGTCGTCATGGGGCGCCAGATCTGTTGGGGGACCGCTCGCTCGGACTCCTCCAGGTCGAGTACGTCCTTGACGTGCAGGTAGCCCATGAAGGCGCCGGTCTCCGCGGCGATGGGGAAGCGGGAGTAGCCGGTGCGGGCGGTGAGGGCGACGATCTCGCCCGGGGTGACCGAGGGGCTGACCGTGACCAGGTTCTCGCGGCGCAGCAGGACGTCCGTGACCGGGCGGGAGCCCAACTCCAGGGCGTCCTCGAGGCGTTCCTGTTCCTCGGGGTCGAGGAGGCCGGCCTGGCCGGAGTCCTCCACCAGGCGGTTGAGCTGTTCGCTGGTGAAGACGGCCTCGACCTCGTCCTTGGGCTCGACGTGGAAGAGCCGCAGGATGCCCTGGGCGACGGCGCCGAGGGCGATGGTGATCGGCTTGCAGATCCGGGCGAAGGCGACCAGGCCGGGGCTGAGCCACATCGCGGCCTTCTCCGGCGCGGCCATCGCGAGGTTCTTCGGGACCATCTCGCCGATGACGAGGTGGAAGAAGACGACCGCGGCGAGCGCGAGGATGTAGCCGAGGGGGTGGATCATGCCCTCGGGCAGATGCATCCACTCGAAGACCGGCTCCAGGACATGTGCGACTGTCGGCTCGGCCACCGCGCCCAGCGTCAACGAGCAGACGGTGATGCCGAATTGGGCCGCCGCCATCATCTGCGGCAGCCGCTCCAGGCCGTAGAGGACCTGTCGGGCGCGGGCGGTGTTGAGGGGTTCGATCTGGCTGCGGCGGACGGAGACTAGGGCGAACTCGGCGCCGACGAAGAAGCCGTTGGCGAGCACCAGCAGGACGGCGAAGAGGAGTTGGAGGACGGTCATCGGGCCGCCTCCATGACGTTCACGGCGGGAGTCGTGCGGACCAGGCGGACGCGTTCGGCTCGGTAGTGGCCCACCTGGCGGACTGACAGCCTCCAGCCGGGGAGTTCGGCCTTGTCGCCGGGGGCCGGGATACGGCCGAGGAGGTCGGCCACCAGTCCGGCGACGGTCTCGTACGGGCCCTCGGGGACGTCGAGGCCTATGCGTTGGAGGATGTCGACGCGGCAGCTGCCGTCGGCGTCCCAGGCCGGCTTGCCGTCCTCCGGTGGCGCCGCGGCGAGTTCGGGGACGTCCTGGCCGTCGTGTTCGTCGCGGACCTCGCCGACGAGTTCCTCGACGATGTCCTCCAGGGTGACCACTCCCGCCGTACCGCCGTACTCGTCGACGACGACGGCGATGGGCTGTTCGCTGCGCAGCCTGGCGAGGAGCGGCTGGACCGGCAGGGTCTCGGGGACCAGTACCGGGGACTTGGCGATGCTGGTGACGGAGGTGCGGAGGCGGGCGTGCGAGGGCACTGCCAGGGCGTCCTTGAGGTGGACCATGCCGACGATCTCGTCGATCTTCTCGCGGTAGACGGGGAAGCGGGACAGACCGGTGGCGCGGGTCAGGTTGACCACGTCTTCGGCGGTCGCCGACGACTGCAGCGCGCTGACCTTCACACGCGGGGTCATGACGTGCTGCGCGGTCAATTCGCCCAGTGACAGCGTCCGTACGAAGAGATCGGCGGTGTCCTGCTCCAGCGTGCCGGCCTGCGCCGAGTGCCGGGCCAGGGAGACGAGTTCACCGGGGGTGCGGGCGGAGGCCAGCTCCGCTGTGGGCTCGACGCCCAGGGCGCGGACGAGCCGGTTGGCGACGGTGTTCAGCGCGGAGATCACCGGGCGGAACAGGCGGGCGAAGGCGTGCTGCGGTGCGGCGACGAAGCGCGCGACCTGCAGGGGCCGCGACACCGCCCAGTTCTTGGGCACGAGTTCGCCGATCACCATCTGTACGGCGGAGGCCAGCAGCATGCCGACGACCACGGCGACACCGGAGACAGCGCCCTCGGGGATGCCGATCGCACTGAACGGGCCGTGCAGGAGTTCCGCCAGGGCCGGTTCGGCGAGCATGCCGACGACCAGGGAGGTGATGGTGATGCCGAGCTGGGTGCCGGAGAGCTGGAAGGACAGCTCCTTGAGCGACTCGACGACCGTGGCGGCCCGTCGGTCGCCCTCGGCGGCGGCCTTCTCGGCCTCGGGGCGCTCCACGGTGACGAGCCCGAACTCTGCGGCGACGAAGAAGCCGTTGGCCAGAATCAGCAGGATCGCCGCTCCGAGGAGCAACAAGGGGATGGTCATGCCGCCGCCTCGATATGTCGGGAGGGGGCGGCGCAGGTACTACAGGACGATCCGTCCATCGCTGGAGGGAGTCACTCCTCGGGTAGCAGGGGGCCTCAGAAGACAGGGGGGAACACCGGTGGCGGAGGCGTGAGGAAAAACGCCACCGACAACAGATTAATCAAGACATGGCCATCTACGGCAGATCCCTTGTCGACCGGTCCTCGGTGAGCGCCCGCAGAGTGCGCGCATCCGCGATGGCCCGCTCCTTGGCGATACCGGGCTGGATACCGAGCACGGGCAGGCTGGTGCCGTCGCTGAGGTTGAGGAACACCCAGGGGTCGCCGGGGCGGAGATTCACCTGGAGGATCTCCGCCCACTCCAGACGGCGACTGCTGACGATGTTCACGACGGTGACACCGGACTCGTCGGCGACGACCTTCACCCGCGCGAGCAGGGCCAGTACGCCGAAGAGGACGGCACCGGTGAAGACGAAGCTGAGCTTCTCCCCCGGGGTGAGCTGCTCCAGGAGCATCGCGACGGTCGTGATGACGACGAAGATCGCGACGCCCGCGGTGAGCAGCACGGCACGGGTGCGGCCCGGCCGGAACGTGACCGGCAGGGCGGGGAGTTCGGACATGGTCGGCGTGATCCTCGGCCTGTTCCTCGACGTGTTCCGCAATGTGTTTCTCGGCGTGTTTCTCAGAGACGGCAGGCGTGGATGGCCGTCGTCAGGATGGCCCGGGCGCCGATGTCGTACAGGTCGTCCATGATCCGCTGCGCTTCCTTGGCGGGGACCATCGCGCGTACGGCGACCCAGCCTTCGTTGTGCAGCGGGGAGACGGTCGGGGACTCCAGGCCAGGGGTGAGCGCGACGGCCTTCTCGAGCTGCTCGACCCGGCAGTCGTAGTCCATCATCACGTACGTCCGGGCGACCAGGACGCCCTGGAGGCGGCGCAGGAACTGCTGGACCTTGGGCTCGGCGGTGTCGTCGGCCTCGGCGCCGGTGCGGCGGATGACGACGGCCTCGGACTTCATGATCGGGTCGCCGAAGACCTCAAGTCCCGCGTTGCGCAAGGACGTTCCGGTCTCGACGACGTCCGCGATGACCTCGGCGACACCGAGTTCGATGGCGGTCTCGACGGCGCCGTCGAGGTGGACGACGGAGGCGTCGACGCCGTTGTCCGCGAGGTACTTGCCGACGATGCCCTCGTACGAGGTGGCGACCGTCTTGCCCTTGAGGTCCGCGAGGGTGCTCGCGGCGCCCGGCTTGGAGGCGAAGCGGAACGTGGAGCGGGCGAAGCCGAGCGGGAGGATCGGCTCGGCGCTCGCACCGGAGTCGATCAGCAGGTCGCGGCCGGTGATGCCGATGTCGAGGCGGCCGGAGGAGACGTAGATCGCGATGTCGCGGGGGCGGAGGTAGAAGAACTCGACCTCGTTGACCGGGTCGACGATCCGCAGTTCCTTGGACTCCCGGCGCTGCTGGTAGCCGGCCTCATGCAGCATGTCCGCCGCAGGTCCTGACAGGGAACCCTTGTTGGGGACGGCGATGCGCAGCATGAGGTCGGCTTCCTTCGCGTGAAAAGTGGTGAGGAAAGGGGCGAACTGTCGGAAACGGTTCTAAAGGGTTTTTACAGGTGGGCGTAGACGTCGTCCAGCGAGATTCCGCGGGCGACCATCATCACCTGGACGTGGTAGAGCAGCTGCGAGATCTCCTCGGCGGCCGCCTCCTTGCCCTCGTACTCGGCGGCCATCCAGACCTCGGCGGCCTCTTCGACGACCTTCTTGCCGATGGCATGGACGCCCTTGCCGACCAGCTCTGCGGTGCGGGAAGTGGCGGGGTCGCCGGTGGCGGCCTTCTGCTGGAGCTCGGTGAAGAGCTCCTCGAACGTCTTATTGGACATGGTGCTGCCCACCCTATTGCAAACAATCGTGGGCTTAACGCCACGGTTCAGATACTGAGCGGAGGGTGGCCGCCGTAGCCACCGCCGCCGTCACCGCCTCGTGTCCCTTGTCCTCGTTCGAGCCTTCCAGGCCGGCCCGATCCAGGGCCTGCTCCTCGGTGTCGCAGGTCAGGACGCCCATGCCGACGGGGACGCCGGTCTCGACCGAGACCTGGGTGAGGCCCTGGACCACGCCCTGGCACACGTACTCGAAGTGGGGGGTGCCGCCGCGGATGACGACGCCGAGGGCGACGATCGCGTCGTAGCCCCGGCCCGCCAACACCTTTGCCACGACCGGGAGTTCCCAGCTGCCGGGGACCCGGAGCAGGGTCGGCTCGTCGATCCCCAGGTCGTGCAGGGCGCGCAGGGCGCCGTTCACCAGACCGTCCATCACCTTTTCGTGCCACTGTGCCGCGATGACGGCGACCCGCAGGTCTCCGACGTTGCGTACGGACAGTTCGGGTGCGCCCTTGCCGCTCACGTTCTCTTGTCTCCTAGAAGTGCGATTCCGCGTGGAAGTGCTTGTTGCGCGACTACTGGTTGCCGCAGGTGGACACGGGGGCCGTGTCCAGCCAGGGCAGGTCGTGGCCCATCCGGTCCCGCTTGGTGCGCAGGTAGCGGAGGTTGTGCTCGCCCGCCTGTATCGGCATCGGCTCCCGGCCGGTGACCTTGAGGCCGTGGCGGACGAGCGCGTCGGTCTTGTCGGGGTTGTTCGTCATCAGGCGCAGGCTGTGGACGCCGAGATCCTCCAGGATCTGTGCGCCGGCGCCGTAGTCCCGGGCGTCGGCGGGCAGGCCGAGTTCGAGGTTGGCGTCGAGGGTGTCCCGGCCGCGCTCCTGGAGTTCGTACGCCCGGAGCTTGGAGAGCAGGCCGATGCCTCGCCCCTCGTGGCCGCGCAGGTAGACCACCACTCCCCTGCCCTCCTCCTGGATGCGCTCCAGGGAGGCCTCCAGCTGGGGGCCGCAGTCGCAGCGCAGGGAATGGAAGACGTCACCGGTGAGGCATTCGGAGTGGACGCGGACCAGGACGTCCTCGCCGTCGCCGATCTCGCCGTGGACGAGGGCGACGTGCTCGACGCCGTCGACGGTGGAGCGGTAGCCGTACGCCGTGAACTGGCCGTGGCGGGTGGGGAGTTGGACCTCGGCCTCGCGGCGGACGGTGGGTTCGGCGGTCTGCCGGTAAGCGATCAGATCCTCGATGGAGATGATCGTCAGGCCGTGCTTGCGGGCGAACGGGATCAGTTCGGGGAGGCGGAGCATCCGGCCGTCCTCGCCCGCGATCTCGACGATCGCGCCGGCCGGGCGCAGGCCCGCGAGGCGGGCGAGGTCGACGGCGGCCTCGGTGTGGCCGTTGCGGACCAGCACGCCGCCGGAGCGGGCGCGCAGCGGGAAGACGTGACCGGGGCGGACCAGGTCGTCCGCCTCCGCGGTGCCGCTCGCGAGGAGCTGAAGCGTGGTCGCACGGTCGGAGGCCGAGATACCGGTGGTCACACCGTGAACGGCGGATGCGTCCACGGAGACTGTGAACGCGGTTTTCATCGACTCGGTGTTGTCCTCGACCATCTGCGGGAGCCGGAGCCGGTCCAGCTCGTCGCCCTCCATGGGGGCGCAGATCAGGCCGCGGCACTCGCTCATCATGAAGGCGATGATCTCGGGGGTGGCCTTCTCGGCGGCGATGACGAGGTCGCCCTCGTTCTCGCGGTCCTCGTCGTCGACGACCACGACCGGGCGGCCGGCCGCGATGTCGGCGATGGCCTGCTCGACCGGGTCGAGGGAGAAGTCCTCGAAACCGTCGGTGCTGTACAGGATCGGTGCCGCTGTCATGCCGGCGCTCCTTCCAGGGCGGGCTGCGGGGCCTTGCGGGAGCGCAGCCACCAGTCGCGCATGCCCCACAGGACGAGTGCGCCGTAGATGACGTAGACGAAGCCGGAGAAGGCGAAGCCGTTGGCGAAGTTGAGGGGGACGCCGACGAGGTCGACGAGGAGCCAGGCGAACCAGAACTCGACCATGCCGCGGGCCTGGGCGTACATCGCGACGATGGTGCCGACGAAGATGTAGGCGTCGGGCCACGGGTCCCAGGAGAGCGACGGGTACGCCTTGAAGAGGGCGGCGACCGCGACCGTTCCTACGGCGGCGGAGCCGACCAGGATCGCGCGCTCGCGCCAGGTGGCGAAGCGGGGGGTGATGTGGCCGTCGGCGCCGCCCTTGCCGCGGTTCCACTGCCACCAGCCGTACACGGCGACGACCATGACGACGATCTGCTTGCCGGCGCTGCCGGAGAGGTGGGCCGTGGCGAAGGCCGCGAACAGGATGACCCCGGAGACGAACTGCGTGGGCCAGCTCCAGATCGACCGCCGCCAGCCGAAGGCCAGGGCGATCAGGCCGACGATGTTGCCAATCATGTCCGACCACTTGATGTGCTGGCCGAACAGGACGAACGCCTCGGAGTTGAGCCAGTTCACGGGGTCACCTCGCGTGAACCCATCAGCCGCTCGACGTACTTGGCGATGACGTCGACCTCGAGGTTGACCGGGTCGCCGGGCTGCTTGAGGCCGAGCGTGGTCAGGTCGAGGGTGGTCGGGATGAGGCTGACGGTGAAGAAGTCGGGGCCCGCGTCGACGACGGTGAGGCTGATGCCGTCGACGGTGATGGAGCCCTTCTCGACGACGTAGCGCGTGAGGTCGGCGGGGAGCGAGATCTTGACGAGCTCCCAGTTCTCGGACGGCTTGCGCTCCAACACCGCGCCGGTGCCGTCGACATGACCCTGCACGATGTGTCCGCCGAGGCGGGCGCCGAGGGCCATGGGGCGTTCGAGGTTGACGCGGGAGCCGACGGCGAGGACGCCGAGGCTGGAGCGGTTCAGGGTCTCGGCCATGACGTCGGCGGTGAACTCGTCACCCTCGTGCTCGACGACGGTGAGACAGACGCCGTTCACGGCGATGGAGTCGCCGTGCTTCGCACCCTCGGTCACGACGGGGCCGCGCAGACGAAAGCGGGAGGCGTCGTCGAGATTCTCGACGGCGGTGACCTCACCCAGCTCTTCGACGATTCCGGTGAACACTTCCCGGGTCCTCCTGCCACATCGGGGCACGGACTCCGGGGTCTGTCGAAGACGACAGAATGAAGCGAACGGAAGCACCGAGGACGACGCCGGACAGAACCCGTCCACGCAGGACGAGCCAATACGGCGGCGCGCACGAATGCCCGCCCGCCGCGCACTGCCTCCCATCCGGACTTTAACCGTCGGTCCAGGAATTCCACCTGGTCAACCGGCCGCTGAACAACACGGACGGGTCGCGGACTATAACCGCCGGTTCGGACTTTCACCGACCCCGGAGTGCGCTGCTTCTGGTACATGGCCAGTGTGCCACGCCTGGCAAGGGTCCATCCAGGTGAGTTGTGTGGGGTGGCTCACAGACTGTGCCGCTGGACTTCTCAATCGGCCCCCACCTGCTGGATCATATGGTCTAGTCCTTTTTGGATCTCCGTACGGGAGTTCCGGGCGGGACCTCCATGAACCGGTCCGGCGGTGGTGACGACGGCCCTTGCCCACCGCCGGGCCTCTCAACCGAACAGCTCGTCCTGCGCACCGTCCTGCGCCGTGAGCAGCGCGCCGCGCAGGACGGCGGCGCCGCCGAGGATGCTGGGACGCACCTCTGCCGGCAGGGGTGACATACGGCCAATCCGTTCGGCGACCCGTACGGCGAGTTCGTCGCCGCCGGCCTGGCCGACCTCACCGCCGAGGACCACGCACCCGGGGTCCAGCAGGGCGACGACGGACGCGACGCCGAGGGCGAGGCGGTCGGCGAGGGTGTCCAGGAAGCGGACGGCGGGAGCGGTGCCTCGCGCGGGGTCCGGCCGCCCGGTGTCGACACCGGCACCAGCCACCGCCGCGACCGCCCACTGCACCAGCTCGGCCGCCTCTCCCCCACCTTCGCCGTCCAACACCCCGCATTCCCGGGCCAGTTCGACCACGGCCCCCGCTCCCGCCAGCGAGTGGAAACCCCCCTCACAGTCCGTCGCCGAAGGCAACCCCCTCGTCCCCGGCACCGGAAGAAAGCCCATCTCTCCCGCACCCCCGGACGCTCCCCTGCGCAACGCCCCGTCCAGCACGATCGCGGCACCGATGCCCATGCCGAGCCAGAGGAGGACGAAGGTGTCCCGGTCATGGGCCGCGCCATCGCGTTGTTCCGCCAGGGCCGCGAGGTTGGTTTCGTTCTCCACTACGACACGGGCGTCGGGGAGTCGCTCTTGGAGGGCGGCGACCAGGCGCCGGTGCCACGCGGGCAGGCCCGTGGTGTCGCGGAGTTCGCCGGTGGCCGGGTCGATGAGACCCGGGGCGCCGATGCCCACCGTGTGCAGGCGCTCCGCGCCCGCCTCCTTCGCCGCCCTTTCCACCAGGGCCACGGCCTGTTCGACCGCCGGTCCCGTGCCGGAGTCTCCGTCGATCGGGACGGACGCCTCCGCGAGCACTCGGCCGACCAGATCCGAGACGAGTACGGAGACGCCCTCCAGGCGGACATCCAGCGCGGCCAGGTAAGCGCGGTCGGCGACGATGGCGTACAACCGGGCGTTCGGGCCGCGTCGTTGGGCCCCGGACTCGCCGACCATCTCGATCAGCCCGGAGGCCGTGAGGCGTTCGACGAGGTCGGCGACGGTGGGCCGGGACAGTCCGGTGAACTGCTTCAACTGCCCTGCCGTCAGCGGGCCTTCGCGCAGCAGCAGCCGCAGGGCGAGCCGGTCGTTGATGGCCCGGGCGGTGCTCGGTGATGCGGGCATGCCGGGAATCCTCCCAGATCGAGGGGGTACGGCGGGCGGCCGGTAAATCTCTATCTATCAGGCAGGGTTCCTGATAGTTTACGCGGCGCGAGTGGGGACGGGGATACGAACAGCGGGATCCGAACAGCAGGAGGGGCCGGACACATGAGTGACGTGGTCTACGACCGACACGAGGTGAAGCGGTCCCGGTACGCCGTGGCAGCCGTCTTCGCCGTGCACGGCGCGGTCACCGGCTCGTTCGCGACCCGGGTGCCGTGGATCCAGGACCACGCGCACGTCGGGGCGGGCTGGCTCGGTTTCGCCCTCGCCTTCGGGGCGTTCGGCGCCTCCTGCTCGATGCCGCTGGCCGGCTGGATCACCCACCGTTTCGGCAGCCGCACGGCCCTGCGCGGGCTGATCTCCCTGTGGACGATGTCCCTGGTGCTGCCGTCCCTCGCGCCGAACCTGGTCACCCTGTGCCTGGCGATGTTCACCTACGGCGCGAGCGCGGGCATGGCAGACGTCGCCATGAACGCGCTCGGTGTCGAGATCGAGCGCCTGCTCGGCAAGTCGATCATGTCCGGGCTGCACGGCATGTGGAGCGCGGGCGCCCTGATC
The DNA here is from genome assembly GCF_000716435.1 of Streptomyces xylophagus. GTDB lineage: Bacteria > Actinomycetota > Actinomycetes > Streptomycetales > Streptomycetaceae > Streptomyces > Streptomyces xylophagus. Next base: position 70,986 of record NZ_JNWO01000025.1, read on the forward strand.
GGTTCGGCGGGCGGCACGCTGGCCGCTCACCTCGGCTCGGACGCGCGCGTGCACCATCTCATCGCGGCCCTGACCCTCACCCTGCTCGGCGTGACCGCCTGCCGTTGGGTGCTCGACATCCAGCCGGGCGAGGAGGAGGAAGCGCCACCCCGGTTCACGCTGCCGCCCAGGTCGGCGCTGCTCATCGGCGCGGTGGGCTTCTGCGCGGTGTTCGCGGAGGGGGCGAGCCTGGACTGGTCGGCGGTGTTCCTGCGGACCCAGTTGGACACGTCGGCCGGTCTCGCGGCAGCCGCGACGACCGGTTTGATGCTGACGATGGCGGTGGCCCGGCTGGTCGGCGACGCGGTGGTGAACCGCTTCGGCTCGGTCCGTACGGTCCGCGCGGGCGGTGTCCTGGCCGTGCTCGGCGGGCTGCTGATCGTCCTCGCGGACAGCCCGGCCCTGGTGATCAGCGGCTTCGGGCTGCTCGGCCTGGGCATCGCCGTGGTCGTCCCGCTGTGCTTCGCCGCCGCCGGCCACAACGGGCCCAACCCGAGCCAGGCCATCGCGGGCGTGGCGACGATCACCTACACCTCGGGGCTGGTCGCGCCGAGCCTGATCGGCGGGGTGGCGCAGGCGACCAGCCTGGTCGTGTCGTTCTGCCTGGTCACCGCGCTGGCCGGTGGGCTCGTGGTCTTCGCGGGCGTACTGCGCGCCGGGGACCGGGACCGCCCGAAGGTCAGCCCGCCGAGCGCAGCAGTGTCCGGCCCACGGCCCTGAACCCCTCGCTCCAGGGCGCGGGGCGCAGAGTCTCCGCGTCCAGCCGGACCAACACCCGGGTGCCGGTCGCATACGTCACCTCACCGTCCACCGAGCAGAGCCGGAAGCCGTAGGTCAGGCCGGTGTTGCCCAGCCGGTCGAGCCAGAGGTGGACGGCGTACGCCCCGGGCCTGGTGACCGGTGCCTCGTAGCTGATCAGCAGTTCCTTCACCACGTTGCAGGCGTCCCCGGCGCTCGCCCAGTCACCGTCGAAGCGGACCCCGTGCTCCTGCCACAGCTCGGTCCACGCCCGCTCGACGAGGAGCGGGTAGCGGGCGTTGTGCAGCATGCCGAGCGCGTCGAGGTCGTCGAAGTGGACGGTGACGGGGAGGAGCCGGCCGTGGGACAGGGCGGTGGCGGGCGGGCTTTCGACGGTCACTGCGGGGCTCCCGAGCGGTGCTGGTGGGGCGGTGGAGACTGTGGGGACGCCCCATTCTAAGCAACCGCTCAGGAACCCCTGTCGGGAAGGCCCTGGCAGGGCAGGCCCCGGAGGCCCTGATCGGGCGGGCCCGTGGGAGCCGGTCAGCCGGCGATCGAGTCCAGCTGTTCCGCCGCCGGCCGCAGCGCCCACAGGTCACCGCCGGGTGGCGCCTCCAGCTTCGGTACGGCGGCCTGCGCCCGCGCGTCGCCCGCGTCGGCCGCCGCGTGGACGACGTCGCTCGCCGCGTACCGGTAGAACTCCAGCTCCGGATGCGCCCACGCGGCGGCCCCGGTCGCGGCGGGCAGCAGATAGTCCACCGCCTTCAACAGGCCCTGCCCGTCCGGGCCTTGATAGGTCCACAGGTTCACGCCGACATGCCGGCCGATCGCCGCGAGCCGCGTGTACGCGACCAGGTCGAAGGTCGAGTAGTGCCAACTCCGGGTCCGCGCGAGCTCCTGCGGCTGGCTGCCGTCGCCCGCGATCTGCGGGCCTATGCGTTTGGCGCGCGCGTCGAGCACGGTCCGTTTGGCCAGCGCCTTGTCGCCGGTCGCGTAGGCGAGGGCGGCGAGTTGCATGTCGTAGAAGGTGCCGTGGTTGTTGGCGGCGGCGCCCTCCTCCTTGCCGAAGGCGCTGTTCTGCAGCCAGCCCAGGAAGTCGGAGTTCCAACGGGCCATCGCCGTGCGGTCGTTCTTCGTCCAGCCGGGGGCGCCGGTGCCGAGGATCGCGACGGCGTCGACGACGCTGGTGTACGACTGGGAGAAGTCGATGACGCCGATGGCGCGGCCGTCGTACTTGCACGGGATGAACTGGGCGTGGTTCAGGTTGGGGTTCATCTTCGTGGCCGGGTCGAGGAACCAGGTGCGCAGAACCTGGTCGGCCTTCTCGGCGTAGCGCTTGTCACCGGTGTAGTACCAGGCGAGCGAGAGGTCGTACGTCGAGTCGAAGACCTTCTCCACGTCCTGGCGGTCGGTACCCGCGTCGACTTCAGGGTTGCGCTGTCCGTCGCGCTGGACGTAAGGGCAGCCCCAGGGGTTGGAGGCGGTCGGGGTGGTCGTGGGCCACCAGTAGGGGGCCTGGCTCAGGTAGTCGTGAACATCGCCGCCGGGGGCGGGCTTTGGTTTGTCCACGACCGTCCAGGGTCCCTGGTGCAGCCAGTTGTCGGCGCGGGTCGTCAACTGCTTGAGCGAGCGGCGGAGTTGGGGGTCGCCGTGGTCCAGGCGGAGCTTGGTCTGCTGGAGGCGGGTGCCGTCGAGGACGGCGGTGTCGGGGGCGGTCGGCGCCGAGTGCGCGGCGGCCGAGGGGACGAACACGGCTGTCAGGATGGCCACGGCAGCGAGGAGGACGCCGAGGCGGGGTCTGGCACTCATGCACCAACTCCAAACATGTATATGAACAACGTTCATGAATGGAACCGTGCGAGCGTAAGACCGTGCGGCAGCCGTGACAATGGTCCGGACCGGATTCATGTACAGAGATGGCGGTCAGCGCGCCAAGTCGTAGGCGTACGACGCCGTGAACGTGCCGGCCGTGCCCTTGCAGCCGTCCGACTCCCCCGGCAGCTTGACCCACAGGTAGCCGTCGATCCGGGCCTCGCCGGTGTTCAGGGTCGGCGCGCGGCCGATCTTCCGGCCGGCCGGGTCGCACCACTGGCCGTCGGCCGGGGCGCCGTTGCCGTTGCGGCTGGTGTCGATGACGGCGCCGAGGCTCGCGGGGCCGCCGAGGGCGTCGAGGACCTGACGGTCGTAGGCGATCTCGGCCGAAGTGGTGTGGAAATTGGAGACGTTGCTGAAGATCCCGTCGGAGGAGTCGGCCGAGGCCGCGCCCGCCTGTTTGAGCAGGGCCGCCTGTTGCGCGGCCGGGTTCCAGTCGGAGTGGCCCGCGTCGTAGTACACGCGGGCCTTGGGGTCGGCGGCCTTCAGGACGCGGCCGGCGCGGGCCAACGCCGCGAAGCGGTCGGCACGTTGGGCGTCGGAGAGGCAGTCGGCCTGGGCTATGGAGTCGGGCTCGAGGATGACGACGACCTCGCCGGAACCCAGCCCCGCCGCGAAGTTGTCGATCCACCCGTCGTACGCGTCGAAGTCGGACGCCCCGCCCTCGGAGGCCCCGCCGCAGTCCCGGTCCGGGATCGCGTACGGCACGACGACCGGCACCCGGCCCTGCGCCGCGGCGCCCGAAGTGACCGCGCGGACCCGGGAGGTGATCGTCGACGGCGTGAAGTCGGCGAACCACACCGCCGCAGGCTGGTCGGCGATCCGTGTCTCTATGACCTCGGTGCGGGGGTCGTCGGGGTGGGCGCGGACCCAGTCGAGGACCTGGGACTCGGGGTGACGGTAGAGGCGCGGGGACACGGCGGCGGCCTCCTGTGTCTTCTTCCCCGCCTTCGTCGTCTTCGTCGGCGAGGGCGCCGTGCTCTTCTTCGGCTTCGCGGAAGCGGAGGCACTGGCCTTCGTGGACGCGGAGGTTGACGGTGCGTCAGGCAGCGGTACCAGAAGCGTCGCTCCGGTCGCGTCGGGCCTCGCCGCCTCCGAACCGCGGCCGTCGCCCAGCGCGTTGATCGTCCCGGTCACGGTGCCGACCGCGACCACGACCGAGGCCACCGCGACCAGCACGCCGCGCCGTGCGGCCCGCCTGCGCTCGGCCTTGCGTACGGCCAGCCGTTGGGCGCGTAGGCCTGCCACCGCGCGGTTCCCCCTCCCGTGCTCCCCTGCGACGGACGCGCTCCCCCGTTCTGGGGAAGCATCGGTCCCGCCGGCACCTCGGCCAGCCTAGGACTGGGACCCTGCCCCCATGCCGCAATTGGAGCACTTCACCACATCTGTAGACGCACCAGTAGACACTCCCGTGGACTCCGTCGTCTCCCGTCTGCGCGCCCTCGACGAGTGCCTGCCCGCGCGGGACGGGGTCGCGGTGTTCAACCGCGTCTACCTCGCCGTCACGGAGGCGGTCGACCGGCGCATCGACGCCGGGCGGTTCGCCGACGCGCGGGCCGCGATCACGCTCGACGTGCGGTTCGCGGAGCGGTACCTCGCCGCCGTGGACACGGTGACGAACGGACGGCGCCCGCCCGCCTGTTGGCGCCCGCTGTTCCAGCTGCGCCGGCATCCGGGCGTACGACCAGTGCAGTTCGCCCTGTCCGGCATCAACGCCCATATCGGCCACGATCTCGCGCTCGCCGTCGTGGACGCCTGTCGTACGCTCGACTGCGAACCCGCCGAGCTGGAGGACGAGTTCGACCGCGTGGGCGATCTCCTCGTGTCGCTGGAGGAGCGCATCCGCGAGGATCTGATGCCGGGGCCCGACCTGTTCCAGATCGCCGACCCGCTGACCCATCTGCTCGGCTCGTGGAGCCTGGAGCGCGCCCGGGAGGCGACCTGGACGGCGTCGCGGGCCCTGTGGGCGCTGCGCGGACTGCCCGATGTCGCCGAGGAGTTCACCGAACGGCTGGACGCGGCGGTGGGGCTCGCGGGCCGCATGATGCTCACCCCGCTGCCCGACTGAGGTGGCCCGATCCGATCGCCGCCCCCTCGGAATCCCCTTGTGATCGCCCTACGTTGACGGCACGCACCCGACTGCGAAGGAGCACCGGAATGACGGCTCGGTTAGGCCTCGGCCTCCCCCAGATGCGGCAGTATTCCATCGGCACGGACGTTCCCGACGTGGCACGCACCGCCGAGGAGATCGGCTACGAAAGCCTGTGGGTCTTCGAGCGGGCCCTCTTCCCGGAGCCCGCCACCCAGGGCCTGTACAACATCGAGGGCCTCGCCTGGCCGGACGTGTACCGGGACGTGGCCGAGCCCCTGGTCACGCTCACCCTCGCCGCCGCGGCCACCGAGCGGGCGCGGCTGGGCACCAGTGTGCTGGTGGCACCGCTGCGCATCCCCTTCCAACTGGCCAAGTCCCTGGCCTCGTTGGACGCGGCGAGCGGTGGCCGGGTGATCGCGGGCCTGGGCACCGGCTGGTCGCTCGACGAGTACGCGGCCGCAGGCATCCGGCCATTCGAGGAGCGCGGCAGGGTGCTCGACGAAGTGATCGAGGTGTGCCGGGCGGTGTGGGGCCCGGACCCGGTGAAGTACGACGGAGAACTGACGAAGATCGCCTCCGCGGTGGTCGGTCCCAAGCCCGCCCGGCCGATCCCGATCCTGCTGGCCGCGGGCAACAAGAAGGCCCGGCAGCGGCTGGTGGACAGCGCCGACGGCTGGATTCCCGTGGGCATGGGCGCCGAGCAACTGGCCGTCGAGTGGCGGGAGTTGCAGGACCTGGCGGCCGAACGGGGCCGCACGGAACCGATCCAGAAGGTCGTGCGGGTCAACTGCGTGCACACGGCCAAGTCCTATGACGGACCCGACCGCCAGCCCTTCCAGGGCAGCGCCGACCAGATCGTCGAGGACCTCGTGGCCCACGCGACGGTCGGCCTGGAGGAGATCCTGATCGACCTCCAGACCACCCCGCGGGACGCCCAGGAACTCAAGGACGTCGCCGCCGATGTGTACGAGAAGGCGCGGGCGGCCGGGATCTGAAGTCCGGCCGATTTACCCCGACCTGCTGAACTCCCGTCAGTCCTCCGGGAGTTCGACCGGCGCGATGTCGTCGTAGACGTCACCCGGCCCGGGGTTCGTCGGGTCGGTCGTGCCGCCGAGCTGGTGCATGACGCCCCAGACCGCGTTCAGCGCGGTCTGGACGGCGCCCTCGGCCCAGCCTGCCGTCCAGGAGATGTCGTCGCCGGCGAGGAAGACGCCCCGCTTGTCCGCGGGCAGCCGGTCCTGCATGAAGTGGGTGAACAGGCGGCGCTGGTAGCGGTAGTGGCCGGGCAGGTTGGCCTTGAACGCGCCCATGAAGTAGGGCTCGTTCTCCCAGGACACGGTCACCGGGTTGCCGATGACGTGCTTCCTGATGTCGACCTTCGGGTAGATCTCGCCGAGCGACTTCAGCATGACCTCCATCCGCTCGTTGGCGGACAGCGGCAGCCACTTGAGGCTGTCGTCGCACCATGTGTACGAGAGGCAGATGACGGCCGGCTTGTCCGGACCGTCGTCGAGGAGGTAAGTCCCGCGCGTCATACGGTCGGTGAGGGTCATCGACATGACGTCCCGGCCGGTCTCCTCGTCCTTGTCGAGCCAGAACGGCCGGTCCACGGGGACGAACAGCTTCGAGGACTCCATGTAATGGGTGCGCTCGATCGCCGTCCAGTGGTCGATCGGGAAGAGCGAGTCGTCGCAGGCGATCTTGGAGAGCAGCATCCAGGACTGGGCGGTGAAGATCGCCGCCCGGTAGGTGCGGATGTCACCGTTGGCGTCCGTCACGGTGATCCGGTTGCCGGCCGTGCGGTGCAGCCGGGTCACGGCGGGACGGGGTTCGCCGTTCACGTGCAGGGACGCCAGCGAGGTGCCGTAGGGCCAGTGGACGATCTTCTCCGGCTCGCGGTCCCAGAGGCGGAGCGGGAGTTGCTGGGAGCCGCCGACGATGCCGCGGTGGTGGTCGTCGGCCTCGGTGTATACGACGCGCAGGATTTCGAGGATCGAGTTGGGGAAGTCGGTGTCCCAGCCGCCCGTGCCGAAGCCGACCTGGCCGAAGATCTCGCGGTGCCGGAAGGACTTGAAGGACTCCGAGTCGCAGAGGAAGCCGTAGAAGGTCTGGTTGTCGAGTTTCTCGACGAGCTTCGACCAGATCTCGCGGATGCGCGGGACGTCGCGTTCGCGCATGGCGCGGTTCATGTCGGAGAAGTCGGCGCCCTCTTCGAGGCAGGCGTTCCAGGCGTGCATCACGTCGAGGTAGACCTGCGGGAGGTCGTCGACGGTGGTCGCGTAGTGCGACTCGCCCTTGAGGTCGACGACGGTCGAAGGGGTCGCCTCGGCAAGGGGGTTGGGGAACGGTCGGGTCTCGAGTCCGACCAGGTCGATGTAGTGCTGGAGGGCGGTGGAGGAGGGCGGGAAGCGCATCGCGCCCATCTCGGCGGTCAGTTCCTCGGTGCCGGTGCCCTCGAAGCCGACGGTGCGCAGTCGGCCGCCGATCCGGTCGGCCTCGTAGACGACGGGCTTGAGGCCCATCTTCATCAGCTCGTAGGCGGCCACGATGCCGGACAACCCGCCGCCGATCACCGCGACTTCGGTGCCGTGCTCGGTCGCGGGTATCTGGCCGAGGCCCGCCGGGTGGGCGAGGAAGTCGTCGTACGCGTAAGGGAAGTCCGGCCCGAACATGGTGATCGGCGGCTGCTGCGCGTCGGCGTGCTGGACGGCGTTGGGCACCGTGGACGTCATGGGGTACGGACTCCTTGCGACAAAGCTCTAAAGGGAAGAGAAGGCTGGGGATTCAGGCCAGGGACCCGTAGAGGCCGGGGCGCCGGTCCGTCAGATACGGGTTCGCCGCGCGGGAGTCGGCCAGCAGCTCGGGGTCGACGTCCGTGAGGAGGAGTTCCTCGCCGCGGCCGGCGCGGGTGCGGGCGACTCCGTCGGGTCCGGCGAGCGTGGAGAGGCCGAAGAAGTCGAACTCCCCTTCCTGGCCGATGCGGTTGATGTACGCCACGTACATCTGGTTCTCCCAGGCGCGCACCGGGACCAGGGACTCGGCGACGAACTGGAACGGGTGCATGTTCGCCGTCGGGACGAGGAGCAGGTCGGTGCCGGCGAGGGCGTGCGCGCGGACGGGCTCCGGGAACTCGACGTCGTAGCAGATCATCAGGCCGACGGTCAGGCCGTCCAACTCGGCCTGGACGACCGGCTGTTCGCCGGGTGTGAAGTGGGCGCGCTCGAAGTCGCCGAAGAGGTGGGTCTTGCGGTAGTTGGCGAGGCGGGTGCCGTCTGCGGAGATCAGCTGGGCGGAGTTGTACACGGCGTCTCCGTCGCGCTCCGGGTAGCCGTAGGCGATCGCGAGTCCGTGGCGGCCGGCGATCTCGGCGACCGTGTCGGCGGAGTCGCCGTCGGCGGGTTCGGCGAGGCGGCCGATGTCGTCGCCGATCGCGTACCCGGTGAGGAACATCTCGGGGGCCGCGAGCAGCCCGGCGCCGCCGGCCGCGGCCCGGCCCGCGGCCTCGTCGAGGACCTTGAGGTTCTCGACGAGGGAGCCGGGGCGGCCGGAGCTCTGGAGCAGGGCGGTGCGCATGTGTGTTCCTCACCGGTACGAAAAGGCGGAAAAGCGGGGAGAGCCACCTATCGAGGGGCCCTCTAGACGGTACGGCCGGGGGGCTGGGCCGGACAAGAAGGAGCCGTTGCGCGCCGGTGAGCGTTTTGTTGCGTGCGGGTGCGGTGGGGCGGCGATTCGTTGCGTGCCTGGTCGCGGTCGGCCGTTTCCCGTGTGGTGGACCGGTTGTCAGGCCCCGGGCGTATGTTTCCGCGCATGAATCCTGAACTGATCAACCGGCTCGCGCCGTTCCGTACGGAAGCACTGGGCCGCGGGATACCGCTCCAGGACGTCGAGCGGTGGATCGCCACCGCGCGTCCGTCCGGGACCCTCGTCACCGGCGGGGACGGGCCGGTCGTCGGCAGGTTCGGCGGGCCGCTGCTGCTGCCCGCCGACGCCCCCGACCCCTGGTCCCCGTTACTCGCGACCCTCGACTGCGCGGCCCTGCCCGAGGAGACGACGGGCCTCGCGCTGCCGGCCGACGGTCGGCTGCTGCTCTTCGGCTTCCCCGAGATGACGTACTACGGCGGTAGCGCCGGAGACGTCGTGTACCTCCCCGAGGGGACACCCGTCGAGGAGCGGAGGCCGAAGTACGAGAGCGTCTACGACGACGCGACGCGCGCGATCCACGAGCAGTTCCCGCAGGAGGAGCTGCGGCTGGCGCCCGATGTCTGTCTGCCGTCCCACTTCCTGGCCCCGTCCCCGGAGACCGGCGAGGAGACCGTCACGCTCCCCGGCCATCCCCATGCCTGGGAGCTGGCCGAGGCGTGGGAGGAGACGTACGGCGACATCGTCGTCGACGGACCGCTGCACATCGGCGGGTACGCCTCCCACGAGTGCACGGAGACGGACCCCGTCACGGACGCCGCGGCGGACGCGGAGCAGTCGCGACGGGTCCGGGCCGAGCAGTCCCCCGGGTCCGCCGACACCGCCGAGCTGCCCGCCGCCGCGGAGTGGGTGCTGCTCGCCCAGTGGGACATCGGGCTCGACGGCCGGGAGGGCTCCACCCTGCACTGGGTGATCCCGCGCCAGGACCTGGCCGAGCACCGCTTCGACCGCGCACACGTGTCCTTCTTCTGGAACCCCTGAAGGGCAACACCTCAAAGGGGCGCGGGGAACTGCGCGCCCAGCCACAACGGACCCGCGGCCGACGCACGAACCTTCCAGCGGAGCGCTAACGCCGGGGCACCGCAAACACCGTGAGGACAGCCGCGTGGTCCGACGGCCAGCAGTTGCTGGACACGTCCGGCCAGGGGCTAGGCGTGCCGACCACGAAGGTCCGAGAGTCGAGCACCGTCAGCCCCCGGTGCAGGACGTAGTCGATACGGTCCTGCGGCTCGGCGCGCCCACTGCCGTCCTCGTGCACGGGGTGGATCGGCGACCAGGTGTGCCCAGGTTCCGCAGCCGGATCCGGGTGGACCTCCCGGTAGGAGTCCCGCAACCCCGCCTCCGCCGCCGCCTTCGTCACCGGCCATTCGACATCCGGCCAGTCCAGATGCGAGGGGCTGTTGAAGTCACCGACCAGCACGACGGGGACGGCGTCATCGGCCACCTCCGCGATCCGGCCGAGGGCATCCCGCATCTGGGCGAGCCGTACGTCCTCGTGGGCAATCAGGTCGGTGGCCGGGAGCCCGTCGAAGGCGGACTCGTACGGGCCGTAGGGCGTGTAGTCGAGGTGGCAGGTCCACAGATCGACCTCACGCCCCTCCCCTACGGCGATGCGCACCCCGGCCGCTCCGTAGAAGCCGACGTCCGGGTCGCCGAAGCAGGCGGTGATCGGGTGGCGGCTGATGACGCCGAGGTTCTCGCCCGCGCGGTGGTGGTACCAGCCGAGCGCCTCGGCCAGTTCCTCGGCGGCGGTGCCGCCGGTCTCCTGGAGGCCGACCACGTCCGCGCCGGTCTCCGCGATCGCCTTGAGCTGCTTGGTGCGGTGGTCGTCGACCTTGCTGCCGCCGAGCCAGAGGTTCCAGGTCAACACGCGTAGCTCGTACGGCGATTCGTGCGTCACCATCGCGCGCAGGGTAGCCGGGGTCACCCCGACGAGGCTCGCCCGGACCGTCCGGCCCGGGGCCGCGTCGATCGGGGCCAGCGACGGTACGGCGAGGACCGCGCAGCCGGCCGCCTCGGCGGAGCTGACGCCGGTCTGGGTGTCCTCGACGGCCACGCAGGCCGCCGGGTCGACGCCGAGAGCGCGGCAGGCGGCGAGGTAGGGATCGGGCGCGGGCTTGGTGGGCCCGGTGTCGTCGGCGGTGACGGAGACCGCGAAACGGCTCGCGCCGAGGGCGTCGAGGACGGTGTCGGCGACCGCGCGGGGGGACGCGGTGACGAGCGCCGTGGGGACGCCGTCGCGGGCGAGGGCGTCGAGGAGGTCGAGCGCGCCGGGGCGGGGCACGATGCCGGTGCGGACGCGGGCGGCGAACTCCCGGTGCAGCTCGGCCGCGAGGTCCGCCGCCGACGCGTCCGTGGTCGTGGCGAGCCAGTCGGCGGTGTGCTCGACCGGTCGGCCGAGCACCTCCGACTGGTCCGCGTCCGTCAGGGTTCTGCCCGCGACCTGCTCCACCGCCTCCCACCACAGCCGCTCGGTGTCGACGAGCGTGCCGTCCATGTCGAACAGGACGGCCTGGAGCGGGAGTTGGGTGTGGGGGGTCACGTTTCTCTCTTTCGGTGCGGGTTCACTACGGGCCTTGGGGCCCTACGAGTTGATGCGTTCTGCCACGAGTACCGGCCGCTCCGGCAGCGACACACGTACGGCGACTCCGGCGCCCAGGGTGGTGGCCTCGTGCGTGGGGAGGTCGGCCTTGACCTCGGTGCCGTCGGCGAGCAGAACGCTGACACGGACGACCGCGCCGAGGAAGGCGGTGCCGACGACACGTGCGTCTCCGGCGTCGTCGGCGTTCACGTGGATCGCCTCCGGCCGGACGAGCACGTCGACTTCGGGTCCTGCCGGTGCCTCGCCGTCGACCGGCAACCGCTGGCCGAGCACCTCCACGGTGCCGTCCGTGAGGTGCCCCGGAAGCCGGCTCATCGTGCCGACGAACTCGGCGACGAACGCGGTCGCGGGCCGACCGTACAACTCGGCCGGGGCGGCGCACTGTTCGAGCTTTCCGGCGCGCATGACGGCGACCCGGTCGGCGATGGACAGGGCCTCTTCCTGATCGTGCGTCACGAAGAGGGTGGTGATGCCGAGTTCCTGCTGGAGGCGGCGGATCTCCTCGCGCAGGGACAGCCGCACCTTGGCGTCGAGCGCCGACAGCGGCTCGTCCAGGAGCAGGACGCGCGGACGCAGGGCGAGCGCGCGGGCCAGGGCGACGCGCTGCTGCTGGCCGCCGGAGAGCTGGTGCGGGAAGCGCTCGCCCTTGTCGCCGAGCCCGACGAGGTCGAGCAACTCGGCCGCACGCGACCGCCGTTCGGCCGTGCCCACCTTGCGCATGCGCAGTCCGAAGGCGACGTTGTCGAGTGCGTTGAGATGCGGGAAGAGGCTGTACGACTGGAAGACCATCCCGGCGTCGCGACGATGGGCGGGGACGCCGGTGACGTCCTTGCCGTCCACCAACACCTCACCGGAGGTGGGGTGTTCGAAACCGGCGAGCATGCGCAGGGCGGTGGTCTTGCCGCAGCCGGAGGGGCCGAGCAGGGCCAGGAACTCGCCGGGCTGGACGGTCAGGTCGAGTCCGTCGAGGGCGACCGTCGGGCCGAACTCACGGCGCAGGCCCCGGAATTCGACGGTGGCGGCGTTGTCCGTCGTGGTCTTCTCAAGCGTGGTGGCGGTCATGGTTCATCCCCGGGACGAAGCGGTTTTGTCACGTCCGCCGACACCGGCGAGCGTGAGGAGGAGTGCCCAGGTGACGACCAGGCTGAGCACGGAGACGGCGACGGAGAGCTGGGCGTTGGACCCGCCGACGCTGTAGATCCACACGGCGAAGGGCTGGAAGCCGAGCAGCTGGGCCACGGTGAACTCGCCGAGCACCAGCGCCAGCGTGAGGAAGGACGCGTTGAGCAACGCCCCGCGCAGATTGGGCAGTACGGCCCGCACGAGGGCCTGCGGCCAGCCCGCGCCGCAGCTGCGGGCGGCCTCGACGAGGGTCTTCACGTCGATGGCCCGCAGCCCCGAGTCCAGCGCCCGGTACACGAACGGCAGCGCCATCACGACGTAGGCCAGGACGAGGATGAACGGGAAGCTCGGGTTCTGGATGGCGACGAAGGTCTCGAAGAGCGGGGTGCGGGACAGGTAGTCCGGGCCCCACTTGAGGACCGTGGCGATACCGGCGACGAACGCGATCGGCGGCACCACCAGCGGCAGCGAGCAGATCACCTCGACCACCGGGCGCAGGCGGGGCGCGCCGAGCCGTAGCGCGACCATGGCCGGGACCATCAGGAGCAGGACGACGGCGATGGTGGCGGCGGCGAGTTCCAGCGAGAGCACCAGGCTGGAGGTGAAGCCGTCGGCGGAGACGATCTGGGTGTAGGCGTCGAAGGTGACGCCCTGGCCCGGCACGTCGACCGTGAAGACGACCGACGCGGCGAGCGGCACCAGGAAGTACAGGGCGGCGAGGCCGAGGACGACCCACCGCCAGAGGTTCAGGCGTCCAGCCATCGCGCGCTCCGTCGTTGCAGGGGCAGGTACACGGCCATGACCAGGCCCGCGACCAGGACCATGTCGAGGCTGAGGGCGAGGGCCACGTTCTCCTGGCCGACCAGCACGTTGCCGGAGATGGCGTCGGCGATCTGCAGGGTGACCAGCGGGATGGAACTGCCCACCATGGCCGCGGCGGTGGCGTACGCGGCGAAGGCGCTGCCGAAGAGCAGCACGAATCCGCCGAGCAGGGACGGCGCGAGGACCGGCAGGGCCACGTGCCGCCAGTACTGCACGCCGGTGGCGCCGTTGTTCTGGGCGGCCTCGCGCCACTGGGTGCGCAGGCCCTCCAATGCCGGGGTGATGGTGAGGACCATCAGCGGGATGAGGAAGTACAGGTAGACGATGACCAGGCCCGAGAAGCTGTAGAGGTCCCAGCCCTTGCCCTTCAGTCCCAGGTGGGTGGTCAGCACACCGGCGTTGCCGAGTGTGGCGACGAACGCGAAGGCCAGCGGGACACCGCCGAAGTTGGCGAGGACGCCGGACGCGGTGAGGACGGCCTCGCGCAGCGCGCGGAACCGGGAGGTGACGACGACCTGCGCGAGCGGCAGGCCGAACAGGGTGCCGAGGGCGGCCGAGATGGCGGACAGCTTGACGCTGCCGATCAGCGCGGTGAAGTAGGCACCCTTGAGCGATTCGGTCAGGTTGGCGGTGCTGTACGAAGTGGCGCCCGTCGTCTGGTTCTTGACGGTGAAGGCGCCGTTCAGCATCGCGATGGCGGGCACCCCGAAGGCGACCGCGACGAACACGAGCAGCGGGACCACGGCGATCCAGCCGGGGACACGGCGCCGCCGCTTCGAGGAGGCGGCGGCGACCACGTCGGCCCGCGTGAGCGTGGCCGTCATCCGGAGACGGCCTTCGCCCAGCCGGACGCGATGACCGTCTTGGCCTTGCTCTGCTGGGCCTCGGTCGGGAAGGACGGCGTGCCGGTGACCTGCGGGAGCTTGGCGGCGGCGGTCTTGTCGAGCGTGCCGGCCGACTCCATGGAGGTCATCAGCACCGGACGCGCGTACCCCTTGAGCCACAGGTTCTGGCCCTCGGCGCTGTACAGGTACTCCTGCCACAGGCGGGCGGCCGCCGGGTGCGGGGCGTCCTTGTTGATGGCCTGCGAGTAGTACTGCGCGTACTGGCCGTCGGTCGGGATGGAGACCTTCCAGTCGACGCCCTTGGACTTGAACTCGTCGGCGTAACCGGCGTTCAGGTAGTCCCAGTCGATGGAGATGGGCGTCTCACCCTTCTCGACGGTGGCCGGGGTGGACTCGACGGGCGTGTAGTTGCCGTTCTTCTTCAGCTTGCCGAAGAAGTCCAGGCCGGGCTGGATGTCGTCGAAGGAGCCCTTGTTGGCGAGCGCCGCCGCGTACACGCCGCCGAAGGCCGAACCCGACTTCGTGGGGTTGCCGTTGAGGGCGACCTGGCCCTTGTACTGCGGCTTCAGCAGGTCCGCGAAGGTGGTCGGACAGGTCTTGACGCGCTTCGCGTCGCAGCCGATGGAGATGTAGCCGCCGTAGTCGTTGAACCACTGCCCCTTCGGGTCCTTCTGGCCCTCGGGGATCTGGTCGAAGGAGGCGACCTTGTACGGCGCGAGCAGCCCCTGCTGGGCGGCGCTGAGCGCGAAGGAGGAACCGAGGTCGAGGACGTCGGGCGCACGGTCCTGGCCCTTGCGGGAGGTCACGGCGTTGATCTCGTCCTGGCTGGAGCCGTCCGGGTTCTCGTCCGTGATCTTGACGCCGTACTTCTTGGTGAAGCCGTCGATGAGGGCACCGTAGTTGGCCCAGTCACGGGGCACCGCGATGATGTGCAGCGTGCCCTCCTTCTTGGCGGCCTTCACCAGGGCGGCGAGCCCGCCGAAGTCGGCGGCGGAGGTGGCGGTGGCGGCGTTCTTGCCGTCGGCGGTGGTCGACGAGTTGGTGGGAGCGGCGCCGCAGGCGCTGAGGGCAAGCGCGGCGACGACGGCGAGGGAACCACCCAGGACGGCGTTTCTCGGCGGGGACACGGTCACGGTCTCTCCAGGGGTGCGCACGAGGGTTAGAGCAGAGCGGAGAACTTGTCTGAACAAGTTGGCCTCAGTACGCCCGGCGATGGTGTCTTGTTCGTAAACATTGGCGAAACCGTGACCCCTTCTTCTCTGCACACTCCTGGCTGACACGGATCACCAAGGGAACTCGACTACGCTGCTCACGCTGTGCACAGTTGCCAATTCAGAGGGGAAGCATGACGGCGCGACACGAGGAGATCGCCGACGAGCTGCGGAAAGCCATCGACCGCGAGGAGTACACAGTCGGCAGCCGACTGCCCGCCGAGACGGACCTCGCCGCGCAGTACGGCGTCTCGCGCGGCACGGTCCGCCAGGCCGTCGCGGCCCTCACCGCCGAGGGACTGATCGGCTCCCGCCAGGGCGCCCGCCGGATGGTGCTGGCCAGCCGCCGCAGCCAGAGCTTCGCGGAGCTGCGCAGCTTCGCCGAGTGGGCGCGTGCGATGGAGCGCGAGGCGACCGGGCACGTGGTCGAGCAGGAGTACCGCCCGGCCACGGCCGAGGACGCCGTACGCCTCCAACTCCCCGAGAAAACCCCGGTGTTGCACGTCCTGCGGGTCCGCGGCCTGGACGGCGAACCGGTCCTGCTGGAGCGGACCGTGTACGCCGACTGGATCTCACCGGCCGTCGAGGCGATCGAGCCCGACTGCCCGTCCGTGACCCAACGCCTGTACGACGACACGGGGTTGGTCTTCGCCTACGGCGAGCACGTCATCGACGCGGTGGCTGCTGGCGCGCAGGACGCGGAGTTGCTCGGCATCCGCCGTACGAGCCCTCTCCTCCGGGTCCGCCGGGTCACAACCACCCGCGAGGGACGGCCGGTCGAGTGGTCGGACGACCGCTATCGCTCGGACGCGGTGAGCTTCAGCGTGCACAACTCGATAGGGAACAACGCGCTGGCGCGGAAGACGGCGGAGTAGCCGCCTCCGGCGGCAGCGTGCGACAGTCGTGGTCAAGGGGGACGGGTCCGACGTCATGGAGGTCCTGATGGAGATCGCCGCGTTGCCGCATGTCGGCGAACAGACCACGGTCGTGGCGGCGGAGCCCGACGCCGTGTGGCGCGACCTGAGCCGGGTGATGGGCCACTCCTCCGCGGGGGCGACCCTGTACGCACGCCTGGTCCGCGCCGCCGACCGCGGGACCTCCGGGCCCCGGCCCCTCGCCGAGGGTTCGGCGATCGCCGGTTTCCATGTGACCTCGGCGGTCCCGGGACGCGAGCTGGTCATGGAGGGCAGCCACCGCTTCTCGTCGTACGCCCTGGTCTTCCACGTCGAGCGGACCGGCCCGGGGCGCTCGCTGCTGCGGGCCGAGACCCGGGCCGCCTTCCCCGGCCTGGCCGGGGGCCTCTACCGGCGGCTCGTCATCTCCAGCGGCGGGCACGTGATCGCCGTACGCCGGCTGCTGTCGGCGGTCCGCCGCCGGTCCGAGTAGCCTCCGCGGCTCAGGTCGGCGAGCCCGACGAGAAACGCCGGAGCAGCGGCGAGAGCACCAGCACCGACTTCGTGCGCTCCACGAACGGCTCGCCCGCGATCCGCTCCAGCACCCGCTCGAAGTGGCGCATGTCGGCGGCGAAGACCTGGACGATCGCGTCCGCGTCGCCGGTGACGGTGGACGCGGCCACGACCTCCTGGTAGCGCTCCAGGCCCCGCCGGATGGTGTCCGGGGAGGTGTTGTGCCGGCAGTAGATCTCGACGAACCCCTCGGTCTCCCAGCCGAGCGCCGACGGGTCCACCCGTACGGTGAAGCCGGTGATGGCGCCGGTGGCCCGCAGCCGGTCCACGCGCCGCTTCACGGCGGGCGCGGACAGGCCGACCAGCTGCCCGATGTCCGCGAAGGAGCGGCGGGCGTCCTCGGCGAGGGCGTGCACGATGCGTTCGTCGAGTTGGTTCAGCACTGCGGGTGGTTCACTTCTCTGCGTTGGCCAGGTGGGACCGGCGATAGCCGTATACGAAGTAGAACACGAGCCCGACGGCCATCCAGACTCCGAAGACCACCCAGGTGACGGCCGAGAGGCTGCCCATCATCCAGACGCACAGCCCGAAGCCCACGGCGGGCAGCACCGGCGACAGCGGTACGCGGAAGGTGCGGGGCATGTCGGGGCGGGTCCGGCGCAGCAGCACGACGGCGACGTTGACCAGCGCGAAGGCGAACAACGTGCCGATGCTGGTCGCGTCCGCCAGCCGGCCCAGCGGGATGGCCGCCGCGAGCACCCCGCAGAACAGGGACACGATGACGGTGTTGGCGCGGGGCGCCCCGGTCTTCGGGTGCACCTTCCCGAACACCTTGGGCACGAGTCCGTCCCGGGACATCGCGAAGAGGATGCGCGTCTGGCCGTAGAGCACGGTCAGGACGACACTCGCGATGGCGATCACCGCGCAGGCGGCGAGGAGGGTGCCCCAGAAGGACTGGCCGGTGACGTCGCGCATGATCTGGGCGAGGGCGGCCTCGGAGTCGTTGAAGCGCTGCCAGGGCTTGGCGCCGACGGCGACGGCCGCGACGAGGACGTACAGCGCGGTCACGATGACCAGGGACAGCATGATCGCGCGGGGCAGGTCGCGCTGGGCGTTCTTCGCCTCCTCGCCGGCCGTGGAGGCGGCGTCGAAGCCGATGTACGAGAAGAAGAGCGTCGCTCCGGCCGCGCTGACGCCGGCCATGCCCAGCGGCATGAAGTGGTCGTAGTTGCCGGACCTGAAGCCCTGGACGCCGATCGCGCAGAACAGCACCAGCGCGGCGATCTTCACACACACCATGACGGTGTTGGCGCGCGCGGACTCCTTGGCGCCGCCGAGCAGGAACACCATCGCCAGGAGTACGACGATCAGCGCGGGGAGGTTGAAGATGCCGCCGTCGCCCGGCGGGGCCGAGAGGGTGTTGGGGATGGTGACGCCGATGGTCCCGTCGAGCAGTTCGTTGAGGTACTCGCCCCAGCCGACGGCAACGGCGGCGACCGAGACGCCGTACTCCAGGACCAGACACCAGCCGCAGATCCAGGCGATCAGCTCGCCCATCGTGGCGTAGGCGTACGAGTACGAGGAACCGGCGACCGGGATGGTGCCCGCGAGTTCCGCGTAGGAGAGGGCCGAGAAGAGGGCGGTGAGGCCGGCGATCACGAAGGAGAGGGTGACGGCGGGGCCGGCCTTGGGGACGGCTTCGCCGAGGACGACGAAGATGCCGGTGCCGAGAGTGGCGCCGATGCTGATCATCGTCAGCTGCCAGAGCCCGAGGGAGCGCCGGAGCGACCCTCCCTCACCCTGACCGCCCTCGGCGACCAGGCGGTCCACGGGCTTGCGGCGCATCAGACGCGCGCCGAGCCCCGGGGACGGTGGGGCGGTGGTCTGGCCGCGGTGGTGCGGGGGTGCGCCTTGGTCGAGCACGCGGGTGGCTCCTTGTCGCTGCCGGTCATGGCGACAGGGACAGGCGGCACCCCTGCGGCACAGGGACCCACCGAGCGGAGTCCCCGCCGCGCTATGTACAGCGCCCGACCCTATGAGCCGGGGCATCCCGGTCGTAATGCGGCAACCTTGCGCATCTCCGCAAGATCGTTGCGTTCATCGCAGCCAGGTGTTCATTCGTTGCACGGGGACTGTCGACCCTTGCGCGGCGCCCGGTTCAGCCCTCGTCCGGCTCCCCCGCGAGGGCCCGTGCCTCGGCCACGTCGCCCTCGTCGAACCCCATCCGCCCGGGCTGCCCGAAGGCCTCCGCCTGGGCGTCGATCCAGCGGGTGTGCGCCTCCCACGCGGCCTGCTTGCTCATGCCGAGCGCGGCCCCGATCTGCGTCCAGGAGGCACCGGCCTCACGGGCCGCGCGGACGGTGAGCTGACGGCCGTAGGCGGCCTTGCGGGCGACGACCTCGCTCAGGGCGAGCAGCTCCAGCATCTCGGTCCGGTCGAGCGCCTCGGCGTCGCTGCCGAAGCCGGCGAGGGACTCGCGGGTGCGGAGGTGGTCGAGGCGGGCGACCGCGGTGAGGAGGGTGTGCTCGGGTTCGATGCTCTGGGGTGTCGTCATGGATTCAGCGTTGCGTCAAGGCTGCTTGACGTCAAGAGGGCCTGACGGCGGTTCCTCGGTCAGGGTGCCTGACGGCAGTTCTTTGATGAGGAAGGTGCAGTGCTCGACGCACTCGCGGGTCACCCCGTCGCGGTCCTCGTACGACCAGCGGCCCACGTAGTCCGTCAGGCGCCGGTAGCCGAGCCGCGCGTAGAGGTCGGCGGCCCTCGGGTTGTCGGCGGCGACGCCCAGGCCGAGGACCGTACGGCCGTGCTCCCGGGCCAGTTCCTCGGCGCGCCGGATCAGCGCGCCGCCGATGCCCCGCGAGCGCAGCTCCGGGGGCCACACGCCGAGACCGTTGAGCTCCGGGCAACCGGGCAGGGCGGCCCGCACCTCCGGGGCCCCGCAGCCCTCCCAGATCACCTCCGCGTGCCCGACGGGCCGGCCGTCCAGCCAGGCGACGAGATAGGTCCCCCGCCCGTCTCCTGCCGCGCGAACCTCCGGGCATGGGACGAGACGACCCCCGGCGAGCCGATGAACTCGTCGAGCAGCTCCACGTCGGCGGCCCGGCACACGGCGATCTCCATACCCCCGACGGTAGCCGCCGGAGCACGCCGACGGCCCCCGAATATCCCGGGCGCCGGGACAACAGAGGCCGCACAAAAGGGAGTTGCTCAACTTCAGCCCACGTGCAACGGCTTGCCCCAGGACGGCGACCACCGCAGGACGCCCAACGCCCCCGGAACATCCCGGCGCCGGGACAATAGGGGCCGTAGAGAAGGGAGTTGCGTCAGCTCCAGCTGGCGTGCAGCGGCTTGCCCTCCGCGTAGCCGGCCGCGCTCTGGATGCCGACGATGGCCTGCTCGGCGAACTCCTCCAGGGAGGCGGCGCCGGCGTAGGTGCAGGAGGAGCGGACGCCCGCGATGATCGAGTCGATCAGGTCCTCGACGCCCGGGCGGGCCGGGTCGAGGAACATGCGGGAGGTGGAGATGCCCTCCTCGAACAGCGCCTTGCGGGCGCGGTCGTAGGCCGACTCGTCCGACGTACGGTTGCGGACCGCACGCGCGGACGCCATGCCGAACGACTCCTTGTAGAGGCGGCCGTTGGCGTCCTGCTGAAGGTCGCCCGGAGACTCGTACGTGCCCGCGAACCACGAGCCGATCATCACGTTCGACGCACCGGCCGCGAGCGCCATGGCGACATCGCGCGGGTGGCGGACACCGCCGTCGGCCCACACGTGCTTGCCGTACTTCTTCGCCTCGGCGGCGCACTCCATGACGGCGGAGAACTGCGGCCGGCCGACGCCGGTCATCATGCGGGTGGTGCACATCGCGCCGGGGCCGACGCCGACCTTGATGATGTCGGCGCCCGCCTCGATGAGGTCCTTGACGCCCTCGGCGGCGACGATGTTGCCGGCCACGATGGGGACGTGCGGGTCGAGGGCCCGCACCTGACGGATCGCGCTGATCATCGACTCCTGGTGGCCGTGCGCCGTGTCGATGACGAGGGTGTCGACGCCCGCGTCCAGCAGCTGCTTGGCCTTCTGCACGAAGTCGCCGTTGATGCCGACGGCAGCCGCGATCCGCAGCCTGCCGTCCGCGTCGACGGCCGGCGAGTACAGCGTGGCGCGCAGGGCGCCCTTGCGGGTGAGGATGCCGGCGAGCTTGCCGTCCTGGTCGACGGCGGGCGCGTAGCGGCGGTTGGCGGCGTCCAGCTTGTTGAACGCCTCGCGCGGGTCGATGTCCGCGTCGAGCAGCAGCAGGTCCCGGGACATGACCTCGGCGAGCTGCGTGAAGCGGTCCACACCGGTCAGGTCGGCGTCGGTGACGACACCGACCGGGCGCTGGTCCTCGTCCACGACGACACCGGCGTTGTGCGCGCGCTTGGGCAGCAGGGCCAGCGCGTCGGCGACGGTCTGGTGCGGGGCCAGCCGGATCGGGGTGTCCAGCACGAGGTGGCGGCTCTTCACCCAGGACACGACCTCGGTGACGACCTCGATCGGGATGTCCTGCGGGATGACCACGAGGCCACCGCGCCGGGCCAGCGTCTCGGCCATCCGGCGCCCGGCGATGGCGGTCATGTTGGCGACGACCAGCGGGATGGTGGTGCCCGTGCCGTCCGGGGAGCTGAGGTCCACACCCTGACGCGATCCGACCGCGCTGCGGCGCGGCACCATGAAGACGTCGTCGTACGTCAGGTCGTACGGGGGCTGGATGTCGTTGAGGAAACGCACGTGCTGCACATCCCAGTCGATCAGAGGTGGTCCCCGGACAGGTCAGCCAGGGGGAAGAGCACGTACTTCATTGTCCCATGTCGGGCGTAATGCCATGCCTCGGATCATCGTCCAGGCAGGTCGAAGGCCCCCTTGGAGGAATGCCCAAGAGAGCGTGTCGGATGCCTGCGCGGGCAACCTTCGTGGCAGCTCGGGCATCGAACGTGCATGGTTTCCCCTCGCATCGTGTTCGGGGCGGCGCTCGCTGCCGTGGTGCTCGCCCTCGCGTCCGGCCCGGCCGCCGTGGCCGCCGATCCGTCTCCCCTTCCCACGAAGGGCCACACGACGATCGATGCGGACAGCCACATCGACGTGGGACCGACCGCGCGGTCGGTCCACGTGGTCTGGAATTTCTCCGACCCCTCGGTGAATCTTCCCGCGCCCGCGGAGCGGACGCTCGTGATCGATGCCCGGGACCTGGCGGGCGTCGCGCGCATCGCGGTCGTCGACCCGAGGTGCACGGCCCACGGGCAGGTCTTCTCCTGTGCCAACCAGAACACCTCGCAGCTGACGAACCTGGACTTCACCGTGCGGGCGGACCCGGGCGCCGCCCTCGGCGCCACCGGCACGATCAAGTACACCGCCTCCGCCGGCCACGGGACCCCCGGCACAGCGCGGGCGAAGGTGGTCGTCGGCGTCCCCGAGTTGGTCGTCGGCAAGGTGTCCGACGTGACGCACGCCAGGATCGGGTCCCGGATCGACGTGCCGCTACGGCTCCGCAACATCGGCGACCTGGCCACCGACCGGCGCATCGCGGTGACCTGGGTGGGGGCGGGCGGTCTGGTCTTCGACCGGAAGTTCTCCAACTGCGGCTACAGCACCGGCAACGACCAAGTCGCGCCCGACAGCCCGACCTCCGTCACCTGTGTCTTCCCGGCCCCGGTGGCCGCGGGCGCCACCGTCGAGCTGAGCAGCCCACTGACAGCAACGGTTGGCGCACACGCCCTGACCGCCGTGCTCGACTACACGGCCGAGCTGCTGCAGCCCGGGGCACAACCCGACGTGCGCCCCGGCGCCGACACCGAAGCGGGCACTGGGTCGGCGCTCACCCTGGTGCCCGCGTCCGGAACGGGAGACGGCTTCGAGAGCGGCGCCACGGGCCGGGTCGGCGTCTCGGCCGACAGCTCCGCGGATCTGGCGGCCACGGCCACGGCGAAGCCCGCCGCCCGTGCGGACGGATGGACGCTGAACCTCACCGTCGTGAACCACGGCCCGGCCGCCGTGTACGCGACCGGCAGCCGGACCGACAACGACTACGTCGCCGAGGTCGACGTGGTCCTGCCCCGGCACACGGTCGCGACCGACTACGAGCACGCGGAGTCGGAGGACAGCGCGTACGGCCCCTGCTTCCTGTGGGTCAGCGACACCGCGACGGCACCTTTCGAGGCGGGACACCGGCACTACGTGTGCGTCGTGCCGTTCGGTATCGGGGCCGGCAAGAACGTGGAGTCCCTGTTGTCGGTGAAGCCGGACAAGAACTACGACGGCGCCAAGGGGAAGGCGACCCTGCGCCCCGGCCCGGCCGGCATCACCCTTCACGACCCGCACTCCGGCAACGACCACACCACCTTCGCCTTCAGCACGTCGGCCGCGCCGTCCGGCGACACCGGCACGGACCGCACGGCGTTCATCGCCACCTGGGCGGCCGGGGCCGCTCTGCTGGGCGCCGCCGCATTCGTCGTCCACCGCCGCAGGCGTTCCCACTAGAACCAGGGATCAGTACAGGAAGCGATGCAACGGAGCCGACTCGGTCAGCAGCATCGTGAGCCGGTGGGCGAGCCGCTGCCACGCCTCGTCCTGCCCGTACGTGAGTCTCACGTCCTCGCCGTCGGCCCCCTCGATCGCCGCGAAGAGCGTGGCCGTATCGGCGTCGGGCGTGAGGTCCACCAGGGACAGCACCCGCGCCAGCGCGCCGACCAGGCCGACGGCGGTCTTCTCGGGCGTCAGGACGGTGCCGCGGACGGCCGCGACGACGCCCGAGGGGTCGGGCAGGTCCGGCGGCGCGACGAGGAGCCCGGACAGCTCGCGCAGCAGGGCGTACAGCAAGTCGGTGTCCCCCGTGGGGAGTTCGACGATGCGAAGGCCCTCGTGTTCCCAACGGCCGTTCGGCGTCCACACCTTGGGTCCCCGTGCCACCGCCTCGGCGAGTGTCTCCCGGACCCGCCGGAAGGCCACGAGCCCGTCCGCGAAGAGCGCGTGCCCACCCGCCCCGCCGGCGGTTTCGGCCAGGGGCGCCAGCAAGTGTTCCTCCACGCGGTCGCACTGCGCGTCGAGGTCCGGGTCCACGACCACGAGACGGACGGACGTGCGCTGCTCCTGTTGCTCCATACCGAACACTCTGCCAGCCGCCTCGGACAATCGGGCTAGCGACCGATTCCTCCGAGTGCGAGCACCACGTCGAGGTTCGCCGTGCCGTCGACCGCGTCACCGAAGACGTCGACGGCGGTCGCCCACTCGTCCGGCCGTGCCTTGGCGTACGACTGCCAGTTCCGTACGACGACCAGCAGACCCTGCTCCGCGGCACCGTCGGGCCACACGGTGTGGTCGCCGAGGCTGTCGGCGAGGGCGTCCCAGTTCCGGCCGAACCAGTCGGGCAGGGAGAGTGCGCGGACACACCGGTCCATCAGGCCGGCCTTGTCCGCGACCCCGTCGAGGTCCAGCGTGACCGCGAGCTGTGTCATCTCAGTACCGTCCCGAACGACTTGTAGTGATCATCGGTGTAGTAGATCCCGCCACACTGCCCGATGACAATGCGCCGGGCCCCGCGATCGCGCGAACCGGCGTGCGCCGACGTCATCATGGGTGCCATGAGATTGCCGCCACGCGCAACCCGCATCGGTGCCGCGACCGCCCTCCTCGCCGCTCTCCTGGTGGGCTGCACCACCTCCGCCACCTCCGCCACCTCGGGCGGCAAGATCTGCTACAGCGACCTGCCCTCCCAGGCGCACGACACGCTCGACCTGATCGCGTCGAACGGCCCGTTCCCCTACTCGCAGGACGGCGTGGTCTTCCGCAACCGGGAGGGCGTACTGCCCGGCCAGTCGTCCGGCTACTACCACGAGTACACGGTCAGGACGCCGGGCTCCTCCACGCGAGGAGCACGACGGATCGTCACCGGCCAGAAGGACAAGGAGGACTACTACACCGCCGACCACTACGTCACGTTCGACCTGATCGACTTCGGCTGCTGAGCCGACCGCCCGCGCCGGGCACACATGGTCAGAACCCGGCCGCGCGGGCCGCCGTGTACACCTCGGCGGAGACGTCCTTCAGTTCCTGCGCGTCCCGCGCGGCCCACGAGAGGTCGACCAGGAACTCGTCGAGGCCGATCCCGGCGTAGGCCATCAGGTCGGTGACGATCTGCTCGACGTCGCCCTGGAAGGGCCGGCGGTCCGGTCCCTCGTACCGCTTGGCGGTGTAGTCCGGGTTCACGCGCACCACGGTCCGCAGCGGCCGGGTGCGGCCCCGCTCGGCGGCGAGGTCCTGCAACTGCCGCCAGCTCTGGGCGATTTGGTCGGGGCCGTCGGCGTACGGCAGCCAGCCGTCGGCGTGGTCGACGAGCCGGCGCATGGCCCGTGGGGTGTTGGCCGGCACCAGGATCGGGATGGGTCGGGCCGGCTTGGGTCCGACCACGGCCGAGGCGATCCTCGTGACGCCGCCGCCTTCGTAGACCACCGGGTCCGGGCCCCACACCGCCCGGCACACCTCGAACACCTCGTCCATGACCTTGCCGCGTTCCTCGAACGGGCGCACTCCGGCGGCCGCGTACTCGTCGAGGGACCAGCCGCTGCCGAGGCCCGCGACCACCCGGCCGCCGCTCGCCGCGTCCAACGTGGCCAGCGACTTGGCCAGTTGGAAGGGGAGGTGCAGCGGGGCGACCAGCACGGCGGTGCCCAGTTCGGCCCGCTCGGTGGCCGCCGCCGCGAGGGTCAGCGTGACCAGTGGCTCGGCCACGCCCCGGTAGGCGTCGGGCCAGGGCAGGCCGGGGACGCCGTACAGCGGCTGGGTCGGGGGGTCCGGGAACAGGGCGCGTTCGTACACCCAGAGGCTGTCGTATCCGATGTCCTCGGCGGCGCGCGCCACGTCGGGCACGTCCTTGCCGAGGTCGTACTGCCGATTCTGCGGGAGACCGATTCCGAGCCGGGTCGTCATGCCGACGCGCTCCTCTGTTGTTGGTTGCGCAAACAAGTGAACTTCGCCGCAAGCCGCGGCGGGTGATGCGGGGCCGGTAGGGCCGGGCATCACCCGCCGGGGAGTGGCTCAGTGGTTGTTGACGGCCGAGGCCCAGTCGAAGTTGACGCCCATGTCGGAGTACATCTTCGAGTACCCGACGAAGCAGTCGAACTTCTCGACCTTGCCGTTCTTCAGGTACCAGAAGTCGGCGGTCGGCGCGTCGACCTTCTGGCCCTTCCCCTTGACGACGCCACCCGTCGGCGCCTGGAGCTGCCCGTCGAACGTGCCCTGGATCGACAGCTCGATGCTGATGGTGTCGCCGTTCACGGTGATGCGCTTGAGGTCACGGTGCACGTTGGAGAAGAGGCTCTTCATGTAGGGCAGCACGTTGCCGAGCGCCTTACCCCGGTAGGCGACGCCGGGGACCATGTCGTTGAAGACGCCGTCCTTGGCGAAGCTGTTGACGAAGGTCGGGACGTCGATGTGGTTGCCCTCCGCCACGTAGTAGTCGCGCAGGACGATCGCGAGGTTGGCCTTCTCGTGCTTGGTGAGGTGCCGGTCGGTGAGCGGCAGCGCCGCCAGTTGGCGTGCGGTCAGGGTCGGGGCGGCCGCCTTGTCGTGGGCGGGGCTCGCGGCCTGTGAGGGCACCGCGGCGATGGAAAGACCACCCAGGACAGCTACTGCGGTAGCGGCGGTGATCGACTTACGGCTGAGCAGCTTCATGTCGGGTTTCTCCAGGTTCGGTCACGAGCGCTTTTAGTAAATCAAGCGATGGCTTGACTTTATGGACGGCGAAGCCAACCTGTCAAGCCACTGTTTGAATTGTTCGCCCCGGCGGCCGACCGCACCCGACGACCGCTTGACAATGAAGTAAATCAACTGCTTGAATACACGCCGTGATACAGGCGAAAAAGACGGACATGCGCCGAGAAGCCGGTCAGCGCACACGGGACGGCCTGCAGACGGCCGCCCTGGAGCTGCTCGCGCAACGGGGCCAGGAGGGCGTGACACTCCGCGAGATCACGGATCGCGCGGGAGCCAACGTCGCCGCGGTGAGCTACCACTTCGGCTCACTGAAGGCACTGTGCGACGCGGCGATCGAGCACGCGTTGGAACAGTATCTGGACGCGCAGATGGAGGCACTCGACTCCCTCGGCCCCACCGCGACACTCCACGAAGTGGCGGCAGCGTTCGCCGGACCGATGATGCGCGCGTTCGCGGCCGGCGGACAGGACCTCGCCGTGATGCGCACCGTGGCACGCGTCGGCATCGAACCGCCCCAGGGCTGGGAGCGGCTGACCGGCAAGTTCGACAAGAGCCGCCGCGACGCCCTCCGGGTGCTGAAGCCGAACCTCCCCGGAGTCGACGAGGAGGAACTGATCTTCCGCACGCGCTGCGCGGCCGGCCTGCTGAACTGGCTCGCCCTCGCCCCCATCGGCACCGAACTGGCCACCATGTCCGCCGAGCAGATCGAGCGGCAGCTCGTCCCCGTGGTGGCCGGGGCATTTCGCGGGGACACCGGCACGGGCGGCTGAACGGGCCCGAGCGCGTGCGGATCCTCGGCTCCGGTTCGTGGCTTTCCGTACGGCTACGGCGCGGTTCGCCGGTCCGGCATGAGCGGGGCGGAGGGTCAACGGGCCGTGCCGGCAGGGGCGGTGATGAGCTCGGGGGACGAACCGCGGCAGCTTGCGTCCGATGCTGCCACGGCCGCCCCTCACGACCTTCTGTCAGAGCCCGTCAGAGGCATACCGTCAGATCCCGTCGGGGTCCGCCGGTGTCAGATGCCGTCCGGGTCCGTCCGGCTGAGCGCCGACTTCGGCGGGGCTCCGGCCGTCATCAGATAGTCCGCCGCAGCCGTGTCCGTCACCAGGCTGGTGACGAGCCCGGACCGCAGCACCGCGTCGATCGCCGCCGCCTTCCGCTGCCCGCCCGCGATCGCGACGACCTCGGGGATACGGCGCAACTGGTCCGCCTTGACGGTGATGCACCGCTCACCCAGGTCCCGGCCGACCCGACGGCCCTCGGCGTCGAAGAGGTGCGCGGACGTCTCGGCGGCGACACCGAGGGACGAGTAGTGGGCCCGCTCCTCGTCGCTGAGCATGTCGTAGACCGTCGAGATGCCCGGCTCCCAGGAGCCGATGGAGACACAGGCGACCGTGACCTTGTCGAAGTACTCGAAGGCCCGGGCGATACCCGTCTGGTGGCGCAGCGCCTCCGCGGTGGCCGCGTCCGGCAGCAGCATCGGCGCGTAGATGGGGTGGGCGTCGCCGCCCGACACCTGCGCGGCGCGCCGTACGGCCTCGACCGAGCCGCGCTCGGCGGTCCCGGCGTCGTACACGCCCGTCAGCTGGACCACCGTGCAGGGCGGCAGCCGGTCGAGGGCGGCCGCCATGTGGATGGTGGACCGGCCCCAGGCGAGGCCGAGCACATCGCCCTCGTTGACCAGCTCGCCGAGCAGGTCGGCCGCGACCTCCCCGAGGTTCTCGGGGTCGGGCGACTCCTCGCTGACCTCGGCCGGGGACTCGACCACGACGGCGTGCCTCAGGCCGTACCGGGCACGCAGCGCGTCCGAGCGCTCCGCGTCCAGCTCGGCCGGTACTCGGATCTCGATCCGTACGAGATCCCGTTCGAGAGCGGTCTCCAGGACCCGGGCCACCTTGAAGCGGCTGACGCCGAACTCCTCCGCGATCTGGATCTTGGACTTGCCCTCGAGGTAGAAGCGGCGGGCCATGGCCGCCGCCTGCACCAGCTCTGCGGGTCCCATCCGCATGGCTGACCGGCCCGCCGACATACCCGACACGGCGATCTCCTCACTGCTGTTCACACTCTGGATTCGCCGTTCATCCTCGCAGATCCGGCGCACTTGATCAGCCTTGATGGCCGCCGTTCACATACCTGCCGCTCAGTGGTCGCACGCCCAGGATGCCTTGCTCACGACCCCTTCGGCCTGCGTGCGCAATGCACGTACCGCCGCGGCCGGGTCGGATGCCCCGTAGACGGCCGAACCGGCGACGAACACATCGGCTCCGGCCTCCGCGCAGCGCTCGATCGTCGCGGCCGAAACTCCGCCGTCGACCTGCAGCCACAGCTCCAGTCCGTGCTTCCTGATCAGCTCCCGGGTGCGGCGGATCTTCGGCAGCATGATGTCGAGGAACGACTGGCCGCCGAAGCCCGGCTCCACGGTCATGATCAGCAGCATGTCCAACTCGGGCAGCAGATCCTCGTACGGCTCGATGGGCGTCGCGGGCTTCAGCGCCATGGAGGCACGGGCACCCTTGGCCCGGATCTCCCGGGCGAGCCGCACCGGCGCGCCGGCCGCCTCGACATGGAAGGTGACGGAGGAGGCACCCGCCTCGACGTACTGCGGCGCCCAGCGATCGGCGTCCTCGATCATCAGATGGCAGTCCAGCGGAGTGTCCGTCGCCCGCGCCAGTGACTCTACGACCGGCACACCGAGCGTGAGGTTCGGGACGAAGTGGTTGTCCATGACGTCGACGTGGAGCCAGTCGGCTCCTTCTACCGCCTTCGCCTCCTCCGCGAGACGGGCGAAGTCGGCGGACAGGATGCTGGGGTTGATCTGCACGGCCATGCCCCAAGCCTGCCATGTCCTGCGGGGGTTAGCGGCATCGGTCCGTCGTGGATACGGCCGTCCACGGAGTGCGGGTCACCGTGAGGAGCCGGCCGTGTACCGATCCGTCGCGACAGACCGACGTCGCCCCACAGGGATCATCTGCCCCGTCCGCTGCGAGAATCCCTCCTTGAGCGGAGAGGGAGATGGCATGGGACAGCCGTTCGGCTCCTACCAGAACGAGATCTACTTGAACGGGCTCGGCGGCATCGTCCCGCCCTACCCGATGGCCTTCGCGGAACTGGAGGACCGGGCGCGCTCGGCGCTGCCGCCCTCCGTGTGGTCGTACGTCGCGGGCGGCGCCGGTGACGAACGCACCCAGCGGGCCAACGTGACCGCCTTCGACCACTGGGGACTGGTCCCCCGCATGTTCGTCGGCGCGGCCCAACGCGACCTGTCCGTAGACCTGTTCGGGATGCGACTGCCGTCCCCCGTGTTCATGGCACCGGTCGGAGTCATCGGCCTCTGCGCCCAGGACGGGCACGGCGACCTGGCGACCGCACGGGCCGCCGCGCGCACCGGCGTCCCGATGGTCGCCTCGACGCTCACGGTCGACCCGCTGGAGGAGGTCGCCGCCGAGTTCGGGGACACCCCGGGCCTCTTCCAGCTCTACACCCCGACCGACCGCGACCTCGCCGCGAGTCTCGTCCACCGCGCCGAACAGGCCGGCTACAAGGGCATCGTGGTCACCCTGGACACCTGGGTCACCGGCTGGCGCCCCCGCGACCTGTCCACCGCCAACTTCCCCCAACTGCGCGGTCATTGCCTCGCCAACTACACCAGCGACCCGGTCTTCCGCGCCCGCCTCCCCCGCACCCCGGAGGAGGACCCCCAGTCCGCGGTCCTCCTCTGGACCCAGCTGTTCGGCAACCCCCTCACCTGGGACGACCTCCCCTGGCTACGGTCCCTCACAGACCTCCCCCTGATCGTCAAGGGCATCTGCCACCCCGAGGACGTGCGCCGGGCCAAGGACGGAGGCGTGGACGGCGTCTACTGCTCCAACCACGGCGGCCGCCAGGCCAACGGCGGCCTCCCCGCCCTCGACGCGCTCCCGGCCGTGGTCGAGGCGGCGGACGGCCTCCCGGTCCTCTTCGACTCCGGCGTGCGCAGCGGCGCCGACATCGTCAAGGCCATCGCCCTGGGCGCCACCGCCGTAGGCATCGGCCGCCCGTACGCCTACGGCCTCGCCCTCGGCGGCACGGACGGCATCGTCCACGTCCTGCGCTCACTCCTCGCGGAGACCGACCTGATCATGGCGGTGGACGGCTATCCGACGCTGGCCGACCTCACGCGGGAGGCTCTTCAACGAGTCGTGTGACCCACCCGTCAGGCGGTCCGGCGGATGAGCGCCAGATACATCGCGTCGGTCCCGTGCAGGTGCGGCCACAGCTGTACGTCAGGACCCGCACCGAGTTCCAGAACGTCCGGCAGCAGCGGGCGGGCGTCGATCAGTTCGGTGTGCGGGTACTGCTTGAGTACGTCGTCGACGACGGCCCGGGTCTCGGCGAGGTGCGGTGAGCAGGTCGCGTAGCCGACGACGCCGCCGACGCGCACGGATTCGAGGGCGGTGCGCAGCAGGTCGCGCTGGAGCGGCGCGAAGCTTTCGAGGTCCTCCGGTCGGCGCCGCCAGCGGGCCTCCGGCCGCCGGCGCAGGGCGCCGAGCCCAGTACACGGCACGTCCATCAGGACACGGTCGAAGCTGCCGGGCCGCCACGGCGGCCGGGTCCCGTCGGCGGCGATGACCTGGTACGGCCCGGGGTTCCCGGCGAGCGCCTTCGCCACGAGTCCGGCCCGGTGCGGCTGCTTCTCGGAGGCGAGGAGCATCGCCCCGCGTTCGGCGGCCACCGCGGCGAGCAGCGCGGCCTTGCCGCCGGGGCCCGCGCACCCGTCGAGCCACTTCTCGTCCGGCCCGTCGAGGGGCGCGTTGGCGAGGGCGAGCGCGACCAGCTGACTGCCCTCGTCCTGCACCCCCGCCCGACCTTCCTTCACGGCCGCCACGGCACCGGGCTCGCCGCCCTCGCTGAGCCGCACGGCGTACGGCGACCAGCGCCCCGGCAACGCGGCCTCCTCGCGGAGCAGTTCCTCGGTGGTGGACCGGCCGGGCCGGGCGACGAGGGTGACCTCGGGCCGTTCGTTGTCGGCCTCCAGCAGGTTCTCGATGCCGGCCCGTCCGCCGCCGAGCGAGTCCCACAGCGCGGAGACGACCCAGCGCGGGTGCGAGTGCACGATGGCCAGGTTGTCCTCGGGGTCGTCGTCGTAGGGCGGCGCGACCCGTTCGATCCAGGTGTCGAGGTCGTCCCGCGCGACCTTCCGCAGCACGGCGTTGACGAACTTCGCCCGCCCGTCGCCGAGGACGACCCGCGCGAGTTCGACAGAGGCGGACACGGCCGCGTGGCTCGGAATCCGCGTACCGAGCAGCTGGTGCACCCCGAGGCTGAGCACGTCCAGCACCGGCGGATCGACCTCGCGGAGCGGCCGGTCGACGCACGAGGCGATGATCGCGTCGTACGTCCCCTGCCGGCGCAGCGTCCCGTAGACCAACTCGGTGGCGAGCGCCGCGTCCCGCGTGTCGAAGTCGCCCTTCTCCCGCGCCTTCCGCAGCAGGGGCGGCAGGACGAGGTTGGCGTACGCGTCCCGCTCGTCCACGGCCCTCAGCGCCTCGAAGGCGAGGATGCGGACGGGGTCCTTCTGCGGCCGACGGTAGGGCTTGCCGGGCTTACGGGGTCGCGGGGACTGCTCGCTCACGAAAAAGGTGCTCCGGATTTCTGGCCGATATGTGCACACAGCCTACGTCGCACCGGCGGGCCCGCGCGCGGGACGTCACGCCCCGGGAGTCCCGAGGGTCCCGAGGGTCTCCCCCGCGCCGATCCGCGCCCCGCGTGCCCAGTCCGCCGCCCGCATCGGCTTCTTGCCCTGCGCCTGCACCCACAGCAGCTCGACGGCGTACGACCCGGTGCCCACGTACACGTTGTTCTTCCCGACCGACAGCTCCCCGGGCGCGAGGTCGGTCCGCTCCGGAACCGGCACCGCCTGGATGAGCTTGAGCCGCTCGCCCCGGAACAGGGTCCAGGCGCCGGGCGCGGGCGTGCACCCACGCACCACCCGGTCCACGCGCAACGCGGGAGCCGCCCACGTCACCTCCGCGTCCTCGACGTTGATCTTCGGGGCGAGGGTGATGCCCTCGTTCGGCTGCGGTACGGCCTTCAGGGTGCCGTCCTCGATGCCGTCCATGGTCGCGGCGAGCAGGCCCGAGCCGGCGAACGCGAGCCGGGTCAGCAGGTCGCCGCTGGTGTCGGTGGGACGGATCTCCTCGGTGACGGTGCCGTAGACGGGCCCGGAGTCGAGTCCTTCCTCGATCAGGAAGGTGGAGGCTCCGGTGATCTCGTCGCCGGACATGACGGAGTGCTGAACGGGGGCGGCGCCGCGCCAGGCGGGGAGCAGCGAGAAGTGCAGGTTGACCCAGCCGTGGGCGGGGATGTCGAGGGCGACGCGCGGCAGGAGGGCGCCGTAGGCGACGACGGGACAGCAGTCGGGCGCGATCTCCCGCAGCCGCTCCAGGAACTCCGGGTCGCGCGGCTTGACGGGCTTCAGCACCTCGATGCCCGCCTCCTCGGCCCGCTCGGCGACGGGACTCGCCACCAGCCGGCGCCCACGCCCGGCCGGCGCGTCGGGCCGCGTGACGACGGCGGCCACCTCGTGCCGCCCGGAGGCGATCAGGGCGTCCAGTGCGGGAACGGCGACCTCGGGGGTACCGGCGAAGACGAGCTTCATGGGAGGGTTCGGGCCTCTCGGGCGGAGGTGGACGGGCAGCGCACCAGTCTATGGCGCGTCCCGGCGCTAGGTCGTGTCCGCGAAGTCCCGGCGTCCGCCCGAAGGGGCGGGCCCCTCGGCGTCCGGTGCGGCGAGTGGGGGCACCTCCCACGCCCTTTTGGCAGTGGGGGAGCGTGCCGGGCGTCGCGGGGCTGGGGGTACCCCCTCTGGGGGAGGGACTTTGCGGACACGGCCTGGGGCCTGTCCGGCGGATCAGGCCGCAGGAAAGCATCGGCGCCTGATCAGCGCCGGTGGGCGTGCCAGGCCCCGCGTCTGCGACATGATCCGCCGGACAGGCCCTCGCGCCCGGCGGCTCACATCCGTCAACTCGCCGACGCCGTCAGCGCACACCGGTTCACCGGGGGCGTACGCATATGCCCTTACGCCCCCCTCGCGTGACCAGCGGAGCGCACACGCGTTGGTCAAGAAAGAGTTGACCACTATGGGCCGCATTCGCGCGGCCCGATCCTTTTCAACGCCGGTTCGAGAGGCTTGTTCATGGCCGACCACGCAACCCACGACGCCCAGGCTCGGGCCAGCCTGCACTTGCTGGTGCGGGACATCGAGCGGGTCCGCCGGCAGGTGGACGCACTGCGCACGCTCACCGCCCAGCTGGGCAACGTCTACCGCCCGCGCCGCTCCGGCCCGTCCACGGGCTTCGTCGTCTACGGACGCGCTCCCGCCCCGACGGTCCGTCTCGCGCAGGAGCTGCGGGACAGTGTCGAGACCCTGGTCACGGCCGCCGTGGACTTCGACCGCTCACTCGGTTTCTCGTGGGACGCGGTGGGCTCGGCCCTCGGGGTCACCAAGCAGGCCGTACACCGCCGCTACGGCGCCCGCCGCGCCGCGACCCAGGCCGCGGCCGACGCCGAGCGCACGACCGAGGCGGCGACTTCCCGCCCGGTCACCGTGAACACGGGCCTCCCCACGATGCCCACCCTGCCGACGGTCCCCGCGGCCCGCTCCATGCCGACCCAGCCCACAGCAGGCAGCCCCACCCTCCGCGACGAGGCCAGGCCCACGGCTTTCCCGGGCCCCCGCAACGGCTGACTCACCCGACGAACCTTGTCTGCCTCCCGGACGACGACCGGGAGGCAGCTGTATGTCGGCCCACGGACCGCAGGCCGCCAACGGCGAGAACCCCCACGGCAAACCCCAGCCTCTCAACCGACAGCAAACGGGCGGTGCGCGGGCGGGAGACAATCCGAGGCCGAAGGCCGAGGCCTCACCCGATGTCCGGCGGATCCACACGCACCCGCACCACATCCCCCCCACCCCGAGCCATCCGAGCAGCCTGCGCAGCCTTCAACGCGGCAGCCAACGCACTCCCACTCCCCGGCCGCACCCGAATCAACGCCCGCTCCCACCGCTCCCCCACCGGCGGCCCCCCCACCCGCCGAGG
>NZ_JNWO01000026.1 GCF_000716435.1 Streptomyces xylophagus
CTCTATCAGACCGTTTCCGGTTCCGATTTCCTCGGTGCTTTCCAGGTTTCCGCTTCCGCGTTTCCCTTTCCGGCGGTTCCGACTTTATCAGAAGTTCTGAGTCGGATTTTCCGGCCCTTCGGGAGTGGCCCCCGTACACGCGAAGTGTCCGGGTTCCCCCTCAGGCGGAGCCGTAAACGTACTGGAGCGGGCCGCCTCGATGCAAATCGAGGCGGCCCGCTCCAGGTTCACGCGTACGAGGGGTCGTACGACGGTCAGACCTCCACGACGACCGGGAGGATCATCGGCCTGCGCCGATAGTTGTCCGAGACCCACTTGCCCAGGGTGCGGCGGACCAGTTGCTGCAGCTGGTGGGGCTCCACCACGCCGTCCTGGGCCGAGCGTTCCAGGACCTCCGTGATCCTGGGGACCACGTCCGCGAAGGCCGAGTCCTCGATGCCGGAGCCGCGGGCCTGGATGTGCGGGCCGCCCGTGATCTTGCCGGTGGACGAGTCCACGACGACGAAGACCGAGATGATGCCCTCGTCACCCAGGATCCTGCGGTCCTTCAGCGCCGGCTCGCCGACATCGCCGACCGAGAGGCCGTCGACGTAGACATAACCCGCCTGGACCTTGCCCGAGATCTTGGCCTTGCCCTCGATGAGGTCGACGACCACGCCGTCCTCGGCGATGACGATCCGGTCGTGCGGGACGCCGGTCAGGGCGCCCAGCTCGGCGTTGGCCCGTAGGTGGCGCCATTCGCCGTGGACCGGCATCAGGTTCTTCGGCTTGCAGATGTTGTAGAAGTACAGCAGCTCGCCGGCCGAGGCGTGTCCGGAGACGTGGACCTTGGCGTTGCCCTTGTGGATGACGTTGGCACCCCAGCGGGTGAGGCCGTTGATCACCCGGTAGACGGCGTTCTCGTTGCCCGGGATGAGGGACGACGCCAGGATCACCGTGTCGCCGGCGACGATGCGGATCTGGTGGTCGCGGTTGGCCATGCGGGACAGGGCTGCCATCGGTTCGCCCTGCGAGCCCGTGCAGACCAGGACGACCTCGCTGTCCGGGAGGTCGTCGAGCGTCTTGACGTCGACCACCAGGCCCGGCGGGACCTTGAGATACCCGAGATCCCGTGCGATGCCCATGTTCCGGACCATCGAGCGGCCGACGAAGGCGACCCGGCGGCCGTACTCGTGTGCCGTGTCCAGGATCTGCTGGATGCGGTGCACGTGGCTGGCGAAGCTCGCCACGATGATGCGCTTGCGGGCGCCCGCGAAGACCTGCCGCAGGACGTTCGAGATGTCGCGCTCGGGCGGGACGAATCCCGGGACCTCGGCGTTCGTGGAGTCGGCGAGGAGGAGGTCGATGCCCTCCTCGCTCAGCCGTGCGAACGCGTGTAGATCTGTCAGACGACCGTCCAGCGGCAGCTGATCCATCTTGAAGTCGCCGGTGTGGACGACCATGCCCGCGGGGGTGCGGATCGCGACCGCGAGGGCGTCCGGGATCGAGTGGTTGACCGCGACGAACTCGCAGTCGAAGGGGCCGATGCGCTCGCGGTGCCCCTCGGCGACCTCGAGCGTGTACGGCCGGATGCGGTGCTCCTGGAGCTTCGCCTCGATGAGGGCGAGGGTCAGCTTGGAGCCGATCAGCGGGATGTCCGCCTTCTCACGAAGGAGGAACGGGACTCCGCCGATGTGGTCCTCGTGGCCATGCGTGAGGACGATGCCGTCGATGTCGTCAAGGCGGTCCCTGATGGACGTGAAGTCCGGCAGGATCAGGTCGATTCCGGGCTGCTCCTCCTCGGGGAAGAGCACACCGCAGTCGACGATGAGCAGACGGCCGCCGTATTCGAAGACCGTCATGTTTCGGCCGATTTCCCCGAGGCCGCCGAGTGGGGTGACCCTCAGGCCGCCTTCGGGGAGCTTGGGCGGCGGGGCGAGTTCAGGATGCGGATGACTCAAAAGACTCTCCTACCCATGCGCGCCACGTACCTGTGGGCACGTGGCGCGCATGACGTTCGTGCAAATGCAGTTATCGGATGTGGGGTGCAGGCGCCGAAGCCCTGCGTATTGAGTTGTGAAGTCTGTTGTCAGAGCTGTACCCCGCCGGCGGCAAGATCGATCTTGAGCTGGGCGATCTCCTCGGGCGAGCATTCGACCATGGGGAGGCGCAGCGGTCCGGCGGGCAGTCCCTGGAGGGTGAGCGCGGCCTTGGTGGTCATGACGCCCTGGGTGCGGAACATGCCGGTGTAGACGGGGAGCAGCTTCTGGTGGATCTCGGTGGCCTTCTGGACGTCACCGGAGATGTACGCCTCCACCAGGGTGCGCAGTTCAGGTGTGACCACATGGCCGACGACCGAGACGAAGCCGACCGCGCCCACGGAGAGCAGCGGCAGGTTCAGCATGTCGTCGCCCGAGTACCAGGCCAGGCCCGACCGCGCGATGGCCCAGCTGGCGCGGCCGAGGTCGCCCTTGGCGTCCTTGTTGGCGACGATCCTGGGGTGCTCGGCGAGTCTGACCAGGGTCTCGGTGCCGATCGGGACGCCGCTGCGGCCGGGGATGTCGTAGAGCATGACCGGCAGTTCGGCGGCGTCGGCGACGGTCTTGAAGTGGCGGTACAGGCCCTCCTGCGGGGGCTTGTTGTAGTACGGCGTGACGACGAGCAGGCCGTGTGCGCCGGTGCGTTCGGCCGTGCGGGCGAGTTCGACGCTGTGGTGGGTGTCGTTGGTGCCGACGCCGGCGATGACGTGGGCGCGGTCGCCGACCGCCTCCAGTACGGCTCGTACGAGATCCGCTTTCTCCGCGTCGCTGGTGGTCGGGGACTCACCGGTGGTGCCGTTGATGATCAGGCCGTCGTTGCCTGCGTCCACCAGGTGGGTAGCGAGCCGCTGCGCGCCGTCGAGGTCGAGCGCGCCGTCCGCCGTGAAGGGCGTGACCATGGCGGTGAGGACCCGCCCGAAGGGGGTCTGCGGAGTGGAGGTCGGAGCCATGGGTAACACGCTACTCGCTGCTCAATGCGGGGTCTGCCCTAGGGGCAGGCGACAAGTCGTGACAAATATGGAGCCCGGCACTGCCTGCTCGGGGGTTCAAGCAGTGCCGGGTCCGTTTGATCAGGCTAGATGAACTTCTCCAAATGCCGCAATACGGACACTTCGCGCGGCCCATCCGTACATGTGTGCCCGAACGGCAAACAGAGGTGCGCTACGGGGCGACACGGCCGTTGGCATTGAACGCCGCGTAGGTGAGCGGCATGAGCTTCGCCCACTGCTCCTCCATCTTCTCGCCGACCATCTCGATCTCCCGCTGCGGGAAGGACGGCACCTTCGCCAGCTCGTGCTGGGTGCGCAGACCGAGGAAGTGCATCAGCGAGCGTGCGTTGCACGTGGCGTACATCGAGGAGAAGAGGCCTACGGGGAGGACGGCACGGGCGACCTCGCGGGCCACGCCGGCGGCGAGCATCTCCTGGTACGCCTCGTACGACTGGCGGTACGAGTCTTCCATGGTGCGGCCGACGAGCTCCTGCTGGGCCTGGGAGCCCTCCACGAAGACGTACTTGCCCGGGCGGCCCTCCTGGACCAGCTTGCGGGACTCGCCGGGGACGTAGAAGACGGGCTGGAGCTCCCGGTACCTTCCCGATTCCTCGTTGTAGGACCAGCCCACCCGGTGCCGCATGAACTCGCGGAAGACGAGGATCGGGGCGCTGATGAAGAAGGTCATCGAGTTGTGCTCGAAGGGACTGCCGTGCCGGTCGCGCATCAGGTAGTTGATCAGACCCTTGGAGCGCTCGGGGTCCTTGCCCATCTCGTCCAGGGACTGCTCGCCGATCGTCGAGACGCGGGCGGCGAAGAGCACGTCGGCGTCGGACGCGGTGTGCTTGACCAGCTCGACGGTGACATCACTGCGGAAACTGGGCTTGAGGTCGTCGGCGGGGGTGTCGGTCACGGCTCGGAGGGTCCTTCCATCACGTCTCTCGGGCGGCGCCCACTCTACGGCCCGGCACTGACATCGGGGCGTTCGGTGCCGTGCCGCGACATTCGTTGGCGAACTTCTGCGAATTCGGTGAAACAGGGCACCAATTGGGGCGTTCGCTCGTCTGTCTTGGTGAGAGCCACCCGTTCGATCCCGATTCGATCCCCGAAGGGAGATGCACCACCGATGTTCCGTCGGCGCGAACCCGTCCCGTTCGCCTTCATCGCCGAGACCGACCGGTTCCGCAGCAATGTCACCCCGCCGCCCCGTGAGCACGCGTCGGCCGCTCAGATAGCCGGGCGTTGGCTCCTGGGCCTCACCATCGTCGCCGGAATCGTGGGCGCCGTGGTCCTCGGGATGCCCGCGCTGTCCCAGAACAACCTCTCGACACAGAACCAACAGTCGCAGGCCGCCGACAACCGCTGACCTGGCAATTACCCGCCGCCGAGGTGACCATGACTCATCCGGACCCCCAATGGTGGTGAGCGGGAACTCGGCCGGATAGCCTCACCGGGCACAGCCCACGCATGGATTCAGTGAGGACACCAGCCGTGCCCCTGCCCTTCCTTACGGCCGACCGCGCATTCGAGGCCGCGGACGAGCTCGCGCTGCCGTTCGACGACCGCGACCGCTGGCGGCGCCCCTACCGGCCCGGACCGTGGCGGGTGGCGGTGGCGGCACTCGTGCTGCTGCTCGCGTCGTACGTACTGTTCGCGGCGGTCATCATCGCGTTGACCGGCTCGCCGTCCGAGGCCGGAGTGATCCTCGGTATCGCGGCGGTCGTCATCCTCTGCGCCCTGCGGCTGCTGCGCATGGGCGTGTGGGTGAGCGCGCGCGGGCTGCGCAGGGTGCGGTTCTTCTTCACTCGTACGGTGCGGTGGGATCGGATCGTCGCGGTGCGGACGGTGCAGCAGCCGGTGCGCTGGCTCGGGCTGCCGCGCACGGTGCAGGGGCAGGCGCTGGTCCTCGTACGGAAGGATCGTGCTCCCGAGGACGTGCCCGTGCTGCTGACCACGCACGACATCGACTTCCTGGCGCGTGCCTCCTCCTTCGACCGGGCCGCGGACTCCATCGAGGTGTGGTCCGACGAATATCGGCGGAGCTGACCGGCCGACAACACCCGTACGCCGAAGGGGCCGGTCCGCAGTGAGTGCGGGGCGGCCCCTTCGGCGTACGGGTGTTCAGGCCTGGACGGGTCTGCCGTCGTGCAGGGCGATCGCGCGTTGCATCGCCTTGCGGGCGCGGGGGGTGTCGCGGGCGTCGTGGTAGGCGACGGCCAGGCGGAACCAGCTGCGCCAGTCGTCGGGGGCCGCCTCCGTCTCGGCCTTGCGCTTGGCGAAGACCTCGTCGGCGGAGTCGCGGTCGATACGGCCGCCAGGCGTACGCCTCAACTCGTCGACGGGGAGGCCGCCTTCGGCGTCGAGGAGGGCGGCGAGGCGGTTGGCGCTGCGGACGAACTGGGTGTTCTTCCAGAGGAACCAGATGCCGATCACCGGCAGGATCAGGACCGCGATCCCGAAGGTGACGGTGATGACCGTGCCCGACTGTATGAGCATGACGCCGCGGCTGCCGACCAGGACGAAGTAGAAGACCAGGACGGCGGCCGTGACGGCGTAGGTGAGTTTGGCGCGCATGTCGTGAGCCTCAGCCCAGGTCCAGGAAGTGTTCCAGGCCGAAGGTGAGGCCCGGGGTCGTCACCACGCGGCGGGCGCCGAGCAGGATGCCCGGCATGAAGCTGCTGTGGTGCAGGGAGTCGTGGCGGACGGTCAGGGTCTCGCCCTCGCCGCCCAGCAGGACCTCCTGGTGGGCCAGCAGACCGCGCAGCCGGACGGAGTGGACGGGGATCCCGTCGACGTCCGCGCCCCGCGCGCCGTCCAGGGCCGTCTCCGTGGCGTCCGGTGCCGCGGCCGTGCCCGCCTTCGCGCGCGCCTCGGCGATGAGCTGGGCCGTGCGCGTGGCCGTACCGCTCGGGGCGTCGACCTTCTTCGGGTGGTGCAGTTCGATGACCTCGACCGACTCGAAGTAGGGCGCGGCGATCTGCGCGAACTTCATGGTGAGTACGGCCCCGATGGAGAAGTTGGGCGCGATGAGGACGCCCGTCTGTGGGGAGGCGTCCAGCCAGCCGTTCAGTTGCGCGAGGCGTTCGTCGGTCCAGCCGGTGGTGCCGACGACCGCGTGGATGCCGTTCCGGACGCAGAAGTCGAGGTTGTCCATCACCGAGGCGGGGGTGGTCAGTTCGACCGCCACCTGGGCGCCGCTCGCCGTGAGCGTCTCCAGGGTGTCGCCCCGGCCCAGGGCGGCGACCAGTTCCATGTCCTCGGCGGCCTCGACGGCTCGTACCGCCTCGGCGCCGATCCGGCCCTTGGCACCGAGGACCGCCACGCGCAGCTTGCTCATCGTTCTTGCTTCCTTACGACGGGTGTTAGGCGACGGCGTCGTGCAGTCGGGCCGCCTGCTTGTCCTTGAGCGGGCCGATGACGGCCAGCGAGGGACGCTGTCCCAGGATCTCGCGGGCGACCGCGCGGACCTCGTCCGGGGTGACCGACGCGATCCTGGCGAGCAGGTCGTCGACGGACATCTGCTCGCCCCAGCACAGCTCGCTCTTGCCGATGCGGTTCATCAGCGCGCCGGTGTCCTCGAGACCGAGGACGGTGGAGCCCTGGAGCTGGCCGACGGCGCGGCCGATCTCGTCGTCGGACAGGCCGTGTTCGGCGACCTGGTCGAGTTCGTCGCGGCAGATCTTCAGCACGTCGTGGACCTGCGAGGGCCGGCAGCCGGCGTAGACGCCGAAGAGGCCGCAGTCGGCGAAGCCGGAGGTGTACGAGTACACGCTGTAGGCCAGGCCGCGCTTCTCCCGGACCTCCTGGAAGAGGCGGGACGACATGCCGCCGCCGAGGGCCGTGTTGAGGACCCCCAGGGCCCAGCGGCGCTCGTCGGTGCGGGCCAGGCCGGGCATGCCGAGGACGACGTGCGCCTGCTCGGTCTTGCGGCCGATCAGCTCGACGCGGCCCGTGGTGCGCAGGGCGCGGCGGCCGTCGCGCGGGGCGATGGGCGCGGCCTGGGCGTTCTTGAAGGCGCCGGCCTTGTCGAAGGCGGCACGAACCTGTCGTACGACCTTGTCGTGGTCGATGTTGCCGGCGGCCGCGACCACGAGGTGGGTCGGGTCGTAGTGCTTCTTGTAGAAGCGGCGGATGCGGTCCGCGGTGAGGGCGTTGACGGTGTCGACCGTGCCGAGGACGGGGCGGCCGAGGGGGTTGTCGCCGAACATCGTGCGCGCGAACAGGTCGTGCACGCAGTCGCCCGGGTCGTCCTCCGTCATGGCGATCTCTTCGAGGATGGCGCCGCGCTCGACGTTGACGTCCTCCTCACGGATCAGGGAGCCGGTCAGCATGTCGCAGACCACGTCGATGGCGAGCGGCAGGTCGGTGTCGAGCACGCGCGCGTAGTAGCACGTGTACTCCTTCGCCGTGAACGCGTTCATCTCGCCGCCGACCGCGTCGATCGCGGAGGAGATGTCCAGCGCGCTGCGCTTGTGCGTGCCCTTGAAGAGGAGGTGCTCCAGGTAGTGCGTGGCGCCGTTCAGGGACGGCGTCTCGTCGCGGGAGCCCACGTGTGCCCAGATGCCGAAGGTCGCGGAGCGGACCGAGGGCAGCGTCTCGGTGACGATGCGCAGGCCGCCCGGGAGGGTGGTCTTACGGACCGTGCCGATGCCGTTGGTGCCCTGGATGAGGGTTTGGGTACGGGCGACGGCCCGCGCCTCCGAGGAGGTGCGGGCCGTCGTCGTGGAGCTGGTCGACGTCACTTGTCGTCGTCGTCCTTCTTGTCGTCGCCGCTCTCTTCACCCTCGATGACGGGGATGAGGGAGAGCTTGCCGCGGGAGTCGATCTCGGCGATCTCGACCTGGACCTTCTGGCCCACGCCGACCACGTCCTCGACGTTCTCCACGCGCTTGCCACCGGCGAGCTTGCGGATCTGCGAGATGTGCAGCAGACCGTCCTTGCCCGGGAGCAGCGACACGAACGCGCCGAAGGTGGTGGTCTTGACGACCGTACCCAGGTAGCGCTCGCCGACCTCCGGCATGGTCGGGTTGGCGATGCCGTTGATCGTGGCGCGGGCGGCCTCGGCCTGCGAGCCGACCTGGGCACCGATGTAGATGGTGCCGTCGTCCTCGATCGTGATCTCGGCGCCGGTGTCCTCCTGGATCTGGTTGATCATCTTGCCCTTCGGGCCGATGACCTCGCCGATCTTGTCCACGGGGATCTTGACGGTGATGATCCGCGGGGCGTTCGGGGACATCTCGTCCGGCGTGTCGATCGCTTCCATCATCACGTCGAGGATGTGGAGGCGGGCGTCACGGGCCTGCTTGAGAGCGGCGGCCAGGACGGAGGCGGGGATGCCGTCCAGCTTGGTGTCGAGCTGGAGGGCGGTGACGAACTCCTTGGTGCCGGCGACCTTGAAGTCCATGTCACCGAAGGCGTCCTCCGCACCGAGGATGTCGGTGAGGGCGACGTAGTGCGTCTCGCCGTTGATCTCCTGGGAGATCAGGCCCATGGCGATACCGGCGACGGGGGCCTTGAGGGGCACACCGGCGTTCAGCAGCGACATGGTGGAGGCGCAGACCGAGCCCATGGACGTCGAGCCGTTCGAGCCGAGGGCCTCGGAGACCTGACGGATCGCGTAGGGGAACTCCTCGCGCGTCGGGAGGACCGGGACCAGGGCGCGCTCGGCGAGCGCTCCGTGGCCGATCTCGCGGCGCTTCGGGGAGCCGACGCGGCCGGTCTCGCCGACGGAGTACGGCGGGAAGTTGTAGTTGTGCATGTAGCGCTTGCGGGTCACCGGGGAGAGGGTGTCCAGCTGCTGCTCCATGCGGAGCATGTTGAGGGTGGTGACGCCCAGGATCTGGGTCTCGCCACGCTCGAACAGCGCGGAACCGTGCACGCGCGGGATGGCCTCGACCTCGGCGGCGAGGGTACGGATGTCCGTCACCCCACGGCCGTCGATGCGCTTCTTCTCCTTGATGACGCGCTCACGGACCAGGGACTTGGTCAGCGAGCGGTACGCGGCGGAGATCTCCTTCTCGCGGCCTTCGAACTCCGGGAGGAGCTTCTCGGCGGCGAGACCCTTGACGCGGTCCAGCTCGGCCTCGCGGTCCTGCTTGCCGGGGATCGTCAGCGCGGAGGCGAGCTCCGGGCGGACGGCGGCGGTGAGGGCCTCCAGGACGTCGTCCTGGTAGTCGAGGAAGATCGGGAACTCGCCGGTCGGCTTGGCGGCCTTCGCGGCGAGGTCGGACTGGGCCTTGCAGAGCACCTTGATGAAGGGCTTCGCGGCGTCCAGACCGGAGGCGACGACCTCCTCGGTCGGCGCCTCGGCGCCGCCCGCGACCAGCTGGATGGTCTTCTCGGTGGCCTCGGCCTCGACCATCATGATCGCGACGTCGCCGTCCTCCAGGACGCGACCGGCGACGACCATGTCGAAGACGGCGTCCTCGAGCTCGGTGTGCGTCGGGAACGCGACCCACTGGCCGTTGATCAGCGCGACGCGGACGCCGCCGACCGGGCCGGAGAAGGGCAGACCGGCCAGCTGCGTGGACGCGGAGGCGGCGTTGATCGCCACGACGTCGTACAGGTGGTCGGGGTTGAGCGCCATGATCGTCGCGACGACCTGGATCTCGTTGCGCAGGCCCTTCTTGAAGGACGGGCGCAGCGGGCGGTCGATCAGGCGGCAGGTGAGGATCGCGTCCTCGGACGGCCGGCCCTCACGGCGGAAGAAGCTGCCGGGGATCTTGCCGGCGGCGTACATCCGCTCCTCGACGTCCACCGTGAGGGGGAAGAAGTCGAGCTGGTCCTTGGGGTTCTTGGAGGCGGTGGTGGCCGACAGCACCATGGTGTCGTCGTCCAGGTACGCCACGGCGGAGCCGGCGGCCTGCTTGGCCAGGCGGCCCGTCTCGAAGCGGATGGTGCGGGTGCCGAAGGAGCCGTTGTCAATGACGGCCTCGGCGTAGTGGGTCTCGTTCTCCACTAGCGTTTTCTCCGTTACTTGTCGTCTTTCGTCCCTCCCCGCCCGTGTGGCGGGGGGACGG
The DNA here is from genome assembly GCF_000716435.1 of Streptomyces xylophagus. Lineage (GTDB taxonomy): Bacteria > Actinomycetota > Actinomycetes > Streptomycetales > Streptomycetaceae > Streptomyces > Streptomyces xylophagus. Next base: position 10,027 of record NZ_JNWO01000026.1, read on the forward strand.
TGGCGGAGAAGCGCTGTCTGGTGCGGGCCGGTCTTCGATCGAAGCACCCGGGGTGTCTTGCCCGGGGGCCACTACCGAGGACCGGCGGCTGCGAGGCGCGCTTCTCCTCGTTCGTTTCGTACGTTGTCGTGCTGTCGTGCGTTGTCGTGCTGTGTCGTGCGTATTGCGTTGTGCCACCACACTACAAAGCGGCAGTGACACTCCGCACGTTTCCGCACATACGGCAAAGGGAGCGGCTCCCGATCGTTTCGGGACCCGCTCCCCTCACGGCGTCTTACTTGGCGCCCGCCGCACCGCGGCGGATGCCCAGGCGGTCCACCAGCGCACGGAAGCGCTGGATGTCCTTCTTGGCCAGGTACTGGAGCAGCCGGCGGCGCTGGCCGACCAGGATCAGCAGACCACGACGGGAGTGGTGGTCGTGCTTGTGGGTCTTGAGGTGCTCGGTCAGGTCCGAGATGCGGCGCGAGAGCATGGCGACCTGGACCTCGGGGGAGCCGGTGTCGCCCTCCTTCTGACCGAACTCACTGATGAGCTGCTTCTTCGTAGCGGCGTCGAGCGACACGCGTACTCCTCGTAGTCTGAGATGTGCCACCGAGTGCCCCTGGTCCACTTCTCAGGGGAGCTTCCGTAACTCGGGAGGCGGGGATCCGCTGGGCGCTGCCTCCAGAGCGGTGAGCTCCGGGGGTGCGTACACAAACGGCCGCTACACAGCGTACCAGCCTGGGGGGATGCGTCTGTCCAGGTCCGTGAAGGTCCACGAAGGGCCCCGACCGGCACGGATACGGCCACTAGGGTGATCCGCATCCACATGTGGATCGTGGATCACGTCGGTTCGTCCGGAAGGGGTCGCTTCGCCATGGCGGAGACGGAGCAGGAGATCAAGGCACGCAAGGAGCGGGAGCGGGACGAGCTGTACGCCCTCGACATCTCGGGCGTCGAGTGGCGCAGCGCGCCGGGCACGGAGGATCACGAGGAGCGCGTCGAGATCGCCGACCTGCCCGACGGAGGGATGGCCATGCGCTCGTCGCTCGACCCGGACACCGTGCTGCGCTACACGGAGGCGGAGTGGACGGCCTTCGTGCTGGGCGCCCGGGACGGCGAGTTCGATCTGGAGCCGGCTCCGGAGGAGCAGCAGTAGTCGTAGGCGTGGAAAAAGGGGCGGCACGCGTGTGTGCCGCCCCATTCGCATGCCTACGGCTCTTAGCTGGTCATCGCCCGTGCCTGCGCGTACACGTCGAAGACGGCCAGGGACAGTGGGATGAGCGTGAGCAGGACGAAGCTCTCGGCGATCTCCAGGAAGCGGCCCCAGAAGGGGGTGACTCCGCGCTTCGGGGTGATCAGGCCGATCGCGGTGACCAGAACGGTGGACGCGGCGACCGCCGCGGCGAGCCAGACGCTGCGGATGTCGAGGGAGTTCGGGTCACCCAGGAACGCGTCCCGCACGTACGCGTGCGGCGGGTTCAGGGCGAGGCCGAGGCCCAGGAAGACGAGGGCGGCCAGGCCTGCGGCGAGGGTGGCGCCGACCTGGGCGGTGTAGCGGAACAGGTGGGCGCGCATCAGCATCGCGACGCCGGTGGCGAGGGCGAGGAGCTGTGCCCACACGTTGCTGGAGAAGCCGAGGACGATCGACGCGCCCACGGAGACGAGGGCGCAGCCGCCGACCAGACCGACGAGGAGTTCGTGGCCGCGCCGGGCACGGGCCGCGATGCGCTCGGCGTCGACGGGCTCCTGGGTCACGGGTTCGCCGTCGCCGTAGCCGCGGTTGGGGTTGGGCGGTTCGAAGCCGATGGGCAGGCGGGCGAAGCGCATGGACAGGCCCGGCAGGAAGGCGAGCGCGCACACGGAGAGCGGGGCGCAGACGGCGGCCGTCTCGATGGGCTTCAGGTGGGCGAGCATCGCGACGAACGTCGTCAACAGGCCGATGGCGGAGGCGAAGACGAAGGCCACGAAGGGGCCGTCGCCGCCGGGCGACACCAGGGTGAGGACGACGGCGGCGACGAGGACGGCCGCGCAGGCGAGCAGGAACTGGAGCCGTCCGATGCCTTCTCCTTCGGAGAAGGGAAGGAGTCCGGAGCCCGCCACGGCGATGTTCGGGAGCGCGCCCAGGCCCAGGGCGACCGCCGAGCCCCGGTCGTCGTAGACACGCGCGCGTACGCAGGCGATGGTGACGAGGAAAATGCCGGCGAGGGCGGCGACGATGCCCTGGAGGCTGTTCATGTCGTGGTGGATCTGGGAGCTCCAGGCCACGAACGCGAGCAGTGCGGGCAGGATGCCGGCCGCGACAAGACCGGCCGCGCGCGTCAACTCGCCGTTCCACAGGGCACGGTCACGGGTGACGGCGGCGGCGACCGCCTCGGAGACGTCGTCGTAGACGGCGGGCGGCAGCGAGTCGGCGAAGGGGCGCAGGGTGAGCAGTTCGCCGTCGAGGATGCGCTGTGCGGCGAAGGAGCGCGCGCCGTCGAGGACGGTGCCGTCGCGGCGCACGAGGTGGTAGCCGACGGGGGCGCCCTCGGCGAGGCTCTGCTGGGACAGCCGCAGGATCTCCGGGTACAGGTCGGCGACCGGTACGTCGTCGGGCAGGGCCACGTCGATCCGGCTGTCGGGCGCCACGATGGTGACCCGGCAGAAGCCGAAGCCCATGCCCGCTGCGGAAGGGGCTCCGGTGCCCGTTCCGCCGGTCGCGCCGGTCGGCGCGGAGGCCGTGATGCTCACCTGCTGTTCCCCCTCGTCAATGACGGACGGTCCGCGAAGCTCCCGCGCGCATCCGTCGTGAAGAATCCGCCGTAAAGATGCTGTGCAGATCGTGCCGTGCCACCCGGCTCGTCGGCCAACGGCGCCGTCGCGCCCGGGACTCCACGGGATTCGCCTGCTTCGAACGCTGCGGATTTGCCCGGTTTTCCCGGAACGATTCGCAACTGCTCACACGTCTCACGGGCACCCTACCGCCCGCCGTTGTCAGTGGTTGTCAGTAGGATCGCGCAGTGCGGATCGGCGTCCGCCCGACACGGGGCGGCGGACGAAACAACTCGGTCCGGCAAGGGAATTGGTGCGTAGTGAGCCAGATCGTCGTCAAGCGCCCGCCGAGGTCGCTGCCGAAGGAAGTGCCCACGGACGAGGTCCTGTTGCAGGCTCCGCCGGAGCTTCCGCGCGGCCAGCAGGAGGGCGCGCTGATGCAGCTCCTGCCCATGCTCGGCATGGGTGGATCCGTGGTGTTCTTCTTCAACTCCAACGCCGGGCCCTTCATGAAGATCATGGGCATGGTGATGATCGCGTCGACGGTCGCGATGGGCGTCTCGATGCTGGTGCGCTACCGCCGGGGAACCCAGGGGCAGATGGCCGACATGCGCCGCGACTATCTGCGCTATCTGTCGCAGACCCGTCGTACGGCCCTGGAGACCGCGCGGGGCCAGCGTGACGCCCAGTACTACCTGCACCCTTCGCCGGAGCAACTGTGGGCGCTGGTCGCCGAGGGCAGCCGCGTGTGGGAACGCCGCACGAACGACGAGGACTTCGGACAGGTGCGGGTGGGCCTCGGCCCCCAGGGTCTGGCCACTCCCCTGGTCCCGCCGGAGACCGCGCCGGTCGACCAGCTGGAGCCGCTGACCGCGGGCGCCATGCAGCGCTTCCTGGCCACGCACGGCACCCTCGAGGACCTGCCGATGGCGGTCTCGCTGCGCGCCTTCTACCACGTGACGATCAGCGGCGAACCGGCCACCGTGCGCGGTACCGCCCGCGCCGTCGCCGCCTCGCTCGCCTCCCTGCACTCCCCCGAGGACCTGGTCCTCGCCGTCGCCACCGGGCGCGAGTCGGTGCCCGAGTGGGAGTGGGCCAAGTGGCTGCCGCACGCGCAGGCGCAGGGTCTCGCGGACGGTGCCGGCAGCAGGCGGCTGATCTCGACCGACCCGATGGAGCTGGAGGAGATGCTGGCCGACCGCCTCCAGGGCCGCCCGCGTTTCCACCCCGCCGGAGCGCCGGTGCCCGAACAGCCGCACCTGGTGGTCGTGTTGGACGGTGTCTCCCTGCCGCCGACCTCGTTCCTGGCCAGCCCCGAGGGCCTGCAGGGCGTGACGATCATCGAGGTCGTACCCGGCGACCTCAACAGCGGACGCGGCGACCTCTCGATCGTCGTACACCCGAAGGAACTCCGCCTGGAGTCGGGGCACGGCATGGTCTACGAGGGCACGCCGGACGTGCTGTCGTACGCGGCCGCCGAGGCACTGGCGCGGCAACTGGCGCCGCTGCGCATGGTGTCGGGCGGTGACGATGACGAACCGCTGCTCGCCAACCTGGAGTTCACCGATCTGCTGAACCTGGGCGACGCGGCCTCCGTCGACCCGAAGCGGACCTGGCGACCGCGCTCGACGGCGGAGCGGCTGCGGGTGCCGATCGGGCTCGGTGAGGACGGCCGGCCCGTGATGCTCGACCTCAAGGAGGCGGCCCAGGAGGGCATGGGCCCGCACGGTCTGTGCGTCGGCGCCACCGGTTCCGGCAAGTCGGAGCTGCTGCGCACCCTGGTCCTCGGCCTCGCGGTGACGCACTCCTCGGAGACTCTGAACTTCGTCCTCGCGGACTTCAAGGGCGGTGCGACCTTCGCCGGTATGGCGCAGATGCCGCACGTGGCCGCCGTGATCACCAACCTTGCCGACGACCTGACCCTCGTCGACCGTATGGGTGATTCGATCCGCGGCGAGCTGAACCGCCGCCAGGAGATGCTCCGCGACGCGGGCAACTACGCCAACATCCACGACTACGAGAAGGCGCGCGCAGCGGGCGCACCCCTGCAGCCCGTCCCGTCCCTCGTCCTTGTGATCGACGAGTTCAGCGAACTCCTCACCGCCAAGCCGGACTTCATCGAGATGTTCGTGCAGATCGGCCGCATCGGCCGTTCGCTGGGCGTACATCTGCTGCTCGCCTCGCAGCGCCTGGAGGAAGGCCGGCTGCGCGGCCTGGAGACCTACCTCTCCTATCGGATCGGTCTGCGCACGTTCTCGGCGGCCGAGTCGCGGGCGGCGCTCGGGGTGCCGGACGCGTACGAACTGCCGAACGTGCCGGGTTCCGGCTTCCTGAAGTACGGAACCGACGAGATGGTCCGCTTCAAGGCGGCGTACGTCTCCGGGGTGTACCGCACGAGTTCGCAGCAGTCCGCCGCCCTCGGTGGCCCGCTCCCCGTCGATCGCAGGCCCGTGCTGTTCACGGCGGCGCAGGTGCCGGTGCAGTACGCGCCCGTGCCGCGTCAGCGCCAGGACAGCGAGGCGGCCGAGGAGAAGGACGACGCGCTCGCCGACACCGTGCTCGACGTGATCGTACGGCGCCTGGAGGCGCAGGGGCCGGCCGCCCACCAGGTGTGGCTGCCCCCGCTGGACAGCCCGCCGTCGCTCGACTCGCTGCTGCCCGGGCTCGCCGCGGTGCCCGGCCGGGGCATGACGCAGCCCGGCTACGAGGGCGCGGGGCGGCTCGTCGTCCCGGTCGGCCTCGTCGACAAGCCGTACGAGCAGCGGCGCGACCCGCTGTGGACCGACTTCGGCGGCGCGGCCGGCCATATGCAGATCCTCGGCGGCCCGCAGTCCGGCAAGTCGACGCTGCTGCGCTCGCTCATCGCGTCGTTCGCGCTCACCCACACCCCGCACGAAGTGCAGTTCTACGCACTGGACTTCGGCGGTGGCGGCCTGTCCGCGGTGGCCGGCCTGCCGCACGTGGGCGGGGTGGCCTCCCGCCTCGACCCCGAGAAGGTCCGGCGTACGGCGGCCGAGGTCTACGGCGTGATGACCCGCCGCGAGGAGTACTTCCGCACGGCGGGCATCTCCTCGATCGCGGAGTTCCGCACCCGCCGCGCGCGCGGCGACATCTCGGTCACGGACCAGCCCTGGGGCGACGTCTTCCTCGTCATCGACGGCTGGGGCAACTTCCGTACGGACTACGAGGCGTTGGAACCGATCGTGCTGGACATCGCGGCACGCGGCCTCGGATACGGCATCCACGTGATCCTCACCGCTTCGCGCTCCATGGAGGTCCGCGCGAACATGAAGGACCACCTGATGAACCGCCTGGAGCTGCGGCTCGGCGACCCGATGGACTCCGAGTTCGACCGCAAGGTCGCGGCCAACGTGCCCACGGGCGTGCCCGGTCGGGGTCAGACCCCGCAGAAGCAGCACTTCATGGCGGCGGTCCCGCGCATCGACGGCCTGTCCTCCGACACGGATCTCGCGGAGGCGACGACGGCTCTCACAGCCGAGGTCGCCCGCCACTGGCCGGAGCCGGGCGCGCCCGAAGTGCGCCTGCTGCCAAGGGAGTTCGCGGCCGCGCAGCTTCCGCCGGCCGACCGCTTCCCGAACCGCGGTATCTCCTTCGCCCTCGACGAGGACAACCTGGAGCCGGTGTTCGTCGACTTCGACCAGGACCCGTTCTTCCTCGTCTTCGGCGAGAGCGAGTCCGGCAAGTCGAACCTGCTCAAGCTCCTCATCAAACGCCTCGGCGAACGCTACGACGGCGACGCCTGCAAGCTCTTCGTCGTCGACAACCGGCGTTCCCTGCTGGGCGTGACCCCGCCCTCGCACCTGGCCGAGTACATCCCCATGTCGAACCAGATGCAGCACCACATGGACGCGCTGGCCGACCTGATGCAGCGCCGGACGCCGACGTCGGACGTCACGCCGCAGCAACTCCGCGACCGCAGTTGGTGGCGGGGCCCGCAGGTGTTCGTGATCATCGACGACTACGACCTGGTGTCCACGTCGAGCGGCAACCCGCTGTCGGGCCTGACGGAGCTGCTTCCGTTCGCCCGGGACGTGGGCGTGCGGTTCATCATCGCCCGGTCGACGGCGGGCGCGGGGCGTGCCGGGTACGAGTCGTTCATGCAACGCATGAAGGAACTCGGCGCCCAGGGCGTGGTGTTGGCGGGTGATCCGGCCGAGGGCGACCTGCTGGGCGGGGTGCGGCCGCGGCCGATGCCTGCCGGGCGGGGCGTGTTCGTGTCGCGGAAGCGGGGGAAGCCGTTGGTTCAGGTGGGGTTGGTGGACTCGGAACTCTGAGAGGTCGGCTCGTCACTGGCTCACGTCGGGTGCTGCGTGTCAGAAGATCGACCGCAGGCGGTCGTGAGCCAGCCAGGCTGTTCACCGCTCATCGCAGCCAATAGACGGGCGTAAGAGCCGTGGCCAGATCTGTGGCTCTCTTGAAATCTGTGTTCAGCGGGTTGGCAGGTTCACGGAGCGTCTCCCCTTACTAGCGGGGTTTACGCAGACAAACGGGGAGGTATCCACGCATGGCGTGGGACGAGTGGGAGCAGCTCAAAACCCAGGCGGCGGAGCGGCACTCGGCGAAGATGGAGCTCAACCAGTTGCCGGCGGACCCGGGCGGCAGCGGGAGCGGGGACAGTCCGCAAGGTGATCTGCGGGTGAGTCAGAAGGACTTGGCCGCGGTCGGTGATGCCGCATACCAGCTGCACCAGGACTTCGCCCACTTCAGCACCTACGCCCGTTCCGCCTCCCTCACCGCGGCGGGCGGTCTCAAGAAGCAGGGCTTCGCGCTCGGCGCCGCGCTCAACCACGTCGCCGAACGCTGGGCGGAACAGACCCGGTCCCTGCTCGACGCCACCGCCCACATCTCGAATCACCTCGACTACACCAAGGGCGCACACGCCAGGGACGAGGTCTACATCGCCGACTCCATCAGCAGCATCTCCACCCTCGACGACGGCTTCGACCACCGGAACGGGCAGAGCTGATGGACCTCGACACACTCCGGTACGGCAACTTCCAGCAACTCGGTGAGGCCATCACCGACTGGCAGCAGATGACGAAGAAACTCGCCGATCTCAAGAAGGATGCTGAGAACAACCTCAAGGCCAAGGCGGACAAAGCGAATTGGGCCGGTCTCAACGCCACCGTCACCCGTCAGTTCGTGGACAAGACCGCCACCGAGTTCGGCGACGCGCACACGCAGGCCGACTCGATCTCGAAGATCCTGAGTGACACGCACGGTGAACTCGTCGACTACCGCACCCAGTTGAACGGTGCGATCGACCGCTGTGCCAAGAAGCACCTGACGGTGGTGGACACCGGCGACGGCACCTTCGTGGTCACCCAGAACACCCGCCCCGACTGGGCATCCGACCCCAGCAGCAAGACGGACACCACCAGCCAGCAGGACATCGACGCACTCCGCACCGAGATCGCTCACATCCTGAGCAAGGCCACCGAGAGCGACAACAGCGCCGCCAAGGTTCTCCAACTCCTCGTCGACCAGGCCGAGTACGGCTTCTCCGACGCCGCGTACGCGGACCGCGACTCCGCCGCCAAGGCCGTTGAAGCCGCCGACAAAATGGCCAAAATGGCCAAGGATCCGAAGAAGATGTCGCTCGACGACATCACCAAGTTCAATCTGTACCTGGAGAACTACCACAATGACGCTCTTTTCTCAGAGCAGTTCACGAAGCGGCTAGGCGCAAAGGGAACTCTTCAGTTCTGGGCGGACATGGCAGAACTTCACGCCGGTGCCAGGGGTACAGAACTCACACGCATGGAAACCCTTCAAAAGAACTTGGGCCTCACCTTGGCCACGGCATCGTTCTCAGATTCCGACGACATGCAAAATTGGAAGAAGGAAGTCCTCAAAGAAAGGAACACCAACTTCGTAACCGACCCTTCAAACCCGATGAAGAGCCCGGTCGGAGCTCTCGGCTCCCAGGTGCTTAGCAGCCTGATGCGACAAGGGCATTTCGACACCAAATTCCTTGACGACTACCGTAGCGAACTTTTCAAGGCCGATAAGGGAGCAGGGGAGTCTGGCACCAACAACCTATGGACCAAGGGTTACGACCAGATCGATCTGGAATTCGGGAAGGGAAACGGTCGCGATCCTCTGGAAGGGCTTTTCGATGCCCTATCACACAATCCGGAGGCAGCAACCCACGCCTTCGACTCCAAGTCGGATCTCGACCACATGTTCGGCACCACGAAGTACACGGATCGAGGAACTTCACTGGGGCACGCCCTGGAGGCTGCGGTGACCGGAGTACCGGCTGGGGACCCGACGCAGCAGGCTGCACCGCACAGCACAGCGCAGGTCAAGATCATGGCGAACATCATGCAAGCCGTGGCTGACCCGGACGGCGGTGCAGGCCTTGTGAGCAAGCAGATGGGTGCCAGTTTCGGACATATGGCGGCAGCCTATATGCCTGAAATCAGCCAAGCATTTGGAGGCCCGAACTCCGGAACAGTGTTCGTCACGAACAGTGACGCTCCCTCGGGCCTCAATCGCTGGGACACAACGCGGTTCCTTTCCGCGGTTTCCCAAGATGCCGCAGGCAGGGCTGCAATTCGCTACGGCGAGAGCATCTACACCGGCAGCCTCCTGGACGCACACCTCTCCGACCCTTCTTTGTTCGACGGAAGCCGCGAACAAGTTCTTCATGACATCGGCCGAAACGCTGGGATCATTGAAGGCATCGTCGGACGTTCTGTCGCAGACGCAGATATCAGCAGTGATATCGGGTCCACGAAGGATGAAAACGACGCTATTGCACAGCAGGGCGAGTTCTTTAAATCAGCAATGTCCGCCGGCGTCGGAATCGGATCCGTCGCGCTCGTACCCGCGACCGGTGGCGGTGCGCTGGCCGGAGCCGCCGGTGGAGGCTTCTTCGGCGGTGTCGCCAGCATGGCCGTCGATCGAATGGTCAGCGGCAAGGAACTTGACGTGGGCCAGGCGATGGACGAGGCCTTGTACCGAACGGGCCGGGATCTCAGCCAGACACAGGACTCCGTCAGCCAGCAGACGCAGTGGTCGGTCGATGATGCTCTGAAACGCCACCATGTCGATCTACCCAAACAGGGGACCGACGATCTTATCCGGAATTCCGTCAATGAGGGCTGGGAATCGAGCGATTCCATCCTGCATGATTTCAAGCAACGCCCTACCGGTTAAGGAAGAGGATATTGCCCCCCATGAAGAAGAGAGCAAGAGGAACCATCCTTGGCATCGCAGCCCTCGGCCTACTGGGCGGAGGCTGGTTCGGATACCAGCAGGTTTTCACGAAAGGCCTCGACCACCTCCCGAGTAAAGTATGCGATAACGCAGCAAATCGGGAGACAGTGATTCGCGTGCTTCCTGACACCCGGTCAGCAAAGGAGGGGGCGAAGCAAGAGAATCCTGGCAAGAATTTTTCTTTCTACTGCCATATTTATACCAGTGGCGATTCAATCCTGTCCGGCGAAGTGCAGGTTCAGGATTCCTCGGCAAAAGCGTGGACTGATTACTACCGGGGGTACGGCGGCGCAGATGAGGGGGAGGTGGAGCGTGTTTCCCTCAAAGACGTCCAGGCGCTGTCCAAGACGCATATGTCCAGCGTATACACCCCTTGCGTCCCACGAGGCGTCAAGGCGGCCGAAGCTTCACAGTCCTACGCCCTCGTCACCGAAGTGCGCGTGATCGGGAAGAGCCGGACCAACGGGCTGGCACTACGTCAGGCCCTTACTGACTTCGCCTATCAGATCACCCAGCGGGCCTACGAACTGGGCGAGTGTCAGCCGACTCGGACATTCGCCGGTGAGCTTCCGCGCTACGGGACCAACTGAGATACCACTGCGGAGATCATCCGGCGCGGTGATCGATGCATATGGCCCGATCAGACGCAGGGCCGTGGTGCCGTCGCGGGTTACTTCGTCGGCGATACCTGTCCCCGCAATGGAATTCTCGGCCCATACGGTCTCTTGTTGACCAACGACGGGGTGGGCGCCTCCCGCGCGCGCCCACCCCGGTTTCCGCTGCGATCCTCGCCCTACTGGAAGTAGCTGGCGGCCTTCTTGTCGCCTTCCATGTAGGTACCGCCCGACGTGTACACGACGTGGCCGATGCCGGTCAGCGCCGTGTGGATGTCGTTGGCTTCCTTGTCCCACCTGTGCAGCTTCTCGTTGAAGGTGTTCTGCGCGTCACCCTCCCAGTACTGCAGGCTCTTCACGACCAGCGCGCGGAGCTCCTGAAGATCCTGCTCCAGCTGCTTCGCCTCGTTGCCGATCTTGGTGGCCGCGAAGTCCAGCCCGTCATAAGTGACGGAAAGGCCGTCGGAGTTACGGCTCATGCGTGTTTACCTCGTCTCGTTCGTATGGGGCTGGTGGGCGTGGTCGTACGTGATGACGCGCGGCTCAGTAGGAGCTCAGCGAGGACGAGGGCACGGTCGGCGCGCCGTCCTGGAGGTCGATCTTGTTGACCGCCGCGCGCACCTCGTCTTCCTTGCTGTCCTTGATGTTGCGCGTCGCGGTCATCGCCTCGATGACGTCACCGAGAATGGTGCCGATCTTCTGCAGCGACTCGTTGATCTCGTACTGCTTCTTGTCGAACGCCGCGCGCCCGATACCGTGCCACTGGCCTTCGAGCCCGTCGATCACACCCTGAAGCCCGTGCACGCGCTTGGCGATGCCGTCGTACTTGTCGAGCATCTGCTTCTGGATATCGACTACTGCGGCATCTTCGAGCTTCTGCTTGTTGGACATGGTCAGCTCACCCTTCTTGTGTTGACTGATTCGCGGTCTGGCTGGATATCCGGTTACCTGGCCCGTCGTGCGCGCACTACGGCTGCGGCCGCGCCGCCGATGAGAATGACTGCGGCTGCGGCGGTGATGGCGATCCAGAGCGAGTTGCTGTCGCTGTTGCTGGAGGACTCGGCGGCTGAGGTGCCGCCGGTTGAGGTCTTTTGAGGGGCTTGGGACGAGGGTGATGGGGACGGGGTGGACGAGGAGGAGGATACGGTCGAGGACTTCGCCAGCAGATCCCCACCGTTCTCCTTGGCGAGTGGGTCAATATTCGCTGGGCCGGCATCGTAGCCAGCGTTGTCAAGAACCTCGCGCGGACGAACGGCCCCATAGCCCAGGTATGAACTCGGATCGTCCTTGGGCCAATCACGCCCAGCCGTGTCGATCAAGGCACGGGTGACCTGATTCACCGTCCAGTCAGGATGAGCGGACCACACCAGGGCGGCTGCCGCTGAAGCAATAGCGGCGGCCGGGCTCGTGCCCTGCCGACCATCGCAATACGAGCGGAAGTTGGCGTCGCACCATCCCGGAATCGCCTCACCTGGGGCAGTGAGGTCGACATAACCCCCATACGAGGAGAACTTCGACACCGTTCCGGTTTTATCCATCGCCGATACGCCGAGCACATAGGGGTAGGCCGCGGGATAACCGACGTGCCCCTTCGCCTCACCGGCATTGCCGACTGCGGCAATCATCAACTTGCCCTTCGAAGCAGCGTATTTGATCGCCGCTTCCTCATCCGGATCGACATAGTCCGAACCGAAGGACATGTTGATGATCTTTACATCGGTGTCAGCAGCCGCCCTGATCGCGTCCGCAGGCTCGGGCGTCTTCTGCTTCTCTTCCGCGCCCTTCAATCCCTCAAGCTTGATGCGATAAGGGACGATCTTCGCTCCTGGAGCCAGCCCTTTCACGCCACCGTCCGCTCCGGTGCCCGCGATCAACTCGGCCATACTCGTTCCATGGCCCTCGTAGTCAATAGTGGCGTGGTACGAAACCGCCTTGGGGACCTCGTCGGCCAAGACCTGTCCCTTCAACGACGCCGTATCAGGGTTCACCCCGGTGTCGATGACAGCGACTTTGACACCCTTGCCGGTGCTGACCTTCCACATCTGGTCGGCTTTCATCGGATCCAGATACCACTGCTTCGACTGCTCGTCGGAGGCTGCGGCACCTGGGACGAAGCCCACACCCACGACAGCCAGGGCGCCGACGGCCACGCCCATGACACGCGCGCGTTGCGCGTATAGCGTCTTGAGGAGCGCAGCCCGCTCGGCTCGTCGGCTGGTCCCTGACTTCATAGCGTTGTATGTCATCGCTCGCGCTCAGTTGGCGGCCGGCGGCATATCGTGCCGCGGCTTGGTGGGCATGCGTGTTTCTTCGTTTTCGACAAGGCAGTCGGGGCGCGCAGCGCCCTCCGCGTTCTCTCTGTCACCAGTCGTCCCGTGGTTGCCGGACCCCCGTACTAGGCCGGCGCCTCCACGAGTCATGCCGTTGCGCTCAGCCCGAGTGGCGGAGTTACGTGCGGCGGGCTGGCCAGTGACCGCCTCGGACGATCCCGGTCCGCCACGAGTGGCGGTCCTACCCGATCCAGTCCTGGCTGTGGACTCGGGTGCTCCGATGACGCCACGCTGTCCGGGCCGACCGGTTCCAGTCCTAGAGTTGCTCGCGTCCTCGGCGCCGACAACGGTGCCGCGAGGGATCCTCGAACCGCTCCTCCCCGAAGTGTCACCAGTGGCCGTAGGCCGTCCCCCGACCACGCCGTTCGCCCGACCGGCACCAGTGGTCGGTCCACCGTTGGCCCGAGGCGTTGCCCTTCCCTCCGCTCGCGGGGTACCGCCGGTGACACCCCGGCCCACGGGGGATGACTTCGACTCGGAGGGAGTGCCTTTGGCCAACGGCCGACCGGTCTCTGTAGCGCGGCCCATCTGGCTCGTGGGCCCTCGCCCTGTGGAACGCGCTGAGCCGACGTTGCCCGAGCTGGACGTACCAGCTCGCCCCTGAGCGGACGCAGGTGACCGGAAACCACCCGCTCCGCCAGCGCCTCTACCTGAGATGCCACTGGGAATCGAAGTACCGTAGCCGCCCTCGAACACACCCCCTGGGCCACCGCCAACCGCAGGTGTGCCCATGACGGGCGGAGCGTGGCCGGTTACGGGTACGACCGGGGATGGCTGTGGCAGTGTGCCGACGCTGTCGATATGGGTCCGGACAGGGACATCGGCGGGTGTAGTCGTTCCGGTGGCGTCCTTCGACAGTGCTGGTGTTTCGCGAGTGCTGTGCACACTGGCGTGGACCGAGGCGGGTGACGTCACATGATGACTACCGACCGCCGATGTAACGGTCCGCTCCGTCCCGTTCGAGTTATGGCCGACAGGAGTGAAGTAGTCAGAACCAGACGGTTTGGGTACACCTACATCCGGCATGTCAGTGAACGTCGGAGCCTGCTTCTGCAAGACTTGCAGCTGCTCTTTCGACACCGAGTAGTAGGACGACAACCGATTCATCTGGTTGATCGCCTCTTGGCGGTGCTTCTCCACCTGCACCGCAGCGGTGTACTCGTGTTTGCTCGCGGTCTTCTCGACTTCGGTGAAGGCGGTGGGTCGCTTCGGATTCGCTCGCGTATCACGCGGCGGCATCGCGCCACGCACGGATGCCAGTCCCACAGCGGCGGCGGTGATCTGATCGCCCGCCCCTCCAGCGAAGGCACTCAGGCTGTGCGTCGCGACAACGAGCGAACTACCCCAATCGCGGAAGGCGTTGCCCGATTCTCCCACCCAGTGGACGTTGTCGATATGTCCACTGAGCTCCTCGGCAGCCGCCTTGATGGCATCACGCGCGTCCCACAGTGCCTTGCCCGAGGACTCCAGGTCTTCCGGGTTGGTCTGCCGGACGAGGTCAAGCATCTCATTGAGGTCGAGGTCCAGACCGTCGAAGTCCGTACGATCCCGCACTGCTTGGCCAAACGGAGTGGCCTCGACCGCAGAACGGAAGATCTTGTTGACGAGCCCGCCCTTCGGACGCTCCTCGACTCCCCGCGCGAAGTCCGTGACGGAATTCTGCGTGGAGACCCGATCCAAATCGCCCTTGTGCTTGTCGGTCATCGTCAGAGCCTCGCACCAGTCTTCGGACCGTCGGCATCCTTCTCCGGAGCGCGGATCTCCTTGATCTCCGTCTGGATCTCCCAGAACCTCCGGCGCTGCTCCTCCTCAAGGTTGTCGAAGCCGCGATGCGCCCCCTGAACTGCGATGCCGATCGCCTCAATCTGTAGATGAAGGGTCTTGGACAGTGAGGTGAGCTGTTGGTGGACGCTGTTGTACTGCTGATAGAGGTCGTGCGGTTCGGGGAAGATGCTCTCCTTCCCTCTACCAAGTGACGCGGCGTTGATCGTCTGGGCACCGACCCGCGTCGGGTTACCCGCCGACGATTCAAGATCGCGCAGAACCGTGTCCACCCGCTTCATAAAGGTGGTCAACGCCTCGTTACTGGCCTCCAGGTTCGCCGCCCTGGTAGCCGACACGCCCCCCACCATGTCTGCCGGAAGCACGACGCTCCTCCCCGTTTCCCCGTACGTCCATCGGCTGCGGTCAGGCGGAGCCGATCTCGTCCACTCACCGTACGATCGCAAACCGAGCCACGCCTGACAACGCGTTTACCACTGTAGTCAACGTGCACATCGGGTCCAACCGGCCCGTGCGCCAACTCAGTTACGACACCGGGCCAGACGCCACGCTTCGCCCGATTTACCGGTTTTGGTCCCACCAGTCACGCAACCTCTGGTCAGTACCCAGCCACCGGCCGACCAATCGTGACCGCGGCCGACTCCCGCGAAAGCTTCACCCCTCGCGATCTCCATCAAATTTCCACACGCGATCGATGCGCGACCTGGGCAACTCCCTTGAGTCGCTGACTCGTTGCATCCACCCCCTTCGGATGCCGCGACGAACCGCTACCACCCCCTCGCCGCCAAGTGGGCGACAGCGGGGACCAGAGGGCTCACCCTCCACGACCCGAGCCACCCCTGGATCGGACCGGACGAGCCTCGGGTCCATGAACCGGAGCCTGAGACTTCGGCTGTCACGTTGACGCCAATGCGCTCCACCGCATGCACTTCCATTGGGTGAAGAGCAAACTGCGGGGCCAAGCGGAACGGGGCGATCGCGTGGGCGGTCCGCACAGCAACCTCCGCCCCAGGCTGAACAGTTCGGTCGCCCGACGGGTGATGGCACAGCCCGACGCAGCCAACCGAGCCATCTCCTCCAGAACTTCACGCGATAACAATCACGGCATTACGGATATGACCCGGACTTTGCCCGGACCTGGTTGCTAACTTGACCGCGCGGTGGTGTCGAGACGGTCACGTTCGCCGAGCGGAAGCACCTGCGGCAGAGCACACGGGGAAACGGGGAAGGGGTCCATGCATGGCGTGGGAAGAGTGGGAGCAGCTCAAGTCGCAAGCGGCTGAGCGGCAGCCGACCCACATGCGCCTCAATCAGCTGGCACCGGACGGCGGAGGCGGAGGCACCGGGGACCTCGTCGTGCACCAGGACGACCTCGGGGCCGTAGGGCATGAGGCTCGCATCCTGTACGACGACATCCATGCCGGCGCCGACATCGCCACCGCGGGGGCCGGCAAGGACGGTGCCGGCTCGACGACGCAGGCCGCCACGACCCTCAAGTCACGTGGTTTCGAGACGGGCGGCGCCCTGGCGACGACCGTCGAGGTGTGGACGTCCCAGGTCAAGTCCGTGCTGCAGGCCTGTGCTCACATCTCCGACCACCTGGACTACAGCCAGAAGCGTCATTCCGAGGACGACATCGAGATCGGCACCGTCCTTCGCAACAGCGACGGCTCGGCAGTGTCGGTGTCGAAACTCAACGAGTACTTCAAGTAGGGGAACCAGCTGTGGCTCTCACCTTCACGGACCTCGTTGAGGTCGACCTCGACAAGCTCGGTACCGCGGTGTCGGACTGGAAGAAGACCGTCGACAGCCTCAAGACGTCGGCGGAGAACGCCCGCAAGGGAATGCAGGCGAAGTCGGAATCCGCGCAGTGGGCCGGCGTCAACGCGACAGTGACCCGCGACTTCATCGCGAAGACGGCGAAGGAGGTCTCGGATCTCCACGCCGAGGCCAACAGCATCTATCAGGTGCTCGCCGACGGGCATCCAGAACTTGTCTCGCTCCAGAAGCAGGTCAAGGACGCTGCGGGGAAGGACGCGAGCGCTCTCGGGGTACGCGTCAATGACATCGGGGACGGAAAGGTCGTCTGCATCTTCCCCCACATCCGTGGCGACACGGATGAACGCACGCAGGAACAGCTCGACGCCAAGCGGGAGTTGGAGAACCGGATCAACCGGCTCCTCTCCCATGCCGCGGAGATCGACGCCTCGGTCGCCCGGGCGCTTCGCAAGAGCCACGGCGGCGACGCCCACAACGCGGGGCACAGCACATACGAGTCCCTGAACGACGCCCAGGCCGAACGCGCCCTGGAACTCGCCCACAAGGGCGACAAGATGAGCGACGCGGAACTCCAGGAGTTCAACCGGCTGATGCGCTTCAACGGCCGGGAGAAGGACGGGGAGTTCGCGACCGAGTTCTACCAGGGGTTGGGTGGGCCGGAGAAGACACTTGAGTTCTACGCCGAGATGTCGATCGACGGGACGAGCCCCGACGCCGGCAAGGTCCGCCTGAACGCCATGAAGGATCTGCAGCAGAACATGGGGTTCGCGCTGGCCAACGCCACGGACCCGGACACCAGGCAGCATCTGCCCGCGAGTTGGGGATCCGAGTTCCGCCGGCTGGGCACCCAGCAGATCGGCTGGGAGCAGGGCCAGTGGAACAAGCCGTACGGCTACCAAGTCCTCGGCGGACTGCTGCGCTACGGCAACTACGACCCCCGGTTCCTCGACCCGATCGCCGAGCACGTCACCCAACTGCACAAGAAGGACCCGTATTTCTTCCTCAACAACAAGGCCATCGGCCAGGGGGACATCTACGGCTTCAATCCGTCAGGCCAACTGGGCTCCGGGAACGACCCGCTCAACAGCGTTCTGGAAGCACTCGGTCACAGTCCCGAAGCCTCGGAGAAGTTCTTCACGCAGCCGCCGACCGCGTACAACGAGGACGGCACGGTGAAGGCCGGCAACCCGGGGTTCAGTTCGTATCTCGATCTGTTCACGGACGAGGACTTCGACTGGACGGTCGACACCAACGACGCGAACATCCTCGCCGACGAGGACAAGACGAAGAACGCGCTCACCTTCGGCCCCGAGGCGCTCGGGCATGCACTGGAATCGGCGACGACCGGGCGACCGTACGACGACGATTCCGGTGATGCCATCAAGCACACGGAAGCCCGGTCGCATCTGGTCAGTGAGATCGTCGACAAATTCGGTGAGCATCCGGAACTTCTTCGGCACAACGAGAACGGCAACCTGGACGACGAGGAATCGGGTCCCCTGTACGGAATGCGCGACAGCCTCGGAGACATCACCGCCGAGTACATGGGCGATTTCCAGCGGGCCATGTACAAGGAGGACCCCAACAGCGACCTGTTCCCGACGTTCGGTGCCGCCGCCGGTCTGGACAGCGGTCACGCCGCTCGTTTCCTGAGCGTCGTGGGGCAGGATCCAGACGCATATTCGGCGATCACGAGCGCGCAGCAGGCGTACACCGCCGAGGTCGTGGACCACGTCGTCAACGGCAGCAGCAACTCGACGGCCTCGCTGGACGGACGCCTGGGCGATGTGGTCGCGCCCGGTTCGGCGATCGCGGGCATCATGAGCGACTCCAGGGCCGACGCGATCTACGAGTATCACGCGGCGTCGGACACTGCGTTCAACGAGGCAGCGGCCGAAAAGCAGAAATGGGTGAACCGCATCCTCGGTATGGGTATCGAGAAGGTCGGTGAACGCATTCCCATTGCCGGCGCCCCTCTCGAATGGGCCTCCGAGGACATCCAGGAGTCCATCATGAAGAGCATTGAGCATGACACGACGACCGAAGCGGAACTAGCGGCCGGAAAACAATACAGCAATGGTCGTGAAGCGGCCATCGATTCGGCCGAATCCGCGCTCAATAACGCATTGGTGAACAATCAGCACATCAACTCCGACACAGCCGACGATCTGAGGCGTGCCATTCGCACGGCCGCAGGTGTCAGCCACTCGGACGGTGCTCTGTGGAACTCGGAGAGTCACGCGAAGTGAGGCACAAGACATACATCCTGCGGGGTGTCTCCACAGTCGTCGCCGCTGTCGTCGCCGTCACCGCGGCCGGCTGCTCGGCGGACAAGCCGAGCCGGGACTTCACGGTGCCCAAAGCCCTGTGCGGGGTGTCCGTGCCGGTCGACGCGCTGTCCCGGCTCCTGCCCGCCTCCGGCAAAACGCTCACCACTCAGGCGGAGGGGTCGACCGACGGTGCGCTGCTCTGCACAGTCGACGTCGACGACGTCATGGTGCTGGCCTTGAGCAGGGAGCGCATCGTCGCCGGTGACTCGGCGCGGCACATCCTGTACACCCAACTCCGCGTCACACAGCCGAAGTTCACGGAAGGCACCAGCATCGCGTACGTCGACGACGCCGCTGTCTCACTGCTCAAGTGCCGTGCAGCGGATGTGCAGAAGGAGGACATCAGCACCCTCATCAAGGTTCTGAAGCCTGCGCGGTCGGACGAGTCGGCCATGAAGAGCCTGATCACCGACTACACGGCAAAGGTCAAGAAACAGGGGCCCTGCAAGAAGCGGAGCTCCCTCTGAGCGGGTGTCGGGGCTGACAACTGGGGTCACGCTCCTCTACCCCCGTCAACTCCCCGCCCCACCAGCACCCGTCACCCGCCCCCTCCGCCGACGCGCATCCCGCACCGCCACCGCGCTCCCCCCAAGCCCCGCCACCACAACCAGCCCACCCACCACCACGTACGTCCCCAGCCGCGTGTTCCGTTCGTCCGCCGTTTCGCCGAAGTGGAGGGGGGCCACTGATGGCGCCTCGCCCTTCGCGACGCCGCCCTCGGGCTTGGGGGTTTCCACGGGGTGTTCCGGGTCGACGTCCGTGAGGGCCTTGACCGGGTCGACGACGCCCCAGCCGACGAGGCGGTCGTGGCCGGAGATCGTGCGTTCCGCGGTCTGTTCGATCTGGGCGACGATCTGCTGGGCCGTCCACTGGGGGTACTTGGCCTTCAACAGGGCCGCCACGCCCGCGACATACGGCGCCGAGAAGCTCGTACCGTTGTCGGAGCAGTGGCCCTTGCCCGGGACCGTGGAGATCATGTCGACGCCGGGGGCGGCCACGCCGACGAACTCGCCGGACTGGGAGAAGGAGGCGCGTTCGTTGTTGCGGTCGGAGGCCGCTACGGCGAGGACGCCCTGGTACGAGGCCGGATAGGTGATCTGGACGTTGCCGCCGAGGCCGTCGTTGCCGGCCGAGGCGACGACCACGACTTTCCTGGACAGGGCGTAGTCCACGGCCTGTTGGAGGCTGTCGGCCGGTGCCACCGCGTTCGCCGTGTCCTGGGAGATGTTGATGACGCCGGCGCCCTTGTCGACCGCGTGACGGATCGCCGTCGCCAGGGTCTCGGCCGTGCCGTCGCCCTCCGCGTCGTTCTGCTTGATCGGGATGATCGTCGCGTCGGGTGCCAGGCCCACGAAACCCGTCCCCTTGGCGGGGCGCGCCGCGATGATGCCCGCCACGCGCGTGCCGTGGCCGACCGTGTCGGTGGTGCCTTGGTTGTTGCCGCGGTCGATCGTCTCGCCTTTGGAGTTCTTGGGTGGCAGGAGGTTCTCTCCCGCCGACGCGTCCACCGCCTTCGTCAACTGCGGGTTCTTGACGTCCACCCCGGTGTCGATGACGGCCACCTTGACGCCCTTGCCGGTGGACTGGGCCCACAACTCGTCCAGGTTGACCCGTTGCAGCGCCCAGGGGCGGCCCGCGTAGAGGGTCGACGGGAACGTGCACTGGCCGTCGTCCGCCCACGCCGGGGTCACCAGGGACAACGACAGTGGTACGGCCAGCATCGCACTCGTCACCGTGAGCGTGACCGTCGCCAGCCCAGTCGCCGCGCGGGCCGGCCCACGGGTACCGGTACCAGTACCGGTCCTCAACATCCCTGTGATCAGCATGAGTTGGTGTCCTCCCCCGTCGCGCTACGAACCCTGCGGCTGCCGTGCCGCCGCCTCCGACAGGCGTGGGCCCGTCGGCAGGAACGTCGACCACTCGGCGGGGACGCGGGCGGGGGTGACCTTCTCGTAGCCGAGGCGGGTCTGGGCGATCTTGGCCTCGTTCAGTTCTTCCTTGCGCTGCTTGGCCGTCGTACCGATGCCGCTGTCGTCGGTGGTGCTGTCGCTGTTGGACTGCAGGGCGTAGCGCAGGCCCGTGTCGGTGACCAGGAAGACCGGGCCCGCGTCCTCCTCGGTGCCCATGACCTGGCGGTAGAGCTGACCGGAGCCGGCGGTGACGTACGCGCTGGAGGAGCCGGTGGGGAGGGAGGCGGGGAAGGTGGTGCCCACCCAGGTGGAGAGTGTCGTCCTGTTGCCGCTGCCCACCGAACGCAGCACATTGCAGACCGTGTTGCGGCCGCCGGTGGCGCTGGTGCCGTCGTTGACCGTCTTCGGCATGTACGTCGGCCAGTTCTTGTCGGCCTCGAACGTCGTGCTGTCGGCGACCGCGCCCGGGCTGACCGGCTGCGCCTCGCCCGTCTGTCCGGCCGGGACGAGGTCACCGCTGTTGAGCAGCAGCGTGGCGACGAACTCCGTGATGCGGGCGACCTTGCCGGGCAGCACCACGTAGTACTTCAGCGCCTGACCGTCGTTGGCCTTGATGACCTCACCGACCTTGTCGTACGGCCGCAGTTCCGCCGCGGCGAAGGCGTTCGCCTTCGTGCCAGGGGTCCCGGTGATCTTCGGGATCTCGATCGCGTCGCCCTTGTGGAGGGTGTCGAGCCACTCCTGGGAGACGCGTTGCGGGGCGCGGCCCTGGGTGTCGAGGGCCTTGAGGAGTTCCTTGTCGGAGGGGTCGGCCAGCGGGTAGGCGGTGCCCTTGGCGTCGACGACATACCGGGTCTTGCCGTCCGGGGCGACGACGTACATGAGGTCGCCGCCGGAGAGCTTGCCGCCGCCCTCGGTCTTCGACCAGTCCTTCTTGGCCAACACGAACGCGGCCTTCTGGATGGAACGGCCGCCTGCGGAGGGGCTCTCGCAGACCGCCCAGCGCTTCGCCGCCTCGGCCTCGTCGGGGGAGGGCAGGCGGTCGGGGGCGTACGGGATGCCGATGGTGGCGCCGTGCGGGAGCTTGCCGCCGTCGAGGACGTCCTCGTCGACGGTGATCACGCTGTCCTTGCCGGGGTCCAGGAGGAGCTTGGCGGAGGCCATGTTGAGGACCGGGTGGAGCTGGGCCTCCTTGCCGGTCTTCAGCACCACGTACCGCGTGGTCGACTTGCTGGCCACGATGACGTGCGACTCGACGTCGGACCAGCCCTGGGGAGCCGTCGGCTTGAACATGCCGATACCGCCGAACACCGCGAGGATCACCACGCCGACGACGATTCCGGGCACCAGCGCGCTCAGCGGTTTCGGCGCACCTTCTTCCGAGCCCGTCGGCGACGGCTGCAGGAAGGACGCCAGCGTGCGGCGCTTCGCGAAGGTGTAGGCGTTGAGTTCGTCGCGCCGTGATGCCATCTGTGTCCGCTCTCTCCCCGTGCGGAGCCGTGGAGGACCTGTGGAGATACGTCCACAGCCCCCGATTGCCTCTGATACCTCAGGTGTCAGACCCGCCCCCTACTATGCCTGTTGCGTGGGTGTGCTTGTGTCACGGGTAGGGTGCTCTGGCCTTGAGGGGACCGGAGCGCAGGGAAGTTCGGGAGAGTTCGGGGGGTTTGGAGTGATGGCTTCCGCAACGCGGAACCGGTCGCGATCGCAATCGGGATCCGGATCAGGTTCCATGCCGGGTTCCGGATCGGGTTCGATGTCCGGATCCGGATCGGGTTCCGGATCGGGATCGGGGTCCTTCACGCCGCATCTGAAGTCGCGCTCGGGGCGCGGGGGTTCGTTCACTACGCAGCGGCTGGTGCTGCTGGAGCTCGCCGCCGCCCTCGTGGTGTCCGGCTGGCTCGTCGGCCCGATGGCGCTCGTGCCGGCGGGCGTGCTCGCCGCGCTTCTCGTGGTCCTCGCTGTCGTACGACGCCGGGGGCGCTCCCTGCCGGAGTGGCTGGGCACGCTGCTGGCGCTGCGGTCCCGGGTCCGGCGGGCCGCGAGCACCCCGGTGCCCCCGGGGACCGACGCCGGTCTCGCGCCCGCCGTGGAGTGCGACCCGAACCTGCGGACGTACAGCTACCACCGCGGCGACGACCGCGACCGGCGGCCGGTCGGGATGGTCGGCGACGGCGACTTCCTCACCGCGGTCCTCCAAGTGGAGTCGGACGCGGGCGCGTTGCGTGCCGAGCGCGGTCGCAGACCGTTGCCCGTGGGCCTCGTACGGGACACCCTCGACGTCGACGGAATCCGTCTCGAGTCGGCGCAGATCGTGGTGCACACGCAGCCCGCGCCCGCGCTGCACCTGCCGCAGCAGTCGGTCGTGGTGAGCAACTACGCGCCGCTGCAGGCCCAGACGGGCTCCCCCGCGGTGCGCATCACCTGGATCGCGCTGAAGCTCGACCCCGAGCTGTGCCCCGAAGCGGTGGCCGCGCGCGGAGGCGGTCTTGTCGGCGCGCAGAAGTGTCTGGCGCGGTCGGCGGAGCACCTGTCGAGCCGGCTGTCCGGTGCCGGTCTGCGGGCCAACGTGCTCTCGGAGGAGGAGTTGACGGCCGCGATCGCCACCTCCGCCTGCGCCAACCCGATGGTGACCGCGCAGGCCGGGCGGAGCGAGGCGCCGCAGCGGCGGACCGAGGAGTCCAGCCGCAGTTGGCGCTGCGACAACCGCCGGCACACCACCTACTGGGTGCGCCGCTGGCCCCAACTCGGCGACAACGGAACCTCGTTGGCGCAGCTGGTGGCGCGACTGACGGCGGTGCCCGCGCTGGCGACGACCTTCAGTCTGACGCTGGCCCGCGGTGAGCGGCAGGATGTGGCACTCACCGGGCACCTGCGGATCACCGGCCGCAGCAACCAGGAACTGACCGACGCCCGGCGCGAGTTGGAGCAGGCGGCACGGCGTGAGCGCACCGGCCTCGCCCGCCTGGACCGTGAACAACTCCCCGGCGTTCTCGCCACGTTGCCCCTCGGAGGTGCCCGCTGATGACCATGACACCCACGGAGCCTCAGGGCACGCAGGCCGTCAGCATCTCCTCCCGGCTCCGCGCCGGCTTCGGCCTGCTCGGCCCCCGCCATCCCCGGCACGCACTGCCCGTCGACCAGGTGGAGGCGCTGTCGCTGCCCATCGGGGACGACGGCGTGGTCGTCGGCATAGACCCCGAGGGCCAACCGGCCGTGCTCGGGGTCAACCGCCCGACGCCGTACGACATCCTGCTGATCAGCGGCCTGTGGACGGCGCAGGTGCTGGCGCTGCGCGCGGCGGCCACGGGCGCGCGCGTCGCCGTGGAGACGGGGCGGCCGCAGGCCTGGATGCAGATGGTGCACGCGATGGGCGGCGGACAGAACGGCCTCGCGGTGTACGACGTCGGCCGGGTCCCCCCGCAGGGCGCCTCCGCCGGTACGCCGGTGCTGGTGGTGCGGGATTGCGGTATGCGGCCGCCGCGCGGGCGGGTGACGTCGGCGCCCTGGCAGTCCGTGCTCACGCTGCTGCCGTATCTCAGCCCGGTCGCACCGCGGTTGATGCGTCAGGCGCGGCTGGTCGGCGTGCAGCGGGTGTCGCCGGACGAGGCGGCGGAGATCGGGCGCGTGATCGGCCTGCCGCGCGCCGACCTCGACACCCTGCCGACGCTGCCCGACGGTGTCACGCTGTGGTGCACGGAGCGGGACCGGCAGTACGTGATGACCCAGCCGACGGACGCGGAGGTCGGTCTGCTGGGCGTGGCCCGCCGCATGGACTGACCGCACGGAAACCGGCGCCCCAAATATCCCATTCGGCCAATCCCCAGGGGGATTTGGTCCGCTATCGCCGGTCTCGGTTGTGCGGTGGTGCACGAAGGGGCGGGCAGGCCTGCCGAGTCCACGGTTTTCGTGATTAGGCTGGGACTGGGCACGTCACGAGTATCCGCGAGCGGATGGTGCGTCGCCCAGGGGCCCCAGGGGGACAACCCGGCGCATCGGATGGTGCGAACGGTCGCCCCAGCACGGCACGAGGGTGCTCGACCACACCAGGAGGAATTGTGAGCAGCGATCGGGACGGGATCCGCGGGGGCTGGGCCACACCCGGCGATGACCAGCCCGACGACGAGTCCGCCATCGAGATGACGGGCGAGTTCACGATCGACTACGCACCGCCCGCCTGGTACACGCAGAACTCGTCGGGCGCGTCCGCACAGGCCTCGCCGACACCGACTCCGCCGGGCAGTACGGCCACACCGCCGCCTCCGGCGCCCCCGATCGGCCTCCCGTTCTCGGTGCCGGCCCCGCCTGCGAACGCCGGTTTCCCGACCGGCTGGGCTCCCGCGCTCCCCGACGAGGAGGACGACGACGAGGACTCCGACCACGGCGACCTCGTCGGCGGCGCGACCATGCGGATCTCCTCCGGCGCGCTGAAGCGGGAGATCGCGGAGGGGGCTGCGGTGCCGGAAGCGGTGTCGGAGCCCGCCGAGATTCCGGCCGCACCGGAGCCGACTCCCGCCGAGGGCATCGTAGAAGGTGCCGAAAGTGCGGAATCGGGTCCCGGGGAACAGGAGTTGGCGGGCGAGGCGGCCGGTGAGGTGCTTCCGCCCGACGGTGGAGTGCCGGAGGACGGTGACCCCGAGGGCACCCAGGGCACCGACGCCGCCGAGGTGAGCGCGCAGGACGAGGACAGCGCGGAGCCCACCGGCGACGACAGCGGTGCCGAAGCCTCCGCGCCGGCGCCTGCCGCAGACCCCGCCGACTCGGCCGACGCCCCGGACGACGAGTCGAACAACGCCGACGCTACGACGCCCACGTCCGCGCCGGAGGCCGACTCCCCCCAGGGAGCCGCTCCGTCCACGGATGCCGCCGTTGACGTACCGGACCTTCCGCCGGCCTGGTCCCGCCCGCCGACCCCGCCGACCGGGGTCCCGCCCCTGCCGCCCTCCTACCAGCCCGCCGCCCCAGCCCCGGCCGACCAGTGGCCCGCGCAGCCCCAGCAACAGCAACAGCCCCAAGCTCAGCCGCAGCCGGCGGCGGATATGGCAGCACCTCAGCCGCCCATGCCACCCGTGCCGCAGCAGCCCGTCGCACCCCCGGCCCAGCCGCCGTTGCCGCCCCAGCAGCAACCCGCGTTCCAGCCGCAGGCCCCGCAGCCCGCCCCGGCGGCCGCCTGGAACGCACCGCCCACCCCGAACCCCCAGGACGGCTACGGCTTCCCACCGGCACAGCAGGCCCAGCCCACCCCAGGCGCACCGAACGAACAGGGTGGCTACGGCTTCCCCCCGCCCCCGCCTCAGCAGGGCCGGCCCACCCCCAACACGGCCGACCAGCAAGGTAGTTATGGCTTCCCGCCCGCACCCGCGCAACAGGGCCAGCCCAACCCCGCGCCTCCCAACCAGCAGGGCGGCTACGGCTTCCCCTCGCAGCCCGCACAACAGGCCCAGCCCAACCCCGCCCCGCCGCACCAGCAGGGCGGCGGCTACGGCTTCCCCCTGGCGACGCCGCAACAGGGACAGGCCGGGCCCGGGACGCCTCAAGCCCAACCCACGCCCGCAGCACCCGACCCACAGAGCGGCTACGGCTTCCCGCCCGCCCCCGCTCCCCAGGCCGACGTGCCCGGCATCCCCGCGCAGGCCCAGCACCCCGGCGCTCCCGGCTACCCCGGTCACCCCCCGCAGACCCCCCAACCGCAGCCTCACCCTCAGTCCCAGTCGCACCCTCAACAGCCCCACCCCCAGCCCCCGATCGACCCCCGCACCGGCGCCGCCTGGCCGCAGCCCATGCAGCACGACCAGCGCGCGCCGATCAACCCCGGTGCCGCGCCACTGGGTTACACCGCTGCCGTGGAGCTGTCGTCGGACCGGCTGCTCAACAACAAGAAGCAGAAGGCGAAGAGCGGGCGGCCGGGTGCCGCGTCCTCGCGGTTCAAGCTCGGCGGGAAGAAGGAAGAGGCCGAGCGGCAGCGGAAGTTGGAGCTGATCCGGACGCCGGTGCTGTCCTGCTACCGGATCGCGGTCATCAGCCTCAAGGGCGGTGTCGGCAAGACCACGACCACCACCGCGCTCGGCTCCACGCTCGCCACCGAGCGCCAGGACAAGATCCTCGCGATCGACGCCAACCCGGACGCCGGCACCCTCGGCCGCCGTGTGCGCCGCGAGACCGGCGCCACCATCCGCGACCTGGTCCAGGCGATCCCGTACCTCAACTCGTACATGGACATCCGCCGGTTCACCTCCCAGGCGGCCTCCGGCCTGGAGATCATCGCCAACGACGTCGACCCGGCCGTCTCCACCACCTTCAACGACGAGGACTACCGGCGCGCGCTCGACGTCCTCGGCAAGCAGTACCCGATCATCCTCACCGACTCCGGTACCGGTCTGCTCTACAGCGCCATGCGCGGTGTGCTCGACCTCGCCGACCAGCTCATCATCATCTCGACGCCGTCCGTGGACGGTGCGAGCAGTGCGAGTACGACACTGGACTGGCTGTCGGCGCACGGGTACGCGGATCTCGTCTCGCGCTCGCTCACGGTCATCTCGGGGGTGCGCGAGACCGGAAAGATGATCAAGGTGGAGGACATCGTCAGCCACTTCGAGACGCGCTGCCGGGGTGTCGTGGTCGTGCCCTTCGACGAGCATCTCGCCGCCGGCGCCGAGGTCGACCTCGACATGATGCGGCCGAAGGTGCGGGAGTCGTACTTCAACCTGGCGGCGCTGGTCGCCGAGGACTTCGTACGGCACCAGCAGATGCACGGCCTGTGGACGAGCGACGGCAACCCCCCGCCGGTGGCGGCCCCGCCGATGCCTGGCCAGCAGGGGTACCCCGGACAGCAGGGTTACCCGGGACAGCAGCAGTACCCCGCCGGCCAGCAGCCGTATACGGGCCCGCCTCCCGGCCAGCCCGCGCCCAACCAGCCGTATCCGCCGAGCCAGCCCGGCCAGCCGTACGGCCAGCAGCCCTACCCCCCGCAGCAGCAGCCGTACCCGCAACACCCCGGCTACGCCCAGCCCGACGACGGCCGGACTCCCCCTCCCTATCCGCCCGCACCCCCGCAGCAGTAAGCGGGCTCAGGCACACGCGAAGGGCGGCCGGTACCTGTGGGTACCGGCCGCCCTTCGGCGTCGTAGAAACAAAAACGAGAACGAGACCAGTTACCCCGCGTCGCCCGCGTCTCCCGCGTCCGCCGAGATCAGTTCCCGGCAGCGCTTCACGTCCTGCGCGATCTGCTCCAGCAGGCCCTCCAGCGATTCGAACTTCGCCTGGCCGCGCACGAACGCGAGGAAGTCGACGGCGACATGCAGGCCGTACAGGTCGAGGCCGACGCGGTCGATGGCGTACGCCTCGACCGTGCGCTCGGTGCCGTCGAACTGCGGGTTCGTGCCGACGGAGATCGCGGCCGGCATGGCCTCTCCCTCGACGTGGAGGTAACCGGCGTAGACGCCGTCCGCCGGGATCGCCGTATGGGGCAGGGTCTCGACGTTGGCCGTCGGGAAGCCCATCTCGCGACCGCGCTGGGCGCCGCGCACCACGACACCCTCCACCCGGTGCGGGCGGCCGAGAATCTCGCGGGCGCCCTCGACGTCGCCCTCGGCGACCAGCCGCCTGGTCAGTGTGGAGGAGAAGGGCTCGCCGCCGCCCGCCGCACCGCTCACGTAAAGATCCACCACCTCTACCTCGAAGTCGTATGTCCTGCCCTGCTCGATCAAGAAGGCCACATTGCCCGCGGCCTTGTGGCCGAAGCGGAAGTTGGGGCCCTCGACGACCGCTTTCGCGTGCAGCTTGTCCACCAGGACCTTGACCACGAAGTCGGCCGGGGAAAGCTTCGAGAACTCCTTGGTGAAGGGCAGGATCAGCGCCGCGTCCACCCCCAGCTCGGCCATCAACTCGGCACGGCGGTGGTGCGGGGCCAGCAGCGGGGGGTGGCTGCCGGGGCGCACGACCTCGCTGGGGTGCGGGTCGAAGGTGACGACGACCGAGGGAACGCCCAGCTCACGCGCGCGTTCCACGGCGTGCCGGATGATCAGCTGGTGCCCGCGGTGGACCCCGTCATAAGAACCGATGGTGACGACACTGCGCCCCCAGTCCTCAGGGATGTCCTCCAAGCCACGCCAGCGCTGCACTGTGACCGCTCCTCATCGAACCCGTGTCCGTATGTAGACCTGTGTCATTGACCTCTTACGCAGGTCTAAGGGTGCCATGCCGGGGGCCTCCGCCCCGCATCGGCATGGAGGCTGTGACCGGGCGCACGTGCCAGGGCCGCTATGCGGGAACCCCCACCCCCGCCAGGTTCTCGATCATGCGCCGCGTGCTGGGTCCGACCACCGCCGCCCAGTCCTCCGGGGTGTCCGCCAGCCAGCGGGCCATCAGGATGGCGAAGCCGGGGACGTGGCGGCCCAGGTCGACGAGGCCGCGGTCGAAGCGGGTCGCGCCGGCGGGGGTGCGGACCAGCAGCCGGCCGGTGCGATGGACGAGGTCGCGGATCTGGTCGTCGTCGCGCTGCGCCGCCGCGTGCAGCAGTGCGTCCAGTACGGCGGGGTCGTGCTCGTGCGCGAGCAGGAACTCCAGGAGTTCGCGGCGCAGCGGGCGGGAGGCGGGAGTGCCGGGTGCGGCGAGCACGCCCGCGAGGGCCGTCCGGACCGGTTCCGGGCCGCCGTCGAGGAGGCCGGTGACCAGGGGGTGGAGGACGGCCCGGGCGGTGGGGCCGTGGTCGAGGCGCCGGTCGACGTAGACACCGAGATGCGCGGCCGTCTCCGGCCACCGTACGACGGTCTCGCGCACCAGGGCTGCGGCCCGGCGGGCGAGAGCGGGGGTGGTGACGTCGGCGAGGGTGCGGATCGCCTCGCCCGCGTGCGGTCCGTGCAGGCGGGCGCGGAAGGCGTCGAGGACCGGTTCGGGGTGGGTGGTCAGCGCGGCGGCCAGCGCGCTCGGCGGGAACTGCGGGTCGCCGGACGCGAAGTGCCGTAGCGCCTGCGGGAGATGGCGGGCGCGGGTGTGCGGATCGCGGACGAGGAGGGCGAGCGCGCCGCCGTGCAGCGTGGAGTCGGCGGGGCGGGCGAGGAGGAACTGGGCGGCGTAGCGCAGGAGTTCACGGTCGGCCTCGGTCCGTACGTGCGGGGCGGTGCGCAGTCCGTACGCCACCGCCGCCACCCGCCGGGCCGGCCGCTCGTCGTGCGCCCACCGGTCCACGGCCCGGCACACGGCCGACGGCTCCTCCTCGGCCAGTACGGCGAGGAGTTCGTCGGCCCGCCCGTGCGCACAGCCGACGAGCACCTCCGTCAGATCGTCCAACGCCCGCCGCCGATGCGTGTGCAGCAGCGCCTGCGCGGCCGTCGCCACGGTCGCGTCCGGCGTCGCGGGCAACGGCCGCTCGTCGTCGAACCACCGCGTCAGCAACGGCTGTACGGCGGTGGGGTCGGCGACGAGCAACTCGGCGGCGGTGTCCAGGAATCGGGCCCCGATCGTCCCGCCCTGCGGAGCACCGTCGGCGAGCACGAGCCGCCGCAGCAACGCGAACCGCTCCGCCTCCTGGATGTGCAGCGCGGACCAGAACTCCGGTGCGAACTCCCTTGGTACGCCGCCCTGTTGCTCCCGCCGCGCCACCAACTGGTCGGCGAGCAGCCGCAGCGCCCCGCGGTACGGCGTCGCGTCCGGTACCCGCAGCAGCACCCCGGCCAGCAGCCGCGCCGCCCACCATGAGTGCGGGTCGGCGTTCAGAGCCTCCGCCAACTCCTCCAGCCGCGCGGCCAGTTGGCGGGTGCCGTGCTGCCGGGCGAGGAGCAGCAGCGCCTGTACGACGGGGCCGATGCGGTGGTGCGGTACGGGGAGCGGATGTCCGGCCCCTGGAGTCCTGGACCGGTGCACCAGCGCTCGCAGGGCCTCGTCCAGGTCGAGGTGCATGCCCTGGATCCAGTCGGCCAACTCCTCGTGGGCGAAGCGGTATCCGTTGCCGGCCGGCACGAGGAGTCCCTCGGTGAGGACGGCGGACGCCCACCCGGTACCACCGCCGAGCCGTGCCGGTGCGGGTCCCCACGGGAACACCGCCTCGAACGACTCCCTGTCCAACTCCCCCTGCCCCGGCCCGAGACTGCGCCGCGCCGCCTCGTGCACCTGCCCGGACACCTTCGCCGCGAGCCGCTGTACGGCGGTGCCGCGCAGCCCGTTCTCGGCGGCGAGGCGGACGGCGATCCGGAGGCACATGAGGTCGAGGTAGGCGGAGAACACATCGTCACGGTCGAGTTGGACACCCTGTGCGGCGGGCGGCGGCAGCGCGGCGAGCACGTCGGAGAGGAGCCGGAGGGTGAGGGGGTGCCGGGCGTCGGGGTCGGCGAGGGCGCTCTCCGGAACGCCGTACGCTGCGCGGGCTCGGCGGGCTTCGTCGGGCCGCAGGTCTCCGAGGTGGACGCATGCCGGGGGCACCGTCCTGGGGGCTGCGCCCCCAGACCCCCGCTTCGGCCCTGAAGGGGCCTCGTCCTCAAACGCCGGACGGGCTGAATGATGCGGACCGGCGTCGATAGGCGCGGGCGCCCCAGAGCAAGCCGGACCGGCCGCGTTGGGTGCGGGAGCCCCGAAGAATGCCGGACCGGCACCGTCAGCCGCAGGCACCCTGAATTGACCGTGCCCAGCCCCTGCAGCCGCAGCCGCAGCCGCCCCAAAGCAACCCAGACCGCCACCGTCAGCCGCAGGCACCCCGAATTGACCCCGACCAGCCTCTCCAGCCGCAGGCACCGCAGAGCAATCCGGACCTGCCTCCTCAGCCGCAAGCCCCCCAGAAGGAACCCCGCCATACAGCAACTCCCTCGGAAACCCCGCCCCTTCCCAGTACTCCGCCCGACACCCCACCACCAACCGCGCCCCACTCTCCCGCAACCACTCCCCCGTCCCCCGAGTCCACTCACCCAGCCGATGCGCCAGCACCGGCGGCATCTCCTCCGGCCCGTCGAGCAGCAGCAGCAACGGCCGCCCGGCGTCGCACGCCACCCGCGCCAGTCGCTCGGGGCTCACGTCACCGAGGTCTCCGGAGGCTCCCGGCAGCGAGACCGACGCCGCGACGATGCGTGCCGCCCGCTCCACCGTCCTGCGCACCGCGTCCGCCACCGACATGTCACCGTCCCGCAGATCGGCGCCGCGCAACCACAGCGTGGGCGCCGGTTCCGCACCCCCGTTGCGCCGCGCGGCGAGCGCCGCGAGTTCGGTCGTACGGCCACTGCCCGGGGACCCGACGAGGCCGAGTACGGCGGCCGAGCTCGCAGTGAACTCGGTGAACTCCCGTGCCACCGAGGGGCGTTCGACGGGCTCCACCACGCACGAGCCGTCGGCGTCACGGCTGGGGCCGACGAACCCCGCGAGCGCCCCCGGCGGTCCGTCCGACCCCACCGAGGTGGCCGTCAGCTCCAGCACTCCCGCCAGATTGAGGTCGGCGCCGTACGCGGGCACGGTCGCCGCGTTGCGGGCGAGGAGTTCACCCAACGGGGGCCAGACATCCCGGACTTGGCGTAGGGGCACCGCGAACCCCGTGTCCCGTTGCCCGGACTGCAGCGCCGTGCCGAGGACGCCGACCACCGCTCCGGTCACCGCGTCGAGGACCGGGCCGCCGGCCGCTCCCCCGCCCAGCCGCAGCGCGTCCCGGCCCGCCGTGCCGATCGCCAACTCCAGGGCGTCGTCGAGGAGATGGAAACGGTCGGTGGCCGTGTAGGTCACGGAGGTCGCGCCCAGGACACGGGCCTCGCGCCAGCAGCCCGCGGCGATGCGTACGTATGTGCCGGTCTCGACACGGTTCCGGACGGTGACGGGGAGGGGGTCGACGCCCAAGCCCTCGGTGCGGACGAGGGCCAGGTCCAGGGCGGGCAGTGGAGTCACCGCGTCGGCGGTCACCAGGCAGGTGCGGTCGCCGGCGGCGTGTAGCACCAGGCGGGGCAGTCCGTCGACCGCCTCGTGGCTGGTGATCACCGTGCCGTGGTGATCGGCGACGAACCCGGTGCCGCGCGGGCGCCCGGCCAGGTCACGGATGCGCACCAGGGACCCGTCGCCGGCAGAGGGCGCAGCGCAGGCGCCGTCACCGGCAGCAGGCGCCGCGCCGGTCGCGTCGCCAACAGCGGGTGCGGCGACCTGCGTTGACCGTTCTGCCCGCGTACCTTCTCGTGTGTCTTCCCGCGTACGACGGCCGGCGCCCGTCCGCGGGCCACGTCCCGCCATGGTCGAACCTCCCCGCCGTACCCATGCCCTGTGTTCGACGGTAGGCGTGGCGTGATCGGCGGGACAGATCGCGTGGTGAACGCGCCCCCTTCCGCTCCCTCGGTTCACTCCGAGCGCCTGCCCAGGTGGGTGAATAGACGCGGAGGGTTGGATACACCCTAGGGGTGGGGGAACCGAGGGGGGACCGTGGAGCGGCGGGAACGTGGACCCCGTGACCGCCGCTCCACGGGCGGGAGTTGGACCCCCGGAGAAGTCTCCGGGGGTGTCACTCAGGCGAAGACCGCGAGGCTCTTGGCCTTGCCCTTCTGTTCCTCGACCAGGGCCAGGAAACGGCCCTCGGGGTCGAAGACGCCGACCGCGCCGACGCCCGTGTACTCCTCGGGGATCTCCAGACGGACTCCGTTGAGCAGGAGCTTCGCCCGCCGGGAGTCCACGGACCAGCGCGGGAACGCGGCTTCCGCGGCCTCGGCGATCGGCATCACCGTCAGCTCCTCCTGGAGCTGGTCCAGGGTCCTGGCCGCGTCCAGCTTGTACGGGCCGACGCGGGTGCGGCGCAGGGCGGTCAGATGGCCGCCCACGCCGAGGTCCGCGCCCAGGTCGCGGGCGAGCGCCCGGATGTAGGTGCCGGACGAGCAGACCACCGAGACCACCAGGTCCAGGACGGGGGTGCCGTCCTCGGCTACGGCGTCCCGGACGTCGTAGACCGCGAAGGAGGAGATGGTGACGGGGCGGGCGGGGATCTCGAAGTCCTCGCCGTCGCGGGCCCGTTTGTACGAGCGCACGCCGTTGATCTTGATGGCGCTGACCTTGGAGGGGACCTGCATGATCGCGCCGCTGAGCTTGGCGATCCCGGCGTCGACGGCGTCCCGGGTGACCTTCGAGGCGTCGACCGACCCCGTGATCTCGCCCTCGGCGTCGTCGGTCAGGGTGCTCTGGCCCAGGCGGATCGTGCCCAGGTACTCCTTCTCCGTCAGCGCGAGATGGCCGAGGAGCTTTGTCGCCTTCTCGACTCCGAGGACGAGCACGCCCGTCGCCATGGGGTCGAGGGTGCCCGCGTGGCCCACGCGGCGGGTGCGGGCGATGCCGCGCATCTTGGCGACCACGTCGTGAGAGGTGAAGCCCGACGGCTTGTCCACGATGACAAGGCCGTCGGGCGTCGGGGTTTTCTCGGTCATTCGGAGGCGTCGTCCTCGTCGTCCTCGCCGGGCTTCTTGTACGGGTCCGCGTCACCGGCGTAGGCGGCGCCCGCCGAGACCTCGCGGACCTTCTCGTCGGACTGCCGGGCCTTGTCGAGGAGGTCCTCGATGGTCTTGGCGGTGTCCGGGAGGGCGTCCGCGACGAAGGTGAGGGTCGGCGTGAACTTCACGCCGGCCGCCGCGCCGACGGCGGAGCGCAGGACGCCCCTGGCGCTCTCCAGACCGGCGGCCGCCTCGGCCCGCACCTCGTCGTCGCCGTAGACCGTGTAGAAGACGGTCGCCTCCCGCAGGTCGCCCGTGACGCGGGTGTCCGTGATGGTGACGTGGGTGCCGAGCCGGGGGTCCTTGATGCCGCGCTGCAGCTTCTGGGCCACCACCTCTCGGATGAGGTCCGCCAGCCTCTTGGCACGCGCGTTGTCGGCCACTGGTCCGTCTCCTTAGTAACTACGTCTTGCTGCAACTACGTCTTGCTGCTTGCTTCGGTCTTCGTCCGGCTTCGGTCTTCGTCTGGCTTCAGTCTTCGTCGCTGTGGAGTCTGCGTCGAACGGAGAGCAGTTCCACCTCGGGCCGCGCGGCGACGAGTCGCTCGCAGCGGTCCAGTACGTCGGTGAGGTGTCCCGTGTCCCCGGAGACCACCGCGAGCCCGATCTCGGCCCTGCGATGGAGGTCCTGACTGCCCGTCTCGGCCGCGCTCACCGCGTACTTGCGCTGGAGTTCGGCCACGATCGGACGGACGAGAGAGCGTTTCTCCTTCAGCGAGTGGACGTCGCCGAGGAGCAGATCGAAGGACAGAGTCCCCACATACATGTGTGTCCGGATGTCCCGCCGGTTCGGGGTATGGGCGCCGGTCTCGGACGCCGATACAGGAACCGTACACGCAACGGCCGGGGCCGATCGACGGAAATTCTGCTCCCGCCGACCGGCCCCGATCGCGTGCTGTGACGATCAGCCGCGAGGCTTCTCGCGCATCTCGTACGTCGCGATGACGTCGTCGACCTTGATGTCGTTGAAGTTGCCGAGGTTGATACCGCCCTCGAACCCTTCGCGGATCTCGGTGACGTCGTCCTTGAAGCGACGCAGACCGGAGATGTTGAGGCTCTCGGCGATGACCTTGCCGTCGCGGACGAGGCGCGCCTTGGTGTTGCGCTTGACCTCTCCGGAGCGGACCAGGACACCGGCGATGTTGCCCAGCTTGGACGACTTGAAGACCTCGCGGATCTCCGCCGTGCCGAGCTCGACCTCCTCGTACTCCGGCTTGAGCATGCCCTTCAGGGCCGCCTCGATCTCCTCGATGGCCTGGTAGATCACCGAGTAGTACCGGACGTCGACGCCCTCGCGCTCCGCCATCTGCGCCGCGCGGCCCGCAGCGCGGACGTTGAAGCCGATGACGATCGCGTCGGAGCCGGTCGCCAGGTCGATGTCCGACTCGGTGACCGCACCCACGCCGCGGTGCAGGACGCGGATGTCGACCTCTTCGCCGACGTCGAGCTGGAGCAGCGAGGACTCGAGAGCCTCCACCGAACCGGACGCGTCGCCCTTGATGATGAGGTTGAGTTCCTGCACCAGACCGGCCTTGAGGGCCTCGTCCAGGTTCTCCAGGGAGAACCGGACTCCGCGCCGGGCGAAGTTGGCGTTGCGCTCGCGCGCCGCGCGCTTCTCGGCGATCTGACGTGCCGTGCGGTCCTCGTCGACGACGAGGAAGTTGTCGCCGGCGCCCGGGACGTTGGTGAGTCCGAGGACGAGGACCGGGGTCGAGGGACCCGCCTCTTCCACGTTGTCGCCCTTGTCGTCGAGCATCGCGCGGACACGGCCGTACGCGTCGCCGACCACCATGGTGTCGCCGACCCGCAGGGTGCCTCGCTGGACCAGGACGGTCGCGACGGCGCCGCGGCCGCGGTCGAGGTGGGACTCGATCGCGATGCCCTGCGCGTCCTGCTCCGGGTTGGCCCGCAGGTCGAGCGAGGCGTCCGCGGTCAGGACCACGGCCTCGAGCAGGGCGTCGATGTTCAGACCCTGCTTGGCGGAGATGTCGACGAACATCGTGTCGCCGCCGTACTCCTCGGCCACCAGACCGAACTCGGTGAGCTGACCGCGCACCTTGGTCGGGTCGGCGCCCTCGACGTCGATCTTGTTGACCGCGACCACGATCGGCACGTCGGCCGCCTTGGCGTGGTTCAACGCCTCGATCGTCTGGGGCATCACACCGTCGTTGGCCGCCACCACGAGGATCGCGATGTCGGTCGACTTGGCACCACGGGCACGCATGGCGGTGAACGCCTCGTGACCCGGGGTGTCGATGAAGGTGATGCGACGCTCTTCGCCGTTGACCTCGGTCGCGACCTGGTACGCACCGATGTGCTGCGTGATACCGCCGGCCTCGCCCGCGACGACGTTCGTCTTGCGGATGGTGTCCAGCAGTCGGGTCTTACCGTGGTCGACGTGACCCATGACGGTCACGACCGGCGGACGCGCGACGAGGAACTCCTCGCCACCCTCGTCCTCGCCGAACTCGATGTCGAAGGACTCGAGCAGCTCGCGGTCCTCCTCCTCGGGGCTGACGATCTCGAGGACGAAGTTCATCTCGTCCGCGAGGAGCTTCAGCGTCTCGTCGGAGACGGACTGCGTGGCAGTGACCATCTCGCCGAGGTTCATCATCACGCCGACGAGCGACGCCGGGTTGGCGTTGATCTTCTCGGCGAAGTCGGTGAGGGACGCACCGCGCGACAGACGGACGGACTGTCCGTTGCCACGAGGCAGCATCACACCGCCGACCGACGGGGCCTGCATGGCCTCGTACTCCTGGCGCCTCTGCCGCTTCGACTTGCGACCACGACGCGCGGGACCACCGGGACGACCGAAGGCGCCCTGTGTGCCACCACGGCCACCGGGACCACCGGGACGACCACCGAAGCCGGGACGGCCACCGCCGCCACCGGCGGGAGCACCCGGACGGCCGGCGAAACCGCCGCCACCGCCACCGGGACCCGCGGGACGACCGGCGAAACCGCCACCGCCGCCACCGGGACGACCGGCGAAGCCGCCGCCACCACCGGGACGACCGCCGCCGCCACCGGGACCGCCGGGACGACCGCCACCGGCACCGGGACCACGGCCACCGGGGCCGCCACCGGGACGGGGGCTGCTGCCCGCGGCGGGACGCTGCGGCATCATGCCGGGGTTGGGACGGTTGCCACCGGGGCCACCGCCCGGACGCGGAGCGCCGCCCTGCGGGCGGGGCATGCCGCCCGGAGACGGACGCGCGCCACCGGGAGCGCCGGGACGGGCACCGCCCGCAGCACCCTGGGGACGGGGACCGCCCTGACCGGCACCCTGCGGACGCGGAGCGCCGCCGGGAGCACCACCCGGGCGGTCCTGACCGCCGGGACGCGGGGCACCGGGACGGGGCGCACCGGGGCGCGCCATGCCGGTGGAACCACCGGAGGTGAACGGGTTGTTGCCCGGACGGGGACCGGCCGGACGAGCACCGGGACGCGCGCCCTGACCGGCCGGACGCGGTGCGCCGGGACGGTCGCCGCGGTCACTGCGCTCGGGACGGTCGCCACGACCCTGGCCGCCCTGACCGGGACCGGCCGGACGGGCACCGCCCGGACGGGGAGCCTGGCTCGCCGGACGCGGGGCGCCCGGACGGGGAGCGGAACCGCCGGTGGAGGCAGGCGCGGCCGGAGCCGCGGGAGCCGCCGGAGGCGCGGTGAACTCGGGCGTGGTCGGCGCCGGCGAGGCCGGGGCCGGACGCGGCGCGGGCCGCGGGCCCGGACGGGGGCCGGAGCCACCGACGGAGGCCGGTGCGGCGGGCGCGACCGGGGCTGCGGGAGCCGCGGCGGCGCTCTCGGCGACGACCGGCTTCGGGGCCGGCGGACGCGGGGCGGCAGGACCCGGACGGGCACCCTGCGCCGGAGAGGGGGCGCCCGGACGTGCCGGGGCAGCCTTACGAGCGGGGGCGGGCTTGCCGCCTCCGCTGCCCTGCTGGAGGGCGTCTGTCAGCTTGCGTACAACGGGCGCCTCGATCGTCGAGGACGCCGAACGGACAAATTCACCGAGTTCTTGGAGCTTGGCCATGACGACCTTGCTCTCCACCCCGAACTCCTTGGCGAGTTCGTATACCCGGACCTTAGCCACTTCGCTCCTTTTAGGTCCGGGTTGCGT
This sequence comes from Streptomyces xylophagus, assembly GCF_000716435.1. GTDB lineage: Bacteria > Actinomycetota > Actinomycetes > Streptomycetales > Streptomycetaceae > Streptomyces > Streptomyces xylophagus. The sequence continues at coordinate 48,302 of NZ_JNWO01000026.1, forward strand.
CCGGACCGTCGCTACTTCATGGGCGTACTCATCGCGTGCTCATCGAGTGCTCATCGCAATCTCGACCTACTTCCAACTCGCGGAATACCGGGCCGCACGGAGGTTCCGTACGACTCGCTCTTACGGTGTTGCCTGCTCGACGTAGAGGCGCAACGCCTTTGTGTCGAGCGATCCCTGGGCACGCAGCGCCCGCGGGAACGCCCGGCGGCGTACCGCCAGGTCGAGACAGACCAGGGCGGGATGCAGATACGCACCCCGGCCGGGCAGCGTACCGCGATGATCGGGGACGCATTCACCCTCGACCGCCACGATGCGCAGCAGTTCCTTCTTGGCCGCTCGCTCCCGGCACCCCACACAGGTGCGCTCAGGGCATGCGCGGGCTCGCGTCCGGCCAGACACTGCTAAGTCTACCTCCCCGCACCGACCTCACCCCTTTGGGGCAAGAATCGAACGGTTGTTGTCGTGATCTCAGCCACTCGCGGCCGAGATCTATTCCCCGCCCTGGTCGGACGGCTGTTCGGTGTCCGGACGGATGTCGATCCGCCAGCCCGTCAGCCGGGCCGCAAGTCGGGCATTCTGCCCTTCCTTGCCGATCGCCAGCGACAGCTGGTAGTCCGGCACCGTCACGCGCGCGGAGCGGGCCGCGAGGTCCACCACCTCGACCCGGGAGACCCGGGCCGGGGACAGCGCGTTGGCCACCATGTCGGCCGGGTCGTCCGACCAGTCGACGATGTCGATCTTCTCGCCGTTCAGCTCGCCCATCACCGCGCGCACCCGGCCGCCCATGGGGCCGATGCAGGCGCCCTTGGCGTTCAGGCCGCTGCGGGTGGAGCGGACGGCGATCTTCGTGCGGTGGCCGGCCTCGCGCGCGATGGCGGCGATCTCGACCGACCCGTCGGCGATCTCCGGCACCTCCATGGCGAACAGCTTCTTCACCAGATTGGGATGCGTACGGGACAGCGTCACGGACGGCCCGCGCACACCCTTCGCCACCCGGACGACGTACGACCGGAGGCGCAGGCCGTGCGGGTACGTCTCGCCGGGGACCTGCTCCTGCACCGGCAGGATGGCCTCCAGCTTGCCGATGTCGACGAGCACGTTCTTCGGGTCGCGGCCCTGCTGGACCACGCCGGTGACGATGTCGCCCTCGCGGCCCGCGTACTCGCCGAGCGTCGCGTCGTCCTGGGCGTCGCGCAGCCGCTGCAGGATGACCTGCTTGGCGGTGGTGGCGGCGATACGGCCGAAGTCGGACGGGGTGTCGTCGAACTCGCGCGGCTCCTGCCCCTCCTCCAGGTCCTCGGGGTCCTCCTTCGCCCACACCGTCACATGGCCGGTCTCCCGGTTGAGCTCCACGCGCGCGTGGTGGCGGCTTCCCTCGGTACGGCGGTAGGCGATGAGGAGGGCCGACTCGATCGCCTCGACCAACAGGCTGAAGGAGATCTCCTTCTCCCGCACCAAGCCCCGCAGGGCACTCATGTCGATGTCCACGGCTACGCCTCCTCTTCGTTCTCAGTGTCTTCTGCGTGCTCTTCGTTCTTGCTCTTGCGGTTGAACTCGACCTGGACGCGGGCCTTGACGACATCCGCGAGGGCGAGCCGTCTGGCGGTGGGCTTGCGCCCCTTCACGCCGGGCACCTCGACGTCGATGCCGTCGTCGTCCACCTCGATGATCCGGGCGACCAGCTCGCCGCTCTCGGCCAGCTGGAACTTCACCAGCCGGTCGGTGGCACGTACGTAGTGACGGTGCTCGGTGAGCTCGCGCTCGGCACCGGGAGTCCCGACTTCCAGGGTGTACTCCCCCGCGCCCATCGCGTCGGTCTCGTCGAGCTTCGCGGAGAGCGCGCGGCTCACATCCGCGATCTGGTCCAGATCGGCACCCGTGTCGGAATCGACGACCACGCGCAGCACCCGCTTGCGTCCGACCGAGTCCACTTCGACCTCTTCGAGATCGAGTCCCTGGGAGCTGACGAGCGGTTCCAGCAGTTCTCGCAGCCTCTCGCTCTGGGTCGTGCTCATCCGGGTGACTCCTCGGCCGCGTGTGCTGTTGTGGGTAGGGCGCGTGTCTGGTCAAAGGGTATCCGGTCCCAGGGTGTGTTGCCGTCCACCTGCGGACGGACCGGTGCCGGTGACTGCCGTCGGGCAGGCGCGCGGGTACCGTGATCACGGGCATGCCGCCCCTCCCGTCTTTTCGCCCGCCTTTTCGTTCGTACGAGCCCCCCGAGGACGATCTGCCGTGCCGTTCCCCCCACCTCCGCGCACCCTCCCGGGGCTGCGCAGAAGGAGCCTGCTCGCCTCGGCTGCCGGAGCCGCCCTTCTGGCGGGCTGCTCCACCGACGCGGACGACTCCGAGAACACCGCGGGCAGCCCGTCGGCCGCCGAACGCGCACGCGCGCGTGCGGCCACCGACAGCGAGACCCTGCTCGGGCACTACGACGCGGTCATCGCCGCCCACCCCACACTGACGGACCGCCTGACCCCGCTCCGCGCGGAGGTCGTGCGGCATGCGACGGCCTTCGGGGGCGGAAGCAGTGGCCCTACGGCCACGACGTCCGCTACGGCCACTGCCTCGCCGTCGGCTTCCGCCGTGCCCGCGACCGAGAGCGACGCCCTGACCGGGCTGGCCGCCGCCGAGCGGACCCTCGCCGACCGGCGGGCCAAGGCGCTGCTCGACCTGCCCGGTGAGCTGGCCCGGCTGCTGGCCTCGGTGGCCGCCGCCGGCGCCGCGCACGCGTATCTGCTGACGGAGGGTGCCAAGTGAGCGAGGAGAAGATCGCGGAACTGACCGCGCTGCAGGCGGCGCTGGCCGCCGAGCACGCGGCGGTGTACGGCTACGGCGTGGTCGGCGGCCGTATCCGCGAGGGCCGGCGCACGGAGGCCAAGGCGGCCTACGACGCCCACCGCGCCCGGCGGGACGCACTGGTCCGCGAGGTACGGGACCTGGGCGGCAAGCCCGTGGCCGCGTCCGCCGCGTACGCGCTGCCGTTCCCGGTGCCGGACTCGACCGCGGCCGTACGGCTCGCCGCGGAGCTGGAGGACCGCGTGGCCGGGGTCTACTCGGACCTGGTGCGGGCCTCGACGGACGGGCTGCGCGGTACGGCCACCGAGGCGCTGCGCGAAGCGGCGGTCCGGGCGGTGCGCTGGCGCGGCGGGAGCGTACCCTTCCCAGGTCTCGCCGAGCGGGCCGCGACCCCCACGGCCTCGGTGACACCCACAGCGTGATCCGCACGGGGACGCAGGACGGCAGGACCGCAGGAAGGGAACAACTCGCGCATGGCTTTCGAACCGCCGCAGCGTCTGGTGAGGGCGCTCGGTGAGACGGCACCGAGCGGTGACGACTGGTTGGAGAAGCTGCCCGAGGTGGCCCAACAGGCCGTTGATCTACGCGAGTTGACTGTGGAGCGGGTGCAGGTGCCGGGCGGGCGCAGCAGCCTGGTCGTGCTGGTGCGGAGGCCTGACGGGACCCCGGCGGTACTGAAGCTGGCCCCGCGCCGGGCCCGGCCGGAGAGCGAGCGGGCCGCGCTCGCCCACTGGGGCGGGCGGGGTGCCGTGCAGCTGATCGAGGCGTCGGCCGGTGAGGGTGTGCTGGTGCTGGAGCGGTTGCATCCCGATGTGTCTGTGCGGTCGTTGCCGGAGGCTAAGGCGTTGCTGGAGGCGGCTGGGACGTTGCGGCGGCTGTGGGTGGAGCCGCCGACGGACCATGTTTTTGAGACCGTGAGCGAGCGGACCGGACGGCAGGCGGCGGCGATGCGGGGCGCGTCCGCGGAGGTGGCGTCACTGGTGAGCGCGGCTCTCGAGGCGCGTGAGGCGTTGTTGGCTGCGCCGCCGGAGCAGCGGTTGCTGCATGGGACGTTTCGGCAGAGCAAGGTGTTGGCCGGGGATCGGGTGCCGTGGTTGGCCGTGGGGCCGGATCCGGTGGTGGGTGAGTGTGCGTTTGATCTGGCTCGGTTGGTGCGGGATCGGGTGGAGGATCTGATCGCTACGCCGTCGGGGGCGTCCACGACTCGGCGGCGGGTTAAGCGGCTTGCTGAGTCCTTGGATGTGGATCAGGAGCGGTTGCGGGGGTGGACGTTGTTCCGGGCTGTTGAGTCGGGGGTGAGGGCGCTTCGGGTGGGGCGGCCTCGGGATGCTGAGTTGTTGCTGGAATTTGCCGGGTGGCTATAGGTCGTGTTTCTTCTGCGGGTGCGTGGGGGCTGGTCGCGCAGTTCCCCGCGCCCCTATCGGGGCGCTGCAGCTGGACTTAGTTTCAAGGCTAGGACTGGGCAGTCCGATGCTGCTCTGCGGGCCCGTTTCAGGGTTCGGGGCGGGATTGGGGCGCCGTCCAGCAGCGGGTAGCCCCACTCGTCCAGGGTGATGTGGTCGGGGAGCAGTTCCGCGCACAGGCCATGTCCCTGGCACGCGGTCCAGTCGATGTCGATCTGCTGTTGGTCCATGGTCAGTGGGCCTCGTTCGGGATCGGGAGCAGGGGGGTGGGGTCCGTCGCCGTGCACAAGCCCCTTGCGTGGGCGTCGAGTTCACTGGCGAACGTGGTCAGCGCGCTGCGGACCAGGCGGACCGTGCCGTCGGGGTGGTGGCAGGCGCCTCGGCCCTCGACCAGGCCCGACCAACGGGCCACGTCCTGGCGGGTGTTGCCCTGGGAGCCCGGGGTGGCCAGGGTCTGGAAGGCGGAGGCAATGCGCGGGAGGCCGTTGAGGCAGGGGCCGCACTGGCCGGCCGACTGGAGGGCCAAGTAGCGCAGTACGCGGGCGGTTTCCGCCACTCCGCAGCGGTTGGCGGGGAGTGCGGCCAGGACGCCCGCCCCCAAGTCGGCCGCGTTCAGGGTGCGTTGGGCTGCATCGGCGGCCGGGATCCAGGTGCCGTGGTAGCCGCCGACTAGGACTGCGGACATCCCCTGGAGAGGCAGCAGTCTGTTCAGGGGGAGTCCGAACGGGGCTTCCACCACCCGGACTTCGCGGTCCGGCACGTGCAACGTGCACAGGGTGCTGCCCGGTTGCGTGGGGGTGCCAGCGGTGCGGAACCAGTCGGCGCCGTAGCGGGCGACCAGGGCGAGGTGGGCCAGGGTTTCCACGTTCTGGACGAGGGTGGGGGCCTTGTGTACCCCGCGTTCGCGGACCGGAGGGCGTTGGTGGCGGGGCAGCGGGGCGTTCCCGGAGACGTATTGCGCGAGGGCCGAGGCCTGGCCGGACAGGAAGCGTTTGGGTAGGCGGACGACTCGTACGGGTAGTGGGTCGTTGCGTTGGGACAGGGCCGATTCCAGGTAGGACGCGCCGTCCTCCACCGCCAGGTGGGCCTCACCCGCGCCGACTGCCTGCGCCGCCAACTGCAGGCCGTCCAGGACCAGATGGGGGGAGAGGCGAAGGAGCGTCTTGTCCTTGCGGCTGGCCGGTTCGCCCTCCGCGCCGTTCGCTACGACCACGGCTGCGCGGCCCGTGCGGCGGCTCGCGTCGGCCACCGCGACCAGTTTGCGGTACGTCGGGAAGGCGGCGCCTCCGCGTCCGGTGAGGCCGGATTCGGCGACGGTTCTCAGGAGGCCGTCGGGATCGCCGTAGGACAGTGGGCCGTAGCGCTGTTCGTGGGTGGCGAGGTCGGCCGCGGTGCCGCCGGGGGCGAGGAGGCGGGGGGACATGTAGACGTCGGTGAAGGTCGTGGTGGTCATGAGCGGGCTCCTTCGGCGGTGCGGAGCAGGGCTGCGGGGGTGCGGCGGGAGGCGCGGGCGGAGTGGGCCAGGCGGATGCCGAAGGCGGCGACCACCGCTGCCACGCAGGACAGGGTCAGCCAGGTCATCCAGTCGGTGCCGGTGTCCGTGCCGATGCCGATGCCGTGGATCAGGGCTACCGGCCAGGAGGCGTATGCGAGCCAGTGGAGGGCCCGCCAGGTGCGGTGGCCGATGCGTTCGCGGAGGAGGCTGGTCACCAGGACCGCGAGCATCAGGTCGAAGGCGACCGTGCCGAGGCCGAGCCAGAAAGGTTCGTAGTCGGAGACGAAGGGGACGATCGCGTCGACGACGGTGATGTTCACGTATCCGTCGATCACCGCCATCGCGATGTGCAGGGCCAGGAAGGCCGTCGCGGAGAGGGACAGGGTGCGGTGCAGGTTCACCGTGCCGAAGCGGGGCAGGCCGGGGAGCCGGGTGCGCAGGCGGACCGCGATGCCGAGCAGGACCACGACCGTGAACAGGACGAGGCAGACGGCACCGGTGGCGCGGTTGGCGTACCAGAGGATCTCGGAGCTCATGCGGCGGCCGCCTGAGAGGTCGGCCAGCCCGGGGTCGTGACGACCGTGCCGTCCTGTGCGACCAGGCGCGCGGGGAGGCCCAGGCGGGTCAGCCAGCGTTCCGCGCCCGCGCCCTTGACCAGGCACGCCGTGCTCGCCGCGTTGGCGTCGGCGCTCGTCGCCGCGGCGACCGAGACCGTGCGCCAGGGGCTGCGGACGGGGAGGCCGGTGCGCGGGTCGACGATGTGGTGCAGTTCGTAGCCGCCCCGGCGCCAGCGGCGAGCGGCCGTGCCGGAAGTGGCGAGGCCGCCGGAGCGCAGGCCGATCGTGGCGTACGTGCCGTGCGCGGGCGTCTCGTCGACGGAGCCGGTGACGTCCTGGACGCGGATGTTCCAGCCGCCGGCCGGGGGCTCCCCCGCCACGGCCGTGTCGCCGCCCAGGCTCACCAGGACTCCGCAGCCGGCCACTTCGGCGAGCATCGCGGCGGCCTTGTCGGCGGCCCAGGCCTTCGCCGTGGCGCCGAGGTCCAGCTGGATGCCGGCCGGGACGGTGACCGTGCCCGTCGCGCGGTCCAGGTCGATCTTGCGCCAGCCCGGGGCGCGCTTCACGGTGAGCCGGATCGGGCGGTCGTCCTCACGGACGAGGGTGAAGTCACGGTCGTAGCCGATCGCGTTCATCGCCGAGCCGACCGTCGGGTCGACCGCGCCGTCCGTCGCCTCGGCGGCGCGCAGGGCGACCGCGAGGGCCTCGGCGAGGAGGGGGCTGACGGTGATCGGGCGGCCCAACGACGCGTCGAGCGCGGCCAGTTCGGAGTCGGTACGGAACCTGCTGCAGGCCGCGTCGACCTCGGCGAGGTGCCGGGCGAGGAGCAGGTTGCAGGAGTCCAGCAGGGCCGGGTCGGTGACGACCAGCCGGACGCTGGTCCCCAGGGCGTGCCAGTCGGCGGCGGCCGTCGTGCGCGGGGTCGCTGTGGTCATCGCACTCATCACGACGCTCCCGACGTGGAGTCGGTGGAGCTGCCGGAGGACGACGTCACGCCGGACGAGGACGACTGGAGGTCCGACGAAGATGAGGAGGAGGAAGAGGATGAAGAAGACGAGGACGAGCTGTCCGTCGTGGATGAACTGGAAGCAGAGGCCGACGGTGACGGCGACGACGAACTGGTCGTGCCGGTGCTGCTCGCCGTCGTGTCCGCGTCCGCGGCCGACTGCATCGTGCCGACCAGGGCGAACACCCCGGCCGCCGCCGCCAGCGTGACCGCTGCCGTGGCCGCCGCGATGCGCCGCTTGCCTCTGCGGACCGCCGCAGCGGCCCCACGCTCCTTGACTGTCATGACCGTTCCCCTCCGCAGTGACGCTCTGTCACTCACTACGGTCGGGGAACAGCCTGAGAGAAGTCTGTGAGGCGCCCATACGCCTCCCGAGAACTCTCTGAGAGGAATCTTAAATTGCTTGAGGCTTCAACAAGCCCCCATCGACCCCGCTCACGCGGCACTTGCTTACGCGGCGCTTGCTTACGCGGTGAGGCGGGCGATCGCCTCGTCTACGGTCAGCTCCTCGCGCTCGCCCGTCCTGCGGTCCTTCAGTTCCAGGACGCCCTCGGCGGAGCGGCGGCCCGCGACCAGGATCTTCGGTACGCCGATCAGCTCGGAGTCGGTGAACTTCACGCCCGGGGAGACCCCGGCACGGTCGTCGACCAGGACGCGCAGACCGGCCGCGCGCAGCTTCTCCGAGACGTCCAGGGCGAGTTCGGTCTGGAGGGCCTTGCCCGCGGCTACGACGTGGACGTCGGCCGGAGCGACCTCGGCGGGCCAGCACAGGCCCTTGTCGTCGGCGGTCTGCTCGGCCAGGGCGGCGACCGCGCGGGAGACCCCAATGCCGTAGGAACCCATGGTCACGCGGACCGGCTTGCCGTGCTGGCCGAGGACGTCGAGCTTGAGGGCGTCGGCGTACTTGCGGCCGAGCTGGAAGATGTGGCCGATCTCGATGGCACGGTCCAGCTTGAGGCCGGTGCCGCACTTGGGGCAGGGGTCGCCCTCCTGCACGACCACCACGTCGACGTACTCGCCGACCTCGAAGTCACGGCCCGCGACGACGTTCTTCGCGTGCGTGCCCTGCTTGTTGGCGCCGGTGATCCATGCCGTGCCGGGGGCCACGCGCAGGTCGGCGATGTACGTGACCTTCTCGCCCAGGCCCTGCGGACCGACGTACCCGCGCACCAGGTCGGGGCGGCCGGTGAAGTCCTCCGCCGTCACCAACTCCACTGCGGCGGGGGCGAAATGGGCCTCGACCTTGCCCAGGTCGACCTCGCGGTCGCCGGGGACACCCACGGCCACGATCTCGCCGTCGACCTTCACGAGGAGGTTCTTCAGGGTGGCGGAGGCCTCGACGCCCAGGTGGGCGGCGAGGGTCTCGATGGTGGGGGTGTCGGGGGTCGGGATCTCTTCGAGCGCGGGCACGCCGGTGGCGTCCACGGGCTTCAACTCGTACGTGATCGCTTCGGTGTTGGCCGCGAAGTCACAGTTCGGGCAGTCCGCGAAGGTGTCCTCGCCGGCCTCGGCAGGGGCCAGGAACTCCTCCGACTTGGAGCCGCCCATCGCGCCCGCGGTGGCAGCGCAGATGCGGTAGTCGAGGCCCAGGCGCGCGAAGACCTTCTGGTAGGCCTCGCGGTGCAGGGCGTACGACTTGGCGAGGCCCTCGTCCTCCGTGTCGAAGGAGTACGAGTCCTTCATCAGGAACTCGCGGCCGCGGAGGATGCCGGCGCGGGGGCGGGCCTCGTCGCGGTACTTGTTCTGGATCTGGTAGAGGATGACCGGCAGGTCCTTGTAGGAGGACGCCTGGTCCTTCACGATCAGCGTGAAGATCTCCTCGTGGGTGGGGCCGAGGAGGTAGTCGCCGCCCTTGCGGTCCTGGAGGCGGAACAGCTCGGGGCCGTACTCCTCCCAGCGGCCGGTCGCCTCGTACGGCTCGCGGGGCAGGATCGCGGGGAGCAGCACCTCCTGGGCGCCGATCGCGTCCATCTCCTCACGCACGATCCGCTCGACGTTGGAGAGGACCTTCTTGCCGAGGGGCAGCCAGGACCAGATGCCGGCGGCCGTGCGACGGACGTAGCCGGCGCGGACGAGCAGCTTGTGACTGAGGACCTCGGCGTCCGCCGGGTCGTCGCGCAGCGTCTTCGCCATCAACTGGGACATGCGCTGGACCGGTGCGTTCGCCATGGTTCCTGTACTCCTGCCGGGAAAGGGTGATGGCTAGGAGGTTAGCCGGGCTCGCTGTGCCGGTGGAAATCGGTTAACGGCGGCGGAGTGGCAGCGGGGCGCCCATCACTGCGTACGGCTTAGGGGCGCTCGGGAACAGGACCTGGCGGGCGAGGTCCTCGTAGCCGAGGGAACGGTAGAGGCCCCTTGCCGGGCTGTCGGTGTCGATCGCGGAGAGGATCGAGCGGGGTTCGGTGGCGGCGTCCGTGATGGTGGTGATCAGGGAACGGCCGAGGCCGCGGTTCTGGTAGTGCGGGTGGACGTGCAGCTCGGTGATCACGAAGGAGTCGTCGAGCCAGGTGTCGTGGCCGCCGGCGCGGAGGTACGGCTCTACGACCGTGGACCACCAGTGGGTGCGGTTGTTGGGCATGCCGTAGACGAAACCGACCAGTCGGCCCTGGGTGGTGGCGCCGAGGGCGTTGGCGCCGGGGTAGGTCATGTGGCGCAGGACGATCTGTCTGCGTACGGCTACCTCGTCCGGGCCCAGGCCGAATGCGAGGGCTTGGACTGCGAGGGCTTCGTCTACGTGGGCCGAGAGGTCCAGGGGGGTGATCACGACGTCTTCGGGGTGGCGGTGGCCGTGACCGGGAAATCGCATGTGGGGAGAGTACAGGGGGGTGGCGGTTGTCGTTTGAGTGCGGGCCGCATGTGGCTGAGCGCGCAGTTCCCCGCGCCCCTTGGGGGGTGCGCCCTTAGGCGGCTCAGAACAGAACGCTCATGAAGGCGCCTACCTCCTGGAAGCCCACCCTCAAGTAGGCCCTTCTTGCTGGCGTGTTGAAGTCGTTCACGTAGAGGCTGACGACCGGGGCGACATCCGCGAGGGCGTAGCGCAGTACCGCTGCCATCGCGGGGGCCGCCACGCCCAGGCCCCGGTACTCGGGGGCCACCCAGACGCCCTGGATCTGGCAGGCCTTGGGGGTTGCCGCGCCGATCTCCGCCTTGAAGACGACCTTGCCGTACTCGTCGAGGCGGGCGAACGAACGGCCGGAGCCCACGAGTTCGGCCACTCGGGCCTGGTAGAGGAGGCCGCCGTCGCCGGCCAGCGGGGAGACGCCCACCTCCTCGGTGAACATCGCCACGCACGCCGGCATGATCGTGTCCATCTCGTCCTTGCGGATACGGCGGACGTACGGGTCGGGGGCGATGTCGCCGGGCATGCGGTCGGCGACCATGAGGGGCTGCCGGGCGCGGACCTCGCGGGCCGGGCCCCAACTCGGTTCAAGGAGTCGCCACAGCTGGGCGGTGGCCTCGGCGGGGCCGACGATCGAGGAGCAGCGGCGGCCTGCCCTGCGGGCGCGGTCGGCGAAGGCGCGGACTGCCCTGGGGGTCGCGCAGATCGGGACGAGGTTGGCGCCCGCGTAGCAGAGGGACGTCAGCATCCCGTCCTCGTACCAGCCCCACATCTCGCCGCCGAGCCGCCACGGGTCCAGGCCCGCGACCTGCACCCGCGAGGTCACGAAGGCGTTCGTGACCGGCTCGCGGTCCAGTACGGCGAGCGCGGCGTCCAGGTCGCTCGGTTCGAGCACCCGAGAGGTGGTCTGGGTCAACACGTACGGGACCTCACCCTGAGGGTCTGCTGATCTCCGCACTGTACCTGCGGAAGCTGAGCGGTGCTTTGTGTTGCCGCTTGCTTCTCAGCGGGGGTGGGTGAAGTGGGCGTCTCTGGGGGCTGCCGCCCCCAGGCCCCCGCTTTCGGCCTGGACGGCCTCGTCCTCAAGCGCCGGACGGGCTGATGGTGCCGGCCTGCGCTGACAAAGAGCCGACCGGCGCTGACAGGACAGGCGCAGCCCCAAGACCTTTCAGCCCGCCCCATGGACCCTTCAGCCCGCGACCGCCACCGTCGGCTCGCCCGAAGCCACGCCGTCCGCCTCCATCTGCTCGGCGATCTTCATCGCCTCCTCGATGAGGGTCTCCACGATCTTCGACTCAGGGACGGTCTTGATGACCTCGCCCTTGACGAAGATCTGGCCCTTGCCGTTGCCGGAGGCGACGCCGAGGTCGGCCTCGCGGGCCTCGCCCGGGCCGTTCACCACGCAGCCCATGACGGCGACGCGCAGCGGGACCTCCATGCCCTCCAGGCCCGCCGTGACTTCCTCGGCCAGCTTGTAGACGTCGACCTGGGCGCGGCCGCAGGAGGGGCAGGAGACGATCTCCAGGCGGCGGGGCTTGAGGTTCAGGGACTCCAGGATCTGGAGGCCGACCTTGATCTCCTCCACCGGCGGGGCCGACAGGGAGACGCGGATCGTGTCGCCGATGCCCTGGCTGAGCAGCGCGCCGAAGGCGACCGCCGACTTGATCGTGCCCTGGAACGCCGGGCCCGCCTCCGTCACGCCGAGGTGGAGCGGGTAATCGCACTGGGCGGCGAGCTGGCGATACGCCTCGACCATCACGACCGGGTCGTTGTGCTTCACCGAGATCTTGATGTCCTGGAAACCGTGCTCCTCGAAGAGGGACGCTTCCCAGAGGGCGGACTCGGCCAGCGCCTCGGGGGTCGCCTTGCCGTACTTCTTCAGCAGTCGACTGTCCAGCGAGCCCGCGTTCACACCGATGCGGATCGGGGTGCCGTGGTCCTTCGCGGCCCGCGCGATCTCCTTGACCTTGTCGTCGAACTGCTTGATGTTGCCCGGGTTCACGCGGACCGCGGCACAGCCGGCCTCGATCGCCGCGAACACGTACTTCGGCTGGAAGTGGATGTCCGCGATGACCGGGATCTGCGACTTGCGGGCGATGGTCGCCAGCGCGTCGGCGTCGTCCTGCGTGGGGCAGGCCACGCGGACGATCTGGCAGCCGGACGCGGTGAGCTCGGCGATCTGCTGGAGGGTGGCGCCGATGTCCGACGTACGGGTCGTCGTCATGGACTGCACGGACACCGGCGCGTCGCCGCCTACCGCCACAGTGCCGACCTGGATCTGCCGGCTCTTGCGGCGCTCGGCAAGCCGGGTCGGAACGGACGGAATGCCGAGAGAAATCGCAGTCATCTGCTGTGCAACCCCAAGTCGTGGATCAAGGCCCCGGTCCCGGAACAGCGGGCTCCAGGCTTCGAGATTACGTCAAGCGTGCGGGCCCGAGCACATCCCGGCCGTAAACCCACCCAATGGAAGGCGGCCCGGCACAGAAGATGCCGGGCCGCCACAAACTACGAATGGCTAGGAGATTTTCACCGGGTTAACCACGTCCGCCACGAGGACGAGCAACGTGAAGCAGACGAAGATCCCCGCCACCACATAAGCGACCGGCATCAGCTTCGCCACGTCGAACGGTCCCGGGTCCGGCCGCTTGAGCACCTTCGCCAGGTTCCGTCGCAGCGCCTCCCACAGCGCGCCCGCGACATGCCCGCCGTCGAGCGGGAGCAGCGGGAGCATGTTGAACAGGAAGAGGGAGAGGTTGAAGCCTGCCACCAGCATCAGGGCCATCGCCAGTTGCTGGGTCGGCGGGATGTCGAGGGTGAAGATCTCGCCGCCTACGCGGGCCGCGCCGACCACGCCCATCGGGGAGTCGGCCTGGCGGGGGGCGCCGTCGAAGGCCGCGTTCCACAGGGCCGGGATCTTGCCGGGGAGTGCCGCGATGGAGTCGACGGCCTCGCCCATGCGGTCGGTCATCCAGGTGACCGAGTCGCCGAAGTCCTGGCGGACGATACCGGTGGCCGCGCTGAAGCCGAGGAAGCCGGCGGTGACGTACTGGCCCTGGACGATCTGGCCGCTGGAGTCCTTCCTGGCGACCTGGTTGCTCGCGATCTTCGCGTGCAGGGTGACTTCCTGGCCCTTGCGCTCGACGACGATCGCGACCGTCTTGCCGGGGGCGGCGCGGATCAGGTCGGAGAGCTTGTTCCAGTCCGTCGTCTTCACGCCGTTGAAGCTGAGGATCTTGTCGCCCGCCTTGAGGCCCGCCGCGGCGGCTGGGGAGGCCGGGTCGGTCGACCTGCACGTGTCGCGGTTCTGGCTCTGCGCGATCACGCACTGGGAGACCGAGCTGACCGTGTTGGTCTGCTGCGAGATGCCGAAGCCCATCAGGACGGTGAGGAAGAGCGCCACCGCGAGGATGAGGTTCATGAAGGGGCCCGCGAACATCACGATGACCCGTTTCCAGGGCTTGCGGGTGTAGAAGAGGCGGGTCTCGTCGCCGGGCTGGAGTTCCTCGAAGGCCGCCGAGCGGGCGTCCTCGATCATGCTGCGCCAGGGCGAGGTGGAGCGGGCGGTGATCCGGCCGTCGTCGCCGGGCGGGAACATGCCGATCATGCGGATGTAGCCGCCGAACGGGATGGCCTTGAACCCGTACTCGGTGTCGCCCTTCTTCCGGGACCAGATGGTCGGGCCGAAGCCCACCATGTACTGGGGCACCCGGATGCCGAAGAGCTTCGCCGTCGAGAGATGCCCCAGCTCGTGCCAGGCGATCGAGACCAGCAGGCCGACCGCGAAGACGACTATGCCGAGGATCATCATCAGGGCTGTCATGCACGGGCCTCCGCGTTCGCCGTGGTCGTCTGCGCTGTCAGTTCGCGGGCCCGGGCGCGTGCCCAGGTCTCCGCTTCGAGGACGTCCGGCACGGTGAGCGAGGTTCCCGTGGCCGGTGTCCCGTGTTCTGCGACCACCTGTGTCACCGTCTCCATGATTCCGTTGAACGGCAGCGCGCCCGCGCGGAACGCCTCCACGCACTCCTCGTTGGCCGCATTGAACACCGCCGGGGCCGTGCCCGCGAGCTGTCCCACATGCCGGGCGAGGCCGACCGAGGGGAACGCGTCGGTGTCGAGCGGGAAGAACTCCCACGTCGACGCCTTGCTCCAGTCGAACGCGGGCGCCGCGTCCGAGACCCGCTCGGGCCAGCCGAGCCCGATGGCGATGGGCCCGCGCATGTCGGGGGGCGTCGCCTGGGCGAGTGTCGAACCGTCATTGAATTCCACCATCGAGTGGACATACGACTGCGGGTGCACGACCACCTCAATGCGATCGAAGGGAATGTCGTACAGCAGGTGCGCCTCGATCACTTCGAGCCCCTTGTTCACCAGGGTCGCCGAGTTGATCGTGATCACCGGGCCCATCGCCCAAGTGGGGTGCGCGAGGGCCTCTTCTACGGTCACTCGCGCCAGGTCCGCCTTCGTACGGCCGCGGAACGGGCCGCCGGACGCCGTGACGACGAGCTTGCGGACGTCGGCGCGGGTGCCGGCCGCGAGGGCCTGGAAGAGCGCCGCGTGCTCGGAGTCCACCGGGATGATCTGGCCGGGCTTGGCGAGCGCCTTCACCAGCGGGCCGCCGACGATGAGCGACTCCTTGTTGGCGAGCGCGAGGACGTGGCCCGCCTCCAGGGCGGCGAGGGTGGGCGCGAGTCCGATGGACCCGGTGATGCCGTTCAGCACGGTGTGGCAGTCCGGGGAGCCCGCGAGCTGGGTGGCCGCGTCCGGGCCGGCCAGGATCTCGGGGAGCGGCTCCCCCGCGCCGTATCGCGCCGCGAGCGCCTCCCGCAGTGCCGGTACGACGTCCTCACGGGCGACCGCGACCGTCCGCACCCTGAGCTGGTACGCCTGCTCGGCGAGAAGCCCGACCCGGCCGCCGTTGGCGGAGAGTGCGGTGACCCGGAAGCGGTCCGGGTTGCGCAGCACGAGGTCGATGGCCTGGGTGCCGATGGACCCGGTGGACCCCAGGATCACCAGGGCCTTGGGACCGTCGCCCACGACGGGGTCGTAGACGAGATGTGGGTCGGCGAGGGGTGCTGGACTGTCGCTCATCCCTCCATTGTTGCCGCAACGGGTGGCCGGGGGGACAGCGGTTCCCTCGGGCGGGTGGCTTATCGGCTCTCGTCGGTGATTGAAGGGAAATCCCCCTTTGTGAATACGGCGTGAAGGTCGTGTGATAACACTTCAGTCCTGCGCCGGTGGACGACCGGCGCGTGGACGACATCCTGGGGGGATTCTCCATGCGGATACGCACTGCCCTGCCCGCGCTCGCGGGCGCCGCGATACTCACCGGCACGTTGCTGAGCACCCCGGCCGAGGCCGCCGGCGGGGTCACGATCTACCACGTCTGGTTCGACAGCCCGGGCTCGGACAACCGGTCCAACGCGAGCCTGAACGGCGAGTGGGTGCAGATCAAGAACACCAGCCGGTCGGCGATCTCCCTCAAGGGGTGGATCCTCAAGGACGTCTCGAACCACCGGTACACCTTCAAGAACATCAAGATCGGCGCGGGCAAGTACATCAAGGTGCACACCGGCAAGGGCTCGGACACCGCGTCGAACACGTTCCAGAACCGCGCCGCCTATGTCTGGAACAACACCAGTGACACGGCGACGCTGACCAGAGCGACCGGCAGCAAGGTCGACACCTGCTCCTGGACGACGCGGGATCCGAGCGACAAGTACTGCTGATCCGGGGTCAGTTGACCGGGCGGTGCACGTTCTCCAGCTTGCTGGGCCCAGGGGACGCGTCCGCGATCCACGGGCCCTCGCCCGACGGGTCGACGATGCCCTCCTCCAGCCAGGTGTACGCGCCGCCCATGACTCCCTTGACCACTTTGCGGTCGAGGTCGTCGGTGTTGGTCCACAGGCGGCCGAAGAGTTCCTCGACGCGGATGCGGGACTGCGCGCAGAAGGCGTCGGCGAGTTGATAGGCCTCGCGGCCGTGATCGCCCTGGGTGCGCAGGAGTTCGGCCCTTACGCAGACCGCGCTCATCGCGAACAGCTCGGCCCCGATGTCGACGATCCGGCCCAGGAAGCCCTGCTTGGTCTCCATGCGGCCCTGCCAGCGGGACATGGCGTAGAACGTGGAGCGGGCGAGCTTGCGGGCGCTTCGCTCTACGTACCGCAAGTGCTTGGAGAGGTCGATGCCTTGGCGGAACTCGCCGTACGTGCCCGGGAGTTGGCCGTTGCCCGCGACCAGTTTCGGGAGCCACTTGGCGTAGAAGACGCCCGCGTTGGCGCCCGCTTTCGCCTTGTCCTGCAGGGACTTGTCCGGGTCGATGAGGTCGCCGGCGACCTTGAGGTGGGCGTCGACGGCCTCGCGGGCGATGAGGAGATGCATGATCTCCGTCGAACCCTCGAAGATGCGGTTGATGCGGAGGTCGCGCAGGACCTGTTCGGCGGGGACCGCCTTCTCGCCGCGGGCCGCGAGGGATGCGGCCGTCTCGAAGCCCCGGCCGCCGCGGATCTGGACCAGCTCGTCGGCCATGAGCCAGCCCATCTCGGAGGAGAAGAGCTTGGCCAGCGCGCCCTCGATGCGGATGTCATTGCGGTCCTCGTCGGCCATCTGCGAGGACAGGTCGAGTACGGCCTCCAGGGCGAAGGTCGTCGCCGCGATGAAGGAGATCTTCGCGCCCACCGCCTCGTGCTCGGCGATCGGCCTGCCCCACTGCTCTCGGGCCGCCGACCACTCGCGGGCGATCTTCAGACACCACTTGCCGGCGGCGACGCAGGACGCGGGGAGGGAGAGGCGGCCCGTGTTGAGGGTGGTGAGGGCGATCTTCAGGCCCGCGCCCTCGGGGCCGATGCGGTGGGCGGCGGGGACCCGGACCTGGTGGAAGCGGGTGACGCCGTTCTCGATGCCGCGCAGGCCCATGAAGGCGTTGCGGTTCTCGACGGTGATGCCGGGCGAGTCGGTCTCCACGACGAAGGCCGTGATGCCGCCCTTGTGGCCCTCGCTCTTCGGCACCCGGGCCATCACGACCAGGAGGTCGGCGATCACGCCGTTGGTGGTCCACAGCTTCACCCCGTCGAGGACGTAGGAGTCCCCGTCCGGCACCGCGCTGGTCGCGAGGCGCGCTGGGTCGGAGCCGACGTCCGGTTCGGTGAGCAGGAAGGCGCTGATGTCGGTGCGGGCGCAGCGGGGCAGGAACTCCGCCTTCTGCTCGTCCGTGCCGAAGAGCTTCAGCGGCTGCGGTACGCCGATCGACTGGTGCGCGGAGAGCAGCACGCCGACCGCGGGGCAGGCCGAGCCGGCGAGGGCCAGCGCCTTGTTGTAGTACACCTGGGTGAGGCCGAGGCCGCCGTACTTGGTGTCGATCTTCATGCCGAGGGCGCCGAGTTCCTTGAGGCCGTTGATGACCTCGTCGGGGATGCGGGCCTCGCGTTCGATGAGGGCGGCGTCGATCTCCGTCTCGCAGAAGACGCGCAGTTTGGCGAGGAACTCCTCGCCGCGCTGGACGTCCTCGTCCGGCGGGAGCGGGTGGGGGTGGATGAGGTCGAGCCGGAAGCGGCCGAGGAACAGTTCCTTGGCGAAGCTGGGCTTGCGCCAGTCCTGTTCCCGGGCGGCCTCCGCCACCTGGCGGGCCTCGCGTTCGGAGACGGTTGGTTTGCTGGGTGGAGCGGACATGAGGCTCACCTCGCCGCGAATCGGGTTCTCGGACCATTTTGGTTACCGACGGGTGCTACCCGTTCGTATGTACCCGATCCGCCGCGAAGCAGCCACCCTTCGCGCGGCCGTTCAGCCGATGTCGACGGAGTACGCCTTCGTGTCAAGGCGCCCCGAGCCCTTGAAGACCTCGGTGCCGGACTCGATGCCGGAGACGTACTTGTCGTTGCCGAGCAGCTTGCGGCGGACCAGGGCCTGGGTGAAGTCGTCGATGTTCAGGGTCGCCTTGGTGGTGTTGGCGGTGCGGACGAAG
Organism: Streptomyces xylophagus; assembly: GCF_000716435.1. Lineage (GTDB taxonomy): Bacteria > Actinomycetota > Actinomycetes > Streptomycetales > Streptomycetaceae > Streptomyces > Streptomyces xylophagus. Next base: position 66,355 of record NZ_JNWO01000026.1, read on the forward strand.
GAGTACACGTTCCAGCCGATGTTGCCCCGGTAGATGTCCCACATGGCGCCGTCGAGGCTGACGCTGCCGTACTTGGCGCCGAGCGGGCCCGCGCCGCCCTGCCGGTTGAGCCAGATCATGATCTCGTCGGTGGGCTGGTCCGCCCAGTCGGCGGTGTTCTTGGAGTGCAGCCACAGGTCGTAGGCGACGTCGAGCGTGCCGGGATTGGAGCTGAGCGAGAAGTCCCAGGTCGTCTTCACCGGCTTGCGGTCGCCGACCCGGATCGGCAGCCCGGTGGTCGCCTTGTCGACCTTCCAGCCCCAGTGCCAGCCGAGGACGGTACTCGCGTACGACTTCACGTCCGCGTCGGTGCCCTTGCTGTTGTTGGCCCAGCTGAAGGACGTGCCCCACGAAATGGTCGATCCCGACTGGGAGTTGTCCCAGACGCACTGGCTGCCGGTGGCCTTGTCCTGGCCCCAGAGGTTGTTGTTCACGTAGTACTTGCCGAGCGTGACGGTGTCGAAGGCCCCGCACTTCTTGCTGGTCTCGCCCGCCTGGGCGACGGTGACGCCGGCGACGGCCGTGAGGGCGACCGCGGCGGCGGCCAGCACCTTCGCCTTCTTCGAGAGGCGGGGTCTGCGGTGTTGCATCGGGGGTCCTTCCGGGGGACGGTTCGTCTACGACCTCTCAGTGGCCGCCGACCCGCCCGTAGGTTGCCTTTCCCGCGCGGAGAATCCCGGGGGCACCCCGTTGAGCCGGGTCTTCGGAGAAAGTGTCGAAGCGCTTCGACAACCTATGGACACCCACACCGCCTGAAGCTAATGTCGAACCACCCTCACTCGCCCTTGTCAGCAACGCGCACTGTCGAAGCGCTTCACAAAGCTTGGAGAGCTGGATGGTCACCCTCGCCGAGGTCGCCCAGCACGCCGGAGTCTCGGCGAGCACGGTGAGCTATGTCCTCAGCGGCAAGCGGTCCATCTCCGGAGCCACCCGGCAGCGGGTCGAGCAGAGCATCCGCGAGCTGGGCTACCACCCGAACGCGGGCGCCCGCGCCCTCGCCAGCAGCAAGTCGAACATCATCGCGCTGATGGTCCCGCTGCGCACGGACATGTACGTGCCGGTGATGATGGAGATCGCCATCGCTGTGGCGACCACCGCCCGCCTGCACGGCTACGACGTGCTGCTGCTCACCGGCGAGGAGGGTCCCGACGCGGTACGCCGGGTCACCGGCAGCGGGCTCGCCGACGCGATGATCCTGATGGACGTCGAACTCGCCGACGAGCGGCTGCCGTTGCTGCGCGGCACCGACCAGCCGTCCGTGCTGATCGGCCTGCCCGCCGACACCACCGGACTGACCTGCGTCGACCTCGACTTCGGGGCGACCGGCGCGCTGTGCGTCGAACACCTCGCCAAGCTCGGTCACCAGGACATCGCTGTCATCGGCGAGGCGCCCGCGGTCTACGAACGGCACACCGGTTTCGCCGAACGCACCCTCGACGGACTCCGGTCCAGGGCGAGGGAGTTGGGCCTGCGGGTACTGCACCGGCCGTGCGAGGGCGGGTACGACGCGATGACCATGACTCTGGCCCGGATCTTCGACGAGCGCCCCGGCACCACGGGCTTCGTCGTGCAGAACGAGTCGGCGGTCGAGCCGCTGCTCGCCCTGCTGCGCCAGCAGGGCCGGGCCGTACCGGAGGACGTGTCGGTAGTCGCGGTCTGCCCCGACCAGGTCGCCACCCAGGCCTCGGTGCGGCTGACGTCCGTCGCCATCCCCGCGCAGGAGATGGGCCGTTACGCCGTGGAGCACCTGGTGGCCAAGCTGGACGGGCGCGGCAGCGACGAAGTCGTGCTGATCTCCCCCGAGTTGACGGTGCGGGCGAGTACGGGACCGGCACCGTCAGCTTCTTGACCAGCCACGCTCCACGCGTTTGTGCGGTTACCCCCTGTCTGCTTTCCTCCAGGAGCACTCCTCGTGAATCAGCCTGCCGAAATCCAGTCCGAGGTCAGTCTCGCGCAGTCCTCCCCCACCATCGGAACGTTCCGTGAGAGGGACGGCGCGCTGGAGTGGAGCGGGCGTCAGGAGACCGTACGGATCGAGCCCTGGGGCCCGGACTCGGTCCGGGTGCGGACGCGGCTCGGCGGACCCGTCCTCGACGGGCTGCCGGGCGCACTCCTGGAAACGGCGCCGCCCACCGAGGCGAGCATCAAGATCGAGGAGGGTCAAGGGACCCTGGCCGTCGGCGCGTTGACCGTCCATGTCGACGCGGAGGGCCTGATCCGCTTCCTGCGCACCGACGACTCCGCCGAACTCCTCGCGGAGGCCCGCGCCCACTTCTGGTGGCCCGGCTCGCGCCTCTACACGGCGGTCGGCAACGGCCACCACCGCCTGGAGCAGCGCTTCGCCGCGTACGAGGACGAGAAGCTGTACGGCCTCGGCCAGCACCAGCACGGGAAGTTGGACCAGAAGGGGCTGGTCCTCGACCTGGTCCAGCGCAACGCCGAGGTGGGCATCCCGGTGCTCGTCTCCAGCCGCGGCTACACCCTGCTGTGGAACAACCCGGCGATCGGCCGCGTGGAGCTGGCCGGCAACGGCACGCGCTGGGTGGCCGATTCGGCCCGGCAGATCGACTACTGGATCACCGCGGGCGACCCGGCCGACGGCCAGCGCCGCTACAGCGCGGTGACGGGCCGTACGCCGATGCTGCCGAAGTGGGCGGCGGGCTTCTGGCAGTGCAAGCTGCGCTACCGCACCCAGGCCGAACTCCTCGCCGTGGCAAGGGAGTACAAGCGCCGTGAACTCCCGCTCTCGGCGATCGTCTGCGACTTCTTCCACTGGACGCACCTGGGCGACTGGAAGTTCGACCCGGCGGAGTGGCCGGACCCGGCGGCGATGGTGCGTGAACTGGACGAGCTGGGCGTGAAGTTGGTGGTGAGCGTCTGGCCCTCCGTCTCCCCGCTCAGCGAGAACCACTCGGTGCTGGAACAGCGCGGGTACCTGATCGGCACCCAGTACGGCCCGATGGCTCACGCCGACTGGCCCGACAAGGGTGTGGCGTCGACGGTCCAGGTGGCCTTCTACGACGCCACCAACCCCGAGGCCCGCGAGTTCCTGTGGTCGAAGATCCGCGACAACTACCTTGTCCCGTACGGCATTACGGCGTTCTGGCTGGACGCCTGCGAGCCCGAGCTGAAGCCGGGCTTCCCGGAGAACCTGCGCTACTGGGCGGGCCCCGGCCTGGAGGTCGGCAACCTCTACCCGGCCGAGAACTCCCGCACGTTCTATGAGGGGTTGCGGTCCTCGGGCTCGGACGACGACGAGATCATCACCCTCAACCGCTCGGCGTGGGCGGGCAGTCAGCGCTACGGCGCCGCGCTCTGGTCGGGTGACATCGGCACCGACTTCCCGACCCTGCGCCGCCAGATAGCCGCCGGTCTCAACACCGCGCTCTCCGGCATCCCTTGGTGGAACACCGACATCGGCGGCTTCCACGGCGGCGACCCGGACGACCCGGCGTACCAGGAGGTCATGGTCCGCTGGTTCCAGTTCGGCGCGCTGTCCCCGCTGATGCGCCTGCACGGCTTCCGCGACCCGGGCATGCCACTGGGCCCCGACATGACCGGCGGCCCCAACGAGGTCTGGTCGTACGGCGATCGGGCCCTGCCGATCCTGGAGAAGTACCTGCGGCTGCGCGAGCGCCTGAAGCCGTACGTCCTCGACGTGATGCGCGCCGCGCACGAGGAGGGGCTGCCGGTGATGCGGCCGCTGTTCCTGGAGTTCCCCGAGGACCCGGCGGCCTGGTCGGTCGACGACGCGTACCTCTTCGGCCCGGACCTGCTGGTCGCGCCGGTGCTGACGGCGGGCGCCACGGTCCGTACGGCGTATCTTCCGGCGGGCGCGTGGTGGACGGACGCGTGGACGGGCGAGACGTACGAGGGCGGTACGGCGGTCACGGTCGACGCGCCGCTGGACCGGATTCCGCTGTTCCTGCGGGACGGGGCGACGTTGCCGGTGGCGGAGTAGGGGGCAGGGCGCCCGGGCCGTGACGCTTCCGTTGCGCGGAACTGTGGCCTCCGTCACAGCAGTACCGATCTTGTTCTGCTGGACTCCTCCGATGGTGTTACGCAAGCTCGCTTTTGCTGCGGGTCTCGCCGCGTTCGCCCTGTATCTCTGGGGTCTGCTCTACGTCCTGGGCGCGATCCTCCAGGCCGAGGACGGTGGCGCCGACTCCTCGCCGATACTGCCCTGTCGTACGACCAACGGGCAGGAGGGCGGGCCGGAGGACCCCCGAGCCGCCCAAGTCGTGGACTACTCGGTGGACTTCGTCCCGCTCAGGTTCGTCTGCGAGATGACGGGCGGGGGCAGCTACGTCACCAACACCGTTCCCGGGTACGTCAATCCGGCGGTGTTCGGCCTCGTGCTGACCGCACTCGGCTGCTGGGTCGCCGCGCTCGTCGTGGCGCCGCCCGGCCCTCGCGGAGTACGAGGACCGGGCGGCTGAGCGGAGCACCGAGGTGCCCGGGTGGGTCAACTACTGGTGACGCTCTCGCTGTTGGTGGTGAAGTCGAGCCCACCGGACGAGGACGTGATCTCGAACCCGAACTGCAGGTCCCCGATGGTCACGTTGCCGAACCAGCCCTTGGTGTCCTTGATCCACTTGAGGATCGGCAGGACGTTGACCGTGCCGGAGCTGGAGTTCGAGGTGCGCACGAACGAGAACACGTCGTTGGCGCCGTTGTTGCCCTTGTAGACGGTCCAGGTGTGACCGCCCAGCGTGAGGGTGCCCTGCGAGGTGCCGAGCGGGCCGACGGCTCCGGTCTTGTTCATCCAGAGCATGATCTCGTAGTCGTAGTTGGTGTCCCAGATGTCGTACGACGTGTTGTACGCGCCGGACGACGGCACCGTGACGTTGTAGCTGCTGGTGAGCGAAGTCAGCGAGGTGATCGACTTGTTGATCACCTTCTTGGCGTTGGGGTAGGACTTGATGCCGCCGGTGTTGGGGTGGTTGGCGTTGACGCCCCAGTTGGTACCGGAGTTGGCCCAGATGCACTGGCTGCCGGCGCCGGAACCCCAGATGTTGTTGTAGAGCGTGTAGCCGTTCAGGGTCGTGGTGCCCCACTGGTCGCAGGAGCTCCAGACGGCGGCGGAGGCGGGGGCCGAGGCGAGGCCGACGGTGGCACCGAGCGCGAGTGCGGGGGCGAGAACCGCTGTAATGACGCGGCCCAGCTTGCGTGTTGCCATGGTGTCCCTTCCATGGGTGGGGGGAGTTGCGAGTGGCTACCGCGCCCCCAGGGTGAGGACGCGGTCTTCTCCGGCGACGAGGTCGAGCGGCTCCGTGCCGGAGGAAGTCCGGAGTTCGACGCGGTGGGTGCGGGAGGGTCGGACGACCGCTGTGGCGGAGTGGGGTGTCCAGCTCAGGTCGACCTCCGCCCCGAACCTCGTGCGCACGCCGGTGAGTTGACCGTGCGGATAGGCCGCCGGCAGCGCGGGCAGCAGGACCAGCCGGTCCGGGGTCGACTGCACGAGCGCCTCGACGAGCACGCCGGGCAGGGTGTGCGCGGCGTCCGCGTTGTAGACGTCACGCTTCGGGTAGTGCGCGCTCATCAGGGAGGCGTGGAAGAAGTCGCCGTCCAGCACCTGCCCGAGGGTGTGGGCGACGCGTTCGCAGTCCCGGAGACGGGCGGCGACAAGCGCGTGATGGAGATACCCGTGCGCGGAATCGTTCTCGGCGCCCCGGAGTTGGAGCGCCCGGTGCGCGGCGGCGGCGAGCCGCGGGGTGTCGTACGGGTTGATCTCGTCGAGCGGCCAGACACCGTAGAGATGACTGAGGTGCCGATGGTCGTAGGTGTCGCCCAGCCCCGGCCACGCCCATTCGGCGAGGGCGCCGTCCGCGTTGACCCGGTGCGGCGGAAGCCGCTCCGCGAGGGCACGCCAGCGGAGGGCCTCCGGGGTGTCCGGGTGGTAGTCGGCGGCCGTGTGCAGCGCGTGCCGGGCGGCGGAGAGATCCATCGCCGCGTTGACGGCACCCCAACTGGCGTTCGCGGGACGGTTCTCGGGCGAATAGGAGGGGACGACGACGAGTTGGCCGCCGGCGTCGGTGCGGCTGAGGAAGTCCTCGTAGAACAAGGCGACTTCGGCCAGTGCGGCGGCCGTGCGCGGATCTCGCTCGCCACGGGTCTCGTCGTGGTCGACGAGCGGCTTGAGCAGCCAGTCGGCCCCCGCGGTCCACAGGTGCAGCGGGTACTCGCGGCTGAAGTGGTACGACAGCCCGGACTCGCCGTCGGTGTGCGCGGGCGCGACGACACCCCGGGCGCCGAAGACGGCACGGGCGTTCTCCCGCCAGTCGTCGAACTGACGGTGGATCAAGGAGGCGAGGGCGTCGGTGACTTCGGGGAGGGCGGCACTCGCGGCGGAGGCGGTCTGGAGGTTGAGGTTCGCGTCATTGGTGAACGCCCCGGACCACGCCGTGTTCCAGTCACCGGTCCACAGTCCGGTGAGCCGGGGCGGGAGCAGGCCGCTGGAGGAGAGGAGGTGGTACCGGCCGGCGGCGAAGAGGCGTTCCAGGAGGGCCGGGCTGCGGGGCCGCTTGAGCAACTCGGTGCCGGGGAGGGCGCGTTCGGTGTCGTCGGCATGGAGATCGAGGGTGACGCGGTCGTAGGCCGTGCAGTGGAGGGGGAGGTGGCGGGCGAGGAGGGTGTCGTAGGGCTGCCGCTCATCGAGCAGGAGGTCCCGCAGGGCACGTGTCTCCGCCACGACGTCCAGCTCGCCGGTGTGGCGTCGGACGCGGGTGAGGAGGAGGACCTCGGTGGCCCCGGCGATGTGAACTCCGGGCGGGGCGAGCCGGGTTGCTCCGCCGGTGACCACGACCAGGGTCACCCCGGTGTACGCGCGGTCGCTGTCGGGGTAGCGGACACGGAGGCTGAGCAGGGCGCCGTCGGGGGTGAGGAGTGTGCCGTGACCGACGCCCAACCCGGCTGGCGCTCCTGGGAGTTGATGGTCCTGCGCGAGGTCGAGGGTGAGGTCGGGGGCGGTGACGTGCTGGACGATCACATCGTCCGCACGGGAGACGAAGACACGGCTGCGCCAGTCGTCACAGTGGGCGCTGACCTCGCCGGTGGTGAAGTCGACGGACCGGCGGTAGTCGCGTGCCGGGCCGGGCGGCCTGTGCAGCCGTGTCTGGAAGGCCGGGTGGAAGGGCTGCACCCACTGGAGCGGGCGGCCGTCCGTGAAGTCTTCGGCTGCGGTGAGGTCTCCTGCGAGCAACTGGTCCTGGAGCGCGGGGAGTTCGGCGGCGAGACGCGGGGGCCGGGCGTGCTCTCCGCCGTTCGGGCGGACGAGGGTGTGGTGGGTGACGATGACGAGGTCGTCGTTCGGATCGCCGAACACGAGGGCGCCGTGGTGGCCGTTGCCGCTCAGGAAGGCGTCCTCCCAGCGGGAGGCTGGGAGAGGTTCCCAGGTGGTGTGGGCGGAGCGGCCGGTCATGGTCGCAGTACCGCCGCGCCGTAGCGGCCGAGGGTGACCTCGCCCTCGACGGTCTCGTCGGTGAGCAAGTCACGGTGCGCGCCCGGGAGTTCGACGGTGATCGGGTCGCGGCTGTGGTTGAGCAGGAACAGCAGTTCTCCGCGTCGTACGGCCTCGACGCCCGGCGGGAGTTCGGCGAGCACCGGACAGACGCCCGCGTCGGTGGCGATACGGGTGAGCAGGGCGCGCAGCGCGTGCGGCTCCGGGAGTGTCGAGACGTACCAGGAACGGCCCCTGCGCAGGACAGCGGGGAGACCGTCCAACTCGCCGCCCTTGTAAGGGATCACCTCGTCGACGGTGTCGTCCTCCGGCTCGATCTCCTCCGACCAGAGTGTGCCGCGGAAGCCCTCGCACGCGGCGGTCTCCCCCGCGTCCAGTGGCCACCACTCGTGCAGGGTGCGGATGCCGAACAGGTCGCGGAGGCGGGCGTCCATGCCGCCGGGCCGTACGCGGTCGTCCTCGTCGGCGATGCCGGTGAGGAAGCCGGAGACGAGGGTGCCGCCGGCACGGACGTACGCGAGGAGGTTGTCGATCGCGGTGTCCGTGAGGAGGTAGAGCTGGGGGACGACCACCAACTTGTAGGCGGAGAGGTCGTGTTCGGGGTGGGCGAAGTCGGTGGTGAGGTGCGATTCCCAGAGGGCGCGGTGCCAGGCGCGGACGACCTCGGGGTGGTCGACCTCGGTGGAGAGACGGCCGTCCTGGGCGCCGGCCCACCACGCGTGCCAGTCGTGCAGGATCGCGATGTCGGAGGTGATGTGAGTGTCCGTCACCTCACTTCCGATGCGGGCGAGTTCGGCGCCCAGCTGCTTGACCTCCTGGAACGTGCGGCCCCGCTCCCCCGCGTGGCTGAGCATCCCGGAGTGGAACTTCTCGGCGCCCTGGCGGGATTGGCGCCACTGGAAGTAGCAGACGGCGTCGGCGCCGCGGGCCACGGCCTGGAGGGACCAGAGACGGTTGAGGCCACGGGGCTTGGGGTGGTTCACACCGCGCCAGTTGACCGGTCCGGCCGCCTGTTCCATGAGCATCCACGGGCCGTGCGCCTGCGAGCGGGTCAAGTCCTGCACGAGGGCGGCACTTTGGGCGCCGAGCGGATCACGCGGATCGGGGTAGAGGTCGACCGAGACGACGTCCTCCTCCTCGGACCAGCGCCAGCCGTCCTGGCCCATCCACAACGGCATGAAGTTGGTGGTGACCGGGATGTGCGGGGTGTGCCGGCGGACGATGTCGCGCTCGGCGGTGTAGCACTCCAGGAGCATGTCGGAGGTGAAGCGCCGGAAGTCGAGCACGTGGGTGGGGTTGTTGAGGTAGTGGGCGTGACGCGGGGGCAGGATGCCGTCCCAGGTGTCGTAGCCCTGGCTCCAGAATGCCGTCCCCCAGGCCGAGTTGACGGCGTCCAGCGTGCCGTACCGGGCGCGCAGCCAGCCGCGGAAGGCGACGGCGGCCTCGTCGCCGTAGTCGAAGGTGCAGTACTCGTTGTTGATGTGCCACATCGTGAGGGCGGGGTGGCCGGCGTAACGGGCGGCCAGGTCCTCGGTGATGGCCGCTGCGTGGCGGCGGTAGACGGCGCTGGAGTGCGAGAAGTGCTGCCGCCCGCCCCACCATTCGATACGGCCGTCCGCGTCGCGGGGCAGGGTCTCCGGGTGGAGGCGGCCCAGCCACGGGGGCGGGGAGGAGGTGGGCGTGGCGAGGACGACGCCGATCCCACTGCCGTGCATCAGATCCATCAGGCGGTCGAGCCAGCCGAACTCCCGTGCTCCCGGCTCGGGTTCGAGCTTGGCCCAGGAGAAGACGCCGAGGGTGACGGAGTTGACGCCGGCGTCCTTCATCAGCCGGACGTCCTCGTGCCAGGTCTCCTCGGGCCACTGCTCGGGGTTGTAGTCGCCGCCGAAGAGGATGCGGCCGCGCGTGGCGTCGCTGAGCCGAGGCATCAGATCTGCTCCCCGCACTGGATGCCGCGCCCGTTGGTGGCGAGGTACACGCGGCCGTACACGCGTGGGTCACCGGCGATGGACTGACCGATCCAACCCCACTGGTGCTGGTCGTCGTTGATCCGCACCCAGGTCTTCGCCTCGTCGTCGGAGCGGTAGACGGCGGTGATGGTCTCGGTCGAACCGACCTGGTAGATCGCGGGGTAGTCGGCGCCGGGGCCGGGTTTGCCGAAGCCGAGGGTGTACGAGGCCCAGCAACTGGCGACCTTGTCGAAGCTCACGCCCCCGTCGACGGACCGGTAGAGCCCGTTCCACTTGACGCTCAACCACAGGTCACCGGACCGCCCCGGCGCCGCGACCAGCTGGAACTGACTGTCCCCGGCAGGCAGCCCACTCGCACGCCCCGTGAACGAACGGCCACTGTCAGTGCTGGCGTATAGCGTTCCTGTGTCGGTGTCGTATGCGTAGAAGAGCGTCGGGTCGGCCGGGTCGGCGACCGGCGTGGCGCCCTTCGGGAAGGAGGAGATCTCGGACCAGGTCGCGCCGTTGTCCGCCGAGCGGTGGGCTGCGTACTTCGTGCCGTCCCAGTGCACGAAGGACCACAGCAGCGTACTGCCGTCGGCGTTGGTGGCGATCGGCCCCGGTGCGTCGTGGGCGAGGGAGGGCTGGGCAGCGAAGGGCGCCCAGGTCCGGCCGCCGTCGCCCGAGTAGGCACCGTTGCCGTTGTCGCCCCAACCCGTGCGGACGACATACGTCGGCCTGCCCGCGGCCTGCGCGATTCCCGTCGCCGACCCGAACACGGGGTTCGTCGCCATGCCGCGCGACGGAGACGCCGTGAGCCGCTCGTGGTGCATCACGCCGATGTCCCGCGAGGCGCTGATCAGGTGCGCCTCCCCGACCGGGGGCGAGATCAGCTGGATCACGGACGTCTCCTCCAGGCCACGGATCTGCGGTGCCCAGTGGGTGAGGTCACGGGTGCCGTAGAGGGTGGCGCCGGTGCCGTAGACGACGTGCTGCGAGTCGTACGGGTCGACGGCCACCGCCTGGATCCACCAGCCGAACTTCGGCTGTTCCGCACCCCACTTGAGGAAAGGAGTCTCGGACACGTCGAAGACAGCAACGTCCTTGAGGGACGTCCAGGTGCGACCACCGTCGGTGGTCCGGTACAGGGTGTCGACGGCCGCCCAACGGTTGTTGGTGGAGACGACGACGGTCCCGGCGCGACAGGCGTCGACGGCGACTCCGCCGTAGCCGAAGGTGTCACTGCTGCCGGGCTGGACGGGGGTGACGTCCGTCCAAGGACCAGTGGCGGGGGCGAACTTGTGGACGCTGCCGGTGGACTGCCCGTTGGGCCCGGGTGTGTCGGCGTACGTCACGTACAGCTCGCGGCTGCGGGCGTCGTACGCGGCGCGGATCGGGACCTTGGCGGAGGTGCCGGTGGGCTGCGCGGGGACGGCCGTCCAGGTGCTGCCGTCGGTGGTGCGGTAGAGGTTGACGGCAGTCGCGCTCCCGTCGCCGTCACCCCACCCGGCGTAGACGGCACGGCCGACGGCGACGAGGAAGGTGACGCCTTGACCGGAGGCGCTCGGGGTCGCCGGGAAGCCGGTCACCGCTGCCCAAGTGGCGCCCCGGTCCGTCGACTTGAGCAGCCCGTCGTGCCGGGTACCGAGCCACAGGGTGTCACTGTCACGCGGATCGACGAGCAACCGCTCCCCCGCACCGCGCCCGTCCTCGTTGCCGCCCAGCTTCACGGCGAGGTCGGTACGGGTCCAGGTGGCACCGCGGTCCTCGGAACGGAGGATCGCCCCGTTGCTTGCCCAGGACTGGGCGTACGTGCCGACGGCGAGGTAGAGCCGATCCGGGTGCGCAGGGTCGACGGCGAGAGCCTCCACCCCGAGCAAGTTCCAGTCGTCCCAGCCGAGTTGATCGGTGAGCGGGGTCCAACGGGCGGTCCGGTCGTCCCAGCGGTAGGCACCGCCGATGTCGGTACGGGCGTAGGCGAGACCCCGGACGGAGGGGTGGAAGAGGACGCCCGTGACGAAGCCGGTGCCGCCGATTGCAACGTTTCGCCAGCGATAGGAAGGGGCTTCCGCCGCATTCGCCTTCGCGGTGAAACCCGGCATGGCGGTGAGCGCGGCGCCAGCCGCAGCCCCGGCAAGAACGGCCCGGCGGCTCACTCGGGACGCAAGCATGCACATACCTCGCTGTATGAGATGGGGTAAGGAGACGTACCCAAGGGGCGCGGGGAACTGCGCGACCAGCCCCAACGCGCCTGCAGACAAAAACAAATCAGCCCTTAACGGCGCCTGTGAGCATCCCCTTCTTAAAGTGCCGCTGCACAAACGGCGAAAGCACAGCCACCGGCAACAAAGCCATCACCATGACCGCCATCTGCACGGCCAGCCCGGACAGTTCACCCGTCTTGATCGCCTGACCGAGCCCCACCGGAGCCTCCTGCTTCTGCACAAGCTGGATCATGACGTTCTGCAACGGCATCATGTCCTGGTCGTTGAGATACAGGGACGCGTTGAACCAGGCGCTCCAATAACCCACGGCGTAGAACAGCGTGATAACGGCCAGCACCGCACGCGACAACGGCATCACGATCACCCAAAGAATCCGGAAGTCACCGGCCCCGTCGATCCGCGCACTGTCGATGAGTTCCTGCGAGATGCCCATGAAGAACCCGCGCAACACAAGGATGTTGAAGACACTGAGCGCACTGGGCAGGATCAACGCGAGATAGCTGTCGGTCAGGCCGAGCGACTGGACCAGCAAATACGTCGGAATGAGCCCGGCGCTGAAGAACATCGTGGCCAGCATCATCATCAGAATCCACCGGTGCCCCAGCGACCCGATACGCGAGAGGCCGTAGGCGCACAGAACGGAAACCGTCATCGAGAACGCCGTACCGACGACGGTGATGAGGACGCTGATGACCGCCGCGCGGGTGACCTGGCCGCCGCTGAGGAGTTCCCTGTAGGCGATGAAGGTGATGCCCTTGGGCACCATGACCAGACCGCCGGCCTCATCGATGGTCTTGCGTGAGGAGAGGCTGGTGACGAGGACGATCCACAGCGGAAAGAGGATGGCGAAACAGGCGAGGGTGAGGACGAGCCCCTTGCCCGCGAGACCGGCCCTACTGGGTTCCTCCTCCCAGGTCGGCCGGGGCGGCGCGGCCCAACGCCCGGGCGGCCGTACGGACTTGGCAGACTTCGAGCGCTCGACGGGTTGGTCGATGACGGCGGTCATTTCTTGTACACCCCCTGCTCGCCCATGAGGTGGGCCACTTTGTTCGCGGCGAGGACCAGGCCGAGACTGATCACGCCCTTGACGAGTCCGGCGGCGGCCGCGTAGCCGAAGTCCTGGTTGCGGACGCCGTTCCACCAGACGAAGGTGTCGAGGACCTCCGCCGCTCCCGGTCCCACGGCGTCACGTTGGAGCAGGATCTGTTCGAAGCCGACGGTCAGCGCATCGCCCACCCGCAGCACCAGCAACAGCGCGATCACCGGTCGGAGTGCCGGCAGCGTGACGTGCCACATCCGGCGCCAGCGCCCCGCGCCGTCCATCGCGGCGGCCTCGTACAGATCGGGGCTGACGGACGACAGCGCGGCGAGGAAGACGATGATCCCCCAGCCCGCGTCCTTCCACACGCTCTGCGCGGTGATCAGGAACTTGAACGTGTTGGGGTCGGTCATCACGTCGAGGCCGTCGAAGCCGTGTTGCCGCAGGAGTTGCGAGAACAGCCCTGCCCCGCCCAGGAGTTGCTGGAAGACGGCGATGACCAGCACCCAGGAGAAGAAGTGCGGGAGGTAGAGGATGGCCTGGGAGAGTGCCCGGACCCGGGGCCTGACCACGCTGTTGATGAGCAGCGCGAGCAGGATGGGGATCGGGAAGAACAGGACCAGTTGGAGGGAGAACAGAACGAGCGTGTTCTGTACGGCGCTCCAGAACGCCGAGTCCGCGAAGATCTGCTGGAAGTTCTCCAGGCCGACCCAGGGGCTGTGCAGCATCGAGACGATGCCGTTGTCGCTGACGTAGGGGTCGTAGTCCTCGAAGGCGACGATGTTGCCGAGGATCGGCAGGTAGTTGAAGACGAGGATGAGCAGGACGGCCGGCAGGGTCATCAGGAGCAGGACGCGGTCGCGTCTGAACCTGAGCCGCAGGCTCACCTTCCCGCCGGGACGTTTCTGCCGGGTGCCGGTGGCGCCGCCGGACGCCACCGGGGTCTTGTCCGTCGTGTCGGCCTCGGTCCTGCTCCGAGGCACCGTGCTGTGGGACACGGCCGTTCTCCTTGCCTCGGTACCCGGTCAGCTCGCCGCAGTGCCGTTGTCGTCGAGCAACTTCTGGTACCAGGCGCGGAGTTGGTCGCCGCCCTTGCTCTTCCAGTCCGATACGGCCTGCTGCATGTCGCTGATCTTCTTGCGGCCGCGGACGATGTCGTCCTCCAACTGCTCGAAGTCGTTGGAGAGGTTGGTGTAGCGGCTCGGCTCGGTGATCTGCTGGCCGTAGAAGCTCGACTTCTTTGTGAAGGCGCCCATCCGCTGCTGCCACTCGACCTGCGCCTTGGCGACCTCGGGGAAGTCGGGGTGGGCGATCGTCGCGGCGGGGCTGGCGACCATGACGTAGGCGTTGATGACCTCGTTGTTGCCCTGGTCGGTCTTGGTGGGCACACCGTTCTTTACGGTGTAATGGGTGCCCTCCACACCGTAGTTGGTGAGCATGTACTCCTTGGTGCCGTACGGCGCGGCGGTGACGTTGGCGACGGCCAGCGCGTCACGCACGACGGACTCGGAGGCCTTCTTGCTGATGAAGGCGAAGATGCCGGCCGGTTCGCCGGCCCAGAGGGTCGGGTCGCCGCCGTCGTGGCCGAAGATGTCCATGCCCCAGATCTTGTAGTCCGGGTTCTGGGTGGCCTGTTCGGCGGTGCGGCTCCACCACTGCGAGATGTCCTGGTTGTAGATGAGGAACTCGCCGGCGGCGAACTTGGGCCCGGGGTCGGTGGCCTGGCTCTTGCCGAGCTTGGCGTCGGGGTGCACGTATCCGGCGGCGAACAGCTTGCGGGTCCACTCCAGCGCTTCGAGGTACTCCTGGGTCTCGATGCGGTTGACCAGCTTGCCGTCGACGAGGTTCCAGCCGAGCGACTTCTCACTGCCGGAGAGCACGCCCCAGGCGTTGAAGGCGGTCCACTTCATGTCCATGCAGGCCCAGCGCTTGGCCTTGGCGTTGGTGATCTCCTTGGCCAGGGCCATGAACTCGTCGGCGGAGGTGGGGACTTCGTACCCCTCCTTGTCGAAGATGTCCTTGCGGTAGAGCGGCACGATGTTGGGGACGTACGAGGACGGCATGGGCAGTCCGCGCAGCTTGCCGCCAAAGATGCAGCGCTGCCAGGCGTCGGACGGGATCGCCGCGAGGTTCGGGTAGTCCTTGACCTTGTCACCGGCCAGGTAGGGGCCGAGGTCGGCGAACTTGCCGATGATGGCGCTGGGTATCTTGCCGCCCATGTTCCAGCCGGGGACGACCACAATGTCGGGGATGTCGCTGGAGGCGAGGACCGCGCCGAGCTTCTGGTCGTAGGTGTTGCCGTCCTGGTTCTGCCAGGCCACGTCGACGCCGATGAGGCTGTTCATCGCCTTGTAGTAGGCGTTGTCGCTCTTCGGCGGGGAGCCCCAGAACGGCGACATGATGGAGACCTTGCCGCCCTTGCCGAGCTTCTTCGGCACCGAGGTCTTCAGCGTGGCGAGGTCGAGCTTGCTGGTGAAGCCGATCGCGGAGCCGTTCTTGGAGGCGAGGTCCGGGGTCACCACATTGCTGGCCACGAAGGCCGGCAGCAGCTTCTTGACGCCCTTGCCCTCCGAACTGCCCCCGCCCGAACCGCTGTCCGAGGCCCCGCAGGCGGAGAGCAGCGGTACCCC
The DNA here is from genome assembly GCF_000716435.1 of Streptomyces xylophagus. Lineage (GTDB taxonomy): Bacteria > Actinomycetota > Actinomycetes > Streptomycetales > Streptomycetaceae > Streptomyces > Streptomyces xylophagus. The sequence goes on from NZ_JNWO01000026.1 coordinate 81,696, forward strand.
TCCCGCCACCGCTGCGGCGACGACCGCCGTGGAGGCGAGGAAACTTCTCCGGCTGGGAGCGGAGGCGGCGGAGGCGTTCGGCGTCATTGCGTCAACCCTTCATGGCGCACCAGGACACCCGGCGGTGGAGCCGTCGGCTGCGGTGTCTTGAGTGGAACAGAGCACTTAGTCGAAGCGCTTCGATGTTGCTGCGAGGTTAAGTGAACGCCCGAGGGTGCACAAGGGTCGTTCCCAAGATTCCTCCGAGGTGTAGGGGATGACCTGTCCGTATGTGCTGCTTGAAATAACGGTGAAGGTCTCTTGACACCCACCCCTGCGTCGAATGAGCATCGAAGCGCTTCGAAAGAGCCGCGCCGCTCCATCGCAAGGGGAACCCCACGTGACCGCACAAACGCCGCCTACGCCGCCTTTCCGCGACCCGCAGCTGCCGTTCGCGAAGCGCATCGACGATCTGCTGGCACGGCTCACCCTCGACGAGAAGGTCGGGTTTCTGCACCAGTACGCACCCGCCGTGGAGCGCCTGGGCGTCGCCGCGTTCCGCACCGGCCAGGAGGCCCTGCACGGCGTCGCATGGATGGGCCCGGCGACGGTCTTCCCCCAGGCGGTGGGCCTGGGCGCGACCTGGAACGAGGATCTCGTACGGCGGATCGGCGACGCGGTGTCCAAGGAGGCCCGCGCGATGCGCGCCCGCGACGACCGCGTCGGCCTCAACGTGTGGTCCCCCACCGTGAACCTGCTGCGCCACCCGCTGTGGGGCCGTAACGAGGAGGGCTACTCGGAGGACCCGAAGCTGACCTCGGCGATCGCCACCGCGTACACGCGCGGCCTGCGCGGCGACCACCCGACGTATTGGCGCACGGCCCCCGTCCTCAAGCACTGGCTGGCCCACAACAACGAGACGGGCCGCGACGTCTCGTCCTCTTCCGTCCGTCCGCGCGTGCTGTACGAGTACGACCTGCGCGCGTTCCGCGAGACGGTCGAGGCGGGCGCGGTGGCGGGCGTGATGCCGGCCTACAACCTGGTCAACGGCCGCCCCAACCACGTCTCGCCGTATCTGCGCGAGCACCTGCGCACCTGGACCGACGAGAACCTCCTCGTCTGCTCGGACGCGGGCGCGCCCTCCAACCTGGTCGACTCCGAGCACTACTTCGACACCCACGAGGAGGCGACGGCGGCTTCGCTGCTGTCCGGCGTGGACAGCTTCACCGACCACGGCACGGACGGTTCGACGATCGTGGCGCGCGTCCAAGGTGCCCTGGATCAGGGGCTGTTGACCGAGGCCGACATCGACACGGCGGTACGCCGTCAGCTCTCGGTCCGGTTCCGGCTCGGCGAGTTCGACCCGGCACACGACCCGCACGCCGGCAGCAAGGACTTCGACACCCCGGCGCACCGGGCCCTCGCCCAGGAGGCCGCCGAACAGGCGGTCGTCCTCCTCAAGAACGACGGCGACCTGCTGCCCCTCGCCCACGACACCCGCCTCGCCGTCGTCGGTCTGCTCGCGGACGAGTGCAAACTCGACTGGTACAGCGGCACGTTGATCCACCGCTCGACTCCGCTGGAGGGCCTGTACGAGCGGTTCGGCGCGGAGCGCGTCGAGTTCGCGGAGGGCGTGGACCGGGTCAGGTTGCGGACATCCCAAGGCGCCTTCCTGCACGTGCCGTTGACGGACGTGTCCGTCGAAGTGCGCGGCGCCGAGGGCGCGTTGGACCCCGCCCTGCTCGCGGGCCGCACCGACCTCCCGCCACTCACCACCGACGCCGCCGGCACCGAACTCGCGCTCGTCGACTGGGGCGACGGCGTCCTCACCCTCCGCGCCCCCGACGGCCGTTACCTCTCGGTCGCCGAGGACGGCTATGTGCGCGCCTCCGCGGACCAGCCCGGAGGCTGGGTCGTCCAGGAGACATTCCGTCTGGAACCCCACGAGAACGGTCACCTCCTGCTGCACGTCGGTACGGGTCGCCACGTCTCTGTCGCCGCCGACGGCGTGAAGGTTGCCGAAGAAGGCGGGGAAGTTCTCGAGCTGCTGGTCGCCGAGCGCGGCGAGGACGCGGTGGCCCGGGCCGCGGAGGCGGCGGACGTGGTGCTCGTCGTCGCGGGCAACGACCCGCACATCAACGGCCGCGAGACCGAGGACCGTACGACACTCCAACTCCCCGCCCACCAGCAGCGCCTGCTGCGCGCGGCCCGGGCGGCGAACCCCAAGACGGCCCTGGCACTGGTCTCCGCGTACCCGTACACGGTCGACCCCGCCGACCTCCCCGGCCTCCCCGCGATCCTGTGGACCGCCCACGGCGGCCAGGCTGCGGGCACGGCTCTGGCCCGCGTCCTCGCCGGAGACGTCTCCCCGGCGGGCCGCCTCCCCCAGACCTGGTACGCCGCCGACACCGACCTGCCCGACCTCCTCGACTACGACGTGATCGGCGGCCGGCAGACCTACCTCTACTTCGAGGGCACCCCGCTGTTCCCGTTCGGCCACGGCCTGTCGTACGCGACCTTCTCCTACGACGACCTGACCGTCCGGGTCGAACTCGGCGCGGTGCAGGTGCAGTTCACGGTCACCAACACGGGCGATGTGACGGCCGACGAGGTCGCACAGCTGTACACGCACGCCGCCGACCCGTCGGTCCCGCGCCCGCGCCGCGAACTGACCGCACACCGTCGCGTGACACTCGCCCCGGGCGAGCGGGCGGAACTCTCCTTCGAAGTCCCCTTCCACGCCTTCGAGTTCTGGGATGTGGCGCGAGGCGGCCGACGCCTGGAACCCGGCCCGTACGACCTCCTCGTCGGCGCCTCCAGCGAGGACATCCGCCTGCGTACGACGGTGACGCTCACCGGTGAACCCGCCGCACCCCGTGATCTCCTCCAACAGGGCCTGACCGCAGCCGACTTCGACGAACTGTCGGGCGGCGAGATCGTCGACCGGACAAAGACGGCGGGCGACGCGGTGACTCCGGCGGGCGGCGGCACGGCCGAACTGGTCTACCGGCACTGCGACTTCGGCGCCGGTGTGACGGAGGTGACCGTGGAGGTGGCGGGCGAGGGGGTCGTAGAACTGTCCCTGGACGGCGGCCCGTCACTCGCCGAACTCGCCCTGCCCGCACCCGCATCGGGCCCCTACGACTACACCATCCTCGGCGCCGGGATCGTCGCCGATGGTGTGCACGATGTGCACCTCAGGCTGCGCGGCCCGCTGCGGCTCGCGCGCGTCGGCTTCTCCGGCTGAGGGTCCGGAGGGGTCGACGCATAGAAGGGGCCCGGCACCGGAAGGCATCGGTGCCGGGCCCCTTCGAGAAGGCTATATGAAAATGGATCCCATTAGCTAGAGCTGCTCGGTGAGAGAACGGTCAGAGCGCGAGCCCTGTGAGCACCAGCACCCGCTCGTAGGTGTAGTCGTCCATCGCGAACTTCACGCCCTCGCGGCCGACGCCGGACTGCTTGGCGCCGCCGTACGGCATCTGGTCGGCGCGGTAGGACGGGACGTCGCCGATCACGACTCCGCCGACCTCGAGCGCGCGGTGGGCGCGGAAGGCGACCTGCACGTCGTGGGTGAACACCCCTGCCTGGAGGCCGTACTTGGAGTCGTTGGCGGCGGCGAAGGCGGCTGCTTCACCGTCCACCTTCGTCACGGTCAGGACCGGTCCAAAGACCTCCTCGCAGGAGATCGTCGTGTCGGCCGGTACGTCCGTCAGCACGGTCGGCGCGTACGAGGCGCCGTCGCGCTTGCCGCCGGTGAGAAGAGTGGCGCCGGCGTCGACGGCCTCCTGGACCCACGACTCGACGCGCTGCGCTGCGGCCTCGCTGACCAGCGGACCGACATCGGTCTTGGGGTCGGACGGGTCGCCGGTGACCTGGGCCTCCACCGCCGCGACGATGCGCGGGAGCAGCCGGTCGTAGACGGCCGCGTCGACGATGACCCGCTGCACGGAGATGCAGGACTGGCCGCCCTGGTAGTTGGAGAAGGTGGCGATGCGGGTCGCGGCCCAGTCGAGGTCGGCGTCGGAGGAGTAGTCCCCGAGGACGACGGCCGCGCCGTTGCCGCCCAGCTCCAGGGTGCAGTGCTTGCGCGGCACCGAGTCCATGATCGCGTAGCCGACCTTCTCCGAACCGGTGAAGGAGATCACCGGCAGCCGCTCGTCCTGGACGAGGGCGGGCATGTGGTCGTTGGCGACCGGGAGGATGCTCCACGAACCGGCGGGCAGTTCGGTCTCGGCGAGCAGGTCGCCGATGATCAGGCCGGAGAGCGGGGTGGCCGGGGCCGGCTTGAGGATGATCGGCACGCCGGCCGCGATCGCGGGGGCGATCTTGTGGGCGCACAGGTTCAGCGGGAAGTTGAAGGGCGCGATGCCGAGGACGACGCCCTTCGGGAAGCGCCGGGTGAGGGCGAGCCGGCCCTGGCCGCCGGCGTCGGTGTCGAGGCGCTGGGCCTCGCCGCCGTTGAAGCGCCGGGCCTCCTCGGCGGCGAACCGGAACACGGACACGGCCCGGCCGACTTCACCACGCGCCCACTTGATCGGCTTGCCGTTCTCGGCGGAGATGAGCTGCGCGATCTCCTCGGTGCGCTCGACGAGACGTCGGCTGACGTGGTCGAGGGCGGCGGCGCGGACGTGGGCGGGGGTCGCGGCGAACTCGTCCCGTACGGCGTACGCGGCGGCCACCGCCTCCTCGACCTGGGCGTCGGTCGGCACGGTGACCTTGCCGACGAGACGTCCGTCCCACGGGGAGGTGACGTCGAAGGTGTCCTCGCCGGTGGCCTGGCGGCCGGCGAGCCAGAAGGCGTGGGTGGAAGTCATGTCCCGGCCCTTCCGCGTTGGGGGTGGTCTTGGGGCTACTCGGTCAACCGTAGGGGCGGGAGCACTGCGGTGCGTTTAGCCGAGACGTAGTGGTGCCGGACGGGAACACTACAGTTCGGCAGGGGCCGCTATTCGGCTGCGGCCGTCACTCCGCCGCGGCCGTCGCCTTCAACGCCAGCCACAGCTCCATCCGTACGTCCGGATCGTCGAGCGACCGCCCGAGGATCTCCTCGACCCGCCGCATCCGGTACCGCAACGTGTGCCGGTGCACTCCGAGGTCGGCCGCCGCCGCGTCCCACTGGCCGTGCCGGGACAGCCACGCCCGCAGCGAGGCGACGAGATCGCCCCGGCCGGTCGCGTCGTGCTCGGAGAGCGGCCGTAGCAACCCGTCGGCGAAGGCCCGCACCGCGTCGTCGGCGAGCAGCGGCAGCACGGACCCGGCGGCGAGCTGCTCGTGCTCGACGAACACCCGCCCGCGCCTGCGGGCCACGGACAGCGCCTGCTCGGCCTGCTTGTAGGCGGCCGCCGCGGCGATGGGCCCGGCCGGTGCCGAGAGCCCCACGACCAGTTCGTCGTTCTCGCCCTGCTCCCGCCCGTCCGAAGAGGCACGCTCGGCCTCCAGCACCGCCGCGTACTCCCCGCACGCCTCGACCGCCGCGCCCCCGTCCAAGGCCAGCACCACCAGCCGTTCCGGCCCTTCCGGTACGACGAGCACGGTCTCCCCGGACCGCGCCGCCGCCGACTCGACGACCTCGGCGAGCCCGCCCAGGGGATCGCTGCCCGCTGCGGCCGACTCCCCCACGATCACCCGGAACGGCGCGTCGAGGAGCCCGCCGTACAACTCCCCGGCGACCGCCCGCGCGTGATCCGGGTGCCCGGCGAGCAGCAGCCGCAGCACCGCCGCCCCGATCCGCTGCTCGGCGGCCTGCAGGGACTGCGAGCGTTCCGTGGTGAGGGTCAGGAGCGCGATCGCGGAGTGCACGGCGTACCGCTCCGCCGTCCCCAGCGCGGATTCCGTCCCCACGGCGAGCGCGGCGCGCGGGCGGCGTCCGGTTCCGAGGGTGTGCAGTTCGACCCGGTCCTCGTTGTCCGGCCCGCCCACCACGGACGAGGCGGGCGCGGGCCGGTCCCGGAGCCGTTCGACGTCGGCGGTGAGCCTGGCGGCCCGGCGGCCGGCCCACTCCGGTGCGGTGGCGACGACGGCTCCGGACGCGTCGTAGAGCGCGGCCCATCCGTCGACCTGCGCGGCGAGCGCGCCGAGCAGCCCCTCCGGGCCGTCGGTGAGGGCCTGCTTGGTGAGCTCGCGCTGCGCGGCGAAACCGGCGGTCACGGCCCGGTACTGGTCGGCGGCGATCGCGGCGGAGACGGCCTTGCTGATCGCGAGGAAGGGGGTCCGCCGGGGCACTTCGAGCAGCGGCAGCCCCTCCTCCTCCGCGGTGTCGACCAGCACCTTCGGAATCTCGTCGTAGTTGACCCCGACGGCGAACCCGAGCCCGACGACCCCGGCCCCCACCAGCCGCTTCACATACCGCCGCATGGCCTTGGGATCCTCCGCGTCCAACTTCAACGCGGTGATCAGCAGCAGCTCCCCGCCCTCCATGTACGGCACCGGGTCCGCCAGCTCACTGACATGCGCCCACCGGACGGGCACGTCCAGGCGGTCCTCGCCGGCGCGCACGGTGAGCTTGAGCGCGGAGTGGTGGACGAGGGAGGCGAGCGTGGGGGGCATGGGGCCTTCAGGTCGAAGAGGATCAGGCACAGGCGATCATTGCGATCTTTTGGCCGTCGCGTATGAACGACCTGTGCCGATTCTGCCTCACCGTATGGTCGGGCCGTACCTGTTTGTCCGGTTCAGGGGGTGGGGGTGCGGAGGTCGACCAGCGACGGTGGAGCGTGCTCGCCGTCGACCGTGGTCAGCGACAGCACGGCGTGCCCCGGCGGCACCTCGTGTGCCAGTTGGGACGCCGACCACCGCTCCCGCTCGATCTGCCGTACGGTCACCGCCTGCGTCGTCACCGCCCGGCCCGTCACCAGCTTGCGCAGGGCGTGGATGGCCCGGGTCATCGGCTGGTCCGCGAAGACGGTGTGCTGGGCGACGTCCGTGGTCTCCACCCACTCGGTGCCCCAGGCGTGCGCGAAGCGACTGCCGTCCCAGGTCGTGACTCCGGAGAAGGCCATCCGGCAGCCGACCGCCCCGTGCAGCGGTCCGTGCAGTGCCTCGGGAACGTCGCCGAGCGTGCGCAGGGCAAGGACCACGCCCGCGTTCTGGGAGCGCAGCCGCTGCATGCGCCGTACCGACTCGGTGGTCACCGTGCCGGTGGCGTCGTCGAGGACGAGACAGGCGAAGTGACGGCGACCGGTGTCGTGCACGACGTGGTCGAACTGGGCCAGGATCAGCCGGGTGATCAGCCGGGAGGCCTCCTCGTGGCCATGGGCCGGCACGTCGATGCGGACGCGCAGGGGGTGGTGGGCGACGGCGCGCAGGGAGAACGGCCGGGCGGCCGCGTCGCCCGTGGCGAAGAACTCCGCGAACACGGGCCGGTCCAGCAGCGCGAGCCGGTCGGCGAGCACCGGGCCCGGGTCCGCCGCGCCACCGGTCTGCCGGGCACGGGCGTCGAGATCCCGGCGCAACCCGGCGTGCTCCGGCGCCGACAGCGCCTGGCGCAGGGTGGCGAGCTCCGTCGGCTCGCCCTCCAGGAGTTCCCGCAGCACCGGCAGGGACGGGAAGGTGCCGTGCACCGCCCGATACGGCCCGAGGAGTTGGGCGAGTGCCGTCGCGGCCCGCTGGGCACCGACGGTGTCGAGGTCTCCGACCAGTGCCTCGGCAAGGAATCCGGCGGCCGCGTCGGGGTCGGTCGAGTCGGCGTACGGATCCAGGTCGTAGACGGAGGCGGGGTCGCCGATCCGCACCACGACGTCGAACGCCGAGTCCGGGCCGAGCGGGGTGCCGGCCGCGCAGACCACCACGACGGCACACTGTCCGGTCAGCGCCCGCAGGGCCAGGGACTCTACGACCGGGGCGACCACGTGCCTGGTCTTGCCGGAGCCGGACGGCCCCACGACGAGGAGCGAGGTGCCGAGCGCGTCGGGGCCGAGAGCGGTACCCGCGCCGCGGTAGGCCGACGGCGTACGGTCCCCGGCGGTCCACTGGCCGATGCGCACCTGTCCTTCGAGTACGTCGTGCCGTGCGGCACGGCCGGGCAGGTCCCGGGCGCCCGACGGGTGGACCCAGGCCGCCGCCCCGTTGCGCAGCACCGTGTCGGTGAAGGCGACCAGCCGTGCCTCCTTGCGGGCGGTTTCCCACGCGTGCCCGACCCGGGCGCAGTCCACGTCGTTCATACGGCCCGTGAGTACTTCGGCGGTGAGCAGCTCCGCCGCCTCGTACTGGCCCGCCTCCCGCAGTTCGGGCCACTGGGCGGGCGGAAGGGCGGAGGGCGTGGGCTTGGCGTCGGCCGCTTCCGTGTGGTTGCGCGCGGCGAGCCGTTCCTTCGCGAGCGTCCACCAGCCGCCGAGGCGGGCGAAGGGCCACAGGACCGCCACGGTGATGAGGCCGTACAGGGTGTCGGTGAAGAGCACCGACCCGAAGAGACCGTAGCCGCCGGAGATCAGGACGATGAGGGAGAACAGGGGGTCCTGGACCGGCAAGGCGTTCCAGCCGGCGCCGAAGGCGTTGGGGAACACGAAGCTCAGCGCGACCAGGCCGCCGACGGCCGCCAGCAGAGCGCGAACGGGCTGTGGGCGACCGCCGATGACGTGGCGGGCGCCGTCGAGCCAGCCGCCCAGCCTGACGACGGCATAGACGAGCAGGGCGAAGAAGACACCGTCGTAGACGCTGATGGCCTCTGCGCCTTTGTACCCCTTGGGAGACGTGGTGCCGGCCCACCACCAGTCGTTCGGGGTGAACAGCTTGAGCACGACCCATTGGTACGGAACTGCGCCGTGGCGCCAGAAGGACCACAGGATCAGCGCCACCACCAGGGGGATCAGCAGACCGAGGATCGCGACCGGCGAGAGCCGCGCCGAGGCCCGATCGGCCTTGGGCGGCCGATATCCGTAGCGCCAGATGCCGGGTCCGGCGGCCGGGCGGGGCTCGTTCAGCCAGTCGGCGACGGCCGGGCCGAACCTCGGTGGCTGTTCGGGCGGGGGTGTCGTACCCGGTGTCCGCGCAGGCCGCGGCGGCATGGCCGGTACCTCCGGCGGCCCCGCCGGACGCGGCACAGGATTGGCCTGTGTGTGTCGCGCGTCCCGCGTCCCGTCGCTGTCCATCGCCCTCGCCCCTTGACCAGCCGTTCCGTACACCGTCAGCGAGTCAATCTAACGCGCCCGCAAGGGGAGTTCACCGCTTACGCGGCCGCACCGGCCCACTCCCCTGATCGGCTCGCCATGTCCACCACGGACAAGCCGGCCCGCCGACACCGCCCACATGGAGCATGCCCACCCCCGGTCACCCGCCCTAGCCTGCGAGAAAGGAAGAAAGAAGAAAAGCGTCCGCACCACCCCCCAGGAGCCCCTCATGACCGCACTTCCGCAGGAGCGCCGCGTCGTCACCGCCATCCCCGGCCCGAAGTCGCAGGAGCTGCAGGCCCGCCGTACCGCCGCGGTCGCGGCCGGTGTGGGCTCCGTGCTGCCCGTGTTCACCGCGCGTGCGGGCGGCGGGATCCTCGAGGACGTCGACGGGAACCGGTTCATCGACTTCGGTTCAGGCATCGCGGTGACGAGCGTCGGCGCCTCCGCCGAGGCCGTCGTACGGCGTGCCGCCGCGCAGCTCGCCGACTTCACCCACACCTGTTTCATGGTCACGCCGTACGAGGGCTACGTCGAGGTCGCCGAGGCGCTCGCCGAGCTGACCCCGGGTGACCACGCCAAGAAGTCCGCGCTGTTCAACTCCGGCGCCGAGGCCGTCGAGAACGCCGTCAAGATCGCGCGGGCGTACACCAAGCGCCAGGCCGTCGTCGTCTTCGACCACGGCTACCACGGCCGTACCAACCTCACCATGGCGCTGACCTCGAAGAACATGCCGTACAAGAACGGCTTCGGGCCGTTCGCGCCCGAGGTGTACCGCGTGCCGGTGGCCTACGGCTACCGCTGGCCGACCGGTGCGGAGAACGCCGGTGCCGAGGCTTCCGCGCAGGCCATCGACATGATCAACAAGCAGATCGGCGCCGACAACGTCGCCGCGATCATCATCGAGCCCGTCCTCGGCGAGGGCGGCTTCATCGAGCCCGCGAAGGGCTTCCTGCCGGCACTGAGCAAGTTCGCCGCCGCCAACGGGATCGTGTTCGTCGCCGACGAGATCCAGTCCGGGTTCTGCCGTACGGGGCAGTGGTTCGCGTGTGAGGACGAGGGTGTCGTCCCGGATCTGATCACCACCGCGAAGGGGATCGCGGGCGGTCTGCCGCTCGCCGCCGTCACCGGTCGCGCCGAGATCATGGACGCCGCGCACGCGGGCGGCCTCGGGGGAACCTACGGCGGCAACCCCGTCGCCTGCGCCGGTGCGCTCGGTTCCATCGAGACCATGAAGGAGCTGGACCTCAACGCCAGGGCCAAGAACATCGAGGTGGTCATGAAGGCCCGGCTCGGTGCCATGGCGGAGAAGTTCGACATCATCGGCGATGTCCGCGGACGCGGCGCGATGATCGCCATCGAGCTCGTCAAGGACCGTACGACCAAGGAGCCGAACCCGGAGGCGACCGCCGCGCTCGCCAAGGCGTGCCACCAGGAGGGGCTGCTGGTCCTGACCTGTGGCACCTACGGCAACGTCCTCCGCTTCCTGCCCCCGCTGGTCATCGGGGACGAACTGCTGAGCGAGGGGCTCGACATCATCGAGCAGGCGTTCGCACGTATCTGAGCCACACACTCCAGCCCGTCCAGGCCACGGGGAACCCGTAGTTCCCGCACAGGGGCCGTGCCCCATGCGTCCCACCCGCCCCAGCCCTTTCATCCACAGTGATTCACAGGCTGGGGCGGCGGGCGGCAGGCCGTGTGAAGAAGGTGTGCGGGGTGCATGACGGGACGCGAATCCGCCTGTCGTACCCGCCGCCCCTGCCGTAGGTTCTACCCAGATGAGAGATACACCCCGCCCACAGGGGACTGTGGGCGACTTCAGGCCGGGGCCTCCCCAGCTTCGACCTGGTCGTGCCCTCGCGCACACAACAGGAGCCTCTGGCTCCGAATCTCCTCACCGATCGGACAGTCGCCCGCCCCAAACCCCCCGGGGCGCGCGACCCGCCGATCCGGACGGCCGGCTCGGAACTACCCCCCCTGTTCCGGGCCGGCCGACCTCCTTCTTCTGGCTGTTTATCGCCCTTCCCGCGCTGTTCTTCGCGCTGATCACCTGGCAGGTCGCCGCCAAGGGCCCGCTGCTCCGCCTGGACGCCCGGCTCAGCCGCGCGCTCGTCCACCCGGACCTCTTCGCCAAACTCCTCGCCGACCTCGGCGACGTCCGGGTCGCGCTCCCCGTCCTCGCCGTGGTCCTCGGCTACGTCGCCTGGCGCGCCCGCGCCGCAGGTATGGACCGCTGGTGGCGTGCGCCCCTCGCGGCGACCCTGCTGATGGCCCTGGTGCCTGCGCTGGTCGTCCCCCTCAAGGAACTGATCGCCCGCGGCGGCACCCCGGCCGTACCGCCCGGCACCGGCTACTACCCCTCCGGCCACACCGCCACCGCGATGATCGCGTACGGCTCCGCGACCCTGCTCCTCCTCCCCTGGCTCCGGGCGACGTACGCGCGCCGGGGGCTGGTCGTCGCCTGTGCCCTCGTCAACGTCGCCGTCCCGTTCGGTCTGGTGCGGCACGGCTACCACTGGCCACTGGACGTCGTGGCCAGCTGGTGCCTGTGCACGGTGCTGCTCGCCTCGTTCTGGTTGTTCCTGACCCGGGATGTCAGCCGAAGTAGCCGTCGAACGTCTTCTGGAACTCCCAGTTCGAGTAGCGGTCCCAGTTGATCGACCAGGTCATCAGTCCGCGCAGGGCGGGCCAGGTGCCGTGGGTCGTGTACGAGCCGCAACTCACCTTCTTCGTCAGGCAGTCCAGGGTCTTGGTGACCTCGGCCGGGGCGACATAGCCGTTGCCCGCGTTGACCGACGCCGGCATGCCAATGGCGATCTGGTCGGGGCGCAGGGCCGGGAACACGTTGTTCGTGTCGCCCGCCACCGGGAAGCCGGTGAGCAGCATGTCGGTCATCGCGATGTGGAAGTCGGCGCCGCCCATGGTGTGGTACTGACCGTCGAGGCCCATGATCGGGCCCGAGTTGTAGTCCTGGACGTGGAGCAGGGTGAGGTCGTCGCGCAGGGCGTAGATGACGGGCAGATACGCCCCGCACCTCGGGTCCTGGCCGCCGAACTTGCCGGTGCCGTAGAACTGGTAGCCCATCTGCACGAAGAACGTCTCGGGCGCCATGCTCAGCACGAACTTCGCGCCGTACTTGGCCTTCAGGGTCTTCAGGGCCGCGATCAGGTTGACCACCACGGGAGTTGTGGGGCTCTTGAAGTTCGTGTCGCTCGCGTCCAGGGAGAGTGAGTGGCCCTCGAAGTCGATGTCCAGGCCGTCGAGGCCGTAGGTGTCGATGATGTTCGAGACCGAGGAGACGAAGGTGTCGCGGGCCGCCGTGGTGGTCAGTTGGACCTGGCCGTTGGCGCCTCCGATGGAGATCAGCACCTTCTTCCCCGCCGCCTGTTTGGCCTTGATGGCCGCCTTGAAGTCGGCGTCGCTCTCGACGTTCGGGCATGCGCTGACCGGGCAGCGGTTGAAGCGGATGTCGCCCGAGGTGGCGGAGGTCGGTTCGCCGAAGGCCAGGTCGATGACGTCCCAGCTGTCGGGAACATCGGCCAGGCGCGTGTAACCGGAGCCGTTGGCGAAGCTCGCGTGGAGGTAGCCGACGAGGGCGTGGGTCGGCAGGCCGGAGGTGGGGCCCGAGCCGGTGGACGTGGTCGCGGTGACCGCCGTGGATTTCGCGGACTCGCCCGCGTCGTTGACCGCGGTGACCTGGAAGCTGTACGCCGTCGCGGACGACAGGCCGCTCACGGTGGCCGAAGTGCCGCTCGCCGTCTGGACTTTCACCCCGTCACGGTAGACCGCGTAGCTCGTCGCGCCGGTGACGGCGGACCAGGAGAGGGCGACCGAGGAGGAGGTGACCGTGCCAACGGCGAGGCCTGTGGGGGTGGTTGGCGGCTGGCCTACGTCGACCGCCGGGCCGATGAGGGAGATGTCGTCGGCGTAGTAGGCGCCGGTGGCGTACCAGCCGTGCGTGTAGATCGTGACCTTGGTGGTGGACGCGCCGGTGGTGAAGCTGGTCGTCAACCGCTGCCAGTCGGGGGCCGATTGGGTCCAGGTGGAGACGTCTGTGGTGCCGGTGCCGCTCGCGCCGAGGTAGACGTAGCTGCCGCGGACGTAACCGGCGAGCGAGTAGGAGGAGTTCGGTTTCACGGTCACCGTCTGCGCGCACTGGGCGTAGTCGTTGCCGGCCGGGGTCGCCTGCAACGCCGAACTGCCGCCGTGCACGGGCGACTTGACCGTCGTACCGCTGCTCGCGGAGCAGGACCAACTGTCGAGGCCCGCTTCGAAGCCTCCGTTCTTCGCCAGGTCCGCGTCGGCCGCACGGGCGGCCGACGAGAGCGCGGTGATGCCGGACACGGCCAGGGCCACGGTCGCGAACACGGCGAGTACAGGTCTGGAGCGGTCCACAAGTGCCTCCGGGCATGGGGGATTTGGAGGGGTGGAGCGCGCCCAATTTGGTCCAGACCAATTACCGTTGTCAAGACATGCGCGGTCAGGACATGCGCTGCCGAGACATCTGCCGGCTACCCGTCCATCGCTACTCCCCCTCCGTGGCGAGCCCCGCCGCCGCCTCGTGCATGGCGAGTTCGAGGAGTGCGGGGTCGGTGAGGGTGCCGGAGCCGTCCGGCGGTACCAGCCAGCGGACCCCGCCGGTCGACCGGCCCGGGTACGGCACGACGATCCAGGTGCCGAGTCCGGCCGTACGAATGCCGGTGCCGAGCCAGCGGGTCGCGGTGCCGGGCGGTACGAGGAAGCCCATGCGCGCGTCGCCGAAGTCGACGAGTACCGGGCCCAGTTGGTCGATGACCCGGGTGAGCACATCGAGCGTGGGATAACCGAGCTCACCCGGCAGGATGAGTACGTCCCAGGCCTTGCCGGCGGGCAGCAGCGCGACCCCGAGGGGGTTGCGCTCCCATTCCCAGCGGCAGGCCTCGGGATCCGGAGCCACGGATGCCAGCCACTCGACGGCCGTCTTCGCCCCAGTCATGAGGAGACCTCCCTTTCTCATGTCGACGCTGGTCGCGTCACAGGAGAGAGGGAGGTCTGCGGCGAGCATTACGCGGGTTCCGGCACCCCGATGGAGTGAACCGGATCACACCCGCCGACCGGTCCTCAGCTGTCGAAGCCGAGGCCCAGCTTGTCCATCGTCTTCAGCCACAGGTTGCGCCGGCCGCCGTGGTCGTCCGCGCGGGCCAGCGACCACTTGGTGAGCGCGATGCCGGTCCAGGCGAAGGGTTCGGGCGGGAAGGGCAGCGGCTTCTTGCGGACCATTTCCAGTTCCGTGCGCTCGGTCCGCTCCCCCGCGAGCAGGTCGAGCATCACGTCGGCGCCGAAGCGGGTCGCGCCGACACCGAGTCCGGTGAAGCCCGCCGCATAGGCCACCTTGCCCTGGTGGGCGGTGCCGAAGAACGCCGAGAAGCGCGAGCAGGTGTCGATCGCGCCGCCCCACGCGTGGCTGAAGTTGAGGCCCTCCAGCTGCGGGAAGCAGGTGAAGAAGTGCTCGGCGAGCTTGGCGTAGGTCTCCGGCCGGTCGTCGTACTCGGCGCGCACCCGGCCGCCGTACGGGTAGATCGCGTCGTAACCGCCCCACAGGATGCGGTTGTCGGCCGACAGCCGGAAGTAGTGGAACTGGTTCGCCGAATCCCCGAGGCCCTGGCGGTTCTTCCAGCCGATCGACGCCAACTGGTCGGCGGAGAGCGGTTCTGTCATCAGGGCGTAGTCGTAGACCGGGACGGTGTACGAGCGGACGCGCTTGATCAGGTTCGGGAAGATGTTGGTGCCGAGCGCGACCCGGCGGGCGCGGACCGAGCCGTAGGGGGTGCGTACGGCCATGCCGGCGCCGTACGGCTTGAGGGCGAGGGCGGGGGTGTGTTCGTAGACGCGGACGCCGAGTTGGAGGCAGGCGCGCTTCAACCCCCAGGCCAGCTTGGCCGGGTTGAGCATCGCGACGCCGCGGCTGTCGTACAGGCCGGCGAGGAAGGTCGGTGAGTCGACTTGTTCCCTGACCGCTTCTGCGTCGAGGAACTCGGTGCCGTCGGCGAGGCCCTGGCTCTTCAACTCGGCGTGCCAGTCGTGGAGTTCCTCGGCCTGGTGGGGTTCGGTGGCGACGTCGATCTCGCCGGTACGCTCGAACTCGCAGTCCAGGGAGTAGCGGGCGACCGCGCTCTCGATCTCGTCGAGGTTGCGGGCGCCCAGCTCCTCCAGCTGGTGGATCTCGTCCGGCCAGCGGGTGAGGCCGTTGGACAGGCCGTGGGTGAGGGAGGCGGCACAGAAACCGCCGTTGCGACCCGAGGCGGCCCAGCCCACCTCGCGGCCCTCCACCAGCACCACGTCCCGCTGCGGGTCGCGCTCCTTCGCGATGAGCGCGGTCCACAGTCCGCTGTAACCGCCGCCGACGACCAGCAGATCGCAGGTCTCGGCGCCGGTGAGCGCGGGCTCGGGGTGGGGCTTGCCGGGGTCGTCCAGCCAGTACGGAACCGGCCGGGCCTCGGAGAGGGACTTCGTCCAATTGGTGTTACGGCTCATGGCGCTTGGGGCCATGATTTCAACTCCCTACAGGGCGTTAGCGGTTATGCCTTTACCTTGTTGCGGCGGTTGGTGATCACCATCGAGAAGAGCACCAACAATACGGCGACGAGGAACATGGCCGTACCGATGACATTGATCTGAACGGGTGTCCCGCGCTGCGCCGAACCCCAGACGAACATGGGGAAGGTGACGGTCGAACCCGCGTTGAAATTGGTGATGATGAAATCGTCGAAGGAGAGCGCGAAGGAGAGCAGCGCGCCCGCCGCGATTCCGGGGGCCGCGATGGGGAGGGTGACCCTGACGAACGTCTGCACCGGACCGGCGTAGAGGTCCCGGGCCGCCTCCTCCAGGCGCGGGTCCATCGACATCACGCGGGCCTTGACGGCGGTGACGACGAAGCTGAGGCAGAACATGATGTGGGCGATCAGGATGGTGTAGAAGCCCAGTTGGGCACCCATGTTGAGGAACAGGGTGAGCAGCGAGGCCGCCATGACGACCTCGGGCATCGCCATCGGCAGGAAGATCAGCGAGTTGATCGCGCCGCGGGCGCGGAAGCGGTAGCGGACCAGCGCGAAGGCGATCATCGTGCCCAGGAGCGTGGCGCCGATGGTCGCCCAGACGGCGATCTGGAGGCTGATGCTCAGCGAGCCGCACATGTCGGCGACACCGCACGGCTGCTTCCAGGCGTCCAGCGAGAACTGCTGCCACTCGTAATTGAAGCGCCCCTTCGGCTTGTTGAAGGAGAACACCGTGACGATGACGTTCGGGAGAAGGAGATATCCGAGCGTCAACAGCCCGGCGATGACGACGAAATGGCGCTTGAACCAGCGTACGACGGCCATTTAAACCAGATCCTCCGTCCCGGACTTGCGAATGTAGATGGTCACCATGGCGAGGATGGCGGCCATGAGGATGAAGGAGAGTGCCGCCGCCGTCGGGTAATCCAGAATGCGCAGGAACTGCGTCTGGATGACGTTTCCGATCATGCGGGTGTCGGTGGAGCCGAGGAGTTCGGCGTTCACGTAGTCACCGGCCGCCGGGATGAAGGTCAGCAGGGTACCGGAGACGACGCCGGGCATCGACAGCGGGAAGGTGACCTTGCGGAAGGTGGTGAACGGCTTGGCGTACAGGTCACCGGCCGCCTCGTGCAGCCGTCCGTCGATGCGTTCGAGGGAGGTGTAGAGCGGCAGGATCATGAACGGCAGGAAGTTGTACGTCAGTCCGCAGACGACCGCGAGTGGAGTCGCGAGGACACGGTCGCCCGACGTCCAGCCGAGCCAGTTGGTGACGTCCAGGACGTGCAGCGTGTTGAGGACGCTCACGACCGGGCCGCTGTCCGCGAGGATCGTCTTCCAGGCGAGCGTGCGGATCAGGAAGCTGGTGAAGAACGGCGCGATCACCAGGATCATGATCAGGTTCCGCCAGCGTCCCGCGCGGAACGCGATGAGGTACGCCAGCGGGTAGCCCAGCAGCAGACAGAGGATGGTCGCGGCGGCGGCGTAGAGGACCGAGCGCAGGAACTGCGGCCAGTACTCGGACAGCGCGTCCCAGTAGGTCGCGAAGTGCCAGGTGACCTTGTAGCCGTCCTCCAGGGAGCCCGTCTGGATCGACGTGGAGCCCTGGTAGATCATCGGCAGCGCGAAGAAGACGATCAGCCAGAGAATCCCGGGCAGCAGCAGCCAGTACGGCGTCCAGCGGCCCCGCTTCTTGCGCGGAGGCTTCTCCTCCGGCGCGGGCGCCAGGGGCGGCGCCTCGGTGACAGCGGCCATCAGGCGGCCTC
This sequence comes from Streptomyces xylophagus, assembly GCF_000716435.1. Taxonomy (GTDB): domain Bacteria; phylum Actinomycetota; class Actinomycetes; order Streptomycetales; family Streptomycetaceae; genus Streptomyces; species Streptomyces xylophagus. The sequence goes on from NZ_JNWO01000026.1 coordinate 99,069, forward strand.
CTCCTCGATGTCGACGCCCGCGTCGATGTCCTGCGCCGCGTCGAGGCCGAAGGTGTGGGCCGGGTTCCAGTGCAGGACGACATCGGCGCCGGGCCGCAGCCGGGCGTCGCGGTCGATGTTCTGGGCGTAGACCTCGAACTCGGGGCAGACCGGGCTGTCGATGACGTACTGGGTGGAGACGCCGATGAAGCTGGAGTCGGCGATCTTGCCGGTGATGCGGTTGCGGCCGGCCGGGATCTCGCCCGCGTCGTCGGCGGGCGTGAGGGTGATCTTCTCCGGGCGTACGCCGACCAGGACCTTGCCGCCGGTCGTCGTGGGCGCCGAACATCGCGCCTCGGGCAGGACGAGCTTGCCGCCGCCCGCCTTGAGGATGATCTCGTCGCCGCTCTTGGAGTCGACCTCGGCCTCGATGAGGTTGGAGGTGCCGAGGAAGTTGGCGACGAACGTGGTGTTCGGGTTCTCGTACAGGTCGCTGGGCGAGCCGAGTTGCTCGACGCGGCCCGCGTTCATCACGGCGACCGTGTCGGCCATGGTCATGGCCTCCTCCTGGTCGTGCGTGACGTGGATGAACGTGATGCCGACCTCGGTCTGGATGCGCTTGAGCTCCAGCTGCATCTGGCGGCGCAGCTTGAGGTCGAGGGCGCCGAGGGGCTCGTCGAGGAGCAGCACCTTGGGGTGGTTGATCAGGGCGCGGGCCACCGCGACGCGCTGCTGCTGGCCGCCGGAGAGCTGGTGCGGCTTCTTCCGTGCCTGCTCGCCGAGTTGGACCAGGTCGAGCATGTCGACGACCTGCTGCTTCACCGACTTGATGCCGCGCCGGCGCAGGCCGAAGGCGACGTTCTCGAAGATGTCGAGGTGCGGGAAGAGGGCGTACGACTGGAAGACGGTGTTCACCGGCCGCTTGTACGGCGGGAGGTTGGTGACTTCCTGGTCGCCGAGGTGGACGGTGCCGGAGGAAGGTTCCTCCAGGCCCGCGATCATGCGCAGGGTGGTGGTCTTGCCGCAGCCGGAGGCGCCGAGCAGGGCGAAGAAGGAGCCCTGGGGGACGGTCAGGTCGAGCGGCTGGACGGCGGTGAAGCCGTTGTCGTAGGTCTTGCTGATACCGGAGAGGCGGACGTCGCCGCTGTTGTCCTTGGTGTTCATCGTCGTCACGCCCCTGTGAGCTTTGCGAACTTCTGCTGGTAGGCCGTCTCTTCCTTCGAGCTCAGGGAGCGGAAGGCGTGGGACTTGGCCGCCATGGCCTTGTCGGGAAGGATCAGCGGGTTGCTCGCCGCCGACTTGTCGATCTTCGCGAGATACGGCTTCACGTCCGCGACCGGGCTGACGTAGTTGACGTAGGCGGCGAGTTCGGCGGCCGGTTCGGGCTCGTAGTAGTAGTCGATCAGCCGCTCGGCGTTCGTCTTGTGGCGCGCCTTGTTGGGGATCAGCATGTTGTCGGTCGACGTCATGTAGCCGGCCTCGGGGATGACATAGCCGACGTCCGGGTTGTCCGACTGGAGTTGGACGATGTCGCCGCCCCAGGCGACGCACGCGGCGAAGTCGCCCTTGGTGAGGTCGGACGTGTAGTCGTTGCCCGTGAAGCGGCGGATCTGGCCCTTGTCGACGGCCTTCTGGAGGCGGGCGATGACCGCGTCGTAGTCGTCGGTGGTGAACTTCGCCGGGTCCTTGCCCATGTCGAGCATGGTCATGCCGACGCTGTCGCGCATCTCGGTGAGGAAGCCGACGCGGCCCTTGAGCTTGGCGTTGTCGAGCAGGTCGGAGATCGACTTCACCTCGACGCCGTCGAGCGCCTTCTTGTTGTAGGCGATGACGGTCGAGATGCCCTGCCACACGTACGAGTACGCCCGGCCCGGGTCCCAGTCGGGGCTGCGGAACTGGTCCGAGAGATTGGCGTACGCGTGCGGCAGATTGGACGCGTCCAGCTTCTGGACGTAGCCCAGGCGGATCATGCGGGCGGCCAGCCAGTCGGTGAGGACGATCAGGTCACGGCCGGTGGCCTGCCCTGCGGCGAGCTGCGGCTGGATCTTGCCGAAGAACTCGTCGTTGTCGTTGATGTCCTCGGTGTACTTGACCTTGATGCCGGTCCGCTTGGTGAACGCGTCGAGCGTCGGGCGGTGCTTGCCGCTGTCGTCCGTGTCGATGTACTCGGGCCAGTTCGAGAAGTCGATCTCCCTCTCCTTGGCCGAGTGGTCGTCGGCGGACACGCCGCCCTGCGTCTTGCCTGCCGCGGGGATCCCGCAGCCGCTCAGGGCCCCGAGTCCGCCGACGGCGAGCGCGCCGCCCGCGGAGGCGCGCAGCACCGAACGGCGGGTCATCGCGGACCTGCTCTTGCGGAAGCTGCGCCGCACGGCGGCCACTTCGGCCGGGGTCAGGCGGTCGGGCTCGTACTGCTTCATGCGCGTGCTGCCCTTTCGGGAGGAGACGGCCGCGGCTCCGGCGGCCGTCAGTTCTGCTATCGGTCCCCGAAGATCGTGCGGTGCCAGTCCTTCCTGGCGACCGCGGTGTTGTCGAACATGACGTGCTTGATCTGGGTGTACTCCTCGAACGAGTAGGCGGACATGTCCTTGCCGAAGCCGGACGCCTTGTAGCCGCCGTGGGGCATCTCGCTGATGATCGGGATGTGGTCGTTGATCCACACGCAGCCCGCCTTGATCTCGCGGGTCGCGCGGTTCGCCCGGTAGACGTCGCGGCTCCACGCGGAGGCGGCGAGGCCGTACGGGGTGTCGTTGGCGAGCGCGATGCCTTCGTCGTCGGTGTCGAAGGGCAGGACCACGAGGACGGGCCCGAACAGCTCGGACTGCACGATCTCGCTGTCCTGGGCGGCGTCCGCGACCAGGGTGGGGCGATAGTACGCGCCGTTCTTGAGATCTCCCTGAGGAGCCTCGCCGCCGGTCACCACGCGCGCGTAGGCACGTGCCCGGTCGACGAACCCGGCGACGCGGTCGCGCTGGACGTGCGAAATCAGTGGCCCGAGGTCGGTGCCCGGGGCGAAGGGGTCGCCGACCCGGACGCCCGCCATGAGGGCGGCGGTCTTCTGGACGAACGCTTCGTAGAGGGGCCTTTGCACGTACGCGCGCGTGGCGGCCGTGCAGTCCTGCCCGGTGTTGATGAGCGAACCGGCGACGGCTCCGTTGACGGCGGCCTCGAGATCGGCGTCGTCGAAGACCACGAAGGGCGCCTTGCCGCCGAGCTCCAGGTGGATGCGCTTGACGGTGGCGGTCGCGATCTCGGCGACGCGCTTGCCTACGGCGGTGGACCCGGTGAAGGAGGTCATGGCGACATCCGGGTGACCGACGAGATGCTCACCGGCGACCTTCCCGGTGCCGGTGATGATGTTGATGACACCGTCCGGGATGCCGGCCTCGGTGGCGGCCTGCGCGAACATCAGCGAGGTGAGAGGGGTCAGCTCGGCGGGCTTCAGGACGATCGTGTTGCCCGCGGCGATCGCCGGGAGGATCTTCCAGGCGGCCATCTGGAGGGGATAGTTCCAGGGCGCGATGGAGCCGACGACACCGATGGGTTCACGGCGTACGTACGACGTGTGGTCGCCCGAGTACTCACCGGCGGACTGCCCCTGCAGATGCCGTGCGGCACCGGCGAAGAAGGCGGTGTTGTCGATGGTGCCGGGGATGTCGAACTCGCGGGTCAGCTTGAGGGGCTTGCCGCACTGGAGGGATTCGGCGCGGGCGAAGTCGTCCGCGCGTTCGGCGAGCACGGCGGCGAAGCGGTGCAGCGCGTCGGAGCGCTCGCCGGGCGTGGCGCCCGACCAGCCCGGGAAGGCGGCGCGGGCGGCGGCCACGGCCGCGTCCACGTCCGCCGTGCCAGCCAGCTCGTACGTGTAGACGTCCTCGCCGGTCGCCGGGTCGACGACCGCGTGGGTGTGGCCCGAGGTGCCCTTCGTCAGGCGGCCCGCGATGAACTGCGCGCCGTCCGCGAAGTACTCCTGAGCGGGGAATCGGTCCGGGGTGACGCTGCCCGGGTTGTGCATGTCGCTCTCCTCCGCCTTCGCCCCGCTTCGTCCGCTGGCGGGTGGCGTAGCTCCAGCTCGATTTGAATGCCGATCCTGACAGAGCAAAGGGACTCCAACAAGTGATTCCGTTGTTGCCTTTTGGTTACGCGACGGAATCTGTCGACCAGGTGTCGAGTCCGTACGGAAAAGGGGGGACGGAGTGTCAGTGGTGCCTGCAAGACTCGCGTGTATGGACAGGATCACGGGGAAGCTCGCGGCGGGGGCCGCGGAAAAGATCGATTCGCGGGAAGCCCTGATCAGGGAAGTGCGCTCGGGGGCCAGGGTCAAGTACCTGCACTTCTGGGGCCACCGGCCACGCCCGGACGGACGCGTGGGCGCGAGCTGTCTGAGCCAGTGGTGGCCGTCGCCGTTCACCGTGGACGGGGTGACGTATGCGACCGCCGAGCACTGGATGATGGCGGGCAAGGCGCGGCTGTTCAGCGACGAGGACGCTCTCGCGCGGGTGCTCGCGGCGGGGCATCCGTCTCAGGCCAAGAAGGCGGGGCGGCTGGTGCGGGGGTTCGACGAGGAGATCTGGGCGCGGGAGCGGTTCGGGATCGTCGTCGAGGGGAGCGTCCACAAGTTCGCGGCGGATGAGGAACTGCGGGCGTTTCTGCTGGGCACGGGGGATCGGGTGCTGGTGGAGGCGAGTCCGGTGGACCGGGTGTGGGGGATCGGGCTGGCCGCGGATGATGTGGCGGCGGGGGATCCCGAGCGGTGGCGGGGGGCGAATTTGTTGGGGTTCGCGTTGATGGGGGCGCGGGGGCGGTTGAGGGT
>NZ_JNWO01000027.1 GCF_000716435.1 Streptomyces xylophagus
CTCCCACGCCCGCTCCTCCGCCCAAGCGACAGCCGTCGGCGACAGATACACCCCGTCCACCTCGAAACCCCGAGCGGCCAGGTGGAGGGCGTTGCGCCCCGGACCACAGCCCAGGTCCAGGGCACGGCCGCCCCCGCCTATCAACCCCCGGTCGAGATACCCGACCAGACTCTCGTCCGGCTTCTCCACGAAGAACGGCACCGGCCTGTCACGGTCGGCATAGAACCCGTCCCACCAGGAGGCACCCCGAGAACTCCAACGATCGGCTTCCGGCACGAACAGCCCGTCCAGAAGCCGGAGTACGTCATCGACGGTGCGTATGTCCCGCCCGCGCTGGTTCCCGTCCAGCCGGTCCGTCCCGTCCATCCGGCCCATCCCGTCCATCCGGTCCCCTCTCCGAGGCGTCGAGCGTAGGACTGGGCGGCCCGGAAGCCCAGCTCAGCGGACATCCGGGACGCTCACGCGGATGCCGTCAACGCCCTTGTGCGGGGCCGGAGTTGACACCGGAAGGACGTCATACCAGGACCACGGTGAACCCTTGCCGGCACCCCGCCCGAGAGCCCCCAGGACGGCAGTACCGGCCACGCCGACCGCACTTTCCGAGGAGCGCGTCCCGCCTCAGCCCTAGTCGGAGGTCACCTTCACCGAATCAAACGTCGTCCCCTCCGGCGCGATGCAGACGAACCAGTTGGCCGATGAGCCGGCCACCGGTCGGATCGCCGATTCGTCGCTGTTGACGTCGGCGCCCTCCGCGACCCGGTGGACGACGGTCGAGCTGCCGTCCTTCCAGGTGCACGTGACCTCCTGGGCGGTCTTGGCGACCTGGCCGATCACCAGGCGCTGGGGCATCGTGTGCTTCGGGTCCAGGGAGAGTGCGACCGACTCGAGGTCCACGCCCGACATCTTGTCCTTCGTGTCGACCCTTTTCTCCGTGAGGACGACGGGCTCCCCGTCCCCGATGCTCCGGCGCGTGAAGTACGAGGACTTGCCGACCAGTTGGGACGACTTGCTCACGTCCACCGGCACCTCGCCGTACCTCTTCATGGACTGCAGCTGGGCCCAGGCCTCCCCCTCGTCGCGCGGGGCACCCCACTCGTCGACGCTGACCCACCATTCCTTGCCGCCGACGTTGCCCGTGCCGATCAGGGTCTCCTGCGGCTGATACACATGCCGCTCCTCCGGCGTCGACGGCGGGGTCGACTGCTGTGTCACCGCCGGTGACACCTCCACCCCGCTCCCGTCGCGGAGCGAGGCCAGCGCGAGCGTGCCGGTCGTGCCGGTGATCACCAGTGCCGCGGCCGTCGCGAGTGCCCAGCGGCGGGCCCGGCGTCGGCGGCCGCCGCGGAGCACCGCCTGGTAGGGGGCTATGCCGATCTCGACCTCGTCCGCGGCGTCGGCCAGCAGGAGGGCGATGTCTCTGTCCGTCATGGTGTGGTTCGTCTCCCGGTCCGCGCTCATCACTTCCGCCCTCCCTGCGTCACCATCTCGGCGAGTCCCGGTATGGCGCGGAGTTTCGCGATCCCCTTGGCCGCGTTGCTCTTCACCGCGCCGACCGAACAGCCCATCGCCTGGGCCGTCTGTGTCTCGGTCAGGTCCTCCCAGTACCGCAGCACCACCGCTTCCCGCTGCCTCGGGGGCAGTTGGGCCAGTGCCTTGAGCAGGGCGCTGCGGTCCTCGGCCTGGGCGATGCGGTCACCGGTGTCGGCGATCTCGCGTACCAGGCCAGAGTCGTCCTTGGGAGCCAGGAACTCCTTGAGTCGTCTGCGGTGTTTGCGTGCGTGCGCGTTGATCATCACGCGCCGTACGTACGCCTCGGGATCGTCGGCCGCGCCAACCTTTCGCCAGGCCACAAAGGTCTGTTCGAGCGTCGACTGGACCAGATCCTCCGCGGCGTGCTGTTCCCCCGTGAGAAGAAATGCCGTCCGCATCAACCTCGGCCAGCGGCCGATGACAAAGCTCTGGAACTCGTCATCGCGAGTCTCCCGAGCCTCCTTGCGCTCCCCCATGGGCACCTCCTAGATGTCTAAAGGAGTCCATGAGCCGCTCGAACCGTTGCCTCACTTCTCAAAACTCGTGGAAGCCGCGCCCTCCGCACTCGTGGAGGCCGCATCCCCCGCGTCCCCGACCACCGCCGGACCCGCCTCCCCGGCCACCGCCGGTTCCGCGCCCGCCGCCCCGGCCACGGCCGACGGCGCCCCCGCCTTTCGCCAAGGCAGCCACACCACCATCAGCACCACCGCACCGAGCAGCACCCCCGTCCCCGTCCGGAACGCCAGCGCGTACCCCTGCGTCAGCGCTTCCCCCGTACCGCCGCCGCTCCTCGTCGCGCTCGCCGTACGCGCCGCCGCGATCGTCGACATCACGGCGAGACCCAGCGAACCGCCCATCGTGCGCGAGGTGTTGATCAGCCCGGAGACGAGACCGGCCTCCCCCGGCGCGGCCCCGGACGTGGCGAGCGCGGCGAGCGGGGTGGCCGTAAGGCCCGCGCCCAGCATCATCAGGATGCCGGGGAACATGATCTCGGTCAGGTAGTCGCCTTTCACCGTCATCAGGGACTGCCAGCCGAAGCCCGTCGCGGCGATCACCGTGCCGAGCACCGCCACGTTGCGCGCGCCGAATGCCGGCATGAAACGGGGCGCCGACTTGGAGCCGACGAGGACGGCCAGGGAGCTCGGCACCAGCGCGAGTCCCGCCTCCAGTGGTGTGTAGCCGAGGACGTTCTGGGCGTAGAGGGTCATGAAGAACCACATGGAGAACATCGCCGAGCCGTTCACGAACATCGCCGCGTTCGCCGACGACACGGCCCGCGCCCGGAACAGTCCGAGCGGCATCAGCGGAGCCGCCGTGCGCGCCTCGACGACGAGGAAGAGGGCGATCAGCGCGAGTCCGGCGGCCAGCGGGAGCAAGGTGGCGGCGGCCGTCCACCCCTCCGCTTCCGTCTGCGAGATGCCGTATGCCAGCACTCCGAGCCCCGCCGTGACCAGGACGGCGCCCGGCAGGTCGAGTCGTCGGCCGTCGCCGGCGCGGCTCTCCGGGAGCCAGCGCAGGGAGCTGAGCAGGACGACCGCGCCGACGGGCACGTTGATCAGGAGCACCCAGCGCCAGGACAGGGTGTCGACGAGCACTCCGCCGACGAGTCCGCCCGCGGCCCCGCCGCCGGCGCCGACCGCCGTCCAGGTGGCGATGGCCCGTGCGCGGGCCGCGCCCTCCGACACCGCCGAGGTGACGATCGTCAGCGTCGAGGGTGCCAGTACCGCGGCGCCCAGTCCCTGCACGGCCCGGGCGAGGAGCAGTTGCCAGCCGTCCTGGGCGAGCCCGCCGCACAGTGAGGCCAGGGTGAACAGCGCGAGCCCGACCAGGAACATCCGCTTGCGGCCGTAGAGGTCGCCGGCCCGGCCGCCGAGGAGCATGAACCCGGCGAAGGCGATGGCGTACGCGTTGACCACCCATTGCAGCCCGGACGCGCTCATCCCCAGGTCGGCCCGCATCGACGGCAACGCGACGTTGACGACGGACACGTCGAGGACGACGAGGAACTGCCCGGCACACGCGAGCGCGACGACCACCCAGGCGGCGGGCGGTGCCGAGCCCCGACGGTACGGGCGGGATATCCGGGAGGGTGAGGCGTCAGCGGCTCGGGGCATGGTTGTCATCCTCTCAACCGGCCCGCGCCCCTTGCATCGGCATTTCGCCCCAGCCGTACCACCGCCGCAGGACCTACGCCGCCGCCCGCAGCAACGTCACCACAGCCGCCCCGCCCAGCCCGATGTTGTGCGCGAGCCCCACCTCGGCCCCCGGCACCTGCCGCTCCCCCGCCGTCCCCCTCAACTGCCACACCAACTCGGCGACTTGGGCGATCCCGGTGGCCCCCAGCGGATGCCCCTTGGAGATCAGCCCACCGGACGGATTCACCACCCACCGCCCGCCGTACGTCGTCCCCCCGGACTCGACGAGCTTCCCGGACTCCCCGGGCTCGCACATGCCGAGGGCCTCGTAGGTCAGCAGCTCGTTGATCGAGAAGCAGTCGTGGAGTTCTACGACGTCCACGTCCTCGATGCCGAGTCCGGACCGTTCGTAGACCTGGCGGGCGGCGGCCCGGGACATGGGCTGTCCGACGACGTCGACGCAGGAGCCGGACGCGAAGGAGTCCTCGGTGTCGGTGGTCATGGCCTGGGCGACGATCTCGACGAGCGGGCGGGACGACAGCCCGTGGGCGTCCGCGAACCGCTCCGAGACCACGACCGCCGCCGCCGCTCCGTCCGAGGTCGGTGAGCACTGGAGCTTCGTCAGCGGGTGGTGGACGACGCGGGCCGCGAGGATGTCGTCGACGTCGTACACGTCCTGGAATTGCGCGTACGGATTGTGCGCGGAGTGCCGGTGGTTCTTGGCGGCTACGGCGGCCAGCTGTGCCTCGGTCGTGCCGTACTTCTCCATGTGTTCGCGGGCCGCGTCGCCGAAGATCTGGGCGGTAGGCGGGGTCATCTCGAAGCCGTGGCGGGCGGCCATGATGCCGTAATGCCGGGCGACGGGGGAGGTCGCGAAGTCTCCGCCGTCGGCGCCCCCGCCCAGCGCGCCCCGCTTCATCTTCTCGAAGCCCAGGGCCAGCACGCAGTCGGCGGCTCCGCCCTCGACGAGTTGCCGGGCGAGCATGAGGGCGGTCGAGCCGGTGGCGCAGTTGTTGTTGACGTTGTAGACGGGGATGCCGGTGAGACCTAGTTCATACGCGGCGCGCTGGCCGGCGGTGGAGGGCTGGAAGCAGTAGCCGATGGGAACCTGTTCCACCTCGTCGTAGGAGATCCGGGCGTCCGCGAGGGCGGCGTTGCCGGCCTCACGCACCATGTCCCAGTACTGCCACTCCCGGGTCTCGGGCTTCTCGAACTTCGTCATCCCGACGCCGGCGACATAGGCCTTCATGGCGGGTGAGATTAGAACACGTTCTAGCGAATGGCCAGACATGACGACGCGTCAGATATTCATGGAACGGTCAAGGATTCGTTAGTACGCCGAAGCATCGGAATAGTTGCCCATGCATACGAGGTTTACCGTGCACTTATCTCGCACGGATCAGTGCACCCGCACGGATCAGTCCGCCCCGCACGGATCACGCCACACCTACGGCCTGGAGGCCCAACTCCATGACGCACACGTCGACCGACCAGCCCGCACGGAGGCCGTCCGGCGCCGTCGTGCCGGTGCTCGCCTTCGCGGGCATCGTTGTCGCGGTGATGCAGACCCTGCTCGTCCCGGTCATCAAGGACCTGCCGCAGCTGCTGAGCACCGAGCCCAGCAACGCCACCTGGGTCCTGACCTCGACGCTCCTGTCCGGAGCCGTCGCCACGCCGATCATGGGCCGCCTCGGCGACCTCTTCGGCAAGCGGCGGATGCTGATCACCAGCCTGGCCATCATGGTGGTCGGCGCCCTCGTCAGCGCCCTCACCAGCGATCTCCTCACGATGATCGCGGGCCGTACGCTCCAGGGCTTCGCGATGGGCGCGATACCGCTGGGCATCGGCCTGATGCGCGACATGCTGCCCCGCGAGAAGCTCGGCTCGGCCATGGCCCTGATGAGCTCCTCGATCGGCGTCGGCGGCGGTCTCGCGCTGCCGCTCGCGGCCCTGGTCGCCCAGCACGCCGACTGGCACGCCCTCTTCTACGGCGCCGCCGGCCTCGGTGTCCTCGCCATCGTCCTCACCCTCCTCGTCGTACCGGAGTCCCCGATGCGCGCCGAGGGCACCTTCGACGTGCTCGGTGCGATCGGCCTCTCCGCCGGCCTCGTCCTCTTCCTCCTCCCCATCACCAAGGGCAGCGACTGGGGCTGGACCTCCGGCACCACGCTCGGCCTGTTCGCCGCGGCGGCCGTCGTCCTGCTCCTGTGGGGCGTGATGGAGCTGCGTCTGAAGGCCCCGCTGGTGGACCTGCGCACCACGGCCCGCCCGGCGGTCCTCTTCACCAACCTCGCCTCGATCATGGTCGGCGTCTCCTTCTACGTCGTCTCGCTCGTCCTGCCCCAGCTCCTCCAGCTGCCCAAGGCCACGGGTTACGGTCTCGGGCAGTCGATGGTCACCGCCGGTCTGCTGGTGGCGCCGCTCGGTCTGACGATGATGTTCACCGCGCCTGTCTACGCCCGTCTGTCGGCGAAGTACGGGCCGAAGGTCACCCTGATCCTCGGCATGCTGATCATCGGTATCGGTTACGGCGCGGGGCTCGGGCTGATGAGCGCGGCCTGGCAGTCCCTGGTCATCGCGGTCGTGCTGGGTGCGGGTATCGGTCTCGCGTACTCGTCGCTGCCCGCGCTGATCGTGGGGGCGGTGCCGGCGTCGGAGACCGGTGCGGCGAACGGGCTCAACACCCTTATGCGGTCCATCGGTACGTCCGTCTCCAGCGCGGTGATCGGGATGGTGCTCGCCAACACCGCGAACCATGTGGGTGGGGTTGCTGTCCCGACCATGCACGGATTCCGGGTGTCGTTCCTGATCGCGACCGGTGCGGTTGCCGTTGGGCTGTTGATGGCGCTGTTCCTTCCCAAGCCGGATCGGGCGCCGCGGTTGAACTTCAGCAGCGAGGAGGAGGCGAACCTTGAGCGTGCGGAGGAGGTTCTTCGGGGGTTCCGGGGGCGTGTTCTTGGTGCCGACGGGTCGCCTGTTGCCCGGGCGAAGGTCACGTTGATCGATCGGCGGGGGCGGCAGGCGGGAGCCACGTTGTCCTCCGAGGACGGGAGTTATGTGCTCGCTGTGCCGTCCGAGGGGGCGTATGTGTTGGCCGCGCGGGCGAGTGGGCATGGGCCGCTGGCCTCGTCTGCGACGCACGCGGGGGACGAGGTTGCGGTTGACCTGGATCTTTCGTTGCCCGGTGAGACTGTTAGCGCGTAGTCGGTAGTTCTTTGACTGCGGGTGCGTGGGGGCTGGTCGCGCAGTTCCCCGCGCCCCTGAAACGAACGTAGCCTGGCCGCGCTCACGAACTCGCCCCGTACCGAAGGGACCGCCCCATGTCTCCGGCGCCCAAGCCCGAAATCCTCGCCGCGTTCGAGAACGCCAAGGGATTCATGCCGGTCGGTGAAGGGCTCGCTCTGTATGCCGCTGCTGTCGAAGCCGGGCGGCTCGGACTCCCGTTGCTCGAAGTGGGGACGTACTGCGGGCGGTCCACCCTTCTTCTCGCCGATGCTGCCCGTGAGGCCGGTGTCGTCGCGCTCACGCTCGATCATCATCGGGGCAGTGAGGAGCAGCAGCCGGGGTGGGAGTATCACGACCCGGAGACGGTCGACCCGGAGATCGGGCTGATGGACACGTTGCCCACGTTCCGGCGCACTCTGCACAAGGCCGGGCTGGAAGAGCACGTGGTGGCTCTCGTCGGGCGGTCGCCGCAGGTCGCCCGGGTCTGGGGGTCGCCGCTCGGCCTCGTCTTCATCGACGGCGGGCACACCGACGAGCACGCGAACGGTGACTACGAGGGCTGGGCGCCCCACGTCGCCGAGGGCGGGCTGCTCGTCATCCATGACGTGTTCCCGGTCGTCGAGGACGAGTTCACCGGGCAGGCGCCCTACCGCGTGTATCTACGGGCCCTGGAGTCCGGCGCGTTCACAGAGGTGTCGGTGACCGACTCGCTGCGTGTCCTACGGCGCACAGGTGCCGGTGTCTGACCTCAACTCGGCAGCCCGGCAAGCCACTCCGTCAGGTGCTGGTTGACCTCGGCGGGCCGCTCCTGCTGGATCCAGTGCCCGCAGCCCTCCAGGATGTGCGAGCCGCGCAGGCCGGGCAGGGTCGTCGGGTACGCGGCGATCGCGTCGGAGAGCCAGGTGGTGGAGGCGTCCAGGGCGCCGCCGAGGAACAGGGACGGCTGGGTGAGAGGTGCCCCGTCGAAGGGGGCCATGTCCTCCCAGTCGCGGTCCATGTTGCGGTAGCGGTTCAGGGCGGCGGTCAGGCCGGTTCGCTCGAACTCCCCCGCGTAGACGTCGAGTTCGGCCGTGCTCAGCCAAGCGGGCAGCCCGGCCTCCGTCGGGAACCGCGCTCTCAACGTCCCTCCCTCCCGGCTCACGAAGTGCGGGTCGGGGGTGCCGGGTGCGGGCATGGTGTCGGCGGAGAAGGCGGCGTAGAAACCTGCGAGCCAGCCGCGTACGTCCGGTTCGATCTCGGCCTCGGCGCGGCCCGGTCGCTGGAAGTAGGAGACGTAGAACTCCTCGTCCCCACCCATCCCCGCGAAGATCTCGCCGGGGCGCGGGCCGCCGCGGGGCGCGTAAGGGACGCTCAGCAGGCCTACGGCTCGGAAGACGTCCGGCCTGAGGAGGGCGGAGTGGGCGGCGATGCCCGCGCCCCAGTCGTGGCCGACGATCACCGCGGACCGCTCGCCGAGCGCGTGCACCACGGCCACGGCGTCCTCTACGAGGTCGAGCATCCGGTACGCCGACACGTCCTCGGGCTTCGACGAGCGGCCGTAGCCGCGTACGTCGACGGCGACCGCGCGGTAGCCGGCCGCGGCCAACGCCGGGAGTTGGTGGCGCCACGAGTACCAGGACTCCGGGAAGCCGTGGACCAGGAGGACCAGGGGGCCGCTGCCCTGTTCCACGAGGTGGATGCGGCCCGCGGGGCCGGGAACGAGCCGGTGGGTGACGTCCTTGACCATGGTCGTGAGTCCTCCGTGACGGGGGCTGGTCCCACGATCCTGCGCCCCGGCCCGGCACACCCACGACTCTTGTTGCCGCTTCAGCAAACCGGGTCCGAGCGAAGGCTAGGGTGGCTTCCGTGTCGTACGTAGGTCCGGACTTCGATCCCCCGCAGGCCCGCCGTCCCCGCCGAGGGCCCCTGACAGTGGCGCTGGCCGCGCTGGTCCCGGGGGCGCTGATCGGGTGGTTCGTGTATGAGGCGGTGGGTGGTCCGGGGGGCGGGTCGGGCAGTGCGGCGGCCAGCGCGTCCTCTTCGTCGTCCACGTCTTCATCGTCTACGTCGTCGAGCGCGCCCGGCGCTCCCTCCGCCACCGCGTCGAACGACGACAAGCCACCGAACCCCACCCCCCTCAAGGGCAAGGTCGTCGTCATCGACCCGGGGCACAACATCACCAACTTCCAGCACACCGCCGAGATCAACCGCAAGGTGGACATCGGCACGAACTGGAAGGAGTGCGACACGACGGGGACGTCGACCAACGCGGGTTATACGGAAGCCCAGTTCACGATGGACGTGTCCTACCGGCTGAAGGCGCTCCTCGAAATGCAGGGCGCCACGGTGAAGTTGACCCACGAAGGCCACTCCCCGGCCTGGGGACCCTGCGTCGACCAGCGCGCCCGCATCGGCAACAACGCGCACGCGGACGCCGCGATCTCCATCCACGCGGACGGCGCACCAGTCGGCGACCGCGGCTTCCATGTGATCCTGCCCGCGTCCGTCCACGCCGGCGGCGCCGACACCCGCGCCATCGTCGCCCCCTCCGCCGCCCTCGGCCGGAGCATCGCGGGCAACTACCTTCGCGCGACGGGCGAACACCCCTCCAATTACGTCGGCGACGGCACCGGTCTCGTCACACGTAAGGACCTGGGCGGTCTCAATCTGTCAACGGTTCCCAAGGTGTTCATCGAGTGCGGCAACATGCGCGATAGCAATGATGCTGCACTGCTGACGAATAGCGCCTGGCGACAGAAGGCGGCGCAGGGGATCTCTGAGGGAATCGTGAGTTTCCTGCGCGGGTAGCGATCAGTGGGCTGATCCGGGCGGACATCCCGACGGGGTGGACGATAGGGTCTACCGACGACGAGACGACCTACGAAGGACCTGAAGTGAATATCCGCTCCCTCACACGAGGCGACGGCGTGGTGATCGGGGCAGCGGTATTGCTCTTCATCGCGTCGTTCCTCAAGTTCTACTCCGTTGACGGGTACAACCTGGACCAGAATGCGTGGGACGACCTCGGCACCGGTCTGGGCCTCTATGTGGGCGGTGTCATCGGTGCCGCGCTGATCGTCGTCAACCGCAGCCTGCCGCAACCACGCAAGGTGGCCGGACTCGACCTCGGTACGGTCGGCGCGGCCTTCACGGTGCTCGTCGCGTGGAGCCTGTTCTGGACGCTGGTGGACACTCCGACCGGCGCCAGCGCCGCCGCCGGCCTCATCCTCGGCTTCATCGCGGCCCTCGTCCTGGCCGGCGGCGCCATCGCCACCCCCCTCGTCCCGGCCCTCCAGGTCGCCCTCATCCCCGCCCCCAAGCCGATCGCCCCGCAGCCCTACGGCGCGCAGCCGCCCGGCGGTTACGGCTACCCCGGTGCCGGCGCCGGTGCGCCGCAGCCCTCGTACGGCACCCCGCCCCAGCAGGCGCAGGCCGGGCAGCCGTTCGGGCAGCCGCAGCCGGCTCCGGCTCCCGCCGGGGACTTCTCGCCGTTCTGGTTCGCCGTGCCGGTGGCCCGGCCGCTGTTCGCGGAGGACGGTTCACCGGCGCCGATCGCCGAACTCGCGCCGGGCACCTGGTACTTGGCCGTGGAGCAGCGCGGTCCGGCGCTTGTCGCGCAGACGCAGGACGGCCGTCGTGGCGTACTGCAGGACACCTCGGGGATTCAGCGCGGCTGACGCTTCCGACAGTTCCTGTCACGGCCCCTCGCCCTTCCGGGCGGGGGGCCGTTGTCGTACAGTCGCAGCCGTCCGCCCATTGACTGACGGTCCGTCAGATCTGTGACTGTGGAGGCGATATGCGGCTCGGTCTCGCACTCGGGTACTGGGGGCGCGGGCCCTCCGCCGACCATGTGCCTTTGGCCCAGGAAGCCGAGCGGCTCGGGTACGACTCCGTGTGGACCGCCGAGTCGTGGGGGTCCGACGCCTTCACCCCGCTGACCTGGATCGCCGCGCAGACCTCAAGGATCAAGCTGGGTACGGCGGTTGCGCAGATGGCGGCGCGGTCGCCGACCACCACCGCGATGCACGCGCTCACCCTCGACCATCTCTCCGGCGGGCGGGTACTGCTCGGGCTCGGGCTGTCGGGGCCGCAGGTGGTGGAGGGGTGGTACGGGCGGCCGTTCCCCAAGTCGCCGCTCACCGCGACCCGGGAGTACGTCGAGGTCGTACGGCAGGTGTTGCGGCGGGAGGCGCCGGTCGAGGTGGACGGGCGGTTCCACGCGCATCCGTACCGGGGGGAGGACGGTACGGGGCTCGGCAAGGCGCTCAAGTCCATTACCCACCCGCTCCGTTCGGACCTACCGATCCTTCTGGGCGCCGAAGGGCCGAAGAACGTGGCGCAGACGGCGGCGATCGCGGACGGGTGGCTGCCGTTGTACTGGTCGCCGAGCCGACCAGAGGTGTACGGGACGACCGACTTCCGGGACGACTTCCTCGTCGCTCCGATGGCTCAGGTGAAGGTCTGTGACGACGTCGGCGAAGGGCTTCTGCCGGTCAAGATGATGCTCGGCTTCTACATCGGCGGAATGGGGCACGCGGCCCGTAACTTCCACGCCGATCTGATGGCGCGCATGGGGTACGAGGAAGAGGCTCGGCGGATACAGGAGTTGTTCCTCGCCGGGCGCCGCGAAGAGGCGGTGCTCGCCGTGCCGGACGCGTTCGCCGACGAGATCTCGCTGGTCGGCCCGCGTGAACGCATCGCGGAGCGGCTGGAGTTGTGGCGCAAGGGCCCGGTGACGGATCTGCTGGCCCTTGCGCCCGACCCGCACACGCTGCGGGTGCTGGCCGAACTGAACTCCTAGGAGCCGCCCGCCAGTTGGCCTGCCGACGGCACCTTGTCGGTCACCTCGGCGCCCGCGCTCTTCCCGGCGTCCTTGACCTTGTTGATGATGTCGTCGAAGGAACTCGCCGTGGCGTCGGTCGAGTCGCCCTTGCGGAGCTTGGACGGCAGGTCCTTGAGGGAGTCGATGCCGGCGCTGAGCGGGGCGACCGCCTTGGCGAGTGTCGGGTCGCCCTTGGCGTTCTTGGTGGCCGCCTTGAGCCGGTTGTACGCGAACGCGCCCGCGAGACCCGCCTTGACGAGCGCGAACCTGCGTCCGCTCGCGCCCTTCTTGAACTTGCCCGCCTTCCAGGGCTTCACGATCCACTGGTAGGTGGCACCGGCGGCGATGCCCGCGTTCGCGACGAAGCGGGTCTTGGCGAACTTCTGCCGTTCGGCGGAGGTGCTGGGGCTCGGGGTGGCAGCGGCAGCGGCGGCCACTACGGCCGCGGTGTCCTGCGTGGCGTCTTCGGTGGCGCTGCCGCAGGCCGTGGCACCGGCGAGCAGGGCGCAGCACAGGGTGAGCGCCACGAAGAGGCGCCGTATCGGTACGGGCACGGAATCCTCCGGGGTTTTCCCCGAGTGGGTGTCCTTACCCCGGCAGCCTCACCCGGCCGGGGCGGTTGCGCCACCCGGGGGACGCCGTTCGGGTTTCATCCGGTCGGATGCGGCAATCCGCTTGGCATGTCCCCCTACTACCGACGTGGTTCGAATTCCGCCGGCAATGTCATCGTGATCATCGCCGACATCATGGCCCTCATCCTGGCCCTGTGGATTCTCATGTACCTGTTGGACGCCAACCGCGCGAACGACCTCGTGCAGTTCGTCCACCGCGCGGCGAACTGGCTCGCCGGCTGGTCCCGCGACCTGTTCACCTTCGACGAGGCGTGGGCGAGGGTTGTCTGCGGCTATGGCTTGGCTGCGGTGGTGTACCTGTTCATCGGCCACGCGATCGCCAACCGGGTACACCGCTCCTGAAGGCTGGCGGCTGCGGGCCCGGTGGGGGCTGAGCGCGCAGTTCCCCGCGCCCCTAAAAGAAACAGCGGGCCGGAGTTTTTAGGGGCGCGGGGAACTGCGCGACCAGCCCCCACCGGGCCCGCACCTAACAACAATCCGGATCCAACCCCAACGGCAAATGCTCGGCACCGAAGACCGCACAGGTCGCGTCATGCCCCCCGAGCGCCGCCACCGCAAGCAGCAACGACCCCGCAGTCCACGTGGTCAACTCCCGCGGCCACACCGCATCGTCGTCGAAGACATACCCCGTCCAGTACAACCCGGTCTCCGCGTCACGCAGATGCTGGATGGACTGAAGAATCTCCAACGCCCGATCGGACTCCCCCAACACCCAGAGCGCCAGGGCGAGTTCGGCGGACTCACCCCCCGTCACCCACGGGTTGGGGACGACACACCGCACCCCGAGCCCGGGCACGACGAAGCGGCTCCAGCCGTCCTCCACCCGGGACTTGGCCTCCGTACCGGTCAACGCGCCGCCCAGGACCGGGTAGTACCAGTCCATCGAGTAGCGGTCCTTGTCCAGGAACCGTTCCGGATGGCGGCGGATCGCGTGCCGTAGCGCGCCGACCGCCAACTCCCAGTCCGGCTGCGGCTCTTCACGCTGTTCGGCGATCGCGAGCGCGCAGCGCAGCGCCTGGTGGATCGAGGAGGAGCCGGTGAGAAGCGCGTCCGACGTGTCCGTGCCGTCTTCCTCGCGCTTCCAGCCGATCTGCCCGCCCGGCTGCTGCAACCGCAGCACGAACTCGACCGCCGCGAAGACCGTGGGCCACAGCCGGTCCAGGAACGTGTCGTCGCCGGTCGCGAGGTAGTGGTGCCACACGCCTACGGCTATGTAGGCGACGAAGTTGGTCTCGCGCCCCCGGTCGGTGACGTCGTGCGCGTCGCCGTCGGCGTAGGCCGCGTACCAGGAGCCGTCCTCGTTCTGGTGCCGGGCGAGCCAGCTGTACGCCCGCTCGGCGGCCTCGTGTTCGCCGGCCGCGTCGAGTGCCATCGCGGCCTCGGTGTGGTCCCACGGGTCGAGGTGATGGCCCCGGAACCACGGGATCGCCCCGTCCTCCCGCTGCACGGCGAGGATGCCGGCGACGGTCGCGGCGGCCTGCTCGGCGGTGAGGACCCCGGGCAGGACGAGGTGTTCTGTCCGGGGGGTGGTCACTTGGTGGCCGCCTCGGCGAGGCCGGGCAGATGCGGCTTGGTCGCGTAGGCCACGAAGCTCTTGCCGATCAGCGGGTTCAGCGCCTGTTCGGCGACCCGGGTGGCGAGGGGTTTCTTCATGATGTCCCAGACCAGGAGCTTGTGGTACGCCTGCACCGGCAGCGCCTTGTCGTTGTCCACGCCGAACGCGCACTTCAGCCACCAGTACGGCGAGTGCAGCGCGTGCGCGTGGTGGGTGCCGTACGGCTTGAGGCCGGCCTCGCGGATCTTCGTGAGGAGTTCGTCCGCCTTGTAGATGCGGATGTGGCCGCCCTCGACCTCGTGGTAGGCGTCGGACAGCGCCCAGCAGACCTTCTCGGGGCCGTAGCGCGGGACGGTGATGGCGATCCGGCCGCCGGGCTTCAGGACCCGGACCATCTCGGCGAGCACTCCCTTGTCGTCCGGGATGTGTTCCATGACCTCGGAGATGATCACGACGTCGAACGACTCGTCGGGGAAGGGGAGTTGGAGCGCGTCGCCCTCCATCGCGGTGGCGGTGGCGCCGGCCGGGGCCTCGCCGGCCTCCTTCATCGCCGCGAACCACTTGGCGACCTCGCGGATCTCCTCGGCGTTCTGGTCGAGGGCGACGACCTGTGCCCCTCGCCGATAGCACTCGAACGCGTGCCGCCCGGCACCGCACCCGAGGTCCAGGACACGGTCGCCAGGGGCGAGCGGGAACCGGGAGAAGTCGACGGTCAGCACGTGGCCCTGCTTTCGGGATAGACACCGGTGTCACTTGTCGGGGTCGTGGGGTCGACCTCCTGAGAGGCCGCGGAGCGGCCGGGAAGCTTGGCGGCGGAGCCGGTCAGGGTGTCGGCGGCGGAGCCGGCCAGGGGCTTGGCGGCGGAGCTGACCAAGGGCTTGGCGGCGGAGCCGGTCATTGCCTCGCGGTAGCGCTGGACCGTGCCCTCCGCTGCTCGCGACCAGGTGAACCGCGCCAGTACTCGCTCGCGCCCGGCCCGGCCGAGTCGCGCTCTCAACTCCGGGTCGGCCAGCAGGCGGCTCAGGGCGGTCGCCAGCGCGTCCGGGTCGCCCGGGGGTACCGCGAGGCAGGTCTCGCCGTCGCGTCCGGCGACCTCCGGGATCGCTCCGCCCGTCGTGGCGACGAGGGGCGTGCCCGTGGCCATCGCCTCCGCCGCCGGGAGCGAGAACCCCTCGTACAGCGAGGGCACGCAGGCGACCTCCGCCGAGCGGACCAGGTCGACGAGTTCGGCGTCCGTGATGCCCTTGACGAAGTCGACGGCGCCTTCGAGGCCGTAGCGCTCGACGGCTTGGGCGACCGGGCCCTCGGTGGGACGTTTGCCCACGACGATCAGGTGGGCTTCGGGGTGTTCGGTGCGGACCTTCGCGAGGGCCTCGACGAGGAAGACGAGGCCCTTGAGGGGGACGTCCGCGCTGGACGTGGTGACGATCCGGCCCGGTACCTGGGGTACGGCGGGGTCCGGGGAGAACTGGTCGGTGTCGGCACCGATGTGGACGACGTGGATGCGGTCGTCGCGGACGCCGAGGTGGTCGATGATCTCCTGGCGCGAGGTACCGGAGACGGTGAGGATTGAGGGGAGGCGGCGGGCGACGCGCTTCTGCATCTGCGTGAACGCGTACCAGCGGCGCTTGGACATCCGCTGGCGCCAGTTCTCCGCCGCGTCCAGCTCCAACTGCCGGTCCACGGTGATGGGATGGTGGATCGTCGTGACGAGCGGGGCGCCGACATCCCCCAACAACCCATAACCCAGCGTCTGGTTGTCGTGCACGATGTCGAACTCGCCGCGCCGGGCGCGGAGATGACGGCGGGCGCGGAGCGAGAACGTGAGGGGCTCGGGGAAGCCGCCGGTCCACATCGTCGCCACTTCGAGCGCGTCGATCCAGTCGCGGTACTCGTCGCGCTTCGGGGTGCGGAAGGGGTCCGGGGAGCGGTACAGGTCGAGCGAGGGCAGCTCGGTCAGGGAGATGCCGGGGTAGCCCTCGTCGAGCACGGGGTACGGCTGCGAGCCGATGACCTCCACGCGGTGCCCGAGGCGGGCCAGTTCGCGGGAGAGGTGGCGGACGTAGACGCCCTGGCCCCCGCAGAACGGGTTCCCCTTATAGGTGAGGAGTGCGATACGGAGCGGTCGCTCGCCGTCGGCTGCCGAGTCCTCCTGGGGACCCGCCTGACTGGCCTCAGCGGTCACTCTGAGCCCCCTTCTGCCTGCACTGTCCCGCGAGATTACGCCGGGACGCTAATCTAGAACAAGTTTCAGACTTGATCGTCCAGGAGGTTCTGAATCTACCGGCCGGTACGGGCGCTGTGAGAAGTGGATCAGGTGATTCACACCACGGCCGAGACACTGCCATGATCGGTCCGATCACCCGCCCTCACCGACAGTCACGGGAACAGTCACGGAACGGGAGCCATGCCGGTGGAAGCCAAGCCCGAAGCCACTGCGCGGACCTCGCCGCCCCTCACCGAGCGGCAGGAGGCCCGGCGGCGCCGCATCCTGCACGCGAGCGCGCAGTTGGCGAGCCGGGGCGGTTTCGACGCGGTGCAGATGCGGGAGGTCGCGGAGTCCTCGCAGGTCGCGCTCGGCACGCTGTACCGGTACTTCCCGTCCAAGGTGCATCTGCTGGTGGCCACGATGCAGGACCAGTTGGAACACATGCACGGCACGCTCCGCAAGAAGCCGCCGGGCGGCGAGACGGCGGCCGAGCGGGTCGCCGAGACCCTGATGCGGGCCTTCCGCGCACTCCAGCGCGAGCCGCATCTCGCCGACGCGATGGTCCGCGCCCTGACCTTCGCGGACCGCAGCGTCTCCCCCGAGGTCGACCAGGTCTCCCGGCAGACCACGGTGATCATCCTGGACGCGATGGGCCTGGACCATCCGACGCCCGAGCAGCTCTCCGCCGTCCGCGTGATCGAGCACACCTGGCACTCGGCCCTGATCACCTGGCTCTCGGGCCGCGCGTCCATCGCCCAGGTGAAGATCGACATCGAGACGGTGTGCCGCCTCATCGACCTCACGGAACCGGACGCGGACCGATAATCCCCGCATGGCCGTCATCCACCAGACCCACGTCAAGCCCACCAAACTCGAACTCCTCACCACCTGGCTGCCCACCCGCCCCTGGTATCACGGCCCCGCCGAACCGGAGTTGGTGAAGTCCGGCGGGTTCCGGCTCGACGACCCCGAGGGCGAGGTCGGCATCGAGTTCATGGTCGTCACCGACGGCTCGGGGGCCTACCTCGTGCCGCTCACCTACCGCGGCGCCCCGCTCCCCGGCGCCGAGCACGCCCTCGTCGGCACCATGGAGCACGGCGTGCTCGGTCCGCGCTGGGCCTACGACGGCTGCCACGACCCGGTGCTGACCGCCGAGTTGGCCGCGCTCATCGAGGGGCGCGCGAAGGCGCAGGCGCAGAGCATCACCGACACCCCGGACCGGGAGGTCGCCCGCTCCTGGACCGGCGCGGCACCCCTCCCCGCCCTCGGCGCCCCCAACGACACTGACGAGACAACCGAGTTCGCCGTACCGAACGGTCCGACCCTGCGGCTGCACCGGGTGCTGACTCCCGGCTCCGCCGCCCCCGAGGGCGCGCTCGGCCAGGTCACCGGCGCCTGGGCACAGGCCGACGGCACCCGTACCCGAGCACTGTTCGCCGCCGTCCAGGACTTCTAGGACCCCAACTCCCCCACTGCTGCTACTCCTCGGGCGGGAACACCGGCTCCCCGCTCCCCAGCAGCGTGATCATGATGGCCTCCACCGGGCAGCCCTCCGCAGCCGCGAGGATCTGCTCGTTGGCGTCGGTTTCCGGCTCGGCCGGGTGGGACTGCATGGCCGAGTCGAGGTGGAAGCGGTCGGGGGCCTGGTGGACGCACTGGGCCGAGCCGATGCAGATGGAGCGGTCGACCTCTACCTGCCAGCGGTCGCCCATCCTCTGTTCACCCCTCCCAGCCGGCCGGGAGGTGGATCATCTTGTGTTCGAGGAACTCGGAGTAGCCCTCGGGCCCGAACTCCCGTCCCAGGCCGCTGTTCTTGTAGCCGCCGAAGGGGCCGAGCATGTCGAGGCTGAAGGTGTTGACGTTGTAGGTGCCGGTGCGGACCCGGCGGGCGATGTCGATGCCGTGGGCCACGTCGGCGGTCCATACGCTGCCGCTGAGGCCGTAGTCGGAGTCGTTCGCGATCTTCACGGCGTCCGTCTCGTCGCCGTACGGGAGGAGGCAGATGACCGGGCCGAAGATCTCCTCGCGGGCGATCCGCATGGAGTTGTCGACGTCTCCGAAGAGGGTCGGCTCCACGTACCAGCCGTGCTCCAGGCCCGGTGGACGGCCGCCGCCCGTAAGGATTTTGGCGCCTTCCTCCTGGCCGATGCGGATGTAGTCGAGGTTGCGTTGTTGTTGGCGCTTGGCGACCAGCGGGCCTACCTGGGTGGCCGGGTCGAGCGGATCGCCGACCACCAGCGCGCTCGCCGCCGCGGCGAACGCGTCCGCGAACTCGTCGTAGCGCGAGCGCGGTACGAGGATGCGGGTCTGGGCCACGCATGCCTGGCCGTTGTTCATCCAGGCCGCCGAGACGATGCCGGGGACGGACGTCGTGATGTCCGCGTCGGGCAGGACGATCGCCGCCGACTTGCCGCCCAACTCCAGTGTCACGCGGGTGAGATGACGGGCGGCGACCTCCATCACGCGTTTGCCGGCCCCGACCGAGCCGGTGAAGGAGACCTTGTCGATGCCGGGGTGTCCGACGAGGTACTCGCTGACCTCGCGGTCGGCCGGGAGGATGGACAACACTCCCTCCGGCAGGCCGGCCTCCTTCGCTATCTCGCCCAACAGGTAGGCGTCCAGGGGCGTTTCGGGCGACGGCTTCAGGATCACCGTGCAGCCGGCGAGCAGCGCGGGCGCGAGCTTCGCGGCGGCCACGAACTGCGGGACGTTCCACGGGACGACGGCTGCGACCACCCCAACTGGCTCCCGGCGGACGAGAATCTTGCCGAGGACCCCGTCCCGCTGTTCCTCGTAGGTGAAGCCCTTCGCGACGGTGATCGCCGCGTCCCACACCATCATCGCGCCGAGGGCCTGCCCGAGGATGCTCCAGGAGTACGGCGACCCGTTCTCGGAGGAGATGACGCGGCCTATCTCCTCGTACCGTACGGCGATCGCGTCCTTGATGCGGGTGACGACCGCGAGCCGTTCGTCGAGCGTCATGCGCGGCCAGGGGCCCTCGTCGAAGGCCCGGCGGGCCACCGCGACGGCCCGGTCCACGTCCTCCGTGGACGCGTGCGGTACCCGTCCGATGACCTCCTCGGTGTGCGGGGAGATCACCTCGATGACGTCCTTGCCCAGGGGGTCGGTCAACTCCCCGCCGATGAACAGCTGTCGGTGTTCCACGAGCTCTGTCATGGCCGATTGCCTCCCCGGTACTGCCGTCTGACGATCCATCAGATACGAAGACTGAATACCAGTTCCGGTCGATGGAGTCCACGTATAGTGGCCGGAAGGCGGCGATTGGGGAGTCCATGGCTCAGGTCCACGACCACGGCGGCGGCGTGCGTTCGATCGAAGTCCCCATCCCCGACAACCCACTTGGCACGACCCTCGTGTACGTCGTCGACACCGACCGCGGTCCGGTCCTGGTCGACACGGGCTGGGACGACCCGGCGTCGTGGGACACCCTCGTCGAGGGTCTTGACGCCTGCGGTACGTCGGTCGGCGAGGTGCACGGCGTGGTCATCACCCACCACCACCCCGACCACCACGGCCTGTCCGGGCGGGTGCGCGAGGCGTCCGGGGCATGGCTCGCGATGCACGCGGCGGACACGGCGATCGTCCGGCGGGCCCGCTCCACCGAACCGGGCCGCTGGCTGGCGTACATGACCGCGAAGCTCACGGCGGCCGGCGCCCCCGAGGAGCACCTCGCGCCCTTGCGTGCGGCCCGTCCGCGCAGCGTGCCGGGTCTCGCGCCCGCGCTGCCCGACCGGGAGATCGTCCCCGGCGAACTCCTCGACCTGGCGGGGCGCCGACTGCGCGCGATCTGGACGCCGGGCCACACCCCCGGGCACGTCTGCCTGCACCTGGAGGAGCAGCATCCGGCCCAACTCCCGGGCCACGGGCGGCTGTTCTCCGGCGACCACCTGCTCCCCGAGATCACCCCGCACATCGGCCTGTACGAGGACCCGGACGACACCACGATCGCCGACCCGCTCGGCGACTACCTCGACTCCCTGGAACGCATCGGCCGCCTCGCCCCCGCCGAGGTGCTCCCGGCCCACCAGCACACCTTCACCGACGCGACCGGCCGCGTACGGGAGTTGCTCGCGCATCACGAGGACCGGCTGACCGGACTCCTCGCACTGTTGTCGGAGCCACTCACCGCCTGGCAGGTCGCGGAGCGGATGGAGTGGAACCGGCCCTGGGCCCAAATCCCTTACCAGTCACGGAACATCGCGGTGTCCGAGGCCGAGGCGCATCTGCGGCGACTGGTGAAGCTGGGGCAGGCGGAGTCGGTGACGGGGAGCGAGCCGGTGACGTACGTGGCGGTGTAGCTCCGTCGTGGGGGTAATTCAGTCGTGGGACGGAGGGTGCGGCTGGTACCAACGTCCGCATGGACCTGGACCCTTTGCAACGCCTTCTCGCCGAACGCGCCTGTGAGCGCGCCGTCCTGGACTTCGTCCGCCGGCTCGATCTCGGTGAACCCTCCTCCGTCGCCGAGCTGTTCACCGAGGACGGCACCTGGGAGTGGCCCGACGGCAAGAGGCTGATCGAGGGGCGGGAGGCGCTGCGGAAGTACTTCGGGTCGCGTCCCGCCGACCGGCTCTCGCGCCGCCTGATGTCGAACGTCCTCGTCACCCTCACCTCACCCGACGCGGCGATCTCGACGGCGTACTTCACGACGTACCGGATCGACGGCTATCACGGCGGCCAGGTGCCCGCCGGTCCCCCGGTCCAGGTCGGCCACTACGAGGACACCTTCCGTCAGGT
Organism: Streptomyces xylophagus; assembly: GCF_000716435.1. Taxonomy (GTDB): domain Bacteria; phylum Actinomycetota; class Actinomycetes; order Streptomycetales; family Streptomycetaceae; genus Streptomyces; species Streptomyces xylophagus. The sequence goes on from NZ_JNWO01000027.1 coordinate 20,843, forward strand.
GGACGGGAGTTGGCTGATCTCCACCCGCACGCTGTTCCTGCCGTTCGGCGGTCCCACTCCGCGTCACTGAGCGTCCGGGCGGCTCGTCGCGTAGGCGATTCCCTCGTCGTACGACATCGCCAGGCCCGCCCGGTATCCCGTCTCGTACGTGGCGTCGCCGAGGTGTGCGCGGACGCGGAGTTCGCAGGTGCGGCGGGTGGCGATGAGGTCGGGGGAGTCCAGCTGGGCGCGGCCGGTGAGTTCCCAGAGGCGGGTGCCGATGCCGAGGAGGCGGGCGGCGCGGTGGGCGTCGCCGGTGGCGACGACGGCGGTGGCCAGGAGGTCGAGGGACATGGCCGCGCCGGCCGTGTTGTGCAGCAGGGCGTGACCGGCGATCGAGGTGCGGGCGCCGAGTATCGCGGCCGGTATGTCACCGCGCCCCAGGTCCGCCTCGGCGATCAGGTAGTCGGCGTAGGCCCCGGCCCAGCACTCGCCCTGTTTCCGGCTGGCCGTGCGCACCTCGTCGGCGACCTCGCGGCCGGGCTCGTACGCGCCGCGCAGTATGTGCGCGAGGGAGAGCGCGAGCCGGACCTGGAGCTGGGCGGCGCCGAACGCGTCGTCCTGGACGGTGAGTCGGGGTGCGGCGGCGAGGACGTCGATCGCCTCCGCCTGTCGGCCGGTGAGGGCGAGCTGGCCGCCCCTGAGGTAGACGGCGGCGACCTGCGCGACCGGGGAGCCCTGTTCGCGGGCCGCGTCGGCGCAGCGCACCGCCCAGTTGGCCGCCGCCTCCTGGTCGCCCTGGAGGATGGCGACCGCGCCGCGCGACCACAGGGCGAGGGTGCGGCCGTGGCCGGGCGGTGGGTCGCCGGCGAGGGCCTGGTCGAGGCAGTGCTGGGCCTCGCGGAGGTAGCCGCAGTGCCGCCACAGGAACCCGACATGGCCCGCCATCTCCACGGCCGCCCCGCGGTCCGGTTCGGCGAGCGCGCTCTCCACTGCCGCCCGGAAGTCGGCGTGTTCGCTCAGGACGCGCTCGCACCAGGCGACCTGCCGTCCGGTGTTCCACTCGGCGCAGCCCTGGTGGGCGAGGCGTGCGTAGTGCTCGCGGTGGCGTCGCCGTACGGCGCGTTCCTCACCGAGCGCGTACAGCCAGTCGGTGCCGTACTCGCGGACCGTGTCGAGCATCCGGTAGCGGGCCGAGATGAGGGGGTCGGGCAGGACGATGGACTGGGCGACGAGCCGGTCGAGGAGCCCGGCGATCCGCTCCGGGGCCAACGGGCCGCCCGCGCACACCTGTTGGGCGGTCTCCGCGCAGAAGCCGCCGGTGAAGACGGAGAGTCTTGCCCACAGCAGGCGTTCGAGCGGGGCGCACAGTTCGTGGCTCCAGCCGATGGCGGTGCGCAGGGTCTGGTGCCGTGGCGGGCCTTCGCCGGTGTCGGAGGCGAGCAGGTCCAGGGGCGAGGGGAAGCGTTCGCCGAGCCGGGTGTGGAGTTGGTCGAGGGTGAGGTCGGCGAGGCGGGCGGCGGCGAGTTCGAGGGCGAGGGGGATGCCGTCGAGGCGGCGGCAGACGGCGGCGGCGGTGGCGCGGCCGGCCTCGTCCACGGGGTGTCCGGCGGCTGCGGCGCGTTCGGCGAACAGGGCGACGGCGTCGCCGACTTCGGCGAGGTCTCCGGTGCGGCCGTCCACGGGCAGCGGTTCGAGGTGGAGGACGTCCTCGCCGGGCAGGGCGAGCCGTTCCCGGCTGGTGAGGAGGATGCGCAGGTCGGGCAGGCGGGCCAGCAGGGCGGCGGCCAGCTTCGCGCAGTCGGCGAGGAGGTGCTCGCAGGAGTCGAGGACGAGCAACAGCCTTTTGCCGTCGGCCCATTCGGTGATGACGTCGATCACCGGGCGGGTCGACTGGTCGGCGAGCCGGAGGGTCTCCATGACGGCGAGGCCGACGAGTCCGGCCGTGTGCAGGGGCGAGAGTTCGGTCAGCCAGACGCCGTCGGGGTATGCGTCCCGGACCTGCGCCGCCGCGCGCAGGGCGAGCCGGGTCTTGCCGACCCCGCCGACCCCGACGACGCTCACCAGCCGGGCCCGGCCGACGTCCGGGTCCAACGCGGCGCGGAGCCGGGCGAGTTCGGCGCGCCGCCCGACGAAACTGTGCGTCTCGGGCGGCAGATTCCCGAGGTTCCCGGGGTTCGGGTGAGTCGTGTCCGGCACGAGGCCCAGTGTGTCCGTACGTCACCGGCTCCACGCGCGGGTCCCGGAAGCAGGCCCAGGGCTGCCCGGAAGAGTCGCGATGCCACCGAAATGACATTGATTTCCGATCACTCACGGGCCGGGTTCGACGTGTTGCGATCGAGAGCTGGTCAACTCCCCATTGCGGCGGGTGCGGAGAGCGGAATTCCGCGATCGTCGTTGCGTGAACGCGATGGATGGGGGACACCGCTTGCTCGTCGCGCCGGTCGGCTGTCTGCTGGCGGCCACGCCGGGACTGCTGATCGGCCGGGTGCAGCCGATCCTGCCGCTGCTGGCGATCGGCCCGCTGATGGCCGCGACCTTCCTGGGCGCCCGCCGTACGGTCCTGGTCTGCTGCTGGACGGTGCTGCTCGCGCTGGCGGCGGGTCTCGGTGCGGGGACACAGCTGAGTGCCGGGTTCGCCGCCTGCTGGGGCGGACTGCTGGTGGGCTGCGCGTGCAGCGTGTACGCGGCGTGGCAGCGCGGCCGGCTGCGGGAGCGGCTCGCGGAGACGCGGGAGGTGGCCCGGATCACCCAGGAGGCGATCCTGCGGCCCGTCTCCCGCACCCTCTCCGGCACACACGTCAGCACCCGCTACCACTGCGCGAGCCGTGAGTCGTCGGTCGGCGGCGATCTGTACGACCTCGCGGTGACGCCGTACGGACTGCGGGTCCTCGTCGGGGACGCGCGCGGGCACGGGCTCGACGCGCTGCGGACGGCGGCCGACACGATCACCATGTTCCGCGAACTCGCTTATACGGCAACGGACTTGGCGACCCTGGCGAGGGCACTGGACGCCCGGCTGTCCCCCGGCCTCGGTGCCGAGGACTTCGTGACGGCGGTGCTGGCGGAGTTCGGTCCTGGCGAGGTGCGGCTGGTCAACTGCGGTCATCCGGCGCCCCTGCGCTCCGGGCAGCGCCTGGAACTCCTCGAACCCCGGGTGCCCTCCCTGCCGTTGGGCCTGCACCCGGAACCGCGCCAGTACCGGGTCCGGCTCCAGCCCGGCGACCGCCTCCTGCTCTACACCGACGGCCTGACCGAGGCCCGCGCCCCCGACGGCACCCCGTTCGCGCTCCTCACCGAGTCGGCGACGGCCCTCAGCGAACCGATGCCGGACGCGGCGCTGCACGCCCTGTACGAGCGGCTGCTCGCCCACACCGGCGGCCCGCCCACCGACGACCTGGCACTCGTCCTGTGCCAGCCGACGGGGGTGACGGCGCCGGTGCGGGTCTGAGGCCTGTCGCGGGTCTGGGCCAAAACCTGTCCGCGAGTCCGAGCCCGTCCGTCCCGGCTCAGCCGAGCTTGAGCAGCAGCTCTGCCAGCTCGCCCGGCACGGTGATCATGCAGTCGTGGCCGCTCTCCAGTTCCCACACCTGTGCCGGGGTGCCGTTGGGCTGGGTCGCGGGGACCGGGCGCCGTTCGAAGCCCTCGGGCTCGCTGCCCACGCAGTGGATGTGGGTCCGGGGGATCGCGTGCGCGGCGGGGTTCCCCAGCCGGACCGGTTGCCGGAGGGTGAGCGCCGACTGGTCGGAGAGCGTCGTGCGCAGCCAGGCGATGTCCGTCGGGTCGGTGACCCCGAACAGGCCGCCGGGCGGCGGGAGTTCGGGCAGCGGCGGAATCCGCCAGGGGGTGTCCGACTGCGCGGCGAGGTCGATCAGGACCTGGGTCACGGGCAGGATGTCGGCCGCGGTCTCGCCGTCCTCCGGGACCATCGCGTCGAGATACACCAGCTGGGCAATCCGGTCCGGGACCCGGTCGGCCACGGACGAGATGACCAGCCCGCCGTAGCTGTGCCCCACGAGGACCACCTCGGTGAGGCCTTCGTCAGTGATCAGCCCGACGACGTCGTCGACGTGCGTGTCGAGCCCCACCTCGGGGCCGAGCAGGTGCGCCTTGTCGCCGTGGCCGGTCAGCGACGGCGTGAGCACCCGGTGCCCGGCCGCGGTCAGCAGCGGGACCAACCGCTCCCAGGCCTGCCCGCTGTGCCAGGCACCGTGAACCAGTAGATATGTGGACATGGCTGTAGCTCCTCGTTGTGGTCGTCGGGATGGCCGGCGTCGCTGAACAGGAACAGCACGCCCTCGGCCGGCCACCGGTGACGCTGCCGCCCGGCCCCCGCCCCAGCCAGGGCCCCGGCGACCCTGGGGGCGACAGGACCAGGCACGCGTGAGACACACGAATTACAGTGCGGAAATGGCCGACGAACCGAACCCGCTGGGCGAGTACGTGCGCGCCCGCCGCGAACTCGTCACCCCCGAACAGGCCGGCGTCCCCGTCTTCGGGGTACGACGGGTACCGGGCCTGCGCCGGGAAGAGGTCGCGATGCTCGCCGGCATCAGCGCCGACTACTACCTGCGCCTGGAACAGGGCCGCGACCGCCACCCCTCCGTCCAGGTCCTGGAATCCATCGCCCGCGTCCTGCTGCTCGACGACGACGCGACCGCCCACCTGCTGCGCCTGGGCGCCGACAGCCCCCGACGCCACCGCCGCCGCCCTCGTCCCCGCAAGGAGACCGTCCCGCCGGGCATCACCAAGCTCCTCGCCACGCTCCCGCTCCCCGCACTGGTCGAGGGCCGCTACTTCGACGTCCTCGCCGCCAACGCCCTGGCGACCGCGCTGTCCCCGCGCTTCACGGCGGGCGCCAACCGCCTCCGGTCCCTGTTCCTCGACCCGGCCGAGCAGGCGCTCTACCCGTACTGGGAGGGCGCCGCCGGGGGCATGGTCGCGGGCTTCCGCGAGTCCGTCGGCACGGACACGGACGATCCCCGTTTCATCGAGCTGGTCGGTGAACTCTCCCTCGCCAGCCCGCTGTTCAGCCGCCTCTGGGCCCGCCACGACGTCCAGGCATGCGAAGCCCCCCGAAGTACATCGACCATCCCCAGGTCGGCGGCCTGCAGCTCAACCGCGAGCGACTGAGCATCGACGGCACGGCGGGCCAGACCCTGGTCATCTACCACCCGGACCCGGGCACGGACGCGGCCGACAAGCTGGCGCTGCTCGCGTCAGCGATACAGACACCGGCGCAGACACCGGCACCGGCACCGCGTCAGTCGCGGTAACGGGGCGCGGGCGGATAGAAGTCGCCGTACGGGCCCAACCACCGTTCGTGCAGGGCGCGAAGCCTGCCCGACGCACGCAACTGCGCAAGCACACCGTTGATGAAGCGGACCAGTTCCGGTGTCTTCTTAGCGACAGCGATCCCGTGCGGCTCGTAGGTGAACCGTGGGCCGGTGATGCGGGTGGCGGGGTCCTGGGCGCTCAGTCCGGCGAGGACGTTGTCCGTGGTCGACACGGCGGCCACGTCGCCCTGCTGCAACAGGAGAAGACAGTCGGTCCAGTCGGAGACGGTCACCGGCCGCACTGCCGGGCGGGCGCGGCGCAACTCGGCCAGTGAGGTGGTGCCTTGGGCCGTGCACACCTTCTGTCCGGCGAGATCGGCCAGGTTCCGCACCGGGGAGGTGTCGGTGACGAGGACACGCTGGCCGGAATCGAGGTAGTCGCTGCTGAACAGCACCCGTTCCATGCGCTCGCAGGTGATCGTCATCGAGTGCGCGACCAGGTCGACCTGGCCGCGTTCCAGTATCTCGACGCGTTGTGCGGACGGCACGGTCTTGAACTGCACCCGGTCCGGCCGCCCGAACAGGGCGCGGGAGATCTCTCGCACCAAGTCGATGTCGAGCCCGTCCAGTTCACCGGTATCGGAGTCGCGATAGCCGAAGAGATAGGTGTTCTGGTCCACTCCGACGATCAGCCGCCCGCGCGCGACGATCTTCTCCATCGCGGTACCGCTCGGCATCCGGCCGCCCGCCGCCGGCATGTGGGCCGGCGGCTTCAGCGACCGCAGCCGATCACAGTTCTCGCCGGTCGCGGCCGAGGCACTCGCCGACGCACTGGCGGCGGGTACGGACGCCCCGGCGGATGAACGCCCGTGCGGAGCGGACGAGTTCGTGCAGGACACCGTCAGCGTCATCGCGGCCAGCGACGCCACGAGCGCGGGAAGGAGCCGGTGGCGGAGCGCGGCCCGGCGGGTCGCCGCGACGACCGACGAATGTCCCTCTTCTCCACGTGCCCGAAGTTCCCTCACACTGCCCCGCAGTCCTCGGAACCCAACCGAAGACGCCGTCCGGCGCCCCGGCCCGTCACCCACTCGTCGGCGGTGACGCGTTCACGTCGACTCGCGGTTCCCCTCGTCGCGCAGAACACCATGCCCAGGCAGAAACGCCAGCAACCGGACCAACTCCTCGGCCTCACCGAGCAGTTCGACCTCACGCGACGTCATGGTCGGATTCGCCGCACGCCTCCGCCGCGCTTCCTCCAGCCCCGCCTCCGTGAGATCGGAGGGCTCGGCGAGGAGTGCGGCGAGCATCGCGCGGGCCGGACCGGCGATGGGTTCGCCGGCCACGGCGACCTGGGCGAGGATGATCGCGGAGAGACCCCAGTCGAGAGCAGGGTCACCGTCCTCAGTGGTACCCCAGTCGATGACGCGGGGACCGTCGGCGGTGAGCAGCACGTTCTCCGGGTGGAGGTCGAGGTGCAGCACCCGGGTGCCGGGGCGCCGACCGGGGATCGCGTGCAACTGCCGTAGCAGCGCGGCGAGTACGGTCCCCGCCTCCCGCGCGTCGATCGCGCCCGCGACGAACGCCTCCAGCATGGTCGGCCCGGCGAGCCGCTCCATCACAAGATCCGTGCGCGAGGTGCGCGAGGTAAGCGAGTTCGGCGAATCGCCCGGTCGCACCCGTGGCACGGGATAGCCGTAGGCCCGCACATGCTCCATCACCGCGCCCTCGGCCGCCGCGTCCCCCCAGTCCTCCCGGTTGCGGCGCAGCACCCAGGCCTCGTCGATCTCGTACACGTCCGCGGTGCGGCCGGACCCGATCAGCTTCCCCGTCACCGACATGGCCAGAACCTATCGGGCCCGCCGGACCGGGCAACCCCCACCCACAGCGGGCGCCCAGGTTGCCCGTACAGTGGCCGGGTCGTCATCACACCCGTACGGGGGGAAGCCGGTGCAATTCCGGCGCTGACCCGCAACCGTAAACCGATCCCCGCCAGGACCGGTGAGCCGGACCGCCCCGCACGGCACGTGACCGGCTCACACGCACCGTCGAGGAATACGGAGCCGAGCCGCCCGGGGGTGATCCCGTGCGCCGCCGTGCTCCCCACAGGGGAAGGCACCCGCCGATCATGAACGTCCGCCGCAAGGCCGCGGCCCTGGCCGCCGGCATCACCGTCACCGTGATCGCCGCAACACCCGCCGCAGTAGCCGCCGGTCCGTCCCCGTCGCCGTCCGTGGCGATACCCGACGGGCTCTACGGCACCTCCGACCCCACCTACGACGGCGTCTGGCGTCAGTCCCTCGCCCTGCTCGCGCAGAACGCCGTCGGCGTGGACCCCGCCGACAAGGCGGTGGCGTGGCTGGCCGGGCAGCAGTGCGCCAACGGCGCCTTCGCCGCGTTCCGGGCCGACCCCGGCAAGGCGTGCGACGCCAAGCTCATGGTCGACACGAACAGCACGGCCGCCGCCGTACAGGCACTCTCGACGCTGACGATCACCTACGACTCCCAAGTCGCCAAGGCCGTCAAGTGGCTGAAGTCAGTCGAGAACGCCGACGGCGGCTGGGGCTACTCCCCCGGTGGAGCCAGCGACGCGAACTCCACCGCCGTCGTGATGGGCGCGCTCGGCGACGCCGGCTTGACCGTGCCGAACATCAGCAAGAACGGAAAGTCCCCCTACGACGCGCTCCGGAAGCTCGCGCTGCCCTGCGACAACGGCCCCGACGCGGGCGCCTTCGCCTACCAGCCCGACAAGAAGGGCAAGCTCGTCGCCAACGCGGACGCGACCGCCGCAGCCGTGCTCGGCCTGGACGGCGACTCACTGCCCGGGAACCCACAGAACGACGCCGAGGCCCCCACGGACTGCACGAACCCGGATACCGACGTCCCCGAGATCGCGCTGAGCCTCAACGGCGCCCGCTGGCTCACCCAGGCCATGGCCAAGGACGGCCACCTGACCTCCGCGCTCCCCGGCGCCAAGCCCCAGCCCGACTACGGCAACACGGCCGACGCGATCGTCGCCCTGTCGTCCCTCGGCCTGCACGACCAGGCAGCCAAGCCCCTGCACTGGCTGGAGACCCACTCCAAGGCGTGGGCCGCACAGGGCGGTCCGGCCGCCTACGCCCAACTCGTCTTCGTGGCGACCACCGCGAAGGGCGCCGACGTCCACGACTTCGGCGGCCAGGACCTCGTCACCCTGCTGAACGCGACCGGCCCGACCCCCAAGGACATCGAGGCCCCGCTCACCGCGGGCCCGACCCAGAACACGGCCTCCGACGACAACGACGGTTCCCTGAACGTCGCTTGGGCGGTCGGCGGCGCCCTCCTCGTCGTAGCGATCGCCGGCGTCGTGTTCACCGTCCGAGGCCGAAAGCGCGAGCAGCAGCCATGACCCGCCGCCCTTCCCTCATCCTCCTCCTCACCACCCTCCTGCTCACCCTCACCGCCAACACCCAGGCGCAGGCGTCCGGTTACCGCTACTGGTCCTTCTGGGACCGCACCGGCACCCACTGGACCTACGCCACCCAGGGCCCCTCCACCACCCACCCCGACGACGGCACCGTCCAGGGCTTCCGCTTCGCGGTGAGCGAAGACTCGGCGGACGCGCAACAACCTCGGTCCCCGGCACCCGACTTCGCGAAGATCTGCGCCAACTCCCCATCAACGCAGGGCAAGAAGCGCATCGCGCTCGTCATCGACTTCGGCACGCCGTCCGACGCCCCGTCCGGCGAAACCCCACCGGCTCTCCGCACCGCCTGCGCCTCGGTACCCCCCGACGCAACAACGGCAGAGGCACTGGCAACGGTCGCAAAGCCCCTCCGCTACGACACGAACGCCTTGCTGTGCGCGATCGAGGGATATCCGCAACAGGGATGCGGAGAGCAGATCACGAAGAACACCGCGCCACCTCACAACGGCCCCTCGGTGGGCCTGCTAGCGGGCGCGGCGGCGGTCGCACTCCTGGGCATGGCAGCGATATGGCAGACCCGAAGGCGCAAACATGCCTGAGGAAGGCGCCCCAAAGGGGCGCGGGGAACTGCGCGCCCAGCCACGACGCAGCCGCACCCGCCAAACGACACACAGCGGCACATCCTCAGGCGCCCCCAACCCCCCGAACTCCCTACACCCCGGCGCCTGGTGGACCTGGTCCCTCGGCCTCGCCACCGCCGCCACCCGCACCACCAACCCCCTCCTCCTATCCCTCCTGATCACGGTCTCGGCCTACGTCGTAGCAACACACCGCACCCCCACCCCCAGCTCCCACTCCTACACCGCCTTCGCAAAACTCGGACTCGCCGTACTCCTCATCCGCCTGGCCTTCGCAACAATCCTCGGCTCCCCCATCCCCGGCACCCACGTACTCCTCACGCTCCCCCAAGTCCCGCTCCCCCACTGGGCGCAAGGCATCCGCCTAGGCGGCAAGGTCACCGCCGAGGGTCTGACCTTCGCGTTCTACGACGCCCTGAAACTAGCCACGCTCCTCCTCTGCGTCGGCGCGGCGAACGCCCTCGCGAACCCCGCCCGCCTCCTCAAGTCCCTGCCCGGCGCCCTGTACGAGACCGGCGTCGCGGTGGTCGTGGCGCTCACCTTCGCCCCGAACCTCATCGCCGACGCCCAACGCCTGCGCGCAGCCCGTCGACTCCGGGGCCGCCCCGACCGTGGCCTGCGCGGCCTGCTGCACGTCGGACTCCCGGTCCTGGAGGGCGCGTTGGAGCGTTCGGTCGCCCTCGCCGCCGCGATGGACGCGCGAGGTTACGGCCGTACGGCCCAAGTCCCCGCCTCCGTACGCCGTACGACCGCCGCCCTCACCCTCGGCGGACTGCTCGGTGTCTGCGCGGGAACGTACGGGCTGCTCACCGCCGAAGGCGGGACGTACGGGCTGCCGTTGCTGCTCGCCGGGGTCGTCGCCGCGCTGGCGGGCCTGCGGTTGGGTGGCCGCCGTACGCTCCGCACCCGGTACCGCCCGGACGCGTGGGACCTGCGGGCCTGGCTGGTCACGTGCTCGGGGGTATCCGTGGCGGCGCTACTCACCCTCGCCGCCACCCGCGACCCCGCCGCCCTGAACCCCGGCGTGATCCCCCTGGTCGCACCGACCCTCCCCCTCTGGCCGGCGGCTGCCGTACTGCTGGGCCTGGCCCCCGCGTTCCTCACCTCCAAGCCCTCCAAGCCCTCCAAGTCCCCCAGGGAGCCGTCGTGATCCGCTTCGAGGATGTCTCCGTGACGTACGACGGGGCGGCCCAACCCGCCGTCCAGGGCGTCGACTTCGAGGTGCCGGAAGGCGAACTCGTGCTGCTGGTGGGCCCGTCGGGTGTCGGCAAGTCCACGGTGCTCGGCGCGGTGAGCGGACTGGTCCCGCACTTCACGGGCGGCACCCTGCGCGGCCGGGTGACTGTCGCCGGGCGCGACACCCGCACCCACAAGCCGCGCGAACTCGCCGATGTCGTGGGCACGGTGGGCCAGGACCCTCTCTCCCACTTCGTGACGGACACGGTCGAGGACGAACTCGCCTACGGAATGGAGTCGTTGGGCATCGCCCCCGAGGTGATGCGCCGCCGCGTCGAGGAGACCCTGGACCTCCTGGGCCTCGCCGAACTGCGTAACCGCCTCCTCGCCACCCTCTCCGGAGGCCAGCAGCAACGCGTCGCGATCGGCTCGGTCCTCACCCCGCACCCCAGGGTCCTGGTCCTCGACGAACCGACCTCGGCACTCGACCCGGCCGCCGCCGAGGAGGTCCTCGCGGTTCTCCAACGCCTGGTCCACGACCTCGGCACGACCGTCCTCCTCGCCGAACACCGCCTGGAGCGCGTCATCCAGTACGCCGACCAGGTCGCCCTCCTCCCGGCTCCCGGCGCACCACCGGTCCTCGGCACCCCGGCGGAGGTGATGGCCGTATCTCCCGTGTACCCACCGGTGGTTGGCCTGGGCCGCCTCGCCGACTGGACCCCGCTGCCCCTCACGGTCCGGGACGCGCGGCGACGGGCGGGAGACCTGCGGGAGCGGCTCGCGGGACGGGAACCGGCACGCGGCGCCACCCCCGTCACCGGGTCACTCCCCAACCCCCGCCCGAGCACCTCCCGTTGGCGCGTACGCAAGCAGACGGCGACCTCAACTCGCGTACAGGCAGCGACCCCAACTCCCGTACAGACGGCGGAAGTCCGCGTCCTCACCGTCCGCCGCGCCCATGCGGAAGCCCTGCACCACATCGACCTCACCATCACCCCCGGCGAGACCATCGCCCTCATGGGCCGCAACGGCGCCGGCAAGTCCACCCTCCTCAACACCCTCGTCGGCCTGGTCACCCCCACCTCCGGATCGGTCCGGGTAGGCGGCCTCACCCCGCACCGCACCGCGCCCCGCGACCTCGTACGCCGCGCGGGTCTCGTCCCGCAGGAACCGCGTGACCTGCTTTACGCGGACACGGTCGCCGCCGAGTGCACGGCCGCCGACGCGGACGCGGGCGCCGCACCGGGCACGTGTCGTGCGCTCGTCTCCGAGCTCCTCCCCGGGGTGACCGACGGCATCCACCCCCGCGATCTCTCCGAGGGCCAGCGCCTCGCCCTCGCGCTGGCGATCGTCCTGACGGCCCGCCCACCCCTACTCCTTCTCGACGAGCCGACCCGGGGCCTCGACTACGCGGCCAAGTCCCGCCTGGTCACGATCCTGCGCGCGCTCGCCGCCGAGGGCCACGCGATCGTCCTGGCCACCCACGACGTGGAGTTGGCGGCCGAACTCGCCCACCGGGTCGTCCTGCTCGCCGACGGAGAGGTGATCGCCGACGGCCCGACCGCCGAGGTGGTCGTGGCGTCCCCGTCCTTCGCCCCGCAGACGACGAAGATCCTGGCCCCGCAGCAGTGGCTGACGGTGTCCGAGGTCCGCGAGGCCCTGGCATGAGGCCGATCCCCCTCACCCCCCGCTCCACCGCCGCCCTCACCCTGGTCACCGCCACCGGCATCGCGGCCTTCACCTGGCCGTTCCTCGCCCCGCCCGCCTCGCAAGTCGCCGCGCACTCCCAGGACGCTCCCTGGCTGTTCGCGGGCCTGCTCGTCCTCCTCGTCGCGGTCGTCGCCGCGGCGATCTCGGAGTCGGGACTCGGCCCGAAAGCCGTGGCCATGCTCGGCGTCCTCGCCGCCACCGGCGCCGCCCTGCGCCCCATCGGGGCCGGTACCGCCGGTATCGAGCCGATGTTCTTCCTCATGCTGTTGAGCGGACGCGTCCTCGGACCCGGTTTCGGGTTCGTGCTCGGCAACGTCACGATGTTCGCGTCGGCGCTGCTCACCGGCGGGGTCGGCCCATGGATGCCGTTCCAGATGCTGGCGATGGGCTGGTTCACGATGGGCGCGGGGCTGCTGCCGATCCCCGGCCGACTGCGCGGTCGTAGCGAGGTCGTCGTTCTCGCCTGTTACGGCTTCGTCGCCGCGTTCGGCTATGGCACTGCGATGAACCTGGCCGGATGGCCCTTCATGGGGGCGCTCGCCTCGTCCGTCGCCTTCGACCCGCAGGGCACCGTCCCCGCGAATCTGGCGCGTTTCGTGGCCTACTGTCTGGCCACCTCCCTGGGGTGGGACCTGGGGCGTGCCGTCGTCACCGTCGTGCTCACGCTCACCCTCGGGCCGACGCTGCTGAGGGCGCTGCGCCGGGCCACGCGACGGGCCGCGTTCGAGACGCCGGTCACGTTCGACGGACCCCCTGTGTGAGGGGGCGTACGCCGACCGTCACAGAGGTGGTGAAGCACCCCACATGACCCATGTCACCAACGATGGGGAGTAGTAGCCGATATGGGTGACATGTACGCATCCTCCACCCCTCTGACCTGGGGCTTGAGAGCCACGTCACACAGTTCACCATTCACCCACATGCGACCACAACTAGTAAAAGGGGTCTTTGCGGACACGGATCGAGAGTGCTTCTCTGGAGCAGTCGCACGGCGCCGACGAGCCCTCACGGGCCTCGGCGCCGACGCATTGCCACCGCCGCGCACCGCGTGACACCGGCAGGCGTACGACGTCTCTGTCCCCGAAGAAACAGGTTCTCCGTGTCCGTCTCCCGCATCGTCGCTCGCATCGCCTCCCCGAAGAAGGCCCTGACCGCCGTCGCTCTGGCCGCCGCCACCACCGGCATGGTGCTGACCTCGGCCCCCGCTCAGGCCGCGACGACCTCCGCCTCCTCCGCTCAGTCGATCGCGCACAAGATGATCCCGAGCGCCGCGCAGTACAACGCGTTCAGCAAGATCGTCGAGCACGAGAGCGGCTGGAACGTCACCGCCACGAACTCCTCCTCCGGCGCCTACGGCCTGGTCCAGGCCCTCCCGGGCTCGAAGATGGCCTCGGCCGGCTCCGACTGGAAGACCAACCCCGCCACGCAGATCAAGTGGGGTCTGGACTACATGAACTCCCGCTACGGCAGCCCCGCCGCGGCCTGGAGCTTCTGGCAGTCCAACGGCTGGTACTGATCACCGGCCCACACACACGCACCTAGCGGCGGTCCCCGGCTCTCCGGGGGCCGCCGCTACATTGCGTTCATGGACCAGAACACGGACCAGAACACCCCGCCCCCTTCCTACGACCGTGAGGCGCGCGGCGTGCGGCTGGTGGTCGTGCTGCTGGGGCTGACCGTGGTCAGCGGGCTCATCGACGCCGTCAGCTATCTGGGCCTCGGCCATGTCTTCACCGCGAACATGACCGGCAACGTGGTCGTCCTCGGCTTCGCCGCCGCCGGAGCGCCCGGCTTCTCGGTGTCGCACACCCTCACCTCCCTCGGCGCCTTTCTCGTGGGCGCGGTGGCCGGGGGCCGGATCGCGGTACGGATGGACACCGGTTCGCGCCGCACCTGGGCCCGGGTGAGTCTCGGCGCGGAGGCACTGCTCGTGGGCGTGGCCGCCGTGATCGCCTTCGCGGCACCGGGCGACAGCGGCATCACGTACCCCTTGATCGCCCTCACCGCCTTCGCGATGGGCCTGCGCAACGCGACCGTCCGCAAGCTCAAGGTCTCCAACTTCTCCACCACCACGGTCCTGACGATGACCATGACCGGTCTGGTCGCCGACTCGGTCTCGGGCGCCACTTCCGGCCCCGGCGCGCTGCGCCGCGTCCTCGCGGTCGTCGCGATGGTCACCGGCGCGTTCCTCGGCGCCTGGCTCACTCTGCATCACGGTCTGCGCTACCCACTCCTGATCGCGGCCCTGGCCGCCGGGTTGTTCGCCGCGACGGCATCCGGACGGGAGTAGCCCAAAGCCCGGCCAAGAAGGCAGAATTCGTGCGTCTTAGTCCCACGATCAAGAGGATCGATCACACATGATCACGCTCACGAAGGAAGACGGTCCGGCGGATCTGGACGGAGTGACCCATCTGGAGATCGGGGCGTCCTGGGACCCCACCGTCGGCAGCAGCGGCGGCTTCATCGGGAAGCTGCGTCAGAAGGCCGGTACGGACCTCGATCTCATCGCCATCGCGATGCAGGGCCAGGACCCGGTACGGCTCGCGGGGCTCGACTCCGTGGACCCGCTGGGCAACGGCTCGCTGGTGCACAGCGGGGACAACCAGACCGGCAAGGGTGAGGGCGACGACGAGACGGTGACCGTCGACCTCGCGCGGATACCCACCAACATCACGTCGATCGTCTTCGTGGCCGCCGCCTACAAGAAGGGCAGTTCCTTCCAGAAGGCACGGAACATCGCCTTCAAGGTGTACGACGCGACGGGCGGCAGCACCCAGCAGGTCGCCGAGATCTGGCCCAACCTGCTCAGCGACCACAACAGCTGCGCGGTCGCCAAGGCGGTCCGGGACGGCGGCAGTTGGAAGCTCCAGGTCATCAACGAGACCGGGAGGATCAAGCAGGGGGACGAGCGGGAGCTCATGAAGTTCGCGGTACGGAAGTAAGCACAGCGGTGAACGAGGACGGGCCGGCGGCGCCGGGATGCCGCCGGCCCGAGCTGTGCGTTCACCTCAACCGGCGGTCACCTGAAGCTCTTTGACCCCGTTGATCCAGGCGGAGCGCAGCCGGCGCGGGTCGCCGGTCAGGGTCAGGTTCGGCATCGCGTCGGCGATCGCGTTGAAGATCAGGTCGATTTCGAGGACCGCCAGGGACTTGCCGAGGCAGTAGTGCGGTCCCCCGCCGCCGAAGCCCAGATGCGGGTTCGGATCGCGCATCACGTCGAAGACGTCCGGGTTCTCGAAGACCTCGGGATCGTGGTTGGCGGAGGCGTAGAAGATGCCTACCCGGTCGCCCTTCCTGATCAACTTGCCGCCCAGCTCGGTGTCTTGAGTCGCCGTGCGCTGGAACGCGTTGACCGGGGTGGCCCAGCGGACGATCTCCTCGGCGGCGGTCGACGGGCGCTCCCGCTTGTACAGCTCCCACTGGTCGGGGTGGGTGAGGAACGCGTGCATGCCGTGGGTGATGGCGTTACGGGTGGTCTCGTTCCCCGCCACCGACAGCATCAGCACGAAGAAGCCGAACTCGTCGGAGTTCAGGTTGCCTTCGTCCTCGGCGGCGACCAGCGTGCTGACGATGTCGTGGGCCGGGCACTGCTTGCGTTCGGCGGCCATGCCCATGGCGTAGGCGATGAGTTCGGCGGCGGACTCGGCGCCGACCTGCTCCGTGATGGCGTACTCGGGATCGTCGTACGCGATCATCTTGTTGGACCACTCGAAGATCTTGACGCGGTCGTCCTGCGGGATGCCGATGAGTTCGGCGATGGCCTGGAGGGGCAGTTCGCAGGCGACCTCGGTGACGAAGTCGAAGGGGCCGGAGTGGGCGCGGGCGTTCGCCACGATCGACTGGGCGCGGTCGCGCAGGCGGTCCTCCAGGGCGCGGATCGCCCGTGGGGTGAAGCCGCGTTGGACGATCTGGCGGACGCGGGTGTGCTCGGGCGGGTCCATGTTGAGCAGGATCAGCCGCTGGGCGTCGATCGAGTCGCGGTTCATGTGCTCGTTGAAGCGGATGATCGCCGTGTTGAGGGTCGAGGAGAAGATCTCCGGGTGGGTGGAGACGTACCGGACGTCGGCGTGCCGGGTGACGGCCCAGTAGCCCTCGTCCTGGAACCCCGCGATGTTGGCGGGCTGCGGTATCCAGCGCACCGGTTCGGCCGCGCGCAGTTCGGCGAACTCCGGTAGCGGGACGCGGTGGTGGAGCAGATCGGGGTCGGTGAAGTCGAACCCCTCGGGCAACGCTGGACAGGGCATCGGCGCAACTCCCGTCATCTGACGGTCCATCAGGAACCCGGCTGCCGTGAAGGTAATAACGGGTTCTAGAAGTCGCAAGAGGTGCGGCAAGCCGAATTCCCTGCACGACCCTTGCGGTTGTGGACGGCCTGTCAGCAGACTGCACACAGAACTAGAACGCGTACTAGTTCTGCGTGGCGGGTGGCCGGGACGCCCGCGCCGCGCGGTGGACGAGGAGAGGACGTGTCCCATGGTCGCGGAACCCGTCATCGTGGAAGCCGTACGCACTCCCATCGGCAAGCGCGGCGGAGCGCTCGCCAACCTGCATCCCGCCTACCTGCTGGGCGAGACCTACCGTGAACTCCTCGGCCGCACCGGCATCCACGCCGACTGCGTCGAGCAGGTCGTCGGCGGCACGGTGACCCACGCCGGCGAACAGTCCATGAACCCCGCGCGCACGGCCTGGCTGGCCATGGGCCTGCCGTACGAGACGGCCGCGACGACCGTCGACTGTCAGTGCGGTTCCTCGCAGCAGGCCTCGCACATGATCGCCAACATGATCGCGGCGGGCGTCATCGACGTCGGGATCAGCTGCGGTGTCGAGGCGATGTCTCGGGTGCCGCTGGGGTCGGGGTCGAAGCACGGGCCGGGGAAGCCGTTCCCGGACGAGTGGAACGTGGACCTGCCCAACCAGTTCGAGGCCGCCGAACGCATCGCCCGCAACCGTCAGTTGACCCGCGAGAACGTCGACTCGCTCGGCCTGATCTCGCAGGAGCGGGCGTCGATCGCCTGGTCCGAGGAACGCTTCAAGAAGGAGACGTTCGCCGTCCAGGTACCGACGACGGAGGACGAACAGCGCGCGGGCCACGGCATGTGGCGGCTCGTCGACCGCGACGAGGGGCTGCGCGACACGTCGATGGAGGCGCTGGCGCGACTGAAGCCGGTCATGCCGACGGCCGTTCACACGGCGGGCAACTCCTCGCAGATCAGCGACGGCGCGGCGGCGATCATGTGGGCGTCGAAGCGGATGGCACGGGCGCTCAAGCTCAGGCCGAGGGCAAGGATCGTCGCCCAGGCGCTGGTCGGCGCCGACCCGCACTACCACCTCGACGGTCCGATCGACGCGACGCGGGCCGTACTCGGCAAGGCCGGCATGACGCTCAAGGACATCGACATCGTCGAGATCAACGAGGCCTTCGCGTCAGTGGTGTTGAGCTGGGCGCAGGTCTTCGGACAGGACCTGGAGAAGGTCAACGTGAACGGCGGTGCGATCGCGCTGGGCCATCCGGTCGGGGCGACGGGAGCACGGCTGATCACCACCGCGCTGCACGAACTGGAGCGCTCCGACAAGGAGTTCGCGCTCATCACGATGTGCGCGGGCGGGGCGCTGGCGACGGGCACGATCATCCAGCGGCTCTGAACCGGTGGATCTCGCCATGCGTGACGCGAGGGCAACTGACTGACGAGGAGCGGGAGTTCATCGGGCCGTACCTGCCGATCGGCGGGTACGGCCCATAACCCCGAGCACGGTCCGCACCGCACCCTAGCGCCGTCGTCCGCGCCCCCTCCGCTGTCCGCGTCCCCTCCCCCGTCCGCGTCCGCGCTGCCGTCCGCGCGGAGCCTGCGCCGGGCGCCCCCGCCAGTCGGTGCTGTCGTCGTCCCCCGACAGGCTCGCCGCGTACGAGAGCGCGTGTTGGATCACCAGCGACAACAGACGCTGGGACTCCGCGGAGGGAAGCTCGCTCTGCCAGGGGCCGAGCGCGTACCAGCCCTCGCCCGGATCCGTCAGGGGCGGGCAGGGCTCCGCGGCCTTCAAGGGCTCGGCCGGCGCTTCGGGAAGGCGCACCAACAGGGTGTCCGTGCCCTTGGCGACGACGGCGGCGATGCCCTTGGCCGCGAGCACCGGCACCCCGAACGTCGCCAGGACGGGCCACTCGGGAGCAAGGTCCTCGAGTCTCTCGACCAGATCGGGGTGGGTATGCAGCTCCCACCCCTCGTAGGCATAGGCACCGCTCTCCTGCGGAACGCCCTCCTGCCGCAACAGGTCGAGCAGCGCCGCGTTCTGAGGCAGATCGGGCAGCGGCGTCACGCTTCGGCACAGGGAGTCAGTTGGTCCTCCGCGCAGGCGCGGAAGGCCGCGAGCAGGGGGCGGTTCTCCTCACCCGCGCGCATGGCCAGGACGACCGGGATGGGATCCACGCCCTCCAGCGGGACCGTGGTCAGATCGGGCCGCAGGCCCTTCCTGATGGCGCCCACCGGAACGAGCGCGACCGCCTCGCCCGCGGCGATGACTTCGAGCTTGTCCTCCAGATTCTCGACGAGCGGACCGTCCGGCACCCGCCGTCCGTCCGGGCGGGGATCGACGCGCCAGAACGCGTTGAACTCCTCGTCGGGGAACCGGGGTACGGGCTCGTCCGCGATGTCGTCGAGGGTGACGTACTCCTTGCCGGCCAGCCGATGGCCGACCGGTACCAGCAGCACCCGGGGCTCCTCGAAGAGGACCGTCACACTCAACCCCTTGGTGGCGAACGGGAATCGGCCCACCACCACGTCCACCCGGTGCTCCAGCAGGGCGGCCGGCATCTCGCCCCAGCCGAGAAAGGAGTGGTGCACTTCGGCGTCCGGGTAGCGCCCGCGCAGGGCGCGCACCGCCGGGGTGACGATGAGCCCGGTCATGTACCCGATGACGATCCGGCTCGGCGCCCCGGCCGCTCGCGCCACGGCGGTCGCCTCCGCCGCCGACCGCAGCAGCGCCTCGGCCCGGGGCAGGAACGCCGCCCCCGCTTCGGTGAGTTGGGTGCCCTGCGTGGTCCGGTCGAAGAGCCGCACGCCCAACTCGCCCTCAAGCCGCCGGACATGACGGCTCAGGGACGGCTGCGCGAGATGCAGTACGGCCGCCGCCCGGCCGAAGTGCAGTTCCTCGGCTACGACGGTGAAACAGCGCACCAGCCGCAGGTCCAGGTCAGTCATACATCGACTGTACGTCCGTAGGAGCTGGGGTGATACCGGAACTGAATCACGTCTTCCGGAGTCGGTCTTGGACGGGCGGGCCCGGGCGGGCGCAGGCTGGAAGCACACCACTTCCCGACCCACCTGGGGTGATTTCGTCATGCGTGTTTTCGTCACCGGCGCGACCGGATTCGTGGGCGGCGCGGTCGTCCGCGAACTGCTCGACTCCGGGCACCAGGTCCTCGGCCTGGCCCGCTCCGACACCTCGGCGGAACGGCTGGCCGCGACCGGGGCGGAGGTCCACCGGGGTTCCCTGGAGGACCTCGACGCCCTCCGCGCGGGCGCGTCCGCCGCCGACGGTGTGATCCACACCGGCTTCATCCACGACTTCTCGAACTACGGCCCGTGCGTGGCAACGGACTTGAGCGCGGTGGAGACGCTGATCGAGACCCTCGCGGGTTCGGACCGCCCCCTCGTCATCAGCTCCGTGATGAGCCACGGCCGCACCGAGGACGAGATCCCCGACCTCGCCACCCACCCTGAACTACCGCGCCTCGCAGCCGAGTTGACGACCCTGACCGCAGCGGACCGGGGCGTGCGCACGTCGGCGATACGGCTGCCCCAGGTGCACGGCGAGGGCGACCACGCCTTCGTCCCCACCCTCATCGACATCGCCCGCGCCAAGGGCGTCTCCGCCTACGTAGGCGCCGGCACCAACCTCTGGGCCGCCGTCCACCGTGACGACGCGGCGGTGCTGTACCGGTTGGCGTTGGAGAACGCCCCGGCGGGTTCCGTCCTGCACGCGGTCGGCGACGAGGGCGTACCGGTACGCGAGATCGCCGAAGTCATCGGCAAGCGGCTGGACCTACCGGTGGCCAGCGTGCCGACCGAGGAGGCCGGGGACCACTTCGGCTGGCTGGGCCACTTCGTCGCGTCCGACCTCACGGGAACGAGCACGCTCACGCAGAAGCGGTTCGGCTGGACACCGACCCGGATCGGCCTGCTGGCCGACCTCGACCACGACTACTACTTCAACCAGCCGTCGTAGCGGTCCAGTTGACGAAGGTGGTGAAGGCGGCGGGGTCGAGGGTGAGGATCGGCCCCGCCGGGGTCTTGGAGTCGCGGATGGCGAGAGTGGTGGTGGGGGTGGTGGGGCAGGGGGTTTCGGCGATCTCGACGCAATTACCGCCCTGGTCGCTGCTGTACGAGGACTTGCGCCAGGCGAGGAGCCCGATCGGCGCGCACTCGATGCACTGGCCGCCCTGATCACTGCTGTAGCTGGACTTGCGCCACTTCCCCATAACGTTCCTCCATCACACGCCGGATCAGCTCCGCCGAGTCCCTGAGGGAAAGGGCGGCGGCCTGAAGATGATCGTAACGGAGCGAACAGTCGTTGACAGTGTCTGGGTTGGCGCTCGGATGCCCGCTTCCGTAGCCCTCGGTGTAGACGATGGGTGGGTCGCTCGGGAAGCGATAGAGGTCATACGAGCCTGTCAGTCCCGCGTGTGCTCCCGCCGAGAACGGCAGGATCTGGATGTTGACCCGGGGATTGTTCTCGTGGGTCAACATGCGGGCCAGTTGGTTCCTCATGGTCTCCCGGCCGCCGATCTCCAGATACAACGCCGCCTCGCTCAGGATCACCCAGAAGACCGGCGGAGTCTCCTTCTCGAGGATGCGCTGACGAGCAACTCGTACGGCGGTCCGATCGTCCAGGTTGCTCTGGTCCAACGTGCCGAGCACAGCACGCGCGTACTCGTCGGTCTGGAGGAGACCGTGGATCATCTGCGCCTCGAAGGAACAGATCTCGACGGCCCGCGCCTCCAGTTCGCCCACCTGCCGGAACCACGCGGGGAGTTGACTGCGCAGCACAAGGTCGAGCAACCGGGACAACAAGCCCCCCGTACCCAGCGCAGCGTCAACCGCGTCGCTGAACGCCTGCGTGGGCAGCTTCCTGGCCGTTTCGATCTGGCCGATCAGTGACCCGGTGTAGTTGATGATCTCCCCGAGTTGCCGCTGGGTGAGACCGGCGGCCTCCCGATAGCGGCGCAGCTCGAAGCCGTAGTAGTCGAGCGGTGACGCCCCCGGATCAAGGATGTTGATGTGCACGCTGAGCCCCCTGTCTCCCAACTCTGTCCACCCGCGAACGGGTTGTATTCGTACCGTTGCCGAGGGTAGCGGCGAGACATCACTCTCGTAGTGTGAACGAACCAATTCCCCCGCCCCTGCTGGCCGTTCCCTTCCGCCGGCAGTACGTCATGCACCTCACCGTGGGTGAACACTCGGCCCGGCACATCCGCCGTATCGTCCGCTCGTTCCTCCTGGAGTGGGGCGTCCCGGACCTGTCCGACGCCGTCGAACTGGCCGTGACGGAGCTGGTCGCCAATGTCGTACGGCATGTTCCGGACCGGCGGTGCGGACTGCTGTTGCTGCGCCAGACGGCGGGCGTACGGGTGGAGGTGAGCGACAGTTCCTCCGAACTCCCGGACCTGCACGCCGAGTTCGACGCCGAGTCGGAGAACGGGCGCGGGCTCGTGATCCTGGACGCGGTGACGGACAAGTGGGGGGTGACGCGGGTGGCCGGGGGCGGGAAGACGGTGTGGTTCGAGTGTTCGTGAACTCGGGTGGTCAGCCGAGGAGTTCGTAGATCGCCATCCCGGTGTTGACCACCGCCGGCAGGACGAAGATGCAGCCGAAGACGATGTAGGCGCATCCGGCGCCTCGTTGGACGCGGGTCGACGGCCGCGGTGGAATCAGGGAGTCGCCCACCCTGACGGTCCTGCCCGGTATGAAGGCGCCACGTCCGGTGCGACGTTGCTTCCGGCCCACCCAGATGAAGAAGGCCGCGGCCACCGCTGTGAAAGCCGCCAGTTGGAGGTGCTCACCCGGCGTGTCGGCTCCCGCGAGTGTCATGACCGTGTACGACACGACGGTTCAGCCTTCCTGCGCGTCGGCCGCGAGCGTGGTGGTGTCGGCGGCGGGCGGGGCCTTGACGGTCACGGGCTTGTTCAGGTCGAGAAAGGTGACCGTCAGGTCGAGCGTGCCGCCGTCGGTGTCGTTCTGCGTGGCGTAGGTCTTGCCGCGCACCCGGAACTGCTCGGGGTGGTCGTCGCCGTCGACCCACAGGTCCATGGCGAGGGCGCCGTCGATCCCGAGGTTCACGAACTGGTCCACCCGCTCGGTGCGGGCGTCCCACGTGTCCTTGCCCTTGGCGGCGCTCTGGGCTGCGCGCAGCTCACGGCTGGTGACCGTTCCCCGGTAGTGCACGGCCTTGGTGCCGTCGACCGTCTCGGTGCCGAGCCTCCGCACGTCCTTGGAGCCGGCCAGGAACGTGGACTGCACGACCGGGCTCACCTCCATCGAACGGGGCAGCACGCGATAGGAGTTGTTGTTCGACGCGCCACGCCCCCATACGGCAGGCTCGGCCCTGACCCAGTTCTTGCCGCCCGACGTCGCCGGGTCGAGGTCGCTGCCGCCGAGGTAGATCGCCTTGTCGACGAACCGGATGTCCAGCCCGCCCTTCGCACGCGCTCCGGCCACGGTCATCTTCATGGTCATGGCCGTCGGTTTCGCCTTCTCCGTCTTCATGGACGCCTCGGCCGTCACGCGCCCCCTCTCGGGCACGGTCCCGGTGACCCGGTAGTGGAGCGAGGTGATGTCCTCGGAGTTCTCCGCGACCTTCGCCACGGCCGCCGTAGGCGCCAACTTGGCCGAGTCCTCCTTCGCGGAGTCACCTCCGCAGCCGGCCGCTCCCCCACCGAGCAGTACGACGGCGGCGAATGCCACGCCCGTAGCTCTGCGCGGTATGGAGTCGCGCGTCAGAATCCTCACAATTCCCCCCGGAATCAGGCGTGTTCGCCTCGGTCAAGAACTCGATCAAGAATGCGATCTTATGCAGGGACGGCAAATTGACGCTCAAGTAATAAGCAACCGGCAGGGTTTGATGTTGCCGTGACTCCGTGAATATCACTTCGACCCCGCGGGCCCTGCTCGGGCGGGCCTGCGCACTGACGCTGGCACTCGCACTGGGGACGGGCTGCTCGTCGGCGCCCAACACCCCGGCGGGGGACGGCCCGCTCAACGGGCCGGACTACTCCGACGCCGGATCGGGCGAGGTCTGCCTGCCGGCGAAACAGGGTGCCACGGTGACGTTCGGCGGGGACGAACTGCACAACTACGGCAAGAGCAAGGTGGTCGTCGACAGCATCGCCCTCACCGAGCCGCACGGGCTGCGCTTCGCCGACGCCGTCCTCGTCCCCGCGACAACGAGTTTCATCGGCTACGACAACCACTATCCGCCGTCGAAGTTCAGCCTCGCCTCCGTCGGCACGGGCTGGCAGCACCGGCGGCCCGCCGCGGGAGCGACCATCGCACCCCAGCCCGCCACGTCCGAGGCCACGCACAACCTCGTGGTGGCGATCCGCGTGACCGGAACCGCCCACGTGCGGATGAAGGGAATCACGGTGGACTACCACGTCGGCGGCAAGAAGTACCGCTGGCACAACGTCATGGGCCTCAGCGTGGAAACCAGAAAGAAGGCGTGCTGAGGCGCGCACCGCTGAGGCAGGTTCACTCATCCCGGTGACTCCCGCCGCCCCCACTGAACGTTTCCGCCAGGTTTCGCGTCTCCGTTCACATGCCGCCCGCCGAACACCACACCCTGGTCCGGCCGGTGAACACGGCCGTGCAGCGGAACCAACACCTCCGTAACTTCTGTGCCCGCCACCGCTTACCGCTCCTCGCGACGCTCCCCGCACTCCCCCTGTACGCGGTCTGGTGGGCGTTTCTCGCGACCGGTGGAGGTGATCTCGCCGCCCAGGACGCGTGGGCCAACTTCGCGGCACGGTACGGGAGTTCGGCGTACAACCTGTTCTGGTACGGCGGGATGCACACCGCCAACTACAGCCTGATCTCCCCGTACTTGATGGCGGCGGTGGGTGTCCGCACGGTGAGCGTCGTGTCGGGGCTGGCCGCCTCCTGGCTGGCGGCTGTCCTCGTCACCCGCACCGGCATCTGTCACCCCCTCGGACCGGCCCTGCTCGCGTCGCTCGCGCTCTGGTGCGACGTCGCCTCGGGCCGCACGACCTTCGCGCTCGGTATCGCCCTCGGCCTCGCCGCGTGCGTGCTGCTCACCCGTGAGCGGCGGCTCGTCCTGGGCACGGCCCACGCGGGCCTCGCCACCATGGCGAGCCCGGTGGCCGGGCTGTTCCTGGCCGTCGTAGGCGCCGCGTTCCTCGCCGTACGGGACTGGCGGCGGGCGGCCGGGCTGATGGCGCCGCCCGCGCTCGTCGTCGGCGCGACGACCCTCTTCTTCCCGTTCGCCGGCGAACAGTTGATGTCCCCGGGCCGCACCTGGCCACCGGTCGTCCTCGGTCTCGCCATCGCCGCGTTGGCCCCGCGTGGGTGGCGGATCGCCCGGTGGAGCGGGGTGGTGTACGCGGCCGGGACCGTCGTCACGTACCTCGTCCCGTCCCCCGTCGGCACGAACGTGGAACGCTTCGCGGAACTGTTCGCCCCGGCCGTCCTGCTCGCCGTACTCCTGACCGCGCCCCAACTCCGGTGTCTTGGCCGCAACTTGCTGATGGCCGCGCTCGTCTTCTCCATCATCTGGGTCGGCATGAAGACCGCCGACGATCTGGAGGTCTCCACCGCCGTGCCGGCCTGGGCCACCGACACGCAGCCTGTCGTGCACACCCTGGAAGGGCTCGGTTCCGGGCGCACCCGGGTCGAGGCCGTTCCGGCCCGCGACCATCGTGAGGCCGCCGAACTCGCCCCGCACATCAACCTCGCCCGCGGCTGGAACCGCCAGCTCGACATGGAACGTGCCCGCCTCTTCTACGACGGCACGTTCTCCGCGAGCACCTACCGGGCGTGGCTCGACCACTGGGCCGTCGGCTTCGTCGTCCTGCCGGAAGCCACTCCGGACGGCTACGCCAAGGACGAGGCGGCTCTTGTCCGTTACCGACGGCCCGACTGGCTGCAACCCGTCTGGCGTGACGCCCACTGGCGGGTCTACCGGGTGCGTGACGCCGTACCGCTGGTGTCGGAGCCGGGGACGGTCGTGCGGACGACCAGCGCCGATCTCGTCGTCCGCGTCTCCCGGGCCGGGGCGGTCACCGTCCGCGTCGCGTACTCGCCGTGGCTGCGCGCCGACGGCGCCTGCCTCGCCAAGGACGGGGACTTCACCCGGCTTACGGTGCCCGCGCCCGGCGAGTACCGCATCAGCTCCGAATACGGCCGCTCGTCGCCGGCTCCAACTCGGTGTTGATCTCCACCGGTCTGGTCAGCGAGCGGGCCCGCGGGCCCTGGAAGAGGTACGACAGGCCGAAGCCGGCGGCGACGACCGCGGCGCCGCCCGCCGCATCCAGGACCCAGTGGTTGCCGGTCGCGACGATCGCGGAGACGGTGAAGAAGGGGTGCAGGAGGCCCAGGGCCTTCATCCACCACTTGGGGGCGATGATCGCGATGACGACACCGCACCACAGGGACCAGCCGAAGTGCAGCGAGGGCATCGCCGCGTACTGGTTCGTGAGGGCGGTGAGGGTGCCGTAGTCCGGCTTGGAGAAGTCCTGGACGCCGTGGACCGTGTCGATGATGCCGAGGCCGGGCAGCAGGCGCGGCGGGGCCAGTGGGTAGAGCCAGAAGCCGACCAGGGCGAGGAGCGTGGCGAAGCCTAGGGAGGCGCGGGCCCAGCGGTAGTCGACCGGGCGGCGCCAGTACAGGACGGCCATGACGGTCAGCGGGACCACGAAGTGGAAGGACTCGTAGTAGAAGTTGAAGAAGTCCTTGAGGAACTCGACCTTCACGACCCAGTGGTTGACCGCGTGCTCGATGTCGATGTGCAGGAACCGCTCGATGGAGAGGATCTCGTGGCCGTGGTGTTCGGCAGTGACCCGGCCGCCCGCGTTCGTGCCGCCGGTCGCCGCGAGGCGGACCTGCTGGTAGGCGGCGTAGGTGACGCGGATCAGGAGGAGTTCGAGGAGGAGGTTCGGGCGGGTCAGGACCCGGCGCAGGAACGGCAGCAGCGGGACGTGCTTCCAGCGCGTGGGGACCGGCTCGGCGTACTCCGTGGGGATCGGGCGGCGGTAGTACTCCGAGGTGCGGGACAGGAACGGGATCGCGGTCGCGGCGGCGAGCGCCATGAGCAGGACGACGTTGTCACGCAGCGGGTAGAGGGACGCCATGTTCGGCAGCATCATCTTCGCGGGCAGCGTGACGACGAGGACCACCGCCACCGGCCACACGTACCGGTCCGAGGCCCGCTTGCCGACCCGGCCGACCACCGCGAGCAGCACCCACAGCAGCTGGTGCTGCCAGGTCGTCGGCGACACGGCGATCGCCGCGCAGCCGGTGACCGCGACCGCGAGCAGCAGCTGGCCGTCGCGCGCGTACCGCACGGCCCGGCGCAGGCCGAGGCAGGTGACGGCCGCGCCGAGCGAGAGGAACAGGCCGATCTCCAGCGGGCCGGTGAGGCCGAGGCGCAGCAGCGCGCCGTGCAGCGACTGGTTGCCGAGGCCGTCCGCCGCGCCGCCGAGACCGGCACCGGCCATGTGGTGCACCCAGTAGGTGTACGAGTCGTGCGGCATCGCCGCCCAGGCGATGGCCACGCTCGCGGCGAAGGTGAGCACGGAGGTCACGGCGGCCCGGCGCCGGTCGGTGAACCACAGCAGCGGCGCGAACAGCAGCACCGTCGGCTGGAGCGCGGCGGCCAGACCGATCAGCACGCCGCTGGCCCGCTCGCCGCGCACCGTGAAGCAGGCGAGCAGCACGAGCAGGACCGGGATGATGCTGGTCTGGCCGAGCCAGAGCGTGTTGCGCACCGGCAGCGACAGCATGAGCAGGCTGATCGCGACGGGCGCGGCGAGCAGCGAGGCACGGCGGGTGACGGGCTGCGGCAGCGCGCGGGAGACGACCAGGCCGAGCGCGACGACGAGCAGCAGCGTGCCGAAGGTCCAGCCCCAGCCGAGTGCCTGTTCGGCAGCCCGGGTCAGCGGTTTGAGGACGAGCCCGCCGAAGGGGGTGCCGGTGAACTGCGTCGAGTCGTACAACGAGCCCTTCACATGCAGCACGCCGTTCGGTCCGACCCAGGTCTCCAGGTCGGTCAGCCGCTCCCCCTGCGGGGTGCTGAGGACCACGGCCACCTGCCGTACGGCGAGGACCGCGGCGACCAGCCACAGGCCCAGGCGCGCCGCGCGCAGCCGTGCCCTGGCCGTCCCGGCGGCACTCGACCCGAAAGCTCCCGCGGCTCCCGCCGGTCGCCCGCTGTGCTCCACGTTCGCCACGCCTCGTAGGCCTCCCGCCCCGCTCGTCCCACGCGTCGCACGCGTGGTTGTTCCCTCTGCGAACCCTATGAGCTTCGCACCCCCTGGGGGAGGGACGCAGGCAACCCCCTCTTCACCTGACGGCCGCCCTCCTTTTGTCCGGATGACGATAGTCGGCCTCGGGTTGCCTGGGCACAGCAAATAACTGCGCGCTTCCGACCGGGCCCGATAACTTGTGGACATGATCGGTTTACTGATCGTGCTGAGGCGGGGACGGGCACGCGCCCGCGTGACGGCCGTCGTACTGGCGCTGTTCGCCCTGCAGCTCGGATCGCTGGTGTCACCGGCCTGGGCGTGCGGCTGCGGCGCTCTGGTGCCGAGCGCGTCGCAGCAGCTCGCGGTGGGTCGCGAGGCGTCCGTGGTGCGCTGGGACGGACGCCAGGAACAGATCGTGATGCGGCTCACCGTCTCCGGGGACGCGCGGCAGGCCGCGTGGATCATGCCGGTGCCGCACCGGGCGACGGCCACGCTCGGCGACCCCGCCCTCTTCGACACGCTGGACGCGCTCACCGCGCCCGTGCACCGCGACCGCCACCACTTCTGGCCCCAGGACGACGACTGGCCGCTCGTCTCCGGCGGCGGCAGCGGCGAAACGCCGCCCGGCGCCGTCCCGCCCCCCGGAGTCGGCGTGGTCGGCCGTGAGCGGCTCGGCCCCTTCGACGTGGCGCGGCTGACGGCCACCGACCCGAGCGCACTCGGCGACTGGTTGCACACGAACGGGTTCGTGTCGCCGGCCCGCCTTGACCAGGCCCTCCAGCCGTACGTCGACCAGCGCTGGGAGTACGTGGCGATCCGCCTCGCCCCCGCGACCGCCGGCACCCCGCTCTCCGGCGCCCTCGACCCGCTCCACCTCACCTTCGCCGCCGAGACCCCCGTCTACCCGATGCGCCTGTCCCGGCTGGCCCCCACCCCGCAGTCGCTGGGCCTGTACATCCTGGCCGCCCACCGCATGGAACCCAGCAGCACGATCGGCGGCGACGAGCCGCAGGTCGCCTACGCCGGCCGGATCACCGCGACCTCGGGCCCGCTGGCCGCCCTCGCCAAGGGCACCCCGTTCCTGACCGCCGTGAACCAGGAGTTCCCCGACCCCTCCCGCATCACCGGCGACCATCTGCTGAGCCGCACCGCCACGGACGCCACGTTCCAGCAGGTGATCTACGAGGACCATCTGCGCGTGGTGGCCGGCGTCCCGGCCTGGCTGCTGACGATCGTCGGCGGCCTGGCCGCCCTGGTCACGACCACCGCCTTGCTGGCCGTACGACGCTCACGGCGGCCGGCGATCCCGCCGCCACCGGTGATTCCCCCGCCGCCGACGCACCGGCCGCGCGGTTCCGGGTAGGTAGTGATCGTCCAGATGGTGATGGACACCGGAAACACGAAAGGCACAAGCACATGAGCGAGTCACAGCTCTGGGACGACGTCGACGACTACTTCATCAGCCATCTCGCCCCGGAGGACGAGGTACTGACGGCGGCCCTGCGCGACAGCGAGGCCGCCGGACTCCCGCAGATCGCGGTGTCCGCCGCCGAGGGCAAACTGCTCCACCTCCTGGCCACGATCCAGGGCGCCACCCGCGTCCTGGAGATCGGCACCCTCGGCGGCTACAGCACGATCTGGCTGGCCCGCGCCCTGCCCGCCGACGGCCGGCTGGTCACCCTGGAGTACAGCCCGAGGCACGCCGAGGTCGCCACCCGCAACATCGCCCGCGCGGGCCTCGACAAGGTCGTCGAGGTACGGGTGGGCGCGGCCCTGGAGTCCCTGGCCGAACTGGCCGACGAGAACCCGGCCCCCTTCGACCTGGTCTTCGTCGACGCCGACAAGAGCAACAACCCGCACTACGTCGAGTGGGCCCTCAATCTCACCCGCCCCGGCAGCCTCATCATCATCGACAACGTGGTCCGCAGCGGCCGGGTCGCCGACCCGTCCGACACATCGCCGGACGTCCAGGGCACGCGCACCGCGATCGAGTTGATCGGCTCGCACGCGCGCCTGTCGGGCACGGCCATCCAGACGGTGGGCAGGAAGGGCTACGACGGTTTCGCGCTGGCGAGGGTCCTCGACTAGGCATCCTTGCCGAGGGCTTCTCACTCAGGGCTTCTCAACTCTCGTGATAGAAGCCGACGTTGACGCTGCGCGGCCCGGTGCGGTCCTGGATGACGATCTCGCCACTGCCGCCCCGGGGCAACGGCACGCTCCCGCCGTAGGCGACGGTCTGGGCGTACTCGCCGACGATCAGGCGTACTTCGGACGACGGGTCGGGCTGGGAGCCGCGCAGCCAGCTCACCTGCCAGACGCCCTCGGGTCCGCACAGGAACTCCAGATGGACCCGCGAGATGAACAGCCAGTCGTCCGGTGTCACCAGCCGGCACACCGTCTCGTCCCGGCCCACCCGCAGCACCGCGCCCGGTTCACTGGGCGCCTCGGCCATCAGCATGCCGGCGGTCGCTCCCGCGTCCGTCCCGGAGACCGAGGCCATGGTGAGTTCGAGCACGTGCGCTCCCCCTTGAAGTGTCCTTACACAGCCGCCGCATGATAAATCGCCCGGCCGCGCCGCGTCCGGCGTACTCGACTCTCGTCCGACGCAAGGAGGCCGAGTACGCCCTTGTCACGGCGTACTCGGCCCCTTCGGAGCGGATCACACGGAAGTGCCAGGTCAGGTACGTCACATGTACGTCACATGTGGAGAAGCCGCTCCGTCAGCTCGCGGTAGTCCCGCAGGGCCAGGCGGAGTTGCTCGGTGTCGCCCGTGCTCTTGGACTCCCAGGAGCCGTGCAGTGCGGTGCGGCGCTTGGTGACGGCCTCCGTGAAGCGGGCGGCGACCTCTTCCAGTACGTGGTCGGCCTCCTCCACGGCGGAGCGGGGCTCGTCGACGAACCCGGTGACCGCGTGCTGCAGCCGCAGGCTGAACTTGTCGCTCTCGTCGTGCGGCATGAGGCTGCCGTTCCCGGAGCCGTTCGAGCCGTGCCGCTTGTCGGTGGCCACGCCGGCGCCGGGCGAGGAGGGCGGCGGCTCGGGGGCGTGCACGGGCCGTGCCGACTGCTGGTCACCGCGGGCCGTCTCCTCGCCCGGTGTCGTCGCCTTGTCGGCTTCGCGCGGGGTCGTCGCCGGGACCACCGGGGTCACCTTCGTGGCTTCCCGCTGATCGGCGGCCTTCGAGGCGTCCTGCTGGCCGGGAACCTTCGCCGGGTCGCGCCGGTCGGTACCCATGGCGTTCTCGCGCCGGTCGGTACCGGTGGCGGTGTCCCGGCGGTCGGTACCCATACCGGTGTCCCGACGCTCGGTACCTGTACCGGTCCCCCGGCCCTCGGTACCCATGCCGGTCCCCCGGCCTTCGGTACCCGTGTCGGTGCCCTTGCGCTCGTCGCTCGTGTCGCCGTTCGGTCGTGTCACATCAGTCATGCGGCTCAACTCCCCTTCACTGCTTGCCTGTTGAATGAGCCCAGCGCGTGGCGTCCGGTGCGCCCCCGGTCGCTGCCGTTGTCCGTGCTCACCAGGTCGTCGAAGAGGGCGCGCGCTTCGAGCATGGCCTCGCGCATCTCCTCGGTGCCGGTCTGGCTCTCCTGTGTGCCGTTCGTGGGCGTCGTGACGACGCCGTGCACGCGCTGGTAGCCGTGGACGTGGTCCGCGTGGTGCACGGACAGCGCGTCGAACTGCTTGTCGTACTCGGCGACATCGGGGAAGCCCCGGGCGCCGGCCACCTCGCCGAGCAACTGGTCGACGTCGGCCATGGCCTCGCGGGGCGAGTCGACGAAGCGCTCCTGGGCGGCGGCCCAGCGGGCCTGGTACTGCTCACGGGCCGCGGGCTCCAGCGGCTGCTCGTGCAGCGAACCGTGTTCCTGGACGCGTGCGTCGAGCTCCTGCTCGGCGGCCTTCGCGTCGCCGTCGTGCCGGGCCACGGTGCGGTCGTACTCGGGCCCGAAGCGGCGCTTCAGTCCCGAGCCGCCGGTCGCGCCTCGGGCACGCAGCGCCAGGGCGGCCGCGGCAGCGACCACGCCGACCACGATCACGATCAAAACGATGATCACGCCTGTGGACATGAGTGCCTTCCGGGTTCTTGGTCAACCGGCTCTCGTAGTCGGTCGGTTCCTCTACCGGGTTGCCCGGAAGACACCCTTCAAACGGCCGTCGTCACGCAGCGAAGCGGCGCAGCCCTGTTACGGACCACACGGTGGCGATACGGCCGTCCACGACCTCGAAGAGATCGATGCCGCTCTTCTGGGAACCGTCCGCGCGCGTGACGTACCAGCAGGAGGCGACCCGGCCCCGGCGAGCGTCGACGACCGGGACGCCCTCGACGGCGTACCGGCGTCCGGGACTCTCGGCACGGTGGCGGGCGATGAGATCGACGATGCCCGCGGGGCCGCGGAGCGCGTCGGTGTCCGGCGCCCCCTCGGGATTGCTGCCGAAGCGGATACGGAAGTCGGGGGCGAGGAAGCTCTCCGGGTCACTGAAGTCGCCGTTCCACAGGGCGGTCCAGCGTGCGAAGAGGGCGATGGATGTGTCTGTGGCTGTGCCTGTTTCTGTGGTCATGCGGCCCAGCCTGGCTTCCGTCGGCGACAACCCCCTGTCGGTGATTGCCGTCACACTCACCCCCTCCCGCGAGATCCTCACGCCCCGAACTCGGCGAGCGGCACCAAGTCCGAGCCCAGGGTGTCCAGTTCGGACAGGTCGACGGCCCGCGTCGGAACCTTCTCGTCGAGTGCCTCGACCACCCTGATCCGGTCCAGCCGAAACCCGCGCGGCGCTTCCCGCAGCCGGCACCAGCCCGCCAGATACCAGTGCTCGTCGCCCCCGAGGAAGGCGACCGGTTCCACCTCACGGCTGGTGGGGGTCCCCTCCGCGTCGGTGTACTCCAGCCGCAGCACCCGCCCGGCCGTCAGCGCCTCGCGCAACGCCGCCGGTACGACGGGCTCGGCGGACCGCGCCGTCCCGGCCACCGGTACGAGCAGCCGCACCCGCCCGGCCATCTCGGCGGCGGCGGCCCGCTCCCGCTCCGGCATCACCGCGAGCACCTTGTGCAGCGCGCTGCGCGCGTCCGCGGCGAACGGCGTGCCCGCGAGCGCGTGCAGCCCGACCGCCAGGGCCGTGGCCTCGGCCGGCGTGATGGTCAGCGGCGGCAAGGTCCGGCGCCGGTCCAGGACGTATCCGCCGCTGCGCCCCGGCTCGGCGTACACCGGCACTCCCGACTGCTGAAGCGCCGCGAGGTCCCGCTCGACGGTACGGACGCTGACCTCGAAGCGGGCGGCGAGCGTACGGGCGCTGCGCGGCCGGGGTGCGGCGGCACGCAACTCCTCCACCAGGGCGTACAGCCGGTCGGTGCGGTTCATGGGAACCAGTCTCCGGAATCCATGGGACCGACGTGTCGATTCGGCGCGGCCGGCGCCTGTTCGAGGTCACCTTCGAGGCCACCCATATTCGGTTGCGCCGCCTCCCGCCCACCTCCTGACAATGCCCGCATGATGTGGACGATCGCCCCGGAACCCTTCGACTCCCCCGTCGCCGCCGCACTCTGGCGGGCGTACTACACAGAGGTCAGCGACCGCTACTACCTCCTTCACGAGGGCCGCCGCACGGACCCCGCCGAACTGGAACGCGAGATCGCCGCCCGCACCGGTTCCGAACTCGCCCCGCCCGACGGCCGGTTGCTGATCGCCCGGCACGAGGGCACGGCGGCCGGGTCAGCGGGCGTACGGCTCCTCGACCCGACGACCGCCGAGCTGAAAAGGGTCTTCGTCCGTGAAGAGCTGCGCGGCCGGGGCGGTGCCCCGAGGCTGGTGACGGCGGCGGAGGACGCCGCCCGCGACCTGGGGGCCAAGGCGATGATCCTGGACACCCGGCACGACCTGGTGGAGGCCCGCGCCCTGTACGCCCGGCTCGGCTATGAGGAGACCGACCCGCACAACGACGACAGGTACGCCGAGCACTGGTTCCGCAAGAACCTCAACTGACCGCAGCCGCCGTCCCGTTGTGCGGCTGCTCCCGGTCCGACCCGCACAACTCCCCGTTCAGCTCTTTCACGAGCTGAATGAGATCGGTGGGCCGGTCCGGCCCCCACCAGTCGCCCAGGGTCTCCGCGAGGGACTCCTCGCGGGCCTGCGCCAGCCGTTCGGCAACTTCCCTTCCCTGGTCGGTCAGTTGGAGATCAAGGCCCTCGCGCACGGCCAGCCGTCGCTCCTCGACCTGCCGGACGGCCGCGAGGATGACAGGCAGCGGCACGGAGCTGCGCTCGGCCAGCACACCGGGTTCCGCCCACCCGTACCGCTTGATGCGCAGCAGCAGCCAACTCGCCGCCGGCTGAAGGTCGTAGCCCGCCTTGGCGGTGATGGTCTTGTAGATCTCGCGGCGGCCCTCCCGGGTGCCGAGCACGGACAGCGCGCGGCACACCTCGTCGTAGGAGGAGCGTTGGACGGGGTTGCTGGCGAGGGTCTCTGTGACGTCGGGTGCGGTGACCGAGCCGCGCAGCTTGTCCTCCTTGAGGAACCACGCGAGGACGAAGCCGACGAGGGCGACGGGGGCGGCGTAGAGGAAGACGTCGGTGATCGATGACGCGTACGCGTGCAGGGCCTCCGGGCGTACGGCGGAAGGGAGTTGGGAGATGCCGCGCGGGTCGGACTCGAGGCCGTCCGGTGTGACGCCCGGCGGCAACGAGGTGCCCCGAAGGGCGTCCGTGAGTTTGTCGCCGAGTCTGCTCGCGAAGATCGTGCCGAAGATGGCGACGCCGAACGAGGCGCCGATGGACCGGAAGAAGGTCGCGCCGGAGGTGGCGACGCCGAGGTCCTGGTAGGAGACGGCGTTCTGCACGATGAGCACCAACACCTGCATGACCAGGCCGAGTCCGAGTCCGAAGACGAAGAAGTAGGCGCTCATCTCGCCGGTGGAGCTGTTCTCGTCGAGCTGGTGGAGCAGCAGCAGGCCGAGGGCGGTGACGCCGGTGCCCGCGATGGGGAACACCTTCCAGCGGCCGGTGCGGCTGACGATCTGGCCGGAGGTGGTGGACGAGATCAGCATGCCGAACACCATCGGCAGCATGTGGACGCCGGACATGGTCGGCGAGATGCCCTGGACGACCTGGAGGAAGGTCGGCAGATAGGTCATCGCGCCGAACATCGCGAAGCCGACGATGAAGCTGATGACGGCGGCGAGCGAGAAGGTGCGGACGCGGAACAGCTTGAGCGGCAGGACGGGTTCGGCGGCGCGCTGCTCGACGGCCACGAACGCCGCGATCAGGGCGACGCCGAGCACCGCGAGCCCGATGATCTGCGGCGAACCCCAGCCCCAGGTCGTGCCGCCCAGCGAGGCGACGAGCACCAGGCAGGTCGCGACGGCGGCGATGAGGAAGGTGCCGAGGTAGTCGATGACGTGCCGGGTCGACTTGCGCGGGATGTGCAGGGCGGTCGCAATGACGGCGAGGGCGACGACTCCGACGGGGAGGTTGATGTAGAAGACCCAGCGCCAGCTCAGGTGCTCGGTGAACAGCCCGCCGAGGAGCGGCCCGAGGACACTCGTCGCACCGAAGACGGCGCCGAACAGCCCCTGGTAGCGCCCGCGTTCACGCGGTGAGACGACGTCGCCGACGATCGCCATCGACAGCACGATCAACCCGCCGCCGCCGAGCCCCTGGAGGGCCCGGAAGCCGATCAGCTGGGGCATGTTCTGGGCCGCACCGCACAGCGCCGACCCGACGAGAAAGATCACGATCGCGATCTGGAACAGCCTCTTCCGCCCGTACTGGTCGCCGAGTTTGCCCCACAGCGGAGTCGCGGCGGTCGAGGCCAGCAGATAGGCCGTGACCACCCACGACAGATGTTCCAGCCCGCCGAGATCGCTGACGATCGTCGGCAGCGCGGTCGACACGATGGTCTGGTCGAGGGCGGCGAGCAGCAGCCCGAGGAGCAGCGCCCCGATGGAGACGAGGACGTTGCCCGAGACGTGTTCCTGGGCGGCACTGCCCCGCCGCGGGGGTTTCTCCGGTGGCTGCGCGTCGTGCACATTCCCTGTCATACCGTGCGCATCGCCGGCCATGAAGACCTCCCGAGGCTCTCGTTACACATCCATGGTGATCGGTGTGCCCCGTTACGGCCTGTTGAGTCCGATTGGAAGCCCGCATTCCGGGGGTCGGAGGAGACGGCGTGAAGGAGATCCGCATAACCTCTGGAGTTCCACGGGGAGGGACGAACACGTGAACGAGGCGAAGGGCCACATATGCCCGCAGTGCGGGGCGCCCCGGGCAGCCGACGGTTCCCCGTCGTGCGCCTGCACCCAACGGGCGTCCGACGCGCTGCGTGACGCGCGCACGGCGGAGGCGGCAGCGGCGGAGGACTTCGACCCGCTGCGGATCAGACCGTATGTGGAGCTGGACGGGAACCCGCAGGAGCAGGCGCCCGCAGTCCCCTCGTCGGCACCGGTGGGACCCGAGGGCGAGACACAGCGGCTGCCGGCGGTCGAGGAGACGATGCCGCTGCGCGCGGTGACGCTACCGACTCCCGACCCGACCGACCTGAGCCTGTTCGAGGCGGCCGGCGGGAACCCCTCGGAAGTGCCCACGCACACCGACCCCCCGCGCCGCCACCGCCGTACCGTGCTGCTCGCCGTCGCGGGAGCCGTGGTCGTGGTGATCGCGGCGGCCGGTTTCGCGAGCGGCCTGTTCTCGTACAAGACGCCGTCGCGGGACGAGGCGGCCCCTCAGGACGTACGGGCGAGCGTCCCTACCGCGTCGAAGAGCGCGGCGTCGGTGACACCGTCCACGAGCGGCTCTACGTCCGCGCAGCCGACGTCGGCGTCCCCGACCCCGTCGCTCAGCACGAACCCGTCACCGTCGGCGTCGTCGCCCCCGTCCCCCACGACGTCAAAATCGGCGACCCCCAGCCGGACCCCGACGCCCACCGCCACCACCTCGACCGCCTCCGCCACCGACCGCCAGGGCAACAGCAGCCCCTCCGCGATCCTGCAACGCGGCGACGAAGGCCCCGAGGTCACCGAACTCCAGCTCCGCCTGGCCCAGTTGAACCTCTACACCGGCCCCGACAACGGCGTCTTCGACAAACAGGTGCAGACCTCGGTACGCACGTACCAACTCGCGCGCGGCATCCAGTCCGACGAGCTGGGGGTCTACGGCACGGCGACCCGGGCGCGACTGGAGTCGGAGACGACCGAGCCGTGACGCTGCGCCGGCTGGGGCGGGGTTGAAAGTGCCGGGGTGCGCGAGGCGCCGGGCCTGAAGGAAGCCGGTGTTATGAAAGACACCCTGACTAATGGGCGCCGGAGCTGAAAGGCTCCGGGCCGAGGCGGGCGCCCGAGCTGAAGGACACCCCTCCCGGCAATCCGCTCAGCACCGGCCAGACACCTCCTCGGCGACCCACAGCCGTAGGCAAACAACCGTGGGCCAACGGCCGTAGGCCCACGCCCGTAGACCCCCACCCCTACCCCACGTGCAGCCGAATCTCCCCGCCCCCCAGGGCCTCGACCCGTACCTCCCGCAGATCCCGCACCACCACGTCCGCCCGGTGGAACCCGGCCTGCGGCCCGACCCCCACCACACGCATTCCCGCGGCGCGCCCCGCCGCGATCCCCGCCCCGGAGTCCTCGAAGACGACGCAGTCCGCGGGCGCGATGCCCAGTTCGGCGGCGCCCTTGAGGAAACCCTCGGGGTCGGGCTTGCTGGCGCCGACGGACTCGGCGGTGATGCGGACCTCCGGCAACTCCAAGCCCGCCGCACCCATCCGCGCGGTGGACAGGGCGACGTCCGCCGAGGTGACGAGCGCGTGCGGCAGGCCCCGTAGCGAGGCGAGGAACTCCGGTGCGCCCGGGATCGGGACGACGCCCTCGACGTCGGCGGTCTCCTCGGCGAGCATGCGGGCGTTCTCGGCGTGGTTCTGCTCCATGGGCCGGCTGGGCAGCAGCAGCGCCATGGACGCGTACCCCTGCCGGCCGTGCACGACCTTCATGACCTCGTCCGCGTTCAGCCCGTGCCGGTCGGACCAGCGCCGCCAGATCCGCTCGACGACGGCGTGCGAGTCGACGAGGGTGCCGTCCATGTCCAACAGGAGGGCGCGGGCGGTGAGCACGGTGGTGGCCGTCATCGGCAGGCTCCAAGGCACGAGAAAGGCTCGGGAGAGGTAGTACGTCGGTCAACCCCCGGAGGGACAAGGCGGCCCCGTCCGCCGGTCAGGGAAAACGGACGGGAGCCACTTTGTTTCTCTACGGTACAAAACCGGACCGGCATCGCGCCACCTCCCCCGGAAACAGTTCACTCACCGTTCAGCTCACTCGACCGCTCGGACCCGCTCAGCCCGCCACCGCCTCCCACAGACTCCACGCCCCCAGCGCCAGCATCAGCACCGCCGCGACCTGCGTGATCAGCTTCAGCGGTACCCGCTTCATCAGCGCCTTTCCGCCCACGATGCCGAGACCTGCGACCGCCCAGAGCCCCAGCACCGCGCCGAGTCCGACGGACAACGGGTCGTCGTAACGTGCGGCCAGGTTCGCGGTCATGATCTGGGTCAAGTCCCCGAACTCGGCGACGAGGATGAGCATGAACCCGGCGCCCGCGACCTTCCAGAAGGACTGGTCCTCCGGCTTGCGGATCTCCTCCTCGTCCTCGTCCTTCTTCATGAGGAGTACGGCGGCGCCGCCGAGGAAGAGCACACCGGTGATCGCGTGCACGAGCTGCTGCGGCAGCAGGGTCAGCACGCTGCCCGCCGCCACCGCGAGCACGACATGCAGCAGGAACGCGGCGGCGACCCCGGCGAAGACGTACGAGGCGCGGTAGCGGGTGCCGAGGACGAGCCCGGCGAGCGCGGTCTTGTCGGGGAGTTCGGCAAGGAGGACGACGCCGAAAACGAGCGCCGTCACACTGATGCTGATCAAGGTTCCTCAATCGGTCGGGCGCTGCCCCACCGAGAGTGTGATTGCTGTCCGCGGACACCTCGGCACGGCAGCGCACACGGAAAAATCACTGGTGCACTGCTTACCGAAGGTCTCGCTGGCCGATCCGTCCACTTCAAAGCGGTGGATCTGCCTCCGGGCGCCGGCTCAGACGAGCTGAGCAGTATGTCGACGGTCCGGCGAAGAGCTACTCCCCTTCTGCGTCATTCATCGTACGTGACCACCAAAGCATTGCCTTGTCATGCTCGCGTCACTAACTTCTTACCCAACGCACACCCGGCCGCAACACGGCACCGCAAGCATTCCTTCGCTCGCACTCCAAAACCCCCACACCACAAGGGAGTTCGTATGCCGAAGTTCTACGCGCGTCGACGGCTGAGCATACTCGCGGCTCTTACCGGACTCATGGCTTTCGCGGGAATTCTCAACGGCCCGGCCGCCTCCGCCGCCCTCCCCACCCCGGTCAGCGCCGCCACTGCCCGCACCTACCTCGCCTCCCTCACCGTGGCCACCGAGGTCCGGACCGGCTACGACCGTGACCTGTTCCCCACCTGGATCACGATCAGCGGCACCTGCAACACCCGTGAGTACGTCCTCAAGCGGGACGGTACGAACGTCGTCACCAACTCCGCCTGCACCGCGACCAGCGGCAGCTGGTACTCGGTCTACGACGGCGCCACCTGGACCGCCGCCTCCGACCTGGACATCGACCACCTCGTCCCGCTCGCCGAGGCCTGGGACTCCGGCGCCCGGAACTGGACCACCGCGGCGCGCCAGGGCTTCGCCAACGACATCACCCGGCCGCAGCTGATCGCCGTCACGGACAACGTCAACCAGTCCAAGAGCGACCAGGACCCGGCCGAGTGGATGCCCCCGCTCGCCTCGTACGCCTGCACCTACGTCCGTGCCTGGGTCCAGGTGAAGTACTACTACGACCTGTCGGTCGACACGGCCGAGAAGGCCAAGCTGACCTCGGTCCTCAGCGGCTGCTGATCACCCCTGTCCCCCCACGGGAGATCTCCCTGGAGATCTAGGCGCCGGCCTCCGTCGTTCCGTACCGTACGGGGCGACGGAGGAGAGTGATCACCCGTGGCCGGACTGAGTCTTGGACCACTGCTTCGCTACGCCGACGGCTCGTCCGCGACCGTATGGGTCGAGGCGAGCCGTCCGTGTACCGCCGAGGTGCGCTGCGCGGACGGCGCCCGCGGCACGTCCCGCACCTTCCAAGTGGCGGGCCACCACTACGCGTTGGTGCCGGTGGAGGGCCTCACGCCCGGGACGTCGACGCCGTACGAGGTGTTCCTGGACGGCACGCGTGTATGGCCGTTGCCCGACTCGTCGTTCCCGCCGTCCGTGATCCACACGCCGGACGCCGACGGTACGGTCCGCGTCGCGTTCGGCTCCTGCCGCTGGGCCGCGCCGCCCGCCGACGACCACGATCCGGTGGGCCCGGACGCCCTGGACACACTGGCCTCGCGCATCGCCCGCGATCCGGAGTCCGAACGGCCGGACGTACTCCTCCTGTTGGGCGACCAGGTGTACGCCGACGAGGTCTCCGACGCGACCCGCCGCTGGCTCTCCGCCCGCCGCGATCTGCGCGAGCCGCCCGGCAGCGAGGTCGCGGACTACGAGGAGTACACCCGCCTCTACTACGAGTCCTGGCTCGACCCGGAGATCCGCTGGCTGCTGTCCACCGTGCCGAGTTGCATGATCTTCGACGACCACGACGTCATCGACGACTGGAACACCAGCGCCGCCTGGCTGACCGACATGCGGGCCACCCCGTGGTGGCGCGAGCGACTGCTCAGCGGCCTGATGTCGTACTGGGTCCATCAGCACCTCGGGAACCTCTCCCCCGCCGAACTCACCGCCGATCCCCTCTACTTGGCGGTCCGCGACACCCCCGACGGCACCGACGAACTCCGCGCCTTCGCCTGCCGCGCCGACGCCGACCCGGCCTCCGTCCGCTGGAGCTACCGGCGCGACTTCGGCCGCGTACGGCTGCTGATGGTGGACAGCAGGGCGGCCCGCGTCCTCGACGAGCAGCACCGCGCGATGCTCGACCCCGGCGAGGCCGACTGGCTGCGCACCCAGGCCCTCACGGACCCCTCCTCCTACGACCACCTCCTCATCGGCACCTCGCTCCCCTGGCTGCTGCCCCATCTCATCCACGACGCCGAGTCCTGGGACGCGGCCCTGTGCCGGGGCGAACGGGGCACCCGCTGGGCCGACTTCGGCGAGAAGCTGCGCCGCGCGGCCGACCTGGAACACTGGGCGGCCTTCCCGGAGTCCTTCGAGGAGTTGGCAGGACTGATCGCCGAGGTGGGCTCGGGGGACGGCGCACCGGCGTCGGTGCTCGTGCTGTCAGGGGACGTGCATCACGCCTACATGGCGGAGCCCAAGTGGCGGACAGGACAGCCGAGTTCCCGCGTCCTCCAGCTCACCTGCTCCCCCGTCCACAACTCCATCCCCCCTTACATACGGGTCGGCTTCCGTTTCGCCTGGAGCGCCGTCGCCCGCGGTCTGGGCCGCCGCCTCGCCCGGCACGGCCACTGCCCCCACCCGTCGGTCAAGTGGCGCAGGACGGGCGGCCCTTGGTTCGGCAACCAGCTCATGACCCTTACGCTGCACGGCCGTTCGGCGAAGCTGCGGCTGGAACAGGCACGGGCGGACGGAACCCTGAAGACGGTGGAGGAGTCCCCCCTCACACCCCCGTGACCTCGCTGCGGGCATGATGATGCGGACCGTCCGCTTCCGGTGGGCGGTCTGCTCCATTGCGCCCCACACGCCCGGGAGTCCCCCCTTTGTCTGCAGTGAACGCGTTCGACGGCGAACCGGCATGCGTTTCCGTGGCCGTGGTCGGCGCCGGTCCGCGCGGCACCAGCGTCCTGGAACGCCTCTGCGCCTCCGCGCCGGAACTCCTCCCGCCCGGCACCCGGCTCACCGTCCACGTCGTCGACCCGGCGCCCCCGGGCCCCGGCCGGGTCTGGCGCTCCGCGCAGTCGCCCGAGCTGCTGATGAACACCGTGGCCTCGCAGGTGACCCTCTTCACCGACGCCAGCGTCGACTGCTCGGGCCCGATCCGCCCCGGACCCAGCCTGCACGAGTGGGCACCCGCCGAACTGGGCCCGGACGACTACCCCACCCGCGCCCACTACGGCCGCTATCTGGAGTGGGTGTTCGCCCGCACGGTCCGCGAGGCGCCCGAGTCCGTCCAGGTCGCGACACACAGGGCACGCGCCGTACGCCTCGACGACACACCCGACGGCCACCAGGCCCTCACCCTGGACAACGGCCGTACCCTGTCCGCCCTTTCGGCCGTGGTCCTGGCCCAGGGCCACCTCCCGACGGTCGGAGACACCGCCCAGCGCCACCTCTCCTCCTACGCCGACCGGCACGGCCTGTGCCACCTCCCGCCGGCCAACCCGGCCGACGTCGACCTGACCGTCGTACGCCCCGGCGAACCAGTGCTGTTGCGCGGCCTCGGCCTCAACTTCTTCGACCACACAGCCCTGTTGACGACGGGCAGGGGAGGCCGCTTCGTCCGCACGGGGAACGGTCTCCGTTACATCCCCTCCGGCAACGAGCCCCGCCTGTACGCCGGTTCACGCCGAGGCATCCCGTACCAGGCCCGCGGCGACAACGCGAAGGGCCCGCACGGCCGCCACACTCCCCGCGTCCTCACCCCGGAGGCCATCGCCGCCTTCCGCAAACGCGCCGACTCCGGCGAGGCACCCGACTTCCTCACGGAGATATGGCCGTTGGTGGCGAAGGAGGTCGAGACGGTCTACTACACCGCTCTGCTACGAC
Organism: Streptomyces xylophagus; assembly: GCF_000716435.1. Lineage (GTDB taxonomy): Bacteria > Actinomycetota > Actinomycetes > Streptomycetales > Streptomycetaceae > Streptomyces > Streptomyces xylophagus. The sequence goes on from NZ_JNWO01000027.1 coordinate 63,209, forward strand.
CCTCCCGGCGCCCGGAGTTCGCAGAGCGCTTTCTCGGCGTCCCGCACCACGACCCCCAAGAAGCCCTGATACTCGACGAGTTCGGGGTCCCGAGCGCCGCCCGCTGGAGCTGGGACCGGTTGTCCCGCCCGTACACCGAACGCGATCTCGCCCACCCGGCGGCATGGCGGAACTGGCTGCTGTCGTATCTGCGCGAGGACGCCGAACACGCCGCGCTCGGCAATGTGGACGGCCCGGTCAAGGCGGCCCTGGACGTGCTGCGCGACCTGCGCAACGAACTCCGGCTGGTCGTCGACCACGGCGGTCTCGCCGGTGCCTCGCGCCGCGACCACCTGGACCGCTGGTACACCCCGCTCAACGCGTTCCTGTCCATCGGCCCGCCCCGGCGCCGTATCGAGGAACTGGCCGCGCTGGTGGAGGCGGGCGTGGTGGAGGTGCTCGGGCCGCGGCTGGAGGTGCGGGAGGCGGAGGGCGCCTGGGTGGCACGCTCCCCGGCGGTGCCGGGCTCGGCGGTGCGGGTGACGACCCTCATCGAGGCACGCCTCCCCGAACCGGACCTGCGCCGCACCGCCGACGAACTGCTCGGCCGGCTGCTGAAGACGGGCCGGTGCCGGCCGCACACGGTGGACGGTTACGAGTCGGGCGGGCTGGACGTGACCCCGCGCCCGTATCGCCTGATGGACCGTCAAGGGCGCGCCCACGCACGGCGGTTCGCGTTCGGGGTGCCCACGGAGGGCGTGCACTGGGTGACCGCGGCGGGCGCCCGACCGGGCGTGGACTCGGTCACGCTGTCGGACGCGGACGCGGTGGCGCGAGCGGTGCTCCGTGCGGCGGCGGCGCCGGAGCGGACGCCGGTAGCCGCCCGCTCCTGGACGTATCCGCAGGTCAGGGAGACCAGCCGAACGGCACGGTGAAGCAGGCGGCGCGGACGCGGCTGCCCGGCATGTCGTGGATCACGACGGAGGACGCCTCGCCCTGCCGGAAGCCCCAGTCGTGTCGGGCACTCGCCTCGGCGGCGCCGGTGTCGTCGGCCGTGAAGTCGAGCCAGACCTCGTTGTCGGCGGTGACGTCGGCCGGGTCCGTGGACGGCTTGTGCTGGAAGTGCCCGCCCGCGGCGGCCGGGTCGGCGCCGCACGGCTTCTGGTGCACATGGACGGCGTACGCGTGCCCCGGCACCATCCCGTCGACCCGGAGCTTCACGGTCGTAGCACCGCTCGCCGCCGTGTGCTGACTCACCTGGATCCACGCGGCCGGTGGGACCAGCTTCGCGTCGTACGTCACCGCCGCCGACGGCACGAGGGCGCCGACCGGCGCGAACTTGGCGTCCGTCCGCATCCAGTACCCGTCAGGGGCGCCGACGCCTCCCACGGCACCCGCACCACCCGTCCCGCTCGCCAGCAGTGCCGCGACGACGGCGCCCGCGCATATGCCTGCCACCATGATGTGTACCGTTCCTCACGTTCAGGTGTACTCGGAGCCCCTTTACGTTGCTACGGGATGCGAGCCCGCCCCGCCCCTCGGGACGGGGCAGCCGAGTGAACAAGCTGTGCCGATCACACGCGCCCCCCGTGAATCTCCTGTCACTGCCCAGGCGTACGCTGTATGGCTGTCACTGGCCGTCCTTGCCGCGGCCCACGGGGGAGTTCACGGGGAGCCGCGTTGTTCGAGAGTGTGGGGTCGCTGACCGGCAGCCCATGGATCTACGCCATGATCGCCCTGTCCGTACTGCTTGATGTGTTCCTGCCGGTACTGCCGAGCGGGGTCCTGGTCATCGCGGCGGCCACGGCGGCGGCAGCGGGCACCGGCGCGGCGACCGACGCCGTTCCCGTCCCGCACGAGGTCCCCAGCATCCTGGCCCTGATCGCGTCCGCCGCCGCCGCGTCCGTACTGGGCGACCTGGTGGCGTACCGCCTCGCTTGGCGCGGCGGCGAACGCCTGGACCGCGCGATCTCCCGCTCCCGCCGCCTCACCACCGCGCAGGAACGTCTCGGCCAGGCCCTGGCCCGCGGCGGCGGCGCCCTGGTCATCCTGGCCCGCTTCGCCCCGGCCGGCCGCTCGGTCGTCTCCCTCGGCGCCGGCGCGGCCCACCGCCGCGCCCGCGATTTCCTCCCCTGGTCAGCCCTGGCGGGCCTGTCCTGGGCGGGCTACAGCGTGGCCCTCGGCTACTTCGGCGCCCAGTGGCTGGGCACGAGCTGGCTGGCGACGGGGGTGTCGTTGGTGGCGCTGTTCGGGGCGGGGGCGGGGGCGGCGTATGTGATGCGGAGACAGCCGGGGGTGGCGGCGGAGGCGACGGCGCCGTAGGTGGCTTGGGGACGTGGGGGCCGGGAGTAACGGCCGCGCCCCAGGGGCCAGGCGCCGGAGGCGCCGGCCCCTAAGGGGCGCGGGGAACTGCGCGCCCAGCCCCCACCGACCCGCAGACGAAGGCAACCGCTCCTTAGGGGTTGGGCGACGAAGTCGACCACCCCTAGGGGCGCGGGGAACTGCGCGACCGGCCCCCACCGCCCCGCGCCTTCATCACTACGCTCCCCGCGAAGCTCCCCGAACCTCAAGCCCCGCCAACAACTCCCCCGTAGCCTCCGCAATCAAGTCCACCGCACGGTCGAAAACCTCGCGATTGTGCGCCGCAGGCACCCGAAACCCGGAGACTTTCCGCACGTACTGCAGCGCGGCGGCGCGAACCTCCTCCTCCGTGGCCTCGTCGGGCAGGGCAGGCGGTCGAAGAGTCTTGATGCTGCGGCACATACACACAGTCTCGCGCGCCAAAAGCGATACCGCCGCCCCTCTCCCGAACACACCTGCGATGATCACCTCCGAGGCGGCCACCGTCACCACGCACGGGGCCGACCGACGAGAGGACCAAGAACATGGCGAACAACGAACTGACCGTGGCGATACTGGGCCCCGGCGGCGTGGGCGGCCTGCTCGCGGCACTGCTGTCCCGGGCCGGCCACAGGGTGATCTGCCTGGCCGGAGAAGAAACGGCCCACACCCTCCGTACAGACGGAATCCAGGTCCGCAGCGCCGGCTTCGGCGACTTCACCGCACCGGTGGAGGCGGACACGGAACTGCGCGAACCGGTCGACGCCTGCCTGATCACGGTCAAGGCAACGGCCCTGGACACGGCACTCACCCGCGTCCCCGCGACCGCACTGGGCGACGCCCTCCTCGTCCCGTTCCTGAACGGCGTGGAACACCCGGCACACCTGCGCGCCCGCTACACGCCCACCCAGGTCGCCCCCGCCGCCATCCGGGTCGAGTCAACTCGCGTGGCCCCAGGGGTGATTGAGCACGGCAGCCCATTCGCCGAAATCGACCTGACAGGCGACCCGGTCCCCCGCGAACGCCTGGACGCACTCGCAGCGGCACTGCGAACAGCCGGCCCCACCACCCGCGTCCTCCCCGACGAGACGGCGACCCTGTGGGCCAAGATGACATTCCTCGCCCCCCTCGCACTCCTCACCACCCGCTACGGCCTCCCCCTGGGCGACGTACGCACACGCCACCGCGAGGAGTTGACGGCCCTGCTGGAGGAGACTGCGGCGGTGAGCCTGTCCTACGGCGGCCCGTCGGACCCGGCGGGAGCGCTGGCCCGGTACGACACGTTCCCCCCGCAGACCAAGTCGTCGATGCAGCGTGACGCGGAGGCGGGCCGCCCGCTCGAACTGGACGCGATCGGCGGGGCGTTGCTGCGGGCGGCGGAGCGACAGGGGATCGCGGTGCCGGTAACGGCAAGGCTGGTAAGGGAGTTGGCGACACCGCCCACCGACTGACAGGCCACGTCACCCTGCGAGGTCGACCCGCCAGTCGTGGGAGGCGGCCCAGTGCCCCTTCGGGTACTCGAACTCCACCTCACCGAGCAGGGTGAACCCGGCTTTCCTGCACACCGAGTTGGACGCGTGATGGCCGACGCTCGGAAAGGCGTGCAGATACCGGTGCCGCCCGTCGGCCCGCGCCACCTCGACAACGGCGCGGGCCGCAAGGGCAGCGAGCCCGCGCCCCTGGAACTCGGGCAGCACGCCCCACCCGGTCTCCCACACCGACTCCTCCCGCCACTCCCGCTCCCAGAACCCGATCGAGCCGACGGTCTCCCCACTCCCCGCCGACTCGACCCGGTACATGCACCCCCGCCCCAACTCGACATACCGCCGATGCCGGGCAACGAGCTGCGCCTCGCTCTCGGGACCCCCCAAGTGCTCGGTCATCTCAGGGCTGTTGAGCCGCTCCAACAACCAGAAGTCACCGTCGCCCCACGGCCGGAGTCCCACCTGTTCCACGTCCATGCCGAGCACACTAGGCGCCCCCACTGACACCCTTCGGTTTCGGCGACCCTCAGCCGAGCTGCTCGGCCAGTCCGACGAGGATGCCCTCGGGGCCGCGGACGTAGCAGAGCAGGTAACTGTCCTCGAACTGCGCCACCTCGCCGACCAGTTCGGCACCATGGGCCTGTAGTCGAGCAAGGATCTCCTGGACGTCGTCGACGGCGAACATGATGCGCCGGATGCCCAGCGTGTTCGTCGGTGCGTGGGCCGGCTCGGCGGTGATCGCCTCCGGCGTGTGGAACTTCGTCAGCTCGAGCCGGCTGTGGCCGTCCGGGGTCCTCAACATCGCGACGTCCTGTCTGGCCCCGTCGATCCCGATGACCCGGTCCACCCAACGCCCCTCGACCGGCATCCTGCCCTCCAGCTCCATGCCGAGTTCGACGAAGAACGCGACAACGGCGTCAAGGTCGTCGACCACGATGAGGACGTTGTCCATCCGCTGGATCGTCATGCCGGTTCCTCCTTGGTGCGGTGTGGCCATGGTGGCCGTATCCACCCCTGGGACGGAGCCGTGGGGCCGTTCTCGACATTCTTCCCACCTGGGTTTCCGGTCCCTCGTCCGTGAGCGGATCGGCCGATGCGCGGCGGGGGTCGGCATTGACGAGGGTCAGGACCATGACGCCGGCGGCGATCACGATGTCTGAGCATCGACCACACGGACAAGATGCTGCGGCAGATCACGCTCATCCTCGACACACCGGCCCTGCCGGCCCGCTACCTGGAGCGGCAGTCGCAGTGGCAGGCAGAGATCACCGCATCCTCGCCCGGCGCACCGGACTGGACTCCGACGCCGACCTGCACCCCGCACTCGCCGCAGGCTGACCCCCGCCCGATCCCCCGAGCGCCCCGGAGTCGATGGCGCACGTCCACGTCCCGGTGACGCAGGACACCCACACCCGTTCGCATGAAGTCCCGGAAGGAACTCGCGACTCAAATTCGAACAGGCGTAGCATTAGCGCGTGGCTACGACCTATGACTTCCCGAGTGACCTCCTCGCCGGTCAGGAGGAGCTGCATCAGGTCCGGGCCGAGCTGTCGGCCCTGCTGAAGCGGCTGCCCTGGTCGGTCGAGCCCCTGGACGGGTTCAGCGACACGGGCGGCTGGCGCAAGGTGGAGCGCCCCGCCTCACCCGGCTGGACGCCCGACGAACAGGCCGAGGTGGAGAAGCTCCGGCAGCGGGAGCACGAGCTCGCGGTCTTCGTCAGCGGCCACCGTTTCTGGACGGAGGTGACGGCGACGGAGCGCGTGGACACCCGGATGAGGCTGAAGCACGCCCACGAGGCGCCATTCGAGGACGAACGGGCGGACAATGGCTAGCAGAAGCCCCATATCGCCGAAGCAACAGCTGAGAGGCGGCGATCAACCATGGCTGACCACCCGCACGCACTCCTCGTCCGCAAGGGCTACGACGCCTTCGTCCGCGGGGACATGGACACCCTGCGCGGACTGATGTCCTCGGACGTCACGCACCACGTCCCCGGCACGCACCCGTTGTCCGGTGACTTCAAGGGCCAGGACGCGGCCATCGACATGTACGGGCAGCTCTTCGCGCAGACGAACGGCACCCTGCACGTCGACCTCCGCACCGTCCTGGTCGACGGCCGAGGCCACGCGGTCACGCTCCACCAGGTCACGGCCGAGCGCGACGGCAAGCGCATCGACGAAACCGGAGGCATCGTCTTCCGCATCCTCGGCGACAAGATCACGGACCTGGACGAGTGCGTCGAGGACATCGACAAATCGAACGAGTTCTGGTCCTAGGGTCCTGGCGTCAGGGGTTCCCAGGGTCCTGGTCCCAGGGTCCTGGTCGCGCCCCGACTCGCCCCGACTCGCTCCGACTCGCCCCGAACTAAGGCTTCCGCAAAGCCCGTTGGGCCGCGAACAGAGCCACCACAGCCCCCACGGCTCCTACGACCGCCAGCCCGCCGGCACCGGCATCGGCGCCGGCGGCCCGGAAGCCGCGCGTCGAACGCCAGGACAGCACCGACCACCGTGACTGCGCGGACAGCACGGACCCCGTACTCAGCCACGACCCGGCCGAGACCATCGACAGGGCCGAGCCCATCGACCCGACCGACAGCGCGCTCCCGATCGACCCGACGGACAGGGCCGACCCGACGGACCCGATGGACAGCACGGACCCCACCGAGCCGATCGACAGCACGGAGTCGTGCGACCACAGGGACAGCACGGAGACGGAGGGCGTGGCGCCGGGTTCAGTCATGAATCCATCCTGCCCATCAACGGCGGGAATCGCGACACCGGCGCACGAGTTGAGCCCGGGGCTCTCCAACTGCCCTTGCCGGGAAGGGCAGTAGCAGGGATTTCAGAGCTGATGCCACCACGGCACGCCGAGATCGCCGATCATGATGTTCTTGGCCCTCGCAATGATCTTGTCGTCGAGGGCGGAGACAAGGGCGCGCAGTTCGCGTGCACTCTTCGTGGGCAGAGCGTGCAGAACCGCTTCGAGGTGATCGCGGAAGTACGCCACGTCACAACAGCCGGGGATGCCGCACCGGATCGCGGTCACCGGGTCCGCGATCAGCCTGAGCGGGCCGTGGGCGAGGGCCTTCCAGTGCCAGAACGCATCCGCTGTTTCGCCGGGCGGGAAGCGGGAGCGTTCGAGTCGGCGCAGATCGGCCGCGCAGGAGCCTGACAGGCGGTCGATGCACGGGTGGCGTCGTCGACTCCCGTGCCGGAGGGGGAGTTCGCCCCGCAGGGCGGACGGGCGCCTACGCGGCACTGCCCTTTCGGTTGTAGGTCATGAGGGCAAGGTACAGAACCGCGCATCAGGCAGCCACCGACTTGATCCTCCGTACGATGCCGCGCATGACCGGAAGCGTCGTGCTGTGGGACTTCGACGGGACCTTGGCGTTCCGGGACGGCATGTGGCGTGGGTGCCTCGTCGAGGCGTTGAGCGAGGTCGCGCCCGGGCTCGGTGTAGTCGGTGCCGATGTGCGGCCCGGGCTGCGCGACGGCTTTCCCTGGCATCGGCCCGAGACCGGGCATCCCGAGCTGGGCTCCCCCGACGCCTGGTGGGACGCGCTTCAACCGCTCTTCGTGAAGGCGTACGTCGACGCGGGCGTCGACGCCCGGCTCGCCGCCCGCGCCGCGCGGGGCGTACGGACCCACTACACCGACGCGAGCCGCTGGACCGTCTTCCCCGACAGTGTCGCCGCACTGGAGGAACTCGCCGCGGCCGGCTGGCTCCATGTCATCGTCAGTAACCATGTGCCGGAGCTCGACGGTCTGCTGCACGATCTCGGGCTCGGCGGACACTTCACGGCTGTCGTCAACTCCTCGCTCGTCGGCTGGGAGAAGCCGCACCGGCGGATCTTCGAGGTGGCGTTGGAGCGGGCCGGATATCCCGAGCGGGTCTGGATGGTCGGCGACAACCCGGTGGCCGATGTCGCCGGCGCCCGGGCCGTCGGAATCCCCGGCATCCTCATCCGCGCGGGACATGACGACGGGCTGCGACCGGCCGTACGGCGCGTCCTCGACGGGGATGTGGACTCCATGGGGACTTCGAGCACGGGAAGAGGCCTCCCGGAGATCTCTCCGGAAGGCCTCTGACCTGCTGCTTATCCTGGTGGGCGCGGACGGTTTCGAACCGCCGACATTCGCCTTGTAAGGGCGACGCTCTACCCCTGAGCTACGCGCCCAGGACGAGTCGACAGCCTACATTGCCGGGGGGCCTGTCCTGCAAACCCGTATCGCCACGGAAGAAGGTCAAGGGGGAGGTCAGGGGAACGTCGAGGGGAAGGTCAGGGCACTGTCGGGGGTTTACCCCACCCCCGGTCCGGGAGCGCACCGGATGCCCCCGCGGACCGCCGCTCCCTACGGTCGTAGGGAGCCGTAGGAGTCACCGGGACTCCGCGTCCGTCCCAGGGGGAAATCACCGTGACCCGCACCCGAACCCGTGGCCGCACCCGCGCCACCCGCGCCCTCACCGCGACCACCGCCCTCGCCCTGCTTCTCCTCGGCGCCACCGCCTGCGGGACCGCCTCCGCCGGTGACGACAAGCATCCCGATCACCGCGCCTTCGCGCTGCCCGGCCGTACTCTCACGATCGACTCCGACGACTCGGCGCTCGAGATCGTCGCCGCGGACTCGAACCCGGCCGGGAAGATCGAGGTCACCCGGTGGTGGCAGGGAAGCGTGGCGATCGGTTCGGATCCCAAGGTGACCTGGGCGATGGACGGCGACCGGCTGAAGCTGCGGATGAAGTGTTCCGGTGTGATCGCCGACTGTTCGGTCAAGCACCGGATCGAGGTGCCGCGCGGGGTCGCCGTCAAGGTGGAGGACGGGGACGGGAGCGTGCGGGCGCGGGGGTTCACGGACGCGCTGAGTGTGCGTACGCACGACGGGTCCGTGCACGTGACCGACTCCACCGGGCCGCTGACGCTGCACAGCGGGGACGGGTCCGTGCACGCCGAGGTGTCGTCCCGGCAGGTGCACGCGACCACCGGTGACGGGTCCGTGCACCTCGAACTCGGCGCCGTACCGGACCTGGTGGAGTCCCGCAGCGGCGACGGGTCCGTGACGATCGCGTTGCCCAAGGGGGCGGCCAAGTACCGCGTGACGACCAAGACCGGGGACGGAGGGGTGGATGTGTCCGTGCCTCGGGACTCGTCGAGTTCTCATGTGGTGACCGCCCACACGGGCGACGGGAAAGTCACGGTGCGGAACGCGAACTGACCGGCCCGTGTGTTCGTCCTCTACCGGTGGGAGAATGACAGCGGTCAGGACGAAAGACACGGGAGAGGGATGTGACGGCGACACCAGCGCAGCCGTATTCGCCGCTCACACGGCCCCGGCGCGGTTCCGCCGCCGAGCGTGCCCGTACGACCAGGGCCGTTCTCGACACCCTCACGGTGATGGGCCTCCCGCTGCTCGTCGGTGTGCTCGCGCTGCCCGCCGCGTTCGCGGGCGGTGGCACCCGGCGCTGGTTCGGCGGGCGGGCGGACAGCCAGCGGGCCGAGGCGCAGGCGGCGAAGGACGCGGCGGCTGCCGCGTTCTACGAGCTGGACACCGCCCAGCGGGATCTGCGGATCTCGATAGACACCATCACCGCGGTCGACGACTCGCCGGCCGCCCGGCGCGCAGTGACCGACTTCGAGGCGCTGGGCCGGCGCATCGACGAGGCGAGCGGGCGGTACATCAACGCCGTCGACGCGCACGACCTCGACCGCGATGACCTGGAGGCCGCCGCCGCGAACCGCGCCCGTACCGAACTGACCGCCGCCAAGGACCAGTTGGGCCAGGTCAAGCAGGAGCTGGACCGGTTCGAGAGCGGGCTCGGGCCGCTGCTCGGCAAGGCGGAGACCCAGCTGGCCCGGCTGGCACCGGCCGTCGAGCGGGCCCGGCAGGCACTGCTCGCCGCCAGCAACGCCCTGGACGCCGTACGGGCATCGGGGCTGCGGGCCGACGCGCTCGCCGCCCGGCTCGCCGCGCTCGGCCCCGAGCTGACGAAGCTGAACCAGGGCGCCGGGCAGCACGGCGTACCGCAGACGTTGGAGCGGGCGACGCAGGTCGCCCGGGAGGCGGAGGCCATCAGGGCCGAGGCCGACGGGCTGCCCGAGCGGGCCGCCGAGATCGACCACCGGCTGGTGTCGTTGCGGACCCGCGCCCAGGCGCTGACCACCCGCGCCGGCCAGGTCGACCCGGTGCTGAGCGAGCTGCGGCGGCGCTTCTCCGCCGCCTGCTGGCAGGACCTCCAGCACGTCCCGGACCAGGCCGGCGAGAACGTACGGCAGGCCGAGGCGAAGCTGAAGGAGGCGCAGGCGGCCCGGGACGCGCAGCGCTGGCCGGACGCCACGTCACTGCTGTCGACCGTACGGGCGCTGCTGAACACCACCGACGAGGCCGTGTCGGCCGCGGGTGACCGGCTGCGCCGACTGAACGCCGTACAGAAGGACCCCCAGCAGGAGATCGACCGCACCCGCTTCGCGATCCGCGACGCCCAACGCCTCGCGATGACGGGCCGCACCACCCCCGAACCGCGCCACGCCCGCCCCCTCGACGACGCCGTCGCCCGCCTCGACCGCGCGATCACCACGCTGGAGGGCCGCCACCCCGACTACTGGCACTTCCTGACGGAGACGGAGGCCGTACGGCAGTCCGTGGCGCGGGTGGTCGGCCAGATCCGCGAGGAGCGCGGGACCGCCGCCGGGCACTGAGGTCGTCCGAGCGCGACTGCCAGTACCTCCCGCAGTGGTGTCGGCGGACTCCCGCAGGAGACGGGGTCGTCGTGCAGGGCGGACACGGTGTTGTTCTCGGTCCGCGTCGGTATGGTGGTCAGCCACAACTTGCCGTCAACTCGGCTGCTGTAGAGGCCAGTTGGGGTCGGGGCCGAGTGTACGGTGTCCGCCGCGCGGGGTCACTGCGAGGTCGTCCGGGGCGCGCGGATCGGTCGATCGCCGGCACGGTACGGTGTGCGGCAGTCGATCGCCCGTTCTGCGATCGCTGACCACCAAGGGGGTTTCATGATTCACCGCCGCCCGCGCCACCGTCGCAGACTGATCGCCATATCGGTCGGTTCGGCGGGTGCGCTGGCCGTCCTGCTGGGTGTGGGACTGACCTCGGCGATGGCCTCCGGGTCGTCGTCCGCCACGCCTGCGCCCACCGCGTCCTCGTCCGCCCCGACCACGCCCTGGGCGCCCGAGAACGACGAGAAGCCGCTGGGCAACCAGAAGACCGTACACCCGAAGACGCTCGCGGCCGGCCGCACGGCCTCGGCCGCTCTGCAGCTCAAGATCCCCGCACCGAGCGGGAAGTACAGCGTGGGCATGGTCGGCCTGCACCTCGTCGACAAGTCCCGTCCGGATCCGTATGTGTCCGGCAGCACGTCCCGCGAGCTCATGGTCTCGCTCTGGTATCCGGCCAAGTCCACGTCCGGGCACTACCAGGCGCCGTGGATGCCGTCGATCTCCGGCGCCCACTTCCTCGCCTCGCGCGGGCTGTCGCCGCAGCTGGTGACCCTGCCGGCCACGGCGGGTCATGTTCTCGCCCCGGTGAACACCGCGCTCGGCAAGCTGCCCGTCCTGCTCTACTCGACCGGGCTGCACTCGGACCGTGCGACGGGCACCGCGCTCGTCCAGGATCTCGCCAGCCGCGGCTACCTCGTCGTCACCGTCGACCACACGCATGACGCCAACGAGGTGCAGTTCCCCGGCAACCGGCTCGAGGTCAACAAGATGCCGGCGGGCACGCACTCCTCCGACACGCTCAAGGTGCGCGCGGCCGACATCAAGTTCGTCATCAACCAGCTCAAGACGCTCAGCACGGGCGGCAACCCGGACGCCGGCCACGCCACGCTCCCCACCGGGCTGGCGAAGGACGTCGACATGACGAAGATCGGGATGTTCGGCTGGTCGCTGGGCGGCGCGGCGGTCGACACCGCCATGCAGCTCGACAGCCGTATCGCCGCCGGTGCCAACCTGGACGGCCAGTTCTTCGGGACGGCGCCGAGCAAGGACCTGAAGCGCCCCTTCATGCTCTTCAGCTCAGGCACCCACAACCGCAACAACGACGCGTCGTGGCGCACGCTGTGGTCGCACCTGAAGGGATACAAGGTCGACATCAAGCTCAAGGGCGCGGCGCACCTGTCCTTCAGCGACAACGAGTGGATGGTGACCCAGGAGGCGCGCCTGCTCGGGCTCTCCCAGGCGCAGCTCCAGCAGCAGTACGGCACGATCGACCCGACCCGCGCGATCGCGGTCCAACGCGTCTATCTCGCGGCCTTCTTCGACCAGGAGCTGCTCAAGAAGCACAGCACCCTGCTCGACGGGACCAGCAGCAAGTACCCGGAGATCTCGTTCGTCCCCTGACCGGACGACCGATCGGACATCCGAAGGGCGGTTCCCGTTCACGGGTCCGCCCTTCGACGTGTCGGGAGTGGTGCCCCAGCACCTCCCGGCCGCCCAGTGGCCCGTTCACACGTACGACACTGGGGTGATTGTGTGATGGTAATGTGACGGCGCCAGGGCGCAAGGCTAGAACGTTCGACTTATCGAACAATCGGGCGCCCGGTGCCAGTTGAGGAAGGATCCCCCGCCCTGCCCTCCGCCCCCCGGGCGCCGCGCCGACACCGCATCCGCCGCCGCGCCGATATGCCGATACTTGGCGGGGTGCGCCCGCCGGTCGCCGCACTCGTCGTACTTTTGCTGGTGGTCGCCGCCCTGACCGTGATCAGCCTCGACGGCATCCACGCCGGACGGGTCCCGCAGGCCGTGTCCGACGGGGAGCAGCAGATCGCCGCGGACACCGCACTGTCGCTGCGCACCACGATCGACGCCGAGGCGCGCACGGTACGCCGTACGGCCAACGCCTACCCGGCGACAGGCGCATCGACCCCCGCGAACGCGCTCAAAGGACTGACTTCCGCCAGGAAGGCGATCCTCGGCAGTGCGCTGCTCGACCCGCACACCGGCAAACTGCTGGCGGCCGGCGGGCGGACCGTGCAGCTGGCCGGCGTGAACGTCGTCAGGACGGCGTCCGGGCACGGGGCGATCCCGGCCCGGCTGGTGACGTCGAGCGGCACGCGGCAACTGCTGTACTTCGCCAGGGTCACGCTGCCCGCGCAACAGGACGACGCCAACCAGGACCAGAACCAGGTCTCGACCCAACGGCAGTGGCTGCTGGTGGTCTCCGAGGCGCTCCCCACCCCCACGGTGTACGGCGACGGACGCACCGCCCGAGTGCTGGACGCGAGCGGCACCGCGCTCGCCACCACGACCCACGGCACGGCGTCGCCGGCCGCAGCCGACAGCGGTCTGCCCTCGGCGGCGACCCGCGCGGCGAAGGGGTCGGGGAGTGACAGCGACGCCTCGGGAAGCCTGCTGGGCGCCGCCACGGACAGCCGGCGCACGGTGGCCGGCTGGGCCCAGGTCGCTTCGACGACCGGTCCGGGCGACACCGACGACCTCGGTCTGGTGGTGCTCACCTTCCGCGCGGTGCCCCTCACGACCACCGCCGTCGACTACTCGGGCTTCGCGCTCCAGGCCGCGGGGGCGCTGGTCGTGCTCGCGCTGCTGCTCGGGCTCGCGCTGCACTTCTTCCTGCAGCGGCCGCTGCTGTGGCTCTACCTGTCCGCCGGCCGCCTGGCCCGGGGCGCGACCGAGGACGGGCCGACCGCGTGGGAGGAGCTGTCCCGGCCGGTGCCGGTGAACGGCATCGGTGAACTGGCCCGGACCGGGCGGGCGTTGGAGTCACTGCGCCGGCAACTGCTCGGCGAGAGCGGCCCGCAGGAGTTCCCGGTCCGGCGCGGACCGGGCTACCGGGCGCTGGCCTGGGTCGGCGTGCTGGTGGTGGTCTGCTGGACCGTACCGATGATCTTCGTGTTGAACCGGGCGGACACAACTACCGCGGTTCCGGCTCCGGTTCTCGCCGTCCAGCAGACGCGCACCGAAATCGCGTCGAACCGGATCCGGCAGTCCCTCGACCAGTTGTATACAGACCTGAGCGACGTGACCGCGAGTCTGCCGGGCACGAGCCGGGCCGCCCAGACCAAGGTGCTGCGGAACACCCTCGCCGACCACAAGCAGTTCCGCTCGCTGTATCTCCTGGACCGCTCGGGCGACATCACGCTGCGCGTGGGCGGCACACCGCTGCGCACCCTCGTCCACGTGCCCGACGGCGGCGGGATCACCACTGTCAACACCTCGGGCCGGATCCCGGCGATCGCCGCCTACGCCCAGGTGGGGGCTGCCAAGGGCAAGGCCCCGGCGGCCGGTGTGGTCCTGTTCGGCGAGATCGACGTGAAGGCCCTCAACTCCATACTGCCCAGGCCGAAGTTGGGCAGCGTCTGGGTGACGGACGGCGACGACAAGGTGCTGGCGGCGAGTGTGGGCTACCGCGCCTTCCAGTCACTGCCCGACTCCGGCCTGAGCCGTCTCGCCCGCGCCACCCAGGGCGCCCCGGGGACCGCGGGTACCGCGACCTCGCGGGTACTCCGTACGTCCTCCGGGCCGTCGGTCGACGCCGCCGCGCCGCTGGCACAGAGCGGCCCGACGGCCCACCTCGGCTGGCACGTGGTGACCGCGGAACCCGCGGCCGCGCTCCAAATTCCCGCGGTGCAGGCCGAGCAGCGCACCACGCTCGCGGGCATCCTGGGCCTCACCCTGGGCTCGGCCTGCCTGGGCTGGCTGTATGTCGTGGTGATCCGGCCGCTGCGCTCGGTCGCGGTGCTCGTCGAGCGGCTCGCCGGCGGAGACCGCCGTACCGTGCTGCATCCGGTCAACCACGACGAGGTCGGCTCGGTCACCCGCAGCCTGGAACTGATCCGCCAGGCCCTGGCGGAACGCGACCGGATGGCCAGATCCGGCCACGCCGCCGGGCCCTCCCCGTCCCTGCGTCAGACCACCCTCCAGCGGTAGAAGGACGGAATCGGCGTGCTCTTCCTCTATGTCATAGTCCTGCTGTGCTGCGGCGGGCTGTGGGTCGCCGGAATCGTCGAGCAGCGGCGGCACTTCGCCTCGCTGGAGCAGATACCGACGCGGGTGCTGGTCAACGGCATCCGCGGCAAGAGTTCGATCACCCGGCTCTGCGCGGGCGCGCTGCGCGGCGGCGGCCTGGTCACGGTGGCCAAGACCACCGGCACCGCGGCCCGGTTCATCCATCCGGATGCCACCGAGGAGCCGGTGTACCGCAAGTTCGGGCTGGCCAACATCGTCGAGCAGATCGGCATCGTGCGGCGGGCGGCGACCTACCGGCCGGACGCGCTGGTGATCGAGTGCATGGCGGTGATGCCCGCGCTGCAGGAGATCAATCAGGAGAAGCTGATCCGTTCCACGATCGGCGTGCTGTGCAATGTCCGCGAGGACCATCTGGAGGAGATGGGGCCGACGCTGGACGATGTCGCCCGCTCGCTCTCCCGCTCGATGCCGGTGGGCGGGGTGTGCGTGACGGCGGAGAAGGACCGGCTGCACATCCTCCAGGAGGAGGCCGACAAGCGGAACTGCCGTCTGATCGCGGTCGATCCGGAGTCGGTGACCGACTCCGAGCTGCGCGGCTTCAGCTGGTTCACCTTCAAGGAGAACGTGGCGATCGCGCTCGCCGTCGCCGAACTGCTCGGCGTGGAGCGGCAGACCGCGATGCAGGGCATGTGGGACGCGCCGCCCGACCCGGGCGTGCTGTCGGTGGAACGCTATGTCACCCCCGAGGGCAAGCGGCTGCGGTTCGCCAACGTCTTCGCGGCCAACGACCCCGAGTCGACGCTGATGAACGTCCGGCAGCTGGAGGAGCTGGGCGCGATCCGACAGCCGGTCAACGTCGTCATCAACTGCCGCCCGGACCGGGTCGAGCGCAATGGACAGATGGGCGCGATCGTGCCCGCCCTCGCCGCCGAGACGGTGTTCCTGATCGGCCACCCGACCAAGAGCGCCCGCGACGCGATTCCGGCCGGCTTCACCGGGCGGGTGGTGGATCTCGGCGGCGACCGCCGGGACCCCGAGGAGGTGACCGAGGCGATCCTCGCGGAACTCGGCCCGTCCTCCTCGCTGGTGGCGATCGGCAACATCCACGGCCAGGGCGAGCTGTTCCTGGAATGCCTCGCCGGGCTGCCGCTGGACGACCCCGAGGAATCGCTCGACGCCGTTCCGCACGGCGACGGCCTGGACCAGGAGACGATGCAGATCGTGCTGGTCCGGCCACAGGTCGCGATGGGCCGGCCGCCCGAGCCGGAGCCGTACAGCTGGGTGGCACCGCTGGAGACAACCCAGAGCATCCACATCCCGGAGCAGCGCGAACTCGCCCGCCGCTTCGCCGCCCGCCACGGGCGGCCCGACGGCCAGCACGCCGAAGGCGACCCGCAGAACTCCTACGATCCGTCCCAGCTCACGAGGAACCCGTGATCCCCGCCGACCTCACCGCACAGACCGCCGCACTCGGGATCGCCCTCGGGCTGGTCTTCTCGCTCGTCTGCTATCTGACCACCAACCTCTCCCCGGGCGGAATGATCACCCCGGGCTGGATCGCCCTCACGCTCGTCACCGACGTGCAGTTGGCCGGGCTGATGGTCTGTGTGGCGACCCTCACGTACTTCACGACGAAACTGCTCCAGCGCACGGTGATTCTCTACGGCAAACGGCTGTTCGCCGCCGTGGTGCTGACCGCGGTGCTGATACAGACCACCGTGATGCTCGCCCTGAATCACGAGTTCCCGCTGCTGTACACCTCACAGACCCTTGGCTTCATCGTCCCCGGTCTGGTCTCCTACCAGATGGTCCGTCAGCCGATGGCTGCCACGCTCATCTCGACCACGGCGGTGACGCTGGCCACGTACGTGGTACTGGTCTCCGGTCTCCTGATCGGCGTCCTGCCCACCGGCTGACCCGCCCACCGCGCTCTCACCCCGTACTTCCAGGAGGATCGGCCATGCACTCCCACTCCGCCGGCAGAAGCAGCCGCCCGACCCGCCGCGCCCTGCTCGGGACGATCGCGGGCGTGGCGGCCGTCGGGGCGACGGGCGGGTACGCCTGGAACCGGCTCGGCCACGACAGCGGCGACGACGGCGGCACGACCGCCGACGGCGCGGGCACCGGCTCGAACACCGGGAAGCAGACCTTCGAGCGGCTGTCCTCCCCCGACCGCACCGTGGTCCGCGGCTCCGACGGCGGCACGCTCGCCACGTTCACCGACGGAGCCCGTACGGCCGTACTCACCGGGCCCACCCGCACCTTCAGCGAGCGGCGGACCACCGAGTCCAAGGTGACCACGGACGCCTGGGTGCGGGTGCTGCCGCACACATGGCAGCAGGGCATGGAGAAGTCCGCCTGGTTCAAGAGCTGGTTCGGCAAGACGCTCGGCGACACCAGCGCGGACGTCTTCGCGGTGGCGTTCCAGTACAGCAGCGCCGGGGCGCCCGCCAAGCACAACGCCGACGACGTGCGCTACGCGGGCACCGCGCACTTCGGCCCGCGCAATTCCAAGGTCGCCAACCCGCTGGACTTCGCCTACTACGACGAACAGTCCGACTTCTACGACTATCTGGGCGTTCCCTGGGACTTCGACGGCACGCGCGTGCAGCCGGAGCAGGCCCGCTACGGCTGCGTCGACTGCTCCGGCTTCCAGCGTCTGGTGTGGGGCTACCGCATGGGCTTCCCCATGCACAACACCAACACCAAGGGCACCGGTCTGCCGCGCCGCGCCTACGCCATCGCCGCCTACGGTCCCGGCCAAGTGGTGATCCCCCACACCGGCACGAAGCAGGCCACCGACCTGAGCATCCTGCAACCCGGCGACCTGGTCTTCTTCGCCATCATCAAGGACCGGCCGGACTTCATCGACCACGTGGGCATCTACATGGGCCTCGACGACCAGGGTCGCCACCGCTTCTACTCCAGCCGCTCCGCCGCCAACGGCCCGACCATGGGCGACCTTTCGGGCCACGCGCTGCTGGACGGCACCGACTTCTACGCCCGCGGCTTCCGGTCGGCCCGCCGCCTGTGATCCCGCCACCAGTGCACCGCAGCTCCACCTGACCTGCTGATCCGAGGACCACTGCCATGACCGCCATCTCCGCCGCCCGGCCCACCGGAGCGCACCGAGGCCGCCGGGCGGCGAACCGCCGATCCGGCCTGCCGGAAGACGCCCCACGCTGGGAGCGCCCGGCGCTCGCCGCGGTGCTGGCCGTCGCCACGGTGCTGTACTCCTGGGGCATGGGGAACGCCGCGCTCCACCCCTTCTACGGTGCGGCGATACGTTCGATGGCCGGCGGCTGGCGTGCCTTCTTCTTCGGCGGGCTCGACACCAGCGGTTCGATCAGCATCGACAAGCTCCCCGGCGCCTTCTGGCCCGACGCCGTCTCCGTCTGGATCTTCGGCCCGCACACCTGGGCGGCCGCTCTTCCCCAGGTCGTCGAGGGCGTGCTGACGGTATGGCTGCTGCACCGGATCGTACGGGCCTGGGCCGGGCCGTTCGCCGCGCTGATCGCCGCGCTGACCCTCACCCTCACCCCGGTCACCGTGGTCCTCAACCGGGCCACCATCCCGGACACCGCGCTCACCCTGCTCCTGGTGGCGGCCGCCGGAGCGCTGCAGAAGGCGGTGCGCACCGAGCGGCTGCTGCCCCTGATCACCTGCGGGATCTGGGTCGGGCTCGCCTTCCAGGCGAAGATGCTGCAGGCGTGGCTGGTGCTGCCGGTCTTCGCCGTCGTGTACCAAATCGCCGCGCCCGGCACGCCGTTGAAGCGGGCGCTGCGCTTTCTGCTGGGCGGTGCGGTCGCGCTGGCGGTCTCCTGCTTCTGGGTGCTGATCGCCTGGGCGACACCGGTCGCCGACCGCCCGTACCTCGACGGGACGTCCGACAACAATCCGTTCGCCCTGGTCTTCGGCTACAACGGCCTGAGCCGCTTCAGCAGCGATTCCACCGCGTTCGGCGCCGTCGCCGGCACCGCCAACAGCCGCACCACCGGCAACACCGGCTGGAACATGCTGATCAACGACACGGTCGGCCCGCAGGTCGCCTGGTTCCTGCCGCTCGCCGTACTCGCCGCGGTCCTGGGCGTCGTCTGGCGCACCCGGCAACCGCGAACGGACATGCTGCGCGCGGGATTTCTGCTGTGGGGCGGCTGGCTGGCCGTGCACGCCCTGGTGTTCAGCGCCTCGAACGGCAACCACGCCTACTACATGGCCGTCATCGCCCCGGCGCTCGCCGCGCTGACCGGCGGCGGACTCGCGCTCTTCCGATCGGAGTACGAGTCGGCGCACAGCCCGGAACACGAGCGGGAACACGAGCGGGAACACGAGCCGGAGCACAAGCCGGACCCGGAACCGGAGCCGGAACACGAGCCGGAGCCCTGGTCGCCGTACGTGTCGGCGCACCCGTCGGAGCCCTGGTCGGCGAACGAAGCGAAGCACGAATCGGAGAACACGTCGGAGGACAAGTCGGGCGACCGACGGCACAGGGCGCTGCCGGCGGCGATCGTGCTGACGGTGGTGTGGGCGCTGGTGCTCGACTGGCCGACCCGGTTCGTCGACTGGCTGCTGCCGATCGCCGTGATGCTCGCACTGTGCGGAGTGGTGGGCCTGTGGAGCCGCGGGCCGCGCACCTCCCCGAGGAAGGTCCAGGGCGCCCTCGCCGCCGGGATCGCGGCCACCCTGGTCGTACCGGCAGGCTGGGCCGTCTCCAGCCTCGACCCGCTCTACGCGGGCGCCTCCACCGCGCCGATCGCAGGTCCGGTCGGCAACGCGTACTACAACAGCCTCCGTGAACACCACTCTCCGCGGCGGATAGGGCTCGACCGGCCCAGCGCCCGCGACACCGCACTGCTCGACTACCTCACCACGCACCGCCACGGCGAGAAGTACCTGCTCGCCACGCAGACCGCCTACGGCGCCGAGCCTCTGCTGCGCGCGAAGTCCGAACCCGTCCTCGTCATGGGCGGCTTCACCGGCAACACCCCCTTCCCCACCACACCGCAGCTCGCCGGCCTAGTCACCAACCACCAGCTGCGCTACGCCCTGCTCACCACCCAGCGCCCCACCACCGCCACGACCACCTGGGTGAAGTCCAACTGCACGCGCATCCCGCCGGCCTCCTACGGCCGCCGCACCGGCGGGAGCTTCACGCTCTACGACTGCAGGCCTCAAGGGTGAGCAACGAGGACGGCCCGGGAAGACGAGATCTTCCCGGGCCGTCCCGGTCAACTACGCAGGTGACGGATCAGCTCCGCCACGCCGCCCGCCACCGCGCCGCCGCACAGGCACACGAGGAGCGACCGCGTCGACGGCAGTCCCCTGTGGGTGATGAAGCCCTCGACCAGAGCGCCACAGACACCGGCCAGTACGAAGAGCAGGATGCGTCCAGCACTGGATGTCATCGTCACGTCACCAGTATCCGTAGTAGACGAGGAAGATGTAGGGCCAGGAAACGCCCCACTTGCGATGAGTCCCGTACTTGAAGATGAACACCTTCTGCCGGGGCGACCAGTTGTCGCCGATGTACGAGCTGAGGACGCCCGCGACGATGCCCGCGATGATGGCGCCGAGGAGCCCGGTTTTGGATGCCACCCCTCCGGCGATGCCCCAGACCGCGCCCTGCGCGATCGCACGCTGGTCGGCCTTGTTCAGGACCACCGAGATGTACGGCTTGCTCTTGTAGATCTTGAACAAGCCGTTCAGGTCAAGGGCGTTGACCGGATCCTGGCCCACATAGTCGTAGGCGTTGGCACTGCCTCCGAAGACCGGGTCGGTGGAAAGGAACCGCCCTGTGGTCGGCGCGTAGAGGCGGGCGCCCATGAGGATGTCTCCGGTGGGCGTCTCGCTGGAGCGCTGTTTGCCGCCCAGCCAGCCGTAACGCGAGGTGCTGGTACCGGTGAGCGGGTTGCCGTACTCGTCGGCCGCCATCACCAGGACCGGGGTGGTGCTGTCGTTGACGGGCAGCACCATGTTGATGTCACCGTGCAGATTGGTGAGTTGCAGCTGGAAGTGCCCCGTCGCCGAGGAGTAGATGGCGCTGAGGTCTCCGGCCATGTCGTTGATGTTGCGCGTGTAGGCGCTCGTGCTCTCGCGAATCCAGGCGGGCGAGTCCGAGGTTCCGTCGTAGTGGTTGGTGCGGGCCGCGCTCTGGGTCCAACTGCCGGACGTATTGGTTTCCGACGTAGAGGACCGGATGCGACCTGCGGGGTCCAGCTGCCAGGTGACGCGGCTGGTGCCGGAGGTCTGCTGATAGGCCAGGTCGTTGGCGTAGTACGCGGTCGTCGTCCCACTCGGCTCAGCGGTCGT
The DNA here is from genome assembly GCF_000716435.1 of Streptomyces xylophagus. Lineage (GTDB taxonomy): Bacteria > Actinomycetota > Actinomycetes > Streptomycetales > Streptomycetaceae > Streptomyces > Streptomyces xylophagus. Next base: position 84,251 of record NZ_JNWO01000027.1, read on the forward strand.
GCGGCCGAAGGCGTCGTAGGTGTACCCGCTGTCGACCAGACGGTCGGCACTGTCGTAACTGTGGCTGACCGTGGTTCCACCGCTGGTGGGGCAGGCCGCCTTGGCGGCGCCGACGGCCGTGGTCAGACCCGTGCGGTTGGAGTCCTTGTCGAAGGCGTAGTGCCGCGTGGTGCAGGTACTGGTCGCGCCAGTGGTGGCGCTGGTGGTGAGAACGGTCTGACTGACGTCCGAGAGGCGACTCGCGGCGTCGTAGGCGTACGTGTTGTTGACGCCGAGGCCTCCGGTGGTGGACTGGGCCCGGCTGACCTCCAGCCCGGCTCCGGAGTACCCCGCCTGGTCGGAGAGCAGCACGTTCCCGTTCGCGTCGGTGTAGACCCGGGAGGTGGCCTGTCCGGTCTCGTCCGTGGTGGTCTTGAGGGTGATCGAGCCCGGCAGGGACTCCGTGGTCAGGTTGCCGTCGGCGTCATAAGTGGCGCCGAAGGCCCCGGCGTTGGAGTCGGTCTGCGTCGTCGGCACACCGCGCGGGTCCTTGCTGGTGTCGTAGGTGTAGGTGGTGGTCGACGGTGCCGTGTCGGTGGTCTGCGTGGGGCGGTCCAGTGCGTCGTACTGGACCGCGACGGTGTTCCCGTCCGCGTCGGTCGACGACATGCCGCGGCCGAGTTGGTCGTAACTCCAGGTGTTCGAGGCGCCGTCCGGCGTCGAGACCTTGGACTGCTGACCGTTGCTCGCGTTGTATGCCGTGGTCGTCGTCTGCACCGCCTGGCCGACACCGCCGGAGACCGCGACCGTGCTCTTGCGGCCCGCCGCGTCGTAGGTGGTGGTGCTGATACGGGTGACGCTGTTGGCGGTCTGGGTCACCGTGCTCGGCGAGCCGTACAGGTTGTACGTGGTCGTCGTGGTGGTCCGCTGGCTCGGGTTGGAGCCACCACCGGTGATGGCGCCGGCGGGAGCGGTCTGGCAGACCAGGTCGGCCCACTCGGGGTGGCCTCCGCAGGGGCTGCTTCCGGTAGCGGTGTAGTAGGTGGTCGTGGTGGCACCGGCGTCGGAGCCGGTGGAGGACGGCTGGGAGTTGGATATCACCTTGCCGGCGGAGTTGTACCCCGTCGCGGTGGTGATCGCCAGGCCTGCCGGGTCGACCGTGGTCCTGGTCGCCTGTCCCAGCGTCCAGTCGTAGACGGTCTTGGTGGTGCGCGTGTCCGCGTCCGTGGCGTAGCCCGCGATGGTGCTGCCGGTGACGGCTGTGGTCACCAGGCCGGACGCGTTCGCTGAGCCGTCGGTGGGACGGCCTTCGTCGTAGGTGTTGTGGATGTGTGTCCGGGCGGCGACGACGGAGCCGGCCGCACGGGCGGCGCTGGTACCCGAGGCGGCCAACGCGTGCTCCAGAGTGACCTGGTGCAGCGGGCCGTACATGTCGGTCAGGAGCTGACCGCTGCTGTCGCGGACGTTCACCGTGGACAGCAGGTTGGCACGCTGCGCGGTGGTCATCGCTGCCAGTCCGAGCACGTTGAGCTCGGTGTTGGTGCTCGCGGCCAGGGCGAGTTCGCGGTTGGCGGCGCTGAGCTGGCGAGCGGCGTTCCCGAGAGCGTCGTAGTCGACGGTGGTGATGTGCCCACCGGGAGTGGCGGTGTTGGACTCGCGCCCGTTGACATCCAGGTAGTGGATGTCGGCGCGGGTGTAGGAGCTGGAGGTGAGGTTCCCGGACCCGGTGTTGGAGGTGGGAACCTGATCGGCGGGGAAGATCGCCGTGGCGTCGGTCGGCGCGTCGGCCTGAGCCAGCGAGGCCACGTCCGAAGCGCCCATCGCGTAGGGGCCGCCCGCCGCGGTGGTGCGGGGCACGTCGTAGACGACGGTGGTGGTCGCCGTGCCGTTGGTCGTCGACGCGGAGCCCGGGGTGAGGGTCGGGCGGGAGACGCTCAGCAGGCGTCCCGCGTTGGTGTCGCCGTTGGTGCCCGCGGTGCCGTAGGTGAACGTCCAGGGGAGCTGGCCCGGAGGCGTGAGTGTGGCCACCCGGCCGGCCGAGGTGTAGGTGTACGCGGTCACGAGGCTGGGCGTGATCTGCGGGTTCCACTCCTGGCGGAGGGCGCCGGTGGAGTCGTACGCGTACTGGGCGACGACCTTGGACGTCTCCGTACCCGTGGCCGGGTCGGTGGCCCACATGCTGATCATGCTGACCTGGCCGGTGTAGTCACCGAAGGTACCGCTGGTCGTACCCGTCGCGGTGGTCGCGGTGGCATAGCTCAGTTGCAGGACCCGGCAGCCCACCGCCGGCGTCGTCGGGGTGAGGCAGGACGCGTTGGTGTCGGAGATCGCGGACACGGGAGCGGCCATCCGGGCCAGGCGCATCGTGGTGGTGCTGCCGCTGGTCACGGAGTCGAAGCGGTAGCGCACCGAGGTGCCGCTGCCCGGCGGGCTCGTCGAAGCGACGGCCCACACTCCCGCCGTGGTGGCGGACTTGGCGAAGACCGTCGTCGTTCCCGAGGTGTCGGTCAGCGTATAGGTGTCCGCGGAGCTGCTGTAGCTGAGCGTGTATGCCTCAGCGCCGGGCTCCGGAGTCCAGGACCCGCTGCTGGTCTTGGTGAACGAGACCTGTGTGCCGGCTGCCCCGACGAGTTGCACGGCGGTGGAGGTCACCGGACGGATCTCGGTGAAGTCCGTCAGCGCCGTCGCGGAAGCGCCCGCCAGTTGCCAGCCGGGCCCGAAGGGCGCGGTCTGACCGGCCGGCGGGGTCGCCTGGGGGGTGCGGGAATCGAGTGTCTGGCCGACCGACATTCCGAGGACGGAGGTTGCCGGGCCGGACAGGGTGTAGTTGCCGGTCGACAGGTTGAGCGTGCCCGGGCCGACCGCGGCGGTGGCGGTCTGGGTGGCCGCGCGGTCCAGGGTGGCGGTGACGGCGGAGGTGTCGTGGCTCGCCGAGGAAGTGTCCGTGAACTCGGCACGGACCTGGACCGAGCCGTCGTCGCCCAAGGTGCTGGAAACGTCCCAGACGAGCGGGGAGTTGGCACCGCTGGTGACGGCCACCGGCCAGCTGCTGACAGCATTGCCGCCGGACGTCACGTCGGCGACCGGGATGGTGGTCCAGCTGTCCGTGGCGGATCGCCGGTACTGGAACTTCACCGACTGCCACGTCGACGCCGCCGCGGCGGCGGTCAGCGTGACACGCCGCGCGGTCCTGGTGCCGTCGGTGGGCGAGGTGACGGCGCCGTTGCCCGCGTTGAAGCTGTAGACCGTCGACGCGGACAGGTTGCCGGCATTGTCGCGGGTGGCGACGGTCAGGGTGTGCGGGCCGTCCGCGGCCGGGGTGACGCCGACGCTCACGGCGCCACCGCTGGTCGCCACGGAGTTCTGGGCCCCGGAGTCGAGCTGCCAGACGACGCCGGAGGTGTCCGTGCCGCCGGAGGGCGGGGTGATGGTGAACGCGCCGCTCTGTCCGGCGCCCTTGGCCCAGCCACCGGAGGGGTAGTCCGTGGAGGCGACCGTCGGCGCGCCGGGCTTGGTGGTGTCGATCGTGAAGACCAGTCCGTTCGGGACGGTCTGCCGCGACCACAGGGAACCGTCGTACCCGTAGGGCCACGCGGTGTAGGTGTGACCGTTCACCAGTGTTCCGGCGGCGACGGACGCGCTGGAGATACCTCCGGAGGCGGTCCAGCTGCCGTTGAGGTTGGAGATGACCTTGGTGCTGGCGCCACCGGTGGTGTCGTAGACGTTCCACTGGGCCATCACGTTGCCGCCGTCGGCGTCGGTGACCGTCGACTGGAGCTGCGGGGTGGTCGTGTTGGTGTAGAGCGTCGTGGTGGAGCCGGAGACCGAGGAGACACCGGGCGCCACTGTGGGGGCGGACGGCATCGGGTACGAGTTGTAGGTCGCCGACAGGTAGGGCACGTTGGCGGAGGCGTTGGCGGAGTAGAAACGCTTCCAGCTGTTGCTGTCCGTCTCGTCGGACGCCCTCAGGCCCAGGTAGGCGACGTCGTAGCCGTTGTCACCGGCGTACTGGAGGAAGGTCGAGGGGTCGATGGAGACCCAGCCCTCCGCGCTGGAGGTGGTGCAGTCGCTGGAGTAGCCCTTGGTCTGGGAGGTCGTGGCGTACTTCGCCTTCCAGACCGGCTGGTTCGACCAGACCGTGTCCGTGGAGGACTCTCCGGACTCCCAGAGCTCCCAAGGCGACTGGACGCAGCCGCCGGCCCAGTACTCGTACAGGTTCAGTGACGAGGACAGGATCTGCGTGTTGTCGAGCAGGAGGACCGGGAACTCCAGGAACGAGCGGGCTACGTCGGTGCCGCTGTCGTAGGTGCCCAGCTTCAGGTCGGTGGACGTGTACTCCGGGGCCGTGTCGGTGTTCTCCACCCACGTGTCCAGCAGGGGCGAAAGACTCGTGGAGGGGTCCACCGTGACCGGGTACTGCGTGTTGGGGTCGGCCAGGAACTTCGCGTCCGGGGTCAGGGTGAGATTCACGGTGTCACCGGACTGGGACATCGTCATCTTCAGCCGGGCGCGGTTGGGGTGCTCCAGGGATCTGACGTCGACCTGCGCGTCCCACATCATCGGCGCCGGTATGGTGCCGACGACCTTGTGGTGGGCATCGGTGAAGGTGATCGAGCCGTTCTTGAGCTGCTTGGCCGTCAGCCCCTTCGCGGAGACGGGAATGGTCACCGTGTAACCGGCCTTGGGGCGCGACTTGAGGATCACGTTCTCCTCGAAGCCGGTCCGGGTCGCCTCTACGGTCACGTCCGCGCCCGGTGTGACGTTCGCGTAGGTGGCGGTGGTGCCCTTGAGGGACGGCTTGGGAAGCGTGCCCTTCCAGCCGACCGCTACCCGATGCTTGCCCGATCCCATGCCGGCGAGCACGGCATTCTTGCCACCGGGCGCGAGAACCAGGCCATTCGGCTGGGCCTTGGGCGTCACGGCGCCATCGGCATTCATATGCAGGGTTGTATCGACATCAACCCATTTCCCGGCCCGCTTGAAGCGGATCGGCGCCGCATACGACCGGGTGGTCAGCGAGCCGTTCGGGTTTGCCCAGGTTGTGGTCTTGTCCGTGAGCTGGTCGAGAATCTCGACCTTGCGTTTCCGCAGTCGCGCCGTGGCGAATGCCGACGCCGCGTCAGGAGCCGAGAGCGGCCCGGTGGTGGCGGGGCGGGGCTTCGCCGCCGAGGGGGTGCGCGCCTTCTGGGTGGACACGGCGAAGGCTTGACCAGTGGTCGAGAGCGTTACGGCCGCTTCGGCGACGAGTAACAGTGCCAGTGTCGTTGCCGTTGCCAGCTGCCGAGGGGAGACGGACAGGGGTCCGCCGTTCGGTCTTCTTCGGAAATGGCTTGCGCTTCTTCGGAAATGGCCTGTGCGACTGGTCCTCACGGGACTCCTCAGGTATGTCAGGGCGCAGGCGGCGCCCATGATCACACAAGAGATACCCGCCGGAAACTTTACGGTCTAGACCTATTTCAGGCCGCCAAAGCCGAGCAATTATGACGAAAACTGAGCGCTAAACTCATATGCGCACTCGGATGGAAACAAAATCCAAAGTATTCGGTCGCACAGGGTCACAAATGCACGCTCGACACCAAGGGCGAATCGCCATCAGGTCATGTTCGGGCAAAGACGCCCCATGGGCTGGTCCTGAGCGGCCGCATGCCGTGCCCGTCACTCCCGTTAGCCTGTCCTCATGCCTCGCTACGAGTACCGCTGCCGCACGTGCGGAGACACCTTCGAAGTCAGCCGCCCCATGGCGGAGTCCTCCGCGCCGGCTGCGTGCCCCTCCGGGCATGACGACACGGTGAAGTTGCTGTCTGCCGTGGCGGTGGGGGGTACGTCCGCTGCCCCCGCGACCGGAGCAGCTGGCGGCGGGGGCGGGTGTTGCGGTGGCGGGTGCTGCGGCTAGGCATGCCCTGTGCGTTGTTGGGTGCGGGTGCGCTGTGGCTGGTCGCGCAGTTCCCCGCGCCCCTAGGGGGTTGGGGTTCGCGTCACTTTCAACAACTCCCGGAGGATGCGCTCGCCCGCCAGTACTCCCCGCTCAGGTAGGGCCGTGACCTGTGGGGCCGTCCACGCCTCGTCTGCCAGTTCGCCGTGGCCCGGGCGCCAGCCCTTGTCGGCGGCGAGCAGTAGGTCGGCGTCCAGGAGGGAGTCTCCCGCAGCCAGGGTCAGGGTGGCGCCGGTGCGGTGGGCCACCTCGCGCATGGCCGCGCTCTTGGTGAGGGGCTTCGGTACGGCGTAGATCTTGCGGCCCTGCAACGACACCGTCCAGCCGCGGTTCTCCGCCCAGACCGCGAGCTCCTTCACCCACTCCTCGGGGAGTAGTTCGCGCTCTACGACGAGGTAGGCGAAGAGGTCCTCGGCGATGCGGTGCTTGCGTACCCAGGCCGGGTCGGCGGAGGCCGCGAGATGGTCCCGGACCTCCTCCAGCGGGGCGCACTCGGCGGCCAGCTTCGCCTGTACTGCGGCGTGCCAGTCCTCGTCGGTCGCGCCGTCGACGAGGAGGTGGCCGCCGTTGGCGCAGATCGCGTACTTCGGTTCCGGGCCGGGCAGGCTGATGCGCTGGTACTGCTTGCGGGTGCGGGTGGTCGTGGGGACGAACACGGCCGCGTCACCGAGTTCGGTGAGGAGTCCGGCCGCCGTCTCCGTCATGAAGGACAGCGGCCTGCTCTCGTGCACCTCGACACAGAGCAGCCGGGGCGCCCGCGCGTCCGGCATGGTCAGGGCGAGGGCGGCCGAGGAGTAGATGAGCGTACGGTCGAGGTCGCTCGCGACGAGTACCGGCATCAGACCGCCACCGCCTTGCCGTCGGCACCGGTCGCGCCGCGCGTGTACTTGGGGTGGATCAACCCCACGCAGGTGTACGGCAGTTCGGCGACCTCCTCGACGGGTACGCCTCTCTGTTCGGCGAGCAGTCTGACGTGGTCGAGGTCGGCACCCGCACCGGCCCGCGCGAGGATCTTCCAGGGCACCCGGCGCAGCAGCACCCTGGTGGTCTCGCCGACGCCGGGCTTGACGAGGTTCACGTCATGGATGCCGTACTCCTCGCTGATCCGCTCAACTGCCGCCCAGCCCTCCCAGGTTGGGGTGCGGTCGGCGGCCAGCAGTTCCTTGGCGAGGACGGTCACCGCGTCCGAGACCTCCGGGAAGCGGGCGGCCACGGCGTCCAGGAAGTCCACCGAGACGTCCGCGCCGGCGAGTTCGCGGTAGAACTTCGCGCCGTGGAAGTCGTGCGGGCCGACCAGGTCGGAGCGCAGGACCGTACGCGAAATCAGCCCCGACACCGTCGAGTTGAGGCAGGCGGAGGGGATGAGGAAGTCCTCACGGGTGCCGTACGTCTTCACGCAGGAGCCGGGGTCGGCCAGTACCGCGATCTCCGGGTCGAAGCCGGTGATGCCGTCGGACTCCTCGAACTCCTTGATGGCGTCGGCGAGTTCGCGGGTGATGGCGCCCTTGCCGGTCCAGCCGTCGACGAACACGACGTCGGCGGGGTCGTGGTGGGCGGCGAGATAGCGCAGCGCGTTGGCGTCGATACCGCGACCGCGCACGATCGACACGGCGTAGTGCGGCAGGTCGAGACCGTGCCGGTACTGGGCCCAGCGGCGCATCAGGACGCCGACGGGGGTGCCGGCGCGGGCGAGGGAGACGAGCACGGGGTGCGGTGAACGCTCGGCGAGGACGAGTTCGGTGACCGCCCCCACCGCCAGCGCGAGACGTCCGGCGGCCTCGTCCAGCGCGGTGTGGAACAGCTCCTGGTACTGCTCGCTCGGCTGGTACTCCACCGGCAACGACTCCGCGTAGTGCGCCCCACCGCTCTGGATCGCCTCCTCGCGCTCCTCGGTCGGCGCCTCCAGCGTCACGTCCGAGAGGTCCTGGAGCAGCCAGCCGACCTCTTCCGGCGCGTACGAGGAGAAGGCGGGGCCGCGGAGGGGCTCGGGGAGCATGGGGGGCCTTTCGGGGACGTACGAGGGGATCACCGCGAGGACGACGTGCGGGGTGTGCGCGGCCAACTGCTCCAGCAGGCCGCGCAGTTCGGGAGTGTCCCCGCGGGAGTCGACGACCGCGACCACCGCGTCGAAGCCGGCGCCGGCGATGTTGTAGGCGTAGCGGTCGCCCGGGCCGTCTGCGGGGTTGTCGTGGGCCGGGAAGGTGAGGCGGGTGCGGATCGCGTAACCGGGGTCGTCCACCGCGAGGACGGGTGAGCGGGTGGTGGTCGAGTAGGTGACGTCGGCGTCTACTACCTGCTCCAGCTCGCGGGCGAGTCTCAGCGGGGCGTACATCAGCTCTTCGAAGCCGAGGATATGCACGCGGTGCGCTTTTGAGGGGAGGGCTTCGGCGAGGCGGGCGGCCATTGCGGGGAGGGCGGCTTCGAGGCGTATTCGGTGGTGGGGGGTGAAGCCGTGGCGTCCGCCGTCGGGGAGGTTTCGGGGCCAGCGGAGTTCGACTCGGGTGGTTCGGTTGTGGGTCGAGTGCGGGGCGGTGGGGGCTGGTCGCGCAGTTCCCCGCGCCCCTAGGGGGTGGGGGTTCGGGGCAGTTTCAAGGCTCGGGTCGACTGCGATGCCCTCGTCTTTCAGGGGCGCGGGGAACTGCGCGACCAGCCCCGACGGCGCTGCAGACGAATCACGACCTGTCTCGTACCTCGCCACCAACTCCTGCCCCTTCTCCAGCACCCCCTCCGGCAAGCGCACCGTGCCCGACGCCGCCGCCACCAGGTCCACCCTCGCGCCTATCTCCGCCGCGAACTCGTCCAGACGGCCCGCGTCGGCAGGGGAACGCATGTCCACCAGGGCGACCACCACATACCGGTCCCGCGGATAGCGCTCGTGCAGGTCGCGGATGGTGTTGAGGACCGTGTTGCCGGTGGAGAACTCGTCGTCCACCAGGACCAACGGGCCCTCGCCGGCCAGGAGTTCGGGGTTCTCCGGGAGGAGCAGGTGGGACGTCGCGTGGGAGTGGGACTCCTCGAAGCCGCCCGCCGTGGCCACGCCGGGGACGGGGCGGCGGGTGGAGTGGAGGTAGGGGGCGACGGCGATGCCGTCGGCGACCGCGTGGCCCAGACCCGTGGCGGTTTCCGCGTAGCCGAGGACCACTGCACGAGCGGACTCGTCGGGGCCCAGGAGGTCGCGGACTCTGCGGCCCAGGGTGAAGCCGTAGCCGTAGACGATCGACGGGGACTGGGGGACGTGCTTGCCGAGCACGTTCGACACCAGCAGGTGGGCCCGCTTTGGGTTGCGCCGCAAGGCGAGCCCCAGCAGGTCGGTCAGTTCGGTGTCGCCGAGGAGTTCGACGCCGAGTCGCTCCGCGACCCAACTGCCCGACCAGACCCCGTCGTTCACTGCCTTGTTCATACGTCCCTTGCGATTCAGCCGGGGATTCCGGCGGCGAGCAGCTCCACGAAGCCGACGTCCTCGCGTGCGACGCCGAAGATCTCGGCGCGCAGCATGGTCCGCTCGGCCCAGGCGCGGTGCGGCTTCACCTCGTTCATCTTGTTCGTGTACGCCGAGCGCAGCACGCCCCCGCCGCCCCGCTCGGGCCGCAGGATGTCCTGCGCGTCGCAGAACTCCTCGTGGCTGACCACGGACAGCGCGTGCACGGGCAGCACGTGGGTGGGGTGGATGCAGGTCTTGCCCATCAGCCCGTTGGCCTGGTCGAGGGCGATCTCGCGCAGCAGTCCGTCCATGGCGTGCTCGATCAGCGCCTCGCGCAGCTCCTCGGCCTGGCCCTCCAGGAAGGGGCTGCGGCGCAGCTGCGGCTTGAACATGCGCTCCTGGACCCGGAAGTACTCCCACACCGGGCCGGTCACCGTGAAGCCGGTGCCGTCGGCGCGGCCCAGCATGTTCACCACGTCGGCGATCACGCTGGCGACGATCTGGACGTCGTAGGCCGTCATGTCCGAGGCGCGGCGCAGGCCGTAGGAGGAGCAGAAGTCCGTCACGCCCAAGCGCAGGGCGAGGACGCGGTCGCGGTACTTGTCGACCGCGCGGGAGATGCCCTCCAGGGTCTCGACGCGCGACTCGCGGTAGAGCAGCTCGGGCGACTCCAGGACCGGCATGCCGAACAGCCGGTGGCCGCTCGCCGCCTCCGCGGCGGCCAGCGCCTCCAGGAAGGGTGTGCCGCTCTCCTCGGTGAACTTGGGCATCACGAAGCCCGAGAGGAGCTTTACGGCCGGGCCCATGCGGCGTACGAGATCGGGGATCTGTTCGGGCACGCGGACCCGGATGAACAGCAGTGGGAGCTCGGTGTCCGGGCGGGCGGCCAGCTCGGTGAACTGCTGGACCAGGTTCTCCTCGGCGGCCGGTACGTCCTCGTCGCCGATCGAGTCCTCCAGGCACAGCACCATCGACACGACACCGCGCGCCGCCAGCTTGACGATGTCGTCGGCGAGCCGGGGCCGGGTGGCAGGGCTGTAGAGCGTCGCGCCCAGGGCCGCGGCGAGCAGCCGGGCCGGTGAGTCCGCGTCGAACTCGCACGGCTCCTGGAAGAAGAGACGCTGCCGTACCTCAGGGGCAATGTGCCCGAAATGACGCATAAAGCTCCCCCGTGGTGACGATGTGGTCCGTGAATATTTTCGATAGGTGGCCGGTAATAGTACGTACAAATCCATGTCAGGAGTTCCCGCCGGGCATGAACTTCAGGTAACTCGGCCGTGTCGGTGTCCGAACCCCCACGTTGTCGTGACCAGGACCGAGAGGGCAGGATGACCGCATGACGCACGCGATGCTGAAGGGGTCGAACGTCCCGCTGGAGGCCACCACGGTACGTGCCGTGCTGCGCTGGACGCCCGGGCAGGGGGTCCCGGACGTGGATGCCTCGGCTCTGCTCCTCGGCCCCGCCGGTCAGGTGCGTTCCGACGAGGACTTCGTCTTCTACAACCAGCCCCGACACCCCTCCGGGAAGGTCTGGTGGCTCGGCAAGAAGCGTGTCGCGGAGGGCCCCACCGACACGATCCAGACAGATCTCGCCGGTGTCGAGCCCGAAGTCAGCCGGATTCTCGTGGTCGCTTCGGCGGACGAGGTCACCTTCGACCGCGTAAAGGGCCTGCGCATCCTGCTGTACGACGCGGCCGTCGCCGAGGGTGAGCCGCTGCTGTATTTCGACATCAAGCCGGAGACCGGTGAGGAGACCGCGCTGATCTGCGGCGAGTTGTACCGGCGCGGTGAGGGGTGGAAGTTCCGGGCGCTCGGCGAGGGGTATTCGAACGGGCTGCGTGGGCTGGCCATGGACTTCGGTATCACGGTGGACGAGTCGGAGACGTCTGCGCCCGCGACTTCCGAGGTTGCCCAGCCGTTGCCTCCGGCGGTTCCGGCGGTTCCTGTGCAGTTGCCTCCGGCGGTTCCTGTGCAGTCCGGGTACGGGTATCCGCAGGAGCCTGCGACTCAGCCGGCGTACGGGTATCCGCAGGCGGCTGCCGCCGGGACGTATGGGTATCCGCAACCGGTGCCTGTGGCTGCCGCGCCGGATCCGGATTTTCGGTTGCCTCCGCAGGGGCCGCAGTTCATCTGACGTGGGGTCGGTAGTTCGTTCGGTGCGAGCCGGTGGGGGCTTGTCGCGCAGTTCCCCGCGCCCCTAAAAAACTATCGCTCGACCTTTGTTTTGTAGCCCCGCCCCCACTGCAGTCCCCACCCATACAGCCTGTCCAGTTCTGCCTGGAAGCCGTAGACGAACTTGACCTCTCGGCGGACTACCAGCTCGCCCTTGACGTTCTCGATCATCACTACCGCGCAGGAGCGGGCCTGGGGGTGGCGTTCGTCCAGGCCTATCTCGATGCGGGGGCCGTTGCTGGGGTAGAGGGTGACGATCGCGTGGGTGCGGTCGAAGGCCGGGGTCTGGTCGTAGATGTAGACGAAGACCAGGAGGCGCTTGATCTGGTCGCGGTGGTCGAGGTTGACGTACATCGTCTCGCCGGACGCGGAGCCGAAGCGGTCGTCGCCGCTGAGTTTCACGTACGGCGGTGAGTTGACGTCGCCGAGGAGGCCGCCGAGGGGCTGGACGACGCCCTTGGTGCCGTCCATGAGCTCGTAGAGGCAGCCGAGGTCGAGGTCGACGTTGACCATGCTCTGGCTGTGGCCCATGACCTCGGGGGGCTTGAGGGCCTTGAAGGGGTGCCGGAGCAGGCTTTCCCGCTGGAGGCCGCCGATGTCGGAGGTCCGCATCCGCCAGGTGAGGTTGACGCGCAGGTTGCCGGTGGCCGCGCCCTGTTTGGTGAGCGAGACCTGGTGGTGCCGTTTGGTCAGTTCGATCGCGTTGCTGGCGGCGCTGCCCGAGTCGAAGTCGATCTCGCGCCGCCAGATTCCGTCGAAGAAGCCCATTCCCGCCCCCACGTCCACATGACTCACGACAAAGCTGTCGGGGCGGCGGACCGAGGGCATGTCCTCTGTCTGCCGCCCCGAACAGAGCGTTCCCTTACCAGGGAGCTTGTCACACCCCGGACGAGACCTCAGTCTTCTCGTCCGAGCCTGCTTTTCCCTCGGCTTCCGCCAGGGCCTTGTTCCTGCGGACCGAGGACCAGAAGGACCAGCCGATCAGGATGACGCCTACGAGGCCGGTGATGACCTCGTTGATCTGGTACTGGATGGTGACCATGAGGATCACGGCCAGGGCGCCGATCGCGTAGTGGGCGCCGTGCTCCAGGTAGACGTAGTCGTCGAGGGTGCCCTGGCGGACCAGGTAGACCGTCAGCGAGCGGACGTACATCGCGCCGATGCCCAGGCCCAGGGCCATGAGGACGATGTCGTTGGTGATGGCGAAGGCGCCGATCACGCCGTCGAAGGAGAAGGACGCGTCCAGGACTTCCAGGTACAGGAACATGAAGAACGCCGCCTGGCCGGCGAGGACGACCGCCGAGCGCTGCTTGCCGGTGCGCGCGGCCTCTTCCTCCTCCTCGTGCTCCCGCTCCTCTTCTTCCTCGAGCTTGTCCTCGAAGTAGCCGGAGAGTCCGCCGACGATCATGTACGTGATCAGTCCGGAGATACCGGCGATCAGGACCGTCTGCGCCTTGTCGGCGTGGGCGCCACCGTGCTGGTGGGCGTGGGCCGCGAAGGTGAAGGAGGTGATCAGCAGGACGATCAGGGCAATGCAGACCGACAGCATGTCGACCTTGCCGAGCTTGGCGAGCGGGCGCTCGATCCAGCGCAGCCACTGGATGTCACGGTCCTCGAAGATGAAGTCGAGGAAGATCATCAGCAGGAACATGCCGCCGAAGGCCGCGATCGCCGGGTGGGCGTCGGTGACCAGCTGCTGGTAGTGGTCCTTGTTGTTGAGCGCGAGGTCGACCGCGTCGATCGGGCCGATCTTGGCGGTGACGGCGACGATCACGACAGGGAACACCAGCCGCATGCCGAAGACGGCGATCAGGACGCCCACCGTGAGGAAGATCTTCTGCCAGAAGGCGGACATCTTCTTCAGGATCCCGGCGTTGACCACCGCGTTGCTCCCCCGCGCCGTACTCGGCTTTACTTAAAATTTGACTTCGAGCACAGAGTCTAGAGGGAGACTCCCCCGGCCGGGACAGCCGGGCGGGACCAGCGCCCTTTACGAGACGTTGACCCCGAAGTCCATCGCGATGCCCCGCAGTCCGGACGCGTACCCCTGACCGACCGCCCTGAACTTCCACTCGCCCTGGTAGCGGTAGAGCTCGCCGAAGATCATGGCCGTCTCGGTGGAGGCGTCCTCGGAGAGGTCGTAGCGGGCCAGCTCCTGGCCGTCGGCCTGGTTGACGACGCGGATGAACGCGTTGCTGACCTGTCCGAAGGTCTGGCCGCGGTTGTCGGCGTCGTGGATGGAGACCGGGAAGGTGATCTTGTCGCAGTTGGCCGGCACCTTCAGGAGGTCGACCAGGATCGACTCGTCGTCGCCCTCGCCCTCACCTGTGAGGTTGTCGCCGGTGTGCTCCACCGAGCCTTCCGGGCTCTTGAGCTGGTTGTAGAAGACGAACCACTCGTCCCCGAGCACCCGGCCGCCGCTGTTCAGCAGCAGTGCGCTGGCGTCGAGGTCGAAGTCGGCTCCGGTGGTGGAACGCGCGTCCCAGCCGAGCCCGATCAGTACGTTCGTGAGGTTCGGTGCGGCCTTGGACAGGGAGACATTGCCCCCCTTGGCGAGCGTGACGCCCATAGTGCTGGTCCTCCCCGAGGCGATGCTTCTTTGGTTGTCGTGCGCTCCCCCAGCGGGGGACCCCCCGGGCGCCGCACGCGAACCGTGCGGCGCCGGGCGGTGAAGCTGTCGTACGGCAGATGTCCGTACGTCGGACTTCGTACGTCAGACGTTGACGCCGAAGTCCTGGGCGATGCCGCGCAGGCCCGAGGCGTAGCCCTGGCCGATGGCGCGGAACTTCCACTCCGCGCCGTTGCGGTACAGCTCGCCGAAGACCATGGCCGTCTCGGTCGAGGCGTCCTCGGAGAGGTCGTAGCGGGCGATCTCGGCGCCGCCCGCCTGGTTCACCACGCGGATGAACGCGTTGCGGACCTGGCCGAAGGACTGCTGGCGGTTCTCGGCGTCGTAGATCGAGACCGGGAAGGTGATCTTGTCGACGTCGGCCGGGACCGCCGCGAGGTTCACCTTGATCGCCTCGTCGTCGCCCTCGCCCTCACCGGTGGTGTTGTCACCGGTGTGCTCGACGGAGCCGTCGGGGCTCTTGAGGTTGTTGAAGAAGACGAAGTTGGCGTCGCTCGCGACCTTGCCCGCGCTGTTCAGCAGCAGTGCGCTGGCGTCGAGGTCGAAGTCGGTACCGGTGGTGGTGCGGACGTCCCACCCCAGACCGACGATGACCGCGGTCAGGCCCGGGGCCTCCTTGGTCAGTGAAACGTTGCCGCCCTTGCTGAGGCTGACTCCCACGAGTCCTCCATTGGTGTCCAGGGGCGGGGATGCCCCGTAGTGCGTCGGTATCGGATCAACGTCTCGATCCTAGTGACGGGTTCCCGACCCTCGCAGGCCCTGGAACCTAACAATCAGAGGGTGTCGAGCGCCTTCACGTACTCGCCCAGGTCGCGCGCGTCCGGCAGGCCGTTGACCACGGTCCAGCGCACGACGCCCTCCTTGTCGATGATGAAGGTTCCGCGCACGGCGCAACCCTTGTCCTCGTCGAAGACGCCGTACGCGCGCGAAGTGTTGCCGTGCGGCCAGAAGTCGGAGAGCAGCGGGTACTCCAGGCCCTCCTGCTCGGCGAAGACGCGCAGGGTGTGGATGGAGTCGTTCGAGACCGCGAGGAGTTGGGTGTCGCGGTCGGTGAACTGCGGCAGGTTGTCGCGCAGGGAGCACAGTTCGCCGGTGCAGACGCCGGTGAAGGCGAAGGGGTAGAAGAGCAGCACCACGTTCTTCTCGCCCCGGAAGTCGGAGAGCTTCACGGTGGCGCCGTGGTTGTCCTTGAGCTCGAAATCGGGGGCCTTTTCGCCGACCTGGATCGCCATTCGTCCTGAATCCCTTCGGTGGGGCTGTTCGGGTGAGACCACCCTGCGACCACCCTACGCAGCGATCACCGCATGCGGACGGACGGGCTGGCGTGGCCAGCCCGTCCGGTGATTCGACGATCGAGGTACCTCCGTGGACTACCTCTTGGACTTGGCTGCCTTGGGCGTCACCAGCCGGCTGCCACTCCAGTCCTTGCCCACGCTGACGCTCTTGGCCGCGGAAAGGCCCGCGGTCGTGGCGGCTTCCGAGATGTCGCTGGGCTCGACGTAGCCGTCACGGCCGGTCTTCGGCGTCAGCAGCAGGATCGAGCCGCCCTCCTCGACGTACGAGATGGCGTCCACCAGCACGTCGGTCAGGTCGCCGTCCTCGTCGCGGAACCACAGCACCACGGCATCGGCGACGTCGTCGTAGTCCTCGTCCACCAGGTCGCTGCCGATGACTTCTTCAATGGCCTCGCGGAGTTCCTGGTCTACGTCGTCGTCGTAGCCGATCTCCTGGACCACCTGCTCGGGCTGGAACCCCAGCCTGACGGCAGGGTTCGTCCGCTCCTCCGCGTGGTCCGCGGTCGCGCTCACGGGTTGCCTCCTGATCATGTCTTGATGAATGTCCAGCCACGCGCGTGCGCGAAGCATTGGCCGTAGTCCACACGGACGGGCCGGATCGCGCAAGTACCCGGCGATTCGGAACGCCGAAACGGTGACGATCCTGGCCGTGTCGCCGCAACTCCAGGCACGCTATCGCGGCCGCCGGTGACGTACACCACAGCGTTCTGCCCGGTTTGCACGTTTGAGAACCCTCCGAGGGTACGCGACTCGAATGGCTTTGCTAAACGAGTCACGGTTACCTCACGGTAGAGATGACGATTGCCGCCCTGCGGTAGACCATGGGGAACGGTGCAGCCCCCTCACCCAGCTCCCTCTGACAGGTAAGGAACAGCGTGGCTTCCGGATCCGATCGCAATCCGATCATCATTGGCGGCCTTCCGAGTCAGGTTCCTGACTTCGATCCCGAAGAGACCCAGGAGTGGCTCGACTCGCTCGACGCCGCCGTGGACCAGCGCGGCCGTGAGCGGGCCCGCTATCTGATGCTCCGGCTGATCGAGCGGGCCCGCGAGAAGCGCGTGGCCGTGCCCGAGATGCGCAGCACGGACTACGTCAACACCATCGCCACCAAGGACGAGCCGTTCTTCCCCGGCAACGAGGAGATCGAGCGCCGCATCCTGAACGCCACCCGCTGGAACGCCGCGGTGATGGTGTCCAGGGCCCAGCGTCCCGGTATCGGGGTCGGCGGCCACATCGCCACCTTCGCGTCCTCCGCCTCGCTCTACGACGTGGGCTTCAACCACTTCTTCCGGGGCAAGGACCAGGGCGACGGCGGCGACCAGATCTTCTTCCAGGGGCACGCCTCGCCGGGCATCTACGCCCGCGCGTTCCTCCTGGACCGGCTCAGCGAGCAGCAGCTCGACGCGTTCCGCCAGGAGAAGTCGAAGGCGCCGTACGGGCTGTCCTCGTATCCGCACCCGCGGTCGATGCCGGACTTCTGGGAGTTCCCGACCGTGTCCATGGGCCTCGGCCCGCTCGGCGCGATCTTCCAGGCGCGGATGAACCGCTACATGGAGGCGCGCGGCATCGCGGACACCTCCAGGTCGCACGTGTGGGCGTTCCTCGGGGACGGCGAGATGGACGAGCCGGAGTCGCTCGGCCAGCTGTCGATCGCGGCGCGCGAGGGTCTGGACAACCTGACCTTCGTCGTCAACTGCAACCTCCAGCGGCTCGACGGGCCGGTGCGCGGCAACGGCAAGATCATCCAGGAGCTGGAGTCGCAGTTCCGGGGCGCCGGCTGGAACGTCATCAAGCTGGTCTGGGACCGCACCTGGGACCCGCTGCTGGCCCAGGACCGCGACGGCGTGCTGGTCAACCAGCTCAACACCACGCCGGACGGCCAGTTCCAGACGTACGCCACGGAGACCGGCGCGTACATCCGCGAGCACTTCTTCGGGCACGACCACCGGCTGCGCGCGATGGTCGAGAACATGACCGACGACCAGATCCTGCACCTGGGACGCGGCGGGCACGACCACAAGAAGGTGTACGCGGCCTTCGAGGCGGCCAAGCAGCACCAGGGCCAGCCGACCGTCGTCCTCGCCCAGACGGTCAAGGGCTGGACGCTGGGCCCCAACTTCGAGGGCCGCAACGCCACGCACCAGATGAAGAAGCTGACGGTCGCCGACCTCAAGGGCTTCCGCGACCGGCTGCACCTCCCGATCACCGACCAGGAGCTGGAGTCCGGCGCGCCGCCGTACTTCCACCCGGGCCGGAACTCGGAGGAGATCCAGTACATGCACGACCGGCGCAACGCGCTGGGCGGCTACGTCCCGACGCGTGTCGTCCGCTCGAAGCCGCTGGTCCTGCCGGAGGACAAGACGTACGCGAGTGTGAAGAAGGGTTCCGGTCAGCAGTCGATCGCCACGACCATGGCGTTCGTACGGCTGCTCAAGGACCTCATGCGGGACAAGGAGATCGGCAGGCGGTTCGTGCTGATCGCGCCGGACGAGTACCGCACGTTCGGCATGGACTCGTTCTTCCCGAGCGCGAAGATCTACAACCCGCTGGGCCAGCAGTACGAGTCGGTGGACCGCGAACTGCTGCTCGCGTACAAGGAGTCGCCGACCGGGCAGATGCTGCACGACGGCATCTCCGAGGCGGGCTGTACCGCTTCGCTGATCGCGGCGGGTTCGGCGTACGCGACGCACGGCGAACCGCTCATCCCGGTCTACGTCTTCTACTCGATGTTCGGTTTCCAGCGCACCGGTGACCAGTTCTGGCAGATGGCCGACCAGTTGGCGCGCGGATTCGTCCTGGGCGCGACCGCCGGACGTACGACTCTGACCGGTGAGGGTCTCCAACACGCGGACGGACACTCGCAGTTGCTGGCGTCCACCAACCCGGGCTGTGTCGCCTACGACCCGGCGTACTCGTACGAGATCGCGTACATCGTGCAGGACGGGCTGCGGCGGATGTACGGCTCGGACGCGGAACACCCGCACGGGGAGGACGTCTTCTACTACCTCACCGTCTACAACGAGCCGATCCAGCACCCGGCCGAGCCCGCGGACGTCGACGTCGAGGGCATCCTCAAGGGCGTCCACCGCATCAGTCGGGGCGCGGCGGGGACGGTTCCGGCGCAGATCATGGCGTCGGGTGTCGCTGTGCCGTGGGCGATCGAGGCGCAGCGGATTCTCGCCGAGGAGTGGAATGTGCGGGCCGATGTGTGGTCCGCGACCTCCTGGAACGAACTGCGGCGCGAGGCGGTCGAGGTGGAGCGGCACAACTTGCTGCATCCCGAGGAGGAGCAGCAGGTTCCTTATGTCACGCGGAAGTTGAGCGGGGCGGAGGGGCCGTTCGTGGCTGTTTCCGACTGGATGCGGTCGGTTCCTGACCAGATTTCTCGGTGGGTGCCGGGGACTTATCAGTCGTTGGGGGCCGATGGGTTCGGGTTCGCGGACACTCGGGGGGCTGCTCGGCGGTTCTTCCACATTGACGCGCAGTCGATTGTGGTGGCTGTGCTGACGGAACTGGCTCGGGAGGGGAAGGTTGATCGGTCTGTGTTGAAGCAGGCGATCGATCGGTATCAGTTGCTGGATGTCGCTTCGGCTGATCCGGGTGCGGCTGGCGGGGACGCATAGTCGTTTTTCGGGTGCGGGTGCGTGGGGGCTGGTCGCGCAGTTCCCCGCGCCCCTTAAAGGCGGCCCCTTCGGGGCGCCTTTAAGCGCCCTACCATGCGGGCATGAACGAACTGTCGGCGCAAGTCCGTTGGGAGCAGCGGACTCAGCGGCCGTTGTTGGCGCTCGCCGTTGGGTTTGCCGTTGCCTATGCCGTGCCGATCGTGGACACCACCGCCGGGCATTCACTGACGGCGGTGTGCACGGCGGTCGAGTGGGTGGTGTGGGCGGCGTTCGCCGTCGACTATCTGATGCGGCTCGCGATGTCGCGGGACCGGCGGCGGTTCGTGCGGACGCACTGGATGGATCTGTGCGCGGTCGTGCTGCCGATACTCCAGCCGCTGCGGCTGC
The DNA here is from genome assembly GCF_000716435.1 of Streptomyces xylophagus. Classification (GTDB taxonomy): domain Bacteria; phylum Actinomycetota; class Actinomycetes; order Streptomycetales; family Streptomycetaceae; genus Streptomyces; species Streptomyces xylophagus. The sequence continues at coordinate 103,689 of NZ_JNWO01000027.1, forward strand.
TGCGCATGGTGTCGACGCTGATACTCGTCGGGCGGCGCGCCCGGATGGCCTCGCAGATCCAGCTGACGACCTATGTCGCCGGCGCGGTGATCGGGCTGCTGATGTTCGGCTCGCTCGCGGTGCTCTCCGTCGAACGGGACTCGCCCAACGGGAACATCCGGACGCTGGGTGACGCCGTGTGGTGGTCGTTCACCACGATGACGACGGTGGGGTACGGGGACCACGCGCCGACCACCGGGCTCGGGCGGATGATCGCCGTCGGGCTGATGCTGTCCGGCATCGCGCTGCTCGGTGTCGTCACCGCGAACATCGCCACGTGGTTCATCGCCCGGTTCGAGAAGGACGACGTGGAGGAGCGGCGCCAGACGCAGGCGATCGAGGCGCTGACGGCGGAGGTGCGGGCGCTGCGGGCGGAGGTGGCCGCCCTGTCGGGGGCGCCGAGCCTGGTCAGCCGCGGTTCAGAAGAACGTCCATAGCACCGCCGCCACCGTGTCGATCGCGCCCAGGACGAGGGCCACCAACGCCATCACCCGGCGTGAGCCCGTCCACCTGCGGCCCATGGCCAGCCAGCCGCAGATCACCGCGATCGGGCCGAGGACGATCCCCAGGTTCCCCGCCAGGAAGAAGCCCGCGATCGCGCAGACCAGTCCGACGATGGCGAGGGTCGCGCGGTCCGGCCCGTTCCGTTGCCCCATGCGGCCACGCGAGCGGGGGTTCCTGCGCGTTCCGTTGCCGAAGCCCGTCATCGTCAACTCCCTGGGCGTCCATGCCAGTTCGGCCGGTTCAGCTGGTGCGGCCAATTTCGGTTACGACGATCGGATACCCGCGTACGCAAGAAAAAAGCCTGCTTGCGCGCTGCCCCCCTCCGGCAGCGCGCCGCAGACCACTCGTCCTCCCTGCCCTGCGGAGGACTTGACCCACTGTGACCTGCGGCGCGTACCGGGCGCCAGGAATCTTTAGCGCAGTCACCCTGATAGGCGAACTCGCCCTGAATCAGGGTCAGATGTGCATGGCCGTCAGATGTGCGCGGCGCCCGCGCCCGCCTCCGCGTTCTCGCCGCGCTTGGTGAGGAGTGCGACGAACACCGCGACCACCGCGACGCCGGCGGCGACGAGGCAGGCGAGGCTCATGCCGGAGATGAACGTGTCGTGGGCGACCGTCGTGATCTTCGCGGCGATGGCCTCCGGGGTGTTCGGGGCGATCGGGGCCACGCCGACCTGGACCGCCTCGGCGGCCGCGTCGAGCTGGGGCTGGGTGAGCTTGGGCAGGCCCGCGTCCGTCCAGTTGCCGGCCAGGTCGCTGTCGACGCGGGAGGCCATGACGGCGCCGAGGACGGCCGTACCGAGGCTGCCGCCGATCTGCATCGCGGCCTGCTGGAGACCACCGGCGACGCCGGAGAGCTCCATGGGGGCGTTGCCCACGATGACCTCGGTGGCGCCGACCATCACGGGGGCGAGGCCCAGGCCCAGCAGGGCGAACCAGATCGACATGACGGCGCTGCCGGTGTCCGAGGTGAGGGTGGACATGCCGAACATGGCGATCGCGGTGGCCGCCATGCCGCCGGCGAGCGGGATGCGGGGGCCGAGCTTGGTGATCGCGGCGCCGGCGAGCGGGGAGCCGACGATCATCATCCCGGTGAGCGGGAGGAGGTGGAGACCGGCGTCGATCGGGCTCATGCCGTGCACGTTCTGGAGGTAGAACGTCACGAAGAACAGGCCGCCCATGAAGGCGATCGCCATCAGGACCATCAACACGACGCCCGCGGACAGCGGGACCGAGCGGAACAGGCCCAGGGGGATGAGGGGTTCCTTCACCCGCTGCTCCCAGAAGGCGAACAGGGCGAAGCCCAGCACGGACACGGCGAGGAACGTCCAGGTCGTGCCGGAGCCCCAGCCCCAGGTGGGCGCCTTGATGAGGGCCCAGACGAGGCAGAACATCGCGCCGGAGAGCAGCACGATGCCGAGGATGTCGAAAGAGCGGGGGGCGTTCTCCGCGCGGTGGTCGCGCAGGATCAGCAGGCCGAGGATCAGCGCGATGGCGCCGACCGGCACGTTGATGAAGAACACCGACTGCCAGTTGACGTGTTCGACGAGGACGCCGCCGAGGATCGGGCCGCCCGCGGTGGAGGCGCCGATGACCATGCCCCACAGGCCGATGGCCATGTTGAGCTTCTCGGCGGGGAAGGTGGCCCGCAGCAGGCCGAGCGCGGCCGGCATCAGCAGCGCGCCGAACAGGCCCTGGAGCACGCGGAAGGTGACCACGAACGCGATGCTGTGGGAGAGGCCGATGGCGCCGGACGCGAGGGCGAAGCCGCTCACGCCGATCAGGAAGGTCTGGCGGTGGCCGAAGCGGTCACCGAGCTTGCCGGCGGTGATGAGGGAGACCGCGAGGGCGAGGAAGTAGCCGTTGGTGATCCACTGGACGTCGGCGAAGCTGGCACCGAGGTCCTTCTGGATGGCCGGGTTGGCGATGGCGACGATGGTGCCGTCGAGGGCCACCATCATGACGCCGACGGCGACGGTTATGAGGGTGAACCACGGGTGGCCGCGCAGCCCCTGCGGCGGCGTCGGGTCGGACGGGGCGGCTGGTGCCTTGTCCCCCGGCCCCGTCGCGCTGATGGTGGTCTGACTAGTCATGCGTTCGAGGCTAATGTCAGCCGCTGACAGTTGACAAACAGATTCAGATGTCGGCCACTGTCAACAATCACGAGGAGAACAGCATGGAGACGTTGCGCGAGCGCAAGAAGGCCCGTACGCGGGACGCGCTGCTGCACGCCGCCCTGGAGCTGTTCACGACCAAGGGCTATGAACAGACCACGGTCGACGAGATCGCCGAGGTCGTCGACGTCTCGCAGCGCACCTTCTTCCGTTACTTCGCGAGCAAGGAGGAGGCCGCGTTCTTCGTGCCCCGGCTCACGGAGACCCACTTCGTCGAGGCCGTCCGCGCCCGCCCGCCGCACGAGGCCCCGCTGGAGGCGCTGCGCCGGGCCGTGCTGGAGAGCTGGGACACCATCAACGAGGCGATCCAGCAGGTCGTACCGCTGGAGCTGCACATGCGCACCTACCGGGTGATCGAGTCGACGCCCGCGCTGCTCGCCGCGCATCTGCGACGCTCGATGGAGCTGGAGGAGGAGCTGGCGCGGATCGTCGCCGGGCGTGAGGGGCTCGACGTGGACACGGATCATCGGCCGCGGCTGGTCGTGGCCGTGTTCGGCGGAGTGATGCGGGTGGTGGAGCGGATGTGGATCGCGGGGGACGACCTCAGCATCGAGGCGATGCGGGAGCTGACGGCCGCCCACCTGGACGGGGTCGGACCGGCGCTCGCCGGGAACTGGCGCGCGAGTCAGTCGTACTGAGTTCCTCATCACGTACCGCTGAAACGTGATCCCCGTCACTCGGTTAACGCGAGACCCTCTTGTTCTCCTAGTGTGTCCTCCCAGTGACTTCCTTCGACTCCTCCCCCACGCTGAACGCCTGGCGCGCACTGCTCGCGCTGGCCGTGGTGTTCGTGATGCTGGCGACCACCGGCTGGACGGCGGTCCGCAGCCACCCGGGGAAAACGGCGCTCCAGGCCTCCTTGTCCGCATGGGAGCACGGCCATATAGACGGGCGCGAGCTGCCCGACGCGGACACCTCCGCCGGCCGGCTCGCCCGTTTCTTCGCCTCGCTCACCGCGCAGCAGCGCACGCGCCTCGCGCACCGCTATCCCCTCGCGGTCGGCAACATGAACGGCGCCCCGGTCTCGCTGCGCTACCGCGCCAACCACATCGCCCTCGACCAGGCCCGCAAGGTCGAGAAGAAGCGCATGCACGACAGCCGCCTGACGCCCTACGGCAAGCAGGAGGCGGGCCGTCTCATGCACCGCTTCGAGGCGCTGATGAGCGGGGACCGCCACATCCTGTCCTTCGACCCCGAGGGCTCGGGCCGCATCGCCGAGGTCTTCGGCGACCTGGACACCGCGCAGCGCGTGTCGATCATCGTCCCCGGTGTCGACACCGACCTGCTGACCTTCCAGAAGACGAACAAGAACTACTCGGCGCCGGTCGGCATGGCCCAGAACCTGTACGCGGCCGAGAACACGGCGAAGTCCGCGACGGACACCACCAGCACGCGGACGGCCGTCATCGCCTGGGCCGACTACACCGCGCCCGGCGGCCTGGGCATCGACTCCGCGACCGCGGGGCGCGCCGAGGCCGGCGCCGTACGACTGAACGCGCTCCTGCGGGCGCTGCCCGGCCGCTCTCAGGTCGCCCTGTTCTGCCACAGCTACGGCTCGGTGGTGTGCGGGGTCGCCGCGCACGCGCTGCCGTCGCGGGTGACCGACATAGCGGTGGCCGGCAGCCCCGGTATGCGGACCTCGAAGGCCTCCCACCTGCACACCACTGCCCGGGTATGGGCGATGCGGGACGCCGACGACTGGATCCAGGACGTGCCGTACATGGAGGTCGGCGGCCTCGGCCACGGCGAGGACCCGGTGTCGAACGCGTTCGGCGCGCGGGTTCTGTCCGCGAAGGACGCCGAGGGCCACACCGGGTATTTCGTAACGGGCACGGACAGCCTCACCAACTTCGCCGACATCGGGGTTGGCGCGTACCGCTCGGTGACATGCGCGCACGAGGGCGACACCTGCCGGGAGGGTCTGTCCGGCACCTAGGAGCCGGACGCGCGTAGAAACAGCAGGAAGTGCGGTCTGCGCGGGGATGGGACGGAGGAGCGTGTGCCGCCTACGATGAGCCGCATGGGTGACGTACTGGCCGGATTTCATGCCGCCTGGGAGTTCGAGTCCGACTCTGTGCTCATCCGCTACGAACGGGGCATACGAACACCCAAGCTGTTCCAGGCGCTCGGCGAACGCCGGATCCCCTTCGAGGCGATCGAGACGGTGACGCTCGCCCCCGGCAAGCGCGGCACGGTCGTGCTCCGCGCGGAACCCCGGGCGGGGGCCGACCCCCTGATGGAGGCCGCCGCCGGTCAGCTGAAGGAAGCCTGCGACCCCTATCGCCTGGTGCTTCCCGCCGAGCGCGAGACCCTCGCCGAGTACTACGCCGACGAGTTGCGTGCGCAGCTGAAGCGGGCCGATGGGCCTGCCGAGCGGTTTCTGGTTTCCGCGCCCGAGGTGCCGTTGCGGTTCAAGGCGTACGACGGGAAGGCGACCTTCGACGGGAAGACGGTGTCCTTCCGGTGGTTCTGGACGGGAGCGTCGTCCGCGAAGTGGAAGGCCGGCGACCAGAGCTTTCCGGTCGCCGGCCTGAACGGGGTCGAGTGGCGGTCGCCCGAGGTTTTTGAGGGGCATCTACGGCTGTTGCGGGGGGCTGCGCCGCCGTTGCCTGTTGATCAGGATCCCGCGGCTGTGGTGTTCGGGTTGGGGTACGGGCCGGTCCATGAGTCGTTGCCGTTCGCGGCGGCGGTGCTTTCTGCGGTTCGCTCGGCCCGTCCCTCTGCTGTGATTCCGGCTGCTCGGCGCGACCCTGCGGATATTGCTGAGCGGATTCGTCACCTCGGGGAGTTGCATCAGGCGGGGTTGGTGACGGATGACGAGTTTGCCGTGAAGAAAGCGGAGCTGCTGGCAGAGCTTTGACTGCGGGCCGGTGGGGGTTGCTCGCGCAGTTCCCCGCGCCCCTGACGGGGCGCTGCAGTCCACGGAGTTACTACTCCCGGCTCGTCGACGCGAAGGTCATGTCCGGGTAGCGGTCGCCCGCAACCTTCCCCGCGATCGGCTCCAGGAGGGTCAGCTCGTCATCCGTCAGGATGATGCGGGTCGCCGCTGTGTTCTCCTCCACTCGGGTGGGCTTTGTGGTGCCTGGGATGGGGATCACCGGGAGGCCGTGGACCTGGGCGCGTTGTTGGACCCAGGCGAGGGCGATCTGGCCCAGGGAGGCGCCGTGGGCTTCGGCCACCGTGCGGATCGGGTCCAGGAGTGTGGCGTTGGCGGCCGCGTTCTCGCCGGTGAAGCGGGGCTGGTTGCGGCGGAAGTCGCCCTCGGTCAGGTCCTGTTCGGCGTTGGTGAAGGAGCCGGTGAGGAAGCCTCGGCCCAGCGGTGAGTACGGGACGACCGCCACGCCCAGGTCGACGGCCGCGCCCACCAGGCTGATCTCGACGTCACGGCTGAAGAGCGACCACTCCGACTGCACGGCGGTGATCGGGTGCACGGCGTGTGCGGCGCGCAGCTCCGCGCCGGTGACCTCGCTGAGCCCGAGGTGCTTGACCTTGCCCTCGCGGACCAGCTCCGCCATCGCGCCGACGGTGTCCTCGATGGGGACGGCCGGGTCACGGCGGTGCATGTAGTAGAGGTCGATGACGTCGATGTCGAGTCGCTCGAGGCTCGCCTCGACCGCCTGGCGGATGTACGGGCGGTCGTTGCGGATGACGCGCCGGGTGGGCTCGCCGGGCGGGACGGACATGGCGAACTTGGTGGCGATGACGACCTCGTCGCGGTGCGCCTTGAAGAACGGCGACAGGAACCGCTCGTTCTCCCCCACGCCGTACACGTCCGCCGTGTCGTAGAAGGTCACGCCGAGCTCCAGCGCCCGGTCCAGGGTGGCCCGCGACGCCTTCGCGTCCGCGGGGCCGTAGGCGAAGCTCATGCCCATGCAGCCGAGCCCCTGTACGCCGACCTCGGGGCCGTCGGTGCCCAGGCGGTCCGTCGGGATCGTGCTGTCGGTCATCCGGCTTTCTCCTTCTCGAATGCGTGGGCGTCGCCGTAGAAGGCGATCTTCCGGTCGAGCACGGCGAGGGTGTCGTGCAGTTCGGCGATCCTGGCCAGGACGTCCCGTCGGGTCGCCTCCAGGAGTTCGAAACGGTCGCCGTAGGTGTGGTCGCCCTCGCGCACCAACTCGGCGTAGCGGACCATGTCGGCGACCGGCATGCCGGTCAGGCGGAGCTTGCCGACGAGGTCGAGCCAGTCGAGGTCGCGGTTGCTGTAGCGGCGCTGGCCGGTGTGCGAGCGGTCGATGTGCGGCATCAGCCCGATGCGCTCGTACCAGCGCAGGGTGTGTGCCGTCAGGCCGGTGAAGGCGACGACCTCGCTGATGGTGTAGCTGTCCGCGCCGTCCGGACGCCGCTCGGCCTGCGGCGGGCCCGCGCAGCTGTCGGTCCTGGTACCCGTGGTCTCCATCACCGTCATGACCACCACGCTATGGCCTTGGAGTGCACTCGAAGCAAGCGGAACCGGTAAGAAATCGGCAGGACGGGGCCGGGGCGCGCTGGATAGCGTGCGGGTCATGAGTCTCGTACGACGGGCAACTCCCGATGACGCCGCCGAACTGCTGCGACTGCGCCAGGTGATGATCGACGCGTTGCCGGGTTCGGACTTCTCCGCGGACTGGCACGCCGCGTCCCTGCCGACGCTACGGGACCGGCTCGACGCGGACGACGACTTCGGGGCCTTCGTCGTCGACCATCCGGAGCGGCCGGGGACGCTGGCGGCGCTGGTGGTCGGGACAGTCGACTACCGGATCGGGAAGGCGGAGAACCCGCATGGCAGGGTCGGGTTCGTCTTCAGCGTGGCCACGGACCCGGACGCACGGCGCCGGGGGTACGCGCGCGCGTGCATGGAAGAGCTGCTCCAGTGGTTCCGCGAGCGCGACGCCGGCCAGGTCCTCCTCACCGCCTCCCCCGACGCCGAGCCGCTCTACGCCGCCCTCGGCTTCACCCGCAAGCCCGACCCCATGATGGGGCTGACGCTCTGAACCACTTAGGCTCGACGGCATGTCCTTGCAGAGCCTCGCGCTGATCGAGAACTGGCCGGTGCCGACCGCGTCGGCAGGTGTCGTACGAGCCGACGGAACCGTCCTCGGCACCCACGGCCCGACCGGCCACCGCTTCCCGCTCGCCTCGGTCACCAAGCCGCTCACGGCGTACGCGGCCCTCGTCGCGTACGAGGAGGGCGCGATCGAACTGGACGAACCGGCGGGCCCGCCCGGCTCCACGGTCCGCCATCTCCTCGCCCACACCTCGGGGTTGGCGTTCGACGAACACCGCGTGACGGCTCCGCCCGGACAGCGCCGCCTGTACTCGAACGCGGGCTTCGAGCAACTCGGCGACCACCTCGCGAAGGCGACGGAGATCCCGTTCCCGGAGTACCTGCACCAGGCGGTCCTCGACCCCCTCGGCATGAACTCGACCTCCCTGAGCGGCTCTCCGGCGAAGGACGGCGTCTCGACGGTCGACGACCTGCTCCGCTTCGCGGCCGAACTCCAGGCCCCCCGCCTCCTCGACCCCCGCACGGTCGCCGAGGCGATGACGGTCCAGTACCCCGGCACCAAGGGCGTCCTGCCGGGCTACGGCCACCAGAACCCCAACGACTGGGGCCTCGGCTTTGAGATCCGCGACTCCAAGTCCCCCCACTGGACGGGCAGTTCGTCCTCCCCGCGCACGTTCGGCCACTTCGGGCAGTCCGGTACGTTCCTGTGGATCGACCCGGTCGCGGGGGTGGGGTGCGTGGCGCTGACGGACCGGGCGTTCGGGGAGTGGGCGGTGGAGGCGTGGCCGCCGTTCACGGACGCGGTACTCGCGGAGCTCTAGAGCATCTCCCACATCAGCAACTCGGCCCCGGTCACCGCCTCCACCGCCAGGTCCCGCGCGTCCGTGATCCGCGCCGCGTCCCCCGGCCCCAACTTCTCCCCGCCCAGGCGCACTTCACCGCGCACCACATGCACATACACATGCACCGCGTCCGGTACGGCCGTCCGTTCGCCCGCGGTGAGCCGCCGCACGTGCAGCATCGCGCCGGCCTCCGGCACCGCGTACGGCGTGGAGTCCGCGATGCCGTGGACGATCTCGTACGACGGTTCGCCGCCGGGCTCCAGCGGGGCGAGCCACATCTGCACGAAGGTCAGGGGCGAGTCGGTGTCGTTGCGCTCGACGTGCCGTACGCCGGCCGCCGAGCTGAGGCGCTGGACGTCACCGGGGCGGACGTGGGTGAGGTGGCCGGTGGAGTCGCGGTGGCTCAACTCCCCCTCCACGACCCAGGTGATGATCTCCGTGTGGCTGTGCGGGTGTTCGCCGAAACCGGCGCCGGGGGCGAGTTGCTCCTCGTTGCAGGCGATGACCGCGCCGAACCGGAGGTTGTCGGGGTCGTAGTGCGGGCCGAAGGAGAAGGCGTGCCAGGACTCGATACCGGCTTCGGGGTCCCCTCCGGGGTAGCGCTCGGCGGAGCGCCGTACGTCCATCACGCCCACAACGGTAGCCCTGCGGACACCGGGTCGAGCGCTGGTGCACCTCTCGGTCCGCCGAGTCTGCCCGTGGCCCACCTCTGAGCCCACCGATTCGGACAGGTGGGTGGGAAATGGGGGTCTGGGGGCGGAGCCCCCGGGGACGGCGACCGAAACCCCGGCCCAGACACCCGCACCGCACACCCCTGCCCGGATAGGGCAGTCTTGTGCCGTGCCCGAACCCGAAACCACCAGACCCTCAGCCCCCCTGCCCCGTGCCCACTCGCACCCGGCGACTCTGAAGCGGCTGGAGCAGTCGTCCGGGAGTCTTGCCGCCCAGGCCATCGCGCGCATGGACGAGACGCTGCCGTGGTACCGGGCGATGCCACCGGAGAACCGTTCCTGGATCGGGCTGGTCGCGCAGGCCGGTATCGCCGCGTTCACGGAGTGGTTCCGGCATCCCGACGCCCCGCAGGCCATCTCGACCGATGTGTTCGGGACCGCTCCTCGTGAGCTGACCAGGGCTATCACCCTCCGGCAGACCGTGGAGATGGTGCGGACGACCATCGAGGTCATGGAGTCCGCCATCGACGAGGTGGCCGCGCCCGGTGACGAGTCCGTGCTGCGTGAGGCGCTGCTCGTGTACGCCCGTGAGATCGCCTTCGCGACCGCCCAGGTGTACGCGCAGGCCGCGGAGGCGCGGGGCGCGTGGGACGCCCGGCTCGAATCGCTCGTCGTGAACGCCGTGCTCAGTGGTGAGGCCGACGAGGGGGCGGTCAGCAGGGCCGCGGCCCTCGGGTGGAACTCGCCCGAGCATGTCTGCGTGGTGCTCGGTACCGCCCCCGACGGTGACAGTGAACTGACCGTCGAGGCGATCCGGCGGGCCGCCCGGCACGCCAAGCTCCAGGTGCTGACCGGGGTGCTCGGCGACCGGCTCGTCGTCATCGCGGGCGGGAGCGACAATCCGCTGGCCGTCGCCAAGTCGCTGATCGGGCCTTATGCGGCCGGCCCCGTCGTGGCCGGGCCGATCGTGCCGGATCTGCTGGCCGCCACCCGGTCCGCGCAGGCCGCCGCCGCCGGGCTCAAGGCGTGCTCCGCCTGGCAGGACGCCCCGCGCCCGGTACTGGCGGACGACCTGCTTCCGGAACGCGCGATGGCCGGTGACCCGGGCGCGCGGGACCAGTTGGTGGAGGAGATCTACAGACCGCTGGAGGAGGCCGGGTCCGCGCTCCTGGAGACGCTCAGTGTCTATCTGGAGCAGGCGAGTAGCCTCGAAGGTGCGGCACGGATGCTGTTCGTGCATCCCAACACCGTGCGCTACCGGCTTCGACGTGTGACTGACGTCACCGGCTGGTCGCCGTCCGATGTACGTTCCGCGTTCACGCTGCGGATCGCGCTGATCCTGGGGCGTCTGGCCGATGGAGATCCCCAGAACTAGCCTTTTGTCGGGGCCCCACAAAACCCCTTCCCGTTCTTCGTCCCTGTCCCCACGGGCGGCCGTGCCCGTCCCCAAGAGAGAGTGTGAGAGTGCTCGTACTCGTCGCTCCCGGCCAGGGCGCCCAGACGCCCGGCTTCCTGACCCCCTGGCTCGACCTCCCCGGTGTCGAGGACCGTCTGCGTGCCCTCTCGGCCGCCGTCGACCTCGATCTGGTGCACTACGGCACGGACGCCGACGCGGACGAGATCCGTGACACCGCCGTCGCCCAGCCGCTGCTCGTCGCCGCCGGACTGGTCTCAACCGCGGCACTCGGTGACATCTCGCCGGGCGCGGTCGCCGGTCACAGCGTCGGCGAGATCACGGCCGCCGTCCTCGCGGGCGTCCTGGACGACACGGCCGCCCTGACCCTCGTACGCAAGCGCGGTCTGGCGATGGCCGAGGCCGCCGCGATCACGCGGACCGGGATGTCGGCGCTGCTCGGCGGTGACCCGGACACGACGGTCGCGCACCTGGAGAAGCTCGGTCTGACCCCGGCGAACGTGAACGGCGCGGGCCAGATCGTGGCCGCCGGCACGCTGGAGCAGCTCGCCGCCCTGGAGGCCGACAAGCCCGAGGGCGTGCGCCGGGTCGTGGCGCTGAAGGTGGCCGGCGCGTTCCACACGCGGCACATGGCCCCGGCGGTCGACACGCTGGCCAAGGCCGCGCAGGAGCTGACGCCCGCCGACCCTAGGATCACGTACGTCTCGAACAAGGACGGGCAGGCCGTCGTCACCGGTGCCGAGGTGCTGGAGCGGCTGGTCGGCCAGGTAGCCAACCCGGTCCGCTGGGACCTGTGCATGGAGACCTTCAAGGAGCTCGGCGTCACCGCGCTCCTGGAGGTGTGCCCCGGCGGCACCCTGACCGGCCTCGCCAAGCGCGCCCTGCCCGGCGTCAAGACGCTGGCCCTGAAGACCCCGGACGACCTCGACGCGGCCCGCGAGCTCATCGCAGAGCACGCCAACGCCTGAAGAAGGAGCCGTAGGAACATGTCGACGAAGATCAAGCCGAGCAAGGGCGCACCCTACGCGCGCATCCTCGGTGTGGGCGGTTACCGTCCGGTCCGTGTCGTCCCGAACGAGGTGATCCTGGAGACGATCGACTCGTCCGACGAGTGGATCCGCTCGCGCTCGGGCATCGAGACCCGGCACTGGGCGAACGACGAGGAGACCGTCGCCGCGATGTCCATCGAGGCGTCCGGCAAGGCGATCGCGGACGCGGGGATCTCCGCCGAGCAGATCGGCGGCGTGATCGTCTCCACGGTCTCGCACTTCAAGCAGACCCCGGCCGTGGCGACGGAGATCGCCGACAAGCTCGGCACCAACAAGGCCGCCGCGTTCGACATCTCGGCGGGCTGCGCCGGCTTCGGCTACGGCCTGACCCTCGCCAAGGGCATGGTCGTCGAGGGCAGCGCCGAGTACGTCCTCGTCATCGGCGTGGAGCGGCTGTCCGACCTGACCGACCTGGAGGACCGCGCGACGGCCTTCCTGTTCGGTGACGGCGCGGGCGCGGTCGTCGTGGGCCCCTCGAAGGAGCCGCACATCGGCCCGACCGTGTGGGGCTCGGAGGGCGACAAGTCCGACACCATCAAGCAGACCGTGCCGTGGACCGAGTACGACAGCACGGGCAAGTTCCCTGCGATCACGCAGGAGGGCCAGGCGGTGTTCCGCTGGGCCGTGTTCGAGATGGCGAAGGTCGCCCAGCAGGCGCTGGACGCGGCCGGAATCACCGCGAACGACCTGGATGTCTTCATTCCCCACCAGGCCAACGAGCGGATCATCGACTCGATGGTGAAGACGCTGAAACTGCCGGAGCACGTCACGGTCGCGCGTGACGTACGCACCACCGGCAACACCTCGGCCGCCTCGATTCCGCTCGCTATGGAGCGGCTTCTGGCGACCGGCGAGGCGAAGAGCGGCGACACCGCGCTCGTCATCGGCTTCGGGGCGGGTCTCGTGTACGCCGCGACGGTCGTTACCCTCCCCTAGGCACTCCGTGCCGGATCATCATCGGATCCGGTGTCGGAGAAGCACTGCCACACCCTCTGGATCACAAAGAAGGAGCGCCTGACATGGCCGCCACTCAGGAAGAGATCGTCGCCGGTCTCGCCGACATCGTGAACGAGATCGCCGGCATCCCGGTTGAGGACGTCCAGCTGGACAAGTCCTTCACCGACGACCTGGACGTCGACTCGCTGTCCATGGTCGAGGTCGTCGTCGCCGCCGAAGAGCGCTTCGACGTCAAGATCCCCGACGAGGACGTCAAGAACCTCAAGACGGTCGGCGACGCGACCGACTACATCCTCAAGCACCAGGCCTGAGCCACCACTTAGGCCCAGCTGCATGGCCCCGCCACCCGGCGGTGGCGCCGCTTAATCCTCGTACCGTTGGAGAGAGAATTCCCGTGAGCCCGACCAATCGCACCGTGGTCGTCACCGGTATCGGCGCAACCACACCGCTGGGTGGCGACGCAGCCTCGACCTGGGAGGGGATGGTCGCCGGACGTTCCGGCGTCAAGCCCCTGGAGCAGGAGTGGGCCGCCGAGCAGGCGGTCCGTATCGCCGCGCCGGCCGCCGTGGACCCCTCCGAGGTCATCCCGCGTCCGCAGGCCCGCCGCCTGGACCGCTCGGCGCAGTTCGCGCTGATCGCGGCCAAGGAGGCCTGGGCGGACGCCGGTTTCACCGACAAGGCCGGTGAGGACCCCGCCGTCGACCCCGACCGGCTCGGCACCGTCATCGCCTCCGGCATCGGCGGTGTGACGACCCTGCTCGACCAGTACGACGTGCTGAAGGAGAAGGGCGTCCGCCGCGTCTCCCCGCACACCGTCCCCATGCTGATGCCGAACGGCCCGTCCGCCAACGTGGGTCTGCTCGTGGGCGCCCGCGCGGGTGTGCACACGCCGGTCTCCGCCTGCGCCTCCGGCGCCGAGGCCATCGGCTACGCCATCGAGATGATCCGCACCGGCCGCGCCGACGTCGTCGTCGCGGGTGGCACGGAAGCGGCCATCCACCCTCTCCCCATCGCCGCGTTCGGCAACATGATGGCGATGTCCAAGAACAACGACGACCCGCAGGGCGCCTCGCGTCCCTACGACACCGCCCGCGACGGCTTCGTCCTCGGCGAGGGCGCGGGCGTTCTCGTCCTGGAGTCCGCCGAGCACGCCGCGAAGCGCGGTGCCCGCGTGTACGCCGAGGCGGTCGGGCAGGGCATCTCCGCCGACGGCCACGACATCGTGCAGCCTGAGCCGGAGGGGCGTGGCATCTCCCACGCCCTGCAGAACCTGATGGACAACACGGATCTTGACGCGGCGGAGATCGTTCATGTGAACGCGCACGCGACGTCTACGCCGGCCGGTGACGTCGCCGAACTGAAGGCGTTGCGCAAGGTGTTCGGTGACGACGCCGACCACATGGCGGTCTCTGCGACCAAGTCGATGACCGGTCACCTGTTGGGTGGTGCGGGTGGTGTCGAGTCGGTGGCGACCGTGCTCGCGCTGTACAACCGGATCGCGCCGCCGACCATCAATGTCGAGAACCTTGACCCTGAGGCTGAGGCCAACGCGGATGTTGTTCGCGGGGAGGCTCGGAAGCTGCCTGTCGAGGGGCGTATTGCTGCGCTGAACGACTCGTTCGGGTTTGGTGGGCACAACGTGGTGTTGGCGTTCCGGACGGTCTGAGGATCGCCGTAGTTTGCCGTGAACGGTGTGTGGCCCGCCCCCTGGGTTTTGGGGCGGGCCACACGTCGTTTTTCGTCTCACGGCCGGTGGGGGCTGGGCGCGCAGTTCCCCGCGCCCCTAAAAAAGCGCCCCTGACCGGTGTTTCTAGACCACCTGGTGGAGCCAGCGCACGGGTGCGCCCTCGCCCGCGTATCTGAATGGCTCGAGCTCGTCGTCCCAGGGCTTGCCCAGGAGTTTGGCGATGTCTGCTTCCAGGTTGGTTTCGCCCTGTTGGGAGCGGGTCAGGGCCGCGCGGAGGCGGTCCTCCGGGATCAGGATGTCGCCGTGGATGCCAGTGACGGCGTGGAAGATGCCGAGGTCGGGGGTGCAGCTGTAGCGCTCGCCCTCGGCGGTGGGGCAGGGCTCGGCGGTGACCTCGAAGCGGAGGAGGTGCCAGCCGCGCAGGGCGGAGGCGAGCTTGGACGCCGTGCCTGCCTCTGCCTGCCAGGAGAATTCGGAGCGCCAGGTTCCGGGGGCGGCGGGCTGGCGGATCCAGTCGAGGCTGACGCGTGTGCCGAGCACCCCGGCGACGGCCCACTCGACGTGCGGGCACAGCGCGCGCGGCGCGGAGTGCACGTACAGAACTCCACGTGTCGTCACCGGGACCTCCGGACAGAGCGGGGCATCTTGCTGACTGGCAAACGGCGGCGGCAGGGCAGCCACGTTGAGGGCGAGGCTACCGTGCGGCGGCGCGAGGAGTGTGACGTACCGTCCGTCCCGCTGCCAGGAAACCCCACCATTCACCCAGGGGGACGCTTGTACGGGGGTGTGCCGTTGCATCGCGCGCGTGCGGGAACTCCCGTGCGTTGTTATGGGTTGAGATGTGACACGACTCCGAGGAGCTGGACCAGGGCATGCGAAACCGACGCCACCGTTCCCGGGCCGTGCTCGCCGTCGTGGCGGCGACCGTCCTGGGGGCCGCCGGCTGCGACTCCGGCGGGGGCGACTCCACGGGCGCGCACAGCAAGAGCGGTACGGCGGCCAAGGCGAAGCCCGCTCCGGTGTGGGACCGCAGTCCGTCGTCCGTCGCGGCGGTCGGCGACTCCATCACCCGCGGCTTCGACGCCTGTACGGTCCTGTCGGACTGCCCGGAGGTGTCCTGGGCGACCGGCACCGAGGCCTCGGTCGACAGTCTCGCCGTACGGCTGCTGGGGACGACGGGCGCGGCCGAGCGCAGTTGGAACTACGCGGAGACCGGGGCCCGGATGGCCGACCTGCCCGCGCAGATCAGTCAGGCGGCAACGCGCAAGCCTCAGTTGGTCACGGTGATGGTGGGGGCCAATGACGCCTGCCGGGCCTCGACCTCGGCGATGACCTCCGTGGCCGACTTCCGCGCCGAGTTCGAGGACTCGCTCAGGACCCTGCGGCGGGCGCTGCCGAAGACGCAGGTCTACGTCGCGAGCGTGCCGAATCTCAAGCGGCTCTGGTCGCAGGGGCGGACGAACCCGATGGGCAAGGCGGTGTGGAAGCTGGGCATCTGCCCCTCGATGCTGGCCGACGCGGACGCCCTGGACTCGGCGGCGACCGAGCGGCGGGACACGGTGCAGGACCGGGTGGAGGCGTACAACAAGGTCCTGGAGCAGGTGTGCGCGACGGACGAGCGGTGCCGTTTCGACGGGGGCGCGGTCTACGACTACCGCTTCGGCACGGACCAGTTGAGCCACTGGGACTGGTTCCACCCGAGCACGGACGGCCAGGCGCGGCTCGCCGAGATCGCCTACCGTCACGTCACCGCGCGTACACCCGTGACCTAGGGTTTCCCTCATGAGCGAACTTTTCGGCACCCTTCCCGACGGCCCGCCCGTGCACCGCTGGACTCTGGAGCGGGCGGGCGTCCGGGTGCGGGTGCTGTCGTACGGCGGGATCGTGCAGTCGGTGGAGGTGCCGGACCGGGAGGGCCACGCGGCGGACGTGGTGCTCGGGTTCGCGGATCTGGACGGCTACCTCACCCACCCGGGGCCGTATCTCGGCGCTCTGGTCGGGCGGTACGCGAACCGGATCGCGGGCGGCCGTTTCCCGCTGGACGGCGTGACCTACTCCCTCGCGCAGAACAACGCGCCCAACTCCCTGCACGGCGGCGAGCGCGGCTTCGACAAGCGTGTCTGGGACGTCGAGCCGGTCGAGCACGGGCTGCGGCTCAGCCGGGTCAGCGCGCACGGCGAGGAGGGCTTCCCGGGGCGCCTGGAGGTCTCGGCGACGTACACGCTGGACGAGTCGGGGGCACTGCGGTTCGGCTACGAGGCGACGACGGATGCCCCGACCGTCGTGAACCTCACGAACCACAGCTACTTCGACCTGAGCGGGTCCGGCAGCGCGGGCGGACACGAACTCCGGCTCGCCGCCTCGCGGTTCACGCCTGTCGACGCGGACCTGATCCCGACCGGCGCCCTCGACGAGGTGGCGGGCACGCGCTTCGACTTCCGTGAGGCGCGGAAGGTCGGCTCCGGCTACGACCACAACTTCGTGCTCGACAAGGGCCTGACCCCGGCCCCGGTCGAGATCGCCGAGCTGTACGACCCGGCGTCCGGGCGGGTATTGACGGTGGCGACGACCGAGCCCGGCATCCAGCTGTACACCGGCGACTACTTGAGCGACCCGTTCGTCCCGGGGGCCGGAATCGCCCTGGAGACCCAGCACTTCCCGGACTCCCCCAACCGCCCGGACTTCCCGAGCACCCAGCTGCGCCCGGGCGAGACCTACCGGTCGGAGACGGTGTACGGCTTCTCGGCCCGCTGATCGCAGTGGCTCGGCATGAATGAGCCCCGGTCCAGGGGTCAGGTCCCGGACCGGGGCTGTCTGTGGGGAGACGAGTCCCGGATCAGACGTTAATCGTCGTGGCGACCCTGCGGTCCGTGATCGAGCGGCCCGCCTGGATCTCGTACGAACCCTTTACAACTGCCCACGCATTCGCCGTCTCATCCCAGATCTCGAAAGCCCGGCGCGGAAGTTCGACGATCACGTCGACGCTGTCGCCGGGACCGGCCTCGACACCGGCGAAACCGGCCAGCCAGCGGGCCGGACGCTCCGGGTCGGCGTCGGCCGGGGCGAGATAGACCTGGACGACCTCGCGGCCGTGCCGGGCACCGGAGTTGGTGACGCGGACGGTGACGGACGTACTGTCCGTCGCGCTGTCCGTCGTGCTCTCCGCCTCGATCGCGTCGTAGGTCCAGTCGGTGTAGCCGAGGCCGTGGCCGAAGGCGTACGACGGGGTGCGGCCCGCCCTCTCCCAGGCGCGGTAGCCGATGAACACGCCCTCGGTGTACGGGAGTTCGCCGTTCTCGGGGACGACCTGGGTGACCGGGGCGTCGGTCAGGGAGCCCCAGGTGGTGGGGAGTCGGCCGCCGGGTTCGTGGGTGCCGGTGAGGACGTCGGCGAGGGCCGCGCCGCCCTCCTGGCCGGGGAACCAGCCGAGCAGGATCGCGGCGACCTCGTCGCGCCAGGGCAGTTCGACCGGGGAGCCGGAGTTGACGATCACGACGGTGTTCGGGTTGGCGGCGGCGACGGCGTGCACCAAGTCGTCCTGGCGGCCGGGGAGTCGGAGGTCCTTGCGGTCGTAGCCCTCGGACTCGACCCGCTCGGTGGTGGCGACCACGACGACGGCGGTGTCGGCGGCGCGGGCCGCCGCTACGGCCTCGGCGATGAGTTCGTCGGGGTCGCGCTGCGGTTCCTGGTGGACGAGCGTGAAGCCGATCGCCTTGAGCGGGAGGTCCTTGGGGCGGGCGACGACGTAGGTCAGGGACACCTCGACCGGGGTGCCGGCGGTGAGTTCGACGCGGGCGCGGGGTTCGGGGGCGCCGAAGAAGGAGATGAACGGGTCGCCCTTGAGCGGGCGTTGGACGTCGTCGTAGTACGTCGTGCCGTCGACGCTGAGGGTGAAGGCGCCGACTCCCTTGATGCCGAAGGTGTGTTGCCCGGTGTCGCGCGGGGTGAAGGTGCCGGTGAGTTCGACGGTGTGGAGGGTGTCGTGGGTGACGCCCTCGGGGAGGTCCGAACCCATCCACTGGATCTGCCCGTTGGGCGCGGAGGCGGTGCCGATGACGACGCCCTCGGTGTCCCGGCAGATCGCGCGCAGCGCGAACCCCTTGTCGGCGGCGGCGAGTTCGGTGTTCGGGTCGGCGCCGACGGCGTAGGTCAGGGCGCCTTCGGGGAGGGCGGCGGTGAGGCCGTCGAGCGGGGAGACGGTCCGGGCCGGGAAGACGGTGGCGGAGCCGCCGCCGAGGACGCGGGCGTCGCGGGCGGCGGCGCCGAGGAGCGCGACGGTGGTGTTCGGCTTCAGCGGGAGGGCGGTGTTCTCGTTGCGGACGAGGACGAAGGAACGGCGGGCGATCTCTCGGGCGAGGGCCTCGCCGTCGACGGGGGCCGGGAGTTGGGCCTCCGCGACAACGGGTTCGGCGCCCTCCAGGATGCCTACGCGGGCGGCGAGCCGCAGCACGTTCCGCACGGCGGTGTCGACGGTGGTCTCCTCGACCTCGCCGTCGCGCACGGCCTGGGCGAGGGCCGGGCCGTGGACGGTCTGCGGGCCGGGCATGGCGACGTCGAGGCCGCCCTCGATGGCGCCGGTGGTGGAGCGGGCGGCGGTCCAGTCGGAGACGTTGAAGCCGTCGAAGCCCCATTCGCCGCGCAGGATCTCGTTCACCAGATAGCGGTGCTCGGTCATCGTCGTGCCGTTGACCGTGTTGTAGGCGGTCATGATGCCCCAGGGGTGGGCGTTCTCGACGATGTGCTCGAAGGGGGCCAAGTACAGCTCGCGCAGGGCGCGTTGGGAGATCAGGTTGTCGACGGTGAAGCGGTCGGTCTCGGCGTCGTTGGCGACGAAGTGCTTGACGGTGGTGCCGACGCCGCCCTCCTGCACGCCGGTCACATATCCGGTGCCGATCCGTCCGGTGAGGTAGGGGTCCTCGCTGTAGGCCTCGAAGTGCCGCCCGCCGAGCGGGGAGCGGTGGAGGTTGACCGTGGGCGCGAGGAGGACGTGGACGCCCTTGCGGCGGGCCTCCTGGGCGAGCAACACGCCTGCGCGGCGGGCGAGTTCGGGGTCCCAGGCGGCGGCCAGGGCGGTCGGGGACGGCAGCGCGACGGACGGGTCGTCGGCGGTCCAGCGCACGCCCCGGACGCCGATCGGGCCGTCGGACATCACGAGGGACGTCAGGCCGATCTCCGGAAGGGCGGGCAGCGACCACATGTCCTGACCGGCGAGCAGCCGTGCCTTGGCGTCGAGGTCGAGCTTGCCGAGGGCCGCCTCGACGACTGCGTCATGGGTTTCATGCGTCTCATGGGCTTCTTGGGTTCCCGCCACCGCGGTGCCTCCTCGTTGAGTCCGTCCCGTGCGCTGTGCCCTGTGCCTCCATCGTGCATCGATTACCTGTAGAGCGGTAGGTTTCGTAATGTTGCCGTTATATTTATGGTGAATGGATGTCGTACGGTGACGCCATGAACGCCAGGGCCAAAAGTGGAGAGCGGCGCGCCGAGATCGTGCGGGCGGCTCTGGAGGTGATCGCCGAGCGCGGCTACCGGGGTGCGAGCCTGGCGGCGGTGGCGGAGCGGGTCGGGCTGACCCAGCAGGGGCTGCTGCACTACTTCCCGACCAAGGACGCGCTGCTCGTCGCGGTCCTTGAGGAACGGGACCAGTGGGACGCCGTACCGGACAGCCGTTGGCGGGTCGACCTGCTCGCCTCGCTGGTCGAGTACAACGCGATGCGGCCCGCGATCATCCAGACCTTCTCCGCGCTGCTCGGCGAGAGCGTCACGGAGGGGCATCCGGCGCGGGACTACTTCACCGAGCGGTATGTGCGGGTGCGGGCGAGCATGGCGGGGGTGCTGCGTGCCGAGTACGGCGACCGGCTGCCGAACGGACTCACCCCCGAGCGCACGGCTCCGCTGCTGGTCGCGGTGATGGACGGTCTGCAGTACCAGTGGCTGTTGGACCCGGAGTCGGTGGACATGCCGGGGGCGTTCCGGGACTTCCTGGCGCTGCTGGGCGAGGCGTGAAGCTCCGGCGGCCATGACATGACGTGCGTCAAGGACGCCCGCCGGAGCGGACGCCCTTGACCGGCCCGGCTCACTCAGGATGCGTCGGCCGGCACCTCTCCCGTCGTGTCCGTGACGCCGACTCCCATGAGGGCGGCGTCGGTTGTGCCGAGGTAGACGAGGTCGGCCGGGTCGAAGACCCAGGCGTAGCCCTTCGGGGCGCCCTTGAACGTGAGGCCGACGCCCTCGCGCCCGGCGGCGTCCTTGACGTGGTCCACGACGCGTACGCCCGGGAGTTCGGCCATGGCGTGGTAGATCGCGGCGCTGAGGTCGGGCAGCAGGGTGGCGTCGTCGACGATGGCACCGAGGTTCTCGACGACAACTTCCGTGCGGCGGGCGGGTTTTACGCCCTTGGCGTCGCCGGAGAGCTTCTTCAGCAGCGCGTCGGGGTCGGTGGGCAGTGCCTGGAGCTGCCGGAAGGTCAGATATCCGGCTCCCTCCATGCCCATGGTCATCTTCTTGGAGGGGTCGGCCAGCGCGACGCCCTTCCGCAGACCGTCCCGCTTGCCGTCCACCGAGTCCCATTGCTCCTGCTGGACGGCCCCGTTGTACGGCTTCGGCGTGAAGAGCCCCTTGTGCTTGGCGAGTTCTTCGGCGCTGTTGAAGTCGACGCCCAACTCGGCGGCCGATCCTTGGGACTTGGTGTAGATGTACTGGTCATCCCGTGCCGTGACCGCCGGGCGGGAGGCGGCCGCCAGGGCGATCCGGTCCAGCAACCGCGTGGCCTTCTGACGGTCGGCGGCGACTCCTGCGGCGGCCGAACCGCTCGTGCCGTCGTGCGCGCTGTCGACCGCGACCACGCCCAGGCCCACAACGGCGGCGAGGGCGAGTGGCGCGGCGACGAGAACGAGGCGTCGGCGCGCTGGGGACGGAGGCGGAGTCGTAGTCGCACCGGCCTGCTCGCCGGTGGTCTCGTGCTCATGGGTGATGTGTGCCATCAGGTGTTCCCTCAGTACGCGGTGGCGGTCCTGAGCGAGCACCGGACGGCCCGGCGCGGGCAGCAACTCGGCCAGATCCTGGTGGTCGGCCGGCTGATCGCGTCGTCGCGGGTCAGTGTTCATCGCTTCTTCTCCTGCGTGGACCGAGCCGCCTGATGGCGGCTACCCGGTGACTGTCCGACCGCGGCCGGGCGTTGCACTTCGCGTTTCTCCGTGCGGCTGTCGGGTGGGAGCCCGAGTTCGCGCTCGGTGAGCTTGCGCAGGCGTTTCCTCGCGCGCGAGAGCCGGGACCGTACGGTGCCGACGGCGACGCCCAGGGCCTCGGCCGCCGTGGCGGCGTCCAGGCCCTCCCACACGCAGAGCGTGAACACCTCGCGCTCCCCGCGACGCATCGCGCTCAACGCCCGCTGCGCGGCGGCCAGTTCCTCGGTGTCGGCCAGGCGTTGGGTCACCTCGTCGGCGAAGTCCGGCACGGGGTCGGGGGGCGGGATCCTGCTGAGCGCGGCCTGGTGTCTTCGTGCCGCCCGGGCGGTGTTGCGGGTGACGTTCGTCGCGATCCCGAGCAGCCATGGGCGCAGGCTGTCGTCACCGGGAAGCACACGCTCGCGCAGCCGCCACGCCTCCAGGAAGGTCAGCGACACGATGTCGTCGGCGACGACCCAGTTGCCGGTCATCCGGACGGCGTGCCGGTGGACCACGGAAGCGTGCTCGTCGAAGAGGTGCCTGAAGGCGTCCGGGTCCCCGGCCCGGACGCGGGCGCGCAGTGAGTTCTCCACACACCTCTCTGTCCTCTGCGCGGGCGGCGCTGCGGTGATCCGGGTCACACCACGACCGTCCCCGCACCCGAACCAGCCTGCTACTGCCGCCAGATGACGGCGAGCGTCTTGCTCGCCACACACACGAGGGCGAACACGAGAGCCCAGTCGTAGGCCCCGGCCAGACCCAGCGCGACGGCACCGGCCCCGAACCACACCACCTCGAACGCGACCCGGCCGGCGCCACGCACCTTGTACTTGGCCTTCGGCGAACCGCACAGCCCCCACACCACTGCGAGCACGACGGGCGCGCCGAGCCCGAGCAGCCAGGTCAGCGGGGTCGCGATGTCCCGCGTGAACCCCCAGTAGCCGACGGCGACGAGGGCGCCCAGCTCAATGGCGAAGAGGACGCCCAGGTTCGCTGCCTTCGCTGTCTTCATGGGCGGAAGTATCACCCGGAGGCGATCACTCCGTCGCGGGGACGGCGGCCACGACTTCGACCTCGATCAGCGCCTCCGCCCGGAACAGCCGCGACACCTCGAAGGTCATGCTGGTGGGCGGGGTCCCGGTGAGGAACTCCCTTCGTACGGCGCCGTATTCCGCGAGCTCGGTGATGTCGGTCAGGTAGGTGCGGATGTTGATGACGTCCGCGAGGGTCGCGCCGTGTGCCTCGAGGAGAGCGGCGATGGTCTCGAAGACGCCTCGGCTCTGCTCGGCGAGGGTGGCGCCCTCCGCGATCTGGCCGGAGAGGTACAACAGAGCGCTTCCGTCGGCGTGTTCGACGCGGGCGACCTGGGAGTAGTAGGGGCTCAGGGGCTGGGGTGCGGAGGCGGGGCTGTCCAGGGTGATGCGCATGGCGTCGACGCTAGGTCCGGCCCCGCGGTGCGACAAGCGAATGTCTAGCATGGCTGACATGCCTACCCCGCATGGCAGTTCAGCGCGTGACGCCGTCCCCGACCTCTCGACTGTCTGGCTGCGGGTGTTCCTGGAGGTCGCCCGGCACGGGTCGTTCACGGTGGCCGCGCGGGCGTTGGGGTGGACGCAGTCGGCGGTGTCGCGGCAGATCTCCTCGCTGGAGGGTGCGCTCGGCGGGGCGCCGTTGTTCGACCGGTTGCCGAGGGGCGTAGCGCTCACGGAGGCCGGGCGGGTGCTCGTGCCGCATGCCGAGGCCGTCGCCGAGGCTCTGCACGGGGCCGGGCGGGAGTTGGCGGCGCTGCGTGAAGGGGCCGGTGGGCGGGTGCGGTTCGGGGCGTTCCCCACCGCCGACTCGGCGCTGGTGCCCCGCGCCCTCGCCGCCTTCCGGGACCGGCACCCGGGCGTACACCTGTCCCGTGAGGAGGGCCTCACACCGCGTCTCCTGGAGCGGCTGGCCTCCGGGCACCTCGACCTGGCGATCGTCTCCACGACGGGACGGGCGCCGCTCGACGCGTACGAACTCCGCCACCTCCTCGACGAGTCGCTGTACGTCGCCGTGCCGACCGGTCACCCCCTCGCGGGGCAGAGACCGATCCGCCTCGCCCAACTCGCCGACGCCGACTGGATATCCGGCAGCCCCCACCCCGAAGGCACCCTCCTCGACGCGGCCCTGCGCCAGGGCTTCCGACCCCGTGTGGCCCACGTCGTCGGCGAGTGGACCGCCAAGCAGGGTTACGTCGCCGCCGGCCTCGGCGTCGCCCTGGTCCCGGCGCTCGCCGCGGACTCCGTGCGCGCGGACATCGCGCTGCTGACGGTGCTGGACGAGGGGGCGCCGGCGCGGGCGGTGTACGCGGCGACGGTGCGGGGGCGGTCGCTGTCGGCGGCGACGGAGGCCTTCCTCGGGGTGTTGGCGGAGGAGGCGAGACGGATCGGCTCGTCCGGCGCACCCGTGGCGTAGACCACTCCCGTCACGTAATACTGCGGCCGTCCGGCACCGCACCGCACCCCACTGCGACGGAAGGCGTCCACCACCTTGAATGGCATACGCGTGAGAACGAGCGTCCTCGGACTGGCCCTGCTGGCCGGTTTCTCCGCACCCGGCACCGGCGCGGCGGCGGCCGACACCGCGCTCGCCCCGACCGTCGAGGAGCAACGGCTCGACAAGGCGGTCCCCCAGGAGATCCTCGAACACTCCGGATTCGACACCGTGGCCCCGGAGTTCACCCACGCGCTCGAACGGGCGCACAGCTACGCGCAGGCCCGCCGCATCGTCGTACGCGAAGGAACCGCCCTGTGGCGGCGGGCAGTTGACCGGGCGCAGGGGCGCGGGCCTGCGGGTGGGGATCTCAGTCGGGACGATGACCGGCCCTTGTACTGGGCCCGGTTGGGGATGACTCGGGAAGTGCGGGTCTGGGAGCCCGAGTTCGGGGTCACCGACGGTCAACGGGCGGCGCTGCTGTCCGAGTTGGAGATGACCTCGCGCGGGCAGAGCAGTATCCGGTATCCGCACGAGAAGGGGCTGAAGCGGATTCTGGTGACCGGGTTCGATCCGTTCACGCTGGACCGGGACATCCGGATCTCCAATCCGTCGGGGGCGATCGCGCTCGCTCTCGACGGCACGGTGATCCAGACCGCGGACGGGCCGGCGCGGATCGAGACGGCCATGTTCCCGGTGCGGTGGGCGGACTTCGCGGAGGGGACGGTGGAGCGGGCGCTGCGGCCGTATCTGCCGAAGGTGGATCTGTTCACGACGGTGAGCCAGGGGCGGGTGGGCCGGTTCGACGTCGAGCGGACCAACGGGGCCTGGCGGGGCGGGTATCCGGACAACGAGAACGTGTCGCGGACGGAGACGGTCCCTGTCACCGATCCTGCCTCGCAGCCCCAGTGGACGTCGACGACCCTGCCGTACAAGGCGATTGTGGCCGCGAACACCGGGCGTTTCCCCGTCTACGACCACACCGAGGTGACCGAGATACCGGCGGGCGGGACCGATCCCGTCGTGCGGCCGGACGGGCCGACGGCCGGGTCCGCGGCACGTGCCGGAGGCGGTGGCAACTATCTCTCCAACGAGATCGCCTACCGGGCGACTCTGCTACGCGACCGGCTCGGGTTGCACGACTCGCTGCCGGGTGGGCATATCCACACGCCTGTGCTGCAGTTCGGGACCGGGAACACCGATCCGGCGACCGGGACGATCACCGATCCGGAGTTCGTGCGGAACCGGGTGGACATCATCGCGCAGGTGAGGGCGATGGTGACGGTGGCGATGGACTCTTCACTGGTCCACTGACTCCGGTCCGGCTTGCGTGTCGTCCCCCTCGGTCTCCTCCCCCAGCAGTTCCCGCGCCATCATCGTCGCCCCGGCCACCGCGCCCGGCATCAGGAACACCGCGACGAACGGGACGAGGAAGGAGATGCCGAGGGGGGTGCCGAAGCCCCAGATGAGGGCTTTGCGGGAGCGGAGGAGGGTGAGGCGGGCGCGGAGGTCGATGCCTCGGCGTTGGAGGGCGACCGCCGTCAGCTCCTCGGTCAGGAAGAAGCCCGTGACGAAGAAGCCGATCACCGGGATCACCGTCTGGCCGATGAACGGGACGAAGCCGAGGGCGAAGAGGAGGACGCCCCAGAGCAGTGCGCGGACCAGGATGCGGAGGCTGTCGCGGGCCGAGATCCACAGTTCGCGCCAGAGGGGGAGGCCCGATTCCGGTGCCGTGCCGTCCGGGGAGACGTCCCGGTCGACCTTCTCGGAGAGGGTCTCGTAGAAGGGCTGCCCTATGAGGAGGGTGACCGCGGTGAAGGTCAACACCGAGAGCAGCAGGGCGAGTACGAAGAGGACCGCCGTGAGGAAGCCGCGGAACAGGCCCTGCCACGGGCTCGACCAGTCGTCCGCGAAGGGTGTCGCCCAGCTGACGAAGTCCTCGCCCCAGAGCGCCAGCGCGACCAGGGCCGCCACGTACAGGACCAGCGTGATCAGCCCTGGGATCAGGCCGAATCCGTAGTGCCGTCCGTGCCGGGCCATCCAGCGATGGCCCTTCAGGAGATAACCGAATCCCGTGCCAAGATCATGCATGGGGTGAACTTTACTCAGCGTCAGCGCTATGCGGTCGACACCGCCACCACGACTCCTTGATCCGCCGCCGGCGACACCGCCGCCGTCACCCGTACCGCGGTCGCCCGGGCCACCCGTCCCGCCCGGAAGGCCGCCGCGAGGAGTACTGGCTGGATCTGTTCCAGGGTCGAGACGAACAACTCCTCCCCGGCGATCAGCATCGGCCGCGCCGCCTTCGTGGTCGCCGCCGCGGCTTCCGTGAGGTCGGCGAGGGGCGGGAGGGTGGCGCGGAGGACGTTCACGCCCGCGGTCGCCGTGCGTTGTGCGAGGGCCACCTGGAGTGGCAGGAGTGGGGCCAGTGCGGCCGTCAACGCCTCGGCGATGCGACGGAGTTCGGGGGACGCGTCGGCGAGGGTGTCGGCCAGCGCGCGGATCAGCGGGGTGAGGGCGAGCAGTACGCCCGCTGCGACGCCCGCCGCAGCGGGCAGGAGCGGGGAGGCCGCCTCGATCAAGTCGCCCAGTGCCGTGGTGAATTCCTCGACCGCCGGTTCCACCGCGTCCAAGACCGGCAGCAGGCTGTCGCCGAGGACCGTGAGGAGCGCCTGCGCCGGTGCGCTCACGGGGTGCACGGCCAGCGGGGCGCCGGTCGTGCCGAGTCGGGTCAGGGTGTCGACGATGCGGTAGAACGCCTCCTGGGCCTGCGGCGACGCGCTCGCCTCGGCCAGTTCGGCGGTGGTCTCGCGCAGCACCCGTAGCGCCTCCGCGCCCGAACCGTCCCGTGGATCAAGGGTGTTGATCGCGATCCTGGTGATGTTCCCGGCCGTGTCCAGGAGTTGGCCGGTGATGTCGGTGGTGCTGCGTGCCATGCGCAGCATCTCGTCCCTGCTGGGGAGCGAAGGAATCGTTGCCATGGGAACTCCTCGCCGTGCGCGGACGTACGCGGCCGTACGCGGACATCCACGACCGTGCACGACTATGCACGGCCGACCGCACCCGCTGCCCGGTACCTGTGCTCAGCATGCCCGCTCCCCGGCCCCGCGAATGCGCCATCCGGGGCATCGACGACACCAACACCTTCTTGTTCACCGTTGAGTCGAACAGGTGCGGCTCGCCGTACCGATCTCTGGAACCAAAGAGGAGGTACGCGTGCGCACCATTGCCAGAGTCGTCCCCCCGAGACCCGTTCTGATCACCGCCGTCGCCCTGACCACCGCCGCCGGTTCGCTCCTGCTCCAGCCCCGCACCGCGGACGCCACGGTCCGCCCCGTCCCCCGCCGGGGCTCCCCGCCCGACCCCCGTCCCGCCGTCCGCGAGGGCTCCGCACCCGACCGGCGGGCCGCCCTCGCCCCCGCCGTCGCCGCCCACCGCGCCCTCACGGCCACCGAGCCGCACACCGATCCCCACCTCGCCTACCCGCGCCGCCAACTCCTCTCCCCCGACCCGACGAACACCGCCGACAAGTCCCTCAAGCTCGGCCTGACCCCGTACCACGCCCTCGCCCCGCGCCTGAACTCCCTCCAGCGGCTGGGCGATCGCGTGAGTGTCGAGGTCGCGGGCGTCTCGGCCGGCGGGCACCGGCTCTACCTCGTCACGGTCACCGCCCCGGAGACGGCCGGCCAGGCCTCCGACCAGGAACGGATGCGCGACCTCATCGAGAACGCGCCCGCCACGGCCGCCAAGTCCCCCGAGATCAAGAGCAGTTACAAGACCCCGGTGTTCTTCGACAACAACATCCACGGCAACGAGTGGGAGGGCACCGACGCCTCCCTCACCCTCATCGAGCAGCTCGCCACCGCCAAGGACCCGAAAACCGAAGACCTCCTCGCGCACAGCCGCCTGTACTTCAACATCACGGCGAACCCGGACGGCCGTATCGCCGGCACCCGCGCCAACGCCAACGGCTTCGACCTGAACCGGGACTTGGTCACCGCGTCCCAGCCCGAGACCCGGGCGATCCGCGCGATCACGATCGACAAACAGCCCGCCGTCATGCTCGACCTGCACGGTTACGTCAACGGCACCCTCATCGAGCCGACCACTCCCCCGCACGGCGAGAACTACGAGTACGACCTCTTCCTCAAGAACACCTACGCGAACGCCCTGGGCATGGAGGCCGCCGTCAACGGCCTCGGGTACACACCGGCCAAGGACGGCGTCGAGCCCGCCCAGATCCCCTTCCGCGACCAGGCGGAGGGCTGGGACGACTGGCCCCCGGTCTTCGCCCCGCAGTACGCGGCCTTCCAGGGCGCGATCGCCGCCCACACCGTCGAGATCCCGCTGACGGTCGACAACTCCGCCTACGACACCCTCCCCGCCTCCGAACTCCGCCGCCGCGCCGCGATCAACGTGGCCGTAGCCGGCGCGGCCATGCGCGCCACCCTCAAATTCGCCCAGTCGCACCGCACTTCGCTCGTCGCCGACCAGATCGAGATGTTCCGGCGGGGCGCGGCGGGTGCCGAGCAAGTACCCGTGTCCGCGCGGACCGTCCCGGGGGTCCCGGGCATCGGACCGGAGGACGTCTCCACAACCCAATTCCCCCGCGCCTACACCATTGCGGCCGACACCGCGGGTGCCCGCCTCGTCGCCCATCTCCTCGCCAACGATGTCAGCGTCCTCCGCGCGGCGAACGGCTCGTACGTCGTCGACATGCACCAGCCCAAACGCGGCCTGGCGAACGCCCTGTTGGCCGACGGCCGTGACATCAGCGACAAGGTGACGGCCATGTACGACATCTCGGCCTGGAGCCTGGGACGCCTGTGGGGCGCCACGGTCAAGCCTGTGAAGGGCGGCGACTTCCCCGGCACCCCCCTCCAGGCCATCTCCGCCCCCGCCCCCGTCGCATACATCGCCCCGCACGGCGACCTCCGCCTCCGCCTCACCGACCCGGCGGAGTTCGCGGCCCTGAACTCCCTTCTCCGGCAAGGGGTTCCGGTACGGCGGGCAGCGGACGGCAGCGCGATCGTGCCGGAGTCGGCGCGAGCAAAGGCAGCAGAGGCGGCCGGGACATACGACGTGGCCTTCGAAGAGACCCCCCTCACCGGCACTCCCACCCCCACCACCCCCCTCTACCCCCTC
>NZ_JNWO01000028.1 GCF_000716435.1 Streptomyces xylophagus
CCCCCACCGGCGGCCCCCCCACCCGCCGAGGCCCCCCCGCCAAAGCAACAGGCACCGGCACAGGCCCCAACACCTCAGCATCAGAAGGCAGTTCAACGGCCGCAAGAAACTCCGCGACCGCCTCCGCAACCCCCGCCACCGCAGCCATCCGAGAAACCGGCGGAAACCCCAACTCCGCCCGCTCCGCAAGCTCCCGCACCGCATGCCCCACGGGATCCCACCGCACAAGCGCCTGCACAGGCCGCAAGGTGGGCTCAGCCACGACAACCACCGTCCCCCCACCCCCCTGCGGCCGTACCAACGAACTCGCCGCGATCCACCGCCGCAACGCATCCTCCCCGGCCCGCAGATCAGGCCGTCCGAGCATCGCCCACCCGTCCAGCAGCAACGCCGCCGCATACCCGCCCTCGGCAACGGGCTCGGCCCCCGGCGTACTCACGACCAGCGCGGGAGTCCCCGGCACCGTATCGAGCACCTGCTCCCGCCCGGACGTCCGCACCGGCACCGCGGGAAACGCCCGCCCCAACTCCTCGGCGGTCCGCCGCGCCCCCACCACCTGAGCCCGCAGCCGGAACCCACCGCACTCGGGACAGTGCCAGGAGTTCTCCTCGACCCCGCACCACCCACACCGCAGCCCGCCCGCGTCCTGCCCCTCCAACGGCCCGGCACAGTGCCGACACCGCGCGGCAGCCCGGCACTGGGCACAGGCCATCCGCGGCACATACCCCCGCCGAGGCACCTGCACCAGCACGGGCCCGTGCTTCAGCCCCTCCCGCACGGCCTGCCAGGCCAGCGTCGGCAACCGGGCGGCCCGAGCGGCCTCGTCCCGCGCCAAGTCCCCGTCCCCCACGGTCCGTACGAGCGGAGCGGCCCCCCGCACCTGCTCGCGCGACGCGACCAACGGCCGCGCCCACCCGCTCTCCACGAGCTGCGCGGCCTCCACCGTGCAACTCCAACTCCCCAGCAGAAACCCGCACTTGTCCAGCGCGGCCCGCAACAGCAACACCTCCCGCGCATGCGGCTGCGGCGCGTGCTGCTCACTGTGACTGTCGTCCCCGTCGTCCCAGATCACGACGAGCCCGAGGTTCTGCACCGGCGCGAACATCGCGGCCCGCGTCCCGACGACCGCGCGCACGGACCCCCGCCGTACGGCAAGCCACTGCCGATACCGCTTCTCGGGCCCGGCGTCGGCGGTGAGCAGCGCATGCCGCCCCTCACCCAGCAGCGCCGTCAACGCGGCGTCGACCCGCCCGGCAGCCCGCCCGTCCGGTACGACGACGAGCGCCCCGCGCCCGGAGGCGAGCGTCGCGGCGACGGCCCGCGCGATCTCCTCGCTCCACTCGGGCCCCGGCAGCGCGTTCCACACCGCCCGCGGCGCACCCCCCGAAGCCAGCGCCTCCAGGAACCCGGCCCCCCGTTCGTACCGCGCCCAGGAACCCGCATCGGGCGCCCCCGGCGGTGGCAGTGGCGCGGGCGACGGCTTCTGCTCGGCCCGCGCGCTGCGTGGCGGCACGGCCAGTTGCAGCACATCGGCGAGACTCCCCGCGTACCGGTCGGCAACAGCCCTCGCGAGCCCGAGCAGCTCCGCGCTCAGCACCGGCTCCGGCGACACGACCTGCGCCAGCGCGGCGAGCGGCCCGGAGTAGTCCGACTCGGCCAGCCGCTCGACGAGGAATCCGTCGATCAGCCCCCCGCCCTCGCGCCGACCGTCCCGCACCCGGTGCCGCCCGGCCCCGAACCGCACCCGCACCCGCACCCCGGGCTGCGCGTCGGCGTCGAGTTCCTCGGGCACGGCGTAGTCGAAGTACCGGTCGAGATGCAACACACCCTTGTCGACCAGCACCCGCGCGACCGGCAACTCCCCGGCCAGGGCGGCCCCGCGCCACGTCCGCGGCTTGGCCTTCGGCCCCTTCGCCTGCCGCACACTCTCCCGGATCAGCGCAAGCTGCTCGGGCGGCGCACCCTCCGCACCGCCGCCCCGTTCCCCGTTCTCGCTGCTCACGCCTGCATTCTTACCAAACGCGACTGACAACGGCCGCCGACCGCTGTACGCACCCGGTCTTCTAGCCCTCGGCGAGGAGCCGGACGATGAGCTCTTCCGCGCAGGCCATGTCCTCGTCCGGGTCACTGTCACGGAACCGTCCCCCCGCCTCGGAGGCGGCGAATCCGAGCATGAACGTCGACAGCAACCGCTCGGCCCGCGGAATCCGCTCCTCCTGGAGACCGGCGGCGCGCAGAGCGTCGTAGACCGCGTTGCGCGGCCCGACGGCCTCCGGGGTGACCGCGGGACGTTGGAAGAGGAGCAGGAACAGGTCGGGGTGGCGCCGGGCGGTGGCCCTCATGCTGCGGGCGAGCAGGCGCAGTTGATCTCGCCAGTCGAGTCCGGGACCGGGCACGTCGATCTCGAGCAGCAGCCGTTCCACGAGGCCGTCGAGGAGTCCCTGCTTGTCGCCGACATGGCGGTAGAGCGTCATCGGGTTCACATCGAGTTCCTGTGCGACGGCCCGCATCGTGACCGCCGACAGTCCCTTCCGGGTCGCCAACTCCCATGTCACATCCAGCACTTGATCACGACTGATCCGCCGTGGCGTCACTTGACATCCTCCCTCGAAGCTACGTATACACAGTATACGTATACGCTGTATATATCGAGGGAATCGAGGGAGTGGCCATGCTGACAGTCAGTGGCCTGCGCAAACGATGGGGCCCTGTCCAGGCCCTCAACGGCTTCGACCTGCACATCGAGCCCGGCGAGATCTGCGGCCTGATCGGCCACAACGGCGCGGGCAAGACCACCTTCGCCCGCACGGTCGCCGGCCTGGAACGCCCCGACGCGGGTTCGGTCCTCGTAGCGGGGGTGGATCTCGCCACGGCCCCACGTTCCGCACGCGCCCTGATCGGACTGGCACCCCAGGAGCTGGCCCTCTACCCGACCGCCACCCTGCGCCAGAACCTGCGCCTCTTCGGCGGCCTCGCCGGCCTCCGCGGGACTCAACTCCGCACCGAACTGGCCGCCGTAGCGGAGGAGTTGATCCTCACCGACGTACTCGACCGACCGATCGCGACACTCTCCGGCGGCCAGCAGCGCCGCGCCCAGGCAGCCACGGTCCTCCTCCCCCGCCCCCGCGTCCTGCTGCTCGACGAACCCACCGTCGGGGCCGACCCCACCACCCGCGAGGCGTTGCTACGACTCGTCAGGACCCGCGCCGACGAAGGTGCGGCGATCTGCTACACCACGCACTACCTACCGGAGTTGGAGCACCTGGACGCCACGCTCGCGGTCGCGGCGTCCGGCCGTGTGATCGCCCGCGGACACCGCGCCGACCTCCTGGACGGCCTGCCCGGCGAGGTCGCCGTGACGTTCAACGGCCCCGTACCTGAGCACCTGAGCCGGCCCTCAACTGCCCCTGGGGAACTGCGTTTCAGCACCGTGGACCCGGCGCGGGAACTGGCCCAACTGCTACGGGACCTGGGCCCCGACACCACCCGGGTCCGTTCGGCCACGATCCGCGAACCCTCACTGGACGACCTCTACCGCAGCCTGGCCACCCACCAACTCCCCACGGGAGCACACGATGCGGCCTGAACTCGCGTCAACTCCGGCCCGCCGCACCTGGGTCATGACCCGCCACACCCTCGTCCTGCTCATCCGGGACCCGGGAACCCCCGTCGCCTACACCGTCATGTCCCTGGTACTCCTGACCGTGCTCCGCCCGGTGTACGACCGCCTGGCCACCTCCGGCCCACCGGGCATCGTGCAGGCCGCTCCGGGCATCGCGGTGATGTTCACCCTGCTCGCCCTGGACGTGGCCGGCCAACTCCTGCTCTCCGAACGCACCTGGCGCACCTGGGACCGCCTGCGCTCCGGCCCGGCGTCCCCGTCGACGATCCTGGCCGGCAAAGCCCTCCCCCTGATCGCGCTGTTCCTGACCCAGCAGGCCGTACTGTTCCTCGTCGCGACGGCGGCCTTCGGCTTCCCCCTCGCCGCCGGCACCTGGCGCGTCCCCCTGCTGGCCCTCCTCTGGGCGGCCTGCGTCACCTCCTGCGGCCTGGCTCTCGGCGTCCACGCCCGCAGTCAGGGCCAGTTGGCCGCCGCCTCCGACATCGGCGCCCTCACGATCACCTGCCTCAGCGGCTGCCTGGTCCCCCTCGCCGTCCTCCCCCACTGGGTCTCCACGGTGGCCCCCGCGACCCCGGGCTACTGGGCCCTGCACGGCTTCCAGGCAGCCGTCACCGGCAACACCCACGCCTACGCACACGCGGCGGCGGTCATCGCGGCCATCACAGCGGCGGCACTCCTCGTCTCGGCCCGCGGCATCCGCCGCTGACTCACCGGGAACAGAGCCCGCCAGCCGCCGACTTGGGACCACCTCTGGCCGAAACCGCTTACTCGACAAGGGAGTTCACCTCGGCTTCGCTCCGGATGAGGAAACGGGAAACGCCCGTTTCGCCTTGTTCGGCCCAGCCGGCTGCCCCACGCTGAATCGCGGCGCTCATCGGCTGTCGGCCGAGGAGCGACGGAGGTCGAAGTGCTGGAGCAGTCGCACGACTTCGGGCCGGAACTGCGCAGGAGGCGTCTCGCCGCCCGGCTCTCTCTGCACCAACTGGGACAGCGCGTGCACTACAGCAAGAGCCAACTGAGCAAGGTGGAACGGGGAATCAAGCGTCCGACGCCCGAACTGGCCCGCCTGTGCGACACCGAACTGGGTGCCGACGGCGCGCTCAGCCGGCTCGTGCCCGTCCGGCCCCCCGAACCACCTCTGCCCGCCCCCGGAAACGACGACGAGGTGTGGCTGATGCACCTGCGCAAGGTCGGTTCGAGTTCCTTCCAACCCGTGACCCGCCGCGGGCTCATCACCGCCGGCGCCGCCTCGGTGCTGACCCTGCACACGGGCGATCCGTGCTCGCTCCCCCTTGAGGGGGCCGAGACCTTCGCGGACGCCTCACGGATGCTGTTCGACCAGTTCCGGCGGCTCGGCCAGACGTCGGGCCCCGCGAGTGTGCTGCCGCCGCTCATCGCCCAGACCCACAGCCTGGAACAGCTCGCCGCGCGCTGCGGCCCGCGCGGGCGGCGAACCCTGCTGCTCCTCGCCTCCCGCTATGCCGAGTACGCGGGCTGGATGGCCCAGGAGTGCGGCGACGACACGGCCGCGATCTGGTGGACGGACCGCGCCGTGCACCTCGCGGCAGCCGGTGCGGACACCGGGCTGGCCACCTACGCACAGGTCCGCCGCTCCCTGATCAGCCTGTACCGCGGGGACATCGCCGAAGCCGTACAGCTGGCCGCCCACGCCCTGGAGAGCGACGCGCCCGCCCGCATCCGGGGCCTGGCCGCCCAGCACCTGGCCCAGGGTGCCGCCGCCGACGGCGACCACAGCACCTGCATGGCCAGCCTCGACCGCGCCCGCCGACTGCTCGAACAGGACGCCGCCGATCCCGCCGAACCGGTCCTCGGCGCCTCCCATGTCCCCGACGTGGTCTCGATGTTCACCGGCTGGTGCCTGTACGACCTGGGCCGCCCGAAGCAGGCGGCCGCCCTGCTGGACCAGGAGACCGCCCGCATCCCGGAGCACGCCTTCCGGACCCGGGCCCGGTACGGCGTCCGGCGCGCGCTGGCCCACGCGGCGGCGGGAGACATCGACCACGCCTGCCGTATCGCCGGCGAGGCCCTGCCGTCGGTACGGCTCACCCACTCCGCCACGGTCTCCGCCGACCTGCGCCGCCTCGGCCACACGCTCGGCAGACACTCCCGCAACGCCTCCGTACGAGCGCTGATCCCGGACCTGTCCGGCGCGCTGACCCACTCCACCGCCTTCTAGAGGGGATACGGCCATGCACGAGATCTTCGTCAACTACCGCACCAAGAGCGGCAAGGAGGTCGCCTACTCCTGCGACCGCGCGCTGTCGGCCAGGTTCGGCCCCGACAGCGTGTTCCTCGCCCGGAAGTCGATCGATCCCGGCAACAACTACATCGACGTACTTGTCCGGGCCGCCCGCCGCAGTCATGTGCTGCTCGCGCTCGTCGACGAGGAGTGGATCGACGCACCCGACCGGAACAGGCCCGGCAGGCGTGCGCTGGACAACCCTCAGGACTGGGTCCGGCGGGAGTTGGAGGAGGCGCTGGCAGCGGGGGTGCTGATCGTGCCGCTGTTCCTCGGCCGCAGGGTGGAGCAACTCGATCCCCGACGGCTGCCCAGGTCGATCGCGGAGATCGCGGAATGCCAGTACACCCGGGTGGATCAGCACAGCCTGGAGGCCGATCTCACCCGGCTCGGCGACCGGCTCGTACGTCTCGTACCGGCCCTCGCCGCACTGGACCGCGCCACGCCGACCGATGAACCCGCCTCCGCCGAGCCGGACTTCACCGTCCGCAACGACCACCAGAGCGGCGGCATCGGCCAGGTCAGCGGCACCGTAGGAACGTATGTGCACGACGCCCACGGTCCGCTCAACACGGGCGACGGCGATCAGTTCAACGGGACGCAGATCAACGGCGACGGCACGAACCACATCGCCGGGGACAACCAGGGCGGGATACGCCAGGGGTTCGGCACGCGGACGCCCCGTGGGGGCGAGGAACGGTGAACGAGACCTTCGGTTCGTACGTCCACGAGGCCCACGGGTCCGTCAACAGCGGTGACGGACCCCAGTTCAACTTCTACTACGCCGCCGAGGCCCGGCTGCGCGAGCAGGCGAGCAGGCGTCCTCGTGCCGTAGCGAAGGAGGACCGCGAACAGCTCGCCGCGCGATTCGTGCCGCCGCGCGGTATGCAGCTCGCGCGTGACCGGCTGTCGGAGCGGAACACGGTTCTGCTCGACGGACTGCCGGGCCACGGCCGGCGTGCCGCCGCGATCATGCTGCTGCACGAACTGTCCGACACCCGCGGCAGCCTGCACGAACTGCCGGACACCTCCGACGACATGAGCGACGACACGGCCGCGTCGCCGCTCGACATCCGGGACATCGGTGCGGGCGACCGGCTGCTGCTGGACCTATCGGAGGCGGAGGAGTCCCGGTACCTCGCCATCCAGAACACGCTCTCCGACTTCCGCGAGAACCTGGTCCGACGCGGCGCCCATCTCGCCGTGGTACTCCCCCACCACCTCGGCTATCTGCTCCGGGGCGAACTGAAACGCCTCACCGTGGAGATCGGCCGCCCTTCGGCGCACCGGGTGCTCGTCCGTCATCTCCGGCACGACGGCATCGATCCACCGCAGTCCGACCTCGCCGGCAGCGAGCTCCTCGGCTACCTGACCCAGGCCCCGATGCGTGAAGTGGCCGGCCTCGCCGACCGGATCCGGCGCTGCCGGGACATCTCGCCGGCCGACCGGGGTTTCTCCGACTGGCTCGCCGAGTCACTGATCGACCAGCACGACCAGAGCGCCCGGGTCGCGGCGGATCTCTCGGCCCAGCAGGACGGCCGGCACCGAGCGCTGCTGCTGTCCCTGGCCCTGTTCCACGGGGCCGGTCCGGGGGCGGTGCTCCAGGGCGCGAACGCCCTGCTGCGCGTGCTCAGTCATCCACCGGACCCCACTCCCCGGCTCGACCGGGCCGACCTGCACGCCGAACTCGCCGACATAGGCGCCGAGACACGGACCGACGGCCGCGTCCGGTTCCGCATCGCCGGCTACGACCAGGCCGTACGGGACCACTTCTGGACCTTCCTGCCGGACATCCGCAGACAGCTGCGCGACTGGTTCGACGAGTGCCTGGTCCAGTCCTCCCTCCTGCCGTCCGACCGCAAGGAAGCCGTCGCGAGATTCGCCGCCCAGAGCCTGCGCACCGCCCGTCCCGAGGATCTCTCCTGGCTGGCGCATCGGTGGACGTCGGACAGGGCACCGGCGCATCTCGTCCCCGACGCGGCCCAGGTACTGGCATGCGGGCTGGAGGACGAGCGGTACGGCCGTCTCTTCCGGCAGCACATCTACGACTGGAGCACGTCGACGGAGACGGGCCCCGGGTTCCGGCAGGTACTCGTCGTGGTCTGCTCCACGACCATGGCCCGCTCGCATCCCGACCAGGCCCTCGTCCGGCTGCACCATCTGGCGCGGCGCACGAGCGGCGTCGTAGGGGCGAAGGCCCGCCGCGCGCTGCTGGACCTGGCGCGGTCGGACCACCGGCTGTACCGACGCATGCTGGACCGGCTCGCTGCCGGGATCGCCCAGGGCCAGTGGGAAGAGGACCGCGCCCTCTTCCTCGAACTCGCCGACCCCGTGCGGCTCGTGGGGTATCGAAGCGTCCGCGAGTCGCTGATCAACTGCTGGAACGGCGTGCTACGGCGTCCCGTCGCATCCTGGACGGCGCCCCTGGCCCGCTGGCTGACCGCGAGCGAGGACGTCCGCCATCGCGACCTGGTGCTCAGGGTGCTGTCCGCCGCCTGCGACGCGGACGTCCGGATCTCCGGGTGCCTCTACGGCGCCGCCCGGCACTGGCTGCACGCCGATCCGAGCGCCTCACGCGCGGAGACCGTCGCCGTCCTGCTGCGGAAGATCGACACCGCCCAGGGCATCGAGTCCTACCCACTCGCCGTCTGAGCGCGAGCCGTCATCGGGGGCCTTCCATGAGTTCTGGACACAAGGCAATGACGCTTTTCCTCACGGTCATCCTCGGCCTGCTCCTCGTCATCCTCGGCCTGTGCGCGGACTGGCCGCTGTGGGCCTGGGCCGCGTCCGCCGCGCTGCTGACGGTCGTCGGAGTGGTGACGAACCGATTCCTCACACCGAAGCCCGAGGCGTTCCCACGGGATCTGCTTCCGGAGCCGGATCTCCCGCTGCCGGAATCCGCACGACAGGAGCAGCGGGTGGCCCATGTGGCACTGCCCAGTTCAGTCGCCGACTACGACTTCTCCTTCTCTGCCACGGTGCGTTGGCTCGTGCTGGACGCCCCTTCGGACGCGCCCTACATCAGCCCCGCGGGCCTGGCGATCGACGCCGTACTCCAGCGTGCCCGCGTGGTGACGGCCCAACAGCCGCCCCACCGCAGCGCGTTCGCCCAGCATCAGCTCGACGGCTCCCTGGCGACCATGCGCGTGGAGTCCACCGGCCGGATCATGGCGATGGCCTTCGACGTCTCGCTCAGCCTTCCGGAGCACGACCGTGAACGGCTCGCCAAGCTCTCCGACGTACGCAAGGACGAGGACGTCTGGGAGCACGAGCGCAACTACGAGCGCAGCAAGCGGGCTTATCTCGGTGACGACGTGCTCAAGGACACGGGCAGCGCCGTGGTGTGGTGGCTCTCCCACAACGAGAAGGAGGTGGAGGGTGCGGTCGACCGGATCGGTCTCCTCGCTCAGCTCTCCGCCGCTGCCAAGAACGAGCCGGTCGCGCCACCGTTCGACCACTTGGTGTCCCCGCCGAGATCCGTCTTCGCGGACGGCACCCCGGACGGCCACGAATCGGCCGACTGGCAGCAGCCGTACGACATGGGGGACGCGTCGGCGTCCGACAACGGCTCGGGCGACGGTCTGTCCGTCGACTCGCTGCTGGAGTGGTTCGGTTTCTCCGTCACCGATCCGGATGTCGACCTGTTCACAGAACGCCTGATCCACCTCGCGTCGGTGCACGGCAAGACAGGTGCCGTCGACGAGATCAGGCGCCGCTTCGGCTACGACCCGGAGGAGCCGCCGGACGACTCGGCCCCGTCCCCGGGTGACGAACCCGCGCCCTGACGAAACGGCGAGGCCCGGCTCCCCCACAGGGAAACCGGGCCTCGCAACGGCAATCGCGGGTTACAGCCCCGCGGCCTTCCGCAGCGCGTCCACGCGGTCGGTGCGCTCCCACGTGAAGTCGGGGATCTCGCGGCCGAAGTGGCCGTAGGCCGCGGTCTGGGCGTAGATCGGGCGGAGCAGGTCGAGGTCGCGGATGATGGCGGCCGGGCGGAGGTCGAAGACCTCGTCGATCGCCTTCTCGATCCGGTCCGTGTCGACCTTGGCGGTGCCGAAGGTCTCGACGAACAGGCCCACGGGCTCGGCCTTGCCGATCGCGTACGCGACCTGGACCTCGCAGCGCGAGGCGAGACCCGCGGCCACGACGTTCTTCGCGACCCAGCGCATGGCGTAGGCGGCGGAGCGGTCGACCTTGGACGGGTCCTTGCCCGAGAAGGCGCCGCCGCCGTGACGGGCCATGCCGCCGTACGTGTCGATGATGATCTTGCGGCCGGTCAGGCCGGCGTCGCCCATCGGGCCGCCGATCTCGAAGCGGCCGGTCGGGTTGACCAGGAGGCGGTAGCCGTCGGTGTCGAGCTTGATGCCGTCCTCGACCAGTGCCTTCAGCTCGGCCTCCACCACGAACTCGCGGATGTCGGGGGCCAGCAGCGACTCCAGGTCGATGTCCGACGCGTGCTGCGAGGAGACGACCACGGTGTCGAGGCGGACGGCCTTGTCGCCGTCGTACTCGATGGTGACCTGGGTCTTGCCGTCGGGGCGCAGGTACGGGATGGTCCCGTTCTTGCGGACCTCGGAGAGGCGCTTGGCGAGGCGGTGCGCCAGGAAGATCGGGAGCGGCATCAGCGTCGGCGTCTCGTCCGTCGCGTAGCCGAACATCAGGCCCTGGTCGCCCGCGCCCTGCTTGTCGAGCTCGTCTTCGTCGCCCTCGACACGGTTCTCGTACGCCGTGTCGACACCCTGCGCGATGTCCGGGGACTGCGCGCCGATGGACACCGAGACGCCACAGGAGGCGCCGTCGAAGCCCTTCTTGGAGGAGTCGTAGCCGATCTCCAGGATCTTGTCCCGGACGAGCTGCGCGATGGGCGCGTAGGTCTTGGTGGTGACCTCGCCGGCCACGTGCACCAGGCCGGTCGTGATCAGCGTCTCGACGGCGACCCGGGACGTCGGGTCCTCCCGCAGAAGCGCGTCGAGAATGGTGTCGCTGATCTGGTCAGCGATCTTGTCGGGGTGACCTTCGGTCACGGACTCCGAGGTGAAAAGGCGACGGGACACAACGCTCCCTGAGGTTGCAGCGGCTGCTGGCTGATCATTGGCGGACGGGACGGGAGCTGCGCCCGACGTCGTCCGAGAACAGTTTATCGGTCGCGGTCGGCAGACGGTCCCCCTGTCTCGTCTCTCGGGAAACCCTGTGACCTGCGGCACGCGCATTTTGCCGAATGCCGAGTGCCGTTGGCCAGAGCCGCCACGCACCAATGTGGGGTTTCGGCGAACTGACAAATGGCTGAAACAAATCAGGCCAGACGGTGTGCCACCAGGTCCCACACCGTATCGGCCAGGGCTTCCTTAGGGCCGTGCGGTACGGCGGTCTCGCTGCCGTCGGCACCCAGCACGACCGCCTCGTTCTCCTCGGAACCGAACGTCTTGCGCTCCCCCACCTCGTTCACCACCAGCAGATCGCAGCCCTTGCGGGCCAGCTTCTTGCGGCCGTTGGCGAGGACGTCGTCCGTCTCGGCGGCGAATCCGACGACCACCTGTCCGGGACGGGCCCGGTCGGCGGAGATCTCCGCGAGGATGTCCGGATTCCGCAGCAGGACGATGGGGTCGGGGTCCTTGTCGTCCTTCTTCTTGATCTTCCCGGCCGCGTACTCGGCCGGTCGGAAGTCCGCGACCGCCGCGGCCATGACGACGGCGTCCGCGTCCGCGGCGGCCTTGAGCACCGCTTCCCGCAGCTGTACGGCGGTCCCGACCGGGACGACGTCCACGCCGGCCGGGTCCGGCAGTCCCGTGTTCGCCGCGATCAGCGTGACCCGGGCGCCCCGGGCGGCGGCCGTGCGCGCGAGGGCGTAGCCCTGCTTGCCGGAGGAGCGATTGCCGAGGAAGCGGACCGGGTCGAGGGGCTCGCGGGTGCCGCCGGCGCTGACGACGACGTGCCGGCCCTTGAGGTCGGGTTCGGTGACGCCCCGCGCGAGCACCCGGCGGCAGACCTCGAAGATCTCGGCGGGGTCGGGCAGTCGGCCCTTGCCGGTGTCGACGCCGGTCAGCCGGCCGACGGCCGGTTCGATCACCACGGCACCGCGGCGGCGCAGTGTCGCCACGTTCTCCTGGGTGGCCGGGTGCTCCCACATCTCGGTGTGCATGGCGGGCGCGAAGACGACCGGACAGCGTGCGGTGAGGAGGGTGTTGGTGAGGAGGTCGTCGGCGAGGCCGTGGGCCGCCTTCGCCAGCATGTCCGCCGTCGCCGGAGCCACGACCACCAGGTCGGCGCCCTGGCCGATGCGCACGTGCGGGACCTCGTGGACGTCGTCCCACACCTCGGTCGAGACGGGGTGTCCGGAGAGCGCGGACCAGGTGGCCGCGCCGACGAAGTGCAGGGCGGACGCGGTGGGGACGACACGGACGTCGTGGCCCGACTCCGTCAGTCTGCGCAGCAGTTCGCACGCCTTGTACGCGGCGATGCCACCACTGACTCCCAGAACGACCTTGGGCTTGTCCACCGTCTCTCCCCGAGTTCGGAAACGTGAATGCGACTCGTGCGACCCGTACGACTCCATGACACACCACAGGCCCGACAGTCGCTGCCGGGCCTGTGGATAAAGCTGCTAAAGCTGCTGCGTCTCAGGTCGCGGGGCCCTCGACGGCCTCGGAGGTGAGCAGACCCGCGTTGATCTCGCGCAGGGCGATGGAGAGCGGCTTCTCGTGGACGTGCGTGTCGACGAGCGGACCGACGTACTCGAGCAGGCCCTCGCCCAGCTGCGAGTAGTACGCGTTGATCTGACGGGCGCGCTTGGCGGCGTAGATCACGAGGCTGTACTTCGAGTCGGTGGCCTCGAGGAGCTCGTCGATCGGAGGGTTGATGATGCCCTCGGGAGCGGTGATGGAAGAGGACACGCTCTGCCTTCCGAAAGATGGGATGAGATCGGAAAAACGATCACACAACTTCCATCAAGGCTAGCAGCTCGCGCGCTACGTCCTCGACGGAGGTGTTGACCAGGGTCGCGTCGAACTCGGGCTCGGCCGCGAGCTCGACCTTGGCCGCGTCCAGACGGCGCTCGATCACCTCGGGCGGCTCGGTGCCCCGTCCGGTGAGCCTGCGCACCAGCTCCTCCCAGGAGGGAGGAGCCAGGAACACCGAGTGGGCCTCGGACATCGACTCGCGAACCTGACGGGCGCCCTGGAGGTCGATCTCCAGCAGGACCGGTACGCCGGACTCCAGGTGCTCGAGAACGGCGTCACGCGGCGTGCCGTAGCGGTTGCCGGCGAATTCGGCCCACTCCAGCAGCTCGCCGTTGGCGATCAGCTTGTCCATCTCCTCGTCGGAGACGAAGAAGTAGTGGACCCCGTGCTTCTCGCCGGGGCGGGGCCTACGGGTCGTCGCCGACACCGAGAGCCACACCTCGGGGTGTTCCTTGCGCATATGGGCGACGACCGTGCTCTTACCGACCCCAGAGGGGCCGGAGAGCACGGTCAGCCGCGGACGTACGTCCGGGGGCTCGGGGGTCGTCCCCCGGAATGTTGCAGCCATGCAGCGATTATTCCAGCAATCCCGGTGTGCCCGGGACTCCCGGTCCGGAGGGCCCGGACTCAGGAACCGGTGCTGCCGAACTCACGCTCCAGGGAAGCGATCTGGTTGGAGCCGAGGCCACGCACTCGGCGGCTCTCGGAGATGCCGAGTCGCTCCATGATCTGCTTGGCGCGGACCTTGCCCACGCCAGGCAGGGACTCAAGCAGCGCGGAGACCTTCATCTTGCCGATGACGTCGTTCTCCTGGCCCTGCTTGATGACGTCATGCAGGGAGGCGCCGGAGTGCTTGAGTCGATTCTTGACCTCGGCCCGCTCCCGGCGAGCCGCGGCGGCCTTTTCGAGCGCGGCTGCGCGCTGTTCAGGGGTAAGGGGCGGAAGAGCCACGCCTACGTCACCTCGGATGTCGAACTGTCGGATACGGACCGGTGAGGAACCTAGTCGCCCCACACCTGGGGAGCTACGAGCAACACGCTTGCCCGTTGACTCTGCTCGGAGACTAGCGGCCAAGGGCGCCAGAGTCAGCGAGAACAGAGGAAAAGTCCTGGTCAGCCTGCGCCAGGCCGGACATTTCCGACATAACGCCCCGGATTTGAGGATGTATTCAGACTCAAGTCGCTCCGGAGTCGCCCGTCGAGCCACTCATCGGAGGACTCGATCGACCCGTTCGAACACCTCAGACGGTCGCAAAGGCGACGCGGATCTCCTCCGCGAAGCGATCCGAGGCCGTCCGGAGCGCTCCCACATCGGGACCGTGACGTAGAACACTCCGGCTCACGTTCGGGACGACATTGCGCAGGACCGTCCCGAAGACCCCGGGAAGATCGGCCGGAGTGGCCCCCTGCGCGCCGATGCCGGGCGCGAGGATCGGACCGTTGACGGCGAGGTCGTACGACGACAGGTCGCCCAGGGTCGCGCCGACGACGGCACCGAAGGAGCCCAGCGGCTCCTCCCCCGCGTTCTCGGCCGCCAGGTGCGCCAGCATGGTCGCTCCGACGTTCC
Source organism: Streptomyces xylophagus (assembly GCF_000716435.1). Classification (GTDB taxonomy): domain Bacteria; phylum Actinomycetota; class Actinomycetes; order Streptomycetales; family Streptomycetaceae; genus Streptomyces; species Streptomyces xylophagus. The sequence goes on from NZ_JNWO01000028.1 coordinate 14,405, forward strand.
GGCCGTCCGCGCGGACCGCGTGCTGCACCTCGCCGCCCTCCGGGTTGGAGGTCAGCGCGAGCACGAAGAGCCCGGCGCCGCTCTCGCGGGCCAAGGCGATCGCCGGGGCGAGCGAGCCGTAGCCGAGATACGGCGAGACGGTCAGCGCGTCGGAGAACAGCGGGGAGTCCTTCCGGAGGAAGGACTCGGCGTACGCGGCCATGGTCGAGCCGATGTCGCCGCGCTTGGCGTCCATCACGACCAGCGCACCGGCCGCCCGCGCCTCCTCGACGGACTTCTCCAGGACGGCGATCCCGCGCGAGCCGAAGCGCTCGAAGAAGGCGCTCTGCGGCTTGAGGACGGCGACCCGGTCGGCCAGCGCCTCGACGACCGTGCGGCTGAACCGCTCCAGTCCGGCGACGTCGTCGTTCAGGCCCCACTCGGTGAGCAGCGAGGCGTGCGGGTCGATGCCGACGCAGAGCGGGCCGCGTTCGTCCATGGCCGTGCGGAGGCGGGCACCGAAGGGTTCGAGTGGGCTCATACCGGCTTCTTCCTTACGTCGGCGCCGACCGCGTCGGCGAGGGTGGCGTACGGGCTGGTGCGCAGGCGGGCGGCGAGGCCCTTGTGGAGGGCGCGGCCCCAGAAGGGACCTTCGTAGATGAAGGCGCTGTAGCCCTGCACGAGCGTGGCTCCGGCGATGATGCGCTGCCAGGCGTCCTCGGCGTTCTCGATGCCGCCGACGCCCACGAGGGTGATGCGGTCGCCCACGCGCGCGTAGAGGCGGCGCAGTACCTCCAGGGAGCGAGCCTTCAGCGGAGCCCCGGACAGTCCGCCGGTCTCCTTGACGAGGGAGGGTGCGGAGGTCAGACCGAGTCCCTCGCGCGCGATGGTCGTGTTGGTGGCGATGATGCCGTCCAGGCCGAGTTCCACGGCGAGGTCGGCGACGGCGTCCACGTCCTCGTCGGCGAGGTCCGGGGCGATCTTCACCAGCAGCGGGACACGGCGGTCGGTCACCGCGCGGTCGGCGGCCTCGCGGACCGCGGTCAGCAGTGGGCGCAGTGCCTCGGTCGCCTGGAGGTTGCGCAGCCCGGGCGTGTTGGGCGACGACACATTGACGACCAAGTAGTCGGCGTGCCGGGCGAGTCGCTCGGTCGACTTCACGTAGTCGCCGACGGCCTCCTCCTCCGGTACGACCTTGGTCTTGCCGATGTTGACGCCCACGACGGTCCGGAAGACCGCCTCACGGGCCGCCAGCCGGGCCGCCACGGCTGCGGAGCCCTCGTTGTTGAAGCCCATGCGGTTTATGAGCGCCCGGTCCGGTACGAGGCGGAACAGCCGCTTCTTGGGGTTGCCGGGCTGCGGCTCCCCCGTGACCGTGCCGATCTCGACGTGGTCGAAGCCGAGCATCGACATGCCGTCGATCGCGACGGCGTTCTTGTCGAAGCCGGCGGCGAGCCCGAACGGGCCGTGCATGCGCAGTCCGAAGGCCTCCGTCCGCAGTTCCTCGAACCGGGGCGCGAGGGCGGCGGCGACGAACGTGCGCAGTACGGGGATGCGGACGGCGAGCCGGATCCAGCGGAAGGCGAGGTGGTGGGCCTTCTCGGGGTCCATGTGCTTGAAGACGAGAGTGAAGAAGATCTTGTACATGGTGTCCTCATGAAGAGGGGGACACCGTTTCCGGTGTCCCCCTCTTCGGCTGCTAGTCGCGGGCCGCGGTCAGGTGCTGGGCGTGTTCCTGGAGTGAACGCACGCCCACGTCACCGTGGTTGAGGGCGTCGATGCCCTGGACGGCGGCGGCGAGCGCCTGGACCGTCGTCAGGCAGGGCACGGACCGCGCCACGGCCGCCGTACGGATCTCGTAGCCGTCGAGGCGGCCGCCGGTGCCGTAGGGCGTGTTGACGATGAGGTCGACCTCGCCGTCGTGGATGAGCTGGACGATGGTCTTCTCGCCGTTCGGGCCGACGCCCTCGGACTGCTTGCGGACGACCGTCGCGTTGAGGCCGTTGCGCCTGAGGACCTCGGCGGTGCCGGACGTGGCGAGCAACTCGAAGCCGTGGGCGACCAGTTCACGCGCCGGGAAGATCATCGAGCGCTTGTCGCGGTTGGCGACCGAGATGAACGCGCGGCCCTTCGTGGGCAGCGGGCCGTAGGCGCCCGCCTGGGACTTGGCGTACGCCGTGCCGAAGACGGAGTCGATGCCCATGACCTCGCCGGTGGAACGCATCTCCGGGCCCAGCACTGTGTCGACGCCACGGCCGTGGATGTCGCGGAAGCGCGACCACGGCATGACGGCCTCCTTGACGGAGATCGGCGCGTCCAGCGGGAGTTCGCCGCCGTCGCCGTGGGCCGGGAGCAGTCCCTCGGCACGGAGTTCGGCGACGGTCGCGCCCAGCGAGATGCGGGCGGCGGCCTTCGCAAGCGGTACCGCGGTCGCCTTCGAGGTGAAGGGGACCGTACGGGACGCGCGCGGGTTGGCCTCCAGGACGTAGAGGATGTCGCCGGCCATCGCGAACTGGATGTTGATCAGTCCGCGCACTCCAACGCCCTTGGCGATGGCCTCGGTTGAAGCCCGCAGCCGCTTGATGTCGAAGCCGCCCAGGGTGATCGGGGGCAGGGCGCAGGCCGAGTCGCCGGAGTGGATGCCGGCCTCCTCGATGTGCTCCATGACACCGCCGAGGTAGAGCTCCTGGCCGTCGTAGAGCGCGTCGACGTCGATCTCGATCGCGTCGTCCAGGAAGCGGTCGACCAGGACCGGCCGGGAAGGGCTGATCTCGGTCGACTCGGCGATGTACGACTCCAGGCGGGTCTCGTCGTAGACGATCTCCATGCCACGTCCGCCGAGGACGTAGGAGGGGCGGACGAGCACCGGGTAGCCGATCTCGTCGGCGATGGCCTTGGCGCCCACGAAGGTGGTCGCGGTGCCGTGCTTCGGCGCCGGGAGGCCCGCCTCCGCGAGGACCTGGCCGAAGGCGCCGCGGTCCTCGGCGGCGTGGATCGCCTCGGGGGGCGTGCCCACGATCGGCACGCCGTTGTCCTTCAGTGCCTGCGCCAGGCCCAGCGGGGTCTGGCCGCCGAGTTGCACGATCACACCCGCGATCGGACCGGCCAGGGACTCCGCGTGGACGATCTCCAGCACGTCCTCGAGCGTCAGCGGCTCGAAGTACAGGCGGTCGGAGGTGTCGTAGTCCGTGGAGACGGTCTCGGGGTTGCAGTTGACCATCACGGTCTCGTAGCCGGCGTCGCTGAGCGCGAAGGAGGCGTGGACGCAGGAGTAGTCGAACTCGATGCCCTGGCCGATGCGGTTGGGGCCCGACCCCAGGATGATGACCGCGGGCTTCTCGCGCGGGGCGACCTCGTTCTCCTCGTCGTAGGACGAGTAGAAGTACGGCGTCTTCGCGGCGAACTCGGCGGCGCAGGTGTCGACCGTCTTGTAGACCGGGCGGATGCCCAGCGCGTGCCGGACCTCGCGGACGACGTCCTCGCGCAGCCCGCGGATCTCACCGATCTGCTGGTCGGAGAAGCCGTGCCGCTTGGCCTCGGCGAGCAGCTCCGGGTCCAGCTTGTCGGCGGCGGCCAGCTCGTCCGCGATCTCCTTGATCAGGAAGAGCTGGTCGACGAACCAGGGGTCGATCTTCGTGTACTCGAAGACCTCCTCCTGGGTGGCGCCCGCGCGGATGGCCTGCATGACGGTGTTGATCCGACCGTCGGTGGGCCGTACGGCCTCTTCGAGGAGCTGGGTCTTGTCGCCGGGGTCGCCGACGAACGTGAACTGGCTGCCCTTTTTCTCCAGGGAGCGCAGCGCCTTCTGGAAGGCCTCGGTGAAGTTGCGGCCGATGGCCATGGCCTCGCCGACCGACTTCATGGTGGTCGTCAGGGTGGAGTCGGCGCTCGGGAACTTCTCGAAGGCGAAACGCGGGGCCTTCACGACCACGTAGTCGAGGGTCGGCTCGAAGGAGGCCGGGGTCTCGCGCGTGATGTCGTTCGGGATCTCGTCGAGGGTGTAGCCGACGGCCAGCTTCGCGGCGATCTTGGCGATCGGGAAGCCGGTCGCCTTGGAGGCGAGAGCCGAGGAGCGGGACACGCGCGGGTTCATCTCGATGACGATCACCCGGCCGTCGACCGGGTCGATCGCGAACTGGATGTTGCAGCCGCCGGTGTCGACGCCGACCTCGCGGATGATCGCGATGCCGATGTCACGGAGGGTCTGGTACTCGCGGTCGGTCAGTGTCATCGCGGGCGCGACGGTGATCGAGTCGCCGGTGTGCACACCCATGGGGTCGAAGTTCTCGATGGAGCAGACGACCACGACGTTGTCGTTCTTGTCGCGCATCAGCTCCAGCTCGTACTCCTTCCAGCCGAGGATGGACTCCTCCAGGAGGACCTCGGTGGTCGGCGAGAGGGTCAGGCCCTGGCCGGCGATGCGGCGCAGCTCCTCCTCGTCGTGCGCGAAGCCGGAGCCCGCGCCGCCCATGGTGAAGGAGGGGCGGACGACGACCGGGTAGCCGCCGAGCGTCTCGACGCCGGCGATCACGTCGTCCATGGAGTGGCAGATCACCGAGCGGGCCGACTCGCCGTGCCCGATCTTCTGGCGCACGGCCTCGACGACGCCCTTGAAGAGGTCGCGGTCCTCACCCTTGTTGATGGCCTCGACATTGGCGCCAATCAGCTCGACGCCGTACTTCTCCAGCGTGCCCGCCGCGTGCAGCGAGATCGCGGTGTTGAGCGCCGTCTGGCCGCCCAGGGTCGGCAGAAGAGCGTCCGGCCGCTCCTTGGCGATGATCTTCTCGACGAAGTCCGGGGTGATCGGCTCGACATACGTGGCGTCGGCGATCTCCGGGTCGGTCATGATCGTCGCCGGGTTGGAGTTGACCAGGATGACGCGGAGGCCCTCGGCGCGCAGGATGCGGCAGGCCTGGGTGCCGGAGTAGTCGAACTCGGCGGCCTGACCGATGACGATCGGGCCGGAGCCGATGACCAGGACGGACTGGATATCGGAGCGCTTAGGCACGCTGGCCCTCCATGAGAACTGTGTCCATCAAAGACGTGAAGCGGTCGAACAGGTAGGCGGCGTCGTGCGGGCCCGCTGCCGCTTCGGGGTGGTACTGAACGCTGAACGCCGGCCGGTCCAGGAGCCGGAGCCCCTCGACGACCTGGTCGTTCAGGCAGACGTGCGAGACCTCGGCGCGGCCGTAGGGCGTCTCGGAGACCTTGTCGAGGGGCGCGTCGACGGCGAAGCCGTGGTTGTGCGCGGTGACCTCGACCTTGCCCGTCGTACGGTCCTGCACCGGCTGGTTGATGCCCCGGTGGCCGTACTTCAGCTTGTACGTGCCGAAGCCGAGCGCGCGGCCCAGGATCTGGTTGCCGAAGCAGATGCCGAACAGCGGGGTGCCGCGGTCCAGGACGGCCTGCATGACGGCGACCGGGTGGTCGGCGGTGGCGGGGTCGCCGGGTCCGTTGGAGAAGAAGACCCCGTCGGGCTGGACGGCATAGACGTCCTCGACGGTCGCCGTGGCCGGGAGCACGTGCACCTCGATGCCGCGCTCGGCCATGCGGTGCGGGGTCATGCCCTTGATGCCCAGGTCGACGGCGGCGACGGTGTACTTCTTCTCGCCGATCGCGGGGACGACGTACGTCTCCTTGGTGGCGACCTCGGCGGAGAGGTCGGCGCCCGCCATCTCGGGGGCCTGGCGCACCTCGGCCAGCATGGTCCCGTCGTCGGGCAGCGCGTTGCCGGAGAAGATGCCGACGCGCATGGCGCCGCGCTCGCGCAGATGACGGGTCAACGCGCGCGTGTCGATGCCGGAGATCCCGACGACACCCTGGTTGCGCAGCTCCTCGTCCAGGGAGCGGCGGGAGCGCCAGTTGGACGGCACGCGCGCGGGGTCACGCACCACGTAACCGGCGACCCAGATGCGGGCCGACTCGGGGTCCTCGTCGTTCACGCCGGTGTTGCCCACGTGCGGGGCGGTCATCACGACGACCTGGCGGTGGTACGACGGGTCGGTCAGGGTCTCCTGGTAGCCGGTCATGCCGGTGGAGAACACGGCCTCGCCGAAGGTCACCCCCACGGACCCGTAGGCACGGCCGCGGAAGATCCGGCCGTCCTCCAGGACGAGTACGGCGGGAACCTTGGCGGCTCCCCTGGTGGAGGTGGTCATCGTGCGCCTTCCGTGTCGGTCGTTTCGAGACTCTTGTTGATCATGCAGTTCAGGGTGTCGACCCACTCGGTGTGCTCGGCCGCGTGGTCGGACCGGAACCCGGAGTCGATCAGCCGGTCGCCGTGCGCCCACGTCACGATCAGCAGGCCGCCCTCGCTGAGGACCTTCCCGGCGATGCCCTTGCCGAGCAGGGCCTCGCGCAGCGCCTCGGCCGGGACGAAGAAGTCGGTGGCTCCCGGTCGTACGACATCCAGGCCGGCCTCCGTCAGGGTCAGCTCGACCCGGCTGCGGGTGCCAAGGCCGTGCGCCACAATGCGGTCGAGCCACTGCCCGGCGGTGGTGGAGCCGTGGTAGCGGCCGCTCATCGTCAGTTTCACCTCGCCGGGCTCTTCCGGCGACGTGGGCAGCTCGGGCAGGTCACCCTGGAGCGTGCCGCGCCACTTCCAGCCCTCGCGCATCAGCCAGTAGACGAGCGCGACGAACAGGGCCAGGCCGACGACCCAGCCGATACGGGCCGACCAGTCGGTCACCGGGGCGGACTTCTCCCCGGCCGCGAGGTGGGTCAGTTGCAGAGGTGTCACGTGAGCTTCCCGTCGACGAGCGTGGCCTTGCCCCGGAGCCAGGTGCGCGTCACACGGCCCGGCAGCTCACGCCCCTCGTACGGGGTGTTGCGACTGCGCGAAGCGAAGCCCGCGGGGTCCACCGACCCACGGTATTCCGTGTCGACGAGCGTGAGGTTGGCGGGCTCACCAGCCGAGACGGGACGGCCGTGGCCTGCCGCCCGCCCGATCTCGGCGGGCTTGGCGGACATGCGCTCGGCGACCCCGGCCCAGGTGAGGAGCCCGGTGTCCACCATGGTCTCCTGCACCACTGACAACGCGGTCTCCAGGCCGACCATCCCCATGGCGGCGGCGGCCCACTCGCAGTCCTTGTCCTCGTGCGGGTGCGGTGCGTGGTCGGTGGCGACGATGTCGATCGTGCCGTCGGCAAGCGCCTCGCGCAGGGCCAGCACGTCCCGCTCGGTGCGCAGCGGCGGGTTGACCTTGAAGACGGGGTTGTAGGAGCGCACCAGCTCATCCGTGAGGAGGAGGTGGTGCGGGGTGACCTCGGCGGTGACGTCGATGCCCCGGGACTTGGCCCAGCGGACGATCTCGACGGACCCGGCGGTCGACAGGTGGCAGATGTGGACGCGGGAGCCGACGTGCTCGGCGAGCAGGACATCCCGGGCGATGATCGATTCTTCGGCCACCGCCGGCCAGCCCCCGAGCCCGAGTTCGGCGGAGACGACGCCCTCGTTCATCTGGGCGCCCTCGGTGAGGCGGGGCTCCTGCGCGTGCTGGGCGACGACTCCGCCGAAGGCCTTCACGTACTCCAGCGCCCGGCGCATGATCACCGCGTCGTCGACGCACTTGCCGTCGTCGGAGAAGACGGTGACCCCGGCGGCCGACTCGTGCATCGCGCCCAGCTCGGCGAGCTTCTTGCCCTCCAGGCCGACCGTGACGGCACCGATGGGCTGCACATCGCAGTACCCGTGCTCCTGGCCGAGCCGGTAGACCTGCTCGACGACACCGGCGGTGTCGGCGACCGGGAAGGTGTTGGCCATGGCGAACACGGCCGTGTAGCCACCGCTGGCGGCGGCACGGGTACCGGTCAGGACGGTCTCGGAGTCCTCGCGGCCGGGCTCGCGGAGATGGGTGTGCAGGTCGACAAGACCGGGGAGGAGGACCTTCCCCTCCGCCTCGACGACCTCGGCGCCCTCGGCACTCAGGCCGACGCCCACCGCCGCGATCTGCGAACCGTCGATCAGCACGTCCTGCGGCTCGCCGCCGAGGATCTTCGCACCACGGATCAGGATCTTGCTCATGTGACTTACTTCTCCTCGATGCGGGCGTGGCTGACGGCGGGTTCGTTGCCGCCCAGAAGCAGATAGAGCACGGCCATCCGGATGGACACTCCGTTTGCGACCTGCTCGACGACGGTGCAGCGGTCCGAGTCGGCGACCTCGGCGGTGATCTCCATGCCCCGGACCATCGGCCCCGGGTGCATCACGATGGCGTGCTCGGGCATCTTCGCCATCCGGTCGCCGTCGAGGCCGTAGCGCCGCGAGTACTCGCGCTCGGTCGGGAAGAACGCGGCGTTCATCCGCTCGCGCTGCACGCGCAGCAGCATCACCGCGTCGGACTTGGAGAGCGTGCTGTCGAGGTCGTACGAGACCTCGCAGGGCCAGGCCTCGACGCCGACCGGCACCAGGGTGGGCGGGGCGACGAGGGTGACCTCGGCGCCGAGGGTGTGCAGCAGGTCGACGTTCGAGCGGGCCACGCGGCTGTGCAGGATGTCGCCGACGAGGGTGATCCGCTTGCCGGCCAGGTCCTGCCCGAGCCCGGCGTCCCGGCCGACCAGGCGGCGGCGCATGGTGAACGCGTCGAGCAGGGCCTGCGTCGGGTGCTGGTGGGTGCCGTCACCGGCGTTGATGACTGCCGCGTCGATCCACCCGGAGGTGGCGAGCCGGTACGGCGCTCCGGAGGCACCGTGCCGGATGACGACCGCGTCGACGCCCATGGCCTCCAGGGTCTGCGCGGTGTCCTTCAGGGACTCGCCCTTGGAGACGCTCGACCCCTTGGCGGTGAAGTTGATGACGTCGGCGGAGAGGCGCTTCTCGGCGGCCTCGAAGGAGATACGCGTGCGCGTGGAGTCCTCGAAGAAGAGGTTGACCACGGTACGGCCGCGCAGGGTCGGCAGTTTCTTGATCGGCCGGTCGGCGACCCTGGCCATCTCCTCGGCGGTGTCGAGGATCAGGACGGCGTCGTCGCGGGTGAGGTCGGCGGCCGAGATGAGATGACGCTGCATCTGTCAGGCTCCGTAAGGCAGTTCAGGTCGGGAGAATTCGGACGTGCCGAGACGCGGCGTGCCACGGGGGCACGACGTGCGTCCGCTACGGGGTCTGCTTGGCGCCGAGCAGCACGGTGTCGCGACCGTCCTCCTCGGCGAGCTGGACCTTGACCGTCTCCCGCAACGACGTGGGGAGGTTCTTGCCGACGTAGTCGGCGCGGATGGGCAGTTCGCGGTGGCCTCTGTCGACCAGGACCGCGAGCTGCACCGCGCGGGGGCGCCCGATGTCGTTCAGGGCGTCGAGGGCGGCGCGGATGGTACGGCCGGAGAAGAGCACGTCGTCGACGAGGACGACGAGGCGGCCGTCGATGCCGTCACCGGGGATGTCGGTGCGGGCCAGCGCGCGCGGCGGGTGCATGCGCAGGTCGTCGCGGTACATGGTGATGTCGAGGGAGCCGACCGGGATCTTGCGGTCGGTGATCTCCTCGAGCTTGACGGCGAGCCGCTGGGCGAGGAAGACGCCCCGGGTCGGGATGCCGAGGAGCACCACGTCGTCGGCGCCCTTGGCGCGCTCGACGATCTCGTGGGCGATGCGGGTCAGGACCCGCGCGATGTCGGGGGCTTCGAGAACGGGCCGGGCATCGGACTCGTACTGCTGAGTGTCCATAAGAAACGGACCTCCTTCTCCGCCTCACGGGACGGACCTTAAAGGACGTCGGATTTGCGCCATCCACGGTAGCAGGCCGGGACGACGTCCCTGATCACCCCTATGGAGTAATCGGCCACCGCTGCCGCGGAAGTGCCGGTGCGGACCATTCGGCTTGACGCGGAAGTGTAACGCTGCGTAACCTCACAGTGAGTTACCAGCCGCGCGGCGCGGAAACACTGTTGCCGCGTCGACACAGTGTCCGGGGAGCTATATGTCCAGCGAATACGCCAAACAGCTCGGGGCCAAGCTCCGGGCCATCCGCACCCAGCAGGGCCTTTCCCTCCACGGTGTCGAGGAGAAGTCCCAGGGACGCTGGAAGGCGGTCGTGGTCGGGTCGTACGAGCGCGGAGACCGTGCCGTCACCGTGCAGCGCCTCGCCGAGCTGGCGGACTTCTACGGGGTTCCGGTGCAGGAGCTGCTGCCGGGCACCACGCCGGGCGGGGCCGCCGAGCCGCCGCCGAAGCTGGTCCTGGACCTGGAGCGGCTGGCCCACGTGCCCGCCGAGAAGGCCGGCCCGCTGCAGCGGTACGCGGCGACGATCCAGTCCCAGCGCGGTGACTACAACGGCAAGGTGCTCTCGATCCGCCAGGACGACCTGCGCACACTCGCCGTCATCTACGACCAGTCGCCCTCGGTCCTCACCGAGCAGCTGATCAGCTGGGGCGTGCTGGACGCGGACGCGCGTCGCGCGGTCTCCCACGAGGAGAACTGAGCCGCTCCCCGTCTCAGCAGAAACGTGCCGCCGGGGTGGCCGGAACTTCACTGTTCCGGCCACCCCGGCGGCTTTCTGCGGCCCTCAGAGGCCTCTTGGGTACACGGACGCCGGAGGGCCCGCAGCGGTCGCGCTGCGGGCCCTCCGGCGTTTTCCGGACTGACCGGACTGACTGGTCCTGCTCCGGGCTGACTCGTACCGCTTACGCCTCGTCCCGGCGCAGCGACGGCTTCAGGTCCTTGAAACGGCCCAGCAGGCCGTTGACGAACGAGGGCGACTCGTCCGTGGAGAACTCCTTCGCCAGCTGCACCATCTCGTCGAGGACGACGGCGTCCGGGGTCTCGTCGGCCCAGATCAGCTCATAGGCGCCGAGGCGCAGGATGTTGCGGTCCACCACGGGCATGCGGTCGAGCGTCCAGCCGACCGAGTACTGCGCGATCAGCTCGTCGATGCGGCGCGCGTGCTGCGCGTACCCCTCGACCAGCTCCATCGTGTACTCGCTGACCGGCGGCTGCCGGGTGTCGTCCCGGGAGAGCCGGATCCAGTCCGCGAGGACCGTGGTGACGCCGACTCCGCGCTGGTCGCCCTCGAAGAGGATCTGGAAGGCGCGCTTGCGGGCCGTATTGCGGGCAGCCACGGTTAGCTGTTCACCCGGCCGAGGTAGTCGCTCGAGCGGGTGTCGACCTTGATCTTCTCACCGGTGGTGATGAAGAGCGGGACCTGGATCTGGTAACCGGTCTCCAGGGTGGCGGGCTTGGTGCCACCGGTGGAGCGGTCGCCCTGGACGCCGGGCTCGGTCTCCTGGATGGTCAGCTCGACGGCGGCCGGCAGCTCCACGAAGAGCACCTCGCCCTCGTGCTGCGCGACCGTGGCGGTGAAGCCCTCGATCAGGAAGTTGGCGGCGTCGCCGACGGCCTTGCGGTCGACCATGAGCTGGTCGTAGGTCTCCATGTCCATGAAGACGAAGTACTCGCCGTCCATGTACGAGAACTGCATGTCGCGCTTGTCGACAGTGGCCGTCTCGACCTTGACGCCGGCGTTGAACGTCTTGTCGACGACCTTGCCGGAGAGCACGTTCTTGAGCTTGGTGCGCACGAAGGCAGGGCCCTTGCCGGGCTTGACGTGCTGGAACTCGACGACGGACCAGAGCTGGCCCCCGTCGAGCTTGAGCACCAGGCCGTTCTTGAGGTCGTTCGTGGAAGCCACGGTTGCGGAATCTCCTGGACTGACGTGGACGACCCCGGGGCACGCGCAAGCTAGAGCGCGAGCAGTTCCTTGGTCGTGATGGTGAGTAGCTCGGGTCCGCCGTCCGCCTCAGGGCGTACGACGAGCGTGTCATCGATCCGGACACCGCCCCGGCCCGGGAGGTGAACCCCCGGTTCGACGGTGACCGGCACGCAAGCGTCCAGTTTACCCATGGCCGCGGGGGCCAGCTGCGGCTCCTCGTCGATTTCGAGCCCGACACCGTGGCCGGTGAGGGCTGCGAGGCCCTCCGAGTACCCCGCGGAGTCCAGTACCTGGCGGGCCGCGCGGTCCACATCCCGGTAGGCGGCACCGGGCGCCAAGGACTCCCGCGCGGCCCTCTGGGCGGCGAAGACGAGGTCGTACAGCTCGATCTGCCAGTCCGCCGGCGAGGTGCCGATGACGAACGTACGGCCGATCTCACAACGGTATCCGCGATAGGTGGCACCGAGGCAGACAGAAAGGAAATCTCCCTCCTCGACCCGGCGGTCGGTCGGCCGGTGGCCGCGTCTGCCGGAGTGCGGGCCGGTGGCGACGGAGGTGGCGAAGGCCGGTCCGTCGGCGCCGTGGTCGACGAGGCGCCGCTCCAGTTCGAGCGCGAGATGGCGTTCGGTGCGGCCGACGAGGATCGACTCCAGCAGCTCTCCGAGGGCCTGGTCGGCGATCTCGGCGCCGATTCTCAGACAGGAGATCTCCTCCTCGTCCTTGACGACCCGCAGCTGCTCGACCGCGCCGCCGATGTCGGTGAGGCGGAGCGTCGGGGCGACCGAGCGGAGGGCTCGGTGGCGGGTCACGGTGAGGTGGTGTTCTTCTACGGCCATGGATTCGGCGCCGGTCGCTGACGCGAGGTCTGCGGCGGCTACGGCGGGGTCGCCGTCCGGGGTGGAGAGTGCGTGGATGCGGAGGGTCTCGTCGGGGCGGCCCTCGCCTCCGGCGGGGCGCTCGTCGAGGGGGCCGGTGCAGACCAGCATGTCCTCACGCTTGCCCAGCAGCAGGACGGTGCCGTGCGGGGCGGGGCCGGCCAAGTAGCGCACGTTGGCCGGGCTGGTGACCAGGGTGGATTGGCTGCCGCCGGCTTGGGCGCGTTCCCTGAGCCTGGCTCGGCGTGCTGCGTGGACCTCTGACATGAGATGAGCGTAGGAGCGGTGGCTGGAATGTGCTGGTTGGGAGAGTGCCGTTCGGGGGACGGGGCGGGCTCGAAGGTTGTGTGCCGGGTGCGGGCCGGTGGGGGTTGAGCGCGCAGTTCCCCGCGCCCCTAAAAGCCGTTACCAGCTCGGGGGGCTTGCTATCGAGCGGGCCAGGACGTCGTTCAGGACCTGGGCCGTTTGCTGGACGTCCATCTGGGAGTTGTCGATGATCGGGAGGCCTGAGCCGTACCAGCCGGCCATGCGGCCGTGGATGCGGGCCACCTCTTCGTCGGTGAGGCGGCGGTTGCCGGAGCGTTCGGCGTTGCGTTCCAGGACTATTTCCAGGCCGGGCAACAGGACCACTGGGAGGAGGCCGGGGCCCACGTGGCGCTTCCAGCCGCCGAGGCCTACGACCGGGCGGTCGGGGAAGACCGCGTCGTCGAGGATGCAGGAGATGCCGTTGGCGAGGAAGTTGCGGGCGGCGAAGCCGCAGGTGCGGCGGGCCAGGCGGTACTGGGCCTCGGAGTGGTCGTTCCAGCCCGACTGGGGGTCGGCGAAGCCCGAGCGGACCCATTCGCGTACGTCGTCGAGGCTGATGTGGGCGGTGGGGACCCGGCGGTGGTCCGCCCAGTACTTGGCGACGCTCGTCTTGCCCGCGCCGGCCGGGCCGATGAGCAGCACCGCGAGGGTCGTGGAGGTCGGGTCGGAGGCTGCCGTGGCCGGTGGGGCGCTGGGCATGGGTACGGGGCCGCCCGGCGGCAGTTGGACGTGCCCTGTGGTGTCCGGGGCGTGGCGCGGGACCGTGTGCGGCACCGGTGGGGTGGGCGCGAAGCCCGGGGCCGGTGGTGGCACAGGGGGCGGACCCGGATGGTGCGGGCCCGGGTGTTGTCCGGTCGGCATCCAACCGGTGGCCGGTCCCTGCCCCGGCTGGTGGGGCGGCGGCAGCGGAGACCCCACTGCGTGCTGCATCCGGTGCCACTCCATCTCGTACAGGCGATTGGCGCTGGCAGCGGGCCCGAACCCCGCTCCGTACCGAACGGTACCTTCCCCGGCCGCCATTTGGTGAACGGCCGGGAAGGGGCCGAAGTGCCCATCCCCGTAAGGCAAATCGGAAGGAACGGGCTTCGCTGGACTTACACGCCCACTTCGCCGTACGCGGCGAGGAGGACGGCCGGGTCGGGGCCCTCCAGGACCGTCGGCTTGGCGAGGCCGTCGAGGACGATGAAGCGGAGCAGGTCGCCGCGGGACTTCTTGTCGACCTTCATGGTCTCCAGCAGCTTGGGCCACTGGTCGTAGCGGTAGCTGAGCGGGAGGCCGACCGATTCGAGGACCGTCCGGTGGCGGTCGGCCGTCGCGTCGTCCAACCGGCCCGCGAGACGGCCCAGTTCGGCCGCGAAGTGCATGCCTACGGCCACTGCGGCGCCGTGCCGCCACTTGTAGCGCTCGTTCTTCTCGATGGCGTGCGCGAGGGTGTGGCCGTAGTTCAGGATCTCGCGCAGGCCCGACTCCTTGAGGTCGGCCGAGACGACCTCGGCCTTGACCTTGATGGAGCGTTCGATCAGCTCGGCGGTGTGCGGTCCTGCCGGGGTGCGCGCGGCCTGTGGGTCGGACTCGATGAGGTCGAGGATCACCGGGTCGGCGATGAAGCCGGCCTTGATGATCTCGGCGAGTCCGGAGACGTAGTCGTTGACCGGGAGGGAGTCCAGCGCGGCCAGGTCGCAGAGCACGCCGGCCGGCGGGTGGAAGGAGCCGACGAGGTTCTTGCCCTCGGCGGTGTTGATGCCGGTCTTGCCGCCGACAGCCGCGTCGACCATGGCGAGCACGGTCGTCGGTACGGCGATCCAGCGGACCCCGCGCAGCCAGGTCGCGGCGACGAATCCGGCCAGGTCGGTGGTGGAGCCGCCGCCGACGCCGACGATGACGTCGGAGCGGGTGAAGCCGGACTGGCCCAGCGCCTTCCAGCAGTAGGCGGCGACCTCGGCGGTCTTGGCCTCCTCGGCGTTCGGCACCTGGATGGCGACGGCCTCGAAGCCCTGCCCGGCCAGGTCGGCGCGCAGCGCCTCGCCGGTCTCGTCGAGCGCCTCGGGGTGGATGACGGCGACCCGCTTGGCCCGGTCGCCGACCAACCCGCCGAGCTCGCCCAGGAGTTGACGGCCCACCAGGACCTCGTACGGGTCGCTGCCCGCCGTGCCGCCGACCTGGATCCGCGTCACTGACTCGCTCATGCTTCCTTCAACTCCAGTGCGTCCAGGACGGCTTGGGTGACGTCCTCGGGGGTGCGGCCGTCGGTGGGTACGACGGCCTGCGCGACCTCGGCGTACAAATGGCGCCTGGCTTCCATCAGTTCGCGCCACTGCTTGCGCGGGTTGATGGCGAGCAGCGGGCGGGCCGCGTTGAGGCCGGTGCGCTTGACCGCTTCGTCCACGTCCATGGAGAGGTAGACGACACGGTGTCCGGCGAGCAGCGCGCGCGTGTCCTCATCGAGGATCGAGCCGCCGCCGAGCGCGAGGACGCCGTCGTGCCCGGCGAGTGCCTGGTGCACGGCGCGCTTCTCGATCGCGCGGAAGACGGGCTCGCCCTCGTCGACGAAGATCTCCGCGATGGTGCGGCCCTCGGCGGCCACGATGTCGTCGTCGGTGTCCCGGTAGGCGACGCCGAGCCGCTCGGCCAGCTGCTGTCCGACCGTCGACTTGCCGACGCCCATCGGGCCGACCAGGACGACCAGTGGTGCAGCGCTCACCGGATGGCCAGGTTCTCGAGGTACGACCGCACGTTGCGGCGGGTCTCGGGCACGGAGTCGCCGCCGAACTTCTCGGCCACGGCGTCCGCGAGGACGAGGGCGACCATCGCCTCGGCGACGATGCCGGCGGCCGGGACCGCGGAGACGTCGGAGCGCTGGTGGTGGGCCTGCGTGGCCTCACCGGTGACGACATCGACGGTCTGCAGGGCTCGGGGCACGGTCGCGATCGGCTTCATCGCGGCACGCACGCGCAGCAGTTCACCCGTGGACAGCCCGCCCTCGGTACCACCGGAGCGCCCGGAGACGCGCCGAATACCCTCGTCGGTCTTCACGATCTCGTCGTGCGCCTGCGAACCGGGGACACGGGCGAGCTCGAAACCGTCACCGATCTCGACGCCCTTGATCGCCTGGATACCCATGAGGGCACCGGCCAGCCGGGCGTCCAGCTTGCGGTCCCAGTGCACATGCGAACCGAGGCCGACGGGAACGCCGTAGGCAAGGATCTCGACCACGCCACCGAGGGTGTCGCCGTCCTTGTGGGCCTGGTCGATCTCGGCGACCATCGCCTTCGAGGCGTCCGCGTCCAGGCAGCGCACCGGGTCGGCGTCGAGCTTCTCGACATCGGCCGGGGTGGGCAGGACACCCTGCGGGGCCTTCGCGGAGGCCAGTTCGACGACGTGCGAGACGATCTCAATACCGGCCGTCTCCTTGATGTACGACCGGGCCACCGCACCCAGCGCGACACGCGCCGCGGTCTCCCGCGCCGACGCACGCTCCAGGATCGGCCGGGCCTCGTCGAAGCCGTACTTCTGCATGCCGGCGAGGTCGGCGTGGCCGGGACGGGGGCGAGTCAGCGGGGCGTTGCGAGCCAACCCCGCGAGAATCTCCGGATCGACCGGGTCGGCCGCCATGACCTGCTCCCACTTGGGCCACTCGGTGTTGCCCACCATGATCGCGACCGGGGAACCGAGGGTGAGACCGTGCCGGACACCACCGAGGAAGGTGACCTCGTCGCGCTCGAACTTCATGCGCGCGCCGCGTCCATAACCGAGCCGGCGCCGGGCCAGGTGGTCCGCCACCATCTCCGTGGTGATCGGCACGCCGGCGGGAAGACCCTCCAGCGTCGCCACGAGTGCGGGACCGTGGGACTCCCCCGCGGTCAGCCAGCGCAACCTGCTCAACGGTGCTCCTCATGCTCGCGCCCTGGTACTGCTGCGTACGCGCGTCCTCGCGTACGGCGACGGCGAAACCGGGTGCGCGGCCCTGGCCCGCCGCCCCCGATCCTCCCACGTCCGGGGCGTACACCTGGCCTGCGGTCCAGAGAGCGGACGCGGCACGGGGGTGCGCGGGCGGCGGGCGCGGGCTTGGTGTGCCCTGCTGGGGCGGGGCAGGCACCCTTGCTGCGGCCGTACCGGGTCAAGGGCGGCGGTTCCGTCGGCGCGTCCTGGGCTGCCCTGCCAGGGCGGGATCAGCAGCCGACCCGGTCTCCTCGCACCACTCTGCCGCGACAGGGACAGGAGCTGGCCGGCACCCTCTCGGCGGCTCTGTTGGATCGAGGTCAGCGGCCCGTCGGTCTCCCACCGATCTACCGTTCAACAGTCAGCCGGCGCCCTCTCAGCCACCCCACCGCTTCCCCGTCAGCGCTCCGCCAGCGCCTTCTCGCCCGCCCTGCGCATCGCGTCCAGCGGTGCCGGGTGGAGGCCGGTCATCTGCTCGACTTGGAGCACGGCTTGGTGCACCAGCAGGTCGAGCCCGCTGACGACGGCCCCGCCGTAGCCGGACCAGCGGGCCGCGAGGTCCGTGGGCCAGGGGTCGTAGAGGACGTCGAAGAGAGTAGCGGGGCGTTCCGGTACGGCGGAGGAGAGGGCGTCCGTGGTGCCGGCGGGGGTGGTCGCGAAGACGAGGGGGGCGCGCAGGCCTTCCGCCGCGTCCGCCCAGTCCGCCGTACGGACCTCCACGTCGAGCCGCTCGCCCCATTGGCGCATCTCGGCGGCGCGGGCCTCACTTCGGACGTAGGCGACGACCTCGCCGGTGCAGATCCGGGAGAGGGCCGCGAGCGCGGAGGACGCCGTGGCGCCGGAGCCGAGGATGGCGGCCGAGTCGACCTGTTCGATGCCGTGTTCGCGCAACGCGGCGACCATGCCGGGGATGTCGGTGTTGTCGCCGACTAGTCGGCCGTCCTCCGCGAAGACGACCGTGTTGACCGCGTCCACCGACGCGGCGGTCTCGCTGATCTCGTCGAGCAGCGGTATCACCGCGCGCTTCAGCGGCATCGTCAGTGACAGCCCCGCCCACTCCGGTCCGAGTTCCTTGAAGAACTCCGGCAGTCCGGCCTCGTCGACGTCGAAGCGGTCGTACGACCAGGCGTCGAGGCCCAGCTCCCCGTATGCCGCGCGATGCAGCACCGGGGAGAGGGAGTGGGCGATGGGTGAACCGAGCACGGCGGCCCGGCGGGCGTCAGTTGCCCGAGGTGGCATTGAACTTGTCCTTGAGTGCCTGGAATTCGGCGTACGTCTTGGCGAATTCCGTCTTGTTCTCGCCGTCGGTCGCCACGAAGTAGATCCAGCCGTCGTGGGTCGGATTCAGTGCCGCCGCCAGAGCCTCGTCACCGGGGTTGTCGATGGGACCGGGCGGCAGGCCCTTCTGGGTGTAGGTGTTGTACGGGTCCTTGTTGCTGTTGATCTCGGACTCGCTGATGTGAATCTTGCTCTGACCCTTCAGGTAATTGAAGGTCGAGTCGAATTGCAGATACCGGTTCGTCTGGTCGTTCGTGGTCTTGAGACGGTTGTAGACGACCTCGGCCATCTTGCGGAAGTCCTCGTGCGTCTTGCCCTCGGCCTGGACGAGGCTCGCGACCGTGATGACCTGCAGCGGGCTTTCCAGGTTGAGCGCCTTGGCCTTCGCCTCGAGGTCGATCGCGTCGTATTTGTCATTGGCCTGGGCGACCATCTGCTTGAGGACCGTCTCGGGTTTCATGCCCTTGGCGGCGCCATAGGTGCCCGGGAAGAGGAAGCCCTCCAGCGGGTCCTTGATGTTCTTGTTGTCGTTCGCCCAGTCGGGCAGTCCGAGGCTCTTGTATTCCTTCTTGGCGACGGCCTTGGTGGTGCCGTCGGTAATCTGGAGTTTCTTGTCGATCGCCGCGTACACCTGGGCGCTTCGCCAGCCCGGGGCGACGATCAGATTGTCCTGGCTCTTGGGGTCGAGCATCAGCTTGACGGCGGCCGCGGCGGACATTTCCTTCTTCAGCAGAAAGACGCCGGCCTGGATCTTCTTCCCGTCCGGATTCTGGGACTGGGCGGCCACGAAGGCGTCCACGCTCTTGACGACGCCCGCTTCTTTCAGCTTCTGCCCGATATCCGATCCGAAGGCGCCCTTGGGAATGGTGACGCTCACCGAACCGGTGCCGTCGCCGGCGTAGTCCGGCGCCGAGCCGAAACGGTTCTGGTAGAACTGCCAGCCGAAATAGCCGACAGTGGCCAGGCCTCCGCCGAACACCATGACGACCACGAGGCAGGCACAGCCGGTGCGGCGCTTCTTCTCCTTGCCGCCTTTTCCTTTGCCGCCTTTGCCCCGCCGGTCACCGCGTCCGGTCCGGTCCCCCGCCTCGTCGTCGGCGTCGTCATCGTCGTCGCCACCGCCCGCGAAGAACGCGTGTTCGCCCTGATCGGGGCCCGGGTCCCAGTCGGTCTGCTCCGGCTCGGGTTCCGTACGGCGCTTGCTCGGCGGCTCCGGCGGCGGGAACGCGTCGGGCGTGCCGTAGAAATCGGGCTGCTGGTCGCCATAGGCCGCGGCCTGCTGTCCGTACGGGTCGCCGGGGTCCGCGGCGTACGGAACATGGGCATGCGTGTGGGTGCCGTCCCAGCCGCCCTGCTGGTACTGCTGCTGCTGATCGACGTACTGCTGATGACTCTGATCGGCGTACTGCTGCTGGTCCGCCCACTGCTGCTGGCCGGGGTACTGCTGGTCGGGGTACTGCTGCGGGTGGCCCTGCTCGTCGTAGACCTGGTACTGCTGCTGCGCCTGACCGTAATCGGCCTGCTGGCCATGGCCCCAGTCGCCGTACTGCTGCTGCGGCTGCTGCGGCTGCTGCGGCTGTTCCGGATAGTGCTGCGGCTGGCCGCCGTAGGAGGACTGCTGGCCCATCTCGGCCTGCTGTCCTTCCCATCCGACGTCCCCGAACAACGGGTCCTCCGGATGCCACGGTTCGGAGCCTGGGCCCCGGCCATACTCAGTCATCGATCCCCTAGAGCCGCGAGGCGGCGGTCGCGGCGCTTGCGGCTCCGGCTTCCGTACCGCCTCTTGCTGTGCCATGGCTGTTCGAACACCATCGCATCGCGCGGAACGTTACCGTATCGCGATCAGATGACCACTTCGACGCCCTCGCCGGGTGGTTTACCTGACACCCGTTCGGATTCCAACGCCTGCTGGAGGATGATCACAGCGGCCGCCTGATCGATGACCGAGCGGCCCTTCTTGGACTTCACCCCCGAGGCGCGCAGTCCCTGACTGGCCGTCACCGTGGTCATCCGTTCGTCCAACAGTCTGACCGGTACCGGGGCGATGCCCTTGGCCAGCTCCTGGGCGAAGGCCCGGACCTTCACGGCGGCCGGTCCCTCGCCCCCCTTGAGGGAGCGAGGGAGACCGACGACGACTTCGATCGGTTCGTACTCCTCGACGAGTTGCCTCAACCGGCGGTGCGCCGCCGGGATGTCGCGGCCGGGGACCGTCTCGACGGGAGTGGCGAGGATTCCGTCGGGGTCGCACGAGGCGACCCCGATCCGGGCGTCCCCGACGTCGATCGCGAGTCGGCGGCCTCTTCGCATGTTCTCGACCGCTTCTTACTTGGCCGTGTCGGCGACGAGTCGCTCGACGGCGTCGACGGCCTCGCCGACGGCGGCCGGGTTCTGGCCACCGCCCTGGGCCACGTCCGGCTTGCCGCCACCGCCGCCGCCGAGGGTCTTGGCGGCGGCGCGGACCAGGTCACCGGCCTTGAGGCCGCGCTCGCGGGCGGCTTCGTTGGTGGCGATGACCGTCAGCGGCTTGCCGTTGTTGACCGTGAACAGGGCGACTACGGCGGCCCGTCCGCCCTGGATACGGCCGCGCACGTCGAGGACCAGCTTGCGCAGGTCGTCGGCGCTCGTGCCGTCCGGCACCTGGCCGGTGACGACGGCGATCCCGTGCACGTCCTTGGCGGACTCGACGAGACCGGCGGCGGCCTGCAGCACCTTCTCGGCGCGGAACTTCTCGATCTCCTTCTCGGCGTCCTTCAGCTTGCCGAGCATGGCGGAGACCTTCTCCGGAAGCTCCTCCGGACGGCCCTTGATCAGCTCCTGGAGCTGGGCGACGACCGTGTGCTCACGGGCGAGGAAGTTGTAGGCGTCGACACCGACGAGTGCTTCGATACGGCGCACCCCGGAGCCGATCGACGACTCGCCGAGCAGCTTGACCAGGCCGAGCTGGGAGGTGTTGTGGACGTGGGTGCCGCCGCACAGCTCCTTGGAGAAGTCGCCGATGGTCACGACGCGGACCCGCTCGCCGTACTTCTCGCCGAACTCGGCGATGGCGCCCTGCTTCTTGGCCTCGTCGAGGCTGAGGATCTCGGCGTGCACGTCCAGGTCGCGGGCGAGCACCTCGTTGATCTTCTGCTCGACGTCGGTCATCACGGCCGTGGGAACGGCGGACGGCGAACCGAAGTCGAAGCGGAAGCGGCCCGGCTGGTTCTCGGAACCGGCCTGCGCGGCCGTCGGACCGAGCGCGTCCCGCAGCGCCTGGTGGGTGAGGTGCGTGGCCGAGTGGGCGCGGGCGATGGCGGTACGGCGGCGGATGTCGATCGCGGCCTCGGCCTTGGCGCCGACGGTGACCTCGCCGAACTGGACGACGCCCTTGTGGACGTAGACACCCGGGACCGGCTTCTGGCAGTCGCGGATCTCGATCACGGCACCGGACTCGACCTTGATCCGGCCGGTGTCGCCGATCTGGCCGCCGCCCTCGGCGTAGAAGGGCGTGCGGTCGAGGACGATCTCGACCTCGTCGCCCTCGGTCGCGGCCGGGGAGGAGACGCCGTCGACGAGGATGCCGACGATCGTGGACTCGCCCTGGGTGTCGGAGTAGCCGATGAAGTCGGTCTCGCCGGCCTTGTCGGCGATCTCGCGGTAGGCGCCGACACCGGCGTGACCGGTCTTCTTGGCCTGGGCGTCGGCCTTGGCCTGGTCGCGCTGCTGCTTCATCAGGCGCCGGAAACCGTCCTCGTCCACGGAAAGGCCCTGTTCGGCGGCCATTTCGAGGGTGAGGTCGATCGGGAAGCCCCAGGTGTCGTGGAGCAGGAACGCCTTGTCGCCGGCGAGGACCTTGCCGCCGGACTCCTTGGTGTCGGAGATGGCCGTGTCGAGGATGTTGGTGCCGGCCTTCAGCGTCTTGACGAAGGCGGCCTCCTCGGCGAGGGCGACGGTCTCGATCCGCTGGCGGTCGGTGACCAGCTCGGGGTACTGCTGGCCCATCATCGCGATGACCGTGTCGATGAGGTCCTTGACGACCAGGCCGGTGGCGCCGAGCAGTCGCATGTTGCGGATGGCGCGGCGCATGATGCGGCGCAGGACGTAACCGCGGCCCTCGTTGCCGGGGGTCACGCCGTCGCCGATGAGCATCACGGACGTGCGCATGTGGTCGGTGACCACGCGCAGGGAGACATCGGACTCGTGGGAGTGGCCGTACTCGACGCCGGTCAGCTCGGTGGCCTTCTTGATGACGGCCATGGAGGTGTCGATCTCGTACATGTTCTGCACGCCCTGCAGGATCATCGCGAGGCGTTCCAGGCCGAGGCCCGTGTCGATGTTCTTGCTGGGCAGCTCGCCGAGGATCTCGAAGTCCTCCTTGCCGATGCCCTCGCCGCGCTCGTACTGCATGAAGACCAGGTTCCAGATCTCCACGTACCGCTCGTCGTTGACGGCCGGGCCACCCTCGACGCCGAACTCGGGGCCGCGGTCGTAGTTGATCTCGGAGCACGGGCCGCAGGGTCCGGGGACGCCCATCGACCAGTAGTTGTCCTTCTTGCCGAGGCGCTGGATGCGCTCGGCCGGGACGCCGATCTTGTCGCGCCAGATGGTCTCGGCCTCGTCGTCGTCGAGGTAGACCGTGATCCACAGACGCTCGGGGTCGAGGCCGTAACCACCCTTGTCCTGGGGCGAGGTCAGCAGCTCCCAGGCGTAGGTGATCGCGCCTTCCTTGAAGTAGTCGCCGAAGGAGAAGTTGCCGCACATCTGGAAGAACGTGCCGTGGCGGGTGGTCTTGCCGACCTCTTCGATGTCGGGTGTGCGCACGCACTTCTGCACGCTGGTGGCGCGCGGCCACGGCGGCTTGACCTCGCCGAGGAAGTACGGCTTGAACGGGACCATGCCGGCGGGGACCAGGAGCAGAGTCGGGTCGTCCGCGATGAGCGACGCCGAGGGGACAACGGTGTGGCCGCGCTCCTCGTAGAAGCTCAGCCAGCGGCGGCGGATTTCAGCCGACTCCATCAGTGGTCCTCATTCCGGTTGTACGAGTACGTCGTCCTGTCGTTTCTTTCGACGGACATAGGGGTGTTGCGGTTCTCGATGGCGATGTGGTGCCTGGCGGCGGGGAGTTCGGGGTCGACCGGGGCGTTGATCCCCAGGGCGTCGCCGAGTTCGGCCTCCCGCTGGGCCATGCCCGCGCGGACGTCGAGCGCGAAGCCCACGGCGCTGTCCTTGAGCCGGTGGCCCGCTTCGAGCGCCTTGTTGGCCGCGGAGACGGCGAGGTGCTCGGGGGTCAGCTGCTTCAGCTTGCGATTGACCTTGGTGGTCGCCCAGACACCGGCGGCTACGCCCGTGCCGAACCAGAACGTACGGCGGAACATGGCTCGGTCAGTCCTTCTTCCGGGTGCGCTTGACCCGCCGCGCGGCCGGGACCGTACGGCCCACGATCACGGTACGGCGGGACGCCTTGGCGGGCGCTTCCTCGCGGCGGCCGCCCAGGGCCCGGCGGACGCCGTAGCCGAAGGCCGCGACCTTGACGAGGGGGCCGCCGAAGGTGGAGGCGACGGTGGTCGACAGAGCGGAGGCGTTCGACGTGACCTCCTGGACGTCGGTGGCGATCGCGTCGACCCGGTCGATCTGGGTCTGCGCGGAGCGCACCGCCGAGGAGGCGTCCGCCAGCAGTGGGACGGCCTGGTCGGTCACGTCCGCGACGAGCTTGGTGGTCGCCTTGAGCGTCTGGGCCAGCCTCACGAGTGCGACAGCGAGGAAGGAGACCAGGATCGCCCAGAAGACGGCCACCAGAATCCCGGCCACCTCTCCACCGGACACCTGACACCCGCTCTCATGAACACCTGCAGATAACTGGTCCCGAGCCTATCGCGCCGGGGGTGGCGGTCCGTACCGCATTACCGCCCCGCGCGCGGTGGAGTTGAGCGAAGCGATTGTACGGACTGAATACGGTTCAGTACGCTCCGTGTTCCATGCGAGCTTCCCCTGGCGGCGGCGCCACCGCGGACGGCAATCTGCCCCTCGAACCCGACCGGTTCGTGGGCCGCTCGGCCGAACTGACCGAGCTGGCACGGGCGCTCGACGACTCGCGTCTGGTCACGGTGACCGGCCCCGGCGGGGTCGGCAAGTCGCGGCTCGCGGCCCGTGCGGCGGCCCTGTCCGCGCCCCCGGACGGGGTGTGGCGGGTGGAGCTGGCGCCGGTGCGCGACCCGGAACTCGTGGACTTCACCGTCGTAGAGACGCTGGGGCTGACGGATCACACCACGCGGTTGCCGCGTGAGGCGCTGCTCGCGCATCTGGCGGAGCGTCAACTCCTGTTGGTGCTGGACGGGTTCGAGCATCTGGTGGAGGTGTGTGCCTCACTGGTGGCCGAGTTGCTGCGGCGGGTGCCGGGGCTGCGGGTGCTCGCGGTGGGGCGGCGGCCGTTGGAGCTGGCGGGCGAACGGGTGGTGGCGCTGGCGCCGTTGGGCGAGGACGAGGCGGTGGAGCTGTTCGCCGACCGGGCCGCGCAGCAGGGGGTGGTCCTCGAAGACGATCCGGACGTACGGGAGTTGTGCCAACGGCTGGACGGGATTCCGCTCGCCGTCGAGTTGGCAGCGGGGCGGCTGCGGGCCTTGTCCCCTACGGAGTTGCTGGCGCGGTTCGACGACCGGTTCCAGCTGCTGGCGGGCGGGCGCAGGGACGCGCTGCCCCGGCATCAGACGCTGCGGACGGCGATCGGCTGGAGCCATGAGCTGTGCACGCCCGAGGAACGGCTGCTGTGGGCACGGCTGTCGGTGTTCGCCGGGCGCTTCGACCTGGAGGCCGCCGAGTACGTGTGCGGCGGCGACGGACTGCCCTCGGACGACGTCCTCGACGTGCTGTCCGAGCTGCTCGCGCAGTCCGTGGTCGTCCGCGAGGAGTCGGCGACGGGCGTGCGGTACCGGATGCTCGACACGATCCGGGCCTACGGCGCCGACTGGCTGGAGGCGACCGGGGACGCGGCGCGGCTGCGGCGGCGACACCGTGACTGGTATCTGGGGCTTGCCACTTGGTGCGAGCTGGACTGGTTCTCGCCGCGCCAGCGCGAGGTCGCCGCGCGGGTCGAGGCGGAGCTGCCGAATCTGCGCGGCGCCCTGGAGTACTGCCTGACCGAGCCGGACGAGACGCATCTGGGCCAGTATTTGGCGGGCTCCCTGTGGTTCTACTGGGCGGGCTGCGGGCGGCTCTCGGAGGGCCGGCACTGGCTGGAGCAGGCCGTCCAACTCGACGCGGAGAACACTGCCAACGACCAGTCACGGCTGAAGGCCCTGTGGGTGCTGGGCTATGTGGCGATCCTCCAGGGCGACACCGTGCCCGCGCTGGCCGCGCTCCAGGAGTGCCGGGAGGAGGCGGCCGAGGCCGCGAACCCCACGGCGGTCGCGTACGCCGAACACCGCACCGGCTGCCTGGCGTTGGTCACGGACGACATGCCGCGCGCGGAGACACTGCTGCGCTCCGCGCTCGACCGCTATCAGCAGATCGGCGAGCTCAACAGCAATGTCCTGATGGGCCAGGTCGAGCTGGCGATGACGCGGGCGTTCCAGGGCGATCTGGCGGACGCGGTGAAGCTGTGCGAGGACGTCCGGCGGGTGTGCGAGGACCACGGCGAGCGGTGGACCCGGGCGTACGCGCTGTACGTCCTGGCCTATGTCGCCTGGAGCGAGGGCGAACTCCCGCACGCGCGCGACCTGTTGGCGGACTGCCTGGGCAGCGCGCACGGCTTCCGCGATCTGCTCGGCTCGGTGCTGGCGGTCGAGCTGCTGGCCCTGGTCACGGTGGCGGAGGGCGATGCCGCCGAGGCCGCGCTGTTGCAGGGCGCGGCGGGCGGGATGTGGCCGTCGGTGGGGCTGCCGCTGTTCGGGTCGGCGTACTACAACGCGCCGCACGAGCTGTGCGAGGCGATGGCCCGGGAGCGGCTGGGCGACGAGCGGTACGAGGAGTGCGTACGGGAGGGCGCGCGGCTGGGCCGGGAGGCGGCCGTGGCACGGGCGTTGGGGCAGTCGCGGTCGCTCGACGCGGTGCCGGTGCCGCGCGGCCCGGTGCGGCACGGGGCGGTCCGCGTGGACATGCGAAAGCCCGCCGCCTCGCCCACCCGGAAGGGCGGGGAGACGGCGGGCTGACGGAGAGGTGGTGCTACGTCCGTGAGGTGATCAGCGGGCGTAGTACTCGACGACGAGCTGCTCGTCGCAGATCACCGGGATCTCCTTGCGGTTCGGCTCGCGGTCCAGGCGGAACGCCAGGGCGCCGAGGTTCACCTGGAGGTAGCGCGGGGTCTCGCCGTCGGGGGCGAAGCCACCGGCGCGGGAGACCTCGAACAGGGTCTTGCTGCGGCTGCGCTCGCGGACCATGACGACATCGTCGGGCTTGACGCGGAAGGACGGCTTGTCGACCTTGCCGCCGTTGACCTCGATGTGGCCGTGGACGACCATCTGGCGGGCCTGGTAGATCGTGCGGGCGATGCCCGAACGAAGGACCAGCGCGTCGAGACGACGCTCCAGCTCGATGATCAGGGCCTCACCGGTCTTGCCCTGGACCTTGGAGGCACGCTCGTAGGCGCGGACGAGCTGGCGCTCGGACACGTCGTACTGCGCGCGCAGACGCTGCTTCTCCAGCAGACGGACCTTGTAGTCCGAGTTCTGCTTGCGGCCACGACCGTGCTCACCCGGCGGGTAGGGACGGGCCTCGAAGTACTTGACGGCCTTCGGGGTCAGCGCGATGCCGAGGGCACGCGACTTCTTGACCTTGGGGCGGGACTGATTCGCCACGATGTCTCTTTCCTGGTTATCGGCTTGTCAGGGTCGTGAGAGAGGTCGCATCCGCAGCCGGGGGAAACCCGCCGGGGCCCTTGCGGGACCTGGTGGGCAGCCGCTCCCCTGATCTGGGCACATACGTGCAGCACGCGAGTGGCCCACCGACCGGTCCCGTCCTGCGACGGGTGGTGATGGGCTGCCCGCGACACCATTCGAACGGTGCGCGACGCTCTTGGAGCCGGTCCGAGGACTGGGTCCTTTGACTGGCTCCGGCTGACCGTCCCGTTCTGACCGCACGGGACACAGCGCTTCGAGGGATTCTACAGGGTGCTCAGGACCGCTTACGACCAAGGTGTTTCCGGGTCCACTCCACGGCGTCCGCGTACCGCGCCTCCGCTCCGTGGCGGGTGGGCTCGTAGTACTCGCGGTCCTTCAGCTCCTCCGGGGCGTACTGCTGCTCGGCGATGCCCTCGGGCAGGTCGTGCGGGTACACGTACCCCTGGGCATGCCCGAGCTTGGCCGCGCCCTTGTAGTGCCCGTCCCGCAGATGCATCGGCACCGGGCCCGCATGCCCCTTGCGTACGTCCTCCATGGCGGCGCCGATCGCCATGGTCGCCGCGTTCGACTTGGGTGCCAGGGCGAGCGCGATGGTGGCGTGGCTGAGGGTGAGCGCGGCCTCCGGGAAGCCGATCATCGCTACGGCCTGGGCGGCGGCGACCGCGATCGGCAGCGCGTTCGGATCGGCCAGGCCGATGTCCTCGCTGGCGGAGATCATCAGGCGGCGGGCGATGAAACGGGGGTCCTCGCCGGCCTCGATCATGCGGGCGAGGTAGTGCAGGGCCGCGTCGACGTCGGAGCCGCGGATGGATTTGATGAGGGCGCTGGCCACGTCGTAGTGCTGGTCGCCGTCGCGGTCGTAGGTCACCGCCGCGCGGTCGACGGTCTCCTCCAGGGTCTGGAGGGTGATGGCCGGCTCGCCCTTGTCGAGGGCGGCACCGGCGGCGGCCTCCAGGGCGGTGAGCGCGCGGCGGGCGTCGCCGCCGGCGATGCGCAGCAGGTGGTTCTCGCTGTCCTCGGGGAGGGTGACCGCGTCCTTGAGGCCGCGCTCGTCGGACAGTGCCCGGCGGAGCAGGGCGCGCAGGTCGTCGTCCGTGAGGGGTTCGAGGGTGAGGAGGAGGGAGCGGGACAGGAGCGGGGAGATCACCGAGAAGTACGGGTTCTCCGTGGTCGCCGCGATCAGGGTGATCCAGCGGTTCTCGACGGCCGGGAGCAGGGAGTCCTGCTGGGCCTTGCTGAAGCGGTGGATCTCGTCGAGGAAGAGGACGGTCTCCTTGCCGAAGCCCCCGGTAGCCCGGCGGGCGCCGTCGATGACCGCGCGGACCTCCTTGACGCCTGCGGTGATCGCGGACAGCTCCACGAACCGCTTGTTGGTCGCCTTGGAGACGACGTACGCGAGGGTCGTCTTGCCGGTGCCGGGCGGGCCCCAGAGGATCACCGAGGACGGTCCGGCGGGGCCGCCCGCGCCCTCGCCGACCAGTCGGCGCAGGGGTGAACCCGGCTTCAGCAGGTGCTGCTGGCCCACGACCTCGTCGAGGGTGCGCGGGCGCATCCGTACCGCCAGGGGACTGCTGGACGGGTCCGTCTCCTGGCGTGCTTCGGCTGCGGCGGTGAAAAGGTCGGGCTCCACGTCCAAAACCCTATGTCACCGCACTGACAATGCGGTCTGGCCCGGAGTTACGCCCAGAGCTGGGTGCCCCAGCGGGTCAGGATCAGCATGGCGATGATGCCGACGTGGGTGACCGGGAGGACCCAGGTGAACTCGCCCAGGAAGTTCTTCACCGGGCGCGGGACCTTCAGGAAGTCGTTGCGCATGTTGAACGACGTGACGTACCAGAACATCGTGATCGTGGCGACCCAGGCCAGCGAGCACCACAGGCACAGCGCGTTGATCCGGTACAGCGACTGGAACTGCAGCCAGGTGCAGAAGGCCACCCCGAAGAGCGTGCCGAAGTTGAAGGTCAGCCAGTACCAGCGCGGGAACTTGACCCGGGTCAGCAGGCTGATGCCGACGCAGATGACGATGCCGTAGGCGACCAGGCCGAGCATCGGGTTCGGGAAGCCGAAGGCCGCGGCCTGCTTGCTCTCCATGACGCTGCCGCAGGACACGATCGGGTTGATGCTGCAGCTCGGGGTGAACGTCTTGCCCGCGAGCTTGCCCTCAAGGATCTTGAACTTGTCGATCGTGATGACCCACGCGGCGAGCAGACCGGCCGCACCGGTGATCACCAGCAGCACGGCGAAGGCCCGGCTGCTGCCCACCGTGCGCGGCTCCGCGGCCGTGTGCTCCGGCTCGGAGTCGGTGGAGACGTCCTTCACTGTCGTCTTGCTCATCACGCCGATCCGTCACTTGAGAGTTGGACCTTCTTCGGGCACGGCCATTGTGCCGCACGCGCACCTCTGTCCACCGTTCGGTGGACATAAGGAAGTACGCACGGTCGTCCCTGAGCGCTCGATTCCGGACGATGCTCAAGGCATGACAGCACAGGCGAACGAACTCGCAGTGGATGTGCGGGGGCTGCGCAAGCAGTACGGGGACGTGACCGCCGTAGACGGAATCGATCTCGAGATCCGCACGGGAGAGGTGTTCGGGCTGCTCGGGCCCAATGGGGCGGGCAAGAGCACCACGATCGAGATCCTCCAGGGCAACCGCGGCCGGGACGCGGGCGAGGTGTCGGTGCTCGGCTCGGACCCCGCGACGGGCACACGCGCGTGGCGTTCGCGGGTGGGCATCGTCTGGCAGGACGAATCCGCACCCGCGGAGTTGACGGTCGGCGAGACCGTACGACACTTCGCCCGCTACTACCCGCGCCCTCGCGACCCCGAGGAGGTCATCGGCCTGGTGGGGCTCGAAGCCAAGGTGGACAGCCGGATCAAGGGGCTCTCGGGCGGGCAGCGCCGGCGTCTCGACGTAGCCCTCGGGGTCATCGGCGATCCGGAACTCCTGCTCCTGGACGAGCCGACGACCGGTTTCGACCCGGCGGCCCGACGCCAGTTCTGGGACCTGATCCGCAAGCTCTCCGACGAGGGCACGACCATCCTCCTCACCACGCACTACCTCGAGGAGGCGGAGAACCTCGCCGACCGCCTCGCCATCGTCGCCAGGGGCCGCGTGGTCGCCGAGGGCGAACCGGCCGCCCTGCGCGAGCGCCACGGCACCGGAGCCACCGTCGAGTGGACGGAGCCGGACGGCACCCCGCGCGCGGAGCACACCGACACTCCTACCAAGGTCGTAGCCGAGCTCGTGCACCGATTCGACGGCGAGATCCCCGGGCTGCTGGTGAGCCGCCCCACCCTGGAGGACGTCTACCTCCGGCTGACCGGACAGGAGGACGCGCGATGACCACGACCACGACCGCTGTACGGGCCCGGTCCAGGACCTCCGAGAAGCGCCTGCCCGGCGCCTGGGGACTCGGCCTCCGGCGCGGGTCCCTGGAACTCAAACAGTTCTTCCGGCAGCGCGAACAGGTGGTGTTCACCTTCGCCTTCCCGGTCGTCTTCCTCTTCCTTTTCGCGTCGATCTTCAAGGACGACGTCCAGGGGGCGGGCATCAACGCCTCGCAGCTCTACGTCCCGGCGATGATGGCGGCCGGCATCATGTCGACGAGTTTCCAGTCCCTCGGCATCTCGATCGCGATCGAGCGGGACGAGAAGGTGCTGCGCCGGCTGCGCGGCACTCCGATGCCACCGGCCGCGTACTTCCTCGGCAAGATCTGGCTGGTTCTGGTCACGGGGTTGGCGGAGACGGCGATCCTGCTCCTGGTCGGCACCACCTTCTACGACGTGGATCTGCCCTCGTCCGCGGTGAAGTGGCTGGACTTCGGATGGATCTTCGTGCTGGGTCTGACGGCCTGCGCCCTGCTCGGCATCGCGGTCAGCTCGGTCCCGAAGTCCGGCAAGAGCGCGACCTCCGTGGTCGTACTGCCCTTCCTGGTGCTGCAGTTCATCTCCGGGGTGTACATCGCCATCGACACCATCCCGGACTGGATGCTCAACATCGGCGCGCTGTTCCCGCTGAAGTGGATGTGCCAGGGGCTGCGCGGGGTGTTCCTGCCTTCGTCGGCGCAGGTGCTGGAGCAGGCCGGGAGCTGGGAGTTCGGGAAGATCGCGCTGGTGCTCGGGGCGTGGTGCGTCGGAGGATTGGTGCTGTGTCTGCTGACCTTCCGGTGGAAGAACCGGCGCGACGGATGAACGCCTCGGGCGGAGCGACGGGCACGGACGCCTGGGACCACTCGTTCCGGCTCTGGGACACGTACTTCGCCCTGATCTGGCTGGCCACCCTGGTGTTCGTGCTCGGCACGAACTTCCCGGGGTGGCCGGTGCGCGTCGTGGCGGCCGGGCTGCTCGTGCCGCTGGTTCCCCTCTACGTCTGGTACGGGCGCCCGAACCTGCGGGGCGAACCGCCCGACGAACGGCGGGCCGTCGGCTACCTCGCCGCGCAGATGGCCCTGTTCCTGCCGTCGGCGGTCCTGGTCGGCGAGACCCGGCTGATGGCCTTCGCGCTCGTCCCACCCTGCTTCATGATGCTGCGGCTGCGCTGGGCGCTGATCGCGGTGACCGTGATCAACATCGCGCCCGTGATCGGCTGGGCGCTGCTGTGGTGGCCCAGCGCCCAGGACGTCTTCTTCAACTCGGTGTTCGGCGTGGTCACCCTGGTCTTCTCGATGGCCCTCGGCACCTGGATCATCCGTGTCATCGAACAGAGCCAGGAGCGCGCGGAGTTGATCGCCGAGCTGGACGCGAGCCGCCACGAGGTCTCCCGGCTGTCCTCGGCGCACGGCGCGCTGGCCGAACGGGAGCGCATGGCCCGCGAGATCCACGACACCCTCGCCCAGGGCTTCACCAGCCTGCTGATGCTGGTCCAGGCGGTGGAGGCCGAGTTGGACGACGACCTGCCGCAGGCCCGCCGTCACCTGTCGCTGATGGACGAGACGGCCCGGCAGAACCTCGCCGAGGCCCGTGCCCTGGTCGCCGGCGGCGCGCCCGCCGACCTCGCGGACGCCACGCTGCCGGACGCCCTGCGCCGGCTCGCCGCCCGCCATGACGCGACGTTCCAAGTCACCGGCCCTGTGCGTGCGTTGCCCGCCGGGCCCGAGGTGGTCGCCCTGCGTTCCTGCCAGGAGGCGCTCGCCAACGCCCGCAAGCACGCGGGGAGTTCGGCGACGGTGTGCCTCGCCCTGACGTACACCGACGAGACGTTGACCGTGTCGGTGCGGGACGACGGGTGCGGCTTCGACCCGGGGGCGGTGTCCGGCGGGTACGGTCTGGCGGGGCTGCGGGCGCGGGTCGCCGAGGTGGGCGGGACGGCGCGGGTGCGCAGCGCGGCTGGTGAGGGCACGACGGTGACGGTCCGGTTGCCGGTGTCACCGCTAAGGAGTCCCCGATGATCCGGATCGTCCTGGCCGACGACCATCCCGTCGTACGGGAGGGCCTGCGCGCCATGCTCAGCGCCGAACCGGACCTCGACGTGATCGCCGACGCGTCGAGTGGGCCACAGGCCGAGGCGTTGGCGGCTGAACTCCGCCCCGACATCGTGCTGATGGACCTGCGGATGCCGGGCGGCGGGGGCGTCGACTCCATCGTGCGGATGAGCGCGGCCGGGCTGGCGTGCCGGGTGATCGTTCTCACGACGTACGAGACCGACCGGGACATCCTGCGTGCCGTGGAGGCGGGGGCGGCCGGCTATCTGCTGAAGGATCTGCCTCGGGGCGAACTCGCGAACGCGGTGCGGGCCGCGGCGCGCGGTGAGACGGTGCTTGCGCCTTCGGTGGCCGCTCGGCTGGTTGACCAGTTGCGGACGAAGCCGGAGCGGCCTCGGCTTTCGGAGCGGGAGACCGCGGTGCTGCGGTTGGTGGCGGAGGGGTGCACGAACGCGGAGATCGGGCGGCGGTTGTACATCGGGGAGTCGACTGTGAAGACCCATCTGCTGCGGGTCTTCGGGAAGTTGGGGGTCGATGACCGGACGGCTGCGGTGACGAGTGCGATGCGGTACGGGTTGCTGGACTGAGGATTCTCGCCCCCGCCGCCCCTACCCGTCCCATCACTGGGGGCTCCGCCCCCAGACCCCCGCATCGGCCTGAACGGCCTCGTCCTCAAACGCCGGACGGGCTGAGTGATGCGGACCTGGGTTTGAAAAATCTGGCCGGCAAAATCTCAGCCCCTCCGGCGTTTGAGGAGCGGGGGTCCAGGGGGCAGAGCCCCCTGGCGGGGGCTGGGGCGGAGCCCCAGAAGGATGGGACGGGTAGGGGCGGCGGGGGCGAAGAAACCAGGCCTCAGCCCAGCTTCGACTCCAGCTCCGCCACGATCTCGTTCACCCCAACCGCTCGCTGCTCCCCGGACTCCATGTCCTTGAGCTGCACGACACCCTCGGCGAGATCACGCTCGCCGGCGACGATCGTGTAGCGGGCGCCACTGCGGTTGGCGTTCTTCATCGCGCCCTTGAGCCCCTTGGAGCCGTAGGAGAAGTCGGCCGCGATGCCGAGCTTGCGGAGTTCGGTGACCTTGGCGAAGAGGACCCGGCGGGCCTCCTCGCCCAGCGGGACGGCGAACACGCTGGTGGACGCGGGGAGTTGGAGTTCGACGCCCTCCGCCTCCAGGGCCAGCACCGTACGGTCGACGCCCAACGCCCAGCCCACGGAGGGCAGCGCGGGACCACCGATCATCTCGGACAGGCCGTCGTAACGGCCACCGCCGCCCACCGCGGACTGGGAGCCCAGTCCGTCGTGGACGAACTCGAAGGTCGTACGGGTGTAGTAGTCCAGGCCTCGCACCAGCTTCGGGTCGTCCTCGAAAGCCACGCCCGCTGCCGTGATCAGTTCGCGGACCTCCTCGTGGTACGCCTTGCACGCGTCGCAGAGGTAGTCGCGCAGCAGCGGCGCGTCCGTCAACTGCTTCTGGACGTTGGGGCGTTTGTCGTCGAGGACGCGGAGCGGGTTGATGTCCGCGCGGCGCAGCGTCTCCTCGTCGAGGTCCAGGCCGCGCAGGAAGTCCTGGAGCGCGGCCCGGTACACCGGACGGCACTCCTTGTCGCCCAGGCTGTTGAGGAGGATGCGGAAGTTCCGCAGACCGAGCGAGCGGTACGCCTGGTCGGCCAGGATGATCAACTCGGCGTCCAGCGCCGGGTCTTCGGTACCGATCGCTTCGGCGCCGACCTGGGAGAAGTGACGGTAGCGGCCCGCCTGTGGCTGCTCGTACCGGTAGTAGGAGCCCGAATACCAGAGCTTGACCGGGAGGTTGCCCTGCCGGTGCAGGTTCGCCTCAAGGGCGGCGCGCAGGACGGAGGCCGTTCCTTCGGGGCGCAGGGCGAGCTTGTCGCCGCCCTTGGTCTCGAAGGCGTACATCTCCTTGCTGACGATGTCGGTGGACTCACCGACACCACGCGCGAACAACTCCACGTTCTCGAAGCCGGGCGTCTCGACATAGCCGTAGCCAGAGTTGCGCAGCGGTGTCGCGATCGCCTCGCGCACCGCGAGGAACTTCGCGGAGCGCGGCGGAATCAGGTCGTACGTGCCCTTGGGGGCCTGAAAGGTGCTCACGAAAATCTCTCGTCACATTCCTCGTCGGGGAGCGTCCGAGCTCCCGAGGCCGGCGGCCACTTCCCGCAGGTACGGGTTCGTGGCGCGCTCCTGGCCGATGGTCGTCTGGGGGCCGTGGCCGGACAGCACCACGGTCGAGTCGTCGAGCGGCAGGCACACACGGGCCAGCGAGTCGAGGATCTCGGCGTGGGAGCCGCCGGGCAGGTCGGTGCGTCCGATGGAGCCGGCGAAGAGCAGATCCCCGGAGAAGAACACGGAGGGGATCTCCGGGTTCTCGGGCATCTGGAACGTCACCGACCCCTTGGTATGGCCGGGCGCGTGCGCGACCGAGAACTCCAGGCCCGCCAACTCCAGCCGCGCACCGTCGGTCAGCTCCTTGACGTCGTCGGGCTCCCCCACGGTCAGCTCGCCCATCAGCGGCATCCCGATCGAGCGGCCGAGCGCCTTCTCGGGGTCGCTCATCATGTAGCGGTCCTCGGGGTGGATCCAGGCCGGCACGTCGTGCGCGCCGCACACCGGGACGACCGAGGCCACATGGTCGATATGGCCATGGGTGAGGACGACCGCGACGGGCTTGAGCCGATGCTTCCTGAGCGCTTCCTCGACTCCCTGGGCGGCCTGATGGCCCGGGTCGATGATCACGCACTCCTCACCGGCGGCGGGGGCGACGAGATAACAGTTCGTCCCCCAGGCCCCGGCGGGGAACCCGGCAATGAGCACGATCGTCCTTCGTTGTGTCGATACGGGTGGGGATAAGGATCCCTGCGTCAGTGGTCAGAGCCTACCGGCGCTGCCGAATCCTCAGCGAACCCATATACGGTACGGGGCACACGCAGGCGGTCGGCTCACAAGACGCACGCGTCCCAGTCGACGTACGAGACGCATGAGGAGAGAATCCGGTGGTCACCCAGGAACAGCGGAAGCGGCAGCTCGCGCGGGAGAAGTTCTTGCGGCAGCAGCAGCGGCGTACGTCCGCTCGACGCAAGGCGCGCATGCGCAACTCGGTGATCGCGTCGGTGCTCGGCGTGATCGTGATCGGCAGCGTGGCGCTGTACACGACCGGGGTCATGAAGAACGACGACAAGTCCAACGCGAGCGCGAACGTGACGCCCACGCCCAGCGCCTCGGCGACGAAGAAGGCGCCGGACCCGTGCGAGAAGGCGGCGGCGGGCAAGATCAAGACGGAGACGTGGAAGAAGGAGCCGGCTGTCACGATCGACAAGTCGGCGAAGTACACGATGACGCTGGCGACGACCTGCGGTGACATCGACATCGCGCTGAAGACGTCGGCCGCCCCGCACACCGTGAACTCGTTCAACTTCCTTGCCGGCAAGGGCTTCTTCGACCACACGAAGTGCCACCGACTCACCACCAGCGGCATCTACGTGCTGCAGTGCGGCGACCCGACGGGCGCGGGCAGCGGCGGTCCTGGCTACACGATCCCGGACGAGAACCTGAAGGACACCAGCCTCAAGGGCGGGACCTACCCGGCGGGCACGGTGGCGATGGCGAACACCGGTCAGAAGCACACCGGCGGCAGCCAGTTCTTCCTCGTCTACAAGGACAGCCAGCTTCCGGCCAGTTACACCCCGTTCGGTACCATCTCGGCCTCCGGGATGAAGGTCCTGAACAAGATCGCGGCGGCCGGTGAGAGCACGGGCGCGGGCGACGGGGCACCGAACGCGACGGTCGTGATCAACAAGGCGACCGTCACCAAATCCTGACCGTCAACAGCGAAATTTCGGTCGCGCGGGATGCGGACAGGCAACCCGCCGGTCGCCTATGTTGGCCGTGACGAAACTGTGGACGATGCCCGGGGGCACAGAGGCCCTGTGCAGGCATCATGTGGAGGAGGCGCTGTGAGCAGCGACCCGTGGGGACGCGTCGACGAGACGGGGACCGTGTACGTGCGTACGGCCGACGGCGAGCAGGTCGTCGGTTCCTGGCAGGCCGGCTCCCCTGATGAGGCGTTGGCCTACTTCGAGCGCAAGTACGAGGGCCTGGTTGTCGAGATCGGCCTCCTCGAGAAGCGAGTGAAGACCACCGACCTGTCGGCGAAGGACGCGCAGGCCGCCGTCGACCATCTGCGCGAGCAGGTCGACGCCCACCACGCGGTGGGTGACCTCGCGGTGCTGCGGGTCCGGCTGGACAAGCTCGTGGAGACCGTCGAGGCGCGCCGCGAGGAGCGCAAGCAGCAGCGCGCCAAGCAGTCCGACGAGGCCCGGCACGCCAAGGAGGCGCTGGTCGTCGAGGCGGAGGAGCTGGCGCAGTCCGACCAGTGGCGGGCCGCCGGTGAGCGGCTGCGCGCCCTGGTGGACACCTGGAAGGGTCTGCCGCGCCTGGACCGCAAGTCGGACGACGAGCTGTGGCACCGCTTCTCGCACGCCCGGTCGGCCTTCTCCAAGCGCCGCAAGGCGCACTTCGCGTCGCTGGACGCGCAGCGCGAGGAGGCCCGCAAGACCAAGGAGAAGCTGGTCGCCGAGGCCGAGGGTCTGTCGGCCTCGACGGACTGGGGTCCCACGGCCGCGCGTTACCGCGAGCTGATGGCGGACTGGAAGGCGGCGGGCCGCGCCCAGCGCGAGCACGAGGACGATCTGTGGAACCGCTTCCGCGGTGCCCAGGACGTCTTCTTCGCCGCCCGCAGCTCGGTCTTCGCCGAGCGGGACGCGGAGCAGACGGAGAACCTGAAGCTCAAGGAGGAGCTGGCCGAGGAGGCCGAGAAGCTCCTGCCGGTCACCGACCTGAAGGCGGCCCGCGCGGCCTTCCGCTCGATCAACGAGCGCTGGGAGGCCATCGGCCATGTGCCGCGTGACTCCCGCCCGAAGGTCGAGGGCCGGATGCACACGATCGAGCGGGCCCTGCAGGAGTCCGAGGAGACCGAGTGGCGCCGGACGAACCCGGAGGCACGCGCGCGTGCCGAGGGTCTGACCGGTCAGCTCCAGGCCGCCGTGGACAAGCTCAGGGGCCAGATCGAGCAGGCGCGGACCCAGGGCAACACCTCCCGCGCCGACAAGCTGGAGCGCGAGCTGGAGGGCCGCCAGGCCCTGCTGGACCAGGCCCTGAAGGGCCTCCAGGAGTTCGGCGGCTGACACGGTCGTAGGCGCACGTCGTAGGCATGGAGAAGGGGCTCCCGTACTTCACGTACGGGAGCCCCTTCTTCATATGAGCCGTGTGTCCTACGACTTGTTGCGCGCCGACGTCACGCGGTAGACGTCGTAGACGCCCTCGACGCCCCTGACGGCCTTCAGGACGTGGCCCAGGTGCTTGGGGTCGCCCATCTCGAAGGTGAAGCGGGAGGTGGCGACGCGGTCGCGGGAGGTCTGGACGGCCGCGGAGAGGATGTTGACGTGCTGGTCGGACAGGACG
Organism: Streptomyces xylophagus; assembly: GCF_000716435.1. Lineage (GTDB taxonomy): Bacteria > Actinomycetota > Actinomycetes > Streptomycetales > Streptomycetaceae > Streptomyces > Streptomyces xylophagus. The sequence goes on from NZ_JNWO01000028.1 coordinate 52,128, forward strand.
CGGGTGACGTCCGAGAGGAGCCGGGAGCGGTCCAGGGCCTCCACCTGGATGGCGACCAGGAAGACCGAGGACTGGGTGGGCGCCCACTCGACCTCGAGGATGCGCTCGGGTTCGCGGGACAGTGACTCCACGTTGACGCAGTCGCTGCGGTGAACCGATACGCCGCTACCCCGAGTGACGAAACCGATGATGGGGTCGCCGGGGACGGGCGTACAACAGCGGGCCAGTTTGACCCACACGTCGTCGACGCCCTTGACGACGACACCGGGGTCGGCGTTCGACCGGCGCTTGCGCCCGCGGCCGTGCGCCGGCGGCACGCTCTCGTCGATCTCCTCGGTGGCCGCCTCCTCGCCGCCGAGCGCCTGCACCAGCTTCTGTACGACGTTCTGCGCGGCGACATGTCCCTCGCCGATCGCCGCGTACAGCGAGGAGATGTCGGGGTAGCGCATCTCGTGCGCGAGCGTGACGAGGGAGTCGCCGGTGAGGATGCGCTGGATCGGCAGGTTCTGCTTGCGCATCGCGCGGGCGATGGCGTCCTTGCCCTGCTCGATCGCCTCGTCGCGGCGCTCCTTGGAGAACCAGGCTCTGATCTTGTTGCGGGCGCGCGGCGACTTGACGAAGCCGAGCCAGTCGCGGGAGGGGCCCGCGCCGGGTGCCTTGGAGGTGAAGACTTCTACCAAGTCGCCGTTGTCCAGGGTGGATTCGAGCGGTACGAGCCGCCCGTTGACCCGTGCTCCTATGGTCCGGTGGCCGACCTCGGTGTGCACCGCGTACGAGAAGTCCACCGGGGTGGCGCCCGCCGGCAGCGCTATCACGTCGCCCTTCGGCGTGAAGACGAAGACCTCGTTGCGGGACAGGTCGAAGCGCAGGGACTCCAGGAACTCGCCGGGGTCCTCCGTCTCCTTCTGCCAGTCGAGCAACTGGCGCAGCCACGCCATGTCGTTGAGGTGGTCGTCCTTGCCGGTGGTCCTGGGGGTCTCCGCGCGCACCTTGGAGGTGCCGGCGACGGCCTCCTGCTTGTACTTCCAGTGCGCGGCGATGCCGTACTCGGCACGGCGGTGCATGTCGAACGTGCGGATCTGGAGCTCAACTGGCTTGCCGTTGGGGCCGATCACGGTCGTGTGCAGCGACTGGTACATGTTGAACTTGGGCATCGCGATGTAGTCCTTGAACCGGCCGGGAACCGGGTTCCATCGCGCGTGCACCGTGCCGAGGGCCGCGTAGCAGTCGCGGACGGTGTCCACGAGGACGCGGATGCCCACCAGGTCGTAGATCTCCGCGAAGTCGCGACCACGGACGATCATCTTCTGGTAGACGCTGTAGTAGTGCTTCGGTCGGCCGGTGACGGTCGCCTTGATGCGGGCGGCGCGCAGGTCGGTCTGGACCTCGTCGGTCACTATGGCCAGGTACTCGTCACGCTTCGGTGCCCGCTCGGCCACCAGCCGGACGATCTCGTCGTACATCTTGGGGTAGAGGATCGCGAAGGCGAGATCCTCCAGTTCCCACTTGATGGTGTTCATGCCCAGGCGGTGGGCGAGCGGCGCGTAGATCTCCAGGGTCTCGCGCGCCTTCTTCTCCTGCTTCTCGCGCTTGAGGTAGCGCATGGTGCGCATGTTGTGCAGGCGGTCTGCGAGCTTGATGACCAGGACGCGCGGGTCCTTGGCCATCGCGACGACCATCTTGCGCACGGTCTCGGCCTGCGCGGCCTCGCCGAACTTGACCTTGTCGAGCTTGGTGACACCGTCGACGAGGAGGGCGACCGAGTCGCCGAAGTCGCGGCGGAGCTGGTCGAGACCGTACTCGGTGTCCTCGACGGTGTCGTGCAGCAGGCCGGCCATGAGGGTCGCCGGGTCCATGCCGAGTTCCGCGAGGATCGTGGTGACGGCGAGCGGGTGCGTGATGTACGGGTCGCCGCTCTTGCGCTTCTGACCCCGGTGCCAGCGCTCGGCGACCTGGTAGGCGCTCTCGACCTGACGGAGGGTGGCCGTCTCGATCTTCGGGTCGTTGCTGCGCACTATCCGCAGCAGGGGCTCCAGGACCGGGTTGTACGGGTTGGAGCGCTGGACGCCGAGGCGGGCGAGGCGGGCGCGGACGCGGTTGGAGGAGCCGCCGCCGGTGCGTGCGGGCTGGCCTGCGGTGGGACGGGGCGCGGGGGTGGCCGACGGACGCTCGGGCTGGTCCGGCTTGGGGCGCGGAGGCTCGGCCGCCTTGTCGGCGGGCGCCGTCTGGGCGTGCTCCGCCGTCCCGCGCGGCTCGCTGGGCGCGGTCGTCGCGCTGGGCGCGGGCTCCGCCGCGGGGCCCGGGGTGGGCTCGGGCTTGGCGGCGGTCAGGGGCTGGGCCTCGTCTGCCAAGAGGACTCCTCGTGCGCGATCCGGGTCCCCCGGTCAGGCTCCGGAGTGCCCATGGTAGCGATCCCGGGCTCCGGGCTCGCCTTCAGCCCGATGTGAGGGCCGTCTACGGGTGAAACGCGGGGGGCTGCCGCCGGCATTCCTGAGGTGACGTGAGGGCGCCTTGGAGGTGTCCGGCGGGGGTGTTTCGGGGCGGGGCACGGGGGCCGGACGCGCCTGGCCGTCCGTGGCGCCGTCATGGCTCGACGCACGGCGGGCGACGGGGGCGGGGGTACTTGGCCGACTGCGGCGCCGCCGTGGCTCGTCCCACGGCGGGCGAGAGGGGGCGGAGGCGCCTGGCCAACTGTGGCGCCGTCGTGACTCGTCCCACGGCGGGCGACAGGGCGGCCGGAGGCGGCCTGGCCGACCACAGCACCATCGCAGCACATCCCACGGCGAACGACAGGGAAGGCCAGCGGCGGCCTGACCGACGCACCGTTGCGGCTCGTCGCACGGCGGGTGACAAAGCCCGGAGGCGCCTGGCCGACCTCCGCGCCGTCGTGGCCCGTCGCGTCCACGACGCGGCGGAGCCGCACATTGATACAGCCCCGTGTCCCCAGGAGGTACGGGAACGGCCGCCCCGGTGGTATCGGGACGGCCGTTCTCGAAATCGACGCAGGACGAGCTGTCGGCGTCAGACCACCAGCAGCGCTTCCAACGGGGCGCCGTCCAGAGCCGGTTCCAGGCGGGCGCGGCCCGCGAGGAAGCCGAGTTCCATCAGGACCGCGAGGCCGGCGACCTCGGCGCCCGCCCGGCGGATCAGCTGGATGGAGGCCTCGGCTGTGCCGCCCGTGGCCAGGACATCGTCCACGATCAGGATGCGGTCTTCGGCCGAGAGGTCCTCCGCGTGCACCTCGATCTCGGCGGAGCCGTACTCCAGGTCGTACGCCTGGCTGAGGGTCGCTCCGGGGAGCTTGCCCGCCTTGCGCACGGGGATGAAGCCGACGCCCGCACGGACGGCCACCGGGGCGCCCAGAATGAAGCCGCGGGCCTCCAGGCCTACGACCTTGGTCGCGCCGGTGCTCACGACGATCTCGGCGAGCGCGTCCGTGAGCGCCGTGAACGCGGCCGGGTCCGCCAGGAGCGGGGTGATGTCCTTGAACATCACGCCCGGCTCCGGGTAGTCCGCCACATCGCGGATACGGCTGAGCAGCAGCTCCTGGATGTCGGTCATCGGCGCTTGCCCGAGGGGCGCCCACGACCGCGGTTGCGGGACGCCGGCTGAGTGCGCGGGCCCACGACGGCTGCCGCGTCCTCCGGCTCGTCGTCGTAGTCGTCGTCCGACCGGTTGGTGACCTCGGGCTCCGGCTGCTCGCCCTGCGCGGCGGCCTGGGCACGCTTGGCGAGGACGCGCTTCTTGAGCGCCTTCATCTGCGGCTCGGCCTCCTTGAGGTCGGCGACGAGCGGCGTGGCGATGAAGATCGAGGAGTACGCACCGGCCGCGAGGCCGACGAACAGCGACAGCGAGATGTCGTTGAGCACGCCCGCGCCGAGGAAGCCACCGCCGATGAACAGCAGGGCCGCGACCGGCAGCAGCGCGACGACCGTGGTGTTGATGGAACGCACCAGCGTGCCGTTGATCGACCGGTTGGCGATGTCGCTGTAGGTCCAGCGCGTCTGCTTGGTGATGTCCTTGGTCTGCTCCTTGAGGCTGTCGAAGACGACGACCGTGTCGTAGAGCGAGTAACCGAGGATCGTGAGCAGACCGATCACCGTGCCGGGCGTGACCTCGAAGCCGACGAGGGCGTAGATGCCGATGGTGATGGTGATGTCGTGGATCAGGGCGACGAGCGCGGCCAGGGCCATGCGCCACTCGAAGGCGATCGCCAGATAGATCACGACCAGCACCATGAAGATCGCCAGGCCCTCCCAGGCCTTGTTGGCGACCTGGTCACCCCAGCTGGGGCCGACGAGGTCCGCGGCGATGTTCTCCGAGCTGACGTTCAGGTCCTTCGCCAGCTGCGTCTTGATGCCGTCGGACTTGTCGGTGTCGATGCCGGCGATCTGGATGCGCAGGCTGCCGTCGCCGAGCTTCTGGACGACCGCGTCGTGGCCGGAGGCGTCCTGGGCGTACTTCTCGGCCTGGCTGACCGAGGCGCTCATGCCCTTCGGCGTGGTGAAGGCGGCGCCGCCCTGGAACTCGATGCCCATGTTCAGGCCGCGCACCGTCAGACCGAGGATGGCCGTGATGGTGATCAGGATCGAGATGCCGTACCAGATCTTGCGATTGCCGACGAAGTCGTACCCGACCTCGCCACGGTGCAGTCGGGCGCCGAGGTTGCCGAGCTTCGACATCTCACGCCTCCTTCGGGTCGACGGGGGCGGAGGGGCGGCGGGTGCGGCGCAGCGGCGGCTTGGCGCCCAGCGCCTTCGGGTCGATGCCGGACCACTTGTGGCCGTCCGCGAAGAACTTCCTGCGGGCGAGGATCGTCATCAGCGGCTTCGTGAAGAGGAAGACGACGACGACGTCGAGCACGGTGGTCAGACCGAGGGTGAACGCGAAGCCCTGGACCTTGCCGACGGTGACGATGAACAGCACCGCGGCGGCGAGGAACGACACGAAGTCGGAGACCAGGATGGTGCGCCGGGCGCGGGGCCAGGCCCGCTCCACGGAGGGGCGCAGCGAGCGGCCCTCGCGGATCTCGTCCCGGATGCGTTCGAAGAACACGATGAACGAGTCCGCGGTGATACCGATCGCGACGATCGCACCGCAGACGGCCGGCAGGTTCAGCGCGAAGCCGATGCCCGGGCCGAGCAGCGCCATGATCACGTACGTGAGGATCGCGGAGACCAGCAGGGACGGGATCGCGATGACCGACAGGCCGCGGTAGAAGATCAGCAGGTAGATGACGACCAGCGCGAGGCCGATCGCGCCCGCGATCAGACCGGCGTGCAGCTGCTCACCGCCGAGGGCCGCGGTCACCGTGGTGACGCTGTCCTCCTTGAAGGTCAGCGGCAGGGCGCCGTACGACAGCATGTTGGCGAGGCTCTGGGCCTCTTCCTGGGTGAAGCTGCCGGAGATCTCCGCGTTGCCGCCCGTGATGGACGAGCTGACGTACGGGCTGGAGACGACCTGGCCGTCGAGGACGATGCCGAACTCGTTCTGCGGGGTGGTGTTCTTCGCCAGCTCGCCGGTGATCTTGGCGAACTTGTCGGAACCCTTGCCCGTGAAGTCCATGGTGACCTGCCAGCCGGCGGCGGTCGTCGTGTTGTAGACGGCCTGCGCCTTCTTGACGTCCGTGCCGTCGACGGCGGCGGGACCGAGCAGGTACTTGTACCAGACGCCGGAGACCTTGCCGCAGGCGACGGTCGCGTCGGTGGCCTTGGCGTCCTTGCCCGCGGTGTTCTGGACCGCCTTCTTGGAGCAGTCGAGCGCGGTGTACTGGGCCTCCAGCTTGGCGGCGGCCTCGCTGGCCGCGCTGCTGCTGGTCGCCGACGGGGTGGCGCTCGCCGAGGCCGTGGCGCTCGGGCTCGCGGACGACGTGGAGTCGGCCTTCAGGGCGTCACTGACGGCACGGCCCTGAGAGGTGGCGGAGGCCGACGGCGTCGCGGAACTCGACGCGGACGAGGAACCGGTCGCCTTGGGCGTGGCCGAGCTCGACGAGCTGCTGGAGGCACTGCTGGACGCGCTGGGCGACGGGCTCGCCGTCGCGGTACCGGCGGAGGCCTCCGTGGCCAGGACCGGGCGGAAGTACAGCTTGGCCGTGGTACCGACCTGCTGCCTGGCTTCCTCCGAGTTCGTGCCCTTGGGGATGTTGACGATGATGTTCCTGGTGCCCTGCGTCTGGACCTCGGCCTCCGAGACACCCAGACCGTTGACACGGCGGTTCATGATGTCGACCGCGGTGTCCATGTTGGTCTTGTTGACCGCGGACTCCTGGCCCTTCTCCGGGACGGCCCGGAGGGTGATGCTCGTGCCGCCGGCCAGGTCGATGCCGAGACGCGGAGTGGTGTGCCCGGATGCGAACATGCCACCGGTGAGCGCCACGATGGCGATCAGGATGAGGGCCAGCGAGCGCCCTGGCTTGCTCTGGGCGCTCGCGCTACGGCCCCTCTTAGGTGCTGCCACCTTCTCGTACTCCCTCTCGGGCCGCCCCGCGCCGGGTCAGCGCGGCCTGCGGCCATGACATGGTGTCGGGATCCCGTGCGAGCGACGCACGTGCCCTGGGTGCGCGGGGCGCGAGCGGGTCGCGCCGCGCTCCCGGGACGTGACTACTTCGCGTCGGAGTCGCCGTCGGTCTTCTTCGGCTCTTCGTCCGTCTTGGCCTCGGCGGCCTCAGCCGGCTCCTCGGTGGCGTCGGCCGGCTCGTCGGCCGCGTCCTTCTTGCCGAGGTCGATGGGCTTGTCGTCGGAAGAGTCGGCGGCGGGCTCGTCGGTCTCGGTGAGGGAGGAGGCGTCGTCCGGGACGATGTCGGCGTCGTCCTTCAGGTCGTGCTCGACGCCGTGGACGATGCGGTTGTACTCGTCGTCGGTGAGGACGGCGCCGATCGCGTTCTTCGCGAAGAGAAGCTCGACGCCCGGGCCGGCGTCGAGAAGGACCGTCTCTTCGTTGACCTCCTTGACCGTCGCATACACGCCCCCGATCGTGCGGACGCCGGTGCCGGGCTGCATGTCATTACGCATCGACGCGGCCGCCTGCTGCTTGCGCTTGGCAGAGCGGGTCATCAGGAACATGGCCCCGATGAGCACGATGAACGGGAGGAGGGTCACGATATTCACGGGACGGAATTTCCTTCGCACGACCGCGGCGGGAGCGGCCTGGTGGATGGGGGTGGTCGGCGCCGCCCACAAAGGCGGCATCGGCGGAGTCTAAGCGAGTCCACGCTGATGGAACAACGCTCAGCATGGCACCGGGGTTCCTGACCCGGCCAGTGCCCCCGCCGTCACGCCCCGAACAGGTCCCCTTGTCCGTTTCCCCCGGTTGACGAGCGGGGCGGGGTGAGGCCGAGATGGGCCCACGCGGCGGGGGTGGCGACGCGTCCGCGCGGGGTGCGGGCCAGCAGACCCTCTCGTACGAGGAAGGGTTCGGCGACCTCTTCGACGGTCTCGCGCTCCTCCCCCACGGCGACCGCGAGCGTGGACAGGCCGACCGGGCCGCCGCCGAACAGCTTGAGCAGGGCTTCCAGCACACCCCGGTCGAGCCGGTCGAGGCCGCGGCCGTCGACCTCGTAGACCTTGAGGGCGGCGCCGGCGATGTCCTGGGTGATGAAGCCGTCGGCCTTGACCTGCGCGTAGTCCCGTACTCGGCGCAGCAGCCGGTTGGCGATACGGGGTGTGCCGCGGGAGCGGCCGGCGATCTCGGCGGCGCCGGCGGGGTCGATCTCCACGTCGAGGAGGTTCGCCGAACGGTGAATGACCCGCTCCAGCTCGGTGGGTTCGTAGAACTCCATGTGCGCGGTGAAGCCGAAGCGGTCGCGCAGCGGGGGCGGCAGCAGTCCCGCGCGCGTGGTGGCGCCGACCAGGGTGAACGGCGGCAGTTCGAGCGGGATCGCGGTGGCGCCGGGGCCCTTGCCGACGATGACGTCGACGCGGAAGTCCTCCATCGCCATGTAGAGCATCTCTTCGGCGGGCCGTGACATGCGGTGGATCTCGTCGAGGAAGAGGACCTCGCCCTCCTGGAGGGAGGAGAGGATCGCGGCGAGGTCGCCGGCGTGCTGGATGGCGGGGCCGCTGGTGATGCGGATGGGGGCGCCCATCTCGGCCGCGATGATCATCGACAGTGTGGTCTTGCCGAGGCCGGGAGCACCGGAGAGCAGCACGTGGTCGGCGGTGGCGCCACGCGCGCGTGCGGCGCGCAGAACGAGGTCGAGCTGTTCGCGGACCTTCTCCTGGCCGATGAACTCGCCCAGGTCCTTGGGGCGCAGGGCGGCCTCGACGGCCTGGTCCTCGCGGTCGGCGACAGAGCCCACCAGCCGCTCGTCGGCGGTCTCGTCGGTCGTGTCGTCCCAGTTCACTGAAAGGTCTCCTAGCGGGCGCGGTTCAGGGTCTGCAGGGCGGCCTTCAGCAACTGCCCCACCTGCGGCGCCCCTTCGGCGGCCTCAGCCTGCGGTGCTACGGCGGCCACGGCTTCGTCGGCCTCGCGGGTGGCGTACCCGAGGCCGATGAGCGCGGCGTGCAGCTGATCGCGCCAGCCGCTGGTGACCGGGGCGCCGATCGCCGGGGCGGACCCCACCGGGGCGCCGAGCCGATCCTTGAACTCCAGCAGCAGCTTCTGCGCGCCCTTCTTGCCGATGCCCGGCACGGCCATCAGCGCTTTCTCGTCATCGGAGGCCACCGCCCGGCGCAGCGCGTCCGGGGTGTGCACGGCCAGCATCGCCTGCGCGAGCCGGGGGCCGACGCCGGTCGCGGTCTGGAGCAGCTCGAAGATCTGACGTTCGTCGTCGTCCACGAAGCCGTACAGGGTCAGGGAGTCCTCGCGTACGACGAGGGAGGTGGCGAGCTTGGCCGGCTTGCCGAGGCGGAGCGTGGACAGCGTGTTCGGCGTGCACTGGATGGCCATGCCGACACCGCCGACCTCGACCACCGCGGCGTCGGGAGCGAGTGCGGCGACCGTGCCGCTGACGAAGGCGATCATGCGGGGCGGCCTTTCGAAGCGTTCGATGCTTTGGCTGCGTGCAGGGCGACGGCCTGCTGAAGTCGGTTCTGGGCGACCGCCTGTTGGAGGCGATTCTGCGCGGGAGCGCGCCAGATGTGGCAGATGGCGAGGGCGAGGGCGTCGGCCGCGTCGGCGGGCTTGGGGGGCGCGTCGAGCCGCAGCAGCCGGGTCACCATGGCGCCGACCTGGGCCTTGTCGGCGCGTCCACTGCCGGTGACGGCGGCCTTGACCTCGCTCGGGGTGTGCAGGGCGACGGGGATGCCACGGCGAGCAGCGCACAACATCGCTACGGCACTGGCCTGGGCGGTGCCCATCACCGTCCGCACGTTGTGCTGGCTGAACACCCGCTCCACGGCGACGAATTCGGGCCGGTGCTCGTCCAGCCACGCTTCGATGCCCTGCTCGATGGCGACGAGGCGCAGCCCCAACTCGGCGTCCGCCGGGGTCCGTACGACACCGACGCCGACCATGGTGAGCGGCCGGCCCGCGACGCCTTCGACGACACCGACACCGCAGCGGGTCAGTCCGGGGTCCACCCCGAGTACGCGCACGAGCCCTCCCCATCTTTGCGGCTAAACCGCCGCCGCTCTCGCGGACCTGGCTGAGCACCGTCGGGGTTCCTCAATTGATGGTTGCGGCCCGCGATCGGTGATCTTTGACTTCCGCCAGGCTATCCGGTGCCACCGACAACGGCGGCGGGCCGATGGGACGTGTCCCGTCGGCCCGCCGAAATCCCGCCCAGCTCGCGGCAGCGCTACGCGTCGACCTTCTCCATGACCTCGTCGCTGACGTCGAAGTTGGCGAAGACGTTCTGCACGTCGTCGCTGTCCTCGAGGGCGTCGATCAGCTTGAAGATCTTCCGGGCGCCGTCCTCGTCGAGCTCGACCTGCATGGTCGGGACGAAGTTGGCGTCGGCGGAGTCGTAGTCGATGCCGGCGTCCTGGAGGGCGGTGCGGACCGCGACCAGGTCGGTGGCCTCGGAGATGACCTCGTAGGTGTCGCCCAGGTCGTTGACCTCTTCGGCACCCGCGTCGAGCACGGCACCGAGGACGTCGTCCTCGCCCAGCTCGCCCTTGGGGACGATGACGACGCCCTTGCGGTTGAAGAGGTACGACACGGAGCCGGGGTCGGCCATGTTGCCGCCGTTGCGGGTCATGGCGACACGCACGTCCGAGGCTGCGCGGTTGCGGTTGTCGGTGAGGCACTCGATGAGCACCGCGACACCGTTCGGGCCGTAACCCTCGTACATGATCGTCTCGTAGTCGGCGCCACCGGCTTCGAGACCGGCGCCGCGCTTGACCGCGGAGTCGATGTTCTTGTTCGGGACCGAGCTCTTCTTGGCCTTCTGGATGGCGTCGAACAGCGTCGGGTCGCCGGACACGTCGGCGCCACCGGTACGGGCCGCGACCTCGATGTTCTTGATCATCTTCGCGAAGAGCTTGCCGCGCTTGGCGTCGATCACGGCCTTCTTGTGCTTCGTCGTAGCCCATTTAGAGTGGCCGGACATCTGCCTGTCTCCTTCGCGTAACCCAACTCTTTACGAACCCCAGAGATCCTACTAGGACCCCGGAGCCAGGTTCGCGCGCACCATGTCGACGAACAGGGAGTGCACGCGGTGGTCGCCGGTCAGTTCCGGGTGGAACGACGTGGCGAGCGCGTTGCCCTGGCGGACCGCGACGATGTGGCCCTCGTGTTCGGCGAGGACCTCGGTCTCGGCACCTACGGACTCGACCCAGGGGGCGCGGATGAAGACGCCCTCCACAGGATCGCCCTCAATGCCCCGGACGTCGACAGCTGCTTCGAAGGACTCGTTCTGCCGTCCGAAGGCGTTGCGGCGCACGATCATGTCGATGCCGCCGATCGTCTCCTGGCCCGAGCGCGGGTCGAGGATCTTGTCGGCGAGCATGATCAGGCCGGCGCAGGTGCCGTAGACAGGCATACCGGCACGCACGCGTGCGCGAAGGGGGTCCATGAGGCCGAAGAGGACGGCCAGCTTGGAGATGGTGGTGGACTCGCCGCCGGGGATGACGAGGCCGTCCACCTCGGCGAGTTCCTCAGGGCGCCTGACCTGCCTGGCCACGGCGTCGGCCGCGGCCAGGGCGATGAGGTGCTCCCGTACGTCGCCCTGGAGGGCCAGGACGCCGATGACAGGGGTTGAAGAGACATCCGCCATGAGTGGTTACCAGCCGCGGTTGGCGTAGCGCTCGGCCTCGGGGAGGGTGTCGCAGTTGATGCCGACCATGGCCTCGCCGAGGTTGCGGGACGCGTCCGCGATGATCTTCGGGTCGTCGTAGAAGGTGGTCGCCTTCACGATGGCGGCGGCGCGCTTGGCCGGGTCGCCGGACTTGAAGATGCCGGAGCCGACAAAGACGCCCTCGGCGCCGAGCTGGCGCATCAGCGCGGCGTCGGCGGGGGTGGCGACGCCACCGGCGGAGAACAGCACGACCGGGAGCTTGCCGAGCTCGGCGACCTCGCGGACGATCTCGTACGGGGCGCGCAGCTCCTTGGCGGCGGCGTACAGCTCGTTGTTGTCGAAGCCGCGCAGCTTGGCGATCTCGTTCTTGATCTGGCGCAGGTGGCGGACCGCCTCGACGACGTTGCCGGTGCCGGCCTCGCCCTTGGAGCGGATCATCGCGGCGCCCTCGGCGATGCGGCGCAGGGCCTCGCCCAGGTTGGTGGCACCGCAGACGAAGGGGGTCGTGAAGGCCCACTTGTCGGAGTGGTTGACCTCGTCGGCCGGGGTGAGGACCTCGGACTCGTCGATGTAGTCGACGCCGAGGGACTGCAGGACCTGGGCCTCGACGAAGTGGCCGATGCGGGACTTGGCCATGACCGGGATGGAGACCGCCTCGATGATCTCCTCGATCATCGTCGGGTCGGACATCCGGGCCACGCCGCCGTCCTTGCGGATGTCGGCGGGGACCCGCTCCAGGGCCATGACGGCGACGGCACCGGCGTCCTCGGCGATCTTCGCCTGCTCGGCGTTGACCACGTCCATGATCACACCGCCCTTGAGCTGCTCGGCCATACCGCGCTTCACGCGCGCGGTGCCGGTCTCGGGAGTCTGGGCGGAGCTGGGGATGCTGGACACGGGGTGACCTCACTCGGTGAAAGAGGGTTGCTGCAGTACCGAGGAAACGCGAGAGGTGCAGGCCACAGCAAGGGCCAATGGGTAGGCGGTGGATCATTTTCGAACCGGTGTGCCCCGGGGCAACCGTTACGCGGCCCGGTCCACCAGTGCCGCCGGCGGCTCGTCGTCCATCTCGAAGGCCATCGGGAAGGGTGCGTGTCCTGCGAGCTTGAACCAGCGGACCTTGCGGTGTTCGCGCAGGCGCCGGGCCGCGCCGACCGCGTCGTTGTGGAAGCGCCGGGCCATCGGGACGCGTCGTACGGCCTCCGCCAGTTCGCGGGCCGCCTCCTCTCCCCCGGGTGCCTCGCGGACGCCCTCCACCTGCGGGGCCTCCGCGAAGACGGCGCGCAGGGCCTGGCTCAACTCGCTCTCGGCGACCTCCCGTTGCTCCTCCTCGGCCTGCCGGGCGGCGTGCGCGGCCTCGTAGAGGACGATCGACGCGGCCGGGTCGAGAACTCCGGAGGTGGCCAACTCCTGGGTCACCGAGGCGCGGCGCAGCAGTTGGGCGTCGAGTGCCGCGCGGGCCGCGTCGATCCGGGCGTGCAGCCGGTCGAGCCGGCCCGCGGTCCAGCTCAGGTACAGGCCGATCGCCACGAGGGCGACGAGGATCCAGATCAGGGTGGGGGTCACGGGCGGCAAGGCTACCCGCCCGCGGTCACGGTCCCGTCAGGTCCCACGCGCACCGGAAACCCCCGTGCCCCGTCGACGAGTCGGGGGTGTTCTTCGAGCGGGCGGCGACCCGGTACCGATGGCAGTAGGAGGCGTGACAGAGGTACGAGCCACCGCGGATCACGCGCTCCTCACCGTCCGAGGCGAAGAGGTCGGCGCACCACTCCCACACGTTGCCCGATGTGTTGAACAGGCCGAAGCCGTTGGGCTCGTACGTGTCCACGGGGACCGTGCCCGTGGCGCCGCCGGGGCGGGTGCTGACCCGGGGGAAGTCGCCCTGCCAGGTGTTCAGTTGCTCGGGAGCGAAGTCGCCGCCCCAGGGGTACCGCCGACCCTCAAGGCCGCCGCGTGCCGCGTACTCCCACTCGGCCTCGGTGGGCAGCCGGGCGTCCGCCCAGGCGCAGTAGGCGAGGGCGTCGTGGTGCGAGACATGCACTACGGGGTGGTCTGCGCGGCCCGTGACGTGGGAACCGGGGCCCTCAGGTGCTGCCCAGTAGGCGCCCTCCACGCCGAGCCACCAGGGTGCCGCCTCGACCTGGCCGAACACGGCGTCCCGCGCGCGGGGGTGCAGCAGCAGGTGGAACACGAACGAACTGCCGTACCGCTCCGCCTCGGTGACGTATCCGGTGTCCTCCACGAAGTGGGCGAAGCGCGCGTTGGTGACGGCGGTCGCGTCGATACGGAACGGCTCGACGGTGACCGTCCGGACGGGTCCTTCGGCGTCCTGCGGGTAGCCCTCCTCGAAGGCGTCGCCCATGCGGAACTCGCCGCCGGGGAGAGAGATCGCGTACGTGTCATCGGCGAATCGACCACTGTGCACGGTCAGTTGGAAAACCGAACCGACCTCCCCGCGCGCGGGCGCGCAGGGCATACAACACGCCGCCCCCTCGTGGCCGTCGCCCGGGCCGACCGGCACCTCAGTCCCGGGCCAGTCCGAACCGCGCCCGCAGTCCGGTGCGTTCGTCGGTGGCCACGGCCGCCGCTCCGGCGGTCACCGTCTCGTACACGGAGAGGATGTCGGCCCCGACGGTGGACCAGTCGAAGCGCCGGACATGTGCGCTCCCCTGCCGGCTCAGCTGCTTCAGCCGCACGGGGTCCCCCAGGAGCCGTACGGCGGCCTCGGCGAGGGTGTCCGCGTCCTCGTTGGTGAACAGCTCGCCGGCCGCGCCCTGGTCGAGGACCTGCGCGAAGGCGGGCAGGTCGGAGGCGAGCACCGGGGCGCCCGCGGACATGGCCTCGACGAGGATGATGCCGAAGCTCTCGCCGCCGGTGTTCGGGGCGATGTAGAGGTCGATGCTGCGCAGGAAGCGGGCCTTGTCCTCGTCGCTGATCATGCCGAGGAACTCGACGCGCGAGCGCAGTTCCTTCGGCAGCGTCTCAACGGCCTCCTCCTCGTCGCCGCGCCCGGCGACCAGAAGCCGGGCGTTCGGGCGCTCGGCGAGGATCTTCGGCAGGGCCTTCATCAGCACCGGGAGGCCCTTGCGGGGCTCGTCGATACGCCCTATGAAGCCGATGGTCTCGCCCTGCCATTCCGGCTTGGGTTCGGCGCGGGCGAAGTAGTCGACGTCGACGCCGTTCGGGATGACGACCGCGTCCCCGCCGAGGTGTTCGACGAGCGTACGGCGGGCGTACTCGCTCACGGCGATCCGCGCGCTGATCTTCTCCAGCGCGGCCTGGAGGATGGCGTACGCGGCGATCATCGCCCGGGAGCGCGGGTTCGAGGTGTGGAAGGTCGCCACGATCGGGCCCGAGGCCGCCCAGCAGGCCAGCAGGCCGAGGGACGGCGAGGTCGGTTCGTGGATGTGGATGACGTCGAACTCGCCGTCGTGCAGCCAGCGTCGGACCCGGGCGGCCGACAGGAAGCCGAAGTTCAGCCGGGCCACCGAGCCGTTGTACGGCACCGGGACCGCGCGGCCGGCCGAGACGACGTACGGCGGCAGCGGGGTGTCGTCGTCGGCCGGAGCCAGCACGGACACCTCGTGGCCGAGCCGGATGAAGTACTCGGCGAGGTCCCTGATGTGGAACTGGACGCCGCCGGGCACGTCCCAGGAGTAGGGGCAGACGATGCCGATCCTCACGAGGGTCCCTTCGTGGGATCGAGATCCGCGAGCCACAACCGCTGCAGCATGTGCCAGTCCTCCGGGTGGTCGGCGATGCCGGTGGCGAAGGCGTCGGCCAGCGCCTGTGTCATGACAGACGTCTTCTCGGCCCGATCGCCTGACTCGGGTACCTCGACCGGCGGATGGACCCGCCCCTGCATGACCGGCGAGTCGTCGTACCAGAGCGTCACCGGGAGCAGCAGCGCGCCCGTCTGTTGGGCGAGGAGAGCCGGTCCTGCGGGCATCCGGGTGGCCTCGCCGAAGAACTCGACCTCGACCCCGGAGGCGGACAGGTCGCGCTCGGCGACCAGGCAGACCAGGCCGCCGTCCCGCAGTCGCCGGGCGAGCGTGCCGAAGGCGGTGCCGCCGCTGTGCGGCAGGACCTCCATGCCGAGGCCCTCGCGGTAGGCGACGAAGCGGTCGTAGAGCGTCTCGGGCTTGAGGCGTTCGGCGACCGTGGTGAACGGTGTCTCCAGCTTGGTGGTGACCCAGGCGCCGGCGAGGTCCCAGTTGGCGAGGTGCGGCAGCGCGAGGACGACGCCCCGGCCGGAGGCGATGCCGTCGGTCAGGTGGTGCACGTCCTTGGGGTCGAAGCCCGTCTTGACGCGCTCGGCGCTCCAGGCGGGGAGCCGGAAAGACTCCATCCAGTAGCGCAGATACGACCGCATGCCCGCGCGCGAGAGCTCGGCGAGGCGCTCGGGGCTCGCGTCGGGCACCACGCGCGCGTAGTTGCTCTCCAGCCGCTGGACGCCCTTGCCGCGCCGCTTCCAGGCGAGGTCGGCGATGGCGCGTCCGAGCCGTACCGCGACCGGCTCGGGGAGCTTCTTGACGGTGCTCCAGCCGAGGCCGTACAGCGCGTCCGTCAGCCGCTCCTGGGCACTGCTCACGGAGTCGCCCCGGTGCTGTGCTGCTCGGTTTCCTGAGCTGCGGCGGCGTCGGCCTCGGCGGCCTCCCTGCGGACTGTGACGACCCGCTGGATCAGCGTGACGATGCTGCCCACGGCGACGATCCACAGCGCGATCGGCAGCAGCCACTGGATGCCCGGGACGCCGAACTTGTGGAGGCCGGAGAGACCGCACGCGACGAGTGAGATCACCAGTCGTTCGGCCCGCTCGACCAGACCGTTGACGGCCACCGGCAGGCCGATCGCCTCGCCGCGTGCCTTCGTGTACGACACCACCTGGCCGCTGGCCAGGCAGAAGATCGAGACGGCGCACAGGGCGATGTTGTCGCCGCCGCCCGCGTACCAGAGGGCCAGGCCGCCGAAGACCGCGCTGTCGGCCACCCGGTCGAGCGTGGAGTCCAGGAAGGCGCCCCAGCGGCTGGAGCGGCCCAGCTGGCGGGCCATGTTGCCGTCGACGAGGTCGGAGAACACGAACAGCGTGATCACGACCGTGCCCCAGAAGAACTCGCCCATGGGGTAGAAGACCAGCGCGCCCGCGACCACTCCGGCGGTGCCGAGGAGGGTGACCGTGTCGGGGCTGACGCCCCGGCGGATCAGAAACGCGGCGAACGGCGTGAGGACACGCGTGAAGAATGCACGCGCGTACTTGTTCAGCATGGCCTTCCCGAGGGTCGGTGTCGCCGCGCGGCCCCTGCTGGCCACCGGCTGGCCCATCGTAGCCACGCGCACGCGTGAGCGACGGCCGGGCACCCGCGTGCCCGTGTTTTGAATGGCTGCGGCACGACGCGATGCCATCGGTGTCACGGTCGGATCGCGTCCGCTGTATGGACGCACCGTGACGGGAGTGGAAAGCTCGAACCACCGCGGGCGTCATCGGAGCCGCCACCGCACGCGGCTGCGTGTGTCCGCGCCCACAGTGACCTCACCGTGCACGGGAGGCAAGGCCATGGGCGACAAGGCGAACGCACACCCCGGAGCCGCCGGCAGGGCTACAGCGGCCGACCACCCCGCGTCCGTACGGAATGTGGTGCTGGTCGGCCACTCCGGATCGGGCAAGACGACTCTGGTGGAGGCCCTCGCGCTGACCGCGGGGGCGGTGAACAGGGCGGGCCGTGTGGAGGACGGCGGCACCGTCTCCGACTACGACGAGATCGAGCACCGGCAGCAGCGCTCGGTGCAGCTCTCCCTGGTGCCCGTCGACTGGGACGGGTACAAGGTCAATCTTCTCGACACCCCCGGATACGCCGATTTCGTCGGCGAGTTGAGGGCCGGTCTGCGAGCTGCGGACGCGGCCCTCTTCGTCGTCTCGGCCTCCGACGGGGTGGACGGCTCGACCCGCATGGTGTGGGAGGAGTGCGCGGCGGTCGGCATGCCGCGCGCCATCGTGATCACGCATCTGGAGTCCGCGCGCGCGGACTTCGAGACGATGACCCGCACCTGCGCGGAGGCCTTCGGCGCGGACGACCCCGACGCCGTACTCCCGCTGTATCTGCCGTTGCACGGCGCGCAGGGGTCGGACGGGCACGCGCCCGTGACGGGTCTGGTCGGGCTGCTGTCGCAGAAGCTGTTCGACTACGCGTCCGGGGAGCGCAAGGAGTCCGAGCCGGGGCCCGACCAGCAGCCGCGGATCGAGGAGGCCCGTAACCGGCTCATCGAGGGGATCATCGCGGAGAGCGAGGACGAGACCCTCATGGACCGCTATCTCGGCGGCGAGGAGATCGACGTCAAGACGCTGATCGGGGACTTGGAGCGGGCCGTCGCGCGCGGGGTGTTCTTCCCCGTGCTGGCCGCCGCCCCCGCCGCCGAGGGCTCCAAGCAGGGCCTCGGCACGGTCGAGCTGCTTGAGCTGATCACGGGCGGTTTCCCGACCCCCCTGGAGCGCGAGGCGCCCGGGGTCACCACGGTCGACGGCAGGGCGCGGGAGCTGAAGCCGTGCGACCCGAACGGGCCGCTGGTCGCCGAGGTCGTGAAGACCGCCTCCGACCCGTACGTCGGCCGGGTCTCCCTGGTGCGCGTCTTCTCCGGGACGCTACGGCCCGACGCGACCGTCCATGTCTCCGGGCACGGGCTCGCCGACCGCGGGCACGAGGACCATGATGTCGACGAACGCGTCGGTGCCCTCTCCGCACCCTTCGGCAAGCAGCAACGGGCGCTCACGCACTGCATCGCGGGGGACCTCGCGTGCGTGGCGAAACTGGGCCGCGCGGAGACCGGCGACACCCTCTCCGCCAAGGACGACCCACTCCTCATGGAGCCCTGGGAGATGCCCGACCCGCTGCTGCCGCTCGCCATCCAGGCGCACAGCAAGACGGACGAGGACAAGCTCTCGCAGGGCCTGAGCAGGCTCGTCGCCGAGGACCCCACCATGCGCCTGGAACAGAACCAGGACACCCACCAGGTCGTCCTGTGGTGCCTCGGCGAGGCCCACGCGGACGTCGCGTTGGAACGGCTGCGCAGTCGCTACGGCGTCCAGGTCGACCTCGTACCGCACAAGGTCTCCCTACGGGAGACGTTCGCCGCCAAGGCGCAGGGGCGCGGCCGCCATGTCAAACAGTCCGGCGGACACGGGCAGTTCGCGATCTGCGAGATCGAGGTCGAGCCGCTTCCGGGCGGCACCGGCATCGAGTTCGTGGACAAGGTCATCGGCGGTGCGGTGCCGCGCCAGTTCATCCCCTCGGTGGAGAAGGGCGTAAGGGCCCAGGCAGCAAGGGGAGTTGCGGCCGGGCATCCACTGCTCGACGTACGGATCACGCTCCTGGACGGCAAGGCGCACTCGGTGGACTCATCTGACGCCGCGTTCCAGACGGCCGGCGCGCTGGCGCTGCGGGAGGCCGCGGTCGACGCGAAGATCCATCTCCTCGAACCGGTTGCCGAAGTGACCGTGCTGGTCGGCGACGACTACGTGGGCGCGGTGATGAGCGACCTGTCCGGGCGCCGTGGCCGCGTGCTCGGCACCGAGCAGACGACCGGCGGGCGCACCCTGATCCGGGCCGAGGTACCGGAGATCGAGATCGGCCGCTACGCCGTCGACCTCCGTTCTCTCTCGCACGGCACGGCCCGCTTCAACCGCACGTACGCCCGGCACGAGCCGATGCCTCCGCAGATCGCGGAGAGAATCCGCGAAGAGGCGGGCGACGCCTAGCAGTTGGTACCGGGCGGCTCACTTGTGGCGCGCGACGACCCACAAGTGGCCTAAATGGAACGGTCTCTTCCGGGTCGGCGGGCAGCTTGGGCTGTCCGCCGACGAATGTCAGTGATGGCCGATACGCTGATGACCTGATCAACAGGTGTGCGGAGCACGGAAGTCGGGAAAGCCGCAGAAGCGGGAGCAGCGGCGATCGGGGGCGGGAATGACCGTTGACAGCGGTTACGCGGACATCTTCGGACCACAGGTGCCGCGCACCGGTGACGAGGGGCAGACGGCGACCTTCGCGCTGGCCTCGGCGGCCTACCGGGACAACCCGGTCGCCGAGATCAAGAAGGCCGACAACGAATGGCACCAGACGGCCGTCAACGAGGGCCGCAAGTGGGCGACGATCTTCCGCCCCAACCTCGGCGAGGCCTTCTCCGGAGCCCTGGTGGCCCGCATGCTCGGCCCCGGCCGCCAGCCGCTCATCCAGTCGTTCGGCACCGAACCGCAGGCCGTCGTCGAGCACGCGCTGGCGGCCAACAACATCCGCCGGGCCCGGGACAACAGGCTGTCCATGGTCATGGTGCTGTGCGGCCTGCTCTTCCTTCCCGGGCTGGTGATCTGGCTGCTGATCTTCCAGCTGCGCAGCCTGATCGACAAGCGCACCCAGAAGAACAAGCGGGCCGGCGCGCTCGCCACGACCCTGCTCGTCGGGGTGGGCGCGGTCGCCGTGATCTTCCTGATCAAGATGCCGTTCACCGGCTTCTGGGCCTGGTACGCACGCGCGTGCGTCGTCCTCCCCGTGGTCGGCTGGCTGTGGGCCAAGCAGATCTGCGAGAACACCGCGAAGGACCTGCGCGGGCGGTGGGACAGCCTGCTCTCCGGCAGCAGCGTCGGCGCCAAGGTCCCCGAGGCGGTACCGACCAGCCCCGGCGAGACCCAGGCCGAGCAGCTGCGCCAGTCCCTGGCCAAGCTCAGCGCGGAGCAGCAGTCGAACTCGATCTTCTACGCCGGCCCCAAGGGCATCCTCGGCATGGGCACCCGCTGGGGCAGCTGGCAGCTCGCCGAGGACCTGATCGCGCGGGACGCCAACCGGGAGATCCACCCCTTCCGCAGCTGGGACGTCATCCGGAACATCCATGACGACCTGCGCATGCTGGAGCGGAACACGATCAACACCGGCGGCTTCCCGAAGGCGTCCATCCGCCACTGGGTCGTCACACCGATCGGTGAGGGCGCGAAGGCGGTGTCCCGGCCCGAGGGCACGGACGTGGACGCGTACCAGGTCAAGTCGCACGCGATACAGGACATCTGCAACAAGCAGCAGTTCGGCGCCGGTGACCGCCACTACCTGGGTGTCCAATGGACGCTCTGGGAAGGGCAGTTGGTCATCACGATGATGATCACCGTCACCGTGCTGCACAAGACGCTGCGCATCGAGATCACCGGGCACGCCCTGGGTCCCGTGAACTCACTGTTCACCGGCAAGCCCGAGGCCCCCTCGAAGGACGTCCAGAAGACCTTCAAGCCGTGGGAGACCCGCAAGGTCAGCCTCCCGCTGGTCCCCACCGACGAGGTGGTACGCCTCGCGGTGCGCGCCCCGATCACCTGGTACCCGCCGCTGCTGAACTGGCTCGGCGGTTCCATATCCCTGCCCGAGCCGTTCGGCCTGCGGCACGCCTGGGCCGACCAGCCCTGGCGCCACCGCTTCATGGCGGACGACGCGCTGCGCGCCGCGACACCGGTTCTGCGGGTGGTGCACGCCGCGGCGATCCGCGTCCTGGACGAGAACGGCGTGGACACGGAGAAGTTCGGCAACCGCTCGTCGTTCCTCAGCACGAACGTGCAGGACGCGTCACCGAGGAAGGCCGACCTGTACGACGCGTAGTCAGCCGACCGCGTGGCTCACGCCGTGGGCCACGCCTCCGCCAGCATCTTCCGTGTGTCCGCGAGGAGTTGGGGCAGCACCTTGGTGTGGCCGACCACCGGCATGAAGTTCGTGTCGCCGCCCCAGCGCGGGACGATGTGCTGGTGCAGGTGGGCGGCGATGCCCGCGCCCGCCACGCTCCCCTGGTTCATGCCGATGTTGAAGCCGTGGGCGCCGGACGCGGTGCGCAGGGCCGTCATCGCCTGCTTGGTGAGGGCCGCGAGTTCCACGGTCTCCGCGTCGGTCAGGTCGGTGTAGTCGGCGACGTGGCGGTAGGGCACGACCATCAGATGGCCACCGTTGTACGGGTACAGGTTGAGCACCCCGTACACCAGCTCACCGCGCCTGACGATCAGCCCGTCCTCGTCCGATTTCGCCGGAATCGAGCAGAAGGGGCAACCGTCGTCGGCCCCGGGGCCGGTCGGCTTGTTCTCACCCTGGATGTAGGCCATCCGGTGGGGGGTCCAGAGGCGCTGGAACGCGTCCGGCGTCCCCACTCCGATCTGCTGCTCCGGCTCACTCGTCATGCAAGGAAGCATATGGCTTCGCCCGTTCGCGGCGTGTCGCCGGGGTTGCGGGAAAGGCGCCCGCAGCCAAGCTGGACCGATGGACGACGACAGTCGCAAGGAGCGGTGGGAGCGGCGCACCGAGGTGCCGCTCGCCGTGGCGTCGATGGTCTACCTCGCCGCGTACGCGGTCCGCATCCTGGCGCACGGCCTGTCGGGCGACTGGCAGGACGTCTGCCTCGCCGTACTGTTCGCCGCCTGGGCGCTGTTCGCCGTCGACTACGCGGTGCGCTGGCGGCTGAGCGGCCAGCGGCTGCGCTTCGTACGGACGCACTGGCTGGACACCCTCGTGCTGCTTCTGCCGCTCCTGCGACCGCTGCGGGTGGTCAAGGTCTACGAGGCCGTGCAGCGGCGGCACGGCCAGCCGCGGCTCGCGCTGCACGCGCGCGTGATCGTCTACGCCGGACTGTCCACCGTCCTGCTCGGCTTCGCGGGCGCCCTCTCCGTCTACCAGGAGGAACACACGGCCCCGGGCGCGACGATCAGGACGTTCGGCGACGCCGTGTGGTGGACCTGCGCGACCTTCGCGACCGTCGGCTACGGCGACGTGGCGCCCATCACCCCGCTCGGCCGGCTGATCGCGGTCGGCATGATGGCCATCGGCCTGGCCCTCCTCGGCGCGGTCACCGGAACCTTCGCCTCCTGGCTGCTCCAGGTCTTCGCGCGGGAGGACGACGAGAGGCCCCCGGGGGTCTGAACTCCCCGAGGGCCTCCCGAAGCCGAAGCAACAGACTCAGACCTGCGCCCTGTCCACCACGACCTGCTCGATCTTCGCGATGGCGTCGTCGAACGCGATGCCGTTCTCCTGGGAGCCGTCGCGGTAGCGGAAGGACACCGTGCCGGCGTTCATGTCCTCGTCGCCGACGATGACCATGAACGGCACCTTCTGCTTCTGCGCGTTGCGGATCTTCTTCTGCATCCGGTCCGAGGAGGAGTCGACCTCGACGCGCAGCCCCTTCTTCTTGGCCGCTACGGCGAACTTCTCCAGGTACTCGACGTGCGCGTCCCCGATCGGAATCCCGACCGCCTGCACCGGCGCCAGCCACGCCGGGAAGGCACCCGCGTAGTGCTCGAGCAGCACCGCGAAGAACCGCTCGATGGAACCGAACAACGCACGGTGGATCATGACCGGCCGCTGCTTGGAGCCGTCGGGGCCGGTGTACTCCAGGTCGAAGCGCTCCGGCAGGTTGAAGTCCAGCTGGACGGTGGACATCTGCCAGGTCCGGCCGATCGCGTCCTTCGTCTGGACGGAGATCTTCGGACCGTAGAAGGCGGCGCCACCCGGGTCGGGAACGAGCGGCAGCCCCTGCTTCTCGGCGACCTGGCGCAGCGTCTCGGTGGCCTCTTCCCAGACCTCGTCCGTGCCGACGAACTTCTCCGGGTCCTTGGTGGACAGCTCCAGGTAGAAGTCGGTAAGGCCGTAGTCGCGGAGCAGGTTGAGGACGAAGGTGAGCGTCTTGTCGAGCTCGTCGGCCATCTGCTCGCGCGTGCAGTAGATGTGCGCGTCGTCCTGCGTGAAGCCGCGCGCCCGGGTCAGTCCGTGCACGACGCCGGACTTCTCGTACCGGTACACGGTCCCGAACTCGAAGAGCCGCAGCGGCAGTTCACGGTACGAACGGCCGCGCGCGTCGAAGATCAGGTTGTGCATCGGGCAGTTCATGGGCTTGAGGTAGTAGTCCACGCCCTCGTCGAGCTGCATGGGCGGGTACATGCCGTCGGCGTACCAGTCCAGGTGCCCGGACGTCTCGAAGAGCTTCCCCTTCGTCGCGTGCGGGGTGTAGACGAACTCGTAGCCCTCCTCCTCGTGGCGGCGGCGCGAGTAGTCCTCCATGACCCGGCGGACGACGCCGCCCTTGGGGTGGAAGACGGCGAGGCCGGAGCCGATCTGCTCGGGGATCGAGAACAGGTCGAGCTCGCTGCCCAGCTTGCGGTGGTCGCGCTTCTCGGCCTCGACCAGGAAGTCGAGGTGCGCCTTCAGCTCCTCCTTGGAGGGCCAGGCGGTGCCGTAGATGCGCTGGAGCATCGGGTTCTTCTCGCTGCCGCGCCAGTACGCGGCGGCGTTGCGCATGAGCTTGAACGCCGGGATGTTGCGGGTGGTGGGCAGGTGGGGGCCTCGGCAGAGGTCCTTCCAGCACAGGTCGCCGGTCTTGGCGTCGAGGTTGTCGTAGATCGTCAGCTCGCCGCCGCCGACCTCGACGTCCGCGCCGTCGTCGGTCGAGGCGGAGCCCTTGATGCCGATCAGTTCGAGCTTGTACGGCTCGTTCGCGAGCTCTTCGCGCGCGTCCTCGTCGGTCACCACGCGCCGCGAGAACCGCTGCCCGCGCTTCTGGATCTCCTGCATCTTCTTCTCGACGGCCTTGAGATCCTCGGGCGTGAACGGCCGCTCGACGTCGAAGTCGTAGTAGAAGCCGTCCTTGACCGGCGGGCCGATGCCCAGCTTGGCCTCGGGGAAGAGCTCCTGCACGGCCTGCGCCATGACGTGCGCGGTGGAGTGGCGCAGGATGTTGAGGCCGTCGGTGGAGGAGATCTCGACGCCCTCGACCTCGTCCCCCTCGGTGACGACGTACGCCAGGTCCTTGAGCTCTCCGGCCACGCGCGCGGCGATGATCGAGCGCTCGCCGGCGAAGAGCTCCGCGGCCGTCGTGCCCGTCGTCACCGTGCGCTCTTCCCGCTCGGAATCGCGTTGGATGATCACACGGACGTCTGACACCGGTCTCTCCTGACTGCAGGGTGGATGCGGCGCCATACCGTGAGCGCGCGCAATAGGGGATCGTACCGACCCTACGGGCCCCACCGCGAAACGGTTGCCGCACTCCCCCTCGCTCAGTCCTCCCCGCTGCACGCCTCCTCGAAGAAGTCGAGGTTCTCCTGGAGGGACTTCAGCAGCCGGTCCCGCTCCGCCTCGTCCACCTGCACGGGTACGACCCCGGAGGCGCCGGTGAGCCTGCGGAAGCCGCCCCGGCTCTCCAGCCGGCCGTGCACCCGCACCGGGAGCCCGACGAGGTGGGCGTGACCGGCTATGCGGTACGACTCCTCGTCCAGGGTCATGCGGACGTGCCCGACCTCGGCGCCGGCGATCACCTGCATCCGTACGGTGCCCTCACCGCGCGGCCCCGACCTGCGCATCCGCACCACCGAGCCGGTGATGCGCACGGGCATGGCCGGTTCCTCGCGCAGATAGCGGGCCCCGGCGGCGCGCAGCACGGGCAGGTCGCCGGGTGAGAACTCGACGGCCTCGGCGGGGGCGGCGCAGCCCTCGGGGACGCCTGCGGCGGGCGCCCACTCGACGGCGATCCGGGCGCCCTCGGTGCCGCGCACGAGAGCGACGACGGCCTCGGTCAGCTCACGGCTGACGCCCGCCTCGACGGCACCGTCGAAGGCGTCCATGCCGCCGGTGGCCCGCTCGTAGTCGATCGCCTCGCGGGTGGCGTACAGGGCCTGGTGGAGGCGTACGGCGAGAGCGCGGCCGGTGTCGACGGGGACGAACGCGGTGAGCCGGCGGCCGCCGGGTGCGGAGCCGACGAGCACGTTCTCCAGGGACGCGGCGGCCGGGCGGCGGTGCCGGGCGCCGTAGTAGCCCGCACGCGCGCGGTTGGCGAGTGCGGCGGCGAGCAGCATCTGGCGGGCTGCGGCGCGCAGTTGGTCCTCCACGGTCCAGGGCGCGGCGCCGGCCGGGCCGGTCGGGATGTCCCGCCACCAGCGGATCTCGTCGCTGGGTACGGCGAGGCCGATGAGGACCTCGCGGGCGGAGGGGGTGTTGCTGCGGGCGAGTGCGATGAGCGCCTCGCCGAGGAGGTCGTCGCTGTCGGGGAAGGCCCGGCTCTCGGGGACCAGCAGGCTGGTGCCCGAGCCGCCGGGCCCGGGTGGGGTCCAGCGGCCGTACCGTCCGGCGGCTCCGCCGCGCCGCTGCCAGCCGTGCCGGCGCAGCAGGGCGCCGAGGACGGCGGGGTCGACCTGGTCGGGCGCGGGGGAACCGTCCCAGGCGGTGGCGGCCTGGTCGTCGGGATGCGGTCGTACCGACCGCAGGTGTTCCTCGACCGAGCGGTGCCTCATGGCCTGCCTCCCGTCCCGACCCGCGTCATGATCTCGCACAGCGCCCGGTCGTCGAAGATGCGCGAGGTCGGTATCCGCACGGTGGTCCGGGTCCGGCCGGTGATCGCGTGACCGGCGAGGTTGACCCAGTAGCAGCAGTGCCGCAGGTCGAGCCGGTCGTGGCTGGCGCGCAGCCAGTCGTCCTGGGAACGCGGGACGAGCATCACGACCAGGATCTTGTGCACCGAGACCGGGGTGCGGGCGAGCTTGCGCAGATGGTCGTTGTCGAGCGTGAAGGAGAAGGAACGTCCCGGCGGGTTCGGCGGGATCTGGTAGGTGCACTTGAGCTGCACTTTTATGGTGACCTCGTCGTCCACCGTGTGCCCGGGCGAGCCGTGACTGACGTGCCAGTCGATGCCGTTGTCCGGAAAGGGTTGCGACAGCGAGCAGCCGGCCGCCGCGGCGACGGCGTGCAGATAGCCCACCTGCAGTGTCTCCATGCAGGCGGTGGTGGCGAGCGATCCTCGAAGGGGTGCCGTCCGTTCGGGCAGCAGCCCGCCCCGCTCGGGCTGCGCTATCGCCATGACCAAGTGCCTTCCGAATTCAGGTGTATCCCCGTGCCGGGTCGCTGAACTGCAAAGACCCGTACTCCTGTTGTGTCCTTCCGGCGTACGGCGCAAACAGCCCGGGTATCACCAAACTGGCAGAAGACGGTGCGTCACCTGCCGTGGGTGAACGAGGAGTTGTGTACGTATGACGTGCTGGTACGAGGGCCCGCTGGCCGCGTTCGACACGGAGACCACGGGCGTGGATGTAGAGACCGACCGCATAGTGTCGGCCGCTGTCGTCGTCCAGGACGCCCCCGGCACCCGCCCCCGGGTGACCCGGTGGCTGGTGAACCCGGGGGTGCCGGTGCCCGCCGGGGCGACGGCGATCCACGGACTGACCGATGAGCATCTGCAGCGCAACGGCCGCTGGCCCGCGCCGGTGATGCGTGAGATAGCCGACGAACTGGCCGAACAGGCCGCCATGGGGCGCCCGTTGGTGGTGATGAACGCCCCCTTCGACCTGACCCTCCTGGATCGCGAACTGCGCCGCCACCGCGCGTCCTCGCTGGACCACTGGTTCGAGTCGACGGCGCTCCAGGTGCTGGACCCCCGGGTCCTCGACAAACACCTGGACCGCTACCGCAAGGGCCGCCGCACCCTCACCGACCTGTGCACGCACTACGGCGTCACGCTGGAGGGCGCCCACGACGCGGGCGCGGACGCGCTGGCCTCGCTCGAGTTGGTGCGGGCCCTGGGCCGCCGCTTCGCGACCCGCCTGGAACGCCTGTCCCCCGCCGAACTGCACACCCTGCAGTCGACGTGGCACGCGGCCCAGGCGCGGGGCCTCCAGGCGTGGTTCGCGCGGAGCGGCACGCCGGAGGCGGTGGACCCGTCGTGGCCCCTGCGCCCGGACGTGACGGCGGAGGCCGCGTAGGCGGACGTCACATACGTGGGCGCTGCATACGCGGTCGCCGCGTCGGCGCACAAAAAAGCCGGTCCGCTGCTGCGGACCGGCCTTTCCCGGTGGGCGATACTGGGTTCGAACCAGTGACCTCTTCGGTGTGAACGAAGCGCTCTCCCACTGAGCTAATCGCCCGGGAACGCACCGAACAATACAGGCCCCCGCCGCTTTCCTTCAAACCGCTTCCGTCAGACCGCGTCCAGCTGTGCGAGGAGCCCGCGCCGTCCGGCCCGCATCATCAGCGCGTGGTTGAGGCGGAACACCGGCCGCCCGGGTATGGCGAACCACCTGAGCAGCGGCCGGTTCAGGTCGACCTCCTGGTCGTAGCGGGCGAGTGTGCCGGGGCCGTCGGCCGTGAGCCTCCAGCGCGCCCAGCCCTCCAGGTCGCCGGTCATCGCGATCTCCAGCACACCGGCGTCCGGATCGCGCCGCACCTCCCTCGCGGTGAAGGTCAGGGCGTACGGCAGGCTCGCCCGTATGCGGATGACGCCGGTCGTGTCGTCGATCTGGTTGACCTCGCGTACCTGCGGCCACCAGCGCGGATACTCCTCGGCCCGCTCCAGAACCGGGTACACGACGGCGGGCGGCGCGGGCAGGGCCCACTGGGCGTGGAAGCGGTAATGGGTCCAGTCCATGGCCGGAGTCTGCCCGCTCGCACGCCCATCTCCCGTCATCCGCACGCGTTTTGAGTACGCGTACTCATGCCGTACGACGTGACGGGCACCACACTCCGAGTCATGACGCACATTCCGCCCCCGGTCGTGGAGTTGCGGCTCCTGGACACCGAGCTGCACCAACTGGACGCCCGCCGTGCACAGTTGCTGCACCGGCGGGCCTGGCTGATGACCGTGCTTCAACCGGTCGAGCCCATGCCCGTGGTGCCGCCGCCCGCCACACCGCCCCGTCCGGAGGCCACCGCCCCCGGCGTGCAGAACGTGCTGCTTCTGCTCGGCGGCATCCTGCTCACCCTCGCGGCGATGGCGTTCACACTGGTGAGTTGGGGGAACCTGGGGATCGCGGGCCGGGCGCTGGTGCTCGGCGCGGTGACCCTGGCGGCGCTCGGCGCACCCGTCGCGCTGCTGCGGCGGGGCCTGCGTTCCACGGCCGAGTCGGTCGCGGGCCTCGGTCTCGTCCTGACGGTGCTGGACGCCTACGCGCTGCACGAAGTCGCGTTCTCGGACGGCGACGCCGTGACGTTCGCGGCGGCAGCGGCGACGGTACTGACGGCGGTCTGGACGGCGTACGGCATCGGACTCGCCGCGCTCCCGAACCCGGCCGTCACCCGCGCGGTACCCACCACCGCGCACACCCCACCGACCCTTCTCCTCCCCCTCCCCGCCGCGCTCGCGATCGCCCAACTCCCCCTGTTTCTCTGGGCGATCGCGGCCGGCGGGGGCCCTCGTGCGAACACGGCCGCGATACTGCTGACCGCCGTGATCGACATGGTTGTCGCGCTCCGCGCCACCCCCAGGGCCGTTCGTCTCGTCGCCGCCGGCGGCGCGTTCGGTATGGGCGGCTGGGGCGTGCTGGCGGCCGGCCTCATCTCTCTGGATGCGGCCGGTCCGGGCGCCGCCGCCCGTGCGGCGGCGCTCTTCGCTCTCGCGGCGGCGGGCGCGTTCGGCGCCGCGTGGCTCGCGACCGGCCGGGGGCTGAGGACGAGTACGGCCGCGGCGGGCGGTCTGTTCGTGGTCGCCGGGCTGGGTGGTGTGGTACGCGCTTCGCTGTCCGCCGACTGGACGGTACCGGGCTATCTGGCGTGCGGAATCGCCCTGTTGGCGCTGGTCCGGGGCCGGCTCCCCCAGCCGGTGCGCGAGGGACTCGGCTGGGCCTCCGGCATCGTCCAGACGGGCGCGGTCCTGTGGGCGCTGCCGGTCGTCGGCATCACGCTGTTCGGCCCGGCCGCGTGGTTGTCGCACGTCTGGTCCGGCGCACCGGGCAACGCCCGTGACGCGGCGACGGTGGACACCTTCTGGCCGCCGCACGCGACCGCAACTCCCCTGGTCCTGGCCGCAGTTGCAGCAGTGCTGGCCTTCGTAATCCGCACCACCGAGTGGCGCTCCCACGCACTCACCACCGCCCTGACCCTGACATGGGCAACGGCACTCGCCCTCCCAACCGCGCTTCAACTGCCGTACACCGTCGGCCTGTTGGTGCAGGGACTCACGGTCATGGCCCTGCTCGCCCTCACCCACCGCATGGCCACCACGCTCGCGCTGGTCACGTCCCTCAGTCTCACCTTCCTCTCCCTCGCAGCCGAACCGGCCACCCTCGCCGTCCTCGCGTCGCTGACCGTCGTGTTCGCGGGTGCCGCCCGGCTCGGGCGCCTCGCGCCGGTCTCCGCCGCCGCGTCCCTCGGATACGCCACGGGCCTCGCCTGTGCGGTGGGCGCCTCCTTCGACTGGCAGCCGCAGTACATCGCGCTGCTGGTACTCGCCGTACCGGTGACCACCGCGCTGCTCGCCCCGAGCATCGGCGATCCGACCACGGCCAAGGCCGTCGAGATCATGGGTGCCGTCGCCGGCCTGGTCGCGATCGGCCTCGCGGCGGGCGAACTGCCCATGCTCGCGCTGGTGTTGTCCCTGTGCGGAGTGATCGCGGCGGGCACGGCGCTACGGCCCGAACGCAGGAACATCGGCTATCTGGCCGCCGCCCTCTTCATCCTCGCGACCTGGGTGCGGCTGTCCGCGTGGGACATCGGCAGCCCCGAGGCGTACACGCTGCCGGTGACCGCCCCGGCGCTGCTCGTGGGCGCGCTGCGCAGGCGCCGTGACCCGAGCACCTCGTCCTGGACGGCGTACGGCCCCGGGCTCGCCGCCACGCTCGCCCCGAGCCTCGTGGCGGCCTGGGCGGACGCGCACTGGGCGCGCCCTCTGCTGCTGGGCATGGCCGCGCTGTCGGTCACGCTGATCGGCGGGGGGCACCGTCTCAAGGCGCCGCTCGTCCTCGGCGGCGGCACCCTCGTCCTGGACGCGCTGCACGAACTCGCCCCGTACATCGCCCAGGTGGTCGGCGCCCTGCCCCGATGGGCACCGCCCGCCCTCGCCGGACTCCTGCTGCTCGCACTCGGCGCGACGTACGAGCAGCGGATCCGGGACGCCCGGCGGGTGCGGGACGTCCTGGGGAAGATGAACTAGCCCTGCACTAGGGCATCTTGTCGCCGAGCAGGGCCAGGTTCTCGATGGCGGCGAGGCCGTACAGCGCGGTGTCGTTCGACGACACCCAGGCGGCCTCGCTGCCCGGGACGAGGGTGACCGGGCCGGTCAACGCCTCCGTCTTCCACGGCGAGGTCTCCATATAGCCGTCGGAGCTGTAGAACTTCGTCCAGGCCCGCTTGGCGAGCGTCGCGTCGTCGAGTTGTACGGCCGCGTAGGCGTCGAGGCGTGAATGGCCCTGGAAGAGCAGCAGGGTGCCGAAGTTGGAGCCGTATCGTGCCGCCTGTTCCGTCTTGGAGGCGTTGAAGTAGCGGCAGTAATCCATGTACACCTCCTTGAACTTGGGCATGTCGACCAGGTAAATCAGCTCCGCGCACAGCTCGTTGAGGCCGAAGACCGCCGAGAGGTGTGAGACGGAGACGACGGGCGCGGAGGCGACGGCGAACTTGCCGGTGTCGAGGTCGTACAGCCCGCTGCCCTGCACAAATCCGTTGGGCTGGGCGGCAATTGTCTCCATCGTGGACAGGACGCGCGCCTTGGCCTTCTCCCACTTGGGGCCCCTGCGCTCCCACTCGGTCAGCCACGCCGACACCAACCCGCTCCAGTCCGTGCCGAATCCGATCGACAGGGCGTGTCGGTCGGGTGTGTACGGCTCGGTGCGGATCTTGCGGATCGGGTCGAGGACGAGGAACGTCTCGTCGGAGTCGACGTTGGCGGCCATGAGGTCACCGACGCGTTCGTCGGCGGTGAGGAAGTAGTAGTAGCGCCGGTAGGTGGTGTTGGCGATGCGCTGCTGCTTGGCGCTGTCCGCGTAGTGCTGGACGCCGTGCCGGGTGCCCAGGCCGGCCCACTGACCGAGGTGGTAGACGTCGACCTCGCCGGTGTGCCGGGTGAGCGCCTCGGCGAAGCGGAAGATGTCCGAGCGGCCCGAGCGGATGTACGCGAACCAGAGCCAGATGTCCGGCGACAGCTCGGAGTTGTCCCAGGCGTAGCCGCCGATGTCGTACCGCCACTGGTGGCGCACGGTGTCGTACGAGTGCATGAAGTCGCCGTAGTCCCAGAAGCCGTACCAACGGCGTTGCGCCACCTGGTCCTTGTAGTAGGTGAAGAGGAAGTCGAGGTGGTCCTCGATCTTCGCCTTGGCGGTGGTGGAGCGGTCGGGCTCGGAGTAGAGGCCTGGGCCGAAGACCTTGGACTTGATCAACTGCGCGGGCGGGGCGGCGAGTTGGGGCAACACCTTTACCGCTTCGACCTGTTGGGCGAGGGTCTCCGGCGTCGGCGTCGACTCGTTGGCCCAGAAGAGGAGTTCGGAGGTGCGGGCGATGCCGTACGGGGTACCGAACTCGGGTTCGTAGTCCTCGTAGGTGATGTTGAGGCCTTCGAGCTGTTCGGCGTACGTGTCCTGGCCCATGCCATCGTGGTAGAAGCGCAGGTCCATCGGCTGGGCCTCGGGTGACCAGAGCCAGAGGGTGACCTCGGCCTCGTCGGTGTGGGCGTCGCGGATGTCGAGCTGCGCGGGGAACTTCTCCCAGAAGTCCCGCAGCCCGAAGGAGAATCCGCCGCTCGCCCCGCCGACGTACCCGAATCCGGAGGCGTGTCCGCCACCGCCGACGGGGATCCAGCCGTAGCCCTTCGTGGTGCGCTTGCGCAGGGTGAAGCCGTCGGCCGAAAGCTGGGAGAGGGTGTAGTCGCCCCACTTGGGGATGTACTGGAGGCGGGTCGTGACGCGCTGGTCCCAGGTGGACGGGTCGGCCAGCTTCTGGCCGGCGTACTGGGCCGCCTGGACGGTCGCGCCCGGGTCTCGGCGCAGGCCCGTGATGCCCTGAACTGCCTCGCGCAGCAAGCCCGTTCCCTCTCCGCCGATGCGGATGTGGCGGTCGTAGGCCTGGTCGCGCATCGGCACGGTGAAGCGGACGCCGAGGCCGCGGATGAAGTCGCCGCTGGCCTTGCCGGGTTCCACGGTGCCGTCGAAGGTGATCGTGTGCACCATGCGGAAGGAGTCGGCGCCCGCGTAGAAGTAGAGGCGGATCGAGAACGGCAGCCAACTCCGGGCGCCCTTGCGGTGTTTGCCGTCGATGCGGACCACGGCGCGGACCGGGCCGTCCTGCTCGACGGTGACCTCGCCGATCACTCCGTCGAAGCGTTCGGTCTTCACCGCGCCCTGGTCCTCGTCCTCGATCTCGGGCTGGCGGACGAGGACGAGCCGGCCGTTCTTGGCGATCTCCGTGCCGCCCCTGGTGACCGACTTGATGAGGGTGGAGCCGTTCTTGCCGATCTTCGCGGTGATGACTCCGGTCGAAACGTCGATGGAGCCGCCGCTCTTGTCGACGGTGATCTTCTTGTCGGGGGCGGCCGTGTCTCCGGCGGTGAGGGTGAGCTTGCCGGAGCCCGAACTCACCGCGTGGGCCGTCCACTTGAGCGAACCGTCGGGCCAATAGGCGATCGGCCACGACTGCACCGGAACGGCCGTGCCCTCGGCGTCCGTCAGCGCGAAGGTCTGGCCCTCCGGGTAGGTGCCCATCGGCCACGGCACGCCGACCGTCGAACCAGGTGCGGCGCCGAGTCCGCCGTCCTCCAGCCAGTCGAGGGTCACGGGATCGGCGTCGGCGGCCGCGGCTCTGGGTGCGGCCTGGGCGTCCTTGGCTCCCAGCGCCCAGCTGAACTGCGCGGCGGCTCCGGCGACGGCGGCCGCCTTGAGGAGGGACCTGCGGGGAATCGGAGACATGACCTGTCCTTTCCGTGCGGGAAGCTTTCTTCAAGTCCGTCTGGTCAGGGGCATGACAGATAGAGGTGCGACGCCTGGAGCGCGCCGACCTGATGCAGGGCACCGCCCGTCAGCGGTGCCGGTACCGCTCCTCCACGGCGACGGCCGCCGCGGCCACGGCTCCCAGCACGGGGACCGCCAACGGTGCGATGAGCAGAGCGGAACAGCCGACGAGGACCAGCCCGCCGACGAGCAGGAAGGAACCGGCGGGGTCGAGCACCGTACGGCGACCGGCGGCGGCGAGCAGCGCCCGCCAGGTGTCCCCCGGCGCCCAGACCGCCGCCGCGCGCAACCCGGCGACGACGACCCCGATCAGCGCGAAGACACCGACAGCCCCGACGAGCGGCCCACCGGGCAGCCCGGCACGCACGGCCTGGACGTCCACCCACACGGCGGCGCCCGCGCCCCACCCGGCGACCCCGACGACCCACCCGCCACGCCCGGCCGCCCGGAAGTCCGCGACGAACTCCCGCCAGCCTCCGCCGACATGGCCCGTACGACGCCTCAAGTGCCGCGCCCCGGCGGCGAACGCGGCCGGATATGTGACAACTCCCGCCGACGCGACAGCGATCCACACGCCGGTGAGCAGACATTCGGCGAAGACCCCGAACCGCTCGGCGAAGACGGACTCCCTGCGTGCCTTCACTCGTGCCTCGGCCACCGTCTCAGCCCTTCAGTCCGGAGGTCGCCATGCCGTCGATCAGGTACCGCTGGAATGCGAGGAAGAACAGCAGCACCGGCAGCAGCGCGACGAGTGACATCGCGATCATGCCGCCGTAGTTCGCGGCCACGCCGTCGGAGTCGCGGAACATCATCAGACCCAGTGAAACCGTGTATTTTCCGGGCTCGTTGAGGTAGATCAGCGGGCCCATGAAGTCGTTCCAGGCGTTGATGAAGGTGAAGATCGCGCTGGTGATGAGCGCGGGCCGGCACAGCGGCAGCACGATCGACCAGTAGATGCGCAGATGTCCGCAGCCGTCGAGCCGGGCGGCCTCGTCCAGTTCCTTCGGCAGGTTGCGCATGAACTGCACCATCAGGAAGACGAAGAAGGCCTCGGTCGCCAGGTACTTGCCGATCAGCAACGGGACGTAGGTGTTGACCAGTTGGAGCTTCTGGAACATCACGTACTGCGGGATCAGCAGCACGTGGTACGGCAGCAGGAGCGTGCCGATCATGAGGGAGAACAGCAGATTCCGCCCGGCGAACCGGATGCGGGCGAAGGCGTAGGCCGTCAGGGAGCAGGAGATGAGAATGCCGAGGACCGAACCGAGGGCGTAGAAAAGGGAGTTCTGGAAGAAGGTCCAGATCGAGATGTCGGCGATGCCCTTGGCCAGGCCCTTGAAGTTGGCGAGGATCGGGTGCCCGGGGAAGAGTTGCAGGCTGCCGATGACGTCCTTGCTCGGCTTGAACGAGGCGCCGATGACCCACAGGACCGGGTAGAGGACGACGGCGAGGACGGCCAGCGCCCCGAGGTGCCAGACGAGGGAGCCGGTGCGCTTGCGCCCCAGACCTGGGGACTTGGGGACAGTGGTGACGCTCATCGGACGTCCTCCTCGTAGTGCACCCACTTCTTCTGCGACCAGAAGAGGACGGCCGTCACGAGCGCCACGGCGAGCAGCAGCATCCAGGCCATCGCGGACGCGAAGCCCATCTGGGCGTTCTTGAAGCCCTGTTGGTAGAGGTAACAGGTGTAGACGAGCGTGGCGTCGGCCGGACCGCACTGGGAGTTCGAGACGACGTACGCCGAGCCGAAGATCTGGAAGGAGTGGACGGTCTCCAGCAGCACGTTGAAGAACAGCACCGGGGAGATCATCGGCAACGTGATGCTCCAGAAGCGGCGGAAGGGCCCGGCCCCGTCCATCTCGGCCGCCTCGTACAGCTCCCTCGGCACCTGCTTGAGTCCGGCGAGGAAGATGACCATCGGTGCGCCGAACTGCCACACGGTGAGCGCGACCAGCGAGTAGAGGATCCAGTCGGGGTCGCCGACCCAGCCGCCGACGTGCATGCCGAAGAGGGACTGCGTACGGTCCACGACGGCGCCGTCGGAGAACAGCGACCGCCAGACGAAGCCGACCGAGACGCTCGCGCCGATGAGCGAGGGGGCGTAGAAGGCGGCCCGGTACAGGGCCTGGCCGCGGCGGCTCTGGGCGAGCAGCATGGCGACGCCGAGGGCGAGGAGCAGCTTCAGCGGGGTGCCGATGACGACGTACTTCGCCGTCACCTCTACCGACTTCTGCCACCGGGGGTCGTCGAACATCCGGGTGAAGTTGTCGAAGCCGATCCACTTCGGGCTGTTGAAGAGGTTGTAGTCGGTGAACGCGAAGTAGAGGGAGGCGACCATGGGGCCCGCGGTCAGCAGCAGGAAGCCGGCGATCCACGGGGACATGAAGAGATAGCCGGCGAGGTTCTCGCGGCGCCCCCGCCGCTTCCGGTCGGCGGGGGCTGCGGAACGGGTCTTCCGGGCGGCGGGCGGAGCGTCCTTGACGAGCGTCACGGCGGTTCCCATCAGGCGGAGAAGGCGGCCTGCGCCTCGGAGAAGAACTGCTTCACCGCGTCGGCGACCTTGGTCTTGCCCAGCGCCATGTCCCCGCCGATCCGGAGGAAGGCGGACTCGGCGGTGTCGGCGCCGGACGGGTGCGGGGTGATCGTCCCGAGGACACCCGCCTTGGCGGTGTCCACCTCGTACTGGGCGATCTCCTTCTGGACCGTGTCGGTCGGCTTGAAGGCGTCGTACTGGTCGGTGGTCGCGAGGATGCCCCGGTCGTAGCCCATGATCTTGCCGACGGCGGGGTCGTGGACCATGAAGTTGATGAACTGGGCGACTTCCTTCGGGTGCTTGGTGCGCGCGGAGCCGCTCAGCATCAGGGAGGCGAGGTACTGGCCGGTGTCCTTGCCGTCGGTGGTGGGGATCGGGGCGAGGCCGTAGGTGCTGCTGCCCTCCGCCGTGTAGCGGACGGTGAAGTTGTCCCAGGTGAATTCCGAGGCGCCGTGTCCTGCCGAGAGCGAGGACTTGGGGGTGTCCTGGGCGACGACCTTCGGGGAGGTGACGATCCCGGCCTTCACCCGGCTGTACCCGTCCGTCCACCACTCCGTCAGATCCGACTCCTCGAAACCGAGGCCGTCCTTGGTGAAGAACGCCTTGCCGTTCTGCCGGAGGTAGAGGTCGTACAGGTACATGATGCTGAAGTAGCCCGTGTCCCCGGGGACTTCGGTCTTGTCGTAGATCGTCTTGAGTGCCTTGAAGTACTCGTCCCAGGTCCAGCCCGCCGTGGGGTCGACGCCCGCCTTCTCGTAGACCTTCTTGTCGATGACCAGCGCCATGGTGTTCGAACCGACCGGAATACCGAGTTGCTTGCCGTCGACCTGGCCCACCGAGGTGACGCCCGGGCGGAAGTGATCGAGGCTCAGATTTCCCGCGTCGATCTGCGTCTTGAGATCGAGAAGGATGCCTCTCTTGTC
Organism: Streptomyces xylophagus; assembly: GCF_000716435.1. Lineage (GTDB taxonomy): Bacteria > Actinomycetota > Actinomycetes > Streptomycetales > Streptomycetaceae > Streptomyces > Streptomyces xylophagus. Next base: position 88,451 of record NZ_JNWO01000028.1, read on the forward strand.
GTACTTCCGAAGAAATCCAACGGCGTTCTGGAATACGTCCGGTGGATTTCCGCCCGCGGCCTGCGTCTGGAACTTCTCCCAGAAAGAGGGATAGTCCTGAAAGTCCGTCTTCACCTTGATCTTCGGATACTTCTTCTCGAAGAGCGCGATGGACTGATTGATCTTTTTCGCCCGCTCCTCGGCACCCCACCACGAGTAACGGATCGTCACCGTCCCGTCCGCGGACGTCCCGTCACTCCCACCGCACCCCGTCGCGGTCAGCCCCAGCGTGACCGCCGAGACTCCGGCGACCTTCAGGACCGTACGCCTCTCCACATTCGTGCCGGTTCCCATGATGGGCCCTCCCCGTAGCGTCGTTGCCACCTGCATGAATCGTTTCAAGTAAGCGCTTGCTGGCACAAGTTACGGAGGCCCTCGGGGTGCGTCAATGATTCGGACAGGAATTTCTTGTGGACCGGCTGAGCGCTACGACGGCGACGACGGGCGCGTGGCACGGGCCGGGCGGCGGACACCGCAGGTGAGGCGGCCGCGATCGGTCGGCCGAACAGGATGCGGCCTGCCGCGCTCAACTGCCGACCGGCCGAAAAACGCCTGGGCGGTGCGGAGTTGAACCCACGCACCGGCGGTCGAACGACGACGGCCCGCCTGTGTGATCACAGGCGGGCCGTCGGTCCGGGTGGGCGATACTGGGTTCGAACCAGTGACCTCTTCGGTGTGAACGAAGCGCTCTCCCACTGAGCTAATCGCCCGGGCGCACGGAGAACATTACCCCATGTCAGCGGGTGCCTCCGACCAGCGCGGGGAGGCGTCCGGGCGCCGTCAGCGGGTCACTGGTCCTTGATCTTCCAGGGCATCACGACGCCGAACTTCCAGATGTAGACGCCGACAAGGGCGATCACGATCACCAGGCCGATCGAGGTCAGGACGATGTTGCGGCGGCGCACCTCGGGGTCGAGCGCGCGCTGTGCCGCCTCGGTGACCTTGCGTTTGGTCCAGCGCAGCACCAGCTGGGCCCAGACGAACTCGGTCGCCCAGATCGCCATGCCGCCGAAGATCACCACCCAGCCGGGTCCTGGCAGCGGCAGCATGATGATGCCGGCGACCACGACCGCGAGGCCGATGACGAAGACGCCGACCTGCCAGCTCAGATGCAGCGCACGGCGTGCCTTGATGAATTCCGGCGCCTTGGAACCGAGCCCTTGCCCGTCCTGCGCCCCGCCCTCTGTCGTCTCGTCCGGCGTCTCGTCGGCCGCCCCGTCCGGCGCCACGACAACCTCACCCGGCTCGTCACTCCCCGTATTCATACGGACAAACCCTACCCGAGGGAAACCAGTCACCGGAATGGCCGCACCGAGCGATCGAGCCCTCGGCCGGAAGAGTTACGTAAAGGCACGCAAAACACTCAGAGGGGTTTACAACGGCACCGTAGGTGGCATGTCGATTTCGCCGACGTGCGAATCCCCGAGCGCACACTGAGCGAAAGGCCCTGGCGCTTATGAACACCACGGTCAGCTGCGAGCTGCACCTGCGCCTCGTTGTGTCGAGCGAGTCATCCCTGCCTGTCCCCGCAGGCCTGAGGTACGACACGGCCGACCCCTACGCCGTGCACGCCACCTTCCACACCGGAGCCGAGGAGACCGTCGAGTGGGTGTTCGCCCGCGACCTCCTCGCCGAGGGCCTCCACCGGCCCACCGGTACCGGCGACGTCCGTGTCTGGCCATCCCGTAGTCACGGTCAGGGCGTCGTCTGCATCGCACTGAGCTCTCCCGAGGGCGAGGCCCTGCTGGAGGCTCCCGCGCGGGCCCTGGAGTCCTTCCTGAAGCGGACGGACGCCGCCGTGCCACCTGGCACGGAGCATCGGCACTTCGACCTGGATCAGGAGCTGTCGCACATCCTGGCGGAGAGCTAGAACGAGGGTCCCGACCAAGCCACCCGGCGCCGTCCGAACTCGGGGAGACGGCTCGGGCCTGGACAACCGCATAGGGCACACACCGGCGCCGTCGCCGCGATTCGTCGCGGGGGCGGCGCCGGTGCGTGCGGCCACCGGCCGAGCGACCCTCCGTGATCCCGGCCGAGAGCACTCCCTCGTCGGTCCGGGGAACCGCTAGGGGCGCGATGCCGTTCATAGATGCATGGGGCCGCCCTCCGGGAAGCCACTACCATCGGCCAGCATCGGCGGGCGCCCGCCCGACCCCCAGGCCAGGGAGCGAAACGTGCTGATCACCCACGACACCCGGTGCGCCCTCGACACCGTGGTCGATCTGGTGAACACCGCACCGGAGGACGCCACGGCGCCGGACGGACTGCAGGATGTCGCGCTGCTCGCGGATTTCGTACGAAACCACGAGATCAGCGATGTCGGGGTGCTGTCGGAGTTCGACCTCTCCGCCGTGCGCAAGATCCGCGGGCGGTTCACCGCGGTCTTCTCGACCCAGGACCCCCGGACCGCCGCCGGGCTGATCAACGACCTGGTCGCCGCCGCGGGCACCACACCCCGACTCACGGACCACGACGGCTACGACTGGCACGTGCACTATTTCGCGCCCGGTGCCTCGGTCGCCGACCATCTCGCCGCCGACTGCGGGATGGCGCTCGCGTACTTCGTGGTGGCCGGCGAGCAGGAGCGGCTGCGCCGCTGCGAGGCCCCCGACTGCCGACGTGCCTTCGTCGACCTCTCCCGGAACCGCTCGCGCAGGTACTGCGACAGCCGCACCTGCGGAAACAGGCTGCACGTGGCCGCGTACCGGGCGCGGCGCAAGGAGGCGGCGGGCTGACGACGCCCGGCGCGAAGGAAACGATGAGTTCGTGGCCCCCGGCGGGTGACGTCGGGGACCACGAGTACAGCTCACAGCATCAGCAGGTCGTGCAGCGAGGCCATGAGCAGCAGACACCCGATCACCGCAAGGAAGATCATCAGCGGTGGCTGGGAAAGGGCGAAAAGGCACCCGCGCGGCTCGTCCTTCGGCGGCGCGGCGTCGCTCTGTGTCGTGTCCAGCATCTCGCGGCGATGATGACGCAGCGGAGACCCTCGGCGCGATCAACACGCCCGATAAGAGAGGGAGTTCGCCGAATTCCGTGATGTCCGTTTCGGGTCGCGTCGAGTCCTGAACGCTTACCGGCGGACCCGGCTCACTCTGTGTCGTTTCAGTCGCAGTCCGGTTCGACCGTCATATGCCGTGCTTCTTGAGGATCGCCTCGATGTCGCTGAAGTCGTCACCGCTCTGGGCGCGGGGCGCTGCCGCCGGCCGGGTCGCAGGACGTTTCGCCGGACCCAGCGAGGGGGCCGAGGCTGCCGGAGCCACCGCGTCCGACTGACCGGAGCCACGGGCCGCCCGGCGCTCCGCACGGGTGCCACCGCGGCGGCGCTCCACCGCTCGGGTACCGGTGAACAGCAGCCAGGCGCCGCCCAGCACGACGAAGCCCGCCCAGGCCGTAGGGCTGAACGCGGTGTCGGCCGCCCAGCCGACGACCCCCGTCATCACCAGGCCGACCGGCACCAGCGAATAGGCGGCGATACGGGCTGCGGAGAGAAAACGCTTGCGGTACGCGGTGACCGCCGCGATGCCCAAGCCGGCCGCGGAGGCGGCGGAACAGACGGTCTCGGCAATCATCCGGTCCTCCAGGCAGGTCCGTCGGGCAGGTCTCGGTCAGGCGAGTTCGGTCGGCTCGGTCGCTCCGGCCGGACACGTGCGGTCGGGCGGGTCCGCGCTTCCGGTCCAGCAGGTCGCACGTCCAGTCCGGCAGGTCGTACTTCGTCCCTTCCATCCTGCACCGTCCGGTCCCCGGGATGCCATGCCCCGGTACGACATCAGGGACATCTCCGGGTCGCGTCCTCCCCAGGTGCCGGTCGGCGTCGTACGCCCGCAGTGGGTGATCCCGGTTGGGGCTGCGCAGCCGGGGCTGGGAGACTGGTCGCATGAGTGACCTCTCCTCCGTGCGCACCCCCGTCCTCGACGTCTGGTGCGAGCTGCAGTGCCCGGACTGCCGCACCGCCCTGGACGATGTGCGCGCCCTGCGGGCCCGCTACGGCGACCGGCTGGAGCCCCGGCTGCGGCATTTCCCGGTGGAGAAACACAAGCACGCCTTCGCCGCCGCGCAGGCCGCCGAGGAGGCCGTGGAAGAGGGGCGCGGCTGGGACTACGTCGAGGCCGTGCTCGGCCGGGTCGAGGAGCTGGACCGTAAGGGAGAACCCTTCCTGGTCCAGGTGGCCGGTGAACTCGGTCTGGACGCCGAGGAGTTCGACACCGCCCTGATCGACGGCCGGCACATCCTGATCGTCGACGCCGACCAGGCCGAGGGCAAGGCCATCGGCGTGACCGGCACCCCGACGTACGTCATCGGCGGCGAGCTGCTCGACGGCAGCAAGAGCCAGGAAGGGCTCCGCGCCCGGATCGAGGAGATCGCCGACCGGCTGCTCGCCGAGGGCGAGTGAGCCGCGAGGCACGTCTCAGAGCAGGCTCTTGTACAGGTGATAGGTGGCCGTCTCGTAGCCGAGTGACTCGTAGAGGCGCTCGGCGGGGGTGTTGCCCGCGAAGACGTTCAGCCTGATGGTCGACAGACCGGCCGCGATGCCCTGTGCCTCGGCCAGGAGCATCAGGGTGCGGCCGTGGCCCTTGCCCCGGTGGCGCGCGTCGGATTCGACGTCGTAGACGAAGGCCCTGCCGTCGCGTGGGCCCGCCCAGAGCGTGCCCACCTCGGTGCCCTCGTGCTCCAGGACGCTGAAGAGCATCCCCGCGGTGGCCATTCCGTCGGGCAGCAGGGTGGCGTTGCCCTCCAGCGCCCTGGTCCGGGCCTCGGCCTCGGGCACACCGCGCTCGGTCCAGCTCTGGATGAAGCCCTCCGTGCCGCGCTCGAGCCAGGGGTCGAGCTCCTCCCGCGTCATGGGCCTCCCCCGGCTCCCCGCGGGCAGTTCGGGCGCGGTGTCGCCGAGGGGCTTCTCCAGGTGGCGGTTGCGGACGACGTATCCGAGGGCGGTCACCACCTTGAGGGCCGCCTCCGCCGCCGCGGGCACGGATGCCTCGATCCGCTCGCAGCCCCAGCCGCGCACCACCTCCTCGGCGGCGAGCGCGGCCACTGTGCCACGGCCGCGCCGGCGGTCCTGCTCGTCGATGCGCAGGTCGAGGATCTGGGCCACCGAGTCGCCGAAGAGCGGACTCGTGCCGAGGTGTATCGCGCCGACGGGACGGCTGTTCACACACACCTGGTAACGGCGTGAACGCGTCCCGTCGGCTTCCTGCTGAAGCGGCTCGGTCGGCCGCAGGGTCGTGGTCATCACCTGTGTTCTACCCGACCTGGAGCCCCAGGTCAGCCTCTTAAATGAGGCTCTTACGGATCAAGGTCGTCGGCCGACCGCTCGTCGAACACACGCATGGCCTTGGCGGTCACCGGCCCGGCCACGCCCGGGAGTTGACGCTCGTCGACCAGGTGCACGGCCTGTACGTCCCGCAGGGACGACGTGAGGAACACCTCGTCTGCGCGCTCCAGGACGTCCAGCGGCAGGTCGGTCTCCTTGGCGCCGGTCCATTCGACGGTCAGGGCGCGGGTGATGCCGGCGAGACAGCCGGAGGTGATAGGCGGGGTGTGGATCTCGCCGTCCAGGACGACGAAGACATTCGACCCGGTGCCCTCGCAGAGTTGGCCGACCGTGTTGGCGAACAGGGCCTCGGAGGCGCCGTGTTGGTGGGCGCGGGCGAGGGCGACGACGTTCTCGGCGTAGGAAGTCGTCTTGAGGCCTGTGAGGGCGCCGCGTTCGTTGCGCGTCCAGGGGACCGTGACGGCGGCCGTGGAGTCGGGGCGGCGGTTCGACTCGCCGAGGGCGATCACGAGGGTGGGTCCGTGTTCGCCGCGGTCGGAGCCGAGAGGGCCGTGGCCGCCGGTGTACGTGATGCGCAGCCGGCCGAGCGGCATCGGGTTGGCGTCGAGGACGGCCGCGCAGCCGCGGCGGACCTCGTCCAGGTCGGGGTCGGGCAGCCCGAGGCCGCGCGCGGAGCGGGTCAGCCGGTCGAGATGGCGGGTCAGCGCGAACGTCTTCCCGTCCGTCGCCTTCACCGTCTCGAAAATGCCGTCGCCCACGGTCAGTCCGTGGTCGAAGACGGAGACACGGGCGGACTCGCTGTCCTGCAACCCGCCGTCGAGCCAGATCTTCATGAAAGAGCCCCTCCGCTCACCTCGTACGCGCCCGACGCTACCGCGAGCAGCCGTGACGCCTTCAGCTCGGTCTCCCGCCACTCCCCCTCGGGGTCCGAACCCCAGGTGATGCCCGCGCCGGTACCGAAGCGCAGCATGCCGTCCGCGCGGTCGATCCAGAAGCTACGGATGCCGACGGCCAGTTCGCCGGTTCCCCGGTCGGCGTCGACCCAGCCGATGCCCCCGCAGTAGGGGCCCCGGGGCGCGGTCTCCAGGGCGTCGATGATGCGCAGGGCACTGGACTTGGGGGCGCCGGTGACGCTCCCGGGCGGGAACGCGGCGGCCAGCAGCTCCGGCCAGCCTGCATCCGCCGGCAGCTCACCCCTGACGGTCGACACGAGGTGGACCAGCCCCGGATGCTTCTCCACGACGCACAGGTCCGGCACGGTCACGCTCCCCGTGGCACACACCCGGCCGAGGTCGTTGCGGACCAGGTCCACGATCATCACGTTCTCGGCGTAGTCCTTCTCCAGCAGGTCCGCCTCCGTCCGCCCGGTGCCCTTTATCGGGCCCGACTCGACGACCCGGCCGGTGCGGCGCAGGAAGAGTTCGGGTGATGCGGTGGCTATCTCCACACCGTGGCCGGGCAGCCGGATCGTTCCTGCGTACGGCGCCGGGTTGCCGCGCGCGAGCAGGGCGGTGAGGGCGTCCACGTCGGCGTCGGGGGCGACCGGGGCGGACAGGACGCGGCACAGGTTGGCCTGGTAGACCTCGCCGGCCGCGATGTGCTCCCGGATGCGGCGGACGCCGGCGGTGTAGGCGGCCCGGTCGAGGGAGGAGGTCCAGGCGTCGGTCGCGGGGCCGTGCCAGGCGCCGGGGACGGGTGCCGGGACCGGTTCGTGTCGTACGTCGCGGAAGCGCGCGCAGGTCAGACGGCCCTCGAAGTCGGCCGCGACCGCCCAGAAGCCGGTGGAGTCCAGGGCCGCGGGATCGCTGGTGACATCGAGGAGACCGGTGGCGAGACGGTCGCCGAAACGGGCGAGAGGGACGAGGCGGGACACGCCGTCGAGTCTATGGCGGGTGTCTCACAGGTTGCCCGGCCGTGTCCCCACGGCTGCCCTGACCATGTGTTCCCGTAGTCGCAGGCCAGCACGCTGCACAAACGCGTTTTTGTACTGGCCCCGGAATCCGCTAGAGTTCAACTCGTCGCCGCGACGCGCAAGCCGAGCGGAAACGACAAGCGGACGTAGCTCAGTTGGTAGAGCGCAACCTTGCCAAGGTTGAGGTCGCCAGTTCGAACCTGGTCGTCCGCTCGCAGGAAGTGGGGGATCTTCCCGAACCCCTACGCTCCTGGTGGAGTGGCCGAGAGGCGAGGCAACGGCCTGCAAAGCCGTCTACACGGGTTCAAATCCCGTCTCCACCTCCAAGGACGATTAGCTCAGCGGGAGAGCGCTTCCCTGACACGGAAGAGGTCACTGGTTCAATCCCAGTATCGTCCACTGGTCCGCAAGGATCCCCGCGCGATTAGCTCAGCGGGAGAGCGCTTCCCTGACACGGAAGAGGTCACTGGTTCAATCCCAGTATCGCGCACGCACCGCCCACGGTCTGCGGATCGTGGTCCCGAGGACGATTAGCTCAGCGGGAGAGCGCTTCCCTGACACGGAAGAGGTCACTGGTTCAATCCCAGTATCGTCCACACACCGAAGCCCCCGGCGCTCTCCGCGTCCGGGGGCTTCTTCGTGGTGCCGGGTGCCGGTCAGCTGGAGAACAGCATGTGACCGAAGCTCTTGTGGCGGTGGTGGGAGCCGTGGCCGCCGTAGTGGCCACCGCCGTGACCGCCGCCGTGCGGGGCGCCCCAGGCGGGCGCGGGCGGGGCGGGGTAGGCCTGCGGGCCCGGGGGCGGCGGGGCGGGCTGCTGCCACTGGGACTCCACGCGGGTCAGCGCCTCGAGCTCGCCGTAGTCGAGAAAGATCCCCCGGCAGTTGCTGCACTGCTCGATCTGGACACCGTTGCGGTTGTACGTGTGCATCGGCGCATGGCACTTCGGACACTGCATGCTCGGCTCAACTCCTCGCCCGTCGGTACATCTTGGTGTTTCCCCAGGACAGACTCCGTCCGACCCCGGTCGGTTGCAGCCTACTTCGCGAATCCGGGCGCCAACTCGGGCGGGACGGAACCCATTCGGGCACAGGCGTCCACGACCGCCCGCTCCACCTCGTCGAGCGGGCGGTCCGCCGTGACCGCCTTGACGATCGCGAGGGCCGCGGTCTGCACGGTGAGGGCGCGGGCCGGGACGTCCAGGGCGGGCCAGGGGTCGCCGTCCGCGGGAACGGCCGGGCCGCCCGCCGTGCGGTACGCGGCCAGGAAGCGGGTCCACTCGTCGGGCGGGAGCAGCCCGCAGGCATACCAGGCGGCGGGCCGGGCGAGGTCCCATCCGGGGGCTCCTACGCCGAGGTCGTCCACGTCGATCAGCAGCCAAGGGCCGTCGGGGGCCGGGTGGCGGACGAGTTGGCCGAGGTGCAGGTCGCCGTGGCAGAGGGTGGTGGTGTCGGGCTGGGGGGCCTCCGCGCGGGCCCAGGCGGGGAGCGATGTCCAGGCATTCAGGACCGGGGCGACTGCGGGGTGGCTGCCGCCGGCCTCGCGGAGCCGGGTGATCGCTCGGACTGCCTTGAGGGGGCCGCGCATGGGTGGGAGG
>NZ_JNWO01000029.1 GCF_000716435.1 Streptomyces xylophagus
GTCTTGCGTTTCCGACTCTATCAGACCGTTTCCGGTTCCGATTTCCTCGGTGCTTTCCAGGTTTCCGCTTCCGCGTTTCCCTTTCCGGCGGTTCCGACTCTACCAGACCCTTTCGGGCCTGACTCCCAGTCAGAGTGGGCTGCCTTCCCGGCCCTTGGGCCGTTCCGACGTTTCAAACCTTAGCGGATCCGCTCTGCAGCTCCTAATCGGGCTACCGAACCGTCGTACCCAAATCGAATTGAATTCGGGCACGCCGAAATCAATCCCGTTGGGAGATCGCGCTGATGGTTTGGGGTGCCGCTGATGCGGCGGAGGTGCTGCCGGAGAACCGTTACGGCTCGGCGGCAACCCGAAGAACTTTACGGATCGACCGGGGGCGTGTCAAGCACCCTCTGTCAAGATCTTTTATTCGAGCTCAGTCCAGGTCGCTGAGACGCCCGCCGGCGTCCGGCTGGGCGTGTTCCACCCTGCGCAGCAGGCGGGTGAGGACCTCGCCGAGAGCGGTGCGCTCCTCCGGTGACAGGTCCTGGAGGAGTTCGCCCTCGAAGACCGTCGCCATGCGCATCGCCTCCAGCCACTTGCCGCGGCCCTCGGGCGTCAGCTCCACGATCACGCGGACGCGGTTGGACTCGTCCCGTTCTCTGGTGACCAGGCCCTCGGCGACCATGCGGTCGATCCGGTGGGTCATCGCGGCCGGCGTGAGGCCGAGGCGCTTGGCGAGGTCGCTCGGGCCCATCCGGTAGGGGGCGCCGGAGAGGACGAGGGCCTTGAGGACCTCCCAGTCGGCGCTGCTGATGCCGAGGTTCGCGGTCTGACGGCCGTAGGCGACGTTCATACGACGGTTGAGCCGGCCCAGGGCCGAGACGATCTTCTCGACCTGGGGGTCGAGGTCCCGGAACTCGCGCTGGTAGGCGGCGATCTGTTCGTCGAGCGTCGGCTCCGGGACGCCGCTGGTGTCGGCCATGCGCGCAGTATGGCACGGGCTTCCTTTGCCTTGAAGTCCTTGAGTATGTACTCTTTAGCTTCTAAGTCTTCAGATCTAACTAGTTGATTGAGGTGACCGTGACCAGGGCGATGGGCGCAGCGATGCGCCGGATCCACGTGGGAAACGCACTCAGCGCGTTCGGGCTCGGCTTCACCGTCCCGTACCTGTACGTCTATGTGGCGCAGGTGCGGGGCCTTGGAGCCATGACGGCGGGTCTCGTGCTCGCCGTCTTCGCCGTGGCCGCGTTGATCGTGCTGCCGTTCGCCGGGCGGGCCATCGTCCGGCGCGGTCCGCAACCGGTTCTCATCGTCGCCCTGGTCCTCGCCGCTCTCGGGTCCATGAGCCTGGGGCTCGCGGGCAGTGCGACGGCGGTGCTGCTGTCGGCCGCCGCGCTCGGGGCCGGGCAGGCCGTGATGCAGCCGGCGCTCGCCACGATGATCGTGGACTGCTCTACGGCCGAGACGCGGTCGCGTGCCTTTGCGATGCAGTTCTTTCTGCAGAACCTCGGGCTCGGGGTCGGCGGGCTCATCGGCGGTCATCTGGTCGACACGACCAGCGCCGCCTCCTTCACGCTGCTCTTCGGGATCGAGTCGGTGATGTTCCTGGTGCTCGCCGGGGTCGTCGCGACCGTGCGGATGCCGCATTCGCCGAGCATCGGTGCCGCTCCTTCGCAGTCCGCCAAGGGTGCCTGGAAGCAGCTGCTCGGCAACCGCGCCATGGTGCAGCTGAGCGTGCTCGGCTTCGTGCTGTTCTTCGCCTGCTACGGGCAGTTCGAGTCCGGGTTGAGTGCGTACGGGGTCGAGGCCGCCGGTATCTCGACGTCCGCGCTCGGGACGGCGCTGGCCGCGAACACCGCGATGATCGTGGTCGCGCAGTTCGCCGTGCTGAAGTTCGTCGAGCGGCGTCGGCGCTCGCGCGTGATCGCGGCCGTAGGAATGATCTGGGCGCTGGCCTGGGTCACCGCCGGGTTCGCGGGGCTCGGGCACGGGAGTCAGGAGATGGCCACGGCCGCCTTCGTGTCGACGTACGCGCTGTTCGGGCTCGGTGAGGCGATGCTGTCGCCGACCGTCGCTCCGCTGGTCGCCGATCTGGCGCCGGAGGGGATGGCCGGGCAGTACAACTCGGCCTTCGCCCTGGTGAAGCAGCTCGCGCTGGCCCTCGGGCCCGCGGTGGGCGGGCCGCTCGGGGCCTCGCTGCCCGGCCCGTACGTCGTGACGTTCTTCTTGTTCTCGCTGGGGATCAGCGTGCTCGCCGTGCGGCTGGGGCGGCAGTTGACCGCCGTACAGGATCAGCCGTGGCGGGCGAAGGGGAGTCGGGTTGTCGCCCGGGGCAGTGTCGAGCCTGTGGGTGTGGAGGCGTAGGTCATACCTGGGCCGTCTTCGGGAGTACGAACTCGCACCAGACCGCCTTGCCGCCGCCCGGTGTGCGGCGGGAGCCCCAGTTCGAGGCGATGGTGGCGACGATCGCGATGCCTCGGCCGGACTCGTCTGCCGGTTCCGCGCGGCGGCGGCGTGGGAGGTGGTCGTCGCCGTCCGTCACCTCGACGATGAGGCGGCGGTCGGTGCGGCGGAGGCGTAGGCGCATGGGCGGGGTGCCGTGCTGGAGGCTGTTGGCGACGAGTTCGCTGGCGGCCAGGACGCCCAGGTCGTGGAGTTCGGTGGGGAAGCGCCAGCTGGTGAGGACGCCGGAGGCGAACGCACGCGCGCGTGGGGCCGCTTCGACTCCGCCGAGGAGCTCCAGGGCCGCGTTGCGGAAGAGTTCGCCGTGCGGGCCGGAGCGGGCCGGGTGCTGGATGACCAGAACGGCCACGTCGTCGTCGTGGTCCGCGGTGACGCCAAGGGAGCGGACCAGGCGGTCGCAGACCACCTGGGGGGTGCCGGTGGCGCCGGCCAGGGCGCGCTCCAGGGAGGCGATTCCCTCGTCCAGATCCTCGTCCCTGCGCTCCACCAGGCCGTCCGTGTAGAGGACCGCCGTAGAACCGGGGCTGAGCGGGATCGAGCCCGAGGAGTGGATCCAGCCGCCGGTGCCGAGCGGCGGGCCGGTGGGTTCGTCGGCGCGCTGGACCGCTCCGCTCTCGTCGCGGACGAGGATCGGGAGGTGGCCCGCCGAGGCGTACACCAGGCGGCCCTCGTTCGGGTCGAAGATGGCGTACACGCAGGTGGCGATCTGGTTGGCGTCGATCTCCGTGGCGAGGCCGTCCAGGAGCTGGAGTACCTCGTGCGGGGGCAGGTCGAGGCGGGCGTACGCGCGGACCGCCGTGCGGAGTTGGCCCATGACCGCCGCCGCCCGCACGCCTCGGCCCATGACGTCGCCGATGACCAGGGCGGTGCGGCCGCCGCCGAGGGTGATCACGTCGTACCAGTCGCCGCCGACCGCCGCCTCGGTGCCGCCGGGCTGGTAGGTCGCGGCGATGCGGAGGTCGTCGGGCTCTTCGAGTTCCTGGGGGAGGAGAGAGCGCTGGAGTGTGACGGCTGTTTCGCGCTGGCGGCGTTCGCTGGCGCGCAGGCGTTCGGCGGCCTCGGCGTGGTCGGTGACGTCGGTGGCGAAGATCAGGACGCCGCCCTCGGCGCTGTCGGCGCTCTTGGCGACCGGGGTGCAGGTGAAGGTGTACGAGCGGCCGTCGGGGCCCTTGCGGGACTTGAGGGTGCGGGGCTTGCCGCTGCGCAGGACCTGGTCGAGGAGCGGGAGCAGGCCGAGTTCGTCGAGCTCGGGGAGTGCCTCGCGGGCCGGTGCGCCCAGGGGGCGGGCGCCGAAGGCCGCGGCGTAGGCGTCGTTCACGTACGCGATGCGCTGGTCGGGGCCGTGCACGAGGGCGACGAGGGCCGGGACGCGGTCGAGTACCTCGCGGACGGGCAGGTCGTCGACGGCGGGGACGGGCGGTGGCTCGTCGGTGAGCTGCTCGGCGCGGGCCGCGGGCACGGAACCTTCTCCCCGCCGGTCCGGGGTGACCGTGTGGTCGGTCCGCGCTGCGGCGCGGCGCTGCGTTCCGGGGAGCCGGGCGCTCCAGCGCGTGAAGTTCACGAATCCTTGCCTCGTGTAGGTGGTGTCGGCCCGCTCCGGACCCTGCCGGGGGTCCGGGGGTTGGCCCCCGGGGGATGCAGCACAGTGGGGAAAGCCTCTTGGGTGAGAAGGGCGAGCGCGGGCCCGCCCGAAGTCGTGGACCAGTCTGGCAGTGTGACCGAACCTGGGCGACATTCGTCAGACGCCGGGGCGGTCGGTGGAGTTCCTCGGTCCGGTCAGTTCGACCCCTTCGGGTCGTGTGGAGGCTTTCCACCGGCCGCGAGTTCGAACTCCGCTCGGGGATGTTCGAGCGAACCGAGGGAGACGATCTCCCGTTTGAAGAGCCCCGCCAGCGTCCATTCGGCGAGCACACGGGCCTTGCGGTTGAAGGTGGGCACCCTGCTGAGGTGGTAGACGCGGTGCATGAACCAGGCAGGGTAGCCCTTCAGCTTGCGTCCGTAGACCTGCGCGACGCCTTTGTGCAGTCCCAGGGAGGCGACCGAGCCGACGTACTTGTGGGCGTACGTCTGAAGGGGCTCCTCGCGCAGGGAGTGCGCGATGTTGTCGCCGAGGACCTTGGCCTGGCGTACGGCGTGTTGGGCGTTGGGGGCGGTGTCCGTGCCGGGTGCGGACGCGGTGACATCGGGGACGGCGGCCGCGTCTCCCGCCGCCCACGCGTGCGTGGCGCCCTCGATCGTCAGCTCGGCGGTGCACTTGAGGCGGCCGTGGGTGGTGAGCGGGAGGTCGGTGGCGGCGAGGACCGGGTGGGGTTTCACGCCGGCCGTCCACACGAGCGTGCGGGTCGGGAAGCGCTGGCCGTCGCTGATGACGGCGACACGGTCGACGCAGGATTCGAGGCGGGTCTCCAGGAGGACCTGGATGTTGCGTCTGCGGAGCTGGGTGACGGTGTAGGTGCCCATCTCCTCGCCGACCTCGGGGAGGATGCGGTTCGAGGCCTCTACGAGGATCCACTTCATGTCGTCGACGTCGACGTTGTGGTAGTAGCGCACGGCGTAACGGGCCATGTCCTCCAGCTCGCCGAGTGCCTCGACGCCGGCGTAACCGCCTCCTACGAAGACGAAGGTCAGGGCCGCGTCGCGGATCGCGGGGTCGCGGGTGGAGGAGGCGATGTCCATCTGCTCGATGACGTGGTTGCGCAGGCCGATGGCCTCCTCGACGGTCTTGAAGCCGATGCCGTGGTCGGCGAGGCCGGGGATCGGGAGGGTGCGCGAGATCGAGCCGGGGGCCAGGACGAGTTCGTCGTACGACAGCTCTTCCGTGCCGGTGCCCTCCTCCTCGGTGGCGAGGGTGCTGAGGGTCGCGGTGCGCTTGCCGTGGTCGATGGCGGTGGCCTCGCCGATGACGATCCGGCACCGGTCGAGGACGCGGCGCAGGGGGACGACGACGTGGCGGGGGGAGATCGAACCGGCGGCGGCCTCGGGGAGAAACGGCTGATACGTCATGTAAGGGTCGGGGGAGACGACCGTGATCTCGACCTGCCCTCGCCTGATTTCACGTTTCAACTTCTTCTGAAGGCGCAGGGCTGTGTACATCCCGACGTAGCCGCCACCGACAACCAGAATGCGCGCGCGTTCCTTCACCATCCCATGACGCACCCGGCGCTGGAGTTTGTCCACAGCCTCGACAATTTGTGTGACCGGCGGCGGAGGGCGCGCGGGGCCGCCGGAATTGCCGGAGTGCGGGGCAGGTGCGCAGGTCAGTAGGGGTGATCGGGGTGGTGCCCGACGGCGCAATCGGGACTTATGTGATCCGTACTCCGATCGGGGGGCGCTCCGTGCGGAACCTGCCCCTTCTGAATTGACCCCCTCTCAACTATGTTCGTGTGTCGACGGGGTGAAGGGGGATGTGCTCAGCGAGTCCGCGAAGAGCGGGGCTCGCGAACCGGGCTTGTCTCACGATGCTCCGGCTGCCGATGGCGGGGAGTCTCCGGGGGGAGACGTCATTAACCGGGGGAACGTGTATGCATATTCAGGACTCGCATTGGACATCCGCGTCAGCCGTCGCATCCGGCGGCGCGGTCGGAGCGACGGCGGGAAACGGACGCGGGGACAGTTCGCGTACGACGCCGTTGCGGGTGGACGCACAGCGCAATCTGGAGCATGTGCTGCGTGCGGCGCGTGAGGTCTTCGGCGAGCTGGGATACGGCGCGCCGATGGAGGACGTGGCGCGGCGCGCGCGGGTCGGTGTCGGCACGGTGTACCGGCGCTTCCCGAGCAAGGACGTCCTGGTGCGTCGGATAGCCGAGGAGGAGACCTCCCGGCTGACCGACCAGGCGCGTTCGGCGCTCGGCCAGGAGGACGAGCCGTGGTCGGCGCTGTCGCGCTTCCTGCGGACGTCGGTGGCCTCGGGCGCGGGGCGGCTGCTGCCGCCGCAGGTGCTGCGGGTTGGCGTCGCCGATGAGGGTGAGGGTGCTGCTCTCCTCGACGAGGCGCGGGTGCCGCAGCAGCGGACACAACCGGGTACGGGTGAACTGCGGCTGGTGCCGGAGGAGTCGGCGGGGGTCTTGAGCTCCGCGGACTACGACGCCGGGGCGGTGGCGCTGCTGGAGGTCGTGGGGCAGTTGGTGGATCGGGCGCGGGCGGCTGGGCAGTTGCGGGCGGACGTGTCGGTCTCGGATGTGCTGCTGGTGATTGCCACGGCGGCGCCCTCGTTGCCGGATGCGGCGCAGCAGGCTGCGGCGTCGGCGCGGTTGCTGGATATTTTGTTGGAGGGGTTGCGGTCGCGGCCTCTGTGAGGGGCGGGGGGCGCGGTGACGTGGTCCTTGGCGGATGTGGCACCCGGTGTTGGTGCGGGCGTCTTCTGGGGGCTGCGCCCCCAGACCCCCATCGGCCCTGAAGGGGCCTCGTCCTCAAACGCCGGACGGGCTGATTTTGCGGGCCTGTGCCGAAAAGGTGCCGGACGGGCTGAAAATGCCGGCCCGCAGCCCGTTCGCGGGTGACTCGAATAGGTGACTGTGGGGCGGGGGTGCCGGGCATTTCGGTCACCGTCGCCAACTCCCGATCCGGGGGCGAGAGTTGAGCCTTCCCCGGAGGGGTGAACGCTAGTACTGCGTTGCGGGAAGTCCCCACGGATGAGTGGAAGGTCTGTCCGACGGGGTCCTGAACAAAAGCCAATATGGCACGCTGACCCGGTGTTCGGGACTGGTTGGACTGGCTGGGCAGGCGGCGGGGGCTTTCCGCGATGAGCGTTGACGGGCGGGACGAGTCACTGGGTGACGGTGACCCGGAGGCCGGTGGGCTGACCTCACCACAGGTGCCGAGTCAGGGTGGGCCGAGCGGTGTCCCCCAGGGTGGCGATCCCGGCGAGGGCAGCGTCCCGCCGCAGCGCGAAGGCAGCGTTCTGCCGCCGCCCCCGGCGCCGTTGGAGCTGCCGCCCGCCGATGCCTCGCTGATCGAGCGGATGCGCGCCGGTGACGACACGGCGTACGAGGCGTTGTACCGGCGCCACGCGGACGCCGTGCGCCGCTACGCCCGTACCTGCTGCCGGGACGCGCACACCGCCGACGACCTCACCGCCGAGGTCTTCGCCCGCATGCTCCAGGCGGTGCGCGGCGGCTCCGGGCCCGAGCACGCCGTACGCGCGTATCTGCTGACGTCCGTCCGGCGCGTCGCCGCGAACTGGACGAAGTCAGCGAAGCGGGAGCAACTCGTCGACGACTTCGCGGTGTTCGCCGCGCAGTCCGCGCGGGTGTCGGAAGTGTCGGACGACGACACGCTCGACCTGGGCGCCGACGTACGCGCCATGCACGAAGCCGAGCAGTCGATGGCGATGCAGGCCTTCCGGTCGCTGCCCGAGCGGTGGCAGGCCGTGCTGTGGCACACCGAGGTCGAGGACGAGTCGCCGAGCGAGGTCGCCACGCTCTTCGGGCTCGACGCCAACGGCACGCGCGTGCTGGCCAGTCGGGCCCGCGAGGGCCTCAAGCAGGCCTATCTCCAGGCCCATGTCAGCACCACCCTCACCGACGACGAGGAGTGCGCGCGCTACGCCGACCAGCTCGGCACCTACGCCCGCCGCCGCCTGCGCACCCGCGCCGAACGCGGGCTGCGCAAGCACCTGGAGGAGTGCGCCAAGTGCCGGCTGGCCGCGCTGCAGATCGAAGAGGTCGCCAGCGGTATCCCGGCGGTCGTCCCGGTCGCGGTCATCGGCTGGTTCGGCGCCGCCGGGTACGCGAAGGCGGTCGCGCTCATCGCAGGTGGTGCGAGCGCGGGTGCGGCCGGTGCCGCGGGTGCCGCCGCCGCTGCGGGCGGGAGTTCGTCCGGCGGGGCCGGTGCCGGGGGCGCGGCGGCCTCCGAGGGGCTCGGCGCGCCGGTGAAGGCGGGCATCGCGGCCGGTGTGGTCGCCACGGCGGCAGCGGCCGCGATCGCCCTCGCGCTGGCCGGCAGCACCCACAGCCCGGCGAAGAAGCCCGAGGCGAAACCGGCGCCCTCGTCCTCCCCCATCGCCCAGCCCGAGTCGACGCCCCCGGCGCCCCCGAAGAAGCAACCGGCCCCGGAACCAGCGGTGTTGAAGCCCCGGCCCACGCCCACTCCGACCCCGACGCCCACCTCCCGGGCGAAGCCGACGCCGACACCCAGGGCCACCCCGACCCCGAGGCCGACACCCACGCCCACCCCGACGCCCACTCCCACCCCGACCCCGACCCCGACGCCCCCACCAGCGCCGACGATCTTCCAGGTCAGCGAGCTCTCGTACAACGTCAACGGCGACGGCACCGCGCCGGAGATCCAGCTCGGCGAGAGCAGTTGGGTGTGGCAGCGCCACGGCGTCTCGATCGGCGGCACGCGGTACGCGCACGGGGCGACCGTGCACGGCCGGTCCTCCGTCACGATCGACCTCAACCGCCAGTGCGTCTCCTACGACGCGACGGTCGGCGTCGACGACATGACGCTGGGGCTCGGCAAGGTCTACTTCTCGGTGTACGCCGACGGGGTCCGGCTGTGGAGGTCCGGGGAGATCGACGGCGGGGACCCGGCGGTGCCCGTCCATGTCGACATCGCCGGGCGGAAGACCGTACGGCTCGTGGTCGAACCGCACAGCTCCTTCGACGACCTGGCGCTGGCGGACTGGGCGGAGTCGAAATTCACGTGCCGGTAGGGCGCTCTGCCCGGCCGGGCAGCTGGGCCAGTACGTCGGCGACGGTGAGGGTCCCGCCGCGGGCGCGCTCGGCGGCGTAGCGCTCGGGGCCCAGTGCGGTGCGGGCGGCGGCTTCGACGCGTTCGGCGTGTCCCCGCTCCGGCATGGGGCGGGGATGGCCGCCGCGCCATTGGTCGGCGGCCGCCAACAGCCGCACCGCGCGCGGTAGTTCGTCGAGCTCGGCGAGTAGCAGTGCCCCGTGGTCCAGCAGGGCGGCGGTAACCGCCTCGGCGCAGCGCAGTTCCACGGCCTCGCGCAGGGCGGCGGTCATCGCCTCCAGCCCGCGCTCCGGGCCGGACTCGGCGCTCGTGACCAGGGCGTCGACCGCGCCCAGTGCCGCCCGGAACTGGGGCGGCGGTGTGCCGCGTCCGCTCTCCGCGCGGGCCTGGTCGCAGAACTCGCGGGCCCGGGCCGGCTCCCCGTCCTCCAGGGCGATGTGGGCGCGCAGCAGCAGGATGAACGCGTGGGCGTCCGCCACCCCGTGCCGGTCGGTCGCCTCGGTCGCCTCGTCCAGGCCCGCGAGCGCGCTCTCGCGGTCCCCGGCGCGGAAGGCCAGCTCGGCGAGGCGGGCGATGAGGAACGGCGTCTCGGTGTACGCGCCGACCTCGTAGGCGAGCGCCAGCGCCTCCTCGTAGGCCTCCTTCGCCTCCTCGAAGCGGCTGCGGCTCATGGCGGCCTCGCCGATCGCGCTGGAGACCTGGGCCCGCACCCAGCGGTCGCCGACGCGGCGGCAGAGCCCGCGCAGTTCCTCCAGGTCGTCGTCGACGCCGGCCATGCCGCCCGGGGAGTCGACGACCATGTGCGTGCGGAACATCAGGATGACGGCGACCTCCCAGTCGCCGCCGTACGCACGGGCGTTGGCGACCGCCACGTCCATGACGTCCCGGATGTCCATCGTGTCGCGCAGGAAGTAGGCGGTGAACGGCCAGGCGAGCCCCGGCATCCGGGCCGCGTCCGGGCCGCCCTCGGCGAAGTGGCCCTGCACCAGCGTGACGTACCGGCGCAGCCGCTCGTCGCGCAGTCCGTTCGGCAGGTGGTCCAGGGCGCCGGACTCGGCCCCGAGGAAGAGGTGCAGCATGCGGAGGTTCATCCGCTGGGCGCGCAGCGGATGGCCGATGTCCGCGTCCGGGTCGGCGAGGTAGGCGCCGAACGGGTCGGGCGCGCCCGCGGCCGTGATGAGGGCGAGGATGCGCTCGGCCCATTCGACGCCCTCGCGGCGGTAGTTGCGCAGCCACCAGAACCAGCCGACGGCGAGGGCCAGCGCGCCCGCCCGGTCCTCCTCGCCCGCGGTGACGGCCCGGTCCAGGGCGGCGCGGATGTTGTCCAGCTCGGTCTCCAGGCGGGCGATCCACGGGAGTTGGTCGCCGGAGCGGAGCAGTGGTTCGGCCTTCTCGACGAGGGCGCGCACCCAGGCCCCGTGCCGGCGCTCGGCGGCCGTCCGCAGGTCGGGGGTCTCGGCGGCGCGCTCCACGGCGTACTCGTGGATGGTCTCCAGCATGCGGTAGCGCATGCCGTCGTGCGCCTCGCCCGGGGTGGCCACGATCAGGGACTTGTCGACCAGGGCGCCGACGAGGTGGGCGGCGGGGCCGGTGCACACGGTCTCCGCCGCCGCGAGGTCCCAGCCGCCGGCGAACACGGAGACCTCGCGCAGCAGGGTGCGCTCGTCCTCGTCGAGCAGGTCCCAGGACCAGTCGACAACGGCCCGCAGGGTCTGCTGGCGGGGCAGGACCGTACGGCTGCCGGAGGTGAGGAGGCGGAAGCGGTCGTCGAGGCGGTCGGCGATCTGCCGCGGGGTGAGCAACCGGAGCCGGGCGGCGGCCAGTTCGATGGCGAGGGGCAGGCCGTCGAGGCGGCGGCAGATCTCCGCGACCGCCTCCGTGTCCTGGAGCACGGTCCCCGCGTCGGGGCGGACGGCGGCGGCGCGCTCCGCGAACAGACGGTGTGCCTGGTCGGGGACGAGGGGCTCGACCGGGCGCACCGACTCGCCGGGGACGCCCAGGGGTTCACGGCTGGTGGCGAGGATCGTGAGGCCCGGGCAGCGGGTCAGGAGGGTCTCGGCGAGGTCGGCCACCGCGTCGATGACATGTTCGCAGTTGTCAAGGATCAGGAGCCGGCCGCGCGCGGCGCAGTGCTCCAACAGCAGGGCGACCGGGTCGTCCTGCGGGCTCGCCAGCTCGGTGGTCATCAGCACGGTCTCGCGCAGACCGAGGGCACTGACCACCGCGCCCGGCACCGCCTCCGGCCGGTCGAGCCGGGCCAGCTCGACCAGCCACGCCTGCGGCAGCCCGGCGGCGGCTTCCTCGGCGAGACGGGTCTTTCCGGAGCCGCCCGGTCCGGTGAGGGTGACGAGGCGGGCCCTGTGCACTTCGGAACGGATGGCGGCGATCTCGGGTTCCCGGCCCACGAAAGAGGTAAGCCGTGGACGCAGGTTGCCGTTGCGTTCGGGCTGTTGAGTGGGGCGGACCGATGGCGCCGGCCTGAGCAACTCGCCGTGCAGCGCCCGCAGTTCCGGCCCGGGGTCGGTGCCCAGTTCCTCCGCGAGCGCGCGCCGGAGGGCCTCGTACGCGGCCAGCGCGTCGGCCTCCCGGCCCGAGTCGCGCAGGGCGCGGATGAGGAGGGCGTGCAGCGGTTCGTCGTAGGGATGCGCGGAGGTCAGTTCCTTCAGCTCCGGTACGGCGTCGACCGCGCGGCCCAGCAGCAGGTCGGCCTCGACGCGGGCGCGGGTCGCCTCCTGGCGCAGCGCGTCCGGGCGGGCGGCGGCGGAGCGGTCGGGGAGGTCGGCGAGGGCCGGGCCGCGCCACAGGGCGAGTGCCTCGTCGAGGTCGCGGGCGGCGACGGTCGCCTCGCCCCGGTCGAGGGCGGCCGTACCCCGGCGTACGAGGTGTTCGAAGACGAACAGGTCGACGTCGTCCCGGGTCGCCGCGAGGCGGTAGCCGCCCGGGTCGGAGGCGATCGCGTCCTTGCCGACCGTGCGGCGGAGGCGGCCGACGAGGGCCTGGAGGGCGGCCGGGGCGTCCTGGGGAGGTTCGTCCGCCCACACCTCGTCGATCAGGGTGCCGAAGGGGACGACCCGGCCCGGGTGCAGGGCGAGGGCGGCGAGCAGGGCGCGCAGCCGCGCACCGCCGAGGGGTACGGCGGTGCCCTGGTCGTCCTCCGCCCGGGTGCTGCCCAGGATTCTGTACCGCACCGGGCCATTGTCGCCGGGTACGTGGTCCAAGGTCACGGCGTTTCGCGGCGGGGCACTGGGCTTGGGCTGGTTTGTGGCGATGTGCTGCTCGTCGGGGTGCGGGGTCCGTAGGGCGACACGGGCAGCCAGCCGGGCGGGCGGCGACGGCCGACCGAGGCAGCGGAGATCATGAACTGGCGGACAGGATGCTGACGTTGACGTTGCGCGGGCTGAAGCCGTAGCGCAATGGGTTGTTGGTCGTCTGCGGCGCCGTCGTGGCCGGTCGCGCAGTTCCTCGCGCCCCTTCAGGGCAATAACACCTGCGTAGACCTGCCACCCTCGCCGCCCGTTCCCGCTCGGGAGATTCCCCGCCGGAACTCCCGGACTCAGCGCACCCTGCTCACACCACCCCCGCACCCCCGCCGGAGGCCAACGCCCCCCGCTGCGGCCTGATCCCCGCCGGTACCGCACGCGCGCGTGCGGGTGTTCCCGTCCAGCATGTGCCCCGGCGGGCCAGCAGCCGGCCCAGCCACAGTTCCAGGGAGACCAGGTCCGCGAGGCCGTCCAGGGGCAGCGGCTCGCCCTGTGCCGCCGCGCGCAGCGCCTTGCGGACGACGCGGGCCTCCACCAGGCCGGCCTGCGCGAGCAGCGGTGTGTCGAAGAGGTCGATCAAGGAGTCCGCGGCCACCCGGAGTCCCGTGCGGGCCGCGGCTGCCGACGACGCGTGGGAGGGGGCGCCCCAGCCGGGCGGGAGGTCGCCCACGCCGGCGCCCTCCAGGACCGTACGGAGGATGGCAGCCCGGGCCCCGGGCTGGACCCGTAGCGCCTCGGGAAGGGTGCGACAGGCGCGGACTACCTGGTTGTCGAGGAAGGGCATGTGCAGCCGCTGGGAGCGGATCTCGGCGGCCTGTTCGAGGACGCGCAGGTCCCCCGCGTGCCGGGCGAGTGCGGCCCGTGCGCGGAAGTCGCCGGGGCGCTGTCCCGGGCCGACCCCCTGGCCCTGGCGGCTGGGCGCCCCTTGTAGGCGAACCGATACTTCTGCGAGGGCCTCGCCGGTCAGCCAGCGGGCCGCGGGGCCCGGTCTGGCCCAGGTGAGCGCGGCGAGGGACGCCCCGACGGCGCCGCCGGGCTCCTCGAAGCGCTGGTGCAGGAGGCGGTCGGCGAGAACTTCGAGACCCGCGCCGTAGGGCGTGCGGGCGAGGCGGCGGGCCGCGCCGTACACGCGCGCGGGGACCATCACCGAACCGTCCGCCTTCGCCAACGCGGCCACCGGGCGCACCAGATGACGTCGTTTGCGGTCCATCAGCAAATCCGCGAGACGCGCGGGGTGTGCGTCCAGGACCTGGCGGGCGCCGTATCCGGTGAAGTGGTCGGCGCTGCCCGCCGCGAGCCGCGCGCGGTGGCGGGCGGCGGTGATCAGGGAGGGGCCGGGTTCGTCGGTGAGGGGGCCGTCGAGTTCGGCGTACGGCAGGACGTCCTCGCCGCCGGTCACCACCACGTGGTGCAGTCGGGGGTTGGCCGCGAGGGTGCCCGCCCGCTCCACCTCGGACTCGCGCCCGCGCACGGCGAGATCGTTGAACGTGACGGCGAGGAGCCGCTCGCCCGCGCCGGTGCCGTGCCCCAGGACCGTGCCCGGCGCCCCCGGCAGCCCGGCGGCGAGCAGGGCGAGGGTCCCAGAGGCAGGGCCCCCGGAGAGGTCGGCGCCGATCCCGGGGACGGGCATCCCGCGCGCGGCACGCCGTTCCGCGGGCCCCATGCCGGGGACAGGCCCCGGGTCGATGTCGGGAACGTGCCGGGGCGCGGACAGGCGCGCACGCACGGCTTCGACGAGTGCGTCGCGTACGGCGTCCACCGCACTGTCGGGGTCAACAGGCGCGGCGGCGACGGCGAGGGAGGCGACCGGCTCGTACCCGGCGATCTCGCGCGCCCCGGCGCGCAGGATCAGCGCATGCCCCGGCGGAATGCGACGTACCCCGTCGTACGGCGTGGAGTCGTGCAGCGCGCCCGGCACGTCCGGGGCGGCGAGCAGCGCGGCGAGGTGCCCGAAGTCGAGGTTGGCCTCGATGAGGTCGGCGAGCGGGAGCGCGGCAGTTGAGTAGGCCGTACCGCCGGCCCAGGGGGTGTAGAACACCGGCTTGGCGCCCGCGAGATCGCCGCAGACCATGGTGCGGCGGCCGACCTTGACGACCGCCGTGTAACTGCCGGACCAGGCCGTCAGATGCCGAAGTGCCCCTCCGCGCGCGGAGAACAGGCTGAGGCGCAATTCCTCGTCGGTGGCACCGCACGTACCGAGGACCGCGATGCGGGTCTCCGCGTCGACCTTCACGACCCGCACCTCGTCGGGCCGCCAGTCGCCGACCGCCCAGAGCGGATCCGGGTCGCCCCACAGGAGTTGGGACCCCACCGGGTGCACCGTCTCCCCGTCGAGCCCGGTCGCGCCCGCGGAACCGATCGCGGCGGCTCCAGCGGCGGTACTGCTCCATCCCACCAACCACCGCATCGACGCCTCCACAGGCTGTGGACAACCAGTGCACCGCACGAACTGGGCACCATGCTGCCATGAAGGACGCCTTCCGGAGAGCGCGAGAAGCCGCTCGAGATCGCGTAAGTACGCCCAGGACAAGGGACAACCGGACAACGACGACCCTACGTCCGCGACGCGAATGCGCCCCCGATACGCTCCCCCAAAACACCTAACGCGCCCTCAACTCCCGTGGTAGGAGCGGTATTCGGCGCCGAGAGGCGGGGGCGATTTTCGGCCAAATCGGCTTTCGGAGCACAGGCTTGCGCACGCTCCGTACATGCCCTGCGCACCGCTTCGTGCCGCGCACAGTCCGGGAGGCGGAGTACGCCTCCCGGACCGGTCCGCCGCCCGCGGGGATGTAGGCGGCGGTGTCCCCCAGCCCACTGGATCCAGTACAGCGGGCCGACCCACGCACGATCCATCGAAGCGCTCCCGCGATGGCCGGAGAAGAGCGCACACACGGGCGCACGGCCACACGGCGGGGGCACGTCGCAACCCTGCGTGCAAACCCCGCACTCGCGTACGGACCACAATCCCGCCAACCGGAACAATGCCCCTTAACGCTTGGGATGCGGCGAACTACGCTGGGTTTACGAATGCCGCATGGTTATGCCAGCGCGGCAGCCGTCTGTGTCGAGGGGTGGCGCATGTCCAGGGAGCAACGCGGGCCGAACGAAAAACTCGGCACCGTTCTCGCCCTCGCGGGAATCAGCAACGCAGGACTCGCGCGTCGCGTCAACGATCTTGGCGCTCAACGCGGGTTGACACTTCGCTACGACAAGACGTCGGTGGCGCGCTGGGTGTCGAAGGGAATGGTGCCCCAGGGCGCCGCCCCGCACCTCATCGCGGCCGCCATCGGCCAGAAGCTCGGCCGCCCGGTGCCGCTCCACGAGATCGGCCTGGCGGACGCGGATCCCGCACCGGAAGTGGGCCTCGCCTTCCCCAGGGACGTCGGTCAAGCCGTGCGTTCCGCAACGGAGTTGTACCGCCTGGACCTCGCCGGCCGCCGTGCGGGAAGCGGCGGCATCTGGCAGTCGCTCGCCGGGTCGTTCGCAGTCAGCGCATACGCAACGCCCGCCTCACGCTGGCTGATAACCCCGGCCGACAGTTCGGTGGCGCGCGAGGCCAACTCCTCGGAGGGCGCGAGCGCACCGCTCAAAGTCGGCCACAGCGATGTGCAGAAGCTGCGGGAGGCCGCGGAGGACGCCAGGCGCTGGGACTCCAAGTACGGGGGCGGCGACTGGCGTTCGTCGATGGTGCCGGAATGTCTGCGGGTCGAGGCGGCACCGCTGCTGCTCGGCTCGTACTCCGACGAGGTCGGCAGAGCCCTGTTCGGCGCGAGCGCCGAACTCACGCGTCTCGCCGGGTGGATGGCCTTCGACACCGGTCAACAGGAGGCGGCGCAGCGGTACTACATCCAGGCGCTGCGGCTCGCCCGCGCGGCGGCGGATGTGCCGTTGGGCGGCTATGTGCTGGCGTCGATGTCGTTGCAGGCGACCTATCGCGGCTTCGGCGACGAGGGTGTCGATCTCGCGCAGGCCGCGTTGGAGCGCAACCGGGGGCTCGCGACTGCCCGCACCATGAGCTTCTTCCGGCTTGTCGAGGCGCGGTCCCATGCGAAGGCGGGTGACGCCCAGGCGGCCGGGGCGGCGCTGAAGGCGGCGGAGGGGTGGCTGGAGCGGTCCCGTGACGGCGACAACGATCCGTCCTGGCTCGGGTTCTACTCCTACGACCGGTTCGCCGCGGACGCCGCCGAGTGCTACCGCGACTTGAAGGCGCCTCGTCAGGTGCGGCGGTTCACTGAGCAGGCGTTGTCGAAGCCGACGGAGGAGTTCGTGCGGTCGCATGGTCTCCGGCTCGTTGTCTCGGCGGTTGCCGAGTTGGAGTCGGGGAATCTTGATGCGGCGTGTGAGCAGGGGGTGCGGGCGGTGGAGGTTGCCGGGCGGATCTCGTCGGCCCGTACGACCGAGTATGTGAAGGATCTTCTGCATCGGCTGGAGCCTTATGGGGACGAGCCGCGGGTGGTGGAGCTGCGGGAGAGGGCTCGGCCGTTGTTGATGGCCCCCGCCTAAGGATTTGCCCGGTTTCGGTAGATGCGCGAGTGACGGTTCGTCGTGGCTGGTCGCGCAGTTCCCCGCGCCCCTGGGTTGGCATGCCCTTCCCGGGTTTGAAGGCACTGTCAGTGGCGCAGTGCACTATCGGAGGCGGGAGGTGGTGCACTGTGGTCGGGTACGACTGTGACGTGCTCGTGGTCGGTGGTGGGATCGTCGGGCTGTCCACCGCGTATGCGATCAGCCGTGCCGCACCTGGCACGCGGGTGACCGTGCTGGAGAAGGAGGCGGGCCCGGCTCGCCACCAGACAGGGCGCAACAGCGGGGTGATCCACAGCGGGATCTACTACAAACCCGGGTCGCTCAAGGCGCGGTACGCGGTGCGGGGTGCTGCCGAGATGGTCAAGTTCTGCGCGGAGTACGGCATTCCGCATGCCGTCACCGGCAAGCTGATCGTCGCCACGGAGCGCGCCGAACTGCCTCGCCTGCACGCGCTCGTGCAGCGCGGCCGGGAGAACGGCATCGCGGTGCGGGAGTTGGGCGGCTCCCAGATCGCCGAGTACGAACCGGAGGTGCGCGGCCTGGCCGCCATACAGGTCGCCACGACCGGCATCTGTGACTACACCGAGGTCGCCCGCCACCTGGCCGAGGCCTCCGGCGCGGAGATCCGCTACGGCGCCCGCGTCGCCCACATCGACCGACGCCCCGAGCGCGGGGTCGCCGTCCGCACGGAGTCCCCGACCGGCGGTGACGTGGTTCGCGCGCGCGTGCTGGTGAACTGCGCCGGCCTGCAGTGCGACGAGGTGGCCCGGCTGACCGGTGACGACCCCGGGATGCGGATCGTGCCGTTCCGGGGCGAGTACTACACCCTGACGCGCCCCGAGCTGGTGAAGGGCCTGGTGTACCCGGTCCCCGACCCAGCCTTCCCGTTCCTCGGCGTCCACCTCACCCGCGGCATCGACGGAAGCATCCACGTAGGGCCGAACGCGGTGCCGGCGCTGGCCCGCGAGGGCTACGGCTGGAGCGTCGTGCGACCCCGGGAGATCGCGGCAACGGCAGCGTGGCCCGGGGTGTGGCGGATGGCCCGGCAGCACTGGCGGTACGGAGTGGGGGAGCTGCGGCGGTCCGTGTCCAAGAGCGCGTTCACGAGCGCCGTACAGCGACTGCTCCCGGCCGTGACCCCCGACGACCTGGTGCCTTCGGCGGCCGGCGTCCGCGCGCAGGCGGTCCTGCGGGACGGCACCCTCGTAGACGACTTCCTGATCAAGGAAGGCCCCCGCACGGTCCACGTCCTCAACGCCCCGAGCCCGGCGGCGACCGCGTCTCTGCCGATCGGCAGAGAGGTGGCGAGGCGAGCACTGGCCGTACTGGGCGAGGAGAAACGCCTCCCACTCAAAACCCCGGGAAGGGCAACCCCCTAGGGGCGCGAGGAACTGCGCGACAAGCCACGACGGACCGGCACTCGCGCACCCACCGCACCACGCAGACGACTGGGCGGCGCCACCCGACAACACCCTCCCGTAAAATCGACGCATTGTGACCGACTCCCCCAACACCCGAGCCAAGGGCGAACCCCGCTTCCCCGACGGGCCGCGGCCCGACCCCGCCGGCTCCCACTTCGAACGCCGCATCCGAAGTTTCCAGCCGCGCCGGAGCCGGGTAACCGCAGGCCAAGCCGACGCCCTGGAACGCCTGTGGCCCAAATGGGGCCTGGACATCGACGGCCAACGGAACCTCGACCTCACCGAGCTGTTCGGAAACGACAACCCGGTCGTGTTGGAGATCGGCTTCGGGATGGGCGAAGCCACCGCGCAGATGGCCGCCGACACCCCGGGGACAAACATCCTCGCCGCCGACGTGCACACCCCGGGGCAGGGCAACCTCCTCAACCTCGCCGACCACCACGGCCTGTCCAACATCCGCGTCGCCAACGGGGACGCCATCATCCTGTTGCGCGAGATGCTCGCCCCGGATTCGATCGACGGGCTGCGCGTGTACTTCCCGGACCCCTGGCCCAAGAAGCGGCACCACAAGCGCCGGTTGATCCAGGAGGAGTTCCTCTCCCTCGCCGCGACCCGCCTCAAGCCAGGGGCAACCGTGCACTGCGCGACCGACTGGGAGCCGTACGCCGAACAGATGCTCGAAGTGCTCGACGCGCACCCGGACTTCGAGAACAGCCAACCCGACGGCGGTTTTGCGCCCCGTCCGGACTTCCGGCCGCTGACCCGTTTCGAGGGCCAGGGACTGGACAAGGGACATGTCGTGAACGATCTGCTCTTCCGTCGCGTACCCCACGACGACCAGCACTGACGATCAGCGCTGACGCCAGGCTCCCTCGCGGGCCGTGCCCTTACCTCGTTAGGGTCGATGCCGTGGCCACGTTTTCGCCGTACCCCCCACACCCCGGCCACCCCGCCGGTGGTGTGCCCGGGCACGGGCCGCGCGGCCGCTGGTGGCAGCGGACCTGGGTCCGCAACGGCGCGCTGATCACCCTGCTCACGCTCTCCGGGCTCGTCATCCTCGCGCTCGTCCGCCAACAGACCGGCACGGAGGGCTTCTTGGTGGGCCTCGGGCTCGCCGTACTGCCCGTGCCGCTGCTCGTCGCCGCGTTCCGCTGGCTGGACCGCGTCGACCCCGGCCCCTGGCGGAACCTCCTGTTCTCCTTCGCGTGGGGTGCCTGCGCCGCCGCGCTGATAGCGATCGTCGCCAACAGCTTCGCGACGAGATGGATAGCGACCACGACCGCGGATCCCTCCAGCGCGGACACCCTCGGCGCGACCGTCATAGCCCCGATCGTCGAGGAGTCGGCGAAAGCGGCGGCCGTGCTGCTCGTCTTTCTCTTCCGCAGACGGGACTTCACCGGGATCGTCGACGGGGTGGTGATCGCCGGGGTCACCGCCACCGGCTTCGCGTTCACCGAGAACATCCTCTACCTCGGCACCGCCTTCGGCACCGACCAGCTCACCGGCGACCGCGGCTTCACCTCCGTCACCGCGGCGACCTTCTTCGTGCGCATCGTCATGTCCCCGTTCGCGCACCCCCTGTTCACCGTCCTCACCGGCATCGGCTTCGGCATCGCCGCCCTCTCCCCCGACCGGCACCACGTCCGGCGCGTCCTGGTCCCCCTGACCGGTCTGCTCCTGGCGATGGCCATGCACGCGATGTGGAACGGCTCCTCCACGTTCGGCCAGTACGGCTTCTTCGAGGTCTACGGCGCCTTCATGGTCCCCGCGTTCGGCCTGCTCACCTGGCTCGCGATCTGGACCCGGCAGCGCGAACTGCGCACCGTGCGCGAGGAGTTGCCCGTGTACGTCTTCGCGGGCTGGCTGCCCCCGGCGGAACCCTTCGTGCTCGGCTCGATGAAGGCCCGCCGCCTGGCCCGCCAGTACGCGGGCCACCGTCTCGGCAGACCGGCCGCCCGTTCGGTCGCCCAGTACGAGGCGTACGCGACCACCCTGGCGTTCCTGCGGCACCGGGCCGGACGGGGCCGCGCCGGCGCCGACTTCGCCGTACGGGAAAGGGAGTTGCTGCACGAGCTGTGGCTGCGCCGGGAGGTGGCGCGGCCCGCGCTGGACTTCGCGGCGCGGCGGACGGCGCCGCCGGTGCCGGTGGTGGTGCCGCCGTGGCCGCCGGTGTACGGGTCGTACGGGGCTCCCCTGTACAACCCGTACCGGTCCTGACGGCCCCCCGAAGGCCCTTAGGCCGACGCCTCCGTCAGCTTCGCGATCTCCGCGTCCGTAAGCTCCAGTTCCGCCACGGCCAGCAGCGCGGGCAGTTGGTCGACCGTGCGGGCGGAGGCGATCGGGGCCGCGACCGTCGGCCGGGCGGCGAGCCAGGCCAGGGCGACCGTCGCGACCGGGGCGTCGTGGGCCTGGGCGACCTCGTCCAGGGCGGTCAACACCCGCCGGCCGCGCTCCGATTCGAGGTACTGGGCCGCCCGCCCGGCGCGCGGGCTGTCGACCGTCGTACCGGGGCGGTACTTGCCGGTGAGGAAGCCGGCCGCCAGCGCGAAGTACGGCAGTGCCGAGAGGCCGCCGCGTTCGGCGACGTCCCGCAGTTCGCCCTCGTAGGTGTCGCGGGAGACGAGGTTGTAGTGGGGCTGGATCGCGACGTAGCGCGCGAGGCCCTCGCGATCGGAGAAGTCCAGGGACGCCTGGAGCCGCTCGGGCGAGATGTTGGAGGCGGCGATGTGCCGCACCTTGCCCGCCTTGACCAGGTCGTCGAGCGCGCCGACGATCTCCTCGACCGGCACTTCCTCCTTGTCGAAGTGCGGGTAGTAGAGGTCGATGTAGTCGGTGCCGAGCCGGGTGAGGGAGGCGTCGGCCGCGGCCTTGATGTTGGCGGCGGACAGGCCCGGGTACTCGGGGTGCTGGCTGACCTTGGTGGCGATGACGACGTCGGCGCGGTTGCCGCGGGCCTTGAGCCACTTGCCGATGACGGTCTCGGACTCACCGCCCTTGTTGCCCTCGATCCACGCCGTGTACGAGTCGGCGGTGTCGACGAAGTTGCCCCCGGCGGCGGTGTAGGCGTCCAGCACGGCGAAGGATTCCGCCTCGTCGGCGGTCCAGCCGAAGACGTTGCCGCCGAGGACGAGCGGGAAGACCTCGAGGTCCGAGCGGCCCAGCTTGCGAAGAGAAGTCATGGACAACGTCAACGCCCGCGCCGGAACCGGATATTCCAGACCAGCGCGGGCGGACGGGGCAGCTCGGCTCGGCTCAGGGGTTGAGGCCCTTGCTGCGCAGCCAGGGCGCCGGGTCGCTCGCGGTGGCCGCGCCGTTGAGGTGTACCTCCAGGTGGAGGTGCGGTCCGGTCACGTTGCCGGTGGCGCCCACGCGGCCGATGACGTCACCGGTGGCGACCTTCTGGCCGACGCTGACGTTGATCGAGGACTGGTGGCAGAACCACAGCTCGGTGCCGTCGCTGAGGGTGATGATCGTGCGGTAGCCGTACGCCCCGGCCCAGCCCGCCTCGGTGACCGTGCCGCTGTGGATGGCCTTGATCAGCGTGCCGGTGGGCGCGGCGAAGTCGAGGCCGGTGTGGTAGCCGGAGGACCACATCGAGCCGGCCTGACCGAAGGTGCCGGTGATCGTGTAGGAGACGACCGGCAGCGTGTACTGCTTGGCCAGCGCGGCGAGCTTCGCGGCCTCGACCTTCTTCTTGGCGGCGGCCTCCGCGGCCTTCTTCGCGTCGGCGGCCTTGGCGGCCGCGTCCTTCTCGGCCTTCGCGGCGGCGGCGTCGACCTGCTTGGCGACGGCGGCCTCGGCGGCGGCCTGCGACTTGCCGTCGACCTGGAGCTGCTGGAGCTCGGCCTGCTCCATGATCCGGTTGCGCAGCAGCTCGCCCGCGTCCGAGGTGCCCTTGGCGGTCTCGGTGGTGGTCACACCGACACTGCTGAGCGCGGTCGCGGAACCCTTGGGGGTGCTCGAGGAGTCGTCCAGCAGGTGGCCCACGGAGGGCAGGTCCGGCATGGAGATCGAGACGGGCGGCTTGCCGGTGTTGGCGCTGGCCATCCCGCCCGCGCTCACCGCGGCTATGACACCGACGCCCAGGACGGTGGAGCTGCGGGCGAATCCTCCGCCACCACGCTGCTTGGCGACACGGTGCTTGCCGCGGTTGGGAAGAACGGACTCCGCGCTGGGATTCCACTCCTCCCAGGGGCCCTCGTCGGGGCGGAAGCCGCCGTAGACGAACGGGGCTTCTGGGGCAGCAGAGTTGGACGCCACGTGGGCGTGCTCCTTTCCTTCCTTCTCGCCTACCGGGTTAGCTGACGGGTTCGGAGCAGGAAGGTCTCCTACGCGCGTAAACCTGCCGTGTTCCCACGGCTGTCGACGAGCGATTCACCCCAAGTGGTGGTTCCCCGGTTCCCTTGCGGAATTCGGCGCGTGAGCACGGAGCCGTCTCTTGTGACGGCTGGGACGACCGCGCTGCGTTATCGAACGTTAATAGACCCGGGCACCCGATTCCAAGCTGTTCGGCTTGATCATTAACCTTTCCTTGCTGGACGAACGGCCCACCACCGGCGAAAAACGGGCGAGTTGACCAAGTCTCAGAATTCCCACAGCTATTGACGGTATGTCAGTTGTTATGCGGAGGGCGCTCACCCGATCACGGCCCGTGACAACCGCCGTTCATGCCGGTCATGGATGCCGTACGGCGATCATCGCCATGTCGTCCGTCATCCCGCCCCCGGAGTACCTGCGCACCTCCTTGGCGAGGATGCCGAGCAGCGCCTGGGGACTGCGGAAGGTCCGGCCGGCCAGCCGCTCCCCGGGGTCGTAGAAGACGCCGTGGGAGTCGCGGGCCTCGGACAGGCCGTCGGTGTACAGAAGCAGGGTGGAGCCGCCGGGGAACGCGAACTCCTCGGCCCGGTCGGGCCAGAACCCCAACTCCCCCATTCCGAGCGGCAGTGCGGGCTCCTTGACGAGCAGGGTGTCCACGGTGCCGTCCTCGTGAAGGAGCAGCGGCGGCGGGTGGCCCCGGTCGACGATCCGTACGACGCCGTCGCCGTGCGGGAGTTCGGCGAGGACGGCCGTGGTGAACCCCTCGAACGCGTCGAGCCCGTCACGCCGGGTGCCCTCGCGCGCCAGCGCCCGCTCCAGCCGCTGCGCGACCGCCTCCAGGGTGACCTCCTGCTCGGCGGCCTCCCGGAACGCCCCGATGACCACGGCGACGGCGGCGACCGCGCCCATGCCCTTGCCGCGCACGTCACCGACGACCAGCCGTACGCCGTGCGGGGTGTCCTGCACGGCGTACAGGTCGCCGCCGATGAACGCGCCCTCCTGCGCCGCCTCGTAGCGTGCCGCGATCTCGAACCCGCCGATCCGCTCGGCCGGTTCGGGCAGTACGGCGCGCTGGGCGGCCTCCGCGATCTCGCGCACGGAGGCGAGCTGTTCGCTGCTGCGGCGGACGAGGACGTTGATGAGGACGGCGAGGACGGCGACCGTCGCCACGGTGGCCACCTCGGTGACCGCGTCGGCGTGCAGGACGATGCCGAGCCTGATGTGGATCACCAGGACGACGGCGACGGCGGCCAGGCCGGTGAGCACGGTGCCGCGCCGCGAGTAGAGCGGGGCGGCGACGAGCGGGGCGGCGGTGAAGAACGGGGCCGCGGTGAAGGCCTGCGGGGTGAAGTAGTCGTAGAACGCGCCGACGATCAGCAGCAGCGCGGGCAGGCGGCGGACGACGGCGCGGGTGTTCGAGATCCGCCGTCCCTCGACGGGGCCGAGGCCGGGATCGGGCACGGGATCGCCGGGCAGGCGCCCGCCGGCTCGCACATACGGACCCTCCTCCACGCGTCCAGTTTTTCCCGGTGGGGGGAGCGCTGCGAGCGGGGTGGGCCGATCGAGGAAACCGAGAGAGGGGGGGAGAAACACCAAGGGCCGGAATCCATTTCTGGATTCCGGCCCTTGGCCTTAGTAGCGGGGACAGGATTTGAACCTGCGACCTCTGGGTTATGAGCCCAGCGAGCTACCGAGCTGCTCCACCCCGCGCCGTTGTGATTGCAACTATACGCCATCCGCGGGGTCCGATGTCACACGTGTTTCAGTCGGCCGGGTTCCCGGCGTGCGTGAGGGTCTCCCAGGAGACGAAGAGGTCGTCGCTGCCGGCCGGCCGGGTCGACTCGGCGAGCCGGTGCGCGGAGGGCACCTTCATGCCGAGCCGGTCCTCCAGGTGGTTGAGAGCGACCTCCAGGTCGGGCCCCATGTTCCGGTCGACCTTTCCTCCGCACAGCCAGGCCGGCGCGGCCTCGCCGAGCTGGTAGCGGGCGTGGAAATCGAGGGCGGCGGCAAGCCGGTCCTTGACCTCCTTGTACAGGTCGACGCCCTGGTGCCAGGCGGTCTCGGCGATGTGCGCGGTGGCGGCGAGCGAGTACCCGACGTGCTTGAAGTTGCGGCAGGTCTCCTGGGCGACGCCGTCCTTGAAGGTGGTCTGCTTGAACCAGTACGTCGTCAGCTTCTGCGGGGTGGTGACGGTGGAGCGGGCCGGGGTGAGCGGCACCTTGCCGTCCTTCTCCAGGTAGAAGTAGGCGGGCACGCGGTCGCGGAACCGTGTGACGGCCGCGTCGAAGGCCTTGTGGTCGTCGAGGAAGACGGCGATGCCGATCGCGGCGTCGGTCATCGCGAGGTCCCAGTTGCCGTTGTAGTCCGGCAGGTCCTTCGTCACCTCGGGCTGGTAGGCGGTACGCAGCATGGTCGCGAAGCGCTGGACGCGGTCGGTGGGCCAGCCGGCGCCCGGCGCGTACCGCACGATCTCCGCCGCCCGCACCCACGTCGACCCGGCCCACGCGGTCTGCAGCCCGGCGTCCTCGGAGGTGTGCTCCTTCATCTTCGCCGACCAGTCGTCCATGATCTCCCGCGCCTTGAGCGCGTGGTGCTGCTTCCCGGTGATGCTGAACAGCAGGGCCTGCGTGTACGCCGCGATCGCGTCCTCGCGCTCCTCGACACAGCCGTGCGCGGCCTTGCCGTTCCAGGGGCAGTCGACGTCCGCGTACGGCTTCGCCGTGTACTTGTACGACCCGTACTTGCTGTCCCGCATCCCGAAGTACGCCTTCAGCCAGGGCTGCTTCCCGGCGGTCACGTTCTTCCGTACGGCGTCCAACTGGCCCTTGCTGACCAGGACTCCGGGGTGCGTGAACGCCGCGTCGGCGGGCAGCGCCCTTGCCATGGTCCGGGTGCCGGTGTCCGCCGTCCCGCACGAGGCGAGTAGCCCTACGACCACGGTCGCGCCCAGCACCGCGACTGCCCTCATGTGTCCTACCTCCGCGTTGTCCGCACCGGCTTCCTTGTGAGCGTGGCCCTTCGGGGATTGAGCCGCAGGATTTGATGGGCCGATTGGTCGTGGTGGGGCGGTGTTGGGGTGGGCGTAGCTGGGGGCTGCGCCCCCAGACCCCCATCGGCCCTGAAGGGGCCTCGTCCTCAAACGCCGGACGGGCTGAAAAATGCCGGCCTGAGTCAAGAGGTGCCGGCCGGAACCAAAAAGGCGCAGCCCAGCTCCTCAGCCCAGCAGATGCCCGTTCGGCGCCTTCGCTCGCTCCTCGTACTCCGGCAGGACCACCACCGACACCCCCCGCGCCGCCAACATCCCGCTCCCGTCCGCCCCCTCCACGAACGTGTCCGGCTCGCGCCAAGCGGTCACCACTCGCCGCACCCCCGCGTCGAGGATCAGGCGGGCGCAGGGCTTGGGGCGGGAGGCGCGGTGGGTGCAGGGTTCGAGGCTGGTGTAGACCGTGGCGGTGGGGAGGCGGGGGTCCGCCGGATCCAGCTTGGCCAGGGCCGCCTCCTCCGCGTGGACCACCGGGTCGCCGGACTCCCGGGAGTGGCCTCGGGACAACTCCGTACCGTCCGCCGCGACCACCACCGCGCCGACGCTGAACGCCGTCTCCGAGGGCGGGCAGTCCGCGGCCAGGTCGCAGGCCAGGGCGAGCCAGTGGTGGTCGGCGGCGGAGGGGAGGTCGCCGGTGCCGGGGGCGGTGGGTTCGTAGCGGATGAGGACCACGTCCTCGATGGGGCGGGTCTCCACGAGGCGGAGGCGGCCTGCCTGGTAGGTGCCCGGGCCGAAGAGGCGGGGGGCGTCCGGGGTGCCGACGAAGAGCGGGGACAGGACGAGGTGGAGTTCGTCGGCCAGGCCCTGTTGGAGCAGTTGGGTGTGGATCGTGCCGCCGCCCTCGACCATCAGGCGGTCAACTCCCCTGACGGAGTGGAGGTGTTCGAGCAGTCGGCGCCAGTCGAGTTCGGGGCCGAGGGCCACGATGTCTGCTGCCAGGCCGAGTTGGCGTGCTCGCTCCGCGCCCTTGTCCGTCGTGACGACGAGCTTGTCGCCGCCCGTGTGCCAGAAGTTGGCCGTCGGGTCCAGGTCGCCGGAGCCGCTGACCGTGACCTTGAGGGGGTACTCCGGTTTGCCGGCGGCGACGCGGGCGGCTCGGCGCTCGGGGGAGTTGACCAGGAGGCGGGGGTTGTCCGCGCGGATCGTGCCGGCGCCGATGAGGATCGCGTCCACGGACGCCCTGACCTCGTCGACACGGTCGAAGTCGGCCGGGCTGGAGAGGAGCAGCCGGTCGGGGCCGGTGTCGTCGAGGTAGCCGTCGAGGGAGACGGCGGCGGACAGCAGGACGTGGGGGAAGGACATCGACGCGCTCTCGGCTCGACGGAACAGCGGGGCTTGGAAACGGCGGGGCTTGGTTCAAGTTTGAAACAAACCTACACTGGGGGCATGACGACTCGCTGGCTCAGCACCGAGGAGCAGCGCGCATGGCGCGCGTACATCGCCGCGACGCACCTCCTGGAGGACGCGATCGACCGGCAGCTCCAGCAGGAGGCCGGCATGCCCCACCTGTACTACTCCATCCTGGCCAACCTCTCCGACGTACCGGACCACCGGCTGCGGATGACCGACCTCGCCGAGAAGTCGAAGATCACCCGGAGCCGGCTGACGTACGCCGTGACGCGGCTGGAGAAGGACGGTCTGGTGCGGCGGGAGGGGTGTCCGTCGGACAAGCGGGGCAGTACCGCGGTCCTGACCGACGAGGGCATGGAGGTCCTGGTGCGCACGGCGCCGGGCCATGTCGAGACCGTCCGCGCCGCGATCTTCGACCATCTCACTCCGGAGCAGGTGAGCCAGCTGGAGGAGATCAGTACCGGTATCGCGCGGGCGCTGGAGGCGCCGGAGGACGTGCCGTGGCGCCGCCGCTCCTCACCCTCGTGTTCGTGAGCCGTCGTTCGTGAGCCCGTTGTTCGCAGGTCGCCGTTCGTGACTCGTCACACAAATCTGTTGCTTCAAATTTAAAGCAAGGGTAGTGTCCGTGATCGTGGATGTGCTTCAAAACTGAAGCATCACGCCGAAGCGCATCCGAGCCGATGCCGAACGGACCACGGAGACCCGCATGCCCGACTTCCCCGCCGCCACCCCGCGTGCCCGCGTCCGGGTACCGCTGCGCTTCCAGGACGGCTACGGCGTCGACGCCGAACTCGTCACCTTCCACGGCCTGACCGACGGCCAGGAACATGTCGCGGTCGTCCTCGGCGACCCCGCCCCCGGCACCACCCCGCTGGTCCGGCTGCACTCCGAGTGCCTGACCGGCGACGTCTTCGGCTCCGCCCGCTGCGACTGCGGGCCCCAGCTGCGCGAGGCCGTCGAGCGCATCGCCGACCGCGGCGGTGTCCTGCTCTACCTGCGCCAGGAGGGCCGGGGCATCGGCCTCTACAACAAGCTCGACGCGTACGCCCTCCAGGACCAGGGCCTCGACACCTACGCGGCGAACACCGCGCTGGGCCTGCCCGAGGACGCCCGCGACTACACGGCCGCCGCGCAGATGCTCACCGCCCTCGGGATCACGTCCCTGGACCTGCTCTCCAACAACCCTGACAAGGCGGACCAGTTGCGCGGCCTGGGCATCGACGTCCACGACCGCGTCCCGACCGGTGTGTTCACCACCCCGCACAACGTCCGGTACCTACGCGCGAAGGTGCTGCAGACCCAGCACACGCTGCCGCTGGGCCAGTTGACGGAGCTGCACGCGGGCTGAGCACGGGCTGAGCGGCTCGCGGATGGTGTAGCGGGCTACACCATCCATTCGGGAGAGCACTCCCTCGTACCGGAAGGCCGTCGCCGGAAGGCTTGAGACCACGATCACGCACGCGATCACCACGATCACGCACGCGATCCGGATCTCGACCGACCGCCGACACGGAGGCCTTCCCCAGCCATGGCTACTCTCCTCTATCACTTGGGCCGTGTGGCCTTCCGGTGGCGCTGGTTCGTCACCCTCCTGTGGGTGGCGGTCCTGGGCGCCGTCGGATTCGCCGCCACCAAGGCCCCCGCCGCTCCCGACGACGGCTTCACCATGCCCGGCATCGAGTCGCAGAAGGCGTTCGACCTGCTGGAGCAGCGCTTCCCCGGCACCGCGGCGGACGGCGCGAGCGCCCGGATCGTCTTCGTCGCCCCGAACGGCGAGAAGGTCACCGCGACGGAGAACAGGGCCGCGATCGAGAAGCTGGTGACGGAGGCGGCCGACGGTTCCCAAGTCGCCTCCGCCGTCGACCCGTTCACCGCGAAGGCGGTGAGCAAGGACGCGTCGACGGCGTACTCCACCGTCACCTTCAAGGTGAAGGCCGACGACCTCACCGACTCCGCCAAGACCCATCTGGAGCGGGCCATCGACACGGCCCGGGACGCGGGCCTGACCGTCGAGGTCGGCGGCGACGCGCTCGCCACCCAGCCCGCGGCCGGCGGCAGCGCCGAGGCGATCGGCATCGCGATAGCCGCCGTGGTCCTGCTCATCACCTTCGGCTCACTGGCGGCAGCCGGCCTGCCCCTCCTCACCGCGATCATCGGCGTCGCGATCAGCATGTCCGGGGTCCTCGCCCTGGGCAGCACCTTCGGTCTCTCCGAGACCACCGGCACCCTCGCCACGATGCTCGGCCTCGCCTGCGGCATCGACTACGCCCTCTTCGTCGTCTCCCGCTACCGGGAGGAACGGGCCAAGGGCCACGCGCCCCGCGAAGCGGCCGGACTGGCGGCCGGTACGGCGGGTTCGGCGGTCGTCTTCGCCGGCCTGACCGTCGTCATCGCCCTCGCCGGACTCTCCGTGGTCGGCATCCCGATGCTGACGAAGATGGGCCTGGCGGCGGCCGGTGCGGTCCTCCTCGCCGTCTTCATCTGCCTGACCCTCGTCCCGGCGATCCTCGGCTTCTGGCCGAACGCCGTCCTCTCCCGCCGCGAACGGAAAGGCAAGGCCAAGGCCGGGCGGGGCAACGGCGAGAACGGCGGCAGCCGTTGGGCCCGGATCGTCGTACGCCACCCGGTCCCCGTCCTGCTGCTCGGCGTCGTGGGCCTCGGCGCGATGGCTCTGCCCGCCCTCAACCTCCAGCTCGGCATGCCCGGCGACGAGGCCAAGTCCACCGCCACCACCGAACGCCGCGCCTACGACGACCTCGCCGAAGGCTTCGGCCCCGGCTTCAACGGCCCCCTGACCATCGTCGTGGACGCCAAGAAGGCAGAGGACGCGAAGACCGCCGTAACGACGATCTCGAAGGAGATAGCGGCCACGGACGGAGTGGTCTCCGTCTCACCGGCCCGCTTCAACTCGGCCGGGGACACCGCGGTGTTCTCCGCGACCCCCGCCACCAGCCCCACCGACGAGAGGACCAAGCAGCTCGTCCAGACGATCCGCGACGAACGATCGGGGATCGAGTCGAAGTCCTCCGGCGCGAGCTTCGAGGTCACCGGGACGACCGCGCTGAACATCGACGTGGCGCAGAAGGTCCAGGACGCGCTGATCCCGTACCTGGCACTGGTGGTGGGCCTGGCGATCGTGCTCCTGCTGCTCGTCTTCCGCTCGCTCCTGGTCCCCCTGAAGGCGGCGCTCGGCTTCCTTCTCTCGGTCCTCGCGGCGCTCGGCGCGGTCGTCGCGGTCTTCCAGGAGGGACACCTGGCGTCCTGGCTTGGCGTCGACCAGACCGGCCCGATCATGAGCCTGATGCCGATCTTCCTGGTGGGCATCGTCTTCGGACTGGCCATGGACTACGAGGTGTTCCTCGTCTCCCGGATGCGCGAGGCCTACGTCCACGGGGACGGGCCCGGGCAGGCGATCGTCTCCGGGTTCCGGCACAGCGCCCGGGTGGTCGTGGCGGCCGCGCTGATCATGATGGCGGTGTTCTCGGGCTTCATCGGCGCGGGCGCCTCGATGATCAAGATGATCGGCTTCGGGCTGGCCATCGCGGTGCTGTTCGACGCGTTCGTGGTCCGGATGGCGATCGTGCCGGCCGTCCTCTCCCTGCTCGGCCACAAGGCCTGGTACCTGCCGCGCTGGCTCGACCGGGTCCTCCCCCGCATGGACGTCGAGGGCGAGGCCCTGAGCCACAAGGTCCCGGCACCGGTCACCGACACCCCGGCCGCCCACCTCACACCGGTCCCGTAGGGGACCCCGCCGACCGGGGCCGCCGAGAGCGGTGGCGGCCTCGCGGCGCCGGATTCCGTGGGGACGGGGACCGGCGCAAGTCCCGGGCCCGGCGACGGGGCACTCCCCCCGCCCGTCGCCGGGCCCGTGGACGTCCAACTCCCATGATTTTCAACGGCTTTCAGCAGATTTCGACAGCGAGAGGGCACATCGATGAAGACCTCCGTACAGGCCGGGGTGGCCGGGCTCCTCGCCTGCGGCACGCTGCTCACCGTCGTACTGGTCACCCGCGACGGCGACGGCAGCCATACCGGCGTCGCCTACTCGGCCCCGGCCAAGGGCCCGTACGTGGCCCTCGGCGACTCCTATACCGCCGGTCCCGGCATCACCGACCCCACCGGAACCCCAGCCGGCTGCGACCGCTCCGCCGGCAACTACCCGGCCCTCGTGGCCGCCGAACTCGGCCTCAAGGGAGGGAAGTTCCGCGATGTGAGCTGCAGTGGCGCCACCACCGCCGACCTCACCACCCCCCAGAAGACCGACGACGGCACCAACTCGCCCCAGCTCAAGGCACTTTCGTCCGACACCCGCCTGGTCACCGTCGGCATCGGCGGCAACGACATCGGCTTCAGTTCGATGATCAAGCGGTGCGTGGCGATGGGCGCGCTGTACCGACTGACCGGCAGCGGCAAGTACTTCACCGAGGACGCGCCCTGTGAGCGCGAGTACGTCAACGGCGACTCCGACAAGGTGAAGCAGAAGATCACCACGGCCGGCGACCGGCTCACCCGAGTCCTGCACGAGGTCAGGCGCCGCGCCCCCGAGGCCCGCGTCTACGTCGTCTCGTACCCGGCGATCCTGCCCTCCGACAGCGCCGACTGCGGCCGGGAGATGTCCCTCGCACCGGGCGACGTGACCTTCCTCCGCGAGAAGGAGCAACAGCTCAACACGGTGCTGCGGCAACGGGCTTCGAAGGCCGGGGTCGGCTACGTCGACACGTACACCCCCTCCGCCGACCACAACGCCTGCACGGCGAAGGCCACCCGCTGGATCGAACCGCTCGCACCGGAGAACCCGGCGGCTCCGGTGCACCCGAACGCGCGCGGGGAGCGGGGCATGGCGGACGCGGTGCTGCGGACGATCAAGTCGGCGCTGTGAGAAGTGTCAACCCGCAGGCCCGCAACCTAAGTTGCACCCGTGGACACTGTGAGTCACGGCAACTCCCTAGGCCGTCCCGGTAGTCCCGGCACAGCATGAGGCGACTCGTCCTCAACTGATCCGGAGACTCAGTGGACCCGCGAGACACACGACACTCGACCCCCTCCCCCACCGACGTCGGCCGCCGCGACCTCCTCGCCCGCACGGCAGGCATCACGGCCGGCGCGACCCTGCTCGGCACCCTCACCCCCACCCCGGCATCGGCCACCACCCCCCACACCACCGCAAGCCACGCCATCAGAACCCAGTCCGGCCTGGTCACGGGTGTCCCCGCCGCCCTCCCCGGCGTCACCGTCTACAAGGGCATCCCCTACGCCGCCTCCACCGCCGGCGAGAACCGCTGGCGTGCCCCGCAGCCACCGCCGTCCTGGCAGGGCGTCCGCAAGGCCGACACCTGCGGCGCGGCCTGCCCCCAGCCTGTCACGGGCATAGCCGCCGACAAGGTCCCGCCACTGAGCGAGGACTGCCTCAACCTCAACATCTGGACGGCAGAGGGGAGTTCGCGCGCATCCCGCGCCCTCCGCCCGGTCTTCGTCTGGATCTACGGCGGCCGCAACAGCGCCATGTGGGCCTCGCAGCCGGTGTACGACGGGGCGAACCTGGCGGCCAAGGGCGCGGTCGTGGTGACGTACAACCACCGTGTGGGCGCCTTCGGCAACCTCGCGCATCCGGCGCTGAGTTCGGAGGGCGGGCACGGTGGTTCAGGGAACTGGGGTGTGCAGGACACGGTGGCGGCGCTGCGGTGGATCCGCCGCAACATCGCCGCGTTCGGGGGCGATCCGGAGCGGGTGACGCTGGCGGGCTGGTCGCACGGCTCGTCGTTCGTGAACATCCTGATGATCTCGAAGCTCGCGCGGGGCCTGTTCCACCGGGCCCTCCTGTCGGCCGGTGTGCAGTACACCAAGGACCCGGCACTGGGTCATGTGGCGGGCGGCTACGCGCAGTTGGCGGCGGCGGAGGCCAACGGGACGGCATTCGCGACGTACATGGGCGCGACGTCGCTGTCGGACCTGCGCGCTCTCCCGGCCGACGAGATCGTCACCAAGGTG
Source organism: Streptomyces xylophagus (assembly GCF_000716435.1). Taxonomy (GTDB): domain Bacteria; phylum Actinomycetota; class Actinomycetes; order Streptomycetales; family Streptomycetaceae; genus Streptomyces; species Streptomyces xylophagus. Next base: position 33,042 of record NZ_JNWO01000029.1, read on the forward strand.
TACGCGCAGGGCGCCCCGGCGGCGGGCACGAACTTCGGCAACGTCCTGGACGGCTACGTCCTGCCGAAGTCGTACACGGCCGCGATGAAGTCCCGTACCGAGTACGACATCCCGGTCCTCACCGGCAACAACAAGGACGAGAACGGCGCCTCACCGACACTGACGATGACGGTGGCGGCGTACGAGGCCTACGCGACAACCACGTTCGGCGACAAGGCGGCCGATTTCCTCGCCCTCTACCCCGCCACGACGGACGCGGAGGCGGCAGCCCAGTACAACAACTACGCCCGCGACGAGGAACGCGTCTCCACCTTCCTCTGGGGCACACAGTTCCGGACGACGGCCGCCAATCGCAGCCCCGTCCACACCTACTGGTGGACCCACGTCCCCCCGGGCCACGACACCACCAACCCCATCGAGCCGGCGGACGGCGCGGGCGCCTACCACGGCGCCGAGAAGTACTACCTCTTCGGCAACCTCTACGGCACCGACCGCCCCTGGACAGCGGCGGATTACGCGATCGCCGACACGACGTCGTCGTACGTCGCGAACTTCGCGGCAACGGGCAACCCGAACGGGCACGGGCTGCCGCCGTGGCCGGCGTTGCGGACGTCGAAGCCGGTGTCGATGGAGCTGGGCGACCACTTCGCGCCGCTTCCGGCGGCGGATTCGGGGGCCAAGTACGCGTTTTTGAAGGGGTATTTGGAGGGGCAGATGACGGAGTACTGAGGCCGCGCATGCGGGGGGGGCATGGACTCGCTGATACTTCGCCACACGCGACGACCTGGTCACGACACTGATCAACGACGTGTACACCGCGCTGGCCGACACCGTGGACTCCGCCTGGGAGACCGCCCCCGCCCAGGACCCGGCCGCCCGCATCGAGGCGTGGGCCCGCGCGTTCCGCGGCTGGGCCCTGGCCCACCCCGAAGGTTTCCGCCTCATCTACGGCGACCCCGTCCCCGGCTACCGCTCCCCCGAGGGCGGCGCCGCCCCGGACGCCGCCCGCCGTGTCTGCACCGGCATCACCGCGCTGGCGGCCGCGGCCTGGCCGTACGCCGAACACCGCTACGCGGACAGCGACTTCACCTGGTCGGACTTCGACGCGGGCCTCCTCGACAAGGTCCGCCCGGCCTTCCCCGACCTGCCCCCGGCCGCAGTGGCCCTTGCCCTGCGCCTCTGGAGCCGCCTGCACGGCCTGGTCTCACTGGAGATCTACGGCCACCTGCGGAACCAGACACTCAGCCCGGACAAACTCTTCCGCGAGGAACTGACCCAGCTCATCCGGACCTTGGACATCGCCCCGCAGCGGTAGGAGGTATGCACGGGGGCACCTGCGGGGGCGCCCCACCGCTCACAAGAGGACAACACACCCTCGCCGCTCCAACTCCCCCAACAGCGACAAGGACGGATCGCACGCGTTCCACCGCAGGTCCAGCTTCTCCAGGGAGGGCAGGTCCAGCAGCCAGTCCGGGAGCAGGGTGAGCCGGTTGCTGCGTACGTCGAGCTGGCGGAGTCGGGGCAAGTCGGCCAGGGAGTGCGGGAGTTCGGTGAGCGCGTTCTCCCGTAGATCCAGGTGACGGAGTTCGTGGAGGTCGGTCACGGATGACGGCAGGCGGGCGATCTCGTTGCCCCGGAGCCAGAGTTCGCGCAGGTCGAGGAGATCCCCGATGCTGTCGGGCAGTGTGGTGAGCCGGTTGTGCTGTGCCCGGAGTTCGATCAGGGCTGTCATGCGGCCGATGGTCTCGGGCAGGGCGGTGAGGGCGTTCTCGCCGACGTTCAGGTAGCGCAGCCGGGTCAAGTCCCCCAGGGCGTGCGGGAGTTCGGGCAACGCGTTGTCGTGCAGGTAGAGGCAGCCGTCGAGGCCGGGCAGGTCGCCGAGTTCGTCGGGCAGCGAGGTGAGGTGGTTGTGACCGAGGTCCAGGGTGGTCAGCCGGTGCAGTCGGCCGATCGCGGGTGACAGGTCCGTTAGTCCGTTGTCCGCGAGGATCAGGACCTGGAGTCCGGTGTCCTGCCATACCGACTCCGGTACTTCTCCCAGCTGTCGGCGCCATAGATTCAGCGTGTTCGGCATGTGCGGCACGGTCTACACCCAACCGTGCAGGGACACCTCTGTCCAACTCCCGCTGAGGTAATGGTCGAGCGCCCCAGCATTCCCCCGGACGAAGTTCCCAGGAACGGCGTCGACATCGACCCAACGGACCTCCGCGTGCTTGAGAGGCTCGCGGTTCTCCGGTTCGCCGGTCCACTTGTCCGTGGCGAAGACGACCGTGAGGTAGCCGCTCGGTGCCTCGACGCCCAAGGCGGCATGGACGACGTGGACGACCTTCAGCGACTCCGCCGTCACGACGAGCCCGGTCTCCTCGTACAGTTCGCGCACGGCCGTGGCGGTGACGGGCTCGCCGGGTTCGTTCTTGCCTACGGGGAGATCCCACATGCCGCGGCCGAACTTGGCGTACTCGCCGCGTTGGATGAGGACGACGCGACCCGCGGCCCGGTCGTGGACGATGACGGCGGCGACCAGCAGGGTCATGGCGTGCCGGGCCGGACGGTGAGGTAGGTCCAGCCGCTCCAGGCGGAGCCGGTCTGCGCGCCCGTGCTCGGCGGGGTGTAGTGGCCGCGCAGGCGGTAACGGCCGTTGTCCGCGAAGAGTTTGAGGGCGCGGCTGTAGCCGTACCAGCCGTCGCTGTACAACGGCACGCACTTCTGCGAGGTGACCTGGTGCCACGCTCCCGAGGTGTAGCGCTCGACGTACACCGACATGCATCCGGTGGACTGGTGGGGAGCGACCTCGAGGTCGTAGCCCATGTTCACTTCGGACTTGTAGAAGACCTGATACGTCGTCGCACCGATCCGGGTGGTCGCGAGCGGCCATTGCAGCTGGGTCCGTGTCACGGCCGGGGTGAGCGTCACGCCGTGCGTCGCGGTGCGTGGGGCGTAGCGGTAGTCGCCCGCGAAGACCGCGGTGAAGGTGGTGTTGCGGGTGACCTTGACGGTCGCCACCAGGTTGCCCGACGAGTCGACGCGGCCGGTCTTGAGCTGGGTGCGGGACTTTCCGGCGGGCTGCGAATAGAGCGTCACCGTACGGGAGTTGTACGTCGTCCCGAGGTGCGCGGTGACCTTGGCCGTGGCGCCGGAACGGTAGGCGCCCGCGTTCGTCGTGACAGTCAGGGCCGGAGTGGCCCGGGAGACCTGGACGTTCGCGGACGAGGTCACCGGGAGGTAGGCCGTGCCGCCGTCGTAGGTGACGGTGTAGGTGTTGGTGCTGCCGACCTGCGGTGTGTCGTGGACGGTGAAGGTGCCGTCGGCGGCGGGCGTGACCGCGGGGAGGGTGTAGCCGGACGGGTGGGCCGCGTCCTTCTTGACGACGTGGACCGTGCCGGTCGTCAAGTGGGCGTGGGGCCAGGTGAGTTGGCCGGTGACGGCGAGCGGCGCGGCGCGGTTGCCGGTGGCGGGTGCCGACAGGGTCAGCTTCGGCTGGTACTTGGCGAGGGGGATGTCGAAGGTCCGGGTGGCCGGGGCGTAGTGGCCGCCGCCGGAGTAGTCGACGCGGTAGCTCAGGGTGCCGGTGAGCGGGGCGGTGTCGTGGACGCGGTACAGGCCGAAGGTGGCGATCGGACTCGCCGGGACCTTTGTCGCGTCGGGCACGACCACGCCGTCCGGATGGGCGTCGTCGTAGCGCGTTATCCGTACGGAGCCCGGGAGTTGACCGTTGTCGCCCGCGTCGAGCGAGAGCGTGGAGTCGAACACCGCCGAGAAGGACAGGGGTTCCCCGGGAGCGAGCGGCTCGGTGGCGGGCCCGATGATCCTGACGGCGGCGGTCTCCGGGGACCGGGTCTGCTGCAACGTCGGTGTTCCGCCGGCGGGGTCCACGGACACGGCGTACAGCCGGCTCTCGTCCGGCGCCCAGGCGAGCCCGTGCGCGGCCGGCCGTAGCGGATCGTCGATCAGGTGCTCGCTGTAGAAGCCGGAGCCGCTCACCGGAACGGCCAGATACTCCCGGCCGTCCCAGCCGGCCAGGGTGCCGTCGGGCGCGACGGCCAGGGCCGGGGCGCCCAGCGCGTTGGCGAACGAGCCTTCCCTTGCCAGGTCGGAGAAGCGGAGCCGGTTGGCGAACACGTTCCGCGACGACGCGACGGCGACATCCTGCCCGTCCGCGGTGACCGCGAAGTCGGTCAGGTCGGGGATCGGCTCCGTCTGGGCCGCCTGCCGCGTCAGCGCGCCGCCGTCCGCGATCCGGTACGTGACGAACGCCGAGGTGTCGCCCGTCTGTACGGCCGCGACGAGCGCGCCGGACGGCGTCGGAGTCGTCCCCAGCGTGGGCGAACCGGCCCAACTCCCGTCGTCCCGCGCTGTCTTCACCGTCCCAGTGGCGTCCACCGACCCGATGCCACCGGTGCCCGCCGCCGTCCCGTACCCGAACCAGAGCGTGCCCCCGGCGACGGCCAGCGAGTCGGGCCGGGTACCGGCACCGGTGCCGTAGCGGGCGGTCTCCGCCAGCGTGTCCGTACTGATCGCGGCGATCGCGTCCTGGTCCGGCAGCGCCGCGTAGAGCGTGGAACCGTCGTCCGACAGCGCCAGCCCCGTGGCCCCCGGCTCCCCGCCGATCGTCGTCGCGTCGCCGCCGTCGAGATCGGTCACGAGGATGCCGTCCGTGCCGGCGCCCCCGCTGAAGAAGAGATGACCGTGGGCGGCGTCCACCAGCAGATGCGAGAAGTGCGCGATCGGCAGCGCCACCCCCGACGCCGCGTACGAGTCGGCCGCCCCGGGGACGATCACCCCCGTCAGCCCCAGCACCGTCGCCGCCGCGGTCAGCAGCGAGAAACGCCTCGTCTTCACGCAGGTCCCCCCGGACACACGATGAGGCCCCGGCCGCGGGACGGCGGCCGGGGCGAAACCCTCAGGTCAAGTTCTGCGCGGATCGTACTACGTGGTCCACGGCGGCCCTTCGGCACGCGGACCCCGGATCGGACGGCGGCGGCGCCACCCGCGCGGTGAAGAAGACACGGCGTGAGCCGACCCCGCTCCCCTTGGATCAGGCCGACGCCGCCGGAATTCCGAGCTCGCCCAGCAGACCTCGTACCCGCCGCTCGATCTCCTCCCGGACGGGCCGCACGGCGTCCACCCCTTGCCCCGCCGGGTCGTCGAGTTGCCAGTCCAGGTACCGCTTGCCCGGGAAGACGGGGCAGGCGTCCCCGCAGCCCATCGTGATCACGACGTCCGAGGACCGCACGGCCTCGACGGTGAGCACCTTCGGCGTCTCGGCGGAGATATCGATCCCCACCTCCGCCATGGCCTCGACCACCGCCGGGTTGACCGTGTCGGCGGGAGCGGAGCCCGCCGACCGGACCTCGACCCGGTCACCGGCGAGACGGGTGAGGAAGGCCGCGCCCATCTGGGAGCGGCCGGCGTTGTGGACGCAGACGAACAACACGGAGGGGCGCGGGGCGGCGGAAGTCATGGCGGGTGTCCTTGGAGGCTGAAGTCCGGTCAGGGGGAGGCGAGTTCGGGCTCGCCGTGCGGGGCGACGACGACGGCCGCGGTGCGGGCAGGACGTCCGTACACGACTGCCACGGCCCCCAACCCGGCTACGGCGCCCAGCAGTTGTGCCCCGACGAACGGGGCGACGGAGGCGGGCGCGATCCCGGCGAAGGTGTCGGTGAAGGCGCGGCCGACGGTGACGGCGGGATTCGCGAAGGAGGTCGAGGACGTGAACCAGTAGGCGGCCCCGACGTAGGAGGCCACGGCTGCCGGGGCGAGCGCGGCGCGGCCGACGCGCTCCAGCCCCAGCACGAGCAGGACCAGCCCACCCGTGGCGACGACCTCACCCAGCAACAGGTGCCCGGCGGAACGGTCGTGGGTGGAGAACTCCACCAGCGGCTCGGCGAACATGGCGTCGGCCAGCACCGCGCCCGCGATCGCCCCGGCAACCTGCGCGGGTACGTACGCGGCGACCTCCCGCAGGCTCGGCCCGGTTCCGCTACGACGGCCGGTCACCCAAGTGGCCAGCGTCACGGCGGGGTTGAAGTGCGCGCCGGAAACCGGCCCCAGCAGCGTGATCAGCACACCCAGGCCGAGGACGGTGGCCAGGGAGTTGGCCAGCAACTGCACGCCGACGTCGTGGGACAGCTCGGTCGCCTGGATGCCGGAGCCCACGACCACGGTCACCAGCAGCCCGGTCCCGACCGCCTCGGCGACGGCACGGCGAGCGAGGGAGGCCGTCACGCGGTCACTTCCGTGACGGCCTGCGGCGTCGTCAGGAACGCGGCGAGCTTGTCCAGAACCCCGGGCAGCGCCCAGTAGTACACCCACGTCCCACGGCGTTCGCAGTCGATCAGACCGGCCTGCCGCAGCAGCTTGAGGTGGTGGGAGATCGTCGGCTGGGACAGGTCGAAGGCCGGCGTCATCTCGCACACGCAGACCTCGCCGCCCTCCCGCGAGGCGATCATCGACAGCAGACGCAGCCGCACCGGATCGCCCAGCGCCTTGAACACCTTCGCCAGCTCCGTGGCACATTCGTCGTCCAGGGGCGCGGAGGCCAGACCGGGGCAGCACGAGGCGTCCTGGCCGATCGCGATCACCTCAAGCTCTTGTTTCGACACCCTTCTATATTGACGTCTCTCGATCCAAGGCGCAAGGTTGCATCAACGAACGTCAATACAGGCAGTTAGGAGTGGATCCAGCCATGAGCGAACAGTCCACCGAGCCCACCGACCTGCGTGAAACCGTCCGCCGGCGGTACGCCTCCGCAGCCCTGAAGGTCACCGAGGGCGGCACCGCCTGCTGCGGCCCCGAGCCCGTCGAGATCGAGACCGAAACCGAGACCGACGAGAACTTCGGCTCCGCGCTCTACCCCACCGCCGAACGCGACAGCCTCCCCACCGAAGCGGTCGCCGCCTCCCTCGGCTGCGGCAACCCCACCGCCGTAGCCGAACTCCGCGAGGGCGAACGCGTCCTGGACCTCGGTTCCGGCGGCGGCATCGACGTCCTGCTCTCCGCACGCCGCGTCGGCCCGACCGGCAAGGCGTACGGGCTGGACATGACGGAGGAGATGCTCGCCCTCGCCCTGGGCAACGCCGAGAGGGCGGGCGCCACCAACGTGGAGTTCCTCAAGGGCACCATCGAGGCGATCCCGCTGCCCGCGAACACCGTCGACGTGGTCATCTCGAACTGCGTGATCAACCTGTCCGTCGACAAGCCCGCCGTCTTCACCGAGACCTTCCGCGTCCTCCGGCCCGGCGGCCGTATCGGCGTCTCCGACGTCGTCGCCGACGACACGCTCACCCCCGAACAGCGCGCGCAGCGCGGTGACTACGTCGGCTGCATCGCCGGTGCGCTGTCCTTCGCGGAGTACCGCACCGGCCTCGAAGCCGCCGGTTTCACCGGCATCGCCATCACCCCGGCCCACCCCGTCGCGGACGGCATGCACTCGGCCGTCATCCGCGCCACCAAGCCCCGAGACCAGAACAGCGCCCGACCGACCGAAGTCGACTCAGGCGCTGCGTAGCGGGTCAGGGAGCGTTTCTGTCCTTGACCGCCGCGTCGAACAGGGCGGCGGCTGCCGCGCGGGCGGTCGTCGCCGCCGACGGGTCGCGGTCCATCCGTGCCGAGATCCCGGCGCCGTCGTACAGCAGATGGAGCTGCCGTGCCAGCTCTTCGGGATCGGCGACGCCGGCCTCGCGGGCCAGGTCCGTGAACAGGGTCCGTACCCAGAGCCGGTACCGGTCGGCGGCACCCTCGACAGGGCTGCCGGGCCGTACCTCCGCGCTGGCCGCCATGTGCGCACAGCCGTTGAAGCCGGGCTCGGTGAACAGCTGGCCCTGCCCGTCGAAGACGCCCAGCAGCCGCTCGCGTGGCGTCCGGAACCGGGTCAGGACGCGCTCGATCTGCTCACGGGTGCTGGCGTGGCGGGCATCGAGGTATGCCTGCACCAGCTCCTCCTTGCTGCCGAACAGGTTGTAGAGCGACGCCTTGGCCACTCCGGCCTTCTGCACGATGCGGTCGATGCCCACCGTCTGCACGCCCTCGCTGTAGAACAGCTCGTCGGCGGCGGCCAGCAGACGCTCACGCACGGACGGCTTCGAGGCGCTGGCCTTGGTGGACATGGTCACTTCCTTCTTTCAGACTGGCGGTCCAGTCTACGGCTCGCCGCAGGGGCTCATTCGTCCCCCACCCCCTCCAACAAAGCCAGACAGACCTGTCTTCCCGTACTCCCCGTACTACTCGCACTGCCGGTCGAGGAAGAGCTTGGTGTGGGTGACGAACCGCTCGGGGTACTGGAAGTGGGCGCCGTGGTTGGCGTCCGGGTAGAGGATCAACTCGGCGTCCGGGAGGAACTGCTGGAGGATGTACGAGTTGATCGTGGGGATGATGATGTCGTCGGTGCCGTTGACCACCAGGACCGGGATCGTGATGTTCTTCAGGACCGCGTAGGCGGGGTCCTTCGTGGCGCCGTAGGTGTGGATGGCGGTGCCCTGGCCGGCGTAGACCTGCTCGCCGAACGGGGAGGCGTCGCGGTCCTTGCGGGCCACGATCCGCTCGACGTAGGCACGGCCCAGTTTCTGGCTGGTCACCGTCGGGGCGAACAGGACCGGCAGCCACATGTCCTCCTGCCGGGACAGCTTGACGGTGAACAGGGCGGCGGTCTCCGCCGGAGTCTCGCCGATGCCCACCCCGCCGCGCGGGCCGGTGCCGACCAGGACCAGCCTGCGGGTCAAGTCCGGGCGCTGGATGGCGACTTGCTGTGCGACCAGGCCGCCCATGGAGTGGCCGATCAGGTCCGCCCTCGTCAGCCCGAGGGCGTCGATGAAGATGCCCGCGTCGGTGGCCATCTGCTCGATGGTGTCCGGGACGACCCCGCTGGTGGAGGCGACGCCGGTGTTGTTGAACAGGATGACCTCGCGGTCGGTGGCGAGGCCGTCACTGATCGCCGGGTCGTGGTCGTCCAGGTTGCCGATGAAGTGCTGGAAGAACACGACCGGCGTCCGGCAGTCGTCCATGTTGCCGAAGCGACGGTAGGCGAAACGGATGCCGCCGGCCTCGACGAACCGGGTGGGGGCGGTGTCGTGCGTGTAGTGATCGTCCATGGTGGCGCTGCTCCTGGATCAGTTGGCGCTGTGGCCGCCGTCGGCGTTGAGGATGTGACCGGTGATGAACGACGCCTCGTCCGACGCGATGAACACGATCGCGGCGGCGACCTCCTCCGAGAGGCCGAGGCGGGCTAGCGGGACCTCGCTCACCAGGGCCGCCTTGTTCTCCGGCGTGCCGGTGAAACGGGTCAGCATGCCGGTGTCCGTCGGGCCGGGGGCCACGCCGTTGACGCGGATTCCCGAGGCGGCGACCTCCAGGGCCACCGACTTGGTGATGCCCTCGACGGCGTGCTTGCTGCCGACGTAGACGGAGGCACCGGCCGCGCCCTCGTGGCCGTAGGTCGAGGAGATGTTGACGATGCTGCCGCTGCCCTGCTCCTTCATGACGCGCACCTGGTGCTTCATGCTCAGGAGCACGCCGAGGACGTTCGTGTCGAACGTCGCGTTGTACGTCTCCGCGCTCTGGTCGGTGATCGGGCTGGGCCGGCCTTCGGTGCCGGCGTTGTTCACCGCGATGTCGAGACGGCCGAACCGGGTGACGGTGTCGTCGACCATGGCGCGTACGTCGTCCTCGTCGCGGACGTCGGCGTTGACGAACTCGGCCCACGAGCCGAGCCCGCGCAGTTCCTCGACCAGCGCCTTGCCGGCCTCGTCGCGCCGGCCGGCGACGACGACGTTCGCGCCCTGCTTGGCGAAGGCGACGGCGGCCGCGCGGCCGATGCCGGTGAGTCCACCGGTGATCAGTACGACGGGGTTGTCCATTGCTGTGCTCGGTTTCTGTAGGTGTGGTGGGGTGGTGGAGTTCTGCAGGTGTGGTGGGTGTCTGCAGGTGGGGTGGGGGTCAGACGGCGGTGCGTCCGCCGTCGGCGGGGACGACGGCGCCGGTGACGTACCGGGCGGCCGGCGAGGCCAGAAACGCGATGACGTCGGCGATCTCCTCGGCCTCCGCCGCGCGGGCCAGGAGCGTGGTCGTGCCCAGGGCCGTGATGCTCTCCCTGTCGGAGCCGCCGGTGTGGACCGGCCCGGGGGCGATGGTGTTGATCCGCACGCCTCGCGGGCTGTACTCGGCGGCCCAGGAACGGGTCAGTGAGGTGAGCGCGGCCTTGGTGGCGCTGTAGGCGGCGCCGCCGGCCAGGCCGATCTGCCCGGCCATGCTGCCCAGGTTGATCACGACGCCCGCGCCGCGCTCGGCCATCGCCGGCGCGATGACGGCGGTGAGGTAGTAGGCGCTGCGCACGTTGGCGTCGAACAGCGCGTCGAACGTGTCGGGCTCCAGGTCGGCGGTGGGCCCGAACCAGGAGAACCCCGCGTTGTTGACGAGGACGTCGACGCCCTTGGCCGCGGCCCCCAGTTGCATGATCGCGCGGACGTCGGTGAGGTCGGCGGCGAGGAACTCGGCGCTGCCGCCGGCCCCCTCGATCTCCTTGACCACCCCGGCCCCGCGCTCGGCGTCACGGCCGTGGACCAGCACCCGGAACCCGTCCCGGGCGAGCTTCAGCGCCGCGGCCCGGCCGATCCCGGACGTCGCACCTGTGACCAGGGCTGTGCGTGTCTCGGTCATGGTCGTATCTCCTGCCAAGTAGTTAGACCGGTCTGTCTGCTTCTGCGGTTCAGCTAAACAGACCGGTCTGGTCTCGTCAACTCAAACGCGAAAGATCCGAGCCATCAACCTCGCTCCAATAGCGTTTGACGTGCACTGAAGGCGGGGCCTACGGTGGAGACACGGAAAAGACAGACTGGTCTAATCAATTCATGAGAGCGAGGAGCGAAGCATGAGCACGACCTTCTTCGGCGTGTCCTTCGACGCCGCCGACGCCGCACGCGCCGCGCGGTTCTGGGCTGCCGTCCTGGACCGAAAGGTCGCCGACGGTGCCGACGAGCACGATGCGGTCGTAGAGGCCGGCGATCCCGTCGGCGGACCGCGCCTGGCCTTCCACAAGGTGCCCGAGGCCAAGAGCGTCAAGAACCGGTTCCACCCGGATCTGATCACCGGCGACTACGAGGGCGAGAGTGAACGTCTGCTCGCGCTCGGGGCGACCAAGCTCCACGAAGTCGTGCGCGGCGGCGCCCGGTGGACCACGTTCGCCGATGTCGAGGGCAACGAGTTCGACCTCATCGCCGGCTGAACCACCCACGAGGCAAAGGGAGATGACCATGACGGCACGGGAACCCAAGATCCCCGGACCCGAGCACCCCATCACCATCGAGGCCACCGGCGTGCGCGTGGTGGCCCGCGTCGGCACGCACGTCGTCGCCGACACCACGCGGGCCCTGACCCTGCGCGAGGCCGACTACCCGCCGGTGCAGTACATCCCGCTCGACGACGTCGACCGGACGCTGCTCACGGACAGCGCCACCAGGACGTACTGCCCGTACAAGGGCGACGCGTCGTACTACGGCCTCGCCCTCACCGACGGCACGCGGGCCGACGCCGTCTGGTTCTACGCCGAGCCGTACGACGCCGTCGCGGAGATCGCCGGCCACGTCGCCTTCTACACCGACCAGGTGGACGTCCGGGCCGGCGCCTGACACCTCCGGGGAGGAGATCGCGGGCCTCCTCCCCGGAGGTGTCCGAGGGTGCGGCGGGACCATGATCACCGCCGTGCGGATTGCCGCCCGGCCACCGCGGCAGATGCCGGCACCCGCTCGCGATCGGGCTGCCGCTCCGTGGACGGACCGGAGGGTGCACAACTGGTGACGATATGCTGGCCAGCTGGGCCGGAATCCCCGTCACGCCGTCGTCCGCGCTGTCGGAGGACGGGCGAGGGGGGAAGAAGCCGGTCGTGTCGAACACGGGATCAGGGGAGGCGATGGAGTGCGGCAGGCAGGTGTGCTCGATGTCGGGTGCCACAGTGCTCTGCTGACGGTCGTACGGCGAAGCCCGGGTGCGGTGCTGGAGCCGGTGTTCTCCCGCAAGGTGCGGCTGAGACTGCACGAGACCCTCGACCACAAGGGACGGCTCGACCGGGCCGGCGTGAGAAGCGTCGAGCGGGCGGTGGCCGAGACCGTCGCCGCGAACCCGCGTCCGCGCGGCCCGGAAGTGTTCGCGTTCGCCACCTCCGTCATCCGGGACGCGCCCAACCGGGACGCGATCATCGCGCACGTGGCCCGCACCACGGGCACCCACCTGCGCGTGCTGACCGGCGAGGAGGAGGCACGGCTGGCCTACGTGGCCGCCCGCCAGTGGGCCGGCCCGGTGACCAGGCCCCTGCTCGTCCTGGACATCGGCGGCGGCACCCTGGAGATCGCCTCCGGCACCGGAGACCAGCCCCACACCGTCCTCTCTCTGCCGCTCGGCGCGCGCAGGATCACCCGGGACTGGCTGCCCGGCAACACGGCACCGCCCTCACGCCGCCTGGCCGAGATCCGGAAGTACCTGCGCCGGTCCCTGGAAGCCGTCCCCGACCTGCCGCAGGCCGAATCGGGCGTGCGGGTGCTGGCCTGCTCCAAAACCTTCGAGCAGCTCGCCAGGCTCGCCGCGGCCCGGGGCAAAGCGCCGCGACGCGGACGACAGCTCACCCTGCCCCAAGTACGCGCTGCGGTCGCCCTGTTGGCCGCGGCGAAGCCGTCCCGCCGCGGCAACCTGCCAGGCATCTCCCGACACCGCGCCGAACAGTCCCTGGCCGGCGCCCTGATCGCTCAAACCCTCATGGAAGCCTGCGGAGCGAAGAGCGTCGAGATCTGCCCCTGGTCCACCCGGGAAGGCCTCCTGCTGGAACACCTCGGCGTGCCGCCCACGACAGCCGCCCGCTCCCGCCGGGCCGGCTGAATCCCGACGCTCTGCTCCGGGAGCGTCGCCCTCGCCTACTGGCTGTACGCCCGTCATGCGGAGGTCGGCGGCCACCGGGTCGACTCGCTCGCCTTCGTGCTCTTCGTCGGCGCGGCCATGGCCATCACCGCGTTCCCGGTGCTCGCCCGGATCGTCACGGACTGCGGGCTGCGCAAGAAGCGCGTGGGCGCGCTCGCCCTGGCCTCCGCCGCAGTGGGCGACCTGATCGCCTGGTGCCTGCTCGTCGTCGTGTCGGTGATAGCCGCAGCGGGAGGTCCCGGGCGGCTGGTCCAGGTCGCGGCGCTGAGCGCCGTACACGCTGCGGTCCTGATCCTGGTCGTACGGCCGCTGCTGCGCCGTCTGCTCCGCCCGCGCGACGGCCGGCTGCTCGGGCACGTCCTGCCGGTGCTCGCGGCCGGTGTGCTCGCCTCCGGCTACGCCGCCGCCGCGATCGGCCTGGACGGCATCTTCGGCGCCTTCGCCTTCGGCCTGATCATGCCCCGCGACCTCGGGCACGAACTGAGCGAGCGGATCGGCGCCCCGGTACGGCAGGTCACCACGCTGCTCATGCCCGTCTTCTTCGTCACCACCGGTCTCTCCGTCGACATCACCCGGATCGCCGGCGGTGCCCTGCTCGAACTCGCCGGGATCCTCGCCGTGGCCTGCCTCGGCAAGATGGCCGCCGCCTATGTCTCCGGGCGGCTGATCGGGCTCTCGCGGCGGGACTCCCGGCTGCTGGGCTTCCTGATGAACACCCGGGGTCTGACCGAACTGGTCATTCTGAACGCCGGAGTGACCCTGGGCGTCCTCGATCAGTCCATGTTCACCATGATGGTGATCATGGCACTGGTCACCACCGGCATGGCCGGTTTCGTCCTTCCCGCCGCCGAACCCGAGCGGCTCGCACCGTTCGACCCCGTCGCACCGGCCCGGGCTGTCCCGTCGAGGAGCGCCGCATGACCCAGAACACCGTCCGTCACGGCGAGCAGCCGGTCGTCACCGGCAAGGATCTGCGCGCCGGGTTCGAGGAACTCGGCCTGCCCAGCGCGGCGGTGGTGATCGCGCACGCTTCCCTGTCCGCTTTCGGCCACGTAGACGGCGGCGCCGCGACGGTCCTGGGCGCGCTGCGCGACCACCTCGGCCCGGAGGGCACCGTGGTCGTGCCCGCGTTCACCGGGGACGCGGTGCGCGATCCGCACCCGGGCGCCGGGCCCGACGCGGGAGCGGACGTCGACGCGGACCGAGCGGCCGTCCCCCTGTTCCACGACGGGTTGCCCACCCTCATGGGCGCGTTGCCCACCGCCCTGCTCGCTGATCCGGACCGGCTGCGCAGTGCGCACCCGCAGGCGTCCGTCGCGGCCGTCGGCGCCCAGGCGCGGGAGATCACCGAGCGGCAGCCGTTCGCGTACGCGGTGGGACGTGACTCACCGTTCGACCGGCTGCACGCCCTCGGCGCCTACATCCTGCTGCTCGGTGTGGGCCACGACCGCAACTCCTTCCTGCACTACGCCGAGTCGCTGATCCCGAACCACCGGCGCAAACTGCGGCGGTTCCCGTACGTCGTGGCCGGTGAGCGGGTCTGGGTGGAGGTACCGGACGTGGGCGATGACAACGGCCGGCACTTCCCCGGCGTCGGTGCGGAGGCGGAACGGGAAGGACTGCTGCGCATCGGCCGGATCGGCGCCGCCGACTGCCGGCTGATGGCGAGCGTGCCCTTCACCGAGTTCGCCCACCGACGACTCCAGGAACGGCTGACGCGAGAGGGACGCCAGAGCGACCGGCAGTCTTCCGCCCCGTGACCTCACCCTTGAGGGAGGACTCGGGCAGCCCACCCACGAGCAGAAAGCCCGCGCGGCACCGTGAGTCGTCACACCGCACTGCCGGTGTGACGGTCTCCGTCCCCTGTCACTCAGGCAGTCATTGCCGTCACTCCCACCAAGGTCTCGCGTTCGCGCCTATCGCGGCCCCGACGGTTCGGCCGGTCCATTCGGCACAGCCTCGGCATTTTTGGCGGCGGCCGCCGCGACGGTTGCCAGGTCCTCGCCCGAGAAGCCGGCTCGGCTCAGCACCGCCAGGGACTTGTTCGTCGCCAGCGTGCACAACGCCAGCTCCGCCGCCTCCCGCTCACCGGCCCCCGCCGCCAGCAACGCCTGCTCCAGCCTCGCCCGCAGACCGTCGATCGTGGCGCGGACCATCGCCCGGCCCTCCGCGTCGAGCGCCGGGAACTGCGTTGCCGACACCGTGAGCAGGCAGCCGTCCGGGACCGTCGGGTCGGCGATGCGGTTCAGGGCGACCTGCAGGTAGGCGGCCACAACGGCGCTCGGGCTCGGGTGGGGGCCGGACAGTGCCTGCTCGTACAGCGGTTGGTAGGTCTGCGCGTACCGCTGGAGGCTTTTCCGGAAGAGGGCGCTCTTGTCGCCGAAGGTGCCGTAGAGCGAGCCCCGGCCCAGGCCCGTGCCCTCGGTCAGGCGATCGATCGAGGCCTCCGAATAACCCCAGCGCCAGAAGACGTGCATCGCACGTCGTAGCGCCTCGTCCACGTCGAACTGCTTGCGGCCTGCCATGGTCCGTCAGCCTACACATCTTGTACCGATCGTTCAAAGATGGGTAGGGTCCCCGGCATGACAAGCCTGAGTTCGCTACGGCTGCCCGACGGATTCCTCGACGTCTTCACCAGCCGCCACGTGGAGGTGAACGGACTGCGCCTGCACGCCGTCACCGGTGGGGACGGCCCGCCCCTGCTCCTGATCGGCGGGTGGCCCCAGACCTGGTACGCCTGGCGGGAGGTGATGCCCACGCTCGCCAGCCGGCACACCGTCGTCGCCGTCGACTCGCGCGGCGCCGGGCTCTCCGACAAGCCCGACGACGGGTACGACGCCGGCACGCTGGCCGCCGACCTGGTCGCGTTGATGGCCGCGCTCGGGCACGACCGGTTCGACGTGGTCGGCCACGACATCGGTACGTGGACCAGCTACGCCCTCGCCGCCGATCACCCCGAGCGGGTGGGCCGGCTCGCCATCGTCGAAGCGGTGATCCCCGGTCTCACGCCGTCCCCGCCGTTCTTCGGCCCGGCCGCGGCCAACCAGCGGCTCTGGCAGTTCGGCTTCAACCGGCTCGACGACCTCAACGAGGAACTGGTCCGGGGACGGGAACGGCTCTTCTTCGGCTGGCAGTTCGCCACCAAGGCCGCCACGCCGACCGCGATCCCCGCGTACGCCGTCGACGCCTACGTCGACGCGATCACCGCGGATCCTCGCGCGCTGCGGGCGAGCTTCGCGTACTACCGGGCGCTGGACGAGACGATCGCGCAGAACGAGCAGCGCAGCAGGACCCGGCTGACACTCCCGGTGCTCGCCGCCGGCGGCGCGCTGTGGAGCGGCGAGAATGCCGCCCAGACGATGCGGCTGGCGGCCGACGACGTCACGGGGGTCGTCCTCGACGACTGCGGCCACTACCCGGCCGAGGAACAGCCGGCGCGGTTCGCCGAGATCCTGGAGGACTTCCTCGCGGCCGACCGGTAGCAGGCACGCCACACGGCCGAACTTCGCGACGCCTTCGTCTTCCTGGCACGCGGCCTCACCGTGAGGACCGTAGATCTCCCGCTCAGCCCGTCCTGGCGCCGGCCGCTGCCGATCCGCCGACGGCGGCCCGCGCCATGGCGATGAAACGCGGTATCAAAGGGTGTCCACCGAGTCGGGGGTAGACCAGGTTGAGTGGCACGCGCGGTGCGTCCGGAATGTCAAGAAAAGACACGAAGGAATGGATATGCTGCCGCCCGACGAATTCGGGCACTACGCCTACTCCTTTGTTCGAGGCGATGGCCTCCAACCACTCGTCGAAATTGCGGCAGACGACGGAGACTCCGGGCCGGCAGTCCGCGGGCCATTCGGCCAGGTTCGTCGTCCCACTCACCTCGTTGATGACGAGTTGCTGGTCGGCGATCTCCCGCCAGCGGATCTCCTCCCTCCCGGCGAGCTCCGAGCGCGTGGAGACGGCCGCGACCCTTCGTTCGTGCAGCAGTGTGACGACCTCCATGTGGGGCGCCTCTGTCCGGCCTCGCAGGATCGCCAGGTCGGCGTCACCGCGGTCCACTCCTGCGAGCGTGGCATCGTGCCGGTGCACGTGAACCGACATGCCGGTCTCCTCCTCGAAACCCGCGATGACTTCCTGCGGCCAACCCGTGGGGAAGCCCCAGGCGAATCCCACCCGAAAGGTGTCGCCACCAGGTTCGGGATGCAGTGCGGACTCCAACTGGGGTATCAGGATGCGGAGTTGGTCGTAGAGATGCTCGCCGGCCGGCGTGAGGGCCACTTGGCGCGTGGTCCGTTCGAGCAGGCGTCGCCCGAGCAGTTCCTCCAGCCTTCGGATGTTGCGACTGAGTGTCGGCTGGGACACGTTCATGCGCTTCGCCGCCCGAGTGAAGTGCTTCTCGTCCGCCAAGGCCAAGAACCCGCGCAGGTGGTGCAGCTCGATGCTCATGGACAGCAGGATATGCAGTGCCGCGAAAGCGCTCTCAGTACCGTTGAATGGCCCCGCATCCCGCGATAGTGGATGCACCTGACCGCTCTCTCCATGGAATCTCAGGGGAAGTTTCCAGTAGACCTTGCATCCGCACCCCGGCGGTATCCGGCCCGGCCCCCACAAGGTGAGCGAAGTTCACGGACACTTACGGAACTACGTGGGTCGCATTTCAGTCATCTCCGGTCGGCATCCGCACCCGGCGTCCCGGCCGTCCGACCGGGACGCGTATACGGGATTTCAGGCGTCGTACTCCTCGTCCGTCACGTGATCCTTCCAATCGGTCGGGCCGTCGGTGACGGCGATGTGGGTCATGAAAGTGCCCGGTGCCGCACCGTGCCAGTGCTCCTCGCCCGGGTGGCAGATCACCGTGTCACCGGCCCTGATCTCCTGGCGTTCGCCGTCCCGGGACTGTACGAGGCCCACACCTTCCGTGACGTGCAGCACCTGGCCCGCGGGGTGCCGATGCCAGGCGCTACGAGATCCGGGCGTGAACAGCACATTGCGGACTTCGGCGTTGACGGTCGCGCCGATCCGTGGCCACAGCCACACGTCGCCGGAGAATCGGTCCTCCGGTCCCTTGATCGCGTCTCCGGGGTGGCGGTTCACGTCCATGGCTTGAACTCCTTCATGATCATTCGTGTCGTAGGTCGGTTGTTGCCTTCTGACAGCTGGAAGCCGCGCCCTCGAGGCCCCTTCCGGATCAGCGCAGTTCACTGATCGGTGTCTTCGAGCCGGGTCGCGCCAGGTGTGGCCCTTTCGGCGAAGAGGATCAGCGCGGAGGCGGCGACCGACACGGCGGCCAGGACGGCGTTGGTCGTGCTGAACGCGGCCGACGGTGCCCTGCCCCGTGCGACGAGGTCCAGGTAGACGGTGCCGAAGACAGCCACCCCGAGGGTTCCGCCGATCTGCAGCGTCGTGTTGAACAGACCGCTCACGTCCGGCGCGTAGCGGGCCTCGACGGATTCGGTCAGGTGGGCCAGAGTCCCGCTGAACGCCGCGCCGTAGCCGATGCCGCCGACGCCCAGGAGGGCGATCAGCCAGCCGGTGCTGTGCGCCCCGGCCGCCACCGCGGCGAACGAGACCGTCATCAGCAGACCGCCGACCGGGGCCGCGAGCATCCTGACGCGTGCCCCGGCCCGACCGAGGATCGGACCGACCAGGGCGAACGTCGCCACCCACGCGATGGGGATCAGGCCGGAGTAGACCGCGCTCTTGCCGAGCCCCTGCTGCAGAAAGAGCGCAAGGACGAAGAGAAGCGCGAAGTAGCCAGCCCGGGTGGCGGCTTGGGAGACCAGCGCCAGGGCGACATGCTTGCGGGCGAGCAGCGCGACGTTCATCAGCGGGTCGCCCGCGCGCCGCGCGATGCCGCGTTCCCACCTGGCGAACAGAGCGAACACCGGCAGCGAGGCGGCGAGACACAGCCAGGTCCACAGCGGCCAGCCGGCATCCGGACCGAGTATCAGCGGGGTCACCAGCAGAAACAGCCCGAGCGACAGCAGCGCGACCCCGAGCGCGTCCAGCTTCTTCTGTTCCAAGGTCTCGTCGTCCGGCAGGAACACGTACGAGGTGGCCATCAGGACGGCGCCGATCGGCACGTTGACCAGGAAGATGGGCCGCCATCCGGTACCCATGATGTCGGCGGCCACCAGGACCCCGCCCAATGCCTGGCCGATGACGGAACTCGCCCCGAGGACACCGGTGTACGCGCCCAGAGCCCGACGGCGCGCGGAGCCGTCGAAATGCACCTGAATGCTCGTCAGAACCTGGGAGACCATCAGCGCCGCACCGACGCCCTGCACCACGCGGGCCCCCACCAGAGCGGCGCTGCCGGGGGCGAGGCCGCAGGCCAACGAGGACAGGGTGAAGACGGCGAGTCCGACCAGGTATGTCCAACGCCGGCCGCGTATCTCGCCCAGCCGCGCACCGGTGATCAGCAGCATGGCGTACGCCAGCGTGTACCCCGAAACGATGAGCTCCAGCTGGCCGCCGGACGCGCGCAGGTGGTCGCGGATCGAGGGGATCGCGACATTGACCACCGCGATGTCGACGTTCCCGAGGAACATGCCTCCGAGCAGGGAGGCCAGCATCCAGCCCGGCCGTCTCCCCCGTAGTCCGGACAGGCCGTGCCGCTCCCCGGCCAGGGCCGGATCGATTGCAACAGACGTCTTCAAGGAATCCACACCCGTGAATGTAACTACTAGTATGTACAGCCCGCAACCCGGGCCTGCAGCAGGGGTGTTGACCCTGCGAGGCAGCCAGGGAGCGCCTGAGCGGGCTCCCTGGCGCCCTTGCGGTCGTGCTAGACCGCGTCCCGTTGGACCAGCTGGAACTGGATTCCGCCGGAGGTCTCCGGCTGGGTCCAGGCGTTGAGGTTCGGGCCAAGGAGATCGTGGTGGACGGCTGCGACCCCTACGAGTCCGAGCCCAAGACGGACGGCAGCGCGAACACGATCGCGCTCGACAGCACGACCATCTCCGAACTGCGCGACCACAAAGCCCGCCAGGACAAGACACGTGCGCAGTGGGGCGATGCCTGGCAGGACACCGGCAAGGTCTTCACGAAGGAAGACGGCTCGTGGCTCCATCCCGGCACGGTCTCCGAGACCTTCCGCCGCATCCTCGCCACGACCGACCTGCCGCCCATCACACTGCGGGACCTCCGCCACGTCACCGCGACGCTCACGCACGGAGGCGGTGGCGACATCCACACGGTGAAGGAGACGCTGCGGCACTCCACCATCACGCTGACCTCGGACACGTACACGAGCCTGCTCCCTGAACTGGACCGTGAGATCGCCGAGAAGGCGGCGAAGCTGATCCCCCGGTCTCGTCCGGCAGCCACCGATTCGTCCGCATCAGAGTGACCAAGGACGTGGGATCGTCGACCTGTTCTGTCGTCAGCTGTCGATCAGCCAGTTCGTGAATGTCGAAGGACTTCGGAAACAGGGGACTGCCGTGCCCGGAGGCATCGACCAGGATGCGGCTCGGCCTGAGTTCGCCGTGGATCAATCCGTATTCGGTTCGCGGATACCCATACGGCCCGGACATCACATAAAATGTGGCAAAATATTCATGCTTGATCCACCGACGTGGGGCGGGGAATTGATGTTGTCGTTTGAGCGGCTCGACTTCGGCAGGGTTGAATTCATGACGGGCATCTCTGAGAGTGTGGCGCAACTTCACGACCCACCTTTCGGCGGCCCGTATATCTATACCAGAGACATTGGACTGAATCTAACGACTCGGGTGATCGGCGGTGTGGCTGCGAGCGCCTGGTTTCCCACGACGATAGAGCGTTGGCGTAACTCGGATGGATCGGGCCGCCTCGTGCGTAGAGAATACCCTCCCGAGTTTTCCTCAACTGGCGCAGCTGGGATTTGGGGGGAAGCAGATGCGGTGCTCCACGATGTGCAGGTAATTGATCGCCCGGTTCGGGCAGGAGAGTACAGCACGCTCAAGGACGTATGGGAAGGCATCATGCCTTTATCTCACAATCCTGAGAGCCTTTCACGGCAGCTGATGTCTGTGAGCGGTGGAAGCGCGCAGGCGCTGCTTGGGACTGTGAGGGACATCTATTATGACCTGGGGGTTGTGGAGGCGTCACTGCGTGCCGCGATTCTGCGTGTGCTGGCAGGAGCGGAGGGCCTGAGGCTTGCAGGAATAGCCTCAGATAAATCCGGCCGTGAGGTTTTCGGTGTTTCCGCACAGGCAGATGGCCAGGGGGTGCAGTTCACTCTTATTTTTGATCCGGCGACGGGGGAATTGAACGCGCACCAAGAAGTTCTGGTGAAGCGTGCCGAGAAACTTGACCTGGAGCCCCCCGGGCTTCTCTCCTACGGTGAGCGGCAGGTATGGGGAAGAACGTGGGACACCGGATCGCATCCTTGAGCAGCGGCCGACGGGGCCCTGAGTGAATTGGTGCCCAGATCGAGAGAATGCTGCTCCAGGACCGCAGCCAACGGTCCTGGAGCAGCGGTTCCTCGATGGCGTCGAACCGTGGAGGCACTTACGGCCGGGGCTCCTTGGCGATAGCGCGGATGCCGTGTGGCCCGGGCCGCGGTTTCTCCGGCGTTTAGACGCCTACTGATCGCTCCTGAGCTTGGTCAGCCGCATGACTCGAAGTAGCGGGCCTGGTCGTTGTGGGCGGAGCCGACGTAGGCGGACAGGGAGTTCGGGGCCTCGGTCCAGATCCGCTCGACGCGGCTGTCCCAAACGGTGACCTCCAAGAATCCGGTGTTGACCCAGGAAGAGGTCTTGTTCACGAAGGTCCAGTCCGCGAAGTCGATGAAATCGTCGCAGTGCGGGTCACTCCACTGCAGGCGGCGCCCCGCGATGACTTCGTTCCAGTCCCGGTTCTCGTAGAAGCAGTACCAGCGCACGAGATCGCCCCGCGGGCACCCGTGGTAGTCAGCCGCGGGCAGGGGCGGGACGGCCGCCGCGCCACTGGAGCGCGCAGCACCCTCCAGCTTGGCGTAGAGGGCCTGGAGCTGCGGGCTGTCGGAGGGAGTCTGCTTGACGCCCGGCAGGGGCAGAACCATTACGACCTTGCCACCGCGCCAGGCGATCTCGTTCGAGCTGATCTGGACCCCGCCAGGCTCGGAACGGGAGATCGTGTCGTCGATCTCCTGCTGGAGTAAGCCGCGATCGGCGCTGGCGAGTGCCTCGATCTGGGGTCTGCCATCAGCCCGGGCTGCCGCCGGCAGGTTTGTCGGGGCTGCGGCGGTTGAGCTGGCTGTCGAGGCTCCGGCGGCCCAACTGGTCGCTGAGGTCAGGCTGAACACTGCGACGATACTCAGGAACGCCGCGATCACGATTTTGGTCGCTGAGCGGAACAACGCATCCTCCTTCGGAGGGGGGTGGAATGTGTTTTTGTGAGACTGGTTCTGGATCAGCTGGTGCGGAACCAGTTGGCGCGGTCGTTGTTTGCGTCGCCGACATAGGTGGAGTGAGAGTGGTCATTCTCCGTCCACAGTCTGGGACCGGTACCTTGCGGCTTTCCCGCAGTCTGGTCGTAGACCCAGATTGTCTTCCCGCCACCGTTGACCCAGGACGAGGTTTCGTCCTCGAATCCGTAATCCGAGAAGTAGACGTTCGACAGGTGCTCTGCATTCCACAGCAGGCGCCTGTTGCCGTAGTTGTCGTCCTGGTAGAAGCAGTACCAGTCGTTACCGAGAGTTTCAGTGGGGCATCCGCCGACCGTCGCTGCTGTCGGTTGCGCAACAGAGCTGATCGTGATGCCTTGCCTGGCCGCTTCCTTCTGGGCTGCCGTGCGCTGCAGTTCCTGCGCGGCAGCGCTTGACGGCGGAGCCTTCTCCTCTCCGGGAAGCGGGAAGGCCATGATGACGTCTCCGTCGTGCCAGGAGATCTCGTAGGCGCTTATTTGCGTGCCACCGTATTGGGCGATGGTCGAAGCGATCTGCTGCTGAAGTGATTCCGGTGCAGCAGAAGCCGTATTCGTCAGCCCCAGCGCAGCAGCACTGGAAAAGACGAGGATCGCGAGATTCCGGAGTGGTCTGCTCACATGCTTCCTTCGTTGTATTGGCGAGTGGCCCCTGTGCCCACTTGCCCGAAGAGAAGCCATGAAGTCCCTGTGTGCACGTCAACGGTGTTCTGTCTCCCTGCCGTCACGCAGCGTCAGAGAAAAATCTTGATCGATTGGAATGCGGCTCGATAGGAGCTCGCACTAAGACACCCTGTCCTGCGGGTTTAGTCGAGCATGAAACGGATCAGCGAGGACGAGCTGTGTACGACGATGCTCGCCATACCCCCGCCGTGCGCGAGGAGTTCCGCCAAGGCGGAGTTCGCCCATCTGTTTCTGGGGATGGTTGCCGATGAGGTGCCGGCCGGTCTGCAACGCGATCACCTGTGCCCGTCAGACCAACGCCGCGAAGGTCCACGGCCTGTGCGTCGACTACACCGACGGCGGCGCCCTGTTGCAGCTCAAGGGCATTGGCAAGAACGAAGCCCGTCATCGCCGCAGTCGCCTCCTCTGGCCCTGCCGAGGCCGCCCTCGCCGAGCCGGACACCGTCCTGGACTTCGACGCCCTCGGCACGTATGCCGAAGCGGCCCAGGACCAATTCATCGCCCGTGTGAGGGCCTACACCCGGGATGACGTCCACCCGCCGTCCCTGTTGCTCCGCATCGCCCTTGCAGAGCAGACCACCGCCACGGGCACATCCGCTCACGCATCGCTCACGCACAGGCTCGAAAACGAAGCAGCGCCCGACCCGACTGAAGCCGACTCAGGCGCTGCACAGCAGGTCAGGGGCCATAACCCCCACCCACCACAGGTAGACCCTGTGGGACTCGAACCCACAACCAATGGATTAAAAGTCCACTGCTCTGCCAATTGAGCTAAGGGTCCTCGCGATGTTGCCTCCCCGAGCATAGCGGGACGTGGCCGTGTCTCCGATCGGGTATCGGGGACACGGCCGCGCCGGATGAAGAGAAGGGCGCCGGGCTGGTCCGGAGTGTTACGGATCTACCGGTTCGGGCGCGCCGGAACGCGCCGCCTCCCGCGCCTTGGTCCGCGCATGTTCCGGGTTCAGGAACCACTCCCGGGCCGAGGCGAACCACCACGCCGCCGCGAAGCCGAGCACGACCAGTACCGCCACCGGCGCGTAGTTGAAGGACTCCCATGTGACCGGTGAGACCTGGGGCAGCATGAACAGGATGGTGATCACGGCCACCCACACCACCGACACCACACCGATCGGCCGTGACCACCGGCCCAGATGCCACGGCCCGCGCTGGAAGTCGTCCCCCTTGCCCAGCCGCAGCAGCGTCGGGATGACGTACGCGATGTAGAGGCCGATCACCGCGATGGAGGTCACCGCCGCGTACGCCGTCACATTGATCAGGTAGGGGAGGCCCAGGACCAGCGCTCCGGCCGCCGCCAGCCACACCGCCGCCACCGGCGTCCGGGTGCGCGGGCTCACCGTGTGCCAGACCCGCGAGAACGGCAGCGCGCCGTCGCGTGAGAAGGCGTAGATCATGCGGCTGTTGGCCGTCACCGACGCCATCCCGCAGAAGAGCTGCGCCCCGATCACCACCAACAACAGCAACTTGCCCGCCGTCGCTCCCAGCGCGTCGAGGAGGATCTGCGCCGGCGGCGCGCCCGTCGGCGACGCCAGCTCATCGCCGTACGACTGGATCGCGTACGTGAAGCCCAGGAGGAGGACGAAGCCGGCTATCCACGACGTCCAGATGGAGCGGACGATGCCCTTCGGGCCCGCCGTCGACGCGTCGTGGGTCTCCTCCGTCATGTGGGCCGAGGCGTCGTAGCCGGTGAAGGTGTACTGCGCCATCAGGAGGCCCAGCAGGACTACGTAAACCCCGCTGCCCCAGCCCGTGTTGTTCACGAACTTCGTGAAGACGAAGCTCGTCGACTGGTGGTGGTCGGGGACGAAGGCCAGGGCGCCGACGATCACGCCGACGCCCAGGACGTGCCACCACACGCTCACGTTGTTGAGGAGGGCGACGATCTTCACGCCGAAGGTGTTCAGCAGACCGTGCAGGATCAGGATCGCCGCGAACAGGAGGACCGTACGGCCCGGTGTCACCTTGAAGTCGAACTGGAGGTTCAGGTACGCGCCCAGGAAGGACGCGGCGCCGAAGTCGATGCCGGCGGTCACCGCGACCTGGCCGAGGACGTTGAACCAGCCCGTGAACCACGCCCAGGCCGCCGCCGTGCGCGGGGGCGCCAGGCGGTGGGCCCAGAAGTACAGGCCCGCGGACGTCGGGTAGGCCGAACAGATCTCGGCCATCGACAGGCCGACGAACAGCGTCATCAGGCCTACGGCGACCCAGCCCCAGGTGATGACCGCCGGGCCGCCCGTGTTCATGCCGAAGAGGTAGAGGGTCAGGCAGCCGGACAGGACCGAGATGATCGTGAAGGAGACCGCGTAGTTGGAGAACGCCGACATGCGGCGGGCGAGAACCTGCGTGTAGCCGAGTTGGGCAAGCCGTTCTTCGTCGGAGAGACCGGGGGGATCTCCCTTTGACAGCCCACTCGCTATGGCGTCATCTGTCATGCCCCCAGCGATTCCCTCGCCGGGGGCGTGACATGCGCCACTTAAGGAATCGATAAGGACTCGATGTGGCCAAAAAACGCCCTAGGGGGCCAGTTCAGGAAAGGCCCTTGTAGCCCTGCCACCCGCCCGAGACCTTCACCCGCGCCCCGAACGACCCCTTCCCGTCACCGCCGTTGCGGAACAGGTTGCCCGCCGAGTCCCGCTCGACCAGGTCCGCCTTCCCGTCCCCGGTGATGTCCCCGACCCCGACGACCGCGTTGTACGACCCGCCCCACGCCGTGAACAGCTTCACGCGCGCCCCGAACGTCCCCCTGCCGGTGCCGTAGTAGCGGTAGAGGTTGTTCGCCTTGTCCTGGGCGAGCAGGTCGCCGACACCGTCACCGTTCAAGTCGCCGACGCCGACGACCTTCTTGTACGTCTTCCAGTCGGCGTACAGCTTCACCCGCGCCGCCAGCTTGCCCGTGCTCGTCCCCTTGTAGAGGTAGACGGTGCCGGAGGAGGCCGCCCGCGCGATCAGGTCCGGGCGGCCGTCGCCGCTGATGTCACCGGGCGAGGTGAGGACGTCGTACTGGTTCCAGCCGCTGGTGCCCAGTGACGTGTACGCCGTCGACGGCTTGAGCGCCGCGTCGCAGGCCGGCCTGTACAGCCGTAGTGCTCCGCTGCTCAGGCGGACCAGCACGTCGTTGCAGCGGTCGCCGCTCAGGTCGCCGAAGGGGACCGCCCTGACGCTCGTCGCCCAGCCGCCGCCGCTGACCTTCCCGGCGAACGTGCCCTTGCCCGTGCCCAGTTGATAGGTCAGCGCGCCGGACGGGTCGAGCGTCAGCAGATCACCGATGGCGTCACCGCCGACGTGGTCGTGGCGCGCCGGGGCACCGCCGCGCACCGCTACCGTGCCGCTCGCCGTCACCGGGGCACCGACCCCGTCGGCCGGTGCGACGGACAGCGTCCAGTCGTACGACCCGTTCGTCAGGAGCGTCGCCCCCAGGCTCGCAGCCCAGCCGATCTTCAGCTCGCCGCGTGCCGCGCCGCCGTCCCGGGTGTCCACGACCTTGCCGGTGGCCCGGCTGCGCACGGTCAGCCGCCAGCTCGCGGACGGCTTCGACAGCAGCACGGTGGCCAGGGTGTCCTGGGTGGTGTCGATCTCGTGCGCCTGGACGGACGGGGCCGCCTCGACCGGGGCCAGCAGGCGCAGCGGCTGCTGGGTGACGCCGGTCGGTACGAGGTGGACGCGCTCCTGGTCGTCGACGTAGGCCACGTTCCCGGTCGACTCGTCGACCGTCCAGCGCACCTCGCGCTGGGAGACTCCGGTGTCGGGCAGCGCGCCGATCACCCGGCTCGCGGGGGTGCCGTCGGCGAACGTGGTGAGGACCAGTTGCCCGGCCTGTGTGTCGTGCGTGACGACGAATCCGTCGCCCAACTCCGCCTCGCCGGAGGGGACTTGGACGGACTTCTGCGCCGTACGGTCGTGGACGCCGGCCGTGCCGTCGGCGCAACTCCAGTACAGCCAGCGGCCGTTGGCCCGCAGTTCGGTGGGTGCGCAGCCGGCGTCGGTGGTGACGGTCTCGGTGGTTTTCTTGGTGGTGAGGTTGTAGGCCGTGAGGGTGCCGGGGGTGGTGCCCGGGGTCCACAGGGTGTCGCCGGAGAGGGCGGCGGCGCCGGGGGTGCGGGTGAGGGCCGGGGTGCCGTCGTTGCCGATCCGGTAGACGGTCTGCGCGGTCGCAGTCGTGTGGATCAGGTAGCGGCCGGAGACGTCGGTGATCCGCCCGCCCGCGGGGACGGTGCGCTCCCAAAAGGTGTACGGGGTGGGCCCGTTGACGCGGATGCGGTCGCTGGTCGTGGTGTCCTTCGTCAGCCAGGCGGCGCGGCCGTCCGCCGTGCCGTACAGCTGGGAGCAGCCGAGCTCCGTCACCGGGCAGGTGCCGAGGTTCAGGTCGGTGCCGTCGAAGGACGAGCGCGCTCCGAACTCGGGGGTGCCGGTCACGGCGACGGTCCGTACGTAGTCGTCGCGGTAACCGACCCGGCTCCCGTCGGCGACGAGCAACCGCCCCTGCTCCAGGGCCAGACCCTGGATCGGGACCGGCGGCTTCGGGAGGGCGCGGAGCCGGGTGACCACGGGAGTGCCGTCGGGGCCGGGGTGGATGCGCTGGATGCCCCAGTCGTCGCCCGTCGTGCGGCCGATCTTCACGGCGGTGCCGTCCCGGCCGACCGCGAGACCGGAGGACGAGGCCGGCATGAGGGTCACGGAGTCGCCGCCCGCGATCGGCTGGGCCCTCACCGTGCCGACACCGTTGACCAGCCAGTCCCCTACGACGGTCAGGTCGTGCGTGGCGTTCAGCCCGTCGCTGACGCCCTCCAGCACGACCTCGGCCGGGGTCGCGGACAGGTCGGCGCGCGACAGGACCAGCACCTTGGCCTTGTCGTAGGCGAAGACGACCACATGATCCCGCGAGAGAGCCACACCGGTGTACCCGACGGGCAGCGTGCCGCTCACGCCCTGCACCTGCCCGGTCTCCCGGTCCACCGAGGCCAGCACCGACTGTCCGTCCACCGCGGCGCGGAAGAACAGGCTCGTGGCGTCCGCGCCGGCCGCCGCGCCGAGTTGCAGGCCCGCGGGCCCGCCCGCGACGGTCACCTCGCGGGTGGTTCCGTCGGGGCCCGGGGTGAGCAGCCGCATGATCCGGCTGCGGGTGCCGTCCTCGGCGGTGATGTTGCGGTAGCCGACGGCCAGATCGTCGAAGGCGGTGAGGACACCGAGGTCCGCCGGGACCTGGACACTCCGGGTCGTGCCGTCGGTCGCGTCCCAGAACTCGACCCGGCCGTCGGCGTACTGGTACGCGAGGACGTCGGTCCCGGTGGCCCGCGCACTCACCCCGGTCCGCACCGGCACGCGTACCGACTCACCGTCGGCGTAGCGCGTCCACAGCAGCGCGGAGCTGCCCTCCATCCGGTGGAAGACACCCTGCGCCCCGGCACCGTCGTGGCCGCCATGGGTCGACGGCGAGAGAAGCGTGGCCGACGTGTTCGTACCGCGCAACGTGGCCGGTACGACCGTCTCCTGCGCCGCGCCCACCGCGAACGCGGGCGCCGGCAGCAGCGGGCCGAGCCCGGCCGCGAGCACGGCCGAGACAGCGATGCCTGTGAAGACACGACGAGCCAAAGTTTCCCCCCGGAAACAGACCTGAACCCCATGGAAGTCGGCTGATCATACAGTCAACACACAGCCAAGAGCGCGCAAAAATGGCCCCCGCCCGAACCCGGGCGGGGGCCATCTCAGTACTGCGCTACGTCACTTGACGTCAGCCGTTGCGCTTCCAGCGCGGCTTGTCGTCACGGCGGCCGAAGGTTCCGGTGCCGGTACCCGTGCCGGTCGTGCCACGGTGGCCGGACGGACGGTCGTGGCCGCCGGTGCGGAAGCCCGGGCGGTCGCCCTGGCGGTCACGGTTGAACGGGCGGTCGCTGCCCCGGTGACCGGTCGTCGCGGGACGGTCGTCGCGACGGAAGCCGCCACGGTCACCGCCCGAGGGACGGTCGTCCCGACGGAAACCACCCGAGGGGCGCTCGTCACGACGGTCGAAAGAACGGCCACCACGGTCGCCGCCCGACGGACGGTCGTCCCGACGGAAACCACCCGAGGGGCGCTCGTCACGACGGTCGAAGGAACGCCCGCCGCGGTCACCGCCCGAGGGACGGTCGTCGCGCCGGAAACCACCCGAGGGACGGTCGTCACGACGGTCGAAAGAACGGCCGCCACGGTCACCGTCACGACGGTCGTCACGACGGTCGTCGCGGCGGAAACCACCGGACGGACGCTCGTCACGACGCTCGAAAGAACGGCCACCACGGTCGCCGCCACGGTCGTTGCCGCCGCGGTCGTCCCGGCGGAAGCCACCCGACGGACGGTCGTCACGACGGTCACGGCGCTCGTAGTTGCCCCGCTCGTCACGCTGCTGGCGCGGACGGTCGTACGACGACTCCTCGCGCACCGGCGCCTCGGCGACCGGCTCGGCGGCCGCCGCCTCGACGACGGCCGCGGCGGCCTCGGCGACCGCGGTCTCCGGGTCGTCGCCCCGCTCGCGCGCGGCACGGGCGATCAGACGGTCGGACTCCTCGCGGAGTTCGGCGGCGCGGCGCGTGGCCCGCTCCAGCTCCTTGGTGAGCTGGGTGACCTCACGCTCGGCCTGCTGCGCGGCGTCGCCCGCCGACTGGGCCTGGACCTCGGTCATCGAACGGGCGCCGGTGATCTCGGCGACCTCGGGCTCGAAGGCCGTACCGGTGTTGATGATGTGACGCCCGGCGTCGACGCCCGCGTCCTCCATCAGCCGGAAGATCTGGCGCCGCTGGTGCGGCAGCGAGAGGGAGACCACGGTGCCCGTACGACCGGCACGCGCCGTACGGCCCGCGCGGTGCAGGTAGTCCTTGTGGTCGCCGGCCGGGTCCACGTTCAGGACCAGGTCGATGCCGTCGACGTGGATACCGCGGGCGGCGACGTCGGTCGCGACGAGCGCGTTGACGTAGCCCTCCTTGAAGTCCGCCAGCGTCCGCGTACGGGCGCCCTGCGTCATACCGCCGTGCAGCGCGTCGGCCTTCACGCCGGACTCGCGCAGCTGCTCGGCGATGCGGTCGGCGCCCAGCTGGGTGCGGACGAAGATGATCGTGCGGCCCTTGCGGGAGGCGATCGCGGCGGTGACCGGCGCCTTGTCCTTGGGCTTCACGATGAGGATGTGGTGGGACATCGTCGTGACGTTGCCCTGCGCGCTGTCGACCTCGTGCGTGACCTGGTCCTTGAGGTAGCGCTTGACCAGGGTGGAGATCTCGTTCTCCATCGTCGCCGAGAACAGCATGCGCTGGCCGCCGGCCGGGATCTGGTCGAGCAGCTCGGTGACCTCGGGCAGGAAGCCCAGGTCGGACATCTGGTCGGCCTCGTCGAGGACCGCGATCTGCACGTCCTCGAGCGAGCAGGCGCCGCGGTTGATGATGTCGCGGAGGCGGCCCGGGGTGGCGACGAGGACGTCGACACCGCGCTCCAGGGCGTAGATCTGGTTGCCCATGGACGTACCGCCGCAGACGACCTTCATCTTCAGGCCGAGGACGTCGCCGTAGGGCTGCAGGGCGTCGGCGACCTGCATCGCCAGCTCGCGGGTCGGGGTGAGGATGATGCCGCGGGGGCGCTTCTTCTCGGTGCGGCCGCCGGACAGCGTCGCCAGCAGCGGCAGACCGAAGGAGAGGGTCTTGCCGGAGCCGGTGCGGCCACGGCCGAGGATGTCCTTGCCGGCCAGGGCGTCCGGGATGGTCGCCGCCTGGATCGGGAAGGGGGTGGTCACGCCGTTCTGCGCGAGCTTGCGCACGACACCCTCGGGCAGACCGAGGGACGCGAAGGTCACCTCGGGAGCCGCCGCGACGGCGTCCGTGGCCGTCTCGGTGTCTACGGCCGTCTCGGTGCCCTCGTTCTCGTTCTCGGGCATGACGACGTGATCAGTACTGGAAATGGACATGCGAATGCGAAACCTTCCGGAGTATCCGTCGGCACGCGCCCGTCAACTCCGTGATTCGCTATCGACCGCCTCAATGCGGTCCGCCACGGCAAGGGAGAGTACGCGCCACACGGCGCGCTCTACAGTGGCGCCGGGCAATGGGATCAAACGATCTACCACCTTACGCACCTACCACCCCCCAACGCAAACCGGCCCGGATTGACCTGCGTCACACGCACCTCAGGCCGGCGACCCGGCCGCGGGCGCCGGTTCCCGGCTGACCAGCTGCGGCGCCGGGTCCTCGTGGGCCGAGGACGAGGGCTCCGCGACGGTCGGGGCGGCGGACGACGGCGGCGGCGTCGGCGGCTCCGGATCGGACGACGGTGTGGCCCGCGACGGGGACGGCTGAGGCGCGGCACTGGTCGGCGCCCCAGGCTTGCCGCTCGTCCCCGGTCGCGGCGCCACGGAGGCGGACGGACTCACCGCACCCGCACCCGCCGCCGACGGCGACGCCGACCCCGAGGCCGACTCCCCCGGCTTCGGCTTCCCGTGCCCGTGCTTCCCGTCCCCCGCCGACCCGCCGAACCCGATCCCGCCCCCCGGCACCCCCGCCCCGCCGTCGGGCGCGTCACCGGCGTGCTGCCCCGCGGAGTGCGAGGGCTTGGCCCCGCCCCCCGCGTCGTCGCCCACGCTCATACAGCCGGCGGCAGCGGCCACGACGGCGACCGCGGCGGCCAGACGGACGGGTACGTACATGGGGCGCACGGGGCCACCTCCGAGGGCGGAAAAAGGAGTCGCCCTCTCAACTCCCGCCGCCCACCGGAAGACACGCGCCGGGCCCCCCGACCCGGATTCCCGTCCCGTTCCGGGCCCTCCAACGGCCGGGAATCGCCGGTGCCTTCACGCGGGGGCGGACGCTGGGCCCGTCATGGGCCGGGGCACGACTCACGTTGCCGGCCGAGCAACACGCTCCCGGCACCGAGCGGCCGGGCGGCACGGCTCTCCTCACCCACCGGCCGAGCGGCGCGCCCCGCCACCTGGACGGCTTTCGTCACGCGCCGGTGAGGTCGTCGTGGCAGGGATGAGGACGAGCCCGCACCCGCCGACGAACCGGGAGCGGGTCGTGGCGGTACGGCGCAGCCCGCCGCGTAGCTGGTCCCCACCCGTTCAACTGTGGCAACACCAGAGGGGCGCAACCGGCGGCGGGCTCGCCGTACCGCCACGACCCCGACCCACCCACCAACCACGGGCGAACCCACAGCACCCCACCGCCCCCTCCACGCCCCCCAAGCACCACACCTCCCGTCACCAACCACCCCCCACCGTCCCCGAGTCCGCGGCAGCCGCCACCCCCAACGCCTCGGCCGTAGCCGCGTCCCCCGGCAGAAACGCCTCCAGCTTCAGCTCCGCGAGGGTCACATCCACCGCCGTCGCGAAGGTCGTCACCGTCGTCATCAACCGCAGCTCCCCGTACGACGACCGCAACCGCAAGGGCACCGCGAACCCCAACTCCCCATCCCCCGAACCGAGTTCCGGCACATACCCGGCCAACTCGGCCCGCAGCGCGGGCAACGCCCCCAGCCGGGCCAGCACATGCCGACCCCACTCGGCAAGATTGACGATCCGCGGCGCCAACCCCTCCGGATGCAACGCCAGCCGGTACACATTCGCCCCCGGCCCCAGCAACTCCGCCGCCGCCCCCTCCGTGATCACCCCGAACGCACTGTTCGCGGCGACGAGATCACCGCCCCGGTCCACCACCAGCGCCGGATACGGCAGATGCCCCCGCAGGATGTGCCCGATCGCCTCCCGCACCGGAGCCAGCGCCGGATCGTCCAGCGAGCTCTCCGCGTACACCGGCGCGAACCCGGCCGACAGCAACAGCTCGTTCCGCTCCCGCAACGGCAGTTCGAGCGCCTCCGCCAGCCGCACCACCAGGTCGCGCCCCGGCACGGACCGCCCCGACTCCACGAAACTGACATGCCGCTGAGTGGTACCGGCCCGCGACGCCAACTCCAGCTGACTCAGCCGAGATCCCGTACGCCGTTCACGCAACACCTGACAGAAGTCCACGCCCCAGTTCTACGGCGCCCCACCCCAACCGGCCATTCCCCGCGGGGAATTGAGGCCATACCCGCCCCCGGCCACCATCGACCCCATGGACATCGGCGTACTGCTCCCGACCGGAACCGCCCAATGGGCCAAGGACGACGACCCGCGCGAACTCATCACCCTCGCCCGCGCCGCCGAACACCTCGGCTTCACCTCCCTCTTCGTCAACGACTCCCTGATCAGCCCCCGCATCGAAGCCCTCACGATGCTCGCCGCCCTGGCCCCCGCCACCGAAACGGCAACCCTCGGCACCGGCGCCCTCCTCCCCTTCCTCCGCCGCCCCGTCCAGGCCGCCCAGTCCCTCGCCTCCATCGACCTCCTCTCCGGCGGCCGCCTCACCCTCGCCGTCGGCGCCGGCTACCCCGGCCGCTTCGGACGCCCCTTCTACGACCTCTCCGAAGTCCCCTGGGCCCGCCGCTTCGCCCGCCTCGACGAGACCGTCGCACTCTGGCGAGCCCTCTGGCAGGGCGCCGACTCCTTCCACGGTGAGTTCCACCACTTCACCGACATCCCGCCCGCCCTACGGCCGTACCGCCCCGGAGGCCCGCCCATCTGGCTCGGCGGCGCCACCCCCACCGCCCTCACCCGCACCGGCCGCCTCTACGACGGCTGGCTCCCCTACCCGCCCGACCCCGCCGACTACACGACCGGCCTGCACGACATCCACCAGGCCGCGACCGCCGCGGACCGCACCCCCGACGCCATCACCCCGGCACTCTTCGTCACCGTACGAATCGACGAGAACCCGGAGCACGCCCACCGGGCGACGGACGACTACGCCCGCGCCACCTACGGCATGCCCCTGGCCGAACTCGAGAAGATCCAGGCCGTCGTCACCGGCACCGCGGAACAGGTCACCGAACGCCTGAACCAGTACGTCACCGCAGGCGCGAGGCACCTCGTCACCCGCCTGGCCACCCTCGACCTGCCCGCCCACCGCGACCAGATGGAACGCACGGCCGCCCTGATCCCCGACCTTCAACCATGACCACAGCCCCGAACCGGCGTTCGTCCCGGACAATGGGCATGTGCTGGAAATGACACGCGACACGTTCGAAGAGCTGGTGAGCGAAGCCCTGGACCGGATCCCGCCGGAACTGACGCGGGTCATGGACAACGTGGCCGTCTTCGTCGAGGACGAACCCGAACCCTCCGACCCCGAGCTGCTGGGCCTCTACGAAGGGACACCCCTCACCGAACGCGGCGAGTGGTACGCCGGAGTCCTCCCCGACCGCATCTCGATCTACATGGGCCCCACCCTGCGCTACTGCGAGACCCGGGAGGACGTCGTGCACGAGGTCGCCGTCACCGTCGTCCACGAAGTGGCCCACCACTTCGGCATCGACGACGAACGCCTCCACGAACTCGGCTGGGGATAGGGGGCGCACCCGGACCTCCCCCGCATACCTGCCCCCACCCCTGGGCATACGGGACCAATGGCCCGCGTCCCCGTCGCAGCCCTGAACCGCCTCCGCCGAACCCAGTACGCCCTGACCCGCCAGTACCGCGCCCGCCGCCCCCGCCCCACCGTCGAACTCGTCCCCCAGCCCCACCCCTGGCCCCGCGCCCTCGGCCTCGTCATGGTCGTCCTCGTCGGCGCCTGGCTGGGCCTGCTCATCGTCGGCAACGTCCGGGCCCAGGTCGGCCCCATGAACACGACCATGACCCTGCGCCCGTCCCTCACCGGCGGCACCAAGATCAACGTGTCCCCGCTGGGCGCCCTGTCCCTCGACAGCCACCACGCCCCCGTCCGCCTGGACGTCAACGTCGACCAGCTCGACCCCGAACGCTCCCAGGCCCTCGTCGACCACCCCGAACGCATCTCCGGCCTCCAGGACGAGGTCGCCCGGGACGTCGAACACGGCACCCTCGACCTCGCCGTACGGTCCTGCACCGCCGTGGTCCTCGGCGCCACCACCCTGGGCCTCGCGGTCTACCGCCGCCCCCGCCGGGCCCTCGCGGCCGGCGGCCTGGCCCTGACCCTCCTGATCGCGTCAGGAGCGACGGCCTACGCGACCTGGAACCCGAAATCCATCCTGGAACCGAAGTTCTCCGGCCTGCTCTCCTCCGCCCCGTCCCTGGTCGGCAACGCGCGCAACATCGTCACCGAATTCGACGTCTACCAAAAGGAGTTGGCCCGCCTGGTGACGAACGTGACGAAGCTCTACGACGTCACGTCCACGCTCCCCGCCTACCAGCCGGACCCGACCACGATCCGCGTCCTGCACGTCTCGGACATCCACCTGAACCCGGCCAGCTGGAAGATCATCGCGTCGCTGGTGGAGCAGTACAAGGTGAACGTGATCGTCGACACCGGCGACACCATGGACCACGGCACGACGGCCGAGAACGGCTTCCTGGACCCGATCGCCGACCTGGGCGCGCCCTACATCTGGGTCCGGGGCAACCACGACTCCCTCGCCACCCAGCGCTACCTGGAGCGGATGAAGAACGTGCACGTCCTGGACGAGGGCCGCGCGGAAACGGTCGCCGGCGTGCGCTTCGCCGGCATCGGCGACCCCCAGTTCACCCCCGACCGCTCGACCGCCCCGGGCGGCAACAACGCGGAGGAACTCGCCGGCGACCAACTCGCCTCCGCCCTCCGCGACCAACGGGCCGCCGGCACCCCGGTCGACATCGCCCTGGTCCACGAACCGTCGGCAGCCCGCCAGACCGACGGCGAGGTCCCCCTGGTCCTGGCCGGCCACCTCCACCACGAGGGCACCGAGATCATGAAGCACGGCACCCGCCTCCGCATCGAGGGCTCGACGGGCGGCAGCGGTCTGCGCGCGGTGGAGGGCAAGTACCCCGACCCGATCGAGGCGTCGATCCTCTACATCGACCGCGACACCCACCGCCTCCAGGCCTGGGACGAGATCAAACTCGGCGGCCTGGGCCTGACGACGGCAGAGGTCAGCCGCCACCTCCCGAAGGAGAACCTGCCTTGAGCGCCCGCCGCCTTTTCGGTTTGGCCCCGGCCCAAACGCCGTAGTACAGTCTCGTCGTGCCCAAGGGCACCGGTCAGGGCTTGACCGTCCGAAACTCCGCAAGGGGCCAAGGAGAAGCGGCACCCTTCGGGGGAAAGCGGAGTCACATGCTTCTCACGTCCCCCTGGGACACCTAGACGAAGCAGAGCAGTACTGAAGAAGGCCCTCATCGTCTAGTGGCCCAGGACGCCGCCCTTTCAAGGCGGTAGCACGGGTTCGAATCCCGTTGGGGGCACGCAAGACCGTGTGCGACACTGGCTTCGCCAGTTCGCGCGCAACAGCTTGGTCCTGTGGAGCAGCTTGGAGTGCTCGCCACCCTGTCAAGGTGGAGGCCGCGGGTTCAAATCCCGTCAGGACCGCTGAGGTTCCGCAAGGAATCTTGTGGCTGGGTAGCTCAGTTGGTACGAGCGATCGCCTGAAAAGCGATAGGTCGCCGGTTCGACCCCGGCCCCAGCCACCGGATCGAAAGCCCTGTCCCACCCGGGACAGGGCTTTCGTCGTGGCCGGACGACACAGGGTGGGGCGCGATGGGCCAGGACATCGACCTGGAGAAGATACGGGCGCGGTACGGACTGCTCGCGGTGGTCGGCAGCAACATCGCGATCACGGCGGTGGCGATCTTCGGCGTATGGCAGCTGAACGGCGACCGCGCGGTGATCGTGGGCGTCCTGACCTCGGCGTTCACGGCGATGGCCAGCCTGACGACGGCGTACCTGGGCATCAAGGCCGTATCGAACACGGCCCAGTCGATGTCCAAGGAGGCGGGCAGGCAGCAGGACGCCGAGCGCCAGCAGCAACAGGACGCCGACCGGCAACAATCAGCCCGTCCGGCGCTTGAGGACGAGGCCCCTTCAGGGCCGATCGGGGGTCTGGGGGCGGAGCCCCCAGCAGCGGCGCCCGCCCCGAACAACTAACCCGGGACAATTCATTCGCCAGGAATTTCGCCGAGGTGAGATCCTGGACGGCGTATGTCTACGCACCTCGCCTCCGCACCCGGCACTTCCGCCCCCGCCCCCGGCACTCCCGCCCTCGGCGACCTCGCCCCCCGCCTGACCGAGCTGACCCTGCGCGACGCGCACCGGCTCGGGCGCAGGCTCGAAGGCGCGCGCAAGATCCGTAAGCCGGAGGCCCGCGCCGCGGTCCTCGCCGAGATCGAGGCCGAGGTGACCCGCGGCGAGGAACGGATGGCCGTACGGCGCAGCCGCATCCCCGCGATCTCGTATCCCGAGCAGCTCCCGGTCAGCCAGAAGAAGGCCGACATCGCGGCCGCGATCCGTGATCACCAGGTGGTGATCGTGGCCGGCGAGACCGGTTCCGGCAAGACGACCCAGATCCCGAAGATCTGTCTCGAACTCGGCCGTGGCGTACGCGGCATGATCGGGCACACCCAGCCCCGCCGTATCGCCGCCCGGACCGTGGCCGAGCGCATCGCGGAGGAGATGGACACCCCGCTGGGCGAGGCCGTCGGCTGGAAGGTCCGTTTCACCGACCAGGTCAACCAGGACTCGACCTTCATCAAGCTGATGACGGACGGCATCCTGCTCGCCGAGATCCAGACCGACCGCGAACTGCGCGCCTACGACACGATCATCATCGACGAGGCCCACGAGCGGTCCCTCAACATCGACTTCCTGCTGGGTTATCTGGCCCAACTGCTGCCCAAGCGGCCGGACTTGAAGGTCGTCATCACCTCGGCGACCATCGACCCGGAGCGTTTCTCCCGGCACTTCGGCGAGGCCCCGATCATCGAGGTCAGCGGCCGGACGTATCCGGTGGAGGTGCGTTACCGCCCGCTCCTCGAGGACGACTCGGACGACTCCGACCGCGACCAGATCACCGCGATCTGCGATGCCGTGGAGGAGCTTCAGGGCGAGGGCAAGGGCGACATCCTCGTCTTCCTCTCCGGCGAGCGGGAGATCCGCGACACGGCGGACGCGCTGACCAAGAAGAACTACCGCTTCACCGAGGTGCTCCCCCTCTACGCCCGGCTCTCGCACGCCGAGCAGCACCGCGTGTTCCAGCAGCACACGGGCCGCAGGATCGTTCTGGCGACCAACGTCGCGGAGACCTCGCTCACGGTCCCGGGCATCAAGTACGTCATCGACCCCGGCTTCGCGCGCATCAGCCGCTACAGCCACCGAACGAAGGTGCAGCGGCTGCCCATCGAGGCGGTCAGCCAGGCAAGTGCCAATCAGCGCAAGGGCCGTTGTGGCCGTACGTCGGACGGCATCTGCATCCGGCTCTACTCCGAGGACGACTTCCTCGCCCGCCCGGAGTTCACGGACGCGGAGATCCTCCGGACGAACCTCGCCTCCGTCATCCTGCAGATGACCGCGGCCGGTCTCGGTGAGATCGAGAAGTTCCCGTTCATCGACCCGCCGGACCACCGCAATATCCGTGACGGTGTCCAACTCCTCCAGGAACTGGGCGCGTTGGACCCGGGCGAGAAGGACCCGCGCAAGCGGCTCACGCAGACGGGCCGCAAGCTGGCCCAACTCCCGGTCGACCCGCGCCTGGCCCGCATGGTCCTGGAGGCCGACAAGAACGGCTGTGTCCGCGAGGTCATGGTGATCGCCGCCGCGCTCTCCATCCAGGACCCGCGCGAGCGTCCCGCCGAGAAGCAGACCCAGGCCGACCAGCAGCACGCCCGCTTCCGGGACGAGACGAGCGACTTCCTCGCGTTCCTGAACATGTGGCGGTACATCCGCGAGCAGCAGAAGGAGCGCGGCTCGTCCGCGTTCCGTCGCATGTGCAAGCAGGAGTACCTGAACTTCCTCCGCATCCGTGAGTGGCAGGACATCTACAGCCAACTCCGCACGGTGGCAAAGCAGATGGGCATCCACTTCAACGAGGAGGACGCCTCCGACCAGAGCGTCCACGTCTCCCTCCTCGCGGGCCTGCTGTCCCACATCGGCATGAAGGACGTGAAGGACGGCGCGAAGAACGAGTATCTGGGCGCCCGCAGCGCCAAGTTCGCGATCTTCCCGGGTTCGGCGCTCTTCAAGAAGACCCCGCGTTTCGTCATGTCGGCGGAGCTGGTGGAGACTTCACGCCTCTGGGCCCGCGTCAACGCCAAGATCGAGCCCGAGTGGGTCGAGCCCCTCGCCGGCCACCTCCTCAAGCGGACGTACAGCGAACCGCACTGGGAGAAGGACCAGGCGGCGGTGATGGCCTTCGAGAAGGTCACGCTCTACGGCGTCCCGATCATCGCCCAGCGCAAGGTGAACTACGGGCGTATCGACCCGGAGGCGAGTCGCGAACTCTTCATCCGCAACGCACTCGTCGAGGGCGACTGGCGCACGCACCACAAGTTCTTCGCCGACAACCGCAAACTCCTCACCGAGGTGGAGGAGTTGGAGCATCGCGCCCGACGCCGGGACATCCTGGTCGACGACGAGACGCTCTACGACTTCTACGACCAGCGGGTGCCCGAACACGTCGTCTCCGGCGCCCACTTCGACTCCTGGTGGAAGCACAAACGCCACGAGGAGCCCGAACTCCTCGACTTCGAGCGCTCGATGCTCATCAACGAGCGTGCCGGTGACATCAGCAAGGACGACTATCCGGACTCCTGGCATCAGGGGCGGCTGAAGTTCCGGGTGACGTACCAGTTCGAGCCGGGCGCGGACGCGGACGGTGTCACGGTCCACATCCCGCTGCACGTCCTCAACCAGGTCACGGACGAGGGCTTCGACTGGCAGATCCCGGGTCTGCGCGAGGAGGTGGTGACGGAGCTGATCCGTTCCCTCCCGAAGCCGATCCGCCGCAACTACGTCCCGGCACCGAACTTCGCGCAGCGCTTCCTGGCGACGGCGGTCCCGCTGCAGGAGCCCTTGCCGACGACAATGGCCCGCGAACTGAAGCGCATGGTCGGAGTCCCCTTCACCGCCGACGACTTCGACTGGTCGAAGGTCCCGGACCACCTCCTGATCACCTTCCGGATCGTGGACGAGCGCCGCCGCAAGCTGGCCGAGGACAAGGACCTGGAGGCACTGAAGCTCCGCCTGAAGCCGAAGGCACGCCAGGCCATCTCCCAAGCGGCCGCGGCGACGGCCGAACGCGAGGGCGGCGAGTCCCTGGAGCGCAAGGGCCTCACCGACTGGACGATCGGCACGCTCACCCGCGTCTTCGAGACCCGAAGGGCCGGCCAGCCGGTAAAGGCGTACCCAGCACTCGTGGACGACGGCGACACCGTCTCCGTACGGCTCTTCGACACGGAGGAGGAGCAGGCGGAGGCGATGTGGAAGGGGACGCGTCGGCTGATCGTGCGCAACATCCCGGTCAATCCGGCGAAGTTCGCGTCCGAGAAGCTCACGAACGCGCAGAAGCTCGCGCTGTCCGCGAATCCGCACGGTTCGATCCAGGCGCTGTTCGACGACTGCGCGCTGGCGGCGGCGGACAAGCTCATCGGTGACTTCGGCGGGCCGGCGTGGGACGAGGAGTCGTACCGGAAGCTCTACGAGAAGGTGCGCGCGGAGATCGTCGACACGACGGTCCGTGCGGTGAACCAGGTCCAACAGGTGCTGGCCGCCTGGCAGGCCTGTGAGCGCCGTCTGAAGGGCACGAGCAGCCCGGCGCTCCTCCCGAACCTCGCGGACGTACGCGCCCAACTGAACGCCCTCGTGAAACCGGGCTTCGTCACGGCGGCGGGCATACGACGCCTGCCCGACCTGATGCGCTACTTGGTGGCCGCCGACCGCCGCCTCCAGCAGATGCCGACGGGGGTGCAGCGGGACACCACCCGCATGGAGAAGGTCCACGAGATGCAGGACGAGTACGCGTGGCTCCTGGAACAACTCCCGCAGGGCCGCCCGGTCCCCGCCTCCGTCCTGGACATCCGCTGGATGATCGAGGAACTCCGGGTCAGCTATTTCGCCCACGCGCTCGGCACGGCGTACGCGGTCTCCGACAAGCGGATCGTGAAGGCGATCGACGCGGCCGCACCGTAACAACGCCTGCACACTGGGTGAGTTCGACCAGGCGGGCCACCCTCCTGTACAGTCTCATCTCGCAGCACAACGCACCATCAAGTGCCGCAAAACCAGGTCCTGTGGAGCAGCTTGGAGTGCTCGCCACCCTGTCAAGGTGGAGGCCGCGGGTTCAAATCCCGTCAGGACCGCACGTGATCGAGACAGGCCCGCCCCACTTGAGGGATGCGGGCCTTACTCATGCCCCTCAACCCACACGAAAGTGCTCGCCGCCCTGTCGAGGTGGAGGCAGCGCCCGCGGCGCAGCCGCAATCGGGTACAGCAAATCCCGTCAGGACCGCACGTGATGAAAACAGGCTCGCACCCTTCGGGGGTGCGGGCCTTTTTCGTGCGCCCTGGCTGCACAGGCAGGCACCGGCCCGCATCATCCAGCCCGTCCGGCGTTTGAGGACGAGGCCCCTTCAGGGCCGATGGGGGTCTGGGGGCGCAGCCCCCAGGGACGGCGCCAGGCGCAGACGGTCCCCTTGACGCCGCCGCCGGCGCCCGGTACCCAGAAGTCAGGCCCCGTTCCACACAGGGCGACGGAGGTGGCGCATGGCGGCTTCGGTCAGGCACGAGACGCGGGCGTTGCTCCGTGCGCATCTGTCGGCCGCCAGCTCCTACCGCCATGTGACCCGGCACTGCCCGATCTGCCACCGCCTGCTGCGGCTGGCCATGGACGCCCCTCCGGCGCGGGCACCGGAGGACGCCCCGGAGAGCGGAACCTCTTAGCGCACATAGGTCAGAGGCAACAAGTCATCTGGCATGTGACGGGTGTCACCGCATAAGTTTTTGAAACTGCGGAACTTACGACTCACCTACAACTGGTCAATTTAATATGTGCAATTGCACCCCTACGAGGGATGGTCCACAGGAGATCCGACACCCCTCCCCAGACTCCGACAAGGTCCCTCACAGGACCCCGCGCCGGGTGCACACGGACCCACGACCAGGCACAAAAAAGATCGCGCTGGACCCGGCGGAGTCCAGCGCGATCTACGACGCACCCTGTTCATCTGTCTCAAGAGCGTTGGGCGTGGGCCCTGTTGGGGCAGAACCCGCGTCGCTTGGAGCTGTGATGTCGGGCACCTCAGGCCGGTTGGGGGACCTGCCGTCGTGCCCTTATTCAGTTGGTCAGGCTTCGCTGCGCTGCTGCGGAATGCCCGCGAGCAGGGCACGGACCTCCGCCTCGCGGTAACGGCGGTGTCCGCCGAGCGTGCGAATCGAAGTGAGCTTGCCGGCCTTCGCCCACCGCGTGACCGTCTTGGGGTCCACACGGAACATCGTGGCGACCTCAGCCGGGGTCAGCAGCGGCTCGGCATCAGGGGTGCGAGCGGTCATGAGCGGCCTCCTCGGGAGAACCGAACCTTCTCGGTTCTTTCCTCTAAATTCTGCACCTTGACCCGCGTTGCCCGAAATGGCGTGTGCGGGTCGAGTCGGTTATAGGACGAACGGCTTGTCCTCGGCACTACAACTACACCATCTGTCCAACCCTGTAGGCCAAACCCATGGAATTAGGCTCCCAGGTGTCCATCAGCGACGGAAGCCGATGGACCATGCCATAGCGGACAGTCACACCTCTGTGACGATCAGTCACAGGGGCGATCAGGAGTCATCCAGACCCCCCAAAGCACGCAAAGCCGAGCTTCCGCCCAAAGCATGACGGATGGAGTCCTCCCCGGACTCCTTGTCCTATTTTGGCATGAGGAGGGGCAAGCGGCGCAAGGGATCTGTACGTGCGGTCC
Source organism: Streptomyces xylophagus (assembly GCF_000716435.1). GTDB lineage: Bacteria > Actinomycetota > Actinomycetes > Streptomycetales > Streptomycetaceae > Streptomyces > Streptomyces xylophagus. Next base: position 75,736 of record NZ_JNWO01000029.1, read on the forward strand.
GTCACGCTTGGCATCAATCGTCCGGATCGGGACCTACGTCCCGTGTTGACGAACCGTAAGAATCCTATGCGCACTTGTTCGAAACTGTCAGTTCGCCGAGCGCCGGTCCCTGACCGACCGCCAGCGCTCCACGAGCCGCCCGTACGCCTCGCCCGCCGCCGCGCCGTCCCCGGTCCGCAGCGCCTCGATGCCCGCGGCCACGTCCGCCGCCGAGTGGTCGTCCTCCAGCTCGCCGGCCGGCAGGACGTGCACGAGCCCGCCGTAGTCCAGCTCGACCAGGGACCGCGGATGGAACTCCTCCAGCCAGCGCCCCACGTCCACCAGACCCTCGATCAGCGGCCCGTCGTCCATCGCGTCCTTCAGGGCCCGCAGCGCCCGCGCCACCCGCCGCCGCGCCTGCACCATCGGCGTCCGGTAGCGCAGCATCGGCGGATCGTCCCCGGCGGCCTTGTCGTAGCGCCGCTCCTCGTCACCGACGAGCACGAACCAGTTCAGCGGCACCTGCCAGGTCGCCGTGCGGATCCACGGCCGGGCATCCGGGTTGCGGGCCAGCCAGCGCTCGTAGTCCTGGGTGGCCTGGTGCCGTACGAGCGGCGGCAGTACGGCGTCCAGGACCGGCGGCGGCAGCTCCTCCGCGAGGTCGCCCAAGGCCTGCCAGCCGCGCAGCCGGGTGCGCCAGGGACAGACGCAGACCACGCCGTCGACCTCCACCACGAAGGCGTCGGCGCTCTCGTGCACCGGCACCGGGATCGGCGGGGTGGGCAGCAAGTCGGCCAGCGCGCGGCGCAGTTCGTCCTGGTAAGACGGGCGGTCGGGGCGGCGGGCGTAGCGCGCCCAGTGGCCGCGCTCGGGCTCGGGGAAGGCGGCCAGCGGCTCGTAGACGCGCAGATAGGTCGCGTACGGGACGATCACCGAGGACACCTTCTTGGGCACGCCTGCTCCCTCCCCCGCCGACCGTCGGGAAAACCTCCGGAACCCGCTCACAAACGCGCGGGAAAACTATGCAAATCGTCGCACGGCCACCCCCCGCCAGTAGGTGATCCTGAACACTGCACCGATGGCGGTCCGGCACAGGCTCTACGCTCGTGCCACGGCACCCGCCACCCCTACGGGAGCCTTGTCTCCAACCGCCGCCACTTACCCAGGAGTCACCACCGTGACCGACGTAGACAACGGCGTCCTGCACACCCTGTTCCACTCGGACCAGGGCGGTCATGAGCAAGTCGTGCTCTGTCAGGACCGGGCCAGCGGCCTCAAGGCCGTCATCGCCATCCACAACACCGCGCTGGGCCCCGCCCTCGGCGGTACGCGCTTCTACCCCTACGCCAGCGAGGAGGAGGCCGTCGCCGACGCGCTCAACCTCGCCCGCGGGATGTCGTACAAGAACGCCATGGCCGGTCTGGACCACGGCGGCGGCAAAGCCGTGATCATCGGTGACCCCGAGCGCGACAAGACCGAGGAACTGCTGCTCGCCTACGGCCGGTTCGTGGCCTCGCTGGGTGGGCGCTATGTGACCGCGTGCGATGTCGGCACGTATGTCGCCGACATGGACGTCGTGGCGCGCGAGTGCCGCTGGACGACCGGACGTTCCCCCGAGAACGGCGGCGCGGGCGACTCCTCCGTGCTGACCGCCTTCGGCGTCTTCCAGGGCATGCGGGCCAGCGCGCAGCACCTGTGGGGCGACCCGTCGCTGAGCGGCCGTACGGTCGGCATCGCGGGCGTCGGCAAGGTCGGGCACCACCTGGTGGAGCATCTGCTGGACGAGGGCGCCGAGGTCGTGATCACCGACGTGCGCGAGGAGTCCGTACGGCGGACCCTCGACAAGCACCCGACCGGCGTGCGGGCCGTCGCGGACACGGAGGCGCTGATCCGGGTCGAGGGGCTCGACGTCTACGCCCCCTGCGCGCTGGGCGGCGCCCTGAACGACGCGACCGTGCCGGTGCTGACCGCCAAGGTGGTGTGCGGCGCGGCCAACAACCAGCTGGAGCACCCGGGCGTCGAGAAGGACCTCGCCGACCGCGGGATCCTCTACGCGCCGGACTATGTGGTGAACGCCGGCGGGGTGATCCAGGTCGCCGACGAGCTGCACGGGTTCGACTTCGAGCGGTGCAAGGCGAAGGCCGCGAAGATCTTCGACACCACGCTGGCCATATTCGCACGTGCGAAGGAGGACGGCATTCCGCCGGCCGCCGCGGCCGACCGGATCGCCGAACAGCGGATGCACGAGGCCGCCGGAGGGCGCGGACGCTGAGGTTCCGCTTGGCCTCTCGGCACGCGTCTCCGGTACCCGCCGACGAAGACTTAGAGAGAACTCTCACGTTCGTCGGCGGGTCGCCCGCCAAGAAGTGGTTAAAATCGCGGTTGACCAGCGAGTACAGGGCACCTCGCGGGTCCTGGAGCCCGGCACGTGCTGCGGGCGACGTACCGTATGGGCGCGGGCTCAGGTACCGTGGAAGCCCTACGGACCGGTCTCTCCACGGAGAGTCCGTTCCAGATCATGAACGCGTGTCAAGACTCTGAGGCCACCGAGCCTCGTATCCGAGGGGGTCGAGCCATGGGGCGCGGCCGGGCAAAGGCCAAGCAGACGAAGGTCGCCCGCCAGCTGAAGTACAGCAGCGGCGGGACTGACCTCTCGCGTCTGGCCAATGAGCTGGGCGCTTCGACTTCGAGCCAGCCGCCGAATGGCGAGCCGTTCGAGGACGACGACGAGGAAGAAGACGACCCGTACGCTCAGTACGCGGATCTCTATAACGACGACGATGAGGACGAGGACGACGAGTCCGGTCCTCAGTCGCAACGTCGAGGCGCTTGACGCAACAGCGTCCCTCGCAGTTTCCGCCATTTCCGGAACTACTGCACCTCACCCGGTCCGGGGCAACACCACCGGACCGGGTTTTGTGCTGCCCTTGATCAGGCCGAGTAGTCGCCGACCATCTCCGCGCCCGTCGCGTACTCGCCGCGCTCGGTGATCTCGCCGGCGACCCATGCCTCGACCCCGCGGTCGGCCAGGGTCTCCAGGGCCACGTCCGCGGACTCCTCGGGGACGATCGCGATCATGCCGACGCCCATGTTCAGGGTCTTCTCCAGCTCCAGGCGCTCGACCTGGCCCGTCTTTCCCACGAGGTCGAAGATCGGGGCCGGGGTCCAGGTGGAGCGGTCCACGATCGCGTGGAGGGTGTCGGGGATCACACGAGCCAGGTTGGCGGCGAGTCCGCCGCCGGTGATGTGCGAGAAGGCGTGCACATCGGTGGTGCGGGTCAGCGCCAGGCAGTCCAGCGAGTAGATCTTCGTGGGCACGAGGAGTTCTTCGCCGAGCGTGCGGCCGAGCTCCTCGACGCGTGCCTCCAGGTCCAGGCCGGCCTGGTTCAGGAGCACATGCCGGACGAGCGAGTACCCGTTCGAGTGAAGTCCGGAGGCCGCCATGGCGATGACCGCGTCACCCGTACGGATGCGATCCGCGCCGAGCAGCCGGTCGGCCTCCACGACGCCCGTACCGGCGCCTGCGACGTCGAAGTCGTCCGGGCCGAGCAGACCGGGGTGTTCGGCGGTCTCGCCGCCGACCAGGGCGCAGCCGGCCAGCACACAGCCCTCGGCGATGCCCTTCACGATCGCCGCGACACGCTCGGGGTGCACCTTGCCGACACAGATGTAGTCGGTCATGAAGAGCGGCTCGGCACCGCACACCACGATGTCGTCCATGACCATCGCGACCAGGTCGTGGCCGATCGTGTCGTAGACGCCCAGCTGGCGGGCGATGTCGACCTTCGTGCCGACGCCGTCCGTGGCGGAGGCGAGCAGGGGGCGCTCGAACCGCTTGAGGGCGGAGGCGTCGAAGAGCCCGGCGAAGCCGCCGAGGCCGCCGAGGACCTCGGGGCGCTGGGTCTTCTTCACCCACTCCTTCATGAGTTCTACGGCGCGGTCGCCCGCTTCGATGTCGACGCCGGCAGCCGCGTAGGAAGCACCGGGAGTGGAGGTCTCAGACATTGCCTGGGATCTTTCGCGTTGATTGATACGGCAGGGCTTACGGGCGACGGATCGCGTCGGCCGCGGCCGTGGCGGCGGGACCCGCAGCCAGCTCGGTCTCCAGGAGCTGCTTGCCGAGCAGCTCGGGGTCCGGGAGTTCCATCGGGTACTCGCCGTCGAAGCAGGCGCGGCAGAGGTTCGGCTTGTCGATGGTGGTCGCGTCGATCATGCCGTCGATGGAGATGTACGCCAGGGAGTCGGCGCCCAGGGAGACACCGATCTCGTCGACGGTCATGCCGTTGGCGATGAGTTCGGCGCGGGTGGGGAAGTCGATGCCGAAGAAGCAGGGCCACTTCACGGGCGGCGAGGAGATCCGGATGTGGACCTCGGCGGCGCCGGCCTCGCGGAGCATGCGCACCAGCGCCCGCTGGGTGTTCCCGCGCACGATCGAGTCGTCGACGACGACCAGGCGCTTGCCCTTGATGACTTCCTTCAGCGGATTCAGCTTCAGGCGGATGCCGAGCTGCCGGATGGTCTGCGAAGGCTGGATGAACGTACGGCCGACGTAGGCGTTCTTCACCAGACCCGCACCGAACGGGATGCCCGAGGCCTCCGCGTAGCCGATGGCGGCGGGAGTGCCGGACTCCGGAGTCGCTATGACCAGATCGGCGTCGACCGGAGCTTCTTTGGCGAGTTTCCGGCCCATCTCGACACGGGAGAGGTAGACGTTCCGCCCGGCGATGTCGGTGTCGGGGCGGGCGAGATAGACGTACTCGAAGACACAGCCCTTGGGCTTCGCATCCGCGAATCGGGAGGTGCGCAGGCCGTTCTCGTCGATGGCGACGAACTCGCCCGGCTCGATCTCGCGGACGTAGGCGGCGCCGCAGATGTCGAGGGCGGCGGACTCGGACGCGACGACCCAGCCGCGCTCCAGCCGGCCGAGGACCAGCGGGCGGACGCCCTGCGGGTCGCGGGCGGCGTAGAGGGTGTGCTCGTCCATGAAGACGAGCGAGAAGGCGCCCTTGACCTGCGGGAGGACCGCGTGGGCGGCTTCCTCGATGGTCAGCGGCTTGCCGTCGGTGTCGACCTGGGCCGCGAGGAGCGCGGTGAGCAGGTCGGTGTCGTTGGTGGCCGCGACGCGAGGCGTACGGCCCTCCTGCTTGGGGAGGTCGGCGACCATCTCCGCGAGCTGCGCGGTGTTGACCAGGTTGCCGTTGTGGCCGAGCGCGATCGAGCCGTGCGCGGTGGCACGGAACGTCGGCTGGGCGTTCTCCCAGGTGGAGGCGCCGGTGGTCGAGTAGCGGGCGTGTCCGACCGCGATATGACCCTGGAGCGAGCTGAGAGAGGTCTCGTCGAAGACCTGGGACACGAGGCCCATGTCCTTGAAGACGAGGATCTGGGAGCCGTTGCTGACCGCGATTCCCGCGGATTCCTGGCCCCGATGCTGGAGGGCGTAGAGCCCGAAGTAAGTGAGCTTGGCGACCTCTTCACCGGGAGCCCAGACTCCGAAGACGCCGCAAGCGTCCTGGGGTCCTTTCTCGCCGGGGAGCAGATCATGACTGAGTCGACCGTCACCACGTGGCACGGCACCGAGTGTAGGCGAGATCGACCACTGGTCCGAATTGGGGTTACTCGCCGGTAGTGGATCACTCGCCGGCGACGGCGCGCACGATCGTGCCGTTTCCGCTGGTCAGCGTGAGGGTGTCGTGATCGACTCGGTAACTGACCCGACCGCCGAAGAGGCCGAGCAGCGCGCGTTCGGTGCCCATGAGTGAGGCGTCGCACATCATTCGGGTGGTGGAGGGGCGGCCGAGCGTGATGTGCCCGGCGCGGACGGTGGCGGTCGCGCCGACGGAGTTGCAGCCGAGCAGGCCGCCGACCTTGCCGGTCTTGGCGTCGAAGGCGAGCCACGGCTTGCCGTGCACCTGCTGGGCGGCGCCGTCCGCGGTGATGCCCTGCACCCGCCAGTCGACCCCGGTGACGGACCGCTGCTCGTCGACCGAGCCGCTCCCGCCGCCGGCCTTCTCGCTGCCGCACGCCACCACGAGCGGGACGATGGTCAGGACGGCGAGGGTGAATCGCTGTTTGTCCATGGGGGTGGGACGGGAGGGGCGCGGGACAGGTTCCCTCGCCGCTTCTTCGGCTCACCCCATGATCGGCAGCAGCCCGCTCAGATCCGCCCGCTCGCCACTCGCACTGACCTTCGCCTCTTCTACGGCGTCCTTCCACGACGTCCGCCCGGTCGCGAGCCGGAGCCAGGTCAGGGGGTCGGTCTCGACGACGTTGGGCGGGGTGCCGCGGGTGTGCCGGGGTCCTTCGACGCACTGCACGACGGCATACGGCGGGATGCGCACCTCGGTCGAGCCGCCGGGCGCCTTCACGGCCAGCGCGTCGGCCAGCAGCCGGGTGCAGGCGGCGAGGGCCTGGCGGTCGTAGGAGATGTCGAGGCCGGGGACGGCGGCGTTCAGGTCGTCGGTGTGAACGACGAGTTCGACGGTGCGGGTGACCAGGTAGTCGGCGAGGGGCATGGCGCCGGCGTTGGTTTCGAGGAGTCGGGTGCCGGGGTGGGTGTCGAGGTGCTCGGTGAGGGTCTGCTCGATGTCGGCGAGGTAGGTGTCGAGGTCGGGGTGTTGTGTGGCGAGGGTGTGGGTGAAGTCCGCGATGGCCGAGGAGTTGGCCGCGGTGGCGAAGGGCCAGTCGAGGATTACGGCGTTCTGCGCGGGCGGGGCCGGGTGGTCCAGGGCGCGGTGGACTGCGGTGACCGCCATGCCGATGTGTGCGATCAGCTCACGTACGGTCCACTCCCCGAGCCGGGTGGGCAGCGCGAGTTGCTCGGAGGTGAGCGTCCCCACGGCCTGGCGTACGTTCTCGAACTGGGCGAGGACCGCGGTGCGGGTCTTGACGGGGTCGTAGGTACGCGCGCGCTTCTTGGCCGGGGGCATGGCGGTGAGCCTAATCCTGGCGTTGCCGCACCGACGTACCGTCAGCCGGAAGTCGTCACCTCGGCCGGTGTCCGAAACGGCCGACTCGCGCCTCGGTTCCCGAAAGCCGGATACCCCGGCAGCGGGGCCACCTCCCAGCCTCCGGCGACCTCACGCAACAACAACCGCATGGTCTTCGCGAGCGCCGGGAACTCCTCCAGCGTGCTCGCCGTCTCCCAGCGATGCCGCAGCACTTGGCGCCTCGTCGGGACCGGCCGCCGAGTCCGGTGCAGCGGCTCGTCCTCCGCTGTGCGGGGCAGCATCCTCACCGTCGCGTCCACCGTCCAGACCGCTATGGCCTGCCGCATGCCGGTCTGCCACACCTCGTCCTCGGCCAGCGCCGGGTACACACCGACGACCTCCGCGCGGTACGCCTGCTCGATCTCCGCGGCGATCCCGGCCGGCAGGGTGAAGACGCACCAGCAGGTGGAGAACGGCATCCGGCAGTACGCGGCCGTCAGGAACACCGACTGGTAGCCGGCCGCTTCGAAGTCGATCAGCCGCAGCCCCTGTGAGGTGAGCAGGTTGTTGTCGGGACAGGTGTCACCCGGGGTGAAGGCCGGATACTCCTCCCCACCCGCTGTCCCGATCCGGGCCAACTCCCCTGCAAGGCCCGGCGGAACGGCGATTCCGGCGCCGTCGAGCAGCGCGAGCAGATCAGTGGCCCTCTGCGCGATCCACGGCTCGTCCCCCCAGGACCGCATGCCCTTGTCGTACCGGGACCACAGCCGCGCGAGATCGGCACGCCGGTGCACCGACGCGGCGGCCAGTTGCCCGAGCCCGCGGGCCCAGGCCAGCAACCCGCTCTCCGCGGCCGTCGGATCGCTCCCGAGCAGAACGTCCGCCAGGGTAGGCGCGTTTCCGAGATCCGCCATGACCAGCAGGGGAACCTCGGGGTCCACACCCAGCACCTCGGGACCGGCGATCCCGAGAGACAGCCCGGCGGCCTCAGCCGTGAAGCCGCGCAGGGACTCCGGCTCGTTGCCGAACGCCTTGACGATCACGGTGCCGCCACCGGCCGTCTCGCAACGCAACACGGTGCTGCGCGAGCTGCCGCCCAGGTCGACCGGGCCGGACAACTCGACATCCAACAGTTTGCCGGCGGCACGCAAGATCGACTCCACCCCGGCATTCTGCCATCGGCAGCTTGAACCAGGCGGATTCCGGGGCCAGTTGGGGCGTAGTCATGGGGCAGATGTTGATCGACGGCCTCGACCGCGGCGAGCGGAGCGCATAACAGACAGCTAGGCCTTGGACAGCTGGAACATGGCCGCGGCCGGGAACTTCAGGTCGGCGCAGTCGCGGCGGGCGGCGACATCCGTGACGTACGCCTTGAAGAGGGCCTGGAGTCGCTTCTGGACGACCTTGTCGTACGGATAGTCGATGCTCAGCGTGTGGACGGCCGGCTGTCCGGCGCAGGTGGAGGAGGCCCACCACACGTCCTCCTCGCCGTCGTGGCCCGCGGTGCCGGGGCTCAACGACGTGTGTTCCCTGCCGAAGTGGTCCGTCGCGACCTCGCGTGCCTCGTCGCCGAAGTAGGACTCGGTCCGCAGCCAGAAGGGCGCGAGCCGGATCACGTCGTCGAGGCTGTCGCCGCCGACTTCGTCCTTGCCGAGGTCGGGCCACATCCTGCGCACCTCCTTGCTGCTCACCCCGAGCAGGCAGCTCTCCTCCTGCGCGTGGGCGGCGGCAGGGGTGGCCAGGGCGCGGTCGGGAAGACGCCAACGACCCTTCGCCGCGATGTATCCGGCGTACCAGCCGCACGTTCCGCCGGCCGACTTCGCGCTCACCAACTTCGCGCTGGGCGTGGGAAGTTCGGCAGGAAGTGCGGGCAGCGCGGCCTTGCAGCCCAGCTTCTTGGCCGCCCGTACGGCCGCGGTGCGGGCCAGCCCGGCAAGCGTTCTGCGGTCGGCGTCCGTGACCGGGGCGTCCTCGAAGTACTTGGCCACGGTCATGGTGTTGATGGAGGTCGTCCCGCCGGACTTGTCGGTGCACTTGGCCTTCACGACGGCGGCGTTGCCGTAGTACACACCCAGCCGCCCGTCACCGATCGGGTACGCCCCCGTCTGCTCGGCCTCCCGTGTGACGTCGGCGTCCGGCGCCCCGCCCAATATCCCGAACGGGTCGTCCCACCCGCTCACCAACTGCGCGAAGTCGTCGCTCGGGTTCGACCAGACCGAGAGCAGGAAGTGGTTGTACGTGGTGCCCGGCTTCCCGACCCGGTAGATCTCACACCGCGCGGGCATCGAGGCCGTACCGAGGCCGCCCATCGAGTCGTTGTCCTCGCTGCCCGCCCGCACCCTCGTCGTACCGCCGTCGAGGTCCAGCACCTGGTCGGGGTCGACGAGCCCGGCGCAGGCCTTCGCGATCCGGTCCCGGCTGGCGGACCGGTCGAATTGGTCCCTCGTCTCCAGCCACAGCCCCCAGCCACCCGCACCGACCCCGAACACCGCTGCCACAGCCACGAGTTGGTTGACGGCGTTGCGCCGACGGCTCCCTCGGTCCGGAGTCAGCCAGCGGGAACGCGGAAAGGGCACCCGGGCACGCTCGGAGGAATCAGGCGTGTGTTCACTGTCGAAACTCACGCGCACCTCCGGCCGCCGCCGAACTCGCGCATTCCCACCGGTACTTCCACGTTCCCGCTCCCCCGTTCCTCGCCCACGAATCGCCGAAGTTAGCACAAGCGAAGGCCCTGCCCGGATCCCGGACAGGGCCTTCACATGCATGCGTTCCTACGACGGTCTACGCCAGCAGCGCCGGGATCGTCCCCTCGTGCGCCTCGCGCAGTTCCTCCAGGGAGAGTGCGAACTCGCCCTGGATCTCGACCGATTCACCGTCGACGACACCGATGCGCGTGGCCGGCAGACCCCGCGCCCCGCACATGTCGTTGAAGCGCAGTTCCTCCGAGCGAGGGATCGCCACGACCGCGCGGCCCGCCGACTCCGAGAAGAGGAACGTGAACGCGTCCAGACCGTCCGGGACGATCAGGCGTGCGCCCTTCTCGCCCAACAGGGCCGATTCCACTACCGCTTGGATCAGACCGCCGTCGGACAGGTCGTGCGCGGAGTCGATCATGCCGTCGCGGGAGGCGGAGATCAGGATCTCGGCCAGCAGGCGCTCGCGCTCCAGGTCGACCTTCGGGGGCAGGCCGCCGAGGTGGTCGTGGACGACCTGGGACCAGGCCGAGCCACCGAACTCCTCGCGTGTGTCACCGAGGAGGTAGATCAGCTGGCCTTCCTCCTGGAACGCCACCGGCGTGCGCCGCGCGACATCGTCGATGACGCCCAACACCGCGACGACCGGGGTCGGGTGGATGGCGACCTCGCCCGTCTGGTTGTAGAGGGAGACATTGCCGCCCGTCACCGGCGTGCCCAACTGCTGGCAGGCGTCCGCCAGTCCACGGATCGCCTCCGCGAACTGCCACATCACCGCCGGGTCTTCGGGCGAACCGAAGTTCAGGCAGTCGGAGACGGCGAGCGGCTTCGCGCCCGTCGTCGCCACGTTGCGGTAGGCCTCCGAGAGCGCCAACTGCGCGCCCGCGTACGGGTCCAGCTTCGCGTACCGGCCGTTGCCGTCCGTCGCGATGGCGACCCCGAGGCCGGTCTCCTCGTCGATGCGGATCATGCCCGAGTCCTCGGGCTGCGCCAGCACCGTGTTGCCCTGCACGAAGTGGTCGTACTGAGACGTGATCCACTTCTTGGACGCCTGGTTCGGCGACGACACCAGCGCCAGGACCTGGGACTTCAGCTCCTCCGAAGTCCCGGGCCGGGCAAGCTTGTTGGCGTCGTCCGCCTGGAGCGCGTCCTGCCACTCGGGGCGGGCGTACGGGCGCTCGTAGACCGGGCCGTCGTGCGCGACCGTGCGCGGGTCGACGTCCACGATCTTGCCGCCGTGCCAGAAGATCTCCAGGCGATCGCCGTCGGTCACCTCACCGATGACCGTGGCGATGACGTCCCACTTCTCGCAGATCTCCAGGAAGCGGTCGACCTTCGACGGTTCGACGACCGCGCACATCCGCTCCTGCGACTCGCTCATGAGGATTTCCTCGGGCGAGAGCGTGGAGTCACGGAGGGGGACGTCGTCCAGGGTGACCGTCATGCCGCCGGAGCCGTTGGACGCCAACTCGCTTGTGGCGCACGACAGTCCGGCCGCACCCAGGTCCTGGATGCCGACGACCAGCTTCTCGGCGAAGGCCTCGAGCGTGCACTCGATGAGGAGCTTCTCCTGGAAGGGGTCGCCCACCTGGACCGCCGGACGCTTCGACGGCTTCGCGTCGTCGAAGGTCTCGGAGGCGAGGATGGACGCGCCGCCGATGCCGTCGCCGCCCGTGCGGGCGCCGTAGAGGATGACCTTGTTGCCCGCGCCGGAGGCCTTCGCGAGGTGGATGTCCTCGTGCCGCATGACGCCGATGGCGCCCGCGTTGACCAGCGGGTTGCCCTGGTAGCAGGCGTCGAAGACGACCTCGCCGCCGATGTTCGGCAGGCCCAGGCAGTTGCCGTAGCCGCCGATGCCCGCGACGACGCCTGGGAGGACGCGCTTGGTGTCCGGGTGGTCCGCCGCACCGAAGCGCAGGGGGTCGACGACCGCCACCGGGCGGGCGCCCATCGCGATGATGTCGCGGACGATGCCGCCGACGCCCGTGGCCGCGCCCTGATACGGCTCCACGTACGACGGGTGATTGTGGGACTCGACCTTGAACGTGACCGCGTAGCCCTGGCCGACGTCCACCACGCCCGCGTTCTCGCCGATGCCCACGAGCAGCGCGTCGGACTGCGGGGCCTTCTCGCCGAACTGGCGGAGGTGGACCTTGGAGGACTTGTAGCTGCAGTGCTCGGACCACATGACCGAGTACATGGCGAGCTCGGCACCGGTGGGCCGGCGGCCGAGGATCTCCACGACCCGCTCGTACTCGTCCTTCTTCAGGCCGAGTTCGGCCCAGGGCAGCTCGACGTCGGGGGTCTCGGCCGCGTGCTCGACCGTGTCCAGAGGCGTCCGGCTCATGCGTTGACCAGCTTCTTGAGGATCGAGGTGAAGAAGGGGAGGCCGTCGGTGCGGCCGGACCCGACGAGCGGCTCGACGGCGTGCTCGGGGTGCGGCATGAGGCCCACGACGTTCCCGGCGGCGTTCGTGATGCCCGCGATGTCGCGCAGCGAGCCGTTCGGGTTCACGTCGACGTAGCGGAAGACGACGCGGCCCTCCGCCTCCAGCTCGTCGAGCGTGTGCTCGTCGGCGACGTAGCGGCCGTCCATGTTCTTCAGCGGGATGTGGATCTCCTGGCCGGACACGTAGTCGCTGGTCCAGGCGGTGTCCGCGTTCTCCACCCGCAGTTTCTGGTCACGGCAGATGAAGTGGAGGTGGTTGTTGCCGAGCATCGCGCCGGGGAGGAGGTGCGCCTCGGTGAGGATCTGGAAGCCGTTGCAGATGCCGAGGACGGGGAGTCCCGACTTCGCCTGCTCGATGACCGTCTCCATCACCGGCGAGAAACGGGAGATGGCGCCCGCGCGCAGATAGTCGCCGTAGGAAAAACCGCCCGGGAGGACGACCGCGTCGACCTGGTGGAGGTTCTTGTCCTTGTGCCAGAGGGCGACCGGTTCGGCGCCGGCGAGGCGGATCGCGCGCTGGGTGTCGCGGTCGTCGAGGCTGCCGGGGAAAGTGACGACGCCAATACGAGCGGTCACTTGGCGGCCTCCGCCACTTCTTCCACCTTGACGGTGAAGTCCTCGATCACCGTGTTGGCGAGGAAGGATTCCGCAAGATCGTGGATGCGGGCGAGCGCGGCCTCGTCGACCGGGCCGTCAACTTCCAGTTCGAATCGCTTTCCCTGACGTACGTCGGAGATGCCTTCGAAACCCAGGCGTGGCAGCGCACGCTGGACCGCCTGGCCCTGGGGGTCGAGGATCTCCGGCTTGAGCATGACGTCGACTACGACGCGTGCCACTGGCACTCCCGGTGTTGTGGTGCTGAGCGTGTTCCTGCGGGTCTTCGACAGGTGTCTTCAGACTACCCGCACAAAATTTCTACGCGGGTAGAGTTGTAGGAATCTACGTGATGACCATCACGATCCGGTGTCGGGCGGGGGTCTTCACGAAAAGTTCAGGGAAAGATCCCGGATCGATGCCGGTTCCCTATTGCGCGGAGACACGCGGGAAGATTTAGTCGGGCTTCACATTGCATTGCCGGGCACTGTACAAATGAATTGGCAATAGCCGATACTTTGCCCAATAACAGGCGGACAGTCGACATCTCCGCACCTCCGTGGCGTCTCTGTACGTCCCTGCGGATAGTGCGGTCGGAGGTGTCGCACGAAGGGACCGATATTCGTGGCGCAGAAGGTCGTGGTCACTCTCTTTGACGACATCGACGGCTCGGAAGCGGCGGAAACGATCGCCTTCGGGCTCGACGGCAAGTCGTACGAGATCGACCTGAATCAAGCCAATGCCAAGAAACTGCGTAAGGCGCTCGCGCCGTACGTGGACGCAGGTCGCAAGCGGTCGAGGTCGGGCAAGGCCTACCGCCAGACCGAGGTGGCCCCCGACCCGGCAGCCGTCCGGGCCTGGGCGCAGGCGAACAAGATGGACGTGCCGGCGCGCGGACGCATCCCCAAGAAGGTCTACGAGGCGTTCGCCGCAGCGCAGTAGAAGTCCGCGTGAAGCTGGGCCGACGGCCGGTCATCGGCCCCTCGGGACAACCGACTTGCGCTGCACCCCTCCTGGTCAGCTAGAGTTCGGAGCACGCCGAGGGGCGAGGCCGAAAGGCCCAGCTCACGGAGTACACGCGGGTGTAGTTCAGTAGCAGAACATCCCCCTTCCAGGGGGAAGGCGCAGTGTGCAATTCCTGTCACCCGCTCTGCATCGCCGTCCGGACCACTGTTGTGGATCGGGTAGGCTGGTGCTCGCACCGACCGGTGAGAGCCGATCGGATGCATTGCGGACGTAGCTCAGTTGGTAGAGCGCAACCTTGCCAAGGTTGAGGTCGCCAGTTCGAACCTGGTCGTCCGCTCCAGCGAAAGACCCCGGTCCAGTGGACCGGGGTTTTTGCTGTGCCCGATCCGCATCAACAGATCGTCCCCGTCTGACATTTGTCATGCCGAGTGATGACAGCGCGCACTGCTCCCGGCCGCCGATCGCCGGGACGCTGAAGTCATGGACACCAACGAACACGAACACGTGATTGAGGTCACTGACCTACGCCGTGTGTACGGGGGCGGGTTCGAGGCTGTGCGGGGGATCACCTTCTCCGTGCGACGCGGCGAGGTCTTCGCGCTCCTGGGCACCAATGGGGCGGGCAAGACGTCCACGGTCGAACTGCTGGAAGGGCTCGCGGCGCCGTCCGGCGGGCGGGTGCGCGTCCTCGGCCACGATCCCTACGCCGAGCGGGCCGCCGTACGGCCGCGGACCGGGGTGATGTTGCAGGAGGGCGGGTTTCCGTCCGAGCTGACCGTCGCGGAGACCGCGCGGATGTGGGCCGGCTGCACGAGCGGGGCGCGGCCCGAGGCGGAGGCGCTCGCGCTGGTCGGACTCGCCCGGCGGGCGGACGTACGGGTGAAGCAGTTGTCCGGGGGTGAACGGCGGCGGCTCGACCTCGCGCTCGCGCTGCTCGGTGAGCCCGAGGTGCTCTTCCTCGACGAGCCGACGACCGGTCTTGACGCCAAAGGGCGCCGGGACACCTGGGAGTTGGTGCGGGCGCTGCGGGACGGCGGGACCACCGTGCTGCTGACCACGCACTATCTGGAGGAGGCCGAGGGGCTCGCCGACCGGCTCGCGATCCTGAGCGAGGGGCGGATCGCGGTCACGGGGACACCGGCCGAGGTCACGGCGGGACGGCCGTCGCGGATCTCCTTCGAACTGCCCTCGGGCTATTTCGTGGGGGACCTGCCGCCGCTCGGCGAGCTGGGGGTCGTCGGGCACGAGGTGGCCGGGGGAGTCGTACGACTGGAGACGCACGAGTTGCAGCGGGCGGCCACCGGGCTGTTGGTGTGGGCCGAGCGGGCGCGGATCGAGTTGGGGCGGCTGGAGGTGCGGTCGGCCTCGCTGGAGGAGGCGTTCCTGGGGATCGCGCGGGAGCAGGAGGTGGCGGTATGAGTGCCGTGGCAACTACTCCGGTACGGCGGCTGCGGGCGCTGGGGCGGGCCGAGCTGAGCCTGCTCGGGCGGAACCGGAATGCGGTGGTCACGGCGCTGTTCGTGCCGCTGGCGCTGCCGTTCAGCGTGCGGCCGGCGGTCGACCAGATGGATCTGAAGGGGGAGGGACTGTCGGTCGGCTCGGTGATGCTCACCGCCGCGATCGGGTTCTCGCTGCTCTTCGCCGTGTACTCGTCCCTGGTCAGCGCGTTTGTCGCGCGCCGGGAGGAACTCGTCCTCAAGCGGCTGCGCACCGGGGAGCTCGGCGACTCCGAGATCCTCGCCGGCACCGCGCTCCCGGCGGTGTGCCTCGGGCTCGTGCAGTCGCTGCTGCTGGCCGTGGCGTGCGTGGTGCTCCTCGACGCCGGGGCCCCGAAGATGCCCCAACTCGTCGTCCTGGGGCTGCTGTTCGGGCTCTTCCTGTCCGCCGCGCTGGCCGCCCTCACGGCGAGTGTGACCAGGACGGCGGAGAGCGCGCAGGTGACCGCGCTGCCGGTGGTGCTGGTGTCCATGATGGGATCCGGGATCATCGTCCCGCTCCAGCTCCTGTCCGACCGGGTCGCCGACGTCTGCCAGTTCCTGCCCCTCTCCCCCGTGATCCGGCTGGTCGGCGGCGGCTGGAACGGCGACCTGTCCGGCTACGACGCTCTCGGCGCCGTCCTGACCGCTCTGGCCTGGACCGTCCTCGCGGTGTTTGCTGTACGGCGGTGGTTCCGCTGGGAACCGCGGCGCTGAGGTACGAGGGGTACGGGGAGCACGAGGAAATGCGAACGTCGGGAGTCTCGACCGGTTGGTGGGGGCGGAAGAGCACGCCCGGGAAGGTCGAGACGTACACCCGGTGGTCCTTCCACTTCTTCGCGGTGGTCGAGGTCGCGGCCGTCGGGCTGCCGGCCTTCGCCCAGGCCGGGACCGGGCTCGCGGCCTGGCTGCCGGCGGTCGTGGTCGTGCACGCCGTGCTCTGTTCCCGGACCGCCTCCCAGGCCCTCGACTGGACCCGCGGCAGACGTGAGCAGCCCGTACGACTGCTGGGGGCGCTCGGCGCGGTCACCGTGCTGATCGCCGTCGGCTCGGTCGTCCTCTCGGAGCGGGGCCCCGGCGGGGAGCATGTGGCGGCCGCCGCGAACACGGTCTTCGTGGGGGTGCTGAGTTTCGGCGCCGGCACGCTCACGCTCGGGGTCCGCGGCCGGTGGCACGTCCTCTCGGTCGTGGCGGGGAGCGTGGCCGGCGCGTTGCTCGTGCAGCTCCCGCTGGGCGTGGCCGCCCCCGCCGCACTCGGCACCGCGTTCGCCGTCCTCGTCACCTGCGGCGGCCTCGCCTTCACCTCCGTCTTCTCCGTCTGGCTCCTCGACGCCGTCTACGAACTCGACGAGGCCCGCGAGACCCGCGCCCGCCTCGCCGTCGCCGAGGAACGGCTTCGCTTCGGCCGCGACCTGCACGACGTGATGGGCCGCAACCTGTCGGTGATCGCCCTGAAGAGCGAACTCGCGGTGCAGCTCGCGCGGCGTGGGCGGACCGAGGCCGTGGAGCAGATGATCGAGGTCCAGCGGATCGCGCGGGAGTCGCAACGGGAAGTACGCGATGTCGTACGGGGCTACCGCGAGGCCGATCTCCGGCTCGAACTGGCCGGTGCGCAGGGCGTGTTGAGTGCGGCCGGGATCGAGTGCGAGGTCACCGGGGACGCGGCCGGGCTGCCGGTCGAGGTGCAGTCGGCGCTCGGGTGGGTGGTCCGGGAGGCGACGACCAATGTGCTGCGGCACGGGGACGCGGGGCGGTGCGCGGTCGCGGTGCGGGTGGTGGAGGGGCATGTGGTGTTGACCGTGGAGAACGACGGGGCCGAGGGGGCGGGGGGTGGCGGTGACTCCGTCGGCGGTGGCGGTGGTGCTGGTGGTGGGGGCGGCCTCGGCGGTGCGGGCGCTGGCGGCCGTGGCGGTAGCGGTGGCGGAGACGCCGGTGAAGGCTTCGACGGCGGCGGCAAGGGCGGGGCGGGGCTCGTGGGGTTGCGGGAGCGGCTGACCGCGGTCGGCGGGGAGTTGGAGGCGGGGGCTGTGGACGGCGACCGGTTCCGGGTGGTGGCCACGGTGCCGCTGCCCGCGGCGACGGGGACGAGGACCGGGACGGAGGGCGTCACGTCATGACCTCACCCGTCGTACGACTCCTCCTCGCCGACGACGAGCACCTCATCCGGGGTGCGCTCGCCGCGCTGCTCGGGCTTGAGGACGATCTCGTGGTGGTGGCCGAGGCGGCGACCGGGCCCGAGGCGTTGGCGATGGCCAGGGCGCATGAGCCGGATGTGGCGGTGCTCGATCTTCAGATGCCGGGGGCGGACGGTGTGAAGGTCGCCACATCGCTGCGGGCCGAACTGCCCGGCTGCCGGGTGCTGATCGTGACCGGGCACGGCCGGCCCGGGCATCTGAAACGGGCGCTCGCTGCGGGTGTGCGCGGGTTCGTGCCGAAGACGGTCAGCGCGCAGCGGCTCGCGGAGATCATCCGCACGGTGCACGCCGGAAACCGTTACATCGACCCCGAGTTGGCCGCCGACGCGATCTCCGCCGGGGACTCGCCGCTCACCGCCCGCGAGGCCGAGGTCCTGGAGCTGGCCGCCGACGGGGCGCCGGTCGCGGAGATCGCCGAACGGGCCGCGCTGTCCCAGGGCACCGTACGGAACTATCTCTCCTCCGCCGTCTCGAAACTCGGTGCCGAGAACCGTCATACGGCAGTGCGTCTCGCACGCGAGCGAGGTTGGGTATAGTTGCTCTCGCGCCACGGCGCAGCGCGGACGTAGCTCAGTTGGTAGAGCGCAACCTTGCCAAGGTTGAGGTCGCCAGTTCGAACCTGGTCGTCCGCTCGGGAACAAGACCCCGGTCCACTGGACCGGGGTCTTTTCGTGCGACTAACTCCAGCTCAGGCCCGTCAGACGCTCGTACGCCTCGATGTACTTCGCGCGGGTCGCGTCCACGACCTGCTGCGGCAGCGGCGGCGGGGGCTGCTCGCTCTTGCGGTCCCAGCCCGACTCCGGGCCGGTCAGCCAGTCGCGCACGAACTGCTTGTCGTACGACGGCTGCGCGCGGCCCGGCTCCCAGGTCTCGGCCGGCCAGAAGCGGGACGAGTCCGGGGTGAGGACCTCGTCGGCCGCGATCAGCGTCTCGCCGTCGAAGCCGAACTCGAACTTGGTGTCCGCGAGGATGATGCCCCGGTCACGGGCGATGTCCCGGGCCCGGCCGTAGACGGCGAGGGTCGCCTGGCGCAGCTGCGCGGCGGTGTCGGCGCCGACCTGACGCGCGACCTCCTCGTACGACACGTTCTCGTCGTGCTCCCCTACGGCCGCCTTGGTGGCCGGGGTGAAGATCGGCGCGGGGAGTTCGCTGCCGTCGACCAGGCCCTCGGGGAGGGCGAGGCCGCAGACCGTGCGGGACTCGTTGTACTCGAGCAGACCGGAGCCGGTGAGGTAGCCGCGGGCCACGCACTCCACCGGGACCATCTGGAGCGACTTGCAGATGAGGGTGCGGCCCGCCCAGTCGGCGGGGGCGCCGGGCGGGAGTTCGGTGCCGAGGACGTGGTTGGGGATCAGGTCGGCGAGCTGGTCGAACCACCAGAGCGAGAGCTGGGTGAGGACGCGGCCCTTGTCGGGGATCTCCGTGGGGAGCACCCAGTCGTACGCGGACATGCGGTCGCTGGCGACCATCACGAGGTCGCCCGCCTCGTTCTGATACAGCTCGCGCACCTTGCCGGTGTGGAGGTGCGTCAGGCCCGGAACCTGGAGCGGCTCGGGCTTTTCTACGAATCCGGACACGGGTTCCTCCAGTGGGTCTCTCCAACTGGCTCGATTGTCCCGTATGCGCGGCCGCCTCCGGACGGGGGGCTGGCTGAGCAGGTCAGTCGTGCTTGCAGATGCGGTCCAGGAGGTTGGCCGTGGCGCGCTGGACACGGGCGTCCACGTGGCCGGGGCGGTCCAGGGCCGGTGACCAGGCGAAGGTGCCGGAGGCGAAGACGAGGGAGCCGGACGGCGCCCGGTACAGGGAGGTCTCCTGGTGTCGGAGGGCGCCCTCGCTGTCCGCGTACGGGGAGTGGGCGAGCAGGATGCGCTCCTCGTGCTCGGGGAGCTGGGTGCGCGGGAAGTACCGGTCGGCCTCGCCCGCGACCAGGCCCTCGATGCCGTCGCCCTCGCCAGCGCCGGTCGCCTCCCACAGCCAGTGGTCGGCGTTGCGGACGATTAAAGGGTGCGGCTCGGGCACGCGGCCCGCGTACTGGATGCCGACCAACTGCTGCTCGGGGCGGTCGACTTCGCGCCACAGCGCCGAGCGGCCCGGGCCCCGGCGCTTGCGGCAGGTGAGCAGGCGGTCCGGGACGCCGGACGGGGAGGGCCCCAACTCCACTTGCCAGTACATGGTGTTGGCGGAGAGGAAGACGAGGGAGGTGCCGTGCTCGCGGGCGCCTTCGACGGTACGGCGCATGTGCGTCGACCAGTACTCGTCGTGGCCCGGGAAGACCAACCCCCGGTAACGGGTGGGGTCTACGCGGCCCGAGTGCAGGTCGCGGGCGTCGGCGTAGGCGAGGTCGTAGCCGTAGCGCTCGGCCCAGCGGATGAAGTCGTAGGCGTGGCCCACGTGGAGGGGCAGGCCCGCGCCCGCGTACGGGCGGTCGAAGGAGACCGTGGTCGCGGCCTCGGACTCGCCGAGCAGCCGGCCGTCGGCATCCCAGGCGTGGTAGAGGCTCGCGCCGGTGTGACCGTCCTCCGGGTAGAGGTTGTAGGCCTGCCAGGTGATGTCGGGCAGGAGGAGGAGCAGGTCGGCGGGGTGGTTGTCGCGGACCGTGAAGGGGATGTGGGAGCGGTAGCCGTCGGCCGTGGTGAGGACGGCGACGTAGGCGCCGATGCTCCAGTAGGTCGGGATCTGCAACCGCCAGGACAGCCACCAGTGGTGGCAGGACACCGTGCGGTCGGCGGTGAGCGGTGGGGGCTGGACGATGCCCGAGAGGCGGGGGCTGGTGGTGATCTTGGCGGCGCCGTCACCGCCGTAGTGGCCGATGCGGTAGATGTCTACGCCGAACTCCTGGGGCGGGTCGACCGTGACGTGGAAGTCGAGTGCCTCGCCGGGGGCGACCGCACTGGCCGAGGTGAAGCCCTTGATCTGGCGGCGGACGTCGTCGGCGGAGCGGGGGCCGCCGCCCCCGGACGCGCGCGGGGCGGGGAGCTTGGGGGCGTTTCTGCCGGAGCTGCGGGGGGTGTGCGCCGGGGTCGGGTCGACGTACCAGGGGACGACGTGGCCGGTGTCGTCGAAGTAGGTCTCGCTGCCCCGGAGCCAGGGGACGGGGCCCTGTCCGAAGGGGTCCGTGACGGCGTGCGCCAGCGCTCCCGACTCCCAGCGGCGGATCTGCTCCGACCCCATGGTCGTCCCCTCCCTCGTGCCCCCGCGGTGATCCTTCGTTCAGCTGTCGTATGCCGTAAGCCTTTGCCAGATACAGGGCGGCGTACGGGATCGGCCCCAGCACATCACATTAAGCACGCACTCTGTCACTGGTCGTTGCTAATTGACCGAAAGTGGAAGCACAGGTTCCGTCAGGATCTCGGGGTCGGGTGACTCGGATTCAGACGAGCCGGACCGGCTTCTCGGGGCGTATGCCCAGGTCGATCAGCCACGCCCGCAACGGAGCCGGGTCGCCGTCCTCTACGAGGCTGAGCACCCTCGGGGTGAGATCGGCCGCCCTCTCGCCGTTGACGAGCAGCGTCGGACCGTCCAGCCAGTCGAGCCCCGGGGTCGCGCCGGCCGTGTCCATCGCGGCGCAGCACACCATCGCCGTGACGTGATCGGCGAGCAACTCCCGTCCGGTGCGGGGTGGTTGGAGCGGGAAGAGGGGCAGCGAGCCGTCGTCCCAGAGCGCGGTGTCGGGGCCCTGCCCCGGCGGGGCCGAGCTGATCGGCGGGGTGGCCACTTCCTCGCGCGCCAACTCGGCGGTGAGGCCTGCGGCGAGGGCCGCGCTGTGGGGGGAGCCGCTTTCGCCGAGTTCTTCGTCGTCGTCCGCGGCCATCGCCTTGTAGGGCTCCGGGGAGGGGGTGGAGTTGTGAGGGGTGGGGCTGGGCGGGGC
>NZ_JNWO01000030.1 GCF_000716435.1 Streptomyces xylophagus
GTCCCGCACCGCCCCAAGGGCTCCCCGTACACGGTGAACGACCAACTCATGGTCACGACGGCCCTGATGATCGCCCACTGGAACCGCGAACACGGCGAACACCCCCGCCCGATGCGCATCACGATGCCGGTGGACGACCGCTCCCGGGACACGGACATGCCGATAGGCAACGGCACGAGACTCGTGGAAGTCACCTTCGCCCCGGACGAGTTGACCACCGGAGCAGACCCCGCCCGCATGGGCGACCTACTCCACCGCACAGCAATCCGAACCCGCACCCTCAAAGCCCTCCCCCGCCCCCAACTCGGCCACGGCGCAACCCTGTTGACGTCCCCCGTCGTCCCCGTCGCCTGGCGCGCCACCCTCACCCGCGGACTGCGCAGAGCAGCCGCCCCCTGGACCTCGACCACCCTGCTCAGCAACATCGGCCGCATCCCGTACACCCTGGACTTCGGCGGCGAAGCGGGCCGCGCGCACGCCGTCTGGTTCTCGGCCCCGGCCCGCATGCCCCGCGGCCTCACCGTGACGACCGCCTCCACCGCGGGCAAGCTGCACGTGGCCCTGCGCTGGTCCCGCACCCTCCTCGGCCCCGGCGACGGCGCCCACCTCCGCGACCTGTTCGAGCACTACCTGCACACGACGGAGGAGCACGCGCCATGACGACCACCACACCCCCGCACCGCCCATCGATACACGGCGACCTCCGGGACTTCTACGAGAACCCCGCCGTCCCCGTCGCCTCCGGCCCCTCCCGCACGCTCCGCCAGGCCCGCATCCTGGCCACCGCCCTGGGCCCACCCACGGCCCCCCGACAGACCCGCACGATCCTCGACATCGGCTGCGGCGACGGCACCGCGGCCGCCACCGCCGCGCCTCTCCTCGCCGGCCACCGGATCGTCGGCGTCGACTGGTCCCAGGACGCCCTCACCCGAGCCCGCACCCACCTCCCGTACACGGTCCGCGGCGAACTCACCGCGTTACCACTCCGCACAGCGACCGCCGACGCCGTGCTGTTCAGCGAGGTGATCGAGCACCTCGTCGACCCGGACACGGCGCTCGCCGAGATCCGCCGCGTCCTGCGCCCGGGAGGCCATCTCATGCTGTCCACACCGAACTTGGCCGCCTGGTACAACCGCGTCCTGCTGCTCGCCGGCGTCCAGCCCGTGTTCTCGGAGGTGAGTCTGCGCGCGATCCACGGCCGCCCGGGCAAGGAGGTCGTAGGACATCTGCGGCTCTACACCCCGCGTGCGCTGCGGGAGTTCGTGACCGCGGCCGGCTTCGAGGTCGTAGGACTCAAGGGCGCGCCCTTCCACGGCGTACCGCGAGCGCTCCGCCTCCTCGACCGACTGGCGTGCGCCAGACCGCAGTTGGCGTCGATCCTGCTGTTGCACGCGCGGAAGACGTAGGGGGCGCGGCCGTGTGGTGGGGGGTGGCGGCGGCCCTGTTGGCGAACGTGCTGTACAGCACCGGCTTCGTCCTGGAGAAGCGGGCGCTGGCGGCCCTGCCCGAGGTGACGGTGCGCCAACCACTGCGGCTGCTACGGCTGGTGGTCGGCAGCCCGCTGTGGATCGGCGGGTCCCTCGCGCTCGCCGCCGGGTTCGGCGCGCAGCTCGCCGTGTACCGGACGCTGCCGATCGCCGCCGCGCAGGGCATCTTCGTGTCGGGCCTGGTGCTGCTCGTGCTGCTGTCCGCGCGGATGCTCGGCGAGGAGACCAGCGGCCGCGAACGGTACGCGCTGGCGGCGATCCTCGTCGCGCTGCTGATGGTGGTGCTGTCGCTGAAGGAGGGCTCGGACCACGTCAGCCGCAACGCGCCCTATCCGCTGATCCTGTTGGTGTGCGTGCCCTCGCTGGCGGCCGGCGTCTGGCTGTACCGGTCCACCGAACGCAGCGCCGGCCACCGGCACCGGCTGCCCACCACGGGCGTCGAATACGGCGTGGCGGTGGGCCTGTTGTACGGGGTCAGCTCGCTCGCCATCAAGGGGGTGTCGAGCTATCTGACCACAAGTGACCTGGGAGGGGCGGTAGTTGCCCTGCTCAAGTCCCCGTACCCCTATCTCCTTCTCTTCACGGGCGCGTTCGGCCTGGTCATGTCCCAGGCGGCGCTGCAACGCTGCCGGGCCTCGCTGATCGTGCCGGTCTGTACGACGGTGACGAGCCTGTTCACGGCGGTGCTCGGCACGCTCTCGTTCGGCGAGGCCCTGCCGCACGACCCGCTGCGACTGGCCCTGCGGATCGGGGGCACCGTACTGGCGGTCACCGTCCTGCTGACCATGCCGAAGCACGACGACGCACCCCAGCCACCTGCTGCGACCAAGGAAGAGGCGACTAGCAGTTGATTTCTTGCGCACTGTTGCTCATAGTTGCTCCCTATGGGCAACATATATCGGATCAGCGAGTTCGCATCCCGGATCGGGCGGTCGCCTCAGACCATCCGACGGTGGGAGCGCGAGGGCCGCATCAGGCCCAGGCGCACATCCACGGGACAGCGATATTTCGAAGAGTCCGACGTGCTTGCCGTTCTACGGCCCGGCTTCGACGCCTCTTCGCGGGCCACAGTTGTCTACTGCCGGGTGTCCTCGCCCGGCCAGAAGGACGACCTGGCCTCCCAATTGGCAGCTATGGAGACCTTCTGCCTAGGTGCTGGTATCGCGGTGGACGACTGGGTGCAGGAAGTCGGCGAAGGCATGAACTTGCGCCGCAAAGAGTTCCTCGCGCTCATGGACCGTATCGAACAGGGAGAGATTGCGCGGCTGGTCATCGCACACAAGGACCGTCTCGCCCGGTTCGGGTTCGATCTGATCGAGCACACCGCCCAACGACACGGCTGCGAAATCGTCATCGCGAATGTCGAGTCGATCTCGCCACGGCAGGAACTGGTAGAGGATCTACTGGCGATCGTGCACACCTTCTCCTGCCACCTGCACGAACTGCGTCGCTACGAGAAGATCCTCAAAGACGAACTCACCGGCGGTGGGCGGTGAAGGTGACCCGCATCGCATATTCCAAGAACCTCAACGCGGGGAAGTACTCACATCTCTCCGAGCAGGCATGTCGCCTCGGGCGGGTGCGGGCCCTGGTATGGCGACGTTATGGCTCGGTCGGCGGTGTCGGAATCTCCGATCGGGCGATCCGTGACGCGTGGATGACAGACGGGACCGCCGCCACCTTCGGCGTACTGGCCAATGCGTGGAAAGAAACCGTCCGGGATGCAGTAGCCGATATCAAAGCTGCCCGTGAGGCCGCAAAAGTTGTCGTGCGCAAGGCCATTCACCGTCGATACCACACTGAGGAAGAACGCAAGGCTGCCTACACCGCGCTCAAGTACGACCAGTGGACGAGTGATCCGTTCCTGGCGCGGCAGATGCGCGACCACAGCAAGCACGGCATCAGCCACACCATGAATCAGATTGTGGTACGCAGCGACCAGTACAAAGCGTTCTCCCTCTCCGAGGAGGGGAACATCTGGCTTGCAGTGCCGTCTCTGGTACGCCGGAAGATGATCACTATCCCGCTGAACACCACGGTCGCCCCGACCGGGACACTGCGACTGATCCTTCGAGGCAGCCGCGTCGAGGTGCACTACACCATCGACGCACCGGACCTCACCGAGTCCCGGCCCTGTGGAAACAGAACAGTCGGAGTGGACAAGGGATACACCGAAGTCCTCACCGACTCCGACGGCAACCACCACGGCGAAGAACTCGGCGACCTCCTGAGGACCGAGTCCGACTTCCTCAAAGCCAAGAACGCCCGCCGAGCCAAGATCCGAGCTATCGCCGAGAAAGCCCGTAGGGCCGGAAACCGGGCCAAGGCCGACCGGATCAACCGCAACAACCTGGGTCTGGTCAAGCGCAACCGGCGACGAGAGCGCTTCGAATCCCAGGTCCGCACCATAACTTTCACCGCCGCCCACGCTGTCATCGACAAGGCAGACAAAGTCGTAGCCGAAGACCTGACCTCCCGCTTCGCGTCCCAGAAAAACCTTGGCAAGAACACCAACCGCCGCCTCGCCGCCTGGACCAAAGGCGTCACAGCAGAGGCGCTTGCATCCGTGTCAGAGCGCAGAGGTTCTGCGCTGACGCTGGTCAACGCGGCCTACACGTCACAAGTCGCCCCCTGCTGCAAGGTCCTCGGATCTCGTTCAGGGGACCGGCTTCACTGCACTCGGTGCGGGGACCTGTGGCAAGCGGACCACGCGGCTGCGATCAACGTCCTGGAACGAGACGGTGACCCTGACATCACCCTGTTCACCCCGCATACACGGGTGAAGCAGATCATCCAGGAACGGACCGATCGCCACCGGACCAGACTGCCGGTCCAGGACTCCAGCGCCGTACTCGGGCGCGGAGAGCGAATGATCCGATCCGAGCAGCAATGCTCAAGCAGTAGGAAGCAGTTGACTCCCCCATGAACCCGGACGACCCCCTGCTGAAGATCCTGGCCTGCCCGCTCGACAAGGGCCCGCTGCATCTGCTGCCCACGGACGCCCTGTACAACCCGCGCCTGCGCCGCCGTTACCCCATCGTCGACGGCATCCCCCAGCTCCTGCCCTCGTCCGGAGAGCAAGTGACCGACGACGGCGAACACGAGGAACTCCTCAAACGGATGGCCCCATGACCCCCACAACTCCCGTGCCCCGCACGCTCACCGCCCGCCTCGCGCCCCTCCTCCCCACCCGGCTCGTCGCCGCCACCGCCCGCGCCGTCTACCCCCGCTTCGAACCCGAACTGGCCCGCCTGGGCGACCTGTTGCCGCCCGACTGCGGCACGGCGGTCGACGTCGGCGGCTGGTACGGCCCCTGGACGCACCGCCTCTGCAGACACGCGCGCCAGGTGGTGACCATCGAACCGGTCCCCCACCTGGCGCGGCTCCTCGCCTCCGCCGCCCCCGCGAACGCCATGGTGATCCCGGCCGCCGCCTCGGACCGCCCCGGCACCGCCCGCCTGTGGCTGCCCCCGGACGACGAGGGCGACCGGGGTGTGTCCTCGCTGGTCCGCCGGGACATCCACGCCCGCGCCCTGCACGTCCCCTGCGTCACCCTCGACGGCCTGGGCCTCAAGGACGTCGGCTTCATCAAGATCGACGTCGACGGCAACGAACTGGCCGTCCTGCACGGCGCGACCGGCCTCCTGGCCCGCGACCACCCCGCCCTATTCGTCGAACTGGAGTCACGCATCCAGCCGATCGCGCCCGTGGTGACGTACCTGTCGCTGCTCGGCTACGAGGGCTGGGTCCTCCCGGACCGGAACAGCGACTGGGTCCGCCTGTCCGCCTTCCCCCTCGAAGCACATCAGGCCCTCACCTCGTACGTCGTCTCCCAGGGCCTGCTGCGCCGCGTCCTGCCCTTCGCGCGCGGCCCCCGTTACGTCAACTCGGTCCTGTTCCTGCCCGACGGCCGCAGCCCCGGTGCCAGTGCCGGTGCCGATGCCGGTGTCAGTGCCGTGCGCGACGATGGATCGCATGCCCGAAGCGAAACGCCCCGCCGGCCCCTTCAGCCCCCTCGACTTCCAACTGGTCCTGCTGCGCCGCATGGCGGACCACAACCCGGACCTGGTCGAGGACGCCCGTCATGAGCTGGGCGCCTCGATCGCCGACATGCGCGAGGCCAACAAGCGTTGGCAGGCGATGCTGCACTCCCCGAGAGGCCGGGCCGCGGCCTCCCGGTACCGCCAGATCCTCGGCACCCCGGAGTCATCCGTAAAACGTCGGATCGGCGACCTGGACTGCGAGGCCTGGCAGTGGCCCCTCCCCCTCTGGCCCGACCTCCGCTTCGAGGTGCTCACCGCCCCGAACGGCGCCGTATGGAACGAATGGCTGGTCCGCGCCCCGGGCACCGAAGGCCCCGCCCTCCAGACTCTCGAGGACCTGACCCCCTGGTCCTGCACGGTCGACGAGGCGGCCCGCGCCTTCGCCCCCGTCCGCCCCCTGGAGGGCACGGCTCCGACCCGCTGGGGCCTGGCCTTCACCGCCCCGGACGCGCAAGGCGTACGACACCAGTGCGCGGCCGAGTTCACCTGGGGCCTGCTGCAACGAACGGCGGTCAAGGAGTGACGGCAGCCGCGAGAATCGCCTCGACCACCGCGGCCAACGACGTCCCCGGATGCAGATCGAGGAAGAGATTCGGCTCGACCAGCTCCAGTTCCATCACACACGGCTCCCCGTCCGGCCCGTCCACGAGGTCCACGCGCGCGTACAGCAGCTCCGGCGCGTCCGGTACGGCGGCCAACGCCCGTTCGGCGACGGAGAGTTCGGCCTCGGTCGCGGTCCACGGCTCCAGGTCCGGGTGGGACACCTTGTCGTCGTCGTAGGCCGTGCCCCGCGCCAGCACGGCCCCCTTCCGCGAGGCGTGCACGAACCGCCCGCCGAAGAACAGCAGCGCCCGCTCCCCACTGACGTCCACGTTCGTCAGATACGGCTGCACCATCGCGGTGAGCCCCTCCGCGTGCATCCGCTCCAGCTGTCGTACGGCCGTCTCGCGCTCGTCGGGTGTGTAGCGCGCGGCGAAGCGGGCGCCCGCGCCGGAGGTCGGCTTGACGACGTACTCGTGGTCGTCGGGGAGGTCGGCCGGGTCACCGGCGGCGAGATAGCGGGTCGGTACGACGGGCACGCCGGCCGCCGCGAGGTCGCCGAGGTAGCGCTTGTCGGTGTTCCACCGCACGACCTGGACCGGATTGGCGAGCCGTGTCGCCTTCGCGGTCCGCTCGGCCCACGCCACGAACTCGGCCACCCGCCAGGTGTAGTCCCAGGTCGAGCGGATGAGCACGAGGTCGTACGCGCCCCAGTCGGTCCCGGCGTCGTCCCACGGCACGGCGACGGCCTCGGCCCCGGCCGCCCGCAACGCCTCCACCAGCACCGGAAGGTCACGGTCCTTGCTGGGCTTCGGTCCGGGGTCGTAGGTGGCGAGCGCGATACGGGGCACGGGGTCTCCATCCGGATGCCGACTGTGGACAGATCCGCAGGTTAACCATGACCCCCGCAACCGCGGCAACCGGATTGACCTTCCCCTTTGGTGAAGCCCCAGCATCGGTGGCGGAACCGGAGGAGACAGAGGCACACATGAACATGCTCACGATCGGGGCCTTCGCGCGGGCGTGCAGGCTGTCGCCGAAGGCGCTGCGGCTGTACGACGAGCTTGAGCTGTTGCGGCCGGCGCGCGTGGACCCCGACAGCGGTTACCGGTACTACGCGGTGGAGCAGCTGGAGCGGGCGCGGCTGGTCGCGTGGCTGCGGCGGCTGGGCATGCCGCTGGCCGGTATCCGTGAGGTGTGCGCCCTCGAACCGGCCGCCGCCGCCCGCGAGATC
Source organism: Streptomyces xylophagus (assembly GCF_000716435.1). Classification (GTDB taxonomy): domain Bacteria; phylum Actinomycetota; class Actinomycetes; order Streptomycetales; family Streptomycetaceae; genus Streptomyces; species Streptomyces xylophagus. The sequence goes on from NZ_JNWO01000030.1 coordinate 7,305, forward strand.
CGCGCCTTCTGGGCCCGGGTCGAGGCGGACACGGCCGAGCGGCGGGATCTCGCCGGGTTCCTCGTCGACCATCTCGCGGCCGTGACGGCCGTACCGGGAAAGGACACCACCATGCTCGAACTGCGTTACTCCGCCCACTCGGACCGAGGTCTGGTCCGCCCCTCCAACCAGGACGCGGCGTACGCGGGCGCGCGGCTGCTGGCCGTGGCCGACGGGTTCGGTCCGGCGGGCGCGCCCGTGAGCAGCGCGGCGGTGGAGGCGCTGCGTTTCCTGGACACCGAGGAGGTGCCTGCGGGCAATGTGCTCAACCTCCTGGAGGAGGCGGTACGGGGCGCCACCGAGGCGGTCCGTGACGTGGCCGATCCGAGCGAGAACGGCACGACGCTGACCGCGTTGCTGTGGACGGGCTCGAAGCTGGCACTCGTGCACATCGGGGACTCGCGCGCGTATCTGCTGCGCGACGGCGGGCTCTTCCGGATCACGCACGACCACTCGGTCGTCCAGTCGCTGATCGACGAGGGCCGGCTGACCCCGGAGGAGGCCGGCTCCCACCCTCAACGCACCTTGCTCCTCAAGGCGTTGACGACCGGCGCCCCCGACCTGAAACTCCACGACGCCCGGCGCGGCGACCGCTACCTCCTGTGCTCGGACGGCCTGACCGCGGTCGTCCCGGAGCACCGCATCCGTGAACTCCTCACCGCGAGCCCGGACCCGGAGGAGGCGGTACGGTCCCTGGTCGACGCGGCGAACGAGGCCGGAGGTCCGGACAACGTCAGCTGTGTGGTGGCGGACGTGGTGTAGGAACGGGGGTGTCCCCGGCGTCCGGGGACCGTTGCCCCCGACGACCAAGGAGTGCGCCGCGTGTCCGTGTCCCCCCTCTTTCCGGCCCTGGCGAACCCGGGCGAGCAGCCCGCTCTCCGGTTCGGTGACCGTTCCCTGACGTACGCGGAGCTGGGCGCGGCGGCGGACGCCCTCGCGGCCCGGTGCGCGGGCGCCGGCCGGGTCGCCGTGTGGGCCACGAACTCGCTGGAGACGGCCGTCGCCGTGGTCGCCGTACTCCGGGCGGGCCTGGCCGCCGTCCCCCTCAACCCGAAGTCGGGCGAGAAGGAACTCGGTCACATCCTCGACGACAGCGCGCCGACCCTGATCCTGGCCGCACCGGGCGACGAACTCCCTTCTCCGCTACGCCACTTGGAGCGCGTCGACGTCGAGGTGCGGGGTGTCGGGGGCGAGGGTCCGGCCGTCTCCCCCGGCGACGAGGACCCCGCCCTCGTCGTCTACACCTCCGGCACCACCGGCCCGCCCAAGGGCGCCGTCATCCCGCGCCGGGCGATCGCCGCGACGCTGGACGCGCTGGCCGACGCCTGGCAGTGGACCGGCGACGACGTACTCGTGCACGGGCTGCCGCTGTTCCATGTGCACGGGCTGGTGCTGGGCATCCTGGGCCCGCTGCGGCGCGGCGGTTCGGTGCGGCACCTCGGCAGGTTCAGCACGGAGGGCGTGGCACGGGAGTTGAACGACGGCGCGACCATGCTGTTCGGCGTGCCGACGATGTACCACCGCATCGCGGAGACGCTCCCCGACGACCCCGAGCTGGCCAAGTCCCTCGGCCGCGCACGGCTGTTGGTCTCAGGCTCGGCGGCGCTCCCGGTCCACGACCACCAGCGGATCACCTCGGCGACCGGCCGCCGCGTCATCGAGCGCTACGGCATGACGGAGACCCTGATGAACACGAGTGTCCGCGCGGACGGTGAGCCACGCGCGGGGACGGTGGGCGTCCCGCTGCCGGGCGTGGACCTGCGCCTGGTCGAGGAGGACGGCACACCCCTCCCCGTGTACGACGGCGAGAGCGTGGGCGAGATCCAGGTGCGCGGGCCGAACCTCTTCACCGAGTACCTCAACCGGCCCGACGCGACGGCCGCCGCGTTCACCGCCGACGGCTGGTTCCGCACCGGCGACATGGCGGTACGCGACCCCGACGGCTACGTCAGGATCGTCGGCCGCAAGGCCACCGACCTGATCAAGAGCGGGGGTTACAAGATCGGCGCGGGCGAGATCGAGAACGCGCTCCTCGAACACCCCGGGGTACGCGAGGCCGCCGTCACCGGCGAACCGGACCCCGACCTGGGCGAACGGGTGGTGGCGTGGATCGTCCCGACGGACCCCCAATCTCCTCCGGCACTGGCCGAGTTGGCGGATCACGTGGCGAACCGCCTCGCCCCGCACAAACGCCCCCGCGTCGTCCACTACCTCTCCGCACTCCCCCGCAACGACATGGGGAAGATCCTGAAGCGCGCCCTGACCGATGGCTGAGCGCCTCTCGGCCCGCGAGACCCTGGCCGTCGTCACCGACGACACCACCTTCACCGAACTCCCGTACCCGGCACAGGAGTCCAAGCCCGACGGCCCCCTCGCCTGGCAGGGCTACGACGCCTCGCGCGCCCGCGCCGCCGACCGCACCGGCGAGTCGGAGTCGGTGGTGTGCGGCACGGCGACGGTGGCGGGCACGCGGGCGGTGCTGATCGCGTTCGAGTTCGGCTTCCTCGGCGGCTCGCTGGGGGAACGCACCGGAGACCGCATCGAGGCGGCCTACGTGTATGCCCGTGAACACCGGTTGCCGGTGGTGCCGTTGATCGCCACGGGTGGCAGCCGGATGCAGGAGGGCATGATCGCCCTGACCCAACTCCAGCGCGTGGCACGGCAGTCGGCGCTCACCAGAGAAGCCGGCCTCCCGCAGATCGCGGTACTGCGCGACCCCACCACGGGCGGCGGCTGGGCCACCCTGGGCGCGGGCGCCGATGTGATCCTGGCCCTGCCCGGCGCCCAGGTCGGCTTCGCGGGCTCCCGAGTCCGCCCACCCGACGCGGACCCCACGGCGTACACGGCAGAGGCCCAGGTCGCAGCGGGCGCGGCCGACGCGATCGTAGAACCGCATGCCCTGAGGGAGACCCTGGGAAGGTGGCTACGGCTGCTGACCACACCGTGGGCGGGACAGGCACCGGTGCCGGCGGCACTCGACGCGGAGGGCCTGCCGGCCAGTGGGCGGGAGGGCACGTCACCTACCCTCGGTACCGACCCACCGGCGGTGGCCGCGCGAGACACGACGCAGGACTCCCTACCGGCCCGGCACCCCGAGACCGGCCTCCCGTGGAGCGGGCGGGAGAACGCGTCACCCACCTCCGGCGCGACCGACTCCCCAGTGACCGCGCGAGACGCGACGCAAGGCTCCCGACCGCCCCGGCACCCCGAAACCGGACCGGGGAACGCGTCACCCACCCCCAGCGCGACCGACTCACCAGTGACCGCGCAAGACGCGACGCAAGGCTCCCGACCGCCCCAGCATCCCGAGACCGGACCGGAGAACACGTCACCCACCCCCAGCGCGACCGACTCACCAGTGACCGCGCAAGACGCGACGCAAGGCTCCCGACCACCCCGGCACCCCGAAACCGGACCGGGGAACGCGTCACCCACCCCCGGCACGACCCACACTCCCTCGACCGGCCGCGACACGGCGCAGGACTCCCCACCGGCCCAGCACCCCGAAGCCGGCCTCCCGGCGCCCGGGCGGGAGACAGAGCAACACGCCCCGTCGGCTCAGCTCAGCCCGGCCGAGGCGTCGGCGACCGCGCACGCGGCCGTGCGGCACCTCGCGGACGGGCTCCCGGGCAGCGGTTGGGAAGCCGTGCGGCGTGCCCGCTCGGCTCAACGGCCGCGCGCTGAGCGGTACTTGGACGTCTACTTCACCCACCGGCTGGCGATCAGCGGTGACCGGTGCGGTGGCACCGACGCGGGGATGCTGTGCGGGTTCGGTGAGCGGGAGGGGCGGACGGTCGCGTATGCCGCGCAGGGCGGGACGGCGACCCGTCCCGCCGGGTATCGGACCGCCGCCCGGCTGATCCGGCTCGCGGAACGGCTCGGTATCCCGGTGCTGACGCTGGTGGACACCCCGGGCGCGGCGAACGACGCCGAGGCGGAGCGGCAGGGCGCGGGGGCCGCGATCGCGGATCTGTTCGGCGCGGTGGCGTCGGCCCGGGTCCCGCTCACCACGCTGCTGATCGGCGAGGGCGGCTCCGGCGGCGCGCTGGCACTGGCCGCGCCGGGCAACACCTGGGCCACACCGGACAGTTATTTCTCGGTGATCGCCCCGGAGGCGGCCGCCGCGATCCTGAAGCGGGCGCCGGAGGACGTGGAGGCAACGGCCGATCAACTCCGCATCCGGCCGCAGGACTTGGCGGAGTTGGGGGTGATCCGGACGGGGCCCGTCTGAGTCACCTGGCTTCGCCGACGCCGCGTCACGAGAGCACCCTCCACTGCCCCTTACCTAGCCTTCATTTCGGGCATAACAGACAAATACCCCCATTTAGCGGCACCCCGCCCGGCCCACCACAAGGCGCGCCCGCTCCCCCACCCCCGCACGATGCGAAAGAGGCCCGCCACCCGGCGACGCCCCGGTCCGCGTTCTCGGGAGACCCTGCCATGACCGTCAGTCTGGAGCAGTTGCGACGCTGCCATTTCGCCGTCGACCTGGGCGCGGCCCGCACCCGCGTCTACGTCAAGGGCGCCGGGCTCGTCGTCGACCAGCCGTCCGCCGCCGCCGTGAACACGCGGACCGGCGCGCTGATCGCCGTAGGAGAGTTCGCGGAGAAGATGACGGGCCGTACGCCCGACTACATCCGGGTCGTGCGACCGGTCTCCGGTGGGACCGTCGTCGACATCGAGATGGCGCAGCGCATGCTGCGGCATCTGATCGGCGACAAGGTCCGCCGCGCGTTGCGCCGCAAGCCCCGGCTGCGGGCCGCCGCCTGCACCCCGCACGACGCCGATCCGCTGGCCCAGCGGGCCGCGATCGAGACGCTGGTCGGGCTCGGCGCGCGCCGGGTGGAGTTGGTCGACACGCTGATCGCGGCCGCCGTGGGGTGCGGGCTCCCCGTCGAGCGGCCCGAGGCCACCATGATCATGGTGTGCGGGGCCGCCGCGACCCAGGTCGCCGTCCTCTCCCTCGGCTCCATCGTCACCGCCGAACGCATCCCGGTCGGCGGCGAGGCCGTGGACCACGCGATCGTGCAACACCTGCGCCACGAGCACGAGTTGATGCTCCCCAGCCAGTCCGTACGCCCGCTCCAGCTCGCGCTGTCCGGCAACGGACTCACCCCGCACGGCCCGGCCCTGACCGAGATCCACGGGCGGGACGTGGCGACCGGCCTCGCCCGTTCCGTGCAGGTCGACACCGCGGCCGTACGGGACGCGATCGAGACGCCGCTGACCGCCGTGCTCGACGGTATCGGCCGGGTGCTGCGCAACTGCCCGCCCGACCTGGTGGCCGACCTCGTCGACCGCGGCATCATGATGGTCGGCGGCAGCGCCCTGCTCCCCGGCCTCGACCAGATGCTGCGCGCGGCGACCGGCATGCCGGTGCACATCGCGGAGCGGCCGGACGTGTGCGCCGTACAGGGCCTGGGTTACATGCTGGAGGGCAAGATCGAGCCGCTGGTCCTGGACCCGCTGGCGACCACCTGAGCCCGGAACCGGCCGAGGCGAGTGACGGCGCCCCCGATCTCTCCCGCCTCCTCGAAGCCGTCCTGAGCGTCGGTTCCGAGCTCGAACTGCGCACCACGCTCCAGCACATCGTGGACGGCGCGGCCGAGCTGACCGGCGCGCGGTACGCGGCGCTCGGGACGACGGACCCCGGGCAGGACGGCCTCACCGAGATCCGCACGAGCGCGGTCGCGCCCCCGTCCCCCGGCGCCCTGAGCGTCCCGATCCACGTCCACGACGAGGTCTTCGGCCACCTCCACCTCGCCGGGAAACGACACGACGCCCCCTTCACCGCCGAGGACGAGCAGCTCCTGCGCGTCCTCGCCGCCCAGGCCGGCATCGCGATCGGCAACGCCCGCCTGTACGAGACGGCCCGGCAGCGCGAACGCTGGATCGAGGGCGCGGCGGCCGTCACCACCGCCCTGCTCACCGGCGAGACGGCGGCCGACGCGCTGGCGACGGTCGCGGAGGGCGCCCGGGCCCTCGCCGACGCCGCCGCGGGCGTGATCCTGCAGCGCACCGAGGCGGGCGGCATGGAGATCGTCACCGCGTCCACCTACGAGGACCCCGGCGACATCGTCGGTACGACCATCGAGCCCGGCAGCCCCGTCCTCGTCCAACTCCTGGGCGGCGAACCGGTGTTCATCGACGACTCGGCGACCGACCCGCGCATGACGACGCATGTACGGCACCGGTTCGGCCCCAGCATGATGCTGCCGCTCCAGGCCGAGGGCCGCCTCATCGGCACGCTCGCCCTCCCGCGCCGCCCGGGCGACCGCCCCTACACGGCCGTAGAACGTCTGCTGGCGACGCAGTTCGCCTCCCAGGCCGCCCTCGCCCTGGTCCTGGCCGACGCCCAGCACAGCCGCGAACGCCTCGCGGTCTACGAGGACCGCGACCGCATCGCCCGCGATCTGCACGACCTGGTGGTCCAACGCCTGTTCGCCACCGGCATGTTGCTGGAATCCACACAGCGCAGAGCCGGCACGACCGACCCGGCCCACGCACTCCTCGGCCGCGCCGTCGACGAACTCCAGTCGACCATCCAGGAGGTCCGCACGGCGATCTTCGCCCTGCAACAGCCACCGGCCGAGGCCCCAACGACCTTCCGCGGCAAGGTACTTCGGGAGACGGCCGGCGCGTCGGCCGTGCTCGGCTTCCAGCCCTCGACCCGCTTCAAGGGCCCGGTGGACACCCTCGTCCCCGACCAGGTGACGGCCCCACTCCTCACCACCCTCCGCCGCGCCCTCACCGCCGCGTCCCGCCGCCCCGGCGTCTCCCGCCTGGAGATCACGGTCGACGTGACGACGCCGTTGCCGGACGGCCGGGACGCCGTACGACTGAAGGTGTACGACGACGGAGGCACCGGTGACGACAGCGGCAATAGTCATGGCACGACGGTGAGTTGGCAGTCGCCCCTGTGAGAGCGGGGCCGACGAGGCGTCAGTACGGCAGGATCCGGCCCGAGGGCGTCCTGCGGTCGATGGTGTCGTCGCGGGGCGCGGCGGGCCGGCGAATCACGCGAACACGGATCTGTCGGTTCATGGCGCCCTCCCGAGGCTCATATCTCCTATGCCCCTCTCCTATGCCCCACACTCTTCCTCGCGACGCTCAAGAACATCGCCCTTGCGGAGGCACTTGGCCTGCCTCCCGGGAAGGAGCGACAAGGGGCCGGCTCCTCCCGAGGGAGGAGACCGGCCCCTGAGTCGGGCGAGAGGGTCAGCTCAGGCCGAGGTCCGACAGCGCGGTCGTCCAGTCGGTGAGGATCGCGTCCTGGGCGTCGGAGAGCGTGACGGTGCCGGCGCAGACGGCCTTCTTGAGCTTGTTCTCGACGGTGTCCTTGTTGGCGGCGGTCTTGGTGCCGTACTCCGGCTCGGGCCAGAGGTTGAGTGCGCTCTTGGGGGCGCCGCCGAGTTCGAGGGGGAGGAAGTGGTCCTCCTCGTAGTCGGAGGTGCTGGTGTCCGTGTAGCCGTACTCGACGATCTGCTTCTTCTTCAGCGCGGTGGTGTAGGAGCTGGAGGGCCGGACGGTCGCGGTCCACCCGGAGACGCAGATGGTGGTGTCGATGGTGGACTGGGTGACGTCCGGGTTGAAGTCCCCGGGCTGACAACTGGGGTCGGGGAGCGGGAGGTAGTCCTGGCTGCAGCTCTGCGCGTGCGCGGTGCCGGCGGCCACCGTGAGGCCGGCGGCGGCGAGCGCGAGGGAGGAGAGGGCGGTGACCAGGGAGCGGGATATGTGGGGCATGGGGGTTCTCCCGGAGCGATGCCCGGCAGGAATTCCGGGCGGTCGTGAGCATGACAGCACCGGGATCATCTATGCGGGTAGAGCCCTTTGCCGGTCCCGAAGATCCCTTTGTTGAATGTTTCAGTACGCAGGGACCGACGGAGGGGAAGTCATGGCTCGCGCTTGGTTGTCGGCACCGCGGCCCGGGGCCGGTGACGGTCCCCGCCTAACGTGAGACCCATGACCACGTTGACGCTTCTGCATCCCGGCGCCATGGGCGCGAAAGTCGGCGGCCAGGCGGCACTTGCGGGTGCCCGGGTGCTGTACGTCCCCACCGGCCGCAGCGCCGCCAGCCTCCAACGGGCCCGGGAGGCAGGCCTGGAGGCGGCCGAGTCCCTCGAATCAGCCCTGGAGGCAAGCGACTTCGTGTTGTCAGTCTGCCCGCCGCACGCGGCGGAGGACGTGGCGCACGAGGTTCTCGCGCGCCCTTTCCGGGGTGTGTACGTGGAGGCCAACGCCATCAGTCCGGACCGTACGAGGCGCATCGCGGCGGCGTGCGTGGAGCGCGGCGTACCGATGCTGGACGGCTCGATCGTCGGCGGCCCGCCGGGACCGGGCAGCGCCCCGCGCCTCTATCTGAGCGGCGACGCGAAGGAAGTCGCCCGCGTGGCAGGGGTGTTCGAGGACACCCAGGTCCTGGCCCGCCCCCTCGACGCGGAGATCGGTGCCGCGTCGGCGCTGAAGATGGCCTACGCCTCGTACCAGAAGTCGGCCCGCGCCCTGGCCGCCGTGTCGCACGCCCTCGCCGCGAGCCACGGCGTGGCGGCCGAACTGGCCCGCGAGGCAGGCTCGTTGACGTCCAACATCCTCGCGGAGACGGACCAGCTGCCCAGCGTCGCCGCCCGCGCGTGGCGCTGGGCGCCGGAGCTGGAGGAGATCGCGGACACCCTGCGCGCGGCGGGCCTGCCGCCGGCCCTCGCGGAGGGCGCGGCGACGGTGCTGCGCCGGTGGAACGACGACAAGGACCGCTTCGACCTGCCGGTGGAGGAGGTGCTGGCCCACCTCCGCACGGAGGGGTGACTCAGGGCGCCGTCGTGGGCGCGACGGGACGCAACTCCCGTACGGTTCCGCCGAGTCGGGAGCGGAACCCCTCCAACAGCTCCGGCGACGCGCTGACGACCCAGCGGGTGCCGACGAGGTACTTGCCGCCGTACATCGAAGCGGTGTCGAGCCAGGTCTCCTTGAACCGCTCCTCGGGGAACGTGGTGATCCGGTACTCGCCCTGCCCTGTCCGGCACTGGCCCTCGCGCAGTTCCTCCGCCTCGATCCGGATCTCGGCGGTGCAGCCGGTCAGGCCGGCGATCACCTCGACCTTGGCGGGGGCGACGACGCCGGCTTCGGGCGCAGCGGTCACCGAGGTCCCGGCCGACTTGCGTTTCTCCTCCGCGACATCCTCGCCCCCGCCGCAGGCCACGGCCAGCGGGAGCAGGGCGAGTGCGGCGCTTCGGCGCAGGCGGGCGGCGTGGGCTCGGGGTGATGACTGCGGTGTCTGGTGGGTCACGACAGGGGGTACGGGTGTGCCGCGGCGCCTGTTCACCCCGGGGCGGTCAGCCCTGGGCCAGCACCAGGATCCCGCCCAACAGCAGAAAGACCCCGCCCGCGAAGGCCAGCCCGGCGAGACCGGCCAGCACCGCCGGCCGCAGGATCACCGACGACGACGGCGCCGCGGCCGCGCTCAACTGCCTGCGCCGCAGCCCGAGGGCGCGGATACCGGCGAGGACGGCCACCAAGCCGATGATCAGGTACGCCATGACGTCACTCCTCCACACTCCCCCACTGCGCTTCGTAACTCGGCGGCCATTCCTCCGAGAAATCGAAGAGCGCGGGATCATTTCTCCGTCGCACGGCTTCCCGCCAGGACGGCCGCCCGGAGACCACAAAGCTCATTCCCTCGGGATCGATCAGATATGTCGAATCGGAGTCCTCCGCCGGAATTCCGGCGAACTCAGAGATTCTCCGGAATTCTACAGGAGGAGCCAGACGGACACGAAGCGAATGGTAAGTCGGCCGTACGAGCATGAATTCGACGTGGCCGAAATACACTTCCACGCGAGTTGTCGTGCCGTCCAGCCGGGACGGATCGCTTCTGATGATCAGCTGCCGGTGCGAAGGGTCGTAGTTCCAGATCTGGAACGCCCGGCCCGATCTGACGAACTCAGCCATGCCTGTCACTCCTACCAGCCAGGATCGTCCAGCTGAACACTTTCCCCGCCCCAATACCATTCAATTGACGACCACTCCCGGCGCCCCAGAATAACCGAACGGGCCACCACTCCGAGCTCCCAGGCCGTCTGGTTTCCACTCTTCTGCGCCTGCCGCCAGTTGGCGCCGGCAAGCGCCCGGCCGCGTGGCAGCGTTCCGTCGAACGCCTCCTGCGCGGACCCGAACTCATTGCCCTCCTTGTCGAGCAGACCGTCCAGACTGAACGTGATCCGCACGCGCGGGTTGTTCGCGGCGTCCGGGACCGCGTTCATCCAGTTCGGCCTTTCATTGAGGTCGCTCACATCGCCCCACGGCTTCTTGCGGTTGAGCGTGAAGCGATTTCCACCGTCCTGCTCGTTGAGCGATTTAGCGAGGTTGTCCCCGATTTTGTGCGGACCGTTCACTCCCAGCACGAGATGATCGCCGTCCTCGATCTTCGAGCCGCAGACGTTGTGGACGAGGATCGGCACCCCGCCCGCGACCACGTAGTACGTGTGCAGCTCACGAACCGTCAGGTTGTACCGGTAGGCCGTGCCCGCCGTCGCCCGCACCCCGGCGATCAGAACGCTGTGACCGTCCTCCGCCGTGAGCGCGTGTCCCGGCGCAAGCCTGCCCGCCGGTACCCAGGTGTGCAGGGTGACGTCCCAGAAGGGATGCTTCGAGGTCGTGTGCAGGGTCGCCGTACGGCCGTGGCCCAGGCTCACAATGACGTCGATCAGGTCGCTGTCGCGGTGGACGAGCGTCGCGACGACCTCGCGGGTGCCGGAGTGCCTGCCGGTACCGGCGTCGGCGGACTCGACCTTGTCACCGGTCTTGATAGCGGCGATCGCCTTGGTCGTGCCGCCGGCCATCAGGACGGGCGTCTTCGGCGAGAAGCTGCACGAGGTGGCCTCCTCGGTCCCCGAGTTGCCCGTGCCCGGGGCGTCCGAGGACGCCGATGCCTTCCGTGCGGCCGCCGCGTCCTGCTGGACGTCGGACTCCTTCGGCTCGGCCGCGTTCTTGCCGGCCGCGTCGCTCGTGGCGTCCTTGCCCGCGCTGGCCGCGCCCGCCGCGTCGCCCGAGCCGCCGGAGCTGCCGGAGCCGTCGTGCGGGGCCGGTTCCGCTGCGGCCTTGGGGGCCGCGTCGCCGCCGCCTCCGGCGGGCGGTGAGTCGCCCTCCTCCGCGGCGAATCCGCCAGCTCCGCCACAGCCCATGGCCGCGCAGTCGCCGCCGAACATGCCGCCGATCATTCCGGCGCCCTCGGCCGCGCCGAGTACGCAGGCGGGCGCGGCGACCACGGTTCCGGCGCAGGCCGAGACGACCACCGCGACGGCGACCACCACGACGACCACCGTGACCACGGTCGCGACCACGGGCAGGGCCTTCTTGAAGTAGTGCCCGGCGCAGCCGAAGAAGCCGTGGCAGCCTCCGCTGTGGTGCTTCTTCTGACCGCTGGAGGTGCTGGTGTCGGCGGCCGCCTTGTCGTTGGCGGAAGCGCACTTGGCGTCGCAGCCGGCTCCCCCGCCGCCGTCGTTCACCAGCATCAGACCGCTCGGGTCCGCCCCGGTCGACGGGTTGTCACCCGCGTAGGTGTAACCGCCCATCTGGTTGGGGTCGTTGGGTTCGAACATCGGGTCGGGGGTGAGGAAGCGGCCGGTCACGGGGTCGTAGTCACGAGCACCGAGCACGTTGAGACCCGTTGTGGCGTCGGCCGGTTGGCCCAGGAAGCCCTGGTTCTCGTCCGGTGCCACCCATGAACTCGGCTTCGTGCCGCGCGGGTTGCCCCAGGGGTCGTAGGCGCGGCGGGTGACGGTCAGGGCGGAGGCGTCGATCGCGGTGGTGGAGGTGCCCTGGCCGTTGGCGATCTGGTAGCTGACCGAGCCGCTGCTGGAGCGGGTGACCGTCGTGCCGTCGGGGCCGGTGATGTTGCGCAGGCCGGTCCAGGTCTTGGCGGAGACGTTGAGCGTGATCTGCTCGGCACCGCCGAAGAGGTACAGGATGCGGGTCTTGTCGGTGCCGTCGACGGCGGCGGTCTGTTCCAGCAGGTCGCCCGACGCGTCGTACAGGTACTTGCTGGTGTTGGTGTGGGTACCGGAGGTCGTGGCGATGGTGGCGGTACGGCCCTCGGCGTCGTAGGTGAAGGTCTGGCTCTGGCCCGCCGGTATCGCGCCGGTGGCGGCGCCGGTCCAGGTCTGGCCGCTGCCGCCGCAGGTGGCGAGGGTGAGCTGGGTGCCGGCGGTGGCGGAGGCCGCCGGGTCGGTCAGGCAGACCGCGCTGTTCGCGGCCGAGACCAGGGTGCCGGTGGTGGTGACCTTCCACTTCTGGGTGGCGTCCGTCTTGCAGGTGTCGATCACCACGAGGGTGCCCGTGGTGGTCGCGTTGCCGGTGGTGTCCAGGCACAGGCCGAGGACCTTGACCGTGCCGTCGGTGCCGATGGTCCACTTCTGGCTGGTGGCCGTGCCACACGTGGCGATCTGCACCTTGGCGCCGGCGGTGGTCGACCCGCCCGCGTCCTCGACGCACCGCTTGCCGCCGCCGGAGATCGTGAACGCGGTGGACAGCGGGCCGGTGGAGGTCACCTTGCGGCTGATGGTGTCGCCCGCGTTGACGTTGGCGTAGGCGGGATCGGTGTACGTCGGGGTGGTGGTCGCGGTGCCGGTGCCCGGGTTGGCGAGAGTGGCCGCGCCTGCCTGGTCGGGCAGGGTGGTCGGCGTCGTGCCGTCGGTGCCGGGGTAACTGATGCTCTGCGTCGTGTCGTTGAGGGCGTTGCCGGTGGTGTCGTGGGTGACCGTGCCGGTGCGGTCGCCGAGTTGGTCGTAGGTGTAGGTCTGCCAGTACGGGGCGGGACCGCCGACCGTGGATGTCTTGATCGGGGATGTGGTGCCGGTCTGCACCCTGGCCGTGGTGCAGCCGCCGACGGCGCCGACCGTCGCGGCGTTCGGGTCGGTGATGCCCGCGGTGTCCGTCCAGGCGGCGGTCAGCCGCTGGAAGGAGTCGTAGGTGAAGCACTGGGTGTCGTGCGTGGTGTTGTTCTGCAGGTCGTCGATCGCGGTGACTTCGCCGGCCTGGTTGTAGCGGAGGTTGACGACGTCCAGGGCGGTCGTGGACGTCTGCAGCATGCTCGACGTCTGCGTGACCCGTCCGGTCGTGCCGTCGTACTGGGCGAAGGTCGCCAGCTCCTTGCCGGTCGGCCCGTAGTTGGTCTGCAGGACGCGTCCGAACGCGTCGTGGACGGTGGTGTCCACATAGGCGGGCGTGTTGGCGGAGCTGATGAAGCCGCCGATGCCGTCGAGGTTGCCCTGCTGGGTGTAGCCGTAGTCGATGTCCTCGGCGGGCAGGTTGCCGTCCGCCTGGTAGTGCGTGGTGGACAGCAGACCGACGTTCGGGGTGTAACGGGACGAAGAGGTGTAGGTGACCGTGCCGGACGTGGGCGCGCTGGTCTGGCCTGCCGCGGCGAAGCCCTCGGCGGCCGGGATCGTCAGGGTGGTGCCCAGCGGCTGGTAGGCGGTGTTGTAGCCGGTGACCGTCTGGGTGTAGGCCTTGCCCGAGGCGCCGCCGACATAGCGGGTCGCGGAGGTCTGGTAGCCCTTCTCCAGGGTGTCGTAGACCCGGGAGGCGAGCAGCTTCGTCGGGTCCGGGCTCGCCGACCAGGCGGCCGCGTACTCGGCGGTGGGGCGGTTGTCCCAGTCGTAGGTGAAGGAGAGGGCCTGGCCGCGCGGGTCGGTGGACTGGAGCAGGTTGCCGGCCAGGTCGTACTTGTCGAACGTGGTCTTTCCGGCGTTCGGGTCGGTCTGCGAGGTCTTCTGGCCGAGCGCGTTGTACTTGTACGACCAGGAGTTGCCCGCGCTGTCCTTGACCGTGTCGATCTGCCCGGCGGGCGTGTAGGTGTAGCGGGTGGTGGAGTCGGCCGCCGGGACGGCGCCCGCCGTGCCCTGCTTCCACAGCACCGAGCCGCCGGAGGAGACGACGGCCGCCGTGGAGTCGTTGCGCACCTGGAAGGTGGCGCCGGTGGTCGCGGTCAGGCCGGTGGTCCACAGTTGGGCGACCGCCGTGCTGTAGACGGCGAGGTTGCCGTCCGTGCCGAACTTCGCCCAGGCGCCCGTGTTCCCGCTCGTGCCGGAGGACCAGAGGGTCTTGCCGGTCGCCAGCGCGGAGAGCACCAGGTTGCCGTCGGCCTGCATCGTCAGCCGCACGCTGTCGGAGGTCAGGGAGGTGCCCGAGGGGATCACCGAGCCGCCGGTGAGGGTGGCCGTGGAGCCGGTGTTCTTCACGACGGTGCTGGTGGTCTGGCCGACGGCGTTGGAGAAGGTGGCCGTGGACCGGCCGCCCGCAGGCGCCGTGGTGTCGACCTCGTCGGCGCCCGGGTAGCTGTTGGAGCTGTGCCACTGCTCGACGGCCTGGTGCCACAGGGTCTGCCGCAGCGGGCGGCCCTCGCCGTCGTACGTCGTGGTGGTCTCGGACGGGATCTGGTTCTCGTTCGCCGCGTACAGAGTGGCGGACGGGGAGTTGGCCGGGTCCGAGTAGCCGGCGTACGACGCGGTCTGCCAGCCGTGCGAGTCGTAGAAGGTGTCCGAGATGATCCGGCCCGAGTCGGAGTCGCCCATCGCGGTGGACTGGGTCTGGCGCGGCTGGAGCATCCCGTCGTAGAGGGTGATCGAGGTGGCGTACGTGCCGTCCTCGCGCAGCGTCTTCGAGGTGACCGAGGTCGGGGCGCCCGGCTGGGTGATCGTGTCGCCGGGGGCGGGGACGGCACCGGGGTCGATCGCGTACGCGAAGGTCTCGTCCGCGCTCTGACCGGACGACTTGTCCCGGCCCGGCAGCCATACGGCGGTGCGCCGGCCGAGCGCGTCGTACGTCATGTCGGTCGTGCGGCCGTTGGCGTCGACGCTCTCCAGGGTCAGTCCGCGCAGTGCGTCGAGGGTCGAACTCACCTTCCAGCCCTGGCTGTTGGTCGAGGTCTTGCCGGTGGCATTGGTGTTGTTCCCGGAGTCGTTCCACGGCGGGGCGAAGTCGGTGTGGGTCTTCTGCCCGGTGGCGTCGTAGGCGTCGGTGACACGGCCGGCGCCGTCGTAGTCCATGGCGGACGTCGTCTGCCAGTTCTCCGTGGAGCCGGTGAAGCCGGTGGCGGTCTGGGTGCCGGTGACCTGCCCGGTGGCGGTGACCTGGCCGAAGGTGCCGAGGCCGGAGAGGGTGCCGTCGCCCGCGTAGTACATCTTCTTGTCCGTCAGCAGGCTGCTCGCACCGACCGCGGTTCCGCAGGAGCCGATGACCGAGGTGACCCGGTCCGCGTAGGACAGCATCATCGAGTTCGACGCGGGCGGGCTCGCGTAGGTCGTGGTGGCGCACTTCTCCTGGTTCGGATCGGTGCCGTCACCGTGCCCGTTGACGGTGGAGATCCGGCCCTGGCTGTCGTACGACGTGTCGGTCGTCGTGTGCCGCCAACTGCCGTCGGCCAGGCGCTCGTACTCCCGTGAGCTGCTGGTGGAGATCCGGTGCGCGGTGAGGTCGGGCAGGGTGGACAGGGCCGGCTTCGTGTCGCCGGGGTTGTCCTCCTGGGTCCAGTCCGTCCAGGGCGACTGTTTGGCCGAGGCGCTGGTGGCGAAGGCGAACGGGCCGTTGACGCTGACCGCGTCGACCGTGCCGCCCGCCTGGGTGTAGGTGTCGTCCTCGAGCGTGGTGCCGGCGAGCTGGTCGGCGTCGGCGACGCTCAGCACGGTGCTGCCGCCGGCCTTGGCGTCGACGGTGACGGAGCGGCGGGTGCCGTCGGCCAGGTGGTCGCCGTCCATGCCCTGGAGGTAGGTGGTGGTCTGCTGGGTGACCGGCTCGGGTGCCTGACCGGTCTGCACGGTGACCGTGCGGAAGCCGCGGAACTGGTCCCAGGTCCGGTACTGGTCGTCGGTCAGCGCCGAGTCGTCGCGGTGCCAGGCCGGGCCCGCGTAGCTGTAGTGGGAGACCTGGGTCTCCGAGCCCGCCGGGTTGTTCTGCGCGTCCGGCTTGTACTGGCCGGCGATCGTCAGGTCGGAGACGGCCACGCTGTCGACGGTGACCTTGTTGAACCAGTCCGCGATCGGCTTGGAGGCGCCGGGGACGCTCCAGTAGACGGGGTAGCAGGAGTTCGTGTTGCTGTCCGCGTGGGCGATCGACAGCGTCTTGCCCGCGCAGGGCGCCGAGTTGTACTCGACGGCGATCGACTCGCCGGTCTCGGTCTGGACGCTGGATATGCGCGGCCGGTACAGCGGCGGGGCGGCCGGGTTGTCGTCGTTCACCCGGTTGTCGATCTCGGTGCCGGTGAACGACACCTGGTTCAGGGCGATGTCGTCGTTGCCGTTGTCGTAGGTGTCCTTGCCGGTGTGCTTGACGGACTGCAGCCACATCACGGCCTGGAGCATCCCGGCGTCCTTCGGGTCCACCGTGGTGCCGCTGACCGGGTCGACGGTGCCGCCCGCGTCCGAGTAGACCTGGCCCAGCTTGTAGGAGTCGACCGCGGTGAGCTGGTCGGTCGCCTTCACATGGACCTTGGTGGTGATGGAGTCGAGGCGGGTGGTGGTCCAGAAGCTGGGGCCCGACGTGACGCACACGTCGTCGGGCACCTTGGTGGCGCCGTCCGGGAGTTTGGTCTTGTCGGTCGCGTCGCAGTGGAGGTCCCAGGGCACGTCCGGCCAGTGCGTGGCGGTCGAGTCCTTGAGGTTGCCGGCCGAGCAGTCGGTGAAGGAGGAGGTGGTCTGGCAGCGCTGTGCCAGGCCGAAGTCCACCTCGGCCGCGGGGGTACGGCCTGCCTTCTCGTCGGCGAGCGTGTAGCCGTACGAGATCAGCGTGAGCGCGCCGCCCCGGGTGTACGAGGTGAGGGTGCCGGTGTCGTCCGGGTCGTCGGTCTCGCCCGCCTGGCCGCCGCCGAGGTCGTAGTAGTTGGAGTCGGTGGTGTAGTCGTAGCGCTGCACGAACCCGGTCGGTGACACCACGAAGTCGAGGTTCCAGCGCCAGCCCTCGGGCTTGTCGCACTGGGAGGCCTTGCCCTTGGCGCTGGTGTTGCAGGGGTCCGAGGAGCGCGGGTGCAGCACCGGCACGCCCCACGCGGAGTGCGTGGAGTCGTCGGCGGGGTTCGCGGACATGGTCGCGCCGGTGCCGGGGCCGCTCGGCGCGTGGTCGGCGCCGAAGTAGGCCGCGGTGCCGTCGGTGGTCAGGACCCGGTAGTAGACGCCGTCGTGCAGCCCGTTGGCGGCTCCGGACAACTCCTGTACGACGGTGCCGTCGTCGCCCTGCAGCCGCCACTGCTCGATCTCGCCGGTGACGCCCGCGTCCACGCCGTCGGGCACCAGCACACCGGAGTGCGAGCCGAAGGACAGCGTGGCGTTGTCTCCGCCCCAGCACTCGTCGCCGGAACCCTTGAGGATCTTCTTGCCGTCGGAGTCGAGGAGCGAGCCGCAGCTGCGGTAGCTCCGCTCCACCGAGCCGACCTGGTAGCTCCAGCCGTCTCCGACCCAGGAGGACTGGGAGTTGCGGGCGGTGGTCTCGCCGTCGACGGACTGCGAGTCGTAACTCAGGCCTACGGAGGGTGCGTTGCCGCCGATCGCGGCCGGGACGGAGACCGGGTAGGCGTAGGTGAACGAGCCGGTCGCGGAGGCCTGCCAGGTGCCGGCGGCCGAGAGCGCGGTGGCGCCGTAGTCGCCCTGGGAGCCGGAGGTGCCGGAGGTGACGGCCAGTGCGGTGGTGTCCGCGGCGGCGGTCGCGGTGAGCGGGGCGGTGCGCTCCGACATGGTCTGCGGGCCGGTCGTGTCGCCGGAGGGCGAGGGGGACGAAGAGGGTGACGAGGGCGACGAAGTGGGTGACGCGGACGCGGAGGGCGAGGGTGAAGTCGGCGTCGTGGTCGCGCTCTTGGCCGCCTGGCCCAGGGTGAGCGTCGCCGTCAGCTGCTCGGCGCCGGCGCGGTTGGTGAAGTCGACGGGGGTGCCCTTCTGGCACTCCGGCCGTTCCGGCGTGGTCAGCGCGCAGCCCGGCAGCCGGACGAGCCGCAGCCGCGAACCGTAACCGCCGCCGTACGCCTTGGCGATCGACGCGTAGTCGACGACCACCTTCACCTTGCCGTGCGCGGACGCCGTGGTGGACGGGGTGATGCCCAACAGCATGCCGTTGGCCCCGGCCTTGAGGGTCTGGGCGTGGGACGCGGTCTGTACGCGTAGCTCGCCGGCGTCGGTCCCCTTGCCCGCGGGCGCGACCCAGACCGGCAGGTCGCCGGCCCTGACGGGCTTCGCGGTGCCGTGGCCGCCCAGGGCGACGGTGGCCGTACCGGCCTTGGGCCACTGCGCCGCCCGTGCCCGGTAAGTCCCCAGCGCCTTGTACCCCTTGGGGTGCGCGGACGCCTTCGGCTGGAGGAGGTGCGCGCCCACGGCCGGGGTGGCCGGGAGCTTCTTCGGCTTCCACACCGTGCCGTCGAACGCGAAGCCACCGTGATGGCCGAAGGCGGGGTCGTCGGAGTGGCCGGGGAGGAAGCCGGGGGTGCCGAACCCGGTGGCGACGACGACCGGCAGGAGCAGCGCGAAGAGGGCGACGGGAACGGCCCACAGACCGAGCCCGCCAAGGAATCTTCGATGCCACACGCCCGCGAACCAGCGTCGTCTGCCACTCACGTGCAACCCCCCGGAGCACGGCCTTGGTGGGCCGTCACATCGTCTGACCACACGGGTGAGTGATCCAGCGGAGGCTAAGTACCGCCATGATCACGGCTCAAGACCCTTTGCGCTTTCCATGGAAAGACCGTGCCTTTACTTGACAAATCCTGTGCAGTTTCTGTGCCGAAATGATCAGTGCCGTCCGACAACCGGCCCTGACCAGGCGCCGTTTGCCGCCCGAGGCCCACCCGACCCGAAGGAAGCCCGCCCGTGAGACCACCGATATCCGGCGGCCGCAGACGCGCCGTCCCCGCCCGCCGACTGGCCGTACTGGCCACCGCCCTGGGCCTGTTGACGGCCCTGCCGGTGCTGCCCGCCGCCGCCGACGCCGCGGCCGCCGCGCCGGATCCGCTGCTGGCCGCGCAGGCACAGGCCATGGCAGGCGGGAAGTCCGTCCCGGTGGACGCGTTGACGACGCAGGACTCCACCACCGAGGCCCTGCCGGACGGCTCCTTCGCCAACACCACCAGCGTCCTGCCGACCCGGGTCCTCAAGGACGGCGTCTGGACCCCGCTGGACGCCACCCTGGTCGCCGACGCCCACGGCGGCTTCGCGCCCAGGGCCACCCCGAACGGCGTCACCCTCTCCGGCGGCGGCACCGGACCCCTGGTCACCCTCACCCACGCCGACGGGCCCGGCATGAGCCTGACCCTGCCGTTCACCCTGCCCGCGCCGAGCGTCGGCGGCGACACCGCGCTGTACCCGTCGGTGCTGCCCGGCGTGGACCTGTCGGTGTCCGTCACCGAGCAGGGCGGCTTCAGCGACGTCCTGATCGTGCGCTCCGCCGCCGCGGCGGCCGACCCCCGGCTGAAGAATCTCGCGCTGGCCGCCACGACCCACGGCCTCACCCTGGCGACCACCGACGCGGACACACTGAGCGCCACGGCCTCCGACGGCGACCTGGCCTACACCAGCCCCCAGCCGCTGATGTGGGACTCCGGCAGCACCGCGCCCGCCGGCCAGCCGGACGGCCAGGCCCCGGGCCAGACGTCCTCCGTGGGCGGTCCGGGCCCCGGCGCCACCACCGTCCCGGTCGCCATGGCCGCCACGAGCAAGGCCGTGACGCTGACCCCGGACGCCGGCATGCTCACCGACCCGGACACCCGGTTCCCGGTGTACATCGACCCGTACACCAATCCGGCCTCCTCCACGGCCGGCCACTACACCGAGATCTACTCCAGCTCGACCTGCGACAACGCGCCGCAGTACGACAAGGCGCAGACCAACGGCCAGGGCGTGGGCTACCAGCAGTGGGGCGGCGCCTGCGGCAACGGCCTGGAGCGGTCGTACTGGGCGATCGACACCAGCAAACTGCATCCGTCGTTCGTCGTCTCCGACGCCTACGTGACCGTCTCCACCAAGTTCGCGGCCAGTTACGACTGCACGCACAACCAGCCGATCACGCTCCACACCGTGAACGCGATCAGTGCGAGCACCGACTGGCTGTCGCGGCCCGGCACCCACGACAGCGCCTTCGATCCGGTGACCGACACCGTGCCCAGCGGCTTCAACTCCGGCAGCTCGTGCGGCAACAGCACCGCCATCTTCCACGTGCGGAAGCAGGCCCAGAGGATCGCCGACCAGGACGGCGACGGCTACGACGCGGACGGCACCTTCGGCGCGGCCCCCAACACCTGGACGATCGGCCTGTACGGCAACGAGTCGCAGACCTCCGGCAACGACGACTATCTGCGCATGTCGACCTCGCTGACGCTCACCACCGAGTTCGACATCCCGCCCGCCGTACCGACCGACCTGGGCATCACCCCGACCGCCACCGGCGCCTCGGCCGCCTGCACCACCAGCGGCCCGGGCTGGATCGGCGCCACCACCTACTCGGACGCGGGCAGCAACATCACCCTGCACTCGACCGTCACCACCCAGATGTCCGGCGAGAACGTCAAGGCGCACTACTACGTCTGGGACCGCACGGTCGACCCCGACGGCGACGGCAGCGGCGCGTCCGTGTCCACCCCGGACAGCGCGTTCCTGGCCTCCGGCACCGACGCGGCGATGAAGATCGGCGCCACGCTGAAGGACGGCCACCAGTACGGCTGGGACGTCTACGCCGAGGACGACTCGACCTCCGACCTGACCTCCGGGAAGTCCGACCACTGCTGGTTCACCACCGACTTCACGGCCCCGCCGACCCCGGAGGTGACCGGCAACTCGTCCTTCCCACCGGTCGGTTCGGGAACCGCGGACCCGGTGGTCACCGCGGGTCCCGGCAAGACCACCCCCTTCACCGTGGCCGACGCCGACAGCCCGGCGAGCGACGACAGCTGCGACCCCGGCCCCTGCAAGTCCAGCGGCATCGCCTCCTTCCTGTGGCAGCTCGACTCCCCGCCCACCGCGGCAGACGGCCAGAGCGTCGACGCCACCGGCACCGACAGCCAGGGCAGGTCCACCGCCACGATCCCCGTCCCGATCCGCGACTGGGGCGTGCACACGCTGTACGTGGCCGGCGTCGACAAGGCGGGCAACATCTCCACCAGCCCCTACGGCTACACCTTCACCGTCCCCTGGAACCCGGCAACCACGATCAAGCCCGGTGACATCACCGGCGACGGCGTGCCCGACCTGCTCGCGACCACGAAGACGGGCGACCTCGACCTGATCCCGGGCGACCACGACCCCGCCCAGGCCGCCGCCCCGGTCCAGACCGGTCCGGTCGACACGGCGCCACCGGTCAACGGCCCGGTCACCGTGTCCACCAAGGACGAGTCACCGGACGGCTCCGGCTGGAACAACTACCTGATCGCCCACCGCGGCAACCTGCACGGGGCGAACGGCGACGACCTCTTCGCGTACAACACGACGACCAAGCAGTTCTACGTCGTCAAGAACGACCTCGACCCGGTGGACGACGCGTCCTTCCCGAGGGCGCCGTACTCCGCTCTCGGCGGCTTCATCGGCAAGCGCTACGACCTCATCACCAAGGACGCCTGCGCGACCTCCGACATCGTCGCGGACGACACCCGCTGCCGCGGCACCGACTACGACAGCCACACCTGGAACATCAGCCAACTCATCACGCCCGGCAACGTGTTCGGCAACACCACCGACTACCCCGCCGTCATCACCGTCGAGAACAAGGAGCTGTGGATCTACCAGTCCGACGGCGGCTACCACCTCAAGAACCCGATCCTGCTCGGCGACGGCGACTGGACCGGCCAGACCCTCATCGCCGCGGGCACCTTCAAGGGCCAGCCGGTCCTGTGGTCACGCGACAAGGCGACCGGCGAGCTCTACAGCTACCCGATCACCGTGGACGCCACGACCCTGGTCCCGGCGCTGCTCCACCCCACCGTCCACACCGGCCTGCGGCTGACGCTGCCGCCGACGGCGTACCCCGTGGTCGCCTCACCGGGCGACGTCAACAGCCCCGTCGGCCTCGGCGCCACCAACCCCGGTGCCCCGGACGGCATGCCCGACCTCTACACCGTGAACGCCTTCGGCCAACTCGTCGAGTACAACTACCGGCAGAGCCCGGTCCTCACCTTCCCGCCCACCTACGACTTCGCCGCCCCGGTCTCGCTGGGCTCGGTCACGGACACCGCCACCCACTGGTGGAAGCTCGCCGAAGGCACCGGCACCACCACCGCCGACAGCACAGGCACCCTGAACGCGAGCCTGTCCGGCGCCTACTCCTGGACGACCGACAGCACCCGCGGCAAGTCCCTCAACCTGACCGGCACCACGGGCTACGGCGCCACGAGCGGCCCCGCCGTGGACACGTCCAAGAGCTTCACGGTGTCCGCCTGGGTCAAGCTCAACTCGCTCTCCACCACGACCAACAGCACGTTCCTCTCCCAGAACGGCACCGTGAACAACGGCTTCCAGCTGTACTACTCCGCGGGCGCCCAGGTCTGGGCCTTCGGCCGCCACAGCACCGACACGACCACCGCCGCCTGGCGAGCGGTCTACGGCAGCAAGGCGACCGCGGGCCAGTGGACCCACCTGGTCGGGGTCTACGACGCCGGCGCCAAGGAGCTCCGCCTGTACGTCAACGGCAGACTGACGGGCACCAAGGACTGGACCTACACCCCCTGGAACGCCACCGGCCCCGTACAGATAGGCCGCAAGCAGTCCTCCGGCGCCTACGGCGAGTACACCAACGGAGCGATCAGCACCATCCGCGTCTACCCCACGGCCCTGCCCCAGGCAGACGCCGCGTCAGCAGGCGACACCCCGAAGGTCACCCAACTCGACTGACCACCGGGACACGGCGCCCCGCTCCGGCTCGGCCGGGGCGGGGCGCCACCCGGCGTCACGCGAACCTCGGAAACAGCCTGAGCGCGTTCTCCCGTTCCACGCCCCGGAGTTGGTCCCCCGTGAAGCCGTCGAAGCCGGTGAGGTTCTCGATGTTGCGCACGACCATGGGCTCCGGAGTCGCAGGCCAGTCGGTGCCGAACAGGATGTGGTCGGGCGAGGTCACTTCGAGCGTCGGCAGCAGGGAGTTGCGACTTCCGGCCAGGGCCGTCTCGTAGTAGAGCCCGCGCAGCACCTCCGCCACGTGCGCCGGATCGATGTCCGCGTCGTCCGGCCCCCGCCCCATGACGCAGACGCTCGTCGACACCGCCGCCCTGCGAGCCGGCCGGCGGGTGCTGGTCCTCGGGGCGGCCGGCGGCGTGGGACATCTGGCGGTGCAGGTCGCCAAGGCGCGCGGCGCGTACGTCATCGGCACGGCGTCCGCCGACAAGCACGACTTCCTACGGGGCCTGGGCACGGACGAGGCCATCGACCGCGCGGCGGACATCGCGAAGGAGGCCCGCGACATCGACGTGGTCCTCGACGTGGTCCTCGACCTGGTCGGCGGCACCGACCGGCTGCGCTCCCTGGACACACTCGGGCCGGGCGGCGTCCTGGTGTCGAGCCTGCCCGTCGACTTCGACGAAGTGACCCGGCGCGCCGCCGAGTTGGGGGTCCGGGCCACGAACATCGTGGTCGAGCACGAGCGTGCGGCCATGACCGGCATCGCCACGCTCGCCGGTTCCGGTCGACCGCGCGCCCACATCGCCGGCACCTATCCACTCGCCGAGGTCGCCAAGGCCCACATGGACGCCGAGGCGGGCGGCGCCCTGGGCAAGCCGGTCCTCACCGTCCGCCCATGGGGCCCGAGTTGAGGGTCCGCCACCCTCAACTCGGGCCCCATGCCGATCAATCCCCATCTTCGCTATTGCGGTTCGCGAGGTGACGGAACGCCTCATCGGCCGCCGACGCCCTGCCGCCGTGACCTCCGCGCCGCCAGGAACACCAGCGCGCCGCCCGCCACCAGCAGGGCGGCGGTGCCCGCGCGCAGCAGGGCTCCGTCCGCGCCCGTGGCGGCGAGCCCGCCGCCGGTCGTCGTCCCGCCGCTGGTTCCCGCCCCGGAGCCGGACGGGCTCGCGGTGGCCGTGGCCGACGGGGACGCGGAGGCGCTGGGTGACGGGCTGGACGTCGCCGAGCCGGTGGCCTTCACCGTGATCGCCGCGGTGTCGTTCGACGCGTCGTCGTCACGGTTGGGGTACTCGGGGTTCTCCACCGCCCGCACGCTGCCGGTCGCGCCGGGGACGACCCGGTCGATCCGCACCGTGAACTCCTGGGTCACGGAGTCGCCTGGCTTGAAGTCCGTGCTGGCGATGTCGCAGGTGTAGCTCTTCGCGCCGGCCTTGCCCGGTGTGCAGTTCCACCGCGGCCCGGGGTCGCCCTGTTCGCCGGGGCCGGGGGCGCCGGTGATGGTGGTGCCGGCGGGCGGGGTCACCACGAACGTGCCGGAGTTGTCGGCGTCCATCCACCGGAAGTTCATCCAGCCCGGCCCGTTGTTCCGCACGCCCAGGGTGATGCTCACCGTCTTGCCGACCTTGCCCTCGGCCGTGTCACCGAGCGCCTGGTAGTCGGCGTGCTGGGTGGTGGCGAAGGTGCCGTACCCGGAGCCGGTGAATCCGGAGCCGGAGGCGACGGACTTCAGGCCGAGCGGCGCGCCGGTGCCGGTCCCGGGGAAGTCGGACGGGTGGAAGGAGTCGGGCGCGGTGCCGCCGACCGGCCACACGACGTAGCTGTTGTAGCCGTACATCGTGTCCTTGGCGGCGGTGTAGCGCAGCGGCGCGTCCGTCTCGTAGGCCGCGCCGGGCGCGACCGGGGTGTCGAACCGGCACCAGGCACCGACGTCGGGCCGGTCCGCGTAGTGGCAGTTGGAGTGGTCACGGGCGAGAGAGACGCCTTCCGAGTCCTGCACCAGCAGCATGACGCCCTTGTCGGCGGGGGCTGTTCCGGTGTCGGCGAAGGCCGGGGTGCGCTCGAAGCCGGCGCCGGGCGCGATGCCCTTCAGCGCCGGGTAGGGCCGGGCGACGAGCTTCGGCCCGCCGACCAGGACGTCCGTCTTCCCCGTCACGGTGGCCGCGTCGGAGGCGGTCGCGGTGTAGGTGATGGCACCGGTGTCGCCCGCCTTGGCGGCCGCGGTGGGCTTCAGGAAGAACGGGTCGATCGACTCCCCGCCCGACAGCGGGCCCACGTCGCACCTCACCTTCAGGGTGCCGGTGCTCACGCAGTCCCCCGTGACCACCATCGTCGCCTTCCCGGCGAGGGACGACGCGTCGACCGCGACCGAGACGTCATGGGCGTCCCCGCCCGAGGCGGTGATGCCGAGGCCCAGGTTCGGGCCCTCGCCCTCGGTGGGGAGGTAGTAGTTCTCCTGGGCGTCCAGGACGAGCGTCGCTCCGGCGGCGTGCGCGGCCGGGGTCGCGACCGCCATAACGGCGGTCGCGAAAGCGGCGGCCGCCGCTGTCCGCCATGTTCTACGTATCGTCAGCACGTTACGTGGACACGCCAGAACACCGGAAGGTTGCGCCCGAGCGTCCGTCAGCCGACGGACGGGTTGCGCTCCGGAAACCTCCCCGGAGCACCCGAACCAGCGACAGCCGACGGCCAGAAGTTCACCGGGAATCGACACAGACCAACGCGGGGACAGCCGCGCCCGAATACGTCCCGGTGTCCTGCGAGCGTCCCGAATTCGACGTCCAACGGCTCACACCGGGCGGATTCACCCCGTTCGGGCAAAGTTGACGCTCCGACACCCAAAAACAAACGTCTCCGCAGGTCAAAGACCTGCACAGGTAAGGCGGGTGGGACTCTAACCCACGGCCGACGGATTATGAGTCCTTCGAGGATCTCAGCGGCCCATTTCGATCCATGCCCATCTTGGCCTCGAAACCAGGCACAGCGGATTTCTTTTCCAACGAGGAACAGGCCGGCCAGGAAACCCTTTCCGTGCTGTCAGTGGTCTCTGTTAGCTTCAGGCGCTCGTGCGATCCACGAGCATCAAGTACTCACAGGGGAGGGCCACTTGACCAGGTTCACAAGGACAGGCAGACGCAGACGCACGGTGGTGGGGAGCTGTGCGGCGGCGCTGTTGGCCACGGCTGCCGGGACGGCGTACGCGGTGGACAACCTGCCGCCGAATCAGCCGCTTGTCCAAGACCTCCAGTCGGGAGGCAAGGCATGCGCGACCGGTGACGACACGCCATACGTTTCGGCGCCTCCCAGGCTCAGCGCAGTGCTGTACGACCCGGAGGAGGACAACCAGCCCTCCGAATCCAGCCCGCTCAGTGGCGAGTTCGAAGCCTGGTGGACGGACGCGGCCGGAGTGAAACAGCAGCGCACCTACACCACGATCACTCTTTCCTCGGGGTTGCGCCAGTACTGGACGATGCCGAACGACATCCCGGCGAACACCGTCGTCTCCTGGCATGTCCGCGCGAACGACGGCAAGGCGACCTCCACGTGGAGCGACGAGGGCGACGGCTCGGTCTGCTCGTTCGTGTACGACGACGTGAGCCCGGAGAAGGCGACGATCACCTCTCCCGAATACCCCACCCCGGAGGACGTGTTCTGGGTGGACGGAGTGGGCGTCTACGGCCACTTCACCATGGACTCGCCGTCCGACGACGTGGTGTCGTACACGTACGGCTTCGTGGGCGGCCCTTACGGCACCGTCTCCGCGGCGCGGCCGGGCGCGGCCGTGACCATTCCGTACCTGCCGCTCTCCGCGGGACCCAAGTCGCTGACGGTCCGCGCGATCGACCGGTCGGGCCGAAGCAGCGGTGAGTCGCGTTACAACTTCAACGTGCAGGCCGGCCGCGCTCCCGTCGCCCGCTGGAAGCTGGACGACCCGGCGGACTCCAGTTCGGCCAGCGCCGAGACCGGCACCGCCGCCCGTGCCGGGACCGGGGTGACCTTCGGCGGCCCGGCGCCCACAGGCACCACGGCCACCGCCACGGTCGGCCTCGACGGCAGCGGCGACGGCTTTCTCACCCCGGACGCCCCGGCGGCCGACCTCCGTAAGACCTTCGCGGTGAGCGCGTGGGTACGGCCCGCCGAAACCGACCGGGACATGACCGTCCTCAGTCAGGATGCCGACGGGGCGCCCGGCTTCGACCTCGGGCTGCGCCACCAGGACTCCGGGCCCACCTGGTCGTTCACGATCGGCGGCGCACAGGTGTCCGGCGGCGCCCCCGAGACCGGCGAGTGGACCCATCTGCTGGGGCTGTACGACGCCGAGACCGGAAAGGCACGGCTGTACGTCAACGGCCACGAGACCGGGACCGCGGCCGACGCGACTCCCGCCGAGGCGGCCGGCGCCTTCCAGATCGGGCGCGCCCTCGGTGTTGCCGGCTATGAGGACCAGTGGCACGGGGACATCGGTGACGTACAGGTTCACGACCGGGTCGTGGTGCCGGACGAGGTAGCCGAACTGGCGTACCGCAAGCCGAAGTTGCTCGGCCACTGGTCGCTGGAGAACGCGACGGACGGTGTGAGCCCCGAACAGTCGGACGGCGCGCCGCTGCGGCTCGGCACGGGGGCTTCGATCTACCGGGGCTCCGACAGTTCCTGCATCCCGGACATCGACCCGGACTGCACCTACGTGCCGCCGCCACTCGTCGGCGACGGGCATCTGCGGCTGGACGGCGAGAGCGGGTACGCCGCTACCGACGGGCCCGTCGTGGACACCGGGGACAGTTTCACTCTCGGCGTCGTCGTACGCCTCGCGGACTCCGAGCCCGCTCACCCGATGACCGTGCTCTCGCAGGCAGGCGAGCACACCGACGCCTTCAAGGTGCGCTACGACCCGTCCACGTACACCTGGCAACTGGTGATGCCGGAGAAGGACGAGGCCGGAGCCCCCGAGAAGGTGGTGTCCCAGATCGTGGGCGCGGACGGAGGCGAGGGCCAGGGCCATCGCCTCGCCGTGGTCTACGACGACGCCACCGACACGATCAAGCTCTACGTCGACGGCTACACCAACGCCCAGGCGACCGCGAGCCTCCCCAACGGCTGGCACAGCACCGGTGCCCTCCAGATCGGCCGGGCCAGGTCCGGTGACGGCTGGGGCGAGTACCTGCATGGCGACGTGGACGAGGTACAGGCCTACGCCGGCGCGCTGAGGGACGGCGACGTCCGCGGCCTGGGGTTGGGCACGGATCCTTGTCTGTGCTGAGACGTCATCCGCTTGTCGATCACGGGACTGGCCTGGTCGAACAGGGTTCGTGATCGGGTGATCGCGTGAGGGCCGATGCATGACAGCAGGGCCTCTTGGTAGTTCGGGGTTGCGAACCAAACCGATCACCAGGAGGCCCTGTTGCCGCGATCTCTCGCGTCCGCGTGTGTGGAGTCCGACTCGGCGTCCCTGTCCTGTGACGGCCTCGCGCACAGGTTCGGCAACGCGGCGGACGGGCCGGACCTCATCCCGAGGGCTCCGACGTAACGGAGGCGGAGTGGCGGGTGGTGCGGCCGCTACTGCCGGTTCCGGCCTGACTGCCGGCCGGCAACGTCTCGTAGTCACGCACCAGGTGACGCAGCCCCTCCCCCTCGCCGGGACGACCTCCAGCCCCAGGACTGCGGCCAGTTGCCAGCAGCGCATGCCCTCCCGGCCGACCTCCGACTCCAGCACCGCCACGATCCGCCGGTAATCCGGCACAAGGACCCACGCCGCCATGCCCTCCACCCGCCGCGGCACCCAACACCGCGCCGCGGGAAGTCACGGCCCGCTACCGGCACCTGCGGACACTCGACGAGGCCCGCGAACTGGTGGCCGAGGGCGCTCTGGACATCGGCCTACTGCTGGACTAGCGCGCATACCACCCCACGAGCGCGGGCACGGCGACCGTCCCCCTCCGCCAGAACACCGCCGAATGGGACGACAGGATCGCCGCCGGCCTCGTCGCGATCTGCGACATCACCGAACTGGAAGTCCTCTACTCAGCCCGCTCCGCTACGGACCACACCTGCTTGAAGACGGCCCTCGACGCCCACTACCCCTGGTGCCCCATACCCGACGGCGTCTATCGGCGCTCCCGCAGCCGCGGAATAGGCGGGACTCACCCTCCTCCACGACGACCGCGACTTCGAAACCATCGCCCGCACAACAGGCCAGCCGGTCCGCACGATCGACCTCAGGCAGTAGAGCTCGCGCGGCACCGACGAGCAGCGGATTCAACCCCGTGGCCCAAACTCCTGAATCCACACCCCAGATGAGACGTTTCCTCAGGTCACGGGCGTGCATGGTGGGGCGGGTGGGACTCGAACCCACGGCCGACGGATTATGAGTCCTTTGAGGATCTTGGCGACCCTTGTCGATCAATGCCCATCTTGGCCGTTTTCCCAGGTCAGACGAGGTTTGGAGCCTCAGTCCTTCCCGGCCCTTGTCAGTCTTTTCCGATCCTTGTGTCCAACCTACGTCCAGAACGCGTCCTGGAAGGACAATCTCAACCAGCTTCCGAGACGATCGCCCCAGCTCGGGAGCGTGTCTCGAACTCGCCCGCAGCGGATTCACCTTCCAACGCATGGAGCCCGCTACCCGTCCGGGCTATTCGCAGGCATAACGCTGCCACACCACTCGTATGCGTGATATCCCCGAACTGTCCTTGGCTGCTGATCTGTTCGGCTCCGCGCCTCGCGCATTCGACCTTGGTCGGATGAGGCCGGTCGGACCGCGGATGGTTGTCGGGGCAGGTGCGAGGCTGACCGTGCCGGTCAAGGGAGAGTCGGGGGCGGGGGATGGAACGCAAACATCTGGTGTACGTGCTGCCGGGGATCGGCGGCAGCGTGCTGGAGCGGCCGGCGGCGGGCAAGAGGGCTGCGAAGACAGTGTGGGATGCGGGGTTCGGCGATATCGCGGGGCTGCTGGCGCGGCCGGGGCGGCTGGCGGTGGACGAGCCGTTGCGGCCGGTGGGACTGATCCGATCCAAGCGGTTGCTGCCGGGCTGGACGGTGGTCCCGGGCTATGAGCGCCAGTGGGCGGGGCTTCAAGCCCTGCCTGGTGTGGTGATGGACATGGGTCATCCCGATCGCCGCAATCCTGACGCGAACGTGGTGCTGTTCCCATACGACTTCCGTCTCGGGGTCGCGCATGCCGCGAAACAGCTGGCCGCCGACGTCCACGATCGACTGAGGGACCTCAGCCCATCCGAACGGGCTGGGCGGGTGGTAATCCTGGCCCATTCCCTGGGCGGTTTGGTGGCCCGGTACTGGCTGGGCCCGCTGGAGGGGTGGCCGCTGTGCCGCGCGCTGGTGACCCTGGGCACCCCGCACCGAGGGGCGCCGAAAGCCCTTCAGTTGCTGGCCAACGGCGTCCGCGTGACGGGCATGCGACTGGACGGGGCCAGCGAACTGCTGCGCGGGTGGCCGTCGGTGGCGGAACTGATGCCCCGCTACCGCATGATTTGGGACACCGTCGCCGGGACAGCCCGCTATCCCCACGAGCTCCCCGTACCGGGGCTGAGCGCGTTGGCCAAGGCGGGGTTCGCGATGCACCAAGACATCGAGCAGAGCTGGAAGGAGATACCCCGTACGGGGGCGGAACCACAAATCGTGCCGCGGCTGGGCTGGAGCCACGCCACCGCAGGCTCCGCCCAGTGGGACGGCAGCACTCTCACCGTGGAGAAGCAACTGCCCGCCTGGCTGGACTTGGGAGGGTGGGAGAAGGACCACGGGGACGGTACGGTCCCGGCGATCTCGGCGGTGCCGGTGGAGATGAGCGGGTACGACACCACCCGCGACTGGCGCACCCGAGATCGGCACGGGCCGATCGCCTCCGCGAAGTGGATCCCCACGCTCGCCGAGGCCTATGAGTCCAAGAAGACGCTGCTGGCCGCGCGCGGCGACGAGCGGGAAGCCGCGCTCGGCCTGGACCTGGACGAACTGCACGGCCAAGGGCAGCCCGTTCCCTTGCGGGTACGGCTGCTGGGCGATCACCTGCCGGAAGAGCTGTCCGCCGCCGCGGGTTCTCTCGCGGTGTGGGCAACCGTCCGGCCGGTGGAGGGTCCGCGCACGCCGTTGGCCGAGGTCCGGCTGGACTGGGATGAGCAGAGCGGCAGTTATCTCACCGAGCTGCCCGGCCAGTCGCCCGGTCTGTACGACGTCGACGTGGTGGTGCAGGCCGTGCCGGGTATCGGCGACCTGAACGCCTCGGACGCGGTGGCGGTGATCGCCCCATGAGCACCTGGCCCCGCTGGTCCCTGGAGGGCGAGCCCGCCGCCCTCGCCAAGTACGTGCTGCCGGACGAGGTTGCCGCGCTGGTGCGTCTGCCCGGCCCGCCGGCCAGCAGCCGTATCGCCCAGACCCAGACCGTCTACGAGGCGCTGGCAGCACAGGGCATCACCTACTCCCACGAGGCCCCGTCCGACGAGACGGACCGTCAGGTCATCCGGGAACCCGGCGAGGTCCTGTGGTGTCCCAGGCACGCCACCTGCCTGGACCTGGCCCTGATCATGGCCGGGGCCTGTCTGCACGCCGGCCTGCACCCCCTCGTCGTGATCCTCGACCCGCCTGAGACCGGGCGGGCCGCGCACGCCCTGCTCGGCGTGTGGATCGGCGATCCCGACCCCGACACCTTCCAGGTGCCGGACGCGGACGTGTGGACCGCCCGCCCCGAGGGCTGGGACGGTCTTGTCCAGCAGGAGGTGGGCAGACCTCCGCGGGCGTTGCTGCTGGTGGATCCGGTCGGCATCACCCACCCGCTGCCCAGCTCCCCGATCCGGGGTGCCCGCGCCTCCTTCGGGGACGCCGTCCGTACCGGCTCCGGGTACGCCGCCGAGTGGACGTGGCGCCTGGCCGTGGACGTCGGCCGCGCCTGGCGTCGGCAAGACACCCACACGCCGAGCGGCCGCTCCAGCGACAACCCGCTGCGGTCCCCGTACGTGGCACTGGATGCGCAAGTGCACCGGCCGCTGGAGGTGCTGAAGGCCGAGCATGCGGTGGTGCCGTTCCAGGCCCGCGACGAACTGACCGTCCTGACCCACTTCTGCCGCACCATCGCCGCGGGCCCGCACACCGGGATCGCGCTCATCCACGGCGTCGGCGGCGCCGGCAAGACCCGCCTCGCCCTCGAACTCGCCCACCGGTTGGCCACCC
This sequence comes from Streptomyces xylophagus, assembly GCF_000716435.1. Lineage (GTDB taxonomy): Bacteria > Actinomycetota > Actinomycetes > Streptomycetales > Streptomycetaceae > Streptomyces > Streptomyces xylophagus. Next base: position 39,362 of record NZ_JNWO01000030.1, read on the forward strand.
GGGAAGGCTGGTACACCGGCTACCTGCGCGAAGCCGGTGACGGTGACGACTGGCTGGGCACCGTCGTCTCCCCCACCCTGATCGTCCTCGACTACGCCGAAGCCCGCGCCGCCGACGCCCAGCGCCTGCTGACCATCCTCAAACGCCGCACCGAACGAGGCGCCACCCCCGCCGTCGTGGTGATGACCGCCCGCGCCGCCACCGGCCAGTGGCTCACCACCCTGCGCAGAGCATGGACAAAAGATGGTCACCTCTGCCGCGAGCACCAGCCGCTGGAACTGCCGCCCGAACACCCCGACGGCTCCGCCCTCTTCCGCCGCGCGGTAGAGGCCTTCCGCGAAGAGCCTGGCTCGGTCGACTTGGCGGCAGCCAAGGAGGCGGCACCGGTCGAATGGACGACGCTGGACTACATCCTGCTGGCATTCCTCTCCGCCCGCAGCCCCGGTCGCCTTCCCACCACCCGCGAAGGCCTGTACGAGGAGGTCCTTGACCACGAACGCGGTTACTGGGCCCAGACCTATCAGAGGATCAGTGGCAGCACCGGTGACGCCCCGGTGGACGTACTCAACCGGGCTGTCGCCTGCCTGACCCTGCGCACTCCTACCAATCGCGCCCAGACCACCGCCGCGCTCCGCACGGTAGAAGAACTCGCCGAGGACGCTCAGTGGCGTGAAACCATCCGCACCACCCTCACCACCTGCCTGCAGCCAGGTCCTGGCGAACCCCTGGCCCTACGCCCGGACCCCATCGCCGACCATCTCACGATGCAGGAACTACGTGGCGACCCCGAACTTCTTCCGCGCGCCTTGGAGGCTCTGGAGCCTCAACCGCTTCTGGCCGCACTGCGTCAGCTGAACCGCGTTGCCACGGCCAACCCCGGCGTAGCAATCAACATGGCCGCTGACTGGGTGGGCAACGGAACGCACCGCTGGCAACCAATCCTGCAGATCGCTGCCCAAGAGGGCGGCACCGCGCTGGCCACCCTCAACCGATTTGTCAAGAGCACTCCGCCGCCCTCTTGGATCGACGACCTCTCCGGCGCTATCCCTTTCACGACCGTCGGCTTGCCCGGTCTCGGACTGGACACCGACACTCGGCGCCTAGACTTGGCGCGTGCCGAACCTGCCCCCGCACTCGAAAAGATCGCTGAACTTCTCCAACGTGTCGGCCGCCGTCAATCTGAGGCAGGGGACCGGGAAGGAGCCCGAGCGTCCAGCGAGGAGGCCGTCAACCACTACCGCTTCCTTGCCAAAAAAGACCCCGCTGCCTTTCTCCCTGAACTCGCCTCCTCGCTAAACAACCTCTCGATCCAGCAGGGCAGCATCGGCGACCATGAAGCGGCACTGAAATCCAGCACCGAAGCCGTTCACAACCTCCGACCGCTGGCTAAATCCAACCCAGCGGCCTTCCTCTCCACACTCACCGCTTCCCTCAACAACCTCGCCATCGCACAACGCAACATCGGGAACTGGAATGGAGCACTGAAATCCAGCACCGAAGTCGTTCATATCCTCCGACCACTGACTAAATCCAACCCGGAGGTCTTCCTCCCTAACCTTGCTATGGCGCTCAATAACCTCGCCGGCCACCAGAACAAAAACGCTAAACTAGATGAGGCATTGACGTCCAGCACCGAATCTGTCCAGATCTACCGCACCCTGGCCAGCTCAAACCCAGGCGCCTTCCTCTCCGAATTCGCGTCCTCGCTAAACAACCTCTCGATCCAGCAGGGCAGCATCGGCGACCATGAAGGGGCACTGAAATCCAGCACCGAATCAGTCACCCACTTCCACGCCTTGTCCCGAATCAACCCGGCGGTCTTCCTCCCTGATTTCGCCAACTCCCTCAACAGCCTAGCCAACCACCAGGACAGAATCGGAGACTGGAAATCTGCCCTAGCATCCAGAACTGAAGCTGTCAAGCACCTCCGCTCTTTGGCTGAATCATGCCCAGACGCCTTCCTCGCCGATCTCTCCTTGTCCCTCAGTAACCTCTCTAGCTCGCAGAGCAAAGCCGGGGACATGAATGGAGCAGTAGAATCCAGCACTGAAGCGGTCAAGCACTACCGCACCCTGGCCGGATCAAACCCAGACTTTTTCCTCTCATCCCTTGCCGAGTCCCTGAACAATCACTCCGGTTCACTGGTCAACGTCGGGCACTGGAATGAATCACTGGAATGCAGCACCGAAGCCGTTCAAATATTCCGCGAGCTGGTTGACATCAATCCCGCCGCGTTCAGCGAAAATCTCGCCATGGCCCTGAACAACTTCTCTGTCTCACAAAAGAATACCGGTGACTGGCAAGGCGCATTGGCCTCTATCACCGAATCTGTCAGCATCCGACGCGCCCTTGCCCTCGCCCACCCCCTCATTTTTCTCCCCGGCCTCGCCACTTCCCTCAGTAACCTTTCTCAGATGCAGAATGATGCTGGCGACCACGTGGGTGCACTTGCCTCCGGCACCGAAGCCGTCCAGTTCCTACGCCCCCTGGCTCAGGCCAACCCCACCGTTCACCTACTCCAGCTCGCCATATCCCTCAATTGCCTCTCGGTCCTACAGGACAACTCCGGAAACCATGAGGGGGCGCTGGCCTCCAGCACCGAAGCCGTCCAAATGTTCCGGGCCATAAACCAGGACAACCCCACAACTGTCGCTCCTCATCTCGCCAGTTCACTCAACAACCTCTCGGTCCAGCAGAGCCACGTCGGGAACCGCGAAGGCGCACTGGCATCGAGCACCGAAGCCATCCAGCTCCTACGCCCCCTAGCTCAGGCCAACCCCGCCGTCCACCTACCAAGCCTTGCCATGTCCCTCAATAGCCTCTCGGCGCGACTGAGCGACTCCGGGAATGACGAAGGTGCGCTGACCTCCAGCACCGAAGCCGTCCAAATCTTTCGCACCCTGGACCGAGCCAACCCCACCGTCCACCTCCTCGACCTGGCGACCTCGCTCGACAACCTCTCCCTGCGTGAGAAGAGAATCGGAAACTGGGAGAGGGCATTGAAATCCAGCACCGAGGCCGTCAAGATCCTCCGCACTCTGGCTCAAGCCAACCCTGCGGCGTTCCTCTCCAACCTCGCCGGCTCTCTCTCCAATCTTTCTTCCACACAAAAAGACGCCGGGGACCACCACGGAGCACTGGAATCCAGTTCCGAAGCGGTCGCCCACTACCGCACCTTGTCCAGTTCCAACCCCGCCAACATCCTGCCCTATCTCGCTAGCGCCCTAAATAACCTCGCTGTCGACAAGAGCGAGGCCGGAGATCCTGAAGGCGCGCTGAAATCCAGCACCGAAGCCGTCGAGATACTCGTCACCCTAGCCCGAACCAACCCCACCCCCTATCTTCCCCAGCTCGCCATCTCCCTCAAGAATTTTTCTAGCCAACAGAACGACATGCGAATCGTCTGCGCCGTCCTGGAAGCTGCTATCAATGATTTTTCGCTTTTCCCATTGGCGCAGGCAGAACTCCGGGCCCACTACGCCGAGTACGTCGCCGAAACCTCTGAAGCCGGAAATGTAATTGCTCTAGACCAACTCATCCAGGCGGCCCAATCCGCTGCGATAGGACTCCCAAAACCGCTACGGAGAGCGCGACAACAAATTCGCCATGTCGCAGTAGGCCTCAATTTCAGCGACCCGCAACTCCCCGAATGGGCCACTCAACCGTTGCCCGAGGAAACGCTAGATTTTCTTAACCAATGGACTCAAATCACTGATTGGCCCAGCACCGAAGTTTTCCTACGTGCACACGCGGGCCGGCTCCAGAAACAAGAATTTCGTGACCAACTTCGCCTGGTCAAGGACCTATTCCCGGATAACCCTGCCGTCGACCGCCTCTCCATCACCCTGGCCGAAGCAGACACCCGCAGCCTCAAAGACGTCTTGGATCAAGGAAAGAGAGATCATGACAGGCGACACCTACTCCAAGATTGGATAAAAAGCCCCAACTGGACGAGCTCTAAGAATTTTCTAAACGAGCATAAAAGTGCCCTCGGTGAAGTCGAGATTCAAGTACTCCTCGCCAACACGGATACATTGATCGCCCGTCGACATCTCGCCATTCTCCAACTCGCTATCCAGATGTCACACGACCAGATCTTCGAGATCGTCACTGACCAAGAGGCGGCATCTAAAAATGCTTTCGACGCCATCGAGGAAGCAAACATCCCGCGCCTGCGCCTAATTTTGCAGGCCCACGCCAATCCGTTTATTGGCATCAACGGAGCCCTATTTTTCGCCATCATAGCGACGGCTGATAATCAGACTGATCAGGCCAGAAATCTCGCACAGGTGATAGCTAGTAACGGCACAGAGATTCAGCGTCGGGCCCACGCCATCCGCCTACGGACCCTCGCCCAGAACGCCACTGGGCTAAATGGCGCAGAAGAACTCGCCAACCTCATCGACCCTGACGCTGAGGTTGAAAGGGTGGGGTGACAGGCTACGGAGACTCCAGTGTCAGTCCGGTCCCGGCTATGAAGCCGTCCAGGATCTCCGGTCGGCGTTGGATGCTGCGTAGACGGTTCTTCACGAGCGGGGCGAGGGCTTCGATCGTGTGGGGTGCGAGGTTGGCCAGGGACTTTTTCAGGTGGGCCCAGACGCCTTCGACGGGGTTGAGGTCGGGCGCGTAGGGAGGGAGCTTGCGATGGTCAGCCAGTCACTGTTGCGGTCGCAGAACTCCCGCAGGGCCTTGGCGTGATGGGTGCTGGCGTTGTCCCACACCACGATCAGCGGGGCACCGCCGAGCTGCCGACGAGCGGAGGCAAGCAGGTCCGCGAACTCGCGGGCCCGGAAGCCCTTCTTCTCGCCGGTACGGCCCCGGTAGGTCTGCGTCCGGTAGATCAGCCTGGTCTTGCGACCCGGTCGGACGCAGATCATCCCGGCCACCAGAACTGGAACCTGAGAGGTCGGACAGGTCAACCTGTCACCCAACCCTGCAGCAGACCCTTGGTCGGCCGACAGCTGCGAGGTTGCTCCTGGATGGAGCGCGGCGCGGGTGCCGCGCTCCCCGGTCGAGTCGTACGTGGTCAGGTGGAGTTGGTCTTCGGCCGGCGCTTGGGGGTGCGGTTGCGGGGGCGCCGTTTCGTGTTGGGGCTGATCTCGGCTGCCGGTTGAGTATCCGCTTCGCTGCCACTCTCGCCGGAGGGCCTCGACTCCGAGGCGGAGTCGGTTTCAGGCTCGGAACTCGGGGGCTGCGCAGTCTCGGAGTCGGGCTCCTCGGCGGGTGGTGGGCCTTCCTCCTGGACCTCGTCGAAGGCGCGGGTGTCGGCCTGCTGTTCACCGTCGGGCGCTGGGGTCGGATCGGGCTCGATCACCGGGTCGTTGTCGGCGACGGGGCCAGATTCGGTGTCGGTCGAGGGCTCGGCGTCTTCACCGACGTCGGGCGGCGTCGTGTGGGCTTCGGGGCCGCAGTCTCGCAGCGAGGTGCCCGTGGCCGGCGTGGCTTCGTCCATCACTTGCGTGAGTGCCTTGTCGAACAGGTCTTTCCAGGGCCGGTGGCCGACGTAGCGGGGTTTGTAGTCGAAGGCGGGGAGGAGGTCATCTTCGAGGGTGCGCAGGATGATGAGTTCCGGATCTTCGTCGGCTTCGGTGACGAGGGTGGTCGCCTTGTTGTAGCGGTGCCCTTCGGCCAGGCGTGCAGCGAGTTGCGCTTCGCGGAGGGCGTGGTCGGGGAGCGGGGGTGCGGCGCTGCCGGTGATCCAGAGTTGGACGGTGGTTCCGCCGAAGATGGGGCGGAAGCTGATGCCTCGTCCGTCGCTGTAGACGAGGTGGGCTGCGCCGTCGGCGGGTGCTGCGGCGTCGATCGCCCAGTCTCCGCCGAGGCTTTGGGCGAGGTTGGCCGCGGCTTCTCGGACTGCGGCGTCGGTAATGAGCATGTGTCGTTCTCCAAGAGGTCTGCGGGTGAAGCGGGGCCCACCCCTGCCGGGGCGGGCCCGGTGTGGCTACGCGGGGCGTACTTCGTCGCCGTCGTCGAGGAGCATCGAGAGGGTGGAGCCGGTGTCCCAGCTCACGTAGAGCATGGAGAGGTTGGCGTCGAACCGGTGGACGGTGGCTTCGTCGTCGGGCTTGAGTTCGGTGTGCGTGTCGGTGGTGTGTACGAGGGCGACGCGGTCGCCCTGCTTGTAGGTCATGTGCGCTCCAGTCGTGATGTGTTGGGGAAGTTGTGGTGGGTCGACTGCTAGGCGTCGTGGTCGCACGTTTCGGTGGGGCAGGCTCCGCAGTCGAAGCAGTGGTCGCAGGCGCATGCCTCGCAGCCCGGTTTCTGGCACCGGATGTCGTGGCTCCGGCAGTACGGGAATGTGAACGGTGGCTCTTCCATGCCCCCCTTCCGATTCTATTCTATATGCATTCAGGGGGGAGTTCAAGATCGAATAAGGCAATTTCCGCAGGTCAGGCCGCTACATCGCGCATCAGGGCTTCGACCTTCTGGATGGCAGAGAGGAAAACGGCATGCGAGTGCAGCCGATCGCGCCGTTCCAGGGACTCCAGCGCCTCCCGGGCGGCCCTGGCGTACACGTTGCCTTCGTGCAGGGTGTCGCCGCACCCGATGAGTACGTGCGGGCCGAGGTCCCAGAGGATCGCGTTGACGGCGGCGCCCGCGGCTGCGATGGGGTCGATGTCCGTCAGGCACCATCCGAACTGGTGCGGGTCGATGCCGCGTTCGCGCATGACTTGTACGGCGGCGCGATACATGCCGCCGGTGCCGCCCGCGGGCTCGTCGAACTTCATGCCGGGCTCAAGCGGCCTGTCGTCGAGCACCATCCTGGCCATCAGGTAGGCGACGTCCGGTGGCGTGTGTATCTCCGCGAGTGCGTCGTGAGCACCCTTGGAGCGCATGACGGCAAGGAGGGTTCCGATCACGTCGGTGGTGGCGCGGAGATCGGGGTCGTCGCTGGTGGTCAGATGCAGGAGTCCGTTGGTGATCGCGGTCTCGACGACGGCTCGCACGGCGGCGGCTCGCCGAGCATCGGGCTCCTCGTCGTCAACCCACTTGTGGAGGGGCGTGGCCCGGTCTATGAGGTCGGGGCGCATGATCCACATGCGGGCCCAGCACTCACGGAAGGCCGCCAGCAGCTCGGCGTCGTCGAGGCTGAGCCACCAGTCGGCGGCGAGGTACGCGTCCGGGCCTCGCAGGGGCCACAGGGCGAGCGCGGCGACGGTACCGATGGGGATTTCGATGCTGCTCCCCCCATGCGCGTGGTGCCAGGCCGAGCTGACGGCCTCCGCCAGGTCGAAGGCGTGGGCGTGCGGGTTCCTCTGTGACGGGCGGTACTGGCCCAGCGTGCGCTTGACCGCGGCGAGCGCGGGGCGGGGCTGGGTGGCGATCGTGACGGGTTGGGGCGCCGGCGGAAGATCGGTGAGAAATCTGCGCGGCGGTGCTTCGGGGGCGGCTGGGGCGGGCTGTTGTTCGGGCTCACTGGCGTTGGCGAACAGGTCGAGTTGGCTCATGCGGTCTCCTGGATTCGGTTCGATCGAGGCATCCCGTGGCGGCCCGCAGGCCGCCACGGGGGAAGGTCAGCGCACTGTGCGCCGTAGGCGCCGGAGCGTGGCGGCGGCCTCTTCCGTGCGACCCGCCGCCGTGTGCGCGGCGTGCCGCAACAGCTCGGTCAGTTCCTCGGTGGTGACCTGGGCGAGCAGATCGGTGAGGCTGAGGTGCCATTGATCAGCGAGGCGGTAGGGATATCCAAGCGCCAGGGTGAGCACGACGCCGGTGACGAGCCGGTCCGTGCATTCAGCGCAGAGACCGAGCTGACGACCGATCCGGTGGATAGCGTCGGCGTCGGCGAGGAGAGCCGTCTTCGGTATGGCCTCGTGGGCAAGCCTGGCTGTTTCCTGCTCTCGCTGCACGAACGCCTCCCAGTTCAGGCGGGCGTCGGCTTCTCGGCCCTCGGCCTTGAGGGCGGCACTCGCGAGGGTGGCCTCGAATCGGGGGGTCGAGAGGGACCGCAGGACGTACTGATCGGGCGTGAGTCCGATGTAGGCCACGGCGGGGTCGCGGGACTCACCGCTGAAGTGGTGAAGGGTGACCAGTAGCGCGGCCTCGACCGTGGTGGGGCGGAGGCTCAAGCGGCTTACGACGCTCGCGCACAGGTCCTTCAGCATGTCGGGGTTCATGTCAGTCTCCAATGGGGTTACTTGGGCCGTTGGTTGGCAGCGAGGTATGCCTCTGCGGCGGCGTGGCGTGCCGGGTTGGTGACGAGTTCCTCGGCCCAGATCCGGCCGGCGATCTCTGCGGCGGCGTCCTGGTCGGGCGCGGCGATGACATAGGCGAGCTGGCCGGATGTCTCCAGTTCGGCGCACCGTTTGTCGTGGGCCGCGTCACCCTCGGGAGGGGCTTCGACGGCAACGACGTCCATCTGTGCGGGGGTCGGCTCCCGGTAGATGACCCACCACTGCCGTGCGGGTGGACTGGTCATAGCTCTCCTTTGGTGTTCAGGGGCGAGCGTCAGGCCTGGGGGTCTGGCGCGGAGTAGTGGGTGAGGAGTTCCGCGATCTCTCGGCCGATGTGGTCCATGAGCGTGCGGATCTGCTTCCTGTCACCGCGCAGGTAGAGGGCCAGGTCGAGGACTTCGGGGGCGGCGGCGTAGGCGAGCAGCTCCCGGTACTGCTCGACGGTGAGGGGTTCGAGGTCGCCGGGGCGCAGCGCCCAGGAGGCGACGGCTGCGCTGTCGGCGAGGCGCTTGGCGGCGCGGAGCGTGGCGGTGTCGGGCGCGCGGGCGATAAGGATGAGGAACATCGCACCGAAGTGGTGGTCCGGCGTGTTGATGACCGGTACCGAGGGGCGAGCGGGCACGGATGCCTCCGGTTGAGGATGAACGGGGCCCCAGATGCTTCTTTTCTATATGCATTCAGGGGGTATTGCAGCCCCGCGAACAAGCACGGGGGGTCAGCCCTGGCCGATGTCGACCACGAGCGGCGCTCCGCCGACAGGGCGGCCAACCTCGCCGACGACTACCACCGGAGGTGACCGATCTCGCGAGGGGGCAGGCCGCGGGGATTGGCAGGGAGAGGGACGGCGATGTCGCGCTCGTCGGCCATCGGGTGGACGAAGTAGTAGCCGGGCGGGTGAGTGCGCAGATCTGCGAGCCGAGCGAGGAAGCACAGATCGGCGGTGAGCTTGTCCCAGATGGGGTCCGGCCGCTTCAGCAGGTCGAACCGCAGCAGGAGTCGACCGTCGTCGCTATGCAGACTCAACAGGGCATAGCCGGGCTCGTCGCGGGTGGCGACGAGAGTCCTGATGCGCGGCTCGATTGCCACCGCCGTCACGGCCATGCGCCGCAGTACGGCGCGGGCGAGGTTGCGGGTGGCCTCACACACCCGCCGGTCCGCGAGCGGGCAGGGGTCTTGCACTTCACACGCCTCCTTGGCGTAAGGCCGCCCGGCGGCCGGGATGCGGTGGTCACCGGCCGCCGGACGGAGTCGTTGACGGCGTCAGCCGACGCGGATGGGACGGTTCTGCAGGTCCAGGAAGATGCAGGTGGCTGCGGCGGTGGGCATGTAGTCGGCCACGATGCGACCGCCCTCGTCCCAGGTGAGGAGTTGGACCAGGACGTCGAGCAGCGGCTCGGGGAGCATCTGCCGCCAGTTGTCGTAGTCGGTGCCGGGGAACCATTCCTCGCAGGTCCGCTGGAGGGATTCCGCGATGGCCTCGGCCAGCCGGTCCGCCTGGGCGGAGCTGATCTGCTCGGCGCCCAGGCGCTGGCGGATGCCCTCGAGACTGAAGGGGTCTGTCACGGTCTCTCCTGACGGTTGAAGAAGGGGGCCGCTCCCCCTTCTTTCTGATTCTATTCTATATGCATTTGGGAGGGAGGCAAGATTTCCGGCGGATTTTCTTGATCACCGAGGGACTTTATTTCCGCAGGTCAGCAGCTACGTCCGCAGGGGTGAGGTCGCGTATGTGGAGGACGAGCCGCGCTCCCTCGACCACGTGCCCCATGCGCATGTCCGGGCCGACGACGCGCGTGTGGTCGTCGTCGGCCAGGACGCCTTGGTCCACGAGCCCGTCGACGCACGCCTTGAAGCTGGGGTACCAGTTGGCCGGGTCTCTCCTCTGCCGGTCTTCGGGGTGCAGGACGCCGATGATGTGGACCCGTTCCAGGGGCGGCACCGCGCGCGAGGCGGCCCAGGCCGCGCGCCTCAGCACCCTGGTGATCTCCGCGCGCTTGTGGTGGTGGAGCCGCTGGTTGGCGTTCAGGAGTGTCAGCCGGGGCGGCAGCGCGACCCTGAACTGGCGACCGGGCATCCCCTCGAACCAGTCCGGTTCCTCCTCGCCCGGAACGCCGACCGGGGGTACCGCTGTGGGCGGCGCGGACTCTGTTGGGTCGGGGGCGTATCCGCTCCGGCGCGGCACGCCGGCGTTGGTGAAGGCCGACGTGTGCAAGGCGGAGATCAGCATGAGGCGGCTTCTGCGGCCAGTCGCGGCGTCGGCGACCAGGGCGCGCATGTCCCCCGGCTCGTACTGCTCGATCCGGATACGGATGCTGTCCCGCGGGTCGCAGGCAACGAAGATCCGTCCGGGCTTGATATGGGTCACCTGCGGCCCCGGTCGACGAGATCCGACAGGGCCTTCGCCGCCACCGCCGCCGGCCACGCGACGATGACCACCGCGAGGTACAAGGAGACGGCGCCCGGCCGCAGTTGGCAGAGCAGTCGCAGGATCGGGTCGTGAGCCAGCAGCCTCCGGAAGGCGTTCGCCAGGATCACCACTCCCGCTGCCCATACAAGGAGGACAAGCAGTCCGAGCACGCTGGTCACGCCTCCACCTTTCTGGTGTCGACGTTGACCCAGACCGTACGAAGGACGCGGGCTTGGGCCAGGCGCAGGGCGAGGGAAGCGGCACGACCGTTGCGGTGCGCCGCGAAGCCCGCGCAGATGGCCGGGGCATCGGTGCCGAGTGTGGCGTGGCAGACGATGTGCCCCTCCTTGGCGATGGCGTTGGCGACCATCTCCGCCACGCGCCCCTCTTCCAGGCGCATCAGGTTGCCCGGCCGGAAGATGCACGTCCCGCATCGCCCCGCGCAGATCCGAACGCTCCATGTCGCCGGGTCGGCAACATCGTGGCGCAGTCCGTCGGGCGAGTAGGTGGCAGAGCTGGTCATCGATCGGCCCCCGGAGTGGCGGCGCGTACTGCCTCACCGGTCGCTGCGAGCAGCATCTCCAGACAGTGGGAGAACAGTTCGGGGTCTGGCGCGGTGAAAGCGGCCCCGTACAGGGCGAGCGTGGTCGCGGTGTCCCCGTTGGCGAACGCGATGATGAAGCGGGCTGCGAAGAGGTGCGGCTGCGGGAGGATGTCCTCGGGACGGCTGCCGTCTGTAGTCAGAAGGATCCAGGACGCCGTGTCGGGATCGAGTCCCTGCATCTTCGCCAAGGCTACCTTCGCCATGACTGCGAGTCCCGTCGCGACGCCGTACAGCAGCGAGGGCGTCCCGTTCCGCGCGAGGTCCGCCAGGACTCCCCGGGCCTGGTCGTGGCGTCCCTCCGTCCAGTGGGAGACCGCCTCGGCAAGACGCTCGGCAACCATGGGGGAAGTCTCTGTGGTGTCCCCGTTCGTCGGCATGACCGGCACAGTCCAGGTTCCGGGCTGGCCCTGGACCTCTCTCCACCCGTTCACCGCGTCCAGGGTTCGGGCGTCGGGCCGGATCATGTAGCCGTGCTCGATCAGCCGGTGACCGGCGCTGGCCGGGCGGAAGCTGTCCCAGTCGAAGAAGAGGTGCGCCAAGTAGATGCCGTGGTCCTCGTCCAGAACTCGAATCCGGTAGCCGTCCGGCGTGCCGGTGCATATTGCGGTCAGGTTGTTCACTGCGATTCCTCTCGGTTGGTCAGGGAGCGTCGGGGAGTTCGAGCTGCTGCGCGGCCTGCTCCTCCGCGTCCAGTGGGTTCGGTCCGGGGCGGTAGTGGGGCAGGCACCGGGGGCACTGCTGCTCTACGGCCCGGCGGTGAGCGCGAGATCCGGCGGCCGTGCCGCACGATTTGCGGATGACCGGGGCTGGCAGCTCGGTGGGGTCGGCGTCCGGAAGCTCGTGGATGATCACGCCGTTGAGCCAGATCCGGCCGCCGCAGATGCCGGTGAACAGGCTTTTGGCTGGGACGACTTGCCGGATGCAGGCGGCCCGATAGGGGCAGCCGCCGCAGACGTAGAGGACGGGTTCGCAGATGGCGACGAGTTCGATGCCGTTCTTCCATCTGTCGTCGGCAACGGCGAAGTCCTCGTCGCCGAAGCATGGGGCGTGGTCGGTGACGTGGGTGCCGATCAGGGTTCGTGATCCGGTCACAGGACGGGCTCCAATCGCTGGCCTATCCACCGGGCGACGTTGACCGAGACCGCGTTGCCTGCCTGCGCGGTCTGCTCGGCCTGGTTGCCGTAGACGACGTACTTCTTGGGGAACCGCTGCCCTTCGAGCTGTTCACGGGGCTTGAGCATCCGGAAGTAGCAGTCGTTGATGTCCGGGGCGTTTTGCACCAGAGCGGCTGAGTCGCGGGTGGAGAGGGTGTGGACGGGTTCGGCGGCCGTCTTCACCGCGGCCTTGCGGTACGGCACGACGAGGGTGTTCCGCGCGCGGTCAGGCACTGTGCCGGCGTGCGTGACGAGGGCGTGGTGGTTGCCCTGGGCGGTGACGACGCTGAGCGGGTCGCTCGCGGGGCTGGCGGTGGCGTGGTTGCGGTACTCGATGATGAACGGGTCCATCGTCAGCAGGGCTTCGCTCTCGCGGGTGGTGCGAGTACGCATCGGCACGTCGACGGGGACGGCGTCGGTGTTCCACGAGCCGCCGGTCGGTACCAGAAGCGCATCGCCCTGCTTCACCGTCCGGACGGGCATCGGCCGGTCCTCGACGGCGTACGCCCTGTCCCCACCGTCTTTGCCGTGGGTGAGCGAGATCGAGTACGGGCGCCAGGGGAACTTGAGGCGGCCCGCGCGGATGCGGTCCATGGTGGTGTCCGCGAGGGGCTTTTTGCGGTCGCCGATCCGCTTCCCAAGGTCGCTGAAGTCGATGATGTCGCTGGCCGGGCGTACGTACGGCTCGACCATGGCGTGGCGGCAACGGGTGTTGGGGCAGCGGTAGATGTAGTCGCGCCGGTACTTCCCGATGCGCAGGCCATCGGTCTTGGTCCACGACTGGACGGCGTACACGTCCTCACCGCAGTCGACGCAGGGAGCAAGTGGCCTGGGCTCCAGGTCGGGCTTGCGCATGGTCTTGAGGGTGAAGACCACGTACATCCGATCACGCCACTGCGGGGCGCGCAGGTTGACCTCGTCGCCGACGTGGGCGCTGCTGACGCACACGATCTGGTACTGGTATCCGAGCAATTCCATGGCTTGGAGCCAGGTCGCGAACAGGATCCAGTCCAGGCCGAATTCGACGACGTTCTCGACGACGATGGCCTTGAACCGCTTGGCTTCAGCGGCTCGCACCACGCACCATGCGGTTACCCGGGTCGCCTCGAAGGCGTCCTTGGTGAGGGACTCCCAGTCGTCGCGTTCCTCTTCGAGCAGGTCGAGGAGATCGAGTTGGTTGGTCTCTCGAGCCTTGCCGCCCGCGGGGCTGATCTCGGTGCAGATGACGGATGCCCACAGGGCCTCGGCCTTGGGCAGCATGCGCATGGGGAAGCCGTCGCTGAGCGTCATGACGGCGTGCTCGCTGTTGGGATGGTTGGCGGCGTGCGTTTCGATCGCGAGCCGCCAGTGGTTGATGCCGAGCAACAGCTCGTGCCCGGCTTCAACAAGTCCAGTGCTGCTGCCGCCCGCGCCACACAAAAGGTCAATCCACGTGGCCATGTGGGTAGTTGTTCTCCAAGAGGTCCTGCGCGCCCGGCCCTGCGTCGCGGGGCCGGGCGACAGCCGAGATCAGTAAGTGCGGAGCCCGCCGTGTGCCTGCGCACGGCGCAGGAAGGTGATCCAGTGCCCCCACACCGGGTCGCCCACGGGCATTTCGGCGATGGCCACGCCTGGGTGGGCGTCATAGGCGGTGAGGGCGGCGGTGATCTCGGCGACCGTCACGAGGAAGGCGTCGTTGTAGAAGAGCTTGTACCTGGGTATGCCGGTCGGCGCCGCCTCGGAGGCATCCTTGACGGCCTGGTAGGCGGTCCGGAATTCGGCGATGCGGTTCGCCGTGCTCTCGTCGAGCTTGGTGCCGGGCCGGTGGGTCACACCCTCCAGCCCGTATTCGGTCAGCTGGGGGTATGACGGTTTGGGCAGCTCGACGAGCATCCCAAAGTTGTTCATCGCGTCGAGGGCGCGCGGCATCGCGGTGTAGGCGAACCGAAAGTAGTTCTGGTCCCCTTCGGCGGGCTTTCCATCGGAGGTCTGGATGTAGATGTCGTATCCCACGGGGGGTGTTCTCCAAGAGGTCTGCGGCTGCCCGGCCCGGAGTCGGGCCGGGCAGCGCGATCAGCGGTGGGCGGCGTGGCGGCGGTGGACTTCGCCGTGCGTCGTGCGGCGCGGGTCCCGGCTGCGGGCCTCCCAGCGGAGCTCTGCGATGACGATCACGGTGAGGCCGGCACCGACACCGAGGGCGAGTACGAGCAGTGCGTACAGCGCGTGCAGTTCGGTCACCGCGCCACCACCTCGTAGCGAGCCGGGCAGGGCTGAAGGAGCTGCATGCACGCGACGAAGACCCCGTGGGCGTCGTTGGTCACGAGTCCGTTGTCCAACGCGGCCTGGGCTCGGGCTCGTTCGGCCTCGTCCTGCGGGTGGGCGATGACGCAGGCGCAGCGGCGCTTGCCGGTGTCCTCCGCCGGATTCGGCGGGACCGCTTCGGTGTCCGCCATCAGACGATCACCTGTCCGGTGGACGCGAGGTAGAGGATGCCGACCTCGTCGTTCAGCTCCCACACCGTGAGGGGCCAGTCCGTACCGCCTTGCGCGTGGACGCACGTCCAGCCCTTCGCCGCCATGGCGCGCACGACGTTGGCGTACTCCAAGAGAGCCGTGCCGTTGTCGGTGAGAGGGCCGTGGAGCAGCTTGGACACCGGCAGGCGCTGCGCTGTCACGCCCCCCAGCCGGACGGAGATCAGGTCGATGACGCGTGGCGCGAGGCGCCGCTCGGTGACGAAGGCCGTGATGGCCTGGATGAGCGGGACGGTGCTGTTGCCGTGTTCCGCCTGCTCTCCGCTCTCCGTGGAGTCGTAGAGCACCTCGTCGATGTTCGGGTTGTCGTCGTGGCGGCGCTTGACGTGGAAGCCCTCCAGCGCGGCTGGGTCCATGGGCAGGTCCTCGACCGAGGAGATCCACAGGTGCGAGCCGTCGGTGAGCTCGGCGGTGATGGCGAACGCGTTCCCGGACTCGACGTTGGTCACGAGCGGGATGCGGCGCAGCGCGGTGATGACCGGCTCGTACGCGCTCCACAGGTCCAGCCAGAGCGGGTCTTCGGTGTTGTTGTGCACGGGCATCGGGGCCAGCGGCGCCAGGTCGTTGCTCACAGTTCCTTCTCCAAGAGGTCGTGCGCCAGTCAACAGTACAGAGTTGGGATCTATATCAAGGCAAATTGATGCCGCCCGCGCTCACCACGGGCGGGCGATGAACACCAGCCGGGGCGCTGCGCGCTGCCCCTCTCGCACCTGCCGGGCTCGCGCGGTCAGGGCCTCCAGTTCGTCGACGCGCTGACCGGCGACGTCGGCGATGTCCTGCGCCTGGTGGGCGAGTTCGCGGGCCTGCATGAGCGCCCTGTGGTTGTCGCGGTGGTCGAGGTGGATCTCGGCGCCGCCGATGTCGTCGAGGAGTTCGCCGACGATCTCGTCCCGTACCGGCTTCGCGTACCCGAGTCCGCCGAGGTGTCGCTCGCAGTCGACCAGGTCCTTCAAGTCGGCGATCCGGATGAGGATGTCACCGACACCCTCGGGGTCCTGGCGGTAGAGGTCGGCGAGGCTGTGGATCTGCTCGCGGGCGGCAGCGCCGCTGTCGAGCACGATCGCGCCGTTGTGGCAGTGGCGAAGTGTGGGCAGGTAGTCCATGTCGTCCTTCCGGTGAAGAGGGGCCCCTCCCCCTCTTTCTGGTTCTATTCTATATGCATTGCCGGGGATGTCCATATTTCCGGCGAAATTTTCTTTCGGGAGTCTAAGTTTTTCCCTGGCTGCCGCCCCTCCGCGCTCGTACGGCCTCGCGCACAGCTCTGCGCGCCTCTTCGGTCGCCTCCGGATGCTCCTCGACCCGTCGGCGGCGCCTGGCGGCGTCCTCGTGCCATTCATCCCAGAAGCGCCCGTGCTTCCGCTGTTCCTCGTCCTTGGCCTCCTCCTGCTCCCTCCGGCGCCCTGTGCGCGGGTTGGTGCCGCATCCACGGCAGGAGGCAGCGGGGCGCCCCCGGTGCTTCGTGCAGCCCTGAGGAGGCTCCCCGCGCTCCGGGGCGGAGTCGTCTGGCGAAGCGGAAGCGGGCTCCCCTGCGGCGTCAGCCGTGGGGGTAGGGGGGGAAGGAAGGACAGAGGAAGAACCAGGAAAGGAAGGGGTTCCACCGGTGGAACCCAGTGGGTTCCACCCGTGAAACTCACCGGGTTCCACGGGTGGAACCCGGCTGTCCTGACCGTCTGGGTTCCCCCCGTGGAACCCTGCCCCCTCACCTGGGTTCCCTGCGTGGAACCCAGCTTCGACCTGCGGCGATCCGGCCTTCTCTCGGCGAGCAGCCTCGCGGTCCTCGACGTCCTGATAGGTCATCGCAGGCTTGGCCGGGGCCGAACGCGCGACTCCGGAGCGGGCCTTGTTGGCATTCTTCGGAGCAGCCTTGCGGGCCGCCAGGCGCTCCTTGAGCTCCGACGTGGTCGGTGCGAGCGGTACCCCGAGGGGGAAGACTCGGTAGACCGCCGCGCGTCCCGCCTTGCCGGTCTCCACGCGTTCGACAAGTCCTTTGGCTATCAGTTCCGTGACGATGGTGATGGCGCGCTTGTCGGTCACGCCGACCCAGGCCGCGAGACGGGTGAGGCCGGGGCGCGCGAGTCTCGTCTCGTCGTCGGCGCTGTCCGCGATCTTCATGAGGGCGAGTTTCTGGCTCTGGCTGAGCACGTCAGGCGGCAAGTAGGCCGCAGCGATCATCAGTTGGATGGACACGGTTCCCCTTGGGCGGTACAGGCACGGCGGCAGGACGGGGTGCCCCGCCCGGTCGCTCCCGGGCGGGGCTGAGACTCATCGGAGTCGAGTCAGGCCGGCGCGACGTTGATGACCGCGGGCGTCCTCTTGCCGGTCTTCCGCCGGGGGATCGCCAGCCCTGCGTCCTTGAGGTTCTTGACCATGCGGTTGACGTCCGGCGTCATCGGAACCGGGATTCCGGCGACCTCATGCAGGTCGACCATCGCCTCCACGTCGTCCTTCTCCTCGTCGTTGCCTCCGCGCCAGGACAGCTTGTTGGGGCCGTAGATCCCCTCCGGGGATTGATCGAGCTTCTTGCGCGCGAACTTCTTGACCCTGTCGCCCTCGCTGGCGAGTTCGTGTCCCTTCACGTAGTCGATGAGCGCCTGTTCGCGGTCGGCGTCGTTGCGGATGAGCGCGGTCTGCTCGGGCACGCCCGGAGCTGTCCCGGACCAGCACAGGGAGCGGAACGGGCAGTAGTCGCAGATGGCGTCCAGACCAGGGCCGTTGAAGTCGCGGGGCATCTCTTCGGGGTTGCCGGTCTCGCGCACACGTTCCACCCACCACTGGGCCTCCGCCGCGCGCTGCGGGTCGAAGTCGATCTCCTGGACGTGCTCCGCGCCGGAGTCCCGGTTGATGAACCGGAAGCGAATACGACCGATGTTCAGTGGCCCCAGGCGGGACAGGTACCGCTGGCCGGGAACGTCCTCGAACCCGACCTCGAACAGCGCGCCCGCGTACAGCTGGACCTGCCGCAGCTCGGCGGCCGTGGCACCGTAGCGAAGAACGCGGTCCCACAGGTATGTGGACTTGGTCTTCACGTCCTCCACAGTGAGGACGTCGGCGGGTATCGCTGGCCGATGACGAGCAGGCAGACGAGCAGCGGTCGCCGCGTCGAGCTGCACGACGTCGACATGTCCTCGGATCAGGTTGTCCTGGACACTGCGTTCCACCAGCCATCCGTACTCCGTGCGCGCAGACTCAAGCAGCCCATGGTGAATGAACGTTCCGAGGATCGCCGCTCGCTTGTCGGGATGATCTGTCGGTGTGATGCCGTGCAGGATGTAGGCGGCGCGTCGGCCGCACACGGTGTCGGACGCGCCGAGCTGTGTCTGACGCGAGCGAGGACGGCGTGCGTCCACGTCGTGTGCGGCATCCCAGATGGAAGGTGCGATGCCGTCAACTGTGGCTACGGACATGGGGAGTTCTCCAAGAGGTCAGCGTGGGCGGTCACTGCTCGGCATCCGCGTCCTGCTCGGCGGCCTTGCGCTGTGCGGCGGCACGGAGCTTGTCGGCGTCGGACAGTGGTCCCTCCCCCATCTCCCGCCGGGGGCTGTCGAGTTCGGCGGCGCGCTGCTCGGCGGCGGCCCGGACGGTGAGGATCTCGTCGTGGCTCAGGCGGTTCACCGGATCCGGGACGGCCCGCCACAGCGCCTCCAGGAGCTTCTTGTCCGCCAGGCCGGCGATGCGGGCGAGCCAGGGCTGTACGAGATCGCCGACGAGCGCGGGCATGATGCGCGGCTGGGACTCAACGGAGCAGCCCAGCTTGTTGAAGACCAGGTCCTCGATGCTGAAGTCCCGCAGCGGCAGCGGCTTGTTCCGCTCGACGCGCATCCGCAGCGATCGGACCTTGATGACCTGCGGGTCGGCGTTGCGCATCATGCGCACCCAGCACGACGAGTCGAAGCCAAGGTCCTTCTGGGCCGAGACCTTCCACTCGCTCTTGTTCTGGATCGGCTGGCCGTTGTCGTCCGTGGCGCTGACCTGCTTGCCTCGGGCCAACACGATGGCGATGCCGGGCAACGTGCGCAGCAGGTAGATGATCCTGTTCCACCGCTCCGTGGCGTCGTTCCACAGGTTCCGGCCGATGTCGAACGCGGCGTCCGGGTCCTCCTGGAGCAGCGCACGGTTCTTGCGCGTCCGGCGACCGCGTTCGTAGGTCCAGTTGGTGAGCATCCGCCACAGCGCGGATCCCGAGTCGATGGTCAGGACGACCGGGGCCTCTCCGGCTGCCGCCGCGCGCCTGGCCTCGGCGTGCACGGCCTCGACCTGTTCGAGGATGTCTCGGTAGGTGCCGTCGTGCTCGATGATCAGATAGTTGGCGCCGTCGATGGCCGCGTACTCGTCGGCGGATCCCTCGTCGAGGTCGATCCAGTACATCTGGCCGATGCGGTCGCTGCTGGAGAACTGTGCTGCCGAGTAGGTCTTGCCCGCGCCCTCCTCGCCCTCGATGAGGAGGAGAGGCCAGGGGACGATCCCCGTCGGCTTGCGTGTTTTCAGCTGGACTGCGGGCGGCTTTGCGGTGCCCGCCGGTGCGTTCACGATCTGGCTCCAAGAGGTCGTGGTCAGTCCGTGCGCAGGGCCCGGACTTCGAAGAGGGCTGCCCACTCCGGGTGTTCGGCCAGCAGGAGCCGTACGTACCGGGAGCGGTAGTCGTTGTTCAGCGCGAACTCGTCGCCTCGGGTCGCCGCGCCGTACTGGTAGCGCAGGAGCTCGAAGAGCATCCCGATACCGATGCGGCCGAACCCCTTCTCCGCACAGTCGGCGGTCATCCGGACCAGCGCCCTGAGAACCCAGGGGTTGAGCGCGTGGAACGCCTCGAATCGCTGCTGGATGGTCAGGCTGCCGACATCGGCGGGGTGGCGAACGGGCTGGATGGTGCCGAACAACGGCGGCTGTTCGATCAGCAAGGCTCCCCCCTCAGAGATAGACCTAACACATTGGAGTGTTGGAATCTATCTCTGGGTGGAGGGATTGTCGATCGACAACATCACCGAGGCCCCCTCGGTGGCCCCCTGGGTCGACACATGATCCCCCCTGAATGAATGAAGCGCACCCCCTCAGGTGCGCTTCTATTCTATATGCAATCAGGGGTTGAATCAAGAATTGCAAGCCTCTGACCTGCGATTATTCAGCGGCCTTTCTGGCAGCCTTGCCGCGCGGCACGATCCTGGATCCGGGCCCGTCGTAGGTGCCTTCACGCAGGGCAGCCAAGACCTTGTCGTCGATCGCCCAGTCCACCGCGCGCGCGCCCGCCTGTAGTGCGGGTGCATCTGCAACGACCGGCTCCAAGAGCCAGATCGGCGATCCGGACAGGGTGTAGTCGGCGGGCCGGAAGCGGCCTGTGCTGATTGCCCTGCGCAGGAGTTCGCCGGACGGCAGTCGGAACAGGGCCACCAACTCGGCCTGACCCACCAGCGGGGGAAGTTGCTCAACCTCTCTCACCCAGTAGCCCGGGTCCTGCCCCTTGGTCAGCCGCTCAAGCTCCGTCCAATTGAGGTGCTTCGGGCGCGGGGTCGTCTCTCCGAAGCCCTTCACGAACTGGAGGAGCCAGTACGGCGACCCGCTGATGATCTTGGCGTGGCGGTAGTCGAGGGTGTGATCCCGGCTGATCCACTGGCTGACCTGGAGCGGCCTCACGTCGTACAGCGCGGCGAACTCGACCCTGCCGGCCAGGTACGGCTTCCTTCCCGCCGGCGCCTTGTCCTCTGCCACTCCATCGCCTCCAGCTCACGTCACATCTGCATATAGATTGTAACCAACGTGGAAGCAGAGTCCGCCCCCGCCAAAGAGACGATAGGGTGGAGTCTCCAAGAGGTCGAAGACCCCCGTCGCAAGACGGGGGTCTTCTTCCATGCTGGGCTCTCGGACTGCTCGACGTCACCCATCGTGGGTCAGGTACGCGGCAGGGTCAGCGTCGTGTTCTCGTACTTCGGCGGACGGGCGTAGCCGAGCAGCCAGCCGAACCGCGGCGACAGATGCACCTCGGCGAACCGGAAGACGCCGTAGTAGGAGAAGATGGCGACCGGGGTCAGGACTCCCGTGACGGCCGTGGCGTCGAGATCGAGTCCGTGGCGGAGAACCACCGCGACGAGCCAGCCGACCGCGGCCGGAACTCCCGTGCGCAGCAGCGAAGCGTAGAGGTTCATGGGGATGTGCTCCTTGGGCTGGTCAGAGGGATCAGGCGAAGAGTCGGCGCCAGGTCTCGGGGCCGGGGTAGCCGTCGGCGTCGGAGCCGGTCCACTTCTGGGCGTGCTGGAAGTCGACGACGTTGAGGCGGTCCGCCTCGCCCCAGTCGCGGGACGGGCCGACGCGGTAGTGCTTGCCGTAGCCCTTGCGCACGAGCTGCTGGCCCAGCAGGAGAATCGACACGTTCGACTTGCCGGGCCCGAAGGCGCTTCGGCCGGGGAACACCGGCGGACCCGGCTTGGGCGTCGTCGACGTCGTGGTCGGCCACTTCGGCATCGGGCCCGGGTCCGTGTGCGTGTTCTCGGGCGTCTGGCCGTGGCCGTAGTGCCCGCCCTCCGTCTCCCAGACATGCTCGCTGCGGTTCGCCTTCCAGGTCGGGGCGCCCATCGGCCAGACGTCCGGCACCCCCCAACTCCGAGCCCAGGCCAGGATCTTGTCGAGTCCCGTGGCCGGAGTGTCCCGGACGGTCGCGTATGCCTTCCCCTTCACGCGGCAGTACGGGAAGAACAGCGTCTCGACTTGGAGGCACACCTTCCCGGTGCGGTTGGTACGGGTGCCGCCGGCGGTGTCGACGACCGACTTGGACCGGCTGTTCGCCGGATAGAACTGGGCGGTCCTGCCCGTGAAGGGATCCCAGAGCAGATGCGGCGCGACTCCCTTGCCGCTGCCGGTGAAGTACTGCACGAGCTTGTCGAACGACACGAGATCGGCGGGCTTGGCCAGCGTGGCGTTCTTGTCCCACGTGATGTGCCAGATGACGCGTGGGTCGTACTGCGTATCGGTGGGTGCGGTGTCGCTGAGCGGATGCCGCTCAGCTCCAGGCAGCCAGAGATCAGGCATGGCGCGTTCCTTGTTCTCCCCCGCGCCTGCTGTTCTGAGCCTACAGTCCGAGCTTGCCGGTCACGATCGCGACGATCACGCCCACCACGATCGGGGCCACGAGGGCGGTAAGAGCCAACCGCCGTACACCGCGGGCCTCTTGGCGCTCCGTCTCGCGCTCGCGCCGCATCTGGGCGATGTCGTCCTCGACGGCTTTGAGCCGTACCTCGTCAGTCCGCCGGTCGGCGTCGTACTGGATCTTCGTCACCATCTCGGCGAGCCGCGCGCTAAAGGCAGCGAAGTCGGCGCGCAGGTCGTCGCGCATCTGCTGCATGGCCCGCAGCAGTTCCCACGGCGTGGGGTCCTGTCCCGGCGGCGCGGTCACGGCGCTCCCTTCGGCAGCCCCGCGCCGCTGAAGATCAGTCTATGCGGGACGAGTAACTGCCTGTGGACGGCGAAGGCGCGAGACACCAGCGGAAGCCGAGCCGTTACCCAAGACTCACCGCCCTCTTTCACGGCGCTCATGCTCACCGGGTTGATCGCGCACCGCGACTACCTCTTGTCCAGGTGCAGGACAGGCCAATGACCCGTAAAGCAGGCTGCCGACGCAGCGTGGGCATGAGCATGCTGATCCAACTGGCTGTCAAAAACCAGGTCGGAGGGGAATCTGATGCTCCGTATCCATTTCACCGACGCGGACCTGGCGCGTACACGCATGGCGGCCGAGCCGGATCCCCTGTGGGAGATCGGGTTGAGCCTGTGCAGGTTCCAGACCCGGCAGGGGCGGTGGGCGTACGCCGGGTGGTACCGGGACACCAGGCAGCGGCTGGCCGAGACCGGGCTGGACCGCATGGTGCGCACCACGCTCATACCGCTGTTCCCCAGAGCCACGTACTACCCAGACTTCCTCAATCCCGCCGAGGCGGCGGACGGCCTCGACGCGGGACTCGCGGCCATCGTGACGACTCCGCCGGACCGGATCCGGCGTGAAGTGAGGCACTTCGCCGACGTCACGACCGCGCCCTCCTGGGCGGAGCGCCTGGTGGAACGGGACGTACGCGAAGACATAGCCGACTGCCTACGGCGGTACTACGACACGGCCATCGCGCCCTACCGCGAACACGCCCAGGCCCGGATCGACGCGGAGCGGTCGATCCGGGCCCGAGCACTTCTGCACGGCGGCGCAGAGGCACTTCTGCGCGGCCTCGGACCCACCATGCGATGGCGGGCCCCCGTACTGCATGTCGAATATCCCGCCGATGACTGCGATCTCCACCTCGGCGGACGCGGGCTGCTGCTCGTGCCGTCGTACTTCTGCTGGGGATGGCCGATCGCGCTGGCGGACCCCCTGCTGCCGCCAGTACTCGTCTACCCCCTCCTCCACGAGGAGCCCGCCCCCAGGGACACGAACACCGCACCCCTCACCGTACTGCTGGGCCGGACCCGGGCCCTCGTGCTGCGGGCCACGGCAGCTGGAGCCACCACCGGGGAACTCGCACGCGCGGCCGGCGTCTCGGCGCCGGCCGCCAGCAAGCACACGACCGCCCTGCGCGACGCGGGCCTCATCAGCAGCCACCGGCACGGTCCATCGGTCCTGCACACCCTCACACCTCTCGGTGCATCCCTACTGCGCGCTGCCCCAAGATGAATGCGTCCAGGAGAGGTCGCGGCGACTGATGAGCTCGATCGGCTACCCCGATGCGGCTAAGTCAGCGGCGCTTCAACGGGCGGACGATGCAGGGCTGACGTTGTCATGTGCGGCACGGTTCGTGGCGGCCTGTCAGGTCGGTGACACCCCTGGCCATGACCACCCGGCGCAACCGCGTCACGAGAGCCCTTCCCACGGCGGGAGCGAAGGGCATCAAGGCCAGCCTCCGTCGCAATGCCAGCGCCCCTCACGCCCCCACACACGCCGGCCTCGGAGGAACACGAACCGGGGACCACTAGGCCACGCCAAAGCCCTCTTCGGAGAACGGGCCGACACGGCAGCCTCCGCGCCGGAACAGCCGAGTAACATGAATGTGGAGTATGTGATTCCGCACGCGTGAACTCGGCCTTTTCCTTCTGGGTAAACAGCATGGACAGCCTGACCCACCGGCGGCAAGGTGAATTCAGACAGCTCCCCATGGCGGGTGCCGCGGAGGCTTTTCCCGTGCATTCTGCGCAGTTCCTCTGTCGATGCCTGTCCCGGACGCAAGGTCGCGCGAGAAGCGAAACCCTGTGAAGCGCGCCGTTTCCGGGATCCCACCCAAAGGAGTTCAGATCATGGTCTACAGCCGTAGCCTCCGTCCCGCCCTCACCACACTGACCGTACTCGCCGGGTCCCTGGTCGGTGTAGCCGCGACGCCAGTTGCGGCCAATGCCGCCATAACCCCTGCCTCCTCCGGCGGCGGGTGCGCCCAGGGAGGGACCGAAGGCGTCGTGGTGTCGTCCTGCATCAGCGCGTCCGGCGCGAACCTGGAACCCGACACCTACATCACCAAAGACCCGGGCTGCACCGCAGCAGAACTGCACTTGATCGACTACACGGCAAGTACATTGACCATCCATCCCATTAGCTGCGCCACAGGACACCAAGGGCCGTTCCCCATCAAAGGAACCAACGGCCACGTCTATCGCAACATCACCGTAATCTACCTGTCTGACGGCGATGCATCGTCGATCCCGAGCCCAGCCTTGACTTTCTTCAACTAGGGGCTTTCCGTAATTCCTGAGGGCGCACGATGCCAGCTCCGACACATCGCCGCATTGTCGGCGCGTGCGAACACGCCAGGACAGCTTGGGGTTTCCCCAAACTCCCGGCGGTATTTGGATGCCCTCCACCCGTGAGGAACCGCAGCTGCACCGCACACTGATCCACGGGGGATAACAGGACAGTTCCTAGCGGAACTTCGTGCGTCGGCGTGTAATCACGCGGCTCCACCACCCTCCGCTCGAATCGCCGCGTTCGGGCGGTCAGGTCAGGGTCCCTTGCATGATCGGGGTCTGTCCGAATTTATCCGGTGAGTCCGAGGGTAGCCAGGGGCCTTCGCCAGCCGCGGGCGGGGGGTGAGGAAGGCGCCAATCTGCCGAACCGGGACATCCCCTCCAAGGACGGGCCGGCACTATCGATCACGCCGGAACGCCGGATTCCGTCCGTTGACCTGGTCTTTTAAGTACAGCCGAAAAAGTATGGCGGTGCGGCTATCGTAGCGGCAGGCTTCTTGCTGTGCCGGTGGCCGGCAGAGTCCCATGACCGGCCGAGGTAATAAGCGAGAAGCTAAGGTGGGGAAATCATGCGGAAGAGAATTCGCCAAATCGTCGTATTCGCGACCCCGGTCCTGCTCGCGGGCTCGGCCCTCATCGGTCTGTCCGGAACGGCCAACGCGGCCATCATCTCCGACTGTTCGACCACTGGAAGTGTTTGCTACGTCTATGAAGGCATGGGCGTCGGTTACTGCGAGGGCAAGATCTACCAGTCGGACGCCAACTTGGACGTTGACCCGGCCGGCAATTTTGCCTACGCGTCCTACATTAACGGCAACAGCGGCTACACCTGCGACTTCTGGACCGAGCGGAACGTCAACAACACGGGGTGGTATCGCGCCACCAGCATCGTCCCCCTCGCATCCGGTGTGGTCAGCAACAACGGCAATGTATGGAACGGCAGCGGTTACCAGGCGGAGGTCTGTTTCCAGTTCAATTGGGGATCCTCGCTCGGGGCCGTTCATTGCAGTCCGCCCGTCTCGATCCAATGAACGCGCCGACGGCCCCGGCTCGCTCGGAGACCGTCTGCGCTGTCCTCGTCACCAGACATGTATCTGATCGAATTTGGGGTTCAGTCACGGCAGCTGTAGTTCTGGTCATGGCTGGTCTGAAGAGTGTGTCGGCGCTGGTGGCAGGCTCGTGCGATGGCTTGATGGTGGCGGCGCCAGGCCATCCAGTGTCTTATCGTTGAAGTCGGCCTGTCCACGACCGCTGCCGAACCGCACCTGGCGGTTCCTGGCGTGAGGTTGGAATGGATTGCTGATCAAGTTACGTGATGGCCTGGCCGACGTAGTCATCGGCGGACCCGCAGTCCTCCACCAAGAGATAGGCGACGTTGCTGCTGCTCGCGGCGAGCGTCCACGTCTGTGCGACTCCACCCTGAACTCCGGTCCAGCACAGTGCCGTTGTGACGTCGCTGCCGGTGGTGTTGGTCAGGATGGTCTGGACGGAAACGGCTGCGTTCGCTGTGGAGGCTTGCAGGTTGTTGACCCGTATCTGGTCCTTGTAGATCGTGCCGGACACGGCGTTCTTGCGGATTCGGTAGAGCGCGTAACTGTCGCTGGCCGCGTTGTGCAGTGCCCAGAGGGAGACACGGTAGGCGCGGCCGGTCTTGAACGTGATGCTGCCGGTGGTGATGAGGGCTGTCTCCGTGCTGGAGAACGTGACGTTCGCGGCGAGAGTCTTCTGTGCGACGAATCCGCGTCCCTGGTATTTGCCGTAGACGCTGAGGTCTCGGTCGATCGCGAGTCCGTTGGTTGTGAGCTTGGCGGTGGCCTGGGCGGATGCAGACGGAGCATCACGGACGTGCAGCTCGATGGATGATCCGGCGGCCGATGTATCAGCGCCGTACCCGTTGATGTAGGCAACTCCGTTGCCGCTCAGCTCGTTTGCGTAGAGGTTGAAGACTCCTCCCGAGTAGCCCGGCACGTGGCTTTGGAGGAAAACCCCTGTTTCCTGGCTCGAACCAGTCACCTTGGGGGCACTGAGCGAGACGCTCGGGACTTCGTAGGTACCGGAGGAGTCCGAGGCGTACCCGATCGCGGTGTTGAGTTCTGCCGGTGCTGACTCATCGGCGCTGCCGGAGTAGAACTCAATCGATCCGGTCTCCGGATTGGTGTTTCCGGGGCTGATGACAACTCGCTGTCCGCTCGCGGCAGTTTGGAGGGTGCTGCCGGTGAGGACGGCCCCGTTGATCGTCTTGCCGTTGATGGCGTCGGCGTCCAACTTGTCCGCCGTGATCGCCCCGGCCTTGATGTGGGTCGCCTCAACTGCGCCCGCCGAGATCTTCGTTGCCGTCACGGCGTTGGCCGCGATCTTGTCCGCCGTGACGGACAACGCGTTCAGCTTGTCCGTGGTGATGGACAGTCCAGCAATCTTCTCGGCCGTGATGGCCAGGGCCGCGATCTTCTCGGCGGTCACCGCTCCGGCGAGGATCTTGGGCGCGGTGATGGCGCCGTCGGCGATCTGCACGCCCGGTACCACTGGCCGGACGACTGCGTTGTCCCACAGCACGGATCCGGCGGTCGACTGGTACGTCTCCACCCAGACCGTGGCCGCAGTGGTGTTGGCCGGCGCCGTGACCGTGGCGGCAAGCCGCTGCCACGTGCCGCGAGCCGGGACGTCCACCTGAGCGACACCGAAGCCGACGGTCGCGCCGGTGCCGTCCTGCCACCGGGCGTAGAACTTGAGCGCGCCTCCCGCCCAGTCGGCGGAGGCGTTGGCGTCGATGGCGAGGTAGAGCTGTTCTCCGCTCAGGATCGGCATCGACGTGAGGTTCAGGGACCGTGTCGTGGCGGCCGTCGCCGTGGCGTCGACGCGCAGGGCCTTCGATGAGCCGTTGCCGCCGGAGACGACGGACCATACGGTCGTGGCGATCGCCGCGGTGTAGGCGCCCTCGAACGAAGGGTCGCTGAGCACGTTCGTACCGCCCGCGACGACCAGCTTGTCCGTGGCGATCGATGCGGCGGCGATCTCGTTCGCCGTGACCGAGTTCGCCGCGATCTCCCGGCCCGTGATGGCATCGGCCGCGACCTTGCCCGCGATCACCGAGTCGGCCGCCAGCGCGTCGGCGGTCACCGCGCCGCTCGCGACCTTGCCCAGCGTCACGGAGTTGGCGGCGAGCTTCTCGGCGAGCACCGCGCCGTCCGCGAGCGCGGTGGAGTTGACGGCCCCGAGGGCGAGCGCCGCGTCGGTGACCGCGCCACGGGCGAGCTTGGTTTCGTCGATGATCGCGTTGACGAGGTCGTCGGGGACGGCCTTGCGGGCCTGGCCCTGCACAGCGGTCGAGGGCTGTCCGGCCGTGCCGGAGGTGTTGACCGCGATCAGGCGCACCCACAGCGGGGTGTAGGTGTCGTTGGCGAGGGTGATGCTTCCGCCGGCGGCCGTGTGGAAGGCGGCCACGGGGCTGGTGGTGTCCGGTTCGGCGTCAGCAGTCGTCGACAGGTAGACCTGGACTTCGGCCAGATCGAGCGGAGCGGTCTCGGCGTCCGACCACGTTCCGGGCCAGGTCACGGTGAGCCCGGACAGCGCGGACTCCACGACGGGCGGCGTGGGGGTCGGGGGCGGCGGCCCGTTGTGGGCGACGAAGGCGACGGTGCCGTCGTCCTGGAGGCCCATGCTGCCGCGCAGGGTGCCGTCCTGGTCGTAGACCTCGATCGCGCCGTCCTCGACGGACGAGTACGCCATGCGGGCGGTGCGGGTCGTGCGGGCCAACTGCCGTTCCAGGACGGCGACTCGGGCGGCCAGGCGTGCGATGTCGCTGCTCACGCGGTGCCTCCCCCGTAGGTGAAGCGGTCCGCACGCTGGAGCTGGATGACGGCCTGCTCGGGGGTGTCACCGGAAGCAGGCTGGATCTGCCAGCCGACGATGCGGGACCAGGCGTCGAAGTCGGTCCACTGGTCGTGGACCCGGGCCCGCACGTCGTCGCCGATCTGCCAGGAACCGAAGCGGGCCGCGGGATGGTCGCGAACGGTGATCTCGGTGACCTCGCCGATGACCTGGCGGGAGATGCGCTCCTGGCGGGCGCGTGCGGCCAGCCGGTCGTTCGCCTTCTCCTCCGGTACCTCGAGGAGATGCTCCAGGCGCAGCCGCCCATCCCGTACGGCGTCGACGGCCCGTCGACGGTTGCGGCCCTCGCCGGCGCCCAGCGCGATGACGACCTGGGCCAGGTTGTCGGCGTCGTACTCGACCGGGACCGCCTTGACGACGTTCACGCCGGACTCGAAGTGGATGTCCGTGCGGCGCCGTCCGAGGCGGGGCCAGCCGATGCGGACGCGGCCCTGCGGCGTGCCGTTCTGCCAGGTGGCTTCCTCGGTCCACTCGGGGCCGCCCTCGACGGCGACCATGTCCGAGACGACGTCCCCGAGCGAGGGGGTGTCCCACCAGTCGATCCGGTAGGGGTCCTCCGGAGTCCCGACGGTGACCTTCGAGGTGGTGTCGTCGACCTGGATACCGAGCTGGCCGTCCGGCGTCTCCTGGCAGTACGCCCACACGTCGCGGATGACCTTGCACGGGTCCGCGTACGTGTAGGGGCCGCGCGCGTTCAGCTGACCGTGGAGGTCGTAGCGCCGGTAGGGGTAGGAACCCCAGCCGGAGGCCTCGATGGTGAGCTTCTGGCCCTGGGGGTCGGCTCGCCAGATCAGGCCGCCCCACAGCAGTCGGCCGTCACGCTCGGCATAGATCTTGGTGTTGCCGGGGTCGAGCTGGGAGCGGACGAGGTGGGCCAGGCGGGGTTCGACCGCGCCGGTGAGGCTGCCGGTCGCGGACAGTGCGGGCCCGAACTCGACGCCGGTCAGGGGCAGGTCCCAGGCGAGGACCTTGTTGGTGAGTGCGTCGGTGGTGAGGTAGCGGTACGACGGCGACGCCATCAGGCGCGTTCCTACTTCTCCCCCGCGCCGTGATGTGGGTGGTGCCGGTGTCGGGTCAGACGACGCCTTCGGTGAATTCGATGTCGGCGATCAGGGACGTCGCGGCGTCGACGCCGAGGTTGCCCCACTCGGATTTGGAGGGCTGGGTGCGCACGAAGAGTTCCTGGGTGGTGCCGCGCAAGGCCGTAGCAAGGGTGATGGTGTCGGCGAGGACGACGGTGTTGCGGCGGATGTTGGCGCCCTGGTCGTCGTCGATGGCGGTGGTCTGCCCCGTGTCGGTGCCCAAGGAGGTCTGCATGTTGGCGAACACGTCGGATTCCGAAAGGCGCAGGCCCGCGAGCGTCACCAGCAGTTTGGCGCTCGTCGCCCAGCTCGGGATCGGGACCTTCCAGCGAGCGGCGGCCGGCCAGTTGTACCACTGGCCGTTCTGCGCGACCAGCCGGTTCAGCGTGCTCGGGTAGGCGGTGTAGAGCGTCCGTTCGCGTCGGGGGTTCGCGATCAGCCGCAGGTCCGTGACCATGGCGTTGGTGATGGTGGCCGTGTTCGCCGGGATGTCGAGGCGCGCGAGCGGAATCGCCGTCATCCCGGCCGGGACTGCCTTCGCGGTGGCGGAGACGCCGGACACGACGTGGAAGTAGCCGATCTCGTCGGCCGCCGGATCGCGGTTGCCCTCATACTCCGGGTCCTCAACTCGCAGGCACACGAGGTCGGATCGGGCTGAGGAACCGGTGGGGGCGATCGGCACGATGGCGTCGCCCACGTTGTACTGCGTGTAGGAGCCCTGTCCCCAGGCGGCTCCGGTCACGACGGCCGAGCCGTCGCCGACGCGGACGCCGGCACCGGAGGTGGACCACTCTCTGACCTTCAAGTCGTTGCCTTCGGTCACGCCCTGGTTCCCGGACGCGAGATCGCGCACCATCATCCGGAAGGCGCGTGCGGGGTGGGTGCCGCCGTGCGTCAGCATGGGCGGCTGGATCAGTGCCATCTGAGAGTGCTCTCCTTACAAGGCGGTGTGGGCGTCGCGCCACGACACCGCGAGTCGGGTGGAGTTGGTGTAGTCGGCGCCGGTCCAGCGGACTTCGCTCGTTCCGGGCGGGATCTGGAACAGGTCCAGACGGGACACGGCAGACAGGGCGTACGCGGCGTTGGCGCCGTTGCGCAGCACCCAGCGCGTACCGGGGCGCGTGTTGATCTGGAGGGTGTCGTTCTCGCCGATGGTCAGCGACAGGTCGAGGACGCGACCTGTCTCGGTGATCCATATGCGGGGGTTCACGACCGGGCCCTTGATCTTCAGGGAGGGCCAGGCGGGAAGGTCCCCGGCGTTGGTGACCCAGCCGGGCCGTTCCTCGGGGTTGGCCACGCCGGTCGTGATGGGCGCGGTCACGGGAGCGGTGAAGCCTTCCTCATCGTCGTCGCGCGCGAGAGGAATCGTGGTCTGCTGTTCCAGCTCTCCGTGCCATCGCGGGTCGGTGGCCGCGAACTCCAGGGTCACGGGTATCCAGCCGTAGACGGCCTGGGCCATGGACACGGCCTCGACTCGGCGGACCCTGCCGTAGAGCTGCTTGGCACTCGCGCGTCCGGGCCACAGCAGCCGTAGTGTCTGCAAGGCACCTGCTGTCTTCCGCACGGCCGGGTCGGCGGCGGCCTGGTCGAGCGCGGCGAGCGCGTCGGCAGCGGCTTGCGGGTCACCCTGCGTCCGGATGCCGGCCTCGATCGTCACCGTGCGCGGGCTGTAGTAGTCCACGCCGGGGAATGAGCCGTCCTCGGTGGGCAACTCGACGTCCTGGACGCGGACTTCGGGCGTGCCCAGTCCGGTGATCTCGCTGATCGGGTACGGCGTTCCGGGGCCCATGAGGACGCCTGCGAAGTCGACTTGCCACTCCTGGGTGATCGTGGCCATCAGATACGGCCTCCTCTCTGGGCGTTCCGCAGCCGCCGCATGATCTCCGTGCCGACCTGGTCGGCCGCTTTGGCGTCGGCGCCGCCGTTGACGGTCACGGGCATGGACCCGACGAGCGCGGCAGGTCGCTCTTCCCGGACGACGACGACTTGGACCGGGGCGGGCCGGGCGTCGACGAGTCGTACGAGGCCGCTGTCGCCCGCGGGGGTCAGCTGGTAGCCGAACCGGTTCGCCACGTCCGCCACGACGGCCGTCGCCGATCGCCGCTTGTTCACGCCGAGCGGTACGTACGCCTCTCCTCCGGTGGACGGCTCGGCGAAGCGGATGATCCCGTTGCTGGTGGCGTACAGGCCGGTACGGATGCCACCGTCCTCGTACGCGAGTTGCTTGTTGGCCTTGTCCAGGTCGGACAGGAAGCGCGTGGCCTTCTTCCCCAGCTCGTCCTTTATCCGGGTCCGGCCGAGCGTGGCGATCTCGATGATGCGGTCCTCGTCCAGCTCGGTCTTCTCGGCGACGGCGTGGATGCCGACCTTGCTGGAGGTGATCGCGGAGATGATCGCCACGAGGTCCGGTAGGTCGTCGTCGGGGATGGCCTTCGAGGCGGCCTTGGCCTGGGTGTTGGCCTTCTTGGCCTTGCTCGGGGACTTGGCGGCCTCGGCGGCGATGTCCTCCGCGTCCTTATCTCCCTGCTCGGCGAGCATCGTCGCCAGGTCGCCGTAGCCCAGGGCGGCGAGCTTGGAGAGGTTCTTCTCGAACGCGGCCTGGTCCTTGATGGCCTGCTTGAGCTGGGTGGTGTAGTCGGACAGCGTGGCTCGTGCGACCACGCCCAGCTTCTCCAGGTCCTTGGTCATCTCCGTGACGTACCTGGAGCTGCCGGTGGCCATCTTGTGGGTGAGCTCCACGCCGTCCTCGCCCATGTCCTCCAGGGCGTCAGCGACATCCTGGCCAGCGCGCCGGGCGACGGTGGCGAGGTCCTTGCGCCACCGCTGGGCGCTCTTGACCGCCTTGTCGAGGTTCTTCTCGAAGAGCTTCAGGTCGAAGACCTCGGACTCTTTGCCGCCCTTCTTCACCGTCCGCATGGAGTCCGCGCGGACCGACGAGATCGAGACCAGCTCTGTCGAGCCCGAGGAGCTGTAGGACCAGCCGGTCAGTCCTCCGTCGGCGTACCAGTCGACGTTCTTGCCGCCGAGGCGCCGGACGACCTCCTCGGTGATTGCCCGTGACCGGGTGCGCTTGTTGTGGGCGAGCGGTATGTACGCCTCGGGGCCCGCGGCCTCTTCGGCCCATACCCGCCAGGTTCCCTGCCGCGCGATCTGAGCGACGTGTCTCTCGCGTTCACGGACACCTCCGCCAGCGTAGAACTCCAGCACGGAGCCGTTGGCCTGCTTGCTCGGGGCCTGGATGGAGTCGGGGACACCGTTGCCGTCGCGGTCCCAGGACGTGGCCTGCCGTTTGAGTACGAGAGGGATGACCACGGGCGGCGGTTGGTTCGTGGAAACGCTGACGGTGACCGACTTGGTGCCGGGGATGTTCTGGACCGACAGCCCGATGGCGTCGAGCTGCGCCTTGACCGCGGCCATATCGCCGGAGAGCAGGGCGGACGTCAACGCCGCGGCGGCGTCGGTGCCCTTGGTGTCCGCGACTTGCCGGATGAGGTCCAGGGCCCCGGACCATTCGGCGTTCGCGTCCTTTCCTGCCTTGGAGAACGCGGCCACGACCTTCGACAGGTCGGGGGCGTCGATCGGCACGTCCGCTCCCCAGATGCTCTTCAGGGTGTCCATGGCTCGTTCGGTGTCGCCCGAGAGAAGGGCGTCCTGGAAGGCTCCGGCGGCGTCCTTCCCCTTCCTCTTGGCGACGTCTGCGAGGAGGTCCATGCCTCGGTCGAACTCGCTGCGCGCGTCGCCCACGGACTTCTTCACGGCCTTGCGCAGATCGATCAGGGCCATCTGCTCTGTGACCTTCTGGAAGGCGGCCGGGTCGTTGCGCTCCGACGCCTTGGCCCAGGCGCGGCCGATTTCCTTGCCGTACTTCTCGGTGATCTCGGCGGTCTTCTGCAGGCCGAGCCGGTACGCCTCCGTGGACCGTTCTGCGTCCTCGGTCACGATGTCGCGCAGTTCGTCGGCGACCTTCGTCTTGCCCTTCTTCAGCTGTCCGACGAGTTCGTTGAGCATCGGTGCGGCGTCCACGCCGAGTTCCGCGAAGTGGTCGGCCAGGTCGTCGTAGCCGAACACCGCGAGTTCGGACAGGTTGCCCTGGAAGTCGCGTTGCGCCTGGAGCTGCTTGTGCAGCTCCTTCATGTAGTCGGACAGCTTGACCTTGGCGGTGTCGGCGTCCTTCCCGGCTTTGCGCATCGCCTCGGCCGCGGCGGTCTGTGCGTCTCTGAAGGCTCGGGACGGGTCGACGGCGTCACCGACGGCCTCGGCGAGGGCCTTCATCTCGTCGGTGATCTCGGGCGCACCGGTGCGGTCGATGTCCGCGAGGGAGAACAGGTCGAAGATGCCGCCGTTGGTCTTGGCCTGCTGCTTGATCTTCGCCTCGACGATCGCCTTCTGCTGGGCGATCTCGGCTTCCTTCTTGACCGCCTCGGACCACATCTTGTGGCGGTCTTCGAGGGTCTTCTCCGCTTTGGAGTACTCGGTGATGCTCTCGTAGTCGCCGGGTGCATCGCCGGACTTCGCCTTACGCGAGTATTCGTAGGAGTCCTGCTGAAGGCGGCTCTGGAGGATGGCGAGCTTGGCCCCGCCGGAGGTGATCGCGTCGATCGCCTCGGTGGTGCCGATGCCGACCTTCTCCAGGTCCTCCAGCGCGCCGTCGGCGGTGAGCTGGTCGTACAGCTTGTTGATGCTGGCACCGGTCGTCGCCTCCTCGCGCTCCTGCTGCAAGGCTTGGACCAGTTCGTTGGTCGCGTCCTTCGCCTTCTGCTTGGAGGCGGTATAGGCGGCGTATCCGGCGATGCCAAGGGTGAGGACAGCGGCCAGGCCGGTGACCGCGAGGCTAGTACCCGCCAGCACGGCGGGCATCACGGCCCCGCCCGCCTGAGCGGCGGCCAGGGCGGCCCGGAACGCGGCGATCTGTACGGTGACCTTCGTGTAGGCAGCCCGGAGGAGAAGCAGTCCCACAACGGACGCGGCGACCATCGCCAGGACGGACTTCATCGGTCCGGGCAGGTCCTCGATACTGCCGACGACGGTGTGGACGACGGACCCAACACTCTTGAGCACCGGGAGCAGGGCTCGGCCGACGTCGATGGCGAGCGCGCGGGCCTGGTTGGAGGCCAACTGCCACTGGCCGGTGACGGTGTCGGTCTGGAGGGCGTACGCCTTCTGCGTGGCTTCGGCGCGCGACACTTCGTTCGCGATGCCCGCGTAGGTGTTGGCGTAGTTCTCTCCCCCGGCGGAGGCCAGGGCAAGGGCGGCACGTGTGGCGCGGATGTCCTTCCACATGTTCGAGATGCCCTCGGCGGTGTTGCCCGCCGCCCCATTCAGCTTGTTCACGACCACGTACAAGCCGTCCTGCTCGACGGCGGAGGCGGCCGACTCGTAGCCCAGGTCCTTGATGGCCTGCTTGAGATCCTGCGTCGGCTTCATGACGCGGGTGAGGAGCATGTTCAGGGCCGTCACGGCCTCGGCCGCGGGGATGCCGGTCAGCGTGATCGCGGCGAGCGCGGCGCTCATGTCGTCGAACCCGACGCCGGCCGCCGCCGCCATCGGTACGACGTCACCGAGCTGCTGGGCGAGTTCCTCGAAGGAGATGACGCCGTAGTTGACGGTCTGGAACATCACGTCCATGACGTCGTTGGCGTCGGACGCCGACATGCCGTACGCGTTCAGCACCCCGAGAACAGCGCGGGCAGAAGTCTCCGTAGTGGTCAGGCCAGCCGACGCGCCCCGAGCGGCGACCTGGAGGATCTCCATGGCGTCCGCGCCGTCGAAGCCCGACGAGACGATCTGGTAGAGGCCGTCGGCGAGTTGGTCGGCTGTCTGTGGCAGCTCGGTGGACAACTCGACGATCTGGTCGGTGAAGGCTCCGACGTTCTCGGAGGTGATCTGCTGGGAGATCGTCAGCACGTTGGCCATCGCCCGCTCCAGCGAGATCGCCTGAGCCACGCCGACACCAAGCGCGGCACCGATGAGCAGGCCGTTCTTCGCGGTTCGTGCAGCCTGGGCGCTCCGCGCGGCGGCCAACTGGGCTTCGGCCCGCGCGACTTGCTGAGCCTGTCGCTGCGCGTTGCGTGCGGCGGTGGTCTGCACCTCGTCCCGCATCCGGGCTGCGGACAGAGCACGGGCATCGGCCGACGCCGCGACGCCAGTGGCGCGCGTCGCCGTGGCCTGGGCCGCAGCCGCACGCCGTTGGGCTTCGGCGTGCTCCTGGGCAGCGCGGGCGGCGGCCGTCTCAGCCGCAGCGGCGGTACGTGCGGCGGCTGCGGCCCCGGCGCCCGCCGTGGCCTGGGCACGGGCGTTCATCGTCTGCGCCAGGGCCCGCGCCCGTGCGGCTCGCTCTCCCGTCGCCGCCACCGCAGCCTGTTCCGCTGCCGTACGACGAGCAGCTGTCGCCGCCACCGCCTGTGCACGGCCGGCGCGTTCCTGGAGCACGGTGGTCCGCTGCACGGCCTGAGCCACCTGCGCCTGAGAGCGAACCATCTGCGCGGACGCGGCCACTTGGGCGCGGGCCAGATTGTCACCGGCCACGCGTACCTGGTTCAGCCGGGCGGCCGTGCCGTCCAACTGCCCATCAAATGCCCGGAGTTGGGTGGCTCCCTGTCGCAGGCCGGTGGACAGTCCACCGGTGGATGCGAGCAGGTTGACGTACAGGGTGTAGGCACCAGCCACGTCAGGATGCCTCTCTGGGCCTCAGCCCGATCTTGAGCCCCCGCGCATCTGGTCCATCAGGAATGTGTTCGCGCTCCATCTCGATGACCTCGCAGCCCACACAGCGGTAGGGCTCGGCCACGTACGCGAAGCGGTCGCCGCCCTGGCTCTCGTCCCACTCCGCCGCCCGGGTCCCGCAGGTCTCGCAAACGCTGCGCTGGTACGCGAGGTAGGCCATCGCCTTCGCCCGGTCCAAAGCCGTCCACCGGCCGTCCCCCGCACCCGTGAACTGCGAGTGCGGGAGTCCGTAGGCGTGGCACAGCTCCATCTCGGCCCTGAACTGGGCGTCGGCGATCAGCCTTTTCCCAGGTCGGCCCTCATCGTCTGGTTGACCAGCAGCGCGGCCGTGAACAGGGCCTTGGCGTCCGCGTCGCTCCAGCTGTCGAGGAGTTCCTGCGCCTCCGCCTCGCTCATACCGTCCACCGAGGAGGCCGAGACGAGAGCGGCGGGGAAGGTCTCGACGTTGTACTCGTGGCCGAGATCCGCCTGTTCCTCCGTGGGGGCGTGTTCACGAAGCAGTTGCTCCCAGGCGGGTCGCGGCAGAGCCCGGAAGGTGAGCGTGAGGGTCCCGGCTCCCAGGGCTCGCCGGGCCTCGTCCAGCGCGGCCTGGGCGGCCAGCACTTCCGGCTGTGCGAGCGCCCACTTCTCACGCGCGTCGCCTGGTACCTCCATCTCGGAGGCCCTGCCGACGGCGCTGGTGCGGGCCTTGGCCATGTCGAGCGCCGCGTCGGTCACGCGCTGCTTCAGGTCCTGGTCGTCGAGGAAGGAGACGGCGCGCTCGGGAAGTCGACGGGCCCGCAGGCGGGCCATCTTGGCTGCCCAGTGCGGATCGCGGGCGACGGCATCGGCCGGCGGTTCAACGAAAGTCGTAGTCATGCAGCACCCCCGCCGATCAGGCCGCGGCCGGGACGGCTACGTCCTGGACGGGCTTGCCGGTCACGTTGAAGCTGACCTTGAACTTCGCCGGTTCGGAGGCGGTGGTGTACGTGCTCGACCGGGAGCCGACGCGTACCGGGAAGATGTCCATGGACTGCGAGGCCGGGATGTCGCCCTTTCGGAGGATGACCACGTAGCCCTCGGTCCCCTTGGCGAGGAGCGTCTCCAGGGCGTTGTCGACCTTGTCCTCGTAGAAGGTGAGGCTGGAGTTGTCGGCCTTGTCCTCACCGGGGATGTTGCCGGTGAACTCGGTGGCCAAGTCCGGTGTATCGATGGGGGTGTTCTCGACGGCGAAGCCCTCGATGTCGCTGATGGCCGGGGACAGGTCGGTCCCGTTGGTGCCGCCGAGCTCCGGACGGATCGGGATCAGTTCCTTCGAGACGATGTCCCTCAGGAAGAAGAACTTCGTGGTGCCGCGACGGGTGAACCGCTGCTGTGACACTGATTCTCGCTCTCCGGGAACCGGTGTTCCGGAGCGCGCACACGCCGGGCCGGTCCCCATGAAGGGGGAATCGGCCCGTGCCGGGTGGCCGGGCGTCCGCGAGATGCCTCCGCGGTGAGGTAGCTGGAACGTCAGGACCCGAGAGTGGTCACAGTGAGGACGTACCGCTGCACATAACTGTATACGCCACCGCTGACAGACATCCCTTCCTCCTTGTCCAGCTCGCGGTCGATCACGATGTAGCCGGTGATGGTGATGGTGTTGACGTAGGTCCCGCTCAAGCGCGCGAGGAGCGCGGTACGGACCTTGTCGGCCATCCACTCGACCTGTTCGGCGGTTGAGGCGACCGAGGTGACCTGGACGAGCACGCGGGCGTCAGCGTCGCCGTCACCGTACGGCGGGCCGCTCGTAGTCACGCCCAGCGGGTAGAGGACGCTGTAGGGAATCGTGGCGCCGGTAGGCGTACTTGATGCCGTGGGGGCGGTCCCGTATCCACAGCTCCGGGCGGTTGCTGTGGCCAGCGTCTTCTGGATCGCGAGGGACACCTCTCTGCCGGAGACGGGCACTACTCCTCCTCTTCTCCTTCGGGGGTGGTGATCTATCGCCAGGCGGCGTGGCGGCCACTCACGAGTCGTCGTCGATCGTGTCGCCGAGCGCGGCGATGAACAGCGGCCGGATCTCCTCGACAGCTGGCCCGACATGCGGATAGGGCGGCTGGTTGAAGACGCGCCCCAGGCTGTCGGCCCCTACGAAGCCGTACTCCAGGCGCCCGGCCTGGGGCTTGTTCGTGCCGACGACCGCCGTGACGGAGAGCCCGTCCGTAGACACCTCGTGCGTCCAGGAGCGCCGGTAGTCGCCCGTGGGTGCGTTGGGTCCCGGCCTGCCGCTGGCCTTGGCCTTGATCCTGGTCTCCAGCAACATCGCGTAGTGCTGGACGACGGCGGTGGCCTCGGGCAGAGTGCGCGCGGCCCTGGCGTCGAGTTGGGCGGCGATCTGGAACGCGTTCGAGTAGGCGCCCGCAAGAGTATGGGCGTTGGGGTGCGGATTCAGTGAGGACGCCACTGACTCACTGCCCGTCTTCCGGTTCCGGCTCGCCCCACTGACCGAGGGCCCATTCCCGCAGGAGGGCGAGCATGGCGCGGGTGAGCTCGTGCGGGCGGCCGTCCATGAGGTCGTGACGGTCGAGCGCAGCCTTCTCCAGTTCGGTGGGACTGATCGCGGACAGGAAGGCAGCCGCTGCCGGGCCAGGGTCCGGCGGGTCTCCGATGACGACGTGCGCCAGGCCCTCGAACACACCGGTGGCCGTGGATCTCGGGGAGAGTTCGATGACCATCTGCGGTACGTCGCCCGCGCGGTGGGCCAGTGAGTATGCAGCGAGGTCCCGGGAGACGTCGTGACCGCCGATCGCCACGACGGCGGTATGCCCCTGCCCGGTGACGCGCACCGACAGGGGCTCACCCTCGGAAGAGATAGGTTTTGAAATCTGATGTGTTGGCACCTATCTGAGCTTACGGGTATCCGGTGACAGCCCAGTTCGCCGACCGTCTACGGAGGGGTGATCTCGTCGAGACGGGTCACCCGAACGATCTCGACCGTGGACGCCTCCGACGGGTCGAGGACCTGCCACACCCGATTCGCTGTCGCCGCGTGCTCGCCCGCTGCGGCGACAACTTCCACGCGGTCGTACCGCACGGGAACGGGCGCCGAGATCGGTGTGAGGAGCCGATACCAGCTGACCGTGTCGTCCAGCCATTCCCGCCCGAGAACATGCTGCGCGGTGACCTGTCCGTGGCCGGACAGGACAGCTCCCGGTCCCTCGTAGACCGACTCCGTCGGCACAGAACCCAGGAGGCCGGTCGAGAGGTCGAGTTGGGGAGTTCCCGTTGGGCGGGTGATCCGTACCGTGTCCACCAGCAGTGTCGACTCCAGCTTCTCCCGCTCCGCCTCGGTGTCGATCGGCGTGCTCACGAGGTGCTGCCCGACGTGCTGGACTGGGTGTTCTGGTCCAGGAACGTCGTGCGGACCACGGCCAGAGTGGAGGTCTGCCCGACGTCGAGGACCCGCCACGTACGGCCGATCGCTGCCGGGTCGGCGGCGTTGACAACGCTCACTGTGTCCTCACGCGACGCCACTGGGGCGTCGAGAGGCGTGATCAGTTTGTACTTCGACGTGGAGTCGTCGACGTACGCCTGGCCTTCCAGGTGCAGGACGATCCCTGGATCACCGTTGGGGAAGATCCCGCCATGTCCTTCGTAGATGATGATGGGCGGGCCGGGCTCGTACTGGCCTGTGTCCGGGTTGAAGATCGGCTCGCCCGCTCTGCTGATACGTACGGTGTCGGTAAGAATCTTGCGTTCGACCAGGGCGCTGACGGCCCCCAGCGTCAGCCCTTCAGTGGGTGTACTCATGGTCATGACTCTATTGGGCCGCGCCGACAACTCCGGTTGCCCCAAGGGCACTTCACCACTGCCCGAGCTTTCACTGGATGCCGGTCCCGTGGAGACGACCAACCGTCCGCTCAAGTTGACGAACCGCGGTCGGCATGCTGTTGGAGTGCGTACGTGCGCTGCTCGGTCAGGTGGGTTACGACGTACCGGTGCTGGGCGCAGTTGAGGGCGACGTTCTCGACTGCGGGTAACAGCCGGTCCTCCGCGTGGACGACGACGCCGTCTTCCGCGTACCAGTGGACGGCGTGGCCGACGAGGCGCGCGGACACAAGCCGGGCCGTACGGCATTGCCATCCCGTCGCGCTGGCGGCAAGAAGCCGGTCAGCGACTTCTCCGGGCGGGTGTTCGGTCGCGCCGGCGGTATATCCCTCACGCAGGCCGCGACCGACAAGGACACCGTCAAGTACGCGCCCGGGGACCGGGGTCCATCCAGTCGCCGCGACGAGTCGGCGCACGGCGGCGGCGCATGCCCGCGCATCCGGCGTGCCGTGCGTGTGGCTCGGGTCCCTGTACAGCACCATCTCGGCCACGGGGTCGTCGGCCGCACCTGGCAGGAAGGCCGCTACCGGCCAGGTGCGAGCCAGCTCGACAAGCGCGTGCCGGACTCGCATAACCGGGGCAGGGGCGGGCAGTCGCAGCGATCGAGTCCACGCCCCCTCTGCGGCGGCGACCTCCGTATAGAACGTCGGCATAGGACGACTGTGCGGTAAGTGGGCTCTCTCCGGGGGAAGTTCGCCAAGGTGCGCTGGACGTTCGCCGCCTTCACTGGGACAAGGGAACGGAGGTTGCGGGGCACTCGGGCACGGGCTGTCGGGCCTCGACTTCCGCCATGAGGTGCGACACCGAGCAGCCGTACGCTAAGCACACCTTGACCAAAACCGTCATCGTCGGACTGTCTTCCGCTCGCTCAATCCGCGACAGCGTTGAACGGCTGACGTCGGCGCACTCTTCAAGGTCGTACACCGACCAGCCGCGCTTCTTGCGCAGTTCGAGAAGCACGCGTGCCAGCTCGGTCTTGAAGTGCTCGACGTAGCTCGCATCGGCGGCTACTTCGCCTTGATCGGGGCCCGCACGCCCAGTTCGTGTGCAGGTTGGAGGCCGCCTCTACGAGTCGATGATGAGGGGCTGGCCGCCTTCCAGCCGACCGGATCAGTACCTGTCGTCACCGTTCCTCCGGGGCGCTGCGGGGTTCACCGAATGGCCAACCCCTTCACTGCCGGAACGTCAACCGCCACCATCTGTTACACCTGCGGTTCGTGTGGCTATTGGGCGGTCGTCGCGTCGTTGGCCCGGCTCAGATCCCGAGCGATGATGCGTTCCATGTGCCGTGCGAAGACGGCAGGGGCCTCGGGGTTCATGCGGGCGAGTGCGACCATGCCCGTGACGATGACATCGCAGACCTCGGACTCGACGTCCTCCCAGGTGTGGGAGTGGCCTTTGCGGGGGTTCTGTGCCATGGCCCCGATCACGGCTTCGGCGACCTCGCCCGCCTCCTCCTGGATCTTGAGGAGTTGGAGGAGGATGCGCTGTTCCCTCGGGAGTGTGGAGTGGTCTTCCAGACGCTGGGCGAGCTGTTCGATCGTCTGCCAGGTGTCCGTCATGTGGGTCTCGATTCAGTCTCGTGGGGACAGGCTGGGCGAGGTCCGGTGGGCGCGGACGAGCTGTACGACGACGGGGTCGTCGGCGTCGGGAGCGTGCAGCAGATCGATCGCCTCCACGCGGAAGCCGTAGTCGACCAGGACGTCCTCCCAGAGCTGCGGAGTGAGCACCCACATCTGCAGGGGGATGGGCTCCTGATCGCGGATGCGGATCATCTCCTGCCGGGGTGTGACGGCGGGGGACGGGCCGTGTCCGTGCAGGTTGGTGTGCAGAGCGGAGAAGACCAGCGGCGCGCCGGTGCCGAGGCCGTCGCGCAGGGCCGGTAGAAGGTAGTGGGGATCGTCGCACGCGAGGGTGCCGGTCGCGTAGGCCGCGTCGTACGGTTTGGCGGTGCGCAGGTGCTCGACGACATCGCTCTGTACGAAACGGACGCCGGGTTCGTCTCCGAAGTACCGGACGGCCCGCTGGTGTTGAGTGGGTGAGAGCTCGACCGCGTCGACGAGGGCCCCGTACGCGCGTGCGAGGTGTACGG
The DNA here is from genome assembly GCF_000716435.1 of Streptomyces xylophagus. GTDB lineage: Bacteria > Actinomycetota > Actinomycetes > Streptomycetales > Streptomycetaceae > Streptomyces > Streptomyces xylophagus. The sequence continues at coordinate 81,535 of NZ_JNWO01000030.1, forward strand.
CGTCGTGGCCGGGGCCGGATCCGACGGCCAGTACCCGCTTTCCGCGCAGTGGTCCCAGTACGCCGTCGCCCGGTCCGACGCCGTCCCAGAATCCCCACCTGATGCGGTCGGGGACGGGTGGCACGTATCCGCGGTCCAACTGCATCTGGCCGTAGCGGGCCCAGCTCTCCTTGTTCACCGGTTGCGCGGTCAACTCTGGCTTCTCCTGGTCGTGTTGAGGGCTGCGGCAGCAGTGGGAAGGTACGGGCTCACCCGTCCTTGTCGAGGGCGACGAGCTCGGTGTACGGGCCGCCGGCGTGCACCAGGTCCTTGTACCCGCCCTGTTTCGCGGAGAGTCCGGCCCGCACCACGCCGCCGTCAATCCAGGCTGTCGTCCCCGTGGCGAGAGCTTGCAGGGCAACGAGAGTCCTCAGCCTGGCCTCGGGCCGCACCTCGCCGATGAACTGGACGGTGGGCATGACACGCAGGGTGGCCCGGGGGTCGCGGTAGACCAGGCGGTCTATGGCCGCGCAGGTCGTCGGAGTGGGGGCCAGCACGTGGGTGATGACCTTCCGCCGTCGCATCTGGACCTGGTCCACCAGGACTCGGCGCAGGTGCGGGAGGACGTCGCCGGAAGTAAGAATCCGCTCAGCCGCCTCCCGTGGGGACTGCCCTGTGCGGATGTCGCCGACGGGCAGCATGAGCAGTCCGTGCAGGTCGGCGACGGCGAGGCCGGCGACGCCGACCGGTATCAGGAGTGCGACGCCGACGACCGGTGGCCTCCAGTCCTCGTAGGCGACGCTGCGCCGTGCGGGTATCGCGGCAGTGGCGGGCGTCACTGGGGGCCTCCTTGTACTGCTGCCGCGATCTCAGCGAGGTGGTGTGGCCGGCTGGTGCTGGGGATGGGGGCGATGTGGCTGCCGTGGTCGAGGAGCCATTGCAGGGGTGCGGCGGGGCCGTTCGTACGGGCGAGGAGGCCGGCGTCGAGGGGTCGGTAGGCGACGTAGGGAATACCGAGGTCGCCGCACAGCTCCACCGCGTCGTCGAAGCGGTCGGTGGTGTTGAGGACGTTCTGCACAGCGGCGACGGGCAGGCTCTTGCCCGCCAGGCGGATGGTCTCGGGGGTGACCTTCGACAGGCCGATGTGCCCGATCTTGCCCTCGTCCTGGAGAGCGTTCAGGACGGCGAGTTGGTCGTCGAGGGCCACCTCGGGATCGATGCGGTGCAGGTAGCACAGCTCCAGCCGCTCCACGCGAAGGCGGCGCAGGCTGGCCTCCGCGCAGGCCCGCAGGTAGTAGGGGTTGCCGAGGGGCATCCACTGGCCCGCCCCGGGACGCACCAAACCGACCTTCGTAGCGATCAGTACGTGCTCGGGGTAGGGGTAGAGGGAGTCGCGGATCAGCTGTTCGGCGGTGTGGGGACCGTAGGCGTCGGCGGTGTCGATGTGGCTGATGCCGTACGTGTGGACGGCCTGGCGCAGGACGCTGAGCGCGCTCTCGCGGTCTGCGGGCTCGCCCCAGGTGCCTGGACCGGTCAGGCGCATCGTCCCGAGGCCGAGGCGGGAGACGGTCTTCCCGGCGAGGGCAATGGTGCCCCCGGGCAGCGCGGATGTCATACGAGGGCCTCCGTCAGGCAGCTGCGTACGGCTTCGTCGACGATGTGGGCCTGGCTGTCGGGGTCGCTGTGGACCCGAAGGTGGGGGATGTCGTCGCGGTCCAGGAGCTCGTGCACCTGCTGGTCGACGAGGCGCCGGTAGCGGGGGTCGTAGGCATGGCGGGCATCAACGGGCACGCTCTCGTCGAGGACGGTCGCCAACAGCAGGTGGTACTTGGGGAGTTGGGTGGCGGCCAGCACATTGAGGCGCTCATGCTCCGTGCGGGGAGCGGTCTCACCGCGGTATTCGAGCGCGGCGTGGAAGTAGGCGAGGGCGTCATGGGCGGCCCGGTCGAGGAGGACGACCTCGGCGCCCTGGGCGATGGCGGCGATCTCGTCGGCAACCCCCTGCGTGATGATCCACTCGGTGGATAAGGCGGTGTGACGCTCCATCTTGGGCAGGCCGGCCGCCGCGGCACGTTTGCCGAGACGACCGGTGCGTCCCACGGTGATTCCTTCGGCGCGCAGTTCCATCTCGATGCGCTTCAGGAGCGTGGTCTTGCCGGTGGAGTGGGTGCCGAGCACGCCGATACGGATGGGCTGGTGGGTGGTCACCACAGGGTGGGGTCCTCTTCTGGTTGGGGAGCGCCGGGCAGGGAGGGCGGCACGGCCACGGCGATCAACTGGTCCCAACTCCCGTAGTGCTCGGCCATGGCGAGCAAGAGCTGAGCGGTGACATACGCGTCGTAGGTCGCGCGGTGCCGACCGACCCGCGGGACCTGCGACAGGTCCGGCCCCACGTGCTTGATCAAGGCATCGAGGGTGTAGGACGGCAGGTCGGTGTACGTCGCCCTGGCCAGGCGCAGGGTGTCCACGACCCCGGCCGGCTGCCACGTGGGGAGGTGGCGGTGCAACTCCCGGTAGTCGACGTAGGCGTTGTGGGCGCAGATCCAGTCCTGCCCGAGGAACTCGCCCACCTCGACGGTGAGTTGGGCCCAGACGGGCTTGTCGGCGAGGAACTCGTTGGTCAGCCCGTGGATGCCGGCCGCGCGCGCGGTGACCGGCCGTTCGGGGCGAATCAGCCAGGCTCCGGCCGTGGAGGTGTCGGGGATGCCGGCGCGGACGGGCAGGGCGGCGATCTCGACGAGGTCGGGCGGGTTGGTGCCGTTGCCCTCGACGTCGACGACCAGCAGCGTGGGCCAGGAGGCGAAGTTCATGGCGTGGTGGATCCGTTCTCCGCCTCCCAGCCGATGGGGGCCCGGCCATGCTGGCGGTAGCGATGAGGCTTGTTGCGGTCGTGACACTGGTAGCCGAAGCCGTGCTGGAGGTAGTAGCGGGGCGGCTCGTCCAGTCCCTCCACGACGATGGCACGCTCGTTGATCTCAACGTCGCCGATCGCCCCCAGGGCGCGCGCCTGCCGGGTGACCTCCGCCAGATCCGGCGTGATCCAAGCCCCCTTGCACAAGGCGATCTGCGCGGGCGGGCAGATGCGGCACAGCTCCTTGATTCCGAAGTGGCCGTTGTAGTCGGCCTCACCGTGCGCGTAGGCGACACCACAGCTCGTCTTGAGGAACAAGGTCCCCCACGGTGCGCCGCCGGGCTCATTCCTGGACGCGTACGCTGCCATGATCCGCTGCTCGGCCAGCTCCGGCATGATCTTGCGCCGTGCCGTCCCGCCGTACGGTGTCGGCAGGCCGTTCGCCTCGTAGTAGGCCTTGATCTCGTCGCGGAAGAACAAGCCCGTGAACACGGTGGCGTGGGCGTGCAGGGACAGTTCGCGGGCCCGCTCCAGGTGCTCGTCGGAGTCGTTGAGGCCCGGCACGATCGGCCGCCAATACAGGACGGTCCGGTAGCGGTCCGCGTGCTCGTAGAGCATGCGCAGGCTGTCGGCGGCGTAGGTGGAGTTGACCGGCTCGATGGCCGGATCGTCTATGCCGGAGTGCGTCACCAGAATGGTCAGGCGCAGGTTCATGTAGGAGTTGAGGAGCGCGCAGTCCTCGGCGCTTACGCGCCACCGGGTGATGACCAGGACGTGGTTGGTCAGGCCGCGGTCGTCGAGGTCACGCAGCACGGCGAACAGGTGCTGCTTGACCACGGGCAGCATCGGGTCCGTGGCCCGGTTGAACAGCTGGATCGGTGTCCGGTGGGGCCGGAAGTAGGGGTGGCCGACCAGGGCGGCCACGGCGGCTTCGTCGCTCATCAGGCGCTTGGGCGTCTTCATGCCGAAGTTGTCGAAGAGGTGGCGGACGCAGTAGCCGCACTCCAGGGGGCAGCCGACGATGTGGTTCAGCGACAACCCCGACTTGCGGTACTCGATCGCGTCGGCGAGCGCGGGCTTCAACTCACCGATCTGCTCCTCCGTCAGGAGCGGGAGCAGGCGGCGGCGCGGTACGACGGGAACGGTCATCAGGACCTCCACATAGGCGTGTTCAGCGGTCGGCGGCCAGGGGTTGAGCAGGAATAGAGGCGGGGGCGGTGAGCAGGGTGCGGTGGTCGGCGCCGAACCAGGTGCCGAAGTCGCGGCGGGCGGCGCCGGCGTCGTCCGAGGTGTGCACGAGGTTGTGGACGAGGCGTTTCTCTTCGAGGGCGCGCTCCAGGCTGTCGTGGCCCAGGTCGCCGCGGATCGTCCCGGGTGCCGCCCGCAGTGGGTCGAAGTGGCCGATCAGCTGCCGCAGTTGGAGGTGGATGCCGGGCTCGCCGTAGGCGAGGGCGATGGTCACGGCCTTGCCCGCGTAGGCGTCGTCCAGGCAGGCGGGGATGTCCCGGTCGGGGAAGTGGTCCGCGTCGACGAGGAGATCCCAGTAGTGCACATGGACCTGCCACGGCTGCACGAGGACGGTGCGGCGGCTGGCGATCGTGCAGCCGGCGGCCTCGATCCGCGCCAGGACGGCGTCCGTGAGGCCGCGCTCGACGGCATCCGGCTTGCACAGGATGACCGAGCAGCGGTCGAAGTCGGCGATCTGCAGGCGGCGGCCCGGCCCGTACCAGGTCCCGTACTCCCGGCGGGCGCTGGCCGCGTCGTGGCTGGTGTGGATGAGGTTGCGTACGAGACGTCTCTCCTCCCCGGCCGCGGTGAGGCTGTCGTCGCCCAGGTCACCGCGGATCGTGCCGATGGCCGCCCGGGCCGGATCGGTGTGCCCGACCAGCTGCCGCAGCCGGGCATGAAGATTGGGTTCACCGTGCGCGAGCGCCACGGTGACCTGTTGGCCCGCGAACGCGGCATCGATCCACACCGGCAGATCGGGGAGATGACGGCGCCCGGTGTCGGCGAGGAGATCCCGGTAGACGACGTGCGGCTGCCACGGCTCGGCGATCAGGTCCAGACGGCCCGAGATCGCGACGCCCGCAGCGGAGATCCGCTTGAGGATCTGGTCGACCAGGCCGCGCGCCACGGCGTCGGGTTTGCACAGGATGACCGCCCAGCGGTCGAAGTCGATGCCCTCGACCACCGCGCCGCTCATCGGCCGGCCGCCGCTCACCGCGAACCGCCGTCCGAACTCACCATGAATTGAGGCCACTTGTGCTCCATCAGCCAGCGCAGGCCGGGATCGAGTGCGGCCAGGACGTCGGGGTCGCATGCTTCGGTCTGGCCGTACTGGATCTGCCGGTACAGCTCGAACAGCAGCACCGCCTGCTGCCAGTACGGATCCAGGTCCAGGCCCGCAATGTGCCCGGCGCTGTAGCCTCGCCGGTTCGTACGGAGCACGTGTTCGTGGTGCAGGACGTCCGCGATGGTGGAGGTTGTGGTGTTGCGGGGCATCGCCGGGAACGGGAAGGACTGCGGCGCCGACCGGGAGTCCGCCTCCTTCAGGACGCGTGTGACGCGCTCGGCGTCGGTGTCGTTGACGTGGGCGGACCCGATCGTGTGCGTGTACGTCCCCAGCTCCAGGCCGAGTTGGATCGCGGCGTACTCGTGGATCATCGTGAAGGAGAAGACGTCGGACAGCAGTCCGCAGTCGAGGTCGTTCGCCCGCATGTTGCACACCATGTGCAGCCGCCCCTCGCGCAGCAGCAGGTGCAGCCCGGCCAGGCACGCCACGTCGGGGTTGTTGAGGTTGGCGAGTTCCTTCGCCGCGAACACTGGCAGGTAGCCGCGTTTGCTGTCGGTCTCGTTCAGCAGCAACTCCGCCACCTGGTCGAACTGGGACCGGCCGCCGCGGATCGGGCTGAACAGCGTGTGCCCGTAGGCGGATCCGCCGAGACGGACGCCGTCGGCGCTGCTGGCGCGCATGGACGTCGAGTAGTAGCCGATCATCTCCAGGTCCCGGCGGCCGGCGAGGTACCACAGAGCCTCGGCGAACTGGAACACCGGATTCGCCCGGCGCTCGGCCAGATACGTCAGGCGCTGACGGGGATCCGCGAGTCGGAAGCTGACCCCGATCACTTCACGGGCGGCATTGCCGCGTGCGTCAATCCGGTAGTCCGGCTGCTCGGTTGTGAGACGCAGCAGAGCAAGGTAGGCACCCTCGACGCTGTCGAATGGCGGCGCTGTGAGCAAGGCACTCTCCCAAAATGAGGAAACGGATAGTGAGGTGGGCGCTCCCGTCCCAGCCCGAGCGGCACCACACGCCGCGAGCACCGGGAGGGGTGCCTGTGCAGTTGCCGGTCTGTCGTCCGCCGCTGCCGGATCGCCGAGGGGCGGGCGCGCGACGGGCTGGTGCTGCCGCACGGCCGGGCGAAGGTGAACCCGCCGCCCGGCAGCGGGAGTTGGACCCCACCCCGGCACCACGGCCGCTGGCCTCGCGAACACCGGGGGCAGGGGTCATCGGATACTCACCCGGTCCGGATGCTCGTCAGACTGCGGGGTGTCAGCGTCCGGCGTGACGGGCGGGGGCTGTTCATCTGCACGAGCCGCCTTCGCCGCCTTCCCCAGACGGTTCCCGATCAAGAAGACCAGCACGCCGAAGAGGTAAACCAGGGCGGGCCGGTACCAGAAGGGGAACCGCTGCATGAGCATGAGGCCGCCGCCACCGAAGTCGAGGGTGAAGTGGGCGGCCGTGAAGGGGAGGAGGCGTCCGTACTGCCGGTACAGCCAGACACGGCCTGCGGCGAACACGAGCATGCCGATGGCGGGAAGCCCGAGGTAGGCGTGCAGGAGGACTTCGGGTATGCAGACCAGGGTGTAGATCTGCCACGCGGGCCGGCGTATCGCGGTCAGCAGAGCGGTCGTGGCGGCGACGATCACCACGTCCTCCAGCGCCACCGTCGACACCACTCCGAAGGCGAGGGTCCCGACGTCGTTTTCGCCGACGGTGGCCATCTGGCTGCCCTTCATGACCGGTACGCCGGCCCCTGTCCAGCGGATGAGCTGGAGCAGGAGGAAGGAGAGAGCGCCGCTGACGACACATACGCCGAAGACCATGATCGTGACCTGCCAGTCACGCAGCCGCTCAACTGCCGTGCGGGGAAGGGCGGTTCGCAAGGAGACACGGTGGGAGCGGCACACTTCGAGGGCCAGCCACGCCAGGACGCACCCGGACACGGCGTGACCGGCGACCTGCGCGAGCGCGATGGGGAACGGCGCGCTGGCGAACATGCCCGCTGCCCCGGCCAGGACAGCGGCTCCGCGCTGCAGGAGGCGCTGGCGGGGGGTGACCCGGCTGAGCGGGGTCCGGGCGAAGACCAGCCAGCACAGCCACCAGAACACGATGGCCGCGACAGCGAACTCGGTGCAGATCACTGGGTATCTGGCCCGTGCAGACAACGACGACGGCAGGCCGTACAGGTGGCCGGATGTCAGCACCGTGCCGATCAGGGGGAAGCAGCAGGCCAGGAGCATCAGCCCGATGACGTGCCGTATCACGCGGCGGGCGGGCGCGTCGGTGAGCTCTGAGGGCTCAGGGGCCGGACGGTTCGGCATGAGGTCGAGGAGCTCGGTACGAAGTGACGTCATCGCGGCCCTCCAGCGGTAAAGGACGCGAACGCGTCGCCGTCGTACGCAGCCAGTGACTCCCACGGCTGCGGGCCGGAGCCGAAGCGGGCGGATTGCTGGGCCAGGTCGAACAGCAGGTCCAGCACGACGACGGTGATGCGCTCCATGCGGCCTGAGCCGTCGAGGCTGGTGAGAGGGGGCAGGTGATCACGCACTGGTCAGCCCCCGCTCGATGCGGTGGATCCAGGCGGCGGGGTCGGTGGTCTCCTTCTCGGTGGGAAGGAGACTCAGGTCTTTCCAGATCTGGTTGACCAGGCCAGTGCCGAGTTCGGCGACGGCCTGTGCGATGAGGCGGGAGCCTTGCTCATACGCTTCGCGCCTGGGGCCGAAGCGGCGGACGATGTCCCGGTTGTGCAGGCGGTAACGCCAGGACTTGGGTCCTTCCCGGAAATCGGCCGCTGTGCCGAACAGCCGCTTGAGTGTCTGCCGTTCGGCCCAGGTGGCGTGCCCCTCCAGGATGGTCGAGACACTCTTCGGTGGCGCGAGGACTCCCCGTTTCGGCAGGAAGAGACTGGCCCAGACGGCGGGAAAGCCGCGATCTTGAGCCCGAGTCGGGTGGCACTGATCTCTGCCGGGGTCAGGTCCAGGTCGGCGATGTCGCGGGTGAGGATGCGGTGGTGGTTCTGCCGGAGCTCTTGTCGCCATGCCCTGGGTGGCAGCAGGCGGAAACGGACCACCGCGGGGAGCGGGAGGCCGGTTATCTCGTTCACCGTCGGTGCCACCTGGCGAAGGATCTGGCCGATGCGCTCGGCCAGGTCGGGATGGCGCTGGGTGTCATCCAGCACGGTGAAACGGGTGTGGGTCACAGATGGTCCTGTCGAGACGTAATCGGTTTGGTCGGTTTCGTGGGGCCCTTCGTCCCCCGGGCCACCGTCTGGTCCCGGGGAACGAAGGGGGTTCGGCTCCCCGGCGCCGAGTACGGAGCCAGAGCTGCGCACCCAGCACAGGGAGGTGGCCCGTAGGTGGCGAGCCCTAACTCGACTGCTTCACAGGGGAGTTGGGTGCCGCTCAGGCTGAGGTGAGCCCTCTGAGCAGGTCGAAGTCGGTCACGGTGATGCGGTGGACGTCGAGTTCATGGCCGGCGGCGGTCGCGTAATGCGCAGCCACATCCGCGGTGAGCAAGTCCTCTGCAGGCAGGGGGCAGTTGGGGAGGGCGTCGAGCGCCTCCTGCAGCGAGCCGAGTACCGGCGGTGCCTCAGGGTCGTCGAAGGCGCTGCCGACGTAGGGCTGGGGCGGTTCGGACTTGTGGTCCAAGCCGACCAGGACGGCGGCGAGGGTTGCGGCGAGCGCGAGGTAGGGGTTGGTGTCGGCGCCGGGGAGTCGGTTTTCCAGGTGGAGGTTCTCGCCCCGGCCGACGACCCGGATGGCGCAGGTGCGGTTGTCGCGGCCCCAGGTGAAGGTCGTCGGCGCGAAGGTTCCCGGGACGGCTGCCGATGCCGGTCGCGGGTGCGGCCATGAAGTTCGCCACCAGCCCGGCCCGTTCGGCGAGGGTCCGCGCCGGCTCCCGAGCCCGCCCTGCAATTCCTCGAAGAAGCGGGTGAGCACCTGAGGGTGGTCGAGGGAGTAGTCGAGGTTGCGGTCGAACACCGGCCGCAGCGGGTGGTGGTGAGGGACTGTGGCGTCGGCGTAGCTGAGTACGAACTCGGTTTCCAGGCCGACCTGGGCGGTGATGCCGCGGGCGGCGAGCCGGTCGAGCTGGCGTTGCAGGATCTGCCTCGGGGCTACGCTGACGGGCTGTCCGTCGTGGCCAATAGCGTCGGCGAAGACCAGAGCGGTGCGCCGCATCCAGGCCAGCCGGTAGACGGCGTCCGGGTCGGGGAGCAGGCTCACGTCGCCGTAGCCGGTGTCGGCGGAGGCCAGGGCGAAGCCGTCCAGCGCGCGCATGTCGACGTCGGTGGCCAGGATGTAGGCGCATATGTCGCCGCCGCCTGCCACGACACGGTCGACGAAATGGTCCGCGTCGATCCGCTTGCCCTTCAGCCGGCCCAGCATGTCGGGCACGGCCAGCAGCACGGTGTCCACCATCCTGCGGTCCACCAGATCACGCAGGAGCTCGAATGCGGCGTCCTCCGGCTGGTTGGGGGTCTGGCTCATACGAGCTCCTCCCCTATCTGTGCGCGCTCCTTGGCGGTCCCGTACTCGGGGATGCCGTAGCTGCGCCGCCCGCGGGTGGCCCATCCGACGGTGGCCAGGAGCAGGACGGCCGCGAGCGCGACGGGGGCGTAGTTGAAGGAGTCCTCGGTGACCGGGGAGACCTGCGGGAGGCAGAACACCACGGTGATGAAGGCGACCCAGATCACGGCGATCCAGCCGATGGGTTTGCTCCAGCGGCCCAGATGCCAGGGGCCCGGGGTGAAGCGGTCTCCGGCGCGCAGGCGCAGGTAGACGGGGATGGCGTAGGCGGGGGTGATCCCGATGACGTTGATCGCGGTGACCGCGTAGTACGCGGTCAGCGAATACAGCGACGGCAGGGCCAGGCAGAATGCGACGCCCACCGTGAGCCACACCGCCGGGACTGGGGTCTTCGTGCGGGGGCTCAACCGCCGCCAGGTCTTGGAGAAGGGCAGGGCACCGTCGCGGGAGAACGCGAACACCATCCGTGAGGCGGAAGCGAGGCCCGCGTTCGCGCAGAACAACTGGGCGACGATCACGACCAGCAGGAGGATCTTGGCGCCGGTCAGGCCGAGCGCGTCGAGGAAGATCTGCGCGGGCGGCACCCCGGTCGCACTGCCGACGGTGCCGGCGTAGTCCTGGATCGCGAAGAGCATCCCCGCGAGCAGCCCGAAGCCCACGATCCAGGACCAGAAGATGGAGTACACGATGCCCTTGGCGGCCGATGTCTGGGCGTGGACGGTCTCCTCCGACAGGTGGGCGGAGGCGTCGTAGCCGCAGAAGGTGTACTGCGCGAGCAGCAGGCCAAGGGCGATCACGTAGAGCGGGTTGCCCCATCCGGTGGTGTTGGCGAAGTGGGTGAACACGAAGCTCGCCGACTGGTGGCGGGAGGGGACGAGGGCCAGGGCGCCGACGATCGCCGCGACGCCGCCGATGTGCCACCACACGCTGATCGAGTTCAGCACGGACACCAGCCGCACCCCGAACAGGTTGAGCACGGCGAGCAGCAGGAGGATGGCGCCGCAGATGGCCAGCGTCCGGCCGGGGGTGGGGGTGAAGCCCCACTGAAGGTTGAGCCAGGCGCCGACGAACAGCGACATG
>NZ_JNWO01000031.1 GCF_000716435.1 Streptomyces xylophagus
GGGTACGGGGTGTACGGGCTCTGCGGCGGTGTGCCGTACGGGGGTTGGGGCTGCGGCTGCGCGCCGTGGGGGGTCTGCGGGGGCGGGGCGTAGGGGTCCTGTGACGGCGGGGCGTACGGGTTGTACGGGGTGGAGGGTGCCTGCGGGAGGGGAGCCGGGCCCGGGGGCTGGTCCTGGGGACCTTCGGGACCCTGAGGGGGCGGGGGTATGGACACGGCTACCGTGCTCCTGGTTCAGGCGGGGATCTTCAGATGCGGAACGGACGTACGACTCGCGCATGTTAAGCGTGAGGTGAGCGGCTGACGACCGCTGGGGCTGATCATCCGGCACCGGGCCGCCGACGATAGCCTTCCCGTGCGCGATCTTGCGCTACGGGACTCACGGGGGCGGAATTGGGAGCGGTGCAGGGGACGGCGGCCGGGGGCACGGCAGTGGGCGGTGCGGCTGTCGGGGGGACGGTCGACGCGGTCAATCGGCTGGCGGCGCGGTGGGCGGACACGGTGACCGGGGCGGCGGTCTTCTCGGCGGCCGGGGTGTGGCCGTTGCTCGCGTTTCTGGCCGACGGGGCGTCGGGGGCCGCGCGGGAGGAGCTCGCGGACGCGGTGGGGGTGCCGGCCGACCAAGCTGCCGCCGCCGCACGGGAGTTGCTGGGCGCGATGGGGGCGATGCGCGGCCTGAGCTCCGCGCTCGGCCTGTGGACGCGACCCGAACTGACCGTAGGGGAGGAGTGGCGGGCCGGGCTGCCGGCGGACACGCACGGTGTGCTCAGCGGGGATCTCCAGGTCTGCCAAAAGGCGTTGGACTCCTGGGCCGCCGAGCGGACGGGCGGGTTGATCGAGCGGATGCCGGTCGCGTTGGACGAGGACGTGGCGATGGTTCTGGCGAGCGCGCTCGCTCTGCGTACTGAATGGCCGCGCCCTTTCGACGAGTTGATGCTCTCCCCGGACGCCGGACCTTGGCAGGGACGGCAGTTGGCCGGTCTGCGCCGCACCGGCGTCCGGCTCGACCGGGTCGGTGTGGCGAGCGGCCCGCACGGCTACGTCACCGAGCTGAAGGTCCCCGGCGACAACGGAATCGACGTCCATCTCCTGCTCGGCGAACAGCGCATGACGCCCGGTCAGGTGCTCGGCTCGGGCGTGGACATCCTGGGGCGACGGCTCGCCGTGGTACCGAGCGGCCAACTCCCTTACGGCGACGTGGGACCCGGCCTGCGCGTCGAGCAACAGCGGTGCGGCACACCGCGACCGCCGGAACTGACCGTGACGACGGTGGCGTACGACATGCGGACGCGGCACGATCTCCTCGCGCTGCACGGCCTGTTCGGGCTCACGACGGCGAGGGACACCGGCGACGGCCACTTCCCCGGCATCAGCCCGCTCCCGCTGGCCGTCGGGAAGGCCGAACAGTCCGCGGTGGCGCAGTTCGGCGCGCTCGGTTTCCGTGCGGGCGCGGTGACCGCGATCGCTCCGACCCCCGCCGGCGCGCTGCCCGACCTCCGCTGCACGACCACCGTCGTCACGGCCCGCTTCGACCGCCCCTTCGGCTTCCTGGCCGTACACCGGGAGTCACGGCTCGTCCTGACGGCGGGCTGGGTCACCGAGCCGACGCAGTACGGGGACGGGTCGCATGCCTCGCGCTGACGCGCGGGCCGACTCGCGTGCGCTGATCTGAGCGGGCGGCACGTCGGGAGTGGTTCCGTCGGAGGGTCCCGGGGGTGCTTCCGTCGGGGGTGGTTCCGTCGGGGGGTCCCGGGGGTGCTTCCGTCGGGGGTGGTTCCGTCGGGGGTGGTTCCGCCCGGCGGGCAAGAGCAGCCGGCAAGCAGGTGGCTTCCGCCCGGCGGGCAGGAACAGCGGGCGAACCGGCGGTCTCCACCCGGCGAGCAGCAACAGCCCGCACGCAGGCGGTCTCCGCCAGGCGGCCGGCACTCGGGCCGCCCGATCCTGGATCGGCACCCGCACCCCGCCCGATCCTGGTCCGACCCCCGCCCCGCGCCCGACCACCCCCTGATCCTCGATCCGCCCCTGAACACCGCCCCGCATCCCCCTCGACCCCACGCCCCGACTCCCCCCGTCCGTGGGAACCCCCCGCGCGCCACCGCCCCCCGCCCCACACCGCACCCCATCGTCGAACAGTGACCAAGCCGACCCGCCTGCTCCTCCCGCTCCTCACCGCCGCCCTGCTCCTCTCCTTCCCCCCGGCGTCCGCCGCACCGCGCCCCCTCGACGACTGCGGGGCGCGCGGCTGGGCCCCCTCGGCCACCCGGATCGACCCGGCCGACACGTACCACCCGTACGTCGGCAACGGCTATCTCGGCACCCGTGTCCCGCCCGCCGGTGCCGGCTACGCGGCGTCCGGCGAGAAGACCGGCTGGCCGCTCTACACCCCGCGCTACGACGGCGCGTTCGTCTCCGGCCTCTACGCCCGGGGCCCCGCGAACACCGCCGGCCGCGAGGCCCTCGCCGCCCTCCCGACCTGGACCGGCCTCGACGTCACGGCCGGCTCCGAGACCTACGGCGGCAGCACCGGCCGGGTCAGCCACTACCGCCAGACGCTCAACCTCCGTTGCGGGTACGTCCGTACGTCCCTCACCTGGACCACGAAGGACGGCCGCCGCACCGACCTCGTCTACGACGTCCTCGCCGCCCGCGACAGCCCGCACACCGGCGCCGTACGCCTGCGCGTGACCCCGCACTGGGACGGCGAACTCACCCTCACCGACCGCCTCGACGGCCGTGGCGCACGGCGTGTCACGCAGACGGACGGCGGCCCTGTCGGCGACGACACCATCGGCGTGGCGTTCCGCACGGACGGGACGGGGGTGGACGGGGCCGTGGCGTCGGTGCTTGATGCACCCGGGCCCGGGCACTCCCAACATGCCCTCCGTACAGGGAAGTTGAGTGCCAGTCAGGCGGCCGTCCTTCCCGTTCGTTCCGGTCGCTCCTACACCGCCACCAAGTACGTCGGCGTCGACACGGCCCTCACCGCCCACGACCCCCGTTCCGCCGCGCGGGACGCCGCCGGGCGGGCCGCGCGGCGCGGGTGGGACGCGCTGCTCGCCTCGCACACCTCCGCTTGGCGGGCGTTGTGGTCGTCGGACATCGAGGTGCCGGGCCACCCGGATCTCCAACTCTGGGCCCGTTCCGCCCAGTACGGGCTGCTGTCCGCGCTGCGCCCCGGCGCCCGGAACAGCATCGCGCCCGCCGGTCTGACCAGCGACAACTACGCGGGCATGGTCTTCTGGGACGCCGAGACCTGGATGTTCCCCTCGCTGCTCGCCGCCCACCCCGACCTCGCCCGCCCGGTCCTCGACTACCGCTACCGCACCCGCGCGGCCGCCGCCGAGAACGCGGCGAAGACCTCGGTGAAGGGCCTGTTCTTCCCGTGGACGAGTGCGAGCCACGGTCTGCTGTGGAACGAGTGCCAGAGCTGGTTCCCGCCGCACTGCGTCACCCAGAACCACCTCCAGGGCGACATCGCCCTCGCCGCCTGGCAGTACTACCTCGCGACCGGCGACCGCACCTGGCTCCGTACCGAAGGCTGGCCCCTCCTCAACGGCCTTGCCCAGTACTGGACTTCGCGGGTCACGAAGAACACCGACGGCTCGTACTCCGTCAAGGAGGTCGCGGGCCCCGACGAGTACAGCAACGGCGTCAACGACGCCGTCTACACGAACGCCGTCGCCACCACCGCCCTGCGCGCCGCCGCCGACGCGGCCCACACCCTGGGCACGACCGCCCCCACCGACTGGCTCACCATCGCGAACCACCTGCGCATCCCCTACGACCCGAAGCGCAAGATCTTCCTCCAGTACGACGGCTACAACGGCTCCCAGATCAAGCAGGCCGACACCGTGCTGCTGATCTACCCGCTGGAGTGGCCGATGCCCGCCGGTGCCGCGGCCGCCACCCTCGACTACTACGCCCAGCGCACCGACCCGGACGGCCCCGCCATGACCGACGCCGTCCACGCGATCGACGCGGCGGCGATCGGCGAGCCGGGCTGTGCCGCGTACACCTTCCTGCGGCGGGCCTACCAGCCGTTCGCGCGCGGCCCGTTCGCCCTCTTCTCGGAGTCACGCGGCGACAAGGCGGGCGCGTCCGACCCCCTCGCGGGCTCCCCCGCCCAGGACTTCCTCACCGGCAAGGGCGGCTTCCTCCAGGTCTTCACCCACGGCCTCACCGGCCTGCGGCTGCGCCCCGACGCCCTCCACCTCGACCCGAGCCTGCCGCCCCAACTCAGCGACGGCGTACGCCTGTCCGGGCTTCGCTGGCGGGGTCGTACGTACGACATCGCGATCGGGGCGAGGACGACGACGGTACGGCTGCGGTCCGGGGCTCCCTTCGTGCTGGAGACCCCCGAGGGGCGCCGCACACTCTCCGGCACGGTCACCCTGAAGACCCGGCGACCCGATCTCACCCCCACCACCGACCTGGCCCGCTGCCGGCCCGCGACGGCCACCTCCTCGGAGTCCGGCCTCTATCCGGAGGCCGCCGTGGACGGCAGCCCCGCGACCAACTGGTCCCCGGCCACCGACCGCGCCTCACTCACCGTCGACCTGAGCCACCAGGTACACGTCGGGACGGTGCGACCCACGTGGACGAAGCAGCCGGGGGCGTACAGGGTCGAGGTCTCGGCCGACGGGCATGCGTGGCACGCGCCTGACGGGACGCCCGCCCGGTACGTCCGGGTCACCGTGCGAGGCGGTGAGGGCTCCGCTCTCGCCGAACTGAACGTGCGCTCGTGACGGCCGAACACCCTTGAAGGGCAGGGTCAGTTGGCTTCCGCCGCCAGTCTCCGCTGCTCCTCCTCCACGATGCGGCGTGCCAGCGTGGCGTCGGAGACGTCGATCGCGTCCGGGGTGGCGTCCGCGAGGGCGCTGCGCCGGGCGAACGCGTCGAAGAGGCGGTCCTTGTTCTTGAGGATGGTCAGGAGCCGGTCGTCCACGCTGTCGGTGGCGAGCATGCGGTGCACCTGGACCGTGCGTATCTGGCCCATGCGGTGGACGCGGGCCACGGCCTGGTGCTCGACGGTGGGCTTGACCTGGGGTTCGCAGAGGATGACCAGGGAGGCGGCCTGGAGGTTGAGGCCGACCCCGCCCGCCTCGATCTGGGAGAGCAGCACGGCGTGGCCGGGGGCCTGGGTGAAGTCGTCGACCAGTTGCTGTCGGCGGGCGGCCGGGACGCTGCCGGAGATGGGACCGAACACCCCCTTCTCCAGGGCCTGTTCCACCGCCGCGAGCACGTCCCGGAAGTACGAGAAGACCACCACCTTCACCCCGTTGTCGGCGGCCTCGGTGACCAGTTCCCGCAGGCGTTGCAGCTTCGCGGACTTCTCGGTGTCGGCGTAGGCGGCCCGGCGCATCGCCATGAAGTTGCCGTCGCCGACCGCGCGGTCGTACGCCTCGCGGTCGGCGACGCCGAGCTCCACCCACTCGTCGACCTGGACGAGGGCGGGCAGTTCGGTGAGCACGTCCTCCTGGTTGCGGCGCAGATAGGCGGGGGCGACGGACTTGCGGAAGGCGTGCGGTCCGGCCGCCGCGGTGCCGTTGCTGACGGTCGGCAGCAGGTCGGGGCGCAAGTGGCGGACGAGGGTGCGGAACTCCTCGACGTGGTTCTCCATGGGCGTGCCGGTGAGGAACAGGACGCGGTCGCAGCGTTCGGTCCACAGCGCGACCGACTTGGTGCGGCGGGTGTCCGGGTTCTTCACGTAGTGGGCTTCGTCCACGACGAGCATGCCCGGGGTGGGCCCGGTCGGCGCCTCGCCCTTGGACTTCTCACCCCACGGCCGCTCGCCCCACGGCCGCTCGCCCCTCGGCTTCCTGCCCTTCGGTGACGTGTCGGCCGGCGTCGGCAAGGTGTGCAGCGTGTCGAAGGTCGTGATCGCGACCCCGCCCCGCTCACCCCACTCCGCATAGGCCTCGTGCCGGTCCGGGCCGTGCACGGGCAGCGCGCGCAGGGTGCTGCGGGCGCCGATCTCGCGGGTCCAGTTGATCAGCACGCTGGCCGGGCAGACGACCAGGAAGTGGCTGTGCCCCTCGGCCGCGAGATGGGCCAGCGCGGCGATGGCCTGGACGGTCTTGCCGAGTCCCATCTCATCCCCGAGGACGACCCGGCGCTGGGCCAGGGCGAAACGCGCCCCGAACGACTGGTAGCCGCGCAGGGAGACCCGGCGGTGGGTGTCGTCCAGGGGTTGTGCGTGCACGCGCTCGGCCAGCTCCGCCGGCAGGAAGCCCTCGCTCGCGGCGAGGTCCGGCTGGTGTCCGTCGACCTCGGCGAGCTGGCTGTAGTACTCGGCGGAGCGCAGCTCGAAGTCGACCCAGGCCTCGATGTCGGAGACCGGCGGGCGCAGCAGGTCGGTGGAGGCCTGCGCGATCAGCAGCCGTACGTCCTTGGCGGCCGGGTCGGCGACCAGTTCGTGGAGTTCGGCGACCGCGGCGAGCGCGCCGTCCCTGCGCCGACGGCCGGCGAGGGCCATCAGCAGTCTGCTGCTGGCGGGCCGGGCCACGGGCAGCAGCGCGCCGAGCCGCTCGTCGAGCCGGGTGGCGGCGTCCAGGGCGCGGCGCAGCTCGGGGCCCGCTTCGACGAGCCGCTGGAGGGCGATGACCAGGGCGGTGGTGCGGGGTTCGGGGTGGTCGACGTCGATGCGGACGGAGACGGTCTCCGCGACGGCCCGGGCGATCTGCCGGGCGGCGGCGAGCGCCCGGTCGGCGGTCTGCTGTCCTACGCCGGGCAGTTGCCGCAGCTCGTACCGGCTCGCCTCGTGCACCGCGCGCACGGAGGTCAGTCCCGCCGCCTCCACGGCCCCGAGCCGCAGCCGCCCCTCGGTGACGTCCTTCAGCCGGGCGACCGGGATGGACTCCAGCTCCTGCGCGACGAGTTCGGCCCGCAGCGGTTCCAGTGCGGAGCGGACGGTGTCCAGAGCGCGGGTGTGGTCGTCACGCAGGGCGCGCGCCACGTCGTACAACCGCGTGCCTCGCGCGCACAGCTCCCTGGTCCGTCGGCCGGCCCGCGGCGGCTCGCCCTCCATGTCACCCCCCGCTCCCCGTTCGTCTCCCTGTCCGCCCATCGTGGCACGCGGCACTGACAACAGGAGCGGGCCCGGCTTCCCGGCCCTCCGTCACGCGTCGAACCCCGTCGCCCGGGTCCGCTTCTCCCAGGCCGCGATGTCGCCGCGCACCTGCTCCAGGTGCCCGAGCACGGCGTCTACCGCGTCGTCGCCGAGCGGCAGGTGCAGCGGGGTCTCCTCGGCGTCGAGGGCGGCGAGGATGAGGGCCGCCGCCTTCGCGGGGTCGCCGGCCTGGGCGCCGTCGCCGCCCGAGACGAAGCCGCGGGTCGCGCTCACCTTGGCGTACACACCGCTGTCGGCGCTGACTCCGGCCCGGCTGGTGTCGAAGAGGGCGGTCCGGAAGGCGCCCGGCTCGACGACCAGGACCTTGATGCCGTACTCGGCGACCTCGTCCGCGAGCCCTTCGGAGAGCCCCTCCAGGGCGAACTTCGTTCCGCTGTACGCCGAGAAGCCCGCGAAGGACATCTGCCCGCCCATGCTGCTCATCTGCACGATCGCTCCGGACCGCCGCTCCCGCATGGACGGCAGCACCGCGCGCGTGAGGGCGGCGGGACCGAAGACGTGCAGGTCGAAGAGGTCCCGCAGCTCCTGCTCGGTGGTCTCCTCGAAGGCCCCGACGTGCGTACGGCCCGCGTTGTTGACGAGGACGTCGATCCGCCCGTGCCGCGCCACCACGTCCCGTACGGCCGCCTCCGCCGCGCCCGTGTCGGTGACGTCCAGGCGCAGCGCCTCCAGCTGGTCGGGCCACGCGGCCACCAGCTCGTCCAGCCCCTCGGTCCGCCGCGCCGCACCCACGACCACGTCACCGGCGGCCAGCGCGGCCTCGACGATCGCCCGCCCGAACCCGCTGCTCGCGCCGGTCACCAGCCACACCTTGTTCATGACGTCTCCCCTTGAGATCCCGTGTTTCCCATCTGCCGACCAGCCTGCTCCCGCCCCCGACCGCCCGTCCAAGACCTACGCTGATAACCAATGGCTATGACTACGGACGTCCATGTGCGGGACCTGCGCTACTTCGTCGCGGTCGCCGAGGAGCTCCACTTCACGCGCGCGGCCGAGAAGCTGTACGTGTCGCAGCCCGCGCTGAGCAAGCAGATCCGGGCGCTGGAGCGGCAGTTGGGCGCCGAGCTGTTCCGGCGTGACCGGCGGGGCGTGGCGCTCACCGAGGCCGGCGCGGCCCTCCTGCCGTACGCCGAGCGGGTGTTGGCGGTCTGGGCGGAGGGCGCGTCCGCGCTGGCGGAGGTGAGCGCGGCCGGGCGCAGCACCCTGGTGGTCGGCATGAGCACCAGCCCGGGCCGGGGCGGACTGCTGCCCGCGATCCGCTCCCGCTTCACGGCCGCGCGTCCGGAGGCGGTCGTACGGCTGCGTCAGGTGAGCTGGGACGATCCGACGGCGGGTCTCGCGGACGGCGACACGGACGTCGCCTTCGTCTGGCTGCCGCTGCCCGACGCGGAGCGCTACGGCTGGACGGTGGTCGCCGAGGAACCCCGCCTGGTCGCGCTCCCGGACTCCCATCCGCTGGCCGCCCGCGCGGAGGTCGACTTCGCGGACCTCGTCGACGAGCCGTTCCTCGCCCTGCCGCCCGGCGCGGGCCCCCTGCGCGACTACTGGCTCGCCCTCGACGAACGCGGCGGACGGCCACCGCGCATCGGCGCGGAGATCGCGAGCACGGAGGAGACGTACGAGGCGTTGGTCGCCGGTCTCGGCATCTGTCTGGTGGCCTCGGGCAACGCCCACCTGATCAGCCTCGGCGGTGTCATCACCCGCCCTGTGCACGGCATTTCGCCGAGCCGTTACGCCCTGGCGTGGCGGCGCGAGGACGGCGGACGACCGCTGGTGAGGGCGTACGCGGAGGCTTGCCGGGGGGTCATGAGTGGGGCGTGAGACGCGTGGCTACTATGAGTCGGCTTTGGGGAGTCGGGTCGTTCCCGGGGTCTTCTCCGGGGTCTTCAGGGGGTAGTCATGAGCGCAGAACGCGTCGGCCGTACAAGACGCATACGGTTCGTTTTCGTCGGCGTGGCCATGCTCGCGCCGCTGGTCGTTCCCGCCGCTTCCGCGCAGGCGGCGTCGGGCTCGCTGACCGTCACCACGCTGGGGCGGCACGGCGCGAAGGTGGCGACGACGGTGACCGTCGTCAACGCGTCGTCGGGTGAGAGGCGCACCGTCAAGTCCGGCAAGAAGCTCAGCCTGCCGTCGGGCAAGTACCTCGCGATGACGGACATCTACGAGAGCGCCACGGACGGTCTGGGCACCGACACCATCGGCGCGCAGGTCGTGACGGTGTCGGGCGCCAAGTCCGTGACCCTGGACGCCCGCAAGGGCAAGGCCGTGAAGGTGTCGCTGGACACCCCGGCCGATGTGACCGAGCCAGCCCGGATCAGCGCGCAGGTGTGCGCCGCCGACCTGGACATGCCCTCCGCGTACAGCGCCGGCGGCTGGAACAACGCCGGGTCCCTCTACGCGATCCCCAACTCCTCCAAGCTGCTGCAGTTCGGGTTCATGGCGCAGTGGTCGGGCAACGACAGCTACGTCGCGGTGAAGAACACGACCGGTGTCCCGGCCGCGCCCGGCGGGTCGTTCAAGCGGTCCCAGCTGGCGACGATGCGTTTCTCGGTGCGCAGCGGGACGCAGATGGCGAACGAGCACGACGTCGCGCTCCAGGCCGCGCCCAAGGTCGACAACTGCACGACCGACATGTACGCCAACGTCTACGGCGGCAGCGCGCCGTACAGCGCCACCACCCATGTGACGCCCGGGAGTTGGCAGCCACGCGACGACATCTACGCGAGCAACGGGGACGACGTCGGGGGCGGTTTCCCGGCGGTGCGGACGCTGAAGGCGGGGCAGAGCTTCACCCAGTCGTTCGGGCGGGCCGTGTGGAGCCCCATGCACTATCTGCCGACGGTCTGGCAGAAGTCCGTGAACTTCATCCCGGACGCACTGATCGGCGACCCGGACGTGGGTGTCTGGGGCTCCGACCCGACGAAGGAGACGGTGGTCCTGTCCAAGGGGAGCACCACCGTCAAGAAGCAGACCCTGACCAACTGGGGTTCCTCCGACGACGGTTTCGCCGCCCGCATCCACTCGGCCGGCACATACCGGCTGACCGTCGACGCCCACCGCTACCGCCCGGGCATCACCTTCCCGTCCGGCATGCTGTCGCCGCGCGTCACGCTCGACTGGCGGTTCAAGGCCGACCCGGCCAAGTCGGTGGTCGCGCCCGTTTTCATGACCCGCTTCCTGCCCGCCGGTCTCGACAGCAGCAACCGGGCGAAGGCGAGCAGCACCACCTCGGTCACCGTCAGCGCGGGCCGCGGATCCCAGGGCCCTGACGTCAAGTTCACCAAGTCGGCGGTCAAGTCCCTGAAGGTCTGGGCGTCTTCGGACGGCGGCACGACCTGGAAGGCCGTCTCCGTCACGCGTTCCGGGTCCGCCTGGAAGGCCGCCGTGCACAACCCGGCCTCCGGCGCGGTCGCCCTGCGCTCGCAGGTGACCGACTCCACCGGCGGCACTTCGGTGGAGACGGTCTACCGCGCCTACGCGATCGGCTGATCCCTCCCGGCCGCCGGATCACAGGGCTGGTCGCCGCCCGGGGTCTCAACAGGCGCGGGATCGGCGGGAGTTGGAGCTTCCGTGGACGGCTCGGGTGTGGGCGTAGGCGTAGGTGACGACGGCGGCTCGTACGGGGTCGTGGGCTCCGAGGTGACGGGGTCCGGGGTCTCCTGCACGGGGGCGGTCGGCTCGGGCGTCGGCTCCGGCGTCGGCTCCGGCGTCGGCTCCTCGGTCTTGGGCGGCGTGGGAGCCGGTTCCGTCGGCGTCGGGTCCACGGGCTTCGGGTCCGGGGTCGGTTCCGTGACCACCGGAGGCGTGACCACCGGCGGCGTGGGAGTCGGCGTCGGCTCCGGCTCCGTGGTCACCGGTGGAGCAGGAGTCGGAGTCGGCGTCGGAACCGGGGTCGGCTCGGTGGTCACCGGAGGCGGCTCAACAGGGGCCGTAGGAGCGGGTGTTCCGCCACCGCTCCCCACCGGTGTCACGGTCGACCCGCCCCCGGTCGTGCCAAGGTCGGCTGGAGACACGGCACTTGTGGATCTGTTCGTCGCAGGGGCCGTAGAGCGACCGCCGTCGCTCGGCGTCTTCGAGGGCTTCGCCGTCCGGGGCTGGGACGCCACCGGCGCCTGGGACACGGGCACTTCGGCCACCGGGCCCTTGGCGACCGGGACTTCGGTGGCGTCGCCGCCGCCGAGGACGACGATCACCGCGACGGCGCCCGCGACGGCCGTGCCGACCGCGGCTGCCAGCTGCGTCTTGGACGCGCCGACCGCCGCGTGCCGTACGCCGTGCAGCAACCCGCCGCCATGACCGCCCGCGGCGGTGACCGCGCCGGCGGAGCCCGCGCCGAACGCGACGAGCAGGAACTTGCCCGCGCCGCCGAGCACGAACACCAGCAGAGCGGGTGCCACGAGTGCGGGCAGCCGGTCATTGGCGCGCATCAGGGCCGCGAGGCGGGCGCGGCAGTCGTCGCACGCGTCGACGTGGCCGAGGAGCCGTTCGGACTGCCGCTCGGTGGCGCCGCCGCGCACGTACGCGGGCATACGGGCCCAGTGGACCTGGCACGCGGGATCGTCCGGGGCGCCGGTCTGGGCGCGCAGGAACGCCTGCCGCATGCCTTCCCGCGCCCGGTGCAGCAGTACGGCCGTCGCGCCCTGCTTGGTGCCGAGTTGGGGGCCTATCGCGGCCAGCGGCAGGCCCTCCGCCTCGGCCAGCCACAGCGCCTTCACCCAGCGCTCGGGCAGCTGCTCGAGCACCCGCACCAACAGGTCGGTGGACGACACCTGTTCGGCCGGATCGTCCCCGTGGGCGTGGAGGTGCACCGGGTCCGCGCCTGCCCGCTCGTCGGCCTGCGGATCGTGCGGTGTCTCGCGTGCGGCGCTGCCCGCCGCGGTCGCGAGATGCTTCACCGTGGTCATGAGGTACGCCGGTACGTTCTCGATCTCGTGCCCGGCGGACAGCCTGCGCCACACCCTGAAGTGCGCCTCGGCGACGAGGTCTTCGGCGACCCAGGCGTTCCGGGTGAGCGAGCGGGCGTAGGCGACGAGGCGCGGCTGCTGCTCCTCGTAGATCCGGGCGTACGCGGCGGTGGGACCGTCGTTCATGGCAGCAACGCTCCAGTTGCCAGTGGGGCGGGGAAGGGTTTGTACCCTAGATGGCAAAACTTTCAATTAAAGTTGCAGTCGCCCCGCAAGGTGACACAGGTCACATGAATTGCTTCGCGCAACCGCGTAATCAAAGGCCCCTCCACGTGATCAAGGAGGGTGTGTCGGCACCACGGCCGCCGCCCCGCCCGAATCGGAGACCGCCCATGCGCCACCTCACCCTGGAACAGCCCACGAGCGCCCGCCTGATCGCCGACGACGACCAGGAGTTGGCCGTGACGGTGACCCTTCGCTACTCCTCCGGCGACCCCTTCGCCGTCCAACTCCTCTTCCCCGCCTGGATATCGCTCGACGGCAAGAAGGTGACGTGGACCTTCGCGCGGGCGCTCCTGGAGGAGGGCCTCGGCACCCCCGCCGGAATGGGCAACGTGCACATCAGGCCGTACGGCCCCGCCCATACGGCCGTCGAGTTCCACTCGCCGGAGGGCATCGCGATGATCCGCTTCGACTCGGTCGCCCTGCACCACTTCCTGCGCCGCACCTACCGGGTGACCGAGCCGGGCCGGGAGGCCCTGGAGCCGTCCCTCGACCGAGGGCTCGCCTCACTGCTCGACGGCGCGTGACGCGACGGACGGACAGGCGGCAACTGCCCTCTGTGGTATGCCAATTGAGCTTGTTATCTTCCCCTCATGAGTGAATCGCCGCAGCGGCCGCCCCGGATGTCCCGGATGTCCACCCGTGCCGTCGTCGTCGGCGGCAGTCTCGCCGGCATGCTCGCCGCCGCCGCGGTCAAGGAGCATGTCGACAGCGTCGAGATCATCGAGGCGCACGGACTGCCCGAGGGGCCCGAGTCACGCCCGGGCGTTCCCCAAGCGGCGCATTTCCACGTCCTGTTGTCCGGTGGGGCGAACGCCATCGAGGACCTACTGCCGGGCACCGTCAAGGAGTTGCTGGGCGCGGGTGCCCACCGTGTGCCCGTGACCACGAACATGCTGATCTACTCGCCCGAGGGCTGGTACCGGCGCTGGCAGCGGGACACCCACTACCTGATCACCGCGAGCCGCGACCTCACCGACTCCGTCGTCCGCAGACAGGTGCTGAAGGACCCGCGCGTCAGCGTGCGCCCCCACACCAAAGTCACCGCCCTGCTGGGGAGTTCGCAATGCGTCACCGGCGTACGGCTGCGCGCGGCTGACGGCACCGAGTCCGAACTGAGCGCGGATCTGGTCGTCGACGCCTCCGGAAAAGGGGCGCGCACTCCGCAGTGGCTGGCCGAGTTGGGCATCTCCGGCGTGGCCGAGGACCGTATCGACTCAGGTTTCGCGTACGCCAGCCGGATCTACCGCGCGCCCGTCTCCACCCGGAACTGGCCCGTGATCAGCGTGCAGGCCGACCCGCGGGGAGGCGAACCCGGCCGTACGGGCGGCATCGTGCCGATCGAGGACGGCCGCTGGCACGTGAGCCTGATCGGCACCCCGGGCGCCCAACCCTCCCGCGAGGCAGCCGAGTTCGAGCCCTACGCACGCACACTCCGCCACCCCGTGATCGCTGACCTCCTGGCCCACGCCGAGCCGCTCACCGATGTCGCCCTGACCCACAGCACGGTCAACCGCCGTTACTCCTACGAGCGTCTCAAGTCCTGGCCCGAGGGCCTGGTCGCGCTCGGCGACTCGGTCGCCGCGTTCAACCCCGTGTACGGGCACGGCATGTCGGTGGCGGCCATCGGCGCCGTCGCGCTCCGCGCCCGACTGGCGTCCCGGGGTCTCGCCGACGGCCTGTCCCGCGCGGCGCAGCGTGCCATCGCCGCCCCTGTCGAACTCGCCTGGAGTCTCGCCGTAGGACAGGACATCCACTACCGGACGACAAAGGGCAGGAACGCGGGCGCGGCCGACCGGCTCCTGCAGCGGTACGTCAGCCGGCTGTCCCACACCGCCACGGGCTCGTTCCACGTGGCGACCGCGATGACGGAGGTACTGACCCTCCAGTCCCCGGGCACGGCCCTGCTCCGGCCCGGTGTCCTCGCGGCCGCGCTGATCGGACCGCTGCGGCCGCAACTCGACGAGCCGACGTTCACGGCAGCGGAACGAGGGCTGCTGGCCGACGCCGGAATCCGGTTGCCCTGGCTCACCGCCTAGTGCGGGCCGGGTTGTCAGTGGCGGCTGCTTTCATGACGTCATGAGCACCGTGCACGAGACCGCCGCCCTTCTCCCCGACCCCGCCGAACTCCGCGTCCACCTGCGCGCGCTGGCCGTCCTGGACGCGACGATCGGCGACGATCCGCAGTTCGTCGAGTACGTCTTCGACGCGGACTGGGGCCCGGACGAGGAGGCGGCCCTGATGGACAACGGCTCGGGGGACGACTTCTCCGTCCTCTTCACCCCGGCCGGTGTGCTCATACGGGGCTTCGACCACGAGTCGGAGATGAGCCCGTACGGCACGGACGACAAGCAGGTCTGGCCCGGTGTCGTCGACGAAGTGCCGGTCGCGCTGCGCCCGTTGCTGGAGGATCCCGCCTTCCACGACGAGTACATCGGCGACACCCGCGTCACCGCCTGCCTGTGGCGCGAGACCGGCGACACCGCCTGGCGCGCCGGTTCGGCCATCGAATTCCCGGCAGGCAACACGCACCCGGACGGCTCCGACCACCTCTTCCACCTCCTCACCGACCGCTCCCCCGAGACGGTCCAGGCCCACTTCGAGGACTACTACGAGCGTCCCGTTCCCCTCGACGCCGTCCGCCACGTCCTCGCCGGGCACCCCGTCACCCCGGCGATCGCGGCGGCCCTCGGTCCGGCGGCCGGACGGGAGTGACTCGGGCGCGGTTTCCCCGTCCGCCTGCCGCGCGAGGCGCCCGCGGTCGATGACGTCCCTGCGGGTCACCGCGAGGTACACCACCAGGCCGAGGACGACGGCCAGGAACAGCGCGCTGCCGGCCGCAAGGCCTACTACGGGCTCGCCGTGCTGTTCGCCTTCGCGCTGGGTACCGCCGCCGGTGAGCTGGACCACCAGGACGACCGCGAACGCGTCCTGATCGCCGTCCGGCGCGCTCCCGACCCGACATCGTCTACAGTTTCGTAGACCGTCTACAGGATTGTAGTCAGGGAGGATCATGCGCCGGACCATCCTGGTCGTCGAGGACGATCACGCCCTGCGGGACGTGCTGATGCGCGGACTGCGGGACGAGGACTACGACA
Organism: Streptomyces xylophagus; assembly: GCF_000716435.1. Classification (GTDB taxonomy): domain Bacteria; phylum Actinomycetota; class Actinomycetes; order Streptomycetales; family Streptomycetaceae; genus Streptomyces; species Streptomyces xylophagus. The sequence continues at coordinate 15,413 of NZ_JNWO01000031.1, forward strand.
CCGTCCCCGCGCCGGACGGCGCCACCGCCCTGCGTCTGGCCACCGCCGACGTCTCCGCCGCCGTGCTCGACATCGGGCTGCCCGACGCCGACGGGCGGGACGTGTGCCAGGCGATGCGGGCGAACGGGTTCCTCTCCCCGGTGATCTTCCTCAGCGCGCATCACCGGCTGCCCGACCGGCTCGCCGGGTTCTCGGCCGGGGGCGACGACTATCTGCCCAAGCCGTTCCATCTCGCCGAACTCGCGGCCCGGCTGCGGGCGGCCCTGAAACGGGCCGCGCCACCGCCCGCCGCCACGGCGGGAGACCTGGTGCTGGACGCCGTCCGGCACACGGTCGACGTCCGGGACACCCGGGTCGACCTGACACCGACCGAGTTCCGCCTCCTGGCCGCGCTCATGGCGGCCTCCGGCGGCATCGTCAGCCGCCGCGAACTGATCCGCGCGGGCTGGCCCGAAGGCGCCCAGGTCCACGACAACACCCTCGACCAGTACCTGACCCGCCTGCGCCGCAAACTCCGCGAGGCGGGCAGCGCCCGGACGATCGGCACGGCACGCGGGGTCGGACACCGGTTGTCGTGAGCGACACCCGCCACCGACCAGCGGCGGCGCTCACCGCCGTCCTCCACCGCCTGCCACCCCGGACCCTGCGCGGCCGGCTCTCGCTCGTCGCGCTGCTCACGGCCACGCTGCTGATGCTGGTGCTCACCGTGGCGTTCAACTCCGTTGCCGGGCACCGCCTCCGGCATCAGGCGGACGACGAGCTGCGCACCCGTGCCGCCGCCGTCGCGACGACCGTCGACACCAGCGGCGGGACGGTACGGGTGCTGGAGACGTCCCACGACGACCTCCTCGACGCCAACGTGTGGATCTACGCCGGCCGGCATCTGCTCGAACAGCCGCCGGCCGCAGGCCACTTGACCCGTGTCGCCGACGCGCTCGCCGCGCGGGGCGGACAGCGGTGTGTGACCACCACGGTCCAACGCCCCCTCCGCCTGTGCTCCCACCCGGTACCCGGAGCGGGCGGCCGGGCCACCGTGGTCACCGCGCTGGACCTCTCTCCCTACCGCAGTTCGGCCGACACCCTGCTCCTGGGCTCGCTCGCCCTGGACGCCGTCATGCTCGCGTGCACCTACGCCCTGACCCGGCTGGCCGTCGGCCGCGCGCTGCGCCCCGTCCGCACGATGACCGACCAGGCCACCCAGTGGAGCGCGGTCGCCTCCGAGGAACGGTTCGGCAGCATGCGGCATCCGGCCGAACTCGCCCGTCTCGGCGGGTCGTTGGACGCCCTGCTGGACCGTATCCGCACCCTTCTGCGCTACGAGCGCCAGCTCACCGGCGAGCTCTCGCACGAGCTGCGTACCCCGCTGAGCCGGATCGTCGCCGAGCTCGACTGGTGGCAGGCCCACCCCCGCACCGCCGACCAGACCCGCGCCACCCACCAGGTCATCGCGGATGCCGCCGAGTCCATGCGCACCATCTGCGACACCCTCCTGGACGACGCCCGCGACGGCACCCTCACCGCGCCCGGCACCGCCGAGGTCATGCCCGTACTGCACCGCCTGGCCGAAGTCCCGTACGCACCAGGCCAGTTGACGATCACGGCGACCGGCCCGCACCTCGTGGCCGGGGTCCCGCCCGCCCTCCTCGAACGCATCGTCAGCCCGCTCCTCGCCAACGCCTGCCGCTACGCCGACTCGCTCGTCACCGTCAGCGCGTACCGCACCCCCGACGGCGCACCGGACGGCGTACGCATCGACATCGTGGACGACGGGCCCGGCGTACCGCCCCCGTTCGTCGGGCAGCTCTTCGAGCCCGGCCGTCGCGCGGATCCCGGCGACGGCCACGGCGGCGCGGGCCTCGGCCTGCCGCTGGCACGCCGCCTGGCCCGCTCCGCGGGCGGCGAGGTGACGTACGACTCCAGTCACACCTCAGGGGCGCGGTTCGTGATCAGCCTGCCGACAGGATGACCACGCACCGGACGGCCACCCATCAGACGGCCACGCACCGGACGCCGGACCGTCACGCCAGGGCATCGGCGTCGTGCCGGATGTCCTTGCGCGAGACGGCGAGATAGCCGACGAAGCCGAGAATGGCCACCGTCCAGGCCAGCGTGACCGGACCGAGTCCCCAGGCCAGACCGCCCCGTTGGTGACCGACGGCCATCCAGTCGGCGACGGACGCACCGAGCGGGCGGGTGAGGACGTACGCCGCCCAGAACGCGGTCACCGCGTTCAGGTTGCCCCACCGGTGTGCGACGGCCGGAACCGCGATCGCGACGCCGTACAGGACGGCGGAGCCCAGGTAGCCGAGGCCGATCGTGGCGGTGAGGTCCCCGCAGGCCGTGCCCAGCGCGAACGTGGCGAGCACGGCGGCCCAGTAGAAGGCCTCGCGGCGCCGGGTGTGGATGCTGTGGATCGACAGGGTGCCCTCGCTGCGGTACCAGAGGACGAAGACGGCGGTCAGTACGACCATGAAGAACGGCGTCGACAGCGCGTACGGCACGCCGAGGCCGACGTGCAGGACGTCGGCGGCCATCGTGCCGAACACGCTGACCATGACGATCGCCGTCCAGTAGATCCAGGCCACGTAGCGCCGCACGGCGAACTGCACCGCCAGGGCGGCCACCAGCGCGATACCGCCGAGGCCGACGGCGGGAATCGGGCCGAACGCGTGGGCCAGGAAGTCGGAGGCCGTCTCCCCCATGCCGGTCGTCAGCACCTTGATGATCCAGAAGTAGACGGTCACCTCCGGCACCTTGCTCGCCGCGTGCCGGATGCGGCGCGAAGGCCTGTCGTGCGTGAGGTGATCAGTCGTCATGGCAGGCACGATGGCACGCTGTCCAAGGGTTGTCCCAGACCCCTTTGCCAGAGCTTTGGGGCTTCCGGTGCATGAGTTTCCCGAGGCCCGTCCGAGCCTGAACACAACCTGAACGCGGCGCCCGATGCCCTGGTCAGGGGCGTGCTTCGGGTGGTACACGCGGCGCGACAGCGAAGGCCGCCGCGCCGCGTGGACGCCATTGCCGCGCCAGCCCATGAGCCACTATCCAGAAGCGACGGCACGACCGGTCTGCGGCGAGATCATTCCGGCGCACAGGTTGCGGGCGGCCAGTCCCTGCGCGATGCGCGGGATCGCCGCGACCGTGTTGGCCGGCCAGTCGTGCATGAGGATGATCTGCCCGTTGGTGAGCCTGCCCGCCGCCTGGACGATCGCGTCGGTGCTCGCGCCGTTCCAGTCCTGCGAGTCGACGTCCCAAATGATCTCCTTCAGACCGTACTTGGCCTCTACGGCCTTCACCGTCGCGTTGGTCTCGCCGTACGGCGGCCGGAACAGCTTGGGCGTGCCGCCGCCCGCGGCCGCGATGGCCTGCTGGGTCCGGGAGATCTCCGAGTCGATCGTCGCCTGGGTCTGCTGGGTGAGGTGCGGGTGGGTGTAGCTGTGGTTGCCGACCCACATACCGGCGGCGACCTCAGCCCTGACCTGTGCCGGGTACGCGGCCGCGTACTGGCCCTCGTTGAACATCGTGGCCCGAAGTCCGTTCTGCTTCAGCGAGTTGAGCAGGGTGGGTGTGTTGCCGGACGGCCCGTCGTCGAAGGTGAGCCCGACGTAGCCGCCGCAAGTGGCGGCCTGCGCCGGGGAGTTCACGCCGACGGCGAGGGTACCCGCGGCGGCCAGGGCGACGACGGCCGGCGTGGCGACCAGGGAGCGTAACGAGAGGTGCGGTGCGGCTTTCATGTGAAGTGGTCCTCCAGCAAAGGGAGTCGGGCTGTGGGTCAGCTCACGGTGATGGTGGAGTTCCCGCTGCTCTGGTAGCCCTCGGTCGCGAGGATCATGTAGTAGCTGAAGCTGCCCAGCGGCATCCCGGCACGGGCCCAGGCGTCGAAGTGGTTGCCGGTGGTGATGGTGCCGCCGGTGCGCTTCGACTGCCGGACGCTCCAGTACTGGTCGAAGGTCTTCGTGCCTTCCACGGAGGGGGCGTTGTACCGCGTCGTCTTGTAGATGTCGTACGTCCCGCCGTCACTGGTGACGGTGCCCTTGTACGTGCCCGTGGGCCGGTAGGTGCCCCAGTTGTCGACGATGTAGTACTCGACGAGCGGGTTCGACGTCCAGCCGTACAGCGACAGATAGCCGTTGCCCGACGGGTTGAAGGTCCCCGAGTACGTCACGCTCCGGCGAGCGCCGGTGCTCCAGCCCTTGCCTGCCACGAAGTTGCCGGTGTTCTTCCAGGTGGTGCTGTAGTTGCCCCCGGAGTTGAGGGTCATGGAGACCGTGCCCTGGGAGTCGGTCCAGAACGAGTAGTAGTAGCCGTTGTTGGTACCGGTCTGGTTCGTGGTGATCACGGTGGCGGCACTGGCGGTGCCGGGCAGGGTCATCGCCGCGAGGAGGGCCAGCAGCAGGGCACAGGCGCTGCCGGCCAACAGCCTGAAGCGGTTCGTGGTGCGTGCGGGTGTGGTGTCCATGCGGCGTCAGTGTTGGTACGCCCCTGTCAACTGTCAATAGTTTCGGTGCCGGGTGCGAAATATTCGCTGGCGCGTCAGGGCGAGCGATCATCAAGAATGCGCAGCTCACACGTCACCTTGAACGATTCACGGCCGGGGACCCCAAAGGAAGGGCGAAGTTTCAAGATCCGATGCCCGAATGTTTCGATCGAATGTTTCGAAGAATTCACCGATCTTCCGACCGTAGTGCGGAACGGCGGTTGCGCCACCGGGTGACCGCCCACAGGACGTTGATCCCGCCCAGGGTGATCAGCACCGCCGCCGAGTCCGCGTTGCCCGCGAGGCCGTGTTCCGGCCCCAGTCCCCGCACCGCGCGGACCAGCAACGTGACGTCGACGGGCAGCGTCACGGTGGCCATGAACGTCAGGCAGGCCACCGTGCCGACCACGAGGACGACGCTGTAGAGGCGTACGGCTCGGCGCTCGTGCGGAGGCAGACGGGTGCTCGGGTCACCGGGACCGGAGACCCGGCCGGGGCGCAACGGTCGTAGCGCACGCCGGAAGACGTAGCGGGCGTAGGCGAGACCGTCGCCGTAGAGATTCCGGCAGCCGGTGAGGTCCTGGAGGACGAAGTACAGGTCCGTGCGGGTGAAGACCATGAGTTGGAACGGCAGCGGCAGCAGGGCCAGCAACAGCGCGGCAGACAGCAGGCGTTGGGTGGTCGTGGTCCCGGTGTCCGGGCCGGTGTCGGTCAGGGCGAGGGTCAGGACCAGGGTCGCGGCGACGGAGAGGTTGAGGGCGATGCCGGCGAGGTAGGCCGTCAACCGGTGGCGGCGGGGCGCGAGTTCGATGCCGCTGATGTCGGTCTGCATGACGAGGAACTGCAGCCGGGTGCCCAGCCGTATCCTCCCCGGCACGCCTGCCGCGCGGGCGGTGATCAGATGCGCCCACTCGTGGGCCAGCACCAGTGCCCACCCGGCCGCCGCGCCGCTGACGAGGACCAAGCTGCCGTGCGGACTCCACAGGAGGTCGCGATAGCCCGGCAGCAGTTCGGGGCGCCGGATCAGGGCCACCACGGCGGCCACCAGCAGCGCTCCGACGAACACGGGCAACGCCGGATGCAGGGCGAACCGGGCCTGGCGGGGGCGGAGCCACGGCAGTGACGCGCGCGGCGGTTCACCGTCCGGAACCGGGCGGTCCCCGATCCGCGCCACGAACCCCAGCGCGGCCAGATCCCTGACGAAGTCCGTGATCTCGAACTCCTCCCCGGTCTCCGCACGCAGCAGCTCCGCCGTACGAGCCACGCTCAGCCCCGCGCCCAGCAGTTCCACCGCCCGCGCACCGGCCGTCGGGAGGGCGACGAAGGTCCGGGTGGCCATACGGCCCACGATCCACTCGTCCCGGTCACGCCGGGTCGCGAGGTCGTGCAGGAGGATGCGCGTGGACGGCTCGATGCGGGGGTGGGCGTCCGCGTCCGAATCCGTGTCCGTGTCCGGATCGGTCACGAGTGGTCCCCGGGGTTCTCAGCCGGTGCCTGTGCTAGTGCTGGTGTCCGTGCCGGTATCGCCGTCGCCGAACAAGCAGCACAGTCCCCCCGTCGCCCCGAACGCTGCATGATCGGGTCGCCCGGCACCATCAGGTTGAGGCCGAACCGGTAGCCGGGGTCGACCGGTGGGACACCGCACAGCAGCGCGATGGCCGCGTGGGCGAGCAGACCGCCGGACAGGCCCGCCGTCACCGCGTTGGCCGGATTCCACTGCATGCGGGGCGAGGCGACGTCCTCGTCCTGGCCGGGCGCGAGCCGGAGTTCGCGTCGCTCGGCCTCGGCGATGCGCAGGCACTCCCAGCACGCGCCCCGGCCGGGAGCGAAGACGCCGACACTCACCAGCGGGCCGCGATAGCCAGCCTCCGCCCACGGCATGCCCGAGTCCAGACAGACCCGGTTGGCCCATCTGCGGATCACGGCGGGCCGGTCGGCGGCCAGCAACAGCACGTCGTACGCGGGCAGTTGACCACGGCCCTCCGACCCACTCGGCACACCTTGAACACCGGAGCCGCCCTCCACCCCTGTCAGCAGCAGCGCTTCGAGATCCGTCTCCCCCCGCACCTCCCGCCGCTCCCCCGTGACCACCGTCTCCGAGTTCAGCGCCCGCAGCTCCCTCAGTGCCGCGTCGACCTTCGGCGTACCGACATCGTGTTCACGGAACAGCGTCTGCCGGTTGAGGTTGGAGAGGTCGACCACGTCCGGGTCGACACAGTGCAGCCGTCCCACACCGGAGGCCACCAGATCCCGTGCGGCGGCCCCACCCGTGCCGCCGACGCCGATCAGCAACACCCGGGCCCGGCGCAGCAACACCTGCGGTTCCCACGCGCTCGCCCTCGGCCGGAGATCCATCCAACGCAGCAGGGTCATCCCCCTGCCGTACCGCTCGCGTTCCCGCTCGGACAGTTCCGCCGGTGGGTCGGCGCCCGCGTCCTCCACGAACCCGGCGCCGGTCAGGTCCGTCATCGCCTGGACGATGTCCGGGGCGGGTAACGGGAGTTCGGGGTGGCGACGGGACACCTCGGCGACGATCTCCTCGGCGTTCCGCGTGCCGTCCATCGTCTCGACCAGAGTCCACACCCAGCCGTCGGGATCCTTGACCTCGGAACCGATGCCGTAGACGACGCTCCCGATCCGGATGTGGCCGTCCACCGTGCGATAGGCCCGGTGTTCCGGCTTGATCCGGGGCCGTCGCATCGCTCGTACCGTCATCTTCGCGCCAATCTCGTGAGCACCGGCTCCTGCGAAACCAACAGTCGTTGACAACCGTCGTCCCGTGCGCGAACTCTGGCAAGAGCACGTCAAGACACTGCGTGGCGCGAGCCACCGCACGCCACAGCCCTCACCGGAAGGAACCGGCATGGCGAACAAGATCGAGATCCGCCCGCTGGACAAGAAGGAGACCACCAGCGACAGCGGTCCCAGCGGTAACTGACCAGATTCGCTCCGATGACCCGCTACCCCACGGTCGCGGAGGTCACCGACTCGGCGCGGCGGCTGGTCTCCCGGTATCCCGAGGCCGGCCGGCTGCGCCGGATCGGGACGTCCCGCGCGGGCCGTCCGATCCTGCTGCTGTCCGTGGGACACGGCCCGCACCACGTCCTGGTGGTCGCGGGACCGCACCCCGACGAACCGGTCGGCGGCGCCACCGCGCTCGCGCTGGCGGAGCAGGTGGCACGCGGCCACCGGCTGACCGCGGCGACCGATCCCGCCCTCGTCACCTGGGACATCGTCCTGTGTCTCGACCCGGACGGCGCCGCCCTGAGCGAGGCCGGAACCGAGGGTCCACCGGCGACGGACCACACGCTGCGCGGCTACTACCGCACCACCTACCGCCCCATCGCGGCGGAACAACCGGAGTGGGCGCCGATCGTCGCGCACCCGCTCCCCGAGAGCCGCACCCTGTTCCAACTGATCGACGAACTACGGCCGTTCCTCCAGTGCTCCCTGCACAGCACCGATGTGGGCGGCAGCTGGGTCCAGTTGACCCGCGACCTCCCCGAACTGGCCGCGCCTTTCCGGGCGTCCGCCGCGGAGCTGGGCATCCCGCTCCAGCACGGCACGTACGACGCCTTGTACTGGGAGAACCCCAGCCCCGCCGTCTACGTCCTGCCCCCACCGGACAGCACCGACCGTCTTGCGGCCGGATCGGAGAACATCGGGGCGTCCACCTGGTGCGCACCCCTGCGCTACGGCGGTGTCACCGCGATCGTCGAAGTCCCCATGTGGGCAAGCGACTTGGCGCAGGACCTGACCCCGCACCCGGACGCCGAACACGCCCTGCGCGACCTGGCCGACCTGGTACGCGACGGCGGCCGCAAGGTGACCGCCGTCCTCGACAAGGCACGCGGCTTTCTGCCACCGCCCCAGGACGACCCGCTCCGCCGCGTGCTGGAGTGGATGGCCGACGGCCTCTACGACATGGTCGCCGACTCCTGGACCCCCCTCGCCCGCCAGGCCGCTGCCGCCGCCGCGTCCGGCGAAGACGACCCGCACCGCCTGACGACGGCCCAGGTCTCGGCCCTGAACATCGTGGCCCGCCGCCAGCCGATCCGCGCGGCAGGCCTTCTGCTACGACTCCTGAAGGCATCGGACGACAGGGCCGCCCCGGCGCTGCACCGCGAACTCGACGAGCTGTTCACCACCTGGTGCACGGACGCCGAAGAGGCCCTGCGGGTGCGCTGGGTACCCGTCCGTCACCAGGTGGAGCACCAGGCACGGACGGTGCTGGCCGGCGCCGAGAGCGCGCTGAAGGCACTCCGTTGAGCGGCTGAACAGCTGAGCGGCTGCGCTGCGGCTGTCCACGTGAGGGACCAGGGGCTCTCACCGCCCGCCGAGGATCGCGTCCACCCCGAACTCGAACCGCTCCTCGAACGCCCCCGGCGCGAGATGTCCGGCCACCCGGTGGAGGGCGGGATGGGTCGTCCCGGAGATCGCGCGCGCCAGGATGTCGCCCAACGGGCGCTGATCGACCGCCTGTTCCTCCTGCGTGAGACCCAGCGCGAAGTAGACGACCGCCCACGAGGTCCACGCGGCCTCGCGGTCACCGAGCCCGCACTTCAGCAACGCTTCCACCAGGGCCTCCGCGAAGCGCAGGGTCCCCGGCTCGGCGGCGTAGGTGCCGACGACGAGCGCGGCGCCGTCGCGGTGGGACAGCAGTCCGCGGCGGAAGCGGCGGGCGAGTTCGCGGGCGCGGTCGGCGGGGTCGGCGGGCAGGTCGGTCAGCGGGATCTCGCCGATCACGGCGTCCGCCATGAGCTCGATCATGCGGGCCTTGGTCTTCACATGCCACTGCACGGTGTTGATCCGCACCCCGAGGCGGTCGGCGACGGCTCGCGTGGTCACCGCGTCCAGGCCCTTCTCGTCGAGGAGGTCCAGCCCCGCGCGGATCACCGTGGCCGGATCCAGCCGGTCACCCTGTTGCGTCTTGGTCACTGACCTAGTTTACTGCACCGCGAGAGTCTTGGTCAGTGACCAAGAAGCCGATCGACAAGAGGGTGATCACATGGAAACCCAGCAGGTCGTCATCGCCGGAGGCGGTCCCGTCGGCCTCTGGCTCGCCGCTGAGCTACGCCTGAACGACATCTCCGTCACCGTCCTGGAACTCCGCACCGAGATCGACGACCGCTCCAAGGCGCTCACCGTGCACCCGCGCGGCGTCGAGGTGCTGGCCTCGCGCGGTATCCACCAACGCTTCCTGGACGAGAGCCTGAAGATCTCCACCGGCCACTTCGCCAACCTCGCCGACCGGCTCGACTTCTCCGTCCTGGACACCCCGTTCCCGTACACCCTCTTCATCCCCCAGGCCCGCACCGAGGCGCTCTTCGAGGAGTACGCCCGCGGGCTCGGCGCCACCGTCCGGCGCGGGCACCGCGTCACCGGCTTCACCGAGCACGCGGACGCGGTGACCGTGCGGGTGGAGGGGCCGGAGGGGCCGTACGAGATCGGGGCGGAGTACATCGCGGGCTGCGACGGCTCCCGGAGCACTGTCCGCGAGGTCGCCGGGATCGACTTCCCCGGCACGCCCTCGACCCATCTCGGCTGGCTCGGTGACGTCCTCTTCGACAATCCGCCGGCGCCCGGTTTCAACCGTTTCAACGAGCGCGGCGGGCTGATGGTCGTACCGCTGCCCGACAACCGGTGGCGCATCGCCGGCACCAGCCCCGACAGCGTGACCACCGAGTGGCCCGGCGACTTCACGATGGACGAACTGCGGCAGAAGGTCGTCGACATCGCCGGCGACGACTTCGGCATGCGCGACCCGTCCTGGCTCTCCCGCTACGGCAACGCCACCCGCCTCGCCTCCCACTACCGGCGCGGACGCGTCGTCCTCGCGGGCGACGCCGCCCACCAGCACTTCCCCACCGGCGGGGTCGGGATGAACGTCGGTTTCCAGGACGCCTTCAACCTCGGCTGGAAGCTGGCCGCGACGATCGACGGCTGGGCCTCGGACGGGCTGCTGGACAGCTACCACACCGACCGCCACCCGGTCGGCGAGCAGCTGATGGAGCACAGCCGCGCGCAGACCTACCTGTTCCACGCCTTCTCCCCCGAGGGCCTGGCCCTGCGCGACCTGCTGAGCCGGATGGTCCCCCAGTCACGGGAGTTCAGCGACGTACTGTCCGGCCGCCTGACCGCGCTCGACGTCGCCTACCCGAGCACCGACCCCACGGCCCACCCGGTCACCGGCACCCGCGCCCCCGACCTCCCCCTCACCGACACCACCCTGTTCGCCGCGCTGCGGGCGGACGCGTACGTCCTGCTCGACCTCACGGAAGTCGGCGCACTCGCCGATCGCGCCCAGCACCGGGTGACGGTGCACACCGGCGCACCCGACAAGACCCGGCCCGCGCGGGCGGACGTACGCGCGGCCCTGGTCCGCCCCGACGGACACGTCGCACGGGCGTGGACGGAACAGGACGACACCGAGCTGGCGCTACAGGTGGCCGCCGTCATCACCACGACCCTCGGCCTCTAGAAGGAACCGAACAGAAGGAGCCGAACTCATGGATCTGGGACTGAGGAACAAGGTGTACGTCGTCACCGGCGGCACCCGCGGCCTGGGCCACGCCGTCGCCCGCGAACTGACCGCCGACGGCGCCAAGGTGATCGTCACCGGCCGCGACGAGAAGCGCACCGCCGAGGCGGCGGCCGAGCTGGGCCCGAACGCGGCCGGAGTCGCGGTGGACAACTCCGACCCACGGGCACCTCGGCAACTGATCGCCACCGCACGGGAGTTGTTCGGCGGCTTCGACGGCATCCTCATCAGCGTCGGCGGCCCGCCCGCGGGCACCACGGCGGCCGTCACCGACGACCAGTGGCAGGCGGCGTTCGAGTCGGTGTTCCTGGGCGCGGTACGCCTCGCCCGAGCGGCCGCCGCGGAACTGCAGCCAGGCGGCTCCATCAGCTTCGTCCTCTCCGGCACGACCCACGAACCGGCCCCCGGCATGGCCCTCTCCAACGGCCTGCGCCCCGGACTCGCCGGTTTCGCCAAGTCCCTCGCGGACGAACTGGGCCCCCACGGAATCCGCGTCGTCGGCCTCCTCCCGGGCCGCATCGCCACGGCCCGCATGCGCGAACTGGACGGCCTCGCCCCCGACCCCGACGCCAGCCGAACGACCAACGAGTCCGCGATCCCGCTCGGCCGGTACGGAACGCCGGAGGAGTTCGGCCGCGTGGGCGCGTTCGCGCTGTCACCGGCGGCTTCCTATGTGACCGGGGTGATGGTGTCGGTGGATGGTGGGGCTCGGCGGGGGTTTTGACACCGTTGGGGCAGAGGGAGGAGGCCGGGGAGGCTTGCGTCCCGTTTCGCTCCGTTCACACCCAGAGCTTGACGGCCTCCAGCCAGCGCGTGTTCTCCATGGTGCCCCCGAAGATGAAGCCGGGGCGTGGCTGGGTGCAGTCCGAACTGCCCCAGTCGTAGCCGTGGACCTTGGCGGTCCGGCAGAGCTGGCCGCTGCCGATGTTGATGGCGAAGCCCGTCATGTAGGGGGCGCTCGACTTCGTGCTGCCGATGTAGTCGTTCTTGCCGTCGCCCATGACGGCCGTCCACTGCGGTTCCCACTTGCCCTGGCCGTTGGTCGAGTTGGCGTCGTGCACGACGGCGTTGGCGGCCGAGCCACTGCCGCCGTACACCGCGATGTTGAGGGCCTTGATCGGATGGGTCCCGCTCGTCGTTCCGGCGAGCGTGCCGTCGCAGACGGGCTTCTGCCAGCCCTGTCCGGAGAGGTACGCGCGGTAGCAGATGTGCCGCCCGGACGGGTCGCTCCGGTGGAGCCGGTTCACGGCGGTGGCCGCGGTGTCCTGCGCGGGCTTCGCGGTCACGGTGGCCTGCGGTGGCTTCGCGGTCACGGTGACGGTGACCCCTGCGACGCCTCCCGCTCCTCCGCCCCCTCCTCCGCTCTTCGGGGCCTTCGCCCCCTTCGAGGCCTTCGGCTTGGCCGACGGTGACGCGGTTGTCGCGCTGGGCAGTGCGCTCACGGTCGAGGAGGCGGTCGGCGCCGTCTCCACGGCCTGGGGACTGCTGCTCTTCTCCGCGCTCGAACGGGAGGTCTGCTTCTGACGTCCTCCGTCGTCCGGCGCACTGCTGCCCAGGATCACCAGCGGAACGATGATGAGAGCGGCCACGCCGACGGCCACCGGTCCGACGACCAGGGGCTTGTGGAGCAGACCGGGCGACCCGTACTCGTCGTCCGACTGCCGCGAGCCGTTCCCCAGGGCGACCTTCGAGCTCGGGCGGGCGGCGGGCGCGGGCGGAGGCGGCCCCGCGAGTCGGCGCTGGCGCTCCTGCTCCCGTGTGTACGCCTCGACGTCGAAGCCTTCATCGTCTTCGTCTTCGTCTTCGTCTTCGTCGATGCTGTCTTCGTTGCCGTCATCGTTGTCGTCGGCAACACCGTCGCCGGCGTCATAGAGATCGTCGTCGTCGGCTCCGAAGAGGCCGGTTCCCGCCACGGGTCCCAACGGCTCAGCGTGTACCACGAGTTCGGCGGGCTCCAGCGGCAACTCCCGCTGCTCCTGCCGCTCCTCCTGCTCCACAAGGCTGCTGGAACCGTCGGGGGCGACCTCGACGAAGGCCACGTACCCCGCGGCGGGATCGGAGATGGTCGCCGTGACGGTGGCGTTCCGGTCACGTGCGAATCCCTGAAGTCTGTCGAGGATCGCGGCGTCGACCGCCTCCCCTTCCGCCACCGGTACGGGTTCGCCGTCGATGGCGGCCGAGCCGTCTCCGGAGATGACCACCGCGTAGCGGGGCGCCGGCTCGGACACCTCCCCGGCGGACGCCGGCTGGCTGAGATCCACCGGTTCCCCGGACACGGCCCGATCGTCCCCCGTGGTCGGCTCGTCCGTCTCTTCACCCCGGCTCATGGCTCTTCCTTTCTGACGTCTCCCGGCCGAAACGGCCCCGGTCGGGAACGGCGTGACGGTCCCCGGGTAGCGCAACGGGCGCCGCTGGGGAACGGTTCAAATCCCAGTGCCGCCAGGACGTCCGCAACCGGATCGAGACCGGTCACTCTCCGTCAGATGTCTTGTGGGACAAGGCTGTTGAGTACAGTCCGGTGGGTGAACGGCTACGAAGATTCCGTACGATTCAGCGTGCTGGGGCCGGTCCGGGCGTGGCGCGGTGAACAGGAACTGGACCTCGGTTCGCCACAGCAGCGGGCGGTCCTGGCGGCGCTGCTGCTGCGGCGGGGACGCTCGGTCGCTCTCGCCGAACTCCTGGACGCCGTGTGGGGCGAGGAGCGGCCGACGGCTGCCGTGTCCGTCCTGCGGACCTATGTGTCGCGCCTGCGCAAGGTACTGGAACCGGGGCGGGAGCCGGCCGGGACTCCACGGGTGGTCGTGTCGGTCGGGGACGGGTATCTGGTCCGGCTGCCGGTGGCCGGCCTGGATCTCGCCGTGTTCGAGCAGCGGGTCACAAAGGCGAGGCGGCTGCGCGCCGCCGGGGAGTTGTCCGCCGCCGCGGAGCTGCTGCGCTCGGCGCTCGGCGAGTGGCACGGAGCGGCACTCACCGGTCTCCCCGGCCCCCTGGCCGAATCCGAGGGCTCCCGGCTGGACGAGGAGCGGCTGGCCACCCTGGAGACCTGGCTGGACATCGAAGTCGAACGCGGGCGCCACGGCGAGGTGATCGCCAAACTGATCTCGTTGACCGGCAAGTATCCGTTACGGGAACAGCTGTGCCGGCTGCTCATGCTGGCGCTCTACCGGTCCGGGAGGCAGGCCGAGGCGCTGGCCGCCTACCGCGGCACGCGGAGCACCCTGGTGGCCGAACTGGGCATCGAACCCGGTGCGCCGCTGCAGGAACTGCACGACCGCATACTGGCCGCCGACGCGACCCTGGACGCCGGTCCGCCCGCACATTCGGCTCCGCCCGCGGCTCCGGCCTCCCCGGTGTCCCCCGCCTCCCGGGTGCCCCCCGCCTCCCCGGCCCTCGTGCACGCGGCCCGCCCGGCCCAACTGCCCGCCGATCTACCGACGTTCGTCGGCAGGCGGCCCGAACTCGACCGGGCCCGGGCCCTGTTGCCCGCGCAGGGCGGTACCCCGGCCACGGTGGTGATCAGTGCGATCGGCGGTATGGCGGGCATCGGCAAGACCACCCTGGCCGTGCACTGGGCGCACGAGGTCGCCGGCCGCTTCCCCGACGGACAGCTCTACGTCAATCTGCGCGGTTTCGATCCGACCGGCTCGCTCGTGACGCCGGACGAGGCCATCCGCGCCTTCCTCGGCGCGCTCGGCGTCCCCCCGATGCGCATCCCCTCCGGCCTCGACGCCCAGACGGCGCTGTACCGCAGCATGCTCGCCCAGCGGCGGATGCTGATCCTCCTCGACAACGCCCGCGACACCGACCAGGTCCGCCCGCTGCTGCCCGGCTCCCCCGGCAGCCTGGTCATCGTCACCAGCCGCAACCAGCTCACCGGCCTGGTCGCCGGCGAAGGGGCGCATCCGCTGCCCCTGGACCAGCTGACGTCCACCGAGGCACACGACCTCATGGCGCGCCGGCTGGGCACCGGCCGGCTCGCGGCGGAACCGCAGGCGACGGACGAGATCATCACGCGGTGCGCCCGGCTGCCGCTGGCCCTGGCCATCGTCGCCGCCCATGCCGTCGCCCACCCCGGCTTCCCGCTCAGTGCCATCGCCGAGGAACTGCGCGACAGCCACGGCAGCCTCGACGCCTTCGCCTCCGGCGACGACATCACCACCGACGTACGGGCGGTCTTCTCCTGGTCGTACAAAGCGGTGTCCCCTCCCGCCGCGCGCCTGTTCCGCCTGCTGGGCCTGCACTCGGGACCCGACATCTCCGCGCCCGCCGCGGCGGCCCTCGCCGGGCTCCCGCTGCGACAGACCCGCGGACTGCTCGTCGAGCTCACCCGCGCCCACCTGCTCACCGAACACTTCCCGGGCCGCTGCACCCTGCACGACCTGCTGCGCGTCTACGCCGCCGAACGCGTCCACGCCGAGGAGACACCCCAGGAGCGGGAGCGGGCCGTGGAGCGACTGCTCGCCTGGTATCTGCACACCGCTGACGCCGCCTACCCGCACATCACCCCGCAGCGTCGCCGGATTCCCCTGGAACCGCCGCCCGACCTGTGCCGCCCCCTGGAGTTCACGACGCACGACCAGGCCCTGGACTGGTGCGAGACGGAGCGGGCCAACCTGGTCGCCGCGGTCCACCAGGCGGCCGGGTCCGGCCGGCCGGGTGTCGCGTGGCGACTGCCCGCCGTCCTGTGGGGGTTCTTCTACCTCCGCAGCCACACGCACGACTGGGTCGACACCGCGCGGACGGGCCTGACCGCCGCCCGCGCCGGCGACGACCGCTGGGGCGAGGCCCAGGGCCTCGCGGACCTGGCCGCCGCGCTGCGCGGCTCGGGCCGGTTCGACGAGGCCATCGACATCTTCCGCCGGGCGATGATCGCCTACCGGGAGCTCGGGGACGCGGACGCCAGGGGGTCGGCCGTGACCAATCTGGGCGACACGTATCTGCAGTCCGGCCGGCTCGGCAGGGCCGTCGAGTACATCCGCCGGGGGCTGGCCGTCGAACGGATCATCGGCACTGCCTGGGGGGAGGGCATCTCCCTGTGCAACCTGGGCGACGTCTACCAGCGGCTCGGCCGGTTCGACGAGGCCGTCGGCTGCCTGGAGCAGGCGTTGACCGTCCTGCGCGCCAACGGCAACCGCTGGGTCGAAGGCGTCACCCTCGACATCCTCGGCACGGCCCATCGCCGACTCCACCACTACGACGACGCCGTCGAGCACTACCACCAGGCGCTCACCACACACCGGGACATCGGCAACCGATGGGGCGAGGGCCACACCCTGGGCAACCTCGGTGACGCCCAACTGGCCGCCGGCGAACCGGAGTCCGCCCGTGACAGCTGGCGGCAGGCACTGGCGATCTTCGCGGAGTTCGACCACCGGGACGCCGCGAAGATCCACGAGCGCCTCGCCCGGCTGGCGGACGGTTCCCCGGACACCGGCGCGCAGGACGCCACGTCCGAGCGGGCCGCCTGACCCGAGCCTCCTCTCGATCACGACCTGGCCGTGGCCCCGGGGGGCGGGGACACGGCCAGGCTGCACCCGTACAACGGGCGGGAGTTGAGGACGGTTCACCTCCCGGGTCAGTTCGCGTCGTGGTAAACACGGCCGCTGGCGTTGGCGGTCGTCCCGTCGTAGAGGCCGGTCGGGCTGGTCTGCGTGGAGAGCGTGAACCACGCGTAGCGCTCCACGAAACTCAGGCTGTCCAGCATCTGTGTCGACGACTTGATGAAGTCGGTCTGTTCCTGCTCGCTGGGGTAGCGGGGGGTGCCCTGGGAGAAGTCGATGAGGCCGTACTCGGTCAGCCAGACCGGCTTGTGGTAGCGGTCCCAGACGGCCTGCAGGTAGCCGCGCAGCTGATTGGCGGCGTCGGGGCCGAAGTCGGAGCCGTACCAGTGCAGGGGAATGAAGTCGACGCGCAGTCCGCGGTCGCTCGCGCCCTTCATGAAGCGGTCCAGCCAGCCGCCGTCGACATCGGCGCCGGAGGCCACCGCGGGCGCGCCAAGACGCAGTCCGGTGGACTCCAGCCGGGGCCACAGGTCCAGGGCCTGCTCGGGTGTCATGTTGGACTGCCCGCCGTTGTCGGGCTCGTTGAAGCCGAGCAGCTCCTTGCTGCCGTTCTGGACGGCCGCGCCCAGTTCGGCGTCGGTGACCGAGCCGGGACCCCAGATCATCGGGACGTAGTCGACACCGTCCGGTTTGGTGACCGCGCCGGTGGAGGAGGCCCAGTCGAAGTACCAGGACGCACCGGACTCGGCCAGCGCCTGGGAGGCACCGTCGACGGGGTTGAGGCTGACGCCCTTGCGGGTCGAGGCGGCGGTGGTGACGGGGTTGGTGGCAGGGGCGGGGGCGGGCTGGGCGACGGTGCCGGGGTCGGCCGGGGCGGTGCTGCCGGTTCCGAAGGCGACGGTCAGGCCGCTGCACTTGGTGCACTGGTACATGACCTTGTTGCCGGGCTCGGCGTCCTGCTTCGACCAGGCGTACGCCGTCGGGCACTTCTGGTTGATCATGTCGCTGTACGGGGTCTTCGCGTCCCGGTTCGGATTGACGCAGACCAGCGACCGGCCGGTGCCCGGGTCCTTGGTCACGTCATCGGCCGGGCAGGCGGACAGCAGGTCCTCGGCGCAGCCCGCCACCGCGCACTCGCCGCTCGCGGGTGGCGTCACGTCGTTCGGCGTGATGGTGACGGGCGCGGCGACGGCGTCGACGTAGCTGACGTCGTACCAGGGGGCCAGGGAGTCGGCCGGGTCGAAGTTGAACTCGGCGAGTCCGGTGGGCTGTTGGCCGAGGGTGCAGTGGTCGGCGTAGGGTCCGCAGTCCCCGACGGCGCAGTGGAACGTACTGCCGTCCTCCCCGCTGCACCCCTGGCGGGCGAAGAAGGTGCCGCGCCAGTGTCCGGCGCCCTCGTGCTCCGGGACGGTGAGGGTGGCGGACTGGCCCGGGTCCAGCGCCGGCAGCCCGGTCAGCGCGGCGGAGCCGTCGGCGTTGACCTCGCTGCCGACCCAGATGCGGCTGTCCGTGTTGTTCCGCAGGGTGACGGTGTGATCGGCGGTGCCCACGTCGGCGGCCGGTGTTCCCTTGATGTTCGTGCTGCTGGAGCGGTGGGCCTGGATCGCCACGGCGGTGCCTGACACACCGACGACGAGCAGGAGCAGGGCGAGCAGGAATGAAGTGCGTCTGCGCATGGAGCGTGCCTCTCCGTCGGGCTTGCGCGTGGGGATCGCGACGATCAGTTGTCGCCGCCGCTGGCACGACGGATGGGGGCGGGGGATGGTTCAGCGGGTGGGGGATGTGTTTATCGTCGTCCCGTCGACCGGGCTTTCTCGTTGTTCTTCGACGGAACAGGACTCTTCGACACACCGGATCGTGATGACGTCTCAGCGGTGCCGGGCGGCGGCAGACGCCCGTGAGGGAGCGAGAAATTTCTGATGACCTCCCGCCCCGTGGGACTGACCGGTGAGACCGGCTCCACGCCCCTGGAAGACGCCGAAAGCGCGGGACTTGGCGGAGCGGACGACTCGGTGCCCTGTCTCAGGGTCTCCCTGTGGTCGGCCGCGAGGAAGGCATTGCCGTCAGAGTTGGGGTCCCGGCTCGGATCCTGGAAACTCGCCTCCCGCGTCGAGGGCCCCCTTCGTGGCGCCGAACGCTCCCAACGTGCTCGGGCTGCCGCGACGAATTCCGCTTCGACATCGAACCTGACGGCCGCGTCCGGGTCGGTCCGCCGCGACTCCCTGAACTTCGCGTTGTTGAAGCAGTCTCTGAGAACCGGCATTCTCTCGGGGTGTTTCTGGAGCTCTGCGAACAGCTGCTTGTTCTCGGGCTTGATCAGCTGCTTCGCGAGCTCGTCCTCGAAGGCCACGCGTTCCGTGTCCGAAAGCCCCTCGATCCTCTTTTCGAGGCCGGCCTGCCGCTCCAGCAGGGCCTGGACCTCCTCCGGAACCATCGGCTGCCACTCGGGCGGCGGCCCCTGAGTCCGCTCGTCCCCACCCTGCGCGTCCGGGGCCCGGCCGCGCGGGCCGCCCTCCTGTCCGCCGTCGGGGGCCGCACCTCCGCCGCCCGCCCCGGACCGGCCCCTGACACGGTCCCAGAGGCGTCGCAGCGCCTCCCAGATCCCGTCCATGAGGTCCGGGCCCGGGACGCTACGCCCGCTGGCCAGCCTGCCCTCGGTCTTGAGCAGATCCCGCGCCAGTGCGGCCGGGGACTTGGCCAGCCGGCGCCAGCCCGGGGAAGTCGTCCTGTCCAGCGCCACGTTGCCCCTCTTTCGGGTCGGAGATGCTGACACGGGCGACAACGGGTCACCGGCGCGAACGGTTCAATGCCGGGAGGCCAGTACGTCGAACAGCTGCCGGGCCGCACTCGTCGTGGCCGCCGGCTCGAATCCCGCCGGCAACGGCAGCAGACCGGAAGGCAGCGGGGACCCGGAAAGCCGCGGGGCGGAGCCGACCGGTCGCGGCAGGTCCTGACGGGCATACCACCCGTCCGTGTCCAGCACCGGCCGGCGCCGCTTCAACAGCCCCTGCGCCGCGAACCGCCGTGTATGGGCAGCGGACATGTGCGTACCTCCCCGACCCGCCGGCTGTGATCCGTCGGGTGGACGCCGACGCCGGTTCGGGGGGCACAACGGATCGCGTACGCCCGGGGGTTCAGCTGTGTCCGGTATTCCGCCGGGCACGGTCGGGTCCCGCCGTCACCGCGCCGGCACGGAGTCGATGCCCCTGCCCCGCAGGCGTCTGTCGATGGCGTCCGGGACGTCCGGGCGGTGGTCCGGATCGTGCTCGTACATGGTCCTGAGTGCCGGGGCCAGCGCTTCGACGACGTGGTCGTCCTCGGCCTCGCCCCACTCGCGTAAGGCACGGTCCAGACACTCCCGGGTCCCGCGCAGGTCCGCGTGCGCCGGGGACGAGTGGAACCGGGCGGCGGTCAGCCACAGCCGGGCCGCCAGACCGTGGTTTCCGGCGAGGGCGGCGACGACGGCTCGTACCTCGATCCAGTGCGTGGCCTCGGGGGACTTGACGCCGTGGACCCGGATGTCCTGGTTCTCCAGGCTCCGTATCGTGGCCTCGACCTCGTCGGACCGGCCCGCCCGCGCCGCGTGCCACAGGGGGGCGTAGGGGTCGCCGCCAGGCACGGAACCCACGGTGAGGAGCGAGTGCTGCGGAAACGTGCGGGAGACGAGCCCCCCGCCGGGTCCGTCCGCCGCCGGATCCCCGCGGCGCGCGTCCGCCGTCATGGCGACGGTGACCCCCAGCATGATCATCAGCAGTCCCGGCCACGCGCTCCCGACCGGCAGTTGACCGAGCCACACCCAGGCGATGAACGCGGCTACCGGCGCCTCCAGCAGAAGCATCACGCTCACCGCTGTGGCCGGCGCCCGGCCGAGCGCGAAGTTGAGCGAGAACAGCCCCAAGAGCTGGGGAAAGACGAGCAGCCCCAGCAGCGCGAGCCAGGTGTCACCGGTGAACGTGACCGGCGGGGTGCCGGTGACCAGGCAGGCGACCAGCAGCTCCACGGTGCACACCGAGAAGCACAGCACCGAGTAGAACGGCGTACTGACGTCGGGTCGGGCCTGTTCGCTGAGCGCCGTGTAGACCGCCTGTGCGACCGCACCCGCGAGGGCGAGAGCGTCGCCGACCATCGCCCCGCTGCCCGCCCGCATGTCCGCGCCGCTGGCCACCGCCGCGCCCACCACCGCGACGGCGAGACCCGCCCAAGTGGCGCGCGGGAGGCGCTTGTTCAGCAGGGTGGCGATGAGTGCCTGCCAGACCGGCTGGGTGGCGACCAGCGCGGTCGCCATGGCCACGCTCGTCATCCGCGTGCTGGACATGAACGTGACGAAGTGGACGGCCAGTGCCGTGCCGGCGAGCACGCCGAACAACACGCCACGCCGTTGCTCCCTGCGCACCAGGAAGCGCTCCCCGCGCACCACCTTCCCCATCTCGCGCCGCCGGATCAGCAGGAACGCCGGCCCCAGAGTGAGGAGGCCCAGCGCGTTGCGCCCGAAGGCCAGCGCCAGTGCGGGGCCGGCGGCGTACGCGGTCAACGGCGCGGTCAGGGAGACCGCGACCACCGCCACCAGTACGGCGGCGACGGAGACGGCGTCGAGCTTTGTGCGCATGACGAGGAGCAGCCTTCGTGGTGATGTGCCGTGTGGTGCGCCAGGGCGAAGGGACGGAGCCGAGGCGAGGAGGCTCGTGGTGTGAGCCGGGTCGCGCAGGAGGCACGACGGGTCACCGGGGCGAGCGGTTCAACGGCGGACAGTTCCGTGGCGAGCGGTTCCACGGGAACCGTTCACCGGAAACGGCTCAATGCCGGGAAGCCGCTACGTCGGGCAGGTGCTGGGGCTGACCCGTCATGGCCGCCGGCGCGAAAGGCACAACGGCTCGCACATACAAGGTGGTTCAGCACAACGACCACGTCCCTGCGGCGCGGCCGTGACGCGGACTCGTGGGTACGGCCACCGCTTGCGAGCGGAGGCGGCTCCGTCAGGCCCGGGCGGGCGGTGGTGGCGGTCCGGCAGACTGCCGTACTCCGAAGGGGTCCATGTCGTCGACGGACGGAATCTCTTTCGGACGATGGGATCCGGGCTTGCAGCCGGCGAAGGACCCATCGGGCCACGCAGGCCGTCCATCACCGGTACCAGGTGGTCGCGGTGCCACTTGGCGGGACCGACCATCGCTGTCGAGTCCGCCGGGTACGTCGACCTCGTACGTCATGCCGGTGTCCCTCGTGTCGGACGGCCTGGGCCGCCTCCATGTTCGAGACACAACGGCGCGCGCCCGCCCGGGGTTCAAAGCCCGAGCCGCTCGCCGTGGCCCTCCTGCCCGACGTTTTGGCTGTTCGACATCTTCGAAAAGGCCGTGGCATGTCTGGGGCAACCGCGAACACCGAGCAGACGAGGAGCCTGAGCAAGGACAACCAGGGGCGTGGCGCACGGAGAGCACGAACGACCCGAGAGACCTGACGCATCTCCAGGGCGAGAAGGTCGCCCTCGTACAGCCCGACAACCTGGGCGTCAGCAAAGCAGCCGAGCTGGGCATGGAGGGGCTGAACAGGCCGGCGATGACAGGGCGCCAGGACCGACACGAAGAGCGGGGCGACAGGAACGAACCTTCTGGTCCCGTCGCCCCGCTCTTCGTGAACCGTACGGATGTCACCCGCCCTGGAGGAGGGAGTCAGCGGGGGCGCCCGCCCGGCACCTTCCCCGCAAAATACTTCAACGCGGAGGAAGGCTCCTTCGGCTTCTTGCTCCTGCTCTTGCTCTCACGACTGCGTTGCTGCTCGCGCTCGGACGGACCGGGGGACCACTCCTCCGCCAGCGGAACGCCGCCCGCGGAACCGGAGTCCGACGAGGAGCCGTGTACCTGCTGCTCGGGCGGACTGGGAGTCCTCCCCTCCAACGGAACGCCGCCCGAAGAACCGGAGGTGGTACTCGGGACTCGGGACCGGGGGTCGTTGTACTCGCTGGCGACGTGCTCGGGGTACACCGGCGCTTCTCCGTAGTCGTAGACCACCTCCCGGGGATCGGCGGATTCCCGGCCACGGGGATACTGCTGATCGGAATAGTGATCCGATTCGGCGGTGTACCGAGGATCCGGCACCGTGTACTGCCCCTGCGGCTGGTAGGAAGATGCTGAGGCCGGGAAATACTCGCTGCGGGGAGAAACGGCCTGCGGAGAATAGCCATCGCGGGAAGCACCGAAAGGCGACATGGTGGCCATGCCATCGGTCAACGCGTGCGCGTAGTACTGCGTGGGCACGGGTGGCGACGCCGACTCGCTCGCTCGCCGCTGCTGCGCCGCCTCCATGTTCGCAATTTTCTGCTTCAGCGACTGCTCGCCCTGCGCCAGAGCTGCCAGCTCGTTCAGCACATTGATTCGGGTGAGTTCACGCCCTGACTGTCCCTCGGTGCTGTACAGCGGGGCGCCGCCGGATGTGGACCTGGAGAGTTGCTCAGGGCTTTCCGCGAACGGGGCGTATGGGTCCACTATGCGGACAACCGCGTTGGGATCATCGAACACCTTGTGGAAGTTCTCAAGGGAGTGGTTGGACGAGGAGCTCTCCCCGGAACTGCTCGGAGAACTGGACGAATCATCCAGGGCGTGCCGGGCGATCTCCCGGTTACGCCACCGGTTCTGCTTCGCGGGGAAATCCTCGTCCGGGGAGGGGATTCGGTCGAACGACGCCTGTGTCGTAACGTTGAAGCTCTCCCTGGTCGTCAGCGACCACGTGGCAGAGTCGTTCGAATCACCCCGGATCCCCAACAGCTTGACGTGCATGTGGGGAACCTTGCCCTCCTTGATCAGCTTCTTCAGGTGGGGCCACTCGTACTTCGTCAACACGCTGCCCGCCACCCGGCCGCCGAGCATCAGAGCAGTGACCGGACCTTCCGCACCGTCCACATAGTTTCCGGACATTTTCTCCCAGAGCCGGGCTTGTACCGGAGCGTCCGACCATCGCTCGAACCCGTAGCCCCTGCCGTTAAACAACCTTCCAGGGTTTGACGTCTCCAGGATCATATCCCCCGCGAGTGCCGCCTGCTTCGCGGGATAATATGCTTCCGACTTGCTCCACAGATATTTCCCGGCCCTCGTCTCCCCCTCAAGACCCCTTCCTTTATTTACGACCGTGGCTCGAAGGTCGAAATTCTTGTCGCGCTTGTTTTTCCTGTACACGTCTCGCCACCATTTGGCCGGGACGTGAAACGACTCATAGCGATCGAACTGGGCGATCAGTTTTTCCGCCGCGTCACCCGCCCACGAGTCGTTATCGACGGCGTGCCCTTCGTTGAGCCACCTCCCGTTGTCGGCGAGCCTGTTCATGTAGCCGTCGAAGGCTGCCATGAACGCCCTGTCCTTGTGTAGGCCGTATTTACTCAGTTCTAGCCTGGTGGCTTCTTCATCGGCATCGAACTCTTCGCGGTTGAAACCTGCCATCGTGAGGTCCTCCTCGTCGGAGTGGCGAGCGATCTGTGCCCGCCGTGCCATGGAACCGCAGTACCGACTGATCTTGTTCTGCCGCTTGGACGGTCTCGGAGGCTCAACGGACAGAGCGCCGGAGCGGTTCAACTCGCTCCCGCGACCGGTGAACCCCTTGCCGCACGCATGCGTTGGTGTCTGACGAGACCTCGGCGTGAGGCTCCCCGGCCGCCTCGGCCCGCTGCCGGGCAATCCTCACCGCACAGCAGAAAGGAGCGCCATGTCGGTCCGGACACCTGGCGCCGCGCAAGAGACCGAAGCGCCCCCGGAACCCTCCGCCGGAACCCCGGCGCCCGCCCCCTCCATCCCGAAGTTCATCCTCTACTTGGAGGGGCCTGAATACGCCCAGACGCTGCGGCGGCTGACCCTGTGGGTGCACCACGTGCTGCTGCCGGTCTACGGCCGGGAGGTCACCTCCATGGCCCCGTGGTGTTCCCGCTGGTGGGACCACCCGGAAGCGGTGGCCCAGTTGCACGCACTGTGGCTCGCCTGGGGGGAACTGAGCGACACCGGCTCCGATTCCGGCATGAGCGGGCCCGCGAGCTGGCACCGGGACTACCTGAATCCGGTCATGCTGAACCTCCGGGACCCGGCAGGGCCGTTCGCCGGCTGCAAGCCCGGCTCTCACCGCAAGAAGGAGGCTCCCCCCGTCGATGTCGTCGACCCGTTCGGACCACGGCCTGAATCGCAGGCGGCCCGGACCTGACGGAACCGCCAAGGGCCCGCAGAACGAGGGGTGGACCACAACGGTCCGCCCCTCGTCGCGGTCAGGTCGCCGCCGGTCTCACGCGTCCGGCCGCACCACCCCCAAGATCTGCATGGACGCCGCCGGCGACACATACACCACCCGCCCCGGCCGAGGCGCCGAGATGATGTCCCCGCCCCCGATGTAGATCGCCACGTGACTGGCGTCGGAGAAGTAGATGATCAGATCCCCGGGGCGCATCTCGTCGATCGGGACGTGCTTCAGCCGGGCCCACTGCATTTCCGACGTGCGGGGGATCGCGACGCCCGCTGCCAGCCACGCCTGGCTCGTGAGGCCGGAGCAGTCGAAGGAGTCGGGGCCCTCGGCGCCCCAGACGTAGGGCTTGCCGAGTTGACGGGTGGCGTAGGCGATGGCCTTCTGGCCTGCGGAGGTCGCGTCGGTGCCGACCTTCTTGAGGATGCCCGTGCTCTCCCACTTCGCCTGGGCCTTGTCGGCGGTCTTCTTCTCCAGAGCGGCGAGGCGGGCACGCTCCTTCGCCGCCAACGAGGACTCCAACGCCTTCGCCTCGGCGATGTGCTGCTCGATCGTCCTGCGCTGCGTCGCCATCGCCCGGCGGCTCGTCCGCAACCGCTCCAGTTCGGCCGACGCATCGTCCGTGCGGGTGCGCAGGGCCGACTTCGTCGCCGTCAGGTCCGTCAGCAGGTTCTGCGTGTTCTGCTGGGCCTGGAGGGCCAACCCCGCGTTGTCCAGGGCCCGCCCGGGGTCGCTGGCCAGGGCGAACTGCAACTCGGCGGGCACGCCGCCGCCGCGGTACTGGGCCCGGGCCGCCGCCCCGGCGAGTGTCGTGAGGCGAGTCAGTTTCGCCTCGGTCGTGCGGATCTGGGCGTTGAGCGCGCTGACACGTTTACTCTGTGCGGTCACCTTTCCGTCGGCGGCGTTGTACTTGTCCGTCGCGACCTCCGCGTCGTGGTACAGGCTCTGGAGCTTGGCCTGTACCTCGGTGAGGGTCTGGGGGTCGGCCTGGGCGCCCTGTTGGCTCGCCGCCGTCAGAGCGCAGGCCAGGACGACGGCTGCCGCCGCCCGGTAGCCGTGTGTGCGCAGGGGCCGTCTCATCTGGGCCGAAGCTCCCTTCGTACGCGTCGGTGAGGATGCGTACGCACAACGGGCGCCACCCGCACGGCGGTTCAGTGAGGATGTGACGGCGTGAACCCGTGGCGCGCGGCAGACGTTGTGCGCGAAGAGGTATGACGGCCGGTGAAGGGGACCGTATGGACGCCAAGTTGCTGCTGCTCGCCCTCTGCACGGGGGCGGGTATCGGGTTTCTCCTTCTCGCCGTACGGCAGTTGGTGACGGTGGCACGGCTGTGGGTGCGCGGAGTGCTCGTGACGGGCACCGTGATCCCGCGTATCGCGGGCGACCGGCGGCGGACCGGGATCGTGATGTTCACCGACCACCTGGGGCGGCCCGTCGTCGTCGATACGGGGGCGTACGGGCCGCTGCGCGGACTGCCGCCGGTCGGCGGGACGGTGCCCGTGTGCTACCCGCGCAACCGGCCCACTGCGGCCCGGCTCTGGACCCCGCGGTATCTGCTGTCGCCGGCGTTCGGGTGGTTCCTGACGTCGACCGTGGCCTTCGTGTGCGGGACCCGGGTGACGCGGTGAGCGGTCGCGAGACGGTCGGTCCCGGGCGGGTCCGGGACGTCGATGTGCTGCGCGGGTTCGCCCTGTTGGGCATCCTGCTCGTCAACTCCCAGCTGATGGCGGGTCCTTACACCGCGTTCGGCGGTGGACCGCACGCCTCCGGCGTCGACCGGGCCGCCGCCTGGGCGGTGACCGCGACCACCACCCTCTATCAGCTGTTCTCGTTCCTCTTCGGCTACAGCTTCGTCCTCCAGGAGCGCTCCGCCGGACAGCCGGGCGGCGGGTCCGCCGGGCGCCATCTCCGGCGTACGGCAGGGCTGTTCGGCCTCGGGCTCCTGCACGCGGTGCTGCTCTACACCGGGGACATCCTGATGACGTACGCCGTCCTGGGACTGGTCCTGTACGGCCTGCGCGGGCTGGGTCCCCGGGCCGCCCTGCGGGTCGCGGTCTGTCTGGTGGCGGGCCTGGCCGTGCTGCTGCTCGGGTACGGGCTGTTGACCGTCGCCTTCACCCAGCCGGTCACCCCGGCGCAGTACGCCCCCGAGGTCGCGCGCTCCGTGGCCGCCTACCGCGGCGGCTTCCTCTCGGTGGTCGGGGCGCATCTGCGTGAACTGCCGTCGACCATGGGCGCGAACGTGCTGTACGCCCCCGACATGCTGGCCGCGTTCCTGGCCGGCCTCGCGGCGGCCAAGGCGGGGCTGGTGGAGCGGCGCGGCCGGGACCGGAAGTGGCTCAAGGGTGTCGTCGTACGGTGGCTGCCGGTCGGTCTGGCCGGTGGTGTGGTCACCGCGTGCTGTGCGAACGGGCCGCTGGACAGCCGCTGGTTCCTGGTCGGACACGCGGTGTCACTGCTGACCGCGCCCGCACTCACGGCGTCGTACGCCTGCGGTCTGCTCCTGCTGCTGACGGGCGTGCGCCCGGCGGCGGCCCGTGTGCTGGCCGCCGCCGGGCGCATGGCCCTCACTCAGTACCTCTCCCAGTCGCTGGTCCTCGCGCTCGTCTTCACCGGTTACGGCTTCGGTCTCTACGACCGGGTCGGCACCGCCGTCGTCCTCGCCGGGTGTCTGGTGCTGTACGGCGCCCAACTCGCCCTCGGCGTATGGCTGATGGGGCGGGTGCGGTACGCGCCGGCCGAGCTGGTGCTGCGGACCGTCACGCTGTGGCGGCGCCCCGGTAGTCGTCCATCTCCACGACGTTGTCCTTCTCCTGGGGCAGACCCAGGCCCGGCAGCAGACGAGCCGCTGCGCGTTCCGTGATCGCCGCGGTCTCCGCCTTCGCCGCCGCCGAGATGACATCGGCGCCGGGCTCCTTGTACCAGGGGCGCAGCCGGATCAGGGCAGGCTTGACGCCGGTGGCGAGGAGCAGGGCGGTGCCCTTGGGCAGGGCGCGGATCCTGTCGGGCGGCAGGACGGACTCCTGGCGGTAGGAGTACGAGCGTGAAGTGCCGTCCTTGCTGCGGGAGATGCTCGGGGTCTTCACGTCGTGCTGGCCGACCAGGGTGGAGATCTTCTGCACGAAGTCGGCGTCGTCCAGGCCCGCGCCGAGGAGTTTGATGGTCGCCGCGCTCCACAGCGCGTCCATCCCGACCTCCCCCCACACGCGGGCGCCCTGGCGGTAACTCTGCAGCAGGGTCACGACGTTGATGCCGCGCGAGCCGAAGTGCGAGTACAGGTCGGGGAGATCGGAGATGCGGCACACGTTGGCCGCCTCGTCGAGGACCGCGGTCAGCGGCGGGTCGAGCCGGCCGCCCATCCGCTCGGCGGCCACGACACCCGCCCGCATCGTCGCGTCGGCGAGACCCGCGATGACACCGGCCGCCGAACCACCGCCGTCCTTGGACAGGAGGTAGAGGGTGTCGGTGCCCAGGACGTGTTCGTTCGGGCGGAACTCCGGGAGTCCGGGGTCGGGAGTGACCCACGCGAGGATCTCGGGGTCGAGGAGGCAGGAGGCGGTCTGCCGGGCGGTCTCGTAGATGCCGTCCCGGGTCTCCACCGCGCCGCGCACCGTGCCCTGCAACTGCTCGGCCATCGCGACGAGTCCGACCTCGCGGAGCAGGTCGATCGGGGTGCGGTCGGCGGGGTCGGCGAGCCAGGCCAGGAGCTCGGTCAGCGGGGCCCGGCCGCGGGCGGCGGCCAGGAACAGTGCGGTCAGGGTGTTCTGGGCGGCCGAGATCCAGAAGTCCTTCTTCGCGGTGTCGTCGTTGACGGACGCCACGAAGTGACCGGCCATCCGGCGGGCGCCCTCGATGGTGTGGCACTCGCCGAGGATGTTCCACCACATGGCGCGCGGGGCGTGGGCGATGCCCTGCGGGTCGAACGTCCATACCGTGCCCGCCTTTTCGCGCTGGGCGCGGGTGACGGCGTACACGTCGGACTTGTTGGAGGTCAGCAGGACGGCGCCCTGGGCGCGCAGCACCCGGGGGACGGCGATGCCGGTGGACTTGCCGGCACGGGGCGCCATCAGGTCGAGCTCCACGTCCTCGTAACTGCTGCGCAGTTCGGGGCCCTTGGGGTCGAGGTCGCCGAGGAGGTTGCCGGTCTCGTCGGGGTGGACCTCCTCACGGCCCTTGAGCGTGGGACGCAGTTCGCGGGCGCGGGCCTCGATGCCCTTGGGGCACATGGCGGCGAGTTCACGTCGTCCGGCCAGCCCCTTGGGCGCTTTGCCGCGGTCCATGAAGAAGTTGACGGCGAGGGCGGTGGGCACCGCGATGAGCGCCAGCACGCCGAACATGCCCGCGTAGAGCACGGCGGCCGGGGCACCCGGCCACAGCGCGGTCGGTCCCTCGGAGATCAGGGTGGAGACGGTGGACATGGCGAACGGCGGGGCGTCCCAGCCGTAGCCGGAGAGGCCGGCGCCGAAGGTGCCGCCGGCCCAGACGATGGTGAACGCGAAGATGCCGAAGGCGGCCAGCGCGGCGATGGCCCACTGCATCTGGTCGCCCAGGTCGCTGCTGCGCGGTCCACTCATGCGGTCCACCCCTCGGCCGACGCCTCTGCCGCGGGGAAGCCCGGGTCGCCGGAGAGCGCGAGGGGGGTCGGGTCGCCCGGGAAGGCCCGTGGCAGCGGCCCTTCCTGGGAGAGCCGTGCGACCTCCTGGGCGGCGCGGGTGGCGGCCCGCTCGATGGCCGCCTCGTTGGTCGTCCAGCGGGTGTTGGTGTTGTGCAGGTCGCGTTCCGCGTCGGTGATGGCGACCTTGATCGGGATGCCGGGGCGGCCACCGACCTTGATGAGGAAGCGGCCCCGGCCCGGAGGCTCCTCGTCCTCGCCCCGTACGCCCCAGCCGGGCGGCGAGGACCAGGACGACACGAGTTCGATCTCGCGCCGGGAGAGTCCGACCACCTTGCCGAGGTCCTCCATCTCGGTCTTCGGCAGTCCGGCGCACACCACCATCCCGGCCCGCTCGACGAAGCCGCGCGCCTTGGCGCGGTCGGCGTCGGTGCCGAGGGCCTCGGCGTCCTTGAGGGTGTGGGTGATCTTGGCGTCGCCGAGGCCGAGGGAGCGGTTGAGGCGGGTGAGGGCGTCGATGCGGTCGACGATGCCGGAGGCGGCGCGCAGCGGGCGCCACAGCTCGTCGAGGACGGTGAAGAACCAGCGTCGGGGCGCGAGTCCGGCGTCCGCGAGGGCGTGCGAGGCGGCCACCGTGCCCAGCCCGTCGGACCAGGCGGCGAGCATCGCGGCGGCGGTGAGCTGGGTGTCGGCCTCGCCGATACCGGAGATGTCGATGCACACCGCGGGCGCGTTCGCGTCGATCCGGGTGGACGTCTCGGAGGCGAAGGTGTCGCCGAGCGGGCCGTCGAGGATGCCGAGCAGGGAGCGGTGCAGCGGGTCGACGGCGTCCCGGTAGCGGGTGTCGTCGCCACGGTCGAGGGTGACCGCGCGGACCCGGTCGGGGCCCTCGGTGAGGACTCGGAGCACGTCCGGCAGCAGCACCGTACGGCCGGGAAGAGTGCGTTCGCGCAGGTGGTGCAGGACGGCGGAGAGCACGGACTGCTCGTGGTCGTCCATGGGCCGGCCGCGCACGATGGTGATGAGGGCGGCGACCATGTTCAGGACCCGGCCGTGGGCCTCGGCCTTGAGGACCTCGCCGGCCTCGCCGCCGACCTTCGCGGCGGCCTCGCCCATGGCGCCCGGGTCGAGGACGTTGATGCCGCCCCGGCCGCGGCCGATGGAGATGACCTGGCCGCCCAGCGCACGGACGGTGTCGGCGTAGTCGGGCTTGAGGTCTCCGAGGACCAGCGGGACGACACCGGTCGCGGCGAGCCCGATCAGCATCCGGTTGATGAGGGTGGACTTGCCCAGGCCCGGCATGCCGAGCATG
This sequence comes from Streptomyces xylophagus, assembly GCF_000716435.1. Taxonomy (GTDB): domain Bacteria; phylum Actinomycetota; class Actinomycetes; order Streptomycetales; family Streptomycetaceae; genus Streptomyces; species Streptomyces xylophagus. The sequence continues at coordinate 46,058 of NZ_JNWO01000031.1, forward strand.
AAGAGCGAGGGGTTGGAGATGTAGCGGGCCCGGGTGAACCAGTTCAGCGGGTCGCCGCAGACCGTGGCGCCGGTGAACAGGTGCTGTCCGAGCGGCACTCCGGTCATGGGCGAGCCCGAACCGGCAGCGAACGGCCACATGCCGCAGGCCTGCACGGTGGTGGCGCGCCACATGGTGGGCGGGTCCATGTAGCCGACGCGGCCACCGCCGGGGCCCTGCCAGCCGCGGGCCGGGATGTACAGCTCCCGGGGCTTGACCGGGGCCTTCTCCTTGCCTCCGCGCCTGGCGTCGGACTTGGCCTTGGCCTTGGCCTTCGCCTTCACGGACTTCTTCGCGGTGGCCTCGGCGCCGGATCCGTCCAGGCCGACCAGTCCCGACCCGCCTTCTGCCAGGTCCCGGAGCGCCTGCTCCTCGGCCATCAGGTCCGCTCGCTCGGCCAGCTTCTCTTCGCTACGGCGGCTCACAGCGCCTCCTGCAGTTCGTGCGGGACGAGGGTCTGTTCCCACGGAAGGATTCCGGCGGGCAGGGTGCAGCTGAACGCGGCTGCCTGCATCCGGTCGGCGGGGCGCATCAGCACCCGGGACGCCGCGGTCAGGTTGCGTACGGTGACGCTGGCGTCGGCGAGTTCCTGCAGGGTGTCGACGGTGACCGTCAGCATCAGCGAGAACTCGACGAGGCCGGCGCCGGCCGCCTCCTCGTTCGCGGTCTGTTCGGCCGCCCGTACCCCGGAGGCCGCGCGTGCCTGCACCATGCCCTTGCCGGACGTCGCCATGAACTGCGCGCTGCGCCGGTCGGCCTCGACGATGCGGGCCGAGGTGGCGGGGTCGATGGCCCGGTAGACCAGGGCGACCCGCTTGCGCCGGGTGCCGGGGGCCGCCTCCAGCATGCCGCGCAGCACCGAGGAGCGGACGGTGCCACGGGGTGCCAGCGTCAGCATCCAGGTGCGGGAGACACCCGAGTCGTGCTGGTAGGCGTTCACCGTCTCCACGGCTACGGCGGGACCGGCGTCGTCCCACTCCAGGCCCGTTCCGCCTTCCAGGGCACGGGCGTTGAGGACGTCGGCGGCGACGGCGGGGTCGTAGGCGACCCGGACGACCTCGGCGATCCGCTCGGCCGACAGCGGGTAGGCGGCACCGCCGCCGGCCGCGACGAGCCCGCTGAGCAGGCCGGGGATGCGGATGGCCAGTTCGGTCATCACGTCCTCCTTCCTGCGCTTCTGGCCCGCCGGGTTGCCGTAGGTGAGGGTGACGTAGGTGTGCATCTCGGAGGAGGCGCTCGGGTAGCGCTCGACGACCTCCTCCATCACGGCGCGGGCGGCGGCCGGCGCGTTGGGGTGGATGCGGGGCAGCACCTCGTGGGCGAGCCGGGTGCCGGGGTCGGGAGCGGTCTCCACGATCACGGTGGCGCCCTTGAGACCGGGTTCGTGGGAGAGCCGGGCCAGCCACTCGCCCCACAGCGCGACCCAGACGTCGACCTGGTCCGGGTCGATGAGCGAACCACCGTCGGGGTCACAGCCCAGGACGATCGTGTACAGGTCGCGCTGCGGGTGGTGCAGGATCCCGAAGGGGCGGTCGTAGGCGTCGCGGCCCTCGCTCGCGGTGACCTTGTTGAGCAGGCCCGGCGGGCGGAACCGGCCGCCGGGACGCGCGGACAGCGGGCCCGAGACGTAGAGGTGCGCGCCCGCGGCCTTCCTGCGCCACCAGCCGACGCGCAGGGCGAACAGCTGGTAGACGTTACGTCCGTCCTGGGTGCGGATGGTGAGCGGGATGAGGAACAGGACGACGGGCACGAACACGACGAGCGCGGCGTACAGCGAGATCAGCGACGCCAGCAGGGTGGCGACGAGGCCGCCGAAGATCACGAAGGTGCCGACGAGTCCGAGCGGTCCGAGCCCCGCGCGCCTCGGCCTGCGCCAGTTCCCGTAGGTCGGATGGGAGACGGCTTCCGTGGACATGTGGGCGGATTCCTTTCGTGAAGTGATGGGGTGACGACGCGAGTCGAGAGGCGGGGAGAGACCGCCGGACTCCCGGGGGAGGGGAGCCCGGCGGCCGTTCGTCAGGGGAGACGACGCCAGGAGGAGGTACGGGCGTACGGCCTGGGTGTCGTGGACTCCCCCGGGCTCACTTGTTGTTGCCGAGTTCTCCGTCGGCACCCTCGACGGCGCCGGAGACGGTCGAACTGGCGACCTGGGTCGCGGCCACGGCCGCGAGGATCGCCATACCGGCGGGGCCGCCCATGGCCGCTGCGGCTTCCTTGCCCGCACCGCCCGCGGCCTTGCCGGCACCGTCGCCGCCCTTGCTCGCACCGCTCGGACCGCCCGAGCCGGAAGCGCCGTCCGCGCCGCCGCCGCCGGAAGCGCCGTCCGCACCGCCGCCCCCGGACGCACCGCCGGTGCCACTCGCTCCGCTCGGGCCCTTCTGTCCGCCGCCGCCACCGCCGGACCCACCGCTCATGGCGCCGACCTGCACGGCACCGCTTGCCAGCTGGCTGCCCGCCTGCCCCATGGAGGCCATCGGGTTGCCCGTGCCCATGGCGGCGGCGGCGGGCACGACGAGCTTCAGCAACGCGGGGAGCGCGATGGCGGACAGCAGCATCACGCCGATACCGGCGATGCGGGTGTTGACGTCGGCGCCCGTCTTGCTGTTCTGGCCCTCGGTGATCATCGCCATACCGGCGTTCAGCACGAGGGCGACCGCGGGCTTGTAGAGCAGCCAGGCGATCATCCAGCCGATGTGCTTGCGCCACCAGCCGGCGCCCCAGTCCGTCATCGAGGCCGCGGCGGCCATCGGAAGGGTACCGAGCATGATCATCATGACGCCGAGCCGGATGTACATCAGGATCGTGTGCAGGATCCCCGCGAGCAGCAGCAGGAAGGCGAGGATCAGCAGCAGGAAGGACTGGATGTTGCTGATGTCGCCGCAAGCGCCGATGTTGACCAGCGCCTTCTGCACGGAGTTGTTGAACAGATAGGTGGAGTAGTCGTCCGCGACCTTCGCGGCGGCCAGGCAGATGGTGGTGGCGGCGCCCGAGACGAGGACGACGCGCATGATGCCCTTGAGCGCGGTGACGCCCGCGGTGCCCCTGCGCTCGATCGCCATCCTGCCGGCCGCGAACAGCAGTGAACCGACGGCCAGATAGACCACGATCCACGATGTCTTGTTGCTGAGGTCGTGCGAGGTGGTCGTGTCGTCCAGGGTCGGAACGCTCTCGGCCAGCGCCGCGAACACCGCGATCGCGGCGGCGAGGATGGTCTTCGCGATCAGATCGATGACCGTCCCGACGGGGTCGCCGAGAAAGCTGAAGAACCCGGTGATCGCGTCCGCGAGCGGATTCCCGTCGCTACAGGCCGCCACGTCAAACCCCCCAGAGTGTGTAGCCGACGGCGCTCTGCTCGGAGGCCAACTGCGAGTACAGTCCGCCGCTGCCGTCGGGCTGGATCTTCCAGTCGCCACCGCTCCAGCGCACGTAGACGGTGGTCTTGGCATAGCCTTGGTCGTTCTTGATCAACAGCCCGACGGTCGCCGCCTTGCTGGTGTACGAGGTCACCCGGAACCCCGTGTACGACGAGGTGGTCGTGGCGCCGTTCGAACTGTCCGTGTCCGGCACCGTGGTGCGCTGGAACACGAACAGTTCGCGTTCCTTCCCGGCGACCACCTGCTGGTCGGTGACGGTGCGCCACTGGGATCCGCTCATCTGGGTGGGGATGTCGGTGGCGGCCAGCGCGGCGCCCATGGGGGTGTGCGCGAAGCACCACCACACGGCGCCCTGCATCCTGGTCGGCCCCGCCGAGGCGGAGACCGGCACACGCCCGATGCCGAGTGTGTGCCAGCTGATGTCCTTCGGCACGGACGTGGGGATCGCGTCGCCCGCGCTGTCGTCGGTACGGCAGCCGCCGGGACGGCCGTCCTTCTTGGTGACGGTGCCGGACAGCGGGCCTTTGGACGCCGGCGCCTTGGCACGGTCGGCTGTGCTCGAGCCGGACGTCAGCGTGGTGATCACGCCCAGGACGACGACCAGCGCGAGGAACCCCGCCGATACCTGCCAACTGCGCTGCTTCCAGTACGGCCCGGACTCCTCGGACGGCCGTTCCCCGCGCTTGAAGATACCCACTGTCCCGCGCCCTCTAGTTGAAGACGAACTGGACGAGCGGGCCGGCCGTGGCCACCAGGACACAGCCGCCGAGCACCATGCCGAGGCGGCTCATGTGCTCCGAACTCTCACCCCGCTTGACGGAGATGGCCATCATCGCGCCGGTCACCAGCACACCGCAGACACCGGCCGCGGTGCCGGCCCAGGCGAGGATGCCGAGGACGAGGTTGACCTTGTCGGTCAGTTCGGTGGGGGCACCGCTCTTCGGCTGGGGAACGGTGGCGGCGAGGATGTTGGAGGCTTCGTAGAGCAGTGCGGACATGAGGATTCTCCGAGGAGTCGGCGCCCTGCCTGAGCGGTGGGCGAGAGGGTGAACCGGCAGTGCTGAAAGGTCTGTTGGCCTCAGGGACCTTGAAGGGTCAGGTCGCCGAGGAACGTGACGAGCGGACCGGCCGTGGTGGCGATCACACAGGCGAGGACGACGAAGAAGACACCGCGGAAGTGCTCACCGCCCTCGCCCGGGTCGCCGCGGCGCAGTTGGAGCGCCATCTGCATGCCGACGATGATCAGTCCGGCGACGCCACAGGCCGAGGCGCACCAGGAGAGGGTGTTGATGATCGTGTCGGCTTCGATGGGCGGGTCGTAGGGCGCGTCGGCCAAGTACAGGGCGCCGGACAGGAGTTGACTCATGAAACGGCCCCCTCGCCGTAGACGTCGCTGCCCACCAGCCGGGAGAGCGTGACGAGTTGCCTGGGGATGTACTTCATCCGGTCGTCCGTGCGCCACGCGGGGATCCACGGCACGCGGTGCACGCGGGCGACGGAGCGCAGGACCCGGATGCGGCGCAGCAGACTGAGCGGCAGCCGTCCCGGGGCGTCGGCGACGAGCACCACGGCCAGCAGTTCGAGTCCCTGCGGGGCCTTGCCGTCCTTGAGCGCGCCGAGCGCCTGGGACACGGACCGCAGTCCGCTCGCGCTGGTCCGGCCGACCAGGACGATCCGGTACGGCTCGCCCCGCCCAGGCTCCGGCCAGCGGGCGCCCACGTCCACGCCGCCGAGGGCCTCGGCCAGCGAGGTCGCGCCGGAGCCGCCGTGTGCCTTGACCCACCCGACGTCCTCGCGCGACCTGCCGCGCGCCGCCGTCCCGGGTCGCTTCGGCTGACCCCGGCCCTGCTCCGCCGGGCGGCCCGAAGTGGCCTTGCGCGCGGGGGCGTTGGACCGGGGGGCGGCCTGCCGCGGGGCGGGCGCCTTGGTCCGGGGGGCGGTCGTCTGCCGTGCGGCGGGTGCCGCGGGCCGGGGAGCGGCCGGCGCGACGGGCCGCGGCGCGGGCTGTACGACGGCCTGCGCCCGCGGTGCCGGCGCCTCCTGCCGCACAGGTGCGGACGGCAGCCCGCCGCCGAAGCCCTGGTGCGGGGAGTACGCCGTCTGCCCGACGGGGGCCTGGTATCCGGCCGGTGCGGGATGTCCGACGGAGGCGGCCGTGCCGTCGTCCGTCGCCGGGCGTGCCGACTGCGTGGACTTGGGTCCCCGTACCCATGACTGCGGGACCGGCTGTGGTGCCGAAGGAGTGCCCATGATGTTTTTCCCGCCCCCCTCCTGGCTCGTGCTTCCGCTGCTCTGGCTCATCCGGGTTTCCACTGTTTTGAACTTCTTCGCCCCGGGGCCCGTTTCGATCTACCGGGTCTGTCGGACAGCACAACGGGCCATGTGGCCACAGCGGTTCAAGACGAGTCGAAGAAGGCGGAGGACGCGGATGGGTGCGGGAGAGAGCGAGGACGGCGCGGGCTCGAAGGCCGTCATGTACGGCGTGGCCGGCGCCGGCGTGGGCGGCTGCGTGATGATCCCGCTCGCCGTGGCGGGCGCCGTGCCGTTGATCATCATCTTCGGCGGGCTCGGGGTCCTGCTGGCCCCGCTCATCGCGCTGATCCTGCTCTTCGGAGGAGGCGGCGGCAGCGCCGACGACTACAGCAGCGACAACGACACCGCGAACCAGATGATGGTCATCCTCCAGGGCGACGGGAAGGGCGAGTTGGACACCGCCACCGTCCCCGCGGACCTGGTGGACCCCATCGAGAAGGCCGGCGAGCAGTGCGACGCGATCGGCCCGATCGTCATCGCCTCCCAGCTGGAGAAGGCGTCCGGCTTCAACTCGACCCTGGTCGGCCCGCGCGGCGAGACGGGCATCTCACAGCTGACGCCGGACATCTTCGGCAAGTACGGCAAGGACGACGACGGCAACGGCAAGACGCAGGCGACGGACAACAAGGACTCGATCATGGCCCTGGGCCGCTACATGTGCGATCTGGCGGGCCAGGGACAGACGTTGCTCGACAACGGCACGGTCGTGAAGACCACCGACAAGGACGGCAACACCACCAACAGCGTCCTGGACCTCGCCCTGGCCGGCTACGCCATCGGGATGGACGCCGTGAAGGCGGCCAAGGGCGTCCCGCAGTCGAACGACGCCCTGAGCTACGTCCTCGCCATCCGCGCCCAGTTCGCCAAGTACCAGGGCATCGCCGCCCCGCCCTCGGGCGCCACCCCCGGCGTCACGCCCACCCCGACGCCGACGCCGACACACACGAACTGACACACCCCCGCCTCCACCAGACCTGCCGTACGAGGAGGACAGGCATGAACCGCTTCAAGGTGTACGTCTCCGACGAGGGCCTCGCCGAGATCAACGGCGACCCGCTCGTCCCCGCCCCCGGCCAGTCCGTGCACGAGGCCGTGCTCGACCAGTTGCACCGGTACGCCGAGGAGTCCGGTGCGGCCGTGGATGCCACGGTCGGCGACGGCCCCGGCACGGCCCACTTCGTCCTCCGGGTACTGCCGGACGGCTCCAGCCACGTCCTCGCGTACGAATCCGGGGAAGCACCGGAACCCGAACCGCGGTCGGCATCCCAGCCGGAACCCGAGCCGGCCTTCGAGCCGGCCCCCGACGTCGCTCCCCCGCCCCCCGTCACCCCGCCCCCCGCCGCCGCGTCCGCGACCTCCGCCATCGCCACCGCGGTCGCTCGCGCCCGCGCCACAGCCGCCACCCGTACCGCAGCGCAGGAACTCGTCCCCGCCGTCGGCCTGCCCCCCGGCGGACTCTCCGAACAGATCGGCCGTATCAACGCGTTGGGGATCGCCGGCCGGCTCGACGAGGCGTTCGCCAGGGCGACCGCGCTGCGCGAGAGCCTGACCGGTTCGGTGGGCGCCGAGCATCCGCACGCGGTGGAGGCGCGGGCCGTGGAGGCGTACCTCGCGTACCTGCGCGGCGACCATCGCGAGGCCGTCGTACTGGCGCTGGCCGTGGCCCGGATCCGGTGCGGGGCCGGGGACGAGCGGGCGCCGACGGACGTGGCGCGGGCGGCGGCGGCCTGGCAGCAGCTCGACGACTCCCGGGTCGCCGTCGCCCATGGACGCGAACTGCTGCACATGTGGGGCATGTTGAACCGTCGGGGTCCGCTGCCGCCCGGCCACACCGAACTCGCCGAACAGGTCCACAGGTACGTGAAGGCGCTGGAGGGGGCGTACGCCTGAACCCTCGTGCGCGACCGCGCGCACTCCGGCGCACCTGCGCTGACCGGCCCGTCAATCGCCTCGTACACCAGGCGTCAAACGGACGTGGACCGTCCCTCGGAACACTCCCTTCCCCAGGAGCCCCGCCCCGGCCGGCAATCGGCCGGGGCCGGTCAACCCTAGAAGCAGGAGCACTTCCATGAACGTGACGGCCATCGGATCGGCGAGCGCGGTCTCGCCCGAGGAACGGGCGCTGCGCGACCTCTATCTGGAACACGGCCCGGCCCTCTACTCGTACGTGCTGCGCATGCTGGACTGGGACACGCACCGCGCGGAGGACGTCCTCCAGGAGACGCTGCTGCGCTGCTGGAACAACGGAAACCTGACCGACGACGAGGGAATGGCCGTACGCCCCTGGATGTTCCGGGTCGCCCGCAACCTCGTCATCGACGCGCACCGGACCCGGCTGGCACGCCCGTTGGAGATCAGCGGCACCGACTGGCTGGGCGACATGTGCGCCGAGGTGGACGACATCGAACGGATGCTGTCGTCCATGGTGCTGCACGAGGCCCTGCAGATGCTCACGCCCGCGCACCGCGAGGTGCTCCGGGCGACGTTCTTCGCGGACCGCACCACCCAGCAGGCCGCTGAGGACCTGGGGATTCCGCGGGGCACCGTGAAGTCCCGCGTGTACTACGCCCTGCGCAGCCTCCGCCTCGCGCTGCGGGAACACGGAGTCGTGGTGGAGGACGTGGTGGAGAAGGTGCGCGAGGACATGCACGAGGACATGCGGGGAGAGGAGACGGACGTGGCCTGTTGATCGAACGGGCCGGATCCGTGCAGGCGTCAACCCCCTGTCGGCGCGTCCGGCTCCGGCTCGTCGGTGTCCAGTGCGCGCAGGGTCTCGCCGACGTCCTCGGCGTCCGGGTGGCCCATCTCCTCCAGCAGCGCGAGTGCCGACCGCAGCGCCTCGCGGGCCGCGTCCCGGTCGCCGGTGGCGCGGTGGGTGTCGGCGAGGTGACACAGGACGTCGGCTTCGAGATAGCGGTCACCGATCGCGGCGAACAGCTGCGCCGACCGCTCGAACTGCCCGACGGCCTCGGCGTACCGGCCGAGGTGGTGGTAGGCGTAACCGATGGTGTCCTGCGTCGAGGCCGCTCCGTAGGGGTCGCCCATCTCGTCGTAGAGGAGGAGGCTCTCGCGACAGCAGTCGAGGGCTTTCTCGTGGTCGCCGATCAGGATGTACGTCCAGGCGACCTGGTTGAGCACACCGGCTTCGCCGTTGCGGTCGCCCTCGGCCCGCAACAGCGCGCGGGCCTGTGCGTAGTGGTCGAGGGCTGCGGTGCGCCGGTCCGTCCGGTTGCCCAGGTAGGCGAGGCCGCGGTGGACCCGGGCCTGGCCGAACGGGTCGCCGACGTCGCGGAACAGCTCCAGCGCACGTTCGAGGCACCCCAACGCGGGCTCCGCGTGGTTGAGTTGGGAGTGGGCCACGCCCAGACCGCACAGGGAGTACGCCTGGCCGAGGGGATCGCCGAGCTTCTGTGCCGCTCCCAGCGCCGCGCTGTTGATCTTCAGCAGGTCGTGCCAGAAACCGAGCCGGTTGAAGTAGACGTCCAGGGCCGCGGCGGTGCGCCAGACATGCTCGTCGTAACCGTGGGCGGCGGCGTGTTCGACGATCGCACGCAGGACGTACCGCTCCGTGCGCAGCCAGGCGGTCGCCTGCGCCCGGTCGTTGAACCGAAGGGGCTCGCTGCCCGTTGTGCTCGGCGGCAGGGCGATCGTTTCGCGGAACGGATCCAGGACCGAGGAGGCGTGGTGGGCGGTGCGCAGGAAGTGGTCGTGCATCCTCAGCAGCGCCGCGCCGCGGGTGCTCTCGCTGTCCTCGATCTCGGCGAGTTCGCCGGAGTAGGCGCGCAGCAGGTCGTGGAAGACGAACCGGCCCGGGGCGCGTTCGATGAGCAGGCTCGCCCCGGTGAGCTCGGTCAGCAGGGCGCGGACCCGACGTGGTGGCGCGCCGGTCAGCGCGGTGGCCGCGGCGGTGGTGATGTCGGGGCCGGGATGCAGGGCGAGACGGCGGAAGAGTCCGGCCGCCTCGGGCGACAGTGCCTGGTACGACCAGGAGAACACGGCACGGGCGTCGGTCCCGACGTCGTCGCCGACGAACGCGTCGAGGCTGCCGTGGTGGTACCCGAGTTCCGCTACGACGTCGGCGAGCCGGAAGCCGGGATGGTGGGCGGCGCGGGCCGCCACGATGGCCAGGGCGAGCGGCAGCCGGGCGCACAGATCGGCGATCGCGGCGACGGCCTCCGGTTCGGCGTCGACGCGGGCGGCGCCCAGCCGCCGGGACAGTAACTCGTACGATTCCCCGGCGCTCAACAGGCCCAGCGTGAGCGGATGTGCCCCGTGCCCGGCGACCAGGCCGCCGAGCCGACTCCGGCTGGTGACGATGACGAGGCTGCCGGGTGTACCGGGCAGCAGCGGCCGCACCTGCTCGGCGTCCCGCGCGTTGTCCAGCACGATCAGGACACGCCGCTCGGCGAGCACACTGCGATACAGAGCGGCCTGCGCGTCGAGCCCCTCCGGGACGGCCTGCGGGGCCACACCGAGCGCCACGAGAAACATCTCGATCGCCGAGCCGGGAAGCATCCGGGAGCCGTGCGGATCGTAGCCGCGAAGGTTGACGTAGAGGCTCCCGTCGGGGAAGCGATGGGCGATCCGATGGGCCCAGTGCACGGCGAGAGCAGTCTTGCCGGTCCCCGCCATTCCGTCGACAACACCGACAACCGCGCTACCGGGCGGACCGTCGCCCTCGGGGAACAGCGCGGCGACGTAGTCGAGTTCGGCACGACGACCGGTGAACAGGGGGAGATCGGCAGGGAGTTGAGCGGGCCTCACGGCCCTGGTCCGGCGGACCGGGGCGTGGGTGTCTGGTTCCGGAGGGGGATCGGCGCCGGGGCTGTGCGGGGCGTGGGTGTGCGGTTCGGGGAGTGGAACGGAGCCCGGACTGCGCGGGGCGTGGGCATCCGGCTCCGGAGAACGAACGGCACCGGGACCGTACGGGACGTGGGCGTCCGGTTCCGGAAAAGGAACGGAACCCGGACTGCGCGGGGCGTGGGCATCCGGCTCCGGAGAACGAACGGCCCCGGGACCGTACGGGACGTGAGTGTCCGGTTCCGGAAAAGGAACGGAACCCGGACTGCGCGGGGCGTGGGCATCCGGCTCCGGAGAACGAACGGCCCCGGGACCGTACGGGGCGTAGGCGTCCCATTCCGGACCAGACTCGGCGCCGGGACTGTGCGGGGTATGCGTCTCACCGGTCGGTTCGTGGGGTGTCGGCCGAGCGAGCGCGGGGTCCCCGGCCAGAAGGCGTGCGTGTACGGCACGTAAGGACGGGCCAGGCTCGATGCCCAGTTCGTCGACCAGCGTCCGGCGCGTCCTCGCGTAGGCCTCCAGCGCCTCGGCCTGCCGCCCGCACCGGTACAGGGCGGTCAGCAGCAGCTCGCTCACGGCCTCACGCAGCGGATGCGCGTCGCGCAGCGCCAGCAGTTCCGGCACCACCGCCTCGTGCCGGCCCAGCTCCAGCTCCATGGACAGCCCCAACTCCAAGGCGCCCAGCCGCCGTTCGGCCAGATCGGTCCGCGCGGCTTCGGCGTACGGACCGGGCACACCGGCCAGTGCCGCACCGTCCCCGGCGGCCAGCACGGTACGCAGTGACCGGACCGCGCCGGGCCTGTCACCGGCGGCCCGGCGGCGCTCCGCCCGCACCACCGCCTCCTCGAACTCGGCCAGGTCGCTGGAGACCCTGTCGGTCCGCAGGGCGTATCCGTCCCCGAGGGAGACCAGGAGCGCGGACGGCCGCCCCGGCGTCCGCTCGGGTTCGAACAGCTTGCGGAGGCGGGAGACATAGGTGCGCACCATCGCGACAGCGCCCCGAGGCGGCCGCGCGCCCCAGACCCCGTCCACGAGATCGGCCACACCGACCACCCGCCCCCGGCTCAGCAGCAGCATCGCGAGCACGGCACGCTGCTGAGGGGACCCGAGCGCCAACTCGACGGAACCCCGCCAGGCCCGCAGCGGGCCGAGCAGGGAGAACCGGAGGGTCTCTGGTCCACTTTCCTCCACGGCCCAGGACAGTAGCCGCCGAGCTGCCGAACGTCAGGGCGAAGTGGTGATTCCGGCCAGACGTCTACACGGAGGTCATACTCCGGAAACCCGCTCACGTGCCCCCACCGCGACAGCCGGTACCGGAATCGACGGCTCAGCGACGGGGCCGGCCCTGAACCCGGGCGACCCATCCGGCTTGAGCATCTGCCGGATCAGGACGCCGATGCCGTGGCTTCGACTACACGTTGAACCGGAATCCGAAGTACGCAGCTGCCACCTGCGGAAACGGGGTTCTGGAGGGGGCCATCCCAGCACGATCTCAGCACGGGAGCTCTATCCCAACACCATGCAGCTCGGGCGCCCCTTGGGCCCCTCCCGCTACGCGGCCTGTGTGCAAGCACCTGGTCTTACCTACTCCGGAGACTGGACCGCCGCGTCCAGGAGCGCGGGTCGCATGGCGTTCTGCAGAACCTCCCTGCAGCGATGCCAGGCACGAGGTACGAGATGTCCGTAGATGTCGATCGTGGTCTTGACCGACCGGTGACCCAGCCAGCGCGAGACCTCGTGGATCGGCACGCCATGGGCCAAGGCGATCGAGGCGAAGAAGTGCCGCAGGCTGCGAGGCGTGTACTTCGCCTTGCCGTCCACGTCGATCAGGCCGGCCAACCGGCACGCCTTCTTGAAGTGGTACCCGTAGGTGGAGGCGGTGGGCATCGTGCCCTTGCCGCACTGACGCGGGGCGAAGAACACTTCAAGCCTCAGCCGCTTGCCCCTCTGACCTGTGAAGACCACGGGCACCGGTGCACACCACGATAGGTGGGCGTCAATTTCCTGATCGACGAACGGGGCAGTCGGAACGTCTCGGTACTCGCCCTCCACCCGGTTCTTGCAGGGCACGAAAGCCGTGCGGCAGTCGGCACGGTGAGCCTTGGCGCTGACCTGCCAGCGGATTCTGACGAAGCCAGCCCGCCGGCATTCGCTGGAAAAAGCCAGGGCCTCACTGGGTCGCTGGCCAGTGCCCGACTGCAGGTAGACGGTGAGCCTGTACTGCGGTGCGATGTGCTGGGCGATCAGATCGACCTCGCCCGGCGTGGGGATCTCGTCCTCGTCCACCTCAAGCGGGCCCACTCTGGACATCCGGACGCCCCGTGCGGGATTGTCCAGGATGCGCTTGTCGATAACAGCCGCCTCCAGCATGGCGGCCACCATCACCATCCGGTCATTGAGCGTGGAGACCGCCAACCCCGCACCGGAGGCATGCACGTCCTTGGCGAACTCCTCGAAGTCGCGCCGCGCCAGCCCGGCCAGCATCCTCCGCCCCAGACTCGGCAGAAGATGGTTACGGATGAACCCTTCGTAGTTGCGGCGCGTCGACTCGCCGATAACCCGCCGCTCCAGCCACTCCCGAGCCCAGACCCGCAACGGCACAAGCCCACGCGCAGGATCGAAACGGACGTCCGACTTCTTGTCGTTCTCGACCTTGTCGGCGAAAGCGTCCGCACCATCCGAGCCCACCCGACGGGGAAATGACCTCTCCCTCTGTCGCCCGCGCCTACCGCCCGGTTCCCGATACCGCACCGTCCACCCATGCCGACACCGCGGACGATCACAGGGGAAGTTCCGGTCCCGGACATCCCTCTTGCACTTCTGGAAAACGCTCGCCACCCAAGCCCCGATCCGTCGCCCGGCCCGTGCTCGAAACCGTGCACCTCCACCTCACGGCCGAGCAAGACATTCATCAGCAATCCGCCCTTTCCGGCGAATGTGGGCCCAGCCTCACTCGTAGCCCCGCGGGTCATCGAGTCGGCGAGTCCCTCCTCGCTGGATGCGCTTACGCCCTCCGCGCTCCCCACCGCGATCCGCGCATCAACATCGAAGGCCATACCGCGCTATGGTTGATGTATGGCTACCAAGAAGGTGACTATCACTCTCGACGAATCTCTGGTCGAAGCCCTGGCCGGAGCCGCCGAGGAAGAAGGCATCCCGCTCTCCCGCCTCGTCGCCGGAGCAGCCGAACGCGAGCTGCGCCTGCGGGCCGGCCGCGCCGTCATCCAGGAGTGGCAGGCCGAACACGGCGCCTTCACCCCGGAAGAGCTCGCCACCGCCCGCGCAGACCTGGCCGCCGCCGACGCCGAGTACCTCAGCAGCTCGGGAGCCTCGGCCGCGTGAACATCCCCTACCTGTACGACGCCGGGGTACTCATCGCCATCGACAACGACGACCGGCGCATGTGGGTCCGCCACAGCCTGGCCCTCGAAGACGGCCGCGACATCCACGTACCGTCCGTCGTCGTCAGCCAGGCATGGCGGGACTCCCGCCGTCAGGTCCGACTCGGCAAGTTCCTCGCCGGGTGCCACGTGGTACCCGTCGGCCTCGAAACCGCCAAAACCGCAGGCATCCTCTGTGGCAAGGCCGGCACCTCCGACATCGTCAACGCCACCGTCGCGACCATGGCAGCCAGCCTCGGCGCCATCATTTGGACCTCGGACCCGAACGACATCCGCGCCCTCATCGACGCCCAGGACATCAAACCCGCCCCTGTCATCCGCGCCGTCTAGCAACCGGCGATCTCCGACGACCGGCCCATGAGGGGAGCCGAAGCTGGCCGAGGCGGAGACAGCCGCGGCTACCTGACTCTACGGAGGAACCATTGGTGCAGAGCCTCGATCCTCCAGTGGTCGCGGCCGAGTTGGGCCGCGGGGGCGGTCGGTGCGGCGGCGCTTGATCTGAACAGCCTGGCGGGCCCCAAGAAAGAGAAGGCTGGTGACGGTGGCGGCGTTGATCCGGCGGATCTCCGAGCGACCTTGGCCCGATGCCCCGGGTGCGTCCCTGAAGCGGGATGTCTTTCCAGGGAAGGGGGCCAGCTGGCGGCGCAGCTTCTTCTGGTTGCCTTTGACGATCACGATGCAGTGGGCACCCCGGCCGAGAAGGCAGTCGGCGTGCTCGCGCTGGGTGAGCACCACGTCGCTGGTGACGACGGGTCCCGCCAGGTCCAGCAACAGCTGGAAGCAGGTGATCTCATTCGTGTTCTCGTCGGCATCCAGCTGGGCCAGGACCAGGTCGGTGGTGTGTTCCAGTAGGCGATTAGGTGGATCTTGCAGTCCTCGCTTTGACCGCGCCGTGCAGGCTTCTTCCGTCCGCCGAGAGGCCGCGCACGATGTCCGGCGGGGCATCGGCAATCCACTCGCTGACAGCCAACAACGAGGTCACCCCCGTCGGCACCGCGCACGCGGTCAGCGCAAGCACGGCGGACAGAGCGTGCCGTACGCCGCATGGGTCTCGCGGGTCGGGCACCTCGGGCAGCCGCTTCAGCAGTCGCGGCACCCTGTCGGATACGACCTCGAGATGCTCGCGGAGCTGATCAGGGGCAGGAAGGATCAGCGATGATGTGTCGGCGGGCACGGTCTTCCACCCGGATCATGGAGCGTAGAGAACTCCACCTACCTCGTCTACACGCGCTGACGTGAGGACTTCGAGAAGTGGAGATCCAACATAGCGGCCTCACACGGTGGGCGGCCGGTGGCGCCCAAGGCCCGAGCATCCGAAACCTGCGCAACCGAGGCAACGCTGCGGTCGTTCGAGGTAGTGCAGCAGGCAGCGCGAAAGGCCCTATAGATTCCAGACCGAGGTGCCACGCCCACGCACCAAGCAGACCAAAATACCGCGCGCGCCTCTGCTGCCCACGCATAGAAAAACGTGCCATCTGCTACGTGCGCTCGGCTGTTACAACTCGCTGCAAGCAATACCTAACTCCACCGGCGACATACGCCGGAGAAACAACGTAAAGCACTGGCGTCTCGGGGTCAGACTTTCCCCACACACGCTGGCGTTCAGCGTTTATCGGATCACCCTCAAAGAACTCAAAGTCCCAAAATGGCCTATCCTTCATGGAATTAACCTCACTCAACAAAGCAACACCTTGCCTGAAGGCGTTATTCACATGTGCAGCCAAGGCATCACTCGACTTAGCCTTCACGATACGCCGAATTCGAGCCTCACTAGGCCGAACTCGGCCAAAAATCTCAAGGCAGAGCCTCTGGACTACGCGAGAAATCGATTCCCCGAAGTCCCCTTGCGGAGTCAGAGCCAAAGACCTGCGCGCCAACCCGAACAACACTTGCTCAACAAATCCCGCGTATTTCTCAGCCAAGAGACGGTGTCCCTCAGATTGAAGATCATCAAGATCGTCCCGGTGGCGCGTCCACTGCGATAAAATACCATCAATTCGAACATCCACATCCGCCACTGAAGCCCGGAGCTTGGCCATCTCTCCTTGCACTTCCTGGAGCGTCTCTCGAAGCGAGCACACTTCCCTTTCAAGCTCTGAAATGCTTCGCTCGATCTCCTCGTCAGGCTCATCCACTCCAGACCGCCCTATCTCACTAATCGAGATAGCTTCGTAGCCTTCGATCTCAGCAGCATCAGTCACAGAATTTCCATTCATTCAGGACAGCGGAACAAAGTCCAAGTCAGCTTGCACCGACTCTCCGGTCTCTTTAACCGTAGCAGTTACCTTAATCTCTGTTTCCCCAAACTGCATCATCACATTGACGCCACGTTTTCCATGAGCAAGGTGCATTACACTAGATAGGTCGACAGTAACACTCCCTATCTTCTGGCAGTTACTTTCCGTGACATACTGCGGATACCCCCTGAGCGTGCCATACACGTCAATCTGAATTTCTTTCTGCGTATCCCAGACTGGCGCTAGCGAGTGCTCCACCACCTCGTCCACCCTTACCGTCTGTCCTACAGTAACGAAAACGCAGAATCGATTTTTACATCTATCTGTCCCGTCAGGACCAGTAAACCTGAAATTTTCCGGATCAAATTGCGGACGAAACGTATTACTTGTATTGCATCCGTACGTGAGACGAGCTCGCCGCGCACGAACTTGTGGATTACAAGCGAAATAGACAGCTCCATAGAGAACAGCCACCTGAGGATCAGGCGGAACAATTACGTCTGCGCGTCCGTCTAGATGTTCCTCGAGCCGGCGCCGAAGGTACGGGGAGTTCCCGAAGCCTCCGACGAGCACGACTAGCTCCTTGCCCGGTGTATTCCGTCTCTGACGTTTCATCTCTTCCAGTTGCTTATCAACCAAACCGAGAACACCGGGAACGACGGCCTCGAATGCCTGACGAGCTTCATCAGGAGATACAACAATGGCGTCCGTGAATCCTTCCTGAACTTTCGACAGTGCAGCGCGAGAATCTTCATCGAGGCAGCGATCGAGTGCCAAAGGGATCTGTATATTGATCTCTTCAGTCTGCCCCACGGTGAAGTGAAGCTTTGCTCTTTCCCACTCATCGATCAGATCAATTATTACTGTGGGTTGCCGTTCCCTGATCCGCTCAAACGCTTCAAATGACCCAAAGCGTGGCACGAGAATGTTCTCAACGAATGCGCGGTTGATGTACTCGGAACCAAATTTCCCTCCGCACTCACGACCGATCTCCTCTAAACTGTCGCCCGATATTGCGCGATAAGCAGTGATGTCGACGGTTCCGCCTCCACAATCCGCGACCACGAATCGCGATCCCGGAGACAAGAGACTTGCGCGCTTTCCTGTAAGCTTTGCTGTACGCACCCCAGAAACCCGCGCATAATGGGCTGCCACTTCAGGCTCGTAAGCCAGCAATAGACGCTTAGACTCGTTCGGGAAACCAGCAGCTTCAGCTGCTTCACGCATCAATTGCTTCTCATAGTCACCCCAAATAGCGGGAACCGTGACGCACCAACGGATCTCGTCTTCCGAAAAACCGCTCCTTTTAACCTCGTCGAGTACTTCTTCATAAATCTTCTCGAGATATAGAGTAATCAGCCTCTTTGTGTCATCCGGAGAAATCAACTCGGATGGAAGTTCCGGCTTATCGGCTGCTCCCTCAGTCATCGGAGCTAGGGACATCTTGAAAGCGCTCACGTAGCGACTTTTGTCACCTGCAGATCGGGAGTTGAAACGGCGGCGGGCATCATAGCCCCAAGCCTGCAAATCGCCACTCTCGTCAAACAAGAGTGCAGTTAGATTCTTCGGGTATGGAATTGGATGCGAAGGCCAGTGCATCCTCGGGTGAATTTCCCGACGCTGACTCCCATCCCTAACCTCATCAACGATCGTCCATGCATACCCAGTGCCATGAGTGCCGAAGTCCACCGCAACTGCGACCTTCTGCTTTTTCACAAGACGTCACCACCCCAAAGATCGCATAGTTGACCGGTAAGCAATCATCTCAAGGAGCCTGGATGCCCTGGCTACTTGCGATGCATCACCTACTTCCCTGAGTACATCAAGGAGAAGCCGAGCTTTAGATGTGCCAATGACCGAGGTGTCGGAGTTTTCGCAGATATTCATTGCGTTGAGAGCGAAATTTCTAGCCTCATCCACGAATTGAGCATCCCTACACAGGACTGCTTGTTCGATACGTCCAGTGACTCCTTCGACCCTCCTTCTCTGAATCGCAACCTCGTAGGCCGAAATCAAGCCCAGTACCATAGCTCGCCGTTCCAGTCCCATATTTTCCGGAAGCGTCCTATGGATATAGGGCGACCTACCGTAATTAGCCAGGTGGAACCACTCGCCCAGCAGGCCGATGGTGAGAGCTGTTGAATATCCAAGCTCGTCCTCAAAAGCGAGTCGGTTTGCTCGCTTAACTTCCTCATCCGCGCTATTCTGCGGAAGCGTCAAAGGTGGAAAGTTTACTTGAATAGATTGATTACTAGAATCCACTATATTCCAAGCCGTAAGACTAGGCCACACTCTCTTACCTGCTTGAACGTCTCCATATACAAGTATTACTGGCAGGTCACTAAGAGCCCTTTGGAGGAGCGCAACATCGAGATCAGTCTGCCTTAATGGCCTCTTCATTGTGCCATCCATAGAGCCAACGTCAGCTGCCCACTGAGAGTTCACCCAGGCCCGACGAATGGCTACTCTGAAAGCATGAGGGCCATCATCGTTCCCTTCTCTGTTAAGTTCATCGTGAAAGAATGGAGCAACTAGGAGTACTGGCCGTGATCCGTCATTAGTTGCCTCGCAGACCCATTCCCGGAGTTCCTGAGCAGTGCAAGAGAAGGGTGAATTTTCGATATCTCGATCGATCTTGTCCTGAGCTGTTTTAACCTGAATGCTGATCTGCGCTTGTCGCCAGTCCCGATCCACCTCATACCGGTTACTGCGACTCGCTTCTTCTGCCCGGACAGTTGCAGCACGCTCTTCGCGTTCGGCATTTCTGACTTCAGCAGCTGCCGCCTCGTTCTCCCGCAATAGGTGTGCAAACTGCTGTTGATCGAAGTAGGTACCATCCCGCTTCATTTTGTAGACCTCGAGCAGGCGTCCACTCAGATCCGTGATACCTCGAAACATTCCAGCCGACAGCAACGCACTACTTCCTCTCGCCCCGTGAAGTGTGATTCTAGAAGTGCGCTGTTCCAGATGTCTTGGTTTTCGCGCAAATCTTCAGCTAGATGGCCAAATCCCGCTACTCCGTTGCCCATCGCTTCGCAGATGGCTCGCCTTGATCCTTCTTGACGGTCCGCCGACTGAGTCGGTGGACCGTTTTCACTTTCGGCTGCTGCTTCCGGGCAGGTCGGCGGACCGAGTGTCGCGTGGGGTGGGCGCCGGATTCCACTGCTCCGGGTGACAGTGGTACTGCTCGAAGGAGTAGGCAGGCTGCTGGTCAGCCAGGGTTTGGCAGAAGTACGAGCCGTGCGAGAGCAGGGGTGATCTCCCCTCTCTAGGGCCAGTGATGGGCGAGGCGGAATGTACGACGCTGGCGGTGGTGACGAGCTGGGCGGCCGCAGAGAACATGCGGACTCGGAGGCGACGAGGTTCCCAGAGGCGTGTTCTGCCGGTCAGAGTGAGCGCGGGCATCCAGTTCGGCAGGTCGAGAGGCTCTGAACGATCTCCAGCCAAAACTTGTTCTGTGCGGTGTCGTACAGTGGCAGGCTTCGCAGGCCCGTCGCGCGGGCAGCCCGGATGCGGTCCTCGGCTCGGGACCACAGCCGGTGGCAAAGTTAGAGTTCGGCGGTGGGCCGACCAGCAGTCTTTGGTGGCGAAGCAGGTGAGCCGCATGCCGTCGGCTTCTGCGATCCTCAACTGGGCACCGGGATAGGGTCTGCGGACGATCAGCCGCAGGCCCTTCAGCTACCCGATAAGGATGCCGCCGGTGAGTCCCGCGGCACAGGCCCCGTCGCTGAACTCGCCGTCCGATTCGGTGGCCGAGTCCAGGCCGATCTCGGGATCCTGAGGACGTGCTGGTGGATGGCCTCGGTGATGACCAAGCCGACCGAGTCGGACAGCCAGCGGCTACGCGGGGGCGAGCCAGGCGACGAACTCATGAGTACCGCCCGCGGAAAGTCCGTCTCATCGAGACGCCCCCGCCAGAGACCGCCCACGCCACGCAGGTGGTCGAAGATGCCGCGTCGCGTCACCACGTTGCTCCGCGGCATGCCGCGCGACGCCGACAAAGTTCGGACTCAGTCATGCACCCAGGATGAACGTCATCAGACTCACCAGGCAGGCAACCGACGACTCTTGAGCCTGTTGGTTTTAGCGAGCAGCGTCGCTACCCGAGCCCCAACATGATGAGTCCGGCGCACCTTTTAAGCCTGCTCAGGTCCGGGGGTTCCTGACAACGAAGGCGCCACGCCGTCCTTCAATTTCAGAGAGATATACGCCCCAGGGCTGGAGGTCCAGCGAGATGGCTGACGGGGCCGGAACCAACTCGTTCCGGCCCCGTCAGCCATCTGCACTTTTGAACTGAACTCCACCACGTCGTTGATGTGGTGGAGTTCAGTTGTTGAAGCGGAACTCCACCACATCCCCGTCCTGCATCACATACTCCTTGCCCTCCATGCGCGCCTTCCCCTTGGCCCGGGCCTCTGCCACAGACCCCGTCTCCACCAGGTCGGCGAAGGAGATGACCTCCGCCTTGATGAAGCCCTTCTGGAAGTCGGTGTGGATGACGCCGGCGGCCTCGGGGGCGGTGGCGCCCTTCTTGATGGTCCAGGCGCGGGATTCCTTGGGGCCTGCCGTGAGGTAGGTCTGCAGGCCGAGGGTGTCGAAGCCGACGCGGGCCAGGGTCGTCATGCCGGGCTCCTCGACGCCGACCGACTCCAGGAGCTCCATCGCTTCCTCCTCGTCGAGCTCGGCGAGGTCCGCCTCCAGCTTGGCGTTGAGGAAGATCGCCTCGGCGGGGGCGACCAGGGCACGCTGTTCGGTCTTGAAGTCCTCGTCCACCAGCTCGTCCTCGTCGACGTTGAAGACGTAGAGGAAGGGCTTGGTCGTCAACAGGTGCAGGTCGTGGAGGAGTTCCTCCTTGCCCGAGCCCTGGACGATGCCCTGCGAGAAGAGGGTGTCGCCCTTCTCCAGGATCTCCTGCGCCGCCTCGACCGCCGCGACCTTCGGGCCGATGTCCTTCTTGATGCGCGACTCCCGCTGGAGGCGCGGCAGGACCTTCTCGATGGTCTGCAGGTCGGCGAGGATCAGCTCGGTGTTGATCGTCTCGATGTCGTCCTTGGGCGAGACCTTGCCGTCGACGTGGACGACGTTCTCGTCCTTGAAGGCGCGGATGACCTGGCAGATCGCGTCGGACTCACGGATGTTCGCGAGGAACTTGTTGCCCAGGCCCTCGCCCTCGGAAGCGCCCTTCACGATGCCCGCGATGTCGACGAAGTCGACGGTCGCCGGGAGGATCTTCTGCGAGGAGAAGATCTCGGCCAGTTTCGTCAGGCGCGGGTCGGGGACGCCGACCACGCCGACGTTCGGCTCGATCGTGGCGAACGGGTAGTTGGCCGCCAGCACGTCGTTCTTGGTCAGGGCGTTGAACAGGGTCGACTTGCCGACATTCGGCAGTCCGACGATTCCGATCGTGAGCGACACGTTGCGACTTCCCGTACGTGAGAGGCGTGAGAGCGATGGAGGGGACCTACGGGGACTGGGTCCCGGGGCCGATCCACCAGTCTACGGCGTGACCCGCCCCGTCCCGGCTTCGCGTCGAACACCTGGCCAAGCTCTGCTCATCGGCGTGTCCCAGGGCCCATTCGGCACATAAACCGACCTAAGTTGGTCCAGTGGAGCAACACAGGACACGACCCCCACAGCCCGGCGCAAGACGCGGGGCCCCGCCCCTGCCCCCGCAGGCGGGCCGGGGCCCGAACGGCGGCCCGGCCCGCACCCCCCGCCCGGGACCGCAGGCACGCGGCACCGCGCAGCGCCGTCCGGCGGCCGTACGACGCCCGGGTCCTACGGCGGCCCCGACCGGGCGCCGGCTGCCGAACCCTCGGCTCACCGGGCTCGGCGGCGGTCTGTTCTGCGCGGCCGTGATGTTCGTGCTCGGGCTTCTCGACCAGGTGCTTTTCGGGGCGTCGCTGACCGTGTACGGCGTGCTGTTCCTGCCGGTGTGCGTGCTGACCGCGGTCTGGATCCGGCGGGGTGACCTGCTGACCGCGCCGGTCGTCGTACCGATCGCCTTCGCCGTCGGCCTGTTCCCGGTCGCCGACGGCAGCGGCGGCCTCGGCAACCGCCTGATGGGCCTTGTCACCGGCCTCGCCACCCAGGCCGGCTGGCTCTACGGCGGCACGCTCGTCGCGGGGCTGATCGCGACGGTCCGCAGGATCCGCCTGCTGAACCGGCGCCGACGCGCGTGACGGTCGGGCGGTCCCGCGGGGCTGGTTTCTGAAGGGTGGTCCGGGGGTCCAGGGGGTGGTTCTGGAGCCGGTTCCGGGGCACGGTGGTTCCACCAGTACCGGTCCTGGGCGGGCGGTCCGGGGAGCGGAGCCCGATCCGAGGAACGTGCCGCGTCGACCGCGCCGTCCGAACCCGCGTGCTCGGCGGCCGACGCCGCCGCTTCTTCGCGCAGGTCCCAGCGGAGTTCCCTGGCCTTCGCAGACTCCCCGCCTCGCAACCGACGCCCACCGAACTCCGGACCTCAGACCTCAGACCTCGGACCCCGGACCCCGGACCCCGGGCTTCGTCCCCCGGGCTTCGTCCCCCGAGCCCGAACCCCGGCCCTCGGACTCCGGCCGCCTGGCACCCACGCCGATCGGGTACCGCCCAGATCCCGCCACCCGGGCCCCGGGGACCCCTGCCCCAGTCGTCCCCCGCCGCCCTAGTCGTCCCCCGCCGCATGCATCGCCGCCCCCACGATCCCCGCGTTGTTCTGCAACTGCGCCGGGACGATCTCGGCCTTGATGTCCTCGATGAAGTGCAGGAACTTGTCGGCCTTGCGGCTGACTCCGCCGCCGATGATGAACAGCTCGGGAGAGAACAGCATCTCGACGTGGGCGAGGTACTTCTGGACGCGGTTGGCCCAGTGCTCCCAGGTCAGCTCGCCGTCCTCCTTGGCCTTGCTGGAGGCCTTCTTCTCGGCGTCGTGGCCGTTCAGCTCGAGGTGGCCCAGCTCCGTGTTCGGGACGAGGATGCCGTTGACGAACAGCGCGCTGCCGATGCCCGTGCCGAAGGTCAGCAGGATCACCGTGCCCTTGCGGCCCTGGCCGGCGCCGAAGTGCATCTCGGCGACGCCCGCCGCGTCCGCGTCGTTGACGACGGTCACCGGGAGGCCGCCGAGTCTGTCCCTGAACAGCGCGCCCGCGTCCTTGTCGATCCAGCTCTTGTCGACGTTCGCCGCCGTACGGATCGTGGCACCGCCGGTGACCACGCCCGGAAACGTGAGCCCGACCGGTCCCGTCCAGCCGAAGTGCTCGACGACTTCCTTCACGCCGTCGGCGACCCCGTCCGGCGTCGCCGGGTGCGGGGTCAGCACTTTGTACCGCTCTTGGGTCAAATCGCCCTTGTCCAGGTCCACAGGGGCGCCCTTGATCCCGGATCCACCGATGTCCACGCCGAAGATCTGCATGGATCCACGCTACGACGAACGACTGACAGTCACTGCCCGGAGGGGGTCGAACGGTCCGGACCCGTGCGCTCGGCGACCAGTGCCGCCGCCTCTTCGCGCAGGTCACGACGGAGTTCCTTGGGCAGCGAGAACGTGATGGACTCCTCGGCCGCCTTGACCAGCTCGACGTCCTCGTAGCCGCGCCCGGACAGCCACTCCAGGACCTGCTCGACCAGGATCTCCGGCACGGAGGCGCCCGAGGTCACGCCGACCGTGGTCACGCCCTCCAGCCAGGCCTCCTCGATCTCGTCGGCGAAGTCCACGAGATACGCGGCGCCGGCGCCGGCCAGCTTGGCGACCTCGACGAGCCGGATCGAGTTGGAGGAGTTCCTCGAGCCGACCACGATCACCAGGTCGGCCTCCTCGCCCATCTGCTTCACGGCGAGCTGGCGGTTCTGCGTGGCGTAGCAGATGTCGTCGCTGGGCGGGGAGATGAGCTGCGGGAACTTCTCCTTCAGCGCGTCCACCGTCTCCATGGTCTCGTCGACCGAGAGAGTGGTCTGGGACAGCCATACGACCCTGGACGGGTCCCGCACCTCGACCTTGGCGACGTCGGACGGGCCGTCGACCAGGGTGATGTGGTCGGGGGCCTCCCCGGAGGTGCCGATGACCTCCTCGTGGCCCTCGTGCCCGATGAGGAGGATGTCGAAGTCGTCGTTGGCGAACCGGACGGCTTCCTTGTGGACCTTGGTCACCAGGGGGCAGGTCGCGTCGATGGTGGCGAGATTGCCCCGCTTGGCCTCGTCGTGGACGACGGGCGCCACGCCGTGCGCGGAGAACATCACGATGTTCCCCTCGGGGACCTCCTCGGTCCGCTCGACGAAGATCGCGCCCTTCTTCTCCAGCGTCTGCACGACGTACTTGTTGTGCACGATCTCGTGCCGGACATAGATCGGAGCCCCGTACTGCTCCAGGGCTTTCTCGACGGCGATCACGGCGCGGTCCACGCCCGCGCAGTAGCCCCGGGGGGCGGCGAGCAGGACACGGCGGCCAGGCGAAGCAGTCATGCGTCCCATCGTAAGGCCGCGCTCGACGGGTCAAAGATCGCGTCCTTGGGGAGACTGGCCGTGGAGTGGGAGTTGAGTGCGAGGGGTGGGGCCGGGCACGACGTACGGGAGACGCGAGATGGCGGACACGGACACGGACACAACGACCAGTGCCGGCGAGGGACCTCACCTGCGGCGCAGTCTCGGTTTCCGGGATCTCGTCGTCTACGGGCTGCTGTTCATCGCCCCCATGGCACCGGTCGGCGTGTTCGGCACCCTGGACGCCAAGTCGCACGGCGCCGTCGCGCTGGTCTATGTCGTCGCCACGGTCGCGATGGCGTTCACCGCTTTCAGCTACGCGCAGATGGTGCGGGTCGTCCCCCAGGCGGGGTCGGTGTTCGCCTACGCGCGCGTGGGGCTCGGCAGGGAGGCCGGGTTCATCGCCGGCTGGATGGCGATGCTGGACTACATCCTGATCCCCGCCGTCGCCTACCTCTTCTCCGGGATCGCCATGAACGCGCTGGTCCCGGAGGTCTCCCGCTGGGTGTGGACCGCGCTGGCCGTCGTCGTCACCACCTGCCTCAACCTCTGGGGGGTGCGGGCCGCCGCGCGCGTGGGCTTCCTGGTCCTCGCGATGGAGATCGTCGTCCTGGTCATCTTCGTCGTGTCGGCGATCGTCGTCCTCGCGCGCGACGGCGCCGAACGGGGCTGGCTGTCACCGCTGTCCGGGGACGGCACCCAGGGCGCGTTCGCGCTGTCGGCGGTGATCGGCGCGGTCTCGGTCGCCGTCCTCTCCTACCTGGGCTTCGACGCGGTCGCCACCTTCGCGGAGGAGGTCACCGGCGGCTCCGAGAAGGTCGCCAGGGCGCTGTTGTTCTGCCTCGCCCTCGCCGGTGTGCTGTTCATCGCCCAGACGTACCTGGTCGCTCTCCTGGAGCCGACGACGTCCGCACAGCTCGCCGCCGACGCGGGCAAGCAGGGATCGGCGTTCTACGACGCGGTCGACGTCTCGGTCGGCAACTGGCTGCACAACCTGGTGGCCGTCAGCAAGGCCATCGGCGCGGCGTTCGCGGCACTGGTCGGGCAGGCCGCGGCGGCCCGCCTGGTGTTCGCGATGGCCCGCGACCGACGGCTGCCGCGCGCCCTGTCGAAGACGGACTCCGGGGTACCGCGGATCGCCCTCCTCAGCGCGGCGGTCATCACCCTGATCGCCGCGGTCTGGGCCGCCCGGCGCGACGACGGTCTCGACCACCTGGTGTCGGTCGTCGACATCGGCGCGCTGACCGCCTTCACGCTGCTGCACGCAAGCGTGGTGGGCTGGTTCGCAGTACGGCGCCGGGGCGGGCCGGTGGTGTGGTGGCGGCACGTGCTGGTACCGGTGCTGGGGGCGGCGATCACCGTCGCGGTGATCGTGGAGGCCTCCGGTACGGCACAGGTGGTGGGTGCGATCTGGCTGGCGGTGGGGCTGGCGGTGCTCGCGGTGCAGGGCAACCGGAACAAGGCCGACACGGGGATCAGTTGAGGGTCACACGCTCCTCACCTCGACCGCGTTGTCAGAGACGGCCGTTACTCTCGGGCGCATGGCTCTCAACACCGCTCCGGACGCGCCGCTCCCCGTCGGTGAGGTCTCCCGGCTCATCGGCGGGTGGATCGACCGGCTCGGGGCGGTGTGGGTCGAGGGGCAGATCACGCAGTTGTCGCGGCGCCCGGGTGCCGGGGTCGTCTTCCTGACCCTGCGCGACCCGTCGTACGACATCTCGGTGAGCGTGACGTGCTTCCGGCAGGTGTTCGACGAGGTCGCCGATGTCGTCAGCGAGGGCGCGCGGGTCGTCGTACTCGCGAAGCCGGAGTGGTACGCGCCGCGGGGGCAGTTGTCGTTGCGGGCCACCGAGATAAGGCCGGTCGGGGTCGGTGAACTCCTCGCGCGGCTGGAGCAGTTGAAGAAGTCACTGGCGGCGGAGGGGCTGTTCGCGGCCGAGCGGAAGAAGCCGTTGCCGTTCCTGCCGCAGCTGATCGGGCTGGTCTGCGGGCGTGCCTCGGCCGCCGAGCGGGACGTCCTGGAGAACGCGCGGCATCGCTGGCCCGCCGTCCGTTTCGAGGTGCGCAACGTGCCCGTGCAGGGTGTGCACGCCGTGCCGCAGGTCGTGCAGGCCGTGAAGGAGCTGGACGCGCTCGAGGGCGTGGACGTGATCATCGTGGCGCGGGGCGGCGGCAGCGTGGAGGACCTGCTGCCGTTCTCCGACGAGCAGCTCGTACGGGCGGTGTCGGCCTGTCGTACGCCCGTGGTGTCCGCGATCGGGCACGAGCCCGACAACCCGCTCCTGGACTACGTGGCGGACCTGCGCGCCTCCACCCCCACCGACGCCGCGAAGAAGGTCGTACCGGACGTCGGCGAGGAGTACGAGCGCGTACGGCAGCTGCGCGACCGGGCGCGACGGTGTGTGGTGGCGTTCGTGGACCGGGAGGAGCGCGGGCTGGCGCAGGCGTTGTCGCGGCCGTCGATACAGGATCCGCACCGGATGATCGACGAGCGGGCGGATCATGTCGCCGCGCTTCTCGGCCGGGGCCGGCGCACGCTCGGGCATCTCCTGGACCGCGCCGACTCGGAGCTGACCCACACGCACGCGCGCGTGGTGGCTCTCTCCCCGGCCGCGACCCTGAAGCGGGGGTACGCGGTGCTGCAGAAGGCCGACGGGCATGTCGTCCGGGACCCGGAAGAGGTGACGGCGGACGAGGTGCTGCGGGCACGGGTCGCCGAGGGTGAGTTCACGGTTCGAGTCGATACGGCACATGCATAGGGTGGGCGGATGACCAGCAAGGTTGACGAAGGTGCCGGAACGGCCGAGTCGCTCGGGTACGAGCAGGCGCGCGACGAACTGATCGAGGTCGTACGGCGGTTGGAGGCGGGCGGTACGACGCTGGAGGAGTCGCTCGCGCTCTGGGAGCGGGGCGAGGAGCTGGCCAAGGTGTGCCGGCGCTGGCTGGACGGGGCGCGGGCGCGGCTGGACGCGGCGCTGGCGGAGGAAGAGGCCGCGGAGGGCGACGCCGAGTAGCGGCGGGGAGTGACGCCGGGCAGCGGCGGAGAGTAGCGACACCAGTGGTCTGCTGTGAGGCGGATCACCATGCTCCGTTTTTGGTTGAATGTTGAACGTCCCATCGCGTACGGTCGGCCTCGTCAGCCTATCCGGACCACGGTCCGGATATCCGCTTCCGCCCCCCGAGGAAGTTCACGTATGTCTCTCGTCCTTGACCCCACCGCCCAGGACCTGCTGTTCCGCGAGGCCCGCACCGCGAACACCTTCACCGACGAGCCGGTGACGGACGAGCAGGTGCAGGCGATCTACGACCTGGTCAAGTACGGCCCGACCTCGATGAACCAGTCGCCGCTGCGCATCACCCTGGTCCGCTCCCCCGAGGCCCGCGAGCGCCTCGTGCAGCACCTCGCCGAGGGCAACCAGAAGAAGACCGCCGCCGCCCCGCTGGTCGCGATCCTCTCCGCGGACAACGAGTTCCACGAGGAACTGCCGAACCTGTTCCCGCACTTCCCGCAGGCCAAGGACGCCGTCTTCGGCGAGCGTTCGGTCCGCGAGGGCAACGCCGCGCTGAACGCCGCCCTTCAGGCCGCGTACTTCATCATCGGCATCCGCGCCGCCGGCCTCGCCGCGGGACCGATGACCGGTCTCGACTTCGCGGGCGTCCAGAAGGAGTTCCTGGACGGCGACCACACCCCGTTCGTCGTCATCAACATCGGCAAGCCGGGCGAGGACGCCTGGTTCCCGCGCTCCCCGCGCCTGGAGTACGACGAGGTCGTCACGACCGTCTGAGTCGCCGGAATCGACTGAGACACCTGGCACGCAGAAGGCCCCCGGCACGCACGGCGTCGGGGGCCTTCGTCACACCTGTCGGGCTACTTCGTCTTCAACGCCTTCGCCATCTCCGTCAGCTGGGTGAAGGGGCCCGTGCCCGCCACGACCGTCGTCGAGCCCTTGTCCGCGAGCACGAGGGCGTCGTAGCGACCGCCGGTGTAGCGGGTCCAGGTCCGGCCGTCGATGTTCTGGGTGGTCTTCGTGGCGGCGCCGCCCTGGCTCGCGGCGTCGATGAAGTCGGCGGGCTTCTGAGTCGACTGCTCTATCTGCACGTACTGACCACCGGGGGCACTGAACCCGAGGTGCCAGGCGTCGAACGTGGCGCCGTCGTAGCGGACCGAGGTCGCCTTCCAGCTCTGGGACAGGCCCTCCGGCGCCGCCACCGGGTACGGCGCCGCGCGGCGTGCCGTGAGCAGCTCCACGCGGTAGTCGACCCGCTTGACGTCCGGAGCGTGGTCGCTGTGCGGGATGAAGATGTAGACGATCGCCGCCGCGATCCCGATCAGGCCCAGGGAGAGAATCATGTCCCGGACCGTCTTCTGCTTGCCGTTCGAACCTGCCACGTCCCTATCGTCGCAGGTGCCCCGGCCGCTCATCCGTGGGGCCCCCTGCTCATTTTGTCTGCCTGGCGATAGAGTCGGGGCCATACCCTCATCCGGCCGTCGTCGTATCAGAAAGGTGCGCTCCGATGACCGAGCATCATCATCTGCCGTCCGAACTCGAAGTCCCCTCCGAGGCCCCCGACCGCAACCTCGCCCTGGAACTCGTCCGGGTGACCGAAGCCGCCGCGATGGCCGCGGGCCGCTGGGTCGGGCGCGGTGACAAGAACGGCGCCGACGGTGCCGCCGTGCGTGCCATGCGGACCCTCGTCTCCACCGTCTCGATGAACGGCGTCGTCGTCATCGGTGAGGGCGAGAAGGACGAGGCGCCGATGCTCTTCAACGGCGAGCGCGTCGGTGACGGGACCGGGCCGGAGTGCGATATCGCCGTCGACCCGATCGACGGGACCACGCTCAACGCCAAGGGCATGCCGAACGCGATCGCCGTACTGGCCGCCGCGGACCGGGGTTCGATGTTCGACCCGTCCGCCGTGTTCTACATGGACAAGCTGGTCGCCGGGCCCGAGGCGGCCGAGTTCGTCGACATCGAGGCGCCGATCTCGGTGAACATCCGCAGGGTCGCGAAGGCGAAGCGGGTCACGCCCGAGGACGTCACCGTCGTCGTCCTGGACCGGCCGCGGCACGACGGCATCATCAAGGAGATCCGGGAGACCGGTGCGCGGATCAAGCTGATCTCCGACGGCGATGTCGCGGGCTCGATCCTCGCGCTGCGCGAAGGTACCGGCGTGGATCTGCTGCTCGGTGTCGGTGGCACGCCCGAGGGCATCATCTCGGCCTGTGCCGTGAAGTGCCTGGGCGGTGTGATCCAGGGCAAGTTGTGGCCGAAGGACGATGCCGAGCGGCAGCGGGCGTTGGACGCGGGGCATGACCTCGACCGGGTGCTCACCACCGACGACCTGGTGTCCGGCGAGAACGTGTTCTTTGTCGCGACCGGGATCACGGACGGGGAGTTGCTGCGGGGTGTGCGGTACCGGGCGGAGACCGCGACCACCGACTCGATCGTGATGCGGTCGAAGTCCGGCACGGTGCGGCGGATCGACTCGGAGCACCGGCTGAGCAAGCTGCGGGCGTACAGCGCGATTGATTTTGATCGGGCCAAGTAACGCGCCTAGGGGTGGGGGTGGTGCGGAGCGTTGGCGGCTGCGGGTCCGCCGTGGCTGGTCGCGCAGTTCCCCGCGCCCCTAGGTGAGTTGCCCTGCCCGGCAATGGCAAGGCGGCCCCACGTCCTTTGATGAAAAGGCGCCCCCTGGTGCGGAGGGGGCGCCCTTTGTCATCCGGCCGCCGCTATGCGGCCTGCGGCGCGGGCCTTCTGGAGTTCCAGGTCGCGGCGGCGGCGCCTGGCCAGGACCACTCGGCGTTCGGCGGCGGTGAGGCCGCCCCAGACGCCGTACGGTTCCGGTTGCAGCAGCGCGTGCTCTCGGCACTCGACCATGACCGGACAGCGGGCGCAGACGCGTTTGGCGGCGTCCTCGCGGGAGAGTCGGGCGGCGGTGGGTTCCTTGGAGGGTGCGAAGAACAGGCCTGCCTCGTCGCGCCGGCACACCGCTTCGGTGTGCCATGGAGCGTCTTGGTCCCTGTCTCGCGCAGGCACCCGCTGAGCCGGAACAGCAGCTACCTGCAGGGACGAATGCGGCGGTTGCAGCACGGTCTACTCCTGACGACGGCTTCGCGAGCGAGAGACGATGCAGCAAGGCCTACCCGCTGTGCGCGCGCCTATGCACTGAGTTCCGAAGCGCTGGTTTTCGGGCGCTTCTGCGCGATGTCAGGGGCGGACCGCGGCGGACCGATCAGCTCCGCATGTGCCCCGATTCACAACCGTCAACGATCCAGGTGCTTGCGCAAACTCTTGTCGACCTTGCGCTGAACCCGATCGAGAATGTCCGCAACGAGCTTGCCCCGCTTGGGTTTTGCCTCGATGTTTCCGAGTACGGCCCACCCGTCGACGTAGACCACGGGCGCGTCCGGTTCGAGTGAATCCAGCGTGTCCACCTCGAAGTTGCCGAGGATGCCGCCGCCGGTGCCGCGCAGCGACACGTTCTCCGGGACGCGGATCTCGACGTTGCCGAACACCGAGATCGCCTTGATGACGACCTGCTGGTACTCGAAGATCGCCTCGCTGAGGTCGATCTCGACACTGCCGAACACGGCGTACGCGTGCATGCGGCGCCCTGCGCGCCAGCGGCCCTTGCGCATGGCCGCGCTGAACACCGCCACCACGTTCTCGTCGGCCTCGGCCGGAATCGCGCCCTCCGTCGGGCGGTTCGGGGCCGGGCTGTACGACGAGGCCGTCGCCCGGTGTCCATGGGCGGCCGGCAGATCCTGGATGAAGACCTCCAGCTCACCGACCGTCTTGGCGCTCAGCACCCCCTCGACGCGCTCGGCGTGCTCGTCGGCGGTCAGGCGCCCCTCGCCCAGGGCATCGCGCAGGATGTCGGCGATGCGGTCACGGTCGGCGTCCGAGGCGCGCAGCGCCGAGCCGGGCAGGTCGGAGCCGGGCAGGTCGGCGACTGCGGGCGCGGGCTGCGGGGCCGTGGGCGCGGATGCGGGCTGCTTCTGAAGGTCCACGGCAGCAGCGTACCGAAACGCGATAGATCGCGACTAGGGGTGTGGACAACGTTGGCGTGGCGAAGGTCCCGGCGAACTGAGCCTTACCTCACAAGCTCGCTGTCGGTGGCAGGTTCTACGCTGGTGAGCGCCCGCCAGTGTCGGCGGGCGGCCGTCTGTCGAGTGAGGAATGGGCTGCGATGCCTGAGTTCGCGTACACCGATCTGCTCCCCATGGGAGAGGACACCACCCCGTACCGGCTGGTGACCTCCGAGGGTGTCTCCACCTTCGAGGCCGACGGGCGGACGTTCCTCAAGGTCGAGCCGGAGGCGCTGCGTCAGCTCGCGGCCGAGGCGATCCACGACATCCAGCACTACCTGCGGCCGGCCCACCTCGCGCAGCTGCGCCGGATCATCGACGACCCCGAGGCGTCGAACAACGACAAGTTCGTGGCGCTGGACCTGCTGAAGAACGCGAACATCGCGGCGGCCGGTGTGCTGCCCATGTGCCAGGACACCGGCACGGCGATCGTGATGGGCAAGCGGGGGCAGAACGTCCTCACGGAGGGCGGCGACGAGTCGGCCCTGTCGCGCGGCATCTACGACGCCTATCTCAACCTCAATCTGCGGTACTCGCAGATGGCCCCGCTGACCATGTGGGACGAGAAGAACACCGGGTCGAACCTGCCCGCCCAGATCGAGCTGTACGCGACCGACGGCGGCGCCTACAAGTTCCTGTTCATGGCGAAGGGCGGCGGCTCGGCCAACAAGTCGTTCCTCTACCAGGAGACGAAGGCGGTCCTCAACGAGGGCTCCATGATGAAGTTCCTGGAGGAGAAGATCCGTTCGCTGGGTACGGCGGCCTGCCCGCCGTACCACCTCGCGATCGTGGTCGGCGGCACGAGCGCCGAGTACGCGCTGAAGACCGCGAAGTACGCCTCCGCGCACTACCTGGACGAGATCCCGGCCGAGGGCTCGGAGTTGGGGCACGGCTTCCGGGACAAGGACCTGGAGCAGAAGGTCTTCGAGCTGACGCAGCGGATCGGGATCGGGGCGCAGTTCGGCGGGAAGTACTTCTGCCACGACGTGCGGGTCGTCCGACTTCCGCGTCATGGTGCCTCGTGCCCGGTCGCCATCGCCGTGTCCTGCTCCGCCGACCGGCAGGCCGTCGCGAAGATCACCGCCGAGGGTGTGTTCCTGGAGCAGTTGGAGACCGACCCGGCGCGGTTCCTGCCGGAGACCACCGATGAGCATCTGGACTCCGGTGAGGAGGACGTGGTGCGGATCGATCTCAACCAGCCCATGGACGACATCCTCGCCGAGCTGACCAAGTACCCCGTCAAGACCCGGCTTTCGCTCTCCGGGCCGCTCGTCGTGGCGCGTGACATCGCGCACGCCAAGATCAAGGAGCGGCTCGACGCGGGCGAGGAGATGCCGCAGTACCTGAAGGACCACCCGGTGTACTACGCGGGGCCCGCGAAGACCCCCGAGGGGTACGCGTCCGGGTCCTTCGGGCCTACGACCGCCGGTCGCATGGACTCGTATGTCGAGCAGTTCCAGGCGGCGGGTGGGTCCAAGGTGATGCTCGCCAAGGGGAATCGGAGCAAACAGGTCACCGACGCGTGTGACGCGCACGGCGGCTTCTACCTCGGGTCTATCGGTGGGCCTGCGGCCCGGCTCGCCCAGGACTGCATCAAGAAGGTCGAGGTCGTCGAGTACGAGGAGCTCGGCATGGAGGCGGTGTGGAAGATCGAGGTCGAGGACTTCCCCGCGTTCGTCGTCGTCGACGACAAGGGCAACGACTTCTTCCAGGATCCGGCGCCGGCGCCTACGTTCACGACGATTCCGGTGCGGGGGCCTGGGCTGGCGTAGTGCGGGTGGGCGGCGGGGATTTCTTTCGCCCCCGCCGCCCCTACCCGTCCCATCCCCAGGGGCTGCCGCCCCTTCGGCCCCGCCCGGGGGCTCCGCCCCCAGACCCCCATCGGCCCTGAAGGGGCCTCGTCCTCAAACGCCGGACGGGCTGAATACAGCTGGCCTGCGTTGGCCGGGTGGCATCCCGGGACGCACAAGATCCTTACCTCCGTCCCACTTCATCCCAGGGACATCCGGGACGGCATCTTCGTCCGCTTTGCCGGAAAAGCTCCGTGCTGACTGGATCACAGCCCGTGGTCCTCGGTCGACTCGGAGGAACCCCCCATGATCCGACGTACTCTGCGCAACGGTCTCGTGGCCGCGCTCGCAGCCGTCGCCGTCTTCCCCGTGACAGCCGTCGCCGCCACCGCCGCCCCGGCCGCGCACCCGCCGCACCACACCCGGCACCACCTCGCCGCGCCCACCTGGGGCCGCGTCACGACCCACCACTACACCCGCCTGAACGTCCGCTCCGGACCCGGCACCGGCTACCGGATCGTCGGCACGCGCCCTGTCGGGCGGACGCTGCCCATCGTCTGCAAGACGCGCGGTTCCAGCGTCTTCGGCAACCACCGGTGGTACAAGCTCCCGCACCACGAGGGCTACGTCTCCGCCCACTACGTCCGCAACCACAGCGCCGTCCGCTGGTGCTGACCCTCGGCTGAGCAACGGCACTGCCCGACGGGACGGTCCCGTGCGTCCCGTCGGGTGGTGCCAGGTCAACACCCCTTCATATTCCGGCTGTCCGGGTGTGGCCCGGCACCGCCCCCGGGAACAGATCACCGCGGTCACCCCGGTACGGCGAGGGAGCAGGGAGCAGCATGGAAAGCCATGTGATGGTCGAGAGGCAGCGGCTCCTTACGGAACGGCTCCGCCTTCTCAAGCGGCAGACCGGGCTGAGCCTGGCCGCGCTGGCCGCCGTCACCCCGTTCAGCAAGTCGACCTGGCACCGGTATCTCAACGGCGACCAACTCCCGCCCCGGGCGGCCGTGGAGGCGCTCGCCCGGCTCGCGCACACCCATCCCGAGGCGCTGCTCTCCCTGTGGGACGCGGCCGTTCAGGAGCAGTCCGCGCCCGCCCCTCCACCACAGCTCCCCTCCCCGCCCGTACGCCCGCGTCGGCCGCGTGCCCCCGCCCGCGCCCTCGTTGCCCTCGCCGCGATGGCCACCACCGTCGCGGTGACCGCCGGCGCCGCCGATGTCCTCGACCACGATGCCGGGGCGGAGCGGCTCGCAGCGGCCTCCTGCCGTGACAGTGGCTGTCAGGGCGAGCTGCCGTCCGCCGGGACCTGCGCACGGGACGCCCGTACGGAGAGCGTCGTAGCGCGGGCCGCCCAGGTCGTACGGCTCCGGTACTCGCCGTCCTGCGCGACCGTCTGGTCGGAGGTGCGCACCCGGGTCGGCGGCGCGCGGGAGATCTCGATCAGGTCGGGGCGGGACGAGCTGTCCGCCGAGTACCCGGGCGACCGCTCGGACGGCTACAGCAGCCCGATGCTGGCCACCAGCGACCCGCGCGGGGCACAGGCGTGCGCGGAGGTGGCCGGAAAGCCCGTCTGCACCGCCTCGGACCGCTGACCCGGAACATCCCCGCCCTCCCGGTCGATATACAGGTATGAGCGACTACCGCATCGAGCACGACTCCATGGGCGAGGTACAGGTCCCCGCGGACGCCAAGTGGCGCGCCCAGACCCAGCGAGCCGTGGAGAACTTCCCGATCTCCGGGCAGCGCATCGAGCGCGCCCACATCGAGGCGCTGGCCCGGATCAAGGGTGCCGCCGCCAAGGTGAACGCCGAACTGGGCGTGCTGGACAAGGACATCGCGGAGGCGATCCAGGAGGCGGCCCGTGAGGTGGCCGGCGGGGCGTGGGACGAGCACTTCCCGATCGACGTGTTCCAGACGGGGTCCGGCACCTCGTCGAACATGAACGCCAACGAGGTGATCGCGACCCTCGCGACCGAGCGGCTCGGGCGGGATGTGCATCCCAATGATCATGTCAACGCTTCGCAGTCGTCCAACGACGTCTTCCCCTCCTCCATCCACATCGCGGCCACCGGTGCCGTCATCCACGACCTCATCCCCGCGCTGGAGCATCTCGCGGGCGCGCTGTCGCGCAAGTCCGTCGAGTTCGCCGATGTGGTGAAGTCCGGGCGGACCCACCTGATGGACGCCACTCCGGTGACGCTGGGGCAGGAGTTCGGCGGGTACGCGGCCCAGGTGCGCTACGGCGTCGAGCGGCTGCAGGCCTCGCTGCCCCGGCTCGCGGAGCTGCCTCTCGGCGGGACCGCCGTCGGGACCGGGATCAACACCCCGCCCGGGTTCTCCGCCGCCGTGATCGCGGAGGTCGCCCTGGTCACCGGGCTGCCGTTGACCGAGGCGCGGGACCACTTCGAGGCGCAGGGTGCGCGGGACGGGATCGTCGAGACCAGCGGGCAGCTGCGGACCATCGCCGTAGGGCTGACGAAGATCGCGAACGATCTGCGGTGGATGGCGTCGGGGCCGCGCACCGGGCTGTCCGAGATCTCGCTGCCGGATCTGCAGCCGGGGTCGTCGATCATGCCCGGCAAGGTCAATCCGGTCATTCCGGAGGCCGTGCTCATGGTCGCCGCGCAGGTCGTGGGCAATGACGCGACCGTCGCCACCGCCGGGGCCGCCGGCAACTTCGAGCTCAATGTGATGCTGCCGGTGATCGCCAAGAACGTTCTCGAGTCGATTCGGCTGCTCGCCAATGTGTCGCGGCTGCTGGCCGACCGGACCGTGGACGGGATCGTCGCGCACCGGGAGCGTGCGCGGGAGTACGCCGAGTCGTCGCCGTCCGTCGTCACCCCGCTGAACAAGTACATCGGGTACGAGGAGGCCGCCAAGGTGGCCAAGAAGGCACTTGCGGAACGGAAGACGATCCGCCAAGTCGTGCTGGAGAACGGCTATGTGGAGCGCGGTGACCTGACCGAGACGCAGCTCGACGAGGCCCTCGATGTCCTGCGGATGACGCGTCCGTAACCAATTGTCGCCCTGGCGTGAACCGTGACGCGCGCCGCAGCGTCGTATGCCCGGGGCACCTAATATCTGTTCATGGCAGACGGTGGAGCGGTGCGAGCGGTGGAAGCGGGTACGTCTACGGCCTTCTGGGCGCCCGGGAGTCAGATCCTGTGGCGCTACCGGGAGAACGCCGGCGAGCGCTTCCACATCGCCCGCCCCGTCACGGTAGTGCGGGACGACGAGGAGCTGCTCGCCGTCTGGATGGCGCCCGGCACCGAGTGTGTGAAGCCGGTGCTCGCGGACGGCACGTCGGTGCACGTGGAGCCGTTGGAGACGCGGTACACCAAGCCGCGTACGGTGCAGTTGGACCGCTGGTTCGGGACGGGTGTGCTGAAGCTGGCGCGGCCCGGTGAGCCGTGGTCGGTGTGGCTTTTCTGGGAACCCGGATGGCAGTTCAAGAACTGGTACGTGAACCTTGAGGAACCACTGGCCCGTTGGGAGGGCGGTGTCGACTCCGAGGATCACTTCCTGGACATCACCGTTGATCCGGACCGGAGTTGGCAGTGGCGTGACGAGGACGAGTTCGCGCAGGCCCAGCGGGACGGACTGATGGATCCCCAACTCGCCGAGCGGGTACGGAAAGCGGGCTGGTCTGCGGTGGAGACGATCCGCGCGTGGGGTCCGCCGTTCTCGGATGGTTGGCAGCACTGGCGCCCGGATCCGTCCTGGGCTGTACCTTCACTTCCGGAGGACTGGGACCGCACCCCCGCGCACATGTCCACATGAGACCCTTGATGCGCCCCCGGTGCGCAACCGTAGGATCGTCCTCCGCAAGGGCACCGCACAACTCCCGGGGCATGTACCGGGACTGACCAGACGTCACCGAGGGGCGGCAGGACGTGAGCGAGGGGTATCAGGGCAACAGCGGTTCGGGCCGCCGGTCCACCGGTGGCACAGGAACAGCCTCTGACCACGCGGGAATTCCGTTCCTGGGGCACGTATTCCGGGTATCGGCATTTCGGCGGGACGAACTGCACGCGCGGCGTGCGGTCCCGGACGGACGGATTCGACACGCGTGACGGAGCACCCCACCTCTTTCGAGCGCCCCAGCGGCGCCGACCCCACGGACCCCCGTGGGGCGCTTCTGCGTACCTCGGAGCCGCCGCCCAGGCCGTCCGGTGCCCCGGCCTTACCGGCCCAGGCACGCACCGGTGAGCCGTCCTCGGCGCCGGGTACGAGCACGTCCCGCGCCAAGGGGAAGGACCCGGCAGGTACCCCTGTGAAGCCCGACACCGCAGGTGGCTCCGAGCACTCCCAGCCCTCGGCCGCCGAACCCGACGCCCACCGCCCGCGCCCCGCGCCCGACGGCATCCCGGCCCAGCCGGGCGGCGGCGAGGTCTCCGACGCCGCCGCCAAGGAGCGCCGTACGGGACAGGGGCTGCCTCCGGGCGGTCCCATGCCGATGCGCAGGGACGGGGACCGGCTGCGCTTCGTGGGCGCCGCGACCCGGCGG
Source organism: Streptomyces xylophagus (assembly GCF_000716435.1). Classification (GTDB taxonomy): domain Bacteria; phylum Actinomycetota; class Actinomycetes; order Streptomycetales; family Streptomycetaceae; genus Streptomyces; species Streptomyces xylophagus. The sequence goes on from NZ_JNWO01000031.1 coordinate 84,066, forward strand.
ATCGCGCGCGGCATCGACCTGGACGAGATCGTGATGGGGCTGTGCCGGGCGACCGTGCCGACCTTCTCGGACGCGATCCTGGTCTATCTGCGCGACCCGCTCCCCGTGGGCGACGAGCGGCCCACCGGGCCCGTCGTGCTGCGGCTGCGCCGTACCGACCGGATCCCGGAGGAGCGGGACACGGAGAACGGCTTCATGCCCGCGATACAGCCGGAGCAGCCCTCCGAGCTGTCGGCGGTCACCGCCGAACTGTGCGAGGTGCGGCCCGGCGGTGCGTTGAACGAGGTGCTTCGGGGCGTACGTCCCGTATTCGCCGACTCTCCCGCCGCCCGTGCCGCGCTGCCCGAACTGCTCGGCGAGGGCGGTGAGTTGATCGTCCCCGCGGGCCAGCGCGCGATCCTCGCCCCGCTGCGCGGCCGGCGCCGGGTGATCGGCGCCGCGCTCTTCCTGCGCCGCCCCGAGCGCATGGCGTTCGAGGCCGACGACCTCCTGGTCGCCGCCCAACTCGCCACGCACAGCGCGCTGGGCATCGACAAGGCGGTGCTCTACGGCCGTGAGGCGTACATCGCCGACGAGCTGCAGCGCACCATGCTCCCCGAGACCCTCCCCCGCCCCACCGGCGTGCGGCTGGCGTCCCGGTATCTGCCCGCCGCCGAGACGGCACGCGTCGGCGGCGACTGGTACGACGCGATCCCGCTGCCCGGCAGCCGGGTCGCCCTGGTCGTCGGCGACGTCATGGGCCACTCCATGACCTCAGCCGCGATCATGGGCCAACTCCGCACCACCGCACAGACGTTGGCCGGTCTCGACCTGCCCCCGCAGGAGGTCCTGCACCACCTCGACGAACAGGCCCAGCGGCTGGGCACCGACCGCATGGCGACCTGCCTGTACGCGGTCTACGACCCGGTCGCGCACCGCATCACCATCGCCAACGCGGGACACCCGCCGCCGGTGCTGCTGCATCTGGGCGGCCGGGCCGAGGTCCTGCGGGTGCCGCCCGGCGCCCCGATCGGTGTCGGCGGGGTGGACTTCGAGGCCGTAGAGCTGGACGCGCCGGCCGGAGCGACGTTGCTCCTGTACACGGACGGGCTGGTCGAGTCGCGGCTTCGTGACGTGTGGACCGGGATAGAGCAGCTGCGCGAGAAGCTCGCCGCGGTCGCGCAGCTCACCGGACCCGATCATCCGCCGCCCCTCGAGGCCCTGTGCGACGAGGTGCTCGACATGCTCGGCCCGGGTGACCGGGACGACGACATCGCGCTGCTCGCCGCCCGCTTCGACGGGATCGCGCCGAGCGACGTGGCGTACTGGTTCCTCGATCCGGAGGACTCGGCCCCCGGCCAGGCCCGCCGGCTGGCCCGGCGCGCGCTGTCGCGCTGGGGCATGGAGGACATGACCGACTCGGTCGAGCTGCTGGTCAGCGAGGTCGTGACGAATGCCGTGCGGTACGCCTCCCGGCCGGTCACGCTGCGGCTGCTGCGTACCGACGTGCTGCGCTGTGAGGTCGGCGACGACGTGCCCCAGCTGCCGCGGCTGCGGCAGGCGCGGGCCACGGACGAGGGCGGGCGCGGGCTCTACCTGGTCAACAAACTGGCCCGTCGGTGGGGAGCCACCCGGCTCAGCACCGGGAAGGTGGTCTGGTTCGAACTGAACCGGAATTAGACCCCGTCCAAAAGTTGCCGACGTACCGGCGTCGGAGTTGACTGCTGGGGTACGCGAAGCGAAAGCGACCTACTTTCTTCCGAACAGGAGGACGCTCGTGACGCAGGCACCCCAGCACACTCCGTACACCACGAACAACGTCGGCATTCCGGTGGAGAGCGACGAACACTCGCTCACCGTCGGAGCCGACGGACCGATCCTGCTCCAGGACCACTACCTCATCGAGAAGATGGCCCAGTTCAACCGGGAACGGGTCCCCGAGCGGGTGGTGCACGCCAAGGGCAGCGGCGCGTACGGCTTCTTCGAAGTCACCAACGACGTCAGCCAGTTCACCCGGGCAGACCTCTTCCAGCCGGGCAAACGCACCGAGATGCTGGCGCGGTTCTCCACCGTGGCCGGTGAGCAGGGCTCGCCCGACACCTGGCGCGACCCCCGCGGCTTCGCCCTCAAGTTCTATACCGAGCACGGCAATTACGACATGGTGGGCAACAACACCCCAGTCTTCTTCGTCCGGGACACCATCAAGTTCCAGGACTTCATCCGCTCGCAGAAGCGCCACCCGGCGACCGGGCTGCGCAGCAACGACATGCAGTGGGACTTCTGGACCCTCTCCCCCGAGTCGGCACACCAGGTGACCTGGCTGATGGGCGACCGGGGCATCCCCAAGACGTACCGCCACATGAACGGCTACAGCTCCCACACCTACATGTGGATCAACGGCGCCGGTGAGCGGTTCTGGGTGAAGTACCACTTCAAGACCGACCAGGGCGTCGAGTACCTCACCCAGGCCGAGGCCGACGAACTCGCCGGTTCCGACGGCGACAAGCACCGCCGTGACCTGCACGAGTCGATCGATACCGGGAACGCGCCGAGCTGGAGTCTCAAGGTCCAGATCATGCCGTTCGAGGACGCGGCGGACTACCGCTTCAACCCCTTCGACCTGACGAAGGTCTGGCCGCACGGGGACTACCCGCTGATCGACGTCGGCCGCATGACCCTGAACCGGAACCCGGACGACTACTTCGTCCACATCGAGCAGGCCGCCTTCGAGCCCTCGAACCTGGTCCCGGGCATCGGCCCCTCGCCGGACAAGATGCTCCTGGGCCGGCTGTTCTCCTACCCGGACACCCACCGGTACCGGATCGGCCCCAACTACGCCCAGCTGCCGCCCAATCGGCCGCACTCGCAGGTCAACTCGTACGCCAAGGACGGCCCGATGCGGTACGAGGCGTCCAACGCGGCACGACCGTACGCCCCGAACTCCTACGGCGGACCGGCGGCCGACTACGCGCAGTTCGGTGATCCGGCGAGCTGGCAGACTGCCGGTGAACTGGTCCGCGAGGCAACGAAGTTGCACCGCGAGGACGACGACTTCGGCCAGGCCGGCACGATGGTCCGCGAGGTCCTCGACGACGCGGCCCGCGACCGTCTCGTCTCGAACATCACCGGCCACCTGAAGGCCGACGTGTCCCGCTCGGTCCTCGACCGCGCCCTGCGGTACTGGCGACACGTGGACAAGGAACTCGGCGACCGGATCGCCGCGAACTTCGCGTAGCAGCGGTACGCGAAAGAGCGCCCGGCTCTGTGCCGGGCGCCCTTTCTGCCGTGTGACCCGACTACTGGCCGAACTGGTCGAGCGGTTCGTCGGTGTTGCCGTCGGTCGGTGTCGCCGGCGGACTGGTCGTCGGCGTCGGGGTCGGTGTCGGGGTCGGCGTGGGAGTCGGGGTCGGCGTGGGTGACTCCGTCGTCGGGGTCGGCGACGGACTCTTCGTCGGCGTCGGAGACGGCGTCGCCGACACGGTCGCGCTCGGGGTCGGCGTGAAGTCCGGCTCGACCGCCGCGCCCTGGTCGGTCTCCAGGTCGAACTTGCTGTTCGCCTTGGTCACCCCGAACATGTACGTCGCCCAGATCTGCGCCGGGTAGCCACCACCGTTGATACGGCCGGGGTACGCGATGAGACCGGTGGCGCCGGTCAGCGTCACCTGCTGGCTCGCCTGTTTGGTCCCGACCGCCCCCTCGCCGAACAGGCCCACCGAGGTGACCAGGTCGGGCGTGTAGCCGGTGAACCAGGCCGACTTGTTGTTGTCGGACGTACCCGTCTTGCCCGCGACCTGCTGCCCGTCGCGCTTGGCGTTGTCCCGCACGGACGTCTTCGCCGTACCCACCGACGTTGACGCTCCGGAACGAAAAGCTCACGATCACTGAGCGTTTTCAGCGTTGCCGCTCCAGGGTGAGGATGGCGGCTGCGATTGACGACATTCGGTTCGGGCTGCACCGGGCCTTGCGGAAGATTCGCCACGACTTGAGCCGTGCGACGCCGCGCTCGACCGGCGCGCGTGCTGCCGACAGCGCGCGGTTGACGGTTTGCTGGGTTGGTGTGAGGCCGCGGCCTGGTGGGCGTCTGCGTGGTGTTGTCACCCATGGGCCGGCTCCGATGAAGGCGCGGTCGGCGAGGATGGGGATGCCCTGGCGTTCACAGATTCGGATGATCCGGTGGGTGCGGGCCGCTGTGAGGTCGTGCGCGCGGCCGGGCAGTGCGGGTGAGCTCCACAGCAGTCGTCCGGCTGGATCGGTCACCACCTGCACGTTCACGCCGTGGCGTCGGTGTTTTTGGGAGAAGTCGGCCCGGCTGTCGCCGACCCGGTCGCACTCCGCGAGGGTGCCGTCCAGCAGGACGTAGTCAGGGTCGGCTTCGCGCAGGCTCCGCAGGAGCCCGGGTGCACGGTCGGCGAGCAGGGTGATGACAGCTGCCGTGTAGGCGTGGGCGGTGCCGACGGAGATGCCGAAACCGGCAGCGAGCTGGGTGAGGGTGTCGTGCTTGCGCAGGTACACCAGGCCGACCAGCGCACGCTGGTGCGGCGGGAGTTTGCACCGTCGGTCACCCTCGCGGGTGACGATGAGCATCGTGACCCACTCGACCAGGGCATGAGGCAGGTCGAGTGCGGCAGAATACGGAACCAACGCGGCTCCTGTGCCTGTGGGTTGAGACTTCGAACACCTCCCCCAACGGCATGGGAGCCTCGTGCGTTGCGCACCCCGCCGGCGTCACCCGATCGGTGGCGGAGCTGAAAACGCTCACTGGTCCCGAACTGGTCCAACGCTTAGTGCGAATTTCCACCGGAAGCCGCCTCCCGTCGACCATGTGGCCAAGGTCACATGACTGGAATAGCTACTCAACGCTCACGAGGCAACGCAAACCTTTGACCGCAAGTGACATACAGCTTGGCCGAAAACCGCAAGTCCAACATCGACGACAGGACACCCTCCCACGCTCGTCACCTTGCTCACTCACAGGGCCTTCCCACCTCGACACTGCCCCTTCCGAAATGCGCGGCCCCAAATACGGGCATGCGGGTGCATGACCGAGAATCATCACCTCGGCTCCGAAGAACTGCACAGAAAAGACACACCGGAGAAATGGTGCAGGAGTAATCAAGGCAGACACATAAGGGAACCCTCAGTAGCGGCAGCCTCTCACGTTTGCAACCGTGCGGCCTGGAATCGTTCACACAATCAGTGAGGCTGACCTAAGCTCCAGTTAACCGTGAGGCGTGGGGGGATCTACGCAGTCCAGGGGTCTCGAACCTGGATCTTCCTCGCGGATACGGGCATTGATCGCCCAGCGGAGGGGGAAGTCATGCAGGTCGGCATCATCGCTCGAGGTGTTCGCGGCTGTGTTGTGCATTCTGCGAGTGTTTCCTGGATTCACCCGAGCAGTCCGTCCAGTCTCCTAGTCAGTTTCCCTGCCCCAAGGGTGGGAGCGAGGCGCCTGCAACGCTGAAACGTTGCAGCCCGATATCGATACCGCGGGGCTACCAGCAGACTTCTAAACGCGTCTGCAGGGGCAGGCGCCACATTGTTGGAACCGGCATATCTCAGTCCAATTCCTCACGAGATCAGAAGGGCGGGCGCGCACTCGGGCTGATTGATCGCTCTCCAGGCCCCAGCGACCAAACACCCGTAATGCCCCCATGTTCGTCACCCCCGCCTGCCACTGAGGCCTTCCAGAGAGCAGGGGCGCCATCCTCTGCTCGGCTTGACGGACGAGCCGTGGTCAATCTGCGCCGCAGTGCTGACTTTTCGCGAACGGGGTCCTGCGCCCCGACCGCCCCCATTCCCAATGAGAGGAAATAATGGCAGACGAAATGGTGCTGCGCGCCCAGAAATTCGTGAATGAGACCTACGGCAATATAATCGGCATGACCGTGGAAGAGGACGGTCAGACCGGCTGGAACACTATGTACGCGCTCACCCGGGCTCTTCAGTACGAGCTGGGCATCACCGCATTGTCGAACAGCTTCGGCCCCACGACCCTAAGTGTCCTGCAGTCGAAGTACCCCAGCCTGAACGCTTCTACGATACCGTCCCCCAACTTCTGCCGGATCATCCAGTCCGGCCTGTACTGCAAGGGGTATGACGGTGGAGAAATTGATGGAACGTACAACTCGCGGGTCGAGACGGCCGTCAGTAGTCTAAAGGCGAATATGGGTGTCAGCGCGGTGTACCCAGGCAGCTCCCTTACTCCGAAGGTGTTCAAGGGACTGCTGAACATGGACGCCTACGTTACGGTCAACAACGGCTCCGACACGATCCGCACCATCCAACAATGGCTGAACGGGCAGTTCACCAGCCGTCAGGACTACTTCATCATCCCTTGCGACGGTCACCACTCCCGTGACGTCGCCAAGTCCATGCTGTTCGCGATCCAATACAGCCTTGGCATGGCGGACGGGGTTGCAAACGGCGTCTTCGGGCCCGGAACCCAGTCAGGGCTGAAAGCGCATACAGTGTCCACAGGTTCCTCAGGAGTATGGGTACAGCTATTCTCCGCAGCCATGGTACTCAACCAGCGCCCCGTCTCGTTCACCAGCAGCTTCTCCGCCTCGCTGGCCTCGGCTACCGCAGATTTCCAGACATTCGCCGCCCTGCCTGTCACTAGCACGGGCGACTTCTCGACCTGGGCCTCCTTGCTCGTCTCCTATGGAGACCAGACCCGGAGCGGCGCGGCTTGCGACGGCGTTACGAAGATCACCGCATCGCGAGCCCAGGCGCTGAAGGCTGCGGGTGTCACCTACGTCGGCCGTTACCTCACCAACCCCAGCACCACCTCTCTGCCCGAGAAGGCAATCCAGCCCGGAGAACTCCAGACGATCGCCGACAATGGTCTGCGTTGCTTCCCGATCTACCAGACCTACGGCCGGGATGCTTCGGGCTTCACCTACTCTGCTGGGCAATCGGACGGAAAGGCCGCGATAAATGCAGCGCTCGATTACGGGTTTAAGGCCGGCACAAGAATCTTCTTCGCGGTCGACTTCGACGCCCTAGACGCGGACGTCACTTCCAACGTCCTGCCACACTTCCAAGGCATTAGAGATGCCATATCCACTCACGGCAACGAATTTGGCATTGGCGTCTACGGGCCGCGCAACGTCTGCACAAGAGTCGCGGAGGCTGGGTATTCAACTGCGTCATTCGTCTCCGACATGTCGTCCGGCTTCTCCGGAAACTTCGGTTACCCGCTGCCTACGGACTGGGCTTACGACCAAATCGTAACTCGCGCCCTCGGCTCGGGAGACGGCGCTATCGAAGTCGACATTGACATCGCGTCGGGACGGGACAAAGGGCAGGCATCATTCAATCCGGGAGCGAAACAGGCACAGGACATCCTGTTCGACACCTCCTACTGGCCCCAACTCCTCGCCGATGTCCAGTCGTACATGGAGTCCATCGGCTTCCCGGAAGACGACGGCCGGATCTACACAACCACCCAGTGCCTAGAGACCATCATCGCTGAAGACGTCGCCGTAACCAACACTGCACGGGCATACAGCATGCGCAAGGCGCTCATCCAGACCACGGCGTTCTGGGAGTTCCGGCACTATGGGAACGAAGACCTCGTCAAGGACGCCGGAGTTTGGCTCTACCACAACGGATATATCCCCGACTGGGCCAAGGATCTGCCCGGAGTGGCGGCGCTCCGTGACAGCAGCACTGGTGTGGCCCAGATGTTTGGCCTTACTGGAATCCTCGTTTGGAACAACTCCATAAATACTGGGCTGGTCACGGGAACAACAAAGGACCCGAACAACGACTCGGACGTATTCTCTGTATGGGACAAGATCCGAACAGACAACGATTTTGCCCTCACCAGCGTCGGCCACGCCCACATCTGGGGCGCAGACGGCAAGCCTGGCGGTGACGAGGAAGTTCCCATCCGCCGCCCCACACTGGACTACACGGAACTAGAAATTTACGAGGTGCTGCGCCGCTATCAAGGCCCGGCGGAACCCGCCTTCACCGATGCAACAAAGCGTATGCCGCTCTATTACATCTTCGAGAAGTACAACCGGATGTTCAGATGATCGCTACTCGGACACAAGCCTCCGATTCGCCGGATGGAATTAACTCCATCATCCTGCTCTTCATCATCCTGATCGCGACCATCGTCGTATTCAGTCTCGTCGGATATCTGTTTTCCTCCATCGCACGCCACGGCCACCTCTTCAAGAACAGGCAGGGAGCCTTCAAAACTGCGGCTGTTCTGTGCGCCTGCGCAACCCTCTGCACGTACGTGTGGGGGGCTCTCCATATCATTTTCATGGAGGACCCAGGAATGCGCACAGCATGCCTGAAAGCAGGAGGGAAGGACAGAGCAGCCGAAGTTCAAGCATACGAAGCGAGCTATTTCCCGCTCCGTTTCGTCTGCCGCACCGCTGTCGGAAATAGCTACTCTGCAGCAGTCCCCGGTTACGTGAACCCTGCCATAGCAGGATTCTTCGCCGTAACTCTGATAACCGGCGCAGCAGCCAATGCGCCGCGACTCAACCTGCAACGAAGAAATTCCAGCCCTGAACAGGCAGATCCACAACAGGAGGAGCGCGCATGAGTGCGTTTAATATGTCCCGCCGCAAGCTGCTCACTCATTCGAGTGCGCTCATAGGTGCATCGTTGCTGGCCTCCCTCCCAGGCTCCACGCTGCTCACGTCGCCGGCTTACGCCGCCGACAGTTCGGCAGACAAAACCCCCCGGGGCGAGGACATCCGCAAGGCACTCAAGCGCTACCGGGACAACCAGGCGCAAGTTTTCACCGGCAAGCCGAGCTCGAACGGTTGGGAGATGGAAAAGGTCGTTGACGGCGGCGGCACCATCTCGACACGTCCTGTTCCTGGCACCCCCCTTGAAGGCGTCGCCGTGCGGATCGGCGACGTCGAGTCGCTGCTGATCCACGTAGTCCAGCGGTTCCACTACGAGATCGATCAGCTACGCAAGGGCGATGTGGTGGGCTGGGTTAGTCCGGGAAAGGTACGCAAGGGGCTGGCGGAGGGAAATCAGGCGTCTGGCACCGCTGTACGTATCCGCCCCGACCACTATCCGCCGGGTGTGAGGGGCGGCTTCTTTCCACAGCAACTTGTCGTGCTCCGCGATATCCTCGCGGAGCTCGACGGCACGATCCGTTGGGGAGGCGACGATCGGCGGCCCGATGAGTCGCTCTTCTACATTGCCGTCAGCCCGGACAGCGAACGGCTGGCCACTACGACGAGGAAGCTCAGCCGTTGGAAGGACACACCAGGCATGGGCGCCGGCAGTCCGGTTGATGTGCTCTCGCCCCGGCGACGCGAGGCCGCCAAAGCACTTGAGCACCGCCAGCGTGATTCGGCGGCCTGACTGAACGCAGGCGGACACCGAAGCGATTCACAGACCCCGCCGCAGCAGCCAAGGCGAAGCTCGGAGCGAAACCTCAAGCCAAAGTGATCACGAACACTTTTTGGCAACGTCCAGCCGCACTTTTGTTGACGCCACATATTCCGTCCCGGCTCTGGGCTCCTGGAAACATACCTGCCAGTTCGCCAACGCCTTGGGGGTCGCGACTTGCGAATCAGGGTCGTCGACCTTGAACACCTTCACGCGATCCGGATAGTATCCAGCCATAAGTACAGCCAATAGAGATGCATCGACTTTTCGGCCAACGAGGTTCGAGAGCTTTGAAGCGTGCACTTTCATACCTAGCCTCTTCGGGCACTCCTCCGCCTTCGGTACCGCGTAAATCTCTACGGCTTGAAGTTTGGGCACCTCCTTCCGGAAGCATGCGATATATGCGTCGACCTGACCGTAATAGACATATCTACGGAGACCCGTAGCATCCTTCAGGGTGAACCCTTTACCAGCATCAGCAACGCCCTTCATCGCGGTCAACAATTTTTCCCCTGCAGGTTCTGTCCGCACTCCCAGATTACCGCTTGCACTACTGTCAGCAACATTCGGCTCAGCGACGCCGTTCCGCTCACAGGCGACAATCAAAGCAGAAAACGCAACAATGAGGGCGACAGGGATCGCGTAATGTGGTCTCTTCATGTCAGCCTTCGCCGAGGAGGGAGTCATTTAGTGCTGTCATCCTAAATAACCAGAAGGTTCAGCGCAATGCCATGAAACAAAAAGAGCAAACAGATAATCAGGCGGAAATCATTACTCCGCATTCGTCGATCCGGTATCGTACGAGCTGTTATTCAACAGAGACAAGATGGGGATCCTTCATGAAATCAATGTCGCGTATTGCCTTCATCGGCGCGATCGCAGTTGCGGTAGCGGCGGGCACGACTACGACCGCCACCGCTGAGGACGCAGTGGTCTACAGCGACGGCCTTGGCGCCTTCGTGAGGTGGGTAGCGTACGGCGACGACATGTACATCACCGACGAAATAGCCAACGGGCACTCGGCCGTCGGCACGTACCAGCTCGGCAGCCAGTACTTCTACTGGAACAGAGATGGCAAGGGGACCACACGCTACGTGAACCTCAACCTCCCTGAACACACATATTTCTCGGTCGGGGCCATGGAGGGCGATTGGGAAGGCACCGCCACCGGCGGACTCCTCTGGAGCACCATCGAAACAAAGGACGTCTACACCACCTGAGGCGTCGTCGGCGCCATCCAGAACTTCTGAGCACATGTGATGGGCGCCCGGCGATGTGCCGGGCGCCCTCTCCGCGTGTGACCTGGCTACTGGTCGAACGGTTGGTCCGTGTTGTCGTCACCCGGTGTCGTCGGCGGAGTGGTCGTCGGCGTGTCGGTGGGTGTCGGGGTCGGCGTAGGCGTCGGGGTCGGGGTGGGTGACTCCGTCGTCGGGGTCGGCGACGGCGACTTGGTCGTCGGCGTCTCGGACGGTGTCGCCGACGGCGTCACGGTCGGCGTGGGCGTGTACGTCGGCTCGACGGCCGCGCCCTGGTCAGTGTTCAGGTCGAACTTGCTGTTCGCCTTGGTTACTCCGAACATGTACGTCGCCCAGATCTGCGCCGGGTAGCCACCACCGTTGATACGGCCGCCACCGGTGGTGATCAGACCGGTCGCCCCGGTCAGCGGGACCTGGGCGTGGGTCTTGGCGTCCTCGCCGAACAGGCCCACCGAGGTGACCAGGTCGGGCGTGTACCCCGTGAACCAGGCCGACTTGTTGTTGTCGGACGTACCCGTCTTGCCCGCGACCTGCTGCCCGTCGCGCTTGGCGTTGTCCCGCACGGACGTCTTCGCCGTACGCCCGCGGTCTTCATGACCTTGTCCATGCCGACGTCGACACCGAGCTGCGCGAAGACCGAGTTGATCGACTTGTTCATCGCCGTCTGGACGGTGACCTTGCCGTAGTTCTGGTCGTCCTCGTTCTCCGGCGCGAACGCGATGTCGCTGCCCACGACCGGGCGCTTGCTGGTGCCGTCGTAAAGCGTGTCCGTCGTGATCTGCTTGCCGGACTGCGTCTTGGCCTCGTCGGCCAGGGCCGCGGCCAGGATCACCGGCTTGAAGGTGGAAGCCGGCTGGTAGTCGGTGCGGGTCGCGTTGTTCCGGTAGTGCTCGGTGTAGCCCACGCCGCCGTACATCGCCACGACCGCGCCTGTTTTGGGGTTCACGGACACCGCGCCGGGCTGGACGTTCCCGTCGACCTTGCGCTTCTTGGCGTCGAGCTTGCGGGTCAGCTGAGACTTGACCGACTCCTCCAGCTGAGCCTGTTTCTTCTTGTCGATGTTGAGCGTGATCGTCCAGCCGCCCGCGCTGACCAGCGTCTCGGCGTCCTTGGCATTGGCGGCCTGACCGCTGGAGATCAGCTGCTGCTCCAGCGCCGCGTCGGCCTCGGTCACCATGTAGCCGATCTGGCCCTCCATGCCGGCCTCGGCCTTGGGCGCCTTGGGGACCGGGAACTTCATGGCTTCGCGCTTGGTGGAGCTCAGCCAATCCTGCTCGACCATGTTGTCCAGGACGTAGTTCCAGCGCGCCTGCACCAGCTTCTTGCCGGTATCGGTGGCTATCGCCCAGTCGTACTGGTTCGGCGCCTGGAGGAGTGCGGCGAGATAGGCGCCCTGCTCGACCGAGAGGTCCTTGGCGTCGACCCGGTAGTAGGCCTGCGCGGCGGCCTGGATGCCGTAGGCACCACGGCCGTAGTAACTGGTGTTGATGTACCCGGCGAGGATGTAGTCCTTGGACTTCTCGCGGTCCAGCTTCAGCGAGATGACCATTTCCTTCAGCTTGCGCGTGACGGTCTGATCCTGCGTCAGGTAGTAGTTCTTGACGTACTGCTGGGTGATCGTCGAGCCGCCCTGCGCGCCCTTGCCGGACAGCGTGTTGAGCAGACCGCGCGCGGTGCCCTTGAGGTCGACGCCGGCGTCCTGGTAGAACGTCTTGTTCTCGGCGGCGACGAACGTCTCCTGGACGGGCTTGGGCACCTGCGAGAGGTCCACGTTCTCGCGGTTGACCTTGCCCTTGCGGATCATGATCGAGCCGTCGCTGTACTTGTAGACGTTGCTCTGGAGCTTCGCGTCGGCGTTGCCCGCGGGGATGCTGATCATCATGTAGAGCACGATGAACGCGCCGATCCCGAGCAGGCAGAACCCGAGGAACGCGCCGAGGATCTTCTTCCAGGTGAAGAGCCTGCGTATGAAGCTCTTGCCGCCCTTGGCGTCCTTGCCGCCGCTCCTGCCGCCCGTGGCGTCGTTGGTGTCCGCCCCCGACGAGCGGCGGGTCTTGGGCGCCGCGCGGTGGCCACCGCGTTGGCGCGCTCGTCTCTCTTCCGCTCGTCCCATGAGTCCGTTCCGCTCCGCTTCGCTCTCTTGTGTTCTGGTGTCACACAGGTTCGCCCGTCAAGTCAGCTCAGAAAGCTAACACCAGGAGTTGTGACAAAGGGCCGTCGATCCGGTCCATTACGGACGTGACAATCAGCACCCGTCCTTATGGAACCGACGTACGAGAGGGGTTGAGGGTTGCCGTGGAGGGGTAATCTGATATCAGATTGCTAGAACCACGATATGGGGGAGCATCATGACCACCGAAGTACCCGCAGACGTCCCCGACATGCCCGCTCCGCGCGTGCGCGAGTTCGCCGCGCACAGCATCGGCGGCGCGCTCGCGCTCGTCCTCGGCCTGGCCGGGCTGCTCGTGTCCGCCGCGCTGCTGGTCGCGGCCGGTGCGGTCGACGCGTCGGGCGCCAAGGCCGCGCTGATCATCGGCGGCGTCCTCGTCCTCCTCGCCGCGTTCATCGCGATGCGCGGGCTGAACACGGTGGCGCCGGGCGAGGCGCGAGTCGTGCAGCTCTTCGGGCGGTACCGGGGGACGATCCGGCAGGACGGGCTGCGCTGGGTGAACCCCTTCACCTCTCGTACGAAGATCTCGACCCGCGTCCGCAACCACGAGACCGCGGTCCTCAAGGTCAACGACGCGTACGGCAACCCGATCGAGCTGGCCGCGGTCATGGTGTGGAAGGTCCGCGACACCGCGCAGGCCACCTTCGAGGTGGACGACTACAGCGACTTCGTCGCCATCCAGACCGAGGCGGCCGTACGGCACATCGCCATCGAGTACCCCTACGACGCCCACGACGAGGGCGGGCTCTCGCTGCGCGGCAACGCCGAGGAGATCACCGAGAAGCTCGTCCTCGAACTGAGCGCCCGCGTCGAGGCGGCCGGCGTGCAGATCATCGAGTCCCGCTTCACGCATCTCGCGTACGCGCCCGAGATCGCCTCGGCGATGCTCCAGCGGCAGCAGGCCGGGGCGGTCGTCGCGGCCCGGCGGCAGATCGTGGACGGCGCGGTGGGCATGGTCGAGGCTGCGCTGGCCCGGATCACCGAGCAGGACATCGTGGAGCTGGACAACGAACGGAAGGCGGCGATGGTGTCCAACCTGCTGGTGGTGCTCTGCGGGGACCGGGCGCCGCAGCCCGTCCTGAACACGGGGACCCTGTACCAGTGACGGTTCCCTCCGGGGGTTCGACCCCTCAGCGTCAGCCGCAGCAGCGCAAGCAGGTGCTGCTGCGGTTGGACCCGTCCGTGTACGAGGCGATCGCGCGGTGGGCCGGGGACGACCTGCGGTCCGCGAACGCGCAGATCGAGTTTCTGTTGCGGCGGGCGTTGGCGGAGGCAGGACGGCTTCCCGGTGAGGCCGGGCCGCTGCCGAGGAGGGGCCGACCGCCCGCGCCACCCCAGTGACAGAACCGTGACAATCGGCCCCCACCTGCGCGTCCACACCCCCCGCCATGATCTACACACCGTGCGTATACACACCAGGTATACCCCGTGTGTACAGTGCTCCGCATGTCCATCGGTCACACCCTCCTGGGGCTCCTGGAGTCCGGCCCGCGTCACGGTTACGACCTGAAGCGGGCCTTCGACGAGAAGTTCGGTCACGACCGGCCGCTGCACTACGGCCAGGTCTACTCGACGATGTCCCGCCTGCTGAAGAACGGTCTCGTCGAGGTCGACGGGATAGAGGCGGGCGGCGGTCCCGAGCGCAAGCGGTACGCCATCACCGACGCCGGGATCACCGACGTACAGAAGTGGCTCGCGACGCCGGAGAAGCCCGAGCCGTATCTGCAGTCGACCCTCTACACCAAGGTCGTCCTCGCGCTGCTCACCCACCGGAACGCGGCCGAGATCCTCGATGTGCAGCGCTCCGAGCATCTGCGCAGCATGCGCATCCTGACCGACCGCAAGCGCAAGGGCGATCTCGCGGACCAACTCATCTGCGATCACGCCCTCTTCCATCTGGAGGCCGACCTGCGGTGGCTGGAGCTCACCGCCGCGCGCCTCGACAAACTCGCCGAGGTGGTGGCCAAGTGACGACGCATCCCGCTGGTTCCCTGCTCGCAGCCCATGAGCTGCGCAAGGCCTACGGGCCGACCACCGCGCTGGACGGCGCGGAGTTCTCCATCCATCCCGGTGAGGTCGTCGCCGTGATGGGGCCCTCCGGGTCCGGGAAGTCGACGCTGCTGCACTGTCTCGCCGGGATCGTGCCGCCCGACTCGGGTTCGATCACGTACAACGGGCAGGAGATGGCGACGATGAGCGACGCGCAGCGCAGTGCGCTCCGCCGCTCGGAGTTCGGGTTCGTGTTCCAGTTCGGGCAGTTGGTGCCCGAACTGACCTGCGTGGAGAACGTGGCGCTGCCGCTGCGGCTGAACGGCACGCACCGCAAGGAGGCCGAGCGGGCCGCGCTCACCTGGATGCAGCGGCTGGAGGTCGACGACCTCGCCAAGAAGCGGCCCGGCGAGGTCTCCGGCGGTCAGGGGCAGCGCGTCGCCGTCGCCCGCTCGCTGGTCACGAATCCGCGGGTGCTGTTCGCCGACGAGCCGACCGGCGCGCTGGACTCGCTCAACGGCGAGCGCGTGATGGAGCTGCTGACCGAGGCGGCCCGGTCGACGAACGCCGCCGTCGTGCTGGTCACGCACGAGGCGCGGGTGGCCGCGTACTCGGACCGCGAGATCGTCGTACGGGACGGCAAGTCCAAGGACATGGAGCGCGTCGTATGAACGTGCGTCAGTGGGCCAGGGATTTGGCCATGGGGGTGCGGTTCGCGTTCGGCGGCGGGCGTGAGGGCTGGGTCCGGGCCGGGCTGACGGCCGTCGGTGTCGGGCTCGGGGTGGCGCTGCTGCTGCTCACCACGGCACTGCCGAGCGCGCTGTCGCAGCGCAGCGACCGCGCCGACGCCCGGCAGGACTTCACCTACAGCGGGAAGCAGTTGGCGAAGGCGGACAACACCCTCGTCATCGCCGACTCGGACACCACGTTCCGCGCCAAGGACGTGCGCGGCCGGCTCCTGGAGCCCGAGGGCACCAAGGCGCCGCTGCCACCGGGGGTCGCGAAGTTCCCCGCGCTGGGCGAGATGGTCGTCTCCCCCGCGCTGAAGAAGCTCCTCACGTCCGACTCCGGGAAGCTGTTGCGTGAGCGCCTGCCCTACCGGGTCACCGGCACGATCGCGCAGACCGGGCTCATCGGGCCCGCCGAGCTCGCCTACTACGCGGGCGGAAAAGATCTCAAGCAGCTCCAGTCCGGCAGCAACGTCGAACGCATCAACTACTTCGGGCCCTCCCCCAACTCCCAGCCGGACAAGCTCGACCCGATCCTGCTGCTGCTGATCCTGATCGTGTTCGTCGTGCTGCTGCTGCCGGTCGGCGTGTTCATCGCGGCGGCCGTGCGCTTCGGCGGCGAACGCCGGGACCGGCGGCTGGCGGCACTGCGGCTGGTCGGGGCGGACGGGCGGATGGCGCGCCGGATCGCGGGCGGCGAGGCGCTCGCGGGGGCGCTCCTCGGGCTCGTCTTCGGCACCGGGTTCTTCCTGATCGGGCGGCAGTTGGCGACCCGTCTGGACGTGCGGGACATCAGCGTGTTCTCCAGCGACCTCAACCCGTCGCCCGCGCTCGCCCTCCTCGTCGCCGTCGCCGTACCGGCCGCGGCCGTGCTGGTGACGCTGCTCGCGCTGCGCGGGGTCGTCATCGAACCGCTCGGCGTGGTCCGCAAGGCGAAGCCGCCGCGGCGCCGCCTGTGGTGGCGGCTGCTGATGCCGCTGGCCGGCCTCGCGATGCTCTACCCGATGATCGGGCAGGGCAACAACGGCGGGAACTTCAACCAGTACCTGGTGATCGGCGGCACGGTCCTGCTGCTCGTCGGCATCACCGCCCTGCTGCCGTGGGTCGTCGAGGCCACCGTGGCGCGGCTGAACTCCGGCTCGGTGTCCTGGCAACTCGCCGTCCGCAGGCTGCAGTTGAGCAGTGGTACGGCCGCCCGCATGGTCAACGGCATCGCGGTCGCGGTGGCCGGTGCGATCGCGCTGCAGATGCTGTTCGCCGGCGTCGAGGGCGACTACACCAAGGAGACCGGCAACGACGTGAACCGGGCCCAGATGGAGGTCTCCGTCGGCAGCGGCACTCCGCTCGCCGAGGTCGGGCGGCGACTCGCGCGGACCGAGGGTGTGCGCCGTACGTCGGCCATCTCACAGACCTCGGTCGGCGAGCGGGCGAAGAACCCGGACAACGAGCTGGAGATCTCCGTCGGCAGCTGCGCCGAACTGCGCGAGGTGGCGAGCCTGCCGTCCTGCCGGGACGGTGACATCTTCCGGATCGCCGGCGGCAACTACGACGCCGCGACGAAGAAGATGGCCACGGCCGGCAACACGGTGTACTTCGACCCGGCGTGGGACGGGACGTCGAGCGTCTCGCACCCGACGCCCTGGAAAGTGCCCGCGGGTGTGAAGACGGCACAGCCGCGCGAGGACCCGACCGGTTACGCCCGCGACGGTCTGATGATCACGTCGGGCGCGATGCCCGCGAACGCGATGCGCGTCCTGGACCAGCACGTGTTCGTCTCGCTCGACCCGTCGGTGGCGGACGCGAGCGACTACGTGCGCAACACCGCCGCGCGGATGAACCCGCTGGCGGACGTGTTCATGCTCGCGTCCACCCGGCAGTCGCTGCAGTTCAAGTCGATCCGCACCGGGCTGTTCGTCGGCGCCACCTGTGTGCTGCTCCTCATCGGGGCGAGCCTGCTGGTGTCGCAGCTGGAGCAGTTGCGGGAGCGCAAGAAGCTGCTGTCGGCGCTGGTCGCCTTCGGCACCCGGCGGCGCACGCTGAGCCTGTCGGTGCTGTGGCAGACGGCGATCCCGATCGGCCTCGGCCTGGCTCTGGCCACGGTGGTGGGGATGACACTGGGCGCGGTGCTGCTGAAGATGACCGCCACCTCGGTGCGCATCGACTGGTCGAGCGTGCTGGCGATGTCCGGCATCGGCGCGGGAATCGTCCTGGCGGTGACCCTGCTGAGCCTGCCGCCGCTCCTGCGGATGATGCGGCCGGACGGGCTGCGCACGGAGTAGGGCCTTTCCCCGCCCCGTCCGCAGCCCGTCCGCCCGCCCGGCGTCAGAGCCCGTACTCCCGCACCACGCGCCGGACTTGGGCGAAGAGCATGCCCACGTTCACCGACTTGCGGCAGACGACCACGGCGACGACGTCCTGTTGCTCGGTCATCCGCACGAACAGGTGGGTGAGGTTCTCGCTGTTGACGAGGATCTCCTGGAAGAAGTGGTGGTCACTGGTGATCCCGCGACGCTCCTTGAAGACGTCCTCGATCATCACGACCGTACGGCCCTGGAACAGGTCGAGGGTCGCACCCGCCAGCAGGTCGAGGACCTCTGGCGGGTGGTTGTCGATGGTCTCGTACGACAGGAGCATGCCGGTGGACATGTCGACCACGCCCGAGGCCACACAGTCGGGAGCGTCCGTGCGGAGGGTTTTGACCAGGCCCATCACCTGGTCGGAGAATCCTGGGGTCATACGTTTTGTCGCCATCCCTTCACACTCCTTCTGATGCCTTCTCAGTGAGGATCGACTCGATGCGGTCGAGCGTCGGCCGGGCCGCGAGGTGCAGCCGGTCCACGTCCATCCCCTCGTCGCCGAGCACCACCATCAGGGCGGTGTCGCCGACGGCGTAGGTCGCGGCGCAGCCGTGACTGCCGTACGTCACCGTCTGGCGCAGCGTGCCGCGGTCGGTGGCCTCGGCGGTGCGCCGGGCCAGGCCCAGGCCGGCCGCGGCGAGCGCGGCGAGGGCCTCCGGGTCGATCGAGTCGGCGGTGTCGGCCGCGATGAGCAGTCCGTCGGCCGCCGTCAGCGCGGTGTCGGTGATTCCGGTCACCTGTTCCCGCAAGGTGCGCATTTCCAATGTCAGGGCTTTGTGATCCACTTACTCAACTCCCCTAAAACTGATCGCATTTGTCCATCAGGGTCATTTCGAGGTTCCGTTCCGCAGGCGGAAGAACCCTTTCCAACCCGCCCCGCTCTTTTCGGGGACGAGAGATTCGGTGATGCCGCTGGCACCCGGATTTCGCCGGGGCAGGGCGGTGGGCGCGGTGAACTGCGGTGGCGCGGGCGCCGGTTCACGACGGCGTACGACAGGCGCCTCGGGCGGCACCCGCACCGCGATCGGCACGGGCGTGTCCGCGCACTCCAGCAGCCCCTCGGCGAGCATCCGCGCGACCTCGGCGGTGACGGTGTAGACCCCACGCCCGGTACGGAAGGCGAGATCGCGGGCGGTACGGCGGCCGTCGACATGGGCGAGCAACTCCCTTTGCAGCATGCCGAGTCCGGCCTCGTCGAGGACGTATGCCGGGGGTCTGGGGCGTTCCCGGTCGGGGCGTACGGGATACGGCAGCGCGGTGATCGCGGCGAGTTTCCGGGTCGCGTCCTGGAGCAGCCGGGCCGGGATCTCGCCGAGGCCGACCGGGGCCAACGGCTGGGCGTCCGGGGCGCGTTCGCAGTCGTCGACGTCTCCGGCGACGACCGCGAAGGCCGCGTCGTGGAGGGCCAGCACGCACACGATCCGCAACTGGGCGGCGCCCGCGTACCCGTGGGCGATCAGCCCGGCCAGCGGCCAGCGCGAGCCGCCCGACTCCCGTACCAGATCGGCCCATTGCTCACCGCCGATCCGGCCCGAGCGCAGCAGCAGCGCCTCCGGGCCGGGAGCGCCCGGGCTCTCCACGGCGACAACGAGCCCGCCGCGCAGATGGAAGATCCCGCCGGGTCTGCCGGACACCCGCAGTCCCCCGGTGAACTCCTCGCGCCCACAGGCCGAAAGAGCCGCCGCGAGCAGGTCGTGACCGACCCGGCCGAGGGAATCCCGAATGCCCGACATCACTCCCCTAGGCTTTTCGTACACGCAACTGACGTGTAGCGCTGAGGGGTGAAGGTGTATCAGTCCGGGCGCATATTCCGGACGAGTTCTTCCTACCTGCCTGCGGGTGACGGAAGTTGAGAATTCCCGCCGTTCGATTTCCTTTGTCCGGTGCTCATTTGACCGAACGGGGGCGGGTCAGTTGCCGGTGCCCAGCACCCGTACCGGCAACGGCCGCAGGGCCTCGCGCAGGGCGGCGGCCAGCTCCTGGTACTCGGCGCGGCGGGCCGCTCCGGTGCGCATCGCGAGGGCGATCCGACGGGTCGGGGCGGGCTCGGTGAAGTACCCGGTGAGGAGTCGGTCGCTGCGGGTCGTCTCGACCCGTACGGCGGTGCGCGGCAGCAGGGTGACCCCGAGCCCGCCGGCGACGAGCTGCACCAGCGTGGCCAGTCCGGCCGCGGTGGTGGTGACGGGCGCGTCCTCCCGCCCCGCCTCCCGGCAGATGTCGAGCGCCTGGTCGCGCAGACAGTGCCCCTCGTCGAGGAGCAGCAGGTTCAGCTCGCGCAGCGCCTCGCGCGGGATGCCGGACCGGCCGCCGAGGGGGTGTCCGAGGGGCGTGACGAGCACGAAGTCCTCGTCGAACAGCGGGAGTTCGACCACTCCGGGCATCCCGAGGGGTACGGCCAGCAGCAGGAGGTCGAGCCGTCCGGTGGTCAGCCCTTCCAGCAGGTTCGCGGTCTGTTCCTCGTGCACCTGGAGATCGAGGTCCGGGTACCGGTCGTGCACCAGCCGCAGCACGGTCGGCAGCAGATACGGCGCGACGGTCGGGATGACCCCGAGGCGCAGCGCCCCGGTGAACGGCGCCCGCACGGCCTCCGCCTCCGCCATCAGCGCCCCGACCTCCTCCAGCACGGCTCGCGCCCGTACGGCGAGCCGCTCGCCGGCGGGCGAGAGCAGCACCTTGCGGGTGGTGCGCTCCAGGAGGGTGACGCCGAGGGTCTCCTCCAGCGCGGCGACGGCGCCGGAGAGCGCGGGCTGGCTCATACCGATCGCGGCCGCCGCGTCCCGGAAGTGGAGGTGCTCGGCGACCGCGGAGAAGGCGCGCAGCTGGGCCAGGCTGGGCTGGCGTCTCTTACTCGTATTACTAACGGTCACTGATAACCGCCTCCGATCAACACGCCCCAGTGTAGCTATTTCCGCAATCAATGCACGTTGTGCCAGGATCGGGGCCGACCAATCCACGGGAAGCGCCCATTCCGCTTGGGTGCTTCTCCGCTGCAAGGAGAGCTCGTGCTCACTGTCGGTGACAAGTTCCCGTCGTTCGATCTGACTGCCTGTGTCTCGCTGGAGAAGGGCAAGGAGTTCGAGCGGATCGACCACAAGACCTACGAGGGCAAGTGGAAGGTCGTCTTCGCGTGGCCCAAGGACTTCACCTTCGTGTGCCCCACCGAGATCGCCGCCTTCGGGAAGCTGAACGACGAGTTCGCCGACCGTGACGCCCAGGTCCTCGGCTTCTCCGGCGACTCCGAGTTCGTCCACCACGCCTGGCGCAAGGACCACGACGACCTGCGCGATCTGCCGTTCCCGATGCTGGCCGACTCCCGGCACGAGCTGATGCGCGACCTCGGCATCGAGGGCGAGGACGGCTTCGCCAAGCGTGCGGTGTTCATCGTGGACCAGAACAACGAGATCCAGTTCTCCATGGTGACCGCGGGCTCGGTCGGTCGTAACCCGAAGGAGGTCCTCCGGGTCCTCGACGCGCTCCAGACCGACGAACTCTGCCCGTGCAACTGGACCAAGGGCGACGAGACGCTGGACGCGGGCGCGCTGCTCGCCGGGAAGTGAGCTGACATGTCGCTGGACGCGTTGTAGTCCGCCATACCGGACTACGCCAAGGACCTGAAGCTCAACCTGGGTTCGGTCATCGGGAACTCCGACCTGCCCGCGCAGCAGCTGTGGGGTACGGTCCTCGCCACCGCGATCGCCTCCCGATCGCCGCTCGTACTGCGGGAGTTGGCGCCCGACGCCGAGGCCAACCTGTCGCCGGAGGCGTACACCGCCGCCAAGTCCGCCGCCGCGATCATGGCGATGAACAACGTCTTCTATCGGACGCGGCACCTGTTGTCCGACCACGAGTACGGCACCCTGCGGGCGGGGTTGCGGATGAACGTCATCGGCAACCCCGGGGTCGACAAGGTCGACTTCGAGCTGTGGTCGTTCGCCGTGTCCGCGATCAACGGGTGCGGGATGTGTCTCGACTCGCATGAGCAGGTGCTGCGCAAGGCGGGGGTCGAGCGCGAGGTGATCCAGGAGGCGTTCAAGATCGCGGCTGTGGTGGAGGCGGTGGGGGTTGTGTTGGAGGCGGAGGCGGTTCTGGCTGCTGTGTGACTTCGGCTGTCTGTCCGGCTGCTGGGGGCTTCGCCCCCAGACCCCCGTTTCCCACCCGCCCACCCGTTCACCGTCAGTTGAGAGGTTCACCTTTCAACGGGCAGTAAACGGGTGGGTGGGCGGGAAACGTCGTTTACGGTGCCTGGTCCGACGGCGAGGAATCAACCGGCGTCGATGACACCGCCGTCGCCCCCCTCGGCTTCGGCGACTGGATCGGGGGCGGTTCCTGGGCGTACGACTTCAAGTAGCTCACCACCGAGTTCAGTACGGCAACCAGCGGCACCGCCACCACCGCCCCGCCGATCCCCGCGACCATCCCGCCCGCCGCGACCGAGAGGACCACCGCGAGAGGGTGGACGCGGACCGCGCGGCCCAGGATGAACGGCTGGAGGATGTGGCCCTCGATCTGCTGGACCGCAAGGACGACGCCCAGAGTGAACAGGGCCGTGACGACGCCCTGGGTGACGAGTGCGACGACGACCGCCAGGGCGCCGGACGCCACCGCGCCCACCAGCGGGATGAACGAGAACAGGAAGATGAAGACGGCGAGCGGCACGGCCATCGGCACGCCGAGGAAGTAGATGCCGATGCCGATGCAGACCGCGTCGATGAACGCCACTATCACCGTGCCGCGGACGTAGGCCGTCAGCGTGCGCCAGGCGCGCGGGCCCGCGCCCGCCATCGCCGGCCGGGCCGCCGCGGGCACCAGCTTCAGCGCCCACTGCCAGATGCGCGGGCCGTCGTAGAGCAGGAACAGGGTCGAGAAGGCCGTCAGCAGGATGCCGGTCAGGGCCTCGACGATGACTTGGACGCCCTCCAGGCCGAACGACGTGATCTGGTCGGTGTTGGCGCCGATGGCCTCGCGGAGGTTCTTCGCGATCTGGTTGATCTGCTTCTCGGTGACGTGGAACGGGCCCTTGAGCAGCCAGTTGCGCAGGTCGTCGACGCCGTTCTGGACCTGGTCGGAGAGGTTGTCGATGTTCGCCATGACCTGCCAGGTCACGAACCAGCCGATCAGCCCCATCACGACGAAGCCGAGGATCGCGGTGAGCGCCGTGGCCACCCCGCGCGGAAAGCCGTAGCGGACCAGGCGGGCCACCGTCGGCTGGAGCAGGGCCGTGATGAGCAGGGCGGCGACGAAGGCGAGGACGACCAGTTGGACGGCGCCGATGACCCGCATCAGCACCCAGACCGTGCCGGCCAGGATCAGCAGCCGCCAGCCCGCCTCGGCGGCCACCCGCACACCCCACGGCACCGCGAGCGCGGGGTCGGGGCGGTCACGGGCGATGGTGACGGGTACGGGTTCCGTGAAGTGGGGGGCCTCGGGCGGCTGCTGGGGTTCCGGCTCCGGCTCGGCCTCCGCGTGTTCCTTCTCCACCTCGGCACGCCGCTCGTCCAAGCGGTCCCCCATCTCGCTCA
The DNA here is from genome assembly GCF_000716435.1 of Streptomyces xylophagus. Lineage (GTDB taxonomy): Bacteria > Actinomycetota > Actinomycetes > Streptomycetales > Streptomycetaceae > Streptomyces > Streptomyces xylophagus. The sequence continues at coordinate 107,436 of NZ_JNWO01000031.1, forward strand.
GCCCGTTACCGAGCCGGCCGAGCCACCCTGGCACTCGCGACATGATCCGCCCTCTCCCCCCGTTGGTCCCCACCACTCCTCCCCCTGGAGCCCGTTGCGTGTCCGACCGTACATGGCCGAAGCCCCTCCCCCTAGGACGGGGAGGGGCTTCGGAAGGTTGAGCGGTCGGCGCGCGGGGCGGGCCTAGTAGTAGTGGTTGGCCTGCCAGAACGTCCAGGCCTCGCACGGGCTGCCGTAGCGGCCGTTCATGTACTGGAGGCCCCACTTGATCTGTGTGGCCGGGTTCGTCTGCCAGTCGGAACCGACGGACGACATCTTGGAGCCGGGCAGTGCCTGGAAGAGACCGTAGGCGCCGGACGAGGCGTTGACCGCGCGGTAGTTCCAGCTGGACTCGTGGTCCACGATGTTGCTGAAGCACTGGAACTGGCCGCTGGGCACCATGGAGGCGGCCATCGACTGGATCTGCGCGATCGTGTAGGAGCTCTGGACGGGGAAGCTCGACGAAGAGCTGCTCGCGTTGGCGGCCGCCTTCTTCGCCTCTGCCTTCTCCTTGGCCAGCTTCTCCGCCTTCTCGGCGGCGGCCTTCTTGGCGACCGCTGTCTTGGCGGCGGCCAGGCGGGCCGACTCCTCGGCGTCCTTCTTGGCGCTCGCGTCGGCCTGGATCGCCTGGGCGTCGGCCTGCTGCGTCAAGGAGGCGGTCTGGACCTGGGCCTGCTGGCCCGTGGGGATGTCCGCCAGGAGCGTGGTGTCGGCTGCCGTCGTCTCGGCGTCATTGTTCTGCGCCTGTGCGACGCTGCCCGAGGCAACGCCTACGACGCTTCCGACGGCGGTGACCGCGGTGGCCGAGGCCACTGCGAATCCCCGGACCGAAATCCGGCTCACACGGTTTCCTTCCAGCATCGTCCGCTTCGGTGACCCTGGCGGACGCAATCGTGCCCCTGAACGCTGGCCTCCCAACTACGGGGTCACGGGAGGCACGGGCCCGATGGGCAACTCCCGCGTGGGGAGCGCCGCGTGGAGAGCGGGCGGCATACGACTTCGCTGTGGAGTTGGTGGTGTTGCTCATGTGGTGCGTACCGCTGGGGGTACACGTGTGTCGTATGCGGGGCCTGACAGGAGTGAGACTCTGCCGTAACCGGACGCCGGGTGGCAATTCTGAGTTGCGTGTGAAAGCTCACATCCCGTTTGCCTCAGGGGATTTGGAGAAACAGCAGGACGCCAAAGCGCCGCCCCGCTAAGCTCATCGGCTTCGCGGAACGGCGCCAACTGGCCTGAATCCGGCCTGAATTACCTCAGATTTGCCCGTCCTCCAGCATTTCGGTCACAAGCGCCGCGATCTGGGACCTCTCGGACCTCGTCAGGGTCACATGTGCGAAGAGCGGGTGGCCCTTCAGCTTTTCCACCACGGCGACGACACCGTCGTAGCGACCGACCCTCAGGTTGTCCCGCTGGGCCACGTCATGGGTGAGGACCACCCGTGAATTGGCGCCGATGCGGGACAGGACGGTCAGCAGGACGTTCCGCTCCAGGGACTGTGCCTCGTCCACGATCACGAACGCGTCGTGCAGCGAGCGGCCGCGGATGTGGGTGAGGGGCAGGACCTCGAGCATCCCGCGGGCGGTGACCTCCTCGATGACCTCGCGGCTGGTGACCGCGGACAGCGTGTCGAAGACCGCCTGGGCCCAGGGGCCCATCTTGTCGGCCTCGGAGCCGGGCAGATAGCCCAACTCCTGTCCGCCCACCGCGTACAGCGGCCGGAAGACCATCACCTTCTTGTGCTGGCCGCGCTCCAGTACGGCCTCCAGGCCCGCGCAGAGCGCGAGCGCGGACTTGCCGGTGCCGGCCCGGCCGCCCATGGACAGGATCCCGATGTCCGGGTCGAGCAGCAGATCCAGCGCGATGCGCTGCTCCGCGCTGCGGCCCTTGATGCCGAACGCCTCCCGGTCGCCGCGGACGAGACGGACGTTGCCGTCCGCCGTGACCCGGCCGAGCGCCTTGCCGCGCTCGGACTGGATGGTGAGACCGGTGTGGACGGGGAAGTCGGCGGCTTCCGGAACGTAGACGTGGCCCTCCTCGAAGAGGATGTCCACCTGTTCGCCGGGCAGGGTCAGTTCGGACATTCCGGTCCAGCCGGAGGAGCCCGTGATGGCGAGTTCCGCGCGGTACTCCTCGGCGAGGAGTCCGACGGACGACGCCTTGATCCTGAGCGGAAGGTCCTTCGACACGACGGTGACGTCGTACCCCTCGGCCTGCAGGTTGCGGGCGACCGCGAGGATGCGGGAGTCGTTGTCCCCCAGGCGGTAGCCGCTGGGCAGCACGCTGGGGTCCGAGTGGTTGAGCTCGACCCTGACGGTGCCGCCGAGTTCCCCGATCGGGATGGGGGCGTCGAGGCGACCGTGCCGGACCCGGAACTCGTCCAGCAGGCGCAGTGCCTGCCGGGCGAAGTAGCCGAGTTCGGGATGGTGCCGCTTGGCCTCCAGCTCTGTGACCACGACGATCGGCAGCACGACTTCGTGCTCCTCGAAGCGGTTCAGTGCGTTCGGGTCGGCCAGCAGAACGCTGGTGTCGATGACATAAGTGCGCCGGTCAGGCAGACGGCGCTTTGTGCTGGTCACCACGGAAGGACGTACCCCCTCGGAAGAGGTCGGGGAGCGACGGAGAGGAGCTGGACCGGTCCAGGCCGCGATGCGCGGGCCGGGGACCGGCCCTCCGTCTCGCCCGTACTGACCGCACGGTCGAACTGGTGCAAAGGGCCTCCCGGGCGGACGGCCCCGTGCCGTCCGCTGAGATACGACACCCGTGGTTCGGGCGTCGACCTGCTTGGCTTATGCCCTCGAACATGCGCCGCCATGCCACGGCATATGACGACGCCCTGGTGAACTCCTTGTTACTTGTGCACCAAACGGGGTACTCGGGGCGCCTTGTCCGTCATCCGCCGTAACGCCGGTGTCGCGCGGCGTAGTCACGCATCGCGCGCAGGAAGTCCACCTTGCGGAAGGCCGGCCAGAAGACTTCGCAGAAGTAGTACTCGGAGTGGGCCGTCTGCCAGAGCATGAAGCCGGACAGCCGCTGCTCGCCGCTGGTACGGATCACCAGATCGGGGTCGGGCTGGTCGCCGGTGTAGAGGTGCTTGCCGATGAGGTCGACGTCCACGTGCTCGGCGAGCTCCTCCATCGAGGTGCCCCGGTCTGCGGCGTCCAGGATCATCGAGCGGACCGCGTCGGCGATCTCCTGGCGGCCGCCGTAGCCGATGGCGACGTTGACGAGTATCCCGTCGACGTGCGCGGTGGACTCCTCGGCCTCCTTGAGGACGGACTGCATCCCCGAGGGCAGCAGGTCGAGGGTGCCGACGTGGTGCACGCGCCAACGGCCGTCCGCGGCGAGGGAGCTGACGACGTTCTCGATGATGCCGAGCAGCGGGCCGAGTTCTTCCGCGGGGCGGTCGAAGTTGTCCGTCGACAGCAGCCACAGGGTGACGACCTCGACGTCCGTCTCGCTGCACCAGCCGAGAAACTCCTCGATCTTGTCGCCGCCGGCCTGGTGTCCCTGGACGGTGGTGGAGCCCGCCGCCTTCGCCCAGCGCCGGTTGCCGTCCATGATGACGCCGATGTGCTTGGGCACCTGGGTGTGGTCGAGATGGCCTCCCACCCTGCGTACGTAGAACCTGACCAGCAGGCGGCGCAGGGTGTCGCGCAGGTTCACGTGTTGTCAGCCCCTCCGTGGATGGCAGTCCCCGGCTGCGAAGCCTACCCCCGCCGGGACCCGGCTCCCCCAAGGGGTGTCTGGGCTCATCCCGGTTCGGCACGAAGGTCGGGCCCGGGGCGTCCTCGGCAGGTGCGGGGGGCGTCACCGCACGGCACAAAAAAATCGGGCCGGTCCGTGGGGGGGATACGGACCGGCCCGAGGGGGGGTTTCCACCATAACCCTTCGTAAGTGATGCTGCGTGCATCGGCGCCCCACAACTACTCTCCGAAGTCGGCCGACGACGCGTCGAGGGGTGCGGAAGTCCCGATTCCGGCCCTGATCATGGCCGGTTCACAGTGGATTCCAAGGAGAACGTGGAGGTTTTCCGCCACCCTCCGGCGTGTCGCTCTCACGGGTGACGCCGTCAGCGAACGTCCGCTTGACGGGCAGGGGCACCGCGCAGCCCCCTCCACCGCGCGGTGCCAACCGCGCAGCTTTGCTCACGCGAATTACCTTGGTCTGAACTTACGTGAGGTGGTGGCCGGGAGGCGAGTCGATCTCGATAACGATGTGGAAACCGTGTGTACGTATGGAGGACGTGCGGTGACCGCCCTCCGCATCGAACGACAGTTCCAGGACACACCGGCCGAGAGAGGCACCCCCCGGTCGCCGACGCCCTGGACGGTACGACGATCACGCGCGTCTCGCGTGCGGCTTGCGGGCGTCGAAGAGGTGGCGGGTGCTGTGGGTCACGAACGGGCCCGTGGCCTCGATCTGCTCGTGCAGGGCGCGGAGTTGGGGCTCGTAGGCCTCGACCGTGAAGTCGGGGACCATCCAGATCACCTTGCGGAGGAAGTGGACGACGGCCGCGATGTCGTAGAACTCCATGCGCAGCCGCTCGGCGGGCAGGTTGACGATCTCCAGGCCGGCGGCCTCGGCCTCGGCCCGCTCGCGCTCGGGGTCTCGGGCGCCGCTCACCCCTTCCGGCTGGGGGCCGAGGAAGTGCTCGACGAGTTCGACGGCGCTGCGGGGGCCCACGTGTTGGGCGAAGTAGGTGCCGCCCGGGCGCAGGACGCGGGCGATCTCGGGCCAGTTGGAGCGGACCGGATGGCGGCTCAGGACGAGGTCGAAGGCGGCGTCGGCGAAGGGCAGCGGGGCGTCCTCGGCCGCGGCGACCACCACGACACCGCGCGAGCGGAGCAGGGCGGTGGCCTTGGCGACGTTCGGCGGCCAGCCCTCGGTGGCGGCGGCGAGCATCGGTGGCTGAGCGGCGGCCCGGCTCAGGGCGAAGTCGAAGACCTCGCCTCCGCCGGTCTGGACGTCCAGGACGGTGTTCGCCCAGGTGAGACGGTCCCCGGCGGTGCGCGCGTACCCCCACGAAGGGCGTGCCTCGGTGGCCCGACCCTCGAACCAGGAGAAGTCCCAGCCCTCGGTGGGGACGGCGAGGCCTTCGGCGACGAGGTCCTCGAAGCTCCTGCTGTTGTCCATGGGGCGATGGTCGCAGGGCGTTGTCAGTGGGCGCTGCTACTTTTCGAAGCATGGCGAACGACGGGGACGACAACGGAGTCAATGCGGACAACACCGGCACGGGCCTGCCGTACCACGGCGACGAGAAGGCGACGCTGCACGCGAGCCTTGACCGGGTCCGGGACGCGGTGCTGTGGAAGCTCGACGGCCTGGACGAGGAGCAGGCCAGACGCCCGATGACCCCCTCGGGCACGAGTCTGCTCGGGCTGGTGAAGCATCTGGCGTCGGTGGAGTACGGCTATTTCGTGGAGAGTTACGGCCGCGAGGTGGAGCCGCTGTGGTTCGACGCGTACAAGGGCGAGGACATGGCCGCGGCCCCGGACGAGACGACGGAACAGATCGTCGCCTTCTACGGCCGTGCGCGCGCCGCCGCCGACCGCACGATCACGGAGCTGCCGCTGGACGCGGTCGGCCGACCGCCGTGGCGCGAGCACTCCGTGTCGCTGCGCTGGGTGCTGGTCGATCTGATCGAGGAGACGGCGAGACACGCGGGGCACATGGACATCGTGCGGGAACTCGTCGACGGGGCGGCCGGCGATCACCGGCCGTCGGACGCCTGACCGGAGTCACGGCACGAGTGCCCTGACCTCCTCCGCCGCGAAGCGTACGAAGCCCTCCGGGTCGGGTTCGTCGCCGGTGGGCTGGAGGACGACCGTGTCGGCGCCGGCCTCCGCGAGCCGCTGGACGGCTTTTGCCACGGCACCCGCGTCGCCGGCGACCCCGAGGTCGGGGACCGACTCCAGGCCCTCGTCGGCGAGTTCGGCGCGCAGTCGGGCGGCGGCGTCGGGTCCGGTGGCGGTGAGGAGATAGACGACCACCTTGTGCGGCTCGGTGCGGCCGGCCGACTCCCGCCCCTCGTCGATGAGTTGACGGGCCCGGCGGACACCGTCCGGCGTGGTGCTCGAGGTGAGGATCGTGCCGTCGGCGGCCGCGCCGGAGAGGCGGAGGGTGCGGGGGCCGGTGGCGCCGGCGAGGATCTCGACGGGACCCTCCGGCGGCCAGTCGAGGCCGACGTCGTCGAGCGTGACGTAGCGTCCGTCGGTCGTGAGCCGCTCCCCGCGCAACAGGGCGCGCAGCGCGTCGAGATGCTCGCGCAGCAGCGTCACCGGGGATTCGGCACGCGCCCCGACCTGTCCCATCCAGTCCTGTACGCCGTGGCCGACGCCGAGGATCGCGCGCCCCGGGAACAGCCGGTGCAGGGTGGCGGCCTCCATGGCCGTGATGGCGACATTCCGCAGCGGGACCGGCAGCAGTCCCACCCCGACCCGCACCCGCTCGCTCCACGCGAGGGCGGCCGCGGCGGCCGAGATCCCGCCTTCCCGGAAGCAGTCCTCCCAGAGCCAGAGCTCTTCGAGCCCGGTGGCATCGGCGAGTCGGACCACGGCTCGCAGTCGCTCGGGGGGAAGTTGGGGCCGGAACACAGCGCCGAGTCCAGTCATGGGTTCTTCCTACCTGGCGGGGGCGGGGCGGACAACAGCTTTACGCGTCGGCGAGGTCGGGGCGCGCCCGCTCGTAGCGCAGGAGGACGACTCCGTTGCCGAAGGTGCGGGTTTCGGTGAGGCGGAGTGCGGTGTGGGTGTCGGCCTCGGGGAACATGCGCTTGCCGCGGCCGATGAGGACGGGGTGGACGTACACCTTGATCTCGTCGACGAGGTCGAGCCGGAGGAAGGTGGCGGCGAGGTCGGCGCCGCCGAGGCCGAGGTCGCCGCCGGGCTGTTCCTTGAGGGCCCGTACTTCCTCGGGGACGACCTCGCTCACGATGGTCGTGTTCCACTCGGCGACGACCGCGGGGGTGTCCGGGTCCGCGTCGGCGGTGGGCCAGTAGGCGGCCATCAGTTCGTGGGTGACACGGCCGTCGACGAAGGCGCCCAGGGGTCTGAGGGTGTCGTTCATGTGCTGGTGGAGTTCTTCGTCGACCAGGTGCCAGCCGATGTCCCGGTCGGGGCCCTCCATATAGCCGTCGAGGGATACGGACATCATCAGGCTGATCTTCCGCACGGGTGCACCACCTGGTTCGTCACCGGTTCCGGGTTCACCACCGTCTCACGCCACCGCGAACGCACCCAGCAGCAGACCCGTGAACGCGCCCCCGAGCATGAACGGCCCCAGCGGGATCGCCGTCTTACGGCCGGCCCGGCGCAGGGCGACCATGCCGAGGCCGTACACCGCGCCGTACAGCACCCCCGCGAAGGCACCCGTGACGAGCACCGGCCAGCCGTACCAGCCGAGGGCGGTGCCGAGGCCGAGGGCGAGTTTCACGTCGCCGAAGCCCATGCCGGCCGGGTTGATGAGGTACAGCACCAAGTACGTGGCGCCGAGCGCGAGTCCGCCGAGCAGGGCGGTGGGCCAGGAACCGGCGTCGGCGGGGAGCACGGCCGCGATGCCGAGGAGGGCGAGGGTGGCCGCGGCGAGGGGGAGGGTGAGGACGTCGGGGAGGCGGTGGACGCGGTGGTCGACCAACGCGAGCAGGACGGCGACGGGGGCGGCGAGCAGCCAGACGACGAGTTCGGGGCGGGGGCCGGTGGCCGCGGCGAGGCCGGCGCAGATGAGGGCGGTCGCGGTGGACACGACGGGGGTGCGGGGGCCGTAGGGGCCGCAGAGGGTGTCGGTCGGGGGCGGCGTCGGGCCGTACGAGTGGGCGGTGTCGGTGCAGTGGGCGCGGCCCAGCCAGCCGTTGAACGTGCCCTGGATGGGGTGGCCGTCGGGGCACTCCCCGTTCCAGGGTTCCTCGGGGTCCACGGAGAGGCGGTGGGCGGCGCGGGGCAGCAGGAGGCCCGACCACGCGCCCCAGAGGGCACCCACGAGGATCAGAATCAGGCGCACGCCGGGACGATATCCGGATACGGCGGGCGAGGGCATGGGTCCGTGGACCCATGTAGGGCCTACTCCCGTGTGGATACGGTCGGTTGACACCGGAACCGTTGTGGCGCAGGAAGGTGACCTGACATGGGGCGACGCTGGAGTGACGGGCGGGGCAAGCTCATCGTGCAGGGGGTTGCGGGGGCGGTCGCGGTGCGGCTGGAGCTCGCGACCTCGTACCGGGCGCGGACGAAGGGGCTGCTCGGCCGGGACGGGATCGACGGGGCGATGCTGCTCTCACCGGCGAGCAGTGTGCACACGTTCCGGATGCGGTTCCCGATCGATGTGGCGTACCTGGACCGGAACCTGGAGGTCGTCGCCGTCCACACGATGAAACCGGGGCGGCTGGGGCTGCCGCGGTTCCGGTCCCGGCATGTGCTGGAGGCTGTCTCTTATACACATCTGACGCTGCCGACGACT
>NZ_JNWO01000032.1 GCF_000716435.1 Streptomyces xylophagus
TTCGGCCGGACTTCGCAGCCGCGCGTCGGGGCTGACGGTGCACTCCCGCTCGGCGAGCAGGGGCCGTGCCTCGCCGATGGCCCGGGTGATGGTCGAACGTTCCATGCGGGCCGATCTCGGCAACGAGTTCAGCAATCACATCGGCCGTCAGGCCCGTGATCCGCCGGTTGCTGATGATCGCTGCACGAGTCGCACTCCCCACCACACGACCATGATCAACGATCAAGAGCAACACTCCGTTTTCGGGTGTCTCGCGTTCCCAACTCCCCTGTTCCGCACGGAAACTGACAGTGCGAAAGATGGGGGCGGGAGGGGCGGTCCGGGGGCGGTTGCCTTATCCATTAGTCGATATTTTGTGATGTGCGGCGGCGAACTCGGATTCCCGTACGGGATTCCGTTCCCCGCCCGGAACCACCGCATTCCCGGTCGACTCCGATTGTCTCTCGAAAAGAAATTGCCGAAGTCGCGGCGGGCTAATTCGAGGGGTGGCGGCGGCCTGCTCCTTCGATACCGGTGGGCCTGCTTCCGGTCGAGGGTTTCGCCGGTCGGGATGAGCCGTATTGGCCGGATCTGTTGACTCTTGATCGATGGCCTTCCTTTGATAACGCTGTCAGCGCCGGGTGCGGCCGGGGTCGTCTCGCCCCTGCGTGCATAAAGGGGGTGAAACGTGCCGCCGGGCAGAGTGTTCCGCCGAAGTGCGTGCGCTGGCGCGCTGCCGGCGGCACATCCCCCGAGGCTGGGGTTTCGGCTGGCCGCCGGGCACTGAGGGGTACCTCTTGCCTGACGGGGAGTGACCTAAAGGCCGTCCGTGGTGTTTACTGGGCACCGGTCTGATCCCTGGTGGGTCCGGACCTTTCCGGGAGGTCCTGGGGGTGGTGCCCCGGGGCCTCTCGTTTTTGCCGCCGGTTTGTGCGGACGTCATATGTTGCTCATCCGGGAAGGGTCCTATCGCCCCTGCGAGAGCGTGTGGATAAGCAGGATCGACAATTGCGTAAAAGGGCGATGGATTTCCCGTCGGGATTACGTTCGATCTTCTGTAACAAAGCCCCACGCTGAGGGGTTTCCGGCCCAAGATCACTATTCTTCACACCGCCTCCGAAAAGGCGACTGGCTCTTCGCTCGCGGCGAGCGGTACGGTTTCTCTCGCTCAACTGTCTCCACCCGCCCGGCCTCACCACCCGGGCGCCGCCGCACCTCCCGGAGAGGGAGCAGGACCCACCACCCGGAACCCCGCTGACCAGTGGGGTTCCAGAGAACCAACAGAACAAGGGATCAGGTCAATGCGCACCGTCAACGACGACGGCGTCATTCCGCCGTCGTGCCGCGGACCCCGCGGTATCTCACCCGTGACACCTCGTCACCCTCACGCGTCTCGGGGCGCGTACGCCGGGACACGCGCCACCGCGGCCGCCGGAGCGGGGGAGTGAGCATGTCCTCGACCATCGACACCTCTCGGCCGGCCGACCTTCTCCTGGGTCACGAGGACAAGCCTGAGGGAAGCTTCCTGCAACGCCTGAAGGCCGAGGACTGGCAGGCCCTGCTGCAGGCCGGGCTACGTGGCAGCAGCTTCGTCCGGGACGAGTTACTGCCGCTGGGACCGGACGGCCAGCACGTCTACATCATCTGGGACGGCGTCGTACGGCAGGACCGCTTCCCGCTGGGCGACGGGGAGAACGTCCCCACCGTCACGCGGTTCCGGGGCCGGGGCCAGCTGGTCGGCGAGGCCAAACTCGTCACCCCCGACTCTGCCGTCCACACGAAATGCCTGACCCCGACCGTGGCCATTCCCTGCAAGGCGCGCCGCCTCAACGTCCTGCTGCGCCGGCAGTCCGACATCCAGCTCGCCCTCCTGCGCAGCCTCGAGGACCGCGACCGCAGCGACGAACTCCTCTACACCATGGCCACCCGGCCGCCCGTCGAGCGGGTCAGCAGGCTGCTGGCGCACCTCGCCGACACCGCGGGCGTCCCCGAGCCCCGGACGGGCTGGACCGTCATCACCGGCCCGGGCCAGAAGGACATCGCCGCCTCTCTCCAGGTGGCCATCTCCACCGTGGAGAACGCGATCCGGACCCTGCGCTACCACGGCGTCATCGAAGCCAGGTACCGCCAGTTCATCGTCCACGACGTCGACGAACTGCGTCACTTCCCCACCGGGATCTGACCCCTCCCCGGTGCACCGGACCCCGTACCGCTCGCGCTCCACCCCCGAACGGAACACAGCATGATGACCAGCACCCTTCTGGTGCCCGCCGCCTCCGCCCTCGTCGGGGCTTTCCTCGCCGTCCTGATGTACCGGCATCACAGGCAGGTCTTCGCCTGGACGCGGAAGATCCGCCGCAAGGACGAGGCGAACACCGAGTTCGACAAGCCCGCCGAGTGGCTCGCCGACCTCTACAAGGCCCAGTGCCGCCTCGCCCAGAAGCCCTGCCGGGCCGAGGACTTCGAGGACATCTCCCAGACCGGCACCATGATCAAGGGGATCGCCGACCACACCGAGGCCGTCCGCCCCGAACTGAAGAAGGTCGTCGAGCGCGTCGGCGAATACGTCGCCACCGCTCTGCCCGAGCCGGGCCCGGCCCCGCGAGGAGTCCCCCTCGCGGAGTACCGCGTCCTGCTCGTCCAGGCCATGCGGCAGGAGGCCGCCCGCGGCGAGCTCGTGCGCGCGATCCTCACCGCCGAGAAGAGGATCAAGGCGGAGCGATACGGCTGACGAGGCGCACGGTAGGGCGGCTTCACCGAAGGCATCTGCCCGTTCATGTCCACCTCGTGCCCGAACCTGTTTACTTTCCCGAAATCCGGGCGTAGCCTCCGAGCGAAACCACAAGTTCGGGCACTGGACGGAGGCGAACGGACATGTACGCACCGGAGCGGCAGCAGGAGATCCTCCGGCTGGCCCGTGACGGCGGCCGGGTGGACGTCGTGTCGCTGGCCGAGGAGTTCCAGGTCACGGCGGAGACGATCCGCCGCGACCTGAAGGCTCTGGACCGCGCGGGCCTGCTCCGACGGGTGCACGGCGGGGCCATACCGGCCGGACGGCTCGGTTTCGAGCCCGACCTCACCGAGCGCGAGTCGACGGCGGCCGACGAGAAGGACCGCATCGCCAAAGCGGCCCTCGCCGAGCTGCCCACGCAGGGCACGGTGATCCTCGACGCCGGTACGACGGTGGCCCGCCTCGCGGGCATCGTCCCGCTGGAGGCCGAGCTGACCGTCGTCACCCACTCGCTGCCCATCGCGGCCCGCCTCGCGGACCACCCGGGCATGCAGCTCCACCTCGTCGGGGGACGCGTGCGGCACCGTACGCGCGCCGCCGTCGACGCATGGGCGCTGCGGGCGTACGGCGAGATCCGCGCAGACGTCGTGTTCGTGGCCGCCAACGGCTTCTCCGCCGAGCACGGGCTGACCACGCCCGACCTCGCCGAGGCCGCGGTGAAGCGTGCGGCGATGGCCGCCGCCCGCCGCGTGGTACTGCTCGCCGACTCCGCCAAGCACGGCCAGGAGCACTTCGCCCGCTTCGGCGCCCTGAGTGACGTGGACCTCCTGATCACCGACAGCGGGCTGAGCCCTGAAGACGCCACCGCCATGGAGCGCGGCGGCATGGAAGTAGTGCGCGCATGATCCTCACGGTCACCCCGAACCCGTCCCTGGACCGCACCTACGAGGTCCCCTCGCTCGACCGCGGCGAGGTCATACGGGCCACCGGCGAGCGCATGGACCCGGGCGGCAAGGGCGTCAACGTCTCGCGCGCCGTCGCCGCCGCCGGCCGCCGTACCGTCGCGGTACTGCCCCTGGGCGGTGCCCCGGGCGCGCTGGTCGCGGACCTGCTCGACGCGCAGGGCATCGAGGTCGCGCCGGTCCCGGTCGCCGGGGCCACCCGCTCGAACATCGCCCTCGCCGAGGCGGACGGCGTCCTCACGAAGATCAACGCCCCCGGCCCCGAACTGACCGCCGCCGAACAGGAGTTGCTCCTGGAGACGGTCCGCCGGCAGTCCCGTGACGCCGACTGGATCGCCTGCTGCGGCAGCCTCCCGCGCGGCCTCGCGCCGTCCTGGTACGCCGAGTTGGTCGCCCGCGCGCACGCCGTCGGCGTCCGTATCGCCCTGGACACCTCCGGCCCCGCGCTCATCGAGGCCCTGCGCGAACGCCCCGACGTCGTCAAGCCCAACGCCGAGGAACTCGCGGAGGCCGTCTCCCGCCCCCTCGCGACCGTGGGTGACGCGGTCAAAGCAGCCGAAGAACTACGGGAGTTGGGTGCCGGCGCGGTGCTCGCCAGCCTCGGCGCCGACGGGCAACTGCTCGTGGACGCCTCCGGTGCCTGGTACGGCAGCGCGCGCGTCGACGTCGTACGCAGCAATGTCGGTGCGGGGGACTCCTCGCTGGCCGGCTTCCTGATCGCCGGCGGCCACGGCCCGGAGGCCCTGGCCTCGGCCGTCGCCCACGGCGCGGCGGCCGTCCAGCTCCCGGGCAGCGTGATGCCCACCCCGGCCGACCTCGACCCGTCCGCGGTGACGGTCACGGCCGACGTGCCGGTCGATCGCGTACTCACGGAGCCGGTGACATGAGCTTCTCTACGGCATCCAAGGCGCCCCTCGAACCGGCCATGAAGCGGCGGAACTCCCCGTTAACCGCCGCGGCCGAACGGTGGCAGGGCATCCCGAGCCGCCCTGCCGCCCGGGGGAGGCGGGGTTTCCCCGACCCCGCCTCCACCACCCCCCGCGCAACAACCCGCTTCACCCCCGTCCCCACCCCCGCCCATGGCAGTCCCTGGGCGATACGCGTGCGAAGGAGCCCGCGATGAGCGAGATGATCACCGCGGACCTGGTCGACCTCGACCTGTCCGCCGATACCAAAGAGGCGGCGGCACGTGCCCTCGCCGAGCGCATGGTCGCCCAGGGCCGGGTCACCGACCTCGACGGCTTCCTCGCCGACGTCGCCGCCCGCGAGGCGCAGATGCCGACCGGCCTCGACGGCGGCATCGGCATCCCGCACTGCCGCAGCGAGTACGTCACCGAGCCGTCGCTCGCCTTCGGGCGCAGCGCCGAGGGCGTCGACTTCGGCGCCCCCGACGGCCCCGCCGACCTGATCTTCCTGATCGCCGCGCCCGCCGGGGCCGACGACGCCCACCTGACGATCCTCTCCGCGCTGGCCCGGCAGCTCATGAACGCCGAGTTCACGTCCGCGCTGCGGTCGGTGAGCGACGCGGAGAGCGCGGCCGCGCTGATCCGCGGCGACGAGCCCGAGGGTTCCACAGACTCCGTCGCGACGCCGGCGGCGGCCTCCGCCGGCGCCGCGACGGGCAGTACCGAGGCAGCCGCTTCTACGGCGGACAAGGGCGCCGGCGCCGAGGAGCAGCCGTTCCGGATCGTCGCCGTCACCTCCTGCCCGACCGGCATCGCGCACACCTACATGGCGGCCGAGGCGCTGGAGAACGCGGGCCGCGAGGCCGGTGTCGACCTCGTCGTGGAGCCGCAGGGCTCGGCCGGTTTCACCCGGCTCGACCCGGCGGTGATCGCGGCGGCGGACGCCGTGATCTTCGCCCACGACGTGCCCGTACGGGAGAAGGAGCGCTTCGCCGGCAAGCCGACCGTCGACGTCGGCGTGAAGGCGGGCATCAACCGTCCCGCCGAACTGATCACCGAGGTCCGCGGCAAGGCGGAGCGCGGCGAGGTCACCGGCGGATCCGCGCCCACGCCCGTCGAGCGCGGCGGTGACGCGGGCGAGGGCTACGGCTCCATGCTCCGCAAGTGGCTGATGTCCGGCGTCAGTTACATGGTCCCGTTCGTCGCGGCCGGCGGTCTGCTGATCGCCCTCGGCTTCGCGATCGGCGGCTACCAGGTCAACAAGGCGCCCTCTGTCATGGACCACTTCGTGTGGACCCAGGGCGACAGCTGGGCCGCGCTTCTCTTCCAGATCGGCGTGGTGTCCTTCGGCTTCCTCGTCCCGGTGCTGGCCGGCTACATCGCCTACGGCATGGCCGACCGGCCCGGTCTGGTGCCCGGCTTCGTCGGCGGCATGATCGCCTCCACCATCAACGCGGGCTTCCTCGGCGGTCTCGCCGCAGGTCTGATCGCCGGTGGTGTGGTGCTGGCGATCCAGAAGGTGAAGATCCCCAAGGCGGTGCGCGGGATCATGCCGGTGGTGGTGATCCCACTGATCTCCACGGCGATCGTCGGGTTCCTGATGTTCGTGGTGATCGGCAAGCCGATCGCCTCCGCACAGAAGGGCATGACCGACTGGCTGAACGGCCTCAGCGGCTCGAACGCCATCCTGCTGGGCGCCCTGCTCGGCCTGATGATGTGCTTCGACCTCGGCGGCCCGGTCAACAAGGTCGCCTACACCTTCGCCACGGCGGGGATCGCGGTCTCCAACCCCAGTGACTCGGCGATGAAGATCATGGCCGCGGTGATGGCGGCCGGCATGGTCCCGCCGCTGGCGATGGCCCTGGCGACGACCGTGCGCGGCAAGCTCTTCACCGAGACCGAGCGCGAGAACGGCAAGGCCGCCTGGGTGCTGGGCGCCTCCTTCATCTCCGAGGGCGCGATCCCGTTCGCGGCGGCCGACCCGCTGCGGGTCATCCCGTCCTCGATGGTGGGCGGCGCGATCACCGGCTCCCTGTCCATGGCGTTCGGCGCGACCCTGCGCGCCCCGCACGGCGGCATCTTCGTGGTCCCGCTGATCGGGCACGCGTTCTTCTACCTGATCGCCATCGCGGTCGGTGTGTGCGTCACCGCGGCCCTGGTCGTCGTACTGAAGGGAATGCGCAAGCCGGCCGCCGGCAGTACGGCATCCGGAGCGCCGGAGGACATATCCGCCCTGGCGGCGGAAGCGAAGCAGCCGGTCGCCGCCTAGCCTCTTTCGACCCTCCGTGGGCCTCTTTTGGGCCTCAGTGAGGTGTTCACGGCAACTGCGAGATACGTCACGGTCCGGGACCACGGTCCCGGACCGTGGTGTCTACTGGAACGCATGCCTGAGCACGTCTCCATCCTCCAGCTGACCGGTGTGGCCGTTCTCGCCCTGGCGACCGTCGCCTGGGTGTTCGGCCTGACGCGCGTCCTGCGCCGCTCCCTCGGCGAGCCCACCGCCTGGCACGCGGCCCACCCGCTGTACGGCCTCCCGAACCAGCGCGACACCGCTCCCCACCTGGAGTCCGTCGAACTGACCCCGGCCGAGCGCGACGCCTTCGCGGGTCTGGTACGACAGCTCAGCGACGGGCGTTGAAGCCCTTGCCGCTCAGGAGACCCGCGGTTCAGTTCAGGAGACCCGGGGTTCAGTTCAGGAAACCTGCGCCGCCCGCCGCTCCATCGCGTCCCGGGCCGCGTCCTCGCTGACGTACACCTCGCACATGTGCCGCCCGTCGGGCGTGGCCGTGTGCTCGACCTCCCACAGGGAGATCTCCGCGCCGTCGCGCAGCAGGAACGCGTGCTCGTAGAGCGAGAAGCACAGCGCCGGGCGGCCCGCTCGATACGGTCGGCCGAAGGCCTGGGTGATCTGGTGCGCGAACGCCGTCGCCAGCAGCGCGGCCGTCTCGGCGTCCGGCCGGTCCGCGTTCTCCGCGCGGCGCAATAAGCGGCGCGCGTGGTCCGCGGAGTGGTCCGCCAGATACGAGTGGCGAGGCTCCGGGATCGGCGACAGCTGTACCAGCACCGGGAGTTCGAAGTCCGGGGTGTCCGGCGGCAGCGGCAGACGCGCGGTCGCGGCCCGCAGCTCCTCCTCGTCGACGTACACCTCGTGCTGTGTGTCCCGGCCCAGCACGGTGTTGTGGACCAGCTCCCACAGGGTGAGCGCCGAGCCGTCGGGCAGCAGCCACGTGTGCCGGTACGTCTCCCGGTGCAGGCCCGCGCTGTGGTGCGCGGAGTGCAGCGAACTGTCGTGCGCCAGCGCGCAGTCGAGACGCCGTATGGTCTCGTCCGGCAGCTCGAAGGAGTTCAGGGCACGGCCGAGGAGTCGCGCGAGGTGCTCCTCCGGAGACTCGGGCGACTCGGGTTGTTCGTACGCTGCCGTGTCGTACGGAACGCTCAAGGCTTCTCCCGGCGTTGCTGCATGTCACCTTGTGGGTGCATACCGTAGCCCCTCGGTCGGACATCATTCCTGTGAACCGAGAAAACGTATGCCCGGAAAACGCGCGGGCCGCGCGAGATGTTCCCGCGCGGCCCGAAGATCCGTCAAAACCCGCCGGTCAGACCGCACTTCCGGCGGTCCACTCGCTCCACCCGAGGTTCCAGCCGTTGAGCCCGTTGTCCGGGGCGACCGTCTTGTCGGGGGAGTTCTTCACGATCACGACGTCACCGATCAGCGAATTGTCGTAGAACCACTTGGCGTTCGTCGCGCCCTGCGCGCCCTGTACGTCCGCGAGTCCGACGCAGCCGTGGCTGGTGCCGGTCTGGCCGAAGGGCGGGTTGGACTGGTTGTACCAGTAGTTGCCGTGGATGAACGTCCCCGACGTGGTCAGACGCATCGCGTGCGGCACGTCCGGGATGTCGTACTCGCCGCCCAGGCCGACCGTCTGGCTGTTCATCCGCGTCTGTGTGAACTTCTCGGAGATCACCATCTGCCCGTTGTACGTGGTGTGTTCGGGGCTGCCCGAGGAGATCGGCACCGACTTGAGGGTCTGTCCGTCCCGTACGACCGTCATGGTCTGCGTGTTCACATCCACGGTGGAGACCTGCGAGCGTCCGATGGTGAAGCTCACGGTCTTCTTCTGCACGCCGTAGACGCCGTTCGCGCCCTCCACGCCGTCCAGGTCGATCTTCATCGTGACCTTGGAACCGGCCTTCCAGTAGTCCTGCGGCCGGAAGTCGAGCCGCTGCGCCCCGAACCAGTGCCCCACGACCTGCTGCCCGCTGCTCGACGTGACCGTGATGTGCGACTGCACGGCCTTCTTGTCGCCGATCACCTTGTCGAAGGTGAACGACACCGGCATCCCGACACCGACCGTCGTCCCGTTGTCCGGCGTGTACGTCCCGATGAAGCTGTTGCTCGAAGTCACCGTCGTGAAGATGGAGTTGGCGGCGGCGGTCTTGCCGCTGGAGTCCTTGGCGGTAGCCGATATCTGGTACTTGGTCCCGCGCTCCAACTGCTCCTTCGGCGTCCAGCTCGCGCCGTTCGCGGATATCGCGCCGTCCACGGCCTGCCCCGAGCCCGCGACCGTCATCTTCACGTCGGTCAACTTGCCGCCGCTGACCTGCACGCCGGTGGAGTTGATGGACGCGTTCGTCGCGCCGTCCTTGGCCGAGATGACGATCTTCGCGGTGGACGTCTTGGCGGTCGTCCCGCCGCCGCCCTTGCTGTCCGTGTTGGCGTCCGCGCTGGCGTTGCCGCCGCACGCGCTGAGGGTGAGGGTGCCGACCACCAGGGCGGCGATGGCCCCCAGTACGCGCCGCGCTGCTATGTCCGGCGTTGTCACGGGCTGCTCCAGGTTCGTGTGGTGTGCGTGATCCGCTGCGATGCGTGGACAAAGAGGGCCCACACCCCCGCACGGGTTCCCGCCGTTCCCCACGAACGCCGTCCGGTGACAGAACCGGGACAAACACGGGTGCCTGTTCTCCCAGGGTGCCTACCGCCTCCCGTACAACTCCTCGTACGACGGCCACGATCCGCCCGGTCCGTCCACCGGCCCGGCGGCCCGCACCGCGCGCACGATCGCCCGGGTCACGACCTCCGCGCCGGCCGCGAGAACCTTGTTGAGGGCGAGGGGGTTCTCGGCGTCCAGCGGGCGGGCCCCGGTGGCCAGCGTGAACACCGTGTCCCCGTCGTTCAGCAGATGCACCGGACGTACGGCGCGCGCGATGCCGTCGTGCGCCGTGCCGGCCAGCTTCTGCGCCTGCGCCTTGGTGAGTTCGGCGTCGGTGGCGACCACGGCGAGGGTGGTGTTCAACGGGGGAGGCGCGTTCTTCGCGGCGGCCTCGGCGAGCCGCAGCCGTGCGGCTTCGTGGACATGCGGCTCGGGATACGCCACGCGCCCCTGGAACAACTCCCCGTACAGGACGCCCGTTTCGGGGTCCGTCGCCGACCCCGCCGCGTTGGCCACCACCAGCGCGGCCACCGTGATCCCCGACTCCAGCACGATGCTCGCGGTCCCGATCCCGCCCTTCAACGACCCGACCACCGCCCCTGTACCGGCGCCCACATTCCCCTCGCGCACCCGCACCCCGGGCCCGCTGATCGCGGCCACCTCGACCGCGGCCCGCCCGGTGGCCGCGTCCGGCCTGGCCCTGAAGTCGCCTCCCCGCCCCAGGTCGAAGACACAGGCCGCGGGCACCACCGGCACGACATGCGTCGGATCCAGTCCGACCCGCACCCCACGCCCCTGCTCCTCCAGCCAGGCCATCACCCCGGACGCGGCGTCGAGCCCGTAGGCGCTGCCACCGGTCAGCACGATCGCGTCGACCCGCTGCACCAGATTGCGCGGATCGAGCGCGTCGGTCTCCTTGGTACCGGGCCCACCACCCCGCACATCCACGGCGGCCACCGCCCCACCCTCCGGCGCGAGCACGACGGTGGTACCGGTGAGCCACCCGTCACCCGAGCGTGTCGCATGGCCCACCCGCACCCCGGCCACGTCGGTCAATGCGTCAACTGTCATGGCGCTCAGTCTTGCCCAACGCGCGGGGCATCCGGGGGCGGTCGGGGCGGTGTGTGCGGGTGAGTCGGGGGTGGTCAGCCGGGCTTGGGCTGTTGTTTCGGTGGCGGTCGGCCGGGCTTTGGCGGGTGTTTGGGTGGCAGCGGGTCCGGCGAGTGTTCGGGTGGCAGCGGGTCCGCCGTGCTCGGCGGTTCCGGGGACGGTCAACCAACCGGTGCCGTCTCCTCCGCCCTGCTCTCCCCGGCGGCCATGCGTGCCGTCAGCGTCACCCCGACCGCGACCGTCAGCGCCGACACCAGGCCCGCCGCGAGCACCGCCCCGTGCCCGAGGAACGTGCAGCAGATCACCAGCAACGCCGCGACCGGAAGCACCAGTTGCTGGGTGATGCCCACCTTGTAGTGGCGGGCGTGCAGCGCCCACACGCTGAGCAGGTACAGCGCCGTCGGCAGGGTCACCGCGGCGGAGGCGGCCAGGGTGGAGATGTGGGCCTTGTGGACCGCCTGCGTGACCGCGACCTCCAGGCCCGCGCCGATCGTCGCCGCCGACGCGAAGATCAGATAGTGGCCGTACCCCCACAGGAACGCCTGCCGGTTGGACCGGAGATGGCCGTGGATCGGCACCACGAAGTAGATCCACCAGGCGGCGAACACGATCAGCAGCCCACCCGCCGCGATGGGCAGCAACTCGCCCAGCGCGTCGTGCTCGTCCACCCCCGACTTCACGGCGACCGTCGCCGCGGCGATCGTCTCGCCCAGCACGATGATCGTGAACAGCCCGTAGCGTTCCGAGATGTGGTGCGGATGCCACGGCGTAGGGAAGTCTTTCTCCGCGTAGCGAGGCACGGACAGCTCGGCGATCACCATCACGAGGAACACCCAGCCCCGGGCCGGTTCCGGCAGGACCACCAGACCCGTCCAGCCGACCATGCAGAGCAGCACGCCGGCCGCGTACCGCAATGCCATCGTCCGCTCCGGCCCGCGGGCGGCCCGTGCCGCCCGCAGCCATTGCGTGGCCATCGCCAGCCGCATGATCACGTAGCCGAGCCAGACGACCAGGTAGTCGTGGTGTTCGAAGGCCCGCGAGATCCCGGCCGCGAGGACCAGGACGCCGGCGATCTGCACCAGCGTGACGACCCGGTAGAGCACGTCGTCGTTGTCGTACGCCGAGGCGAACCAGGAGAAGTTCATCCAGGCCCACCAGATCGCGAAGAACTGCATCGCGTAGCTCAGGATGCCCTCGCCCGCGTGCCCCTCCGCGATGGCGTGCGCCAGCTGGACGCCCGCCTGCGCGATGGCCACGACGAAACACAGGTCGAAGAAGAGCTCCAGCGGCGAGGCGACCCGGTGCGGCTCGTCCCGGCCGCGGGCGGTGAGCGGACGCAGGGGTCTTGGAATCTCGGACGTCATGCGCACAAGCACAGCAGATTGCGAGCCGGATTTCAGAGGCGGCCGGCTCGGCCGGGACCGGCGGGTTGGTCCGCGGCCGCGTCAGGCGCCCCTTCGGCCGTACCCTGGACCTATGAGTACCGCCCCCGCCCCCGAGCCGCGCGATCCGATCGAGCCGAAGCCCGCGCTGGTCTTCGACGACCCGCTGAGCCGGCCCTCCTCGGACGACACGGATCGCGGGTGGGGCGAGCGGGCCGAGGGCGACAGCGCGGCCGATCTCAAGCGCTTCCTCGACGAGAAGCCGCCCCACCACATCTGAGCCTTCGGCCGCCACGGCCGGGCCTTCGGCGACGCCTGTGCCGTCGGCCGCGTACGACCCCTGCGCTACGGCTCCCGGTGCCCGTCCCCCCGCTGCGCGACCAGCGCGTCGCGGATCTCCTTGAGCACCTCCAGCTCGGTGATCTCGATGACCTCGTGCGTGCCCTCCTTGGCCTTGCGCTGGGCCTCCGCCCGGGCCAGGTACTTCGACATCGGCAGAACCATCAGGAAGTAGACCACCGCCGCCGTGGTCACGAAGCTGAGGGCGGCTCCCAGCACAGAGCCCCACATCAGCTGGATGCCCTTGTCGCCCGAGCAGGTGCTGCTCAGACACGAGCTGTAGGTGTCCAGGTTCTGTGTGCCGATCGCGCCGACCAGCGGGTTGATGAGCCCCTTCACCACCGAGTTGACGATGTTCGTGAAGGCGGCGCCGATGACGACCGCGACTGCCAGATCGACGACGTTCCCGCGTGTCAGGAAGGCCTTGAAGCCCTGCCAGACGCCCGGTTCCTTCTTGTTCTCGCTCAACTCGGAGCCTCTTCTCGCACGCGCACGGTGTGGAACGAACAGCTCCGCAACCTACGTCAGCGCCCGGCCATCCTGTCCAATTCAGTAGCTCGAACGAGGGACTTGACACGAATTCGCACAGGCGACGGAAGGCGCGACTCACGATACGGAGAGCACGGCTCAACACATCGTCACCGCCAGCCGTGCCGTAGTGCTCGCGCCGGCCAGCCGCGCCGCCGTGGCGCGCGGCACCGAGAGCACCACCAACGCCCCGCCACCGTCCGCCTCTTCGAGCGGCTCGGGCACCTTCGTCACCCGCGCCCCGCGCGCGACCACCCAGGCGTCGCCACCCGCCGCGGACTCCTCGGCGGCGATCACATCGACCCGGTCGCCGGACCGCAGCAGCCGGACCGTGCCGGCGTCGGCGATCCGCACCGGCGCCGACACCCACTCCACCGCCCGGCGGTGCCGTACCTGATCGGCCACCGGGTGCCCGCGGGGCCGCTCGTTGTGCCGCGCCTCCACCGCTTCACGCGGGCCCGCCGCCACGAGGGCGGCCGCGGTCACCGCGAGCCCGGCAGCCACGGCCCGCCTGCGGTGCCGTAGCAGCCTGCGCAGGCGATACCACCCGCCGCGCACCCGCACGGGCGCGAAGTGCGGCACCTCGCACGTGGCCGGAGCGTCGGTGCCCAATGGGCGTGGAAAGGAATCGGTGCTCAACGGGCTGGGGAAGGACGGAGGGGAGAGGGACATGGGACCACCACCTGCGACGAGGGATCGGTTTGCGGTCCCACGATGCGGCAATCCGCCGAGGCCTGCCGGAGCCCGTGTGCTACCGGCCGGTTGTGGACAACTCCCTCACCCGAACGGGAAGTTCCACAGCCCGGAAGCCCCCGAAGTCCCCACCACTACGGCAGCTCGAACCCCGGATCCATCCCGCCGAGCGCGTTCACGCACAGGCAGTCCCGCGCCCCGCTCTCCGGCAGCGCGGCCACCGCGTCGAACAGCACGCCCCGCAGCCGGTCCACGTTGGCCGCGAACACCCGCAGCACCTCGTCGTGGGAGACGCCCTCGCCGGTCTCGGCGCCCGCGTCGAGGTCGGTGACCAGGGTCAACGAGGAGTAGCAGAGCTCCAGTTCACGGGCGAGCGACGCCTCGGGGTGCCCGGTCATGCCGACCACCGACCAGCCCTGAGCCTGGTGCCACAACGACTCGGCGCGGGTCGAGAAGCGCGGCCCCTCGACCACCACGAGCGTGCCGCCGTCCACCGCCTCCCAGTCCTGCCCGCGCGCCGCCTTCAACGCGGCCGCCCGGCCGGTCGGGCAGTAGGGGTCGGCCAGGGACACGTGCACCACGTTCGGCACCGCGCCGTCGGGCAGCGGCAGCCCGTCGAAGTACGTGCCCGCGCGGGACTTCGTACGGTCCACCAGTTGATCCGGCACCAGCAGGGTGCCCGGCCCGTACTCGGGGCGCAGCCCGCCCACCGCGCACGGACCGAGGACCTGGCGCACCCCGACGGAGCGCAACGCCCAGAGGTTGGCCCGGTAGTTGATGCGGTGCGGCGGCAGATGGTGGCCGCGCCCGTGCCGGGGCAGGAAGGCGACCCGCCGGCCGGCGATCTCGCCGAGGAAGAGGGAGTCGCTGGGTGGTCCGTAGGGGGTGTCCACCTGGATCTCGGTCACGTCGTCGAGGAACGAGTAGAAGCCGGAGCCACCGATTACGCCGATCTCTGCGTTCGCCATGACCCGCACACTAGCGGCCGTCGAAAGGGCTCAGGGGCCGGCTCCGCAAAGGCTCAGGAACCGGCTCCGGAAACGCCGAGGACCCTGTCGTCGTACGACGACAGGGTCCCGCGGAAAAGAGTCCTACGCGGCGGAGCTGTTGCTGGACGAGGAGCCCGAGCTCGACGACTTCGACTTCGAGTCCGAGGACGAAGAAGTGGTCGACGGGGTGGTCGGCTTCGAGTCCGAGGACGTCGACGGCTTCGCGGTGGCCGGCGAGCTGCTCGAAGAGGAGCCGCGGCTGTCGTTCCGGTAGAAGCCGGAGCCCTTGAAGACAATGCCGACCGCGGAGAACACCTTCTTCAGGCGGCCACCGCAATTGGGGCACTCGGTCAGGGCGTCATCGGTGAACTTCTGCACCGCCTCAAGGCCCTCGCCGCACTCGGTGCACTGATACTGGTAGGTCGGCACTGTGTCTTCCTCCTGGCACTCTCACTCAATGAGTGCTAACGAGCGTCCATAGTGACGTATTCCCGGGGATCAGTCCACTGCCACCGGCACGCGGTGACCGACGCCACGTGCCACGGTGCGGCTGTGGGGCCGGGTCGCGAGGCGTGACCGCAGGACCACCAGGGTCCCCAGGGCGAGCACCGTACCGGCCATCGGCACCAGGAAACCGGCGCCGCCCCACAGGCGGTCCTCCAGCTGTCCGGCGACCGTGACGGCGGCGGCCTGGCCGAGGGCGACCGCGCCGGTCAGCCAGGTGAAGGCCTCGGTGCGGGCGCCGGCCGGGACGAGCCCCTCGACCAGGGTGTAGCCGGTGATCAGGGCGGGCGCGATGCACATGCCGACCAGGAGACCGAGGGCGGCCAGGAGCAGCACCGAGTGGGCGGTCCACAGGGCGGACGCGGTCAGCGCGAGGGCGGCGTAGCCGACGAGGAGGCGGCGCTGCGGGGCGACCTTCCAGGCGACGGCACCGCAGACGAGGCCGGAGAGCATGTTGCCGGCGGCGAAGGTGCCGTACAGGACGCCGTTCAGGCCGGGTTCGCCGATCGACTCGGTGAAGGAGGCAAGGGAGACCTGCATCCCGCCGAAGACGGAACCGATGCCCAGGAAGGTCACGATCAGTACGCGCACTCCGGGGATGCTCAGTGCGGAAACGCGCTCCACGCGTGCGTGCCCGATGAGGGCCGCCACCGTGGGCTGGGTGCTCTTCTGGGCGGCGAACAGCAGGCCGCCGATCAGCGTGAGCGCCGCCTCCGTGACCAGGCCCGCGGCCGGGTTCACGGCGGTGCACAGGGCGGTCGCCAGGAGCGGCCCGAAGACGAAGGTCAGTTCGTCCGTGACGGACTCGAAGGCGGCGGCGGTGCTCAGCAGCGGGGAGTCCTGGAGCTTCACGCCCCAGCGGGCGCGCACCATGGGCCCGATCTGCGGCACCGAGGCGCCGGTCGGCACGGCCGCCACGAACAGCGCCCACAGAGGCGCGTGTCCGAGCGCGAGCGCTGTGAACGTCAGCCCCGACAGGGTGTGCACCAGGACGCCGGGGAGCAGGACGGTCCGCTGTCCGTAGCGGTCGGCCAGGCGCCCGCTGTAGGGCGCGAACAGGGCCATGGAGACGCCGGTGACGGCCGCTGCGGCGCCCGCCGCGCCGTAGGAGCCGGTGGTGTGCTGCACCAGCAGCACGATGGAGATGGTGAGCATCGCGAACGGCTGGCGTGCCGCGAAGCCGGGGAGCAGGAACGTCCAGGCGCCGCGCGTGCGCAGCAGCTGCCCGTATCCGGGGCGGGAGGTGACCGTGGATGCCACGGCCCGTGCCTTTCTGCCACCTGGTAGCGCGCCCCGTGCGGGGGGAGCCGAGCACTGTCCTCTTGCGCGGAACTGCGGTAGATACCGGTGCCCACTGCGGAGAGGGATTCGGCCGCCATACGGTCGCGCCAGCACTGCGTCAGGCAGAGTTGGTTCGATCAGAATGTGCCTTCATCGTACAGGGGATCAAGCATGGTGAGCCTGTGAAAATGGGCACCACGCGCGCGTTCACCTGTGATTGGTGAACATGTGAACCGTACGAAACATGCCCTTAACGACCGGCGCCCGCGCCGTCCGTGCCCAGCCACCCCGCCAGCTTGCCGCCGTGGCCCACCGCCCGCAGCCGCTGCTCGGCCGCGTCCCGGACGGGATCCGTCGCGACGACCAGGAGTTCGTCACCGCGCCGCAGGACCGTCGTGGGCATCGGAACAAACGATTTTCCGTCGCGTACGACGAGGGTGACCGCGGCCCCGGCGGGCAGTCTCAGCTCGTTGACCTCGACGCCGTGCATCTTCGACTCCCCGGGGATCGCGACGGACAGCAGATGCCCGCGCAGCCGCTCCAGGGGCGCCGATTCGATGCCGAGGTCGGCGGCCTCCGCCCCCTCGCCGAGCTTCAGCTTGCGCGCCAGCCAGGGGAGTGTCGGCCCCTGGACGAGGGTGTAGACGACGACCAGGACGAAGACGATGTTGAAGATGCGGCGGCTGCCGGTGACGCCGTTCACCATGGGGATGGTCGCCAGGATGATGGGCACGGCGCCGCGCAGCCCGGCCCAGGACATGAGGGTCTGCTCCTGCCACGGCACCCGGAACGGCGTGAGGCTGAGCACCACGCTGAGCGGCCGAGCCACCATCGTCAGCACCAGGCCGATGATCAGCGCGGGCCAGACGTCGTCACCCAGTTCGTGCGGGGTGACCAGCAGGCCGAGCAGGACGAACATGCCGATCTGGGCGATCCAGCCGAGCCCGTCGGCGAAGCCGCGCGTCGCGGGCCAGTGGGGCAGCTTGGCGTTGCCGAGCACCATCGCGGCGAGATAGACCGCGAGGAAGCCGCTGCCGTGCGCCAGGGCGCCCGCGGCGTACGCGGTGACCGCTATCGCCAGCACGGCGATGGGGTAGAGGCCGGAGGCGGGCAGCGCCACGTGCCGCAGCCCCCAGGAGCCGAGCCAGCCCACCGCGAGGCCGATGGCCGCGCCGATGGCCAGCTCCAGGGCTATCTCGCCCACCAGCGCGTACCAGTGGTCGACGGGGCCCGCCGTGGAGAAGGCGACGACCAGGATGACCACCGGGGCGTCGTTGAAGCCGGACTCGGCCTCCAATGTGCCCGTCACGCGCGCGGGGAGGGGTATGCGGCGCAGCACGGAGAACACCGCCGCCGCGTCCGTCGAGGACACCACCGCGCCGATGATGAACGCCTGCCGCCACTCCAGGCCGACCAGGTAGTGCGCGCCCGCGGCCGTGATGCCGACGCTCACCGCCACCCCCACCAGGGCCAGCGTGGCGGCGGACGACAGGACCGGCCTGACCTCCTTCCACTTCGTGCCGAGGCCGCCCTCGGCCAGGATCACGACCAGGGCCGCGTACCCGATGACCTGGGTCAGCTCGGCGTTGTTGAAGTGGATGTCGCCGATGCCGTCCTGGCCCATGGCGATGCCGATCCCCAGGTACACGAGCAGGCTGGGGAGCCCGCTGCGCGAGGAGATCCGGACCGCCGCGACGGCGACGAGCAGGACGAGCGAGCAGACGAGCAGAAGCTGGTCGAGGTGGTGGACAGTCAGTGGCCTTCCCTTCCTCGGCCGCCGCGCGTCTCGGGCGGCAGCACATGTACAGGGGACGCGAGGCTGCGGCGCCATGCATCCAAGTACTTCGTTACCTTACCTAACTCTTGACGCTTTCTTGACACTTCGCGAGGCAAGATCGAACGCCCGTCCGTGCCGGTACCCGACACCGCGTCAAGTCGCTCGAAGCCCTGCGCCTATGGTTGCTCCAGCGCTCAGTCAAAAGCACAGCCCGCCCTGCCGCTCGCGTTAGGACAGCAAGGACAGCGATGCCCCCCAACACCACCGCCTCATCGGGTCATAAGCCCGGCAAGTCCGGCAGGAAAAAGGGGCGCAAAGCCCGTCTATTGGTTCTCGTCCTGGTCATGGCCATCATCGGGGGCATCGCCTACGGCGCGTACTGGTCCGTCAGCACGGTCCGCGCCTCGCTTCCGCAGACCACCGGCTCGATCACGCTCGACGGCCTCTCCGGACCCGTCGACGTCAAGCGTGACAGCTACGGCATCCCGCAGATCTACGCGTCCTCCGACGCGGACCTGTTCATGGCACAGGGCTACGTCCAGGCGCAGGACCGGTTCTACGAGATGGACGTGCGCCGGCACATGACCGCCGGACGGCTGTCCGAGATGTTCGGCAAGACGTCGGTCAAGGACGACGAGTTCCTGCGCACCCTGGGCTGGGACCGGGTCGCGAAGGAGGAGTACGACACCAAGCTGTCGGCCTCCACGAAGAAGTACCTCCAGGCCTACGCCAAGGGGGTCAACGCCTACCTCCAGGGCAAGGACGGGAAAGACATCTCCCTGGAGTACGCGGCTCTCGGTTTCGAGAACGACTACAAGCCCGAGAAGTGGACCCCGGTCGACTCGGTCGCGTGGCTCAAGGCGATGGCCTGGGACCTGCGGGGCAACATGAAGGACGAGATCGACCGCGCCCTGATGACCAGCCGCCTCGGCCCCCAGCAGATCGCGGACCTGTACCCGGACTATCCGTACAGCCGCAACCAGCCGATCGTCACCGAGGGCGAGTACGACGACTACACCAAGACGTTCGACGGCGGCGACAGCTCGTCCACGAGCGGCACGACGGGCTCCTCGTCGTCCTCGTCGGGTTCGGCCCTCACGAGCCAGCTCGCGGGCCTCTCGGACGCCCTGGACGACCTCCCGACGGCCGTCGGCGTGAACGGCCAGGGCATCGGCTCCAACTCCTGGGTCGTCGCCGGGAAGTACACCATCACCGGCAAGCCCCTCCTGGCCAACGACCCGCACCTGGAAGCCTCGCTGCCGTCCGTCTGGTACCAGATGGGCCTGCACTGCCGCACGGTCTCCAGCAAGTGCCAGTACGACGTCACCGGCTACACCTTCGCGGGCATGCCCGGCGTCGTCATCGGTCACAACCAGAACATCGCCTGGGGCATGACCAACTCCGGTGTCGACGTCACCGACCTCTACCTGGAGAAGCTCTCCGGCGACGGCTACGAGTACGACGGCAAGACGAAGCCCTTCACGACCCGCGAGGAGACCATCAAGGTCGCCGGCGGCACGTCGAAGAAGATCGTCGTCCGGCAGACCAGCGACGGAATGCCCCTGCTGTCCGACCGCAGCGACGAACTCGTGAAGGTCGGCAAGAAGGCCGCCGTCGACACGGCGGCACCCGACAGAGGCGACGGCTACGGCATCGCCCTGCGCTGGACCGCCGAGGACCCGGGCACCACCATGGACGCCGTCTTCGCCATCGACAAGGCGTCCGACTGGAGCGAGTTCCGCGCGGCCTCCGCCAAGTTCGACGTGCCCTCGCAGAACCTCGTCTACGCCGACACCGAGAACAACATCGGCTACACGCTGCCCGGCAAGATCCCCACGCGCGGGAAGGGCGACGGCTCGCTGCCGGTGCCCGGCTGGGACTCCAAGTACGCCTGGACCGGCTACATCCCGCAGGCCGCGCTGCCGTACGAGTACAACCCGAAGCGCGGCTACATCGTCACCGCCAACCAGGCGGTGATCGACAAGGACAAGTACCCGTACACGCTCACCACGGACTGGGGCTACGGCACCCGCAGCCAGCGCATCACCGATCTGATCCAGTCGAAGATCGACGGCGGCGGCAAGATCTCCACCGACGACATGCGGCAGATGCAGCTCGACGACAGCAGCGAGATCGCCAAGCTGCTCGTGCCCAAGCTGCTGAAGATCGACGAGCCCGACCCGGACGTGCGCGAGGCGCAGAAGCTCCTCGAGGGCTGGGACTACACCCAGGACGCCGATTCGGCGGCGGCCGCCTACTTCAACTCGGTGTGGCGCAACATCCTCAAGCTCGCCTTCGGCAACAAGCTGCCCAAGGAGCTGCGGGTCAAGGGCCAGTGCCTGTTCGTCTCGCCGGTCGACACCACCGGTCCCGCCGACCAGGACAATCAGAAGGTGCGCGAGTGCGGCGAGCGTGATGCCGACGAGGCCCAACCGGACGGCGGCGACCGCTGGTTCGAGGTCGTCCGCAAGCTCATGGACGACCCGAACAGCGACTGGTGGAAGACCCCCGCCTCGGGCACCCGCCCGGCGGCGAGCAACATGAACCAGCTGTTCAAGCGCGCCATGATCGACGCCCGCTGGGAGCTGACCGCCAAGCTCGGCAAGGACATCGACACCTGGAGCTGGGGCCGGCTGCACCGCCTGTTCCTGAAGAACCAGACCCTGGGCACCGAGGGCCCCGCCATCGTCCAGTACGTCCTCAACCGCGGCCCCTGGAAGCTCAGCGGCGGCGAGGCCACGGTCAACGCGACCGGCTGGAACGCGGCCGGCGGCTACGGAGTCGTGTGGGTGCCGTCGATGCGCATGGTGGTCAACCTCGACGACTTCGACAAGTCCAAGTGGATCAACCTCACCGGAGCCTCCGGACACGCCTACAGCGCGCACTACACCGACCAGACCAGCAAGTGGGTCAACGGTGAGCTGCTGTCCTGGTCGTTCTCGTCCAAGGCGGTCGACGGCAGCACGAGTGACACCCTGGTGCTGAAACCGTGAATCGTTGAACAACCGAACAAGTGAAATGGCCCTCCACACACGCGTGGAGGGCCATTTCACTTGTTCAACGATTCACGGGAATCTCCGCACACCGCTCGGCGTCACCACCGCCCGCACCGGCCGGTCGTGTGCCTCCGAAGGGACATGCTCGACGACCTCGGAGTCGTACAGCAGCACCACCAGCGCGGGATGCGCGCCCGCCCGCTCCAGCCGCGCCAGCACACGGTCGTAGGACCCTCCGCCGCGCCCCAGGCGCATCCCGCGCCCGTCGACCGCCAGACCGGGCAGCAGGACGACGTCGGCGGCGGTCACGGTGTCAGGGCCGAGCCGCTTCCCGGAGGGCTCGAACAGGGCCATCTTTCCGCCGTGTTGGACCCGCGCGAGAGAGCGCTCGCCGTCGTAGGCGCCCCAGTCCAGGTCGTTGTCCGGGAGCAGCACGGGGAGCAGGACGTCGACGTCCCGCGCGCGCAGGGCGTCCAGGAGCGCGAGCGTTCCGGGTTCGCTCCCGACGGAGACGTACGCCGCGACCGTGCGCGCGTGCGCCAACTCGGGCAGCTCCAGCGCGCGATCGGCCAGCGCGACGGCGGCCGCCCGCACGTCATCGGCCGTCAACCTGTTCCTCACCGTGAGGAACTCTCGTCGCAACATTCGCTTGTCAGGCTCGGGTTCACGTCCTGGGTGACGCACGGGTCCCATCCGTATCCTTCCCAATGTGCTCATATGAGAGCGTTTTAACCGGAGCCACAGATTCAGCACAAAGGCACCGGATAAGGTTCGGGCATGACTCAGTCGCACCCCAGGATCAGCAAGGCTGTCATCCCCGCAGCCGGTCTCGGCACCCGGTTCCTGCCGGCCACGAAAGCAACTCCCAAGGAGATGCTCCCGGTCGTGGACAAGCCCGCGATCCAGTACGTGGTCGAAGAGGCCGTGTCGGCGGGGCTCGACGACGTCCTCATGATCACCGGACGCAACAAGCGCCCCCTCGAGGACCACTTCGACCGCAACTACGAACTCGAATCCGCCCTCCAGAAGAAGGGCGACGCGAGCCGACTGGCCAAGGTCCAGGAGTCCAGCGACCTCGCCACCATGCACTACGTCCGCCAGGGCGACCCCAAGGGCCTCGGTCACGCCGTCCTGTGCGCGGCCCCGCACGTCGGCCACGAGCCCTTCGCCGTCCTCCTCGGCGACGACCTGATCGACCCCCGTGACCCCCTCCTCGCGCGCATGGTCGAGGTCCAGGAGCAGCACGGCGGCAGCGTCATCGCGCTCATGGAGGTCGAGCCCGAGCAGATCCACCTCTACGGCTCCGCGGCCGTCGAGGTCACCGCGGACGACGACGTCGTCAAGGTCACCGGCCTGGTCGAGAAGCCGGACGCCGCCGACGCCCCGTCGAACTACGCGATCATCGGCCGCTACGTCCTCGACCCCCACATCTTCGACATACTGCGCAAGACCGAGCCCGGCCGCGGCGGCGAGATCCAACTCACCGACGCCCTCCAGCAACTCGCCACGGACGAGAAGATCGGCGGCCCCGTGCACGGCGTCGTCTTCAAGGGCCGCCGCTATGACACCGGCGACCGGGGCGACTATCTGCGTGCCATTGTCAGACTCGCGTGCGAACGTGAAGACCTGGGCCCGGACTTCCGCGCCTGGCTTCGCAGTTACGTAGCCGAGGAGATGCAGCAACGTTGAGCACCGCCGCGACCCGCACCGCAGGACCGGACCACCTCTGGTCGGTGGACGAGCACCTCGATGACATCCTCGCGACCGTCCGCCCCCTGGAGCCCATCGAGCTGCAACTGCTCGACGCCCAGGGCTGCGTCCTGGTCGAGGACATCACGGTGCCGGTCTCGCTCCCGCCCTTCGACAACAGCTCGATGGACGGGTACGCGGTGCGGGTCACGGACGTCGCGGGCGCCAGCGAGGAGTTCCCGGCCGTCCTGACGGTGATCGGCGACGTCGCGGCCGGCCAGGCCGAGCCGCTCCACGTGGGTCCCGGCGAGACCGCCCGCATCATGACCGGCGCCCCGCTCCCGCCCGGCGCCGAGGCCGTCGTCCCCGTGGAGTGGACCGACGGAGGCCTCGGCGGCGGCCCGGTCACCGGCATGCGCGCCCGCAGCCAGGCCCCCGAGGCGGCCGGCGGGCACGTGCACGTGTACCGCTCGGCGGAGGCACGCGCGCACGTACGCGCGAAGGGCAGCGACGTGAAGGCGGGCGACCGCGCCCTGGACGCCGGCACGATCCTCGGCCCGCCGCAGATCGCCCTGCTCGCCGCGATCGGCCGCGGCACGGTCCGCGTGCGCCCACGCCCGCGCGTGGTCGTCATGTCCACCGGCAGCGAACTGGTCCAGCCCGACGAGCAGTTGGGCGACGGCCAGATCTACGACTCCAACAGCTTCGCCCTCACTGCCGCCGCCCGCGACGCCGGCGCCATCGCCTACCGGGTCGGCGCCGTCGCCGACGACGCCGAGACCCTCCGCGACACCATTGAGGACCAGCTCGTCCGCGCCGACCTCCTGGTCACCACCGGCGGCGTGAGTGTCGGGGCGTACGACGTCGTCAAGGAAGCCCTGTCCTCCGTGGGCGACGAGGACGAGGAGGGCGCCGGGATCGACTTCCGCAAGCTCGCCATGCAGCCGGGCAAACCCCAGGGCTTCGGCTCCATCGGCCCCGACCACATCCCGCTGCTCGCCCTCCCCGGCAACCCGGTGTCGTCGTACGTCTCCTTCGAGTTGTTCGTCCGCCCCGCGATCCGCGCCCTGATGGGCCTGGACGACGTCCACCGCCCGACGGTCCGGGCCACCCTCACCACGGACAGGGCGCTGGCCTCGCCGAAGGGCCGCAGACAGTTCCTGCGCGGGACGTACGCCGACGGCAAGGTGACCCCTGTGGGCGGCGCCGGATCGCACCTGGTCGCGGCCCTCGCGCTCGCCGACGCGCTGATCGTGGTCCCCGAGGACGTCGAGTCCGTCGAGCCCGGCACCGAGGTCCAGGTGGTCCTGCTCGGCTGAGCACTCCAAGTTGGCGGTACCGTGTCGCGCACAACACGCCCGGACCGGGAGCGCCACACAGCATGACTGAGCCTTTCCGGGGGGAAACCCCCGGACCCCCTGCGCAAGACCGACTCACGCACATCGACGACGCGGGCGCCGCCCGGATGGTCGACGTGTCCGGCAAGGACGTGACCGCGCGCACCGCCACCGCCAGCGGACGCGTCCTCGTCTCGCCCCGCGTGGTCGAGCTGCTGCGGGGTGAAGGCGTCCCCAAGGGCGACGCCCTGGCCACCGCGCGTATCGCGGGGATCATGGGCGCCAAACGCACCCCGGACCTGATCCCGCTCTGCCACCCGTTGTCGGTGTCGGGTGTGAAACTGGATCTGTCGGTCGCGGACGACTCCGTACGGATCCGGGCCACCGTGAAGACGACGGACCGCACGGGCGTCGAGATGGAGGCGCTCACCGCGGTCTCCGTCGCCGCGCTCACCGTGATCGACATGGTCAAGGCGGTCGACAAGGGAGCGGTCATCACGGACGTGCGCGTGGAGGAGAAGACGGGCGGCAAGTCGGGCGACTGGAGCCGGACATGACGCCCGACGATACGGCCGGCGGCGTGCCGCCCGCGCCGTACCGCGCGCTGGTGGTCACCGCCTCCAACCGGGCGGCCACCGGGGTCTACGAGGACAGGGGTGGCCCGTTGATCGCCGCCGGCCTCAAGGGCTTCGGCTTCGCGGTCGAGGGACCGCAAGTGGTCCCCGACGGCGACCCGGTCGAGGCCGCCCTGCGGGCCGCCGTAGCAGCCGGTTACGACGCCGTCGTCACCACCGGCGGCACCGGCGTCTCGCCCACCGACCGCACCCCCGAGGCGACCCGCGCGGTGATCGACTACGAAGTGCCGGGCATCGCCGAGGCCATCCGGGCCTTCGGCCGGGAGAAGGTGCCGACCGCGGCTCTTTCCCGGGGCCTGGCCGGAGTCGCCGCGCGTACTCTGATCGTCAACCTGCCGGGTTCCACCGGCGGGGTGAAGGACGGCCTCGCCGTCCTGGAACCCCTGCTGGCGCACGCCGTCGACCAGATCCGAGGCGGCGATCACCCCAGACCCGCCGACACCAGTGGGGGTGCGAGCTGAACAGCCCATCCTGGCCCGCCGTGCTGGCGGACGGCGACATCGTCCTGAGGCCGATAAAACTCCGCGACCAGCGGCCCTGGCGCGAGGTCAACCGACGCAACCGGGACTGGCTGCGCCCCTGGGAGGCGACGATTCCGCCGCCCACGCCCAGCGGGCCGATCGCCCACCGGCCGACCTACCGGCAGATGGTCCGGCATCTGCGCTCCGAGGCGAACTCGGGCCGGATGCTGCCGTTCGTCATCGAATACCAGGGGCGCCTGGTCGGGCAGTTGACGGTCGCCGGCATCACCTGGGGCTCGATGTGCTCGGGGCACATCGGTTACTGGGTGGACGAGTCGGTGGCCGGGCGCGGAGTGATGCCGACATCCGTGGCACTCGTCGTCGACCACTGTTTCCGTGCCGTGGGACTGCACCGCATCGAGGTCTGCATTCGCCCGGAGAACGGCCCCAGCCGTCGGGTCGTCGAGAAACTCGGATTCCGTGAGGAGGGGCTCAGGCCCCGTTATCTCCACATCGACGGCGCCTGGCGCGACCACCTCGTCTTCGCGCTCACCGCGGAAGAGGTGCCCGAGGGGCTGCTGGCCCGGTGGCAGCGGGCACGCTCGCGGAGCACCCCGCACGACAATCCCGCGTAGCCCGGAGGCAGAGAAGTCCCGCAGCCCGGAAATGGAATAAGTGTTCGAAAGTGATCGACGGATGACCGTCTTGGGGCAATGAATTCGCCAACTCGGCGGCCTGTTGATCGCATCGGTCACAAAAAAAGCTCGAAATATCAGCCAGATCGTGCGACACACCGGCCCAATTGGCAGATGGCCTCACGCAAACCCCTCTACCGTGTGAGGCGTGAGCAGCAGCGGCCTCATCTACGCAGTCATTGTCGGGGCCTGGGCCGCCTACTTGGTGCCGATGTGGCTCCGTAGGCAGGACGAGCTGAACGAGGCCCGTCCGACGGAACGCTTCAGCACCGCCATCCGGCTGCTGTCCGGACGGGCGGGAATGGAGCGCCGGTACGCCAAGGACCTGCGGGCGCGCTCCGCCGAGGAGGGGGAGTCCAGCGCCGTCGTGCCGGACGTCGTCACCGACTCGGTGGACGTCCGGGCCTTCGCCATGCCCCCGGCCCGTCCCCAGGTGCACGCCCCGGTCCGTCAGCAGAGCCCGGACCGGCCGGAAATGGCACGGGAACCGGACCGGCAGGCGGCCCGCGAGTCGGCGCGCGAATCCGCGCGTGAGCCGGTTCGCGAACCGGCGCGCGACCAAGCCCGCGACCAGGCGACCAAACCGGCACCCCAACAGGCCACCGCCCAGGCGGCCAAGTCCGGCCCGGCGCCCGCGCGTTCGCGCAAGCGCGTCCCGATCCCGCGCCGCACCCCCGCCGAGGAGGCCGCCGCGGCGCGCGCCCGGCGCGTGAAGGTGCTCGCACGCCGCAGACGTACCACCGTGATGCTCTTCCTCGCCTTCACGCTCGGCGCGATCGTCGCGGCGGTCGGCGGACTGACCCTCCTGTGGGCGCCCGGCGTACCGGCGATACTGCTCAGCGGATACATCGCCTACCTGCGCTCCCAGGAACGCCGCCGCTTCGCCTACCAGATGGACCGGCGCCAGGCCGAGGTCGCCGCGCAGCGACTGCGGGAACGCCAGCCGCGCCGGCGCGCCTCCGTGGACGCCGGGATCGACGACGCCGAGGAGGGCCCGGAACCGGCGACGGACCCCGGGATGTCCGCGCTCGCCGCCGACCGCCGCGCCCTCGTCGAACAGACCGACCACGCCGAGTGGGTCGACCAGCAGCGCGAGCGGCAGCGCCGGCCGGGCCAGGGCGACAGCTGGGACCCGGTACCGGTACCGCTGCCGACGTACGTCACCGCGCCCGTCGCACCGCGCGCCACGTCCGACGTGGACCTCGGGGCACCCGACGCGTGGAGCTCGGCCCGCTCCAGTTCCGTGGCACCGGAGCAGGAGGCGCAGCCCGCCGCGCGGGACGCCCACGACGCCCGGGACGAGGACGCGGAGGACCCGTCGGACGACAAACCGGCGGCGGACGGCCGCACCGACGCCCGTCGCGCCGCCTCCGCCCGACGCGCCCGCGAGCGCGGCCGCACGCCGCTGTTCGACCAGTACGAGGACGGCGAGCGGCCCCGCGCGGCCAACGAGTGACCAGGCAAGGAACGGATTTCCAAGCACCCTGAGGGGGATGCTAGAGTTTCACTCGTTGCAAGGGCCTGTGGCGCAGTCTGGTAGCGCACCTCGTTCGCATCGAGGGGGTCTGGGGTTCAAATCCCCACAGGTCCACACAGCAACGAGATCCCGTCCGATCTTCAGATCGGGCGGGATCTTTGTGTTCGACGGCGTCTCAGGTATGGCAGGCCCTACCTTCACCCCACCCCCTGCACCCATGTCCCCGTAACCACCCCTCCTTCTACGGTGATCCGCATGCGTACCGTCTGGCAGGCCCTGGCGCGGCCCCACTTCCTCTGTTCCGTGTGGCCCTGGCGAGCCGTGCTGTATCTCGGGAGCGGGGCGGTGGCCGGGGTCCTCGTGCTGGTGGTGATGGTGGCCGGGGTGGTCGGCGGGAGTGTGCTGGCCGTCGTGCTTGTGGGGATACCGCTGCTCGTGCTCACCGCGCTCGCCGGGATACCCGTCGCCGTGGCCGAGCGGTACCGGATGCGGCTCGTCGACCGGGAGCCGGTGCCCGGGCCGCACCGGATGCCGGACGAACCGGGGTTGCGCGGCTGGCTGACGACACGGCTGCGGGAGCAGGCGACCTGGCGGGAGTTGGCGTACACCCTGTTGTTCGCGCTGGTGCTGTGGCCGCTCGACGCGCTCGCGGTCGTCCTCGGGGTCGGTGTGCCGTTGGCTCTGCTGGGGACACCCGCGCTGATGGGTGACGGTGAGGTGAAGGTGCTCAAGGTGTGGACGGTGACGAGTTGGCCGTCCGCCGTCGGGGTCGCCCTGCTCGGGCTCGTGCTGTTGGGGCCAGGGCTGTACGCCCTCGGGGTCGTGGCCGGGGTCCGGGTCGAGTCGGCTCGGCTTCTGCTGGCGGCCGGGGAACGGGACTTGGGGCGGCGGGTCGTCGAACTGGCCCGGTCCCGGGGGCGGTTGGTGGACGCCTTCGAGGCCGAGCGGCGGCGGATCGAGCGCGACCTGCACGACGGCGCCCAACAGCGGCTCGTCGCCCTCACCGTGACGCTCGGTCTGGCCCGCCTCGACGCCCCGCCCGGCCCCCTCGCCGACCAGCTCGCCAAGGCCCACGACGAGGCCGGGCGGGCACTCGCCGAGCTGCGCGAGCTGATCCACGGCATCCACCCCCAAGTACTCGTGGACTACGGCCTCGAAGCCGCCGTCGCGGACGCGGCCGACCGCAGTGCCGTGCCCGTGGATCTCGAACTGGAGCTGCCCGGGCGGCTTCCGCCGGCCGTCGAGGCCACCGCCTACTTCGTCGTCTGCGAGGCCCTCGCCAACGTCGACCGGCACAGCGGAGCCGCGCGGGCGAGGGTGCGGGGCGGACACCGGGACGGGCGGCTGGTGTTGGAGGTGCGGGACGACGGGTGCGGGGGCGCGGACGCCGGGCGGGGGAGCGGCCTGACCGGGCTCGGGGACCGATTGTCAGTGCTGGATGGGAGACTTTCCGTGTCGAGCCCGGTGGGGGGTCCGACGGTTCTGCGGGTGGACATTCCGTGCGGTGCGTGGGCCGACGGAAGCGGTTCGGGTGAGGGCGAGAAGGGCTCGGGGAGACGGGGGGACTGATGGACCGGCAGCTGGAGCGCGAGCAGGCGTTGCGCGTCGTGCTGGCCGAGGACAGTGTGCTGCTGCGGGACGGGATCGTCGCGCTGCTCACCCGGTTCGGGCACAAGGTGGTGGCCGCGGTCGGGGACGCGGACGCGCTGGTGGACGCGGTCGCCGAGCACGCGCCCGACATCGTGGTGACGGACGTGCGGATGCCGCCGGGATTCCAGGACGAGGGACTGCACGCGGCGGTCCGGCTGCGCGCGGAGCGGCCCGCGCTGCCGGTGCTCGTGCTCAGCCA
Source organism: Streptomyces xylophagus (assembly GCF_000716435.1). Lineage (GTDB taxonomy): Bacteria > Actinomycetota > Actinomycetes > Streptomycetales > Streptomycetaceae > Streptomyces > Streptomyces xylophagus. The sequence continues at coordinate 29,251 of NZ_JNWO01000032.1, forward strand.
GTACGTGCAGCGGACCTACGCGGCCGAGCTCCTCGACTCCGGTGACGGGACCGGCGTCGGCTATCTCCTCAAGGACCGGGTCGGCCAGGTCGAGGAGTTCGTGGACGCGCTCTGCGAGGTCGCGGCCGGGGGCACCGTCGTGGACCCGGAAGTCGTACGGCAGTTGCTGCGCCGGCGCCGGGATCCGCTGGCGCGGCTGACCCCGCGTGAGCGGGAGGTGCTCGGGCTGGTCGCGCAGGGGCGGTCCAACGGCGCGATAGCCCGCGAGCTGGTGGTCACCGAGGCCGCCGTCGGCAAGCACATAGGCAGCATCCTCGCCAAGCTGGATCTGCCGCCCGCGGACGACGTGCACCGCAGGGTGCTGGCCGTGCTCGCCTACCTGAGGAGTTGACCGCCGGGCAGGATCGAAGAGGTCACAGTGTCTTCGCGAAGCACCGGCTGTCCTGGTGGAAGCGGTAGTAGCCGAACTTCACGCAGGGCTCGTAGCCGCTGGACGTGTAGAGGGCGATGGCCTCCGGCTGCTTGGTGCCGGTCTCCAGGACCATGCGGGTACGGCCGGCCGCGCGGGCGTCGTCCTCCAAGGTGGCCAGCATGCAGCGGGCCAGGCCCAGGCCGCGCGCCTGCTCGATCACGTACATGCGCTTGAGTTCGGCGTCGCCGTCCTCGTTGCCCTCGCCGTTCGCGTCCTGGGCGCGCCAGCCGCCGGTGGCGACGGGGTCGTCGTTGTCGTCGTACGCGATCAGGTAGACGCCGTTCGGGGGGTCGAAGTCCGAGGGTTCCAGGGTCGTGGCGTCGCCGCCGTCGCCGTAGCGGACGTGATACTCCGCCTGGACCTGGTCGTTCAGCTTCACGGCGTCGGGGTGGTCGAAAGGAACGGGACGTATATTCATGCTGAAAATCGTATGCCTACTCGTGAGGGGGTCTCCGGACTCTGTCCAGTGTGCCGGTATCGTGCCGGAGTGCTCACTGTGACCTCTGCCAATGTGAACGGACTGCGGGCCGCCGCGAAGAAGGGCTTCGTGGAGTGGCTCGCCGGGACCTCCGCCGATGTGCTCTGCCTCCAGGAGGTGCGAGCCGAGCCGCAGCAGCTGCCGGAGCACGTCCGCGCTCCCGACGGCTGGCATGTCGTGCACGCGCCGGCCGCCGCCAAGGGGCGCGCGGGCGTCTCCCTCTACACCCGCCGCGAGCCGGACCGCGTCCAGGTCGGCTTCGGGTCGGCCGAGTTCGACGGGAGCGGCCGGTACGTCGAGGCCGACCTCCCCGGTGTCACGGTCGCGAGCCTCTACCTGCCCTCCGGCGAGGTCGGCACCGAGCGGCAGGACGAGAAGGTCCGCTTCATGGACGAGTTCCTCACCTATCTGAAGGACCTGCGCACGCGGGCCGCCGCCGACGGTCGCGAGGTCGTCGTCTGCGGCGACTGGAACATCGCCCACCAGCCGGCCGACCTCAAGAACTGGCGCGGCAACCAGAAGAGCTCCGGGTTCCTGCCAGAGGAGCGCGCGTGGCTGAGCCGGGTCTTCGACGCGGAGGACGGGGCGTACGTCGACGTCGTACGGGCCCTGCATCCGGACGTGGAGGGGCCGTACTCGTGGTGGTCGTACCGGGGGCGGGCGTTCGACAACGACACCGGCTGGCGCATCGACTATCACGTGACGACACCCGGCCTCGCCGCCAAGGCGGTCAAGGGGTACGTCGAGCGGGCGGCGACGCATGACGAGCGGTGGTCGGACCATGCGCCCGTGACGGTGGTCTACGACCTCTGAGGTCCCATGGTCCGAGGTCCCATGGCGGTGGTCTACGACCGCTGGGGGGCTTGGCCGTCCTGTTGTATCCGCCGGTCCATCGCCAGCGACAGCTCCGCCTCCACGACGCTCTTCGCCAGCGGTCGCAGTCGCTGCAGGTCCTCCGGCGTGCGGCCGCCCTGTGCCAGCACCAGGTCGGTGAAGAGGTCCGCGAGGGACTCCGTGTGTTCGCGCACCCGGCGCCCCGCGCTGAGGACGTCGGCCAGGGGGATGCCCTCGCGGACCAGTGCGGCCGTGACGTCGAGGAGGCGGCGGCTGATGTGGACGATCTCGCCGCCGTCGGTGCCGAGGTAGCCGAGTTCGAGTGAGGCGGCGAAGTTCTCCGGGGTGGCCTGGTCGCCGAAGTAGTCGGCGAGGGCCTCCGGGGTGAGCCGGACCGGCGTCTCCTCGGTCGGCGCGCCCAGCCCCAGCAGCTCGCCCACGTTGCGGCCGTGGTCGAAGGCCTCCGCCAGTTCCGCGATGCCGTTGAGGGTGTGGCCGCGCTCCAGCAGCGCCGAGATCGTGCGCAGACGGGCCAGGTGGGTCTCGTCGTACCAGGCGATACGGCCCTCGCGGCGGGGCGGCTGGATGAGTTTGCGTTCGCGGTAGAAGCGCAGGGTGCGCAGCGTGATGCCGGCCTGCTCGGCCAGTTCCTCCATGCGGTACTCGCGCTTCTCCGCCTGTTCTGCCTTCTCCGCCACGCCCGCACCTTACGTCGTACCCTCGGTAACTTTCCTCGTCCCGCCCCCTACCCATGAGTACGGAGCTGCTCTACCCTCCGATTGCGCCAGTGTTCACTGGCGTGGTCGCATGGTCGTATGGAAGGGCACGGGATGACCGAACACGAGCATGTGCGGGTGGCGGTGATCGGGTCCGGGTTCGGGGGGCTGGGGGCCGCGGTGCGATTGCGGCGCGAGGGCGTCACCGACTTCGTCGTCCTGGAGCGCTCCGACAGCGTGGGCGGGACCTGGCGGGACAACAGCTATCCCGGGTGCGCCTGCGACGTACCGTCCCATCTGTACTCGTTCTCCTTCGCGCCGAACGCCGACTGGCCGCGCACCTTCTCCGGGCAGGAGCACATCCGCGCGTATCTGGAGAACGTCGCCGACGTCTTCCGGCTCCGGTCGCACATCCGCTTCAACTCCGAGGTCAAGATGATGACTTGGGACGCGGAGCGGCTGCGGTGGGACATCGAGACTACCGGCGGTTCGTACTCGGCCGACCTCGTCGTCTCCGCCACCGGGCCGCTCTCCGACCCCAAGATCCCGGACGTCCCGGGGCTCGACTCCTTCCCCGGCGAGGTCTTCCACTCCGCCCGCTGGGACCACGACTACGACCTGCGCGGCAAGCGCGTCGCCGTGGTCGGCACCGGCGCCTCCGCGATCCAGATCGTGCCGTCGATCCAGCCCGAGGTGGAACGCCTCACCCTCTTCCAGCGGACCCCGCCCTGGGTGATGCCGCGCGTCGACCGCCCCATCAGCGGCGCCGAACGCGCCCTGCACCGCGCGCTGCCCTTCACCACCAAGGCCCGGCGCGGACTCCTGTGGGGCATAAGGGAGTTGCAGACCCAGGCGTTCACCAAGCGGCCCAACGAGCTTGTCCTGGTGGAGCAGTTGGCCAAGCGGAACATGGCCCGCTCCATCAAGGACCCGGCCCTGCGCGCCAAACTCACCCCCGACTACCGCATCGGCTGCAAGCGCATCCTGCTGTCGAGTGCCTACTATCCGGCGCTCGCTCAGCCCAATGTCGACGTCGTGGCGAGCGGGTTGAGCGAGATCCGCGGTTCGACGGTCGTCGCCGCCGACGGGACTTCCGCCGAGGTCGACGCGATCGTCTTCGGTACGGGTTTCCACGTCACGGACATGCCGATCACCGAGCGGGTCGTCGGCGTGGACGGGCGGTTGCTCGCCGAGGCGTGGCAGGGCGGTATGCAGGCCCTGCGGGGCGCGTCCGCGGCCGGCTTCCCGAACTGGATGACCATCGTCGGGCCCAACACCGGCCTCGGGACCTCCTCCATGATCCTCATGATCGAGTCCCAGCTGAACTACATGGCGGACTTCGTACGGCAGTTGGACGTGCTCGGCGGCCGTGTCGCCCTCGACGCCCGGCCCGGCGCGGTGAGTTCCTGGAACCGGCGCGTGCAGGAACGGATGACGCGGACCGTGTGGAACACCGGTGGCTGCACCAGCTGGTACCTCGACGCGAGTGGCCGCAACACCACGATCTGGCCCGGTACGACGACCGAGTTCCGCAAGGCCACCCGGCGCGTGGACCTCTCGGAGTACGAGGTCGTGCGAGCGCGGGCCAAGAAGAAGGCCGAGACGGAGACCGAGACGGAGACCGAGATAGAGACCGAGATAGAGACCGAGACCGAGGTGGCGAGCGCATGAGTCGTCTTCTGCATGTCTCGACCGGGCCCTACGCCCCGCCCGTCCCCGCCCGCGAACTGACCGTCACCTCGGCCGACGGCTCCCGGCTGCACGTCGAGGTGCACGGGCCCGAGGACGCGCCCGCCGTCGTCCTCGCGCACGGCTGGTCCTGCTCGACGGCCTTCTGGGCCGCGCAGACAAAGGACCTGTCGGTCGACCACCGCGTCATCGCCTACGACCAACGGGGCCACGGGCGCAGTCCGGTGAGCGTCTCGCACAGTACCGACGCGCTCGCCGACGACCTGGAAGCCGTACTGGAGAAGGCTCTCGCGCCCGGGGAGAAGGCCGTGGTCGTGGGGCACTCCATGGGCGGGATGGCCGTGCTGGCGGCTGCCGGGCGGGCGGGGTTCCGGGAGCACGCGGTGGCCGTTCTGCTGTGCAGTACGGGGAGTTCGCGGCTGGTCGACGAGTCGCTCGTCGTGCCGTTGCGGGCTGGGCGGCTGCGGACCTGGCTGACCCGGAAGGTTCTCGGCACGCGGGCGCCGCTCGGGCCGGTCACGCCGGCCGCGCGGCGGATCCTCAAGTACGGGACGATGGGCCCCGGTTCGGCGCCGCACATGGTCGAGGCGTGCGCGCGGATCGTGCACGCGTGTCCGCGGGCGGTGCGGTACGCGTGGTCGCGGGTTCTCGACACGCTCGATCTCGACCACGGCGTAAGGGAGTTGGCGGTGCCGACGGCCGTCGTCGTCGGTACGGCGGACCGGTTGACGCCGCCGGTGCACGCGCGGGCGCTGGTCGCCGCGCTGCCGCAGTGTGTCGGGATCACGGAGTTGGCGGGGCTCGGGCACATGACACCCGTCGAGGCGCCGGAGCTGGTCAGCGCGAAGATCCGTGAACTGACCGCCACCTACATGGAGTTCGGCCCGATCGATCAGGTCAAGGAGGGCGCATGAGCGGCAAGGTGAGTCTGGAGGGTCAGGTCGCGGTCGTGACCGGGGCGGCGCGGGGTGTCGGTGAACTGCTCGCGCGCAAGCTCTCCGCGCGCGGGGCCAAGGTGGCGCTGGTCGGGCTGGAGCCTGATGCGCTCAAGCAGGTCTCCGAGCGGCTGCACACCGACAGCGACCACTGGTACGCCGACGTCACCGACCACGAGGCGATGGCTCGGGTGGCTGGTGAGGTCAAGGAGCGGTTCGGGAAGGTCGACATCGTCGTCGCCAACGCGGGTGTCGCGAACGGCGGGCCCTTCCTCGACTCCGACCCGGTCGCGTGGCGGCGCGTGATCGAGGTGAATCTGATCGGGTCCGCCGTGACCGCGCGGGCGTTTCTGCCGGTGCTGATGGAGAGCCGGGGGTATCTGCTGCAGATCGCCTCGCTGGCCGCGATCACGCCCGCGCCGATGATGACCGCGTACTGCGCGTCCAAGGCCGGCGTCGAGGCGTACGCGCACAGCCTGCGCGCCGAGGTCGGCTACAAGGGTGTGCGGGTCGGCGTCGGGTATCTGTCGTGGACCGACACGGACATGGTGCGCGGGGCCGATCAGGACGAGGTCATGCGGGAGTTGCGGCAGCGGTTGCCGTGGCCGGCGAACAAGACGTATCCGCTGGGGCCGGCCGTGGACCGGATCGTCGCGGGGATCGAGCGGCGGTCGAGTCATGTGTACGGGCAGTGGTGGTTGCGGGGGATGCAGGGGGTGCGGGGGTATCTGCCGGGGGTTATCGGGTCGGTGGGGCAGCGGGAGATGCGGCGGTTTGGTTCTCGGCTGGAGGGGATGCGGTCTGGGCTTGTGGGTGCGGGTGGGGCGGCTGATGAGCAGGCTCGCGCTACGGAGCGTAGCTGATCGAAATGCGAGCTTTGTGCTGGCGTGTGAATCTGGTCGAGGCCCGATCGAGGGCCAATCCCCTCACCCGCAACGGGAGTGAACCCACATGGGTATGAAGGACCAGTTCCAGGACAAGGCGAAGGACCTCGCGGACAAGGCCAAGGACAAGATGGGCCAGGGTCAGGGTCAGGACGAGGTGTCCGAGCGGGGTGCTCAGCGGGACGAGGTGGCTGAGCGCGTCCAGCGTGAAGAGGACCGGATGGATCAGGACTACGACGTTTAGTCGGAGCCTGATTGCGTGGGGCGCCCTGTGTTTGGGGCGTCCCACGTTTCGTTGTTGGGTGCACGGCCGGTGGGGGCTGGGCGCGCAGTTCCCCGCGCCCCTAGGTGGGGAAGCTGGGCCCTCTCAAGAACGTGGCGGCAACTTTGGTCTGCTGCGGTCCGGGACGTCCGCGTAGTTGGGCGGTGTCGCCGCCGGGTGGATGGCCAGCAGATCCAGCGCCAGCTTGATTGCGTCGTCCAACTGCGCGTGCCGTCCCTCTGCCCAGTCCAACGGTGTTCGCAGGATTTCCAAGTCCGGGGTCACGCCCCTGTTTTCCACCGACCAGCCGTAGGCGTCGAACCAGGCCGCGTTCATGGGGACCGTGATGACCGTGCCGTCGCCGAGTTGGTGGCGGCCGGTCATGCCGACCACTCCGCCCCAGGTGCGTTGGCCTACCACCGGGCCGAGTTTGAGGAGTTTGAAGGCTGCTGTGATCATGTCGCCGTCCGACGATGTTGCCTCGTCTGCCAACGCAACTACCGGGCCCCTGGGGGCACTTGAGGCGTACGACACCGGTTGGGCGTTGCGGGTCAGGTCCCAGCCGAGGATCGTGCGGGTGAGTTTCTCGACGACCAGTTCGCTGATGTGGCCGCCCGCGTTGCCGCGTACATCCACGATGAGGGCCGGGCGGGACACCTCCAGGCGCAGGTCGCGGTTGAACTGGGCCCAGCCTGAGCCGCCCATGTCGGGGATATGGAGGTAGCCGCAGTGGCCGCCGCTCAACTCCCGTACGACCGCCCGGCGTTTGGCCACCCAGTCCTGGTAGCGGAGGGGGCGTTCGTCGATCAGGGGGACCACTGCTACTCGGCGGGCCCTGCCTTCTCCCTCCGCCGGGGTGAACGTCAGCTCCACCGTTGTGCCGCCCGCGCCTGCCAACAGGGGGTACGGGCCTGTCAGTTCGTCCACCGGGCGGCCGTCCACGTGGGTCAGGATCGCGCCCTCTCGGATGCCCGTGCCGGCCAGGGGGGAGCGGGCCTTGGAGTCGGAGGACTCGCCGGGGAGGATGCGGGCGACCGTCCAACCGCCCTCCCTGCGCACGAAGTTGGCGCCCAGCAGGCCCTGGCGGCGCTGGTAGTGGGGCGGGCCCTCGTTGCGGCGGGACGGGGTGACGTAGGCGTGGGACGTGCCCAGCTCGCCCAGGACTTCCCGGAGTAGGTCCGCGAAGTCGTCGGGGGAGGCGACCCGTTCGACCAGCGGGCGGTACTGGTCCAGGACCCCGGTCCAGTCGATGCCGCACATCTGCGGATCCCAGTAGTACGCGCGGATCAGGCGGCCCGCCTCCTCGTACGACTGGCGCCACTCGGCGGGCGGGTCGACCTCGTGGAGGATGCGGCGGAGGTCGATCCAGACCGTCGAGTCGCTGTCGCCGGACTCCGTGGAAGGGACTGCGCGTAGTTCGTCCTCGTCCACCACTACCAGTCGTGAGCCGTCGCCGCTCACCGCGAACCAGTCGAGGTGGTCTACGAGTTCGGACTTCTTCGCCTTGCTGATGTTGAAGTACTCGAGGGTCGGGCGGCCGCTCGTGTCGTCCGGATTCGCGAAGGTCTCGCCCAGCGCGCCCGAGATCGGCCAGCGCAGCCAGACCAGTCCGCCGCCCGAAACCGGGTACAGCGCCGAGTACTTGGAGGCCGAGACCGGGAAGGGGGTGACCCTGCTCTCCAGTCCTTCCACCTCCACCGTCACCGCGCCGTCCGCGTTCTCGTCCTCCGCCGGGTCCAGGCCCCCGGCGGCCGGGCGGCCCTCCGGGTTCAGAGCGAAGGGGGAGGGGGTCGCCGAGGAGAGGGGGACGAGGTAGGGGCGGCAGCCGAGCGGGAAGGACAGGTCGCCGGTGTGGACGTCGTAGACCGGGTCGAAGCCGCGCCAGGAGAGGAAGGCGAGGTAGCGGCCGTCCCTCGTGAAGACCGGATTCTCGTCCTCGAAGCGGCCGTTGGTGACGTCGACGATCAGACGGTCCTTGATACGGGCCATCTTGATCTGGCGGAGCGAGCGTCCGATGCCCGGGTGGGACCAGGTCAGCCAGGTGCCGTCGGGGGAGAAGGCGAGGTCCCGTACCGGGCCGTTGATCGAGCAGATCAGCTCCGTCACCTCGCCGTTGGAGTCCTCGGTGGCGTCCAGCAACAGGAGGCGTCCGTCGTGTGCGGCGATCGCGAGGCGCTCGCCCGCCGTGTCCGACACCAGCTCCAGTACGCGGCCCACCTCGCCGGAGGCGAGCCGGCGGGGCTCGCGGTCGCCGGTGGCGCGGGGCAGGTAGGCGATCTCGATCGCGTCCTCGCCGTCCGCGTCCGTGACGTAGGCGAGTTGGCCGCCGGAGCCCAGCATCTCGGGGAGCCGGACCCGTACGCCCGGGGTGTCGGTGATGGTGCGGGCGGGGCCGTCGCGGTGCGTCAGCCAGTACAGGCTGCCGCGGACGACGACGGCGCTCGCCCGGCCCGTCTCGTCGACCGAGATGCCGTCGACGTGCTGGGCGGCGGGGACCTGGTAGGTACGGCGGCCGGCGCGCGGGCCGCTCAGGTGGACGTCCAGTTTGCGCGGGAGCGAGCCCGCCGACAGGTCGTCGACGATCCACAGGTCACCGGCGCACTGGTACACGACCCGGGTGCCGTCGCTCGCCGCGTGCCGGGCGTAGAAGGCGTCGTGGTCGGTGTGGCGGCGGAGGTCGGAGCCGTCGTAGGAACAGGAATAGAGGTTGCCGATGCCCTCGTGGTCGGAGAGGAAGGCGATGCGGCCGTCGACGAACATCGGGGAGTGCAGGTGGCCTTCGAGGTCGGCGAGGAGGCGGCGGCCGTGCAGCCAGAGGCGGCCCATGGCACCGCCGCGGTAGCGCTTCCAGGCGGCCGGTTCGTGGGGTGGGGTGCCGGTGAGGAGGAGGGTCTGGCGTTCGCCGCCGATGTCGGCGAGCTGGATGTCGGAGACCGGGCCCCAGGGGAGCCGGCCGCCGGGGCCGCCGTCCGTGGGGATCTTGTGGGCCCAGGTGAAATAGGAGAACGGCTCCCCGTGCGAGGCCACGGCGAGGATGTCGCCCTCGGGTGTCCAGCCGCAGACCTGGGTGTCGGCGCTGCCCCAGTAGGTGAGTCTGCGGCCGGGTCCGCCGTCGACCGGGACGAGGTGGATCTCCGGGACCAGGCTCCGCCAGGTCGTGTACGCGAGGTGGCGGCCGTCGGGGGAGAAGCGGGGGTGGCCGACCTTGGTGCGGTCGACGGTGAGCCGCCAGGCGCGGCCCCTGCCGTCGAGAGGGGCCAGCCAGAGGTCGTCCTCGGCCACGAAGCTCAGGAGGTCGCCACTGAGGTGCGGCAGGCGCAGATAGCTCACCTCCCTATGCTTTTCCGGGGGACGGACCCGAGCAACTTGTGAAAAATCACCGGCGCGGCGCGGACGGTGACCCAACCGGTGACTCAACACACGTACGAAACGGTTTCGTTTCGTAGGGAGGTGCGCTACATTCGTCATGTACGAAACCGTGTCGTTCGGAGCTGGGAAGGTGAGTCGCATGACTGAGGTCGCAACGGCGCGTCGCAGTCGCATCACACCCGAGCGCGAGGCCGAGCTGTACGCGGCCGTGCTCGACCTGCTCCGGGAAGTCGGCTACGACGCCCTCACCATGGACGCCGTGGCCGCCCGCACCAAGTCCAGCAAGGCGACGCTCTACCGCCAGTGGGGCGGCAAGGCCGAGCTGGTGGCCAAAGCGGTGCGGCACAACAAGCCGGGCGCCTCGGCCTCCTCCGTCGACACCGGTTCGCTCAGGGGCGACTTCCACGCCCTCACGATGCGGTCGGACGACTGCGAGATGGAACAGAACTCCGCGCTCATGCGGGGCCTGGCCATGGCGATCCACGGCAACCCGGACCTCCTCAAGGCGTTCCGGGAACACCTCGTCGAACCCGAGATGGCGGAGTTCCGGACGATGCTCCAGCGGGCGATCGACCGGGGTGAGGTCCGTGCCGACAACCCGGCGATCGAGTACATCGTGCACATGATGATCGGCGGGTTCGCCGCCCGCACCATGATCGACGAGCAGCCGCCCACCCAGGCCTTCCTGCTGTCGTACATCGACGCCGTGGTGCTCCCCGCACTGGGCGCACCCGTACCCACCACCTGAAAAACCCACAGCGCGCCCACCTGACGTAACCGCTCACGTCGTCGGGCCGATCACCCGTGTCCCCAACCGGTTGATCACCCCTGCCCCGAAGAACCCCACGACCTGACCGGGAGTACGCCCTCGTGGCCACGTTGCTCTACAAAGTCGGCCGGCTCGCCTTCAGGCGACGGCACTTCGTCGCCCTCATCTGGATCGCCCTGCTGACCCTCGCGGGAGTCGGCGCGGCCAACGCGCCCGCCGCGGGCTCCACCTCCTTCTCCATACCCGGGACCGAGGCCCAGAAGGCCTTCGACCTGCTGGACCAGCGCTTCCCCGGCTCCAGTTCGGACGGCGCCACCGCGCGGGTCGTCTTCAAGGCGCCGAGCGGCGAGAAGATGACCGACGCCGCCAACAAGGCGACCGTCGAGAAGACGGTGAAGGAGCTGGCCGACGGCTCCGAAGTCGTCTCCGTCACCGACCCGTTCACCACGAACGCCGTGAGCAAGGACGGGACGGTCGCGTACACCTCGGTGAAGTACGACGTCGCCGGCATGGAACTCAAGGACTCCAGCAAGGACGCCCTGGAGGAGACCGCGGCCGAGGCCCGGGCCACCGGGCTGACCGTCGACGTCGGCGGTGACGCGCTCCAGGCCGCCGCGGAGATGGGCGTCGGCGAGATCATCGGTATCGCCCTGGCCGCCGTCGTCCTCCTCATCACCCTGGGCTCGCTGGTCTCGGCCGGCCTGCCGCTGCTGACGGCGATCATCGGGGTGGGGATCGGCGTTTCGACGATCACGGTCCTGGCGAAGGCGCTGGACCTGGGATCGACGACCTCGACGCTGGCGCTGATGATCGGCCTCGCCGTCGGCATCGACTACGCGCTGTTCATCGTGTCCCGCTACCGGGCCGAATTGGCAGAGGGGCGTGAACGCGAGGAGGCGGCCGGCCGGGCCGTCGGCACCGCGGGTTCGGCGGTGGTCTTCGCCGGTCTCACGGTCGTCATCGCGCTGGCCGGTCTCGCGGTCGTCAACGTGCCGATGCTGACCAAGATGGGCGTCGCGGCGGCGGGCACGGTCGTGGTCGCGGTACTCATCGCGCTGACCATGATCCCGGCGCTGCTCGGCTACGCGGGCCGGAAGATCAAGCCCACCGGCGAGAAGGCCAAGTGGCTGGGCGGCGGCAGCGCCAAGGAAGCGGCCAAGGCGGCCAGGCCGAACATGGGCACCCGCTGGGCGAGCTTCGTCGTACGGCGTCCCGCCGCCGTCCTGATCCTCAGCGTGCTCGGCCTCGGCGCGATCGCGCTGCCGGCCAGCCAGCTCCAGCTGGGTCTGCCCGACGACAGCTCACAGCCGACGTCCACCACCCAGCGACGGGCCTACGACCTCCTCGCGGAGGGCTTCGGCCCCGGCTTCAACGGCCCGCTGATGATCGTCGTGGACGCCAAGAACAGCGACGCCCCCAAGGCCGCCGTTACTACGGTGACCGACAAGATCAAGACCCTCGACGACGTGGTCTCGGTCAGTCCGGCCGCGTTCAACAAGGCCGGTGACACCGCGACGATCACCGTCGTGCCCGACTCCAAGCCGTCGTCGGTGACCACCGAGGACCTGGTGCACACCATCCGCGGCGAGGGCGCCGGCATCAAGGCCGACACGGACGCGCAGGTGCTGGTCACCGGCACCACGGCGATGAACATCGACTTCTCGCAGAAGCTCAACGACGCCCTGCTCCCGTACCTGGCCCTGGTCGTCGGCCTCGCCTTCCTCCTCCTGATCGTGGTCTTCCGCTCGATCCTGGTCCCGCTGAAGGCGGCCCTCGGCTTCCTGCTCAGCGTGCTCGCCTCGCTCGGTGCCGTCGTCGCCGTCTTCCAGTGGGGCTGGCTGTCGGGCCTGATCGGCGTGGACGAGACCGGTCCGATCATGTCGATGATGCCGATCTTCCTGGTGGGCGTGGTCTTCGGCCTCGCGATGGACTACGAGGTGTTCCTCGTGACCCGGATGCGCGAGGCGTACGTCCATGGCGAGAAGCCGAGCCAGGCCGTCGTCACCGGGTTCAAGCACGGTGCCCGGGTCGTCACCGCCGCGGCGGTCATCATGATGGCCGTCTTCTCGGGCTTCATCACCTCCAGTGAGTCCATGGTCAAGATGATCGGCTTCGGCCTCGCGATCGCCGTCTTCTTCGACGCGTTCGTGGTCCGCATGGCGATCGTCCCGGCGGTGCTCGCCCTGCTCGGGAAGCGGGCGTGGTGGCTGCCGAAGTGGCTGGACCGGGTACTGCCCAACGTGGACGTCGAGGGCGAGGGCCTGCGCAAGCTCGACGCCAAGGACTCGGATCCCGATGAGGACCGGGAGTTGGTCCGGGCCTGAGGCGGCTGCCGCGAGGCACTGAGGTACCGGACAACTGATCTGCCGCGCCACCGAGTTCGGGTGGCGCGGCAGATCGCGTCGGTGACAGGGTGACGGTCGTGACAGCACTGGACGAACTGGTACGGCTGCTCGGCCCGTCGACCGTGGCAAGGATCCCGTCCCCCGACGACTGGACCGAGATCGAGACGTACGTCGCCTCGCCACTGCCCACCGACTTCAAGACGTTCCTCGACACCTACGGCACGGGCGTGATCTGCGACGAACTGGTGGTCTTCCACCCGCGGGGCGCCGGCCCGCTCCTGGACAGGATGCGGAAGATCCACGAGACGTTCGGCGAGAGCCGGAGCCGCAACCCGGACTTCCACCCGTTCCCCTTCCACCCGGAACCCGGCGGCCTGATCTCCTGGGGCTACGACCACTCGGGCAACGAACACTTCTTCTGGCCCTGCGACCCGGACCCGGACCACTGGAAGGTCGTCACCCACAGCCACGGGCCGGAACCGGAGGTCTTCGAGGGACCGTTCACCGCGTTCGTCCTCGACTTCGTCGAGCAACTGCGGGACCTGGAACCGCACCACGGACTCGATCCCGAGGAACTGGAGTTCCTGGAGCCGGAGGACCTGGCGGAACTGGCGGAGCGGGGGGAGATCGGGCCGGTCGAGCCGAGTTTCAAGCCGATCTGAGCCGGGCCGAGCCGATGTCAGTGGGCTGGTCTAGCGTGTTTGGGCATGACCACACTCGCAGAACGTCCCCACACCGCACTCCTGCTGATCGACGTCCAGGTCGCCGTCGTGGCCGACGCGTACGAGCGTGACGCGGTCGTCGCGAACATCGCCGCGCTCGTCGACAGGGCACGCGAGGAAGACGTCCCGGTCGTCTGGGTCCAGCACTCCGACGAGCACGTGACGAAGGGCAGCGACGCCTGGCAGTACGTCCCCGAACTGACCCGCCGCGAGCAGGAACCCCTGGTCCACAAGATCTACCCCGACTCCTTCGACGACACCACCCTGGAGGAGGTGCTGGCAGCCGCCCGGGTCGGACGCCTGGTGGTGGCCGGCGCGTCCACCGACGCGTGCATCCGCTCCACGATCCACGGCGCGTTCGTACGCGGCTACGACGTGACACTCGTCGGCGACGCCCACACCACGACGGACCTGAGCAAGTGGGGTGCGCCGCCGCCGGACCAGGTCATCGCCCACACGAACCTGTACTGGAAGTACCACACGGGCCCGGGTCGCACGGCGGGAGTCGAGGAGACGAAGGACGTCGTACTCGGGGGCTGAGCCAGGCTGCCCCCCCTCACATCCTGACCTCGGCCCAGACCGTCTTCCGCGGATGCGGCCCCGGGGCGACACCCCAGCGGTCGGCGAGAGCGTCCACGAGAAGCAGCCCGCGCCCCGATTCGCCACAGCCGTCTCCGACTTGCAGCCGGGGGAGCCGGTCACCACGGGTGTCCGACACCTCGATACGGAGCGTTCCGGCGACGACGTACAGGGTCAGCCGGAAGTCACGTCCCGGGACGCGTCCGTGGGTCGCGGCGTTGGCCGCCAGCTCGGCGACGATTTGAGTGGCCCGGTCCAACGGGAGTTCCCAGGCGCGGAGTTGCTCTGTGGCGAGCAGCCGGGCGAGGCGGGCGCCGCGGGGAGTGGGCGACAGGAGAACCGTGAAGTTGGGAGGGGCGGCGGTTTCTTGATTCATGTCACTCAGAGTGGCCGCGTTTGCTTCCCTGGGTGAGTGATGACGCTGGTGCGTAGCGTGACTGTCTCGGCTTTGTCCCGCACTGTCTCGGCTGTCTCGGAAGTTGTACGGGTACAGGTGCGCGGTGGAGGTGGGGCATGAACGAGGTTGCGGACGAGGCCGGTTGGGATGTCGAACCCGGCGACGAGATCGAGCCGTTGGTCCAGGCGGTGGGGCGGATGCTCAGGTTTTTCCGCGAGGCGGCGGGGATGCGGGTGGCCGACCTCGCGGAAGCGATGGGCTACGGCGAGGACATGATCCGGAAGATCGAGCGCGGGGTGCGGATCCCGAGGCCGGAGTTCCTGCACCGGGTGGATCAACTCCTGAACGCGCAGGGGCACTTGAGGGCGTTCATGGAGGACATGCAGAAGGCTCGGTATCCGAAGAAGGTGCGGGAGCTGGCGGACTTGGAGGCTCGGGCGGTGGAAATGCTGCTGTACAGCAACCACAACATCCATGGCCTGCTGCAAACGTCCGAGTACATGCAGGCGTTGTTCGACATTCGGCAGCCTCCCTACCCCCAGGACGTGGTGGAACGGGACGTGGCTGCTCGCATTGCCCGGAAGTCCATCTTCGACCGGTCGCCTGAACCCGCACTCTGCTTCATTCAGGAACAGGTGACACTGGAGCGACCCATCGGCGGCAAGGCGGTGCTGCGCCGGCAGCTCGAACACCTGCTGGAGGTAGGGAGACTGCGGAACGTCGCGCTTCAGGTCATGCCCACCGACTCCGAGGAGCACGCCGGTATGAACGGCCTGATCGAGGTGCTGAAGTTCAACGACGGCACAGCGATCGGACGGTCCGACGGAGCGTTCAACGGGCGCCCGGTCTCAACCCCCAAGGATCTTCGGGTCCTTGAACTGCGTTATGGGATGATGCGGGCCCAGGCTCTCACGCCGAGAGAGTCGCTGGCCTTCATCGAGCAAGCGCTGGGAGCACTATGAGCACCTCGCAACTTCACTGGTTCAAGAGCAGCTACAGCAGCAGCAATGAATCCGGCGACTGCGTCGAGGTGGCTACTACCCCCGCGACGATCCACATCCGGGATTCGAAGAACCGGCTGGGCGCGCAGCTGGCCCTCTCCGCTCCCGTCTGGGGCGAGTTCGTCACGTACGTCTCGAAGTGAACGTCGGGCCGCCCGCTTCTTGGCCAGTGTCGTGCTTCCGCGCCCCGAGTAAAGGGCGCTCCCTACGGTCGCGTCGCCTGCGGCGATTCCGCTTCGCTCCACCCTTGACTCGGGACACTCCAGCACGTTTCAGAAGCGAGCGGGCGGCCGGTGAGGAACGGGGGCCCAGGTAGGAATCCCCGTCCCTGAACTGCGTCGCGGGCCGGTGCGGTGGGGCGCGCTCGCGCCTCGCCAGCACGCCGGGTGGGCTCAGCGGCCAACCGCCGGTGGGGACTCCGGGCCGGGCCTGGGTGGCAGTCCGGGCTGTGGCCCGAATCTGCCGATTGCCTCTCCCCGGGGGACCTGTCCCGAAGAAGTGTGACAGTCGCGGCGAAAGTGTCACGCTTTGCAGCCCACCCCCACCCCCCACCCTCCGTGGGCTGGGGTCATTTCTAACCAGTCACAGGGAATAGAGTGGTTAGTCTGGGACCCAGCTTCTGGCGACCCCCATCCCCACCCGCCCACAGCTGGCCGCTGAGCCGACCCGGCGTGCTGGCAAGGCGCGAGCGCGCCCCGTCACCCCGGCCCGGAACGCAGCCCACCCGACAGGCTTCTTGCCTGGGCCACCCATCCTTCCGGGCCGCTCGCTCGCTTCTCAGACGGGCTGGAGCGGGCCGAGTCAAGGGTGGAGCGAAGCGGAATCGCCGTAGGCGACGCGACCGCAGGGAGCGCCCTTTACTCGGGGCGTGGAAGCCCGACACTGGCCAAGAAGCGAGTGGTCCAACGGTCAGAACTCAGTCGCAGGCCCCGTACACCCGCCGCTACCGTGCAGCACATGACCACGAACGACAGCGAAAACACCCACGGCTCCGAGGACTCCGGCGCCAACCCTCGTTTCGCCGAGGCCTTGCGGGAGTTGGGTCTCGCCGAGTTGCTCGGCAGTATTCGGCGCTTCCCCGACGCCACCCGTACCGCAGCCGAGGCCGCCGCAGCGATCGGGTGCGAGTTGAGTGAGATCTGCAAGTCGTTGATCTTCGCGGCGGACGGCGTTCCGGTGCTGGTGCTGATGGACGGGGCCTCGCGCGTGGATGTGGAGCTCGTGCGGCGGGAACTCGGGGTCGAGAAGGTCACCCGGGCCAAGGCCGACGTCGTACGGGAGACGACCGGGTATGCCATCGGTGGCGTGCCTCCCTTCGGGCATCGTACGAAGACCCGTGTACTCGCCGACCGGTCCCTGCTCGCGCACAGCGTCGTGTGGGCCGCCGCCGGCAACCCGCACGCCGTATTCCCCATGGAACCCAAGGAACTTGTCGCTCACGCCGGTGCCACCCTGGTGGACGTGCGCGAGCAGACCTCGTGACCCCGGGGGTCGCCGCCGCCGTCCTGCTCGCCGCCGTCACCCACGCCTGCTGGAACGCCCTCGCCCACCGCATCACCGACAAGCTGATCGGGTTCACCCTCATCGCGGGCGGCGGGACGGTCATCGGGCTGGCGCTCGTGCCGTTCACGGCGTTCCCGGCGGCCGGGGCGTGGCCGTACATCGGGGCGTCCGCGCTCATCCATCTCGCGTACTACCTCCTGCTGATGAAGTCCTTCCGGCTCGGTGACTTCGGGCAGGCCTATCCGATCGCACGCGGCACCGCCCCCCTCGTCGTCACCGTCCTCGCCGCCGTCTTCGCACACGAGGTACCCGATGGGTGGGCTGCGGCCGGCATCGCGCTGTCGTGCACGGGACTTACCGGCGTCGCCCTGTGGGGGATGCGCGGACGGCGCCCCAACTGGGCCGCGATCGGCGCCGCGTTGGCGACGGGGCTGTCGATCGCCGCGTACACCGTCGTGGACGGGCTCGGGGTACGGGCGTCAGGGTCCTCGTTCGGGTACATCGCCTGGCTGATGGCCGTCCAGGGCTGGATGATCCCGGCCTACGCGCTCCACCTCCGACGCGGCCAACTCCTGCCCGCCCTACGGCCGTTCGCCGCCGTCGGCTTCCTCGGCGCCGCCCTGTCCGTGCTGGCGTACGGACTCGTCCTGTGGGCCCAGACCCGCGCGGCCCTCGCACCCATCGCCGCCCTGCGCGAGTCGTCGATCATCGTGGGCGCGGCCATCGGCGCCGTCTTCTTCAAGGAGCGCTTCGGGGCGCCCCGGATCGCCGCCGCCGTGCTGCTCGTGGCCGGAATCGGGCTGATGCTGCGGGCTGGTTGACCGTTTCTTCACCGGGCTTGCCGACGACTTGACGATCCGTTCCATGGGTGTTCAGACGGCTGCCTGTGTGTGTGATGTGTGGTGTCCCTAGGGTCCCTGAGGATTCGAAAGAAGGGGCTCATGGAGAGACGCCACGCGGTCCGGGCCGACGGGATCACGAAGTGCTTCGGCGATGTCGTCGCGCTCGACGGCGTCGATCTGGACGTGACGCAGGGTCAGATTCATGGTCTGGTCGGGCCGAACGGGGCCGGGAAGACCACCTTGCTCGGGCTGTTGTTGGGGTTGGCTGTCGCCGACCGTGGGCGGCTGGAGATCCTCGGTCAGGAGGTCGGGCGGGCGTTCGCCGCCCCCGACGGTGTCGCCGGGTTCGTGGACGGGCCCGGTCTCTACCCCTCGCTCACCGCCCGGCAGAATCTCGCCGCGCTGGCCGCGTTGCGTGGAAATGACGCGCGGACGGCGGGAATTGACGACGTGCTCGACCAGGTCGGGCTCACCGATGTCGCCGACGACCGGGCCCGCGGGTTCTCGCTCGGTATGCGGCAGCGGCTCGGGCTCGCCGCCGCCCTGCTCACCAAACCCCGGCTTCTCGTGCTCGACGAACCGTCCAACGGCCTTGATCCGGCGGGCAAGAGACATGTGCACGGGGTGCTCAGCAGACTCGCCGCCGACGGGACCAGCGTGGTGCTCTCCAGTCATCGTATGGACGACCTGGAGGTGTTGTGTTCCGAGGTCACCATCCTCGCCACGGGGCGGGTCGTCTTCTCCGGGCCGTTGAGCAAGCTGGCCACCGAGAGTCGTGAACTCGAGTACCGGTTGCGGACGTCCGACCCGCGGGCTGCACGCGACCTCGCTGCCGCGACCGGCGGGGTCAAGGTCGTCGACGACGCCGGGGCGCGGTACGACGCCGAGGTGTTCGTCGTACGCGCGCTGACCCCCGCCCTCGACGAACTGGTGGCCCAACTCGTGCGGTCGGGCATCGCGGTGCGTGAACTCGCCCCCGTGGCATCGCCGTTGGAGGCCGCGTTCCTCGCGCTCACCGATCAGGAGGCCGGTCGATGAGCGCGATCGTCGTTGCCGAACCAGTCGCCCCCGCCCGTCGCGTCTCCGTCGCGCGCAGCTACCGCTTCGAACTCGTCAAGCTGGTCTCCCAGTGGCGCATCCGCCTGCTGGTGCTCGCCTGTTGGGTCGCGCCCGCGCTCTTCGTCGCCGGGGTGAGCCAGCAGAGCACCCTCCCCTCCGACACTCTCTTCGGGCGCTGGATGCACGCCACGGGGTGGGCCGGACCGCTGGTCATGCTTGGTTTCGCGGGGAGTTGGGCGCTCCCGTTGCTGACCTCGCTCGTCGCCGGTGACGTGTTCGCCGCCGAGGACCGGCTCGGTACCTGGCGGCATCTGCTGGTGGCGGTCCGTTCGCCCGCGCGGATCTTCGTGGCGAAGTCGCTGGCCAGCCTCACCGTCATGGTGGTGCTGGTGGCCGGGCTGGCCGGGTCCAGTGCCGCCGGTGGGCTCCTGGCCGTCGGCAACCAGCCGCTCGTCGGTCTCGACGGCCATCTGCTCGCGCCGGGGGACGCGGCCGGCAAGGTCCTGCTCGCCTGGCTCTGCGCCCTCGCCCCGACCCTGGCCCTCGCCGCGATCGGACTCCTCGGGTCGGTCGCGCTGGGGCGGTCCTCGATGGGGCTGCTGCTGCCCGTGCTGGTCGCGCTCGCGATGCAGGTCGCCCAGATGCTGCCGCTGCCGGTCGCCGTGCGCCTCGCCCTGCCCGGCTACGCCTTCATCGCCTGGAACGGCCTGTTCACCGACCCGGCCCAGCTCGCCCCGCTCCTGACCGGCGTCGCGGTCAGCCTGACGTGGGCCGCCCTCGCGACCGCGCTGGCCTATCTCCTGTTCGTACGGCGGGACTTCACCAACCCGGCCTACGACGGTTCCGGGCGCCGCGCGATCACCGTAGGCCTGCTGCCGCTGGCCGCGCTGACCGCCGTCACCGTGGGGGCGGTCGCCGTGGCGACGCCGTCGACGGGCTCCGGGATCGAGCAGGGGAAGGTGCAGAAGTCCCTCGCGACCGTGTTCGCGCATCTGTATCGCCTGCAGACCGAGCAGTTGCACCGGCCCGCCGTCACCGAGGCGCAGCTTCGGGCCTCGGCGGCTTGCACCAAGAGCGACGGCCAGGCCGCCCAGGAGGGGGCGGGCAACGACTGGCGCTGCGTCGTGAGCTGGCATCTCCCCGGGGTCGCGGTCACGGGGACGGCGATCTACCAGCTCGACATCACCTCGGACGGGCGGTTCGTGGCGGACGGCGACGGTCCCAAGGAAGTCAACGGCTACTTCCTGGTGCGGACTTCGACCGGTGACGCCCCGAATCCGCTGTGGCAGTTCGACGGCAACGTCGAACTGCTCGAAACCCAGTGAAGGGAACAGTTCCGTGCAGGTAATTCGCCAGCGTCGGATCAGCGAGAAGAAACAGGTCAACCTCTTCGGCAGACACGTCGGCCGCCGGGCACTGCTCGTGACGACGGGTATCGCCGTCGCCCTCGGTGTCACGGGCACGGCGGTCGCCTCGACATACCAGTTCGGCACCCAGCAGGTCGGCCAGACCACCGCCAACGGCCAGGTCATCTCCAGCGACCAGTACATCAAGCCGTACGGCAGCCGCACCGTCATCAACGACGGCAAGATCATGTCGTCCACGGTCAGCCCGGACGGCACCCGTCTCGCCGCCTCGATCGCCGACGGTGACGCCTCTCTGGTGGTCATGGACCTGACTACGGGTCAGATCAAGCAGAAGATCGGCACCAGCACGGCGGACGACCTCCGCATCAGCAGCGGCGCCGTCGGCCAGGAGGGCCCGACCTACTCGCCCGACGGCAAGCAGCTGTGGCTCGGGCAGGCGAACGGCTACACCAAGTTCACCGTCAACGCCGACGGTACCCTCGCCAGTCCGACGGCCGTGCCGATCGCCGCCGACGGTGCCAAGCAGGCCCTCGTGGGCGCGGCCGTGTTCTCCGCCGACGGCTCCACCGTGTACTCCGCCGTCAACGGCCAGAACAAGGTCGTCGCCATCGACTCGGCCACCGGAACCATCAAGCAGACCTGGGTAGTTGGCACCGCCCCGCGAGGAATCGCGCTCGTCGGCGGCAAGTTGTACGTCAGCGACGAGGGCGGGCGCCCGGCGAAGGCCGGCGACACCACCATCAACTCCTACGGCACCGACGTGCCGGCGAACCCCAACACCGGTGCCAGCACCACCGGCACGGTCAGTGTCATCGACACCGCGGACCCGTCCGCCGCCGTCGGCACCATCGCCGTAGGACTGCACCCGACCGCGGTGTACGCGAGCAAGGGCGCGGTGTTCGTCACCAACACCGCCGACAACAGCGTGTCCGTCATCGACACCCGCAAGGACAAGGTCGTCCAGACCATCGCCACCCAGCCGTGGCCCGAGGCGTCCGTCGGCTACGAGCCGAACGCGGTGACGCTCACCGACGACGGCCGGCTGCTGGTGACGCTCGGGCGCGCCAACGCGGTCGCCGTGTACCGCTACAACTCCCCTCAGCAGCCCGCCCGTTACGTCGGTCTGCTCCCCACCGACTACTTCCCCTCGGGGATCACGGCCATCGGCAAGCAGGTAGTCGTCGCCAACACCCGTGGTGTGGACGCGCTCCGCCCCGACGCCGCAGGGCACAACACGCACGACACCACGTCGAGCGTCACGCAGTTCGCGCTGCCCAGCGACCTCGTCGTCAGGTCGCAGACGGCCAAGGTCTTCAGGCAGAACGGCTGGACGGCCGGATCGGTGAAGACGGCCACGGGCAAGAGCCACACGAAGGCCGTCCCGGTCCCCGCCCGCCTCGGCGCCCCCTCGACGATCAAGCACGTCTTCCTGCTCGTCAAGGAGAACCGCACCTACGACCAGGTCTTCGGCGACCTCCCGCAGGGCAACGGCAACTCCTCGCTCACCCAGTTCGGCGAGAACGTGACGCCCAACCAGCATGCGCTGGCAGAGCAGTTCGGGCTCTACGACAACTTCTACGACATCGGCACCAACTCCGCCGAGGGCCACAACTGGCTGATGCAGTCGGACAATCCGGAGTACACCGAGTCCTCGGCCGGCGAGTACACGCGCAGCTACGACACCGAGAACGACGTCCTCGGCCACCAGAAGACCGGGTTCATCTGGACCGGCGCGCAGGCGGCCGGCAAGTCCGTCAAGGACTTCGGCGAGTTCCAGTCGCTGGAGACCAAGCCGGCCGGCGCGACCTGGCAGAACCTGTACTGCGACAGCAAGAACATGGCCGCCACCGGAGCGCAGACCGCCTACCCCATCAAGACGGGCTCGGCGATCCCCTCCCTCAACAACGTGTCCGTGCAAGGGTTCCCGCTGTTCGACCTCGACGTCCCGGACATCTACAAAGAGCAGATCTGGCAGCAGGACTTCGACAAGAACGGCCCGGCGAACCTGAACATGTTCTGGTTCTCCAACGACCACACCGGCGGTCCGGCCAACGCGGCGGCCGAGGTCGCCGACAACGACCTCGCGGTCGGCCGGATGGTCGACAAGATCACCCACAGCAAGTTCTGGAAGGACTCGGCGATCTTCGTCGTCGAGGACGACTCCCAGGCCGGCCTCGACCACGTCGACGGCCACCGCGCCCCGGTCCAGGTCATCAGCCCGTACGCCAACCACAGCACGGTCGACGACCACTACTACTCGCAGATCACCATGGTCCGCACGATCGAGCAGATCCTCGGCATCCACCCGATGAACCAGCTCGACAGCGCGGCCACCCCCATGTACGGGGCGTTCACGTCGAAGGCCGACGACACCCCGTTCACGGCGGTCCCCAACCGCACCTCCCTCACCCTCGGCGTCAGCCCCCAGCCGACCTGCGGCTCGGACACCCCGGCGGCCCAGGACACCAAGGCGGCCGCCGCGCCTACGTCCGTGTCGGTACCGGCGGCCGAGAAGGCGCTCGCGGCCCAGTGGAAGACCTGGGCCTCGCACCAGCGGCTGACCGGCCCGCACGCCGTGCCCGACTACGCCAACCCCACCCAGATGAACCGCTACACCTGGTACCAGACCCACAACTGGACCAAGCCCTACCCCGGCGACAAGAAGATCTACACGCCGAACGACGTACCGGGCGCCTACCTCCCGTCGTCGGAGTCCGACGGCTGACCGGAGCCCCAGCCCGTCAACGGTCCCTGACCGGCGGCACCGCCGGTCAGGGGCGTACGGCCACCGCGTCCACCTCGAACAGCATCCCCGGCAACGCGAGCGACGCGACCCCGCTGAGGGTCTGGGCAGGCAGGCGGTCGCCGAAGTGCGCGTGCAGGGCCTTGCCCAGGGTCTCCAGCTTGGTGAGGTCGTGGTCGACGATGAACGTGCCCAGCCGGACCACGTGTTCGTAGCCGAGGCCCACTCCCGCCAGCGCCGACCGCAGCCGGGCGAAGGCCAGGTCCACCTGTGCCGCGAAGTCGCCCGGTACCGGGGCGCCCGTCTCGTCGGAGGCGTACTGGCCGCCGATGAAGACGAGTTCACCGGGTGCCGACACCGCGTGGCTGTAGCCGAACGGCGTCGGGTCGTGGAGCGTGGGCGGGTTGGTGATCGTGCGGGCGTCAGCGCTGTCGTTCTTGGGCGTCATGGACGGGAAACGTCCCGCATACTGCGACCATTCCGTTCCCGCGCCCCTAAAAAGGGGCCCGCAGGGCCCTCTTTTTAGGGGCGCGGGGAACTGCGCGCCCAGCCCCAACGGCGCAGCACCCAACCGACTACCCAATCGACTCAGGCAACAGACACCCCCAACGAGCCCACCCCGGACAGGTCATGGGCCCGAACGCTGTTCCGGTCCGTAGCCGAACGCCCCAACGCATGATGCGGCCACAACCCCCCGGCCACCCGCCGAGACCGCTCCCCCCACTCGCGCGCCTCAACCCCACCAGCCTTGTAGTGGTTGAGCGCATACCCCCCGGAGTACACCCGCAGCAGCAGAAACCCCCCGGGATAGTCCTTCGCGGCGGTCACCTCCTGCTGAACGACATGCGGCGCCCGCACCAGCACGGTCCGCTTGTTCCGGTGGGTATGGCCCGCGTGGTGCAGGAAGACCCCCGGCGCCGATGCATACGCGTCGACGATCGCCCGAGCCTGCCGCCGATCGAGCTGCTGCCCCCGAGTCACCGGAAACACAGAGTCCCGTACCGTCAGCGGATGGTGGCCGAAGACGACGGTCGGCCGATCCGGCTCGGCCCGCAGCCGCGCCCGGAACCAGGACAACTGCTCCTCCCCGAGCCCACCCGCGTCACCCCCGTTGCCGGCCTTGGCATACGTGTCGAGCCCGATGATCCGCAGCCCGCCGAGGTCGTGGGCGAAGTAACCGGGCCCGTCGCCGAAGCCCTCCCGGAACCCCTCATGGAACGTGTCGGCGGAGCTCCCCGCACGGTCGTGGTTGCCGCGTACGACGAGATAGTCCCGGCCGAGCGTGCCGAAGCCGTCCAGGATGCGTCTGGCCCCGGCCAGGTCCCGTGGTGATCCGCCCGCCGAGATGTCCCCGGCGGCGAGCAGCACGTCCGCCCCGCGCCGCTTGGCCTCCTCGACCAGGGCCCGGGTCATGATCTCCGGATAGGCGGCGAGGCCCGCCGCCTGTGACACCCCGCGCAGCAGCGGGAAGCCCGCCATACGGCCCGCGGTGGTCTCGCCGAGGTGCAGGTCGTTGCAGAGGGCGATGGACAGCAGATGCCGGCCGGGCGGGGGCTGGGGCGTGGTGAAGGAGTACGTGCCGGTCAGGGAGCCGAGGCCGTGCCGCGAGGTGCCGACGGCGTTCCCGCGCACGTGCTGCAACGGCGTCGGTACGGCGGTCACGCCCCGGGAGCGTGCCCGGTAGTAGTACGTCTGCCCGGGTTCCAGGCCGGTCAGCTCCACCTGGTGGTGCGCGGTGGGCCGGTCCTCGGCCGCGACGCGGTTGAGCCGGGCCGGGTGGGTGCCGTAGACGACCTCGCCCTCGGTGACCGCGGGGAGCGGGTGGCCGAAGCCGTCGTCGGTGCCGGGTATCCGGGTGTGCCAGGTGATGATGGCGCTGTCCTCGGTGAGGGTGACCAACTCCAGGTGGACGGCGGCAAGTTGGCGGAATCCGGCGCGCCCGGGACGGCTGTGGGCGGCACGCAGCAGCGCGGGGACGAGGAGCGTGCCGGAGCGCAGGACGTCGTAGGGAGTGGGGAGCGCGGCGAGGGCCGCGCGGGGAGCCGAGAAGCAGCAGCGCATACCTCATTGTTGCCCCAGTGCCGTGAACGCCGGCCGTGGCGCCGACGGCCGTAGCCGTACCACTGCGCTACGACAGGGCGGTACGCACCGCCCTGACCAGCGCCTGCGCCCGTGGATCAGCCGTCACGCTCTTGCGGAACGAATTCGTCACATACCCGAACGCGATACCCGACTCCGGGTCCGCGAAGCCCAGCGCGCCGCCCCGGCCCGGGTGACCGAAGGAGCCGTCGGAGAGGAGCGGGGACGCGCTGCCGTGCAGCATGTAGCCGAGGCCGAAACGGGTGCCCACCACCAGGACGCGGTCCGGACCCGACGAGCGTTCCGCACGGGCCAGCTCGACCGTCTCCGGGGCGAACAGCCTTGCCCCGCCGTCCAGTTCGCCGATCAGGGACGCGTAGAAACGGGCCAGCCCGTCCGCCGTCGCGATGCCGTTCGACGCGGGGAGCACGGCCGCCCGGTACGCCGGGTCGTTCTCGTCCGGCATCGGCGTGATCGCCCCGAAGGCGCGCCGGGTGAGGGAGTCGGGGTTCGCGTACGCCTCGGAGACCGAGCGCTTGGGGCGCATGCGGAGGGCCCCCGCGTCCGCCGCCGGTGCCTCCAACTGCGCCACCCGGCCCACCCGAGACGCCTGGTCCGCCGGCAGGCCCACCCACAGGTCCGCCCCGACCGGGCCCGCGATCCCGTCCGCGATCCACTCGCCGATCGACCGGCCCGTCACCCGGCGGACGAGTTCACCGGTCAGCCAGCTGTACGTCTGCGCGTGGTACCCGTGGTCCGTGCCCGGCTCCCACACCGGCGCCTGAGCCGCCACCGCCTCCGCGCCCAGCACCGGGTCGGCGGCCTGTACCGGGGTCAGCGGGCAGTCCAGCACCGGCACGCCCGCGCGATGGGCGAGCAGCTGCCACACCGGCGTCCGTTCCTTGCCGGCGGCCTTGTACTCCGGCCAGTACTCGCCCACGGGAGCGTCCAGGTCCAGCTCCCCGCGCTGCGCCAGCAGGAGCAGTACGGCGGCTGCCACGCCCTTCGTCGCCGAGCGGACGATCTGGGCCGTGTCCCGCTGCCAGGGGGCGGTGCCGTCGACGTCCTTCGTGCCGGCCCACAGGTCCACGACCCGGTGCCCGTCCCGGTACACCGTCACGGCCGCGCCCCGGTCCCCGAGCACCTCGAAGTTCCGTACGAACGCTGCCCTGACCGGCTCGAAGCCCTCGGCCACCATGCCGTTCACGTCCACGTCCGCACTCCTGGTTCCGCCGACCCGCTGTCCTACTTCAACCAAGCAGGATCGTCACGTCGATGTTCCCGCGGGTCGCGTTCGAGTACGGGCAGACCTCGTGGGCCGCGTCCACCAGCTTCGCCGCGATGCCCGCGTCGAGGACCGGGAGGGACACGCTCAGGGCGACCGCGAGGCCGTAGCCCTTCTGCTTGTTGGGGCCGATGCCGACCTTCGCGGCGACCGTGGAGCCGGTCAGGTCGAAGCCGGCCCGGCGGCCGACGAGGACCAGCGCGTTGTGGAAGCAGGAGCTGTAGCCGGCCGCGAACAGCTGCTCGGGGTTGGTGCCGTTGCCGTCGCCGCCCAGGGCCGGGGGCATCGCGACCTGGAGGGCGATCTGGCCGTCCTGGCTGCTGACATAGCCGTCCCGGCCGCCGTGGGCGGTGGCCTCGGCGACGTACATGATCTTCGTGGGACGGGTGTCGACTGCGGTGTCAGCGGTGTCAGCGGTGTCGTCGGTCATGGCGGGACCTCCCCCGGAGCGGAAACACGAGAGTGCGCAACTACATCGCGCACAAGATACTGACCGGTAGGGAGGTGATGGTCGGCAGGGGGTGGAAACCGCCGGTAACCCCAGGTCAGCGGGTCAGCGGGCCCGTTCCGCCGCCGCTCCGGCCCGTTCCGCCAGCCGCCACAGCTCCTCGCGCAGACGGACGACCTCCGGCATCGCCAGCTCCGTCGCCGCCAGCAGCGCGCCCGGCACGCGGGCCGCGCGCTCCCTGAGTGCCGTACCGCGCTCCGTGCACGCGACCAGTACCGAGCGCTCGTCGTGTGCCGCGCGCTCCCGGTGCACGAGCCCCGCCGTCTCCAGGCGCTTGAGGAGCGGGGACAGCGTGCCGTAGTCGAGGCGCAGGGCGGTCGCGAGGTCCTTGACCGTGCTCTCGCCGCGTTCCCACAGGACGAGGAGGACGAGGTACTGCGGGTAGGTCAGCTCCAACTCCTCGAGGAGCGGGCGGTACGCGGCCGTCAGCGCACGCTGGGCCGCGTACAGCGCGAAGCACAACTGCTCGTCGAGGCGCAGCGACCCGGCAACAACCGTATGGTCCTCGTTCGTCACGCGCCCATTGTCACGGACCGCGGGTCGAACCCGAAGGGCAACTCCAGGCGATGGGCGCGCATCAGCGCCTCGTCGGCGAGGAGTTCGCCGGTCTTCCCGTCCGCCGCGATCACGCCGTCGCTCAGGATCAGCGCGCGCGGGCACAACTCCAGTGCGTACGGCAGGTCGTGCGTGACCATGAGGACCGTCACGTCCAACGACCGCAGAATGTCGGCCAGTTCGCGGCGGGAGGCGGGGTCGAGGTTGGAGGAGGGCTCGTCGAGGACGAGGATCTCCGGTTCCATGGCCAGGACCGTTGCGACGGCCACCCTGCGCCGCTGGCCGAACGACAGGTGGTGCGGGGGACGGTCCGCGAAGTCCGCCATTCCCACCAACTCCAGTGCCGTACGCACCCGTTGCTCCAGCTCGGCGCCCTTCATGCCGGCCGCCGCCGGGCCGAACGCCACGTCCTCCCGGACCGTCGGCATGAACAACTGGTCGTCGGGGTCCTGGAAGACGATCCCGACCCGGCGCCTGATCTCCGCCATGTGCCGCTTGCCGACCGGGAGTCCGGCCACCGTCACCGTGCCCGCGCCGCCCGTGAGGATGCCGTTGAGGTGCAGGACGAGGGTGGTCTTGCCGGCGCCGTTCGGGCCGAGCAGGGCGACGCGTTCGCCGCGCGCGACGGTGAAGTCGACGCCGAACAGCGCCTGATGGCCGTCTGGGTAGGCGAAGGCCAGCCCGGACACGTCCAGAGAGAAGGTCGTCACAGGGTCCATCCCAACAGGCATACGACAAGGGCGGCGGACGGGAGTGCGAGAGCGTACGACCACTGCGCCCGGGACGCGGTCACCTCGTCGATCACCGGCATCGAACCGGCGTAACCCCGGCTAACCATGGCCAGATGGACCCGCTCCCCGCGTTCGTAGGAGCGGATGAACAACGCGCCCGCCGACTTCGCGAGCACGCCCCAGTGGCGGACACCCCGGGCCTCGAAACCCCGTGACTCGCGGGCGATCCGCATCCGGCGCATCTCGTCGGTGATGACATCGCCGTAGCGGATCATGAAGGACGCGATCTGGACGAGGAGGGGCGGGAGCCTCAACCGCTGCAATCCCAGGAGGAGTTCGCGGAGTTCGGTGGTGGCGGCGAGGAGGACGGAGGCAGCCACGCCCAGGGTGCCCTTGGCGAGGACGTTCCACGCGCCCCAGAGGCCGTTCAAGCTCAACTGCACGCCCAGGACGGTCACTTGCTCGCCCTCCGCCACGAACGGCATCAGCACCGCGAACGCCACGAAGGGGATCTCGATCAGCAGGCGGCGGAGCAGGAATGCGGCGGGCACGCGGGCCGCGTACGCGACCAGCCCGAGCAGTACCGCGTAGAGACCGAACGCCCACATCGCCTCGCGCGGGGTCGACACCACGACCACCACGAAGGCGAACACGGCGGCCAGCTTGGTGTGCGGGGGCAGCGCGTGCACGGGGGAGTGGCCGTGCCGGTAGAGCCGGTGGGCGTGGCCCGCGCCCATGTCAGGCCACCTGCGAGGTGTTACGGCGCTTGCGGACCGCCCAGAAGACGCCGGTGCCCGCGACGACCGTCACGCCCACGCCGATCACGCCCGCGAGGCCGCCGGAGAGCCGGGTGTCCTCGACATCGCGCACGCCGTAGTCCGCAAGGGGGGAGTCGGCCGAGGCGTGCTCCTTCGCCTTGCGGTCGATGCCGTGGTCGGCGGCGACCTTCTCCAGGCCGTCGGGGTTCGAGGAGGCGTAGAAGCTCACGAAACCGGCGAGGAGGAGGGAGGCGGCGAGGCCGGTGAGCCACACCTTGCGGTGAGAGGTGTGCACGGGGGCCAACTGGGGAGCCGCGTCCACGAGTTCGCCGTTCACGCGCAGCTTCAGCCGCTGCTCCAGGCCGCGCGCGCCGTACACGAGATCCGGGCGTACGGCGATCACGGCGCCGACCGTCAGCGCGGTGATCGCGGCCTCGCCGATGCCGATGAGGACGTGCACGCCGATCATCGCGGTGGCGACCTTGCTGAGGGAGACGTCGGTGGTGCCGCCGAGTGAGTAGAGGAGCGTGAAGACGAGGGCGGCGGCGGGGACGGAGAGCAGGGCCGCGGTGAAGGACGCGGCGGTGACCGAGCGGCGGGTGCGGGGCAACACCTTCACCAGGCCGCGGAAGACGGCGTAGGCCACGACCGTCGTCGTGATCGCCATGTCGGTGATGTTCACGCCGAGCGCGGTCAGCCCGCCGTCCGCGAAGAGGATGCCCTGCATGAGCAGCACGACGGAGACGCAGAGCACGCCCGTGTAGGGGCCGACCAGGATCGCGGCCAGCGCACCGCCCAGCAGGTGGCCGCTGGTGCCGGCCGCGACCGGGAAGTTGAGCATCTGCACGGCGAAGATGAACGCGGCGACCAGGCCCGCCAGCGGCGCCGTCCGCTCGTCGAGCTCGCGGCGCGCACCCCGCAGGCTCACGGCGATGGCGCCGGCCGCGACCACGGCGGTCGCGGCGGATATGGGGGCGTCGATGAATCCGTCAGGCACATGCACGCGATGATTTTAGATGGTTGTTGCGAGTCCTTTGCAAGAGCTAGACAGTCTCGCGCCGACATGTGAGATCTGTCGCCCCGGAGGGCGCTCCCGAGAAAATATGCGACATTGGGGTAGTGGAAGCGGATGCATAGCTTTCACACAGGTCACTCAGCGTAAGGGGCCGCCCGATGTCCGTAGTCGAACAGTACGCGCGAGCCCATATCGTCACCGACGAGGACGTGGACCGGCTGGACCGTGACGCGGTCCCCGTCGTCCTGCGGTACGACCCCGACTCCGATCCGCGAGCCGTCCGTATCGATCTGCCCGGACCCCATGAATGGACCTTCGACCGGGAGCTGCTGGAAGAGGGGCTGCGCGCCCCGGCCGGCAGCGGCGAGGTGCGGGTGTGGCCGTGCGGGCGGGTGCAGGCCGTGGTCGAGTTCCACTCCGAACAGGGCGTCTCCGTCGTCCAGTTCGAGACGAAGACGATCATGCGCTTCCTGCGGCGGACCTATATGGCCACCGCGCCGATCGCGAGCTGAGCTCCACAGAGGATCAGAAGCTCAGGTGGTGGTTCAGCCGCCGAGGCTGCTGCCCAGCTTGAGCAGTGCCGCCACGATCGGGCCCGCCGTGTCGCCGCCGTGTCCGCCCGCCTGGACGACACCCGCGGCGGCCAGGTCGCCCTTGTACGCGGTGAACCAGCCGTTGGGCTTCTTCTGGCCGTCGACCTCCGCCGAGCCGGTCTTCGCGCCGTAGTCGGAGCCGAGCCCGGCCATCGCCTTCGCCGCCGTGCCGTAGTCCGCCGTGTACTTCATGACCTCCTTCAGCTCCGACTGCGTCGTCGAGGACATCGTGCGGGAGGCCTTCGCGATCGTGCGGTTGTCGACCGTCGGGGAGACCAGGTACGGCTGGTGGAAGGTGCCCGTGTCGACCGTGGAGGCGACCGACGCCATGTTCAGCGGGTTCATGCGGACGCCGCCCTGGCCGATCAGCGAGGCGCCCATCTGCGCGCCGCTCTGCACCGGGATCGAGCCGTCGAAGGTGGGGACGCCGATGGCCCAGTTGTTCATGCCGAGGCCGTAGACCTGCTGGGCCTCCGTCGTCAGGTCGCTGTTCGACAGCTTGGGCGCGAAGTTGATGAAGGCGTTGTTGCAGGAGGCCCCGAAGGCCAGCTTGAACGTGCCCTTCTTGATCTCCGAGTCGTCGTCGTTGTGGAAGGTCCAGCCCGCCAGCTTGTACGTCTTGGGGCAGGGGTGGGACGCGTCCGGGGTGATCAGGTTCTTCTCGAAGAGCATCGTCGACGTCACGATCTTCATCGTGGAACCGGGGGCGAGGGAGCCCTGGAAGGCCACGTTGAAGCCGTGCGAGGCGTTCGCCACGGCCAGGATCTCGCCGGTCGACGGGCGCATCATCACGACCGAGGAGTTCTTCTGCTTGTCGACCTGCTGCTCGGCCGCCGCCTGGAGGGTCGGGCTGAGCGTCGTCTTCACCTTGCCCGGCGTGCCCTTGCTCAGCTCGACGAGCGTCTTGTCGGACTCCTTGGACTTCTTGCCCCGGACCACCCGCAGCTCGATGCCCGCCTTGCCGCCGGCCTTCTTGCCGAACTTCTCCCGCAGCCCGTCCAACACCGGGCCCAGCGACGGGTACTTGGCCGTCGTCAGCTCGCCGCCGTCACGGTCGTAGGCCTTGATCGGCGGGGTGCCGGACTCGCCGGTGACCAGGGTGTCGCCGTCCGCGAGGTCCGGGTGGACGACGGAGGCGTGCCACTGGACGTACGGCTTGCCGTCCTTGGTGCTGCGCACCACGCTCAGTGAACTGGCGTATGTCATGGGCTTGTTGATGCCCTTGTACGACACCGTGCACTTCACGGAGAAGGGGACCTTGGTGCCCGCGCGGACGCCCTCGGTGACGGTGATGCCCGTCATGTGGGCGTTCTTCGTGTAGCCGGTGAGCAGCGCGGCGGCCGCCGTCGACTTGTCGGTCGTGGCGGCGGCCTGGGCGACCTTGCCCTGCTGCCAGTCGGCCAGGAACCGCTTCGCGGTCGTCTGCACCTCCGTCGCCGACAACGGGCCCGTCTTGATGGCCTTGTGGTCGGCGGTGGTCGACGTGCGCGCCTCGGCGGACGCCCCGCCGTCGTACAGCGCGTAGGCGCCGACGCCCGCGCCGACGACGGTCACGGCGATCACTCCGCCGATCACGGCGGGTCTCGCCTTGCGCCGCTCGGCGGCGACCTTCTTCTTGCCCCTCGTGCCCACAGTTCCCGATCCTCCGCGAATCCCTTTGGGCCCCCGTCGTCACTTGGCCCTGTCCTGCCCTCACACGCCCCAACGACGGGGCACACCTTAGAGTCCCGTCCTGTGCGGGTGAGTTCCCGTCTCACGGGGGTGAGTTCAGCCACTTGCCGCCAGGACGGCGCGGACGATCGGGCCCGCGGCGTCGATGCCGTGGCCGCCGTCCTGGGTCATGGCCGCCGCCGCTACGTCGTTGCGGTATCCGGTGAACCAGCTGTTGGACTTGGCCTGCCCGTCCACCTCGGCGGAGCCCGTCTTCGCGCCGATGTTGCCGCCGAGCCCGGCCATGATGCCGGCCGCGGTGCCGCTGGTCGCGGTGCGGTTCATCATCGCGCGCAGCTGCGCCGACGTACTCGCCGACAGGCCCTGTGCGGTGGCCAGTTGGCGGTCGTCGAGGCTCTGTGCGACGAGCACCGGCTGGCGGAACGTGCCCGTCTTCGCGGTCGCCGTCACCGACGCCATGTTGAGCGGGCTCATCTGCACCTGGCCCTGGCCGATCAGGTTGGCCGCGGTGTCCGGGCCGCCGGACGCGGGGACCGAGCCGTCGAAGGACGGGATGCCGGTCTTCCAGTTGTCCCGGCCGAGCCCGAAGCGGTCCTGGGCCTCCTTGGTCAGGGAGTCGACCTTGACCGAGTCGGCGAACTTCACGAACGCGGTGTTGCAGGAGCGGGCGAAGCTGTCGGCGAGTGTCGCGCCCTCGTCCGGCTTCAGGCCGGTCAGGTTGTGGAAGGTCTGGCTCTGCCAGACCGCGTCGGGCGTGCAGGGCGCCGGGCCGTTCATCGTCGTGATGCCGTTGTCGATGAGCGTGGCGGCGCTGATGATCTTCATGGTCGAGCCGGGCGCCAACTTCCCCAGGAACGCGGCGTTGAAGCCGTCGTCGCGGTGGTTGGCGATCGCCAGCAGCTGCCCGGTGCTCGGCTGCAGTGCCACGACCGACGACTCCGAGTACTTCGTCACGGCCTTCTCGGCGGCGGCCTGCGCGGTGGCGCTGAGCGTCGTGCGCACCTTGCCGGCCTTGCCCTTCTCCAGGGTCACCAGCGTGGTGTCGGCCGAGTCCGCGACGTCGTGCTTGATCGCCAGCTCGATACCGGGCGAACCGCCCGCCTGGTCACCGTACTTGGAGCGCAACTCGTCCAGGATCGGCCCCAGCGACGGATACTTCTCCTTCGTCAGCACGGTCCCGTTCCGGTCCACGGCCTCGATCGCCGGGCTCGCGGACTCCCCGGTGACGAAGGTGTCGCCGGTCTTCAACTCCGGGTGGATGACGGACGGTTGCCAGTCGACGAGGGCCCGCCCGGTGGTCTTGCCGCGCACGACGGTCAGTTGGCTCTTGTACGCCAACGGCTTGGCGATTCCCTTGTACGACACCGTTGCCTTCACCGTGAACGGCACAGTGGCCCCGGTCGCGGTACCGGGCGTGATCGTCACCTTCGTGATGTGGCCGGCCCCGCTGTAGGACTCCAGCACGGGGTCGGCGGCGCCGTCGTTGTTCGTGTACGACGCGGCGGTCACCGAGTCCCCCTTCTCCCAGGCCGCGAAGAACTTCGCCGTCGTCGCCCTGACCTCGGACGCGCTCGGCGGCCCGGTCTTCACCGGCGCGGGCCCACTTGACCCGCCGACTCCTGAACTCCCGCCCAGCGCCGAGACGATGTTGTACGCCCCGTATCCCGCCCCCGACACCATCACGGCGAACACGCTGCCTATGACGGTGGCCTTTACCCCCTTGCGCATGGCGCAGTCCCCTCCCCGTTATCAGTTCCTTGACTGTATGGGGCGTGGGGGAAAGCTGTGAGGGGTGTTGCCTTTTGTTGTCCTAACGGAGACCGGTGAATGGCCGATCAGGCGGGCACCCCCGCGGCGTCGAGGAGCCGGTGCATGTCCTCGGCGGGGAGAGCGGGATTGCCGGCGACCGTGCCGAGCATGTCGGGGTCGGCGAGCAGTTCACGGATCCGCGCCAGGGGCAGTCGCGGGTCTCGGGCGGCCGACCCGCGCAGTCCTTCACGGCTGAGCCGGTCCAGGTCGTCCGGGGTCAGCGCGGGATCACGCAGCGCCAGGCCGCGGCGACGCGGATCCGGGGAGTCCAGGAAACGGGCCGCCAACCCCGCCGACGGGAACCCGGGCTTGCTGGTCAGCATCTCCACGGCCCGGTGACTGCCGTGCAGATACAGGTCGAGCAGCAGCTCCGGCGGCGGCTCGGGATGAAACTCGCACAGCAGCAGCCGTACGGCGAAGTCCTCGTCCTGGGCGAGGAGTTCGACCATGTCCGGTGGCAGGGCCGGGCACACCGCGGCGCTGCGGCGCAGCCAACTGTGTGCGGACGTGGCGCACCGGCGAAGGAGGTCGACGTCCTCGCGGGCGTCCCACACCCAGTCCAGCGTGTCCAGGCGGGCCTCGGGCTCCACGGTGTAGTCGATGGCCGCGCGTTCAGCCTCCGTCAACTCCGGCCGGGCGGAGACGACGAGCCGGATGTGCGGGTCCGGGTCGACGGCCAGCCGTTGTACGAGATCCGGCGGGAGGGAGGGGTTCGCGGCCACCGAGACCGGGCGTGGCTGGGCCACCCTGTGCTCGGCGAACTCGCGGCTAAGTCGCCCGGTCCGCAGTACCTGGCCCACCAGGTGGGAGCGGCCGAGGCTTTCGACCAGCCACTCCGTCCGGTCCGCGTCCTCGCGGCAGACCTGCATCGCGGCGGCCTGGCGCACCTTCAGGTCGTCGTCCCGGAGCAGCAACTCGCGTGTGGTGTCCGGCAGTTCCTCCCACGCACGGCAGGACGCCGCACGAAGGGCGCTGTCAGGATGGTCCGCCAGGCCGGCCAGGACGCGGGCGGGGACGAGGTACGACACGACGGTCTCGTGGCGGATGCGCTCGTCCGGGTGCTTCAGCAGCCGCTCGTACGCCCAGTCGGGCAGCGGCTCCACCCGGCCCCGGTACGGCGTCGGACCGATGGCGAGGGCGAGATGGACCTTCAGGTGCGGATCGTCGATGAGCCGGGCGCGCTGGGCGGGGTCGGCGGCGGCACTGAAGGCGAACTCCTGCCGGAGTTTCGTCTCGGGGTCCGCCAGGATCGCGTCGACGACCTCCAGTGGCAGGTCGGCGCGCTGGGTGATGGTCCACCGCACGTCCCGGTGGTCGAGTTTGAGCAGTCGCAGCAGCACGCCGGCCGGTGTCGACGGGTTCCAGGACAGCGCTCTGACGGCGGCGTCGAGGTGATCGTCCATGTCGTTCCCGTCGGGTTCCGTTCCGCCCCGCCTAGACCCACGTGTCCAACCACATCCGCGACCGCCACTGGTCGATCGGAATCGCCGTCCCCGTGTACAGCGGCCAGAAGTAGATGAAGTTCCACGTGATCAGCAGGACCAGTACGCCCGCCCCCACCGCCCCCACGACCCGGCGGGTGTCGTTGGAGCCCGGTGGGCCGATGACCGCGCCGATCAGCATGGCGACCGCGAGGCAGAGGAACGGGAGGAAGACGATGGAGTAGAAGAAGAAGATCGTGCGGTCCTGGTACATGAACCAGGGGAGGTAGCCGGCCGCGACGCCGCAGGCGATCGCGCCCGCGCGCCAGTCGCGGCGGAACGCCCAGCGCCACAGGACGTACAGGAGCGCGAAGCAGGCGGCCCACCACAGCATCGGGGTGCCGATGGCGAGGACCTCGCGGGCGCACTTCTCGCCGGCGCTCGCCGGGCAGCCGTCCGCGCCGGGGGACGGGGACTCGTAGAAGTACGAGACCGGGCGGCCGTCGACCAGCCAGCTCCAGGGGTTGGACATGTACGTGTGCGGGGAGTGCAGGCCGATGTTGAACTCGTAGACCTCGTGCTCGTAGTGCCACAGGCTGCGCGCCCAGTCCGGCATGAAGTGGCTCCAGAAGCCGCCCTTGCCGTCGGTCGCCGCCCAGTTGCGGAAGTAGCCGCCGGTGCCGTTGGCGGGCGAGAGGATCCAGCCGATCCAGGAGGTCAGGTAGACGACGACGGGGATGGTGCACATGGTGAACGTGACGAGGAAGGAGTCGTAGCGCAGGGCGGCCACGTACGGCCTGCTCGCGCCCGCGACCTTGCGTGTGCCGACGTCCCAGAACAGGGTCAGCAGGATGAAGCAGGCCGTGACGTAGAGGCCGTTCCACTTGGTGCCGATCGCGAGGCCGAGCATCAGGCCGGCCGCCCAGCGCCAGGGGCGCAGGCCGAGGAAGAGTGTGTTGGCGATGTGCGCGTCCGGGCGGACCCGGCCGTCCGCGTCGACCGGTAGTGCCGCCGCGAGTTTTGCCCGGGCCCTGTCCCTGTCCAGTAGCAGGCAGCCGAAGGCGGCCACCACGAAGAACATCAGCACGCCGTCGAGCAGGGAGGTGCGGGCCATCACGAAGGCCAGGCCGTCGAGCGACATCAGGACGCCCGCGACGCAGCCGAGGAACGTGGAGCGGAACAGGCGGCGGCCGATGCGGCACAGCATCAGGATCGCGAGCGTGCCGAGCAGCGCCGTCATGAAGCGCCAGCCGAACGGGTTGAAGCCGAAGATCAGCTCGCCGATGCCGATGACGTACTTGCCGACCGGCGGGTGCACGACGTAGGCCGCGTCCGACGGGATGGCGATGTGGCCGTTGTGCTGGAGGATGAGGTCGTTGGCGTTCTTGTCCCAGTTGACCTCGAAGCCGCGGTGGACCAGCGCCCACGCGTCCTTCGCGTAGTACGTCTCGTCGAATATCACCGCCTTCGGGCTGCCCAGGTGGTAGAAGCGCATCACGCCCGCCATGAGCGTGACCAGCAGCGGGCCGCCCCAGCCCGACCAGCGGGTGATGCGGTCGATCAGCGTCGGCGAGAAGCCGAGCGCCGCCCACAGCCGGGGGCTGGGCTCCGCGTACGGCGGCACCAGCCGGTCCCGTACGTCGCTTCTGGGCCCCGCCGCATAGCCGAATCGGCGCAGCCGCTGCTGCCACGACGGCCGCTGCTCGTGCGGGGCCTGCCCTTGCCGGGTGTCCGTGGAGGACGCGGTACTGGTCACCGCGCCATCGTAGGGAACAGCGCTGTGTGAGTCCCGTGCATGGGTGGTCTCGGTCCGGATGCGTCCACAGATGTCGGGCCCTGCGAGGATGGGGGAGTGACTGGAACCCTTGTACTGGCGGGCACCCCCATCGGCGATGTTCAGGACGCGCCGCCCAGGCTCGCCGAGGAGCTGACCGGCGCCGATGTCGTCGCCGCCGAGGACACCCGGCGGCTGAGGCGGCTGACGCAGGCGCTCGGGGTGCAGCCCAAGGGGCGGGTCGTGTCGTACTTCGAGGGCAACGAGGCCGCGCGGACGCCGGAGTTGGTCGAGGCGTTGGTGGGTGGAGCGCGCGTGCTCCTGGTGACCGACGCGGGGATGCCGTCGGTGTCCGACCCGGGGTACCGGCTGGTCGCCGCCGCCGTGGAGAAGGACATCAAGGTGACCGCGGTGCCGGGGCCGTCCGCCGTGCTCACCGCGCTCGCGCTGTCGGGGCTGCCGGTGGACCGGTTCTGCTTCGAGGGGTTCCTGCCGCGGAAGGCCGGCGAGCGGTTGTCGCGGCTGCGGGAGGTCGCCGGCGAGCGGCGGACCCTCGTGTACTTCGAGGCACCGCACCGGCTCGACGACACCCTCGCCGCGATGGCCGAGGTGTTCGGCGCCGAGCGGCGGGCCGCCGTCTGCCGCGAGCTGACCAAGACGTACGAGGAGATCAAGCGCGGCCCGGTCGGCGAGCTGGCCGCGTGGGCGGCGGAGGGTGTGCGAGGGGAGATCACCGTCGTCGTCGAGGGCGCCCCCGAGAAGGCCGAGGAACTCGGCGCGGACGAGCTGGTACGGCGGGTGCGGGTGCGCGAGGAGGCGGGGGAGCGGCGAAAGGAAGCGATCGCCGCCGTGGCCGTCGAGGCAGGCGTTCCCAAGCGAGAGGTGTTCGATGCCGTGGTCGCGGCGAAGAGTGCGCAAAAACCCGTCTGACCTGCGGGAAAGGTTCCTCTGAGCGGGGCGCTGTTCCTATGAGCGCGCGCCCCATGACGGGGCAAAGCACGGTCAGCAAATGCAAAGGCCGGACCGCCTTGGCGGGGCGATTCGACAAGGAAAGTCCAAATCGCCTCCAACAGTCGACAGGTCTGATGCGTTCGCCCTGCCCGAGGCGTCCACTTGAGTGAGGGACGCACCCGTCCCTCGCCTCCAACGGGATTCCGGGGGGAATCCCCTCGCCGGGGGCGCCTAGGCCCTGTCGTCACATTCCCGTCTGCCCGGAGACGCCATGCACGCACTCTCGCCGCACCGGGCCCGGACCCGAGTACGTCCAGTACGCGGGTCCGGGCCCGGCACGCCGAGAGCACGCACCTGACGCCGCCGGGCCCGCCCTTCGGGCGGACGACGGGAATGTGACGACAGGACCTGGTCCAGCGGAAAGCAAGCAGGAGCTGGCATGAGTGAGATCGCAGGGCAGACCGGTCTCCGTGGCGCTGCCACGGCCGTGGTCAACGAGTCGTACTCCTTCGCCTGCATGCGGTGCGGGCACGGCTGGGAGCAGGCGTACGAGATAGAGCACCACGTCGACACCGACGGCCACCAGTTCGTGATGTACGTGGCGGAGGGCCAGGTCGTGCCGTCGCCGCTGAGCCGCCCCGCCTGCCTCAACTGCGACGGGCATGTCGTACGCATCATGCGCGCGGGCCAGGTGTCGTCGGTACGGGAGGCCGCGCAGCGGCAGTACCAGGCACCGCGGCCCCGGGCGGCGGCAGCAGCAGCGGATGCGGCTACGGCCGCGGCGGACGGCACGGACGGCGACGCCGCCGTGACCCCGCTGCCGGAGCACAAGGACCACCACTGGCACCTGTCCGATCTCCTGCACCCGTTCCACCGCAGGG
Organism: Streptomyces xylophagus; assembly: GCF_000716435.1. Taxonomy (GTDB): domain Bacteria; phylum Actinomycetota; class Actinomycetes; order Streptomycetales; family Streptomycetaceae; genus Streptomyces; species Streptomyces xylophagus. The sequence goes on from NZ_JNWO01000032.1 coordinate 68,248, forward strand.
CGAGCTGACCGGCTCCCACGACCGGGCGGGCATGCCCCTTTCGTAGGATCGGGGCATGCCTTCCTCCAGCGGCAGCGAGAAGAACGCTGCACCGCCGCTCCCGGAACCCCTCCGGGTGGCCGTCGCCGACTCCCACACCCACCTCGACATGCAGTCCGGCACGGTGGACGAGGCTCTCGCCAAGGCCGCGTCGGTCGGCGTGACGACACTCGTCCAGGTCGGCTGCGACCTGAAGGGCTCCCGCTGGGCCGCCGAGACGGCCGCCCGGTACGAGGCCGTCCACGCGACGGTCGCCCTGCACCCGAACGAAGCCCCGCGCATAGTCCACGGCGACCCCGACGGCTGGTCCCGGCAGGGCGAGCGGGTGGCGGGTGGCGACACGGCCCTGGACGAGGCCCTCACCGAGATCGACCGCCTCGCCGGGCTGCCGCAGGTCAAGGGCGTCGGCGAGACCGGCCTCGACTACTTCCGCACCGGCCCCGAGGGCAAGGCCGCACAGGAACTCTCCTTCCGCGCGCACATCGAGATCGCCAAGCGGCACGGCAAGGCCCTGGTCATCCACGACCGCGACGCCCACGCCGACGTCCTGCGCGTCCTCAAGGAGGAGGGCGCCCCCGAGCGGACCGTCTTCCACTGCTACTCCGGCGACGCCGAGATGGCCGAACTCTGCGCCCGCGCCGGGTACTTCATGTCCTTCGCCGGCACCGTCACCTTCAAGAACGCCCAGAACCTGCGGGACGCGCTCGCGGTGGCCCCCCTCGAACTGGTCCTCGTCGAGACCGACGCCCCCTTCCTGACCCCGGCCCCGTACCGCGGACGGCCCAACGCGCCCTATCTCGTTCCGATCACGGTGCGCGCCATGGCGGCCGTCCGGGACCTCGACGAGGACGCGCTGGCGACGGCCCTGGCGGCGAACACGGCGCGCGCCTTCGGCTACTGAGGCTCCGCCGATGCCCGGCACCCCTTTCGAACACAACCCTGAGTAGCCGCGTCGCTTTGGAGAGTGACGGTCGCTCCGCTAGGTTCTGTTGGCCCGATCCGGACCCTTCTGGCCTTCTGGAGCGTGTCGGCGTGAGCAACTACGAGACCTATGAGACGTACGACCGCGGTGTGCGCGCCGATGTGTACACCGACGGGCCCACCGAGGTGTACGAGGACACGTACCGGCCCGCCTACGAGGTGCACGAACCGGTGTTCCCGCGGCAGGCGGCGACCGAGGTGCCGGGGCGTGCGGAGCGCAGACGAAGAGCCGAGCGCACGGGCTCGACGGCCTCCACGATGCGCCGGCTGGTACCGCAGGCGCTGGTCGTCGCGTTCCTCGCGGGCGGCACCACCGCGTTCGTCGCCAAGGACAAGGCGATCGAGCTGAACGTCGACGGCAAGCCGCGCACCCTGCACACCTTCGCCGACGACGTCACCGAACTCCTCGCCCAGCAGGGCGTGGACGTCGGCGCGCACGACGTGGTGGCACCCGGCCGCGACGCGCCGCTCGCCAGCGGCGACGAGGTCGCGGTGCGCTACGGCCGTCCCGTGCGGCTCACGATCGACGGGCAGCGGCGCGAGGTGTGGACGACGGCGCGCACGGTCGACGGGGCGCTCGAACAACTCGGGGTCCGCGCGGAGGGCGCATACCTCTCCACCTCCCGCTCCCAGCCCATCGGCCGCGCCGGACTCGCCCTCGACGTGCGCACCGAACGCACCGTCACGATCATGGCCGACGGCCGCGCCCGTACGATCCGCACCAACGCGGCGACGGTCGGCGAGGCGGTCGAGGAGGCCGGCATCGGTCTGCACGGCGAGGACACCACCTCGGTCCCGCCCGACAGCTTCCCGCGCGACGGCCAGACGATCACGGTCCTGCGGGTGACGGGGACGCGCGAGGTCCGCGAGGAGTCGATCCCCTTCAAGGTCGAGCGCACCGACGACCCCACCCTCTTCAAGGGCACGGAGGTGATCGAACGGGCCGGACAACCGGGCCTGCGCCGGGTCACCTACGCCCTCCGCACGGTCAACGGCGTCAAGGAGAAGCCGCGCCGCGTCGACGACGAACTGGTCCGGGAACCCCGCGCCCAGCTGGTGAAGGTCGGCACCAAACCCATGCCCACCTCGGTACAGGGCGCCGACCAACTCAACTGGCACGGCCTCGCGACCTGCGAGTCCGGCGGCCGCCCCGGCGCGGTCGACCCCTCCGGCACGTACGGCGGCCTCTACCAGTTCGACACCCACACGTGGCACAGCCTGGGGGGAAGCGGACGTCCGCAGGACGCGAGCGCGGAGGAGCAGACCTTCCGCGCGAAGAGGCTGTACGTAAGACGGGGTTCGAGCCCATGGCCACACTGCGGGACGAGGCTGCACGGCTGAGATGGGGGGGGTTGGGGGGCTTGCCCCCCAAAGGGGCGCGGGGAACTGCGCGACCAGCCACAGCGGACCGGCAGACGAAGAACGGCCCGTAACCTAGATGACGTGAGCAGCAACCCCGACGCCCTCCTAGGCCCCGCCGACATCCGCGAACTGGCCGCAGCCCTGGGCGTACGCCCCACAAAACAGCGCGGCCAGAACTTCGTGATCGACGCGAACACGGTCCGCCGTATCGTCCGCACCGCAGACGTCCGCCCCGACGACGTGGTCGTGGAGGTAGGCCCCGGCCTCGGCTCACTCACCCTCGCGCTGCTCGAAGTAGCCGACCGGGTCACCGCCGTGGAGATCGACGACACCCTCGCAAGCGCACTCCCGGCGACAGTGACCGCCCGCATGCCCGAGCGGGCCGAGCGTTTCGCGCTGGTGCACTCGGACGCGATGCAGGTGACGGAGCTGCCGGGCCCGCCCCCGACCGCGCTGGTGGCCAACCTCCCCTACAACGTGGCCGTACCGGTCCTTCTCCACATGCTGGAGCACTTCCCGACCATCGAGCGCACGTTGGTGATGGTCCAGGCGGAGGTCGCCGACAGGCTGGCCGCGCCGCCCGGTTCGAAGGTGTACGGCGTCCCGTCCGTGAAGGCGAACTGGTACGCCGAGGTCAAGCGGGCCGGCTCCATCGGCCGCACCGTCTTCTGGCCCGCACCGAACGTGGACAGCGGCCTCGTGGCGCTCACCCGCAGGCCCGAGCCGCCGAAGACCACGGCCACCCGGCGCGAGGTCTTCGCCGTGGTCGACGCGGCCTTCGCGCAGCGCCGCAAAACCCTGCGGGCGGCGCTCGCGGGCTGGGCTGGATCGGCAGCGGCGGCCGAGGTCGCCATCGTCGCGGCCGGGGTATCGCCGCAGGCGCGCGGCGAGTCCCTGACAGTCGAGGAGTTCGCCCGCATCGCCGAGAACAAGCCGACCGGAACCGAGGTCACCACACACGCGGATACCGAACGCGAGGCCGGCGCGGCGGAGAACGCGAGTGGCATCGGGGCCGGCGACGCCCTGCGCGCGAGCGGCCCGGCGGAGACCCCGAGCGACGCCCACGCCGACAACCCCCACGCCCACAACCCCCAGCGCAGCAAGGAGCCCGGTAAGTGAGCGTGACCGTCCGCGTCCCCGCCAAGGTCAACGTCCAGCTCGCGGTCGGCGCCGCGCGCCCCGACGGTTTCCATGACCTGGCCAACGTCTTCCTCGCGGTCGGCCTGTACGACGAGGTCACCGTGACCCCGGCCGACGAACTGCGCGTCACCTGCGCGGGCCCGGACGCGGCCCAAGTCCCGCTGGACCGGACGAACTTGGCGGCGCGGGCGGCCGAGGCGCTCGCCGCGCGGTACGGCCGTAGCGACGCCGTGCACATCCACATCGCCAAGGACATCCCCGTCGCGGGCGGCATGGCGGGCGGCAGTGCGGACGGCGCGGGCGCGCTGGTTGCGTGCGACGCGCTGTGGGGTACGGGTGCGTCGCGGGCCGAACTGCTGGACATCTGCGCGGAGTTGGGCAGTGACGTGCCGTTCAGCCTGGTGGGCGGGGCGGCGTTGGGCGTCGGGCGCGGCGAGAAGCTCACCGCACTGGAGACCGGCGGCACCTTCCACTGGGTGTTCGCGATGGCCGACCGCGGGCTGTCGACCCCGGCGGTCTTCCGGGAGTTCGACCGCTTGGCGGAAGGGGTCGACATCCCCGAACCGGTCGCCTCGCAGCCGCTCCTCGACGCGCTCGCGAAGGGCGACCCGGACGCGCTGGCCGCCGCCGTCTCCAACGACCTTCAGCCGGCGGCCCTTTCGCTCTTCCCGGAACTCGCCGACACCCTCGCCGCGGGCCGCACCGCGGGCGCCCTCGCCGCGCTCGTCTCCGGCTCGGGCCCGACGACGGCGTTCCTCGTCCGCGACCCCGAGTCGGCGGCGAAGGTGGCACAGGCGCTGGCGGCCTCCGGGACCTGCCGGACGGTACGTACGGCGGCGGGTCCGGCGGCGGGAGCGACCGTGATCGACCGACCTTCACACGAGGTCCACGGAACACCCGCCTGACCTGCAAAAATGCGTGTGTTCGGTGTTATCCAAACCACATTGATTTATTGTTCACCAATCGACCTCAGGGTCCCTTTCGCGCCCTCTGTCCCATGGAAACGGCTGGCATGATCAGCCAACCTCCGGTCCTTGTTACCGGCGGTACTCCCTGCGCGCGCGGTCTCGCCGCGCCACGCCCGAGAGGAACCTCCCCATGGGCCACATGGACCATTTCAGCGCGGGCTGGGTCACCCCGGTCCTGTCCTACGCGATGGCCTGCGTCGGCGCCGCGCTCGGACTGCGCTGCACCGTAAGGGCACTTGAGGCGGACGGCGCCTCCAAACGGAACTGGCTGACCCTCGCCTCCGTCGCCATCGGCTCCGGCATCTGGACCATGCACTTCGTGGCCATGCTCGGCTTCAGCGTCGAAGGCACCCCCATCCGCTACGACGTCCCGCTCACCGTCCTCAGCCTGCTGATGTCCATCGGTGTGGTCGCCGCCGGCGTCTTCACCGCCGGCTACGGCCGCTCCCGCGTCACCTCGGTCGCCTTCGGCGGCATCGGCACCGGCCTCGGCGTCGCCGCCATGCACTACACCGGCATGGCCGCGCTCGACCTGCACGGCGAGATCGACTACGACCCCCGGCTGGTCATCGCCTCCGTCGCGATCGCCGTCGTCGCCGCGACCGCCGCGCTCACCCTCACCCTCATCGTGCGCGGCCCGATCCTCGCCACGCTCGCCGCCCTCGTCATGGGACTCGCGGTCAGCACCATGCACTACACCGGCATGTACGCCGTGAGCGTCACCCTCGCCCCCAGCAGCGCGACCCTCTCCGGCGCCACCGCGACGGAGTTCATCTTCCCGCTCGCCGTCGTGCTCGGCTCCTTCCTCTTCCTCGCCTCCGCCTACGTCGCCCTCTCCCCGACTGGCAAACGCCACGAGTCCGCCATCGCCGCGGAGTTGCTGCGCGAGGTCGAACTCGCCACGGTCTGACCCGACTTGGGCTGCCCTGACTTCAACTGCCCTTACAGCAACGGCCCCCACCTCTCCGGGGTGCCGGTGCCGGTGCCGACCGCCGATCGGTATATCGAACGCGCCGTACGCCCCCCCGCACTTCCCTGAACGAGGTCCCTCATGCGTGTCCTGCGCGCGCCGGCCCGACTGCGCCCCAGATCGGTCCGCGCGAAGATCGTCGCCCTGCTGATGCTGCCCATCGTGTCCCTGATGGCCCTCTGGGGCTTCGCCGCGGTGACGACCGCGTCGAGCATCGCCGACACCGAGACCGCCAAGGACGTCAACTCCGAACTCCTCACCCCTGTCGCCGAGTTCGTGACGGCGGTACAGGGCGAGCGGACCGCCGCTCTGCGCTACGCGGACGCCCCGGCCGCCTTCAAGGCGGCCACCGCGGTCACCGACAAGGCCGCCGCCGCCCTGCGTGACGGCGTCAACGACTCCAGCTCGGACGCGGCGCTGATCGACTCCACGCTGCCGGGCCGTATCGACAAGCTTGAGTCCGACGCCGACGGCCTGGCGGCGCTGCGCGCGGCCGCCACTGCGAAGGGCGCCAAGTCGACGACCGTGTACGGCAGTTACTCGGCGACCGTCGAGCACGGTTTCTCCGTCACCGGTGCGCTCACCGACGACAGGACCGCCGCCGACGCCTCCGACGCCCGCGTGGTGCTCGAACTGTCCCGGGCCCGCGAGGCACTCGCCCAGGAACAGGCACTGCTCGGCGCCGCCCGCACCGGGGGCAAGCTGACGAAGGAGCAGTACGCGCTGTTCGTCGGCGCCGTCGCCACCCAGCGCGAACTGCTCGCCCCCGCGGTCGCCGACCTCAAGCCCGAGCACCGGACGGCATACCGCACACTCCTCGCCGGCAACCAGTACACCCAACTCCAGGCGGTCGAGAACCGCGTCCGCAGCGCGGGCCCCGGCACCTCCGCCGCGTCCGCGAGCTTCCTGCGCGGCTGGGACACCACCGCGAGCGGAGTCCTCACCGGCCTCGACGCGGCGGAGACCATGGCCGGTACGGGAGCCACGGCCGCCGCCGACCCGTTCGGCTGGGACACGCTCGGCGCGTCCGGGATCGCCGTCGTGCTCGGCCTGGTCGGCGTGCTGCTGTCGCTGCTCGTCTCCGTGCTCGTCGGCCGCGGCCTCATCGTCGAACTCCTCGATCTGCGCAACTCCGCCCTCGAAGTGGCCGGCCGCAGCCTCCCGCGGGCCATGCGCAGGCTGCACGCCGGCCAGGGCGTCGACATCGACGCCGAAGCCCCCATGCGCCGCCTCGCCGGAGACGAACTCGCCCAGGTCGGCACCGCGTTGACCGCCGTCCAGCGCGCCGCCCTCAAGGCCGCCTCGGAACGCGCCGAACTCCTCAGCGGCATCTCCGGCGTCTACGTCAGCCTCGCCCGCCGCAGCCAGGTCCTCCTCCACCGCCAACTCGACCTGCTCGACGCGATGGTGCGCAGACAGCGCGACCCGGCCGAACTCCACGAGCTGTACCGCGTCGACTACTTGGCCACCCGCATGCGCCGCCACTCCGAGAGCCTGCTGATCCTCTCCGGCATCGCACCCGGCCGCGGCTGGCGTGACCCGATCCCCCTGTCCGACATCCTGCGCGCGGCCGTCGCCGAGATCGAGAACTCGACCCGGGTGCAGATCTGGGCCGTACCGAAGGTGTCGCTGACGGGTGGTTCCGTCGCCGACGTGATCCATCTGCTCGCCGAACTCGTCGAGAACGCGACGGCGTTCTCACCGCCCAGCACCCAAGTGCAGCTGCGCGCGGCCCGGATGCGGGAGGGCGTCCTCATCGAGATCGAGGACAGCGGCTTCGGCATGAACGAGGACGCGATCGCCGACGCCAACCGCAAGATCCAGTCCGAGAAGGTCGACCTCCTCGACGCCAAGCAGATCGGCCTCTTCGTGGTCAACCGGCTGCGCGAACGGCAGGGCCTGCGCGTGGAGATACGGCACTCGCAGAGCGGCGGGGTCACGGCAGCTGTGCTCATCCCCGAGGGCCTGATGCGCGACGACATGCCGGTGGGGGACCAGCAACAGGCCGCCGGCGGGCGGGGATTGGCGCCGGCGTCGGCCCTGGTCCCGCGGCAGAGGCTGCGCGGGGCGGGAGCCTGAAGCCGAGGCACTCTTCGCACCATCTCCACACAGATGTACCGCAATCGCAGTACAGGTGGGACGGATGGGACGGATAGGTTCGTTTGATACTTCAAGTGCACTGCTGGAAGGGTCAGTTCCGTGTCCGACACCCCCACACCGTCCACCCCCACCCCGTCCCACCGCAGAAGGCGGTCCCTCTCGCGTCGCGGCGCGATAGGGACCGCCGGAGCCGTCGCCGCCGGAGCCGCCCTGACCCCGGTGGTGTTCGCGGCCACCGACTCCACCTCCGACTCCACCCCTGACGCGACCCCGTCGGGCACCAAGCCGGAGACCTTCCCGGCCACCCGCACCGCGACCGCCACCGGCACCGCCCCGGCCACCACGACCTTCGCCGCGTCCTACGTCGGCCTGCGCTGGACCGGCGACCAGGACGGCGCCGGCATCCGCCTCGCGGACGGCGCCTGGCAGCAGACCGGCACCGGCTGCGCGACGATCGACGGCGGCGGTACGGCCCTGGTCGCCGCCGACGAGGCCACCAGCTACGAGGTGAAGGCACCGGCAGGCGCGACCGACGTACACACGGTCGCCATCGACTGCACCCGCGGCCCCGACCGCACCTTCCACGTGCCGACCGAGGCGACCCGCGTCCGCGGCGTCCGCTACCTCTCGCGCCCGGCCTGGGGCGCCGACGAGTCGAAGCGGTACAAGGACGGGCAGGTCAACTCACCCGAGAAGTACTACCCGCTGCAGTCGATCACCGTCCACCACACGGACACCCCGAACGCCGACCCGGACCCGGCCGCGACCGTCCGCGGCATCTACGAGTACCACGCGGTCACCCTCGACTGGGGCGACATCGGCTACCACTTCCTGATCGACGAGGCGGGCGTCGTCTACGAGGGCCGCTACTCCGGCGACGACCCGATCCCGGCCTTCGACAAGACCGGCAACCTCGTCACCGCCTTCCACACGGCCGGCTTCAACTCCGGCAACCTCGGCATCGCCCTCATCGGCACCCTCGTAGCCCAGCCTCCGACAGACGCGGCAAAGGCGTCGTTGATCCGCCTCATCAAGGTCATAGCCCGCTTCAAGGGCTTGGACCCCCAGGCCAAGATCACCTACACCAACCCGGTGAACGGCGTAAAGAAGGACAACGAGACGGTGAGCGGCCACAGGGACTGGCTCCAGACGGACTGCCCGGGCCAGACGATGTACGACCTCCTTGGAGAGGTCAGGACGGCTGCAGCAACGCGCTGACCTGGCAACGGGGGGACGCGATGCTTTCAGGGGCGCGGGGAACTGCGCGACCAGCCACGACGGAGCCGCAGCCAAAAGACGGCGCTTCGCGGCAAGGACACCGCACCGCCTACCCTGGGAGGCTGACCGTCCCCCCTGTCAGGAGAGAAATGGCCGTCAACCTGGTCAATGTCGAGAACGTCAGCAAGGTGTACGGCACCCGTGCCCTGCTCGACGGCGTCTCGCTCGGTGTCTCCGAAGGGGACCGGATCGGGGTCGTGGGCCGCAACGGAGACGGCAAGACCACCCTGATCCGGATGCTCGCCAAGCTGGAGGAGTCCGACACCGGCCGCGTCACCCACTCCGGAGGACTCCGCCTCGGCGTCCTCACCCAGCACGACTCCCTGGACCCCGAGGCGACCGTCCGCCACGAGGTCATCCGGGACATGGAAGACCACGAGTGGGCGGGCAACGCCAAGATCCGCGACGTACTGACGGGACTCTTCGGCGGGCTCGACATGCCGGGCTTCCCGCAGGGACTCGACACCGTCATCGGCCCGCTCTCCGGCGGCGAGCGCCGCCGTATCGCGCTCGCCAAGCTGCTCATCGAGGACCAGGACCTGGTCGTCCTCGACGAGCCGACGAACCACCTCGACGTCGAGGGCATCGCCTGGCTCGCCCAGCATCTGCGCGAGCGCCGTTCCGCGCTCGTCTGCGTGACGCACGACCGGTGGTTCCTGGACCAGGTCTGCACCCAGATGTGGGACGTGCAGAAGGGCGACGTCTACGAGTACGAGGGCGGCTACACCGACTACGTCTTCGCCCGCGCCGAGCGCGAGCGCATCGCCGCCACCGAGGAGACCAAGCGGCAGAACCTGGTCCGCAAGGAGCTGGCCTGGCTGCGCCGGGGCGCCCCCGCCCGTACGTCGAAGCCGCGCTTCCGCGTCGAGGCCGCCAACGAACTGATCGCGGACGTGCCGCCGCCGCGCGACACCAGCGAGCTGATGAAGTTCGCCTCCTCGCGCCTGGGCCGGACCGTCTTCGACCTGGAGGACGTGACCGTCCAGGCCGGGCCCAAAGTCCTTCTGAAGCACATCACTTGGCACCTCGGCCCCGGCGACCGCATCGGCCTGGTGGGCGTGAACGGCGCGGGGAAAACCTCCCTGCTGCGGGCCCTCGCCGACGCCGCCCGCAGTGACGGCGACACCCAGCCCGCGGCCGGCAAGGTCGTCGTAGGGAAGACGGTCAAGCTCGCCTACCTCTCCCAGGAGGTGGCCGAACTCAAGCCCACGCTGCGGGTGTTGGAGGCCGTGCAGCAGGTGCGCGAGCGCGTCGACCTCGGCAAGGGGCGCGAGATGACCGCCGGGCAGCTGTGCGAGACGTTCGGCTTCAACAAGGAGAAGCAGTGGACGCCGGTCGGCGACCTGTCCGGCGGTGAGCGGCGCAGGCTCCAGCTCCTCCGTCTCCTCATGGACGAGCCGAACGTCCTCTTCCTCGACGAGCCCACGAACGACCTCGACATCGAGACCCTGACCCAGCTGGAGGACGTCCTCGACGGCTGGCCGGGGTCGATGATCGTGATCTCCCACGACCGGTTCTTCGTCGAGCGCACCACCGACAAGGTGTACGCCCTCCTCGGCGACGCGACGCTGCGGATGCTGCCGCGCGGTATCGACGAGTACCTGGAGCGGCGCCACCGTATGGAGGAAGTGGCCGCAGCCGCCGTCCCCGTCGTGGAGAAGGCCGCGCCCGCCGTGAGCGCCGCCGACCAGCGGGCCGCGAAGAAGGAACTCCAGAAGATCGAGCGGCAGTTGGACAAGGTCTCCGAGAAGGAGGCCAAGCTGCACGCCCAGATCGCCGACAACGCCACCGACTTCGCGAAAGTGGCCGAACTGGACGCGCAGCTGCGGGACTTGGGCGGCGAGCGGGACGAGCTGGAGATGCGGTGGCTGGAACTCGCCGAGGACGCGTGAAGGGTGCGTGAAGGCGCATAACGGGGTCATCACGGGCCGGTCCTCCCTTGGGAACAGGGGTGAACCGGCCCGTTCTTCATGGACAGCTCAGTGATAGAAAGAGCCGTCTGAGACCTGCTTGAACGCGCCTCCGGATCCTTCGCGAACCCCGAGGCGTGGCTAAAAATCAGTGAACGAGGGGGAGCCGCTGATGACTCAGCCGCCCGACCAGCCGCCGTCCGGCGGTTACGGAGCGCCGCCGAACCAACCGCCACAGCCACCGTCGGGCGGCTTCGGCGCTCCCGTTCCGCCGACGCCCGGCTACGGCTACCCGCAGCAGCAACAACCGGGCCCCTACGGCTATCCGCAGCAGCCCGGTCCTTACGGTCAGCCGCAGCAGCCGGGACCTTACGGTCAGCAGCCCCCCTACGGCGGCTACGGGTACCCGCCGCCCCAGCCGCAGTTCAGTCCGCCCCCGCCGCCCTCCGGCCGCGGCCCCTTCAAGGGGAAGCCCGCGCTGCTGATCGCGGCCGCCGTGGCCGGACTGCTCGTCGTGGGTGGCACGGTGTGGGCGGTCACGAGCGGCGGCGGCGACAAGAAGCCGGTGGCGGAGCAGAGCGACAGCCCCAAGCCCTCCGGCACCAACACCGCCGACGACCCCGCCAACCCCGGTGACGGCAGCGGCGACGGCGGCAAGGACCCCGAGGACCTCAACGCGGGCCGCAAGTCCGGCGAGGCGAAGGTGCTCTGGTACAAGGAGGCGCCGGACGCGCCCGGTTCCGGCGCCGACGCCCCCGGCATGTGGATCACCGGCAAGACGGCGGTGAAGGCCGCGTACAAGGAACTCGTCGCCTACAACGTGGGCAACGGCAACCCGACTTGGCCCACGATCACCTTCCCCCAGAAGATCTGTGCGGTCACCCCGCAGAAGTCGGCCGACGACAAGATCGTCGTCGCGTACGAGAGCGGTGTCAGCGACAACGCCAAGTGCAACCACCTCCAGCAGATCGACCTGAGCACCGGGGCGAAGGGCTGGGCAGGGACGGTCGCGGACGGCGCCCTGTTCGACAGCGCGATCAGCATCGGGCTCTCCATCACCGGCAGGACGCTGATGGTGGGCCGCTCGGAGTCGGGGGTGGCCTACGACCTCGACACCGGCAAGCAGCTCTACGAGAAGAAGAAGTACGGCGCGGCCTGCTTCCCGGGCTCGTTCGCGGGCGGCGCCAAGCTGATCTCGGTCGCGTCCTGCGGGGCGGGCACCTCGACCGAGCACGACGAGGTGCAGGAGCTGGACCCGGCGACCGGCAAGGCCGAGTGGACCAAGTCGATCCCCAAGGGCTGGACGGTCGCCCGTACCTACTCCGTGGACCCGGTCGTCCTCTACATGACCGACGCGGACAACAAGCACTGGAACATCTCGACGCTGAAGAGCGACGGTTCGGTGCAGTCGCAGGTCGATTCCAAGGCCGCCTTCGCGCCCTCGTGCGGTCTGACGATCCTCGACCGGGACCTCCAGGGCTGCCAGGGCGTCGCGGTCGACGCGAACACCCTGTACCTGCCGACCCAGGCGACGACCGGCGCCAACCAGATCGTGGCGATCAGCCTCGCCACCGGCAAGGAGAAGTGGCGCGTCAAGTCCCCCGCGGACGAGTCGATGGTGCCGATCAGGGCCGAGGGCGGCAAGCTCCTCGCCTACGTCGAGGCCTCCTACGACGCGGGCGGCCAGATCGTGTCCGTCCCGACGACCGGCTCTTCCCGTACGACGACGAAGCTGCTGCAGATGCCGGCGGCCACCGCGCAGATCGAGTCGAGCTTCTACTCGCGGGACATCGACTACGTCGACGGGCGCTTCTACATCTCGTCGACCCGGCTGAACGGCAATGACGACACGAAGGAGAAGTTGATGCTCGCCTACGGCAAGTAACCCTTTCCTGCGCTTCCGTCGACCCGTCCCCGAGGTACTCGTCATGACCCAGCCGCCCCCGCCCCCACCGAACCAGCCCCCGCAGCAGGGCGGCTTCGGCCCACCCCAGGACCAGCCCCCGCAGCAGCCCCCGCCCCCACCGGGCTACGGCTACCCGCAGGCACCGCCCCCGCCCCAGCAGCCGGGTTACGGCTACCCCGGCCGGCAGCCCAACCCGTACGCGCAACCGCCGCAGCCGCAGCCGCCGTACGGGCAACCGCCCAACCCCTATGGCCAGCAGCCCGGTTACGGCTACCCGGGGCAGCCGACCATGCCGCTGCACCCGCAGCCGGGCCAACCGGGCGGCGGGGGACGGAAGTTCGGGGCGTCCGCGGTGATCATCACCGCCGCTGTCGTGGCCATCGCGCTGATCGTCGGAGGCGGGATCTGGTACTCGTCCACGTCCGGCAAGAACAACAAGGCCGACGACAAGAAGACCACCGCCGACTCCACCCCCTCGGACAACAAGGGCGGCACCGGTGGCACCACCTCCGGCGGCAAGGAGAAGGTGCCCGCCGACACCGCCTCCAAGGTCCTCTTCCAGGTCCCGATGCCCAAGGTCAGCGACACCATGGTGACGTCCGGTTCCTGGCTCACCGACAAGGTGTACGCCAAGAGCGGGGCCGCCGAGGTCGACGGCTACGACCGTGCCACCGGCGCCAAGCAGTGGACGATCAAGCTCCCCGGCCCGGTCTGCCAGGCCACGAAGAACACCACCACGGACGGCAGGACGGCGATCATCTACGAGCCCGCCATGCCGACCAAGGACAAACCCTCGCACGGCTGCAGCCAGATCGCGGCGCTCGACCTCAACGCGGGCACCAAACTGTGGACGAAGACCGCCAACTCCGGTGACCAGCCGATCAGTTTCGAGAACGTCACCGTCAGCGCGAACACGGTCGCCGTCGGCAGCACCGACGGCGGGGCCGCCTTCGACATCTCCACCGGCAAGGTCCTGTGGAGCCCCAAGGTGGCCGACTGCTACGACGCCGGCTACGGCGGCGGCGCCAAGCTGGTCGCGGTCCGCCGCTGCGGAACGTACGACTCGCCCGTCCTCCACATCCAGACCATCGACCCGGTCTCCGGGAAGGTGATCTCGGACTACAAGATGGCCCAGGGCATCGAGTACGCGAGCGTCGTGTCGACCGACCCGCTGGTCGTCGCGGCCGACGTCGGCGACAGCGCGGGCGACGGCAGCGGCATCTCGGACTTCTTCTCCATCGACAACAAGACGGGTGCGCTGCGCGCGCACATCTCGGCGCCGGGCAAGCAGTACGCGGGCCGTTGCGACGGCATCACCCGCGTCGAGTACTGCACCGAACTGGCCGTAGGGAACGACCGGTTGTACGTGCCGACCGAGGAGCACGACGGCTCCGGCGACTCCTACAGCAAGACCAACGAGATCGTCGCCTTCGACCTCGCCACCGGCAAGCAGACCGGCCAGCGCGCCGACGCGGGCGACGGCTACACCGTCACCCCGCTGCGCATGGACGGCAGCAACCTCATCGCCTACAAGTCCCCGCCCTACGACAAGGGCGGCCAGATCGTCAGCATCGACGGCAGCTCCTTCAAGGAGACGACGCTGCTGGAGAACCCGAGCACGGAGACGGTACGGGACACGGAGACCAGCTTCCTGCCGGACTACGCGGAGATCCTCTTCTCGGAGGGGCACCTCTACATGTCGGCGGTCTACGCGGACAAGCCCTCGTCGTCCTCCACCGACGACAAGGACCTGGCGATCGCCTTCGGCACCGGCAGCTGACCACCCTCATCATTCCCGAATGCCAGGAATGCGAAAAAGTCCATCGATCCGGGGCACTTCTCACCAGTAGGGGCAGCGCAACGTCGAACAAGCGTGTAGCTTCCGGGGGCATGAAGAGCGGGGGTGCTGGGGGCCCTCTGTTCTTGGGGACCGGTGGGCATCCATAGTGGGCATCCATTGGGGGGACTGGGGGGTTGCTCGATGGGAGTGCGGCTGATGGTGGTCGACGACCACCGATTGCTCGCCGAGGCACTGGCCTCGGCACTGAAGCTGCGGGGACACCGGGTGCTGGCAGCGGCCGCACCCGCGGCGGGCGCGGCCGAGCTGGTGATCACCCGCGCCCCTGAGGTATGCCTCCTCGGCACGGCGACACCGGCCGAACCGGGCATCTTCGACCCGGTGATAAAGATCAAACGGGAACGCCCACAGGTCGCGGTCCTCGTCCTGGGCCCGGTCCCGAGCCCCCGAGGCATCGCGGCGGCCTTCGCGGCAGGCGCGTCGGGCTACGTCCGGCACGACGAGCGCATCGAGGGCGTGGAGCGCGCGATCATGAAGGCGAGGGCGGGGGAGGCGGCCGTAGCCCCCCAACTCCTGCAAGGCGCCTTCAGCGAGTTGCTCAACCCGGCAGCCCAGCCGGACGACGAGGGCCAACGCCTGTTGCAGATGCTGACACCGAGGGAGGTGGAAGTCCTGGTCAGGGTGGCCGACGGCGAGGACACCCGCCTGATCGCGGCGGGCATGGGCATCGCCCCGTCGACGGCCCGCACGCATGTGCAGAGGGTGCTGATGAAGCTGGGGGTGGGTTCGAGGCTGGAGGCGGCAGCACTGGCGGCGAGGACGGGCCTACTGGACAGGGCGGGCCCACTGAACAACACCGCCGGCACCGACTTCTAAGGGGCGCGGGGAAGCGGGTCAGCCGTGACGATCGACACGGCCGGCGGTCGGCGTTCCGGACCGTATGCCGTGGAGGAGGGCGGCTAGGGCTGCGGGGGTGGTGGTGAGGGCGGTGGTGGGGGTTTCGCTTTCGCGGAGGTGGAGGGTGGTGGGGGTGGTGGCGAGTTCTATGCAGTTGTCGCCGTCGCCGTTTCCCGAGAAGGACGACTTCTGCCAGTTGTCGGGGGTGGTCACGGCGGGCCTCACAGTTCCTTCGCCAGCTGGTGGATGAAGTCACGCGAACGTGTGGGTTCGAGTGACTCAGATTCCAGCATACGGAAGAGCGTTCGAAAGGCGCCGAGTTGGGCCTCGGAGTCGATGAATCCCGCGCCGTGGGGTGCATCGCGTACCGCAGTGTCCAGCTTGGGCACGGCGCCGCCCGCGTACATCATGGCGTTCGAGGCACCGCCGAAGCCGTCGAGGTCGAAGGGAATGACGCGCACGGTGATGTGGTCCGCTTCGGAGAGTTCCAGGATGCGTCCGAGTTGCGTCCGCATGGCGGCGCGGTCGACGGCTCGGATACGCAGCGCCGCTTCGTGGATCACCAATTCGTACGGCGTGGGGTTGGGGCCCTCGATGATCACCTTGCGTTCCATTCGGTGGCCGACCCGCAACTCCAGCTCTTTGCTGGGGAGTTTGGGGAATCGGTACGAGGACACGGCACGGGCATAGTCCTCCGTCTGGAACAGGCCTGGGACGTGCAGGAACTCCACATCCAGCCGGTAAGTGCAGTGATGCTCCAGTTCGGCGAGGTCCAAGAACGGCGTGGGCAGCAGGCCCTGGTACTTTTCCCACCAGCCGCGTGTCCGGTCGGTCGCCATTGCCACCAGGGCTCCGACCAACTCCTCGTCCGCGCAGGAGTAATGGGCGGCAAGGCTGCGCACGCGCTCTTCGCTGACACCCGCGATCCCGGACTCGATCTGACTCATCTGGGCGGAGCTGGACCCGACCAGTGCGGCAGCTTCAAGCGCCTTGAGTCCTGCGGCCTCCCGAAGTTTCCGCAGTTCAACGCCCAGACGTTCCTGGCGTGCGGTGGTCTCCCGCCTGCGTGGCATGACTTCCTCCCTGGCCTCAACTGCCATGAGGCCGTGACTCGTTCGAGGGGCAGATTACGGCAACGACTTGCGCGGGCCCAAATTTCACCCGTACCGTCGGTGACGCGACACACACGCTGCGAAACCCGGGACCCCGGAAGCGCACCACCCCGTCCTGCCATGACGGCGTGACAGGCCACCGCCCGCGAACCGCATCAACTCCCCACACCACCAACGGAGTTCACGCATGCCCGAAACCGAGCCCGAACCCTGGGAGTACTCCCTCTCCGTCCCGCACGACCGCCGTGCAGTCACCGTCTGCCGCCGAACCCTGCGCCTGGTCCTCACCGTGCACGGCCTCATCCGCGTCGCGGACACCGCCGGGCATCGCGGCAAGTACGTGTGGTGCGAACTGGGGGTGGCGTAGCGACCAGTTCGTCCCCGACCAACTAAGTGGTCGGCTCCGGAAGCCTTCGGGGTTGACCCTCGACTTGGTAGAGGGCTCAGAGTTCCGGGTGTGGAGAGCGAGATGCGCAGTATCGGTGAGATGGCCAGGGACAGTGGACTGAGTGTGAGTGCCCTGCGGTTCTACGACGGTGCCGGCGTGCTGGTCCCGGCCTGGGTGGATCCGGTGAGCGGCTACCGCTGGTACGGCCCCGAGCAGCTTGAAGAGGCCCGGTTGCTGGCCCGGCTGCGCCGGGCTGGTATGCCGTTGGCGGACATTCGGCTGGTGCTGGCCGGCTGGTCCAGTGAGAACACCGACCTGGTGCGGAAGCTGCTTCAGGCGCATCTGTGTCGTCTTGAACTGGGGCTGTCCGATGCCCGCATTGAGTTCTCCGCGGTCCGAGCGCTACTCGAATGCAGGGAGAATCCCATGGCTTTGCTCCGCACCGACACCACCGTCCGGTTGGCTGTCTCCGCGCCTGAGTTGGCCGCGGCGTTGGACGCGGTCCGCTTCGCCGCCAGTACCGACCCGGAGCTGCCGATGCTCGGCGGTGTCCTGTTCGACATCGAGGGTGAGACGCTCCATGTCGTGGCTACCGACCGGTACCGGATGGCAGTCGCACAAGCCGGTACCACCGGGCATGGCGGGCCCCGTGTGCAGGTCATCGTGCCGTCCCCGCTCGTCGACGCGATGCGAGCGCTGCTGAGTGACGACGTATCCGTCCAGCTCACTGTGGACGGTGACCGCGTGGCCTTGGAGGCAGGGGACCGTCAGGCCGCTGGGCAGCGTCTCCATCACGACTTTCCTGATTATCGTCGCCTCGTCCGCTTGCCGGCAGGGCACCGTGCCCTCGTCGATGTCCCGGCTTTCCGGGCGGCGGTGGAAACCGGCTCCGTCCGCGTCAGCGAGGTGCGCGAGCAGGACGGCGTGTCCTGTGACCTCAGCTTGCTCAAGGTGGCGGCCGACGGCACGGTCCACGTCTGTGAAGACGGTGACGACGGCCAGGGCAACATCGCCGTCAATCGCGAGTTCCTGCTGCATGCCCTCGCCGCCGGGGCCCGGGACCAACTGATTCTGGAGTTCGGCGTCCCTACGGCGCCCCTGGCGATCCGCCGGACCGACGGCGAGGGCACCTTTTCGATGCTGATGCCTGTCCGCCTGGAAAATTAACCGGTCTGCTTCGGAAGTCCTTCGAGGTCCTTCGAGGGTTGACTCCGGAGCCGGGTGCTGTGTGGCGTTGGTCAGACGCCCGGGGTGGCGAGGTACAGGGCGAAGCCCCAGGTGGTAACGGAGCCGCCCTAGTGCAGGCGCATGAGCTTGATGCTTTCGCCGGCGGCCAGTTCGCCGTCCACGTGGGCGAACTGGCCGCAGTGGCGGACGTGCACGGCGGCCAGCTGGGGCCAAGCCGTGCGGGCCTGCGCGGTCAGTCTCTGGGCGCAGGAAAAATCCTTCGCCGCCCCGGCACCATGATCAACCCCCGAAGGACTTCCGGAGCCGACCACTGAGCAACTCGGCGAGCACGGATGCCCTAGGGGTGCGGGGCTGTATCGATGTGCGGCTCCGCCGCGCGGGCGCGACCGGTGCAGGCCCACTGGCCAACTCGGCCCGCACCGACACCCCTAGGGGCGCGGGGAACTGCGCGACCAGCCACAGCCCACCCGCACCCGGCACACGGCCTAAGCCCCCTCGTCCTCCTCCGGCAGCTCCACCGGAGGTACCGGCCGCAACTTCACCCACCCCAGGAAGAAGATCCCCAGCAACAGCATCGCGATCCCGGTCCACAGATTGATGTTGACGCCCTCCGCCTTGTCGAGCGTGGCCTGTGACGGGTTGATCCCGGCGATCGTGACGATCACGCCGTAGACGACGAACAACCCACCGATGATCACGCGCAGGTCGAACAGGCGGGACGCAGTCGTGGACTTGCCCTCCAGCTCACTGACCTCGCGCTGGACGTCGTGCCCCGGGTGTTCGGAGTGCTCTGAGTTCTCAGACATGGTCTCTCAATCCTCCCGCGACTAGAACGAGAACGGGATGTAGCAGAGGGCGGCCAGGATCACCGCGCCCCAGCCGAGCAGGGCGGGACGGCGATACCACGCGTCGTCGCCGGCGGCGGGCGCCTCGGTCATGCCGGGGGACGTCGTGCCGTAGACGAGCCCCTGGAGTTGTTCCGCAGACTTCGGCTGGGTGAACAGGGACACCACGAACATGACCACCGCCCCGGCGACGAACCCGGCGATCGCGGAGACGAAGTTCGCGCCCTGGTCGGAGGGGATGGAGATGATGCCCTGCTTGTAGATCCAGAAGTAGTTCACCATCGCCGTCACCGTGCCCGCGAGCAGGCCCCAGAAGCCGGACTTCGGGGTGGCCCGCTTCCAGAACATGCCGACGATGAAGACGACGAACATCGGCACGTTGAAGAAGGAGAAAAGGGTCTGGAGGTAACTCATGATGTTCGAGAACGACGAGGCGAGGAACGCCGTGCCTACCGACGCCGCGACGCCGATCACCGTGATGAGGCGGCCGAAGCGCACGTAGTACGAGTCCTCGCGGCCCGTGACGACGTACTTCGCCCAGATGTCGTTGGTGAACACGGTGTTGAAGGATGACACGTTGGCCGCCATACCGGCCATGAACGCCGCCAGCAGCCCGGTCACCGCGATGCCGAGGACGCCGTTGGGCAACAACTCCTGCATCAGGTACGGGATGGCGTCGTTGTACTGGAGGTCCGAGCCACTCGTGCCGATCTTCGGGACGAGCGCCGCGGCGACCAGCCCCGGGATCATCACGAGGAAGACGATGAAGACCTTCGGGTACGCGGCGATCAGCGGGGTGCGCTGAGCGGCCGAGAGGTTCTTCGCGGAGAGCGCGCGCTGCACCTCGGCGAAGTTGGTCGTCCAGTAGCCGAAGGAGAGGACGAAGCCCAGGCCCAGCACGATGGTCAGCCAGTTCGCCCCGAGCGGGTTGACGCTGCCGATGCCGGTGCCGCCCCACGCGGTGGTGAAGTTGTGGCCGTGGGCCGCGTCGAGCTTGTCGGTCAGCCCGTCCCAGCCGCCGACCTTCTTCAGGCCGAGGTAGGAGATGGGGATGAGGGCCGCGAGGATCACGAAGAACTGGAGCACTTCGTTGTAGATCGCGGACGACAGACCGCCGAGGGTGATGTACGCGAGCACGAAGGCACCGGCGACGATGATCGCCACCCACTGCGGCCAGCCCAGCAGCGCCTCGACGACGATCGCGAGGGCGTACAGGTTCACGCCGGCGATCAGGATGGCCGCGAAGGCGAACAGGACCGAACTCAGCAGATGCGCCCACTTGTCGAAGCGCAGCAGCAGGAACTCGGGGACCGAGCGCACCTTCGAGCCGTAGTAGAAGGGCATCATCACCAGGCCGAGGAAGACCATGGCCGGGATGGCGCCGATCCAGTACCAGTGGACGGTGTACGCGCCGTACTGCGCGCTGTTGGCGGCCATGCCCAGGATCTCGGTGGCGGCCAGGTTGGCCGAGATGAAGGCGAGACCGGTGATCCAGGCGGGCAGGGAACGCCCGGAGAGGAAGAAGTCGAGGCTCGTCTTCACCGATCTGCGGGCGGCGAAACCGATGCCCAGGACGACGACGAAGTAGATCGCCAGGATCGTGTAGTCGAGCCCGTTGGTGGGGAGTCGGAGCCCGGCGGCGAGAGAGGTGGGGGGCTGCAGAGTCTGCATCAAGCGCTCACCTTGTTTGATGTCCTTTTTATATCTTCGGTTGGTGTTCTTTGTTTGATTTTGATGGTGACGACTGGGGGGATCGGTGGTTTGATGTGTTTAGTTCTGTGTGAAGCCCGATGTGGCGTGGATGTACGTACGGATGGAGAGCCCGGCGTGAAGAAGACCTCGACCCGGTTGGCCGACGGTCGTGAGCTCATCTACTACGACCTGCGGGACGACACCGTGCGCGACGCGGTCGACCGACGCCCGCTGGAGCGCACGGTCACCACTTCGGAGGTACGGCGGGACGTGCTGCTCGGCGACTCGGTGGCGATCGCCTCGCACCGTCAGGGCCGCACCTACCACCCGCCGGCCGACCAGTGCCCGCTCTGCCCGACCACGGGCGACCGGCTGAGCGAGATCCCGGACTCGTCGTACGACGTCGTCGTGTTCGAGAACCGATTCCCCTCGCTGGCCGGCGACTCGGGCCGCTGCGAGGTGGTCTGCTTCACCTCCGACCACGACGCGTCCTTCGCCTCGCTGACCGAGGAGCAGGCGGCCCTCGTCCTCGAAGCGTGGACGGACCGGACGTCGGAGCTGTCGCATCTTCCCTCCGTCGAGCAGGTCTTCTGTTTCGAGAACCGCGGCGAAGAGATCGGTGTGACCCTCGGTCATCCCCACGGCCAGATCTACGCCTACCCGTTCACCACCCCGCGCACCGCCCTGATGCTGCGTTCGCTCGCCGCGCACAAGGAGGCGACCGGCGGGGAGAACCTCTTCGACTCGGTCCTGGAGCGCGAACTCGCCGGTGAGCGGGTCGTCCTTGAGGGTGAACACTGGGCGGCCTTCGTGCCGTACGCGGCGCACTGGCCGTACGAGGTCCACCTGTACCCGAAGCGTCGCGTGCCCGATCTGCTCGGTCTGGACGAGGCGGCCCGCACAGAGTTCCCCAAGGTCTATCTGGAACTCTTGAGGCGCTTCGACCGGATCTTCGGTGAGGGCGAGCCTCCGACGCCGTACATCTCCGCCTGGCACCAGGCGCCGTTCGGCACGCTGGAGGAGTTCGACGGTGTGAGCAGGGACGACTTCGCGCTCCACCTCGAGCTTTTCACCATTCGCCGTACGTCCGGCAAGCTGAAGTTCCTCGCGGGTTCCGAGTCCGGCATGAGCGTGTTCATCAACGACGTGCCGCCGGAGTTCGCGGCACAGCGACTGCGAGAGGTAGCGAGTTGATGAGCGGTAAGTACCTGGTGACGGGCGGGGCGGGTTACGTGGGCAGCGTGGTCGCCCAGCACCTGCTGGAGGCGGGCCACGAGGTCACCGTCCTGGACAACCTCTCGACGGGCTTCCGCGAGGGAGTGCCGGCGGGCGCCACGTTCATCGAGGGCGACATCCGCGACGCCGCGAAGTGGCTGGACTCGACGTACGACGCGGTCCTGCACTTCGCCGCGTTCTCCCAGGTCGGCGAGTCCGTCGTCAAGCCCGAGAAGTACTGGGAGAACAACGTAGGCGGCTCGATGGCCCTCCTCGCCGCGATGCGCGAGGCGGGAGTCCGCACCCTCGTCTTCTCTTCTACGGCGGCCACGTACGGCGAGCCGGAGGAGGTCCCGATCGTCGAGTCGGCCCGCACCTCCCCGACGAACCCCTACGGCGCGTCGAAGCTGTCGGTCGACTTCATGATCACCAGCGAGGCGGCAGCACACGGCCTCGGCGCGGTCTCCCTCCGCTACTTCAACGTGGCGGGCGCGTACGGCAGTTGCGGCGAGCGGCACGCCCCCGAGTCGCACCTCATCCCGCTGGTGTTGCAGGTCGCGCAGGGCAAGCGGGACGCGATCTCCGTCTACGGCGACGACTACCCGACGCCGGACGGCACCTGCGTCCGTGACTACATCCACGTGGCGGACCTGGCCGACGCGCACCTGCTCGCGCTGAAGGCGGCCACTGCCGGCGAGCACCTGATCTGCAACCTGGGCAACGGCGAGGGCTTCTCCGTCCGCCAGGTCATCGAGACGGTCCGCCAGGTCACCGGGCACCCGATCCCCGAGGTCGTGGCCCCGCGCCGCGGCGGCGACCCGGCGACCCTGGTCGCCTCGGCGGCCCGGGCCAAGGAGCGCCTCGGCTGGAACCCGTCCCGCGCGGATCTCGCGGGCATCGTCGCGGACGCATGGGCGTTCGCGCAGAACGTATCGAACTGATCGAACTGATCGAAGGGTTGAGGGGATCGCACGTGGGTGTACGTGAGGGCTTCGAGGAGCTGTACGGAACCGCTCCCGAGGGCGTCTGGGCCGCGCCGGGCCGGGTCAACCTGATCGGCGAGTACACCGACTTCAACGAGGGCTTCGTGATGCCGCTCGCCTTGCCGCACACGGCGGTGGCAGCGGTGTCCCGCCGCACGGACGGCGTCCTGCGCCTCCACTCGGCGGACATCGAGGGCCCGGTCGTAGAACTGCACGTCGAGGAACTGGCCCCGCGCACGAACACCAGCTGGGCCGCGTACCCGGCGGGCGTGGTCTGGGTGCTGCGCGAGGCGGGCCACGAGGTAACGGGCGCGGACATCCACCTCTCCTCGACGGTCCCGACGGGCGCGGGCCTGTCGTCCTCGGCGGCGCTGGAGGTGGTCACGGCCCTGGCTCTGAACGACCTCTTCGAACTGGGTCTGTCCGCGCCGGAGTTGGCCCGCTTCTCGCAGCGCGCGGAGAACGACTTCGTCGGCGTCCCCTGCGGCATCATGGACCAGACGGCCTCGGCCTGCTGCGAGGAGGGCCACGCGCTCCACCTCGACTGCCGGGACCTGTCGATCCGTCAGATCCCCTTCGACCTGGCGTCCGAGGGCCTCTCGCTCCTGGTCGTCGACTCCCGCGTGAAGCACGCCCTCGGCGACGGCGCGTACGCGGAACGCCGCGAGGGCTGCGAGGAGGGCGCACGGCAACTGGGCGTGCCGTTCCTGCGGGACGTGGCGTACGAGGACCTGGAGGCGTCCCTGGCCCGCCTGTCCGACGAACGCATCCAGCGCTACGTCCGCCACGTCGTCTCCGACGACCACCGGGTCGACCAGGTCATCAACTTGCTCGACGCGGGCGAGGTCCGAGCGATCGGCCCGATCCTCACCGAGGGCCACGCCTCCCTCCGCGACGACCTGCGCATCTCCTGCCCGGAGTTGGACCTCGTGGTCGACACGGCGGTCGGCGCGGGTGCGCTCGGCGCCCGTATGACGGGCGGCGGCTTCGGCGGCTCGGCGGTCGTCCTCGTGGAGGCCACGGACACGGAGACGGTCACGAAGGCGGTGGAGGAGGCGTTCGCGGGCGCGGGGTACACAGCGCCTCGGGTGTTCCCGGCGGTGCCTTCGGCGGGGGCGCGGCGGGTGGAGTGAACGGTCACGGCGAAGACGGCCCGGAACCACCGGGGCGTCCCGCTCACCCCGCTATGTCGTCGCAGACGGGATCCTCGGCGGAGACGCTCTTGGCCAGTTGGTGCAGCGCGCTGTGGACCAGTGCGCGAAGCCGCGCCGCGGTCAGCGCGGACGCGCTGTCGTAGGTGAGGATCCGCACCACGTCGACATGCAGTTGGTCGACCTCGCCGAGAGCGGGGAGACCGGCCAGCAGTTCATGATCGGGCCGCTTCGTCACCACGTTCCCTATGTCGGCCGGCCGGAGCCGCCCGATCATCTCCGGTGTGTACGGCTGTCCTTGGGCCACGGCGTCCAGCACGAGGGAATGGATGCTCAACGCGAGCAGTGTTCGCACCACCACGTCGGCCGAATCCGGGTGGACCCACCAGTCCTCGAATCGCCGTTGCCGAACGTGACGGTAACCGGAGAGCCGATCGGCGGCGGCCAGGATGCGGCGGCTCCACGCGGAGCAGTCCGACCAGATGTCCACGGCGTCGGCCTCCTCCGTCACGGGGTGCTGCGCAGGCTCCGGACCCCCGGGGCCAGCAGCGCCGCGACCGTCGCGAGAACCACCAGTGTCGCGCACCCCGCGAGCGTGTGTCCCAGGCCCACCGTCGTCGCGAGTGGGCCGGCGATGAGCAGTCCCAGCGGGGCGAAGGCCAGGGAGCCGAATCCGTCGTAGGAGCTGACCCTGGAGAGGGACTCCTCGGGGATCTCGCGGTGGATGGTGGTGGACCACAGGACGCCGAAGACGTCGCTGGAGATCCCGGCGGTGAACATCGCGGCGGCGATCAGCCAGACCGGGGCCCGGACGGCGAGGAGAGCGATCGGGACGGCCAACGGGAAGGTGGCGAGTACGGCCACCAGCATCGGGCGGCGGACCCGGACCCGGGCGGCCAGGCCCGCGCCGGCGATCGTGCCCAGGGCCTGTGCGGCGACGATGACCGACCAGGCGCGGGCGCCGCCCAGGTAGCGGTCGGCGGTCAGGGGACCGAGAACTCCCACGTTCGCGTTGAGCGCCGCGACCACGATCGACCACTGCGCCACCACGACCCACAGCCACTGCCGGGACGCGAACTCCCGCCAGCCCTCCCGGAGATCGGCCCAGCCGGAGGACTTCCTGGGCGGGCGTACGGCGACCGGGAGGCGCGCCGTGAGGGCCGCGCTGACCACGAAGGACGCGGCGTTCAACGCCAGTGCCCAGCCCGCGCCCACCAGGGCCACCGTCACACCCGACAGCGCCAGGCCCAGCAGCCGGGCGCTGTTGGTGCCCACCCGCAGCGTGCCGTTGGCCTGTTGGAGGCGTTCGGTGGAGACGACCAGCGGCACGATGCCGTCCATCGCCGGCATGAACAGGGCCGAGGCCGTACCGGCCGCCACCGCCAGCACGCACATCGCGGGCAGCGGTGCGTGCCCGGTCAGCACCAGCGTGGCCAGACCCGTGTACGCCACGGCACCCATCAGTTCCGCGAGCGCCATCAGACGAGCGCGTGACATGCGGTCCGCGATGACCCCGCCCACCAGGATGAACATCAGTTGCGGCAACGCCTGGCACGCCAGCACGAGCGACAGCCGACCCGGACCGGCTCCGGGCAGGGCGAGCACCGCGAAGGCGAGGGCCACGGCGGCGAAGCCGTTGCCCAGCACGGACACGGTTCGCGCGGTCGCGAGCAGCACGAACGCCGGCTCACGCCACAGTGATGATGTTCCGGGACTCTCGGCGGTGGTGGCTGAAGTGGATGTCACGGCCAGGTACTTTAAACGACCCACGTCAACGGGTGTCCACAACCGGCCACTTCACCGGTCCGGATCACCGGTTCAGAGATATCCCCAGGCCCGGCACATCGGCCGCAGCACCTCCGGGATCTCCGCCAAGTCCGGTGCCGGGCGGTCCGGTTGGACCTGGCCGGAGCGGATCTTGTCGGTCCAGTCGCCGAAGCCGCCGCCCAGGACGGCGCCCTCCAGACTGCTGCCGTAGTCCGTCATCCCGGGCTCGTAGGGAAGGTCCAAGTAGGCGCAGAGGGCGCGGAGTTCGGCGGTGGGGTCGGCCGTGAGGTCCTCGTAGCGCAGGATGTGGCCGCCGATCTCGGCGTGGGCCTCCTCCATGGACTCCATGTACTTCAGGACGCGCTCGGCGGCCTCCTCGCGGGTGCGGTCCGGTACGGCCTCGTGCCAGGAACGGGCGACCGCCCCCGGGTGCCGCCGCAGGAAGACGAACCGGGCGTCGGGCCAGGTCTCCGCGATGCGCCGCCACTGGAAGGCGTTGCCGGGGGTCTTCTCCACGATGAACTGCTTGCCGGACTTGACCAGTTCACGGTGCAGGGCCCGGTCCCAGAGCAGGCCCTCCAGTTGTTCGTGGCCGAGGCCCAGGGTCCGCAGGGAGCGTTCCGTGGGGGTGCCCGACTTGAAGTAGACCTCGATACCGGTCAGATGGAGTTCGTGCGCCGCGTGCAGCCGGGAGTGCGCCCCCAGCATCATGCGCAGCAGCGTCGACCCGGAACGCACCGAGGTCAGGATGAACACCGGGCGCTCCAGCAACCGGTCGACGGCCGGATCCACCGTCGCCGTCTCCGGTACGGGTTCGGGGCGCGCGGGGCGCGAACCGCGCGGCGCGGGAATCGCCCCCAGGGAACCCGCCGTTGTCGCCGTGGGCGGCGTGGGCGCCCGGCGAATCTGGTAGCCGGTCGTCTCGGCGAGCTTCGAGTTCAGCCTCCGCAGCATGCTCATGGCGGGCACGGTAAAGGGAGTGTCTGAGACTGGGCTGAGCGTCCCGTTCACCCCGGATGTGTTCACCCCAGGTTCTTGGTGAGGGTGTATTCCGTGACCCCCGGCGGATAGTCCGGGATCACGCACACCACCTCGTACCCCAGCTTCTTGTAGAAGTCCGGCGCCTGGAAGTCCCACGTCTCCAGCCTGGCGGCCCCGCAGCCGCGCTCCTCGCGGGCGATGCGTTCCGCCTCCGCGAGCAGCCGGGAGCCGAGTCCCGTCCCTCGGTGACGGCCGTCCACCCACAGATACGTCACATGGAGCCAGTCCGCCCAGGTGTGGCAGACCGCTCCGCCCGCCAGCTCGCCGGCGTCGTCCAACGCCCAGACGTGAAGCGGAACTTCACGTTCGCGAGGGGTTCCGCGCAGCGCCCGCAGCACCGGGGACGCGGCCGTGTTGGTTTCGAGCAGCCGGGCGCGGAGCAGATCGCGTCGCTCTCTGTCGACTTCCGTCTCAATACGAAACATGCGGCTCACCATAAACGGGCCGGACAGTCAGTTCTGCAAATTAGCTTCCGCTGCTGCCCCCCGGCCGTACCCTGTGAACAGCACCGGTGGGGGCCGGTGCTGATCAGGGGGCGAGACAAGTCGGGTACGACGCCCGATGTGGGGGTAGCAGTGTCTGCACGGCGGCGGCCGTGCGGCTCAGGCCGCTCCCGGGCGTCGTACCCGCAATCATCGCTTCGTCTCCCGACGATGAGGTATCCCCTGCTCCCTGAGGAGCCTGGGGAAGGGGGTTTCGTGGTTCGCATCCGAGTCCTGGTCGTCGACGACCATCGCATCTTCGCCGAGTCGCTCGCCGCGGCACTGGCCGCCGAGCCCGATGTCGACGTGTCCGCCGCCGGCAGCGGTCCCGCCGCGCTGCGCTGCATGGAGCGCGCGTCCGCCGAGGGCCGCAGATTCGACGTCCTGCTCGTGGACGCCGATCTGGGCGGCAACGTGCCGGGCGTCCGGCCCGCCGTGCCTGTTCAGGCGGGCAACGAGGACGGGCTGGTGGACGGGATCTCCCTGGTCGCCGGGGTCCGTTCGGCGCAGCCGAGCGTACGGATGGTCGTGCTGGCGGAGAAGGACGATCCGCGCCGGGCCGCGCTGGCCCTGCAGGCCGGTGCGTCCGGCTGGGTCGCCAAGGACTGCTCGCTGTCCAGGCTTTTAACCGTCATCCGAGGTGTCCTGCGCGACGAGACGCATCTGCCGCCGGCCCTGCTGACCGGGGTCCTGCGCGAGTTGACGGCCGCGCGCAAGCACCGCACCGAGAGCGAGCGCCTGGTGGAGTCCCTCACGCCGAGGGAACGGGAAGTGCTGCGCTGCATGGTGGCCGGCTTGGGGCGCAAGGCGGTCGCCGAGCGACTGTTCCTCTCCCCGCACACAGTCCGGACGCATATGCAAAACGTGCTCGGCAAGCTGGGCGTCCACTCGACCCTCGCAGCGGTCGCGCTGGCGAGGCGCGCCGGGGTGGGTCCCGTCGACCTAGCCGGGGATGTTGTCGAACGGGGCGGTCAACTGGCGTAGCAGCCCGGCCAGTTCGCCCCGCTGGGCGCGGGAGAGTTCCGCGAGGATCGCGCGCTCCTGGGCGAGCAGGCCGGCCAGGGCCTGGTCCGCGCGGTCCTGGCCCTCCTCGGTGAGCCGGACCAGCACACCCCGGCGGTCGCTGGGGTCGGGGAGGCGCTCGACCAGACCCTTCTTCGCGAGGCGGTCGATACGGTTCGTCATCGTGCCGGACGTGACCAGGGTCTGCGTCAACAGCTGCCCGGGGGAGAGCTGGTAGGGGCTGCCCGCGCGCCTGAGCGCCGTCAGCACGTCGAACTCCCAGGGTTCCAGGCTGTGCTCGGCGAACGCCAGCCGCCGGGCCCGGTCCAGATGCCGGGCCAGCCGGCTCACCCGGCTGAGCACCTCAAGTGGCTCCACGTCGAGGTCGGGGCGCTCCCGGCGCCACGCTGCGACAAGCCGATCGACCTCGTCCTCCATGACGATCAGTGTAGTGGTTGTGTCGACGTGAAGTCTCTTGATGTCGACTATATCGATGCCGAGTATCTCGACTTCAAGTCTCTTGACATCGAGAGACTTGGGGCGGGAAGGTGTACGTCATGACTTCCGCCTCGCCCGTGTGGGACCCCGCCCAGTACCTCCGCCACGCCGACCACCGCGCCCGCCCCTTCACCGACCTGCTGGCCCGGGTCACCGCGCTGCCCGCGGAGCGCCCCCGCATCGCCGACCTCGGCTGCGGCCCCGGCAACGTGACCACCGTCCTCGCCGACCGCTGGCCCACCGCGCACATCACCGGCTACGACAACTCACCCGAGATGCTGGCGAAGACCGAGCCCTACGCCGGCCCCACCACCGGTGGCGGCAGCCTCGACTTCGCCCACGCGGACGCGACGACCTGGACGCCGACGGAGACGTACGACCTGATCGTGTCGAACGCGGCGCTGCACTGGGTCCCGGGGCACCTGGACCGGTTCGGCGACTGGGTCTCCGCACTGGCGCCGTCCGGCACCTTCGCCTTCCAGGTGCCCGACAACATCGACGCGCCCCTGCACGCCCTGATGCGCGAACTCGCCGGAACCGCCCGCTGGAAGAGCCGGCTGGGCGAGGTCCTGCGCCACGAGGACTCCGTCCACACACCCGGCGTCTACCTCGACCGCCTGGCCCGCCTCGGCTGCGCGGCCGACGTCTGGCAGACCACGTACCAGCACATCCTCCCCGGCGCCGACCCCGTCCTCGACTGGGTCAAGGGCACCGGCCTGCGCCCCGCCCTCACCGCCCTCGCGGACGACCCGGAGGCACGGGACGCGTTCGTGACGGAGTACCGCGACCTGCTCCGCGAGGCGTACCCGACGGCGGAGTACGGCACGGTCCTCCCGTTCCGGCGGTTGTTCGCGGTGGCCCGCAGGGAGGCGTGACGGATGCTCGCGGCCGTGGATCACGTGCAGTTGGCGGCTCCGGCGGGGTCGGAGGACGCGCTGCGCGCCTACTACGTCGACACCCTCGGCATGACCGAGATCCCCAAGCCGCCGGTGCTGGCGGCGAGGGGAGGGTGCTGGTTCGGGGCGGGGGCGGTCCAGCTGCATCTGGGGATCGAGGTCGACTTCCGGCCGGCGAGGAAGGCTCACCCCGGGCTCCTGGTCACCGACATCGGGGCGTACGCCGCCCGGCTGGAGGCCCACGGGGCGCAGGTCATCTGGGACGCGGACCTGCCCGGGTACCGGCGCTTCTACTCGGAGGACCCCGTCGGCAACCGGCTGGAGTTCCTGGAACCGGAAGACTGACCGGCGTTTGCCCGTCGGCATCGCGGCTTCACGCGCCGACAACAGTGGAGGGGCCCCTGCTCTTCAGCAGGGGCCCCTCCACTTTCTCCGTACTTACGGGTTCAGCACTTACGGGTTCAGCTTTTTCGGCGCCCTATCAAATGTGGCTTCGCCTCCAGCCCATCCAGCCCGTGCCACGCCAGGTTCACCAGATGGGCCGCCACCTCCGCCTTCTTCGGGCGGCGGACGTCCAGCCACCACTGGCCGGTCAGGGCGACCATGCCGACCAGGGCCTGGGCGTAGAGCGGGGCGAGTTTCGCGTCGAAGCCGCGGCTCTTGAACTCGCGGCCGAGGATGTCCTCGACCTGGGTCGCGATGTCCGAGATGAGGGACGCGAAGGAGCCCGTCGACTGGGGGATGGGGGAGTCGCGGACCAGGATGCGGAAGCCGTCCGTGTACTCCTCGATGTAGTCGAGGAGGGCGAAGGCGGCCTGTTCGCAGAGTTCGCGGGGGTGGCCTGCCGTCAGGGAGCTGGTCACCATGTCGAGGAGGCGGCGCATCTCGCGGTCCACCACCACCGCGTACAGGCCCTCCTTGCCGCCGAAGTGCTCGTACACCACCGGCTTGGACACCCCGGCCTTCGCCGCGATCTCCTCCACCGACGTGGCCTCGAACCCCTT
Source organism: Streptomyces xylophagus (assembly GCF_000716435.1). Classification (GTDB taxonomy): domain Bacteria; phylum Actinomycetota; class Actinomycetes; order Streptomycetales; family Streptomycetaceae; genus Streptomyces; species Streptomyces xylophagus. The sequence continues at coordinate 98,861 of NZ_JNWO01000032.1, forward strand.
CGTCGCGAACAGCGTGCGACCGACCTCGAGCAGTTGGGCCCGGCGCTCCGCTCCCGTCATCCGGGTGCGGCGCGCGCGTCGGGGCTTCTCGTTGCTCGGGGTACTGCTGGGATCGGTCGCCACGGCGTCAATCATGCCGCCTCCGCCGACTCCTTCCGGGGCTGAGAGCTGTCCGGACCGGAGATACGGCGCGAATCGATACGTGAGCGTGACGGCCAGCGCACGTCATAGGCCCAGCCGAGTTGCTCGCACCAGCGGATGATCCGCGCCGAGGAGTCCAGCTGGCCGCGCATCACACCGTGCCGCGCGGACGTCGGGTCGGCATGGTGCAGGTTGTGCCAGGACTCGCCGCAGGACAGGATCGCCAGCCACCACACGTTGCCCGAGCGGTCACGCGACTTGAAGGGGCGCTTGCCGATCGCGTGGCAGATCGAGTTGATCGACCACGTGACGTGGTGCAGCAGGGCCACCCGCACGAGCGAGCCCCAGAAGAAGCCGGTGAACGCGCCCCACCAGGACATCGTGGCAAGGCCGCCGATCAGCGGGGGCAGCGCGAGCGACAGCATCGTCCAGAAGATGAACTGGCGGGAGATGGCCCGGATCGTGCGGTCCTTGATCAGGTCCGGCGCGTACTTGTCCTGCGGAGTGCGCTCCTCGTCGAACATCCACGCGATGTGCGCCCACCACAGACCCTTGATCAGCGCCGGCACCGTCTCGCCGTAGCGCCACGGCGAATGCGGGTCGCCCTCCGCGTCGGAGAACTTGTGGTGCTTGCGGTGGTCGGCGACCCAGCGCACCAGCGGCCCCTCGACCGCCATCGACCCGGCGATCGCGACGGCGATCCGCAGCGGCCGCTTCGCCTTGAAGGAGCCGTGCGTGAAGTAACGGTGGTAGCCGATGGTCACACCGTGGCAGCCGAGGTAGTAGAAGAACACCAGCAGGCCGAGGTCCAGCCAGCTCACCCCGCCCCAGCTCCACGCCAGCGGCACCGCCGCGAGCAGTGCCAGGAACGGGACGGTGATGAAGAGGAGAAGAGTGATCTGTTCCAGCGACCCCTTCTTCTCGCCGCCGAGTGTGGCGGCGGGGAGCGGAGTGCCGTCGTCGTTCGCCCGCGGGGCGTCGTCGATCACATCGGAGCTCGTGGTCATGGGCGTCCCCTGTGGGGTTCGGAGGTGGAGGCGGAGCGTCGGACGGCGGAAGCCGGGCAGCAACAGTTCAGCATGTACTTCCCTACGGTTCCGTAACCTACGGCAACGTAAGTATGGCAGCGCGTCGACCGGTGGACGAAGCCCGTGAGACCGCGCGTCAGAGTGGACACCTATCCTTGGTGTCGGTCGGACAGCGCGGTCCGCTCTGTTTTCTTCCCGGATGTCCGTCCCGTATGCGGCGCCCGCCGCGGGACCGCCGTCCGGGTTCCCTCCAGACGAGCTTCAAACACTGCAAGGAGCCGCACCTGTGAGCAGTGCCGACGACCAGGCCACCACGACCAACAACGAGCTGCGCGCCGACATACGGCGCCTCGGCGACCTGCTCGGCGAGACCCTCGTCCGGCAGGAGGGCCCCGAGCTGCTCGAACTGGTCGAGAAGGTCCGCCGCCTCACCCGCGAGGACGGCGAGGCCGCCGCCGAGCTGCTGCGCGGCACCGAGCTGGAGACCGCCGCCAAGCTGGTGCGCGCCTTCTCCACCTACTTCCACCTGGCCAACGTCACCGAGCAGGTCCACCGCGGCCGCGAGCTGCGCGCCAGGCGTGCCGCCGAGGGCGGTCTCCTCGCCCGTACGGCCGACCGCCTCAAGGACGCCGACCCCGACCACCTGCGCGAGACCGTCAAGAACCTCAACGTCCGCCCGGTCTTCACCGCGCACCCGACGGAGGCGGCCCGGCGTTCCGTGCTGAACAAGCTCCGGCGCATCGCCACGCTCCTGGAGACCCCGGTCATCGCCTCCGACCGCCGCCGCTACGACACCCGGCTGGCCGAGAACATCGACCTGGTGTGGCAGACGGACGAGCTGCGCGTCGTACGCCCGGAACCGGCCGACGAGGCCCGCAACGCCATCTACTACCTGGACGAGCTGCACGCGGGCGCCGTCGGCGACGTCCTCGAGGACCTCACGGCCGAGCTGGAGCGCGTCGGCGTCAAGCTGCCCGACGACACCCGCCCGCTCACCTTCGGCACCTGGATCGGCGGCGACCGCGACGGCAACCCGAACGTCACCCCGCAGGTCACCTGGGACGTCCTGATCCTCCAGCACGAGCACGGCATCAACGACGCCCTGGAGACGATCGACGAGCTGCGCGGCTTCCTCTCCAACTCCATCCGCTACACGGGCGCGACGGAGGAGCTGCTGGAGTCCCTCCAGACCGACCTGGAGCGGCTGCCGGAGATCAGCCCCCGCTACAAGCGTCTCAACGCCGAGGAGCCCTACCGGCTCAAGGCCACCTGCATCCGGCAGAAGCTGGAGAACACCAAGAGCCGCCTGGCCAAGGGCACCCCGCACCAGCCCGGCCGCGACTACCTCGGCACCGCCGAGCTGCTGCACGACCTCACCCTGATCCAGACCTCGCTGCGCGCCCACCGCGGCGGCCTCTTCGCCGACGGCCGCATGGACCGTACGATCCGCACGCTCGGCGCGTTCGGCCTCCAGCTCGCCACCATGGACGTACGCGAGCACGCGGACGCCCACCACCACGCGCTGGGCCAGCTCTTCGACCGGCTCGGCGAGGAGTCCTGGCGGTACTCCGACATGCCCCGCGAGTACCGCGCCAAGCTGCTCGCCAAGGAGCTGCGGTCCAGGAGGCCGCTGGCTCCGACCCCCGCGCCCGTCGACGCGGCCGGTGAGAAGACCCTCGGCGTCTTCGAGACCATCAAGAAGGCGCTCGCGGTCTTCGGCCCCGAGGTCATCGAGTCGTACATCATCTCGATGTGCCAGGGCGCCGACGACGTGTTCGCCGCCGCGGTGCTCGCCCGCGAGGCCGGGCTGATCGACCTGCACGCCGGGTGGGCGAAGGTCGGCATCGTGCCGCTCCTGGAGACCACGGACGAGCTGAAGGCCGCCGACACCATCCTCGAAGACATGCTCTCCGATCCGTCCTACCGGCGCCTGGTCGCGCTGCGGGGCGATGTCCAGGAGGTCATGCTCGGTTACTCGGACTCCTCCAAGTTCGGTGGTATTACGACGAGTCAGTGGGAGATCCACCGGGCGCAGCGGCGGCTGCGTGACGTGGCCCACCGCTACGGCGTGCGGCTCCGGCTCTTCCACGGTCGAGGCGGCACAGTCGGCCGCGGTGGCGGTCCCTCGCACGACGCGATCCTCGCTCAGCCCTGGGGCACGCTGGAAGGCGAGATCAAGGTGACCGAGCAGGGCGAGGTCATCTCCGACAAGTATCTGGTGCCGTCACTGGCGCGGGAGAACCTGGAGTTGACGGTCGCGGCCACCCTCCAGGCCTCCGCCCTGCACACCTCGCCCCGCCAGTCGGACGAGGCGCTGGCCCGCTGGGACGCGGCCATGGACCTGGTCAGCGACGCCGCCCACGCTGCTTACCGCAGGCTGGTCGAGGACCCGGACCTGCCGACCTACTTCCTCGCCTCCACACCGGTGGACCAGCTCGCCGATCTGCACCTGGGCTCGCGGCCCTCCCGCCGCCCCGGCTCGGGCGTCTCGCTCGACGGACTGCGCGCGATCCCGTGGGTGTTCGGCTGGACCCAGTCCCGGCAGATCGTGCCCGGCTGGTACGGCGTGGGTTCAGGGTTGAAGGCGCTGCGCGAAGCCGGTCTCGACACCGTGCTCGACGAGATGCACGAGCAGTGGCACTTCTTCCGCAACTTCATCTCCAACGTCGAGATGACCCTCGCGAAGACGGACCTGCGGATCGCCCAGCACTACGTCGACACCCTCGTCCCGGACGAGTTGAAGCACGTCTTCGACACGATCAGGGCCGAGCACGATCTGACCGTCGCCGAGGTGCTCCGCGTCACCGGTGAGGCCGAACTGCTGGACGCCACCCCGGTGTTGAAGCAGACCTTCACCATCCGGGACGCCTACCTCGACCCGATCTCCTACCTCCAGGTCACCCTCCTCAAGCGCCAGCGCGACGAGGCGGCGGCCGGCGCCGAGCCCGACCCGCTGCTGAGCAGGGCCCTGCTCCTCACCGTCAACGGTGTGGCGGCGGGCCTGCGCAACACCGGCTGAGCAGAGCAGAGAAACGAAGGGTGCCCCCGAGCTGTCGTAGAAGCTCGGGGGCACCCTCATGTCCTGCGAACGTTCAGAGTGCTACGAAGGCTGCCGTCAGCAAGGCGATCCCGGAGCCGGCCAGTACCCACCCCGCCCGGGTCAGACGCAGGCCGCCCGCGACGACCACCGAGGCCAGCAGGAGGGCGCCGCCGAGGGGGACCCAGGCGTAGAGGACGCCGGCGGGGCCGGAGCGCATGACCTCGTCGGTGCCGGGCTTCACGACCACGGCGTACGTCTGGCCCTTCTTCACCGCGACCGTGTGCTCGATGACGACCCTGGCGCGGGCCTTCGACCCCGTCGAGACCGGGGTGTACGGCCCGGTGCAGGTGTCGTCGCCGCACGCGGTGACCTCGATCGTGCCGCTCTCGCGGCCCTTGGTGAGCATCACGTTGTGCGCGGTCGGCCAGGAACCCCACACCCCGGCGATCAGGATCAGCACGGTGACCGTGCCCATCGCCGCGAGCCGTCCGAAGTTCATGGCGGGGATCATTGGCCATACCCGCACACGCGGTCAACTCCGGTGACCGACAAGTCGGTCAAGTCAGGAGTTGTACGCGCTCTGCGCCCGCTCCAGGCCCTCGCTCACCAGACACTCCACCGAGTCGGTGGCGCGGTCCACGAGGAAGTCGAGTTCCTTGCGCTCGGTGGACGAGAAGTCCTTCAGCACGAAGTCGGCGACCTGCATACGGCCCGGCGGGCGCCCGATCCCGAACCGCACCCGGTGGTAGTCCGGGCCCATCGCCTTGGTCATCGACTTCAGGCCGTTGTGGCCGTTGTCGCCGCCGCCAAGCTTGAGCCGGAGGGTGCCGTAGTCGATGTCCAGCTCGTCGTGCACGGCGACGACGTTCGCGAGCGGCACCTTGTAGAAGTCGCGCAGCGCGTTGACCGGGCCGCCCGACAGGTTCATGTACGACGTCGGCTTCACCAGCACGACCCGGCGGCTCGCCGGACCCGGCGCACCGATCCGGCCCTCCAGGACCTGCGCCTGCGCCTTGCCGGCCCGCTTGAACTTCCCGCCGATCCGCTCGGCCAGCAGATCGGCCACCATGAAGCCCACGTTGTGGCGGTTGTTCGTGTACTCGGGGCCGGGGTTGCCGAGTCCCACGATCAGCCAGGGGGCATTCGCGTCGGTCGTCACGTCCATCTCTCCTTGATACGCGCCAGCCGCTGTTCCCGAGCCTGACGGACGGGAACAGCGGCTGACACAGTGGTGAAGGTGAGGATCAGGCCTCGGTGCCCTCGGCCTCGGCGTCGGCCGACGCCTCCTCCGCCTGGGCGGCCAGGACCTGGAGGACGACCGCGTCCTCGTCGATCGCCAGCGTGGTGCCCTTGGGGAGCGGGATGTCCTTGGCGGCGATGGAGGCACCGGCCTCCAGGCCCGCGATGGACACGGTGACCGACTCGGGGATGTGCGTGGCCTCGGCCTCGACGGTGATCGTGCTGAGCACGTGCTCCAGCAGGAAGGAGCCCGGGGCCAGCTCGCCCTCGGTGTGGACGTAGACCTCGACGGTGACCTTCTCGCCGCTCTTCACGGTGAGCAGGTCGACGTGCTCCAGGTAGCCCTTGATGGCGTCACGCTGGACGGCCTTCGGGATGGCGAGCTGGGTCTTGCCCTCGATGTCCAGGGTCAGCAGGACGTTCGGGGTACGCAGGGCGAGCTGCAGCTCGTGGCCCGGCAGCGTGACGTGCAGCGGGTCCACACCGTGGCCGTAGACCACGGCGGGAACCTTCTTGTCACGGCGGATACGGCGGGCGGCACCCTTGCCGAACTCGGTGCGGGTCTCGGCGGTGAGCTTGACGTCGGCCATGGTCACTCCTCGTAGAACAGTCGGGGAAGGTGGTCACCCGGCCGAACATCGGCCTGCTACGAAGAGCGCGTCGATAACGGACCGCCGTACCCGAATACCGGTACGGCCTCCCTCGCCGAGCAACTGTGGCAGCTTACTCGGCGGGGAGGCCGTAACAGAAATCGATCTACGACGTCCGGTGTCAGTGTTCGTCGAAGAGGCTTGTCACCGAGCCGTCCTCGAAGACCTCGCGGACCGCGCTGGCGATGGTCGGGGCGATCGACAGGACCGTGATCTTGTCGAGGTCGGCGCCGACCTCGCCCGGGGTGGGGAGGGTGTCCGTGAGGACGAACTCGCTGACGCGGGAGTTCTTCAGGCGGTCGGCGGCGGGGCCGGAGAGCACGCCGTGCGTGGCCGTCACGATGACGTCCTCCGCGCCGTGCGCGAACAGGGCGTCCGCGGCGGCGCAGATCGTGCCGCCGGTGTCGATCATGTCGTCGACCAGGACACAGACGCGGCCCTTGACCTCGCCGACGACCTCGTGGACGGTCACCTGGTTCGCCACGTCCTTGTCGCGCCGCTTGTGCACGATCGCCAGGGGCGCGCCCAGGCGGTCGCACCAGCGGTCGGCGACGCGCACGCGGCCGGCGTCAGGGGAGACGACGGTCAGCTTGCTGCGGTCGACCTTGCTGCCCACGTAGTCCGCGAGGAGCGGGAGGGCGAAGAGATGATCCACGGGGCCGTCGAAGAAGCCCTGGATCTGGTCGGTGTGCAGGTCGACGGTGAGGATGCGGTGCGCACCCGCCGTCTTCATCAGGTCCGCGATCAGCCGGGCCGAGATCGGCTCACGGCCGCGGTGCTTCTTGTCCTGCCGGGCATAGCCGTAGAACGGCACGATCACCGTGATGGAGCGGGCCGACGCGCGCTTCAGCGCGTCGATCATGATGAGCTGCTCCATGACCCACTGGTTGATCGGAGCCGTGTGGCTCTGGATCACGAAACAGTCCGCCCCGCGCACCGACTCCTCGAAACGGACGTAGATCTCGCCGTTCGCGAAGTCGAAGGCCTTGGTCGGGACGACCCCGACACCCAGCTGCTGGGCGACCTCCTTGGCAAGCTCGGGGTGGGCGCGGCCGGAGAAGAACATCATCTTCTTCTCGCCGGTCGTCTTGATCCCGGTCACAGCACTGTCTCCTCAGAGGTCATTCAACTGGGTGTGCGTTTATCACGGTACGCCGTGTTCGACGCGTCCGTTTCCGGTCAGTTCTCGCTCTCGGCCTGCCTGGAAGCCGTTTCCGCGGCCTTCGCCGCCGCGCTCCCCGGACGCTTGCGGGCCACCCAGCCCTCGATATTCCGCTGCTGGCCACGGGCCACGGCCAGCGAACCGGGCGGTACGTCCTTCGTGATCACGGAGCCGGCGGCGGTGTACGCGCCGTCCCCGACCGTGACAGGTGCCACAAACATATTGTCCGAACCCGTACGGCAATGCGATCCGACGGTGGTGTGGTGTTTGTCCTGTCCGTCGTAGTTGACGAACACGCTTGCCGCTCCGATGTTGGTGTATTCGCCGATCGTCGCGTCCCCGACGTAGGAGAGGTGCGGGACCTTCGTGCCCTCGCCGATGGCCGCGTTCTTCGTCTCGACGTACGTCCCGATCTTGCCCTTCGCGCCGAGGCGGGTACCGGGACGGAGATAGGCGTACGGTCCGACGGTCGCCTGCGCTCCGACGTGCGCGCCGTCCGCGACTGTGTTGTCGACCCGGGCGCCCGCCTCGACCGTGGTGTCTTTCAGGCGGCTGTTGGGGCCGACCTCGGCACCCTCGCCGATGTGCGTGGTGCCGTGCAGTTGGGTGCCGGGGTGGACGATCGCGTCCTGGCCGAAGGTGACGTCGACGTCGATCCAGGTCGTCGCCGGGTCGATGACCGTCACGCCGCCGAGCATGGCCTCGGTCAGCAGCCGGTCGTTGAGGATGCGGCGCGCCTCGGAGAGCTGTACGCGGTTGTTGATGCCGGCGATCTCGCGGTGGTCGCCCGCGACGGAGGCGCCGACTCGGTGCCCGGCCTCGCGCAGGATGCCGAGGACGTCGGTGAGGTACTCCTCGCCCTGGCTGTTGTCGGTCCTGACCTTGCCGAGCGCGTCCGCGAGCAACTGCCCGTCGAACGCGAAGACTCCGGAGTTGATCTCACGGATCGCCCGCTGCGAGTCGGACGCGTCCTTGTGCTCGACGATCGCGGTCACCGCACCGGAGGCGCCGTCGCGGACGATACGGCCGTAGCCGGTCGCGTCCGGGACCTCGGCGGTGAGCACGGTCACCGCGTTGCCGTCGGCGGTGTGGTTGGCGGTGAGGGCGCGCAGGGTCTCGCCGCGGAGGAGGGGGGTGTCGCCGCAGACGACCACGACGGTGCCGTCGACTGTGCCGAGCTCTTCGAGTGCCATGCGTACGGCGTGGCCCGTGCCGTTCTGCTCCGCCTGGACCGCGGTCCGTACGCCGGGGTCGGTCTCGCCGAGGTGCGCGGTCACCTTCTCGCGGGCGTGGCCCACGACGACGGCCAGGTTCTCCGGCTCCAACTCGCGGGCGGCGGCCAGCACATGACCGACGAGGGTCCGGCCACAGATCTCGTGCAGGACCTTCGGTGTGGCCGACTTCATACGGGTGCCCTCACCCGCTGCGAGGACGACGACGGCTGCCGGGCGAATGGCGCTCACGGGTTTGCCCTTCGGCTTCGGAATGCTGGGGGGTGGACATTCGCAGGATACCGGGGCGTTTCATGGGGGACATGAGAGTAGGCCCTGACAGTGCTGTCAGGGCCTGAAGTGGGGTGCTGGGGGAGGGGGTTGCTCCGTTGCCGATCAGTCGTCGATCCGTTGTCGCTCAGTTGCGATCGGGTTTTGCTCCCCCGCCAGGACTCGAACCCGGACAAATGGCACCAAAAGCCACGGTGCTGCCAATTACACCACGGGGGATCAAACTCGTGAGAACCGGACATTTAGCCTGGTCGCCGAGTGGGCACAGAACACTATGCCGTACCGGATGCCCTCCGTGCGACGGTACTTGTCGTGGGTGATCGGTTTCGTGGCTGTTCGATTACGCGCTGTGGTGTAGGCCAGTCGCGGAAACTCGCCGGAAAAGCGGGCCTGAACGCCCGTAGGCTGGAGGCATGACCACGACGGGGGAAGACCATGCCACGGCTCGGGGAGGGCCGTGGTGGTGGACCAGGTGGCGTAGTGCGGTGCTGGACGCGGTGCTCGCGGTGGTGTCCGCGGCGGAGTGCGGTGCGGAAGGGGTGCGGTTCGCTCGGGACGCGGGGGTTCCGGCGGCCGTGGGTGTCGTGTTCGGGGTGCTGGCCGGGTCCGCGCTGATCGTCCGGCGGAAGTGGCCGATCGCCGTTGTCCTTGTTTCTATCGCCATCACCCCGGCCCAGATGGGCTACCTGATGGGCATCGTGGGGCTGTACACCCTCGCCGCGTCCGAACTGCCGCGCCGGATCATCGGGTCGCTGGCCGGGATGTCGTTCCTCGGGATGCTGATCGTCATGTTCGTGCGGGTACGGCAGGACATGCAGCGGGGGACGTGGGAACTGGGGGACTGGTTCGTTCCGTTCGCCTCGATCACCACCGCGGTCGGGATGACCGCGCCGCCCGTGCTGCTCGGGCTGTACGTGGGTGCGCGGCGACGGTTGATGGAGAGCCTTCGGGAACGGGCGGACAGCTTGGAGCGGGAACTCCAACTCCTTGCCGAGCGCGCCGAGGAGCGGGCGGAGTGGGCGCGGGGTGAGGAGCGGACCCGGATCGCTCGGGAGATGCATGACGTCGTCGCGCATCGGGTGAGTCTGATGGTTGTGCATGCTGCCGCTCTTCAGGCCGTTGCCCGGAAGGATCCGGAGAAGGCCGTCAAGAACGCTGCCCTGGTTGGGGATATGGGGCGGCAGGCGCTCACCGAGTTGCGGGAGATGCTCGGGGTGCTGCGGAGCGGGGACGGGGCGGGTGTGCGGGAGCGGGCCGCCGTGCCGCTGGTCGCGGTGGGGGTGGCTGCCGCCGCGGCGGCCTCTCGGGCCGTGGGTGACGAGGGCGCCGTGGGCGCGGGTGACGGGCCCTGTCTGTCGGACGTGGACGAGTTGCTGGGGCAGTCCGCGGCGGCCGGGATGGTTGTCGACCTGTCGGTGGAGGGGGTGAGCCGGTCGTACGCGGCGGAGATCGAGCAGACCGCGTACCGGGTGGTCCAGGAGGCGTTGACCAACGTCCACAAGCACGCGGCGGGCGCGAAGACGCATGTGCGGCTTGCGCACCGGGTGTCGGAGATCGCTATGCAGGTCGAGAACGAACCGCCGCCCGAGCTTGCGTCTGCTTCGGCTGCGGGGCTTCCGTCCGGGGGGAACGGGCTGGTGGGGATGCGGGAGCGGGTGCTTGCGTTGGGCGGGGTGTTTGTTTCGGGGCCTACGGATGCGGGTGGGTTTCGGGTTTCGGCGGTTATTCCGGCGGTTTGAGGCTGCGGTCGGCCGTGGGTGGGTCGCCTGCGGTTCGGTGGTGGGTCGGGGCCGCGTCGGGGGGTATCCGTCCTCGGAACGGCGCGGAATCGGTCGCTTACCAACTCGGCCGTGTTGACGCGCCAACCGCTGCGGGCGGACACCCCCCGACGCGGCCCCTTCTCGCCGTACGCGGCTGACGGTCCCGGCTTCGGACGCCGCTCACGGTCCTACGGCCGTCTCGGTGGTGGAAGCCTGTCTGTCGCGGGTCAGCCCGCCGTCAGCCGTACCGGTTCTATGCCTGAAATCAGTGCGGCGAGGGCCTGGTCGATGTCGGGGCCCAGGTACCAGTCGCCGGTGTGGTCCAGGGCGTAGACGCGGCCCTCGGTGTCGATGGCTAGGAGGGACTGGGTGTCGGGTTCCTCGCCCAAGGGGCTGACGTCGGTGTCCAGGGCGCGGCCGAGGTCGCCGAGGGTGCGGGCCATGTGGAGGCCGTGCAGGGGGTCCAGGTGGAGGGCCGCGGGGGCGATCTGGCGGCCGGGGCCGGGGGGTGTGATGTGCAGGCCGCCGAATTCGGCCCAGACCTCTACGGCCGCCGGGAAGACGGCGTGCTGGTGGCCGGCGGGGGAGGTGTGGTCGCGCAGGGTGTCCGCCCAGATCTCGGCCTGTTTTATGTCCCAGCGGCCGGGCTGCCAGCCGGCGGCGCGCAGGGCGGCGTCCACGGGTACGGAGAAGCGCGTGGAGGAGTGGCGGTCGGCTTGCATCTGCCCTTCGATCGTCGGCGACATGGGATGCGTGCTGGTGCTGCTTCGTGCGGAGAGGGGGGTGTCAGCCGTTTTCCGTCGTGGGGTCCACGACGCGGACGCCGAAGTGGGCGCTCAGGGCTGCGCAGGCCCGGCAGGGTGTGGCGAAGCTGCCGTGCAGGGGGTCGCCGTCCTCGCGGATGCGGCGGGCGGTGAGCTTGGCCTGCTTGAGGGTCTTGCGGGCCTCGCCGCTGGTCATCGGCTTGCGCGCGGCGCGCTTGCTGCGCTCGGCGTCGGCGGCGGCGATGTGGCGGGAGATCAAGATCGCCTCGGCGCAGCGGCCGGTGAAACGGTCGCGCTGGGCGCTGGTGAGGGTGTCGAGGAAGTCCTGCACGAGTGGGTGCAGGGCGGGTGCCTGGTCGCTGCGGGCGGCTGTGCCGGTGAGGGTTTCGCCGCGTACGGAGAGGGCGGCGGCGACGGTCGGAAGTATGCCGTCACGGCGGTGGTTGAGGGCGGGCGCGTGGGCCGCCCCGGTGGCGCTCCAGCCGACCCGTGGGTCGCCGGACGGCCCGGTGTGCGCCCCGGTGTGCGGCCCCGTCTGTGTCGCGTTCATGATCGTCATCCCCTCCCGAGCATCCCCCGGAAGGACACAGAGTGCCAAATGCCGTGCCTGGTGCGGTAGCTGGGGCGCCGCGACACGCCCGGGCTTCGGCGGGCTGTCACGGCGGGGTGACGGCTGGTCACGGAAGAGGGGGCCCGGCCGACCGCCGCCGGTGACCGGTGTCGCCGTACCGCATAGGCTGTCCGCACCGCGATCCGCGCGGTCGGCCCACGCGGTCGACGCGTGGAGACAGCCGAACGAAGACGTCGACAAGACGAGACAGTCGATACGGGGCACAGCAGGTCAAGTTGGATATTTGGCCGCTGTGGGTCGTACTGAATGCCGCAGGGGGCAACCGCCATGACGACAGGTCGGCTCGGGCAACAAGCCGCGCCACCGAACGCGGCCTACGCCGGGCAGGTCGTGCACTTCCCGGACCCGGTCCGGGCGGCCCGTCACCCCAGAGGGGTGCGGATGGACGAGCACGGCTACCCCGAGTTCTCGCCGTACGCCCGCGCGGCCGCGGAGATCGCCGAGCCGCCGGAGGGCTTCGGCGTCGACGAACTGCGCCTGACGGACTACGTGTCGGCGAACGCGGCCCTCGCCGCGACCGGTCACGAACTGTGGGACACGGTGCCCGCGGTGGCCACCCCGCACGGCTGGACCTGGCACCACGTGGTCGGCACCCGGCGCCTCGAACTCGTCCCCGTGGACGTGAAGGCGCTGCTGCGGCACCACGGCGGGATCGCCACGGCGGCCGTCGACCACACCAAGCGCGGTACCCGCCCGCTCCAGGAGACCCGCCCCGCCCACTTCGGGCTCCCGAAGTCGACGGTGGCCGTGACCGAGGCGCAGGTGCAGGGCGTCGAGGAGGACCTCGGCTACCGACTCCCCGGCGCCTACCGGTCGTTCCTCAAGGCGGCCGGCGGCAGCGCGCCCGTCGGCGCCGCGCTGGACGCCGAGTTGGGGCTGCTCATCGACCAGCCGTTCTTCACGGTGCGCGACGAGGCGGCCGTCAACGACCTCGTCTACGTCAACAAATGCCTGCGCGACCATCTCACCAAGGACTACCTGGGTGTTGGTTTCGTCCAGGGCGGCCTGCTCGCCGTGAAGGTCAAGGGCCAGCGGATCGGTTCCGTGTGGTTCTGCGCCTACGACGACGCCCGCGACGTCGACCCGTCCTGGGCACCGGCCGCCCGCGTGGAGCGGCTGCTGCTGCCCGTCGGGGACGACTTCGACCAGTTCCTCGGCCGACTCGCGGGAAATCCACCGGAGTTGGAGACGGTGGCGAATCTGATGGTGGACGGCGGGTTCGCGCGGTCGGTGCCGGTGGCGGCCACGTCGTCCTCCGCTTCCGCGGCTTCGGTGGGGGAGTGAACTGAACGATGGTGACCTTCGCGCAGGCGCAGGAGCGCGCCGAGGAATGGATCAACGGCGATGTGCCGTCGTACCAGCATCGCGAGGTGCGGGTGCGGGAGTTCGAACTCGGCTTCGTGGTCTGGGCCGAGGACCGCGCCGACGGGCCGCGTTCGGACGGCGGCGCGCAGCGGCTGGTGCTCGCCCGCGACAGCGGCGAGGCCACGCTGTGGCCCGCGCTGCCGGTGGGTGAGGTCATCCGCCGTTACGAGGAGGAGTACGGCCGCGCCGACGAGGTCGCCGACGCGGTACCGGTCGCTTCCGCGCGGGTGGACCTGAACCAGACCTCGTTCCTGTTGAGTCCGCCGGAGTGGTTGCAGGAGGCGGCGGACAAGCTGGGGATTCCGGATCGGCGGGGAGCGGGAACGTCGGTCGGGGGCGCGGGAGTTGCGCTATCGCCATCGCCATCGCCATCGCCATCGCCATCGCTATCGCCATCGCCATCGCCATCGGCTCCGGCTGCCGCTTCGATTTCCGCTCCGGCCGCCCGTTCGCTGCCGGAGACGCAGGCCGGGGTGCCGACTTCTCCGGCGTGGCCGGACGCCGGTGGGTCCGGGGCGCAGGACGCGCACGGCGTGCCTGCCGGGGCCACTCCCTGGGCGGGGACCGACACCAACGCGGATGCCGGCGAGGACCGTTCGGTACCGCTGCCCGCGACCGTGTTCGCTCCGCCGCTGAACGAGCCCGCCGACAAGACCCCGGCCGATGCCGAGACCGCCCTGATGTCCGGCGGCAGCCAACTCCCGCCCACAGCAGTGGCACCGGCGATGGGGGAGCCCAACGCCGGTGGTGGGGTGGGGGGTTCGCGGGGGCCGGGCGGTGGACCTGGTGATGGGCCCGGCGCGGTGCAGGGCAATACGCCGCGTCCGTACGGTTATCCGCAGGGCCAGGGGGCTCAGGGGCCTGGTGGTCCGTCGACCTACGGGTATCCCCAGGGGCAGGGGCAGGGGCAGGGTGCTCCGGGTACCCCGCCGCCTCCGGGTGGTCCGCAGGGTGTGTCTTCGCCGGGTTCGTCGTCGTACGGGTATCCCCAGGGGGCTGGCGCTCCGGGTGGTCCGCCGCCGCCTCCGGGTGGTCCGCAGGGTGCGTCTTCTCCGGGCCCGTCGTCGTACGGGTATCCCCAAGGGGCGGGTGCTCCGGGGGGTCCGCCTCCGCCCGGTGGTCCGCAGGGTGCGCCCTCGCCGGGGTCGTCCGCCTACGGGTATCCGCAGGGGCCGGGCGGTGCCGGTAACGTGCCGCCTCCTCCCGGTGGGCCCGGTGTGCCGGGGCGGGCGCTCGCGTCCAACGCCGAGGACATCGCCGATGCCGCCACCAGCAAGGCGGCGCCTCCGCCGCGCCGGGCGCGGGGTGGCGGTTCGGTCACGCCTCCGCCGCCGGGTGCGCCGGGGACGCCGGGTGCGCGGCCGGGCGGTGCGCCTGGCTCGCCTCCGCCGCCGCCCGGTGGGTATGTGGCGACGCAGATGGTCTCGGCGCTTGGTCCGGAGGGGCCGGAGGGGGCGGCCGGTGCCGGTCCCGGTGCGCCGCAGCCGCCTGGCCCGCCTGGTGCGCCGAACACTCCCGGTGGTCCGCCTCCGGGTGGGTTTGACCATGCGGCGACGATGCTTGCCGACCCGGGGCAGAGGGGGCCTGCGGGTCCGGGTGCTCCGCAGGCGCCCGGTGCCCCTGGTGTGCCGCGTGCGCCCGGTGCCGTCGGCGTTCCCGGCACGCCCGGTGGACCCGGCGCGCCGCAGGCGCCGAACGCCCCCGCGATGCCCGGTGCCCCCGGTTCGCAGGGCGGCGCCCCCGGTGCCGTACACCACGCGGAGACCGTGTTGGCCGCGCCTCCGGTGGGTGGGCCCGGGGTGCCTCCGGCGCCGCAATTCCCGGGTGCGCCCGGTGCGTTGGGGGCGCCCGGGATGCCTCCGGGTGCGGTGCCGCCCGGTGCGATGGCGCCTCCGGGGCAGCCGATGCCCGGGCAGGGACACGCCATGCCGGCGCCGGGGCAGCCCTTCCCGGGTCAGCAGCAGCCTGCCTACGGTTATCCGCAGCAGGGGCAGCCGACCGTAGGGCCGGGATATCAGGCCGTGTTGCGGTACCGCGCGCCGGACGGTTCCGAGCAGCAGCTGATCCGGCGGTCCGCGCCGGGGACGCCGCATCCGGAGTGGCAGATCTTCCACGAGCTGCGGGGCATGAACATCCCGCCGGACCAAGTCCTGGAACTGCACACGGAGTTGGAGTCGTGTGAGCTCCCGGGTGCCTACTGCGCGCGGATGATCCGCGAACAGTGGCCGCAGGCCCGCATCGCGAGCATCGCGCCGTACGGCACGGATCACGCGAGCCGGCAGCAGGGGATGCGGGAACTCCTCACCCACCAGGGCGAGTTGCACCAGGTCGCCGACGGGCCGGCCCGACTCGCCCCGGTGCGGGCGCCGTTGCCGCCGGTGCAGTCGACTCCGCCGATCCCGCCGGAGGCGATCGCGCAGGAACTGGCGGGCGCCTTCGGGCCGGGTGTGTTCCGGTTCGAGCAGGCGGCCGTGTCCCGGCAGGGTGTGCCGCCGATCGTGGCGCACACGCTGGTCGCGGCGGGGCTGCCGATGGACATGGGCCCGTTCTTCTGGGCACAGGCCCAACCGGGCCGCCCGGTACCGACGTTGGCCGAACTCGCGCAGGAGCGCGGGGTGCGGCCGTCCGCCGACGCGGGCTCGTACCTCGTCATGGGCAGCGACTTCGGCCGCGCGATCTGCGTCCAGTACGGCACGGCCAACATCGTCGCGGTGCCCGTGGAGGCGGGGCCGGGCGGTGCGCCCGTACCGCCGCAGTTCGTGAACACGGGGCTGCCCGAGTTCGCGCGCTGTCTGGCGCTGCTCGGCCGGATGTGGCGACTGCGGTACGGGCTCAACCAGGAGCAGGCGGGCCGGTGGACCGTCGACTTCCAGGCGCAGCTCGCTTCGCTGGATCCGGCGGCGCTGGGATCGCCGGAGAGCTGGTGGTCCGTGTTGCTGGAGCAGATGTGGGACGGGTTGTTGTAGTAGTCGCTTTCTGAACGGAAGGGCCGGACCCGGTTGCGTGATCGGGCCCGGCCCTTTTGTGCGCCTGTGGTCGTTCACGTTCGCGTGATGCCCGTGACCTGTCTGCGGAGTGTCGCGTTATGAACCCTTATGCCCGATACATCAAGATATGCGCGAAATCATCATTTCGTGTCCGTCGGGTGGAGAGGGGTTCCAGGATGAGCAGCGCGTCGGTGTCGTCACGTGGCTTCGTGGCAGTACGGGGGCGCGGCTACCGCCCCGACCAGGTCGACGCATACGCGGCGGCGCTCTCGCAGCACCGGGACGCCGCCTGGGAACGGGCCGCGCGGCTGACCGTATTGGCCAAGGACATGGAGGCGGACGCCGAGCGGCTGCGGGAGACGGTGGCAGGGCTCGCCCCGCAGACGTACGAGACGCTCGGGGAGCGGGCGCGGCGGCTGTTCGAGCTGGGGGAGGAAGAGGCCGCCGCCGTACGGGAGTCCGCGCGGCTCGCGGCGCGGGAAGAGGTCGCGCGGGCCGAGGCGCGCGCCGCGAGCGTGCTTCAGGCGGCGCGCGATGACGCGGACGCGCTCCGTGCGGAGGTCGAGGAACGTGCCCGTCAGCGGCTCCTCGCGGCTCGTGCCGAGGCCGACGACATGCGCATCGGCGCTCGGCGGGAGGTGAAGGAGGGGCGTACGGAGGCGCTGGCCGCGTTGCGTGAGGTGCGGCAGCGGACCGCCGGGATGTTGGGGGAGCAGGCGAAGGAGCATGCGGAGCGGTGGGCGGAGGCGGAGCGCTTCGCGGAGGAGCGTGCTGTTGCCCTGGACGCGCAGTGCGCCGAGCGGGTGGCGCGGGCGGAGGCTGCGTTGGTCGAGGCTCAACAGGCCTTCGCTGACGCGGAGTTGTCGGATCGGCGGCGGCAGGAGGAGGCGGGGGAGCGGGCTGCGGAGGTGGTGGCGGAGGCGCGGGTGCGGGCGGAGCGGGTTGCCCGCGATACCGAGCGGGTGCTGCGTGAGCACGGGGAGACATGGGACGACGTACAGGCGCATATGGATCATGTGCGGAGTAGTTTGACTGCGCTTACCGGGCGGGCGGCGGCCGAGTGAAGGAGGGGCGCGGTTGTGGTCATGTGCAGGCCGGTGGGGGCTGGTCGCGCAGTTCCCCGCGCCCCTGAGGTGGGGACAGGCGTCCGGCGTTCTAAGTCACGGGTGATCTGCGCAGCACGGGGTCGGGTTGGGGACCTCGAACGGGGCCAGGGTGTTGGCCGCTGCCGGGACCAGGGCCAGTACCAGGTGGCCCTCGCGCCATTCCGGGCGTACGTGGTCCTGGGTGTGTACGGGGGTGACGGGGTCCGGGGTCTCGCCCGATGTCGCGCCGACCACGATCACTCGGTCGATCGCCGTCAGTTCGAGTAGGTCGGACAGGGGGATCGTCCCCGTGAGGAGTTCCGCGCCGGGGAACAGGACCGCTCGGCCCGAGCGGCGGGCGGTGTGCTCGGTGGCGGCCTGGGCGGCGGCTTCGTGATCGCCCAGGTGTGTATCCGACTCCGTCAGCCGTTGCCACGCCTTCTCCGCCGCCCCGGCATCCGGCAACTCCAGGGATACGGCCGTTCCTCTGCGCGTGTCCGTCCGGATCAGGTGGGTGCAGGCGACCGTGCCCGACGGTAGCGCGAGTGTGGTCATGAGGTCGCGGATGAGGTGGTCGGCCTCGCGGAGGGTCGTCGTGCCGGCGTCCAGCCCCAGGACGGGGTGGACGCCGGACGGGTCGTAGGACGTGGTCATGCGGGGAGGACCCACATGGGGTTGGAGTAGAACCAGAGGTCCTTCCACGGGTCGGCGTCGCCGAGGACGTCCATCGCGGGGCCTGCGGGGTCTACGGCCGCGCCGTTGACGCCTACGGCGGAGCGGTTGCCGTCGGTGCCGCGGAGGCGGACGTAGACCGGCTTGTCCAGGCGGCCGAGGGAGTACGTGAGGCGGACGGTGCCCGACGACTTGTCGACCTCGAAGGACTTGACGACCTTCGTGCTCGGGGTGGAGAAGGTGTCCTTGTCCGCTACCGGGCCTGTGACATCGCCCTGGATGACGTCGACTCGGGCCAGAGTGGGTTGGAACTGGGCCCAGTTGGGGCCGTTGGACAGGCTGATCTTGATGACCAGGTCGACCTGGGCGCCTCGGCGGACGTGCAGTGCGCCGCCGAGGGTGACCTCGCGGCCGCCGTAGGAGAGGCGGGCGTCGAGGCCGCTGATCAGGCCGCCGTGGTCGACCCAGACGCGGCCCGCGCGGATGCCGTCCATGACCGCCTTGTAGGCGAACGAGGTCGCGCCGACGTGGGTGCGGGAGTACTGGCCGGGCCAGAAGTCGGTGTCTGTGAGGCTGATGCCGCCGCTGTAGATGGGGTCCTCGTAGCGGCCGTTGGCGTTGAAGTCGCCGCCGGGGCCGCGCAGGGCGGTGTCCGCGTAGACGTTGTGGGAGTCGGAGTTGGCGGTGATCCACCAGGGCTTGCCCTCGGCGAGGAGGCTGTCCCACAGGCCGCCGACCGTGGCGGTCATCCAGTCGAAGCCGCCCCAGGTGCGGTAACTCTCCAGCGGGTAACCGGCGAAGGAGTCGGCGCTGGGGCTGTTGTCGTAGATGCCGCGTCCGCTGCCCGGGCCGTTCGGCTTCGGGATGCCGCCCGCCTGGTGGCCGGGGGCGCCCTCCATGCCGACGGCGATCGTGGGCTGCGCGTCGCGCCAGCCGCGGATCTCGTGCGGGGAGTCGATGCCCTTGCGCGCCGGGTGGTTGGCGAGGAAGAGGGCGTCCTTGACCTTGCGGCGGCGGACCTGGTCGGCGAGGAAGTTGATGCCCGCGATGGCGAGGGCCTCGTTGGCGGGCGAGTTGCCGCTCGCGTTGTTGACGCTGCCGTCGAAGGAGTTCTCGAACTCCTTGAGCACGGCGACCTCGTTGGAGCCGGGGTGCACGAAGACCGTGCCGTGCTCGGCGCCCGGGATGTTCCACTCCAGGCCCTGGAAGACGAGGGTGTCCTCGGTCTTGTCACGGGCGTCGACGATGTCCGGATTGACCTTCTCCACACCGATCTTGGCGTGTGCGACGCTGCCGTGGTCGGTGATGACCATCCAGTCCAGGCCGTGCGCGTTCGCCTGGCGTACGTGGTCGATGACCCGGTACTTCGCGTCGCTGCTGTACTGCGTGTGGATGTGGTGGTCGCCGGCCAGCCACAGGTAACCGCCGTTGCCCTTCGACGACTTGGCCGTGTGCTCCTGCACCGACGCGGCTGCCTCCCCCGCGCCGGCGAGCACGCTGCCCGCCGCAAGTCCCGCGCCGAGCAGGCCCGTTCGGCGCAGCATGCCTCTTCGCGACAGCTGACTGGGCGTCAACTCCTCGTCCGGTACCGACGTGTCGAGGGCGGGCGGCAGCGAGCCGGCGTCCCCGTCCCCGTGGTGGTGATGGTGGTGGTGACCGTGGTCGCCGTGACTGTGGCCGTGGCTCATGTTCAACTCCCGCTGGAATGCAGGGACCTTCACGCTCGGACGTGCAGAGTCTGAAAAGGAGCGGTGAACAGCGGGAGTCGCGGTGGTGGTGTGGCAAAGAACGAGTCATGCACGGCTATAACACCGGTCATGCGAAGCTTTGTCGTCGGTCATCCTTCGCCCCTGCGTTCTGTTTATCCTTCGCCCCTGCGCACCGCGCCCGCCAGGATCCAGCCCTCCATCGCCTCGTACCGCCGGCGCTGTTCCTCCTCCTTCGCCCGGCCCGAGGCGACCGTGCCGAGCCAGCCGAAGGCGAAGCCGAGGGGGATCGTGACGAGTCCTGTCGTCGTGAACGGGAACCAGTTGAAGTCGGCGTGAGGGAAGGCGGCGGTGGCCGAACCGGAGACCAGGTTCGTGCCCGGCATCAGCACCAGCACGGAGAGCGTGCCGCCAATGAGCGTGCTGAGCAGGCCCGTTCGGGTGTAGCGGCGCCAGAAGAGGCTGTAGACGAGGGCGGGCAGTATGGCCGAGGCGCCCAGGCAGAAGGACAGGGTCACCAGGGGTTGCAGGCCCCGGTGCTGGACCAGTGTCGCGAGCAGGATCGCCGGAACGCCCACCGCCAGCGCCGAGTAGCGGGCCAGTGTCATCTCGCGGTGGACCGGCATCTCCTGGACGCGGGTCGCGAAGACGTCGTGGGCGAGGGAGTTGGCGCAGGCGAGGATCATCCCGGCGACCGAGGCGAGCAGGGTCAGGAAGACGGCCGTGGTGACGGTGGTGAACAGGAGGGTCTCCGTCGCCGACATGCCCGCGCCGAACACCGCCCGCGAGCCCAGCAGATAGGCCGTGTTGCCCTGCGGGTCGGCCTGCGCGATCGCCGCCCGGCCGATCAGCGCCGTGGCACCGAACCCGACGACCGTCACGATCACCACGAACAGCGCCACGCTCGACACCGCCCACGACATCGACCGCCGCACCTGCCGGGCGCTCGACGCCGTGTACATGCGCATCGTGATGTGCGGGAGACAGGCGCCGCCGAGGACGACCGTCAGCTGCGAACTGATCATGTCCAGCCGGGGACTTGGGCCACCGGCGAACTCGAGTCCCGAGTGGAGGAAGGACGAACCGACCCCGCTCCGCTCGGCCGCCGTGTCGAAGAAGGCGCCCAGGTCCCAGTGGAAACGGTTCAGAACGAGCACGGCGATCACCGTTCCCGAACCGAGCAGCATCACGATCTTCAGGATCTGGATGAGGGCGGTGCCCTTCATGCCGCCGATCGCCGCGTAGCTGATCATCAGCGCGCCCAGGCCGATGATGCAGCCGGTCTGGAGGAAGTCACTGGAGAAGCCGAGGATGAACGCCAACAGCTGCCCCGCGCCCGCGAGTTGGACCAGCATCAGCGGCAGCAGCGCGATGATGGTCACCGCGCACGCGACGATACGTACGGACCGTCCCGGCATACGGCGGCCGAGCGCGTCGCCCATCGTGAACCGGCCCGCGTTGCGCAGCGGTTCGGCCAGCAGGAACATCAGCAGCATCAGGGACAGGGCTGTGCTCAGCGCGAGGACCACTCCGTCGTAGCCGCACAGCGCGATCACCCCGCCCGTGCCCAGCACGCTCGCCGCGGAGATGTAATCGCCCGCTATGGCAAGGCCGTTGCGCAGGGGGGAGAGGGAACCGTACCCCGTGTAGAACTCGTCGAGGTCGTCGCGGTCCGGGCCCGTCATCACACACAGCAGGAGGGTGATCGTGGCGACGGTGGAGAACGCCACCAGCGACATCGTCTGCGAGGAATCCCTGAAGCCGGTCATCGCCGTCACCACGGTCGGTGTCGTCGGCGCGGTCACCGTGCCGCCTCCCGTCTGGCGTCCAGTTCGGCCTGCTTGCGGATGCGGTCCGCGAGGGGGTCGACGCGGCGCCGGGCCGTGTGCTCGTAGAGCGCTATCGCCAGCCAGGTGACGGGGAGTTGGACCAGCGCGAGCAGCAGTCCGGTGGGCACACCGCCGGTGACGGTGCTCGACATCAGCGAGGGCGCGAACGCGGAGAGGCCGAGGAAGAGGCAGAAGTAGCCGAGCGCGGTGAGGGTCGCCACGCGGCGCTGACGGCGGTACGCGCCGCGCAGGACGCGCAGATCGCGGTGGTTGCCGAGGGCGGGGCGACGGGGCAGACGGCGGCGTTCGGGCGGGGGCGGGGGTGGCTGCCAGGGGTAGGTGAGGCGGGGCGGGGACGGGTCGTGCGGGGCGCGCGAACCATGCGGGGGGTAGGGGTCGTACGGGGCGTATGAATCATGCGGAGGGTACGGGTCGTAGGACATCCCGTGCTCCTTGCGTGGCTCGGGTCCGTGGCGGCGGACCGCAGGGAGTTGGGCGGAGCGGGTCACGCACGTTACTCGCCGGTTGGGGGATGTGGGTGCTTTTCGCCGAACTGGGCGGTTGGTATGCGCTTACCGCGTCAACGGCCGCTGACCTCGGGTGTTGGGGGAGTTGACGCCGTCGGCCGCCGACTTGCTTCGCTCCGTGCCGCCCGCTGAGCAACTCGGCCTGCCTCACTGCTCCTTGAGGACCGGGAACCGTCGTGGCGCCAGGAACAGCAGCACCAGGAAGGCCACGCCGGCGGCACAACCCGCGCCGATGTACACCGCGTGCACCGCGTCCGCGATCGCCCGCCGGGTCGCCTCGGGCACCGCGCCCGCGTCGAGGCCCCGCGTCACCGAGTCCAGGTCGCTCGCGCCGCCGAGGCGGGACGCCAGTACGCCGTTGGCGACCGCGCCGAATACCGACGCGCCGATCGTCTGGCCGGTCTGGCGGCAGAAGAGGACGGACGCGGTCGTCACGCCCCGCTCCTCCCACCCGACCGTCGACTGCACCCCGACGATCAGGGGCAGTTGGAAGAGTCCGAGGGCCGCGCCGAGCAGCAGCATCAGCGTCATCGGCTGCCAGGCCGCGCCCGGATACGGCAGGAACGGGAACGCGAACAGGATCAGCGTCGCCGCCCCGATCCCGATCATCGCCGTGTTGCGGAAACCGATCCGCCGGTACACGTGCTGGCTCAACGCGGCCGACACCGGCCAGCTCAACGTCCATACGGACAGCACGAATCCGGCCATCACGGGTGCCAGGCCGAGCACCGACTGCGCGTACGTCGGCAGGAACACGCTCGGCGCCACCATCAGCAACCCCAGTGCGCCCAAAGCCAAGTTGACCGCCGCGATCGTACGGCGCCGCCACACCCACCCGGGGATGATCGGCTCGGCCGCCCGCCGTTCGATCAGGACCACGAGTCCGGCCAGGGCAAGTCCCGTACCGAACAAGGCCATTGAGGGCGCCGACAGCCAGGGCCACGCCACTCCGCCCTGCACCAGTGCCGTGATCAGTACGCCTCCGCAGGCGAACACGGCCAGCGCGCCCGCCCAGTCGACGCGGGGGCGGGAGTCGCGGACGCGCTCCGGTTCGTGGAGGTGGCGGACGATCAGCCACAACGCCACTGCTCCGACAGGGAGGTTGACGAGGAAGATCCACCGCCAGCCCGCGTACGCCGCGAGCAACCCGCCCACACCGGGGCCCGCGACCGCCGACACCGCCCACACCGTGGACAGCTTCGACTGGATCTTCGGCCGTTCCTTGAGCGGGTACAGGTCGGCCGCGAGCGTCTGCACCGTGCCCTGCAACGCGCCGCCGCCCAGGCCCTGCACGATGCGGAACGCGATCAGCGCGCCCATGTTCCAGGCCGACGCGCACAGCAGCGAACCGGCGAGGAAGACCGCCGCGCCCGTGATCAGTACCGGTTTGCGGCCGAAGGTGTCGGAGAGCTTGCCGTAGACGGGCAGGGTGACCGTCACGGCCAGCAGATAGCCGGAGAACAGCCACGAGAAGATGGAGAAGCCGCCGAGATCGCCGACGATCTGCGGTACGGCCGTGGAGACGATGGTCGAGTCGAGGGCGGCCAGCGCCATCGCGAGCATGAGGGCCGCGACGACCGCCTTCCGGCGCCGGTCGGGAGGGGCCGGCGTGGGCTGCTCGGCCGCCTCGGTTCGTATCTCGGTGTCGCTGTCGCTGTCCCGGTCCCCCTGGTCCACAGGATTCCTTTCCCCTTGCATCTATCTGCCGCGCACCAGCTTCCCACTTGAGCCTCACGTAGCGGCAGGGTGGAAGGTGAGCGGGCCGGTGGGTGGACCGAACCCCGAGACCGGCTCCACCCGGCGGTGGAGACCCCCTAAGGGTCCCTCCGTACTACGACCCGGGGACGGTTCGTACCGGCGGAGGAGGAGACGGACCGGGGGTCGTCCTTAACCTGGCTTTATGCCGCTGGGGGGCGGCAGGCCGAACCGCAGAGGGTGGGGTTTTCCCCCGGGAAAGACTGCGCTGAGCACCAGCGCGCCGGACCCCCTCCCGCCGCCAGACTCATCGTCGTAACCACTTGAACCGCATCGACCGGGCACCGGCACGCTCGTCCACCGACCGACTTAGGAGACATACCGTGACATCGGCTGTAACCATTCCCAGGCACGGGGGCACTGGAGGGCGTACGGCCGTTGCCGCGCGAGCGCGGCAGGTCGTCAAGGCGTACGGGGCCGGGGAGACCCGCGTCGTCGCCCTCGACCATGTCGACGTGGACATCGCCCGCGGCCAGTTCACCGCGATCATGGGCCCTTCGGGGTCCGGCAAGTCCACGCTCATGCACTGCCTCGCCGGGCTCGACACCGTGACGTCCGGGCAGATCTACCTGGACGAGACCGAGATCACCGGCCTCAAGGACAAGAGGCTCACCCAACTGCGCCGGGACCGGATCGGGTTCATCTTCCAGGCCTACAACCTGCTGCCGACGCTGAACGCGCTCGAGAACATCACGCTGCCCATGGACATAGCCGGCCGCAAGCCGGACAAGGGGTGGCTGGCGCAGGTCGTGGAGACGGTCGGGCTGTCGAGCCGGCTCAAGCACCGGCCCAACCAGCTCTCCGGCGGCCAGCAGCAACGCGTCGCCGTAGCACGGGCGTTGGCGGCCCGGCCCGAGATCATCTTCGGTGACGAGCCGACCGGAAACCTCGACTCCCGTGCGGGAGCAGAGGTGTTGGGCTTCCTGCGCCGCTCCGTGGACGAGCTGGGCCAGACCATCGTGATGGTCACCCACGACCCGGTGGCCGCGTCGTACGCCGACCGCGTCCTGTATCTCGCGGACGGCCGGATCGTCGACGAGATGTTCAAGCCGACCGCGGACGCCGTCCTCGACCGCATGAAGGACTTCGACGCGCGGGGGCGTACGTCATGACTGTCATGAAGACCTCGAGGCGCAACTTCTTCGCCCACAAAGGGCGGATGGCGCTCTCCGCGATAGCCGTGCTGCTGTCGGTGGCGTTCGTGTGCGGCACGCTGGTGTTCACCGACACGATGAACACGACGTTCGACAAGCTCTTCGCGGCCACCGCGTCCGATGTGACGGTCCTGCCGAAGACGGCCAAGGCCGACGGCAGCACCCCGCAGAACGGACTGCCCGAGTCGCTGCCGGCCTCCACGGTCGCGCAGGTGGCGAAGGCCCAGGGCGTCAAGTCCGTTGAGGGCGCCGTCAGTTCGATGAACGTGACCGTCGTCAACAGCGCCAACAAGAACATGGGGTCCTCGACCGGCGCGCCCACCATCGCGGGCAACTGGACGAAGAACGACCTGCGTTCGATGGAGATCACCTCCGGACACGCCCCGCGCGGCCCGACCGAGGTGATGGTCGACGCCGACACCGCCGACAAGCACCACCTCAAGATGGGCGATTCGCTGCGCACGATCTCGCAGAAGGGTGACTTCACCGCGAGGATCGTCGGCATCGCCACCTTCAAGGTGACCAACCCCGGTGCGGCCGTCGTCTACTTCGACACCGCCACCGCGCAGCGCGAACTCCTCGGCGCCACCGGCCGGTTCACCCAGCTCGGCGTGACCGCCGCGAGCGGTGTGACGGACACTCAGCTCAAGCAGAACGTGGCCCAGACCCTCGCCTCGTCGGGGACGTACAAGATCCAGACGGCCAAGGAGAACGCCGACGAGAACCGCAAGGGCGTCGGCCAGTTCATGAACGTCATCAAGTACGCCATGCTCGGCTTCGCCGGGATCGCGTTCCTGGTGGGCATCTTCCTGATCATCAACACCTTCTCGATGCTGGTCACCCAACGGACCCGCGAAATAGGCCTGATGAGGGCGGTCGGCTCGTCCCGCGGGCAGGTCAACCGCTCGGTGCTGGTCGAGGCGACCCTGCTCGGGATCGTCGGCTCGATCCTCGGTGTCGGCGCCGGTGTCGGCATCGCCGTGGGCCTGATGAAGCTGATGGGCGCGGCGGGCATGGACCTGTCGACCCGGGACCTGACGGTGAAGTGGACGACCCCGGTGCTCGGCCTGCTCCTCGGCGTGATCGTCACCATCCTCGCCGCCTACCTCCCGGCCCGCCGGGCCGGCAAGGTCTCCCCGATGGCCGCGCTGCGCGACGCCGGTACACCGGCCGACGGCAAGGCGGGCTGGGTACGGGGCGTGATCGGCCTGATCCTGACGGGCATCGGCATCGCCGCCCTGATCGGGGCGGCCACCGCCAAGAAGGCGACCGACGGTTCGCTGGTCCTCGGCATGGGCGTCGTGTTCTCCCTGATCGGCTTTGTCATCATCGGCCCGCTGCTCGCCAACGGGGTCGTACGGGTCATCAGCGTGGTCCTGCTGCGGGCCTTCGGGCCGGTGGGGCGCCTGGCCGAACGCAACGCGCTCCGCAACCCCAGGCGTACGGGTGCTACGGGTGCGGCCCTGATGATCGGCCTCGCGCTGGTCGCCTGTCTGTCGGTGGTCGGCTCCTCGATGGTCGCCTCGGCGACGAGCGAACTGGACAAGTCCGTCGGCGCCGACTTCATCGTCCAGGGCAACCAGCGGATCGTCCCGCAGGCGGAGAAGGCGATGGAGCGGTCGCCCGACCTCGTCCACGTCACCCGCTACAAGGATCTCGACGCCACCCTCACCTCGCCCGACGGCCAGAAGGACACCGACGGCATCACCGCCGCCGACCCGTCCTACGCCCAGGACCTGCGCCGCGCCACCACGGCCGGCGAACTGTCCGCCGCCTACGGCACCAACGCGATGTCGGTGGGCTCCAAGTACGCCAAGAAGCACGGCGTCCACGTCGGCGACACGATCAACGTCGCCTTCAAGGGCGGCGAGACGGCGAAGCTGAAGGTCGCGGCGATCACGGACGACGACGTGGCCATCGACCAGGGCGCGCGGTACACCAGCATCGCCACGATGCAGAAGTACCTCCCCGCGAACAAGATCCCGCCCAATGAGATCATGTTCGCCAAGGCCAAGGAAGGCCAGGAGAAGCAGGCGTACGCGGCCCTGAAGAAGGCCATGGAGCCGTACCCGCAGTACCAGGTGCGCGACCAGACCGACTACAAGCAGGAACTGAAGGACCAGATCGGCCAGCTCCTGAACATGGTCTACGGCCTTCTCGCCCTCGCGATCATCGTGGCGGTCCTGGGTGTGGTGAACACGCTGGCCCTGTCGGTCGTCGAGCGGACCCGTGAGATCGGCCTGATGCGGGCGATCGGGATGTCCCGTCGCCAACTCCGCCGGATGATCCGCATGGAGTCGGTCGTGATCGCCCTCTTCGGAGCGCTGCTCGGGCTGGGGCTCGGGATGGGCTGGGGGGCGACCGCCCAGCAGCTGCTCGCGCTGGAGGGGCTGAAGGTTCTGGAGATTCCCTGGGGGACGATCATCGCGGTCTTCGTGGGGTCGGCGTTCGTGGGACTGTTCGCGGCCTTGATCCCGGCGTTCCGGGCGGGGCGGATGAACGTCCTGAACGCGATCGCCACGGATTAGCCAACCTGCACGGGGGAGCCCGGCGCCGAGAAGTCACGGGGGACTTCTTGGCGCCGGGTTTGTTTGTTGTCTGTTGAGGGTGACTTTTTAGTTGGCAGCAAACGGGCGGGTGGGTGGGAAACGCTTTTTCGGCAGCGCGGGGTGCCAGAGAAGCGAGGGTTATCCACAGCCCCGGCGTACGGCAGCGCACCGACGTACGCTGGATACCCCCGGCCCACTACCCGCGTCGGGCCCTTCGTGTTGCCCACCCCCCGGACGGAAGCGCCCCTCCATGAGCCTGCACGGTCTGCTCGACGCCGTAGTCAAGGACCCCGCCCTCGCGGAAGCCACCCGCGCCGCGGCCGACGGCAACCGCATGCACGTCGACCTGGTGGGCCCCCCGGCGACCCGCCCCTTCGCCGTGGCAGCGCTGGCCAGGGAGACCGGCCGCACCGTCCTCGCGGTGACCGCGACGGGCAGGGAGGCCGAGGACCTGGCGGCAGCCCTCCGCTCGCTGCTCCCGCCGGACGGCGTCGTGGACTACCCGTCCTGGGAGACCCTCCCGCACGAGCGCCTGAGCCCGCGCAGCGACACCGTGGGCCGTCGCCTCGCCGTGCTGCGCCGCCTGGCCCACCCGACCGCCGACGACCCGGAGACGGGCCGGGTCTCCGTCGTCGTAGCGCCCGTGCGGTCCGTGCTGCAACCGCAGGTCAAGGGGCTGGGAGACCTGGAACCGGTCGCCCTGAGGACCGGCACGACGGCCGACCTGAACGCGGTCGTGGACGCGCTCGGCGCCGCCGCGTACGCGCGCGTGGAGCTCGTCGAGAAGCGCGGCGAGTTCGCCGTGCGCGGCGGCATCCTGGACGTGTTCCCGCCCACCGAGGAACACCCCCTGCGCATCGAGTTCTGGGGCGACGACGTCGAGGAGATCCGCTACTTCAAGGTCGCCGACCAGCGCTCCCTGGAGGTCGCCGAACACGGCCTGTGGGCACCCCCCTGCCGTGAACTCCTGTTGACGGAAGACGTCCGCACGCGTGCGCGTGCCCTCGCCGAACAGCACCCCGAACTGGGCGAGCTGCTCGGCAAGATCGCCGAGGGCATCGCCGTAGAAGGCATGGAGTCACTGGCTCCGGTGCTCGTCGACGACATGGAGCTGCTGCTCGACGTGCTGCCCAAGGGCGCGATGGCCGTCGTATGCGATCCGGAGCGGGTACGCACGCGTGCCGCCGATCTCGTCGCGACGTCGAACGAGTTCCTGCAGGCCTCCTGGGCGGCAACCGCGGGCGGCGGCGAGGCGCCCATCGACGTCGGCGCGGCCTCCCTGTGGGCCATCGCGGACGTACGGGACCGGGCGCGCGAGCTGGACATGATGTGGTGGTCCGTCTCGCCCTTCGCCGCCGACGAAGAGCTTGATGCGGACACCCTGAAGGTGGGCATGCACGCCCCCGAGACCTACCGCGGTGACACCGCGAAGGCCCTCGCCGACACCAAGGGCTGGCTCGCGGACGGCTGGCGCACGGTCTTCGTGACCGAGGCGCACGGCCCTGCGGCCCGCACGGTCGAGGTCCTCGGCAGCGAGGGCGTGGCGGCCCGCCTGGAGACCGAACTCGGGGAGATCGCCCCGTCCGTCGTCCACGTGGCGACCGGCTCGATCGACTACGGCTTCGTCGACACGGCGCTCAAGCTCGCCGTCCTCACCGAGACCGACCTCTCCGGGCAGAAGGCCGCCGGCAAGGACGGCGTCCGGATGCCGGCCCGCCGCCGCAAGACCATCGACCCGCTCACCCTTGAGGCGGGCGACTACATCGTCCACGAGCAGCACGGAGTGGGCCGCTACATCGAGATGGTGCAGCGCACGGTGCAGACCGCCACGCGCGAGTACCTGGTCGTCGAGTACGCCCCCGCCAAGCGCGGCCAGCCCGGCGACCGGCTGTACATCCCCACCGACCAGTTGGAGCAGATCACCAAGTACGTCGGCGGCGAGGCCCCGACCATGCACCGCCTGGGCGGCGCCGACTGGACGAAGACCAAGGCGCGCGCCAAGAAGGCCGTCAAGGAGATCGCGGCCGACCTCATCAAGCTGTACTCGGCCCGAATGGCGGCCCCGGGGTACGCGTTCGGCGCGGACACGCCCTGGCAGCGCGAGCTGGAGGACGCCTTCCCGTACGCGGAGACCCCCGACCAGCTGACCACGATCGCCGAGGTCAAGGACGACATGGAGAAGTCGGTCCCCATGGACCGGCTGGTCTGCGGCGACGTCGGCTACGGCAAGACCGAGATCGCGGTACGGGCCGCCTTCAAGGCCGTTCAGGACGGCAAGCAGGTCGCGGTCCTCGTCCCCACAACTCTCCTGGTGCAGCAGCACTTCGGGACGTTCACCGAGCGGTACTCGCAATTCCCGGTCAACGTAAGGGCGTTGAGCCGTTTCCAGAGCGACACGGAGGCGAAGGCGACCCTGGAGGGCCTGCGCGAGGGCTCCGTGGATCTCGTCATCGGCACCCACCGCCTGTTCTCCTCCGAGACCAAGTTCAAGGACCTCGGCCTGGTCATCGTCGACGAGGAGCAGCGCTTCGGCGTCGAGCACAAGGAGCAGCTGAAGAAGCTGCGCGCCAACGTGGACGTGCTGACGATGTCGGCGACTCCGATCCCCAGGACCCTGGAGATGGCTGTTACGGGCATCCGCGAGATGTCCACGATCACGACTCCCCCGGAGGAGCGTCACCCGGTGCTGACGTTCGTCGGCCCCTACGAGGAGAAGCAGATCGGTGCCGCGGTCCGCCGTGAACTCCTGCGCGAGGGCCAGGTCTTCTACATCCACAACCGCGTCGAATCGATCGACCGCGCGGCGGCGAGGTTGCGCGAGATCGTCCCGGAGGCGCGGATCGCCATCGCCCACGGCCAGATGACGGAGCAGTCGCTGGAGCAAGTGGTCGTCGACTTCTGGGAGAAGAAGTTCGACGTCCTGGTGTCGACGACGATCGTCGAGTCGGGCATTGACATCTCCAACGCGAACACACTGATCGTCGAACGGGGCGACAACTTCGGCCTGTCCCAACTCCACCAGCTCCGCGGCCGCGTGGGCCGAGGCCGCGAACGCGGCTACGCCTACTTCCTCTACCCCCCGGAGAAGCCCCTGACGGAGACGGCCCACGAGCGCCTCGCCACCATCGCCCAGCACACGGAGATGGGCGCGGGCATGTACGTCGCGATGAAGGACCTGGAGATCCGCGGAGCCGGAAACCTCCTGGGCGGCGAACAGTCCGGCCACATCGCGGGCGTCGGCTTCGACCTGTACGTCCGCATGGTCGGCGAGGCGGTCGCGGACTACCGCGCCTCTCTGGACGGCGGGGTCGAGGAGGAGCCGCCCCTGGAGGTCAAGATCGAGCTCCCGGTCGACGCCCACGTCCCGCACGACTACGCCCCCGGCGAGCGCCTGCGCCTCTCGGCCTACCGCTCCATCGCCTCCGCCAACACCGAGGAGGACATCAAGGCCGTACGCGAGGAACTCGTCGACCGCTACGGCAAGTTGCCCGAGCCGGTGGAGAACCTGCTGCTGGTGGCCGGCCTGCGCATGCTCGCCCGCGCGTGCGGCGTCGGCGACATCGTCCTCCAGGGCACCAACATCCGCTTCGCACCGGTGGAGTTGCGCGAGTCCCAGGAACTGCGCCTCAAGCGCCTCTACCCCGGCACCGTCATCAAGCCGGCCGCCCACCAGGTACTGGTACCGCGCCCGAAGACGGCCAAGGTGGGCGGGAAGCCGTTGGTCGGGCGGGAGTTGCTGGGGTGGGTGGGGGAGTTCCTGGCTTCGATCCTGGGGTCGTAGACGTGCGATAGACGTGCCATAGACGTGACGTGGAAGCGTCGGAGAAGTACCGATGCCGACCGGCCGTCCGAGGTCGTAGGGGCCTCGACGGTCGGTCGCGTCAGGCGGGGCCGGTCGCGTCAGGCGGGGCCGGTCGCGTCAGGCGGCGGCCGGTCGGATCAGGCGGGGGCCGGTCGGAACAACATCGACGCCAGCACCCGGAACACCTCCTCCGGATCCCGCTCACCCACCGCCCCGTCCAGGTTGTGGCCGAGCAGCAGCGTCGCGAAGCCGTGGGCCAGGGACCAGGCGGCGACACCGGCGAGGCGGGCGTCGGGGCCGCGGCCCTCGGGGGGTACGGCGGAGACCGCGCCGCGCAGGGCGTCGGTGGCGAGGGCGCGGGACGTGGTGAGTTCGAGGTCGCCGTCGCGCAGCAGTTCGGGCGCGAACATCACCTGGAAGTGCGCGGGGTGCTCGCGTGCGAAGCGCACGTAGCGGACGCCCGCGTCCTTCAGGTCCGCCGCCTCCCCGATCGCGCCCGCCAGCAGCCCGAACCCCTCCGCCGCGATCGCCGTCAACAGCCCGGTGCGGTCCTTGAAGTGATGCGCCGGCGCCGCGTGCGAGACACCGGCACGGCGGGCGAGGTCGCGCAGGCTCAGCGCGGACGGGCCGTCGGCGGCGATGACGTCGAGCGCGGCGGTGAGGATGGCGCGGCGCAGATCGCCGTGGTGGTAGGGGCTCTTGGTGGGCCTGGTCGTACTCATGGTCAGCAGCGTACGCCGAATCTAGGCATTGACAAGTTCGGGCGGCTGAGGCAATCTTGTCAGTGTCAAGTTGTGGAACGACCGGGACGCGACGAGGAGTTACGCCATGTCGGAAAGCGTGCGTGCAGTGGAGACCGCGACAGGCCCCGCCACCGTGGAGTTGAGCCGCGTCCGCCAGCTCTGGCACCTGCTCGAACCCCTGCACGCGGTGCTGTACTACGCGCCGGAGGTCTTCGAGGAGGCGGCCGCGCTCGGATACGACGCCGGGGAGCGCTGGCCGAGCTACTTCCCGCTGCGCGCCGCCCCGTTGGGGCCGGTCGGCGCCGAGCGCGTCGCCTCCGCCTTCTACAGCTTCAACCCCCGCATGGTCGCCGAGCACATCGACTCGGCATGGAGCAGCGCGAGCCCGGACGTCGTACTGAAGGCGAGGCTGCGCGGAATGGACCGGGCCTACCGCGCGATATTCGGCGACCGTATCGACAGCCCCGAGTTGGCGGAGGCTGCCGCCCTCGCCCGCCGTGCCGCCGAGGCGGCGAACACCGCGGGCCGGCCCCTCGCCGCGGCCAACGCCGAGTTGGCCTGGCCCGAGGAGCCCCACCTCCAGCTGTGGCAGGCGGCGACGATCCTGCGCGAACACCGCGGCGACGGTCACCTCGCCGCTCTCCTTGTCGCCGGCCTCGACCCGGTCGAGTCCCTGGTCTCCTTCGCCGCGATCGGCGCCGCCTCCGTTCAGCGCTTCGAGAGCCGGGGCTGGAGCCCGGAGGAATGGACGGCGGCACGCCAACGGCTGGTCGCCCGGGGCGTGATAGACGACATGGGTACGGCGACGAGGGCGGGCCGCGACCTGCGCCAGGAGGTCGAGCGCCGTACCGACCAACTGGCCGCCGCGCCCTGGCAGTTCCTCGGCAAGGCCGACACCGACCGACTCGCCGACCTGCTGGGGGAGTTCTGGGTCGCCGTGCTCGGTTCCGGGCTGCTGCCCTCGGAGTCGACCTTGGGCATCGGCAAGGTCTGAAGAGGGGTGCCTGCGGGGGGTGTTGAGGAGAGAGTGTGGGGAGGGAGTGCGAGGTGGGGGCGCCTTCGCCGACTTGCTCGCGGCCATACACCCTAGTTGTGCGCCATGTGCCTCCGGGCCCCATATATCCGCGACATCTCCGCCGCTAACGTGGGCACCAGGTCACTATCCGCCCCTGCAGGGGCGGGGGCCGGGTGAGCAAGGGGAGGGGCGCACGTGATGCGTCTGAGGGGTGGGGCGGCGATCGCCGCCTTGATCATGCTGTCCGTCGCGGGCTGCAAGCAGGACACCACGGGAACGGGCGACTCCGGGCCCGAGGCGACGGCCGGCGGGAACTCCGGCGGTGGCACCGGCGGGGGCGCGGCCCTGACCGCCGCCGAGTCCCTGACCGTCAAGGGGCGGGCACCGAAGACCGGTTACTCCCGTGAACGGTTCGGCACCGCCTGGGCCGACACGGACTCCAACAGCTGCGACACCAGGGACGACATCCTCAAACGGGACCTGAAGCAGGTGAAGTTCACCGACGGCGACTGCAAGGTGTCGTACGGCGTCCTCGAATCCGATCCGTACTCCGGCAAGGAAGTCGTCTACAAGCGCGGCGCCAGCCTCGTCGACATAGACCACCTCGTCGCCCTCTCCGACGCCTGGCAGAAGGGCGCCAAGTACTGGGACGCCAGCAAGCGCATAGCGCTCGCCAACGACCCGCTCAACCTGCTCACCGTCGGCGCCAGCCCCAACCGCAGCAAGGGCGATGGCGACACGGCGACCTGGGTACCGCCCAAGGCGTACCGGTGCACGTATGTCGCCGCGCAGGTCGCCGTGAAGAAGAAGTACGGGCTGTGGGTCACCTCGGCGGAGAAGGCCGCGATGGTGAAGGTCCTCTCCACCTGTTCGGGGCAGAAGCTTCCGACCGGGGGCAACCCGACGAACGCGCCGGCGAGGTTCCACGCGAACTGAGCCGACTCGGCCGGGACTTGGCCCGACGGCGGGACGCGCGGAGGCACCCGGCAGTTATGTGACCGGCGGTGATCTGACGTGACCGCTGCCGATGTGACCGGCGGCGACGCGACCGGCGGCGACGTGGAAACCGGTTCTCGGTTCTCGCGCCGCCGCCTACGGTGACCGGTATGGAACTGAAGGTGTCGAGCCTCGCCGAGCGGCCCGACAAGCTGGAGCAGGTCGTCGGGATGCCCGACACCTGGCCGGAGTTCGTGACCAACGACCTGGTGGGCAACGCCCACTACGGCCGGATCGCCACCGAACTGCCGGAGTACGTGCTGTTCGCCGAGGACGAGCACGGCGAAGTCGTCGCGCAGGCCTACAGTCTGCCCTTCGCCCTCCACACCGAGGAGCGCGGCACGCTTCCCGCGCGCGGCTGGGACCAGGTGCTCGTCTGGGCCTTCGCCGACCTGCGCCGCGGCACCCGCCCCGACACCGTCAGCGCGATCTCCATCACCGTCGCCCCGCAGGCCCAGGGCGGCGGGCTGTCCGGCCGGATGCTCGCGGCGATGCGGGACAACGCGCGCGCCCACGGCTTCAGCGAGGTCGTCGCCCCGCTCCGCCCCAGCGCCAAACACCTCGAACCCCACACCCCGATCGAGGAGTACGTACGACGGCTGCGCCCCGACGGACTCCCGCACGACCCATGGCTGCGCGTCCACGTCCGGGCCGGTGCCGTCGTCGACTCCGTCGCGCCCGCGTCGATGACCGTGGCCGCCTCGCTGGAGGAGTGGCGCCGCTGGACGGGGTTGCCCTTCGACATCGCGGGCGACATCGAGGTACCCGGGGCACTGGTGCCGGTGCGCTGCGAACCGGAGCGCGACTGTGCCGTGTACGTCGAGCCCAACGTGTGGGTGCGGCACGCCCTGTGAACATCCCGTAGCCGCAAGCCTGTTGGGGCTGCTCGGCTGCTCGGCTGCTCGGCTGGTCTGCTGGTCTGCTGGGTCAGCTGCCCAGCGCGTCCAGGTCCAGGATCTTGCCGGTGGGCTTCTTCGCCGGCACCGGCTTCTCGTACTCGCCGAACGTGAGCGTCCCCGGGTCCTTGGCGGAGACGCTGTCGATGCGCAGCACATACGGCTTGCCCTCGGTCGCGACGTACAGCGTGTAGGTGTCCTTGCCGTCCTTCTCGTGCAGGACGATCGCCGGGGTGCCGTCGACGGTGGTCGTCCTCCCGCGCGTCGCGTCCGAGTTGCCGTCCTCGGCGCCGCCGAGCATCGAGTTCAGGTCGCAGAAGCTCGCGATGTCCTTGGCGTCCGCGCCCTTCGCGGACATCTTGGTCCACTTGCCGGCCATCATGTCCACGACCGCCTGGGTGTCCGCCTTGGACTCCCCGTCGCTCTGCGCGCGCAGGAACGCCTCGTCGTACTTCATGTAGATGGTGTCGCCGGTCTTGATCAGGTCGGCCTTGCCCTGGCCGCCCATGCTCAGCGTGCCGGCGCACTCGCCCTTCTTGTTCAGCGCCATGTCGATCACGATCGTGCCGCCGCTCTCGTCGTCGGGCACATCGCCCTTCATCCGCAGCGACGCGGCACCGGTGGTCGCGGTCAGGGACCGGTCGGCGATCTCGCCCCCGGTCAGCCCGGCGAACGGGCTCTTCGGCGTGCTGGGCTTGCTGTCCGCCTTGTCCGCACCCGGCAGACACCCGGTGAGTCCCACGGCGGCCACGGTGGTGAGGCAGAGAGCGGCAAGTGCGGTACGAGGCATGGCAGTTCCTTGATGACGAGGTGAGAGGTGTGAGGTGAGAGATGCGAGATGAAGCGGTGCTGAGGTGAGAGGGGTGGCCCGAAGCCCGGCGAGGGAGCGAGGGAGCGAGGGACCGGGGGAGCGAGAGAGGGCGAGAGCGTCAGCCCGTGCTCGGCGTGCTTGGTCCGTTCCCAGTCGCACCTGTCGTCGGTGTTGCCGCTGGTGCGATACGTACCGGGCCTGATGTCCGAGCCGACCTGGAAGCCGCCGTCCCCCTGGACGCGGCCTTCGTCTTCTGGGTGGTCTTGGTCGTGCCCGAGTCCTTCTTGCCGACGGCCTTGTGCTTCGCGGGCGTCGATGAGCCCTTGCCGCTGTTACTGGAACCGCCGCCCCCGCTGCCGCTGCTGCCTTCGCTGTCGGCGTTCGCCGACACGACCCCGATGGCGACGAGCCCCACGACGGCGCTCAGCGCGAGCCTGCCCTTCATGCCCATGGCTGTCCCCTCCCCGATGCGGCGACCGCCTCCCCGGTGGTCGCTCGTTCGCTGGGTCAATGAGAGCAGAGGCTGTGAACCGAGTCAACACGGTTCACGTGATGGTGTGTGTACACGGGCGTGAAGGGGTAGATCTTGCGCACGTCGGTATGCTCGGCGTCACAGATGGGACGGCAGGCGCAATGAGGTCGGCGGAACCAGGCCGGCAGGACGAGGGGAGCGGGGCGGGTGCAGGACAAGCGGGTGCAGGACAACGCGACAGAGGTGACCGCCGCCGGTATCGCACGGCTCGCCGGCGTCGGCCGGGCCGCCGTCAGCAACTGGCGCCGCCGTCACGCCGACTTCCCCAAACCGGTCGGCGGCACCGAGACCAGCCCCTCCTTCGCCCTCGCCGAGATCGAGTCCTGGCTGCGTGAGCAGGGGAAACTCGCCGAAGTGCCGTTGCGGGAACGGGTCTGGCAGCAACTCGTCGGCCACCCCGAAGGCCCGGTCACCGCCCTGGTGTACGCCGGCTGCGCCCTCCTGCTCATTCATGAACGCCCCACTGTCTGGCTGGACGTGAGCGCCGGTTCCGACGAGCGGTTGGCCGCGATGCTGCCGGGTGAGTTGGAGCAGGTGATCGTGCCGCGCTTCGGTGCGGTGCGCGGACGCGGTGTGCACAGCGGGCGTGCGGCGAGCGCCGCCGCAGCTGTGAACACCCCGAACACTGTGAACTCCCCGGCCGCCGCGACAACGCCCCCGGCTTCTGTGAACACGGCATCGGCCGCGCCTGCTGTGAACACGGCACCCGCCGCGAGCGCCGTGAACCCTGCATCGACCCCGCCCGCTGTGACCCCCGCACCCGCCGCACCCGCCGCGCCTGCCGTGAACACCGCGCCTCCCGTGAACACGCCCCCGGCCGTGAACCTGTCTCTTATACACATCTCCGAGCCCACGAGACAGGCAGAAATCTCGTATGCCGTCTTCTG
>NZ_JNWO01000033.1 GCF_000716435.1 Streptomyces xylophagus
ACGGACGCTTCCTTTGTACTCACCCTCTCGGGCTTTCCTCCGGGCTTTTCCCTTCGGTCTTGCGTTTCCGACTCTATCAGACCGTTTCCGGTCCCGATTCCCTGTCGGTTGGGATTGTCAAACGCTTTGGGCTTTCGCCTGTCGGCCTTTCGACATTCACTACGTTAGCCGATTCCCTCGCCAGCTCATAATCGAGCTCCGCAAGTTCGAATTCAGGCATGCGGGCATGCTGAAAGCGCCCCTGCTGAGAGGGAGTCGTAGGTAGTGGGTTGGCCGCTTCCGGCTGCAGGCGAATGCCGTACCCGGGTCAAGCGGCTCGGGCTACATTACGCACCCCGCCACGGCGCGTCAACTTGACCGACGCCTAGGCGTATGGGCCCGATAAGGGCTCACCGTAGGGTCGTTGGTGATCCAGAACCGCCACGGGTGGACCGCGCCCTCGCCCGAGACCCCGGTACGCGGACCGTTGCTTACCTGATGGGAAGGCACGGGTGTACCGGCCAGCATCCTCAGGGGTGTCTCGCCCGTGGTGCACGCGTCCGTGCCGTCCAGGGAGCGGTCGACGTCCAGGGCGGTGGCCAGGCGGGCGGGGCCTTTGGCCAGTTCTTTGTCATTTCGGGCCGAGAGTCGACGTTTACGGGCCAGCTCGGCGCCCTCGACGATCTCGCCGGCACGGAGCAGGACTGCCCTCGCCGTGCCCTCGGGACCGCACACCAGGTTCATGCAGTGCCACATGCCGTAGGTGAAGTAGACGTACACGTACCCGGGCGGACCGAACATCACGCCGTTGCGGGCCGTCGGGCCGCGATACGCGTGGGAGGCCGGGTCGTTTCCGCCGTCGTAGGCCTCGACCTCTGTGATGCGCAGGACGATCGGACCGTCGGGGGTCGTACGGACGAGGATGCGGCCCAGGAGGTCGGGGGCGACCTCCAATACAGGGCGGTCGAAGAACTCTCTGGGGAGTGGCATACGGTCCGGGGGCGCGATCATGGCGTCCGAGCGTAGTCCAGACACGCTTGTGCCAAGGGGTGGTCAAGGTTCCGTCCGCTTGCCAGGGTGTGGCGCGGAACCGGTCGCGGTCGGATCGCGTTTGTAGGGATCAAGGGTCCATACGTAAAGGGAGAGTCATGGGGTTCAAGAAGCTGCTCGCGAGCCTGGGGGCCGGCGGGGCTTCGGTGGAGACGGTGCTGACCGAGGTCAACGTCGTTCCTGGTGGTGTCGTTCAGGGCGAGGTGCGGATCCAGGGCGGGTCCGTCAGCCAGGAGATCCAGGGGCTCTCGGTCGGACTGCAGGCCAAGGTCGAGATCGAGAGCGGCGACCAGGAGTACAAGCAGGACATCGAGTTCACGAAGGTGCGCCTCGGCGACGCCTTCGAGTTGCAGGCGGGTGCCGCGCACACGGTGCCGTTCGGGCTCGAGATCCCCTGGGAGACGCCGGTCACGATGATCGACGGTCAGGCGCTGCGCGGGATGCACATCGGGGTGAGCACCGAGCTGGCGATCGCTCGTGCCGTGGACTCCAGTGACCTCGATCCGGTCAACGTGCACCCGTTGCCGGCGCAGAAGGCGATCCTGGACGCCTTCATCCGGCTGGGCTTCCGCTTCAAGAACGCGGACATGGAGCGCGGTCACATCCGGGGGACGCGGCAGAAGCTGCCGTTCTACCAGGAGATCGAGTTCTTCCCGCCGTCGCAGTACCGCGGGCTCAACCAGGTCGAGTTGAGCTTCGTGGCCGACGAGAACGCGATGGACGTCATCCTGGAGATGGACAAGAAGCCGGGCCTGTTCAGCGAGGGCAGTGACACCTTCCGGTCCTTCCAGGTGGGCCAGCACGACTTCCACGGGACGGACTGGGCGGCGTACCTCAATCAGTGGATCTCCGAGGTCGGCAGCAAGCGCAACTGGTTCTAGGCTCGGGACGTACTGAAGATTCCGATCAGGAGGTACCGAGGTGTCCGAGCTGAAGCGGCGACCGCTCCCCCATGACTTCCATCCGCCTGTGCCGTCGTTCACGGTGACGAGCGAGGACGTCTCGCCGGGGGCGACGCTCAAGGACGCTCAGGTCTACGCGGCCGGCAACACCTCGCCGCAGCTGCGGTGGGAGGGCTTCCCGCCCGAGACCAAGAGTTTCGCCGTGACCTGCTACGACCCGGACGCCCCTACGGGGAGCGGGTTCTGGCACTGGACCGTGTTCGACATCCCGGTCTCGGTGACCGAGCTGCCGACGGGTGCGGGCAGCGGCAAGTTCGAGGGGCTGCCGGAGGGCGCCGTACAGGTGCGCAACGACTACGGGTCGAAGGACTTCGGCGGTGCCGCACCGCCGCCCGGGGACGGGTCGCACCGCTATGTGTTCACGGTGTACGCCGTGGACGCGGAGAAGCTCGGTCCGGACTCGGACGTTTCTCCGGCGGTCGTCGGTTTCAACCTGCGGTTCCACGCGCTGGCACGTGCCCAGCTGATCGGTGAGTACGAAGCGCCCACGGAAGACTGACGTTCATTGAACGTTTGCCCGCCTCTGGTCTTGGAATTGATCAGAGGCGGGCATTTTTTATTGCGTTGTCCATCTCGGCGTGCCCGGCCAGAGTTGATCCAAGCCCGCCACGCGGTTGGGCCGGTTGCCATGGGGAGGTGGGCTGGATGCGGGACACGCTGGTGCTGAACGCGAGCTTCGAGCCGCTGTCGACGGTGTCGTTGAATCGAGCCGTCGTGCTGGTGCTCCAGGACAAGGCTGTCGTCGAGCAGGCCCACCCCGAACTGCGTATGCGCGGAGCCGAGGTCGATATACCGGCCCCCCGGGTGATCCGGCTGTGCAGGTATGTCAGGGTGCCGTTCCGAAGACAAGCTCCGTGGTCGAGGCGGGGTGTGCTGGTCAGGGACCGGCACCGGTGCGCGTACTGCGGCAGGCGCGCGACCACGGTCGACCATGTGGTGCCCAGGGCTCAGGGCGGTCAGGACTCCTGGCTGAACACGGTGGCCTCGTGTGCGGAGGACAACCACCGCAAGGCGGCCCGGACTCCGGAGCAGGCGGGGATGCCGCTGCTGCGTCAGCCGTTCGAGCCGACGCCTGCGGACGCGATGCTGTTGGCGCTGGGGACCGAGGACTTCGACGCGCTGCCGGAGTGGCTGGTGCAGCCGGCGGCGTAGGGCACGTGAACAGAACTGGGGCCCACCTCCTGCGAGGTGGGCCCCAGTGTCGTAGCAAAGGCCTGTCAGTCGATGGACGGCTTCTCTCGGCGTTCCGAATTGCCGCCCGAGTTGCTGGAGTTGCCTCCGTCGTTGCCCGAACCGCCGCCGAACGGGCCGACGTTGCCCATCGCGCCGGAGAGGCCCTTGAGGGCGTCGCCGATCTCGCTGGGGACGATCCAGAGCTTGTTGGCGTCGCCTGCGGCGATCTTCGGGAGCATCTGGAGGTACTGGTAGGAGAGGAGCTTCTGGTCGGCGTCGCCCGCGTGGATCGCCTCGAAGACCGTGCGGACGGCCTGGGCCTCGCCCTCGGCGCGCAGGGCGGCTGCCTTGGCCTCACCTTCGGCGCGCAGGATCTGGGACTGCTTCTCACCTTCGGCGGTGAGGATCGCGGCCTGGCGCGTGCCCTCCGCGGTGAGGATCGCGGCGCGCTTGTCACGGTCGGCGCGCATCTGCTTCTCCATCGAGTCCTGGATGGAGGTGGGGGGCTCAATTGCCTTGAGTTCGACGCGGTTCACGCGGATGCCCCACTTGCCCGTCGCCTCGTCGAGGACTCCGCGCAGGGCCGCGTTGATCTCCTCGCGGGAGGTCAGGGTCCGCTCCAGGTCCATGCCGCCGATGATGTTGCGGAGCGTGGTGACCGTGAGCTGCTCGATCGCCTGGATGTAGCTGGCCACTTCGTAGGTCGCGGCCCGCGCGTCCGTCACCTGGTAGTAGATGACCGTGTCGATGTTGACGACCAGGTTGTCCTGGGTGATCACCGGCTGCGGCGGGAATGGTACGACCTGTTCGCGCAGGTCGATGCGGTTGCGGATCGTGTCGATGAACGGGACGACGATGTTGAGTCCCGCGTTGAGTGTCCGTGTGTAGCGGCCGAACCGCTCCACGATCGCGGCGCTTGCCTGTGGGATGACCTGGATCGTCCTGACCAAAGCGATGAAGACCAACACCACCAGGATGATCAAGACGATGATGACCGGTTCCATCGTGCTCCCCGTACCCTTCTCCGCCTCGGCGCTTTCGGAAGATCTTATGGTTGTTGAAGATCTTGCTGGTCGAGTCTGTCAGACCGTCGCGCAACTCGTGTGCTGTTCGGTTCAGTTGAGTCCTGCGAGGTCATCGGTCGATTCCCGCGAGGTCAGATGACGATCGCGGTGGCTCCCTCGATCTCCACGACGTCCACCTCCTGGCCCGGTTCGTAGGCCCGGTCGGTGTCGAGCGAACGGGCCGACCAGATCTCTCCGGCCAGCTTGATCCGGCCGCCGCCGGAGCCGTCGACACGCTCCAGGACGACGGCCTGCTTGCCCTTCAACGCGTCCACTCCTGTGGCGAGTTGGGGCCGCGTGGAACGGTGCCGGGCGGCGATGGGTCGTACGACCGCGATGAGGGCGACCGAGACGACGGCGAAGACGAGAACCTGGACGACGAGGTCCCCGCCGATCCCCGCGGTGGCCGCGGCGGCGACGGCGCCCACGGCGAGCATGCCGAACTCCGGCATCGCGGTCACCACGAGCGGGATTCCGAGTGCTGCCGCGCCGACGAGCCACCACACCCATGCGCCGATGTCGTTCACATGGTCATGGTAGGGCTGCGGGTCCCGTCGCGGACAGGGCGCATATGCCCGTACGACCCGTATTTTTCAGGGGAGTTCGGTCAGGACATGGGGAGACCGCGTGCGGTCCAGCGCTCGCCGACCTGCTCGACGATCAGCGGGAGGCCGAAGCAGAGGGAGAGGTTGCGCGCGGTGAGTTCGAGCTCCAGCGGGCCCGCGGCGAGCACCTTGCCCTGACGGATCATCAGGACGTGGGTGAAGCCGGGGGCGATCTCCTCGACATGGTGCGTGACCATGATCATGGAGGGGGCGATCGGGTCGCGGGCGAGGCGGCCGAGCCGGCGTACGAGGTCCTCGCGGCCGCCGAGGTCGAGGCCGGCGGCGGGCTCGTCGAGGAGGAGCAGCTCGGGGTCGGTCATCAGGGCGCGGGCGATGAGGGTGCGCTTGCGCTCGCCCTCGGAGAGGGTGCCGAACTTGCGGTCCAGGTAGTCGCTCATGCCGAGGCGGTCGAGGAAGGCGCGGGCACGCTGCTCGTCGATGTCCTCGTAGTCCTCGTTCCACCCGGCGGTCATGCCGTAGGCGGCGGTCAGGACGGTCTGCAGGACGGTCTGGCGCTTGGGGAGCTTCTCGGCCATGGCGATGCCGGCCACGCCGATGCGGGGGCGCAGTTCGAAGACGTCGACCTTGCCGAGGGTCTCGCCGAGGATGGTGGCTGTGCCGCTGCTGGGGAACAGGTAGCTGGACGCGACGTTCAGGAGCGTGGTCTTGCCGGCGCCGTTCGGGCCGAGGATGACCCAGCGCTCGCCCTCCTTGACCGACCAGGAGACCTGGTCCACCAGAGCCCGGCCCTCCCGGACCACGGTTACGTCCTCCAGCTCCAGAACATCGCTCATGAGCGCGCTGTCTCCCATTGCATCGTCGGCCTGTCTCGGCTGTCGCGTGCGCCGGTAGGCGCAGCCCTCGAAGAAATCTACGCCACCGGCCGGGCGCTCCATTCCATCGGTCCGGTCCTTAGGGTGGACGCCATGCTTTCGGAACCACGTTCAGGACGCCTCGCCGCCTGGGGAAATGC
Organism: Streptomyces xylophagus; assembly: GCF_000716435.1. GTDB lineage: Bacteria > Actinomycetota > Actinomycetes > Streptomycetales > Streptomycetaceae > Streptomyces > Streptomyces xylophagus. The sequence goes on from NZ_JNWO01000033.1 coordinate 5,807, forward strand.
CCTGTTGGCCGGACTTGTCTCACCGGACGACGCCGTGCTCGCCATCGTGGGCGAGGACGCCGTGCACCGCGTGGAGGGACTGCCGGGCGAATCGGCGCCCGTCGGACTCACGCTCGCACTGGGACGGCTGCGCACCCTCGGGGTGACCGGGCTGCGCGTGGCGCTGCCCACACCGGGACACCCGCTGGGGCTCAGCGGCCCGCCCGACTTCAACACGCGAGCCTTGGACGCCGAGGAGGCGGTGATCTGCTACGGCGCCGCGCTCGGCCTCGTTCCCGAGGTGTACGAGGCCGGTCCCGCCGGTGATGTGCATGTCGAGGTCGTCTGGCACTGCCTGCCGGTGCGGGAGGCGCCGCCCGCCGACGTGCCCTCGCTCGGGGAGGCCGAGCGGGAGCTGGCGGAGGCGCTGCGGGATGCGACGGAGGTGTTGTCTCGGTTGGACCTGGCCGGGTCGGGGCCGGTCGCGGAGGCTGCGGTCGACGCGTATCGCGCGCGGGCTGAGCGGGGGCGGGAGGTTCTGGCCCCCGGGTATCCGCCGCGTGCTGTGCGGGTGCTGGAGCTGGCGCAGCGGGTGGGGTTGTTGGTGTCCCTCGCTTACGAGAGCGGGCACGGGGGTGCGGTGAGCGCGTCCGAGATGGCGGTGCGGGCGGCGGCGTTGCGGCCGGTGGAGCGGACGGCTCGGCGGGCGCAGGTCGCGGCGTACAACTCCGTTGTGGAGGAGCGGGAGAAGGGGGTGCGCTGAATGTTCCGTTGCGCTGATTGCCCTGTGTTGGTGTGGGCGTCTTCCGGGGGCTGCGCCCCCAGACCCCCGCTTCGGCCCTGAAGGGGCCTCGTCCTCAAACGCCGGACCGGCTGAGTGTTGCCGGCCTGAGTGGAAAAGGCACCGGACGGGCTGAGTTCGCTGGGCCGAGAAGCCCTACAGCAGAAGGGCCCCGGGAGTCGTCGTCGACTCTCAGGGCCCCTCCTTACCGCTGCGGGTGTCAGTCGTTGACGCCCTTGTTGCCGAACGCGGGGTTCAGCAGGCCGATGACGTTGACGCTGTCACCGACGACGTTGACGGGGACGTGGACCGGGACCTGGACGACGTTGCCCGAGCCGACACCCGGCGACTTCACGGCCGCGCCGTCGGCACCCGCGTCGGCGACAGCGGCACCGGCGGAGGCGCCAGCGGCGATACCGGCGACGGTGAGGGCCACGGCGGCCTTCTTGGCGATGTTCATGGGAAGCATTCCTCCTGCGATTGCGTGACCGACCCGGCCGCGGGTCGTGCGCTGATCAACGCGGGGAGTGCCGAAAACGGCACGGGAATGCGCGTTTGACTGCCCGTTCGGATCATTGGGGCGACAAGCCGACCGGATGACCAGGTGACGAGCAGACCGGCCTCCCAGGGAGCGCCCTGGGAGGCCGGAGGTCACTGCCGCGGGGCGACGTGCGTCAGCGGTTGACGCCGAGGTTGCCGAAGGCGGGGTTCAGGACGCCGATGACGTTCACGCTGTTGCCGACCGCGTTGACCGGGACGTGGACGGGGACCTGGACGACGTTGCCCGAGCCGACGCCGGGCGAACCGACGGCCTGGCCGTTCGCCAGGCCGTCGGCGGAGGCCAGCCCGGCACCGGCGGCGACCAGCCCGCCGGCCACCATCGTCACGGCCGCTGCCTTCTTCAGGTTCTTCACTTCTGAGTCCTCCTAGCGATCACCGCGGCAGGCGCCGCGGCACGCACTGGAGAACGGTGGAGATCCACGAAGGATGCGCCATCCGGGGGACATTCCCACGACGGTATGAATCTCAGCCCGGAACGGGACGTTCCGTGTTGCCGTCACGCCACCCCTGCGCAGCCTTTCACCTGGTCAGACCGTGGCGTACGGCGAACAGGGCGGCCTGGGTGCGGTCCGCCAGGTCGAGCTTCATGAGGATGTTCGAGACATGGGTCTTGACCGTCTTCTCGGAGAGCACCAGGGCGCGGGCTATCTCGCGGTTGGAGCGGCCGTCGGCGATCAGGCCGAGCACCTCGCGCTCCCGTTCCGTGAGCGAACCGCCTCTCCCCTGCCCCGAGTTGGACTCCTCCTGGGACAACAGGACACCGGCGACCTCGGGTTGGAGCAGGATGTGGCCAGCGTGGACGGACCGGATGGCGCCGGCGAGGGCGTCCGGGTCCACGTCCTTGTAGACGTAACCGGCGGCGCCCGCGCGCAGGGCCGGGATCACCGTGCGCTGTTCGGTGAAGCTGGTGACGATCAACACGCGCGCGGGGTGGTCGAGTTCGCGGAGCTTGCGCAGCGCCTCGATGCCGTCCATGCCCGGCATCTTGACGTCCATGAGGACGACGTCGGGCTTCAACTCCTCGGTGCGGGCGACTCCTTCGGCACCGTCGGCCGCCTCGCCGACGACCTCGATGTCGTCCTGCACCTCCAGGAAGGTGCGCAGGCCCCGGCGGACGACCTGGTGGTCGTCGACGATCAGCACCTTGATTGCGTCAGCCACCGGGGACCTCCATCTCGATCGTGGTGCCCTTGCCGGGCGCCGATTCCACGGTCAGCGTGCCGCCGACGCCGTTCGTCCGGTCCCGCATGGAGACCAGGCCGAGGTGACGTCCCGCGCGGCGGATCGACTGGGGTTCGAAGCCGCTGCCGTCGTCGGTGACCCGTAGGACCGCTCCGCAGCCGTGTCGCTCCAGGGTCACGGCGACGTGTGCCGCGCCGGAGTGGCGCAGTGCGTTGTGCAGGGCCTCCTGGGCGACGCGGAGCATGGCCTCTTCCTGGGCGGCGGGCAGGGCGCGGAAGCCTCGGCCGGTGAAGGTCACGCGTGCGGTGTGGGCGCGGTCGAGGACCTGGATCTGGGTGCGCAGGGTGGCGATCAGTCCGTCCTCGTCGAGGGCAGCGGGGCGCAACTCGACGACTGCGGCGCGCAGTTCGTCGGCGGCCTCGGCGGCGAGCGCGGCCACCTGCTGGAGTTCGCCCTTCGCGCGGGAGGGGTCGCGGTCCACGAGGGTGGCGGCGGCCTGCGCGGTGAGGCGGAGGGAGAACAGCTTCTGGGCCACCGCGTCGTGCAACTCGTGGGCCAGGCGGGAGCGTTCCTCCGCGATGGTCAGCTCGCGGCTGCGCTCGTACAGGCGGGCGTTGGTGAGGGCGATGGCGGCGTGCTGGGCGAGGATGGAGAGGAGTTCCTCGTCCTCCTCGGTGAAGCCGCAACCGCCGTCTGGCTTGGGGCAGTTCTTGTTCGCGAGGAACAGGGCGCCGATGACCTCGTCCTCGTCGCGGATCGGCAGGCCCAGGAAGTCGGACATGTCGGGGTGGGCCGCGGGCCAGCCCTCGAAGCGCGGGTCCTTGCGTACGTCCGCGAGACGTTCGGCCTTCGCCTCGTGCAGCATCGCGGCGAGGATGCCGTGTTGACGCGGGAGCGGTCCGATGGCCTTCCACTGGGCGTCGCTGACGCCGTCGACCACGAACTGGGCGAAGCCGCCGTGGTCGTCGGGAACGCCGAGGGCGGCGTACTGCGCGTCGAGCAGCTCGCGGGCCGAGGCGACGATCGTCTTGAGGACGTCGCGCACCTCGAGATGCCTGCTCATGGCCAGCAGCGCGGAACTCACCGCCGCGAGGCCGGACCGTGGACCTTGACTCATGTCCTCACGGTACCGGCGGGGTGTGACAGCGCGGATCGGGCCGGTGACGGCCGCTTCCTAGGCCGATGGGCCTAGGGCGAAGGGCCCCGGTGGACTGCGGCCGACGTCCGACGCGCGGCGGGCGGTCCCGTTCCTACGTTGGGGGCACGCCGATGGAGGCGTAGTGGACGAGGGGACGTGTGTCATGTCGGTAGCGATCATCACGGGGGCGTCCAAGGGGCTGGGGCGGGCACTGGCCGAGTCGCTGGCCGCGCGCGGGTGGGATCTGGTGCTCGATGCCAGGACCGAGGGGGTGCTGACGGAGGCGGCGGTATCCGTCGCCGCGTACGGCACGCGCGTGGAGGCGCTTCCCGGGGACGTCACGGACGCCGCGCACCGCGCGGAGCTGGTGGCCGCGGCGGGGAAGCTGGGCGGCGTCGACCTGGTCGTGAGCAACGCGAGCGCGCTGGGGGCCGAGCCGCTCGTACGCCTTGAGGAGCTGACCCTGGACGGGTTGCGGCGGGCGCTGGAGGTGAACGTGGTGGCCGCCCTGGGGCTGGTCCAGGAGGCGCTGCCGTTGCTGCGTGCCTCGCGGGCGGGTGCGGTGATCGCGGTCAGCTCGGACGCGGCGGCCGAGGCGTACGAGGCGTGGGGCGGGTACGGGGCGTCCAAGGCGGCCCTGGACCATCTCGCGGCCGTGCTCGGCGTGGAGGAGCCCGGGCTGCGGGTGTGGGCGGTCGACCCCGGGGACATGGGCACGGACCTGTACGCGGCGGCCGTACCGGACGACGACGATCCCCGGCCGTCGCCGGCCGGGGTGGTACCGGCCTTTCTGCGGCTGCTGGACGAGCGGCCCGCGAGCGGTCGCTACGGCGCGCCGGCCCTGCTGGAGGAGCGATGACAGTGGCCGTGCGCGTTCCGGACGAGCTCTCCGCGCGCGTGCCTGCCGAGCAGCGCGGGCCGGGGCTCGACCGGGACGCCGTACGACTGCTCGTGTCGCGGGGTACCGAGGTGTCTCATCACGAGTTCCGGGAGCTGCCGGTGCTGCTGCGGGCCGGGGATCTGCTGATCGTGAACACGTCGCCGACGCTGGCCGCGGCGGTGGACGGGTGGATCGGGCACGCGCGCGTGGTGGTGCATTTCTCGACGCGGGGCGATGACGGGCGGTGGGCTGTCGAGCTGCGGGAGCCGGACGGGACGGGCACCACACGCGCGCGTGCGGGAGGCCCGGAAGGGACGGTAGTGCGGCTGCCCGGGGGTGTGCGGCTGGCTCTGGAGGAGCCGGTGAGCGGGCGGAGCGAGCGGTTGTGGTGGGCGCGGGTGTCCGGGGCGGGGGTGGCGGGGCTGTTGCGGGAGTACGGGCGGCCCATTCGTTACTCCTATACGGAGCGGGATCAGCCGCTGTCCGTCTATCAGACGGTGTTCTCGTTGCCGTCCGAGGACGGGGCCGGAAGCGGCAGTGCGGAGATGCCCAGTGCTGCCCGGCCCTTCACCGCGCGGCTCGTGGCGGAGCTGGTGAGTCGGGGGGTGCAGTTCGCGCCGGTCACCCTGCACACCGGGGTGGCGTCCGCCGAGGTGCATGAGCCGCCGTACGCGGAGCGGTTCGCGGTGTCGGAGGTGTCGGCCCGGCTGATCAACGCGGCCAGGGCCGGGGACGGGCGGGTGATCGCGGTCGGGACCACTGCCGTGCGGGCCGTGGAGTCGGCCGCCGGTGCCGACGGGGTCGTACGCGCGCGTGCGGGGTGGACGGATCTCGTCGTCACGCCGGAGCGGGGCGTGCGGGTGGTGGACGGGCTGCTGACGGGGCTGCACGAGCCGGAGGCCTCGCATCTGCTGATGCTGGAGGCGGTCGCCGGGCGGGCCGCTGTCCACCGCAGTTACGAGGAGGCGCTGCGCGGGCTCTACCTGTGGCACGAGTTCGGGGACGTGCACCTCATCCTCCCGGAGGAGGACCCTCACACAGTGCGTTGCTCACGCAACTGCGGGTGAGGTTGTCGGGCGGTCGATGTGAGCCCGCACATAGGGCGCAGATCACGTACTAGGGGACATAGGAGAGAAAGGCGACCCGCTTGAGCGGGACAGACGGTCACGTCTGTCCCGTTTTGTCATTTAGTGCTCCACTACCCGGGATCGTACGTCACACCTTTGCCACAGGTTTTTGCGGCCGCTAAGAATTGCAGCCGTCGCTCAGCGCCGCGGATCCCGTCCGCGGCGTTTGTGCCGGAAGCACCCGCGTCCCCGCCGGACCGAAGAGCGACCTCCGCGCAATTCGAAGAGGTCCATCCGCCATGCCCAAGAACACGAACACTCCTGGTCATAGTCGCCTGACCAAGCTGACCAGGCAGCACAGGATCGCGCTCGCCGGTGTCGCCACGCTCGGCGCCGCCGCGCTCGCCTTCGCCGTGGTGCCCGGCGACGCGGGGACGACCACGAGCGACGCAGCGTCCTCGGCCCGCGTGGCGTACAGCTCGGAGCCGATCAAGGGCGTCAAGGCCAGCGTCACGGACCAGCTCGCCGGTGCCAGTGTGAAGACCGAGGCGATCCAGGCGAAGGCCGACGCGAAGGCGAAGGCGGCGAAGGCCAAGGCGGACGCCGCCGCGAAGAAGAAGGCCGCCGCCGAAGCCGCCGCCAAGAAGAAGGCGGAGGCCGCGCACAAGGCGAAGAAGGCCGCGAGCCGCTCCAGCCAGCGCGTCAAGCTCCAGCCCGTCGCCGCAGCGACCTACGCCAACAACCTCAACGGCTGGATCAACCACGCCCTGGCGATCATGAAGGACAAGGGCATCCCGGGCTCGTACAACGGCCTGTACAAGAACATCATGCGGGAGTCCTCGGGCAACCCGAGCGCCGTCAACGGCTGGGACGTCAACGCGGTCAACGGCACGCCGTCGATCGGTCTGTTGCAGGTCATCCAGCCGACGTTCAACGCGTACCACGTCTCCGGTACCTCGTCGAACATCTACGACCCGGTCGCCAACATCGTCGCCGCCGCCAACTACGCGGCCGACCGGTACGGCTCGATCGACAACGTCAACAGCGCGTACTGAGACGCGTACTGAGGCCTCCGGCGGACCTCTGGGTCTCGGTATCGACGTCGAAGGGCGGCACCCGTGTGAGGGGCGCCGCCCTTCGGCGTCTGCTTTTCCAACTATGTGAGTCGGGTTTCCGGACTCACTTGCGCATGACCTCGGGCTCGTGGCGGCGCAGGAAGCGGGCCACGAAGAAGCCGCAGATCACGCCGAGGACGATCAGGGCGGCCATGTCCATGCCCCAGGCGCCGACGGTGTGGTTCCACAGCGGGTCGTTGCTGTCGCCGGGCTTGGGCGGGCTGATCTTGTTGAAGTCCAGCGTGGCGCCCGCGGCGCCGACCGCCCAGCGGGACGGCATCAGGTACGAGAACTGGTTGACGCCGATCGCGCCGTTCAGGGTGAACAGGCAGCCGGTGAACACGACTTGGATGATCGCGAACATGACCAGAAGCGGCATGGTCTTCTCGGCCGTCTTCACCAGCGCGGAGATGATCAGGCCGAACATCATCGCGGTGAAGCCGAGGCCCATGATCGGGATGCAGAGTTCGAGCATGGTCTGGCTGCCCAGGACCAGGCCCTGCTTGGGGATCTCGCGGCTGGCGAAGCCGATGACACCGACCATCAGGCCCTGCAGCGCGGTGATCACACCGAGCACGAACACCTTGGACATCAGATACGCGGAGCGCGACAGGCCGGTCGCGCGCTCGCGTTCGTAGATGACCCGTTCCTTGATCAGCTCACGGACGGAGTTGGCCGCGCCGGCGAAGCAGGCGCCGACCGCGAGGATCAGCAGGACCGTGGTGGCCGTACCGTTCGGAATTCTCTGGCCGTTCGCCCTGGCCGGGTTGGGCAGCAGGCTGTTTCCCGAGTCGATGAGCAGGCTCACGGCGCCCAGGACGGCCGGCAGGATCACCATCAGGGCCAGGAAGCCCTTGTCGGAGGCGATCACCGCGACGTAGCGGCGCACCAGCGTCATGAACTGGGACATCCAGCCCTGCGGCTTCGGCGGCTTCATCGCCTGCATCGGAGGCATCTGTACGGACTGCGGAGCAATCGCGTCGATGTCGGCGGCGTACATCTGGTAGTGCTGCGAGCCCTTCCAGCGGCCCGCCCAGTCGTAGTCGCGGTAGTTCTCGAAGGCGGAGAAGACGTCGGCCCAGGTGTCGTAGCCGAAGAAGTTCAGTGCCTCCTCCGGCGGGCCGAAGTAGGCGACGCTGCCGCCCGGGGCCATCACCAACAGCTTGTCGCAGATCGCCAGTTCGGCCACGGAGTGGGTGACGACGAGGACCGTGCGGCCGTCGTCGGCGAGGCCGCGCAGCAGCTGCATGACATCGCGGTCCATGCCCGGGTCGAGGCCCGAGGTGGGCTCGTCCAGGAAGATCAGCGAGGGCTTGGTGAGGAGTTCCAGGGCCACCGAGACGCGCTTGCGCTGGCCGCCGGAGAGGGAGGTGATCTTCTTCTCTTTGTGGATGTCGAGCTTCAGCTCGCGCAGCACCTCGTCGATACGGGACTCGCGCTCGTCGCCGGTGGTGTCGGCGGGGAAGCGCAGCTTGGCCGCGTACTTGAGGGCCTTCTTGACGGTCAGTTCCTTGTGCAGGATGTCGTCCTGCGGGACCAGACCGATGCGCTGGCGCAGCTCGGCGAACTGCTTGTAGAGGTTCCGGTTGTCGTAGAGGACATCGCCCTGGTTGGCGGGCCGATAGCCGGTGAGCGCCTTGAGCAGGGTCGACTTGCCGGAGCCGGACGGGCCGATGACCGCGACCAGCGACTTCTCCGGGACGCCGAAGGAGACGTCCTTGAGGATCTGCTTGCCGCCGTCGACCGTGACCGTCAAGTGCCGGGCGGAGAAGGAGACTTCACCGGTGTCGACGAACTCTTCGAGCCGGTCCCCGACCAGGCGGAACGTGGAGTGGCCGACGCCGACGATGTCGTTCGGGCCGAGCAGCGCGGAGCCGCCCTTGGTGATCGGCTGGCCGTTGACGTACGTGCCGTTGTGCGAGCCCAGGTCACGGATCTCGAAGCGGCCGTCGAGCGTCGCGTGGAACTCGGCGTGGTGGCGCGAGACTTGGAGGTCGGAGACCACCAACTCGTTCTCCAGCGCACGGCCGATGCGCATCACGCGGTCCAGCGAGAACTGGTGGAACGTGGTCGGGCTGCGGTCGCCGTAGACCGGCGGCGCCCCCGCGCCGACACCGGGTCCCGACTGCTGCGGAATCTGCGCGGCGGCCGGCGGCTGGAAACGCTGCTGCTCAGGCGTCTGTTGCGGCGCCTGCTGCTGCGGTGCCTGCGCCCAGCCGGGGCCCGCCCCCTGCGCCGCGTACGGCTGTTGCTGCGGCTGGGCCTGCGGGCTCGCCACGGAGGCGGCGGCGCCGGACAGGCTCAGCTGCGGGCCGTCGGTCGCGTTGCCCAGGTGCACGGACGAGCCGGGGCCGATCTCCATCTGATGGATGCGCTGGCCCTGCACGAACGTGCCGTTGGTGCTGCCGTGGTCGTCGATCACCCAACTCCGGCCGCCCCAGCTGATCGTGGCGTGCCGCCAGGAGACCCTGGCGTCGTCGACCACGATGTCCCCCTGCGGATCACGTCCGAGGGTGTAGGACCTGGACGCGTCGAGCGTCCAGGTCCGTCCATTCAATTCCAGTACGAGTTCCGGCACTCCATGCCCCACTGAGTAGTCCCCCGAGTTACCCCCATCACAGGGAGTCTAGGGATGGCGAACATCGTCGGGAACTATTTCAGGCTGCACCCCCAGACCGAAAGTCGGGCCTTGTGGGAAGACCACGCCCGCACGCTTCCGCCGGTTCCGTTGACGGGGTTGAAACCGACCCGGAGAGTGGTAATCCACGCGAGGGGGGACACGCGTGGTGTCCGCACCGCGCCGCGGATCGGGGGGTCTGCCATGAACTCAGCGACGAGTGTCAGGACGGCGAACTACGACACGAGGGTGCCCTGGGGTGACGCCCTGCTGTCCGCGATCGCCGCGGTGAGCTGGGCGTTGATAGGCATGGCGGGCACGGCCGCACTCGGCCTGCACCTGCTGGGCGCCGACGCGACGGGCTCGCTCGGCCCGATGACCGCCGCGGTCGTGGCCCTCGGCGCGGGCGGTTCGGTCACGCCGACGGGCGACGTCTCCGCCTTCGGCCTGACCGGCGCACAGGCGACCACGGCGGTGACGATCACACCGTTGGGCGTGAGTCTGGTGGGAGCACTCCTGCTGTCGTATTTCTTCCTACGGTCCCTGCGGGCGGCCGGAGTTGTGATCGCCCCGGCCGAACTCCTCGCGCGCGTGGGCTCGGTGATCGCGCTCTTCGTGGCGATGCTCGGCGGGCTGGCCTGGGCCGGGCACGACGTCATCACGATCGACGGGAGCAAGCTGGGCCTCGACAAACTGACGGGCGGCGGCGGTAGCGGCGGCGGGGTGAACATCCCCGGTATCGGCGACATCGGTGACATCGGCGGCCTGTTGCCGGGCAAGATCAGTGACCTGGTCAAGGCGAAGGCCGCGGTCGGCTTCACGGTCGACACGGCGCCGACGTTGCTGGGCGGCCTGGGCTGGTCGGCCGGCATCCTGCTGATCGCCCTGCTGGCGTCCCGCCGTACGCCCCTCCCCCGCGGCTGGGAGGCCGTCCACCGTGTCGTACGGCCGGCCGCGTCCGCGCTCGTCGCGGTGCTGCTGGTCGCGGTCGCGGCGGGGCTCGCGGCGGCGGCGTACGCGGCGATCGGCGACGACCACCCCAAACGGATCGCGGGCGCCGCGCTGTTGGGCGCGCCCAACGGGGTCTGGCTCGGCATCCCGATCGGCCTCTTCGTCCCCTGGGACGGCAAGGCGACCGGCGAACTGGCGAAGCTGCTCCCCCACCCCCTCGACCAACTCCTGAGCGTGAAGTCCGACCAGCCGGTGACGCTCGGACGACTGGCCGAACTGGACGGCCGGGTATGGCTGTTGGGGGTCGCCGCGGCACTGATGATGCTGCTGGCGGGGGTGCTTACCGCGGTACGGACGCCGTTGGGGGCGGGGGCGAAGGGTGTCGATGGTCGCGGAAGTGCGGGCGCGGGGAATCCGGGGGCCCTCGGTTTTGCCGGGCGGTGCGCTTTACGGCTGGGGATCGTGACCGCGCTGACGCTGCCGTTGCTGACCTGGCTGACGGATGTGTCGGTGGACGCGTCGCTGTCGGTGCTGGGGTTCGACGCGTTCGGTGCCGGGATCGAGTTGCACGGGCATCTGGGCATGGCGCTGGTGCTCGGCGCGGTGTGGGGTGCGGGGGCGGGGGGCGTCGGGGCGCTGCTCGCGTATGCGACCGGGGCGGCCGGACGACACGCGGCGCGGTTGGCACTGGGTGACTTGGGGGCTACGGGTCCGGGGGCGGGGCTCGATGCCGGGGTACCGGGGCAGCCGTCATATCCGGAACACGCGCAGCCTGTCGGGAGCGCGGGACACACGGGGCAGCCGGAAACCACCGGGCACTCGGGTCCCTACGTCCCGAGCACGCCGTACCGCGCACCGAACCCCTCGACCAACCCGTATCTCCAATTGCCCGATGAGCTACGGCAACCGGAGGACAGCAGGCCGCCGGGTGGTGGTGCAGGGCCGGGCGGTGGGGGTCGGCCCCGTGGACCAGAAGCAGGGCGGCCACCGGATGCGGGCTCGGCCCGGGAGGGCGCGTGGACGCCCGACGCGCGGTCACCGCAGGGCGGCGGCCGGCCGCCTTCCGGAGGCCCACCGTCCTCCGGTGCTTCTCAACCGCCGGGAAGCGCGGGGCAGTTCGGGGCGGGTCCGGCGCCCGGGGCCGTAGGGCCGGGCGGAGTCCCGCCGGACGACGGCACGCGGCCCTACGGCGACCCGCAGACGCCCGGTACCCCTTCCCCGCCCGTGGACATGTACGGCGCTCCGACCATGGCCCAGTCCTACGAGCCGCCGTCCCGGTCGCCTCGCCGTCGGCCCGGGGCGGGTTCGCGGGACCGGCCGGGGGACGACTCGGACGAGGGGCAGCAGCCTCCTCCGCCCCCGCCACCACCACCGCTCCCTCCGGGGAGGCCCAAGGGCCGCCGGTGATCACCGTGGCGGGCGTCGGTCGGTGCCGGGTGCCCACCCGTCCGGCCGTATCCCGGCGCCCGGCGCCGTGCCGGTCCCTTCTTGCCCACTACCCGGCCAAGTCCTGATCGGCGCCGCACCCCACCCCGATCACCCCAGCCCGCTCATGACCGCTCACCAGCCCCTTCGTGATCGCCCCGTAAGATTCGCGCCACCGACCCGACACCCACTGTTCCGTGTCCGCTAGGCGGACCTCTGCGGCATAAGGCACTCCGTGCCGGATACGGTGGGTACACCATGAGCGCTTCGCAGACCTCTGACGTCCCCACTCTCCTCGTCAAGATCTTCGGCAAGGACAGGCCGGGCATCACGGCCGGACTCTTCGACACCCTCGCCGCCTACTCCGTCGACGTGGTCGACATCGAGCAGGTCGTCACGCGTGGCCGGATGGTGCTGTGCGCGCTGGTGACGCCGCCGCCCGCCGGGCTCGAAGGGGATCTGCGGGCCACCGTGCACAGCTGGGCCGAGTCGATGAAGATGCAGGCGGAGATCATCTCCGGCCTCGGCGACAACCGGCCGCGTGGCCTCGGCCGTTCACTCGTGACCGTGCTCGGCCACCCCCTCACCGCGGAGTCCACCGCCGCGATCGCCGCCCGTATCACCCGGGTCGGCGGCAACATCGACCGTATCTTCCGGCTCGCCAAGTACCCCGTGACAGCGGTCGAGTTCGCGGTGTCCGGCGTGGAGACCGAGCCCCTGCGCACCGCCCTCGTCACCCACGCGGCGACGTTCGGTGTCGACATCGCCGTCGTGGCGGCGGGGCTGCACCGGCGTGCCCAGCGTCTCGTCGTCATGGACGTCGACTCCACGCTCATCCAGGACGAGGTCATCGAGCTGTTCGCCGCGCACGCCGGCTGCGAGGCCGAGGTCGCCGAGGTGACGGCCGCCGCGATGCGCGGGGAGCTGGACTTCGAGCAGTCGCTGCACGCGCGCGTGGAGTTGCTGGCGGGGCTGGACGCGTCGGTCGTCGACAAGGTGCGCAGCGAGGTGCGGCTGACGCCCGGTGCCCGCACCCTGATCCGGACCCTCAAGCGGCTCGGCTATCAAGTCGGCGTCGTGTCGGGCGGGTTCACCCAGGTCACCGATGACCTCAAGGACCGGCTCGGGCTCGACTTCGCCCAGGCCAACACGCTGGAGATCGTCGACGGCAGGCTGACCGGCAAGGTCACCGGCGAGATCGTCGACCGCGCGGGCAAGGCACGGCTGCTGCGCCGCTTCGCCGCCGAGGCGGGCGTACCGCTCGCGCAGACCGTGGCGATCGGCGACGGCGCCAACGACCTGGACATGCTCAACGCGGCCGGTCTCGGCGTCGCCTTCAACGCGAAGCCCGTCGTACGGGAGGCCGCGCACACGGCGGTGAACGTACCGTTCCTCGACACCGTGCTGTATCTGCTGGGCGTCACCCGCGAAGAGGTCGAGGCGGCGGACACGCACGACGAGGACTGATCCCGGACCGGGACGAGGACCGACCTCGGGCTTTCACGCCCTTCAAGACCTTCAGGGGCCCGGCACCGCATGGTGCCGGGCCCCTTGTCGCGCGGGTCTGCGGGACTGCGAATACAGGTCTACAGATCTACGGGTCTACTCGGACGGCGCCCAGTAGTCGGCCAGTGTCGCCACGCCCGGCTCCAGTGCCTTCCAGGAACCGTTGAAGGTCAGGACGGCAAAGGCGGCGGTCGGGAAGCCGCGGCGGGTCAGCCACTCGCGGGCCTCGCTGGTGCCGGGGCCGGAGAGGACCTCGGTCAGGCCCTGCACTCCCGGGTTGTGCCCGATGAGGATCAGGTTCTGCGTGTCGTCGGGCGTCTCGTTCAGCACGGCGATCAGCTCGCCGGGAGAGGCCTCGTAGAGCCGCTCCTCGTAGACGGTTTTCGGCCGGTGCGCGAGCTCGTGGACGGCGAGCTTCCAGGTCTCCCGGGTACGGACCGCGGTGGAGCAGAGGGCCAGATCGAAGGGGATGCCGGTGTCGGCCAGTCTGCTTCCGGCGGTGGCCGCGTCCAGGCGGCCGCGCTCGGCGAGCGGTCGCTCGTGATCGGTCACCTGGGGCCAGTCGGCTTTCGCATGCCGGAAGAGGACAATCCTGCGGGGTTCTGCGACGCTCATGGGATCCAGCTTCGCATGAAACAGGCCACCGGGCGCAGGGAGTTGACGGGCGGCTCCGCCGGTGCTCAGCGGCCTATGAGCTGCTGTACGCGCTCGAAGAGGTGGGTGATCATCGGGTCCGAGGCCGCCGCTTGCGCGTCCGTCGGGTTGAGCATCATCACGAGCAGCACGATGAAGGCGAGCGCCGGCAGGGCGAGGGCCCACCACGGCAGCCTGATGTCGACGCCGCCCGTGGTCGCCGGGTGGGGCCGGGTGTGCGTAGGGGCCGACATGGATGCCTCCGCTGGTCTCCGAGTGGTCCGCGATCCGCTTCTCGCGGTCACACTTCGAAGTTACGGAACGCGCGGCCCCCAACCCATCCGGAGATCCACCCACTTGACCCTGAGCCTCACCCCCTAGGGGATGGTGGGGACAACCCCACCATCGGCCTACGAGGGCGCGTTCACAGGGACGGGACCGTCACGGGGAGGCGATCGTCGCGATGATGGCGATGACGATGAAGATGGCGAAGAACGAGCCGAAGACGATGAGCATCTTCCGCTGGCCGTTCTGGGGGTTCGGGTCGAGCACTGGCATACGGCAAGTCTCGCACCCGCCGTCCGTGCCGCATCCGCCGGGTCTGGGTCAGCGCGCCGCCTCGTCCTCCACGGTGCGGTTGCGTCCCGCGAGGACGCCCACGGCCATCTGCGGGATCATCAGGCCGGCCATGAGCGCGATCGGCAGTCCCCAGCCGCCGCTGTGCTGGTAGAGCACACCGACCAGGAGCGGCCCCGGGATGGAGATCAGGTAGCCGGTGCTCTGCGCGAAGGCCGACAGCTGGGCGACTCCCGCGCCGGTCCTGGCCCGCATGCCGACCATCGTCAGGGCCAGCGGGAAGGCGCAGTTGGAGACGCCGAGCAGCACGGCCCAGGCCCAGGCTCCGCCGGCCGGGGCGAGGTACAGGCCCGCGTATCCGGCGAGTCCGCAGACGCCGAGCGCGATCACGATCGGGCCCTGTCGGGGCAGCCGCGTGGCCACGCGCGGGATGACGAAGGCCAGCGGCACTCCCATCACCATGGTGACGGCCAGCAGCAGTCCGGCAGTGCCCGCGGAGACTCCCGCGTCCCGGAAGATCTGCGCCATCCAGCCCATCGTGATGTACGCGGCGGTGGCCTGGAGCCCGAAGAACACGGCGAGCGCCCAGGCGGTACGGCTGCGGGTGATCCGCAGCCGGGGCTGCGCGTGCTCGGCCTCCCGCGCGCGGGTCGCCACCGTCGAAGTCCCGGGCGCGGACCTCCCGTCGACACCCTCCCGCGCGCGGGAGTGCTGCTCCGAGGGCGCCTCCCGGTGTCGTACGAGAGCGATCCACGGGAGTACGGCCGCTGCGGCCAGCGCCGCCCACACGGCCAGGCCGGAGCGCCAACTGCCGCCCAGGGCCTCGGTCATGGGCACGGTGACAGCCGCCGCGGAGGCGGTGCCGAGGGCGAGGGCCATCGAGTACAGGCCGGTCATGGAGCCGACCCGGTCCGGGAACCAGCGCTTGACGATCACCGGCATCAGGACGTTGCTGACGGCGATGCCCATGAGCGCGAGTGCGCTGCCGACCAGGAAGCCCGCCGTACCGCCTATGTAGGGCCGTATGAGCAGGCCCGCGGTGATGAGGACCATGCCGGCGCAGACGACCGCGGCCGGGCCGAAGCGGCGGGCCAGGCGTGGGGCCATGACGCCGAAGAGGGCGAAGCACAGCGGGGGCACCGAGGTGAGCAGTCCGGCGACGCTGCCGCTCATGCCGAGCCCGTCGCGGACCTCTTCGAGGAGGGCGCCGAGGCTGGTGATGGCGGGGCGGAGGTTCAGCGCGGCGAGCACGATGCCGACGACGAGCAGACGTGTCGTCCACGCGCGCGTGGGCCCTCCTCCGGTCGGCGCCGGAGTGTCGCTCGCGGCGGAGCTGCTGACGTTCGTCGTGGACTTCAGTGTCCGGGTTTCCTCGCTTGCCATGCCGCCCATCATAGAATCATGGGATGATTGGTTGTCCATCCCCGGGTGGCCAGTTCCCGCCCCGCACATGCGAAGGTGTGCCATGCCCCTGAGCCACCCCCGTCGTTCGGCGCTGTCCGAGCAGGTCATCGCCGCGCTGCGGAACCAGATCACCTCGGGCGAGTGGCCGGTCGGCTCCCGGATCCCGACCGAGCCGGAGCTGGTCGAGCAGCTCGGGGTCGCCCGCAACACGGTCCGCGAGGCCGTCCGCGCACTCGCGCACAACGGCCTGCTGGACATCCGCCAGGGCTCGGGCACCTACGTCGTGGCGACCAGCGAGCTGGCGGGCGTGATGCACCGCCGCTTCGCGGACGCCGACCCCCGGCACATCGCCGAACTCCGCTCCACGCTGGAGTCGGCGGCGGCGCAGCTGGCGGCCGAGCGTCGCACCGAGAAGGACCTCAAGCAGCTGGACACCCTGCTCGTACGGCGTGAGGAGGCCTGGGAGTCGGGCGACACGGAGGCCTTCGTGACGGCCGACGCAACCCTGCACATGGCCGTGGTGGCGGCCTCCCACAACGACGTCATGACGGCGATGTACGCCGACCTGGGCGAGGTGCTGCGGGACTGGCTGCGCGCGGACGTCGGCGAGGAGCTGACTCCGGAGACGTACATGGACCACACCCGGCTCGTGGACGCGATCCGCGCGGGTGACGCGGGCGCGGCAGCGGCGGAGGCCGCGGGCTATCCGTTCGTGTGCCGCCCGGGGCGGTTCGAATCACCCTCTTCGTAGTCGCCCTCTTCGTAGTCGCCCTCTTCGTAAGGGCTCAACTCGCCCGCTTCTGGTGGCTGACCCACACCGCGCGGACGTCCTCCCAGCAGCGGCCGGTCAGTCGTACGGTCTGTGCCGGTCCGGCGTCGGTCCCGATGCCGTCGCTGTCGACGTCCCACCATTGGTCGCACTCGATGTGCAGGCTGACGCGGTCGGTCTGGGGGTACGGGTTGTGGCAGTACGCGATCACGTGCGAGCCGTGCACGGTGGTGTGGCAGGCGGCGCCGAACAGCTGGGGTGCGGCCGCTTTTCGGACCTCCACGCGTGCGTGGGGCATCGCCTCGTACGCCAGGGAGATGACGAGAGCGACGGCGACGGTCACTGAGGCCAGGCTGCGGGACAGGCGCACAAGGGGAACCTCCTCGGCGGTGCTGGGGAGGGAATCGCGTGGTGAACGCGTAATCCAGAGTGCGCAGTTGTGTTCCGTCCCCGCCCGGCCGGAGGGGCCGAACGGGTGACGCCCCGCTCCCCGCGCGGTGCGGGAAACGGGGCGTCGACGCCGTAGGAGAAGTCGGGCCGGGAGGTCAGGCTCCGATGGCGTGCAGGCCGCCGTCCACGTGGACGATCTCGCCGGTGGTCTTCGGGAACCAGTCGCTCAGCAGGGCGACGATGGCCTTGCCGGCCGGCTCCGGGTCGTTGAGGTCCCACTCCAGGGGGGAGCGGTTGTCCCACACGGAGGCCAGCTCGCTGAAGCCCGGGATGGACTTGGCGGCCATCGAGCCGAGCGGGCCCGCGGAGACGAGGTTGCAGCGGATGTTCTGCTTGCCCAGGTCGCGGGCGAGGTAGCGGCTGGTGGCCTCCAGGGCGGCCTTGGCCGGGCCCATCCAGTCGTACTGCGGCCACGCGAAGGACGCGTCGAAGGTGAGGCCGACGACCGAGCCGCCGTTCTGCATCAGCGGGAGGCAGGCCATGGTCAGCGACTTCAGGGAGAACGCCGAGACGTGCATGGCCGTGGCGACCGACGAGAAGGGCGTGTTGAGGAAGTTGCCGCCCAGCGCGTCCGGCGGCGCGAACCCGATGGAGTGCACGACACCGTCGAGGCCGCCCAGCTCCTCGCCGACGACGTCGGCGAGACGCGCGAGGTGCTCGTCGTTCGTCACGTCGAGCTCGATGACCTTGGTGGGCTTGGGGAGCTTCTTGGCGATGCGCTCGGTCAGCGTGGGCCGCGGGAACGCGGTCAGGATGATCTCCGCGCCCTGCTCCTGGGCCTGCTTCGCGGCGTGGAAGGCGATGGAGGACTCCAGCAGCACACCGGAGATCAGGACGCGCTTGCCCTCGAGAATTCCGCTCATGGTGATCAGTGACCCATTCCCAGTCCGCCGTCAACAGGGATGACGGCTCCAGTGATGTACGAGGCGTCGTCCGAGGCGAGGAACCGCACCGTCGCGGCGACCTCCTCGGGCTGCGCGTACCGGCCGAGCGGCACCTGCTTCACGATGTTCTCGCGCTGCTCGTCGGTGAGCACCTTGGTCATGTCGGTGTCCACGAAGCCGGGCGCGACGACGTTGAAGGTGATGTTGCGCGAGCCCAGCTCACGGGCGAGGGAGCGCGCGAAGCCGACCAGGGCGGCCTTGGAGGCGGCGTAGTTCGACTGGCCGGGGCCGCCCATCAGGCCGACGACCGACGAGATCAGGATGACGCGGCCCTTCTTGGCGCGCAGCATGGCGCGGTTGGCGCGCTTGACGACGCGGAAGGTGCCGGTGAGGTTGGTGTCGATGACCGAGGTGAAGTCGTCCTCGGACATGCGCATCAGGAGCTGGTCCTTGGTGACGCCGGCGTTGGCGATCAGGACCTCGACCGGGCCGTGCTCGGCCTCGATCTCCTTGTAGGCCTGCTCCACCTGCTCGGAGTCGGTGATGTCGCACTTCACGGCCAGGAAGCCGGCCGGCGGCTCACCCGAGCGGTATGTGACGGCGACCTTGTCGCCGGCGTCGGCGAACGCACGGGCGATGGCGAGGCCGATGCCCCGGTTGCCTCCGGTGACGAGAACCGAGCGGCTCAACGGATCACCCTTTCGATAGCGGTCCTGCACGCCTGCCCGGTACACCTGGTCGACAGGCGGCTTTATCGAAAACCTATCGGTCCGCTCCCTCCACGGGACAATCGGGCACCGACAGTGGCTTACGGGACTCCCTGTCGGGTCTCTACAGAATGTGCCGACGCGGCGCGGAAACGTGTGGTCCCCGCACCCGCTCGCGCGACATGATCGGACCCGACAGGCCACGACAGCAGGGAGACCTCCGTGCCTCATTCCATCGACGAAGCCTTCACGGCACTTCCGCTACGCGCCCTGGCCGACGCCGCGCTGGCACGCGCGCGTGCGCTGGGGGCGGAGCACGCGGACTTCCGGTTCGAGCGGGTGCGCAGCGCGTCCTGGCGGCTGCGGGACGCCCGGCCCGCCGGTACGTCGGACACCACCGACCTCGGGTACGCGGTGCGGGTCGTGCACGGCGGCACCTGGGGGTTCGCGTCGGGCGTGGACCTGAGTCTCGACGCCGCCGCCAAGGTCGCCTCGCAGGCGGTGGCGATGGCGAAGCTCTCCGCCCAGGTGATCAAGGCGGCCGGGTCGGACGAGCGCGTCGAGCTGGCCGCCGAGCCCGTGCACGAGGAGCGGACGTGGATCTCGTCGTACGAGATCGATCCGTTCTCGGTGCCCGACGAGGAGAAGGCGGGGCTGCTCGCGGACTGGAGCGCCCGGCTGCTCGCGGCGGACGGCGTCAACCACGTGGACGCGTCGCTGCTCACCGTGCACGAGAACAAGTTCTACGCCGACACCGCCGGGACGGTGACCACGCAGCAGCGGGTCCGGCTGCACCCGCAGCTGAACGCGGTGTCGGTCGACGAGTCGAGCGGTGAGTTCGACTCCATGCGCACGATCGCGCCGCCCGTGGGGCGCGGCTGGGAGTACCTGACGGGCACCGGCTGGGACTGGGACGAGGAACTGGCGCGCATCCCCGAACTGCTCGCCGAGAAGATGCGGGCACCGAGCGTCGAGGCGGGCCTGTACGACCTCGTCGTCGACCCCTCCAACCTCTGGCTGACGATCCACGAGTCCATCGGCCACGCCACCGAACTGGACCGCGCGCTCGGCTACGAGGCCGCCTACGCCGGCACCTCCTTCGCCACCTTCGACAAGCTCGGCAAGCTCAAGTACGGCTCCGAGCGGATGAACGTCACCGGCGACCGCACCGCCGAACACGGCCTCGCGACCATCGGCTACGACGACGAGGGCGTCGAGGGCCAGTCCTGGGACCTCGTCAAGGACGGCACCCTGGTCGGCTACCAACTCGACCGCCGCATCGCCAAGTTGACCGGCTTCGACCGCTCGAACGGCTGCGCCTACGCCGACTCCCCCGGCCATGTGCCGGTGCAGCGCATGGCCAACGTGTCACTGCAGCCGGACCCGGCGGGGCTGTCCACGGAGGACCTGATCGGCGGGGTCGACCGCGGGATCTACGTGGTGGGCGACCGGTCGTGGTCGATCGACATGCAGCGCTACAACTTCCAGTTCACCGGACAGCGGTTCTTCAAGATCGAGAACGGCCGGATCACCGGACAGCTGCGGGACGTCGCCTACCAGGCGACGACCACCGACTTCTGGGGCTCCATGGCGGCCGTCGGCGGTCCGCAGACGTACGTCCTGGGCGGTGCCTTCAACTGCGGCAAGGCCCAGCCGGGTCAGGTCGCCTCGGTCTCGCACGGCTGCCCGTCGGCCCTGTTCACGGGCGTCAACATCCTCAACACCACGCAGGAGGCCGGTCGATGAGTCCTCGTACGAACAAGCCGCACGAGATCGTCGAGCGCGCCCTCGAACTGTCGCGGGCGGACGGCTGTGTCGTCATCGCCGACGAGCAGTCGACCGCCAACCTCCGCTGGGCGGGCAACGCGCTGACCACGAACGGTGTCACGCGCGGGCGCACGCTCACCGTCATCGCGACCGTCGACGGCAAGGAGGGCACGGCCTCGGGGGTCGTGTCCCGGTCCGCCGTGACCCCGGAGGAGCTGGAGCCGCTGGTGCGGGCCGCCGAGGCCGCCGCGCGCGGTGCCGCGCCCGCCGAGGACGCGCAGCCGCTCGTCACAGGGGTGGCTCATTCGCCCGACTTCACGGACGCGCCCGCCGAGACCTCGTCCTCCGTGTTCACCGACTTCGCGCCGACGCTCGGTGAATCGTTCGCACGCGCGCGTGCGGGCGGTCGCGAGCTGTACGGCTTCGCCAACCACGAGCTGGTCACCAGCTACCTGGGGACGTCGACGGGCCTGCGCCTGCGCCACGACCAGCCCAACGGGACGCTGGAGCTGAACGCCAAGTCCCCGGACCGTACGCGCTCGGCGTGGGCCGGCCGCTCGACCCGGGACTTCAAGGACGTCGACCCGGCGGCCCTGGACGCCGAGTTGGCCGTACGACTGGGCTGGGCGGAGCGGAAGATCCCGCTGCCCGCGGGCCGCTACGAGACGCTGCTGCCGCCGACCGCGGTCGCGGACCTGCTGATCTACCAGATGTGGTCGGCGTCGGGCCGGGACGCGGTCGAGGGCCGCACGGTGTTCTCCAAGCCGGGCGGCGGCACCCGCGTCGGCGAGAAGCTCACCGAGCTGCCGTTGACGCTGCGCAGCGACCCCAACGAACCGGGTCTGGAGTCCGCCCCGTTCGTGCTCGCGCACACCTCCGGGGGCGACCAGTCGGTGTTCGACAACGGGCTGCCGCTGACAGCTACCGAGTGGGTGCGCGAGGGCGAGCTGCAGCACCTGTTGACCAGTCGGCACAGCGCGGGATTGACCGGGCTGCCGGTCGCACCGTCGATCGACAACCTGATCCTGAGCGGGGGCGAGGACCGCTCCCTGGAGGAGATGGTCGCGAACACCGAGCGCGGGCTGCTGCTCACCTGCCTGTGGTACATCCGCGAGGTCGACCCGGCGACGCTGCTGCTCACCGGGCTGACCCGGGACGGCGTCTACCTCGTCGAGAACGGCGAGGTGGCGGGCGAGGTGAACAACTTCCGGTTCAACGAGTCGCCGGTGGATCTGCTGGGGCGAGCGACCGAGGCGGGGCGGACGGAAAAGACGCTGCCGAGGGAATGGAGCGACTGGTTCACTAGGGCTGCGATGCCCGCGCTGCGGGTGCCGGACTTCAATATGAGCTCTGTCAGTCAGGGCGTATAACCTCGTACCTGATTCACGAGACCACTCAAGGAGATACGAGAACCGTGACGGACATCGTCGACGAACTGCAGTGGCGGGGGCTCATCGCCCTCTCCACTGACGAGGACGCATTGCGCAAGGCGTTCGCGGACGGTCCCGTCACGTTCTATTGCGGTTTCGACCCGACCGCGCCCAGCCTGCACCTCGGCAACCTCGTGCAGATCCTGACGATGCGCCGGATCCAGCAGGCGGGCAACCGTCCGCTGGGCCTGGTCGGCGGTGCCACGGGCCTGATCGGCGACCCGAAGCCGAACGCGGAGCGGACGCTCAACGCGCCGGACGTCGTGGCCCAGTGGGTCGAGCGGCTGCGCGCGCAGATCGCCCCGCTGCTGGACTTCGAGGGCCCGCACGCCGCGATCATGGTCAACAACCTGGACTGGACCCAGGGACTGTCGGCCATCGAGTTCCTGCGGGACATCGGCAAGCACTTCCGGATCAACAAGATGATCGCCAAGGAGGCCGTCTCCCGGCGGCTCAACTCCGACGCGGGCATCGGCTACACCGAGTTCAGCTACCAGATCCTGCAGGGCATGGACTTCCTGGAGCTGTTCCGGCGGCATGGCTGCACCCTCCAGACCGGCGGCAGCGACCAGTGGGGCAACCTCACCTCGGGCACCGACCTGATCCACCGGGTCGACCCGGAGGCCGTGGTGCACGCGCTGGCCACACCGCTGATCACCAAGGCCGACGGCACCAAGTTCGGCAAGACGGAGTCCGGCACGGTCTGGCTCGACCCGGAGATGACCACGCCGTACGCCTTCTTCCAGTTCTGGCTGAACGCGGACGACCGGGACGTCTCCAAGTTCCTGCGCATCTTCAGCTTCCGGTCCCACGAGGAGATCGAGGAGCTGGAGCGGCAGACCGAGGAGCGTCCCCAGGCGCGTGCCGCGCAGCGCGCGCTGGCCGAGGAGCTGACGACGCTGGTGCACGGCGCCGAGCAGACGGCTGCCGTGACCGCCGCGTCCAAGGCCCTCTTCGGGCAGGGCGAGCTGGCGGAGCTGGACGAGAGGACGCTCGCCGCGTCCCTCTCCGAGGTGCCGCACGTCCAGGTCGCCGAACTCGGTCTCGTCGTCGACCTGTTCGCCGAGGTGGGGCTGGTGGCGAGCAAGTCAGCTGCGCGGCGGACCGTGAAGGAAGGCGGCGCGTACGTGAACAACGTGAAGGTCGCCGCGGAAGATGCCGTGCCGGCGAAGGAAGATCTGCTGCACGGGCGGTGGCTGGTGCTGCGGCGGGGCAAGAAGAACCTTGCCGCCGTCGAGGTGACCGGAGCGTAAGCGCCGTAGGGGGCGCGGGTGGTGTGCGGTCTGCCGGCTCGCTGTGGCTGGTCGCGCCGTTCCCCGCGCCCCTGACGGGGCGCTGCAGTCAGGCTCGTTGTTTGTTCTTGCCGATTGTTGCCATGTAGGCCATGTCGACCACGAAGACGATGATGATCGCGGCGATGAGCTGGAACGCGTGGCGGCTCCAGTCGATGCCGCTGGTCGCGTCGACGCCGGCCGCTCGGGCAATCGCGTTGCCGACGATGGCGCCGAGAATGCCGCAGATGGTGGTCAGCCAGAGCGGACTGTGCTGCTTGCCCGGGATGATCGCCTTCGCGATCAGACCCAGCACGAATCCCACGATGATCGCCCACAACCAGCCCATGGCTGCCTCCTTGTACGGCTCGACGTTCGACGTGAGCATTACGCCAAGTGTGGGTCCGGTCGCCGTACGGCGCATGTCGGGTACGGCCATACGCGCTACGGCGCAGCTCCGTCGCCCGGACCCGAGGTGCCCCGCTCTCGAAGGCGACGGAGGCGCGGCGTAACGTGGGACGTGTCGGGGCCCGGTTCCCGGATCGGGTGCGAACCGGGGTGCGGGCCGGGGAGAGTCCGATGCGGGCGGATGGTGGAATGTGATGCGGAAGCTGCACGGCGAAGGCAACGCCCAGGTGTTCCGGATCACCGGAGCCCGGACGGGACTCGCGGAGGATGTCCGCGGTCGGCAGCGCCGGTATGTCATCTCGATGTCGATCCGTACGGTGTCGGTGATCCTCGCCTGCTCGCTGTGGAACGTCGAACGGCACGTCGCGATCGTCGCGTTGGTGCTCGGTGTGCTGCTCCCCTATGTCGCCGTGGTGATCGCGAACGCCGGGCGGGAGAACGCGCCGGGGCTTCCGTCGACATTTGTCACCGCTCCGCTGCGGCCGATGATCGCACCGCCGCGCGCTGACGGGACGTTCGCGGAACCCGTCCCGGAAGGCGTCGTGCCCGAGCCGGCGCCGGGTGCGGGAGGCGAACCGTACGACCGGTCGTGACCGTGGTGAACGTCCCACAACCGGAAGTCGGCTCCGCACCAAGCTCAAGAAAAGCTCAGATCAATCATGTTGTTCCGGTGCCGAGCGACCGGTTACCCGTGACATACTTCGTACGCGCTCCGCATCCCCCGTCGGAGCGACAGACCGACGCCGGGCAGCTCCCCCCGTGGCTGCTCGGCGTCGCCTTTTCAGCGCATCTGTGAGACGAATTCCGTGAGTTCCCGTGAGTGACGAGACACCGATCTGCTCCGCGAAGGGCTGCCGCTCCGACGCCGTGTGGGTCCTCGCGTGGAACAACCCGAAGATCCATACGCCGGAGCGACGCAAGACGTGGCTCGCGTGCGAGGAGCATCGCGAGCACCTGTCCCAGTTCCTCGGTGTGCGGAGCTTCTTGAAGGACGTCGTAAAGTTCGAGGACTGGGAAGCGCCCGAGATCCCGTAGAGCCTCTTCGCCTACGGCGGCTGCTCAGCCGCCGATCGCCGACATCGGCCGGTCCGGCTGGAGGAACGACGGGTCGTCCAGGCCCGAGCCCGCCTTCTTGCCCCACATCGCCAGGCGCCAGATGCGGGCGATCTCCTCGTCCGGAGCGTCGGAGCGCAGGGCGGCGCGGAGGTCGGTCTCCTCGCGGGCGAACAGGCAGTTGCGTATCTGGCCGTCGGCGGTGAGGCGGGTGCGGTCGCAGGCTCCGCAGAACGGGCGGGTGACCGAGGCGATGACGCCCACGCGGTGCGGGCCGCCGTCCACGATCCAGCGTTCGGCCGGGGCCGAGCCGCGCTCGTCGGAGCGTTCGGGGGTCAGGTCGAAGCGGGTGTGGAGGGAGGCGAGGATGTCGCCGGCCGTGACCATGCCGTCGCGCGTCCAGCCGTGCTGGGCATCCAGGGGCATCTGCTCGATGAAGCGCAGTTCGTAGTCGTGCGCGACGGCCCAGGCCAGCAGGTCCGGGGCCTCGTCGGCGTTGAGTCCCGGCATCAGCACCGAGTTGATCTTCACCGGGGTCAGGCCCGCGTCGTGGGCGGCCTCCAGGCCGGCGAGGACGTCCTTGAGGCGGTCGCGCCGGGTGAGGGTCTTGAAGACGTCCGGGCGCAGGGTGTCCAGGGAGACGTTGACCCGGTCCAGGCCCGCCTTCTTCAGGGCGGTCGCCGTGCGCTTGAGGCCGATGCCGTTGGTCGTGAGGGACATCTGGGGGCGGGGCTCCAGGGCCGCGACCCGCTCGACGATGCCGACCAGGCCGGGGCGCAGCAGGGGCTCACCACCGGTGAAGCGGACCTCCTCGATGCCGAGGGAGGTGACCGCGATGTCGATCAGGCGGACGATCTCGTCGTCCGTGAGGAGGTCGGGCTTCGCCAGCCACTGCAGGCCCTCCTCGGGCATGCAGTACGTACACCGGAGGTTGCACCGGTCGGTCAGCGAAACCCTCAGGTCGGTGGCCACTCGGCCATAGGTGTCGATGAGCACGTGGGCCTCCTCCCTCGATTCGGATCGCATGTTTTCCGACACCTGCGAGCCTACGCGACACCGCTGACAACGAGAGCGGCCCGATCCCACGAGGTACGACGAGGCCGCGTCGTAGGGATCTACGACGCGGCCGTCGGCGTGGGGGGACTCGGAGTGGCTCAGTGGGCTCCGGTGCCGGTCAGGGACCGTACCTCCAGTTCCGCGTACTTGGCGGTGTCCGGCTCCTCCTTGGAGAGGATCGTGCCGAGCCAGCCCAGCAGGAAGCCGACGGGGATGGAGATGATGCCGGGGTTCTCCAGGGGGAACCAGTGGAAGTCGACGTCGGGGAACATCGACGTGGGTTTGCCCGAGACCACTGGCGAGAACAGGACCAGGCCGACCGCGGTGACCAGGCCGCCGTAGATCGACCACAGGGCTCCTGGGGTGGTGAACCGCTTCCAGAAGAGGCTGTAGAGGATCGTCGGGAGGTTGGCGGAGGCGGCGACCGCGAAGGCGAGGGCGACCAGGCCGGCGACGTTCAGGTCGCGGGCGAGGGCGCCGAGGAGGATGGAGACGGCGCCGATGCCGACCGTGGCGTAGCGGGCGGCGGACATCTCCTGCTTCTCCGTCGCCTGTCCCCGCTTGATGACGTTCGCGTAGATGTCGTGCGCGAACGAGGACGACGAGGCCAGGGTCAGACCGGCGACGACCGCGAGGATCGTGGCGAAGGCGACCGCCGAGATGGTGGCCAGGAGGATGGCACCCCAGTTGGAGTCGACGCCGCCCAGATGGAGGGCCAGCAGGGGGGCCGCCGTGTTGCCCGCCTTGTTGGAGGCGATGATCTCGTCGGGTTTGATCAGTGCCGCCGCGCCGAAGCCGAGGGCCAGGGTCATCAGGTAGAAGGCGCCGATCAGGCCGATGGCCCAGATGACCGACTTACGGGCGGCCTTGGCGGTGGGCACCGTGTAGAAGCGGATCAGGATGTGCGGCAGGCCGGCGGTGCCGAGGACCAGGGCGAGGCCGAGCGAGATGAAGTCCAGCTTGGTCGTACCGGTGGCGCCGTACTTGAGGCCGGGGTTCAGGAAGGCGGAGCCCTTGCCGCTGTTGGAGGCGGCCTTGCCGAGCAGGTCGGAGACGTTGAAGTTGAACTTCAGCAGCACCAGGAAGGTCAGCAGCAGGGCACCCGCGATGAGCAGGCAGGCCTTGACCATCTGGACCCAGGTGGTGCCCTTCATGCCGCCGATGGTGACGTACACGATCATCAGGACGCCGACCAGGGCGACGATGCCGATCTTGCCGGCGTCGGTGGTGATGCCGAGGAGCAGGGAGACCAGGACGCCCGCACCGGCCATCTGGGCCAGCAGATAGAAGATCGACACCACGATGGTGGAGGTGCCGGCCGCCGTACGTACCGGGCGCTGATGCAAGCGGTACGCGAGGACGTCGCCCATGGTGTAGCGGCCGGAGTTGCGCAGCGGTTCGGCCACCAGGAGCAGGGCGACCAGCCAGGCGACCAGGAAGCCGATGGAGTACAGGAAGCCGTCGTAGCCGAAGAGGGCGATGGCGCCCGCGATGCCCAGGAAGGACGCGGCGGACATGTAGTCGCCGGAGACGGCGAGGCCGTTCTGGAAGGCGGTGAACTGGCGGCCGCCCGCGTAGAAGTCGGCGGCGCTCTTTGTCTGGCGGCCCGCCCATACGGTGATGACGAGCGTCGCGGCGACGAAGACCGCGAACAGGGTGATGATCAGCGGGCGGTGCTGGCTCGCCTCGCCGGCGGCCAGGGTGATCGCGGGGCTCATGCGCCGCCCTCCATCCGGGACTTGATGGCTTCGGCCTTGGGGTCGAGCTTCGTGGCGGAGTACCGCGCGGACCACCAGGCGATGAGGAACGTGGTGAGGAACTGGCCGAGGCCCAGGACGAGGGCGACGTTGATGTTGCCGACGACCTTGGTGTCCATGAAGTCGTCCGCGTAGTTGGACAGCAGGACGTACAGCAGGTACCAGGCGATGAAGGCGACGGTCAGCGGGAAGGCGAAGGAGCGGTGGGCGTGGCGCAGTTCGGCGAACTCCGCGCTCTCCTGGACCTGTTCGAACTCCTCGGTGGTGGGGAGTTTGCGTTCGGCTTTCGAGGGTGGCGGTGTCTCGGTGGCCACGGTGTCTCCTCGCGTTGCGGACCTGCGGGTTCTGATCGGACTTGGCGCTTCCTGCTCAAGGGCACGGCGCGACACGTCGACCGGTTCAACGCCTTTGACTTCTTTCGGTAGTCGTCTTTGGGAAATCATTGCTGGCCAGTCACCGCGGGAGATAACTTCAGGTCTGCACCACTAGTCATGTACCTGCCCGAGCGCGCCACCACGTCTCGGGCCGTTTCGTTTCCGGATGATGTGGAGATCCCATGGCTCATCTGCGCCCCAGACGCCGGCTCGCCCTGGCCGTACCGGTCGTGCTGTCGTTGACCGCCTCGCTCGGCTTCCTCCCGTCGGCGGCCTCGGCGGTCCCGGTCGCGGAGACCACCGCGCAGACCGCTGACGCGCCCAACCTCGCGTATGTGGTCAACACTCGGCTGGACCACTGGACGATCAACTCGGTC
This sequence comes from Streptomyces xylophagus, assembly GCF_000716435.1. GTDB lineage: Bacteria > Actinomycetota > Actinomycetes > Streptomycetales > Streptomycetaceae > Streptomyces > Streptomyces xylophagus. The sequence continues at coordinate 33,925 of NZ_JNWO01000033.1, forward strand.
AAGAAGGCGATCAATGCGGCCGGCGGCACCATCGTGGTGACGTACGAGAAGATCGGTGTGATCGTCGTGCACTCGGCGAACCCCGACTTCGGGTCGGTCATCCGCAAGGTGCGCGGTGTGCAGTCGGCCGGTGCCACGCGCACCGCGCCGCTGAGCCTCGCGTCGACGACCGACGAGGGCTCGGTGCAGTACCTCTCCAAGGAGCAGGCCGCCAAGACGGCGAAGGCCTCCGCGGCCGCCGGTGACAGCGAGCCCCTCGAGGCCGACCAGTGGGACCTGCCGGCCATCGGTGCCGACAAGGCCGCGAAGATCAACCCGGGCAGCAAGAGCGTGACGGTCGCCGTGATCGACGTCGGCGTCGACGACACCCACCCGGACATCGCCCCGAACTTCTCCCCCTCGCAGTCCGCGAACTGCGTGGGCGGCAAGGCGGACACGACGTACGGCTCCTGGCGTCCCGTGGACTCCGCCCACTACCACGGCACGCATGTCGCGGGTGAGATCGCCGCCGCCCGCAACGGCATCGGTGTGGCGGGGGTCGCGCCGGGTGTGAAGGTCGCCGGGATCACGGTGGCCGAGCCGGACTCGACCCAGCTGTTCTACCCGGAGAGCGTGGTCTGCGCGTTCGTGTTCGCCGCGGATCACGGCGTGGAGATCACCAACAACAGCTACTACGTTGATCCTTGGCTGTACAACTGCATGGACGACCCCGATCAACGTGCCATTGTTGACGCGGTCAACAGGGCCCAGCTGTACGCCCAGAGCAAGGGCACGCTCAATGTGGCCGCGGCCGGCAACTCCAACGACGACCTCGACTCGGACGCCCTGGTCGACGACTCCAGCCCCGACGATTCGACCGCGGTGCCCCGTACGGTCGACCCGCACGAGTGCTTCGACGTGCCGACCCAGTTGCCGGGTGTCGTCACGGTGAGCTCGGTCGGCGTCACCAAGGCCAAGTCGTACTTCTCCAGCTACGGCCAGGGCGTGATCGACGTGTCGGCGCCGGGCGGGGACGCCCGGCAGATCCCGGACACCCCGTCGAAGAACGGCCGCATCCTGTCGACGCTGCCGAACAACACGTACGGCTACCTCCAGGGCACCTCGATGGCGACCCCGCACGTGGCCGCCGTGGCCGCGCTGCTCAAGTCCACGCACCGGTACGCCACTCCGGCCCAGCTGCAGGCGCTGCTGAAGGCCGAGGCGGACAACCCGGGCTGCCCGACCGACCCGTACGACACCAACGGCGACGGCATCGTGGACGCGACCTGCGTCGGCGGCAAGCGCGTCAACGGCTTCTACGGGTTCGGCATCGTCAACGCGCTGCGGGCGGTGAAGTAGACAGGACACCCGTCAACGGGCCGGGCGGATCTCCGCCCGGCCCGTTCGTGCGTGCACATGTGTCCAGTCATGTGTGCAGGCACAGCTATATATGTTGATTGAATCAATACTGCATAGTTCAATCATGACTGACATCAAGGCGGCATGGGCCGCGATGGGCGGCGATCCCGCTCTGGTCTCGCGAGTGTCGACCGTCGCGCGCCAGGGTGCGCTTGAAGCGCGGCTTCCCGTACGGGAGTTGGCGCGGGCCTGTGTGGGAGCGTGTGCGTTGGCCGCCGCCGAGTTGGGGGCGCGGCGGGCCGGACTCAGTGGGGTGCCCGGGGTGCGGGTGGACGACGGGGCCGTCGCCACGGCGTTCGTCAGTGAGCGGCATCTGTTGATCGACGGGCGGGCGCCGGTCACCTTCGCGCCGCTGTCCCGGTTCTGGCGGACGGCCGACGGCTGGGTCCGCACCCACGCGAACTATCCGCACCACCGGGCGCGGCTGCTGGGCGCGTTGAAGCTGCCGGAGGACGCGTCGGTGGAGGACGTGGCCGGCGTGCTCGCCGAGCGGTCCGCCCTGGAGGTCGAGACCACGGTGTACGGCGCCGGAGGTCTCGCGGTCGCACTGCGGACGGCGGAGGAGTGGGCCGCTCACCCGCAAGGGGTCGCGGTGGCCGGGCGGCCGCTCGTCGAGCGGGAGCGGCTCGACACGGCACGCGCGCGTGTGCTCCCGCCGCTCGACGGCGATCCCTTGCTGCCCGCCTCCGGGCTGCGCGTGCTCGATCTGACCCGGGTCATCGCGGGCCCGGTCGCCACCCGCACGCTGGCGCTGCTCGGCGCGGACGTGCTGCGCGTGGACGCCCCGCAGTTGCCGGAGGCCCCGGACGCGCACGCGGACACCGGTTGCGGGAAGCGGTCGACCCGGCTGGACCTCGGTACGGCGGCCGACCGGCGGACCTTCGAGGAGTTGCTCGCGCGGGCGGACGTGGTCGTCACCGGGTACCGGCCGGGGGCTCTGGACCGGTTCGGCCTCTCCCCTGAGGACTTGATCGTCCGCAGGTCCGGGCTGATCGTGGCGCAGTTGTCGGCGTGGGGTGCTTACGGGCCGTGGGGCGACCGGCGCGGGTTCGACAGCCTGGCGCAGGTCGCCACGGGCATCGCGGCGATCGAAGGGTCACTGGAGCGGCCCGGTGCGCTGCCCGCGCAGGCCCTCGACCACGGGACCGGGTATCTGCTCGCGGCGGCGGTGCTGCGGGCGCTGACGGAACAGATGGAGCAGGGTTACAGCCTCGCCCTGCGGCTGGCGCTCGCGCGGACCGCGGCCTGGCTGACGACGGGCGGGGGCGAGCGGGGAGGGGCGGCCGGAACGGCGTACGAGAGCGAGCGGGGCCGGACGGCACACGAGTCGCGCGGGACGGCGTACAACCAGCCGGATGCCTGGCTGGTCGAGACCGACAGCGGTATCGGTCGGCTGCGGCACGCGCTGTCGCCGGTCTCCTTCGCCGGTGGGCCCGCGAACTGGGCGCGTCCGCCGGGTCGTTGGGGCACGGACCCGGCTCGTTGGGCTTGATCCGGGGGTCGACCGGAAACGTACCTATGAGCGGAATGCCGTTCCGCCAGTTGTTTTGTTTGCACTTGCCCGGTTCTGTGGCGGCTGGTGAAGATCTTGGGGTGACCTTGATACGACCGACTGTCGAAGCGGCCGACACCGGCGGCTCCGGGCGGCGCCCCGGTACGCGCCGGGCCGTCGCCGTACTGGCCCTGGTGCTGCTCGCCGCGTTGATCCCGCTGCTCGGCCCGTCCGCCGCGCTGCACGGCACCGGGGAGGCCGCCGCGCCCGGTGTCGGCGGCATCGCGCTGCTGCGGGCGGTGCTGTTCGGGGCGCTGTGCGTCCCCTTGGGCGAGCTGTTCGTGAACCGGCTGGCGCGTACCGTGCCCGGCGCTCCCCCGAACGGCCCTCGCAGCTGGGCCCCGTACGCGGCCGGGGCCGGTTTCGTCGCCGCGCTGGGGCTCGCGTCGGTCGTGGCGACGGGCAACCTGGTGCCGAGCGGCCTCGCCCAGATCGACGTCGGGGGCCTCTACCAGTCCCGTGACGGCAAGCTGGCGCTCCTGGAGGTCAACGCGTTCGCCGTGGCGGCCCTGTGCGCCCGCTCGCGCCGGCCCGGCCTCCAGGTGTGGCCGCTTGCCGCCGTGGTAGTCGCGGAGGCGCTGCGCGCGCACCCGGCAGGCGAACACAGCCCATTGGTCGGCTCCGAGTTGACCCTGGTGCACCTCACCTGTGCCGCACTGTGGGTAGGCGGTCTGCTGCATGTGCTGCGGACTTTGCGGGAGTGGCGGGGTACCGAGGCGGGGGCCGCGCTGTTGGGGCTCTACGCGCGCGTGGCCGCCGTACTGCTCGCCGCGATCACCGCCACGGGAGTGTGGAGTTCGCTGCGCCGGATGCCGGTCGGCACGATCCTGGACCAGCTGACGACGACGGCGTACGGGCGCACCCTGCTCGCCAAGGTGATCCTCGTCGCCACCGTCGCCGTCCTCGCGCTGTGGTCGCGGTACCGGCTGCGGCGGGCCGCCGATCCGCTGACCGCCTGTTCACCCGCGCGGGCGGAGGTCGTCGCCCTGGGGGTGGTGGTCATGGTCTCCGGACTGTTGACGGCGTTGCCGGTGCCGATCCGCTGGCATTGATCGACCAGACGATCACCTTGTTCGTCAATGATCGTCAATGGTTGATCAACTGTTGGTGACCATGACCTTCAAGGCCGTGCGCTCGTCCATCGCCTTGTAGCCGTCGGGTACGCCCTCCAGGTCGACCGTGAGGTCGAAGACGGGCGAGGGGTCGATGGATCCGTCCAGGATGTCGGGCAGCAGTTCCGGGATGTACGTGCGGACCGGTGCGACTCCGCCGCGCAGCGCGATGTTCCGGTCGAACATGACCCCGAGGTCGAGACCGGTGCCGCTGCCGTGCGGCACGCCGACGAAGCCGATCGCGCCGCCGTCGCGCGTGATGCCGACGGCCGTGCGCATGGACTGCTCGGTGCCGACGGCCTCCACGACGGCGTGCGCGCCCTGGCCGCGAGTGAGTTCACGGACCGCCTCGACGGCGGCCTCGCCGCGTGCGGCGACGACGTCGGTGGCGCCGAAGCGGCGGGCGATGTCGGTGCGGGTCTCGTGGCGGCCGAGCGCGATGATCCGCTCGGCGCCCAGGCGCTTGGCGGCGAGCACGGCGCACAGGCCGACCGCTCCGTCGCCCACGACGGCGACGGTGGCGCCCTTGCGGACCCCCGCGCCGAGGGCCGCGTGGTGGCCGGTGCCCAGGACGTCCGACAGGGTCAGCAGCGCGGACAGCAGGTGGTCGTCGGAGGCCGCGTCCTTCGGCAGCCGTACGAGGGTGCCGTCGGCGAAGGGCACGCGTACCGCCTCGCCCTGGCCGCCGTCGTAGCCCACGGCGCCCCAGAAGCCGCCGTGCACGCAGGAGGTGGTGAGGCCCTCGCGGCAGTAGTCGCAGACGCCGTCGGACCACACGAAGGGCGCGACCACGAGGTCGCCGGCCTTGACGCCGCTCACCTCGGAGCCCGTCTCCTCCACGATCCCGAGGAACTCGTGCCCGATCCGCTGCCCCGGCTGCCGGGCCGACTCGCCTCGGTACGCCCACAGGTCGCTGCCGCAGATGCAGGCGCGCAGCACCCGGACCACGGCGTCGGTGGGCAACTGCACCAAGGGCTCGGGCACGTCCTCCACGCGCATGTCGAACGGGGCGTGGATGGTGGTGGCGCGCATGGCGAGGATCCTTCTCGTCTCTGGTGTGCTGGTGCGGTGCGCTCAGGGGGTGGTCGAGCGCACTTCACGGTACGCCGCCGCCGGTGCGGGCCGCGCATCGAGGGCGCCCCGGACCAGCAGGAACTGTGCCGCCGCATAGGTCAGCATGATCCAGAAGTCCGGCCCGGGCAGCTGCGGCCAGTCGGCGACGCCGGTCGCGATGAGGGTGTCGGAGAGCATGAAGAGCGCCCCGCCGAGCCCGGCGACCGGGCCGATCCTGGTGGTCGCGGTGTACGCCATGGCGGTCAGGAGGGTGCTGTAGCCGGCGACGGGGACACGGAGGCCGGCCGGCAGGCCGGGCCACAGCAGGACGACCAGGGTGACGAGGGCGACGGCGTAGCCGACGGCGAGCAGAGCCGCACGCGCGCGTGGCGGGCCGTGGCGCCGGAACAGGACGAGGTAGCAGACGTGACCGGCGGCGAAGGAGGCCATCCCGGCCATGAAGGCGGGGTCTGTGTCGGAGAGAAGCAGGACGTCGCCGCCCCAGCCGCACAGCAGGGCGGCGACCAGGAGCCGAGGGCCGCCCGCGCGGGCGGCGAACGCTGCGAGCAGCGGCATGAGCAGCGGCTTGGTGACCAGATGGCCGGCGCGGAAGCCCACGACGAGGGAGACGAGGTCGAGGACTGTTGCGAGGACGAAGGCACCCAGCAGCGCCCGGGACGCTCTCACGCGGCCACGGACTCCTCGGTCTGTTCCACCGCTGCCACCGGCGTCCAGCCCGGTCCCCGGAACACCCGCCCCGCGCGTTCGCGCCAACTGGTCGCCGCCTTCAGGTCCTTGGCGATGGCGACGTACTCATGGGTGGCGACCTTGATCGGGTTGAATGTGTTGATGTTCTTGGTCAACCCATAGACCGGCCGCTCAACTTCCGGGACGAACGACCCGAAGAGCCGGTCCCAGATGATGAGGATGCCGCCGAAGTTGCGGTCCAGATAGCCGCCCTGGGAAGCGTGGTGCACCCGGTGGTGGGACGGCGTATTGAAGACGAACTCAAACCAGCGGGGCAACTTGTCGATCCGCTCGGTGTGGATCCAGAACTGGTAGACGAGGTTCACCGAGGAGCAGAACGCCAGCGCGGCGGGATGCACGCCCAGGGCGACGAGCGGGACGTAGAAAGGCCACACCGTGAGGGTCGTCCAAGGCTGGCGCAGGGCCGTGGTGAGGTTGAACCTGCGGCTGGAGTGGTGGACCACGTGGCAGGCCCACAGGATGCGGATGACGTGGTGGCCGCGGTGGGACCAGTAGTAGAAGAAGTCCTGCCCGAGCAGCATCAGCGGGATCGTCCACCACAGGACGGGCACGCGCAGCGGCGTGAGTTCGTAGATCGCCGTGTAGACCGCGACGATCGGGATCTTCCAGAGGAAGTCGAAGACGAGGCTCCCGAGTCCCATGCCGACGCTCGTGGCGGCGTCCTTCGCCCCGTAACCCGCCGCGTCCTCGTCCGGGTGGACGCGCACGCTGATCATCTCGATCACGGTGAGCAGCACGAAGGCGGGTATCGACCAGAGCACGGCATCGGGCAGGTTCGGCATGGGTGAACCGTAGGACCGCAAATCGGCCACGACTAGACGTTGTTACCCACAAGTATTACCGGGGGTATGCGCTTGCTTGTTGGCGATCTCCGCCAACCGGTCACACGCCGGCTGCCCCCAAGAGCGTTCCCGCCGCGTAGGTCACCGCCATCGCCAGCACGCCTCCGGCCACGTTCCGCACGATCGCCGGCTTCGGACCGGCCGCGCCGAGCCGTGCGCTGGCCCAGCCGGTGAGGACGAGGGCGGCCAGGGACGAGACCACGGTGACGCCGAGGCGCCAGTCGGCCGGGGGCAGGACGATCGCCAGCAGGGGCAGCAGGGCGCCGACCGTGAAGGACAGGAAGCTCGCCCAGGCCGCGTGCCAGGGGTTGGTGAGGTCGTCGGGGTCGATGCCGAGCTCCACGCTCGCGTGGGCGCGCAGGGCATCCCGTTGCGTCAGCTGGACCGCTGCCTCCCTGGCCACGTCACGGGTGAGGCCGCGGTCCTGGAGGAGTTCGGTCAACTCCTCCAGTTCGGCCTCCGGTTGCTCCTTCAGCTCGCGCTTCTCGAGGGCCAGGGCGGCCTTCTCCGAGTCGCGCTGGGTGGAGACGGACACGTACTCCCCCGCCGCCATCGACATGGAACCGGCGAGGAGACCCGCGAGACCGGCCGTCAGCAGCGCCGAGCGGTCGGACGTGGCACCGGCCACGCCGACGACGAGACCGGCGGTCGACAGGATGCCGTCGTTGGCCCCGAGGACCGCGGCCCGCAGCCAGTTCAGGCGGGAGCCGAGGCTGCCGTTGTGGGCCTCGGAGTGGGACGCTCCGTTGGTTTCAGTCACCTCCGGAGGATTCCACCCCCGGTGTCACCACACGCGTACCGACGCTCCCCGCGCGAACACCGGGCTCGTGGCGTCCGCCGGCGGTTCGGCGAGCACCTCCGCGATCTCGCTCACCGTAGGACCGACCTTCGCCGCGATCGGGTCCAGGACGTCGAGGTCGAAGCCGTACACGCGGGCCGCGTTGCCGCCGATCATCGCCGCGACCTCGTCGCGCGGCACGCGCGCGTAGGCGAAGCGCAGGCCCTCCCTGGAGTACGGGTACGTACCCTCGTCGTGCGGGTAGTCACTCCCCCACATGATCTTCTCGATGCCGATGCGGTCACGCAGGGGCACCTCATGGGGGCGCATGAAACTGGCGCCTACGAAGCAGTTGTCGCGCCATACCTCCGAGGGACCCTTGCCCATCGAAGTGGCGAGCCCCGCGCCGAACTTGGACTCCGCGGTCGATGCCCTCGACGCCTTCGCCGCCGAGGCGACCAGGCGCCCGTGGTAGTAGTCCAGCATGTCGAGCACCCCGGGTATCCAGCCGGAGCCCTGCTCGGTCAGCACCAGCTTCAGATCCGGGTGCCGGCGGAAGGCGCCGCCGAAGATCAGGTGCCACAGGGCGCGGTGCGAGAACCAGGTCGTCTCCACCATGTAGACCGCGCGGGCGGCCGGTTCGTCGCCCAGGGGCGGGGACGCCGAGCCCGCGTGGTGGTTGACGGGGACGCCGAGTTCCGCGCACACGGCCCAGATGGGGTCGTACGTCGACGAGTACAGCTCGGGCAGTCCCGAGCCGGGTGGAGTGCCGGGCAGCAGCAGGCCGCCCCTGAGGCCCGCCGCGACGGCCCACCGGATCTCCTGGACGGCCTCCTGGACGTCGTTGAGGAGGATCTGGAAGACACCCGCCCGTCGGCCCGGCGCAGCCCCGCAGAAATCCGCCAGCCAGCGGTTGTGGGCGCGCAGGCCGGCCCAGCGCCGCTCGAACTCCTCGGGCGCCGGCGCGGGAGCCATGAGGGAGCCGGACGGGAAGAACGGCGGGATGGTGTTCGGGAAGACGACCTCCGCGACAATCCCGTCCTGCTCCAGCTCGGCGATCCGCCGCGCGGAGTTCCAGTTCCTGTCGGCCGTGTCGGCGACCAGGTCCTCGTACGGGTTGACGTACGTGGCCGCCCACGCGTCGAACTCGTCGTGGTACCGCTTCTCCAAGTAGGGCCTGTAGTCGAGGAGATCGGCGCCCGCGTGGCAGTCCGCCGAAATCACCGTGTACCGGTCGTCGCTCATGGCGTCATCCCCAGCACCGGGAAGTCGTGGTCGGTCAGCCAGTGCCGGCCCACCTCGCGCGAACGTGCCCAGGACGCCGTCACGGCCGCCTGGTCGTCCTGCTGGCCGAGTTCGGCGGGGGTGGGGCCGATCCGGCGGGCCAGCGGCTCCAGCGCCGCCGTGTCGAAGCCGAAGGCGTCCGCCGCGGCCAGGCCCAGCATGCGGCGGGTCTCGTCGACCGGGATGTCGTGGAAGGTGCGGCGCAGCCACGCGCGCGTGTCGGGCCAGGTGCCCTCGGGGTGCGGGAAGTCGCTGCCCCAGAGGATGTTGTCGACGCCGATCTCGTAACGCTGGGCCAGTTCGCGGCGCTTGGTGTTGGTGGCGCAGATGAAGACCTGTCGGTCGAGGTACTCGCTCGGCGGCCGTTTCAGCTCCGCGAAGGGCGAGAGCTTCTTGCCGCCGTGGGCACCCAGGTAGAGGCGGTCCATGAACCACAGTTGGTTCGGCAGCCACCAGCAACCCGACTCCGCGACACCGAACTTGAGGCCGGGGTGGCGTTCGAAGACCCCGGACCAGAGCAGGAACCACAGCGGCCGGGCGGGCCACCAGGTCACCTCGCTGACGTAGATGCCCAGATGGTCGCCGTACTCGTGGCGGGGCGCGGCCCCGGAGTGGGTCAGTACGGGCATCGAGCACTCGGCGGCTGCCGCCCACACGGGGTCGTAACGGCGGTCGTGGTAGGGCTCCTTGTCGACCCACATGGAGGGGATCATCAGGGCGCCGAGGCCGGACTCCTTGGCTCGGTGGATCTCCGCGACTACCTTCTCCGTGGGGGCCGTCACCGGCAACAGGGCGACCCCGCAGTGCCGTTCGGGGTTCTCGGAGACGAAGTCGGCGAGCCAACGGTTGTGGGCCTGCGCGCCCGCCATGCCCAACCCGGGGTCCTGGTCCCCGGAGAGGCCGAGACCGACCCCGAAGGGCGCGGCGGTCTGGCTGTCCACGGCGTCGGCGTCCGGGAAGACCACCTCGGCGGCCACCCCGTCCCCGTCCAGCTCCTTGAGGCGCTGCGCGGTGTCCCAACCCCCGCGCAGGCCTTCCTCGTTGTCCTGGAACCACTTGGTCGCGAACGCCTCGTTGCGGATGCCGAGCCGGGTCATCTCCTCGCGGCGGCGGTCGCGTCCGGCGAGGAACTCGTCGAAGTCCCGGTGGAACCGGGCGTCCAGATAGGGCCGGTACTCCTCGGTGGGCAGCCCGGCGTGGCAGTCGGAGGAGATGATCAGGTACGGCTCCTGGTCGGTCACAACAGCCCCCTCAGTCCAGGATGAAGCTCTCTAGGTACGACGGGTTCGCCCGGTCGAGCATCGAGGCCGCCCGGGCCCTGATCTGGGCGTCACTGTGCTCGCTCTCGGGCAGCAGCCAGAAGCGGTCCGCGCGGATGCCGTCCACGACAAGATCGGCGACCTCCTCGACGGGCGTGAAGGCGACCTCCTTGCCCGCCTCCTTCATCGCGGTCTCCCACTGGTCGAGGCTGCGGTAAGGGGTCCTGCGGGGGCGCTCCTTGGCATACCGGTCGGGCCGGTTGCGGTGCGACTCCCACAGGCCCGTGCGCAGCATGTGCGGCCCCGGGAAGAGCACCGAGGCGCCCACGCGCGCGTGCTCGGCGCGCAGATGCGCGTACAGGGACTCGGTCATCGTCACGACGGCCGCCTTGGTGACGGCGTACACGGAGGCGGTGGGCAGCGGGGCGATACCGCCGTCCCCGGAAGACGTGTTGACGACATGACCGGGTTGATTCGACTTGATCATCCTCGGCACGAACGCCTGGATGCCATGGAAGACGCCCCACACGTTGACGGCGAACGCCCACTGCCAGTCGTTCGGTTCGTGCTCCCACATCCGGCCCTCGGCGCCCGAGCCGACGCCCGCGTTGTTGCACAGGACATGGACGGCGCCGTACGTGTCGTACGCCGACTCGGCGAGATCCAGCACCTGTTGACGTATCCCGACGTCGACCACGCGTGCGTGCACGTCGGCACCGTCGGCGCGCAGATCGGCGGCGGCCTTGTCGAGGGCGCCCTGTTCGACGTCGGCGAGCACCACCTTGAGCCCGTCGGCCGCGAACCGCCGCGCCATCGCGAGCCCGATCCCGCTCGCGGCCCCGGTGACGACGGCGACCTGACCCTCCCTCAGCTCCATCAGACGCTCCCTTCAGGCGGTCCGTCGTGGATCTGCTGCGGGTCGTCGTAGCGCTGGTGGATGTACGGCAACAGGGCGCGCGCGTCGACCCGTTCGACGACCTTGCCGCGCTGGTCGCTGGTCTTCTCGCCGATGGTGATGTCGACGAGGGTGCGTACGGGGAGGTCGGCGACCGGGTCGTACATGGACTCGCGCAGGACGACGTCTCCGGTGACGCGTTCGAGGCGGCGGACCTTCTCGTTGCGCAGGCAGTGCACGAGCACGGGGTCGGCGTCGAAGCCCGAACCGTCCACCGCGGGAAGGAACTTGAAGTAGAAGTCGGTCTTCTGCGTCGGCCCGGGGAGGGGCAGCTCCTCGCTGACCGCGCCCCGCACCTCGACGAAGGCGATGCCGTGCCGGGCCAGGGACGCGTGCACGACGAGGCCCACGCGTTCGACGGTGACCTCACCGAGTTTCTTGGGTTCGCCGAAGACCTCACGGCCACCGGTGAGGGCCCGCTCGTGGGTCATCGGCATCACCAGCGGATACCAGCCCTCGACGCCCTCGTGCGCTGCCGCGACCGCGAACGAGCCCGCGCCCAGGGGATATCCGGTCAGTTCGACCTTGCTGATGTTCACCCGGACCAGGGGCCGCCCGGTGGGCTTGAGGGGCGGCGGCAGGACCGCCGCGACCGCGTCCGGGTCGCTCTCCCAGACGGCCACCACACCGGTGGACCAGATGTCGGGGAGCTTGGAGCTCGCTGTGCGTGCGGCGACGATCTCCGCCTCGGTCCGTGCGCCGTACCGTACGCGTGCCATACGCCGTACCGCCCTTCGTAGGCCGTCATCCGTCAGGCGGGCAGCACGCTTGCACCGGGCGGGCAAAAGGTCCATAGCCACGCGCGCGTGCGTTCGGCGGACCCGAACGGGCGGCCGGGACAAGGCACCTGAGGGACGGGGCTGTCAGTGACGGCCCGTATCCTCAGTGACCATGCTCGAAGACCACTCGCCCGCAGTGTCCGCAGCCGCTCCGTGGCCGGCCGCGTATCCCCAGGGATACGCGGTCGTCGACGTGGAGACCACCGGTCTTGCCCGGGACGACCGGATAATCTCCGCGGCCGTCTACCGTCTGGACGCGCTCGGCGAGGTCGAGGACCACTGGTACACGATGGTCAACCCGGAGCGCGATCCCGGCCCTGTGTGGATCCACGGTCTGACGAGCGACGTACTGGAGGGCGCGCCCCTCTTCAAGGACATCGCCGAGGAGTTCGCGACCCGCCTGGAGGGCCGGGTGCTGGTCGCGCACAACGCGGTCTTCGACTGGCAGATGATCGCGCGGGAGTACGCGCGCGTGGAGATCGAGCCGCCGGTCCGTCAGCGGCTGTGCACCATCGCGCTCTCCAAGGAGCTGGCCCTGCCGCTGCCCAACCACAAGCTGGAGTCCCTGGCGGCGCACTTCGGCGTCGTCCAGCAGCGCGCGCACCACGCGCTGGACGACGCGCGCGTGCTCGCGGAGGCGTTCCGGCCGAGCCTGCGCGCGGCGGCCCAGGGAGGCGTACGGCTGCCGCTGCACGAGTGCCGGCCGCTGACCGAGTGGACGGCCGACCGGCCCACGCCCCGGATCGGGCACCAGGGGGGCGGCTACAGCGGCTACGGGGCGGGGAGTTGGCGTCCCGCGCGCAAGCGGCCCGCGTGCCCGTATCCCAACCCGGGGCGGTTCGAGGACGGCAAGCCGCTCAAGCAGGGGATGCGGATCGCGTTCTCCGGGGACACGTCCATCGAGCGCGAGCTGCTGGAGGACCGGGCCGTGGAGGCCGGGCTGCATGTCGCGACGAGCCTGTCCCGGCTGACCAGCCTGCTCGTCACGAACGACCCGGACTCGGGCACCTCGAAGGTGGTCAAGGCGCGGCAGTTCGGCACGCCGGTGGTGGACGAGGCGGCGTTCGGGCAACTGCTCCGGGATGTCGAGCAGGCGGACTGACCGTGCGGACGGGTGATTGGGGCGCGACTCGCCCCGCGCCCGCTCGCCCGTGCCGGGTGGACGGCTCACCCTGTGGCGCATGGCGAGATGTGAAGTGTGCGGCAATGACTACGGCATGAGCTTCGAGGTGCACGCGCAGGGCGCGGTGCACGTCTTCGACTGCTTCTCCTGCGCGATCCACCGGATGGCCCCGATCTGCGAGCACTGCCGGGTGCAGATCATCGGCCAGGGCGTGGAGGTCGAGGGTCGCTGGTTCTGCGGCGGCCACTGCGCGCGGGCGGAGGGGAAGGTGGGGATCATCGACAAGGTGTGAGCCGTCGGCCCGGAGGAACCCCTTCCGGTACCCCCCTCAATGCGCCCCGCGACCGAGTTGTACGGTCGTGGGGTGTACCGCTTCCTGATGTCCCGGCAGTGGGTGATCCTCGCGTTGATCACCCTCCTCCTGATCCCCACGATGATCAGGCTGGGCATCTGGCAGATGCACCGCTACGAGATGCGCAGCGCCCGGAACCAGTTGGTCGCGGACGCGCTGCACGCCAAGCCGGTCCCCGTGGAGACGATCAGCACCCCCGGGCACGCGGTCACCCGTACGGAGAAGTACCGCACCGTCACCGCGACCGGCACCTTCGAGACCTCCAAAGAAGTCGTCGTCCGGCGCCGTACCAATGACGACGACGAGGTCGGCTTCCACGTCCTCACCCCGTTCGTGTTGACGGACGGCAAGGTGGTGTTGATCAACCGTGGATGGATCCCGGCGACCGGCGCGCAGACCGCCTTCCCGAAGATCCCCGCACCGCCGAGCGGCAAGACCACCATCACCGGACGCCTGATGGCCGACGAGACGACCGCGGCGAGCGGCATCAAGGACATCAAGGGCCTGCCCGACCGCCAGATCATGTTGATCAACAGCGACGAACAGGCGAAGCGGCTCAACGCCCAGGTGCTGGGCGGCTATGTCGAACAGACCGCGCCGGAGCCGAAGGGCGACACGCCCGAGCAGATCTCCGACCCGGGCAAGGAAGACGCCCCGCTGAACTACGCGTACATGATCCAGTGGTGGCTGTTCGCCGCGGCCGTCCCGGTCGGCTATGTCGTGCTGGCCCGGCGCGAGGCCCGCGACCGCCGGGAGGCGGCGGCGAAGGAAGAGGAGACGGCGGAGGCCGAGCCCGCGACGGTGTGACCTGCCCCTCGCTTCACCCGCCCGGCCCCGAACCTTGATTGCCCCACCGGTAGTCAGGGAACCCGCACCCCGTGCACCCACGTATCGAGGACTACGCCCTCATCGGCGACGAACAGACCGCTGCCCTGGTCGGCATGGACGGCTCGGTCGACTGGCTGTGTCTGCCCCGCTTCGACTCGGCCGCCTGCTTCGCCAGACTGCTCGGCGACCAGGACAACGGCCACTGGCGTATCGCCCCCAAGGGCGCGGACCGCTGCACCCGCCGCGCCTACCGCCCCGACACGCTGGTCCTGGACACGGAGTGGGAGACCGACGAGGGCACGGTACGCGTCACCGACCTGATGCCCCAGCGCCACCGCGCCCCCGACGTCGTACGCATCGTGGAAGGCCTCAGCGGCAAGGTCACCGTCCACAGCAGGCTCCGTCTCCGCTTCGACTACGGCTCGGTCGTGCCGTGGATGCGCAGGTCCGACGGACACCGGGTGGCCGTGGCCGGACCCGATTCGGTGTGGCTGCGCAGCGAACCCGAGGTGCGCACCTGGGGCGAGGACTTCAGCACCCTCTCGGAGTTCACTGTCGAGGCCGGTGAGAAGGTCGCCTTCGTCCTCACCTGGCACCCCTCGCACGAGGCGCGCCCGCCGCTCGTCGACCCGTACGAGTCGCTGCGCGGCAGTGTCACGGACTGGCAGCGCTGGGCGGCCCGCTGCCGGTACGACGGCCCGTACCGGGACGCGGTCGTACGCTCTCTGATCACCCTCAAGGCGCTCACCTACCGCCCGACCGGCGGCATCGTCGCCGCGGCCACCACCTCGCTGCCCGAGGAGATGGGCGGCGTCCGCAACTGGGACTACCGCTACTGCTGGCTGCGCGACTCCACCCTCACCCTGGGCGCCCTGGTCTCCGCGGGCTACCTCAAGGAGGCCGAGGCCTGGCGCGACTGGCTGCTGCGCGCGGTCGCCGGCGATCCGGCGGACCTGCAGATCATGTACGGCGTGGCGGGCGAGCGACGGCTGCCCGAGTTCGAACTGCCGCACCTGTCCGGCTTCGGCGGTTCGGCCCCCGTACGGATCGGCAACGGCGCCGTCAACCAGCTCCAACTGGACGTCTACGGCGAGGTCATGGACTCCCTGTGGCTGGCCCGGCGCGCGGGCCTGTCACCCAAGCCGCACATGTGGTCCCTCCAGAGCATCCTCCTGGAGTGGCTGCGTTCGCAGTGGCGGCAGCCGGACGAGGGTCTGTGGGAGGTGCGCGGCGGACGCCGGCACTTCGTGCACTCCAAGGTCATGGTGTGGGTGGCCGCCGACCGCGCGGTACGCACTTTGGAGGAGTACGGCGACCTGCCCGGCGACCTGACGGGCTGGCGCGAACTGCGCGACGAGGTGCACCGGGACGTGTGCGAGAACGGCTACGACCCGGTGCGCAACACGTTCACGCAGTACTACGGCTCGCAGGAACTCGACGCCGCCCTGCTGCTCATCCCCCACTTCGGCTTCCTGCCGCCCGACGATCCCCGGGTGATCGGCACGGTAGACGCGGTCCAGGAGGCACTCGGCCACGACGGTTTCGTACGCCGCTACGACACCGCCGCCGACACCGTCGTCGACGGGCTGCCGGGTGACGAGGGAGCCTTCCTGGCGTGCTCGTTCTGGCTCGTGGACGCCCTGCATCTGACGGGCCGCACGAAGGAGGCCAAGGTGCTGTTCGAGCGTCTGGTGGGGCTCGCGAACGACGTGGGGCTGCTCGCGGAGGAGTACGACCCGGTGGCCGGCCGTCAGCTGGGCAACTTCCCGCAGGCGTTCAGCCACATCGGGCTGGTGAACAGCGCCCTCGCCCTGTTCGGGAACGAGGAGGCAGGATAGGGGACATGGATCTTGGACTGAAGGACCGCGTGTACGTCGTCACCGGGGCCACCCGCGGGCTGGGCAACGCCTCCGCGCGCGAGCTGGTGGCCGACGGCGCGAAGGTGGTCGTCACCGGGCGGGACGAGAAGCGGGCCGCCGACGCGGCGGCCGAACTGGGGCCGAACGCGATCGGCGTGGCCGTCGACAACGCCGACGCGGACGCGCCGACCCGGCTGATCGCCGCCGCGCGTGACCACTTCGGGCGCTTCGACGGCATCCTCGTGAGCGTCGGCGGGCCGCCGCCCGGGTTCGTCGCCGACAGCACCGACGAGCAGTGGCAGGCGTCGTTCGAGTCGGTGTTCCTCGGCGCGGTACGGCTCGCCCGTGCGGCGGCCGCGGAATTGGAGGCGGGCGGCGTCATTGGGTTCGTGCTGTCCGGGTCGGTGCACGAGCCGATCCCCGGGCTGACGATCTCGAACGCGCTGCGGCCCGGTCTTGCCGGTTTCGCCAAGTCCCTCGCGGACGAGCTGGGGCCGCGCGGCATCCGTGTCGTGGGGCTGCTGCCGGCCCGCATCGACACGGATCGCGTGCGCGAGCTGGACGGGATGTCCGCGGACCCGGAGGCCACCCGGAGGGCCAACGAGACGCGGATTCCGCTGCGGCGGTACGGAACTTCTGACGAGTTCGGGCGGGTGGCGGCGTTTCTGCTGTCGCCGGCCGCGTCCTATCTGACGGGGATCATGGTGCCTGTTGACGGTGGCATGCGGCATGGGTTCTGAGGTCGTATGGCTGCGGGCCGCCTGTGGCTGGTCGCGCCCACGCGGCGGAGCCGCACATCAGACACAGCCCTGCGCCCCTGGGGAGTTGCGCCTCAGCGTGCTTTAACTCACCCTCTCCGCGCGGTGCTTGACGCCCTTCAGGCGGACCTCTGTCGGCAGTGCGTCCAGGCCCGCCGAATCGCGGGCGTGGCTGAGGGCGTTGGCCGTCAGGTGGTCGAGGGCCGCTCCGGGGTCCACGTGGGGTTCCAGGTGGAGCTCGACGCGGGCCTCGGGTGCCGTGCGGGTGCCGGCGAGCCGCACGTGCGCGTGGGCCACGCCGTCGAGGTCGCCCGCGTCGGTGGCGAGGACGCTCTCCAGGGCGCGGCCCCGCAGCAGCGCGCCCTCGCCGTCGCCGGTGCGGACAGCGACCTCGGTGAGCCGACGGCGTCGTAGAACCGCGACGAGCCACCACAGGGTGAGCAGGACGAGGACGGCGAGCGCGGCGAGGACCGTCGGCCACCACCAGCCGTCGCCCCGCCAGCGAATCCGCCGGGCGTCGCTCAGCAGGACGTCGTGACGGCCGTCGTAGATCCACCAGGAGGGTGGCTTCACGCCGAGTCCGACGGCCAGCACGGAGCCGCCGAGGACGACCAGGACCAGGCCCACGACACCGATCACCACGCGGTTGACGATCCTGAGCACCGACCTCACCCCTTCCGTCCGGAACGGCCGACGTGCACCGTCAGCGCGGGCGGCCGGGCCAGCCCGAGCCCGGTGATCGCGTCGCTGAGCACGGCGTCCAAGTCGGCCCGCACGTCGTCGAGTTCACGGAAATGGGACACCGCGCGGACATCGGCCTTGCTCCGGCTCGTCCGTACCCGTACCGACTGCACGCCCGAGACCTCCATGGCCCGGTCGCGCAGCACCATCGCGGCGGCGGCGCGTTGCAGGCCGGCCCGGATGTCGGCGTGGGTACGGCGCATGGGCAGCACCTGGCGCAGGCCGGGCGTGACCGCGAGCACGATCAGCCAGAGGCCGAGGGCGGCGGCGACACCGGCGCCGACGAGGACCCAGGTGTCGTCCAGGGGCCGCTCGGCGAGCTGCCGGGCCAGTTCCCGGCGCCAGTGCGCGGCGGGCCGTTCGGCGCGCACCGCGGTGACGTCGTAGAGCAGGGCGCCCGCGCCGACGAGCAGCAGGACGGCGACGATGCCCGCGGGGACGCGGCGCGCCGACCAGAAGCGGCCGCCCTTGCCGTCCCCGTCATGGACGACGGGGACGGGATCGTAGTCCGACGCGGCCGGGTATCCGCCGTGTCCTGGATCGGTCTCCTTCTCGATCACCGGTAGTCGTTGGGTCGTGCCATCGGAGCCCTGGGACTCGCTCATCGCGTCCTCCCCTGTGCCGCGCCGTGCGACCGTGCCGGATGCAGCCGTTCCACTTGGACGGCGACCTCGGGCACGTCCATGCCCACCAACGCGCGTACCCGCTGAACCACCTGTCGACGCACCTGAAAACAGCGGGCTCCGATGTCGCAGGGATAGTCGAGTTCGAGGTGCACGCGCACGCGTGCGGTTTCGTGGTGGACGACGACGGTGGCGTGCGGCGGTGCGGCCTCCGGGGGCAGTGGTCCGAGCGCCTCACGCGCGGCCTGCGCGGCGATCTTCGCGACGACCCGGTCGGCGATCCGGGTGGCGCCCCGCTCGCCGGGCGCGACGACCGCCGAGGGTCTGCCGCGCTCGTCGACCGTGCCGCCGCCGCTCATGGACGTCATCGCCGCCGGTCGTCACGCGAACGGAAGAAGTCGCCGAGTTCCAGGTCCCCCTCCAGGAACCGGCCGACGACGAACCCGATGGCGCCCAGGGCCGCCACCAGCAGGAACGCACCGAACCCGCCGAAATACCCGGCGAAGCCCAGCGCCATTCCGGCGATCATGCCGACCACGGCCCTGCTCATCCTGCGCTCCTCAGTTCATTCGTCGGCCCGCTCATTGACTCGTCCATCGGCTCGGTCACTGGAGTCGGGGTTCCGGTTCCTCGTCCTCTTCGTCCGGGAGCTTCACATCGCTCACCGCGATGTTGACCTCGACGACCTCGAGTCCGGTCATCCGCTCCACGGCCGCGATGACGTTCTCCCGTACGGCCCGGGCGACATCCGCGATCGACACCCCGTAGTCCACGACGATCTCCAGGTCGAGCGCGGTCTGCACCTCGCCGACCTCGGCCTTCACACCCCGGGACACCGACTTCGTACCGCCGGGCACCCGGTCGCGCACGGCTCCGAAGGTGCGGGACAGCCCGCTGCCCATGGCGTGCACGCCCAGGACGTCCCGGGCGGCCAGCCCGGCGATCTTCTCCACGACCCCGTCGGCGATGGTGGTGCGCCCGCGGGACGCCGGGTCGCCTCCGCCACGTTTGATGGGGGTCTTGCGGGTCTGTACCGGCTCCCGCTCGCCGTCGGGGTCCTGCGTCCGGTTCCGCTCCGTCATGTCGGTCATCGCCGTACGTCCCTTTCGGTCGTCGTCCTTCGACCACGGTAAGTGCGGTTGCATTCTCTCGCGCCGGGGATGCGGCAGGCTGGAGGAATGACGGCGGACGCATGGACGCGAGCGGTACGGCATCAACTGCGGCTCGGCAGGCTGCTGCCCCTCGGCGACCGGCGCGACGGCGCGTGGATCGCCGAGCGGGCGGCCGAGACCGTACTGCGGGGCGTGGCGCAGCATGTACGGGGCGTGCGGCTGGGCGCGCTGCGCATCGCGCTCGCCGATCCGGAGGACGTGCACGAGCCCGCCGTACCGCCCCCGCCGGGCGCCCTGCCGCCCGGTCCGCTACGGATCACGGCGGACTTCGCGGCGGTGGCGACCGAGCCCCTCCCGGCCACGGCGTCCCGCCTGCGCACGGCTCTGGCGACGGCCGCGGCGGAACGGCTCGGTCTGGAGCTGGCGGAGGTTGATCTACAAGTGACGGCCTTGCTGGACCATATGGACGACATGGATGACATGGATGACATGGATGACATGGACGGTGTCGACCGTGTGGACGGTGCTGATCGCGCCGCCGCTGCCGACATTGACCACGTTGATGGCATTGATGATGTTGATGGCGTTGATCGTGTGGACGATGTTGATGGCAGCGGCGAGGTCCTGGTCGCCGCTGCCGCGCTCGCCGTCCCTGGTGTGACCCGGCTGACCGGCACGCTGGGCGGGCTCGGCCGGGCGGTGCACATGGAGAAGCAACGGGGCGAGGGCGCGCTGTCGGGCCTCCACGCGCGCGTGGAACTCGCGGTGCGCGCGGACCGCCGGGCCCTGGATGTGGCCCGGGAGGTCCGCGCGAGGGTCGGCGAGGTGCTGCCGGGTCACCCGACGGTGGCGGTGCTCATCACCAGGATCGGCTGAACCATGACCGGCTGAACATGATCGGCTGACGCCTATTCGCCGACGCCGGCCAGGTCCCGCAGCCGTCGCGCCTGTGCGGCACGCTCGGCCGCGCGCTGGTCGTCGTACGTACGGCCCTGGACGCCCTGGAGCAGCGCCTTGGTCTCGATGAGAGCGTCGCGCGGTGCCGCCAGCAGCGCGGTCGCCAGGTCGCGTACGGCGTCCTCGACCTGGTCGGCGGGCACGGCGATGTTGGCGAGGCCGGTGCTCACGGCCTCCTCGGCCAGCACGGAGCGCCCGGTCGCGCAGATCTCCAGCGCACGGGCATAGCCGACGAGACCGACCAGCGGATTCGTGCCGGTCAGGTCGGGCACCAGGCCGAGGCTGGTCTCGCGCATGGCGAACTGCACATCGTCGGCGACGACACGCAGGTCACAGGCGAGGGCGAGTTGGAACCCGGCACCGATGGCATGCCCCTGGACAGCGGCGATGGACACGATGTCGCTGCGCCGCCACCAGGTGAAGCCCTCCTGGTACTCGGCGATGGTCCCGTCCAGCACGGCGTCACTGCTGTGCGCGAGGTCGATGAACGACGGTTCGCCGTCGAAGCCCTCGGGCGTGAACGCCTGCCGGTCGAGGCCGGCCGAGAAGGACTTGCCCTCGGCACGCAGCACCACGACACGGACGGAGCCCGGCAGCAACCGCCCGGCCTCCGCCAACGCCCGCCAGAGAGCAGGACTTTGAGCGTTGCGCTTGGCCGGGTTGGTCAGCGTCACCGTGGCGATCGCGTCGTCGACGGTGAGCCGTACGCCGTCCTTGTCGAGTACGGGACCGAGGTCCTTGTCGTCCTGTTCGGGCGAAGCCATGGGGCGCCTCCGATGTGTGCGGTCAACAGAGCAGAGCTAAGTGACTGCACAGTAACCACCCGGTCGGTCAGTTGTCCGACCGGGTGGCCACCATCGAAGCCGATGGGCCGCCCGGGGTCAGGCCGAAGCCTTCTTGCCCCGGGTCGCCCCGCCACGCCCACGGAGCGTGACGCCGGACTCGCTGAGCATCCGGTGTACGAAGCCATACGAGCGGCCGGTTTCCTCGGCCAGCGCTCGGATGCTCGCACCGGAGTCGTACTTCTTCTTCAGGTCTGCCGCGAGCTTGTCGCGCGCGGCGCCGGTTACCCGGCTGCCCTTCTTCAGAGTCTCGGCCACCCGTGCCTCCTCATGGGAAGTGCGCTCTTGGTCTCCTCATGATCACCCCTCCAAGCGTTCATGGCCACCCATTCGGCAAGGTCCGTAAGACAAGGTTTTGACGACAGGAGTGCGTCCCCACAAGTGGAATGTGGAATTCCTGACGGCCATGTCCGTACGGCCGAACGAGTTGTTCCGCGAAGTGCCTGGTCAGAGACGCAGAACGGCCGAGCCCTTGTCGATAAAGGGCTCGGCCGGGAAATCGATGTACGACACACCTCGGTACGAGGAGATCTCACACAGATGGTGGATCACCGGTAGGCCGAATGATCCATACGCCGTTGATCAAGCATTCGATCACGGTCTTTCGATCACGGGCATCCGGTCACGCCAGGGCGACGAGATCCGCGTAGTCCGCGCCCCACAGGTCCTCGACGCCGTCCGGCAGCAGGATGATGCGCTCCGGCTGGAGCGCCTCGACGGCGCCCTCGTCGTGGGTGACGAGGACGACGGCGCCCTTGTAGGTGCGCAGCGCGCCGAGGATCTCCTCGCGGCTGGCGGGGTCCAGGTTGTTCGTCGGCTCATCCAGGAGGAGGACGTTCGCGGACGACACCACGAGGGTGGCGAGCGCGAGGCGGGTCTTCTCGCCGCCGGAGAGGACCCCGGCCGGCTTGTCGACGTCGTCGCCCGAGAACAGGAACGAGCCGAGCGTCTTGCGGACCTCGACCAGGTCCAGGTCGGGGGCGGCGGAGCGCATGTTCTCCAGGACCGTGCGCTCGGGGTCGAGGGTCTCGTGCTCCTGCGCGTAGTAGCCGAGCTTGAGGCCGTGGCCCTCGATGACCTCGCCGGTGTCGGGCTTCTCGGCGCCGCCGAGGAGCTTCAGGAGGGTCGTCTTGCCGGCGCCGTTCAGGCCGAGGATGACGACACGCGAACCCTTGTCGATGGCCAGATCGACGTCGGTGAAGATCTCCAGGGAGCCGTACGACTTCGACAGGCCCTCCGCCATGAGCGGGGTCTTGCCGCAGGGCGAGGGCTCCGGGAAGCGCAGCTTGGCGACCTTGTCGGAGACGCGCACCGCGTCCAGTCCGGCGAGCAGTCGGTCGGCGCGCTTGGCCATGTTCTGCGCGGCGACCGTCTTGGTGGCCTTGGCGCGCATCTTGTCGGCCTGCGAGTGCAGGGCGGCGGCCTTCTTCTCGGCGTTCTGCCGCTCGCGCTTGCGGCGCTTCTCGTCGGCCTCGCGCTGCTGCTGGTAGAGCTTCCAGCCCATGTTGTAGTAGTCGATCTGGGAGCGGTTGGCGTCCAGATAGAACACCTTGTTGACGACGGTCTCTACGAGGTCGGTGTCGTGGGAGATCACGATGAAGCCGCCGCGGTACGTCTTCAGGTAGTCGCGCAGCCAGACGATCGAGTCGGCGTCGAGGTGGTTCGTGGGCTCGTCGAGCAGGAGCGTGTCCGCGTCTGAGAACAGGATGCGGGCCAGCTCGATACGGCGGCGCTGACCGCCGGAGAGCGTATGGAGCGGCTGGCCCAGCACCCGGTCCGGGAGGTTCAGCGCGGCGGCGATGGTGGCGGCCTCGGCCTCGGCGGAGTACCCGCCCTTGGTGAGGAACTCCGTCTCCTGGCGCTCGTACTGCCGCATGGCCTTCTCGCGGGTGGCGCCGCTGCCGTTGGCGATGCGCTGTTCGTTCTCGCGCATCTTGCGGATCAGGGTGTCCAGGCCGCGCGCGGAGAGGATGCGGTCGCTGGCGAGCACGTCCAGGTCGCCGGTGCGGGGGTCCTGCGGGAGGTAGCCGACCTCGCCGGAGCGGGTGACGGTGCCGCCGGCGGGCTGGCCCTCACCGGCCAGGACCTTGGTCAGGGTGGTCTTGCCGGCGCCGTTGCGGCCGACCAGACCGATGCGGTCGCCCTTGGCGACACGGAAGGTGGCGGACTCGATGAGGACGCGGGCGCCGGCGCGCAGCTCGATACCGGAGGCGGAGATCACGGTCAGACTCCAGAGCGGGGTCGTAGGCGGAAGGGGCGGCTGAGGACGTTCCCGCCGTCTAATGCGCGAGGAGAATGGCCATAGGCCAAGTCTAACGGGGCCGTGCAAGCGCTTTTCGTGCCTACGGCAGCTCGTTGCCGCGGAGCGTGCGGCCCGGGGTGATCCGGCTCACGTGGTCCACGGCGGTGAGCTGGGCGGTCCGGGCCGGCACCAGCACACGGCCGGGCGACGAGCGGCGCCGCGCCGTGACGAACGGCACGCGCGCGTAGGGGGCGTCGCCCGTTCGGCCGCCTGTCCGGCGCCCCGGTGGGGGTGGCGGGCGAGGATGACGTCAGGGGGCTACGACTGCGGAGAGCGGGGCCCATGCAGTTCGACGACGATGCCGATCTGGACACCTCCGAGGTGCAGGACGTGCGCGGCAGCCGGATTCCCGGTGGCCGGGCGACCGTGGGCGGCGGTCTCGCGGGGCTGATCGCGCTGCTGCTGGGGCTCTTCTTCGGTGTCGGTCCCGACAACCTGGGGTTGTCGTCGGGCAGCGACTCACCGGCGTCGACCGCGTCCTCACTGGCCCAGGTGCAGTCGTCCTGCCGTACCGGGCAGGACGCGAACACCAAGGAGGACTGCCGCATCGTGGCGGTGGTCAACAGCGTGCAGGACTTCTGGACGCAGGAGTTCCGGCGGCGCAGCGGTACGTACACGCGGTCGCCGACGGTCTTCTTCAGCGGGCAGGTCGCCACGGCGTGCGGGACGGCGACCTCCGCGGTGGGGCCGTTCTACTGTCCCGGCGACCGGAAGGTCTATCTGGACCTGGGGTTCTTCGACGAGCTGCGGACGAAGTTCGGCTCCAGCGGCGGGCCGTTCGCGCAGGCGTACGTCGTGGCCCACGAGTACGGGCACCACGTACAGGATCTGATGGGCACGCTCGGCCGCTCGCAGGACGGGCGGACCGGCGCGAACAGCAACGCGGTGAAGGTGGAACTGCAGGCGGACTGCTACGCGGGGGTGTGGGCGCATCACGCGACCACCACGAAGGACGAGTCGACCGGGCGGCCGTTGATCACCAGCCTCACGGACGCCGACATCCGGGACGGTCTGGACGCGGCGGCAGCCGTGGGGGACGACCGGATCCAGGAACGGTTCCAGGGCCGGGTGACGCCGGAGACCTGGACGCACGGGTCGGCGGCGCAGCGGCAGCAGTGGTTCCACCAGGGCTATCGGACCGGGGACATGGCGCAGTGCAACACGTTCCGCTGACGGGCCGAAGGGCGCTGCCGGGGCCGTTGTCAGTGGCGGGTGCAAGACTCGTCGAAAGCGCTCAAAGCGGCGGAAACACCAAGGACACCCAGGCGCGAGCAGCACCCGAACACAAGGAAGTGATCGGCATGGCAAGCACGGACGGCACGGACAGCGGGCGGCCCAGCATCTACCCGTCACTGCTGTACACGGACGCGAAGGCGGCGATCCGGCAGCTCACGGAGGCCTTCGGCTTCACCGGACTCGCGGTGTACGAGGGCGAGGACGGCTCGGTGATGCACGCCGAGCTGGTGCAGGGCAACGGCGCGGTGATGCTCGGCTCCAAGGGCCGCGGCGGGCGCTTCGACGAGGCGATGAAGAGCGCGGGACCCGCCGGGGTGTACATCGTCGTGGACGACGTCGACGCCCATCACCGGCGGGCCGCGGAGCACGGCGCGGAGATCCTGATGCCCCCGACGGACCAGGACTACGGATCGCGGGACTACATGGCCCGGGACCTCGAGGGCAACATCTGGAGCTTCGGTACGTACGCCCCGGAAATAGGGGCCTGACCCGCCGCCCTAGCTCCCCCCGGTGTGCACCTGGAAGGCCGCCCGGCGTACGGCCTTGGCGAGTGCCGGGTCGGGGTGCGCGGCGGCGAGCGCGACGAGGACCTGCACGGTGCGCGGGTGTCCTACGGAGCGCACCTCGTCGAGGAGCATGGGGACGGTCGGCTGGATGGCGGACTCCAGGTGGCGCACGAGCAGCGGGGCCTCGCCGTGGTCGGCGACGGCGGCGGCGGTGTCGACCCACATCCAGGTGGCCTCTTCGCGGGTGAGGACCTCGTGGGCGTCCTCCGGGTCGATCCCGTCGTGCTCGGCGAGCCAGAGCAGGGCGTACGGCCGTAGCGTCGCCTCGTCGACCGCGGCGCGGACGTCGGGTTCGGCGGGGGCGCCGACGACGCGCAGCGCCTCGAAGGCGAGGCCGCGCAGCAGGGCGTCCTCGCCGCGGGCGGCGTCGATCAGCTCGCCGACCGCGCTGCCCACGGTGCGGGCGGCGAGCCAGGCGCGGTACTCGGCGCGGGCGGCGTTCGGGCGGAGCTGGGAGCAGCCGCGGAGCATGTCCTCGGCGGACTGCTCGATGTTCCCGGCGGGGCTCTGCGCGGCCACGCAGATCTGCTCCAGCTTGACCCAGACCGCCCAGCTGCCGAGCGGGGTGAGGGTGGCCTGGGCGTCGCCGTAGGTGAGGGCGCCGACGGAGGCGAGGGCGTGCAGGGCCCAGTCGAGGAGGGGGTCGAGGGGGGCGTCCGAGGCCTGCGTCTGCTGGACGGGCTCGGGCTGTGGGCCGTAGGGGATCTCGCAGCGCTCGGTGCGCAGTTCGGTGACGCGTTGTTCGAGGAGGTCGAGGAGCTGCTCGACGGGGACGGGGCCGGCGGAGAGCTGGAGGAAGGAGAGCACCTGAGGCATGGCCGAGACGACCTCGGCGACGGCTGAGGGCTCGTGCTCCCGGGGTTCCGGGTGGGCGAGCGACCAGGCGTCGAAGAGGGCGACCCAGCCGCGCAGTACGGCGCTGTCGTCGCGGTCCCAGGCACGCAGCCGCCAGCCGGGGCGGGCCTCGTCGCCGTGCACCTCGACGAGGCCGGCGAGGCGGGCGGTGTCCCAGTCGGCGCGGACCTGAGCCGGGGTCAGGCCCAGATCCTCGGCCGCGAGTTCGGCGGTCGCGTCGGAGAGGGTGCCCTTGCCGTCGGGGCTCGCGCTGTCACGGCCGGGGCGTAGTGCGGCGTCGGCCCAGTGGGCGACGCGGGCCGCGCCGGCCAGGCCGGAGCGAGCCATTCTGGCCAGTTCCGCGGGGGCGGGTGTGCCCTCCGGAGGGCGCGGTGCGGGGCGGCGCGAGCGCCGCTGGTTCATCGCTCGGGGGGCGGCGGCCAGGGGTCGCGGGCGGACGAGTCGAAGCCTGGAGTCGCGCGGGATACGGGACGTCACGGGTGCAGTCTTCCGGTTGACGGTCCGAAAACCCAAACGGAATGTCACGGCGGGCGACAGGGAGGGCCAAGGCACGGGGTCTCGCGGGCTGCTGGGGACCGGGATCAGGCCAGTGGTACAGGGCTAAACGGAAGGTCGGTGAGGGGGAGGACCGATGGGTGGACCGGGGTCACATCAGGGGCGTCAGGAAGCGGCGCAGGATCTCCTCGTAGGCGGCCGGGTCGGCGTTCCACATGGCGCTGTGCGGGGCCCGGGCGACCGGCTGGAGGGTGATCAGGTCGGGGCGGTGGGCGGCGAAGCGCCGGGAGAGGGTCCAGGGGGCGACCGTGTCGTCGGGGCCGTGGAAGATCAGGGTCGGCACCCTGAGCCGGGTGGGGTCGGCGGCCTCGGCGATGCGGTCGCCGTGCAGACTGGTGCGGCCCTGGGCGGCACGGACCGCCAGCGGCAGCAGCGCGCCCGGGGTGTGCCGGGCCGTGGCGAGGGCGCGCAGCGTCGTCTCCCAGTTGAGCACCGGCGAGTCCAGCACCAGACCGGAGACGCGGTCGCGCATCGCGGAGTGCGCGGCGGCGCGCAGCGCCATGGTGGCGCCGGTGGACCAGCCGTACAGGACGACGTGCTCGGCGCCGTACCGGACGGCGTAGCGGATCGCCGCGTCCAGGTCGCGCCACTCGGTCTCGCCGAGGTGGTTGAGACCGTCGGGGTTGCGGGGTGCGCCCAGGTCGCCGCGGTAGGCGAGGGCGAGGACCGGGAAGCGCTGGCGGTGCAGGAACTCCATGACGTTCAGGGAGAGTTCGCGGGTGGCGGCCAGGCCGTGCACCGCGATCACCCAGGTGCTCCGCGCCCCGGGCACGAACCACGCGGGCAGGGAGCCGAGTTCGCCGGGGATGTCGATGTCGGCGTGGTCGAGGCCGAGGGCGGCGCTCGGGTTTCCGATGTGGACGTTCGGGGTGAGCCACACCTTGTCGCCGGGGCGGAGGGTGCCGTGGGTGACGCGTTCGAGGCGGCGTACGACGGCGTCGGCGGAGGGGGACGCCGTGTCGACGACGGGGCCGACGACCGCGTGGGAGCCGTCGCCGGCGAGGCCGTAGGTGCCGGGGCGCAGGGATGCCAGGTCCCGGGTGAGGGTGATCTGGCCGGCGGCGGTGGAGTGCACCGTGAGCCGGGGTTCGGTCGGCAGGGGGCGGCCGGGCGGCGCCTTCAGCGCGGCGTCGCTGGCGTACCGGCCGGCGGCGACGCCTGCCGCGCCGGCCGCGAGGGCCACGGAGACGGCCGCGGCCGTCGCTTTGACTGTGCGCACGGGTCCAGTGTCCCGGCGGACGGGGCGAGCGGCCAGCCGGAGCGGGCCCAGGGTGACGGGCGGGGCGGTTTCAGCGGTGAGGGTCGGGTGATGCGGGACGGCTCGGCAGAGGGGCCGGCGAGAAAGGCGTCGGCACCGGAAAGTAGCCGGCCGCCGACAGCAACCGTCACGCCCGCTGCTCTCACCCGGTCGCCCTCGTCCCCGTGGCTTTCACCCCTGTCGCTCTCAACCCCGCTGCCGCCGCGTAACCCTCACCCCCGGTTGCTCTCACCCCCGCTGCCCATACCCCCGCAACCGCTCCCCCGCCTCAGCCACCTGCTCCTCCGACAACAGCGTCGGCGACAACCCCGGCACCGAGGACGCCGTCAGCCACACGCGGCACATCCACTCCAGCTGGGCCGTACGGTCGTAGGCCTGGTCCAGGGAGTCGCCGTAGGCGATCGTGCCGTGGTTCTGGAGGAGGCAGGCTGAGCGGTCGGTGAGGGCCCGGAGCATGTTCTCGGCCAACTCCTCGGTGCCGTATGTCGCATACGGGGCAACCCGGACCGGGCCGCCGAGGGCGCCGGACATGTAGTGGACGGAGGGGAGTTCGGGGACGAGGGTCGAGACGGCCGTCGCGTGGACGGCGTGGGTGTGGACGACGGCGCGGGCGTCGGTGCTGCGGTGGACGGCGAGATGCATGGGGAGTTCGCTCGTCGGGAGCAGGGTGCCGAGCACCTGTCGGCCGTCGAGGTCGACGCCGACCGTGTCGTCGGGTGTCAGCCGGTCGTAGGGGACGCCCGAGGGTGTGACCAGGACGATGTCGCCGACACGCACCGAGACGTTCCCGGAGGTGCCGACGACCAGTCCGTCGGACACCGTCCGACGAGCCGTCGCGACGAGCGCGTCCCAGGCCTGCGCCTCCTCGGCACGCACACGCCTGCGCCACGGCTCCCCCACAGCCTGTGCGCCCTCCCGGGCATCTCGTCCGTCCCGTTGGTCCCGCCGCTCCTCAGCCATGTCGCGATCCTGCCAGCCGATGCCCCAACAGGCGTTCGGGCGCGGGCACTTTAGGCCGAAGGCCGCGCAACCGAAAGAGCACATATGGGCATGCACCGCCCATCGCAGCCGCTTGGCTGGAGATCGACCGGCATTGACGGATCTTCCAATAATCTCTGGGGGATTTGTCGTGCACGTCGCCATTCCCGGGGGGAAACATGGCCCGTGATCGCAAACCGTCCCGTCACCGCACCCGCCTCCTCACCGTCTCCGCGACCGCGCTCACCCTCGCCGGGGTCGCACTCGTCGAGATCCCGGCCTCGGCCGCGAGCCCCGCGAAGGGGCACGACGTCTCCTCGCACCAGAAGAACGTCGACTGGTCGAGCGCGAAGGCGAAGGGCGCCACGTTCGTCTACGTCAAGGCGACCGAGTCCACCACCTACCGAAGCCCCTACTTCGCCCAGCAGTACAACGGCGCCCGCGCGGCGGGCATCATCCGCGGCGCGTACCACTTCGCGCTGCCGGACAAGTCGTCGGGCGCGACCCAGGCCGCCTACTTCGTGGCGCACGGCGGCGGCTGGAAGGCGGACGGCTGGACGCTGCCACCGGCGCTCGACATCGAATACAACCCGTACGACAAGAAGCACGGCTGCTACGGCCTGAGCAAGGCCAAGATGGTGAGCTGGATCAAGGCCTTCAGCGCCGAGGTGAAGCGGGAGACCGGCCGCCGTCCGGTGATCTACACGACCGCCCACTGGTGGAACACCTGCACGGGCAGCAGCACCGCCCTGGCCTCGACACACGCGCTGTGGATCGCCCGCCACGAGTCGGCGGACGCGGGATCGCTGCCCGCCGGTTGGTCGTACTGGACCTTCTGGCAGTACGACAACAGCGGCAGCCTGCCGGGTGATCAGAATCTCTTCAACGGGACGACGAGCCAACTGAAGAAGTTCGCCCGGGGTTACTAGCCCGTACAGACACCACAGAGACCCCCTCAGTTCACTTTCCGTTCATCCAGGTTGCCTACGGTCAACGCGCCAATGACCTCGAACGATTGCCTGGGTAAATGGAAAACTTCTCGCTGATCCTCGCGATTGTGGTGGTCACCGCACTCGCGTTCGATTTCACGAACGGTTTCCACGACACCGCGAACGCGATGGCCACCACCATCTCGACCGGTGCGCTCAAGCCCAAGGTCGCGGTGGCCATGTCGGCCGCCCTCAACCTGGTGGGCGCTTTTCTCTCCGTGGAGGTCGCCAACACGATCTCCAAGGGGCTCGTCGACGAGAGCGGCATCCGTCCCGAGGTCATCTTCGCGGCGCTGGTCGGCGCGATCCTCTGGAACCTGGTGACCTGGCTCGTCGGCCTCCCGTCCAGTTCCTCGCACGCCCTGATGGGCGGCCTGATCGGCGCCACCATCGCCTCCGCCGGCACCGGCGCGGTCCACGGCGACGTCCTGGTCACCAAGGTGCTGCTGCCCGCCGTCGCCGCCCCGATCGTCGCGGGCATCGCGGCGATGCTGGCCACCCGCTTCTCGTACGCCCTGAGCCGCAACGCCGAGGGCAAGGCCGCCGACAAGGGCTTCCGCGTCGGCCAGATCGCCTCCGCCGGGCTGGTCTCGCTGGCCCACGGCACGAACGACGCGCAGAAGACGATGGGCATCATCACCCTCGCCCTGATCGCCGGCGGCTCCATCGCCCCCGACTCGGACCCGCCCACCTGGGTCATCCTCTCCGCGGGTCTTGCCATCGCGATGGGCACGTACATCGGCGGCTGGCGCATCATCCGCACCATGGGCAAGGGCCTGACCGACCTCCGGCCGCAGCAGGGTTTCGCCGCCCAGACCAGCGCCGCCGCGGTCATCCTGGCCTCCTCGCACATCGGCTTCTCCCTCTCCACCACGCACGCCGTCTCCGGCTCGGTGATGGGCGCGGGCCTGGGCCGCAAGGGCGGTGTCGTCCGCTGGTCGACCGCCACCCGGATGTTCGTCGCCTGGGGCCTGACGCTGCCGGCCGCCGCGCTGGTCGGCGCGCTCGCCGAGTCCGTGACCGACCTCGGCGACTGGGGCACCGCGCTGGTGGCCGTCTTCCTGGTCGCCTCCAGCACCGCGATCTGGCTGCTCTCCCGCCGTCAGGTGGTCGACGCCTCGAACGTCAACGAGGTCGAGGAGCCGCCCGGCGTGGTCACCACCGCGATCGCCGCCGTGACCCCGCCCCCGTCGGTAGCCCTCTCCGAGGGCCTCACGGCGACGATCCCCTCGCCGCCCACGGCCGTGAAGTCCGACCCGGCGACCCCGCCGGCCGCCGCCGTCTGATCCCGGGCCCCCGGTCAAGCAGGAACAAGAAGGAAGCAGCAGCATGCACATCGACTGGGCAGCCCTCGGCTCCGTCTTCGGCGTCAGCCTCGTGGCCACCGTGTCCCTGGTGGCCGTCTTCACCCTCGGTATCGTCGGCCTCTCCCGCCGCGAACGAGCCGTCGCCCAGGGCGACTCCGCGACGCTCGCCCTGACCGGCGCGTACGTCTGCTTCGCGGCCTGCGCGGCTGCGGTGGCGTACGGGATCTCTCTCATCGTGGCCTGACCGGCCGCCAGTCGGACCCACCGTGGGGTGCGGGACGGATCACCGTCCCGCACCCCACGCTTTCGTGACCCGCCGACGGCGGACGTGTGGGCATCAGCACACTCCTCCCCCGCAGGTCAACGGCAAGTTGACGCCCCTTCCAACACCGTGGTGGACTGCCGGAGCCATATACGGCGGCAGGAGAGGAAGCCGGTGCGAATCCGGCGCGGTCCCGCCACTGTCACCGGGGTAGGTAGCCCCGGGAGCCAGGAACTCTCACCGCCGGTCTCGTCGAACCAGGGCGTGGACACCCTGAGTGAGGACATGTCGCCATGCTCGGCTGCCGATTGAGCTCCCGTACCAGCGCAGTGCCCGACTCCGCGATCGGCTGAGCCGATGCGTGCCGATCGCGTCTTCGCGTACGGCGCCGCCGCCGGCCTTCTCGGCGACCACCTGCTCGGCGATCCCCGCCGCGGGCATCCGGTCGCCGCGTTCGGCCGCGCCGCCGGTGCCGTGGAACAGGTGCTGTGGCGCGACCACCGCGGGTGGGGCGCCCTGCACACCGCCGTGTGCGTGGGTGGCACCGTCGCCCTCGCCGCCGCGGCCACTACGGCCCTACGACCTTCCCGTACGGCCTCTGCCGCCCTCACCGCCGCCGCCACCTGGGCCGTCGTCGGCGGGACCTCTCTCGCCCGCGAGGCCGGGGTCATCGCGCGTGCGCTGGAGGCAGGGGACATCGAGGCTGCTCGGGCACGTCTCCCCCACCTCTGTGGGCGGGACCCCCAATCCCTCGACGCCGACGGGATCGCCCGGGCCGTCGTCGAGTCCGTCGCCGAGAACACGTCCGACGCGGTGGTGGGCGCCCTGGTGTGGGGCGGCATCGCGGGCGTCCCGGGTCTGCTCGGCTTCCGCGCCGTGAACACCCTCGACGCCATGGTCGGCCACAAGTCGGCCAAGTACCGCCGCTACGGCTGGGCTTCGGCCCGCCTCGACGACGTCGCCGGCTGGCCGGGCGCCCGCCTCACCGCCGCCCTCGCGACCGTCGCGGGCGGCGACCCACGCGGAGCGGTAAGCGCCTGGCGCACCGACGCCCGCAAGCACCCGAGCCCCAACGCCGGCCCCGTGGAGGCCTCCTTCGCGGGAGCCCTCGGCGTGCGACTGGGCGGAACGCTCTCCTACGGCGGCCGGGTCGAGCACCGGCCCGTGCTCAACGGCGACGGGCGCGCCGTCGCCGTACCGGACATCGCGCGTGCCGTACGCCTGTCCCGGCGCGTCGGCCTGCTCGCGCTCGGGGTCAGTGTCGCCGGGCGGCTCCTCGTGAAGGGACGCAACTCATGAGCGGCGGCGGGCTGTTGGTGGCCGGCACCACCTCTGACGCCGGGAAGAGTGTCGTCACCGCCGGGATCTGCCGGTGGCTGGTGCGGCAGGGCGTGAAGGTGGCGCCGTTCAAGGCGCAGAACATGTCCCTGAATTCATTCGTGACGCGCGAGGGTGCCGAGATCGGGCGGGCGCAGGCCATGCAGGCGCAGGCGTGCCGCATCGAGCCGACCGCGCTGATGAATCCCGTGCTGCTCAAGCCGGGAAGCGACCGGACCAGCCAAGTCGTCCTCATGGGCAAGCCCGTGGGCGAGATGAGTGCCCGTGGCTATCACGGTGGGCGGCAAGAAGCCCTGCTCGGGACCGTGTTGGACTGTCTCGCCGAGTTGCGGGGCACGTATGACGCGGTGATCTGTGAGGGGGCCGGCAGTCCCGCCGAGATCAATCTGCGGCGGACCGACATCGTGAACATGGGCATCGCGCGCAATGCCCAGTTGCCCGTGCTCGTGGTCGGGGACATCGACCGCGGGGGCGTCTTCGCCTCCTTCTTCGGGACCGTCGCGCTGCTCAGCCCCGAGGACCAGGCGTTCGTCGCCGGGTTCCTCGTCAACAAGTTCCGGGGCGATGTGTCGCTGCTGGAACCGGGGTTGGAGATGCTGCTCGGCCTCACCGGGCGGCGGACGTACGGCGTGCTGCCGTTCCAGCACGGGCTCGGGATCGACGAGGAGGACGGGCTGCGCATCTCTCTGCGCGGGACCGTCCGCGAGTCGAACACCGCGCCGCCGGTCGGCGAGGACGTGCTGCGGGTCGCCGTCTGCGCGATCCCGCTCATGTCCAACTTCACCGACGTGGACGCGCTGGCCGCCGAACCGGGCGTCGTGGTGCGGTTCGTGGACCGGCCCGAGGAACTGGCCGACGCCGATCTCGTCGTGATCCCCGGCACCCGGGGGACGGTGAAGGCGCTGGAGTGGCTGCGGGAGCGGGGACTTGCCGACGCCCTCGTACGCAGGGCCGCCGAGCAGCGGCCAACTCTCGGTATCTGCGGTGGCTTTCAGATCCTCGGCGAGCACATCGAGGACGAGGTCGAGAGCCGGCAGGGGGCGGTCGACGGGCTCGGAGTCCTGCCGCTGCGCGTGCGGTTCGCGCGCGAGAAGACCCTCACCCGGCCTGTCGGCGAAGCCCTCGGCGAGCCGGTCGAGGGATACGAGATCCATCACGGGGTCGCCCAACTCACCGGCGGCGAAGCCTTCTTGGACGGCTGCCGGGTCGGTCAGACCTGGGGTACCCACTGGCACGGATCGCTGGAGTCGGACGGGTTCCGGCGGGCGTTTCTGCGCGAGGTGGCGGCCGCCGCGGGCCGCCGGTTCGTGCCGGCCGCCGACACTTCGTTCGCCGCGCTGCGCGAGGAGCAGCTCGACCGGCTCGGCGACCTCATCGAACAGCACGCGGACACGGACGCGCTTTGGCGGCTCATCGAGTCCGGCGCGCCGCAAGGACTGCCTTTCATTCCACCGGGAGCGCCCGCATGAGCACAGTGTTGTTGTTGTCGACCGCCGACACGGATCTGCTGGCGGCCCGGGCCTCCGGCGCCGGGTACCGGATCGGCAACCCGTCCCGCGTGGACGCCGGCGAGGAGCTGCCGACCCTCATCGCGGACTCGGACATCGCCGTCGTACGACTGCTCGGCGGCAAGCGCGCCTGGGAGGACGGGCTCGCCGTACTCAAGGCTTCAGGCATCCCGACCGTGCTGCTGGGCGGGGAGAGCGTCCCGGACGCCGAGTTGATGGCCGAGTCGTCGGTACCGGCGGGTGTGGTCGCCGAGGCGCTCAGGTACCTCGTCGAGGGCGGGCCGGACAACCTCACCGAACTCGCCCGCTTCCTCTCCGACACCGTGCTGCTCACCGGTGAGGGCTTCGAAGAGCCGCAGAAGATGGCCGAGTTCGGCGTCCACGGCGAGCGTGCCTTCGTCGAGGGGCGGCCGACGGTCGGCGTGCTCTTCTACCGAGCGCATCATCTCTCCGGCAACACCGCCTTCGTGGACACCTTGTGCGAGCAGATCGAGGCGAAGGGCGCCAACGCCCTTGCCGTGTACTGCGGTTCGCTGCGCGGTGCCGACTCCGGGCTGTACGAGATTCTCGGCACGTCCGATGCGCTGATCGCCACCGTCCTCGCGTCCGGCGGTACGCACGCCTCGCAGGCCTCGGCCGGCGGTGACGAGGAGGCGTGGGACATCGGGGCGCTCGCCGACCTCAACGTGCCTGTGCTGCAAGGACTTTGCCTTACGTCGTCCAGGGCGGCCTGGGACGCGTCCGACGCCGCCCTCTCCCCCATGGACGCGGCGATGCAGGTCGCGATCCCCGAGTTCGACGGGCGGCTGATCACGGTCCCGTTCTCCTTCAAGGAGCAGGGTCCGGACGACGTCCCGGTGTACGTCGCCGACCCCGAGCGGGCCGCGCGGGTCGCCGGAATCGCCGTACGGCACGCGAAGTTGAAGCACAAGCCGAACGCCGAGAAGAAGCTCGCGGTCGTCTTCACCGCCTATCCGACGAAGCACTCACGGGTCGGCAACGCGGTCGGCCTCGACACGCCCGCCTCGGCGATCCGGGTGCTGGACGCGTTGCGGGACGCCGGGTACGGGGTCGATGAACACCCGGACAACGGGGACGAGTTGATCCACCGGCTCATCAACGCCGGTGGGCACGACGTGGAGTGGCTGACGGAGGAGCAGTTGGCCGCCGCGCCCGCGCGGGTGCCGCTGGCCGACTACCGGGCGTGGTTCGACAAGCTCGAACCGGACCTCAGGCAGGGCATGTTGGAAGCGTGGGGCGAGCCGCCCGGCAACCTGTACGTCGACGGCGACGACATCGTGCTCGCGTCCCTGCAGTTCGGGAACGTCGTGGTCATGATCCAGCCGCCGCGCGGCTTCGGCGAGAACCCGATCGCGATCTACCACGACCCCGACATGCCGCCGTCGCACCACTACATGGCCGCGTACCGGTGGCTGGACAGCAGCTTCGGCGCCGACGCGATCATCCACATGGGCAAGCACGGCACCATGGAATGGCTGCCCGGCAAGGGACTTGGGCTCGGCAGCGGCTGCGCGCCCGACGCCGTCCTCGGTGAACTCCCCCTGATCTACCCGTTCATCGTGAACGACCCCGGCGAGGGCACCCAGGCCAAGCGGCGCGGGCACGCCACGGTCGTCGACCACCTGGTGCCGCCGATGGCGCGTGCCGACACGTACGGGGACCTGGCGAAGCTGGAGCAACTCCTCGACGAGTACGCCATGGTGTCCGACCTGGACCCGACGAAGGCACCGGCCGTGCGCGCGCAGATCTGGACGCTGGTGAAGGCGGCCGAACTGCACCACGACCTGCATGTGGACGACCAGCCGGACGACGCGGCGTTCGACGAGTTCGTGATGCACATCGACGGCTATCTGTGCGAGATCAAGGACGTGCAGATCCGCGACGGGCTGCACATCCTCGGCGGCGGACCGGTCGGCGAAGCACGCGTGAACCTCGTGCTCGCCGTGCTGCGCGCCTCGCAGGTGTGGGGTGGGCAGGCGAACGCGCTGCCGGGTCTGCGGGCCGCGCTGGCCGAGCACTTCGGGCTCAGCGAGAAGGAGTTGCTGGCCGAGCCGGGCGCTCCCGTGAAGGTGCCGGTGGAGCTGACGGAACTGGTCGAGGGACCGGCTCGTTCCGCCGCCGACGCGATCGATCTGCTGGAACAGCTGTGCCGCCGGTTCGCGGAGGGCATGGAGTCCCAGGAGTGGGAGGTCACCGCCGTCCCCGCGCTCGTCCGTGCCGTCATCGGCGCCGAACTCCCGGACGCCGTCGCGGTGTTGACGTTCGCGTGTGACGAGGTCGTGCCGCGGCTGGCCCGCACCACCGATGAGATCGACCACATCCTGCTCGCGCTCGACGGCGGTTACGTCCCGGCGGGTCCGTCGGGCTCCCCGACCCGTGGCCTGGTCAACGTCCTGCCGACCGGCCGGAACTTCTACTCGGTCGACCCCAAGGCCATTCCGTCCAGGCTGAGTTGGGAGGTCGGGCAGTCGCTGGCCGACTCGCTCGTGCAGCGGTACGTCCAGGACAACGGCGAGTTCCCCAAGTCCGTCGGCCTCACGGTCTGGGGTACGTCGGCGATGCGCACCCAGGGCGACGACATCGCGGAGATCCTCGCGTTGCTGGGCTGCCGTCCGGTCTGGGACGACGCCTCGCGCCGGGTGACCGGCTTCGAGGTCGTGCCCGTCACGGAGTTGGGCCGGCCGCGCATCGATGTCACGGTGCGGATCTCCGGCTTCTTCCGGGACGCGTTCCCGCACGTCGTCGGGCTGATCGACGACGCGGTACGGGCCGTGGCCGACCTGCCGGAACCCCCCGAGTCCAACTACGTCCGCGCGCACGCCGACGAGGACACCGCCGAGCACGGCGACCGGCGCCGGGCCACGGCCCGTATCTTCGGCTCCAAGCCGGGGGCGTACGGCGCGGGTCTGCTGCCGCTGATCGACGCGCGCAACTGGCGCAGCGACGCCGACCTCGCCGAGGTGTACGCGGTGTGGGGCGGGTACGCCTACGGGCGCGGGCTCGACGGGCGGGCGGCGCGCGGGGACATGGAGACGGCGTTCAAGCGAATTGCCGTAGCCGCCAAGAACGTTGACACCCGCGAACACGATCTCGTCGACGCGGACGACTACTTCCAGTACCACGGCGGCATGGTCGCCATGGTCCGCCACCTGACGGGTGCCTCCCCCGAGGCGTACGTGGGTGACTCCGCGACCCCGGACCAGGTGAAGACGCGCACGCTGGGCGAGGAGACGCACCGGGTCTTCCGGGCGCGTGTCGTCAACCCCCGCTGGATGGCGGCGATGCGGCGGCACGGCTACAAGGGCGCCTTCGAGATGGCAGCGACCGTCGACTACCTCTTCGGCTACGACGCGACGGCCGGCGTAGTCGACGACTGGATGTACGAGAAGCTCAGCGCGGAGTACGTCTTCGACCCGGAGAACCGGGACTTCATGAAGAAGTCCAACCCATGGGCGCTGCGCGGCATCACGGAACGGCTCCTCGAAGCCGCCGAGCGCGGTCTGTGGGCCGAGCCGGACGCGGACACGCTGGAACGACTGCGGGCCACCTACCTGGAGCTCGAAGGCGACCTGGAGGGCGACGACCAGTGACAACTCCCTTTCCGTTCACGGCCGTTGTCGGCCAGGACGACCTGCGGCTCGCGCTGCTGCTGAACGCCGTGTCGCCGGCGGTCGGCGGTGTGCTGGTACGCGGCGAGAAGGGCACCGCCAAGTCGACGGCCGTACGCGCCCTTTCGGCGCTGCTGCCCGAGGTCTCCGTCGTCCCCGGCTGCCGCTTCTCCTGCGACCCGGCCGCACCCGACCCGGCCTGCCCGGACGGGCCGCACGAGACCGGGCCCGGGGTCCAACGCCCCGCGCGCATGGTCGAGTTGCCGGTCGGCGCCTCCGAGGACCGGCTCGTCGGCGCCCTCGACATCGAGCGGGCGCTCGCAGAGGGCGTCAAGGCCTTCGAGCCGGGGCTGCTGGCCGACGCGCACCGGGGCATCCTGTACGTCGACGAGGTCAACCTCCTCCACGACCACCTGGTCGACCTGCTGCTGGACGCGGCGGCGATGGGCGCGTCGTACGTCGAACGCGAAGGCGTCTCCGTCAGGCACGCCGCCCGCTTCCTGCTTGTCGGCACCATGAACCCCGAAGAGGGCGAACTGCGACCGCAGTTGCTCGACCGGTTCGGCCTGACCGTCGAGGTCGCGGCCTCGCGGGAGCCCGATCAGCGGGTGGAGGTCGTGCGGCGCAGGCTCGCCTACGACGACGATCCGGCCGGTTTCACCGAGCGCTGGGCGGACGAGGAGTCCTCCGTACGGGCCCGGATCATCGCCGCGCGTGCGCTGTTGCCGTCCGTGCGGCTGGGCGACGGGGCGTTGCGGCAGATCGCGGCGACCTGTGCGGCCTTCGAGGTGGACGGCATGCGGGCCGACATCGTGATGGCCCGTACGGCGACCGCGTTGGCCGCGTGGGCCGGGCGGACCGATGTGCTCGCCGAGGACGTACGGCAGGCCGCGCTGCTCGCGTTGCCGCACCGGCGGCGGCGAAATCCCTTTGACGCGCCGGGACTTGACGAGAACAAGCTCGACGAGACGTTGGAGGAGTTCGCGGAGCAGGAGCAGACGCAGGAGCCCGAGGACGACGATCCGGGGCCGGACGGTCCCGACGGCCCGGGTGGTGGCGGCGGGCAATCACCCGACGACTCGGACGGCCCCGAGGGCGGTGACGCGGCCGCCCAACCCGAAGCCGGCGAGGGCGGTCAGCCGCAGGGTGCCGGGGAGCAGCAGCCCGTACGGGCCTCCGAGCCCTTCCGTGCCAAGGCGTTGAGTGTCCCGGGGATCGGCGAAGGTGCGGCCGGGCGGCGTTCGCGGGCGCGGACCGAGCACGGGCGGACCACCGGGTCCCGGCGGCCCCAAGGGGCGCTCACCAAGCTGCACTTGGCGGCGACCGTGCAGGCTGCGGCGCCGCATCAACTGGCGCGGGGGCGTTCCGGGCGTGGGCTGGTCGTGCGCCGGGACGATCTGCGGCAGGCGACGCGGGAGGGGCGTGAGGGCAACCTCGTGCTGTTCGTCGTGGACGCGTCGGGGTCGATGGCGGCGCGGCAGCGGATGAGTGCGGTGAAGGGGGCTGTGCTGTCGTTGCTGCTGGATGCCTATCAGCGGCGGGACAAGGTGGGGTTGGTGACTTTCCGGGGGGCGAGTGCTGATGTCGCCCTGCCTCCCACCTCGTCCGTGGACGCCGCCGCCGTACGGCTGGAGTCGTTGCCGACGGGTGGGCGGACGCCGCTTGCCGCCGGGCTGCTCAAGGCGCATGACGTGCTGCGGGTGGAGCGGTTGCGGGATCCGGCCCGGCGGGCATTGGTTGTCGTGGTGACCGATGGGCGGGCCACCGGTGGTCCCGAGCCGGTCGCGCTTGCCGGGCGGGCGGCGCGGTTGTTCGCCGCCGACGGGGTCGCTTCCGTGGTCGTGGACTGCGAGTCGGGGCCCGTACGGCTGGGGCTGGCCGGGCAGTTGGCCGGTGAGCTGGAGGGTACGGCGGTGACGCTGGACGAGTTGCGGGCCGACTCGATCGCCGGGCTGGTCAAGGACGTACAGAGGAGGGCCGCTTAATGCCGCAGGGGCAGCCGAGTGTCGTGCCGGATGACGGTCTGACGACCCGTCAGCGTCGTAATCGGCCACTTGTCGTTGTGCATACGGGAGTTGGGAAAGGCAAGTCGACCGCTGCTTTCGGGCTCGCGTTGCGTGCCTGGAATCAGGGGTGGCCGATCGGGGTGTTCCAGTTCGTCAAGTCGGCGAAGTGGAAGGTCGGGGAGGAGAACGCCCTTCGGGTGCTGGGTGCTTCCGGTGAGGGCGGGTCCGTCGACTGGCACAAGATGGGCGAGGGGTGGTCGTGGGTTCAGCGCGACTCCCAGATGGACAACGAGGAGAAGGCGCGGGAAGGGTGGGAGCAGGTCAAGCGGGATCTTGCTGCCGAGACGTATCAGCTGTACGTGCTCGACGAGTTCGCCTACCCGATGCACTGGGGGTGGGTCGATGTCGATGAGGTGGTCTCTGTGCTGCGGGAGCGGCCGGGGACGCAGCATGTCGTGATCACCGGGCGGAACGCGCCCGAGAAGCTCGTCGACTTCGCCGACCTCGTGACCGACATGTCCAAGGTCAAGCACCCTATGGACGCCGGTCAGAAGGGCCAGCGGGGTATCGAGTGGTGATGTCTTCTGTGCCTCGGCTGGTCATTGCCGCGCCCTCTTCGGGCAGCGGCAAGACCACCGTCGCCACGGGGCTGATGGCCGCGTTCGCCGCGCGGGGGCTCGCCGTGTCCCCGCACAAGGTCGGGCCGGACTACATCGACCCCGGGTATCACGCGCTCGCCACCGGGCGGGTGGGGCGGAACCTCGACGCGTATCTGTGCGGTCCGGAGTTGGTCGGCCCGCTGTTCGCGCACGGGGCGCGCGGGTGCGATCTCGCCGTCGTCGAGGGTGTGATGGGGATGTACGACGGGGCTGCGGGGGAAGGGGAGTTGGCGTCCACCGCGCATGTGGCGAAGTTGCTGCGGGCGCCGGTGGTGCTTGTCGTCGACGCGTCCTCGCAGTCTCGGTCCGTTGCCGCGTTGGTGCATGGCTTTGCTTCCTGGGATCCGGAGGTTCGGGTCGGGGGGGTGATTCTCAACAAGGTCGCGTCCGATCGGCATGAGGCGTTGTTGCGGGAGGCGTTGGAGTCGGCCGGGGTGCCTGTGCTGGGTGTGTTGCGGCGGGCTCCTCAGGTGGATACGCCTTCTCGGCATCTGGGGTTGGTGCCGGTTGCGGAACGGCAGTCGGCCGCGGTGGAGGCTGTTGCGGCGATGGGGGCGCAGGTGGACGCCGGGTGTGATCTGGAGGCGTTGCTTGCGCTGGCGCGGAGTGCTGGTGCGTTGTCGTGTGCGGCTTGGGATGCGGGTGAGGTCCTGGCTGCTTTTTCGCCCCCGCCGCCCCTACCCGTCCCATCCCTGGGGGCTGCGCCCCCAGACCCCCGCTTCGGCCCTGAAGGGGCCTCGTCCTCAAACTCCGGACGGGCTGAAAATGGTGGCCTGCGCTCACAAGTGACCGGACGGGCTGATTTTGCTGGCCTGCGCCCGGAAGCGAACGGACGGGCTGGCTACGCCCACCCCGACTCAAAAGTGACCGTTGCCGTCGCCGGTGGTCCCGCCTTCACCTTCTCCTACGCCGAACACACCGAACTCCTCACCGCCGCCGGTGCCGAAGTCGTCGTGTTCGACCCCCTCCGGGACGAGCAACTCCCGGACGGGACATGCGGGTTGGTAATAGGGGGCGGGTTTCCCGAGGTGTATGCCTCCGAGTTGTCCGCCAACGAGCCGCTCCGCAAGGCCGTCGGAGCCCTCGCAGAGAGTGGCGCTCCCGTCGCCGCCGAATGTGCCGGACTGCTGTATCTGTGCCGGGAGTTGGACGGGCTGCCGATGTGCGGGGTGCTGGATGCCACCGCGCGGATGAGTGAGCGGCTGACGTTGGGCTATCGGGATGCCGTCGCGCTGAGCGACAGTGTGCTGGCCGTGGCCGGGACGCGGATGCGTGGGCACGAGTTTCACCGGACCGTCGTCGAGCCCGGCTCGGGGGCGGCTCCCGCCTGGGGGGTTCGCGCCCCTGACCGGCGGGTCGAAGGTTTCGTACAACAGGGTGTGCACGCGAGTTATCTGCACACGCACTGGGCGGCCGAGCCCGGTGTGGCCCGTCGGTTCGTGGAGAGGTGCCGGACGTCATGAGCAGCAGCAGGTTGATCGGAGTCGGGGTGGGTCCCGGCGATCCGGAGCTGGTGACCGTCAAGGGCGTCAATGCTCTGCGGGCCGCCGATGTCGTGGTGGTACCTGTGATGGACACGGGTGAGCGGGGGCGCGCCGAAGCGACCGTTCTGCACTACGTGCCCGCGGAGAAGATCCTCCGGGTCGTCTTCGCGCTCAACGAGCGAACCGATCGGGCCCGGCGTGAAGCCGCCTGGGATGCCGCGGGGGCGAAGGTCGCCGAGCTGCTCGCCGCGCATCCCGTCGTCGCGTTCGCCACCATCGGGGACCCCAACGTCTACTCCACCTTCACCTATCTCGCCCTGACCATCGGGGAGTTGGTGCCGGGGGTCGTTGTGGAGACCGTGCCTGGTATCACCGCCATGCAGGATCTCGCCGCGCGCTCCGGGGCCGTACTCACGGAAGGGACCGAGCCGTTGACGCTCGTGCCGGTGACCGCCGGGGCCGCCGTGCTCAAGGACGCGTTGGCCGGGCCGGGGACGGTCGTGGCGTACAAGTTCGGGCGGCAGGCGGGAGAGGTCGCCGAGGCGTTGCGGGAGACCGGGCGGATCGAGGACGCGGTGTGGGGGTCGGCGCTCGGGCTGCCGGAGGAGTCGATCCGGCCGGCCGCCGAGCTGGACGGGGAGCCGTTGCCCTATCTGTCGACGCTCATCGCACCCGCGCGGCGCGAGGGCGGGCGGGGCGGGAAACTGTGACCGGTCGAAAATGGCGGAGATCAGGCCGCGAGGCCTACCACCAGCCAGATGAACGCCGCTCCCGCGACCGTGCACAGCAGCGTCGCGGGTGCGGGGTGTTCGTGGTGGGCCTCGGGGAGGATCTCGGCGGCGGCGAGGTAGAGGAGTACGCCGCCGAAGAAGCCGAGATAGCCGCCGAGCAGCGGGGCCGGGATGGTCAGGAACGCCGTCGAGGCGGCGCCGGCCACCGGGGCCGCCGCGTCCGCGACCAGCATCGCGATGGCCTTGCGGCGTGCGTTGCCGTACAGGCTCGTGATCGTGTACGTGTTGAAGCCGTCCGCGAAGTCGTGGGCGATGACCGCGAGCGCCACCGCCGTGCCCATGCCGCCGCCGACCTGGAAGGCGGCGCCGATCGCGACACCGTCCATGAAGCTGTGGCCGACCATCGCGGCCGCCGCCGTGAGGCCCACCTCGGGCGCCCGGCCGTTGTTCTCCTCCGCGCCGTGCGAGGCCTGGCGGGCGGCGAGCAGGCGTTCGACCAGATGGGCCACGAGGAAGCCGGCCACGAAGAGCAGCAGGGCGGCCGGTACGCCGAAGACCTCGCGGCCCGCCGCGCGCAGCGCCTCCGGCAGCAGGTCGAGGCCGACCACGCCCAGCATCAGGCCGCCGGCCAGGCCCAGGACGAGGTGACGGCGGTCGGTCACCCGCTGTGCCGTCCAACCGCCGGCCAGCGTCATCAGGAACGCGCCGAGCGCGACGAAGACCGCCATAGTCCCCTTGCTATCCGATCAACCCCTGTTCGCGCACATCCTGGACCACTCCACCCCCACGTGTACTGACGTTCCCGTTCTGTTTGTCCCGCTTGAGAGGATCCGACCCCATGGCCGCTGCCGATACCGCTGCCGCCCCCACCGGCAAGGTGACCTTCGTCGGTGCCGGCCCCGGCGCCGCCGATCTGCTGACGTTCCGTGCCGCGCGCGCCATCGCCGAGGCCGACGTCGTGATCTGGGCGGCCAGCCTGGTGCAGGCTGAAGTCCTCGACCACGCGCGCGAGGGCGCCGAGATCCTGGACTCGGCGACGATGTCCCTGGAGGACGTCGTCGCCG
Source organism: Streptomyces xylophagus (assembly GCF_000716435.1). GTDB lineage: Bacteria > Actinomycetota > Actinomycetes > Streptomycetales > Streptomycetaceae > Streptomyces > Streptomyces xylophagus. The sequence continues at coordinate 77,627 of NZ_JNWO01000033.1, forward strand.
TGTACGAGCGGGCCCGCGGCGATGGGCTGCGCGTCGCCCGTATCCACTCCGGTGATCCCGCCCTGTGGGGCGGTACGCAGGAGCAGGTCGACCGGTGCGCCGCGATCGGCATCACGACCGAGATCGTCCCCGGGGTTTCCGCGTTCTCCGCCGTGGCCGCCCTCGCGCAGCGCGAGCTGACGATCCCCGAGGTCGCGCAGTCCGTCGTCCTCACCCGGCTCGGCGGCGGCAAGACGCCGATGCCTCCCGGGGAGGAGGTGCGGGAGTTCGCGCGCCACGGTACGACCATGGCGATCTTCCTGTCGGCCGCGCGCAGCGGGCAGTTGGTACGGGAGCTGCTGGAGGGCGGCTATCCGACAGAGACGCCCGTCGTCGTCGCCTACCAGGCGACCTGGCCCGAGGAACTGATCGTGAAGTGCACGATCGCCACGCTGGAGGAGACGGTCAAGGAGCACAAGCTCTGGAAGCACACCCTCTTCCTGGTCGGCCCGGCCCTCGACGCCCACGGCACCCGCTCGCACCTCTATCACCCGGGCCACTTCCACGGTTACCGCAAGGCCGACCCGGAGGCCCGCAGGGCTCTGCGCTCGCGGGGTGCGAGCACGTGATCACGGTCGTGGGGACGGGGACGGGGGTTCGCGTCGTGGACGACGTGCTCGCCGGTGCCCGGCTCGTCGTCGGCGGACAGCGGCATCTCGCCGCCGTCGCGGTCCCGGAGGACGCGGAGCAGATCGTCCTCGGTCCGCTCGCGCCCGCGCTCGACACCATCGAGGCCTACGTCGGGAAGGGCGAGCCGGTCGTCGTGCTGGCCTCCGGGGACCCCGGGTTCTTCGGGATCGTACGGGCGCTGGCGGAACGGTTCGGCAGCGACGCCCTCGACGTACGCCCCGGTGTCTCCTCCGTCGCCAACGCCTTCGCGCGACTCGGGCTGACCTGGGACGACGCGGTCGTCGTCAGCGCGCACGGACGCGATCTGCGTACGGCGGTCAACGTGTGCCGCGCGCATCCGAAGGTCGCCGTGCTGACCGGGCCGGGGGCCGGACCCGCCGAACTGGGCGCCGCGCTCACCCACCGGGCCGGCGGGCGCGTCCTCATCGTCGCGTCCGCGCTGGGCTCCGGGGCGGAACGGGTGGAACGGGTCACGCCCACCGAGGCCGCCGCCCGGGACTGGGGTACGGCGGTGAGCGTGGTGCTGTGTCTGGACGAGTCGCGGGTGCTCGGTGCCGTGCGGACGGTCGCCGGTGCTGCCGTCGGGCCCACCCAATGGGCGCTGGACGAACGGGAGTTCGCGCACCGGGACTCGATGATCACCAAATTCGAGGTACGGGCGCTGGCGCTGGCCCGGCTCGGTCCGCGGCTCGGCGAACTGATCTGGGACGTCGGCTCGGGCTCCGGGTCCGTGGCCGTCGAGTGTGCGCGGCTCGGCGCCGCCGTCACCGCCGTCGAGAAGACCCGGGACGGTGTCGAGCGGATCCGCGCCAACGCCGAGGCGCACGGGGTCGATGTGCACACCGTGCACGGGGCGGCGCCGACCGTGCTGTCCGACCTCGACGACCCCGACGCCGTGTTCATCGGCGGGGGCGGGCGCGAACTGCCCGCCATCGTCACCGCGTGCGCCCGGCGGGCCCGGCGGACCGTGGTCGTCGCGATGGCCGCGCTCGACCGGGTACCGGCGGTGCGCGAGGCGCTCGGCGGTGCCGGGCTCGCGGTCGACGGGGTGCTGTTGCAGTCGTCCCGGCTCGCGCCGCTGCCGGGGGACGTGACCCGGCTGGCGGCGACCAATCCCGTTTTTCTGCTGTGGGGCGTCCGGCCTCCGGCACCTGTTGAAGGAGTTGCTCAGTGATCGGCCTCATCTCCGCCACCGCGGCGGGAGCGACGGCGCGGGACCGGCTGGCCGCCGCGTGGCCGGACCGTACGCGCGTGTACGAGGGTCCCGTCGGGGACGCCGTCCGGGCCGCGTTCGCGGAGTGCGAGCAGCTCGTCTGTTTTCTGGCCACGGGAGCCGTAGTACGCCTGATCGCCCCGCTGTTGGGCGACAAGCGGACCGACCCGGGGGTCGTGTGCGTCGACGAGGGCGGACGGTTCGCCGTGTCGCTGGTCGGCGGACACGGCGGCGGGGCCAATGAACTCGCCGTGGAGGTGGGCGAGTTGCTCGCCGCGCAGCCGGTGGTGACCACGGCCACGGACGCGGTCGGTGTGCCCGGTCTCGACACGCTCGAGTTCCCCGTGGAAGGGGATGTCGCCGGCGTCTCGCGGGCCCTGCTCGACGGCGAACCGGTCGCCCTGGACGCCGAGTTGGCGTGGCCGTTGCCACCGCTGCGGGTGTCGGGGACGGGCGGTGCGTACGTCATCCGCGTCACCGACCGAGCCGTTGAGCCCGCGGAGCGGGAGGTCGTGCTCCGGCCGCCGTCCCTCGTCATCGGGGTCGGTGCGTCCAAGGGAGCGCCGGTGGACGAGGTGCTCGGGCTGGTCGAGGGCGCGGTGCGTGACGCGGGGCTGTCCCTCGCGTCCCTCGCCGAACTCGCCACCGTCGACGCCAAGTCGGACGAGCCCGGCATCGTCGAGGCGGCTCAGCGCCTGGGCGTGCCCCTGGTGACCTACTCCGCCGAGGAGTTGGCCGCCGTAGAGGTACCCAATCCGTCAGAGGCACCGCTCGCGGCCGTGGGCACACCGTCCGTAGCGGAGGCCGCCGCACTCGTGGGCGGCGGTGAACTCCTCGTCCCCAAGCGGAAGTCGGAGCGCGCCGACGGGCAGCCGGCGATGGCGACCTGTGCTGTCGTACGGCGGGTCGCGCGCGGGCGGCTCGCGGTGGTCGGGCTCGGGCCCGGCGCCCGGGATCTGCTCACCCCGCGTGCCAAGGCCGAACTCCGGCGCGCCGCCGTGCTGGTGGGGCTCGACCAGTACGTCGACCAGATCCGCGATCTGCTGCGGCCCGGGACACTGATCCTGGAGTCGGGACTCGGCGCCGAGGAGGAACGGGCCCGTACCGCCGTCACCGAGGCACGCAAGGGGCAGGCCGTCGCGCTGATCGGCAGCGGTGACGCCGGGGTGTACGCGATGGCCTCGCCCGCGCTCGCGGAGGCGTCGGACGACATCGACGTGGTCGGAGTGCCGGGCGTGACCGCCGCGTTGGCCGCCGCCGCGATTCTCGGGGCGCCCCTCGGCCACGACCATGTGTCGATCAGTCTCTCCGACCTGCACACTCCGTGGGAGGTCATCGAGCGCCGGGTGCGGGCCGCCGCCGAGGCGGACATCGTCGTGACGTTCTACAACCCGCGCAGCCGGGGCCGTGATTGGCAGCTCCCCAAGGCGCTCGCGATCCTCGCCGAGCACCGGGAGTCGACGACGCCGGTCGGTGTCGTACGGAACGCCTCGCGGCCGGACGAATCCAGCCGACTGACGACACTGGCCGCGCTCGACCCGGCGACGGTCGACATGATGACGGTGGTGACCGTGGGCAACACGGCGACCCGGGACATCGCGGGGCGCATGGTGACGCCGCGCGGGTACCGCTGGCAGGAGGTGGCCGAATGATCCCCGTGGACCGGGTGGTTCATCCGATCGAGGTGGAGTCGTACCGGCGGATGCGTGCCCGCCTGGACACCGCGCACCTCCCGCCGCTGAGCCGTGCGGTCGTCGAGCGGGTCGTGCACGCGGCGGCCGATCTGGAATACGCGACCGATCTCGTCCTGGACGAGGGCGAGTTGGCGAAGGCGCACAGCGCGCTGCACGCGGGGGCGCCGGTGGTCGTGGACGTGGCGATGGTCGCGGCCGGGATCACTCAGCTCCGGACCGTGTGCCGGTTGAAGGACGCCAAGTCGGGTCCCGGGCTGACGCGTTCGGCGCACGCGATCCGGCTCGCCTACGAGGAGGTCGGGCCCGGCGCCCTGTGGGTGATCGGCAACGCGCCCACCGCACTGGAGGAGTTGCTGACCCTGGACGCCTCCCCCGCACTTGTCATCGGACTGCCCGTCGGTTTCGTCGGCGCGGTCGAGTCCAAGGCCGCGTTGCGCGAGAGCGGGCTGCCCGCGGTGAGCAACGTGTCCGAGAAGGGCGGCTCGGCGGTGGCCGCGGCTGCGCTCAACGCCCTGCTGTATCACCCCATTTCGTCGTCTTCGTCTGCGTCGTCTTCGTCTTCTTCGTCTTCTTCATCGCCTTCATCATCCGAAGCACTGTCCGCATCACCGTCCGAGGAGAAATCGTGACCACCCCGCCGCCCGCCCTGCTCATCGCCGGACACGGCACCCGGGACGAGGCCGGAGCCGAGGCGTTCCGGGACTTCGTAAGGGAGTTGGGCCGCCGTCATCCCGAACTGCCCGTCGCGGGCGGGTTCATCGAGCTGTCGCCGCCGCCGCTGGGCGACGCGGTGACCGAGCTGGTGGAGCGCGGGGTGCGCCGGTTCGCCGCCGTACCGCTGATGCTGGTGTCCGCCGGGCACGCCAAGGGGGACATCCCGGCGGCGCTGGCCCGGGAGAAGGAGCGGCACGAGGGGATCTCGTACACGTACGGGCGTCCCCTGGGCCCGCACCCGTCGCTGCTGAAGGTGTTGGAGCGGCGGCTCGACGAGGCGCTCGGCGAGTCGGTGCGCACGCCCGCCGACCGGGCCGACGTGACCGTGCTGCTCGTGGGGCGCGGGTCGACCGACCCGGACGCCAACGCCGAGGTGCACAAGGCGGCGCGGCTGCTGTGGGAGGGGCGCGGATACGCGGGCGTGGAACCGGCGTTCGTGTCACTGGCGGCGCCGGACGTACCGAGCGGCCTGGACCGGTGCGTGAAGCTGGGCGCCCGGCGGATCGTCGTCCTGCCGTACTTCCTGTTCACCGGCATCCTGCCGGAGCGGGTACGGCACCAGACGGAGGGCTGGGCGGCGGCGCACCCGGAGATCGAGGTGCGGTCGGCCGACGTCATAGGCCCGGAGCCTGAGTTGCTGGACCTGGTGATGGAGCGGTACCGGGAGGCGGTCAAGGGTGATCTGCGGATGAACTGCGACTCGTGCGTGTACCGCATCGCGCTGCCCGGCTTCGAGGACAAGGTGGGGCAGCCGCAGCAGCCGCACTTCCACCCGGACGACGACGGCCACCACGACGGTCACCACCACGGGCATCACCATCACGGCGGGCACGCCCATGCACACTGACAGAGCCCACGACCACGGCCCCACGGACAGAGCCCACGATCTGCGCCATCACGGTGACGTCGAAGTCCGGGACGACGGCGCCCAGTTGATCGACCTCGCGGTGAACGTCCGCGCGGACACTCCCCCGGCGTGGCTGCGTGAGCGGATAGCCGGTTCGCTGGCCGGTCTCGCCGCCTACCCGGACGGGCGGGCCGCGCGGGCGGCGGTCGCGGCGCGGCACGGGCTGCCGGTGGGACGGGTCCTGCTGACGGCGGGTGCCGCCGAGGCCTTCGTGCTGCTCGCCCGCGCCCTGAAGGTCCGTCAACCGGTCGTCGTGCACCCGCAGTTCACGGAGCCGGAGGCGGCGTTGCGGGACGCGGGGCACTCGGTGGACCGGGTGCTGTTGCGGGAGGCGGACGGTTTCCGGCTGGATCCGGGGGCGGTGCCCGAGGACGCGGATCTGGTGGTGATCGGCAATCCGACGAACCCCACGTCCGTCCTGCACCCGGCTGCCGCGATCACTCAACTCGCCCGGCCTGGGCGGACGTTGGTGGTCGACGAGGCGTTCATGGATGCGGTGCCGGGTGAGCGCGAGGCCCTCGCGGAACGGACCGATGTCCCCGGACTGGTGGTGCTGCGCAGCCTCACCAAGACATGGGGTCTGGCGGGACTGCGGATCGGCTACGTCCTTGCCGCCCCCGAGACGATCTCGGAACTGGAGCGGGCCCAGCCGTTGTGGCCGGTGTCCACGCCCGCGCTCGCCGCGGCGGAGGCGTGTGTCGAGCCGCATGCCCTCGCCGAGGCCGCACATGCCGCGCACCGTGTTGCCGCCGACCGTGCCCATCTCGTCGCCGGGCTCACCGAGTTCGCCCCCGACGGGCTCCGTGTCATGGAACCCGCCGAGGGGCCCTTCGTTCTCGTCCGTGTCCCTAACGCGGTTGCCGTCCGGCGTCATCTGCGCGATCTGGGCTTCGCCGTTCGCCGGGGGGACACGTTTCCGGGGTTGGGTGGGGAGTGGCTGCGGTTGGCTGTGCGGGACCGGGCTACGGTGAACCGGTTTCTGCAGGCGTTGGATCAGGCGGTGACGTTGGCGGGGCGGTGAGGTTGGCTCCGCCCTCTTGCCCACCCGCCCGCCCGGCTCGGTGGGCTGAGAGGTCACCGTCCAAACC
>NZ_JNWO01000034.1 GCF_000716435.1 Streptomyces xylophagus
ACCACCGAGATCTACACGTAAGGAGTCGTCGGCAGCGTCAGATGTGTATAAGAGACAGCCCCCACGGCCACTATCGCCTCGCCCACCACAACTCCCAGCACCTGCACCCGAGTAGCCCCCGCGAGCCTCAGTGACCGCAGTTCCACACCCCGCGCGGACATCGCCATCAACAGCGTCGTGGCGAGCGAAATCCCCCCGTATATAAGGGAGATGCCCAACACCACGAACAACCCGAGCCGAGTCCGATCCCCGCCCTGACCACCCCCGCCACCCCACACCCCCATCCGCGGATACGCCTCCGCCAACCACGCCCCCGCACTCCGCACAGTCCCCCCGGACGCCCTCAACTCGGCCACCACCCGCGCCCGTTCAGCAGCCCCGCCGTCTCTGACCCGTACGTCCAGCCGATCCACCCCCGCCCCCGCCGCGTTCGCCGCCGTCACATATGCGCCGTTGTCCCCGGTCCCGCGCGCCAGCACCGCCACGATCCGCAGCCGGGTCGCCCGCCCGTCCCCGAGCCACACCCGCACCCACGTGCCGACCGTGTGCCGCTCCCACTCCTCGTTCACGACGATCGAGCGGTCGTCCAACTCCCTTACGTCACCGGCGACCACCGGCAACCGCGTGACCTCGGCGAACGCCCGCACATCCCGCACGGCACGGGCATCGGACCGGATGAGAGCGGTACCGCCCTCCCGTACGAAGACCGCAGTCGAGGCGGACGCGGAAACGACTGCCCCCGGAATCCCTGGAACCCCCGCTGCTCCCGACACCCCCGACACCCCCGGCACCCCCGGCACCTTCAACCCCTCACCCGTGACGACGATTTGCGCCCGAGTCCGCTCCCGCGCCTCCGCCGCCCGCGCCCCCGCGACCGTCCACGCCGACCCCAGCAACGAACCCGCCAGTGCCACCGTCACCAGAACAGGCGCCGCGACAGCGGCAGTTCGCCGCACCGAAGTGGCCGCGTTCTCGCGGATCAGCAGCCCACAGGCCCCCGGCAACCGCACCAGCAGTCGTACGACAGGGCCCACCAGCGCCGGTGCCAGCGCGGCCACCGCCGTGATGAGGATCATCGGCTGGGTCGTGTACGTCTTCCGTTTCAGCAGGTCCGCCGGGTCCGTCCACAACGACCGGGCGAGCAGGGCCAGTCCGGCCGCCAGCAGCAGCCCGCCGATCAGCCGACGTGACCACGGCAGCACCCCTGTGTCCACCGCCGCCTCCCGCAACGCCTCCGCCGGCCCCACCCGCCCGGCCCGTCGCGCCCCCGTCCACGCCCCGGTGAGCGCCACCAACACCCCCGCCCCGAAGGCGACTTCGTACGGCCAGCGCACCTCCTCCCGCAGCGTGAACCACGTCGGCGCCACCCCGCCCTCGACCAGCGCCCGCACCAACCAGGGCGCCGCCCACACCCCCAGCGCGCAACCGGCCGCCGATGCCACGACGCCCACCACCCCCGCCTCCCCGAGCAGCGTCCGCCGTACCTGACCCGGAGTCGCCCCCGCCATCCGCAGCAGCCCCAACTCCCTTCTCCGCAGGGCGATCACGAAGGCGAAGGTCGACGCCGTGACGAACGCGGACACGAAACCGGTGACCCCGGCGGCCGTGCCGAGCAGCGCGACGACGGACACCAACTGCTGGGCGTCACGCGCCGCGGCCGGATCGGCGAGCCGGCGCGAACTCCCCGTCAGCACACGCGCCCGCCCACCCACCACCGCCCGCACGGCGCCGACCGGTGCGTCGACCCCGACCGCGTCCCGCCGCCCGCCGCCGTCCATCTTCACCGGTCCCAACGCCCGCAAGTCGGCCAGGAGTTGGTTGTCCACAGGGTGTGGATGAGCGAGCTTCTTCGACACCCGGGCGGTGGACGGACCCCGCCGCACCTCCACCGTCAGCGTGTCCCGGCCCATCACCACGACCGGCGAGGACGCGAACCGTTCCGGCGCCCGGCCCGACGCACCGACCGCCGAGGCGAGCCCCGCGACCGTCGAGGCCATCACCGCGACACCGAGCGCCACGGCGACGAAGGAACCGAGCAGCGAGACCCACCGGGTACGCAACGACGACAGGATCAGGATCAGCACGGCACGCCCTCCAGATCCGTCAGGCGCGCCGCCACCTCGGCGGCGGACGGCGCGCGCAACTCCCCGCTCACCCGCCCGTCGACGAGGAATACGACCCGGTCGGCGTACGAAGCGGCCACCGGATCGTGCGTGACCAGGACCGTCGTCTGCCCGCCCCCGCTCCCATCACAGCCCCCGTCCACCAACTCCCGCAGCAGCAGGAGCACTTGACGACTGGTGACGGTGTCCAGCGCCCCCGTCGGCTCGTCCCCGAACAGCACCGCCGGGCGCGTGATCAGCGCCCGCGCCAAGGCAACCCGTTGCTGCTGCCCACCGGACAGCTGCGACGGCCGGTGCCCGGCCCGCTCCGCCAGCCCCACCCGCTGCAGCGCCTCGCGCACGGCCCCGCGCGAGGGACGACGCCCGGCCAGCCGTAGTGGCAACGCCACGTTCTGTGCGGCGGTGAGGGAGGGGAGGAGATTGAAGGACTGGAAGACGAACCCGATCCGCTCCCTCCGCAACAGCGTCCGCCGCCGTTCGCCCAGCGCGGCCAGCTCCACCCCGTCCACGGTCACGGTCCCGCCGTCGGGCCGTTCCAGCACCGCCGCGCACTGCAACAGCGTCGACTTCCCCGACCCGGACGGCCCCATCACCGCCGTGAACGTCCCGGTGCCGAAGTCCAGGTCCACCCCGTCGAGGGCGCGGACGTCGCCGTAGTGACGCCGTAGCCCCCGAATCCGTACGACTGTCTGTGTCATGCCCCCATCGCACCGCGTCCGGCCCGCGCGGACACGACCACCAGCGGGCGTCCCGGAGGTGGGCCCAGCCCTACCCACCCGAAGACCCCCGCCGTCCCATGACACGATCGACGGGTGAGCAGCACGACCGGCACCGTCGAGCGCGCCTTCGAGGCCGCCCTCTACACCGACACCCACGACGCCCTAGACGCGGGCGCCTCGATCCTCGCCGCCGACCCCGCGTCGGACGCCGAACTGGCCCGGCGCGGACGGGAGTTCGTGGCGGCGGCCTGGCGGCGCGGATGGCAGCCCGCAGATGTCGTACGACTGGTGCGGCGCGACCTGGACGACGTCCACGTACGACTCGTGTCGGCGCTGATCCGCGCGCAGGCGCCGGACGACCGGGCGCGCGGCCCCCGCTGGTCCGCCCAACTCGACGACCTGAGCCCCGAGGAGCCACCCCGCACGGACCGGTTCACGCACGCCACCACCGTGCTGGAGCTGTACCGTCTGCTGCTGCGCCTGCCGAGTCTCGAACCCCTGGACGAACCGAAACGGCACGACAGCCGCCGTCCCGCCTCCCGCATGCTCACCCGGATCCGCGCGCTGCTCGCGAAGGCGGAGGCGACCGGGTTCCCGGAGGAGGCGGAGGCGTTGAGCGCCAAGGCGCAGGAGTTGATGGCGCGGCACAGTATCGACGAGGCGCTGCTCGACGCGCAGGCGCCGGCGAAGGACGCGCCCGGCGCGTGCCGGATCGGGGTCGAGGCGCCGTACGAGCAGGCGAAGGCGGTGCTGCTGGACGCGGTCGCCGGCGCGAACCACTGCCGGGCCGTGTGGAACGAGGCCTACGGTTTCTCGACCGTCGTCGGCTTCGAGGGCGATCTGGAGGTGGTCGAGCTCCTCTACACCTCACTCCTCGTGCAGGCCACGACCGCGATGACGCGGGCGGAGGCGGCCCAGCGGGCGGGTGGCCGCAGGCGGACCAAGACCTTCCGGCAGTCCTTCCTCGCGGCCTATGCCCACCGCATCGGGGACCGGCTGGCGCAGGCCGCCGAGACACAGGTGACCGACGACCTGCTCCCGGTGCTCGCCACCCGCGAGGTCGCCGTCACCGACCGCGTCGACGAGATGTTTCCGGAGACGACCACGACCCGCCTGCGCGGGATCACCGACGAGGCGGGCTGGACGGAGGGCGCCGAGGCGGCGGACCGGGCACAGGTGAGGGCCCGCCCACCGCTCGACTGACGGGAGTTGTTCAGTCACCGGCCTGCGTGAAGGCGCTGACCGAGGCGTCCGAGTCGCTCACGGAGGTCTTGCCCTGGACGGGGCCGTACGACCACTTGTAGCTCGCGGTGTCGCTGCTGCCGGGCAGGGTGAGGACCAGCTTCGTCGCGGCCAGGCTCAGCTTGCCGCCCGCCGCGCCGCGTACGTAGGTGATGGTGAAGGACGCCGCGTCGCCCTTGGCGAGCTTCAGCTTCTGCGCCTTGGCACCCTTCTGTGTGGCGAGGGCGACCTTCGTGCCGCCGGCCTCCAGGGAGGCACCGGGGAAGCCGTCCAGCGTGCACGGCTTGCTCTGGTTGGTGATCGACACGGGAACCTCGCCCGTGTCACCGGCGGACGGAGCGGTACTGGCGGGCCCGACCTGGACACCGACTCCGTCGAACGAGCAGGCGGAGCCGTTCTTGCTGTCGGCCGAGCCACCACCACTGCCGTTGCAGGCGGTCAGGAGCAGGGCCGACGCGAGGGCGGTGACGGCGAGGGAAATGGTGCGCATGAGGGGATCATCCCGCACGGGAGGACACTCCGCCGACACGACGGGGTTCGGGTAAGACCGGGTTACGGCACGACTGGCCTCCGGCACGACTGGCCTCCGGCACAACCGGGCAACGGCACGACGGGCCTGTGGCAAGACCCGGCCATGGCACGACTGGCCTTTGGCACGACTGGGGTACGGCACGGCAGGGCTCCGCTACGGCTGGGCTCTGCTACGACCTGCCTCGAGCACGACCTGCCTCCGGCACCGAAGATGCCGCCCCCACCCCCGCCCCACCGCAAGCCGCCGACGGCGAGCCCGCCCCGCTGGGACCACCCGCACCCGACGACGAACCCGCCACAAACAGCGCACGCAGTGGCGGCGAAGCCGTCACGGAGGGCGCGCGCGAAGGCGACGGACCTGCCGCAGCCGCCCCCACCGGCCACGGAGCACCCGCGCCCGCCGACGGCGAACCCGCCCCACAGGGGCCACCCGCAGTCGACGACGAAACCCGCACGGGCGGTGCGGGTGGGAACACAAAGGCGGCCGAAGGCGAAGCCGAGGCCGTCGATCCGCTACGACCCGACGCTCGCCGTAGCCAGCCCGGACGGCAGCTTCCCGCCCTCCGCCCGGGTGTAGGTCTCCTTCCCGAGACTCCCCGACCAGGTGACCGCAAGGCCCGACTTACTGACGGAGCCGACCATTCCGCTAGCCCGGGCCTTGCTGCCGTCCGTGCACGTGAGATGGATCATCTGCATACCCGCCTCCTCACCGGCGGTCCCGCTGCACACACTCCCCCCGGTGGTGAAGAGCCCGGCCTCCTTACCGGTGATCACCAGCGCCACGGCCTTGCCGTCGGTCGTGGCGAGCCAGCTGCCCTGCAGCCCGTCGGACGCGGCCGACGGACTGCTGCCGGTGGAACCCCCGGTATCCGCGGTCGAGGTCGCGGTCGCGCTCGAGGTCACGGACGCGCTCGGCGTGGACGAGGAATCGTCCGTCGAGTCGCCACCACTGCACGCGGTCAGTACAAGCACGCCCGCCAGACCAGCGGCCGCGGCCACGATCCGTACCGTCGACACCGTCGACACGGTCGACCCGGCCGACACCGTCGAATTCGCCGTAGTCACTGGTAGCTCCCAAGCTGTAGCCGGACGGCCGCCCGGTCGGCCTTGGCCGGGACGACCGCAGCAAGCTACCAGGGGCTACCAGGAGGATTTACGAACGCCGGGTAGGTATCCGCTGTGAGCCTGCCCGCGCAGATTCACCCGGGACAGCCCGAAGGCGCGGAAGTAGCCGCGGGGCCGTCCGTCGACCTGGTCGCGGTTGCGCACCCGGGTGGCGCTGGCGTCACGCGGCTGACCACGCAACTCCCGCTGGGCAGCGGCCCGTTCGGCCTCGCTGGAGCCGGGCCGCCGGATGATCTCCTTCAACTCGGCCCGGCGCGCGGCATACCGCGCGACAACCCGCTGCCGCTGTTCGTTCTTCGCGACCTTGCTCTTCTTCGCCATCAGATCCGCACCCCCCGGGCACGGATCCTGGCCACGGCCGTCTCGACGCCGATCGCGTCGACGGTCTTGATCCCCTTGGTGCTCAGCCGCAGCCGTACGTAACGGCCCTCGCCTGGCAGCCAGTAGCGCTTGGACTGGATGTTCGGGTCGAAGCGGCGCGAGGTGCGCCGGTGGGAGCGGGAGATGCGGTTGCCGAAACCGGGCCGGGTGCCGGTCAGCATGCAGTGGGCGGACACGAGTGACGTACCTCTCCTCGATCGGGGCCGTAGCCGATGCTGCTAATGGAATTCATTTTCAGTAAGGTACCAGCATGGCTCGCAACGAACTCCGCCCGGTCATCAAGCTCCGGTCCACCGCCGGCACCGGCTACACCTACGTGACCCGCAAGAACCGCCGCAACGACCCCGACCGCCTGACCCTGCGCAAGTACGACCCGGTCGTCGCCCGCCACGTCGACTTCCGAGAGGAGCGCTGACCGAGATGCGCGAGAACATCCACCCGCCCTACGGCCCGGTCGTCTTCCGTGACCGCGCCGCGAACCACGCCTTCCTCACCCGCTCGACGATGACGAGCGCGAAGACGATCGAGTGGGAGGACGGCAACACGTACCCCGTAGTGGACGTCGAGATTTCCGACATCAGCCACCCCTTCTACACCGGCACGGCCCGCGTCCTGGACACGGCCGGCCGCGTGGAGCGCTTCGAGCGCCGGTACGGGAAGCAGGACTGACCGTGCCCGACCTCTCCGTCGCGATCGTCGCCGGCCTGCACGCCGACGCCCGCAGAGCGACCGTCGCCCAACTCCTCCACGACGTCCCCGGCAGCGTCGTACTCCACCACGACCTCGCTACGGCGGCGGCGGGCGTCGTCGTCCGCACGACCAGGGACGCCACCGGCATCCTCTCCCTCGTCGAGACCCCCCTCGTCAACGACTGCGCGTGCTGCGCGCTCCGCGAGGACCTGGTCCCGGAACTCCGCCGACTGGCCTCGTCCGGTCAAGTCCCGCTTGCCATCGTCGAGTTGTGGGACTCCGTCGAACCCAAGGCGATGGCCGAGGTAATCGCGTCCGGCGGCCTGACGCTCACCGGCGTCATCACGGCAGTCGACGCAGCACTGCTTCTTCCATATCTGGGCAACGGCGACGACCTCTCCACAGCCGGCCTCGCAGCGGCGGCCACGGACCAGCGCACGATCGCGGACACCTTCGCCCGCCAGCTGGAGTACGCCCCCGTCCTCGCCGTCCTCGACTCCGACCAGGCCGACGACGAAGACCGCGAGCTACTGGGCCAGTTGCACCCGACGGCACGCCAAATCCCGCTTGGGCAAGGTGACTTGAGGTGGGATGCCATCGAGCGCGACGACTTGACGGGCTCCACCCAGCCTCCGCAGGGCGACTTGGAGGACTCCGCCCCGCCTCCGCACGGCGACCTGGCGGACTCTGCCCCGCCTACTCGCGGCGACTTGGAGGGCTCCGCCCAGCCTGCGCCCGGCAACTCGGCGGGCACCGCGCCACCTCTACACGGGGACCCTGCGGACTCCGCCTCACTCCCGCGCGATGGCTTGACGGGTACCCAGCCTCCGCACGGCGACCTGGCGGACTCTGTCTGGCCTGCGCATGGTGGCTCGGCGTGTTCTGCCTCGCTTCCGCCCGGCGATCTGGCGGACGCTGCCCCGCCCGCACATGGTGACTCGGCGAGCTCCGCCTCGCCCCCGCGCCAGGACTTGGCGGGCTCCGCCCAGCCTGCGCGCGGCGACCTGGTGGGCCCCGCCCAATCCCCGCACGGTGACTTGGCAGGCCCCGACCAGCCCCCGCATGGCGACTCAGGGGACTCCACCCCACCCCCGCACCGCAACTCGCCGAGCTCCCCCCAACCCCCGCGCAGCCCACTGGCATCCGCCGCCCTCGCCGGTTTCGACGTAGAAGCCGCTGCCGCCGCCCAACACCCCGCCTGCGCCCTCCTCCCCGTCGAGGCCGACAACCACGGTGTGTCCACGTTCGTCTGGCATCGGTGCCGGCCCTTCCACCCGGAGCGGCTGTACGACGCGTTGGAGGATCTGACCTGTGCCGCCGCCCGCAGCCGGGGGCGGTTCTGGCTCGCCGACAAGCCCGACTCGTTGCTGCACTGGGACGCGGCGGGCGGTGCTCTGTGTGTGGAGAGCGCGGGGCCTTGGCTGGCGTCATTGCCGGACGCCGCCTGGGAGTTGGTGCCGCCGGTGCGTCGTGCCGCCGCCGCGCTGGACTGGCATCCGGAGCACGGCGACTGCTGTCAGCACCTCGTCTTCACCTCGCCCGGCCTGGACCGCGACGGACTCGAACAGCTCCTGGAGTCCTGCCTGTTGACCGACACCGAGTACGCCGCCGGACGCGCCGCCTGGAAACGCCTCCCGCCCGCCTTCGACACCCTCCTGGAGATCTGACCGTGCCCCGCAAGCCCGAGCGCAGGCCGACCAAGTCCCGCCGTAACCCCCTGGACGCGGCCGGAGTGACGTACATCGACTACAAGGACACCGACCTGCTGCGGAAGTTCGTCTCCGACCGCGGCAAGATCCGCAGCCGCCGGGTCACCGGCGTATCGGCCCAGCAGCAAAGGCAGTTGGCCGCTGCGATCAAGAACGCCCGGGAGATGGCATTGTTGCCGTACGCGACCCGATAGCCGCCCGCTCCCGGAACACCCGCGCCCCGGTACGCGTCTTCACTAGTGCATGTTCTGTGCGGAAGTAGCGGAAGCACATGTCCCGCACGGACTGGGGCAGACGCTGGAACGGCATCGGTAAAGCAGTCGTCAAAGCTGTAACCGGAGGACCACGCCCCGTGCACGTGCATCTGCTCATGCATCTGCACATGAACAGGGCTATGATCCGGAACAGTTGACCACTGCATCAATGGCCACACCAGCCAGTGCACAACCGGGAGCGACCTGTGGACCACCGCGTTGACAGCGTGTACTTGGGGTTCGACGTGTACAACGGCATGGCTGCCACGCAGCTGGACGGAGTGGCCTGGCAGAAGAGCAGGCACAGCAACTCGCAGGGCTCCTGCGTGGAGTTCGCGAGGCTGCCCGACGGAGACGTCGCGGTGCGCAACTCGCGGTTCCCCGACGGTCCGGCGCTGGTCTACACGCGCGCCGAGATCGAGGCGATGCTCCTGGGCATCAAGGACGGCGAGTTCGACCACCTGATAGTGGGTTAGGGCCTGTCCGACCGATACACCCACGCGACGACAACGCGCGTAGAACCGCGGCCCGAAAAAGTGCCGCGGTTCCTCACGCGTTGTTCTGCGCCGGCTCGCCCTGGAGTCGGAACAGCGCCCAGACCACCTTGCCGCTGAGCGTGCCGGCCAGCGGGTGCCAGCCCCAGCCGTCGCTGAACGAGTCGACGAGGAACAGGCCGCGGCCCGACTCCGCCGAGAAGTCCTCCGACTCGCAGGCGATGGGGCTGTCGTGACTGGGGTCGCGCACCGCGCACACCAGCCGCTCGGTCCACCGCATCAAGTGCAGCCGCACGGGCGGGTTCTGCTCGGGCGCGCGCGTGGTGTTGGCCGGCAGGGCATGCCGCAGCGCGTTGGTGACCAGTTCGGAGACCACCAGGCAGACGTCGTCGAAGCGGTCGCCTATGTCCCACTGGTCGAGCGTGCGACGGGTGAACTGCCGTGCCTCGCGCACCGCTTCGTAGCGGGCGGGCAGAGCACAAGAGGCGGCGCTGGACACGGTTGACGGGTCCAGCGGTGGAAGGCCCTGCCGTAACGGCTCGAGCATGGTCGATCCATTCGTCCCCATGCGAGGCACTCCCGGGAATTCGCGGTCGTTGCGATGCAGCGGTGGCGCGAGACCATGGTTTCGGATGCGTACAGCAGATGCAAGGGCAGATGCACGTGCAGCTGACCGAATTGGACCCTCCCGTACCGCTTGTTGGCCATTTTTTCCGCCAACTTCGCGCCGATCTCGGCCCCGGACCTTGCATCTTGCTGACGTCTTCCTGACAACTTCCTGTGAACAGGAGCCTCTTCTTTCCATTTCTGTAATCGAACGAGTACTGCTCGAAGTGTTTTAGTGGCAGACTGCGGCCCCTGAAGACGGTTGGGGAGGCTTGACGAACGTGAGCGCGGGAGAGCCCGGATCGGTGGTGCGGCGGATGCTGCTCGGCTCGCAACTCAGGCGGCTGCGGGAAGCACGCGGAATCACCCGCGAGGCCGCGGGATACTCGATCCGCGCCTCCGAATCCAAGATCAGTCGCATGGAGCTGGGGCGAGTGAGCTTCAAGACGCGGGATGTCGAGGACCTGTTGACGCTGTACGGCATCACGGACGAGGCGGAGCGCATCTCACTCCTCTCCCTCGCGAAGGAGGCCAACGTAGCGGGCTGGTGGCACAGTTACTCGGACGTCCTGCCCAGTTGGTTCCCCACCTATGTGGGCCTTGAGGGCGCCGCTTCCCTCATCCGTGTCTACGAGGTGCAGTTCGTCCACGGACTGCTGCAGACCGAGGCCTACGCCCGCGCGGTCGTCCGGCGCGGCATGAAGGGCGCCAGCGAGGCCGACGTGGAACGCCGTGTGGCGCTGCGCCTGGAGCGGCAGAAGTACCTGGTGAACGAGAACGCCCCGGACTTCCACATCGTCCTGGACGAGGCCGCCCTGCGCCGCCCGTACGGCGACCGCGAGGTGATGCGCGGTCAGCTCCAGCACCTGATCGACGTCTCCGAACACCCCAACGTCCGGCTCCAGGTCATGCCGTTCGGCTTCGGCGGTCACGCCGGCGAGTCCGGCGCCTTCACGATCCTCTCCTTCCCGGAGTCCGACCTCTCCGACGTCGTCTATCTGGAGCAGCTCACCAGCGCGCTGTACCTGGACAAGTCCGAGGACGTCGGCCAGTACGAGAAGGCGCTCAAGGAGCTCCAGCAGGACAGCCCGGGCCCGGACGAGAGCCGGGATCTTCTCCGGGGACTGCTCCAACTCTCTTGAAACACAAGTACGATGACGTGTGATCAGACCGTGATGATCGATGATCGGGTCTGCTGTTGATCGTGTCTGCTAGCGATTGAGGGATCACACATGTCGTCCTACTTCACCGACCTGGCTCAGCAGTACATCGACGGTGAGTGGCGCCCGGGCACCGGCTCCTGGGACATCATCGACTTCAACCCGTACGACGGCGAGAAGCTCGCGTCGATCACCATAGCCACGGTCGACGAGGTCGACGAGGCGTACCAGGCGGCCGCCCGCGCCCAGAAGAAGTGGGCCGCGACCAACCCCTACGCCCGCCGTGCGGTGTTCGAGAAGGCGCTGCGGATCATCGAGGACCGCGAGCAGGAGATCGCCGAGGTGATCGTCGCCGAACTCGGCGGCACGTTCCTGAAGGCCGGCTTCGAGCTGCACCTCGTCAAGGAGTTCCTGCGCGAGGCGATCCACCTCGCGCTGCGCCCCCAGGGAAAGATCATCCCCTCGCCGGTCGACGGCAAGGAGAACCGCGTCTACACCGTCCCGGTGGGCGTGGTCGGCGTGATCAGCCCCTTCAACTTCCCGCTCCTGCTCTCCCTCAAGTCGGTGGCCCCCGCACTGGCGTTGGGCAACGGCGTGGTCCTCAAGCCGCACCAGAACACCCCGATCGTCGGCGGCTCCCTGGTCGCGAAGATCTTCGAGGACGCGGGCCTGCCCGGCGGTCTGCTCAACGTCGTCATCACCGACATCGCGGAGATCGGCGACGCCTTCATCGAGCACCCGATCCCGAAGGTCATCTCCTTCACCGGCTCCGACAAGGTCGGCCGCCACGTCGCGACCGTCTGCGCCTCGCACTTCAAGCGCGCGGTCCTCGAACTCGGCGGCAACAGCGCCCTCGTGGTCCTCGACGACGCCGACATCGACTACGCGGTCGACGCGGCGGTCTTCAGCCGCTACGTCCACCAGGGCCAGGTCTGCATGGCCGCGAACCGTGTCCTGGTCGACCGCGCGATCGCCGACGAGTTCACCGAGAAGTTCGTCACCAAGGTCAAGTCCCTCAAGGTCGGCGACCCCCGCGACCCCCAGACGGTCATCGGCCCGGTCATCAACTCTCAGCAGGCGGACGCCCTTTCGGGTGTCGTCGAGCAGGCGATCGCCGAGGGTGCGACGGCTCTGGTCCACGGCACGACGACCGACAACCTGGTCGCCCCCTCGGTCCTCACCGACCTCCCCGCCGACTCGGACCTCCTCCGCCAGGAGGTCTTCGGCCCGGTCGCCTTCCTCATCACCTTCGACGGCGAGGAGGAGGCGGTGGCCCTCGTGAACGACACGCCCTACGGCCTCAGCGGCGCCGTCCACACCGGTGACATCGAGCGCGGCGTCAACTTCGCCAAGCAGATCGACACGGGCATGTTCCACGTCAACGACGGCACCGTCCACGACGAGCCGATCGTCCCCTTCGGCGGCGAGAAGTCCTCCGGCCTCGGCCGCCTCAACGGCGAGTCGATGCTGGACGCGTTCACCAGCCTGAAGTGGATCTCGGTGCAGCACGGGCGGAGCGGGTTCCCGTTCTAGACATGTGCTTCCGGTTCTAGACATGTGCTTCCGGCGGGCCATCGAGGACAGAACCTGACCTCGATGGCCCGTAGCTTCATCGACGTCGGGCAGGGGGACAGGCTCCCGGCCGGCACCGGCGAAAGGCGAAGGCCATGGTCACGCATGTACCTGCGGACGCACAGGGCGACGAGCGCGGGTCGCTGCTCACGTTCATCGAGGACCAACGGGGCGGTATCCGCAGGTCGTTGCTCGGGCTGACCGAGGAACAGGCCGCGAGCAAGCCGAGCGCGAGCGGGCTCTCCCTCTCCGGGCTGCTCAAGCATGTCGCCGACGTCGAGCAGGGCTGGATCGCGCGGGCGAAGCAGGAACCGCCGGCCGTCCAGCGTGACCAGGCCAACTGGCACGAGACGTTCCAGCTGGTCGACGGCGAGACCGTAGAGTCGCAGCTGGCCTACTGGGAGAAGGTCGCCGCCGAGACCGAGGCGTACATCCGCTCGGTGCCGAGCCTCGACGACACCTTCCCGGTCCCGAGCGAGCCCTGGTTCCCGCCGGAGGGCCGCGTCTCCGTGCGCTGGCTCTGCCTGCACCTGATCCGCGAGACCGCCCGGCACGCCGGCCACGCCGACATCATCCGCGAGTCCCTCGACGGCGCCACCGCCTACGAGCTGGTCGTGAAGGAACGGGGCACGACCGGGGGCTGACCTCGCGGGTTCTACGCTGGCCCCATGTCAGCGATCCGTCTCCTCGTGCTCGGCGCGGTCCGCCAGCACGGGCGGGCCCACGGCTACCAGGTGCGCAACGACCTCGAGTACTGGGGCGCGCACGAGTGGTCCAACGCCAAGCCCGGCTCGATCTACCACGCCCTCAAGCAACTGGCCAAGCAGGGCCTGCTGCACGCCCACGAGGTCGCGCCGTCCACGGTCGGCGGGCCGCCGCGCACGGAGTACGAGATCACCGGCCGGGGCAGCGAGGAGTTCTTCACGCTGCTGCGTGAGGCGCTGACGTCGTACGACCAGCAGATGGACGTCAAGTCCGCCGCCATCGGCTTCATCGTCGAGCTGCCGAGGGCCGAGGCGGTGGCCCTGCTGAAGGAGCGCACGCGCGGTATCGCCCAGTGGCGGGCCTCCGTCACCGAGCACTACATCCCCGAGGACGGGCCCGAACAGCTGGGCCACATCGGCGAGATCATGAACCTCTGGATCCACACGGCCGACGCGGAGGCCGCGTGGACCCAGGGGCTGATCGACCGCATCGAGGGCGGGGCGTACACCTTCGCGGGGGAGGGCGAGCCGTTCGTCGGCGTTCTGGCGGACGGTGTGGAGAACCCGTATGCGACGGGGGAGCGGCATCCCGGGGACGCCCGCTAATCAAGTTTGACTAATGCGATCGACGGCGTTACCTTCGGAGCCTTCGAGTGGGTAGTCAAGTTTGACTAGCGAAGGGATGTGTTCAGTGGCCGACGCGGTGATCACCGTCGAGGACGCACACAAGACTTACGGAGGGAAGGGGACCAAGAAGGCGTTGGACGGGCTGGATCTCGTCGTCGCTCGCGGCACCGTGCACGGGGTGCTCGGGCCCAACGGCGCCGGCAAGACCACCCTGGTCCGCATCCTGTCCACCCTGCTGCGGCCCGACGCCGGACGCGTCGAGGTCGCCGGGCACGACGTGCTGACCGAGGCCCGCGCGGTTCGCCTCCGCATCGGTCTGCTCGGTCAACACGCCGCTCTGGATGAGGAGTTGGGCGGTCGGCAGAACCTGGAGATGTTCGCCCGCCTCCACCATCTCGGCGCCCGCCACGCGCGCGTACGTGCCGACGAACTCCTGGAGCGGTTCGATCTCGGCGACACCGGGCGCAAGCCCGTCCGGGCCTACAGCGGGGGCATGCGGCGCCGTCTGGACCTTGCTGCCTCGCTGGTTACCGATCCGGAGATCCTGTTTCTGGACGAGCCGACGACCGGCCTCGATCCGCACGGCCGTGCCGAGGTGTGGTCGGCGGTTCGCTCACTGGTCGGCGGCGGTACGACGGTTCTGCTCACCACGCAGTACCTGGAGGAGGCCGACCAACTCGCCCACCGGGTCTCGGTGGTTGACCGGGGTCGGGTGATCGCCGACGGCACTCCGGACGAGCTGAAGTCGCGTACCGGCGGCGACCGTATCGATGTCGTTCTGCGCGACGCGGGGCAACTGGGTGCCGCCGTCGCCCTGTTGCCGCTTCCTGCGGCCGACATCCGGGTCGATGCCGACCGGCGGTTGCTCAGCGCGCCGGTTGTGGATCGGATGACGGCGCTCTCCGGTGTCGTACGGGCGCTGGAGGAGGGCGGGATCCAGGCCGAGGATGTGGCGTTGCGGCGGCCGACCTTGGACGAGGTGTTCCTGCATCTCACGGGAGCGGAAGAGGTGGCTGCGTGAGCGCGTATGTCCTGACGGATTCCTGGACCATGACCCGGCGTGAACTCGCCCACTGGGCGCGGCAGCCCGTGCAGGTCGTGGTGAGTCTTGTGTTTCCGGTGATGCTGTTGTTGATGTTCGGCTATCTGATCGGTGGCGGTCGGGCGGTCGAGGGTCAGTACGTCGACTATCTGGTTCCCGGGATGCTCGCGTTGACCATGGCCTTCGGGCTGGAGGGCACGATGGTCGGCGTCACGCAGGATCTCAACAAGGGTGTGATCGATCGCTTTCGGTCCATGCCGATGGCGGACGGAGCGGTGCTGGTGGGGCGTTCGGCTGCCGACATGCTGCAGTCGGCGATCGGGCTGGTCGTGTTGATCGGGGTCGGGCTCGCGCTCGGGTGGCGTCCGCATGCCGGGCCCGGTGAATTCCTGGGTGCCGTGGGGCTGTTGTTGCTTTTTCGGTTCGCCATGTTGTGGGTCGGGATTCAGCTGGCGCTGGTGGCGGGGCGGCCGGAGTTGGTGCAGGCCGTGCAGATCCTCGTGTGGCCGGTCGGGTTTCTGTCCAACGCGTTGGCTACCCCGGCGGCCATGCCTGACTGGCTGGGCACGGTCGTGCAGTGGAACCCGATGTCCCAGACCGCCACGGCGGTACGCGATCTGTTTGGCGGGCCCGGCGGTGAATCGGGGCACGTGTGGGCGGCTGTTGCGTGGCCGCTGGCGCTGCTCGCGGTGTTCTTTCCGCTTGCGGTGCGGCGGTTCCGGGCGCTTGGGGGGTGAGTCGGCAGTGGGTGGTTCGCCCGCGGTTTGGTGGTGGGTCGGGGCCGCGCCGGGGGGTGTCCGTCCTCGGAACGGCGCGGAATCGGTCGCTTACCAACGTGCTCGTGTTGACGCGCCAACCGCTGCGGGCGGACACCCCCCGACACGGCCCCTTCTCGCCGTACGCGGCTGACGGTCCGCTCTGGCCGTCTTAGTGGTGGAAGCCCGTCGCCGCCTGTTTGTCTCGGGTCAGGGGGTACGGCTGGTTTCGCAGCTGGGGGAGGAGTAGTTGCAGGTCTTCGAGGAACAGTTCTGCCAGGTCGGTCGAGAAGCCGTTGCGGCATACGATCCGTAGGACTGAGAGGTCCTGGCGGTTGGCCGGGAAGGTGTATGCCGGGACCAGCCAGCCGCGTTCGCGGAGTCGGCGGGAGACGTCGAACACGTCGTACGCCGTGACGTCCGGGCCTGTGGTGAAGGCGAAGACCGGCAACTCGTCGCCCCGGGTGAGGAGTTTGAAGTCGCCGAGCGCCTGTACTTGTTCGGCCAGGCCTTGGGCCACGTTGCGGGTGGACTGCTGTACGGCGCGGTAGCCCTCTCGGCCGAGGCGCAGGAATGTGTAGTACTGGGCGACTACTTGGGCGCCGGGGCGGGAGAAGTTGAGGGCGAAGGTGGGCATGTCGCCGCCCAAGTAGTTGACGCGGAAGACGAGTTCCTCGGGGAGGGCTTCTTTGTCGCGCCACAAGGCCCAGCCGACACCCGGGTAGACCAGGCCGTATTTGTGTCCCGAGGTGTTGATCGAGGCCACGCGCGGGAGGCGGAAGTCCCAGATCAGGTCCTGGTCCAGGAAGGGGGCGACCATGGCGCCGGACGCGCCGTCCACGTGGACCGGGATGTCGAGGCCCGTGCGCTCCTGGAGGGCGTCGAGGGCGGCACAGAGGTCGGCGATCGGCTCGTAGGAGCCGTCGAAGGTGGAGCCGAGGATGCCTACGACCCCGATCGTGTTCTCGTCGCACAGCTCGGCCGCTGCTTGTGGGTTCAGGTGGAAGCGGTCGCCCTCCATGGGGACTTGGCGGGCCTCTACCTCCCAGAAGTTGCAGAACTTCTCCCAGCAGACCTGGACGTTGACCCCCATCACCAGGTTCGGGCGGGCGGCCGGGTAGCGGTCCTTGTTGCATTGCATCCAGCGGCGCTTGAGGGCCATTCCGGCGAGCATGCAGGCCTCGCTGGAGCCGGTCGTCGAGCAGCCGACGGCGGCTGAGGGGTCCGGTGCGTTCCAGAGGTCGGCGAGCATTGCCACGCAGCGTTTCTCCAGCTCCGCCGTGCGTGGGTACTCGTCCTTGTCGATCATGTTCTTGTCCCGGCACTCCGCCATCAGGACGCCGGCTTCCGGCTCCATCCACGTGGTGACGAAAGTCGCCAGGTTCAGGCGGGAGTTGCCGTCCAGCATCAGCTCGTCGTGGACCAGCTGGGCCGCCGTCATCGGCGGCAACGGCGTGTCCGGGAGCCGGTGCTTGGGCGGGGCCTCGGTCATGCCGCCGACCGGATTGGCCTCTCCGTAGAAGGGGTTCACGGACATGGGGCGCTCGTCGGGCTGGTCGGGACCTTTGTGCAACGGCATGGGCGTGCCTCCGATAAGGATCAAAAGAACCAACGGGTACTAGCGGACCGGAGTTCCGTCCGCGCGCAACTGCATCTGAGGCCTCCCGGTCACCAACAGCCAGGCCGGCAGCGAGGCGATGCACAGCAGGGCGAGGATCGCTGGCGAAGCCACCAGGATCGCGGCCGTGAACAGGCTCACCCAGCCCTGCCTGGTGATCGCCAGGAGCATGCCGAGTACGCCTGCGGCGACCGCGAGTGCCGGGTCCACGGCGGGTACGACCGCGTGCGCGAACAGGCCGAACGCGACCCCGATGAAGACGGAAGGGAAGATCCGGCCGCCCCGGAAGCCGCATGACGCGGCGACCAGCAGCGCCGCCAGCTTCACCACCGTCATCGTCGCGAACTGGCCCGCCGACCAGCCCTCGGGATCCGCCGCCAGCTCCCCGACCTCGTCCAGTCCCTTGAAGAGCGTCAGATGGCCGCCCACGGCCGCCAGAAGGCCCAGTACCAGTCCACCGGCCGGAAGCGCCAGCATGGGGTGCCCGAGCCGTGAGAAGGCGCCATGGGCGTATGGGAAGAGGTAGACGGCCGTCATGCCGAGCGCCGCTGCCAGCGGCGCCAGTACTAGGACAGTGAGCAGATCGCCCCATCCCGGGCGGCCGAACGCGGGCAGGTGCAGGTCGAAGGTCGGATGGGCCACCAAGGTGGTCGTCAGTGCGCCCGCCGACGCTGCCGCGAGCGGCGCGAACACGTTGTCCCACAAGGCGCCCTTGGTCTGCCGCTTGGCCAGCGCCTCCGAGATGAGCAGTGCCGCCGCCACCGGTGTGCCGAACAGCGCCCCGATCGTCGCCGACTCGGCCAGCGCTCCCCACACCCCGCCCGGCACCCTGGGCGCCAGCCTGCGTCCCACCCACAGCGCGAGCCCCACGTTCACGGCGATGATCGGGTTCTCCGGGCCGAGACTCGGCCCGCCCGCGAGCATCAGGGCGGTCGCCAGCAGGAGACCTGGCAGCACCATGGGCGGCAGCGGTACGGCCTCCAGGCCGGTGGTGGCCGGATCGGGACCGGCATGTCCGGGGACCTTCCACACCACCAGCCCGACCGCGATGCCGGTGGCCGTCAGCATGACGAGCATCCACAGCACCGAGTACCGGCCGATGCCCAGGGCGTCGGGCAGGTTCTTCCACAGCACGTGCTGAAGCTGCTCGGCCGCCGCGCTCACCCCGAGGAACAGCAGACTCGCGAGCACGCCCACGACGAGAGCGGGGACGATCAACGGCAGCAGGGTGCGCGCCGGGGTCGTAGGGGCAACGGGTGCCTGTTGCACGCTGTCCTGGGCCACGGGCTCACCATAAGCGGGCAAAACGGACCCAACATCTTGGAGGCAAAGGGCTTGTACCTCACGTGGCGTGAGGCCTCAGCGTGGAGTGCGGACACAAGAGCGGACACAAGAAGGGAGCGGGAGTGAGCTACTCCGTAGGGCAGGTCGCCGGATTTGCCGGGGTCACCGTGCGCACGTTGCACCACTACGACGACATCGGCCTGCTCGTCCCGAGCGAGCGCAGCCACGCGGGTCACCGGCGCTACGGCGACGCCGACCTCGACCGGCTGCAACAGATCCTGTTCTACCGGGAGTTGGGCTTCCCGCTCGACGAGGTCGCGGCCCTGCTCGACGACCCGGAGACGGACCCCCGCGCGCATCTGCGCCGGCAGCACGAGCTGCTGACCGCCCGGATCGAGAAGCTGCAGAAGATGGCCGAGGCCGTGGAGCACGCCATGGAGGCACGCACTATGGGCATCAACCTCACCCCCGAGGAACGCTTCGAGGTCTTCGGCGACAAGGACCCCGAGCAGTACGCCGAAGAGGCCGAACAGCGCTGGGGCGGCACCGAGTCCTACGCCGAGTCGCAGCGCAGGGCCGCCCGCTACACCAAGGCCGACTGGAAACGCCTCCAGGCCGAGGTCGACGCCTGGAGCGAGCGCTACGCCACCCTGGTGACCGCCGGCGAACCCGCCACCGCCGAGGCGGCGATGGACCTCGCCGAGGAACACCGCCTGCACATCGACCGCTGGTTCTACCCGTGCGCGTACGAGATGCATGTGTGCCTCGCCGAGATGTACGTCTCCGACGAGCGCTTCAAGGCGTTCTACGACTCCATGGCCCCGGGTCTGGCCGAGCACCTCAGGGACGCGATCCTGGCGAACGCGTCCCGCCGCACCTAGTAGGCGACTGGCCCGGGGGTGTCCACTACACCCGGGCCAGCACCACCGCCGTCCCGTAGGCGCACACCTCGGTGCCCACGTCCGCCGCCTCGGTCACGTCGAAACGGAACGCCAGGACGCCATTGGCGCCACGCGCGCGTGCCTGCTCGATCAGTCGCTCCATGGCCTGGTTGCGGGTCTGCACGAGGGTCTTGGTGAGCCCCTTCAGCTCACCGCCGACCATCGACTTCAGACCGGCGCCGATCTGGCTGCCGAGATGCCGTGAGCGCACGGTCAGCCCGAACACCTCACCGATCACCTGCTCGACCCGGTACCCGGGAACGTCGTTCGTCGTCACGACCAGCACGTCGGCCTGCGGCCCCTGGCCGCCGCCGTATTCGTCGATGCCCATGGCTCACAGCTTTGTCCTATGCGGCGCACAGTGCATCCTGGAGACACCGGTGGAACCTGGGGCGGACACATCGCGTTGATAGCTTTGTGCGGCTGTACCTGGACGCTGGCACCTCCCTCCACCCCTCAGGAGCCCGGAACCGTGATGACGCTCGCCCTCGGCCCGAGCTGGCTCGATCCGAACACCATGCTCGACAGGTTCGGAATCTGGGGCCTCCTGCTCGTGGTCTTCGCGGAGTCCGGCCTGCTCATCGGGTTCTTCCTGCCGGGTGACTCCCTGCTGTTCACCTGCGGTCTGCTGATCACCGCGGGCACGCTTGACTTCCCGCTGTGGGCGGCGATCGCGCTGATCTGCGTCGCCGCGGTCCTCGGCGACCAGGCGGGCTACGTCTTCGGCAAGAAGGTCGGCCCCTCGCTCTTCAACCGCCCGGACTCCCGCCTCTTCAAGCAGGAGAACGTGGTCAAGGCGCACGAGTTCTTCGAGAAGTACGGCCCCAAGTCCCTGGTCCTGGCCCGCTTCGTGCCCATCGTGCGCACGTTCACGCCGATCATCGCCGGCGTCAGCGGCATGAAGTACCGCTCGTTCATCACGTTCAACGTCATCGGCGGCGTCCTGTGGGGCGCGGGCGTGACCCTGCTCGGCTCCTGGCTCGGCAAGATCGAGTTCGTCAACAAGAACATCGAACTGATCCTGATCCTGATCGTCCTCGTCTCGGTGGTCCCGATCGCCATCGAGTTCCTGCGCGCCCGCTCCAAGGCCAAGAAGGCCCCCCAGGGGCACGAGGAGCAGCCGGCCGACCCGGCCGCGACCCAGCCGTTCCCGGTCATCATGGACGACTCGACGACCCAGCTCCGCCGCGTGGACCCCCCTCAGCAGCAGCCCCAGCAGCAGCCCCAGCACAACAACGGCTACGACCAGAACAACGGTTACGACCAGAACGACGGCTACGACCAGTACTACGCCCAGCCCCAGCAACAGCAGCCGTACCAGCAGCCCTACGGCAACCAGCAGCAGTACGAGCAGTACCCGCCGTACAACAACCAGGGCTATCCGCAGGCCTAGCTGCAGCGCCCCTTTAGGGGCGCGGGGAACTGCGCGACCAGCCACAACGAACCCGCACCCGCCAACGCACAAGGCCCCCGAGCTATTAGGCGCTCAGAAATCAGAACCCCCGAGTCCGCTTAGCAGCCCGCCGAGCCCCCGCCGAAGCCCCCGGAACCCGCAAGAACAACCGCGAGATCTCCGACCCCAGATTCACCCCGATGGCGATGGCCATGGCGAGAGACGCCGCCGTGGCCAACGACACCAGCCCCTTGTCGACCTCGTTCTGAGCGATCGACAACAGCCCGAAATATGTGGCCGACCCCGGCAACAGGGGCCCGATCGCCGCGGTCGTGTACGGCAACGCCGACGCGAACCGGTACCGCGACAGCAACTGCCCGAACAACCCGACCAACCCCGCCGCCACGGCCGTAGAGGCAACCGGCGAGATCCCGGCGACGAAGTGCATCGCCCCGTACACAGACCAGGCGACACCCCCGTTGAGGGACACCAGCAGCACGGTGGACCGTTCCTGCTGCAACAGCACCGCGAAGGTCAGCGACAGCAGGACGGCCGCGGCGATCTGCCACAGCGGCCGCTTGGAGATGCTCAGCGCGGTGTCCGGATTGAGCTCGGCGCCCAGCTTCACGCCGAAGTACAGGACGATGAGCACCCCGCCCACGATGCCGACGAAGAAGTACATGACCTCCAGGAGCCGGGCCGCCGCGGTGATGTAGAAGCCGGTCAGCCCGTCCTGCACGCCCGCCACCAGCGCCCGCCCGGGCAGCAGCGCGAACAGCCCACCGGTGATGACCGCGGAGGCCTTCACATCGACGGCGGCGACCGTGAGGGCGACCCCTATCGCGGCCGGCGGCATCGCGGCGACCGTGAACTGGTAGAACTCCGGCAGCCCGCGCCCCGCGCACAGCCACGCCAGCCGGTCCCCGAGCATCGCGCCGAGCGCGGCGGCGAAGAACACGACGACATCGCCGCCGACGAGCACGGAGGCGGCGCCCGCGAGCAGCCCACTGGCGCCGGTGAGGACCCAGCCGGGGTACGGGTGCCGGTTGCGCCGCATCTCGGCGAGGCGGCGGTAGGCGTCCTCCAGGGAGAGCGCCGTCTCCGGGTCGCTGAGGTCCTGGACCAGCCGGAACACGGCCGCGAGCCGCGTGTAGTCGGTGCCCCGGCGGCGCACGGTCCGGGACGCGGTCACCGGATCGTCCACCAGGGAGGGCTGATAGGAGATCGAGAGGAGGGTGAAGGTGACGGTCGGCTCGCAGCGGTCGAGGCCGTAGGAGCGGCAGACCGCGAACATCGCCGCCTCCACGTCCTCGGCGCCCTCCCCGCCCGCGAGCAGCAACTCGCCGATGCGGAGCGTCAGATCGAGCACGCGCGGTACTGCGGGCCCGCTCTCGTCCTGCTTCTGCACCGGCTCCGGCGCGGGCCGCTCGGTCACCGGCATCCGCAGCATCGTGCGCATCCGGTCCTGCCAGGGCACGTCCTTGGTGAGGCTGACGAGAGGGATGCCGGTCGGCGGGGTGAAGGCGGGCGGCGCCTCTCTGGCGCTGTAGGTGTTGGGCGGACTGAACGCCGACCCCTCCGACTCGTCGACGGCCGGTGCCGCCGCCACGTCGAGCCCGCGCGGAACGGCGAACTCGGATGTCGTAGAAGACTCCCCGTCGACGGCCGTGACCGCCGCTTCGACCCCCGGGGGAGCAGTGAACGCACTCCTGGCCTCGTCCGACTGCGACTTGCGGTCCTCCGCGTCCGTCACTCCGTAGCACTCCCTGAACGACACCTCCAGTGATCCTCAGTATGCGCACAGACATGCAAACGGGCCGCACGCGTGCGCGTGCGGCCCGTTTGCATGTCTGTGCGCAGAGGGCTCAGTGGCCGCCCTGCTCCTTCAGTCGCTTGTACGACCGCTCGATCTCCGCCTCGGCGTCCGTACGGCCCACCCAGTTGGCACCCTCGACCGACTTGCCGGGCTCCAGGTCCTTGTAGACCTCGAAGAAGTGCTGGATCTCCAGGCGGTCGAACTCCGACACGTGGTGGATGTCACGCAGGTGCTCCACACGCGGGTCGGACGCCGGGACACACAGCAGCTTGTCGTCGCCGCCGGCCTCGTCGGTCATCCGGAACATGCCGATCGCGCGGCACTTGATGAGGCAGCCGGGGAAAGTCGGCTCCTCCAGGATGACCAGCGCGTCCAGCGGGTCGCCGTCCTCGCCGAGAGTGTTCTCGACGAAGCCGTAGTCGGCCGGGTAACTGGTCGAGGTGAAGAGTCGACGGTCCAGGCGGATCCGACCGGTCTCGTGGTCCACCTCGTACTTGTTCCGCGAACCCTTCGGGATCTCGATCGTGACGTCGAACTCCACCGGTGGCTCCTCCATGATCAGCACATAGTTCTGGTGGTTAAGTGTCCCTCACGCAGGTGTGTGATCGCGAAAGGGGCTGGTGGTCGTGCCGGAGCTGAGGCCTTGGCGGGCCGCGAGACCGCGGGTGAAGCGGGTCGCGCGAGCCGTCCGGCCCCGTCTCGAGCGGGCCGCACAATCCGTGAAACCGCAGGTCACACGGGTCACCCAAGCCGTGAAGCCTCAGGTCACGCGGCTCACCGAAGCAGCGAAACCACAAGCCGCGCGGCTCACCGAAGCCGTGAAACCGAAGGTCGCCCGGCTCGTCGCATCCGTGTCACCGCAGGTCGCGAAGTTGCCGCGGCCCGACAGGACCTGGCGGTACACCGCGGTCGCCACCACCGCCGGAATGGCGCTGGCCGCCGTCGTGGTGACCGCCGCGGGTCCCTGGGACTCCTCCGGTCAGCGTACGGCCGAGCGGGACCACGCAGTCGCACAGGAACGTTCAGGTGGCGTAGATCACGACCGTAATTCCGATACGTCCGCGAAGGCACCCCGACCCGCGCCCAGCGCCCCCTCCGTCCTCGTCGGCCTCGGCGGCTCCGCGAACTCGGTGAAGTCGGCCCCGACCGGCACGGCCCTCGCGGACGTCCTGAGCCCGCTCCTGGGCAACTCCGCGCTCGGCACCCGCCACACGGCCGCCGTGGTGGACGTATCGACCGGAAAGCGCCTCTACGGCGTCGGCGCAGACGACGCGCTGACCCCGGCCTCGACGACGAAGATCGCCACCGCCGTGGCCGCCCTCTCAGCCCTGGGCGCCGACCACCGCTTCACCACCCGCACCGCCTTGGAGCCCGACACCAAGGAACTCGTCCTGGTCGGCGGCGGCGACCCCACCCTGACGGCCCACCAGGACTCCGACGGCTGGGCGAGCCTGCGCACGCTCGCCGACACCACGGCCACGGCCCTGAAGAAGCGCGGCGTCCACGAGGTGACGCTGTCGTACGACAAGACCCTGTACTCCGGTTCCGAACTCCACCCGATCGGGGTCAACGACAACCTCGCCCCGGTCAGCGCCCTGATGGCCGACGAGGGCCGTACCGACGACTCCTCCAGCGGCCCGGTGCTGCGCGTGACGGACCCGGCGGCGGACGCGGTCAAGAAGTTCGCGGGCTTCCTCGAGGAGCACGGCATCAAGACGACGTCCCCGGGCCCCTCGAAGGCGACCGCCCGCGCCGACACCCTCGCCACGGTCTCCTCACCCCCGCTGTCCGACATCGTCGAACGGATGCTGACCAACAGCGACAACGACATCGCGGAGGCCCTGGCCCGCCAGACCGCCGTGGCGACGGGCAAGCGGGCCGACTTCGACGGCGGCGCCGCCGCGATCGACGCCCAGCTGACGAAGCTCCAACTCCCGGTCAAGGGCGCATCGTTCAACGACGGCAGCGGCCTGAACCGCGACGACCGCCTCACCGCCGACCTCCTGACCGCCCTCCTCGTCAAGGCCGGCTCCCCGGCCCACCCCGAACTCCGCCCGGTCCTCACCGGCCTCCCCATCGCCGGCTTCACCGGCACCCTCACGACCCGCTACACGGACGCGACAGGCGCGGCAGGCGTGGTCCGCGCCAAGACCGGCACCCTGACGGGCGTCAACACCCTCGCCGGCACAGTCGTAGACAAAGACGGCCAACTCCTGGCCTTCGCCTTCCTGGCGTCGAATACGACGAATGCGTTGGAGGCCCAGGCAGCCCTGGACCACACGGCAACGGCGTTGGCGGCCTGCGGCTGCAGCTAGACGACGGCCTGGGCTCAGCGGACTGCCGTCGCCGCCGCTGCACCGCTGCCGCATGTACCGCTGTGGGCAGGCGTTCCGCACGGCGGTGGGGGTCCCCCCGCTCGAGCGAAGCCGAGAGTGGGGGAGGGTGGGCACAGCCATCAATACCGGGTGCCGTTCAAACAGACGCTCACCTGACCGACGCTCGCGGCCTGCCCCAAGTGGGAGCGACCACGTACGGTTGACGCATGACGAGCATCGGTGGT
Organism: Streptomyces xylophagus; assembly: GCF_000716435.1. Classification (GTDB taxonomy): domain Bacteria; phylum Actinomycetota; class Actinomycetes; order Streptomycetales; family Streptomycetaceae; genus Streptomyces; species Streptomyces xylophagus. The sequence continues at coordinate 25,347 of NZ_JNWO01000034.1, forward strand.
GCCGAGATGGTCGACTGGAATCTCGCGGTGGCGACCGCGACCCGACTTGTGCGGCCGGGCCCCGAGGTGAGCCGCGACGAGGCCCGGGCCGTCGTCGCGGAGCTGCGCCGGCATGCGAAGGCCTCGGAGCAACACGTCCGGGGTTTCACCCGGATGGGCACGGACGACATCCACGACACCCCGATCCTGGTCGTCGACCGCCCCGGCTGGGTGCGGGCGAACGTCGCCGGGTTCCGGGAGGTCCTCAAGCCGCTGCTCGACAAGATGCAGGAGCGGCGCGGCAACACCCCGGGCGGCGCGGTCTTCGGCGCGGTCGGCGGCAAGGTGACCGGCGTGGAGCTGGGCATGCTGCTGTCGTTCCTGTCCTCGCGGGTGCTCGGCCAGTACGAGACGTTCGCCCCGGCGACGCGCGAACTGCCGGCGGGGGCGAAGGGGGGCCGGCTGCTGCTGGTCGCGCCGAACATCGTGCACGTGGAGCGCGAACTCGACGTACAGCCCCACGACTTCCGCCTGTGGGTGTGCCTGCACGAGGAGACGCACCGCACGCAGTTCACGGCCGTGCCCTGGCTGCGTGACCACCTGGAGGGCGAGATCCAGTCGTTCTTGGGGGAGACCGAGGTCGACCCCATGACGGTCCTGGAGCGCATCCGGGAGGCCGCCCAGTCGCTGGCCGGCGGCCGGCCCGAGGGCGAGGAAGACGACGAGGGCCGGTCTCTCGTGGAGATCGTGCAGACGCCCGCGCAGCGGGAGATCCTCGGCCGCCTGACCGCCGTGATGTCCCTCCTGGAGGGGCACGCCGACTTCGTGATGGACGGCGTCGGTCCTGATGTGGTGCCGAGCGTCGCGGAGATCCGCGAGAAGTTCCAGCAGCGCCGCGCAAAGGGCGCCTCGCGGCTGGACTCGGCGCTGCGCAAGCTGCTGGGTCTGGACGCCAAGTTGCGGCAGTACCGGGACGGCGAACGCTTCGTGCGCGCGGTCGTCGACCAGGTCGGCATGGACGGCTTCAACCGTGTATGGACTTCCCCGAACACGTTGCCGACCAAGACGGAGATCGCCAAACCGGCGGACTGGGTCGCGCGGGTGCACCGCAAGGCCGAGTCGTGAACCTGCCGTAGGCGTGGTGAAACGAATCCGGCCTACGGCAGGCGAACGCCCCTGCAATCACCCGTCCGAGGGACCGTGAGCGATGGGTAGGCGTGCAATGCTCGGGGAACGCCCCGGTTCTGTCACCATCTACACACTCTGAGTGACCGAACCTCGGGCCAACCCCCCGAAAACTTCATGAAGGGAACCGGACATGGGTCCCCATCCTGCGGTCGCGGCGATACGCCTGGCGGTCCGCCGCGTCCTCCACGACATCCTCACCGACCACGAGGCCCTGCAGACCGCCGGCGCCTCCCGGCACACCTCGCACGAGCGCCCGCCCTCGCCGCTCGTGCTCGTGGCGTGCTCCGGCGGCGCCGACTCCATGGCGCTAGCCTCCGCCCTCGCCTTCGAAGCACCCAAACTCGGCATCCGGGCCGGCGGCATCACCGTCGACCACGGCCTCCAGGCCGGCTCCGATCTCCGCGCAGACGAGGTCGTCCTGCGCCTGCGCGAACTGGGCCTGGACCCCGTAGAAGCCACCGCAGTGACCGTGGGCCGCGAGGGCGGCCCCGAGGCAGCCGCCCGGGACGCCCGCTACGCCGCCCTCGACGCCTGCGCCGCCCGACACGGCGCCGCCGCCGTCCTGCTCGGTCACACGCGCGACGACCAGGCGGAAACCGTCCTGCTGGGCCTCGCCCGCGGCTCGGGCATCCGCTCCCTGTCCGGGATGGCCGCGGTCTCGGGGGCCGACGGCCGTTACCGCCGCCCGTTCCTCCAGCTCGACCGGCAGACCGCCCGCAAGGCCTGCATGGTCCAGTCGCTCCCCGTCTGGGACGACCCGCACAACGCCGACCCCGCGTACACCCGTTCCCGTCTGCGCCACGAAGGCCTGCCGGCCCTGGAGAAGGCGCTCGGCAAAGGGGTCGTGGAAGCGCTCGCCCGTACGGCGCAACTCTCCCGCGACGACGCCGACGCCCTCGACACCTGGGCCAGCCAGGCCGAGGCCTCCGTACGGGACGCCACCGGCCTCCTGGAGTGCGCCAAGCTCTACGCCCTGCCGCCCGCCGTGCGCCGCCGCATCCTGCGCCGCGCGGCCATCCAGGCGGGCGCCCCGGCCGGTTCGCTGTTCGCCCGGCACATCGAGGAAGTCGACCGCCTGATCACGGGCTGGCGCGGCCAGGGAGCCATCAATCTCCCGGGCAAGGTCGTCGCCCGGCGCCAGGGTGGCAGACTGGTGATTCGGCAAGGCTGAATCGACACCCCCTCCGGGCCTCCGGGGGCGGGGCCAGGTAGTAGCCGGTTGGACGACCGAAAGTGATGCGGGTGGACGCGAAAGACATGGGTGACGACCTCCAGTCGGTGCTCATCACCAAGGAAGAGATCGACGCGAAGCTCGTGGAGCTCGCCGCGAAGATCGACGCGGAGTACGCGGGCAAGGACCTTTTGATCGTCGGCGTCCTCAAGGGCGCGGTGATGGTCATGGCGGACCTCGCCCGGGCGCTGTCCACCCCCGTCACCATGGACTGGATGGCCGTGTCGTCGTACGGCGCGGGCACCCAGTCCTCCGGTGTCGTGCGGATCCTCAAGGACCTCGACACCGACATCAAGGGCAAGCACGTCCTCATCGTCGAGGACATCATCGACTCCGGTCTGACGCTGTCCTGGCTGATCTCCAACCTCGGCTCCCGCGAGCCCGACTCGTTGAAGATCTGCACCCTGCTGCGCAAGCCGGAGGCGGCCAAGGTCGCCATCGACGTGGAGTGGGTCGGCTTCGACATCCCGAACGAGTTCGTCGTCGGATACGGCCTCGACTACGCGGAGAAGTACCGCAACCTGCCGTTCGTCGGTACGCTCGCGCCGCACGTCTACGGCGGCTAGAGCCACTCGGCCCAAGCCCTGTAAGACGATCGGGAACCCCAGCGGGTTTCGCGCCGTTGGAGCATGCAGACGCGTCTCCCAGCCGTCCCGTGCGACTTCGGGCAACATTGCTGGGGTACGGTCAGAAGAACTGTCTTTATCAAACTCACTATGGCAGGAGGGACGGAGCGAATTCGCTCCGTATGGATGGACGTGAAGCGATACTTCCGTGGGCCGGTCATGTGGATCGTGCTGGCCGTCCTTGCCGTGGTCGTGTTGATGCAGGTCGTCGGCTCGTCCGGCGGCTACAAGACGGTGGACACCGGCCAGGTCGTCCAGGCGATCAATGACAACAAGGTCGAGTCGGCCAAGATCACCACCGGCGACGAGCAGACCATCAAGGTCACGCTCAAGAGCGGCGAGAAGGTCGACGGCAGCTCCAAGATCCAGGCGAGCTACATCGGCGACCAGGGCGTGACCCTCGCGGGCACGCTCCAGACCAAATACCAGGACAAGCAGATTCCGGACGGCTACACGGTCTCGCCGACGAAGCAGAACGCTTTCGTCGGGATTCTCCTGTCGCTGCTCCCCTTCGTCCTCATCGTGGTCGTCTTCCTGTTCCTGATGAACCAGATGCAGGGCGGCGGCTCCCGAGTCATGAACTTCGGGAAGTCCAAGGCCAAGCTCATCACCAAGGACACCCCGAAGACGACGTTCGCGGACGTCGCGGGCTCCGACGAGGCCGTCGAGGAACTGCACGAGATCAAGGAGTTCCTCCAGGAGCCGGCGAAGTTCCAGGCCGTCGGCGCCAAGATCCCCAAGGGCGTACTCCTGTACGGCCCTCCCGGCACCGGCAAGACCCTGCTGGCGCGAGCCGTCGCGGGCGAGGCCGGGGTGCCCTTCTACTCGATCTCCGGTTCCGACTTCGTCGAGATGTTCGTCGGTGTCGGTGCCTCCCGAGTCCGTGACCTGTTCGAGCAGGCCAAGGCGAACGCCCCGGCGATCGTCTTCGTCGACGAGATCGACGCGGTCGGCCGCCATCGCGGCGCCGGCCTCGGCGGTGGACACGACGAGCGCGAGCAGACGCTGAACCAGCTGCTCGTCGAGATGGACGGCTTCGACGTCAAGGGCGGCGTGATCCTCATCGCCGCGACGAACCGGCCCGACATCCTCGACCCGGCCCTCCTGCGCCCCGGCCGCTTCGACCGCCAGATCGCGGTCGACCGCCCGGACATGCAGGGCCGTCTGGAGATCCTCAAGGTCCACCAGAAGGGCAAGCCGGTCGCACCGGACGTCGATCTGTCGGCCGTCGCGCGCCGTACGCCGGGCTTCACCGGCGCGGACCTGAGCAACGTCCTCAACGAGGCCGCCCTGCTCACCGCCCGCGGCAACCGCAAGCTGATCGACAACTCCATGCTGGACGAGGCGATCGACCGTGTGGTCGCGGGCCCGCAGAAGCGGACCCGGATCATGTCGGACAAGGAGAAGAAGATCACCGCGTACCACGAGGGCGGACACGCCCTGGTCGCGGCGGCTTCCCCCAACTCCGACCCGGTCCACAAGATCACGATCCTCTCCCGAGGCCGTGCTCTGGGCTACACGATGGTCCTGCCGGAAGAGGACAAGTACTCGACCACGCGCAACGAGATGCTGGACCAGCTGGCCTACATGCTGGGCGGCCGCGCGGCCGAGGAACTGGTCTTCCACGACCCGACCACGGGTGCCGCGAACGACATCGAGAAGGCCACCGCCACGGCCCGCGCGATGGTCACGCAGTACGGCATGACCGAGCGCCTCGGCGCGATCAAGTTCGGCGGCGACAACACCGAGCCCTTCCTGGGCCGGGAGATGTCGCACCCGCGCGACTACTCGGAAGAGGTCGCCGCGCTCGTCGACGAAGAGGTCAAGAAGCTCATCGAGAACGCCCACAACGAGGCCTGGGAGATCCTGGTCGAGAACCGTGACGTGCTCGACGCGCTCGTGCTGCAGCTGCTGGAGAAGGAGACGCTGAACAAGGAGCAGATCGCCGAGGTCTTCGCTCCCATCGTCCGGCGTCCGGCCCGTCCCTCGTGGACCGGCTCCTCCCGGCGTACGCCGTCCACCCGCCCGCCGGTGCTCTCCCCCAAGGAGCTGTCACTGACGAACGGGACGAACGGCGCGGGTCCCGCGATCACCGCCGGTGCGACCGCCGAGTCCTCTCCCACGCTGGAGAAGGCCCCGGAGGAGCGCCCCGAGAACTGACGCGAGTCTCACACGGCCCGAAATGGAAGCCGCGCCCCCCTGGATTTAGCCTGGGGGGCGCGGCTTTTCCATATGCCCGCAACTGAGGCGTGTGTCCGCACACGCGTGACCCGCACAGGAACGAGGCTTCACATGACCGACCCCGTGACGCTGGACGGCGAGGGAACGATCGGCGTCTTCGACGAGAAGCGCGCCGAGAACGCCGTACGCGAACTGCTGATCGCGGTCGGCGAGGACCCGGACCGCGAGGGGCTCAGGGAGACGCCGGCGCGGGTGGCGCGGGCGTACAAGGAGATATTCGCGGGGTTGTGGCAGAAGCCCGAGGATGTGCTGACGACGACGTTCGACCTGGGGCACGACGAGATGGTCCTGGTGAAGGACATCGAGGTCCTCAGCAACTGTGAACACCATCTGGTGCCGTTCGTCGGGGTCGCCCATGTCGGGTACATCCCGTCCGCCGACGGGAAGATCACCGGGTTGTCGAAGCTGGCCCGGCTGGTGGACGTGTTTGCTCGGCGGCCTCAGGTGCAGGAGCGGTTGACCACGCAGGTCGCGGATTCTCTGATGGAGATTCTGGAGCCGCGTGGGGTCATCGTCGTTGTCGAGTGCGAGCACATGTGCATGTCGATGCGGGGGGTGCGGAAGCCCGGCGCCAAGACCATCACGTCTGCGGTGCGGGGGCAGTTGCGGGATCCGGCTACCCGTAATGAGGCGATGAGCTTGATTATGGCTCGCTGAGGTCGTTTGCCGGGTGCGGCGCCGTTGTGGCTGGTCGCGCAGTTCCCCGCGCCCCTTCAGGGGCGCTTAGGTGACCGGTGTTGCACCCGCCGTGTTGTTGTCGTTGTCCTCCGGGAGTTTGCAGACTCGCTCCAGGAAGATGGCCGCCGCTATCACCGCGATGCCCGCTACGACCGAGAAGCCGGCGTAGATGGCCTGGTCTCGGCGGGCCGGGATGTCCAGGGACTCCAGGAGGTAGGCGCCCGTGCCGCCGTACATGCCGGCGACGAGGGCGGCGACCAGGGCGCTGGCCTGGCCGAAGACGACCGCGCGGGCGGCCATCAGGGGGTCGACGCCCTTGGCGCCGGGGCGGCGCTCGCGCTGTGCCTTGAGGCGGGCGCGCAGGGAGAGCGCCGTGGCCAGCAGGACCACGGCGATCACGGCGAGGACGATGGGGGCGGCCAGTGGGACGCTCGGCAGGGTCCCCACCGCGCTCCACAGGCGGGCCCCCGCCCAGGACAGCACTCCGGCGACGACGAACACGCCGGCCAGCATCCTGATCCGCAGCTCTCTCACGGTGTCCCTTCAGCTCCCCGTGCCCTGTCCGGGCGTTGTGGTCGTCTCGACCTTAACGACTACTCGGGCAGCCGGAGTTCCAGATCCTTGCGGGGTTCGACACCGTCACGGGTGATGTCGTCGAGGAGGACGGCGACCGGGCCGTGGCCGGGCAACTGGGCCTCGGGATCCACGTCGTGCCAGGGGACGAGCACGAAGGCCCGCTCGTGGGCGCGCGGGTGGGGGAGCGTCAGCACCGGGTCGTCCGAGACGACGTCGGCGTACGCGACGATGTCGACGTCGATCGTGCGCGCGCCCCAGCGCTCCTCGCGGACCCGGTGGAAGGCCTCCTCGACCGCGTGCGCCCGCTCCAGCAGGGAGGACGGGGGCAGGGTGGTCTTGAGGACGACGACCGCGTTGAAGTACGACGGCTGGCTGCCGGGCTCGACGCCCCACGGCTCCGTCTCGTAGACCGGCGAGACGGCCTTGATGCGGACGCCGGGGGTGTCCTCCAGCGCGTCGATGGCGCCCTGGAGGGTTTCCAGGCGGTTGCCCAGGTTCGAGCCCAGGGAGATCACGGCGCGCCTCGGGTTGCTGAGCGTGGTGTCGGCGGCGTCCACCTGCCGGACCACCGAGGCGGGCACCGGCTGGACGGTCGGGTCGCTGTGACCCTCGGTGAACGAGAAGGTCATACTCGGCTCCGGGTGATGGTGACGGTCACGTCGTCGAAGGGGACGGTGATCGGGGCGTCCGGCTTGTGGACGCGGACCTCGACCTCCTCGACCCCTTCGTGCTTCAGGCAGGTCTGCGCGATGCGCTCGGCGAGGGTCTCGATGAGGTTGACGGGCTCGCCCTGGACGACGGCCACGACCTCCTCGGCCACGATGCCGTAGTGCACGGTCTTCGCCAGGTCGTCGTCCGCGGCGGCCGGGCGGGTGTCCAGGCCCAGGACGAGGTCCACGATGAAGGTCTGGCCCTCCTCGCGCTCCTTGGGGAACACGCCGTGGTTCCCGCGGGCCTTCAGGCCGCTCAGCGCGACACGATCCACGCGAATCACTCCTGCAATCGTCGATGACGGCCGGTTCGCACCGGGTGCGGGCGGTACGCCCGGCCTCGAACGAATCTACCTGCGGGCACTGACAATGCCGGGCCACGAGGGCGCGGGCACGGTTCGGGCCCACAGGTTTCATCGACCGTTACCCCCGGGGAACCCGGTGGCTCATGGGTCGGTAGCCGCCCCTACCCGCGACTTCGTGATTCCAACCACTTCTTGGTCCTGATGGGTTCCGACGGCCTCCGACGGGTTCTGTCGGGGCCTTCCTGCGGGCGCCTACCCACTCAGGAGGGTGAGTCGTCGCCCTCGTCCTCGTCGTTCTCGGCCAGCACCGGGGACGCGTGGTGCGACCAGAGCTTCCAGCCCTCGGGCGTGCGCCGGAACACGTTCGTGGCGACCACGAGCTGGCCGACGAGCGGGCCCAGTTCGTCGCTGTCGTCGGGGGACGGGCCGCCGCTGAGGATGTTCTCCGTGCAGGTGACCAGCGCGGTGTCGCCGGTCACCGAGACGTGCACGTCGGTGAGGAAGAACTGGATGTACTCGGTGTTCGCCATGATCAGCGCGTACGACCGCAGGACCTCGCCGCGCCCGGTGAGCACCGGCCAGCCCGGGTGCACGCAGGAGATCACGCCGCTGTCCGCCGGGTCGTGGTACTCCTCGTCGACGCCGAGGTCGGCAAGGGTGAGCCAGAGCGCGGACAGCTCGTCGAAGTCGCCGCGCTCCAGGGTCTCGTAGAACGCGGTGTTGGCGAGTTCCACCTGCTCTACGTCGGTGTGGGGGGCGCTCACCGGGCTCCCTCGGAGTCGGTGTGCGAGGCCGCGCGGGCGCCGGTGGCGCGCGCTCCCTCGACGGCGCGGGCGACGCGTACGGCGTCCGCCGTGGCGCGTACCTCGTGGACGCGCACCGCCCATGCGCCGGCGTGCGCCGCGAGCGCGGAGACGGCGGCCGTGGCGGCGTCACGCTCGCGCGCGGGCGGGGGTGCTCCCTCGGGACCGGCGAGGACACGGCCGAGGAACCGCTTGCGGGAGGCGGCGACGAGCAGGGGGTGGCCCAGGGCGAGCAGGCGGTCGAGGTGGGCGAGGAGGACGAGGTCGTGTTCGGCGTCCTTGGAGAAGCCGAGGCCGGGGTCGACGACGACGCGGTCGGGGGAGACACCGCCGGCCAGAACGGCCTCCACGCGTGCGTGCAGTTCGTCGACGACCTCGGTGACGACGTCGTCGTAGACCCCCCTGACGTTGCCGCCCTCCAGGAAGCCGCGCCAGTGCATGACGACGAAGGGGGCGCCCGAGGCGGCGACGACCGGGATCATCGCGGGGTCGGCGAGGCCGCCGCTGACGTCGTTGACGAGGGCGGCGCCGGCGGCGAGGGCCTGCTCGGCGACGGAGGCGCGCATGGTGTCGACGGAGACGGTGACGCCCTCGGAGGCGAGGCCGCGGACGACGGGGATGACGCGCTTGAGTTCCTCGGCCTCGTCGACGCGGGTGGCGCCGGGGCGGGTGGACTCACCGCCGACGTCGACCAGGTCGGCGCCTTCGGTGACCAGTCCGAGGCCGCGCTTCACGGCTGCCGTGGTGTCGAAGAAGCGGCCGCCGTCGGAGAAGGAGTCGGGGGTGACGTTCACGACCCCCATCACCGCGCACCGGTCCCACTCCGGAAGGCCCGCGACGCGCCCGCGTCCGCTCTGCTTGCTCATACGTTCAGCGTAGGCCCAGGGAGAGGGGGCACGGTCCCGCGGGCCGGACCCAAGGGGGCTGGTCCGGCGGGGGAGAGGCGGGTGGGCCGCCGCGCGGCGGGAGCGACGCGAGGCCCTGGAGCGGGGTCCCCGGCCGTGCACGGACGTCTGACCGCGGCCACCGGCCCCGGCGGCCCGAGCGGACTGCCCGGGCCGGCCGGAGCGACGCTCAGGGGCCGGTCCGGGCGACGGCCCCCGCCCGGGGGCGAGGTCATCACTCGGGCCGGCCCCGTCGGTCAAGCCGCCCGCACGTCCCGTTCCGCCAGGGCGTGGGCGCAGGCCGGAGCCACGACCTTGCGGTGGCGGAGGAAACGCGGCAGCGGGAGAGCCAGGTTGACGAAGCCCTCTGCCTGCATCGCGGCGAAGCCGATGCGGGGGAGGTCTCCCGAGGCGCGGTAGACGACGAAGCGGGGTTCCCAGCGGGGCTGGAACTTCGCGTTGAACTTGTACAGGGACTCGATCTGGAACCAGCGCGACAGGAAGACGAGCAGTCCGCGCCAGGCGCGCAGCACCGGGCCCGCGCCGATCTTCTCGCCGCGTGCGAGGGCCGACCGGAACATCGCGAAGTTGAGCGAGACCCGGGTGATGCCGAGCTTCGGTGCCGCCTGGAGGGAGGCGACGATCAGCAGTTCGTTCATCCCGGGGTCCGCCGAGCGGTCGCGGCGCATCAGGTCCAGCGACATGCCGTCGGTGCCCCAGGGCACGAAGTGCAGGATCGCCTTCAAGTCGCCGTACTCGCCCGGGTGTTCGTCCGCCTTGTGGGCGGTCGCGATGAAGCAGTCGCCGTCCTCGGGGTCGCCGATGCGGCCGAGCGCCATGGAGAAGCCGCGCTCGGTGTCGGTGCCCCGCCAGTCCTCCGCGGCGAGCCGGATGCGCTCCAACTCGCCCTCGCCGAGGTCACGTACACGCCGTACCCGGGTTTCGTAGCCGGCCCGCTCGATGCGCTTCACCATTTGGCGTACGTTGCGCATCGCGCGCCCGGCGAGCGAGAAATCCGCCACGTCGACCACCGCCTCGTCGCCCAGTTCGAGGGCGTCGAGTCCGGTCTCGCGGGTCCACACCTCGCCGCCCGTCTCCGAGCAGCCCATGACGGCCGGCGTCCAGGAGTGGGCCTTCGCCTCGTCCATGAACCGCTCGATGGCGCCCGGCCAGGCCTCCACGTCGCCGATGGGGTCACCGCTGGCGAGCATCACTCCGGAGACCACGCGGTACGTCACCGCCGCCTTGCCGCTGGGCGAGAAGACGACGGCCTTGTCGCGGCGCAGCGCGAAGTGGCCGAGGGAGTCACGACGGCCGTGCTTCTCCAGGAGGGCGCGCAGATGCGTCTCGTCCTCCGGGGTGAGGCGTGCGGCCGGGTGTTCGGGCCGGAACGCGAGGTAGATCGTCGTCACGGCGGTGAGCAGGCCGAGGGCGCCGAGCGAGAACGCGACCGTCCAGGAGGTGCTGCCCTCGTAGTCGACCGGTCCCTCGAAGCCGAACAGGCCGTACAGGACGTGCGTAATCCGATCGGCCAGGCTCGGGTCGCCGACCATGCGCTTGGAGTGGACGCTGACGATGACCAGTCCGAGGACGAGGGAACCGGCGCCCATGAGCACGAAGTTGGCGAGCGCGCGCCACCGGCTGCGCGGGTCGGGCAGCGCCCGGAACTCGTCGCGGTGCATCAGCAGGGGCGCGAGCAGCGCGGCCGAGATGACGACTCCTATGAGCGAGTGCCGGTACGCGAACTGTGCCACCGCGCCCGCCGGGAGCAGCGCGACGGCGGCCCGCCAGGCCCGGCGCTTGCGCCGCCTGAGCCCGTGTGCCAGGAGCAGCAACAACACGCCGGCGCTCAGCGAGAGCGCCGCGGCGAAGGGGCCGAGCGCACCCGGCAGCACCTCCGCCATGGTGTGCATACGGCTGTGCCGGAAGCGCGGGAACACCCCCGCTGCGATGTCCAGCAGGCCGACGAGGGCACAGGCCCTGGCGACGATCGTGGGAACGACCTCGGGGCGCGGACCTCGGACTATGCGCCGGACCCGACCTGTTCGGCTCGGAACCCCACCCGACATTTCCCCATCTATCCTGACAGACATCGCATCCCGTAGTTCTGCGAGAGACCTTGGATCCGGGCCCGATTCGGGCATCCGGCGACATTGCGCCCTCTAGGACGGTGTCCAGAGGAAGGAGGTTCCTTCCTTACCGAAAAGCCGGTTCAAAGGCAGAGGAAAGCCCGGGGCAAGCGTGCGCGAATCTTGCGTGCGTCGTGGGCGGAAAGCGCAGGCGGGGACAGCTGATGGGACTCACGAGCGGGAAAGTGCTGGTACTGGCGGTCGTCTGCGCCGTGCTGCTGTTCATCGGCACAGTATGGCTGTGGCCGCGCCTGGCCAGACGCAACTGGCGGGCCGTCAGCGGGCGCGTAGGTCTGCTGCTGGCAACCCAGTTGGTGCTCTTCGTCTCCGTGGGCCTCGCCGTCAACCAGGCGTTCGGGTTCTACGCCAGCTGGGCCGACCTGTTCGGCAAGGAGACGGACCAGGGCGTCGTCGTCGACCACACGGCGCTCCAGGGCGCCGGCGGACCGCTCCACGTGGTCGAGACCCGGCGGGTGGACGCACCGGGCGGCGCTTCCCTGCCGGAGAGCGTGGGACAGGTGCAGCGGGTCGCGATAGTGGGCCGTACGACCCACATCGCCACCCCCGCGTACGTCTACCTCCCGCCGGAGTATTTCCAACCGCGGTACCGCACGCGCACGTTCCCCGCGACGGTCGTCCTCACGGGGTATCCGGGTACCGCCAAGGCACTCGTCGACAAATTGAACTACCCGCGTACGGCACTGGAGTTGGCCAAGGGCGGCCGTATGAAGCCGATGATCCTGGTGATGATGAGGCCCACGGTGGCGCCGCCGCGCGACACGGAGTGCGTGGACGTCCCGGGCGGGCCGCAGACCGAGTCGTTCTTCGCCAAGGATCTGCCCGATGCCGTAGTGGCCCACTACAGGGTGGGCAAAAAGCCCGGCAGCTGGGGAATCATCGGTGATTCCACGGGCGGTTACTGCGCCCTGAAGCTCGCCATGCACCACCCCGGGGTGTACGCGGCGGGCGCCGGTCTCTCGCCGTACTACAAGGCGCCGAGCGACCCCACCACGGGCGACCTCTTCCAGGGGCACGGGACGCTGCGCGACGAGGCCGACCTGTGGTGGTACCTCAAGCACCGGCCCGCGCCCGACACCTCACTGCTCGTCACCAGCAGCAAGATCGGGGAACACAATTACAAGGACACCCTGAAATTCATCGACCGGGTGAGGGCCAACAACTCCACCCGTATCGCGTCGATCATCCTGGACAGCGGCGGACACAACTTCAACACCTGGCGGCGGGAGATTCCGGCGGCCCTGCAGTGGATCAGCGGGCGGCTGAGTGGCCGTTGAACCAGTGTGAGGGAATAGGGGTGGCTGTGTTTTTACCGGGCGGGGCACCATGATTCGCCTACGCGCGGTAAGTTTCTGGCCATGCCACGTGGACGTCACCGCCATTCCCCGCCGTTGCACCGGTTGTTGCCTCCTTCGGCGATCGCAGGCGTGTCGCTCGTCTGCGCCTTCGGGCCATGGGTCTTCTCCCAGGCGGCGGCGCTCCGCATAGTCGCGGCGATCGCCGCCGCGACCGCGCTCGTCGGCGCGGCCGTCATGCGCCGCTGGGACACTCAGGCGGGCAAACAGGTCGCTGACCTGGTACGCGCGCGTACGAGCGACGAGTGGCGCTACGAGGAGCGGCTCGCCGAACTCGAGTCCGACCTCGACGAGTCGCGCGAACTGCGCGTCAAGCTGGAGCACAAGCTGCGCGCCAAGCGCACGGAGCTCGCGGGCCTGCGCAACGAACACGCGGCGCTGCTGCGCCGGTACGCCACGGCGGAGACCGAGCGCGCCAGTGCCCTGGAGGGCCGCCGCCTGCTGGAGATAGAGGCCGCGGAACCCACGCGCGCGTTGCCGGCGATCCCGGCCGACGGTGACGACGACGTCTCGGCGGACGTGGACGCGGATCTCGTGGATCTCCAGGACGACGAACTCGACGCGGACGAGACCGAGGCTGTGGCTGCCCCGGTCGAGGCCGAGACCGACGCGGAGACGGACGCAGAGGCCGAGATCGAGGACGAGGAGTCCGACGACTCCGCGGATTCCGAGGCGGAGGCCGAGGCTGTCGAGGAGAAGAAGCCCGCGGTCGCCACGGTGTTCTCCCCGGAGGGCTCCAAGCTGTTCCTGCGGGCCAAGGCGGCGCTGGTCCGGCTCGACGACGACGCCCCCGAGTCCGCGGCGCCCGCGCCGAAGGACGACGACTCCGCGCCGGCCGAGCCCGCCCCGGTGGAGGCCGGCGGCGGCGCCACCGAGTCGGAGGCCGCGCAGGAGGACGAGGCGGAGGGGAAGCCCGAGGCGGTCGACGGGCATGAGCACGCGGCCGCCGTCCCCCCGGCCGTGAAGTCCGCCACGCCCGTGCCGCTGTCGGGGCACTTCACCGTGCCGACCGCGGTGGCGGTCGTACCGGCGTCTCCCGTACGGCGGCCGATGATCGAGGGCGGGTTCGACTTCTTCGGTATGCAGAAGGGGTCGACGACCGCCGCGATGGACGCCGTGCAGAACGAGGATCTCGCCGACGTCGTGGGCCAGGAGGCCCTCGCGGTGCACAAGGCGGAGGCCGAGTCGCAGTTCAAGCCGGCCGACGAGCGGTCGCGCGGTGTGGGGGTCAGCCAGGTCATCGACCTGACGGCGCACGACGAGACCGAGCAGATCAACCTCCACGGACTGCGCAGCGCGGCCTCCTGAACGGGTCCTGACCGGGCGTCAGGCCATCCAGCGGTCAGGGCGTGCGTCCCTGCGGCCCGTCCGTGAGCGCTCGGCCTGTTCGCGGAGCAGCTCCGCGGCCTCCTCCGCGTCCCGCAGGCGGGCTGTGACGGTCCCGTTGGCCCCGGTGTCCACATGGACCTCGGCGAGCCGCCAGAACCGCTCCCAGGGCCCCTGCTTGAGCCGTACGCTCTGCACCTTCGCGTGCGGCACCAGCGCCAGGCTCCGGCGCAGCAGTCCGTGTCGGGCCGCGAACACCGTGTCGGTGACCGCCAGGCCGTAGCCCCGCCACCACAGCGGCACGCACCAGTGCGCCCGTCGCGGCGGGCGGGACAGCGCCGGGAGCGGCGGCACCGTCACACCGGGCAGCACGCGCGCGACGACCGACTCGGCGATCTCGCGCGGAGCGACCGGCACCAGCACGGAGTTGGACGAACCGGCCACGTCCAGCTCGACCCGCACCCAGCCGCGCCGCCGCCACAACAGCGGTTCCACGATCCGTACGGTCTGCACGCGCCCCGGCGGCACCGTCTCGTGCGTGCGGTCCAGCAGCCCGTGGTCGATGCGCAGCCCGTCCGGGGACTCGCCCAACGTCCAGTCGTACTCGCCGACGAACCGCCCCACACTGCTCGCGCCCGCCGCGCCCAGCAGCGGCAGCGCGGTCGCGAGGACCGTCCACACGCTGTGGGTGGCGAGCCACAGGAGCGGCGGTACGACGAGTGCGGCGGCCAGCGATCCCCAGGTGGCGCCGGTCAGCACCAGGGACACCGCGAGGACGCCGGCCGGTACGTGCAGCAGTTGCTGCGAGGGCGCCTCGCCGACGTCGTGCACGGTCTCGGGCGCGAACCCGGCCGCCCGCGCGAGCAGTTCGGCCCGCAGCGCCCGCGCCTCGCCCTCGCCCAGGAAGGCGAGCTCGTCCTTCTTGTCCGTCCCTACGACGTCCAGCTTGAGCTTGGCGACGCCCGCCACGCGCGCGAGGAGGGGCTGTGTCACGTCGACGGCCTGGATGCGTTCCAGCCGGATGTGCGCGGTACGCCGGAACAACAGGCCGGTACGGATGCGCAGTTCGGTGTCGGTCACCGAGAAGTGGGTGAACCACCAGGTCAGGAAGCCGTACAGACCGGCGGCCGGTACGAACACGGCCAGCCCGATCAGCAGGGTGATGGTGGTCAGCCGGGTCAACTGCTCCTGTGCCTGGTTGGGGTCGTGCACCGCCCACCCGATGATGACGGCGACCGGCGCCCACGCCCGGCGCAACGGCGTCACCGGATGCAACCGCCGCTCCACGACAGGCACTTGCTCCCGTACGACCTCGGCGGCCTCGGGTACGTCCTTCTCGGCGCCCGGCGTCGTCACAGCCCCGCCGATCGGGCCTCGCCCAGCTCGGTGAGCCGGTCGCGCAGCCGTTCGGCCTCGGCCGGGACCAGCCCCGGGATCGTCGCGTCGGTCGCCGCGGCCGCCGTGTGCAGCTGCACGCTGGCCAGCCCGAAGTGCCGCTCCACAGGCCCCGAGGTCACCTCCACGAGCTGCATCCGCCCGTACGGCACGATCGTCTCGTGGTGCCACAGCACACCCCTGCTGATCAGCAGGTCGTCGGCGCGCTCGGCGTACCTCCAGGACCGCCAGTTGCGGCCCAGGAGCACCCAGCCCCACACGATCAGGGCGAGCGGCAGCAGTGCGAACGCCGCCCAGGCGGGCCCCGCGAACAGGTTCAGGAGTGCGCCCAGGACCACGGTCAGCAGCCCCAGCCACACCACCAGCAACAGCCGTCGCATCTTCAGCAGCCCCGGCGGCAGCCCGGTCCACACCGGCTCGCGCGCCGCGTCGTCGTGCGCGGCAGTCCCCGTTTCCATGCCGCAAGCGTACGTACGAGAGACTGTGTCCATGACTCCCACGACGGAGACCATGGTCGGGATCGGCGGCGCCGCGGAGAGCACCGACATGGTGCTCAACATCGGCCCCCAGCATCCCTCCACGCACGGTGTGCTGCGCCTGCGGCTCGTCCTGGACGGCGAGCGCATCCAGCACGCGGAGCCGGTGATCGGCTATATGCACCGCGGCGCCGAGAAGCTCTTCGAGGCGCGCGACTACCGCCAGATCATCATGCTCGCCAACCGCCACGACTGGCTGTCGGCCTTCTCGAACGAGCTCGGTGTGGTCCTCGCCGTAGAGCGGATGCTCGGCATGGAGGTGCCCCCGCGCGCGGTGTGGACGCGCACCCTGCTCGCCGAGCTGAACCGGGTGCTCAACCACCTGATGTTCCTGGGGTCGTACCCCCTGGAACTCGGCGGTATCACCCCGGTGTTCTACGCGTTCCGGGAGCGCGAGGTCCTCCAGAACGTCATGGAGGAGGTCTCCGGCGGACGCATGCACTACATGTTCAACCGCGTCGGCGGCCTCAAGGAGGACCTCCCCGCCGGATGGGCCTCCCGCGCGCGTGAAGCCGTCGCCGCCGTGCGCTCCCGGATGGACCGCTTCGACGACCTGGTGCTCGGCAACGAGATCTTCCGGGGCCGCACGCGCGGGGTGGGCGAGCTGTCTCCCGAGGCCGTGCACGCGTACGGCGTGAGCGGGCCCATCGCGCGCGCCTCGGGCGTCGACTTCGACCTGCGGCGCGACGAGCCGTACCTCGCGTACGGCGAACTCCAGGACACCCTGAAGGTCGTCACCCGCCAGGAGGGCGACTGTCTCGCCCGCTTCGAGGTGCTCCTGGAGCAGACCCACAACGCGCTCGACCTCGCGGACGCCTGCCTCGACAGGCTCGCCGAGCTGGAGCCCGGACCGATCAACCAGCGGCTCCCGAAGGTCCTGAAGGCGCCCGAGGGGCACACGTACGCGTGGACCGAGAACCCGCTCGGCATCAACGGCTACTACCTCGTCAGCAAGGGCGAGAAGACCCCGTACCGGCTGAAGCTGCGCTCGGCGTCCTACAACAACATCCAGGCGCTCGCGGTGCTGCTCCCGGGGACGCTGGTGGCGGACATGGTGGCGATTCTGGGGTCGTTGTTCTTCGTGGTCGGGGACATCGACAAATAGGGGCCAAGTAGGGCGCGCGATTGGTCGGTTGGGCAGCAGGTCAGTTGGGCGGTAGGTCAGTTGGGCAGCCGGTCAGTTGGACAGCCGGTCAGTTGGACAGCGGGTCCGGAATTCCAACCGACTGCACGAGCCAGCCGAAGTCGCCGAGGCCGCCGGTCGCGGTGAGTTCGGCGGCTTCTCCGGCGCCCGCGAGGGCGCGGACGTATGCCGCGGGGTCGGTGGAGGCCAGTGTGAGCGGGGGGCGCGCGCCTGTGATGCCGAGGGCGCGCAGGGCGGCGCGTTGTGTGAGCAGGCCTGCGCCGGGGAGTGCGCCTGACGTGTCGGCCGCCGTCGCGCCCGCTTGCGCGCAGGCGTCCAGGGCGACGTGCGCCGTGATGTCGCACGAGCCGTCCGGTACGGGTGCCGTCTCGCGGCCCTCGCGGAAACCGGTGAGCGTGCCGAACGGGGGGCGGGTGTCCGCGGTGTGCGCGTAGTCGACGGCGATTGCGAGCCCCCGGTCGACGCAGGCGACGGCGGACGCCCAGGCGGTGTCCCTGGGGAGACCGATCTCGGCGCGCAGCCCCTCCTCGGGCGCCTGTGGCCACCACCGGGCGAGCCACGCGGCCTCCGCACCGGCCACCGGCTCCCCGAGCCGCTCGGTCCCGTCGTCCCGTACGAGCACGAGCCGCGGTACGCCCGCCGGGTCCACCTCGGCGACCTCCACGGGCACGTTGTCGAGCCACTCGTTGGCGAACAGCAGCCCTGTGATGCCCTTCGGCAGCTCGCCGAGCCACTCGATGCGACGGTCGAGCCCCTCGGGGCGGTCGGCGATCTCGACGCCGTACGCACGCACGCGTGCGGCCACTTCGGCGGGGAGCGCGGCCAGCACGCCGGTCACCAGCTCGCCGCGGCCCGCGCCCAGGTCCACGAAGTCCAGCGCCGCCGGCCGGTCCAGCGCCTCGTCCACCCGGCACAGCAGCTTCGCCACGGCCCCGGCGAACAGCGCCGACGCGTGTACCGACGTACGGAAGTGCCCGGCGGGTCCCTCGGGCCTGAGATAGAAGCCCCCGGGCCCGTACAGGGCGTCCTCGGCGGCCTCCCGCCAGCCGCGCCACCGGCCCGTGGTGTCTTCCGTCACGTGGTCAGACTAAGTGCACAGGACAACGGGGCCTCCACCTTGGGGAGTACGCGGGACGTATACGGATCGATCCTCCGGTTGACCCCGGCACACTTCGCGCTTCCCTACGCTGGGTTACGTGCAGCGCCTCTACGACTTCCTCCGCAGACACCCGACATGGGTCGACACCTTCTGGGCTGTCTTCCTGCTGGGGCTGAGCGGCGTGAGCATCGCCAGTACCAGCTACGCGTCGGGTCGGCACGGGACGGCGGCCGGGGCGATCGCGGCGTCCGCCGTGATGTGTGTGGCGATCGCGCTGCGCCGCCGCTGGCCGGAGAAGATGCTGGTCCTGGCCGGGGCGACGGGCCTGGTGCAGCTGGTCCTCGACATCGAGCCCGTGGTGGCCGACTTCGCCATGCTGGTGATCGTCTACACGGTCGCCGCGATCGGTGCCCGCTGGGCCTCCCGCTTCGCCCTGGCCGCCGGGCTGTCCGCGGCGACCCTGGCGCAGATCCGCTGGCCCCAGGAGCACACCAGTTCCGCGGGGCTGGTCGCGCTGGCGATCTTCCAGACGGTGCCGTTCGCGCTGGCCTGGGTGCTCGGCGACTCGATGCGCACCCGGCGCGCGTACTTCGCGCAGCTGGAGGAGCGCGCCGCCCGGCTGGAGAAGGAGCGCGAGGCGCAGGCCAAGGTCGCGGTCGCCGCCGAGCGCGCCCGGATCGCGCGCGAGCTGCACGACGTGGTCGCGCACAACGTGTCGGTGATGGTGGTCCAGGCCGACGGCGCCGCCTATGTCCTCGACTCCGCGCCGGACCAGGCCAAGAAGGCCCTGGAGACGATCTCCTCCACCGGCCGCCAGGCCCTCGCCGAGATGCGCCGCCTGCTGGGCGTGCTGCGCACCGGCGAGCACAAGGAGGCCGGCGAGTACGTTCCGCAGCCGGACGTGGAGCAGATCGACGACCTGATCGAGCAGTGCCGTACGTCCGGACTGCCCGTCGACTTCAAGGTCGAGGGCACCCCGCGCCCGCTGCCGAGCGGCGTCGAACTGACGGCGTACCGGATCGTGCAGGAGGCGCTCACCAACACCCGCAAGCACGGTGGCCCGAACACGGGCGCGAGCGTGCGCCTGGTCTACTTCGACGACGGTCTCGGGCTGCTCGTCGAGGACGACGGCAAGGGCGCCCCGCACGAGCTGTACGAGGAGGGCGGCGCCGACGGCCAGGGGCATGGTCTGATCGGTATGCGGGAGCGGGTCGGCATGGTCGGGGGCACCCTGGACGCGGGCCCGCGGCCGGGCGGCGGTTTCCGCATCAGCGCGCTGCTGCCGCTCAAACCCGCGCACTGACCACCGACGCCTTTCGCGCGCCGGGCATTGACACCTGTAAGGACCCGCACCACCACCCGCCGACCGAACGGAAGATGACCCCCATGACGATCCGCGTGATGCTCGTCGACGACCAGGTGCTGCTGCGCACCGGGTTCCGGATGGTGCTCGCCGCCCAGCCGGACATGGAGGTCGTCGCGGAGGCGGGCGACGGCGTCGAGGCCCTCCAGGTGCTGTCCGCGACCGCGGTCGACGTGGTGCTGATGGACGTCCGTATGCCGAAGCTGGACGGCGTGGAGACCACCCGCCGCATCTGCCAGGGCGAGAACCCGCCGAAGGTGCTGATCCTGACCACCTTCGACCTCGACGAGTACGCCTTCTCCGGGCTGAAGGCGGGCGCCTCCGGCTTCATGCTGAAGGACGTGCCGCCCGGCGAACTCCTCACCGCGATCCGCTCCGTGCACAGCGGGGACGCCGTCGTGGCGCCCTCGACGACCCGTCGGCTCCTGGACCGCTTCGCCCCGATGCTGCCCTCCACCGGCAAGGAGCCCCAGCGCAAGGAGCTGGAGCGCCTCACCGAGCGCGAACGCGAGGTCATGATCCTCGTCGCCCAGGGCCTGTCCAACGGCGAGATCGCGGCCCGCCTGGTGCTGTCCGAGGCGACCGTGAAGACCCACGTCGGCCGCATCCTGACCAAGCTCGGCCTGCGGGACCGGGTGCAGGTGGTGGTCCTGGCGTACGAGACGGGGCTGGTGCGGGCCGGCGGCCACGGCTGAGGAGTCACCCCTCCGGCTGCCCGGCGGCGGCTATCTGAGGATGCCCTCCAGGAAGTCGCTGCCCAGGCGGGCCACCACCGTGACGTCCAGCTGGTGCAGGACGTAGCGGCCGCGGCGGCGGGTGGTGATCAGGCCGGCCTTCTTCAGGACGCTCAGGTGGCGGGATATCTCGGGGGCGGTCATGCCGTGCATCTGGGTCAGCTCGCCGGTGGTGAAGGCGCTCCGGGCCAGGTTGCGGCACAGGCGCATGCGGACCGGGTGGGACAGGGCGGTCATCCGCAGGGTCAGCTGCTCCACGGAGGGCGGTGCGGCGAGCTTGGGCGTGCCCACGGGGTAGTGCACGACGGGCTGCCAGTCGTGCCGGTACAGGACCGTCAGGTGCGGCCAGCCCAGGCTGGTGGGCACCAGGAGGAGGCCGCCGTCCTGGGTCGCCGTGCAGCCGGTGCCGAGTTTGTCGACCGTGATGCGGGTGGCGCTCTCGTCGAGTGCCACCGCCGTGGACATCGACTTCAGCGCCTCAGCGAGCCCCTTGCGCCGCAGGAGGTCCGTCTTGTGGCGGGCGTCGGCGGCGAGCTGGTGGTGCATCCGGGACCAGGTCTCCGCGAAGAACGCCTCGTCGCAGTCCTCCAGGAACTGCCGCAGCCAGGCCCTGGTCCGCGGCGGGTCGGCCAACAGGCGCTCGGTGAACGCCAGTTGACGCGGACCGCGCGCGGCCGCCTGCTCCAGGGCGCGCCGCCGGATCCCGGCGTCGGTGAGCGGGCCGGGTCCGCCCGTGCTGTAGGTGATCGCGCAGGTCGTGAACTCCATCGCCGCGTCCACGAACTGCTCGTCCGTCAGCTTGTCCAGGAGGTCCAGCTCCTCGGCGAGCGTGGCCCCGGGGAGCGTGCTACGGCCCGGGATGCCCGCGTACGGCAGGAACAGGTCGGAGAACGTCGACCGCCACAGGAAGTCCGCCTCGCACATCCGGTCGGCCAGATGCGGGTCGAGCCCGGCGGTGACGCCGGTCACCCAGCCCTGGAGGCCGGGATGGTGCCCTGGCTCGGACAGCGCGTGCAGCGCCATGCACAGCTCGCCCAGGGGCGAGGGCGCGAAGGTGATCCGCTCCTGCCGCAGCCCGGTGATGTCGATGTGCACGCTCATGTCCCCCATCGTGCACCCCGCCACTGACAACGCACCGCTCGATTGACGGCGCCCGTCAATCGACGCGACAGCCACCGGGCGGCGGCGCAGCCTGGAGACATGAGCATCACCCAGCAGTACTTCCTCGACACCTACCGCGCCCAGCGGCTCGGCGAAGTGCCGCCGCCCCCGCCCGGCGCCCACGACTGGCGAACGGCCCGCGAGCTGCGCGGCTACCGGCAGTTCCGCGCGGTCGTCGCGGAACGCCCGGTCCATGGTCGGCTACGGCGGGCCCTGGGCCGCCTGCTGCACCCGCACCCGCGTTCCGCCTGCTGACATCCGTCAGCCCCCGGTCTCCTCCTTCAGGCGGACCACGAAGTCCGCGACCGCCGCCTTCACGTCGTCGGCCGTCCACTCCAGGGCGGCGGCCCGCACATAGACCTCGGTGACCGCCAGACCCGGACCCTTCGCGTCCCAGGGGTTGGCGAAGAGGGCGGTCTTCGTCTCCTCGGCCTGCCGGATCGCGGCCTCCGAGACCGCGTCGGGGTCGTACGGCAGCCAGACCTGGAACTCGTTCGTGTGCGGCTGCTCGGGCTGGACACCGATCCAGGGCACCCCGGCCGCCGCGAACCCCTCGCGCAGCGCCTCGGCGACCACGCGCGCGTGGGCCACGTACGAGGGCAGCCGGGGCAGTTCCCGGTCCAGGCCGGCGAGTGCCGTCAGCGCGGTGGGGAACTGCTGGAAGATCTGGCCGCCGTACCGGTGCCGCCAGGTCTTCGCCTCGTCGATCAGGGTCTTCGGGCCGGCGAGCGCGGCGCCGCCCAGTCCTTCGAGGGACTTGTAGAACGACACGTAGATGCTGTCCGCCAGGTCGGCGATCTCGTCGAGCGGGCGGCCGAAGTGGGGGGCGGACTCCCACAGACGGGCGCCGTCGAAGTGGACCACCGCGTCGCGTTCGTGCGCGGCCTCGACGACGGCGGAGAGTTCCTCCCAGGAGGGCAGGACGAAACCGGCGTCCCGGAGGGGCAGTTCGAGCATCAGCGCCCCGAAGGGCTCCGGGAAGTCGCGCACCTCGTCGGCGGTCGGCAGCCGGGGCTCGCTCGTCACATGGACCGGGCGCAACCCGCTGACCTGGCTGAGCGCATTCCGTTCGTGCACTTCGGGGTGGGCGAGCGGGTGCAGGGCGACGACCGGGTTTCCGGTGCGGCCCGCCCAGCAGCGCAGGGCCACCTGCTGGGCCATCGTGCCCGTGGGGAAGAAGGCCGCGGCCTCCTTGCCGAGCAGTTCGGCGACCCGCTTCTCCAGGGTCTCGACGATGCCGCCGCCGTACATGTCCGACGTCTCGTCGAGGTCGTAGAGCTCGGCCGCCTCCTGGAGGAACGCCAGCCGCTCGCGGAGGGGGTCCAGGAAGCCGAGGCGCGCGAGTGCGCGCTTCGCGTTCCGGTTCGCGCTGATGCGCCGTTTGCGGCGCTCCAGGATGCGTTCCTCGTCGGTTGTCGGCTCCGCTCCCCGCTCGTCCTGCTCCGCCTGCTCTTCGCCCTGTTCCGCCGCATCGCTCATGCTCCGGATGATGCCTGGTGCGGGTCCGCGCGAGCACCCGGATTTCCCCAGGCTTTCCCGTTCGCCGGTGGTGTGCGACAACCCACAGCCTGTGGACAACCGGACGCCCCTCGAACCGATCGCGTTAACATGACGAGAAATCGTCCGGTACCCGGAGCGGACTGGAACGGGAAGGCCGCCGTCGCGTGAGTACATTCCAACAGCCAGAGCCCAAGGACCGCCCCGCGCGGCTCGCCGTCGGTGTCGTCGGCGCCGGCCGGGTGGGCCCCGCGCTCGCCGCGTCCCTCCAGCTGGCCGGGCACCGCCCGGTGGCCGTCTCCGGGGTCTCCGACGCGTCCAGGCGACGGGCCGCGCTGATGCTCCCCGAGGTGCCGGTCGTCACGCCCGCGCAGGTCCTGGAGCGCTCCGACCTGGTGCTGCTGACCGTCCCGGACGACGCCCTGCCCGGACTCGTGGAGGGCCTCGCCGAGACCGGCGCCGTACGCCCCGGGCAGCTGCTCGTGCACACCTCGGGACGGTACGGCGCGAAGGTCCTGGACCCCGCTCTGCGGGTCGGCGCGCTGCCGCTGGCCCTGCACCCCGCGATGACGTTCACGGGGACCCCGGTGGACGTGCAACGCCTCGCCGGGTGCTCCTTCGGGGTCACCGCGCCCGAGGAACTGCGGCTGGCCGCCGAGGCCCTGGTGATCGAGATGGGCGGCGAGCCCGAGTGGATCGCCGAGGAGAACCGCCCGCTGTACCACGCAGCCCTCGCGCTGGGCGCCAATCACCTCGTGACCCTGGTCGCCGAGTCCATGGAGCTGCTGCGCACCGCCGGCGTCGAGGCCCCCGACCGGATGCTCGGCCCGCTGTTGGGCGCCGCCCTGGACAACGCCCTGCGTTCCGGTGACGCCGCGCTCACCGGCCCCGTCGCGCGCGGGGACGCGGGCACCGTCGCCGCGCACGTCACCGAGTTGCGCAAGCACGCCCCGCAGACCGTCGCCGGCTATCTGGCGATGGCCCGCGCGACCGCCGACCGGGCCCTCGCGCACGGGCTCCTCAAGCCGGAACTCGCCGAGGACCTCCTCGGTGTGCTCGCCAACGGCACCGAGGGAGATGCCGGATGACCACCACCCTGCTGCGCACCGCCGACGAACTGCACGCACGCACGCGTGCGGGCCGTCGCGTCGTCGTCATGACGATGGGCGCCCTGCACGAGGGCCACGCCACGCTGGTCCGTACGGCCCGTGAGATCGCCGGGCCGGACGGCGAGGTCGTGGTCACCGTCTTCGTGAACCCGCTGCAGTTCGGCAAGGGCGAGGACCTCGACCGCTATCCGCGCACCCTGGACGCCGACCTCAAGATCGCCGAACAGGCGGGCGCCGACGTCGTGTTCGCGCCTTCCGTGGACGAGGTCTACCCGGGCGGCGAACCCCAGGTGCGCATCTCGGCGGGCCCCATGGGCGAACGCCTGGAGGGTGCGGTCCGCCCAGGCCACTTCGACGGCATGCTCACCGTCGTCGCCAAGCTGCTGCACCTCACCCGTCCCGACGTGGCCCTGTTCGGTCAGAAGGACGCCCAGCAGCTCGCCCTGATCCGCCGCATGGTGCGCGACCTGAACTTCGGCACGGAGATCGTCGGCGTGCCGACCGTGCGCGAGGCCGACGGCCTGGCCCTGTCCAGCCGGAACCGCTATCTGTCCGCGCGGGAGCGGCGCACCGCGCTCGCCCTCTCGCAGGCCCTGTTCGCGGGCCGCGACCGGCACGCCGCCCAGGAGGCGCTGCGCGCGCGGGCCCGCGAGGTGCCCGCCACACACGCGCGTGCCGAGGCGCTCAGCGCCATAGGGGAGTCCCGCGCTGCGGCCGACGCGCACGCCGTCGCCAAGGCCGCCCCCGGCCCCGGCAGCCCGGCGTCCGTCCGCGCCGCCGCCCGCCTGGTCCTCGACAACGCCGCCCGCCTGGACCCGCCGCTCGCCCTGGACTACCTCGCCCTCGTCGACCCGTCCGACTTCACGGACGTGGACGAGGACTTCACCGGGGAGGCCGTCCTCGCCGTCGCCGCCCGGGTCGGGACGACCCGGCTGATCGACAACATCCCACTCGCTTTCGGAACCTTCGGAGCCGCCTCGTGACCAGCACAGGCATACGACTGCACGCGCCCGCCCCCGGGTGGTCCATCGCCGCGGACGTGGTGGTGGTCGGCTCCGGAGTGGCCGGCCTGACCGCTGCCCTGCGCTGCGAGGCGGCCGGGCTGCGGACGGTCGTGGTCACCAAGGCCCGCCTCGACGACGGCTCCACCCGCTGGGCCCAGGGCGGTATCGCCGCCGCCCTCGGGGAAGGCGACACCCCCGAACAGCACCTGGACGACACGCTGGTCGCGGGCGCGGGCCTGTGCGACGAGGAGGCCGTCCGCATCCTCGTCACCGAGGGCCCGGACGCCGTACGACGGCTCATCGAGACCGGTGCCCACTTCGACGAGTCCTCCGAAGGAGGACTGGAGTTGGCCCGTGAGGGCGGCCATCACCGGCGCCGTATCGCGCACGCGGGCGGCGACGCGACCGGCGCGGAGGTCTCCCGGGCGCTCGTCGAGGCCGTACACGCGCGTGGCCTGCGTACGATCGAGAACGCGCTCGTGCTGGACCTCCTGACGGACGCGGAGGGCCGTACGGCGGGCGTGAGTCTGCACGTCATGGGCGAGGGGCAGCACGACGGGGTGGGCGCGGTGCACGCGCCCGCCGTTGTCCTCGCGACCGGTGGCATGGGGCAGGTGTTCTCGGCGACCACCAACCCGTCCGTGTCGACCGGCGACGGGGTCGCCCTCGCGCTCCGCGCGGGTGCCGAGGTCTCCGACCTGGAGTTCGTGCAGTTCCACCCGACCGTGCTGTTCCTCGGCGCCGACGCGGAGGGCCAGCAGCCCCTCGTCTCCGAGGCGGTGCGCGGCGAGGGCGCCCACCTGGTCGACGCCGACGGCGTGCGCTTCATGGTGGGCCAGCACGAACTGGCCGAGCTCGCGCCCCGGGACATCGTCGCCAAGGGCATCACGCGGCGCATGTTGGAGCAGGATGCCGAGCACATGTTCCTCGACGCCCGGCACTTCGGCGCCGACATGTGGGAGCACCGCTTCCCGACGATCCTCGCCGCCTGCCGCAGCCACGGCATCGACCCGGTCACCGAGCCCGTCCCGGTCGCCCCGGCCGCCCACTACGCCTCCGGCGGCGTCCGCACCGACTCCCGGGGCCGTACGACCGTCCCCGGCCTGTACGCGTGCGGAGAGGTCGCCTGCACCGGCGTGCACGGAGCGAACCGGCTCGCCTCCAACTCCCTTCTCGAAGGCCTCGTCTACGCCGAGCGGATTGTCGCCGACATCACGGAGAGCCAGGCCGAAAACGCCCTCCACGCGCGTGTGCCCGAGCCGGTCCCGCACCCGCACAAGCCCGCGCACCCGCTGCTCGCCCCCGAGGCCCGCTTCGCGATCCAGCGGATCATGACCGAGGGTGCGGGTGTCCTGCGCTCCGCCGACTCCCTCGCCAGGGCAGCCGGACAACTCCAGCAGCTGCACACCGACGCCCGTGATGCACTCGACGAGAACGGCAAGACCGCCGAGCCCGGCGTCGACACCTGGGAGGCCACCAACCTCCTGTGCGTGGCCCGCGTCCTGGTCGCCGCCGCCGCTCAGCGCGAGGAGACCCGGGGCTGCCACTGGCGCGAGGACCACGCCGAGCGCGACGACACCGCCTGGCGCCGCCACATCGTCGTACGGCTGAATCCCGACCGCACGCTGGCCGTAGACACCACGGACACCGCAGACTTCCCCCCGACCCGGCAGCACCGTCCCCAGGAGCAGTGACAGAAGTGAGCACCCACGACCTTCCCCTCGTCGACAGCGGTGGCTGCGGTGACGGCTGTGCCTGTGGCGCGGGCGCCGATGAGGAATACATGGAGTGCGGTCTTGACCCCGCGCTCGCCGAACTCCTGGCCGACGCCGGACTCGACCCCCTGGAGGTCGAGGACATCGCCAACGTCGCCATCCAGGAGGACCTGGCCGGCGGCGTCGACGTGACGACCGTCGCGACCATCCCCGAAGAGGCCGTCGCCACCGCCGACTTCACCGCGCGCGAAGCCGGTGTCGTGGCGGGCCTGAGGGTCGCCGAAGCGGTGGTCTCCGTGGTCTGCACCGACGAGTTCGAGGTCGAGCGGCACGTGGAGGACGGCGACCTCGTGGAGGCCGGACAGAAGCTCCTGTCGGTCACCACGCGCACGCGTGACCTGCTGACCGCCGAGCGCAGCGCGCTCAACATCCTGTGCCGCCTCTCCGGCATCGCGACCGCCACGCGCGCGTGGGTCGACGCCCTGGAGGGCACGAAGGCGAAGGTCCGCGACACCCGCAAGACGACGCCCGGCCTGCGCTCCCTGGAGAAGTACGCGGTCCGCTGCGGCGGCGGCGTCAACCACCGCATGTCCCTCTCGGACGCGGCCCTCGTCAAGGACAACCACGTGGTCGCCGCGGGTGGCGTCACCCAGGCGTTCAAGGCCGTCCGGGAGGCCTTCCCGGACGTGGCGATCGAGGTCGAGGTCGACACCCTGCACCAGCTCCGCGAGGTCCTGGACGCGGGCGCCGACTTGATCCTGCTGGACAACTTCACGCCCGACGAGTGCGCGGAGGCCGTCGGCATCGTCCACGGCCGCGCCGCCCTGGAGGCCTCGGGCCGGCTCACCCTGGACAACGCCAAGGCGTACGCCGACACCGGGGTGGACTACCTCGCCGTAGGGGCCCTGACCCACTCCGCGCCGATCCTGGACATCGGCCTCGACCTCCGTGAGGCGCAGTAGTCATGCTCCTCACGATCGACGTGGGCAACACGCACACCGTTCTGGGCCTGTTCGACGGCGAAGAGATCATCGAGCACTGGCGCATCTCCACGGACGCGCGCCGCACCGCCGACGAACTCGCCGTACTCCTGCAGGGCCTGATGGGCATGCACCCGCTCCTCGGAGAGGAGCTGGGCGACGGCATCGACGGCATCGCGATCTGCGCCACCGTGCCGTCCGTCCTGCACGAACTGCGCGAGGTCACCCGCCGCTACTACGGCGACGTGCCCGCCGTCCTCGTCGAACCGGGCGTCAAGACGGGCGTCCCGATCCTGACCGACAACCCCAAGGAGGTCGGCGCGGACCGCATCATCAACGCGGTCGCCGCCGTCGAGCTCTACGGCGGCCCCGCGATCGTCGTCGACTTCGGTACGGCGACCACGTTCGACGCGGTCTCCGCGCGCGGGGAGTACGTCGGCGGCGTCATCGCCCCCGGTATCGAGATCTCGGTCGAGGCACTCGGCGTCAAGGGTGCCCAACTGCGCAAGATCGAGGTGGCCCGGCCGCGCAGCGTGATCGGCAAGAACACCGTCGAGGCGATGCAGTCGGGCATCGTCTACGGGTTCGCCGGCCAGGTCGACGGAGTCGTCACCCGGATGGCCAAGGAGCTGGCCGACGACCCGGAGGACGTGACGGTGATCGCGACCGGCGGCCTTGCCCCGATGGTCCTGGGCGAGGCCTCGGTGATCGACGAGCACGAGCCCTGGCTGACCCTGATCGGCCTGCGGCTGGTCTACGAGCGGAACGTCTCGCGGATGTGACCACGCGCGCGGGGCGTTGACGTTTGCCGCCGGGGGTGCCCCCGCCCAGTCTGCGGCGGCTTACGCGGCCCCACGAGGCGCGCCGCGAACGTTCGGCTCGTCGCGGTATTCGCACCGCCCACTCGCACGAGGTGCCGTCGCCAGGTGCGCCCACAGGGCGCCGCTGCTCCCGGCGGCAGCTGCGGTGCGCGCGGCGGAGCGGACGGTCCCCGCCACCCGGGCGGAAACCTCCGCGCCACACCCGCCCCCTATGTCGAATTTGTCTGATTAGCGCGTATCGTCGCCGCATGCCCACGCCATACGGATCCCGCGGCGGCATGGCGTTCGGTGCGGAGGAGCTGCGTGTGCTCCGTCGCGCTCTCGCCCTCGCCCTCCAGCCCAGAACCGCCTCGGCCGAGGACGTCCAGGACTGTCTACGGCTCGCCGAATCCCTCGACGAGGCGGTACGCGAGGGAGTCCGGCTGCGCGCCTTCCTGGTCGCCGACCTCGCCCGGTACCGCGCCGCCCTGCCCGGCACCACCGCCGGCTACCTCACGCTCCTGGAGGAGGCGCTCGGCGCCGGGTACCGCCCGGACGTCGACGATCTCTCCGCCCTGCGGGCGCTGCGCGGCAACCCGGCCGCCGCAGCCCTCCTGGACCGCTGTCTCACACTCGCCGAACAGGACGTACGCGCGCGCCTCGCCCGTCGTACGACCGTGCGGCCCGCCCCGACCGTCCCGGCTTCCCGCACCCGCCTCCTGGCGCTCCCCGGAGGCCTCTCCGGGCGCCCTTCCGGGGCGGCCGGGGAAATCCTCGGGGAGGACGCCAAAGAGCCCGTGCGCAAGCCCGTGGAGCGGCCCGCGCCCACACCAGCGCCCGCGGCGCCGAAGCCGTCCCGGCCCATCCCCACTCCCGGCGAGGTCTTCCCCCGGCGCAAACCGGCACCCCCACCCGCGAATCCGCCGCAGCAGCTCGCCGCCGGCTGAACCGACCCCGCCCCGTCCTCCTTCGGGCCCGTGGCTACTCTGGAGGGCATGGACTATGTCTCCGCGCTCGTGCCCCCGGTCGTCATGGCCGTGTTCTTCATCGGACTGATCCGGGTCATCGTGAAGACCCAGGGCGGGGCCATGAAGGCCAAGGAGGACGCGGCCGTCGACGCCGCCATCGCGCGCGCGGAGAGCGCCCGCCAGGCCTCTTCGGCCACCGACGCCTGAACCTTCCCCATTCGGCGGCGCCTTCAAGGGCGTACGACTCCTGCACGCGTGCGCGTGCTTTCCGAGTCGTACGCCCTTTTTGTGCCTTTTCCACTATGGTTCTGAGCTGTGCCTCGCCCATTGGGAGAACTCGAAGACTCGGTCATGACGCGGGTGTGGAAGTGGAACCGCCCGGTGACCGTTCGAGAAGTCCTGGAAGACCTTCAGCAGGAACGGTCCATCGCGTACACCACGGTGATGACCGTTTTGGACAATCTCCATCAGAAGGGCTGGGTGCGTCGTGAGGCGGAAGGCCGGGCGTATCGATATGAGGCGGTCTCCACACGAGCCGCCTACTCCGCCGCCCTGATGAACGACGCCTGGTCCCAGAGCGACAACCCCGCGGCCGCTCTCGTGGCCTTCTTCGGGATGATGAGCGACGAACAGCGCGAGGCCCTGCGCAGCGCCGTGCGCATCGTCCAGGGACCGGAAACACCCGAACCCGCGGATGGTGTACAGAACCCCGGCTCCGCGCCCTCCGGCGACGGGCGATAGCGTCCGCTCATGTCAGCAGAGCAGCCCGAAGTCACCGCGAAAGCCATCACCGTCCGGCGGGCCAGGACCGGCGATGTCCCGACGGTGCGCCGACTCCTTGACGCCTACGTCCGCGGTCGCATCCTGCTCGACAAAGCGACGGTGACGCTTTACGAGGACATACAGGAGTTCTGGGTCGCCGAACGGGACGACAACGCGGAGGTCGTCGGCTGCGGGGCACTGCATGTCATGTGGGAAGACCTCGCGGAAGTCCGCACTCTCGCGGTGAAGCCCGGGTTGAAGGGCGCCGGTGTAGGTCATCAGTTGCTGGAGAAGTTGCTGCACACGGCTCGCTGGCTAGGCGTTCGTCGCGTTTTCTGTCTCACCTTCGAAGTGGACTTCTTCTCGAAGCACGGCTTCGTGGAGATCGGTGAGACACCGGTTGACACCGATGTCTACGCGGAGCTGTTGCGTTCCTATGACGAGGGCGTGGCGGAGTTCCTCGGGCTCGAACGAGTGAAACCGAACACCTTGGGCAACAGCCGGATGCTTCTGCATCTGTGATCGCCGCGCACAATTCGGCGGGGACTTCGGCGGGGACGCCCTGCCCAGGTTCCCTATGTCCGAAACGCGCATCTTTCCGGACCGGCGAGGTCGGTCGGTCTCTCCCAGGGGTTTGTGTTTTTCCAGCAAAAGCGGTTTGCTTTCCGACGTACTGCAGTACTGCATATAACAGGGGACGGCGAAACGGCGGACGCCGCAGACCCCAGACCCGCAAGTAATCGATGAAAGGAAATCCGGTGGCACAGAAGGTTCAGGTCCTTCTTGTCGATGACCTCGACGGCGGCGAGGCGGACGAGACGGTGACGTTCGCGTTGGACGGCAAGACGTACGAGATCGATCTCACCACCGCGAATGCGGACAAGCTCCGTGGACTTCTCGAGGCTTACGTGAAGGGCGGGCGCCGTACCGGTGGTCGCGCTTCGGGCGGTCGCGGAAAGGCCCGCGCCGCTACCGGTGGCAGCCAGGACACCGCGCAGATCCGCGCGTGGGCCAAGGAGAACGGCCACGACGTGAACGACCGCGGACGTGTTCCGGCGGCCATTCGCGAGGCCTACGAGAAGGCCAACGGCTGAGCGCACGAGCGCCGCAGCCGTACCCGGTGGCATTGAGTGGCCACCGTGTCCACAAGTCGTACGAGATCAGGGGCGCCCTCAACGCTCCCCAGGGCCGACAGTGTCGGCAGCGAGGCCTCGACCTCGCACCCCGGCTCGGGGGGCCGCAGCCATACGGCGGCCCCCTGCAAGGGACCCGAGCGGCCCGCGGAAAGCGGCTGCCCCTTCGTGGGCCCCGCTCCAGGGACCGGCGGCGCCTCCATGTGCCCGCCCTCGCCGAGCGCCAGCAGATCCAGCTCGGGCGCCAGCGCGCCCCACTCCAGCCAGTCCAGCAGCCCCGGCAACTCCTCCGCGCTGCCCGCGGCCACCAGCAGCCGCATCCGGTCGCCCCGTACGGCCACCGGAGAGTCGGGACCCAGCCGCCACAGCGCCGCGACGCCGGCCTCGAGCGGCACGTCCAGGACGTCGAAACGCAGGCCCGTGACGAGCCGTAGCGGCTCTCCGGGCACCGTGCGCCACCCCAGTTCGTTCTCGTACCAGAGCCGCTGCCGGTCGTCCGGATCGGGCGGGCGGCGGGGGAGCGGGACCGTGGTGAGAGGGGGGACTGTGCCAACCATGCCAAGAGCAACCGCCGAAGCGGGCCGAGGGTTACGCTGGGTGGTCCGGTGAATGCACTGGGTGCTGGAAATGGGGGCGTTCGGGGGTGTCGCGCGGCGCAAGGTTGTTCGCCCGTAGCGGAGGGAACCGGTGCGCTCGGCATGGAGTGTCAGTGCGAACGGGTAAGACATCCCTAGTGGGAGGGGGCGACACGCAGAAAAGGGCGTCTCACGTTCGCCATCGGCGTACTCATGGTGAGGGTAACTGCCTGGCCTGCGGGAACATCGTCTCGCACCATCAGGTTGGAGCAGATGTCGGCGTTCGGGTTCAGGAGGCAGTGTTGGTTCTCGGTCCGGTGTCGGCAGTTGGAATGAGCGGTCCCCGCTTGCGGGACTAAGCTGCGGAAGGACAGGGAGGGGAGCGTCCCCTTACTGCCTGACCGCTCTGAGGAGCGATTAACGATGTTCGAGAGGTTCACCGACCGCGCGCGGCGGGTTGTCGTCCTGGCTCAGGAAGAAGCCCGGATGCTCAACCACAACTACATCGGCACCGAGCACATCCTCCTGGGTCTCATCCACGAGGGTGAGGGTGTCGCCGCTAAGGCCCTGGAGAGCCTCGGGATTTCGCTCGAGGCGGTCCGCCAGCAGGTGGAGGAGATCATCGGGCAGGGGCAGCAGGCCCCGTCCGGGCACATCCCCTTCACCCCCCGTGCCAAGAAGGTCCTGGAGCTGTCGCTCCGCGAGGCCCTTCAGCTGGGCCACAACTACATCGGCACGGAGCACATCCTGCTCGGCCTGATCCGTGAGGGCGAGGGCGTCGCCGCCCAGGTCCTGGTCAAGCTGGGCGCTGATCTCAACCGTGTGCGGCAGCAGGTGATCCAGCTGCTCTCCGGTTACCAGGGCAAGGAGACCGCCACCGCCGGCGGCCCTGCGGAGGGCACCCCCTCGACGTCCCTGGTCCTCGACCAGTTCGGCCGGAATCTCACCCAGGCCGCTCGTGAGTCCAAGCTCGACCCGGTCATCGGGCGCGAGAAGGAGATCGAGCGGGTCATGCAGGTGCTGTCCCGCCGCACCAAGAACAACCCGGTCCTGATCGGTGAGCCCGGCGTCGGCAAGACCGCCGTCGTCGAAGGTCTCGCGCAGGCCATCGTCAAGGGCGAGGTGCCCGAGACCCTCAAGGACAAGCACCTCTACACCCTGGACCTCGGCGCGCTGGTCGCCGGCTCCCGCTACCGCGGTGACTTCGAGGAGCGCCTGAAGAAGGTCCTCAAGGAGATCCGCACCCGCGGCGACATCATCCTGTTCATCGACGAGCTGCACACGCTGGTCGGTGCGGGTGCCGCCGAGGGCGCCATCGACGCCGCTTCGATCCTGAAGCCGATGCTGGCCCGCGGTGAGCTGCAGACCATCGGTGCGACGACGCTGGACGAGTACCGCAAGCACCTGGAGAAGGACGCCGCTCTCGAGCGCCGCTTCCAGCCCATCCAGGTCGCGGAACCGTCCCTGCCGCACACCATCGAGATCCTCAAGGGTCTGCGCGACCGCTACGAGGCGCACCACCGTGTCTCCATCACGGACGAGGCCCTCGTGCAGGCCGCCACGCTGGCCGACCGGTACATCTCGGACCGCTTCCTCCCGGACAAGGCGATCGACCTGATCGACGAGGCCGGCTCCCGGATGCGCATCCGCCGGATGACCGCGCCGCCGGACCTGCGCGAGTTCGACGAGAAGATCGCGGGCGTCCGCCGCGACAAGGAGTCCGCGATCGACTCGCAGGACTTCGAGAAGGCCGCCTCCCTCCGCGACAAGGAGAAGCAGCTCCTGGCCGCCAAGGCCAAGCGGGAGAAGGAGTGGAAGGCCGGCGACATGGACGTCGTCGCCGAGGTCGACGGCGAGCTGATCGCCGAGGTCCTCGCGACCGCCACCGGCATCCCGGTCTTCAAGCTCACCGAGGAGGAGTCCTCGCGACTCCTGCGCATGGAGGACGAGCTCCACAAGCGGGTCATCGGCCAGAAGGACGCCGTCAAGGCGCTCTCGAAGGCGATCCGTCGTACGCGTGCGGGCCTCAAGGACCCCAAGCGTCCCGGTGGTTCGTTCATCTTCGCCGGCCCGTCCGGTGTCGGTAAGACGGAGCTGTCGAAGGCTCTAGCGGAGTTCCTCTTCGGTGACGAGGACGCGCTGATCTCCCTCGACATGTCGGAGTTCAGCGAGAAGCACACGGTCTCCCGTCTCTTCGGTTCGCCCCCCGGATACGTGGGCTACGAAGAGGGCGGCCAGCTCACGGAGAAGGTCCGTCGCAAGCCGTTCTCGGTCGTCCTCTTCGACGAGGTCGAGAAGGCCCACCCGGACATCTTCAACAGCCTTCTCCAGATCCTGGAGGACGGTCGCCTGACCGACTCCCAGGGCCGGGTCGTGGACTTCAAGAACACGGTCATCATCATGACGACCAACCTCGGCACGCGGGACATCTCCAAGGGCTTCAACCTTGGTTTCGCGGCCACGGGTGACACGAAGTCCAACTACGAGCGCATGAAGAACAAGGTCTCGGACGAGCTCAAGCAGCACTTCCGCCCCGAGTTCCTCAACCGTGTGGACGACGTCGTCGTCTTCCCGCAGCTCACCCAGGAGGACATCCTCAAGATCGTCGACCTCATGGTCGGCAAGGTCGACGAGCGCCTCAAGGACCGGGACATGGGCATCGAGCTCTCCTCGGCCGCGAAGGAACTGCTGTCCAAGAAGGGTTACGACCCGGTGCTGGGCGCGCGTCCGCTGCGTCGCACGATCCAGCGCGAGATCGAGGACACGCTGTCGGAGAAGATCCTCTTCGGCGAGCTGCGCCCCGGTCACATCGTGGTCGTGGACGTCGAGGGCGAGGGCGACGCGAAGACCTTCACCTTCCGGGGTGAGGAGAAGTCGGCGCTGCCGGATGTTCCGCCGATCGAGGACGCGGCCGCGGGTGGCGCGGGTCCGAATTTGAGCAAGGAGGCGTAAGGCTCAGCGGTTTGGGCTTTACGGCTGGGAAGGGGTCGGTGCTTTTGGGCACCGGCCCCTTTCGCATGTGTGAGGGCTCAGGACAGAGGCGGTTATCGGTTATTTCGGCGGTGGGGAAGAGAGCGGCGTAATGGACGAGGGGGACCCTTCGGCCCGTGCAGGAAGGGATTCCGCAGGGCAGATGGGCGTTGTCCAGGTCGCCGCGGGTTGTTCGTCGAGGGGGAAGGGCGCTTCGCCGGGGGAGCCCACCGCCCGCGCGACCAGGCGGTCGGCGAGCTGGTGGACGTCCTTCTCCGTCAGGGTGCGTCTCTCGCCCTCGGAGGCGGACTGGTCTGTCGACCAGGCCCGCGCCGGGGGCATCCGGAGCCCAACGGGCTACGACAACTGGCCGTCGTAGTCCGGCAGTTTGAACGTCTTCTCGGCGTGGCCGCCCGACAGGTCGGTGGCGCTGTTGCCGATGTTCGCGATGATCGTGTAGCCCTTGTTCTCGATCGCGGTGCGCTGGGCCGTCTTGTAGTCGGCGACGTCCTTGAAGAGGTCGAGGAGGCCGCGGACGTAGAGGCCGTCGACGTCGTAGCCGTCGTGTTCGAGGTTGTACTCGGTCGGCAGGTAGATGATCCCCGGGCGGGCCGTGACGAAGAACAGTGAAACGCCGTGCTCCTGGGCGTACTTGGCGACCGCGAGCACCGGCTTGTTGGCCGGCTGCGGCCAGCTGAAGCCGAAGTCGGTCTCCAGGGTGGTGTTGTCGATGTCGAAGACGATCGCCTGCTTCTCACCGGGCTTCGTGGCCGCGATCCGCTGCTTCAGGTAGGGCAGCGCCTGGTTCATCACCGTCTGGCAGTCCTGCTGCCAGGTGGTGTAGTCGACGGTTGCCGTAGCAGTGGTGCTGGCCGTCGTCGCGGCCTCTGCGGGGACGGTCAGTGTCGCGAGGGCGGCCGCGGATACGGCGACTATGGCGGTACGGCGAGCCCAGGGGCGTCGTCTCGTCATGGGGTGGGGTTCCTCTCACGTCTGTGCGCGGCCGGTCGGTGCAGAAGGCATGGTCGCGGGCGAGGGTGGCGTGAGGGGAACCGTAAGGTTACTGAACGGTAGGTGTATAGGGGTCTGCGTCACATGGTGATGCGTGGCGAGCGCCGCGGCCGGTGACAAGCCGCACAGGCTATTCGGCCCCTACTAGGGCGGGTAGTCGTGAGCCCCGATCGGGGTAAATGGGACTTTTCGGGTGAGGATCGATGGAACCCGATAGGGCGTTTTGCCGTCCGGGGGGCGATTCATACCCAACAGGTGCTCTGTCAAGGAAGCGGAAGTTTTGCGGTGAAGTACTAGATTGCGTCGTAGAAGGGTGGTTTGGGGGTCCGGGGGGTCCGGGGTTACCAATGAACGTGTCATCCGGCGGCCGTATGCGTGCCGGGTGACTTTTCTGTCCCCGTCCCCGTGAGGTTTCGATGTTCCAGCGCGCCACGTCCCGTTCTTCCCGTACGTCCTCGCTCCGCACCCGGGTGGCCGTCATGGCCGTCGGGCTGGGAGCCACCGCCGTGCTGGGCACCGGGGTCGCGAGCGCCGCCACCGCGAGCGTCGCGCCGAAGGCCGTCAGCGCGAAGACCGCCGCCTCCTGGGTCGACCCGGTGAAGAAGTACACGCTGTCCGCGAGCTTCGCCCAGGCCGGCAGCATGTGGCAGTCCACCCACAGTGGGCAGGACTTCGCCGTGGCCAGCGGTACCAACGTCGTCGCCGCGCACGGCGGGACCGTCGTCAAGGCCGGCGGCAACGGTGCCGGTGACGGAGCCGCGTACGGCAACGCCATCGTCATCAAGCACGGCAACGGCACCTACTCGCAGTACGCCCACCTCTCGCGCATCGACGTGAAGGTCGGCCAGGTCGTCAGCACCGGGCAGCACATCGCCCTGTCCGGCAACACCGGCAACTCCAGCGGCCCGCACCTGCACTTCGAGATCCGTACGACCGCCAACTACGGCTCGGCCATAGACCCGGTCGCGTTCCTGCGCGGCAAGGGTGTGACTGTCTGAGCAGCCGCTACGGGGCCTTCGTGCCCGCGTGAGCCTGCGTGATCATGTCGGTGGCGACCTCCAGGACGGCCTTGCGCTTGTCCTCGGGGTCGCCTTCGAGGTCCTGCACGGCGAACATCCCGGCGTGCAGCGTGAAGATCGCGCTGAGGGAACGGACCTGGTCGACCAGGCTCGTCTCCGGGTCGATCATGATCTCCCGGAGGCCGCGCATGCGCTCCTTGAAGCGCTCGCCGATGCGCAGGTCCCGTACCGTCGCCTGGTTCTCCTGCATGAAGCGAAACAGCGGGGTCGCGCCGTCGAGCGCGACGGCGTAGCGCCGTACGATCTCCTGCTTGGTCTCCAGGGTGTGCGGCTGGTCTCGGCCCCACTCGATGAGGTCCTCGATCGGCTTCGTCAGGTCCTCGAAGATGCTGACGAGGATCTCTTCCTTGGTCTTGAAGTGGTAGTAGAGCGCCGCCTTCGTGACGTCCAGGTGCTCGGCGATCTCGCGCAGCGAGGTCTTCTCGTAGCCCTGCTCCGCGAAGAGTTCGAGCGCGACGTCCTGGATGCGCTGGCGGGTGTCTCCGCGACGTTGCCGCTTGGTGCCGTCCATGGTGCCGCCCATCCGTTTCATGCTCCAGCAAACTTACTTGACGCCCGGCTAGTTACGGGTCTACTTTCCCTGAGTGTAGTCAACTAGCCGGGCGGCAAGTAAGTGGCCGGACGGTGGCGGTATCCAGCGGTAGCTAGGGGAGTGGGAACGATGGCGGACACACAGACGGTGGAAACCGGGCCGGGGGAGACCGAGAAACAGCCCAGGAGCGTGCGGGTCGTCCTGCTCGCCCTGATGATCACCATGATGCTCGCGATGCTCGACAACATGATCGTGGGTACGGCGATGCCGACGATCGTCGGTGAGCTGGGCGGGCTGGAGCACCTGTCGTGGGTCGTGACCGCGTACACGCTCGCCACGGCCAGCTCGACGCCCCTGTGGGGCAAGCTCGGTGACATGTACGGGCGCAAGGGCGCCTTCATGACCTCGATCGTGATCTTCCTGATCGGCTCCGCGATGAGCGGCATGGCGCAGGACATGGGGCAGCTGATCGGCTTCCGGGCCATCCAGGGTCTCGGTGCCGGCGGTCTGATGGTCGGCGTCATGGCGATCATCGGCGACCTCATCCCGCCGCGTGAGCGCGGCAAGTACCAGGGCATGATGGCCGGCGTCATGGCGCTCGCGATGATCGGCGGACCGCTGGTCGGCGGCACCATCACCGACAACTGGGGCTGGCGCTGGTCCTTCTACATCAACCTGCCGCTCGGTGTGGTCGCGCTCGCCGCGATCAGTGTCGTACTGCACCTGCCGAAGAAGCGCGCGCAGGCGCAGATCGACTACCTCGGCGCCGGACTGCTGACCGTCGGCATCACCTCGATCGTGCTCGTCACCACGTGGGGCGGCTCGCAGTACGCCTGGAGCTCCGTGCGGATCATGGAGCTGATCGGCCTCGGTGTGGCCGCGCTCGTCGGGTTCGTGTTCTGGCAGACCAAGGCCGTCGAGCCGGTCGTACCGCTGCACATCTTCCGCAGCCGCAACTTCAGCCTGATGGCGATCATCGGCTTCATCACCGGCTTCGTGATGTTCGGCGCGACCCTGTTCCTGCCGCTGTACCAGCAGTCCGTACAGGGCGCGTCCGCGACCAACTCGGGCCTGTTGCTGCTGCCGATGCTCGGCGCGATGCTCGTGACCTCGATGGTCGCGGGGCGGGTGACCACCAACACCGGTAAGTACAAGGTGTTTCCGGTCGCGGGCAGCGTCCTGATGGTCGTCGGCCTGTACCTGCTGTCGACCATGGACACGGACACGACGCGGTTCATGTCCGGTGTGTTCATGGCCGTCGTCGGGCTCGGCATGGGCTGCCTGATGCAGATCACCATGCTGGTCGCGCAGAACAGCGTCGAGATGAAGGACATGGGCGTCGCGTCCTCCACGAGCACGCTGTCCCGCACGCTCGGCTCGTCCTTCGGTGTCGCCATCATGGGCGCGCTGTTCAACCACCGGGTCCAGGACGTCATGGTCCAGCGGGCCGGTGCGCTGGGCTCGAAGGTGACCGAGCAGTCCGCCCAGCTCGACGCGAAGAGCCTGGCGAAGTTGCCGGCGGCGGCGCGGGAGGCTTACCAGCACGCGGTGTCGGCCGGTACGCACTCCGCGTTCCTGCTGGGAGCGGTGGTTGCTGTGGTCGCGTTGGTGGCGGCGGTGTTCGTGAAGGAGGTTCCGCTGAAGGGGGCGGGGTCGGCTGCGCCTAAGCCTGGCGAAGGGGCGGAGGCGGTGGCGCCGGCTTCGATTGTCGAGGCCGTCTGATCTGCCCGCAGTGAGCTGAAGGTCCCCCGGTCGGTGTCCGCCACGGGGGGCCTTCTTTGTGTTTTCTCGCCCCCGCCGCCCCTACCCGTCCCATCACCAGGGGCTGCCGCCCCTTCGACCCCGCCCTGGGGGCTGCGCCCCCAGACCCCGCTTCGGCCTGAACGGCCTCGTCCTCAAACGCCGGACGGGCTGGTGGGTGCCGGCCGGTGGATGCTCGTCGGGGCCGTTGTCAGTGGGCCGTGTCACCATCGGTCGCATGGACAAAATGCGGCAGTTGCGTCTCGCCAAAGACGCCATGGACCGGGACTGGGCCGAGCCGGAGCTCGATCTGGTTGCGGTGGCTGCGCATGCCGGATATTCGCGGTACCACTTCATCCGGGCCTTCAAGGAGGCCTACGGCGAGACTCCCGGCCAGTACCTCACGCATCGCCGTATCGAGCGGGCCGAGGAGATGCTGCGCAGCGCCGATCTCTCGGTCACGGAGATCTGCCATCTGGTCGGGTTCAGCAGTCTCGGCAGCTTTTCGGCGCGGTTCAAGGCGCGGACCGGGCTGACGCCGAGCGAGTACCGGGGCAAGCATGTGGGACGGGGGGCCGCGCTCATCCCGGGGTGCTACGCGATGCTCTGGGCCGGCGGTTTTCCCACCGCAACTTTGAAGAAGCGTCGCGATGTCCGGCCTGCCTACGGTGAGGAACAGGAAGCCGACCCGATTTCGACCTCGTCCGACAGGAGAGCGGAGCCATGATCCAGGGGCTGGGCATCACCACCGTGTGGACCTTCGACCAACAGCGCACCAAGGCCTTCTTCACCGAGAAACTGGACTTCGAGGTCCGCGACGACATCGCGATGGGTGACATGAAGTGGGTCACCGTGGGCGCCAAGAACCAGCCGGGTGTCGAGCTCGCGCTGATGAGCCTGGACGGCCCGGGTCTCGACCCCGAGTCCGCCGAGGCGTTGAAGAAGCTGGTCAGTAAGGGCGTGCTGGGCGCCGGGGCGTTCCGTACCGACGACTGCCGCGGTGACTACGCGACCTTCAAGGCGCGCGGGGTCGAGTTCCTCCAGGAACCGACGGAGCGGCCGTACGGCATCGAGGCGATCTTCCGTGACGACAGCGGCAACTGGTACTCGCTGACCGAGCGCAGCGAGGAACTCGATTTCTCCAAGGACTTCGGATGAGTCAGGAGCCGGGGGCGGGGATGGGAGCGGGGATGGGGGCGGAAGTCGAGACCGCGCCGGACCATACTGCGGTGCGCGTCGCCCTGTGGCGGGCCCTGCATGTCCAGGCGGATCCGGCGCCGCATGTCATCGAGGACGAGGTCGGGCTGCGGCTCGTGGACCCCGGGGACGGGTGGCGGGAGCGTCCCGACATGGACGTCGACGCCACGCGCCGTATCCGCGCGTCGATCGTGGCGCGGGCCCGGTTCGTCGAGGACGTGGTGGTGGAGGAGGCCGGGAAGGGGGTGGAGCAGTACGTCGTCCTTGGCGCCGGTCTCGACACCTTCGCCCAGCGGCGGGCCGAACTGGGCGCGAAACTCCGGGTGTTCGAGGTCGAGCAGCCCGGCACGCAGGCCTGGAAGCGGCGGCGGCTGACCGAGTTGGGGTACGCGCTGCCGGACTGGCTGCGGTTCGTGCCGGTGGACTTCGAGGGGGACTGGTGGGGGCAGTTGGCCGCCGCCGGGTTCGACGCGGGGCGGCCCGCCGTGGTGGCCGCGACCGGCGTCATCATGTATCTCACCCCGGACGCGATCAGCTCTTTGTTCCGCCTCGTCGCCGGGCTCGCCCCGGGCTCCACCCTGGTGACCACGTTTCTCCGGCCGGTGGACGACGTGGAGCCGGAGCAGCGCGCCCAGTTGGAGGTCGCGGTGCGGGGCGCTCGTGCCGCGGGCACACCGTTCCTGAGCTTCTTCACCCCGGAGCAGGTGCTGGAGCTGGGGCGGGAGTGCGGGTTCCGGGAGGTGCGGCACGTGTCGGCTGCTGATCTCGCGGGACGTTACTTCGCGGGGTGGGGAGAGGGGACGGGGCCGTCCCGGGGGGAGGAGGTCATGGTGGCGAGCACGTGAGGGGCGGGTGTGTTGGGGGCGAGGGCCTGTGGGGCGTGAGTAGGTGAAGGGGCCTGGGCGTGCGGGTATTGCCTGCGCCTGCGCCTGCGCCTGAGCGGGAGCGGGAGTGGGGGCGAGCGCGTGAGTGGGCGCCGGCATGTGAGTGGGCGCCGGCACGTGAGAAGGGGGAGCACATCCGGGGCCGTGGGCGTGCGGGAGGTGTCGCGAGCGCGGGGGTGCGAACGACTTGGGCCCGGTTCCCGCCCGGTTCCCGCCCGGCTCCCGCCGGCTCCGGCTCAGCTCGCGCCCGGCTTCGGCTCAGCTTCGGCCCGGCTTCGGGCTCAGTGCCGGCCCGGCTTCGGCCCGGCGCCGTCCAGGCTCGGGCTCAGTTCCGGCCGGGCTGCGGCCCGGTTCCCGCCAGGCTTGGGCTCATCTCGCGCCCGGCTTCGGCCTGGTTCCGGCCCGGTTCCCGGCCGACTCGGGCTCAGTTCCGGCTCAGTTCCGGCCGGGCTGCGGCCCGGTTCCCGCCAGGCTTGGGCTCATCTCGCGCCCGGCTTCCGCCTGGTTCCGGTCCGGTTCCCGCCCGGCTCCGGCTCAGCTCCCGACCAGTTCCCGCCCGGCTCCGGCCCCGTTCCCGCCCGGCAGGGCTACGGCAGCATCGGATAGCTGCCCGTGCTTGTCGGCGCGTGCTCCGGCAGCCACAGCACGGCGACCGCGCCCTCCGCCGGGATGTGGTCCGGGGCGCCCGCGGGCCGTACGTTGCGGAAGGTCAGGCGGGCGCCGAGGACGCGGGCCTGGCCGGCCGCGATGGTCAGGCCGAGTCCGTGGCCGTGGCCCGCGCGGTCCTTGCTGCCGGTGCGGAAGCGGCTCGGGCCCTCCGCGAGGAGTTCCTCGGGGAAGCCGGGGCCGTGGTCGCGGACCCGGATGACCCGGCCCTCGACCGAGACCTCGATCGGCGGCTTGCCGTGCCGGGCCGCGTTGGCGAGCAGGTTGAACAGGACGCGTTCCAGGCGGCGCGGGTCCGTCGTCACCTCCGACTCGTGCACTACGTGCACCACCGCGTCCGGGTCCTTCGCGATCACCCGGCGGCTCACGAAGTCGCCCAGCATGATGTCCTGCAACTCGGCCCGCTCGGAGGCTCCGTCGAGACGGGCTACCTCCAGGACGTCCTCGACGAGCGTGCGCATCGCCTTCGCGCGGTCCAGGACCAGCTCCGTGGGGCGGCCGGGTGGGAGCAGTTCGGCCGCTGTCAGCAGGCCCGTCACCGGGGTGCGCAGTTCGTGTGCGATGTCCGCGGTGACCCGGCGTTCGGCTTCAAGTCGCTGTTGCAGCGCGTCCGTCATCGCGTCCACCGCGCGCGCGAGGTCGTCGGTCTCGTCCCGTACGACCCCCCCGATCGCGTCCCGCACCCGTACGTCCGTCTCGCCCTTGGCGACCTGGTTCGCGGCGGCGGCCGCCTTGCGCAGCCGGCGCGAGAGCTGGCCGCCGATCAGGACACCGAGCGCGCTGCCGCCGAGCACGGCCGCGATCGAGCCGATCACCAGGGCCTGGTCGAGGTCCTTGAGGATGTCCGTGCTGCGGTCGGTGAACCCGGTGTGCAGGGACATCACATGGCCGTCCTTGAGCGGTACGGCCGCCCAGATGTCCGGCACGCCGTGCGGCCGGTCGGTGACGTAGGTGGCCCGGCGGCCCTCCGCGACCTTCTCGCGCAGCGCCGGCGGCAGGCTAGGGTCGTCGATCTTGATGCTGGGGAAGTTCGGCCGCCCGGACAGCTCGTAGTTGCGCTGGGCGATCTGG
The DNA here is from genome assembly GCF_000716435.1 of Streptomyces xylophagus. GTDB lineage: Bacteria > Actinomycetota > Actinomycetes > Streptomycetales > Streptomycetaceae > Streptomyces > Streptomyces xylophagus. Next base: position 68,521 of record NZ_JNWO01000034.1, read on the forward strand.
ACGCGCTCATCCGCGAGGTCGCGCGCGTTGTCCAGCATCGAGACCCGGGCCGCGTTGTGCACGACCAGACTGAGCGCGATCGCGACCAGCGTGCCGACCAGCGCGATCGCCGCGCTGAGCTTCCACCGCAGGCCCGTACGAATGCCCGCGCTCTCCATGAACGCAGGCACCCTGCGCCGAGAATTCCCCCGCATACCCCTGCTCAGGCCTTCAACTTGTAGCCGAAGCCGCGGACCGTCTCGATCCGGTCCTGGCCGATCTTCGTCCGCAGCCGCTGCACATGGACGTCCACGACCCGGGTGTCACCGCCCCAGCCGTAGTCCCACACGCGCTCCAGAAGCTTGTCGCGGGACAGGACCGTGCCCGGCGCCGAGGAGAACTCCAGGAGCAGGCGCATCTCGGTCGGGGTCAGTGCCACCGGCTGGCCGGCCTTGCGCACCTCCATGCCCTCGGTGTCGATCTCCAGGTCGCCGAAGGTGAGCACCCCGCCGCCCACCGGGGCCGCCTCCGCGTCCGCCGTACGGTCGTTGCCGCTCGCGTGGCCGAAGCGGCGCAGCACCGCGCGGATGCGGGCGACCAGGACGGCACCGTCGAAGGGCTTCGTGACGTAGTCGTCCGCGCCCGCCTCCAGGCCGAGCACCACGTCGATCGAGTCCGCGCGCGCCGACAGCATGATCACCGGCACGGTCGAGTCGTCCCGGATACGGCGGCACAGGCTCACGCCGTCCAGGCCGGGGACCATGACGTCGAGCAGTGCGATGTCGGGGCGGTTCGCCCGGAACGCCTCCAGGCCCGACAGCCCGTCGGGCATCGCCGTGACCGCGAAGCCGTCCCGCTCCAGGGCGAGTTGGGTGGCCTCGCGGATGACGTCGTCGTCCTCGACGAACAGGACGTGGGTCTGGTCTGCCATCCCGGTGCTCTCAGTCCTCGTGTGGGTCGTTCTCAAGCATGGGACGCCCGAAGCGGCGTCCGCGTTCACTGAAGGATCGGTTCGGGGCGTCCGATCGGTTCTGTCCTCGCCCGATCGGTTCGGTCTCCGGCCGATCGAATCGGTCTCCGCTCGGGTTCTCGTCGGTTCCGATCGGTTCGGTCGGTTCCGATCAGGTTCCGGTCAGTTTCCGCTCGGGGCGGGTGACGCGTCGCCCCCGACCGCGTTGCTGTACTCGTTGTGGGTGCTGTACTCCTGCACGAAACGGCCCGCGGTCCAGCGGTACGTGATCACGTTCTCCCCGGAGGGACTCGACACCGGGTCGCCCTTCTCGTACACCTGCTTGGTGACGACCAGATCGCCGCGGTCTATCTCCGCGTAGACCGGGGGTTCCTCGGCCTTGAACACATTCTCGTACGTCCCACCCGTCGCGCGATACACGTACGAGCCGATGCCGACCGCGTCGCCGCAGGTCATCACGTTGACGACGACGTCGTTGACCGTGCCTCCGGTCAGTACGCCGTACGACACGTCGACCGCGTACTCGTCGGCGACGCACGGCTTCAGCTCGTGCTTGACCTCCGAGGAGACCTTCGGGTCGTCCATGACGAGTTTGACCGCGTCCACGTGGTCGTCGGCGGTCGCGGAGGGCGAGGGGGACTTGGCCTCCGCGACGCCCGCCACCGAGTCGGAGTGTGCCGGGCCCTCGTCACGGGCGCCGGTGCCGCCGGTGGCGCAGCCGGACACCAAAAGGGCGAGGGCGGCGAGCACGGCCATCGCCGTGAACGCCGCCTCCAGGCTTCCGCGCACCCTGCTGGGCCCGGGGGTGCTGCTCAGCCCGGGCCCAGGGGTGTTGTCGCTCAGGCCGCGCAACGCTCCCGCTCCTCACGCTCCAGCGCGCGTGCGTCCAGGTCGCGGGCCTCCAGCTCCTCCCGGAGCCGGGCGAGCGCCCGGTGCAGCGTGCTCTTGACCGTACCGGCCGACATGCCCAGGGCCGCGGCCGTCTCTTCTGTGGACATCTGCTCCCAGTGTCGCAGGACGACAACACTGCGCTGTTTCGGTGCGAGAACTTTCATGATGTCCATAAGAAGCGCCCGATCCGCGTGCTGCTCGGTCGCGTCGTCGACGCTCGCGTCCGGCAGCTGCTCGGTGGGGACCTCCTCGAGCTTGCGGGCCCGCCACCACTCGGTCCGCGTGTTGATCATGACGCGGCGCAGGTACGCGTCCGCGAGGCGCTTGTCCTCGATGGTCTCCCAGCGGCCGTACGTCCGTACGAGTGCCGTCTGGAGCAGGTCCTGGGCGTCGACCGGGTCCGGCACCAGCCGGCGGGCGCTGCGCAGCAGCGCGTCCTGTCGGGTGCGGACGTACTCCTCGAATTCGAGCACCTCGCCCTGCGCCATGATCAACCGCCTCCATCCCCGTTTCCGACCCACCTGCTGCCGGTTGTTCTCTGCTGTGTCCCGCCGGTCTGCGGCACAGCAATGAAGCTACGGAGGGGTTGTCACGGCCCTGTGCGGAGCAGCCTGCGGGGAGCGCTCGGCTGTCCGTCGGTTGTGTAACGGAAGTAGGTCTGGGGTAAGGGGGCTGGGTGGTTGGGGTGGGTGTGGGGTGATTTGGGACCTGCAGAGGCAGTGCGGGAGTGTTACGGGAGCTGGGTGTGGGCTGTGGGGCCGTCTTCTGTCTGTGAAGTGACCGTGTGTCAGGTGCGGGTGGTAGGGAGTCGGTACAGGCCGTCTGGAAGGGGCTCCACCAGTCCGTCCGCCACCAGGCCGTCCAAGGCCCTGGCCCGCTGCACCGGTTCGTGCCACACCCGGTCCAGTGCCGACTGCGGGACGGGCGTGTGCGCTTCGCGGAGTACGGCGAGGAGCTTGCCGCGTACCTGGCGGTCCGTGCCCGCGTATGTCTGGGCGCGGCGGGCCGGGCCCTCGTGGTCGGGCTTGCCTGCCAGGTTCCAGGCGCACTGGGCGCTGATCGGGCAGCGGTGGCATGTCTCGTTCTTCGCCGTGCAGACGAGTGCGCCCAGTTCCATGGAGGCCGCGGCCCAGCGTGCGGCGGTGTGCTCGTCCTGGGGGAGCAGGGCGCGGGCCAGCTTGCGTTCGGCCGCGGTGGTGGCGTTCGGGGGGAACTGGACGCCGGTGACCGCGCGCGCGAACACGCGGCGGACGTTCGTGTCCAGGACGGCGTGGCGCTGGCCGTACGCGAAGGACGCGACGGCGGCTGCCGTGTATTCGCCGATGCCGGGCAGGGCGAGGAGTTGGGCGTGGTCGGTGGGGACGTCGCCGCCGTGCCGTTCCGTTATGGCGGTGGCGGCGCCGTGCAGGCGCAGCGCGCGGCGGGGGTAGCCGAGGCGGCCCCAGGCGCGGACCGCTTCGCCGGGGGCGTCCTCGGCGAGGTCGGCGGGGCGGGGCCAGCGGGCGAGCCACTGTTCGTATACGGGGAGGACTCGGTTGACCGGGGTCTGCTGGAGCATGAACTCGCTGACCATCACGCCCCAGGGGCCGGCGTCGGGGTGACGCCAGGGGAGGTCGCGGGCGTTGTCTTCGAACCAGTCGATGACGGGGGTGTGGAGATGGGCTCCGTCGGGTGCGGTGCCGTCCGGTGTGGTGGCGGATGTGCTGTGCGGGGGCTTCGTGGGCGCAGTCATGGCCATCCGATCCTGCCATGTGCGGCCGGTCCGGTGGGTGCGGGTGCGGGGTGGTTCGCCCGCGGTTTGGTGGTGGGTCGGGGCCGCGCCGGGGGGTGTCCGTCCTCGGAACGGCGCGGAATCGGTTGCCTACCAACGTGCTCGTGTTGACGCGCCAACCGCTGCGGGCGGACACCCCCCGACACGGCCCCTTCTCGCCGTACGCGGCCGACTGCCCGCTCCACAACTCCCTTACCGGGATGATGATCCGGAAAAGTTGGGGCTGGGGCGGCGGGTGGGGCGAGGTAACTCGCCGATCTCTCGTACAGTTTGCGCCGTGGGATCTCTGCGCAATCCGGTCGGGCCGCTTCCCTCCTCCATCTATTGGCGACGGAGGGTCCTCATGGTGTCCGTGGTCGCCCTGTTGGCACTGCTGATCACCTGGATCGTCACGTCGGGTGGCGGGGGCGGTAAGAACGGTGCGGATGGGGCGAAGAACGGTAAGACGCCCGCCCCTACGATCACTGCTGGGCCGTCGGGATCTGGTCCCGCGATCAGTCAACACCCCGGCGGACGTGATGAGTCGGGCAGCAGCGGTGGTAGTGGTTCTGGTTCGAGTGCGGGATCAGGTGACAGTGACTCCGGTGGTTCCGGTGGGGCCGAGACCGGCAGCGGTAGTGGTGGTACTGGCTCCGCTGGTGGGTCCAACGGTGGTACGAGTACAGGGACTACGGTGCCTGCCGATTCGACCCTCCCGAACTGCACTGCCAGTGCTGTGCAGTTGAGTCTGCGTAGTCTGCACAACTCTTACTCGCCGGATCAGGTGCCTACTTTTGTGCTGACCGCCAAGAACTCGTCGAGCAGTGACTGCAAGGTTGATCTCGGGCCCAAGAGTGCGGTGTTGACGATCACGGAGGCGGGAAGCAGTTCCGGGTATTGGTCGTCCGCTGATTGTCCGAAGAGTGCTGGAAGTGTGTACTACCGGGTGTCTGCGGGGAGCAGCGTCACCTACACGTTGAAGTGGGATCGCAAGCCGAGTGCGCCTGAGTGCGCTACTCCGCCGGCTGGTTCGGCTGGGGCTGGGACCTATTTGGTCGAGGCTCAGGCTTCTGGGTTCGCCAAGGCGCAGATCTCGTTTGTTCTGGCTAGTGACTGACTGGCGGCGGGGGTTAGACGTAGCGCTCCAGGATTGACGATTCCGCCAGGCGGGACAGGCCCTCTCGTACGCTTCTTGCCCTTGCTTCGCCTACGCCGTCGACTGTTTGGAGGTCGTCGACGCTTGCTGCCAGGAGTTTTTGTAGGCCGCCGAAGTGCTCCACCAGGCGGTCGATGATCGCGCCGGGGAGGCGCGGGACCTTGGCCAGGAGGCGGAAGCCGCGGGGGGAGACCGCCGAGTCGAGGGCCTCGGGGGAGCCTGTGTAGCCCAAGGCGCGGGCCACGGTGGGGAGTTCTAGGAGTTCCGCGTGGGAGAGGGCGTCCAGTTCGGCCAGGGCCTCGTCCACCGTGCGGGAGCGTTTGGCCGTGGGTTCGGGGACGTAGTCGCGTACTACCAGTTCGCGTTCCGGTTCTACGCCTGCGATCAGTTCCTCGAGTTGGAGGGCCAACAGGCGGCCGTCTGTGCCTAGTTCGACTACGTATTCCGCGATCTCTGTGGCGATCAGGCGGACCATTTCCAGGCGTTGGACCACTGCCGAGACGTCTCGGACTGTTACCAGGTCCTCGATCTCGAGGGCTGACAACGTTCCCGCCACCTCGTCCAGGCGGAGCTTGTAGCGCTCCAGGGTGGCGAGGGCCTGGTTCGCTCGGGAGAGGATCGCTGCCGAGTCCTCCAGGACGCGGCGCTGGCCGTCCACGTAGAGGGCGATCAGGCGCATTGACTGGGAGACGGAAACGACGGGGAAGTCGACTTGTTTGCTGACCCGGTCGGCGGTGCGGTGCCGGGTGCCTGTCTCTTCGGTGGGGATGTTGGGGTCGGGGACCAGTTGGACGCCCGCTCGGAGGATCTTCGAGAGGTCGGACGACACTACGATGCCGCCGTCCAGCTTGCAGAGTTCGCGCAGGCGGGTGGCCGTGAACTCCACGTCCAGGATGAAACCGCCGGTGCACATCGCTTCTACGGTCTTGTCGGAGCCGAGCACGATGAGTCCTCCCGTGTTGCCGCGGAGGATTCGTTCCAGGCCGTCGCGCAGGGCCGTGCCGGGTGCCACGGCGCTCAGGGAGGCGCGCATCAGGCCATCGGCACCGGAGCTCCCGCCGGACTTTCCGGGAGCTGACGCCCGGTCGTTGGCTGCCACTGCACTCCTCGGGTCGCAGGTTCTTCTGGTGCTCCCGTTTCGCACACTCTGTTCGCATGGACGGGCGAGACCAGGGCAAAGTCTACCGGCGGTCCTCGTCGTCCCGTGGGGCCTCTCGCTTACGGGAGCGCGGAAGGACCCGGAGAGCGTCTCCTATGTCGGCTACTTCGAGGACCTTCATGCCGGCCGGGATCTTGCCCGGGTCGCCCGGAACGAGGGCGTGGGTGAAGCCCAGGCGGTGTGCTTCGGAGAGCCTGCGCTGGACGCCCGTGACCCGTCTGACCTCGCCCGCGAGGCCCACTTCGCCGATCGCGACCAGGTTCTTGGGGAGGGGGGTGTCGCTCGCCGCGGAGGCCAGGGCGAGGGCGATGGCCAGATCTGCCGCCGGTTCTGAGAGTTTTACGCCGCCGACCGTTGCGGAGTAGATGTCTCGCTTGCCGAGAGCGCTGATTCTGCCTCGTTGTTCCAGGACCGCGAGCATCATCGAGACGCGGGAGGTTTCCAGGCCTGAGGTGGTGCGGCGGGGGGAGGGGATCTGGGAGTCGACCGTGAGGGCCTGGACTTCGGCCACCAAAGGGCGGCGGCCTTCCAGGGTGACCGTCAGGCAGGTGCCGGGGACCGGCTCCGCGCGGCGGGTCAGGAACAGGCCGCTCGGGTCGGCCAGGCCAGTGATGCCCTCGTCGTGCAGCTCGAAGCAGCCGACCTCGTCGGTCGTGCCGTAGCGGTTCTTGACGCCCCGTACGAGGCGCAGGCGTGCGTGGCGGTCACCCTCGAAGGAGAGGACCACGTCCACCAGGTGTTCTAGGAGGCGTGGGCCCGCGATTGCCCCGTCTTTTGTGACATGGCCTACGAGGAGGGTGGACATGCCTCGCTCCTTGGAGGCGCGGATCAGGGCGCCGGCGACCTCGCGGACCTGGGCCATGCCGCCGGGTGCGCCGTCGATCTCCGGGGAGGCCACCGTCTGTACGGAGTCCAGGATCAGGAGTGAGGGCTTCACCGCGTCCAAGTGGCCCAGGATCGTGGCCAGATCGGTCTCGGCGGCGAGGTAGAGGTGGTCGTCGATCGCTTTGATGCGGTCGGCGCGCAGGCGGACCTGGCTCGCCGATTCTTCGCCTGTCACATAGAGCGTGCGGTGCTCTTCGCTCGCCGACTTGGCTGCCACGTCGAGGAGCAGGGTCGACTTTCCTACGCCCGGTTCGCCCGCGACGAGGACCACCGCTCCGGGGACCAGGCCGCCGCCGAGCACCCGGTCCAGCTCGGGCACGCCGGTCGAGCGTGCGGTGGCCTGGCGGCCGTCGACCTGGCCGATGGGTACGGCGGATGTCGTGACGCGGCCGGGGGCGGTGGTGCGGACGGCGGGCGCGCCGTACTCCTCGACCGTCCCCCATGCCTGGCACTCGGAGCAGCGGCCGAGCCACTTGGCCGTCTGCCAGCCGCACTCGGTGCAGCGGTAGGACGGACGGTCCTTGGTGGTCTTCGTACGGGCAGCCATGCGTGAACCGTAACCGGCGGGACTGACAAGGCGGTCGGCGGACGGAGTGGTGTGGTTCGGTATCCGGCCACCGGCGTCGGGATCGAGCCAGGGAAGCGGGGGTTCCTGTCCCCTATTGAGGGATCGTTTCACCCGTACGGATTAAAAGTGCTCAAGGGGGCGGAAGGGGGCATCGCCCGCCGCCTACGGTCGCACGGGTGATGAGCAGCAGTCCGGAGACCTCGACCCGCACCACCGGCGCACACCGGGCGCATCGGGAGGCGCGCGACCGCGCTGCGGCGCGCACGCTGGCGCAGCGCCCGCCCGCGCGCTACGAGCCGTATCTGGACGGCCTGTTCACGTACTGCCTGTCCGTGCTGTGCGACCACGACACCGCGACCGCCGCCCTGGGGGACGTGCTGGCGTTGGCCGAACGCCGGGGCGCGCGTGTGCCGGAGACGGCGGGGGACCGTCGCGCCTGGCTCTACGCGCTGGCCCGCTGGGCGTGTCTGCGCAAGCTGGCTGAGGCCAAGCAGAAACGTCAGGGCACCCACGCCGTGGGCCGGGTCGAGGCCGAGGAACCTGTCGTATCCGAGGAGCTGCGTGAGTCGCGGCGGCGTGAACTCGCCCTGCTCGCCTGGCCGGAGGCCGCCGGGACCACCCCGGAGCAGCGCGAGGCGCTCGAACTCGCCGTGCGCCATCGGCTCGCCGCCCACGAGGTCGCCGCCGTCCTCGGGATGGACCTCGCCGCCACCCGGGAACTGCTGGCCTCCGCCGCCTGCGAGGTGGAACGCACGCGTGCCGCCCTCGCCGTCGTGGAGACCGGGAGCTGCCCGAGCGTCGCGCGTCTCACCGGCGATCACCAGCTCGTGCTCAGCAGCGCGCTGCGCCGCGAACTCGTCCGGCACGTCGACGACTGCCCGCGCTGCCGTCGTACCGCCGAGCGCGCGGTGCCCGGCAGTTGGCCCGGCGCCAGTGTCACGCCCGCCGAACTGCCCGTCCTGGAGGCGCCCCGCGCGGCCCTGCACGTGGCGATGGCGCACCTCCCACGCGCGCGGGGCAACGCGGCACCCCGCTTCGACCGGCGCGGTTTCCCGATGGACCCCAAGGACCGCGCCGCCCGAAGAGACCGTCTCCGCGCGCGTGCCGTCACGACTACCGTCGTCGCCACCGTCATCGCGGCCCCTGTCCTGGCCCTGTGGGCCGCCTACCGGGGCACACCGACCGGCGAGGGCGTCGACGGCCGGGCCGCCACCGCGAGCGAGGCACACGGGCCCGGCAGCCTGGAGGGCGAGGTCGCGAGCGGCGGCTACGAGAACACCGGCGACGCAGCCACCAGTCCTGGCGGCCGGACCGGCAAGAACGGGAAAAACGATGTCTCTGTAGAGGTCATCAGCGTCACCGGTGCCGGCCAGAAGGGTGCCGGACACCTCGCCGTCTCCGCCGCCAACAGCAGCGACACCACGCTCATCACCCTCACCGCGTCCGGCACGGCCCCGGTCCGCTGGTCCGCGACCACCGCGGCACCCTGGCTCTACCTCAGCCAGTCCTCGGGAACCCTGGCGCCGGGGGAGTCGTTGACGATCAAGGTGTACGTCGACCATCTGCGCGAGCCCTCCGGCCACTGGACCGCGCGCGTGGCCGTCTCACCAGCCGGCGCCGTCGTCTCGATCGACGGCTACGGCACCGCGCCCGCCCCGACCGACTCCGGCAACCCCTCGCACCCCTCGGATCCCGACCCCGGCGGTCCGCCCTCGTCCGGCCCGGACCCGACGCCCACGAGCACGGCCCCGGGCGACCCGACACCGAGCGACCCGCCGCCCTCGTCCGCCGACCCCACCCCGACCCCGACGGACTCGTCGTCCGCCGATCCCGGAGGCTCGACGCCGCCGTCCGACGACGGCGGCGACCCGAGCTCGTCCTGACCCGTCAGCCGACCGGGTCCGCCGGATGCGGTGCCAGCAGCGGGAGTTGCGAGGCCAGGCGCTCCTCGCACAGCTCGACCAGGCGGTCGTAGCCGGCCTTGCCCATCAGCTCGGTCAGCTCCGGGCGGTAGGACACGTACACCGGGTCGCCCGCGCCGTGCGCCGAGGTCGCCGACGTGCACCACCAGTGCAGGTCGTGGCCGCCGGGACCCCAGCCCCTGCGGTCGTACTCGCCGATCGACACCTGGAGCACGCGTGTGTCGTCCGGCCGGTCGATCCACTCGTACGTGCGCCGCACCGGCAGCTGCCAGCAGACGTCCGGCTTGGTCTCCAGGGGTTCGCGGCCCTCCTTCACGGCGAGGATGTGCAGCGAGCAGCCCGCGCCGCCCGCGAAACCGGGGCGGTTCTGGAAGATGCACGAGCCCTTGTAGGGGCGGGTCTGGCGGTCGCCGTCCTCGTCCTCCGAGGTCCAGCCGTTCTTCGCGCCCTCGTCGTGGTGCTGCCAGATGTCCGGGGTGAGCCTCGCCACATGCCCGGCGACCCGTTTCTCGTCGTCCTCGTCGGAGAAGTGCGCGCCCAGGGTGCAGCACCCGTCGTCCGCGCGGCCCGCCTGGATGCCCTGGCAGCCGCTTCCGAAGATGCAGTTCCAGCGAGAGGTCAGCCATGTCAGATCGCAGCGGAAGAGCTGCTCCTCGTCCGCCGGATCCGGGAACTCCACCCACGCGCGCGCGAAGTCGAGCCCCTTCTCGTCGCCTTTCAGAGCCTTCTTCGACATCTGTGACGTCTTCGGTGACTTCGGTGACTTTGGGGACTCCTGGGGCTTGGCCGACTTCACTGGCGAGGAATCGCCCGGTGATTTGGCCGCCTTGTCGGTCTTCGCCTTTTTCGTCTTTGGCACGCGTCCAGGGTAAGTCGCCGGAGGCGGGCCCAGACACCGCTCCGGGGACCGAGATAGGTGCAGGTGGCAGTAGCGTTCCGTATATGAGACTCGGTGTCCTCGACGTGGGATCGAACACGGTGCATCTGCTGGTGGTGGACGCACACCCGGGCGCGCGCCCGCTGCCCGCGCACTCGCACAAGGTGGAACTGCGCCTTGCCCAACTCCTCGACGACGACGGGGCGATCGGCCCCGAGGGGGTCGACAAACTCGTCGGCGTCGTCGAGGAGGCGTTGCAGGCCGCCGAGGACAAGGGTGTCGAGGAACTCCTCCCGTTCGCCACCTCCGCCGTCCGCGAGGCCAGCAACGCGGACGACGTCCTCGCGCGCGTGCAGACCGAGACCGGCGTCGAACTCCAGGTTCTCACCGGCGCCGAAGAAGCCCGGCTCACCTTCCTCGCCGTCCGCCGCTGGTTCGGCTGGTCCGCCGGCAAGCTCCTCGTCCTCGATATCGGCGGCGGCTCCCTGGAGATCGCCTACGGCATCGACGAGGAACCCGACGCGGCGGTGTCGCTGCCGCTCGGCGCCGGCCGCCTCACCGCCGGCTGGCTCCCCGGGGACCCGCCGGAACCGGACGCGATAAGGGCCCTGCGCCGCCATGTGCGCGCCCAGATCGCCCGTACGGTGGGCGAGTTCAGCCGTTTCGGCGCCCCCGACCACGTGGTCGCCACGTCGAAGACCTTCAAGCAGCTCGCCCGCCTCGCCGGTGCCGCCCGCTCCGCCGACGGCCTCTACGTCCAGCGCGAGCTCAAGCGCGAGTCCCTGGAGGCCTGGGTCCCCCGCCTCGCCGGCATGACCACCGCCCAGCGCGCGGTCCTCCCCGGTGTCTCCGAGGGCCGCGCCGAACAACTGCTTGCCGGCGCGATGGTCGCCGAGGGCGCGATGGATCTGTTCGGCGTGGAGACGCTCGAGGTGTGTCCTTGGGCGCTGCGGGAGGGCGTCATCCTGCGGCGGCTGGATCAGATGCCGTCGGCGTTGGCGTAGGGCCAGCTGTTGCCGTTGCAGTGACGGGGAGGTCATGGCAACCGCCTAAGAGCTCGGTGGGTTCTGTCGAGGGGCGGCTGCGGGTGCGTTGTGGCTGGTCGCGCAGTTCCCCGCGCCCCTTCGAAACGCAGGCCCAGTTCCAGGGGCGCGAGGAACTGCGCGAGCAACCACGAACCACCCGCAGTCACCCGGCAACAGAACCCCCCCAAGGGGCGCGAGGAACTGCGCGACCAGCCCCCACCCACCCGCAGCCGCCCCTCACACGCGAACCCCCATCACCC
>NZ_JNWO01000035.1 GCF_000716435.1 Streptomyces xylophagus
GTGCAGCATGACGATGGAGTCCTTGCCGCCGGAGAAGAGAATCACCGGCCGCTCGAACTCACCCGCCACCTCACGGAAGATGTGCACCGCCTCGGACTCCAGAGCGTCCAGGTGCGAGAGGGCGTACGGCGTGTCCGTACCCTCGTCGGTCTTGGCGACGGTCGCCGTCATGCCAGTCCCCTCTCGGTGAGCAGCGCGTGAAGTGCCGCCGCCGACTCCTGCACGGTCTGGTGCTGCGACTCGATCCGCAGGTCCGGCGACTCGGGCTCCTCGTACGGGTCGTCGACCCCGGTGAGCCCGGTCAGTTCACCGGCGGCCTGCTTGGCGTAGAGACCCTTCACGTCGCGTACGGAGCACACGTCGACCGGGGTCGCCACATGCACCTCGATATAGGCGGCGCCGCTCTCCTGGTGCCGCTTGCGGACGGCCTCGCGGCTGTCGGTGTACGGGGCGATGACCGGGACGAGCGCCTTGACGCCGTTGCGGGCGAGCAGTTCGGCGAGGAAGCCGATGCGCTGCACGTTGGTGTGCCGGTCCTCGCGGCTGAAGCCGAGGCCCGCCGAGATGAACTCGCGGATCTCGTCGCCGTCGAGCACCTCGACGAGGTGGCCCTCCTCGCGCAGCCGGCCGGCCAGCTCGTACGCGATGGTGGTCTTGCCGGCACTCGGCAGACCCGTGAGCCAGACGGTGGCTCCGGTCGTCACGTGAATCTCCTGCTCTTCGGTGGAGGCGGTCTCTTCTGTGGAGGGGGCGGTCATTCGTGCAGCCCGCACTCGGTCTTCCCGCGCCCCGCCCAGCGGCCGGCGCGTGCGTCCTCGCCCTCCAGCACCCGACGGGTGCAGGGCGCGCAGCCGACGGACGCGTAGCCGTCCATCAGCAACGGGTTGGTGAGGACGCCGTGTTCGGCGACGTAGGCGTCCACGTCGTCCTGCGTCCAGCGGGCGATGGGGGAGACCTTGACCTTCTGGCGCTTCTCGTCCCAGCCGACGACCGGGGTGTTCGCCCGGGTCGGGGACTCGTCGCGGCGCAGCCCGGTCGCCCAGGCCGCGTACTTGGTCAGGCCCTGCTCCAGCGGCTGGACCTTGCGCAGCTTGCAGCACAGGTCCGGGTCGCGGTCGTGCAGCTTGGGGCCGTACTCGGCGTCCTGCTCGGCGACCGACTGGCGCGGGGTGAGCGTGATGACGTTGACGTCCATCACGGCCTCGACCGCGTCACGCGTGCCGATGGTCTCGGGGAAGTGGTAGCCGGTGTCGAGGAACACCACGTCCACGCCGGGCATGGCGCGGGAGGCGAGGTGGGCCACCACCGCGTCCTCCATCGAGGAGGTCACGCAGAACTGCTTGCCGAAGGTCTTCACCGCCCACTGGAGGATCTCCAGCGCGGAGGCGTCCTCCAGGTCGCGGCCCGCCTGCTCGGCGAGGGCTTTCAAGTCGTCGGTGGGGCGCGCTTTCTGAGTCGTCGTCATATCTTGTCTTCCCCTGCTTCGGTCTGCTGGAGACCCCGGGCGAGGAGCCCGAGGAACTTCAGCTGAAAGGCCCGATTGCATGCCGCGCATTCCCATGCGCCATGGCCCTGCTCGTTGGGACGCAGGTCCTCGTCGCCGCAGTAGGGGCAGTAGAAGGGGGCAGCCCGCTCGCTCACGACAGTGACTCCTCGCTGGCGCGCGTGGCCCACGTGGCGAAGCGCTCGCCGTCCTCGCGCTCCTGCTGGAACCGGGTGAGGACGCGCTCGACGTAGTCGGGCAGTTCCTCCGAAGTGACCTTCAGGCCACGGACCTTGCGGCCGAAGCCGGCCTCCAGACCGAGGGCGCCGCCCAGGTGCACCTGGAAGCCCTCGACCTGCTCGCCCTGGTCGTTGAGGACCAACTGGCCCTTGAGACCGATGTCCGCGACCTGGATACGGGCGCAGGCGTTCGGGCAGCCGTTGATGTTGATGGTGATCGGCTCGTCGAACTCGGGGATGCGGCGCTCGAGTTCGTCGATGAGCGTGATGCCGCGCTGCTTGGTCTCGACGATCGCGAGCTTGCAGTACTCGATGCCGGTGCAGGCCATGGTGCCGCGCCGGAAGGGAGACGGCTTGGCGGTCAGGCCGAGCGCTTCGAGGCCCTCCACAAGGGACTCGATCCGCCCTTCCTCCACATCGAGCACGATCATCTTCTGCTCGACCGTCGTGCGCAGCCGGCCCGAGCCGTGCGCCTGGGCCAGCTCGGCGATCTTCGTGAGCGTGGTGCCGTCGACGCGGCCGACGCGCGGGGCGAAACCGACGTAGAACAGGCCGTCCTGCTGGCGGTGGACGCCGACGTGGTCGCGCCAGCGGGCGACCGGCTGGTCGGGGGCCGGGCCGTCGACGAGCTTGCGCTTCAGGTAGTCGTCCTCGAGGATCTGGCGGAACTTCTCGATGCCCCAGTCGGCGACCAGGAACTTCAGGCGGGCGCGGGTGCGCAGTCGCCGGTAGCCGTGGTCGCGGAAGATCGAGATGACGCCCTCGTAGACGTCCGGGACCTCGTCCAACGGGACCCAGGCGCCGAGGCGTTGGCCGATCTTCGGGTTGGTGGAGAGGCCGCCGCCGACCCAGACGTCGAAGCCGGGGCCGTGCTCGGGGTGGTTCACGCCGACGAAGGCGATGTCGTTGATCTCGTGCGCCACGTCCAGCAGCGGCGAGCCGGAGATCGCGGACTTGAACTTGCGGGGCAGGTTCGAGAAGTCCTTGTTGCCGATGATCCGGCGGTGGATCTCGTCGATCGCCGGGGTGCCGTCGATGATCTCGTCCTCGGCGATGCCCGCCACGGGCGAGCCGAGGATCACGCGGGGCGTGTCGCCGCAGGCCTCGGTGGTGGAGAGACCGACCGCCTCCAGGCGGTTCCAGATCTCGGGCACGTCCTCGATGCGGATCCAGTGGTACTGCACGTTCTGCCGGTCGGTGAGGTCGGCCGTGCCGCGCGCGAACTCCTGCGAGATCTCGCCGATCACGCGGAGCTGGTCCGTGGTCAGCCGGCCGCCGTCGATCCGGACGCGCAGCATGAAGTACTTGTCGTCCAGCTCCTCCGGCTCCAGGATCGCGGTCTTGCCGCCGTCGATCCCGGGCTTGCGCTGGGTGTACAGCCCCCACCAGCGCATACGGCCGCGGAGGTCGTTCGGGTCGATCGAGTCGAACCCGCGCTTGGAGTAGATCGTCTCAATGCGTGTCCGCACATTGAGACCGTCGTCGTCCTTCTTGAACTGCTCGTTGCCGTTGAGGGGGGTGAAGTGTCCGGCTGCCCACTGACCCTCGCCGCGGTGACGGCTCACCTTGCGGCGGGGCGCTGCGGCAGCAGGGTTCTCAGGCGTGGCGGCCATGGTTCTACGTCCTCCGGGACAGGCGGGTGATCGGCTCTGACCTGCGCGTACGGGCGCATGCGGGCATACGCGCGCGTCTTTGCGCAGTATGAGGCTGATACGGGAAAACCGGCGGTACTGCGGCTCGACTAGCCCGCCGGACAGATGGCGCTGGACATGCGGCCGAGGTCGACGTGCCGCCGACTCACCAAGGCAATTCCAGTTCCGGACATGACGGAAGCGTGTCACGGCGTTCTGGACACAGTCCAGCTTCGTCCGTCATGCGGACACCCTGGTCTCGACATGCGAGACGAGGGTGTCATCGGTCACAAGGCGCGCACGACGTCTTGTCGGCGCAGGTCAGACCGGGTAGGCCCCTGGCCACGGGCCCGGCGTGGCCACCACGGTCACCTCCTCGACCTTGGTGTCGAAGAGCTTGAAGCCCCGGCGCTGGTAGTTGTCCATTGCATGCACACCGTCCAGGCTGCACGTATGCAGCCAGACCCGCTTGGTGGGGGCCAGCTGAGGCCAGCGGTCCGCGAGGTCCCAGGCGCGGGCGGCGCCGTAGGAGAGGAGGTGGCCGCCGAGGCGGCGGCCGCGGAAGGCGGGGATGAGGCCGAAGTAGACGATCTCGACGACGCCGTCGTCCTGCGGCTCCAGTTCCACGTACCCGGCGGGCGTGCCCCGGTCGTACACGACCCAGGTCTCCACGCCCGGCCGGTCCAGGTGCTCCTGCCACTGCGCGAACGTCCAGCCGAGCCGGTCTATCCAGAGGATGTCCCCGCCCACCGACGCGTACAGATAACGGCTGAACTCGGGGGAGGGCACCTCGGAGCGGGCGATCCGTACGTCCCCGTCCGGCGCGATGGCCGGCAGGAGGTCGCTCGGGTCGGTCTGCTCCAGGGACCATGTGGTCACGGGGATGTTCGTCATGCCCGCCAGGGAATCATCCGGCCCGGCGATCTGTCGATCAGCCCAGGGATCTGTCGATCGAGGTCAGCGGGAGCGCGAACAGCATCCGACCGGACACCGACCAGACCTCGCCGGTCTCCTGCCAGTACGAGAGGGAGTCGCTCTGCGTGCTCCAGCACCGGTGCGTCTCGTCGGCCCCGCACTCGGTGGCCTTCGCGTCACTCGTGTCCTGGCGCCACATCGAGCCGCGCCCGCCGTCCGTCCCGGCCGCGCCGCCCAGGTACCAGGAGGACCCGTTCGCGAGCACGCCCCCGGTGCCGCTGACCTTCGTCGCGTACGCCTCCTCGGGCACCGCGCGCCCCGCCGAGTCGGTGGCGAGCAGCCCCGGCCGCGCGGGATCGCGGCTGAAGGGATAGCGCCACAGCCGCTTGGCCCCGCTCGCGACCAGACTGTCCGGAACCGAGCTGCGGTCCAGGGAGAGACCCACGGGCCGTACGGCCGAACTGCCGCCGGCCAGTCGGTACGACCCGACCGCCGGCAGCACGTACTGGTACCCGGCCGCCGACCAGCCGTCCCGCACTCGGCCGACCGCGGAGGCGGTCACCGTGGTGCGCTGGATGCGGTTCATGTCGTACACGTACAGGGCGTCGCGGGCCCCGCTCGTGGTGGTGACCAGGAGTTTGTCCTCGTACCAGACCATGCCGGAGACCTTGGAGACGAGCCCGCGGTAGTCGCGTCCGCCGTCCGTCGGTACGGCGAGGAGGGCCCAGGTGTAGGTGAGGCGGGCCGGATCCGCGGCGTTCACGAAGGCGACCTTGGCCAGGCCGCGGGTGTTCGCGGTCCAGCCGGAGAGGATCACCCGGTTCGAGCCCCACCAGCCGTCCTCGTCGGCGTCGCCCGAGGTGGTCACCGAGCGGGGTGTCCACGCCGGGTCGGCCGCGTCGCCGCTGTCCCAGCAGTACGCGCGCGTGGCCGCCGGTTCGACGGGCAGCGTCGCCTTCTCGTCGGTCGTGCAGTCGGCGGCGTCGCGCAGAGTGTGGTCGGCGCTCTTCAGGACGGCGTCGACACCCACCGGGTGGCCCATCGCCCTGGCGAGCCGGTCCAGGGACTTCTGCGGCTCCAGAGTCTCCCGCAGCTCCGACTTCCCCAGCTCGGAAGCCGAGGTGAGCGGCTTCAACGCCCCGGGATCGGAACCGACCGTCGCCTGCGAGGCGCTGATCATCGTCGCGGCCGCCGTGAGGCCGAGCGCGGCTCCGGTCAGCACGGCGCGCAGCGCCCTGCCCCGCTTGCGCCGACGGTGTCGCCCACGTGCACCCATAAGTGTCCTCCCGAGGCGAGCCAACTGCGCCTGGTGATCCGTGCGTTGACCAGGGAGCAGGTGGGGTGGCCCGTAGGGGGATGCTACGGCAGTCGTGGCCGCCCCATGGGTAAGACCCTGCAAATATGCGGAAGATGCTGCCGGACGTGTCATTTGCGCCACCTGTCCGCTACGCCGTGTGGACCGACGTCCGCCCCCTCGCCACCCCCGGCGCCGTGGAGTGCGGCAGCAACTCGCGCGGGTCGTCCGGCAGCAGCACCTCGACCTCCGCGTCCTCGCCGAAGCGGTACGGCCGGTGCTCCAGGAACGCCCCGAGATAGCGCCGTACCCGCGACATCTCGGCCCGGACCGTCACCGTGCGGCACGGGTCGCCGAACATGTCCTCGGCCAGGCCCGAGGCGCTGCGGCCGGTCCGGTGCAGGGCCAGGAGGTAGAGCAACTCGGCGTGCCGGGGGCTCAGTTCATGGGTCCAGGAGCCCGCGCTGCCGGACACCGTCACCGACCAGCGGCGCGGATGGGCGAGGTCGAGGACGATCCGGGTGGCGCCGCGCGGCCCCGGCTCGTCGGCGACGCGGACCAACCAGCCCCCGGCCAACGGCTCCAGCGAGCACAGCCCGAGCGAGGGCAGCCAACGACAGCCCCCCGACGGCGACTTGGGCAACGCGATCCGCTTCACGTACGGCATTCCGGTGACCGCGGCCGTCCAGCCGTCCCGGTCCACCACCAGCGCCTGGCCGCCGAGCCGGGGCAGGATCGGCGCCGCCACCGCGCGCAGCCGCTCCAGCGAGGTCAGATGCAGCTCCCGCAGCCGAGCCTCGGCGAGTTTGGCCACCGAGTCGACCCAGGCGAGGGTCGCCGGATGCATCGTCTCCAGCGGGCCGCTGACATCGACGACCCCGATCAGCCGGCCGTCCCTGGGGTCGGTGATCGGGGCGCCCGCGCAGGTGAACGCGGCCAGTGCGCGCGAGAGATGCTCGCCGGCGAAGACCTGCACGGGCCGCCGTACGACCGCCGGGGTGCCCACGCCGTTGGTGCCGACGACGTCCTCGCGCCAGTCGGTGCCGACCTCGATGCCGACCTCGTCGGCCTTGCGCAGTACGGCGGCGCTGCCCTCGCGCCACAGCGCCCGGCCCTCGTCGTCGGCGACCAGCACGATGTGGTGCGCGGCGTCCGCGACCGACACCAGGCCCTCCCGCAGCACCGGCAGGACGTGCCGCAACGGGCTGGCGCCGCGCCGCCGTTCGACCTCCTCGCGGGAGAGCAGTCCGGTGCGCAGATCGTGGTCGGGGTGGGTCCCGCCGCGTAACGCGCGCTCCCAGGACTCCTCGATCACCGGGCGCGGTGGGGTGCGGGCGCGCTGTCCGGAGAGCGTGCCGTGCCGGGCGTCGCTCAGCATCCGTGCCGTCCGCGCCGCCTCGACGGTGGTGCGCTGCGGCACGCCGGCCGGCGGCTTCGCCATGGGTCCTTCTCTCCGGTCCCGTATCGACTGTTGGTCTCATAGTGCCGTTCCGCGGTGACGGAGGGAGACAGTCCGGACACAGAAGCCGCCAAGTTGCAACCCTCTGCAACCCTGGTGAACAGCCGTACGGTGTCTGAAACTTGTCCCACGCTGCGAGGGTGGTGCCGTGTCGGCGCAGCACCACCCTCGCGATGTACCGGCGTGGTTCAGGCCGTCGGCCTGGCGCGTTCCACGATCGACGTGAGGTCCAGGGTCGGCGGCAGGGTGCCGAAGGCCGCGCCCCAGTCGCCGCCCAGCCGGGAGGCGCAGAACGCGTCGGCGACCTCCGGTGGCGCGTGCCGCACGAGCAGCGCGCCCTGAAGGACGAGCGCCATCCGCTCGACCAGGCGCCGGGCGCGGCCCTCGATGCCCTCCAGGTCGGCGAGTTCGACGAGCAGGTTCTTCATCGCGCCGTCCAGCCGGTGATCGGCGCCGCGCACCTGGCCGACCTCGATCAGGAAGGCGTTCAGTGCCTGCGGCTCGCGTTGCAGCGCGCGCAGGACGTCGAGGGCCTGGATGTTGCCGGCGCCCTCCCAGACCGAGTTGAGCGGCGACTCCCGTACCAGGCGCGGCAGTCCGGACTCCTCCACGTATCCGTTGCCGCCCAGGCACTCGGCGGCCTCGATCGCGACCGGTGAACAGCGCTTGGTCACCCAGTACTTGGCGGCCGGGACCGCCAACCGCAGGAACGCCAGCTCCTGTTCGCCACCGTCGTCGTAGGCCGCCGCGAGCCGCAGCGCGAGCGTGGTGGCCGCCTCCGACTCCAGGGCGAGATCCGCCAGCACGTTGCGCATCAGCGGCTTGTCGACGAGCTTGCCGCCGAACGCCTCGCGGTGGGCCGCGTGATGGACGGCCTGTGCGACGGCCTGCCGCATCAGACCGGCCGAGCCGAGCACACAGTCGAGCCGGGTCGCCGCGACCATCCCGATGATGGTGCGCACCCCGTCGCCCTCGTCCCCGACCCGGCGTGCCCAGGTGCCGTCGAACTCGACCTCGGCGGAGGCGTTCGAGCGGTTGCCCAGCTTGTCCTTGAGCCGCTGGAGGAGGAACACGTTGCGGGTGCCGTCCGCCAGCACCCGGGGCACCAGGAAGCAGGTGAGCCCGCCCGGTGCCTGCGCCAGCACGAGGAAACCGTCGGACATGGGCGCGGAACAGAACCACTTGTGGCCGGTCAGCTCGTACGTCCCGTCCTCGGCGAGCGGGCGCGCGGCCGTCGTGTTCGCGCGGACGTCGCTGCCGCCCTGCTTCTCCGTCATGCCCATCCCGAAGACCACCCCGGCCTTGAGGTGGGCGGGCCGCAGCTCACGGTCGTAGACCATGGAGGTGAGCCGGGGCTCCCACTCGGCGGCGAGCGCGGGGTCGGCGCGCAGGGCGGGCACCGCCGCGTGGGTCATCGACAGGGGACAGCAGTTGCCCGCCTCGGCCTGGGTCCAGACGAGGAACCCGGCGGCCCTCCGCACATGTCCGGCCGGGCGGTTCCAGGCGGCGGTCAGCCCGGCCGCCACGCCCTTGCCGAGCAGCCGGTGCCAGGCCGGATGGAACTCGACCTCGTCGATCCGGTTGCCATGGCGGTCGTGGGTGCGCAGGCCCGGGGGGTTGTCGTTGGCCTGCGCACCCCACTCCTGCACCTGGGCCGAACCGGCGGCGCGGCCCAGTGCGGAGAGGTCGTCCCGGACCTCGTCCAGCAGTCCGGGTGCCGTGTGGCGCTCGACCGCCGCCGTGAGGACGCGGTCGGCGGTGAAGACGTCGTATCCAACCAGCGGGGGAGTCTGGTTCGTCACGGTGTGGGTGGTGCGTGCCATGGCTGGAACCTACCCGTGGGGACGGCGGTGGTCTGGATCTCCACCCTGCGGTGCTGTGGATCTCCACCCTGACACAGCCGCCGCCGCGGACGTCAGGCCGAGCGGGACATCGCCGCCAGCATCTCGGGTTCGGGCGCCTCCTCCTCCAGCCAGCCCGTGCGGTAGACGGTGTCGAGATAGCGTTCACCGAGGTCAGGGGCGATCGCCACGGCCGTGGTGCCGTGCCGTCCGTTCCGCGCGAGCCACTGCTCGGCACCGCTGACGACCGTGCCGGTGGATCCGCCGAACAGGAAGCCCCGCGCGGCCAGCCGACGGCAGGCCTGCACGGTGTCCCCCTCCTCGACATGGATCACGTCGTCGATGTACGACGCGTCGAGGAAGGCCGACCCCACGCTGGTGCCGAGCCCCGGGATCATCCGGGGCCTCGCCTCCCCGCCGAAGGTGACCGAGCCGACCGCGTCCACGGCGACGATCCGCACCCGGCGCCGCCACTCCCAGAACCAGCGCGCGCAGCCCATCAGCGTCCCGGTGGTGCCCGCCCCCACGAACAGCACGTCCAGCTGCGGGAACCGGCGGGCGATCGCGGGTGCCGTGGTGCGGTAGTGCGCCCGCCAATTCCCTTGGTTGGTGTACTGGTTGAGCCACACATACCGCTCGTCGGAGGCGCACAGCGCCCGCACGTAGGCGATCCGGGCGCCCAGGAAACCGCCGTGCACGTCCGGCTGGTCGATGACGTGGACCCGGCTGCCGAGCGCCTCCATCAGCTGCACCGTCGGCACGTTGCAGCGTCTGTCGGTGATGCACAGGAACCCGTAGCCGCGGCTCGCCGCGAGTATGCTCAGCGCCACCCCCAGGTTGCCGGACGACGACTCGACCAGCACCGACCCGGGCCGCAGGACACCGGCGCGCTCGGCCGCGTTCACCATCTCGGTGGCGGCCTTCAGCTTGATCGAGCCGGCGAAGTTGAATCCCTCGCACTTCAGATAGAGCGGCAGTTCCAGTGCGGCCCGCAGGTCGACGTAGAGGTCGTCCTCGTTGAACTCCGCGGGATCAGAAATGACAGCCATGCTTTCCCCCCAATTGGTGCGCCACGATCGCCGTCAGCCGTACCGGCGCAGCTCGTGGAAGAACCCGTCGACGACGCGGAGTTCGCCCCGTCGAACCACTTCGTCATGGACGAACCTGCCGACCGCGAGGTCGAGCACCCCGAGACCGAAGGGCGAGAACACCACCGTCCGGTCGGTCGGCACGCTCACCCGCCCGGTCAGTACGTCGTCCAGCGTGCCGTCGATGAACTCCCGCCCCCCGGTGGCCTGTTCGGCGAGATGCGGCGAGGTGTCGGCCTTCAGGCAGTGCTCGACGTCGTCCACGAAGTTCGCGGACGCGAGCAGGATCGCCGGGTCGAGATCCCGCAACGACACGTGCAGGACCAGCGGATGGTGGTCGAACCACGCCGGATCGTGCACATGGGGCGAGCCGGCGATCGTCGCGAAGACCAACAAGTCGCTGGAGCGCACCAGGCCTTCGATCTTGTCGTGCACCGTGACCCGCCCCGGCACCCCCGACCGCTCCAGATAACCCCGGAACCCCTCCGCGCTGTCCGCGGACAGGTCGTGCACGCCCGTCTCCTCGAACTCCCAGCCGGTGGCCCGGAGATGGGTGTGGATGTAGCGGGCGATCAGACCCGTCCCGACGAACCCGACCCGCAGCGGCCGCGTCCGCCCCTGGCTGAGCTTGTCGGCCGCGAGGGCCGCCGAGCTCGCCGTACGGGTGGCGCTGATCACCGAACTCTCCAGACAGGCGTACGGATAGCCGGTGTCCGGGTCGTTGAGGATCAGCACCGCCGAGGCCCTGGGCAGCCCCGACCCGGTGTTCCCCGGGAAACTGGAGATCCACTTCAGGCCGTCCACCCGCAACGGCCCGCCCAGCGAGGCGGGCAGCGCGATGATGCGGGACGAGGGGCGGTCCGGGAACCGCAGGAAGTACGACGGCGGGTTCACCGAATCGCCCGCGCCGTGCAGCCGGTAGGTGGCCTCCACGAGGGCGCCGATCTCCGACTCCCGCCCGGTCAGGGCCTGTTGGACCTGTTCGCCGCTGATGACCGCGAACGACGGTGTGTCGACGCTCATGCCGCCCTCCCGCCGGCCGACGGGGCGAGGTCCCCCGGCCGCACCGGATCGCCGAGCCCCGCGAGGACCTCGCGCGGTCCCTCGAACGGCTCCCTGCCGTGCGCGGTACGGATGTTGTCCACCAGCAGCAGGTCGCCCGAGCTCCACGGCTCGCGCCTGATGTGCTGCTCGTAGGCCTCGTTGATGGCCGCCACGACCTCGGCGCCGACCGGATCGCCGTTGCCGAAGCGGGTGTTGAAGGGCAGCGCGTCGGCACCGTAGACGTCGATCAGGTACTCGCGCACCTCGGGCTCCATCGTCCACTCGTTCAGGAACGCGATCTGGTTGAACCAGCAGCGCCGGCCGGTGACCGGGTGCCGGAGCACGGCGGCGCGGTGCTGCCGGGTGCGCAGCGAACCGTCGCGCTGCCAGGCGAACTCGATGCCCTGGGCGCGGCAGTAGCGCTCCACGACGGAACGGTCGTCGGTGCCGAAGGCCTCGGCGACCGACGCCCCGATCTCCTCGTGGTACGACCGCGTCAACTGCCAGCCCTCCCGCTCGAACCGCTCCACGAGCGGCGCGGGCAGCGACTTCAGTACGGCCTCGGCGTCGGCGACCGGGGTCGCGCCGCCCCGCGTCGGCGCGTCGAGGCAGGCGAAGAGCAGCAGCCCGGGGAACTCCAGGGCGTAGCTCAACTCGTGGTGCTGGCACATCTGTTGGTCGGTCGGCCACTTGGTGGCGGAGTACACGCCCTCCGCATAGGTACGGCGGGGCGCGAAGGGCTCCCGGTCGGCCATCAGGGAATGGGTGAGCCGCCGGAAGACGGCCTCGGCCCCGGCCGGGTCGGCGAGCCCGAGACCGCGGACCAGGACGCAGCCGTGCTCGGCGACGACGGCACGCAGCGCCTCACGGTGCCGGGCGGCCCAGCCGACCGGGTCCGCGCCGACGTCGGCGTGCAGCAGCGGCGGACTGTCCGGGCTGACAGAGACGGAGTGGAGAAGGGTCGCGGATGACAGCGACATCTCGGTGATCCTTTCGGTGGTGCTGTTGAGCGTTCGACCGGGGGTGCGGCTGGGCTCAGGAGGAGACCGGCGGGTCCAGCAGTCCGGCCAGGTCCGCGAGGACCGGGTGACGGGTGACGTCCTTCAGGCTGATCGCCCGGTCGAGGGCGACCGCCAGCTTCACCGCGGCCAGCGAGGTGCCGCCGCGGTCGAAGAAGTGGTCCTGGCGGCCGATCCGGTCGGCCGGGATGCCAAGGACCACCGCCCAGGCCGCCGCCAGCCGGCGCTCGGCCGGCGTGTCGGGCCCGTCGCCCACGGCGTCCAGGTCACCGGCGAGCGCGGTGAGGGTCCTGCGGTCGGTCTTGCCGTTGGCGGTCAACGGCAGCGACGCCCGCCAGTGCACGACCGACGGCACCATGTACGCGGGCAGCGACTCGGCGAGCCGCTCGCGCACGGCGGCGGCCTCGACAGGCCGTGCACCCGTGCAGAACGCCACCAGCTGCGTCCCGCGTACGACGACCACCGCGCCGTCCCGCACCCCGTCCACCCGCAGCAGCGCGTTCTCGATCTCGCCGATCTCGATACGGAAGCCGCGGATCTTCACCTGGCTGTCCCGGCGCCCCAGGAACTCCAGCTTGCCGTCGGGCCGCCAGCGCCCGTGGTCACCGCTGCGGTACAGCCGCTCACCGGGCCGGTACGGGTCCTCGGTGAACGCCGCCGCCGTCCGTTCCGGATCGTTGACGTACCCCCGGCCGACGCACACACCGGAGAACACGATCTCGCCGGGCGCCCCCAGCGGCACGGGCACCAGATCCTCGTCGACGACGTACACCCGCACATTGCCGACAGGGCGGCCGAGCGGGACCCGGGGCCCGTCCGGCGCCCGGTCCATCACCTCGTGGTTGGTGTCGTCCGAAGTCTCCGTCAGGCCATAGGCGTTGACTAGCCGCACTCCGGGCCGCGCCGCGAACCAGCGCTCCACGAGTTCCTTCTTCACGGCCTCCCCGGTCACCGACACACAGCGCAGATCGGGCAGTTCACGCGGCTGCCGCTCCAACTCGGCCAGGACGGCCTCCAGATACGACGGCACGACCTGGAGCACATTGACGCGCCCCGCCTCGATCGTGTCGACGAACCGCGCCACGTCCAGGATCACGTCCTGCTCCACCAGCAGCGTCCGCCCGCCCACGAGCGGCGCGCAGACGAGCTGCCACAGCGAGATGTCGAAGCACTGGGGCGCGGTCTGCGCCACCACCTGCCCGGCCCCGATCCCCAGGTCGTCGAGCTTGGCGAACACGTGGTTGAGGAAACCCGCGTGCTCGCACATGGCGCCCTTGGGCTCACCGGTGGATCCGGACGTGAAGTAGATGTAGGCGAGTTGGCCCGGCCGGACCGGGATCCCGAGGTCGCCGTCCGAGTGCTCCTCGGCGTAGGCCTCGTGGACATAGAGCGTGCGCTCGGACGTCGGGTCCAGCGCGCCGTCGCTGCCGTGCTCGGTCAGGACCAGCTGGCACCCGGCGCGCTCCAGTACCCGCGCGACCCGGTCGGCCGGGAAGTGCGGCTCGACGGGCAGATACACCCCGCCCGCCTTGAACACGGCGAGCACGGCGGCCATCCAGTCGAGGTTGCGCTCCAGCACCACGGCGACGACACCCTCGCGGGTCAGGCCGCGCGAGAGCAGTGCCCGACTCAGCTGGTTCGCCCGGGAGTTGAGCTCCCGGTAGGTCCACTGCCGGTCGCCCTGCACGGCGGCGACCGCGTCCGGGTGCAGCAACACCCGCTCCTCGAACAGCTCGTGCACCCGCCGGTCGGGCAGCTCGCGGTGCGGGCCCGCCAACTCCTCCAGCTGGAAGCGGACTTCGGCCTCGGACAGCAGGCTCGTCCGCCTCGGATCGGTGAGGACGGTGACGTGATAGCCCGCGACACGGGCGGCGGCCTCGGCGTCCAGGACGTCGGTGCGGTACCGCAGCCGCAGCGTGCGGTCGGTGACGCTCACCTGCAACGCCGGGTCCTCCTCGGCGGGTTCGCCGGACAGTGCGGCGAGGACCCTGGCGTGGGCGATTTTCAGTGCGGCGGGCTCGATCGACAGCCCGTCGGGCAGGGACACTTCGTGCTCCGCCACACCGGGCACCGGAGCGAGCGTCCACCGCGGAATGATCTCCATCGTTCTTCCCCCTGTTTCCTTCCCCCTACGGCACGAGCCGTCAGGGAGTCATGTGCCGTCCGGCGCGCCGTGGCGCCACCGCCGGATTCCCGCCCCACCGCGCCAGCGCCGGCATCTCCTCGCCCTTCATCAGGAAGGAGTCGGCGGCCAGTACGGCCCCGTCACCCATCGACACGCCGTAGTGAACGAGCGCCCCCACCCCGAGGGTGCAGCCCGCGCCGATGGTGATGTGTTCGGACTTGAAGGTGCCGTCCTCCTGCGAGTGGGACTGCACCTTGGTGTGCGCCGACAGCGTGCAGTCGTCGCCGATAGCGGTCAGCGTGCGCTCGGTGATGTAGGCGCCGTCGTCGAAGACCCGGCGTCCGATCCGTACGCCCAGCAGCCGCCAGATGAGGTTCTTGAAGGGCGTCCCGTTGAACACCTGGATGTAGTGGTCCGGCACCTTCCACAGCCGCTCGTGCCACCAGAAGTACGGGTCGTAGATCGAGCACAACTTGGGCTCCAGCGGCCGGAATCCGCCGACCAGACGCTCCACCAGCACGTAGTACCCGGCGGTGAAACCGAGCCCGAGCATCAGGGACGCGCCGATCAGCAGCCCCCCGCCGATGCCCTCGCCCCCGTACAGGTCGACGGCGGCGAAGCCGAGCACGGTGAGCACGAACCAGTGCAGCCAGCGCACGAACAGGTACAGGCCCATCGAGCGCAGGTTGGAGCGGTTCTTCGCGCGCAGCCGGCGTTCCAGTTCGTCGCCCTCGCGCAGGTGGTCGAAGCGGCTGTCGCGTTCCACCGAGCGCGGGATCTCGAAGCACGGCGAGCCCAACAGGCCCACGCCCTCCCGGACTTCGCCGTCGAGCGGGACCATCACCTTCGTGGCGAGCAGGCAGTTGTCGCCGGTGCGGCCCCCCGAGGGGTAGGCGATGTTGTTGCCGAGGAAGTTGCGCGGCCCGATCGTGGCGCGCGACACACGGAACGACGTACTGGAGAAGTCCGCGTTGACGATCGACAGACCGTCCGCGACCATCGTGCCCGTTCCCACGGTGGCCAGATACGGCGTCTCGTGCTGCACCTCCGTACCGAAGTTGGAGCCGGTCTGCTCCACCTCGCCGAGGTCGTAGCCGATGGCCTTCAGATAGCCGACGATGTACGAGCTGTCCCCGCACAGCCACTTGAAGAACTTCAGGTTGGTCATCCGCGCCACCGCGCGCTGCACCGAGTAGTGGAAGCCGTACAGCGGATACACCCGGTCGGGGCGCACCAGCGGACGCAGCAGCCTGGGCAGCAGCGACACCGCGGCGAAGCCGAGGACGACGAACCCCACGAACGCCACGAGCGACAGGCCCAGCGCCTCGCCGTAGAAACCGGCCGAGTTGAGGTCCTTCGTGTTCGGGTCGAGCAGGTGGTCCAGGGCCGGCACCACGGTCAGAAGCATGTAGGTACCGCCGACCGCGAGCGGGACGTAGACCAGCACCATCTGCAGGATCGCGGCCAGGCCGTAGCCGAAGCGACGCAGTGTGGAGCAGTCCGCCGCCGGGACGCGGACGTAGTCGACGTCCGTGCGCTGGGCCGGGGAGCCGTGCACGCGCTCGCCGGCCGGGACCTGCGCGCCGTCGTACAGCGCGCTGGAGTGGCCGAGTTGGGACCCGTCGCCCATGGTCGTGCCGATGTCGAGGACCGTCTTCTCGCCCACGTAGACCTCGCTGCCGAGCGTGACGCTGCCGGTGCGGATGCGGCCGGCGTGTGCCTGGTAGCAGAGGAAGAAGGTGTCCTTGCGGATGACCGTTCCGGCACCGATGGTCAGCAGGTCGGTGCAGACCGGTACGGAGTGGGACAGGATCGTGACGCCCTTGCCGATCCGGGCGCCGAGGGCGCGCAGGTAGAGGACGTAGACCGGGTTGCCGGCGAACAGGATCATCGGGTTGGCGTGCAGCAGCGCCTTGACCGTCCAGAACCGGACGTAGGCGAGGCCCCAGACAGGGAATTCGGTCTCCTTCCAGCGGCCGACGAGCACCCACTTGGCCACCACGGGCACCGTGCACACGCCGATGAACACGGCGCCGCCGAATATCGCGGACCGCAGATATACCTGGACCACTCCGTCACCGCTGGAAATCCATTCGTAGCCGCGTCCGGTGACCAGTCCGGCGAGCGCGCAGTACACCGCGAATACGAGGAATTGAAGTGTTCCGCACAACAGATAGCGCGCCGTGCTGCCGGCCGGCGGTGCCTCCGTCGCCGCCACCGGTGCGGAAGTTTCGGGTGTTTCGGCGAGCGCTGCCGCCAGACTGCGGATCGTCGGATGGCCGTAGACGTCCCGCATCGACACCGACGGCAGATCGTCCCGCTTCCTGACCCGTGCGCAGAAGTGCGCCATCACCAGCGAGTTGGCGCCCAGATCATCGAAGAAGTGACTGTCGAGCGGTATGACTTCCTTGCTGACGACACCGGCCAGGACCTCTGCGAGGACGGTCTCGGTGACGGTGCCGGGGTTTCCCACCACGTGGCTCCTTGGTGCTGATCGCTGTCTTTGAATTACCAAAGACGAATACGGCGGAGTCGCGCCCGTTGTTCACGGCAGGGGGAAATTGAAAGGCACGCGAAACGGGTGAGGTAAATGGGAATTCGTGAGAATGGAGTTCCGCATTGTGTACAGAGTTACCATGTGGACGAGGCCCCGGTCATGGGCCATTTGTTTCCCCCGAGTCGTGTGCGCTGACGTCGTCCCAACGCGCGCAACGAATGCAGTCCGGATTATTTCTGGACATTCTGGAACGGGTCAAGGCCATTTTGGTCAATGGCGCTTTTTCGTCTTCGCCGGATGAGGGTTTGGTCAACATAAATTGACGGTCGAAGTCCTCACCGGGTCACTTTCCGAAACAACCATTAAAATTTCGCATGCCAATTCGATTTCAGGGGCGAATGTTTTCGGCCAGCGCGAGCATGACAGGACTGGCCGGAGGACGTCCCGCCCGGCCGACGCCCCCGGGGGATGAGTGCATCCCGGCGCGGCGGATACCTTTAGGGCGTGCAGTCAGCAAGTGAAACCCCCGAGCGGCCCACCGGCCGGTTCCACCGGGCGCGTGCCCTCTACCGGAACGTCTCCAAGCGCAGGACCGCCTGGCTGCTGGTCAAGGACACCGTCAACTCCTGCATGGAGTACCGCATCCTGGGCCTCGCGGCCGAGGCCGCGTTCTTCACGCTGCTGTCCGTGCCGCCGCTCCTGCTGAGCCTCATCGGCCTGCTCGGCTACGTCGACAGCTGGACCGGCGCCCACAGCATCGCCGGCCTGGAGAACAACATCCTGGAGGCGTCCCGCACCGTCCTGACCGACAAGGGCGTGCACGAGATCGCCCAGCCGATCCTGCACGACGTGATGAAGGGCGGCCGGCCCGACGTCATCTCCATAGGCTTCCTGTTCGCCCTGTGGTCGGGCTCCCGCGCGGTCAACGTCTTCATCGACACCATCACCGTCATGTACGGCCTCGACGGCGTACGCGGCATCGTCAAGACCCGGATCGTGTCCTTCGCCCTGTTCATCGCGGCCCTGCTGATCGGCTCGGTCGCACTGCCCCTGATGGTCGCGGGACCGGACGCCGTGGTGAACGTGGTGCCGTGGTCGGAGACGGTCGTACAGGTCCTGTACTGGCCGGTTGTCATCGTCCTGTCCGTCGTCTTCCTGACGACGCTGTACCACGTGTCCGTCCCCGTCCGCTCCCCGTGGATCGAGGACGTGCCGGGCGCCCTGGTCGCCCTCGCCATGTGGGTGCTCGGCAGCTACCTGCTGCGCATCTACCTCACCAGCACGGTCGAGGGCCCCACCATCTACGGCTCCCTCGCCGCGCCCGTCGCCGTCCTGCTCTGGATCGGCGTCTCCGCGTTCGCCGTACTCGTAGGCGCCGCCGTCAACGCGGCCATCGACCGCGTCTGGCCGGCCGCCGCCACCGCCGCAGCCCGCGCCGCCAACGAACGCCGACAGGAGGAACAGGCCGCCGAGTACGTCGCGAGGATGGCCGCGGTCCGCTCCCGCGACGACGAGGACGACGACCCCGACGACCCCGACATGCCCTCCGAATTCCCGGAACGCTGGTCCCGCTTCCTACCTCCGGAGGACGTGGGTTCCCGCCTGCGCACCCACGCGAAGAGCACCCACAAGGGAACCGGCAACTCCCAATCACCGGACAAGTGAAGCGCGCCCCGCAGGGGCGCGGGGAACTGCGCGACCAGCCACAACGGCGCGGCAGTTAACCACCGGCCTTCCAGACCCCCACAGACGCCGCCTCCCGCACGAACTCCCCAAAGTCACGCGGCTCCCGCCCCAACACCTCCTGAACCCCGTCCGAGAGATACGAGTTACGCCCGTCCAGCAACGACTCGAACAACTCCACCAGGAACTCGACCTCCTCGGCCGGCACCCCGAACCCCGAGAGGATCCCCCCGTACTGACGGGCAGACACCGCCCGGTACGTCAACTCCCGCCCCGTCACCGCCGCGATCTCCGCGACCGCCTCCCCGAACGTCAGCAACCGCGCCCCGGACACCGTGATCGCCTGCCCGACATACCGGTCCCCACCCGCCAACGCAGCGACGACCACATCCGCGATGTCCCGCACATCGACGAACGGCTCCCGAACCGAACCCCCGGGGAACACCAGTTCCCCACTCTCCCGAAACCCCTCCACCAGCGGCCCCTCGCTGAAGTTCTGCGCGAACCACGCGGCACGTACGACCGTCCAGTCCGCCCCCGACCCCCGCAGCGCCTCCTCGGTCGGCCGCGCCCGCTCCTCACCCCGCGACGACAGCAGCACGAGCCGCCGTACGCCCAGCCCGACCGCCTCCTGCGCGAGCAGCCCCACCGCGCGGCCCGCGTCCGGCGCCCCGACGTCCGAGGGATAGACGAGATACGCGGCATCGGCGCCCCGCAAGGTGTCCGCCCACGTCGACCGGTCCGCCCAGTCGAAGCCCTGCGCCCGCGAGGCCGCCCGCACGGTCAGCCCCGCCGCCCGCGCCGCCTCCGCCACCCGACGCCCCGTACGACCCGAAGCGCCCGTCACCACAACCGTCATGTTCGGTGCATTCTGTGTCATGCCGTTCAGTCAACCGCCGTGTGCGCGCACCGGCCATCGCTGAACGGCTCATTCCCATAAGCACGCGTCTACGCTGGCCGCATGGACGCCCTTGCAGGCCTTCTTGAGGGTCCACGCGCGCGTGGCGCCTTCATGATCCGCGCGTGCTTCGACCCGCCGTGGGCGGTACGCGTCGAGGACCGCGCCCCGCTGACGGTCATGCTCATGGTCCGCGGCGACGCCTGGATCACCCCGGAGACGGGGGAGCGGATACGACTGCGGGCCGGCGACCTCGCCATCGCGCGCGGCCCCGACCCGTACACCTGCGGAGACGCCCCGGACACGACCCCGCAGGCCCTGATCCTGCCCGGCGGCGAGTGCCGCTACCCCGACGGCGGCTCCCTCAAGGGCACCATGGACCTCGGCGTCCGCACCTGGGGCGACCGCCTCGACGGCTCCACGGTGATGCTCATCGGCACCTACCTCATGCGCGGCGAGATCAACGGCCGCCTCCTGGACGCCCTCCCACCGCTGCTCTCCCTCCCCTCCGAGGTGTGGGAGTGCCCGCTGACCCCGCTCCTCATGGAGGAGATCGTCCGCGACGAACCCGCCCAGGAGGTCGTCCTGGACCGCCTCCTCGACCTCCTGGTCATCGCCGCGCTCAGGGCCTGGTTCTCCCGCCCGGAGGCGGAGGCCCCGGCCTGGTACCGCGCACTGGCGGACCCCGTCGTGGGCAGGGTCCTGCGCCTCCTCCAGGACGACCCCGCCCACCCCTGGACGGTCGCCTCCCTCGCCGCCAAGGCGGGCGTCTCCCGCGCGGCCCTGGCCCGCCGCTTCACCGAACTCGTCGGCGAACCCCCGATGTCGTACCTCACGGCCTGGCGCCTCGCCCTCGCCGCGGACCGCCTCCGCGACACGGAGGACACCATCGGCGCGATAGCGAGGCAGGTCGGCTACGGCAGCGCGTTCGCCCTCTCCAGCGCCTTCAAACGGGTCTACGGACGAAGCCCGCAAGAGCACCGGACGCGGTCGGCGTAGCAGGGTCGGCGTAGCCTTTTCGCCGTGTACGTGGAGAGGGCGTCGCGGCTGCCGGGCGCGGTGGTCTGGAGCCGGACCGTCGAGGACCCCGCGGCCGGCCCGGTCCAGCCGGTCCTCCCCGACGGCTGCATGGACCTCCTCTGGAACGAGGGCCGCCTGCTGGTCGCGGGCCCCGACACACGTGCGTACGTCCCCGAGGGCGCACCCTCGCGCTGGGCCGGCATCCGCTTCTTCCCCGGCACCGCGCCCACCTTCCTGGGCGTCCCCGCGCACGAACTCCGGGACCGCCGCGTCGACCTCGCCGACCTGTGGCCCGCCGCCGGGGTACGCCACCTGACCGCCCGCATCGACGCGGCCCCCGACCCCGTGACCGCGCTGGAGGAAACGGCACTGGAACGCGCGGCGGACGCGCCCCCACCCGATCCGCTGCTACGACACCTCGTGGCGGCCCTCGACACCGGTCGCCCCGTCGCCGCCACCGCCGACGAACTCGGCCTCGGAGCCCGCCAGTTGCACCGCCGCTCGCTGGCCGCGTTCGGCTACGGCCCCAAGACACTGGCCCGGGTGCTGCGCCTCCAGCGGGCCCTCGTACTGGCCCGCGACGGAGTGCCGTTCGCGGAGACGGCGGCCCGGTCCGGTTACGCGGACCAGGCCCATCTCGCCCGGGACGTCAAGGAGTTGGCGGGGATGCCGCTGGGGGAGCTGCTCGGCCGCGCCGGCTAGGCAGACGGGAGCGGGGCGAACAGGTCCACGCCGTTGCCGTCGGGATCGTGCACGACGGCGTACCGCTGGCCCCAGAATGCGTCCCAGGGCTTGAGCTCGCCGTGGTGCCCGGCGCCGACCAACTCCTCGTAGACCCGGTCGACTTCGGCGGGGTCCTCGCAGAGCAGGGCGAGCGCGGCGCGAGCACTGCCTCCGGTGGGTGGCTGCCAACCCGCGTGGAACGAGCGGATGGTGTCCTCCGTGTCCAGCAACAGGCGCAGCCCGCCGGGCAGTTGGGCCTCGGTGTGCGGCTGTGTCTCGGCATCCTCGGGGAAGGCGAAGCCGAGCCGACGGTAGAAGGCGACAGAGGCGGCCATGTCGGAGACGACCAGGCCGATCGCGTCGAATCGTGGAGTCATGGGGCCACGGTAGGCAGACGTAGGGGCGCTGGTCTTGAAGGAATCGGACACCGAGCCTGATGGATTGCTCAGTCGAAGGCCACCGGCCCGCGTGGCGTGTCCAACGTGAAAGAGAGGCGCACCGGGCCCTCGGTCAAGGGCAGCTCCGCGCCCACGGCGGACAGCAGCGGGCGGATCTCGTCGGGGTCCGGGGCGGTCGCGGTCAGCTCCAGCAGGGGTGCGACGGGCAGGCCCGAGGCGGTCGGGTGGGGCGAGGAACTCCAGTCGATGAGGAACGGCACCAGACCGGAGGGGTGCGCCGTGTCCCCGTCGGTGAGCCGCCACTCCAGCAGCGTGCCGTCGGGCCGGCGCCGACTCATCGCCCGCACGGGCCCGGGGTCGTACCTCTGAGCACGGGCCGCCGCGACCGCCGCGTCCAGATCGGGCGGGCTGACCGCCCAGGTCACCGTCCGGGCGACGGCCAGCCCGTCGACACCGAAGGGGCGGGGACCTGACGGCTCGGGCTGCTCCGGGTCCGGGCCGAGGATCTCCAGGTAACGCGAACCACCCAGCGACACAAGGCAGTTGCGGGTGCCGAGCCCGACATGGGCTCCGCCCGCGACCGGTGCGATGCCCGTGCGCGCGGTGAAGTCGGCAACCGTCGCCGCGAGATCGGGGGTCGCGAGGACGAGGTGGTCGAGGAGTGCGGGAATGGCATTCATCCCCACCTAGGCTACGCGGCGGGACCGCACCGCATGAGCGGCTGAGGGTATGGGGGGTGAAATAGGCTTCTCCGCATGGCTGTTGCTCCCCGCCTCCTCGTCTGCACCCGCACCACGGCCTACCGCCACGACTCCATACCGGCGGCGGTGACCGCCCTACGCACCCTCGGCCCCTTCGAGGTGACCGCCACGGAGGACCCGGCCGCCTTCGAGCACCCCCTCGACGGCTACGCGGCCGTCGTCTTCCTCTCCACCAGCGGCGAGATACTGACGCCGACGGGCCGCGAACACCTCACCTCCTACGTCGAGTCCGGCGGAGGCTTCGTCGGCGTCCACGCGGCGGCCTGCACGGAGTACGACTGGCCGTACTACGGCGAGCTCCTCGGAGCCCGCTTCGATCAGCACCCCGCCCACCAGCCGGGCAAGGCGGTGATCGAGGACCGCACCCACCCGTCCACCCGACACCTGCCCGCCGTATGGCAGTTCACGGACGAGTGGTACGACTTCCGCACCAGTCCGAGGAGTTCGACGCACGTCCTCGTCTCCGCCGACGAATCCTCCTACGAGGGCGGCCGGATGGGCGCCGACCACCCCCTGGCGTGGTGCCACGAGAAGGGCGCCGGCCGGGTCTTCTACACGGCCCTGGGCCACGCCTCGGAGGCCTACGAGGACCCGGACTTCCGCGCGCATCTGCTCGGTGGGATCACCTGGGCGGCGGGGCTGGGGTAGCGGGCCCTCCGGAGCCGGTGGGTCGCCCGCCCCGGAATCTAGGTCATATTGCGGATGCCAGCGCAAAAGCGCTCCTCATAGGGTCCATGGCATGCGGCACCGATCAAGCCGCCTGTGTGGCTGAGCCCGTCGACCGACCCGGAGTTCTGACGGCTGCCTGTTCCCTTTTCCCGCTGTGTGAGGAGCCCCATGAGTACCGATGTTTCCCGCCGCAAGGTGCTGGCCGCCGGAGCGGCGCTGGCCGGGTCGGCAGCGCTGGTGGCCGGCGCAGAAGGAACGGCCGGCGCGGCGACGGCCACGACCGGTACCGGTGAGGAGAAGTCGAAGGTGAAGCCCACGATCGTCCTGGTGCACGGCGGCTACGCCGACTCGTCCTGCTGGAACGCCACCATCAAGGAGCTGCAGCACAAGGGCTACACCACGATCGCCGGGTCGAACCCGCTGCGGGGCATTCCGACCGACGCCCCGTACATCGCGAGTCTGCTGGACTCCATCAGCGGACCGGTCGTGCTGGTCGCGCACTCCATGGGTGGAACGGTCATCACGAACGCCGCCGCCGGGAAGAGCAACGTCAAGGCGCTGGTCTACATCGCCGCGTTCGTGCCCGACGTCGGCGAGACGCAGGGCGAGCTCATCACCAAGTTCCCCGGCAGCGAGGTCGGGCCGGTGAGCGTCCCGGTGCCGTACACGAAGGCCGACGGCACGACCGGCACCGATCTGTACCTGAGCAAGGACGGCCACGCGGCCTTCGCCGCCGACATCTCCGCCGCCGACTTCGCGGTGCTGCAGGCCACGCAGCGGCCCTTCGACGCCGATTCCTTCATCTTCCCGACCACGGCCGCGGCCTGGAAGACGATCCCGGTGTGGGGGCTGGTCGCCGGCCAGGACAAGGCGATCCCGCCGGCGGCCGAGCGCTGGATGTACAGCCGTGCGAACGCGCGCAAGGTCGTCGAAGTGCCGCGCTCCTCCCACGTCGTGATGATCAGTCACCCCAAGGCCGTCGCCGGTCTCATCAAGGACGCCGCCGAGGCGGTCAGCTGACCTCGCGGCACCAGCACGGACAGGGGCGCTCTCCCCGTCGACCGACCGGAAGGGAGAGCGCCCCTAACCGCGCGGCGCCCCCGTGCTGCCCCGTTCCACCAGCCGGGTCGACAGTTCCGTCCGGGTGCTCTCCGGGCGGTCGCCGTCCATCATCCGGACCAGGAGACGGAGGGCCGTGGCGGCCATCTCCGACAGGGGCTGCCGGATCGTGGTCAGGGCCGGTGTCACCCAGCGGGCCTCGGGAAGGTCGTCGAAGCCGACCACGCTGATGTCGTCGGGGACGGTCAACTGCCGTTCCGCCAGGGCCTCGTAGACCCCCAGAGCCATCCGGTCGGAGCAGACGAAGACCGCCGTGGGCGGCTCGGGCAGGTCGAGGAGTTCACGCATACGGGTGCGGGCCATGGCCTGGTCGAAGCCGCCGTGCCGGATGTGGTCGGGGCGCACGGACACCCCGGCGGAGGCGAGCGCGGAGCGGTAGCCGGCGACGCGGGCGCTGCTGCACATCTTGTGCCGGTGACCGGCGATCACGGCGATGCGTTCATGGCCCAGGGACAGCAGATGCTCGGTCGCCATCACCCCGCCGTGCCAGTTGGCCGCGCCGACCGACACCACGCCCGGCGGTGGCTCCTGCACGGGGTCGATCATCACGAACGGGATGCGGTGCTGGTCGAGCCAGGAGTACTGCGACGCGGTCAACTCGGCCAGATTGAACAGGACTCCGGACGAACCCCGCCCAACCAGCTTGTCCAGCCAGCCCCGTTCGGGCCGGTCGGCCCGCGTCCGGGTCAGTCCGGCCGACACCACCACCTCAAGTCCGGCCTCGTACGCGGCCTCCTCCACCCCGTGCAGCACCGCCCCCGACCACGAACTCTCCAACGAGTGCACGACCAGGTCGACAAGGCCCGGCGCCTTGCTCGCGTCGAACCTGGGCCTGCGCACATAACCGAGCCGCTCCAGCGCCTCCGTCACCCGCCGCCGCGTCTCCGGCGCCACGTCCTCCCGGCCGTTGACCACCTTGGACGCCGTCGGCACGGACACGCCCGCCTCCCGCGCCACGACCGCCAGCGTCGGCCCCGCCGTCATGCTCGCGCTCCCCGTACGGACCATCGGGTACCACCTCTCCAGCCCGCCCGAGGGCCATCGAAAGTTTCGACCAGCGCTGCTTCCACGGCCCGACCATCAGCCGTCCAGAAAGCGCTTCCTACGATAGGTGCGCGTCAACACGGCGGGAAGACCAGGGAATTCACCTGATGACGCCGACCCGGCCTTTCGAAACCCCGAACAGGTCAGCCGGGCGGCGTGCAGTCGAGGCGGAACCCGGTGAAGTCGGCGGTGAACCCCGCGTCGACCGGATCCCACGCGTGGATGCCCGCCATCGCGCCGGTGAACCGCAGCCGCGACCCGTAGTCGTCCGAGAGTCGACTGAAGTCCAGCACCGGCCCGACCGGCGTCCGAACTCCCGCCCGCAGCCACCAGAACCGGGCATCGGCCCCCTCGACCGTCACCCCCAGCGTCACCGGAGCACGGACATCGACCGCTACGACGGCCACCTGACGGGTGCCGTCCTCGTCCCGCTCCACCAGGCTCAGCACCGTACGGCCACCACCCCGCCACTGCTGCCCCCGCTGCCCCTCACCCTCGGGCTCCGCCCACGTCAGGTGCAGGCTCAGATACGCCTCGGCGCCGTACCAGAGCACCAGCCCCGCCGCCTGCGTGAACGTCGACGGCCGTGCCCCCACGGCGACTTCGGCCTCCGCGCGATGCTCCGTGATCCGCCGGGCGAGCAGACTGTGTGCCCAGCGCGACTCCGGCCCGTGCCGCCCGCGCAACCGGATCCAGCCGGGGCGCGTGGTCGTATCGGCCCAGGATGGGTCCGGGTAGCCACGCGGACTGCTCCAGGGCCAGTCCAACGGACCGCTTTCGTCGGGGACTTGATCGGGTGGGGCGGCGGGGCGCGTCGGTACGTCCACCTCCACCGCCGGGTGCCAACCCCCGTGCCGCAGCCTCGGCCAGCCGTCCGCGTCCCATGTCACGGCCTGGATCGCGGTCTCCCGGCCCAGGGTGCATCGCGGTCCGGCGGGAGTCGGGACAGGGCGCGCCGCCAGATGGCTCAACACCCACTCCCCGCCCGGCAGTTCGACCAACTCGCCGTGCCCCGCCTTCTGCAACGGCACCGACGGGTCGTCCCGGGACGTCAGCAGGGGGCGGTCGTCGAGCTCGTACGGACCGGTGACCGTACGGCTGCGCGCCACCAGTACCCCGTGCTCGAACCCGGTGCCGCCCTCCGCGAGCAGCAGGTAGTACCAGCCGCCCCGGCGCACCAACTTCGGTCCCTCTACGAGCCGTTCGTGCTGGAGCAGGAGATGGGTCGGGCCGGCCGGGGCGAGCGTGGACCGGTCCAACTCGGTCGCGACGATGCCCGCGAAGCGCCGGCCACCGGGGCGGTGGTCGTTCTGCAGGTTGAGCAGCCACAGCCTGCCCTCGTCGTGGAACAGCGCCGGGTCGAAACCGTGGCTCGCCACCCGCCTGGGGGCCGCCCACTTGCCGTCGACACTCGCGGCCGTAGTGACGTAGGTGTCGGCGTCGAAGTACGGCGTGCCGACCGAGCGGACGATCGCGTACGTCACCCAGAAGCGCTCACCGTCCCAGCTGAGCGAGGGTGCCCAGATGCCGCCCGAGTCCGGGACGCCCGCCAGGGAGTCGCCGGGGACCGCGCCCCGGACATGGCCCGCGTACTGCCAGTCGGCGAGGTCCCGTGAGCGGTGGATCGGGATCGTGGGGAACCACTCGAAGGAACTGTTCGCCACGTAGTACCAGTCGCCGACCCTGACCAGGGAGGGGTCGGGGGCGAAGCCGCGGACAACGGGGTTGTGCAGCAAGGTCACTTGAGGGCTCCCAGGGTGACCCCCGTGCGCCAGTAGCGACGCATCGCGACCATCATCACGGCCATCGGCACGATCGACAGCAGCGCGCCGGTCAGGACCAGGCTGGTGAGGTCGACGCCCGACTCCAGGCGTTTGCCCGTCCAGTTGTAGAGGCCGATGTTGAGGGTCCAGTTCTTCTCGCCGCGCAGGACCGTCAGCGGGAGGAAGAAGGCGTTCCAGGTGTTCACGAACGCGAGCAGGAACACGGTCGCGCCGCCCGTCGTCATCATCCGCAGCACGATGCTGAAGAAGATCCGCAACTCGCCCGCGCCGTCGAGGCGTGCGGCCTCCAGGAGTTCGAAGGGGACCGTGGCCTCGGTGTACACCTTGGCGAGGTAGACGCTGAACGGGTTGATCAGGCAGGGGATCAGCATCGCCCAGGGGGTGTCGACCAGGCCGATCTTCGAGAACATCAGGTACAGCGGGAGCGTGAGCAGCGCGATCGGGATCAGGAACGATCCCACCACGCACGCGAACACCGCGCCCCGGCCCGGAAATTCGAAGCGCGCGAGACCGTAGCCCGTCGCGAGCGCGATGAGCGTGCCGCCCAGGGAGCCGACGCCCGCGTACAGGAACGAGTTGGCGGTCCAGCGCAGGAAGATGCCGTTCTCGTAGGTGAAGACCTGACGCAGGTTCTCCCACAGGTGCATGCCGGAGAACCACAGGCCGTTGCTCTGGTAGAGCCCCGTGCGGTTCTTGGTCGCGGCGACGAGCAACCACCACACCGGGAACAGGCTGTAGGCGCTGGCCAGGACCAGGCCGACGAGCAGGAAGCGCTGGCCGCCGCGCGAACGGGCCGCCGGATCGGGCTTGTTGAGGCGCCGGACCTGCTGTGCCTTCCGGTGTTCTGCGGTGAGGGTCATCAGTCGGCCTCCTTCGCGGTGAGCCGGTAGAAGAGGAAGGAGGCGAGGCCCAGGACGAGGGCGAGGAGGACCGAAAGGGCGGCGGCGTAGTGGTAGTTGCCCGCGTTGAACGCCTGGTTGTAGATGACCATGATCGGGGTGAAACTGTCGTCCACCGTCTGCGGGGTGACGTTCCGGAACAGCGCCGGTTCGTTGAAGATCTGCAGCATCTGGATGATCGAGAGCATCCCGGTCAGCACCAACGCACCGCGCACGTAAGGGATTTTGATGCTCAGCGCGACCTGGAACTCGGAGGCGCCGTCCAGTCGGGCCGCCTCGAAGAGGTCACGGGGCACGCCCTGGAGCGCCGCGTAGATGATCACCATGTTGTAGCCGATGCCGTGCCAGGTCAGCAGGTTGCCGATGGACGGCCAGACCATCGAGGGCGCGAAGAAGTTCCAGGAGAGTCCGAACACCTTGCCCAGCGGGGTCAACGGCCCGACGTCCGGGCTGTAGAGGTTGATCCATACGATCGCCGCTACCACCCCGGGGATCATGTACGGCACAAGGAGCAGGATGCGAAAGCGTCCGGCGGCCTTCGAGGACAGCGCGTCCAGGAACAGCGCCAGCAGCAGGCTGACGAGCAGCATCACCGGGATCTGCACGCATGCGAACAGCACCACGCGCAGGACCGAGTTCATGAACGCCGAGTCCGTCAGGCCCTGTTGGTAGTTGTCCAGGCCCGAGAACTTCTCCGTGGAGCCGCCGAGACCGAGCCCGGACTGGTGCTCCACGAACAGAGACTCGTAGACGGCGTACCCGATCGGTATCAAGTACAGGAACACGAAGCCGAGTTGGAAGGGCACCGTGAAGGCGGCACCCTTCCAGCGCTGGGAGCGAATCATCGGCGCTGCCTCAGCCCTTGACGCTGATACCGCGGGACTTCAGGTCCTTGACCGTCCACTCCTGCATGTGCGCCAGCAGATCGGTGACCTTCTGCTCCTTGTTCATCACCTTCGCCCAGCCGGTCTGCAGCTCGGTGAACATCGCGGTCCAGTCCGGGCCGAACACCCAGTCCGAGGTGACGGTGTTCAGGCTGTCGGTGACGACCTTCTTCGCCGGCTCGTAGTTCGTGCCGAGCAGCTTGTCGGAGATCGCCTCGGCGACGTACGCGTTGCTGTCGGCCAGCGCCGGCATCACACCGTTGCCGGTGGTCGGGCTCGCCATCGTCTTCACCGCGCCGGTGTCGGTGGACATCCACAACGCGGCCTCCGCGGCCTGCTGTTGGTGCGTGCACTGCTTGGTCACCAGCGTGACGCCACCGCTCTGGTTGGTCCCGGCGGGCGTCTTGGCGGCCTCGCCCTGGAACGTGGGCCAGGGTGACAGCGCCCACTTGCCGTCGGACTTGGTGAAGTTCTGCACCATGCCCGCCATCTGCCAGGTGGAGATCTGCCGGGTCGCGGTGCCGCCGTTGTCGTAGTTGCGCTGCACGGCCGCGTAATCCGCGAAGGAGAGCTTCGAGTTGAGGTCGTTGTCGACGATGTCCTGGATCACCCCGGCCGCCTTGAGGCTGCCCGTGTCCTGGAAGTCCACCTTCCAGGAGTTGCCGTCGATGGCGTACCAGTGCGCCCCGGCCTGCATGGAGAGGACTTCCAGCGTGCTCGGGTCCTCACCCGCGTAGTTCGTGATCTTGATGCCGTGCTTCTTGAGCACCTTGCCGGCGGCGATGAACTCGTCCCAGGTCGTCGGCGCCTTCAGGCCGTACTTCTTGAAGACGTCCGTGCGGTAGATCGTGAACGCGGGCGCCGAACTCGTCGGCACGCCATAGGACTTGCCCTGCACCTGCGCACTCGCCCACGAACCCGCGTTGAACTTGTCCTTGTCGGCCGAGACGTACTGCGAGATGTCGGCGAGTGCGCCCTGCGAGACCCAGGTGGTCACGTACTCCGCCGTGTTCTGCACCAGGCAGGGCGCGTTGCCGGCCTTGACCGCGTTGGTCAGCTGCTTCTGCATCGTCAACTGGTCGGTGACCTTGGTGTACTTGAGCTTGATGTCCTTGTGCGCGGCGTTGAACGCCTTCACGACCGCGTCCTGCCCGTTGGCCCAGCCCCAGAAGGGGAGGGTGACCGGGCCGGAGGACGCCTTGTCCCCCGAGCCGGATCCGCCGCAGGCGGAGAGCAGACCGGTCAGGGCGAGGCCCGTGACGGCCGCACGAGCGAACCTTCTCCTGAGGCTGGTGAAGTTCATCAGACCGTGTTCCTTCGGAAGAGAAGAGGTAGAAACCGGTTGCTGGGAAGGTAGGCAGGATGGCCTGGTCGGAGCAAGAGGTGTGCAGCAAGTTGTTTCGATCGCCCCGGACAGACCCCATCTGGCCAGGGGATTTGAAGAGAAACCGGTTACGTAACGCCTTGGTTCCGTGTGCTGCGCCAGTCCCGCAGAGGCGCTGTGCCAGTCCCGCGGGGGTGCTGCGCTAGTCCCGCCGGACGGGCGGTCGTACCGAGTTCCGTACGACGACATGCGTGCCCAGGACCAGGTGGTCGCCGTCGTTGCCTCTGCGCCGGCCCGTGCCGCCGCCCTCGCGCCGGTCCGCCACCGCGCGCAGCGCGACCCGGCCCATCTCCTCGTACGGGACGTGCACGGTGGTCAGTTGGGGAGTGAGCTGGGAGGCCAGCGGGATGTCGTCGTAGCCGACGATCGACACGTCCTCGGGAACCCTGAGGCCCGCCGCGCGCAGTGCCTGCATGGCGCCCGCGGCGACCACGTCGGTCCCCGCGAGCACCGCGGTGAAGTCCAGCCCCTCCTTCAGGGTGTCCTCCACCGCCTCGTACCCGTGCTCGTAGTCGTACGGACCGTGCCGCACCGTCCCCGGGTCGAACGGCACGCCGTACG
This sequence comes from Streptomyces xylophagus, assembly GCF_000716435.1. Classification (GTDB taxonomy): domain Bacteria; phylum Actinomycetota; class Actinomycetes; order Streptomycetales; family Streptomycetaceae; genus Streptomyces; species Streptomyces xylophagus. The sequence goes on from NZ_JNWO01000035.1 coordinate 30,463, forward strand.
CCTCGAAGGCCCGCTGCGCACCCCTCAACCGGCCCTGCGCCGTGGTGAGTTCGGCAGGCCCCGGCAGCACCAGGACCCGGCGGTGACCCGCCGACAGAAGGTGGCTGGCCATGGCGTAGGCGCCGCCCTCGTTGTCGTAGTCGACCGTCGTCGCCGGGACGTCGCCCTCCAGCGGCGGGCGGCCGACGAGTACGAGGTGCGAGCCGGCCGCGTCGAGAGAGCGGGCGAAACGGGCCATGCGCAGCTGGTACTCGTCGACGTCGTACGCGCCGCCCAGCAACACCACGGCGGCGACGCCCTGTTGGCGCATGAGGTTGACCAGCGCGAGCTCGCGCTCCGGGTCGTCGCCGGTCGTGCCGACCAGGGAGAGCCAGCCGCGCAGCGTGGCCGCGCCCTCAACTCCCTTGGCCACGTGGGCGAATGCCGCGCCGGTGATGTTGTTGATGAGGATGGCCACGGTGGGAGTGCCGCCGCCGGCCAGGGAGCGGGCGTGCGCGTTGGTCACGTAGTCCAGGTCGCCGACCACCTTCATCACCCGGCGGCGCAGCTCCTCCGACACCGGGTAGTTGCCGGACAGAACGCGCGAGACGCTCGCCACGGAGACGCCGGCGCGCTCCGCCACGTCCCGGATCGTCGCCCGGCCGGCGTCGCCCGACGCCCTGCGCTGACTCACCGTAGCGACTCCTTCTCCGTGACCGCGTTCCTACCGGGCGCGCGAGCCCCTGCTCCCGCGCCGGTCCGGAAACCGTATCCCAAGGTCGTTCCCGGTGCGCCGGCCTGTGGACAGCGCGGATCAGGCGACACGGGCCAGGTCCGCGTGCCGTACCTCGTGGGCCGGTGGCAGGCCCGCGGCGAGCCGCTCCAGCTCGTCGACGACGATGCCGCCGAGCCGCGCCAGCTCGTTGCCGAGCGAGCCCGCGATGTGCGGGGTGAGGAAGACGTTGGGCAGCTTGTACAGCGGGGACGTGGGGGGCAGCGGCTCGGGTTCGGTGACGTCCAGGATCGCGGTCAGCCGGCCGGACAACAGCTCGTCGGTGAGGGCGTCGTGGTCGATCAGCGCGCCCCGCGAGGTGTTGATCAGCACCCCGCCGTCGCGGATCAGGGCGAGCCGCCCGCGGTCCAGCATGCGCTGTGTCTCGGGGATGTCGGGGGCGTGCAGGCTGACGATGTCGCTACGGTTCAACAGGTCGTCCAGCGGCAGGAGTTCGGCTCCCAGTGCGGCTGCCTCGCTGACGCTGACGTAGGGGTCGTGCAGGAGCACCTCGAAGTCGTACGGCCGCAGCAGTTCCAGCAGGCGGCGGCCCACGCGTGAGGCGCCGATGACGCCGATGCGGCGGCCGAGGTTGCCGATCGGCGCGGTCTCGGCGGGCGTCGGGTACGCGTGCGCGTGCCGGAAGCGTTCCCGCTGGGCGAAGGTGTCCTTCCCGGCGAGCAGGATCATCGCGAGGGTGTACTCGGCGACCGGCAGCGCGTTGCCGGTCACCGCGCTGGAGACGGTTACCCCGCGTTCCCACAGGGCGTCGCCGACCAGCGAACGGACCGAGCCCGCCGCGTGCAGCACGGCGCGCACCCGGGGTGCCGCCGCCAGGGCGTCGGCGTCGAGGCGCGGGCAGCCCCAGCCGGTGATCAGGACCTCGGCCCCGGCCAGGGCCCCGGCGGCCCCGGGATCGGCGAAGTCCTGTACGACGAGCCCCGGGTCGATCTCGGCGGTCTGCCGGAGCCGTGCCATCAGGGGCGGGGGGAAGAGCAGGGGCAGGTGCACCGGATCCATGGCGAACACGGCCCTCGGCGGCTGGGCGCTGGGCATGACCCTCCAGTACGGGTTGGGAAACGTTTTCTGAAAGCGTCTTCTACCGTAGATCTGCTGTGGAGCGGGGGTCAATCGGTGCGAGAGGGCGCAGAAATCGGAGACACTCCATGACCCGTCCAGCCGCGCTCGTCCGCCGGAATAGCCGGGCGCGATGTGATGCTCTGATGAGCATGGTTCACGAGCGCGGTGAGGAGCTGGTGGGCAGATGACGGCAGAGCAGAAGAACCCCGTGGTCGGCACCCCGTACGGGGCGGTACGCGGCCGGTACGAGGACGGGATCGCGGTCTTCCGGGGCATCCCGTACGCGGCGCCCCCGTTCGGCGCCCGCCGGTTCCGCCCGCCCGTCCCGCCCGAGCCCTGGAGCGGAGTGCGCGACGCGCTCGCCTTCGGCCCGACCGCGCCGAAACCGCCGTACTCCGAGGCCTTCGCCAAACTGCTCTCCGACCCCGTTGTGCCCGGCGACGACTGTCTCAACCTCAACGTGTGGACCCCGGAACCCGGCCCCGGCGCCCGGCTGCCGGTGATGGTCTGGTTGCACGGCGGCGCGCTCACCCGGGGCTCCTCGGCCGTCCCCGTCTACGACGGACACGCCTTCGCCCGCGACGGAGTCGTGTTCGTCTCGGTCAACTACCGCCTGGGCGTGGAGGGTTACGGCCTCTTCCCGGACGCCCCCGCCAACCCCGGCCTGCGCGACCAGCTCGCCGCGCTGCGCTGGGTGCACGAGTCCATCGCGGAGTTCGGTGGCGACCCCGACAAGATCACCCTCTTCGGCCAGTCCGCCGGCGCGATCAGCATCGGCGCCCTGCTCGCCGCCCCGCAGGCCCAGGGGCTGGTGCGGCGGGCCGTCCTGCAGAGCGGGCCACCGGAGGCCTTCGACCGCGACAAGGTACGGCGGATGGTGCGCCGGATGGCGACCCGGCTGAAGATCCCCGCCACCGCCGAGGCCTTCGCCGCCGTCGACCGCGAACTCCTGCTGCGCACCCAGGCCGACGTGGGCCGACTCAGCAGCCCGGTGCTCGGCGGACCCACGTTCGGGATCGTCATCGACGGCGACCTCGTGCCCCGCGACCCGCTGGAGGCACTCGTCGACGGCGAGGTGGGCCGCGGTGTCGACCTGATGCTGGGCTGGACCCGTGACGAGTACCGGCTGTGGCTGGTCCCCGGCGGCCTCCACGAGCGCGTCGACCGGCTCGGCGCGGTCGCCCTGGCCGGCGCGATGGCCCGCTGCCACTGCGGTGTCGAGGTCCCGCGCGGCTACCGCGCCCTGCACCCCGGCGCCGGCACCGCCGAGACCGTCGGCCAGCTCGTCACCGACCACCTGCTCCGCTACCCGCTGCACCGCCTCGCCGACGCCCGCCCCGGAAACTCCCACGTGTACGAGTTCGCCTGGCCCTCCAACCTCCCCGACCTCGGCTCCTGCCACGCCCTGGAACTCGGCTTCGTCTTCGACACGGGCGACATCCCCGAGGCGGCCAAACTCGCGGGGCCGGGCGCACCCCAGGAACTCGCCGACGCCATGCACGGGGCCTGGGTGCGGTTCGCCGTGGACGGCGACCCGGGCTGGCAGGCCTGGGACGACTCGCATCCGGTGCGGATCTTCGGAGAGGGTGCGCCGTACGTCGCGAACGGCCCGCGCGACCCCGAGTTCGCCCTGTGGGCGGCCGACACCGAGGCCAAGGAAGCGAAGGAAGCGCCGGCGGTTCCGGTCGACGGCACGCCCGCGCGGAGTGCCACCGAACTGCGATCGGTCGTACGGCGGCTGCGGCGGACGGGGGATGTGCGGCGGTCTTCGTGAGGGCGGGGGTGCGAGTGGGCGTAGAGGATGGAAACCGGTTGCCCTATACGGGCACATAGAAAGCAACCGGTTCCAAGAACCGTGCCCCAGAGGCCACCGGTTGGCGGATCGGCCCCCCAAGGGCGACCGGTTTCCGGCATCCACCCCACCGGCGCACACAACTTGGCCGACGCGCGCCCCTCCTCCCCGCCCTCACCCGCTGCTACTCTCCGCGCAGGGAACCGGTTGCCGGAGTGTTGCCACAGGCCGGGGAGGGGTGGCGCGGGACATGACCAGGAAGAGCCAGGACGCGAACGGGAGCACCATCCGGGACGTCGCGGCCCGTGCCGGAGTGTCCGCGTCCACGGTGTCGCGGGTGCTCGGCGGGGACTACCCGGTGAGCACGGCGACCCGCACGCGCGTGCTGCGGGCCGTACGCGAACTGGACTACGTCGCCGACGCCCGCGCCAAGGCCGTGGCGGGCGTCGGGACACCGACCCTTGCCTTTGTCCTGGAGGACATCACGGGACCGTCGTTCGCGCTGATGGCGCACGGCGTGGAGCGCGAGGCGACCCGGCTCGGGCATCTGTGCCTGGTGTGCAGCACCGAGGGTGACGTCCAGCGCGAACTGGACTTCATCGAGACGATGCGCGCCCAGCGCACCGCCGCCGTGATCCTGGTCGGCGGCACCGCCGACACCCCCGAGTACCGCGAGCGCACCCGCCGTATCGCCGACTCACTCGCGGCGGCCGGCTCGCGGCTCGTGCTCTGCGGGCGACCGCCCCTCGGCCCGGGCGCACCGGTCACGGTCATCGAGTACGACAACGAGGGCGGCGCCTACGCCCTCGTCGCGCACGTCCTGTCCCAGGGCCACCAGCGCGTCCTGTTCCTCGGCGGCAAGCCGGACCACGCGACCGCGCAGGGCCGCGAACGCGGTTACCTCGCCGCACACCGCGCCCGCGGCCTCGAACCCGACCCGGAACTCCTGCTTCACGGCGACTTCACCCGCGACTCGGGCCACCGGCTGATGCGCCTCGCCCTGAGCCGGAAACTGGAGTTCACGGCCGTGGTCGCCGCCACCGACATGGTCGCGGCGGGCGCGCTCACCGCGCTGCACGAGGCGGGTCTGGACGTCCCCGGCGATGTCTCCCTGGCCGGTTACGACGACATCCCGTTCGCCCGCGATCTGTACCCCGCCCTGACCACGGTCCACGTCCCCTACGAGGAGCTGGGCCGCCTCGCCGTGCGCACCGCGCTGGGTCGCACGCCGGAGTCCCCGGACGAGCACCTGCTGCTGGGCACGCATGTGGTGGTGCGGGACTCGATCGCGGCGGTGACCTCTTCCTGACGCCCGTGCCGGCGGAACCGTTTCGCCGGGTTGCCGTGTCCTCCTTCGCGGGGGGTGGTTCCACGTCGCGGAGCCACCTGTGAGGGGGATGGCGATGGGGCAGGTACGCGAGGGGGCACGGATAGGGGCTTGGGCCGTCGCCGGGGTGATCGGCCTGGCGGTGCTGTACGTGGTCGGGGTGTTCGCCTTCGGTGCCGCGGGGTGGATCACGGCCCCGTTCCGCGGTGAGGAGGACAAGCGCGACAACACCGTCGGCTCGGGCGAGTTCCGGCAGACCACGTACGAGACGTTCTTCGATCTGTGCGAGGCCGTGCAGAACGCCGAAGGGACGATCCAGGCGCTCCAGGAGGAGCGGAAGACCGCTTCGGAGACGCGCACCACGCAGATCGACCAGTCGATCACCGCGCTGAAGGCCGGCCGGATCGAGTCGGTCAACGACTACAACGCGAAGGCCGCCCAGGAACACCGCGCGCCCTTCCGTGACAAGGATCTGCCGTACCGGCTTGATGCAGCCGCCAAGCGCACGACGTGCACCAACTGATCCCCATCTCGTCCCGGGAAGAGGGCAGCACCGCATGAAGAAGTCCGTACGCATCGCCCCGGCCACCTTCATCGCGCTCGTGGTGGGCCTCGCCCTGGCGTCCTGCACCAGCGACACCAGCCAGGACAAGGAGAACCAGCGCAAGCAGGACAACTACGACCACCTCGTGGCCCAGCAGCCGGCGGGCCGCATGGAGTACTCGCCGACCCGTGAAGCGATCAACCAGTGGATCAAGACGTGGGGGAAGCGGGGCAAACTCTCGTACGTCTACATCCAGAACGCCAAGGGCGAGTACGGGTACTTCATCATGAAGGGCCTGCCCGTGCCGCGCTGCAAGATGCTCACTCCGACGGAGAAGGTGGAGTCCTCCGACAACGGCATCGCGGTCCTCGCCCAGCCCGGCATGGACGGCACGTACACGTCGGGTTCCACCTGCAACGCCTACTACGGTTTCGACGCCACGACGAACGCGTACATGGAGTTCACCGTCGGCACGAACCAGTCGTTCTTCCTGTTCGACAAGCCCATGTCGATGCCGGAGTACGCCAGCGCCAAGCAGCTGGGGCCGAGTTCGGTGAAGGACGTCGCGAAGAAACCCTGAGCGGCCGGGGCCGGGTCAGGGGGCCGCCGTCAGCGTCCGCGCGATCGAGGCGATGGCCTCCGGCCCCACCCGGCAGCACCCGCCGATCAGCCGCGCGCCGGAGGCCCGCCAGCCCTCGACCTGCTCGGCGGTGAAGGTGGAACGGCCCGTCCAGGCGCGGGCCCCGGCGTCCCAGGTCTCGCCGCTGTTGGGGTAGACGACGACCGGCTTGCCGGTCACGCGGGCCGCGATCTCGACCGCGCCGTCGACGTCCTCGGGCGCGCAGCAGTTGACGCCGACCGCGATGATCTCGTCCGCGTCGGCGGCCAGGGCGAACGCCTCCTCCAGCGGCTGCCCGGCGCGGGTGCGGTCACCGGCGATCGAGTACGACAGCCAGGCGGGCACCCGCAGCCCGCGCACCGCCCGCAGCAGCGCCTCGGCCTCGACGGTGTCCGGGATCGTCTCGAAAGCCAGCACGTCCGGCCCGACGAGGTCCAGCACCTCCAGGCGGGGCCGGTGGAACGCCTCCAGCTCGGCCACGCTCAGCCCGTACCGGCCCCGGTACTCGGAACCGTCCGCGAGCATCGCGCCGTACGGTCCGACCGAGGCCGCCACGTAGAGGGGCCGCTCGATGCCCCGCCGCCCCGCCTCGACCGCCGCGTCGACGGCCAACTCCACGCTCCCTGCGATGAGTTCGGCCGCCCGGTCGTGCTTGATCCCTCGTTTCGCGAAGCCCTCGAAGGTGGCCTGGTAGCTGGAGGTGATCGCCACATCGGCGCCCGCCTCGAAGTACGCGAGGTGCGCTTCGGCGATTGCCTCGGGCCGGTCCGCGAGCAGCCGCGCCGACCACAGCTCGTCACTCAGGTCGTGCCCGGCCGCCCCGAGCTGGTTGGACAGACCGCCGTCGAGGACGAGCGTCCCGGCGGCGAGGGCGTCGGCGAGGATGTTGCTGGTCATGCCATGACGCTAGTCGATACGGCGGTGCGCACCGGTCTCCGTCCAGCTGGTGAAAGGATCGCCCACCATGTGGAACGTCACGGAAGCCGAAGCACGCGAGGTCCTGGGCCACTCCACCGGACCGGTCTCCGCGGCACCGCTCACCCACAACCCCAAGAACGGCGTCACCGCCGGCGTCTGGACGGTCACCGCCGGCGACCGCACGGCCGTCCTCAAGGTACTCACCCGCACGAAGGAGGCCACCGGTCGCTGGGCGGCCTCGGACGACCCCCGCCACTGGAACTACTGGCTGCGCGAGGCGAACGTCTACGACTCCGGGCTCGCGCAGACCTGGCAGTCGTACGGCATCCGCGCGCCCCGGCTGCTCGCCCGCGTCGAACGGGCCGACGGGGACGTGGCGTTGTGGCTCGAGCAGGTGCGGGGCGAGCCGGGCACCGCCTGGCCGCTCGCCCGGCACATCGAACACGCCCGCCGCCTCGGCGCCGCGCAGGGAGCCGCGCCTGTACCCGAAGAACCCTGGCTCTCCCACCGCTTCCTTCGCCAGTACATCAGCAGCAACACACTCGGCGAGGAACTCCTCGAAGACGACGAGGCCTGGCAACAGCCCCTGGTCCGCGACCACTTCCCCGCCGGACTGCGCCACGACATGGTCCGGCTGCACCACGACCGCGAGTGGTTCCTCGATGTCATGGAGGGGCTGCCGCGCGCCTTCAGCCATCTCGACCAGTGGCCCGCCAACGTCCGTTCCGACGGCCCGGACAGCGTCCTGTTCGACTGGGCTTTCGCCGGTGACGGCGCCCTCGGCGAGGACCTCGGCAACTACCTCCCCGACTCGGTCTTCGACCTGTTCGTCCCGGCCGCCCGCCTGCCCGGGTACGCGGCGCAGGCCTACGACGCCTATCTGCACGGCCTGCGGGAGTCGGGCAGCCGGGTCGACGAACGCCTCGTACGGCTCGGGGTGTGCGCCTCCGCCGTGAAGTACGACTGGCTCACCGCCCTCATGCTCGCCCGCGCGAGCGAGGAACAGCAGCTGGACTACGGCGGTGAGCGCAGCGTCTCCGCCGAACTCCGGTACCGGGAGCGGGGGTTGACCCTCGCCTTCCTCGCCGGGTGGGCGGCCGAGGCGCGTGCGCTGGCCCTGCTGCTGGGCTTCCCGGAGGCGCCGAGCGGCCGTTAGCCCTACGCCGCGTGCCTCCCACCCCCGCGCCGGCCGCCACCCCGCGTGCGCCTGCTCGCCGGGACCAACAGGCCGCCCAGCAGGCCGAGTCCGAGTGCGTACGGCCACCAGCCGAAGGCGTCACTGCGGGCGGTGTTCGCCGTGCGGGCCTCGGTGACCGTCGTCCCGGACGTCGACTTGGGGCGGGCGCTGGGGGAGGGGCTGCTCGCGGTGACGGCGGTCAGTGTGACGTCGTTGCCGTCGCCGCCCCGGTAGCTGATGCGGTACGTCGTGTCGGCGAGCTTGAGCTTGGTGCCCTCGCGAAGTCCCTTGAACGCGCCCGTTGTTGAGCCCTTGCCCGTGTGGTCGAGGATCGTGATGGTTCGCGCGGGGTGCGTCCCGGCGGCCGAGAGGTCCAGGTCGCCCGCGAGGCCGACCTTGCCCGCCACCTTCAACGGCTTGGCGCCCAGGACCAGTTCGCCCTTCGCGCTCTGCGTGTAGTTCCCGGTGACGGTGAGGCCGCCCGCGATCACACCGTCGTTGGTCACCGAACCCTTCACCGTGCCCGAGCCGGTGAGCGCGGTGCCCACCTGCAGCCCCGGCGTCCCCACGTCCAACCGTGCGCCCGCCGAGGTGAGCCGGATCGCCTTGCTGTGGGCGAGAGTTGCCCCCGACCTGAGTGCCAGCGTGCCCTTGGAGACCGTCGTCGCCCCCGTGTACGTCACCGCCGTGCCCGTCAGTGTCGTCGTCGCGGCGCCGGACTGGACGAGGGAGCCCTTGCCGCCGAGATGCGACAGTTGGATGCCGAGTGCCACATTCCGCAGCACCAGGGTCCCGTCGTCGACGATCCGCCGCACCTCCGTGCCGGTCAGCAGCCCGCCGTCACCGCCCCGCTGCCCGGACCCCAGCCGCAGCACCGCCCCCCTCTCCACGGTCGTCGACCCGTCGTAGTACTGCGGCGCCGCGAAGGTCACGTCGTTCCCGCGCGTCCCCGCGACGACGATGTCCCCGGCACCGGGCGCGGCCAGCGTGTCGTGGTACCGGCCGCCGCCGATCGGCGCGCCCAGGGTGACCGGACCGTCGTAGTCGAAGGTCAGCCTGGACCGGACCCCGCTCGCCGCGTGGAGGTTGATGTAGACGGTGTCCTTGGTGCCCGGCATGAAGATGCGGTGGGTGGTGCCGTCGCCCCACTGGACGTTCGCGCCCTCGATGTTGGTGCCGCGCTTGTTCAACTGGTGGGGGATGGCACGCCAGTTGAGACTCGAGTCGCTGAGCGACGGGTTGGTGTCGCCGCCCTGGTCGCTGTAGCTGTACTGGCCCGTGAGGACGACCTTGCTGCCCGGCCGGGAGTGGACGTTGACGTCGCTGCCGTACTCGCGCTGGTAGAAGTTCTGGCGCAGGGTGATCGTCTGGTACAGCGGGGTGTCGATGATCCAGGAGCCCTGGTTGAGGATCGCGCGGGCGTTGGGCAGCGCGACCGGGTACTCGGGGCGGCCGACCGCCATGCCCGTGCCGTTGTCAATCACCCCTGAGAACGGGTGAGTTCCGGCGAGGTCGAGGGTGCCCCACATGTTGCGGGGCTGGGTGACCAGGCCCGAGCCGCTGATGGTGCCGATGTTGAAGGTGCGGGTCAGGGAGAGGCGCAGGGTGCCGTCGACGCGGACGTTCAACTCGTTGAGCTGGTAGCCGGGTGTGCTGTAGGGGAAGTGACCGATCAGGCCGGTGCCACCACCCGTGCCGTACTGGAGAGTTGTGCCGCTCGCGACCGTGATCGCGGGCGGGTCCGGGTTGCTGACGGTGGTGTACGGGTGGTTGCCGCCCTGGGTGGTCACCTTCTGCCGCTGCCGGGCCGCCGGGAGCGTGAAGTCGCTGTCCTTGGTGAGGATCAGCGTGCCGCCGCCGCGCACGGTCAGCGTGCCCTGGCCGCGGAACACCCCGTCGTACGTCGTCGTCCCGGCCGGCACGGTGACCACCGTGTCGCCGGTCAGCGTGACGTCCCGGTTCGCGAGGACGTCGGCGGTCGCGTCACGGGCGCCGGCGGCCGAGGCCGGGGAACTGCCGACCAGGAGAGCGACGGTCGCGAGGGCGCCTACGGCTGCTGCTGTCTTGCGGGAATGGCTGCGCACGTCACTGGAGACGGGCGTCGGCGACGGCGATAACAGAAATCTCGCGTCCATCTTTGTCACGCGCGACCCGTTGACCTTCCCGTAACACACCCTTACCTTTTCGGCGTTCGTAATGACAGATGGCGTACGAAATCCCGAACCGCTTCCCGAGTTGTACCTCGAACCCCCCACTGTTTCCTGTTCTCCCCCCAGCTCCGAGAGGCGTCAGATGAGACGTGTGTACGCAATCCTCGTCGCCCTGTGCTGTGTGCTCGCCGCGGCACTGGTGACCGCGGGACCGGCCCAGGCGGCGGCGCAGACCATCACCAACGGCACGCAGTTCACGGACACTTCGGGCAACGCCGTGCACGCGCACGGCGGCGGGGTGATCAAGGTCGGCAGCTACTACTACTGGTTCGGCGAGGACCGCAACTCCGACAACACCTTCAAGTACGTGGACGCCTACCGCTCCACCGACCTGAAGAACTGGGAGTTCCGCAACCACGTCCTGACCCAGTCCAGCGCCTCCGAGCTGGCCACCGCCTACATCGAGCGGCCGAAGGTCATCTACAACGCGTCCACCGGCCAGTTCGTGATGTGGATGCACAAGGAGAACGGCGTCGACTACAGCGAGGCGAAGGCCGCCGTCGCCGTCTCCTCGACCGTGGACGGCAGTTACACCTACCAGGGCAGCTTCCAGCCGCTCGGCGACAACATGTCCCGGGACATCACCACGTTCGTCGACACCGACGGCACCGCCTACATGGTCTCCGCCGCCAACGAGAACTACGACCTGCACATCTACAAGCTCACCGCCGACTACACCGCCATCGACAGCCTGGTCGCCAACCCCTGGGTCGGCGGACACCGCGAGGCACCGGCCCTCTTCAAGCGCAACGGCGTCTACTTCATGCTGACTTCGGCCGCCACCGGCTGGAGCGCCAACCAGCAGCAGTACGCCACCGCCACCAGCATCACCGGCCCCTGGACGGCCTTCACGAACGTCGGCGACTCGACGGCATACAACTCGCAGACGGCGTACGTCCTCCCGATCACGGGGACTTCGGGCACCTCGTACCTCTACATGGGCGACCGCTGGGGCAACTCCTTCGGCGGCACCGTCAACGACTCCCGTTACGTCTGGCTGCCGTTGACCTTCCCCACCACGACCTCGATGTCCATGGCGTCCTGGTACCCGGAGGTGTCGATCGACACGGCCGCCGGCACGATCACCGGGACGAGCGCGACCTACAACACGCTCATCGCCCGGAACAGCGGCAAGTGCGCGGACGTGCCCAACCAGTCGCTGTGGCAGGGCATCGCGATCAGCCAGTACACCTGCAACAGCGGCACCAACCAGAAGTGGTGGTTCAAGGACCTCGGTACCGGCTACTACGAACTCATGGGCAGGGGCAGCTCGTTGTGCCTCCAGGAGAACTCCACCAACGTCACCCAGGAGAACTGCACGGGTGCCACCACCCAGCAGTGGAGCCTGACCACGTCCGGCAGTTACGTCCTCGTGAAGGCCAGGACGAGCGGCGAGTGCCTGGATGTGTCCGGCGCGTCCACCGCCAACTCCGCCGCGATCATCACCTACACGTGCAGCGGGGCGACCAACCAGCAGTGGACGCGCGGAACCTGACGTCACCTCAGGTCAGCAGATCGATCGCGTCGATCGACGTGCCCGCGCTGAGATAGGCCGTCGTCCCCGAGCCGCTCGCCACATAGATCTTCAGCGTGTTGTACGCGCTCGCGTCCGTCAGCCAGGCGGACGCGGGCACGCTGTAGGTGAACGTGTTGTTGTTGCCCCGGTACGAGCCCACGGTCAGCGACCGCGTGCTCGGCTGGGTGGGCGGCGACGGGACGGCCGAGGTCCAGGTGTCGTTGACGACGACCTGCGGCCGGCCGTTCGCGTAGGCCGTCGTCACCCCGATGCGCAGGGTGTGTGCGGCGGCGAGCTGAGCGGCCGTCAGCTTGAAGTACACGATGATGCCGCTGTTGACGTCCTTCCAGAGATAGCAGGGGAACCCCGAGGTCTCCGTCCCGCTGCCGACGACGACGTTGCCGGTCCAGGACGCGGCTCTTACGTCTGAGGGATGCGCGTACGTCATCAGGTCCGCGTTCTTGAACCCGCTCGGCGAACCGTCCCAGTTGCCGATGCGCCAGATCGCGCTCGCGTTGGACGGGTCGTTCGAGGAGGGGATCGCGATGCTGTTCAGCGTGGTCGTGCCGCCCGCCGTGACCGTCACCGACCCGGTGTAGACGGCGAGTTCACCCTTGAAGACGGTCAGCGTGTACGTCCCCGGCAGGATCCCGGTGATCGAGAAGTAGCCGTCCGAGGCCCGCGCCGAACCCCAGTACTGCGCGGCCGAGTTGGCGAGTCCGACCGTGTACGCGTAGGCCGTGTCGCGCCCGGTGATCCCGACGCCGGCGACCCGGCCCCGCGAACTCGCCGCCGTATAGCCCGAGATGCCGAGCGAATCGGCCCACGAGGTGGTGAGGTTGGCGTGGTAGAGCGAGGAGGAGGGTGCGCCGCCGTCCGTGAGCGCGATGACGTACGGGCCCTGGAGACCGAACCGCTGCGCCTCCGTCTGGTTCTCGCCGTAGTACAGGATCTCGTACAACCCGCCGCCGTCCGCGCTCTGGTGGCGCAGCAGCGAGCGGTAGAACGGGCCGCCGGACGCCTTCTCGTGGTTGCTGCGCACCACCCACAGGCCGACGCTGCCGGTGGTCCAGCCGACGTAGTCGTAGTCGACGACCCGGTTCTTCGAGTAGTGCTTGGAGCGGGTCTGGCCGTCGGACTTCGCGAAGACGTCGGCGGACTCGATGGTGGTCGGCGCGTAAGTGTAGGAATCCGGCTCGTCGTTGAGGAACAGGCCGGCCTTGACGCGGACGATGTAGCGGGTCGCGCTGACGGAGTCGTCGGCCTTGTTGGTCCACAGGTAGACGTTGTTCTCGCCGCTGCGGGCCGCGTAGTAGTGCTTCAGCGTGCCGTACGCGACGGAGATCAGGATCGTCGTGCCGGACTGCGCGATCGTCACGGTGGAGGTGCCGAGGCCGGACTCGACGTGCGAGTTCTTGCCGCCGTAGCCCTGGTACTCGGTGCCCTTGTAGACCAGCGAGGTCAGGTCGCCGTTCGTCTTGCTGACCTTGAAGACCAGGCTGGCGCCGGTGTCGACGACGTAGTTCGAGCCGTCGTCGGTGTAGCCGAAGCTCGCGGCCGAGGCTGTCTCCGCGAGCGCCGCCGTACCGACTGCAGCCGCTGCGCCGAGGACGAAGGTGCGGCGGCGAACCGGTCTGTTCACGGAACCGGACATGGGGGTGCCTCCTTCGGGAGGTGGGGGTGCGGGTGCTTTGGAGGGTGGCAGTTGAATCGATTTCGCGAAAGGGCTTTCGCGGCCTTGGAGTTGGCGATGACGTGAAATCTGACGCAGGTCTAGAAAGCGCTTGTCCGTAGCGGTACGGTCCACCGCCAGGCCTTGTCGTCGGACGGAGGAGCCGCGAATGAGACGTTTCAACATCGCCCTGCTGGCCGCGATGACGCTGAGCACCGCCCTGTCGGCCGCACCCGCACAGGCCCACGACCGCACGCCACCGCTCGGCATCGCCAACTGCACAGCGACCGCCTGCCACTTCGACGTCCCGCCCGGCACCTACGACGTCACGGTCCGCCTCGGCGGCGACTCGGCCGCGAGCACCGCCGTGACCGGCGAGACCCGGCGCTCCCTGCTCCCCGAGACGGCCACCGCCGCCGGCCGCACCGTGACCCGCAGCTTCACCGTGAACGTCCGCACCCCCGAGGGCGAACCCACCGGCCCCGACGGCACCCCCGGCCTCGACCTCACCCTCGGCGGCACCGCCCCCGCACTCGCCGACATCAGGGTCACGCCCGCCCGCCGCGCCCACCGGATCATCCTGATCGGCGACTCCACGGTCTGCGACCAACCGGGCGACCCGTATTCCGGCTGGGGCCAACAGCTCCCGCAGTTCCTGCGCAAGGGCGTCTCCGTCGCCAACTACGCCGATTCCGGGGAGAGTACGGTCACCTATTTGGCGAACCCCTTGCTCTGGGGGACGGTTCAGCCGCTGATCAACCCAGGTGACCTCGTCCTCGTCCAACTCGCCCACAACGACAAGACGACCGACGAGACGACGTATCGCGCGAATTTGGAAACCCTCATAGCGGGTATCCGTGAGAAGGGCGGCCGTCCCGTCCTCGTGACACCGATCGTCCGACGCTGGTTCAATGCCGACGGCACACTGAACAACAACACAGCGCTGCTGGTGAACGGACTCGGCGTGGATCTGCCGGGCGTCGTCCGGTCGGTGGCCGCCGCCGAGGGGGTAACGCTGATCGATCTCACGGCGCAGACCAAGACGCTGGTGGAGTCGCTGGGAGTGGAAGGCTCCAAGGCGATCTATCTCTACAACGAGAAGAAGGACAACACGCACACTTCCGTGCACGGTGCCACGGTGTACGCGGGCCTGGTCCGCGACGCACTCGTCGCCGGGCATCTGGTGCCGGAGGATCGGGTACGGGTGGGATGAGACCCGAAAGACCCCTGGGGCGTTCCGACCGGAACCGGGGCGCCCCAGGTTCCACCCGCCGCGTGTGAGAGTGAGCCGATGCAACTGCCCGCCGACGACCGTGAGTTGAGCCCCCGCACCGGCTACACCCGCGCCCACTGGGAGACGGCCGCCGATGCCCTCCTCGCCGCGGTGGAGCCGTACGCGACGGAGGACCGCGCGCTCTACCACCTCCCGGGCGGCCGTGCGAGCTGGTCCGGCAGGCTCTCCGACGGCCTGGAGGGCTACGCCCGCACCCTGCTCCTTGCCGCCTTCCGCCGGGACGAGACGGCGCTCGAGCGCTACGCGGACGGCTTGGCGGCAGGCGTCGCGGGCGTCTGGCCGACGATCGAGGACCGCAGCCAGCCCCTGGTCGAGGCGGCCTCGATCGCCCTCGCACTGCGCCTGACCCGCCCGCTGCTCTGGGACCGCCTCGACGAGCCGGTACGGCACCGCGCGGCGGCCTGGCTCGGCGACGCGCTCACCGCCCAACCCTGGCCCTGCAACTGGGAGTTGTTCCCGGTCACGGTCGGCGGCTTCCTCCAGGAGATCGGATACGAGCCCGACGCCTCCCGCAAGGCGATCGACCGCGGCCTGGAGCGCATCGAGGAGTGGTATCTCGGCGACGGCTGGTACACCGACGGCGACGGCCGCAAGTTCGACTACTACAACGGCTGGGCGATGCACCTCTACCCGGTGCTGCACGCCTGGCTCGCCGACGACCCCCGCCTCCTCGACCTCTACGGCGGCCGCCTGGAACGCCATCTCGCCGACTACGCCCGCCTGTTCGGCGGCGACGGTGCGCCGATGCACCAGGGCCGGTCCCTCACGTATCGCTTCGCGACGACCGCTCCGCTGTGGCTCGGCGCACTGACGGGCCGTACGCCACTGTCGCCGGGGGAGACACGACGGCTGGCCTCCGGGGCGCTCCGCTATTTCCTCGACCGGGGCGCGGTGGACGACCGTGGACTGTTGAGTCTGGGCTGGCACGGCCCCGACGAGGCTGTCCTGCAGGGCTATTCGGGCCCCGCCTCCCCGTACTGGGCCAGCAAGGGTTTCCTGGGCCTGCTGCTCCCGCCGGACCACGAGGTGTGGACGGCGACGGAGGAACCGGGCCCGGCGGAACGAGCGGACGCGGTCACGCCGATCGCCCCTGCCAACTGGCTGCTCCAGTCGACCAGTTCGGACGGCCTGGTCCGCCTCCACAACCACGGCAGCGAGGACGTCCGCTACGACCCGTACTACACGCGCCTGGCGTATTCCACGGCTACGGTGCCTTCGGCGTCGTACGACAACAGTGTGATCGTGGGCGGCGATGCGAGCCGGACGGGGATTGTGCCGTTGGGGGTGGGGGAGGGGTGGGTGGCCTCGCGGCATCGGACGGGTTCCGGCGGTGAGGTGACGAGCGTCCTGCTGGCGCGTGGCGCGGTGGAGGTACGGGCGTTCCGCGTGACCGGGGTGGCAGAAGGGACGGCGATCCGGGTCACCGGCTGGGCGGCGGGTTCCGGTCTGCGCTCCGAACTCCTGCCTGTCGCGGGGCTGGTGGAGGTGAAGGCCGTACCGGGCGCCGTCGATGACGAACAGGCCGGTGCGGTCCGCGAGTTGACCGGCATCGTCGGCGCCGGGCCGGGCCTCTTCGTCGCGCTCGCCCGGCTCACCGCCGAGGCGGACACACCGCTGAGGGAAGCGGTCGCCGTCGAGGTGACCGGCCCGGACGCACTCGTCGTCCGCTGGCCGGACGGACATGTGCACGAAGTGCGGCTGGAAGCGGGCCAGTTCGCGGTCTCCTGCTGAACAAAGCCCGGGAACAAGGCCGTTGGGCATGTGCCAAGGACGGTCCCGGAGCGTGACCGCGCCGCTACAGTGGACGGGAGTGCTGCGGGGGGCGAACGATGGCGCTGCGAGTCGGTCGGCGATTCTTCCTTGCGCTGGGTGTGGGCCGCTATTGCCACCTCCCGGCGCACGAACAACTGGGGCAGGTTCCCGCGGACGTACGCGCCGTGCGTGAACTGTTCGCCGATCTCGGCTACCGGCCCGTCCTGGCCGGCCTCGGGGAGTACGACACCGCCGAGCAGATCCGTCAGAAGCTGCGGCACTGGTCGACCGACGCCGCCCTCACCGCCGACGACGTGGTCGTCCTGTACTTCGCCGGACATGGCCTGGTCCAGGACCGTGACCGGCACTATCTGTTGTGCTGGGACTCCCGGGCCGACGAGGACGCGGCGACCACGGCCCTGGCCACCGAGGACCTCGTCCGCATCCTGTGCCGGGGCGAGCTGCGCCATCTGCTGCTCGTCCTGGACACCTGTGCCGGCGGGGCGGGCGGTGCGGAGGCCGCCGCGCTCGCGTTGCAGTCGATCGCCTACCGGCACGGCGGTGACGGAACCTCCAGCGGCCTGTGGTTCCTTGCCTCCGCCCGCCGCAAGGACATCGCCGAGGAAGGGCGATTCGTCGCGGCGCTGAGTTCCGCCGTGGAGATCACCACCGGGCGGACCGGGCAGCGGCAGCAGTACCTCGACCTCGCCGAACTGGTGAAGGCCGTGAACGAGCGGTTCGAGGCGGACGGCCTCGGCCAGCGCGCCGAACTCGCCAGCGGACTGGTCACCGGCCTGGCCCCCTTCCTGCCCAACTCCGGCTACCGGGAGGCGCTTCCGCCCATCGGCACCGATCTGGAGGTTCAGCGCCGGGTGGCCGGACAGGACCTCGCCGAGCACTTCGGGCCGCGCTCGCGCGGGGTCGAGTTCGAGTCCGAGCACGGCCTGTACTTCAGCGGGCGCGCCCGTGTCCTGACCGAACTCACCGCGTGGCTGACCGGTGAGGAGGGCGACGGCCGGGGCCGGGTCGTCACCGGCCGGCCGGGCTGCGGCAAGTCGGCCGTCCTCGGCCGGGTCGTCGCCCTGTCCGATCCCGGCTACCGCCCCCGCTTCGACCTCGGCGCGCTCGACCCCGCGACGGTCGTCCCCGAGGGCTGTGTGACGTCCGCGGTGCACGCCCGCCACAAGCGGCTCGACGAGATCGTCGAACGCATCGCGGACAACCTGGGCGTGAGTGTCGACGGCTCCGCCGCCCTCCTCCAGGAACTCACCCGGCGCGGCCGTAAGGGCCCGCCAGTCGTCATCGTCGTCGACGCGGTCGACGAGGCCGGCTCCGACACGGCCGCCGACGCCGGCGGGCACGGCGAACCCCGTCGGATCACCCGCGAGTTGCTGCGGCCCATGTCCGAGATCCAGGGCGTACGACTGCTGGTGGGCACCCGCCACGAACTGGTCACCCCGCTCGGCCCCACCTTCCACTGCATCGACCTCGACATCCTCGGGTATCGCGCGGAGCAGGGCGACGTCGCCGGGTACGTCACCAAGATGCTCCTCGCCACGGAGGAGCCCGAGGTCCACAGCCCCTACCGTGACCGTCCCGACCTCGCCCACGCGGTCGCCGCGGGCGTCGCCGCCAGGGCCGCCGGCGTATACCTCTACGCCCGGACCACCGCCCGCACCCTGCGCTCGGACCGCGTCGCCGTCGACACTCGACGCCCGGGCTGGGCGGACGAGTTGCCCAGCGAGATCGGCGAGGCCTTCGACGACTACCTCGCCCGTTTCG
Source organism: Streptomyces xylophagus (assembly GCF_000716435.1). Lineage (GTDB taxonomy): Bacteria > Actinomycetota > Actinomycetes > Streptomycetales > Streptomycetaceae > Streptomyces > Streptomyces xylophagus. The sequence continues at coordinate 48,897 of NZ_JNWO01000035.1, forward strand.
GCCCCGACGAGCCAAGGGTCCGCCGCATGCTGCTCGCCCTCGCCTTCTCCGAGGGCACCGGCCTGCCACGCGGGCGCATCTGGACCAGGCTCAGCAGCGTGATCTCGGGCGTCGAGTGCACCGAGGCGGACGTCTCCTGGGCCCTCGACGTCGCCGAGGCGTATGTGGCGGAGGTGGTCGACGACGACCGGCGCTCGGTGTACCGGCTCTACCACAAGGCGTTGGCGGAGCATCTGCGCAGGACGGCCGGTCGGGCGACGGCCGAGATCCAGCGAGCCGTCGTCGACGCCCTCGTGTCCGTCGTCCCGGCCGTCACCGACGGCAGACGGGACTGGCTCGCCGCGGCACCCTACGTCCGTCAGCACCTGGCCACCCACGCCGCGGCCGCCGGCCGGCTGGCCGAGCTCATCGAGGACCCCGGCTTTCTGCTCGCCTGCGAACCCCTGGGCCTGCTGCGCGCGTTGACGTCGGTCGACGGCGACTCCTCACGGCGCATCCGCACCGCCTACGAGCAGGTGGCGCACCGGCTGACCCCCGACCGCTCACTCGGCGCCCGCGCGGCCGACCTCCAACTGTCCGCGCGGCGCTGCGAGGCCGACGGCCTGGCGGACCGCGTCGAGCACCTCGGCGTGGACTTGCCGTGGACCGCGCGCTGGGCATGGTGGTCCGCCAGTGGCGCCCACCGGCTGCTCAGCGGGCACACCAGGAGCGTCGCCTGCGTCTCCGTGGGCCACCTCGACGAACGCCCTGTCACCGTGACCGGCAGCTGGGACGGCACGGTCCGGGTCTGGGACCTCACCACTCAGCGGCAGATCGGCGAACCGCTGGCGATGGGGGTCGCGGTGAGCGCGGTCGCCATCGGTGAACTGGGCGACTACACCGTGGTCCTGGCCGGAGGCGTCGACGGTACGGTCCGGGTCTGGGACCTCTCCGCGGGTCAGCCGTACGGTTCTCCGCTGACCGGGCACACCAATGTGATCCGGGTCATCCGTGTCTGCACTCTGGCCGGCCGGACGGTGGTGCTGACGGCCGGCGGTGACGGAACGGCACGTCTGTGGGACCTCGCCGAGCGCGCACAGCTCGGAGCGCCACTGGCCGGGCACAGGCGCACGGTGTGGGACGCGGTCCTGGCGAAGGTCGATGGACGCGCGTTGGCCGTCACCGGCGGGGACGACAAGGCCGTACGAATATGGGAACTCGGCGATGTCCTGAACGGCGGTGACGCGCGGGTCGACGGCAGTCCGCTGATCGGGCCCGCAGGCGGAGTCAAGGCCTTGTGCACGGGGGAGGTGGACGGCCGCACCCTCCTGCTCGTCGGGGACACGACCGGCACGATAGGCCTGTGGGATCTCGCCGAGCGTCGGCAGATCGGTGAACCGGTCGCCGCGCACCGCTACTTCGAGCGCAGCGGGGTACTGTCCGCCGCCATGGGAAGCTTCGGCGGCCGTACGGTGGCGCTGACCTGTGGCCGGCAGGAGACACGGCTGTGGGATCTGCCGAGCCTGCGCCAACTGGTGCCACCACTGCGCGGCCACATGGACGACATCTCGGCGGCGGCCCTCACCACCCGCGGGGACACGTCCCTGGCGGTGACCGTCAGCAACGACCGGACCGCGCGTGTCTGGGACCTGTCCGCCGATCAGCCGAACGACGGTCACAGCGGGCAGGTGGACGCCCTCGCCGTCCAGGAGATCCGTGGCGCCCCCTTGGCGCTCACAGGCGGAGCCGACGGCACGGCCCGCCTGTGGGACCTGCGGACCCGTGAGCAGATCGGCCGCACGATGGAGGGGCACCAGGGGCGTGTGCCCGCCGTGGCTCTGGGCACGGTGTGCGGTCGGCCCGTGGCCGTCACGGGAGGCGAGGACACCCAGGTCAGATGCTGGGACCCGGTGACCGGTCGGCCCTTGGGGCCCGCGCTGGCCGGTCACACGAACGTGGTGCGTTGTGTCGCGCTCGGCACGCTGGACGGCGCCGCCGTCCTGGTGAGCGGCAGTGAGGACGGAACGGTCCGGATCTGGCGGCAGACCACGGGCGAGCCCCTGTCCCCACCCCTGGACACCCACATCGGCGGTGTCGAGCACCTGGCCGTCCGCAGCGTGGGCCGCAGGCTCCAGATCGCGGTCGCGACCGCCCTCGACCACGCGTACGTCTGGCATGTGGACTCGCAGGGCACACGAACCCTGGAGGCCCACCTGGATCTGGAGGAACTCTCGCTGTACTCCCGCGCCCTGGGAGTCGCCTTCCTCGGGGACCGTCCCGTTGTCCTGTCCAGCCGTGAGGGCAACGGGGTGTACGTCCACGACATCGCGACCCGCGCGTCGGTGGGCGGACCGCTGGTCGGACACACCAACGGGGTGCTGTGCGGCGCGCTCGCCCGGATCGGCGGTCGCACCCTGGTCGCCTCCCTCGCCTACGACGACAGCGTGCGGGTGTGGGACCTGGACATGGCCTCGGCCCTGGACCCACCGCTGGAGGGCATGACGAGGACGAACGACGTCACACGGTTCTGCCCGCCCGCACTCGGCACGGTCGATGGAGCGCCGGTCGTCGTGACCGCCTTCACCCGTGAGGTACGTGTCTGGGACATCACCAGCATGAGTCCGGTTGGCGAGCCGTTGTGCGGGGTTGACCGCAGCCTGGTCTCCGCGGACCTTGTCACGGCACCCGACGGAGGGGCGATGGTCGTGACCGGGAGCCGGTACGGCGGCGTCCGTTTCCACGACCTCGACACCGGAGCACAGATCGCCCCCCACATCACCTCGGGCAACTACCAGTTCCATGCCTCCGGTGCCCGCCTGAACGACGAGACAGTGGTCGTGATGAGCAGTTGGGTGGAAGCGGACGCTTGGACCCTGCTGCCGCGCCGCCGTCTCGGCAAGCGGTTCGGCACGTCCTGGCGGACTTCCCTGCACACCATCGACGGCAAGGCGTTCGTCGTGTCCGTCGCGGGCGACTTCACCCTGCACGCCTGGGACATGCGTACCCAGGCCCCCGTCTGCCCATCGATGCCCGGTCACACCGCCCAGGTCATGGACCTGCGGGCGGTCCGGGCGGGGGAGAGGGAACTCCTGGCCAGCGCCTCCCTCGACGGCACGGTACGACTGTGGGACCTGCGCACCGGCGAACTGGTCGGCGAGCCGTTGACGGGGCACGAACGGGGGGCGTTCAGCGTGGACTTCGTGCGCCACGGAAGCGGGCTCCTCGGCGTGGGCTGCGGTGACGGTCGGCTGGTCTTTCGAGACCTGGAGACCCTGGTCGTCGCAGGGCCCGAACTGGAGCCGTTCCCCTCCAGGGCCAGGGCCCTCAGAGCGGCGGACATCCGCGGAGTCCCGCTCCTCATCGCCGGTGACGACTACGGACGGGTGCGCGTCTGGGACACCCGACAGCCGGGCTGGACCGCCGAACTCGACGTGGGTGGCGGCATCAACGCCGTGGCCGCGGCCCCCTCCGGACATGTCTGCCTGGCGACGGAGATGGGCGTGGTGGTCCTCGGCCTCAACGTCGGCGAAGCCCTGGAGCCCCGCGGGGGAGCGGCCCGATGACCCGCCTCGTCCTCCTCCACGGCATAGCCCAGCAGCACAAGGGCCCCCAGTCCCTCCTCGCCGACTGGTACCCGGCCCTCGCCGACGGCGTCACCCGCGCCGGCGCCACGCTGGAACGGCAGGAGGTGACCATGGCGTTCTACGGCGATGTGTTCCGACCCGCGGGCCACCGGGGCCTCGGCGAGCCCGAGTTGGACGCCTCCGACGTCGAGGACGGGCTCGAACGGGACCTGCTGCTGGCCTGGTGGGAGGCGGCGGCCCGGGCGGAGAGCCGGGTGCCCGGACCGGACGCGGCGGCGCGCGGCCGTACCCCCTACCTGGTGCAGCGCGCCCTCAACGCCCTCAGCCACTCGGCCTTCTTCGCCGGTCTCAGCGATCGGCTGCTGATCTCCGACGCCCGTCAGGTCCGCCGCTACTTCACCGAACCTGACCTGCGCGGCGCCGTCCAGGAACGCTTCCTCGCCGCCCTGACCGAACGGACCGAGGTCGTCGTCGCCCACTCGCTGGGCACCGCCGTCGCCTACGAGGCGTTGTGCGCCCACCCCGAGCTGCCTGACCTGACTCTGGTCACCCTCGGCTCGCCGCTCGCGGTACGTGGCCTCGTCCTCGACCGGTTGGTCCCGGCTCCGCGCGACGGACGTGCCCGCTGGCCGGCCCCCGTCAAGGACTGGACCAACATCGCCGACCGGGGCGATGTCGTGGCCCTGACCAAGGAACTGGCAACGGTGTTCGGCGACCGCGTCACCGACCTCCTCGTGCACAACGGAGCCAAGGCTCACGACGTGCGGCCCTATCTCACCGCACGTGAGACAGGGCGCGCGATCGCCTCGGCCCTCAGAGGAACGCCGAGTGGTTGAGGGAAAAGTGAATGCCCTCGCCCTCAAGGGGACGAACTACCGGTTCACGGAGTCAGCCGGGCGATCCGGAGGCTCGTGGCGGTCGGCGACGCCCCGGCGAGCGCGGTCGCATAGGTCGGAGTGACCGGCGCGTACGCCCAGGTCAGCGTGCCGTTCTTCAGGACCGCTATGTCGCCGCTGATCCGGGCGGTCACCACCTTGTCCGTGCTCTGGAACTTGCCGTTCCAGTCGATGAGCCGTAGGTGGGTGCCCGTGAAGGTGCCGGTGCAGGTGCCGGCGTTGCACTTGGCACCCTTCAGGGACTCCCAGGAGACCAGGAGGCGGTCCTTGCCGTACGGGGCGATGTGCACGTTGACGTTCTCGGTGCCTGCCGCGCTCGTGAGGTAAATCGCTTTGCCGGGGCCGGAGTTGCGGTTGGCCATGAAGGCGACGGCGACCTGGTGGGTGCTCGTCTTCGGGGTCACCGTCCAGCCGCGTCCGCTGGAGTCGGCGGAGTTCTTCTTGGCCGAGGCGGCGCCGCGGGAGGCGAAGGCGGTGGCGTAGCGGCCGGTCGCCGACTTCACCAGGTCACCTGTGCGGCCGGGGAAGGTACCACCGCAGTACCCTGCCCAGCACTGTTCGCGCTGCACGACCGGTGCGACGTCCGGGGCGCCGATCCCGGTGGAGACGAACAGGCCCGAGCGCCAGTCGTCGAAGCAGAGCGAGGTGAAGGCGCCGGTCGTCTCGGCGTGCAGCGCGATGCCCTCGTTGTGGCTGCAGCCCCAGCTCCAACCACCGCTCAGCTTGGCGCCCTTGGAGCTGATGTACGTCAACTTGTCGCCGAAGTGGCCGTCGGCGAAGCCGCCCGCGCCGTGCACGACGAAGTACGCGCCGTACTTGGTGCCGTTCCAGGTGAGTTGGCCGTCGAGACCGGGGGAGGTGTCGTTCGAGGCGGTGCCGGTGAGCTTGGTGCGGAAGGTCTGCTTGCCGTTGGTGTAGCGGATGATCGCGGCGGCCGTCTCCTTCCACTTGTTGGTGTCGGCCACCCGGGTGAGCAGCGCGAAGCCGTCGTTGTGCGCGACCAGACCGCCGACCTCCTTGGCGCCCTTGACGACCGTGTCGGCGCCGGAGCGGGTTCCGGCGGCGGTGAGCGGGGTGACATGGACGCCGTCGGCGGCGGGCCAGGCCACGCGCAGGGTGCCGTTGGGGGCCACGGCCGTGGACGTCCGCGTCCACTCGCGGGTGTTGTTGTAACCGGCCGTCAGATAGGGGAACTTGGCGGCGAGCGTCACCGTGGTGCTGGTCGGGGAGAGCGTGCCGGTCGCGGCCTTGGCGGCCGTCGCGGTCTTCGCGGCGGCCTGGGGCGTGGTCTTCGCCGAGGCGGACGCGGTCGCCGTACCGGAGGCGGACGTGGAGCCGTCGGCGGCGGCCTCGGAGGAAGCCGAGGCGGTGGTGGACGCGGAGGCGGACGTGGATGTCTTCGCCGCGGTCGAGTCGCCGCTGCCGCCGCTGTTCGTCGCCGCGGTCGCGTACCACGCGCCGCCCAGCAGGGCCGCGACGGCGAGCGAGCCCGCGAGCGGCTTGCGGGCGATGCGGCGGCGGGAACGGCGACGGTGCGTCGTGGTGCGTCTTGCGTTGGTCATGTCCCCAAGTCGCCGCTCGCGCGGGGGAGGTTGCCGTGGTGTCGGGCGCAATATTTCCGACGCGCCCCGGAGACGTCCGGAGGGTTCGGAGGTGAGACCGGCTCCACAGCCGAGGCGGGCCGATCCTGGTACGTTGGATGCTTTCCTGGGTATCAGACCCTTTGGACTCATCACCGGCGAGGGACCGAGGAACCATGACCATGGACCCCGGCGACAAGCGACTGGCGGCTGCCGTCGTGATGGACGACGACGGGCGTGTGCTCCTGGTGCGGCGCAGCGTGACCGAGAGGTTCCTGCCGCGCGTGTGGGGCGTTCCGTGCGGAAAGCTGGAGCCGGACGAGCTGCCCGAGGACGGTGCGCTGCGGGAGCTGAAGGAAGAGACCGGGCTCCTCGGCGAGATCGTCCGCAAGATCGGTGAATCGTCCTTCGTGAGTGAGTACCGAGGCCGCGACATCAAGAACTGGCAGGACAACTTCCTGGTCAGGCCGCTGACCCGGGACATCACCCTGCCCGAGCCCGACCAGGCGTACCTCTGGCTCCCGCCGGCCGGGCTCACGAGCGCGGGCATCGACATCGACGCGTACAACCTGGACGTCGTACGACAGGCCCTCACGAACTTCTGAGCGACTCCGCCAGGCCGTTCAGCGCGGCGAGGTAGTCCCGCGCGTCGAGCGGCACCTTCGCGACCGCCCCCGGATGCGGGCCCGCCGCCGTGAACACATCGGTGTGGCGCCGCCGGCCGGCACCCGTCTCTAGGAACAGCGTCACCGTGGGTACGTCCGTGTCGCACCAGGCTCGGTGCAGGGTGTGCGCGGGCAGGGCGTAGGCGCTGCCCGCCGCGTACTGCCCCACATGCGTCAGCCGCAGCCGCGCGGGACCCGTCGGCCGCAACCGCCAGTCGGCGCTGCGCTCGGCCAGCGACTCCTCGTACCGGTCCGCCGTGATCCCGCCGTCGCCCCGCGCGTCGTACAACTCCATGGCGAGCCGGCCCCGGACCACGTAAGAGGCAAGCGGGGAACGGTGGTTGTGGATGTCCTCATCGCCGATCGACTTCGCGCCCGGATGCCACAGATGGGCGCGCAGCATGTGGCGCGGGCCGCCGTCGATCAGCAACAGCTTGTCGAAACCCAGGACATGACGGTACGAAAGCCGGGCGCAGTGCTCCGGATCGCCCTCGCCGGAGGCGAGTTCGGCCACCAGCTCCAACAGGCGCTCGGGGGAGCCGAGTTCGGCGACGACCGCACGGGCGGCGGCCACCGTCTCGTGGTCGGACAGTTCGCCGTCCAGCGCCTCGGTCAGCAGCCGCCGCGCCGCCAGGACCTGCCGACCACCCATGCACTCACTCCCCAACCGCGGCTCACAGCAGCCGCGTTCGCGTATCCGGCTGATACATCCATACGGCATGTGCGCGCAGCGCCGAAAGCCCTTGGTAGGTCATCCAGATGGGCTGGCGCATTTCCTCGGTCGTTGTGAACGTGGACCCGTCCCGGCTCCAGGACCAGATGCCGTCGGTCTGCGCCGCCCACACCGCGGCCGCCGCCCCGTTCAACTGCTCCCGCCACGCCTCCTCCAGACCGTCCTGCCGCGCGATCTCCTGGGCGCCCGGGGTGAGCAGGGCGCGCACGATCCAACTCGCGGTGAAGTGCCGGACGTTGAGCACCTCGTGGTGCGAGGAGTCGTCCGGGTGGCGTCGGCGCACCTCCTCCCGCAGATTCGCCAGGTCGACGCAGCTGTCGTGCGCGGTCGCCGGGCAGGCCAGCAGCCAGCGCACCCCGTCCTCGCGCGCCGAACGCTCCACGGGCCCCTCGCCCAGCACACGGGCAGCCCGGTCCAGGGCAACCACGGCCTGAGCGGTGTGCAGAGCGGACGGCTGGGCGGGATGCGCGGCCCAGGGCAGTGGGGAGAGCCGGTGACTCCAGCAGCGGCGGTGCTGGCGCTGCGGGTCGGAGAGCGCGCCGTCGACCAGGGCCTCCCGCAGCAGAGGAAGGATCGGCGCGTCCGGTGCCGCGCGCAGCAGACCGCGCATCACGGTGGTGACGACATGGGTCAACGCCCGCCCCGTGGCGTCGAGTTCAGGAGTGAAGCCGGCCTCGCAGCGCGCCACCTCGTCCGCCAGCCGCTCCCGCGACGCCCCCGCCCGGGCCAGCGCGCCCAGCACCATCGCGGTGACCTCCGGGCGGGCCACCGACCCCTGCGAACGGGCCGACCAGCCGCCGCCCTGCAGCCGTAGCCGCCACAGCGTGTCGATGAGGTCGCCGGTGTGCAGCCGGCCGTCCGCCACGCCCAGGTCCAGCACGATGTGCAGCCCGTACGCCGTGGCCAGGGAGGTCGGCCGGACCGGGCCGTCCAGCTCCTGGAGGGAGTGCGGCCAGCCGACGAGACGGCCGCGCACCGGGTCGTCGACCACGGCGACCTGGGCGGCGAGCGTGTCGTAGGCCGAAGTGAACACCTGCGGCAGCGGGCCGGGGGCGTTCGGTGCCGGGGGAGCGGGCGCGGTGAGCGGCGCGGGACCGGCCGTCCGGGCCCGGAGCAGGGCCGCCGCCAGCCAGGTCATCCCGGCCGTGGCGAGGCCGCTCAGCCCGGCGATCAGATACTTGGCGGGCTCGCCGTCGATCGAGTCGGGCAGCACCTCGAACAGGAACTGGAACACCGCGTATCCGGCGGCCACACACCCGAACCGGCCGAGCCAGCCCACGAACCGGGCCGGCGGACTCCCGTCGGGCGGCATCGGGCCGGGCGCTCCCGGCGTTCTCAAGGGACCACGTCCCAGCTGCTGTTGAGACAAGGCGCGCTCCCTCCCCCCGGGGTGGCACGTGACGTTCGCGAAGCTTCCAGTCTAAGTGGTCAGCGGTGCACCTGGGGCGCGGACCGGAACCGCCGTCTCCGTCACACCACTTCCTCTGCACGCGGCCAGTGCGTCAGCGCCACATGAAGGGCGTCGACCGCACGCTCCCAGGACCGCTGTACGTCACGCGGCGCGCCGAAGCCGCCGGTGGACTCCAGGGCGCAGTAGCCGTGGAACGTACTGCGCAACAGGCGTACGGCGTCGGTGAGATCGGGTTCTTCCAGGCCGTAGGCGCGCAGCATGCCGTAGGTGATCTCAGCGGTGCGCCGCAGGGCGGGGGAGTCGGCGACCAGGGCCTGGTCGACACGGATCTGGGTGGCCGCGTACCGGCCCGGGTGCTCCAGGGCGTAGGCGCGATAGGCGTCGGCGAAGGCGCCCAGCGCGTCGCGGCCCGTGCGGCCGGCGACCGCGTCGGCGATCCGGTCGATCAGCTCGCCGCCCGCGAGGAACGCGACCCGGGTGCGCAGGTCCTGGAGGTTCCTGACGTGCGAGTACAGGCTCGCGTCCTTCACGCCGAAGCCGCGGGCCAGGGCGGACAGGCTGACGTTCTCGAAGCCGACCTCGTCGGCGAGGTCGGCGGCGGCCGCCACGACACGGTCGGCGGTGAGTCCCGCACGAGCCACGCTGCACCACCTCTCCTCTGACCTGCGGCAACTGGAGAGCCTAGGACAACAGCCGGTAACAAGAGGCGCGTCCCGCGTGTTTCCGCACCGCCGCCACCGGCCTCCGGCACCAGACTTGACCACCATGGACGACGACTCCGGCACCCCCGCCCCCACCGGCCTCCGTGCCACCGCACTCCTCGGCCGCCCCAAACTGTGGCTCATCCCCACCGTGCTCACCGGCCTGCTCGCTTTCCTGCTGTCCCTGCTCTACATGGGCGGCATCGTCAACCCCAACCGCGAGCTGCGCGACCTGCCCATCGCCCTCGTCAACAGCGACACCGGCAAACCGCTCACCGGCCAGCAGCAGAACATCGGCACCCAGATCGCCCACGCCATCGTGACGAACACCAGCAGCCGCGCGGCCGGTTGGCGGCAGCTCACCAGAACCCAGGCCCAGCACGAACTCGACGACGGCAAGGTCTACGGCGCCCTCGTCATCCCCGCCGACTTCACGGACTCCGTCGCCGCGCTGACGACCACGAACGCCACCGCCCGGCCGACGATCACCGTGCTGACCAACCCCGGCAAGGGCAGCCTCGGTTCCTCCCTCGCGAGCAAGATCTCCACGACCGCCGCGCAGCAGGCCTCCCTCACCATCGGCAAGCAGCTCACGGCGGCAGCGGCGAAGGCCGACTCCACACAGAAACTGCTCCTGGCGGACCCGGTGCAGATCGCCACCCAGGTCGGCCACCCCATCGGCAACAACAGCGGCATCGGCCTGACCGCCTTCTACTACACCCTGCTGCTGGTGCTGGCCGGTTTCATGGGCGGCAACGTCATCAGCAACGGAGTCGACACCGCCCTCGGCTACGCCGACAACGAGATCGGCCCCTGGCACACCCGCCGCCCCACCGTTCCCATCAACCGCACCCAGACGCTGCTCCTGAAGATGGTCATGACGGCCGGCATCACCCTCCTCAGCGTCTCCCTGATCATGATCGCCGGCGTCAGCATCCTGGGCATGGACGCGACGCACATCCCGCTGCTGTGGATCTACTCCTACTGCGCGGCCCTCGCCGTCGGCCTCGGCGTGCAGGCCATCAACGCCGCGTTCGGCGGGATCGGCCAACTGGTGTCCATGTTCGTGTTCATCGTCCTGGGCCTGCCGTCCTCCGGCGCCACCGTCCCCCTCCAGGCCGTCCCCGGCTTCTACCGCTTCCTCTCCCACTTCGAGCCCATGCGCCAACTCAGCGACGGGGTAAGGGCGATCCTCTACTTCGACGCACGCGGCGACGCGGGCCTCACGCGCGCATGGACGATGATCGCCATCGGTACGGCGATCGGTCTCCTCTTCGGCTTCGCGATGGTCAGGTACTACGACCGGAAGGGCCACAAGCGCCTCACGCCCCAGCCGACGACCTGAGGCATAACTCACCTACAAGGCCTGAGAGTTGACTCTCACACTTTCTGAGACGACACTCTCAGACCATGGATTCCGGCAACCGCTTCGGCGACGTGGAGATCTCCGACCCGAAGGCCATGCGCGCCCTGGCGCACCCCGTACGGCTCGCGATCCTCGAACGCCTCCAGCGCCACGGCCCCGCCACCGCCTCCCGGCTCTCCCCGCACGTGGGCGCCACCCCGTCCGTCACCAGCTGGCATCTGCGCCACCTCGCCGGCTTCGGCCTGGTCCGCGACGCCGAGGGCGGCACGGACCGGCGGGAGCGGCGGTGGGCGGCGGTGGCACGGGGCTTCCGTTTCGAGGTGCCGGAGGACGAGGAGGGCCGGTCGGCCGCGCAGTTGCTGGCCGGGGAGATGTTCGCGCGCAACGCCGAGCTGCCCCTGCGCTGGCTGGCGGAGACGGCGCCCGAACTGGAGCCGGAGTGGACGAGACTCGCCGGGGCGAACAACACGCGGATCGTGGTGACGGCGGACGAACTGGCCGCGCTGAAGGACGCGATGGAGGAACTGATCGCGCCGTACGTCCTCCGCAAGCAGGACCGGCGACCGCCGGGCGGCCGGGATGTCCGCCTGCTGATGTACGCCCTGCCGGAAGGCCCCGGGAACGAGGACAGCGAGACGGACATACCGGAGTGAAGGGCCGATGGACGCCTCGGCCCGCGCCGGACTCGCTGTGGCGGGACGGCCGCTTCGTACGGTTCTGGTGCGGCCAGTCCGTCTCCCAGTTCGGCGACCGCGTCTCCGAACTGGCTTTACCGCTCATAGCAGTTGGGGCGCTGCACGCCTCCGCGAACCAGGTCGCATGGCTCACCGCACTCGTCTGGACCCCGAACCTCCTGGGCTTGTTCCTGGGCGCGTGGGTGGATCACCGCCCCGCGAAACGCCAACTCATGCTGCTCGCCGACCTGTTCCGGGCCGCCGTACTGCTCACCCTCCCGATCGCCTACGCGCTCGACACGGTGACGCTCGGTCAGCTGTACACGGTGGCCCTGCTGACCGGCACGGCGGCGGTCGTCTTCAACACGGCGTACTCGTCCTTCTTCGCCCACCTCGTACCGCCGACGTCGTACGTCGAGGCCAACAGCAAGCTCAGCGCGACCAGATCGGCGTCCTTCATCGCCGGTCCCGCGATCGGCGGCGGCCTGGTCCAGGCACTGTCGGCGCCGGTCGCGGTGCTCGCGGACGCGCTGTCGTTCGTGGTGTCGGCGGTTCTGGTGGGCCGGACGCGGGTCGACGAACCGGCGGGCACGGGGTCGACCGGTCCGTCGTCGGCACGTCTTTCGTTGTTACGACGGGCGAGAGAGGGCCTGGCCTTCGTGGTCCGCGAGCCCGTCATGCGGGCGGGCCTCCTCTGCGCCACCACCCTCAACTTCTTCACGTTCCTGGCGAGCACCGGCCTGCTCGTCCTGTTCGCGGACCGGGTGCTCCAACTGTCGCCGGGCGCCATCGGGTTGGCGTTCGGGCTGGGTGCGACGGGCGGCCTGCTGGGCGCGGTGGCGGCTCCGGCGATCGCCCGCCGGATCGGCGTCGGCCGCAGCATCGCCGTAGGGGCCGTACTGTTTCCGGCCCCCTACCTCCTCGTCGCGGCGGCGACCGGCCCGACCTGGGCCCGCCTCGGGTTCCTGGGCGCCGCCGAGTTCCTCTCCGCCTTCGGCGTCATGCTCTTCGACGTGAACCTCAACTCCCTCCAGGCGTCGGTGGTTCCGGACGGGTTGCGGAGCAGGGTGGCGGGCGCTTACAGCACGGTCAATTATGGGGTACGTCCGCTGGGGGCGCTGATCGGCGGTGAGTTGGCCACACTGGCGGGCTTGAGAGTGACGCTGACGGTCGCGGCGGTCGGGGGAACCATGTCGGCGGCGTGGTTGGTGGCTTCGCCGATACCGGGGATACGGGTCCTGAAGCCGGCGTCCGACCGGCCCTGAGCGGCTCGCGCGCGCACGCCCAGGGTCGGGGGCCTTACCCGGTCAACTCGATCAGCCCGCGCAGAGCTTCACGTTCACGGTGTCGCCCGCTTTCACGATCTTCGGGGCGTGGGGGGTCACCTCGACCACCGTGTCCGGCTTGCAGCCCGGGCTGTTCACGCTGCTCACTGTGCCGAGCTTGAGGTCGGCCTTGAGGAATCGCCCCTTGGTCGTGCGCATGTCCGTGCCCGTGAAGTCGACGGCGACGGGGCCTCCCCCCTTGCCGAAGTCCATCAGCAGGATGGCCTTCTTGTAGTCGGAACCCTTGGTGGTCGCCGTGGTCGCCGTGGTCATGGGCTTCTCCGCCGTCGTCGGCGAGGTGCCGCCCGTCATGGAGGCCAGGGCCGTGCCGCCGCCCGCCACGATCAGGGCGGTGGCGACACCGGCGATGAGGGTGGCGCGCCTGCGGCGGGTGCGGTGGACCATGCCGGCCGTGTCGAAGGCCGGAGTGGCGGTGGAATGCGCGAAGTCGTTCATGGCGTTGATCAGTTCCTCTTCGAAAGGTGTGCAGCCGGAGGACCGCGGGTCGTGCGAACTCATCGGGTTCCTTCCGTGAGCTGCTCCGATGAAGGGGTGGAGAGTGCGGGAAACTGGCTTCTCAACCGGTCGATTCCACGAGCCAGTTGGGAACGGACGGTGCTCGGCGAGATCTTCAGGTCGGCCGCTATCTCGGCGTCGGACAGATCGTGGAAGTACCGCAGCACCACCACCGTCCGCATCCGCATGGGCAGTTGCTGAAGCGCACGGACCAACTGGTCCCTGCTGTCGATCCGTCCGTACTCGTCGCCCGGCGCGACCGGGTCACCGTCCACCGGGTGCTCAGCCGTACGGCGGAACCTTCGCCAACGGTCGTTGGCGAGATTGACCATGATCCGCCGTACGTACGCGTCCGGCGCGTCCTTGGCGCTGATGGTGCGCCACTTGCGGCAGGCCCGCTCCAGGGTCTCCTGGACCAGATCCTCCGCCGCGTCGCGGCTGCCCGTCAGGACGAGTGCGCCCCGGAACAGCGCGGCCGACCGGGCGGCGGCGAACCGGTGGAAGTCCTCCTCCACCGACCCGGCACCGCCGCGCCCTGCGCCCGCTGCCCACTTGGCTGCCAGATCCACACGCTCCTCCCTTCCTGTCACCCCTCCTCGACGGGGAAACGGGCGGATCTGCTGCACGGCCTTTCTGAGACCTGGGTCACAACTCCCTTGGCAGGGTCACCCGTTCACTCCCGTGTAGTGGGTCAGGCTCCACCGCCACAGCAGCCGCGCCGCGAGATACGCCAGCACGCCCACGAGCGGTGAGGCTGCTGCCAGCCAGTACGGGACCCCGATGTCGTGGCCGTGCCCGGTGAGTACGGCGGCCGGGAGGTAGGCGACGAACGCGAGCGGAAGGCCGTAGGTGAGGAAGCCGCCCACCGCGCGGGGCAGGACGTTGAGCGGGTAGCTGCCGAAGGTGCCGAGGAGGTCCTCCAGCCAGCGGCTCCAGTAACCCGCGGACGGATAGCGGAGGGAGGCGCTCGCCACGGCCGTGAACAGGGCCGCCTCCAGGAGCATGCCGCCGAGCAGGGCGGCGATCAGGTACGCGGTACGGCCCGCCGTCCAGTCCAGCTGGCTGCGGCTGAGCGCGCCGACCATCAGGCCGGCCGCGACCGTGAGGTCGCCGATCGCGTTGGTGGGGAAGTACTCCAGCTGCGCCTGGCGGTGGACCGGCATCGGCCGCACCAGGTAGATGTCGATACGCCCTTCCTGGATGTACCGGCCGATGCCGTGCATCCGGCCCAGGAACAGCACCATCAGCCCGTGCGCCAGCATCCGCGTCGCCGGGATCAGCAGGACGTCCGAGCTGTCCCAGCCGCCCATGCCGGAGAACCGGGTGAGCAGCACGGTCGCGAACACGATCACCGACACCTGCCAAATCGCGCCGATCGCGATCATCAGCAGGAACTCGGTGCGGTACTCGAGTTGGGCACGGAAGTTGAGGCGCGTGATGCGCCATACGATCCGGACGGCTTTCACTCGCGTCAACCTCCTTGGGCTACGACTCGGCGGGCGGCGCGCCGCCACAGGAACCGGGTGAACAGGGCGAGGGCCACCACCCAGGCGCCCTGCAGGGCGAGTTGGGCTCCCGTGTCGGACAGGGGGATGCGGCCCACGTAGATCGAGAGCGGGACGCTGAGTGTCGCCTGGAACGGCAGGAAGCGGCTCATCGTGAGGAACCAGTCCGGGAAGAACCACAGCGGCGCGTACACACCGGACAGCAGGTTCTGCGCGAAGATCAGGATGAGCATCGCGGCTCCGTTGCGGAGCGTCCAGAAGCACAACTGGTCGATGACGAGCATGACGTAGAACAGGACGAGCTGGCCCAGCAGCATGCTCAGCGCGAACACCCCTGCCACAGCAGGTGACTTGGGCGGCTCCACGACCCCGGCCGCGAGGCAGACGACGTAACCCGTCAGTGCCCAGGCAAGGCCGTACATCTGCTCGCCGAACGCCCGCAGCGCGTAGTACCGCTGGGGTGGCAGCGGGCGCAGATACCAGTAGATGATCGTGCCGAAGTGCATGTGCTGGAGGACCGAGTCCCGGCCCGCCTGCTGGTCCAACTCCCGCAGCCGGGAGGCGAGTACGGCCAGGACGGCGTACGTCACCGCCTGGTCGCGGGTGAGTCCGGCGGTGGTGCCGGTCTGGGAGTACAGGCCGCGCCACAGGGACGCCACCAGCACGATCTGTACGGAGAGGCGGAGCAGGGCGGCCGTGATGCGGGGCGGGGCGAGCAGTTCGCCGAGCGGGGTGACGCGGGCGGCGCGCCAGGCGTGCAGGGCTGCCATCTCAGTCCTCCTCGGCCGGCGGCCCGGCCTGGACGTAGGCGGCCCGCATCACGTCCTCCAACTCGGCCTCGTCCATGGCGACTTCGGTCACCTCGTACTGCTCGATGACCCGCTTCAGGGCCTGGTTGACGGTCGGCGCGTCGGACCCGTCCGGGCCGAACACCACCTGCGGTCCGTCCCGCCGCACCAGGGCGATGCCCGGCAGCGGTACGACCTCGGCGTGCGCGTCGGCGAGGGTCGCCCGGATCTGCCAGGTCGAGCCGAACCTGCGGCGGATCTCGTCGAGGGTGCCGTCCAGGACCAGCCGGCCGTGGTTGATGAGGACGACCCGCTCGGCGAGCCGGGCGACCTCGGTCATGTCGTGCGTGGTCAGCAGGACCGTACGGCCGCGCTCCTCCACCTGGTGCCGCAGGAACTCCCGCACCTGCTCCTTCACGACCACGTCCATGCCGATGGTCGGCTCGTCGAGGAAGACGACCGGCGGATCGTGCAGCAGGGCGGCGGCCAGGTCGCAGCGCACCCGCTGGCCGAGGGAGAGATGACGGACGCGGGTGTCCCAGAAGGCGGACAGTTCGAGGAGGTCGTCGAACTCCCGGAGCCGGGACGCGTGTTGGGCCTTCGGCACCTCGTAGATGTCCCGGAGGATCGAGAACGACTCGCGCACCGGCAGGTCCCACCACAGCTGGGTGCGCTGCCCGAACACCGCCCCGATGTTACGGGCGTTGCGCTCGCGCTCCTCGTACGGCACCACGCCCGCGACCCGGGCCTCGCCGGACGTGGGCGTCAGAATGCCGGTGAGGATCTTGATGGTGGTGGACTTGCCGGCGCCGTTCGGGCCGAGCAGAGCGAGGAGTTCACCCGGGGCGACGTCGAAGGTGACGTCGGAGACGGCGTACTTGGGCACGCGCTCCGGGTTCACGAGGGAGCGCAGGCCGCCGACGAAGCCCGGGCGGCGGACAGTTGTGTGGAAGGTACGGGACAGCCCCCGTACCTCGATGCTGCTCGCGCTCACTGGATCAACCTTCGGGTGAGCCGGAACAGAGCGTTCATGATGCGGACCTCCTCGTCAGTCGGATCAGCCGGAGCGTCGCCAGCAGCGACGCGCCCGACAACACGGTCAACAGCCAGGGCACCGCGTGGATCCCGGAGGCCTCGATCCCGACACCGAGCAGCGGCGGAGCCGCCACCCCGCCGACATTCGAGGCCGCGATCACCCACGCACCGGCGCGTCTGGCCTGGGGGAGCGCCTCGTTGAGCCACGAAAGGCCCGTCGGAAAAACCGGCGCGATGAACAAGCCAACACCGGCGTACGCCACCGGTGCCACTCCTTTAACCAGCGCCAACAGCAGACACACCGTCATCCCCGCAGCGCACACCGCGAGGATGCGCTCGGGGGCGTACCGCACGGTGATCGGCACGACCAGGAAGCGGCCCGCCGTCATCGTCAGCCAGAAGACGGAGGTCGCCGACGCGGCCACGGCCGCGGTGTAGCCGACTGTTTCCAGGTGTGTCGGCTCCCAACCGCCGACACCCGACTCGACCGCCACGTTGAGGATGTAGAGGACGAGGAAGCCGACGAGGACCCGGGACAGACCGAGGCCTTTGCTCGCCGTTACCGCTGGTGAGTCGTCAGATACACGTGTACGTACGCCACTTGAGCCGACGAATACCAGCGCCGCGGCCAGCACCGCGCACGCGCCGAACGCGTACGGGTAGTCGTCCGGGCCGAGCCACGCCAGGACCGCCGGGCCGAGCACCGCGCCGATGCCGAAGTGCGCGTTGAGTACGTTCAGCATGGCGGTGGAGCGGTTGCCGAAGCCGACGGCGAAGAGTTGGTTGAGGCCGTAGTCGATCCCGCCGAAGCCGAGACCGCCGAGGAACGCGGCGGCGAGTCCGAGCGGCCAGTTCGGCGCGAGGGCGAAGCCCGCCCCGCCCGCCGCCACCAGGCCGTAACTCCACGCCAGCAGAACCCTGTTGCTGATCTTTGAGTGGATCGTGTTGAAGGCGAGGACTCCGGCGACCCCGCCGGCGAAGTGCAGGCTCAGGCCGAGGGCGGCGGCGGAGGGGGACAGGCCGAACTCATGGCGCAGGCCCGGGATCGCGGGGCCGTAGAGGGCCTGGACCATGCCGATGAGGACGAAGCCGACGCAGGACGCGACCGCGGCCGACCGGGCGAAGAGCCGGTCGGCCGCGGACGATTTCATGACCGTGCCAGTCAACTGATCTCCGGGGTTTCCGAGAACACGAAGGAGAACTCGGTGGGTTGGGCGTTCAGGAAGTACTGAGGGAGCGGGCCCGGGCCGCAGGACTGAGAGCCGATGCCGTGCTGGCCGTGGTCGAGGTTCACCCATACCGTGTCGCCGGGCTTCAGGTCCGTGCGGTGGGTGGCCGCGTCCAGCTGTTCCGTGGTCCAGCGGCGGGCGGTGAACCAGAACTCCGGGTCGCCGTCGATCCGCAGGCCGCCGATCTCCGCCCAACGGACGTCGGCGCGGGCGCCGTTCTCCTGCGGGCGGACGTAGGGGGTCTGGAGCTCGTCGACCGTGGACTCCCAACGGCCCAGCAGCGACGCCGACTTGGTGTCCGGGTAGCCCTCGCCGGGACCGCCGCCGAACCACTGCACACGGTCGGCGCTGGCGTCGAGTCCGAGGCGGACACCGAGCCTCGGCAGCGGGAACGTCCAGTCGCCCTCGGGCCCCACGGATACGGTCAGCCGTAGCCGCGAGCCGTCCGAAGTCCAGCGGTACACCGTGGCGAGGCCGATCTCCCAGGCGGCCGGCGCCACCCGGGTGCGTACGGTCAGCGCGTCGTCGCTCAACTCCACGCCGTCCAGGCGGTGCCGCATCCGGTGCAGGCCGAACTTGCGCCAGAGCAGGCCGAAACGGACGTCCGTCTGCCAGGACGCGCCGTCGTCGTTGTCGGTGGGCGCCCGCCATACGTCAAGCCGGAGACCGGTGACGTCTACCGCGCCGATCGACTTCAACTCACCGGTGCGGGCGTCGAAGGAGGCCGGGCCGAGGGTGATCCGCCGACCGTCGAGCACGGGCCTGGCGGTGGGGGAGAGAGACGGCAACGGGCGCGCCGCGACCGGGAATTGGCCCCAACCGATCACATGACCCGCGGGGGCCCATGCGGTGTCTGCCGCCAGCAACGCCCGTACGGTCCACTGGGATTCGGCGCCCTCGGACCCCACGGGCGGTGCGGGCAGCTTCACGTCGGCGGACTCGCCCGGCGCGAGCGACGGCACCGTCAGCGGGCCCGACTCGACTGTCTCGCCGTCCACTTGGTACGACCATGCGAAGGCCAGGGCGGACAGGTCGGCGAAGTCGTACGCGTTGGTGACGCGCACGGTGCCGTCCGCGCCGTCGCCCGTGATCCGGACCGGCTCGATCACCTTCTTGAACTCGAGCAGGCCGGGGGAGGGCGTGCGGTCCGGGAAGACCAGGCCGTCGCAGACGAAGTTCCCGTCGTGCAGCTCCTCGCCGAAGTCGCCGCCGTACGCGAAGCCGTACCGCTCGTCCTTGATGCCGTGGTCGATCCACTCCCAGACGAAACCGCCCTGGAGCCGGTCGTAGGACTCGAAGAGGCGCTGGTAGTCGGCGAGTCCGCCGGGGCCGTTGCCCATGGCGTGGGCGTACTCGCAGAGGATGAAGGGGAGTTGACGCCGTCTGTGGGTGCCGCCGTCCAGGTGCTGGCCGATGCGTTCGACCTCGGCGTGGTCGGCGTACATCCGTGAATAGACGTCCGTGTCACGGCAGTTGATGTCGCCCTCGTAGTGCACGAGGCGGGAGCGGTCACGGCCGTGGATCCACTCGGCCATGGCGGTGAGGCCGCGGCCGGTGCCGGCTTCGTTGCCGAGGGACCAGATGACGACGGAGGGGTGGTTCTTGTCGCGCTCCACCATGCGCGCGGCGCGGTCGAGGAGGGCCGGGGTCCAGCGGTCGTCGTCAACGGGGTTGTCGCGCCAGGCCTGTTCGGTGAATCCGTGGGTCTCCAGGTCGCACTCGTCGATGACCCAGAGGCCGTGCTCGTCGCACAGGTCCAGGAAGGCCGGGTGGGGTGGGTAGTGCGAGGTACGGACGGCGTTGATGTTGTGCCGCTTCATCAGCAGCACGTCCTCGCGCATGGTCTCCAGGTCGAGGGCACGGCCCTTCTCCGGGTGCCATTCGTGCCGGTTGACGCCCTTGAAGAGGATCGCCTTCCCGTTGACCTTGATGAGACCGTCGGAGAGTTCGACGGTGCGGAAGCCGATGCGCAGCGGGACGCGTTCGCCCTCGGTGGTCAGCAACCCCTCGTACAGATACGGGTTTTCGGCCGTCCACGGCTCCACCGGCACGGTGATCGACTCGCCGGTCGCGACATCGATGTCCAAGGCGGGCACGGTCACCCGGCCGTCGACGTCGGAGTCGACGCGCAGGGTGCCAGCGCCGGCTGTGTGGTCGTAGGAGGCGTGCACGAAGAAGTCGAGGGCGCTGCCCGGCGGGCGGTGCAGGAGGGTGACGTCACGGAAGATGCCGGGCAGCCACCACTGGTCCTGGTCCTCCAGGTACGAGCCCGCCGACCACTGGTGGACACGGACGGCGAGCACGTTGCCGCTCGGCTTCAGCAGGTGCCCGACCGCGAACTCGTGCGGCAGCCGGGAGCCCTTGAACTCGCCGATGTCCGTGCCGTTCAGCCAGACGCGGGCGCAGGACTCCACCCCGTCGAAGCGCAGCACCGCCCCGCCGTCCGAGGGCCACTCGGACGGCAGGTCGAAGGTGCGGAGGTGGTCGCCGGTCGGGTTCTCGGTCGGGACGCGCGGCGGGTCGACCGGGAAGGGGTAGAGGTGGTTGGTGTAGATGGGGGAGCCGTGCCCCTGGAGGACCCAGTGGCCAGGGACCGCGACCTCGGCCCAGTCCCCGGCGTCGTAGCCCTCCTCGGCGAACGAGTCGTCCTCGGCGTCGGCCGTCGCCGACACCCGAAGACGCCAACTGCCGTTCAGTGACAGTGACTTCGCGTCCGAGGACGCGTACCAGGCGCGGGGTGGGAGGGCCCCGCTGCCCGGGGAGACGTCCTCGATGTAGTCGGCGACGGTGCTGGAAGTCATCGGTCTCCAGGTCGTGAGATGCGGGTGTCAGCCCTTGATGCCGGTCTGCGCGATGCCCTGGACCAGCCAGCGCTGGAGGAAGAGGAACACGAACACCAGGGGCAGGATGGAAACTGCGGTGGCCATGAAGATGAGATGGAAGTTGACGGTCTGGTTCGTCATGAACGACGACAGGGCGATCTGCACGGTCCAGGAGCTCGGGTCCTGGCCGATGACCAGCGGCCACAGGAAGGCGTTCCAGCCGCTGATGAAGGTGATCGTGGCGATCGCCGCGAAGAAGTTCAGCGAATTGGGCACGACGATCCGCCAGTACGCGCCCCAGTAACCGAGCCCGTCCACGCGCGCCGCCTCCTCCAACTCCTTGGGGAACCCCAGGAAGTACTGCCGGAAGAGGAAGCAGGTGAAACCACTGAAGAGGCCCGGGATGATGAGACCCCGGTAGGTGTCGACCCAGCCGAGGGACGAGACGAGCACGAAGCTCGGCACGAAGGTGACGGCCGTCGGCACCATCAGCGTCGCCAGGACGACGTAGAAGACCTTGTTGGAGTGCTTGTACGGGATGCGGGCCAGGCCGTAGCCGGCCAGCGAGCACACCAACAGGGTGCCGACGGTCATCAGGACGGCGACGACCGTCGAGTTCCACAGGGCGCGGCCGAACTGGACGGTCTGGTCGTCGAAGAGCTCGGAGATGTTGCCCCACTGGAAGGAGGGGAGCAGTTTCCAGTTCTCGCCGGTGATCTCCGGGTCCGTGGAGAGGGCGTTGCGCAGGATCAGGTAGAAGGGGATCAGGAAGAGCAGGGCGGCGATGCCGACGGCGAGGTACAGGCCCGTGTTGCCGAGGACGCTGCCGCGCTTCTTGCGCTTCTTGCCCAACTGCGGTGCGGTGGTACTCACTTGGACTCCTCTCCCCGTCCGAAGCCCATGATCCGGCCCTGGGCGAGGGTGACGACGCAGATCAGCAGCGAGAGGATGACCGCGCCCGCGCTGCCTGCGCCGTAGTCCTGGCTGTTGCCGAGGGCCGCCTTGTACAGCTCCATGAGCGGTGTCTGGGCCCAAGTTGCCTTCGTGCCGATGATGTTGAAGAACTCGTCGAACGCCTGGTAGGCGGCGACGAGCAGCAGCAGGACCACCGCCGTGGAGGTGGCGCGGAGTTGGGGCAGCGTGATGTACCGGAAGGTCTGCCAGCCCCGCTTGGCGCCGTCGATCTCGGCGGCCTCGTACAGCTCAGCGGGAATGTTCTGCAGCGCGGCCAGGAACAGGATCATGTAGAAGCCGGCCTGGATCCACAGGCGCAGGCTCACGATGACCACCCAGTACCAGGGCGGGCTCGGGTTCGCCAGATAGGCGATGTTGTCGACGCCGAACCAGCCGAGGACGGTGTTCAGCAGGCCGAAGCGGACCCCGCTGAAGATGGACATCTTCCAGATCAGCGCGGCGGCGACGTACGACACGGCGGTCGGCAGGAAGAACACCGACCGGAAGAACGCCCGCATGAACCGGAGTTGGTTCACCAGCAGGGCCAGACCCAGCGACAGCGCCCACGTGGTCGGCACGATGAACGCGGCGAACACGGTGAACGTCAGCAGGGACTGGGGGAAGTTGCTGTTGGTCAGGATCTGCTTGTAGTTGTCGAAGCCGATGAAGTGGCTCGGCGTGACGGTGTAGCGGGCGTCGAAGAAGCTGAGCCAGATGCTCCATCCGATGGGGACGAAGACGAAGATCACCAGGCCGACGAGGAACGGACCGGTGAAGAGCCAGAAGTTCAGGGTGGCGTTGGACCGCAGGCCCCGCCGCGGCCGGGCCTGGGAGGCCTTGGCCGAGGCGGGCTTGGCGACCCCGCGCGTGGTGGTGGTCGACATCTCGGGTTCCGTCCGCCGGCCTATCCGAACAGCTTCTTGAGCTCGACGTTGACCTTCTTGTCGCAGGCGTCGAGCGCGGCCTCCGGACTGCCGTTCTTGCGAACGGAGTTGGCGATGACGTCGCCGAACGCGGTGAGCA
This sequence comes from Streptomyces xylophagus, assembly GCF_000716435.1. Lineage (GTDB taxonomy): Bacteria > Actinomycetota > Actinomycetes > Streptomycetales > Streptomycetaceae > Streptomyces > Streptomyces xylophagus. Next base: position 71,683 of record NZ_JNWO01000035.1, read on the forward strand.
TGGTCTGGTCGAAGCCGATGTTGTCGAAGTGGCCGTAGTCCGTGAAGAGCTTGACGCCCTCGGCGGGGAGACCGGACTTGAGCTTGGTGGCCTCGGCGGCGATCGAGGAGCGCGGCGGGATGTGGAAGCCGTAGGACAGCGCCCAGTCCTCCTGGTACTTCTTCTGGTCGATCCACAGCCACTTGACGTAGGCCTTGGCCGCTTCGAGGTTCTCGCTCTTGGCGTTCACGAACATCGACCAACCGCCGTTGTAGACCGACTGCTTGCCGCTGCTGCCGATGCTCGGGAAGGGGAAGATGCCGAGGTCGTCGCCGAGGGCCTTCTGCATCGCCGGCATGGACCACATGCCGCCCCACTGGATGGCGCACAGGCCCTGGTTGAGGGAGGACGGGTCCCAGAAGTCGGTCGGGGCGTCGAGGAGCACGTGACCGCTGGTGAACAGCTGACGGAGCTTCGTGAGGCCTTCTACGACGCCGTCCGTGTGGTAGGCGATCTGGTTGTTCGTGTCGAGCGTGTCGGCGCCGGCCGACCAGATGATCGGGTTCTGGACCGCGGTGAAGTCGTTGCCGAGGTAGGCGCCCTTGACCTTGCTGGTGGTCAGCTTGGCGGCGGCCTCCAGCAACTCGTCGAGCGTGGTGGGGACTTCGACCTTGGCCTTCTCCAGCATCGACTTGCGGTAGTAGAAGAACTGCGGGTCGTCGATCATCCGGACCCCGTAGATCTTCCCGTCGACCGTGTGCGACTTGATGTCGGCCGGGTTGAAGTCGTCCTTGACCGGATCGATGATGTCGCTCAGGTCGGCCACCTGACCGCTCTTCACCAGCTGCAGCTGCGGGTGGAACTCGAAGACGTCGGGCGCCTGCTTGGTGAGCAGGGACGAGAAGAGCTTGGCCTCGAAGCTGTTGCCGGTGATCCAGTTCGTCGTCACGTTGGCCTTGGTGTACGCCTTCGCGTACTTCTTGATGGCCTGTTCCGTCCCTGCCTCGCCGTAGGCGTGGAAGTACTGGACGAGGTTCGTGCCCGAACCGGAGCCCCCGCCACGGCCGTTGTTGCCGCCGCAGGCGGCCAGGGCGCCGGCGGCGGTCATCCCCGCTGCCGCCCGGAATATCGATCGGCGGGACCAGTTGCTGTTGCTCATTGCCGACATGGTGACGTCCTTGTCTCTCGCGCGGCTGCGGCTCCACGGCTCCACGACTGAGTGGCGGCCAGTGGCTCAATTCGAGGTGCGGTGCGGGACGTTAACCTTCGCCTAAGCCTTCGGCAAGGGGTTGGACGAAGTCTGTTCGAAGCGTTGTGTAGCGTTCGGAATACCGGACGTGACGGGTGCGGGCCACCTCCCGAGTGGCCCGCGCACCGCGTTCAGCGAGGCATCACACCTTCGACCAGGCCTCGTTGGCCCCGCCGTTGCAGCTGTAGAGGATCACCTTGCTGCCGTCGGCGGTCGACTGCCCGCTCACGTCGAGGCACTTCCCGGAGGCCTCGCTCAGGATCTGTCCGTTGGCGTTGAGCAGCCACCGTTGGCCGGAACCACCCGTGAAGTCGGCGGTGGTCGTCAACCCCGAACTCCCCACCGTCAGATACCCGTTGGCACCCTTCAGGCCGCCCTTCGCGTCGTACGACCACGCCTGCTCGGCCCCGCCCGTGCAGGTGCCGATCGCGGCCCCGGAGGCGTCCGCCGTCAGGCACTTGCCGGACTGCTTGCCCAGGAGGGCACCGGTGAGAGTCGTCGAACTCTCGTGTCCCTTACCGCCCTTGTGGTCCTTCTGGTCGAAGACGTACGTCGTGATGGAGCGGGCGGCGAGGGTCGTGGACACCGTGGAGCCGCTCACGTCCGGCTTGGCGACCTTCGCCCAGTTCTCCGTGGCCGAGGTCCGTACCGCCTGGGTCGCCCGCACCGGCACTTTGCTGTTGAAGTGCAGGTTCAGCGAAGTGTCCGTGGTGTTCTGGTTGTTGACCACGACCACCCACTTGCCGTCCCGGTCGTACGAGGTCACCTCGACCCCGCTCGGCGCGCCCGTCACGTTGTGCGCGACGGAGCCCGGCCGCACGAACTTGCTGTACTGGCCGAGCGCGTAGTACCGCTTGGTGAAGTACAGGGTCTGGTTGCCGTTCGTCGCGTAGTCGGGGTCGTAGTAGACGAGCCCGTCGTTCCAGCCGACGTCGTTGCGCGCGGTCGGGTCCGTGCCGTAGCCGCTGGCGAGGGCCACCCACCACTGGAACGCCGAGTCGTGCGCGCTCGCGAAGTCCTTGTAGATGATCCGGGACATCAGCAGGGCGTTGTCGATGGTCGGGTCGTACTCCTGGTTCCAGCCCGTGCTGCCCTTGCCGAAGCAGCAGATCTCGCTGGCCCAGGAGGGCTTGCCGACCGTCTTCGCCGTCTCGTAGACGTTGCCCAACTGGCCGTCGTTCGGGTTGTTGTACGTGTGATGGGCCAGCTTGGACACGTACTGGGCGGTGTCCGGCTGCGAGATCCACTGCGGGACCTCGGTGGAGAAACTGACCGTGCTGCTCGACTCGTCGGCGATGATGCTCGTCCGCTGGTGCCGGGCCCGCTGCTCGGCGCCCAACGCCCGCACGATGTCGTCGCGTTGGGCGACGGTGACCTGCATGCCCTCCTGGCCGCAGTCGCCGAAGGTGTTGTTCGGCTCGTTGAAGGGGCTGATGTAGTCGAACGTCGCGCCCTGCTTCGCGAAGTGGGCGGTGACGTCGGCGATGTACTTCGCGTAGGCGGTCTCGTTCTCCGGCTTCAACTGGCCGCCGCAGCTCTGCCCGTTGGTCGTCCACTGCGCGGGCGCGCTGTTGACGAAGCCGATGAGGTCCTTCACGCCGTACTGCGCGGCGTACTTGAGGAACGTCCTGCCGCCCTTGTCCTTGCTCCAGTCGTACGTCCCGTCGGCGTTCAGGAAGTCCTGGGCCGCGCGGGCCGGGGTGGTGACCGCCGCGCCGCCACCGCCGATGTTGTAGCGGTAGGAGCTGAGATCCAACCCCTTGGAGGAGAACAGGAGTTGGGCCACCCGGGACTGGACCTCGGGCTTGAAGTACTGGAGGTCGTTGACCCACCAGGCGCCGGACGCGCCGATGTCGTCGATGGTCTGGGCTGCGTGGGGGGAGACCTCGGCCGGTGCGACGCCGTCGGCGTTCGCGGGCGGTGCGGACATCAGGGCCCCGGTGACAGCCAGGGCGGCTGCCGCTGTCGCGAGGATCGATCTCCTGGGGTGGGGGTGGGTCATGTGCATCCCTTCCGTCGTCATGAAGGTGGTGCGGTACGGCTCCTTGCCTGCGTGGTGCGGTTCTTTCCGTTCCTCTGTCCGACCGACTGAAGTGCCCCTTCGAGCGCGAAAGTTGCCGCTCCGAGGCACGCCGGGTCGGTGGGGATGGGTGAGAGGACGATCTCGGTGGCGGCGAACGGCCGCCCGAGCGCGTGCCGTTGGACGGCCTCGCGCACTTCGTGGAGCAGGGGTTCGCCGAGCTTGCGGGCGACCCAGCTGCTGAGCACGACCACTTCGGGGTTGAGGACGTTGACCAGGTTGGCGATGCCCGCACCGACGTAACGGGCCGTCTCCCGTACGACCTTGAGGGCCACGGGGTCGTTCGCGGCCACGCCCTGGGCCAGCGCGTCGATGGTCGCCGTCTGGTCCTCGGGGTGCAGCAGCGGACTCTGCGGGCTCAACTCCCTTAGGTTCAGCATGATTCCGGGGGCGCCGACGTAGGCCTCGACGCAGCCGTGGTTGCCGCAGCGGCACAGCCGGCCGTCCAGGACGAGCGTCGTGTGGCCCCACTCGCCGGCGCTGTTGCTCACTCCCCGGTACAGCCCGCCGCCGAGCGCGAGCCCGGCGCCGACCCCGGTGCCGAGGTTGACCACCACCGCGTCCCCGCGTCCGCGTGCCGCCCCGAACCACATCTCGGCGACCGCGCCGGCACGCAGCGGATTGTCCAGGTAGAGGGGGTAGGCGATGACCTCGGAGAGCAGGTCAAGCAACGGCACGTCGTGCCAGTCCCAGTTGGGCGCGTACTCCGAGATGCCGGTCTTGCGGTCCACCTGGCCCGGCACGCTCACCCCGACGCCGAGGACACGGGCCGCCTCGACGCCGGCCTGCGCGACCACCGAGCCGACGGCGGCGGCGACATGGCCGACCACCTGCTCCGGGCGGCTCTCGCCGGGCCGCATGTCCTCGTCGGCGCGGGCCAGGACGTTCAACGCCAGGTCGAACAGCTCGACATGGACGTACGTCTCCGCGATGTCGACGCCGATCAGCGCGCCCCCCGACGCGTTGACGGCCACGAGGCCCCGAGGACGGCCCCCGGCCGAGTCCTCGAAACCGACCTCGGTGATCATACGGAGGTCGAGCAGCTCACCGACGAGCGTGGCGACCGTGGCCAGGCTCAGCCCGGTGGCGGCGGCCAACTCCTGCCGGGACGTGGGCGATTCGGCGATGATCTGGCGCAACACCTCGTAGCGGTTCGCGGTACGGATGTCGCGTGATGTGCGCTTCACCGAGGTGCCCCCACCCTTTTGCCGTCATGCCGGGGCACGACGGCACCGGCGCGCGGCAAGGCTATGGGCTGCGGGCGACGTTCGACAAGGGGTTAGGAAAGGGGCTGTACAAAGTCGCCGCCGGTCAGTCCCCGAGGACGTCCCGGACGAAGGCGTTGGCGAATTTGCCCTCCGGGTCGAGGCCCTGGGCCAGCGTCCTGAAGTCGCCGAGCCGCGGATAGCGTCCGCGTACGACCTCCGCCGGAACCGTGAACACCTTGCCCCAGTGCGGTCGTGCGTCGAAGGGGTCCAGTGCCTCCTCCAGCCGGCGCACCACGGGCAGTACGCGCTCCGTGTCCTCGATCCAGGTGAAGTGCAGCGCGACCGTGTCCCGCCCGTACGAGGGGCTCAGCCACTGCGCGTCGGCGGCGACCGTCCGCACCTCGCAGACCTGCAGTACCCCGGAGACCGTCTCCCGGACGCCGTCGACCGCGTGCAGCGCGTCGACCGCGGCGGACCGCGGCAGCAGGTACTCCGACTGCAGCTCCGACCCGCTGCTCGGGGTGAACTCGGCCCGGAAGTGCGGGAGTCGCTCGTGCCAGGGCCCCGGTACCCCGAGCTGCTCGGTGGTGTTGACCGCGGGCATCCCCGGCACCGGGTGCATCGCCTCGGTCGCGGGCGCCGCCCACGGGAAGTCGACCGGCGGCTGGTCGGTGCGCCGCTTCAGCCACACCTGCCGGAAGCCCGGCTCCCGCCAGTCGGTGAACAGACTCACGCTGTACGCCGAGGCCGCGACCGTCTCGAAGTCCAGCCCCGCGAGCGGGAGTTCGGTGAAGACGTGCTGCTCGACCTCGAAGGCCGGCTCCAGGTCGAGGGTGAGCGAGGTGACGACACCGAGCGCGCCGAGCGAGGTCACCGCGCCGTCGAAGCGGTCGTCGCCGCGTCCGATCGTCACCGTGGAGCCGTCCGCCGTGACGATCTCGACCTCGCGCACGGCCGCCGCGAGCGAACCGTTGCCGACGCCCGAGCCATGTGTGCCGGTCGCCACCGAACCGGCCACCGAAATGTGCGGCAGGGATGCCATGTTGGGCAGCGCGAGCCCGTGCCCGTCCACCCGGCGGGCCAGCTCCGCGTACCGGACTCCGCCCGACACCCGTACCGTACGGGCCGTGGTGTCCACGTCGAACTCCGGCGGCAGCGCGGCGATCGTGAGCAGGGTGCCGTCGGGGCCCGGCTCGGCGATCTCGTTGAAGGAGTGGCCGCTGCCCAGCACCCGTACCCGCGCGCTCTCGGCCACGAGGGTCCTGAGTGCGTCGAGTGTGCGCGGGCGGTGGAGTTCCTTCGCCGCGTAGGTGATGTTGCCGGCCCAGTTGGTGACCGTCTCCGTCATCCCTGCCGTCCCTCCGGGTGCGTGCGTTTCCCCTGACCCTCTCACCTGCGGACGACGAGTACGGATATCGTCGACTTGGACGGGTGAAAGTGGCGCGATGGTTCAATCTGTAGCCTATTTCCTGCGATATCGGTAGCGTCTGCTGTCATGACCGACCGCCTCCCCGTCACCGACCTCACCCGCCACCGCCGGCTCCGCGAACAGGGCAGCCTCGACCGCGCGGACCTGGACGCGATCCTCGACGCCGGGTTCGTGTGCCATCTCGGAATCGTGATCGAGGGGCGGCCGGTCGTCGTCCCCACGGTGTACGGGCGTGAGGGGCGGGAGCTGTACCTCCACGGGTCCGTCGCCAGTCGTAGCCTCGCGGGCGGTACCCCCGTGTGCGTCACGGTCACGCACGTCGACGGTCTTGTCCTCGCCCGGTCGGTCTTCGAGCACGGGGTCAACTACCGCAGCGCGATGATCCACGGGGTGCCCCGCAAGGTCACCGACCCGGAGGAGAAACTGGCCGGCCTGCGCCGCCTCACGGAACACGCGACGCCGGGCCAGTGGTCGTACGCCCGCCTCCCCAACCGCAAGGAACTCGCCGCGACCACCCTGCTCGCCCTCTCCCTCGACGAGGCCTCCGTCAAGATCCGCACCGGCGCACCCGACGACGGGGACGGGCCCGACGCGTCCCTGGGCCTGTGGGCGGGAACCCTGCCACTGACCTCGACCTGGGGCACACCCGTCCCGGACCCCGCACTACCACCGGGCATCCCGGTACCGGAGCACATCGCACGCCGCGAGGGGGCGGGGCAGGGCTGACCGGCGAGGATCTCTCCAGCTTTCACCCGCGCCGGTGGCGCTCCCGCGCCGGTGGTGCTCCCGCGCGGGTGGTGCTCCCGCGCGGGTGGTGCTCCCGCGCGGGTGGTGCTCCCGCGCGGGTGGTGCTCCCGCGCCGGTGGCGCCAGGGACGTATTGCCGCCGCGCCCCGGCCCGATCTGAGCGCTTCGGCCCGGCCGCCTTGGCCGACCTGTTCCGGCCGGGCCGGACTGGCGCGCCCCGGTGCGACCCGTCCGCTTCGCTCCGACGGGCTTCGGCCCGACAGCCCTGGCCCGCTCCGCTCCGGCCGTCTCGGCCGACCTGTTCGGGCCCGACTGGCGCGCCCCGGTGCGACCCGTCCGCTTCGCTCCGACGGGCTTCGGCCCGACAGCCCTGGCCCGCTCCGCTCCGGCCGTCTCGGCCGACCTGTTCCCCGTCCTGGCCCGGCCGATCCGCCTCGCCCCGACCGGCCCGCCGCGCCCGCTGATGAGTCCACCCGCACGAGAATCCCGCCGCAACGGCGAGCACTCAGCACGGCGCGTCCCGGCGGTGCCAAGCCGTCCCCGTCCCTGGACCCGCGTAACCCCATGCCATCTCTCCACCGCAACGGCGAGCACTCAGCACGGCGCGTCCCGGCGGTGCCAAGCCGTCCCAGTCCCTGGACCCGCGTAACCCCATGCCATCTCTCCACCGCAACGGCGAGCACTCACCACGGCGTGTCCCGGCGGTGCCAAGCCGTCCCAGTCCCTGGACCCGCGTAACCCCATGCCATCTCTCCACCGCAACGGCGAGCACCCACCACAGCACGCCCCGGCGGTGCCGAACCGTCCCCGCCCCTCGACCCCACCCAACCCACGCCATCCTCCCCACCGC
>NZ_JNWO01000036.1 GCF_000716435.1 Streptomyces xylophagus
ACCCCACCCCACCCCACCTCACCCCCGCCGCCCCGTCATCCGAGCCGCCGAAGCGATGGTCGCCCGCGCCTCTCTCTCGGAGAGCCCCGTGCCCAGGGCCGCCTCGACGAGGGGTTCGACAAGGGCAGGGCCGATGTCGTTCTCGTAGGCGCGGCAGGCTGCCCAGAAGAGGCGGGTGTTGCGTTGGCCCTCGTGGGCGGCGAGGACGAACTGGACGAGGCCCTGGCCGTGTTGGCCGGTCGAGGTGGGGGTGGGGTGGTTGGTGCGGGGTGGGGGGAGCAGGAGGCGTAGGAGGGAGGGCGGGCACGGGGCCGGTGCCAGGTGGGCGGTGGCCGGGGCGGCGCCGTAGAAGCCGTGTTCGGTGCGGGAGCCGGGGCCGACCAGGTAGCCGCCGGCGCCGCGGATGTCGATGCCGGGGGCGAGGCGGCCCGCGGAGTTGGGGACGACCACGTCGGGTGGGCCGCTGAGCCAGAGGTGGCGGCCGCCGCTGGGGGTCAGGACGACCACGGTCTCGGGGATCGTGAACAGGTGGCGGAGGGCGAGTTCGCGCAGCGCGGACGAGGAGTCCGTGCCGGACTTGGTGTCGAGGTCGATGCCGATCAGATGGTGCGGCGGCAGTCCGCAGGCGATGCCGTAGCCGGTGGCCCAGGGCGCGGCGGCGAACAGTTCGCGGATGCGTGCCGGGTCGGTGGAGGCGTCGTACACCCCGTGGCCGAGGAGTCCGCACTCGCCGTGGCAGGGCGGGCCCACGGCACCCGCCGCGCCCACCAGATCGGTGTCGTCGCGGTGCGGGGAGCGCAGGGCGGGGAGTTTGGTCCGGGACAGGGGGATCACGGCCAGTCCGCGTTCGGCGGCTGACAGGGCGTGTGCGAGGGCCAGCGTCGTGGCCTGCCGGTCGGTGGTGGCCATGCCTCCATGTTCGTACGAGTGTTCGAAAAAGGGAAGGGGGTGCGACGGCGACTCGCCGGGGTGGGGGGATTGGCCGGAAAGGTGGCGGAACGCTTCGCCTCTTGGGGCGCCTGGGGTGAGCTGTCCGTACTGCCCTGAACTGCGGCTTCGAGGTGACCAAAGGGGTTTATCGACTTGTCATCACGCTTCAGGGGGAATAACCGCTTCCGGCCTGGTTCGCCGGGGATTCGGTGGGCAACTCTGGTCTCGCGACGTCGTGCACCACACCGAGGCGGTCGGCCAACTGCCTTGGTGGAAGCAGTACTTGAAGCCGTAGTTCATGTGCGTTCGGCTACGAAGCCGGCACGCACCCTGTTCTGGAGGAACAACATGGCAAGCATCCGTACCGCCCGCGTCATCGCCGCCGTCTCCGCCCTCCCGCTGGCAGCCGCCCTCTTCACCGGCGTCGCGGCGGCGGACAACGGCGCCATCGCGGGCAACGGATCGAACGCGGGTGTGGCGACCGTCAGTGGCAGCGGGGTCGGGCACGACAACAAGGGCAACTCGTCCACCACCCAGCAGCAGGCGGTCGGCTCCGGGGCCTCGAACCAGAGCAACACCGCCCAGGTCAACGGTTCCGCGTTCACCGCCATCAACCAGGGAAACGAGAACGTCGCCGTCAACTTCGCCCACTTCTGGTAGCCGCGCCCGCCGACTCCCGCGCGGGGATGCGCGGGGCCGGCTGAGGGTGTGTCAGGTGTGCTCTGTGGGGTCGTAACGCGTCTGCGCGGTGGTGCTTCGGTGCCGCCGCGCAGGCGTTTTTCCGTGTGCGATCACCCGTCCCTGTCGGTGATCTTCCTTCTTCGGAACCGACCTTGACAGTGCACCGCATCTGACGGACAGTCAGAAACCCTCGCCCCTGCGATGTCGCCCCGGAGGTCCGCCGCCGTGCACCTCGCCCCCACCCTCCGCCAGCAGCAGCTCCGCGCCGAACTCCGCACGTACTTCGCCACGTTGATGCCGGACGGACCACCCGGCGCGGACGACCCCGAGGGCCAGCGGGCTCTCCTGCGCCGTATCGGCCGCGACGGCTGGCTCGGGCTCGGGTGGCCCGTCGAGTACGGGGGGCAAGGTCGGGGCGCGGACGAGCAGTTCGTGTTCTTCGACGAGGCCTACCGCGCGGGCGCGCCCGTCTCCATGGTCACCCTGAACACCGTCGGACCGACCCTCATGAAGTACGGCAGCGAGGAACAGAAGGCCGCCCTCCTGCCGGGCATCCTGCGCGGCGAACTCGTCTTCGCCATCGGCTACAGCGAACCGTCGGCCGGCACGGATCTCGCGTCGCTGCGGACGCGGGCAGTGCGTGACGGGCAGGGCTGGCTGATCGACGGGCAGAAGATCTTCACCTCCAACGCCCACAACGCCGACTGGATCTGGCTCGCCTGCCGCACCGACCCCGAGGCCCCCAAGCACCGCGGCATCTCCATCGTCCTCGTCCCGACCGACGCGCCCGGCTTCTCGTGGACCCCGATCGAGACGGTGGGCGGACAGCGGACGACGGCCACGTATTACGACGGGGTCCGGGTCCCGGCCGGCAACCTCGTCGGCGCGGAGAACGACGGCTGGTCCCTCATCACCAACCAGCTCAACCACGAGCGGGTCGCGCTCGCCGCGACCGGAATGCAGGCAGAGGACTTCTACACGGCCGTGCTGAACACCGCCCGCACACCCGACCCCGTGACGGGACGGCGCCGGGCCGACGAGCCGTGGGTGCGGGCGCAGTTGGCCGAGGCGCATGCCCGGCTGGCGGCGACGCGCCTCCTCAACTGGCGTCTGGTGGGCGACGTCGGCGCGGGCCGGCTGGCACCTGGCGACGCGAGCGGCGTGAAAGTCGCGGGAACCGAATCGACGGTGGCGGTGTACCAGATATGTCAGCACGTCGCCGGGACGGGCGGACCGGACGGGCCGACAGGCCTGGCGGGACTGGTGCGTTCGGGCTCGCCGGGCGCCTTCGGGGACGGCGAGCTGGAACGGCTCAACAGGGCGGCGCAGATCAACACCTTCGGGGGCGGGGTGAGCGAGGTGCAGCGGGAGATCGTCGCGACGATGCGGCTCGGGATGACGAGGGGGCGGCGGTGACGGCGATGGGCGGCCGGCAGGCACAGGCGGCGAGCCCGGCGGTCGTAGACGAACTGGGCGCGCGGCTCAAGGAGTTCGAAGGGCGCGCGGCAGCCGTCGCGGGCACGGGCAAGGACCCCGTCAACGAGCCGATGATCCGGCACTGGTGCGAGGCACTGGGCGACACGAACCCGGCGTACACGGGCCCGAACGCCATCGCCCCGCCCACCATGCTCCAGGCCTGGACCATGGGCGGCCTCTCCGGACACACGGGACGCACGCAGGCCTACGACGAGCTGTTCGACCTCCTCGACGAGGCGGGCTGCACCTCGGTGGTCGCCACCGACTGCGAGCAGGAGTATCTACGGCCCCTGCGGCCGGGGGACGAGGTCACCTTCGACGCGGTGATCGAGTCGGTGTCCGACCGCAAGACGACGAAACTCGGCACCGGGTACTTCGTCACGACACGCATGGACGTACGGGTGGGCCAGGACCTCGTCGGCACCCACCGCTTCCGCATCCTCAAGTACGCCCCCGCGCGACAGAAGCAGAAGAGGCAGCAGGAAGAGAAACAGGCTCGCGCCCGCCGCCCCCGCCCCGTCGTCAACCGCGACAACGCCGGCTTCTGGGAGGGCGTGGCGCAGCATCGCCTCCTCATCCAACGCTGCGCGGACTGCGGGACGTTGCGCCACCCCTGGCTGCCGGGCTGCAACACCTGCGGCGGCCCCGACTGGGACACGATCGAGGCGAGCGGCGAGGGGTCCGTCTACTCGTACGTCGTGATGCACCACCCGCCCTTCCCCGCCTTCGCCCCGCCGTACGCCGTCGGCCTGATCGAACTCGCCGAGGGCGTGCGGATCGTGAGCAACGTGGTGGGCGTGCCGTACGACAAGGTCCGCATCGGGCTGCCGGTACGGCTCGAATTCCAGCGGTACGACGATGATGAGGACGCTGTTCCGTTGGTGCTCCCCGTCTTCCGGGTCCAGGAAGGCCGAGAGGGCGGGGCGGGCTGACATGGACTTCACGCCCACGGAGGAACAGGCGGCGGCCCGTGACCTGGCCGCCCGGATCTTCGGCGACCTCGCGACACCCGAGCGGCTCACGGCGGCCGGGACGGGCAGCGACCCTGAGCTGTGGAAGGCCCTGTGCGCGGCCGGACTGGTCGGCGCCGTCGAGGAGTTGGGGCTGCTCGGTCTCGTACTCCTCCTGGAGGAACAGGGGCGGACCACGGCCCAGGTGCCCTTCGCGTCGACCTGCGTGTACGGGCTGCTGGCGGTGGCGGCGCACGGTTCGCCGGAGCAGCGGGAGCGGTTGTTGCCGGGGATCGGGGACGGGTCGGTGGTGGTGTGCGGGGCGTTTCCGGCGCAGGGGGGTGTGCGGGCGAGAGGTGTACGGGGTGAGGGTGAAGGGGCCTACGCACAGGGTGAGTTGAGCGGGACGGTCCCTGTCGTCCCCTGGCTGCGTGACGCCACGCATGTCCTTGTCGCCGACGATCAGCGCGAGTTGTGGCTGACGCCGGTCACGGATGCCACGCGCGTCGAGGCGGTCGAGCTGACGGCACCTTGGTCGGCGGGGCGACTGACACTCGACGGCGCGGCGGCGGAACGGCTCGGGTCCCACCCTCGCTCCGAGGACTCGCCCCCAACTCCCTCCCCCTACGCCGACGTCCTGGCCACCGCCCGTACCGCCTTCGCCGGTCTCCAGGCCGGGGTCTGCGCCGGTTCGCTCGCGCGGGCCGTGGCGCACACCAACACCCGGGAGCAGTTCGGGCGCCCGCTGGCGACCCGGCAGGCGGTCCAACTCCGGGCTGCCGACGCCCACATGGACATCGAGGCGATACGGGTGACGACGTACGAGGCGGCCTGGCGGCGGGACGTAGAACTCCCGTATGCCACGCACGCGTTGACCGCCGCCTGGTGGGCGTCCGAGGCGGGTGTGCGTGTCGTGCACACCGGCCAGCATCTGCACGGTGGTGCGGGGGCCGACCTGGACCATCCGGTGCACCGGCACTTCCTGTGGGGGCGCCAGTTGGACGCGTATCTGGGCTGTGGAGCCGAAGTGCTGCAGGAACTGGGGGAGTTGATCGTCAGTGAGGAGGTGCGGCCATGAAGGCAGGAGGCGCGGCCATGAGGGCAGGTGAGGAGTTGCCCCTGCTCGAGATCGAGATCACCCGCACCCTGATCGTCGCCGGAGCCATCGCCTCCCGCGACTACCAGGACGTGCACCACGACGCCGAGTTGGCACGGCGGAAGGGCTCCCCCGACATCTTCATGAACATCCTGACGACGAACGGCCTGGTCGGCCGCTACATCACCGACCACTTCGGCCCGGGAGCGACCCTCCGTAAGGTGGCCATACGACTCGGCGCCCCCAACTACCCGGGAGACACGATGGTGTTGACGGGCCGGATCGAGGAGACGGACGGCGACACCGCGACGGTCCGCGTGCTCGGGGCGAACGGCATCGGCAGACACGTCACCGGCACGGTCACGGTCACCCTGCCGAGGGAGGCCGGCGCATGAGCACCCGCACCCGCGACACCCTCGGTGGACGCGCCGCGATCGTCGGTATCGGGGCCACGGAGTTCTCCAAGGACTCGGGGCGCAGTGAGCTGCGGCTGGCCGTGGAGGCGGTGCGGGCCGCGTTGGCCGACGCGGGGCTGACACCGGCGGACGTGGACGGGATGGTCACGTTCACGATGGACACCAACCCGGAGATCACCGTCGCCCAGGCCTGCGGGATCGGCGAGCTGTCCTTCTTCTCCCGGGTCCACTACGGCGGCGGCGCGGCCTGCGCGACCGTGCAGCAGGCGGCGCTGGCCGTGGCGGCGGGAGTCGCCGAGGTGGTGGTCTGCTACCGCGCCTTCAACGAGCGGTCGGGGCGCAGATTCGGCTCGGGCGTGACACACCGGGAGCCGTCGGCGGAGGGCGCGGCGCTCGGCTGGTCGCTGCCGTTCGGGCTGCTCACACCGGCGTCGTGGGTCGCGATGGCGGCGCAACGGTATCTGCACACGTACGGCCTGACACCGGAGGCGTTCGGGCCGGTCGCGGTCGTGGACCGCAAGTACGCGGCGACGAACCCGGCGGCGTACTTCCACGGCAGACCGATCACCCTCGCCGAGCACGCGGCCTCGCGCTGGATCGTGGAGCCGCTCAGACTGCTCGACTGCTGCCAGGAGACGGACGGCGCCCAGGCGATCGTCGTCACGTCCGTGGAACGCGCCCGCGACCTGCCCCGCCCGCCCGCGGTCATCGCGGCCGCGGCCCAGGGCGCCGGCCGCGCGCAGGAGCAGATGACCAGCTTCTACCGCGACGACCTGACCGGCCTCCCCGAGATGGGCGTGGTCGCACGCCAGCTGTGGCGGACGGCGGGGCTGGGCCCGGAGGACATGGACGTGGGGATCCTGTACGACCACTTCACGCCGTTCGTGCTGATGCAGCTGGAGGAGTTCGGCTTCTGCGGGAGAGGGGAGGCCGCGGACTTCGTGGCCGAGGAGCGGCTGCCGATCAACACCCACGGGGGTCAGCTCGGGGAGGCGTACCTGCACGGCATGAACGGCATCGCGGAAGGCGTCCGACAGCTACGCGGCACGGCCGTGAACCAGATACCGGGGGCCGGGAGGGTGCTGGTGACCGCGGGGACGGGGGTGCCGACGTCGGGGCTGGTGCTCACCGGCGCCAGCGCTCACGGCTCCGGCCCTGGCACTCAGGGCTGAGCCCCCAGGGGTAAACCCGCAGTACGTCTCGTCCCCTCGTCCACCTTCAGGAGGTGGAGCCGGCCCCACCCCTACAACCTGAGGCGGAGTCGGCTTCGGGACCTGCGGGCGATCCGCGGAAGCCCTGGTCGCTCATAGCGTGGAGCCATGACCACAGCAGTCTGCACCAGCGCGTCGAACGCCACCGCACGGGCCACCGCGCGGCCCGACGTACGGGCCGCCACTCGGCCCGCAGCACGGGGTACGCAGACCCTCGCGTACCCGTCGTTCTCCTCGTACGTGAGGGCCAGGCAGCCGGTGCTGCTGCGCACCGCGCGGTCGCTGACCGCGAACCCGTGCGACGCGGAGGACCTGCTGCAGACCGCGCTGACCAAGACGTATGTCGCCTGGGAGCGGATCGAGGACCACCGCGCGCTGGACGGCTATGTGCGCCGGGCGCTGCTCAACACGCGGACCTCGCAGTGGCGCAAGCGCAAGGTCGACGAGTTCGCGTGCGAGGAGCTGCCCGAGCCGGAGCCGAGCGGTGGCGCGGAGGACCCGGCCGAGCAGCAGGCGCTGCACGACGCGATGTGGCGGGCGATCGCGAAGCTGCCGGACCGGCAGCGGGCGATGGTAGTCCTGAGGTACTACGAGGATCTCAGCGAGGTCCAGACGGCCGAGGTGCTCGGAGTGTCCGTGGGCACGGTGAAGTCGGCGGTGTCGCGGGCGCTGGGCAAGCTGCGGGAGGACCCCGAGCTGGTTCTCGCCCGATAGAGGCCGATAGAGGCGGACAAGAGATCAGCAAGATGTCGTGATCGATCACCCGGCCCTAGTGACATACCGTGCGGTATGTGCGCAGAATCAGCGCAACCCCAACTACCGCGCAGGCAATGTCGCCCCGGGAGGACGCCGTGCTGAGCACCATGCAGGACGTACCGCTGCTGATCTCGAGGATCCTGACCCACGGGTCGACGGTCCACGGAACATCGCAGGTGATCAGCTGGACCGGTGAGGGGGAGCCGGAGCGCCGTTCCTTCGCGGAGATCGGTGCCCGGGCGGCCCAGTTGGCGCACGCCCTGCGCGAGGACCTGGGCGTGGTGGACGGTGAGCGAACCGCCACTTTTATGTGGAACAACGCCGTTCATGTCGAGGCCTACTTCGCGATCCCCGCCATGGGCGCGGTGCTGCACACGCTCAACCTCCGCCTTCCGGCGGACCAGTTGGCGTGGATCGTCAACCACGCGGCGGACCGGGTGGTCATCGTCAACGGTTCGCTGATCCCGCTGCTCGCCCCGCTGCTGTCCAAGCTGCCCACGGTCGAGCACATCGTCGTCTCCGGGCCCGGCGACCGCACCCCCCTCGACGGCGCCCACGCGCGCGTGCACGAGTACGAGGATCTCATCGCCGGCAAGCCGACCACGTACGACTGGCCCGAGCTGGACGAACGTCAGGCCGCCGCGATGTGCTACACCTCCGGGACCACGGGCGACCCCAAGGGCGTGGTGTTCAGCCACCGTTCGATCTACCTGCACTCCATGCAGGTCAACATGACCCAGTCGATGGGTCTCACGGACCGGGACACCTCACTGGTTGTGGTGCCCCAATTTCATGTAAATGCCTGGGGTTTGCCCCACGCCACCTTCATGACCGGCGTGAACATGCTGATGCCGGACCGCTTCCTGCAGCCCGCGCCGCTCGCCGAGATGATCGAGAGCCAGCGCCCGACGCACGCGGCGGCCGTCCCCACCATCTGGCAGGGCCTGCTCGCCGAGCTGACCGCCAAGCCCCGCGATGTCTCCTCGCTCACCCAGGTCACCATCGGTGGTTCGGCCTGTCCGCCCGCCCTCATGGCGGCCTTCGACGAGCTGGGCATGCGGGTCTGTCACGCCTGGGGAATGACGGAGACCTCCCCGCTGGGCACGGTCTCGCGCCCGCCGGCCGAAGCGGTCGGTACGGAGCGGGAGTTCGAGTACCGGCTGACCCAGGGCCGTTTCCCGACGAGCGTCGAGGCCCGGCTCACCGGCCCCGGCGGCGAGCGACTGCCCTGGGACGGCGAGTCGGCGGGCGAGCTGGAGGTGCGCGGCCCGTGGATCGCCGGCGCGTACTACAACGGCCAGGACGCCGAACCCCTGCGCCCCGCCGACAAGTTCAGCGAGGACGGCTGGCTCAAGACGGGTGACGTCGGCACGATCTCCTCCGACGGTTTCCTCACCCTCACCGACCGGGCCAAGGACGTCATCAAGTCCGGCGGCGAGTGGATCTCCTCCGTCGACCTGGAGAACGCCCTGATGTCCCACCCGGACGTCACCGAGGCCGCCGTGGTCGCCGTACCGGACGAGAAGTGGGGTGAGCGTCCGCTGGCGACCGTGGTCCTGCGGGAGGGTTCCACCGCCGACTTCGCGTCCCTGCGCGCCTTCCTCGCCGACGCGGGCAAGATCGCCAAGTGGCAGCTCCCGGAACGCTGGACGATCATCGAGTCGGTCCCGAAGACGAGCGTCGGCAAGTTCGACAAGAAGGTGCTGCGCAGGCGGTACGCCGCCGGTGACCTGGACGTCACCAAGCTCTGACCGGTGGGTCCGGCCGCGTCGTCGTCGTAGGGCGATGACGCGGCCGGACCGGAAGAGACCTCAAGACCTCACCGCCGCACAGCAGTTGTCCCCCACCCGATCATCAGCCACACCCCCGCCACCACGCACACCCCGCCCCAGCCCCAGTGGCTGAACGCAGGCCCCGCGAGGGCCGAGGCGAGGGCGCCGCCCGTGAAGCCGGCGACGACGTAGGCGGTGTTGGCGGTCGCCGGGGTGGAGGTGGTGGTGAGGGCGAGGGTCTGGTTGGCGACGTGGGAGGCGACCAGGGCCGCGTGGACGGCGATCGCGGCGACGAACAGCGCCCACAGCACATGCCCGCCCAGCCAGAACAGCGGCACGGACACCGCGGCGAGCGCATACGCGGACCGTACGACCTTGCCCGCGCCGAACCGGTCGACGAACCCGCCCGCGAGCGGAGCCACCGCGCTGGCCGCCAGCCCGAAGAGACCGAACAGCCCGGCGGTCGCGGTCGAGAAGCCGTAGGAACCACCGGTGAGCAGCAGGGCAAGGGTCGTCCACAGGGCGCTCCACGCGCCGAACATCCCCGCCTGTCGCAGGCACGCGCGCCACAGGTCGGGCGAGCTGCGGACCAGGCCGGGCAGTGCGGCGATGCCCGAGAAAAGGGACCCTGTCCGCTCGCGCTTCTCCGACGGCAGGACGTACGCCGTCGCGAGGCCGAGGACGAGGGTCAGGGCGGCCGAGCCGACGAAGACGACCCGCCAGCCGTAGGCCTGTCCGACCTGGCTGCCCAGGACGCGCGCGGCCACGATGCCGGTGAACAGGCCCGCTATGACGGCCGCGACATGGCGGGCGCGGTGGTGGGCGGGGGCGCGTTCGGCGACCAGCGGGACAAGGAGCTGCGGTACGACGGTCGCGGCGGCGGCGACGAACACGGCCACCGCGAGGGTGGCGGTCCCGGACGCCACGGCACCGGCGAGCAGGGCCGCCGTGGTGGCCACGGAGAGGGCGGCGACCAGGGGGCGCCGGTTGACGCGGTCGCCGAGCGGGGCGAAGAAGAGGAGGCCGGTGGCGTAGCCGAACTGCGCGACCGAGGCGATCCAGGCGACGGCGGACGGGGTCGAGCCGAAGTCGTGGGCGATGAGGGGGAGCAGCGGGCCCGCGAGGTAGATGTTGGCGGCCGTCACGGCGGTGCAGACGGCGATGAGGACGAGGAAGAGGCGACCGGCGGCCGTGGGGGCCGGCGTTCCCGTCGGGACCTGCACCGGCTGAGCTGTGGTTGCGGAGGACATGAGCGGTAGGACTCCTTCGAGCCAGCTCTAGCAACTAACTGGTTGGTTGGAAGCTGGAACAGCATGCAGCGCACCGGAATTCCCTGTCAACCAAACAGTTGGTTACCCTCGCTCGCCGAGTACCCTGGCCCCATGGCAGTAAGAGACCCCGAAGCCACCAAGGCCCGGATCTTCGAGGCGGCGGTCGCCGAGTTCGCCCGGCACGGCATCGCGGGCGCCCGTATCGACCGCATCGCCGTCGAGGCGAAGGCCAACAAGCAGCTGATCTACGCCTACTTCGGCAACAAGGCGGAGCTGTTCACCCAGGTCCTCGGCAAGTCCATGCTCGACCTCGCCGTCACCCTCCCCGTCGACCCCGACGACATCGAGGGCTGGATCGACCGGCTCATGGACTACCACGAGGCCCACCCCGCACTCCTGCGCCTCCTCTTCTGGGAGGGCCTGGAGTACGGCACCGCCGAACTGCCCGACGAGGCCGAGCGTCAGCAGCACTACGCGTTCAAGGTCGCCGCGCTCCAGGACGGCCAGGACCGGGGTGTCGTGAGCGACGCGATCCCGGCCCGCGACCTGCTGTTCCTGCTGGTCGCGATGGCCAACTGGGGTGTCGTCGTACCGCAGATGCGCCGCGTCCTGGTGGGCATGGACGACACGGACCGCGACCGGATCCGCGAGTCGATCAAGGAGGCGGCGCGGCGACTGGTCGCCAAGTAGCCGCCTCCGGTGGACAGTTGAGCGCTAGTTGGTGCCGATCCGGGCGAGCAGGTCCACGATCCGCGACTGGACCTCGGTACTCGTCGACCGCTCGGCGAGGAAGAGGACGGTCTCACCGGAGGCCAGCCGGGGCAGGTCGGCCTCGTCCACCGCAGCCGTGTACACGACGAGCGGGGTGCGGTTGAGCTGTCCGTTCGCCCGCAGCCAGTCGACGATCCCGGCCCGCCGGTTGTGCACCTGGAGCAGGTCCATCACGACGAGGTTGGGCCGCAACTGCCCCGCCAGCGTCACCGCGTCCGCGTCGCTCGCGGCCCGCGCCACCTGCATCCCGCGCCGCTCCAGCGTCGCGGTCAGCGCCAGCGCGATCTCCGCGTGCTCCTCGATCAGCAGCACCCGCGGCGGATGCTGCTCACTGTCCCGGGGCGCGAGCGCCTTCAGCAGGACGGCGGGATCGGCACCGTAGGCCGCCTCGCGCGTGGCCTGTCCGAGCCCGGCGGTCACGAGCACCGGCACCTCGGCCGCGACGGCGGCCTGCCGCAACGACTGGAGCGCGGTACGGGTGATCGGCCCGGTCAACGGGTCCACGAACAGCGCCGCCGGGAAGGCCGCGATCTGCGCGTCGACCTCCTCGCGCGAGTGCACGATGACGGGCCGGTACCCGCGGTCGCTCAACGCCTGCGTCGTCGTCACGTCCGGCGCGGGCCACACCAGCAGCCGCCGCGGATTGTCGAGCGGCTCCGGGGGCAGTTCGTCGTCGAGCGGCTGCGGCCTGGGCGTGTCCGCGATCTCGACGGCCCCGCCCGGCCCGTCCAACGGCTCCGGCCCCTCGGCCGCGTTCTCGTCCGGTGCTCCTATGGCGTACGACCGTCCGGCACCCTCGGTCATCTGCGCGAGCCGCGACTGCCCGGCCATGGAGGGCTGCGCCTGCTCACCCTGGGGATGCGGCCGCGCCGCCCCGGCGGTACCGGTATCGGGCCGCGTCCCCAACTTCCGCCGCCGCCCGCCGCCGCCCGGCTGATGCGGCGGAGGAGTGGCGGTAGCCGGCTGCTGCACCTGAGCCGCCTGCCGCGTGAACGGCACCCCCTGCCCCAAGGTCCGCACACTGATCGCCCGCCCCTGAGTGGAGTTCGGATCGACCGGCACGGCGGCCTCGGCAGGCAGCGGCTGCGCGGCACGGGCCTGCGCGGCGGCCGGGACGTTCGGATTCGGGTTCGCGTTCGGATGCGCCGCTACGGCGGTCTCGGCACCGTTCGCCGCTACCGGAGCGCCGGGCGCCGGAGCCGCCGCCGGGGTCGGCTGCGCGGCGGGCAGTGCCTGCGGCGGAACCGCCTCACCGGGGTGACCCTGAGCCGGCGCGACCTGCCCGGGGATGCCGTGCGGGGAGACCGGCTGGCCCTGAGCGGGTGCGGTCTGCCCGGGGATGCCCTGGGGCGAGACCAGTTGTTGCCCAGGGATGCCCTGGGGCGGAATCGGCTGGCCGGGGATTCCCTGGGGGGAGACCGGCTGTTGGCCAGGCATTCCTTGAGGTGAGACCGGCTGCTGGCCGGGGATTCCCTGGGGCGAAATCGGCTGCTGGCCCGGGATTCCCTGAGGTGAGACGGGCTGCCCGGGGGCGCCCTGCGGCAGAGCCGCCTGAACGGGGGCGGCCTGCGCCGGGATGCCCTGGGCGGGTGCCGCCTCCACCGGGAGCGGCATCGGCTGCGCCGCGGGAGCCTGTGCCGGGGCGGGCAGGTTCTGCGCGGGGGCGAGCTGCATGGCGCCGCCGGGCTGACCGGCGACGGCGGGTTGGCCAACGGCCGCTTGACCGACGGCCGCCTGACCGACGACTGGCTGTGCTGCCCCCGGCTGCTGCGCCACAGCCATCTGTCCGGGTGCCATCTGCCCGGGTGCCAGCTGTGCCGGTACACCTACGGAAACACCCTGCCCCTGCTGAACCGGCTGCCCCTGCGCCGGAACCACCGCGCCCGCCTGCGCCGGAACCGACTCGGCGGCCTGCGGCTGCGGCTGTGCCATGGCCCGGCGTCGCCGCCCGGTCGGTGCGCTCGCGGGGTGCGGCTGCGGCGGAGTGTGGTCCTCGGACTGGTCGACCGGAACGGCGTCGTGCCGCCCCTCGTCACCGGCAGGAACCTGCTGCTGCACCTCTGCCGACGTCTCCGGCGTGCGGTCCGCCTCGGCCGGCGGCAGGGCGAACACCGTACGGGCGCCCGCCTCCTGCGCGGCGGCCCGCTCGGCCGCGGCCGCCAGGGCACGCCGACGACGCCCGGTCGGCTGTCCGTCCTCGCCCACCTCGGACTCGGCACCGCCCGCTGCGACACCACCGGCGGGCAGCGCGGGCGGCAACGCCTGCCGCTCGCCGCCGGGCGCGGGCACGCCCTGCGGCGGCACCGTCCCGCCCAGTCCCGTACCGGTGGCCGCGGTCCCGGCGGCATGCTCCGCCGC
Organism: Streptomyces xylophagus; assembly: GCF_000716435.1. GTDB lineage: Bacteria > Actinomycetota > Actinomycetes > Streptomycetales > Streptomycetaceae > Streptomyces > Streptomyces xylophagus. The sequence continues at coordinate 13,689 of NZ_JNWO01000036.1, forward strand.
CGTCATCACCGCGCCCTCGGACACACCCTCCGCGCTCTCGTCGGACCCGTCACCGGCGTCGGCGGCCCGTCCGCGCCGCCGCCCGGTACCGCTGGACGCACCGTCGCCGGCCGCTTCCAGAGCCGCCGCGGACTCCTCGCCCGCACGCCTTCTGCGCCGCCCGGTGGGCACCGCGGCCTCGCCCGCGGAGTCGTCGGCGCCGGGCACCTCGCTCTCCAGGAACGCGTCCACGGAGGACCGCTTGGCCCGCCGCCGCCCGCTGCTGCCGGAGGCCTGCTCGGGTACGGCGAGTTCGGCGCCGCCGGTCGCGGCCGGAGCCGCCACGGCCCCCGCCCCGCCCCCGATGGGCACCTCCAGGACATACGCGCTGCCGCTCATCCCCGGCACGTCGTGCGTCTGCAGCACACCGCCGTGGGCCCGCACGATCCCGCGCACGATCGGCTCGTGCACCGGGTCTCCCCCGGCGTACGGCCCGCGTACCTCGATCCGTACGACCTCGCCGCGCTGCGCCGCCGCCACGACGACCGTGTTGTCCATGTAACCGCCCGCGGAAACGGGCGAGTTGCCGGTCGCGTCGACGCCCGCGACATCCGCGACGAGGTGCGCGAGCGCGGTCGCGAGGAGCCCGGGGTCGACCTCGGCCTCGATGGGCGGCGCGTGCACGGCGAACTGCACGCGTCCCGGCCCGATCAGGTCCACGGCCCCGTCGACACCGGCGGCGACGACCGCGTCCAGCATCACCTTCGTACGCGAGATCTCCTCGGCGCCGGTCTCCAGCCGCTGGTACCCGAGCACGTTGTCGATGAGCTGGGTGATGCGCGAGTAGCCGGCCGACAGGTGGTGCAGGACCTGGTTGGCCTCGGGCCACAGCTGGCCGGCGTCGTCCGCGGCCAACGCGGCCAGTTCCCGGCGGAGTTCGTCGAGGGGTCCGCGCAGCGAACGCCCGAGCAGCGTGAGCAACTGCTCGTGCCGCGCGGCGAGTTCCTCGTACCGGTCCTTCTCGCGCTCCCCGAGTGCGGCGTACCGCTCCTCGTTCGCCGCGAGTTCCTCCTCGTGCTGCTCCTGGAGTTCCTCGGTCTCGGTGATGTGCTTCTGGCGCAGGGCGGTCAGCTCGGAGGCGTGCTCCTCGTCGATCCGCTCCAGCTCGTCCCAGTGCAGCTTGTCGGCGGCTTCCTTCTCCTCGGCGAGCGAGTCGTAGGGCCGCCGGTCGGTGAAGGTCATCACGGCGCCGACGAGCTGGTCGCCGTCGCGCACGGGTGCGGTGGTGAGGTCGACGGAGACCCGGTCCCCGTTCTTGGCGAACAGCACCTGCCCGCGCACCCGGTGCTTGCGCCCGGAGCGCAGGGTGTCGGCGAGCGGCGACTCCGCGTACGGGAACGGGGAGCCGTCGGCGCGCGAGTGCAGGACGAGGGTGTGCAGTTCCTTGCCGCCTAGGTCGCTGGCGCGGTACCCGAGGATCTGGGCGGCGGCCGGATTGACGAGCACGACCCGCCCGTCCGTGTCCGTCCCTACGACACCTTCGGCCGCCGCGCGCAGGATCATCTCGGTCTGCCGCTGCGAACGGGCCAGCTCGGCCTCGGTGTCCACGGTCCCGGAGAGGTCGCGCACGACGAGCATCAGCAGCTCGTCGGCGGTGTAGCCGTAGCCGTCGTAGGCCTGCTGGCCGTCTTCGAGGTTGGCGCTGGTGACCTCGACGGGGAACTCGGAGCCGTCGGTGCGGCGGGCGATCATCCGGGTCGGCTTGGTCCGGCCGCGTGGGTCCATCGAGTCGGGGCGCCGCATGGAACCCGGGATGAGCCGCGAGTCGAACTCCGGCAGCAGATCGAGCAGTCCGCGCCCGACGAGCGCGGTGCCGGGCGCCTCGAAGGCCTCCAGCGCGATGGTGTTCGCGTTGACGACGGTCCCGTTGGCGTTGACCAGCACCAACGCGTCCGGGAGCGCGTCGAGTATGGCTGCGAGGCGAGCAGCGCCTCGGGATGGCCTGCTGCTCACGAGACGCTTCCTCCCTGTTACCGCACCTTGCCGACCGCGGAGGCCATCTTGCCAACCGGCCCGCGACGTGTCACGCGACGGAGTCTAAGGGCAGTCCTTGTGCTCGCGGAGTGAGATGAGAGGGAGGTCGCACGTCGAAGTGACGTAGAACGTGTGACCGACCATCCATCCCCGCCGTCTTCCGTGGTGACGGCTTCCGCGGTTGCGGCCGAGCTTCAGTGGTCACGGCCGAGGCTCAGTGGTCACGGCCGAGATCGGGCAGCAGCGGGACCATCCGGTTCCAGCGGGAGATCTCGCAGCCGTTGCCGCGGTCGTACGTCGCGTCGACGGGGCGTCCGGCCCAGGTGCCGGTGACATGGGCGGTGGCGGGGCCGCCGTAGATCATCGTGCACATGCTGTCCGGGGGCACCGGTGCGAAGGGGTCCCTTCCCCACTGGGTATTGCGGCCGACGGCCTCGCAGGCGCCGCTCACGTCCGGGTGGGTGCCGCCGCCGGGGTGGCAGTACAGCTCGTGCGTGCCGTCGGCCGCGCCGCCCGCGTGCCGGACGGTGACGGTGAGGTGGTCACCGCCGGACCCGTCCTCGTCATGGACGGGCGGTGGCGCGAGGGTGTGGGGAGTCGTGGGGGCGGTCTGCGCATGGGCGGTGGCGGGCACGGCGGCCAGCGAGCCTACGGCGGCAGCGATCACGAGGAGACGGTTGACCTGCAACATGACCTGACTAACGCCCGCCGCCCCCGGACGTTGCGGACACGGCGGCCGGCGGCAACGGCTTTGCCCTGCGGCCCGCCTGCCTAGTACCGTGGGGGGCGATTGGTGACAGCGCGCTCATCTGTGTCATCATCTGCACGCACCTTCCGCGCTCGCGCGGGTGGTTGTGCTGGAGGCGTCGCCTAGTCCGGTCTATGGCGCCGCACTGCTAATGCGGTTTGGGACGCAAATCCCATCGAGGGTTCAAATCCCTCCGCCTCCGCACCTCACCCGAAGCCCTGGTCCACGCGACCGGGGCTTCGGTCGTTCCCCATGTCATTTCTGGCTGTTTCCGCAGCTCACAAGGGGTATGGCTAACGGATTTCACATGGCGGCGGCAGTCATGTAATGTTCTTCCTGTCGCCGCGAGCGGGCCGGAAGGGCCGGGAACGGAGAAGGAAAACAAGAGAAAATCAAGCACTCGTAGCTTAACGGATAGAGCATCTGACTACGGATCAGAAGGTTGCAGGTTCGAATCCTGCCGAGTGCACATCGTCGAGGGGCCCCGGAGTGATCCGGGGCTTCTCGCGTTTGCGCAGGACAGGCCCGGTCGACGGGGTCGTCCACCAGGTTGTGATGAACAAGCGATGCGGACGGCCTCAGCGAGTGGCGTGTCTAGGCCCATACTGGAGTCAATGACAAAGCCAGCTGCACCGAAGCGCTATCTGCCCACCAGTCCCTTCAAGGCACCGGCCGCGGCGGCCCCGAAGCAGTTCGCCGTCGGCGACCAGGTGACACACGACATGTACGGCCTCGGCCGGGTCATCGGCATCGAGGACGGAATCGCGGTGCTCGTCGACTTCGGGTCGGCTCAGGAGCGCATCCTGAGTCCGTACTCCAAGATGAGCAAGCTGTAGGACCGCCGTGCCCGGTCACGGCACACCAGGTCCCAGCGGCCTGTAACGAACGGGAGACCTCTCATCGAACTGACCTCGTTGTTCTCCGCCCCGGAAGGGGCGTCCCGCAAAGCCAACGCGGGATCGCCCCCTCCGGCGACGAACCCCTTCCAGGCCCCGGACTTCGGGGAGGACGAGACCCTGCCGTTCGACGACGGGCAGGCACCCTCGGACATGGACGAGGCCTTCCGCAGGGCGGGCTAGTCGGGGCGGACCGGGCTTCCACGGGCCCTGTCCGGTGAAGCCCGTCAACCACGCGCCAGTTCCCCGGCGGTCTTTCAGTGCTCCTTCGTCGGCCGTCCGACGGCCCGGAACACGGCCACGGGGTCCAAGTAGTCACGCCAGTGCGCCACTTTGCGGTCCTTGACGGTGATCACGGAGACGAAGTGGTTGTCGTAGGCCCGCGCGGTGCGGACAGCCCGTCCGTGCACCGCGTCTTGAGTACGACCACTGACGTCCCGGGGTCCCGGTGGACGGCCAGTTCGTCCGCGCTGTGCAGGATCATGACGTCGCCGTAGCCGCGGTACAGATCGGCCGCCGCCCCGCGTCCCCGCACCCGGCTCGGGTAGCCGGGCACGGAGATCACGTACTCGACGACCACGCCGTCGACGAGACGAGGCCCGCGAGCCCCTCCTGGACGATCCGGAAGAACGGGTCCAGTGCGGTGAGGTCGAGGGACAGGTCGACGGTTATCGTCACCCCGCCACCGGTGCGGCCCAGGCGTGTGCGGTTGCGCCGGGCGAAGTTGTGGAAGCCGGCTGGCGATCGGCCGGTGACCTTCTCGATGTCGTCGTTCGGCGTGGAGCCGTCGCCGGAGCTGACGCTGCCGGTCAGCCGGCGGAGCAGCACCGCGTAGTCGGCAAGGACGAGCCCGGCCCCGACCGCGCCGCCGATCCACACCTCGGGGTCGATGCCGTGGTGCCGGACGGGCCGGCCGGTCACGGCGGCGATGGTGTCGGCGACCTCGCCGACGGTTAGCGCCCGCGGTCCGGTGGGCTCGGAGCGCGCACCGGCGTGCGCCTCGGGAGCGAGCAGTGTCTCGACCGCCCCGGCGGCGATGTCGGCCGCGTCGACGAAGGCTTTCGCGCCGGTGCCGGTCGTCCCAGTCGAGCAGCACGTCGGCGCCGTGGCGCGCGGCGGTGCGGGCGACCGCTCCCTGCTCGGCGGGCTTCAATGGGAGGCCCACCCCGCGAACGACCCTCACCCGCACGCTCATTGCCCCCTCGGGGAGTCCATCTCAGCCATGGCCACCCACCGCCAGCAGCACACCGCCGACTGGATCCGGTACTTCGCCGACCGCGGTCACGGGGACGTACGGCCGCTCGCCGCCGGTGTCGAGGGTGCCGTGTACCTCCTCGGCGGCGGGAGGATCGCCAAGGTGTGGAGCGGGCGGCGGCCGGTCGGGCTGGGGCTCATGCGGCAGGTCTACGACGACATCGCCCGGCACGCGGCATCGTTGCCCTTCGCCACCCCGGAGATCCTCGCCGTCGAGGAGCACGAGGGCGTTCCGGTCACCTATGAACGGGAGTTGAGCGGTACGCCGTTGCGGGCCGACTCGGCGGTCGTGGCGCCGGGGCGGGAGCTGCCCGCGCGGGAGACCGACGCCCTGCTGACGGTGCTGCGCGCCCTGGCCGCCGTACCCGGCACCGAGGCCATGCGGCGCCTCGCTGTGCAGGGCGACGACCGTCCCCTCTGGGAGGGGCACACCCGCTTCCCCGACGCGCTCGCCGCCCTCGTCCTGCGTGCCGTCCGCCGTCACGGGGACCAACTCGCCGCCCAGGTACCCGACTTCGAGACCATCGTGCGGCGGACGACGGAATCCCTGCGGGCGCTTCCGGACGACGGCCGGGTCAGCGTCGTGCACGGTGATCTCGTACCGCCCAACATCCACGTCGACGACACGGGCGCCCCTACGGCCGTACTCGACTTCGGGTTCTTCACCACCGCGGGCGACCCGGCGTTCGAGGCCGCAGTGACCGCCGCCGTGTGGGACATGTACGGGCCGTACGCCGAGCGGCACACCGTCACCCTCACGCGCCTGTTCGCCGAGGAGCTCGGCCACTCACCGGACACGCTCGCCCTCTATCAGCGCGCCTATGCGCTGGCGACGTACGACCTGTTCTCCGCGGACGGCGGTGACGGTCATTTCCGTTGGTGCGCAGGGCTGTTGAGGCGTGGGGCGGTCACGCCGCCGCGCTGAACGCGGGCGCTGCCACCGTCGGCCGTACCGCGATCGCGACCGGCGTCGGAGCGCTGCGGTCGGCGAAGACGAACAGGCGGAGGACCAGGAAGCGGCCGATGCCGGCGAGGCCCGAGGCGCCGAGGTAGACGATCTGCTCGGTCACCATGCCGGGTGAGGGCTGGACGGCGTGGAGGACGAGGATCGCGGCGGAGGTCGCCACGTAGGCCGCCGTGGCCGAACCCGCCGACTGCCAGTGCTCGCGCAGGCCGGGGCGGCGGCCGGTGCCGAAGGTGAACAGGGCGTGCAGCTCTGTGCAGAGGATCGTCGAGGCGACCGTGATCAGCGCGTTCGCCGCCGCCCAGGGCATCAGTGCGGCGAGCAGCGGTACCGCGAAGCTGGACAGGACCCCGACACCGCCGCCGCACACCACGAACCTGACGAAGGACGCGAACGGGCCGGGGCCGGGCTTCATGGGATGTCCCTCCGTACGGCGGCTGTTGGGCCTGCGCCGATCCTTCGCCGACCCTCTTGACCGGCTGAGGTCAACGATGCCGTCGTACGGTTCCGGGCACGATGAAGCGGCCTCCCGAACCGGTGGTGGAGTGGGCTCTACCAACGGGGTCGGGTAAACCCCCCGGGTGCGCCTCGGATTACCCGGGTGCTCCTCGGGTCAGCTGTCTCTGTCCCGCGCCCGGAGTTCCTCCATGTAGTCGTGCGCCAGCGCCGACGTCCGCGTGAACCAGTCGGCCAGTACGGCGATCTCGGCGGGGGAGTAGTCGGCGAACTGGGCGTTGAGGCGGTCGTAGTAGGGGCCGTAGAGGGCGAGGACTCTGGTCACCGCGTCCGGTACCGAGGCCACGCGGACGCGGCGGCGGTCGGTGGGGTCGGGGACGCGGGTGATGAAACCGGCGCGTTCGAGGCGGTTGAGGATGCCGGTCACCGCGCCCGTCGTGACGTGGGCGTGTTCGGCCAGGTCGCCCGCGGTGAGGAGGTTCTCCCCCGCCTTAAGGACGCAGGCGAAACAGAGGAGATCCGTGACGTTCAGGCCCAGCCGCTCGGCCATTTCCTGCTGGCCGAGCTGGGCGGTGGCGATGAGGGAGTCCATCGCGTCCAGCGCCTGGGCCGGGGTGGCGGTGGGGCGAGGCTTGGCTTGCATTGTTATTGCCTTAGCTAGTGAGAGTTTTCTACTCTAAACTTCTTAGGGCGTGAGGTATCTGTCATGGCTTCGAGGAGGCGGCTGGCATATGAGCGCACACCAGTATGACGAGGGGCATACGGTCGCCGGTTGGACCGGATTCGGCATCGCGACCGTCGGGTCGACCGTCGCGGGGGCGGGACTGTGCGTGGTCTCCGCCCCGCTGATCGGTGGCGGGCTGGGGATCGTCGCGGTGAGTGTTCTGGTCACCTGGGCGCTGCATCTCAACGGGTGGGGCAAGCCGCCCGGGCGGCGGGACCGGGCGCAGTGGGGGATGCGGGTGCGGGATCCGCTGGCGCGCGCGGGGCATCCCGGGTGTGTCGGGTGCCGGCTGGCCGGGCGGGGGCGGGGACGGGTGGCAGAGGCCGAGGAGTACCCGGTCGTGCCGGTGCCTCGCGAGTCCGCCCCGGTCGGTGAAACCGCGGGCTGAGGCGGTTGTCAGTGCCGCCGTCTAATCTCGTGAGCGATGGCAGAGACATCACGGGCACCACGGACGTGGAAGTGCTCGGGACTCCGATGGACGGTAGGCGGTCCCGAGCTGAAGTGGGACGGCGGGCACGGGAGCCCGCTGCCCCGGGGGAAACGGGTGGCCTTCGAGGTCGCGGAAGGGGGCGGGCGGACATGCGTGGGAGCACGGGGGCATACCTGCCCGCTGCGTGCGGCCGTGCCGGAGCGGAGCACGGGCGCGCGGTGCGAGGAGTGCGCGCGGCTGGACCGGGCGCACTCGGTGGCCGCCGACACGATCGCCGACGACCCACGCCCGTATCACGTATATCTGGCCTGGTTCGGGCCCGGCCTGCTCAAGGTCGGCATCACCGCCGAAGAGCGCGGCTCCGCACGGCTCCTTGAACAGGGCGCGATCTGCTTCAGCTGGCTGGGCCTCGGCCCGCTGATGGCGGCCCGCCGCTCGGAGGAACTGCTGCGCGCCGCCCTCCGGGTGCCGGACCGCATTCCCTACGGCGAGAAGCGCGCCGTCCGCTCCGCGCTGCCGGGCTCGGCGGCGGAGCGGGCCGCCGAGCTCGCGGACCTGCACGCCCGGGCCCTCGCGCTGCGCGAATGGCCGGAGTCGCTCCACCGCGAGCCGTACCGACCCGTGGACCACGTCGACGTGTTCGGCCTCGCGGGACTCCCGGCCGCCGTCGGTGAGGTGAGCGGGCTGGTCGCGGGCGGGCTGGTGGGCGGGGAGCTGGTCGCGGCCGCGGGACCGGATCTCCACCTCGCGACCGCGCGGGGCGTGATCGTGCTCGACACCCGGTTGATGACGGGGTGGGAGTTGATCCCCGCCGGGGGTGACACGGGTGGATTCACCGTGCCGGTACGGGAGTTCAGGCGGGAGGCGCCGGGGGTGCAGGAGGGGTTGTTCTGACGGCTGTTCCGGGGGCGTGGCCGAAGTTCGACAGCGAGGGGCAGGAGGTGGTTCCCGTATGAACGAGGAACGGGATGAACACGGTGAGGCGGCGGAAGTACGTCGGTTCTGGCAGCGGCTCGGGCTGCCCGGACTTGTCGACGTGCACACCCACTTCATGCCCGAGCGGGTGCTGCGCAAGGTCTGGGGATACTTCGACGCGCTCGGGCCGGCGACCGGCGGAGCCCTCGAGTGGCCGATCACGTACCGGCAGGAGGAAGAGGAACGGGTCGCGCTGATAAGGGAGTTCGGAGTACGCGCTTTCACCGCGATGCTCTATCCGCACAAGCCCGGCATGGCCCAGTGGCTCAACGGCTGGGCCGTCGACTTCGCCGCGCGCACGCCCGACTGTCTGCACACCTCGACGCTCTTCCCGGAGCCCGGAGTCGAGGACTACGTCCGGGAGGCGCTGGACTCCGGGGCGCGGGTGTTCAAGGCGCATGTGCAGGTCGGCGCGTACGATCCGGCGGACGAACTCCTCGACCCCGCCTGGGGGTTGCTCGCCGAGGCCGGTACGCCGGTCGTGATCCACTGCGGATCGGGGCCCGCACCCGGCAAGCACACCGGGCCCGAGCCGATCGCGCGCGTGCTGGCCAGGCACCCCCGGCTGCGGCTGATCGTCGCGCACATGGGGATGACGGAGTACGAGGACTTCCTGGACCTGGCCGAGCGGTACGGGGAGATGCGCCTGGACACGACGATGACGTTCACGGACTTCAGCGAACGCCTCGCGCCCTTCCCGCCACGCGCGCTCCCCCGGCTCGCCGCGCTCGGCGACCGCGTGCTGCTGGGCAGCGACTTCCCGAACATTCCGTATCCGTACCTTCACCAACTGCACGCCCTGGAGCGGCTGGACCTCGGCGACGACTGGCTACGCGCGGTCTGCCATGACAACGGGGCGCGGCTGTTCGCAGGGTGAGGGGGAGCTGAGAGTACGACCGGTACGGGTGATGCGGGGAGAGTGTGGAGATATGGGGGCGGTTGGGGCGGGCGAGCGCGGGACCCGCGGGTTCATGACCGTCGGATGAGGGTTGGGCAAGCGGTTCCAAGGTGTTCCCTGAGTGGTCCCTGTGAGTTTCTCAGGAAAATCACAGACTCCGGAAAGCGTGTTCTTAGGGGACCCCGACAAGGTGTCCACTATGACCACGACCTCGCCCCAGGGGCGCACCGAACTGCTGAGGCCGGACGGGAGCCCCGTCCGAGTGCTTGTGGTGGACGACGAGCTGTCGATCACCGAGCTGCTGTCCATGGCCCTCCGATACGAGGGTTGGCAGATCAGAAGCGCGGGTGACGGAACCGGCGCGATCCAGACCGCGCGCGAGTTCCGGCCCGACGCCGTCGTCCTCGACATGATGCTGCCGGACATGGACGGCCTCACTGTTCTCGGCCGGATGCGCCGGGAGCTGCCGGACGTTCCGGTGCTGTTCCTGACGGCCAAGGACGCCGTCGAGGACCGTATCGCCGGGCTCACCGCCGGTGGCGACGACTACGTCACCAAGCCGTTCAGCCTCGAAGAGGTCGTCGCCCGGCTGCGCGGGCTGATCCGCCGCTCCGGTGCCGCCGACCGTCGCTCGGACTCCGTACTGATCGTCGGTGACCTCACCCTCGACGAGGACAGCCACGAGGTGTCGCGGGCCGGCGAGGGCATCCACCTCACCGCCACCGAGTTTGAGCTGTTGCGCTTCCTGATGCGTAATCCCCGGCGTGTACTCAGCAAAGCGCAGATCCTCGACCGTGTGTGGTCGTACGACTTCGGTGGGCAGGCCAATGTGGTCGAGCTCTACATCTCGTACCTGCGCCGGAAGATCGACGCCGGACGTGAGCCGATGATCCACACCCGGCGCGGTGCCGGTTACCTGATCAAGCCCGCGGCGTCATGAGCGGGCGACGACGGCCGCGTGCGCAGAAGAAACGAGCGGGTAAGCCGCGCACCCTGCGGACCCGGCTCGTCGTCGCGTCCGTGACGCTGATCGCGGTGGTGTGCGCGGTGATCGGGACGGTGACGACGTTCGCCCTGCGGTCACATCTGTACGACCAGTTGAACGGCCAACTGAACGAGTCCGCTTCGCGGGCGTCCGGTTCGTTCGGGCCCCCCGGCGGCCAGCAGCCGAAGGGCGGCCTCGTCGCGCCCGGCGGGCAGAAGGTGCAGCGGCAGCAGACCAAGCTCGACGAATTCGTCACGGGTCCGCAGCCTCAGGGCACGATCATCGCCAAGGTCGTGAACGGCTCCATCACCGACGCCCGCCGCGGTGTGAAGCAGGCGAGCGACTTGCAGATGACCTCGAAGACGCTCACCAAGGCCCAGCTCGCCGCGCTCGGCTCCGTCCCCCAGAACAGCCAGCAGCACACCGTGGAGATCCCAGGCGTGGGCGACTTCCGCGTCGAGTACAAGAGCGGGGACAGCGGCAGCTACTACGTCGCCGTCCCGACCGCCGAGGTCGACAACACCATCAACACCCTGATCCTCGTCGAACTCAGCGTCACCGCCGCCGGATTGGTCGCCGCGGGCATCGCCGGCTTCGTCCTCGTCGGCGTGGCCACCCGCCCCCTGCGCCGGGTCGCCGCCACCGCCACCCGGGTCTCCGAACTCCCCCTCCACACCGGCGAAGTCACCCTCAACGAACGTGTCCCCGAGTCCGAGACCGACCCGCACACCGAGGTCGGCCAGGTCGGAGCCGCGCTCAACAGGATGCTGGACCACGTCCATGGCGCCCTGCACGCCAGACAGCAGAGCGAGATGCGCGTACGGCAGTTCGTCGCCGACGCCAGTCATGAGCTGCGGACGCCGCTCGCCTCCATCCGGGGCTACGCGGAGCTGACCCGTCGCGGACGCGAACAGACCGGCCCCGACACCAAGCACGCCCTCGGCCGGATCGAGTCCGAGGCCGGGCGCATGACCCTGCTCGTGGAGGATCTGCTCCTCCTCGCCCGGCTCGACGCGGGCAGACCGCTCCAGTTCGACCAGACCGACCTGATCCCGCTCGTCGTGGACACCATCAGCGACTCGCGCGCGGCCGGCATGGGCCACAACTGGCGGCTCGACCTGCCCGACGAACCGGCCCTCGTGTCGGCGGACGCGGCCCGTATCCAGCAGGTGCTGGTCAATCTGCTCGGCAACGCCCGCAAGCACACACCACCCGGTACGACGATCACCGCACGCGTGCAGCGGCGCGGACCGTGGATGTGCGTGGACGTCGAGGACAACGGTCAGGGCATCCCGCCGGATCTGCTGCCGCATGTCTTCGAGCGGTTCGCGCGCGGCGACTCGGCGCGTTCCCGCTCCACGGGATCGACGGGTCTGGGCCTCGCCATCGTGCAGGCGGTCGCGACCGCACACGGTGGCGCGGTCACCGTGGACAGCGTTCCCGGACGCACGGTGTTCACCGTGCATCTGCCCGCGCTGGCACCCGCTGTGCCCACGCCCGCTCCCGAAACGAATTGGCAATCGCACTCACAGGCACAGCACAGTGCCACCACATGGGTGCAACAGGGCGCTTGAGGAGAGTCGGTGCATGCGAACCGACTCTTCTCCCGGCACCCTGCCGGCGCGGGAGCACCTCCCGGCCGGAGACGCCGGTACGCCTGTCCTGGACGTAGTGATCCCCGTCTACAACGAGGAGAAGGACCTCCAGCCATGTGTGCTCAGACTGCACGAGCACCTCAAGCGCACGTTCCCGTACGCGTTCCGCATCACCATCGCGGACAACGCGTCGATCGACACCACTCCTCAGGTGGCAGCGCGGCTGGAGTCGGAAATACCGGAGGTCAAGTCCTTCCGGCTGGAGCAGAAGGGGCGCGGTCGAGCACTGCGCACCGTCTGGTCCGCCTCGGACGCCCCGATCCTCGCCTACATGGACGTCGATCTCTCCACCGACCTCAACGCGCTGCTCCCCCTGGTGGCGCCGCTGATCTCGGGTCACTCCGACCTGGCGATCGGTTCCCGGCTGGCCCGCTCGTCGCGTGTCGTGCGTGGCGCCAAGCGCGAGTTCATCAGCCGGACCTACAACCTGATCCTGCGCGGCTCGCTGCAGGCCCGCTTCTCGGACGCCCAGTGCGGATTCAAGGCGATCCGGCGTGATGTGGCCCAGGCGCTGCTGCCGCTCGTCGAGGACACCGGCTGGTTCTTCGACACCGAGATGCTGGTGCTGGCCGAACGTGCCGGACTCCGCATCCACGAGGTGCCGGTCGACTGGGTCGACGACCCGAACTCGACCGTCCACATCGTCAAGACCGCGACCGAGGACCTGAAGGGAGTGTGGCGCGTGGGCAAGGCCCTGGCCTCCGGTTCGCTGCCGCTCGACCGTGTCACGCGTCCCTTCGGCGACGACCCTCGGGACCGCGACATCAAGGACGTGCCCAAGGGCCTGGCCCGCCAGCTCGTCGGATTCTGTGTCGTGGGCGGTCTCTCCACCCTCTTCTACCTGGTGCTCTACAGCGCCTTCCGGCAGTTCTCCGGCTCGCAGATCGCCAACGCGCTCGCACTGCTGGTCTCGGCGGTCGCCAACACGGCCGCGAACCGCAGGCTGACCTTCGGGGTCCGCGGCAAGGGCGGAGCCGTCCGTCACCAGGCACAGGGCCTGGTCGTCTTCGCCATCGGCCTCGCGCTGACCAGTGGCTCGCTCGCCGCGCTGAACGCGGCCAGCAGCGACCCGGCGCACTCCACCGAACTGGCGGTCCTGGTGGCCGCCAACCTCGCCGCGACCGTCCTGCGCTTTCTGCTCTTCCGCGCCTGGGTGTTCCCGGACCGCCGCGACAGCGCCCAGGACTCGACGGTCGTAGCCGTCAACACCCCTTCGTCGCCCACCTATTCGACGGCGACGCCCCAGCACGCGCAGTACCCCGGTGCGTACGGCCCGCTGCCCCAGCGGCAGCAGCCGCAGGCCCACCAGGGGACGTACGACACCACCACCCAGTTCCGCGCCGGTGAAGCCGCGGACGGCACCTGGAGGGACGCGACGATGCAGTTGCAGCCGGTGCGTCCCCACGACACCGACCCGAGGGACGCCCGATGAGTACCGACACCGATCAGACGACCTATCCGGGAGGAGGCAGTCCCTCGTCCTGGGGGCCGCCGACCGGTGACAGCGACACCGGCAGAGATACGGCCGTACACGAGCCGGTGGCGCCCTCGGACACCCTGGCCCCGCAGGCCGGTGAGCCGAAGCAGCCGCTCGGCCGCCGCCTGTGGCGCGGCCGGCCCGAGGACCCGCGCTGGGTGCGCCCCGCGTTCTGGGGCATGCTGCTCGCGACGGGCCTGCTCTACCTCTACAACCTGAGCGCGTCCGGCTACTCCAACTCCTTCTACTCGGCGGCGGTCCAGGCCGGCAGCAAGAGCTGGAAGGCGATGCTGTTCGGCTCGCTCGACGCGGGCAACGCGATCACCGTCGACAAGCCCTCGGCGTTCCTGTGGCCGATGGAGATCTCGGTCCGCATCTTCGGCCTCAACTCGTGGGCGATCCTGGTCCCCGAGGTCCTCATGGGCGTCGGCACGGTCGCGGTCGTCTACGCGGCGGTCCGCCGCCGGCACAGCCCCGAGGCCGGTCTGATCGCGGGCGCCGTGCTCGCGCTCACCCCGGTCGCGGCGCTGATGTTCCGGTTCAACAACCCTGACGCCGCACTGGCGTTGCTCATGGCGGTCGCCTGCTACCTCGTCGTCCGGGCCCTGGAGGACGGCCGTACGAAGTGGCTGGTGTGGGCCGGAGTCGCGATCGGCTTCGCGTTCCTGTCGAAGACCCTGCAGGCCTTCCTGATCCTGCCGCCGCTGGCCATCGTCTACGCGGTGTGCGCGCCGGTGAGCGTGAAGAAGAGGTTCGCCCAACTGGGCCTGGCCACCGGCGCGTTGGTCGTCGCGGCCGGCTGGTGGGTCGCGCTCGTCGAGCTGTGGCCGGCGTCCTCGCGCCCCTACATCGGCGGCTCGCAGAACAACAGCTTCCTTGAACTGACCTTCGGCTACAACGGGTTCGGCCGCCTCAGCGGCGACGAGACCGGCAGCGTCGGAGGCGGCGGTGGCGGCACCGGCACCGGCATGTGGGGTGCCACCGGCTGGAACCGCATGTTCAACGACGAGATCGGCAGCCAGATCTCCTGGCTGCTGCCCACCGCGCTGATCCTCCTCGTCGCGGGCCTGGTGGCCACGCGCAAGCTGGGCCGCACGTCGGTCAGGCGCAGTTCGATGCTCGTGTGGGGCGGCTCGCTGGTGACGACCCTGGTCGTCTTCAGCTACATGGCCGGCATCTTCCACCAGTACTACACGATCGCGCTGGCCCCCTACATGGCCGCGGTCATCGGCATCGGCGCCGGCTCCCTGTGGGAGAAGCGCGGCGAGATCTGGGCGTCGATCACCCTCGCGGCGGCAGTAGTCGCCGCGGGTGTGTGGGGTTACGTCCTCCTCAACCGCACCCCCGACTACCTGCCCTGGCTCAAGTGGCTGGTCCTCCTCGGCTCCCTGGCCGGCGCGCTCGGCCTGATCTTCGTCGCGAAGATCGGCCGTCAACTCGCCCTCGCGGCAGTCGGCTTGAGCATCGTGGCGGGCCTGGCGGGACCGGCGGCGTACACCATGTCGACGGTCAACTCGGCGCACACCGGCTCCATCCCGACGGCCGGTCCGGCCGGCGCGAGCATGATGGGCGGCGGTCCGGGTGGCGGCGGCGGTCGCGGCGGCTTCGGCGGCGGCAACCGCACCGGCGGCACCGGCACGATGCCCGGTCAGCAGGGCGGCGGCACGACCCAGAACCAGGGCGGCGGCTTCCCGGGCGGCGGCACGATGCCCGGCGGCGGCACCGGCGGCGGTACGGGTACGGCGCCCGGTGGCGGCGGCACCACCCAGAACCAGGGTGGCGGTTTCGGCGGCCAGACGGGCGGCGACGGTGGCATGGGCGGCGGCGGTGGCGTCGGCGGCCTGCTCAACGGCGCGACGGTCACCTCGGCGGCGAAGAAGCTGCTGCAGACGGACGCGAGCAAGTACACCTGGGTCGCCGCGTCCATCGGCTCCCAGAACGCCGCGAGCTACCAACTCGCCACCGGCGACCCGGTGATGGCGATCGGCGGCTTCAACGGCACCGACCCGTCCCCGACGCTGGCCCAGTTCCAGAAGTACGTGGCGGACGGCAAGATCCACTACTTCATCTCGGGCGGCACCGGCATGGGCGGCAGCAGCACCGGCAGCTCCTCGCAGATCACCTCGTGGGTCGAGAAGAACTACAAGAAGGTGACGGTCGGTTCGGCCACCTTCTACGACCTGACGCAGAAGACGAGCAGCTGAGCCGGCAATCGGCTGACTGAAAGGGGCGGTGACCACCTGGTCACCGCCCCTTTTCGCATCTCAGTTGTACGCTGTATGGGAGTCGTTCTACGGTGTACAACATGCCGACCTCCTCAGGCCTTCAGGGTCACCCTCAGCGCTGGATCGTCCTCGGAGTCATCTGTCTCGCGCAGCTCACCGTGCTGCTCGACAACACCGTCCTGAACGTCGCGATCCCCTCGCTCACCCGCGAACTGGACGCCGGCACCGCGGACATCCAGTGGATGATCAACGCGTACTCGCTCGTGCAGTCGGGGCTGTTGCTGACGGCGGGCAGCGCGGCCGACCGTTACGGCCGCAAGAAGATGCTGATCACGGGACTCGTGCTGTTCGGCGCGGGCTCGCTGATCGCCGGACTGGCCGACTCCACAGGGCAGTTGATCGCCGCGCGGGCCGGGATGGGGGTCGGCGGGGCGCTGCTCATCACGACCACCCTCGCCGTCGTGATGCAGATCTTCACCCCCGAGGAACAGCCGAAGGCGATCGGCATCTGGGCCGCGGTCAACGCACTCGGCTTCGCGACCGGCCCGCTCCTCGGCGGCTTCATGCTCAACCACTTCTGGTGGGGCGCGATCTTCCTGATCAACCTCCCGGTCGCGGCCCTGGCCCTGATCGCGGCGGTCGTCCTGGTCCCCGAGTCGAAGAACCCGCGCGGCGACCGCCCCGACCTCCTCGGCGCGCTGCTCTCGACCGTCGGCATGGCCGCGCTGGTCTACGCGATCATCTCGGGGCCCGCGCACGGCTGGACGTCGGGGCGGGTGCTGCTCACGGGGGTGGTGGCCGTCGTCGTCCTCGCTGCCTTCGCGTACTGGGAGAACCGGGTCCCGTACCCCATGCTCGACCTCGACTTCTTCCGCGACCGCCGCTTCACGGCCGCGGTCACCGGGGTCGTCCTGATCACCTTCGGCATGGCCGGCTCCCTCTTCCTCCTCACCCAACACCTCCAATTCGTTCTCGGCTACGGCCCGTTGGAGGCCGGCGTGCGGACGGCGCCGCTCGCCCTGGTGATCGTCGCGCTCAACTTCTCGGGGGTGGCGGCGAAGTGGACGGCGAGGCTCGGCGCTCCGCTGGCCATCGGGCTGGGCATGGTGTTGATGTCGGCCGGGTTGGTGTCGATCGCGTCGTTCGCGTCCGGTGGGTATGCGGGGACTCTGGTGGGGTTGATGCTGATCGGGGCGGGGGCTGCGCTGGCGAATCCGGCGATGGCTCACGTGATCATGAGTGCGATTCCTGCGGAGAAGGCGGGGGTTGGGGCGGGCGTCAATGGCACGTTGGGGGAGTTCGGGAACGGGTTGGGGGTTGCCGTTCTTGGGGCGGTGCTGAGTTCTCGGTTCGCGGCGGGCTCCTTGCCGGAGGGGTTGGCGGAGGCTTCTTCCGCTGAGGGGAGGAGGAAGGTGATCGATTCCTTCTCTGCCGGGCTGGAGGTCAGTCAGTTGGTGGGGGCGGTTGCTGTCTTGACCGGGGGGTTGCTTGCGGCGGCGTTGTTGTGGCGGGTGGAGCGGGCAGACTCGGGGGTGGTGGTCGCTCAGTAGTGTCTGCGGGTGCGTTGTGGCTGGTCGCGCAGTTCCCCGCGCCCCTGAATACAGTGATCCGGGATTGAGATCTTGAGGAAGGTGCGTCATGGCCAAGACACCCCCGTCGTCAGGGCGTTCTACGCGCACCAGTGTCTGGCTGGAACACAAGGCACCTCGAAGCGCGCGCGGCGGAGGACAACCCTCAGGCCTCGACCGCACCCGTATCACCGACGTCACCGTACGACTGCTGGACGCCGAGGGACTCGCGAAGTTCTCCATGCGGCGGCTCGCCACCGAGTTGAACGTGACCGCGATGTCCGTCTACTGGTACGTCGACACGAAGGACGATCTCCTCGAACTCGCCCTGGACTCCGTCTTCGGCGAGTTGCCGTTGCCCGATCCGGAGGCGGAGGGCGCGGACTGGCGGGACCAACTCCGCATGCTGGCCACGGAGTACCGGGGGCTGTTGGTCCGACATCCTTGGCTGTCGCCGCTCGCCGGGACGTTCCTCAACATCGGGCCGAACAACCTGTCCTTCTCCCGTGTCGTCCAGCGCGTGATCCGGCGCACCGGGCTGCCGGAGCACGGGCTGACGGGGGCGATCTCGGCCGTCTTCCAGTTCGTCTACGGCTACGGCACGATCGAGGGCCACTTCTTCGCCCGGGTTGCCGACACCGGCATGACCCCCGACGACTACTTCCGGCACGCCATGACGACGTTCGACGGGGCCCCGACGACCGCCGAGATCGTGGAGGAGTCCAAGAAACTCATGGCGGCCCGGGGCGGCGACACGGTCGCGGAGATGATGGACCGGGACTTCACCTTCGCGTTGGACCTGCTGGTGGCGGGCATCGAGGCGATGGTGGAGCGCGAAAAATAGCCTGTCGCGGGCGTGAGTACCGGTCGATCCTTTCGACCCGGGTCGGCAGAATCAGCCCGTCCGGTGTTTGAGGACGAGGCCCCTTCAGGGCCGACGGGGGTCTGGGGGCGGAGCCCCCAGCACCACCTCAGCCTTCGACAAGCCGTGCCGGAAAACCGCCGGTGGCAACCGGCCCCCACCGCTCCGGTGTCACCCGAATGATCGACTTGCCCTGCTTCAGCATTGCCGCCCGGTACTCGTCCCAGTCCGGATGCTCCCCGGCGATGTTGCGGTAGTACTCGACGAGCGGCTCCACGGACTCCGGCGGGTCGATGACCTCGGCCGTGCCGTCGATCTGGACCCACGGGTCGTTCCACTCGTCGCTCACGACGACGATGCTGACCCGCGGGTCACGCTTGGCGTTGCGGGT
Organism: Streptomyces xylophagus; assembly: GCF_000716435.1. GTDB lineage: Bacteria > Actinomycetota > Actinomycetes > Streptomycetales > Streptomycetaceae > Streptomyces > Streptomyces xylophagus. Next base: position 32,210 of record NZ_JNWO01000036.1, read on the forward strand.
CTTGGCCCGCTCGGGGTACGTGGAGACGACGATCCGCCCGGAGTCGTCCACCCCACAGGTCAGCGGCGAAGCCTGCGGGCTGCCGTCGGCCCGCCGGGTCAGCAGCAGGGCGCGGTGACGGGGTCGTACGAAGTCGAGCAACTCGTCCAGGGAGACGGCGGTGTTGGTCGCGATGTTCTTCGGTGCCATGAGGGCAGCCTAGGCGCACCACCCCCGCCTACGCCCTCGGTTACGCCTGCGGCAGTGACTCCCCCTGCACCGCCTGGATGTCCAGCTCGACCTTGAGGGTCGTGCCGATCGCGGCGATGCCCGCCTGGACCACCTGGTTGTAGTTCATCGCGAAGTCCTCGCGGTGCAGTTCCGTGGTGGCCCGGAACGCGGCCCGAGTGCCGCCCCAGGGGTCGGCGCCGGTGCCGAGGTAGGCGAGGTCGAGGTCGACGGGTCGTACGACGCCGTGGAGGGTCAGTTCGCCGTGGACGGTCCAGCGGTCGGAGCCCGCCGGGGTCAGGCCCGTCGAGGAGTAGGTGATCTCCGGGCAGCGGGCCACGTCCAGGAAGTCCGCCGAGCGCAGGTGGTCGTCGCGCGTGCCGTTGCCGGTGTCGATGGACGCGGCCCGGATGACCGCCTCCACACGGGACTTGGCGATGTCGTCGGGGGCGATCTCGACCGTCGCCGCGAAGTCGGTGAAACGGCCGCGCACGCTGGAGATGCCCAGGTGCTGGGCGACCGCGCCGACCGTGGAGTGCGCCGGGTCGACGGTCCAGGGGCCGGGCGGCGGCAGTTCGGTGCCGCCCTGCCGGGCCAGCGTGACCGTGCCGACCTCGGCCCGGCCGCTCGCCGTGACGATCGCGGTGGCGGCGGCGGGCGCGTACCCGACGGCGGTCACGATCACCGTGTACGGCCCGGGGGCCAGCGGGTTGACGTCCCGCACCGCCCCCTCCGCGTCCGCCTCGGCCCGCAGCACCTGCGCCCCGGTCGCGTCGGTCACCGTGACGACCGCGTGCGACACGGCCCATCCGTCGCGGGTACGGATCCTCGCGGTCAGTCCCATGTTCCTCAAACTCCTTGCCGTACGCGTGAATCCGGCCCGCGGCGGCACGCACCTCCGCTCGGAGCGCGCGCCCGCCACGGGCCGGGGTCGGTGAACTACTCGCCGGGGTGGGCGAGTTCGATGTCGTGGCCGTCGGCTCCGCGGCCGTTCAACGTCAGGGCGGTCGCGACCGGCGGGTAGCCCGTCGCGATCACCGTGTACTCGCCGCCGCTCAGATCGGTGAAGGCGTACGCCCCGTCCGAACCGGTGGTGGCGGTGCCGACCACGTTGCCCGCCGCGTCCACGAGGGTGACGCGGGCGTCGGCCAGCGGGCCGTGCGGGGCGCGGACGACGCCGAGGACCTGGGCGCCGGAGTCGAGGTCGATCTCGACCCGGGTGACGCCGGTGCCGCCGACCTCGACGGGCAGGGCGCGCGGCCGGTACCCGTCGGCGTTCACCGCGACGGTCACGGCACCCGGCACCAGCTCGGCGAAGCCGAACTCGCCCTGCTCACCGGTGGTTCCGGTGGCCAGCAGATCCCCGCGCACGTCCGTCACGATGACCATCGCGTCCTTGACGGGTGAGCCCGACTCGGCGGCCCGGACAAGGCCGTTGAGGCCGCTGGTGCCGCTCAACAGCACGTCGTAGGACACCGGTTCGGCGCTGTTGACGACGACCGTGGACGCCTGCGGCTGGAAGCCGTCGGCGGAGGCGATCAGGACGTACGAGCCGACGCTCGGCGCCTCCAGCGCGTAGGAGCCGTCCGTCTGCGTGACCGAGCGGCCCAACTGGCGTCCCCCGAGGGAGATCAGCGTGACGGCGGCCTGCGGGACGGGCGCGCTCTCGGCGCCCCGGACGAAGCCGCGGACGGGAATCCCACCCGAGACGGGTGTGGAGTCGGATGCGGTCACGGGTGCGGTCTCCTCTCCCACCACCGTTGCCACGGCGGCGAGTTGCTCGGTGCCTTCGGCCGCCCAACTGGGCGTCCTCTCCTGGGCCGGCGCCGGAACCTCGGCCGCGTCCAGCACACCTACGGCCTCTTCGGCGGCCTGCGCCAGCCCGCCGGACGTCCGCAGCGGGACCTCCTTGATGAACATCACGACGACGAAGGCGATGAGCGCGAAGGGCGCCGCGTACAGGAAGACATCGGCGATGCCGTGGCCGTAGGCGCTCTCCAGCCAGGTGCGGACCGTGCTCGGGAGGGCGTCCATGTCGGGGAGGGCGCTGCTGCCGACGGCCTTCACGGCGGCGGCCTGCGACTGCGGGTCCAGGGACGTGACGGTGTCCTTGGCGTAGTGCGTGATCCGGCCGGACATGACCGAGCCGAGCACACCGACGCCTACCGCGCCGCCGAGGGACCGGAAAAAGCTCACCGTGGAGGAGGCGGCGCCGAGGTCCTTCGGGGTGACCTGGTTCTGCGTGGACAGGACCAGGTTCTGCATCATCGTGCCGACGCCGATGCCCAACAGGGCCATGTAGATGGACAGTTCCCAGTACGGGGTGTCGTAGCGCATCAGACCGAGCAGGCCCAGACCGACGGTGAGGAAGAGACCGCCGGCGACCAGCCAGCCCTTCCAGCGGCCGGTCTTGGTGATGAAGCGGCCGGAGACCATCGACGCGACGAACAGGCCGCCGATCATCGGGATCGTCATGACGCCGGACATCGTCGGGGACTTGTCGCGGGCGAGCTGGAAGTACTGGGAGAAGAAGACGGTGCCCGAGTACATGCCGACGCCGACGAACAGGGAGGCCAGCGAGGCGAGGGAGACCGTGCGGTTGCGGAACAGGCGCAGCGGGATGATCGGCTCGCTCGCCCGGGTCTCGGTGAACACGAACAGGAGCGCCAGCACGAACGTGCCGCCCACCATCGTGTACGTCTGCCAGGACAGCCAGTCGTACTTGTCGTCGGCGAAGGTCACCCACACCAGCAGCAGCGAGGCGGCGGCGGTGATGAAGAACGCGCCGGTCCAGTCGACCTTGACCTTCCGCTTGGCGACCGGGAGGTGCAGCGTCTTCTGCAGCACGACCAGCGCGATCAGCGCGAAGGGGATGCCGACGAACAGGCAGTAGCGCCAGCCGAGCCACGAGGTGTCGGTGATCACACCGCCGAGCAGCGGACCGCCGACGGTCGCGACCGCGAAGGTGGCGCCGGTGTAGCCGGAGTACCGGCCGCGCTCGCGCGGGGAGATCATCGCGGCCATCACGACCTGGACGAGGGCGGAGAGACCGCCGGCGCCGAGGCCCTGGATGACACGGGCGCCGATCAGCATCGCCGGGTTCTGCGCGAGACCGGCGACGACCGAGCCGATGATGTAGATGACCAGGGATATCTGGACCAGGGCCTTCTTGCTGACCAGGTCGGCCATCTTGCCCCACAGCGGCACCGAGGCCGTCATGGAGAGCAGGGCCGCGGTGACGACCCAGGTGTAGGCCTCCTGGCCGCCGCCCAGGCTGCCGATGATGGTCGGCAGGGCGTTGGTGACGATGGTCGACGAGATGATCGCGGCGAACAGGCCGAGCAGCAGCCCGGACAGCGCCTCCATGATCTGCCGGTGCGTCATCGGCGCGCCGTCGGGGGCCGCGGGCGATCCCCCTCCGTGCTTGGCGTGAGCCCGCACACCGGCTGGTGTGGTCGTTGCCATGGGCTTCCTTTTCTTCCGTGCTTATGCGGGTGTACGGGTGGTGTGTTCGAGTTCGTGGTGGGGGGAGTGGGAGGTGTGGGGGGTTTCGGCGTGACGGGGCGCCGCGGTACGGCAGTCGCCGAAGTCGGCGCGGAGCCGGGCCATCAGCCGGATCAGCTGCCCGACCTCCTCGTCGCTCCAGTCGCTCAGCCGGTCGGCGAGCAACTGGGCGGTCCGGCGGGAGAGTTCGGCCACCTGGGCCCGGCCGCCGGGGGTGAGGCGCAGGATGCGGGAGCGCTTGTCGGCGGGGTCGGGGGACCGTTCGATCCAGCCCCGGTCGACGACGTGGGCGACATGGCGGCTGGTCACGGACATGTCGACGGAGAGCAGTTCCGCGAGCCTGCTCATCCGCATGTCGCCGTACCGGTCGAGCAGGGTGAGGACGGCCGCGGATCCGCCGGGGCAGTCCGACGGCATGATCCGCCCCAGCTCCCTGCGCACGGCGCCGAAGGCGCTGAACTGACGCATCAGCTCCTCGTACTGCGTCCGTTCGGCCATCACACCTCCTGTAAGGGCCATGTTCGTTGCTTAGGGCAACCATAAGAGAGGTTGGTTGCTACAGGCAAATAAAACGGGGTGGGTACGGCATAAAAAGTTGGCAAAGGCAAGCATTGTCGAAAGTAAACCCACAGGTGGGAGTGGCCGTTCGAGGCCCCGCACTTGGGTGTCACCCGGGGATTCGCTAGTGTCTCGGCCCATGGCAAACACCCAGGGCCCCGAGGGCAACTACGACCCCGCCGGCAGCACCCAGATGTTCCGTGCCTTCGTCGACGAGACCCCCCAGGGCGGCCGGCAGCAGGCCGCGCCCACGGCTTCGGCCGGACCCCGCGTCGGTCTGATCGTCGGCGTCGTCGTCGCCGTACTGGTCGTGGCGGCGGTGGCCTACCTGGCCTTCATGTAGCACCGACCGCTTCACTCACCCGCCGGTCTACCGGTCCGGCTCCATGGGGAACCGGTAGACCGTCGACTCCCGGGACCGGAAACCGAGCCGCTCGTACAGCCGGTTCGCCACGACGCGGTCCGGCCGCGAGGTGAGATCGACGGTCCGGGCACCGGCCTCCCGGGCGATCCGCAACGCCTCGTTCGTCAGCAGCGCGGCGATCCCCCGTCCCCGGGCCGCGCTGTCGACGACCACGTCCTCGACGCGCCCGCGCAACCCCGACGGCACCGGGAACAGCACCAGCGTCAGGGTGCCGACGACGGTGCCCTCCGCTCGCGCGATCAGCACGGTGTTCGTTGCGCTCGAGACCAGCCGCTCGACTGCCGCCCGGTCCAGTGGCGGGGCCGTGGAGGACAGCTGCGGTAGCAACCGGCCGAACGCGTCCACGAGTTCCTGGGTCGCCTCGCGTACGACCTCGACCTGAACGTCCATGGCGGGGAGCCTATCGACAGCCCTACCGCCACTCGACCGACACGTCCCGCGTCTCGATGTGCATCCCCCACGGCACTCGCCACGCGTCGACGCACACGGTCCAGGTGTGGTCTTTGCGTGCGCCGGCCGCGATCGGCACGGGAAGCCGCTCGGTGGACTCGATCGTCGCCCAGTCGATCCCGAGGGCTCCGATGATGTGTGTCCCGAGGGTCACCGTGCCCGAACGGACCGCTGTGCCGCCGGAGTTGTGGAAGTTCAGGGTGACGTCCTCGCACCAGCGGCGGTCCGTGGGCTTGCGGGCCGGGGTGCTCCAACTGAGAGCGGCGGGAGCCGCCGTAGGAACGGCGGTTGGGGGCGCTGACGACACATGCGCGCTGCTACGGCCGGACTTGGCGCCCGGGGACGAAGGGGCCGGGGTGGGAGTCGAAGTCCCGCTGCCGTCAGGTGACTTGCTGGCGGCGGACGACGTCGGGGCGTCGAGCGGGACCAGTGTGACGCTGCCGGTCGGGCGGGCCGCCGTAGCCGATGGGCGGGGTGGGCCGACCGCCGCGTAACCGCCGTCGCCGCCGCCCCCGCACGCGGCCAGCGTCACGCAGACGACGGCCGCCGACGCGCCCAGCAGGGCGCCTCGGCGGCCAGTTGTCCATGTCGAACGAAGCATCGCGCCATGGTGGCTGACACTCCGTCAAATAGGAACCCTTGGCGGCGGGTTCAGGAGGGGACTCAGTCGGAGATGAGGCCCTCGCGCAGGGTGGACAGGGTGCGCGTGAGGAGCCGGGAGACGTGCATCTGGGAGATGCCGACCTCCTCGCCGATCTGCGACTGGGTCATGTTGGCGAAGAAGCGCAGCATGATGATCCGGCGCTCGCGGGGCGGGAGTTTGGCCAGGAGGGGCTTGAGGGACTCGCGGTACTCCACGCCCTCCAGGGCCGTGTCCTCGTAGCCGAGGCGGTCCGCGAGGGAGCCCTCGCCGCCGTCGTCCTCGGGGGCCGGGGAGTCGAGCGAGGAGGCCGTGTAGGCGTTGCCGACCGCGAGGCCGTCGACGACGTCCTCCTCGGACACGCCCAGGACCGCGGCGAGTTCGGGGACGGTCGGGGACCGGTCCAGCTTCTGGGAGAGCTCGTCGCTGGCCTTCGTCAGGGCCAGCCGCAGCTCCTGCAGGCGACGCGGGACGCGCACCGACCACGACGTGTCGCGGAAGAAGCGCTTGATCTCACCCACGACGGTCGGCATCGCGAACGTCGGGAACTCCACCCCGCGTTCGCAGTCGAAGCGGTCGATCGCCTTGATCAGACCGATCGTGCCGACCTGGACGATGTCCTCCATCGGCTCGTTGCGGGAGCGGAAACGCGCGGAGGCGTAACGCACCAGCGGGAGATTGAGCTCGATGAGGGTGTCCCGGACGTAACCACGCTCGGGGCTGTTCTCGTCGAGTGCGGCGAGCCGCAGGAAGAGGGAGCGGGACAGGGTGCGGGTGTCGATTGCTCCCGTGGTCGGGAGGGCCGGGGCCGGTACGGCGGGTACGGCCTCGAGGACCGTAACGGCGTCGAGTGCGGGCTCAGCCTCGCTCTTGGTGAGCGTGAGCACCTTCGAGCTGCCCTGGTCTGCGGACATGCCACCCCCTTTGGGTCGCGGGACGGTCGCGGCGATCGCCCCCGTCTGGGGAGCGGTGCCTTCACCTGAATACCGGAGCCTGGGCCACGGCAAACGCGCTTCCCGCAGAATGTCACATGTCGGCAACACGCTGTAGTGACATGTCGACTTGTCTGTTACGAAACAGCCCTGGAAAAAGGGGGTCTGACGGCTTTTCAGCGCAGAACCGCCGGGAAGCGGCCTGGTGAGCGATTCGTTCGTAACGGTGACAGCTCGCTCGCGCTTTCGGTTATGCCTCGATGCGGTTCGCGGAGCGCAGTCGCTGGAAGCTACGCGCGAGTAGCCGAGAGACGTGCATCTGGGAGACACCGAGTTCGGCGCTGATCTGCGACTGGGTGAGATTGCTGTAGTAGCGCAGGAGCAGGATTCTCTGTTCGCGTTCCGGGAGTTGGACGAGCAGATGCCGGACCAGATCGCGGTGTTCCACGCCGTCCAGGGCCGGGTCCTCGTAGCCGAGCCGGTCGAGGAGCCCGGGCAGTCCGTCGCCCTCCTGGGCGGCCTCCAGGGAGGTCGCGTGGTACGACCGGCCGGCCTCGATGCAGGACAGCACCTCGTCCTCGCCGATGCGCAGCCGCTCGGCGATCTCGGCGGTCGTGGGGGTGCGCCCGAAGGCGGTCGTCAGGTCCTCGGTCGCCGCGTTGACCTGCACCCACAGCTCGTGCAGCCGGCGCGGGACGTGCACCGTGCGGACGTTGTCGCGGAAGTACCGCTTGATCTCGCCGATGACCGTCGGCATCGCGAAGGTCGGGAACTGCACGCCCCGGTCCGGGTCAAAGCGGTCGATGGCGTTGATCAGACCGATGGTGCCGACCTGGACGACGTCCTCCATCGGCTCGTTGCGGGAGCGGAAGCGGGCGGCGGCGTAGCGCACGAGCGGGAGGTTCGCCTCGATGAGCGCCCCGCGCACCCGGTTGTGCTCCGGCGTACCCGGCTGGAGCCCCTTGAGCTGGCCGAACAGCACCTGGGTGAGGGCCCGGGTGTCGGCGCCGCGGCTGCGGGGCGCGGCCGGCGGGGCTTCCGTGACTTCCGTGACTTCCTGGGGCGGCGCAGTACTGGCCGACACGGTCAACGCCACCTCTTCATCGGTCAACTCATCCGTCAATAGCGGTCATAGCATCACAACACATGTGCACTGTGTGCAAGCACCGCATATCACCGTGTTACGCCGTGTTGACTGGCAAATTGGTTCATAAGACGCAAAACAGCCCTCCGCCGTTCCGGCGGAGGGCTGTTGAAAAGGAGGTCTCAGACTTCGTAGTCGGCGATCACCCACGTGGCGAACTCGCGCCACAGCACGACGCCCGCCTGGTGCGCGGGGTGCTCGACGTACCGCTTCAGGGCGTCCGCGTCGTCGACCGCCGAGTTGATCGCGAAGTCGTAGGCGATGGGGCGGTCGCTGATGTTCCAGCCCAGCTCCCAGAAGCGCAGTTCCTCGATCAGGTCGCCGAGCGGGCGGAAGGCCTCGACCCCGGCCACGACGCGCGGGTCGTCGCGCTCGACGCCCTCGTTGAGCTTGAAGAGGACGAGGTGCCGGATCATCTGCGCGCTCCTGGTGGGTAGTTGGCTGCTTTGGCTACTTCGCCCCGTCGGCCAGCCAGGTCATGAAGTCGCCGATGGCCTTCGCGGCGTCCGATATGCCCTCGAAGCCTATCTGGACGTAGTCGGCCGCCTTGGACGGGTCCGTGATGATCACGTACAGCGCGAAGACCACGAGCAAATAGACGGCGATCTTCTTCGCGTTCACCGCCATCGCGGCCTCCCCTGTGAATTCGTGCCCGTGGGCCCCCTGTTGCCGGCGGTGAGTGTAACCTTCACGCCCGCTTTTGGATCTACGCACGAAGGGCCCCGTCTTTCGACGGGGCCCTCCAGAAGCGGTAGCGGAGGGATTTGAACCCTCGGTGACTTGCGCCACACTCGCTTTCGAGGCGAGCTCCTTCGGCCGCTCGGACACGCTACCGAGAGAGACCTTACAACAAGGTGGGGCGTGGTTTGAAATCGATAATCAGCGGTCCCGGAAGAACTCCGTGAGCAGGCGCGCGCAGTCGTCCGCGAGGACGCCCCCGATCACCTCGGGGCGGTGGTTGAGCCGCCGGTCCCGTACGACGTCGAAGAGCGAGCCGGCCGCGCCGGCCTTCTCGTCGCGGGCGCCGTAGACGACCCGGTCGACCCGGGACTGCACCAGCGCGCCCGCGCACATCGTGCAGGGCTCGAGGGTGACGACGAGCGTGCAGCCCGACAGTCGCCACTCACCGAGTTGAGCGGCGGCCCTGCGGATCGCGAGAACCTCGGCGTGCGCCGTCGGATCGCCGGTGGCCTCGCGTTCGTTGTGCCCGGTGGCGAGCACGGTCGTACCGTCCGGGGACAGTACGACCGCGCCGACCGGGACGTCGCCGCCCCGGGCGGCCGCTCCGGCCTCGTCCAGGGCGAGCCGCATCGCGGCCCGCCAGCGGTCGCGTACCGGGTCCGGAGTCCCTTCTGTGCGTGCTGTGGTCAGCGGACGGTCTCCAGGACCTCCGAGGCCCCCAGGGCCTCGGCGATGGAGCTCAGCGCGTCGTCCGCGTCGAGGAGCCGCAGCTCCTTCTCGCCGACGCCCAGGTCGTCGAGGATCTGGCTGTCACCGACGGGGCTGTGCGGAACGGCCTCGGCCGAGGAGGTGCCGGCCTCGTCGTCGTCCTCCTCGTCCTCCCTCTGAGGATCACCGTCCTCAGTACCGTCGAGGTCGAGGGAGTCCAGATCGACGTCATCGTCGTCGTCCGGATCCCGTCCGAGCAGCTCGTCGGTGAGCAGGATCTCGCCGTACGAGCTGCGGGCTGCGGCAGCTGCGTCCGAGACGTAGATCCGAGGGTCGTCCTCGCCGTCGATGCGGACGACGCCGAACCAGGCGTCCTCCTGCTCGATGAGCACCAGCACCGTGTCGTCCTCGGGCGAGGCTTCACGGGCCAGTTCGGCCAGATCCGACAGGCTCTCGACATCGTCGAGCTCTGTGTCGCTCGCTTCCCACCCGTCTTCGGTGCGCGCGAGCAGTGCGGCGAAGTACACCGTGACTCTCCCACTGGTCATAGGTGTGCCGGTTGGGGGTCCCCCCGGCGGAGGTTGCGGGCGGGGAGAGCTCGTGCTCCGAGCCCCACCCACTCGGAATCGTGGCAGAAACAAGGCGATCAGGGGACGTCTTCGGCTCCCTGTGTCCGCCCGTTTTGATCGACCACCAGCGGGATCGTACGCGGCGATCGCCGTGCACACGCACCCGGTTGGCCTTACAAGGTCCTGTGAGACAGGCCTCAGTCACCAGCGGAACGTGCGCATACGCATGGCGTGGCGCAGCCGTGCGGCCTTGGCGCGGCGGGGCTGGACGCGGTCGCGCAGCTCGCGCGCCTCGGTCAGTTCCCGCAGGAACTGTGCCCGGCGCCGCCTGCGCTCGGCATCGCTCTCCCGGCTGTCGCGCTGTGACGGGTCCTCGTGGGACTCACGGTCAGGCATCGGTTCACCACCCCGTTCCGTCCCTCCCACTTTCCCCCGGACGGGCGGTTTGATGCCAGCGCGAGCAGGTACGGAGTGGCGGCTACTGTTGTGGACATGCGTCTCCACGTCGTCGACCACCCCCTGGTCGCCCACAAGCTCACCACGCTGCGCGACCAGCGCACCGACTCCGCGACCTTCCGCCGCCTCGCCGACGAGCTGGTCACCCTGCTCGCCTACGAGGCCACGCGCGACGTGCGCACCGAACAGGTCGACATCACGACGCCGGTCGCCCCGACCACCGGCGTCAAGCTGTCCTACCCGCGCCCCCTGGTCGTGCCGATCCTGCGGGCCGGCCTCGGCATGCTGGACGGCATGGTCCGGCTGCTGCCCTCGGCCGAGGTCGGCTTCATGGGCATGGTGCGCAACGAGGAGACGCTCCAGGCCTCCACGTACGCCACGCGCATGCCGGAGGACCTCTCCGGCCGCCAGGTGTACGTCCTCGACCCGATGCTGGCCACCGGCGGCACCCTGGTCGCCGCGATCCGCGAGCTGATCAAGCGCGGCGCCGACGACGTGACCGCCGTGGTGCTGCTCGCCGCCCCCGAGGGCGTCGAGATCATGGAGCGCGAGCTGGCGGGCACCCCGGTGACGGTCGTGACGGCCTCGGTCGACGAGCGCCTGAACGAGCACGGCTACATCGTCCCGGGCCTGGGCGACGCGGGCGACCGGCTGTACGGGGCGGCCGAGTAAGACCGGGTAAGGCCGAGTAAGACCGGCTCGGCACCCGATCAACACCCGATTCCCGTACGGCTCTTACCTGCCGTACGGGTGGGTGCGCGTGTTGTCCTACGGCTGCTCCCGTACGGCTACGAGCACGCCTTCGGTGAAGCGGTGGACGTCGGTGCGGCGGGCCCGCTCAGCGCGGCCAGGGCCTTGTCGGCGGCCGCCTTCGCCGTGAGGTCCTTGAAGGCGGTGCCGATGATCAGGTCGACGGTGGTGCCCTTGCGGGTGGCCTCGGTGCGGCGCTCGGCGCCGGTCAGCTGGGTGGCGAGGACGGGCAGCGAGGTGTCGAGGGAGGCGGCGGGGCCGAGCAGTACGCCCGTGCCCTTGACCTTCTTGTCCCACTGCGCGGACGCGTTGCCCACGTCGCCGATCTTGAAGCCGCGCTTCTTGAGTTCGTCGGCGGTCGACTTGGCGAGGCCGCTGCGGGGCGTGGCGTTGTAGACGTTCACGGTGATCTGGGCCGGCTTCGGCACGAGGGCCGTACTCGGTGAGGGGCTCGCCTTGGTCGCGCAGTCGGCCTTGGGACCGGCCGCCGCGGCCTGCTTGCCGCCACCGGTGAAGACGTCGATGAGCTGCAACGTGCCCCACCCGCCCACACCCAGGACGGCGACGGACGCGACCATCATGAGGACGAGCCTCCCGCGACGCCGCGGACGGCGCATGCGCGGGTATTTGTCCCCCGTGATCCGGTACTGGCCGCCCATGCCTGGGGGAGTCAGCATGCTCATGAGCGCAGCGTAGTGCGCCCGGGCGACGATGCCTACTAGATGATCATTCGACAGCGCCGAGACCAACCCGAAAGGGCGAACGGCTTACCAGAAGGCAGCCGTTCGGGGCTCGATGAGCGTGCGGCTCAGTCCAGCTCGAGGACGCGCGCGTGGAGCACCTGGCGCTGCTGCAGCGCGGCGCGGACCGCGCGGTGCAGGCCGTCCTCCAGGTACAGGTCGCCCTGCCACTTCACGACGTGCGCGAAGAGGTCGCCGTAGAAGGTCGAGTCCTCGGCGAGGAGGGTTTCGAGGTCGAGCTGGCCCTTGGTCGTCACGAGTTGATCGAGGCGGACCGGGCGCGGCGCGACATCCGCCCACTGCCGGGTGCTTTCCCGGCCGTGGTCGGGGTACGGCCGGCCGTTTCCGATGCGCTTGAAGATCACACGGAAAGCCTACCGGTCATGACGTTCCGGGCGCAGCCATGGAGACGGAGTGCGACGCTGGAAAAGATGCCGCAAAGGCGGGCAAAAAGGGAACAGGGGCCTGATATGAGTGACAGCGAGACGATCGCCGCCGGGTACGCCTTCACAGGACCTGCACTCGATCTGGGCGCCCTGCTCTGGGACGGGGCCCCGCTGCCCGACGCGCAGATCCGCATCCCCCTCCCGATGCTCAACCGCCACGGCCTGGTCGCGGGCGCCACCGGCACCGGCAAGACCAAGACGCTCCAGCTCATCGCCGAGCAGCTCTCGGCGCAGGGTGTGCCGGTGTTCCTCGCGGATGTGAAGGGCGATGTGTCGGGCATCTCGGCGCCGGGCGTGGCGAACGACAAGGTCGCGGGGCGGGCCGCCGAGGTGAGGCAACAGTGGACGGCGACCGGCTTCCCGGCGGAGTTCTACGCCCTCGGCGGGATCGGCCACGGCATCCCGGTCCGGGCCACGATCACCGGCTTCGGCCCGGTGCTGCTGTCCAAGGTGCTCCAGCTCAACCAGACCCAGGAGCAGTCCCTCGGCCTGATCTTCCACTACGCCGACACCAAGGGCCTGGAGCTGATCGACCTCAAGGACCTGCGGGCCGTCGTCACCTTCCTCACCTCGGACGAGGGCAAGACGGAACTGAAGAACATCGGCGGCCTGTCGACCGCCACGGCCGGCGTGATCCTGCGCTCCCTCACCGCGTTCGAGGCGCAGGGCATGGCCGACTTCTTCGGCGAGCCCGAGTTCGACACGAGCGAGCTGCTGCGCACGGCGTCGGACGGCCGGGGCATGGTCTCCGTCCTCGAACTCCCCGCCGTCCAGGACAAACCGCAGCTCTTCTCGACCTTCCTGATGTGGCTGCTCGCCGACCTCTTCCACGACCTCCCGGAGGTCGGAGACGCCGACAAGCCGAAGCTCGTCTTCTTCTTCGACGAGGCGCATCTGCTCTTCAACGACGCCTCCAAGGCCTTCCTGGACTCCATCACGCAGACCGTCCGCCTGATTCGCTCGAAAGGGGTCGGCGTCTTCTTCGTGACGCAGACCCCGAAGGACGTACCCGGCGACGTCCTGGCCCAGCTCGGCAACCGCGTCCAGCACGCGCTGCGCGCCTTCACCCCCGACGACCAGAAGGCGTTGAAGGCAACGGTGAAAACCTTCCCGAACTCCTCCTACGACCTGGAGGAGATCCTCACGGGCCTCGGCACAGGGGAGGCCGTCGTCACCGTCCTCAGCGAGAACGGCGCCCCGACCCCGGTCGCCGTCACCCGCCTCCGCGCCCCCGAGTCCCTGATGGGCCCGATCGACGCGGCGACCCTCGACGCGGCGGTCAAGTCCTCGTCGCTCTACGGCCGTTACGCACAGGCTGTGGACAGAGAGTCGGCGTACGAGAAGTTGGCGTCACGGCCTCAGCCGCAGGAGACACCGAAGGCGGCTGCCAAGTCGGCTCCCAAGGAGGACGAGTCGATGGTCCAACAGGTCGTCGGCAGCGGCATGTTCAAGTCCCTGGCGCGCTCCGTCGGCACCCAGATCGGCCGCGAGATCACCCGCTCGCTGTTCGGCACGGCCCGGCGGAAGAGGTAGCGCTCCGCTGGAAGCCGGAAGGGGGGCGAGCGTTGTCGGTTGGCCGCGGCGCCGTTGTGGCTGGGCGCGCGGTTCCCCGCGCCCCTTTGGGGCACGGGGAACCGCAGCCATTCGTCTGACTCGCTCAGCGTTCCTGTTCCTTCGGGGGCTGTTGGGGTTCGGGTCGGCGGATCTCCGTCTTCGGCGCGTTGCGGACGGCCTCCGCGCGCAGCAGGGCGCGCAGGACCGTGTACGGGTCGATGGGCATGGCTGTGTTCCTCGCGTCGTACCGACTGAATGACTGACCTGGTGAGGACGGCCGGTCGGTCAGCAGCGCAGGACCACCGTGCGCAGGGCACTCAGGGTGTACGACGGCTCGGGCGGAGCGGGGAGACGGCGGCGCGCGGGGACACCGGGCGCCGGGGCCGGGCGCAGGGGTGCGGTGGGCCGCCGGACGGTGAGGGACGGGGGCCGTAGGGCAGCGGCCGCGTCGAGGACGTCGTACTCGATGGTCGTCTCGACGGAGGAGGCGACCGGGGTCGCGCGCGCCTCGGTGTGCGTGCCCGGTACCAGCAGGGCGAGGAGCAGCACGAGGGCCCGCAGCCAGGTGTGGCTGCGGGGGAGGTTTTGTGCGGGGCTCACGGGGGTCAATCTGCCCTGCGGTGCTACGACGTTCATCGCGTCCGGAGCGAGATACGCCCACATGGAGTAGGGGCCGTCGTCGTCACAGGGCGGCCGGGATCTTCTCCGCCCGACCCTTCATCCGGATCGCCGTGATGATCTCGACGACGCCGACCGCGACCAGCCAGATGCCGCCGACGAGGGTGAGGACGGCGACCGAGCGGAAGGGGGAGTCGATCAGGACGATGCCGGCGATGAACGTGACGACGCCGAGGAAGATCTGCCAGCCGCGGGCGGGCATGTTCGGGTCGGAGGCGGCGGCCAGGGTCTGGGTGATGCCGCGGATCAGCCAGCCGATGCCGATCCACAGGGCGAGCAACAGGATCGACTGCATCGGGCCGCGGAAGCAGAACAGGCCCAGCACGATCGACAGCGCGCCGCTGATGAACGCCAGCACGCGCAGCGAGGTCGCCCGGTGGGTGCCGAACGCGGAGACCAGCTGGAAGATGCCGCTGATCAGGAGGTAGACGCCGAAGAGGATGCCGGCCGCGAAGAGGGACGCGCCCGGCCACACCAGGACCAGGACGCCCAGGATCAGGGACGCGACGCCGGTGAGCAGGACGACCTGCCAGGCGGCCTTGGACAGGGCGTGCAGGGGGCCTTCGAGGTCCAGGTCTCGTTCACGTTCTCGTTCCCGCACGTCGCGCGGGGCGCTCGCGTCGTGGGCGCGGCGGTCGTCGAACTCCGGGCCCCGGGAGGGGCCGCTCGGTGCCTCGGTCATGGTCCATGGTTTGACCGGGCGGCGACGGCCCGCCACCGGGGCGGGCCACCTGGCTGACGCGGTGGCCGACGCGGTGGCCTGCGCGACTACTTGCCGCCGGCGGCCTTCGCGGCCTTGTCCGCCTTGGCCGCCGCCTTCATCTCCTGCTTGTGGGCGCGGACCTTGGTCAGCGACTCGGGCCCGGTGATGTCGGCGACGGACCGGAAGGACTTGGGTTCGCCGTACGCCCCGGCGGCCTCCCGCCACCCCTTCGGCGTCACTCCGAGCTGCTTGCCGAGCAGGGCCAGGAAGATCTGCGCCTTCTGTTTGCCGAACCCGGGCAGCTCCTCAAGGCGCTTGAGCAGGTCCGCCCCGGTGCCGACGCCCTCCCAGACGCCGCTCGCGTCCCCGTCGTAGTGCTCGACGAGGTACTGGCACAGCTGCTGGATCCGCTTCGCCATGGAACCCGGGTAACGATGCACGGCCGGCTTCTCGGAGAGCAGCGCGGCGAACTCCTCGGGGTCCCGCGCCGCGATCTCGTGCGCGTCCAGATCCTCGGCCCCGAGCCGGTCCGCGATCGTGCGCGGCCCCTTGAACGCCCACTCCATCGGCACCTGCTGGTCGAGCAGCATCCCCACCAGCGCGGCTAGCGGGGAACGGCCGAGGAGTTCGTCGGCGGCGGGGTCCTGGGCGAGATGAAGGGTGACGTCCATGACCCCGATGATGCCTCCGTGCGGGTCAGAGCTCCACGTGAGGGCTGGCGAACGCGGCGCCGAAGTAGCCCTTCACGTTGTACACGCTGATGCCGGCGCTCTTGCCGCAGACGTTGATCGAACCGCTGAGCACGGGACCGGAGGCCGAGCCGCGGGCGACCCAGACGCAGCCGTCGCTGTTCTCCGTGGGGGCTCCTACGACCGTCTCGGCCTTGCCGTCCTTGTTCAGGTCGGCGAGGTGGACGCCCGCGCCGAACTGGTCCCCGGTCTCGACCGCGCCGGGCACACCCGCCGTGTCCTGGGTGTATCCGGCGGCCTTGGCGGTGGTCAGGCCGGTGGCGGAGCCGCGCAGCAGGATCGCGGTGCCGGCCGTCTTGTGCGTGCCGAGGGCTTCGCCGGGGGCGCCGACGAGGACATCGGCGTATCCATCCTTGTTCACGTCGCCGATGCTGAGGGACTGGCCGAACTCGTCACCGTTCTCCGCGGCGCCGGGCACGCCTGCCGTGTCCTGCTGGAAGACCTTC
This sequence comes from Streptomyces xylophagus, assembly GCF_000716435.1. GTDB lineage: Bacteria > Actinomycetota > Actinomycetes > Streptomycetales > Streptomycetaceae > Streptomyces > Streptomyces xylophagus. Next base: position 48,549 of record NZ_JNWO01000036.1, read on the forward strand.
GGCTTCTGGTCGGCGGTGATGCCCTGCGCGCTGCCGTAGAGGACCTGGATCTCGCCGCCGCGGTGGGCGGCGCCGGTCTCGTTGGCGAGGTAGTCGTCCTCCGAGATGCCGGTGACGAGATCGCCGTAGCCGTCGCCGTTGATGTCGCCGATCTGGCCGGCATGGCCGTCGGCGTTGGGGAGATCGATGGGCCAGTTGGCGAGTCCGCCGTCATCGCCGGGAGCGCCGTTGTCGACGTACACCGTTCCGCGCAGGTCGTCGTCCGAGGGCCCGGGCAGCCAGAACCGCTCGGCCTTTCCGTCGCCGTTCACGTCGCCCATCACGACGCCACGGGCGTTGGCCCGCCATTCGAGATAGCGGGAGGCGGCCTGGCCGGTGCGGGTGAACGGACCGCTGTAGGACGAGGCCTCACAACCCGAGCCGACCCCCACCTCCGGGGCCCCGTCGCCGTTCATGTCCCCCGTGGCCAGGGACAGTCCGAAGCGGCAGTACGTCCTGCCGTCCCCGTACCCGGTCGGCGGGGCGATGCTTGCGCCGCCCTTCAGACCGCTCGGGCCGCCCCACACGACGGTCACGGTGCCCCGCAACGACTTGCCGCTCACGCCCTCGTCCGGGGTGCCGACGATCAGGTCGGCGTATCCGTCCCGGTCCAGGTCGGCGCCGGCCACCGTGGTGCCGAAGCCGTCGTACTCCTCGGGGTCCCCGGGGATTCCCGCCGTGGCCTGGGTGATGACCGTCCGCCGCGTCGCACTGACCGTCGACGCGGAGCCGTACAGCACGACGACCGAACCGGCGGCCTCCACACCGCCGTTGGCGGCGTTCGGCGCACCGATCGCCAGGTCCCGGTACCCGTCCCCGTTGAAGTCGTCCTGCACGGCAGCCGTGTTGGCCCCCTTGTAGGGCGAGGCGGCCGACGACGACACCGGGGTGAGCGGGACGGCGACGGCGGCGGCGAGTACGACGGCCGTGGCGACAGCTCTGCGCAAGGGGGGACTCCTCGGTCGGGACAACAGGCGTACGCCTGGACACGCGAAGCACTCGGATGGTTGTACGCCTCGCTGCTACGCCCGCCAGTAGCCCAGGGCGTGCACCCGCTCCCGCCGCACCCCCAACTCCTTGCGCACGTACGACGACAGAGCCCGCGTCGTGGCCGTGTCGCAGGTGATCCAGACGTACGGGTCGGCGCTGTCCTTCAGCAGGTCGGGGAGTTCCGCCCGTACCCGCTCGGCGAGTTGGCCGCGGGAGAGCCTGCGGATCTCGTGCCGGTCCGGGTCGGTGTGGAGCGGCAGCCCGGCGAGGTCGCCCTCGAACCAGATCGTCGCCGGAATCGTCGAACCCACCGCCCCCAGAAGGGAGTTGATGGCAGGGAGTGACGCCGGGTCGCCGATCGCGAAGAGGTGGGAGGGGGCCGGGGTGGGCTCCTCGAAGCCCGTGCCCTGGACCGTGGCCTCGATGGTGTCGCCGGGCTTGGCCGACCGGGCCCAGTCGCTCGCGCGGCCCTCGTGCAGGGCGAATTCGAGGCCGAAGGTGCCGGCCGCCGGGTCGGGGTCGACCAGGGTGTACGCCCGCTGGTGCGGCCTGCCCGCGTTGTCGAACCAGAGGCGGACCCACATCGTCGGGTGGACGCCGGTCGCCGCGAGCATGCCGCCGTCGGTGAGGCGGAGGCGCCGGTAGTGCGGGGTGACGTCCTCGGCCCTCGTGACGGTGAACTCGAAGTCCTTCGCGCGCAGCAGCCGGAGAACCGCGCCCTCCCAACCGCGCCCCTGCACCATGGCCTCTTCACCCTTCGCGTACGCTTTCCCCACCAGTAACTTAGGCAAGGCTAACCTAAAGAACAGCCTCGAAACGGAGGGGTCACAGGGTGACGACCCGGATCTACCGCGATACCTGGGGAATCCCCCATCTGCGCGCCGACAGCGCCGACGGGCTCGCCCGCGCCCAGGGCCGGGTCACCGCCCTCGACCGCGGCTGGCAGCTGGAGGTCGAGCGGCATCGCGCGCAGGGCACCTCGGCCGCCTTCCTCGGCGCGGACGCCCTGCCCTGGGACCTCTTCGCCCGGCGCGTCCGCCTCGACGACACGGCGAGGCGCTGTTTCGCCGCGCTGGAGCAGCGGGACCCGGAGACCGCGCGCTGGGTCCGGGCGTATGTCGACGGGGTCAACGAGGGGCTGGCCGAGGGGACTTCGGCTCCCGAGTTCGCCGAGTCCGGCCTGGCGCCCGGCCGTTGGGAGCCCTGGACCCCGCTCGGCGTCTGGCTCGGCACGCACATCCTGTTCGCGGGGTTCCCGGCCAAGCTCTGGCGCGAGGAGGCGATACGGCACCTCGGGCCGGATGCCGTCGGGCTGTTCGCCACGGACGGGCCCGGCACCTCCGGCAGCAACGGCTGGCTGGTGAGCGGGGAACGGACCACGACCGGGCGGGCCGTGCTCGCCGGTGATCCTCATCGCTTCATCGAGCATCCCGGCGTCTACCAGCAAGTCCACCTCTCCTGCCCGGAGTTCGACGTCGTCGGCCTCACCGTGCCCGGCGTCCCCGGCATCGCCCACTTCGGGCACACCGGCACGGTCGCCTGGGCCATCACCAACGCCATGGCCGACTACCAGGACCTCTACCGGGAACGGTTGCGCCGCACCGGCGCCGGCGTGGAGGCCCTTGACCCGGACGGCAGTTGGCGGCGCGCCGCTCGGCACACGGAGATCATCGAGGTGGCGGGGCAGGAGTCCGTCGAGGTCGAGGTGATCGAGACCGCGCGGGGGCCCGTCGTCATCGGCGGCCCGGAGGGACTCGACGGCGGAGTCACCGAGCCGCCCGGCACCCCGCCCCTCGCCGTCAGCCTCCGCTACCCGCCCCGCGTCACCGAGGACCTCGGCTTCACCGCTCTGCTCCCGCTCCTCCGCGCCCGCCAAGTCGCCGACGTGGACCGGGCGTTCGACGACTGGGCCGAGCCCGTCAACGTCGTCCAGGCCGCCGACACCGAGGGCGGACTGCTGCACCGGGTCGCGGGCCGGGTGCCGGTGCGCGCCGAGGCCAACCGCACCCGGCTCGTCCCCGCCTGGGAGCCCGGCCACGAATGGCACGGCTGGCACGAGTCGCCCCGGGGGCAACTGACCGACGGCATCGCGGTCATGGCCAACCAGCGCGGCGCCGCCACTCCGCTCGGCGTCGAGTTCGCGCCGTCCCACCGCGCCGACCGCATCACCGCGCTGCTCGCCGAGCGCCCGACCTGGTCCACCGCCGACATGCCCGCGATCCACATGGACACCCATCTCGGCTCCGCCACACCACTGTTGGATCACCTGGCGTCCTTGACCGACCTCAGCCCCGACGCCTCCGCACTCCGCGACCGGCTGCTCACCTGGGACCGCCGCATGGACGCCGACAGCGCCGATGCCGCCGCCTACGCGGCGGTACGCGGCGCGGTCGTACGACGGCTCGCGGCCCACCCGGCGTTCGCCGCGCTGGCCGAGTCGCCCGCGTACCCGGAGGTGTTCCTGCCGTGGCTCGCGCTGCTGCCCCGCGTGGGCTTCGCGCTCGAACACCTGCTGCGGGCACGGGAGTTGTACGGCATCGACCGTCCGGCGATCGTGCGGGCGGCGGTCGAGGAGGCGGCGGCCGAGCCGGACCGCGCGTGGGGTGACACCCACCGCCTAGTCCCCTGGCGGGCGCTCGCCGGAACCACGACCGCCGGGCCCGGCCTGTCCGGCGACCACGACTGTGTGCTGTGCACCTCCTCCGTGCCGGGGCTCACCGACCTGAGCGCGCGGGGTCCGGCGGCCCGCTTCGTGTGGGACCTGGCCCGGCGGGAGGACAGCCTGTGGGTGGTGCCGTTCGGGGCGTCGGGGGTGCCCGACTCGCCGCACCACCGCGACCAACTGCCCTTGTGGCTCAAGGGAGATCTGGTCCCGGTCGTCACCGACTTCACCCGACTCGCCCTCGACGAGGAGACCAAGAAGACCAAGGAGACCGATGTCTGACCTGCACACCCCCACCCGCCGACCCGTCCACTCCCAGCACGTCGACGGCTTCGGCACCGTCCGCGTCCTGCCCCTGGACGCGACGGCCGACGCCGAGGTGGTCCACCGCTGGGTCAGCGCCGAACGGGCCGCGTTCTGGGGCATGAACGGTCTCACCCGGGCCCAAGTCACCGAGATCTACGCCCACATGGACACCCTCGACACCCACCACGCCCACCTGGTGGTCAGGGACGACGAACCGGTCGGGCTGCTCCAGACCTACGAGCCCGAGGCCGACCGCGTCGGCGACTGCTACGACGTACGACCCGGAGACATCGGCATCCACCTCCTCCTCGCGCCCGCCGGAGCGGGCGGCGACCGGACCGGCTGGTCGGCGGCGGTGCTGGGCGTTCTCGCCTCCTACGTCCTGCTCGGTCTGGACCGGCGCCGGGTCGTGGTCGATCCGGACGTGCGCAACGAGAAGGCGATCGCACGGTTCCTGCGGCAGGGCTTCGTGGCGGGCCCGAGGGTCGTCCTGCCGGAGCTCGACCTCCCGGACGTGTACCTGCCCGAAAAGCACGCTCAACTGGCGTTTCTCCCTCGCGAGGTGGCCTTCCCGAAGCCTGCGGCGGCCTTCCCGTAGCCTGCCGAAGTGACCGGAGTGACCCCAGAAGACCTCGTCGCCCACTACGACCTGGAGCCGATCCCCCGCGAGGGCGGCCTGTTCCGCCGTACCTGGGCGGGCCCGGAACGGCCCGACGGCCGCCCCGAGGGCACGGCGATCGTCGCGCTGCTGACAGTGCCCGACTACTCCGCCCTGCACCGCCTGCCCGGCGACGAGGTCTGGCACTTCTACCTCGGCGACCCGCTCGAACTCCTGCTCCTCGCCCCCGACGGCAGCTCCCGCACGGCGGTCCTCGGCCCGGACGTCCTGCACGGCCAGCACCTCCAGTTCACCGTGCCCGGCGGCACCTGGATGGGGGCGCGGGTGGTCGCGGGCGGCGCGTGGACGTTCTTCGGCTGCACGATGGCACCCGGTTTCACCTACGAGGGCTACGAGCACGGCGACGCGGGCGAGCTGACCGCCCGCTACCCGTCCGAGGCCGCCCGCATCACCGGGTTGTGCCGCCCGTGACCCGCCTGCTGGAGGGCCAGGTCGCCCTCGTCACGGGCGCGGGCGGCGGCATCGGCCGGGGCATCGCGCTGCGGTTCGCCGAGGAGGGCGCGGCGGCGGTCGCGGTCCACTGCCGTACGGCGGTCGAGGCGGCCGGTGAAGTCGCTTCGCGCGTAAGGGAGTTGGGGGCCCGAGCCGTCGTACTGCAAGCCGATCTCACCGACGAGGACGCCTGCCGCGGACTGGTCCGCGAGGCGGCCGAGTGGGGCGGCGGGCGGCTGACGGCGCTGGTCAACAACGCGGGTGTGCAGCCGACCCAGCCCCTGGACGGGATGACGGCGGCGGACTGGCGGGCGGTCGTGGACGCGAATCTGCTGAGCGTGTTCGCCTGCACGCAAGCGGCGGCCGAGGTGATGCGGGAGCAGCACGGGGAGGGCGGTGGCGGCACGGTGACGCATATCGCGTCGATCGAGGCGAGCGCCCCGGCCCCGCTGCACGCGCACTACTCCGCGTCCAAGGCGGCCGTCGTGATGCACGCGCGGTCGGCGGCCCTGGAGTACGGGCCGTACGGCATCCGCGTCAACACGGTCTCGCCCGGTCTGATCGATCGGGAGGGGTTGGCGGAGGCCTGGCCGGAGGGGGTGCGGAGGTGGCGGGAGGCGGCGCCGACGGGGCGGCTGGGCCGGCCGGAGGACGTGGGTGACGCGTGCGTGTTCCTGGCGTCCTCGCTCGCTTCCTGGATCACCGGGCACGACCTGGTCGTGGACGGCGGAGTGTTGGCGCGGCCCACATGGTGAGTCATAGGGGCGGTACGTCCGTACATAACCGGAGGCCTGCAAGTCCGAAGACGGAGAAGTGACGTGTGCCGACGACGGAATGAGGTACAGCGCGTTGGACGCAACGAGGGACGGCGCGGCGGAGGCGACGGGGGAAGCGGAGGTGGTCGCCGGCGAGGAGTTCAAGGGCTGGTGCTGCTGGGCTCCCTGCTGGTCCTGCTCCTCCTCGGCACCGCGGGCACCGCGTCAGCGCACGCCGCCCTCGAATCCACCGACCCCGCCGACGGAAGCGTCCTCAAGTCCGCCCCCCGCTCCCTCACCCTCACCTTCTCCGAGTCCGTCGCCCTCCTCGACGACTCCTTCCGCGTCTACGACCCCGACAACCGGCGGGTGAGGACGAGTTCCGCGCACCACGCGAAGGACGCCGGGGACACGGCGAGCGTCACCCTCCCGGCCAAGCTCGGCACCGGCACCTTCACGGTCGCCTGGCGCGTGGTCTCGGCCGACAGCCACCCGGTCTCGGGCGCCTTCACCTTCTCCATCGGCAAACCCTCCGCCACGACCACCCCGATCAGCACGGCCCCCAACGAGGAACCCCTCACGGCCAGCCTGTACGACATCGCCCGCTACTTCGCGTACATAGCCGCCGCCCTTCTCATCGGCACGGCCACCTTCGCGGCCCTGTGCCGCCCCCCGAACCCCTCGGTCCTCAACAAGCCGATCCTGACCGGCTGGTGGACCCTCCTGGCGGCGACCCTGGCCCTCCTGCTCCTCCGGGCCCCCTACGAGGCGGGCACCGGCCTGGCCACGGCTTTCGAACCCTCGGCGATCCCCAAAACCCTGACGACCCGTCCGGGCCTGGCACTTGCGGCCCGCCTGCTCCTCCTCACCGCAACAGCCGCCTTTCTCCTACGACTTCGGGGGCGGGAGCGGTTCGGTCGGGTGGCCCTGGGGACGGGTGCCGCCCTGGCGGTCGGGCTGGCGCTGACCTGGGCGTCGGCGGAACACGCGTCCGCCGGGATCCAGGTGCCGGTGGCGATGACCTCGGCGGTCCTGCATCTGCTCGCGATGGCGGTGTGGCTGGGCGGCCTGACGGCCCTGCTCACCGTGCTCTACCGCTCACCGAGCCTCGACGCGGCCCCCGTGGCCCGCTTCTCCCGGCTCGCCTTCGCCTCGGTGACCGTGCTGGTCGTCACCGGCGTCTACCAGTCCTGGCGGGGCCTCGGCTCCTGGAACGCCCTGACCGGGACGTCGTACGGCCGCATCCTGCTGGTGAAACTCGGCGCGGTGGCGGTGCTGCTCGTGGTCGCGGGGTGGTCGCGGCGGTGGACGGGGCGGATGGTGGGGGCGGAAGTGCGGCTTCAGGTACCGGAGTTGGTGCGGGCGGGGGTGGACGGGGCGACGACTTCCACGAGCACGGGCACGGGAACGGGCACAGGCGCGGGTGAGGGTGAGAGTGTCGCCGACCCCGGTGACAACGGCTCCGGTGACGGCAGCTCCGATGACGGCGGCTCCCAGGACCGCTACCGGCGTGGTCTGCGCCGCTCGGTGCTGTGCGAAGTCGCCGTCAGTGTCGTGGTGTTGGTGATCACCACCCTCCTGACCAACACGCTGCCGGGCCGCGCGGCGGCGGACGCGCAGCAGACGGCGACACCGGCCGGGATACCGGCGGCCTCCGTCACCACCGTCCCCTTCCACGTCGGCAATGCCGGCGGCAAGGTGCAGATCACCCTCGACCCCGGACGCGTCGGCCTGAACTCCGTCGAGGCGGTCGTCTACGGCCCCGACGGCGGCTTCGCCACCGTCCCCGAACTCCGCCTCTCCTTCACCCTCGCGGCCCAGAAGATCGGCCCTCTCGACGCCAACATCAAGGACGAGGGCGGCTATTGGGGGACCAACTCCCTCAACCTGCCGATCGCCGGGACCTGGACGATGAAGGTGACGGTCAGGACGTCCGACGTGGACCAGGTGAGCGTGTCCAGGCAGGTGCGGATCGTGCGGTAGACGGGGCGAGTTCTACGCCGTGATCTGCCTTTACCCCTGCCTTTGCACCCGCCTTTGACCCTGCGTGAGGCCGAGCCGCTCCACCCACGCCGATATCGCGGCCGCGATCAACTCCGGCTGGTCCTCCGGTGTGTGGTGGCCCGCGACGGCGTCGGAGTGCTCGATCTCCAGGGCGGCGATGTTCGTCGCACACCAGGCCAGGGTGCCCTCGTGCATCATCGTCCCCGGACCGGGTGCGAACGTGAGCAGCAGCTTCGGTACGTCCGGGCTGGACTCGAGCCAGTGGTCGTAGGCCTCGATCCTGGCCACGACGTCGGCGGGTTCGCCGCCCAGCGGCATCGAGCGTGCCCAGCGCAGGAGGGGTCGGCGGCTCTCCCGGGTCGGGTACGGCTCGCGGTAGACGGCGAGGTCGGCCGGTGCGGGCGGGGTCGCGGAGGAGGCCGGGAGTGCCTGCTCGATGAAGGCGTTCTGGTCGAGGATCATGGCCTCGCCGACGCCCTCCGTCTTGATCGCCCGGAACAACTCCCGGCCCCCTTCCGGGAATTCCTCCCAGGTCATCGGCTTGACGATGGTCTCCGTGAACGCGATGCCCCGCACCCGGTCCGGATGGCGCGCGGCCCAGTCGAAGGCCAGGGCACCGCCCCAGTCGTGTCCGACCAACACCACGTCCCGCAGCCCGAGCGCGTCGAACCAGGCGTCCAGGTACCGGGCATGGTCGGCGAAGCCGTACGCGATGGCCGGCTTGCCCGACTCGCCCATGCCGATGAGGTCGGGTGCCAGTAGGCGCCCGGAGGTGACGCCCGGCAGGACGTTCCGCCACAGGTGCGACGAGGTCGGGTTGCCGTGCAGGAAGACGATCGGCACTCCGGTGCCGGACTCCCGGTGGAGGACAGTCGAGTCGAGGACGCGAGTCACGTGCGAGGTCGTCATCGGAACGCCGCCGCGTTCCGCTCCGCCCAGGCCGCGAACGTGCCCGGTGCCCGGCCCAGCACGCTCTCCACGTCCGGGCTCACGCGCTGCTCCTCCTCGGTCGGTTCGCCCAGGACGGCCAGCGTGCCCTCGACCACGGGCAGGGGCATGAAGCGGGCCATCAGCTCGTGGGCCTCCGTGCGGGACTGTTCCGTGAAGGTCACCGGCTCGCCCAGTGCCGTCGCTATCGCCGCCGCACGCGCGCGGGGTGTCGTCGGTGCGGGGCCGGTCAGGGTGTAGGTCGCGCCCGTGTGCGTGTCGGCGCGCAGGACGGCGGCGGCCACCGCGGCCACGTCGTCCGGGTCGACGAAGGGCAGGCCCACGTCACCGAAGGGCGCCGCCGCCGTGCGCCCGGCGCGGATCGACTCGGCCCAGGCGAACGCGTTGCTGTCCAGCCCGCCCGACCGCAGGATCGTCCAGTCGAGCCCCGACTCCCTTACGGCCGCCTCGAATTGACGCGGATGTGCGTACGCCTTCGGTCGGGTCCCCGCCCCCTGCGAGGACAGCAGCACCACTTTGCCGACACCGGCGGACTTGGCCGCGTCCAGGATGTCGTACGGCCGCTCGCCCGCCACCAGCAGGAACAGCGCCCGCGCCCCCGCGAACGCGCCTCGCAGGCCGTCCGGTTCGGCCAGGTCGGCGGCCACCGTGCGCACACCCGGTGGTACGTCGGCCTCGCCGATGTGCCGGGCCACGGCCGTCACCTGGACCTGGTCCTCCGTGAGCAACCGCACCAGCGTCCGCCCGACGTTCCCGGTCGCACCTGTCGCCACGATCATGTCGGTACCCCCGTCATGTATCAGTTAGTCGGCTGACTAACTCCGTCGAACATGACGCTAGCACGATCGACCCGCCCGTTGTCTATAGTTAGTCAGGTGACTGACTCAAAGGATTCCCGGAGCGCCATCGCCGCCGCCACCGCCAAGGCCACCGCCGTCGGCAAGCGGCAGCGTCTGACGACCGCCACCGCCCGGGTCCTGCACGAGCAGGGCGTGGAGCGCACGACCATCGCCGACATCGCCCGCGCCGCCGACGTCCCGACGGGCAACGTCTACTACTACTTCAAGACCAAGGACGAGCTGATCGAGGCGGCCCTCACCGAGCACACCGGTTCCCTGGAGACCCTGACCGCCCGGCTCGACCGGCTCCCCGACCCGCGCGAACGCCTCAAGGCCCTCATCGGCGGCTGGGTCGAGCAGAAGGACATCGCGGCCCGCCACGGCTGCCCCATGGGCACTCTCGCCGTAGAGCTGGACAAGCGGTACGAGGGCGGTCTGGATCTCGCCGCGGGACAGGTCATACGGCGGTTGGTGGACTGGGTGGAGCGGCAGTACCGGCAGCTCGGCGCGGCCGACCCGGAGGGGCTCGCGCTGACCCTCGTCGGCGCCTATCAGGGCATGTCGCTGCTCTCCAACGCCCTGCGCGACCCGGAGATCATGACCCGTGAAGGGGCCCGGCTCATAAGGGAGTTGGACGCCCTGACCGTGGCCTGAGGGACGGCTGGGAACCCCTTACTGCCGGCCCCTACCACTGCCCTCTACTGCTGCCCCCGGATGCGCTGCGCGACCTCGCTGTTCTCGGTCTCCCACCAGGGGCGGACGAGTTCCGGGCCGCCCTCTGTCGTGGCCTCGGCCGGTGTCGCCCGGACCAGTTCCGTGTCCAGGCGGCGGTCCAGGGCGACCGTCTCGGCGCGTTCGGTGCGGGCCCACTGGACCAGGATCGCGAGGAGGAAGGGGACGGCGACCAGTTCGGCGATGCCGACCATCGCGCCGCCGCCGAGTTGTTGGTCATGCTGGACGTCTGGTGCCCAGGACGGGGAGTGCTTCAGGTACCAGGCCCCGGCGATCAGCGTGCCGTGGGTCATCACCACGATGCCGGGCACCGCGTCGACGATCCCGTCGAGGAACACCAGCGCCGCCCGCACCGGATGCGTGCACCAGGCGGGCAGCGCCTCCTCGCGCGTGAGCACCGGCAGGACGAACAGGCTCCCGGCGAGCAGCAGTTGGAGGTACATCAGCTGGTGCAGCCAGTCGTTGGCCAGGGCCGTCTCGAAGTACGGCGTGAAGTAGATCGTCAGCTCGGTGGTGAGGACGAGGCCTGTACTGACCAGGGGGAAGGTGAGCAGTCGTACGAGGCGACCCGTCAGCGCTCCCTGCGCTCGCGCGCCGGCGCGTCCGGGCAGGGCGCGCAGGGCCAGCCGCAGCGGATCGCCGAGGGCCAGGCCGAGCGGGGCGATCAGGTCCAGGAGGACGTTCTGGACGGCGGCCGGCCAGAACAGCACCCGGTCGTACACGGCCAGCGCGGACATCGTGGCGACCACGAGCGTGCCGAGCCCGAGCACCGCGAACGCGGCGGTCCGCGCCACCGGCCAGGCCTCGCCGCGCCGCCTCAGCCGCAGGACGCCCCAGCCGTACAGGCCGCCGAGGAGTACGACGAGCAGCAGCGCGGGGACGTCCGCCTGCCAGGAGGAGAACAGCCGTCCCATGGTGAGCTGCGGCGGGGTCTCCATCGCGATCTACCTCCACGGCCGGCCTGCTCGTTCTGCCGGTTCTGTCGGATCTGCCGCAGCACTCTATGCCGCCCAGTGCCACGCCGAGGACCCGCCCCCGCCGTCCCCGATCCACGGCCGCGTTCCTACGACGGTGCGCGCAACGCGTCCACCGGCTCCATGCGGGCGGCGCGCAGCGAGGGGTAGAGCCCCGCGAGGAGTCCGACCAGGGCGCCGGCGAGCGGGGCGCCGAGGGCGAGCCGTAGATCCAGTACCGGTGTCCACTCCTTGAAGACGGCGACCGCGACCACGACCGCGATGCCCAGGGCCGCGCCGACGACCCCGCCGAGCAGCCCGATGGTCGTCGACTCGAGCAGGAACTGTCCGGCCACCTGCCTGCGCGAAGCGCCCAGTGAGCGGCGCAGCCCGATCTCGCCGACGCGTTCCATCACCGTCACCAGGGTCACGTTGGCGATGCCGATCGCGCCGACCACGAGGGAGACGAGGCCGAGGACGAGGAAGAGGCTGTTGGTGTCGTTCCGGACGCCGGCGCGTGCCTTGGACAGGTCGGGCGGTGCCACGACGGCGAGCGAGTCCTGGTGCCCGGGCGCGAGCGCGATCGGCGCCTGCCGGGCCACCTGTTGGGCCGCGCCGAGCGCGGTGCCGATCAGGACGCGGGTGACGTCCCGCAGCCCGATCCGGTCGGCCGCGGTGGTGGGCGGCACCAGCACGGCGGTGGACAGCCGCTCCTCGCGCCGGATCCCGCCGAGGATGCCGATCACGGTGTACGACTGCCCCTTGAAGAAGACCGCCGGCGCGTCCTCCACCCGCTTGATCCCGAGCAGCCGCGCCGCCTGGTCGCCGAGCACCACCACGTGGTCGTGCCGGGCGATGTCCCCGGCGTCGTAGAACCGCCCCGCCGTCATCGCACCGTGCACGGCGGCCGGCAGACCGGCCGAGGCGGCGAGCACGGCGAGGGTCTGGCCGGACAGGTCGCCGGGCGCGGTCACGTCGTTGGACCGCACCAGGACGCTGTCGGTCGCGTCCGAGTCGGCGAGCGCGGCCACCGACTCCACCCCCGCCAGCCGCCGTACGGCATCGGTCCCCGACCACGGCACCAACGGCCCGGCGTCCTCCTCACCGGGCAGCCGCTGCGGCACGGTCACAGTCACCGAGGTCGCGGTGAGCGCGTCGAAGCGGCCGACGATCTGGTTGCCCGCGGTGGACGCGACCCCGATGGTGATGACGAGGGTGGTGATGCCGAGGACCGTGCCGAGCGTGGTCAGCGCGGACCGCACCGGGCGGGCGAGGACCCCCGCGAGGGCCTCCGTCCACAGGTCCCGGGGGTCCATCCAGGGCCGTTCGACCGGCGCCGTTCTCTTCGTGAGTCTCACCCGGCCTCCTCGGTCAGGCGCCCGTCGGTGATGCGGACCCGGCGCCCGGCCCGGCGGCTGACCGCCTCGTCATGGGTGATCACGACCAGGGTCATGCCCTGGGCGCACAGGTCGTCGAAGAGCTCCAGCACGGAGAGGGTGTTCTCGGTGTCGAGGTTGCCGGTCGGTTCGTCGCAGAGCAGCAGCGCCGGGTCGCTGAGCAACGCCCGTGCGATGGCGACCCGTTGGCGTTCACCGCCGGAGAGCCGGTCGGGCCGGAAGCCCACCCGGTGTCCCAACCCCACCTGTTCCAGGGCCTGATGGGCACGGGCGAGCCGGCCGCCGCGCTCACGTCCGGGGCGCGGCCTGCGGTAGGCCTCGGCCAGCATGACGTTCTCGTCGACCGTCCGGTACGGCAACAGGTGGAAGGACTGGAACACGAACCCGATCCGGCTCCCGCGCAGGGAAGTTCGTTCGAGGTCGCCGAGCCCGGTGGTCTCCACCCCGTCCAGCAGATACGACCCCGCCGTGGGCCGGTCCAGCAGCCCGAGCGTGTTGAGCAGCGTCGACTTCCCGGAACCGGACGGCCCGACGACGGCCAGATGCTCTCCGCGCCGCACGGTCAAGTGCACGTCGCGCAGGGCGTGCACGGGCGGGTCCGAGGGGAACGTCCGCTCCACGCCGGTGAGTTGGATGACGGAATCGGTCGCGGCGGCAATGTCGGCGGTATCGGGGCCATGGGCGGGACGGGGGATCACTCGCCCACCACCACCCTCTCGCCCGCCTTCAACGCGCCCCCGGCAGACGTGACTTCGACGATCCCGGCGGCGGAGAGCCCGACGGTGACCTGCACGTCGGTCACGGTGCCACCGCGCTCGACCTCGACCCGGGCACGTCCGTCGGACGAGGTGTGGATCGCGGCCAGCGGCACGGTCAGCACCTTGCCGTCCGAGGCGCCGACCGCGACGGTCACCTTCACGGCGGCCCCGGCCTGCCCGGCGAGCGGACCGGGTTCCGGGACGGTGATCCGCACCTGGACGGCGGCGGTGGAGTCGGAACCGTCCGCCACGACGTCCACCGTGCCCTTCACGGTCTTGCCGTCCGTGGTCGTCAGCTCGGCGGTCATCCCGTGCCGCAGGAGTCGGGCGTCCGTGCCGGGGACGGCCGCCTGCACCACCAGGTCGGAGCTGGTCACCGTACCGATCTGGGCGGACGGGGTGTCACCCGTCTTCACGCTCACCTTGTCCATCCGGGCGGGCAGCTTCGGCAGGAAGACGACCTCGCCGGCCGGGACCTTCGTACCGTAGGAGGCCTTGAAGGTGCTGAGCGCGTCGTTCGCCAGGTCCAGCGCCTTCTGGGCGGACTTGACCTGGATCTCGTGGATCTGCTGGTCGGTGCTGGACTGGGGGCTCGGAGTGCCGGCCGAACCGCTCTCGCCCGACCCCGCGCTCGAACCGGCCTCCGTGGCAGCGCCGTTGGTCGTGAGAAGCGTCTCCTGCGCGGCGGAGACGGCCTGTTCGAGGGAGCCGAGCTGCTGCTGGTCGGCGGGGCTCGGCTCCTGGGGGTCGTACCCCTTGCTCCTGTACCAGTCGGCGACGGCGGTGGCGGTGCCCTGCCCGTACGTCCCGCTGGTCGCGCCGGGGTCGAACCCCAGCCGCTTCAGGGCTGTCTGAAGCTGTGTCACATCGTCGCCCGAAGTACCGGGCCCAAGGGCGCGGTACATCGGCACGGAACCGCCGAGCGCGAACACCGGACGGCCGTTGACCGTCATCAGTACGTCGCCCTCCTTGATCTTCGTGGCGGCCACCGGCGCCTTGGTGACCCGCTGCTCCGCGCCCTCGCCGGCCGCGGCCGAGGACGTTCCGCTGCCGACCGGTCCGGCCAGTGACAGGGGCCGCGGCGAGGCGAACTCGACGGACCCGGTCGCCACCACACTCGCGGTGAGCGACTGCCGTACGACCGCGACCGTCACCGGACCGGCCTTCGGTGCCTGGTGGGAGGCGGCGGCGTCGGCGGGCGACTGCACCTGCGTACCGGCGACCCAGCCCCCCGCCCCGACCAGCACGACCGCCGAGACAACGGCCCCGAGTCGCCTACGGCCGCTGCCGATCCGGCTCGTGCCCTCTCCCTGCGGGCGGCTCATCCGTTCTCCCCGTAGTAGGGCTTGGCCTTCTCCTCGGGGAAGTACGCGGCGCGGAACTTCTTGCCGCACTCCAGGTCCTTCAGCGCGATGCCGATGTCCTTGTTGAGGAGCGGCAGCGCGTCGTCCTTGCTCAACGACATGAAGTTCTCCGGCAGTTGGCGGGAGATGTCGAGGCGGACCATGGTGACCATGCCGGTCGGCTGGGTGGTGCTGACCGAGATGCCCTGACCGGTCAGGCAGGCCGCGAACTGCTGGGCGAGCTGGACGAGTTGGGAGTCGCCGTTGAGCGCGAGGCCGTTGGCGTGGTTCTGGTCGTCGCGGGCCTTCTCCGCCTTCTTCTCGGCCGCCGCGCTGAGCGCCGGCCCGTGCGCCGCGGCCCGCCCCGTCTCCGAGCACCCGCCGACCTTCTCCTCGGCCTTGGTCTTGGCCGGGGGACCGGTCAGCGCGATGTCGTACGCCTTCTTCTGGGCGGCGGTCAGCCCGTCCTCGTCATGGTCCTGGGGCGAGGTCCTCTTGGCCATCGCGGCCTTGCTGTAGGGGACGTCGGGGTCGTTCGGGTAGACGGCGCCGGCGTAGTACCCGAAGCCGTACTTCTGCCGGAACTGCTTCGCCCGCGCGTAGTCCTCCCCGTCGACCGCGGCGAGCGGGTCGGCCGCGGTCGAGGTCTGCACGTGCGGGGTGTAGGCGAACCCCTGCTTCTTCATGCAGACCGCGATGGCGTTCTCCTCGATGTACTGCTTCTTCGTCGCGTCGTCCACGCCGTTGGGGACGGTGAGCTGGGTGGCTCCGTCGACCGTTGTCGTGGCGCCGGTCGTTCCCGACTCCGAACTGCCTTTGCCTGCAGCCGAGTTGTTGTCCGTGCCGCCGCAGGCGGCGAGCAGGGGCAGCAGGCCGAGGGCCAGCGCGGACATCCGTATTCCAGGCGCGCCAAATTTAGGCATGCTCATGCCATGTGCTCCTTCGAGGGTGGTCAGGGGCGATCAGGGGTGGTCAGTTGATGTGCGGGAGGGGGTGAGTCACCTCAGCCGCCGGTCTCCTTCACGGCGTCGAAGATGCGGGGGTCGGTGGCCAGCCGGACGAGCGGACCCGTTCGCGGACGGCTGCTGTTCCTGCCGGTGGCCGCCACGTCGAGCCGGCCCGCGATCACCGTCACCGTCCATCCGCCCGGGGTCAGATAGGTGACACCGGTGGCCCAGGGCGGAGGTGTCCCGGTGGTGGTCGGCGTGGGCTGTGCCGCACCGGTCACGAAGTAGTTCAGCAGGCTGCCCGAACCGTGGCTGATCAGGGTGCACCTGGTGATCAGGCTGTTCCACGGGGAGCCGAGCACCCGTCCGGCGCGGTCCTGACAGGCCCTGGTCACGTGGGTGTACGACGGGTCGACGGCGGTCCGACTGACGGCCACGTAAAGGTCGTTCGCGCTGCCGTCGGCGCTGGTCAGCCTGAAGTACCGGCCAGGACGCAGGGGTTGGCGCGGATTTCCGGCCTCGATCTCTGTGCCGTTGGCGGCCGGGAGGATCGACCGCAGCAGTTCCAGCGACGGGTACCAGACCGTCGACCGCCCGGCGGGCAGCGTCGGCGTACTCTCCGGCCGGGGCGCGAGCAGCGCGTGCCCGCCGACCGCGAGCACCCCCGCCAGCACCGCGGCGCCCAGCGTCGCCCCGGCCCGTCGCCGCCGACGCATCCGCGTACCGCGCACGACCGCGCCCGGCACCAGGTCCGGCATGGGCGGTTCCGCACCGGAGGCCAGTCCGCCCAGTGCCTCGGTCAGCGCGGACTCGTACACGTACTGTTCCGCGAACTCGTCCCCTGCCTTTCCGCTCATGCCCACCACTCCGCCTGCAGATAGCCGGTTCCCGTTCCCGTGCTTCCAGATCCGAGGTCCTTGCCGAGATCCTTGCCGGAGTCGGCCAGGATGCGCCGCAGTGTTCCCAGCCCCCGGGAGGTCTGGCTCTTCACCGTGCCGACGCTGCACCCCAACGCCGTCGCCGTGGCCTCCACGCTCTGGTCCTCCCAGAACCGCAGCACCAGCACCGCCCGCCCGCGCGGCGGCAGTTGCCGTAGGGCGTCCAGCAGGGTCAGCCGCAGATCCGGATCGGAGGCCGGCGCCACCACGTCCTCCTGGTGCGCCCCCGCTCCTGCCCCCGGCCGCTCCCACCAGCGCCGACGCCGGGTCTCGTCGATGAACGTCCGGTACAACACCCGCCGGGCGTACCCGTCCGGCGACTCCAACTGCCGCACCCGACGCCACACCGCGTACAGCTTCGCCAACGCCGTCTGCGTCAGGTCCTCGGCCAAGTGCCAGTCCCCGCACAGCAGATGAGCCGTACGCCGGAGATGTGCCTGCCGACTGCGGGCGAAGTCGTCGAAGTCGAGGCCGACTTCGCCGCCACGGGCTTCGCCGCCACCGGGATCGCCGCCTGGGGAGACGCCCTGCCCGACCGGCGTTCGGATCACAGGCCACCTCCACCCGGCACCGGCGCGGTGCGCGGTGAGAAGTACTTCATGCTTGAGGAACGGGGCTACGGGGGAGGGAGGTTGTCACCCCCCTCAGTATTTTTTCAACCAGGAGAAACAGGAGAACGGGGTGACAGAGGTGGAGAGTTCACCGAACGCGACTTCGTCGCCGGGCGAGGTGCGCTATCGCGTGACTGTGTGGCAACGGATAACACCCGTTGCACCCATGATTGTTCTGAGCGTGGCCCTCATCATCACGTCCATGACGAGGAGACCGCCCCCGGACGCGGTAACCGCCTGGCTGACAATCTGGTTCGGCATGCTGGTGCTGGGCGCCCTGCTCCCCTCCTTCTTCGGCGTCACGCTCACCCCGTCCGCGGCCGTCGTCCGCAACATCCGCCGTAGAAGCATCCCTTGGGCCGACATCCAGGCCATCCGGATCGAGTCGATCCTGGGCACCAAGTCGATCGTCCTTCACGAGGCGAACGGCCGCAGCACCCGCCTGCGGGCACCCACCACCGCTTTCCTCGCCTGGGATCGCCGTTTCGAGGAGAAGTTCCACGTCATAGGAACCTGGTGGCTGACTCACCGAGGCCCCGACTGGACCCCGGCCCCACCCCCACCGGCCTGGTGGATCGCCCCACCGACCCAGGAGCGGAACCCGTTCGCTCCGCCCAAGTAGCCCTGTGCGGTGGGCTGATGAGGAGGCCGAGGCCTGTTGTCAGTGCCGATCACTACGCTCACGTACGCGCGGCCGGCTTCCGAGGTGTCCAGCTCTGCAGAACGGTTGCATCCCCGATTCTGTCCGGGGTCGGCCCGGGCCGGACCCGGGACCCAACCGACGGTCGGGCTTCGCCGATGGCCATGAGGTGACCTGCCAGCGCCGGCCGCGCACCGCCCACCGGGCCCTGACACAACCGGGCGACCCGGCCGGCCGGTCCCCCCATTCCGCTACGACCCACAGTCGAGGATCATTTGTCTCGTGGACGATGTGCGAGACGAGGTCATCGGTGTGTGGCGGGTCGGCCGGACCGGCCGGATCGGGGGCTACGTGGTGGCCGCCGCCCCCGCGTGCGGTGCCCTGTCCACGTGGCTGAGTCTGCTCCTCCACCCGGATGCGGACAACGCCCGCTCCGCGGGGATCGTCACCGCCGTCGCGCTGGCCTTCGCCCTCTTCGCCTGGTGGATCCTGCTCCGCGTACGCCTGGAACTCAGGACGGACACGATCGTCATGGTGAACCCCTGGGGCACCCAACGCCTGCCGTGGTCGCGCGTCAGCGCGGTGAGCCTCGGCAATTGGGGCGCGGAGTTCCACACGACGGACGGGTTCACGTACACGGCCTACGCCCTGAGCGATCTGGCGGCCGGAACTCGGCAGGACGAGCGTTTCGCCGACATGCGGCGGACCGCGGAGTCCCAACTCCGCCCGGAACAACCGCTCTAGAGGTCGCCTCCTGCACCCCTCACTCCACCGCACCCCTCACCGCACCCCCACCCCCCTCCGTATGCAGAAGCCGATGCAGAAAATACGCGGACGCCGCAGGCAACACAGGCGTGCGCGGCGTATAGACCGCCAACTTCCTTACCGTTCCCGGGTCGTTCAGCGGACGTGTCACCAGTCGGCCGAAGGCCATCAGCGGCAGCACCAGTCGCGGTACGGCGCTCACGCCCAGCCCCGCGGAGACCATGCCCGCCGCCGTACCCACCTCCCGGGTCTCGATGACATGGGTCGGCCGGACACCGGCCTGCTCGAAGGAGAGATCCGCGAGCCGCCGCACACTGCTGGAGGGCGTGAACGCGACGAAGGGCTGCTGCGCCAGGTCGTGCCAGGTCACGGACGCCCGCCCGGTGAGCGGATGGTCCGCCGGGAGCACCGCCAGCACAGGTTCCTCGCAGAGGGGGTGACCGCGCACCTGAGGGTCCGAGCTCCCCGCCTCGGCGATCGCCAACTCGGCCGCCCCGGAACGGACATGCTCGATCACCTCCCGCGTGGTCCCGTCCAGAATCCGCAGCTGCATCCCGGGATGCTCGGCCAGGACGGCCCGGAAGACACCGGGCAGCATCCCGGCGGCCACCGAGGGAAGCGCGGCCACCGTCACCGTGGCCTGCTCTCCGGCACGGATCGCGGCGAACCGTTCCATCCCGCGGTGATACGTCCGGAGGATCTCGCGGGCGACAGCGAGGAACTCGGCGCCTTCCGAGGTGAGCGCCAGCGAGCGCGTCGTGCGCTCGAAGAGCTTCGCCCCCACCGCGTGCTCGAGCTGCTGGACACTACGGCTCAGCACGGGCTGACTGAGCAGCACCTCCTCAGCGGCCCCGGTGAAGGACCCGGCTTCCGCGACGCTGAGGAAGAGCTCCATCTGGCGCAGGGTGACATCCATGCCTCATGAGTACATGATTGCCACTCATTCATGTCGCTCCCACATGAATCAATACGAAATCGATCTTTGCCCCGACCCCCTCCACGGACCCACAGTGGTTCCAGTGGTCCCCATGAGAGGGAGGTATCCCATGAGCCAGCCACGGAGCCGGAGAAGGACAGGCACAGGCACAGGGAACCGCATACGCATCGGCTGCGGCGCCGGTTTCGCCGACGACCGTGTCGACCCCGCCGTAGAACTCGCGGAGCACGGCCGGCTCGACTACCTGGTCTTCGAGTGCCTGGCCGAACGCACCGTGGCCCTCGCCCAGTTGGAACGCCTCCGCGACCCGGACGCCGGCTACAACGAGTGGCTGGTGGAACGCATGGAAGCCGTACTGGAACCCTGCGCCCGCCAGGGAACCCGCATCATCACCAACATGGGCGCCGCGAACCCGCAGGCCGCCGCCCGGGCGGTCGCCGAGGTCGCCCGGCGCCTGGGCCTCCCCGGCCTGCGCATCGCGACGGTCACCGGCGACGACGTACTGCACCTGGTCAAGGGCACCCCCCTCCCCCTGCTGGACGGCCCCGGCAGGGCCATGAACCTGGACGACCTGGGAGACGACGTCGTCTCGGCCAACGCGTACCTCGGCGCCGCCCCCGTCGCCGAGGCCCTCGCCCAGGGCGCCGACGTGGTCGTGACCGGCCGGGTCGCGGACCCGTCGCTCTTCCTCGCCCCGCTGACGCACGAGTTCGGCTGGACCGCGTCGGACTGGCCGCTCCTCGCGCGCGGAACCGCCGTAGGACACCTGCTGGAGTGCGCCGGCCAGGTCACCGGCGGCTACTACGCCGACCCCGGCACCAAGGACGTCCCCGACCTGGCCCGCCTCGGCTTCCCCCTCGCCGAGGTCGCCGAGGACGGCTCCTTCACCCTCACCAAGGTCCCCGGCTCGGGCGGGCGCCTGACGGTCGCCACCGTCACCGAACAACTCCTCTACGAGGTCCACGACCCGGCCGCCTACCTCACCCCGGACGTGACCGCGGACTTCTCCCACGCCCACCTCACCCAACTCACGGAAGACCAGGTCACGGTCACGGGCATCACCGGCCGCGAACGCCCCACCGCCCTGAAGGCCTCGGTCGGCTACCGCGACGGCTTCCTCGCCCACGGCGAGATCTCGTACGCCGGCTCCAACGCCCTGGCCCGGGCCCGCGAGGCGGCACGGATCGTAGAAGAACGCCTGACCCTGACCAAGATCCCGGTCACGGACGCACGCTACGACCTGATCGGCCTGAACGCGGTCCACCGCGGAGTCGGAGTCGGAGCCGTGCCCACCGCCGAACCGACCGAGATCCGCCTACGCGTGGCCGCCCGCACCGACACACTCGACCACGCGCGCCGCATCGGCAGAGAGGTGGCGTCCCTGTGGCCGAACGGTCCCTACGGCGGTGCCGGCGTCACCCGCGAGACCCGCGAGAACATCGCCATCACCTCGGTCCTGCTGCCCCGCGAACTGGTCATGCCCAGCACGGAAGTTCAGGTGACAGTGGCAGGAGACACGGCATGAGACTCCACGAACTGGCCCACGCCCGTTCCGGCGACAAGGGCTCCACCGCCGACATCTCGGTCATCGCCTACGACCCGTCGCACTTCCCCCACCTGCGCACACACCTCACCCCCGACCGCGTACGCGCGCACTTCCCCGACCTCCCTGTGGGCCCGATCCTCCGCTACGAGGTCCCGTCCCTCCACGCCCTCAAATTCGTCCTCCACGACGCTCTCGACGGCGGCGTCACCCGTTCCCTCAGCCTGGACGCCCACGGAAAGAGCCTGGCGGCCTGCCTGTTGGAGCTGGACCTGCCGGCCCCCTCGACCTCGAAGGACTGACCCGATGAAGAAGCCGCACCCCGAACCCACCGCACCCACCACCTACGGAGTTCTGCGCGGAACGACGACGGACACGGGCGGCACGCCGACGACCCTGTTCGCGGGCGTACCGTTCGCCGCCCCGCCCATCGGCCCCCTGCGCCTGCGCCCACCGCAACCACCCACCCCCTGGGAGGGCGTACGCGAGGCCACCCGCTTCCCCGCCGCCCCCGCACAACGCGGCGCGGACGGCCCCGGCGGCTATGCGACATCCGAGGACTGCCTCTACCTCAACGTGTGGACCCCCGAACTCGGCGGCCACCGGCCGGTGTTGGTGTGGATCTACGGCGGAGGCTTCGAACTGGGCAATGCCTCCCCGCCCGTGACCGACGGCGCCGCCCTCTCCCGCCTGACCGGCGCGGTGGTGGTGGCCCCCAACTACCGTGTCGGCGCGCTCGGTTGGCTGCACCCGGCGGGCCCGGACGCGGCCGAGTGGGCGGACAGCGCCAACCTCGGCCTCCAGGACCAGACCGCCGCACTGCGCTGGATCCACGACAACATCGCCTCGTTCGGCGGCGATCCGGACAACATCACCGTCGCCGGCCACTCCGCGGGCGCCTTCTCGATCGGCGCCCTGCTGACCCACCCCGCCGCCCGAGGCACCTTCCACAAGGCGATCCTGCACAGCGGCAGCATCGGCCGTCTCTACCCACGCGACCTCTCCGCGTCCCTCACGGAGGCCCTCCTGGCGCACGTGGGCGTCAAGGACCTGGCCGGACTGTCGACGGCCCCGCTCGACCGCGTCATCGAGGCCCAACACGCGGTGATCGACCAGGACTTCGGCGCCCGCAACCTGCCCGGCGGCCGCGCCTGGGGCCTCGTCCACGACGGAACGGTCATCACCGAGGACCCCGCCGAGGCCATCGCCGCGGGCGCCGCGACCGACATCCCCCTGCTGATCGGCGCCAACCGGGACGAGTTCCGCACCTTCCAGTACCTCTACGCCAGCGAGCACTACCGCCACCCGTCGGACGAACGGTCCCTCCTGGCCGAGATGGAACAGGCAGGCGCAGCACACCCCCACGACCTGCTGGAGGCATACCGAACCCACCGCCAACCGCCCCCATCCAACGACCAGTTCACCGAACTGTCCGACCTGCGAACCCTCTTCCTCTCCGACGCCGTCTACCGCCGCCGAGCAACCCGCCTGGCTCAACTCCAGACCGCGGCAGGCGGATCCGCCCACACCTACCTCCTCTCCGCCGAACCCCTGGGCCCCCACTACGGCGCCTTCCACGGCGCCGAACGCTTCTACGCCTTCGACCAACTCACCGCCCTGAACATCGACACCCCGGAGAACCGCGCCGCCCGAGACACCCTCATCGGCGCATGGACCGCGTTCCTCACGGCCGGCGATCCGGGCTGGCCCGCCTACCACTCGGACGGCCCCGACCGCCCCCGCACTCGGCAGATCGGCGGGGACGCGGACTTCGTGAACGAACCGCCGGACTACGTGGCGCCCTGCTGGGAACCGTAGAAGTCACCGGTATCGCAATCCGGGAGGAGATCGGCGTCTTGCGGACGGCGAGGGCCGGGAGAGACGATCAGAAGCCGTGCAGGGCGAGGGACGGTCGGTCGGGACACAAGGGGTGAGGGTGATCGAGCGCAATCTCACGCAGGAGGAGGTGGATGCTCTTCCTTTCGATCACAATCTGTCGGACGGCCACGCGTTCCGCTCCTGGACCACCGCCGAATCCGCGATCATCGCCGAGTCGGCGCGCTTCTTCGCCGAGTCCGACCGCAGGCTGGGCCGGCAGGCCGAGTCGGAGTACATCCGCCGCTACCTCGGACTAGGCGCGCAGTCGTACATCCCGGAGTACTTCACCGGGCTGATGTGCTACTCCGCCTCGATGGCCGTAGAGATCGTGGCCAATGTGCTGCGCCTCAGGGGGCTTTCCGTAGCCCTGATCGAGCCCTGCTTCGACAACATCGCCGACATCCTGCTGCGCCACCGCATACCTCTTCAGCCGTTTCCGGAGACCGTACTGACGGGCGGAACGGCCGAGTTGGAGAGCCTGCTGGAGACGCTCACCGCGGACGTGATCTTCCTGGTGAGCCCGAACAACCCCACCGGCACCGTGGTCGGCGAGGCGGCGTTCAAGCGCATCGTCGAATTCTGCGTGGCCGAGGAGAAGCTCCTCGTTCTCGACGGTTGCTTCCGGGTCTACCTGTCCGACGAGCAGGTCTACGACCACTACGGGATACTCGCCGATTCCGGAATCGACTGCGTCGTCATCGAGGACACCGGAAAGGTCTGGCCCGCGGCCGAGTTGAAGGCGCCCTTCTTCTGCGTCTCGCCGAGGCTGGTCGACGCCGTCGTGGGAATCCACGCGGACTTCCTTCTCCACCTCTCGCCTTTCACCGTCCGGCTGATCACGGAGTTCGTGAATCTCGCGGAGGTCGATCACGGCCGCTATTTACGCGAGATCGTCGCGCGGAACCGGACGCTCTTCCAGAGAGCGATCCCTGGTTCCTTCCTGAGAACGGACGACACCCAGAAGCTGGGCCTGGCATGGCTGGAGGTCGTCGCCGACGGACTGGACGGCGAGCGCGTCCGCGTGCTGCTCGCCGAACGGGGCGTCCACGTCCTCTCCGGCGAGCGCTTCTACTGGTCGTCACCGGAGTTGGGCCGCAGGCATCTCCGCATGGCCCTGCTGCGCGACCCGGACATCATCGTCCAGGCCTCCGAGGTGATCGCCGGTCTCTGGACCGAGCTCGGTGACGGCTGATCACGGAGATACGGGCACCTCCGCTCACGGAGATACGGGCACCTCCGCTCACGGAGATACGGGCACCTCCGCTCACGGAGATACGGGCACCTCCGCTCACGGAGATACGGGCACTGCGGGTAGTCCTCGAGGGCGCGCAGATCGTCCGCGAAGCTGTAGGCGGAGCGGAGAGTGTCGGGATGGTCGTCACCGTGCAGCCGCCGACGCCGGTTCCAGACGTCCTCGTTGAGCGCCCGCGCCTGGGGATGGTCGGCCATCCGGTGGAGGGTGATGGCCAGGTAGTGCGTCGTACGCAGGGTGTCGGGGTGGTCCTCGCCCAGGAGCTGCCGCCGCCGACTCAGCACCCACTGCTGCAGCTTCAGGGCTCGGTCCAGTTCGCCCAGGTCGCACAGGTCGGAGCCGAGATGGTGCGCGGAGTGCAGCGTGTCGGGGTGGTGCTCGCCGAGAACCTCCCGGCGCCGCTTGAAGACCTCCTCGTTGATGGCGCGTCCCTTTTCCAGCTCGCCGAGCTCATACAGGTCCGAGCCCAGGTAGTGGGCCGACTGCAGGGTGTCGGGGTGGTGCTCGCCGAGCAGTCGGCGGCGGTGCCGCCACCCCTCTTCGTCCAGGGCGCGCGCCCCGGCGTAGTCCCCCAGGTCGTAGAGGTCGGCCGCGAACTGGTGCGCAGACCGGATGGTGTCCTGATGGTCCATGCCGAGGACCCGGCGCCGCCGGTCCAAGACGTCCTGGTCGACCTCGCGTGCCTGCGCGTACTCACCGAGCTCGAAGAGGTTGGACGCGAGGTTGTAGCCGGCGTGGAGTGTGTCGGGGTGGTCGGGGCCGAGCCGGTCCGTCCAGGACTTCTGGGTCATCCGGCAGATGTCGACCGCGGACCGGGACTGGCCGGAGAAGTACAGATACCGCTGAACCTTCAGGACCAGGGTGCGGAACGCCTCCGCGTCCAGCTGGCTCCCGGGCAGGGCCGCGGCGGACGACAGGAGTTCCCGTACGTGCGGGACGACCAGCCCGTACTCGTGCCAGGACTCGGGGGTGTCCGGGTCGCCCAGGGCGATCGTGGCGAGCAGCTCCTCCGCGGCGTGGTGGATCACCGCGTGCTCGTCGAACGGAATCCTGTCCCGGAGCAGGCTGTGGACGAGGCGGTGCATCTGCAGGGCGTTGTCGGCGTGCCGGGCCAGCCCGAGGGTGACGATCTTGCGGACGGCCAGAGCGGCCGTCGCGGTGTCACCGAGCCGGACGCCGAACCGAGGCGGCCCGGCGGCGGGGTCGGAGCCCAGCGGGATCGGCTCCGGGGCGAGGAACGCGAGCCGGTCGAGCAGGTCGGCGGCCGCCGGACCGGCGGTCGTCACCAGCCGGTCGCGGCTGGTGACGACCACCGACACCAGGCCGGGGTGCGCCGAGACGGTGCGGTCGTCCAGGCCGCTCGCGGTCGGCTGGGACCTGAGGAGCGTGAGGTAGTCGGCGGTCTCCAGGCCCGTCTCGTCCAGGAAACAGCCGACCTGCTCCACCGAGAGGGGCAGATCGCCCACTGCGGCGGCGACCCGGTCGGCGTCGGCGGGAGACAGGGAGGGACAGCGGCGCGACAGCAGCGTGATCGACTCCTCCCGCTCGAACTCGGTCACGTCGATGCGCGTACCGATCCGTCCGATGCGGGGATCGCGGCCGGTGATGAGCAGCTTTCCCCCGTCGGGCGGGAGGAGGTCGTTCATGGCGCCGAGATCGTCGAGGTTGTCGTACACCAGCAACCAGTCGTGCCTGGACGCCAGTTCCACCCAGAGGGCCCGGATCAACAGGGACGGCTGGACGGCGGTGAGTCCCAACTGGGAGGCCAGGGCGGTGAGGCTCGCCATGACCGCGGCGAGCTGATCGGCGCCCACCCACCACACCAGCCCGTACTCGTCGGCGTGGCGATGGGTGTATTCGAGGGCCAGTTGGGTCTTGCCGATGCCGCCCATCCCGATGAGCGACACCACGCCGGGGTCCTCGGTGACGCCCTCTCCCGTGTGCTGGATGCTCGCGCCGACGCGTTCCAGGAGGGCGGTCCGCCCGGTGAACGCCTGGTTGCGCGAGGGGAGTGCGTGGATCGGCCTCGCTCGGGTGACCGGCCCGTTCGACGGCGGGGGTGCCAGGTGCACATGGTCGATGTGCGTGGCCACGACTCCGCCGGCGATCGCCGCCGTCTCGGCCGTGATCGTCGGTTGGGCGGACGTCTCTCCGGAACCGCTCAGCCCTCGCGCGGTCCCGGCGCCGAAGGGTGGGGCCCGGTCGTCACCCCTCCCGAGACATTCCCTCCGACAACGACGCCACCGGTCTCGACCCGGATGTCACCATGCGCGCTGACACCGCTCTGCTGCGCCAGTCCGGCCTCGTGCCGCTGCAGCCGGTCGACGGACGCGGCCAACTCGCCGGCGAACTCGGGATTCTCCTCAGCCATGTCGGCGATCGCGTCCGTCGCCCGCCGCGTCGTGCGCTCGGTCACCTCACCGTCACCGGCCTGCTCCAACAGCCGCGTGACCGCGGGATCGTCCCCGACGACCCCACTGACCAGCTCGTGCAGGGCATCCATGCTCTCGTCGAGAACCCGGTCCACCTCGGCATCGGCCCGGGAACCCACCCGCCGAACCTTCCGCACGAGATAGCCGACCGCCGCTCCGGCCACTAATTCCAGTCCAGGTATGGGCACTGTCACTCCCCCGCTGTCGCCTGACTCAAGTAAACACCTCGGCGGCCCAGTTGCTACCGAATTGTTCCCGACAAGGTTCAGCCCGAACCACACGACGAAGGGCCCCGCTGTGAACAGTGGGGCCCTTCGACATCGTGCCCGGTGAGGCACTGGCGGAGGATACGAGATTCGAACTCGTGAGGGGTTGCCCCCAACACGCTTTCCAAGCGTGCGCCCTAGGCCACTAGGCGAATCCTCCGCGGCAAACAATACAAGACGTTGAGGAGTGCTAGCGAACTCGTTCCCCCCGCTCAGATCCTGTAGCCTGTGCGGAGCCCCTCACGCGGCGCTATCTGACTGAACTCCCCCAGGGCCGGAAGGCAGCAAGGGTAGGTTGGCTCTGGCGGGTGCGTGGGGGGCGCTTGCGTTCCCGGCGCCTGCGGTGGTCGCGCCTGCGGTGGTCGCGCCTGTGGTGGTCGCGCCTGTGGTGGTCGCGCCTGCGGTGATCGCCCCTGTGGTGGTGGCGCCGCGGCTGTGGCCGAGGCTGCGCCGAACTCGCCACCGGCCCCGGTTGTCAGTGGGCGCCTATAACCTCGTACGCGTGTCGTCTCTCGCGCTGTACCGCCGTTATCGCCCGGAGTCGTTCGCCGAGGTCATCGGGCAGGAACATGTCACCGACCCGTTGCAGCAGGCGCTGCGGAACAACCGGGTCAATCACGCGTACCTGTTCAGCGGGCCGCGAGGCTGCGGCAAGACCACGAGCGCGCGCATCCTGGCCCGCTGTCTGAACTGCGAGAAGGGACCCACCCCGACCCCCTGTGGCGAGTGCCTGTCCTGCACGGACCTCGCGCGCAACGGTCCCGGTTCCATCGACGTCATCGAGATCGACGCCGCGTCGCACGGTGGTGTGGACGACGCCCGTGAGCTGCGCGAGAAGGCGTTCTTCGGACCCGCGAGCAGCCGCTACAAGATCTACATCATCGACGAGGCCCACATGGTCACGCCGGCCGGCTTCAACGCGCTGCTGAAGGTCGTCGAGGAGCCGCCGGAGCACCTCAAGTTCATCTTCGCGACCACCGAGCCCGAGAAGGTCATCGGGACGATCCGGTCACGCACCCATCACTACCCCTTCCGGCTCGTGCCGCCCAGCACCCTGCGCGACTACCTGGGCCAGGTGTGCGGGCAGGAGGACATCCCCGTCGAGGACGGCGTACTGCCGCTCGTCGTGCGGGCCGGTGCCGGTTCCGTGCGTGACTCCATGTCCGTCATGGACCAGTTGCTCGCGGGGGCGAGCACCGACGGTGTGACATACGCCATGGCGACCTCGTTGCTCGGTTACACCGACGCCTCGCTCCTCGACTCCGTCATCGAGGCCTTCGCCACCGGTGACGGCGCCGCCGCCTTCGAAGTCGTCGACCGCATCATCGAGGGCGGCAACGACCCGCGCCGCTTCGTCGCCGACCTGCTGGAGCGCCTCCGCGACCTGGTGATCCTCGCCGCCGTCCCCGACGCCCTCGAGAAGGGCCTCATCGACGCCCCGACCGACGTACTGGAACGCATGCAGGCCCAGGCCGGCACCTTCGGCGCGGCCGAGCTCAGCCGCGCCGCCGACCTCGTCAACACCGGCCTGACCGA
This sequence comes from Streptomyces xylophagus, assembly GCF_000716435.1. Taxonomy (GTDB): domain Bacteria; phylum Actinomycetota; class Actinomycetes; order Streptomycetales; family Streptomycetaceae; genus Streptomyces; species Streptomyces xylophagus. The sequence continues at coordinate 77,131 of NZ_JNWO01000036.1, forward strand.
GATGCGCGGCACCACCTCCCCCCGCCTCCAACTCGAGCTCATCTGCGCCCGGGTGATGCTCCCCGCCGCCTACGGCGACGAGCAGTCGGTCATGGCCCGCCTCGACCGCCTGGAGCGTGGGGTCAACTTCGCCGGTGGCGGAGGCGCGCCCGCCATGGGCTACGCCCCCGGACCCGACGCCCACCCCCAGGCCCAAGCTCAGACCCGCCCCCAGGCCCCGGCCTACGGTGGCGCCGCCGCCCCCGTCCCGCCAGGCGGAGGTGCCGCTGCCGCGAGGGCTGCCGTACGAGGCCCAGGGGCCCCCGGCACCACCCCGCCCCCCGGCCCCGGTGCCCCCTTCGCCGCTACGACAC
>NZ_JNWO01000037.1 GCF_000716435.1 Streptomyces xylophagus
GCCCCCAACTCCTCCCCTCGGCCCCCCTCCTCCGCGGCGCCGCCGAACTCGCCGCCGAAATGGGCGCGCGGCAGACCTTCGAGTTCCTGCTCGGGCGGCACCTCGACGCCAACCCGCGGCAGTACACGCTCACCCCGACCGAACTCGCCCGCCTCATGGCCGAGTTGGCGGGCCCCGCCCACACCGCGCTCGACCCGGCCTGCGGCACCGGCGCCCTGCTGCGGGCCGTCACCCCCCGCCCCGGCCAGGAGCTGTACGCCCAGGACAACGCCCCCGAACTCGCCGCCCTCACCGCGCTCCGGCTCGCCCTGCACGCGAAGGTCACCGTGCGCGGCACGGCAGGCGACACGCTGCGCGCCGACGCGTACCCGGCACTGCGGGCCGACGCCGTCCTGTGCCATCCGCCGTTCAACGAGCGGAACTGGGGGCACGACGAACTCGCCTACGACCCCCGCTGGGAGTACGGCTTCCCGGCGCGCAACGAGTCCGAGCTGGCCTGGGTGCAGCACGCGCTCGCCCGGCTCAAGGACGGCGGCACGGCCGTGCTGTTGATGCCGCCGGCCGCGGCCTCCCGACGCTCGGGCCGCCGTATCCGCGCCGACCTGCTGCGGCGCGGGGCGCTGAAGGCGGTCGTGGCGCTGCCGATCGGGGCGGCGCCGCCGTACAACATCCCGTTGCACCTGTGGGTGCTGCGGCGGCCGGAGCGGGCGCCCGCGCAGCCGGAGGTGCTGCTGGTGGACACCGGGCGGTTCGCCACCGAGGGGCGGGGCGGGCCGGACTGGCAGGCCGTGCGGGGGGCGGTGCTGGATGCCTGGAAGGCGTTCGACCGGGCGGGACGGCTGGACGACGAGCCGGGGCTCGCGCGTTCCGTGCCGGTCATCGAACTCCTCGACGACGACGTCGACCTGGCCCCCGCCCGGCACCTCCCGCCCGCGACCGCGGCCGACGGCGCCGACCAGCTCACGGCCGTCCGCGAGCGGCTCGGCGAGACGCTCCGGCTGACCGCCGACCTCACTCCGCCGCCCGTCGACCACCCCGCCGACCAGGAGCGGCCCACGCGCTGGCCGCTCACCACGATCGGTGAACTCGCGCGCGGGGGCGCCCTGGTGCTGCGTACCGGGGGAAACGGCGGCCACGCGCGTGTGCCCGTTCTCACCGACCATGACGTCCTCGCCGGAACGGCCCCTTCCGGGCTGCTCCCCGAGAGCGACGAGGACGCCGTCCTCACCGAGCCCGGCGATGTCGTCGTCCCGGTGCTCGGCGGCGGCTCGATGGCGCGCGTCATCGACGACACGACCAAGGGCGCCGCCCTGGGCCGCAGCCTGGTGCTGCTGCGGCCCGATCCCGCGTCGCTGGACCCGTGGTTCCTCGCCGGGTTCCTGCGCGGCACCGCCAACAACCGCCAGGCCAGCAGCTACGCGTCGACGGCCACCCGACTCGACGTGCGCAGGCTCCAGTTGCCGCGGCTGCCCCTGGACGAACAGCGCCGCTACGGTGCCCGGTTCCGCGCCCTGGAGGACTTCGAGCGCGCGCTGCGGCAGGCGGGCCGGCTCGGCGAGCAGCTCGTGCGCGGGATGTACGACGGGCTGACGGACGGGACGGTCACGCCCGGCTGAGGCCCCGTCGCGCTCCGGAAGGCCGGGCTCCGTGGCCACCGTCGGCACCTGCGATGTCGTATCAAGTGATCAGCACGACAACGGTTCGGTACAACCCGGGACCGCTTGTCGGTGTGGGCCTATACGCTCGAAGCGACAATCGCACGACCGCCCTCCGAAGGCACTTGGAGCAGCCATGCAAGGCCACGGCTACCCACAGCCCGTGAAGCAGCCGCCGCCCACCGCGGCGCTGGTCTTCCTGCGCGTGCTGTTCGTGGGAATCTCGGTGTTCAGCATCGGGTTCCTGGCCTGGGTGATGCTCCTGCGGCTGGCCATCGTCACCCGAAAGTCCCTGGACTGGGGCCTGTTGGTGGCCGCGACGGCGGCGGACGTGCTCAGCATCGTGCTGCTCGGCTCCGAGCCCGGCGAGGAGGTCCACACCAACGGCGGCTATCTGGGCATCACCCTGCTCCTGGGCACCCTGGTGGCGGCGGCCGTGTACTACCTGGCGGCGGACATACGCCACTTCCAGCGGCTGCGTGAGGGCGCATACGCAGGGCAGCCGTCCCCGGCGTACGGCTACCCGCAGCCCGCGCAGTCGGCTCAGCCCCCGTCGCCGTACACGGCGACGACCTCGCCGCAGCACACCCCGCCGCCGATACCCCACACACCCGTGCCGCAGCACACCCCGCCCCCGATGCCCCGCACCCCGGCCCCGCAGCCGCCCCTGTCCACCCCGCCGCCGCAGCGTCCCGCGCCCGCCCGTATCGACCAAGTGCGCGCCGAGCTCGATGAGTTGAGTGACTATCTGCGCAAGCACGACGAGAGCGGACGGTGACCGTGGCGGCAGGGCGTGTCGTCGCCGACCGCTACGAACTGTCCACGCTCATCGGGCAGGGCGGCATGGGCCAGGTCTGGACGGCGTACGACCGGCGGCTCGACCGGCGCGTGGCGGTGAAGCTGCTGCGCCCCGACAAGGTGGCGGGCCAGGAGGCCGACGAGCTGCGCCGCCGCTTCGTGCGCGAGTGCCGGGTGACCGCGCAGGTCGACCACCCCGGCCTGGTCACGGTGCACGACGCGGGCAGCGAGGGCGAGGAGTTGTTCCTCGTCATGCAGTACGTCGACGGCGCGGACCTCTCCGACCATCTCGCCGAGCACGACCCGTACCCGTGGCAGTGGGCGGTCTCGGTCGCCGCGCAACTGTGCGCGGTGCTGAGCGCCGTGCACGCCGTGCCGATCGTCCACCGTGACCTCAAGCCGCGCAACGTGATGGTGAAGCAGGACGGCACGGTCACCGTCCTCGACCTGGGCGTCGCCTCCGTCATGGACGCCGACACCACCCGCCTCACCCACACCGGCACGCCGATCGGCTCGCCCGCCTACATGGCGCCCGAGCAGGCGATGGGCGGCGCGGTCGGCCCGTACACCGACCTGTACGCGCTCGGTGTGCTCCTGCACGAACTCCTCAGCGGGGACGTGCCGTTCGCGGGTTCGACGGCGCTCGGCGTGCTGCACCGGCACCTGTACGAGCCGCCGGTGCCCGTCCGCCGTATCCGCCCCGAAGTCCCCGAGCCGCTCGAGGCGCTCGTCCTGCACCTCCTCGCCAAGGACCCGCAGCACCGGCCCGGCTCCGCGCAGGAGGTGTACGAGCGCCTGGCGCTGCTGCTGCCCGCGCGCGGGATGCCCAGCGGGGCGCCGCTCGACCCCACGCGCCCGTTCACGCGCCCGCACGCCCCCTGGCCGGACCGCGCCCGCACCCCCGCGCCGCAGCCCGCCCCGCTCGCGCCGACCCCCGCCGAGAAACCCGATGTCGCCGCCGCCGTCGACGAGGTCAAGCGGCTGCTCGGCGAGGGCCGTATCACGCAGGCTGTCGACATCCTCGGCGCGATCCTGCCCACGGCCGCCGAGCAGCACGGCGTGCACTCCCCGGTCGTCCGCACCCTGCGCAAGCAGTACGCGGCGACGCTCATGGACGACGGCCAGTACCGGCGCGCACTGCCCGAACTGCGCCGCCTCGCCGACGAACGCGCCGCCGAGGCAGGCCCGTCCGACCCGCAGTCCCTGCGCTACCGCTACGAGGCCGCCCAGTGCCTGGAGTCGCTCGGCGAACCGGCGGCGGCCCTCGCGGAGTACCGCGCGCTGTTGCCGTACTACGAGAACCAGTACGTCGCCGGCGACCCCGAACTCGCCCACGAGGTCCGCCGCCGCGTGGGCCACCTGCTCCTCGCCCTCGGCGACCGCGGCGCGGCCCACGAGACCCTCGCCCGCCTCCTGGCCGACGTCGAACGCCGCCACGGCCCCGGACACCCGCTCGCGGGCGACATCCGACGGACCTTGCAGTGGCTGGGGCAGGTGCGGGGCTAGCACCCTCAGCCGCTAGATTTTGCCGAGTACATTCAAGCCACGCGCAACACCAGTCACGTACGAACCAGGGGTGGGGTCTTCCATGTCCGAGCACCGGCAGTCGAAGAAGCGCAGATACATAGCCTGGGGCGTCGCCGGTGCCGCCGTCGTCGCCGGCGGCGGTATCGCCGCGACGAACTCGATGGCCGCCACCGCCTGGCCCGCGCAGAAGACCTACACCGGCCGCGCGTTCGACACCTGCGCCGCGCCCTCCCTCGCCGCGATGAAGGCCTGGCACACCGACGGGGCCTACGGCGCCGCCGCCGTCTACATCGGCGGCAAGAACCGCGGCTGCAGCCAGCCCAACCTCACCGCCTCCTGGGTCAAGACCCTCAGCACGGTCGGCTGGAAGTTCATCCCGCTCTACGTCGGCTCGCAGCCGTCCTGCGGTTCCGGCGGCTCGGTGAAGATCAGCGCCTCCACCGCCGCGTCCGTCGGCAAGAGCGAGGCGGACGACGCGGTGGCCAAGGCCTCGGCGCTCGGCATGAAGGCCGGCAGCCCGATCTACCTGGACATGGAGTCGTACGACACGACGAACACGGCCTGCAACAACGCCGTCCTGACGTACGTCCGCGCCTTCGACAAGGAACTGCACGCCAAGATCTACCGCACCGGCTACTACGGCTTCACCAGCTCCAGCGCCAAGGCGATCGCGACGGCGACCAACAAGACGGACCTGCCGGGCAACCTCTGGTACGCGCTGTGGGACAAGACGTACACCACGACCTCGGACTGGCCCTGGGGCTCCACCCAGTTCACCAACCACAGCCGGGCCCACCAGTACATGGTCAACAGCAAGGAGACGCGCGGCGGTTACACGATCACCGTGGACCGTGACGCGTGGGACGCGCCGGTGGCCATCACCGGCTGACCGGTCGCCGTCGCCGGCAGAGCCCCACGCGTGCGTGCCGGTGCCCGAAGTCCTGGTGAATCGTTGGTCGAATGGGTTGGCCACAGGCGACCCACTGCCTAACATCGATCACCGCAAGACTTTGTGCACCGTCGCACAATCTCCAACGGGAGGCTCCCTTGCACCGCCGCCGTCGCACCGCGCTCGTCCTCACCGCCGTGATCGCCGCTACGGCACCCGCCCTGACCGCCTGCGGAAGCGACGCGCATCCGGGCGCGGCGGCTGTCGTCGGCGGTCAGCGCATCACCGTCGGGCAACTGCAGAGCAGGGTCAACGAGGTGCGTACGGCCCAGCGGGCGGCCGTACAGGACGAGGCACAGTACGAGCGGGCCATCGCCACCACCGGCGGCCTCACCCGCGAGACGCTCTACGGCATGGTCTTCGACAAGGTCGTGCACCGCGCCGCGCAGGACGCCGGAGTCACGGTCACCCGCAAGGACATCCAGGACATGCGGGCCGGCCTCGCCCAGCAGGCGGGCGGCTCCAAGGCCCTGGAGGCGACCTGGCTGGCACAGTACGGCGTCCCCCCGAAGCGCCTCGACGAGAACCTCCGCCTCCAGGTAGAGGGCCGCAAACTCGCCGCCGAACTCGGCACCGACACCACCCAGCCCGCCTTCTGGAAGGCCCTCTCCCAGGCCTCCAAGGAACTCCACGTCGACCTCAACCCGCGCTACGGCACGTGGGACGTGGAGAAGAGCAGCCGCGTGGACGCCAAGACGCCCTGGGTGCGAGAGGTGACCGCGGCGCAGACGAAGCAGGCGGCGTAACGGTACGGCGGACCCGATGTCCACAGGGGTGCCGGTCGGCCTGTGGACAACTCCGGGGCTGTCGGCGGCGTGGGTTACGTTCGAAGGGTGAACGCAACCAGTCCCGCTCCCGAGGGCATCCCCGCCCCCACCCCCGGCCGCATCGTCCTGCTCACCACCAGCCACCGCGTCGCCCCCGGCCTGCTGTCCTGGCCCGCGTGGCAGACGCTGCGCGAAGCCGACCAGGTGCTGTGCGCGGACGGCGGGCATCCGCAGCTGCCGTATCTGTACGAGGCCGGGATACAGGTGGACGAGGCGTCCCCGACCGCCGAGGAACTGGTGGCGGCCTGCGCGGACGGCCACACGGTCGTCGTGATCGCGTCGGGCGAGGGCGAACCGGCCCTGACCGACGGCCTGGCCCGCCTCGCCGGCTCCGGCCGCGTCCAGATGCCCGAGCTGGAACTCCTCCCCGCCTCCTACGACCTGCCGGGCGCCCGTCTCCTCGACCTCGTCCAGGTCATGGACCGCATCCGAGCCGAGTGCCCGTGGTCCTCCCAGCAGACCCACAAGGGCCTGGCGAAGTACGGCATCGAGGAGGCGTACGAACTCGTCGAGGCGATCGAGGACGGCGACCGCGACGAACTGCGCGAGGAGTTGGGCGACGTCCTGCTCCAGGTCGTCTTCCACGCCCGCATCGCGGAAGAGGACCCCGACACCCCCTTCTCCATCGACGACGTGGCCGCCGGCATCGTCACCAAGCTGATCCACCGCCACCCGCACGTCTTCGGCGACGAGACGGCGTCGACTCCCGAGGAGGTCAAGGCGCATTGGCTGCGCACGAAGGCGATAGAGAAACAGCGCACCTCCGTCACCGAGGGCGTCCCCATGGGCCAGCCAGGCCTCGCCCTCGCGGCGAAGCTGGCATCACGCGTGCGGACGGCGGGACTTGAGGTACCGCTGCCGAAGGGCGACGACGGCATCGGGTACGAGCTGCTGGCGTTGGCGGTGCGCGCGGAGGCGGACGGGGTGGATCCGGAGGCGGCGTTGCGGGCGGCCGGGCGGGCTTATCGGGATGCGATCAGGGAGAGGGAGACCGGTACGGGGACGGTGACCGAGGACTGACTCCGGTCCGGGCGTCGGTGACCGAGGGCTGACTCCGGCGCAGGCGCCGATGCCCGAGCACCGCCGTCGAGGAGGGCCGGGGCCTGTCCTCGACGGCGGCAGTCAGACCGATGCCGCCCGGCGTCCGGTCTCGGCCTGACGGTCCGGCGTTACATCAGGTGCCCGGACTTCAGGTGCCGAGTGAAGAACTGGGCCGCCGAGTCCCCCGCGAACTGCGGGACGCCGGTGTGACCGCCCATATTGGCGTGCAGGGACTTCTCCTCGGAGCCGAAGGCGTCGAACAGGTCCAGGGCCGCCTGCCGGTCGTTGCCTTCGTCGTCCCACTGCAGCAGGACATGCAGGGGAATGGTGACCCGGCGGGCCTCCTCGAACATGGCGCGCGGCACGAGACTCCCGGCGAAGAGACCGGCGGCCACGATGCGCGGTTCGACCACCGCGAGCCGGATTCCGATGGAGATCACTCCCCCCGAGTACCCGACCGGGCCGCCGATCTCGGGCAGCGACAGGAGGGCGTCCAGGGCGGCCTGCCATTCCGGGACCGCCTTGTCGACCAGCGGAAGGACGAGGGCGTCGACGATCTCGTCGCTGACCGACTCGCCGGCCTCCATCGCCCGGCGCAGGGCGGCGCGGGCTTCCTCGACGGCGTCCCAGCGGGGCCGGTCGCCGCTTCCGGGGAGCTCGATGGTGGCCGTGGCGAAACCCTCCGCCGCGGACTGCCGGGCCCGTGCCACCAGCCGGGGGTACATCCTGCGCAAGCCGAGTGGGGGGTGGCCGAGCAGGATCAGCGGCGCCGGTGAGGAGGCGGGCGTCCACAGGATGCCGGGGATCTCGCCGAGGGTGAATTCGCGCTCGAGGACGCCGTCGTCGAGGCGTTGTTCGGAAGTGACATGCATGGTCGTGCCTTTCGGGAGTGCGCAGAGTGGCGCTCCCGGACGACCTATCGCCCGACCGTGACCCCGGAGGGGAGCACCCATGTCGAAACTGTGTTCACGGGTACCACCTCCTCGTTCTCTCGCACGGCCTCCGGGAACGTAGCAGGGGCCGCCGTGGCCCGCCAACGGGTTTTCGCGGGCCGGGACGTGCGGATGACGCACGTATATAGAGGAGCACCTCCGGTACATGAGTACATGGAGGAGCCCCTCCGCCCATGGAGGAGCCGTTCCGCCCTCTGCATAAAGTCGGGCCATGCACCACGACGAGCCTCGCGCCCCCGAACTCTTCACCTGGGAGTTCGCCACCGACCCCTACCCCGCCTACGCCTGGCTCCGCGAACACGCCCCCGTGCACAAAACCCGGCTCCCCAGCGGAGTCGAGGCCTGGCTGGTCACCCGGCACGCCGACGCCAAGCAGGCCCTCGCCGACCCGCGCCTGTCCAAGAACCCCGCGCACCACGACGAACCGGCCCACGCGAAGGGCAAGACCGGCATCCCGGGTGAGCGCAAGGCCGAGTTGATGACGCATCTGCTGAACATCGACCCGCCGGACCACACTCGCCTGCGTCGTCTGGTGAGCAAGGCGTTCACGCCCCGCCGTGTGGCCGAATTCGCGCCCCGGGTGCAGGAGTTGACGAACGATCTGATCGACGGGTTCGCGCGGACCGGCTCCGCCGACCTCATCCACGACTTCGCGTTCCCGCTCCCCATCTACGCCATCTGCGATCTGCTGGGCGTCCCCCGCGAGGACCAGGACGACTTCCGCGACTGGGCGGGCATGATGATCCGGCACGGGGGAGGACCGCGGGGCGGAGTCGCCCGGTCCGTGAAGAAGATGCGCGGCTATCTCGCCGAACTCATCCACCGCAAGCGCGAGGCCCTCCCCGACAGCCCGGAACCCCTCCCCGGCGAGGACCTCATCTCCGGCCTGATCCGCGCCTCGGACCACGGCGAGCACCTCACCGAGAACGAGGCCGCCGCCATGGCCTTCATCCTGCTCTTCGCCGGGTTCGAGACGACCGTCAACCTCATCGGCAACGGCACGTACGCCCTCCTCACCCACCCCGAGCAGCGCACCCGCCTCCAGAAGTCCCTGGCCGCCGGTGAACACGACCTCCTCGAAACCGGCGTCGAGGAACTCCTGCGCTACGACGGCCCGGTGGAGCTCGCGACCTGGCGCTTCGCCACCCGCCCCGTCACCCTCGGCGGGCAGGACATCGCGGCCGGCGACCCCGTGCTCGTCGTGCTGGCCGCCGCGGACCGTGATCCGCAGCGGTTCGCCGATCCCGACGTGCTCGATCTCGGACGGCGTGACAATCAACACCTCGGCTACGGCCACGGCATCCACTACTGCCTCGGCGCCCCGCTCGCCCGCCTGGAGGGCCAGACCGCGCTCGCCACCCTCCTCACCCGCCTCCCCGACCTCCAACTCGCCGCGGACCCGGCCGACTTGCGCTGGCGCGGCGGCCTCATCATGCGCGGACTGCGCACACTGCCCGTGGAGTTCACCCCCCGAGCGGGCACTCCAACTCCGTAGACCTGGACCGAACAGGTCATCTCGCCCCGTAAACCCGAAGGTGACACTTCTTCAACTCTGTGATCTTCACGTGATCTACGTGGCATTAACTTGTGACAAGTGATCGACTGCGGCTACGTTCGAATACCAGCGCGGCGCCCCGCATCATCCGCCGCGCGGTCCCCCCGCTGTCACGCGAAAGGCCTCCGCATGCTCTCCGGGAACGGTCGTCACCGTCGCCCCCGTCAGGCTCCGGCGCTCCTCGTCGCGGCCGGCGTGACCGGCTCCGCCATCGCCATCCCGCTCCTCGGCGCCGCCGCCGCGAACGCCGCCGACGGCACCACCTGGGACAAGGTGGCCCAGTGCGAGAGCGGCGGCTCCTGGAGCGAGAACAGCGGCAACGGCTACTACGGCGGGCTGCAGCTGACCCAGGACGACTGGGCGAAGTACGGCGGCCTCGACTACGCCCCGAGCGCCGACCTGGCCAGCCGCTCCCAGCAGATAGCCGTCGCCGAGAAGATCCTCGACGACCGCGGCACGTCCCCCTGGATGACCTGCGCCCTGCTCTCCGGCCTCACCACGACCTCGGGTTCGACGGGCGTCGACACGGGCGTCGCGAGCGACTCGCCGTCGTCCGACGCGACGGACTCCGCAGGCTCCTCCGACCCCACCGCGTCCTCCGGACTGTCCGACTCCGGCACCACGGACTCGACTTCGTCCGATACGTCCGACTCCTCCACCGGCGACCCGTCGAGCAGCCCCTCGCCCACCGCGACGGAAAACTCCACAGACTCCACCAAGTCCGACAAGTCCACCAGTCCTTCGGCGAGCGACGGCTCGGTCACCGCATCTCCGAAACTCGATGAATCGGACAACTCGGAGCAGGCGGTGGGCAAGTGGAGCCTCGTCGACACCGGCGCGCTCGACGGTGGCGTGAGTGAGCAGAGTGTCGGCAAGCATCGTGGAGCCGGCGCCGAGGAAAGCGTGGCGGCGCAGTCGTACACGGTCCGCGCCGGCGACTCCCTCGCGTCCATCGCCGACTCCCTTGGCTACGACGGCGGATGGCGTGCGCTCTACGCCGAGAACAAAAAGGTGATAGGCGCCGATCCGACCCAGATCGCCGCCGGTCAGACCTTGGACGTCGGTACGGAAGCGGGCGAAAAGTAGCAAGCGGGCAGCGGGAGTTCACGTCATGCTTCGCGCTGGAATGTCCGGTTTGATCAAAGTGTGGGATGAGTCTCAGAAGCCCTGATCGTCTTTGAAATTCCGCCGATTCCGTGTCTACGGTCAAGGCCGCTCGTCACCACGAGCCCCGGCTGCCGCACACGCCGAGTCCTGCCAGCGGCCTCCGGGAACAGTCGTCGCGTCAAGCGCCGTAGGCAGGAGCGGGGGACCCAAGGTAAGTGCCGGGCCCGGGAGTCGAGAGACACCGGAACCGGCTTGGGGTTAAGTCGCGCACCGAGAGGTGTGCGGCCGGGCAACTCACACGGCCCGAACCCGACAGCTCACCTCGTAGGCGTCGGTGAGGGGATTGGGATTTTCCATGCTGTTTTCCAGCAAGGGCAAGCACCGCCGTCCGTCCAAGGCCACCCGCGTCGCCACGCTCGCCGGCGTGACCGGCGTAGCCATCGCCGCCCCGCTCATGGCGGTCGGCAACGCCTCCGCCGCCACCGCGTCCGAGTGGGACACGGTCGCCAGCTGCGAGTCCGGCGGCAACTGGTCCATCAACACCGGCAACGGCTACTACGGCGGTCTGCAGTTCTCCGCCTCGACGTGGGCCGCGTACGGCGGCACCGCCTACGCCTCCACCGCGAACCAGGCCTCCAAGTCCCAGCAGATAGCGGTCGCCGAGAAGGTTCTCGCGGCCCAGGGCAAGGGCGCCTGGCCCGTCTGCGGCACCGGCCTCTCCGGCGCCACGTACTCGGGCGGCAGCTCCAGCTCGTCGAACAGCTCGTCCGGCACCAGCTCTTCCAAGAGCACCACCGAGCGCTCCACGTCCAACACGACCGCCTCCCGCTCCGCCGAGCGCCCGGCCGCCAAGAAGACCGTCACCACCCCGACCGGCAAGAAGGTCAAGAAGGGTGACGGCGAGTACAAGGTCGTCAAGGGCGACAGCCTCAGCACCATCGCCGAGAAGCACAAGGTGAAGGGCGGCTGGCAGCAGCTGTTCAAGCTGAACAAGGACATCATCGACGACGCGGACGTCATCTACCCGGGTCAGCAGCTGCACCTTAAGTAGCACTCAGCTGAACCACAGCGCCCTCACATCCGTGGACTCCATCATGGAGACCTCGTGAGGGTCACCCCCGTCCCCCACGGGCTCCCCGCTCCGGTGCGTGTTCCCCCGTACGCACCGGGGCGGGGCTTTTTTTGTGCTCCGCTTCTGCAAGCCGCGCGCATTTTTACCGGACTCTTTGTTCCGTTCGGAAACAATTTACTCTCGGTTCTGTCCAACAGACGGCCGACCGGATGGCCAATCGCCCGGAGCCGGTTAGGCTCGTCTCGCAGAGCCGCTGCGGTGTTGCCGTAGCCGCGTCAGACCCCAAGAAGGAGATGCTCGTGCCGTCCATCGACGTCGTCGTAGCCCGGGAAATCCTGGACTCCCGAGGCAACCCCACGGTCGAGGTCGAGGTCGGCCTCGACGACGGCAGCACGGGTCGTGCCGCCGTTCCGTCCGGCGCCTCCACGGGTGCCTTCGAAGCCGTCGAGCTGCGTGACGGCGACCCCAACCGCTACGGCGGCAAGGGTGTCGAGAAGGCCGTACTCGCCGTCATCGAGCAGATCGGCCCGGAGCTCGTCGGCTACGACGCCACCGAGCAGCGCCTGATCGACCAGGCGATGTTCGACCTGGACGCCACCGACAACAAGGGCTCGCTCGGCGCCAACGCCATCCTCGGCGTCTCCCTCGCCGTCGCGCACGCCGCCTCCGAGGCCTCCGACCTCCCCCTCTTCCGCTACCTGGGCGGCCCGAACGCGCACCTGCTGCCCGTTCCGATGATGAACATCCTGAACGGCGGCTCGCACGCCGACTCGAACGTGGACATCCAGGAGTTCATGATCGCCCCGATCGGCGCGGAGTCCTTCTCCGAGGCGCTGCGCTGGGGCGCCGAGGTCTACCACACCCTCAAGAAGGTGCTGAAGACCAAGGGCCTGTCCACCGGCCTCGGCGACGAGGGCGGCTTCGCCCCGAACCTGGAGTCCAACCGCGCCGCCCTCGACCTCATCCTCGAGGCCATCAAGCAGGCCGGTTACATCCCCGGCGAGCAGATCGCGCTCGCGCTCGACGTCGCCGCGTCCGAGTTCTACAAGGACGGCAAGTACGAGTTCGAGGGCAAGTCCCGCTCGGCCGCCGAGATGACCGAGTACTACGAGGAGCTCGTGGCGGCCTACCCGCTCGTCTCCATCGAGGACCCGCTGTACGAGGACGACTGGGCCGGCTGGAAGGTCATCACCGACCGCATCGGCGACAAGGTCCAGATCGTCGGCGACGACCTCTTCGTCACCAACCCCGAGCGCCTCGCCCGCGGCATCGAGGAGGGCACGGCCAACGCCCTGCTCGTCAAGGTGAACCAGATCGGCTCGCTGACCGAGACCCTGGACGCCGTCGAGATGGCCCAGCGCAACGGCTTCAAGTGCATGATGTCCCACCGCTCCGGCGAGACCGAGGACGTCACCATCGCGGACCTCGCCGTCGCGGTGAACTGCGGCCAGATCAAGACCGGCGCCCCGGCCCGCTCGGACCGCGTCGCCAAGTACAACCAGCTGCTCCGCATCGAGGAGATCCTCGACGACGCGGCGGAGTACGCGGGCCGCAGCGCCTTCCCGCGCTTCAAGGGCTGACCCTCCCGGGGTTCCACCGGGTCAATCCTTAGCCAGTCGTACGTACGTCCCCGCACCGGTCCCGTACCGTGTGCGGGGACGTACGCACGTGTGAAGGGGAGGCGGGACATGGCCGTGAAGGACCGGGACCGGTTCTCCACCGCGACCAGGCTCAAGCTGCTCGGCGAGCAGACGGCGGCCCGTGTCTACCGCTCCCAGACCAAACGGCAGGCCCGCCGTTCCCGGCTCACCGGCCGGGCGGCCCTCCTCGCCCTGGTGCTGTGCTCGCTGATCGTGGCGCTGGCGTACCCGATAAGGCAGTACGTCTCCCAGCGCGCCGAGATCTCCGATCTCCAACGGCAGCAGGAGCAGGCCCGGCAGCGCGTCGAACAGCTCCGCGACCTCAAGGCACGCTGGCAGGACGACTCGTACGCGGAACAGCAGATCCGGCAGCGCCTGCACTATGTGATGCCCGGGGAGACGGGCTACATCGTGATCGACCCGGACGCGGCGAAGCAGTCCCGCGCCGAGCTGGGGGCGGCCGACCGCCCCTGGTACTCGAACGTCTGGGACGGCGTCGACAAGTCCGACGCCTCCGACCAGTGAACCGACAGACACTTCAGAGAGACTTTCGTACCCGCATGGAAACGCCCCCGCCGTCCACCCCGCGCACCGAGCCCACCGACGCGGATGTCGAGGCCTTCAAGCAGCAACTCGGGCGCCCGCCGCGCGGCCTGCGTGCGATCGCACACCGTTGCCCGTGCGGACAGCCGGACGTGGTGGAGACGGCCCCCCGCCTCCCCGACGGCACCCCCTTCCCGACGACGTACTACCTGACGTGCCCGCGCGCCGCCTCGGCGATCGGCACGCTGGAGGCGAACGGTGTCATGAAGGAGATGACGGCGCGGCTGGAGTCGGACCCCGAACTCGCCGCCGCGTACCGCGCCGCCCACGAGGACTACCTCGCCCGCCGCGACGCCATCGAGGTCCTGGAGGGCTTCCCGAGCGCGGGCGGCATGCCGGACCGCGTGAAGTGCCTGCACGTCCTCGTGGGCCACTCCCTGGCCGCGGGCCCGGGCGTCAACCCGCTGGGCGACGAGGCGATCGCGATGCTGCCGGAGTGGTGGGCCAAGGGGCCGTGTGTACAGCCGCTCGCGGCACCGGACCCGGCCGACGAACTGCCCGTCGAGACCGCCGACCCGACCGCGATCCGCAGCACCTTCTTCTCCGAGGTCCCGCTCGTCGCCGACGGCTTCAACCGCGTCGCGGCCGTCGACTGCGGTACGAACTCCATCCGGCTGCTCGTCGCTGACGTGAACCCGGCCACCGGTGAACTTCTGGAGCTGGACCGGCGCATGACGATCGTGCGGCTCGGCCAGGGCGTGGACAAGACCGGCCGGCTCGCCCCCGAGGCACTGGAGCGCACGTTCGCGGCCTGCCGGGAGTACGCACAGGTGATCCGCGAGAAGGGCGCCGAGAAGGTCCGCTTCGTCGCCACCTCCGCCTCCCGCGACGCCTCGAACCGCGACGACTTCGTCCGCGGAGTCCTGGACATCCTCGGCGTCGAACCTGAGGTCATCACCGGCGACGAGGAGGCGGAACTCTCCTTCACGGGCGCGACCGCCGAACTGACCGGCCGCGACGACCTGGCCCTCGCCAAGCCCTACCTCGTCGTGGACATCGGCGGCGGCTCGACGGAGTTCGTGGTCGGCGACGACCAGGTCCGCGCGGCCCGCTCCGTGGACATCGGCTGCGTCCGCATGACCGAGCGCCACCTCGTCCGCGACGGCAAGGTCACGGACCCGCCGACCCCGGACCAGATCACGGCGATGCGCGCGGACATCGAGGCGGCCCTGGACCTCGCCGAACAGACGGTCCCGCTCCGCGAGGCCCGCACCCTGGTGGGCCTGGCCGGCTCGGTCACCACGGTCTCGTCGATCGCCCAGAACCTCCCCGAGTACGACACGGAGGCCATCCACCACTCCCGCGTCTCCTACGACCGCGTCCGCGAGATCACCGAGTCCCTCCTCCGCTCCACCCACGCCGAACGCGCGGCCATCCCCTCCATGCACCCGGGCCGCGTCGACGTCATCGGCGCCGGCGCCCTCGTACTCCTCTCGATCATGGAGCGGGTCGGAGCGACGGAGGTCGTGGTGAGCGAGCACGACATCCTGGACGGGATTGCTTTCTCCACGGCGGCCGAGTCGCGATAGGCGGCGATCCTCGACGGGATCGGATGGTCCTTGGCCCGACCGCTTACAGGTTGCGGTACACGTCCCGTCGGTCGCCCACCTTGACGACGAGGATGACGAGTTCGCCATCGTTGATCTGGTAGGCGACCCGGTAGCTTCCGACCCGCAGCCGGTAGAGCCCCGACGGACCGGTGAGCTTCTTGACGTCGGCGTCCTCGCGATACGGGTCGTCACCGAGTGCGGTCAGCGCGGTCAGGATGCGCATGGCGTCGAGTCGACTGATGGCCCGGAGCTGCCGCTGCGCCGCCGTGGTGAACCGGAACGCGTACTTCACGCGGCGCCTTCACCGTGCTCGGTGAACAGATCCGCCAGCAGCTCGGCCATGGTCACGGTGGGGCCGCTCTCGGCCAGGACCGCTTCGGCCTCTCGGGCCAGCATGACGTCGGCCGCCGCTTCCAGGGCTTCGAAGTCCGCGATCGGCACCACGGCAGCCACCGGAATGCCGTTGCGAGTGATGACCGTCGGGGTGCCTTCCTCGGCCAGGTTGATGCGCTCCGCGAGATGCGCGCGGGCTTCCCGTATGGTCACGGTTTCCTCGGTCATGACGTCAGTGTACGCGCATGTGTGTACACGTGGCCGGATCGAGTCGCCGGACGGGTCCTAGTGCCGGACCCGCACCACCAACTTCCCCGTGGCCCGGTCGTGTTCCATGTCGTCGTGGGCCTGCGCCACCTGCTCCAGGCCGTCGTAGACCCGGTCCACGGGGAAGGACAGCCGGCCGGTGGCGACCGCGTCGAGGATCTCCTGGAAGACCGCCGGGGGCAGGTCGGACGCGTCGCCGAAGTAGCCCGCGAGGCGGACGCCCCTCGGCAGGTACTCGTTCGGGGAGAAGTCGCGCACCGTCCACTGGTTGGAGAGGCTGCCGCCGAAGCAGGCCGTGCCGTGGACGCGTACCGCGCGCAGGGTGTCGGGGAGGGTCGGGGTGCCGACGAGGTCGAGGGCGGCGTCGACGCCGGACGGGTACAACTCGCGTACGGCGGGGGCGACTTCGCCGGTGTCGAGCACGGGGTGGTCGACACCGTGTTCCTTCAGCAGGGCGAGGCGGTCGGGGCGGCGGGTGGTGGACAGCACCGTGGCTCCGCGCCAGGTCGCCAGCGCGGCGGCGGCCAGGCCGACCGAGGAGGTGCCGCCGCGGATCAGCACGGTCTGGCCGGGCCGCAGATCCAGGCCGACGGTGAGCGAGCCGTAGGCGGTCTGCACCATCTCCGGCAGGGCGCCCAGCACCTCCCAGGGCAACTCGGTGTCGACGGGGATGACCTGGGACAGCGGCACCGACGTGTACTCGGCGTAGCCGCCGTCGTAGGTGCGCCCCATGTCGCCCATCATCGCGACGACCTTCTGCCCGGGCGTGAGTCCACTGCCCGCCGGGGCCGCGTCGACCGTGCCGGCTGCCTCGATACCCGGCACCCGGGGGAAGCTGACGCCCTCGCTCACCCCCAACCGGAGCTTCAACTCGGAGCGGTTGAGGCCGAACGCCTCGACGCGGATACGCACCCAGCCGTCCCGCTCGGGCGGCAGCGGGAGGGTGGTCAGGCGCAGGTTCTCGACGGGGCCGGGGGCGGAGAGCCGGACGGCGCGCATGGTGGTCGGCGAGGACGTCATGGGGCTGCCAACGTGCGGCCGTCGCGCCTTCATTCCCGACTCGCCCTGGATCTACGGCCGTTGGTGTAGGTGTGCACCTGGCCCGCCCGTAGGTCAGAAGTCCGCCACCAGAAGCCGGTAGCCGACGTCGACGGCGTCGAGCGCGAGCAGGTCGGCGTGCCGGTCGTGCCAGCGGCCCGTGGCGAGGTCGTCGGCGAGCCTCGCCAGGCCGGGAGCCAGGGCGTCCTCCCCGGTCTGGGCGAGCAGGGAGATCCCGGCGCGCACCTGGGGGTCGAGGTAGGCGTGGGGGCGGCGCCAGTACGCCGCGCCGAAGCCGTCCGCGCAGTCGTGCGGGACCGGGACGGTCTCCTGTCGCGCCCCGCCGAGCAGCGCGGCCAGCCGTTCGGTCGGGACGGCGCGGGTGTCGTCGTGGGCGGCGGCCCGGGGGAGGTAGTCGCGCACGAGCCAGAACCGCTCGCGGAAGACCTGCTGGTCCCAGGTCAGGACGACGATACGGCGGCGGGCGACCCGGCGGAGTTCGGCGATGCCGGCCGCGAGGTCGGTCCAGTGGTGGACGGTCAGCAGCGCCATGACGGCGTCGGCGGCGGCGTCGCGCAGCGGAAGGCGCTCGGCGACCGCGCACACGGCGGGCGCGGATCCCGGTGGCCGCTGGGCGAGCATGATCCGGCTGGGTTCCACGGCGAGAACCGTGTGCGCCGGCTCGTAGGAGCCGGTGCCCGCGCCCACGTTGATCACATCCGTGGCGTCACCGAGCGCGGTGTGGATCCGCGCGGCGATGCGGGCGTCCGGCTGCCGGGTCCGGCTGTACGTCGTGCCGAGCGAGTCGTAGACGGTCATGCCCCTCAGTAAACTCCTGAGCAGCCCATATAACGTATGAGCGGGTGCAGGGGCGCTCGCCGACCCCCTCCGGAACACGTCCGTAAGAAAGTTCGTGAAGTTCTTCACAAGGAATTCTGTCCGGTTGGACGACTCGACTGCCCCGGTTGGCCCTTCCGGGGTCTCGGCGGGGCCCGGAGCGTGCTCGGCGGGGTGGTACGCGAGTGATTCGGGGGAGTTTCGGGAGGGTGTCGGCGAGGTGTGGTCCAGGGGGTCCGCTGGGGTAGAGCGGCAGCTCACGCGGCCTTGACAACGGGGCGAACCGACCCGTGGTTCCCCGCCCGCGGAGTGACCTGGATCATGCGAGTCGCGGAGGATAACACACCCCCCACCGAAGCTTGTGAAGGGGCGCACGAGCGACCCCCCAGGGGCAGGTGGATACTCGATGGCATGAGCACCACGGAGCGTCCCAGGATCCTCGTAGTAGGCGGTGGGTACGTAGGCCTGTACGCAGCTCGGCGCATTCTCAAGAAGATGCGCTACGGCGAGGCGACCGTCACGGTCGTCGACCCCCGGTCGTACATGACCTACCAGCCCTTCCTCCCCGAAGCCGCCGCCGGCAGCATCTCCCCGCGGCACGTCGTCGTCCCGTTGCGACGCGTGCTGCCGAAGGCGGAGGTCCTCACCGGCCGGGTCACCACCATCGACCAGGACCGCAAGGTCGCCACGATCGCCCCCCTCGTGGGCGAGGCGTACGAGCTGCCTTTCGACTACCTCGTCATCGCGATGGGCGCGGTCTCCCGCACCTTCCCGATCCCCGGCCTCGCCGAGCAGGGCATCGGCATGAAGGGCATCGAGGAGTCCATCGGCCTGCGCAACCACGTCCTCGAGCAGCTCGACAAGGCCGACTCCACCACCGACGAGGAGATCCGCCGCAAGGCGCTCACCTTCGTCTTCATCGGCGGCGGTTTCGCCGGTGCGGAGACCATCGGTGAGGTCGAGGACATGGCCCGGGACGCGGCCAAGTACTACAACAACGTCTCCCGCGAGGACATGCGCTTCGTCCTCGTCGACGCCGCCGACAAGATCCTCCCCGAGGTCGGCCCCAAGCTCGGCCAGTACGGCAAGGAGCACCTGGAGAGCCGCGGGATCGAGATCTACCTCTCGACCTCGATGGACTCCTGCGTCGACGGCCACGTGGTGCTGAAGAACGGCCTCGAGGTCGACTCCAACACGATCGTCTGGACGGCCGGCGTCAAGCCGAACCCCGTTCTCTCCCGCTTCGGCCTCCCGCTCGGCCCGCGCGGTCACGTCGACGCCCAGCCGACCCTCCAGGTCACCGGCACCGACTACATCTGGGCCGCAGGCGACAACGCCCAGGTGCCCGACATCGCCAGCCGCAAGGCCGGCGTCGAGAACGCGTGGTGCCCGCCGAACGCCCAGCACGCGCTGCGCCAGGCCAAGGTCCTCGGCGACAACGTGATCTCCGGTATGCGGGGCTTCCCGCAGAAGGAGTACTCGCACGCCAACAAGGGTGCGGTGGCGGGCCTCGGCCTCCACAAGGGCGTCGCGATGATCGTCATGGGCAAGGTGAAGATCAAGGTCAAGGGCCGTCTCGCCTGGTACATGCACCGCGGCTACCACGGTCTGGCCATGCCGACCTGGAACCGCAAGATCCGCATCTTCGCCGACTGGACGCTCGCGATGTTCCTCAAGCGCGAGGTCGTGTCGCTCGGCGCCATGGAGAACCCCCGCGAGGAGTTCTACGAGGCCGCCAAGCCGGCGCCGGCCCCGGCCGCCGCCGCGAAGACCGAGGAGAAGGCCAAGGCCTCCTGACCCCCGGTCTCCTCTGAAACACGCCCGAAGGGGCCGCTCGCCATCCGTGGTGCGGGCGGCCCCTTCGGCGTTCCCGGCACACCTTCGTACATGGTGGCTACACCTGTTTTGCCTACTCGTAACGCTCAAGCAGGACTGCGACCGGGCCTGGCCGGTGTTTACGTAGTGATGGACAATGTCCGGGATCCGTTTCACGGAGGTGTGCGCCATGGCTGATGCCGCGCTGCGGCTCAAATCCCTCTTCGAACAGCTACTGGGAACCCCCATCCGGGTGCGCATCCGCGCCTGGGACGGTTCCGTGGCAGGGCCGCCCGATGCGCCGACCCTGGTCGTACGCAACCGCCGCGCCCTGCGCCGACTCCTCTGGAAGCCCGGCGAACTCGGCATGGCGCGCGCCTGGGTCTCCGGCGACCTGGGCATCGAGGGCGACCTGTACGCGGCCCTCGACGCGATGTCCGAGCTGGTGTGGGAGCGCGGCGACGACGCCCGCACCCTCGCCCAGGCCCTGCGCGACCCCGAGGTGCGGTCCGCCGTACGCGGACTGGTGAAGCTCGGCGGGCTCCCGCTGCCGCCCGCCCCGCCCCCGGAGGAGGTCCGCCGCAGCCGCGCCCACCTCCACACCAAACGCACCGACAAACGCGCCATCAGCCACCACTACGACGTCGGCAACGACTTCTACGAGATCGTCCTCGGCCCGTCCATGGTCTACTCGTGCGCCTACTGGGAGTCCCCGGACGGCACCCTGGAGGACGCCCAGCGCGACAAGCTCGAACTCATCTGCCGCAAGCTGGAGTTGACACCCGGTCAGCGACTCCTCGACGTCGGCTGCGGCTGGGGTTCGATGGCGATCCACGCGGCCCGCGAGTACGGCGTGAGCGTCGTCGGCGTGACCCTCTCGCAGGAGCAGGCCGCCTACGCCCGTAAGCGCGTCGCGGGCGAGGGACTCACCGACAAGGTGGAGATCCGGGTCCAGGACTACCGGGACGTCAGCGACGGGCCCTACGACGCCATCTCCTCCGTGGGCATGGCCGAACACGTGGGCGCCGAGCGGTACTTGGAGTACGCGGGGGTCCTCCACTCGCTGCTCAAGCCCGGCGGGCGGCTCCTGAACCATCAGATCGCCCGCCGCCCGCACCGCGACGAATCCTCGTACCACATCGACGAGTTCATCGACTCCTATGTCTTCCCGGACGGCGAACTCGCCCCGATCGGCACCACGGTGACCCAGTTGGAGCGAGCCGGCCTGGAGGTGCGCGACGTCGAGGTGATCCGCGAGCACTACGCGCTCACCCTGCGCCGCTGGGTCGTCAACCTGGAGGCGGAGTGGGCCCGCGCGGCCAAGCTCGCCGGAGCCGGTCGTGCCCGCGTCTGGCGCCTGTACATGGCGGCCTCCGCCCTCGCCTTCGAGCGCAACCGCATCGGCGTCAACCAGGTCCTGGCCGTCCGTACCCCGGACTCCGGCGACTCCGGCATGCCGCTGCGCGCCCGCACCTGGAACTGAGCACGCGCGGCAGAGAACAGAAAGGGGCCCCGTTCCACACCGGAACGGGGCACCAACTCATTTACCGCTACTCGGACTTGATGGCCGACAGCATGTTCAGCTTCGCCGCGCGCCGGGCCGGCCACAGGGCCGCGAGGACGCCGACCGTGCCCGCCAGGAGCAGGAAGAGCGCCATCCGGGCCCAGGGAAGGACCAGTTCGTAGGTCGCCATCTTCGCGCCGATCAGCTCACCGGCCGCCCAGCCGAAGAAGACTCCCAGACCGATGCCGAGCACCCCGCCGAAGAGCGAGATCACCAGGGACTCCAGGCGGACCATCCGCTTGATGCCCTTGCGGTCCAGGCCGATCGCGCGCAGCATCCCGATCTCCTGCGAGCGCTCGAAGACCGACATGGCAAGGGTGTTGATGACCCCGAGGACCGCGACGATCACCGCCATGGCGAGCAGGCCGTAGACCATGTTGAGGATGAGCGTGAAGACCTGCGCGATGCTGTCGGAGAGGTCCTTCTTGTCCTGGACCTTGACGGCCGGGTTGGAGCCGAGGGCCTTCTCCAGTTTGTCCTTCGTCGCACTCGACGCGCCGTCAGCGGTCTTGACGAGGATCTGCATGTCGGCCGGGTCGGTCTGGTGCGGGGCGAGCGTCGCGTTGTCGAGCATGATGCCCCGGATCACCGCGTTGCCCTCGTAGACCGCGGAGACGGTGAGCTGCTGCGCCTTGCCGTCCTCGTAGTGCGTGGTGAAGGTCGAACCGGCCTTCCAGCCATGGGACTTGGCGGTGTCGTCGTCCACGACCACCTGTGTGCCGGCGACCTTGAAGGTGCCGCTGTCGACCTTGAGGTCGGTGAGCTTTCCGATGGCCGAGCCGTTGACCCCGGTCAGGAACTCGGTCGTGCCGTCGATGCGCGAAGGGGCGTTGCGCAGCGGGCTGCTGGCGGTGACGCCGGACGTGGTGGTGAGGGTCTTGTCGACGTCGGGGGAGAGCTGGTTGCCGTTTGCCATCGAGACGATGTAGTCGGCGCTGATCGCGGACGAGGCCATCTTGTCGATCGCCTGCTGGAGGCTGCCCGCCATCACCGTCATGCCGGTGATGAGGGTGAGGCCGATCATCAGCGCGGAGGCGGTGGCGGCCGTACGGCGCGGGTTGCGCACCGAGTTCTGGCGGGCCAGCTTGCCGGAGATCCCGAAGATCCGCAGGGCCGGTGCCGCGGCCGCGATCAGCGGGCGGGACAGCAGCGGGGTCAGGATGAACACCCCGATGATGAGGAGTACGGCGCCGATGCCCATGGGGGCCTGGCCGTCCGAACCGTTCATCGTCGTGGCCGCGATGACGACGGCGATGCCCGCGCCGGAGAACAGCGCGCCGAGCGTGTTGCGCAGCACCAGCGACTTGGTGGTGGCCGTCGCGTGCACGCTGCTCATCGCGGCGACCGGCGGGATCTTCGCGGCCCGGCGGCCGGGCAGCCAGGCGGCGAGCATGGTGATGAGGATGCCGACCGCGAGGGCGCTGAGCACCGTGCCCGAGGTGATGACCAGCGGGCCGTCCGGGACGGTCGCGCCGATCGTGCCCATCAGGGCGCGCAGCCCGGCGCCGATGCCGATACCGGCGACCAGACCGGCCACCGCGGCGATCGCGCCGACCACGAACGCCTCCAGCAGCACCGACCGCGTGACCTGCCGCCGGGAGGCGCCGACCGCGCGCAACAGGGCCAGTTCCTTGGTGCGTTGGGCGACCAGCATGGTGAAGGTGTTGGCGATGATGAACGTGCCGACGAAGAGCGCGATCCCCGCGAAGACCAGCAGCCCCTGCTTGAGCCCGCTCATCGAGGAGGCGATCGTCTCGGCCTGGTCGTCGGCGAGCTTCTTCGCGGTGGTGGTCTCGGTCTGCCCCTTGGGCAGGGCCAGGTCCAGCTGCGACTTCAGCGCCGCCTGACTCGTCCCGGCCGCGGCCTTCACATCGATCTCGTCGTACGTCCCCGCCTTGCCGAACAGCTTCTGCGCGGTCGCCGTGTCGAAGAGGGCGAGGCTGCCGCCGGCGGCGACATTGCCGTCGTCGGTGGTGAAGATGCCGGTGATCTTCGGGCTCAGCACCGGCCCGTCGACCGAGAGACGCACGGTGTCGCCGACCTTGTACCCGGCGCGCTTGGCGGTCTCGGAGTCGATGGCGACCTCACCCGAACCGTGCGGTGCGGCACCGGACTTGAGGGGGTAGCGGGCGTCCTTGTCCCCCCAGTAGTTCCCGCCCTCCGACTGGAAGCCGCCGCCGATGAGCTTGCCCTTCTTGTCGGCGATCGCGGTGAAGCCGTTCACGACACCGGTCGCGGACGCGGCGCCCGGCACCTTGGCGCTGGTGTCGAGCATGGCCTGGGTCAGCTCGGGCGTCTTGCCGACCGCGTCGCCCTTGCTGTCCTGGGACTTGGCCCGGACGGCGACGTCGACCTGGTCGAAGCCCTTGGCCGAGCTGTTCTGGAAGGCGTTCGAGATGGTGTTGGTGAAGACCAGGGTCCCCGACACGAACGCGACGCCGAGCATCACGGCGAGCACGGTCATGAGGAGCCGGGCCTTGTGCGCGAGTACGTTGCGCAAGGCGGTTCGGAACATGGGTCTACTCAGTCCAGGGGTACGAGGGGTGAGCCGGGCGGCGGAGTCGGGAGCCGGAGCGGCGAAGTCGGCTGCCGGGGCGGTGAGTTGAGGGGCCGTCAAAAGGCCTAACTGGTACGGCCCTTGGCGTCGAACCGCTTCATCCGGTCCAGCACCGAGTCCGCGGTCGGCTCGTAGACCTCGTCGACGATGCGTCCGTCCGCGAGGAACACCACCCGGTCCGCGTACGCAGCCGCCACCGGGTCGTGGGTCACCATGACCACCGTCTGCCCCAACTCCCTTACGGAGTTGCGGAGAAAGCCCAGCACCTCGGCGCCGGAGCGCGAGTCGAGGTTTCCGGTCGGCTCGTCGCCGAAGATGATGTCGGGGCGGGAGGCCAACGCCCGTGCCACGGCGACGCGTTGCTGCTGGCCGCCGGAGAGCTCGGACGGCCGGTGCTTGAGCCGGTCGGAGAGACCGATCATCCGGATCACCGAGTCCAGCCACTCCTTGTCGGGCTTGCGGCCGGCGATGTCCATGGGGAGCGTGATGTTCTCCAGGGCCGTCAGCGTCGGCAGCAGGTTGAACGCCTGGAAGATGAAACCGATCTTGTCCCGGCGCAACTTCGTGAGCTGCTTGTCCTTCAGGGAGCCCAGCTCGGTGTCACCGATGCGCACGGAACCGGACGAGAAGCTGTCCAGGCCGGCCACGCAGTGCATCAGGGTGGACTTGCCGGACCCCGAGGGGCCCATGATCGCGGTGAACTCGGCCTGCCGGAAGGCGATCGAGACCCGGTCGAGGGCGACCACCTGGGTCTCGCCCTGTCCGTAGACCTTGGAAAGATCCGTGGCACGCGCGGCCACTGAGGTGGTCCGGTCGGCGATGGGGGTGGTGGTCACGGAAGGCGCTCCTGTCGGGACGACGGTGTTGCTGGGGACGTGTCCCATCCTTCCGGCCCCGCCCCGCCGTGTAGTCAGCCGCTGTTCCGGTTCCGAGGACAGCCTCCAGTCGGACTGCGCTCGACGCTGTCATACCTGGGGATGAGGACCGCCCCCGAGACCCGCTTACGTCAAGAACCGGTGGAGCACCCTCGTTCGGGCGGTGAAATTCCGTCATTCCGCACACGCGCTCCCAGACCGCGCGCAAGGCTATTGGCAAGTGCTGATGGCTCTTTCCAGGGTCTGATGAACCCTCAGACATCAATAAAATAAGACAACATCGGTCCGCCTGCCCGCTGTTGGGGAGACGTGCCCCGATAGGCTCGTGACTTCGATGCGGAGCCCACGGCCTGCCCGGATGGTGGAATGCAGACACGGCGAGCTTAAACCTCGCTGCCCCTTCGCGGGCGTGCCGGTTCAAGTCCGGCTCCGGGCACCATCGCGGTTACTGGGTGTGACCAGCGGGAACGGTGTGTCGCTTGTGAGCGCACATCGGCCCGAGGTCGATCTGTACCGGCTCCCGCTTCCCGACGACGCGGTCGACACCGTCGTGTGCGCCCTCGCCCTGGAGCACATCCCCGAACTGGCCCCGGTGCTCGCGGAGTTCGCGCGTGTCCTGCGCCCCGGCGGACACCTCAGGATCTCGGACGCCCACCTGGTCTCCTATCTCCGGCCGACCCTGGCCCGCCGTCCCGGGCTGACTCCGGGACCGTTGACAGGTGGCCCGCGCGGTCGGAGACTTGCCCTAACAGGTATGTGAAGTAAATTTCACCTGACGAACGAATCGTGACTCGGGACTCACGGCTCAAGACTTGCGGCTCGCGCTCGAAAGGGAACCCCCGATGCGTACCACCGTCGGCATCATCGGAGCCGGCCCCGCCGGACTCCTCCTCGCCCGGCTGCTGCACAACGCCGGTATCGACTCGGTCGTCCTGGAGAGCCGCGACCGTACCTACGTCGAGCACCGCCAACGCGCCGGAATCCTGGAGCAGGGCACGGT
Organism: Streptomyces xylophagus; assembly: GCF_000716435.1. Lineage (GTDB taxonomy): Bacteria > Actinomycetota > Actinomycetes > Streptomycetales > Streptomycetaceae > Streptomyces > Streptomyces xylophagus. The sequence goes on from NZ_JNWO01000037.1 coordinate 25,564, forward strand.
CGACGTACTGCGCGCGGCCGGCGCCGGTGAGCGGATGGACCGGGAGGGGCTGCGGCACGACGGGATCGAGCTGCGGTTCGACCGGAAGCGGCACCGCGTCGACTTCCCGGCCCTCACCGGCGGTCGTAGCGTCACCGTGTACGCCCAGACCGAGGTGTGCAAGGACCTGATCGCCCTTCAGCTCAAGGAGGGCGGCCCGCTGCTGTTCGAGGCGGAGGCGCTGGCCGTCGAGGACGCGGACACCGACCGCCCCCGCGTCCGTTTCCGGCACCAGGGCCGTGAGGACGTCCTCGACTGCGACTACGTCGTCGGCTGCGACGGCTTCTGGGGCATCGCCCGCACCGCGATCCCCGCCGAACTCACCCGCGTCTTCGAACGGTCGTACCCCTACGCCTGGCTCGGCATCCTCGCCGACGTCGCCCCCTCCCACGACGAGCTCGTCTACGCCCGCCACGACCGCGGCTTCGCCCTCCTCTCCATGCGCTCCCCGTCCGTCTCCCGTCTCTACCTCCAGGTGGCGGAGGACGCCGACGCCGAGAGCTGGGGCGACGACGCCATCTGGGACGAGCTGGAGCGCCGCTTCGAGACGGACGACGACTGGCGGCTCGACCGCGGTCCCATCACGCAGAAGTCCGTCACCCCCATGCGTTCCTACGTCCACGAGCCCATGCGGCACGGGCGGCTCTTCCTCGCCGGGGACGCCGCGCACATCGTGCCGCCGACGGGGGCGAAGGGCCTCAACCTCGCCGTCGGCGACGTCGTCACCTTCGCGAGGGCACTGACGTACAAGAAGGAGACGGGGAGCGACGAGCGGCTCGACCGGTACTCCGCGACCTGTCTGCGGCGGGTGTGGCAGGCCGAACGGTTCTCCTACGACATGACGAGCCTCCTGCACCGCGCGCCCGACGCGACACCCTTCGAGGGGCGGCTCCAGCTGGCCCGCCTGGAGCGGATCGCGTCCTCGCGCGCGGCCGAGACGGATCTCGCGGAGGCGTACACCGGGTTCCCCTTGGATGAACTTGGATGAACAGGGGGACGGGCGGGGATAAGGGGCCTCTAAGGGGGGCGTCACGGGTTGGTACCAGTGTTCACAGGGGGTGTGGTCCACCGCGTACCGTGGCAGGACGAGGGGAAGATCCTCCCCAAGAGGTAGGGTCAATCCTTTGCCTACCTATTACTCTTGAGGCCAAGGCCGCGCGAGGCGGCCATGGAGGAGTGAAATGAGGAGCAGAAACCCGGTCTTCTCGCGACGGGGGTTCAGCCGCGACAACGGCTACGCGGGCTTCAACACCGCGCCGCAGGCCGGGGGCCCCGCCGTAGGTACGCAGGGCAACCCGTACGCGGGGGGCAACCCCTACGCGCAGAACCCGTACGCCCAGCAGGACCTGCAGCAGGGCGCACCGCCCCAGGCCCCGGCCACCACCGGCCGGATGACCATGGACGACGTCGTCCTGCGCACCGGCACCACTCTCGGCACGCTGATCGTGACGGCCGCGCTCGCCTGGGCGCTGCTCCCGGTCGACGACGCCAACCTCAGCCGTTCGTACGGCATCGGGATCGGCGCCGCGCTGATCGCGATGGTCCTGGGGTTCGTCCAGTCCTTCAAGCGCAAGCCCGTCCCCGCGCTGATCCTCTCGTACGCCGCCCTGGAAGGCGTCTTCCTCGGCGTCGTCTCCAGCGTCGTCGACAACCGCATCGCGAGCGGCGCGGCCATGCAGGCCGTGATCGGCACGATGGCGGTCTTCGCCGGCGTGCTCATCGCGTACCGCGCTGGCTGGATCCGCGTCAACCGCCGTTTCTACGGCTTCGTGATGGCGGCCGCGCTCGGCTTCATCCTGCTGATGGCCGTGAACCTGCTGTTCGCGGTGTTCGGCGGCGGTGACGGCCTCGGCTTCCGCAGCGGCCCGCTCGGCATCTTCTTCGGTGTCATCGGCATCATCCTCGGCGCGTGCTTCCTCGCCCTCGACTTCAAGCAGGTCGAGGACGGCATCGCCTACGGCGCGCCCAAGGAAGAGGCCTGGCTCGCCGCCTTCGGGCTCACGCTGACGCTGGTGTGGATCTACATGGAGTTCCTGCGGATCCTCTCGATCCTCAACAGCAACAACTAGCGGTAGCGGCTGCGCCGGCAGCCGCGGTGACGTGCGCGAAAGGGCCCCGGGTTCGTTCCCGGGGCCCTTCGTCGTCTCGTGGTCATGTCTGCGGTGCGCGCCTAGAGCAGTTTGCGCGCGGCCCTCCTCAGGTCGTACTCGTGAATGATCGCCTTGGCGTGGCCGTACGCGAGGTCGTGCTCGGCGCGGAGCCAGCTGACCTTCTCCTCGAAGCGGAAGAGGGCGGGGCCTTCGTCGACGGTGCGCAGCCAGTCGGACACTTCACGACCGGTGCAATGGGGGATGCGGGCGAGCATGTTGCGGTGGGTCTCCTGGGAGAACACTTGGGACATCGGCGCCTCCGGACGCATGGGGTGTAAGCCGGTCCTTCAAGTCACCGTGCCTGAGCGTTCGCCCGTTGGCAACAGTCCCGGTACGGCGCGTAGTCTCGCGGCGTGGTGGATACGACGCGGTTGACTCAAGCGGTGGATCACTTTGCGGACCGGCTCAGGGCTGCGCCGCAGAGCCGTTTGCAGCGGGGCGCTGCCGCGGAGGCGCTGGCGCTGGCCAGGGAAATGACTCGGCGGGCGCAGTTGGTGGAGGAGCCCGGGGTGGAGCCTCGGGAGATGCCTGACGCGGGGATGTTCGCCGCGGCGGATCAAATCACCGTTGCCGTACATGACTTCGCGCTCGTGTTGGTGAATGACGCCGAGGTTGATGAGGCGTTGGGGTTGGTTGCGGAGGCGCAGAAGAGGGCGGGGGTCTGAGGCTGCGTTGGCGGCTGCGGGCGCGTTGTGGCTGGTCGCGCAGTTCCCCGCGCCCCTGAGGGGGTTCTGTTGTGGGTTGGCTGCGGGTGGGTCGTGGTTGCTCGCGCCCACGCGGCGGAGCCGCAAATTGACACAGCCCCGCGCCCCTAAAAACTCAGGCCCGCCGTGTCTTTCGGGGGCGCGCAGCTCTCCGCGCCCCTGAAAACTGGGCCCGAGTTACGAAGGGGCGCGGGGAACTGCGCGACCAGCCCCCACCGGCCCGCGCTCGAAAACGAACCGGCGCACCCCCGAGAAATCAGAGTGACGCTATGACCCTGTCCGCCAGGATGTAGACGTTCTCCTGGCCGCACGCGAAGGTCAACGTGTAGGCGCCGGAGACACCCGAGCCGCCCAACAGGAACGGGGTTTCGCCCGCACGGAGCGCCGCGGCGAGGCGTTCGGCGGTTTCGCGGTGGCCCGGGGTCATGCAGAGGGTGGTGCCGTCGGCGAAGACGTAGACGTCGAGGGTGCCGAGGGGGCCGGGGCGGACGTCGGCCAGTTCTACGGCGGACTCGGCGAGTTCCTCCAGCGTTGCCACCGTGCGTTCGTGGTCGTTGGCGACCGGTGACTGGGCCGGGACGAAGTCCGGGTGGGACGGGTGGCGGCGGCGGGCCGCGGCCAGTTCGGGGGACTCCCCGGCGAACTCGTCGGCGTCCGTGAACGGCTCGGTGACCGGCTCCAGCGGTTCGAGGCCCACGAAGTCGCTCTGGCGGGGCAGGAACAGCTCGCTGTCGGGCAGACCCAGCAGGGTCGGCACCTCGGTGTCGCGGGACTCCTGGGCGGCCCAGAAGGCCCGCGCCTCGGCCAGTTCCCGCTCCCGCTCCTCGGCCAGTGCCTCGGCGACGGCGGCGCGTATCTCATCCGCGTCGGTGTGGGTGCGGGCGGCGGGCACGAGCGCCCTTACGGCGGCGGCCCGGCCCTCGGCCAGTTCGGTGTGCAGGGCCGCTACCTGGCGACGCAGCACCAAGAGGGTGCGCAGGACGGCGACGCCCACGGCGCCTGTGGCGGCCGTGGTGAGCAGCAAAGCGATCGGCATGGCGCTCACTGACGTACTCCCGGTTCAAAGTCGACCCCCGACTTCCTACATCAGCTTGAAGGGCGGACTAACCAGCTGTCAGTGCGTAACGTCACGAAACGGGCAGGACTTTGGGCCCGATGTTTGGTGGTGAAACGGTCCTGACCTGGGAAAATCCCTCTCCGAAGGGAGATAGGTCACATCCTGGGGGAGATTGGATCACAAATCGGCCCAGAACCCAGGTGGTTACTGGGTTCCGGGCCTGAAGGTGACGCAAAGTTCCCGTGCGATTACGGGGAGTTGGTCATCTCGTTGGTCAGCTGAGGCGCTCGATGACCATCGCCATGCCCTGGCCGCCGCCGACGCACATCGTCTCCAGACCGAACTGCTTGTCGTGGAACTGGAGGGAGTTGATCAGCGTGCCGGTGATGCGGGCGCCGGTCATGCCGAAGGGGTGGCCGACGGCGATCGCGCCGCCGTTCACGTTCAGCTTCTCCAGCGGGATGTTCAGGTCGCGGTAGGACGGGATCACCTGGGCGGCGAACGCCTCGTTGATCTCGAACAGGTCGATGTCGTCGACGGTGAGACCGGCGCGGCCGAGGGCCTGCTTGGAGGCTTCCACCGGGCCGAGGCCCATGATCTCGGGAGAGAGGCCGGAGACACCGGTCGACACGATCCGCGCCAGCGGGGTCAGGCCCAGCTCGCGGGCCTTGGTGTCGCTCATGATGACGACCGCGGCGGCGCCGTCGTTCAGCGGGCAGCAGTTGCCGGCGGTGACCAGGCCGTCGGGGCGGAAGACCGGCTTGAGGCCGGAGACACCCTCCAGGGTGACGCCGGCGCGCGGCCCGTCGTCCTTGCTGACGACCGTGCCGTCGGGCAGCGTGACCGGGGTGATCTCGCGCTCCCAGAAGCCGTTCTTGATGGCTTCCTCGGCGAGGTTCTGCGAACGGACGCCGAACTCGTCCATGTCCTGGCGGGTGACGCCCTTGATCCGGGCGAGGTTCTCCGCGGTCTGGCCCATCGCGATGTACGGGTCGGGGAGCAGGCCGTCCTCACGCGGGTCGTGCCAGGTGGAGCCCTCGGACGCGGCGGTGGCGGCGGTGCGGGCCTGCGCCTCTTCGAAGATCGGGTTCGTGGTGCCCGGGAGGCCGTCCGAGCTGCCCTTGGCGTAACGGGAGACCATCTCGACACCGGCCGAGATGAAGACGTCGCCCTCGCCGGCCTTGATGGCGTGCAGGGCCATGCGGCTGGTCTGCAGGGACGAGGAACAGTAACGGGTGATCGTGCAGCCCGGCAGGTGGTCCATGCCCATCTGTACGGCGACGATCCGGCCGAGGTTGTAGCCCTGCTCGCCGCCGGGGAGGCCGCAGCCGAGCATCAGGTCCTCGATGAGCTTCGGGTCCAGCTCGGGGATCTTCGCGAGGGCGGCCTGGATGATCGTGGCGGTGAGGTCGTCGGGGCGCAGGTCCTTGAGGGAGCCCTTGACGGCGCGGCCGATGGGGGAGCGGGCGGTCGAGACGATGACGGCTTCGGGCATCACGGCTCCATTGGCGTTCGTACGGTGTGATGTGCGGGGCTCCTTGGGAAGTTACCCGTACGTATGGCACAGGTCACGGGGATCGCTGTGTGACCCTGACCGCAATTGTCTAAGCGCTTGCTTGGGCCTCCGGCGGTAGAGCGGGCCAGTGGTGCGGCTGGGTCGGGGCGGACGTCCCAAGGGGCTCCGCCCCCCGGACCCCCGACCTATGCCCACCCACCACCCGACTCGGTGGGTCGAGAAGCGCGCCGGCCCCCAGCCCGTCCGGCGGACGACTGGCGCGGGCGTCCCTGGGGGCTGCGCCCCCAGACCCCCATCGGCCTGAACGGCCTCGTCCTCAAACGCCGGACGGGCTGGAGGGTGCCGGCTCCGGGATCTGCACCCCCGGGCCCATCCGGGCCTACGCCCGCCCACCGCCGGTCTCGGCCGGTCGAGAAGTCGCCGAGACGGACGAGTGGACCGGCGACGCCTCCGGCATCCGGCGTCGCTTCCGCCGCTTCAGCAGAGCCCACGGCCCCCGCGGCCCCGTAGGCATCGCCGCCGTGACCTCCGTGCCCGGCTCCGAAGCCGCCTCCGCGGCGGCCCGTGCCACCGGGAGGAAGCCCTCGCGGCGGGACGCGTCCGGGCGGTCCTCTTCCGCCGGCCAGAGGCCCAGCGCCGCGCAGACGGTCGGGAGGACCGCCATCGCCGCCGTCGCGTAGCCCTCCGCCGAGGGGTGGAAGTTGTCCGGGCCGAACAGCTCGCGCGGGTTCGCCGCGAACTCGGGGCCCAGCAGGTCGCCCAGCGACACCGTGCGGCCGCCCTGCTCGACCGTGCCGATCGTCTGGGCCGCCGCCAGCTGCCGGGAGGCCCGGCGGGCCAGCCAGCGCAGGGGCTGCTGGACCTGTTCCACCGTCCCCAGGTCGGGACAGGTGCCGACGACCACCTCGGCGCCGGCCGTGCGCAGCCGTCGTACCGTCGCCGAGAGGTGGCGGACCGAGCGGGTCGGGTGCATGCGGTGGGTGACGTCGTTCGCGCCGATCATGATCACGCAGACGTCGGGGACCCGGGAGGTGTCCGCGAGGGCGAGCGCCACCTGGCGGTCGAGGTCGTCGGACTGGGCGCCGGGGAGGGCCACGTTGCGCAGTTCGACCGGGCGTTCCGAGACTGCCGCCAGGCCCGAGGCCAGCAGCGCGCCCGGGGTCTGGGCCGCCCGGTGCACGCCCTGCCCGGCGGCCGTGGAGTCGCCGAGCATGGTCAGCCGGATCGGGGGTTCACCCGGGGTGTCGTAGACATGGCCGTACCGGCCGTCCGCGCTCGGCACATGGTTGCTGCCCGGCGCATGGCCGTTGCCCACATGGCGCTTCACGAAGCGGACCTCGGCCAGCACCAGGCCGACGGCCGCCGCGCCCACCAGTCCGACCCCGCCACCGCCGTACGCCGCACCGGCCGCGATCCGCCGGGCCACCCGCGCCCTCGACATCTTCGTCATACGCCGCCGCCACCTCCTCTGAGCCGTCACCCACTCCTTGCCCCGAACAGCACGTCGCCCAATCTCAACAGGCGGTGAACGTCATTTCCGGGCCTTAGGCTGGCCAGACCATTCACGACACTTCTTTGCAGCAACCGGAGACAACGGTGCAATTCCACGACTCGATGATCAGCCTCGTCGGCAACACCCCGCTGGTGAGGCTCAACAGCGTGACCGCGGGCATCCAGGCGACCGTTCTGGCCAAGGTGGAGTACTTCAACCCCGGCGGGAGTGTGAAGGACCGCATCGCCCTGCGCATGATCGAGGCGGCGGAGCAGAGCGGGGCGCTCAAGCCCGGCGGCACCATCGTCGAGCCGACCAGCGGCAACACCGGCGTCGGCCTGGCCATCGTCGCCCAGCAGAAGGGGTACCACTGCATCTTCGTGTGCCCCGACAAGGTGTCCACCGACAAGATCAACGTGCTGCGCGCGTACGGCGCCGAAGTGGTCGTGTGCCCGACCGCGGTGGACCCCGAGCACCCGGACTCGTACTACAACGTCTCCGACCGGCTCGTTCGCGAGACGCCGGGTGCCTGGAAGCCGGACCAGTACTCCAACCCCAACAACCCCCTCTCCCACTACCACTCGACCGGCCCCGAGCTGTGGGAGCAGACCGAGGGGAAGATCACCCACTTCGTGGCGGGCGTCGGCACCGGCGGCACCATCTCCGGCACCGGGCGCTACCTCAAGGACGCCAGCGACAACAAGGTCCAGGTCGTGGGCGCCGACCCCGAGGGGTCCGTGTACTCCGGCGGGTCCGGGCGGCCGTACCTCGTCGAGGGCGTCGGTGAGGACTTCTGGCCGACCGCCTACGACCGGACCGTCGCGGACGAGATCGTGGCCGTGTCCGACAAGGACTCGTTCCAGATGACCCGGCGGCTGGCCAAGGAGGAGGGGCTGCTCGTCGGCGGCTCCTGCGGGATGGCCGTCGTCGCCGCGCTGCGGGTCGCGGAGCGGCTCGGGCCGGACGACGTGGTCGTGGTCCTGCTCCCCGACAGCGGGCGCGGCTACCTCTCCAAGATCTTCAACGACGAGTGGATGGCCGACTACGGCTTCCTCGAGGACGAGGGTCCCAGCGCCCGCGTCGCCGACGTCCTCAACGACAAGGTGCACGGAGCCATCCCGTCCCTCGTGCACATGCACCCGGACGAGACGGTCGGCGAGGCCATCGAGGTGCTGCGCGAGTACGGCGTCTCGCAGATGCCGATCGTGAAGCCGGGCGCCGGTCACCCCGACGTCATGGCGGCGGAGGTCGTCGGCTCGGTCGTCGAACGCGAGCTGCTGGACGCCCTGTTCACCCAGCGTGCTTCCCTGACCGACCCGCTGGAGAAGCACATGTCGGCCCCGCTGCCGCAGGTCGGCTCCGGTGAGCCGGTGGGCGACCTCATGACCGTGCTCGGCGCCGCCGACGCCGCGATCGTCCTGGTCGAGGGCAAGCCGACCGGTGTCATCAGCCGGCAGGACCTGCTGTCCTTCCTCGCCAAGGGCGGGAAGCAGTAGGAAACGTCCGGTGAACGGGCCGTGACGGCGGCGACTTTGCGGTTGCCCACCCAAACGGTGGACTTCGTTGAAGTGGTACGAGCGCGTCACGTCCACGCAGCACCCGCTTAACACGGGTACGGCAGATTGATGGATGTCGGCAGGGCGGGAGCGGCTCCCCGCCTCGCCGACACAAAAACGGCGTCACGGACCTCCGGAGCGGCTCCCGGACCTCCACCGACGCCTAGGACGCGCACGCCCGGCCCTGACCCGGCACGCGTCCCTCGCGGGGACCGCCGTCGTCCCGCCCTCCCGGCAACGGGGGGTGCGGCGGTCCCCGCGCATAGCTTTTCTACGGCCCTGTAGTGGCCCAACTCCCCAGCACGTGACCGGCGTTGGTGCCCCCACAGGGCCCTGAAATCGCCAGGGACGCTCAGTCCTCCCACTCGCTGTCCTGTGAGGACTTCCCGCGTCGTACGCCTCCGAACAATCCCGGATTCGTGCGTGCCGCCTGTACCGCGTTCACCCCGACGATGCCGGCCCAGGCCACCAGGAGTCCGGGGAGATGGGCGATGCCGCCGCCGATCGCGGAGAGCGGGATCGCCAGCACCATCGAGACGATGCCGAAGCCGAACCGCTCGCCCCACGAGTCGGTGGGCTTCGGCCCGCCGCGTGAGCCGCGGGCGACCACCATCTGCTGCTCGGCCATCTGCCGGCGCACCCGGCGCTCCACCGCGCCGTCGATGCGCTGGTCGACCTTCTCCAGGAACGAGTCGACCAGCGCCGACTCGTACTCGTCGCCCAGCTCCCTGCGCGCCTGCAGGGTGGCGTTGAGTTCCTTCTTGAGTTCGGCGTCGTGCGCGTCCATTCCCGTCATGCGACTCAGATTAGGGAGCGGTCGCGCCCGCTGCACTGGGGATAGCCCCCCTGTTGGAAGTCGGGTTCACCTGGAGCACCCCGAGCGACTCCAGCACCCTGCGGTGGGCGTGCTCGACGCCCGTGATGCGGACCTCGATACCCCGGTCGCGCAGCTCGCCCACCGCGTCCTTCAGCGCGAGCGCGCCCGTCGCGTCGACCGCCGTGAGGCCTGACAGTCGTAGGTCTACGGCCGTCACGTCCTGGACGTCGGCCAGGCTGCGGCGGAAGCGGTGGGCGGCGGCGAAGAGGAGCGGGCCGTCGAAGCGGTACGTCACCGTGCCGGAGGCGGTGTCGGGGAGTTCGGCCGGGGTCAGGCGCGTGCCGCGCATCGCCGCGCGCAGGGCCAGCAGGACCGAGACGCCGAGGCCGATGAGCACGGCCCGCACCAGGTCCAGGGCGAGGGTGCCGGCCGCCGTGAGGACCAGGACCAGGGCGTCCCCGTGCGTCGAGCGGGCCATCGCGCGGACCGCGTCCGTCTCCACCATGCGGATCGCCGTCGCCAGCAGCACTCCGGCCAGTGCGGCCAGCGGGATACGGCCCACCAGGGGTGCCGCGACCGCGACGATCCCGGCGAGGATCACGGCGTGCGCGAGTGCGGCCAGGCGGGAGGTGGCGCCTGTGCGGACGTTGACCGCCGTGCGGGCGATGGCGCCTGTCGCCGGGACGCCACCGAAGAGCGGGGCCGCGAGGTTGGCGATGCCCTGGCCGAAGAGTTCCTTGCCGGGGTCGTGGCGTTCGCCGGGGCGCATCGCGTCCGCGACGGAGGCGGAGAGGAGGGACTCCAGGGCGGCCAGCGCCGCCACCGCTGCGGCGGGGAGGAGCAGAGTCGGGATGCGGGAGACGTCCAGGAAGGCGAGGGAGGGGGCCGGGAGCGAGGCCGGGAGTGTGCCCAGGCGCGTGACGTGCAGGTGCAGGGCCTCCGAGACGACCGTCGCCACGCCAACTGCCGCCAGGGAGAAGGGAACCGTCGGTTTCCAGCGCGCCCCGGCCAGCATCAGCGCGGCCGAACCGAGGGCCAGGAGCAGGGCCGCCCAGTGCGGGGTCGCGTCGAACTCCTCGACCGCCCTTGCCGCGACCACCGCGACCTGGTCACCGCTCGGGGTGGGCACGCCGAGCGCGGACGGCACCTGCTGGAGCCCGATCACACACGCGATGCCGATGGTGAAACCGGCGATCACCGGCGCGGGGACGTACGCCATCGCCGCCCCCGCGCGGGCGAACGCGAGCCCGAGGAGCATGACGCCGGCGATCAGACCGACCGTCAGGACGCCGTTCGCGCCGTACTCGTGGACGATCGGGACGAGGACGACGGTCATCGCGCCGGTCGGCCCGCTGACCTGGCGCGCGGAGCCGCCGAACAGCGCGGCGAGCGAGCCCGCGACGATCGCGGTGATCAGTCCGGAGGCCGCCCCGAGACCGGACGTGACCCCGAAACCGAGGGCGAGGGGGAGTGCTACGACGGCGACGGTGAGGCCGCACAGCAGGTCGCGGCGCGGGGCGCGGGTCATGGTGCGGAGGTCGGCGGTGGAGGGCAGGACGGAGAGCACGCCGTTCATGGGCATGGGCACGGGTTTCTCTGCAGAGGGGGGAACGCGCTTACGGCAGTGGGGAGTTGGGGGCTACGGCAGCAGGGACACGAGCCCCGTGTCGAGGTCGAAGCGGGCCGCGACGACATGCGCGGAGGTGAAGGCGGGGTCCGCGCGGATCGCGTCTCGTACCCAGGCCGTGTGGGCGGTCATCGTGTGCTCGGCCCAGTCGCCGGGCAGCGCCCGGGTGCGGCGGGCGGCCGGGCTGATCTCGTCCACGAGGAGCGCGAGATGTCCGGGGACGGGCGTGCCGGTCTCCAGGTGCGCGAGGGTCGCCGCCACCGCCCCGCAGCGCTCGTGGCCGAGCACCAGCACCAGGGGGATGCGCAGTTCCTCGACGCCGTACTGGATGGACCCGAGCACCGCCTCGTCCAGGACCTCGCCGGCCGTCCTTATGCACAGCAGGTCGCCGAGGCCCTGGTCGAAGACCAGCTCGGGCGGCACCCGGGAGTCGATGCAGCCGACGATCACCGCGAACGGGTGCTGTGCGGTGGCCAGTTGGTGGCGCAGCCGACGGCTCTCGTCCGGGTGGCGGGAGTGGCCGGTGGCGTAGCGGCGGTTGCCGTCCAGGAGTTCGGCGAGCGCGGCGGGGGCGGTGGTCGGGTGGGGGTGTGGGCCGACGGCGGCGGTGGCGGTCGCGGGGGTGGCGGCCAGCGCGCCGACGGCGGTGGCCGTCAGAAAGGCCCTGCGGTTCGAGGCCATGCGTTTCCTCAGGTGGTGAGAGTGAAATCACCCTACGCATTCGATCAGTTACCGAAAGTGCCGATTTAACGACACTTGACTGATCCCTCGTCAGATCATCGACCGGTCATCGACGGGCCATTGCATCGACCGGCGACTACTTCGTGATGCCGTGCTGCTTCGCGTACGTGTTCGCCACGTCCTCCGGGTCCTTCTTGTCCTTGTCCACCTGGCGGTTCAGCTCGGTGAGCTGGGCCGTGGTGAGGAGGTTGCCGACGCGGGCGAGCGCCTTGCGGACCGTGGAGTCGGCCACGCGGTCGGCGATGAGCGGCACGATGTGCTGGCTGGGGATCAGGGTCTTGGGGTCGGTCAGGACGACCCAGTCGTTGGCCTTGATGTCGGTGTCGGTGCTGAACAGGTTCGCCACGTCCACATCGCCCTTCTTCAGGGCGCCCTTCACCAACGGCCCGTCGGAATCAAGGGACTTGAACTCCTTGAACTCCACGCCGTACACGTCCTTCAGTCCTACGACGCCCACCTGACGGGTCTTCACCTCGGCGGAGGCGCCGAGGGTGAGCTTGCCGTTGTGCTTGGCGAGGTCGGCCAGCGTGGTGAGGCCGTACTTCCTGGCGGTCTCGCGGGTGACGACGAAGCAGTCCGCGTCCTCGGCGATGCCGTAGGGCAGGACCTGGAGGCCGGAGGGGAGGGCGAGGGTGAGGGCGTTCTGCATCTCGCCCGCCTCCGCGACCTTGGACTTGGGCTGGAGGTAGGTGAGCAGGGAGCCCTGGTACTCGGGGAGGAGGTCGATGTCGCCGCTCTTCAGGGCGGGGAAGACGATCTCGCGGGTGCCGAGGTTGGGGCGGACCTTGACCTTCACGCCGGCCGCTTCGAGGGCGGCGGCGTAGAGGTAGCCGAGGACCTGGTTCTCGGTGAAGTTGGCGGTGCCGATGGTGACGCCGTTCTTGCTGGAGGCGTTGCCGGCGCCGGCGGATCCCCCGCCGTCGAGCGAGGTGACGCCGCTCGCGCAGGAGGACAGGACGGGGACGGCGACGGCCGTTCCGGCGAGGGCGCCGAGGAGGGTGCGACGGTTCATTTCGGGTTCCCTAGTCGGGTCGGGTGAAGTCTGTAGTGCCCCGAGGGGCAGCGCGCCCTGAAGGGGCGCGGGGCCGTGCCGATGTCCGGCTACCGCCGCGATGGGGGTCCCCCCGGTCGAGCGAAGCCGAGAGTGGGGGAGCGACCAGCCACGACGAAGCCGCAGACGATCGACGGCATATCGAGCGAAGGGCTCACGCCGTGCGATGACGGAAGAGGAAGCGCTGAAGCCCGGAGAGACCGAGGTCCAGCACGATGGCGACAACGGCGACAAGCACCGCCCCGCCCAGCACTTGCACAAGATCCCGCTGGGCGAGTCCGTCGAAGACGAAGCGGCCCAGGCCGCCGAAGGAGACGTACGCGGCGACGGTCGCCGTGGAGACCACCTGGATGAGGGCGAGGCGCAGGCCGGTCATGATCAGGGGGAGCGCGAGCGGCAACTCGACCTGGAACAGGACCTGGTGGCCGCGCATGCCCTGCCCGCGGGCCGCGTCCTTCACGTCCGGGTCCACGGCGGTCATGCCGGCGTAGGTGTTCGTCACGATCGACGGGACCGCGAGGGCGACCAGCGCGATGTACACCGGCCACATGGACAGGCCGCTGGCCAGGAAGACGAGGACGACCAGGCCCACGGTCGGCAGCGCGCGGCCGAAGGACGCGAGGTTGATCGCGAGGAACGCGCCCTTGCCGGTGTGGCCGATCAGCAGGCCCAGCGGGAGGCCGATCGCGGCCGCGATGAGGGTGGCGAGGAGCGAGTACTGGAGGTGCTCGGCGAGGCGGTGCGCGATGCCGTCCGAACCGGCCCACTGGGAGCCGCTGGTCAGCCACTTGCCGAGGTTCTTGAAGAGTTCGTACATCTCAGGCTCGCCGCCTCTTCCACGGGGTGAGTACGTACTGGAGGCCGACCAGGGCCGCGTCCGCGACCACGGCGAGCAGCAGGGTGAGGACCACGCCCACGATCACCGGGGTCGGGAAGTCGCGCTGGAAGCCGTCGGTGAAGAGCTGGCCGAGACCGCCGTCGCCGATGTAGGTCGCGACCGAGACGAGGGAGATCGACATGACCGTGGCGATGCGGACGCCCGCCATGATCACCGGGAGCGCGAGGGGGAGTTCGACGGTGAGGAGCGTGCGCAGGGGGCGCGTGCCCATCGCCTTCGCCGCCTCCTTCGTCTTCGCGGGCACCGAGTCGAGGCCCTCGACCGTGTTCCGCAGCAGCACGACCAGCGTGTAGACCGTCAGGCCGATCACGGTGGTGGTGCGGGTGAGGCCGCTGATCGGGAGCAGGAGCACGAAGATCGCGATCGACGGGATCGTGAACAGCACGTTCGACAGGCCGAGCAGGAAGCCCCGGAGCGGGCGGACCCGGTGGGCCACGACCGCCAGCGGGAGCGAGATCAGCAGGCCGAAGAAGACGGCGGTCATCGCGGCCTGGAGATGCGAGAACGTGAGGCTGGTGAGGTCGTCTGTGTGGTCGCCGATCCACGACCAGTCGACGGTCATGCCGCCACCCGCGCTTCGGCGTGGGCCTGGCCCGCGTGGGTGTGGATGTCGTCGCGGGACGACACGCCGGTGAGGACGCCGGCGGCGTCGACGCGGGCGATCAGGCCGTTCGGGGAGGCGACGGACTCGTTGAGGGCGGCGAGCAGGGAGTCGCCGTCCGTCAGCGGCCGTACGGGCAGCTCGACGTCCTTCGCGGCCCAGTGCAGGGGCTTGCGGGCCGCGTCCAGGACCAGGGTCCAGTTGCCGCCCTCGGGAGCCGGGCCCTGCGGGACGTCCGCGAGGGTCGTCAGCGAGAGCAGCTTGAGGCCGCGCTCGGCACCGAGGAAGTCGGCGACGAAGTCGTCGGCCGGGCGGGCGAGGAGTTCGGCGGGGGCCGCGCACTGGACGAGGTGGCCGCCGGTGCGGAAGATCGCGATGCGGTCGCCGAGCCGTACGGCCTCGTCGATGTCGTGCGTGACGAAGACGATGGTCTTGTTCAACTCCTTCTGCAGGCGCAGGAGTTCGTCCTGGAGCTGAGTGCGGACCACCGGGTCCACGGCGCCGAACGGCTCGTCCATCAGGAGCACCGGCGGGTCGGCGGCGAGCGCGCGGGCCACGCCGACGCGCTGCTGCTGGCCGCCGGAGAGCTGGTGCGGGTACCGCTTGCCGGCGTCGGCGGCGAGGCCGACGGTCTCCAGCAGCTCGGTGGCACGGGCCCGCGCTTTCTTGCGGCCGTGGCCGAGGAGCAGCGGCACGGTGGCGATGTTGTCCAGCACCGTGCGGTGCGGGAAGAGCCCCGACTGCTGGATGACGTACCCGATGGAACGGCGCAGTTCGGCCGCGTCCTGCTGGGTGACGTCCTTGCCGCCGACCTTGATGACGCCCGAGGTCGGGTCGATCATCCGGTTGATCATCCGAAGGGTGGTCGTCTTGCCGCAACCGGAGGAACCGACCAGTACGGTGACCCCGCCTTCCGGCATCTCCAGGGAGAGGTCGTGAACTGCTGTCGTGCCGTTGGGGAAGCGCTTGTGGACCGCGTCGAACTGGATCATGAGTTGTCCCTTGCCCGGCTGTATAACGTCATGCAGAGTTCTCGGTGTCTGAATAGTTTGTCAATGTCTCCGCGTTAATCCGAGGTAACGGATGACCGGCAGGCAAGATCGAGTGTCCTGATTGAGGGGAGTTTGGCGCCATATGTCGTCTCAGATGGCGGACGCCGCCGATGCGATGGTGTCCGGGAACTCCGACCTCGTCGTCCTCGACGGCGTCGGTTTCGGGGTCGCCGATGTCGTCCGGCTCGCCGACGGGGACGCCCGGCCGGTCCCCGGCACCGACGCGATGAAGCGCGCGACCGACTCCTGGGACGCGGCCCGCCAGATCGCCGCGACGGGTCGTGTCTACGGCCGCTCGACGGGCGTCGGCGCCAACCGGAACGAGGACGTGCCCACCGAGGCTGCCGCCGAGCACGGGCTCAGGCTGCTCCGCAGCCACGCGGGCGCGATCGGCGACGAACTCCCGGCCCGGGAGGTGCGGGCGATGCTCGCCGTCCGCGCCAACCAGTTGCTGGCCGGGGGCGCCGGGCTACGGCCGACGGTCGTCACGGCGCTGTGCGAGGCGCTGGAGAGCGGGGTGTATCCGGTCGTCAACGAGTTCGGGTCGGTGGGGACGGGGGATATTGCTGCGTTGGCTCAGGTGGGGCTGGCGTTGGTGGGGGAGCATCCGTGGCGAGACGTCCCGGGTGACCATGCCCTTGTGGGTGTCCCCGAGCCCCAACCCCTCGACAACAACGACGCGCTCGCCCTGATCAGCAGCAACGCGCTCACCCTGGGGCAATCCGCGCTCGCGCTGCAGGAGTTGCGCGGGCTCATCGGGGCCACGCAGGTCGTCGGGGCGCTTTCGTTGCTCGCTGTCGACGGGTCGCACGAGCCGTTCGCCGCGCCGGTGCATGCGGCTCGGCCGCATCGGGGGTCGAGTGAAGTCGCCCGGCGGATGCGGGAGTTGATCGGGGCCGCCGACCGGCCCACCCCGCCGCTCGGTCGTATTCAGGACCCGTACGGGTTCCGGTGTCTGCCGCAGATCCACGGGCCCGCGCACGACGCGGCGGACGCGTTGGAGGAGGTGCTCGCGATCGAGATCAACGCGGCTGCGGAGAACCCCTTCATCTCCGCCGAGGACATGACCGCCTACCACCACGGCGGCTTCTACCAGGCCCAACTCGCCCTCGCCCTGGACCACTTCAGGCTCGCGATCACCCAGGTCGCCCGCCTGTCGACGTCACGCCTCTCCTCGCTCAACGAACCCGCGTTCACCCGCCTCAAGCCTTTCCTCGCCGACAACGAACCCGCCTCCTCCGGCGTGATGATCCTGGAGTACGCCGCCGCTGCCGCCCTCGGCGACCTGCGCGCGTTCTCGGCTCCCGCCTCGCTCGGGCACGCTGTACTCTCCCGGGGCGTCGAGGAACAGGCCAGCTTCGCCTCGCTCGCCGCACGTCAGACACTGCGCGCCTGCCGCGCGTACCGTCTCGTCGTGGGCTGCGAACTCGTCGCCGCCGTACGGGCGTTGCGCCAGCGCGACCTGCGGCCCGACCCGGAACTCCCGGTCGGGCGTGCGCTGGAGCTGGCCGAGTCGGTGCTGGACGACGGGACGGCGGACCGGCCGCTCACGGACGATGTGACGGCGGCGGCGGGACTGCTGGACCGGTTCACGGAGATCTGGAGGGGGAGCACGTCATGAG
The DNA here is from genome assembly GCF_000716435.1 of Streptomyces xylophagus. Classification (GTDB taxonomy): domain Bacteria; phylum Actinomycetota; class Actinomycetes; order Streptomycetales; family Streptomycetaceae; genus Streptomyces; species Streptomyces xylophagus. The sequence continues at coordinate 42,487 of NZ_JNWO01000037.1, forward strand.
CGTGGACGGCACTGGGGACGGGAGTACGCGTGTGGCGGACAGGAGTACGGATGTGACCGACAGCCCGGCCGGACGGCTGCAGGCGCTCTTCGAGGGGCACCGGCTCACGCCGACCCAGCGGCGCATCGCGCACAGCATGGTGCGGCGCGCCGCCGACGTGCCGTTCCTCTCCAGCGTCGAACTCGCCGAACTCGCCGGCGTCAGCCAGCCCTCCGTGACCCGCTTCGCGGTCGCCCTCGGCTTCGACGGCTACCCGGCGCTGCGCAAACACCTCCGCGAGGTCGCGCCCTCCGAGTCGGCCCCGGACACGGCGTCGTACAACGAGTACCAGCAGGCGGTGGAAGCCGAGATCGAGAACCTGAAGCACCTCTCGGAGATACTGGCCGACCCCCGCCCGGTCGCGAAGGCCGGCCGGCTGCTGGCCGCCTCGCGCCCGCTGCCCGTGCTCGGTCTGCGCGCGGCGGCCTCCCAGGCGTACGGCTTCGCGTACTTCGCCGCCAAGGTCCATCCGGACGTACGGCTGCTCAACGAGGGCGGCACGATGATCCACGACCGGATCGACGCGGCGGTGCGGGCCGGTGCCACCGCCCTGCTGTGCTTCGCACTGCCCCGGCATCCCCGCGAGGTCGTCGACACGCTGGCGTACGCGAAGGAGGCGGGCCTGACCGTCGTCACCGTCGCCGACTCGGCGTTCGCCCCGGTCGCCAAGGTCTCCGACCTGCTGATCCCGGCCGCCGTCGGCACCGGCCTCGCCTTCGACACGGCGTGCGCCCCGATGCTCCTCGGCCGGGTCCTCCTGGAGGCGATGTGCGACGACCTGCCGGACGCGCAGGCGCGGCTCGAGGAGTTCGACGCGCGGGCGGCGGCGCGGGGGCTGTTCGTGGAGTGACGGGGCCTCCGGTCCGCCGCATCGCGGGCGGGTTCGCGCCGGGGCCGCCCGTTGCCCGGGTTCCGGTGGTTGCCGGGCGGCCCCTTCTCGTCAGGTGAGGCGGCGCAGGACCTTCTGTGTCACCGGCAGCAGCGCCCAGCACAGGGATGCCCAGTGCGTGACCAGTGCGACGGGTATCGAGACGGCGAAGGTCACGATCATCGCGTCCACCCATGCCAGGGTCTCCGTGATCACCCCGCGCGGGGCGTCCGGGCGCAGCATCCCCGACCTGCGCAGGTCCGCGAAGGCCAGTCTGAAGGACAGGCTCGTCAGCGCCTGAGTGGCCGCGTAGACGATGAACTGGATCCGGAACGCGTCCGCCTCGCTGGTCAGCAGTTTCGTCGTGAACGGCGTGACGACGATCAGCAGCAGCCACAGCAGGTTCCAGCGGATGGCCCCGCCGGACAGACCGGTCACGTACCGGAAGAGGCGCTGGTGGAGCATCCACTGCATGGCGATGGCCGCGAAGCTGACGAGGAACGCGAAGTACTCCGTCAGGTGCTCGCGCAGGAAGTGCTGCACGCCCGAGTCGCCGTGCGCCTCCGCGCCCGGGACCGGCAGTTCCAGGGCCAGCAGCGTGATGGCGATGGCCACCACCGCGTCCGAGAAGTAGATCAGCCGCTCCGGACTCGCCGGTTCGATCCGCTCGGCGGGCTCTGCGGGCTCGGTCGTTTCGTTGTGCGTGCTCACGCGATCGCCTGTCCGGCCGCGGCCTTGGCTCGGGCGGCGTAGCGGCCGGAGAGGACGAAGGGGACGACGAACGCCAGGACCTGGACGGTGACCAGCGGCGCGGTCGAGGAGTGGTCGTACTGGACCACGGAGGCGCAGGCGAGCGCGCCGAGGGTGAACGCGGACGCCCAGATCGCCGTCAGGACCATGTTGACCCGGATGAACCGGGGCGCGTGCCAGAACTCCTGCGGCACCTCGGCCCGGGCGAAGGTCAGGGTGAAGGGGCGGCGCACGGCGAGCGAGGTCAGGGCCGTGGCCGCGAGGGTGGTGTTCGCCAGCGCGCAGATCCAGTTCCGCAGCCCCGATGCCGGGTCCGCCAGCGCGACGACGGCCATGACCACGAAGAAGGCGCAGGTGGCGGCGCCCAGCAGGTCGACACTGCGGGCGCGGAGCTGCCCGGCGAGTAACCAGAGCGCGGCCAGTGCGGCGGCGCCCGTGCCCAGTCGCCAGTCGACCGGGCTCAGGGCCGCGTAACACAGCCAGGGTGCGAAACCGCGGACGTAGTTCACCGGTGTCTTCCTCCACGAATCCAAAAGTCGAAGCGGTGAGTCCAATGTTGGACGGTAGAATTATGACCGTCCAACTCTCGACCGTCCAGTCAGGATTGGTGAAATACCGGAAAGGTAGGGTGAGTTCATGAGCCTGCCCCACGCCCTCCTCGGGCTCCTCTCCGAACAGCCCGCCAGCGGCTACGACTTGCTCAAGCGGTTCGACGAGGGGCTGTCGGCCGTGTGGCCCGCCCAGAAGAGCCAGGTCTACAGCGAACTGGCCAAGCTCGACGAGAACGGTCTGATCGAGATCACCGGCACCGGCGCCCGCCAGCGCCGCGAGTACGGCATCACCGACGCCGGCCGCGCCGAACTGCGCCGCTGGCTCACCGAACCCGACCTCGACCTCGCCTTCCGCAGCGCCGCCCTCCTCCGCGTCTTCTTCCTGTGGACCCTCAACAGCGGGGAAGGCGCGGCCTACTTGGAGAAGTTCGCCGACCACAACCACGCGCGGCTCACGGCGCTGCAGGCCATCCACGACAACGCGAAGTGGGTCGGCGACCCCGTCCAGGTCTGCGGCTGGCTCATGCTCGAATACGGCCTGCGGGGTTCCGAGGCCGCCGAGCAGTGGGCCCGCTGGGCCGCCGGGGAGCTCACCGAGCGCCTGGACACCCCCTCCTGACACGGGGCGAGGGTGGGAAAGCCTGACACGGGGCAAGGGCGAAAAAGCCCGTTCTCAGACTCGTCTCACGTTCGCTCACTAGTCTCCCCGCACTACGGAACTGTGCCGGGACGACCAGGAGGCGGGACGTGGCACGCGGAGATCGCAGAGTCCAGGGGCTGGCCCGAGTGGCAGTCGTCGTACGGGCCGGAGCCGCCCCGCTGTGGTGGTTCGGGGTGCTGGCGGCGGGTGTCGGGGTGTTGCCGTCGGGTGTCACCGGGCGCCGGATCGGGGTGATGGCCGGGGCCGCGCTGTTCATCATCGCGGCGCTCGTGGTGTCGTACGCGCGCCGCAAGCGCTACACCGCCCTCGCGCGCGGCGCCGCCCGGGCCGGAAAGCACGACGTGCTCCAGGACCGCGCGGTGTCCGTACGGAACTGGCGCCGCGCCCACCGTTGGTGGGTGGTCCTCGCCTTCGTGCTCGCGCTGGGCAGTTCGTTCGCCGTGCCCGCGGCGGGCGGCATGCTGCTCGCCGGTGCCGGTGCCGGGCTGCGCCTGAAGGCCGCCTGGCTGGGCCGCCGGGAACGGGCCGACGACGTCCTGCTGTGGATCCGCGTGGACTGGCTGGACAAGCGCAACGGCGCCCCCGCCGGCAAGCCGGTCAAGGGCTACCGCTCCACGGGCATCGCCGCCGGCGACGCGACCCCGGGCGGGGCGCGCCGCAGCGACGTCTTCGCGTAGCCGGGGGCCTAGACCTCCAGGTCCGCCTCGATCTTCTTCAGCTGGTGGCGGGCCATCGCCAGGTTGGCGCGGTTGGCGTCGAGCACCAGGTAGAGGAACAGGCCGTTGCCGCCGCGTCCCTTGAGCAGGCGGATCAGGTGGTACTGGTTGGACAGGGTGATCAGGATGTCCTCGATCTCGCCCTTCAGGCCGAGGTGCTCCATCGTGCGCATCTTGGAGCGCACGACGTCGGTGTTCCCGGCGGCGGCGACGCCGAGGTCGAAGGTCTTGCTGCCGCCCATCGTGCCGAGCGCCATACCGCTGGTGTAGTCGACGAGTGCGACGCCGGTCGCGCCCTCGATGGAGGTCAGCGCCTCTTTGAGCGAGGTTTCGGTGTTGGCCATGACAGTGCTCCCTTGGGTCCGTTCAACTTTCCGTGGTGGTGCGCGCGTTGGTGGTTGCGGTGGTGCGTGGTGCGCGCGCCGTTCTCGTTCGTGCCGTGGTGGTCTTGGTGGGTGCCTCGGCGGGCGCCGCTTCGGCCTGTTCCTCGGCCTCGGCCGCGGCCGCCGCCTCGGCGTCGACCAGTTCGCCGATCCGGGCCCCCGCGCGGCGGCCCTCCAGCAGCAGCCGGCCGACGTTGACGCGGTCCTGCGCGAGCACGGTCAGCACGGCGCCCGTGCCTGCCGCGTAGGTCGCGACATAGCCGTAGACCCCGCGCACGATCAGCTCGCGGAAGTCGCCCTGCCCGGTCGCGTCCGCCATCCGTACGGCCACGCCGAGCGCCGTCACGGTCAGTGCCGCGACCCGCTCCGGCTCGACGCCGGGGGTGTCCTGCGCCAGGACGAGACCGTCGACGCCCGCCGCCAGCGCCCCGGTCAGCTGGGGCACACGGGCTCTCAACCGGCGCAGCTCGTCGAGGATCTCGGCCTCGGAGGCCATCGGCTCTCTCCTCTCGGCGCGTGCTCGCTGCCACTCAAAGGGCCTCCAGCGCATCCCTGAGCCTCTTCAGCAATGTGATGTCGGGGTCGGTGACATGGGGAGGGCTGGCATGGGGACGGGTGCCGTCGGGACCGGTGGTGCCGGACGAGGGCGCGGCGGCGGGCGCGGGCGGCCGGGGCGACACGAGCCCCGCCGACACCAGCCGCCGGACGTCCAGCAGCGTGGGGAACGCCCGCCGGCCCAGCGCCCGCGCGATGTCCGTCGCCGTCCGTACGCCGTCCACCTGGGCCAGTACCGCCGCCTGCCGGGCGGTGACCGGCGGGGGAGCGACGGGCTCGGCCCGCACCAGCGGCGCGCCGTCCGTCGCCGCGTCCGGCCAGACGCGGTGCAGCAGATCGCGGCGGCGCAGCGTCTCGCGCTCCAGCGTGGCCACCGGAACCGGCCGCACCCCGCCGACCGGATGCGTGACCCCGTACCGGAAACGCCCCGGGGTACTGCTCGGCGCGAGCACGAAGTACGCCGCGTCGTACAGCGCCCCGAGATGGCACAGTTCCAGCGCTCCCGAACTCAACAGGCCGCGGTCGAGCAGCAGTCGGGTCGTGGCGTGCCGGTCGTCGGTCGCGTCGGCGGCAGCCTGCCAGGCCTCGGTGCGCAATGTGCCGCGCGCGGTGAGGAGCAGGTCGAGACCGGGTGCGGAGGGGCTCTCGGCGTGCACCACATGGCCCGCGACGAGGTGAAGACTGCCGCGCTCGCGGACGAGAACCCCGGTGGCCTCCTCCGCCGCGAGCCGCGTCAGCATCGGCGAGACCCCGCCCCAGCCGCGGTCACCGGCGGCGGCCTTGTCCCGTACGGGCAGCCGGGGCGGCGGTGTGGTCGGCGTGGTCCTGACGGCGGTCATCCCAGCACCAGCCGTCCGGCCATCTCGCCGAGCCGGATCCGGGCCAGCGCCAGATTGCCCTCCGTGCGGGCCAGCCACAGATGCAGGAACACACTGCTCTCGAACGACGTCCGCACGAACCGGAGCACGTGATAGCTGTCCCGGTTGCTGACGATCAGATCCTCGAGCGGAGGATCGTCGGCCTCCTCCCCGTCCTCCCCGACGGACGCGAACGCCCGGTGCTCGGCCGCCAGCCGCGCCAGCTCCGCGGCCTCGGCCGCACTGGCCTCCTGGTCACCCCCGGGCGACTCTCCTACGACGCCCAGGGCCAGCCCGCTCGTCCAGTCGACCAGCGCGGCTCCCCGGGCACCGGGCAGTCGCATGGCCTCCAGTAAGCACTCGTCGATTCCGGGCACCGTGGCTCCCCTCCCGCCTGCGGTTCGGCTGAGTGACGACGAAGCTACGCACCGTGTGGCCGAGGGGTGAGGGATCTGGCATTTTCCAGTGGAACATGCACCCGAGTGACTAAGGTGGGTCAACTGACCCCGTTTTCAGACGAGTTGCATGGGTCAGTTGAACCCTGCTCGCACCGGTGTGCGTCAACGGCGCCCAGGCGCGCGCAGGGTGGTGAGCGCGGCGGCGTGCGCCCCTCCGGATTCGGCCACGATCTCCGCCACCGTCTGCGGCTTCCGCACGGTCGCGAACGCCACGCCCCCGGAACCGTCCGGCACGAAGCCGTAAACCCCGGGCCTGGCAAGGGAGTTGTAGGCGTAGTGGGCCGCGAAGTAGTACGCCCCGGTGTCCAGCGCCGCCGCGTAGTCCCCCTGCTCCAGCAAGGGCAGCGCCTGCCCCTCGGCCAGCAGGTCCCCCGCGAAGCACGCGGGCCCGGCGACGTCCTGCACCACGTCCGCCCCCGACTTGGGCCGCCCTTTCCCGTCGTAGGCGGCGATCCGCAGCGGCCACGACTGCGGCGCGTACACCGTCCGCGTGGCCACCTGCACGCCCGCGTGCGTGATCGCGATCGGCCGCCCGCCGGCGCTCTTCGCGTACTCGACCCGGGCCACCACCGTGCCCTGCTTGGCCAGCATCGACCGCCCGAACTCGGTCACCAGCCCGTACCGCCCGTCGAACAGCCCCGGCACCGCCTCCCGCAGCAGCCGCGCGTACTGCGCGTACGTCGGGGTCGTCGCGTCCGAGCCGAAGTTCACCCCCAAGCCGCCGCCGATGTCGAGGGTGTCGATCTGCGGCCGCCCGATCCGCGCGTTGATCTCCTCCGCCAGCTCGTACGTCTCCGCGACGCCCCGCGCCAGCAACGCCAGCGGGATGCCCTGCGACCCGGTGTGCGCGTGCAGCCGGGTCAGCCACGGTCGCTCCGCGAACGCCCGCACCACCCACTCGCGCGCCCCCTCGTCCCGCAGCGCCACCCCGAACTTCGAGGTCGCCGTGGCCGTCGAGAGCGCGGCGATCGACCCGCCGCCGATCTGCGGATTGACCCGGATCCCGAGCGGGGAGCGGCTGGTGGCGGACCGCATGAGCGCGTCGATCCGCTCCAACTCCTGCGGATTGTCGACGTTCACCGCGATCCCCAGCGCCAGCGCCTCCCGCAACTCCGCCGCCGTCTTCGCGGGCGCGTCCAGCACGGTCTGCTCCGGCCGTACGCCGGCTGCCCGCGCGAGCGCCAACTCGCCCGGACTCGCGACCTCCGCCCCGATGCCCTCCTCGCGCAGCAGCCGCAGCACCGGCACCAGCGGGCTCGCCTTCACGGCGAACGCGTGCAGCACCGGCGTCCCCGGCGCGGTCACCTCGTCGAACGCCGCCCGCAGCGCCGCCGCGGACTCCCGGATACCGGTGACGTCGAGCAGCGCGGCGATGGGGGCGCCGGGTCCCAGGAGCCCTTGCTCCACGGCGGCCCGCACCGCCTGGTCCCGGCGCGCGGTCCGCTCGGCGCCGTCCGTGTGACCCTGGTGTACGTCGTTCACTGCGTCCCCCGTCGTGTCGTTGCCCGTGGTCGTTACATCCAGCCAAACACTCGGAGCCTGCCCACATCGGGGCCTCGATGTATTGACTAGTTCTATTCAGAACGCCAGGATGTGAATAACCACAGTAAAGACGCGCCGTGGACATCCGCTGATCGCAGTCCGCTAGGAGGCAGACCATGTCAGGACCCCGCCCCGTACGAGCACCGCGCGGTACGGAACTGAGCGCCCTGGGATGGCAGCAGGAAGCCGCCCTGCGGATGCTGCAGAACAACCTGGACCCCGAGGTCGCCGAACACCCCGACAAGCTCGTCGTCTACGGCGGCACCGGCAAGGCCGCCCGCGACTGGCGCTCCTACGACGCCATGATCCGCACCCTGCGCACCCTCAAGCAGGACGAGACGATGCTCGTGCAGTCCGGCCGCCCGGTCGGCGTCATGCAGACCCACGAGTGGGCGCCGCGCGTCCTCATCGCCAACTCCAACCTGGTCGGCGACTGGGCCAACTGGGAGGAGTTCCGGCGCCTGGAGGCCCTCGGGCTCACCATGTACGGCCAGATGACCGCCGGTTCCTGGATCTACATCGGCACCCAGGGCATCCTCCAGGGCACCTACGAGACCTTCGCCGCCGTCGCCGCGAAGAAGTTCAACGGCACCCTCGCTGGAACCATCACCCTCACGGCCGGCCTCGGCGGCATGGGCGGCGCCCAGCCCCTCGCCGTGACCATGAACGACGGCGTCGCGATCTGTATCGACGTCGACCCGCGCGCCATCGAACGCCGCATCGAGCACCGCTACCTCGACGTGCGCGCGGACTCCCTCGCGCACGCCCTGCAGCTCGCCGTCGAGGCCCGCGACGCCCGCCGCCCGCTCTCCATCGGCCTCCTCGGCAACGCGGCGGAGCTGCTCCCGCAGATGCTCGCCGAGGGCGCCCCCATCGACATCGTGACCGACCAGACCTCGGCCCACGACCCGCTGGCGTATCTCCCCATCGGCATCGACTTCGACGACATGGCCGACGCCGCCGCCAAGGACCCGGCGGGCTTCACCGTCCGCGCCCGTGAGTCCATGGCCAAGCACGTCGAGGCGATGGTCGGCTTCATGGACGCCGGTGCCGAGGTCTTCGACTACGGCAACTCGATCCGCGGCGAGGCCCAACTCGCCGGATACGAGCGGGCGTTCGCCTTCCCCGGCTTTGTCCCCGCCTACATCCGCCCCCTCTTCTCCGAGGGCAAGGGCCCCTTCCGCTGGGCCGCCCTGTCCGGCGAGGCCTCCGACATCCACAAGACGGACAAGGCGATCCTCGACCTCTTCCCGGAGAACGAGTCCCTGCACCGCTGGATCAAGATGGCGGGCGAAAGGGTCCACTTCCAGGGCCTCCCGGCTCGCATCTGCTGGCTCGGCTACGGCGAGCGCGACAAGGCCGGCGAACGCTTCAACGACATGGTGGCGAGCGGTGAGTTGGCCGCCCCGCTGGTCATCGGCCGCGATCACCTCGACTCCGGCTCCGTCGCCTCGCCCTACCGCGAGACCGAGGCCATGCTCGACGGCTCCGACGCGATCGCCGACTGGCCGCTGCTGAACGCGATGGTGAATGTGGCGTCGGGTGCGTCCTGGGTGTCGATCCACCATGGCGGCGGCGTCGGCATGGGCCGCTCCATCCACGCGGGCCAGGTCTCGGTGGCCGACGGCACGAAGCTCGCGGGCGAGAAGCTCCGCCGCGTGCTGACCAACGACCCCGGCATGGGCGTCATCCGGCACGTCGACGCCGGCTACGACATCGCGGAGCGGGTCGCGGACGAGCGGGGTGTGCGGGTGCCGATGCGCGAGGGTGGAGACGCGTGACCCTTCCGGGAGATGAGCGGGGCGGCAGCTCTTCGGCGGGGGCGGGTCTCTCGTCGCCGGGTGCGGGTGTGTTTTCGGGCGTGAGTGCCGGTGCCGGCGCGGCTCTGGTGGCCGGTGACTCCTTCCACGAGATGTGGCGCGAGCTGCTCCCCATCGGCCGGCACCCCGACTCCGGCGGCTATCGCCGGTTCGCCTGGACGGCCGCCGACGCCGAGTGCCGGGACTGGTTCAAGGCACAGGCCGAGTCACGCGGCCTGACCTACGAGCTCGACCGCAACGGCAACCAGTGGGCCTGGCTGGGTGACCCCGCCGCCGGGGACGCCGTCGTCACCGGGTCGCATCTCGACTCGGTGCCGGACGGTGGGGCCTTCGACGGTCCCCTCGGCGTCGTGTCGTCCTTCGCCGCACTCGACGAACTGCGGGGCAGGGGAGCGCAGTTCACCAAGCCGCTCGCCCTCGTCAACTTCGGTGACGAGGAGGGAGCCCGCTTCGGGCTCGCCTGCGTCGGGTCACGGCTGACCGCCGGGCAGCTCACCGTCGAGCAGGCGCACAGGCTGACCGACGGCGACGGGGTCACCCTCCCGCAGGCCATGGCGGCGGCAGGCTACGACGCCGACGCCATCGGCCCCGACCCCGAACGACTCGCCCGCATCGGCGCCTTCGTCGAACTCCACGTCGAACAGGGCCGCGCCCTCGACCTGTCCGGCGACCGGGTCGGCATCGCCAGCGCCATCTGGCCGCACGGGCGGTGGCGGTTCGACTTCCGGGGCGAGGCCAACCACGCCGGCACCACCCGGCTGGTGGACCGCCGCGACCCGATGCTGTCGTACGCCGAGACCGTTCTCGCCGCCCGTCGCGAGGCCCAACTCGCGGGCGCCGTGGCCACGTTCGGGAAGATCGCCGTAGAACCGAACGGCGTCAACGCCATCCCCTCCCTGGTGCGCGGCTGGCTCGACTCCCGCGCCGCCGATCAGGACACCCTGGACACGGTGGTCACCGGCGTCGAGAAGGCGGCCCGCGAATACGCGGAGGCGCACGGCATCGAACTCGACATCGTCCGGGAGTCCTTCACCCCGGTCGTCGAGTTCGACCACGCCCTGCGCGACGAACTCGCCCGAGTCCTGGGGAAGACCGGCGAGGACACACACCTGAACGTCCCCGTCCTCGGCACCGGTGCCGGACACGACGCCGGAATCCTCTCCGGGAGCATCCCGACCGCCATGCTGTTCGTGCGCAACCCCACGGGCGTCTCGCACTCCCCGGCCGAGTTCGCGGCCGAGGACGACTGCGTGGCCGGGGTGACCGCACTCGCCGACGTACTGGAAGGGCTGGCCTGCAGGTGACGCACCCCACCACGCGGACGTACTGGCTGGAACACGCCTGGCTCGACACCAACGTCGAGCCGGGCGTAGCCCTGGAGGTGAGTGACGGACGGATCGCGGCCGTCCGCACGGGCATCGAGGGTCCGCCCCCCGGCGCCGAGATCCTCCGCGGCCTCACCCTCCCCGGTCTCGCCAACGCCCACAGCCACGCCTTCCACCGCGCCCTGCGCGGCACCGTCCAGGTCGGCTCCGGCACCTTCTGGACCTGGCGCGAGCTGATGTACTCCTTCGCAGACCAGCTCACCCCGGACACCTACCACGCACTCGCCCGCGCGGTGTACGCCGAGATGGCGCTGGCCGGGATCACGGCGGTCGGCGAGTTCCACTACGTGCACCACGCGCACGGCGGCACCCCGTACGCCGACCCCAACGCCATGGGCGAGGCCCTCATCGCCGCCGCCTCCGAAGCCGGTATCCGCATCACCCTCCTCGACACCGCCTACCTTTCCTCCGGCTTCGGACAGCCCCCCAACCGCCACCAGCTGCGCTTCTCCGACGGAAGCGCGGACGCCTGGGCGGAACGCTGTTCACTTCTCAAGGAACGGGATCACGCAAGGATCGGTGCCGCCATCCACTCCGTACGGGCCGTGCCCGCACGGGAGTTGGCGACGGTGGCCCGCTGGGCCGAGGAGCGGCGGGCCCCGCTCCACGTCCACCTGTCCGAGCAGACCGCCGAGAACGACGCCTGCCGCACCGCCCACGACTGCACGCCGACCCGGCTCCTCGCCGACCACGGAGTGCTGGGCCCCCGCACCACCGGCGTCCACAACACCCACCTCACGGACGAGGACATCGCGCTGCTGGGCTCGACCGGCACGGGCACCTGCATGTGCCCGACGACGGAACGCGACCTGGCGGACGGCATCGGCCCCGCCGTAGCCCTCCAGCGAGCCGGTTCCCCCCTCTCCCTCGGCTCGGACAGTCACGCGGTCATCGACCTGCTGGAAGAGGCCCGCGCAATGGAGTTGAACGAACGCCTGCGCACCCGAACCCGGGGTCACTGGACGGCGGCGGCCCTGCTCCGCGCAGCCTCGGCCGACGGCCACGCGGCGCTGGGCTGGGCCGAAGCGGGCACTCTCGAGGCAGGCGCGCTCGCGGACTTCACCACCATCGCGCTCGACTCGGTCAGGACGGCAGGCCCGGTGCCCAGGCTCGGCGCCGAGACGGCCGTATTCGCGGCGACGGCAGCGGACGTACGGCACACGATCGTGGGCGGGCGGCACGTCGTACGCGACGGGGCGCACGCGCTCGTACCGGATGTGCCGCAAGCGCTCGCGCAGGCGGTCGAAGCCCTGCGTGCGTAGAGACGATCGCCGACCCACGCACCCACGAGGACACGCTCCCCCGCACCCACGAGGACACGATGAGCAGCACCACTGTCATCACCAACATCGCCACGCTGGTCACCAACGACCCCTCCCTCGGTGACGGTTCCCCTCTCGGTCTGATCCAGGACGCGGCCGTCGTCATCGACGGCGACCGCATCGCTTGGACCGGTGAATCAAGCAAAGCACCCGCCACTGACAATCGGGTCGACGCCGGTGGGAGGGCGGTCCTGCCGGGCTTCGTGGACTCCCACTCCCACCTCGTCTTCGCGGGCGACCGCACCCAGGAGTTCAACGCCCGCATGTCCGGGCGGGCGTACAGCGCGGGCGGCATCCGTACGACGGTCGCGGCGACGCGCGCGGCGAGCGACGCGGAACTGGAGGCGAACCTCACCCGTTACCTGGACGAGGCGCTCCGCCAGGGCACCACCACCTTCGAGACGAAGTCCGGCTACGGCCTGACGGTCGCCGACGAGTCCCGCGCGCTGCGCATCGCCGCCGCGCACACGGACGAGGTGACGTACCTCGGTGCGCACATCGTCTCCCCGGACTACGCCGACGACCCCGCCGCATACGTGGCACTGGTCACCGGCGAGATGCTCAACGCCTGTGCCCCGCACGCCCGTTGGATCGACGTCTTCTGCGAGAAGGGCGCGTTCGACGGCGACCAGGCGCGCGCGATCCTCACGGCGGGGCGGGCGAAGGGGTTGCACCCGCGCATCCACGCCAACCAGCTCTCCTACGGCCCCGGCGTCCAACTCGCCGTAGAACTGGACGCGGCGAGCGCGGACCACTGCACGCATCTGACGGACGCGGACGTGGACGCGCTGGCGAGCGGCCGTACGGTCGCGACGTTGCTCCCCGGCGCCGAGTTCTCGACGCGCGCGGAATGGCCGGACGCGCGCCGCCTGTTGGACGCGGGCGTCACGGTGGCCTTGTCGACGGACTGCAACCCGGGTTCGTCCTTCACGTCGTCCGTCCCCTTCTGCATTGCGCTCGCGGTACGGGACATGGGGATGACTCCGGACGAGGCGGTGTGGTCGGCCACGGCGGGTGGGGCGGCGGCGTTGCGACGGGATGATGTGGGGCGGGTGGCGGTGGGGGCGCGTGCGGATCTGGTTCTGCTGGATGCGCCGAGCCATGTGCACCTGGCTTATCGGCCGGGGGTGCCGTTGGTGAGTGGGGTGTGGCGGCGGGGGACGCGGGTGGCCTGACCAGTGCTGCCGCAGCGGCCACCGACTGACCCGTCCGTGAGATCGTCGTGCTCATGATCGAGTCATGGACGATCGATGACGGCGGAGCCGTGGCTGTGCCCTCCGAGGCGGTTCGGGAGATTCTGCGGGCGCGGATCGACGACGGGCATCGTGAGACCTGGCTGACCAGTTCGGCCGGGCGGTCGTTGGCCTTCGTGACGAATGCGGAGCGGGCGATGGTGATGCTGCTGGCCGGAGAGGGCGACCCCGGCGAGCATGCCGTGGATCCGGGAGCCGACGGGTCGAGCGCGGGGTTCGTTCTTGCCGACGGGCAGCACGACGAGTACCCGGACGGGGACACCGTGCGGATCGACGAGGCGTTCAGGATCGTGGAGCACATCGTCGGCACGGGGTCCTGGCCTGTGGACGCGCGCTGGGTGGTCGATCGCTGAGAGGCGTGTTCTCAACTCGCTTTCAGCGCATGCCGTTGTCCGCGCGTCGGCTGAAAGCGCGCTGAGGCCGTCGTGAAACCGGGTGGGCGCAGGCTCTGTTCCACAGACGCGAGCCCCGATCCGGGGCCGCGCGACGCAGAGCCGAGGAGCACACCATCATGGCCATCACCCTCACCGACCAGGACAAGAACACCCTGCGTACCGCCGCGTACGGCGCCATCACGTTGGTCACCGCCGCCGGTGCCGCCGTCGGCTCGCCCCATCGGATCGCCACCCAGGGCAGCCTCGCCCTGGCCTCGGCGACCGGTCAGGTCGGGTACGTGCTCGCCGAGAACACGAAGATCGCGAACCTGAACGGCAAGTCCGTGGCCGAGATCGCCGACCAGGTGCTGCCGGCGCTGACCACGGCCATGGGCCTGCTCAAGAAGCAGGATCCGGCGGAGGCCGACAACTTCCGCAGTACCGTCCTTGTCGCGGTCGAAGCGGCCGTCCGACCCAAGAAGGGCGAGCCCAGCCCCGTCATGGTGGAGATGGTCCGCAAGATCACCGCAGCCCTCGACGCCGCCTGACCGGGTGGAGCAAGGAGGAGCATGCCGGGCGTGGAGCGGGTGGCCGGTCGGGGAGGCGGCTGGTACCGGGGCGACTGTCACGTGCACTCGATGTCCTCGCACGGCGGTGAGCTGACGCCGGAACGCCTTGCCGGCGAGGCGCGTGCGGCGGGGCTGGATTTTCTGGCGGCCACCGAGCACAACAACGCGGACACGCATGGCGTTTGGGGTCGCTACGCCGGTGACGATCTGCTGGTCGTCCTCGGCCAAGAGGTCACCACCCGGACCGGACACTGGCTTGCGCTGGGTGTCCGGCCGGGGCAGGTGGTCGAGTGGCGGTACGGCGCGGGGGACGGGCTGGTCGACCGGCATCTCGACGAAGTCCATCGGGTGGGTGGGCTGTGTGTGGTGGCCCATCCGCACGCGCCGTACGACTCGGGCACGTTCATGTATCCGTATCAGGGGTTCGACGTGGTCGAGGTCTGGAACGGGCCGTGGAGTTCGGACCTGCCCTGGCAGGCGGACAACGAGGCGGCGCTGGCGGAGTGGGGGCGTGGTCTGGACGCGGGGATCCGTGGGGGCCGGTGGCGGCCGGCGATGGGGAACAGCGACACCCATCTGTCCGGCCAGATTGGTATCCCGCAGACCGTTGTGCGGGCCGAGGAGTTGAGTACGGATGCGGTGCTCGCCGGGATTCGTGCCGGGCGGAGTTGGATCGCCGAGTCTGCCGCCGTCGAGTTGTCGTTCACGGTCTCTGCCGGTGCTCAGCGAGTCGGTGTCGGTGGGCAGTTGGAGAGCTGTGACGAACCGGTCGTGGCTCGGGTGGGCGTGCGGGGTGTGCCTTCAGGGGTGGTCAGTTTTCACACCGGGGCGGGAGAGGTCCACGTTGGTTCGCTGCCTGCTGCGGGAGTGGGCACGCTGGAGTGGCGTACCGGCGCGGCGGAGTCGGCAGCGTTCGTCCGAGTCGAGGTGCGTCACCCCGGTGGGGGCATGGCGGCTCTGAGCAACCCGATCATCCTTCGCTGAGGAACAGGCCCGACTTTACGCTGCTTATGAGCTGGGTCAACGGGCCTGCTGTGGTGGTGAGTTCGGTGTCGGGGGTGTCGCTTTCGCGGAGGTGGAGGGTGGTGGGGGTGGCGGCGAGTTCGACGCAGGTGTTGCCGTCGCCGCCGTCGGAGAAGGTGGACTTCTGCCAGTGTCTGGCCTGGGACATGTGGGTCCTCACCGGTCCTTCTACGGGGGTGCCGTTGGGTAGTGGGGCGTCAGGTGATCATTGCCAGCCGGCCGCCCTGATCACGGACAGGGCGATGTCGGTGACGGAGCCTGTGCCGGTGTCGATGGTGAAGTCGTCGACTGCGGCGCGGCTGAGGATGCCGTCCAGTTCACCGGAGCGGTGCAGGTGCCATTGCAGTGCCTCGGTCTCGCTGCCATGACGGTGGGTCAAACGCTGGTGGATGAACGGCAGTTCGGCGCGGAGTCGGCACACCGTGAGGTCGACACCTACGGCGTCGGCCAGTTGTTTCCGCTCGGCCTGTTCCTCGATCACGCCGGCGAGTACGAGGTGCGTCGCTCCTGCGTCGAGGTAGTGACCTGCGACGCTCCGCAGGTTTCGCACCAGCATGGCGAAGTTGAACCGGTCGCCGGGAGGTGTGGGCCACGAGTTGCTCAGCCAGTCGAGGTCCAGCACGGCGTGAGGGACTTCGGCGTCGGTGAGGAGGTCGCCCACCGCCTCGGCGACGGTTGTCTTGCCCACGCCGACCGTGCCGTTGATCAGGAGGGCGCGGGCGTGTCGGGGGGCGTCCTCGTGCATCTCGGCATCGTATGTCGGGCGGTGTGGCCCCGGAGTTGGTGAGGGGCGTCAGGTTGTGCGGAACAGGCCCGACTTCACGCCGCGTATGAGGTGGGTCAACGGGGTTGCGGTGGTGGTGAGTTCGGTGTCGGGGGTGTCGCTTTCGCGGAGGTGGAGGGTGGTGGGGGTGGCGGCGAGTTCGACGCAGGTGTTGCCTTCGCCGCCGCCCGAGAAGGTGGACTTCTGCCAGTGCAGGGCATGGGTCATGGCGTGCCTCACAGCTCCTTCACCAAACGGTGGATGAGGTCTCGTGACGCCGTGGGGTCCAGCGACGCCGTTTGTACCCTACGGAAGAGTGTTCGGAGCCGATTCAACTCCGCCTGTGCATCGATGAACATCGTCCCAGTGGGAGCGTCGAGCAGCCCCGTGTCTAGTCGGGGCAGTGGGCCGCCCATGTGCATCATCGAGGCGTCGGCACCGCCAAAGCCGTCCTGGTCGGTCGGGATGACGCGAACGGTGGCGTGTCCCTCCTCGATCTCGGTCAGGATGCGGCGGAGTTGAGCGATGGACGCCTGGCGATCGGCCACGCGGATTCGCAACGCGAACTCGTGAATGATCGTCTCGTACGGCGTCGGGTTGTCGCCTTCGATGACGGCTCGCCGTTTCATCCGGTGGTCCACCCGGGGTGCCAGCTCGCTCTCGGGGAGCTCCGGACGCATGTACCCGAAGACCGCCCGCGCGTAGTCCGGTGTCTGGAGCAGCCCGGGGACGTGCGTGATGACGACTTCCCGCAGGAACTTCGCATGGTGCTCTGCCTCGGCCACGTCCAGGTTCACCTGGGGCAGGACTCCCTTGTACTCGTCCCACCACCCGCGTGTGCGCTCGGTCGCCATCACCACCAGGGCCTCGATCAACTCCTCGTCCGTGCAGGCGCAGTGGGCCGCCAGTCTGCGCAGCCGTTCCTTACTGATCGCTGAACTACCGGCTTCGATCTGGCTCATGTGTGCCGAACTCGACCCAAGGAGCCCGGCGATCTCTTTGGCCGGCTTGCCTGCGGCCTCCCGCAGTTTGCGCAGCTCGGAACCCAGGCGCACGTGTCGAGCGGTGGGCTGGTTCCGCATGGTCATCCGAGTAACTGCCTCTCTGGGACTCCTCGTTCGGGGGGTCAGATTACGCGAGGCGGTTGCGAGGGTATGAATTTACACCCTACTGTCGGTGATGCCACGTACACGCTGCGGAAGCGCACCGCTTCGTCCTGCCATGACGGCTGCGGCAATGCCACCGCGCGCACCCAACACCCACCGCCCCGGAGCTGCCGCATGCCCGAAACCGAAACCCAACCCGAGCCGGAACCCTGGGAGTACTGCCTCTCCGTCCCGCACGACCGCCGTGCAGTCACCGTCTGCCGCCGAACCCTGCGCCTGGTCCTCACCGTGCACGGCCTCATCCGCGTCGCGGACACCGCCTGGGGGTGGCAGCCGTTGTCGAGGAACGGGCATCGCGGCAAGTACGTGTGGTGTGACCTGGACGCCGCCTAGATCGTTGATCGCGTCGTCCAACTGCGTCAGATCGACGTCCCCACCCCCACCCCCACCCGCGACCGCATCCTCACCGCCACCGCCCCCGACGAACTCGCCACCTGGCTCGACCGCTCCCACGCGATCGCCGACGCGACGGAGTTGTTCACCGCACAGCGCTGTCCAGGTGAGCGATGACCCCCGCCACGTCATCGCTCTCGGTGTGGCGGATCAGCTCAAGCGCCGGGCGGACCAACGCCCCCGGGCGGGCGATCAGCCGCGCCAGCACCGCGGCCCGGATGTCGAGGCGTTCGATGGTCGCCGCGCGCTCACCCTCACTCTGCCCGGCCAGCACCACCGCGTTGTGCCACGCCTCCGCGCGCGACTGGACGATGCTGAAGTCGAGGATCTGTTCGTCGGTGCGGCCGCCGACCCGGTCCAGGAGGGACAGGAGTGGTGACACCGCGTCGACCGAGTCCTGCACCGCCAGCACCACCCGCGCCAGGATGTCGTTGATCAGCAGGAAGTCGTGCCGTAGCGCCTGGATGTCCTTGCCGGGGTCGGTCCCCGCGGCGGCGACGGCCAGGTCGAGGTTGATGTGCGCGTTCACGCCGAGGATCAGATGCTGGACGATGACGGTGTCGGCGTCCTCCAGCAGCCCGAATGTCACGCGCCAGCAACGTGGCCCGCTCCGGTCGCGGAGCCACGCGTCGTGCGCGGCGAAGTAACGGTTCCCGAAGAGCGTGTCGAAGCGGTCCATCCGCGGACCGTCCTCGAACTGCCCCTCGTGGATGGCCTTACGGATCTCGACGGTCACCTGTCGGTACAGGGCCGCGAAATATCCGATCCGGTCACCGGCGCGGGTCGCCTCCCCCACGATGCCGGCAAGCCCGTCCACGACCTCGTCGATGTTCTGTGCCGTCATGCCCAACTCCCCTTTGGCGGAGCCACAGTTCGGACTGCCCAGTCTCACCGATACCGACCGCTCCGGTACGGCTCATCCGCACACCCGTCCGACGGCAGTCCCCCTCACCCCGCCCGCCACCGCTGCTCCGCGCCCCCGCTCAACGGCACCAGCGAAACCCCGTCGCCGTCCGCCGGCGTCATCCCCGTCAAGATCGCGATCGCCGGGCGGATCACCCCGTCCCCGTCCACCGTGAACCTCAGGTTCTCGCCGTGACTCCCGTCCACCGAATCGCACTCCCAGATGCCGACGCCCTTGTCCACGGACCCCCGGCTGTCCAGGCACAGGTCGGAGTCGGCGCCCGACTGCACCACCCCGCGGGCCGAATCCACCCGCCACAACTGGGTGTTGGACGAGGAGCAGGCGGCCGTGATCACATCCGTGCCCTCCGTCAGGTCGCCGTCCCGGATGTCCAGGCACCGGCCCGTGGAGACGTTCACGACCTGGGCGTACGTGCCGTTGGGTGCGTGAGTCGTTGGAGTCGGGGAGGGCGTCGCGCTCACGGAACGCGTCGGCTTCGAACTCCCCGTCGGAGACGGCGACTTGGACGGGGACACGGACGGCGTCACCGGGACCGTCGCCGTCACCGTCACCTCGGACGGACTCGACGGAATCGCCACCACCCCCGCCGCCGAACTCGACCGCGCCGTCGACCCACCCGGCCGCAGCAAAAAGAACAACAGCGGCACCAACGCCACCCCCAACGCCGCCGAAGCCAGCACCAGTCGACGCGAGGGCGACCAACTCGCCGGAGTCCCAACGGCGTTGCCCCTCACCTCCTCCCGACCCCTCCTCGCATACGACGCCCCCGCCCACGCCAGCAACCCCTCCGCCAGCGTCGCCCGCGGAGCGTCCCGCAGCGCCGTCAGTTCCTCGTACGCGCCCGTGCAGTGGACGCACTGCGCCATGTGCGCGCGCAGGTCGGCGCTGTCGCGGGGGTTGTCGGGGCGTACCGACTCCTCGATCAGGCGCCGGAAGTCACCGCAGCGCGGGTCGTCGGAGGCGGCCAGGCGGGACTTCAGGCAGGCCTGGGCCATGGACTGGAGGGCCGGTCCGGTGCCGTGGACGACGTCTTCGCGGGTGAGGCCGAGGTAGGCGGCGGTCACCGTTTCTGGTTCCTGCTCGACGATGCCGTACCAGACCAGGCCCTGTGTGCGGGAGGGGAGCGAGAGGAACGCCGGGAGCATGGACGGTGCCGGGTCCGTCGTGTTCAGGAGCAGGAGGAGGCCGGGGTCCAGGCCGGTCGAGCGGTCGTCCTGGGACCACGACGCGGCCACCCGCCCTGTCAGCAGCAGGAGTTGGTACCGCCAGGGGACGGCCGGGTCCACCCCGCGTGCCGTCTCGCGGGCCGCCAGGGTGAACGCCTGCGCCGCCAACTGCCGTGCCGCCGATTCGCTCGTCGTGCACAGGCGGGCGTAGGAGAGCACGGACGGCTGGTGCCGGGTGCGGAGTTCCTGCAGGGCCGTGTAGACCGTGGACGTGTCGGCGCGCAGTAACTCCGTGAGCCGGGCGTCGGACGCGTCAGTGGCTGTTCCGCCGCCCTCGTCGGAGCGAACCATTCACCCGCCTCCTCGCACCCGTGCCGTTCCGTCCTGACGTACCAGCCAGTTTGTCGGGTGACCATAGTGAGGGAAGGCGACCGGTGGGGAAAGAGGTTTCTGCGGGTAACCCCGGGAACCGTACGGCCTGAGATGGGTACGGCCAGAGCACGCCTGAGCGCGGCGCACACACGCGCGCCGCGCTCAGTACAGGCGATACCGGCACACAGCAGCCGGCCGGGGGAGGGTTACTCCTCGACCGTAAGTGCCTTCCGCAGTCGCACCAGCGTCCGCGACAGCAGCCGCGACACATGCATCTGCGAGATGCCCAGCTCGTCGCCGATCTCCGACTGCGTCATGTTGGCGACGAACCGCAGGGAGAGGATCTGCCGGTCCCGGAACGGGAGTTCGGCGATCAGCGGCTTCAACGACTCGACGTACTCGATGCCTTCGAGCCCGTGGTCCTCGTAGCCGATACGGTCCGCCAGCGCGCCCTCGGAGTCGTCCTCCTCGGGCTGGGCGTCAAGTGAGCTGGCCGTGTAGGCATTTGACGCCGCCATGCCCTCGACGACCTCGTCCCGGGAGAGCTTCAGGTGCTCCGCCAGCTCGTCCACGGTGGGGGCGCGGTCGAGTCGCTGGGCCAGTTCGTCGCCGGCCTTGGCCAGGTCGAGCCGGAGTTCCTGCAGTCGGCGCGGGACGCGCACGGACCACGAGGTGTCACGGAAGAAGCGCTTGATCTCACCGACGATGGTCGGCATCGCGAAGGTGGGGAACTCGACGCCGCGGCTGAGTTCGAAGCGGTCGATCGCCTTGATCAGGCCGATCGTGCCGACCTGGATGATGTCCTCCATCGGCTCGCTGCGCGAGCGGAAGCGGGAGGCGGCGAACTTGACCAGCGCGAGGTTGAGTTCGACGAGCGTGTTGCGGACGTACGAGTACGCGTACGTCCCTTCCTCGAGCGACTCCAGCCGCGCGAAGAGAGTCTTGGAGAGGGCCCGTGCGTCGACGGCACCGATCTCGTCGTACGGGGGGATCTCGGGGAGTCCCTCGATGATGGGATTGGGATCCAGTTGTGCCGGTGGGGGTGTCGACGTCGCTGCCTGGGTAGGCGATGCGTCGAGCCGGGGTGACATGGCGTCCTCCATCGTTCTCGGCATATGGCTGCCGAAGCCGGTGCGTGCACTGCGGAGTGCGGCGCCTCCAAAGCCGGTCGTGTCGGTCGGTCGGTCGTATCGAATGTCCAAATACTTGTCTCTACTAGCCCTATCCGCTTTCCGGAGCCCGCCGCAAGTGCACTCTGCACCTATATGTCCATTAGTGGGCGATTGTTCGGGTGTTGGAGAGTGTGAGGAAGGCGTAGTGTTCCAGGGCGAACGTCAACAGCCACGACCTCGGGAGAGAGAGACGGCATGGACCGCGGGACGGTCGGCAGCGCACAGTCTGGCCGGCTTCTGGTCGAGGTGCGGAAACAGGGCCTCAGCGCTGTCGTGACACCGGCGGGTGAGTTGGATCACCACACCGCCGACCTGTTGCGTGAACCACTGGAGGACCTGCTCACCCATGGGTACGCACGGCTCGTCGTGGACTGCTCACGGCTGGAGTTCTGCGACTCCACGGGCCTGAACGTACTGCTCGGCGCGCGCCTGAAGGCGGAAGCCGCGGGCGGCGGAGTGCACCTCGCGGGGATGAAGCCCGCGGTGGCGCGCGTGTTCGAGATCACCGGAGCGGACGCGGTCTTCACCGTCCACGACACCCTCGGGGCGGCCCTCGCCGACGAGTCCGACTGAACCCTGCCGAGTAAAGGGTGTTTTGCCGGTTCGCTCGGGCAGGAGAACATCTGAACCTGTCGGGAACCGGAGCGACCAAAATGCTCCTGATCCACGTACTGGCTCTTGCAACACGTACTGACTCTTGAACACGTACCGACTCTTGAATCGTGAACCGGTGAATCGGTGAGGTGAAGCGCTGATGAGCACCACCCGGCCCTACCCGCCGGGCGACCGCCCGGAGCCCGGTGGCGCTTCGGCGACGCCCGCCGGGG
Source organism: Streptomyces xylophagus (assembly GCF_000716435.1). Lineage (GTDB taxonomy): Bacteria > Actinomycetota > Actinomycetes > Streptomycetales > Streptomycetaceae > Streptomyces > Streptomyces xylophagus. Next base: position 64,397 of record NZ_JNWO01000037.1, read on the forward strand.
GCGCTTCCGTGCCGCCCGCCGTGGACGGCGCGGAACCGTCCGCGGGCCGGCATGCCCGCAGGCTCAGTTTCGCGGGCGAGAGCGGGGTCGTCCCGATGGCCCGCGACTTCGCCCGCCAGGCCCTCTACGCCTGGGGCTGGCTGCCCGCCGACGGCGCCGACCGGCGGGCCGCCGCCGAGGACGTGCTCCTCGTCGTCTCCGAACTGGTCACCAACGCCTGCCTGCACGCCGAAGGTCCCGACGAGATGCGGATCAGCTGCGACAACAAGGTGATCCGCGTCGAGGTCTCCGACCGCGGCACGGGCCAGCCCGCCCCCAGAACCCCGCACCGCGCGGGCCGCCCCGGCGGCCACGGCATGTTCATCGTGCAGCGGCTGTGCATGGACTGGGGGGTCGTCCGCACCCCCGGAGTCACCGGCAAGACGGTATGGGCGGAGCTGGGCGCGCCCGCGTAGGCCCCCTGCCCGTCGCGAAATTCGTTTTCCCGCGCCCCGACCCGGCCCTACGCTCGTCCCCAACGCGCTGACGGAGACGAGTACCCCGGGTCCCGCGAGCCGAGAGAGTCGCCGTTGCTGTGAAGGCGGCCTCGCACCCCGGGCGAATCCCCTCCCGAGCGCGGGGAGGAACGGCCCGTCGTCCGGACGGACCCCATGCCCCGCCGGCCGGCCCCCGTCATCGGGCCCGAACGAGACCGTTCTACGGCCGTACGAGCACGTGTGCGTACGACGCCGTGGCCGGTGAAGGCGTGGTGGCACCGCGAGCACCCTCTCGCCCACGCCCCGAGGGATCACCCCCGGGGCGATCAGGTGCCCCGGCCGACCGGACGGAGCGCATCCGATGCTCGACGTCACCCTCATCCGACAGCGGCCCGAGCAGGTCCGCGAGGCCCTGCGCAAGCGCGCCGTGGACGTGGACATCCCGGGCTTCCTCGCCCTCGACGCCCGCTTCCGGGACACCCGCACGACCGTGGAGCGACTGCGCGGCGAGCGCAATCGTGTCTCGGCGGAGATCGCCGTACGACAACGGGCGGGCACCCCCGCCGACGAACTCCAGGCCACCGCCACGGCCTTGGCCGACCAGGTCACCGAGGCCGAAGTCGAACTCGCCCAACTTGCCCGCGAACACCAGCAGTTCCTCGACGCCCTGCCCAACCTCCCGGACGAGGACGTGGCCGCGGGCGGCAAGGAGCACAACGAGGTCGTACGGACCGTAGGCACCCCGCCACCCGACCTCGCCGACCGCCGTGACCACGTCCAACTCGCCCAGGATCTCGGCCTCGTGGACTACCGGCGCGGCACCGCCCTCGCCGGCAACGGCCACTGGATCTACCGGGGCGACGGCGCCGCACTGGAGTGGGCCCTGCTCAACCACTTCCTCGACAGCCACCGCCGAGCGGGCTACGAGTTCGTGCTCCCGCCGCATCTGCTCACCTACGAAGCCGGTTATACGGCTGGGCAGTTCCCGAAGTTCGCCGACGAGGTGTTCGTGGTGGAGGCGGGCGAGGACGGGCGCCCGGAGCGGTTCCTGCTGCCGACCGCCGAGACCGCGCTGGTCAACCTGCACCGCGGCGAGACCCTCGACGAGGGCGAACTGCCGCGCAAGTACGTGGCGTACACGCCCTGTTACCGCAAGGAGAGCGGCAGCCACCGCACCGCCGACCGGGGCACCCTGCGCGGCCACCAGTTCAACAAGGTCGAGCTGTTCCAGTTCGCGCGCCCCGCCGACTCGGACGCGGCGCAGCTCGAACTCCTCGCCCGCGCCGAGGAGTTGGTCGCCGGCCTCGGCCTGCACTATCGCGTCACCAAACTCGCCGCCGGGGACACCAGCCCCGCCCAGGCCAAGACGTACGACGTGGAGGTCTGGCTGCCCAGCCTCGGCGCCTACACAGAGGTCAGTTCGGTGTCGAACAGCCGCGAGTACCAGGCCCGGCGCGGTGGCATCCGTTACCGCCCGGCGAACGGCGGCAAGACGGCGTACGTGCACACGCTCAACGCCTCGGGCCTCGCCACCAGCCGGCTCCTGCCCGCGATCCTCGAACAGCATCAGCGGGCCGACGGCACGGTCGTGGTGCCCGAGGTGCTGCGCCGCTGGGGTGTGCCCGACCTGCTCGGCTGACGCCCACCTCGGGTTACCCCCGGTCACCCCATCCACTCGACTCACCCTTCGCGCACGCCGGATCGTCACAACTCCGGCGTGCGCCTTGTCTTCCCTCCTCACGACCCCGGGCGTACCTTGACGGCCGATCTGATGTGCCGTCAGGAATGGCGGTCGGGAATGAGGGGACCGTGTCGTACCAGAAACGAACCGCAGCGCTCGCGTCCGTCGCGGCCCTGGCCGGCTCGGCGGTATTCATGGCCGCCCCCGCAGCCGAGGCCTCCGTCGTCAATGTCAACTACAAGTGCCAGACACCGATCGGCGTCAAGACGGCCGTCTCGCCGATCGACATCAAGGGTGTCAAGAGCGGCAGCGGCTACAAGCTCACCATGTCCTGGCAGAAGGGCGTCTCCTCCAGCCCCGTCGAACTCGGCAAGGGCGCGATGAGCCCGAGCGCCACCATCAAGGTGGGCGGCGCCGACAGCGGCACGGTCTCGGTGTCGGGCCCGGCGAACCAGGCCGCGATCCCCGCCAACACCCCCATCAAAATCAACGACTTGACGGGCACGTACACCCCGAAGGCGTCCGGCAAGGTCACGTTCACGGCGGCCGTTCTCACCATCAAGGCCCTCGGTACGACGACGACCTGCACCCCCACCAACAGCCCCGGCCCGTCCCTCACGCTGGACGTGACGGCGGCGAGCGGATCGTCGGGGTCGACCGGCTCGACGGGTTCCACCAGTTCGGGCACCGGTACGGACTCCGGCGGCTCGCTCCCGAAGACCGGCCCCGACGACTCGGTCATCGCCCTCGGCACGCTCGGCGGCACGGTCCTCCTCGCGGGCGCGGCGGGCACCCTGTGGCTGACCCGGCGCAACCAGACGGCCCGCGCCCGCCGTTGACAGCCCCCGCGAGACCGCCGTGGAGCCGCCCATGCTGTCGTCGACCGCCCGTGTCCTGTGCCTGTCCCTCCTCGCCCTCCTGACGGCCGCGCCGACCGCGACAGCCGCCGAGGGCTGGTCCCTCGCGCCCGCGGGCGGCGGCCGCCCGACGTTCTACGCGGAGGGCGACCCCGGCACGACCCTCCAGGACACGGTGTCCGTGAGCAACCCGACCACCCGGCCGGTCACCGTACGACTCCACGGCACAGGCGTCCCGATCACCTTCGCCGGCACGGGAGTTCGGGTCCCGGCCCGCACCCGCGCGGACATCCCGTTCACCGTGAACGTCCCCGCGACCGCCACCCCGGGCGACCGCACCGGCACGATCGTCGCGCGGGACGCGGAGGGCCGGGCGGCGACGGTACGACTCCAACTCCACATCGCCGGACCCAGGTTGTCCGCACTGACCATCGAGCACATGGCCGTCCACGGCGACCGCATCACCTACGACCTGGTCAACCGAGGCACCACACCCCTCACCCCGAAACTGGCCGTCCACGCCACCGGCATCCTGGGCACCCTCCTCGACCGCCCCGCGCGCACCCTCCCGGTCCAACTGCCCCCAGGCCAACGCCTGAAGCTCACCGAGCCCTGGCCCGACCACCCCGCCCTGGACGCGGTCGACATCCACCTCACGGTCACGACGACGGCCGGCGCGCACGCCACGGCGACCGCGTCGGCACGGTTCGTGCCCTGGGGCGCGGTGGCGGGGATCGGGGTCGCGCTGACGGCAGGGGCCGCACTGCTTCTCACCCGACTCCTACGACTACGACGCCGTCGGCGCCGTACGGATGAGGGAGACGGGTCGTCCGAACACCCGCGTACGGAAGTCGAGTTGACGGGAGCGGTGACGTGAGCGGCAAGGTGCGGATTCCGGCGCTGGTGGCGGTGCTCGCGCTGCTTCTGCTGCCGTTGGCGGGGGCGACGCCTGCTGTCGCCGCGGCAGGCCCCGCGGTCAAGCTCTCCAAGTCGCAGGCGGGGACGGGCGGTTCGATCACCGTCTCCGGTAGCGGCTGGCGGGCGCACGCCCTGCTGATGATGCTGATCTGCGGACAGGCCACGCCCGCGCGCGGGGTGATCGGCGGGACCAACTCCTGTGCGAACGCGGACGGCAGGGCCGTCACGACCGACGCCAAGGGCGTCTTCAGCAAGAAGCTGCCGGTGTCCGAGCCGCCGGTGCCGTGCCCGTGCGTGGTGCATGTGGCGACGGTGACGGGCGCGAGCGCGTCGGCGGACGCGGTGCTCCAGGTGGCGGGCCATGCGGTCGAACCACTCCCCGCGGAACCCTCGACCGGACGGCTGTCGGTCCTCTCCGACACCCGACTGGACGGTTCTAGCGGGCTGTTGACCTGGTTCGGGGCACCTCCGTCCCGCACGCTGGTCTTCACCGTCGGCAACGCCGGCTCGTCCCCCGTCAAGAACCCCGTGTTCCAAGTCGGCACCTCCCACGGGGTGTTCGCGCCGCAGTGGGACGACCAGCAGTTCAACGGCACGATCGCACCCGGCGGGAAGGCGGAGATCAAACTCCCCGTCGATCTGTCGGCCGGAGCGCACGGCGACTACACCGTCTCGATGAAGTACGGCGGCCGGGTGCTCGCCGAGGAGCCGTGGGGCGTCGGCCGCCCCTGGGGCGTGACCCTGTTCTGGATCCTGGTCTGCGTGGTCGTACCGGCGGCGGTGTTCCGTGTCGGAATGGCCGTCGTGGACCGGATACGGCCGCGCCGCGCGGGCCGCAGCACGGGACCGCCCCGGCACCGGAGCCTGCCTATGCCCACCCAACTCACCCTGCGCATGCCGAAGTTCGGCACGGCAGCCGCGCAGGAAGCAGCAGCACCTCCGACTTCGACCCTGCCGTGGTTCACCCCGGACTCCGATCCGGGCACGGCCGGTCGGCTCTCCGCACCGCACGACGACAGTCCGACGAGTCCCACGACTCCCACCAGGAAGGGCCCTACGTGAGCAAGCCAAGGAGAGTCATACCGGTCGGCGAACGGAGAGCGAGCGCGGCGGGCGCCGCGTTGATCCTCGGCGCTGCGGGCGTCCTGCTCGGCGTGAGCGCCGGGTCCGCGCAGGCAGCCGAGGTGTCGTTCGCGACGCACTGTGTGCCACCTGGCGGCATCACCCCTGTCGACGGCACCACGAAGGTCGACATCACCGCCCCGGCCACGGCGAAGGTCGGCGACACCGTCACCGTCGTGTGGAAGTTCACGCAGGCCGCGTCGAAGAACCCCGACCTCCTCGACCTGGATGCCAACTCCGTTCAACCGTCCGGGATTCTGAAGGCGGCCGGCGCCCAGACCGCGAACATCGCGATGCAGGGCCCACGCGAGAACCCGGCGATCCCCAAGGGCGCCCCCATGGTCCTGTCCGACATGAAGGGCACCCTGAAACTGACGACGGCCGGGACGGTGACGCTGACACCGGACGCGTACACGGTCAACGTGCTGAAAACGGACACGGTGTGCACACCGACGCAGACCGTGCAGTCGGCGGCGACGATCGACGTGACGGCGGGGGACGGCAGCTCGTCGAGCACGTCCCCGACCCCGACGGACTCGACGTCGCCCAGTGACTCGGCATCCGCCTCCGAGTCCGCGTCGCCCAGCGATTCGGCATCCGCGTCCGCGAGCGCAAGCGACGGCACCGGAAGTGGCCAGAGCGACTTCACCGGCAAGGAGGTCTCCGTCCCGTACGCGTGCAAGACGCCGCTCGGTGACAAGAGCGCGACCTCGTCCGTGCAGATCAACGCCACGAAGGACGGCGGGAGTTACGACCTCACCGTGCAGTTCAAGAAGTCGGTGATGGACAGCCCGGCCGAGATCCCGGCGGACTCCGTGAAGCCGTCGATGGAGGTGGTCCTGGGCGGCGCCGACAGCGGCACGGTCCACGTGGAGGGCCCGACGAACTCCGCCGTCATCAAATCCGGCGACCCGATCGAGATCCCGGACCTCACCGGCACGTACAAGCCCGGCGCGACCGGCTCGTCGACACTGGCCCCCGGAGTTCTGACGATCGAGGCCCTCGGCACGACGACGACGTGCACGCCGACAAAGTCGGAGGTCTCCCTGACCCTGGACACCACCGCACAGGCGAGCGGCGCGTCGGGAACTTCCTCCACGTCGACCTCGGGCGGCTTGGCCGAGACGGGCTCCGACAGCCACGGCGGCCTCAAGGCCCTCGGCCTTGTCTCCGGCACGGCGATCCTGCTGGGCGTGGCGGTGTTCACGTTCATGCCGGGGCGCAGGCGGCTGCGGTAGGCAGACGCTGAGGGCCGTCACACCCCGATGGATGTGACGGCCCTCAGCCCGGTCGCCGTAGGCGCAGGCGTGCGTCAGTGCACGTCGCCCATGAGTGCCTTGACCTTCTTGCGGTACATCCACACCGCCGCGCCCGCCAGGACCGCGAGGACGGCCTGCAGGGCGACGATGCCCGTCTTGTTCAGGTCCACGCCGGCGATCGAGAGGAGACCCGTCGTGGCGTCGCCGGCGGTCACCGCGAGGAACCAGACGCCCATCATCTGGGAGGCGTACTTGGCGGGAGCCATCTTCGTGGTGACGGAGAGGCCGACGGGGGAGAGGGTCAGTTCGCCGACCGTCTGGACGAAGTAGATCGCCACCAGCCACATCGCGGCCGCCTTGTGACCGCCGTCGGCGATCGCGAGCGGGGCCAGGAAGAGGAAGAAGGACGCGCCGATCAGGACGAGGCCCATCGCGAACTTCGTCGCCGTGCTCGGCTCCTTGCCGCGGCGGGCCAGGGCCAGCCAGGCCCAGGCGAAGACCGGGGCGAGGGCCATGATGAGGACCGGGTTGACCGACTGGTACCAGGAGACCGGGAACTCCCAGCCGAACACGGTGTTCTTCGCCGAGGAGTCGGCGAACAGGGACACTGTCGAGCCGCCCTGGTCGTAGATCATCCAGAAGACGGCCGCGGCGACGAAGAACCAGATGTACGCGGACATCTTCGACTGGTCGGCGCGGTCGAGGGTCTTGTCGCGCTTGATGCGGGCGATGACCACGACCGGGATGAGCAGGCCGGCGACCGTGATCGGGACCAGCAGCCAGTTCAGCGTGTAGTGGCCGGAGAAGCCGACGACCGCGTAGAAGACGACGGCGACGGCGGCCCACAGCGCGGACTTGCGCAGGGTGGCCGACTTCTCCGCGGCGGACAGCGGCGTGGGGACGACGTCCGAGCGGGAGCTGAGGTGGCGCGTGCCGAGCAGGTACTGGGCGAGACCGATGGCCATGCCGACCGCGGCGAGCGCGAAGCCGAGGTGCCAGTTGACGTTCTCACCGACGGTGCCGATGGCCAGCGGCGCGGCGAAGGCGCCGATGTTGATGCCGATGTAGAAGAGGGTGAAGCCGCCGTCGCGGCGCGGGTCGTCCGGGCCCTCGTAGAGGTGGCCGACCATCGTGGAGATGTTGGCCTTGAGGAGACCGGAACCGATCGCCACCAGGCCGAGGCCCGCGAAGAACGTGCCCGAGGTCGGCAGGGCCAGGGTGAGGTGGCCGAGCATGATGATCACGCCGGCGACCGCGACGGTCTTGCGGGGGCCGAGGACCCGGTCCGCGAACCAGCCGCCGGGCAGGGCGAGCAGGTACACGAGGGACAGGTACACCGAGTAGATCGCGGTAGCGGTGGCCGCGCTCAGGTGCAGGCCGCCGGGGGCGACCAGGTACAGGGGAAGCAGGGCCCTCATGCCGTAGTAGGAGAAGCGCTCCCACATCTCGGTCATGAAGAGCGTGGCCAGTCCGCGGGGGTGGCCGAAGAAGGTCGTATCGGAACCGGGGGTGCCCGGAGTCACCGAGTCCTTCGTCAGGCTGGACGCCATGGTCGATCCTTGCTGGTCGGGCCTTGTTGGCCGGGAGGGCCGCACACAAAAAAGACCTTCAGCAGTAAATGCTCGCCAAAGGTCCCCGGTGTCACTACAAGCGGTCCAGTCACCATACGACAGGACACTGCCGGATATGGAAGGACTTGAGACATCGATCACAGGAAGAAGTGGAACCGCGGCCGACTTTTCCAAGGTGAATACAAGGATCACATCCCACAGGCACAGGTTCGGACCAGATTCTTCACCGCAGCGAATCCGACTTGCCCCAAGGTAAGAATCACTCGTGGCGATCACACCTCGACCGCTGTCCGAGGCGGACTACCATCACCTCATGACCCGTGTACTGCTCGCCGAGGACGACGCGTCCATTTCGGAGCCGCTGGCCCGCGCTTTGCGACGGGAAGGTTACGAGGTCGAGGTGCGCGAGGACGGACCGACAGCCCTCGACGCCGGCATCCAGGGCGGCATCGACCTGTGTGTCCTGGACCTGGGCCTGCCCGGCATGGACGGCCTGGAAGTGGCCCGCCGACTGCGCGCCGAAGGCCACACCGTCCCGATCCTCATCCTGACCGCACGCGCCGACGAGGTGGACACCGTCGTCGGTCTCGACGCGGGCGCCGACGACTACGTCACCAAACCCTTCCGGCTCGCCGAACTGCTCGCGCGTGTCCGGGCCCTGCTGCGGCGCGGCGCGGCCGAGCCCGCGCAGCCGCCCGCCACGCACGGCGTCCGTATCGACGTCGAGTCCCACCGTGCGTGGATGGGTGACGAGGAACTTCAGCTCACCGCCAAGGAGTTCGACCTGCTGCGTGTTCTCGTGCGGGATGCCGGGCGGGTAGTGACTCGTGACCAGTTGATGCGCGAGGTCTGGGACACGACGTGGTGGTCGTCGACCAAGACGCTCGACATGCACATCTCCTGGTTGCGTAAGAAGCTCGGCGATGACGCGGCGAATCCTCGGTACATCGCCACGGTGCGGGGTGTCGGGTTCCGGTTCGAGAAGAGCTAGGTCGGCTACGCGCGTTGCGTCGTGGGTGGCTGGTGTGGTGTGCGCGACTGGCCGTCGGTGGGGGCTGGTCGCGCAGTTCCCCGCGCCCCTGAGGGTGCTGCCCACACCGGTTCTCAAAAAGTCACCGCCCGGAGGGTCCCGTGCGCCGTCGTCTTATTCAGTCCACCCTCGCTGTGGTGCTCGTCGTGATCGCCGTCTTTGGTGTGTCTCTCGTCATCGTGGAGACGCGGACCATCAGCAACAGTGCCCAGGAACGTGTGGACTCCGAGGCGCTGCGGCTCGCCAGCATCGTGGACAGTCGGATTCTCGGGGCGGAGATCGTCGACTCCGAGGTGCTGCGCACGCAGGTCACGGAGGACCGGTACGCCGTGATCCGGATCCCGGGGGACCCGGTGATCGCGGTCGGTACCAAGCCGACGGGTGACGTCATCCGCTCCACGGCCAAGGGGGAGGAGGGCGAGACGGTCACCGTGATGGAGCCGCGCTCGACCGTCACCCGTGAGGTCGGGCGGACGCTGCTCATCATCGGCGCCGTGGCGTTGCTGGCCGTGGTGGCCGCCGTCCTGCTCGCGGTACGACAGGCCAACCGGCTCGCCTCGCCGCTCACCGACCTCGCGGAGACCGCCGAGCGGCTCGGTTCCGGTGACCCGCGGCCCCGGCACAAGCGGTACAGCGTCCCGGAGTTGGACCGGGTCGCCGATGTCCTGGACTCCTCCGCCGAGCGCATCGCGCGGATGCTCACCGCCGAGCGCAGGCTCGCCGCGGACGCCTCGCACCAGTTGCGTACGCCGCTGACCGCGCTGTCCATGCGCCTGGAGGAGATCACCCTCACGGACGACCCGGACACGGTGAAGGAGGAGGCGACGATCGCGCTGACGCAGGTCGAGCGGCTCACGGACGTCGTGGAGCGGCTGCTGACCAACGCGCGTGATCCCCGTACCGGCTCCGCCGTCTCCTTCGACCTCGACGAGGTCATCCAGCAGCAGCTCGCCGAGTGGCGCCCCGCCTACCGCAGCTCCGGCCGCGCGATCGTCAGCTCGGGCAAGCGGCATCTGCAGGCCGTCGGCACCCCGGGCGCGGTCGCCCAGGTGCTGGCCGCGCTGATCGAGAACTCCCTGATGCACGGCGGCGGCACGGTCGCCCTGCGCACCCGTGTCACCGGCAACCAGGCCGTCGTAGAAGTCACGGACGAGGGTCCTGGGGTACCCACCGACCTCGGCGCCCGGATCTTCGAGCGCACGATCAGCGGCCGCAACTCCACGGGGATCGGCCTCGCGGTCGCGCGGGACCTCGCGGAGGCGGACGGGGGCCGGCTGGAGATGCTGCAGCTGCAGCCGCCGGTGTTCGGGCTGTTCCTGTCGCGTACGCCGCCGACGAAGCGGCTGCCGGTGGAGGACGAGGAGCCCACGGTCCGCTGAACCCCGGCGGAAAGAGGGTGGTTCAGCTCACGTGCTGCTTGGGGCGGGGCAGCGGCTCCGACGCCGGCCCCGGGAAGGTCTCCGCGGCGGCCGGTTCCTCGGGCTCGTCCTCGATCGGCAGGGCCTTGAACACCCAGGTGCGGTACGACCAGAAGCGGAACAGCGTCGCGATGCCGATGCCGAGCACCTTGAAGACGTTGCGCTGCAGCGAGCTGTCCCAGCCGAGGCCGTAGATCGCCGCGAACAGGACGCCGTTCTCGATCACCAGGCCGACCAGGCTGAACGCCAGGAACAGCGTGAGTTCCTTGGTGCGGGCGCTCTTGTCGCGGTCACGGTAGGTGAAGTAGCGGAAGCCCACGTAGTTGCACACGATGGCCACGATCGTGGCGATCACGTTGGCGCGCACGGCCTGCAGGCTGGTCAGATGCCACAGCAGGTTGGAGACCGCGAAGTTCACCACGGTGCCCACGATGCCCACCGCGCCGAACTTGGCGACCTCGCGTGCGAGCCGTTTGAAAGGCCCTTCGGAACCACGTTCCATGGTTGGGCAGGCCTCCGTCTTCTCGGATTCTGGACCCAGCCATGCTAACCATCGCTTTCCCCCGGCGCCCGCGAAGCCGCTCACAGGTGGGGAAGAGACCCGGAAAAGGACGGTAAGAGGTACGGAAATCGGGCCGCCCCGGCGTGACCGATACCCTGGGGGAGTGACGTTCCCGGTAGTCGGCATGGTCGGCGGGGGGCAGCTCGCTCGTATGACACACGAGGCGGGCATCCCGCTCGGCATCAGATTCAAGCTTCTCAGTGACACCCCTCAGGAGTCCGCGGCGCAGGTCGTCGGCGATGTCGTCATCGGCGACTACCGCGACCTCGACACGCTGCGTGACTTCGCGCGGGGCTGCGATGTGATCACCTTCGATCACGAACACGTCCCCACCGAGCATCTGCGCGCCTTGGAGGCGGACGGCATCCCCGTGCGCCCCGGCCCGGACGCGCTCGTGCACGCCCAGGACAAGGGCGTGATGCGCGCGAAGCTCGTCGAGATCGGCGTGCCGTGCCCGCGGCACCGCATCGTGACGGACCCGGCGGACGTGGTCGCGTTCGCCGAGGAAGGGGACGGCTTCCCGGTCGTCCTCAAGACCGTCCGCGGCGGCTACGACGGCAAGGGCGTGTGGGTCGTGGGCAGCGCGGAGGAGGCCGCCGATCCCTTCCGTGCCGGCGTCCCCGTGCTCGCCGAGGAGAAGGTGGACTTCGTACGGGAGCTGGCGGCCAACGTCGTACGCTCCCCGCACGGCCAGGCGGTCGCCTACCCGGTCGTCGAGTCCCAGCAGGTGAACGGCGTCTGCGACACGGTGATCGCGCCCGCCCCCGACCTGGACGAGTCCCTCGCGCTGCGGGCCGAGGAGATGGCCCTGCGCATCGCCAAGGAACTCGGTGTCGTCGGCCACCTCGCCGTCGAGCTGTTCCAGACCGCCGACGGCCGCATCCTCGTCAACGAACTCGCCATGCGCCCGCACAACTCCGGCCACTGGACCCAGGACGGCGCGATCACCAGCCAGTTCGCCAACCACGTCCGCGCGGTCCTCGACCTCCCGCTGGGCGACCCGCGCGCCCGGGCCCCCTGGACCGTGATGTGCAACGTCCTGGGCGGCGACTACCCGGACATGTACTCCGCGTACCTGCACTGCATGGCCCGCGACCCGCAGCTGAAGATCCACATGTACGGCAAGGACGTGAAGCCCGGCCGCAAGGTGGGCCACGTCAACACCTACGGCGACGACCTGGACGACGTCCTCGAGCGGGCCCGTCACGCAGCCGGCTATCTGAGAGGCACGATCACCGAATGAGCCCCGTCGCAGGACCCGTCGTAGGAATCGTCATGGGGTCGGACTCCGACTGGCCCGTCATGGAGGCCGCCGCGCAGGCCCTCGACGAGTTCGAGATCGCGTACGAGGTCGACGTCGTCTCCGCACACCGGATGCCGCGAGAGATGATCACGTACGGCGAGCAGGCCGACGGCCGCGGCCTCAAGGTGATCATCGCGGGCGCCGGCGGCGCGGCCCACCTCCCGGGCATGCTGGCCTCGGTGACCCCGCTGCCGGTGATCGGCGTCCCCGTGCCGCTGAAGTACCTGGACGGCATGGACTCGTTGCTGTCCATCGTGCAGATGCCGGCCGGTGTCCCCGTCGCCACCGTCTCGGTCGCCGGCGCGCGCAACGCGGGCCTGCTCGCCGCCCGCATCCTGGCCACCCACGACGACGAACTCCTCGTCCGTATGCGGGAGTTCCAGCAGGAGCTGAACGACCAGGCCACGGAGAAGGGCAAGCGCCTGCGCACCAAGGTCGAGGGCGGCAGCGGCAGCGGCTTCGGCTTCGGGAAGTGACGGGGATGACCTCACTGGACGAGGCGCGGGAACTCCTGCGCGAGTTCCCGATCGTCGACGGGCACAACGACCTGCCCTGGGCGCTGCGCAAGCAGGTCACCTACGACCTCGACGCCCGCGACATCGCCGTACACCAGAACGCCCATCTGCACACCGACATCCCGCGCCTGCGCGAGGGCGGCGTCGGTGCGCAGTACTGGTCGGTGTACGTCCGCTCGGACCTGCCGGACCCGGTGCCGACGACGCTCGAACAGATCGACTGCGTACGGCAGTTGCTGGCCCGCTACCCGCAGGACCTGGCGCCCGCGCTGACCGCCGCGGACATGGAGTCGGCGCGCGCGGAGGGCCGTATCGCCTCGTTGATGGGGGCGGAGGGCGGGCACTCGATCGCCAACTCCCTCGGCACACTGCGGGGGTTGTACGCGCTCGGCGTCCGCTACATGACGCTCACCCACAACGACAACGTGGCCTGGGCGGACTCGGCGACGGACGAACCGGGGGTCGGCGGACTGTCGGCGTTCGGCCGTGCGGTCGTGCGGGAGATGAACCGCGAGGGCATGCTCGTGGACCTCTCGCACGTGGCGGCGACGACGATGCGCGACGCGCTCGACACCTCGACGGCCCCCGTGATCTTCTCCCACTCCTCCTCCCGGGCGGTCTGCGACCACCCGCGCAACATCCCGGACGACGTGCTGGAACGCCTCCCTGCCAACGGCGGTATGGCGATGGTGACGTTCGTCCCGAAGTTCGTGCTCCAGGCCGCCGTGGACTGGACGGCCGCGGCCGACGACAACATGCGCGCCCACGGCCTGCACCACCTGGAGACCACCGCCGAGGCGATGAAGGTGCACCGCGCCTTCGAGGAGCTCAACCCGCGCCCGGTCGCCACGGTCTCCACCGTCGCCGACCACCTCGACCACATGCGCGAGGTCGCGGGCGTCGACCACCTCGGCATCGGCGGCGACTACGACGGCACGGCCTTCACCCCCGACGGCCTCAACGACGTCTCCGGCTACCCGAACCTCATCGCGGAACTCCTGGACCGCGGCTGGTCCCGCCCCGACCTGGCCAAGCTGACCTGGCAGAACGCGGTACGGGTGCTGGGCGCGGCCGAGGACGTGGCGCGGGACATCCGGGCGACGCGGGGGCCGTCGAACGCGACCCTCGAGTCGCTGGACGGCTGAGGAACCGGTGTCCGGCGCGGCGCGGGAGCGGCCACTCCCGCGCCGTACCCCGAACGCACCGCCCACCAGGAAGCCCCCTCGTCAGCGTGCGACGGTGACCGTACTGCCGTAACGACGTACGGAGCCCCGCCATGGCCGACCTCCAGGACCAACTGCACGCGACGACCGAGGTCGGCGAGCTCGACGACTTGGTCCACGAGCCCTTTCCCGCCGGGCCCTTCCCGCCGGACACCGCGGAACCGTACGACCCCGTCTCCGACCCCGCCGCGGCCCCCCTGGAGCGCGCCCGCGCCATCCTCGCCGCGCACCCGGTCGCGGACGGCTACAGCGGGCTGCCGTGGGCGCTGCGGCACCTGCCGTGGTTCGACCTGGAGCTGGGGGAGAGTTCCGTGGACACCGATGTGCCGCGGCTGCGCGAGGGGCATGTCGGCGCCCTGTTCTGGTCGCTGCACCTGCCCGAGGGTCTCGCCGGGGACCGGGCGGTGGGCGCCACCCTGGAGCAGCTGGACCTGGTGAACACGGTGGTCCGCGCGCACCCCGAGGGCCTGCGCCTCGCGTACACCGCGGGCCAGACCACCGACGTGCGCAACTGCGGCCGTATCGCCGTGCTGCTCGGCCCCGCCGGCGCCCCCGCGCTCGGCGACTCGCTCGGCATCCTGCGCTCCCTGCACGCGCTGGGTCTACGGGTCCTCACGCTGTCCGGGGTGTCCTGGGCGAGCGAGGCCGGGCTGACCCGGTTCGGCGAGGAGGTCGTGCGCGAGATGAACCGGCTCGGCGTGCTCGCCGACCTCTCCGGCGCCTCCGAGGAGACGATCCGCCGCGCGCTCGCGGCGTCCAAGGCACCTGTCCTGTTCACCCGTTCCGCAGCCCGCACCCTGCGCCCGCACCCGGCCAACCTCTCCGACGAACTCCTCGCCGCGGTCGGCGCCGCCAAGGGCCTGTGCATGGTGCCGCTCACCGCCGAGCAGACCGGCCCGTCCGTCCGGGACGTCGCCGACCACCTCGACCACGTCCGCCGGGTCGCGGGCCCGGAGTCCGTCGCCCTGTCCGGCACCTACGACGCCGGCACCGCCCACCCGCAGGACCTCGCCGACGCCTCCTGCTACCCGCACCTCTTCGCCGAACTCCTCCACCGCGGCTGGTCCGAGCCCGACCTCGCCCTGCTCAGCTGGGGCAACGTCCAACGCGCCCTGCGCAGCGCCGACTTCACCGCCCGCGCCGCCCAGCAGCGCCGCGAGCCGTCGACGGCGAAGATCGCCGAGCTGGACGGGTAGATCTCCGGTCAGTGGTCGATCCGGCAGAGGCAGAAGGGATGCCCTGCCGGATCGGCGTACACCCGGAAGTCCTCCTTGTCCTGCCGCTCCAACAGCCGCGCGCCGAGCGCCAGTACGGCCTTCTCCGCCGCCTCGATCTCCTCCCACGTCGACCCGGCGTCGAAGTCGAGATGGAACTGCTGCGGCCGGTCCGCCCGCGGCCACTCCGGCGCGATGTACTCATCCACCCGCTGGAAGGCGATCCGGGGCCCGTCCGGAATATCGAGTACGACCCACTCGTCGTCGGCGGCGCGAGGCGTGCCGCCGAGAATCCCGGCGTAGAACGCGGCGAGCGCGAGCGGGTCCGGGCAGTCGATCACGGTGGAACGGAAACGGGCGACGGCGGACATGGTGACCTCCGGGGTCTTCGGGAACGGCGGTGTCAGCAGGCGCAGAGGCAGAACGGGTGCCCCGCCGGGTCGGCGTACACCCGCCAGGCGCGTGAGCGGTCGTCGGTGTCCAGCGGGGTCGCGCCCAGAGCGAGGACGCCCTTCTCGGCCGCGTCCAGGTCCTCGACGGCCAGGTCGAGATGGAACTGCTGCGAGTCGCCGGGCGCGGGCCACTTCGGCGGTACGTGCCCCGGAGACTCCTGGAACGCCAGCGACTGCCCGCCGGGGACTTTCAGGTCCACCCAGTCGCCCTCGCCCTCGTCCTCTCCTTCGACGGTGCCGCCCAGGATCTCGGCGTAGAAGCCGGCGAGCGCGCGCGGGTCGGGACAGTCCAGGACGACGGCACCGAGCTTGGCGATGGCCATGGCGGACTCCTTCGGGTTACCCATATCTAGCGTCAGTCGGTAACGGTTACCTCATGCTCCCGCATTGGAGGTAACGTCGCAAGCATGAGTGAGAGAGTTCCTGCGCCCGGCGACTTGGCCCTGATCGAGGCCCTGGTGAACACGCTGGACATCGAGGCGGGGGCCGACGCGCTGGACACGGAGGACGGCTGGGCCTCCTTCGGACTCACGGCACACCAGGTCCCACAGGCCCGCGAACTCCGCGAGTCCCTGCGCGCCACCCTGCTCGCCCACGCGGGCCACCCCGCGCACCAGGACGTGACTCCGCTCGGCGAACTCCTCGCGCGCGCCCCGCTGTTGATCGCGCTCGACGCCCACGACGGTTCCGCCCGGCTCACGCCCGCCAACGCGGAACCCCTGCTCTCCCGTGTCGCGGCGGCGATCGCCCAGTCCCTCGTCGCGGGCACCTGGCCCCGCCTCAAGGCCTGCGAGGCCCCGACCTGTCACTGGGCGTACTACGACCGCAGCCCGGCGGGCAGGGGCCGCTGGTGCTCGATGGCGGTGTGCGGATCGCGCGCGAAGATGCGTCGGTACCGGGCCAAGTAGCCCTCGCCGAGGGTGACTTGAGCGGTCCGGGCGCCGAGGACAGCCCAGTGGTGCAGAATGCAGCCAGACGCCGGTCCGGCCGACTGAGCCTCGGCCGGACCGGCGTCGCCTGCGTATGCGCTGCGCGACGGTCGATCGTCTGTGCCGGGGGTTGGCCCAGGCCTGTGCCCTGCGACGGCCCATCGTCTGAGCCGGGAGACGCTCCGTGGCCTACGCCGTGGGCCAGCCCATCCTCTGTGCCGGGGGGCGGTCCATCGCCTGTGCCATCGGCCGTCCCATCTGTCTGTGCCGCGGGCCAGCCCATCGCCCGTGCCCTCGCCAAGGCCGTAGGCCGGCCCATCGTCTGGGCCCTGAGACGGCCCACTGTCTGTGCCGGGGGCGAGCCCGCCGTCCGTGCCAGTGCCTGGCCCATTGCCTGTGCCGTGGGCCGGTCCGTCGCCTGGGCCCTGAGACGGCCGATCGTCTGTGCCGGGGGCGAGCCCGCCGTCCGTGCCAGTGCCCGACCCATCGCCTAGGCCGTGGGCCGGTCCATCGTCTGGGCCCTGAGACGGCCGATCGTCTGTGCCGGGGGCGAGCCCGCCGTCCGTGCCAGTGCCTGGCCCATTGCCTGTGCCGTGGGCCGGTCCGTCGCCTGAGCCGTGAGACGGCCGATCGTCTGTGCCGGGGGCGAGCCCGCCGTCCGTGCCAGTGCCCGGCCCATCGCATAGGCCGTGGGCCGGTCCATCGTCTGTGCCGGGGGACGGCCCATGCCTTGTGCCATCGGCCGTCCCGTCCGCCTGTGCGGGGGGTCGGTCCATCGGCTACGCCGTTCGACGGCCGATCGTCTGTGCCGGGGGCGAGCCCGCCGTCTGTGCCTAGTGCCCGGCCCATCGCCTAGGCCGTGGGCCGGTCCATCGCCTGAGCTGTGCGGCGGCCCATCGCCTGAGCCGTGGGCCGGCCCAGCGCCCGTGCCACCGCCCGGCCCACCACCTCCACCTACGCCGTAGGACGCCCCATCGCGCGGAACGTCCAGCCCGCCTTCCGCCACAGCTCCGGGTCGAGCGCGTTGCGTCCGTCCAGGACCACCCGGGCGCGTACGGCATCGCCGAGCGCCGCCGGGTCCAGCTCGCGGAACTCCCGCCACTCCGTGAGGTGCAGGACGACATCGGCGCCCCGTACGGCCTCCACGGCGGTGTCGGCGTAGCCCAGCGTCGGGAACAGCCGTAGCGCGTTGGGCATGCCCTTCGGGTCGTACACGGTGACCTGGCCGCCCTGGAGGTGGATCTGGCCGGCGACGTTCAGCGCGGGGGAGTCGCGCACGTCGTCCGAGTCCGGCTTGAAGGTCGCGCCGAGCACGGCGACCCGCTTGCCCAGGAAGGACCCGCCGCCGAGCGCCTCGCGGGTCATCTCCACCATCTGGCCGCGCCGCCGCATATTGATGGAGTCGATCTCGCGGAGGAAGGTGAGGGCCTGGTCGGCGCCCAGTTCTCCGGCGCGCGCCATGAAGGCCCGGATGTCCTTCGGGAGGCAGCCCCCGCCGAAGCCGATCCCCGCCCGCAGGAACTTCTTCCCGATCCGGTCGTCGTGCCCGATCGCCTCGGCCAGCTTCACGACATCGCCGTCGGCGGCCTCGCAGACCTCGGCCATCGCGTTGATGAAGGAGATCTTCGTGGCGAGGAAGGAGTTCGCGGCCGTCTTCACCAGCTCGGCGGTCGGGAAGTCGGTCACCACGAACGGCGACCCGGCCCCGATCGGCACGGCGTACACCTCGCGCAACAGCTTCTCGGCCCGCTCGCTCCGTACGCCGACCACGATCCGGTCCGGACGCAGCGTGTCTTGGACGGCGAGGCCCTCGCGCAGGAACTCCGGGTTCCACGCCAGCTCGGCGTCCGCGCCGACGGGCGCGTGCTCGGCTAGGTAGGCGGCCAGCCGGTCGGCCGAGCCCACCGGGACCGTGGACTTGCCGACGACCAGCGCGGGGCGCGTGAGGTGCGGGGCGAGCAGCTCGAAGGCCCGGTCGACGTACGACATGTCGCAGGCGTACTCGCCGTGCTTCTGCGGGGTGTTCGTGCACATGAAGTGGACGTCGCCGAACTCCGCGACCTCGGCCCAGTCCATGGTGAAGCGCAGCCGCCCGCTGGACCCCTCGATCCCGGCGACATGCTTGCGCAGCAGCTCCTCGAGCCCCGGCTCGTACATCGGGACCTCACCCCGCTGGAGCATCGCGATCTTCTCGGGAACGACGTCAAGGCCCAGCACCTCGAAGCCCAGCTCGGCCATGGCCGCGGCGTGCGTGGCGCCCAGGTAGCCGGTGCCGATCACGGTGATCTTGAGGGCCATGAATGCTCCAGAAGGGGTACGGGGGCGATGCGCGCCCGAGCATAGTCGGACGCCCTGACGGGCACCTTTCCCCCTGTCGCCAAGCTCACGTATCACTCCCGTGGGCGGGCCCCTAAAATTTGGGTTACTTAACAGTAATTAGCACCGTCATCACAGCGTCCTTGGAGCGTGAGAGACCTTGGCCGGATCGGCTGACTTCGACCTGTACCGCCCGTCAGAGGAGCACGACATGCTCCGCGACGCGATCCGCTCACTGGCCGAGGCGAAGATCGCGCCGTACGCCGCAGCGGTGGACGAGGAGTCACGCTTCCCGCAGGAGGCCCTGGACGCCCTCGTCGCGAACGACCTGCACGCCGTCCACGTACCCGAGGAGTACGGCGGCACCGGCGCGGACGCCCTGGCCACGGTGATCGTGATCGAGGAGGTGGCCCGCGTCTGCGCGTCCTCCTCCCTGATCCCCGCGGTGAACAAACTGGGCTCGCTCCCGGTGATCCTCTCGGGCTCCGAGGACCTGAAGAAGAAGTACATGACCCCGCTCGCCAAGGGCGACGCGATGTTCTCGTACGCCCTCTCCGAGCCGGACGCGGGCTCGGACGCGGCCGGCATGAAGACGAAGGCGGTCCGCGACGGCGACCACTACGTCCTCAACGGCGTGAAGCGCTGGATCACCAACGCGGGCGTCAGCGAGTACTACACGGTGATGGCGGTGACCGACCCCGAGAAGCGCAGCAAGGGCATCAGCGCCTTCGTCGTCGAGAAGTCCGACGAGGGCGTCTCCTTCGGCGCCCCGGAGAAGAAGCTCGGCATCAAGGGCTCCCCGACCCGCGAGGTCTACCTCGACAACGTCCGCATCCCGGCCGACCGCATGATCGGCGCGGAGGGCACCGGCTTCGCCACGGCCATGAAGACCCTGGACCACACCCGCATCACCATCGCGGCGCAGGCCCTCGGCATCGCCCAGGGTGCCCTCGACTACGCCAAGGGCTACGTCAAGGAGCGCAAGCAGTTCGGCAAGCCGATCGCCGACTTCCAGGGCATCCAGTTCATGCTCGCCGACATGGCCATGAAGATCGAGGCCGCCCGCGCCCTCACCTACCAGGCCGCGGCGGCCTCGGAACGCGGCGACAAGAACCTCACCTTCCAGGGCGCGGCGGCCAAGTGCTTCGCCTCGGACGTCGCGATGGAGGTGACGGTCGACGCGGTCCAACTCCTCGGCGGCTACGGCTACACCCGCGACTACCCGGTCGAGCGCATGATGCGCGACGCCAAGATCACCCAGATCTACGAGGGCACGAACCAGGTCCAGCGCATCGTGATGGCGCGGAACCTGCCGTAACCGACGAGCACGACAAGCGGTACCGAGGGCACCCCGCGTGGGTGCCCTCGTCGCTCCGTCGGGCATGCTGCGGCCCATGCCCGATGATCCGACCCAGGCCACAGAGACCTTCGACACCGCCGAACGCACGATGTGGGCCGGCCGCGCCGACGCCTACGCGGCGAGCTTCGCGCTGCTCTGCGCACACCCCGTTGAGCGGCTCCTGGACGCGGGCGAGGTCAACGCCGGCACGTACGTCCTCGACGTCGGCACCGGAACCGGTACGGCGGCCCTGGCCGCGCTGGCGCGAGGCGCGCGGGTGCGGGCCGTGGACGCCGACGCCGGGATGGTGGCCGCCGCGCGGGCAGCGGGAGTCGAGGCGCAGGTCGCCGTACTGCCCGAACTCCCCTTCCCCGACGGCCAGTTCGACGTCGTCCTCGGCAACTTCGTCATCAACCACGTCGGCCGCCCCCGCGCCGCCCTCGCCGAACTGCGCCGCGTACTCAAGCCGGGCGGACGGATCGCGCTGACGCTGTGGGGCGCCCGACGCGGCGCCGGACAGGAACTGTTCGGGCGGGCCTTCGCGGCGGCGGGGGCCGTGGTGCCGGAGGATCTGCACCGGCTCGATCCCGCCGAGGACTTCGGGCGTACGGCGGACGGGTTCGCGGAGCTGCTCACCGAGGCGGGATTCGCCGACGCCGAGGCGGTCGAGCTGGAGTGGGACCACCGCACCACCGTGGACGAGTGGTGGAGCGGACCCGCGGCCGGTGTCGCCACCGCCGGGCTCATCGTCACCTCGCAGGAGGAGGGGACGCTCGTCCGGATCAGGCAGGAGTACGCACGGTTGGCCGGTGAATTCGCCGCAGGGGAACACGAGTTGGCCCTGCCGCACATCGCCTTGCTGGCGTGCGGCAGGGCCCGGTAAAACCCCGTCCCAGTCCCTCAGTTACCGGAGACTGTGACCTTCTGGTCGTTGTTCAGCTCGTTCACCAGCGTCTTGACCTTCGCCTTGTCCCAGACGAGGTTGCCGCCGACGGAACCCGAGATCGGCATGTTCATCGAGGTGCCGTCGCCGCCGCTGACGCCCTTCATCGCCCAGAACATGGACCCCAGGTCCCAGAGCGACATGTCCTTGTCGACGCTCAACGAGTCCAGGCCGGCGCCGAGCGTCGGGTAGAGCTTGAAGGGGTTCAGCAGGGTCCCCGGCGTCGCCACCTGGTGGGCCAGGGCCGACAGGAACTTCTGCTGGTTCTTCGTGCGCTGGAGGTCGGAGGCGGCGAACGCGTGCCGGGTACGGACGAAGGCCAGGGCCTGCTCGCCGTTCAGCGTCTGCTTGCCCGCCTTGAAGTCGGCGCCCGAGTACGAGTCCTTGAAGCCCTTGTCGATGGTGAGCGTGACACCGCCGACCGCGTCCACGATGTCCGCGAAGCCGTTGAAGCCGATCTCGACGTAGTGGTCGATGTGCAGGCCCATGTTGTACTCGACGGTCCGGACGAGCAGCGTCGGCCCGTCCTCCGCGTACGCGGCGTTGAGCTTCGTCTGCCGGCCCGTGTTCTGGTACGTCTTGCCGGACGTGGAGCCCACGTACGACGGGATCGTGACGTTCGAGTCGCGCGGCAGCGAGATCAGGGTGTCGCCGCTGTCGCCCACGTGCAGGATCATCATCGAGTCGGTGCGCTTGCCCGCGGCGGAGCCGGTGTGCAGCTTCTTCTTCTCGGCCGCGGACAGCCCCTCGCGGCTGTCGGAGCCGACGATCAGGTAGTTCGTGCCGTCGCCCGCCTCGGGCCGGTCGATCACCTTCGACAGGTCGACGTCGCGGTTCAGCTTGGAGTCGGCCCAGAAGTAGGTCCCCACGGTGGTGACGACCAGCACGGTGACCACGGTGATCGCGGTCCACTTGATCCGCCGGCGCCAGTTCGGCGCGCGCCGCGGACCCCGCCCGCCGTCCGGGCCCTCCGGTCCGCCGGGCCCACCGCCGCCGTAGACCTGGCCGGTGTTGTAGCCGTCGTAGCCGTTGTTGTCGTAGCCGCCCTGGCCGTAGCCGTTCTGGCCCTCGTCGTAGCCCTGGCCGTTGGTGTACGACGGCTGCGGGGGGACTCCGGCGCCGTACGGCGGGGCCTGGGGGCCGCGTCGTACCTGACGCATCACACGTGCGCTCTCCGGCTGTGCGTTCGCGCTACCGCGTCCGTACTCGTTGCCGCGGTTGCCGCCGGACCATCCCTCGGGCCAATCGTTCATGGGGCCCAGTGTGCAGGTTGCGACCATGTCCAATACAAGGGTCGTAGGAAAATCAGGGCACTGCTGTTGCGAAGCCAACACAAAGTCCGCAGATGTCCACCCCGGCATAGGGTGGCGTCCATGACAGACCTGCCGGGCAAGCCGACGTCCGCCTCCCGGACCACCCTCAGCCACATCATGACGAACGCGGACACGAACCTGCTGGGCACGGTGCACGGCGGTGTGATCATGAAGCTGGTCGACGACGCGGCGGGCGCCGTCGCCGGGCGGCACAGCGGCGGTCCTGCCGTGACCGCGTCGATGGACGAGATGGCGTTCCTGGAACCGGTCCGCGTCGGCGACCTCGTCCATGTGAAGGCGCAGGTCAACTGGACCGGGCGGAGCTCCATGGAGGTCGGCGTGCGGGTCCTGGCCGAGCGGTGGAACGAGTCGACCCCGGCCACCCAGGTCGGCTCCGCGTATCTCGTCTTCGCCGCCGTCGACGCCGACGGCAAGCCCCGCGCGGTGCCGCCGGTGATCCCGGAGACCGAGCGCGACGAGCGCCGCTACCAGGAGGCCCAGATCCGCCGCACCCACCGCCTGGCCCGCCGCCGCGCCATCATGGAACTGCGCGAGAAGCGGGCGGCGGAGGGCCTCGACGACTGAGGCCCGGGAGGTGACCTACCCTCCTGGAAAAAGTGTTACAGAAATCGCTGAAGTGTCACACTTTTTCAGGAACACCCCACCTCGTCCCCCGTCACCACCCCGAACTCGCCCTGCTGCACATCCGCCGCCCGCACCCGCGTGACCTGCTGGAAGTCACTCCCGGCGATCACCTTCAGCACCGGCCCCTGCCCCTTCACCGCGCGCAGCTCGCTCCCGGGCAGCGCCGCCGCGAGCGACTTCGCGGAACGGTCCCAGCGGGGGTCGTAGACGACGACCGTCCGTCGTACGGTGCGATCGGCCGCGCTGACCGGCTGGTGCGTCGTACGGAACCCGGTCGCCGCCAGTGCCGCGTCGACCCGCTTGCCGAGGCCGCCCGTCGCCGTGCCGTTCTCCACCTGGACCTGGATCTGCTGCGGGGCCACGTCCACCTTCACCGCGCCTGCGCGGGGCGCCCGGTGCACGGCCAGCGGTTTGTCGTCGCGCAGGGCCTGGAAGAGCTTCGCCGCCTTCGGCTCGTCCCACTTCAGGGTGGAACCGATGCCCTTCACGACGTATCCCATCTGCCCGATCGGCACGGTGGTGAACTCGGAGGAGGACGGCGAGAAGTTGCGCATCGCCCGCCCCAGGTCGAGGAGTTCGTCGGTGCCGAAGCCCTTGTCCGCGCGGACCGAGCCGAGCACGGCCCGGGTCACGTCACGGAACTTCAGCGGGTTCAGCAGCACCCCGGAGGAGGTGGCCTGGTCGATCAGCGCCGCCAGGAAACGCTGCTGGCGCTTCATCCGGCCGAGGTCGGAGGCGCCGTCGACGTGCCGGGAACGGACGTACTGCAGGGCCTGCCCGCCCATCAGCGTGTGCGAACCGGCCGGCAGGTCGAGGCCGGTGTACGAGTCCTTCAGGGGCTCGGCGGTGCAGATCTTCACGCCGCCGAGCACGTCGACCGTGCTCATGAAGCTGGTGAAGTCGACCTCCAGGTAGTGGTCGATCTTCACGTGGGTCATGCTCTCGACGGTCTGGACGGTGAGGTTCGGGCCGCCCTCCGCGTACGCCGCGTTGATCTTGATGGGGTGCGCGGGACGGCCTGGGATCCCCGGTACCTCCGCGTAGGAGTCGCGCGGCAGGCTGACCACGCTGGCGTGCTCCCGGTCCTCCGAGATGTGCACGATCATGATCGTGTCGGTGCAGTGGCAGGGCGCGCCGCCGAGGTGGTACCTGTGCCGCTCCTCCTCGGTGATCTTGTCGCGCCCGTCGGTGCCGACGAGCAGGACGTTCATGCCGTGGCCCGCGCGCGGCCGGTTCTTCATGTCCTTGAACGGGTCGACGCGCGCGATGTCCGCGTCGAGGCTGGTGACCACCGCGTGCCCGATCCCCGCGGAGGCGAGCACGACCACGGACAGCGTGGTCGCCGCCCGCATGGCCCAGCGCGGCTTCTTCTTCGGCCGTACGGGGGGCCGTGGGCGGCGCTGAGGGGGACGGGCGGCGGGGGAGCGGCGGGGCGGCGTGGGCATGGGGGACACCTCCGCGAGGGCCGAACGTGGGATCTTGAGCACCGTAGGCCCATACGATCTGCGACTACCGGCACCGCCCCGGCCGGGCGCATCGGTGTCCCCCGTTCGCGGTAACGTGAGCCCCCTATGAACGCCAAGCCCGACGTGCGACTCCCCGCCGTTTCTGTGATCATGCCCGTCCTCGACGAGGAGCGGCATCTGCGCGGAGCCGTCCAAGCGATCCTCGAGCAGGAGTACGCCGGCGAGATGGAGGTCGTACTCGCCCTCGGTCCCTCGCAGGACCGCACGGACGAGATCGCGGCCGAACTCGTACGCGAAACCGCGTCTTCTGAGAACAAGCGCGTGCACACCGTCCCGAACCCGGCCGGCCGCACCCCCGCCGCCCTCAACGCCGCGATCAAGGCGTCCCGCCACCCGATCGTCGTCCGCGTCGACGGCCACGGCATGCTCTCGCCGAACTACATCGCCACCGCCGTACGGCTCCTGGAGGAGACCGGCGCGCAGAACGTCGGCGGCATCATGCACGCCGAGGGCGAGAACGCCTGGGAGGACGCGGTCGCCGCCGCGATGACCTCGAAGATCGGCGTGGGCAACGCGGCCTTCCACACGGGAGGGGAAGCGGGCTCCGCCGAGACGGTCTACCTCGGCGTCTTCCGCCGCGAGGCACTGGAACAACAGGGCGGCTACAACGAGGAGTTCATCCGCGCCCAGGACTGGGAGCTGAACTTCCGCATCCGCGAGGCGGGCGGCCTGATCTGGTTCTCGCCGGAGCTGAAGGTGTCGTACCGCCCGCGGCCGAGCGTGAAGGCACTGGCCAAGCAGTACAAGGACTACGGCCGCTGGCGGCACGTCGTCGCCCGCTACCACGAGGGTTCCATCAACCTGCGCTACCTCGCCCCGCCGACCGCCGTCTGCGCGATCGCGGCCGGCATCGTGGTCGGCGCGGCCCTGACCCCCTGGGGCTTCCTGGTCCCGGCCGGCTACCTCGCGGCGATCACCCTCGGCTCCCTCCCGGCGGGCAAGGGCCTCTCCCTGAAGGCGCGCCTGCAGATCCCGGTCGCCCTCGCCACGATGCACATGTCCTGGGGCTACGGCTTCCTCACCAGCCCCAAGTCCCTTGCGCGCAGGGTCATCGCGTCCCGGCGGCCCGCGGTGCTCAGCCCGTCCAACAGCTGAGCACCGCCACAGAGAACGACGACCCGGACTGCTACCAGACGTAGTTCGGGTCGACGTGCATACAGGCCGTGGTGTCCGAGCCGTTGAGGACGTCGGCCGACGCAGGGGTCGTGTCGTCCTCGGCCGGTGCCTTGTACGTCGTCCCGGTGCTCCAGTCCGCGCCGACGACCAGGGTGACCCCGGAGACGCTCGTCGACTTCTTCACCGCGCTCGTCGGGATGCCGAGGGCCTTGGCGACCCGCTGGGCGTCGCCCTCCAGGTCGGCGCTCGGGTAGCGGACGACCGTCGTGGCCTCGCTGAGGATCGCCGACGAGTCCGCCACCGCCTCCTTGAAGCCCTTGCCGACGAGGAGTCCGGCCACCGCGGTCGCCCGGCCCCGCACCGCGCTCGTCGTGCTTGTCCGGGTGCCGTTCTCCACCTGTACGGCGATCTGGTCGTCGGCGGCGGCCGGATCGGTGGACGCCTTCACCGCCGTGGTCGTCTTCTTCTTGTCCTTGCCGTCCAGCGCGATGTCCTCGCGGACCAGCCGGAACAGCTTCTCCGCGTCGGCCGGCTTGGGCACCACCCGGCCGCTGCTGCCCGAGTACTCCCACGGCATCGTCGTCATGGTGATCCGGCTGGTCGGAACCTTCTTCAGTTCCTTGCTCAGGTCGTACAGCTTGGCCACGGTCCCGAGACCGTTGTCGACGGTGATCGCCTTCGTGGCCGTCTCGGCGAGGCTGCGCAGCTTGGTCGGGTTGCTCAGCGTGGCGTTCTCGCGCAGCTGGCGGACCATCGAGTTCATGTACTGGTGCTGTGCCTTGGTCCGCGCGATGTCGGTGTCGTCCTCGAAGCCGTAGCGCGTCCGCAGCCACTGCAGGGCCTGCTTGCCCTTCACGGACGTCGTGCCCGCCTTCAGCTTCAGGCCGGAGCCCTTGCCGGAGGAGGTGTGCGAGTAGATGTTGGCGTTCACGCAGACCGGCACCCCGCCGATCGCGTCGGCCATCGACACCACACCCGAGAAGTCGACCATCATGAAGTGGTCGATGTGGATGTCGGTCAGCTTCTCCCAGGTCGCCACCGTGCAGCCGGGGCCGCCGCGGCCCAGCGAGTCGTTCGTGATGACGTCGGTCTCGGCCGCGTACGTCTTCTTGGTGTCCGGGTCCGTGCACTTGGGGATGTCCACCAAGGTGTCACGGGGCATGCTCACGACCGACATGTTGGAGCGGTCGGCGGAGACGTGGAGCAGCATCTGGACGTCGGCGCGGGCCGGGGTGCCGAAGGTGTCCTTCGCGCCGCCGAGCTTCTGGTTCTCCGCGGAGTCCCGCGCGTCCGAACCGATCAGCAGGATGTTCAACGGGGTCTGCCCGGCCGCGTTCGCCTTGGACTGGGCCGCCCTGTCCTTCTCGTCCCCGATGTTCAGGGGGTCTTTCTTGATGTTGTGGTTGAGGTGCTCGTAGTACAGGTATCCGGCGCCGGCCGTCCCGAGTATGACCACCGCGAGGACGATCGCGGACCAGCGCAAGGCGCGCCGTCTACGGCCCTTGCGTCTGCCCGCCTCCGTGTCCGACGGTCTCTTCCCGTCCACCGGCGCGAGGGACATCGTGTCCTCGATCGCCGGCCCCTCCCCGCGCACGCTGCTCTGAGTCAAGTCCCCACCCCTCCCACGCCGCGCCCTGACGCACGGGTCCGCCCCGCGCCCTGTTAGACGCGGAACGGACCCGTGTGGTCACTTACTTGGCGCACTCAACCTTGTCCGCCGTGGACTTCTGGACCCCCTCCGGCGTCGACCCCGCGGTCGAGGTGAGCGGGACGCCGGCTCCCTTGAAGTCCTTGCCCAGGGTCAGCGTTATCGCCGGCAGACCCTGGGAGTTGATCACACTCTTGCCCGGCTTCATCGCGGACCCCGAGAGGCCCATGATGGCGGCGAGCCTACGAGCCTGGTCCGCCTGGTCGGGTGCGTACTCAAGGGTCGTCTTCGCGAGCGCCGCCGGAGCGTTGCCCGCGTTCTCGGACTTGAGCACGCCCTCATCATTCTGCAGCCACGTAAGAGTTTCCTGTGCGCTGCCGGCGACGGCCCCTCCGTTGAGGATCCGCACCCGCACCGCGGAGGCGGCGGACTTGGTGCCCTTGAGCCGGGCGGCCACGGCGGCCTTCTCCTTCGCCGCCTGCTGCTTGACCGCGGTGAAGGAGGTGTCGCTCTTGATCAGGGAGAACACCTGCGGGGCGGTCGTGCTGTTGAGCACGACCGTGACCGGGGTCTTCTCCGCCGGGTTGTCGACGACCGGCACGGTGGTGAAGGTGAGGTTCTTCGGGTTGAGCTTGCCCAGCTCCAGACCGAGGTCCTTCAGCTTGCTGATGGAGTCGAGGTTCTCGTCGACGGTCAGTGCCTTGGTGCCGGCCTCGGCCAGCTTCAGCATCTTCGTGGGGCTGGTGAGTGTGGAGTTGGACTTCAGCTTCCGCATCAGCGCGCTGAGGAACTGCTGCTGGAGCGTGATCCGGCTCAGGTCACCGCCGAAGCCGACCGAGTGCCGGGTGCGCACGAAGGCCAGCGCCTGCTCGCCCGAGAGATTGTGCGTGCCCTTGGACAGCTTCAGGTGCGAGTCGGAGTCGTCGATGTTCTTCGCCAGACAGACCTCGACCCCGCCGACCGCGTCGGTCAGCGTCTTCACGGCGTTGAAGTCGGCCACCATGAAGTCGTCGGGCTGGATCCCGGTCAGCTCGGTGACCGTCCGCACCGTGCAGCTCGCCGTACGGCCGTCCTGGCCGAGGCTGGTGTTGAAGCGGACGCTCGTCGTGCCCGGGATGACCTTGGTCGTGCCGTCCGACTGGGCCGTCTGACAGTCCGGGACATCGGTGATCAGGTCACGGGGGATGCTGAGCGCGGTCGCGTTCGAGCGGTCCTTGGACACGTGCAGCAGGATCGTGGTGTCCGCGTGGCCGACGCTGCCGGCGTCGCCGTAGCCCTCGTTGCCCGCACCGGTGCGCTTGTCGGTGCCGATGACGAGCAGATTGATGGCCTTGCCCTTGCTGAAGCCACCGGTACTCGCGCCGTCGTCGGAGACGGCCGTGATGTTGTCGTTGAGGTGCTTGATGTAGAGGTATCCGGCCGCGGAGACGGCGACCAGCACGAAGGCCAGACCGCCACCGGTCCACATCAGGATCTTCTTGCCCTTGGCCTTCTTCTTCACCGGCCGGCGCCCGCGCCGCCCCGGTGGCTCCTCGGGCGCACCCCGCCGTCTGCGCGGCGCCGGCACCTCACGCCCAGGGGTCCTCGGGACCGCCTCCCGCTCCGGCGCCGCCACACTGCGGTTCTGCACAGTGGCTCTACGGGGCCCCGGCACCGCTGACTGCGGTGTGGAAGGAGTCAGTCGCAGTTCGTATTCACCAGTGTTCGGATTGAGTACCCACTGGTCTGCGGGGTCGATGTTGTCCGCCCGCCCACGGCCTTGCGCGTCCACGGTTTACCGAATCCTCCGTCGGGGCCACGCGGCGCCTTCCCCCTCCAGGCGCTCGGGTCTCGTTCATCCGGTGCGGCAAGCACACCGGATCGCTCACACTATCCGTCCAGTTGAGCGGCAAGTGACTGTGGTGACAAATTCCACGTCCCTACAACCGGTCAATCCGCCCTATTTTTCGGAACAAAGGTTCGTCGACTCGGTGAGCGCATTACCCGCAGGTGTCCTCGGCGGCGGTGTTCCCACGAAACGTGGGCGCGGGCGTGGCCCCGCCAACAGGCGCCGCATTACTGCCGTTTGCCCCTGAATCCAGCGGAACTTCCTTGGTCACGGCGACCGTTGCGTCGGCCCGCAACCGGGCGAACAGCTTTTCGGCCTCGGGCTCCACGAGTTGGTCGCGATTTGCGTTGTAGATGTACGACTCCCGTGGAACGGTGAGGAATTGCACATGTTCGGTGGGGATGTTCCGCAAGCCGCGCACCAGTTCGTACAAACCGCGCAGATTGGCCAGCTCCGGATCGGTGGTCAGCGACGAGGTCGCCGCGTCCAACACGGGATACAACTTCACCGGATTGAACAGCACATCGTCGCTCTGTACCTTGTTGACCAGCGCGCCCAGGAACCCCTGCTGACGGTCCATCCGATCGGTGTCACTGCCGTTCCCCAGCGACTTCCGCGCCCGCACGTACCCGAGCGCCTGCTCCCCGTCGAGGGTCACGCGCCCCGCAGGCAGCGCCAACTTGGCGGCTTTGTCGCGAATAGGAGCTTTAAGGCAGACCTGCACCCCATCAACAGCGTCGACCATGTCCTTGAACCCATGAAAGTCGACGACCATGTGATGGTCGATCCGCACGTTCGTCAGCTTCTCCACGGTCCGGATCGTGCACCCCGAACCCCCCACCTGGAACGCGTAGTTGAACATCGCGAACATCGGCTCGGTCCGCGTCCCGTCCGGCCGCAGACACCCCGGCACATCCACCATCAGGTCCCGCGGCAACGACACGGCGGTGGCGCTGCGCCGGTCGGCCGCCAGATGCAACAGGATCGTCGTGTCCGACCGCTCGGTCCCCGAGTCCCGCCCGTACTCCGCGTTCCCGTCCCCTGACCGAGAGTCGGACCCGATCAGCAGAATGTTCTGCGCCCCCTTCACCAACGCGGTGGGCCGCTCCTTGTCGTACCGAGCGAGCTCGGCGGCGGCAGCGTTGTCGGGCGTGATGTTCGAGTCGAGCTTGGCGTAGACGGCCCATCCGACACCGGCGGTAGCCACGACGACCACGGCGACCCCGACCCCCACTCCCCGCACCCACCGCCGACGCCGCCGACGTATGAGCCCCGCCCCGGACGCGGAGACCCCCGCACCCGGCCCGAGAACGCCTCCTGCGGTGTCGTCGAACACGTGCGGTTCCACCCCTCATGGCCGTCGTAAGAGTGTGTGGTCCTGCGTGCGGTTCTGCTCTTACGACCATGGCGTGGATGGGGTGAGGGGGGCGGGCGGTGGTGGCCCATTCGGGTGACTGGTGCTTTCGCTTTTAGGGGCGCGGGGAACTGCGCGACAAGCCCCCACCGGCCCGCACCCGCCAAACAACCCTCGCCACCCCCTTCAGACGCGCGAAACAGCCACCCGCTCACTCTCAACCCGCTTGGCCAGCGATTCCTCACTCAACTCCGCCAGATTCCGACACAGAACCACGGAACCCCCGGTGGCGAGCGGCGCATACAACCCCACGCTCAACCCCTCCCACGTGTCATACGACAGCCCCGACAACACCCGAGCCCTTGCCAACGCCCCCGCGTCGCCGAGAGCCCGCTCAACAACCTCCACCCCCGTCAGCTCCACCCCGCCCACGACCAACGCGGGCTCCTCAGGATCAACCGGCGAGAACGCAACAAACCGATCCCCCTGCCCCGGCACCTCGACGGCATAGTCGACAAACCCGGCGGGAGTCTGCGGAAACCGCCCCCCAAGCGGCCGCAAGGCAAGAGCAACCCGCTCCCCACCACACGCCCGCGCCGCGTCCAACGACTCCGGCCCACTGACAACCACGTCGGCCCCGGAGGGATCGCCCCCCACGTCCGCGACCACCCCCACAGACGAACACGCCAGCAACCACACCGCCGTCTGCCAATGCGCCGGCAACAACACCACGACCCGATCACCGGGCCCCGCCCCAAGATCCCCCTGAAGCAGATTCGCGGTCTTGGCCACCCAATTGGCGAAGGTGGTCACGGACAATTCGACACGTTCCCCCGTGGCGTCGTCGTAGAAGGTCACCAGGGGACGGCCGGGATCCGCGGCGAGCGCGGAACGCAGCAGGTCGGCAGGGGTGCGATCGGTGGCGTTCACCCGCGCAAGCGTACGCGGGCGCCCGCCGACGCACGCCCCCGCACGGGCGCTCCGGACCACCGGTTCGGACGAACCGCAGCCGACGGTCCGTCAATTCCCGGATAGACAGATATGTATGACTATGTCCAGGATCAGGGGCATGCGTGGATTCCTTGCTTCCTCGATCGGCGTCACCTGCGCGGCCGCACTGGCCCTCCCGCTCACCCTGCCCGCGGCCGCGGCACCGGCGGCGCAGCCAACGAGCGGCGCGAGAACCGCGTCGACGACCGCCGAACCGGACCTCCCCGGCAGCACCCAGTCGCTGCCCCTCACCCCCCGTACCCGCGACCGAACCCTGGGCGCGGCCCCCGAACAGGGCCTCACCCGCGACGACGTACGCCGCTTCTCCCTCGTCGGCGTCACCTGGACCGATCCCGACACCGAACTGCGCGGTCAGGTCCAGGTCCGCACCCGGGCCACCGACACCGGCGAGTGGTCCGGCTGGCAGGACGTCGACACCCACAACGAGGACCACGGCGCCGACCCCGGCACCGCCGAACGCACCTCCGGTCACGTCCACGGCTCCACGGCCCCGCTGTGGGTGGGCGACTCGGACGGAGTGGACGTACGCGTAAGAGCGACCGGGGCGGCGACACGGACCGTAGGAAACACCGACGAACAGCCGTCGCTCCTCCCCACCGGCCTGCACCTGGAACTGGTGGACCCGGGCGCGGCGCAGGCCCAACCCGCGGGCGCCCGCCCCGCGACCGCCAACCGCACCGCCACGCCCCGCCTCGCCGCCACCGAGATCCCGGCCCTGAGCAAGCAGGCGACCGAACGGGAACTGGTCGCCCTGCGCGGCAAGGCGCAGCCGTACATCGGGCCGCGGCCGCGGATCGTCACCCGGCGCGGCTGGGGCGCCGACGAGAAGCTGCGGGAGAAGGGGTTCGTGTACACGAAGAAGGTCAAGGCGGTCTTCGTGCACCACACCGCCACCGGCAACAACTACCGCTGCTCGCAAGCGCCTTCAGTCATTCGTGGTATCTACCGCTACCACGTCAAGAGCAGTGGCTGGCGCGACATCGGCTACAACTTCCTCGTCGACAAGTGCGGAACCATCTACGAGGGCCGCGCCGGGGGAGTGACGAAGGCGGTCCTGGGCGCCCACACCCTCGGTTTCAACACCGACAGCATGGGGATCGCGGTCCTCGGAACCTTCGGCAGCGCCAAACCGTCCGCGGCGGCGGTGACGGCCATCGCCAGGCTCACCGCGTGGAAGCTCGGGCTCTACGGCGTCAATCCGCGCGGCAAGACATACCTGAAGTCCGCGGGTGGCAATCTCTACCGAAAAGGAAAGAACGTACGACTCAATGTGATCTCCGGCCATCGGGACGGGTTCGCCACGGAGTGCCCAGGACGGCAGCTCTACGGCAAACTCGGCTCGGCCCGCTCCACGTCGGCCCGTTTCCAAGGCCGCTGACAGGGGGCGCCGGGGAGGGGTCTGCGGGACGCGTGCACGGTCCGCATACACTGGCCGGCCGAAATGGACAGTTCGGCCGGTCCCGGCAGGAAGCAGAGACGACAGGTGACAGAAGCGATCCTCCTGGTCGGCGGCAAGGGCACCCGGTTGCGCCCCCTCACGGTGCACACCCCGAAGCCGATGGTCAGGGCGGCGGGGGTGCCGTTCCTCACGCATCAGCTGGCGAGAGCGAGAGCGGCGGGCGTGGACCACATCGTCCTGGCCACTTCCTATCTGGCGGACGTGTTCGAACCGCACTTCGGTGACGGCTCGTCCCTCGGCCTCCACATCGAGTACGTCACGGAGGACGAGCCCCTCGGCACGGGCGGCGCGATCCGCAACGTCGCCTCGCGCCTCCACTCCGGCCCCGACGACCCGGTCCTGGTCTTCAACGGCGACATCCTCACCGGCCTGAACATCAGGGCGTTGGTGGACACCCACGAGACGACGGGCGCGGACGTCTCCCTCCACCTCACGAAGGTCACGGACCCCCGTGCCTACGGCCTGGTCCCCACGGACGACACGGGCCGCGTCCTGGCCTTCCTGGAGAAGCCCCAGACCCCCGAGGAGATCGTCACCGACCAGATCAACGCGGGCGCGTACGTCTTCCGCCGCTCGGTCATCGACACGATCCCGGTCGGGCGCCCGGTATCGGTGGAACGGGAGACGTTCCCGGACCTCCTCGCCGCCGGCGCCCACCTCCAGGGCCTGGTGGACTCGACGTACTGGCTGGACCTCGGCACCCCGGCGGCCTTCGTCCGCGGCTCGGCGGACCTGGTCCTGGGCCGCGCCCCGTCCCCCGCGATCCCCGGCCGCTGCGGCGACCGCCTGGTCCTCCCCACCGCCCGGGTGGCCCCCGACGCCAAGGTGACCGGCGGCACGGTGGTGGGCGAGGGCGCGTTCGTGGCGGAGGGCGCGAGGGTCTTCGGCTCGACCATCCTCCCCGGCGCCGTCATCGAACCCGGCGCCGTCATCACCGACTCCCTCATCGGCACCCGAGCCGTAGTCGGCGAACGCTCCGTCCTCACCGGCACGGTCATCGGCGACGGCGCGATCATCGGCGCCGACAACGAACTCCGCGACGGCATGCGGGTGTGGTGCGATGCGCGGATTCCGGCGGGGGCGGTGAGGTTCTCTTCGGATCAGTAGGAGGGGACTTTTCGACTTACCGAGTCGGGTGGTGGGCGGGCATAGGCCGGGGGTCTGGGGGCGGAGCCCCCAGGAGGACCCGCGCCCCCTCCCACCCGCACTCTCACAACTTCCCGATGTCCCCGCGAGGCATCTTCGGCGCCCGCCGCGCAGGCGTACGCCCGCTCAGCAGAATCAACCGAGCCGCCCGATGCCGCTGCCCCGCATACGGCTCCAGCAACGACAACATCACCGAGTCATCCGCGTCCCGATCCCCGGCCAACGCCCACCCCACGATCCCCGGCAGATGCAGATCCCCCACAGTCACCGCATCCGCCGCCCCATGACTCCGCTGCACAGTCTCCGCGGACGTCCACACCCCCACCCCCGGCACCACCTCCAACCGAGCCCGCGCATCCTCCGCAGACATCGCCCCCGCCTGCTCCAGCCGCGCAGCAACTCGTACGGCACGCAGAATCGTCGAGGCCCGCTTGTCGTCGACCCCGGCCCGATGCCACTCCCACGAGGGAATCAACGCCCAGGCCCGAGGCGCCGGCATCACCCACATCCGCCCGCCGACAGGCCCAGGCGCCGGCGACCCGAACGTCCGTACCAACAACCGCCAGGCCCGATACGCCTCGTCGGTCGTCACCTTCTGCTCCAGCACGGACGGAATCAACGACTCCAGCACCAGCCCGGTCCGCGTCAACCGCAACCCCGGCCGCCGATGCCGAGCAACAGCGACAAGCCGATGCCGAGGCACGAACGCGTCCGGGTCGTCGGCGGCCCCGAGCATCTCCGGCAACCGCTCCAACAGCCAATCCCCGCCAGGCCCCCAGGCCTCCCCGCGCACCTCACCCCCGTGAGCGGACACCCGCAACGTCCCCGGCCCGACAGGCGTAAGACTGGCCCGCCACACAGCCCCGTCCGCGTCCACCCGAAACGTGGGATCCCCGGGCCCCCGCCGCAACGGCCCGAGCACCAGCCCGAGATCAAGCACCCCGCCAGGCACCCAACTCCGCACCAGCCCAGGAACAGCAACATCCCCACCCCGCACAGTCGTACGAGTGGGCCGAGAAGCAAAACGTCCGGCCACGGCAAGATCCAGGGGTGAGGCGAGTTACCTGAAGAGTCTGATGAGCCTAGACCCACAGGGGCGCGGGGAACTGCGCGACCAGCCACATACGACCCGCACCCGCAAACGAGACCAGCCCCAACGGCGATTCAGCGCACCTCGACAAAAGCCAACGCATCCCGCTCACTCCGAGCCGCAGGCGCTTCCGCCGCATGCCCCACAGCCACCGCCCCCATCGGATCCCACCCCTCCGGCAACCCCAACACATCCCGCACAACATCCCGGCAGAACATCGTCGAAGACACCCACGCCGACCCCAACCGCTCCCCGGCAAGCGCCACGAGGAAGTTCTGGACACCCGCCCCCGCCGCCACCACGAACATCTCCCGCTCGGCCCCGTCCCGCCGCGCATCCCCGTACGTGTGCGCCCCGTCCATGACGAGACACGGCACCACGAGATACGGCGCCCCGCGCAGCACATCCCCCCGCCGCACCCGCTTGGTGATGGACTCCTCGGACTTCCCGTCCCGCCGCAGATCCGCGACCCACGCGTCCCGCATCGCATCCAGCAACGCACCCCGCGACTCCGCCGACTCCAGCAGCACGAACCGCCACGGCGTCGTGTGATGCGGCGCCGGCGCGGTCACCGCCGCGGCCACGGCCCGCCGTACCGCACCGGGGTCGACCGGCTCGTCCGTGAAGGCCCGCACCGTACGACGCTGGGTCACCGCCTCCCGTACCGCCTCCGACGTCCCCAGCCGGAACATGTCGTCGCGCCCACCCCGCACCATGGCCCGAGCGCCCGCTCCGTAGTCCCCGGTCACTACATGCGGCAGCCCCCGCACCACCGCGACCGGCAACCCCGAGGCCTTGCCCTTGACAAGATCACCCGCGGCGGCCAGCTCGTCCGCCGTCGCCACAACCGTCGCGCTCAGCGGATTGCCGTACGCATCCGCACCCCCGCGCAGATCGTCCAGCACGTGCACCCCCGCGGCGCCGATCGCGACGTCCGTGAGCCCCGTGCGCCAGGGCCGCCCGAAGGTGTCGGTGACGACGACGCCGATGGTGACGCCGAGCGCGTCCCGCAGCCCGTCGCGGATCGCGCGCGCGGACGCGTCCGGGTCCTCGGGCAGCAACAGCACAGTGCCCGCAGGGGTGTTGGAGGCGTCGACCCCGGCGGCGGCCATGATCAGCCCCTGCCGGTTCTCCACGATCCGCAGGGTTCCGCGCCGCGCCACGACCCGTACGGTCTCGGCGTCGATCGCGGCCTCCCGGTCGGCCGCCTCGACGACCCGACCCTCCGCCTTGGACACGATCTTCGAGGTGACGAGGAGCACGTCCCCGTCGACGAGCCCGGGCTCGGCCGCCGCGATCAGCTTGGCCAGGTCGTCCCCGGCCGCGACCTCCGGAATCCCGGGCACGGCCCAGACCCGGTAACCCTCCACCGGTGGCACTTCGCTCATGCCGCCCGCACCTCCTCCGCCAGCGCCAGCGCCTCCCGCGCCATCCGCGCGGTCGCCTCGGTGTCGGTCATCATCAGCGGTACGGCCCGGCAGCGGATGCCGGCCGCCTCCACGTCCGGTACGGCCGCCGCGTCCACGGTGTCGACGAGCCAGCCGTCGAGCAGCCCGGAGCCGTAGTGCTCGGCCACCGCCGTGGCCGTGGACTCGACGCCCACCGCCGCGAGCACCTTGTCGGCCATCCCGCGCACGGGCGCGTCCCCGACGATGGGGGAGAGGCCGATCACGGGCACTCCGGCGTCGGCGATCGCCTCGCGGATGCCGGGCACGGCGAGGATGGTGCCGACGGAGACGACCGGGTTGGACGGCGGGAAGAGGATGACGTCCGCCTCCGCGATCGCCTCCAGGACCCCGGGCGCGGGCTTGGCCTGCTCGGCACCGACCGGCACGACCGCCTCGGCGGCCACGGACGCGCGCAGCCGTACCCAGTACTCCTGGAAGTGGATCACCTTGCGCTCGCCGTGCACCTCGACGGCGACATGCGTCTCGACGCGGTCGTCCGTCATGGGGATGAGCCGCACTCCCGGTTTCCAGCGGTCGCACAGCGCCTCGGTGACCGCGCTCAGCGGAAATCCGGCGCCGATCATCTGCGTCCGCACGATGTGCGTGGCGAAGTCCCGGTCGCCGAGCCCGAACCACTCCGGCCCGACCCCGTACGCCCCGAGCTCCTCCTTGAGGTGGAAGGTCTCGTCGGCCCGACCCCAGCCCTGCTCCTCGTTGATGCCGCCGCCGAGCGTGTACATCACCGTGTCGAGGTCCGGGCAGACCTTCAGCCCGAAGAGGTGGATGTCGTCCCCCGTGTTGCCGATCACCGTGATGTCCGCGTCCGGCACGGCCTGCTTGAGACCGCGCAGGAACCGGGCACCACCGATACCGCCTGCCAGAACCACAATGCGCATGGGGACAAGTCTTGCAGGCGGGTGTGACAACGCGGCAGGCAGTCACCGCATCGCGAACCGGACGGCCACCACATCGACCGGTTCCGATCAGGCGGTCACGGCGTCGACCGGTTCCGAACCAGTGCGCCGCGCGCAGGCCGTGTGCATCGGCATCTCGGTCAGGCCGGGGAAGTAGACGTGCAGGCTTATGGCCGGTTCGAGGGTGTCGTTGACAACCTCGTGGACGTACCCCGGCGCGAACACCCGCTGCGCGCCCGCCCCCAACGCGCGCGTGCCCCGCTCGGTGCGCTCGGTCAGCGTGCCGTCCAGGACGGTCAGCACACCGGAGGAGGGGCCGTGGTCGTGCAGTCCGCTGCCCTGTCCGGGCACCCAGGACAGCAGCCACACCTCGTA
Source organism: Streptomyces xylophagus (assembly GCF_000716435.1). GTDB lineage: Bacteria > Actinomycetota > Actinomycetes > Streptomycetales > Streptomycetaceae > Streptomyces > Streptomyces xylophagus. Next base: position 102,398 of record NZ_JNWO01000037.1, read on the forward strand.
GCCGGGTCCGGTGCGCAGCCGGTGGTACCAGCGGGTCGTCGCGTCGTACTCGACGAGGTGTTCCCACTGGGAGCGGTCGGCGGCGACGGAGCGTGCCAGGCCGACGAACTCGGCCACGGTGGCCGGGTGTTCGCGCCGGGCCTGGAGGAGGTGCGGGACTTCGAGGATGTCGCCGGCGATCTGGAGGTCGCTGTCGCTGTTCATGGGGGTGCGGTGGTTCCTCGGCGTAAGAAGTAACGGCGGGGGATGGGTGTCACCAAACAGACAAGCAAGGGGGGCCGGAGCGCGTGGGGCTCAACAGCCGGAACAGCAACAACAGCTGCAGCGAGCGTGGGCAGCACCGAGGGACCCGGCGGTGCGGGTCGAGGTGAGTGCCAAGTTCGCGAGCATGCCCACAAGAACATCGGTTCACACCCGCACTGTCAACTCGACGCCCGGTATGTGGGACATGTTTCACCTCATCCGGTTCATCTCCGAGGTGAAAGGTTTGTTCAGTCGCCTACCGGGACACATGGCGCACAACCGGGCGCACAAACCCCAGTGGAACGAGATCGAACTCCTGGGCGTCCTCCCCCGTACAGGCTCCGTCCCGGGGTAGGAGGCCCACGAGGGTCTCCTCTGCTTGTCAAGGTTTATGCCGATTTGAACACTTTCCGCTAGGCCTTGGTTCCGCAGAGTGAATAAGGGGCCCAATAGCAGATCTCGGCTTGACTCGCCCGGAGCAGCACACTTGTAATTTCACTCGTGTCGTTCAGCCGACATCGGTAACGGCTACATCACGGGGACGCGAAAGACAGACGAGGGGCGCACATGACCGAGCTGGTGCAGCAACTGCTGGTCGACGACGCGGACGAGGAACTCGGCTGGCAGGAGCGCGCGCTGTGCGCCCAGACCGACCCCGAGTCCTTCTTCCCCGAGAAGGGCGGCTCCACCCGCGAGGCCAAGAAGGTCTGCCTCGCCTGTGAGGTCCGCTCCGAGTGCCTCGAATACGCCCTCGCCAACGACGAACGCTTCGGCATCTGGGGCGGCCTCTCCGAGCGCGAACGCCGCCGGCTCAAGAAGGCCGCCGTCTGAACCGGACGGCACACCTCGGGATCTACCTCGGGACCTACTGAACGGCCCGTCGCAGCTGGGTTATCCACAGGCGGCGGGCCGTCGCTGTGCCCAGCCGATAGTGTGGGCGCTCGTCCGAGACGTACCGCAGTCCCCTCGGGACGCAGGCGTCCACCGCAGTCCATCGAACCGGGGCCCGTACCTCGATGTCCGTGCACAGCCACACGGCAGCCCAACACGACGCTGCCACTCCTGAGTTCCCGCGTCACGTGGTGACCGCGGTGCTCGTCTCCCACGACGGCGCCCGCTGGCTGCCCGACGCGCTCGCCGGGCTGCTCGGCCAGGAGCGCCCCGTGCAGAGCGTCATGGCCGCCGACACCGGCAGCGCGGACGACTCCGCCCAGCTCGTGACCGACGCCCTCGGCGCGGACCGCGTGCTCCACCTCGCCCGCCGCACCGGCTTCGGCCAGGCCGTCGAGGAGGCCAACCGCACCGCGCCCCTGCTGACCCCGGACGACCTGCCGTACCTGAAGCGCCCCAGCGGCTGGGACCCCGTCACGCGCACGTGGCGCGACGACGCCTACGACATGCCCGAACTCCCGCACGGCGAGCCCGTCCAGTGGCTGTGGCTGCTGCACGACGACTCCGCCCCGGAGCCGGACGCCCTGGCGCAACTGCTGCGGGTGGTGGACCAGGAGTACGAACTGGGCCGCGAGGACGTGGCCGTCGTAGGCCCCAAGCTGCGCGGCTGGTACGACCGGCGGCAGCTCCTGGAGGTCGGCGTCACCATCGCCCACTCCGGGCGCCGCTGGACCGGACTCGACCGCCGCGAACAGGACCAGGGTCAGCACGACCACGTACGGCCCGTGCTGTCCGTGTCCACCGCCGGCATGCTGATCCGGCGCGACATCTTCGACGAACTCGGCGGCTTCGACCGCCGGCTGCCCCTGATGCGGGACGACGTCGACCTGTGCTGGCGCGCCACCGCGGCCGGCCACCGCGTCCTGGTCGCCCCCGAGGCGGTCGTACGGCATGCCGAGGCGGCCTCCCGCGAGCGCCGCGCGGTCGACTGCGCGGGCCGCACCGTCGCCTCCCCGCACAAGGTCGACAAGGCCGGCGCCGTCTACACCCTGCTCGTCAACAGCCGTACGGCCGTGCTGCCCTGGGTCCTCTTCAGGGTCGTCGTCGGCACCCTGCTGCGGACCGTCGCCAACCTCGTCGGCAAGGTCCCCGGACAGGCCCTCGACGAGATCCGCGGCCTCCTGGGGACCCTGTTGCGCCCCGAGCGGATCCTCGCCGGACGGCGCAGGCGAAGCGGCGCGCAGATCGACAAGGCCGAACTGCGGCCCTTGTTCCCGCCACCGGGCGCGACCGTGCGGGCCACCCTGGAACAGGCCGCCGCCAGCTTCGTCGACACCTCCGACCCCGAGATCACCTCCGGAGCCGGCCGGCACGGCGGCGCCGTCGAGTCCGGACCCGGTGGCGACGACGCGGACTTCCTGGAGATCGAGCAGTTCGCGCGCGTGAAGCGCATCGCCCGCAAGCCGGGCCCGGTGCTGTTCCTGGTGCTACTGCTCGTCTCCCTCGTCGCCTGCCGCGACCTGCTCGGCAGCGGCGCGCTCAGCGGCGGCGCGATGCTGCCCGCCCCGGGCGACTCGAGCGAACTGTGGTCCCGCTTCCTGGACTCCTGGCACCCGGTGGGCGCGGGCGGCACCCCGTCCGCGCCGCCGTACCTCGCGCTCATCGCGATGCTCTCCTCGCTGCTCTTCGGCTCGACCGGCATCGCGGTCACGGTCCTGCTGGTCGCCTCCGTCCCGCTGGCCGGCTTCACCGCCTACTTCGCGTCCCGCCCGCTCGTCGAGTCGCGCCTGCTGCGCGCCTGGGCGGCCGTCGTCTACGCCTTCCTGCCCGCCGCCACCGGCGCCCTCGCGGGCGGCCGCATCGGCACCGCCGTGCTCGCCGTGCTGCTCCCGCTGATGGCCCGCGCGGGCATCGCGGCCGCCGGCCTGACGCACGCCTCCGGGACCCGCGGCAGCTGGCGCGCCACCTGGGCGTACGCCCTGCTCCTGACGATCACCACGGCCTTCACGCCGATCATCTGGCCCATCGCGCTGATCCTCGGCATCGCACTCCTGGCCGTGCGCCGGGGCGACATCACCGCCTACGGACTGCGCTTCCTGGCCCAGTTCGGCACCCCGCTGCTGATCCTGGCGCCCTGGTCCCTGACGCTCCTCCCGTTCGGCTTCTTCCAGCAGGCCGGCCTGGAGTACGGCTCCGGGGCCGCGTCCGCCCTCGACCTGCTCGGCGCCAGCCCCGGTGGCCCCGGCACGGTCAGCGGCCTGATGCTCATCGGCATCGTGCTGGCCGCACTGGCCGCCCTGCTGCGCAGCGAGCGCACCTTCGGCATCTGGACCGCCTGGGGCGTCGCCCTGATCGGCCTCGTCTTCGCCGTCCTGTCCAACAGCTCCACCTGGGCGGGTCCCGCGACCCTCGTCTACGGCCTCGCCCTCCTCGCCGCCGCCGCGCTCGGCGCCGACGGGGCACGCGCGCGTGTGGCCGAGCAGAGCTTCGGCTGGCGCCAGCCGGTGGCCGTGCTGATCGCCTTCGCCTCGGCCGCGGGCCCGCTGCTCGTCGCCGCCGGCTGGATGATCCGCGGCGCCGACGGCCCCCTGGAGCGCCGCGACCCGACCCAGGTGCCCGCGTTCGTCGCCGAGGAGAGCGGCACCCAGGACCAGGCCCGCACCCTCGTCCTCGACAGCGACTCCACAGCCCACGTCGGCTACATGCTGGTGCGCGGCTCCGGCGCCCGCATGGGCGACGGCGAGTTCGCCGCGACGGACGGCGAGAACACCAAGCTCGACAAGGTCGTCGCCAACCTCGTCGCCGGTTCCGGCGCCGACCAGGCCGACGAACTCGGCGGCTTCGCCGTGCGCTACGTCCTCGTCCACAAGGGCGCGCCCCGCGAGGTCAGCCGCGTCCTGGACGCCACCCCGGGCCTCAGCCGCCTCAGCCAGGCCGACGGCAGCGCCCTGTGGCGGGTGGACGAGGAGGTCTCCCGCGCGGCCATCGTCACCGGTTCCGCCACCCCGAAGCCCGTCGCCGCCGGACCCGTCGACATCCACACCACGATCCCGTCCGGCGCCACCGGCCGCGTCCTGCGCCTCGCCGACACCGCCGCCGCGGGCTGGACAGCCACCCTGGACGGCAAGCCGCTGACCCGCACCACGGTCGACGGCTGGGCCCAGGGCTTCCAACTCCCCGCCACCGGCGGCACGTTGGACGTCACCTACGACGACCCGATCGGCCACACCGCCTGGCTGTGGACCCAGGGCGCGCTCGCCCTCGTCCTCGTCGTGCTCGCCCTGCCGGGCCGCCGCCGTGACGTCGACGACGACCTCCCCGAGGAGGAGCTGATCCCGGCCCAGGCGGTCGCGGGCGAGGGCCGCCGCGCCCGCCGCCTGCGCGCCCAGGCGGAGGCCGAGTCCACCGACCAGACCGACGAGACCGCGGACACCGGGCAGTTCGACGCGTTCGCCACCAACACCCCTCCTCCTGTGGAGGAGGAGGTCGCCGCCGCGATCCCGCAGCAGCAGTCCTACGGAGAGTGGGACGCGGCGAGCTACGCGGGCGCCGAGTACAACACCTACGGCGGCGAGCAGTACCAGGCCAACGAGCAGTACCAGGCGGGCACTTACGACCAGTCGTACCAGGCGGACCCCTACCAGGGCGGCCAGTACGACCCGTACGCCTACGGAGGCCAGCCCCCGACACCGGCCTACGACCCGACGTACGACCAGGGCTACGACCAGAACCAGGGGCAGAACCAGGGCTACGACCCGAACTACGACCCCGCCTACGACCCGACGTACGACCCGGCCCAGCAGCCTCCGCACGGCAATGAGCGCCCCGACGGGAGCCAGCAGTGAACCGCACCACCCTGTCCTTCCTCGCCGGCGTGGCCGCGCTCGCCGCCGTCACCGGGTTCGCCGAGATGAAGGCCCCGGCCGCGTCCGGCGCCGACACCGCCAAGGCGGCCGCCCAGCTGCCCGTGGAGCGCACCAGCCTGCTCTGTCCGGCACCCAGCACCTCCGACCTCGCCGACACGTCGTACACGTCCTTCACGCCCGTCACGACGGGCACGGGAAGCAGCGGCAAGGCCGCGCTCCAGTCCGCCACCGAGGAGTCCGGCGACGGCACGAGCAGCAAGAAGAAGCCCGCCAAGCCCGTCCTGGAACCCAAGGACCCCGGCACCCCGGCCACCGGCGACAGCTCCGGCGCCGACTCGCCCGCGCTGCTCGGCACCGCCGAGGGCAAGTACGCGCCCGGCTGGACCGTCCAGGAGACCACCGAGGTCGCCGCGGGCAACGGACGCGGCCTCCAGGGCGTCAACTGCACCGCTCCGGACACCGAGTTCTGGTTCCCGGGCGCCAGCACCTCCGCCGACCGCACCGACTACGTGCACCTCACCAACCCGGACGACTCCGCCGCCGTCGTCGACATCGACCTCTACGGCAAGGACGGCGACCTCAAGTCGACGGTGGGGGAGGGCATCACCGTTGAGCCGCACGCCAGCGAGCCGATCCTGCTGTCCACGCTCACCGAGGACCAGCAGACCGACCTGACCGTGCACGTGACCGTGCGCAGCGGCCGGGTCGGAGCGTCCGTGCAGGCCCTCGACGCCAAGCTCGGCGGCGACTGGCTGGCCGCGTCCACCGACCCGGCGGGCAGCCTGGTCATGCCGGGCATCCCGAAGGACGCCACCTCCGTGCGGCTGATCGCCTTCACGCCGGGCGACTCGGACGCCGACCTGAAGGTGCGTCTTTCCTCACCCACAGGGATGATCACGCCGGCCGGGCACGAGACCGTGCACGTGAAGGCGGGCATGACGACAGCCGTCGACCTGGGCGATGTCACACGCGGCGACCCCGGCTCCCTGGTGCTGACGCCGACCGACCAGTCCGTACCGGTCGTCGCGGCTCTCAAGGTCGTACGGGGCAAGGGCAGCAAGCAGGAGACGGCGTTCATCCCGGCGACCAGCCCGGTCGGCACGCGCGCGACGTCCGCCGACAACAGCGGCAAGGGCTCCACGCTGTCCCTGGTCGCGCCCACCCGCACCGCCACGGTCAAGGTCACCGCGTCCGCGGGCAGCGGCGGCGGTACGCCGGTCTCGAAGACGTACACGATCAAGGCCGGCACCACCGAGGACGTCGAACTCCCGGTCCCCGGCGGCCTGAAGGGCACATACGCGCTGACGGTCGAACCGCAGTCGGGCGGCCCGGTGTACGCGGCCCGGACCCTGTCGGCGACCGAGGAGGGCGTACCGGGCTTCACGATCCAGACACTGCCCGACGACCGGGGAACGGTGTCGGTGCCGCAGACGGACGAGGACCTGTCGGTCCTGCAGAAGAAGTAGCAGTCGGGGGCACGCGCGCGTGGGGAGGTCAGTCCTCCCCGTAGCGCGGATCGACCGTCTCCGGGGTGAGCCCCAGCAGTTCGGCGACCTGTTCCACGACGATCTCGTGGACCAGGGCGGCCCGTTCGTCGCGCCCCTTCGTGCGGATCTCCACCGGCCGCCGATAGATGACCACGCGCGCGGGGTGCCCCTCACGGGCGGCGATCGTGCCCCCCAGGGGCACCGATTCGTCGTTCCAGCCCTCGCCCGCACCACCCAGTCGAGGGACTTCGAGGACGAGGAAATCGATGTCGGACAGCTGCGGCCAGCGTCGCTCCAGGCGCTCCACGGAGTCCTGCACCAGATCGGCGAACGCGTCCGCGCGGCTCGCGGCGAGCGGAACCTGCGGCGGTGCGATCGGGCCGCGCATGCCCCGGCCGTGGCGATCGCGGCGGCGGGGCCCGGGTCCGGCGGCAGGGGGCGGTACGGGGGTGTCCATCACTGGTGAAGCGTAGTCCCCGCCGGGTCCGGCCGTCCGACTCCACTCGCCGTCCGGCCCTCCGCACGCCATGTCGCCGGATGACCATTCCGGCCAAGGTTGGGCTCGATTCCGTATGTCTCCAGGACCGTCGCTCTCAAGGCAATTGACGGTGTTTGTGCCGAGTGGTGACCGGGTCCGACCCTGTTCGATATCCCGGGAAGGGGTGTCCGTGCAGGTCAGCGGCGTGTTGCTGGAGGTGTGTGTGGGGCGTTTCACAGCCCGACACGGTGGAGTGACCTGGGGGAGAGTCGTCGCGGCCCGCTCAAGAGTGCGGTACCGTCCAACGTCGTGAGCCCTGTACGTCGCTGTTCGCGCACCGCTTGCGGCCGCCCCGCCGTCGCGACGCTGACGTACGTCTACGCCGACTCGACCGCGGTCCTCGGCCCGCTCGCCACCTACGCCGAACCCCACTGCTACGACCTGTGCGCCGAGCACTCCGAGCGCCTCACCGCACCCCGCGGCTGGGAGGTCGTCCGGCTGCTCGACAGCTCCGCGCCCGCCCGCCCGAGCGGCGACGACCTGGAAGCACTCGCCAACGCCGTACGCGAGGCGGCCCGCCCCCGGGAGCGCGCGGCCGAGGCCGGCGGCGGAGGCGGCGCCCGCACGGCGGACCCGATGGAGGTCGCACGCCGGGGCCATCTGCGGGTACTGCGCTCACCGGACAACTGACAGCGCCCGTCCGCGAGTTCGTTCAACGATCCCACGGTGACCGCGTCCCCCGAGATGCACTTGCTGCGCAGAGCGTTGCCCTGAGCCCAGGTAAGAGTCTGTGGACGGCTCAGTTACCGCACGTCGCGCTGTCGGTGCGGGCGGGTAGCTTTGGGGCGACCAACAGGACTTTCCGGAGGGACGGCCGTGTCTGCTGATCTGTCACAGCTCGTGAAGGCGTACGACGTACGGGGCGTCGTCCCGGACCAGTGGGACGAGTCGCTGGCCGAGCTGTTCGGAGCGGCCTTCGTCCAGGTGACCGGCGCGAGCGCGATCGTGACCGGACACGACATGCGCCCCTCGTCCCCCGGCCTGTCCGCCGCCTTCGCACGCGGGGCGGCGGCACGCGGCGTCGACGTGACCGAGATCGGCCTGTGCTCCACGGACCAGCTGTACTACGCGTCGGGCGCGTTCGACCTCCCCGGCGCCATGTTCACGGCCTCGCACAACCCGGCGAAATACAACGGCATCAAGATGTGCCGGGCGGGCGCGGCCCCCGTCGGCCAGGACACCGGCCTCGCCGAGATCCGCCAACTCGTCGAGTCCTGGCTGGACTCGGGCGCCCCGGAGGTCTCCGGACCGACGGGAACGATCACCCAGCGGGACACGTTGGAGGACTACGCGGCGCACCTCCGCGGCCTCGTCGACCTGACCTCCATCCGCCCCCTGAAGGTCGTCGTCGACGCGGGCAACGGCATGGGCGGCCACACCGTCCCGACCGTGTTCGCCGGCCTGCCGCTCACGCTGGTGCCGATGTACTTCGAACTGGACGGCACCTTCCCGAACCACGAGGCCAACCCCCTCGACCCGGCCAACATCGTCGACCTCCAGGCACGCGTCCGCGAGGAGTCCGCCGACCTCGGCATCGCCTTCGACGGCGACGCCGACCGCTGCTTCGTGGTCGACGAGAACGGCGACCCGGTCTCCCCGTCCGCGATCACCGCCCTGGTGGCCTCCCGCGAGCTGGCGAGGAACGGCGGCAAGGGCGTGATCATCCACAACCTGATCACCTCCTGGTCCGTCCCGGAGGTCGTCAAGGAGAACGGCGGCACACCGGTACGCACACGCGTGGGCCACTCCTTCATCAAGGCCGAGATGGCGAAGGCCGGCGCGATCTTCGGCGGCGAGCACTCCGCGCACTACTACTTCAAGGACTTCTGGAACGCCGACACGGGCATGCTGGCCGCCCTCCACGTCCTCGCCGCGCTGGGCGGCCAGGACGGCCCCCTCTCGGCCCTCGTGGCCCAGTACGACCGCTACGTGGGCTCCGGCGAGATCAACTCCACGGTCGACGACCAGCAGGCCCGCCTCGCGGCGATCCGCGCGGCGTACGAGAACCAGGCCGACCTGACTCTCGACGAACTCGACGGCCTCACCGTTTCCTCCACCGACTGGTGGTTCAACGTCCGCCCGTCCAACACGGAACCGCTGCTGCGGCTGAACGCGGAGGCGCGGGACGAGGCGACGATGACGAAGATGCGGGACGAGGTGCTGGGGATCATCAGGGGGTGACGGTGCTCCGGCCGGCGGTGATTCTCGATGCCGGTCGGTAGATGCAGCGCGTCCGGCGTCTGAGGCCGAGTTCACCGTCCCGAACCCCCACCCGCCCGGAGGGGGCGCGCCTTTCCGACGCCGGCCGGTATTTTCAGCCCGTCCGGCGCTTGAGGACGAGGCCGTTCAGGCCGAAGCGGGGGTCTGGGGGCGCAGCCCCCAGGTACGTCGGCCCCAACCCCGGCAAGCACTCCCCACCGGCGGTAACCTGACCAGGCACATCCGCACGCACCGTCGTAGACATTCGCCCTGGAGGGACACCCCATGCCGCTCGAAGCCGGCCTCCTGGAGATCCTGGCCTGCCCGGCCTGCCACGCCCCCCTCAAGGAGCAGGACACCGAGCTGATCTGCACCGGCGAGGACTGCGGACTGGCCTACCCCGTCCGGGACGGCATCCCCGTACTCCTCGTCGACGAGGCCCGCCACCCCGCGTAACCGACGACGACGCGATCGGAGGCCGCCGCCCATGCTCGACGAATCGCTGCTCGACTCCCCGGACGCGCTGACCGAGGCCGACCGCCGAGCCCTGCTCCGCGGTGCCGCCGAAGCCGGCGCCCGGGTGCGCACGGCCGCCCGGCACGCCGCCGAGGCAGGCGTCAACGACCTGAAACCGGACGGCCGTCCCCGCGCCATCCTGATCGCGGGCCCCGGTGCCGCCGCGACCTGCGTCGCCGACCTGCTCGGCAGGCTCGCCGGCGCCAGCAGCCCCGTCACCCGCCTGGCACCCACCGGCGTCGCCCCTGCGGCCGGCGCCCTCCGCTGGGAACTCCCGGGCTGGGCAGGCTCCGTGGACCTGCTGCTGATCACCACCCCGGACGGCACCGAACCCGGCCTCTCCCTGCTCGCCGAGCAGGCCTACCGCCGCGGCTGCACCGTCGTCGCCGTAGCCCCGTCCCGCAGCCCGCTCACCGAGGCGGTGGACGGCGCGCACGGACTCTTCGTACCGATGGCGACGGCACCGTATGAGCACGACGAGCCCCTCGCCGCCTCCGCCCCCGGAGTCCTCTGGGCGCTGCTCACACCGCTGCTCGCGATCCTGGACCGCACCGGGCTGCTCAGTGCGCCGCCGGAGGCCCTGGAGAAGGTCGCCGACCGCCTCGACCAGGTCGCCGAGCGCTGCGGGCCCGCCGTCGCGACGTACAGCAATCCCGCGAAGACCCTGGCCGCCGAACTCGCCGACTCGCTCCCGGTGATCTGGACGGAGGGCACGTCCGCGGGCCCGGCGGGACGTCGGTTCGCCGCCGCGCTCGCGGAGTTGGCCGGCCGCCCCGCGCTCGTCTCCGAACTGCCCGAGGCGCTCGCCGAGCACAACGCGCTGCTGGCCGGCCCGCTCGCCGCCGGAGCCGACCCCGACGACTTCTTCCGCGACCGCATCGACGAGGCACCCGCGCTGCACGCACGCGTGGTGCTGCTCCGGGACCGTCCGATCGGCGGTCTCACAGCCGCTCCGACCGCCCGTGACCTGGCCCTCAGCCACGACACGCCGATCAGCGAGCTGGAGCCCGAGGAGGGCGGCGAGTTGGAGACCCTCGCGGAGCTGATCGCCATGACGGATTTCGCCGCCGTTTACCTGGCGCTCGCCTCGGGCGCCTGATCTTGTCGTCGAAGCCCTGAGCCGCCGTACACCGTCGTACGGGGCGCGAAGCCACGTCGTACCCAGGTCGTCCTCGGGTCGTACGCAGAGAGAACCGGTAGAGAGCCACATGGACCGCCTCGACAACACCGTCCGCCCCTACGCCTGGGGTTCCACCACCGCCATCCCCAAGCTGCTCGGCGTGGAGCCGAGCGGCGAGCCGCAGGCGGAGATGTGGATGGGCGCGCACCCGGGGGCACCCTCGCGCACCGCGCGCGGGACGCTCGTCGAGGTCATCGAGGCGGCTCCGGAGCGGGAGTTGGGCGAGAAGGCGGTCGCGAAGTTCGGCCCGCGGCTGCCCTTCCTCCTGAAGATCCTCGCCGCCGGCGCCCCGCTCTCCCTCCAGGTGCACCCCAACCTGGAGCAGGCCAAGGAGGGTTACGCCGACGAGGAGCGCCGGGGCATCCCTGTGGACGCCCCGCACCGCAACTACAAGGACGCCAACCACAAGCCCGAACTGATCTGCGCGCTCACGGAGTTCGACGGCCTGTGCGGCTTCCGCGACCCGCTGCAAGCCGCTGACCTGCTGGCCGGCATCGGCGTCGACTCCCTGAAGCCGTACGTCGACCTCCTGCACGCGCACCCCGAGGAAGCCGCCCTGCGCGAGGTCCTCACGGCGATCCTCACCGCCGACCCCGAGGAGATGCGCCACACGGTCACCGCGGCGGCGACCGCCTGCACCCGCCTCGGCGGCGACTACGCCCCCTACGCCGACATCGCCCACCACTACCCCGGCGACCCGGGCGTCATCGCGGCGATGCTCCTGAACTACGTCCGCCTCCAGCCCGGCGAGGCACTGTTCCTCGGCGCCGGCATCCCGCACGCCTACCTCGACGGCCTCGGCGTCGAGATCATGGCCAACTCCGACAACGTCCTGCGCTGCGGACTCACGCCGAAGCACGTCGACGTCCCCGAACTCCTGCGCATCGTCAACTTCGAGGCGAGCGACCCGGGAGTACTGCGCCCGGAGGCGTCCCCCGACGGCGAGGAGGTCTACGAGACCCCCATCGACGAGTTCCGGCTGTCCCGGTACGTCCTCCCGGAGGGCGCCGGCGCCCACGACCTCACCCTGGACACCCCGCAGATCCTGCTCTGCACGGCCGGTTCGGTGCGGGCGGGCGAGTTCGAACTGGCTCCCGGCCAGTCGGTCTTCGTCCCGGCCGGAGACAAGGCCGAGGTGTCCGGAGTCGGCACGGTCTTCCGGGCCACTGTGATCGTATGACCGGGCTTGTGGATACCTGACGAGCCGTCGCCGGGCAGGGCTGCAAGAATGGCCCACCGGCAAAGGACGGGCAAAGACGGTCGGACGGCCGATCCGGGGCACACGTCCCGCGTAGACGTACGAAGGCGAAGGGACACCGCGAACACATGAGCGCGTCAGGCGGCACCAGGGCGATCGTGGCGGCACTCGGCGCCAACCTCGCGATCGCGGCATCGAAGTTCGTCGCGTTCGCCTTCAGCGGCTCGTCCTCGATGCTCGCCGAGGGCGTCCACTCCCTAGCCGACTCCGGCAACCAGGCCCTGCTCCTGATCGGCGGCAAGAAGGCCCAGCGCGAGGCCACCCCCCAGCACCCCTTCGGCTACGGCCGCGAGCGCTACATCTACGCCTTCCTCGTCTCCATCGTCCTCTTCTCGGTCGGCGGCATGTTCGCCGTCTACGAGGGCTACGAGAAGATCAAGCACCCCCACGACATCGAGCACTGGTACTGGCCGGTGGGCGTCCTCGTGTTCGCGATCATCGCCGAGGGCTTCTCGTTCCGTACGGCCATCAAGGAGTCGAACGAACTGCGCGGCACGCACTCCTGGTCGCAGTTCATCCGCCGCGCCAAGGCCCCCGAGCTGCCGGTGGTCCTCCTGGAGGACTTCGGCGCGCTCATCGGCCTGGTCCTCGCCCTCGGCGGCGTCGGCATGGCCCTGCTCACCGGCGACGGCATCTGGGACGGCATCGGCACCCTCTGCATCGGCATCCTGCTCATCCTGATCGCCCTGGTCCTGGCCGCCGAGACCAAGTCGCTGCTGCTCGGTGAGTCCGCCGGCATCGAGGACGTCAAGAAGATCGAGGCCGCCATCGTCGACGGCCACACGGTCACCGGCATCATCCACATGCGCACCCTCCACCTCGGCCCCGAGGAACTGCTCGTCGCCGCCAAGATCGCCGTCCAGCACGACGACACGGCCGCCGAGGTCGCCACGGCGATCAACGCGGCCGAGTCCCGCATCCGCGAAGCCGTCCCGATCGCCCGCGTGATCTACCTCGAACCCGACATCTACAGCGAGTCCGAGGCCACCAAGGGCCCGGACCGGGAGGCGACCCCCGGAGGCCCGGCCCAACACCCCGCCGAGCACTGAGTTCGCAGCCCCCGCTAGACCTGCCGCACGGGCCACGGCGCCACCGGCGCCGTCCTCCGTCGTCGTACGAACGCTGCGATGCCCAGGCCGACACCGACCAGGGCGAGGATGACCCCGCCGATGGCAGCCGTTCCGAAGGCGATGGGGACCTTACGGTCGTCGGTCACCCGGCCCCGTACGGCGGAATCGGCCACTGTCCTGTCGTGGTCGCTCGCGAAGAAACGCGAGTCCCTCGAGTTCGCCCGGTTGTCGCCGAGCAGGAACAGTCGCCCCGTCGGGACCTTCACGTCGTACGTCTTGTGCAGGCCGTCGACATCACCCTGGTTGACGTACGGCTCCGCCAGCGGCTTTCCGTTCACGGTGATCCGCGCGTCCGTGCCCGAACCCGTGCAGCACACCACACGGTCACCGCCCACCCCGACGACCCGCTGCATCACATTCGCGCTGAACCCGTAGCGGTCCGGCGCCGAGAACAAGACGACGTCACCGCGGTGCACCTCACTGCCGTCGACCTTCTCGAAGATGATCCGGTCGCCCGGCTTGTACGTCGGTGACATGCTCTGGCTGCTGATGCTGGAACTCCCGTACGAGTTCCCCGCGTACACGAGGGAGCCGAGCGCCAGCACCACCCCCGACAGCCCCACTACGACGGCCGTTATCCCGAGTCCCCGCCCCTTGCCCGACATCGTTTCCCTTCCCATGCGGCACTTCCGCGGCGCAGAGGGTAGCGGGTGTCTGTGAACGGACTGTGCGGGCTCGAATCGGCCGACCGATCTCGCTCAGCGGAGCGTCCCGCGAGACCGATCAGAGGCTCCTGACCTCCGCGCATCCCGCGACATCCGATGCCGGAAACCCGTTCCGACACCGGGCGCGCGCCGGAGTTCGGCTGGATCTGTCCGGAGCGGACTGGGGCGGCCGCGCCTACCGGTGTAGCTTGGGACGGAGCCAGACGTCGCTGCTGATGGCGGTCGGGCGGTCCCACCGCGGACCGACCGAGGGAGAGAGGGCCTCCGACGGACTGCGCTGCGCGTACGGGGGCATTGCCGTGCCCTCCTTCGGGCACTCCTGTGTCCGCCGCCGCGCAGACCAGCCGTACCCACCTCGCCCCAACCCCGAGGAGTACCTCGCAATGACGACTGTCGACAACCGACAGGACTTCAAGGTCGCCGATCTCTCCCTGGCCGAGTTCGGCCGCAAGGAGATCACCCTCGCCGAGCACGAGATGCCCGGCCTGATGTCGATCCGCCGGGAGTTCGCCGCCAGCCAGCCGCTGGCCGGCGCCCGCATCATGGGCTCGCTGCACATGACCGTGCAGACCGCCGTCCTCATCGAGACCCTGGTCGCCCTGGGCGCCGAGGTCCGCTGGGTGTCCTGCAACATCTTCTCCACCCAGGACCACGCGGCCGCCGCCATCGCGGTGGGCCCGAACGGCACGCCCGAGAACCCGCAGGGCATCCCGGTCTTCGCCTGGAAGGGCGAGACCCTGGAGGAGTACTGGTGGTGCACGGAGCAGGCGCTGACCTGGCCGAACACCCCCACCGGCGGCCCGAACATGATCCTGGACGACGGCGGCGACGCCACCATGCTCGTCCACAAGGGCGTCGAGTACGAGAAGGACGGCAAGGTCCCCTCCCTCGACACCGCCGAGTCCGACGAGCACCGCGTCGTCCTCCAGGTCCTCCAGCGCACCATCAGCGACGGCTCGCAGAAGTGGACCCAGCTCGCCTCGGACATCCGCGGCGTGACCGAGGAGACCACGACCGGCGTGCACCGTCTCTACGAGATGCACCGCGACGGCACCCTCCTGTTCCCGGCGATCAACGTGAACGACGCCGTCACCAAGTCGAAGTTCGACAACAAGTACGGCTGCCGCCACTCCCTGATCGACGGCATCAACCGCGCCACCGACGTCCTCATCGGCGGCAAGACCGCGGTCGTCTGCGGCTACGGCGACGTGGGCAAGGGCTGCGCGGAGTCCCTGCGCGGACAGGGCGCCCGCGTGATCATCACCGAGATCGACCCGATCTGCGCACTGCAGGCGGCGATGGACGGCTACCAGGTCACGACGCTGGACGAGGTCATCGACAAGGCCGACATCTTCGTCACCACGACCGGCAACAAGGACATCATCATGGCCGCGGACATGGCCAAGATGAAGCACCAGGCGATCGTCGGCAACATCGGTCACTTCGACAACGAGATCGACATGGCCGGCCTCGCCCAGATCCCGGGCATCGTCAAGGACGAGGTCAAGCCGCAGGTCCACACCTGGAAGTTCCCCGACGGCAAGGTCCTCATCGTGCTGTCCGAGGGCCGCCTGCTGAACCTGGGCAACGCCACCGGCCACCCCTCGTTCGTGATGTCCAACTCCTTCGCGGACCAGACCCTGGCCCAGATCGAGCTGTTCACCAAGCCCGAGGAGTACCCGACCGACGTCTACGTGCTGCCCAAGCACCTCGACGAGAAGGTCGCCCGCCTCCACCTGGACGCGCTCGGCGTGAAGCTGACCACGCTCCGCCCCGAGCAGGCCGCGTACATCGGTGTCGAGGTCGAGGGCCCGTACAAGTCGGACCAGTACCGCTACTGAGCCGACGACCCCGCCCGCTGGACCGCGTCCGTGCACTGACGCGGCCCAGCGGCAGGACTCACCAACAGATCCTCCGAGGCAGGCCCCCGCACCCCCGTGGCGGGGGCCTGCCCCTTTGGTTCCTTTGGCCGGACCGGCCCGTCAAGACCCAGGACCCCGATGCCCCGCGGCCGATATTCGCTCCACGATCCGCACGATCACACCCCCCTCGCAGCAGAACACTTCCAGTGCGCCCCCGGCCCGTCCGGCTGGCGTTATGTCTCCCAACTCACCACCCCCTCCGGTGAGCACAGTGGCTCCGTCGACCTCACCCTCGACGAACTCGGCCGCCCCATCCGTCTGGAACTCCACGCGGCGAGCTGGCAGGTGCGCGGTGCCGCCCTCGACGGCGTCACCTGGGTCCGCACCGACCCCACCGGCACCGATGCCACCGAAGGCAATGTCAGCGCCCACGCCTTCACCGGCACCTCCCCCGCGTTCCTCATCGCCACCACCCGTCTCCTGCGCCTCACCCCTTCCTCCGCAGCGACCCGCGTCCGCCTGGTCACCTTCACGGACCCGGTCCTCGCTCCGCGCACCGTGGACCAGTCCTGGGCCTTGCTGAAAAGAGAAACACACGGCACTGACAACGGCCCCCTGCCCGTGGACGAATACCAGGTCACAGCCCTGGACACGGGCGAACAGCACGCCGTACACGTCGCCGGAGACGTCGTGCTCGCGGCGCCCGGCATCGAGCTGGAGGAGCTGGAGTCGCCACCGTCCGTCTTCGGCTGAGCGGCCGCGTTGCGGGCCGTTGCCGGGGCAGGGCAATGCGGTCTGGTTACGGCAGGGTCAGGCGGGCGGCGCGAACCCGGTGGAGGGCCGGGCCTCGGCCGGCGACGGGTTCTGCGGCACTGGAGGCTGGGGAGCAGGTGTCTGGGCACTGGGCGCGACCGGTTCGGCCCGTGTGTGCGGAGGGGGAGTGGCGGCGGTCGGCCAAGAAGCAGGCGCAGGCGCGGGACCGGAGCCAAAAGGCTGCTGAGGCGCCGGCGACGGCTGGAGCGCCGAGTTGCCGAAGGCGCCCGGCACGCCCGCCCCAGGCCTGAACCCGCCGACCGGTGCACCCCCGGCCGCACCGTTTCCGAAGGCCCGCCGCACATCCCGTGCCTGCCGCTCCTGCACCACCGCAGCCAGATACGCGGCCGGCGGAACACCCTGCGGCGCCGGGGCACCCGTACGAGCTGCGAGATCCGTGGCGAGCCGCTCGGCCATCGCCCAGCCGACCTGCGGATCCAACTGCTGCATCCGCGTCAGGTACTGCCGGATGGCCAGCCACAGCCCGTCCGGAACGGCCGACAGATCGAGCTCGGCGAAACGTCCCGTCAGCCACATCGGCGGGGGAGGCACGAAGGCCGTCTGCCCGGCGGGCACCCTTTCCCGGACGACCAGAGTGCCGGCGAACACATCCCCGAGCCGCCGACCGCGAGCCGAGACGAGCGAGGCGATACACGCGACGACCCCGAACGTCATCTGGATCTCGATCACACCTATCGCACCGCGCACCAGCGCGTGCCGGAACCGGATCGGCCCGCCGTCGTCCCGCACCACGCGCAGCCCGAACGCCAGCTTCCCGAGCGATCGCCCATGGCTCAGCGTCTCCACCGCTATGGGCCCGCCCACCAGCACCAGCACGAAGGCAGCGATCGACAGCGCGATCTGTGCCGCATCGTCCAAAGAGGCCGTGGACAAGATCAGCACCACGGTCACGCCGGTATAGGCGGCTACGGCCACGATCAGATCGAGCAACACCGCCAGCGCCCTGCTGGGCAGTCTCGCGGGGCGCAACTCCAGCGCCACCGCCTCGCCCGTCACCAGCTCACTCACGCCTGCCGTCCTTCCCCTGCCCTGCCCCTGGAACAGCCAGTCTGCCAAGCTGAGGGCACATCGCGCCCCAGTACGACAAGCTGATCCCGAACCAGTAGTCGACGAGCAGCCGAGGAGCAGGCAACCAGATGGACCTCGACGTCTTCGTCTCGGCCCACCGATCCGAGTGGGACCGCCTCGACGCGCTGCTCCGCCGCCAGCGTCGCCTCAATGGCGCCGAGGCCGACGAACTCGTCGCCTTGTACCAGCGCACGGCCACTCATCTCTCCCTGATCCAGTCCAGCGCCCCGGATCCTCAGCTCACCGGACGGCTCAGCCAACTCGTGGCACGCGCGCGTAGTGCGGTGACAGGAACCCGTCGGGCCTCATGGCGCGATGTCACGCGTTTCCTGGGACATAGTTTTCCGGCCGCGGTCTACAGAGCACGCCACTGGTGGGTCCCCACCGCACTGCTGTCGACCGTGGTCGCGGTCCTCCTTGGCTGGTGGATAGGCACCCACCCCGAAGTGCAGTCCTCCATCGCGGCCCCGAGCCAACTGCGCCAACTCACCCGCCCCGGTGGCGAATACGAGACCTACTACTCCAGCCACCCGGCGGCGGCCTTCGCGGCACAGGTCTGGACGAACAATGCCCAGGCCGCCGCGATGTGCCTGGTCCTCGGCGTCTTCCTGGGCCTACCGGTCCTCTGGATTCTGTTCGAGAACATGCTGAACCTCGGTGTCGGCATCGGCCTGATGTCGTCGGCAGGCCGGCTCGACACGTTCCTCGGCCTGGTCCTCCCGCACGGCCTGCTCGAACTCACGGCGGTCTTCGTCGCGGCCGGCACCGGGATGCGCCTCGGCTGGACCCTCATCGACCCCGGCCCGCGCTCGCGCCGCACGGCCCTGGCCGAAGAGGGCCGAGCCGCTGTGGGCATGTCGATCGGCCTGGCCCTGGTGCTGTTCGTCTCCGGCGCCATCGAAGGCTTCGTCACCCCCTCGGGCCTCCCCACCTGGGCCCGCATCGGCATCGGCATCGTCGCCGAAGGAGCCTTCCTGACGTACGTCTACGTCCTGGGCGGTCGTGCCGTACGCGCCGGTGAGACGGGCGATGTCGAGGCGGCCGAACGCAGCTCGACTGTGCCCACGGCCGCCTGATGTGCGGTCGCTCCTGCTGAGCTGCTAGTCTCCTCTTCGCCCCACAGGAGCCGTTGACACGGACCGGTTGGGGAGGTAGATTCGAACAGTTGCCTAGAACTGGATCTGGTCCGGTCGGCGACAGTGAGTGTCTGTCTGCTTCTGGAAACTTCGATTTCCAAGAAGCCACACTCCCGATGAATCGGAAAAGAGCGGCCGGTCAGTCCGGTCCAGAACTTCTGATAAAGTCGGAACCGCCGGAAAGGGAAACGCGGAAGCGGAAACCTGGAAAGCACCGAGGAAATCGGAACCGGAAACGGTCTGATAGAG
>NZ_JNWO01000038.1 GCF_000716435.1 Streptomyces xylophagus
AGACCACGAACAGGATCGGGATCACCGCGTGCATACCGACACCCAGCGGGTCCGGCCAGGCCGCCGCGCCGTTGAACGCGATCGTCGCGACCGTCAGCAGCCACGCCGTCTGACGCAGCAGCGGGAAGGGAATCCTGATCCAGGTCAGGAGCAGGTCCAGGGCGAGCAGGACGCAGATGCCCGCGTCGATACCGACCGGGAAGACGTACGCGAAGTTCCCGAAGCCCTTTTTCAGGGCGAGTTCGCGCACGGCGGCGTACGAACCGGCGAAGCCGATACCGGCGATGACGACCGCACCGGAGACCACCACGCCGATGAGCACCCGGTGCATACGTGTGAGCTGAATGGGCGCGGACACCCGGACTCCCCTCCCCTTACATGTTGTTGCGCGCAACAGGGTGGCACATGTGTGCGGCGTCCCGGGTGCCGGTCTGTCAGGAGCCCGGCCCCCAAAGGTGCCGGGCTCCGTCAAAACGCTTCATTGACCTGCGACTTGAGGCTCGAACGTGATGTGGATGTGACGGTCAGCTCTTCTTGGTCGCTGAGGGGGAGGGAGCGGTGGATGCGGCCTTGGACGCCGACTTGGAGGCGGAGGGGGAGGGGGACGGAGACACCGGGGCTGAGCCGGTGCCGTTGGCCGTCGTGACCGCCGCCACGGCCTCCTTCGCGGCCTTCTCCGCCGCCTTCGTCAACGCGTCCGCGCTCGGCGCCTTCTCGCCCGCCAGACCCGCGCCGTTGTAGTCGATCGTGACGACCACGTTCTCGACCCGCGCCACCACCGTCTGCTGCTTGAAGGCGCCTTCCTTCTTCTTCAGGTCGTAGCGCACAGCCGTGGCCTCGTCGCCCGCACCCGCGACCGGCACCGACTTGGCGTTCTTCGCGCCGGTGACCGACTGCGCCTCCTGCACCTGCTTCGCGTAGTACGCCTGCGCCAGCTTGTCGCCCTCGCCCTGCGTCTGCGACGAGTCGAACCGCAGCAACGACACGTTCAGCCAGCGGAACTGCGAACCCTTGACCCCGTTGTTGTCCAGGCTCGTCCAGGAGCAACTGCCCCGCGACGCCGTGTCGCTCGACGTGCCCTCCTTGCCCGACGTGGCGCCCTTCGGCACCAGATCGGTCAACGTCTTCTTCGACAACACCTGACACGGCTCGGGCAGCTTCTTGTACGCCGCCGCCTGCACCGTCGGAGCGGCCGACGCGGTCGCGGTCAGATCGCTCCCCGCGTTCTCCTTGTTCGCCCCGTCACCGGAGCCGGAGTCGGAGGAGCAGCCGGCCGCGATCAGCATCACCGGGACGGCGGCCGCACAGACAAGGACGCGGCTCAGACGCTTCGCCCGCTGCTGGTCACTCTGGTCTCGCTGTGCTGGTTGATGCATGGTTCCTTCACTCATGACGCTCGTGGTTCCTGCCGTCGGATCGGGTCCGAGGGGCCACGGTACGCGGTGAGTCAGCTGTGCGGTCTCCGTTCACGGCCTTTGCGCGGGGCCCCGAAAGGCGCCGCGCGAGCCCCTAACCGTTCAGCGAGTCGGCCAGCTGCGCGGCCAGTTTCCGCGCCCTGTCCTGCATCTTCTGGCTGTCCGGCACCACACCGACCGTCGCCGGCTGCTCGTCGTACTCGACGGTCACGATGACGTTGGACGTGCGAAACACCACAGTCACCGTGCGCTGCTTCGCCGTCGAACCCGAACTGCTCAACGCGTCGTCCACGAACGCCTCGTCACCGAGATCGGAGAGGGTGCGGGGCTCGAGACCGGTGGGCGACGGAGAGGCGGAGGCGGAGGCAGACGCGGACGACGAGGAGGTGGCGGAGGAGGAAGGCGTCGCGGAGGCCGATGCCGATGCCGACGCGGAATCCGACGCCGTGGCGCTCGCCGTCGGCTCCGGAAGATCCGCCGCCGTCTCCTTCGTCGCGAAGATCGTCTGCGCCTCGCTGTCGTCGCTCACGGCGTTGTCGTAGGACACCACCCGCTCGAAGTCGACCAGCAGATGGTCGGTCGCGTCCGTGGACTCCACCTTCCAACGGCAGCCCACCTTGCGGTCCGTGTCGAACGTCAGCGTCGCGTCGCCCTCGTACGCCGTCTCGCGCTGATCCGTGTCCGTGATCTGCTTGATGCCGGGCAGCAGGGAGTCCAGCGTGCCGTGACTGACCGCCCCGCAGGGCTCCGGAAGCGTGCGGTACTTGCCCGGCTGGGCCACCGCCGTCGCCGTACCGGCCTCACCCGGGTTCGCGTCGTCCGTCGTACCGCTGTCGGCCGAGCCGCTCGTACAGCCGGCCAGCAACGCCACGAGGAGCGCGGCGGCGCCGGGTACGTAGGCCTTCCGCTGCACGGTCGGGCTCCTCTCGACGGTATGTCGGTATGTCGGTATGTCGGCGTGTCGGTATGCAGGTGTGTGCCGGGGGTGTCCGCTGTCCCCCGACGTCCCTCGACCCCTTGAACGATCCAGGGTCTGCCAGTGTCCCCGCTGGTTAATCGCTTGCCGCACCGGGGGACCCCCTGGAGACAATGTGTATCGCACGCACAGCCGTGGACGCCGGTCCGCTGTCCCTTTCGTTGACCTTGGCGCCGGTTTTGCGATGTATGACTTTTGGTGTGATTCCGGGGGAATGAGGACGAGATGTCGTATGTGGAGATGCCGGGCGCGAAGGTTCCGATCCGCATGTGGACGGACCCGGCGACGGTCGAGGAGGGCGCGCTCCAGCAGCTGCGCAACGTGGCGACCCTGCCGTGGATCAAGGGCCTGGCGGTCATGCCGGACGTGCACTACGGAAAGGGTGCGACGGTCGGATCGGTCATCGCGATGCGGGGTGCGGTGTGTCCTGCGGCGGTGGGGGTCGACATCGGCTGCGGGATGTCGGCGGTGAAGACGTCACTCACGGCGAACGATCTTCCCGGCGATCTGTCCCGGCTGCGGTCGAAGATCGAGCAGGCGATTCCGGTGGGGCGGGGGATGCATGACAGTCCTGTTGAGCCGGGGCGGTTGCATGGGTTCGCTACTGCGGGGTGGGAGGAGTTCTGGGGGCGGTTTGACGGGGTTGCGGATGCGGTGAAGTTCCGGGGGGAGCGTGCAGAAAAGCAGATGGGGACGCTCGGATCAGGCAACCACATGATCGAAATTTGCCTTGATCAGTCAGATTCCGTCTGGCTCATGCTGCACTCCGGGTCCCGGAACATCGGCAAGGAACTGGCCGAGCACCACATCGGCGTGGCCCAGAAGCTTCCGCACAACCAGGGCCTGGTCGACCGTGACCTCGCTGTCTTCGTTGCGGACACTCCGCAGATGGCCGCGTACCGGAATGACCTCTACTGGGCTCAGGAGTACGCCAAGCACAACCGCGCGATCATGATGGGGCTTCTGAAGGACGTGATCCGCAAGGAGTTCAAGAAGGCGAAGCCGACCTTCGAAACGGAGGTCAGCTGTCACCACAACTACGTTGCCGAGGAACGCTACGAGGGCATGGATCTGCTCGTGACCCGCAAGGGAGCGATCCGCGCCGGCTCCGGCGAGTACGGGATCATCCCGGGCTCGATGGGCACCAGTTCGTACATCGTGAAGGGGCTCGGCAACGAGAAGGCCTTCAACTCGGCCTCGCACGGGGCGGGTCGGCGTATGAGCCGTAACGCGGCGAAGCGGCACTTCACCGTGCGGGACCTGGAGGACCAGACACGGGGTGTGGAGTGCCGTAAGGACTCCGGTGTGCTGGACGAAATTCCGGGCGCGTACAAGAACATCGATCAGGTGATGGCGCAGCAGCGGGATCTCGTCGAGGTCGTGGCGAAGCTGAAGCAGTTCATCTGTGTGAAGGGTTGATGGACGAGGCCCCGGTCGGAAACCCGGGGCCTCGATCAATTAGTCAGCGGTCACTCGGCAACGGAACCTTGCCTGTGCGTAGGCGCCAGAGGCGGATGTAGCAGCTTTTCTCGGTTCGGCCCAGCGCCTTGGCTGCTGCGGGGTCATTGTTCAGTTCGAGGAGCACTCGGTCTTCGTGGGCCGTCCAGCGCCGGCGGTCCGGTGCGACCCTCATGTCTGCTGGCCGGACCCAGTCGGCCAGGGAGTTGGCCGCCGCTTGCTTGCGACCCAACGACAGGCAGCCCGGGTAGTAGAGGTGCGTGCTCAGCGTCTGGGCCGCCTCCGTCCAGTAGAGGATGTTGTAGATGCTGTCGCGGGCATTGCGCTTGAGGCTTCGCTCGACGCCGGTGACCTTTCCTGCGTAGAAGCACGCATAGGAGCCGATTGCGGTGCTGGCCGTGGTCAGCGACACGAAGGGCAGCCCCTTGCTCGTATACCCCACTGATCCGTCGGCGTCGATGATCCCCCGGAGATAGTCGCGGTGTGAGAACGAGACGCTGGGCGGGGCGATTGCCTTCGATTTGCGGCCGTAGGGCAGCCCGAGTTCGTTGATCCTGGTCCTGGCTTCGAGGGAACAGAGACTCCAGACCGCCGAGTGCAAGGTCTCGGCGAAGTTCGTGGACCGTGTGCGTTCGTTGACGCTGCTGTAGTACGGCGTCAGCTCCTGGAATTTGTGCAGCAGCTCGATGTCTCGGACGTTGATCTCGACGGACAACTTGCCCTTCTGCCCGACGCCTTGCTGCAGATGCCCATCCGCCTGCAAGAACCCGAACATGTACGCGTACTCAGGGACCGTCAGGTCCATGAACTGGTGAGCGATAGGCTCGCAATCAGCCACAGGGAAGCCTCACTTCCGTGCTGGTCAGGCCCTCGGTCGGGATGGCCGTCCCGGTCGAGGGCCGTCGTGTTGATGTTGTGGCGTGAGCCTAGGTCGGCAGTTCGAGCGACGTGCTGGTGATCGATACGGTTCACCCTTGTGAGTGAACTGAGAGATGTGCAGCCGCCCGATGTCGACGGTGTCGACGCCGGCGAAAAGGCGACCCTGGTTGCCTTCCTGGACTACGTACGGGAAGCCGTCGTAGCGAAGGCGGAGGGTATGGGTGAGGAGCACGGGAGGGCGCCCGGTGTTCCCTCCGGGACCAGCGTCTTCGGGCTCGTCAAGCATCTGGCCGCCGCCGAGGTGTACTGGTTCGAGTGGGCGTTCGCCGGTGCTGATGTTCCGTATCCGGACTTCGGGATGGATGTCGGGGACGAGGAGACCGGGGAGGGGCTCGTCGCCGCGTATCGGGACGCCGTCGTGCGGGCCAATGACGTCATCGCGCGGTGTGGTGACCTCACCCGTCCTGCCGCTCGCGCCGCCGGTGGGGCGGATGTCGTTCGGTCGTTGCGGTGGATTCTTGTGCACATGATCGAGGAGACCGCCCGGCATGCGGGGCATGTGGATATTTTGCGGGAGCAGGTGGACGGTTCGGTAGGGCGGTGAGCCAAAAGGGGCATCGCGCTGCGGTCGCTCTGAGATTGCTGTGAATTCGCGTTTCGTTGCTGTGATTTCCTGTGGGTGGCTCATTTCAATAGGTGCGCTATTTGTGAAAGCAATGATTGCGCCCGTTCCTTATTGCTGGCCTCGAAATTCGCTGTGATGCTGCCCGGGTGTTAGCCGAACCCCACCCGTAGCGTCCTGGAGGTCAGCACATGCTTGAGCGGTATCTGAATCAGAGCGAGTTGAGCCGGCGGGCCGTCGTGGCCGCCGGTGCGGCTACCGCCCTCGAGGCGACCGCCCTCGGCACCGCCACCTCCGCCCAGGCGGCCACGCAGGCGGTGGGCGGGCTGAAGGTCGGTGTCGGCAAGGCCGTGTTCACCCCGGCCGCCTCGCTGCTGCCGCTGGACAGCTTCACCGCCGTGCACGACGACCTCAACGTCCGTGTCCTGCTGGTGGAGTCCGGCTCCCGCCGTATCGCGCTCGCCGTGCTGGACCTGACCTCGATCAGCGCCGAGGCGATCGCGCTGATGCGCCAGGCCGTCACTGCCGCCACCGGCATCGCCGCCGCGAACATCATGGTCACCGTCACGCACTGCTTCTCCGCGCCGCACGTCCAGGCGAGCACGTCGTCGGCCGGCGCCGCGGCCTACGTACAGAACATCGTCGCCGCCACCAAGACCGCGGTCGCCGACGCCGTGAAGGGCCTCCAGGACGCCCAAGTCGGCTACGGCAGCGGGAAGTCCGACGTCAACGTCAACCGCAACGTCCTCACCGCCGACGGCTACTGGCTCGGGGTGAACGAGCAACTCCCCTCGGACAAGGGCGTGTACGTCGCTCGCTTCGACGACCTCGACGGCAACCCGATCGCCGTGCTGGCCAACTACAACGTGCAGTCCTGCGTGATGCAGGACTCGGTGATGGCCGACGGCACCCTGCCGATCACCGCCGACCTCGCCGGCGCGGCCGTGGCCCACGTCGAGGCGCAGTACCCCGGCGCCGTCGGCTTCTGGCTCGTCGGGGCGTGCGGGGACCAGTTCCCGGCCTACCGTGCGAAGCGGTACACGATCGACAAGGACAAGGGCTGGACCTACGGCGTCGATCTGCACGACGCCGGGTTCGCGCTGCTGACCGTGCAGGGCGAGCGGCTCGGGAACGAGATCGTGCGGGTGGCGCGGGGGATCACCAAGTACGAGAGCGGCAAGGGAGTTGTCGTGCGGCTGGTCACCGACGACATCACCACCACGCAGGTCGAGGGTGCTCAGCCCGGCGGGCCCACCAAGACGGCCACCTTCACCCCCACCGGCACCGCCCAGGTGCCGATCTGGGTCTTCCAGGTCGGCCGGGGTGTCTTCGCCGGTGTGGAACCGGAGCTGTCCACCACCACCGCGAACGCGATCCGCGAGAACTCGTCCTTCTCCAGCACTTTTGTCATGTCGATGTTCGAGGGCGGCGCCAAGAACATGCCCGACAAGTGGAATTTCGACCACCTCACCTACGAGTCGCTCGACGGCTTCTATATCAAGGGCACCGCCGAGAAGGCCGCGGCGCGCATCGACCGCATCATCAAATCCCTGAACTGAATCGAGGCGATGAGGCGATGAGGCGATGAGGGAATGAGGGAATGAGGGAATGAGGGAATGAGGGAAATGGCTACGAGGCGTGCTTTTTTAGGGCGGGTTCTGGGAGCGGCCGCAGTGGCCACCACAGGACTGGTCGCCTGTGAATCGGGTTCAGCAGGAGGAAGCGGTGGCGGTGGGCACATGAAAAGCGCCACGGCGATCACCAAGGTCTACGGGGAGGGCCAGAAATTCATCGCGGTCGCCGTCGAGTACGACACCGAGATCGACACGTCCGCACTCTCGCCGTCGTCCTTCAAGGTCGAGGGCCGCACGGTCGCGAGGGTCTACGCCAACACCGCCGCGGCGACGGCCGATCAGGGCACCAACGGGACGTACGTCATCGTCGAGTTGTCCCCCGACGACGACAGCGCGCTGCTGTGGGGGATCTCCGGCCCGTACGGGAACGGGGGCGGGGGTGGAAACGGGGGCGGGAATGCCTCCGCCAAGCCTTCGGCGTCCCAGCCCCAGCCCCAGCCCCAGCCCCAGTCCAAGTCCTCGTCCTCGTCCTCGGCCGCTCAGCCGACGCAGTCGTCCGGTACCCCCGGCGTCGTCCCCGGCCCCACCCTCGGTGCGACAGGCGGCGCGGCCAACATCAAGAAGGCGCAGGCGACCGTCATCCAGACGGGCACCGTCACGACCACCGGCGGTTCCACCTACGCGGCCGACAGCGCCGCCAAGGTCACCACCAGCCGTACCGTGAACCCCGTCGTGGACGACTTCAAGCAGTTCACGTTCCAGGACCCGAAGACCGGCAAGTCCCTGCCCTACAACCTCTACATCCCCAAGGGCTACGACAAGGACGACAAGGACGACAAGAGCGGCAAGAGCGGCACCGCCAAGTCGTACCCGCTCGTGCTCTTCATGCATGATGCGAGCGTGGTCAGCACCACGGTGAAGGCGACCCTTGTGCAGGGGCTCGGTGCCGTGTGCTGGGCGGGCCCGGAGGACCAGGCCGTGCGCGAGGCGTTCGTGCTGGCGCCGCAGTACCCGTCCGTGGTCGTCAGCGACGACTACAAGCCGACGGCGTACTTCGACGCGACGGCCAACCTGGTCGAGGAGTTGACGAGCCGGTACCGCATCGACGCGGACCGGCTGTACTCCACCGGCCAGTCCATGGGCGCGATGATGACTCTCGGCCTGAACATCAAGTACCCGGATCTCTTCGCGGCCTCGTTCGTGGTCGCCGGCCAGTGGCCCGCCGCCCAGGCCGCTCCCCTCGCGAAGAAGAACCTGTGGATCACCGTCTCCGAGGGCGACACCAAGGCCTACCCCGGCGAGAACGCCATCACGAAGGTCATCGAGCAGGCCGGCACGAAGGTCGCCCGCGCGACCTGGAACGGCAGGTCCACCGCCGCCCAATTCGCGACGGATGTCGAGGAGTTGGAGGCCAAGGGGACGACGGTCAACTACTCGGCCTTCCTGAAGGGGACGACCCTCACCGCGACCCAGGCCGCGCAGAACCCCAACGCCCTTGAGCACAACTCCACTTGGCCGATCGCCTACACGATCGAGGACATCCGGGAGTGGATCTTCAAGCAGCGGCGGGTCAAGCGGTGAGGCGTTTCTCCAGCAGCGTCACCGAGTAGGGGCTCCCCAACCCGCCGTCCTTCGCCCGCTGTTCGCCCACGACCGTGTAGCCCGCCGACTCGTAGTAGGCGCGCAGGCGGGGGTTGGAGGCCAGACAGTCCAGGCGGGCGAAGGTGCGGCCCGAGGCCGCGATACGGGACTCCGCCTGTGCGAGGAGTCGGCGTCCCGTGCCCGGCGGTGCCGTGTGCGGGGTCGTCATCAGGCGGTGGACGTAGCCCGCGTCGGGCGGGCGCGGGCCCCACGCCTCCAGGTCGTGCCACCAGAGTTCGCAGGCACCGGCCGGCGAACCGTCGGCGTACGCCAGCCAGACCTCGCCCTCCGCGACACGTCTGCGGAAGTGGGCCTCGCCCTTCTCGCCCGGCTTCCACTGGTCGATGCCCCGGGCCAGTTGCCACAGGGCCGCCGTGTCCCGCAGGCGGACAAGCAGGGCGGCGTCCGCGGCAGAGGCCTTGCGGTACGTCAACTCGGGCCAGGTGGTGGGCTGTTGCTCGAGCAGGCCGCGGCGCAGGGTGGTGGAGAGGGCTGCGGTGTCCAGGGACAGGGCCTTGGTGACGTACCCGTCGATCGAGCCGTAGCGGCTCGTCAGTGCTGCGAGGAAGAGCCGCATCACCGCCTCCGGTGCGTGGCCCCAGGCCGGCCAGGTCGGGGCGCGGCCGTCGTGGCGGCTCCGCCATGCCGACAGGAGGGCGGGGGTGGCCAGTTCGGTGAGGGTGAAGTCCTCGATGATCGTCGGTTCGGGGACGCCCAGCAGGCCGAGGACCAGCGCGGCCAGCAGGCCCGTGCGGTCCTTGCCCGACGCGCAGTGGAAGACGAGGGGCGTGTTCTGCTCGGCTGCCGCCGCCACCACGCGCAGCGCCTGCCCGATCTCCTCCGTGCCGTCCTCGGCCACCTCCGCGAACCGCTCCGCCAGGTACGGTCCCGGGTCGATGTCCGGGGTCAGGGACGTCTGGCTGTACGGCCGGTGCTCGATGCTCAGGTTGTGGTACGTGAACGACGCGTGCTCGGGGACGCGGCCTCTGCGCTCGATCTCCCAGGGGTAGCGGAGGTCGATCACCGTGCCGATGCCGAGGGAGAGGAAGCGCCTCCAGTCGGGGGTGCCCTCGGTCAACTCGCCCAGGGAGTCGGCGCGGTAGAGGAGCCCGGGGCGGACCCGGCGGCCGTCAGGGGTCGGATAGCCGCCCAGGTCACGGAAGTTGGGCAGGTTCTGGAACGGTATGTGTCTGTCCACGGAGCCCTTTTGCTTGGTCGGCCTACTTGTTCGGCGCGTGCGTCACCGCGTAGATCATCACGAACGCGACGATGTGGATGCCGAAGAGGAAGTAGCCGAGGAAGTACCAGACTTTGCGCTCGTTCCTGGTCTCCTCGGCCAACCGGCGCTTGTCCATGGCCTCTTGGGAGTTGTCGGGGCGGCCCGGGTGCTCCTCTTCGTCGGGCATCACAGCTCCCGGTGGACCTTGGTGTTCGAGGCCTGGGCTCGGGGGCGGACGACGAGGAGGTCGATGTTGACGTGGCTGGGGCGGGTGACCGCCCAGGTGATGGTGTCGGCGACGTCGTCTGCGGTGAGGGGTTCGGCGACGCCCGCGTAGACCTTCGCCGCCTTCTCGGCGTCGCCGCCGAAGCGGGTCAGCGCGAACTCGTCGGTCTTGACCATGCCGGGCGCGACCTCGATGACCCGCACCGGGGTGCCGACGATCTCCAGGCGCAGCGTCTCGGCGAGGACGTGGGCGCCGTGCTTGGCGGCGACATAGCCCGCGCCGCCCTCGTACGTGCCGTGGCCGGCCGTGGAGGAGACGACCACGACCGTGCCGTCGCCGCTCGCGGTGAGGGCGGGGAGGAGGGCCTGGGTGATGTTCAGGGTGCCGAGGACGTTCGTCTCGTACATCGTGCGCCAGTCGGCGGGGTCGCCGGTCGCGACGGGGTCGGCGCCGAGTGCGCCGCCCGCGTTGTTGACCAGGACGCCGATCGTCTTGAAGGCGGTCGCGAACTCGTCGACGGCAGCGCGGTCGGTGATGTCCAGGGCGTACGCCGTGGCCTGGCCGCCGTTCGTGTTGATCTCCTCGGCGAGCGCCTCGATGCGGTCCTTGCGGCGGGCGGTGAGGACGACGCGGTAACCGGCCGAGGCGAGCTGCCGGGCGGTGGCGGCGCCGATTCCGCCGCTGGCCCCGGTGACGACCGCGATACGGGAGGCGGCGGACGGTGCGGCGGTGGCCATGGGGCTGCTCCTCGGGAGGGATCAACGGGTTCGTGCGGGCGACTCCGTCCAGGATAGGGGGGCTCAGTTTCCGCGCGGCGCCCACATGATCACGGCCATGCCGGCCAGGCAGATCAGGGCGCCGGTGAGGTCCCAGCGGTCGGGCCGGTAGCCGTCCGCGACCGCGCCCCAGGCCAGTGACCCGGCGACGAAGATCCCGCCGTACGCCGCGAGGATGCGGCCGAAGTGGGCGTCGGGCTGGAAGGTGGCGACGAAGCCGTACGCGCCGAGGGCCATGACCCCGCCGACGGCCCACAGCCAGCCGCGGTGTTCGCGCACCCCCTGCCAGACCAGCCAGGCGCCGCCGATCTCGAAGACGGCGGCGACGACGAAGAGGGCTGCGGAGCGGAGGACGAGCATGGCCGCCACCCAATCACGCGGGGTGTCGCCCGCACGCGGGGTGTCACCTGATGGACGGCGCCTGTCGGGCGCTCCGCGTGGGATACATCCGTACGACCGCAGCGGCGGTCGGTGGACGGGCGTACTGAGGAGTGGATGACACGTGGACGGCATGCGGGTACTACGGGTACTACGGGTCGGCGCTGTGGCGGGTGCCGCGCTCGCGGTGATGGGCGCGGCCCCCGGTGTGCCGGGCCCGGAGGCGGATCTCGCCTATCACGGCTCCGCCGCCATGACCGCCGGCCGGTTCGACGTGCGGTTCACCCCGCGCAACCACGGACCGTCCGCGGTCCCCGACGCGACCGTACGGCTGCGCTGGTCGAAGCCGCTCGCGGATCGGCAGACGCTGCCGGAGGGGTGTGCGCGGTCGGGGGACCGGGTGGTGGTCTGTCGGACGGGGGCTTTGGCCGCCGACGAGGCGGGCGAGCGGATCGAGCTGCGGGTACGGCTGGCGGGCACGCCCTCCGAGGTGCTGCTGGAGCTGGACACGGTGTGGGGCGGCGGCGCCGTGGACGGGAACCGGGCCAACGACCAGCAGCGGGTGCTCGTCCTGGACACCAGTGACACCTACTACTTCTGAGCCCCGACACCGGTGACACGTAGTACTTCCGAGCCACACCCGTAGTACCGCTGAGCCACGCCCGCGACCTCGTCGTACGATCTCGATCTCTGCACGGCACAGATCTCCGCACGGCACAGGCGACGAGGGGTACGACATGTCCGGGAACGCGCGGGCGCGGCTGCTGGACGAGTTGTCCTCCGTCTCGCGCCGTTACATGGCGTCGTACGCCCTGTTCAACCAGGCCGTCGCCGACCGCCTCGGGCTGCACCCCACCGATCTGCAGTGTCTGAACCTGCTCACGCTGGAGGCCGGGCCGGTGACCACGGGCCGGATCGCCGAGCTGACCGGGCTGACGACCGGGTCGGCGACGCGCCTCGTGGACCGGCTGGAGCGGGCGGGTTACGTCGTCCGGGAGCGGGACGCGGAGGACCGGCGGCGGGTGCTGGTGGCGACCGTGCCGGAGAAGATCACCGAGTTCGGGCGGATGTGGAACCGGCTCGGCGGTGGCTGGTTCGCGCTCTTCGACGACCTCGACGACTCCCAACTGGCCGTGATCGTCGACCACATGAGGCGTACGACGGAGTTCAGCGCGCGGCAGATCGCGCGTCTGCGCGCGGGGGACGTGGACGTGTGACCGGCTCCTGGCCGTCCCCGTCGTAGCGGTCGCGTGCCTCGTGCACTTCCTCGATGTGGGTCTCCGCCCAGTCCTTCACGGCGAGCAGCAGCATGCTCAGACTGCTGCCGAGCGGGGTGAGTTCGTAGTCGACGCGGACCGGCACGGACGGGGTGACCGTGCGGGAG
The DNA here is from genome assembly GCF_000716435.1 of Streptomyces xylophagus. Classification (GTDB taxonomy): domain Bacteria; phylum Actinomycetota; class Actinomycetes; order Streptomycetales; family Streptomycetaceae; genus Streptomyces; species Streptomyces xylophagus. The sequence continues at coordinate 12,549 of NZ_JNWO01000038.1, forward strand.
AGGATGCCGTCGCGTTCCAGTGAACGGAGCGTCTGCGTCAGCATCTTGGGGCTGACGCCGGCGATCTTGCGGGCGAGGTCGCTGTAGCGCATCGGGCCGGGGGCCAGGGCCGCGACGACCAGGCTGACCCACTTGTCGCTGATGCGGTCGAGGAGCTGGTTGGTGGGGCAGCTGCGGATGAACGCGTCGTACTCGACACGCGCCTGTTCGCGCCGCTGGGCCGCCGTCATGGTCGCCATGGGTCGTGGCCTCCGCTCTCTCCGGGTCGCTTCCGGTCACTTGCGGGGTAGGTAGGCACCTTCAGGTAACTACTTCCCCGTGGATAGTAGCTCTTCCTAGGGTTGCCGACAGCTGAGGAGACACCGAGGCGAACACCCCATACGAGGAGCTGTCAGGCATGCGTGCAGCAGTGGTGACGACGTTCGGCGGGCCCGAGTCGGTTCGGGTCGTGGAGACGGAACTTCCCGAGCCGGGTGCCCGGCAGGTGCGGATCAAGGTGGCGGCGGCCGCGCTGAACCCGGTGGACGCCGGGGTGCGGGCCGGCGCGTTCGGCGGCGCGGGCAAGCAGCTCGGGTTCGGCTGGGACGTCGCCGGGACGGTGGACGCGACCGGCGTCGCCACCGCGTGGCAGGTCGGCGACGAGGTGATCGCCCTGGACCACGGCATGATCAAGCCGCTGGGCACGCACGCCGAGTACGTCGTCGTGGACACGGACGCGGTGGCGAAGGCACCGGAGGGCGTCGACGCGGCACACGCCACCACCCTCCCGCTGAACGCGCTGACCGCCGTACAGGCCCTGGATCTGCTGGAGTTGACGCCGGGGCAGTCGCTGCTGGTGACGGGGGCGGCGGGGGCCGTGGGCGGGTTCGCCGTCCAACTCGCCGCTCACCGCGGTGTGTTGGTGACCGGGCTCGCGCGTGCGGACGACGAGGAGTTCGTACGGGCCCTGGGGGCCGCCGAGTTCACGACCGACGGGGTGCCGGCGGGCAGCGTCGACGCGGTGCTGGACGCGGCGATTCTCGGGGAGCGGGCGCTGGAGTGGGTGCGGGACGGGGGTGTGTTCGCGGGGGTGATTCCGCAGGCCGCGCCGGCGTCGGTGCGCGGGGTGCGGACCGGGGCGGTGGAGGTGAGCGCGGACGGGGCGCGGCTCGCCGAACTGGTGCGGCTGGTGGAGGAGGGCGTACTGACGCTGCGGGTGGCGGAGACGTACGCCCTGGAGGACGCGGCCAAGGCGCACGCCCGGCTCGCGGAGGGCGGGGTGCGGGGGCGGCTGGTGCTGGTGCCCTGAGGGGCACCGGGGATCGCCGGGCGATCCCCGGGCTGTCTCTCGACGGCCCCTGACCTGCCCTTAGGGGATGGCTCCACCTTTCATCTCCACCCGGATTTCCACCCGTGGGTCCGGGAGCTTTTCCGGCATCGGCGGCAGAGTCGCACTCAGGAAAACGCACGGCGGACGGACCGCCGGAAACCGAGGAGTGCGACGTCATGACGGACATGGAGCAGGCACTGGCGATCAGCGGGGGCATCTTCGCGGTGATGATGCTGACGCAGTACGGACGCCGGAAGTACGACCTGCACAAGGTGCTGATGCCGATCGGCACGGTGTCGGCGATCGGCTACTTCTATCTGAAGGGGGCGCCCACCCAGCACGTCGACGTGGTCGTCTACCTGGTGGGTGCCGCGATCGGACTGGCCTGCGGTGTCGTCGCCACCTTCACCACCGGCGTCGAGCGGGACCCGGGCTCGGGTCACGTCCACACCCGGTGCGGAGCGGGGTTCGTGGCGATCTGGACGGCGGTGGTCGCCCTGCGCGTCGCCTTCATCTACCTCGCCGAGCACAACACCTGGTTCCGCGACCACCTCGGCACGTTCATGGCGGAGCACCAGATAGTGCAGGACGCCATCGCACCGTTCTTCGTCATCATGGCGCTGGCCATGGTCCTCACCCGGGTGTTCCTGCTGCTGGCCCGCGTGCGCTTCCTGGCACCGGCCGGGGCGGCCGTCACCCAGGGGTCTTCACCAGTCCGTGGATGAACGCGTACTTCACGGCATGCGCCCGGTCCCGCAGATGCGCCTTGGAGAAGAGGTTGTTGATATGCGTCTTCACCGTCGCCTCGCTCACCACCAGCCGCTCGGCGATCCCCCGGTTGGTGAGGCCCTCGCCGATCAGCGTGAGGACCTCGACCTCCCGGGGAGTGAGGTCCGGGGCGAGTCCCGTGCCCGGCCGCTCGACGGGGGTCCCGCCCCGCGCGGCGGCGGCGACGAGCCGGTCCCGTACGGCGGGGTCGAGCACGGACTGTCCGGCCGCCGCGGCCCGCACCGCGCGGGTGATGTCCTGCCGGCCGGACTCCTTGGTGAGGTAGCCGCGGGCGCCGGCGCCGAGCGCGGCGAGGATGTACTCCTCGTCGGCGAAGGTGGTGAGCACCACGACGGCGACCTGCGGGAAGCGCTCGGCGAGCAGCCGGGTGGCCTCCACCCCGTCCATCCGCGGCATGTTGAGATCCATCAGGATCACGTCGGGCGCGTACTCCTCGGCGGCCCGCACGGCTTCCTCGCCGTCCTTCGCCGTCGCCACGACCTCCACACCGGCCTGCAGATCCAGTACGGTCGCCAGCGCCTCACGGACCGCGGTCTGGTCGTCGGCGACGACGACCCGCACCACGGCCTGCTGCCCGTCCTGCCCCCGCTCCTGCCCCTGTCGCTCCTCGCTCATCCCGGGATCACCACGCGCACTCGCCATCCTCCTGTGTCGTCGCCGTCCACGATCGGCCCGGCCGTGACCGTGCCGCCCACCAGGTCGAGGCGCTCGCGCATCCCGACAAGCCCCATCCCGCTCCCCGCACCGGCCAGCGGCCGCGAACCCGCCGGCGGCGCGGAGTTCACCACCTCGAAGACGGTCTCCTCGGGGAGGTGCTCCAGGCGCATGCGGACCGGGGCGCCGGGCGCGTACTTGTGCGCGTTGGTCAGCGCCTCCTGGGCGCAGCGCACGATCACCTGGGCGAGGCGGACGGGCAGTTCCCGCGGCGGCCCGTCGACGGTCAGCGTACCGGCGTCGGAAGCGGACGCGAGCAGGGACCGCAACGTCTCCACCAGCGGCAGCGCGTCCTCGCGGAGGTCCCCGACCGTGCGCTGCACCTCGGTCAGTCCCGAGCGCACCAGGCTCTGCGCCCGCTGGGCCGCCTGCCGGGCCCGGTCGATGTCACCGGACTCCAACAGGGCGTCGGTGACCTCCAGTTGCATGTTCACCCCGGCCAGCGAGTGGGCCAGCACATCGTGCACGTCCCGCGCGATCCGGGCCCGCTCGGCGAGCGCCTCGGCCCGTGCCTCGGCACGTGCGGCCAGCTCGGCCTGCTCGGCGGCGGTCCGCGCGGAGCGCAGCGCCTCGGTGTGGGCGCGGTTGGAGAGTCCGACCAGCACACTGACCCCGCTGAAGGCGCCCACCATCCACGAGGTGCCGTGGCCGCCCCACGGCAGGAGCAGCACACCCGCGCACAGGGCGCTGGTGGCCGCCGCGAAGGGCAGCGAGCGGCGGCTGTCGAGGCGGTATCCGGCGTGCCCGGTCACGAAGTACGCGAACAGGGCCGAAGCCCCGGAGCGGTCCAGGCCCATCAGCGCGGCGGCCCCGAGCGACCAGGTGCACAGCACGGCGAGCTGCACGCGGGGCGCCAGCCGTCCCTCCGGGATCAGCCGTGTGCACATCATCAGCGAGACCAGCACGAGCAGACACAGCACCGCGAGCCCGGTACCGGACAGGCCGATAGGCCGCACCACGAGCGCGGCGACGGTGATACCGACGACGGTGCCGAAGACCTGGATGGGGTTGTTGTCCGCCGTGAACCACCGGATCGCGGCCTGAGTTCGGTTCACCGGGGGCTCTCTTCCCGCTCTGCTCGCTGGCGCTGCTGCTGTCTCTGCCGCTGTGGTCCGGCCGCTGCGAAAGCTACCAGCGCGACCGTCGAGGGCCGGTGCGAGCAGCGCGGTCAGTGACCATGGTCCTCCGGCGCCGTACGGGGCAGCAGCCGTACGAGACACAGGCACAGGGCGACGGCCGCGCCGACCACGGCGAGGCTGACGAGCAGCGCGTGGGTCGCACCACCGTCAACGGCCTTGAAATACACGGTGGTCACGGCCGCCGCCCCGGTCGCGTTGGCGAGTTGCTGCACCGCGTTGAGCGAGCCGCTCGCGCTGCCCGCCTCGGCCGGTTCGATGTCGCCGATGGTCACGTCGTAGACCGTGCTGAAGCAGGTGCCCATACCGAGCCCGACGAGAAGGAGGGGCGGGACGAGGGCCCAACCGCCCACCCCTGTCCCGGAGTTGGCGACCAGCGCGGCGAGGTAGCCGCAGCCCGCCAGGATGATCAGCAGGCCCGTGGCGGCGAGTCGGCGGCCGAAGCGGTGGATGAGCCGGTAGCAGGCGATCGAGGCGACGACGATGCCGGCGGAGAGGGGGATTAGGCCGAGCGCGGTGCCCGCGGGGGAGCGGCCGAGGCCTTGTTGGAAGTAGAGGGAGATGACGTAGAGGAGTCCGGCGACGGCGGCGAAGGCGACGACGCCGAGGAGCAGGCCGGCGGTGAAGCCGCGGTTGTGGAGGAGGGAGGGCCGGATGAGGGGGTCGGGTGCGGTGCGCTGGCGGTGGCAGAACCCGGCGAACAGGGCGAGGCCGAGGAGCAGGAGGACCGACGCGCGCCCGTTCCACCCGTGCTCCGAGCCGTCGATGAGCCCGCCGAGCAGGCCGAGCATCGCGCCCGCGATCAGCGCCGAGCCCGGGCCGTCGACGGCGGCGGTGCCGTCGCCGGTGTCGCGCGGGAGGAGGCGCAGGGCGGCGAGGAGGGCGGCGCCGCCGAGCAGGAGGTTGATGAGGAACATGGGGCGCCAGCCGAGGCCGCCGAGATCGGCGTCGACGAGGAACCCGGCGAGGATCGGCCCGCCGACCGCCGACAGCCCCATCACGGGCCCGAACAGGCTGAACGCCTTGCCGATCTGGTCGCGCGGCCAGCTCGCGCCGAGGATGCCGAAGCCCTGCGGGATGACGAGCGCGCCGAAGCCACCCTGCACGAGACGGGCGACCACGAGGAAGGCGGGACCGGGGGCGAGCCCGCAGGCCAGGGAGGCGACGACGAACCCGGCGAGCCCGACGAGGAAGAGCCGCCGCCGGCCGTACCGGTCACCGAGCCGCCCACCGGGGACGAGGAGCACACCGAGGGCGAGGGCGTAGGAGGCGCCGAGCCACTGGACGAGCCCGGGACCACCGCCGAGGTCCCGGGTGATGGTCGGGGCGGCGATGTTGGTGATCGTCGAGTCGAGGAGGTCGAGGACGTCGGCGGCGAGGACGACGGCGAGGATCGCCCAGCGGGTGCGGGCGGGGAGAGGCGGGACCCCTCCGGTTGCACCTGTGTCATGCAGTATCTGTGTCACGCAGATAAATATCCATACGGACCCTCCGGCCGGTCAACCGGATTACCGCGCGGCGATCGTCAGTGGGCGCCCTGCACGCCCTGTGCGTACGCCGTCGGTGTCACCCCGACCGTCGCCGTGAAGTCCCGGACCAGGTGCGCCTGGTCGGCATAGCCCAGGTCGGCGGCCAGGCCCGCCCAGTCCACGGGCTCCTCGGCACCGGCCCGCTCCAGGGCCTCGTGGATGCGGTAGCGCAGGATGACCCACTTGGGGCCGACGCCGACGTACGCGGCGAAGAGGCGCTGCAGCAGTCGTACGGACAGGCCTTCGGCGTGGGCGAAGTCGGTCACGCGGCGGATGTCGCGGTCGGTGCGGATGCGGTCGACCAGGGCGGTGGCCAGTTCGGCCTGCGGGTCGGGGCGGGGGTCGAGGGCGAGCAGGAAGGTGTCGAGGGCGGCGACGCGGGCGGTCTCGTCGGCAGGGTCGAGGACGGTGGCGGGGTCGATGTCGGGGAACACGTCGGGCTGGCGGACCCGTGCCCCCGTCCACTCCGACACCGGGCGGTCGGGGGCGACGGTACGGAAGGCGCCGGGCCGGAACTTGATCCCGCACACTCGCCCCCGCCCCTCCAGCTTCTGCGCGAACAGCCCGTGCGGGATGCCCGCGATCTCGACGAAGGCGTCCTCGCCGGCGAGGTGCTGGAAGACGATGTGCACGGCCGGGTGCGGGACGACGTGGGAGACGTAGGGCTCGGTCAGGTCCCAGTCGATCAGCCAGTAGTGCTCGACGTACGGGCGCAGCGGCTCGGCGGGTTCGGGGCGGCGGAAGCGCACGCGGGCGAGGAGCTCGGCGGGGTCGACGATTCCTCGGGTGTCACGGTCCGGGGCGGCCATGAGGGGATCGTAGGACGAGCCACTGACAACGGCCGGAGGACGGCATCGATGGCTCGGTCGAGGGTGCCGTCAGCGGTGGGCGGAATATGTGCGGCGGGGTGGCCGTTGGGGGGTATAGTTGAATAATCAACAACCTGGAGGGTGAACGACCATGCAGTTCGGGATCTTCAGCGTCGGCGACGTCACACCGGACCCGACCACCGGACGGACGCCGACCGAGCGTGAGCGCATCAAGGCCATGGTCGCCATCGCGCTGAAGGCCGAGGAGGTCGGGCTGGACGTGTTCGCGACCGGCGAGCACCACAACCCGCCGTTCGTGCCCTCGTCGCCCACCACGATGCTCGGCTTCATCGCGGCACAGACCGAGAAGCTGATCCTCTCCACCTCCACCACCCTCATCACCACGAACGACCCGGTGAAGATCGCCGAGGACTTCGCGATGCTCCAGCACCTGGCCGACGGCCGGGTCGACCTGATGATGGGCCGCGGCAACACCGGCCCGGTCTACCCCTGGTTCGGGCAGGACATCCGCCAGGGCATCAACCTCGCGATCGAGAACTACGCCCTGCTGCGCAGGCTGTGGCGCGAGGACGTCGTGAACTGGGAGGGCAAGTTCCGCTCGCCGCTCCAGGGCTTCACGTCCACGCCCCGCCCGCTGGACGGCGTAGCGCCGTTCGTCTGGCACGGCTCGATCCGCTCGCCCGAGATCGCCGAGCAGGCCGCCTTCTACGGCGAAGGCTTCTTCCACAACAACATCTTCTGGCCGGCCGACCACACCAAGCAGATGGTCGAGCTGTACCGGGAGCGGTACGCGCACTACGGCCATGGCACGGCGGAGCAGGCGATCGTCGGCCTCGGCGGCCAGGTCTTCATGCGGAAGAACTCGCAGGACGCGGTGAGCGAGTTCCGCCCGTACTTCGACAACGCGCCGGTCTACGGCCACGGGCCCTCCCTGGAGGACTTCACCGACCAGACCCCGCTGACCGTCGGCTCCCCGCAGGAGGTCATCGAGAAGACCCTCGCGTTCCGGGACTACGCCGGTGACTACCAGCGCCAGCTGTTCCTGCTGGATCACGCCGGGCTGCCGCTCAAGACCGTCCTGGAGCAGCTCGACCTGCTGGGCGAGGAGGTCGTACCGGTCCTGCGCAAGGAGTTCGCGGTGAACCGCCCGGCGGACGTGCCGGAGGCGCCGACCCATCAGTCGCTGCTCGCTGCCGCATCGGAGAAGGTGACCGTCGCATGAAGCTCGTAGTCGTCTCGGCGGGGCTGAGCGTGCCGTCGTCCACCCGTCTGCTGGCCGACCGGCTGGCAGCGGCGGTGGACCGCCACACCCCCGTCGACATCCAGGTCGTCGAGCTGCGCGACCTCGCCGTCGAGATAGCCCACAACTTCACCAACGGGTTCCCCGGGCGTTCCCTTGCCGCCGTGCTGGACGCGGTGACGGAGGCGGACGGCCTGATCGTGGTGACGCCGGTGTTCTCGGCGTCGTACAGCGGACTCTTCAAGTCGTTCTTCGACGTCCTCGACAAGGACGCGCTGGCCGGAAAGCCGGTGCTGATCGCGGCGACGGGCGGCAGCGCGCGGCACTCGCTGGTACTGGACCACGCCCTCCGCCCCCTGTTCGCCTACCTGCGGGCAGTGGTCGTCCCGACCGGGGTGTACGCAGCCTCGGAGGACTGGGGCGCGGAGGGGTTGCCGGAGCGGATCGAGCGGGCGGCGGGGGAGCTGGGGGCCCTGATGACAGGCCTGTCGACACCCCGCCAGCAGAAGAAGCCGACGGTCGTACCGTTCGCGGAACAGCTGGCGGCACTGTCTCCTTCGAAGTGATAGCTGGGGGCGCGCAAATCAGCCCGTCCGGCGTTTGAGGACGAGGCCCCTTCAGGGCCGAAGCGGGGGTCTGGGGGCGCAGCCCCCAGGTACGCCGGCCACACCCGACCGTGAGAAGACGGTAGGAGCTAAACCCGGGTTGCGTCCACCACGGTGAGAGCCAGGTAAAAAGGGTGATCGTAGACCTGCCCCCACCGGTCAACCGCCGGAGGCCTTGGCACACTGGGAGACGTGCCCCAGACTGTGCTGCTCGCCGAAGACGACCGTGCCATCCGTCATGCCCTGGAGCGGGCCCTGACCCTGGAGGGCTACCAGGTGACCGCGGTCGCCGACGGTGTCGAGGCGCTCGCGCAGGCCCACCGCACCCCACCGGACGTGCTGCTTCTCGACGTGATGATGCCCGGCATCGACGGCCTCCAGGTCTGCCGGGTGCTGCGCGCCGAGGGCGACCGCACCCCGATCCTCATGCTGACCGCCCTCGTGGAGACCGCCGACCGCATCGCGGGCCTGGACGCGGGCGCCGACGACTACGTGGTGAAGCCCTTCGACGTCGAGGAGGTCTTCGCGAGGCTGCGCGCCCTGCTCCGCCGCACCAGCCCGGTCCCGGCGAACGCGGTCCCGGGCACCTCCGGGGACGAACCCCAGAAGTCGTCGTCCGCTTCCGCGTCCGCTTACTCGTCCCCTTCCTTCTCCTCCTCCGACAGGCAGATCGCGGCGGCCGGTCTCCGCATGGACCTCCAGGCCCGCCGCGTCTGGCGCGCGGAGCGTGAACTGGAGCTGACCCGGACCGAGTTCGAGCTGCTCGAACTGCTCGTACGCAACGCGGGCATCGTCCTGGACCACTCCACGATCTACGACCGCATCTGGGGCTACGACTTCGGCCCCGGCTCCAAGAACCTCGCCGTCTACGTCGGCTACCTGCGCCGCAAGCTCGACGAACCCGGCGCACCGCAGCTGATCCACACGGTGCGTGGCGTGGGTTACGTGCTGCGGGAGGACTGAGTGGGCCGCCTGCGGCGGCTGGTGGCCACCCGGCGACCCAGACTGGTGTCGCTCCGCACCACGTTCGTGCTGTCCTTCGCGGCGGTGACCGCCGCCGTCACCCTCCTCGTCGGCGTGCTGTCGTACGGCGCGGCGGCCCGGCTCGTCCGCGTCGACCAGGAGTCCGTGTTCGACCAGGTCGTACAGGATCTCCAGGACGAGGTGCGCACGCACCGGATGACGACCGACGACTTCTCCTCCTCCGCGCCCGGCCACGACATCGTGCGGCCCGCCCGTACGGACGTACAGGTGCTGGGGCGGGACGGCGGTGTCCTCGACAGCGGCAGCCCGGCGCTGCCCGTCACCGGCGACGACCGGGCGATCGCGGGCGACAAGGTGGCCGGCAGGACGGTGGAGCACAAGGACGTCGCCGTCGCCGAGGACGTCTACCGCATCGCGACCGTCTCGCTCGGCGACGGGCGGGGCGCGGTGCAGGTCGCGCAGGAGTTCAGCGACACCGAGGATCTGCTGCGGGCGTTGCAGCAGCGGACGTTCGTGCTGATGGCGGCCGTCGTGGTGCTCGCCGGTCTGTGCGGCTGGTGGCTGGCCCGGCGCATCACGCGTCGCCTCATCATCCTCACCGCGGCGGCCGAGGACGTGGCCCGCACCCGCCGCCTCGGCGTCCAGGTCCCCGTCACCGGCTACGACGAGGTGGGCCGCCTCGGCCGCGCCTTCGACCGGATGCTCGGCCGCCTCGCGCAGTCGGAGGAGGACCAGCGCCGCCTGATCCAGGACGCGGGCCATGAACTCCGCACCCCGCTGACTTCCCTGCGCACCAACATCTCCCTGCTCCGCCGCATGGACGAACTGCCGCCCGGCACCCGCGAGGAACTCGTCGCGGACCTCTCGCAGGAGGCCCGTGAACTCACCGACCTGGTCAACGAGTTGGTGGACCTGGCGGCCGGCCAGTCCGACACCGAACCGCCCCAGCAGGTCGACCTCGCCGACATCGCCGATGACGTGGCGGCCCTCGCCCGCCGCCGCACCGGCCGCGACATCACCGTCCGCGCGAGCGGCGACACCACGACCGACGGCCGCCCCGGCATGCTCCAGCGCGCGATCTCCAACCTCGTGGAGAACGCGGCCAAGTTCGACCGCGCGGGCCAGACCCCCATCGAGATCTCGGTCTCCGGCCCGGCCCGCCCGGGGACGGTCCGCGTCGAAGTCCTCGACCGAGGCCCTGGAGTCTCCGAGACCGACCTCTTCCGTATCTTCGACCGCTTCTACCGCGCGGCCGACGCCCGTTCCCTGCCCGGCTCGGGCCTCGGCCTCTCGATCGTCCGCGAGGTGGCCCTCGCCCACGGCGGAGCACCGTTCGCGCTACGACGGGACGGCGGCGGCTCGGTGATCGGGTTCACGGTGGGCGGTGTGACCGGGCCGGGAACCGGGCCACGCGGCCGAGGCTGACGGCGAGTCCGTCGGGTCAGTTGGCGGTACGCCCGAAGCAGCGCTCCAACTCGTTCAGGTCGTAGAACTTGCTGCCCTTCGCGACGGGACGGCAACCGGCCTTGAAGGCGGTCTCCTTCTCGTTGTAGAGCATGCGGACGAGGTAGGTGCTGCCCTTGCGGTAGACGTCCCACTGGATGTTCGAGCCCAGCGGCGCCACGGATGCGCCCCGCCACGGGTTGTCGGCGTAGGTGTACGGCTGGTCGGCCGTGACCCCCTCCGTGCTGCCCGGCAGGCCCATCAGCGCGGCCAGCGGGATGATCTCCTCGGCGTGGGTGAAGCGGAGTTCGGCGCCGAGGTCGCTCGTGCCGTCGCGCTTGGCCTCGACCTTCTTGAAGAAGTCGTCGAGCAGGACGCCGGCCATCTTGTACGTGATGTCGCTGTCCGCGAAGCCCGGCCCCTTCTCGTAGAAGTCCTCGGCGTCGGAGATGTACCCGAACCAGTCGGCGTCGCGCGCCGAGATGTACCGGTCCATGCCCCAGCCCTTGCCGCCCGGGCTCTCCTCGCTCATCGCGGGGGCGATGGCGTACAGGTTGTAGACGGCGGTGGCGGCCTCGACGTCCGTGCCGATCGACGAGAACTCGCCCGCCGTGATCCGGTCCACGAACGCCGGCTTGAACAGCTTCTTCAGTACGTCACGGGCGGCGCGGTGCGTCTTCGGCTGGTCGGTGACGGCCGTGAGGGTGGCCGCGAGCCGCTTGTCGTTGGCGATGTAGTCGCGGTACGCGGCGCCACCGGCGGCCTTGTGGAAGTAGAGCAGGTCCTTGTCGGTACGGGTCGCGCCGATGAGGGAGGTGAGGTCGGGGTCGGTCTGGGCGAGGGCTGCGCCGTAGAGGTTGGCGCTGTCGATCGCACGCCCCTGCCCCGAACTGACGACGTCGATGGGCTCCTTGTTCTTCGCGATCGACGCGAAGAGACTCGGCAGCCGCTTCTCCATCCGGGTGGCGGTGGCCTGGATCTCCGCCTTGCCGCGCGCGCTGAGGTTGCCGTACCCGATCGTGCTCATGGCGGCTTCGAGGGCCTGCGCCTTCGGCCCGAACTCCCGCCCCTTCGCGGTGAGTTGCCCCTCGGCCTGCGCCTTGTCCAGGAGTGCGAGGATCAGGTCGCCGTCCGAACTGTCGGTCGCGGAACGCGATCCGTGCCGGGACACGTTCTCGGTGAAGACGGGGGTGTAGCCGGCCGGGGCCTTCTGGTACGAGCGGGAGTTCTGCTCCGGCTCGTAGGTGGCCTTCGTGCCGTAGCTGTCGGTGCGGGAGCTGCTGCTGCCGGGGGCTGCCTGGGCGGCGAACGGGGTGGCCAGGAGTGCGGCCATGCCGAGGACCAGGGCGGGGGTGACACGTCTCATGGGCCGCATGGTTCGCGGGGGACATGAACGCCGGGTGCACTTGGGGTGACTCCGGGGGCGACAGTCGCGGGTATCCGGTGTCTCAGGTTTTTCAGGTGTTTCTGGTGTTTCCGGGGCACGAGCTCGACGGCGTCCGTGCCGTCCGCGCCGAACAGGTGCCGCTCGACGAACACCTGCTGTTCCTCTGCGACTTGCTGGACGGCGCGGGCCTGGCGATCACGATGGGCGACCAGCAGTCACCCGCCCACCGTCAAGCGTCCTTGCGGGCCACCCCGCCGTAGATGCCGATGGGCGCGGCGTTCGGGTCGGGAGTCTCCTCGGGTCGCCAGTGCGTGACCCGGACCAGGCCGGGGTCGACGAGGGTGAAGTCGCCGAAGAAGTCCAGGACTTGGGCGTGCGAGCGGAGGTTCAGGGTGGCGGTGGCCCGGTTGTAGACGGACGCCGCTTCCTCGCGATGGTCCTCGTGGACATCACCTGTCGCGTGCGACAGCACGAGATACGAACCCACGGGCAGCGCGTCGCGCAGGGTGGCGACGATGCCGTACGGGTCCCCGTCGTCGGCCAGGAAGTGCACGACGGCCACCAGCAGCACCGCCACCGGCTGGTCGAAGTCGATGGCCTTGCGCACCTCGGGGTGGTCGAGGATGGCACGGGGATCGCGCAGGTCGGCCAGGATGACGGAGGTGTCGGTGTCCTCCATGAGGGCCATCGAGTGGGTGCTGACGATCGGGTCGTTGTCGACGTAGACGATCCGCGCGTCCGGGGCGATGGCGTGCGCGATCTGATGCACGTTGGGTTCGGTCGGCAGCCCGGTCCCGATGTCGAGGATCTGCCGCACCCCGCCCTCCGCCACGACATGCCGGACGGCCCGGTGCATGAACCGCCGGTTGGCCCGGACGCCCTCCCGCACCTCCGGTGCCGCCTTGATGAACTGCTCGGCGGCGTCCCGGTCGACCGGGTAGTTGTCCTTCCCGCCGAGGAAGTAGTCGTACATCCGCGCCGGGTGAGGCTTGCTGGTGTCGATCTGCAAGGGCTGCGCACCGCTGCTGCCGCCGCTGGGAGAGGTCATGAGGCCAGGCTCCGTCTTGGTGAGTGGCTGTCAGATCATCATCCTGACATGCCCGCCGCCGAACCACCTCCTCCTCCTTCTCCTCCCTCCCCGCGCTCCTGGCCGGTGCGTCCGGTGCGAACACGCCGGAGTTGCCTTTCCGTGCGATTTCCCGTGTGAGTGAACTCGCCCGCAGTCAATATGACCGCGGACAGTGCGGTACGGGCACCTGCCGAATGATGCGTCGACCGCCCGCTTTCCTTCGGCCTGCCAGGCACCGAATGGGTTTTGGTTCGCAAGCAACAGGCCCAATAGGCATTTTTATGCATGGTGCGATGCCTCTCGCTGAAATTATCCGTCGGCACACTCCTCAGTAATATGCCAACGTCGGAAAGGCGATTCCGCGCGACTGGGAACCGTCAAGCCATCCGCTCAAAGGAGTTGGCCCCTCGATGACGCTGAATATCCCTGAAGCGCCGCTACGGCGCACCATGTCGGTATGGGTCGCGGCGCTGACGGCGGTGGTGATCGCCGCGGTCGTACTCGCGATGACACCGACCCGCGCAAGCGCCGTTGCCACGCCGGTGCCGCTGGGTACGGCGACCAGCTTCGCCGTACTGGCCGGTTCACAAGTCACCAACACCGGGCCCTCGTCGATCACCGGTGATCTCGGAGTCTCGCCGGGAACGGCCATCACCGGATTCCCGCCCGGCACGGTGCTCGGCGCCCAGCACTCCGCGGACGCGGTGGCGCTCCAGGCCAAGAGGGACCTGGTCACGGGGTACAACAACGCCGCCGGGCAGGCGCCGGACGTCACCTATCCCACCGCTCCCGACCCCGTGGAGCTCGGTGGCAGGACGCTGGATCCGGGCGTCTACAAGGCACCCATCTCCGCGGGCATCACCGGCACGCTCACGCTCGACGCGCACGGCGACCCCAATGCCGTATGGGTCTTCCAGATCGGTTCGACTCTGACGACGGCATCCGGCAGCAGCGTGTCTCTCGTCAACGGTGCCTCGCCGTGCAACGTGTACTGGCAGATCGGCAGTTCGGCCACCCTCGGCACCAACTCCGCTTTCGTGGGCACCATCATGGCCCAGGAGTCGATCACCGTCACCACGGGAACGACCATCGCCGGCCGGGCACTTGCCCGTACGGGTGCCGTGACGCTGGACAACAACACGATCAACCGCGGTACTTGTGCCGCCGGCGGAACCACCGGGGGTCTGATCACGGGTGGTGTGGTCGCCGGTGCCACGTCGGGCGGCGCCACACCGGCCACGACGGGCAGCACCACGGTCGGCGCCATCGGCGGCGTGCCGACGGGCGGCGGAACCGGCGGCGGTCTTCTCGGCGGTGTCCTGACGTCGGGCGGAACCACCGGCGGCGTGCTGGGCGGTGTCATCGCGGGCGCCACCACGAGCGGTACGACGGGCGGCACCGCCGGAACCACGGGCGGTACGGGCGCTACCGCGGGCGGCTCCAACGGCGGTACGACAGGCGGCTCCACCGGTGGGAACGGCCACCACGATCACGGCGGCAAACCCGACGAGCACGGCGGCTACGGCGCTGATCACGGCAAGCCCGGGAAGCCCGGCAAGCCCGAGGGTTACGGCAGCGATCACGAAGGTCACCACAAGAAATCCGCCTGACTCCCCTTGAGCGAGCAGAGACGAGCGGCGCGCGACGGATCAATGTCGATTCCGTCGCGCGCCGTTGGCGCAATCTCAGGAGAAACAATGAGAGAAGCCAGGACGGAAAAGCCGGGTGAGGCCGTGCCGGGCGGCATCGAAACGGTGGAGCCCTCGAAGCCTCCACCCGTCCTCCTGAACGCGGGAACCAGCGCCGCTGTGACCCTGTGTCTGGCGACGGCCCTGGTCCATGTACTCCTCGTGTTTCTGCACGTGGCACCCCCGAACCCCCTCTCCCGGCAGTACAGCCGGCAGATCAACGCGTGGGTCTTCCCCCTGTTCGAGCAGAACTGGCGGCTCTTCGCGCCGGATCCGGAGTCGGTCAACCGGCAGATCTCGGCAAGGACCACGCACACCACCCCGGACGGCAGGGTGCGGGTGAGCGGCTGGTTCGACCTGAGCGGCATCGACGACTCGGCGGTCGAGCACGACGCCTTCCCGAGCCACACCGCGCAGAACATGCTGCGCCGGGCCTGGAGTTCGTACCTCGAGACCCATGGCGACGACGACCGGCCCCGGTCGGAGCGGGCACTCATGATGCAGAAGTACCTGACCGACATCGCGGTGGACCGCATCACCCGCCATCGCGGCGGCGCCTTCGAGTCCGTCCAACTGCGGGTGGTCACCGTGCCCATCGCCGCGCCCGCCGACGGGTCCGGCCCCGGCTCGTCCGGCGCCGCGCCGAAGCCTGTCGACACGCGGTATCTGTCCTGGTGGAAGGTGACCTCCCATGGAAATTGAGCGGGTGACCGAGCGGCCGATCTCCCTCTACGCCGCCGCCGTTCTGCGCATCGGCTACGGGTTCCTCTACCTCGTCTTCCTGCTGCGCGAGTTTCCGCACCGCGACGAGATCTGGGGACCCGGGTCACCGTGGACGCCCGAGCTGGCCAGGCAACTGTTCGACCAGACAGGGTGGTTGAGCATCCTCACCCTCTCCGACAGCCGGCCCTACTTCGAGAGCTGCTACGCGCTGGCCCTCGTCACGTCAACGCTGTTCATGCTGGGCTGGCGGACGAGAGCGGTGTCCGTGCTGTTCGCGGTCGTGGTGGCGTCGTTCCACGCCAGGGCGATCTTCATGACCGACGGAGGAGACAACCTCATCCTCCTGATGGCCGTCTATCTGGTCCTCACCGCGTGCGGCCGACGCTGGTCCCTGGACGCGCGCAGAACCCGTCGTCAAGCATCCGCGGGGAAGGGCCCGGCCGGCCCGGAAGGCTCGGGGACGGGCGAACTCCGGCATCAACTCGCCGCGTCCCGCCGGACCTTGACGGCCGTACTCCACAACTGCGGAATGTTCGTCATCGCGGCTCAGGTCTGCTTCCTCTACGGATCCGCGGGCCTCTACAAGGTGCAGGGCGGCTCCTGGGGCAACGGCACCGCCCTCCACTACGTCCTGAACCTTGACCTGTTCCGCCCCTGGCCCGAGCTCTCCCGCATGGCTGACGAGCACTCCGTACTGATCGCCATCGCCTGTTACCTGACGGTGCTGCTGCAGGTCGCGTTCCCGTTCGTCCTGTTCGGACGGCTCAAATACCCGGTCCTGACCATGCTGCTGGGCATGCACCTGGGCATCGCGGTCCTCATGGGGTTGCCGCTCTTCTCCGGCGCGATGATCCTCGCCGACGCCGTGTTCCTCCCGGACCGCTTCTACCGGGCACTGGGACGACTTCGGCGACGCACCGGCCGGCGGACACACAGCACGGAGGCCGAGGCCTCGTCCTGCGGGGAAGGGCCACTTGTGCCCCCACAGCCCCGACAGGCCCCACCGCCCGTACCGGCAAGCCGGCGATCCTCGGCGAGGTGACGGGGCGCCCGCGTGCCCACCTCCGGGACAGGAAGCTGTCCCGTCGGGTACGGCGGCTCAGTCGTGGCGTGGTCCTCCGGCGGTGATCTCGCCCGACCCCCGCTCGATCAGCCGGGTCGGAATGGTGACGGCGCGGGTGGGTGACCGGTCGCCGTCCAGTCTGCGGAAGAGCATCTCGGCGGCCGTCCTGCCCAGCTGCTCGACGTCCTGGGCGATGACGGAGATCCCCGGGCTGAGGATGTCGGCCAGGGGGAAGTCGTCGAAGCCCACGTGGGCGACGGTGTCCTGCAGACCGAGCGCGCGCAGGGCTCGCACGGCCCCTATGGTGACGAAGTTCTGGCTGGTGAACAGCGCGGTGGGCGGGTCCGGCAGGGTCAGGAGCCGCCGGGTCGCGGCGATCGCGGATTCCTCGCTGGCCCCGGTGTGCCGGACGATCTCGTCGTCGTACGGGATGTGCCCGACCTCCAGGGCGTGCCGATAGCCGTCGAAACGCTGGGCGGCGGTGGAGATGGTCGCGCGGTCGCCGAGGTAGGCGATGCGGCGGTGGCCGGCCTTCAGCAGGTGGTTGACGGCGGTGACGGCGCCCTGCCGGTTGTCGGAGACGACGGTGTCCGCGTCGAGCAGGCTGGGCTCGCGGTCGACGAAGACCACGCAGGTGCCCGACCGCTGCTCGCTGATCAGATAGCTGTGGTCGCGGCCGGCCGGCACGATCACCAGGCCGTCGACCCGCCGGTCGATGAGGGCACGGGCCAGCTCCCGTTCGCGGGCCGGATCCTCGTCGAGGCTCCCGACGAGCACGAGCACTCCGCGCTCTCGCGCCACGTTCTCGACGGTGCGGCTCAGGGCTGCCGAGAAGGGGTTCGCCGCGTCCTCGACGAGCATCCCGATCGTGGCCGTACGGCCGTCCCCGCGGCGCAGGCTGCTGGCGGTCAGGTTGGGCCGGTAGCCCAGTTTGTCGGCCGCCTCGCGCACCCGGGCGGCGATGGCCGGATCGACGGTGGGCACCTCGTTGACCACGCGGGAGACCGTCTTGATGGCGACGCCTGCCAGTGCCGCCACCTCGCGCATGGTGGGGCGGCTGCGGGGGGACGGCGACGGCGGCTCGCCCTGAGTCATCGTTGTCTCCAACTGATTGCGCGTTACCGACTTGTTGCCGACGCATGTTTACCAGTGTCTTGACGCGCTCGTCCATACGGGCCCACTATCCCGTCGAGTCAACGTTGTCTCAGCGTCGACCAAGGGACGGCTCGAAAGGGATCACGTCATGAACCTCTCCTCCAGCCAGGCGTCGGGCCTCCGCAGTCGGCGCACCCGTGCGGCAGCCATCGGCGTCACCATCTGCCTCGGCGCCACCCTCGCCGCCTGCGGCTCCTCCGACTCCAGCTCCTCGTCGTCCGGCAGCGGGAAGGTGGGTGTCTCGCTGATCCTGAAGACGCTGAGCAACCCGTACTTCGTGAGCATGGAGAAGGACGCCAAGACGCAGGCGGCCAAGGACAAGGTGAGCCTCACCGTGGCGGCGGGCACGTCGGACGGTGACACCCAGACCCAGATCACCGCCATCGACAACGCCGTCTCGCGCGGCGACAAGGGCATCCTGATCACCACCAACGGCGACGCGGTGAACACCGCGCTGAAGCGCGCCAAGCAGGCCGGCCTCTTCGTGATCGCCCTGGACACCGCACCGAACCCGGCGAGCGTCGCGGACATCACCTACGCCACCGACAACGAGCAGGCGGGCAAGCTCGACGGCCAGTACGCGGCGGCGGCCCTGGACGGCAAGCCCGCGGTCATCGCCATGCTCGACCTGTTCAACAACCAGGTCGTCTCCGTGGACATCGACCGCGACCACGGCTTCCTGGAGGGCATGGGCATCGACCCGGGCAGCAAGACCGAGAACGGCAAGGAGGCCAAGTCCGGGAAGTACACCGCCGGCAAGGGCGGCACGTACACGGTCGCCTGCCACCAGCCCACCCAGGGCGCCATCGACGGCGGACGCACCGCGATGGAGAACTGCCTCTCGGCCAACCCCAACATCAACGTGGTCTACGCCATCAACGAGCCGGCGGGCGAGGGCGCGTACAACGCGCTGAAGGCCGCGAACAAGGAGAAGAGCGTCGCGATCTACGCCATCGACGGCAGCTGCTCGGGCCTGAAGAACGTCACCAGTGGCGAGTTCGCCGCCGACGCCGTGCAGTACCCCGGCAAGATGGCCGCCCTCGGCGTCAGCTCCATCGCGAAACTGGCCCGCGGCGGCAGCAAGCCCAGCGTCACCAACGGCAAGACGTTCTACGACACCGGCACCGCGCTGGTCGCCGCGAAGGCCCTCGGCGGACTGACGGTCCAGTCCCCGACGCAGGCCGCGTCCGCCTGCTGGGGCAGCTGACCAGGTCGGCCGGGTGGGCCGCCGGTGCCGTACCGGCGGCCCACCCGCACCACACCTCCTACGAAGCCCCGCACGAGGGAAAGAACCGGAAGGACCCCTGTGACCACCCACGTGGACAGTGAAGCGACACCGGCGCCGGCGGAGGACTTCCTCAACCGGCCCGCCACGCCGGCCCAGCGCATCCAGGCGGTGCTGCACCGTCAGCCGGCACTCAGCCCGGCGATCGTCCTGGTGCTCGCCGCCATCGTGTTCTCCCTGGTCAACGACCGCTTCTACGCGTTGCAGAACCTGTCGTTGGTCGCCCAACAGGTGGCCGTCATCGGCTCGTTGGCCGTCGGCCAGACCGTCATCATCCTCACGGCCGGCATCGACCTGTCCATCGGCGCGGTCATGGTGCTGGCCTCGCTGCTGATGTCGAAGCTCGTCGCGGACAACCACCTGCCGGGCGTGCTGGCCCTGCTCGCGGGAGCGGTCGTAGCCATCGCCGCGCAAGCGGTCAACGGACTGCTGGTGACCAGGATCAAGCTGCCACCGTTCATCGTCACGCTCGGCACCCTGAGCATCTTCACCGCGATCACGCTCATCTACGCCAAGGGCCAGACCGTCTCGCTGGACCCGGGCAACATCCTCATGTGGAGCGCGGACACGGTCTCCATCGGGCAGTTGAACCTGACCACCGGCGTCCTGCTCATGATCGCCCTGTACGCGGTGGTGGGCTACGCGCTGCGCTACACCGCCTGGGGCCGCCACCTGTACGCCGTGGGTGACGACATCGAGGCCGCCCGCCTCGCCGGTATCTCCGTCAACCGGGTGCTGCTGAGCGCCTACTTGGTCGGCGGTTTCGCCATCGCCGTGGGCGCCTGGATCCTGGTCGGCCGGGTCGGCGGCGGCGACCCGAACAGCGGGCTCAACGCCAACCTGCAGTCCATCACCGCAGTCGTCATCGGCGGCACCAGTCTGTTCGGCGGACGCGGTGTGGTGCTCGGCTCGCTGATCGGCGCGCTCATCGTCCAGGTCTTCGTCAACGGTCTGGCGCTGGCCGGGATCGACCCCAACTACCAAGTCCTGACAGTCGGTGTCCTGGTGATCGCGGCCGTCTCCGTCGACCAGTGGATCCGGAGTGTGAAGTCATGACGCCTGCCACCGCCACCGCCCCCGTTCTCGAGGCCAAGGGCCTGGTCAAGGTCTTCGGCCGGGTCGTCGGCCTGAACGACGTCGACCTCACCCTCTACCCCGGCGAGGTCCTCGCCGTCATCGGCGACAACGGCGCCGGCAAGTCCACCCTGATCAAGTGCCTGTCTGGGGCGCTCGTCCCCGACCAGGGCAGCATCCTGGTCGACGGCTCCGAGGTGAACTTCAAGCGGCCGCAGGACGCCCGCGAGGCCGGCATCGAGACGGTCTACCAGACCCTCGCCGTGGCCCCGGCGCTGGACATCGCCAGCAACCTGTTCCTCGCCCGCGAGATCCGCCGCAAGGGTGTGCTCGGCTCGGTGTTCCGCATGCTCGACACCGGCGAGATGAAGCGCCAGGCCGCCGACCACATCAAGCGGCTGGGCATCAGCACCCTGCAGAACATCAACCAGGCCGTGGAGACGCTGTCCGGCGGCCAGCGCCAGTCGGTGGCCGTCGCCCGGGCGGGAGCCTTCGGCGGCCGGGTCGTCATCCTCGACGAACCCACCGCCGCGCTGGGCGTCCGCGAGACCGGCCAGGTGCTCAAGCTCGTCCGCGACCTGCGCGACCAGGGCCTCGGCGTCATCCTCATCAGCCACAACATGCCCAACGTCTTCGACGTCGCCGACCGCATCCACATCCAGCGCCTCGGCGGCTGCGCCGGGGTCATCACCCCGCAGTCGCACTCGATGGAGGACGCGGTGGCCATCATGACGGGGGCGAAGAAGCTCGTTCCGGAAGCGGGGTGACGGGCCATGGCGCGGGTGAAGGGGCTCGTTCCGGAAGTCGGGTGACGGGCCATGGCGGAGGTGAAGAGGCTTGTTCCGGGAGCGGGGTGAGGGGCGGTGGCGGGGGTGAAGAGGCTCGTTCCGGAAGCCGGGTGACGGGCCATGACGGGGGCGAAGAAGCTCGTACCGGAAGCCGGGTGACAGGCAGGGGCGGTGGCGCTACGGCCGACACGTTCCGGATCGCCGAGGGCCGCCTCGGCGACGAACCCACGGTGACCGTCTCCGCGCCGGACGGTTCCGCGCGCGCCGTCCTCGCCCTGCGCGGGGCGACGCTGCTGAGCTGGCAGGTCGAACGCGGAGCGGCCGGGCAGCTGACGGAACTGACGGACGGCTACCGCGACGAGGCGGAACTGCGCTCGCAGGACGGCGTACGGGCGGGCCTGCTCGCGCCGTTCCCCAACCGCGTCGCAGACGGCCGCTACCACCACGACGGCCGCGACCACGACCTGCTGCCCGGCCGCCTCGGGGACCGCACGATCTACCACGGCTTCGCGCGCGAAGCGCCGTTCCGGATCGTCGATGCCACCACGACGGCCGACTCCGCGCGGCTGCTGCTGCGCAGCACGAGCATCAGGCCAGGCCAGTACCCCGGTTACCCGTTCGCGCTGGACCTCGACGTGGAGTACACGATCGGCCACCGCGAGCTGGGCATCGAGATCAGGGCGACGAACGTGGGGGAGACCACCGCTCCCTACGCGTCGGGCTGGCACCCGTACTTCACCCTCTCCCGCCCCCGTCCCATCGACGACCTCGTCCTGCAGATCCCGGCCCACACCCTGATCCGCACCGACGCCTCCCTCATTCCCCTGCTCGGAAAGGAGGCCCTGCTGTCCCTGGACCACCGCCCCGACATGGACTTCCGTACGCCCAGGAGGCTCGGCGATGCCGTCATCGACGCGTGCTTCGCAGACCTGGCCCCGGGACCCGGCGGTCGGACCGAGACGGTACTGAGCGACCCCGCGACCGGAGACGAGCTGCGGGTGTGGCAGCACGGCGGGTACCTGCACGTGTTCACCGGCGACACCCTGGCCCGCGACCGGCGGGCGTCCATCGCCCTGGAGCCCGTCGAGGTACCCACGGACGCCTTCAACCGCCCGGAACTCGCCACCGCCTTGTCACTGGAGCCGGGCCGGCGGCGGGAGTTCCGTTTCGGGGTCGCGTACGTGCCCTCACTTCACTGAGCCGGGGCTTACGGGTGGGCGGTGGCGCGGGGCGTCAGCCGACCGCTGTCACCTCCTGCTCCCGCTCCGGCCCCGTGATGATCCCCTCGGCGTCGTCGAAGTGCTCGGCCGACGGGGCGGCGTAGGTGGCGTACTCCACAGGGCGTCGCTCGGTGCGGTTGAGGAGGAGCCGGGTGACGTCGGGGCGGGCGTAGTGCCCGACCGGGTCGGCGGCGGCCTTGGCGAAGGGGATCGCGGTCAGGTCGATGTCGGCGTACAGGATGCCCTCGGCGTCCTCGGGCAGCGGGTCGGCCAGCGGGCTGCCGTCGGGGCCGTAGATCCGGGCGAAGCCGCCGCCGCGCTGGAGCAGTTGCTGCTTGACGGGGGTGTCGCAGAACAGCTCGATGGCGGCCTCGCCGACCACGGCGCACGGGGCGAGGACGAAGACCTGCCCTTCCGCGGCGTAGATCTGGGAGGCGGCGGTGTTGACCTCCGGGCCGAGCGCGTAGGCCGCCCCCTTGTACACGGAGAAGCTGGGCCAGGCGGCCACGTGGACCTGCTCGTGCTGGCTGAACATGGCGTATTTGGTGAGCGGTTGGAGGTGTTCCCAGCAGCACAGCGCACCGACGCGGCCGAGTTCGGTGTCGTGGACCACCAGGTCGGAGCCGTCGCCCTCCCCGAACATGGTGCGTTCCACGTGGGTCGGCTTGAGCTTGCGACGGGCGCCGACGAGCTTGCCGTCGGCGGAGATGAGCGCCTGCCCCATGTACAGGCTGCCGCCGCCGCGTTCGCTGAATCCGAGGGCCACCGCGATGGAGTTCGTGCGTGCGGCGTCGAGGAGGCGCTGGAAGCGCGGGCCGTCCAGGGTGAGGGAGTTCTCGTGGTAGCGACCGACGAACTGCATGCCTGCGGCCGGGGAGTCCAGCCACAGCCACCAGGGGTAGCCGGGGACGAACGTCTCGGGGAAGGCGATGAGTTGGGCCCCCGCGCGGGCGGCCTCCTCGATCAGGCCGATGCTCTTGTCGATGGTGGCGTCGGCGTCGAGCCATACCGGCTCGGCCTGGACGGCGGCCGCCTTGAAGGCGCCTGTGTACTCGACCATGGTCAACTCTCCTCTGTCGTCAGGTGGTTGGGGTGATGGATCGCGCGGCGAGCGGCAGGAAGCCGGTGCGCGGATCGCAGTTGACGTACTCGGCGGTCACCGAACCGCTCGGCAGTACGGAGACCTCGTGCCAGAAGGCGACGTCCAGCGGGCCGTCCCCGCCACCGACCATCCGGAAGAAGCTGGCGTAGATGTCCAGGTGCGTGCGGTGCGACCGGCACCAGGTCATCAGGTGTTCGAGCGAGGCGAACCAGGCGATGGTGCAGGCGCGGTCGAGCGGCGCGCCGTCGGCCGCCTCCTCGGTGAGGTTGCGGGCGGCGATACAGCCGGACCCGGCGTTCTCCGCCAGGAAGTCGACACCCCGGTCCTTGACCGGCTTGACGTCGGCCAGGTACGTCTCGCGGTAGAGCGTGCTGGCGGACCAGTCCTGCGCGGTGCGGATCAGCGCCACGTTTCCCGGTACGTCGACGCTGACGCGGCGGCCACGAGTCTCCCGGGTCCCGGGATCGTGCGGCTCGAAGGACGGCAGCTCGGGCTCCAGCGCCTCGGTGGCCGACGCCGCGATGCGGTCACGCGCGGCGCCCCAGTAGTCGTGCACCTGGGTCTCGGGGAGTTCGAGGGCGCCGGACTGCGAAAGACCGCTGGTCGCGTAGTCCTCGCGGCGGTGGGTGTGCAGCGTCTCGTTCCGCTCGACGTGGATGACCGACTCCTCGCGCCAGTGCCCGACCGGCCCCTGCGCGGGCAGGCCGTCCCAGGCGGCGCGGACGGTTTCCGACTCCCGCCAGCGCCGGTGGCGGCTCGGGTCGTACCAGTACGCCAGCAACGCCACGTTGTGCGCTCCGGCGGTGTCGTAGAACGAACCGCGGTCGACCAGGTCCGGCCCGTCCGGCCCGGTGAACAGCGCGGCGAGGCCCGCCGCGCCCCGCTCGGCCTCCTCCCGGGACGGCGCCTGGCAGCCGTACTGCGCGAAGACGAAGGCGTCCGTGCCCTGCGGGAACCGGGCGCTGTAGGCGGTGAAACGAGGGGTGTGCCCCGGCGGGGCCGTTCTCGGCATGGCGCGCTCCTTCGACGAGTTCGACGAACTGTCCGTGACTCGAAGCGTGGGCCGCGCGGCGGTCGAGGCTTGACCCGCAGCGCATCGGAACTTGCCCGAGAGTGCACTTGTGGGTTCGCGGGTCGGTGGGTCACAAAACCGATACGCGCACGTGACCTCGGAGAAGCGGTGGGCGAGGCTATATAGGACGAGCAAGTCGGTAGTCGGTCATCCGGTGGAGGAGGCGCCGTGAGCCTTGTCCTTTCCACGGACTCCGTGCCCGCGGGCGAGCGGCGGGCCTACTGGCACGATGCCGTCTGGCGCACGTTCGTGCCCCTGGACGTCTCCACCCCGAAGGACCCCGCGGACGCCCCCTTCTCCGGAACGGTCAGGACCGACCGCCTCGGCCACCTCCAGATCTCCACCGTGGACGCCGACCCGGAGCGGGTCTTCCGTACCCCGCGGCTGATCGCCCAGGACAGCGCCGAGTACATGCTCATCGGCCTGCAGGGATACGGCCCCGCCGTCATCACCCAGGACGGCCGGGACGCCTACCTGCGCCCGGGCGACTTCGCTCTCTACGACACGACCCGGCCGTACACGCTCAGCTTCCCCGACCGCTTCCAGATGAAGGTCTTCCAACTACCGCGACAGGCGCTCGGTCTCCGGGAGTCCGACCTGCGCCGTATCACCGGCATCACCCTCCACGGCGACGAGGGACCGGCCGCCCTGGTGGCCCCCTTCCTGGCCGGTCTCGCCGCCGGAGCCCATTCCTGCCGCCCCCAGATCGGCGAAATGCTCGCGCGCAACGCCGTGGACCTGCTCACCACCCTCATCGCCGAGCACCTCGGCCGGGACACCGCCGGCACGGACGCCGCCCACCGCGCGCTGCTGGTGCGGATCCGGTCCTACATCGACCACCACCTCGCCGATCCCGACCTCTCGCCGGAATCGATCGCCGCCGCCCACCGCATCTCCGTCCGCTACCTGCACCGCCTCTTCCAGGACGAGGGCCCCACCGTCAGCCGCTGGATCCAGCACCGCCGCCTGGAGGAATGCCGGCGCGAACTGAGCCGCCCCGGCCGCATGAGCCCGACCGTGACCGCCGTAGCCCACCGCTGGGGCTTCGCCAACCCCGCACACTTCAGCCGGGTGTTCCGGGCGGCGTACGGGATGTCTCCGCGGGAATGGCAGGGGAGGAGCGGCGGGGGCTGATACGCGGGCCGGCGCCCGCATTCCTCGACGATCGGTCCCGTAGGTCCGAAGCGACTCGCCCCGGCCGTCGGAGCCGATGGCGATGTGGAGCTCGACCGGTTCGAGAACACGGACTGCGCGGCGGACTTGGCGAGGACTTCGACGGTCGCCCTCCTCACCGCTCTCGACCGGAATGGCCAAGTGCTGGAAAGCAGCACCATCCCGACCCACCAAGTCGGCCCGAGCGACTTGGTGGACCTCGCGCCTCGGCACTGGACGAGCCGCGGGTCAGCGGTGGCAGGTGGCGCGTTCCTTGAAAAGGGTGAAGCCGCGCTGCAGCATCGCGACCGTGCGGTCCGTGGCCCAGAACAGCACCTTGGGGGAGCTGGTGATCTGCGCGAGGTTCACACGGCCCTGGGTGTCCACGATGTTGCGTTCCAGGATGCTGAGGGTGCCGTAGACGTCCCCGTGGGCCAGGGAGCTGCAGCTGCTCCATACGACCTCGGCCTGGCCCGAGCCCATGGGTGTCAAGGCGCCCGCCTCGCGCACGATCTCGGAGTAGGTCGCCGGCCTGAGGGCCTTCTTGGCGTCGGCCGGGGCTGTGCCCGCGTTGACCACGAGGTCCGTCAGCTGCTGCATCCGTACGTTCAGCGGACGTCGGGGCTGCTGCTGGAGGAGGGTAGCCATGGCGTCGGCGTGCTTGTGCTCTCCGGCCTGCATGCAGAGCCGCCTTTGCACGCGTACGAGTCGCTGGGCGGGGCCGAGCATCCACACCGCGCGGGCGCTGTTCTCAAAGGCTCCGCGCAGGAGCGAGTACTGCCCGTGGGTGTGAAGCGTGACGGACACCGAGTTGTCCTGCGGGTCGCCCGCGAACGTAGAGCGGAAGCAGTGGAGGTGGTCGACGGCCACGCTCAGGGCGTTCCAGACGTTGTGCGAGACCTGGTAAGGGTCGGTCTTGGCGTCGTCGCCGGCCAGGGCGCTGCCGGGCTGAACCTGCCACTGCTTGGAATCGGACTGGGTGAGGCTCTCGTACGGCTGGGCGCTATCCAGCAGCGTCAGGATCCGCCTAAGGAATTGATCTTCCTCGGTCGTGATTGTCATGTCTTGAGCCTATGTGTGAAGGTCACAGCGGTACGCGGCATTTACATGCATACCTGAACTGTCAATCCTCGAAGAGACGGAAGCCCGGCGCCGATCGCAAGTCGGTACTCATGCCTCGGAGTAGCGTCGGTCGGGAGAGACAGCAGAGAGTAAGAGGCGCAGCGCCTGCATCTTGATGCCCCTGGGTTTTCATCGTCAACGGGCCGTCGACCGCGTGCTATCGGGGTAAGAACGGACTCCTGTTGGTGGGGCCGAGTACGGCAGATGCATGGCGGTCTACGAGTCAGTCGAGAAGCCGGATTTCGATGGCCAGAGTGCCGAGGGCTTCCTTGTTCGGTGGGTAGATGGCCCGGATGTTGGCGAGTTGTTCGTCGCGGGTGGCCGTGGGGTTGACGGTGGAGGGGCCTTCGCTGTCGAGCAGGGCCTCGAAGTCGGGGTACTCGGTCACGCGCCTGACCTCGACCTCGCAGGTCTCGTCCGTGCCCTTGATACGGAACTGGATGACGTCACCGGCCGCGAGGTCGGCGAGGTGTGGGTATTTGACCCGTACCTCGATGGTCTTGGTGCCGGCGGTGACGAGGTCGAAGTACTGGCGGTAGAGGTTGAGTTCGCGGACGCGTGGGGCGGTGTTGCTCATGGGGCGGAAACGCTCCTGGGTGCTGGTGCGGTGATCAGGCGGCCGATCTCGGCTGCGGAGTACGAGCGGAAGAAGTGTCGGGGGTCGGACAGCAGGGTCTCCGCCACGGTCAGTAGTTGGTCGGCGTATTCGGCGACCGTGCCGGGCCATTGCCGAGTGTCGAGCATCCAGTCGGCGGTGCCCTCGGGCAAGGGGGCGTGACCTTCGCGAATGAGGGACTTGGAGAGTTTCGCGCCGGTGTCGGTGACGATCTGCGGGCAGAACAGGCGGGCCGGGAGCTGAGCGCGGGTGAGGCCGACGGCTTGGAGGGCTTCGTCGACGAGGAGGGAGCCGAAGATCCAGTCGCCGCCCTTGACCATGACGTGCAAGGTTCCACCTACCCCCGTGCTGGTGAGAGCGAGTTCCTTGACGAGGTTGCGGTAGAGGGTGGCCAGATCGAGGTAGGCGCTCGTGGTGGGCGTGATGGTGGCCTGGTAGGGGCCGTGGTGGAGGCAGACGGCATCGACGCCGGCGGCTTCTCGGTCTGTGAGGCGGACTCGGGTGCGTTCGGCGTGTTTCTCGGACCAGCCGCAGCCGGGGTGCGGGCAGGGGATGCGCACGTGTGGGGTGCCGGTGGAGGGGGCGAGCCACCAGCGGGCGGCGTCGAGGCGAGGCAGCAGCCTCAGCCAGGTGCGGCGGAAATGCTCGCCGGCCTGCTGTTGGGTGTAGGTCTCGACGCGGTGGGGGATGCCCAGGCGCCGGGAGAGAGCCGTGAACAGGGGTTGGTACAGGGCGGCGACGAGGTCGGTCAGGGCCTGGTCGCCGAGGGCCTGAGCGTAGGCGCGTTGGTAGCGGTGCCCGCTGGCCGGGTCTGTGGACAGTTCGTACGGGGCGTTGTCGAGGGCGCTGAAGAGGACCTCGGTGGGGATGCCGAAGCGGTCGCGCAGGCGGGCGGCCATGGCGAAGGAGAGCGCCTGGACGAGCGAGGTGCCGATGTGCGGGGCGCCGTTGATCTGGGTGCCGACGACCAGCACGATCCGTTCGGGCGGGGCGGCCAGGATGCGTGGTGTCAGGACGTCCTCGGCGTGGTGGAGGGCGTTGGCGAGGACGGTGTTCGGTGAGACGAGGTGGGGCGTCATCGATGTCCCCTTGCGATCAGGTCGGACGGAAATAGGTGTTGCCGGGTCCAGCGGGACGTGCCCGGCCCTAGAGACCGGCGTCAGAGCGCGCTTCTTCCTGGGCACCGGTGACGTACGGGTGCTGGAGCGCGGTGCGGAGGGTGTCTGTGTCGGTGAGGGTGTCGTCGTCCGGTAGCTCGCACCAGCCGCCGAACCAGTCGTCGAGCCGCTCCACGCCGGGTGCGACGAGCCAGGAGTTGGTGGAGAGGTGCCGTACCGGCAGGTCGTTCCAGCGGTCGGCGGTGCCGGTCGCGATGGCGTAGTAGAGGCGCTCGTTGGGCCCGTCGTAGAGAACCGGGCCGATCGACGCACCGATGCCGCGAAGGTGGGCCAGGGCCAGGAGGCCGGTCTCGGCTGAGGTTCGCACGAGGTCCCAGCCGTCGCCGACCTTCAGCAGACGCAGTCCTGGCACGTCGCTGACCATAGGCGCGCTTCGCAGCGCGTCGCGTACGGACGTCATGTGTCCCCCTGCGGCTGGAGGTTGTGGCTCGTGCTGCGGGACGGTGCGGACTCGGTGATCGGCTTGAGAGAGCGGACCACGATCAGACGGGTGCCCGTTGCTGTTATCTGTCGCTTCCGTTCGTTGCCGATGCCCCTGGGGCCGAGGTGGCTGAAGGCGGGGACCACGGCGCCAAAGGTGTCGCGTAGTTCGAGGGCGTCGAGCAGCCCGACGAAGGCGGGGGAGCGGATGGCCACCGTGGCGTCGCGGTCGGTGAAGACGCCGCAGAGGGCCAGCTCGTGTCGGCGGCAGTAGTCGGTGAGGCAGTCGACGAGCGCCGCATGGCGGACCAGGCCGCCGGTGACGTGTCGTAGGTAGCCGAAGACCTGCGGGAAGGCGACGCGTCGGCGTTCCGTGATGAGTTCGTCGTTCATGTCCACAGCGTCGGTCGGCCTGAACGGCCTTGAAATGACCCGCTGTTGTACTTCCGTTGCACTTCCGCCCCGAGTCGTGACGGAGAGTGCTTCCATACGTGACGGAGGGAGGTAATCCGTGGTCAGCGTGCAGCAGTGGACGGGCCGGGAAGCGAGCGCTCTGCGGGCTGCCCTGCGGATGAGCACGCGGGCCTTCGCCGAACACCTCGGCGTCGCGCTGCGTACGGTGGCCAAGTGGGAGAGCCTGCGAGCCGAGACTCAGCCCCGGCCCGATACCCAGGCGATCCTCGACACCGCGCTCGCTCGTGCCGACGCTGCCGCCCATGCCCGGTTCGAGGCGGTGCTGTTCCCGGAGCGGAAGAGCGTGCGACCGGCGGACTACGAGACCTGGACCGAGGACATCGAGCGCGCCGTGGTCTGCGTCAGCCGCCAGGACTTCCCCTTCGCCTCCACCCTGTTGAACCGCTGGCTGGGAAGCCACGACCCACAGCGCTTGGACGACAAGGGCCTCTATTTATACGGCCGTTCACTCGTCCTGCTCGGTGACCTTCAGCGGGACCAGGGCGCGATCCTCGGCCCGCTCTCCGCTCTTCACTCCTACCGGACCGCCCGCGGCATGTTCACCGAACTCGACATCCCGCGCCGGGTGGCGCAGATCGAGCTGTCCCTCGCCGTCGTGCAGGAGATGTCCGGTCGGCTCGAAGCCTCCGCCCGCCACTATGAACTCCTCGCCATGGACGAGCGCTTGAGCCCTCGAGACCGCGCACGCGCCCGGCTCTGGGTCGGCACGGCTCTGAGCAAGGAGGGCAACAACGAGTACGCCACCAACGTCATGGCTGCTGCCACCCGCGAGTTCGAGGAACTCGGTGAGCCGGAGGACTGGTCCGTGGCACACCAGAAGCTCGCCCTGGCCCACCGCGGCGCCGGCGACCTGAAACAGGCACTGCACTACATCGACATCGCGCGCACCACCGGCACGGTCGACTCCCCGATGCAACGAGTGCGGTTGGACACCGCGTACGGGCACATCCTTCTGTCGGATGCGGCGACCCGGAATGATGGGCTGTCCGTCCTCGACCAGGCGGCACAGGTGGCCCGGCAGTTCGGGCTGAGTCACCAGCTGCGCAGCATCGAGGGCATCCGAAAGGGCCAGCAGGGATGAGTCAGGGAGTGCCAGTGCCGGAGCACCAGCAGCGTCAGATCACCGACGAGCAGTTCCACGACGCGACGTTGATCTGGAACTTTCACCAGATGGGACACGAGCTGCGCCCCTGCTCGGCAGCGATCGGTCTGGGCAGCCACGACCTGGGTGTGGCCATCACAGCCGCCGACCTCTACCGCGCCGGCCTCTTCCCCGTCGTGGTGTTCAGCGGCGGCAACAGCCCCACCACCCGCGCCCGTTTCCCGCGCGGCGAGGCTGTCCACTACCGCGAGCACGCCCTGGGTCTGGGCGTGCCGGACGAGGCGATCCTGGTCGAGTCGAAGGCGGCGAACACCGGCCAGAACATCACCTTCTCCCGCGAGCTGCTGGCCGAGGCCGAAGTAGCGGTGGAGTCGCTGCTGCTCATCTCCAAGCCGTACATGGAGCGCCGCTCGTACGCGACCTGCCGCAAGCTGTGGCCCGAGGCCGAAGTCGTATGCGCCTCCGAGCCCTTGGAGTTGGACGACTACATCAAGTCGATCGGCGACGAGAAGCTCGTCGTCGACATGCTCGTCGGGGACCTGCAACGGGTGATCGAGTACCCGAAGCTCGGGTTCGCCGTCGAGCAGGACGTACCGGGGGATGTGCATGACGCTTACGAGCGACTTCTGGGCGCCGGGTTCGACAGCCGCCTCATCAACAGCTGACACACGCCGATTCGGGGCGGGTGGCGGGGTGTGCGCGATCCACCAGCCGAACCTGTTTCCTCGGCTGTCCACGCTGGCCAAGCTGTTCGCCGCCGACCGATGGATCGTCCTCGATGATGTTCAGTTCGCGCGCCGGGATTACCAGCACCGCACCCGGCTCGCGGCCCTCGACGACCCGAGCCGGCAGCAGTGGCTTACGCTCCCCACTCACCTGCCCAACGGACGCCCGAC
The DNA here is from genome assembly GCF_000716435.1 of Streptomyces xylophagus. Lineage (GTDB taxonomy): Bacteria > Actinomycetota > Actinomycetes > Streptomycetales > Streptomycetaceae > Streptomyces > Streptomyces xylophagus. The sequence goes on from NZ_JNWO01000038.1 coordinate 43,714, forward strand.
GGTCATCAACCAGGCGTTGCTCGTCGAGCCGCGCCGGTCTCGCCGAACGGTCAGTCTCCTGGTTCGCCAGTACTACGGCCGTAGCCGCTACTGGCCTGTCGTGCGGGAGGTCTCGGACGCAGTTCTCGATCGGTTCGAGAACACGGACCGCGTGGCGGACCTTGCGCGGACGTCGACCTTGGCTCTGCTCACCGCTCTCGGTTGGAGTGGTGAAGTGCTGGAGAGCAGCGCGATCACGACCCGCCAGGGCCGGTCCGAGCGACTGGCCGACCTCGCCGTGGCCGTCGGCAGCACCCATTACCTGTGTGGCACGGGCGGCCTGCGCTACCTCGACCACCAGCCGTTCGCCGCCCATGGCGTCACCGTTGCGCCTTTCCACACACCTGTGGACACAGGCGACCGGCTCTGGCAGTGGGCCCGGCGGGTCAGCAGCCTTTGGGCGTTGAGCGAGATCGGCCCGAGCGAACTGGCGACCAAGTTGGCCGTGGAGCGTCCAGCGAGAACCGCACCCGCTCGGCGATCGTCGACGTATTCACGGCCCCTCCAGGGACATGAAAAAGGCGAGGCCCGAAGACCCCGCCCCTCACCCACGAACCCTCAACTCACGGCCACACCAAGCAGTACGGCTGATGCCCCGCCTCATGCAACCGATGGCTGAAGTCCTGCCATTCGTGCAGCAGTTGGTACACATTGAACGCATCCCGAGGCCCGCCCCGGTCCGGCACCGTCGACCAGATGAACGCCGCCGCGCCCACCGCCTCCTCGCCGATTCCGCGCAGGGGGTCGACGACCGTCATCGGGAGTTTGACGACGGCGTAGTCGGGGTGGAGGACCACCAGTTCCAGCGGGGGCACCTTGTTGAGCGGGACGCCCTCGATGCCGGTGAGGACCATCGCGGCCATCGTCTCCGGCTTGATCTTGGTGAACATGCCGTTCATCCCGAGCTCGTCGCCGCCGAGTTCCTCGGGGCGCATCGAGATCGGGACGCGGGCCGCGGTCGCGCCGTCGGGCGCGCCGAAGTATTTGTACGTCACCCCCACCCGACCACCATTCCTGCTCCCCGCCCGCAACTGATCGATCCGACGTTCGATACGTCGCTCATCGCGATCCGACTCACCCGAACTCGAACCCGAGCCAGGACCCGAACCCGAGCCAGGACCCGCACCCGAACCGGAACCTGTACCCGAAACTGAACCCGCCCCCGAACCCATACCGGATCCAGGACCGCCTCCCCGCCGAGCCTCGGCGGCTTCCTCCTCGTCGCGCCGGTGCTTCCCCCGCCGGGCACGCCGAGGACCCAGGTCGTCAGTCCCCTCGCCCAGTCCGCCACCGCGATGCATATCTCCACCCGACTGCTTTTCTAGGACGCGTGGCCCCAGCCGCGCAACCCGATCATCGTGTCAGTGACCTCCCCCACGGCCGCCCGCCGAAACGTGCGCTGAAACACCTGTCCGCAGGATCTGCGCAAGCCCTGAACACCGGCGCCCGCACGAGCTGTGTGTATCTGTGTGTATCACCTCCCAGTCTCGCAGATGGGCGGGGGCCCATGCCCGGTGTCCCGCCGCCTACCCTGAGGAGGTAACTGAGGTCCCGGAGTCCGAGAAGTCGGAGAAGTCGCAGGTCATGAGCCAAACGCCAAGCGAAACGCCCAGCGGAACGCCAAGTGCGTCGCCCGGCGCACTGCCCTATCCATACGAAGCGCCCGTCTCGCAGGCTCTTTTCGACCGTGCGTCGGTCGTCACACCGGGCGGTGTGAACTCCCCGGTGCGCGCCTTCCGCGCCGTGGGCGGCACGCCCCGGTTCATGGTCTCCGGTGACGGTCCCTATCTGACCGACGCCGACGGGCGCGAGTACGTCGACCTGGTGTGCTCCTGGGGTCCGATGATCCTCGGGCACTCCCAGCCCGACGTCATCGCCGCCGTCCAGGACGCCGTCTCGCGCGGGACCTCCTTCGGTACCCCCGGCGAGGGCGAGGTCGCGCTCGCCGAGGAGATCGTCGCCCGGGTCGAGCCCGTCCAGCAGGTGAGGCTCGTCAGCAGCGGGACCGAGGCGACCATGTCCGCGATCCGGCTGGCCCGCGGGTTCACCGGGCGGCCGAAGGTGATCAAGTTCGCCGGGTGTTACCACGGTCACGTCGATGCGCTCCTCGCTGCCGCGGGCTCCGGCGTCGCCACCTTCGCGTTGCCCGACACCCCCGGCGTCACCGGCGCCCAGGCCGGCGACACGATCGTCCTGCCGTACAACGATCTCGAAGCCGTGAACGAGGCCTTCCACCGGCATCCCGGTGAGATTGCCTGCGTTATTACGGAGGCTTCGCCCGGGAACATGGGCGTTGTGCCGCCGACGCCCGGGTTCAATCAGGGGCTCAAGGACGCCTGCTCGAAGAACGGTGCCCTCTTCATCTCCGACGAGGTCATGACCGGGTTCCGGACCAGCCGGGCCGGGTGGTTCGGGATCGACGGGGTCGTCCCCGATCTCATGACCTTCGGCAAGGTCATGGGCGGTGGCTTCCCCGCCGCCGCGTTCGGCGGGCGCGCCGACATCATGGGGCACCTCGCTCCCGCCGGGCCCGTCTACCAGGCCGGCACCCTCTCCGGCAATCCCGTCGCCACCGCCGCCGGCCTCGCCCAGCTGCGACTCCTCGACGACGCGGCCTACGACACGATCGACGCCGTATCCGCGCAGATCCAGGCGCTCGTCACCGAGGCGCTCAGCAAGGAAGGTGTCGCGCACCGGCTGCAGAACGCCTCCAACATGTTCTCCGTGTTCTTCACCGACCGGAGCGTGCGCAACTACGAGGACGCCAAGGCGCAGGAGTCGTACCGCTTCACCGCCTTCTTCCACTCGATGCTGGCGAGCGGGGTCTATCTGCCTCCCTCGTCCTTCGAGTCCTGGTTCGTTTCCACGGCCCACGACGAACGGGCCATCCAGCGGATCGCCGACGCCCTCCCGGCGGCGGCCCGAGCGGCGGCGGAGGCCACGGCAGCATGACCGGCACGAGCAACAACTCCACTGACAACACCAGTGACATCACCGTCGTGCATGTGATGCGGCACGGCGAAGTCGCCAATCCGGAGGGGGTGTTGTACGGGCGGCTGCCCGGCTATCACCTCTCCGAACTCGGGCGGCAGATGGCCGACCGGGTCGCCGAGCACCTCTCCTCCCGCGATGTCACGCACGTCGTCGCCTCCCCGCTGGAGCGGGCGCAGGAGACCGCCACGCCGATCGCCAAGGCGCACGGGCTCGACCTCGCGACCGACGGGCGGCTCATCGAGGCCGACAACGTCTTCCAGGGCAAGACCTTCGGGGTCGGCGACGGGGCGTTGAAGAAGCCGGGGAACTGGAAGTACCTCGTCAACCCGTTCAAGCCGTCCTGGGGCGAGCCCTACGTCGACCAGGTGGTGCGGATGATGGCCGCGTTGGACGCCGCCAAGGACGCCGCCCGTGGGCACGAGGCGGTGCTGGTCAGTCATCAGCTGCCGATCTGGATCGTGCGGTCCTACGTCGAGCGGCGGCGGCTGTGGCACGACCCGCGGAAGCGGCAGTGCACCCTCGCGTCCCTGACGACCTTCACCTACCGCGGCGACAAGATCGTGTCCGTCGGCTACACCGAACCGGCCCGCGATCTCGTCCCGGCCCATCTCCTCGCCGGCGCGAAGCCCGTCAAGGGCAAGGACAAGGCCTTCGGCGCCTGATCCCGACAACGCCCGACCCCGACAAGGCCTGACCGACAACGCCCGACCGCCCGTCGAAGTAGGCGTCACGGACAGTCCTGTGACATTTGTTTCGGAACCCACATGGTTCCCGGCGAACTTTCCCGTCCGTCGCGTCCTCTCACAGGTTGACCACAGAGGACGCGACGGATGGGGAAGCAATGCGGAGTCTCACGCGACGGGGAGCGCTCGGAGTCGGTGCGGGCGCCGCGGCGGCCGTAGGACTCGCGGGGTGCGGCACCCTCGGTTCGGGCGGGCTGGGCTCCTCCGACGGTTCCGGCAAGGGGCACTCCGGCGGTCCCACCAAGGCACTGGAGCCCCGGGCCAAGCCCATCGGTGACGGGTCCACGTCGTTCACCGGCGCGCAGCCCAAGCAGCCCAGCAAGCCGGTGCCGTTGGAGGCCGGGCAGACCCCGCCGCAGTTCGTGATCTTCTCCTGGGACGGCGCGGGCGAGGTCGGCAATGGACTGTTCCCGCGCTTCCTCGACCTCGCGAAGCAGTACGGCGCGAGCATGACCTTCTTCCTCTCCGGCCTGTATCTGCTGCCCGAGTCGAAGAAGCGCCTGTACAACCCGCCGAACAACGCGCGTGGCGCCTCCGACATCGGCTACCTCACCGACGAGCACGTCAAGGCGACGCTCACCAACGTGCGGCGCGCGTGGCTCGAGGGCCACGAGATAGGCACGCACTTCAACGGCCACTTCTGCTCCGGCTACGGCACGGTCGCCAACTGGACGCCCCAGCAGTGGCGCAGCGAGATCGACCAGGCCAAGTCCTTCGTCAAGGAGTGGCGCACCAACACCGGCTGGACCGACCTGCCGGCACTGCCCTTCGACTACGACAAGGAGCTCGTCGGCGGCCGTACGCCCTGTCTGCTCGGCCAGGACAACCTGCTGCCCACCGCCCGTTCCCTCGGCTGGCGCTACGACGCCTCCTCGCCCGGCGGCCGCCAGGTCTGGCCCGTGAAGCGGAACGGCGTGTGGGACTACCCGCTCCAGGCGGTCCCCTTCCCCGGGCACAGCTTCGAAGTCCTCTCGATGGACTACAACATGCTGGCCAACCAGTCGGTCAACTCCACGAACGCGCCCGCCTACAACTACCCGGGCTGGCGTACCCAGGCCGCGCAGGCCTACATCTCCGGCTTCCAGCGCGCGTACGAGTCGAACCGGGCCCCCTTCTTCATCGGCAACCACTTCGAGCACTGGAACGGCGGCATCTACATGGACGCCGTCGAGCAGGCCTTCAAGCACATCGCCCAGCTGAAGGAGAAGGGCGAGGACGTACGGCTGGTCTCCTTCAAGCAGTTCACCGACTGGATCGACGTGCAGAAGCCCGAGGTGCTCGCCCAGCTGCGCACCCTCGATGTCGGACAGGCGCCCTCCGGCGGCTGGAAGTCCTTCCTGGCCGCGAGCCCCACCGCCTCCTCGACGGCCACCGGAGACGCTGCCTGAAGCGTCGCCCGAGACGTTGCCTGATACGTCCTCTGAAATGCGGGTTTCCGCCCGCCCGGCGCCCTTGAGGGGGGCGCGCAAGATCCTCAGAACGGGCATGCGAAACTTTTCACATGAGTGCCGCCAGTCGCGCCCGTAGCCGCGCCGTCCTGTCGACCGCCGGCGTTGCCGTCGCCGCGTTGGTGCTGTCCGCCTGCAGCTCCGGAGGTACCTCCGGGGGCTCCGGCAACACCAACTTCATCACCGGCTCCGACGGCATCGCGACCGTCAAGAAGGGCGACCGCCAGGCCGCCCCCGACCTGTCCGGCAAGACCATCGACGGCAAGACGATCGACACCGCCGACTACAAGGGCAAGGTCGTCGTCGTCAACGTGTGGGGTTCCTGGTGCTCCCCGTGCCGCGCCGAGGCGGACAACCTCGTCCAGGTCGCCAAGGCCACCGCCGGCAAGGGCGTCCAGTTCGTCGGCCTCAACACCCGCGACACCAGCACCGAACCGGCCGTAGCCTTCGAGAAGAAGTACGCCGTCCCCTATCCCAGCCTGTACGACCCGACGGGCAAGCTGATGCTCCGGTTCAAGAAGGGCACTCTCAACCCGCAGGCCATCCCCTCCACGATCGTCATCGACCGGGACGGGAAGATCGCGGCGCGCGCACTCCAGGCACTCAGCGAGGACAAGCTGCGCGAGATGCTCGACCCGGTCATCGCGGAGAAGTGAGCTGACGTGCTGCTCGCAGCGGTCACCGACCCCAACACCACAGTCCGCAGCGGAGCCTTGCTGCTCGCGCTGCCGATCGCGGTCCTCGGCGGACTCGTCTCCTTCTTCTCCCCGTGCGTCCTGCCGCTCGTCCCCGGCTACCTCTCCTACGTCACGGGAGTCACCGGCACCGATCTCGGTGACGCCCGCCGGGGCCGGATGGTCGCGGGCGCCTCTCTGTTCGTGCTCGGCTTCACCGTCGTGTTCGTCTCCGGCGGGGCCCTGTTCGGCTTCTTCGGGCAGACGCTCCAGGAGAACAAGGAAGTCCTGTCCAAGGTGCTGGGCGTGCTCATGATCCTCATGGGCGTGTTCTTCATGGGGATGATGCCCTGGCTGACCCAGCGCGAGTTCCGCTTCCACAAGCGGCCGACGACCGGGTTGATAGGAGCTCCGCTGCTCGGCGCGCTGTTCGGGATCGGCTGGACCCCCTGCATCGGACCGACCCTCGCGTCGGTGCAGGCGCTCTCCATGGACCAGTCGAGTGCCGGTCGCGGCGCCATACTGACCGTCGCGTACTGTCTCGGCCTGGGTGTCCCCTTCGTCCTCACCGCGGTCGCCTTCCGCAAGGCCCTCGGTGCCTTCGGCTGGGTCAAGCGCCACTACGTCTGGGTGATGCGGGTCGGCGGCACCATGATGATCGTGACCGGCGTGCTGCTGCTCACCGGCGCCTGGGACGCGCTGGTGCAGGACATGCAGAGCTGGTCCGACGGCTTCACTGTAGGGATCTGATCGATGAGCAAGACGTCCACGGAAGCGCCCGAGAACCCGGCAGGCGAGGACCAGGACCTCGGCGCCGCCGGCTCGCAGCTCTCCACCGCCCCCGTCGAGACGGCCATGCCCGGCTCCTTCGGCGGCAACCGCGCCCCCGGCCTGACCGGCTGGCTCGCCTGGACCGGTCGTGAGGCGCTCGGCTGGGCCCGCTGGATGTGGCGGCAGCTGACCTCGATGCGGGTCGCGCTGATGCTGCTGTTCCTGCTGTCGCTCGGCGCGGTCCCGGGTTCGCTGATCCCGCAGTCCGGCACCGACGCGCTGAAGGTGTCCGAGTTCCAGGACGCGCACAAGACGCTCGGGCCGATCTACCAGAAGCTCGGCCTCTTCCACGTCTACGGCTCGGCCTGGTTCGGCGCGATCTACGTCCTGCTGTTCGTTTCCCTCATCGGCTGCATCATCCCGCGCACCTGGCAGTTCGTCGGCCAGCTCCGCGGCCGGCCGCCGGGCGCGCCCAAGCGCCTCAACCGCCTTCCCGCGTACGCCACTTGGCGCACCGCCGCCGCGCCGGACGAGGTGCGCGAGGTCGCCCTCCAGGTGCTCAAGAAGCGGCGTTTCCGCGCCCATGTCGCCGGGGACGCCGTCGCCGCCGAGAAGGGCTATCTGCGCGAGACCGGCAACCTGCTCTTCCACCTCGCGCTGATCGTGATGCTGATCGCCTTCGCGTGGGGCCAGCTCTTCAAGTCCGAGGGCGACAAGCTGATCGTCGAGGGCGACGGCTTCTCCAACACCCTCACCCAGTACGACGACTTCAAGTCCGGCAACCTCTTCAGCGACGACGACCTCGTGCCGTTCAGCTTCAACCTGAAGAACTTCGTCGGCACCTACCAGCGCACCGGCCCCAACCGCGGCACCCCGAGCACCTTCCAGGCCGACATCACCTACAGCCTCGGCGCCTACGGCAAGTCGCAGAAGCACACGATCAAGGTCAACGAGCCGCTGGAGATCGGCGACTCGAAGGTCTACCTCGTCAGTCACGGCTACGCCCCCGTCGTCACCGTCCGGGACGGCAAGGGCAACGTGGTCTTCCACCAGGCCGTGCCGATGCTGCCGATCGACTCCAACATCACCTCGCAGGGCGCGATCAAGGTCCTCGACGGCTACAAGAACACCCAGGGCGTCGCCGAACAGCTCGGCTTCGCGGCCCTGTTCGTGCCGACGTACGCCAAGGGCAGCGGCACGATGTTCTCCCAGTACCCGGGGCTCGACTACCCGGTCCTCAACGTGACCGGCTACCACGGCGACCTCGGCGTCAACTCGGGTATCCCGCAGAACGTGTACCAGCTGGACACCAAGAACCTGAAGCAGTTCAAGACCGCCAAGGGCGCCATCCTCAAGGCGCAGCTCCTGCCCGGCGAGACGATGACGCTGCCGAACGGCGCCGGGTCGATCACCTTCGACAAGCAGATCAAGGAGTGGGCGGGCTTCCAGGTCGTCCAGCAGCCCGGCACCACCTGGGCACTGGCCGGTGCGCTCACCGCGATCCTCGGTCTGGCCGGCTCCCTGTTCATCCAGCGCCGCCGCGTCTGGGTGCGTGCGACCACCGGCGACGACGGGGCCACCGTCGTCGAGATGGCCGGGCTCGGCCGCAGCGAGTCCGCGAAACTCCCCGAGGAACTCGGCGACCTGGCCGCGTTCGTGCACGACCGGGCCCCGACGAAGACCGACGACGAACCCTCCGTACCCCCCGAAGGGGCTGAGCAGCAGTGAATATCGCCGCCGCCACCAACGAGCACCTGGCCAACGTCAGCAACACGCTGATCTACTCCTCGATGGCCGTCTACACCCTGGCCTTCCTTGCGTACATCGCCGAATGGACCTTCGGCAGCCGCAGCAAGATCGGCCGTACGGCCGCCGCGCTGACCGGTGCCGAGGCCAAGAAGGCGGCCGCGCCCGCCGTCACCGTGCAGAAGGCCGGCACCACCACGGTGCTGGAGCGGCCGAAGGTCGTCGTACGGGCCGCGTCCGGCTCGCGCGACGTGCCGGACGGTCCCGGCGCGCACGGCGGCGACGAACAGGGCGACCTCTACGGCCGTATCGCCGTGTCCCTCACGGTGCTCGCGTTCCTCGTCGAGCTGAGCGGCGTCCTCGCCCGCGCGGCCTCGGTGGAGCGGGCGCCCTGGGGCAACATGTACGAGTTCAACATCACCTTCTCCACGGTCGCCGTCGGCGTGTACCTCACGCTGCTGCTGCTCAAGAAGAACGTGCGCTGGCTCGGCCTGTTCCTGGTCACGACGGTCCTCCTCGACCTCGGTATCGCCGTCACCGTCCTGTACACCGCCAGCGACCAGCTGGTCCCGGCCCTGCACTCGTACTGGCTGTACATCCACGTCTCCACCGCGATCATCTGCGGCGCGGTCTTCTATGTGGGCGCCGTGGGCACGCTGCTCTACCTCTTCAAGGACTCGTACGAGAGCAAGCTCGCGGACGGCGGCAAGCCCGGCGCCTTCGCCACCTCCGTGATGGAGCGGCTGCCCGCCTCGGCGAACCTCGACAAGTTCTCCTACCGCGTGAACGCGGCCGTCTTCCCGCTGTGGACGTTCACGATCATCGCGGGCTCGATCTGGGCCGAGTCGGCCTGGGGCCGCTACTGGGGCTGGGACCCGAAGGAGACCTGGGCGTTCATCACGTGGGTCGCCTACGCCTGCTACCTGCACGCCCGCGCCACGGCCGGCTGGAAGGGCCGCAAGGCCGCCTACCTGGCCCTGATCGCCTTCGGCTGCTGGATCTTCAACTACTACGGCGTCAACATCTTCGTCGGCGGCAAGCACTCCTACGCCGGCGTCTGAGGTCCCTTTCGAACACGATCTCCTAGGCCGGAGGCAGGCACTCCTTCCCCGGGGGCCTGTCCTCCGGCCAGGCGATCTTCACGAAGCGGGCGGTGCCCCGCGGGGTGAGTTCCACGATCGGTACGGCCTTGTCGTACGGGTTGCCGTGGACGTCCAGGCAGATCCAGCCGCTCGCCCCGCTCACCCGCAACGAGCCCTTGACCTGCGGCCATTGGAGGCCGACGTCGGACAGGGGCGGGATCTTCTGCTGGTCGGGGGTGGCCTCGCGGATGCCGTGGACGGCGAGGGTCATCGCGTCGTAGGAGATGATCGCCTGGCCGTCGTCGAGGGAGACCGTGCCGAGCGGGCCGACCGGTGCGGTCCTGGCGGCTGCCAACAGCTTGTCGAGGTCCTGCGAGTCCTGGGCCGAACCGCCGGTCGCCGGGGCGTTGTCGATCCAGGCGTCCGGGTGGGCGAGGGCGGTGTAGCGGACGGAGACGCCGTGCTGGAGGGCACTGGGGTCGAGCTTCTTGTCGGCGGTCAGGTACGAGCCCTCGTCGCCGGTGAGCACCGTGAACTTCCGTGACTGGCAGCCGCGGCGGCCCAACGCGTTGATGAACTGCCGCAGTTGGGTGTGCCGGCCCGCGAAGAACACCGTGTCCAGCTTCACGTCCGTGTCGCAGACGAGGTCGGTGATCTGCCGGAACGTGTTGGGCGTACTGCCTTCCTGGCTCCGGTCGGCGGGCGGGGTGAACGGCCACGAGCCGTACGGCGAACCCTTGAGCAGGGTGGAGAAGGCCTGTTGGAGCGTCTTCGTGTACGGGTCGCCCGGCTTGTCGTAGACCAGCAGTGCCCGGTCCGCCGTCACCCTGGCGAAGGAGGCGAGGGCGCGGGCCTCGTCGGTGTTGGTGGGGGAGACGCGGGCCAGCCCCGGGTAAGGGTCCTTGTTCCGCTGCCCGTTGGCGAGGTCGTCGGCGGTGATGGAGGAGCCGACCACCGGGATGCCGAGCCGGGTCAGTTTCGCCACGGCCTTCTTGTTGTTGTCGGTGCTGGTCCCTATGCCGGTGACCGCGCGCAGCCGGTCTGAGGTGGTCGTCATCGCCGACAGCTTGTCGACCGCCCGCTCCCAATAGGCGCCGTTGGCGCCGGGGTTGGCGAGCACCAGCCGGATGTACGGGGTCTCGCCGTTGTCGTCGTGGTTGGCTCGGTACTGCGCGAGGTAGGCGCCCTGCAGTTCGTGCAGCACGTCGTTCAGGTTGTCGGTGTCGCGCGCGCTGAAGGGCTCGTACAGGGCGACCGTGACGTACGTGCCGGCCTTGAGGGTGCGGTTCTCGCGGTCCACCGCCTTGATGGTGGCGGTGAGCCGGCGCTGCCCGAAGTCGAAGGCAGACGTCGACACCCCCACGCACTCGGCGCTGTCCTCGGGGCGGGCCACCCCGGCCGCGCAGGAACGGTCGTCGTGCAGGACGGCGCGGATCAGCACGACCAGGCCGAAGACCAGGGCGGCGGCGACCACGAGGGCCGTGTAGCGGTAGATCGGGATCGTCCGGACCCGTTCCGTCAGTTGGCGTGTCCACCGGCTCATCGCAGACCCCCGTCTCCGCTGTCCCCGGCCGGCACCCGCAGCGGACGCCCGGCCAGCGCGTCCTCGGGCCACTGCTGCGCGGCCCGCCACAACGGCTCGCTGCCCGCGGGCCAGATGTTCGACAACTGTTCAAGATCGAAGTGCATCCGCCCCGCGACCACCTCGTCCGGCAGCACCAGCGGGTCCGTCACCTGCCACACCGCGTGCAGCAGCCGCCGTACGGTCAGATGCAGGGCCGCGTCCACGCCGTCCGGGGGCTCCTCCTCGGCGTCCGTGCGGGCGAGCGCCACGGCTCTTCGGTGGTCGCCGGCCGCGCCGATGTCCCGGCCGTGCGGATCGTGCGCGTGGTAGTAGGGCGCGGCCGTGACGAACAGCAGCGTCTCCAGCCAGGCGCGCGGGGCGATGACGCGGAAGGTGTTCCGCAGATACGCCACTGCGAACCCCGTGTCACCCAGGGCGAGTTCGTGGTGCAGCCGGTAGCGGGCGCGGGCCGGGGCGTCCGGGTTGCCGGGCAGGCCCTCGTAGTGCGAGAGCAGCGAGCGGTGCACGGCACGCCAGCGTCCGTGGTCGGCGTCGTCGAGGTGCAGCCGCAGCAGGAGCAGGGTGCGCAGGAAGGGGTCGCCCACGAAGTAGCCCGCGGCCGGGGGCAGTCCCTCGGTCGTGAGCTGGGTGCGCAGCCGGTTCACCCCGGCCGCCCCGAAACTGTCCCCCAGCCGCGCCTCGGCCAGCGCCCGTGCCGAGTCCCCGTCGTGCGCGGTGGCGAGCACGGCCAGCTCCTCCGCGAGCACCGCGGGCACCAGCCGGTCGAGCAACTCCCGGTACACGGGCCGCTGATCGCTCTCCGCGTCACCGTCCGGCTTGAGCCCCGCGGTCAGCAACTCGCCCGGACTGACGGCCCCGACGGGCCGGTTCTGCCGTACGGCCTGCCCCAGCACCGCCGCCCCCAGCGGACTGCCGGCCGTCAACCGGTGGATGGCGTACGGCAGTTGGGGTGGCACCTCGATGCGCGTAGCGTCGTCCGTCACGCACATGTCCGCGATGACGCGTCGCGTCTCCTCGGGAGTCAGCGGCGGCAAGGTCACCAACAGGGCGTGCGAGGAGGGCGAGGCGCCCGGCACCCAGCCGCTCGCGCGGGCCACCTCCGGGAGCGGATGCCGTACGGCGTCCGGCAGTTCCGGGTGACGGTGGCCGCGCAGGGTGGCGAAGAACGCCACCTGGTCGCCGATGCCGTCGGCACGCTCCTTCAGTACGGCCTTCAGCAGCCCCGGACCCGGCCCCGACTGCACATTGTCGACGAGCACGACCGGCCGCCCCACCCGGCGCATCCGCTCCCACCGGCGCCGGTACGTGTCGCCCAGGTCGGCGAGCAGCGCCCGCAGCAGCCAGCGCTCGGCGTCCGCGCGGGAGGTGCCGTCGGCGCGGAAGTCCCGGGCGATCTCGATCAGCCCGCGCCGGGCGTCACCGCTCGCGCCGGGATAGTCCCGATACCACTCGGCCCCCGCCTTCAGCAGCCCGTTCGGCGTCCACACCAGGTCGAAGAGGGTGTCCAGGGTCGCCTCGATGAAGGCCTGACCCACCGGCCCGGTACCGGACACGTTGGCGATCAGCCGGGAGGCGACCTTGGTGGCCCAGCCCTGCGCGATCACGGACCAGCGCCGGGCCGGATCGCTCAGCAGCAGGATTCGCCGGGCCTCCTCGCGGGCACTGTCCTCGTCCCTGGCACCCCAGCCCGTCGCGCAGACGGCGAGGAGTCCGGCCTCGAGACGCGGGAAGTCGATGCTCCCGGCGCCGTGCACCACCGGCTCCCGCAGCTGCTCCGCGATCGACGTCAGCGCCTGCCACACCGGCGACCAGGTCGCGGCGGGCCGCTCGCCCGGCAGCCGGGTCAGCCGGTCCGCCTCGCAGTCGATCAGCGCGACCGGCGTGTGCCCGCGGTACGCGGTCCGCAACTCGGCCAGCACCATGCTCTTGCCGAGCCCGCGCGCACCCGCGAGCACCACGAACGGCGGTTCCCGGTGTTCGTACGGCGAGGTGAGGAGCTGGTAGGGACGCAGGCCGACCAGGCGCGAGGCGAGACCGGGCGGCTGTGCCTCGAACAGCGCCCCGCGTCCATGCAGCCCTCTACCCACCGCATCTCCCCCTGAGCGGTCGCCCGGCACCAACAACTGTCTGTCAACACCAGGGTAAATAGGGGGAGTTGGTTCGGACTAGGTCGTGCGGTGTCCGTTGCGTTACGAAAATGTCGGAGCGGCGGAGGTTTGGGCGACGGACTCAGTCGACGGTGATCGAGTCCAGCTTCTCCCGCAGATAGACATGCGAGTCGACGGCCTCGTACGCCACCCGCCCGACCGGCGCGGGCACGGACTCCACCAGCGTGCCCGGAGTGCACTCGCCGAAGTAGACCAGCGACATCAGCTCCTCGGCGGGCGCGTCGGCCGGCGGCGGCAGCACCCGGTGCCGTCCCGACCGCCACCGGTCACCGGTCCAACGGGCCATCAGATCCCCGATGTTGATGGTGAACGCCTCCGCATCGAACGGCGCGTCCTCCCACCCACCCTCATCGGTGAAGACCTGCAGTCCCCCCTTCCCGGCCTGCCGGTCGAGGATGGTCACCGTCCCGAAGTCGGTGTGCGGCCCGATCCGGAACTGCCCCGGTTCCGGCTCCCCGACGACCTCGACCCCCGGATACCAGTTGATGTTGAACCCGTACGTCGGATGGTCCATGTGCCGTGAGAAGAAGTCGGGTTCGAGGCCCAGCGCCACCCCGAGCAGCGACAACAGCTGCTTCTCCAGCTCCCCCATCCGGTCGAGGTACTCCTCGCAGAGCGCCTGCAGCTCGGGCATCTCGTCGGGCCACACATTGGGCGCGTACCACTCGGCGTTGATCACCGGGTCCTCGAAGGGCCGGTGCGTGGCGAAGGTCAGCGACTCCTTCAGATCGGGCGGAGTCTCGGTCCCCTCCGAGTACCCGTTGGCCTCGGCGCCGGGCCCGAGCCAGCCGCGCCCGCCGACCTTGGCGGAGTAGGGCTCCTTCACATCGACGGGGAGGGCGAAGAAGGCGCGCGAGGCCTCCCGGATACGGGACCGGAGAGCCGGGTCGACACCGTGCCCGGTGACGAGCAGGAACCCGGCGGTCTGCAGGGCGTCGTCGACGGTACGGGCGATGTCTTTCCGCGTCTGCTCGTCCCCGGAGATCCAGGGCCCGAGATCGATGGTCGGGATGCGGGGTGCGGTCTGGGGCTCAGTCACCGATGTCCTCGTTCCAGAGTGCCGGGTTGTTCTTGATGAAGTCGCGCATCAGCGAGGTGCACTCGGGGTCGTCGAGGACGACGATCTCCACACCGTGCTCGGCGAGCCAGTCGTGCCCGCCGTGGAAGGTCGCGGCCTCGCCGACGACGACCCGCGAGATCCCGAACTGGCGGACCAGTCCGCTGCAGTACCAGCACGGCGAGAGGGTGGTGACCATGGTCGTCCCGCGATACGACCTCTGCCGTCCCGCCGCCCGGAAGGCGGCCGTCTCCGCGTGCATCGAGGGGTCGTCGTCCTGGACGCGCCGGTTGTGGCCGCGCCCCAGCAGGGTGCCGTCGGCGCCGTAGAGCGCGGCGCCGATCGGGATGCCGCCCTCGCCGAGTCCCGCGCGGGCCTCCGCGACGGCGGTGCCGAGCCAGGCGCTTGCCTGTGCCTGATCCAAAGGCTTCATGTCTTCACTCTCCAGTGGCCGAAACACGAGGGCAACGTGCGGAAAGTACTCTCCCCGCATCCCTTAGCCGGACGAACTGTCAGCGCCCCTGGAGGTTCCCGTGCCCGCACTCACCCTCCGTGAGGTCCTGGCCCTCGACCCGATCCGTGCCACCGAGCCCGAGCTGCTGGCCGGAGAGGCCGCCCTCGACCGCCCCGTCCGCTGGGTCCACTCCAGCGAGGTCTACGAGGGCGCGAACTTCCTCGACGGCGGCGAACTGCTCCTCACCAACGGCTTCGGCCTCACCGACACGGACGCCGAGATCCGCCGACGTTACGTCCGCGAACTGGCGGCCCGGGGCGCCTCCGGCCTGGCGGTCGAGATCGGCCGCTCCCTCCCGACCATGCCCCCGGAGGTCACGGACGAGGCCCGCCGCCTGGGCCTCCCCCTCCTGGCCCTCCACCGGGTCGTCCCCTTCGTGCGGATCACCGAGGCCGCCAACCGGGCGATCGTGGCCCGCGGCCTGTCCGGCCGTTCCGTCGTACGACCGTGGGGCGACGACCACACGGCCGCCCTCCTCGCCGACCTCGCCGACCGGGCCGCGCTGAACCAGCCGGAGGTCGAGGCGCGTTCGGCACTGGCCGGCTTCCACCCCGGCCCGGGCGCCCGCCTGATCGGCGTCTCGGTACATGGCGCACGGGAGGTAACGGCAGTCGACCGAGCGGTACGCCTCCTGGGCGGGGCGAGCGTGCTGCGGGCGGCGTTCCCCGGAGACGTACTCGCACTGCTGGCACTCCCCGGCTCCGTCTCCGGCGACCCGATCCGCGCCGTGCAGGAGGCCTTCCGTACGGCCGCCGACCCCGGGCTGACCGTCGCGGTCGGGCACGCGGTCGACACCGGCAGCGGCTGGCTGCGCTGGAGCGACACCTTGCGGGCGGCCCGTACGACCCTGGAACTGGCCCTGACCGTCCCGGCCGCCGAACCCGCCGCACCGGAAGGCCCGTTGGTGACGTCGGCGCGAGCACTGTCCTTGGAACGGGAGCTGACGCGCGGCGGCATCGACGCGAACCGGGACCGCCTGGCACGGCTGGTGCAGCACGCGCTCGGCCCACTCCTGTCCTGGGAGGCGGCCCACCCCAGCGACCTGGTGCGCACGCTCGAAGTTCATCTACGGCACGGCTGCTCGCCGACCCGGACGGCGGCCCTGCTGCACATCGGCCGCCAGTCGCTCTACCAGCGGCTGGAACGGATCGAGTCCCTGCTCGGGCTGGAGATCGACGATCCGGATCTGCTGGGGGAGCTGCTGGCGGCGGTGTGCGCGCATCGGGTGGTGCGGGGAATGGGGGCGGCTCAGGTGCGGGGGCTGCGGACGGTGGCCTAGCGGGTCTCGGCGTCGTTGGGCACGCGGTCGGTGGGGTGGGGCGCGTGTCGATACGTGAACGTTGGGCCACTCGCTTCTTTGTCAGTGTCGGGTTTCCGTGTCCCGAGTAAAGGGCGCTCCCTGCGGTCGCGTCGGCTGCGCCGATTCCGCTGCGCTCC
>NZ_JNWO01000039.1 GCF_000716435.1 Streptomyces xylophagus
CATCACCGCCGACAAGCACATGGAGGGCGTCCGCCTCACCCGCTGGCTGCTCTCCCCGATCCCGACGTTCCTGCTCTGGCGCCGCATGAAGCTGTGGGAACTCCGTTCCTACGAGCAGGTCATCAAGCTGGAGCAGGACCGCCTCGTCTACCAGGCCCGTCTGCACTCCCGCTTCGGCCGCGCCTGGCGCCGCAAGGCCCCGGTGGAGTCCATGATGCCGCTGCGCCTGGCCCGCTACGGCGTCCCGCTCGCGGAGACGGCCCCCTCGGGCCTGGCGGCGGCGGGCATCGAGCCCGTACTGCTGCCTCCGGCACCGCAGTTGGAGGTGTCCCGCGAGCCGGAGCCGACGGCACCGGCCCTGCAGAACAACCCGGCACCTGTCCGCGAGCAGCTCCCCGCTCCCGGCGCGAACGAGCCGCCCCGGCAGCCGGACTACGTCGAGCAGCAGAGCCCGTGGCTCCAGGCGCGGGACCCGCAGACCGTCGCGTACCAGGGCGGCTACGACCCGACGTACGACCCGGATGCCGCGTACCAGGAGTGGTACGCGGAGCAGCAGCAGGCCGAGCAGTTCCAGCAGTACGAGGAGGAGCAGCAGCGGTTCGAGCAGCGGCAGCAGTTCGAGCAGCAGCCTTTCCCGCAACAGCAGTTCCCTCAGCAGCAGTTCGAGGAGCCGCCGGTCACGGAGCCCTCGCCCGAGGACACGGGTACGTTCCCGATCCCGGCGGGTCCCGGCCGTACCCGTGAGCTGGGTGAGGGCGGCGGCACGGAGCTGACCGAGGAGGACTACTACCTCGTCTTCAAGAAGTCGATAGACGGCAGCTATCCGACGTCGGGCCAGTTCAGGGGTGACGTGGAGGCCACGTACGGCATCACGCTCCCGCAGCGCGAGGCCGACCGCATGGTCAACCGCTTCACCAACCGCCACACGGCGGAACTCCAGGAAGACCACATCGCGTAGAGCGTTTCCGCTACGACGACGGGGGCGCCCGGTGCCATCGAGCACCGGGCGCCCCCGTCGTCGTAGAGCCGGCCGGGTCTACTCCCCCAGGAGCCTGCGCACCCGCTCCTGTCCTACCGCGAGCAGCAGCGTGGGCAGGCGGGGGCCGGTGTCGCGGCTGACGAGCAGGTGGTAGAGGAGGGCGAAGAAGGTCCGCTGGGCGGTCTTGATCTCCGGCGGGAGTTCCTTCGCGGTCGCGTCGGCGGAGAAGCCGGCCTGGACCTTCGGGACGCCGTAGACGAGGTGACTCAGGCCGTCCAGGGACCAGTGGTCGGCGAGTCCGTCGCTGAGCAGTCGCAGGGACTGCCGGGCGGGCTCGTCGAGGGACTTGAGGAGTTCGGTGTCGGGTTCGTCGCGCACGATGGTCCGCTGGTCGGCGGGGACGTGCATGTTGATCCAGGCCTCGGCCTTGTCCAGCCGGGGGCGGACCTCGTCGAGGGTGGACAGGGGGTTGGCCGGGTCGAGTTCGCTGAGGATGCGCAGCGTCTGGTCCTCGGCTCCGGCGGTGATGTCGGCGACGGACGCGAGGGTCCGGTACGGCAACGGGCGGGGTGTGCGCGGGAGTTCACCCTCGGCGGTGCGTACGGCACGCGAGTGCGCGGCGATGTCGGCCGGCAGGGCGGACCCGTCGGCGACCTTGGCGTCCAGCTTGTCCCACTCGTCGTAGAGGCGCTGGATCTCCTGGTCGAAGGCGATCTTGAAGGACTGGTTGGGGCGGCGGCGGGCGTAGAGCCAGCGCAGGAGCTGCGGTTCCATGATCTGGAGCGCGTCGGCCGGGGTGGGGACCCCGCCCTTGCTGCTGGACATCTTGGCCATGCCGCTGATGCCGACGAAGGCGTACATGGGCCCGATGGGCCGTTCGCCGCCGAAGATCCCGACGATCTGCCCGCCGACCTGGAAGGAGGACCCCGGAGACGAGTGGTCGACGCCGGAGGGCTCGAAAACAACCCCCTCGTAGGCCCAGCGCATCGGCCAGTCGACCTTCCACACCAGCTTGCCGCGGTTGAACTCGCTGAGGAGGACGGTCTCGGTGAAGCCGTCCTCGGTGCAGACGTACGTCAGCTCGGTGGTGTCGTCGTCGTACGCCGTGACGGTGGTGAGGTCCTTGCCGCAGGCGCCGCAGAAGGGCTTGTACGGGAAGTAGCCGGCGGAACCGGAGCTGCCGTCGTCCTCCTCGGCCGCGCCCGACCCTTCCTCGGCCTCCAACTCGGCCGCGTCGACGGCCTTCTGCTGCTGCTTCTTGGCCGGGGCCTTCTTGGTGCGGTACTGCTCGAGGATCGCGTCGATGTCGGCGCGGTGCTTCATGGCGTGGAGGATCTGCTCGCGGTACACCCCGGAGGTGTACTGCGCGGTCTGGCTGATCCCGTCGAACTCCACGCCCAGCTCGGCGAGGGAGGCGACCATGGCGGCCTTGAAGTGTTCGGCCCAGTTCGGATACGCCGATCCGGCCGGGGCGGGCACGGAGGTCAGCGGCTTGCCGATGTGCTCGGCCCAGCTCGCGTCCGTCCCCTCCACCCCGTTCGGCACCTTGCGGTAGCGGTCGTAGTCGTCCCAGGAGATGAGGTGCCGGACCTCGTGCCCTCGGCGGCGGATCTCGTCGGCGACGAGGTGCGGGGTCATGACCTCGCGCAGGTTGCCGAGGTGGATGGGCCCGGAGGGGGACAGTCCGGACGCGACGACGACAGGTTTGCCGGGGGCCCGACGCTCCGACTCCTCGATGACCTCATCCGCGAAACGGGAGACCCAGTCGGTGGTCTCGGTGCTCTGAGCCACGATCGGCACGTCCTTCTTTCTGACACGGGGCAGCCGGTACGGTCGCACGACTGACCCTGCCATTGTCCCAGGCGACCCGACATCCACGAAAACGGCTTTTCCAAGGCCGTGACTCTGAAGCGGGCCCTGGGGGTGGCGGGGTTTTCGGGTGCGGGCCGGTGGGGGCTGGTCGCGCAGTTCCCCGCGCCCCTGAGAGGCGGCTGCGCCGCCATCCAGGCCTCAAGCCCCCCCACGGCCCTTGGATGGCGGCGCAGCCGCCTTCAAGGGGCGCGGGGAACTGCGCGACCAGCCCCCACCGGCCCGCAGCCAAAAAACCGCTTCACCCCCCGTGGGATACTGACCGTGTCTACCAAACCCACGAGGAGAACGGCTCCCACCCCATGGCTCCGGTCACGTCGCTCACCGACCTAGTCCACCAGCGCCTCGCGAACGCCCTCTCGGCCACCCTGCCGGAGGCGGACGCGGACCCCCTGCTGCGACGGAGTGACCGAGCGGACTTCCAGGCGAACGGCATCCTCGCCCTCGCGAAGAAGGCCAAGGCCAACCCCCGGGAGCTGGCGACGCAGGTCGTCTCGCACATCACCACCGGTGACGTGATCAAGGACATCGAGGTCTCCGGCCCCGGCTTCCTGAACATCACGATCACCGACAAGGCGATCACCGAGAACCTGGCCGCGCGCTACGCCGACGACACGGCCCGCCTCGGCGTGCCCCTCGCCGCGCACCCGGGTACGACGGTCATCGACTACGCCCAGCCGAACGTGGCGAAGGAGATGCACGTCGGCCACCTCCGCTCCGCGGTGATCGGCGACGCGCTCGTCCAACTCCTGGAGTTCACCGGCGAGTCGGTGGTCCGGCGGCACCACATCGGCGACTGGGGAACGCAGTTCGGGATGCTCATCCAGCATCTGGACGAGCACCCGGGCGAGTTGGACCACGGCGGCGCGGAGATCAGCGGCGAGGAGGCGATGTCGAACCTCGACCGGCTCTACAAGGCGGCACGCAAACTCTTCGACTCCGACGAGGAGTTCAAGACGCGGGCCCGGCGCCGGGTCGTGGACCTCCAGGCGGGTGACCCCCAAACCCTCGCCGCGTGGCAGAAGTTCGTGGACGAGTCGAAGATCTACTTCTTCTCCGTCTTCGAGAAGCTGGACATGGAGATCCGGGACCCGGACATCGTCGGCGAGTCGGGTTACAACGACATGCTGGACGAGACGTGCCGCCTGCTGGAGGAGTCCGGCGTCGCGGAGATCTCGGACGGCGCGCTGTGCGTGTTCTTCGACGACATCAAGGGCCCGGACGGCAACCGCGTCCCGCTGATCGTCCGCAAGTCGGACGGCGGCTACGGCTACGCGGCCACCGACCTGTCCGCGATCAGGGACCGGGTCTTCCACCTCAAGGCGACCTCGCTCCTCTACGTCGTCGACGTCCGTCAGTCCCTGCACTTCAAGATGGTCTTCGAGACCGCGCGGCGGGCCGGCTGGCTGAACGACGACGTGACGGCGTACCAGCTGGCGTTCGGCACGATCCTCGGCAAGGACGGCAAGCCGTTCAAGACGCGTGAGGGCGTGTCGGTGAAGCTGGAGGACCTCCTCGACGAGGCGGTGCAGCGCGCCACCGCGGTCGTACGGGAGAAGGCCGAGAAGGTGGGCCTGTCCGAGCAGGAGATCGTCGAGAACGGCCGGTACGTGGGCATCGGCGCGGTGAAGTACGCCGACCTGTCGACGTCCGCCGTGCGGGACTACAAGTTCGACCTGGACCAGATGGTCTCGCTGAGCGGCGACACGTCGGTGTACCTGCAGTACGCGTACGCCCGTATCCAGTCGATCCTCCGCAAGGCGGGCGAGGCCCGTCCGCTGGCCCACCCGGAGCTCGAACTGGCCCCGGCGGAGCGGGCGTTGGGCCTGCACCTGGACCAGTTCAGCGAGGTGGTCGCGGAGGCGGCGACGGAGTACGCCCCGCACAAGCTGACGGCGTACCTGTACCAACTGGCGTCCACGCTCACGACGTTCTACGACCAGTGTCCGGTCCTCAAGGCCGAGACGCCGGAACAGCAGGAGAACCGGCTGCTGTTGGTGGACCTCACGGCCCGGACGCTGCACCGGGGGATGGATCTGCTGGGTATCCGGACGCCCGAGAAGCTCTAGGCACACTCGTTCGTGGTCACGCATCGCGGCCCGCCCTCTCCCCCCGAGAGAACGGGCCGCGGTCGTCAACGGCGGTGACTTCGGATGCCTGTTGGCTCGGAGGCGCGGCCGGCGTCCAGGACTCCGCCGCCGGCACCCAGATGATCGACCACGTGGCCGCCACTCTCGGCATCGACATGGAAATCGTCCAACGCGCCCCCGGGGCCAGGGTTTTCACCCCCATACCGAGTGAGTCCACCATCTCCTGGCACGACCCCACCTGCTGGCACTCAGCCCGCTCAGCCCGCTCAGCTCGTCGGCAAGCGGGGCCTTCTCCAGGTGTCGATGGACTGGTTCCAGCTCGTCTTCAGCCCCGTGGGGCCTCCCGCCGAGAGGCGACCGCCCTCCGCACACGGCCCCGGCTGGTCTCCCCCGTCCAGCGGGGGCTCCAGTGGCTCCCGGCAAAGTCGCCACGCTGACGTTGGTGTTCAATCCTCCTGTGATGCTGAGCTCCGGACCGTGACAGGAGCGGCATGGCAAGCGGAGGAAAGCGATGCATGAGACGGTGCTCCGGACCGAGGACCTACCGGTGGCGGACCGGTTCGAGGCCTGGCGTGAATATCTCCTCAAGACCCATGTGCCTGTGGAGCTCTCGAGCGAGCATGCGTCCGACTTCCGCGTGACCGATCGCGTCCTGAGCCTCGGGAGCGTGGCGGTCAGGTCAATGCATGCCCCACCGGTGACCGTACGGCGGACACCGAAGCTCGTCCGGCAGTCCGATCCCGAGGCGTACCAGGTATCGCTCCTTTGCCAGGGCAGCATTGACGTCATCCAGCAGCAGGGCCGAACCGATCGCCGCGCGACGCACCACCCGTACGATCTCGTACTCCTGGATACCTCGCAGCCCAACGAATCGCGGGTCAAGACCGACGAGGGCAAGGGGAGCCTGACCGGGTTCTCGGTCCTTGTTCCCAAGGCTCTGCTGTCGGTGCCGCCGGACAGCGTCGACAGGCTCCTCGCGCGGCGTATGCCCGGCGGCGAGGGAATCATCGCCCTGCTCTTCGGGTTCATCACCCAACTGACCACGGACACCGCCTCATACGGACCGGCCGACGGTCCCAGGCTGGGGACCGTCGTGGTGGATCTGTTGTCGGCGGCTCTTGCCCAGGTGCTGGAGATGGAGAACAGCCTCACTCCAGAGGCCCGCCGGCGGACGCTGACGCTGCATATCGAGGCCTTCATCCAGCAGAACCTGCGCGATCCCCGACTCACGCCGGAGACGGTGGCGGCTGCCCACCACATATCCGTCAGCCATCTGCACCGACTCTTCCAGGAACGGGGCATCTCGGTGGCCGCGTCGATCCGCCGCCGGCGCCTTCAGCACGTTTGCGCCGACCTGGCCGACCCCGCGACGGCCACCGTGCCCGTCCACACCGTCGCCTCCCGGTGGGGTTTCACGGACACCGCCCACTTCAGCCGGACCTTCCGCCGTGAATACGCGATGACGCCGCGGGAGTACCGCAGCAAGGAATGCCCCGTCATCGTGTAGACGCAATGGCGAGACTTGTATGTACGCGTTGGCGATGACTGGTACGCGGGCAGTCCCGCATCCTGGCGAAGTCATACGTTCGCGAAGGAGTGGGGCGAGCATGTCGCCTCGGAACCCCTGTCCCACTGACTCCGAGCTGTTGCTCCGGATTGACAGATGCCGATGGCCATGGACCCTATTTCCGCCGCTTACGTCGATTAATGCACCTTTGTCGCTTCTGCAACAGGAGATCCTCGCGTGAAGTTTCGTAGCCCAGCAGCGGCTGGACTGGCCATTCTCGGGGTGGTGGCGGGCTTGAATGTCGCGGCGGCACCCGAGGCGAGCGCAGCCGTCAAGTGCGATAGTCCGTACACCAAGCACGTGGCCCACAAAGCCATCAAAAAGGGCAAGACGACCATCGGCTACCTCGACGTCTACAACACCGACCGACTTGTCTGCGTCTACGTGACCGCCAAGAGCAAGACCAACACCAAGGGCATCGGCGCCTTCATGGCCGACGGGCTGGACAACAAGCACGACCAGGGCAAGGGCTCGCCCGAGCCGACCAAGACACAGTGGAAGAACGGCTGGGACGCCGTGGACTTCAGCACCAAGTACCGCGTGAACGCCGGGCCCGCCGAGGACTACGACAACGGCATTGTCTTGGCGTTCGGCCAGATCAAGAAGGGCAGCAACTGGTACTCCACCTACTACAAGGACGATGCCAGTTGCAGCTACGACACCTGGTCGGAACTGAAGAAGGACTGCGTCTGACCCGACGGTCCGACGATTACGGCCTGTGCGTGGAGCCTCCAGACACAGGCCGTGCAGGGCTCGATCACCCGACCTCACCGGCGCGGCTCGCCGAACAGATCGCGACCCCGGTGTTGCCGCACGGCCAACCGTCGTTCACACCGGCTGGGGCAACTGCACCTCGTCTTCCCCGCCGTCAGCGACTGCGCGCAGGGCATGCGCCCACGCGGGCTGATCGCGGCGTCGGCTTCCTCGAACCGGTCCAAGGCCGACCAGGCCCCGTCCCACCTGGCTGCCGCCATCGGCCGGCTACTGGTGTCGATACGTCACCAACCGGGTGGCCGACAAGACCCGCTACCAGCTCTCGGTCGATGCGAGTGAGGAAGCCGCCCTGCGCCCGACGCTCGCCAACTCGCGCGACGTCCCGGTCAGAGTCGTCCTCGCCCACTGACACGGGCAGGGCCCGTCACCACGGGGGTAGGTGACGGGCCCTGCCCGCTAGCACGGTGCCACAGCCTATGGCGGCGGAGTCTCCGAGTTCGAGGATCAGGTCGAAGAACTCGCCCTCCGGACGGGCGGCGGGGGCGCGGCGGACACCGCCGCGGCCGCAACTCCCGGCCCCGGCTGCGCCCTCGACTTCCGTACCGGTATCGGAGAGCAAGCGAGCCGGGCACCGAGGTGTGGCCGCGCCGGCAGTGCTCGCGTCGGTCTGCGCCGTGGCGACAGGCGGCGTGGTGGTCGCCCTGTTGCTGCTGCGGCTCGGCGTGCGAAGGCAAGGACCCGATGACCATGTGCTGCGCCCCCCAGCTGGACACCCTCGCCACTCACCGGACGACCACCGGAGCCTGGATGGAGCTACGGCACAGCAGGGAGTGCGGGACGACCTGGGCACGGACGTGGTGCGGGCGGATCGGGGACCGGATCGAGATGAGCGTGCCCGGCCGGGCGGGCGCGGTGCATGGGGCCGAGGTGGGGAACGAAGAAGTGCTTTGACGGGCGTGTCAGGTAGGTGTGTAGGGTCCTTGAATGCCGAGAGTCAAGGTCAGCGTGATCGTTCCCGTCTACAACACCGGGAAGTACGTCGACGAGTGCGCGCCGTCGCTGCTGGGGCAGAGCCTGCCGGCCGACGAGTACGAGGTCGTCTACGTCGACGACGGTTCGACCGACGACACGCTGAGCCGGCTGCGGAAGATCGCCGCCGGGCACCCGAACGTCCAGGTCCACACCCAGCCGAACTCGGGCTGGCCGGGCGCCCCGCGCAATCTCGGCATGCGGCACGCCAAGGGCGAGTACATCCAGTTCGTCGACCACGACGACACGCTCGGGCCCGAGGCCCTGGAGCGGCTGTACGAGCACGCGAAGCGGAACGACGCGGACGTCGTCCTCGGCAAGATGTCCAGCACGATGGTGCGGCCCCGGCGGCTGTTCCGGCACACGGTGGACGCCTGCACGATCGAGAACGACGAGCTGATGCAGAGCATGTCGCCGCACAAGATGTTCCGGCGGGCGTTCGTCGAGGAGCACGGGCTGCGGTTCCCCGAGGGGCCGTGGATTCTCGAGGACCTGGCGTTCGTGAGCGCGGCCTATCTGGCGGCGGAGCGGATCGCGATCCTCGCGGACTATCCCGTCTACTACTGGATGAAGCGGGACGACGGCGGCAACAACACCCGGCACCGTTTCGACCCCCGGCACGGTTTCTGGGCCAACACCCGCACGATCATCGGCCAGATCAAGGAGGGCACCGCTCCCTCCGAGGACATCGACGCCCTCCAGAACCGCCTGCTCCACCGCCTGTACCACGTCGAGATCCTGTCCCGGGCCCGTGAGCCCGAGATCCTGCGCGAGGACCCGGCCGAGCAGCGGCAGCGGTTCGAGGCGGCGCGGGAAGTGGCGCGGGAGGAGTTCCCGCCGGCCGTACGGGAGGGTCTGCCCGCGGTGTCCCGGCTGCGCGCCGAGCTGCTGGAGTCCGGCGACTTCGACGGCGCGGTGACGCTCGCGGAACGCATCCGCGAGGTGAAGGCCCGCAGCGAGGTCGGCGACCTGCGCTGGGAGGACGGCCGCCTGGTCGCGGACGTCACCCTGGACCTGCTGCGCGGCGACGGCGAACCGCTGGTCCTCGTCGAACGGGACGGCAAGCAGTGCCTCGACCCCGAACTGTTGGACGGCGTACCGGGGACGGAGAACGGCTGGGAGGTCCCCGACCCCTTCCGGCTGGCGTACGCGGAACTGGTGGTGAAGGACCGGGACCGCGAGGACTGGTGGTACCCGGAGGGCGACCTGTCTCTCGACCTACGACCGCTGGGCGAAGGCCGTTCCCAGCTCGTCGCCTCCGGGCAACTGCGCCTCGACCCGGAGCGGCTGGCGGGCGGCGGTCCGCTGGAGCGCGGGGTGCACGACGTGTGGGCGTTCGTCCAACTGCTGGGCGTGGACCGGATGGTGAGGTTGACGGGGACAGGTACGGCAGGTGCCCCGGCGGCGGCCCCGGCCCTCACCGGCGGCAGACTCTCACTCCCGTACTGGACGGGCAGCGGTCAACTCGCCCTCGATGTCGACCAACGGCAGCGCAAGTTCGGCCCGGACACGGCGACGGCCGCCGCGACGAACGCCGAACGGGGTGAACAGACCCTGCCCCTCTCGTACTTGGCGGCGACGGCGGACGGCACCCCGGCCCGGGTAAAGGTCACCGTCAGGACGCTGGCAGTGGAAGCCGAGTTGCTCCCCGGCACCCCCACGGCCCAACTCCGCCTCCCCACCCGCCTGAAGCTCCCGTCCGGCCGCCACCCGGTCACCCTCCCGAAGACAACCGGCCCGATCGCGTACGCGGTCGTCCGCAACGGCACGGTGCTCCGGCTGGAGGGCCCGGCGTACGAGGGCGGGGGCGGCCGGCGCTTCCTGGACGCGCTCGCGGACAACCGTCAAGTGCGGCGGGTGCGGGGGCGGTTGGGCCGCTAGGCCCCTGTCCGGCAGGGTCGGTTCAAGGCCGCTCCAAACGCTCCGCGCCGTCCAGCATGTATCGGGGAAGTTTTGTGTCGGCCGCCAGGATTTCGATGCCGATGAGTCGCCCTTCCGCATCGAAATCCAAATTGATCATCCCGTCCACGTCGATCGGATCGCACGGATACATGCGCGCGGACGGGACGGTCACCTGCGGCTCCGTGAAGTAGACATAGGCCGCATTGACCACCGGGTCATAGGTAACCCGCACATCCGCCATATCAGTTCGGCCCCTTCGCAGCTTTCAGTCGGGCAATAGCCAGGAGACCAATGAGCACCGGACTTCAGTGGTTCAAGTCGAGCTACAGCAACGACGAGGGCGGCGCCTGCGTCGAGGTCACCGCCTGGGCCGCGTTCACCGCCAGCCGGTAGTCGGTAGTCGGCTTCGGGCAGTTACTGCGGGAAGTCCGCGCGCACGGACAGTTCCCGGGCGTCGGACGCCGTCACGCCGGTCGTCCCGGCGGGGAGCAGAACGCTGGTGTCGTAGTTCTCGTACTGGTCCGAGATCAGGAGGTCGGCGTAGCCGTCCCGGTTCACATCGCGGAGTCGGACGTGGATACCGAAGGCCGCCTGCGACACGGCGTTGCCCGGCACACCCGCTGTCGCACGGCTGAACCACCGCGAACCCGCGCCGGTCAGACCGCTCCGGCCGCCGCGCAGGACGTGGACGCCGCCCGCCCCGTTCGCGGAGCCCACTTTCTCGTACGGCACGCCGACCGCGAGGTCCGGGTAGCCGTCGTGGTCGGTGTCGCCCGCCGAGACGGAGACACCGAACTGCTCGTCCTTGGCGGCGGCGGTGGCGACACCGGCGGTGGACTGGCTGAGACGGTATGAACTCGCGGCTCCCCTCGTTCCACCGCGCAGCACGACGACCGATCCGGCGTGCTTGTTGTACGGGGTGTCGCTGACGGCGAGGTCGCCGTAGCCGTTCTTGTCGAAGTCGGCGATGACGCCGGTCGGGCTCCAGTCCGGTGCGGTCGTGTCGTACGTCGTGAACGTGCCCGCCTTGATGGTGGAACCGCCCTGCAGGAACCACGCGGCCTGCGTCATACGGCCGTTCTTCTCGCCCTGGCCGAGCACGTACAGGTCGGTGGCCTTGTCCTTGGTCACTTTGCCGGCGACCAGGCCGGTCGGCTCGAACACGTGGGTGACGCTCGGCTGGGGACGGTGTGTGGTGACCTTGCCGGTGGTGCCGGACTTCGAGAAGCCGCCCCGGTAGACGTACACCTTCTCGATGTCGCTGACCGCGAGGTCCGGCTTGCCGTCGCCGTCGAAGTCGCCGGCCGCGAGGGACCAGCCGAACTCGTAGTCGGCGTGGGGTGACCTGAGGGGGAGCCGGGTCGCACTGGACGACAGGCCGGACCTCGATCCCCACACGATGGTGACGGTGCCCTGCGCGGCCCGCGTGGCGACCTTCTCGGTCTTGTCGGCGACGGCGAGGTCGGCGTACCCGTCCCGGTTGAAGTCGGCGGTGGCCAGCGACTCGCCGAACGCGTCGACGTATCCCCCGGCGTCTCCGGACTTCCCGGGTATCCCCGGGCTGTTCTGCGTGATCGTCCTGCTCATGCTCCCGGGCCCGCTCGCCGTCCCGTACGTCACAGTGAACGAACCACTGTCACCCACCACGTAGTCGCGGTAGCCGTCACCGTTGAAGTCATCGGCGTACTTGGCGGGGGTGGCGGCACTCGCGGCGCCGACCGAGAGGGTGACCAGCCCGCCGATGAGCGCGGCGGCAACGGCCGTCGCGAGGGCGATACGGGAGGTCGTGCGTCTGAACATGCGTTTCTTCCTGTGCTGTTGCTCGGCGGGCCGTCGGCGGAACCCGGCACGGATCGCCGGACCCTGGACTCGGTCACGGACAACCGGCAGGCGCGGCGGGAGCGGTTAGGGCGCCAGTGAGGGGCCGCCCAACCCGCGCCTCACTCGCTTTCGGTCATTCCAATACTGAAAGGAACCCTTCGGATGAATTCCGCAGAATGCGGATCGGATTCAGCCGAGGCCACTCTGTCCAGTAGTTGCATGAATTCGAGCCGCTCCGCCTGCGTGAGCTTGAGCAGTTCGTATCCCATGCTTTCCAGGCCGCGGACAGCTGTATCCGGGTCCACTTCGTCCGGCTCGGATTCCTCCAACAGCATCATTGCGGCGACAACCGCCCTGATCAGGGGTTCCGCATTCATTTTACAGCCCAATCCTCACGACTATCGTCGAAACATCCGCGAACGTCATAAACCGGTTCATCGCCGCGAGCGCTGCTTCGTCAGGGACCTCATACACGGCAGTGAGGCCATGGTAGGCCGCCGTGGCCGCCTGTCTTCTCGCCTGATCAACGGACTTCTCCGTGAACATGGGATTCAGCTTCCGGTCGATTATCTCACTGCCGTTCACGCCGTCGAACTTCGCGGTGACGACCGTTCCGTCTGCGGCGGGCATTTCCAGCTGCGGCGCGAGGGCACGTCTGCTGGCCACGCTGGAACGAGCTCCCGTGGTGCCCGACTGATACTCGTACGCATTGCTCGGCATTCCCCTGCGACCCTTGCTGAGGTCGCCGCCCTCCTCGACCCAGGTCGCTGCCGATTCCGCATCGCCGCAGTTGTGGACCAGCACCGCCGTAGCCCCGGCGAGCGCATAATACGTATGCGTCCCGGACACGGTCAGGTTGTTGACCGTAGCCGTCTGCGTCCACGCCCGTACCGCCTTGACCTGGACGTACGTCCCGGCCGACGTCTGCAGCCAGTCACCCGACCGGAGTTCGCTCGCCTTCGCCCAGCGGTGCAGCTTCGGCAGCCAGATCGGGTGGCCGTCCGTCGCGGTGATCGACTTGCCGTTGGCCAGGGTCAGGCGGACGAGGTGCTTGGTGCCGTGGCCCTCGATCGTGGCTGTCACCGTGCGGGACGCCGTCGTGCCGAGGATCGGGTCCGTCGACCTGACCTTGTCGCCGGGGCGCAGGTCCTTGATCGCCTTGGTCTTGCCGTTGGCCAGCAGCACCCGCGTGTTCGGCGTGAAGCTGTTGCACTTGCCGCCCGACTCGACCGCGTCCTCGCCGGCATCCGACGCCTTGCCGGCGTCCTTCTCGCCCGTCTTCGCCGCCGACTTCTCCGACGCCTTGGCCGCGGATTTCTCCGTCGCCTTGGCCGCCTTCTCCTCGGCCGTCTTGACGACCTTCTTCTCGACGGCCTTGGTCGCGGTCTTCACGGCCGTCTTTTCCGCCGTCTTCACCGCAGCCTGTTCCGCGCCCCGCGCCAGCACTCCGCCGCCGAAGCGCATTCCGCCGCGGGCCGCGGCCAGGGCCACGCCCCCTTCCCCGAAGGTCGCGACCGTGATGATGATCGTGGCCGCCGCCATCAGGCAGGTGCCGAGGGTCGGGTTGGTGGCGCAGCTGACGATGTCGGCGAGGCCCGAGTACTCGTACGCCACGTGCGCGACCGTCTTGGTGGCGGACCAGGCCGCGTGCTTGATCTGGGACCAGCCCCACATCTGGCCGTTGGGGTCCTCCTTCGTCACCGGGCTGTTGTCCGCGTACGCGTAGCCGCCCAGTTGGAGGAGATCGGAGAAGTCCATCACCGGGTCCAGTGACGTGAAGCGGCCTGTCACCGGGTCGTAGTCGCGTGCGCCCAGGTGGATCAGGCCCGTGCTCGACTCGTCCGCGCCGCCGATGTACGCGCGGGAGCCCGCCCAGCCCGTCAGCGACGTCTCGAGGTCGCCGCGCAGGTTGCCCCAGGCGTCGTAGGACCGGGTCTGGACCGCCATTCCGGAGGCCAGTTTGATCTGGACGGTGGCCGTGCCCTGGGGGTTGGTGACCTGGGCGACCAGGGTGTGGGCGCTGGTGGCGCTGGAGGTGTAGCGGACGACGGTGGGGGCGCCGGCCTGGGCGTAGCTGCGCATCGCCTTGGTGGCGGTGGAGGTCTGGGAGCCCATCACCTCGGTCTCGCCGAGGTAGAGGGTGGTCCAGCCGCCGGTGGTCTTGGAGATGCGGTTGCCGTCCGCGTCGTAGAGGTACGACGTGCTCGCGGCGAGGGTGAACTTCTGGGTGTCGGCGCTCGCCGTGCACGCGGCCAGGGTCAGGTCGGCGCTGACGGTGGCGCTCGCCACGTTCAGGCAGAGCTTGGACGCCGTGTTGTAGAAGGTGCCGTCGGACCTGAGCGTGAATGACTGGGTCGTCGCGTCCGGTACGCAGGTCTTCAGCGTGATCGTCGAACCGGTCGTCGTGCCCGATGCCGTGGCGCACTTGCCGAGGACCGTCAACTTGCCGCCGTTGGCGGTGAACTTCTGTCCTGCCGTGCCGTTGCAGGTGTAGATCTGGATGACGTTGCCGTCGGTCGTGTGGCCGCCGGCGTCGTCCATGCACAGGCCGCCGGGGCCGGTGATCGCGCCCGAGCCGGCGCCGAACCCGGTGACCGTCTTCAGCAGGCCTTCACCGTCGTAGACGAAGGACTGGGTGTCGCCGTTGATGGTGCGGGTGCCCGTGCGGCCCGCGTCGTCGAAGGTCGCCGAGTTCGTCTCGGTGACGGTCTTCGTGCCGGAGTCCGCCGCCGTGACCGTCTTCTGCGTCCAGCCGGTGAGGGTGTCCGGCTGGCCGGTGTCCCCGTAGGCGTACGAAGTCGAGCCGTCCAGCGCGGTGTTGAGGGCGCCGGTGGAGGTGCGCTGGGTGCTGTGGTCGGTGAGGGTGGAGCGGTTGCCGAGGTCGTCGTAGCGGTACGACTGCCAGTACGGGAGGCTGCCGTAGGCCGCCGTGCCGGTGGCGATGGTGGAGGTGGACGGGGTGCCGCCGACCGTGCCGGAGGCGGTCGCCGAGGTGTCGGTCGCCTTCCAGGTGGTGCCGGCGGAGTCCGTGCAGGACTTCGTCGTCGCGCCGGTCCAGGCCTCGACGAGCTGGCCGCGGGCGTCGTAGGTGAAGCACTGGTTGTCCCACGTGGTGGTGCCCGAGGTGGTCGAACCCGTCGCCACCAGGCTGGTGTTGCCGGCCTGGTCGTAGGCGTAGGCCGACTGGGAGACCAGGCCGCTCGCCGTCTGGGTGGCCGCGTAGGAGTGGAGGAGGAGGCCGGTGGAGTCGTCGTAGAGGGCGCTGGTCCACACCCGGTAGGGGTTCTTGCCGCTGGTGGAGCGGGTGATCTGGCCGTACGGGTTGTAGACCGCGCCGGTGGTGTACCAGTCCCAGCCGGAGGTGGAGACGGGCAGGTCCTGGGTGTTGTAGCGGGTGACGACCTTCTCGGCGGTGGTCATGCCGCCGGGGGTGGCGGGGAGTGTGGTGGTGAGCGGCTTGCCGGTGCGGGTGTAGGTGTACGACCAGTGGTACGAGCCCGAGAGGTTGTCGGTGGAGCCGCTGACCGCCGGGACGGTGACCGTCTTGCCGGTCAGCTGCCCGTCCTCGGTGTAGCCGGTGGCCTCGCTGACGATGTCGCCGGTGGTGGAGCCGAGCGTGGTGTGGCGGATCGACTTGGCGGGCAGGCCGATGCCCTTGGTGGCGGTGTCGTAGGTCCACTCGTCGGTCGGGAACGCGTCGGAGCCGACGGTGAGGGTGCTCTTGCGGCCCAGCGGGTCGTAGCCGTAGTGCAGGATCTTGCCGGTGGCGTCCTTGGTCTGGGTGACGTGGTCGGCGTCGTCGTACCAGGTCTGGCTGGTGCCGGAGTCCGGGTCGGTGCTGAGGCGCACGCGGTGCCGGGAGTCGTAGGTCCAGGTCCAGAGGTGGCCCGACTTGTCCTTGACCTGGGTGCGGTTGCCGAGCGCGTCGTAGGTGGTCTCGGTGTAGGTGTTCGTGCTGCGGTCGGCGTTGGTGTACGTGATCGCCTTGACCGCGCGGCCCAGCGCGTCGCCGAGGGTCTTCGTGGCGGTGGCGCCGGTGGGCGGGACGACGGTGACGGAGGCGTCGGTGTCGCTGTAGGTGTTGGTGGCGGTGGCGAAGTCCGCGTTGTGGTGCAGGGTCGTCGAGGTGAGCGGGCGGCCGAGGCCGTCGTAGGTCGCCCTCGTCGAGTTGGGGATCGACTGCTGGCTGGTGGGGATGTACGGCGTGGTGGCCGGCAGGCCGAGGACGTAGTAGCCGTTGTCGGTGCGGACGGGGGCGCCGTGGTCGTTGTAGCGGACCGAGGTGACCAGGCGGCCGAGGCCGGTGGCGTCCGGTGCCTGGGTCTGCACGGTGCGGCCCATGCCGTCGTAGAAGGTGACGGACTGGGTGTAACTCCCGTTGTCCTTCAGGCTCTTGGTGATGACCCGGGTCGGGGTCTTGGTGCCCAGCGCGTAGCTGATCGTCGTGGAGGGCAGGTCGTCGGCGTCGCCGGGCTGCCAGCCCTTGACCAGGCGGCCGAGGAGGTCGTACTCGTAGCGGGTCTTGTTGCCGTTGGGGTCGGTGGTGAGCGTGGTCAGGCCGCGGGCCGGGTCGATCGTGGTGATCGTCGCCTGCGACTTGGCGTTGGTGATGGTGGTGCCGGTGATGACGTACGGGCTGCTGCCGGGGTTGTAGGCGGTCCTGGTGACGTTCTTCCCGGCGTCGGTGACCTTGTTGGCGCGGCCGTAGACGTCGTACTCGGTGAGGGAGCCGGTGATCGTGCCGGTGCCCTCGCCGTCGAGGGACTTCTCGCTGGTGGCGTCGCCGGCGTCGTTGTAGCCGGCGGTGACGTCGGAGACGACCGCGGCGGTGGCCGCGCTCGACACGTCGTCGCAGTCGGTCGCGGTGGTCAACGTCCGCTTGGGCAGGCCGTAGAGGTTCGTGGACGCCCTGTTGTCGAAGGTGGTGAGGGTGCAGGTTCTGTCGCCGACCGTGGGTGTGGTGTCGCCGGGGCTCGCCAGGGTGACGGTCGCGACCTCGCTCAGCTTCGGCAGGCCGTCGTCGTCCATGGCGGTGGTGGTGCGGGTGCCGCGCCACTTGCCGTTGTAGGCGGTCAGGTCGTCGACGCGCTTGACGTACGTCCGCTTCGCCACGAGGTCGCTGTCGCCGGTGCGCTTGCGGGTGGCCGTGACCGTGCTGGTGCCGGGGAGGGTGATCACCCGGCTGTGTGCCGCCGCCGCGCTCTCGCTGGAGACGTAGGTGACGGTCTCGGCGGACTGGCCCGCGTTCTCGTCGGCGTCGTCGGCGGAGAGGGTGGCGCCGGTGTCGTCCTTGAGGGTCGTGCCGGAGCCGCGCAGGTAGTAGGTGGTCGTCTTCGAGCGGGTGGCGGCGGAGCCGTCGGGGTCGCCGACCCTGGTGGTGACGGAGGCGTAGCCACGCCATTCGCTGTGGGTGCGCTGCGAGGGCTTGGTGAACTCGGCGTCGGTCTTGGCCCAGTAGCCGCCGCCCCCGTACTCGTACGTCGTGACGACGTCGGGTGAGGCGAGCGCGGTCGTGGTGACGACCGTGTCCTGCTCGGTGACCTTGCCGACGGTGTACTTGTTGAACCAGGCCAGCGGCGGGTTGTCGAGGTTCTCGTCGGGCGACCAGTGCACGGGGTAGCAGGCGGCCGTGTTGTCGGCGATGTCGGTGGTCGCCGGGGCGTAGGTGCAGCCCTTGTTGTAGTCGACGACCGTCTTCTTGCCGTTCTCGTCCGTGATCCCGGTGATGCGCGGGTGCCAGTACGTCAGCTCGATGTCGTCGCTGTTGGTGCGGACCCGGTTGGGGTAGGCGGTGCCGTCGAAGACGACCGCCGGCAGGGTCTGGCCGGGGGCGTCGTCCGGGTCGGTAGTGTCGGTGTCGTAGGCGCCGTGCTGGACGGAGGACAGCCACAGGCCCGGGGAGGTCTGGTACCAGCCGGACTCGAAGGCGTGGTTGAGGGTCCACTCGTCGATCGGGTACAGGGTGCTGGTGCCGTCCCGGTGGGCCCAGGTGACGACCTTCTCCAGACGCTTGCGGGTCCAGAAGGAGGGGAACGTCGGGCACTGTTTGGCGGTGTCCGACTTGCAGTTGAGGGTGGCCGGGGTGTCGTACCAGACGCGGTACTTCTCCGGGTCGCCCGACGTGAAGTTGTCGGCGTCGCACTTGCTGGCGGACGCGGCGAGGCAGCGCTCGTCGGTCTTGAACTGCACCTTGGCGGCCGGGACCGCGCCGAGGTCGTCCTTGTTCAGGCCGTACTCGATGGTCAGCGGGTAGGAGCCGCGCTGGTACTTGACGTTCGTCTTGGTCGACTTGTTCTTGGCGTAGTAGTTGTCCTCCTGCTGGTAGGTGATCACCATGGCGTTGCCGTGCAGGTCGACGACCTCGTCGAGCTGCCAGGACCAGGCCTGGGTGCAGGAGGAGTCCTTGAAGGCGTCCGCGTGGCACGGTTCCTTCGGGTCGTTGCCGAAGACGGGGACGGTGGAGACGGAGTCGGTGTCGGCGTGGCCGTTGCCGACCTTGTCCAGGCCGAAGTAGTACTTGGTGCCGTCGCGGGTGGTGGCGATCCAGTACTCGCCCTTGTCGTCGGTGTCGCCGCCGTCGCCGTTGTCCGCGCCGGTCTTGTGCTCGATCTTCGTTCCGTCGTCGGAGCGCGGGTGCCATTCGCCGCTGGTGTCGTCACGGACCAGTTCGACGGTGGTGCCGCCGAGGGTCATCACCGCGTTCTGGGAGGCCCAGCACAGGTCGCCGGTCTTCTTTTTCTTGCCCTTGTTGTTGGCGTCGTCGCCGTCCTGGTCCTGACCGCAGCCACGGTACGAGCGCTCGATGTGCCCGGTGTCGTAGGACCAGCCCTCGCCGATCCACGAGGTCTGCGGGTTGGCGGTGGACGTCTTGCCGTCCACGGCCTGGGAGTTGTACGAGAACGCGATGCTCGGCGTGGGGCCCGCGGAGACCGGCGGGGTGTCGACGGCGTACGTGTACGCGAAGCCGCCCGAGGACGATCCGGCGGCCCAACTGCCCGCCGAGGAAAGGGGGGTGGCCCGGAAGGAGCCGCCGGCGCCGTTGCCGGAGTCGGTCACGCCGAGGACGCCACCGGCTCCCGAGGACGCGGCGGCGGAGACGGCCTTCGCGGCGGAGCCGTGGTAGACCGCCGACTGCACACTGCCCTTGTCCAGGGCGGCCGTCGCGTCGGCGCTGGTGGTGCCGGTCGCGGTGTCGGCGTCCATCGGGGTGGACAGGTCGACGGTGGCCTCGACCTTGGTGGCGCCCAGGTCGGTGGTCTCGTTGCCGTCGGCGTCCGTGGTCGTGGTGTCGGCGCGCAGGTCGGCCGAGTTGTCCAGCGGCTCCGGGGTGGCGCACGCCTCGTCGTTGGGGTCGGTGAGGAAGCACTCGGGGTAGCGGACCAGTTGGAGCCGGTCGGACCACTGGGCGCCGAAGTAGTTCTTGAAGTCGGTGTAGTCGACCTGGAGTCGGGCCGGCGCCGGGGTGGTGTCGCTGGTGGTGACCTGCATGAGCAGGCCGTTGACACCGGCGGCGGTGGTGTCCGTCTGGCTCAGCACATCAACTGACCAGGTTCCGACGGGCTGTTGGGTCGTGTCGTCGGAGGCGGCGCCGATCTTCACCGGTACTCCGCCGCCGACCTGGATCAGCCCGTCCTCGGCGGCGGCCAGCTTCTCCGGGGTGATGTCGGCGGTGCCGTCGGGACCGGCGGCCGGGATCGCGGTGCTGCCGTCCGGGGGGTCGGTGTCGTCCTGCGCGGCGTCGATCGCGTACTGCCGTGCGTACCCGGTCAGGGACTGGTCGGTGCCGTCCACCGGGTCGGTGGCCGGCACGTCCACCATCGCGGCGACGTCGTCGTCCGGCGGCGGCTCGGCGAAGGCCTGGCCCTCCAGGGCCCCGACCGACAGCGCGAGGGACAGCAGCAGGACGACACCGGGCACGGCTCTGCGGCGCCAGGCTCTGCGGCGCGGATGCGCGCTCGGACGTGAGCGACGGAACACGGAAGGACCCCCCGGTGAGCCCGGCGGGGCAGTCACCCCGGCCGTGAAGACGCGATGGAGAAAGAGAGAAGTAAGAGAAGGAAAAAGAGAAGGTGAAAACAGCCCGGATTATTGGTCAGCGGTCGAGTTCTGCGCCAGACTGTTTGGTCTTGTGTGGCATTGATCACTGACGGAAACATGACAAGAAGGCCCAACTCCGGTCAGATTCAAGGGTGTTGAGCCCCGAATAGCACCGGAATGAGTGATTCCGGCCGCCCGGGGAGTCCCCCTGCGCCTGTCGGGTCTTGTTTCGGGCACCTCGCCCCTCCATCATCTGCACACATCTCCTCCATGCCCTCAGCGCGGACCATCGGGCGGGCGGAGGAGGGCGGTCGCATGCCGCCACGTCATGCCGCCATGTCATGTCTCCACCGTCATGTCGCCACCGTCAGAGGGGAAACGGTTCGGTGTCCTCCGCTTCTTGGCCGCACAGGCTGAGCCCACGTCATATGCGCCTGCTCGCAGGGCTGTTGGCGCTGATCCTGGCCGCCGGGACTGCCTGGGTACTGCTGCCGGACCACGACTCCGGCGGCGGCACGGCGAAGAAGGGCGACGCGAAGCCCCACCCCCGCACGGAGACCGAGGCCCGCACCCTGGCCACGAGTTCCGGCAAGCGCGTCGAGATCGTCACGGCCCGCACCGCGACGACCACCACCTGGGCCAACCCCGACCGCACGCTGACCACCCGCATCCATGTCTCACCGGTGCGCACCAAGGTCGGCGGCACCTGGCGGGCCATCGACCCGACGCTGCGCCGCACCGCGAACGGCGACTGGACCCCGAAGGCCACGACGACGCCGGTGGTGTTCTCCGGCGGAAGCAAGGCCAAGTCGACTGCGAACAAGGCGAGTTACGTACATCCGGCGAGTTACCGCGCGAACGCCACCACCGAAACCGCGGCGGACACGGCCGCCGACACCGCCACCACCCTCGTCACCCTCACCACCGCCGGCCACACGATCGACCTCACCTGGCCCGGCACCCTCCCCGCCCCCGAGGTCGAGAGCAACGAGGCCCTGTACCGCGAGGTGCTGCCCGGCGTGGACCTCGTCCTCGCGGCGAACGACGGCGGCTTCTCCGAGGTCCTGGTCGTCAAGTCGGCCCAGGCGGCGGCGAATCCGGCGCTGAAGACCATCTCGTACGGCATGACCTCACCCGACCTGACGATGAAGCTGGACTCGCGCAGCGGCTCCATCCACGCCTACGACGCCGACGGCAACGACGTGGCGGCCACGCCGACCCTCCTGATGTGGGACTCGGCCGGCAAGGAGGCCGTCACCGACAACCTCACCCACGGGGACGGCGGCACGGACGACCCCGACCCGACCCCGACCGCCACGGACACCGCGAGCGAGACACCGCAGCCCGCGGACTCCGACGACGCGGCCCGGGAACGCGGCGCCGACGACCAGAACGCCGACACCGACTTCGGTACGGCGTCGGCCGCGCCCACCGCCACCACCGAGACCGACGGCGACGCGACGGCGAGCCCGGCGGCCGCTTCCGCCGACCCCGTGGCGACCCAGCCCGCGGGCGACGAGGACTCCGTGGTCACCCCCGAAACCACCGCCATCGACGGCGAGTTCCCGGGCCTGAGCGGCCCCCAGCCCGGCACCCACTCCGCCCGCACGGACCCGGAGCTGGCCGCCGACGGCACGGTCACCATCACCCCGGACCAGGACCTGCTGACCGGGTCGGGCACCACGTACCCGGTCTTCATCGACCCCAGCACCAACACCGACGCGGGCAACTGGACCACCGCCTACAAGCGTGGCAGCTGGGCCACCGCCACGTTCTTCAACGGGCGCGGCTTCAACAAGGGCACCAACGAGGCCCGCGCCGGCTACGAGTCGGACACCTTCGGCAGCAGCCGTTCCTTCTTCACGATGGCGTGGCCGAACGCGGTGCGCACGACCTCCATCAAGGAGGCCACGCTCAACATGAAGGAGACGTACTCCTGGTCCTGCACCAAGAAGGACGTCGAGGTCTGGCGCACCGGTGACATCGACAAGAAGACCAGCTGGAGCAACCAGCCCGGCTGGAACGCCCGCCAGGACACCAAGTCGTACGCCAAGGGCTACAAGAAGAGCTGTGCGGCCGGGAACACGACCTTCAACGTGAAGGAGGCCGCCCAGTACGCGGCCGACAACAGCCTGAACCACTGGACGCTGGGCATCCAGGCGAGCAACGAGGACGACCAGTACTCCTGGAAGAAGTTCCAGGCGACCAACGACAACGCGGGCCCGAACGTCGACGTCACCTTCAACACCAAGCCGAACAAGCCCGCCAAGCTCAAGATGAGCCCGGGCAAGTGCACCACCGCCGCGCCCTACGTCACCATCGGCGCCAACGACCAGATCACCTTCTCCGCGGCGGTCTCCGACCCGGACGGCAAGGACGACCTGGACGTCGTGCACCTGTACCTGAAGAACGACACGACGGGCACGTACTACAACCGCGAGGCGAGCGCCTCCGGCAAGACCACGGCGAGCGTCCTGTTCGACAGCGGCGGCCTCAAGGACGGCACGTACCACTGGAACATGTACGTCAAGGACGACTATCCGGCGCAGTCCGCGACCAGTTACAGCTGCTACTTCAAACTCGACACGGTCGCCCCGAAGACCCCGACGGTGACGTCGGCCGACTTCGACGAGGCGGACGACGACAACGACAGCGGCGATGACCAGTGGTCCAAGGCCACCTTCGGCCAGTCCGGCTGCATGAAGTTCTCCAACGCGGCGGCGGAGAAGGTCACTTCGTACGCCTACAGCTGGAACTCCACGGCGTACGACAAGTCGACCAAGCTCACCGACCTGAACAGCTGCACCACCAAGGCGGGCACGGTGATCACCGGCACCTCCACCACGTCGGTCGTCTCCGTCACCCCGCCGCTCGCCGGACCGGCGTTCCTCTACGTGAAGGCCGTCGACGCGGCCGGCAACGAGTCGGTGACCCCGAACGCGTACAAGATCTTCGTCAGCCCCAAGGACCGCGACGAGGCCGCGGCCGACCTCACCGGTGACGACAAGCCGGACCTGCTGACCATCACCACGGCCACGGACGACGACGGCGTCACCAGCTACGGCCTGCGCAACTACCCCTCGGGCACCAAGGGCGACCTGTTCGTCGGCATGAGCCCGTCCTACGGCGAGTCGACCAAGAACACCGCGTACGCCGACGGCTGCACGAGCACCGCCGTGGACTGGAAGGACGCGCTCATCACGCACGGGGGCGACTACTACCCCGGTGACGGCCTCCAGGACCTGGTGGCCCGCATGAACGACGGCACGCTCTACGTCTACCCGGGCGACGGCTTCGGCGGCTTCAACACCTGCGCCCGGATGCCGATCCTGCTGCCCGCCACGGGCACGGACACCGGCGGGGCGAACGTCACCGTCCCGGCCGCGTCCGCGTTCGACCAGATCCTGGCCGTCGGGGACGTCACGGGTGACGGGAAGCCGGACCTGTTCATGACCTCCGGCACCCAGTACTGGGCGTTCACCGGTTACACCGGCGGCTCGTTCTCCGACGCGACGCTGCTGAACACCGGTTCCGCCTGGCCGGACCGCGACCTCGTCACCGTCGCGGACATCAGCGGCGACGGCATCCCCGACATGGTCTACCGCTCGGTCTCCGGCCGGATGCTGCTGCGCAAGGGCAAGCCGAACGCCGCGGGCACCGGGGTCGACCTCCTCTCCCTCGCGACCGCGGCGGCGAGTGCGGACGCCGGCGACGGCGAGTACGCGGCCAGCGGCTGGAGTTCCACCAGCGTGCCCCGCTTCTTCGCCATCCCGGACGTCACCGGCGACGCGATCCCCGACCTGTGGGCCCACATGAGCGACGGCAGCGTCCGCCTCTACTCCGGCGGCAAGGCGGCGATCGGCGGCTATACGACGGTGGTCGGCAGCTGGACGGGCAAGCTGGCGTTCGGCTGACAGGGCGGATCAAGGCGGTCCGGTTCAGTCCTGGTGTACGACGTTCCGCCCCGGGCCGCCCGAGAGCGTGTCGCGGCCCGGGCCGCCGTACAACTTGTCGTTGCCGCTGTTGCCGTAGATCGTGTCGTCGCCGCTGTTGCCGTACAGGATGTCGTTGCCCTGCTGGCCGAAGATCGTGTCGTTGCCGGTGCCACCGCGGATCGTGTCGTTGCCGGTACCCATGCCGCCGTCCAGCATCTGGCGGCCCGCGCCTCCGTAGAGGAAGTCGCTGCCCGTGCCGCCGTCCGCGCGGCTCCCCTCGCCGTTGGAGTAGATCGTGTCGGAGTCACTGCCGCCCGACACCTGGGACCTGGCGCCGGCGGTGATCACGTCCTTGCCCGCCTGGCCGGCGGCAATCGCGTCGTCGCCCATTGTGAGGGTGTCGGCGCCCGCTCCGCCCTCCACCTCGTTGCCGTCGAAGGCACCCGTGTCGATCAGGCGGTCGTTGCCGTCGCCCATGAACAGCACGGCCATGTAGAGGGACTGGCCGGTGGCGTTGTGGTAGGCGAGGGTGTCGTTGCCGTCGCCGAGGTACATCCACAGCTTGTCGTAGCCGAAGTCGCTGCCCTGGCCTGTCTGCGTGCAGGAGATCTTGGTGAGGTCCGCGCTGT
This sequence comes from Streptomyces xylophagus, assembly GCF_000716435.1. GTDB lineage: Bacteria > Actinomycetota > Actinomycetes > Streptomycetales > Streptomycetaceae > Streptomyces > Streptomyces xylophagus. The sequence goes on from NZ_JNWO01000039.1 coordinate 24,573, forward strand.
CGGGGCGGGTGCAGGGAGTCCCCGAATCGATGGTGATCGGGACCACGTCGTCGATGAGGTAGGTGAAGTGCAGTCCGTCGGTCACCGTCGCGGTGACGGTCGCCTTGTTGGTCTGGCCGGGCGCCGCCGTGTAGATGACCGACCTGCCACCGTCACCGCGTGTCATCGTGGCCGGCGCCGTCGCGGCCGAGGCGGTGACGGGCAGGGCGACCGACGCGGCCAGCGCGGTACCGAGGGCGAGGCTCAGGGCTGTTGTTCGACTGGTGCGGAGCGTAGGCATGGCTCAACCTTCTTCAGGAGTACGGGAGTTCGGAAGTACGGAAGTACGGCTCGGCTCAGTCCTGGTGTACGACGTTCCGCCCCAGCCCGCCGTCGAGCGTGTCCTTGCCTGGGCCGCCGTACAGCTTGTCGTTGCCGTCGTTGCCGAAGATCGTGTCGACGCCGCTGTTGCCGTACAGGATGTCGTCGCCCGGCTGGCCGAAGATCGTGTCGTTGCCGGGGCCGCCGAGGATGGTGTCCTTGCCGGCGTCGGTGCCGCCGAGGAGTGTCTGCGGGCCCGCGCCGCCGTAGACGAAGTCGTTGCCGGCGCCGCCGTCGGCGCGGCTGTCGCTGCCGTCGGCGTAGACATGGTCGGCGTCTTTGCCGCCCTGCAGGGCGGCCAGGGCACCGCCGTGGATCACGTCGTTGCCGCCCTGGCCGTTGACGACCGCTTCGCGGCCCGCCCTGATGGTGTCGGCGTTCGGCCCGCCCTCGATCTCGTTGCCGTCGAAGCTGCCGGTGTTGGTCGCGGTGTCCTTGCCGTCGCCCAGGATCAGCGTGGCGTGGTAGGTGGGCAGAGTGTTGGAGTTGTTGTAGGTGACGGTGTCGTTGCCGTCACCGAGGTCCAACTTCACGACGCTGTAGGTGAGTTCGGTCTGCTGGCCGGGCACCGTGCAGGAGACCTTGGTGTGGTCCCTGCTGACGGGATAGGTGCAGGGAGTTCCCGGCTGGATGCTCATCGGGACCACGTCATCGATGACGAAGGTGACCTTCCCGTGGTCGTACAAGGCCTCGTTGAGGACCGCCTTGTTGATCTGGCCCGGCGCCGCCGTGTAGTCGATCGTCCAGCCGAGGGGTTCGACCGCCACGGTGGCCGACTTGGTCGCGGCTCCGGCGGTGGCGGGCAGGGCGAGCGACGCGGCCAGCGCCGTGCCGAGGGCGAGGCTCAGGGCGGTTCTTCGGCTGATGCGGGACGTGGAATCGGGCATGCGCGTGGCTCAACCTTCTTCAGGAGTACGGGAGTTAGGGGGTTCCGAGGCTCGGGAGTTCGGGGGCTCGGGAGTACGGAGGCTCGCGAGTACGGGAGTTCGGCTAGGTCAGTCCTGGCGTACGACGTTCCGCCCCGGCCCGCCCGAGAGCGTGTCGCGGCCCGGGCCGCCGTAGAGCTTGTCGTTGCCGCTGTTGCCGTAGAGGGTGTCGTTGCCCTGGTTGCCGTACATGAGGTCGTTGCCGTAGCTGCCCAGCAGGGTGTCGTTGCCGGCGCCGCCGTACATGAGGTCGTTGCCGGCGCCGCCGCGGATCTCGTCGTTGCCGGCCTCGCCGATCAGGGTCTGTCGGCCCCCGCCGCCGTAGATGAGGTCGTCGCCCGCGCCCGCGTCCACGCGGCTGCCGTCACCGCTGGGGTAGAACACATCGGAACCGGTCCCGCCCAACGCGTTGGACCGGGCACCGACATAGATCGTGTCACTGCCTTCGTCGCCGAAGACGAGCGCGTCGGTGCCGGCGAAGACGCTGTCGTTGCCCGCCCCGCCGTCGATCTCGTTGCCGTCGATCTCGCCGGAGTCGATCGCGCCGTCATTGCCGGAACCCAGGCTCAGAAAGACCGAGTTGCGGACCTGGCCGGTGCCGTTGTCGTAGGTGAAGTAGTCGTCGCCGTCGCCGAGGACCACGGCCAGGACGGTGAAGCGGTGGCCGCTCGTCCTGCCGGTGCCCGTGCAGGAGATTCTCGTGAGGTCCGCGCTGTCGGGGTGGGTGCAGGGGGCTCCCGGCGCGATAGTGATCGGGACCAGGTCGTCGATGGCGTAGGTGAGGTGAACGCCGTCGCTCGACTTCGCGACGACGCTCACGTGGTTGGTCTGGCCGGGTGCCGCGTCGTACTCGAACGTCCCCGCGGCGGCCCGGCTCTTGACGGTCGCCGGTGCGGTCGCGGCACTCGCCGTACCGGGCAGGGCGACCGGCATGGCCAGCGCCGTGCCGAGGGCGAGGCTCAGGGCCGTTCTTCGGCCGATAGGGAACGTGGGCATGGCGCAACCTCCGTACAACGCAGGGCATTCCGACTGTCACGAGTGACCGCCGGTGCGTAGGGGAGGTTGTGCGCCTGCCTGCGGAGTTCATGGTTCCGTGGGGCAGTGTTCAGCGACGCCGCCGCGACGTACGTCATGCCGGGTCGAACAGCCTCCAGTGCCCCTCGGAGACGACCTCGACGCCGCCGTCGTCCGTCACCTTGACGGCGGTCTGGGCGTCGATGGCGTACGCCGGACCCGCCATCCCGGCGGCCCACCGTTCCGCCTCGGCCATGGTGTTCTCCGGACGACCCGGGCTGTCGAGGTGCGGGAAGAGGAAGAAGTCGACGACTCCCAGCGTGCGGTCGTCACCGGAGGGCGGCGTCCAGTCGACGAAGGCCTCCCCGATGCGCGGGGTCAGCACCATGCTCCCGGCACTGATCCCCACGTAGACCGTGTCCCGCAACGACGGGAAGAGATCGGCCAGTCCGGACTCCCGCATCCAGTGGGCCAGGTACAGCGCGTCGCCGCCGTTCACCAGCAGGGCGTCCGCCTCCCGGACCCAGGAGACCCAGCGTTCCTTGTCGATGCCGGGCAGCGCGGTGAGCTCCAGCACGCCCACCGACTTCCATCCCAGCCCGGTCATGGGACCGGCCGCCTGTCCGCTGATGAAACGCCATGGCCCGCCCGGCTCGGCGTACGGCCCCCCGTACCCCGCGGTGGGAATGCAGAGGGCGCTGGCCTCGGCGACCGGCTTGCCCAGGAGATCGACCAGCGCGGCCAGGATGCTCGCGTTCCTGACGCCGGAGTCGGTGAGGAGAAGCTTCATCGCGTCCGTTCGACTCGTCAGGGGACGAGCGTGAAACTCGCCCGGTAGACATAGCCCGGCATGACGGGTGTCCAGGCGAAGCCGTGCCCCATGGTGAGGATGTCGGTGTATCCGTCGGGATGGTCCACGTCGTTCATGACGTAGCTGATGGTGTACGAGACCGTGGCCGGGGTCGAACCCGACCACTCGTAGCAGTCGAGGTACACCGGGTCCTCGTCGAAGTCCCTGACCGCCGTGGGGTTGTCCGTGCTGAGGTAGATGTGGCGGATGTACTGCGGGAAAATGGACATGTCCTGGCAGACGACCTCGGTGATCGGGGCAGCGGCCGAGGCGGTGGCGGCCGGCGCCGTCAGCGGGACGCTCAGCGCGGCGGCAACAGCCAGCAGGACAGCGGGTCTACGCATGGTCGGCTCCCCGTGGATACGTCGAGTGGGCCACTCATTCTGACAACGACCGCTGCCTTCCACAGGCTGAAAACGCGCCGCCCTCGCACCCGAAATCGGCCCACACCACCTTGCCCAACTCCCGTTCCCCCACACCCCACTTGTCGGCCAGCGCCGACACCAGCAGCAGTCCGCGCCCGCCCTCGTCGGTGTCCTCGGGGTGGACGTCGACGCGCGGAACACCCCCACCGCTGTCGTGCACCTCGACCCGCAGCACATGACCGTCGTACCGCAGGAACACCCTGAACTGCCGCCCCGCCGGCACCCCGTGCACCAACGCGTTGGTCGCCAACTCGCTGACGCACAGCAGCACATCGCCGCTGCGCTCGGCCTCCGCGAGCCCCCACTCGACGAGGAACGCGTGCGCGAAGCGCCTGGCGGCGGGCACGGACCGGCGTTCGCGCCGGAAGAACTTCTCACTCGGGTTCACGGGACAAGAGTTGCGCAGCGTCACTACTGTTGACAGGGCGTGAGCCCTGCTCCCGATTTTGTACGGGTGGAGTACGGGTGCGTGCGGGGTCCGGAACGGGTGGATGTGGGGAGCACCACAGAATGAACTCCAAGAAGAACCGCTCGACGATGCGGATGCTGGGCGCGCAGTTGAAGGCGGCCCGGATGAGGGCCGGTTTCACTCAACGCGTCCTCGCGGAAACGGCGTTGGTCGACGAGGAGACCATCGCGTCGATCGAACAGGGCAGGCGGCGACTGATGATGCCCCTCTCCAGGTCGCTCGACGTCATCCTCGACACGAAGGGGACGTTGGAGGCGGGCGTCGACAACCTCCCCGAGATCGACCAATTCCCGCTGTTCGCGGAGGAGTGCATGCTGCATGAGCGGGAGGCCATCGCCCTGTCCTGGTACGACGCGCTGGTTGTCCCTGGCCTGCTGCAGACCGAGGCGTACGCCCGCGCACTGCTGAGCAGTCGCATTCCGGCCTACGACGACGAGGAGTTGGAGACGAAGCTTGCAGGTCGCCTCAGTCGCCAGGAGATCATGCAGCGCAAGGTGCCGCCGACGATGAGCTTCGTGGTCTGGGAGCCCGCACTGCTCTGGCCCAACGGAGGCCGAGAGACGCACCACGCCCAACTGCGCGCGCTGCGCGAGTACTCCGAACTCCCAGGCCTGTCCTTCCAGATCCTTCCGCTGAATCGAACCTCGCATGCAGGAGACGCGGGACCCTTCACCCTGCTGGAAACGCCCGATCACCAGCACCTCGCCTACACCGAATCTCAGCGCGGCAGCCAGTGGGTTTCCGACCCGGATGAGGTGTCCATCCTGACCCGCAAATATGCGATGCTGCGGACGCAGGCCCTCACGATCGAGGACTCACGAAGCCTGTTGGACCGTCTGCTAGGAGATCAATGAGCACCGGACTTCAGTGGTTCAAGTCGAGCTACAGCAGCAGTGAAGGCGGCCAGTGCCTCGAGGTCGCCGCCTGCCCCCACACGATCCACATCCGCGACTCCAAGAACCCGGAAGCCAGCGGCCCCACGCTCCAACTCACCCCCACCGCCTGGGCCGCGTTCACCGCCAGCCGGTGAGTGTCAGTGGTCGCCTCTAGAGTTTCTGGCATGGCGACCCTTCCCAACCCGCTGCCGAAGCTGGCGGCCGACCCGAGCGGTAGTTCGTTCGGGCTTGAACTCCCTGCCGGGAGACTGATCGACGTGACCGCCGAAGGCCCGTCGGACGAACCGTTGTTGTGGTGTGCGGACGGGCCCGCGAGGCCCGGTGACTACGACGCGCTCCAGCCCGCACGCCGGGCCGCCGGACTGCTCCCTGTGCTGTTGGACGTGAGCGGCCCCCAAGGCGGCCCGGACGAATGGGAGTTGAGCCCCGACGAGATGTCGTATCCCGGGGACCACGACGCCGATGAGGTGTTGGAGGAATTCTGGGAGGCGTACACCGAGGCGGGAAACGAGTGGCCAGGTCTCGCCGAACCGCTCACCCTGGTCGCCGATCCCGACGAGCGAGCCGCCGAGGTCGCTGACTCCCTGGCGGGCGGCAGGCCGGGGTTCAAGGCACCGCACATCTCCCTGGTACCGGCCCGCCGCAGCGCGGACATCCCGGCGGCCATCGGCTGGATGGGCCCCGCCAACCACGAGAACGACACGGCTCGCCTCTGCGCGGTTCTCCGTTCCTGGGAGGACCGCTTCGGCGTACGGCTCGTGGCACTCGGCTTCGACCGGTTGACCGTGTCCGTGGCAGCGCCGCCCGCCGACCTCGACGAGGCCGAGGAAGTGGCCGCCGAGCACTTCGCCTTCTGCCCGGACGACATCGGCGACCTGGAGACGTACGCCCAGAAGCTGATCGACCAGCCCACCTGGACCTTCTGGTGGGACTGACACCTGGGACGTGAACGCACTCCCGGTGGTGGGGGCGGGCCGCCCGAGGTACGTTCGGAAGGCCCGTCGCATGGGGCGCCCGCGGGAGGCAATGATGAGCGGAAGCGAGCCGACCCACCACCAGGACCTGGCCGACCAGACCGTCGTCGTGATCGGCGCGAGCTCGGGAATCGGACTCGAAACCGCACGTCAGGTCCGCGCCGCCGGTGGCCAGGTGGTCATGGTCGCGCGCGATCCGAAGCGGCTGGAGGCGGCGGCCGAGGAAGTCCGGCCCCGGAGCACCGCCGTCCTCGACGCCACCGACACGGAGCGGCTCCAGCAGTTCTTCGGTGACCTGCCGTACGTGGTCGATCACGTCATCTCGACGGCCGGGGGCCCGTTGTACGCGCCCCTGGCCGACATGGACCTGGCGGAGACCAGCCGGCACTTCGGCGAACGCCTCGCCATGACCCTCGGGATAGCGAAGTACAGCCGGGGCAGAGTCCGGGACGCGGGAACGCTGCTGTTCATCGGCGGTACGGGCGGTCGCCGGCCCGGCATCGGCAGGTCCGTCACCGGGGCGATGACCGCGGCCCTTCCCGCCCTCACCGCGAACCTCGCACTCGAGCTGGCACCGATCCGCGTCAACCTCATCGCCGCCGGGTTCGTCGACACCCCTTTGTCGGCCTCGCTCCTGGGCGACCAGATCGACGCACGGCGGGAAGAGCTCCGCTCCTCGCTCCCCATCCGCCGGGTCGTCGGCCCGGAGGACGTCGCCGCTCTTGCCGTACACATCATGCGCAACGAGGCGCTGACGGGCGCGACGTACGACATCGACGGCGGTCAGCAGTTGCTGTCCTGACCGATGAGGTCACGTCAGCTCAGCAGTGTCATCCCCTCCGGCGCCTCGATCCCGAACTCCACCTCCAGCACCAGCCGCGCGTCCCCCTCGTCCACCAACTCCCGCTCGTGCACCTCGCCGTCGGCCCGTGTGTCGGTCAACTTGCGGCCGTGGAGCAGGAGATGGCGTTCGGGGGTGACACGCTGGACGAAGAGGCGCTGGGTGAAGGGTGAGCGCGGGTTCGTGGCGATGTGCCAGTTGATGACGTCGAAGTCGACGTGCTCGTAGGGCTCCAGGGTGAAGGCGTACTGCGCATCCCAGGAACCCCCGTTCTTGTCCCCGACGTGCGCCTCCAGCACCCACAGCTCCAGCGGCCCCCGGTGCGGCACCTGGACGAACCGGTGCCGGCGCCCCGCGTCCTCGAACTCCGCGCCGACCTTCAACGGCACCGGTTCCAGCAGCGCCCCGATCGCCCCGAACCCGACGTCGGCCAGATACGGCTGCGGGTCGCCCGGTACCTCGACGAGGAGCGTCATATGGGTGCGGGGGCGGGACGCGATATCGGCCGCGCCCACGACGACCCGCGCCGCCAGCAGCGTCACCCCGAAGCCCAGCGCCCTCAGCACGGTCGCCAGCAGCGTGTTCTGCTCGTAGCAGTAGCCGCCGCGCCGGCTGTGCACCAACTTGGCCATCAGGTCCGGGAGTTCGAGGGAGGGGGCCGTACGACGGAGTGCGTCCAGGTTCTCGAAGGGGATGCCTCGCATGTGCGCGAGGTGCACCCCCCGCAGCGTCGCCAGGTCGGGCCGCCGCTCCTCCACCCAACCGATGTGCGCGAGGTAGTCGTCGAGGTCGAGGGCCAGGTCGGGGGCCAGGTCGGGGGCGGAAGCATCGCTGTCGGACATGGCCCCACCCTACGAAATCACCTCACGGAATCACCCGCCGAAACCCTCAGCGGCTCACTGCTGCGTGGCCGGTTCCAGCGCCTCCACCGCCGCTGCCGCCGCCGACGAGTCGGGGCCGTAGAAGATGTCGATGTCGACCTCCTCGCCGCCCATGGTCAGGGTGTCCCAGGCGCCGCTGAGGACGAGCATGCGCAGGGTTCGGGACTCCAGGGTCTGGAGGCGTTCCAGGATCGCCTCGTCGTCCGGCATTCCGGGGAGGCGGGCGGCGAGCCGGTCGCGGATGGCGCCCATGCGTGCCAGCAGGGTCGCGGTGTCCGCCTCGCGGTCGGGTTCCTCGGTGATGCCGTCGATGCCGTGGTCGATGATGTCCTTGATCGCCCAGGTGACGCCCTGGTCGTCGGTGGTGACCATGGCCTTCCAGGCGCGGCTCTTGTGCCGGTACTGGAGCATCGACATGGCGGCCTCGTGCCGTAGGAAGTCGGCGTCCCGGAAGGGGCGGCCGTTCCAGGCGCTGTTGAGGGAGCGGGCCAGTGAAATGGCCGACGCCAGGCCGCTGTTGAGGCCCCGGCCCGGCCAGAAGTGGATGGCGTTGGCCGCGTCGCCGAGGAGAAAGCCGTAGGTGCCGGGGGTGTTGACGGTCGGGGGCAGCAACTCGGCGGAGAAACGCGGGCGTTGCACCATGTCCAGGCGGAAACTGGTGACCGCGGACAGGTCCTGGTCCGAGACGTTGAACAGCCGCAGCCCCTCGTGCACGCGCTTCCACAAGGGCGAACCCTTGATGAGGGCGGGCAGGAACAGCGTGCCGTGGGTGGCGCACTGGAAGTCGCCGTGCTCGTCGCGGTTCATCAGGCAGGGCCGCGAGGCGATGCACTCCTCGAAGACGCGACGCACCGGGTCGATGCCGATGACCTCCGTCAACTCGCTGTCGGTGAGCCGCATGTTGAGGAAGCCCTCGCCGCGCAACGAGTTGAGCAGGAACCGGTTCTGAGCGACCGTCAACAGGATCGCCATGGGGTCGGGCAGTTCCGACTTGACCCTCAGGCCGAGGACCACGTCCCGCAGATGGACGCCGTCGAGGGAGTAGATGGACTCGTCGGCCTTGCCGAACCGGGCCGCGAAGTGCTCCCGCGTGCGCGAGCGTCCGCCGTCGCAGATGGCGAGCACATGCTGCGAGGCGAGTTCGTCCCGCTGGTCCGCCGGGTCGAACTTGGCGGGGATGAGCCGGATCCGGTCCCGCTTCTCGTTCGCCAGCTCCAGCAGCTTGTCCTCGATGTAGGCGATCCGCATGTTGCGCGGATGATGGTCGCCGATCGAGTCGGGGCCCGAGGGCCACATCTCGGTGTAGTGCTCCGGGTCGAAGAGCCGGTCCTGCACGTACTGCGGCCAGGCGAGGTACTGCCGGCTCTGCACGGTCACCACCTGCTGGCGCCGCACATTGCCCTCCTCCTGGCTCTTCCAGACGACGGTCCGGCCGGCCCTGCGCCACCGGCCCTCGTAGACGGTGACCTTCACCTGGGCGCCGAGGAAGTGCTCGAGCAGCAGGGCGGTGGTCAGCCCGACGGGACCCCCGCCCACGACGGTGACGCGCAGCACCGACCCGTCCTCGCCCTCCTCCGGATGGGTCACGGACCGGGGCAGGTTGAGCGCCATCAGGGTCTGCATGGCGTCCGCGACCTCGAAGCGGAACTCCTGGTCGCCGATGGTGATTTCGTCGCCGGGCTGCAGCAGCCGGGACTCCACCTCTTCCCCGTTGACCTCCGTGCCGTTGCTGCTGCCGAGGTCGCTCAGGACGTATCCCGTGTCCTGGTCGAAGACGATCTCCGCGTGGAAGCGGGAGACACTCGGACTGGCGATGACGACCGTGTTCCCCGCGTTGCGTCCGAAGGTGACGCGGGTGTCGACGATCGGGATGCGCTCTCCCGCGAGCAGGCCTTCGCGTCCGACGAGCACCGGTGCCATGGCACTTCCTTCCAGGACTTCCCGGACTACCAGGATTTTCAGGATGTTCAGGGGTGATGACATCAGCAGCGCTGAGACACTTCGACTCTATGCTTGCGTGATCAAGTATTCCAGAGGCCAACTCGACCCGTTACCAAGGGGATTCAGCCGCCCGCCCCGAGTCCGTCCCGCAGCCCCTCCCCCAGCCTCCTGAGCCCCTCCCGGATCTCCTCCGGCGTCTGCGTCACAAAGCACAACCGCATCGTCGACCGGTCGGGCTCCCCCGCGTAGAAGGGCGCCCCCGGCACATAGGCCACGTCCTGCCGCACCACCCGTGACAGCAGTTCCGTCGTGTCGTACGACTCCGGGAGCCGCGCCCACAGGAACATCCCGCCCTCGGGTCGCTCCCAACTGGACCCCTCCGGCAGCGAGTTGGCAAGACCGCCGAGCATGGCGTCACGCCGCTCCCGGTACACACCGGCCACCCGCGCCACATGGGCGTCGAGGTCGTTGTCCGCCAAGTACCGTGCGGCGGCAAGCTGGTTGACGGTCGGGGTGTGCAGGTCGGCGGCCTGTTTGGCGACGACACAGGCCCGCAGCAGCTCGGCCGGCGCGCGCAGCCACCCGAGTCGCAACCCGGGGGCCATCACCTTCGAGAAGGAGCCGAGCAGGACCGTACGGTCCGCCGCGCCCTCCTGCGCGGCGATCCACGGCAACCGCTCGCCCTCGAAACGGAGTTCACCGTACGGATCGTCCTCCACGATCCACAGCCCGCGCCGCGCGGCGACGGCGGCGACCGCGGCCCGGCGGTCGGCGGGCAGGGTGCGGCCGGTGGGGTTCTGAAAGGTCGGCACGGTGTAGAGCAGCTTCGGCCGCTCCCGCACGACCAGTTCGTCCAGCGCCTCCGGGTCCAGCCCGTCGGAGTCGCCGGACACACCGACGACCCGCGCACCGGCGAACGCGAAGACCTGAAGTGCCGCCAGATAACAGGGACTTTCGACCAGGACGACGTCCCCCGGCTCCAGCAGAGCGGTCGCCAGCAGCGAGAGCGCCTGCTGCGATCCGGTGGTGACGAGAAGGTCGTCGACGTCGGTGGCCAGCCCGCGGACGGAGGTCCGCGCGGCGAGCGCGGCCCGAAGCACCGGCTCGCCCTCGGTCGTCGCGTACTGGAGCGCCCGCGCGGGCGTCTCGGTGAGGACCGCCTGGTACGCGGCGGCAATGCCGGTCGCGTCGAAGAGTTCGGGGGCCGGCAGCCCGCCCGCGAAGTTGATCACCTCGGGGCGGGCGGTGACGGCGAGGATGTCCCGCACCGGCGAACCGCCGATGGCGCGGGAGCGGGCGGCGAGCGGGGGCAGGGCGCTGAGGGTCGGCTCGGTGACAGTCATGCCCCGCAGCGTAGGAAGATACCTGCCGCCTACAAACACCTTTCCGCGATCCGGACGGCCTCCACCGGTCTGCTCAGGCCTTCTTGCCGGTCGCCCCATAGACGTTGATGTCGTCGTCCGTCACATCATTGATGTCCCGGTAGGTGATCTTCTCGATGTCGTCGAGACTCTCGAAGTACGCCTGGTCCACCACCGGCGGGGCGGGCGCCGGACCGGGGTACCACTGGTGGGCCGGGACCACGCCGGGCTCGTCCAACGTGATGCCCGGGGTCTCGGTGAAGAACCGCTCGACCTCGTCCTTAGTACGGAACACGAAGGTGAACCCCCGCTCCGTGTACGTCCGTTGGACCGCACGGGTCGGGATCGGATGCATCTCGTCGGTGAGATGACTGAGCACCACGTGGCTGCCGGCGGGCAGCACGTCCACCAGCTCCCGCACCAGCGGGTACGCCTCCTCGTCCTCGACGAAGTGCAGGATCGCCACCAGCAGCAGGGCGATCGGCTCGTTGAAGTCGAGGGTCTTGGCGGCCTGTTCGAGGATGTCGTCCGGGCGGCGCAGGTCGGCGTCGATGTAGTCGGTACGGCCCTCGGGGCTGCTGGTCAGCAGCGCGCGGGCGTGCGCGAGGACCACCGGGTCGTTGTCGACGTAGACGATCCGCGACTCGGGGTCGATGCCCTGGGCGATCTGGTGCACGTTCTCCGCGGTGGGCAGCCCGGTGCCGATGTCGAGGAACTGGCGCACCCCGTGCTCCTGCGACAGCCGGGTGACCGCGCGGCGCATGAAGTCCCGGTTGTGCCGTACGTCGAGATAGCCGCGCGGGTTGGCGGCGAGCGCGGCGGCCGCGGCCTCGCGGTCGACGGGGTAGTTGTCCTTGCCGCCGAGGAAGACGTCGTAGACACGGGCCGGGTGCGCCTTGGTGGTGTCGATCCTCCTTCTCAGCTCGGCGGGGTCTTGGCTGAGGGCGTCACCGGACATGGGCGTCTCCCGGAAGAGTGGGTCGTTCGAAGGACAACCGGAGCAGTGTTCATCAAGTGCAGTGGTCAACAACCTAACTCCCACCGGGACTTGATGGTGCCCAAGTCGGAGGGACGGGCGACGGCCCCCTTCCCGGCGTCCCGCGACGTGCCCGGGAGACCCGGCATCCCCGCAGGTCAGCGCGAGCGGGACGGTCCCGGCGTCCCGAATCCGGTAACAGCCGTAGCGCCCACCCGGCACGACGACCCAAGCTGCACCCGATGACGCTTCGCTTCCACAGGGGAGACCCATGCCGGCCCGCACCACCCGCATCCACACCCGCATCCACACCCGCACCCGCACCCGTATCCGCGTCCGTGTCCTGGCCACCACGACGGCCGTGCTCACCGCGGCACTGCTGCTCTCGGGATGCAAGGACGGCATGGGCGTACGCGACGAAGGCCCGTCGGGCGTGAACCCCACCTCAGCGGGGTCCACGCCCTGACGGGCCTCGGAGCGCGTGCGATCAGACGTGCGCCGGAATCGCGGCGGCTTCCTTCGGGTTCGGGCCGTACGCGTTGGGGCCGGGCGCGCTGTCGGTGCAGTTGAAGACCAGCAGCGTGATCGGGCCGGCGATCGGGACGAGGTAGAAGAACAGCCACCAGCCGGAGTGGCCCGTGTCGTGCAGGCGACGGACGCTGACGCCCAGGCTGGGCAGCAGGGTGCCGAGGTAGTAGACGCCCACGAGGGCGAAGAGGGCCGACGACTGGGCCACCAGGGCGACGACGACCAGCACGAGGGCGATGAGCCCGGAGAACAGGCCGAACAGCCAGTACTCCTTACGACGCGCGCGCCCGCTGAATACCGCGTACTTCTTCAGTGCCTCGATGTACCAGCTCATGGTGTCCCCCAGGGATCGACGTTCGGACCATCCAGAACGGATCAGGCCAGGCGCAGAAGGTAAGGACACTGATGCGGACGCGTCAAATCCATATAAGCGCGGGACACGAGCGGCCCTATCGGGACACAACAGCCCATGACCACCAACGAATTCGAGCCAAGGCCCCTTCACGCCCCCGACCGAGATCGCCCCGACGCCGGAACGATCTCGAAGCGTTGCCGACCGACCGGCGATCGGCGGGCCTCAGTCGCGCAGCTTCTGCGCCGCCTCCACCGCCCAGTACGTCAGGATGTTCCGCGCCCCGGCCCGCTTGATCCCGGTCAGCGTCTCGAAGATCGCGCGGTCCCGGTCGACCCAGCCCTTCTCGGCGGCGGCCTCGACCATCGAGTACTCGCCGGAGATCTGGTAGGCGGCGACGGGCACGTCCGAGACCTCGGCGACCTTGGCCAGGATGTCCAGATAGGGTCCCGCCGGCTTCACCATCACCATGTCGGCGCCCTCCTCCAGGTCGAGCGCCAACTCCCGCAGCGCGTCACGGGCGTTGGCCGGGTCCTGCTGGTACGTCTTACGGTCCCCCTTGAGCGAGGAACCGACGGCCTCGCGGAACGGGCCGAAGAACACGGACGAGTACTTGACGGTGTAGGCGAGGATCGCGACGTCCTCACGCCCGATCTGGTCGAGCGCGTCCCGGACGACCCCGATCTGCCCGTCCATCATCCCGCTCGGCCCCACGACATGGGCCCCCGCGTCGGCCTGCACCTGGGCCATCTCGGCATACCGCTCAAGGGTGGCGTCATTGTCGACGCGCCCGTGCTCATCAAGCACGCCGCAATGCCCGTGGTCGGTGGTCTCGTCGAGACACAGATCGGACATGACGAGGAGTTCGTCCCCGACCTCGGCCCGCACATCGCGAAGGGCGACCTGCAGAATCCCGTCCGGGTCGGTCCCCGCCGTCCCGAGGGCGTCCTTCTTGCTCTCCTCCGGCACCCCGAACAGCATGATCCCGGAGATCCCGGCGGCCACCGCCTCAGCGGCAGCCTTCTTCAGACTGTCCCGCGTGTGCTGCACGACCCCGGGCATCGAGGAGATCGGCACCGGCTCGGACACACCCTCGCGCACGAACGCCGGGAGGATGAAGTCAGCAGGATGCAACCGCGTCTCAGCGACCATGCGCCGCATGACGGGGGTGGTCCGCAGCCGCCGGGGCCGCGAGCCGGGGAAGGATCCGTACGTCGTCATGACATCTACGCTACGCCTGGGGCGGGGGCGCATTTGCCGACGGGGAGTCGGTGATCGGGGCGCGCCAAGTCGGTGCACATCTCGACGCACTTCGTGCACTTTCCAGCCCCGGTCGGCATCATCCAGCCCGTCCGATCCCTTTCCAGCGCACGCCACCACACCCAGCCCATCCGGCGCCCTGCAAACACCGGCCGCTATATCTCAGCCCGTCCGGCGTTTGAGGACGAGGCCCCTTCAGGGCCGAAGCGGGGTGTGGGGGCGCAGCCCCCACGGACCCACGCCCCCACTCACCGCAACCTCACTCCACAACCTCAGGTCGTCCGACGCCGCCGAGCCCCCGGCCGACGCTCACTCGGCCGCGTAACAGGATCGCCCGCCTCCTGAGCCGCCGCGCGCCTCCGCAACCCAAAGTTCGCCAACGCCTCAGCCAACTTCTGCACAGACGGCTCCGGAGCCATCACATCCACCCGCAGCCCATGCTCCTCAGCGGTCTTCGCCGTAGCAGGACCGATGCACGCGATGACCGTGACGTTGTGCGGCTTCCCGGCGATACCCACCAGGTTCCGCACCGTAGAAGACGACGTAAAGAGAACGGCATCAAAGCCACCCCCCTTGATCGCCTCCCGCGTATCCGCAGGCGGCGGCGAGGCCCGCACGGTCCGGTAGGCGGTCACGTCATCGACCTCCCACCCGAGCTCGATGAGCCCGGCGACCAACGTCTCCGTAGCGATGTCCGCACGGGGCAGGAACACCCGGTCGATCGGATCGAAAACGGGGTCGTACGGAGGCCAGTCCTCAAGCAACCCGGCCGCAGACTGCTCCCCGCTCGGCACAAGATCCGGCTTCACGCCGAAGGCAACGAGCGCCTTGGCCGTCTGCTCACCCACAGCAGCAACCTTGATGCCGGCGAACGCCCGCGCATCGAGCCCGTACTCCTCGAACTTCTCCCGCACGGCCTTGACCGCGTTCACCGAGGTGAAGGCGATCCACTCGTACCGCCCGGTCACGAGCCCCTTGACCGCCCGCTCCATCTGCTGAGGCGTCCGCGGCGGCTCGACGGCGATCGTCGGCACCTCGTGCGGCACGGCCCCGTACGAACGCAGCTGGTCGGAGAGCGCAGCCCCCTGCTCCTTCGTACGCGGGACGAGGACCTTCCAGCCGAACAGCGGCTTGGACTCGAACCACGACAACTGGTCGCGCTGGGCGGCGGCGGAACGCTCACCGACCACGGCTATCACCGGCCGGCCACCTTCAGGCGAGGGCAGCACCTTCGCCTGCTTCAGCGTCTGCGCGATGGTGCCGAGCGTCGCGGACCAGGTCCGCTGACGAGTGGTCGTACCAGCCACTGTGACGGTCATGGGCGTATCGGGCTTACGGCCCGCAGCCACCAGCTCGCCGGCGGCCGAAGCCACGGAGTCCAGGGACGTCGACACGACCACCGTGCCGTCCGACGCCCCCACCTCCGTCCAACAGCGGTCCGACGCGGTACGGGCGTCGACGAACCGGACGTCCGCACCCTGCGCGTCCCGCAGCGGGACACCGGCGTACGCGGGGACGCCGACGGCCGCGGCGACACCGGGGACGACCTCGAAAGGCACACCCGCGGCGACGCAGGCGAGCATTTCCTCGGCGGCGTACGTATCTAGTCCGGGGTCCCCGGACACCGCACGCACGACCCGCCTGCCGCCCCTCGCGGCCTCCATGACAAGATGTGCCGCATCCCGCACAGCGGGTAGGCCAACGGTTGTTGACGCACCGTCAACAACCGTTAGTTGAGGCGTGCCTGTGCCCGGGAACGAGTCCGAAGAGGGACTCGGATCCGGATGCACGACGGCAACGCCGGGTCGGGCGTGCGGACGTACGACGTCGAGCACCTCGTGCTCGGCGACGAGGACGTCCGCGTTCGCCAGCGCCTCTACGGCGCGCAGTGTGAGCAGTCCCGGATCTCCGGGTCCGGCACCCAGGAAGGTGACGTGCCCGTGTTCAGGACCGGCGGGAAGAGTGGTGGGGCTCACTTGGCTTGCTCCCCCATCAGACCGGCCGCGCCCTGGGCAAGCATCTCGGCGGCGAGTTCGCGACCGAGCGCCAGTGCTTGGTCATGCGTCTCGGGCACGGGACCGGTGGTGGACAGCTGCACCGTACGCGAACCGTCGGTCGTGCCGACTATCCCGCGCAGGCGCATTTCCTTGACAATCTGCCCGTCGGCCAGAAGGTCGGCCAGCGCGCCCACAGGGGCGGAGCAGCCGGCCTCCAGGGCGGCGAGCAGGGACCGTTCGGCGGTCACGGCGACCCGCGTGAACGGGTCGTCGAGCTCACCGAGCGCCGCGATGAGGTCCGCGTTGTCCGCGGCACACTCGATCGCCAGGGCCCCCTGGCCGGGGGCGGGCAAAACCGTGTCGACCGACAGGAAGTCGGTCACTTCGTCGAGCCGGCCGATCCGGCTCAGTCCGGCGGCGGCCAGGACTACGGCGTCCAGCTCACCGTCCCGTATGAAGCCGATCCGGGTGTCGATGTTCCCGCGGATCGGGACCGTCTCGATGTCGAGGCCGTGGCTGCGCGCGTACGCGTTCAGCTGGGCCGTGCGGCGCGGGGAGCCCGTACCGATGCGTGCCCCGCGGGGCAGGTCGGTGAACTTCAGGGCGTCCCGGGCGACGAGCACGTCCCTCGGGTCCTCGCGCTCCGGGACGGCGGCGAGCGCCAGTTCCGGGTGCTGCGCGGTCGGCAGGTCCTTCAGCGAATGAACCGCGAAGTCGACCTCACCGCCGAGCAGCGCGTCGCGCAGCGCGGTCACGAAGACTCCCGTGCCGCCGATCTGCGCGAGGTGTTCGCGGGAGGTGTCGCCGTAGGTGGTGATCTCGACGAGCTCGACGGGCCGTCCGGTCACCTGGCTCACGGCGTCCGCCACCAACCCGGACTGGGCCAGGGCGAGTCTGCTTCGCCTCGTCCCCAGTCTCAGTGTCTTGCTACTCATGCGAGCCCTCGGTTCTTGCTGTTCTCGTTCTCAGAGTCTTCTTCGGCCCGGGAGACGGAGGCCACCGTCTCCTGGTCGAGGTCGAACAGGGTGCGCAGCGCGTCCGCGTACCCGGCGCCGCCGGGCTCGGCCGCGAGCTGCTTGACCCGTACGGTCGGCGCGTGCAGCAGCTTGTCGACGACCCGTCGTACGGTCTGCGTGATCTCGGCGCGGTGCTTGTCGTCGAGGCCGGGCAGCCGTCCGTCGAGCCGGGCGATCTCGCCCGCCACGACCTCGGCGGCCATGGCGCGCAGGGCGACCACGGTCGGCGTGATGTGCGCGGCCCGCTGGGCTGCCCCGAAGGCCGCGACCTCGTCGGAGACGATACGCCGGACCGCGTCCACGTCCGCCGCCATCGGTGCGTCCGCCGAGGCCTCGGCGAGCGACTCGATGTCCACCAGCCGCACCCCGGCCAGCCGGTGCACGGCCGCGTCGACGTCACGCGGCATCGCGAGGTCGAGGAACGACAACACCGGCGCGGGGCGCGGGATCTGGGCGACGGGCTCGGGCCTGCGCCGCTCGGGAATGCGTCCGACGGTCGCGGCCATGGCGGCGAGTTCGGCGATGGTCTCCGCCTCGGCCTCGGGCGTACGCCGGGCCGCCTCACGCCGGTCAAGGGCGGTACCCCCGGCCCAGGCCGCGTGCTGCTCGAGCGTCGCCGCGTCCATCCCGGCCACGGCGGCCTCCCCCATCACGGAGAAGCCGGTCGCCCCCTGCACCGCGGAAAGGTCCAGCGGACAGCCGTCCTCGGCCCCGACGGAGGTCGGCGGAAGCGTTTCGCGTACGTCGTCCTTCACCGCCGTCCGACCGACCGTCGCGTCCTGCGACACCCGGCCCTCGACCGCTCCGGCGACCGTCTCGGCCGCCAGGACCAGCCCCGTCGCGCCCGTGCAGGACACGGCCACATCGGCACGTGTCAGCTCGAACGGCACCGAATCCATCGGTACCGCGCGGGCCGACACGTCCGTTTCGGGGCTCTCGGTGATGATCTGGGCGAGGCGCTCGGCGCGGTCGGACGTGCGGTTGGCGACGACGATCTCGGCGACCCCGGCGCGGGCGAGGGTCGCGGCGGCCAGCGACGACATGGAGCCGGCGCCGATCACCAGGGCGCGTTTCCCCTTCGCCCAGGCCTCAACTGCCGTACCGGAAGAGAGCTGTTGAAGGCCGAAGGTGACCAGGGACTGGCCCGCACGGTCGATGCCGGTCTCGGAGTGGGCGCGCTTGCCGACTCTGAGGGCCTGCTGGAACAGCTCGTTCAACAGCCGCCCGGCGGAGTGCAGTTCCTGCGCCTTGGCCAGCGAGTCCTTGATCTGGCCGAGGATCTGGCCCTCGCCGACCACCATCGAGTCGAGACCGCAGGCCACCGAGAAGAGGTGGTGGACGGCCCGGTCCTCGTAGTGCACGTAGAGATAAGGAGTGAGCTCGTCCAGGCCGACCCCGCTGTGCTGGGCCAGCAGCGTGGACAACTCGGCGACACCCGCGTGGAACTTGTCCACGTCGGCGTAGAGCTCGATGCGGTTGCAGGTGGCCAACACCGCGGCCTCGGCGGCCGGTTCGGCGGCGACCGTGTCCTGGAGAAGCTTGAACTGGGCGTCCGCGTTCAGCGTCGCCCGCTCCAGGACACTGACCGGCGCGCTGCGATGGCTCAGCCCGACGACGAGGAGACTCATGCCGGCATCACGGCGGGGACGTCCCCGTCAGGGCCCTGCTCGGCGGAGTCGCCCCGGTGCGCGGCGGCCGCGTGCGCGCCGTCGGCTGCCGCCGCGGCCTCCTCGCCGGCCTTGCGCTGCTCGTGGAAGGCGAGGATCTGCAGCTCGATGGAGAGGTCGACCTTGCGGACGTCGACGCCGTCCGGGACGGTCAGCACGGTCGGCGCGAAGTTCAGGATGGACGTGACACCGGCGGCCACGAGCCGGTCGCAGACCGGCTGGGCGGCACCGGCGGGGGTGGCGATGACGCCGATGGAGACGCCGTTGTCGCTGACGATCTTCTCGAGCTCGTCCGAGTGCTGCACCGGGATGCCCGCGACGGGCTTGCCGGCCATCGCCGGGTCGGCGTCGATGAGGGCGGCGACGCGGAAGCCGCGGGAGGCGAACCCGCCGTAGTTGGCGAGGGCGGCGCCGAGGTTTCCGATGCCGACGATCACGACCGGCCAGTCCTGGGTCAGGCCCAGTTCGCGGGAGATCTGGTAGACGAGGTACTCGACGTCGTAGCCCACACCGCGGGTGCCGTAGGAACCGAGGTAGGAGAAGTCCTTGCGCAGCTTCGCGGAGTTGACCCCGGCGGCGGCCGCGAGCTCCTCGGAGGAGACCGTGGGTACCGAGCGCTCCGAGAGTCCGGTCAGCGCGCGGAGGTACAGCGGGAGACGGGCGACGGTGGCCTCGGGAATCCCTCGGCTACGGCTCGCCGGTCGGTGAGTTCGGCCAGTTGCCACGGTGCTCCTGCGGGTAGAGCGGGGCTGTGGGCGGTCACACGTACCCAGACCGCCCCGTCGGAAGCAGGCTATGTCTTTGTGAACGCGTGCACAAAGATGGTGTCCGATTTGCCCGGCCAACGTGACCGGGGTCACGCACACGCGTCCCAGGCGCATTCCAGGGGGCAAAACCGCCACACTCCTCGTAATTCCCGCCCCCGAGACCAAACCGCCGTCGATCCTAAGCGACGTTCCGGTGCGCGTTGAACTACTTGGTCAGTTCCCGGCGCAACCGCCCCTCGTCCACCCGCCAGAACGTGTGTTGTTTGCCATCGACGAGAACGACCGGAATCTGCTCCCAGTACTCGTCGTGGAGACGCTGGTCCTCGGTGATGTCCTTCTGTTCCCAGGGGACTCCGAGGTCGGCGCACACCTTCTCGACGACGAGCTGCGCGTCCTCGCACAGATGACAGCCGGGCTTCTGGATGAGGGTGACGAGATGACTCATGCGCACCATTCTCACGCCGTCCGAGGACTTCTTTAACGGCCCGGTCGCGGAGAGTTCACAGCCTCCGAACCTCTCGGCTCCGGAACCACCGAACAAACTGGCTATGCTCACGACATGGCCGCTCTCGGATGGCTCACTCCCCGTAGGCGCTCCGCCACGGCGCGCAGTGTGTTGGCAGGCGAGGCCTCTGCGGAGGCAGCGCGCAAGTCGTCGCAGGACGTCCAGGACATACAGGACGCCGATGCGCTCTCCAAAGACGCGCAGGAACCGGAGTTCCCTGTCCTCGGCGACGACAGAGCCGCGGCCTTCTTCGACCTCGACAACACCGTCATGCAGGGCGCGTCGATCTTCCACTTCGGCCGCGGCCTGCACAAACGGAAGTTCTTCGAGACCCGCGACCTCCTCAAGTTCGCCTGGCAGCAGGCGTGGTTCAGGCTCGCCGGCTCCGAGGACCCCGAGCACATGCAGGAGGCGCGCGACTCCGCGCTGTCCATCGTCAAGGGCCACCGCGTCGCCGAACTCCAGTCGATCGGCGAGGAGATCTACGACGAGTACATGGCCGAGCGCATCTGGCCCGGCACCCGCGCCCTCGCCGAGGCGCACCTCGCCGCGGGTCAGAAGGTGTGGCTCGTCACAGCCGCCCCGGTGGAGATCGCCAATGTGATCGCCCGCCGCCTCGGCCTCACCGGCGCGCTCGGCACGGTCGCCGAGTCCGTCGACGGCGTCTACACCGGCAAGTTGGTCGGCGAACCGCTGCACGGCCCCGCGAAGGCGGAGGCCGTAAGGGCGTTGGCGGCGGCGGAGGGCCTGGACCTGTCCCGCTGCGCCGCGTACAGCGACTCGCACAACGACATCCCGATGCTCTCGCTGGTCGGCCACCCCTACGCCATCAACCCGGACTCCAAGCTGCGCAAGCACGCGCGCGAGCTGGACTGGCGGCTGCGCGACTACCGAACGGCCCGCAAGGCGGCCAAGGTCGGCATCCCGGCGGCGGCAGGCGTGGGCGCGGTGGCCGGTGGCACGGCCGCGGCGATCGCATTGCACCGCCGACGCCGGTGACGCGGTAAACACAGCCAATCCACGGGTCGTACCCGCGTAACCCCCTGTCCAGTCACGTTGGCTGCACACGGCCACAACACGCCCCGGTCCCTGACTGAATTCGGACCGTTCTGATCAACAACCGGTCACTCTGCGGTACTTGATCGGGCGTCAACCGGTTACAGAAGCGACGTAATCGATGATTTGAGCAACTGGGTGTAGCAGTGCCTGCACGAAGCGTTATTCTCCTCAGACGCAATCCGGTACCCCTCCGTCGCTACGACGGGTGAATGTTCCGGTACTGCACGTGATGGAAGCTCTGCCTCTGGGAGTCCCGTGTACCCACACGTCGGGGTTGACGCCTCGGGCCTGGCTACGCTGCGCGCAACGGTCCAAGACCTGTTGCGCGGCTTCGTCCCCACCGCGTACGCCGTCCCCGCCGCCTTCGCCACCACCGCACCCGTCGGTCCGTGCTACGCACTGGCCGACGGTGGCGCCGCGGTGGGCAGACGAGGGCGCTCGGCCGGCGCCGCCACCGCACGCCGTCCGGCCGCTGACAGCGACAGCGCCCGGATGATGGACCTCGTGGAGCGTGCCCAGGCCGGCGAAGCCGACGCCTTCGGCCGCCTCTACGACCAGTACAGCGACACTGTGTACCGGTACATCTACTACCGAGTGGGAGGCAAAGCCACCGCCGAGGACCTCACCAGCGAGACCTTTCTGCGCGCCCTGCGCCGCATCGGCACGTTCACCTATCAGGGTCGGGATTTCGGCGCCTGGCTCGTGACGATCGCCCGCAACCTGGTCGCCGACCACTTCAAGTCGAGCCGCTTCCGGCTGGAAGTGACCACCGGCGAGATGCTCGACGCCAACGAGGTCGAGCGCTCCCCCGAGGACTCCGTCCTGGAGTCCCTGTCGAACGCGGCCCTGCTCGACGCCGTACGACGGCTCAACCCCCAGCAGCAGGAGTGCGTCACGCTCCGCTTCCTGCAGGGCCTCTCCGTCGCGGAGACCGCCCGGGTGATGGGCAAGAACGAGGGTGCGATCAAGACCCTCCAGTACCGGGCCGTGCGCACTCTCGCGCGGCTCCTCCCGGACGACGCCCGCTGACGGCACACGTTCGGTAGCGCCCAACTCGCGCTCAGTGAAAGTCCGTTGAGTTCGCGGTCGGATCATCCGTCGTCCGTAACCCAAGTGCCGCGCCACTCGTTGTGCGGGATACAGGCTCCCTGTGGTCACGACCTGACCCACCCCGATCACTCGATCGTGTGGATGCGGTCAGGCTGTGCAACCCTCAGGACCCCCTGGGGAGTCGACCGTCATGACGAGAGGAGGTGCCGCCAGTGATCGCGAACGTATCGGCGCACCGGCGGGCGAACGCCTTCGCCCAGGCCCTGGATGAGGAGCAGTCCGACCGGGGTACGGCGGCCGAGCAGTCCGAAGGACCGGCCCCGGCCCCGACTGCTGCGGAACAGACCGAGCAGGGCCGCATGCTGGCCTTCGCCACCGGTCTCGGCGAGCTGCCCAAACCCGTACTGGACCCCGAGGTCAAGGTCGTCCAGCGGGCCCAGCTGGTCGCCGCGTTCGAGGCCATGCTGCAAGGCGAGGCACCAGAACCTTCGGTACCGGAGCAGCGTTCCCACCGGTCCCGGGGCGCTCACCGGGCCACCGGTCTGGGCAAGCTGCGACCGCGGTCCCGGCTCAGCAAGGGCCTCGCGGCCGGCGGCCTGAGTGTCGGGGTCGCCGCGGGTGCCTTCGGCGGAGTGGCCGCGGCGAGCTCGGGTGCCCTGCCCGGCGACTCGCTCTACGGCCTGAAGCGCGGCATCGAGGACTTCAAGCTCAACTACCTGTCCGACGGCGACGACCAGCGCGGTGTGGCCTACCTCGACCAGGCGTCCAACCGCCTGAGCGAGGCACGCCGGCTGATCGAGCGGGACCGCGGCGGCCACCTCGACCACGAGCAGCTCGGCGAGATCCGCCGCACGCTGTCCGGGATGACGCACGACGCGTCCGAGGGCCACCGCCTGCTGCACGAGGCGTACGAGCAGGACCCGAACTCGCTGGGCCCCATCCAGGCCCTCTCCGCGTTCTCCCGCTCGCACCGCGAGGCCTGGGGCGCCCTGCGCGACCGCCTCCCCGTCCAGCTCGGCGACGTCAGCGACCAGGTCTCCTCGGTCTTCGACGCCATAGACGAAGAGGTCGCCCCGCTCCAGTCCCTGCTCCCCCAGCCTCCGGCGAAGACCAGCGGCGGTGGAACAGGCAAACACCGCGCTCCCGGTACGACGTCCACGGGCGGCTCGACGGGCTCCCACCGCTCGACGCCCCCGAGCACGACCGACGGCTCCGCGGAGACCGGCCACTCCAGCACCCCCAGCGAGTCCACCACCGGCGACGGCCTCCTCGACGGCAACACGGGCGGCCTCCTGGACCCCCCGAAGTCCTCGGGCACGGCGTCCCCGTCCACGAGCAAGCCCTCGATCACAGAACCGGACGTCACACTGCCGCCGCTGCTCCCGGGGTTGCTGCCGGGCTTGGGCATCGACAGCGAGGACGCGAACTAGCAGTACGTAAAGGCAAGTTGGGGCGCCCCTCTAGCGAGGGGCGCCCATCGTCTTTGCTTTTAGGGGCGCGGGGAACTGCGCGACAAGCCCCCACCGGCCCGCAGCCAAAAAACTCTAGAAGAACACCGACCGCCGCTGCACCAGCAACTTGTACAGCGTGTGCTGGATCTGCTCCCTCACCTGGTCCGTGAGGTTGAACATCAGCATCGGGTCCTCGGCCGCCTCCGGCGGGTAGCCGTCCGTGGGGATCGGCTCGCCGAACTGGATGGTCCACTTCGTGGGGAGCGGGATCGCGCCCAACGGGCCCAGCCAGGGGAACGTGGGCGTGATCGGGAAGTACGGGAAGCCCAGGATGCGGGCCAGGGTCTTCGAGTTGCCGATCATCGGGTAGATCTCCTCCGCGCCCACGATCGAGCACGGGATGATCGGCGTGCCCTGGCGCAGGGCCGTGGAGACGAAGCCGCCCCGGCCGAACCGCTGGAGCTTGTAGCGCTCGCTGAACGGCTTGCCGATGCCCTTGAAGCCCTCCGGCATCACACCGACAAGTTCGCCGCGCGCGAGCAGGCGCTCGGCGTCCTCCGCGCAGGCGAGCGTGTGACCGGCCTTGCGGGCGAGTTCGTTGACCACCGGCAGCATGAAGACGAGGTCCGCCGCGAGGAGGCGGAGGTGACGGGCCGCGGGGTGGTTGTCGTGGACGGCGATCTGCATCATCACGCCGTCCAGCGGCAGCGTCCCGGAGTGGTTGGCGACGATCAGCGCGCCGCCCTCCGCCGGGATGTTCTCGATGCCCTTGACCTCGACCCGGAAGTACTTCTCGTACACCGGGCGCAGCGCCGGCATCAGGACCTCGTCGGTGAGCTCCTCGTCGTAGCCGAAGTCGTCGACGTCGTAGTCCCCGGTCAGCCGGCGGCGCAGGAAGGACAGGCCGTGGGCGATACGGCGCTCCAGGCCGCTCTGCCCGCCCTGGCCGACCTCGTCGTCCGGGGCCTGCTCCGGCTCCTGCTCCTCACGCGTCACAGGAACATCATCCTGCGCGAAGTGCTGGCCGGGCAGGGGCTGGACCTCACGGACCAGCGCGGGCTCGCCGTTCTTGCGTCGGTTCCCCGCGCTCCGGCGCCGCTGCGGCCGCTGCACGTTGTTCGCACGGGACCGGTCGTCGTCGAACGGAATGACCTTGGCATCCGCCATCGTTGATGCGCTCCTCAGTTGGCGCTCGGCGTCGGGGGGTGGCCACTGCCCGGCCGGGACAGCGCGGCGATCCGGTCGACGGCCCCCGCGAGGACCTGCGGCGGCAGCAGCCCCGGGCCCTGGCTGCGCGCGAAGTCCGCGAAGGTCTCGGCGGTCGTGTACTTCGGCCCGTACCCCAGCGTCTCGCGCATCTGGACCGTCGAGACGACCCGGCCGTGGGTGAGCAACCGGATCTGTTCGGGGGAGAAGTCCGTCATCCCCAGCGTACGCACCAGGGAACCGGCCCAGGTGACCGCGGGAAGCAGCAGCGGCACCGTCGGGCGGCCCAGGCGCCGCGAGCACTGGGAGAGCAACAGGACGCCGTCCCCGGCGATGTTGAAGGTGCCGCTGTTGAGCGTGCCCCGCTCCGGGTCGTGCGAGGCGATCCGCAACACCTCGATCACATCGTCCTCGTGGACGAACTGCAGCCGCGGGTCGTAGCCGAACACCGTCGGCAGGACCGGCAGCGAGAAGTACGACGCGAGCGGCGAATCCGCCGTAGGACCAAGGATGTTGGCGAACCGCAGCACGCACACCGCGACGTCGGGCCGGCGGCGGGCGAAGCCGCGCACATATCCCTCGACCTCGACGGTGTCCTTCGCGAAGCCGCCGCTCGGCAGGGACTTCGGCGGGGTGCCCTCGGTGAAGACGGCCGGGTCGCGCGGTGCCGAGCCGTAGACGTTCGTACTGGACTTCACCACCAGCCGCTTCACCACCGGCGACTTCTGGCAGGCGCCGAGGAGCTGCATGGTGCCGATGACGTTGGTCTCCTTGACCGTGGTCCGGCTGCCGCTGCCCAGCGCGGTGCCCGTCACGTCCATGTGGACGACCGTGTCGGCGCCCGACTCGGCGAGCACGCGCGCGATGGTGGGCTGCCGGATGTCGGCCTGGATGAACTCCGCGCCCCCGAGATGGTGCCCGGGCACGACCGCGTCCACGGCGATCACCCGGTCGACCTCCGGGTCACGCTGAATGCGTCGTACGAACCGGCCCCCCAACTGACGGGCCGCTCCGGTCACGAGCACGACCTTCCCCAAGATCAGCGCCTTCCTTTTGAGTTACCCGTATGCGGCCAACCTAGCGGTTGGGTGTTGCGCTGTGATGACCGCCTGACGCACGAGAACCCGAGTACCCACATTCGGCACATGACACGGACACGGGCATAACTGTGGCCCCCCACCGAATTCGGTGGGGGGCCACAGGAGACGCTCTCGCGGCGCTGCGTCGCCTACTTCTTGTTGCGACGCTGAACGCGCGTGCGCTTCAGCAGCTTGCGGTGCTTCTTCTTAGCCATCCGCTTGCGCCGCTTCTTGATAACAGAGCCCACGACTACCCTCGCTCACTTCTCATCACTCGGTGCTGGGCATCATGGGCCCATACGACCTACAAGGGGCCAGCCTACCCGTCCGAGCGCTGAGGTCGTAATCGAGGGATCGCCTCAGGCTGTCTCCACCCCCACATAACTCTCGCGAAGGTACTCGTGTACCGCTTGCTCGGGGACGCGGAAGGACCGCCCCACCCGGATAGCGGGCAGATGACCGCTGTGCACCAACCGGTACACGGTCATCTTCGACACTCGCATCACCGAGGCGACCTCCGCCACGGTAAGGAACTGAACCTCGTTCAGAGGCCTCTCGCCAGCTGCAGCCATGACACACCTGAACCTTCCGCACTCGACGGTCACCGGCTTCCCCTTCCGGTGACTCTTCGTCGTTGCGTGCTCACTCCCCAATGTAGGGGCGTGTGATGCGAGTGGGGAAGAGGTGCACCCATCGGCGACCATCGGCGGCCTACTGTGACAGACACGCTCGATTGAGTACGTAGCGGGTAAGCGGCCGGTAGTAATCGGACCGCACGGCGTCATCAAGTGGAACGACGACGGACACCGACCCCTCGGCCTCCCCCACGAACAGCGCGGGGTCGTCGGTATCCGCCAGCCCAATGGCCTCAAACCCCAGCTGACCTGCTCCGCAGACCCATCCGTGGTCCCCGATCACCAGCTCCGGAAGCACCCCGCCGGCCTCCGCCGCCGCACCCAGCACGGTACGAACCGGGAGCGGTGAGTGCGTGTGTGCGCCGGGCTCACAACCGGGGCGTTCGGGGCCCGGATCGCGGACGAGCGCGACACCTCGTACGTAGGCAAGGTTGTAGGTGCGTAGACCGAACCGGGTCGTTATGTCGACACAGCGACCATGCGCAGGGGTGAGAACAGCACACCCCGCCGCCGACAGCGCGTCCGCCAACGCGGCGTAGAACCCGAGCAGTCGATGCGGATGCCCGGTACCGAGGAGCACGGGCCCGCTGCGCTGCGCTACCGCGCCCAACCGGTCGGCGAAGGCATCCAGAGCGGTCAACGTCCGCTCAGGATCGATCACATCATGCCCGGAAGTGTGCGAGGGATCGGCCGAAACCCCACACTTATCCGCCATCAACTCGATCAAGTCCCGCTGTCCCCACGTCCATTCGGGATCGAGTCCGATCAGCACCCGGGGATCACGGGCAGCAAAGGCCCGATAACTCCGCAGGCTCTCCTCCCGCGAGGTCGCCACGGGTCCGGCCAGCCGAGCGGCCAGCAGATGCGCGCGAAGCGCGCCGGTGGTCAACACGGGAGCGATGGTGACGGACCCCGGCACCGTGCACTGCGGAAATGCGGGAAACACCGCACCGTTGGCGTAACACCGGTGACAGGACAGTGACAAAAGCGACCACAACTGTCGTACGGGTTCCCGGGTCTCATCTTGCGTGGACGGAACGACCAACCGTCCCAAGCGAGTTGACCAACGCGTCATCAACTGGGGGAACACATCATGATCAAGCTGTCCCGTCGCACCACGACCGCTGCCGCACTCACCGTCCTGGCGCTCGGCGGCACGGTCGCCGCCACGGCTCCGGCCTCGGCGGCCACCACCAGGGCGGCAGCCGCCGCCACCTACAACGGCGTCTGCGGCACCGGCTACAAGGTCATCGACTCCACGCCGGTCGGCAACGTCGGCAAGGTCTTCCTGACCTGGAACGAGTCCACCGGCAAGAACTGCGCCGTGACCATCCGCAACACCCCCGGCGCCAAGATCTACATGGCCGTCGAACTCAACGTCAGTTCCGACCACGAGAGCACCCCGGTCCGCGACAACGGCCAGTACACGTCGTACGCCGGCCCCGTCTACATCAACGGCCGCGGCCACTGCGCCGAGTGGTACGGCACCATCGGCTCGGCCTCGGGCGGCGACGCCGGCCACTGCGGCTGACCCACCGGGCCAAGCATCCAACGCCGGACGGGCACATCCAGCCCGTCCGGCGTTTGGGCTGGTGAGCCAGCACGCCGACGGCGCCGAGTTGAACTTCATGGAATGAACGTGACCTCTGGGAACGCCGCGTTCGGGCCGTCGAGCAGGCGCCCCTGACGGTGCCGGAGGTGCAGGTCGAAGAACGCGAGTGGATACGCCTGCTGGATCCGTGCCGCCCGGGCCGGGGCGAGGGTTCCGATCCAGCTCCGGAGGTCCTCGTCGCTCATCCCGACCGCTTTCGCCAGTTGCGGGATCAGCACCTGGTAGTCGCCGTACGACGAGTGGACGGCGCCGTCGGCCTGGACGTTGAGCCGCCGGCCCCGCAGGTGCGACCAGAACTCGGCGACGCTCGGCTCCTCGGCACGGGGGAACGCGGCGGTCATCAGCATGAACGGCCGGTCCAGGTCGGTGGTGACCGTCGGTTGCATGGGGCCGTCGAGGCTCAGCCCGGCCCGGACACGTAGGTCCTCGCTCATGACGAGGGCGGTCGCCGTCGCGCCCTTCGACCAGCCGAACATGCCGATGCGACGGGGGTCGAGGGCACCGAGCAGGCCGGCCGGCAACGGTCTGTGCTCGGCGTCGGGGTTGCGTCCGGCTGCGAGGTCGTCGACGCGGTCCAGGACGAACAGGATGTCCGTGGCGAAGTCGCGTGCTCCCAACGCCGGGACGTCGACCGGGACGGTCAGCCGGCCGTCGGGGATCTCGCTGAACGCGTCGTAGGTGTGGTCCACCGTGACCACCACGAACCCGTGGCCGGCAAGTTCCTGCACCACGATGGTGGTGTCCGCCCGGTGATCGTGCGCGCCGTGCGAGAACACGACGACGGGCAGCCGTTCGTCGACCGGTCGCCGCCGCACGGGTGCGCCCTCGTGTCCGGCCGTGAGCGGCGCCACCGCCACATCGGCCGGGAAGCCCCCCGACACGAGGAGCGGCCGGAGCACGGCGGGTGACGTCCAGCGCGCCCGCGGAAACCGCCGGACGTCACGCGCGGGGTACCAGACGCCGGCCATCAACTCGCGGTGATGCCCGGGGCCGAGTACGGGATCCGTACGTGAAGTATCGACGAGGTGCAGAGGTACCGTGCCCACCGGGTACGGTCCGGTGGGCGCCGGCAGGGTAAGCCGCACCGGGCCCGAGGCGGGCGAAGCCGCCCACGCCCGGCCCGCGACCCCGGTCGGCACGGCGGCCCCGACTGCCAGCGCGGCCCCGACCATGCGACGGCGCGTCATTCCGTCTCGGCTCGTGAACGGTGTGGTGGTCACGGACCCTCCCCTGTTTTCTGAACTGCCGGGCCCCGCCCGGTCCTTGAGCGGTCTGCACGCGGTACGGACATGAGGTGGGCGAGCACGGCCAGCACGCGCCGGTTGTCGTCGTCGGAAGGAGCGAGCTCCAGCTTGGTGAAGATGCTGGTGCTGTGCTTGGACACGGCCTTCTCGCTGATGAAGAGCCGGTTCGCGATGGCGCTGTTGGAGCGTCCCTCGGCCATGAGCTCCAAGACCTGGCGTTCCCGCTCGGTCAGTCTGGAGAGGGGTTCGCGTGCGCCACGGCCGCGGCGGCCGAGCAGCTTGGTGACCACTTCGGGGTCCATGACCGTGCCGCCCGCGGCGACCGTACGGATCACGTCGACGAACTGGTCGTCGCTGAACACCCGGTCCTTGAGCAGGTAGCCGACCCCGCCCGCCTGGTCGGCGAGGAGTTCCTGAGCGTAGATCTGCTCGACGTACTGGGAGAGCAGCAGGATCGGCAGTCCGGGTATCCGTTCCCGGGCGGCGAGTGCCGCACGGAGTCCGTCGTCGGTGTGGGTGGGCGGCAGCCTGATGTCCACGATCGCGAGGTCCGGCCGGAATTCCAGCAGCGCGTCGAGCAGGCCCGGCGCGCTGTCGGTGGCCGCCGCGATCTCGAACCCGCGCGCCTTGAGAAGCCGGACCAGCCCCTCCCGGAGCAGAAAGAGATCTTCCGCGACGACTATCCGCACGGTACCTCCATGACCACGATCGTCGGCCCTCCGGGCGGGCTGCTGACCGCGAGGATGCCGTCGAAGGCCGCGAGCCGTCGTTCCACCCCGGCCAGTCCGCTGCCCCGGGCGGGATCCGCGCCGCCCATCCCGTCGTCGACCACCTCGATGCGCAGCAGCCCGTCCGCCTGGGCCATCCGGATCTGGAGGCCGCGCGCCGAGGCGTGCCGGACGGCGTTGGTGACCACCTCGGCGACGGCGAAATAGCAGGCCGATTCCAGCGGGGCGTCGAGCCGTTCGGGCAGCTCGATCTCGGTCTCGCACGGCAGGGGCAGGTCCAGTGCCAGCGCCCGGACCGCTTCCCCCAGGCCCCGGTCGGCCAGCATCGGCGGGTGCATCCCCCTGATCAGGCCGCGCAGTTCCTCCAGCGCCGACGCCGAGGCGACGCGGGCCTCCACGACCAGTGCGGCGGCTTCGTGCGGACTGCTGTGGATCATCTCCTCGGCGACCCTGAGGTTCATCCCGATCGTGACGAGCCGTCCCTGCGCGCCGTCGTGCAGATCGCGCTCGATCCGGCGCAGCTCCGCAGCCGCGGAGTTGACCGCCTCGGCCCGTGTCTCGGTCAGCTCCCGCACCCGCCGGGTCAGCGCCGGATCCGGCTCCCGCCCCAACAGCCGCCTGGCGTCCGGCAGTACGGTCAGTGGCAGCAGCCAGAGCCCCAGGGCCAGCAGCACCACCCCCTCGATCCCACCGAGGACCGACGCATGGTGAGCCACCTCAGCGGGGAGGGACGGCGCCGGTCCGTGCGGGTCGCCGACCTTCCGCACCACCACCAGGTAACGCCCGAACCCGCTCTGCACGACGTTGTGCGCCCCGATCCCCACCAGCCCCAGGGCCGCCAGGTCCGCCGCCGCCCTCGGCCACCGCGTCAGCCCGACCACGACGGCCGCCAGCAGCGCCAGCCCCGCCAGGTAAGCCACCACTGCCGGCCCGGTCCCGGCGTCCGGCGGCACGGACTGCCACAGATCGAGGCCGAGCAGGGGACCTGTCATCACCACGACCGCGGGCAGCAGCAGGGCCCAGCGCGCGGACCTCACCGCGTCGGCTCCGGCCAGCCGTACGGGTCTGCCGTTCGCCAGACGGACCAGACCCGTAGCAGCGAGGGCGGCGAGAAGGGGGACACCCACACTGCCCACCAGGACATTCAGCGGTGTCCGCCCGGAGGAAGCAGCGGGGTACGTGAGCCAGTACGTCCATTCGAGCAGTTCACCCGTCACCCCCGCGACCACGGGCAGCACCCACCGTCCGGGCGCCCGCGCCGAGTTGAGCAGCACGGTGGCCAGCAGGCCGGCCATCAGCAGCGACGCCACGGGCAGACCGACGGGTTCCATGTCCGGCAGGGTGACGACGTAGCCGGGCAACCCGGCCGAGCTGTGCAGGGCGAGCAGCAGAACCCTCACACTGCCGTACGCGGCCGTACCCACCAGCCCCGCCACGACCGGCCAGCCGATCCACTCGGCCGGCCGCCCGGTACGCGCCGGCCGGTCCCGCGACTGCTCCGCTCTGAAGGCCAGCACGGCGCAGACCGCGATGAAAGCCCCGATCACGCCCTGCGGCCAGAGCGACCCGCCCACCGGAAACGGCCACATATCAGCCCCTCGTCTCGTCCTCCAGGCCACGCCCCGTGTCCTGGAGATCATGCTGCTGCGAGGGGACCAACAGACACCATGGGCCGAAACCTACTTCTGAGGTAGGCAAACACCTACCTCGTCCGGGCAGCCGCTGCGGGAGGCCCCGACCGGAAAACGAGAGGCGGCACGGGGGGGGCACAGCACCCAGGGACGTCCACCCCCACCCACCTACGCCAACAGCCCACGCAACGGAAACACCGCCCGCCGAGTAGCCAACACCGCCTGGTCAAGACGATCGGCGGGGTCATACCCCGACTCCCAGTCGCCGTAGGCCACCGGCCACCGCCCATCAGTCATCCGCTGCGGCCCCAACTGCCGCGTCCGCGCGAACACTTCCTGCCGCCACCCCTCGGGAATCACCGCCTCCGGCGCGATCTCCCGCCCCGCGGCAATAGCGACAAGATGCGTCCACGACCGCGGCACCACCTCCACCACGGCATAACCGCCCCCACCGAGCGCGACCCACTTCCCGTCGGCGTACTCGTGCGCCAGCTCATGACACGCGACCTGCACGGCCCGCTGCGCGTCCAACGACACCGCGAGATGCGCGAGCGGGTCCTCGAAATGCGTATCGGCCCCGTGCTGCGTCACCAACACCTGCGGCCGAAAGTCCGCGATCAACTCCGGTACGACAGCGTGAAAGGCCCGCAACCACCCCGCGTCCCCGGTCCCGGCAGGCAACGCCACATTGACCGCCGAACCCTCCCCCGCCCCCGCCCCGGTCTCCTCCGGCCACCCGGTCTGCGGGAACAGCGTCCGAGGATGCTCGTGCAGGGAGATCGTCAACACCCGGGGGTCCTCCCAGAACGCCGCCTGGACCCCGTCCCCGTGATGCACGTCCACATCGACATACGCGACCCGCTCGGCCCCCAGCTCCAACAGCCGGGCAATAGCCAGCGAGGCGTCGTTGTAGATACAGAACCCTGAGGCAGCCCCCGGCATCGCATGATGCAGCCCACCAGAGAAGTTCACGGCATGCGACACATCCCCGGCCCAAACAGCCTCAGCCGCCCCCACCGACTGCCCGGCAATCAACGCCGACACCTCATGCATCCCGGCAAAGGCAGGATCATCCATGGTCCCGAGCCCATACGCCCCGTCCGCCGACTCAGGATCAGCCGAGGCCGCCTTCACCGCCTCGACGTAGTCCTCCCGGTGGACGAGCCGCAGCGTCGAATCACCAGCAGCCTTCGCCGCTACGACATCCACGTCCTTGTCGAGCCCGAAGGCGTCGACGAGTCTCCGGGTCAGGTCGAGCCGGACCGGATCCATCGGATGGTCCGGACCGAAGTCATAGCCCGTTACTGCCTCGTCCCACATCAGCTGTGCGCGCCCGCTCATGCCCGTCACCGTATCGGTCCTCGTGCGGCGCGAACGAGCGGGCGTACACCAACGTCACCAGCACCAACACCATCGGCACGAGCATCGCCCCGCGGTAACTCCAGGCGTCGCCCAGCGCCCCCACCAACGGCGAACCGATCAGGAACCCCACGTAGTTGAAGACATTGAGCCGCGCGATCGCCGTATCGGAGGCCCCCGGGAACAACCGCCCGGCCGCCGCGAAGGTCTGCGGCACCAGCACACACAACCCGAGCCCCAACAGCGTGAACCCGAGCATCCCGACTCCGGCCCCCGGCGCCACGGCCACCACCGCGAACCCCAGCGCGGCCACCACCGCCCCCAGCCGCACGACGGCCACGGCCCCGAACCGCCGCACCCCGAGGTCCCCGATCCCCCGCCCGACCAGGCACATCACCATGTAGACGTTGTACGGAACGGTCGCGACCTGCTCCGAACTGCCCAGCACGTCCTTCAGATACTTCGCACTCCAGTTGGAGACGGTCGAGTCCCCGATATAGGCGAAGGTCATCACCAGACACAGCGGCAACAGCAACTTGAAGACGAGTGGCCCCGCTTCCGCACCCTCCGCCTCGCCGCCCGGCGCACCCCCGTCGACGTACCACCGACTCCCCACAAAGGCGGCCGGCAGCAACACCGCCACCACGGGCAGATACGACACCCACAGCGCGAGATGCCAGTGCGCCCCGGCCCACGCCAGCGAGGCCCCCATGATCCCGCCCAGGCTGTACGCGGCATGGAAGCTGAGCATGATGCTCCGCCCGTACGTCCGCTGCAGACTCACCCCGAGCATGTTCATCGAGGCGTCCAGCGCACCCACGCCGAGCCCGAACGCGCCGAGCGCGACGGCCAGTTCGGCCATGTTGTCGCCGGCCCCGACCCCGAGCAGCGCCAGGAGCACGACGGGCTGGGACCAGCGCAGCAGCACGCTGGGCCGTATTCGCTTCACCAGCTGTTCGGTGGTCACACTCCCGACACCGGCGAGGATCGGCACGGCGGCCAGGAAGACGGGCAGCAGCCCGTCCGAGACCCCGTACCGGTCCTGGATCGCGGGAATGCGCGTCACGAGCAGCGCGAAGGTGGCGCCCTGAGCGAAGAAGCTGAACGCCAAAGAGGCCCTACCGCGCCGCAGCACATCTGTCATGGCGGCGAGCGTAAGGGCCCCGGCGTACTCGTGGGTAGATCCAGCCAAAGATGAATTCGGCTCATCTTTACCGAGCGGCGACCAGCGAAGAAAAAACCGCAGGTGAGAGGCGGTTCCCACCCTTCACCTCGGCGGCGATCATGTCCGCCATCGACCCGGCGGCAAGACCACCACTCACGACGGCCGTCACGCCCATCGGCCTGCCCATCGCCACCGACACCAGCATCCCGATCCCGATGGCACTGCTGACCCCGCTGTCCTTGGCGAGCATCAGTCGCGGATCACCGGCAACGAGACTGAGAGACAACCCGACGACACGAAGAGGGTCAGCGCGGCAAAGGCATTGATCGTCCGGACCTCAGCATGACAAATGTCAGACGAGCAGGTCAGGCAACTCCCGCATATCACTGAAGAGTTGGTTAGCCCCGGAGAGCCGCTCAGCAGGCGTCATCGCGGTGAACCCGTACACATCCATCCCGGCCGCCACAGCAGCCCGCACCCCCAACGGACTGTCTTCTACGACCACACACTTCTCCGGTACGACGCCCATCCGCTCGGCCGCGTACAGGAACAGATCCGGCGCCGGCTTCCCCCGCCCCACGTCCTCGGAGCTGAAGACCCACTCCTCCTCGAACCACTGGTCCAGCCCGGTCGTCCGATGCCCCACCCGAATCCGCTCATGACTCCCGGACGACGCCACGCAGTACGGCACCCCGTCCGCGACCAGCCTCTCCAGTACGTCGACGGCCCCGGCGACCGGCTTCAACTCCCGCTCGAACGCGGCGAACACACGAGCATGGAAGACATCGTCGAAGTCGTCCGGCAACCGCTGCCCGGTCCGCTCCTCGACCAGGTCGTGCACGCGGTGCATCGCGGCACCCATGTAGTCGCGGAGGGACTCCTCGTAGGAGGTCGGATGCCCGAGTTCCGTGAGATAGCCGGCCAGGAGCTTGTTGGAGATCGGCTCGCTGTCGACGAGGACACCGTCGTTGTCGAAGATCACGAGGTCATAGCGCATACTGCTGACCCTAAACGCAGAAAACCCCTGTACCGAATAAACGGTACAGGGGTTTTCGCAATATTTGTTCGGCGGCGTCCTACTCTCCCACAGGGTCCCCCCTGCAGTA
>NZ_JNWO01000040.1 GCF_000716435.1 Streptomyces xylophagus
GTCCGAGGCGGTGCACATCTTCCGTGAGGTGGCGGGTGAGTTCGAGCGGCCGGTGATTCTCTTCTCCGGCGGCAAGGACTCCATCGTCATGCTGCACCTCGCGCTGAAGGCGTTCGCGCCCGCGCCGGTGCCGTTCTCGCTGCTGCATGTGGACACCGGACACAACTTCCCCGAGGTCCTTGAGTACCGGGACCGTGTGGTGACCGCACATGGGCTGCGCCTCCATGTGGCCTCCGTACAGGACTACATCGACCGCGGTGTGCTGCGCGAACGCCCCGACGGCACCCGCAACCCCCTCCAGACCCTCCCGCTCACCGAGAAGATCCAGAGCGAGAAGTTCGACGCGGTCTTCGGCGGCGGACGCAGGGACGAGGAGAAGGCCCGCGCCAAGGAGCGGGTGTTCTCGTTGCGGGACGAGTTCTCGCAGTGGGACCCGCGCCGCCAGCGGCCCGAGCTGTGGAACCTCTACAACGGGCGGCACGCAGCCGGCGAGCACGTCCGTGTGTTCCCGCTGTCCAACTGGACCGAGCTGGACGTCTGGCAGTACATCGCCCGTGAGGGCATCGAGCTGCCCGAGATCTACTTCGCGCACGAGCGTGAGGTGTTCGCGCGGGACGGCATGTGGCTGACCGCCGGTGAGTGGGGCGGGCCCAAGGCGGCGGAGACCGTCGAGAAGCGGCTCGTCCGGTACCGGACCGTCGGTGACATGTCGTGCACCGGTGCCGTCGACTCCGACGCGGTGACCCTGGAACAGGTCATCACAGAGATCGCCGCCTCCCGGCTGACCGAGCGGGGCGCCACGCGTGCCGACGACAAGATGTCCGAGGCCGCGATGGAAGACCGCAAGCGCGAGGGGTACTTCTAGGGCGGCTGTTGCACGACTCCAAGTCGGTCCTCACCGACCAACTCGAAGCCGTGCAGCGGGTGTCGGCCGACCGCGGCCAGGACGGGCCCGACCTCGCGCTGCTCACCGACGGCCTGCGCGCCGAGCGCGAGCAGGGCATCACCATCGACGTGGCGTACCGCTACTTCGCCACGCCCCGGCGCCGGTTCATCCTTGCCGACACGCCCGGTCACGTGCAGTACACCCGCAACATGGTGACGGGTGCCTCCACGGCCGAGCTGACGGTGATCCTGGTCGACGCGCGCAACGGTGTCGTCGAACAGACCCGGCGCCACGCGGCGATCGCCGCGCTGCTGCGTGTCCCGCACGTGGTGCTCGCGGTCAACAAGATGGACCTCGTCGAGTACAAGGAGTCCGTCTTCGCGGCGATCGCCGAGGAGTTCACGGCGTACGCGAGCGAGCTGGGCGTCCCGGAGATCACCGCGATCCCGATCTCGGCGCTGGCCGGGGACAACGTGGTGGAGCCGTCCGCGCACATGGACTGGTACGGCGGGCCGACCTTCCTGGAGCACCTGGAGTCGGTGCCGGTCGCCCACGACCTGAGCCACTGCCACGCGCGGCTGCCCGTGCAGTACGTGATCCGGCCGCAGAGCGCCGATCTGCCGGACTACCGGGGGTACGCGGGCCAGATCGCGGCCGGTACCTTCCGCGTCGGTGAGGCCGTGACGGTGCTGCCGTCCGGGCGCGCCACGAGGATCTCCGCCATCGACCTGCTCGGCAAGCCGGTCCGGACCGCGTGGACCACGCAGTCGGTGACCGTCCTCCTTGAGGACGACATCGACATCTCGCGCGGCGACCTCATCGTGCCCAGCAAGGACGCCCCGGCGACCACGCAGGACATCGAGGCGACCGTCTGCCATGTCGCCGACGCGCCGCTGACCGTGGGCCACCGTGTGCTCCTCAAGCACGGCACCCGCACGGTGAAGGCGATCGTCAAGGACATCCCGTCCCGTCTCACGCTCGACGACCTGTCCCTGCACCCGCATCCGGGACAGCTCGTCGCCAACGACATCGGCCGGGTGAAGATCCGCACCGCGGAGCCGCTGCCGGTGGACTCGTACGCGGACTCGCGCCGTACGGGCTCGTTCATCCTGATCGACCCGGCGGACGGCACCACGCTGACCGCCGGCATGGTCGGCGAGTCGTTCGCGGCGCCGGAGCCGGTCAAGGACGCGTCCGACGACGACGGTTGGGACTTCTGACATGACGTCCATCGACTTCTACTCCACGTTCGCGAAGGAGGGCGGCCGCGTCGGCAGCGGCGCCCTCGGCAGCGGGCAGGGCGGAGTGGCGCGATGTGCGGGCTGACGTACGCGCACCGCTCGCGCGCCCAGTCCCCCCACCCGCCGTCCCGGACACGACGAAGACGAAGACCTGCCGACCTCCCGGCCACGAACTGAGACCGTGACCGCCGGGCCAACGAGAGGAACACCTCCCGTGCCTGCCAACCGCTCGACATTTCTGCGCCGCGGCATAGCCGTGGTCGCCGCGCTCCCCCTGCTCACCCTCGCCGCCTGCGGTTACGGGTCGGACTCCAAGAGCACCAACTCCAAGGAGAAGGTCGCCGCCGGGTCCTCGAAGATCGACGGTCTCGCGTCCGTGAAGATCGGCTACTTCGGCAACCTGACCCACGCGACCGCGCTGGTCGGCCGTGAACAGGGCCTCTTCCAGAAGGAACTGGGCGCCACCAAGGCCGAGTACGCGACCTTCAACGCCGGCCCGTCCGAGATCGAGGCGCTCAACTCGGGCTCCATCGACATCGGTTGGATCGGCCCTTCCCCGGCGATCAACGGCTACACCAAGTCCGACGGCAAGAGCCTGAAGATCATCGGCGGTTCGGCGTCCGGCGGTGTGAAGCTCGTCGTGAACCCGAAGAAGATCAAGTCCCTCGCGGACGTCAAGGGCAAGAAGATCGCGACGCCTCAGCTGGGCAACACGCAGGACGTGGCGTTCCTCAACTGGATCGCCGACCAGGGCTGGAAGGTCGACGCGCAGAGCGGCAAGGGTGACGTCACCGTCGTCCGCACCGACAACAAGATCACCCCGGACGCCTTCAAGGCCGGTTCGATCGACGGGGCCTGGGTGCCGGAGCCGACCGCGTCGAAGCTGGTCGCCGAGGGCGGCAAGGTGCTGCTCGACGAGGCTTCGCTGTGGCCCGACAAGAAGTTCGTGATCACGAACATCATCGTGTCGCAGAAGTTCCTCAAGGCGCACCCGAAGGTCGTCGAGGCCGTGCTGAAGGGTTCGGTCGCGTCCAACAAGTGGATCAACGCCAACCCGACGGCGGCGAAGGCCGCGGCCAACAAGCAGCTGGCGGCCGACTCGGGCAAGGCGCTGAAGGCGAACGTCCTTGACCCGGCGTGGGGTTCGATCACCTTCACCAACGACCCGCTGGCCTCGACCCTCAACACCGAGGCGGCGCACGCGGTGAAGGCCGGTCTGCTGGAGAAGCCCGACCTGAACGGCATCTACGACCTCACGCTCCTCAACAAGGTCCTCAAGGCCGACGGTGAGAGCACGGTCGACGCCGCCGGTCTCGGCACGAGCTGATCGAGGGATCCCGATGACTTCCCAGGAGGTGACGACCATGGCCACGACCCTCGCCAAAGAGACCACCGAGTCGGTGGAGCACGCGGCGCGCCTTGAGCATGTCTCGAAGTCCTTCGCGACGCCGGGTGGGCAGCAGCTCGTCCTGGACGACATCACCATCGATGTCGCGCCCGGCGAGTTCGTCACCCTCCTGGGGGCCTCGGGCTGCGGCAAGTCCACCCTGCTGAACCTGGTGGCGGGCCTCGACAGGCCCACCACCGGGTCCATCACGACGGACGGCCGCCCGGCTCTGATGTTCCAGGAGCACGCCCTGTTCCCGTGGCTGACCGCGGGCAAGAACATCGAACTCGCCCTGAAACTCAGGGGAGTTCCGAAGGACGAACGGCGCGGCAGGACCGAGGAGCTGCTCGAACTGGTCCGGCTGCCGGGCGCGTACGGCAAGCGGGTGCACGAGCTGTCCGGCGGTATGCGGCAGCGCGTGGCCATGGCCCGCGCGCTCGCCCAGGAGAGCCGCATCCTGCTGATGGACGAGCCGTTCGCGGCCCTGGACGCCATCACGCGGGACGTCCTGCACGACGAACTGACCCGTATCTGGGGCGAGACGGGGCTCTCCGTCCTGTTCGTCACGCACAACGTGCGGGAGGCGGTACGGCTCGCCCAGCGGGTGATCCTGCTGTCCTCCCGGCCCGGCCGGATAGCCCGCGAGTGGACGGTCGACATCCCGCAGCCGCGCCGCATCGAGGACGCGCCGGTCGCCGAACTGTCCCTTGAGATCACCGATGTACTGCGTGGGGAGATCCGCCGTCATGGCCAGCACTGAGACGACGACGGTCAAGGACGGCGGGAGCGTCGAGGCCGGCCTCGACGCCCTGGAGACCACGGTCACCGGCCGTCCGACCTTCCGGCAGACCTTCGTCAACAAGATCTTCCCGCCGATCGTCGCGCTCGCGGTGGTCATGGTCGTGTGGTTGATCCTGACCCCGATCGTCGACGACCCGAGCAAGCTGCCCTCGCCGGGCGCCGTGGGGACCGAGTTCAAGAACGCCTGGCTGGCGGGCGATCTGCTCGGCTACATCTGGACCAGCGTCTCGCGCGGTCTGCTCGGCTTCTTCTTCGCGCTGCTCATCGGCACCCCGCTGGGTCTGCTGGTGGCGCGGGTGAAGTTCGTCCGCGCGGCGATCGGCCCGATCCTGTCCGGCCTCCAGTCGCTGCCGTCGGTGGCGTGGGTGCCGCCGGCCGTGATCTGGCTGGGCCTGAACAACTCGATGATGTACGCGGTCATCCTGCTCGGCGCGGTCCCCTCCATCGCCAACGGCCTGGTGTCCGGCGTCGACCAGGTGCCGCCGCTGTTCCTGCGGGCGGGCCGCACGATGGGCGCGACCGGCGTCAAGGGCATCTGGCACGTCACGCTGCCGGCGGCCCTCCCCGGCTATGTGGCGGGTCTGAAGCAGGGCTGGGCGTTCTCGTGGCGCTCGCTGATGGCGGCCGAAATCATCGCCCAGTTCCCGGACTTGGGCGTGGGTCTCGGCCAACTGCTGGAGAACGGCCGTACCAACAGCGACATGGCGATGGTCTTCGAGGCCATCGTCCTGATCCTGTTCGTCGGTATCGCCATCGACCTGCTGATCTTCAGCCCGCTGGAGCGGTGGGTGCTGCGCAGCCGCGGTCTGCTGGTGAAGAGCTGAGCTGATCCCATGTACAGGAAGCCTGTTCTCCTCGTCATCGCCCACGGCAGCCGCGATCCGCGGCACGCCGCGACCGTCCACGCCCTCGTGCGGCGGGTACGGTCGCGGCGGCCCGGGCTGCGCGTGGAGATCGGCTTCCTGGACTTCAACATCCCTTCCGTGCAGGGCGTGTTGGAGTCACTGGCGGCGGAGGGCGTACGTGACGTCGTGGCCCTCCCTCTGCTCCTGACCCGCGCGTTCCACGCGAAGGCGGACATCCCCGCGGTCCTGCGGGACGCGCCGCCGCAGCTGCGGATCAGGCAGGCGGAGGTACTGGGACCGTCGCCGCTGCTGTTGCGTGCCCTCGAACGACGGCTCTACGAGGCCGGGTTGACGCCTGCCGACAAGTCGTCGACCGGGGTCGTGCTGGCCTCGGCGGGGTCCACCGACCCGGAGGCGATCGCGGTGATCGACGGCATCGCGCGGGAGTGGTGGCACACGGGTTGGTGCGCGGTGCGGCCCGCGTTCGCCTCGGCGGCCCTGCCCCGCACCGAGGACGCGGTCCGTGAACTGCGGTCCCTGGGCTGCGAACGGGTGGCTGTCGCGCCGTACGTCCTGGCCCCCGGCTTCCTCCCCGACCGGATCGCGCGGGGCGCGGCGGAGGCGGATGTGCTGGCCGAGGTGCTGGGTCCGGCGCCGGAGGTGGCGCGGGTGCTGCTGGAGCGCTACGACGCGGCGGTTCTGGCTCCGGCGCTCACGGCCGTCGGCGCGTAGCGCGTTCGGGGGTAGCGCGTTCACCGGTCGCGCCTTCACGGTTCCCACCTGCCCGGTTTCCCGGAAAGGGGTCTCCCCCGGCTCCCGGATCTGCTGGGATGGTCCCTCTGAGGGCTAGTGGGGAGCAAGTACACGTGGCGGGTCGGGAGTTCACGCATCGTGAAGGGCCTGCGCCGGCCCAGCTGCACTACTCCTCGGGGCTGTCCGGCTCCGAGGATTCCGGCCCCCGGTTCACGGCGGTCGGCGCGGAGGTGCCGCCGGGAGTGCTGCGGGAGGCCGAGCGGCTCCTCGGGTACGAGCCCCCGCCCGACAGCCCGCAACAGCCCGACGCCGAGCAGCTCAAGAGGTTCCCCGCGGTCTTCAGCTTCAGCGAACTCGCCGACGGTTGGCGGCTGTTGAGCCGTTGCGTGTGCACCGGAACCGACTGGGCCGGGGGCCCGGTCTCCTTCCACGCACATGCCGTCCTGCTGCCGGCCGGGACCCGGCTGCCGGACGGTGTGCTGCCCATCTCCACGTGGGAGTCGCCGCGTTGGGCGGACTCGACTCCCCCGG
Source organism: Streptomyces xylophagus (assembly GCF_000716435.1). Taxonomy (GTDB): domain Bacteria; phylum Actinomycetota; class Actinomycetes; order Streptomycetales; family Streptomycetaceae; genus Streptomyces; species Streptomyces xylophagus. The sequence goes on from NZ_JNWO01000040.1 coordinate 6,445, forward strand.
ACGGCAGGACAGCGCCGGTCGACCGCGTCGAACCGTCCGGCCTGCTGCGCAAGGAGATGCTGATCGCGTTCGCGGCATCTCGGGCCGAGTGGCTCGCCCCGTTCTTCGCCGATCTGCGGGCGGTGGCCGCGGACCCGGGTGCCGGGCAGCTCGTGGTGGTGGAGCACGACAGCGCCGACGTGGCCCGGTGGATCGCGCTCGCCTGCACGGTCCTGCCGCGCGAACAGGCGCACCGGCTCACCTTCACGACGTACACCCGCGACCCCCGGCAGGCCCGCCAGCGGCTGATCGGCGCGCTGCCGTCCTCGGAGTCCGTCGCCGACGACGGGCGCTACCGCGTGCACAACTGCGCGGGACGGCGGCCGTCCGGGGCGGTCAAGGACACCTGGGCCGAGGTGTGCGGCCGCGTCTGGTGTGCGGGCCGCCCCGACCTGTTCCACAACGACCCTGACGATCTGGGCCCGTTGGCGGTGGCCGCCCTCGTCGCGGGCATCGACCTGCGGACGGACGCCCGTGCGGCGGCGGCGAGTTGGGCGGCCGAGCAGGCGGACACGCTGCCGGACGACACACTGACGGCGTTGGTCGCCGGGTTGTGCGGCGGCCCGGTACCGCACCTGGGCTCCCGCTCGGCGACCCTGCCCGGCGAGGCCGAACAGATCGCGCTGGCCGCGCTGTTGAACCGGTTGGACGGACGGGTGACGGCCGCGGTGTCGGCGCCGCTCGCCGCTCGCGTCCTGGCGTCGGCGGTCCTCTCCCATGGACCGGTGCCCGTGCTGCGCGCCGGGTCCCTCACCGCGCGGGCGCACGACGAGCTGGCCCGGGATCTCGCGCCCTCCCTGCGGGCCGGTATCGCGGACGCGGCCGAGCCGGCCGCCGGACGCCCCCTCGCACTGCTCCGCGCCGCCGACCTCCTGGACGTCGACTGCCAGGACCAACTGCCGGAGCTGGCCGAGCGGTTGGGGCGGGAGTTGGTCAACGCCTCGGCTGCGTCTCCGTCGGGCGACGACACGGAGCTGTCGACCGAACCCGAACCTCCCGCCGACGGCTGCCCACCGGCCCTCCTCGACGCGGTGCACACCCACCCCGGTCTGCGGGTCGCCCTGTTCGGGTCGCTCAACACGCTCGCCGCGGCCGAACCCGCTTCTGTGGCAAGGGTGTTGAAGGGCTCGGGACTCCCACTCGACCTCCAGCAGTCCGGTTTCCCGCATCTGCGGATGTGTGTCGCGCCCGCCGGATCGGACGACGACCGGCTCGACCGGTTCCACACGCTGCTCCGCACGGCCGGGGTCTCGCCGCATGCCGATCCGACCGTGCTGCGCACGGCCCTCCGCCTCACCTGGCCCGCCGGCGAGCTGCCGACCGGCCAGGAGGCGAGCCTGCTGCTGAAGGAGCTGGGTTCCGACTCCCACCGTGCCGCCGGCACCCGGGAGTTGCTGATCGAGACGGCACTCGCCGCGCCCCCGGACGACCGTGACATACCGGCGCTCGCCACGGACCTGCTCCGCTGCTTCAGCACCGAACTGGGCCCAAGTCGCCGTACCGCCCTGCTCCTTCTGGAGTTCACCGGGGCGCTCGGCAGCGGGAGCGAGGGCGAGGAGTGGGTCGGCCGGGTGCTGGACGTGACGACCGGTGCCGCCGCCGATCCGGTGCCGGACACGGTCGCCGAGCGCGCCTTCCAGGCCCTGGCGTGGCGGCTCCTGGAAGGGTCGGCACCGGCGAACGAGCTGTACGCGCTGGCCCGTTCGGGCGAGCCGCGCCTGCTCGCGGCGTACGAGCGGGAGAGCCGCTCGGAGCGGGTGGGCGAGCGCCTGCGGACCAGACCGGCGTATGTCGCCGACCGGTTCTGCGACTGGAGCGCGTTCCCGGGGACGCATCCGGGCTGGGACGAGACGCGTACGGCACTGCTGGCCAAGGTGCTGCGACCGGCCGTGCGGGCACTGTCCGTCGCGGAGCAGGGGGAAGTCGAGGCGGCGCTGGACCGCGCGGGCCGCGGCAAACTGGACGCGTTCCGCGCGTGGAACCGCCCTGGCGCGCTCGGGCGCCTCGCGGGACGGCTGTCGGGGCGGGGGCGGCGCGTCGAACATCCCGGCGTGTGACCGACGCGGCTCCCGATGGGGAAGCGCCGCCCGAAGTCCGGCACTCCCCTGTGATGTCGGACCCCGGACGGCCCGTCCGCAGCACGGCCCCCGCCGGCGTGAGCCTTGTCGCGGGGGTCGCTCTCTGTACTGCGCCTCGCGCCGCGTTTATGTCACTGCGCGACTTCAACTGGCCCCGGTTCACTCGAAGGACAGTCCCCCGGTACGGGTCCGCTTCAGCTCGAACAGGTCGGGATGCGTGGCCAACACCCGGAAACTGTCGAAGAGTTCGGCCGCCTTCGCACCGCGCGGAATGGCCCGCAGCACGGGACCGAACCACACCGTCCCGTCGACATGCAGGGTGGGCGTCCCCACGTATCCGCCCGACTCCTCCTCGACGCCCGCCTCATGGCTGCGGCGCACGGCGTCGTCGTACGACGGATCGTGGGCGGCGTCGGCCAGTTCGGCGGGGAGGTCGAGTGCGGCGAGGGATTCGGTGATCACGGCGTCGAAGTCGTCGTAGCGCCGCTCGTGGATGCGGGTGCCGAAGGCCGTGTACAGGTCCCGGAGGACCTTGTCGCCCCGCTGTTCGGCGGCGGCCACGGCGACACGGACGGGGCCGATCGACTTGTCGACCAACTCCCGGTACCAGTCGGGGAGTTCGTTGCCGATGTTGTGGAGGTAGAGGCTCATCGCGTGGAAGCGGAGGTCGAGCGGGCGCTCGCGCTCGACCTCCAGCAGCCAGCGGGAGGTGATCCAGGCGAAAGGGCAGGCGGGGTCGAAGTAGAAATCGACGCGGACCGGGTCTCCGTGGCTCATGTCGTGGCTCATACAGAGAACGCTAGCCGCCGATTGGGCTGAACAATCGACCCAATTGGTCAGTATCTTACTGGTCCACTTTACCCTTGGCCTGCTGCCGCGGGTCCCGCCCGCTGGACGCGAGGGCACGGTCGAACACGGGGGCGTCGTCCGGTACGGGCACCGGGTCGGCGAAGCCGTCGTACTGGCGATAGAGCTCGCCGTGCTTCTCGACCACGTCGAGGATCAGGCGGGCGGCGCCGTCCGAGACGCGGTACTGCTGGCCGGTGGCCGTGGCGACGTCCCAGCCGTGCACCGCCAGTTCCTTGATGATCATCGAGGCGATTTCGTCGGCCGGCATCTTCGCCATGCCGAGGTCGACCTCGCCCTCCCACACCGCCGGGTCGGCCCAGGCGGCGACGGCCCGGTCCAGCTGGGCGGCGTACGCCTGAGCCCAGTCCGGGTCGGCGGTGAAGTCGCGGGCGGTCAGTTCCTCGGAGAGCTGCTTGCGCAGGGCCCGGTGCTCCAGGCCGTGCGAGGTGTAGAGGACCCAGTGGTTGACCATCGTGCGCACGTCCCAGTCGGGACAGTGCGTCGGGTCGTCCAGCTGGGCCGGCGTGACACCACGTGCGACACGGGCCGCCTCGGCGGCGCATTCGATCATGTACGGGTGCAGGTCGTGGTTGCTCATGCACCCCACGCTAGGGAGCGCGCCGTCAGGACTCTTGAACAAACGCGACAGCCTCGTCGGCGAGCCGGACCAGCTCGTCGAACGGCAGCGAACCGGCCGCCCTGCGCTCGCGCGCGAAGCCGTTCGCGAGCCGTTGCAGCAGGTCGTTGAGCGGTGTCGGTACGCCGTGCAGCCGCCCCAGCAGGACGATCTCGCCGTTGAGGTAGTCGGCCTCGATGGTGCCGGTGCCCCGGTTCAGCGACTGCCAGGACGAGCCGCCGCCGCGCGGGGCGCCGTCGATCTCCACGAGCCGGATCTTGTCGCCGCGCGCCTCCTTCTCCTCCTCGGCGCTCGCGTACGCGATACCGGCAGCGTCCAGCACGGCCGCGCCCTCGGCCCGTACGCGCCGGTAGAACGCCAGGTGCTCCTCGGTGCCGTGCATCTCGGCGACCGCCTCGATCGCGTTGACGAGGTTGCCGAGCAGCTTGGCGTACTGCCAGCGCGTCACGTCGGGCGCGACCGGCGCCTCGAACCTCGACTTCTCCAGGTCGGCGGCGATCAGCTCGGCGGTCTCGTCCGTGCCGTGCGGATAGCGACCGAGGTGCAGGATGCCGGTGAGCGGAGCGCCCTCGGCGGCGACGACACCCGGTTCCACGAAGGTCGCGGGCAGCCAGACGCAGACGCCGTAGACCCGACGGAACCGGCGCAGCGCCAGGCGCTGGCTCTCCACTCCGTTCTGCGCGCAGACGATCGGCAACCGCTCGGCGGCCGTCCCGCCACCGATCACCGGCGCCGGCCCCCAGACCGCCAGCGCGGCCTCGCTGTCCTGCGTCTTGACGGCCAGCACGAGCACGTCGTCGGGCCTCAACTCCCCCAGTTCGGCGGGCTCTTCGACCACCGGCAGCCGATACGTCGACTCGCCGTCCGGCACCTTGAGCCGCAGCCCGTGCTCGGCCAGCGCCGCCCGCTGCGCACCCCGTGCGACCAGTACGACCTCGCACCCCGCCCCGGCCAGCCGACCACCGATGGCCCCGCCGACCGCTCCTGCTCCGATGATGATGTAGCGCATACCCAGGAGCCTCGCACAGCCGCGTGTAGCAGCCATTGACAATCTCGTGAACTCTCCACGGGGCCGATCACGGGCGCCTCGCCGGAACCGAGCTCAACTACCCGTCAACTCCACGAGTTTGAGGACCGTGTTCCAGTTGCGGGTCGTGGTGATCAGCCCCTTGTTCAACCGCGGCCGGGACAGTTCCACGGCCAGCTTGGAGCGACCGAGGCCGTCGGGGGCGTAGAGGTACAGGGCGCGGTCGCCGAGGCGGAACTCCTCGGGGAGGTACGCGACTTGGTCGATCTCCGCGAAGCGGTCCTCCGCGACCGGCACCGAGTAGTACGTCACGTGGAGCTGCTTGGCCTCCAACTCGGCGGCCGGGAAAGGGCAGTTCTCGGCGATCGCCTTCAGGTAGGCGTGGTCGCGGACGACGACGTCGACCGTGAAACCGAACCGCGTCTCGATCGCCCGCGCGAGTTCCGTCGCGAGGGACTCCTCGTCCCCGTGGCCGCTCACGAACACGGCCTGTCCGCTCTGCAGATAGGTGCGGACGTCGCCGTGTCCGAGGCCTTCCAGGAGCGTGCGCAGCTCGGCCATCGGGAGCTTCTTGTTGCCGCCCACGTTGATCCCGCGCAGGAGTGCCGCATACGTCGTCGTCATCCGCACACCATAAAGCGGCCTTCGTGCCCCATGGGGGTGGGCACGACGGCCGCCTTCCGTGGTGTGCGGATGCGCGGAAACTCTGTCCGATGAGATGCGCCGGGATCAACACCTACAGGCACACCTACCAGCACCTGTGACATGTTCAACAAGGTTTCGTAATAACAAAGCGGACCCCGGCCGACGCATCGGACACCCTGATCACCACCCCCGAGCCGCCCGGATAGATGTAAGGGGCCGCCGTCCTCCCCAGTGGTGAGGGCCCGGGGTCCGTGCGGAGGAGCCGCGCGCCCGGTACTTCACCGGTCAGCACGAGGAGACGTTCTTATCCCGCGCATACCTTCGAACCATGAGGTGGCGGCAGGGGGCTGTCACCGTGCACAAGGGGGCAAGCCCGTCATGGGGAACGGAGATTCGCGGGTGCGGGGCCTCGCCGCCCGAGCCGGCGGCTGGAGCGCCCGGCATCGGTGGGCCGCGGTCGGCATCTGGGTGCTGTTCGTGGTTCTGGCGATGGGAATCGGTTCGGCGGCGGGCCGCGTGGACGTCGACGAGAGCGACCAGCTGAGGGGCGAGACGCACACCGCCGCCACGATCATCGACGACGCCGGGATCAAGGAACCGGCCAGTGAGACCATCCTGATCCAGTCGAAGGACGCGTCACTCACCTCCACGGACAGCGAGTTCCGCACCGCGGTCTCCGCCGTCGTCAAGGCCGTCGAGGGGACCGGCAAGGTCACCGACGTCACCTCGCCGTACGACACGAAGACGATCTCGAAGGACGGCCGGAGCGCGCTCGTCCAGTTCGACATGCGGGGCGACGCGGACACCGCCGGTGACCGGGTGGAGCCGGTACTGAAGGCCGTCGCCGGGGTGCAGAAGGACCATGGCTCGCTGCGGATCGAGGAGATCGGCGGCGCCAGCATGGCGAAGCAGTACAAGGACGCGTTCGGCAACGACTTCAAGAGGGCCGAGTACTCCGCCCTACCCGTCGCCTTCGGCATTCTGCTGATCGCCTTCGGCGCGTTGGTGGCGGCGCTGCTGCCGGTAGCTCTGGCCATGACCGCGATCATCGCCACGATGGGCCTGATGGGCATCGTCAGCCACATCCAGCCGATGAGCGACACCGCCAACTCGGTCATGCTGCTTGTGGGGTTGGCCGTCGGCGTCGACTACTGCCTGTTCTATCTGCGCCGCGAACGTGAGGAGCGCGAGGCCGGCCGCGACGCCGGGGCCGCACTGCGGATCGCCGCCGCGACCAGTGGCCGCGCGATCATCGTCTCCGGCGTCACGGTGTGCGTGGCGATGGCGGGCATGCTGTTCACCGGGCTCGCCGAGTTCGAGGCGATGGGCCTGGCCTCGCTGATGGTCGTCGCGGTCGCCATGGTCGGCTCCGTGACCGTACTGCCCGCGCTGCTCTCGCTGTTGGGCGAGCGGGTCGAGAAGGGCCGCATCCCGTTCCTGCGTCGGCGCAGCCGCCGGGGCAATGGCGAGAGCCGCTTCTGGACCGCCGTCCTGAAGGGCGTGCTCGCCAAGCCGCTCGTCTCGGTCCTCGTCGCGGCGGGCGTGCTCCTCGCGATCGCCGCCCCCGCGGTCGGCATGAAGACGCAGAACCTCACTCTGGACCAGGAGTTCGGCAACTCCCTGCCGATCGTGGGCACTTACAACCGCGTCAACGACGCCTTCCCCGGCGGCTCCGAACCGGCCGAGGTGGTCGTCAAGGCGAAGGACATCAACTCACCCGAGGTCAAGCGGGCGTTGGCCGACTTCAAGGCGCAGGCGGTCAGTTCCGGTGCCTCGCGCGGTCCGGTCGACATCAAGCTGCACGACGCGCAGAACGTCGCCTTCGTCGACGTCCCGCTCGTCGGCGGCTCCGACCAGGACAAGGCCGCGAAGAGCCTGGAGAAACTGCGCGACGAGGTGCGGCCCGCCACGCTCGGCAAGGTCGACGGGGTCCAGGCACCGATCACCGGACAGGTCGCCGGTTCGAAGGACTTCAACGACCAGCTCCTCGGATCGGTCGTCCCGGTCTTCGCGTTCGTCGTGGTCTTCGCCTTCCTGCTGATGCTGCTCTCGTTCCGCTCACTCACGGTCGCGATCACATCGATAGCCCTCAACTTGCTGTCCGTGGGCGCGGCTTACGGCATCCTCGTCGCCGTCTTCCAACACGGCTGGGGCGCCTCACTGGTGGGCGCGGAGGGCGTCGGTGCCATCGTGACCTGGCTGCCGCTGTTCCTCTTCGTGATCCTGTTCGGCCTGTCGATGGACTACCACGTGTTCGTCGTCTCCCGTATCCGCGAGGCCCGGCTGCGCGGCCGTACGACACAGGACGCGATCCGGCACGGCGTGGTCACCACGGCCGGCGTCGTCACCAGCGCCGCCGTCATCATGGTCGCCGTCTTCGCGATCTTCGGCACGCTGTCCATGCAGTCCATGAAGCAGATGGGCGTCGGCCTCGCCGCCGCCGTCCTCATCGACGCGACGGTCATCCGGGGCGTCCTGCTCCCCGCGGTGATGGCACTGCTCGGCGAACGCAACTGGTACTTCCCGAAGTGGCTCCACCGCCTCCCCGACCTCACCCACGACGAGTCACCGGAGGAGATCACGTCCACGGTGGCGGGCGAGGGTGAGCCCGTGCGGGTGTAACGCCCCCTGAACGAGGGCCTGTTGGTATCCCGGGGGAACCAACAGGCCCTCACCCATGTCCTACGACTGTTCTACGACTCCCACTACTGTTCTACGACTCCTTCTACGACGTCAGCTCCTTGTGCAGCCGTAGCCAGTGGTCCGGGGACACCTCGCCGACAAGGACGCGTGGGTCGAGGCGTGCCGCACGGAACGCGGTGTCCACGCGCCGCCTCGGGTGTGCCCGGCGCAGCGAGGCGTGCAGCGAGCCGCCCACCCCGGAGAAGCCCAGTTCGACCAGGTGCCGCCAGCCACGCAGTTGAGCGGGTTCCAGGAGTGGGGTTCGGCGCCGTTCGATCCTTACGATCCCGGCGTCGACACGCGGCACGGGACTGAACCGGCGCCGGTCGACCCGCCCCACCAGCCGCCACTCGTGGCGCGGCCAGGTGCGCACCGTCAGCAGGGTCCAACTCCCGTAGTCCCCGGTGCGTTTGCGGGCGTACTCGAGCTGGGTGAGGAGGGTGGCGTCGGTGAGGGTGGGAGCGCGCAGGCACCAGTCGACGATGTCTGCGGTGCGGGAGAAGGGGACGTTCCCGGCGACGGAGAACGGGGTGCGTGGGGGTCGGGTGTCCATGAAGTCCCCGGCGACGACCTGCACTTGGGGTGTTGCTGCGAAGCGGGTGCGGAGCTTCGGTACGAGGCGGGGGTCGATCTCATGGGCGTGGAGTTCGGCGCAGTGGGGCGCGAGTTTCGCGGTCAACGCGCCTTTTCCCGCGCCTACTTCGAGGAGGAGGGGGATCTGTCGTCCTCGCGGGACGGCGAGACGAGCGACGTATTCGGCGGTGGCGCGGTCGGCGAGGAAGTTCTGCGAGAGCGCGCGGGAAACGTGGGTGGGGCGGGCCATGGCCTGCGGTCCTTGTCTTCCGTGAAGGGCATACGGGCAGACGAAGGCCCTGACCGGAAGAACGGACGCGCGTGGCGGGTCGGCGGGGGTGTCAGCGGGCGTGTGCGCCCGGGCCGGTCAGGGCACCGGGGCTGCGGCGGCTGCGGATCGCATACGTGCAGCTCCGGCCTAGACCGGAGTTCGTGATCGCGTTCGCGGCTGACATGTGGGGAACGCTAGGTGGTTCGCGTGGGGTGGGGCAACGGGATTTCGTGCTGGGAGGCGCCATCCGGGGAGGGTGGTGCGGTTGTTTGGCGGGTGCGGGTGCGTTGTGGCTTGTCGCGCAGTTCCCCGCGCCCCTAAAAGAAGGGGCATCACCTCGTCAGCGTTGGTATCTCGCCAGGACCAAGTTGCCGTCCTTCTGCAGGCGTTGGCGTAGGTCGGTCAGGGTGATTGCGCCGCTGTAGTACTCCTGGAACGCCGGGGTGGCCACCTTGTCCTTCCATTCGGGGTAGCCGCGTACCGACTGTGCGGGTGCTGAGGCCAGGTCGTCGGCGAGTGCCGTGCCTGTTGCCCAGTCGTCCTTCGTGGTGTGCAGGGCCGGGTTCTGGAGGGCCTGCGTGCCGGTGGGGAGCATCCAGTCGCCCAGGGCCAGCCGGACCATGTTCTTAGGCTGGAGGAGGAAGTCGAGGAACTCTGCGGCCTGCTTCTTGTGCGGGCTGTCCTCCGCGATGGACAGGGTCTGCGGGCTGACGCCCTGGGCCAGACCGTCGGCGCCAGCCGGGGCGGGCAGCACCTGCCAGGCGAAGCCCTTCGACGCTTGCTGCACGATCTGCTGGCGGTAGGAGAAGCCGAGCGGGATCATCGCGTACTTGCCGCCGAAGAAACCGGGGAGCGTGTCCGAACCGCCGCTGCCCAGGGTCGTGGGCGAGGCGCTGTGGTCCACGTCCACCTGGTCGTGGATCGTGCGGGGGACGACCTGGTCGGCCTTGTCGAAGCGGACCGTCACCTTGCCGTCGGCACCCCGGTGGAACAGTTCGCCGCCCGCCGACAGCGAGAGGTTGAGCGTGGCGGACACCGGCTCCTTGAGGGGCCAGGCCACGCCGTACTTGCCGTCGCCGCTCAGCTGTCGGGTGATGGCTCTGAACTCCGGCCAGCTCCAGGGGTGTTCAGGGGTTGGAATGCGGACGTCCGCCTTCTTCAGCCAGGTCGCGTTGGCGATCAGCACCCTCGGTTCCTGGAGGAACGGCACGCCGTAGATCCCGTCCCCGAAGGTCGTCGTAGCCCAACTCCGTTGCGGGATGTCGGACTTGAGCCGGGCGGGCAACAGGTCCCGGAGGTCGGCGAGGTAGCCGCCGTAGGCGAAGTCCGCGAGGTCGTCGGAGGCGTCGTGGATGATGTCCGGTGCCTCGCCGCCCTCGAAGGAGGTGAGGAGCTGGTCGTGGACGCTGTCCCAACTGCCCTGTACGTACTCGACCTTGATGTCCGGGTGGGTCGCGTTCCACTCCTTCACCAGCTCCTTGTTGGCGGTGACGGACTCGTCCTGCCAGGCCAGGGATTGGAAGCGGAGCGTGATCCGGCCGTTCGCCGAGCCGTTTCCGCCGCCGCCCGTACAACCCGCGAGAAGCAGGGTCAGGGCGAGGGTGATGATCCATCGGGGGCGCATCAGCTCTTCACCGCCCCGGTCAACATGCCGCCAGTGATGCGGCGTTGGATCAGCGCGAAGACGATGAGAGAGGGCAAGGTCGCGAGGAACGCGGCGGCGGCCAGCGGGCCGAGGTCGGCGACGCCCTCCGCGCCGATGAAGTGGGTGAGGACGACCGGGAGGGTCTGTTTGTCGGGGGTCTTGAGCAGGACCAGCGCGAAGAAGAACTCGTTCCACGCGGTGACGAACGCGAACAGTGCCGTTGCCACGATTCCCGGAGCGAGCAGCGGTGCCGTCACCGATACGAGTGTGCGGAGCTTTCCGGCGCCGTCTACCGCCGCCGCCTCCTCCAACTCCGGTGGTACCGCCCGTACATACCCGACCAGCATCCACAGTGCGAACGGCAGCGACCACACCACGTAGACCAGCACCAACCCGGCCAGGGAGTCGATCAGCCGGAGGTTCTTCAGCACCAGGAACAGCGGGATGATCACCAGCACGAACGGGAACGCCTGGCTGACGACCACCCACCCGGTCGCGGCCCGTGCGAGCAGTGTGCGGCGCCGGGCCATGACCCACGCCATCGGGGTCGCGATCACCACCGCGATCAGCGCGGCCCCAAGTGCCGCGAGCAGGGAGTTCAACGCGGCGTGCAGCAGCGGCTGTTCGTCGAAGGCCTGGCGGAAGTTGGCGAGGGTGGGGTGCCGGGGGATCCAGGTGGGGTGCAGACTGCCCAGCTCGCGTGGGGACTTGAAGGCGGTGGAGATCAGCCAGAGGAGGGGGAAGGCGAGGAAGACGAGATACGCGAGCAGCGCGGCGTACTGTCCGGCGCGGGCTCCGGTGCTTGTCCTCATGCCCGATGTGCTGCTGGTCCTCACGAGTCGTCTCCTCCCCGAAGTCGGCCTACGAGGAAGACGGCGAGGAGCACCGAGATCACCGCGACCATCACGCATCCCATCGCCGCCGCGTAGCCGAACTGCCCGTAGCGGAAGGCCTCTTCGTAGGCGAAGAGCATGGGCAGCCGGGTGCGGCCGCCGGGTCCACCGTTGGTCAGGACGTAGACCAGCGCGAACGAGTTGAAGTTCCAGATCAGGTTGAGCGCGGTGATCGCCAGCGCCACCGGTCTGAGGGCGGGCCAGGTGACCGTGCGGAAGCGGCGCCAGGCGCCCGCGCCGTCGACCGCCGCCGCCTCGTGCAGTTCGCGCGGGGTGTTCTGCAGTCCGGCGAGCAGGGCGACCGTCGTCTGGGGCATGCCGGCCCAGACGCCGACGACGATCACGGCGGGCAGGGCGGTCGTGAGGCTGCTGAGCCAGTCGCGGCCGTTCCCGAGGCCGAGGTCGTGCAGGGTCTCGTTGAGGATGCCCGCGTCCGGGTTGTAGACGATGCGCCACATGATGCCGACGACGACCTCGGGCATCGCCCACGGGACGATCGCCAGCGCCCGGGCGAGCCAGCGCAACCGCAGGTCCTGGTTGAGCAGCAGGGCGAGGCCGAGAGCGAGCAGGAACTGCGGGACGGTCACCCCGACCGCCCACACCAGGCCGATGCGGAACGACTCCCAGAACAGCGTGTCGTGCAGCAGATCCCGGAAGTTGAGACCGCCGATCCACTGCGTGGGCGCGGTGCGGCCCGACTGGGAGTCGGTGAAGGCCAGCAGGACGCCGTAGAGGAGGGGGCCGACGCTGAGCACGAGGATCGGGATCAGCGCGGGTAGGACCAGGAACCAGGCCGCGTGGTCGGAGCCGCGTCGCTGCCGGTCCCGGCCCGGCGCGCGGCTCGGCGGCCTCCGCATCTCCGTCACCGATACCCCCGTCACCGATGTCATGGAATCAGCCCCTTTGCGCGACCCGGTCGGGCCCCGTCATGGTCGTGAACGCCTCGTGCCTCGTCAAGGCACCGCGCATGCCGTCCCACCTGTGCGAATGCGACACTGGCCGTCGGATGGCGGGAACCCGACGCCGTACGCACACGCACAGGAACCACACGGAGGCGGACGATGGACGAGGCACGGGCCCGGGACGTACTGGCCGCGGCGGACGTGCTGCCCGGCCCGGCACGGGACGCACGGCTCCTCGCCCTCGGCGAGAACGCGGTGTTCGCCGCCGGTGACCTGGTCGTCAAGGTGGGCCGCGACGCCGAACTCCTCGACCGTGCCCGGCGCGAGCTGGATGTCGCGGTATGGCTGGCCGAGGCGGGCGTGCCTGCGGTGCGGGCCGCCGACCCGAAGCCGCGTCTGGTCGAGGGGCATCCGGTGACCGTGTGGCACCGGCTGGCCGATTCCGTACGCCCGGCCGATGCCCGGGATTTGGCCGAACTGCTACGGGTGGTCCACGCGCTCCCCTCTCCCCCCTTCGACCTCCCGCCCCGCGAGCTGCTGGGCGGTGTGGAGCGCTGGCTGCGGCTCGCGGGCGACGCGATCGACCCGGCGGACGCGGCGTATCTGCGTGAGCGCCGGGACGGCTTCGCGGCTGCCGCCGCCGCGCTCACGCCCCATCTGCCGCCGGGCCCGATCCACGGCGACGCACTGCCCCGCAATGTGCACGTCGGGCCGGACGGGCCGGTGCTCGTCGATCTGGAGACCTTCTCCGCGGACCTGCGTGAGCACGACCTGGTGGTGATGGCTCTGTCCCGCGATCGCTATGCCTTTCCGGCCCGGGCGTACGACTCGTTCACGGAGGCGTACGGGTGGGATGTGCGGGAGTGGGACGGCTGTTCGGTGTTGCGTGGCGCCCGGGAGACGGCCAGTTGCGCCTGGGTCGCCCAGCATGCGCCGAGCAACCCGGAGGCGCTGGTCGAGTTCGAACGGCGGGTGGGGTCTTTGCGGGACGGGGACGAGACGGTGCGGTGGTTTCCGTTCTGAGCGCCTATTGATTGGGGCCGACAGGTATTCGGGCGACTGACGGTCGTGTGTGGCTGGTCGCGCAGTTCCCCGCGCCCCTTTGGGGCGCTTCAGACCGGCTCGTCTTCCAGCTCCCGCAGCGGCCACGTGCCGTCCACCACCGCGTCCTGGTCGCCCTTGCGGCGGAGGAAGCTCTGGAAGTCGGCGGCCCATTCCGCGTACCACTCGATCTGGCGGCGGTGCAGCTCGGCCGGGCCGAGGGCGGCGACCTTGGGGTGGCGGTCGGCTATCGCGCCGGCCAGGCGGGCCGCGGCGAGGGCGTCGGCCGAGGCGTCGTGGGCGGAGTCGAGGACCACGCCGTACTCCTGGCAGACCGCTTCGAGGTTGCGCTTGCCGCGGCGGTAGCGGTCGACGGAGCGGTCGATCGTGTACGGGTCGATGACCGGGGCCGGGTCGGTGCCGCCGAGGCGGTCGCGCAGGGACGGCAGCCCGTGTCGGCGCAGTTCGGCGGAGAGCAGAGTCAAGTCGAAGGCCGCGTTGTAAGCGACTACGGGGACGCCCGTCTTCCAGTACGTCACTAGGACGTCCGCGATCGCGTCGGCGACCTGGTCGGCCGGGCGGCCCTCGGCGGTGGCCCGCTCGTTCGTGATGCCGTGGACGGCGACGGCGTCCGCCGGGATCTCCACGCCCGGGTCCGCCAGCCACTCCCGGCGGCCTATCGACCGTCCGCCCTTGACCTCGATGACCGCGCCCGTGACGATGCGCGCCTCGCGCGGCTCGGTCCCCGTCGTCTCCAGGTCGAAGCCGATGAGCAGCTCCTGGTGCCAGGCCATGACGGCCCCCCTTCTCGGTGGTGCTTTCCCCCAGTGGTCTCCACGATCGCATGAGCCACTGACAATCCGAGGACCGCGTTCCGCTTACGCCGGACCGGCCCCGGACAGGTCAGGACACCGGTCGCGAATCCGCCCACATCTGCTCGAACTCGTCGCGATAGGTGGGGAAAAGTGCGCTGTCATCCATTTCGTCCGACTTCACGAGCCGGCTTCCGTTCCGCAGCACCAGCACCGGCGCCTCCATGCCGCGGGTGCGGCGCAGATAGGACTGCACGACGGCTATGCCGTCCGAGCCGTCGCCGTCGACGAGGTACGCCGTGAAGCGGGGTGTCTCGTCGAAGACCTGGATCTCGAAGGCCCCCGGGTCGCGCAGCCTGGACCGCACCCGGCGCATGTGCAGGATGTTCATTTCGACAGCGCGGCTCAACTCGCCCCGCTTGATGCCGAGTTCACGCTCGCGGCGCTTGACCGCGCTGGAGGCGGGGTTGAGGAACAGCAGTCGCACTCGGCAGCCCGACTCGGCGAGGCGGACCAGGCGGCGGCCGGAGAAGTTCTGCACGAGCAGGTTGAGGCCGATGCCGATGGCGTCGACGCGGCGGGCCCCGCCGAAGATGTCCTCGGCCGGGAACTGCCGCATCAGCCGCACCCGGTCGGGGTGTACGGCGACCACGTCCGCGAACCGGTCGCCGATCAGCTCCTCGACCGCGTCGACGGGCAGCCGGCGTGCCGAGGGCACGTCGCTGCCTGCGCCGAGGGTCTCCAGGAGTTTCGCGGAGGCCCGCTCGGCCTGGTTGAGGACGGCCTCGGACAGGGCGCGGTTGCGGGAGACGACGTTGCGGGTCACTTCCAGCTCGTCCAGGGCGAGTTCGACGTCCCGGCGCTCGTCGAAGTACGGCTCGAAGCAGGGCCAATGCTGCACCATCAGCTCGCGCAGCTGCGGCAGGGTCAGGAAACTGAGGACGTTGTCGTCGGCCGGGTCGAGCAAGTAGCCCTTGCGGCGGCTGACTTCGCGTACGGCGACCGCGCGCTGCACCCACTCCTGACCGGCAGGACCGGCCGCGGCGACCACCCACTCGTCGCCGTGGACGGGTTCGTAGATGGGACGCAGTACGGCCGCTACGACGGCGCGCAGCCGCTGTTCGACCAGGTTCAGCCAGATGTAGGCGCGGCCGGCTCGCTGGGCGCGCGTACGCACCTCGCGCCAGGCGTCGGCGTCCCAGTCCAGCTCCGGACCGATGGAACCAGCCGCGTCCATCGGACGTGCCAGGGACACCGCGCCGGGCGGGACTTCTGCGGAGTTCCCCTCGTGACCCTCGTCACCAGGGGGCAACTCCAGCCCTCCCGAGCCCACCCGTGCACCGCCTTCCGCTCCCCCGAGCTCTCCCCAGTCTCAACGATCAAGGAAGGGTACTCCGGGACCGGTCGGCGGTGCAGCCGGATGGACAGGGTCGTTTCTCAACTTCCGCCGTTCACATTGCCGTTCTGGTTCGCGAGGGCGGGCGGAGTGAGCGGATTCATAGCGGTGACGTCACGCGGGGCGATGGAGAATCCCTGCCAGTGGACCGGCATCGGCTGCTGGTCCTCGTCGCGGGCGATGTGGTGGAAGCCGACATTCACCCAGACCACGGGCTGCGTGAGGGTCTGTCCGTTGACCCACTTGTCGACCTGCTTCGGGTGCCCCGCACCGCAGTTGGGCAGGTTGTCGCTGGCGAACTGCTCGCACTTGTTGTACTGGGTGAAGTACACGTCGTGCTGGGTGAAGCTGCGGCCCGGGTACTTGGTGGTGGGGCCGGGGACTATCTCGTAGGACCGGGCGTGGTTGTCCTTGTTCTTGCCGGTCGCGCTGACGATGCGCCACCAGCGCATGTTCTTGGCGTCGCCCGCGAGTTCCTTGGTGACCTTGGTCAACGTGGTCTTGTTCGTAGGGGTGTTGGCGCCGTGCGTGGTGACCGCCGAGTCGTACTGCTCGACGCGGCCCTTGGAGGAGCCGTCGAGGGCGAAGTCCAACTTCCAGAAGACGTCGTGCTGGTGGCTCGTGGCGTACGCCGTGGCGCCCTTGCCGAGCGGCCAGCCGCGGCCGTCGCCCGCGTCGTAGTCGTAGGGCGAAAGGCTGCCGGTGGCACCGACGTTCATGTTGATGGTGCCGTCGTCCTGGAAGCGCCACTCGGTGATGTACTCGTACCAGCCGACCTGGTTGACCGTGTAGACGAGGAAGTCCTTGCCCTGGGTCTGGAAGACCTTGTTGGCGCTGTCGCCCTGCATGCGGAAGGCGTGGCCGCGTGAACGGGTCGTCGTACAGAGGCCCTTGACGTTCGGGTGGGCCGGGTCGATGGCGTCGGGGACCTTGACGGTCTTGATGGTGCCGCCGGGGCACTCGCCGGGCGCCATGTTCATCAGGCCCGTGCCGAAGCCGTACTGCGTGAGGTCGCTGTACTCGTTCTTGCCGTCGTCGTACGGCACATGGATCTGGGCGAGCTTCGCGTCGGCGAGCACCTTGATGGGCGCGGCCTCGCCGGGCGGCTGGTAGGAGATGTTCTCCAGGACGAGGCCGGCCTCGCGCTCGTAGTGCCAGCACATCCGCCAGGTGGTGCCGGTGGAGAGCTTCTGCTCGATGGTGTAGGCGGCGCTGCAGCCGGGGGCGGCGGCGCTCGGCGCGGCCTTCGGCTGGGCGACGGCCGGTCCCGCGCCCGCGGTGGCGCCGGCGGCCAGGGCGGCCACGGCGAGGCCCACGGCCCCCCGCCTGCGGGCACGGCTGATTCTGTTGACGCGCATGAAGAAGTGACTCCCTTACAGGAGAAGCAAGTTGGGAAAGTGGACGGAGAAGTCGGTGCGGCGCTTTCGGTTCAACCGGCTCAGCCGGTGAGCTTGCCGACCTTGCGGGCGCTCAGGTCGATGACGAAGTCACGGGCGTCGATCCACGGCCCGTTCTTGACCTTCGGGAACAGCCGCACGCACCGGTGCTCGCCGCACTGGTCGAGGACGCCGGACTGCGCCCCGGGAGTGGCCTTGTAGATCATGGCCGTCAGCAACAGCTGGTCCGGCGAGGTGAGTTCGTTGCCGGTGGCGTCCTTGTAGTCCGCCTTCAGGCCCGCGCCCAGCGGGTCCGCGAGCAGCAGCTCGGCCGCCTCGACGTCCTCGGCATGGCTCGCCGGCGGCTGCACTCCGTGCTGCGTGCCGGTCTGCTCGACCTTGCCGGTGTCGAGGTTGACGGTCTTGGTGACGACCGTGTCGTCCTTGTAGTCGTAGAACGTCACGTCCGCGCGCCGCGGCGCGTTCGGGTTGTCCAGCTCGTCGGGGTTCGGGTCGGCGAGTTCGACGTCGAGGCGCTGCGGGCCGCGCTTTCCGTCCACGTTCTCGCTGGAGTTGAGGAACTGCTGGTTCACCGCGAGCTGCTCGACGCGCTTGGTCTCGTCGTCGGTGAGCGGGTCGCGGCCCTTGCCCTTCTCGCCCTCGGCCGGGGCCTGTTGCACCACTCCGGGTGCCGCGCCCTGCCCGTCCGCCGCCTGCTGGGCGGACCCGGCCGCCTTGCCGGTGCCTCCCGACTCGTCGGCCCCCGCCGTGCCCGGCAGGGTGACGGCGACCATCACGGCGGTCCCGGCCACCGCTATGGCCGCACCCGCCACCACCTTGCCCAGGTGGCGGTGCACTGTCTTCCGCACTTTTCCCCCTACTCCCCCTGGATCCTTCCCCCTGGATCGCTGGGAGTGGTGTCTGTCCCACTTGGTTCGGCATACGGCATACGTCGTATCCACTGGTCATTTGGTAAGAGGGATGTAAGTCATAGGTGGTTCCCTCACTTTCGGGGAGACTCAGGAGCAAGGCGCCCCGGCAGCGGGGCCCGGCTGAGAGAGTCGTGACCATGCAGGTCTGGCCTGGAGAGGCATATCCACTCGGTGCCACGTACGACGGCGCCGGGACCAACTTCGCGGTCTTCACGGAGGCCGCGGACCGAGTAGAGCTCTGTCTGCTGCACGACGACGGCTCGGAGACGGCGGTGGAACTGCGGGAGAGCGACGCGTTCGTGCGGCACGCGTACGTGCCCGGCATCATGCCCGGACAGCGCTACGGCTTCCGCGCACACGGCCCGTACGCCCCCGAGCGCGGCCAGCGCTGCAACTCCGCGAAGCTGCTGCTCGACCCGTACGCGAAGGCGGTCAGCGGATCGATCGCCTGGGGCGAGGAGGTGTACGGCTACCACTTCGACGCCCCCGACAAGCGCAACGACCTTGACTCGGCCCCGCACACGATGTCGTCGGTCGTGGTCAACCCGTACTTCGACTGGGGCGACGACCGGCTGCCCCGGCACGGCTACCACGAGACGGTGCTCTACGAAGCCCACGTCAAGGGTCTGACCATGCAGCACCCGGGGCTGCCGGAGGAGCTGCGCGGCACGTACGCGGCGCTCGCGCACCCGGCCGTGATCGAGCACCTGGTGAAGCTGGGGGTGACGGCCCTTGAGCTGATGCCGGTGCACCAGTTCGTGAACGACCACCGGCTGGTCGACATGGGCCTGAACAACTACTGGGGCTACAACACGATCGGCTTCTTCTCCCCGCACAACGCGTACGCCTCCTGGGGCGACCGCGGCCAGCAGGTCCTGGAGTTCAAGTCGGCGGTGCGCGCGCTGCACGAGGCCGGCATCGAGGTCATCCTGGACGTCGTCTACAACCACACCGCCGAGGGCAACCACCTGGGGCCGACGCTGTCCTTCAGGGGCCTCGACAACCCCTCCTACTACCGGCTGGCGGAGGACCCCCGCTACTACATGGACACCACGGGGACGGGCAATTCACTGCTCATGCGGTCCCCGCACGTGCTCCAGCTGATCATGGACTCGCTGCGCTACTGGGTCACCGAGATGCATGTCGACGGCTTCCGCTTCGACCTCGCGGCCACCCTGGCACGGCAGTTCCACGAGGTGGACCGGCTGTCGTCGTTCTTCGACCTCGTGCAGCAGGACCCGGTGGTCTCCCAGGTGAAGCTGATCGCGGAGCCCTGGGACGTCGGCGAGGGCGGCTACCAGGTGGGCAACTTCCCGCCGCTGTGGACCGAGTGGAACGGCAAGTACCGCGACACCGTGCGGGACCTGTGGCGGGGCGAGGGGCGCGCGCTCGCGGAGTTCGCGTCCCGGCTGACCGGCTCGTCCGACCTCTACCAGGACGACGGCCGTCGTCCCCTGGCCTCCATCAACTTCGTGACCTGCCACGACGGGTTCACGCTCAACGACCTGGTGTCGTACAACGACAAGTACAACCAGGCCAACGGCGAGGACAACCGGGACGGCGAGAGCCACAACCGGTCCTGGAACTGCGGTGCCGAGGGCGACACCGACGACCCGGCCGTGCTGGAGCTGCGCGCACGCCAGATGCGCAACTTCGTCGCCACGCTGATGCTGTCCCAGGGTGTGCCGATGGTCAGCCACGGGGATGAGTTCGCGCGCACCCAGAGGGGCAACAACAACGCGTACTGCCAGGACAGCGAGCTGGCCTGGGTGAAGTGGCCCGAGGGCGACGACCAGTCGTCGGAGTTGCCGGCCTTCACGCGCGCGTTGGTGTGGCTGCGCAAGGAGCATCCCGTGTTCCGGCGCCGGCGCTTCTTCCACGGGCGGCCCGTGGAGGGCACCCACGACGAGTTGTCGGACATCGCCTGGTTCACCCCGGAGGGCAAGGAGATGACGCAACGGGACTGGGACTCGGCGCAGGCCTCCGCGCTGTCGGTGTTCCTGAACGGCAACGCCATCTCGGAGCCCGGCCCGCGCGGGGAGCGCATCGCCGACGACTCCTTCCTGATGATGTTCAACGCCTCCCCGGAGACGCTGGATTTCGTCGTACCGGTCAACCACGGCCGCCAGTGGGAAGTGATCGTCGACACGGGCCGCCCCGAAGGGGTCCCGTCAGGCACGGGCGCGAAGGTGAAGGCCGGGGACCGGCTGACCCTGGTGGACCGCAGCATGACGGTGCTGCAACGGCCGACCTAGAAGGAGGCGCGGAGACCCGGTCGGCCGGTCGGCGGACCGAATGCGGGGGTCGATGACACGAAAGACGGCCGGGCGGGTACGTAGGTCTGCATGACACCTGAGCGACCCGACCCGGCAGTGCCCACGGCCACCTACCGGCTGCAGCTGCAGCCCGAGTTCCCGTTCGCGGCGGCCGCGGCGGCCGTGCCGTACCTGGCGTCGCTCGGCGTCTCGCACCTGCACCTGTCCCCCGTCCTCGAATCGGTGCCCGGTTCGACGCACGGCTACGACGTCGTGGACCACGCGCGCGTACGGGGCGAACTCGGCGGCGAGGACGGCCTGCGGGCCTTCGCGCGCACCGCGCGGGAGCACGGTCTCGGTCTGGTGGTGGACATCGTGCCGAACCACATGGCCATGGCCCCGCGCCACAACCACGCCCTGTGGGAGGTGCTCCGGGAAGGCCCCAAGTCGCCGTACGCGCGCTGGTTCGACATCGACTGGGACGCCCAGGGCGGGCAGTTGCTGCTGCCGGTGCTGGGCGGCCCGGTCGGCGGGGAGATCGACCATCTGGAGGTCGACGGGGACGTCCTGCGCTACTACGACCATGTGTTCCCGCTGCGTGCGGGCACCGGGGAGCTGCCGCTGCCGCGGCTCCTGGACGCGCAGTGGTACCGCCCCGTGTGGTGGCGGCTGGCCCGCACCGAGCTCAACTACCGGCGTTTCTTCAGCATCTCGGAGCTGATCGGGGTGCGCGTCGAGGACCCGGAGGTCTTCGACGCCACGCACGCCAAGATGCTGCAACTGCTGCGCGAGGGCGTCGTCGACGGGCTGCGCGTCGACCACCCCGACGGCCTCGCCGACCCCGACGACTACCTCCGGCGGCTGCACGAGGCGACCGGGGGCCGCTGGACGGTCGTCGAGAAGATCCTCGCGGACGGGGAGCACCTGCCGGCGTCCTGGCCCGTCGCGGGCACCACCGGTTACGACGCCCTGCGGCACGTCGACGGGCTGTTCACGGACCCTGCGGGTGCCGGTGAACTCCTGGGCCAGTACCGGAGGTTCGCGGCGCCGCAGACCGACCGGGGCGGGCACTGGGAGGCGACGGTACGGCGGGCGGCGTACAAGGTGCTCACGCACGAGCTGGCCACCGAGACGGACCGGCTGACCCGGGTGGCAAGTCAGGTGTGTGCCACATCCCCGGACCCGGCGCTGCGCGACCGGGCCCCCTGGGCGCTGCGGACCGCGCTGCGGGAGTTCCTGGTCCGCATGGAGGTCTACCGGCCGTACACCTCGGGCGACACCGCCGCCGTCGTCACCGAGGAGGCGGCGGCCGAGGCCCGGCAGGCGTTCGTCGTCGCGGAGGAGGCGGGCGCCGTCGATGTCGTACGGGATCTGCTGCTGGGGCGGTACGGGGACGGGCCCGAGCAGGTCGAGTTGCGGACCCGGTTCGCGCAGACCGCGTCCGCGCTGCGGGCCAAGTCCGTGGAGGACACGGCCTTCTACCGCTATGTGCCACTGCTGTCGGCGACCGAGGTGGGCGGGAACCCGGGCGATCCGGCCGTGTCCCCGGAGGACTTCCACGCGTACTGCGCGCGCGTGCAGCGCGACTGGCCCGCGATGGGCACCGTCCTGTCGACCCACGACACCAAGCGCAGTGCCGACGTACGGGCCGCGCTGGCGGTGCTCACCGAGGTGCCGGAGCGCTGGGCGGACGTGCTGGCCGAGGTGACCCGCAGCGGCGAGGGCGTGCCGGACGCGCAGCTGGCGTGGGCGGCCTGGCAGACGGTGTTCGGCCTCGGTCCTGCGGACGCGGAGCGTGTCCAGGAGGCCCTGTTGAAGCATGTGCGCGAGGCCGGCCTGTACACGAGCTGGACGGAGCAGGAGCCGCCGTACGAGGAGGCGGTGGCGGCGTTCGTCGCGGCGGGCCCGTGCGGGGCGCCGGGCGAGCACGTGACCGCCCTCCGCGCGGCACTGGAGCAGCACATCCGGGCGAACGTGCTGGGCGCCGCCCTGCTCCACCTGACGATGCCGGGCGTACCGGACCTCTACCAGGGCACGGAGTCCGAGTACCTGGCCCTGGTCGACCCCGACAACCGCCGCCCCGTACTGTTCCCGCCCCCGAACCCTGGCGACAAGGGCGCGCTGACGGCCGCCGCGCTGCGGCTGCGTGCCCGACGCCCCGAGGCCTTCGGCGACGCGGCGACGTACACCCCGCTGCCGGCGGAGGGCCCGGCGGCGGGGCACTGCGTGGCGTTCGCACGCTCGGGGGCCGCGGTCACGGCCGTGACCCGGCTGTCCTCGCGGCTCGCGGAGGCGGGCGGCTGGCGCGACACGGTTCTCCCGCTGCCTCCGGGGCGGTGGGTCGATGTGCTGGCTCCGGAGCGGGAGTTCACGGGGCACGCACGCGTGGAGGAACTTTTCGCGGTGTCACCGGTGGCGCTGCTGGAGGTCTCCGGCTAGATGCGCACCGGGAGGGTCCGGGGCGAACGGCGGACCAGGTCGTCGGGCACGTGTCGGGCGCCCGGTGCGCGGCGCAGGCCCGGGAGGGCGGTCAGGAGTGCTCGTAGGCCGTGTTCGGCCGTGAGGCGGGCGAGCAGGGCCCCGGGGCCGGTGTCGGGGGCGAGCGGGCCGGGGTCGGGGCGGAAGGCGTCGTAGCGGTCGGGGTCGGTGAAGCGGTCCGGGTCGCGGCCGGCGGCGCCGAAGAGGCAGGCGACGGTGGCTCCGGCGGGTATCGCACCGACGGGTTCGACGGCCCGGCGCAGCACGACGTGCAGCGGCGGATCGCGGCGCAGGGACTCCGCCCAGGCGCCGGACGTGAGGTCGGGGCGGGTGCGGAGCACCTCCAACTGGCGTGGATGATCAAGGAGGTTGGCGAGGAACGAGGCGAGCGCCCGCGCGGTGGTCTCACCGGCCGCGCCGAGCAACGCGCCCACCAGCCTGGTGACGGTCTCGTCCGGCAGCGGTCCGTCGTCGGTCCGCGCGGTGCACAGGACGGACAACAGGTCACCACCGGGATGCGCGCGCCGCCGGGCGGTCAACGGCCGGAGAAAAGCACCCAGTTCGGAACGACCGCCCCTGGAGTGGCCGAGTCCCGTACGGCACCAATGGTGCACGCGCGCGGTCTCCTCGTACGGCAGCCCGAGCGCTGCCACGGCCGTGGCGGTGGGCAGCCAGTCGCAGAACTCGGCCACCAGGTCGGCCTCTTCACGGGCGGCCAGCCGGCGGGCGAGGACATAGGCGCTGCGTTCGACGGCGGCGGTCAGGGCGGCCAGCGCGGGCCCGCGCAGCGCCCGGTCGAGGAGCCGACCCGCTTCGGGTGGCCCGTCACCGGGCAGGGCGACGAGTCGCGGGTCGGTGAGCGCGGCGCGGACATCGCCGTAGCGGCTGACGAGCCAGGCGCCGAACGGCTCGTCGTGGACGAGGGGGTAGTGGGTGCGGAGGGTGCGGTAGAGCGGATACGGGTCCCGTACGGCCGTCCGCAGACTCGGTGGACCCGGTGGACGGGCCGGGGTGCCCGCGGTCCGCGTGACGAGCACGTCCGTGAGACACAGCACCGCCGTCCGCTCCCGTGGTCGTCGCTCCGCCACGCACCGTGGAGGCGCGGCCGGTCGTCCGCGCCATGCGCACACGCGGATGCCCCCCAGCCGACCACCGCACCGCGCGGACCGCAGCCCTCGTACGGCCGTACGGGTGACGGCGGCATCGCGCGGTGCTACGGCGTACGCGGACCGCCGCACGCCGTGGAGCCGTCGCGGCCACCGGCTCGCACCCGCGTACGGGCCCGGGGCGTGTGCAGGACGGTCGGCGTGCGGTGGCGAGCGGCGACGTCGATGTCCTGGGTGCAGGGGCACGCGCGTGTGCACGAAGTCGACGTCACCGGCAGTCAACGTCAGCGCCCACGAAACCCCCTGGAAACCCAGGCCCCCTGCTGGCACCAACTCCCTTACCGGCTGCCGGTAAATGCACCTGGGCGCCCCCGGTAGCCTCCCCCACGGTCTTCTTGACAGTTCACAGAGCCCATGAAGTACTGCGATTGCGAAGCCGGGGCTGACTAGTCGGGGGTGAGTCTCCTGCCGGAGTTGCGATACCCCAGTGTGACCGAACTGGTCTCGTCCGCAAGGGCGTTGGCCGCTCACCGGCCAGCCCTGTGCACGCTGAGGCAGGTGGGCGTCTCCCGCGCGGGCAGACCACTCCAGCTGCTGTCCGTGGGGCACGCGCAGCGGGCCGTACTGGTGGTGGCGGGCGCCCATGCCAACGAGCCGACGGGCGGTTCCACACTCCTCGCGCTCGCCGAACGGGTCGTCCGTGAGCGGGAGTTGAGGTCGGACACCTCCTGGCACTTTCTGCTCTGCGCCGACCCGGACGGGGCGAGCCTGCATGTCACGCCGGCGCCGCGCAGCCTGTTCGACTACCACCTCGGCTTCTTCCGCCCGGCCGGTCCCGAACAGCCGGAGTGGTCGCCCTCCGTACTGCCGCCGGACCGCCTGCCGCCCGAGACGCGCGCGCTGACCCGGGTGATCGACGAGGTGCGGCCCTACCTCCAGGTGACCCTCCACGGCACCGATCTGGGCGGCAGCTGGGTGCAGTTGACGAAGGACATACCGGGGCTCGCCGAACCGTTCGCCAAGTCGGCGGCGGAGCTGCACATCCCGGTGGAGACAGGCGCCTCGGACGCGGCGGGCTGGCCCGCTTCCGGACCCGGGGTGCATGTGATGCCGGCGCCCGGTTCGGACGCGGCGTACCCGAGCATGCCGGACGACGCACGGCACAGCACCTGGTACCACGCCCACCGGTACGGCGGTCTGACCGCGGTCGTGGAGGTGCCGATGTGGGCGAGCGACCTGGTGGACGACCCGGCACCGCATCCGGCACCGGCGGCGGCGATACGGCGGCTTGCGCGCCGGCTGCTGCGGGACACGCGGGAGGTGGAGCGGGTGCTCGCCGAGGCGCTGCCGCGGCTCCAGGGCGTCGACGGGCCGCTGCTGCGGGCCGCCCAGTGGGCGCTGGAACTGGTGCCCGGCCTGGCCGCGGACTGGATGCACACCCCGCCGGCCGACACCACGATGGCGTACGTCGGCAGCGTGGACGCGTTCGGGCGCCGGCTGCCGTTACGGGCGGCGGCGATGCTGCTGCGGGTCCTGCGGGAGACCGACGACCGCGCGGCACCTCTGCTCGAACACCTCGTCGCGTCCTGGAGCGACGCCTTCGCGGAGCGCTTCCGCGCCCGCTGGGTGCCCTTGGAACACCAAGTGGAGCATCAGTCCCGCACGGTCGTGGCGGCAGCGCTGTACGCGCGCGAGCGGGCGGGGGAAACCGGGGACGCACACGCGCGTGCCCGACGCCCGGCCTGACCCCGCCCGTGCCTCAGCTGTCGAGCGCGAAGACCGACCCCGTCCGGGCCGCCATGCCGCACGCGTTCGAGAAGGTCCGCGTGTAGTCGACCTGATGCCCCTTCCACTCCCCGCGCGCGTGGGCGGTCACCGGGGCGTAGATCATCGGGCAGAAGACGCCCTTGGCCGGGATGGCGTCGATGTCCCCGCCCGCCGCGCCCAGTTCGGCACAGGCCTCGGCCGCGTGGGCGTGGCCCTGCGGCGGGTCGCACAGCAGCAGGGTCCCCCGGGTGTCGCTGGACCGGCTGTCGCCGCGCGTGACGGTGAGGTAGAGCCAGTCGCCCTGGCCGGCGTGCCGGGGCGCGGCCTGGGCCGGTGCCTGGCCGGCGGCGAGGAGCGCGACGGCCGCGAACAGGGCGCCTCGGAGCGCGCTCGCTTTCAAGGTGCGGCTCTTGGAGTTGTACGGCTTACGGATGTACGTCATTCCCGATGCATCGGCACCGTGGTCTCCGTGCCCCAGCCCGGCTCACCCGAACGGGAGCGCACGGGCGTGTGCCGCCGGGCCAGTTCGAACGCGCTGAGCACCACCCTCGACTGGTACTCGACCTGGCGCGCGACCGAGATCCAGCGCGCCCCGCAACCGTCGCGGTAGTCGGCGCACCACTCGTCGATCAGCCGGTCCAACTCCGGCAGCGCACCTGCCGGATCACGCCCGGAGGCGACCACGACCTGATACAGCAGCCCGGCGGTCCGCAGGGCCAGCCGCCGCCCCGCGATGCGCAGAGCCGCCAGATGGGCCGAGTTGAGCGGTGGCAACGGGCGTGCGGCACCGGTGTCGACATCGGGATCCCACGCGTCGGCGAGGCCGGGGCAGACCAGTAAATAGTCGTCGACGGGAGCGAGCAGCCGCGCGGCTTCGGGCGCCACGAGGGTGCGGGGCCGCGTGTCGGACGGGACCGCGGGCGGCTCCACCGGGTCGGCTGCGGGGCCGGGCCGGGCGTTGACCGTCCGGGCGGCCGGCCCGCCACCCGTGTCCGTCCCTGCCGCGGACCCGGCCTGCACGTACGGCCGTATGCGGGCGAGGAGTTGTTCCAGGATGCGGGTGTCGTGGCGGAGGGTGTGGCTCACGGTGCGCAGCATCGCGTTCGCGTCGGCGGGCGGTGCGCCGTCCTCCACGTCGGCGACGCCCCACATCGGGGCCTCCACCACCGCGGTGACGGTGCCGTGCCGGTGCGGGTGGTACCAGGTCGACTCGACGGCGGCCTCGGTGATGGCGGCGGCGAGATCGCCCCGGCGTGGAGGTGGGATGCGGTAGACGGCGGGGCCGAGGCTCGGCCAGTACAGGGTGTCGTAGGGGCCGAGTTCGCGGGGGATGCCGAGGCGGGTCGCGGTGTGGGCGACACGTCGGGCGAGGCCCGGCAGGTCGTGGGTCAGTTCCACGAAGCCGCCACCCACGTCGACGCCGTGCAGGGAGCACTGGAGGAACGGGCGCAGTTCGTCCTGCACCTCCAACAGGGCGCGGGTTTCCGGGAGTCGGGCACCTGCCGCGCCGTCCGGCAGCCATTCGGGCTGTTCCAGGAAGCCGGGCCGGAAGAAGTTCCTGAAGTAGCGGCCGAGGCTGTAAGGGCCGGACAGCCAGCCCTCGTTGCGGCGCGAGCCGTCGGGGTCGAGGCACAGCAGCAGGTTCCAGGTGGCGTCGGCGCCCTCGCTCAACCGGGGGTCGGCGAGGACCCGTCCGGCCAGGCGCAGCGCCGTCGCGCCGCCCACGGGCTCGTTGGCGTGCGGTCCGGCGACCACGAGGGCCTGGCGGCTGCCGTGGCCCACGGAGAGCAGCCACAGGGGCGTACCGGCGCGGGAGGTCCCGACGCGGCGCAGCCGGGCGTCCTGGGGGCGGCGGGCGACGAGCGCGGCGGCCTGGGCGCCCAGCTCGTCCACGGACGGGTAGCGGAGGAGTGGCGGCAGGGCACACCTCCGCGAATATGGTGCCGTCGGTTCACCTGATGTGCATGGTGTACGCACAGTCAGTCACGGCATCAGGGGTACGTCAACACCGCCGTACGCAAAGGGATTTGATACGCACGCGCGGTCGCCACATCGGGTAAAGCCCAGGCCAGAGGTGAGGCAGGGCTGTGTCCTGGCCACGTCCGGGCCCGGTTCGGGCGCGGTCCGGGCTCAGTTCACGGCGAGCCGGAACGCCATCCGTCCGAAGCCGATCTGGTCGCCCTCGCGGACGACGGCCGCGCCGATCACCCGTCGGCCGTTGACCGTCGTGCCGTTGGTCGAGCCGAGGTCGCGCAGCACCCACATGCCGCCCTGGCGGCTGAGTTCGGCGTGCACCCGGGACACCGTCTCGTGGGTCAGGCGCAGTCCGTTGGCGGGGTCGCGGCCGATGCGCAGCGGAAATCCGTTGCCCGGGTGGGGCAGCAGCAGCTTGGGGAGCCGCTCGGCCTGCCAGGCCCTGCGCAGCCGTACGGTGAAGCCGGAGACGGCCTCCACGGTGCCGAACAGCACGCGGGAGAGGCGGCTTTCGGTGGGCAGGTCGGCGGTGAGCGCCACGAGTTCCTCGGACCGGCGGGCGGCGAGCGCCAACTCCATGCGCCGGATGAACGTGTCGTGGGACAGGCGGCCCATGGCGACGCCGTCGTGAAGGACCTTGAGCGCCTTGTCGCGCTCCGCGTCGGACAGCCGCGCGGGGTACGTGTGGAACTCGAAGGACGACGTCACGTTCGTGATTGTCGGGCAGTGAACCCCGGGTGTCCAGAAGACGCGGAAACGGCCCGCACGCGCGCGAAGATGACGACACCTGCGCCAAAGGGGTGGATTCAAAAGCGGATTGATCTCGTTTGAAGCACGATGGACGGGCTACATCCCGGTGAGCAGACGAAGGGGAACCGTCCGTGCAGTTCGAGGTGTGGGCACCAGAGGCAGACCGTGTGACGCTCTATCGCGAGGGCGCCACGCGCGCGTTGGCGCGCGATCCCGAGCGTGTGGGGTGGTGGAGCGGTGAGGCGGCGGCGAGCGACGGCACGCGGTACGGGTACGCGGTGGACGACGGCCCGCCGCTGCCCGACCCGCGCTCGCGCCGCCAACCGGACGGCCCGGACGGCTTGAGCGCCGTCGTCGAGCACGAGCGGTACGCGTGGCGTACCGCCGAGTGGCCCGGGCGTCCGCTGCCGGGCGCGGTGCTGTACGAGCTGCACGTCGGCACATACACCCCCGAGGGCACCCTGGACGCGGCCGCGGACCGGCTCGGCCATCTCGCCGAACTGGGCGTCACGCACGTCGAGTTGATGCCCCTGTGTCCGTTCCCCGGCCGAAACGGCTGGGGGTACGAGGGCGTCTCCCTGTGGGCGGTGCACGAGCCCTACGGCGGCCCCGAGGGGCTGAAGCGGTTCGTCGACCGGGCCCACGAACTGGGCCTGGGCGTCGTGCTCGACGTGGTGCACAACCACCTTGGTCCGTCCGGGAATTACCTGCCCTCGTTCGGCCCCTACTTCACGGACACGCATCAGACCCCCTGGGGCAGCGCCGTGAACCTGGACGCGCCCGGCTCCGACGAGGTGCGCGCCTTCCTGCTGGGCAGCGCGCTGGCGTGGCTGCGCGACTACCGGATCGACGGGCTGCGGCTGGACGCGGTGCACGCGTTGAAGGACACGCGCGCGTGCCACTTCCTGGAGGAACTGTCGGCCGCCGTCGACGCGTTGGCCGCCGAGACGGGCCGGCCCCTGTTCCTGGTCGCCGAGTCCGACCTGAACGACCCGCGCGTGGTCACCTCCCGCGCGGAGGGCGGTCTGGGTCTGCACGCCCAGTGGAACGACGACTTCCACCACTCCCTGCACGCCGCGCTGACCGGTGAGTCCCAGGGCTACTACGCGGACTTCGCCCGGGCCCCGCTCGCGGCGATCACCAAGACGCTCACGGACGGCTTCTTCCACGACGGCACCTATTCCAGCTTCCGGGACCGGCACCACGGCCGCCGCCTCGACCGCACGCGCGTGGCCGCCCACCGGCTGCTCGGCTACACGCAGACCCACGACCAGATCGGCAACCGCGCCCAGGGCGACCGCCTTTCGGCGACCCTCTCCCCCGGTCTGCTGGCCTGCGCCGCCGCGCTGGCGCTGACCGGACCCTTCACGCCAATGCTGTTCATGGGCGAGGAGTGGGCGGCGGGCACACCCTGGCAGTTCTTCACCGACCACACCGACCCGGACCTCGCGGATGCCGTACGGCGGGGCAGACGGCGGGAGTTCGCGGCGCACGGCTGGGCCGAGGAGGACGTACCCGATCCGCAGGACCCGGCGACCCGCGACCGCTCCTGCCTCGACTGGTCGGAGCCGGAGCGGGAGCCCCACGCGCGCGTGCTGGACTGGTACCGCCGGCTCATCGCGCTCCGGCACGAACAACCCGACCTCACAGACCCCGACCTCACCGACACGAAGGTGGCCTACGACGAGGACGCCCGCTGGCTCGCCCTCCGCCGCGGCGACGTACGCGTCGCCGTGAACCTCGGCAAGGAACCGGCCGCGATCCCCCTGGGCTCCCGCCCGGCGGAAGTGCTGGCCGCGTGGGAGCCGGTGGAGGCGCCGGGGGCGGAGGGGTTGCTGCGGCTGCCCGGGGAGTCGTGCGTGGTGCTGCTGCAGGCGTAAACGCTTGCGCAAGCGTTTACGTGCTACAGCTCCGCGTCCCCCGCGCTGTCCCGCAGCTCCGTCACCCGTTCCAGCAGGATCGCCTCCCAGGTGCGCCGGAGTCGGGTCCTGAGGAGGGGAAGCGGGCCGGTGTCCCGGCCCGCGAGCTGGTCGGCGAGGCGGATCACGGTGTCGCAGCGGGCGAGCCAGAGGCCGCGCAGGCAGGGGCGGGCGCCGTAGCCGGCGAGGGTGGCGGCGCGTACGGCGGCGGGGGAACCGACGGCCAGGGCGAGCCCGGCGATGTCCTCGGCGGGGTCGCCGAGTACCGCACCGGTCCAGTCCAGGATGCCGCGCACCCGGCCGTCGGCGCTCACCACGAGGTGTTCGCCCTTGAGGTCGTGGTGGACGAGGACGGCGGTGCCCGGCTGGGCGGCCAGCTGGATCGCACCGGGCTGGGTGAGCTGGTGGAGGCGGGCGGCGTCGAACTCGTCGGCGGCGGCGAGTCGTTCGGCGGCCTGTTCGGCGGTGCGGCGCAGTGTCTCCAGGGAGCGCGGGGCGGTGCGCGGGACGCCGAGTGTCTCGGCCTGCCGGGCGGGCACCTCGCGCAGCCCGGTGAGCAGCCCGGCCAGGTCTGCCTCGCCGACGGCGGAGACGTCCTGGTCCTCGCCGGACCGGCCGGGCACCTTGGTGTCCAGCGTGTAGGTGAGCCCGGGCGCCCACTCGCCGTGCGCCACGCTCGTCGCCACCGCGACGGGGAGGTACGGCCGTACGAGGTCACGCAGGCGCAGTTCGCGGCGCAGGCGCACGGCGGCCCCGCGGTCCGGGGCGAGGCGCAGCACATGGCGGGTGCCGACCCACCATGTGGAGTGCTCGCCGTCCTCGGCGACGGGCCGGATCTCGGGTCCGGAACCGTCGGCCGCACCGTCCTTGAGCAGGGAACGGACCAGCCGGCGGACGGTGTCCGCGGTGGGTGTCGATGCCTGGGTCATGGTCGCGCCGTCGCCGTCAGTCCACCAGGGCCATCTCACGGGCCGTGTTGTTGAGCCGCCGACCGCCGCCCTCGGTCACCGTGACGATGTCCTCGATGCGCACCCCGAAGCGGCCGGGCAGATAGATACCGGGCTCCACGGAGAAGCACATCCCGGGCACGAGAGGCTGTTCCTCGCCCTCGATCATGTACGGCGGCTCGTGCGTGGTGACGCCGATGCCGTGACCGGTGCGGTGGATGAAGTAGGGGCCGTATCCGGCGTCGTCGATGACCGCGCGGGCGGCCCGGTCGACCTCCTGGCAGGCGACTCCTGGGCGCACCGCGCGGAAACCGGCCTCCTGGGCCTCGCGGACGAGGTCGTGGACGCGCTGTTCCTCGTCGCTGGGTTCGCCGACGTGGACCGTGCGCGAGGTGTCGGAGCCGTAGCCGTCCTTGAGGCCGCCGAAGTCGAGGACGATCATGTCCCCCTGCTGGATGACGCGGTCGCCGACTTCGTGGTGCGGGTTGGCACCGTTGGGGCCCGAGGCGACGATGGTGAAGTCGACCTGGGAGTGCCCGAACTGCCGTAGCAGATCGGCGAGATCGGCGCCGACGTCGGACTCGCGGCGGCCGGCGAAGGGGACCTTGCGGATCTCCTCGTACGCCGCGTCCGCGGCCGCTCCGGCGGCCGCCATGAGCTCCAGTTCCGCCGTGTCCTTCACGGCGCGCAGCATCGGCAGGGCGTCGGTGAGGGAGGCGTAGGTGGTGTCGGGCAGTGTCTTCTGGAGTCCCAGCAGGTGCATGGACCAGGCGTTGTCGCTGATGCCGAAGCGGCCGGTGGCGTCGAGGAGGGCGGCGGTGGCGGCGTAGGGGTCCTTGCCGTCGGTCCAGTCGCGCAGGGTGAGGGCGTCGGCGCCGGGTGCCTTGGCCGCGTCGGGGGCCTCCAGGGTGGGGACGACGAGGACCGGGGAGCGTCCGGGGGCCAGGACGAGCACGGTGAGCCGTTCGGTGATCGCGGTGGGCGCGTAGCCGGTGAGCCACACCAGGTCCGGTCCCGGAGCCACCAGCAGCCCCGCGAGACCGGCGTCGGCGGCGGCCCGTGCGGCACGGTCCATGCGGGCCCGGTAGTCGGCGGCGGTGAAGGGCGCGGGCGTGCTACCGGTCATTCAGGCCTCCGGGAACGGGCGAAAGGTGGCTACGGGCAGCATCCTGCCCGCACCCGGAGGGCCACGCGAGCCGATCGACGGCTCTTTCGGCCCCGGACGCGGTCACGGCGTCAGCTCTCCAGGGCCATGCGGGCCCCCAGGAGCAGCAGCACGCCTCCGGAGACCTGCTCCAGGCGCCGGCGCACACCGGTCCGGGACAGCACGTTCTTGAGCCGGCCGACGAACCACACGTAGAGGCCGTAGTAGCCCACTTCGTAGACCGCCCACAGCGCGGCGAGCCCGACCATGGCGGGCAGGTGCGGGGCGCCTTCCGGGACGAACTGCGGGAGGAAGGACATCGCGAAGATCGCGGCCTTGGGGTTGGCGAGGTTGAGGAGCAGTCCGCCTCGGTAGGAGGCCCAGGCGCTGCGTTCGGGGCCGTCCCAGCCGTCGGTCTCCTCGCCGTCCTTGGTGCGGCGCGCGTGGCGCAGGGTCTGGATACCGAAGCCGACGAGGACGACCGCGCCGACGATCCGCGTCACGTCGTAGGCCACCTCGGAGGCGGCGAGCAGCGCGGTCAGGCCGAAGGCGGCGACGAGGCCCCAGACGAAGACACCGGTCTCGTTGCCGAGGACGGTGAGGAAGCCCGAACGTCTGCTGCGCAGCGACTGCTTGATGATCAGCACGGTGCTCGGGCCGGGCGAGGCGGCTATCAGGGTGCAGGCGCCGAGGAAGGCGAGGAGGGTGCTCAGCATGGGGTCATCGTGGCCCGCCCCGGGGAGGCGGGACCACTCCTTTTCCTGGCTCACGCGCGCGTCAGACGACGTATCCGGGCACCACGGTGAACTGCTGGTAGCCGCCGCTGTGGTGGCGCACCGTGACGGTGACCTCCTCCCCGGGGTGGGCGCGGGCCACGGCACGCGCGAGGTCCGCCGCCGAGTCGATGCGGGTGCCGCCGAAGGTGAGCAGGACGTCGCCGCGGATCAGGCCCGCCGTGTAGCCGGGTCCGGGGAGGTGGACGCCGACGATCAGGGCGCCCGCCTTCTCGGCGTCCACGGCCTCCACGCCTAGCGTCGCGGCGGCGGAGCCGGCGGACGTGGGCGACGGTGTCGGGCTCGTGGAGGACGCGGACGGGCCGGGCGGGTTGGCCGTCCGCGCCGGTTGGTGGGCCGCCTGGCGCTGCATCTCGGCGAGTCTGCTCATGCCGATCACCGTGGCGCCGACCGTGCCGAGTCCGACCCCGGACAGGACCAGGACGGTCCCGACGAACAGGCTGAACAGCAGGGTGATGAGCCGTCGGCCGCGGCGCCGCGCGGCGTGCGGGCGCCGGCCGGTGGCGGGCTTGCTGCCACCGCCGGGCTCCTGACCGGGCATCGGCTTGGGACGCAACGCAGTCTGTTCCATGGATCGCCTCCGGCAGATGCTCTACCCGGCGCACCGGCGCCCGACGTGCCACGAACGAGTGAGACTGACCGACGGTCAGGAGAGGGAAGGCCGTGCGCATCGCACGCGCGCGTGGCGCCTCATCACCGATCTCGTTCCCGCTCCACCAGGCGCCCCACCAACCGTGCCGCCGCTCCTCGCGGCGCACCCCCGTGCACCAGTTCCGTACGGTGCACGACACGCGGTTCGGTGAGCGGGACGGCGACCGCGCCCGGTACTCCGGTGGCCGCCGAGCGGGGCAGCAGCGTCAGGCCGTGACCCGCCGCGGCAAGGGCGGTGAGGACGCGGACGTCGGTGCCGTCGTAGCGGAGGGCCGGGCGGAAGGCGCCGCCGCCGTTCGCCACGCGGAGCCGCGCGAGGGGAACGCCCGCGTCGGGGGCGTCGAGCCAGCGGGCGGCGGCGAGGTCACCGAGGCGCAGGGCGGAACGGCCGGCCAGGGGATGCGTGTCGGGGAGCAGGACGCACACGGGTTCCTCGGCGACGCCGTGGGTGGTCAGCGGGGCCACGTCGGGCAGCCGTAGCGGGTCGTTGGGGGCCGCGATGCCGTCGACCAGGCCCAGGTCCGCGGCGCCGGTGGCGACGGCGGCCGGAATCTCGTCGCGGGCGAGCACCCGGAGGGTCACCCCCGCGCACGGGAGTGCGGCCAGGACGCGCGGCCCGAGCGCGGTCGGCGAGGCGGCGAGGGTCAGCCCGCGTTCGGGAGCGGCGGCCATCCGGACGACGTCCGCGCGGGCCGCGTCCAGGCGCAGCAGCAGTGGACCCGCGTGTTCGAGGAGCCGCTCGCCCGCCGAAGTGGGCGTGACGGGGCGGCGGGTGAGCAGCGGGGCGCCGAGGTCCTGTTCCAGGGCGGCGATGTGCTGGGACACCGCGGACTGGGTGTAGCCCAGCTCACGTGCGGCCTCGGAGAAGGAGGCCAGCCGGGCCACCGTGACGTACGTACGCAGGAGGTGCGGGTCCACGGGAGACAGCATCCCATCAGTTCTGCTTATCGAGAGTGCAGAAATCATCGTTGGACGTGAATACCAGGTCGCGCCCAGGATGAACGACATGACGGACACCGCAGATCAGACTGCTCGCACCGCCCGACTCGCCCTGGTCGGCGACCGCTCCCCCAACGTCGTCTCGCACACCCGCCTCCCCCTCATCCTGGACGCCCTCGCCGAACGCGACCGGCTCGTCCTCGACGCCTACTGGATCCCCTCCGAGGACGCCGAGGCCGAGGAGGCGGTACGCGGGTTCGACGCCGTGTGGGTGCTGCCGGGCAGCCCCTACCGCAGTGAGGCCGGCGTCCTGTCCGCGATCCGCACCGCGCGCGTGGAGGGCGTTCCGTTCCTCGGCACCTGCGGCGGCTTCCAGCACGCGCTCCTCGAGTACGCCCGTGACGTCTGCGGGCTGACCCGGGTCGCGCACGCCGAGAACGACCCCGACGCCGAGGACCTCCTCATCGAACCGCTGGCGTGTTCGCTCGTCGGCCACGAGGCGGTCGTCACGGTCGAACCCGGTTCACTCGCCGAGTCCGTGATCGGCTCCGAGCGCACGGTCGAACGCTACTTCTGCTCCTACGGTCCGACCCGCCACCTCGACACCCTGCGCGCCCACGGTCTGCGCTTCTCCGGACACGACGAGGAAGGTCACGTCCGGATCGCCGAACTCCCCGGCCACCCCTTCTTCCTCGCCACCCTCTTCCAGCCCGAACTGTCCGGGGACGGCACCCGCCCGCACCCGGTGGTCCGCGCGCTGGCCCGGGCGGCGGTCGAGCACGCCGCACAGACCGAGACGCTGACCGCCTGACCGTCCGGCTGTCCGGCCGGCCGGCCCGGGGTTTCAGCAGCGGCCCGGCTCGTTGTCAGTGGCGGCTGTTACGTTCTGTGACATGACCGATCACGCCCTGCGGCTGCTCCGGCAGAACGCCCACCTGGCCGAACTGGCCGCGTTCCCCTTCGACTTCGACCTGGACCGAGCGGACCACGGCGAACCCGTCCGCCTGGCCTCGGGCGGACCGCTGCTGCCGGTCGCGGGTGACGACACGGGCGGTACGTACTTCGTGTGCGCGGACGGTTCCGTGCTGTACGCCGACTCCGAGGGCTCGGCCGGGATCATCGGCTCCACTGTCGACGAGGCGCTGGAGATCCTGATCGGTCTGCCGGGCTGGCGCGACCATCTGGACCTGTCCCCGTCCGACGGCCCGGAGAAGATCCTCGCGGCGGTCACGGAGACGGAGGACGAGTTCCGCGAGGACTACGGCCTCGACGAGGCCAGGCCCGAACTCCGCACCGCCCTCGGCCTGCCCGACCGCTCCCCCGTCGAGCTGATCGGCATGCTGCACACCGCCCTGCTGCGCACCGAGCCCGACTTCCTGCTCCTCAACGCCGAGGAGGGCGGCGCCTACGACCTGCTGGACCGGCATCCCCGTCCCCCGCTGTGGGAGCCGGTGCTCGCCCAGGGGCGGGCCGATCTGGCGGCGCTGCGCGCGGGCGACCGTAACGCGTGGGACGCGATGGTCGACGATCCCGTACGGCGTCGACTCGCTTTGCGAGCCGCGCAGTTCGACCGCGCGGACGGCGATCTGGAGTTGCTGCGGTATCTGCTGCGGCACGAGAGGGAGTCCTCGATGACGGAGGAACTGCGGCTCGCCGCCGTGCTGGTGGGTCTGCGCGGGCACACCGAGGATCTGCCGCTGCTGCACGAGGTGCGCGAGACGGACTTCGACACGGCGTGCGGGCTGGGCGAGATGCCGGGGCCGGACGCGGACGGGGCGGAACTGCAGGAGTGGGCCCGGGAGTTGGACGAGTCGCTCTTCGGTACGGACCCTTCCGACGAACCCCTGTTCACCTGGACCGAGTTGGCGGCCGACCAGGGTCTCACCGAGCTGGCCAGGGTGGCCCTGATCCGCAGGCTCGACGAGATCGATCTGGACCAGGGCCTGTTGCGGCTGCCGAATGCGCCGAAGGCACTGGACCCGTCTCCCCTGCGCACACTGGCCCATGAGTTGGAGCAGCTGGGCGACCTCACCCAGGCGCTGCGCGCCCAGCGCCTCTACACCGCCCTCCAGGACACGGCATGGGATCGCGTCTCGGCCCGGCTGACACAGGCCCGGCTGGAGCGCGAGACAGGACAACTCGCCGACGCGACAAGGACGTTGGCGGCCCTCCGGGACATCCTGGCCACCCCCGCCGACGACTCCCTGAGGCAGTGGCAGGGCACCAACCTCGGCCGGTTCATCGCCGAGGAGCACTACGCCCTGACCCGCGCGCTGGCCGACGCGGACCTCCCCGAGGAGGCCCGCGCGGCGCTGGCCGCCGCCGAGGAGATACGTGGCCGGCTCACGGGGGCCGCCGCGACGGCCGTACGGGAGCCGGCCGAGGAAGTGGCCGAGCGGGTCCGGGACTTCAGCTGAAGGGCAGCGCCGGGACCCGGTCCGGGAGGAAGCCGTGCGAGCGCCGCGCCAGGTACTCGGGCTTGTAGCGGTCGACCTCGCGGTGCCAGTTCAGGATGCCCGCCATCCAGTGCTGGAGGTCGGTCACATAGCCCCGCATGATCTCGCGCGCCTCGTCCGAGAGGTCGAAGTCGTCGTAGACGACGGGCAGTTCGTTTGCGGCGACGTGTTCGAACTGGCGCATGCGCTGGGTCATCAGGTCGTGGACGACGCCGAGCGCGGTCGGGTAGTCGATGCCGAAGAAGTTCTGGACGACAAGGATGGCGTTGTGGACCTCACCCTCGTACTCGATCTCCTTCTGGTAGGAGAAGACGTCGTTGATGAGGCAGCCGTAGTCGATGGCCGCGTTCTCCAGGGCGCGGACGGGTCCGGTGCGGTAGACCTCGGGCGGGACCTTCGGGCCGTGGCCCATGCGGCACATGCTGAGGGTGAGGTCGGAGCCGAAGGTGGCGCGGCGCATCTCCAGGTAGTCGACCGGGTCGGGGATGCGGTGCTGGATCTGGTTGGACAGTTCCCAGACCCAGCTCTCGGTCATCTTGTTGATGGCGTCCTTCAGGGTGCGCCGGTCGTCGACGGGCATCTCGGCGGTGGTGAGGGCCCAGAGGTCGATGAGTCCGCGTTCCATGCCGTTGACGGGGATCAAGGTCGCCGGGCCCTCGACGGGCATGCAGTCGGAGAGGCGGGCCGTGGTGACGCGGGCGGCGGCGAGGTCACCGCGGACGCCGTAGACGAGGGGGTAGTAGTCGTCGCCGTAGGTGCCCCAGGCGAGCCAGCGCGAGCTGAGGTCGAGGGCTGCCTCGGTGGCGTCCGGGTCGATGCCGGCCGAGCAGAGCGGGAGGTCGGCGGCGGCGAGTTTCTCCTCGTCCCAGACGCCCTCCTCCAGCATGCCGACGGAGTGCATCCAGTCGACGAGGCGGTGCCGGGCGCCGTCGAGGTGCGGGCTCAGTTCGAACTGGAACGGCATGTAGAAGTCGGGGAGTTGGGACGGTCCGACCTTCTGGAACGGGACGTGGGTGTAGGCACGGAGCCGTTCCGCGCCGGCCGAGGCGAGGAGGGCACCGATGTCGGCGGCGGAGGTGCCGAGGCCGGTCGGTCCGTTCAGCGGCGAGTTGTCGAGGGCGCCTTCGTTCATGTAGCGGCTGGAGCGCAGGTGCCACTCGTGGCCGCCGGACTGCCAGTCCTGGAGGCCCTGGGTGTAGGCGGCGACGGCCCTGACCTCGTCGGGGGTGAGACCTTTCTCCAGGGCGACGGCGGGCACTTCGGTGAACGCGGTGTGCTCGAACTGGTGGAGCCGCGAGGTCAGCACGTCGTTGACGGTGTCGGCGGCCTCCTGGGTGGTGCAGCCGAAGAAGGTCTCCAGGAC
Organism: Streptomyces xylophagus; assembly: GCF_000716435.1. Lineage (GTDB taxonomy): Bacteria > Actinomycetota > Actinomycetes > Streptomycetales > Streptomycetaceae > Streptomyces > Streptomyces xylophagus. Next base: position 44,786 of record NZ_JNWO01000040.1, read on the forward strand.
GAGCACTCCGTTGCTCAACTCGCCCTCGTCCTCGACCTCCCGCTGGTAGGAGAAGAGGTCGTTGCGCAGGTGGACGCCGTCGGAGAAGGTCTCCATCAGGACCCTGAGCGGCCTCGACCCGGCGACGGACGCGGGTACTTCGGAGGTCGCGTACTCCACCAGACCCGCCGACCAGGGCGCACCGCCCACCTTGCGGCGCATCTCGATGTACTCGACGGGGTTGGCGATCCGCCCCTCGTTGATGTTGGACAGCTCCCACAGGGACTCGTTGAGCAGATGCTCGGTGGCGACGGAGAAGCGGCGGCGCCAGTCGACGGACATCGACGGCACCGTGCGCGCCCACAGGTCGGCGAGCCCCGCCTCGACCGGATTCTCCGGCTCCGGCACGGGAGTCGCCAGGTCGAGCGGCATGAACAGCGGCAGCCGGTCCAGGTAGGCCTTGCCGCCGGCGCGGTCCTGGCTGCGTTTGAAGGTCTCCAGGAAGTGGTCGTCGAAGAAGAACACCCACACGTACCAGTCGGTGATCAGCGAGAGCGCGGGCCCGTCGCAGTCGGGGTGGGTGTAGGCGCAGAGCAGGCCGTAGTCGTGCGCGTCGAGGTCGGCCTGCTCCCAGATCCCGGAGCCCTCCAGCATGCCCATCTCACGCGCCCACGTCGAAGAGTGGGCGCGGGCCTCGTCCAGATGCGGGTTGAGGCGTGCGGGATACGGCATGTAGAAGTGCGGGAGTTCGAACGGCTGGGTCATGGCCGGGCCCTACCCGCGGCCCTCAACGGCCATCCCGGGCAGGGGACATGATCACACCATCGCGTGAATCGGCGGTGAACCCATGAGTTTTCCCGGCATCTTGTGGCGTTCACTTCTACGCGCGCAGACTACGGGGGTTCACGTGTCCCCTCCCTCACCGGAGTCCCGATGAACCATTCCAGAGCCTTCTCCCGCCGCACCGCGCTCGCCTCCCTGGCCGGCACGGCGCTGGCCGGTACCGCCGCGTTCCCGGCGTCCGCGTCCGGTCGGTACGGGCGGACCGTGCGGTTCGCCACGTTCAACGCCTCGCTGAACCGCGGCACACAGGGCGCGTTGGTCACGGACCTGTCGACGCCCGACAACGCCCAGGCGCGGAACGTCGCCGAGACGATCCAGCGGGTGAACCCCGACATCCTGCTGATCAACGAGTTCGACTACGTCGAGGGCGGCACCGCGGTCCGCCTGTTCCTCGACAACTACCTGTCCCGGGGCCACAACGGCGCCCGCCCGATCCACTTCCCGCACCACTTCACCGGCCCGGTGAACACGGGCGTCCCCTCGGGTGTCGACCTCGACGGGAAGAACGGCGTGGTCACGACGCCGGGTTCGGACGCGTACGGGCAGGACGCGTTCGGCTACGGCTTCTTCCCGGGCCAGTACGGGATGGTCGTCCTGTCCAAGTTCCCGATCGACACGCGCGCGGTGCGCACCTTCCAGCACTTCCTGTGGAAGGACATGCCGGGCAACGTGATCCCGCCGGGCTACTACAGCGACGCGGCACGCGCGATCTTCCGGCTCTCCTCCAAGAGCCACTGGGACGTGCCGGTCCGCCTCGGCCACGAGACCGTGCACTTCCTGGTCTCGCACCCGACACCGCCCACCTTCGACGGCACGGAGGACCGCAACGGCCGCCGCAACCACGACGAGATCCGGCTGTGGGCCGACTACATCGGCGGCCACGCGCGCAGCGCCTATCTCTACGACGACAAGGGCGTCCGGGGCGGTCTGCGGCCCGGCGCGCGGTTCGTGATCGCGGGCGACCAGAACGCCGATCCGTACGACGGCGACAGCTACGACCACGCGATCCGCCAGCTCCTCGACCACCCGGCGATCACCCTGCCCGCCACCCCGCCCGCCAGCGCCGGCGGGGTCGAGGCGGCGAAACTCCAGGGCGGCGCCAACGTCGGCCAGACCGGCGACCCGGCCTACGACACGGGCGACTTCAGCGACACGGCCCCCGGCAATCTGCGCGTGGACCACGTCCTGCCGTCCAAGGGGCTGGTCCCCGGGAAGAACGGCGTGTTCTGGCCGACCTCGGACGACCCGCTGTACCGCCTGGTCGGCGACGGCAAGACGGTCGTCACGTCCGACCACCGGATGGTGTGGCAGGACGTACGGCTGGGTTAGGGCTGTTCGGAAACGTGCGGGACGACTTCCTCGCCGACCCACGCGAGCGCGTCCGGCAGCGCCTCCGTGGCCACCGGCAGCCACAGCGATGCGGAGACGAGCCCGGCGTCGGCCAGCCGACCCAGCTCGTCCCGCACGCTCTCGGCCGAAGCGTCGGCTCCGCCGAGCGGCCGACCCGGCACCTTCACCGCGGGCGTGAACCCGGGCGGCACGAGGAACAGGCCTGCCGTCAGGGCCAGTTCGCCGGGGTCGCGCCCCACCTCGTCGCCGAGCACGTCGAGCCGCGCCCGCACCTCCGCGAGCCCCTCGGCATCGACCCCGGAGCCGTGCCACGCGTCGCCGAAGCGCAGGGCGCGACGCAGTGCCGCGTCGCTCTGACCGCCGATCCAGACGCCGGGTCCGCCCTCGGTACGGGGCAGCACCCCGAGCCGCGCGGAACCCTCACCGCGCCACAACTGCCGTACGACAGCGAGCTGTTCGTCGGTCCGGCGGCCCCGGCCCGCGAACGGGACGCCGACGGCCGCGTACTCCTCGGTGTCCCAGCCGGTGCCGACGCCCAAAGTGAAACGGCCCCCGGAGAGCCGGTCCAGGGTGGCGGTCTGGTGGGCCAGGATCAGGGGGTTGTACAGCGGCAGCACCAGCACGCTGGTGACCAGCCCGATCCGTCGCGTCGCCCCGGCCACCGCTGCCAGCAGGATCAGCGGGTCCGGGGTCACGCCTGTCGCACCGGCCACCGCGTGGCCGCTCGCGAAGACATGGTCGAAGCCCAACTCCTCGGCCCTGACGGCGACTTGAAGGACCGCGTCCACCTCCTCGTCCCGGTCGGGCCACAGGCGGTGCGGTGCCACTCCGATACGCATCTCGGTCGTACTCCCCTCGCGCGACAAGAACGTCGTCCGACAAGAACGTCCAGTAAGAACGTCAGTGACCGACCCAACTACACGACGGGCGCCGGGGATACCCCGCTCAGCCCCGCACCTGGATCAGCGCATGCGTGCCCCCGGTCCGCCAGCGCTGCTCCTCCGCCGCCACCAACGCGGCCTCGGTGCCGGCGTCCAGGCCGGTGATCACGTCGGACTTGAGGGTGCGCAGGGCGGCGACCGGGCCCGGGAAGTAGGCGGTGACGTCGGCGAAGGGAGTGGTCGGCGTCCAGAGGCAATCACCCACCAGGCGACGGTAGTTGAGGTCGCCCTTCACGATCGTCAGGGTGGCCGCGGCGAATTCGGCGCGAAGGTCGGCGGGCATGTCCGCGTACGGCAGCGGGGCGCAGGAGAAGGCGTGGGCGCGCACGGTGAGGCGACCGTCGGCCATGGCCGACCAGAGGCGACGGCCGTACGTCGATGCCGCGCCCGGCGCGGCGGTCAGCCGGTGCAGGGCGTCGACGACGTCGGCGGTCGTGGCGTCGGAGACGTAGTACGGGTGGGGCTTGATGTGGAGGACCGCCCGGTCGATGCGGCCCTCGGCGAGGAGGTGGGCGATCAGCAGCAGGTCGGGGATGAGTTCGCGGCCCGCGTTGTCGGCGACGAGGCACAGCGTGCCGGAGAGGAGTGACCACAGTCGCTCGCTGTCGTCGGCGACGAGGGCCGGGACGGGGGCCTGCGTGACCGACTCCGCTCCGGCGGCGGAGAGGCGGAAGCCGAGGTCCGCACGGTTGCCCCACAGGGAGCCGTGCAGCAGGGCCCGGTCGCGCTCCTCGGCCGGTTTGCCCTCGAGTTCGTCGAGTGCGGCGAGTTCCTCGTCGGTCTCGGGGGCGTCGAGTTCGGCGCGTTTGAAGGGGCGGAACGGGTCGATGCCCTGCCAGGCGCCGGGACCGAAGTAGCCGACGGCGTCGAGGAGTTGGCGGTAGAAGTAGCTCTCGGACCAGAGCCAGGGCACGTCGTACCAGGAGTGTCCGGCGTAGGTGTCGGTGCCCCAGGCGGCCCACTGTGCGCGGTCGGGGGCGTCGGTGGGGAGGGGTTCGATCGTGCCCTCGGTGCAGTTCTTCAGGAGGGCGTCGAGGGCGCGGTGCTGCCTTGGGTCGTACGGGAAGGCGTCCCGGACCTGTTGGATGATCGCCGGGTGCCGTTCGGCCAGCACGCTGCGGGGGAACGAGCCGGGCTCGTTGCCGAGGATCACGGGCGCGGTGGGGGTGTCGGGCATGCGGCTCACCGTACCGGGCGGGTCAGCCGGCCTCGATCTCCCGCTCCAGGCGGGCGGCGAGGCTGAGATAGCGGGCGCGGCGGGGGACGGGGACCAGGCCGCGGATCACCAGGTGCCACATCTCGGCGGTCCTGCGGGGCTGTAACGCCACCGGTTCCAGGGTGCGGCCCAGGACGCGGATGCCGACGAAGAGGCCGACGAGGGTACGGGCCACGGCGTCCACGTCGATGTCGGAGTGGGCGTCGGCTTCCGCGACCGCGCCCGCGAGTTTGCGGGAGGCGATGTCCAGCCACTCGGTGAAGGGGTGCGGGGTCGGGGGCCGTACCTCGATCTCCCCGGCGGCGAGCCGGAGTCCGGCCCGGGGGATCGGGCCCTCGACGGCCAGTCGTGTCATGCCGAACGTGACACGTATCAGTGTCTCCAGCGAGGAGTAGCCACGGCTGTCCATGTCCTGGGAGATCTGGCGGGAGGCCTTGGCCTGCAGTTCCAGGATCGTGTGGGCCAGGTCCTCCTTGGCCGCGAAGTGGAAGTACAGGGCGCCTTTGGTGACTTGGGCGTGGTCGACTATGTCGCTCAGGCTGGTGGATTCATAGCCCTGCCGGTCGAACAGCTCGGCGGCGGCCGTGATGATCGTTGTGCGGGTCTGTTCGGCCCGTAGCTGCCTCACCATCGACTGGCATACTCCCGTGAAGGAAAAACAACGGCCCGTGCCGTTTTTTATTACCCCCTGTAGACAGTAGCTCACCGTGCGGCGGTGTCGACCTTGCACCCCAAGACTGCGAACACCCCTCACGTTCCCATCACTTGCGCCTCTGTGTCACGCCTGCCCCGACTGTTGACCACTTTCGGTATCTGTGGCACGTGTCAGCACCGATTCCCGGCCATACGAAAGACCGACCAACCCGGAGAGGCGCACCCGAGGGTGCGCCTCTCCTTACCGGTCAGTCGGTCTGTTTCTGTGTACGGCCTGTGTGCCCAAGTGTGTTCGATCAGAAGGTGAGCTTCCAGCTGTTGAGGGTTCCGGTGTCCTGCGCGGCGGTATCCTGGACGCGCAGTTTCCAGGTGCCGTTCGCGGTCTCGCTGGAGGCGTCCACCGTATAGGTCGCCTTGACGTCGTCGGCGGAGTCCGAGGTGCTCGCGGCCTTCAGCCGGTACGTCGAACCGTCGGGCGCGACCAGGTCGACGACGAGGTCGCCGCGGTAGGTGTGGGTGATGTCGACGCCGACCTGGAGGGTGGCGGGCGCGTTGCCGCTACGGCCGCTGACGGCGATCGGCGACTCGACGGCCGAGCCCGCGTCGGGGACTGCCACGGCGGTGGTGCTGGAGAAGGTCGTCCCCGTCGTCGTACCGCCGCCACTGCTGCTGCTCACGGCCTGGACGGTCTTGGCCGCGTCCGCGAGTCCCGCGCCGCAGCCGCCGGAGCAACTGCCCGGCAGGGCACGGGCGTTGGTCTTGATGGCGGACTCTATCTGGGCCGGGGTGAGCGAGGAGTTCGCCGACTTCATGAGCGCGACCAGGCCCGCGATGTGCGGGGTGGCCATGCTGGTGCCCTGGTAGTAGGCGTACGACTCGGTGGACGGCGTCTTGGTGCCGGAGTTCAGCGTCGAGTAGATGCCGTTGGCGGTGCCGGTGCTGGTCTGGCCGCCGGGAGCCGAAATGTCCACGCCGGAGCCGTAGTTGGAGTAGCTCGCCTTGGCGCCCGCGCGGTTGGTGGCGGCGACCGAGATCACGTCGGCGCAGTTGCCCGGGGAGTGGTTCGCGACGTTGTCGTTGTCGTTTCCGGCGGCCACGACGACCGTGGTGCCGCGGTTCACGGCAGCGGTGATCGCGCTCTGGGTGGCCGAGGTGCAGGCGCCGTCGCCGCCCAGGCTCATGTTGATGACCTTGGCGACGTTGCCGTTGGCGGGGACGCCGGAGACGGTGCCGCCGGACGCCCAGGTGATGGCGTCGATGATGTCGGAGTCGTAGCCGCCGCACTTGCCGAGGACGCGCAGCGGGGAGATCTTCGCGCCGTAGGCGATGCCCGCGATGCCCTTGCTGTTGTTGGTGACCGCGGCGATGGTGCCGGCCACATGGGTGCCGTGCCAGGAGGAGTTGCTCGCCCCGATGCCCGTACCGCACTCGTTGGCCGCGTAGTAGTCGCCGGGGTCGGCCGGGTTGCTGTCGCGGCCGTCGCCGTCGACCGAGACGGCGGTGTCGGTGATGAAGTCGTAGCCGGCGACGACGTTCGCGGCGAGGTCGGAGTGCGTGACGTAGCCGGTGTCGATGACAGCGACGGTGACACCGCTGCCGGTCGAAGTCGACCAGGCGGCAGGGACGTTCATGCCGGCCGTGGACTCGAAGAGGTCCCACTGCTTGCCGTACTCGGTGTCGTTCGGGTCGGCCTGCGGGGTGTTCAGCCGGTCCGGTACGACGTAGGCGACCTGCGGGTCGGCCCTGAACTCGGCGATGACGTCGGCGACTTCGGTGGTGCTCTTCGCGTCGCCGAGGCCGACGAGGGCGGCGCCGGTGCCGAGGCGGCGCTGGAAGTCGACGTCCTCGCCGGTCTCCTCGCCCTTGGCGGTGGCGTCGGCCGCGGCGGCCCGGTTCGAACTCGCCTCTGCGGCACCGGACTTGTAGCCGACGATGAGACGTTCCGCGAGGGTGCCGGGGGCGGCCTCGGTCTGTCCGGAGAGGGCCGGTGCGGCAGCCTGGGTGGGGGGTACCTGGGCGACGGCGGCCGAGGTGGCGGCCGTGGCGAGAAGGGCCGCGGAGACCGCGGCGACGGATATCAGGGTCCGTCCGGTGGGGAATGCCGTGGGAGTGCGCAAGGGCTTGCCTTTCGTGGCCGTACTCCAAGCAGCGCGGAGCGGCGGTCGATTCGCTTCGTCGTCGAAGCGGCGGGGGGTCGATCCAGAGAGCGCCGGGCGCGGGCGGCCGCCTCGTCAGGGGTTGCCTGTGGGTCAGCTGTGGCCAAACGATAGGCAAAGATCAGGTCATGCGGATACGGGGAAAACCCTCGATCCGGCTGGAAACCACCCTTCGGTGTCCGTCGGTTGACCGGATACACCCTGGTTCACGGCGGGAGGGACGACTGAACGCGCCGGGCCTGGTTCCCGTATTGCACGAACAGACCGTTCCCGCCCCGGCCGAGGAGACGTTCCGGATGTCCCGGATGACCGCACATCGCACTGCCATGGCGGCCGCCGCCATGGCGCCGCTGCTGCTCACCGTCTGGGCGGCGGGTCCGGCGCAGGCGCACGGGGCGCCCACCTATCCGGTCAGCCGGGTGTACGCCTGCTCGCCGCAGGGCGGCAGCGCGTCCGGGACGGCGGCCTGCAAGGCGGCCGTGGCGGCGAACGGACAGCCCTTCACGTTCTGGGACAACATCCGCGTCCCGAACATCAACGGGCAGGACCGGCAGCTGATCCCCGACGGGAAGCTGTGCAGCGGTGGACTGTCCGACTACAAGGGGCTCGACCTCGCCCGCAGCGACTTTCCGTCGACGCGGCTGACGCCGGGGGCGAAGCTGACGATGACGTACGCGTCGACGATCGCGCACACCGGCACGTTCAAGTTGTATCTGACGAAGGCCGGTTACGACCCGTCGAAGCCGCTCACCTGGTCCGAGCTGCCGACGCAGCCCTTCGCCGAGGTGAAGGACCCGCCGCTGACCGGCGGCGCGTACCGCATCAAGGCGACGCTGCCGACGGGCCGGACCGGGCGCCAACTGATCTACACCATCTGGCAGAACAGCAGCACCGAGGACACGTACTACTCGTGCTCGGACGTGGTGTTCCCCGGGGGCGGCACCGCTGCGTCGACGTCCACGACAGGGACTGCCGGCACGAAGAACAAGACGGCGAGTCCGTCCGCCTCGGCCGCCAAGTCGCCTACGGCCGCGAGCCCTTCGGCGAAGGCCAGGGAATCGGCTACGGCACAGAAGGCGTCCCCGGCCGAGGAGAGCACCGCGCCCGGCAGCAGTCCGGTGGCGTCCGACACCGACGCCGCTTCGAGCGGCCCTTCGGCGCCCATGATGGCGGGCGGCGCCGCCGCGGTGCTGGTGCTCACCGGGGGCGCCGCCCTGGCCCTGCGACTGCGTCGACGCTGAACTCCGACTCGACGCGCACAGGCCCTACTTGCTTCTTGGCCTGTACTCCTTAGTTGGTGTAGACCGCAGCGCCGCCGTCGGTGACCGGGGCGTACTTCGCGGTGAAGTAGCCGGCGCTGAAGCACAGGGACGAGCCCGAGGTCTTGGTGAAGGCCTGGTTGGTGAAGTTGATGCTGGTGTCGCTGTTGGCGGACGTGCCGCTCAGGCTGGGCGCCTGGTAGACGCAGGTGATGCTGCCCAGCAGGGTGGTCAGCTTGACCGTGGTCTGGATGGTGGAGCCGCTGGCCGGGGTGACGGTCAGGGTGCCGTCCGAGACGGCCGCGGTGGTGTACGGCAGGTTGTCGACCGTGATGCTGGAGACACCGAGGACGCCGAGGACGTTGCTCGTGCAGCTGCTGCTGTCGAAGGTCTGCCCGGAGACGGACTCGGTGGCGGTGCCCGGCGCGGTCGGGTTGTCGGTGACGGTCGCCGTGAACTGCGACGAGGTGCACTTGATGCCGCTGGTGCCGGTCGCGCTGGAGTACAGGGTGGCGCTGGTGCCGGTGGCCAGGGGCGCGGTCAGCACATCGCCGACGGCGACAGCCGTACCGCCGAGGCTGCCGGTGGTGAGCACGGTGTCGGCCGCCGACGCCGGGGCGATGAAGGGGAGGGTGAGCGCGGCGACGGAGCCGACGAGGGTGAGGACGGTGCGAGTGCGCATGCGGGTGTACCTCTTCTTCGAAGTGGAGGGTCGAACCGGGGGGTTCTTGGGGGGTGGGGAACTGGGGGTTGAGGCGCGCGAGTTCGCCGCCGCCGGCCCGTGACGCCTTCTCCGTACGTGACGGGCCGGCGGCGGCAGTCGGCCGGTGACCGGCCGGAGGCCCGCGGGGGTTGGGGGTCTCCGGCCGGGCCGGGCGGTGGGGCGGACGGCACGGACCAGGGGGGAAGCGGCCGTGCCGGCCGCGGGTTCGGACTCTGGGGGCGGTGAAGTGCCCCTGCGGAAAGGGAAGTCCGGGAACGCGGCTCGTGCCGCGTGCCGGATCCGGCGCCACGGATCCGGCAAACAAGGGAGAGTTGTAGACCTGAGTGTCTGTCAACGTCAAGGCATCCAGGGCAAGTTGATGTACAAGTCGCGACTCGGCGGGAGTGCCGGAAAGGCTTGCCCTACAGGTGACCCATCATCAACACTCTTTTTTCACAACTCCCTTGACCCTCGAATGTAACCCCCGGTAACTTCCTCGACGGCTACTGCTGCGTAACCTGAAAGCCCTTGCACCCGCCGGGAGTTGTGGGGAGGGGTACGCCGCACTCGCTGTCCGCGCCAGGACAACGCGCCATTTGGATACCGACTCGCGTTGAACCAGAGCAGCACATGGGAGCAGACATGGCTTCACCCTCGGACGCCAACTCGTCCAACGGAAACACCCCCGAGCAGCCGGAAAGCGGTTCCACACCCGAGACCGCCGAGGGTCCCGAAAGACGCGGTCAGGTCCGCCTGCGCCGTGCCGCGATCATGGCGGTGCCGGCCACGCTGGCCGCCGCGGCCCTCGCGGTACTCACCGCGCAGGGCGCCCTGGGGGTGCAGTTCTCCATCTCCGGCATGCCGTTCACGGTCACCGCGAAGTCGCTGGACGGCACCGGCTTCGAGCAGTTCGGCGGCCTCGACAACATGATCCCGAACAGCCCGAACGAGGGCGACACGGGCGGCCAGGTGCTGATCATGACCTCCGCCATCAAGAGCGCCACGCTCGACAGCCTCTGCCAGAGCGTCGACCTCGGCGGGATCAACCTGCTGATCAAGGCGGGCAGCGGCTCGACGAAGGTGACGGCGACCAACCTGACGACCGACTCGACCGAGCTGTCGGGTGACGCGTCCTTCGGCAACATCGAGATCGGCAACGACGCCAGCACGCTCACCAAGGCGGGCGTCCAGGGCCCCAAGGGCGTCTTCAGCCAGCAGTCCGACACCGTGCACATCGACAACCTGAGGCAGACCAACTACGCCACCACGGCGGGTGTGTTCAAGCTGCCGGGCCTCAAGCTCAGCTTCAGCGACTCGGGTTGCTGATGTCGGAGAACCTGCCACCGCAGGGGAAGCGGCCCGCCTTCCGGGACTGGCGGGCCCGCCGTCCGTTCTGGGGCGGGCTGTTGCTCGCCCTGGGCGGGGCGGAGATCCTGCTCACGGAGAAGGTGTCGCTGAAGGTCGCGATGCACTTCGGGATGCAGGGCGTGACCGGCTACCTGCTCCCCGTGGTGATGCTGCTGTGCGGACTGCTGATCCTCTTCAGCCCGGGCCAACGGCTGTTCTACTCGATCGTCGGGATCCTGTGCACCCTGGGCAGCTGGCTCACCTCGAACCTCGGCGGCTTCTTCGTCGGGCTGCTGCTGGGCATCGTGGGCAGCTGCATGACGTTCGGCTGGCTGCCGGACCAGGAGCCGCGGTCGGAACGCAAGCGTCGTAAGCGTGAGGCGAAGACGGCCTCGAAGTCGGAACTCCAGCAGCAGGCCTGACCCGTCGCATCGGCCCCGGCGACAGCCGGGGCTCGACGCGTCGGTGGGTCAGTGGGCGGTCGCGGGCGGCTCCGCGGAGGGGGCGACCGGGGACTCGGTCACCGTGTGCACGGTCGTCGGCTGCACCGGCACCGACTCCGCCACGTTGCTCTCCTCCTTCATCGCCTTCGCCTCGCTCTTGAGGATGCGCATCGACTTGCCCAGGCCGCGCGCGGCCTCGGGGAGCTTCTTCGAGCCGAACAGCAGGATGACGACGATCGCCACGACCAGCAGGTGCCAAGGTTCCAGTCCGTTGCGGAGCATGGGCTCGCCCTCTCTTCCCCGATAACAGTTGCTATGTTGCGCAACTGTACAACCCTCGGGTGGACCGCAGTCCCCTCAGGGCCAGGGCATAAAGGCCCAGCACGACAGCCAGCAAGAGGTAATAAGGGAGCGCGAGCCCCGTCATGCCCAGCGCCGCGCCCAGCGGGCTCACCGGCAGCAGCAGCCCCACGGCGGCGAGTACGGCCGCGGCCCGCCCGACCGGGCCCGGCGCACCGCCGCCGGTCCGCAGGAGCAGCATCACCACGGCCTGGGTGAGCAGGTTCTCGGTGAACCAGGCCGAGTGGAACAGCACCTCGTCGTCCACCGCGTCCGGGCCGCGCAGCGCGAGCGCGAGCACCGCGAAGGTCGCGAGGTCGGCGACCGCGTTCAGCACCCCGAACCCGGTGATGAACCTCAGGAACGCCCGCGGCTTCAGCACGGTCGGGCGGCGCAGCGCGGCGGCGCCGGGACGGTCGTAGGCGAAGGCCAGTTGGGCCGCGTCGAAGCAGAGGTTCTGGGCGAGGACCTGGGCCGGGAGCATCGGCAGGAAGGGCAGCAGCAGGCCCGCGGCGAGCATCGCGAGGACGTTGCCGAGGTTCGAGGAGAGCGTGATCCGCAGATACGAGGCGATGTTCGCGCTGCTGTGCCGCCCGACCGTGACCGCGTGCCGGATCGCCGCGAGATCCTTCCCCGCGAGCACGACATCGGCGGCCTCCCTGGCCACGTCGACGGCGGCCCGGGGCGCGATACCGACGTCCGCCGCGCGCAGCGCGGGCACGTCGTTGAGGCCGTCCCCGAGGAAGCCGACGGTGTGCCCGGCCGCGCGGAGGTCGGCGACGATGCGGGCCTTGTCCTCGGGAGTGCAGCGGGCGGCGACCCGCGTCTCCCCCGGGTCCAGCCCCAGTTCCCGGCACACCCGCCCCGCCGTGGCCGGATGGTCGCCCGTGAGGATCCGCACGCTGATGCCCAGATCGGCCAGCGCGCGCAACGCCTCCGGAGCGTCGGGGTTCAGGGCGTCGTGGAAGGTGACCAGGCCCCGGAAGGTCAGGCCCCTTTCGTCGGCGGGGGTGTACGCGCGCGTGCGGGCCGGGAGTTCGGCGGTGGCGACCGCCAGGAGGCGCAGCCCGGCCTCCGCCTCCCGCGCGGCCAGGGACAGCAGGCGTTCGTGCTCGGCGGGCTCCAGAGCACACCGCTCCAGTACGTCCTCCACCGCGCCCTTGACGATCAGGCTGTGCGTGCCGAGGGCCTCGCCCCGGACCACCGCCGTGGCGAGCCGCCGTACCGGATCGAAGGGCACGGCACCGACCCCGTCGTACTCCTCCCCCACCGCTCCCGCCGCCTCCAGCAGCGCCTCGTCGAGGGCGTCCGGCGTGGGCGCCTCGGCGAGTTGGAGGGTCCACCACGCGGCTACGGCGGCCAGGTGCAGGACGTCGGGATCGTCGAGGCCGTCCGGGCCGAGGGCGCGTTCGACGACCGGGCGGTCCTGGGTGAGGGTGCCGGTCTTGTCGAGGCAGAGGACGTCGACGGCGCCCAGGTCGTGCAGCGCGGGGAGCCGTCTGACGACGACGCCGTGGGTACGGGCGAGCAGCGCGGCCCCGCGCGCGAGGCAGGTCGTCACGATCACCGGGAGCATCTCGGGCGTCAGCCCTACGGCCACCGCGACGGCGAACGGGAGTGTCTCCAGGCCCCGGCCGCGCAGGGCCGCGTTGGCCATGAGGACCAGCGGGGGCGTCAGCAGCATGAACCGGATCAGCACCCAGGAGATGCCGTGCACGGAACGGTCGAACGCGCTCGCCTCCCGCCGCACCGGCCCGCCCTGCGCGGCGGCGAACCGGGTCCGCGCGCCCGTCTCCAGCACGACCGCCGTCGCGCTGCCCGAGACGACACCACTGCCCTGGAAACACAGGTGCGGCTGCGCGAACGGACCCTCGTCCCCCGCACCGGGCAGCTCTACGGCGGCCTTGGCGACCGACGCGGACTCGCCGGTGAGCGCGGCCTGGTGCACGGTCAGCCCGGTCGCGCGCAGCAGTCGTAGATCCGCGGGGACGAGGTCGCCGGGCCCGAGCCGGACCACATCACCCGGCACCAGCTCGGCGACCGGTATCTCGCGGGCGCGTACCGGCGCCCGAGCGTCCGTGCGGCGCAGTACGCACGCGGTCGAGCCGACCAGCTCGCGCAGGTCGTGCAGGGAGCGGTCCGCGCGGTGCTCCCCGCTGGCGCGCAGCACGCAGCTCACCGCGACCAGGGCGAGGATCACCGCGGCGGTGCCCCAGGAGGCGACGAGCGCCGAGACCAGGCCGAGGCAGAGCAGCACGGCGGTGAAGGGGTCGCCCAGGCTGCGCAGGAACAGGCGGTGCCAGGACGTCGTACGGCGCTGGGGAACGGTGTTCTCGCCGGTGGCCGCGAGCCGGGCCGCGGCCTCCGGGTCGGTCAGTCCGCGCGGGCCGGTGTCCAGGTGCCGGAGCACCTGGAGCGGGGTGTGCCGGTGGGCGGCGGTGTCAGAGGCCACGGAGTCGGGGGGCGGGCAGTTCGGTCCGGTCGGCGCGGTCCGCGAGGCGGGCGACCGCGAGCCGGACCACGTCGACCACGTCCGGGTCGTCGACGAAGTACACCTGGCGGCGGCCCTCGCGGCGGGACCGGACCAGGCCCGCGAGCTTCAGTTTGGTGAGGTGCTGGCTGACCGCGGGCAGCGCGCCGCCGACCCGCTCCGCGAGCCCGGTGACATCGCTCTCGCCCTGGGCCAGCGCCCACACGATGTGCAGCCGCGCGGGCGAGGCCAGCAGTCCGAAGGCCGCGGCGGCGTCCGCGAGCACGTCGGCGGACGGGTCGTCGAAGCCGTTGCCGGCTCTCTGCACCGTCCTCGCCTCCCGTCCCCGGCCGTTCCTTTCTTACGAACCGCACCAGTCTAGGCGGCCGGAACTTCTCCTCGGTCCGGGGAGTTTCCACGGTGCTGCAGCCACGATTTTGTATACGCACCACTACGCACGAGAACGCACGACTACTACGCATGGAGTTCGCATGGCCCTGTGGGACCGCTTCAAGGAGTCCGCGTCAACGATGCAGACCCAGCTCGTGGCGAAGAAGAACGACCTGAAGAGCGGGGCGTTCCGCGACGCGAGCATGGCGATGTGCGCGCTCGTGGCCGCCGCCGACGGCACGGTCGACCCGTCGGAGCGGCAGCGCGTCGCCCAGCTCATCGCGAGCAACGAGGTGCTGCAGAACTTCGACGCGATGGACCTCCAGCGCCGTTTCGACGAGAACCTGAACAAGCTGACGGCTGACTTCGCCTTCGGCAAGGTCAGCGTGTTGCAGGAGATCGCCAAGGCGAAGAAGAAGCCCGCCGAGGCGCGTGCCGTGATCCAGATCGGCATCGTGATCGGCGGCGCGGACGGCGACTTCGACAAGACCGAGCAGGCCGTGGTCCGCGAGGCCTGCTTCACGCTCGACCTGCCGCCGCACGAGTTCGACCTCTGACCGGCCTCCGGAGTACGTGACCGAGGGCATGCTGGACGACCTGGACCGCGGCCTGATCCACGCCCTGCACATCGACGGCCGGGCGCCCTTCAGCAGGATCGCCGCGGTCCTCGGCGTCTCGGCCCAGACCGTCGCCCGCCGCTACGCCCGGCTGCGCACCGAGGCGTCCCTGCGCGTCGTGGGCCTCACGGACCCGCACCAGGCGGGCCGTACCCAGTGGCTGGTCCGGCTCACCGCCACCGCGCGCTCCGCGCAGGACCTCGCCCGTGCTCTGGTACGGCGGCCGGACACCTCCTGGGTGAAACTCGCCTCCGGCGGCACCGAGATCGTGGCGGTCATCCACGCGCCCACCGACGGCTCGGGCACCAACTCCCTTCTCCTGCACGACATTCCGCGCACCGGCGGCATCACCGCGGTGTCCGCGCACTGTCTGCTGCACATGTACCTGGGCGGCCCGACGAACTGGCGGCGCAGCGCGGACGCGCTCGACGCGGAGCAGGTGGGTGTCCTGCGGGATGCTGCCGACTCCGCATATACCGGGGTGCCGCGTCAACCGGCGCCACGGGACGCGGAGTTGCTGACGGCGCTGGAGCGGGACGGGCGGGCCGGTCAGGGTGAGCTGGCGCGGGTGACCAGGTGGTCGCCGGCGACCGTGGCGCGGCGGCTGGCCGATCTGCGGGCGGGCGGTGCGCTGTTCTTCGACGTCGAGGTCGACGCCGGGCTGTTCGGGGTCAACACCCGGGCGCTGCTGTGGATGTCGGTACGACCGGCGGACCTCGACCGGGTCGCCACGGCCCTCTCCACCCACGACGAGCTGGCCTTCGTCGCCGCGACCACCGGCCCCACGAACCTGGTAGCCCAGGCCCTGTGCCGCGACCCGGCCGACCTCCACCGCTACCTCACGCATCGCCTCGGCGCGCTGACCGCCGTCCACACGCTGGAGACGAGCCCGGTACTGCGCAATCTGAAGGCGGCGAGCCCTTCCCTGACGGGGCTGCCTTCGTGGGTGGGTGAGCGGGGGCGGGCGTGAGCGAGCCGGGGGGGGCGGGCGGC
>NZ_JNWO01000041.1 GCF_000716435.1 Streptomyces xylophagus
CGAAGAGCCCGGGACCGCACAGGCCGGCGGTACACGGTGAACACGGCACACCACCTGATACTCGCCGGACAACTGAATGACCTCGGCAACCACTGGATCACGGGCCTTCCCCCGTGAAGGTGGGCACGCGGTTATTGATCACGCGGCGAGCGTGATTTTAGCGGTGTGGTGTCGGTGTTCGTATTCGTTGGGGCTGAGGTGGCCGTTGGCGGAGTGCCGACGGCGGGTGTTGTAGCGGGTCAGCCAGGCGAAGACGGTCCTGCGGCAGGTGTCGGAGTCGCCGTAGTGGTGGGCGCCCTGGAGGGTCTCGCGTTTCAGGGAGGCGTGGAAGCTTTCGCAGGCCGCGTTGTCGGCGCTGGTGCCGACCGCGTCCATCGACCGGGTGACTCCGAGCTGGTCGCAGAGACCGGCGAAGGCCCGGGAGCCGTACTGGGCCCCGTGGTCGGAGTGGAACACGGAGCCGTCCAGGCGGCCACGGGTCGAGGCCGCCATCCGCAGTGCGTCGGCGACCAGACTGGTGCGCATGTGGTCGGCGATGGACCAGCCGACGACCTTGCGGCTGAAACAGTCCAGCACGGTCGCGAGATAGAGGAACTCCCCGCCTGCGAGCGGGAGATACGTGATGTCGCCCATGTACTTCAGGCCGGGTTCGATGGCGGTGAAGTCCCGCTGGAACAGGTCCGGGACCGGTGAGGTGGCCGGGTCCGCGACGGTCGTGCGGACGCGTCTGCGCAGGCGGATTCCGGTGATGGAGAACGTCCGCATGACGCGGGCGACCCGCTTCTCGTTGACCCGCAGGCCCTTCGCGCGGAGCTCGGCGCTCACTCGCGGGGAGCCGTAGGCGCCGCCGGACCCGCCGTGGATCTCGCGGATCTTCTCGGCCAGGACCCGGTCCTGGTGCTGCCGGGTGACCCGGGCCTCGGCGCCGGCGAGCCACTTGTAGTAGCTGGACCGGTTCACGTCCAGGACCTGGCAGAGCCGCTTCACCTCGTAGGTGTCCCGGTGATCGTCAACGAACTGGAAGCGGCTCCTCACCAGTTCGTCTCTCCGGCGAAATACTTGGCCGCCTTGCGGAGGATGTCCCGCTCGGTGGCGAGCTTGCGCTCACTCACCTCGAGCTCGGCCACCCGGGCCTCCAGCTGCCGCACCCGCTCGTCCGGATCAGCGGACGGCACCGCCTCCCGAGGCTGGGTGCTGCGGGACCGCAACCGCGGCGGTGACACCACGGCGTTCGCGGTCCCGCAGCACCCACCCGCGCAGCGTGGCCCGGTTGATGCCCAGGTCGGCGGCGATGCTCTTGTACGTCGCCCCGGGTGTGGACTCGTACAGGGCCACGGCATCGGCCCTGAACTCGTCCGAGTAGTCCTTCATCGCCATCGGCGGTCTTCTCGCTTCCTCCGGATCAAGCAGATCCGGTATCAGCGTGTCCACCACTCAGGGGGAGGCCCCGCCCGGGGGCCGCTGGCCAAACTATCGATCGACGTAGCCATCGAGCACGGCCAAGCGTGCCCGTTCTGCAATCCGGACACGGTGCTCCAGGCCATTTCGGAGTGGGCCGACGGGCGCGTGGCCAGCCGTAGGCGGCTCTATGTGCGCCGCCGTCTCCAGCGCAAGCGCCGTGAAGCCATCCACGCCTCGCAGGCCTCCCGCCCTGTCTCCGAACACCTCGCGCTGCCAGGCCAGTTGGAGCTCTTCCACCTGCCGCGCGACTGGACCCGCCTGGCGGGACTGTCTCCACGGGAGACCGACGGCGCTGACGAGATGTGGCTGCCCTGGCCGTGCGGCGGTGTGATCGATGCTCCCGCGCAGTCCGCTTGCGAGTCCGGACCGGAGGAGTCGGGTAGGGAAGATCGTGTATGGGGCGGTCAGCGCGCCTTCACGGCGGTGTGGTCGAGGACGGTCAGGTGCAGGGTGTGCAGGGGCCGGGTCCGCGTGGGGCGGATCACCTCGAACCAGTCGCTCACGTCTTCCAGCAGCCGGGGCAGGTAGCCGAAGTCGTGCCAGCCGAGTCCGATCCCCACTGTGGGCGTGGGAGCGCTGTGGTGGCTGTCGGTCAGGGGTTCACCGTGGAGCAGTACGTGGTCGAGGGTGTGCCCGGTGCTCTCCAGATGGGCGAGTGCCCCGGCGGCGGCTCGGCGCAGTGGGCTGGTCTCGGTCCAGCGGTGGAGTGCTTCGAGCGCTGCTGGATGCTGCGGTGCCGCGTCGGGCAGGTCGAGGCGGTCGATGCGGACGGCTCCCTGGGAGACCAGGTCGACGAGTTCGATGCGGACTGGTCGTGGGATCCACCGGTCGAGGCCTTCGAACGCCTCGATCATGTGGTCGCGCGGGGCCCGGCCGGCGGTGGGGTCGGGGGTGAGGGCGGCCAGGCGGGCGCGGGCGGCGTCGACGGGTTCGGGGCGGGTCCACAGCACGGTCAGGGGGAAGCCGTCCTCCTCCAGGGTGCTGCGCTCGCGCAAGTGGAGCTGCAGGCCGCGGCTGCGGCCTTTCAAGGCGCGTTTCATCGATCCGGACGGATCACCGCCGTAGGACAGGGCGTGGACGAACTCGGACGTCAGCCGCTTGTCCGTGCGGTGCTCGACCACGACGTCGACGTCGTGCGGCTCCAGTGCGCCGCGGGCGTAGGAGCCGAACACCAGGATCTGGTCGACCAGGTCCAGCGGCCATTCGCCTCCTTCCAGGCGGTCGAGCATCTCGGTCAGCAGTAACGTGGCACGAGCGCGTTTCACGGAAGAAACCTCCAGCGGGGTCCGGCCGGGGTGGTCATGGCGGACCTCCACGGTCACGGTGGTCTGTTGGGGACATGAGGTGGACGGGGAGCTGCAGTTGGGTGTCCGTGATCCTGTGGTGGCGGCAGGCCCATGCCTGAACTGCCCAGCTGTCCCGGTGAGGGGCGAGGATGACGGCGATGAGGGTGTGGAAGGCCAGTTCCGGGTCGCGCAGGAGCCGGCGGTAGGTGCTTGCATCGCGCGGGCTGGGGGTCGTCGTGGCGCTGGTGGGATGGGTGTGCCATTCGCCGACCCAGGTGCTGCCGTCGTCGGCGAACGCCTGGTCCGCGAGTGCTTGAGCATGCGCCAGGTCGCGCAGGAAGGATGTCGGTGTCCGTACTGCGGCGGGGCCGGGGGTGCCGGCGTGACGGACGACGACGGTGTCGCGATCGTGACGGCCCAGGAGGATGCCGCCGGTTTCGGTGTCGTGGTCGTTGGCGGCCAGCTCCGTCGTGATGGTGCGGACCGCTCGTGCGGTCATGCGTACCCGGGTGACCGGCTGCTGGAGGGTCATGGTGTGTCGCACGTGGGGCAGCCCGGTTCCGGGGGTGTCGCGGGCAGCCAGCGCAGTTCGCCGGTGCGGTTCAGGTCGAACGGTGGGGAGCAGTCGGGCTGGCGGCGCAGTGCCAGGAGAGCGTGTTCGCCGGGTAGCCGCTGGTCGGGGTGCCCGGCGCGTTCCAGGATGGTGGCTACGGCTGTTTTGGCGGCGAGGTGGGCGACCAGGTGCAGGTCGGGGCCGACTGCGGTCATCGGCCGGTGGCGTGTGCCGGTGCCGTAGCCGGCGTCCAGGGCGGGTTCGGGGTCCATACCCCCGTTGTTGACCAGTGCCTGGCGGCGGCAGGTCAGGCAGCCGTGGCGGGGCCAGGGTCGGAGCCTGAGTACCTCGCCGATCGCGCCGTCCTGCAGGACACATGCCAGGACGGCGGTGACGTCTGCACGGCGTGCGAGGTGGCCGATGGTTCTGCGGGCCGCGACGCCGTCGGCGGTGCACACCACAATGTCGACGGCGGGGAGCAGCGCCCGTACACGGTCTGCTTGGGTGATCACGTCCCAAGGCAGCGGTTGAACCTGGGTGTCCGGGCGCAGCCGGGTGAGTTCTTCAGTCAGGGCGGTGACTTTGTGGCGGCCGATGTAGCGGCCGGCGCTGGTGTGGCGCACCAGGTTGTGCCAGGACAGGCGGTCGGGATCCATCAGGGTCAGCTGTCCGATGCCGTAGCCGGCCAGGGCGTGGGCGGCGGCGCTGCCGATGCTGCCGGCCCCGACCAGGAGAGCGTGAGATTTCTGCAGGTGTGCTGCCGGCCAGCGCGGCTCCAGTTGGGCGATGCCGGTGGCCTCGGGCTGGATGAGGATGTCGAGCGGGAGGGCGCCTTCCGGGCTGACTTGCCAGGCGACCAAATCGGGCAGTGCGGCGTCGGGGAAGGCCTCTGCCATGCCGGGTGCGTAGGTGACGGCGAGGTAGGGCGATCCGAAGGTCTGGTAGCCGCCGCGTACGGTGTCCCGGAACACTGTTCGGGGAATGGCCGTGTCCTGGCGGGCGCGGCACTGCGCCCAGGCCAGGTGCAGGGCGGGGTCGACCCGGTACCACAGGCTGATCGGAGCGGGGTCACAGTTGGCAAGGAGCCGTTCGGCGGGCTCAGGGTCGACGGAGACTCTGGGGTTGTTGCCGTCCGACAGGGCGCACACAACGGCCAGTTCGTCCGGGGCGCTGACCCGCAGGGTCAGGTAGCCCCAGGTGCCAGCCTTTCGGATCGTGGCAGCAGCCAGGTGCGGGAAGAGGATCAGCACAGCGCCTCCGCCTTCGGGCCGGTGTCCGCTTGGCCGGCTACGGGTGCGGTATCTGGTTGACCGGCTGCGGGCGGCGGCTGGGAGAAGAGGTGATCGTGGCGGTTGTCGCTGACGATGCCGCAGCGGGACATCTCCTGGATGATGCCGTGTCTCATCAGGGCGTACTCCAGCCGCCATCCAGCCGCTTTGAGCAGCAGGTCGATGAGCGAGTCCCGCCCGGTCCACCAGGCGTGCTCCTGCAGCAGGCACAGGGTGCCGTCTCCGTTGACGTGCCAGCGGGTCTGGGTCCACTCCTGGGGCGGCGGCAGGGGGTCCAGGGGGTGCAGAGCGGGTTCCACCATGGGGTAGGCCTGGTTGTAGGCAACGGTCAGCCGCAGCCCCTCCTCCCCCACCCAGGCGCTGAGGTTCGGCGGTTGTGGGCGGTCGAACGGCCAACACGGCAAGACGCCGGTCCAGGTGCCGGCGCCGTCGCTGTTCCACACAAGGCCGCTGAACCGTGCGGTGATCTCGGACTGGTCCCGTTCAAGGCGCCGGGGTTCGGCTTTCCACCATGTGATCGGTTCACGGTCGGACCTGTCCATGGCTGTCATCCCTGGGGTGCATCCTTGATCGGCCGGGGTGCGACCAGGGCGGGTGTGCCTGTGATCTTCGACGCGGGCTTGGCGGGTGCGGGGAAGCCGTCGCCGAAGATGTCCTGCCACAGTCGCAGCGCACCGTCGGTGTCGCTGGCGGCAGCAGCGGCGCAGGCCCGCTCGGCGAGGTCCGCGGCATCGGCGAACGCGTCGGAGAGTCCGTCGTAGTCCAGGTCGGGCTGCACTTCCCCGCACAGGCCCGCGGGATCCGAGACTCCTTCGTTGACCCTGGCCGCGGCGGCGGTGAAGAACGTCTTCAGTCCTTCCGCGCGGCTGCCCTCTTTCGGCATGCACTCCAGCGCGAGGACCTCGACGACCAGGGACTTGATGCGGCCCTGGACCGGCGCACTGTGGCGCCAGTCCTTGAGCACCCGCACCAGCGGACGGAAGTGTTCCCACGCGCCCTGGTGCTCGGCGACCTTGCGGATCAGATACTCCGGATCCGCCGGGACCCAGCAGCGGTTGAGCTTCTCCGGGATCAGCAGGGTGCCGTCGCTCTGGCGCAGTGCCGGCATGACGTCGACCGTGAACGCCTCCTCCTCGTCCTTGTCGTCCAGGAAGCATTTGACCGCGTGGTTGCGCGGCACAGCCAGGCGGACCTCCTGGGCGACGGTGCCGTAGGTCTGGCCCAGAAGCCGGTGGATCTGATCGCCGGCGTGGTCCAGGGCCTCGCCCGCGCTGTCGCCCGGTGCGCCCCAGTCGGGGTGCGCGGCCGCGTGGTAGACCACGACGATGTCCACGTCGTGGATGGGCTTGAGCTGAGTGCTTCGGCTCAGGGAGCCCGATCCGAACGTCTCCAGGACGTCCTCCTCGCCGGACATGGCCTTCTTGAAGGTGTCCCGGCGTTCGCGCGCCAGCTTGACCTGGTCGATGTCGGCGTTGACCTCTGCCTGGAGCTGATCGAACGCGTCGTTGATCCCCATCACGTGCCTCCTCAGGCTCGCCGTTCAGCCCGAGTGCGCGCCGCCGCAGGCCGTCCGGAGACGGTCAGCGGGTCTAGTTGGAGGCACCGACAGCTGTTCCTTCCGACAAGCCTAGGACCCGCCACTGACAACGCCCCGGCCTCGTCCGCCGCTGCCTGCGGGGCGGGGTGGTGCCGGGGCAGTCGGATGTGTGGTGGGTGCCGTGACGTCTGCTTCCTGGTGCTGAGGCGGGTGTGGTTCAGGCATCCACGGTGAAGGCCGCCTCGTAGACGTCCTCCGTTGCCACGTGCTCGTACACCACGGTGGGGCGCAGCCGGTTCCAGCGGTGTCCGAGGAGGAGGGCGAGACCCATGGGGCAGGCCTGGAAAAGGTGGATCCGGGATGCACCGTGGCTGGCCGTACGGAGAACGTCACGGATACCGACGGCCAGGGCATTGGCGGTGGCGGCGTCGGGGATCGAGTTGTCCTTGGCGCCGGTGGGCGGGCGCAGGACCAGGAGGCGCGATACTGGCAGTTGCCGGTTTTGTAGGAACTCCAGGACATCGGCGGTGGGGTCGGTGGCCACCGCGATGGCCACGGCCAGGTCCTGGCCTTCGTCGATCGCGTGCGTCTCCTGGGCGGGGGCGAGCGCAGTGTCGTAGGGCTCGGCGGAGGACCAGAGTTGGCCGCGCTGGAGTACGGCCAAGTCGGCGCCGGTGACCATGCGGAAGGCGGTGCCGGTCAGGAAGGCGGGCGCAAGGCGCAGGCTGCCGGTTACCGCCACGGCTGCTGTTCCCGGGGGGAGCCGGTGGGGCGCCGTCTCGATCTCCTCCTGGAGCTGTGCCCAGGTGGCGGGGGCCTTGGGCCGACACTTGGAGTAGGCGGTGTCTCCCTCGAAGCGGTCGGCCCAGTCGATGGCGTAGTCGGCGTCGTCGGCCATCGGGTCTGGCTTGAGCGTGGCGATCGACACGACGGCACGGTTGGGGCCGGCCGTGAGCGCGAGCGTCTGGACGGCATCGGTGATCTGGGCCAGTGACAGCGTGCGCTGACCGTTGATCACCTGGCGGGCCACCCAGTCCGCGCCTGCTTGTACAGCAGCCGCGTCGGGGCGAAGGCCCGCAGCGAACATCAGCAGTTGCAGGTGTTCGTGGAGGTGGGAGACGTCGCGGGCGATGTCGAAGCGCAGTACGCGCAGCAGGTCGAGAAGTTGCTCTTCGTCTATCCCGGCATTCGCCGCCCAGCGCCCGCGGGCTTGGCCTTTCGCGGATCGGGGTCCTTGCTGACCGGCCTTGGGCATGAGCGTCTGGGTGCGTGGATCACGTAGCGCGACGAGCGTGTCAGCAGGGTCGGGCGCCCGGTTGCTGATCAGTGTCAGATCGACGGGTGCCCCGTCGGCGGTCAGACGCTGCCAGCTCTGGGTGATCTTCTTCAGGAGCGAGGCGCCGCCGGAGGTGCTGGGAGTGAACAGGTACGTCTCATTGACGGGGGTGGCGGCGTCGGCGGTGTACTTCACCTGGGCGTAGGTGTGCGGAGGGCTGGCCCGGTAGAGGACAACATCGTCCAGGTTGCCCGCCTGGTCGGCTTCGACACCGACGCCGACGACCGGGTTGGGTGTGCGGAGGGCAGCGTCCCGTAGTGCTGTGACACAACCCTGCCAGGCCCACAGCCACTGGTATCTATCGCCGGCGATCCGCACACCGGTGGGGCCAGGGGCCGGAAGGTCAGGCATGCGGTCCGCTCCGTGGTCTCGGGGTTGAGCTGCAACTGTTCGCGGGCTTCGATGCCCCATTGCGCAGGGTGGCCGATCTCGGAGCCGTACGACGGGCGGCGGCCGGCCATCACGGGGTGTCGCGCTTGGCCACGGCCGCTGGCAGAGCGTACTGCTGGGCCGGGTCGTGGGAGAGCAGGCCCGTGCCACGCTCACGGCTGCGGACGTTCTCATGGACCAGCTCCCCGAGAGCGAAGGGGCAGACGCCCGGCTGGTGTACGGCGAGCAGAAGCAGCACATCCACCTCAGTCACACCACGCCTCGCAGACACGGTCCGCGCCCACGAGCCAGCAGCGGGCGCTGGTAATGCCGGAGCCAGCCAGCACCCCGCTGCCCACCGACGCCCCTGTCACGCTCAAGCGTCATGAACCAAGTGCCGTCACCACCACTGACATGCGGGCAGGATTTTCAGTCCGGCACCGATCCGCTCCCGCAGCCGAGCTCGTAACCACCACGATCCGCCAGACCAACCCTGACCAGCGCATACCTACCCACCCAGGCCACGCAGCCATAAGGAAATCCTGAGCCGATCACTACATTCCGAAGTGATCACTAAACCTGCACCTCAGAGCCTGCCCGCATCCCAACTACCCCAGGAAAACCCAGGTCAGAACCATGCCGTACCATGGCAATAGATCCCGAAACGATCACTAGATACACACGTCAGCGCATCCATTCGCCTAGTGATCGTTAGCAGATTTGTCACAGATCGGCCGGTACACCGCGGCCACGCGCTTGGAGAACAGCACCAGCAGCTAGGGTGGCGCTACCGTACCTGCCCACACGCCCTGGCGGGTCAGATCGTGTCGTCCTCCAGGGCTGGCCAGCCGAACGGGTCCGTGTGCTCGATGTCGTCCGTCCAGTAGCCGTACCGGTCGCCGAGCACCGACAGCAGTGCCTGGGAGTCGAGCGGGCCCGGGCGGATGGTGAGGCCGAGGCCGCGCGCGGTGCTCACCGCAGCCACGGACAGGTGTGAGCGCAGGGCGTGTTCGGTGAATGCCTGGGCAGGGACAGGCGGGTCGTCCGGGCGCTCGGTGGCCTGCATGGCGGCGAGGATGCGAGCTCGGTGTTCGGGGGAATCGCCCGGGGAGGGGCGCAGGCCCTGCTGCTGGGTGCGATGGTTTCCGGCCGCGTTGGCGATGGCGGTCAGCAGGTGCCAGTCGCGCCATCCTTCCTGCCTCAGCTGCGTGGCTGTGCGCCGGAAGCCGGGGTGGGCGGCCAGGCGGGGAAGGGTGTAGCGCACGATGGGGAGCAAGTTGGCATAGCGGTTGCGGACGGTGTCGAGGGCTGTCTCGTGTTCGTAGCCGGGTCCTGGCCCGGTCCGGGCCGGTAGGGCAGCTGGTTTCGCCTGGCCGCGCGGTGTGCCTGCTCCGACGGCCGGGTCGGCGAGTGCAGCCATCGTCTGGTAGTCGTCGGCTTTCAGGAAGTCGGCCAGTTCGTCGTAGGGGCGGCCGACGAAGAGCTTGTGCCAGAGGCCGCCGGCGAGCGCCTGCTCGACGAGGTGCATGAATGCCTTGTCGGAGAGCAGCGACTGGGAGAGCACCACCTTGACCAGGGCGGCGAGCAGACGGGATGGTTCTGTTTCCAGGTCCGCGGGGGCGATTGTGGGCAGGCGCAGCCTCCACCGGTTGGTGTCCCGGTCGGCGTTCTGATCGCAGGCGGCGGGCTGGTCGTGGGGCAGGGTGGTGTCTGCGCGGATTTCGACGCTCAGGCTGCCGGGCAGGAACAGCGGGTCCTCTAAGGCGAGTTCGCCGAGGAACACCTGGAGTGCTGCGGTGTAGCGTTCCGCGGCCAGCACCGAGAGCCGGTCGTTCGGGCAGGTGATCTCCCAGTCGACGCCGAGCGCGTTCCAGGCATAGAGGCGTGTGGGGCCGGCGTCGCTGAAGGGCCGTCCCACACCGTGGGCGTCGGCCTCCTCGGCGTACGTCTCTTCGGCTGCTGTGAGGGCGTCTGCGGTCGAGGCGAGCAGGTCGTCGATGATGGTGTCGATGCCCGCCGAGGCGGTGATCGTGCGGAGCAGGGGGACCAAGCCGGGCCTGACCGCGTCGGCTACGCGCAGGGTGAGCGCCTGATTGCCCATCATGTCCCAGACGTAGGGGTAGCGTTCGTGGTTGTACGGCTCGTCGCAGTAGGCGTTCTGCGCCATGAGGCCGATGCAGAACAGGCGGGTGGCGGTGATCCAGTTTCCGGCTTGGCGGTCGTACTGGGCGGCGAGGATGATCCCGCGGGGGACGAAGCGGTTGAGCTCCGGGGCGGGTGAGGACTTCGCGGCGGTGGCGGCTGCGAGCGCGTACTGCTTGGCAGCGGTGGGCAGGCCGAGTTCGCTGTAGAGGCGCGCGCACAGCAGCAGCATGATCAGGCCGCCCTCGAGGGTGTCGCCGCGCAGCCAGTTGGCCTTGGCTTCGTGGATCTCCTGGAGCGCTTGCGGGAGGCGGCCGCTCTTGATCAGGGCGTGGCCCCGTGACTGTGCGCGTTCGCCGCGTGCACTCTGGCCGGTGACCCGGTCGGTGGCCTGATCGAGCAGGTCACGGACCTCCCGGTACAGGGGGTGGTCCACCAGTAGAGGGGTGAGGTAGTCGAAGAGGTCGGTGGTGTGCTCGATGGGGAACAGCGGCGCGTTGTCCAGGTGGTGGCCCAGCCGGAGCAGGATGCGCATGCCGGTGTCGAGGTCCGTGAGCGGGGGCTCCGACTGCAGGGCAGGGATCGGCTCGCCGGCTTCTACCGCTTCGCGGACGGATGCGGTGACCTCTGCGACGGTCGGCAGGTCCTCGGGCACGGATTCGAGGTCGGCGGTCATGTCGGCGTGCAGGGCCAGGCGGGCCCGCAGGGCCAGCAGATGGGCCATGGCGTTGGGGGGCGGGTCTGCAACCAGCAGGCGGTCGATCTTGTCTGCCAGCAGGTGCTGCCAGCCGCACAGGTCCTCTACGGTCAGCGCGGTGAGGCGGCGCACCCACGCCCCGAATCCGTATTGGAGGAGCACAACGGCGTCCTCGAGAATTCCGGGGTCGGTGAGGGCATCGTCGGCGGTGACCCTGTCGAAGAAGTCGCGGGCCAGTTGGTCCGTGGGGTGCATATCGCCGAGGCCGCGCAGGGTGGCCACGACAATCTCGTAGCGGGCGCGCAGGGCGGTGTGCTCTCCCTCTGCGGCGGCCAGCAGGGCACGTGCGTGGCCGATCCATTCCGGCAGATCGGCCCGGGCCTCGTCGTGGAAGGTGGCGTGGCGCAGCGGGCCCCGCAGGTCCACCAGGTCGCCCAGGGTGCGGGCCGGCTCGTCGTTGGCCTGCCATCGCCGGCGGGCTTCGACATACCAGTCGGGCAGTTCACCGGCTCCGTCCGGGCGCGGTGGAGCGAGGTCGGAGGGCAGGTGGAGGTACTGGACGGCGAGGTAGAACAGGTCGTAGTCGGCGAGGTGGAGGGCGAGGGCGGCCGCGTCCCAGATCTCCAATTCGACCTGGTGCGTCCGGGCGGCTTCGTCGATCAGGTCGTGCCGCTTCCTGGTGGGCACGGCGGTCACCGTGAAGAAGATGACGCGGTCAACGGGGGTGCCCTGCCCGCAGATCGATGCCAGGTCTTTTCGGATCTTGCCGGGGATGTCGGTGGTCTGGATGGTGCAGGCCACCACCACCCGCTGGACGGAGGCCAGCGACGCGAACAGGGACGTGCCGGGCAGTTCCCGGGGAATGTTGCTCCAGTGACTTTCGGCGTCCCGGCCCTGGTCCCCGCCACTGCTGACGGGGCCGGTCGCCGGTAGCAGATTGCTGGTGATCCTGCGGCGGGCCAGGCCCAGGCACAGGGCCTCGAACTCGTGGTGGCTGTTGCTCTCGCCGAGGGTGCTCAAAGCGAAGCGGATACGCCTCTCGAGCTGGACGGCATCGTCACTCACGTCGTTCCCCCTGGTCTCGCTGCCGCAGTCACGCACGACCAGTGTCCAATACCCCACTGACATCGCGGGGCCATCCATGCGTCTGCGGTACTGAGCGGGCATGGGTTCAGCCGCCGGGCGCGTGCTCATGCGCGTCAGGTACCGGCACCCCGCGTGGGCTGAGTCTCAGCACCGCGCGGCGCAAAGGGATCGAGCAAGAACGCATCACCAAAAACTCACTCGACGCCATCCGCCGCGACCACCTCGCCGAAACCCACCACCGCCCCCGCACACGCTGAACCGGCCTTTTCGCCCAGCGCCTCAGCCGCAACCCCTGCCGGCCCATTCACGTCGCCCGGTACTGCCCCCGCTGAACACGGACGACCCGGCCAGCCTTAAGAAGTCCGTCGATGTAGACGGACACCCCGTTACGGGTGCTCAGCTTGCCCCCCGCAGTCATCGCCTCCGCGATGTCGCCGAGCGCCATGGGAGCGTCCGCCCCCTTCAAAAGCGTGACGATGGCCTCGGCCTTGGTGAGGTTTTCGAATCCCTCAACAGGACTTTCAGCAGTCTCTACAAGCTTCCTGAGAGCATCGCGTTCCGCCTTGAGCCCCTCGATCCGGGCACCGAGCCGCTCACGCTCACGCTCCGCCTCGCGAAGACTCTTCTCCACACCCTCAAGGTCATCCCTGTAGTCATCCATAGAGACACCTTAAGTCAGAAGCTTAGGGATTATCTAGAGATTAATTAACATCTTCTAGTGCCGGGTGCTGTCACCCCCGCACCCGGCACTCGCGGACGGCCGCCCGCGAGCCACTCATACAGCGGTGCAGAATCGGCCGTACTGAGCTGTTCAGGAACCATCACCGTCCGATCGCTGCGAAACTCTGCCTGGCAGACGGTCGCACTGGTCGGGGGCGTGTAACTGTGGCAAAGACGAAGGCGAAACCTCGCAAGGGCTATTACCGGGCCGCGCACTACGTGAAGCCGTCGTCGGCATCCAGCCGATGGAAGAAGCCATCGATGGGCCTGGTCCTGGTGGGCATTGTTGTGGTCATCGCCGCATGGAACACCCTGTTCTCAGGCGGCTCCGGCGACTCCGTCAAGACGCCCCAGCCCCAGCCGTCCAGCGCGTCGGCCTCCGCCGTACCCGGTCACTGATCCCGCGCCCGGCGGAAGACCGACAAAGGGCGCTGCCACGCTCTGGCCTTCTCAGGCCCGCCGTCACGGGTGACTTCCGGGCCTGCCGTCTGCGCCGGCACGTTCTGCGCGCGCAGCTGCTGCCAGACGGTCTGCCACTGCATGATCTGTTCAGCGGGAACACCGCACGCTGAAAGGTAAACGGCCGTGGTACCCCACGTCGCCGGAAGAGTGCCGCGGTTGAGCAGACGGCCGACGGTGCCGGCCGCGATGCGCCCGGCCGACCGCTCGCTGACCGCCTGATGAGTCAGCCCACTGACCACCCGCACATCCGCGAGAGCGGTGAAAAACCCGGTCACGGTACGGATCGCGCACGGATCCGGCCAGGGGCGCTCCCCCGCACCCGCACCCGCAGCACCCGAGGCCACAGCAGCAACGGGCGCGGCAGGCAGATCCGCGTGGTTACGTCCGAGCGCGACCTGGGCACCACTGTTACGGTCCCGCGCCTGCGGAACAGGATGCCCGCGCGCCTCCAGCGTCAGACGCAGATGCCGGTACAGCGCACCGAGATCAACCAGCGCGGGACCACCCGGTATGCCCCGGCGCAGGGCCTCCAGCAGAGCCCCGGTGAAGGCCGTGTAGGTCTCCCCCGCTGGCGCCAGAGCAGTACGGGTCTCCGCGGCGGCCGCCAGCAGGAAACTGCCCTCTACCGCCGCCTGGTCGGCAAGCCCCGTCCCCGCGCTCATCCTCCCCAGAGCCAGACCGCTGTAGCAGCAGTCCAGAATCACCACATGCCGCTCGGCCCGGGAGTCCAGCAGCAGAACCTCGCGCACCCAGTCGTAGGGCAGACCGGTCTCGACGCGGCCGAACTCGGTACACGTCAGAGCCAGAACGAGCTGATCCCGGGCATCGACCAGTCCATGCCCGGCGAAGTAGACCACCAGCGTGTCGGTGGCCTCAGCGGCCGCCTGCCGCACCGCGCCCACCACCGTGTGCGCGGCAGCCGGATCCTCCACCACACTCACATGCCGGACCGGCAGCTGCAGCGACAGCGGGCTGGACAGAAGACCGGCGAGAGCCCGCAGATTGTTCGCCACGGCCGGCAACGGCTCCAGATGCTCATAACGGCTCGTGCCCACCAGCACGGCCCGTGAGGCCCCCGGATCGGGCAGCGCACTCACCGATCGCCGCCGCCACCGTCGACGGCCTCAAGCGCCCGGACCGCCCGCGCGATCTCCTCCTCAGAACCCTCCGCCAGGACGATGACCGTCTCCCCGCGGCGGATCTCCACCCGCGGCCGCTGCGGCCGGCTCTGCCGCCACGCCGCCACCGCCAAAACGAACGACGCCGCACTCCACCCGTTGCCCGTCACCAGCTCAAGCACATCCAGGGCCGTGCCCATCTCCCCCGGCCCCGGCACACCACCCCGGACCCCCACCACCACAGACCGGCGCACCACAGGATCCGCACGCAACCAGCCCTGCAGCGAACGCAACTCCCCCGCACCCAGCCCGACCTGCAGCTCCAACCGCACCCCGGCCTCCCCCGATCCGCACACGCACCCACCGACCATGCACAACAGACCAGGAAACCCGCTACCCCACAACACCACACCCCGACCAAAAAAAGACCCCTGACCAGCACAAACACACGCCAGACTTTTACGCGCTACCAACACCTACAACAAACCCAACCCTCCTCAACCCACCATCAACAACCCCAGCCCACACCCTTGATCACCCTCCCGAAGCCACCCCACCCAGCCTCTCAGCGAACCAACAACACACCAGGCCAGCAACCACCCACCACACCCCCTTCGAGCGTCACCACCACCGTGCACGCGGCCGGCGGGGAGACGCGAAACCTCACCGCCGAACTCCACACGTTTCTCAGGAGCACGGTCGAGTAGCTGCGGCAACACCACGTGAGACAACCTCTAAATCCTACGAGCACAGCACCTTGCGGGAACCTCACTGACACGTTTCTATGGTGGAATGCACAGGAATTTTTCTCTAATCAGCATAAGCCGGGTGGTGGTCACTGCAATAATGGTCTTGGCGCTCGTCGGGACCACAGGCTGGCTACTGGTTCCCGGGACCTGGCTAGTCGCCGGGGGTACAGTGCGACGCCTTCACGGGGAACAGCAGGCTGCAGCGCTCAACGCAGTACGGACGACGCTGATCGCCGCCTTCGTCGCAGTCATCGGACTCTTCACCTACATCCTTAATCGGAAAGGCTACTTCCTCAGCCACCGAGGCCAGGTCGCAGAGCGATACGCCAAATACGTCGAGCAATTATCATCGGGCAGCCCACTGGTACGGGTCGGCGCAATTCATTCCCTGGAGAGCGTGCTCGCGGAGGCTCCCGGGTACCATGCAAAAATTGTGCGGACCCTGGCCATCTTCGTCCGGATAAGCACCCGAGCGATTGGCGATCCACCGGCAATACCAGCAGAAGACGTCATCGCAGCGATGACCGTTCTTGCCTGCAGGCCCGTGCGGCGCGAGGACTTCCAGATCGACCTGAGTGAGGTCAAACTCCGAGGACTGAACTTGCACAACGGCGACCTGCCGGGTCCAGCCCGACTCCACCAGGTCAACTTAGCAGGCTCCGATCTTAGCGAGGCGAACCTTAGCCAAGCCGACCTATCTGGGGCCATACTGGACGGGGCTAATCTGTCCAGTGTTATAGCGGACTCTGCCAGCTTCGAACAGGTACGGCTGGCAAATGCAAACTTGACCGGTGCGAAGCTCTCCTACGCTCGATTTCAGAAAGCCGAGCTTGATGGCGCCGTGCTGAACGGCGCACATTTAAATCACGCGGACTTGACCGACGCCTGGCTGGACGGGGCGTATGTGGCCGAGACCAGCTTCAATTGCGCAATCATGACCCGCGCCTCGCTAGGAGCAACCGACCTGAGCACTAGCAATCTATTGCGCAAGAATCAGGTGCTGGTCGCGGACCTGTGGAACAACACCGTACTCCCGGAATTTCTCGCCCATGACACGGATGTACTGAACCACCTGGCCGACGTGGAGTCACGCGTTCGCCGCCCCCGACCCGCGCACAGTTAATTGGGACATGGACAAAAGCGGCAAGGGTGGGAGGAATCAATTTTTCCGAAGTTACAGAAAGAAACTTCTCCACGATTTAGAGAAATCTAGCCGCCGTTGGAAGATTTCCCCTCTCCACACATCTGGGCCGCCTTCCAAATATCTCTCTACCGACAAAGTTCGATTCCCAGTATCCGGCGATGCCTCCAGGCCAAGGCCAGGCAGGCGCGTGCTGCCGGCAAGGTCGCAGGGCTGTCGCGGTACTGGGCCACCACGTCTTCAGTAAAAGGCAAACCTTGGTACGGGCCCTTCTTTCCAGGCAGAGCGTAGAGCGCCTTTCTGAGCCGCTCGGTGTTCACAAGCTCGCCCTCAAACATGCTTTTCACCATTCCTGCGAAGACCTTGTCAAATGTCTTGGCATCGAACACGCTCACCACCAGTATTTCCGGTTTCCACGTGAGTGGATACAGCCCGATGCCCAAGTAGTGCAGCTGGGCGGCACCGCCCCGTACCACCTCTTCTAGTCGGCGGTGGTCATCGGGATGCAGCCGTGGGTTGTGTTCGGCCGGATCCTGAACGTCAGCCTCGTTCAGGAACTCCTCCGCGTATTCCCGGATGATCGTGGCCCTAAGGTCGAACTCGGTTCGCGTCAACGGCCCACCCACGGTCGATGGTTGGAATTCACCGGCTGGCACCACGTGTACAGTCCCCGCAGCCGTCGCTACCCCTGTCCGCCGGTGCAGATAGAAGGTGACGTCCCGGTTGGCCCTTCGCACCGTGAGCACGTTCACCCCCGGGATCCCGCACCGCTTGGACAAGTCGAACGGGTCAGCAAGCCATTCACGGTACGGGCCCAACACTGTTTCTCCTGCGGTTTCCTCGTAGCGCTTCGCTGCTTCGAAACCCAATGGCTCGCTTGTGTCGAACGCTTCAAAGTAGGTGCCCTCTGTAAAGGTGAAAGCTGGTGAGGGGAATGGCTCTACCTTGACCAGCCGGAAAGATCTCCCGTTGAAGAAGTGGCCCGGGTGCTGGTAGTACGTCACCGCGTCCGAGTACGTAGAGGTCGCTCTGCCCGGAACGTCAGGCCAATAGGCAGCGGACTGAGACTTTGCTTCAACGATATCTTCGCGTACGGAGGTCCAATAGAGCTGAACATCAGTAAGCGGAAGCGGCTGCGAGGGAATCCATCCCTCCTTATTGAGTAGCGGAACATCCCCATCGGCTCGGAACCCCTGCTCCTCAATGGACCGATGGATGAGGTCCGGTGCCATTGCGCCGACAGCCCTGCGGATCCTTATGAAGGTCTCAACGGCGGGCTGGTGAGACATCCGAGCTCCGGACTGTCCGTGTCGAGCCTCATCCCCGGCCTGCTCACTGCGTCCTCGTGGCGGTAAAGTCACCCCACTCTGTCCCTCTTTGGCAGCATCGGCCGCCCGCCAGGCGTCCATGACAGCCTGAGTCAAAACGTGGACGTCCCGGTCTGACCCTTCTGTACACGCTTTCAGGGCCGTCGCAAGGGCGCTGATCTGCGGACGGTTCGACAGCGTCGTACCGTGAAAAATAGCCCTCACCGTTCCCATGCCGACCTTGGGGCACGACAGCTCAGCGATCCGTTGCAGAGCCGGCCGTCCTGCCTCCACGTATAGCACCCACAACGCCTCGATGAAATCCCGATGCGGCCCAGGGGGAACCGCATCCGGGCCAGGCTTTTTCAGACTCATGGGCGTCCTTCCCGGTTGCGCTCCCCGGCGTGCCCTCGTGCTCCGCCAGGAAGATTCAGCAAACCAGACCATGCCTGACATCGAATAGGCCCCGAACGAAATCAATGAGAAAATATACGTCCTGCTGGCCCCTTACCTCCGCCGAAACAGCGGGCCGTTGAAAAGAGGCACGTCAAACGCTCTCAGGTGAGATAGTCGAGTGATGACCTGGGTAATCTTCGACTTCGCTGGTGTCATCGGACAACATCAACCACAGGCAGATCGAGACGCGATGGCTGCCACCGCAGGAGTGTCGGCGGCCGATACCTTCTGGCAGGCGTATTGGGCTCATCGCGAAGGCTACGACGCGGGCCGATTCGAAGCTGCTGACTACTGGTCCACGGTGCTCGCCGACTGCGGTGAAGTTCTGGCCCCGTCCACCCTCGACCGGCTCGTCTCCCTCGATGTCGCCAGTTGGCTACACCCGAACCAGGAGACAGTCGAGCTGCTTGACGACCTGACCATACGAGGCACTGACCTGGCCTTGCTCTCCAACTGCCCAAGGGATCTTGCGGCGGCGTTGGAGACGTTGCCTTGGCTCGACAACCTATCCCGCAAGTTCTACAGCAGCCATCTGTCGATGGTTAAACCTAGTCCCGAGATCTATCTGCGTGTCGCCCAGCTGATCGGCGTCGAACCGGGTGAGTGCATCTTCGTTGACGACCGACCAGCCAACATCTCTGGTGCGGAGCAGGCGAATATGCATGGGATCGTATTCACAAACGCAACCAGACTCAGAGAAGCGCTACTGTCCAGCCTCGATTGAGCACCTGGGGATCAAGAGAACTCAGTGGACGTTAAGTCCGTTTCTGGTAGCGGCCTCGTCCGGGCTGGGTGAGGAAGCCTTGACGGAGGAGGCGTCCGAGACGGCTGCGGGTGATGTTGACGGATGCCTCGTCGGTGGGCATGCCGAGGAGTTCGTGCAGCTCACGGGCTCGGAACTCCTGGCCGGGGTGCTGGTTGAAGGCGTTCACGATGGCCTGGTAAACGCTGTTCGTCTCGGGCGCTTCGGAATCTTCTTGGGTCGGTGCGAGTTCGGCGATGACTTTCCGGGTGGTCGCCAGGTCCGTGAGTCGTGCTTCGATCTCGGCCAAGGCGGCGGTCAAGCGCCCCATCTGGTCGCGTAGTTCACCGGCCCGAGCCGTGGCCTTCTCGTGCTGCGCCTGGAGGTCTGCCAGGAGCTCGAGGATGTTCACGCAGCCAGCCCGAGGGTGTCGCGCCAGGCCGGACTCGGGGTGGTGAGGCGGCGGGTCATGTTCGCGATGGAGGCCCAGTAGACGCGCGAGGCAGAGGTGTCGGGCCGGTGATCGTACTCGCGGGCCAGACGCCGGTGCAGCATCAACGTGCCGTTGACCTGCTCCACGATCCACCTTTTCGGTTGCGGGACGAAGCCTTTGCCCTGGTCGGCCGCGTTGCGGCGGACGACCTCGACGTCGATGTCCAACAACGCGCCATGGATGAGGACTTCGTCCTTGAAGCCCTAGTCCACCAGAGCCTTCTCCAGCCGCATCCCGCACCGCTCGGCGGCCTGGTCGAGCAGGGCGGTGCCGGCGGTGTTGTCGTGGGCGGATGCGGCCAGCACCACGACGCCGATGATCAGCCCCAGCACGTCCACGGCCAGTCCCCGCTTGCGGCCCGACACCTTCTTGTTGGCGTCCAGCCCCGTCGTGGTCTTCGGGACACCCGCGGCCGCGCGCACGGACTGGGTATCGAGGATCACGAGGGACGGGTCCTCTAATCGCCGGGCTCTCTCCCGTACCTGACAGCGCAGGAGTTCCTGAATCCGCTGGTCGAGCCCGTCCTGGCGCCACAGGCCGAAGTAGTAGAACACCGCCGACCAGGACGGCAGGTCATGGGGCAGATAACGCCACTGGCAGCCCGTCCGGTTCTGATAGAAGATCGCGTTCACGACCTCCCGCAGATCACAGGATCCAGGATCTCCGGTCGCTGACCGCGCCCCCCCCCGGTCCTGTTTCCAGGCCGTGATCATCGGCTCGATCAACGCCCACTGCTCGTCCGCTAAGTCGCTGGGGTAAGGCTCTCGCTCCATGCCCGCATCTCAGCATGCACATGCCCAGCGGATGGCCCGCCCGACGATCAGTACCTCGATCGAGCGATCACGAACCGAGAAAGATCGGACTTAACGTCCACTGAGAGCGTGGTGTCTTCTCTCCCACCTTCTTCACCTCGATGGTGCGCGGGTCCACGGCTTCGCCGGGGGCGCCTTCGCGGTACAAGCCGCCGGGGAGGCTGTCGCGGTCGTGCGGGAGAAGGAAGAAAACACGGCGCTTGTAGAAGCCGCTGTCAGGGTCGGGTTCGGCCTGATCGTCCAGGAGAGCGTAGCCGACCATGCGTCCGTCGCGCGCGTAGGGGGGTTTGGTATTGCGGCGCCGGGTCTTGTCGAGGGCGTGGCGGACATAGTCGAGGTGTTCGGGGTCTTCCAGCCACACGACGTCTTCCTCGTGGGTGAGATCGCCCTCGGTCAGTAGCGAGCTCATGGCTGTAGCCCCTCCTTCGTCTGCGGGACCCGATCGCGGCCCGCCTCGTGGTGTGGTGAGCCGCCCGCTGCCGGATGTGGCCCTGCGGCTCCATGGTAAGTCGGGCGGATGCGGGTGGGTAGGCACTGCCGGGCCTGCCGGTGGCCTTCGCCGGTGTGCGGCAGTTCGCCGCAGGGGCGCGGGAGTTGGTTCATGACGGGGCATCCAGCAGGGCGAGGCCGGGGTAGTACTTGCGGCCGTTGGATTTGATCATGTCGGCGGGTGAGGCGAGGCCGACTTCCTGCCGGACGCGGGTGGCGAAGGCACGGGTGCCGGCGGGGCGGATGCCTTCGCCGGTGCTGCACCAGGAGGCGTAGGCGGTGTAGAGGAGCCCCTGCTCGACGCGGAGGTCGGGCTGGGCCTCGGTGTCGCGGGTGCAGCACTCGGTGAGGAAACGGCCGATGTGGTCCTCGGTGTTGGCGTACGCGCTCGTGGCGATACGGACGCGGTCGGGGCCTTCGAGGTTGTCCCGGGTGGTGAGGTAGCGGCGGGCGCCCTCGATGAGCCACTGCAGGATGCCGGGGCCTTCGTCGCGGACGAGTTCGAGCGCCAGGTTGTCGATCTTTCGGTGGTCGGGGACGGTCCGCTCGAAGGGCAGCAGGCGGATACGGCGCCAGAACGCGAACCCGCCGGTGGAGACCTCCGGGCGGTGGTTGCCCAGCAGCCACAGGTGGTGAGTGGGGCTGAAGGAGAAGTAGTCCTGCCACATCCTGCGCGCTTTGATCTTGTCTCCGCCCGTCAGGAGCCTGACGCGGGCCTCATCGAACTTGTCGTTGGGCTTGAGCTCGCTGCAGACGATGAGACGGCGGCCGTGGAGCTCGGTGAGTTCGGTGGAGTGCTCGGAGAACGCGCCGCGGTCCATGAGGAAGCCGGGCGGCGCGGCGTCGGCGTAGTCGCCCAGGATCTGGATCATGGCGTCGAGGAGGACGCTCTTGCCGTTCTTGCCGTGTCCGT
Source organism: Streptomyces xylophagus (assembly GCF_000716435.1). Classification (GTDB taxonomy): domain Bacteria; phylum Actinomycetota; class Actinomycetes; order Streptomycetales; family Streptomycetaceae; genus Streptomyces; species Streptomyces xylophagus. Next base: position 21,159 of record NZ_JNWO01000041.1, read on the forward strand.
GGAGGAAGGGCAGGACCTGCGCGCCGACGTCACCGGTGATGGAGTAGCCGAGCAGCAGGTGCAGGAAGTCGATCATTTCCTGGCCTTCGGCGTCGTCGCCGAAGGTGTCGTGCAGGAAGCGGTGCCAGCGAGGGGTCTCGGTCTGCTGGGGGGGGCGACGCTGGTGGCGCGGGAGTGGAAGTCGCGGGTGGGGTCGGGCTTGCGCAGCAGGCCGGTGTGCAGGTCGACGACGCCGGCAGGGGTGCACAGGGCGTAGGGGTCGCCGTCCAGGGTGTCGGGGTCGACGGACAGGTCCGGGGAGGCCTTGGCCTGGGTGAGGAGGGCCCTCATGCCGGTGGTCGACAGGGTGCGCTTCTTGTGGTGGTGGAGATCGCGGTTGCTGAACAGGCCGCTGGGATCGGTGTCGGGCATGTCCTCGGCCATCTCGCCCGCGGCCCACAGGGCAGCCTTCTCGCCGCCGGTGCGCTTCCACCGGTAGCCGTCCCAGGAGAACCAGCCCAGGCCTTCGACATGGCGGAACTGATCACGGTAGAGCTTCACGAACAGCTTGGCGTTACCGCGGTCGGTGAGCGTTCCGGGCAGTGGGGCCGGCAGCGCCCAGGACGGCGCCGGCGTGGTGAGGGGGGATGCGTGGGCCTGGGCGGGCAGCGCGGGCTGCTGCTGGTCCGGCTGGTCGAGGTCCAGCATCTGCTGTGCAGCGGCGGTGGCGTCGAAGCGCGGCGTCTCGGCGCTGCTCATGAACGTCCTTCGAGGTGGAGCGGGCGGGCGGACCCGGCGGCGCGCGACCCCCGGCCTGCGCCAACTGCCCGGCCGCGCCACGTGGGCGCCGTCGGCGTCCACGGACACCTCGGTGTTGGGCCCCGTGGCCGCGTCGTCCGCGTTCGCCTCGGTCATGACGTTCCCGCTCGCCGGGCAGTGGGCTTGGGCTGTGCCGAGACCGCGTTCAACCGCCGTGACCGCCAGGCGGGTCGGAAGCGCGGGTGGTTGTTCCACTGCTCGGCCATCTCGTCCAGGAGCGCGGCGGTCGCGCGGATCCGGTTGTCCCCGTGGTCCATCTCGGCGAGCATCTCCGCCAGCATCGCCCGGCTGCTGGCCAACGCGGCCGCGGCGGTCCTGGTGTGCACATGGACCCGACCGGCTGGCGGGGCAGCAGCGCCACGGCTGGGCGCTCGCTGCAAAAGGAAGTGGATGTTGATAGGCCGGACGTCCTTGCCAAGGAGCTGCCGACGGACCAGACCTTCTTCCTCGGCCACGATCCGGGCGAGCGTCCGGGCATGGACGGCGGCCAGCTCTGCGTCGTTAGCCTCTACCCGTTTCAGGGGCCTCGCGTGCCAGACCGCAAAGCTTGTCAGCACCCCAATTGCCAGGGAGATGTCTTCCAACGGCGCGCCGAGGGCAAACGCCCACAAAGTCCCAGTGAGACCGGCGACCAGCACCACCGAGATGGCCATCCGTGCGCGTTATCGCCTGCCCCGGTACCGTCCCCCGACCCGTATCACGCTCCTCATCATGCAGTACCTCTACACTCCGCGACCGAGTCTCCGCAGACATCCGAGACGACCGACTTCGACTTCGGAGCGGTGAGGCATACGCCGCGGCGTGGCTTCGCGTGCTTGGGCGGGTGACGCCTCGTCTGCGTCCCCTCAGGTTTGCTGTGTGGGCGGAAGTGCCCAGCGATGCACCGCTCCAGCGGCATCACCGGCTGCCAGGCAGGTCGCGTCGGGAGAGAACGCCAGCGCCCGGACAGGACCGGTGTCGGGTCCTGTGAGCGGCTTTGTGGTCGGCTGGTGTGCGGCGAGATCCCAGAGTTGAGTGCCGACGCTGCTGCCGGTGGCCAGGAGCGCGGCGTCGGAGGAGAAAACGAGCGCCCGGACGGGGCCGGCGTGGTGGAGCTGGCCTATTTGCCCGCGGGTGGTGGCGTTCCATAGTCGTACTGTCGCGTCTTCCCCGGCTGTGGCCAGCAAGGTGGAGGAGAACGCCACTGCGTACACCGCTCCACGGTGCCCGGTGAGTACATCGACCCCCTGCTGGCTGGACACGTCCCATAGGCGGGTCCTTCCTTCGTGGCTGCCGGTGGCAAGAAGGGTGCTGTCGGGGGAGAACGCCACTGAGTACACCGCCCTGTCCTGGCCCGTGACGAATTCGCCGGCCAGCTGACCGGTGGCGCAGTTCCACAGACGCACCGTCATATCGCTGCCCGCCGTGGCGAAGTGCTCGCCGTCGGGGGAGAACGCCACTGCGAACACCTTGCCGGTGTGACCGAAGGGCGGATCAGGGACAGGGAGTCGCGCGGCCCGGTCCCACAGCCGCACGATTCCGTCCGCGCTGCTGGCGGCCAGCAGAGCTCCGTCGGGTGAGAACGCCACCATGAGCACGGCCTCGTCGAGGCCGGTGCGGAATTCTTCGACCCATTCGCGCGTGACCGGATCCCACAGCCGCACGACTCCGTCCTGACCACCCGTGGCCAGAACACTTCCGTCCGGGGAGAACGCCAACGAGTTGTGACCGCCCGATTCGGTGGGGATCGAAAGAAGCCGTGTTGCCAGGCCTGCGGCGAGGTCCGCCCGTAGGGCGCGCCCGCCCAGAGAGAGCGTGTGGATCAGAGGGGGCGAAGTCCGAGACGACAGATCAGTCGACGCCCCCGGTGCTCTCGGGGCTCCGCTCGCACCCAGGGCCACGCTGACCGGTGAGGATTCGTCAGATCCTGATACGGGCGCATCACGAGCTGCGCGGAGGCGGCGACGGTCGCGCGGGACCGCAGCACGCAACAACGCCAGTGCTCGCCACCGCTTCCGCCACGCCATCAGATCCTGATGGGTCTCCGGCACGAGGCTGTCCACCTCGACCTCCCCCTTGGCGTTGCGGGGACTGAGCAGGACTCGGACCACGGCCATCAACTGGTCCTCACGACTCAGCCATCCACCGTTGAACGCCTTCCCCGCGGTCGCGACGGACACCATTTCTCCGGAGCCGCGTTGGATCTGTCGCAGTGACAGGTAACCCGTCTCGAAACGCAGTTCCCGTAAGTCGTGCGTCATCACGCTCATCAGGCGGTTGTACTCACCAGTTGCCGCCGCTTCTGAGATACGGCCCTCGCTCGGCGACCTCATGACCTTCACCCCCAGCAGGCGCACCAGAGGACCAGGTTAGGTCCCGCCGGCGCGGACAAGGGCAGACACCGGCGAACAGACGCAGACATCCCGGCGACTGCCCGATATGCGGGCGCCGCACCCGGTGTATGCGTCCGATCGACCTTGTTCATACTGTCCGTTACGCCTAGTAAACGATCAGCAGTTGAACCTCTACTGACCGCCATGACGACCTTGCCACCGGATTCCTCGGGCCCGACCCCACCAGCCGCTGAACGCCCTACCTACCTCGACGGGACCGTGCCGCGTGAGCGGCTGTTCGATCTGATCGCGCTGCTGATGCTCTTGACCGTCACCGCGGTGCTCTACGTACTGTTCGGCCCGAGCGCGGGCATGGTCACTGGGACGGCGGCAGGTCTGTACACCACCTACTGCCGCAGCAACTCACAGGCCACAGGCCATCGGGCGGGCAGAGATGACATGAAGTAGCCGCGATGACCGAGGGATCCCCGTGGTAACTCGCGCGCGAGCGTCTAGGGCACTTTGGTGGCCTCGACAGGAGGGCGCAGGTATCCCGCAGATCCGTCGGGCGCGGCATCCCCGAGGTTTTTGGAGCCTCTTGCTCGGGCGTAATGAGCAAGGCGAGCCGCGGGAAGCGCGACCGAAAGAAGCAGGTGGGCAACGGTCGTTCGGTTGCAGCTGGCACGTCGACGGTTGCCCCGAGGCGGCCAGCACGCTGAACATGTGCTCGTCCACGGTGCGCCCGCGCGGCGCTGACAGTCCGTCAAGGTCCTGGTTCCCACTGGCCAGCCGCGCCCGGGCAGAGGTCATCGTCCGTCCCCCGATCACCCCCGACCTGGGCCGCGAGATCGCCAGCCACCACGTGGATGCCGTCCACTTCGAGGTCCCTCCGCCCGAGCCGTGGCCGCGGCGCGGGAACTGCGGGCAGCTGAACCCGCGTCAGTGGCGGGTGACGGTGTAGCCGGTGTCGTTGACCGCGCGGGTCCACACGTCCCGGTCGAACCATTTGCTGATGTCGGGCTGCGCCTCGGTGATGGTGCGCATCCGGGCGTCCCAGTCGTAGCCTCCGGGCCCGCGGCTGCCGTCGCAGCCGGTGCACCCGTCCTCGCCGTGGATGTGGCCGGCCATCCAGGCGTTGACCGCGACGTTGACGATGACCCCGTACAGGTCGCCGCCGGTCTGGGCGAGGGTGTTCGGAACACCCGCGAGGACCAGGGCAAGTTCCGGATTGTCCAGCGGCGGCATCGGCGCCTGCCCCACCCCTTGGCGGGCGCTGCTGTCCTCGAAGGTCCGCGCGCTGTCGGCGAGGCGGTCAGCGAGCGTGCCCGCGTCGAAGTACCGCCAGGCCAAGCGCAGTTGGATGCCGAGGCGGTCGGCCACCGTGCGGATGTTCTTTTCGATGGTGTCCTCGACCATCGCCGGCGCGAGCGTCACACCGCGGTGGGCGAGCTCCGCCAGGGTCTGGGCAACGGCTTCCTTGAACGCCTTCGTGTTCCGCACGATGACAGCGTAGGGCAGCCCTACCAGCGGGCCGGCCCCCACGCCAACGGGCCACACGGGCATGGCTGTTGCCGAGGGAGGTGATGGTTCCGTCGCCTGGTAATCGCTGGCGCTCAGTGACCCCACTCAGGGCATGGGCGTGCGTGTGGCGTGCCCGAGGAGCCGGGCCACGTCCGGGGGAGCCACCGTCCATTCGGATTCCCAGGCGTACTTTTGCACGATGTCCACCAGGTGCTGCCAGTCATCGTCGGAAGGCGACGCCTCTTCGAGGTACACGACGAGATAGGTCTGCAGAGCGTCGTAGCTCGCCTCCAAGGTTTCCAGCGTGGTGGCCGCGGCCTGGGCGGACGGCCGACCGGAAACCTTGAACCAGGCACGGAACCAGGGCGCCAGAGACTCGTCGTTGATCCCAAAGGCCTGCAGAAAGGCGACGTACTGCCGGAAGTCCCGTGGGACGGTGCGGACGGTGGTGATGGCATGGGCGGTACTGCGCGGCAACCGCCTGGAGGACAGTTCCATCCTCTGTGCCCCCGGCCGCCCCTCGTACGCCCAGGCGTCGCGCAGGGCGCCGCTGAGATCGGCGACGTCCCTGACGAACTGCGGCTTGGGCCGCACACTTGACCGGCGGGAGTCCCGCTTGGCCTGCGTGACACCCTGCACGGCCTCGGAGTAGTAGATCTGGGTGATCAGGGACGGCCTCAAGTTCCCCGTGCATGCCCCCACGTACGCGAGCATCACCGGGCGAGCAGGCAGGCTTCTGCCACTGGCTGCCCGCTTGAGGTGGGCGGCCGAGTAATTGGTTCGTACGGCGAGTTCGTCGTACGAATGGCCCGCCGTACGTCGGAGCTGGCGCAGGTGCTCGGCGAGCATGCCCAGGGCGGGCACGGTGCGGTCGACCGGCGTTTCCGGGCGCGCCATCATCGCCCGCCCGTCAGTTGCCGGAGCCGGGCGTCAGCGCGGCTTTCAGCAGGCGCCGCAGCAGACTGCGTCCCCCGCCACCGCGCGGGAAGCCGACGGCGAGCAGCACTGCGACGCCAATCGCGCCAGCGGCGGCCAGCAGCGTGACGGAGTCGCGCATGCTCATGCCCGCGGCCAGTCGGAGTACGACGGCGGCCGCGACGAAGCCGAGGACCACAAGGGCCTGCGCCATTCCGATGCCGGCCGGAGCCGCCGGGCTCGGCGACGTCACGCCTTCGGGGACGGGTTCGGACGCGCGCGTGGTCGCCTGGGCGTTCTTCTGGGGCATGATGCCTCCCGAATTATTCAGAGGGCCGGCCACGGCGGCCGCCGCTCTCGCTGCTGACAGGGCGAATCCGGTGGATCGCGGGGCGGTTTGGCGTTCCGCCCCGTGCGCGATGGGGATTCGGGTGGTCCGTGGGCCGCGGGCTGTCGGCGTACAGTCCGGTGCAGTGGCGTGGGGACCGCCAGAGGCCAGACTTCCGTAACTGGAGCGTCTTCACGGACGCACCTGGCGTTGGCTCAACATCCGTCCAAGGCGGGGACTTTCCTACCGGAAGCTCTGACCTGCCGCTTCGCCTGTGTGTGAGGGATTGGCTCCAACTTTGTCCCCCCTTAACAGCACGACGGGCGCCTATTTGCGGACGCATCATGGACAGCGTCGCTCGCGCGGTCCGACGGTCCCCGCGAGCGCACCCCTGAATTGCTGCTGACACATCAATCTGGGGATCTATCGGGCCGCGATTGGCGCGCGGCCCAAGAGAGATTGGGCCGGTGGCCGCCGCCCGACAACGGCCACCGGCCCTCGTCATGCGGCCCTTTCAGCCCAACCAACGGCCTCGCCGAGTCACGCCCCACCGCGAGGTGCGGGCGAGCCCCAGCCGGACCGGACCGTGCCAGAGGTAGATGGCTGTGTCCGGGACGCCGAGAGCGCGCAGCAGTGCATCGAGCTGGAGAAGGAGCCGGACCTGGCGCCGGAAGCCAGCGGGCCAGATGCCCGCAAGCCGGTCACGGACGGTCGCCTCGGGCAGCGCGGCCCGGCGGGCCAGCACCCGGTACGGAACGGCGGTGCGGCCGCGGCGGCGCAGAGCTTCGAGGGACTGCCCGAGCGACCACATGATCACCCTCGGGGTCACTCCGGGACGGTCAACGGGAGCGAAGGGCTGCCAGATCGCCTCGGTCCTCAAGCACAACAGCTTGCCCGGGTCAACTCCGGCAACAGCCGCCAGCGCCTTCACGGTCTCCGCCGAGGGCACGCACCTGCCGCTGCGTGCCCGGCCTACCGTGGCGGCCGAGAGCGGGAGGACGGTCGCGGTGGCGTGTATGGCGACCTCGGCGTCGGTCCATCCCCGTAGTACGTCGTCCAGCGCGGCAGCGAGACGGCCTTGGGCACTGCCGGGCGGGTGGGCGGGGCGCCGGGGGCGGCCACCGCGCCGATACGGGCGCCTGGTAGAGGGGGAGAGCGGAACGGACGGGGGCATGGGGACGGTGACTCCTGACGAGGGATTGGGTGAGGGTGGAGTGCTGGCCAGCGCCGACCGCGCGAAACCAACCTCACCACCCGTCGAGGCCGTCCACAACCTGCGCAGGTTGTCCCGTGAGCGACATTCCTATATTCATCAGCGAACAGGAACTCGCATGTCACAGGGTGCGTTTGTGACATCTTCCCGAAGACGTCAGGGCCATGGCCGAGCAGCCCCAGCCGTGGCCCGAGTCCGGGTTCGTCCGTGCGGTGAGGCCAATAAGGCCGCCACCGGAATCCCCCTTCTCGGCCACGTCGTTGTGCGGCGTGCTGGATGAACTGGTCGAGGGTCTCTCGTACGGCGGCCGCGCGGGCGCTCATCTCGTCCCGGTCGACGGCGCGGTGCACGATGTTCGCTTCTACAAGGATGCGCCGGGCCTCGGCGACGAGCTCGGCGTCCTGGCCATACATGTACAGCGCAGAAATGGGGCAGCTCCGGTCGCCGCCTCCCCGCTCGACACCCGGCGTCGAGCAAACCGCACAGGCCATCGCGGACCGCTGGTAGCCCGCCGGGAGCGTGTGTCGCAGGTGTTCGGGGAGGGCCGTCGGCGGAGTGAAAAGTGGCCTGTGTCTCGTTGTGCTGAACCTGGTGGGATCTGCTGCCGCGATCCGTACGGGTCCGATAGAAGAGGGCCATGACGGCGGATGAGCAAGCGGCGTTGGCGGAGGGGATGTGGCGGGCCACTGACCTGATGTGGGCCTACCTCACCGAGGACCGGACCCGGGTCAGTGCCGGACTGGAAGGCCTGGACAGCGACCAGCTGGCGCACACACTCGCGTGGCAAGCCCGGGACCACGACTGGCTGTTCGACGACCTGGGAGAGCCGTCGATGTCCGTGCCGCTCCTGGACACGGTCGCCGCCCTGGCACCGGTGGACTGCGAGTTCATGATGACGACCGCGGTGCGTAAAGGTGTCGCTGCGGGAACGGGACTCGCCTCCAGCGGGCTGGCGGACTTCCCGCCGGCCGCCCAGATCCACGCGCTCACGGTCTGCATGGCCGTGATGCTCCTGGAAGCCCACGGACGCCAGGGAGCCCTCGAGTTCGCCGCCGCATCGGCTGACAACTACGTTCGACGCGGTCACCCACGCCCCTACCCGACCCCCTGATATCGAGAGGCCGGCGTCATGGTCCACGGGCCAGCCGACCTTGCTCATTTCCAGTTGAGATAGACAGCCCGCCCATCTGACGCAAGAACCCCTTAGCTGGTCTGGGTGGGGAGACCCGGTCGGATGCGACGATTAAGGAGCACCAGGCGTGGCAGCAGACACCCCCGACGGACTGGTTCCGGCAACAACACGTGGGCAACAGGCCCTCGATCAGATGATCGACACCCAACGCCCACTCGTGCGGAGGAACATCGCCCGGGCCCGCCAGCGCAACCCGGAGGCGAAACCAGCACAGGTCATCCGCGATCTGGAGTGGAAGTACATCAGGGACTTCGCAGGGAGGGGTGCCGTAGCCGGAGCTGTTGCGGCCGCGCCCGGCCTCAGCACGAGATCCGTGTCGGCAGGCGAGGCTCTCTCATCTCTCCAGTTGAGGACCCTCTTCGCGCTCTCAATCGCCGAAATCCACGGAGTCCCCGACGACGAGGACGAGGACGAGCGCCTGCGATTGATCGTGGAAGGAGCCGTGCTCTCCGGGATCGGCTCCGCCGTCATCCCCAAGTTCGCCGGGCGCACCGGACCGCACTGGGGGCGTCGGGTGGTCGCCAGTGTGCCTATGGCGAGACTGGATCAGATCAACGGCGTGCTGGGGAACAACTTCGTCACGAAGTACGGGACCAAGCAGGGAATCGTCGTGCTCGGCCAAGTAGCACCGCTCGGTTTCGGTGCCGCGATTGGCGGTGGCACCAACGCCGCCCTCGCCGCTCTGCACGTGCGGGCCGCTCGCCGTGTATTCGGCCCGCCTCCGACGTCGTGGCCATCGCCGACGTACAGCACGCCGCCCACGTCCGAGGACTCGCCGGGCTGATCCCTGGTGCGCATGAAGCTCACCGCCCACCGCTCGCTGGGGCGTCGTACACAGTGTTGGCGGAACCGAGAGTTCAGTCGTCGTCCGGAGCGGTCCCCACCCAGGCGACGGGCTGTCCTTCGGAGTTGGCCCCCAAGTGCGGGTACTCCGCTTCGTGCCCGATGTCCAGGACGCAGACCCTCCCCCACCTGCCGTGTTTGCCCGGACATGAGCGGCTCAGCAGGTCGAGGTCGGCGTCCCGGACCGCTCGGTCGTACCGTTCCTGGAAGTGCCGGAGCAGGGGGCTGAGCTCCTGCGCCATGGAGGCTTCCAACGCGGCGATCTCTTGCTTGAGGCGCCGGGCCTCGGGGTCCGACATCACGGCGCTCAGAGCCGTCTCGGTCTCCCACTGCACGCGCTGCCGCGCGAGCATCTCCCGGCGCTGTACCTCTTCGTTCGCCACCGCGTTCCCTTTCTCGACGGCTGTCGCGTTACGGGCGGCGGTCGGCCGGCGCCGTCGGGCAGGCGATCACCGGGAACGTCTCCGTGTGCCCGCCTGCGGTGAACGCGATCGCGGCGGGCCTGGTCGGCCAGAACGGGGAGACATCGATGAGGTGGTCGCCGTACTCGGGGTTGATGCGCAGCCACACCACCACGCTGGTGATGCTGGCGCGGTACGCGGTCACATCCCACGGCCCGGTCGTGAACCCGCAGGTGTCGGCCCGGGCGATCACGGTGTCCGGGTGGTCGGCGGTGGACAGGTGCAAGGCGGTGCCGTCGTACACGAGCCGGATGCCGTCCTGCTTCAGGTCCTGCCGCCGGGGAGCCTGGCGCAGCAGGCCGTACAGATCCCGGATCTTCAGCTGAGCCATGTGCCCCTCCTCTCCGTGACGTTCCCGGCCGGTTGGTGACGGTGTATCAAGCCGCGGACGGTCTTCACCTGCTTCGTGCGCGCTGCTACCTGACTTCGACGGAGTACGAGGCGCCGGGGAACTCCCATCCGTCGGTGCCTTCGCCGATGTCCTCGACGATGACGTCGTCGATGAAGTGGTCCTCGAACTCGTCGTCGGTGAGTTCGCCGGCGAGCCAGAGTTCCTCGATCGCGTCCCAGTTGCCCCGGGTGCCGTCGATCCGCAGGGGCGCGGCGTCCACCGTGCCGCGTGTCCGTTCGTCGGTCCCGGTCCTGACGACACCGCTGATCTCGTACTGGCCCTCCGTAATGTGGTCGGGGAGCGGGTCGGCGGGGACGATAGCGACGTTCTCGTAGGCGGTGTGGATGAGGTCGCGGTAGCCGCGGCGGACGTTGTACTCGGGATCCGACAGCCACTTGAAGAGGGTGTCGGGCCGGACGTCGAGGCCGGCGGTTTCCAGGGCTTCGTATCCGCGTCGGGTTCCGGTGAGCTGGGAGAGCTGGGCGTGCCAGTGCTTGGCGTGATAGGTCGACAGCCGGTGGCGGGGTGTGACCTGGGCGCGCAGGAGGTCGTTGAGGGCGGCGCCGAGGGATCCTCCGCGTCCGGTGGGTCCGGCCATCAGTCGTCACCCTCGGGGATCATCTCGCCCAGTTCGATGAACTTCGCCTTGACCTCGCCGAAGCCGGTCCCGATCCGGTACGTGTCGGGCGGCGTGTTCTGGGGTGTCCAGAAGACAGCCGCGTCGACGTTGCGCAGGGCGATGAGCGTGTGGCCCGCCAGGACCGCGTTGAAGGCCGCGACCCAGTGACGGACGGACGCCTCGGCGACCATGCTCATGCGCCAGTCCGGCCGCCAGAACGGGGAGCGCTGTTCCTGCCGCTTGGGCCACAGCAGACGCAGCGCGATCGACAGCCGGGTCTTGTACGCCTTGTACGGCTGACCGCCGGCCTCGACGAGCTCGGAGCGCGCCTGCCGGGCAGCAGCGTAAAAGGGCTTGAACAGCGACTCGTTGGCCTTCCCGGTCCACGAGTCGTGGATGGCCGGCATCGCCGCGATGTGGCGGTCACGGACGAGCTTCACGAGCAGCTTGATGTGCGGGGTGGTGACCCACACCCGGCCCTGGTCGTCGGGCCGGTCGATGATCCGCCCCAACGGGTGCGGCATGTCCGTGCGCGTCCACTCCGGGATGTCGATGAGGTAGATGCCGGCGCTGGCCTTGTCGAACGCCTCAAGGGGCCCGGTGTGCAGCAGCTTGTTCGGGGCGAGAGGGACGGCTGAACAGGCGGACGGGTAGGAGCCGTTGCGGTCGATCAGGCACAGCACCCCCGCGCCGAACGAGTCGGGCACGCCGAGCTGGTCACGCCGGACCCGCTTCCCGTTCTCCCGGATGAAGGGCACGCGCGTACTGGTGACGTCGGGGTGGACCCAGCGGGGCTCGCCGTCCATGTGCTCACTGATCAGCGGCCACGGACCGTTCTCCCGCGCCTCGATGCCGATGACCGGGACCGGGTGCATCTTCGAGCGGCCGACCGCGTCCTTGAGGATCTTCAACGCGGGGAAGACCGCTGTCTCCGGCTCGTCCTCCTCATCCCCTGGCCGAAGTTCCACTTCGCCTTCTGCGTCGTCTTCGTCGTCCGGGACGCGCCCGCCGCTGCTCGCGGTGGGTTGAACGGCGACGTCGGACTGCTCGGTGGCGTCGGCGGGAGCGGTGGTGGTGTAGGCGTTCAGCGCGGCGGCGAGGCGACGTCCCTCGTCGGTGTCCAGCAGTTGGGGCGGTGCCGCAGCGATCTCGGCGAGCGACGGCCCGAGTTCGTTCAGGGCCTCACGGTTGCCGTTCGTGAGCGCGGTGCGCAGCGCGGCCAGTACATGGGTGACGGCCGCGGGCAGTCCCTGCCGGGCGCCGGACGTGTACGGAAGCGCCGCCTCGGCCAACTCCCGTTCCACAGCACTGCCCAGAGGCCGCGCGGGTTCTTCACCGGTGGCAGGGACGGCGGGGGCGGCGCCGGCGTCGAGGAAGCGGGCGTGCAGCAGGTCGGGGCTCAGGTAGGCCGAGCCGATCGTGCCGAGGTCGCGCTCGGCGACCGTCACCCGGACCCTGGCCGGGTCCTTGGTCGGCGTGAGCGTCAGCGTGACGTCGGCGTCGAGGAGTCCCAGGAGCGCGGGGTCGTCGCTGTCCACGATGGCGAGGACCGGCACGTGCAGGGTGCGCGCGAGCGTGGCCAGGACCTGGGACGCGTCCGGGAGACGGTCCCCGGACAGCGGCAGGCGGGCGCTGCGGGCGGCCTGGAGGCGGTCCACGACCACAAGGGCCAGGCCCTCCATGTGCGGGGCCGTCTCCGCGACGTCCACGGCGGTCAGATCGCTGCCATCGTCGATCATCAGCAGGTCGCCCGCCTGGACCAACTGGTGGGCGACCTCCTGCTCGTGCTCGGTGAGACGGCCCTGCTTCAGACGCGGGTAGTCGCCCCCGGTCTCCGCCGAGACGATCCGGCGGAAGATGTCGTCCCGGTTGGGGCCCGACGCCGCGTACAGGACCGTACGACGGTCCACGAGCGCGGTCTGCCGCGCGGCCGCGAGCCCCAGGAGGCTTCCACCGACGCTCGGGGCAGCCGCCACGAGGGTCAGCCGGCCCGGCTGCAGACCGCCCGTTGCGGCGTCCAGCCCGGGTAGTCCGAACGTGGGGCCTCCGGCGAGGCCGGAGGTGAGGACGGACACGGCGTCGCCAAGCGTGGCGAGCCTGCGCGGCGTAGTGCCGCGGTCCTGGTCGGCTTGGCTGTTCACCGCACCTCCTGCGGTCGCCGCGCCGGGGTGCGCGGCCGTGTCGGTCGAGAGGGCACTTGAGGCGGGGTCGGCGGGGAGTAGTACCGCGACCGGTGTGCTGTTGCGCCGAAGCACCTGCGGCTGGCCCTGAGCCGCCAGCGTGATGAGATCACCGAAGTCCTTCTGTGCCGCACTCAGTACGTGGGACGGGAACGCGCCGGGCTGCCGGGCTGCCGGAAACCGGGTCAGCGGTACGAGCAGGGCATGATCATCCCGCTTGTGGATCAGCGTCGAGACCCCGTCCTTCTCGGCACGCTTCACCAGGGTGAAGAGCTCCGTGCGGGCTTCGGTCGCGGTCATCGCGGTCTCGGCCGGCGGCTTCTGACTCGGACTCACTCACCCTCCCAGGAAACCAAACTGACCACCATGATATCAAAATCCACTAAGTAATTTGGCAAAAGTCACGCATCCGTGCATGAAATTCACTCACTTGTGAGATCTGCTGGTGGGGGTTGACCGGGTGAAACGCTCCTCGGCGAGCGGCGCCGAACAGCCGCACAGCAGGGCGGAGGCCGGGCCAACGGGCCCGGCCTCCGCTCACTGACGAACAGACGGGGTCAGCCGCGTGCCGCCGACTCCTGCTCCAGCTCGCGGTAGATGCCAGACGTTCCGCTTGGACTGCAAGGCGTACCCGCGCACGTTCCAGCGCATTGCCTGACCCCGCCCCGACCGCCGGGTGCCCGGTGCCAGTCCGCGCTGGGCTACTGGGGGTCGTCGGGGAGACCATGGTCCGGCGGTGGTGCTGGCCATCCTCGGTCAGAAGCGCACAGCAATCGGCAAGGCCGCTTAGCTGGCCCATGGCTCTGGCGGGCCCGTTGCGTCCACAAATCAGCCTCCCAGCAGGCCGACCAGCACTAGCGTGACGGCATGACACCAGAGTTCGACATCAAGGGTGCAGTGCGTTCCTGGCTCCGGCAGGTCAGCACAATCAGGCTTGAAAGCCGACGCTCGGCCACTTGGAACTGGTTCGCCAGGGAGCCTTCCTGGAGCGCTGTCCGGCAGGCGGTCACCATCGCGGCACCCCCCACCGCGCGCCCTGATCTTTACGCGAGGAAGAACCCACAGCGGGTCCATGACCGTGTCCTGCTTGACTTCACCGGGCTCGCTGCCTTCGCACGGAGCGTCGACCCTGAGGACCTTCGAGCCCAGGACATCGTCGCTGGGGAGTTCGAGGCATTCTGCATGGGTCCTCTCCCGACGTCGGAGGACTGGGTTCTCTTGGCGGCAAGCTTCCCCAAGGGCACCCGAGTACCTATCGGTGAGTACACCCTGCAGACCTTCACCGAGTCGGAGTTGCGGCAGCTCCACGCACTGCCCAGCGTGGACGACCTCCCTTTCAGCTCGTCGTTCCCGGCCGAGCTGCTGAATGGAGCTGCGTTCCTGCATCGGCCCGATACTGAGCGCGAACTCCTTCGGGGCGCCCGGGTCTCCTTCGCGATGAGGTCCCGGCCCGAACTGCTGCACTGGCAGCCCTTGCTGATCCTGATGCTGTGGTCCAGTGAGCTGATCAGGTTGCAGGCCAGCTACGAGGTGGAGCGTGGCCGCCGCATCGGTCTTGAGCACGGCATACCCGACATCTGGACGCAGGCCGACACAACGGACGACAACGAGATGATCGAGTACGAGGTCCATGAGAGGGGCTCCTACGAGGTCCTCCCGAAGGACCTGGAGCAATTCGCTGTGTTCTGCGCCTGGGCCGACAGCCGGATCCGCAAAGTGCAGAACGGCAGCGGGAAGATCGGGAAGCGGCGCGCCAACCGCCTGAACCGGGCAGCCCAGCACCTCGTCCGGGCGGTGCACCGGACTTACACAGAGAAGTACGTGCCCGAGGAGGAGGCCGAAGAGGTCCTGCTCCACTATGTGATCTCCGTCGAGGCGCTGATGGCGGACGAGGACAACCTGGACCTCAGCCGGAAGGTACAGATCCGGGCTGCAACCTTGTGGCGCACGGACAGGACCCGTCAGAAGGTCGCGGACACCTTGAAGAAGGCCTACAACGCCCGCTCCAAATACGTCCACGGTGACGAGATCGCCGAGAAGGACAAGATGGACCTGGCGGTCCTGCGGCAGATCGCATTCCAGACCTTCCTGCGCTGGCTGATCGTTGCCACCAGCGAGGGCGACACCATAGTGGACGTCCCCACGATCCTGGACGGCGCGACACTGTCCGACGTAATCAGGCAGAACAGCGTGATCAAGCCGATCGACGCCTTCTACGCGTCGGCACCGCCCGTGTGGAGGCCCACTGACACACCCGCCGCGGAGACCGAGAACGAAGCTCTGAGCCTGGCGGAACGCCACCCTCGACGACACGTCTCCTCAGGGTGGTGACAGGCCGCCGCCGAGAGCTAAGCGGCCTGGGTGAGCCAGCGGCGGGGCAGTGTTTTGACGCGGCCCTCAGCGACCGATCGGGCCACCCATCGGAAGCCCTTCTCCTGCGTGCGCAACTCGCTGCCGAGGAACCCCAACACCGCCAACTCGTAGCGCTCGCGGAAGAGTGGGTTGCTGGCCGTTGGCGGAACCGTCGTGGTGAAGGTTCCGCCAACGGCCAGCCGCCATAGCGGACTCGGGAAAATCTCCAGCGTGATCGCCGTCAGGCTTTCGGCGTCGCCCAGGCCATGGTCTCCACGGCTCAGACAGGTAGCGCTATGACCGCCACTATGGTGCCGGCAGGCGGCCCGGCAACGGGGTCGCCCGGTGCGGGCGGGGTCGGCGTGAACGTAGAGCCCCGGCCCTTGGACATCTCGATCAGCACCTTCCTCGCGGATTCGCAGTCGCCGAGGGCACGGTGGCGGCCGCCGAGCCGGAGCCACCGGAAAGATCCGGTCCAGTCCTTGTACGCCTCCATGAGGCAGAACCAGGAGTCCGAGGGCTCCAGGTGCATCGGCTTCTTCCCGGCCCGCCGGACGTCGCCGAGCACGACTCCCCGGTCGAAGTCGGCGTTGTACGCGCAGATGGTCTTGCCCCTGGTGACCGTGCGGAGCCTCGGAAGGACCTTCTCGAAGGGGCGGGCGTCGGCCACCATCTCGTCGGTGATGCCGTGCACCCAGCGCGCGCCGTCACTGATCGGCTCGGTCGGCTTGACGAGCGTGTCCATCAGCTTCTTGCCGGTGGCCGCGTCGATCGCGGCGATCTCGATCACTTGCCCGGGCAGATCGGTGGTCTCGGTGTCGATGATGACCGCAGCGTCCGGCTGCAGGAGCTCGCACGCGATGCGGGTCACCTCGCCCCACACCGGGCACAGGGTGATCTCGCCGGCGTACGCGGCGGTGGCCGGGTCGGCGAACAGCTCCCGCAGGACCTCCTGCTCGGTCGGCCCGCCGTCGACGCGCTCCCAGTCCAGCTCCCAGCCGCCCGAGTACGGGGAGTTCCAGGCCCACACCGTCGTACGGTGCCGGTCCGCGAGCCCCTGCGCGAACGCCTTCACCACGGCGGCCCGAGTGGGGGCGAGCGCCGCGTACTCGCGCAGCGGCGATACCGCGCCTTTGGGCAGCCCGCGCACGGATTCCCAGTCCACGCCCGGCAGGTCCCGTACGGCGCGGACGTCGCCGAGCCGGTACAGCGCCACGGTGATGGTGCGGCTGCGGCCGACCTCGCGCTCGTAGGTGTCGGCGGGCCGGATCCACCCGGCGGACTCGACGTACTTCCAGTCGGAGGGGTAGCGGATCTCCAGCACGTCCTCGGCGGCGGACTGCGCGGTGATGTACTGCTCGCCGTCGGCCTCGGCCGCGAGCGCGTCCACGTCGGCGATCAGGTAGCGGCCGCGCTTGCCCATCGTGATACGGCCCTCCTCGCCCATCCGCGCGATGTCCGTCCAGTGCCAGCCGATCCGGGCGGCCGCCGCGTCCCTGGTGACGCTCGCCTCCTCCCACGCGGTCCGCTCGGCGACCACCGACCGCACCAGGTCGGCATCGAGGGCGAGCGCGGCCGCCGTCTTGTACACGGGCCTGCGTTTGTAGTGGCGGAGTACGACCAGGTGCTTGGTGGCGACGAGTTCGTCGATGTCGGCCATCGTCACCTCGACGCCGGCGTGCTCGGTCAGGAGCTCCGCGATCCGCCAGCCCCCCAGCTCCTCCGGCGGCGGCGTCTCCTCGGAGGTCGTCTCCGTGGTCGTGGTCTGCGTGGTCTCGGTCATCAACGCTCCTTCGTCGGTCCCGTGGTGGGGGTGGCCAGCAACTGGCGGCGTGAGGCGGGCCAGATCAGGCTCAGGTACTGCCAGTCGCCGCCCGCGTAGCTGATGTCGACGTTCGCGTCAGTCACCGCGTACGGCGCCTGGCCGGGGACGTCGATCCGCACCGAAGCCCGGGGCCACGGGATTCCATCGCGGCCCTCGGCGACGATGTAGCCGCCGAACTCCTCGTACTGGCCGTACCGATCCCCGGGGCCGGGCACGCGCAGGTCCGGGACGTACGCGGTGACCGTCTGCCCGCCCTCGAAGGCGAGCGTGGCGGGCTCGGCCGTGCCGGTCTGGGGGAGTTTGCCGAGTGCGCGCAGCCACTGTTCGGCGGCCTTGCGGGAGAAGGTCGGCGACTCCTGGGTGCCGCTGGTGGCGTTCAGACCGCCGTGGCGGCGACGCCAGTTGACGACGGCCGCGCGGCCGACACCGGCCATGCGGGCGATCTGCGAGAGGTTCACCTCGTCGGGGTGGGGCAAGGGATCGTCCTGTCTGCTCGTCAACGAATTGGTGGGGGCGAGGCCGGGGCTGGTGGGTGCTGGGGGCCTTCGCCGGCCCCGGTCCCCCGGGTGCCGCCCGGCGCGGTCAGGGCTCCCCTGGCGCAGGTGCGTATGCGCCGGACGGCACCGAGGCCGTGAGCCCCTGGCCTGGGCAAGTTCCTATTTTTCGACCGGAGATGAGGCGGTCAGTCCTTGTCCTGGTCCGCGGCGGTCTTGCCCGCGTCGAACCGGACATAGCTGTAGCTGTTCAGTGGAAACTCACGCGCGCGACGACGGCCAGGAGTTCACCCGCGTCGCCCGCGGCCTGGAGTGCACCAGGAGCATCGGCGTCCTTGACCGGTCCGGCGATCAGCACGTGCTGGACGCGGTCGTACAGGTCCCACGCAGCCGTCGGCAGACTGACGGACTCGGCGGCCCGCCACAGCTCGACGTCGTCCTCGCCGTCCGGACCGACATGCACCAGCCCCGACAGGGAGCGGTCGGCGACGTTCGCGCGCAGCCGCCAGTGCGGGTCCATGTCCGGCATGTCATGCAGACCCCAGTGCTCCCAGGTGGTGCGCCGCTCCAGGTCCTCGATCCCGGCGTCCTCGGTCTCGGGATAGAGGACGAGCATCGGCATCGGCTGCCCGTCGGGCGTAGTCGTCTGCATCAGGACCACCCCGTAGTTCGGGGCCAGGTGGTAGGGGTCGATGTCGTCGCCGAGCCCCAGGTCATCCAAGGTGACGACCTTGATCCCGGCCTCGCGGAACGTGTCCACCGGATCCGTCGGACGCTGTTGCTGGGCTGCGAGGTCCCGGAGCAGCCCGACCGCGGGATACGCCGCCCCGGAGACGGCCCAGGCGTCGAGCGACACCTTCAGCAGGTCCGCGGCGTCCTCCTCGCTCAACTCGGCGACGGCGCGCAGAGTCTCCTCGGCCCGGCTGGTGCGGGCCGCGTCGCTCGCGCGCTCGATCCACGCCCGGGCAGCCGGACCCACAGAGGGCGCGCTCGGGGCGGCCGATGACGTCAGGAAGATGGCGCCGGCGATTCCGGCGAGGGTGGCACGGTCAGCAACGACCTTCGGAGTGAGGGCCGCCCGGCACGACTCGCATCCCTCCCAGCACACACTGACCACGCGGGTTGCCAGGGCGTAGTCGACCTCCCAGCCCGGTACGTACGGCAGCAGCCCCGTCATCAGGTCGGTGTCGGGTTCGATGTGGAAGTGCTTCGTCCCGGCCGACGACGGCCTCGGTCCTTCGGCCGGCCCCGCGAGGATGTGCGCGGGCAGCGGCGTGCCCATCGTCCAGTGGTCGAGGGCGTTCTCCAGGAGATCGGAGACGGCCGCGTCGTCCATCGCCTCCACGGCGGCCAGGGCCTCACCGGTGTCCTGCCCCGCCTTGGCCGTCCGGGCGAGGCGCGCCCATGACCTGGTGGTGGGCGCCGCGTCCGTGAACGTCATGCCGCCGCCGGTGCCCGCGAGTTCCCCGTATGCGGCTCCGGCGAGTGCGGCGAGGGTCGCGCGCTGTTTGGTGCGGAGCGTTGCCGCCAGGGATTTCTGGCAGGGCTGGCAGGAGGCCCGGCAGGCGGCGACCAGGCGCGCGGCGAAGCCGGTTTCGACGTCATGCCTGGCCGCGTACGGCAGTTGGCCGAGTACGGTCATGTCCGGCAGCGGCTCGTGGAGGTGTACGTTCCCCGTCGCGGCGGACGCCCGGGACGCGCCGGTTGCCGCGGCGCGCTTCTTGTCCCTGCTCTTTTTCCGCTGGTTCCTGACCATCGGCAGTCCTCAACTGGCGTGCACGGACCCATGACCCGATGCACGCGCGTGAGAAATTGACTGCGGTGATCGGTAACTGCGCCAATCGGCGGTGTTCTTCGCACTGATGCGCCCGGACTCTTAGGTCCCGCGTACCTTCGCCTCAACTGCCAACAGTCATGGGCTGAGGCGGGCTTGGGCCGGTGCACGACCCGTGTCCCACACGATAGCGGCCGCCACTGACAGCGAGTGCCCGTTTCCGGCCACGCCGGGCAGCGGATCGTTCAGGATGGCTTCATGGCGAAGTCCCCGAGCCTCTTCGGTATCACGGTCGAGGCATTCGATTCGGCCGGACGCCCGTGATGGATACCCCGCCGTTCCACCGAACTACCTCGGCGGATGGTCTGCAGACCTGGATCCGGTATGCCGCACCGGCCAGTTGGTGCGTTCCCGCACGCGGCCAGCCTCACTCCGGAGGCGAACCGCATGGCCGTGGCCGTTCATGAAGCCAGCCCGCGAATAGGCCTGCGAGTACCCCTCAGTTCGGGGTTCGGTTGGTTCAACTACCGGTGCAGTGCCGCGCCCATGCCCCAGGCCGCTGCGGCCACGGTGAACAACGTCAGGGCGACGTCGGTGGTGCCGCCTATGACGAGGAGCGCCAGGGCGGTTCCGAAGGCCGTGAAGCCGGCGAGGGCGAGAGCGTAGACGAGGACGCGCGGTGCGATCTCGCACACCGTCCCGGCGACCTTCTGATAGCGCTGGTGGCGGTGTCGACGGGCGACTTGGCGCAATCGTCCGCGAGCGGCCCTGGTCTCGTCCTTCTTCGTCGCAAGCTCACCCTTGACAACTCTGAGGAGCGCGTCGAGGTCTCTCTCGAAGACTTCGACTGCCGGGGCGGGGGTGGCGGCCATGAGCAACTCCTGATGTCCGGGGTCCTTACGTCAGATACGACGAGAGCCGGAACCCGAGTGTGAAACCGCAGGTCCCGGCACCTTCTCGCCGCATGGGCGCGTCAGTGGACGAGAGGACTATCTCGCTGGGCCTATTTCCTCCCGAGGGTCATCGGAGGCTGGAGCGTGGACGAATGCCGCATATGTTTCTGTTACGCAACGTTCGGTCCGGTTATTTCGGCTATCCGGCTCGCCTGACGGGCATCGGATCCCTGAAGGGTGTCGCCCTTCACGGCGGAAATCACGCCGGGGTCATTCCATATCGGCGCAGGCGTCCGCGCGTTCTCGATTCGACGGACGAGCGATATGCATCCGCCTATCAGGAAAGTGGTGACGATGCGGGTGAGGAAGCGCAGTTGCTGTATCACGGGACTCCTTGGTCTTGGTCACGGCCTTGCACTGGACGGTCTGTGAGGTGATCAGTGCAAGGCCTCACGCGGGGGAACTGATATCCCCTCGTGCGCCGGCGGTCCGTCCGAGGGGAGGACCGGGACGGACGTGCCGCCGGTGCTGGGGGGAATACCTGCTACAGCTGCTCGTGCAAAAGACTTCGCAGGCGTCGCTTTACTTCCTCCTTGGCGAGCGCTTTTTGTGCCGCCTCCAATTCCTTGCGCGCCAGTGTCGGCTTGATGCCCAGGGCTTCGCCGATCTCGCGGGAATTGAGCTCCTTAACGTGACGCAGCACGTACACGAGATGCTGACGGTTGGTCAGGAGTTCCGCCATGACCTTCCGGATCAGAAGGTAGCCCTCACTTTCGACCACCTCGTCGGTGTCGCTGACGCCCTCGGGCGGGATGCCCACCTTGATCAGGACCGCTGCCTCAGACTTGGACCGGCGCAACTGGTCGATGGCGCAGTTGACGCAGGTCGTCGCGATGTACGCGTCGATGTCCTTGATGGTTCGCGGATCGGTCTTCGCGATGTAGGCCGATATTCGGACGGTCACCTGTCCGTACACGTCCTCGACGTACC
Source organism: Streptomyces xylophagus (assembly GCF_000716435.1). Lineage (GTDB taxonomy): Bacteria > Actinomycetota > Actinomycetes > Streptomycetales > Streptomycetaceae > Streptomyces > Streptomyces xylophagus. Next base: position 42,260 of record NZ_JNWO01000041.1, read on the forward strand.
GGCCTGGTACGCGCTGCCGGATCACGGCATGCCAATACGCACGGCGGTCGCCAAGGCGCCGCAGGACCTCGGTCCTGGCCTCATCCTGAGTCTGCTCGCGCTTCCTTGCGATCGCCTGGAGCACCTTGAGCTTGCTCCGCCTCGGCGCCGGGAGTGGCCCCGAACTCTCAACCGTCACCTTGCTGTTCTCCCTGTCTTCGTGCGTCGGCGACACATCCTTGTGCCCGGGCTGGTCCCCTGCCGACACGTACGTCGACGTAGGGGGGACACGAAGTGTGAAACCCCTGGTCAGCAATTGACGCCGTCATGCGGCGGGTGGGTGGCGGCCCAGTGCCTCGCCCCTGAGTTGAGGCGCAGAATCTAATGCCATGAGTCCGATCCGCCCGTACCCGACAGCCGACCACGAGTACGTCCAGCGAGTGCGCCGGCACCCGCCGAGCTCGCTGCTGCCCCTGATCGCGGCGACCAGCGGGAACCTCCCCACGCCACGCGAGATGCGCGGGCACCCGAAGGCGAGCACTCACGGACCGTGGGCCCTCGCCGACGTCGCCTGGGTCTCCCTGACCCGCGGCAACGAACACCGCGGCGGGCCGGCCACCGAGGCCGACCTGGACGAGATCCTCGGCTACTACTTCGCGCTGGAGGAGCCGATGCGGCGCGAGCCGGTCGGCCAGCGCATGGAGGGCTTCCTGCTGCGCCTGGGAGGCCAGCAACTCGTCTGGCAGGAACCGGAGTTCTCCGAACTCTCCCGGTCCATCGCCCTGTTCCTGCAGACCACGCCCACCAAGGCCCTCAAGGTCATTCAGCCCGGCTGGGACATCCAGCTGCTGGGCTGCTCCCTCACGGACTACGTCGGCATCGCCCAGCTGCTCTTCGCCGCCGCCACCCACAAGGACGGACGCTTCGTCCCCGAGTGGCTCGACGGCGGCCTGGACGCCTTCACGGGCCTCACCACCCCTGGCGCCCTCGCGGCCGCGATCGACCGCCAGTTCGCCACCGACGTCCAGACTCTGAAGAACGAGGAGGCTGCGGCGGCCGCGCAGGCGCGGGCGGCAGGAGCCCCCGCTCTGGATCCGGCCCTGCGCCGGTTCTCCTACAACCCGCTGCGCGGACGTCCCCTCGTCACCGGGTACGGCCCCGGCTACCTCATCCCGGTGCCCGCGGCCGTGATGGCGAAGGCCAGTCCCCTGGGCCTGTACTTCACCGGTCTCGAAGGCCTGGGCGGAGCCTTCGCCAACGACCTGGGCGAGCTGTTCGAGCAGTACGTCGGCCGCCAACTGCGCCTGCTGCCCGACGCCCTGGTGCACCCCGAGGTCGTCTACACCGAGGGCAAGGGCGAGAAGAAGAGCGTCGACTGGATCGTCGTCTTCGACGACCTGGTGCTGCTCGTCGAGGTGAAGTCCGTGCGGCCCACCATGCCGTTGCGGCTCGGGCCGAAGGACTTCGCCACCGAGCTCACCACCAAGCTGGAGAAGGCGTTCGGCCAGATCGACAGGACCGCCACGCTCATCGCGGCCGGCAAGGAGGAGTTCGCGCACATCCCCGCCGACCGTCCGGTCCTCGGCATGATCGTCACCATGGAGCCGTATCACCTGATCAACGCGCCGGAGTTCCGCTCCGTGTTCCCGGCGGGCGCCGTGTCCACGACGATCGCGGCGATCGGCGAGGTGGAGGACGCCGTCACGGTCGCGGACACCTCGCTGTCGGCGATCCTGCTCGCCGGCGCCCAGGCCGGTGCTTCTACGCCGGGCGGCGGCTGGTCGCTGCGTTCCGCGCTCGGCGACCACCCCCTGGCGATGAACCCGGTCCTCGACCAGGCGTGGGAGACAACCCCCCTTCGCGAAGCCCAAGGCGACGGCCCGGCCCTGAACCCGCAGGACCCCGGGGATCACCCCTTCGGTTCGGGTAGCTCCCCGGGCTTGACGGGCACGACTTCGATGCGGGTGGCGCCCGCCCGCTCCAGTTCGGTCCTGCGCTGGCCGGCACTGGGCTCGTCGTATGCGACGGCGGACGCCCGGGGCGTGCCGTCGGAGTCGGTCCAGGTGAGGGCGAAACTCCGCATGGTGGTCGTCATGGAGACATCATCGCCGCCGGCACTGACACGTGCGTGTCCGGCGGCGGGCCGCGCTTCGGCCGGTGTCCGGCCACAGCGACTCGCGCTGGAACCCGACCGATGTCAGAGCGTCGAACTAACATCCAGTCCATGCCGAGTACCACCCCGCCCGAAACCACCGCCGAGAAGCCCTACGACCCGTTCGCGTTCCCAGACGACTTGACCGCGGCGCAGAAGGAGCTGCACGAGACCTACGCCGCACTTCACCGCTTCCAGAAGGAACTAGCCTGGTCATCGGCCCCCCACGCGGGCTTCAACGACACCGACCGGTGGCGCAACGCGGCGCGCCCCGCCACTGAAAGATGGACGCCGGACCAGAAGACCGAGTACGAGCGGCTGTGGTCGAAACTGCGCGAGCTGACGGCCTGCATCGCGGGCCACAAGCACTGGGAGAACTGCCCGCAGGAGAAGGCCGTCGAGGCCAGGCAGGCCCTCAAACACGCCCCCGGCGCGACGCCCGATCCGGCACCGGCCGGAGCCCTGGAGCCGGTCTAGCCACTGTCACTCTCCGCGCGCACGCCACCGATACGATGGCCATGAGGCGTGCACGTACGCCGGAGCCCGAGAGGCGCGCGGCCCACGCCCGAGCCTCGAAGTCCCGGGCAAGGTTCTCGGAATCGCGTGCGGTAACCCGTCTCCCTGATCTGGAGCGGTGCGAGCGTGGGACGCGCCGCAGTGTGGATTGGGCATGACGAAGGACCGCGCGCGGAAGCGGAAGATCCGGACCGAGATGGCCGTGACGGGGATGGCGTACAACGACGCCGCCCCCGCGTTCGACTCACACAACGTGCCCGACGTCGGGCACCGGCCCCCCGAGGGCGTTCCGATGGCGGACGACCCGCTGGGCCTGGGCGACAGCACCGACCTGTTCACCGCACCGCTGATGGTGGTCACCATGCTGCCGCCCGGGCCCGAGGGTCTGGACGCTGCGCAGGTGATCGGAACGCCGTCGACTACCTTGTCGATCCGGACACGGGCTGGTACCGGGCGTACGCCGAGGTATATGGGCCCCGGCCCACCCGGGAGTCCGGCATGGCCCCGCTGGCCGGGCACCGGCCGGGCATGCTGCTTGTCCAGGTGTCCGCGCGGCGCCGCTGGACCACCGAGACCCTGCAGAGCTTCCTGCGGGACGCCGCGGTCGCGATCCTCGCCGCGCTCGCGGCCCGGTACCCGGCCATCACTGAACGGCACGTCACCGTCCAGGCCTTGCAGAGGGAATCCGCCGAGCAGATCCTCACCACGGACCCGGATGCGACCGCTCGTACGGACCAGGCGCACCCGAGCCTGCGCAACAACAGCCTGCCCCGTACCGGAGGCGAGAATGAGCCGACGACGGAGGAGGCCTTCTACCCGTTCCGTCTCGTCGACGCCCACGACCGCGGCTGGTTCGCCGTCGGCACCGCGATCTACCTGTGTGCGAACGCCGAAGAACGCGGCGTCGAGGCGACCTCCCTTGAGGAGCTGGATCGTGAGCGGGGGCCCTTGCGCCCCGTGGTACCCGCGTCCGACCACGACCTGGTCCGGCTGCAGTCCGCCTTCACGGACGCCAGCCCGACGGCCGTCGCCTCGCTCCTCGTCGCCCTCCACCGACTGGCCCGGCAGCACGCCGAGGAGGAGCACGGGCGCTCCGGGCGGATGCAGAGCGGCCGGCTGTACGCCGGGGGCGAGGACAACTGGGAGACCGTGGCGATGCGGAGCCTCGTATGGGGGCTGGGAGTCGACCTCGCGGACAAACCGCAACGCCTGGACCAGGCGATGATCGACGCGGTCCGTGACGTCGTCGACCAGTGGGTGGCACCCGGCTCCGGCGTCTACATCGAGGTCGCGAACAACATCACCGAGGCATTCCAGGCCGCGGCGAAGACGGCCGGCGGCTGGCCGGGGCTTGCGGACAAGCACTTCCAGCTCGGCGTCAGGTTCGCTCACTCTAAGAACTCCATCGAGGCCGCCCACGCCTGGCTGATGGGACAACCACCCGCCGCCAACGAGTAGGCAGTCCAGGGGACTTCGCCGCCCGTACGTACGTCCTCGACCGACACCCGGATGTACGTGCACGAAGGCGTTCGGCCAGATCGTCAGGTCCGCCGCTCGCATCGCGGCAGTGGCTCCGGCGGCCCGTCGAACACGGTGGCGGTGGTCACTGCCAGGCGGCCGGGGTTCTCCAGGTGAGTGAGGGCAACGACCGCGCTCGGTGTCGGACCAGGCCGGTAGCCTTCTGGGCGGCACGGTGCGGACGGAGTGAAGGGGGCGGGGATGAGCGGCGGATGGCAGCGGGCGATCGCCGAACTGCGCGCACAGGGTGATGCGGCCAACGCCGCCGCCCAGCGCTTCGACGAGATCGCCAACGGTGCCACCCGCGAGGTACGCGAATCCGCCGTCGCGATCCAGTACGTGGCCGAGGCCGACTATCTGCGCAGCGCCGTGACGCTGCTTCGCGCGCATCTGCGCGGCCGGCGCCCGCCCCGACGGCTTCCCGCCGCCCGGGTGTGGCCGTGCTTGCGGGACGTGTGGAAGGACCAGGCCCTGAACCGGCTCGGCGGGGTGTGGCGGGCGATCCCCGGCCGGTCTTCCCTGGAGCGGATGCGCGGCGCACCGGCCGAGCCGCTGCTTGACGCGGTGATCGAGCAGGCCGAGGCCCTGCAGGCCAGCCTTCGCGGCCACCGGCAACGCGACCGGATGTACGAGTCGTTCATCCCCGCCCCGGGCGCCAGTACGGTCGACGAGCTCGTCGGCAGCGCCGGCCGGTCCGCTCCCACGCTGCCCGGCTTCCCCGACCCCGGTCACCCGCTGAACCGCGCCTTCCCCCGGGGCCGGGCCACGCGCGTACGGCCCGACCGGTTGGACGAGTTCAACCGGCTGGCGAGCGACCGGTTCGCTGTTCACCAGCGGGTCGCCGCTTTCGGTGACGCGGTCCTGGCCTTGCTCGTCGAACACCACGCGGACGGCGTCCTCCCGTCGGCGGGCAGGGCGCGCGGCGTCGGCCGGTGGGTGACGCGCGAACAGGCCCTGGTCCCGCACCGGCCGGCGTGGCCGGCCAGGCCCAACGTGTTCCAGATCGCGACGCTGGCCGGGCTGGGGTGGCTGGTGTTGGTATGCAGCGCGCTGCCGCTCACCTTCGGCAAGAGCGCCCACCTGTTGGCGTCCCACGGCGCAATGTTGCTGCTGGGGGCCGGTGCCATCGCGGTCCTCGGCATCGGGATCGTCTACCGGTTCGGGCCGAAGCTGATCCAGGCGCCTGGTGCCCGTGCCGTGGTGCCGGGCGTCGTTGCTGCCTTCTTCGCGTTGCTCATCGGACAGTGGCAGGGGCCGGTCGCGGATCACTTTTTCGCGGGCCCCTACGACCGCTTCGAGCGTGAGTACGTCGACGATTGCCTCGCCGCCAGCCCGTACCGCCGCGACGCCGTCCAGGCGCGCGTCGAGGACCGCGTCCTCATCGTCACCCCCGTCGGCGGCGGTACGACACTGCGCCTGGGCCCGGCGGAGGACGGCGGTATGCACCCGCTGCGTCCCGTGGACCGGGCCACCCGGGTCGTGCTCGCCCAGTACGGGTGCTGACCGGGCACTCGGCCGAGGTCGCGCCTGGGCGGTCCTGCTACGGGTTTTCTGTTCCCAGGGCCACCCGGGCGGCATGCTGAAAGGCGCGGTCCCTGGCGATGCGTCATGAGCTCGTCGTCAGACGACTATTTCGCCCAGGGCAGCGTCTCCCTCCAACACTTCAGAAAACGCCTCCTGCGCCGCATTGGGCTTCTACCATCGGAGGGTGCACCGCCCCATGTTGGAAGCCCTGGCAACAGGGGAGTTACGGCCATTGCGTGAGTGGCTGGCAGGTCTGCAGGTGGAGACCGAGCGCCTGGTCTTGCTGCCGCAGGAGGATGCTCATCCGGTGCCAGATCAGCCGTCGCCAGGGCGCCGGTTGGTTGACCGGACCGAGGCTCCCACTGCCGAGATCCTTCGACAGTGGGAGAAGGCCGCGATCGCGCCTGGCGGTGTTCCATTCCTTCTGCTGTTCCTCCTCACCGTGGTGGAAGCGGAATGGAATATCTCCTACCATTTCGAGCCCCTGTGGGAGACGTTGGAAGCGGCCTCCCGGTGCGTGCGGGAGCGTGGGGCGCGTCTGGAGGCCGCGGACCAGCTGTCCGGGCGGGCGGTGGTAGCTCTGATGGAGAGCGTCGCGGCGCAGATCCACGCGGAGAACGCGATGGCCACCGGGCAGTTGGACGCCCAGCAGGCGGCGTTGGACGCGGCCGTGGTTAAGGCCCGCGAAGCTGGCGAACTCGCGCGGCAGGCAGCGGACGGCCTTCCCGATCTCAGCCGCTATCTCCTCATGCGGATCGCGGAGATCGACGACGTGTGCGGTGTGGCGGTCGCCTGCGCGGTGCGCGGGGTCCGGGAGTTCCTTGCGACGGGCGAGCCGCTCGACCAGGCGATCGCGCAGATTGAGTCGGCCGAAGCCGGAGGCCGCGTCACTGACTTCGGTTACCTGAGCGAACTTCGGGCGCACCGGCTGGCGTTGGTGTCGCTGGCTGAGCGGAAGGACGACCCGTGGCTGCGCGTGGATCACGGGAAGATCGTGTATCTCTACCCGTTCACGGTGCGCGGAGTCCCGCCGCAGGAGGTTCTCGACGCCGTCGCCACACGGTGCGCCGATTGGGAGCTGGGGGGAACCAGGCCGGTCTCCGTCAACAGCTCGCTGAACCTGGACGACGTCTGGAACGGCTCGGATGCCTTCAAACGGCGGTACGGCGGCGCACAGGTCGAGCTGCCTGACGTGCTGGTCAGCAGCATGGACGGCCGCCCAGTCGGGCAGGTCCGGGCGGAGATCCGCTTCTCCCGACTCGGCAACCACTACGTTCGCCTCAGCCGGGAGATCGTGGACGCCGGCCCCGCTGACCTCTACGCGGCGATGCTGCGGGCCGCGCCGGAGTACGGGGTGGCCCGCGTTACCTTCCGGACTGGCCAGTCCGCTCGGTGGCGGCGGCTGTCGGACCTCGCATTGGACCTCGCCGAGGACGTGTGCGAGCGCTTGGGTGACGCCGGGGGCCGGGCCGGCTCGCGTGCCCTGGCGAGCCCGGGGATGTTCCACGTCGTAGTCGCGGTCAACGCGGCCTCCACCATGCGGGGGCCGGCCGGGGACGCGCGGCAGGAGGTACGCACCGCCGCCGGCCTCCAGGGAGTGATGGGTGCCCAACTGCTGACCAACCCAGTCACACACCTGATCGGTTCCATTGTGGAGTGGGCTCGGTACACGCGCGCCAACGACCTGACCACCACCATCACCGGGTTGACCGGCGAGCAGATTGTGCTGACCTCGAACACCACGGCGATCATCGCCCCGGGGATGGCGGACTTCACCCACAACAGCCGGGGCCACGTGGTGGAGTTCGTCGCCTCCCTCGACGGACTGTTCACGGGCTGGTCCCTCGAACTAGTCGACCACTACCAGCGCGTGGAGGCGTTCAGAGCGCGGGTCGACGCGGCGGAGCGGGACCAGAGCGGCAGTTCGCAGGCCCTTCGGGCGCTCGCGCACGAACTCGACGCCGAGAGGATCCGTCTCAACGACTTCGCCCTGTCGGTCAGGTCGACAATCACCCACATCCGCTCGCCGACGCTGGTCTCGTCGCCAGTAGTGGCGGGCGTCCTGCGGCGTGTACTGGACGGGTCGACCTTTCACCAGCGGGCCGCGGAGCTCAACGCCATGATCGAGGAGGTGGCAAAGGACCAGCTCGGGTCAACCATCACCAAGCTGGCCAGGCAGCGCGAAGAGCAGGAGATCCAGGAAGAGGAGCGGCGGGAAGACAGACAGCGGGCGAAGCTGGAGGTATTCCTGGCCGTGATCGCGGCCGCTGGGATGTCGGGTGTCGTGCAGGTCCTCCAGGCCGGGTTCTTCCAGTCGCGGGACGCGGCGATGTGGGCGGCGGGGAGCGTGTCCGCGATCGTCATCGCAGCACTCACCCTCGGGTACTTCTTCTGGCCCCGCGGGCGTCAATAGAGTCGCGGAGCACGACCCTGCCCACCACTGACCTTCTTCCAGTACCAGTGGTCACGTAATTGACCATCGACAAGGGGCGCTGCCAGCCTGCCAGCAGTGGGTTCGTAGGATCGGGCAGTGACCAAGCACACCACGGTGCGCACCGGGCGGAAGCAGGTCTTCGGAACTGTCCTCTGCGTTGTGATCGCCATTTCCCTCTTCGGTGTCACCGTCTACATGGCCGTCTCGGCCGTCGGGCGTCTGGGGCTGGTCGGGCATCAGGTGACCATGCGGGTCACGGACTGCGAGGCGTCCGCGCCTGCCACGACGTCCCGGGGCGGCGGTCATCCCTACAACCTGCGCGCCACCGAGCAGCTCAAGGGGTTCGCCGCCACCAAGGGCGTCGCCACCGCCCAACTCGCGCTGGCCTGGCTGCTCCACCAGGGCGAGGACGTCGTCCCGATCCCCGGCACGCGCAGCGCCCTTCGCCTGGAGGAGAACGCCGGCGCCGCCGAGGTCGACCTCACCGGCGCAGACCTCGCGCAGATCGCCGAGATACTGCCGCACGGTTCGGCCGGCAGCCGCTACCCGGCCGAGATTCTGGTGGGCTTCACGACCGACTGACCCCACCTCCCCGACCTGCTGCGCAGCGTGTTAAGGCAGCAGGTCGTCGGCTTGCTTGATCGGCTCCCGAGTATGAAGGCCCCCACCGGCGTCCCCCGTCTTCGGCAAGGAGGCGGGGACCCTGCGGCCCCTTTAACCCGCGGGTGGGCCGAGGGTGCCGATGCGTGAACCCAGGGGCCTGGTCTCCCTCGCGTGGACAAAGGGACTGCCCTGTTGATGCTCATTGGGGCTCAACTCATGGTCGTCCAAGGTCCGTTGTCAGTGACTGCCGGTACGTTTTGCAGGCGTCGCGGGCCGCAAGGCCGCGCAACGCACATCTCGACCGGTAACCCCGGTACATCCCGAACGACTTAGGGACACGTATGGAACCCGTTTTCGCCGACTTCTCCAGCAACCCGGCCCAGCTCTCGAACGCCGTGGTCACCCACCACCGTTGCGGCATCGCTTCCTCACACCTCGCGCTGGGTGCCGGCGGTCACATCAAGGTGGACTTCACGGTCGATGGGCGGGAGGAGAACGACGAGGTCGTCGTCACGGTCACCGTTCTCGGGACGAGCGCTCCGATGGACGTCCTGCTCAACGGCAAGGCCCTCGCGGAGCAGTTGGCGATACCGGCGGACGGAACGCACAGCGACCCGCAGGACATCGTCCTCAGTGCACCGGGGGGACTGCTGGCCACCGGTGCCAACGTTCTCGAGGTACGCAGTCCGGAGGGCTCGGACGCACTGCTGCGGCTGCGCGCCGTGACCGTGGTCCCCGCACACGATCGAGACCAGGCGGAGCGCGCCAGGGCGGCCCGGGCGGCCAACCGGTCCGTCATCGCCTTCAGTGCCGAGGTCCGTGCTCCCGGCGCCACCGCCTGGCAGCCCGCGCCCCGACTGCTCGTCCACATCGACATGGGCGAGCGTGCCATGCCCGCGCACCTCGCGTGGCGCGGGGCGGACGGCTCGGAGGCGGCGATCGGGCTGCGCGCGGACCTGACCGGTTTCCTGGGACACCGCAGGACCGCCGACGGCGCGGTCACCGAGTACCGCGGCTCGCTCGCCGACCGCTGGGCCTACCCCGAGGGCACGACCGCGGCCCGGCTGCACCGGTTCTCCACCGAGGAGGGGCATGGCGGCACCTGGTCCCCCTCCGGCGAGCTGCGGTTGCTGCTCGACGACGGAGGGGCGCCCGTGGAGCGCGTGTCCTGGACCGACCGGCGAGGCACCGCCGCCTCAGTTGTTCTGAGCTCCGCAGACAGTCCCGATGTGCGGAAACCCACCGGTGAACTGCGGGACATCACGCGTGCGGTGGTCGGCATCGAAGCGAGCGACGAGTTCGACGCGGCGGGCGAGGTCGCGGAGAACCTGCTCAGCAAGTCCCGGAGCAAATGGCTGGGGGACGGTGACTCCGCCGTGCTGGACTTCACCCTTGCGCACCCTGCCGCAGTCACCGTTTACCGGCTGACCTCGGCGAACGACGCCCCCGAGCGGGATCCGGAGGAGTGGGAACTCCAGGGATCGCACGACGGCGGTCACTGGACGACCGTGGACTCCCGCACCTGCGAACACTTCAGGCAGCGATACGAGACGAAGGAGTACTCCGTCGTCTCCCCCGCGTCCTACGCCCACTACCGTCTGAGCATCACCGACAACCACGGCTCCGAGCAGACCCAGCTTTCCCGGGTCCAGTTCCTGGCCGCCGAGTCCACCGCCGGGCCGGCGCATGGCGCCGCCGACTTCACCGGCTACCGTACCTCGGTCGGGGGCGACCCCGTTGGATACCGGGGTACGACCGTCCCTGGCCCCTGGTCCGACACCTCCAGCGGGCAGGAAGGCCAGGAAACTGGGCAAGCCCTGCAGAAGCTCCTCGCCGGTGACCTGGGCGAGACGGCCCGCGGCCTGGACAACGCCGCCCGGCTCATCGGCAAGCTGGCGGCATACCTGCAAAATTCCTGAAGCGCTGGCGCCGCACCGGCGAGTTCGAGGAATCGTCGCCGGCACCGTGGCCGGTTGATCAGGCCGCGGGCAGTGTGTGCAGCACGCTCGGCCGAGGCTGCCCGGCCGAGCGTGCTGCACACACAGGGCAAACAGGGCCACTCCGAGGCCTGACCCGGCCCAGTGCCGCAGCGTCAGCCTCCGCCTACCGCCCCACGGCTGTAGGTGATGGCACTCTTGCCACTAGAATTGACACCATGACTGCCATCACTTTGCGGATCCCCGACGCCATGGACAAACAACTGCGCGACGCCGCCGCCGGCGCCCCCTCCCTCAACGACTACATCGTGCGAGCCGTGCGACGTCAGATGACCCTCGATGCCGCGCGCAAGCTCGCCTCCATCGCCCCCCTCGACCTGGCAGGCGAAGGCGACGCCCTGTGATCATCCGCAAGGGCGACGTCTGGGACGTCGACACCGGGAAAGGCACGCGCACCGTTCTCGTCGTCAGCCTCGACGGACTCGCCGACGCTTACGGTGCTGTCGTCGTCCTGGTCCTGCATGCCCCGGCACAGCACCCCGACACTGCGATGAGCGTTCGTCTGACCACTCCCGTCGATGCCTCCGCCGTCGCCGTCAATCTCCTACAGCTCTCCACCCTCCGCTTCGAAACCGGCACAGCGCACGGAAACATCGGCCCCGAACAGCAAGAACTCGTCGACAACGCACTTCGCGCCGTCCTCGACCTCTGACCCCACGACCGCCATCACCGGCAGCCCAGAGGAAAAGCAGACGTCAGAGCGTCCGTCGTCCGGACGACACGGCAATGGGTCGTTTCCATAAGACCACGCCTTATGACGGTCTTCGTCAGTTTGATCCGCTTCCCCGGGATGTGCGCTTTTACGCTCAAGAGTCAAGGCTTCATCGGGTAACTGTCTGCCGACGAGGGCGTCTCCAGCCGGTTCTGAACTTCGGCACCGATACAGCGCCCGAGGGTCTGGTAAGCGTCGAATTGCTCGTGGTCGAACCACTGGTCGCTCGTGCTGTCACGGGGGAAGACCGGGTGGGCTGCCGCGTAGGAAAGCAGTTGGTACGGCAGATCGCCAGTCAGCGTCGCACGAGCGACGATCAGCCTTCCCTCTCTGCCAGTCCACGTGGTTTGGCCTTTTTCGCCCTTGATCTCCAAGTCCTTGGGATAGGTGATGGTTCCGGTGATCACGGCTGTCTTGGACAGTCGTGTGTTGATGTCCGACAGGATGCTGGGCGGCGAGAGTGGTTTGCCGCTGCCGGGGATCAGCGTCTCTGGGTGGTCCAGGGTGATGGTGACGCCGAGTTCTTCGTATGCCAGGGCGATGGCTTCGGCCAGGGTGGTGGCGAAAGGTGGTGTGTCGCCGCTGGCGTCGATGCAGATCGCCGTCCGGACGCCCTGGCGTAGCAGTTCGACGAGGCCGAGGTTTTCGTAGTGGCCGCCGTCAGTGACGAGGAGCAGGCGGTCATCCATCGGGTAGCGGCCGAAAACCTCGCGCAGCAGATAGGGCAGCCGCCGGATCGAGGGTGGAGGCGACAACCACCATGGGGCGTCGTCTGCCCATCGCTCGGCCAACGCGGAGGGGTTCGGCAGCCAGCTGCCCAGGCGAGCGTTGGACAGGGCAAAGAAGGTCTGGAAGGCGCGGGCTTGAGCGCCCATGGCCGAGGCGAACGCGGCCCCGGAGATCGCCATGGCCGACTGAACGGTCAGGTCTCGGGCGATGTGCTGCTTGGTTTGCGTCTCCAAGCACGCGGTGCAGGCGTAGCCGACATCGGGGCTTCCGACGTAGTCGCGGGAGAAGGTGAAGGACACCGCTCGCCGGCCGGGAGGCGTACGGCTGGCGCCCGAGAGGTTGGCTGCCGCGGCGAAGATGACCTGGGGGAACTTGGAACGCTTGCCGCCGTAAGTGCTGAGCGTCGTGGTCTCGGTGTCGAAGTTGTACGGCTCGGCGATCTGGACACCCGGTTGACCAGGATCCTCGCTGCGGCGGACGGCGAAGCACGAGGCAAGGCGGCGGCGATAGAAGGGGTGCAGACTCATCCAAGTCTGGTCCAGGCTGGAGCCGAGGACCAGCAGGATCCCGGGAACGGCGACCTGCGCCCACGTCGGCCAGGACCACCCGGTGGCCGTGGACCATCCCAGCAGGAGCAGGAAGCCGGCTGCCAGCAGGGCGAGCACGGCCCAGACCAGCAGGTATTGGGTGAAGCCGTTGGGGACGGCTCGGGCCAGGCCGGGTTTACCGCGGAGTAGGTCGGTGATTTTGGACAGGCCGCTGCGCAGCGTCTGACGCCGCCTCCACAGGGTGGTGATGAGCGCGATCGCATAGCTGATCAGGATGGTCGCGCCGATGCCTGCACCTGTCTGGGGGCGGCTGACTTTGAGCTGGAGTTGGAGGTGGATAGTCCACCAGGACAGCAGCGGTACGAGGATCACCGTGGTGGCCAGCGCTACGGCGAGAACGACCAGTAGACGGAAGGCTCTGGCGAAGAAGATCCCGAGTTTTTCCTTACGGGACCACGTGGTGGCGAAGAGCCAGATCAGCCAGGTGCCAGCGGCGGCGGCGAACAGGCCGAGGACGGCCCACACGGCCGGATGCCGAAAGACGGGCCGTGGAAGTGGGGTGCAGTGGTTCGGGCAGAAGCGGGTGCCGGGGGCGGCCAGGTGATTCAGGTCGGTGACCGGTACAAGGTGATAGGCCCAGCTCAGGCCAAGGCCCAGCAGGGCGGTGGCGGTACCCAGCAGGAACAGTGAGGCGAGCAGACCACGCAGCAGCACGCCGAGCGCGACGAGCCACTCCCCCGTGCCGTCGGCGACGTACTTGGAGTGCCGGCGCAGATGGTCTTCTTCGACCGAGCCGGGTTCGAAGGCGTTCCCGGTCGACGGGCCGACGCTTTCCCCCTCCTTGTCGGACAACGCCAGCTGCATGGCACCCACGGCGTAGCCGCCGCCGGAGACCGAGACCAGGTAGCTGGCCTTCGTTAGAGTTTTTCGCAGCGCCTGGAGGGCGCCCAGCGTCACGCAGGCGGACCGGATTCCGCCTCCGGAGACGCAGATGCCGGTGTCCGCGTTCTGGCGTCCGGGGGCCGTCGTACCCTCATAGCGCCAGTGCGACGGTGTCTCTTGCGGAGCGTCGTACTTGTTGTCGGGAATGGTCGGCCACGGTGTTCCGTCCGGCTCCAGAGCAACGGGCCACGACGGAACTACGGCCGGACGGTCGTTCCCATGGCGTCTTTTGCAAGTGACGGTCGCGGTAGTCGGGTCTGCCTGCGGTTGACGTCGCAGCCGTCGCCGCACAGTCGGAAGGGCTACGCGTCCAGCGCGCGACAAGGCGATGAGCCACTGGTAGAGGGCCAGGATCGTAAGCATGGCGATCAGCCACTTGAGGGCCGCCAGTCCGGCCGCCATGGCGAACCAGCCGTTTCCTGCCTGCTCCTGGCCAAGACCCAAGCCGTGTTTGATCAGGGAGTTCTCCCCCGCACCGCAGAGGCCACCCACCGCCGTCACGATCATCGCCAGCACCGCGACGTACCGTCCACGCTTGCTGGGGAAGGTGAAATAGCTCAACCAGAAGATCAACAGGAGACTGATCGTGCAGCACGCGACGAGGGTGTAATACGCCGTCAGTGCATCCTGGCAGGCAGACAGGCGTCTTTCGCAGATGGCGAAGGCCTGGTCGGCCGATCCTGCCAATTGCAGCCGGGCCAGGCCCACTCGTGGTGCCTCGGCCAGGAAATACCAAAGGCCGCCAACCGCTGGCAGGACAGCACCAACTGCCCAGAAAAACGCAGTAGTTGCTTCGATCCGGCGCTGTGGCTTCTCCGTTGAGGGCATACGAGCCACTCCTTGAAGGTGGGTCGTGCTGGGTGACGCCATGTGCTGTCGCCAACGGGGACGAGGTCGCCGAGCAGGAGGTGACGAGCCGTTCGATCGCGGCGGTACAAGCTGAGACAGCCCCTACCGCCGCGATCAAGGAACCTACGAGGAGTCGTCGTCCGATTCCGGCGCGGTCGCAGTGCGCTCCTTCTCGACCTTGGCCTCGGCGTCCAGTTGTTGCATCCGGCGGTGAACGATCTCGCGCAGGCTTTCACCGTGAGGCCCGGTCGGCGCCGCGCCACCGGGCGCAGCCGCGCCGGAGGTGAGCTGGTCGATTACTTCCTGGAGCTCGTCTGCACGGTCCTGGCCACGTTTCTCATCACCCGCCATGGTGCGCCCTCCGTCCTGGGCGGCCTGGTGCTGCTGGGCATTGTTCTACTCGCCGCCTTCCCAGGTGCCCTCGACGACAGGCTGGGACTGCAGTTCCTCGATTCGGCCGCTCCACCGGTCGGCACGAGCTGCGGTGGCTTCCTTCACCGCGGCTGTCCGGGTGAGAGCGGTGGCGAAGAGCGCCGACTGCGGACCGCTGTTGGCGATGCGCGAGATGGTCTGGGTGCGTGAGTCGATGGCGGAGCGCAGGCTGCCGGCCCGGGCGGTCAGGCGGCCCAGGTCGCGGAACACTGGCTCCTGTGTGCCGAACCAGACCTGCTGCCACCAGTGGTCGCCGACCGGGTCGTGCCAGCTGATGTACCCACCGGAAAGGATCTTGCGGGGGCCGTCGACGGCGCCGGTGAAGCTGTAGCGCACCCCTGGCGCAGCAACGGGGTCATAGAAGTTCGGGGTGAAGAAGTCCGACACCAGCAGGCCGTTGATGGTGTAGCCGTTCTCCGGGGCCTCCGACGGGTCGGCGACCTCGACCAGGAACTCCACCACGCCTTGGCCGGGCTTGGGGGACTGACCGGCGACGAGCCGGTTGCCGCCGGGGTCGCCGAGCATCTCCAGCATTTCGTGACTGGCGGTCAACGACCAGCTGTCGCTGTACTCAATCAGCGAGAGGGGCTGCCCGTTGTGGTCGAGGTGGACGCCGGCGGCTCCGGGCTGCTGGATGTCGTCCTTGACGATCATGGGCCAGTAGCCGGGTGGAACATCGTGGAGGGAGTCGAACGCGTCGACGGTGGCATGGACGTTCCAGATCGGAGCGAAGTCCCGCATCGCCTGTTTCTGCAAGGCTGCGGCCACCCGGTTGAGCTGGGAGGCGGTGATCTGGCTGGTCTGGGACACCAGGGCGAGGTTGATGACGAGCATGCCGTACTCCTGTTCTGTGAGATCCGTGCCCGGGGCTGTTGCGCCGGACGGGCAACGCGCGCAGCGTCAGGTCAGTAGTCGGGAGAGGTGTCTGCCGTAGTCGGCGGGCAGGTTGCCCTCTTGGGCGAGGGCAGAAAGAAACGCGGCGTCGGCGCCGGCCGTCAGTCCGTCCAGGACGACAGGGGCCAGAGGTGCCGCGGCCGCAGCGAGACCTACCTCCGGTCCAGTCGGTCCTGTTTCTCCGGCAGCGGTGAGCAGGGGCAGGCGCGGGCGCAGTTCGGCTCCGGTGGGGGCGAGCTCGTCGAGGGCCAGCTGCCAGCGCACGCCATCTGTCGCGAAACCTGTCAGGGGTGGAGCTCCGTCGGCGCGAGCGGCGAGCGCAGGCAGGTCAGCCAGGGCCGTGGCCAGTCGATGCGTCGCCTCGGCCAAGGACAGCCCGGCCACGATGGGGTCGGCGTTCGCGTCCTGGAGGTGGACGACGCGCTCAACCGCCCCTGCCGACGGCACGTCTTCTACGGCTGCGTGCGGGTGGATCGCCCCGACCAGGTCACGGGTGCCGTAGCGGGCTGTGCCGTCGGCCAGGCGGGCGGCTTTGAGCTCGCCCAGCATTCCCTTGCTGCCGGAGACCGACCAGTCCGAGCCCAGCCCGATGAGCACGCCGGCCTTGCGGGCGGCGGCGATGTCGGCGGTCTGCCCGTACAGCAGCAGGTTCGACAGCGGCGACCACACCATCGAGCCGCCGTGACCGGCCAGAACCTGGAAGTCCTCGGCCTTCAGGCCGGTGCAGTGGATGCCGACCAGGTTCTCGTTGATCGCCCACTGGTCGTCCTTGAGTTTCAGGGCCAGGAAGTGGTCCCGAGCCGCCTGGTCTGTGCCCTCGGCCAGGTGGAGCAGCAGTCGGTGCGG
>NZ_JNWO01000042.1 GCF_000716435.1 Streptomyces xylophagus
GTTGATCGCCCACTGGTCGTCCTTGAGTTTCAGGGCCAGGAAGTGGTCCCGAGCCGCCTGGTCTGTGCCCTCGGCCAGGTGGAGCAGCAGTCGGTGCGGCTGCTGGAGGCGGGCCAGGAATTTCTCGGCGTTCGCGGCCTCGACGTCGGCGATCCGGGAGGCGGCCTCCGGCAGGTCGGGATCGTCGGTGGCCTCCACGTTGCGGACGACGCCCCGGTACATCCGGCGGGCCCCTGCGTTGCTGAACAGGGCGATGCCCTGGGTGGTCGTGGTGCCGTTGACCAACGCCTTGGCCTCGACGTACCGCACCACGGCGGGCATCAGCTCGGGATCCTCGCCCAACACCCTCATCGGGCCGGTCACCAGCGTGTGGTAGGCCGGGTTGCTGCCGCCGCCCCACTGGGAGCGGTTGCCGTACTTCTTCGGCACCGCCCACAACGGCAGGACGTCGTAGGGCAGATGGTTGTGGAGCTCGATCAGCCCCGGGTACACCGTGCCGCCCGTGGCGATCGGCAGGACGTCTTCGAACCCTGGTGGGGCGGGAGCGTCGGCGGAGAGCACTGCGGCAATACGGCTGTCTTCGACGTACAGGACTCCGTCGTCGATGACGTTGTTGCGGGTGTTCAGGGTGACCAGGCGGCCCCGCAGTGCGAAGCGCTTTGTCGGCTCGTCGGTTCTACGCGGCATCTGGCGTCCCCTCGCCCGACCTCTGTCGAGGTTCGTTGACCGGTGAACGCCACCTAACAGGCGAAATGCCGTAAAGTCACTGTTTGACTACGGTGAGTCATCAACGTTCGCTCGCGTGGAGTAGGAGACCGGCATGCATCCATTCGACCCCGGCTACGCCCAGGCCCCGTACGCCGCCCTGGTCGGCGACTACCCCGGCCCGGAGATCTACCCGGCCAAGGACTTCCGCGTCGAATGGGGCCCGATCTTCCACCGCGGCCGGCTCGACGGCACCGCCCGCGTGCTCGTGATCGGCCAGGACCCCGCCGCCCACGAAGCCATCACCCGCCGCATCCTGGTCGGCACCGCCGGCCGCCGCTTCCAGGGCTTCCTCAACAAGCTCGGCATCGACAGCAGTTACGTACTGATCAACACGTTCCTGTACAGCGTGTACGGCCAACACGGCGGCACCGCCCACGCCACCGACCCCGACATCGCCCGCTACCGACACACCTGGCTCGACGCCCTCGTCACCCACAACCAGATCGAAGCCGTCATCGCGCTCGGCGGCCTGGCCGACACCGCCTTCCACACCTGGCGCAAGGCACCCGGCAGCGCCGCCTACAACGGCGCCTACCAGCACATCCTGCACCCCACCTACCCCGACAGCGCGGCAGCCTCCGGCCACGACGCCGCGACCGTCATGAAACAGCTCACCACCAACTGGAACGGGGCCCTGACCGCCCTACACACCACCATCACCCCTGACACCGAGCGCCCCCTCACCCCGTACGGCGACAGCCTCACACCCACCGACCTCGGCACCATCCCCGAAGCCGACCTGCCACCGGGCCTACCCGCCTGGATGCGCTCCGACGAACCCTGGGCCGCACGCCAAGGCAACACACCCGCCGACAAACGCGCCACCATCACCGTGCAAATCCCGGAAGACCAGCGTCCGTTCTAGGGTTTACTCTCTCGGATCGTGCTGTCGCTGCGAGGTTGAGTATTGGTGAACGAAGCGAATGCCAAGGCCAATTTCGCGGCCATGGGGAATAGCTCAACCGAACAGCAGAGGGCATCAATTTCCTTTGATCCTTGATCTGGTCCCTGAACTACAAGGCTCCTTCCGCGACTTACGGCTGTCAGCTGGACCACGCCTGTGTCGGGCGTTTCCGCTGACCACTCGATGCCCCTGCTCCGACCCACAAGAGCCATAGCAGGGGCATTAGGCCGGCGGCCGGTCGGCGCCGTGTGTGGTCGTACGTCGTGCAACGGCTACCCAGTCATGGCGACCACGTGGGTCCAGTTCGTCGAAAGTCCTCCGCCGGTGGTGAGACCGGTGAAGTTCCCGGCACTGCTGAGCCTTCCGGCTGCGCATGAACCGGTGGCGGCGTTGTAGAAGAACAGCTCGCGGCCGACGGCGTCCACGTGGGTCCAGCCTTTCGAGAGCCCTCCACCCGTGGTGAGACCGGTAAAGTTCCCGGCACTGCTGAGCCCTCCGGCGCCGCAAGAACCGGTAGCGGCGTTGTAGAAGAACAGCTCGCCGTCGACGGGGACTACGTGGGTCCAGTTCGTCGAGAGCCCTCCACCGTTGGCGAGACCCGTGAAGTTCCCTTCGGTGCTGAGCTGTCCGGCGCCGCATGAACCTGTGGCGGCGTTGTAGAAGAACAGCTCGCGCGTCATGACACGAAAAGCGCCTGCCATGAGATGCCCCCTTGAAATTCGTACTGAATGCCACCCCCCGGAGACCAACCTGCTGCTCATTCTATTCGCCTTAAGGCATCTCGGCATCTCGGCATCTCGGCATCTCGGCATCTCGGCATCTGATAGCCATGCCCCTCCGCCTCTTTGTGTCGTCTTTGATAATTATCAAATTCAACGATTGAATCCGACACGAACAGCGAAAGGAACCCGGCTAGAGATCTTTGATAGCTGGGGTTACACTAGCGCTCGAACGCCGCCTACTACTCGCGGCTAAGGGGCCGCACACTGGCCTGCGGGTGGGCGGCGAGTGCCATAGCGGTCTACTTCACCCGCTTTCTACCGTTGACCAGCTCGCTGACGTACCGCTCCCCGACTCCGAAGGCCGTCCGGTACGTAAAACTCTGAGAGACGCATTGCGGGCGCCCGGTTGCGGTGTCGGTTACAACGACGCGGTATCGCAAAAGCTGATTCCGGCTTCTCCCGCGGCCTAGAGCGCCACCCAGGCCAGTCAGGTTCTCCGTCACCTCGATGGTGAACCGCTCTCGCGTGACGGGCCGGTCACGGTTGGCCCACTTCTCATCGCTCTCGGCGCGGGCTGTGGCTTTCCGACGACCCCACCAGTGCTTCTCCTGCTTGGCTCGGCGCGCCGCTATGGCCTCGGGCGTCACGTCATGCTTGGGGTCCATCGGAAACCACCGCCTCGTCTGGCTGCTTCCAGTAGCAACTACGGTAACGCTCAGTAATACTTCTGCCCACTTTTATAAGCAGGACTGAGGTTCCCCCAAGATGCGAGGAGAGGTGATCAGCACAGGCCGAGTTATAGCCGGCCCGCCGGGTTCGAAGCACTATGGACTTGCTCCAAAGACCCACTACGCGCCTCACGTAGCCGCTCCACGCCTTCCCCTGGACGTTGCTGCATCCGCAGTCGGGAACCGAGGCGCCTCCCAGAACCAGCGCGGACTTGCTCAACGAGCAAGCCGGTCAGAGACTAGATCTAGGACACTACGCGGCGCGATCGCGACGAAGTTGCTTCAAGGCCCTCGCCTCCTGCCGTCGTAGCTCATGACGGCTAAGCCCCAATAGCTCAGTGACCTCATCTAGCGTGTGGGCATGCTCTCCCCTAAGCCCAAAGCGCAAACAAAGTATTTGTTGCTGCATTGGCGGTATCGCGCCAAGATGCTTCTCCAGCTCTCGTTTCCACTGTTTGTTACCACTCACAACATGGCCCGATTTTTATACATCCACTATAACCCCTCCATTCCCAGTATTGGTGGTGCAATATGTCAACTACAGGCGACGAAACTCCCGAAGAGTTCGAGATGAGGTGGGATGCCGAGCATCCCGATGGTGATCACGTCTACGTCGAGGCTGATTCGGAAGGGAATATTGATACAGACTCATCAAGCACAGAGCCACCCTACGATCAAGGAGACGACGATGCAGATGACGAATAAGTTCTGAGCTACGTCACCCGAGCCTACCTAGCGATCAAGCTGGAAGATCAGAACCTTCCTCACAAGGCGTTTTACGTTCCACTGAGTCCGAGATAAGGGCGCCTTCCGCATCACCTACTCGGACGGTATCCTCGTCCGCCGACCGCAGTTCGGCACGTGCTCACTTTGAACGCGACTCACACCCCACCTCGCCCAGCAGGCCAAGGTTCGAGCACTGCGGTGTGTGGATGTGCAGGCAAAGGAAGTTCCTTATCTGGCCCGCCTTACAAGGCAGGGACGATTGCTTTTTTCGCATGCTCAGCGTGAATCATTCCCAGGCTAGTTGCTGCTGGTCAGCAGGTAGCCCAGACATGTTTCACGCTCAACCTTGCATTCAATCCGGAGTTGCGCAATAGTTAATACACTAAGCGGAGATTCCCATGAAAGAGTTCGATCACGCCGCCCTGCTAGACCTGAGCGAGCGACTTCCCGAATGGGAAGGCGCCGTCCTGGCCGCTCAAAAAGCCGGAACCGGGATACAGATAGATATCGATGAGTTCGATGAGCCCGATCTTCTCCACAATGCACTGATATTTGCCACCAGTGCGGGAGTTCCAATATCGACTGTACCGAGCCAGGATGTCTTTCAGGCTACCGGAAGGAAATTGAATCGGCTTACAATTCTGCGAGTCCCTCTACCTCCGCATGAACCGTTCACCCGCTCTTGACTTCTTCTCCAACTTACCCGGCTGATGCTAGAGGGCCAACGCCTTACGATCAGATCGGCCATTACCGCCGCCACGATGACCCTGGCAACCCCTCGCCAACGATATGGGATCGAATCATCACCCCGTAAGCCCTTACCCAACCACCCGCATCAATATGCCAGCGCGCAGAGGGCTGTTCCTCCTCACCCTTTCCCCTTGCTTCTTCCTATAGCACGTCGTCCCGCAACATACGGAAGTCTATGTCATCGCTAAGGTCTAGAATCTCGCCTCTCAGCTCAGTTCTAAACTTGGACGCTAAGGGGCCCCTTAGTAATCACCGAAAAGACAGAATATGTCTCTGACCTGCACGGAATATCGGCCGCTGCAGGCCCACAATCGTGAGCGGTCCTGAGCGCTGTGGGCTCTCTTTTGTCCGGTTTCTTGCAACGACAGTTTGACGTCAGCGTTACTGCCATCGTGATAGGTGGACGCGGACGGTTGGCATGGTCGGGGGCGGTATGAGACGGAACATCAGGTGGGCGGTGGCGGGGCTAGCGACGGCCGTAGCCTTCGCCGTGCCAGCGTGGCTGTGCGGGGCGGTGCTGCTGCCCCCGTTACTGAAGGGAGATCCCGCGATCCGATGGTCCCTGGCCTCCGCACTGGGGGCGGTGCTGGGCTCGCTGGCTGTCTTGTGGAGCCACGGCTTTGCCACGCGGACCACGGCGGCTGGGCCCTCCAGCCGCTCGGTCCAGGCCACGGCCGAGCGTGCCGTGGTCATCGGCGGCGACAACCGGGCTGCTGTCTCCACCGGCAACACCACGGCACCTACCGCGCCCGCACCCGCTCAGCCAGCTGCCGGAGCGTGCCTTGCCCCGCCACCACCGGCCCCAGACACGGTGTCTGCATCCGGGAACCAAGCGATCGCCATCGGCGGTACCAACTTCGGTTCGCTGTCCACCGGCGACCAGTCCGGCGGCACCCATCCGTGAGGGCACAACCGGAACCCCCTGCCACGGAACCCGACAAGGCGGTGGGGGCGAGCGGCAAGCAGGCTGTTGCCATCCGGGGGGACAACCACGCCCCCATCCTGACCGGGGACCACTCCCGAGCGTTGTTCTTCCCTCGCGAGGCGCTGGCTGCCCTGATTGACCTGGTCGACGTGCTCAGGGACATACAAGCGTGTACGGCCTGCCATGGACCCACGCGCCTACAACGCCCGGCCAGGCACTCAGGCTGTCGGCGGAACTCCCTCACCCGGCGCAGCCACAGCTCATCATTCGCCGGACGTCGGTGCCCCAGCGCAGTCGCGATCACGCTTGTTGTCCTGGTGACCTTGTCACTGGCAGCGTTCGGTGTGGTCCTGTGGCTGCGCTGGGGAATGGCCAGCATGTTCATGATGTCGGTGAACCAGGCGGCGGGCGTCTCCTTCGCGGCCGTCGGGCTCACCGCATGGCGGGCCCAGCCCGAGGAGCCGGCCGGAGTCTTGATGATTGTTATGGCCGAGTTCGTCCTACTCTCGAATCCTGCGTTCGGCCTGCGGCTCGACACTCACATGCCCGGTAGCTCCGTGGCCGTCACCATCGGCATGATCACCGAATGGACTCAATTCGGCCTCACCGCACGGCTCCTGCTGGGCATCGCCGCACCGGACCTTTCTAAAGCGTGGCTACCGAACACACTCGTCAAAGCGGCTTGGAGCCTGACAGCCCTCGGTCCTGTTCTCCTGCTTCCACTGATGACTCCACTCCCGGAATGCGGCACTTGGTGCGGTGATAGCCCCTTTCACTGGAATCACGATGGGAGCCTCTACCTCTTGGTCAGAGACGCATACGTAAGTGCCTGGGCCGTTCTGGCAAGCTGCGCCATGGGCGTGATCGCCCGCAGGGCTGTCCTTGCGACCCGCCGTGAGTTGTTGAAGCGCCGGCTGGCACTCTTCTTCGCCGCAATGCTCTTGGGGATCTTCGTTCTCCAGGAACTCAAAGCCGTTGTCGAGCACGAATGGTCCGGAATCGCTGTAAGCCCCGCCCGTGGCCCCATGAACCTGGTGACTGTCGCCGCCGTGCTGCTCGCCGTACCGATTGCCTTCACAGCAGCTTTGCTCGGTAACCAGGCCGCGCTCGCTGACATCGCCCGCCTGATCGCCATGCCTGTGCGCCTTGAGCCCCATGCTCTTCAGGAGGCTCTGCGAAGAGTGCTCCGTGATCCCGAACTGCGCGTATCTATAGATTCGAGAGATCTTTCTGCATACTGTTCCCGGTGCGACACCAGGGTGGGAGACCCCCCAGTTGCTGTTCTGCTGCATGACCCTTCGCTGTTTCATGAATCCCAGCTTCTCAACGCGGTCACCAAAGCTCTTGAGCGGCATCTTGTTCCATAGGACCGCCTTCCCGCGAGTTCACGAACACGTTCGGAGTCTCCTCGGTCTCCGGCATGCCCTGGTGGCTTCGTCGTGGCGCGGGTCACCAAGGACCTCAGTAGTTCCTCGCGGCACTCGGAGAAACGGCGTGGTGACTGGGGCGGTCGGTAGCATCGCGGCTTTGGTGCCCGCGCGGGTCGCTAGGCAGTGGCGTCTCCACCAACGCCGGTGCTGTTGCCGCCGATCGGCAACCGGGGTGTCAGGACTCACCCATAAGGGCAGCCGTCGCTGGTCGACGCAGTGCGAACGTGCTTGGCTTAGCTGATCGACATCACCGCGATCGCTTGTTCTCAGCGATGTCGCCAAAGCCGGGAGCGCCGTCCTCTATGAGTCGCGAAACGGAGTTGCCCGAGGCAATTTCTGCTTCGATGAGGTCTGCCACAGCGTTCACCGTGGTCCACCACCTAAGACCTTCGTTCCCGTGCTGGTATACCCACTAAGTCGGCGGTGAGAACAACCTGATCGTTTCGGAATCCCAGTTGGCCGGCCGTGTGATGAAGACTGGTAATGAGACCGTCTCGCGGCCCAAAGATGGCCTCACTCCGGATACGGCGGTGCCGTGTCCTCCATCCCTGGCAAGCGCGAAATCACGCCTGGCTGTTTCAGTTCCATCGCCCGCAGCGTCCACAAGTGCATGCGGTCTGCGATCGAATCCAATTGCACAATAACCTCGTTAAGACTGCTTACCGTCAAGGCCGACATGCGATAACCGGCAGGTTTGCTATTCAAGGCAACTAGGGAACCATCCTGCTGTGCAGACCACGCGGCGTGGACATAGCTGTTACGCAGGTCCATCGCCGCTTTGACGTCGTCCAAGATCGCAGTTAACGCCTTACGCATGGGAGCGTTTAGATACGGTGCATCCCTCGCATATATCCGGCATTTATCTGCAAGCCTGCCGACGGTCAACCCCTTGAGTGCAACGGCTTCAGACTCTTCCCCTGCCAGTCCATAGCCGGTAACCTCGATCGTCGCTTCCAGCATCGCGGCTCGATACACCAGCCGGCCAAGAGCAGCTTCAATCACTGTATTGTCTTGCTCATCCACGCCCTCGATATGCATACAAACATTCTGCCACCTCGAAGGCGTCCAGGTGTGAACCATCTTGGGGGTTCTTGCAGACCCCGTGAAAACCAGCGCGGGGCACATTTATTTCCAATATATGCCGCTACGCCAAGATGATCAGCTATTGCCAACTTTCAGCCAGCAGGTCCGAACCTTTACCGCTTGATCAGCTAGTGGTACTGGCACTGCGGGAGGCGATCAGTTGGTTGGTCAGCTCGACCGTTGCGAGGTACCACCAGAAGATCCAGTCGAGGAACGCTTCGTCGTAGTCGCCTTGCTGATCGGCCCGGCGGTGACGCAGGTCGAACCGATTGGCGATCTCGAACAGGGCGCCTTCGTCCTTCTTGAGGTGTTCTTTGATCAGGGCCCGGCGCTCCTCCAGGACGCGGGCGAGGTTGAAGATCGCCGACCTCTTACTGTCGGCTGATGCCTCGCGACCCCGGAACAGCGCGATGGCATGGCGAACGCCGGAACTGATGTCGGACGGGCTATCACCGAGAGCCCGGTGCATCAGATTACTGCGAGCGTCGTCGGTGACGGTAACAAGACGTCCAAGGTCTTCGCCTTCCGCAGCCACCTCATAGTCGATGCCGGCCTCCCGCAGCAGTCTGTTGACCTTCCACCGGTAGAAGATGCGGGCAGGACCGTTATGAAACTCCATGTGGTGCCAGCCGCAGTTGCCGTAGGGGTGGAACCATCGTTTGCGAGGGCGGCTGACCAGGTCGTGGAACACCTCGATGAGGCCGTAGAAGGTTTCCTCATCCCACGTCTCCGGGGCCAGGGGCCACAGGCCGGGTATGCCCAGCCTGCGCTCAATCACTTCCGAGGCATCGGGAAGGTTGTCGTGGTCGTCGACGCAGTATTCGTCGAACACCTCGACCAGGTAGCCGTTGCTGGCGAAGTCGCCGATGAGCCGGGCGAAGTCCTGCCGGGCGTCACGCGCCGTATGGCCACTAGAGGAGAAGCTGCTGCCGTGGCGCTGTGGCCAGTACGGCCTGGGTGTGGCCGCGTGCCGAAGCTCGGAGGCTCGGTTGACGAGTTCAGTGAACCAGTCGACTCGCTGCCCCGTGTGGTTCCTGCCCGAGCCTGCGGTTGATGCGAAGGGGTCGTGGTTGTGGTCGAGTCTCTCCTCGAAGTCTGAGGCAGCTGTAGTGCCAGCGAAGGCTTCCGTCAGCAGCCACTGCGCCTGCTCCTCCCAGGCGCGGCCGGTGACACGGAGGATGCGCTCGCCCTCAGCTGCGAACAGCAGGGCGGGCCAGAGCAGTTCGTAGTTACTCAAGTCCAGACTCACAGCGACATCATCACCCACCGGCGCCTCGCTCAGAGGCCGGTCGTCGGACACCATGCCGTACGGCGAGCACGCGACAAGGGTGCACAGCTCACCGGAGAAGAGGCCATCCGTGGCTGCTGCCATCATCCGGGAGTACCCACGCCCCCCTGCGGCAGCACAGTTGAGCTGAAGCACGATAGTTGTCGCGGTGGTGTGGGTCGCTCGTGTGGAAGTCGTGGGCCGATGTCTACTGCCGCCGCAGTCAAGTGACTTGACCACCTCAAGGCACGCTCTCGGCTACCTTGATCCGCATGTCGTGGATCGGGCGCGCGGGACACCAGATTCGCCGAGAGGAGAACCTCGACGCCTACTTGACGATCACCGTTTCGGTCGTCCTCGCGGTGCTCAACCTCGCGGGCATCGTCTCGACGGACAAGGTTCTCGGCGCACTGCTTGCGGTGCTCGCTCTGCTGGCTACCGAAACGCTGATCACCAGGGCCAAGCTCGACACGATGGCCACCGCGAGGCAATCCACGCCGAGCCCCGCACTCATGACGACGTTTCCGCCCTCCCATGAGGAGGACCTCCAGGGTGACGGTGACCTGTACCTGGCCGGCGTCTCCCTCACCAATGCGGTCCCCTCGATCCTCCACGCCTTGGAGAGCCGGCTGCGCTCCGGCAGTCTCGTCCGCATCCTTGTGATCCAGCCGGACTCACCCGCCGAGCAACTGGCCGAGAACCGGCTCGGTATCCAGGCGGATCACGCCCGTCGCACTGCGCAGACCCGCGGGACTCTCACACACCTCGAACGGCTTCACACCGCGGTAGGCGGGCGCCTGGAGGTGCGGGTGACCACGGAGGAACTGAGCTTCGGATGGACGCACATCGCACCGGGGACTTCTCGGGCAACTCTCTATCTCCAGTACTACGCCTACAAGATCCAGCGGCTGGAGAACATGAAGATGGTTCTTCGGCCAGCAGACGGACAGTGGTACGACTTCCACCTGGACCAGATGGAGGCGCTCTGGGCCAACGCCACATCCTGGGCCACCGCTTCATAGTCACCAGTCTCGATCTTGCGCGTGACGTCCGGTAAGTCTGGGTTGGCTGGTGATAAGCTACACCGGCTTTATAGTCCTGCCCGGGTCTGCCCGGCCAGTGGTTCACGATCACTCAGGACCCGACACAGTGCCAGTCGGCAGCCTCATGCCGACAGACGGGCCTTTTAGGGGCCTTGTCTGGTGTGCACTGCGTCGGATAGCCCGCCCCGTCAGCGTGGGAAGATTCGCGATGACGGAGATTGATCCTCGTGGGCCTGATCCTGCTCAGGACCGCCCAGTATGGCGGACCGTACTTCTTCGCCTTGCTCCTCGTGCTGACTTTGGCCAGCCTCGTCGTGGGCGCGGTCGTGCTCACTTCGATCTGGTCCGGTGACAGAGACCGCCGAGGCGACGCGCGCAAGACCCTCAAGATCCTTCTGCGGCGCAAGTCCGATGAGTGAGCACGCCCTGCCTCAGGTCGATTCGCGAAAGTCGCTGGCGACGTGTAGGCCTGAGGCTGAGATGCCCGCATCGCGTGTCCATCATGAACCGCCCTCGGCCTTTTCTAGATGTTGCCCTTCATGTACGGCCTTGTCTGACAGTGCCACCAGCGCCGGCGGACCTGACTCTCGATCTGGCGGCAGAAAAACGGTGCGCCGAGAGTCAATTGAGAATGCGCAATTCCGTGGCGTTTGTCGTGCCTGAGTGCCACCATCGAAGGTCATCCAGCACGTGTGCAAGGAGACCTCGATGACACAACTCAGTTCATGCCACCTATCAGTTGGGGCGGAGCAAGGACTCGGATCAGAATGAGGTCTTGAGTCGTCGCCAGCAGATGATGGCGCAGCGACGTACAGGTGGCGGAACCAGTGCAGCAGCGCGACCGCGCCCTCGACGACCCAGCGGTGTATGCCCAGGCCGGAGCCGTGTTCGGTGACGCGGCGGGTGATGCGCGGGGTGGTCTGGACCGGCGGACCTTGTGGTGGATCGTTGATTTGTGCGTCCGGATAGCCATCGAGCTGCCACCGATGTGAGGGTCGTTGAGGTCGAGGCCGCCGGGGGTGGGGGCGGACGGGCCGCCGGGTGCCGGAGCGTGGAAACCGCTGGGGGAGGGGGCGGGAGCACCAGAAACCATGATCTGTTCCCTTCGGGGAGGTGCGCAGAAACCTGCATGCGCGTGCTGGAGGTCGCGATACAGTCCGATTCCCGTATCAAAGAGACGACTTGGTGGAGTGCTATGAGTACACCTACAGGGAACAAGGCAGAGAACAAACTTTCCAAACTTCTGATATTGACTGTTGCCCTAGCGGTAATTTTCCTGGGGATCACTTTTTTGTTTCTGTTCTGGCGGGGTCCGGAACTAATTGACGGGATCGATCCTGGGAATCTGGGTAAGGACGACGGGCCAAAAGCCACAACCGTCGCTGGCCTACGTACCGCTCTCGCCGCAGCGCTAGTCGGCATTGTTGGTATCGGGACTCTGCTACTGACAACCGCCACGTATTTCACGAACCGGAGAAAAGATCGAGACCAATTCGATCTTGCGCAAGAGCAATTCAATCATGCTCAAGAAGCTCAAAAAATCAACCGAGATAAGGATGAGGCGTCAGCGGCGCTGGCCCGAGAAGGTCAGATCACGGACCGATATGTCAAGGCTGTAACTCTCTTGGATTCCGATAAGATCACTGCGCGCATGGCGGGAGTCTATGCACTCGACCGCATCATGAGAGATTCCGCGAAGGATCATTTGACTATTGTGCAACTGTTGGCAGGATTTATTCGACAGCGAGCTGCAATCGTCGGAGATTGGGATGCTATGCATGGAGACGACTCTGTGCCGGCCGAGCATGTAAGGATAGCGGACGATGTTCAGGCGGCTTTGACGGTTATTGGTAAGCGGCCGGTGCGCTCAGAAGAATCTGAAATTGACTTGCGGAGGACATATCTGCGAGGAGCGAATCTAATTGGGGCCCGCTTGAATCGTGCACTCTTCGTGAGATGTGATCTGTCAGGCGCTGAGCTTATTGGGGCCCAACTGTATGAGGCAAACTTTTACAAGGCGCGACTAAATGCAGTATATGCGCCGGGGGTGAATCTGATTAAGGCACATATGGCTGAATCGTACATCTCTGGCACTCTTAGTGGCGCTAAGATGAAGAATGTGAACCTCAATGAGGCTCAGCTATCCGCGATCGATCTCGAAGGGGCATCTTTGAATGGCGCATTCCTTGACGGCGCCCATCTTACGCATGGGCTAACTTGGGATGAGTTGAGTGGGGATCAAGGGCTGGTCCGGGTGGAAATCAACCAACTGCTCGAAGCTGTGATCACGTCGAAGACGAAGTTGCCCGAAGAATTTCTTGCTGATCCAGAACTGGTTAGACATATCGCTAAATGTGATTCGGATTTGCTGTTCTAATGGGACTCCGTTAGGTCTCCACGTCAGGCCTCTTCAGGAGCATGGTGCGGACACACATCAAGCGAACCGGTTCCAGGCGACGTTGGCGTTATTTGGCGCTGATGTATTCGCGTCGGTGCCGCGCAAGGACCAGCGGGCCAAGGCGGAATGCTACCTGAGGGGCCTGATGCTGGCCGGTCGCCGCAAGTCGATCCAGGCGACTCACGCTCGACCGGCTTATGTTCGGCAGCCACGTCACGTCACAACGTCCCACCGTCGAGTGGGGTCCGGGTGGGGCCAGTCAACGCAGTTGGTCGGGACGACCCTCAGCCCAGGACTCCGGGGCGAGCGACGCGGTTAGGCATGTGCCTGTCTGCCGGGTCCTGCTGGGCCGCAGCACGGTCTGCTCACGCCTGAGGCCCCCACCCCGGGGTTGGGGTGAGGGCCTTGATGGAGCGTCGGCCAGGACGTGCATCTGGAGATCTCTACAGGAGGTCGAGAGCGCCTCAGAAGTTCCTGCTGCTCCGGCGGCGGAGCGGCAGCATCAGGCGTGCCGCAACGGTGCTTTCGTACCAGTTGACGATGGTGGGCTTGGTGGACCACTTCAGCGGTAGCACCCAGAAGCTGTCCCACTCCTCGCGCTTCGAGGACTCCACCATGTGCTGGTTGAGTCGGATCCCCGCCGCCCCCGTCCAGGCCTTGGTGGGACGGGTCTGGCCGGCGTAGCACGCGAGGCCGTCGCGGTTGACCACGACGTACACGGCCTTCTCCTCGTCGCCGTCGTACGGCGCATTGATGTTCTGGGCGATGGGGCGGCTGGTCAGGAGGTTGTCTCCGGCAAGATCGGCGAGGTACAGGTACCGACTCCTGGTCATAGGCACAACCCCGGCCCATAGCGACGTGCTCACTGCTCGTGGTCCTCCGCGGTCATTCGGTTCAGGGCCTTGGCCATCACCTCAAGCTTCTTGATCGGCCCGTCGGTCTGGTGAAAGGGCAGGAGCTCCGGAGACGGATTCTGGCTGCGGATCACCCGGTAGTTCTGGAACGCTTCGTCGGCCAGCAGGACCTTGCGGCACAGCTCGTTGAAGGCGTTCTCCTCCGCGGAGGCCGCGGTCTTCTCGGCGCTGCCCTGTACCGCGATGCGTACCGCATGGCGCAAACGGGCGTCCCGCGCGGTTACTGAGGCCGTCGCGTCGTCGAAGGTCTCGATGTCCGTCGTCCCGTCGGGAACCTGGATCCCGAGCAGCGGGACTCCGGCGCGGTTCCGCTTGATGTTCTCGGCCAGCATCTGCAGGCCCCAGGGGAAGGTCGTCAGCTTGTCGACGATGCTCGCGACGCTCGACCGGTCGATGAGGTCGTCGACTTCCTTCTCGCTGGAGCCCTTGGGGCTGGTCAGCCCGCCACCGATGACCAGGGCGACCATGCCGAGCACTCCTGCGGCTGCGTTCCAGGTCGTTGGAGCTCATGACGGCACCGTAGGAACGCAGGACCAACTCGCTGGCGACGGCGGAACGGTGCGAGAGCATCACCTTCCGCTTGCCGAACTTCTCACGCATGGCCTTGTTGAGCTTGGTGGAGTTCACCGAGCAGAGGCTGATGACCATCATGGCCCGCAGGTCGCGCAGGGCGGGGTCGAGTCCGTACGCCTCCATAACCGCCGAGACATCTTCCCGT
This sequence comes from Streptomyces xylophagus, assembly GCF_000716435.1. Lineage (GTDB taxonomy): Bacteria > Actinomycetota > Actinomycetes > Streptomycetales > Streptomycetaceae > Streptomyces > Streptomyces xylophagus. The sequence continues at coordinate 14,377 of NZ_JNWO01000042.1, forward strand.
CCGATCAGCAGCTCCACCTCGTCTTCATCGAAGTGGCCACTCTGCTGCGCGGCGAGCACGACCTCTTCCGCCATGACCGCGTTCTGGGCGCCAGTGTCGAAGGTCTTGACCCCGACGTTCATCCGCACCAGCAGCGAGCGCACGGCCGAGGCGAACCGGGTCATGCCATGGGTCTGAGCGTCATCGTCCTCGTAGCCGACGATCACCTGGACCGGCGCGGTAAGGGCGTTGAGTGTGCAGACGGCTGCGTTGCGCTCCCTAAGGTCCTTGAGAGATTTGCCCACCGGGAGGGCGAGCCGGTCCTCGTTCGCCTTGATGATCTTGCGGGTCAAGTCGCGCCGCTCGGTGAGGTCGCAGTCCATCAAGATGGAGGGCGACAGCATCGGGCGCTCGTCCTCGTACTGCTTGCGCAGCCGCTGGGGCAGCCAGCGTGGGTCGATCTTGATCTGCGCGTAGGCGCTGGCCAGCCTGCTGTTGCCGTCCACGCTGACCTGCTCCAGCTCGTTGCTCCCACCGGTGTAGTGGAGGGTCGTGAAGACCGTGGTCAGCGAGCGGTGGATGATGTCGGGGCCGATGTCGTGCTGCGGGTTGTTCTTGCGCACGGCCTGGCAGTTGCGGTCGGTGGCCTCCATCAGAGTGTCCCTGGTGGCGGTGTAGACCAGCTTCGCGTACGTACCGTCCGACTCCGGCATCGGGACCGCGATGTGGCCGATCCGGCGGCCGTCCGTTTTCACGGTCTTGACGTCGAACGACGGATCGGCGGCATAGATCAGCTGGTCCCCAAGCCGGTCGTTGCTCGGGGTCAACGTGAACAGAGTCACGAACTGGCGAGTCTCAATGATCGAGAGCCAACCGGTGCCGACCCGGTGGCGGGTGACACGGAACCCGTCGGGCTCCACACAGGACATGAGCAGTCGCCGGAGCGTGTCCGGATCCAGATCCACGCCTTTGAGGTCGCCGAGCTCGATCGCGGTCTTGGCGGCCGAGCGCGGGTCCAGAAGGCGCAGCGTCGGCCTGCCGTCCGCCGTGGTGGTGCTTACCACGGGGATCAACTGCAACGGGGCCTCGGCCGGCTCGGCTTCGAGGTCATCGCTCGGGTCGTCAGCCGAATTCCCGGCGAGATTAATGGAATTGATGGTCACGGAAGAGACCTCTCATGGGCATCCCGGAAGTCCGCGTGCAGCGGAGCCATCGGGGCCCACGCACTCGCTGTCCGCTCCGGGGACACTCGGTGCCCGGCGCTTCGGCGACACCTGCGAGTGTTCGCACCGCGACGGTTCCGAGGACCGTCAGCATCTTCTCCAGGGCCGCAGCGCTAAAGAGGAGGCGGTACGCCGCATCACACGTGACGTACTCCCACGGTAGCAGGGGGCTGCGTGAAGAGGGTCTAGATCGGTGGGCAAGTGGCCGTCGAACCAGTCGTGTTGGACCGCGGAACGGTCCGCGCTCCACCGAAGCCGCGATGGGGGCGGGGGCCTCGGTGGAGCGCCGGCCAGGACCTGCACCTGGTTCTCTCGGTCGGAAGTCGGGGGTGCTCCAACTGCAACCACCAGCACACGGTCGGCCCAGTCCGGCGGCCGAACCGATACGGTCGCTACTTTTCGGATTTCCCGTCCGCGACCATCATCCGAGTGTTGAGGACCATGCTCATGGTCGCGAGCACAGTCGAACCGATCGGCCAGAGCTGCTCGGCGTCATACGACCGCACGATCACGACTCCAGCGGCGAGCACCAGCGCTGCGGTCATCCCCACGGCGATGACCGCAGGCTTGAGGTGGCGCACGAACAGGACTAGCGCCTCAATCCACCGCACCACTACCCCGGCAAGCCGCTCCCTCCGCTCCGGAGTCATTGCGGCCAACACCCTCTCCTCGAAGGCTGATTCGTCTTGCTCCGCCTCCTTCATGCGGACCTCGGCCTCGACCTCGGCCTCGGCCTTCGTCTGCATGAAGCGGCGAGCACCGAAGGCGGCGAGCCCGAGCGCGAAGCAAGTGCCTTTGCAGAGTCCGGGCAGGAGGCCTCTCCCCTGGTTCTTGAGGATGTCCGTCAATTCGGCTCCCCACATGTCGTCGACGTCGTCGCGGAGGTCCTCGCGGATGCTCCGGCATGCGATCTTCAGGAGAAGGAACGGAATGCGGCGGGTGATCTTGCGCGTGAGCGTCATCGTCGCCTCGTAGATGAACGCGGCGACGACCGCGCAGATCATGGCCACGGCCCAACCATTGAAGTCGTGCCCGAGAACGGTGATCCCGTGCACGGGCACGGCCTCGGCGCTGGCCACCATAGGGAAGTTCACGGTGCTCAGATCCCCTTCACGGCAGGACTGTTGGCGCGGAGCCCGGTGGTGAGGCACTGGAGGACAGCGCCGATCCGCCAGGTCGGGCGCCATCCGGGTTTCCAACCCGGTGAGTTCGCCGGTGGGCGGACGCTGTCGCTGAGTTCGACGAGGGCGACGTGGGCCTCGGCCGCGCCCTTGCCGGTCATGGCGAAGTACCGGCGCGCGGGCCGTCCTTCCTCGCTGGGGTCGATGCCTTCCTTCTCCTGGACGATCCATCCTGCGGCTTCCATGCGGGCCAGGGCGGGATACAAGGAGCCGCTGCCCACGTTCGCGCGCGCCATCAGTTCGGTCGCGAACATCGGAGTCGTCGGGTCTTCGAGGTACGCCTGAATGATCCTCACCATTGCTGGCGTCAGGTGTTTCTGATCCATAGTCATGAACCGTATACCCCCTCATGCCAGTCTTGCATTAGCTGCTTGACGGCTACTGCCAGCCTTGAAGTAGGGCCGTTGTGTCGTGGACGTGCCTGTGGCCGCCTCACGGCGGCCACAGGCACGTCCGGACTCGATCCGCTAGGTCACTCGCGCGGGATCTTGTCCCTCTTGGCAGAGACCCAACGCTCGACCCGGGCCGGCAGGGGCAGTCCTCGCTCGCCAAGCAGTTCCACCAGCCGCACGAGGCGGAACGGGTCGCGCAACCCGAGCATCCTGACGGCCGCGTCAATGGCCAAAGGCCACGCCACCATCGCCGTGATGGCAGTTTGGAACCCGACGATGTCCACGAGGTCGCGGATGAAGTAGTAGCCGCAGAAGCCCAAGGCGACGAGCAAGACCAGGGCGAACAGCAGCACCACGGCCACCCGCACCACGGACTTGACCACGCCGGGCAGGAGCAGTCCACTCCGGAAGTGCGCCGTCAGCGTCAGCGTCGGGAGACCCTTGTGCCCGATCTTCGTCATGTCGTACGGCTTACCGCCCTGCTCCTCCCATGCCGCGCGCCAGAGGGCGTACCAGTCCTCGCGCAGCGGGAAGTCCTGCGGCGGGGCGACCCGGTCGCGGTGCTTGTACAGCTCACCGGCGATGCCTTCGAGGGTCTCCCAGATAGGCACGCTCTCGGCCCGCATCGCCCTGGACACCGTCGAGATGCTCGTCGGGACCGGCCGTGCGAGCTCGTTGAGCGTCAGCACGGAGCGGGGTGGGCAGTTCCGCTGGAGCGCCTCGCCGAGTCGACGAGCGTACGGCGGACGCTCTTCGTCGATCGGGAGACGCTTACGGCCCTGCGGGGCCCGGGTCAGGTTGTCCGGCGTCGTAGTCATCGCGTACCCACTACGTGAAAGATCTCCAGGGCGACCAGGACAGCGAGGGTCTGGAGGATGAACAGCACGAAGGGGTTCGTCAGGTCGAGAGCCTTGACCCGGGGGATCACCAGGCGCGGGATGCGCCGCACCTCCTTGAGCAGGTGAAGCAGCGCCGGTGCGACCAGGGCGAAGACCAGTGCGATGGTCAGATCCCAGTACAACTCGGGGCCGTGCGGAACGGCTCCGGAAAGTTGATCAAGCATTGCGCTCCGTGCTTGCGCTTTCCCCTGCCGGGAATCCGACCGCTCGTTCACGTGCAATCGGGTAGGGGTAAGTGCAAGACTGCGTTTGTGTTGGTGGGGTGCGCCCGGGTCCGTCCGCGTCGAAACAGTCGGCTCAGGCGCCCCCGCTGATCCGCTGAAGTCACCGGCTCCTCAGCTTCTGCGACGCTACCAACTCGCCGGTCCTGAAAGCCTCTTCGGGAACCGATCTCGGATTGCGTGCAAAAAAGGACCCTCCCTCCGGGTGGGGCCTTCGCTTTCATAACTGCACGTCAGGACGGCCTGGTCACCCCTGTCAGCAGACGACCTTGGACATCCGCAGGCCCCAGGGGAGGGTCGTGATCTTGGCGACGATGCTCGCGATGCTCGACCGGTCGATGAGGTCGTCGACTTCCTTCTCGCTGGAGCCCTTGGGGCTGGTCAGCCCGCCACCGATGACCAGGGCGACCATGCCGAGCACTCCTCGGCATTTCTTTGAGGGGCGTGTGTGCAGAAGCCGTCCGTGACAGCACCTTGCACGCCATACTCCCACCGCTCCACGTTTCCCCAGGTCAAGCCAAGAAGGACCGTTGGAGTACTAGGCCGTAGAGGCTGCGCCTTGGGTGGTAAGCGAGTTGGGCGGACTCGCCTGACAGTAGGGTCGCTGTATGTCTTCTGTACGTCGCGTTGTGGTGCTGACGGCCGCGATTGTCGAGTATGCGGCGGTGCTTGAACTGCTTGACCGACAGAGTTCGCTCACCTCGACGTCCGGGGCGCCTTACACGGTTGGCCACCTCGACGTCCCCTCTGGCACGTGGCACATGTGGGTGACGTGCATCGGGCAAGGCAATGTGAACGCCGCGCTGCAGGCTAGCCAAGCCATTCAGGACCTGCAGCCGGACTTGATCGCCTTCCTCGGCACGGCAGGAGGACTGAAGGAGGACGTACGGCTGGGGGATGTCGTCTTCGCGACGAAGGCTTATGGGTACGAGCGAGGCAAACATACGGATGAGCGACTGCTTGCCCGGCCAGAGATTGCTTCGGCGGATCCACAGACTGTGGCCTTCGCCCGCAGGATTGCTGCGTCTGAGACGTGGCATCCGTCGCGAGAAGCCTCCGGAGACGGGCTGGAGTCGCCGTGGGTGCATGTTGAGCCCATCGCGGCGGGCGAAAAGATCCAGGTGGGACAGCGTGCGGAATTCCGGGATCATCTTCGTGAGTCGTTCAACGACGCCGTCGCCGTGGAGATGGAGGGTCTGGGATTCCTGACCGGCGCTCAGCAGTGGAGCAGAATCCCCGCCATGGTGATCCGAGGAATCTCCGATCTCCTTGCTGACAAGTCGCCCGACCAGGACCAGCGGGTGCAGCCCAAGGCGTGTGGCAACGCGGCTCGATTTCTCCGCGACCTGCTCAACGATCTGTGGCCCGAGCCGTCGCCCAGACACGACCATCGGCGCTTCCCATCCGGCCTCGCCGACTCGCGAACCTTCGTACCTGCCGATGCAGCCGACAGTCGGGCAGTTCTGAGCCGGGGAGACCTCCCTACAACCGACCTGACCGGCCTCATGGTGGGTTCCGGATATGTTCTTCTGCGCGAGATCGGGCGAGGGGCCCTGAACGCTGTCTGGGAAGCGGAAGAGCGGGCCTTTGGGCGCACGCTGCGCCGTGTCGCGGTGAAACTGCAGCCACCCGATACCACTAAACGGTACCGGTATTTCACCCGTGAAGCAGCCGCAATGGCCTCCTTTGACAGCCCTCACGTGATTCCCTATAGCACGGCAGGGACCGAACAATCAGGGTCGCTGAAGGGGTGGAGCTATATCGTCACGGGACTGGCCGATGGATCGCTCAGGGACTGGATCAACGAGCAGCCGCTCGCCGACGAGGGGTTTGGCTTCCTGCTACTCGACCTCGCCCAGGCGCTGCGTTACCTGCACCGCCAGCGCCTTGTCCACGGCGATGTCAAGCCAGCCAACATCCTCCACTACGAGCACCGATGGGTCCTGGGAGACTTCGGCCTCACTCAGCCGACAGGAGCTCAGGAGCCAGAGGGCACACTGGGCTACATGGCTCCCGAGCGTTTCGACGGAAGGGTGATAACCGCAAACGACGTGTACTCATTTGCGGTTACCGCCGTCGTTGCGGCATCCGGCACCTGGCAAGACGAACGCCGCACTGTGGAAAACACTACAGGCAAGGTAGCGCAATACCTCTCAAGCAATGTTCGCCACCGGCCAGAATATGACTCAAACCTCTTTTCTCAGGAATTCAGTGACCTGCTAGACAGGTGCTTCGAAGAGGAGCCATACGATCGTCCCGCTATGGATGAAGTGATTGACTGCATTGAACGGGAAATGATGCCTGGATCCATATCACCCGGATTCTGACCCGTGAGCCCTTTTCAAGCTGCGGTGCCTGACCGCGAGTTGGACTGTCCTGCGCAACGACGAAGCTCCTGGTAGACGGTTTCTCGACCAAGATCACCCGTGTCCGCCAGGAGCTTCGCGTGCTTGTCTACCCGTCCTCGATTGATCTGTCCAGCCGCACCCTGCGGTTCCTGACCGGACAACTGGCAGCCCGGCGGCAGGAGATCGGAACGCGGTGGCGGCGCCTTCCCGCCGCACGTCAGGCACTGCTCGCCCTGGCCCACCTGCGGTGCGGTGACACCTACGCCCAGCTCGCTGCCGGGTTCGGCATCGGGATCGCGACCGCGACCGTCTACCGCTACATACGTGAAGCCGTCGAGGCCCTGGCCGCCCTCGCCCCGTCCCTGGCCGAGGCCATGAAAACGATCCGGACGAAGGCGTTCGTGATCCTCGACGGCACCCTGCTGTCGATCGACCGCATCGCCGCCGACACCCCGTACTACTCCGGGAAACACAAACGCCACGGCATGAACGTCCAGGTCCTCACCGATCCCTTCGGACGGCTGCTCTGGGCCTCGCTGGCTCTGCCCGGCTCGACTCATGACCTCACCGCCGCGCGACAGCACGGCATCATCGAAGCCCTCGCCGATGCTGGACTCAAATGCTGGGCGGACAAGGCATATCAAGGCGCCGGCGGACCCGTCCGCGTACCGTTTCGAGGCAGCCGCCTCAAGCGATGGAAGCGCCGCCACAACACCACCCACGCCAAGATCCGCTGCCTCGGCGAGCGGGCCATCGCCACCCTCAAGGGCTGGCGCCTCCTGCGGAAGCTCCGCTGCAGCACCAACCGAATCACCAACGTAGTGAAGGCCGTCCTCGTCCTTCACCACGCATCAGCGTGAGGTTGGAAAAAGCTCACTGTCGTTCGACAACAGGCGGTACAGCCTGAACTTGAAGCCGTCCCGTGACCTGGTTTACCTCCAGTCAGGGTTCGGCCTCCACCGTCTGGGACTCAGGTTCGCGCTCTCTGCAATCGGCGACTATCCCAAGGGCGTCCTTCACCAGCTCACCGCCGAGGTGTGGCTACGAGACCTCCCAAGTGTCTCGGGGTGGCTGGGCACCGCTCGGGCCGATCGGCCGGAGCCAGCTCGCGACTTCGAGACAACCATCACGATGGTCCTTCCGATCAGCGAAGACCAGATTCGCCGTCTGGAGAAGGGCCGAGCCAGCCGAGACCTTCAAATCTCCCTGGACTTCCACGCTCTGGCACTCGGCGGCGAGCTGGGCTGGCCGGCGGCTGAGGCCCAGGAGACCGTCACGATTCCGCATGCAGAGTGGAGTAAGGCTCTGAACCAGGTCGCCCTCGGGGCGTACGTGGACGTGCTCGTACCGATCACGCTGGTTGAGGGTCGGGCGACTGCCGCAAGGCGTATCCGAGAAGCCAAGCAGGCCCACGCTAACGGCCAATATGAGCACGCGGTGACACTCTCCCGTGCGGCCCTTGATGCTGTTCGGGATGCCCGCCAGACCAAGGCAATGTACTCCCGCGCTACGCAGCGGCAGAAAGCTGACGACCGTGACCAGCCGGAGCGTTGGGCTGTGTTGATTCAGGCGGCATACCAGCTCTTCAGCGGTGCGCCTCACGATGACGTTGGCAGCACCGAGAACTTCGTCTGGACCCAGGCCGACGCCATTGCTGCGGTTGCTGTCGCAGCAGGCCTGCTTGCTCGGCTAGAGGACGTGCAGTGAGGGATGGTACGAGTGGATCCAACCCACGCGCCCAAGTTGCAGGCCGCTTCGGCGTCGTCGTTAGGGTAACCATTCGGATACTGTTGAGCTCCTAAATCATGTTCGCTAAATCTTTTAGTTCTTCCCCCAGCTCCCGTAGTTCACTGCGGTACTCGGTTCGAAGCTTGTACCCCAGGCGGCGGCTTCAAGGCGTCTAATCTAGCCTGTAACTCGGGCGGTAACTTGATCTCCGCATGGACGACTCCACCGCCCTTGACTTCTTCTTCAATAAGGTTCGTCATAGCATTTAGCCTCGTGCACGGCAGTCGAGAGGGGTATCCATTTAAGCAAACTGGAGCACGCCCTCTAGTTCGGTTCGTAACTAATAGGACTCTTCCAGCACCTATCGCTTGCGCAACATGTCAGCCCTGAGGCAAGGCACGCCCCGCCGATGGCGAAGTTTGCCCCTCCATGCTATTAGACTCCTTGCAGCCCAACTGAAAAGAGGAAATTTCTATGGTTCAGCGCACCGTGACGGTCTTCATCGACGATCTGACGGACACCGAGGGTGAGGACATCGCTACACACACTTTCAGTCTCGATGGCGTCAGCTACGAAATCGACCTCAATCCTGACAGCCACCAGCTGCTGCTGGACGCTCTGGCACCCTTCCTCAAGGTCGGCCGCAAGTCAGGCAGCGCACCCCGTCGCCGCGGTAGCAGCAAGCGGGCTGATGGCCCGGACCCCATCAAGGTGCGCGAATGGGCCAAGAGCCAGGGAATCGAAGTCAATGCCCGCGGCCGAGTACCACGTGACGTGATCGAGAAGTACGAAGACAACCACTGATCGCGGGTTCGGTGGCCTGACCGGAGTCGATTCGGAGAGGCTTGGGCGAAGATCTTGATCGTCTTCTCCCGAGTGTCAGAAACTGCTTACGATCCCATCGATCCCGAGCAGAATGCCCGCAATCCGATTCTTGCCACGAGGACTGCGGCGAGCACTGCGGCAGTCCTGGTGGTCTCGCCTGCTAGCACGTCCGCGAGGGTCGTCATCTCCAGGATCTGGTCACCTGTGGAGGGTTCGGCCAGCTCTCGGACGCTCGGGTTAGCGCAGATGTTCGCGCGCTGCTCCTCCAACCACCCTTGGGAGAACCGGCGGTATCCCCCCGGGTCGTCCGAACCGATACCCAGGCCTCCTTCGCCAAGCAGTTCCTTGCCCAGTTCGACCAACAGTTGGTCGTCGGACCAAAGGCTGTACTTAACGATGTCGCTGTTCGGAACCGTCATCCAGTCATCCCAAGGTGTCAGGCCGCAGCTCCAGCAGCCTGGTGAGGACCACCGAGGCGATACGGCGTGAGGTGAAACTTTCATATTGGCGAAGCGCGGGGGACCGGAAGATCTCGTCCTGGACCGTATGAAAGGTCAGGGGCCGCATCCGGTCGAGCATGGGGTCGAAGACAGCATCGGTGATGCCGAGCCGGCGGAAGAAGGCAGCGGCCGAACCGGCCAGCAACTCGTCGAGCGCAGCGTCGGCGTCGGACATGCCGTCGTCGGCGAAACACCTCCGCAGGAAGGCTTCGGCTTTTTCCGCCGGACAACTGTGGAAGCCGTCCAGCCCGATGACACTGTTGAGGTACTCCGTCGAGTGCGTCGCCTTTGAGACGCGCGGGTTCGTGAATGCGGCCTGCCACCAATCTCGTGGAAGAGCGGCCGAGGTATCGCAAGCAAGGTCGGTCACTGAGAGCAAGTCTCCGAAGACCCTGTTGACCCCTTGAACGTTTAAGCGCGAGGCAACTACAGCGAGTTGATCGATACGCTCGGCGGGTTTGAGGTGCACATGCGACCGTCGGAGGAAGAGCGCGGTCTCCACCGTGTGCAGGCCTGTCATCGCGATGACGATTCCCACGAGGTTTATGAAGTTGAGCCCCCGACTCGACGAGCGAGCGGTGATCAAATCCACAAGCCCGCGACCGGATTTCGGGCGTTTTGTCGTCATTGCATTCATAATGCTGACTGCGGCCCTGTCGGCCTCCTGCTCCTGCCGCCGAGAGGCCTCGACCTCGGCCGCATTCCGTAGGGCTAGCAAGTTCCGGTGTCCCAGCATGAAGTGAGCCACCTCGTGGGCAAGGATGAACTGCAGGGCCTTGCTTTGCAACATGTCTGCGAGCTTGAGGTATTCCTCCTCCAGGAAAACCTCAAGTTTCGCAGATTTACCGAAGACCCGGTGATGCACATGGTGGTAGCGCAGGAGCGCTGCGGACAGGTGCACCTGTTCGGTGCGCTTCTTGTTCTCCCAGGGGCAGATCAGTCGCCGCAGCGCGGACTCCGGGGATGGTCCCTGTCGCTGCTCGGGGTCGAGAGACCAGGCCCACAACACACACAAGTAGTAGATCATCGATATCAGACCGTCGGTGATGACGACCCTGCAGGAACCGTCGGCGTACGGGAACGAGGTTGCGGTCGCGTCATCGCGATTGACTGCCTCGAAAACGATACGGGCCGGGTCCGCGGCGGCATGCAGTGTGGCGCAAGCGCCTATGACCTCCTCCGCAAGGCCGTTCACCATGGCACCCATGGGATCAGAGTTGTCGAGCGCCATCATCTCCAAGATACGGTTCTTGAGATCTTGTTCCCCGGTCTCCTCCGCCTTTCTCAGCATCATCTGTAGCTGATTGCGGCGGCTATGGTCACGCCTGCGGTGAAACTGCTCGGCGTCGCTCATCCGCTCCGTCACGGCACAAGGCTAGTAGGCCCGCAGCCCGGACCGCAGACATATGGGAGCATCCGCCCGGAGAAGGATCAGGCACAGCCAGGGGGCTCGCGTACGTACTCAGGGGCGCGCTTTATCTTTTACGCGCCCCCTGTTTGTCACGTTATGCGGCTTTAGTCAATTAGGGCACCTTAACCTAATCATCACATATTCGACACAGAATGCGCATGTCTCGACGGCTTCGAGAAGAAGGCGAGTTACATTTTCAGTAATGTGCTGTGGCCTCAGTAGAGGGGGAACGTCATGGCGCTTTCAACGAAGCATAAGGTTGCACTCTGGGTCGCCGTCATCGGCACTACGGGAGGAATCGCTACAGCCACAATCACAACCATCGGACACACAGGCAACAGCTGCTCCATTTCTCAGAAACAAGACCACAACGACCACGGCACTCAGAAGCAGGGCGGGGCCAAGTGCTGAAAAATGCCTATGCACTTCGTGTTGCTTCTGCGGGAGTCGTGGCGGCAGTTGCCCTGAGTGGTTGCGGCAGTGAAAAGCGAACCACTGATACGCAGGACCATAACTCTGGCAACCAGTGCATCAATGTCACAGGCGATTGCGGCGACAAGCCGGCGCCCAAGGTTAACTGTGCCGCGGCAATGCTCCCGGTCGACCCGGAGTTCAAGCAGCAGGACACAACAGTCGACGCGATCACCCACACTGAAGGGGGCGACCAGTACCGGATTCGCGCTGGCGGGTACAGCCAGACGGGTTACCTACTGCCTGTCAACAACCAGGGCTGCCCGTACTCCGTCAAAGTAACAGCAACCCTGACGCAAGGGCTGGCCACATCAGACGGATGGGGATGGGGATACGGTCTGGGCGCTTGCAACAGCTGGACCGGACAGGGGCCTGAGGGATTCAGCCTGCAATACGCATTCATCAACTCAGACAGCACGATCACCCCCAACAGCACCCTGAACGCCTATCCCGACATCAACGACCTCCACACGAGTACAGGACAAATCAACTCCAACGGCGCAACACACGTCTGGCGGATCACGGTACAGGACCGTAATGTCACCATCAACGAGGATGACGGACCGGTTGGCACGTTCAGCGCACTCAAGGATCCGAAATCCTCTCACGAGTACGCTCGATCGCTCCCGGACAACTGCACCAACAAAGACGTGTTTTTGCGCGTCTTCAACGCCGACGTCACCTTCTCCAACGTCAAGATCGAGGTCCTGGCGAACTGACACGGCATTCACAACCCCGCTGAGGCCTTCCGGCCTCAGAGACTTCGTCGTCCTCGGTTCTCTACAAGCGGGAGAGACAGGGAAATGACGGGATGGTCGCCAAGATATCCGTTTTTGAGGAGTATCTGACCAATCCGCCTGCCCGTGATCTATATCGCCAGAGCCTTTCCTGAAGAAATTAAGACTGATTGCATGGCGATATGCGCAGACAGTCCCCAAATAAAAGCAATCGGCCGCCCTCTCTCCAGGCGGGGAAAACTGGCAGAGGGCGGCCGAGCTAGGTCCAGCGGGAGGCGCTAGCTATTGACGCCAGCCTTGAACAGTGTCCGAATATTGGTCCACATGGCCAGCCATGTAGAATGAAGAGGCTCGACAGAGGCTCTTTTTTGCTTTGTAGAGCTGTTATCGTCAGGTTCGAATTTCACCTTCGCGGAAGCTCCGACCGGTACTACATCGGTCAACGCCCAGCGTGCACGACGGTTGTAGTCGACGCTTAAGTTGTGCTCATGGAGCGAAAGACCGTCGAACAGCTCGCTTATGAGCTCCCGTTTGTGGTCGATACTCCTGGATTTCATGTACTCATCTGCGGCCGACTGCGTCAACCGGACGAAGTCGAGGGCGCTATCTAGATATGACGTGTCTTCCGAGTCGAGACTCTTCATCTGACGCGATACGTCGGCCTGCTGTGCGCGCAGCGAGATGACCTTGGCGTCGTACATCTCTAATGTGATACGTCCGTCGAGGCGATCGTCGTAGAGGGTCGCGACCTTAACTCCGATTCTTTCTTTCTCTGCCTCTAACTCCTGCTGTGCCGATCGCCGGCCTGCCAGCTCTGCATCAAGGGTGGCCTTCAGATTCGTCTTGAGCCAAGCCACTAGATTGGGATGCGGAGCCTTCAAGGCTCGCAAATGATCCAGTATCTGAGCATCAATAACCTCTTCTCGCACGAAACCGCTGCGTGAGCAGTTCCGGGGCTTCGGACACTTTCCGTACCAGTGCCCTTTGGCGGTTTCCCATACCAGGAGTCCATCACAAGCGGTACAGGCGACAAGTCCTTGATAGAGAGGGTGGTGTTTGCGGTAGCGCGGCAAGAGGTTCTTGCTTCGCGAGAGAGCCGCTTGTACACGTTCGAACAGATCGACCGAGATAATCGGCGTGTGACTGCCGGGATAGGCTTGCCCATTCCACGATATGACCCCGATATAGTACGGGTTATGCAGCAGACGTTGCAACGTGCTCACCGTCACAGGATGTCCGTTGAAGAGCAGACCACGTTTCGCCATCTCTGGAGACAGCGACTTCAATGTGTAGCGCTTCGTAGCAGCTAACTCGAACATCTTCCTGATCAGGGGCACGAGTGCTGGTACTTCCCTTTGGATGCGTCTTCCGTTTTCCGTGACGCTCTCATATCCCAAGGGAGGAGCGGCAGGTAGCCAACCCTGACGCAGCTTCTCCAGCTGGCCTTTGCGGACCTCCTCGCTTAGGTTGTCCGTGTAGTTTTTGGCTATGACTACGTGCATGCCCCACACCAGCTTCTCCTGCGACGAGGAGTTCTTGTGGAGTATGAGCGAGTTCTTGGGCGCGTGTAATCGGCGCGTTTCGTCGGCTGCTAGCCAGTCCTCCACCATTACGGTGTCTTTGAAGTTCCGCAGCAGCCTATCTACCTTCTCGCACACAAAGTGCAAAATGCCGCGCTGTTTCAGATAGCTGATGGCCTCATTGAAGGTCTTGCGCTGGTCCGCTCTCGACGCGCTTTCGGCGATAAAGAATACCTTTACTACGTTCAAGTCTGCTCGCTGAGCGTAGTCGCGCAGGTACCGCTCTTGGGCTTCCTGTGAGAAGCCCTCTTGTTCTTGCTCTTTCGTTGAGACCCTGACCAAGATCACAGCAGTTGATTTATTTTTAGTGTTACTCGTAGAACCTCCTTCTCCGGCAATGCCGGATAGTTAATGGTTCCCCGCGGGGATATTTTGACTCATTTTTGCGAATCGTCCAAGCTCAACCTTTTTCGCAGGGCGACTGCTTCACGCTCAGCAACTCGACGTTGGACCCCTAGCTTGACGAGAGCGGTATAGAACCGCTTCAGCCAGTCCGCGATTTCTGCCGCTTCAGTGGATTTGGCTTCGTATCCGTAATTTTCAAGCAGAATCTTTCGCAGTTCTTCTAGTTGCTGAGCTTGAGCTAGTGAATGTTGAGACATGTGTTTCCCTCCGTGGTTTGGAAATGAGAAAGCCCGGGTCGGCAAGACCGATCCGGGCGATATGAGTGCGACTAATTCAGACCGTCGCCAACTCGCGGGCCAGTTTCAAGGAACGGGCCTTGAGGGGTTCGGGCTTGATGAGCGTCCGGTTGAGCTTGGTTTCCCAGGTGCGGGAACGTCGGACGTGGTCCAGGTACTCTCCTGCGGCCTGCACAAGCCCGTAGGCGGTGTGGGCGACTGGAGCGGTGGTTGGGGAAGCCAGAATGGATCGGACGGCCTGGCGGGCTTCCTCGACGTTGCTGGCGACACGGTCTGTGACGAGGCCGTCGGGCGGCATGGGGATGAACTCCCTGACGAACAGCTCGCGTTGCCGGGTAGAGATGGGCAGCGCCAGCAGTTCGCGGGCCAGTTCTTCGTAGGCCCGCATTTCCCGGCGAGCGCCGGTGACGGCGTCGCGGGCTTCGTCGACACGGTTACGCCAGCCGCGCTTGTGCACGAACGAGAACGTGGTGCCAGTGCGGTCGCCTTCCAGCTCGGCGGCGCGGAAGGTGTTGCCACAGACGATGCGGACGGCGGTCGCGCGGGCGGTACAGCCTCCGGGAAGGCCGTGCCGGTTGGTGATGCCGAGGTACGGCAACGTGATGGTGTCGTCGCCGGGCAGCACGATGGGCTCGTCCAACAAGGCCAGGCACCAAACAGAGCGGCCCTCGTCGAGAACGCCGGCGGTCTCCCACTTGACGTTCGGCTGAGCCAGAACGGCTTCGACGATCTCGCCCATTTCCCCGTGATCGATGACGGCGTAGGAGTCGCGGTTGATCCACAGGGTGGCGCTGGTGTCAGAGCGGGCGATGCGTTGCCAGCCCTTGATGGGCTCGTACAGCGGTTGGCCGGCCTCATCGATGCCGCGGAGTTCGTAGACGGCCTCGGTGATGGGGTCCCAGGTGAGGCCGGCAAGCTGGCGTGCCTCGTCCCAGGTGGTGGGGTGCTGGTCCAGGACCAGGCCCTCACGGTGCCAGGGCATCTCCCTGACGGAGAACATCGACTCGACGTTGGCAGGCATAGCGCCCGTCCTTTCATAGGTCGAGAAATGGGTCCGGGGAGCCTGGGCACCTGGTGGCGCCCGGACTCCCCGGATGGGATGTGAAAGGTGTGGTCAGTCGCTGTCGACGTACGCCAGCTCGGTGATGTGGAAGCTGGCTGCTGGGTGGAGGGCGTTGGCGTAGCCGGTGATGGGCAGGCCGGTGAAGAACCGGATCTGCTCAGCCAGCCAGCACCGGGCCAGCAGTACGTCAGAGCCGTCCTCGGGCTCGAAGGTGATCTTCAAGGTGAGGTCCATGGCATGGCTCCTCTCTGTGGGGATGCCAGGGAACTGGGGAGAGACACCGGCGGCAGGCGGAGCTGCCCGCCGCCGGCATCAGGTGGGCCACCTGGGGAGCAGCCGAGGGCGGCCTAGACCTCCGAGACGTGAATCCCCGAGATCTCATAGGTGGAGGTGTCGCCATCGACGTCGTCCAGCCCCGACAGATCGGGCTGGAGGTACTGGAGGGCGTCGTCCTCGGCAGCGTCCTCGCTGCTGGGATTGACTTCGTAGCTGCCGGTGATCGTGTACGCGACCCGGACGCGGGTCTCGTATGAGGCGAGACCGAACTTGGCCAGGAAGTCGTCCAGGCCTTCGCGGCAGATACTGCCGTCCTCGTGCCGGTCGACGGCGTACTGCCGGATGGCGTCTATGACCAGCTCGTGCGAGCGGTGCTGCTCGGCGTGCTTCTCGATGGCCACCTTGCGGCAGATGGCCAGGGCCTCGATGGCTTCGCGCAGCGTGGTCTCACGAACGGCCGGGTCGGTGATGGGCTGGATCTGGAGCAGCTGTGTGCTGTGCGTGGTGATGCGACCGGCGAAGTAGAACTCGATCTGATCGGTGTCGACGAGTCGGAGGACGACGCCAGCCCGCTCCCCGGAGTAGACGGGGGCCGGCAGATGAGTGGCGAGATCCTGCGGCGCGAGGCTGCGCAGCATCTCAAGGGTCAGCTCTGACATGGCTGACCTCCTTTGTGGAAAGTGCGAGCGCTGATTTCGGTGGTGAGGCTCAGGCGCTCTGGGGCCCCGGGCAGACGCCCGCCCAGCCAGCCGGTTGGTTCCCAGCTATCCAGGCGGACGTCGGCCAGGACTGGGGCTACAGCGCTCCGCCGCAGACGAAGCATTTCTCGCCGTCGACCAGGTCGTCGGAGTAAAGGACTTTGGGGAACTCGTACGACGTGTAGCTGTTCTCGTCGTTGCGGTTAATGCCAGCCGTCTTGGCTGCCATATCGAGCACTTGCTCAGTGCTGAAGCTATCTGGACTGTCGATGAGGTAATACGGGGCAGCTAGGTCCTTGGTGCATTCAGGGCAGACGGTCTTCTCGCCGTAGTAGTACGCGATGATGTCGGTTGCACCCGTGAGCGCTTCTCCCTTTACTGATGTGGTCATTTACCGAGTTCCTTTCTCGTTCGTTGATTCGAGCTGGACGTATTCAGCTGTGAGGATTTACGTGATGGGTGAGGCGAGCGCGGTCAGCATGTCGGCTTCGGTGGTGACGACGAACAAGCCGCGAGCTGCATCCGTCTGCCGGTCGATGACGCGCTGGACCGCTTGGCGACGGGCGTCGGTCGGGACGATGAAGATGACACCGGGGAAGATGCCGAAGCGCTGCTGCTCGACACCCGAGAGTTCAAAGCGGCGGTAGGCGTCGCACTTGTCGGCGATGTGGCGCTGGCCTTCGGTGCCCCGGTCGATCTCGACGAACCAGGACAGCTCCAGGTCACCGGTCACCAGGCGCACCACGGCGTCCGGTTTGGCCACCAGGGGCTCGTCACCCAGACCGAGGTAGCGTCGCCAGCTGTCAGGCTCGGCCTGGAACTCGCGTAGCGTCGGGCCGCCCTCGCGGGCCTGCTCGGTCAGCCGGACGTACAGCTCCGAGATCGCCAGGCGGTGGGCAAGGAATGCGTCGGACGGCATCCAGCTGCGGCGTTGGCGTTGACGGGCGGCAGTATCAGCTCCGCTGAGGGACCAGCCGGCCTCGGTCAGAGTGAGCACGTATCCAGGTGCCCCAACCTTGCGGTCGCGCGAGCGGTTGGCGTAGCGCTGGATCAGGTTGAACCGAACCAGTCGTTCAGCGTGCCGCTGGCCCAAACGAGCGGTCGTGGCCGGCTTGCTTTCACCGAAGACGAGACGGCCAAGTTGGGCCGTCGTGGCGACGTGGAGGGTGGCGAGTTCGGCGAGGAACTGGCGTTCACGGGTGGTCAGGTCAACCGCCAGTTGGGCGAGACGGCCACCGGTGAAAGGACGGGTGGGCGGAGGCATGGCGGTCGGGCTCCTTTCAAAAGATGTGTATGGAAAGGGGTAGAGATTCATACACGGGGATGAGTCAAAAAGGCGGTCTGGGCAGGGAAAACGATCTGCGAACTCCTGCCATATAGCGACAGGTCTGATGACGGGCTCATTTGGCGGGCCGGGCTCCGCGAGCGCTGTTTCGGGGCCGGCTGGCCTGGCGTCGATCGGCGATCTCCCGTTCGACCTCGGCCCGGTCTCGGCCGTAGGCAGCTCTGGAGGCAGCCCGAGCCTGAGCACCGAAGCCGGTGGGCTCGGGTGGCGGGTTGGTGGCGATGCTGACGGGCGGGTTCACTCGGCCGTTGGCCACGATGACGGCCACAGCGGTACGCGGCTCCAGGGTCAGCAGGTCCTCCGGCTTCACCTGCGGGCCGAGTGCACGGGCCAATGTCGCGGCGTCGTCAGCACCTGGTTGGAGGACGACCTTGGTACGGGCCTCGCTGAGCAGGGCGGCGCGCAAGTTGGTCGGTACCTGGGTGATGTGCTGGAGGGCCGCGATGATGCCGAGGAAGTGGCCACGGGCACGGGCCAGCATGTCGGTCAGGTCGGCTCCGCTGCGCAGGAAGCGAGCGGCCTCGTCGATGTAGAGGAACGTCGGCTGACGCTGGTCGCGCGTGACGGCGGCTCGTCGCATGGCGGCGTTCCAGACCATGCTGACCAACAGGCCACCGAGCAGGTCGACGGCGTACGAGCCGGCTAGGCCAGACGGCAGGGCCACGAGCAGAATCTTGCGCTGCTCCATGACCTCTCGCATGGTCCAGGCGGGCTTTGCCTGGCCGAGCATGGCGCGCAGCTGTCGCCGGTCGGTCAACGGCGAAATCTTGTTGATCACGGCGGAGACGGCTTGTCCGCGTTCGCCTTCGCTCCAGCTGTTGAAGCGAGCGAAGAAGGCTCCCACAGTCGGAGCGAAGGCGGAATCGAGGCGGGACAGCAGTGAGGCCCGGAAGACCTCGTCGGTCAGAACGGCAGGCAGTTCCACCAAGGTCATGCCAGGAGTCGCCGCCAACAGCACCAGGGCGGCCTTGAGTACCTCCTCCAGCCGTGGTCCCCAGCTGTCGGCGTTGGCCTTGATGAGTTCCATGACCTGGTCGGCTACCAGCTCGGCGTCGTCCTTGGAACAGGCCAGCGGGTTGATGCCCACCGGCCGGTCGTCGCTGGCGTCGAGGTAGATCAGGTCGCGGATGCGTGCCTCGGGGATGCGGTCGGCCACGTCGCGGGCCAGGTCTCCGCCGGGATCGAGCAGGATGATGCCCCGACCGGCCTGGATGTCCTGAGCCAACTCATTGAGTAGCAGCGTGGACTTGCCGGAGCCGGTGGGGCCGGTGACGAGCTGGTGCATCAGGCCGTCAGCGGCTGACATCGCTATGGTCCGCTGGAGTCCGTCGTAGGTGGCGGTACCGAGGATGCGGCCGTACGACGGCAGCTCGGGCACCGGCGGGAACGACCGGACTCCGGTGAGCGCCAAGCCCTGCATCGTCGGGCCGGCCAATGGCCAGCCGAGCATCGTGGCGGCCTCACGGGCGTTGACGTAGACGGGGGCCGTGGTGTTTCCGGTCGCACCCAGAGCCAGCCAATCGGCGGCCCTGCGTGGCAACCAGCGAGGAACGAGAGCAGCCCCGTTCTGGTCCAGCTGGTGCAGTGAGGCCATAAGCCGGCCGACCAGGAGGTGAGCCCGCGACTGGCCTCCTGCTGCTGCGCCGACGGTTCCGACGACGGCAAACCACGGTTCAGCCGTCTTCGCCTTGAAGTCGGCCGCGGCTTGCTTGTCCAGAGTTGCGGGCGGCGTGGCCGTGAGCCACTGGCCCAGGCTTTGCAGCCAGGTCGGCACCAGGCTGGAGCCCGAGGTGCGCCGCCTGGCCAACGGCAGCTGTGGCGTTCGGACGGGATAGACCACGAGCTGGTAGACGATGGTTTCGTCTCTCGCTAGTGGTTGCAGGGCACTGAGCACAGCGGTGGTGAACACCTCGGGGGCATCCGTTCGCAACGGCCGAGCGGTCGTGGTCAGACGGATGCGCCGCAGCCACTGGGCCGGGGGCAGGGCCGGGATGTCAATGAGGGTGGCCCGCAGGTTGGGCACGATGCCGCGCAGTTGGCGCAGCAGCACGTCCGCCTGGTGCTTGGGCAGCCGGAGCCGATGCTCGATGCGGCCAGGCCAGCCGACCGACTCGAACACGACGCTGTCGCGGCCAAAGAGCCAACCGCGAGACGGCCGCAGCCGGGTCAGGGCGTGCAGGAAGGCCGTCACCTGCCCAATGGTCAGGTCACGCGGAAAGCCGAGTCGGTACGTTACTCGGGCGGTGTCTCGGGTCAGCTGGTCGCGACAGCGCAAGATGAGAATAATTGCGATGGTGGCGCTGAAGAGCGCGGCGCTTGCGACGAACCTTGTCGTGTCGCTCATGGACGGCCTCCAGTGTGCGGAGGCAGCGGATAAGGGACACCTATGGCCGAGACGGGCCAGAGTTTGCGTGGTGCTTCATTGAGCATCCACCCCCCTTGGCCACAAAAATCCGCCAGGGCGAATTTGGTGGCAGTTATGCGAAGCGCAAGTAGACTCATTGCAACTTCACCCATCAATTATAGCACGGCAGGGCCGAAAAGTCAATTACTTTAAGGCCCTACATCTGGTGCGAGTGGGCTTTTCGAGTGCTCTTTTGGCGCGTTAGTTCAGCTACCGCCGGACTAATTAGCGACAGCCTTTACGAACGTCTAGCGACGGCCGAGGAAGCGAATGGCTAGCAGGCAGAGCACGACCAGGGCTACGAGGTAGCCGAAGATGCCGCACAGGAACTGGCCAACCACGATGACGGCGAAGGCCGCCGCGATGATGCGGATAGCGGTCTTTTCGTGCGGTGACATGACCGCTCACGCCTCGCCGTCGAAGGTGGCCAGTGCCTCAGCCAGGTCTTCGAGGAGGCCGAGGATGATCGTGGCTTCGTTGTAAGCCGCTTCGAGCAATTCGCTCGGCTCCACGCTGATGAGCTGCTTGGCCATGATCATGGCCCGCAGCCGGGAGCCGGCCATCGTGACGGCCGCGGTGCCGAGGTGCGTGCTGCTGCGTAGCTCTTCGTACCGGGCGACGGTTGCCTTCAGCTCAGCCACCTGGCCATCCCGACCAGTGGAAACAGAGTTCTCTTCCATGATGTGTTCCTCGATGCAGGCGGCCCTGGGCACACGGGTAGCGCGTAAGCGGGCCGAAGCGGAGACCGAGGGAGGCCACACGGCCACGGGTTTGGCGGGGCCTCTCTCACCGAAGAATTCGGTGAGTTCAGGATGACCATCCGTCGGCGGAGATACAGGAGGGCAATCCACATTTCCACAGCCAGACCAGCCCAGCTCTACCGGTTCTTCGTCTGACCAGCAAAAACTTGCCGATCCCTGCTATCTGACTGACCATTAGCCTTGTGGAAGACGGGCTGCGCGTCCTCGTCGCTTCCGCGCTGGGCAAACTTCTCGGCTCAGTCCTGACGGAAGCACTCCCGCACGCCACCATCGTCGTGGCCACCGATCCCGACAGCGTCCACCACGCCATCGTGGGTCGAGTCCGCTTCGACGCCGTCGTGGCCGATCTCATCTGGATGGACCCGGTCTACGAGTACGTCTTCGACGGCCTGGACGTTCTCAAGCTCTTGCGAGAGAGCAACCGCAGCGCCCCCATGATCATGGCCCTCCACGGCCATGGCATCGAGCGCGACCACCTCGAAGAAGCCATCACCCAGCCCGAGGTCGTCGGTGTTGTTCAGAAAGCCGCCGGCTTCGGCCCACCGGTCGAAGCCGTCCAGATCGCGGCAGCTGGTCGCACTCTGCCGAAGACGAGGTTCCCCATTGGCCAGCACCTGACTTGTCCGTCACTCGACAGCTACTTCAGCCACGGCCGCCGAGGCCACACTGCGGCTCGCCTGGCGGGTGCCATTGCGGCCGGGCAAGCCACCGACTACCAGTCGCTCGCAACCGCCACGTGCGTGCCGCTCAACACGGTCAACAAGCTCGTCAGCTACCTCGGTCCACTGATCGAAGCTCGGCGTGAGCATGAGTCCGGGCTGCCAATGAACTCGCAGGTCGTCTACCGATGGTGCGGGGAACACTCTCGATACGTGTTGAGCTGGCGTCGCCGCAAGGCCAACTGCAAAACACAAACTCCCAGCCCTGGATCCTCTCACCAGGCCGTGTGAGGAGAGGATCTCGCCGCCTCGCTACACGGTACGAGCGCAACCGTCATCCCAAGTTGCGCGACAAACCTACTAGGCGCACGGTGGAATGAGGGCACGCTCTAGCGGATCCAGGCTCGCCTTATTCGATCCCGGACAGGGAAAGGTAACCAGTGGAAAGTAAGATGCCCAGTCAACGAAAAGTCGACTGGGCAAATTTCAGCACTTCGAGTGCCGAATGGTCACATTGTTATTGCCGCACGAGACCAGCCCCATGCGAGTGAGTGGCATTGCAAAAGCTTCGCAGCTCTCGTTGTTTGGTGATGACGGCGAGATTTCATCATCGAGCAGGATCGCAATGTGCAGCTGCACTTCTCGGGCAACCATGTTGTAGGCCCAAAAAGGTAGCGATACCACCGTAAACGGGCGACCACCCAGAGGTGACTCATCGTGGTACGTATTCTCAACGCAGTACTGCTCTCCCACGATCAGTTCTTCCGGGGAATGAATGACTCCCCTTTGGCGAGTCGTCATATATTTCCCTCAATAATCTGCCACACTCTGACGCTCACGCCGAATGCGTGTGCAAGGGTTATCAGTGTGGCCGCCAGCCCACTGCTCGCTGGCGGCCACACTGATACTACTCGGCAGAAAAGAGGGAATCGATAAATTTAACACACGTGCAAATATATTGCAACACCTGAAGCTGGAGAACACCATGGCGAAGAGCACAGGAGCACGCGTCAACGAGTACAGGAATATAGCCATCGACGTCGTAGCTAACGGAATCAACAAGGCTCGATCCGAGTTGCGCACCCAGCTTCTATCCGGAGACGTAAACCCTCACGCCAGTAGCGCGATCGCTGGACAACGCGGGTACCCTCCGACGAAGATAGATGTCGTCATGAACGACTATCTCGGAAACCTGGTTCGTGCACGCGTGCCTGAAGTTCAGTATTTCAGCGAAGAATCTAGCACAAATGATTTCCCGACACAGGGAAGGCTCTACGCTAGATGTGACCCACTCGATGGGACTACAAACGCATTTACAGCCCTAGGCGCTTACGCCGTAGTACTGTACTTCGAAGAATACAAAAATGATAAATATAACCACTTGGCTGGGGCGATTGCGTCTTCCGATGGAACGATCGTGAGCTGGGAGCACTTCGGTGGAAGTATCGGCGAGGTGTGGATTGACTGGCCTTCCGACTTCAACTGGCCATCGCTCGAAGGACGGGATGAATATCTCAACAATAGCGCCGGGAGCGGAGACGATCCGGGATTCGGCAAACAGGTAGGAAAACCTAATGGTACTCCGTTGCACGGAGCAAAACTACGACGTGTTGCGGTTGTAGCCTCTACTGTCAAGCGGTGGCGGGATGTAATTTCGAGATTTAATCTCACCAGCGAACCCGATTCAAATGCACCCAAAGAGGAGCAGCGCTGGCTGTCAACACTGGGAGGGAATCCATTCGTAACGCCTCTGCTTCTGGGCGAACTAGGTGTCATCATTGAGCCCCACAAAATAAAGCTGCACGATGCCGCATATCTGATACCGCTTACACTCGCAGGTGGCACAGTGGTCGATTTCCACGATATAGATATACCTGTAGTAACTACAGCATTTTCGGATCCTTCTAACGAGCGAGGAGTTGGCCCATTCATTGCCAGCACAAACGAAGACGGGATAAAAGAGATCTTCAAAGTTAAGCCACCTCCGCCCTCCTGAGGAAGTTGGTCGCCCTGTAGTTGCCAAATTCCTTTTCGCGCAGGTGGCAGTACTGAAAGACAAAGGAAGAATGACGGAGCAGTCGAATCGCTCAAACGGTTTATGTTACATTCCGTGACACTATGACGACGGCAGGAACTGTAGGAGGCAAGCCGCTGGCTGAGTCACCTGCTTGCGGAACACTCCACAGGATGGCGTCGACAGCTGATTGCGGCGCAGAGGTGGGCTGATCTTGGAGAGCAGCGATGCCCGACATCGGAGGGCGTCGGCTGGTCCCCGAGTCGCAGGGAGCCGCGTTCAGCAACGCGTACACGCCGCTGAACGCGATGGACCCCAGTAGCAACAGCAAGCTGAGGAGCATGAACCAGCCCAAAAGCGTCAGCCGGAAGTCACGCCAGTTAGCGAGGGTAAGGCGAGGCGCCGGCGGCGCTGTGATGAACGCGGTCACCCAGACCGTTTCAATGACGCCGTCCAGACATATCTGTACTTGCTCGGTGAGCTGACGGCGAGGCTGATCAGGAGCAACCGGACCGCGCTGGATACGGACGATGAAGCGGGTTGTACCGCCCACGGCGGCCTCGGACGTCACGTGCCAGAACGCACCGGTTGGGTTGAGGACGCGCGCGCTGCTGATCGGCGAACCGTCGTCGAAGCTGGCCTCTACTACAACCTGCTCCTGTGTCTTCATGCCAGGCCACAGCGACCCGAAGTTGATGCGCCGAGGGTTCAGGACGATGACCCGCGGCTTCGGTGGTGGAGCCGGAGGAGGGGGTGGAGGCGCTGCCACGACGGCTATAGAGACCGGCACCACCACTACGAGGTCGTCAACCATGATCCGGAGCCGGTCGCTGCGGGGGCCAAGCTCATCGTGTGCCGACAACGGTCGGACTCGAAGCCGCAGCCTCACCGCTGAGACATCGCGATATGGCCGTGGCTCGACTACCTGCCAGAAGTCGCCGTAGTCGTTCAGTGCCCACGCGTACCGGATGGTCGAGTTGTCGCTGAGTCTCACCGTGACGACCCTGTCGCATGTCTCGCCGATGGCGACGGACCCGAAATCCGCTACCTCGGGATCAACCACGATGACTCGCGGCTGCGGAGTTGGCGGTGAAGTCGGCTCGCGGTGCTGCTCGCGCTTCGCGTTGCCTGCCGTCCGGCGGTCGAGATCGTAGACAGCTCGCTTGCCTGGGTCCTTCAGCGTCTCGTACGCCAGGTTGAGCAGGACCATCTCCTCATGGGCCACCGCCGCTTCCTCGGACGATCGGCCATCAGGATGGGTCTGCCGCATACAGGCGCGGAAGGCCTTGCGGATGGCGGCCAGGTCCGCATCCGTCGGGACCCCGAGCACGGCGTACAGGTCAATCGACGAGGTATTCATGACGACGCTCGTGCCTGTCGTGCTAGCGCCGGGCTAACGGCGCCGCCGGACGGTCCTGAACTACCCCGCATGAGGCCGGTAGCGCCAGACACCTGCTGACCTGCGAGAACGAACGATCCCGGACTCATTCGGCATCATCCGGCTCGTCGTCCGGCTGACTCTTAATCAGCGGGTCCGGGGTTCGAGTCCCTGGCGGCGCACCTGTGAAGGGCCCCTCGTGAGAACGAGGGGCCCTTTGACGTACCCGGCACTCGGGATCAGCTTCCCGGCTCCCCCGGCGTGATCGTCACCGTCCAAGCCCCCGAATCCGTGCGCCCCTTCACCTCCACCTTCACGTTGTCGCCGGGCACGGTGAAGCTCTCGCCCAGGCTGACCGGGGCGTCGGCGAGGGGTGGATAGACCGACGTCTCCCAGCAGGCCTCGGTGCGTGGGTGGGCGTCGACGACCTCGATCGGGCCGCCCCCGGACGCCGCGCCGCTGCGCACCCGGTACACGAGGATGCCCTGTTTGCAGGCCGTGCCGTCGTTGCCGACGGGGCTGCGTGCCTCGAAGGCCAGCGCGCTGTCGGTGCCGGTGCGCACCACGGCCAGTTTGGTGCCGAGTCCGAGTCCGAAGGCCGGCGATCCCGCCGAGCCCGCCGTACCGGGCCCGGCGTCGAGAGGTTCCAGGGTCAGCCGGGTCGGCGCGGTGCCCCGTACGCACACCACCTGGCGCGGGTCCAGCCAGCCCAGCTTCCACTTGTGCCAGGCGAACAGGTCCGGCGCGAGGCCGAACTGGCTGCCCATCAGGTCCCAGTCGCCGACGTAGGTGTCCCAGTCGCCCTTGCCGTCCGCCGGCCGGTGGTAGAGGTCGGGCAGGTCGAAGACGTGGCCCGTCTCGTGGGCGAGGACGAGCCGGTCCGGCGGGTGCTTCTCGAACACCGTGACGACCCGCCGGACGTCCGTGCCGTCGGCCCGCAGCGGGGTGTCGAGGTTCACGACCTTCGTCGCGTCCGAGTCCACACCGGGCGCGTCCGGATCGGCCACGAAGTAGACGACGTCGTATCGCGAGAAGTCGACCTGCGGGTCGGAGGCGGCGAGCGCGTCGCGGAGGTACGCGGCCCGGTTCACCGGGTTCCAGTCGCGCTGTATGGCGTACGACGTCGACGGATGCGGCATCCGGATCCAGTTCCGCAGCGGGTGCGGGCGCAGGGTGAACCTGCCGTAGGAGGCGCGTTCGTAGAAGCGGGTGGTGGCCGGGAAGTGGTCGGCGGCAAGTTCGGCGGGGGTGGTGCGCGGGGTCGCGTCGGGGAAGGAGAGGAAGATCATGACCGCGTCGAGCGGGCGGGTGGGGCGCGCGTAGGCGGTGTTCCAGGTGTCGAGGCCCTCCGAGTGGTGGGCGTCGGTGCGTTTGAGGGCGCAGGACGTGGTGGAGAACGGCTCGGCGATCGACTGGCTGGACATGATCGAGGTCGCGGCGAGCGCGGACATCGTGGTGAACACGGCCGCGGTACCGCGCAGTCCGGGTCGCGTCCGCCACTGGGCGAGCCCCCTGAGCGCCGTACGGGAGAGCCCCTTGAGGGGGAGCTGACACGGCACGTTGGACCTCCGGGAGCGGTTCGCGGGACACCGACACCCAGCCTGTGATGGTTTGTTGGGGTACGCCCTGTTTATCTGCACCAGATGAGTGAGGGGGCCGCTCGGGATGGCTGAGACACGCCCGGGCCGACATCCGGAAACACTCACGGAACGTCACATGTGGTCGGCCATTTGAAGAACCCGTCCAGGTGCGGGCGGAATCGATCTGCCGGAACCGGCCGTTGTTCCGGGACACTGGACAGTGGCTGGAAGGGCCGGGGGCCAACCTCTATGATCGGCACACTTTCCTGCACGGACACGGCGCGGCGGCCTCCCACCCGGTCGGCCATCCCGACGAGACCCATCCGAAGATCGAGTGCACTGCGGGAGCGAGCGGTGAGCGGAACGTCCGAAGGGCCGGCGCCCGCGGCAGACCTCATCCGGCCGGCCGTAACAGAGAGTAGCGCCGAGGCATCGCCTCGTACCGAGTCGTCCGAGGGCGGCCGACTCGGGTCCGCCTTCTCCGCGGCCCCCCTCGCCATGGCCGTCGTGGACCGTGACGGTCTGGTCGTCAGCGCGAACGACACGTTCGGTGCGCTGCTCGGCAAGGGGGGTGCCGCGCTCACCGGGCTGGTCGCGGCCGATCTGGTGGACCTGAAGGCGGACGCGCGCACCTGGCACGCCTATCGCGAGGTGCTGCGCGGCCGGCAGGCCAAGCTGAGCTGCACCCGCCGGGTCAAGCACCCCGACGGGCAGGTGCTGTGGGCGCAGGTGACCGTGGCGCCACTGCCGACGGAGGAACACGGTGTGCTGCTGTCACTCACCGACATCAGTGCCCGCCGTGAACTCCAGGCGCGGCTACGGCACTTGGAGATGCACGACCCGGTGACCCGGCTGCCCAACCGCACCCTGTTCTTCGAGCGGCTGTCGGCCGCGCTGGAGGCGGAGTCGTACGAGCAGGGCGGCACCGGGCGGATCGGCCTGTGCTATCTGGATCTGGACGGCTTCAAGGCGGTCAACGACACGCTCGGGCACCGGGTCGGCGACCGGCTGCTCGCCGCCGTGGCCGAGCGGCTGACGCGGTGTGCGGACGAGGCGGGGTACGCCCGGGCCACGTCCCCGCTGGTGGCGCGGCTGGGCGGGGACGAGTTCGCGCTGCTCGTCGAGGACTCGACCGGCACCGATCAACTGGCCGATCTCGCCGAGTCGGTGCTGAAGGCGTTGCAGGCGCCGTTCAACCTGTCCGGGCAGCGGCTGTCGCTGTCGGCGTCGATCGGTGTGGTCGAGCGACAGGCGGCCGGTACGACGGCGACCGGTCTGATGCAGGCCGCCGACACGACGCTGTACTGGGCGAAGGCCGACGGCAAGTCCCGCTGGACGCTGTTCGATCCGGAGCGCAACGCGCACCGCATGACCCGCCAGGCGCTCGCCTCCACGCTCCGCCCGGCCATCGAGCGGGGTGAATTCGCCCTGGAGTACCAGCCGTTGGTGGGGATGGAGAACGGACGGCTGCGCGGGGTCGAGGCGTTGGTGCGCTGGAACCACCCGCAGTTCGGCATGCTGACGCCGAATCGGTTCATCGGACTGGCCGAGGAGGACGGCTCGATCGTGCAGCTCGGCCGCTGGGTCCTGGTCACCGCCTGCCGCCAGGCCCGCCGTTGGCAGCTGGACCACCCGGACGAGCCGCCGATCTTCGTGAGCGTCAACGTGGCCGTACGCCAGGTGTGGGACTCGGACCTGGTCGCGGACGTGGCGCAGACCCTCGCCGAGACCGGACTCGCCCCGCATCTGCTGCAGTTGGAGCTGACCGAGTCCGCGGTGATGGGCTCGGCGGGCCGGCCGTTGCAGGCCCTCCAGGCGCTCAGCGACATGGGCGTGCACATCGCCATCGACGACTTCGGCACCGGTTACTCGAACCTGGCGTACCTGAGCCGACTCCCGGTCTCCGTCCTGAAGTTGGACGGCTCCTTCGTACGGGGGTTCCAGTACGAAGGGGAGGGCGTCCCGCCGAACCCGGCCGACGAGGTCATCGTCGAGGCGATGATCCAACTCGCCCACCGGCTGGGCCTGTCGGTGACCGCCGAGTGCGTGGAGACCTCGGCGCAGGCGGCCCGGCTGCGGCGGATCGGCTGCGACACCGGACAGGGGTGGCTGTACTCCCGTCCGGTGGCGCCGGATCGTATCTCCGAGTTGCTGGGGACGAAGGCCTGCAATCAGGCTTCCTGATCGACCGTCAATCCGTAGGCGTCGGCGATCAGTTCGTACGAGCGCAGGCGCAGGTCGCCGTTGTGGGCGTGGGACGTGAGCATCAACTCGTCGGCGCCGGTGCGCTTCTGGAGGTCGTCGAGGCCGTCGCGGACCTGGTCGGCGGTGCCGTGGATGACGTTGGCGTTCCAGGAGGTGATGAACTCCCGCTCCATGGGGCTGAATTCGTACGCCTCGGCCTCTTCGGGGGTGGGCACGAGGCCGGGGCGGCCGGTGCGCAGCCGGACCATGTTGAGGGCGGCGGCCAGCACCTGGCGGCGGGCTTCCTTCTCGTCGTCGGTGGCGAGGGCGGAGACACCGATCAGGGCGTACGGCGCGTCGAGCACCGCGCTCGGCCGGAAGGACTCGCGGTAGAGGTCGAGCGCCGGGATGGTGTTCTGCGCCGAGAAGTGGTGCGCGAAGGCGAAGGGCAGGCCGAGCATGCCGGCGAGGCGGGCGCTGAAGCCGGAGGAGCCGAGGAGCCAGATCGGCGGGCGGTGCGGGGACTGGACGCCGCCGGGCGAGGTCGACTGGATCGGTCCGGGGACCGCGTGGATACGGGCGTAGGGGTGGCCGTCCGGGAAGTCGTCGTCCAAGAAGCGGGTCAGCTCGGCCAGTTGCTCGGGGAAGTCGTCGGCGCCTTCGTTGAGGCGTTCGGTCCGGCGCAGGGCCGCCGCGGTGGCGCCGTCCGTGCCGGGGGCGCGGCCGAGGCCGAGGTCGACGCGGTTCGGGGCGAGTGCCTCCAGGGTGCCGAACTGCTCCGCGATGACGAGCGGCGCGTGGTTCGGGAGCATGACGCCGCCCGAGCCGAGGCGGATGCGGTCCGTGTGGGCGGCGAGGTGCGCCAGGATCACGGCGGGCGAGGAGGAGGCCACGCCCGGCATCGAGTGGTGCTCGGCGACCCAGTAGCGGTGGAAACCGCGCGACTCGGCGAGCTTGGCGATCTTCACGCTGGTGCCGAGCGCCTCCGTGGCGGTGCGGCCGGCGCCCACGGTCACCAGGTCCAGTACGGAGAGGGGGACGGGGGCGGTGCCCAGTGCCGTACCCCTGATCTCGTCGGTCGTACCCCGGATCTCGTCGTCTGCCGCCACGGTGGGTGCCTCCTGTTGTGAGCTGTGCGGTGTCCTTCCCGGCGTAACAGGAGGCTGTCTCCGCTTTATTCCCGGAACCGGGCCGGACGGCTCAGCCGACCTGCACGAGGGGCTCCTTCGTGAACAGCGCGCCCAGCTGCGGCGCGTTGACCTTGCGGTCCGCCAGTCGCAGGGCCTCCCAGACCGTGACCTGGTTGGCGGTGAGGACCGGCTTGCCCAGTTCCTTCTCCAGGTCCGTGAGGTGGGCGGCCGTGTGCAGGGCCGTGTCGGGGAGGAGGATCGCCTCGATGTCCGGGCCGTCCACCGACCGGGCCAGGGCGAGCACCTCGTCGTAGCCCCAGGTGCCGACCTCCGCCGCGGTGATGACGCCGGAGGCGCGCACCACGGCCGGTTCCACTCCCCCGGCGCGCAGGAAGTCCGCGAAGAGCGCCGCCACGTCGTCCGGATACGTCGCGCCTACGGCCACCCGGCGCACCCCCAGCTCCTTCGCCGCGTACACGAAGGCGAAGGACGTCGACGACGCCGGCAGGCCCGCCGCCCGGGCCAGGGCGCGGACCTGGTCGTGGGCGCCCTCCCAGCCGTGGACGAAGCTGCCGCTGGTGCACGCCCAGACGACGGCCTCGGCGCCGGACAGGCGGAGCTGTTCGACGCCTGCCGTGAGCCGCTCGGGGGAGCCCATCTCCAGGAGCGCGTCGACGCGGTGCGCGTCCTCGCCGATGTCCGTGTGGACGAGGTCGAGGCGGACGTCGCTGCCGAGGAGCTGTTCGATGCGCGGGTAGTCGTCCTCGGCGGAGTGGCCCGGGTAGAGGAATCCGAGTGCGGTCATGACCAGCCTTCCTGGTGTTCTTCCGGCAGTACCGGCCCTTGGCGGCGCGCGGATTCGTCCAGCAGCGCCTGATAGGGGCCCACGGCACGCGTACCCAGTCGGCGGAGAGCTGCCCACATCGTGACCTGGTTGGCCGATATCACCGGTATGCGCAGTTCTGCCTCCAGCTGGGGGATCACGTCGTACGTCGGAAGGTTGGTGCAGCTGATGAAGAGCGCGTCGGCCGCGCCGCGGGCGGCCTGGCGGGCCATGTCGACGACGTCCCGGTACGGCACCTTCCAGATGTGCCGGGTCAGGCCCATGAAGGCGCGGCCGGTGACCTCGACGCCGGCCTCGGCGAGGTAGTCCTCCAGGGACTGGGTGACGGACACCGTGTACGGCGTGACCAGGGCGATCCGGCGGGCGCCCAGCTCGGTGAGGGCGGCGAGGAGGGCGCCCGAGGTGGTCAGGGACGGGACCTCGCCGGCCCGGGTCATCGCCTCGCACATCGCGCGCTCCCCGGCGATCCCGCCGACGAAGCTCCCGGAGGTGCAGGCGTACGCGACGACCTCGGGGGCGATCGCGTTCAGCGTGCGGACCGCGTCGTGCAGGGTCTCGTGCTCGCTGACCAGGCGGGCCAGGTCGAGGCTCACCTCGACGGGCACGAACGGCGTCCGCGTGAGGTGCAGCGAGATGTCGTCCGGGACCCAGCGCCACAGCTCGCGGTCCAGCGCGAAGTCGAAGGGGGCGACGACACCGACACCGCGCTGCGGGCGGGGTCCGCCCAGGAAGGAAACATGCATGGCTGCACCGGCCTCACCAAGAGAAACGGGGTGACAACGGTCCGTGCGGGCGTCCGTGTTGACGAAGGTAGGTTCGAGTGCGAGCGTGGTCAATCCGCGCATGTCAGACGGCCGCACCCGGTTGTTTCCCGCGAGAAACGGCTCCGCATGACCGCAACTCCCGCCGCCCTGCCCACCGTTCTCGTCCTGGACGCCGACCCGCTCCCCCGCCTCGGGAAGCTCACCGGGCGGGTACGGATCGCCCACGCCGACGAGTCGACGCTCGCGGATCAACTGCCCTCCGCCGACGTCCTGTTGGTGTGGGACTTCACCTCGCACGCGGTACGCGCCGCCTGGCCCGGTGAGGGCCCGCGCCCCCGCTGGGTACACACCGCCAGCGCGGGCGTGGACCACCTGATGTGCCCCGAACTCGCCGACTCCGACACGGTGGTGACGAACGCGCGCGGCGTCTTCGACCAGCCGATCGCCGAGTACGTCGCCGCCCTCGTCCTCGCGATGGCCAAGGATCTGCCGAGGACGCTGGACCTCCAGCGGGAGCGGACCTGGCGGCACCGCGAGGCACAGCGGGTGGCCGGAACCCGCGCGTGCGTGGTCGGCTCCGGACCGATAGGGCGGGCAATCGTCCGTACCCTCAAGGCACTTGGCGTGACGACCGCGCTCGTCGGCCGCACCCCGCGCACCGGCATCCACGGCCCCGGCGAACTCGACCGGCTGATGGCCCGCGCCGACTGGGTGATCTCGGCGGCACCGCTCACCGACGACACGCGCGGCATGTTCGACGCCCGCCGCTTCGGCTGCATGCAGCCTTCGGCACGCTTCATCAACGTGGGCCGGGGCCAACTCGTCGTGGAGAACGCGCTCGCGGAGGCCCTCACCAAGCACTGGATCGCGGGCGCCGCCCTGGACGTCTTCGAGGCCGAACCCCTCACCCCCGACAGCCCGTTGTGGCACGTACCGGGGCTGATCGTCTCCCCGCACATGAGCGGCGACACGGTCGGCTGGCGGGACGAACTCGGCGCGCAGTTCGTGGCGGCGTACGAGAGATGGGAGGCGGGCAAGCCGCTGCCGAACGTGGTCGACAAGAAGCGCGGGTACGTACCAGGGCACTGAACTCCCCACTCTGGAGGGCCGGATGACGACCGAACTCACCGAGCTGACCGCCGTGGAACTCCTCGACGGCTACCGCAGAAGGGAGTTCGGTCCCGTGGAGGCGACCCGCGCGACCCTGGAACGGGCGGAGGAGATCCAGCCCGCCGTGAACGCGTTCGTACGGCTCGACGCGGAGGGTGCGTTGGCGAGGGCGGCCGAGTCGGCGGAGCGCTGGCGACGCGGGGAGCCGGCCGGGCTGCTGGACGGGGTACCGGTCACCGTCAAGGACATCCTGCTCCAGCGCGGCACCCCCACCCTGCGCGGCTCCAGGACTATTGCCGAGCAGGGCAGTTGGGACGAGGACGCGCCCTCCGTCGCCCGGCTGCGCGAGCACGGCGCGGTGTTCCTCGGCAAGACGACGACCCCGGAGTTCGGTTGGAAGGGTGTCACGGACTCCCCGCTGTCCGGCATCACCCGCAACCCGCACGACCCGGCGCGCACGGCGGGTGGTTCAAGTGGCGGCAGCGCGGCGGCCATTGCCCTGGGCGCGGGCCCGTTGTCGCTCGGCACGGACGGCGGCGGCAGCGTCCGAATCCCCGCGTCCTTCTGCGGGATCTTCGGACTGAAGCCGACGTACGGCAGGGTCCCCGTGTATCCCGCGAGCGCGTTCGGCACGCTGTCGCACGTCGGCCCGATGACCCGGGACGCGGCGGACGCGGCGCTGATGCTGGACGTGATCGGCGTACCGGACGCCCGCGACTGGTCAGGCCTCGACCGCCCGCCCATCTCGTTCACGGAGGGGCTCACGAAAGGCGTGCGGGGTCTGCGGATCGCGTACTCCCTCTCCCTCGGCGGGCAGGTCGCGGTGCGTCCGGCGGTCGCGGCGGCAGTACGGCGGGGTGTGGAGCGGCTGGCCGCACTCGGCGCGTACGTCGAGGAGACTGACCCCGACTTCACGGACCCGGTGGACGCCTTTCACACCCTGTGGTTCAGCGGGGCGGCCCGGGTGACCCAGAAACTGGCGCCGCAGCAAAGGGAGTTGCTCGATCCCGGGCTGCGGGAGATCTGCGCGACGGGGGCGGGTTTCTCGGCCCTGGACTACTTGGCGGCGGTGGACGTCCGCATGGAACTCGGCCGTCGTATGGGCCTGTTCCACGAGCGCTACGACCTCCTGGTCACGCCGACCCTCCCGATCACCGCGTTCGAGGCGGGAGTTGAGGTGCCCAAAGGCGCCGGGCACCGCCGCTGGACCGGCTGGACCCCGTTCACGTACCCCTTCAACCTGACCCAGCAGCCCGCCGCCACCGTCCCGGTGGGGAGCGACGGGGACGGGCTGCCGATCGGGATGCAGATCGTGGGGGCGCGCTATCGGGACGACCTGGTGCTGCGGGCGGCGCACGCGCTGGACGAGGCCGTCCCGCCGACGGCCTAGACCCGCCGGAAGCTGAGCGTCTCCCCCGCCGCCCCCGACCGCCACAGGTCGTTGCACGCCTCCGCCATCTCCGCCAGCCCCTCGACCACCTCGCCCCAGACGATCCCCGGCACCCAG
The DNA here is from genome assembly GCF_000716435.1 of Streptomyces xylophagus. Classification (GTDB taxonomy): domain Bacteria; phylum Actinomycetota; class Actinomycetes; order Streptomycetales; family Streptomycetaceae; genus Streptomyces; species Streptomyces xylophagus. The sequence continues at coordinate 48,230 of NZ_JNWO01000042.1, forward strand.
CCCACATCGCCGTTGAGCAGCAGGTTGTTGCGTTCGTAGAACAGGGCCAGGTCGACGACCGTCGTGCCGGGGCCGACCTCGCGGTCGTAGCCGTAGGCCTTCGTGCCGAGTTCGGTGCCGGCGAAGGCGAAATAGCAGAGGTCGCCCGGTATGGGAGTGACCGTGGGGTTCTCCAGCAGGGGTTCCGTTTCCGCGAAGGGCGGGAAAAGGGCGTAGATCTCGTTGCGGGCGTACTTGGCGTGGTAGACGTCGCCGGCGAGCGGGAGTGCGTTCCAGATGGCCGCGCAGGTCAGGGGCGCGCGGTCTACCAGCAGTTTTGCCCGGCAGTGGACGTTCCGCTTTGCGAGTGAGACCTCGATGAAGTGATCCGTCATGCCTTCCAGGGTGCATAACCCGGATGCGGTCGGGTAGCTGCGCGCCCATGGCTCCACCACATGGGAACGACAGACACACATCCGGTCACACGCCGGGTCACACCCGTCGGGCAGTGCTCGCCGGGGTGGCGGCGGCCGGTGCGCTGGGCGCGGCCGGCTGCAGCCGTGTGGCCACCGTGTCGACCACGAGCGGCGGTGATCTCCTCGGCCGGCTGAAGGCGCAGGGCGTCGTACGGCTGGGAATAGCGGGTGAGATCCCGTTCGGATACATCGACAAGGACGGTCAACTGACCGGTGAGGCACCGGAGTTGGCGAAGGCGGTCTTCAAGCGGCTCGGCGTCGACAAGGTGCAGCCCGTGCCCACCGAGTTCGGCTCGCTCATCCCGGGGCTGAACTCGCAGCAGTTCGACGTCGTGGCCGCCGGGATGTACGTGACCCCGGAACGCTGTGAGCAGGTCGTCTTCGCCGATCCGGACTACCAGGTGCTCGACGCGTTCGTCGTCCGCAAGGGCAATCCGAAGGGGCTGCACGACTACAAGGACGTCGTCACGAAGAAGGCGAAGTTCGCCACCGGCACCGGGTACGCGCAGATCCAGCACGCCGTCGACGCCGGGTACAAGCAGGGCGACATCCTGATCGTGCCGGACCAGGTCGCCGGGCTGAACGCCGTGGAAGCAGGGCGAGTTGACGTCTTTGCCGGCACGGCGCTCACCACCCGCGCCGTCGTGCAGAAGTCGGCGAAGGCGGAGTCGACCCGGCCCTTCGCGCCGCTCGTCGACGGGAAACCGCGGATCGACGGGGGCGCGTTCGCGTTCCGGCCGACCGAGACGAAGCTGCGCGACGCCTTCAACGTCGAGCTGCAACGGCTCAAGAAGAGCGGGGAGTTGTTCCGCATCCTGCGGCCCTTCGGGTTCACCAGGGCCGAGATGACGGACCTCACCGCGAAGGAGCTCTGCGGCGGATGACCTCAGGACTCTGGGAACTCGTCATCGAGGGGATCTGGACCACCGTCCAACTCCTCGCCCTCAGCGCACTGTTGGCGACCGCCGTGTCGTTCGTCGTCGGCATCGCCCGTACCCATCGGCTGTGGATCGTCCGCTTCCTCGCGGGTTTCTACACCGAGGTGTTTCGCGGCACCTCCGCCCTCGTCATGATCTTCTGGGTGTTCTTCGTGCTGCCGGTCGCCTTCGGCTGGCAGCTGGTCCCGCTGTGGGCGGGCACGCTCGCGCTCGGCCTGACCTACGGGGCGTACGGCTCGGAGATCGTGCGCGGGGCGCTGAGCGCGGTCGACCCGGCGCAGCAGGAGAGTGGTGTCGCGCTGAGCTTCACGCCCTGGCAGCGGATGCGACTGATCCTGCTGCCGCAGGCGGTGCCGGAGATGATCCCGTCCTTCTGCAACCTGCTGGTCGAACTGCTCAAGGGCACCGCCCTGGTGTCGGTCATGGGCATGGGTGATCTGACCTTCAGCGCCAACCTGGTGCGGCTCGCGCTGCAGCAGAGCGCGGAGATCTACACGTACGTCCTGCTGATCTACTTCGTGATCGCCTTCACCCTCACCCGGCTGATGCGCGGACTGGAGAAGAAGCTGAAGGCCGGGATCGGCAAGGGGCCCGCGAGCACCGAGTCCCAGCGGGTCCGGGCCGTGGGTGTCGGAGGTGGGGTCTCGTGACCTGGGACTGGAACGCCGTGAGCGACTTCATGCCGTACTTCTGGGACGGCCTGGTGGTCAGTCTTCAGGCGCTGCTCTTCGGGTCGCTGATCTCGTTCGGGCTGGGGCTGGTGTGGGCGCTGCTGATGCGGACCCCATCTCGCTGGGTGCGCTGGCCGGTGGGGGTGGTCACCGAGTTCGTACGGGACACCCCGCTGCTGGTGCAGCTGTTCTTCCTCTTCTATGTGCTGCCGGAGTGGGGGCTGACCTTCTCCGCCCTGACCACCGGTGTCTTCGCGATCGGGCTGCACTACTCGACGTACACGATGCAGGTCTACCGCGCGGGTATCGAGGCGGTGCCCGTCGGCCAGTGGGAGGCGGCGACCGCGCTGAACCTGCCGGTGCGCCGGACCTGGACCGCGGTGATCCTGCCGCAGGCGATCCGCCGGGTGGTCCCGGCGCTGGGCAACTACGTGATCGCGATGCTCAAGGACACCCCGATCCTGATGGCGATCACCGTGCTGGAGCTGCTGGGGCAGGCCCGGCTCTTCTCGCAGCAGCACTTCCAGTTCACCGAGCCCATCACCGTGATCGGGGTGGCCTTCATCGTCATCTCCTACCCCGCCTCCCTGCTGATCCGAGCCCTGGAGCGACGCCTTGTCCGCTGACACGCCCCTGACGAAGGACCTCGACGCCCACGCCAACCCGCCGGTGGACGGCAGCGAGCTGATCCGCCTGGACCACGTCACCAAGCGCTTCGGGTCCAACACCGTGCTCGACGACCTCGACTTCTCCGTGGAGTCCGGCAAGCACGTCACCCTGATCGGGCCCTCCGGGTCGGGCAAGACCACGATCCTGCGGCTGCTGATGACCCTGACCGAGCCGGACGAGGGGACGATCACCGTCGACGGGGAGCGGCTGTACCCCGCGCCGGAGAAGCAGGTCCGGGAGATCCGCAAGAAGATCGGGATGGTGTTCCAGCAGTTCAACCTGTTCCCGAACATGACCGTGCTGCGCAACATCACCGAGGCACCGGTCACCGTCCTGGGCATGCCCAGGGACGAAGCGGAGGCGCGCGCCCTGGAGTTGCTCGGCCTGGTCGGCCTCGCCGACAAGGCCGGCGCCCGCCCGACCCAGCTCTCCGGCGGCCAGCAGCAGCGCGTCGCGATCGCGCGGGCGCTGGCGATGCGGCCGCGGGTGCTGCTCCTGGACGAGGTGACGTCCGCGCTGGACCCGGAGCTGGTCGCGGGCGTGCTCGACGTGCTCCGGGACATCGCCCGCACCACCGACATCACCATGCTCTGTGTGACCCACGAGATGAATTTCGCCCGGGACATTTCCGACCAGGTTCTGATGTTCGACTCCGGAAAGGTCATCGAATCGGGCCCGCCGGAGCGGATCTTCGGCGATCCGGAACATCAGCGCACCCGGGAATTTCTCGGCGCGATTCTTTGACAATTATTCAACTACGGCAAGTGAACGATCGAACACCCAAGGTCCACGTCACGTGGCATTCCTATGGCATATGCCATTAGGCCCGCGCCGCAGCTGGGAGGGCATCAAGGGGGCCACAATCTCGCCAACAGCCGCTCCACATCGGCCGTTTGCCGGTTATCGTGGAGAGGATTCGCTGTCCGGTATCACGGCCCAAAAAGCGAGCGCAGGGAGAAACACCGTGGCGCTGATGCACGAGCCGACCGCTCCCCACCATTCGGCACAGGACGCGCTGCGCGTCCTGGAGACAGTGTCAGCCCACTCCACCGGTGTCACCGACACCGAACTCGCCCGCCTCACCGGCGTCGGCACCGAGCGCCTCACCGCACTCCTGCGGATGCTCCGCCGCGAGGGCTACGTCGAGCAGCTCACCGACGGCGCCTACGTCACCGGCGAGGCACTGAGCCGCCTCGGCTCCGCGGTCGGCCGCGAGCTGGCGGTGCGCGAACAGATCCAGCGGACCCTCGACCGGCTGCGCGACTCCCTGGGCGCGGCGGTCTACGTCAGCCGGTACGTCGACGGCGAGGTCACGATCACCCAGTACGCGGCCGGGCCCACCGCGCCCGCGGTCAACGAGTGGGTCGACTTCCGCGTCTCCGCGCACGCCACCGCGGTCGGCAAGAGCCTGCTGGGCCAGCTCGACCACAACGGCCGCCGCGACCACCTCTCCCGGCACAAGATGGCCCGCCTCACCTCGCGCACCATCACCAGCGACAAGCTGCTTCTCAACCGCCTTGAGAGCCAGCCGCCGACCGTCCCCCACCTCGACCTCCAGGAGTACGCGGTGGGCACGGTCTGCGCGGCCGTCCCGATCACGGCCGGTTCCTCGGTGGGCTGCCTGGCCCTCTCCCTCCCGGTCGAGCACGCCCACCGCCTCCGCCAAGCGGCGGACACGTTGAACCGCGGGGCGGGTCCCGTGCTGCTGTCTCTCGCGATCTAGCACGTGGTTCGGAGCACCCTCCCGGACCAGGTAGTATTTTCTCGTCGCCCTCCGCGAGACACCGATCCAGCGGAAGGCGTGAGGCATGCGCCGCTAGCTCAGTTGGTTAGAGCAGCTGACTCTTAATCAGCGGGTCCGGGGTTCGAGTCCCTGGCGGCGCACGATGACGATGGCGGCTTGTGTTCGCAGAAAGCGCGAACACAAGCCGCCATCGTCGTGTCTGCGCGGCTTCGCCGCGCGTTGTGGGGGCTCCGCCACCCACACCCCCTCAAACGGGGCCCCTCGTTCCGACGAGGGGCCCTTCGGCGTCCTCGGGGGTCAGGCGTCGGTAGACCGTCTCCCCCGGTGGCCGCCACCACACCGGATCGGCGCACCGGACGCCCTCGCGCCGCAGCCCCGCCCGGTGGATCTTGTTGGTCGCCGTCACCGGCATCCGCTGCACCACCCGTACGAACCGTGGCGCCATCTTCGTCCCGAGGTCCGGCTGGGCCAGCAGGAACTCCGCGAAGCCGAGGGGGTCGAAGTCGCCGGCGATCGTCGCCATGACCTGGTCGCCAGTCACCGGGTCCGGTACCGCGTACACCGCCACCGCGTCGGCGCCCTCGTAGCGGGCGACGATGTTCTCGATCATCGCGGCGGCCAGGTTCTCGCTGTCGACGCGGAGGCGGTCGTCGGTGCGGCCGGCGAAGTAGAGGTAGCCGTCGGTGTCGCGGTAGAAGAGGTCGCCGGTCCAGTACCAGCCCTCACGGCGGCGCTCGGCGTCCGCCTCGGGGTTGCGCCAGTAGCCCTCGAAGGGGTTGGCACCGCGGTTCACCAACTCCCCTATCGCCGCTTCCCCGTTGAGCAGCCGGCCGGCCGAGTCGAAGTCCGCGGGCGGGCACTCCGCACACGTCTCCGGATCTAGTACGGCGAGACCGGGCGCCGCCCGCCCGACCGCCCCGGCCGGTGTCCCCGGCGACCACTGCACCGCCGCCCCGCCCTCCGAGGACCCGTACCCCTCGACCAGCCGCACCCCGAACCGCCGCTCGAACGCCGCCGCGTCCACCGCCCCCGCCTCCGTGCCGAAGCCCATGCGCAGCGGGTTGTCCCGGTCGTCGGCGCGTTCGCCGGTGGCCAGGATGTACTGCACGGCACGGCCGACGTAGGTGAAGTACGTGGCCCCGCAGGTCCTTACGTCGTCCAGGAAGCGTGAGGCGGAGAACCTGCGGCGCAGCGCCACCCCGGCCCCGGCCGCCAGCGCCGGTGCCCAGTCGGCGATCACCGCGTTGCCGTGGAACATCGGCATGCAGATGTAGTGCACGTCGTCCGGGAGGACCCCGAAGCTGTCGACCAGTGAGCGCCCGGCGGCGGCGAGGCGGCCCTGGGTGCAGATCGCGGCCTTCGGGGCGCCGGTGGAACCGGAGGTGAAGTAGAGCAGGATGCGGTCGTCGGGGGTGGCGTGGGCGAAGGCGGAAGGGTGCGCGTCCGCGTACGGGGCGAGCAGGTCGTCGTAGGACTGAGTGTCTGTCACCAGGAGTCGTACGCCGGGGAGTTGGAGGTCGTCGAGGAGGGGGAGGTGGGTGCGTTCGGTGACGAGGACCCGGCACTCGGTGTGCAGGATGTCGCGGGCCAGTTCGGGGCCTCGGCGGGTGGGGTTGATACCGGCGACGGCCGCGCCCGCGAGGGCCGCCGCGCTCAACCACAGGGGATATTCAGGGGTGTTGTCGAGCAGCACGCCGACATGAGGTGCGGTGCCTCGTGGTAACAGGTCGGTCAGCAGGGCCGCCCTGGCCGCGGCGCCGGCCGCCACCTCGTGGTGGGTGAGCACCTGCTGCTCGCACCACAGCCCGGGGCGGTGGTCGCCCCACCGCGCCTGCACGAGTTCCGCGACGGTCGTACGCCTCCTGGACTCCATGGAGGCGCACGGTAGTTGACGTACCGTCAGATGTGGAGGCTACGGAAAGAAGTCGTCCGTCACCCTGAAGATCTCGTGGGCCACGACGATGAAGAGGAGGCAGAAGGTGACGAACACGCCGAGGAACGCCAGCACGCAGCCCGTCCCCGCCGCGAGCTTCCCGCGGGCCGGGGCGTGGGCGGTGGCCCGCTCGGGATTGTCCGCCGCATAGTGCACGGTGACGATGTCGCCCTCCAGGGTCGTCCCGGGCCCGTTCCGCTCCTCGAAGCGGACGGTCCGGCCCTCGCGTGTCGTGAACTCGTAGACGTGGTGCAGTGACGTCGACACCATGGTGTCGCCGGCGCCGCCGCTGGTCGTCGTGTACGTCCGCAGACAGCGGGCCTCGGCCGTGAGCCCGCTACTCCAGGCGCTGTTGACCGCCCGCGACCGGCGGATCACCGTGATCGCGCCGAACACCGCCAGGGCGATCATCAGGAGTGGTGCGAGGTAGAACAGTGCTTCCATGGTGTCCCCCGAGGTCAGATGCCGCTTGGTGGAGGGAACCTACCCCCGGGGGATGCCGTACCGCCTCAAGCAATGCTCAGAAAGTGACGTCCGAGCAGGAGTAGAACGCGTTGGTCGTGTCCGCGATCGTCCACACCGCCACGATCACGTGGTGGCCGGTCAGGCCGGACGGGAGGGTGCCGGTGTGCGAGATGGTGGACGACGAGGGGCGCGTGCCGTTGTAGGGGACGGTGAGGAACGGGGTGGTGTTGAGGTCCGAGCGGGCCAGGTTGTGGGTCTGGTTCCAACCCGCCTTGGTGACGTAGTACTTGAAGTCCGTCGTCGCGTGGATCGCCGTGAACTGCCAGCGGAACGTGTACGACTGACCACCCGTCACCTTTGTCGTCGGCCAGGCGGCGCCCGACGGGGCCTTCGGTGCGCTGAGTTGGGCGAAGCGGCTGATCCCGCCGTTGCAGATCTGGCCGTCGGCGGGGCCTGCCGCCGGGAAGCCCTTGGGGCCTTCGACGCTCTGCGGCTCGTACTGGATGTCGCCGCAGTTGGTCACCGTGCCGTTGGCACAGAGCTTCTGCCTGCTGATGGGGAGGTCGGTGTAGCCGTGGCTGCTCGCGGCCCCGGACGAGAGCACGATGGCCCCGGCCATGGTGAGCCCGAGCACGCCCGCGTACCACTTGGTCTTTTTGCGCATGCTGCCGCTCCTGGAGAACGTGTGGGGAGTTCCGTGAGCCGTGCAGGTCTAGACCAAGTCCCAGATTATTGCCCTTACTTGACCGTGTCCATACCGCTCACGGCGCGGCTTCTCCCCGTCCCGAGCAGAACGCGACCGTCAAGTCCTTCACCAGTACCTTGCGTTCGTAGTCGTCCAGCTCCACCAACCCCCGCATGGTCAGCCGCGTCACCGTGTCCTCCACGGAGTCGACCACCGACGTGAGCATCGTCGCCCGCTGCTGCGCGTCCAGCGTGGCGATACGGCGGCGGGTCATCGCCGCGGCGACCTCCGGGGCGTACTCGACGCGCACCGGCCGCACCGAGAACACCTCGATGCCGACCGGCGCCGAGTCCGCCGCGACCAGCCGGGACAGCGCGTCGACCGCCAGGTCGGCCGCGCCCTTCGCGCCGCCGCCCGGCAGCTCCACCGGCACCCGGGCCAGCGCCGCCTCCACGCACTCGCGCAGATACGTCTCGTGGTCCTCGACCCCGAGCGTGGCCCGCGCGGTGTCCCGCACCCGCCACACCACGAGGACGACGACCCGCAGCGCGACCCCGTTCGCGTCCGCCGCCGGCATCGGCTCACTGCGCCAGTGCCGCAGCCGTACGTCGACGCGACGGCGCAGCAGCAGCGGGTTGACCCACATCAGCCCGGTGCGCCGCACGGTCCCCCGGTACCGGCCGAACAGACCGAGCACCCAGGCCCGTCCGGTACGGCCCCGGGCCAGCCCGCCGAAGCCGAACAGCCCGAGCGCGCCGGCCCCGGCGTACGCGGCCCACTGCGCGGGGCCGAGTCCGGCACCGGCGTAGAACGGCAGTCGTAGGGCCTCGGTCGCGAGCGGGGGCAGGACGCCCGCCCACCACGAGGTGGCGAGGCAGCCGGCCAGTCCGCAGGTGCCGGCGAGCACGCCCGCCGTGCCGGGCAGCACCCGGGCCGGCCGCTCCACCAGGTCGGGGTCGACCTCCGGGGCCGGGCGCGGCTTGGCCGGGACCGGGCGGCGGAAGCGGGGCTGCTCACCGGTGCCCTGCCGACGCGCCACGACGGCGGGCCTGAGCGGGACCGACACCGGGTCGGGGTCGTCGCGGAACAGCAGGTGGACGGGGATCTCGGTGGTCGCCTCGTTCTGGATGAGCCGCGCGGGACGGGTCTGTCCCTCGGGCGGCCCCACGGGCTCTTCGTTCTCGGGCGTCTGTGAAGTGGTCGTCGTACTCACGGTTGCCTCCAGCCTCCGCGCCAGATGCGTCACAACGGGTGGGGATGAGCGGGGTGATGAGCGGGGTGATGAGCGGGGTGATGAGCGGGGTGATGAGCGGGGTGATGAGCGGGGTTACGAGAAGAGCCGGCGCCAGGTCTCCGGGCCCGGGTAGCCGTCCGCCGCGCCGCCCCGCCAGCCCTGGGCGCGCTGGAAGGCCTCGACGTTGCGGCGGTCCGGCTCGCCCCAGCGGGGTCCCGGACCGGTCGTGTAGTACTTGCCGAAGCCCTTCTTGACCAGTTGCTTTCCGAGCTCGGTGACGTACTTGTTGGTCGCGCCGGGGCGGAACATGCCCCGGCCCGGGTAGCCGGGGACGCCGTGCGAGGCGGGGGCGGGCGGGCCCGCCGCTCCCACGACCGTGCCGCCGATGCTCTTGCCCTTGCCGGTGACGAGCAGTTCCCAGGTCAGCGGTCCCGGCAGGCCGTCCGCGTCCGCGCCGGTCCAGCCCTGGGCCAGCTGGAACGCCTGGGTGGCCCGGCGGTCCGCGTCCGACCAGACCGGGCCGGGACCCGCGGTGTAGTAGGCGCCCGCACCCCGGGCGACGAGCATCGTGCCGAGCTGGGTGACGTACTTGTTGTTGGCGCCGGGGCCGAAAGACGCCGCTCCCGGATACACCGTCTTCGGCGTGACCGCGCCGGCCGGGGTCACCGGAGGCAGCGGGTCGGCCGTCGGGGGCAGTTCCGCCGCGCTCTGGGTCAGGCCCTTGTAGCGGTAGGGGAGGTAGTTGTCCGAGTGGCTCCAGTACGCGTACGGCGTGGACTGGCGGCGGGCGTGCGAGGGGGTCTCCTCCAGGGCGATGTAGTAGGTGTGCGTGTAGTCGGCCCAGCCGCCGAAAATGACGACGTGCGAGCCTTTCTCGGGGTTCGCGAGATTGTGGAACAGCAGAATGTCGCCGGGCTGCAGTTCCTCCTTGGAAATACGCACCCCGTACTGGTCGAGACTGCCGGTCCATTCGTTCCCCGGCAGACCCCAGGCCATCGACACGAACCCCGAACAGTCCTGCCGGTAACCGTCGGACCAGTACTCGTTCATGCTGTACGGCACCTGCGCCGCGATCCATGTCTTGGCCCGGTTGATGATCTCGGCGCGGGTGGTCGCGGGCGCCTTGAGCGCACCGGCCGGCTTCGCCGGTTTCCCGCTCGGGCCGTGCAGCGGGGCCTTGCTCCCCTGCGGGGTGGCGGGCTCGTCACCCGTGTCACCTGCGGGGACGCCGGGGCGGGCCGGAGCGTACGGGGCGGCCGCGGCCGGCAGGGCGTGCCCGGCGGCGAGGGCGGCGGACGCGGCGGCCGCCACGACGAGGACCCGCTGGGTCGTGGGGTGACCGCCGGTGCGGCCAGTCGGGGAATGGGGCAGTACGCGCCGCCAGTAAGCACATCCGGGGCAGTCGCAATCGCTCGCGGGATCGAATTCCTCGAATACCGGAGTCTCCATGCGATGCCCCTCACACTCCAGGTGGAAATATCCGCGCTCGTGCACGTCCGCCAGTTTCTCAACTGTCTTCCGGACTCGCATGTTGACGGTCCGAATGATGTACAAGCCCGTTCCGCGCTCCCGGGCCGGTGGTCGGGAGCACCCCTCCGCGTCCGGTAGAGTTGTGCAGGTCAGCAGGCGCCGCTAGCTCAGTTGGTTAGAGCAGCTGACTCTTAATCAGCGGGTCCGGGGTTCGAGTCCCTGGCGGCGCACAGACAGCAAGGCCCTCCGCAGCGCGGAGGGCCTTTTGCGTGGGCGTGTGATCCGCGGGGGCGGAACATCCGTGCGGGCGGAACACAGCTCTCCCCCCGTTTGGCCGGATACCCTCTGGCCATGGCAGCCCGTGACCTGCAGGAGCGGATCAAGAAGCTCATCCTCGACCGTCGGCTGCCCTCCGGGGCCCCGCTGCCGACCGAGCCCGAGCTGATGGTGTTCCTCGGCGCGAGCCGGAACTCGGTGCGAGAGGCGCTCAAGGCGCTGCAGGCGATGGGGATCGTCGAGATCCGGCACGGGTTCGGGACGTACGTCGGCCCGATGTCGCTCGCGCCGATGGTCGAGGGGCTCGCGTTCCGTACCGTCGTCGGGCACTACCGGGGCGAGGACAGTCTGCTCCAGCTGCTCGAACTGCGGGAGGCGGTGGAGTCGGGGCTCGTCGCCCGGCTCGCGGGACGGCTGCCCGAGCGGGACCTCGTCGAACTGGACGCGCTGGTGGGCCGGATGGAGCAGGAGGCCGCCGAGGGCGTCGGGCTCGCGGCCACCGACCGCGCCTTTCACGCCACCCTGTACCGGGGACTGGACAACGCGCTGCTCAGCGAGGTCCTGGAAGCCTTCTGGGACGCCTTCCACCGCGTCCACACCGATCTCGCGACCGGCCCGCAGGACCCCGAGGTCACCTGCCGCCAGCACCGGGAGATCCTCGACGCGGTCCGGTCCGGGGATGCGAAACGTGCCGAGAGCGCCATACGGAAACACTTCGACAACGTGCGCACAAGGTTGTCCACAACGGCTCCACATGATCCCCACAGGCGCCCCAATGAACGCGTATGACCGGTAAACAGCGCGTTTCGTGTCTTGCGATCAAGCTGAGCACCGTAGAACCCTGGTTTTGAAGATGCTGTCGGTACACGGCAGTTGAGGGGGTACGGAACCGGTTGCGCGGTTTCGCGGGGAGGAGGGGCCCCGGCGAGGAACAGATGTCGGAGGGGGCATCTTGCAACCGGACGGTCGCAGTCGCATGTCTTTGTGAGCGGACTGTGTGGTGACTGTGGCCACCACTGACACGCCCGTCGAGAGTCGAGGGGGACCCTGACGGGCGGCCGAGACAAACAAACACGCGCTCATCTGCGTGTGGGGGGATGACTCATGACGTCGACGCCGACGGGCGCCCGACAGGGCTTCGACCCGTCACAAACCACCGAACTCAGAGTCCCGGGTCACCGGACCGGCAGCTTCCGCCGGATCAAGAACACGCTTCCGAGATACGACTACGAGCACTACAGCCGCCTTGCGGGACCCCTCACACAGCCCGACCCGGACAAGCCGTACAAGGTCCAGTACCGGTCGCTGCTGTCGCAGGAGACGCACCGCGTCCGCGCCGCGCTCATGCTGAGCGCGGCGCCGCTGTTGTCCCTGGTGCTGCTGGGCTGGCTGATGCAGCCCGAGCACTGGACCCAACGCGACTATCCCGCCTACGACTTCCTGCCCGCGCTGGACATCGTGATGCTGGTCGCGATCGGCCTGATCGAGTTCTTCCGCTGCATGAACGTGCTGTCGAACGCGCACGCCACGCTGGTCGCCCGCGACCCGATCCCGGTGGTGCCCGAGACCGGCACGAGAGTCGCGTTCATCACGACGTTCGTGCCCGGCAAGGAACCCCTGGAGATGGTCACGAAGACCCTGGAGGCGGCCGTACGGCTGCGGCACCGGGGTCTTCTGCACGTGTGGCTCCTGGACGAGGGCGACGATCCCGAGGTCAAGGCCGTGTGCGGGCGGCTCGGCGTGCACCACTTCACCCGCAAGGGAGTCGAGAAGTGGAACCGGCCCAAGGGCCCGCACCGCGCGAAGACCAAGCACGGCAACTACAACGCCTGGCTGGAGGCGCACGGCAGCGAGTACGACTACTTCGCCTCCGTCGACACCGACCACGTCCCGCTGCCCAACTACCTGGAGCGGATGCTCGGTTTCTTCCGCGACCCGGACGTCGGCTTCGTCATCGGCCCGCAGGTGTACGGCAATTACGAGGGCCCCGTCACCAAGGCCGCCGAGTCGCAACAGTTCCTCTTCCACGCCCTGATCCAGCGCGCCGGCAACCGCTACGGCTCACCCATGTTCGTCGGCACGTCAAACGCCGTACGGATCAAGGCACTTCAGCAGATCGGCGGCCTGTACGACTCGATCACCGAGGACATGGCCACCGGCTTCGAGATGCACCGGGCCAAGAACCCGGCCACCGGCAGGAGATGGCGGTCGGTCTACACGCCGGACGTGCTCGCGGTGGGCGAAGGACCCAGCGCCTGGACGGACTTCTTCACGCAACAACTCCGGTGGTCGCGGGGGACGTACGAGACGATCCTCAAGCAGTACTGGAAGGGCTTCTTCTCGATGCCGCCGGGGAAGTTCTTCAACTACACGATGATGATCATCTTCTACCCGATGTCCGCGCTCAACTGGATACTGGCCGCGCTGAGTTGCGCCCTGTTCCTGGGACTCGGAGCCTCGGGCGTGAACATCGACCCGACGGTGTGGCTGATGCTCTACGGCAACGCGTCCGCGCTGCAGATCGGCCTCTACATCTGGAACCGGCGGCACAACGTCTCCCCGCACGAGCCGGAGGGGTCGGGCGGGGTCGCCGGCATGGTGATGTCCGCGCTGTCGGCGCCGATATACGCCCGCTCGCTGCTCGACGCCGTGCTGCGCCGCAAGAGCAAGTTCGTGGTCACGCCCAAGGGCGACTCGACCAGCCCCGACACACTGTTCGGGACGTTCCGGGTGCACTGGTTCTTCATCCTGATCTTCGGCGGCTCGCTGCTGGCCGGGTTCGAGAACGGGCACTCCCACCCGGCGATGATCACCTGGGCCACGGTCGCGCTGCTGATCACCGCGTCGCCGATCTTCGCCTGGCGTTACATGCTGCGCCAGGAGAAGAAGAAGCCCCCCGTCGCCCCGGCCGAAGCGCAGGGCTCCGCGCCGGCGCCGCAACCGCTGCCGGCGCAGCACGCCCCGCATGTCTCGCATGCCCCGCAGCAGAAGCCCAGTTGGGTGGCGGCGGACTCGGGCACGAACAGCGGCGGTGGCGAGGAGACCATGCAGATCGCGCTCGGTGGACTGGGGGGACGTAAGGAATGAAGGAAGCCGGCCGGCGCCGTGCCCGTCGACTCGCGATCAGCACGGTGGTCGTACTAGCCCTGGCCGGGATGAACGGGCCCTGGCTGTACAGATTCGGGACCGAGAGATACCACCAGTACGTCATCAACAAGCCCGAGTACAAAGCCGACAACGGGCACTGGGACATCATCGACTTCCCGAAGGAGTACCGGCAGGACACCATCCACGCGGTGCTCCTGCACACCGGGAAAGTGCTGCTCGTGGCGGGCTCGGGAAACAACCAGGACAACTTCAACGCCAAGAAGTTCGAGTCGCGGATCTGGGACCCCGTCAAGGGCACCATCAAGAAGATCCCCACGCCGGCCGACCTGTTCTGCACGGGCCACACCCAGCTCGCCAACGGCAACATCCTCATCGCGGGCGGCACCAAGAAGTACGAGAAGCTGAAGGGTGACGTCAAGAAGGCCGGCGGCGTCATGATTCTCTACAACGAGAACCCCGACAAGCCGATGACACTGCCCCAGGGCACCAAGTTCACCGGCAAGGCGAACGGCAAGACCTTCGTGTCCACGGACTCGGCGCTGATCCCGCGCGCGACAAAGGTGTTCGACAAGAAGACCGGCAAGTTCCTGCGGAACAACCCCGGTTACGCCCGGGTCGTCGTCGAGGCGCCGAAGGAGGGCACCAAGTACGAGACCGGCGCGCAGGACAACTACAGCGTCCAGGGGTTGACCGGCGCCGACGAGCGGAACACCTACGGCATCGGCAACAAGTTCGGCCTGGACAAGCGGGACTTCGAGGGGATCAAGAACGCGTACGAGTTCGATCCGGTCGCCGAGAAGTACATCAAGGTCGATCCGATGAACGAGGCTCGGTGGTATCCCACGTTGACGACGCTGAGCGATGGGAAAATCCTCAGTGTTTCCGGGCTCGACGACATCGGGCAGTTGGTGCCGGGGAAGAACGAGATCTTCGACCCGGCGACCAAGAAGTGGACGTACACGAAGACGAAGCGGCAGTTCCCTACGTATCCGGCGCTGTTCCTGATGGAGAACGGGAAGCTGTTCTACTCGGGGTCGAATGCGGGGTACGGGCCGGACAACGTGGGGCGTGATCCTGGTATTTGGGACGTCGACACCAACGCGTTCACCAAGGTGCCGGGGCTCAGTGACCCGAACATGTTGGAGACCTCGGCGACCGTGTTGTTGCCTCCGGCGCAGGACGAGAAGTACATGGTGATCGGGGGTGGGGGGGTCGGTGAGTCCAAGTTGTCGACCGCCAAGACTCGGCTGGTCGATCTGAAGGACGCCAATCCCAAGTTCGTGGACGGGCCTTCACTGGAGAAGGGGACCCGGTATCCGCAGACGTCGATCCTTCCCGATGACACGGTGCTCGTGTCTGGTGGGTCCGAGGATTATCGGGGGCGTGGCGAATCCGACATCCTTCAGGCTCGGCTTTATCACCCCGACACGAATACCTTTGAGGAGGTCGCCGATCCGCTCGTGGGGCGGAACTATCACTCCGGGTCGATTCTGTTGCCGGACGGGCGGGTGATGTTCTTCGGGTCCAATCCGCTGTATGCGGACAAGGCGGACACGAAGCCGGGGGTATTTGAGCAGCGGATCGAGATTTATACGCCGCCGTATCTTTACCGGGATTCCCGTCCGGATCTCTCCGGGGGGCCTGAGTCGATCGCTCGGGGGGCGTCGGGGACGTTCACCTCGCAGCATGCTTCTTCTATCAAGAAGGTGCGGTTGATTCGGCCCAGCGCGTCTACGCATGTGACGGATGTTGATCAGCGGTCTATTGCGCTGGACTTCAAGGCGTCCGGGAACAAGATCACGGTGACTGTGCCGAAGGATCGGAATCTGGTGCAGTCGGGGTGGTACATGCTGTTTGTGGATGACGATCAGGGGACGCCGAGTAAGGCGCTGTGGGTGAAGGTGCCGTAGGGGTTGTGTTTTAGGTGCGGGTCCGTTGTGGCTGGTCGCGCAGTTCCCCGCGCCCCTAAAAGCAGGGGCGTGGGGCCTGGCGCTAGTTGGAAGATTTGGCCAGCTTCAGTGCGTAACTCGCCCACCACTCGCCCGCCTTGGGGCCGCCCTTGCACTCGCCGTCCGACTCCCCCGGGCGTTTGATCCACAAGTAGGCGTCCACCAAGGGGTCTGCCGTTTTTGTGGTCGGGGTTTCGCCCAGGGACCTGCCCGGGGGGTTGCACCAGTTCTCGTCGGCCGCTCCGGCCGTATACGGTCCGTTGCCGTTGCGGCTGGTGTCGATGACGAAGTGTTTGTTGCCGACCTTGGACGAGAGTTGTTTGCCGTAGGCGATGGAGTCCTGGGTGGAGTAGAAGTTGGAGACGTTCACCGCGAAACCGTCGGCCTTGGCGATGCCTGCTCGCTCGAGGGGCTGGTAGATCTCGTCGGGGTGGCCCCAGCCTGCGTTTCCGGCGTCCAGGTAGACCTTGGTGTTCTTGAGGGACTTGAGCTTGCCGATGGCGTAGCTCAGGAGGTCGTAGCGCTCGTCCTGGTACTGGGCCGGGGTGCAGCCGTCCACCAGGTGCAGGATTGCGTCCGGTTCCAGGATCACCGTCGCCGAGCGGTCCGCGATGCCCTGGGCCACCGCGTCGATCCAGGTGCGGTAGGAGTCGCCGTCGCCCGCGCCGCCCTGGGAGTACTGGCCGCAGTCGCGGTGCGGGATGTTGTAGAGGACCAGGAGTGCGGTGCGGCCGGCCTGGTCGGCGGCCTCGGTGAAGCCCTCCGCCTCCGCCTTCGGGTTCTCGGGGCCGATCCACTCGCCGGTGGGCTGTTCGGCGATTTTCCTGATCTGTTCGGCGTCTGCGGTCTTGCCCGCCTTGGCGTAGGCGGCGACCTGCCGGGCCGCGTTGGTGTCCGGGTTGACCCAGATCGGGTCGGCTCCCTTGGGCTGCTGGGTGATCTTCGCGTTCACGTCGGGTTTCTTGTCCCCGTCCCCGGAAGAGGAACACCCCGCGACGAGCAGTGCCGCCCCCAGGACCAGCGCCGACGCCCGCGTGCCGAAGAGGACCGGGGTCCCCTGGCTGCCGTACATCCAACTCCCCCTTGGCTGTACCGATCCAAGGCTCAATCGTGACATACGTGGCGTGCCGCCCACGAGAACACCTGGAGGGTTGTCGGCGGGCTGTTACAGGACTTCCTAGAACCTTGAACCACCTGGGCATATGACAGGGAGCTACCACACCGGGACATGGCGTCATTCGCCCCCTAGGCCCGGGCACTCATTCGTTCTAGAGTCGTTGCCAGCGGCCCCAGCCCCCGGTCAGTTGACATCCTCCACCAGTGGTTTTCCAGACCTCCCGCGCCGTTCGCCGGGTTACTCCCGCAACCCGTGCGCGTGCGGTTGAGGACCAGCCCGGTCGGCGGCTTCAGGGGGGAAGCAGGTCGTCGGCCGGGCTCGGTTGTCACACCCCGGTTCCGCTGAGGTAGGCGGACACGATCACGTTCGCCGTGTAGCTGCGGCTGGCGCGGTCGAAGGTGCCGCCGCAGGTGATGAGGCGTAGTTCGGCGCGGCCCGACTGCCGGACGCCGTAGGCCTGTTGGGCGTCGAAGTGGTCGCGGGTCAGGACGCGTACGTCGTCGACGGTGAACTCGGCGACCTTGCCGTCGTCGCGGATCACGCGGATCGTCTGGCCGGGGCGCAGCGTGCTGAGCTTGTAGAAGACGGCGGGCCGGGTCTCGGTGTCTACGTGTCCGACCATCAGCGCGGTTCCGGCGGCCCCGGGCCGCACCCCGTTCCCGTACCAGCCGACGACGCCCGCCTGGTCGAACGGCGGTGGGTCGATCGCGCCCTGCGCGTCGAGCGGGCGGGCCACGACCGGTGCCTGCACGGCCAGTTGGGGAATGTCGATGCGCTGGGGCAGCGCGTCCCCCAACGGCTTTGCCGCGGGCGGCAGTTCGGCCTCCGGGGGCCTCCCTACGGCCGCCACGTCGCCGGTCGTCGGCGCGGATATGCCCTGCCGTATGTCGGTCAGGTCCTGCCCCCACAGCCACAGCCCGAGCAGCAGAACGGCCCAGGCCACCCCGGTCAACAGCCGTCCGGTGCCGGAGGAACGCTCGTGCTCGGGAGGTCGGTCGTGATCGAACATCGCCGGTCAGTCCGCTCTACGGCTCCGGCGGGCGCTGCGCAGCGCAACGGCCGCCGCGGCGACACCGGCCAGCAAGAGCCCGACCACCGCGTGCCCGGTACCGGGCCCCGCCGCGCGGGCGTCCACGGCGGCGAGGTGCGCGGTACCGCCACCGCCCGCGTGGACGGGGGCGACGGGTGAGGCGGGGGTGGACGGGGGCGCCGACGGGGACTGCGACGCGTTTTCTACGACCGTGATGGCGCCCTTGACCGTCACGCTCCCGCAGGTGATCTTCACGTCGTAGTTGCCCGGCTCCAGTGAGCCGCGGACCCGGGTCTCGCCGGCGAGGGTGCCCGCGGCGCCGACCAGTTTGGCGTCGGCGACGAACGCGTCCGACGCCGCCGTGCCCGTCGTACCGGCACAGCCGCTGATCCTGAGCGCGACATCGGCGCCGGGGGCCGGGGAGGCGGGGGTCACCGTGACGCCGCCTCCGTCCGCCGCGTACGCCGTCGGGGTGAGCGCCGCGAAGATCGCCGCACCCGCACAGAGAGTGACTTTCAGTGAGCCCATCGTGAACCTCCAGATATCTGGAGACTCCTCCTCGGAACGGACGCGCGCATCCTCAGCCGCGCCCGGCTGCTCCGTATGGGGGACGGCGCCGGAAGGTGCATAGCATGGTCACCTCACATGCCCGCGTACCGCAGGAGTGCCCACCCATGACAGAGCGCAAGCCCATCGAATCGTGGCTCACCGACATGGACGGGGTGCTGATGCACGAGGGCGTCCCGGTGCCCGGCGCGGACGCGTTCATCAAGAAGCTCCGCGAGACGGGACGTCCGTTCCTGGTCCTCACCAACAACTCGATCTACACCGCGCGCGACCTCCACGCCCGGCTGAGCCGGATCGGCCTGGACGTGCCGGTGGAGAACATCTGGACCTCGGCCCTGGCCACCGCCGCCTTCCTGGACAACCAGCACCCCGGCGGCACCGCGTACGTGATCGGCGAGGCCGGACTGACGACGGCACTGCACGACGCGGGCTACGTACTGACCGACTCGGACCCCGACTTCGTGATCCTGGGCGAGACCCGGACCTACTCCTTCGAGGCCCTGACGAAGGCGATCCGGTTGATCAACAACGGGGCCCGGTTCATCGCCACCAACCCCGACAACACCGGGCCCTCCCCCGAGGGTGCCCTCCCCGCGACCGGTTCGGTCGCCGCCCTGATCACCAAGGCCACCGGCAAGGAGCCGTACTTCGTCGGCAAGCCGAACCCCCTGATGATGCGCAGCGCGCTGAACACCATCGGCGCGCACTCGGAGACGAGCGCCATGATCGGCGACCGCATGGACACCGACGTACTGGCCGGTCTTGAGGCGGGCATGACGACCTTCCTCGTGCTGACCGGCCTGACGACCAAGGCCGACCTCGACCGCTATCCGTACCGGCCCACGAAGGTCGTGGACTCCATCGCGGACATCGTGGACCTCGTCTGACGGTCGGGGTCAGGGTCAGCGGGTCAGCTTCCGGTGGCTTCCTGCCACGACTCGACGTACGAGGTCAGGTTCTTGTCGATCTCGGTCCAGTCCGGCTGGAAGATCTGGACGCCGGCCATGAGCTTGGTGAGGGCCATCGCGTTGGCATCGGTGGCTTTGACGTCCTGCCGGGCGCTGAAGCCACCGCCGATCTCGCTGACCTGCTGCTGCGCCGTGCGGCTCAGCATGAAGTCGAGGAGCTTCTTGCCGTTGGCGCTGTGCGGGGCCTTGGTGACGAGTCCGGCCGCGTACGGCAGCGCGAAGGTGGTCGGCTGTCCGCCCTTCTTCGCCGGGAACCAGATCCCGAGGTTCGGCATGGTCTTGGACTGGGCGTAGTTCATCTGCACATCGCCGTTGGCGACGAGCAGTTCACCCTTGTCGACCTTGGGCGCGAGCTTGCCGGTGGAGGCGGACGGGCCGACGTTGTTGGCCTGGAGCTTCTTCAGATAGGCGAGGGCCGCGTCCTTCCCGCCGAAATCATGAATCGCCTTGATCAGTACGGCGGTTCCGTCGCCGGCGACTCCGGGCGTGGAGTACTGGAGCTTGTTCTTGTACGTGCCGTCGAGGAGTTCGTCCCAGGTGGTGGGCGCCTGGGTGAGCTGCTTCTTGTTGTAGACGAACCCGAAGTAGTTGTTGACGACGGAGGTCCAGGTGCCGTCCGCCGCCTTGTCGGCGCCGCTCACCTGATCGGCGCCCGCCGGGGTGTACTTCTGCAACACCCCTTTCCCGTCGGCCTGTTGGATGAACGGCGGCAGGGTGACCAGGACATCGGCCTGCGGGTTGGTCTTCTCGCGGACGGCACGCTGCACCATCTCGCCGGAGCCGCCCTCCACGTACTCGACCTTGATGCCGGTCTGCTTCTCGAAGTCCTTGAAGATCTCGTCGTACCAGCCGTCGCCGTTCTCGCCCTTGAGCCCGTCGGCGCTGTAGACGGTGACGACCTTGGCGTCGGAGGCGGCGGAGGTGCCGGCGCAGGCGGTGAGGGGTGCGGCCAGCAGACAGAGGGCTACGGCGGCTGTGAGGCTGTTTCTGGGCATGGCGAGGTGAACTCCTTGCGTGGCAGGGGTGGTTGAGGGTTCAGCGGTACGAGGCCCGGGTGCGGACCCGGGAGACGATGAGCAGGACGAGCAGGGTCGCCGTCATCAGGACCACGGCGAGTGCGGACCCGGCGAAGAGGGCGCCGCGGTCGGTGGCCGAGTAGATCAGGACCGGAAGCGTGGTCCAGTCGGGCGGATAGAGCATCATCGTGGCGCTCAACTCGCCCATGGACAGGGCGAAGCAGAGGCCCGCGGCGGCGGTGAGCGAGGGCAGCAGCAGGGGCAGCCGGATGCGCCACAGGACGTAGACGGGCCGCGCACCGAGGGAGGCGGCGGCCTGTTCGTAGGCCGGATCGAGGCGGACGATCGCCGCCGACACGGACTGGTGGGCGAAGGCGGTCACGAGCACGGCATGGGCGAGGATCACGATCCACCGGGTGCCGTTGAGCAGCACCGGCGGCTTGGAGAACGCCACCAGGATCGCGAGCCCGACCACGACCGAGGGCACGGCGACCGGCAGCACGAACAGGGCGTCCAGCAGCCTGCGTTGACGCTTCTTGAGCCCGGCGGCGGCGAGCGCGGCCCAGGTGCCGACGGTGAGCGCGAGCAGGCTCGCGGTGAGGGCGGTGACCAGGCTGGTGGTGAGCGCCTGGAGGGCCTCGCCCCGGGTGGCGGCGGTGTAGTGGGAGACGGTGAACCCGGAGGGCAGCACGCCGGACCAGTTGGTGGCGAAGGAGGCGCCGAGGACGACGAGGAGGGGCAGCGCGAAGAGGGGCAGAAAGAGGACGGCGAAGACCAGCCAGACAGCCCACTTCGCCTTGCGGCTATGCACCAACACGGCGGCTCACCACCCGGTAGAGGCCGTAAAGCCCCACGGATATAAGGACGTTGACGACGGCGACCACACACGCGCCCGGGTAGTCCGACTCGAGGATCGCCTTGCTGTAGACGAGCATGGGCAGAGTCGTGACCCCTTTCGCGCCCGTGAACAGCACGATCCCGAACTCGTTGAGACAGAGGACGAGGACGAGACTCCCGCCGGCGGCGAGCGCGGGCAGCGCCTCCGGCAGGATCACCTGCCGGATGATCCGCGGCGCCCGAGCCCCGAGACTCGAAGCCGCCTCCAACTGCGCGGTGTCCACCTGCGAGAACGCGGCGAGCACCGGCCGCATCACGAACGGCGTGAAGTAGGTGACCTCCGCGAGCAGCACCCCCCAGGGCGTGGCGAGGAACTGGAACGACCCGACGATCCCGGTGGTGCCGTAGATGAACAGCAGGGCGAGCGTGATCAGGAAGGAGGGGAACGAGAGATACACGTCGATGAACCGCGCGACCGTCCGCGCCCCGGGAAACGGCACGAACGCGATGACCAACGCGAGCACAAACCCGAGGACCAGACACTCGAGGGTCGAGACGACGGCGATCCAGACGGTGGTCCAGAGGGCGGTACGGAAGAGTTCGGAGGCGAAGACATCCCCGTAGGCGGTGCCTGGCTGAAAGGACTGCTGAACAACGAGGGCGAGCGGGTAAAGGAAAAGGAGGGTGAGGATGAGAACTGGCGGCAGGGCGACCCCCAAGGGGCGCGGGGAACTGCGCGCCCAACCCCCACCGCCCCGCACCCGACGAACAACCTCACTCATCGCCAACTCCAACAGACAGCAACACCGCATCCTCGGGCGCGAAATGCAACATCACCGCGTCCCCATACACAGGCGGCTTCTTCAGTTCCGGCACGTCAGCCACAACCCGGTGCCCATCCACATCGACGTAGAGCCGGTGCGTGGCCCCGCGCCACTGAATCTCCCGTACGACACCCGCGAGTTGGTTGGGCCCAGCGCCGAGACCAACAAGATGCGGCCGCACGCACAAGGTCGCCGCCCCCGGCACAACCCCCCGCACCTCAACCCGCCGCTCCCCGAAGAACACCCCCCGCTCCCCCACCGTCACCGGCAACAGATTCGCGCTCCCGACGAAGGACGCCGTGAACTCACTCTTCGGCGCCCGGTACAGCTCGCGCGGCGTCCCGCACTCCTGAAGCCGCGCCCGGTCCATCACGGCAATCCGATCGGCCAGAGTGAGCGCCTCGACCTGGTCATGCGTGACGTAGAGAATCGACACCTCGGGCAACTCCCGGTGCAGCCGGGAAAGTTCAGCGAGCATCCCGGACCGCAGCTGCGCGTCAAGCGCGGAAAGGGGCTCGTCGAGAAGAAGAACGCCGGGCCGGATCGCCAACGCCCGCGCGATCGCAACGCGTTGCTGCTGCCCGCCGGACAACTCGCGAGGATACCGGCGCCCGTACTCCGCCATGCCGACCATCTCCAGCGCCTCGGCAACCCGGGTACGGATCTCCCCTCGCGCCACCTTCCGCGCCTTGAGCCCGAACGCCACGTTGTCCTCGACGCGCAGATGCGGGAACAGGGCGTACTGCTGCACCACCATCCCGACCCCCCGCAGGTACGGCGGCAGGTCGGTGACATCGCGTCCGCCGAGGAACACCCGCCCGGAAGCGGGCCGTACGAACCCGGCGACCGCACGCAGCGCGGTGGTCTTGCCGGAGCCGGACGGCCCGAGCAGCGCCATGACCTCGCCGGGTGCGACGGTGAGATCGAGGGAGTCGAGGACGACGTTGCCGTCGTAGGCGACGGTGACCGAGTCGAAGCGGATGCCGTCGGTCATGCGAGCACTCCGGGCAACTGCAACTGCCCTACGCCGTCCAGCACTTGGGTCGCCCCGGCCGCCCGCAACGCGTCCGCGTCGTGCGCGCCGGTCAGGACACCGGCGACCACGCCCGCTCCGGCGCGGACCCCGCTGAGCATGTCGTACGAGGTGTCGCCGACGACGGCGAGCTGCCGTACGTCGTCCGCCGCCGCCGTCCGCAGGAACGCGGTGAGGACCATGTCCGGGTACGGGCGTCCCCGGCCGCCGGCGTCGGCGGGGCAGAGGGTGAGGTGGGCGAGGTCCTGCCAGCCGAGCGCGGCCAGGATCGCGTCCTGTGTGGGGCGGGCGAAGCCGGTCGTCAACACCACTGTGCGGCCTTGGGACTTGAGCAGCTCGATGGTCTCGCGGGCGCCGGGCAGGGCGGCGATCCTGCCGTCGTCGACGAGTTCCGCGTAGGCCGCCTCGAAGGCCTTGTTGGCCTCCTGGGCCTTGGTCTCCGCGCCGAACAGGTGCCGGAAGACGGAGATCTTCGACTCGCCCATAGTGGCGCGGACGTGGTCGAGCATCGTGGCGGGGTCTTCGCCCAGGTGCCGGGCGGCGGAGGCGAACGCCTCCTCGACGAGGCCGCCGTCGGCGACGGTCGTGCCGGCCATGTCGAGGACGACGAGACGGATGTCGTGCTTCATAGGGGTCATAGGGGTCATGAGGGCTCACCAGTCCAGTTCGTTCGCGGTGGTCTCGGCGATCGCCGGGGAACAGGTCATGCCGCGTCCGCCGGGACCGGTGACCAACCACACGCCGTCGCGCACCTGTTGGCGGTGGACGACACGGGTGGGGTCGGTGCACTGCGCGTACACGCCGGCCCAGCGGCGGCGGATCTTCGGGAGCGGGCGGCCGAGGAGCGACTCGACGACCTCGGTGAGGTGGTCGTAGGGGTCCTCGTCGGTGTCGAAGGCGAAGGGGTGCTCGTACTCGTGGGTGTCGCCGATGGTCAGGCCGCCGTCGGCGCGCTGCACCATGAGGAGTTGCATGGCGTGGGCGGCCGCGGTCGGCAACTGCGGCTGGTGCGCGTTGAGTCGGTCGAGGGCGGGGCCGCGGTAGGCGGGGTAGTAGCGGAAGCTGTCCGCGTCGGCGACCGAGGTGGGGAGCGGTTCGCCGAGCGGGGCTGTCTGCATCATCTGCAACCGGACGCGGCGGACGGGCAGTTCGGGCCCGGCGAGTTCGCGGACGAGTCCGCCGAGCCAGGCACCCGTGCACAGGATCACCGCGTCGGACGCGTGCACGTCCCCGTGGTCGTCGCGTACCGCGTGCCCGCCGACGACCTCGCGGACCTCGCGCCCGGGCAGGAAGGTGTAGCGCGGGGACTTCGACAGCTCGGCGCGCAGGGCGAGTTGGGCGGTGCGGGGTTCGACGGCCGCGTCCCGCTCGCAGTACAGGGCGGCGGTGAAGTCACCGCGCAGGGCGGGGTTGACGGCGCGGGCCTCGGCGGGGGTGAGGAGTTTGTGGCCGCGGGCGGCGGAGTCCTCGCGGGCCACGGCGGCCTCGGCGACGGCGAGTTCGCGCTCACCCCGGACGGGGGTCAGCGACCCGTTGGCCCGGAAGCCGAGCCCGGGCACTCTGCCGCCGATCTCCTCCCACAACTCCCGCGCCCGCAGGGCGGTTTCGAGCTCCTCCCCGCCCGCGCGGCCACTCACCCAGATCTGCCCGAAGTTGCGCAGCGACGCGCCGCGAGCCTCCGCCTCGCGCTCGATCTGTACGACCTCGTGGCCGCGTTCCACTGCTTGCCAGGCGTGCATGGTGCCCACCACGCCGCCTCCGACGACTGTCACTCTCACGACGGCCACGCTCCTCGGGATCCGGGAACCGGAAAGGTCCGGCTCCCTACGAGAGCGTGAACGACCCATCACGTTTGGGCTAGACCCGTTATCTATCCGTGATAATCACGAGGGGGCGTGGCGGGAGTGTTCTTCGGCCTGTCGCGGCTGTTCTTCAGCCCGTGTGGTGCGTGGTGAAGGAGAAGCGGTCGCCCCGGTACAGGCCCCGCACCCGTTCCAGCGGGCGCCCCTCCGTGTCCCGCGAGACGCGGTGGATCAGCAGCATCGGCAGGGCCGGCGGGGTGCCGATGAGGAGGGCCTCGCGCGGGGTGGCGAGCACGGTCTCGATGCGTTCGTCGGCGTCGCCGAAGAGGATGCCGCGGGCGCCCAGGTAGCCGTAGAAGGAGGAGTCGGGCTGGAAGTCGGTGTCCAGGTTCGGGACGCGGGCGACGGCGACATAGGTGCTTTCGAGGCCGACCCGCTCGTCGTCGGCGAGCAGGACGCGCTCCAGGTGCCAGACAGGTTCGCCGCGGGTCAGTCCGGTCTCGGCGGCGAGCGCGTCGGAGCAGGGGAAGCGGTCGAGGGTGACGAGGCTGCGGCCCGGGGTGCGCCCCTGCCGTCGTACACCTTCCGTGTAGCTGGCCAGGGACAGTGGCTGCTCCAGCTTGGGCCCCGCGACGACCGTGCCCCGTCCCTGCCGGCGCAGCCTGCCCTCCAGCACGAGTTCGCGCAGCGCCTGCCGCACGGTCTCGCGGGCGACCTCGTACCGCTCCGAGAGGTCGCGCTCGGTGGGGATCAGGCTGCCCTCCCCCAACTCGTCGACGAGCACGGCGATTTGGGCCTTCACCGCGTAGTACTTGGGGATACGGCCGTGCTCCGGGATGCCGGAGCGGACGGGCGCGCCGGGGGCCTGGTCGTTCGGATAGTCCACGCGGAGATCGTCGCAGAAACTGCGGGGCGCGTTATCGGCGCCTCCGGGTCAGCAGCAGGGCGCCGGTGGTGATGAGCAGGGCGGACGTGGCGGCGAGGACGAGGTGTTCGGTGCCGATTCCGGTGCGGGCGAGTTCGTCGGTGAACGAGAGATCCTCGGCAGGGGTGGTGGCCGCGGGAGCGGGGGTCGTAGAGGAGGTGGCGGGGGTGGTGTCTCCCGGGACGGCCGGTTCGACGTCGAAGCGGTAGCCGTTCGACTGGCCGACCCAGTCCCCGTCGTCGGCATGGCGTTGTACGACGGCGGCGTTGGCGGTGATCTCGTTCGCCACGGCGTCCGGGGCGAGCGTGAGGCGCACCTTCACCGTGAGGGTCTTGCCGGGGTCGACGGTGAAGCCCAGGAAGCCGTCGTCGAAGGCGCCGACAAGTTCGGCCTCGTCGGTCCTGTCGAACCGGACGGGGTGCGGGCGCGGGCGGGTGCCGTCGTAGAACTCGAGTCGGGGCTGGGACGGTTTCAGGGCGCGTTGCCGGTCCACGAGGACGACGACCGGGTGGATCTCGGTGCAGCGGCGGGCGGTGGTGTTGGTGAGGTCGAGATACCAGGTGCCGTAGTCGCCGCCGGCCTCGTAGGAGTCGGGGCCGTCGTGGATGCGGGTGGTGAGGGGGAAGGTGCGGGCGTCGGGGGCGGCGCAGGTGGGGGTGGGGTCCGCCGCGTGGGCCGGTGTGGTCGCCGTGAAGAGGAGGAGGGGGGCGGCTGCGGCGAGGCAGAGGGACAGGGGGGTGCACGGTCTCAGGGGCAGTCGCATAAGCACATGAGCGTGCCGGAGGTGGGGGCCGTTGGAGGGTGACATGGCCGGGGGTGTGCCTCGAACGGGCGCGGCGGGACCCCTGTTCGGCGGAAGTGTTACGGATTTCGGCGAAGTGTCACACTTTCCGAACCCCCCTACCCGTCCGCCCGCCCGAACAACGGCCCCAGCAGCAACTGCGCCGCCCCCTCCGCGACCCCCCGCGCCCCGCCGGAGGCGACCCGTACGGGTACGGCTGCCTCGCGGGCGCCCTCGCGTCGGGCGCGTGCGTCGAGGACGGCGGCGACTCCGCGCACGAAGGGTTCCGGGTCGGCGGCGACGGTACGGCCGCCCAGCAGCACGAGGTCGATGTCGAGCAGGCCCACGAGGTTCGCGGCGCCCGCACCGAGCACCCGTGCCGCCTCATCGAGGTCGCCTCGCGCTACGGCGGCCAGGCACAGGGCTTCGATACAGCCCTGGTTGCCGCAGTCGCAGGGCGGCCCGTCCAGTTGGATCACCTGGTGCCCGAACTCACCGGCCCCGGTCCGCGCCCCCCGGTGCACACCCCCACCGATCACCAACCCGGCACCGAGCCCCGTCCCCAGATGCAGATAGGCGAACGACCCGCCCTCCCCACCCACGGCCAGCCCGAGCGCGGCGGCGTTCGTGTCCTTGTCGACGACGACGGGCACCCCGAGCCGCCGGGCGAGCGCGTCCCGCAGCGGGAACCCGTCCCACTCGGGGAAGCCGGTGACGCGGTGCAGGACGCCGTGGATGTGGTCGAGCGGACCGGGCAGCGCCACGCCCACGCCGAGCAGGTGCCCAGTGACGGCGAGAGGGGCGGACGCGGGGCGCACGGCCGCCGAGCCGACAGCCTCCGACATCACCGCCTGGGCCACCGAGCCGCCGTCGCCGACCCGCGCACGCATCCCCACCCCTCCGGCACCGACCGCCTCCCCCACCAGCTCCTCGACCTCCCGCCCCACCGCCTCCACGACGACCCCGGCCCCC
>NZ_JNWO01000043.1 GCF_000716435.1 Streptomyces xylophagus
GATGGGGAGGGGCTGCGGGGTGGGGGCGGCCGATGGCTGGGGATAGGGGCGCGGGTCGAACGGACGGTCCGGGCGCGGAGATTGCGGGGCGACGGCGGGGTTGTCGGTGGGGGGTGCGGAGGTGGGCTGCGGGTAGAGGTTCCGGGCGGACAGCCCGTCCGGGCGGAAGTCCTCCGGAGCTCCGGCGGGACTGGCGACAGGGGGTGCGGGAATGGCCGGAGACTGCGGTGAGGTGCGCGGTGAGGACGGGCCATCCGGACGGACAGACTGCGGACCGTCGGCAGGGCGCGCCGGAGCCGCCGATGGCTGAGGGGCGGAAAGCCCGTCCGGACGACGGTCCCCCGGAGCGACGGCGGGGTTGTCGCCAGAAGGCGCCTCAGCCACCGGACGCTGCGGGTACGCGGGCGGGAACTCGGCACCGGCGGCCCGCTGAGGGTCGACCGGCGAGAGGTCGGGCTGTGTGTCCGCGTGCGGGCCCTGCCGGGTCGGCGCGGGCGGAGCCTTGTCGCTGGGGGCAGCGGGGGCCACGGGCCTGAACACCGGAGGCTCGACATGCGGATCCGCACCGGGAGCTGCCGGGGCAAGGGGCGTGAACACCGGAGGCTCAACACTCGGGTCCACAGCAGGAACCGCCGGGGCAAAGGGCGTGAACACCGGAGGCTCGCCATGCGGATCCGCGCCGCCGCCTCCCGGAGCCGCAGACGGCGAAGCGGTGCCGCCGGAGGCTGCGGTCGGGAGGGCACCCGGAGCCGCCGCGCCAGCCGTGTCACCCCGGAGGGGACCGGAACCATCCGTACCCCCCGCCGAACTGCCCCCGGCACCACCCGCCCCCGAAACACCGGACGAGCCACCCTCATCGCCGTCCCGAACCGCCCGGGGCGGCGCCCCATCGACCGGCAACCATGACGCGGTAGCAGCGGTGCCCGGTGTCCCTGTAGCCCCATGGAGCGGAGGTCCGGGCGGGAACGGAGGCGCACTGGACGGTGGTTCCCAGGAGGCGCGCGGGGCGGTGGAACCCGTAGCAGCAGGAGGTTCGGGTTCGGCGCCCGCGCGGGGCCCCGGGACACCCGGGCCCCCCGGACGCGCCCGGTCATCCGCCGGAGGCACACTCACCGTCCCCGCCGCCGAGGCGAACCGGTCGTCCACGGAGTCGGCCGCGGCCGTCGGTCCCGTGTCGTCCGCGGTGTCGTCGTACAGCTGGCCCCACCAGTCGTCCTCGTGACCGGTCGGCGATCCCCCCTGCTGGCTCATGCCCCTAATTGTCCACCGCGCGGGCCGGATGAAAACGGGGCGTCCGGAAAATCCGGTGCGCGCCCCTCCTCGAACGGCGTGTCGGATGACGGACCGAACACCCGTCCGCCACAGGGCAGTACAGGGCCGCCGGGCGATTCCACCCCCCACGGGAGAACCGCCCGGCGACAACTGGGTGACCCGGCCCCAGATCCCCTACATGCCTGCGCACGTCATGGGGCCGGGTCACGTTCCAAGTGACCGAATCCCGTTGCGGGTTCGGACCGTCCGGTCCCGAGTGTGACCTGACTTCCTGAAGATCCGCTGTGATTCGCGGACCGTCTCCCCCTGGATTCGCTGTGCGTGAATCCGCAGGCCAAGCAGGACCAATACGGGCATTGCGGGCGGCAGTTGATGCCGCGGTGGCGCAACCTTGGCAGAGGGGCGGGTGGTACGGCGATGATGTGCCGAGGCGGGTTCGCGCCGTGGCTGTTTTCCGCCACGGAGCGCGCGACGCGACGGGGTCTTCGGGGAGGGACGGCACCTGATGCTGGGAGCGATAGGCCTGGACGAGGCACATGAATCGGCGTACCGGGCACTGGTGTCCGTCGGCGCCGCGGACGTGCCCGATCTCGCCAGGCGGCTGACCCTCGGCGAGTACGACACCGAGCGCGCCCTGCGCCGACTGGAGCGGCACGGACTCGCGGCCCAGTCGTCGGCCCGCCCCGGCCGCTGGGTCGCCGCCCCGCCCGGGGTGGCCCTGGGCGCCCTGCTCACCCAGCGACGGCACGAACTGGAGAAGGCGGAACTGGCCGCCGCGCTGCTCGCCGAGGAGTACCGGGCGTCCGCCGCCGAGACCGCCGTACACGATCTGGTGGAGGTGGTGATCGGTGCCGCGGCCGTCACCCAGCGGTTCCTCCAGCTCCAGCTCGGCGCGACCGAGGAGGTGTGCGCGCTGGTCACCGGGAACCCGGTCGCCGTCACCGGCATGGAGAACGACGCGGAGGAGCAGGCCGCAGGCCGCGGGGTCCGCTACCGCGTCGTCCTCGAGCGCGCGGTGCTCGACCTGCCGGACGGGATCACCGAGCTGACCGCCGCGCTCGGCCGCGGCGAGCAGGTTCGGGTGGTGGACAAGGTGCCGACCAAGCTGGTGGTCGCCGACCGGACCCTCGCGATGGTGCCGCTGACCTCGCACAGCGCGGAGCCCGCCGCGCTCGTCGTGCACGCGAGCGGCCTGCTGGAGCTGCTCTGCGGGCTCTTCGAGTCGGTGTGGCGGGACGCCCTTCCGCTGTGCCTGGAGCCGTCCGGCGCCACCGAACTGGAGCCGGACGGCCCCGACGGCACGGACCTGGAGGTGCTGTCCCTGCTGCTGGCCGGGCTGACGGACGCGAGCGTCGCGAAACAGCTCGACCTGGGCCTCAGGACGGTCCAGCGCCGGGTGAAGCGGCTGATGGAGCTGACCGGCGCGACGACCCGGCTGCAACTGGGCTGGCACGCCTACGAACGGAGCTGGGTGGCCCGTGGCTGACCTGCGATTTCACCCGGTGTCCCGCAGGCTGGGCAGATGGGAGTGGGTGAACTCCTGCTGGTCGGCGTCGTCATCCTGCTCGGCCTGTGCGGAGTCTTGGTGCCCGGAGTGCCGGGGTCGTGGCTGGTGTGGGCCGCGGTCCTGTGGTGGGCGCTGAAGGACCCGCAGCCGGTCTCCTGGGGCGTCCTCGTGGGCGCCACGGTCGTCCTCCTCCTCGCCCAGGTGGTCCGCTGGGCTCTGCCGCCGCGACGGCTGCGCGCGAGCGGCGCGACCCCCCGGATGGGCGTGTACGCGGGGGTCGGCGCGCTTCTCGGCTTCGTGCTGATCCCGGTGCTCGGCGCGATCCCCGGCTTCATGGCCGGGATCTACGTCCACGAACGCCTGCGACTGGGCCGGCACGGCGAGGCCATGGCCTCCCTTCGTACGGCGATGCGCTCGGGCGGCTCCAGCGTGCTGACCGAGCTGTTCACCTGCCTGCTGATCATGGGGGCGTGGGTGGGCGCGGTGGTCTGGGGCTGATTCGAGGGGCTGATTCGAGGGGCTGATTCGAGGGGCTGATTCGAGGGGCTGATCCCGGGGGCTCAGTCGAGTGCGGTGAGGTCGACCGTGTCGGCGAGCGCCCGCATGCCCGCGTCGTTGAAGTGGAGGTGGTCGCCGCTGTCGTAGGCGGGCAGGATCCGCTGCGGCTGCGCCGGGTCGCGGACGGCGGCGTCGAAGTCGACGACCGCGTCGAAGGGGCCGCCGGCGCGGAGGGAGGCGTTGATCTGCTGCCGTACGGCTTCGCGGGCCGCCGTGTACGCGCTGTAGCCGCCGTACGGGGTGAGGGTCGCGCCGATGACGCGGATGCCGTGGGCGTGGGCGCGGGTCACGAGGGTGCGGTAGGCGTCCTCGAAGGCGTCGGGGTCGGTGGCGTTCGGGGTGCCCTTGATGTCGTTGATGCCCTCCAGGACGATCACCACCCGCACCCCCGACCGCGACAGCGCGTCGGCGTCGAAGCGGGCCAGGGCGCTCGGTCCGACGTCCTCGCGCAGCAGGCGGTTGCCGGAGATCCCGGCGTTGAGGACACCGAGGCGGCGGTACGGGGGCAGGGCGTTCAGGCGCTCGGCGAGCCGGTCGGGCCAACGGTGGTTGGCGTCACGGGTGGAGCCGTTGCCGTCGGTGAGGGAGTCGCCGAAGGTGACGACGCTGCCGGCCGCCGGGGCGTCGAGGACGTCGACGCCGGTGACGTAGTACCAGGAGGTGGTGGTCGTCGTGTACGCGGAGCCGTCGGTGTCGGCCGCCCAATTGCCGCTCGGGGCGCGGTAGTTGGTCTGGCCTGCCGCGCGGTGGTAGGTCGCCGGGCCGGAGTCGTCGGGCGTGTGGACCGTGACCAGGAGGTCCGCTCCGGCGGGTACGGCGAGCGGGACGACGTCGGTGACCAGGTCCTCGCCGGCCGG
Source organism: Streptomyces xylophagus (assembly GCF_000716435.1). GTDB lineage: Bacteria > Actinomycetota > Actinomycetes > Streptomycetales > Streptomycetaceae > Streptomyces > Streptomyces xylophagus. Next base: position 4,195 of record NZ_JNWO01000043.1, read on the forward strand.
GATCGTGGCCGTTCCGGAGCCGTTGAACGTGGCGGTGCGCATCGAGCCGGGCACGGCGTCCGCGCCCGTCTCGCGCAGGGCGACGGTCACCGCGTCGAGGCGGAGGGGGGCAGTGCCGAGCCGGTTGGTGAGCCGGACGCGGGTGGCGCTGCCGCCGACGCTGAGGTGCACGACGTTGCGGAAGGAGGCGCCGGGGTGGGCGGTGGCGGTTCCGGAGGGGGCGGCCTCCCAGGTACCGGTCCAGGTGTCGACCGCTGCGCGAGCCGGGGCCTCGGCGGTCGCCGTGCCCTGACCGACTCCCGCTCCCAGTACGACCACCAGCATTGCCACGACGATCCGTCCGGCCCCGACCATGAACGCTCCACCTCTCCCCACCGACCACGAGGAGGCGACCGTGCCACGCGGGGACGGGCCGGCGACGGAGCATCACCGGTGGCCGCCGCCGTATCCGCCTGTCCGGAGTAGGGCGGAGGACGTAGATCCTGAAGCCGATGCGCCGGGCGGGCAGGCGTGTTTGGCTGCGGGCATGACCGAATTCACCGACGCCGAGCGCGTGTACCTCGAGTCGCAGCGGCTGGGGCGACTCGCCACCGTCGACCCCAACGGCCAGCCGCAGGCGAATCCCGTCGGCTTCTTCCCGCAGGACGACGGGACGATCCTGGTCGGCGGCTATGCGATGGGTACGACGAAGAAGTGGCGCAATCTGCGGGCGAACCCGAAGGTCGCGCTGGTCGTGGACGACATCGTCAGTGTCCGGCCCTGGAAGGTACGCGGCATCGACATCCGCGGCGAGGCCGAACTCCTCGTCGGCCCGCACGAGTTGGGGCCGCACATGAGCGAGGAGGTGATTCGCATCCGTCCTCGGCGGATCCACAGTTGGGGACTGGAGTCCGAGTAGGGAACCCCGTTCGGATCGGCGGACCGGTGCCCCGGGCTCAAAGATCGGCAATTCTTGCCCAGTTGGGGGATGCCTGGTAGGACTGTGACGCGCCGTCACCGTCACATGTTCGATTCTGCGGGGGTTCATGTGGTCGCCACGGCCTACACGTCCTCGCCACGTCGACGCCCCGACGCTCCGCGCCCAACTCGGCGGCGGCTTCCCGCAGTTGCCCGGCGGGCCACGCAGCACGGGCTGGTGCTGTCCGCCGTCGCGGTGACCGTGCTGCTGTGCGCGACGGCACTGGCCGCGCTCGCGGCGCTGGCCGGGAGCTCGGTGCAGGCCGGTGCCGTACGACGGCTGGCCGGGGACCTCGGCGCGCAGGTGAACGTCAACGCGTCCTTCCGGGCCGGGGGGATGGCCACCGCCGACCGGGATGTACGGGCCGCCGGTGAGCGGGTGTTCGCCGGGGCGCCGCAGCGGACCTATGTCGGGCTGCTGGGCACGTCGCCGGTCTCGGTGACGGGGATCGACGGTGTCGTGGGCCCGCCGCGCGGCCCTGGAGGCAGCGGGCTGCACCCCGTCGCGGTGCAGGACGGCGGCAGGTTCGGGCAGTTGACCGCCGGGCGGTGGCCCGCCGGTACGGCCGACGCCCCGGCCGGCGCGTTCACCTCGCTGCCCGCTGTCCCGGTCGCCACCGGGTCCACCGCGTCGGTCGACACGGCGGTGCCCGAGGCGCTGGCCAAGCGGCTCGGCGTCACAGCCGGTTCCCGGCTCCGGGTGCAGGACGCCTTCAGCCGCGCCATGACGCTGCGGATCACCGGCGTCTTCCGGGCGACCGGTGCCGTCGGGTTCTGGCCCGCGATGGCCGGCGACCTGACCCAGGGCGAGACCGCCGACCAGGACCTGCTGGTGGTGTCGGCGTCGGCGCTCAACGGCAGTGCAGTCCTCAACGGGCATCTGACGGCCCACTGGAGCATGCAGCCCGACTTCTCCCGGCTCGACGCGGACGGCCTGGCCGGGCTGCGCGACCGGCTGCGCGCGTTCTCCGGCAGTCAGAGCCGCGTGTCGGTGTTCGGCGGGCGGGAGCCGTCGCTGGCCGACGTGACGGTGGCCTCCGGTCTGCCGGGCGCGATCGACGAGCTGACGGTGCCGATGGTGGCGGCCCGTTCCTCGCTGTATCTGCCGAGCGTGATGCTGGCGGTCCTCGCCCTGGCCACCCTGGTGCTGGCCGCCCGCCAGCTGACCGTGCGCCGGCGCGACGAACTGGCCCTGCAACAGGCCAGGGGCGCCGGCACCCTGCGGTTGCTGCGCGGCGCGACGGCCGAGTGGGCGCTCACCGGCATCCCTGCCGCCGTCCTCGCGCCCTTCCTGGCCGGGCTGCTGCACCCCGGCAGCCGGGGCGCCGACGCGTGGGCGGCCGTAGGCCTGACTCTGCTGGTGCACGCTGCTGCGGTGCTGCTGCCCGTGCTGCCGTCGGCGCGGTCGCGGCCGGTTCGCGGCGCGCGGGCGGCCGCCGCGCAGCGGCTGGGCGCCGACGTCGCGCTGCTGGCCGTAGCGACTCTCGGCTATCTGGAGCTACGGCGGCACCATTCGCTGATCGCCGACGTGGGCACGGGCAGCGCCTCCGCCGACCCGGTGCTCGTCCTGGTGCCGACCCTGGTGGCCGGCGCCGCCGCACTCCTGCTGCTACGGCTGCTGCCGCTGACCTCGCTGCTGCTGGACGCGTTCGGGCGTCGTAGCCGGGGCCTCGTTCTCGCCCTGGCGGGCTGGCAGTTGAGCCGGCGGGCCGAGCGCAACGCGGGGCCGGTGGTGCTGATGTGTCTGGCCGTGTCGTTGAGCGCCTTCGCCACCACCGCGCTGGCATGTCTGGGCGGCCTGGCGTCCGAGGAGGCCGCGTTCAGCGTCGGCGCGGACGTACGGATCACCCCGTCGGCGGACGACGGCTACCCCGCGCCCGTACTGGGCGCCGCCTACCGCTCGCTGCCGGCGGTGACCTCCGCGACCCCGGTGACGCAGTCAACGGTGAACCTGCCCGGCGGCGCCACCGAGAACCTGGTCGGCACGATCGGCGGGTCCGCGCCCCGCACCCCGTCACCGGTCGTCTTCGGGATACCGCTCCCCGGGCGTCCGACCGCGCTGCTGCTGGACGAGCGGCTGCGCAGCGACGGCAGCCGTACGGCGCCGAGCCTGGAGCTGACCGTGCAGGACGCGTCGGGTCTCGTCAGTGCCGTGTCCACCCGCCTGCCGGCCGCAGACGGAGCCCGGCACACCCTCGTGATCCCGCTCGGCGTGGCGCTGAGCGGCGGCCACCTGCGGGCGTATCCACTGACGGTGACCGCCATCAACGTCCTGCCGCAGCCGAACGCACGTCCCGCGCGGTTGGACCTGGACCTGATCCGGGTCGGCGCGCGCGGCGCCACGGACACCTGGGTCACCCGGCTGCCCGGCGGACAGACCTGGGCCGACGGCACGGACCACTCCGCCGACGCCACCGAGGGCGCCTGCAAGGGAAAGCTGTCCGGCAGCTACGGCCCCGGCGTGCCCGGGGTGTGCTCGATCGTTCCCGGCGGCACCGAGGTGCTCCGGACCACCGTCAGCACCGGCATCCGGCCCTCCCAGGCGATCTCGGACAGCTTCGGCGGTCTGTCCGACAGCGACTACGCCACCGTGTCCGGCAGTCAGGTGCGCTTCGTGGCGGGCCCGGGCGGTGATCCCGCGCCGCTTCCGGTGCGTGCCGACGCCTCGGCGCTGCGCGACGCGCGGCTGCGCGTGGGCGGCACCACCACGCTGGACATGGGCGGCGGCCGGGTCACCGCCAAGATCGTGGGCCAGGTCGACTCGCTGCCCGGCCTCGGCCGAGGACAGGGGCATCTGATCGCCGACCAGCGCCGCCTCGCCACCGCGCTGACGCTGGCCGGTGTCGATCAGGAGGACCCCGCGTTCTGGTTGCTGGACAGCACCGACAGCGCGCGTACGGCCGCCGCCGTCGAGGCACAGCCCGCGCTGGGCCAAGTCACCACCACGGCACGCACAGCCGTGTCCCTTCAGGCCGACCCGTTCCGCAGCGGGCTGCGCCGGGTGCTGGACCTGGTCCGGTATCTGGCCCCCGGTTTCGCGGTCATCGCCTTCACCGTGCACGCGGTGGTCTCCACCCGCCAGCGCCGCAAGGAGTTCGCCCTCCTGCGCGCGATCGGCGTCCGCACCAAGAGCCTGTCCGCGCTCCTGGCCGCCGAGCAACTGAGTCTGGCGCTGTTCGCCGTGGTCCCGGGCGCGCTGATGGGCATGGCCCTGGCCTCGGCGGTCCTGCCACTGATCACCGTGGACGACACCGGCCAGGCCCCCTATCCCCCGCTCCCGCAGATCATCCCCTGGGCCACGGTGACACTGACCGCCGTGGCGACCGCCCTGGCCATCAGCGCGGTCGTACTGGCACTGGCCCGCCTGCTGTCCCGGGTGGACCTGGTGCGGGTGCTGCGAGCGGGGGAAGACCGGTGAGCGGTACGGCCGGGCGCGGCCGGGAATGGCGGACGGTGCCCCAAGTCGTGGACAGGGACGCGGAGATGACCCGAGGCGGGGGCAGGGGCGCGGAGGTGACCCGAGCCGAGGACATGAGCGCGGCGGTGACGCGACCCGTGGGGCCAGGCGCAGCGGTGCCCCGAGCAGTAGACACCGGCGGGGTGGTGACGCGAGCCGGAGGCACGAGCACGGCGGTGACGCGGCCCGTGGGGCCGGGCGCAGCGGTGCCCCGAGCCGTGAACGCAAGCACGGCGGTAAGCCGCCCCGTGCGGCCAAGCCCGGCAGAAAAGGGCCGACCGTGACCCGAACCGTGGAAACAGGCGCGCCCGTGAGGCGACCGGTGAAGCCGAGCGCAGCGGTGACGCGGCGGCTGATACGCAAGGAGACCCGTGGTGATCTGCCGCTGCTGGTCTGCCTCGCGGTGCTGGTCCTGGTGTTGACGGCGCTGTGCGCCTGGGCCCCCGCCCTCGCGGGTCGGCAGGAGGACCGGGCGCTGCGGCAGCGTGTCGACGCCGCGCAGGCCGAGGGGCCGCTGATCAGCCTGAGCACCACGGCGGAGATCTTCAACACCGCGCCGCCCTCGGTCGACATGGCCGCCCTGCTCGGCGCCGGCCGCACCCTCACCGAGCAGCTCGGCGGCTCCGCCGCGCGGCGCCTGACCTTCAACGGCGGCGGCAGCTACGACTACGACCCGGCGTCCCTGATCACACCGAGGCCGCCGGGGCCCGCGAACACCACCACGAATCTGACGGTCAGTTACCTGCCGTCCGCGCGAGCCCATCTGCGCTACGTCAGCGGTCACGCGCCCGCCGACCACACACCGCTGACCACCGCGCCGCAGATCGGTCTGTCGCAGGCCACCGCGCAGGCGCTCGGCGTCCGGGCCGGCAGTCGGCTGGCCCTCGAGTTCGCCAAGACGCCCGGGGCACAGAACGCACCGCCCCACGCGGAACTGCTGGTGAGCGGGATCTACCGCACCACGGCCACCACCGACGACTTCTGGACCGGCCGCGAGACGCTGGACCAGCCGTCGCGCTACCCGGCGGAACGCTCCACCGGCACGGTGCTCGCCGTCCAGGGCCTCGTCGGCCTCGACGCCGCCGACCTGCTGGCCGGCGCCGGGGTGGGCGGCCCACGGGTGACCTGGCAGTTGCGCGCCGACCTCTCCGGCGCCGCGCTCGACAAGGCCCGCGCACTGACCGGGCCGCTGTCCCACTACGGCGCGGACCTGAGCGCCGCCCGGTGCCAGGGCAGCGACTGGGTCACCGGCGACATCGGCTGCCTGGTCGGCGGCCAGGCCACCCAGTCCCTGCTGGTGACCGACTCCCTGACACCGCTGCTCGCCGCGTTCACCGCGCAGGACCAGCAGGCCAGAGCGCTGGCGACGTACGCCGTCGACGCGGTCGCCGCGGTCGCGCTGACCACCGTCGCCGTCTCCGTACGACTGCTGCTGCGCCGACGGCAGGCGCATCTGCGGTTGCAGCGGGCGCGGGGCGCGTCCACCGCGCGGCTGGTGCTGCTGCGCTGCGCCGTGGCCTGGCCGGTGGTGCTGATCGCGGCCCTGCTGGGCTGGGCGGCCGGACAGGCGCTCGCGCCCACCGGCACGTCCGGATCGCCGCAGCCGGTGCCCGCCGCGCTCGCCGCCGCCGTGGTGGCGCTGACGGTGCCGCTGATGACCTGGCTCGCGGTCCGCGAGCCGCGCAGGCCCGGCCGGTTGCGCCGCTCGCGCCGGAAGACCGCCGTGGGCCGGCGTGTGGTCCTGGAACTGACGGTGCTGCTCGCGGCGGCGGCAGGCGTGGTCGCGCTGCGCTCCCAGGGCCCCGACGGGATTCTGGGCGCGGTGCCGGTGCTGGTGGCGCTGGCCGTCGTACTGATCCTGCTGCGGCTCTACCCGCTCGTCCTTCGCCTGGTGCTACGGCAGACCCGGCGCGGCCGGGGAGCGGTGGGCTTCGTCGGGGCGGCCCGGGCCGCGCACGACGCACCGGCGACCGGGCTGGCCCTGTTCGTCCTGGTCCTGACCCTGGGCACGGCCGTGTTCGGCGGCCTGGTGCACCGTACGATCGACGACGGTCTGGCCACGGGTGCGGCCTGGACCACCGGCGCCGACGCGAGCGCGACGACCGCCGGGACCGCGACAACCCCGCCGGGGGCCGGCACCACGACCGGAATACGGACCGCCGTCCAGCGTCTGTACACCCTCGACATGGTGGGGCAGACCGACGGCGCGGTGTTCTCCCAGGTCGCCGTGATCACCCTGGATCCCCGCCAACTGGCCGCCGTAGCCCCGGAGTCACCGCTCGCCGACGCCCTGCTGTCCCGCCTGACCACCCCGCCGGGAACCCGGGCCGACGCGAACGTCCCGCTGCCGTCCTTCGTCTCACCCGACCTGCGGGCGAGAGAACGCACCGGCGACTTCACCTCCACCGTGGTGACCCAGGGCAAGCCCCCGGTGAACCTGACCTTCGAACCGGTCGGCACCCTCACCGCCGCGAACCTGCGCGACTCCCTCCTCGGTCCGGTCACGGCACAACTCGCCCCCGGGACGCCGATGTTGATCACCACTGCCACCGCCGAGGATCTGATACCTCAACAGTCCTCAGGCAGCACGGTGTTGCTCCTGAAGACCGAAGGTCCCGCCACTGCCGAACCCGCGGCGCTGCGGTCGGCGGCGGCCAAGGCGCTCGGACCGCTGGCCCGGATCCGCGTCCGCTCCGAGACCCTGAACTCCCTGCGCACGGACGGCCTGACGCAGGGCCTCGGCACGCTCTACACCACCACCTCGCTCCTGGCCGCGCTGTCGGGCCTACTGGCTCTCGCTCTGGAACTGACCCTCACCTCCCACGAGCGCGGCCGCACCACCTCGTACCTGCGCACGCTCGGACTGGGCGGCAAGGAGGCCGGGGCGATCCACTTCCTGCAACTGCTGCCGCTGGCGGTGGCCTCGGCGGTGGGCGGCACGCTGCTCGGACTGCTCGAACCGCGGCTCATGGCAGGGACGTTGGACCTACGGCAGTTCACCGGCGGCCCGGCCCAACCGGCGCTGCGGACCGACTACTCGCTGACCCTCGCCCTCGTCGCCGGCGTGACCGCGCTGATCCTGGCAGCAGCGGCCACGGAGACGGTCCTTGCGCGTCGGCGCCAACTGGGGGCGGTACTGCGCCTGACGTGACGGCTGTCCGGGAGAGAGGACACGGGGCGAACCTCCTACTGCGCCCTCTTGTCGCCGCCCGCCCCTGCCTCCTCCGCCTCGGACTTCGCCCTCCGGGCGGCCTCGTCCGGCCATACGCCGATGTGGTCGCTCTCCAGGGCCAGCCGCACCCGCTTGCGCATGTGCAGACGCTCGGTGAACTCGCCCGGCAGCTGCAGCCGACCGCTGCCGTCGAGCACGGCGAACTCCTCGGCGGAGTGCACCTCGACGCCGTCCTCGCCGGTGGCGACCCGGCGCAACACCTCTGTCGACGTACGGCCGTTGCGGATCCGTACGGTGCGCTGGACCTGCTCGGAGACCAGCGCGTCGTGGGTGACCACGACCACGGTGACGCCCAGGTCCTCGTTGGCCCGGCGCAGCGCGGCGAAGACCTCGTCGCTGGTGGCGGTGTCGAGCTCGCCGGTGGGTTCGTCGGCGAACAGCACCCGGGGTTCGTTGGCGTTGGCCACGGCGACGGCGACCCGCTGCTGCTCGCCGCCGGAGAGGGTGTCGGGGGTGCGGTCCCGGCAGTGGCCGACGGACAGCAGGTCGAGCAACTCCTCTGCCCGGGCCCGGCGTTGGGAGCGCTTGATCCCGGTGTACGTCATCGGAAGCATCACGTTCTCGGCCGCCGTGAGGTAGGGCAGCAGGTTGCGGGAGGTCTGCTGCCAGACGAAACCCACCGTCCCGCGCCGGTAGTTGAGCCGGTCCCGGCGCTTCATCGCGAGCAGGTCGTGTCCGGCGACCTCGGCGGCACCGGCGGTGGGCACGTCCTGGCCGGAGAGGATGCCGAGTAGCGTGGACTTGCCGGAGCCGGAGGCCCCGATCACCGCGATCATCTCGCCCTGCGCGACGGCCAGATCGAGGCCCTGGAGGGCCTGCACCTCGACGCCCTCGGTCTGGTAGATCCGCACCAGGTTCTCGCAGACGACCAGCCCCTCCTCGCGCTGCGGGACGGCGGCAGCGGCGGCCCGCCGACGCAGCTCGTCCAAGTCCGGTGCCCTGGACGGCTGTTCGTGAACTGCCACGCGGTCCCCCGAGGAGGTGAAGTGTGCGGACGAGCTGTCGGACAGCGGCCAGGGTAGTGCGGAAGTGCGACGAGGCAGGCCCCGTCTCCCCTTGCTCCTTACTCCACTTACTCCTTACTCCTTACTCCACCGAACCCAGCGCGTCTTCCAAGGTCAGCAGCAGCACCTTGCGGTCAAGTCCCCCCGCATAGCCCGTCATTGACCCGTCGGCGCCGATCACCCGGTGGCAGGGGCGCACGACCAGCAGCGGGTTGGCGCCGATCGCCCCGCCCACGGCCCGGACGGCGGGCCGGGACGCGCCGATGCGGGCGGCGATCTCGCCGTACGTCGTCGTCGCGCCGTACGGGACGGAGTCCAGGGCGTTCCACACCCGCTCGCGGAAGTCGGTGCCGGAGGTGCGCAACTCCAGGTGGAATTCCTTGAGTTCACCGGCGAAGTAGGCGGCGAGCTGTTCGCCGGCGGCACGGAAGGGGCCGGGGTCCTGCCGCCACTCCGGCTGCACGGTACGGCCGCCCTTCTGGCCGGGGACGGAGAGGGAGGTGAGGGCGCCGGTGTCGTCGGCGGTGAGGAGGAGTCGGCCGAGAGGGCTCTCGAAACTCGTCCAGCGGACGATGGTCGGGTCGGTCACCTGATCTGTCACCTGATCTGCCGTCAGGTCGGTCATCGGGTCGGTCATCGGGACTCCAACTCCCCTGCCGTGCGCAGGTGTTGTACGGCGTACGAACGCCAGGGGCGCCAGGCGTCCGGAACGTCGGCGCCGGGCGGCGCCACGTCGGGGTCGCCGAGGGCGCGGGTGCGGATGACGGCGACGGTGGCGGCGTCCATGCCGGGCAGCGCGAGCAGAGCGTCCTGCGCGTCGTCCCGGTCGACGCCGGCGTCGAGTCGTACGGTGCCGTCGGCCAGGGCGGTGGCGAGGGCGGCCAGGGGATCGCCGAGCGCGGTCCCGGCCAGGGCGGTCGGCTCGGGGAACAGGTGGGTGAGGGTGCCGGACGGGGCATCCAGTGTCTTGCCGTGCCGAAGCACCAGCTCCCCGGCCGCCGCCTGCCCCACCAAGGCCCGTACCGCCAGTTCCTCGGGATCGGCGGCGCCCGGTGAGCGCAGTCCCGGCCGGGCCGCGACGAGTGGGCCGAGCCGGGGATCGTCGCCCAGCCGCTCGTCGACGGCGTACGGATCGGCGTCGAGGTCGAAGAGCCGACGCAGCCGCTGTACGGCGGTGGTCAGGTCGCGGTGGTCGGAGAGGTGCAGACGGGCGTCGAGCCAGCCGCCGGGGTGGGCCGGGGTCGCGGCACTGAGGGCGCCGGGGCGTTCGTCGACGGCGGCGATCCCGGTACCGTACGGGAGGCGGAGGGTGCGGCGGTAGGTGCGGCGACCCGGGGTGCCGGTGATCTCCTCGATGCCGGGGATCGCCTCGCGTTGCAGCAGGTCGAAGACGGCGCCGGACTGATACGGGCCCCGGTGCGCGAGGCGCAGAGGGATTCCGGCGGCCGACCCGGTCCCTCTCCCTCTCGTCGGACCCTTGGGAGCGCTGGTGCGCAACTCGCTCGGGGTCGACGCGTACACGGCGCGGATCGTGTCGTTGAACTGGCGCACGCTGGCGAACCCGGCCGCGAAGGCGATCTCCGTGATCGGCAGGTCCGTGGTCTGCACCAACACCCGTGCGGTGTGCGCCCGTTGGGCCCGGGCGAGGGCGACGGGACCGGCGCCGAGTTCGGCGGTGAGCTGTCGCTGGACCTGCCGTGCGCTGTAACCCAGCCGTACGGCGAGCCCGGCGACGCCCTCGCGGTCCACCACGCCGTCGCCGATCAGCCGCATGGCGCGGCCCACGACATCGGCGCGCGCGTTCCACTCGGCCGACCCCGGTACGGCGTCGGGACGGCACCGCCGGCAGGCCCGGAAACCCGAGCCCTGCGCGGCGGCGGCCGTCGCGAAGAACCGCACATTGCGCCGCTTCGGCGTCACTGCCGGGCAACTGGGCCGGCAGTAGATCCCGGTCGTGGCGACGCCGAAGAAGAACTCGCCGTCGAACCGGGCGTCCCGGCTCCGTACGGCTTCGTACCTGGTGTCTTCGTCCATCACGCCCTCCAGTCTCCGCCATCCCCGGGTATGGGGCTGGCGGAAATCGGACGTGGCGTTGACGCGGTGCCGGACTGGACCGGGCCGGGTTGAACCGAAGTGGGCTGGGCCGCTACGCCCGGCGCCCCCGCTTCGCCTCCATGGCGGCCTTGCCCTCCGCCCCCTTCCGCTTCCAGTCGCGGCGCAGTTCGGCCCTGACCCGGGCGTCGGTCTTGGCGACGATCCACTGGTTCTCGCGCATGAGCTTGCGGTAGCTGTCGAGCCGGCGTTCGGGCAGCTCGCCCGAGTCGAGGGCGGCGAGCACCGCGCAGCCCGGCTCTGCGGTGTGGGCGCAGTCGTGGAAACGGCACCGTCCCGCCAGTTCCTCGATCTCGGCGAAGACCTGTCCGACCCCGGTCTGCGCGTCCCAGAGTCCTACGCCGCGCAGCCCTGGGGTGTCGATCAATACCCCGCCGCCGGGCAGGACGAGCAGGTTGCGCGTGGTCGTCGTGTGCCGGCCCTTGCCGTCCACGTCACGCGTCGCCTGGACATCCATCACGTCCTCGCCTAGAAGCGCGTTCGCAAGCGTCGACTTGCCCGCACCGGACTGCCCGAGCAGCACGGACGTACCCCCGGCGGCGACCGCGGCGAGGACGTCGGTGCCCTCCCCGGTCGCGGCACTGACACTCAGCACCGGCACACCCGGCGCCGTCGTCTCCACGTCCTGCACGAGATACGACAGCGTCACCGCGTCCGGCACGAGGTCGGCCTTGGTCAGCACGACCACGGGCTGGGCACCGGACTCCCACGCGAGCGCGAGAAACCGTTCGATACGGCCGAGGTCGAGTTCCCCGGTCAGCGGTACGGCGACGATCGCGTGGTCGACATTGGCCGCGAGGATCTGCCCCTCGGACCGCTTGGAAGAGGTGGACCGCACAAAGGCGGTGCGGCGCGGCAGGAGCGTTCGTACGTACCGTGGACTGCCGCCCTCGGGATCGACGGCGGCCCAGTCGCCCGTGCACACGACCTTCATCGGGTCACGCGGAACGACGAACTCGGTGTCCGCACGGACGGTACCGGCCGACGTGACGACATCGCACAGGCCGCGGTCGACCCGTACGACGCGGCCAGGCAGGAGCCCCTGCTCGGCATACGGTACGAACTCGGCCTCCCAGTCCGCATCCCAGCCGTAGACGGCAAGAGGATGCGAGGAAACCGAAACAGAAGAGAAAGACAAGGGGTGACCCTTCACAAGGGTGGCCCGGCACCGCGCACAGAGACGCGGGAAGAGTGGAGAGGTCAGCCGGAGGCCACGGAAGTGGACTTGATGAACTTCCGGATGCGGGCAGCGCCCATCACAGAGACAGCCATCGGTCACACCTCCCAGACACGCTCAAGTCACGCACGGCAACGTGTGGTTGCCGCTCGAACAACACCGACTCTAGAAGGTGCGTGGGCTGCGATGCCACCGAATTACGGGGCACCCATAGCGAACACGCTCCCGTCCTTCCGTAGGCCCCAGCATCCTGTGCCCACGGCACCAGACCGCCGAGATCGGCAACCCAACCTCGGGGAAGCTCTGTCACCGCATACGGATCGTTGAGTATCACCACATCGCCCAGTGCTGGAGCGGTCGTCGATACGTCACTTCGGAGGATGCGACCCCAGCCGATACCTGGCGAGGCGGTGACCACCTGGTTGGCTCATCTCAGGAGTGAGGTCCGGGTATTCCGAGGCTGTCTCTTCTGCCCGCAGTCGATCGAGGCAGCGTGTCACGCGTGTCTGGGCTACCGAGAGACCGCTCGACCGCGGTGACGGTGGGGTGGCGTCCGGCGGCGTCAGCCAGTTCGAGGACAATATCGATGGCAGCCATAACGGCGTCGGCGTCGGACCGGGCGCATTCACAGCTTGGGCTCCGGGGCCTGGAGGGCGAGGAACGAGGCCCCTCTCGCGGCGTTGCTCTTCGAGGTGATGCCGGACGTAGGGGGCAGTCGCCGCCGACGAGCGCGGTGTCCGGAGCGCCCACGCGGCAAAACGGGCCTGTCTGTTGGCGGGAGACAACAAAGTCGCGGCCGGGCCAACGCCTGGCTGTTGCCATGATCGGTGCCTCGATAAGGCCGGACGGCGTGCTGCACAGGGCACGGTCAGGGTTTGTAGACGCGGGTGAGAAAAGTGCCCGGGCACAGGTGCGGGTCATAGCGGGCCAGGATGCGGCGCAGGGAGACGCGTTTCGGCCTCCGCTCCCACCAAACCGGTCAAGGCCAGCTGGTCGTCAGACATCGGAGCTCCCTGTTCTGGTCAGGCGGGTGGGCTCGAGGTAGACCCCGGCAAGCATCGTTCAGCATGCAGACGGCCCAGCAGGCGGTGTCCGTTTCTCGGCGGCGCCTCGGACGGTTCCCACCCAACAGAATGTGATTTTCTAGTGTCAGTGCGTGAGGTCACCGTGCTACTGTCCCCACCCGAGGCGAGCCGCTCACGAGGGGGAACTCACAGGTGACGGAGCCTTTTACACTGGCATCGATCGGTGCCGCTGCGCTCAGCCAGGGCATCAGTTTTCTCTACGGGCAGGCTACGGATCTGCTGACACGATGGCGCGATCGCCGGGACGCTGCCGCTCCCGACGCCGGATCTTTCGTTGCGGCGCCTGCGCCAGGGGTGGACGCCTCCGCTCTGTCTGGTGAGCTCCAGCCACGGGCCGTCGACGAGACCGCGATCCGCGATCACGAGGAACAGATGATCGAGCTGACCGAGCGACTCAGCTCCTACGCCACCGGAATCCGGCGGGCTGATCCTGGTGACCAGCAGCTTGTCGCCCAAGTGGAGTCGCTGCGGGGGCTGTTGGAGCTGGCCTACCGCCAGCGCATCACGTTCAGCGGAGAACGACGGCAGCCGAGCGGTGGTTCCATCGACGTCGCCCTGACTGTCCAGCGTGTGCACGGCAATCTCACACTGGCCCATATCAAGTCCGTGCATGGCGAAGGGCAGTTGAACGTGACCGGGACCATCGACGTCGTGGAACGCGGCGGCAAGGTCACCGGCTTCGAGGGTGACAGCCTCGGCAGCTGACAGCCGGCCGGGAGGTACGGGGGATCTCCATGAGCGTTGACTCAAGGGACGGCAGATCGGCGTGGCGGCAGACCGAGGGCGCCGGACCGCATCCTGCGCAATCCTTGGTCCCTGACCAGGTGCGGACTGCCGCCGAGCAGTTTACCGGCCGAGAATGGCTTCTACCTCGCCTCGACGAGTGGCTGTGGCATCGGCCGGAACGGTTCGCTGTGCTGACCGGAGCACCCGGCGTCGGCAAGACGTCGATCGCCGCCTGGCTGGCCGGAGCCGGTCCGACAGCCGATGGAGACGCGGCCGAACTGCTGAGCCGTATACGCAAGAGTTGGAGTGCCGTGCACTTCTGCAGCCGCCGGTTCGCCGGAGCGAGCACCGACCCGAGGGCTTTCGTCAGCAGCATGGCCAAGCAGCTGCAGGCGGCATACCCAGACCGGTACGGCAGAACTGTCACCCCCATGCCAACCGGCTTGGTGCAGTCCGATCTGGCCGTCCATCACAACATGGGGGACGTCACCGGAGTGCGCGTCGAGAACCTCTGGCTGGGCGGCACGCCAGTGACCGAGGCATTCGGTCGGGCCGTCTTGGAGCCGGTCGGCGACCTCACCATCGACGGCCTACCAGTCGCCTTCATGGTGGACGGACTCGACGAAAGCCTCTGGCACGGTGACCAGACGTCCATCGCATCTCTCGTGGCGAGGTTGAGCGAGCTGACGGGTGCGGTCAAAGCACTCGTGACGACAAAGCCGGACCGCCGGGTGCTCAGCCTCTTCCCCGACGCACTCGTGATCGATCTTGGCGCCGACGAGTTCGACGCGCGCAATCGCGCGGACGTCGCGCGTTTCATTCGCTCCAGGGTCACAGTCGACGACGATGCTCCAGACTCGCCGCCGGCGGGCACCTCCGACGGCCTGGCAACCGCGGCCGGCGGCAACTTCATGTATGCCGCGCACGTGTTGCGTGATCGCGGCAACTCGGTCAGCGCGATCTCTGTACGCGGACTGCCGTCCAGCCTGCCGGAATTGTACCGGGAGTATCTGGACCGGCTCATACCTGAGTCACTGAACTATGGCAGGCGCGAGAAGTGGACCGAGGACTATCTGCCCCTTCTCGGACTGCTGGCGGTGGCGTTTGAGCCGCTGTCGATCGCGACGGCCGCTTGCATCCTCGCCCAGCCGCGGTCCCAGGTCATGGCGCGCATTGATGAACTTCAGCAGATCGTTTCCCTGGTGGGGAAGGAACACGATCAGATCCAGTATTTCCATTCCTCGCTGGCGGACTTCATCACCACGCAGTCCATGATTCGCACATTCCTGAACCCTTACTACGTGCCATCCGCTGAGTCGCACCGGAGAATCGCAGATGGCTACCTGCGCAGGCACAACGGCGCCAGTTCCGCCCAATGGGCCGACTGCGACGGCTACGGCCTCGCGTATCTCGTCAGCCATCTGTACGAGGCCGGGCGCGAGGAGGTCCCGGGTGGCGCGTACTCCCGATACCTGTATCAGCTGGTGACCAACTCGTCTTTCCTCAACGCCCAGTTAGGAAGGAACATGGACGACGCCGTGGTCCGAGCGGGGCAGCTCGCGGTCGACCGCGCGGTCGCCACCGCCGACCGTGCGACCCTGCTCAGGCTCGTGGACATGTATGCCACTAGCGAGGAGATCGTCCTCAATGGTCTCGCCACAACCGCGCTCGTGCGGTGGTACGAACAGTTCCCAGGGTCGGAAATCCTGACTCTGCTGCGCCATCCGTTGCCGACCGTGCGGCGGGTCGCCACCAATGCGGCATACCGCATCGGTCTCACCGCCGACCTCACCACGGTGATCGCGCTAGACAAGGACGCGGAGCTCCAGCGGACAGTCGCTTACATGGTGTATCTCAACTGGGCACAGGGGCACCACGCGGCGGTTATGACGTTCGTGGAGAACCTCGTGCGGGGAGCGCGATTCCTGTCGCCGGTTGACGCCTCCCACAGGATTCGCTTCGTTGTCGACGCCTCGATCTTCGTATTCATCAATGACCCGAACAACCGCGAACTCATCGAGTGGGGCGACGGTCTGTGGTACGACCTCCTCGTACACAGACTGCGGGCCCAGACCCTCGTTGGATCGGAGCTGTTCCGACGGGCGATGTCGTTCATCGGGGGCAGGGTTTTCGGGCGGCGTCTCGCCGAGACCGCGGTCTCGGCCGATCTGCAGGATCCGCGCGCGTATTTCAAGGGTGACCCCCGGAACCGCGAACTGCTCAGCCGCGTTGTGCCCTTGTTCGAACCGGGGGCGGAACTCGTCGCCAACTACGGTCTCCTATCGGACATCCTTTCGTCGGACATCCTCCTGATCCGCAAGGCGGGCGCCATGGCGTTGGGCGCGATCTACTGCCGTATGGCCGATCTGCCCGACCAAGAAACCTTGTTGAAGCAACGTTTCAGGGAACTCACACCGCGTGCCCGACTGTGGCATCTGATCGCCTTCTGCTTACTGTTCCCGACGGCCACGGACATGCGGCCCTTCGTGGCCTGGCAGACGCATCAACTGATCGAGCACGACAGGGCGATACTCGTCTCGCGGGATTCCGGGCAGTTGAGCGGCTTCAACCTGTTCTTGCTACCGCTGGGACTGGCCTGCGGGAAGGTGGGCGCACCGTTGGACGGGATCGAGAGGGTGCTGGCCTCGGCGCTCGAGACCAGGGATCACGCCCTCGTCGCCAGCGTTACCGAGGGCCTAGGGTTGGTCGGGTTCTACTACCCACGCCAGGCATTGCCGCTTCTTGCCCTGGTGTGCGAGCGGGCCACCTCCAAACACATCACCAAGGAGCTGACCACGGCCCTCGGCATGATCTCGGTGCTTCATCCCGAGGATGTGGATGTCGTTTTGCGCGACACCGGTCGGCTCGATCTGCGCGGTGATGTCCTCGCCCATGCGGACGTGGGAGCGACACGGCAACTCTTTGACGGCGTTGCGTTCTTCAGCAATGGCGTAAACCAGACGCTGCGTTACCCGCTGATGCGCAAAGCGTTCATCCAGGAACCCCTCAAGGAACTGGTCAAAGCCCGCTCCACCGGTCAACTCGCGTCCAGCATCACGCGGAACATGTTGAAACTGCTGCGGGATCACGACTATCACCTGGCTGCGTGGACCGCCCGCACGGACGAGGGTGACGCATGAGGGCACCGGGCGGCCACCCGGGTTGGCGAAACGTCAGGGAGTTCTTCCGCCTGCCTCTCATCGGAGGCTCATCAGCGACCCTGCTCCTCGGATTGGCCACCGCCCACACGCCCCTTGGCCCCGACCATCTTGGCCTACTCCTCCTCGTCGCCGTGCTCTTCCACATCCAAGCCGCCCTCGGCAACGACCTCGTCGATCTTCACATCGACCGGGCCGACCCCATGCGGGCGCTCTCACCTCTGGTCCGGGGAATCGTCGCTCAAGGTGTGGCCCGAGCCGTGGGAGCCGCAGCGTTGGGCGGGCTGTTCGTAGGCATCATGTTCGCGTCGGGCGATGCGGTCGGCCGCAGCGCCGCGCTGGGCGTCGCGGTCGCCGGAGTCGGGGCCTACAATTTATGGGGCAAAACGGGAGGTCTCCCGCTGCTCACCGACCTGGCGCAGGGCGTCGGTTGGGCTGGCCTGGCGGCGTACGCGGCTGTGGTGTCGGGCGGTGTCAGCTGGCTGACCCTGCTGGTCGGGCTCGAACTGGTCGGCTACACGATGCTGGTCACCGGTGTGCACGGCTCTCTGCGCGACCTGGCCGTGGACAGTGCCCAGGGTGGCCTCACCACGGCGATGGTGCTGGGCGCGCGCTTTCAGGCCGATGATGTGACGTTGCCCCGGCGGCTGCACATGTACGTGGACGCCCTGCACGCCCTCCTGGTGGGTCTCTGCCTGGCGACGGCGGTGATCGGGCCGTCGACACGTTGGGATGCGGTCGTCCTGTCACTCGCCGGGGCGGCCCTTGCGGTGGCCGCCTGGGCATTCGCACGCCGCGCGCTGCGCACCGGCATTGATGAGGCGACCCGACTGCGGATCGGCTCGGCCAACATGCTGATCGCATTTGCATCGATCTGCGCACTGGCCGGAACTGGCGGTCGGCCACTGCTGTCGGCTGCGGCGCTTGGCGTGTTCGTACTTCCGCTCACCGTCAATCCGCACATCCGCGCGGCTTTCACTGCGCCGCTCCGGATGTCACGCCCTCCCCGGGAGGACAGTCGTCTTGGACCAGCCGCACTCGACATCAATCCCACGTCACCAGACCCTCTACGCTGAGCTGCTGCGCGACATCCAGCGCCGTGGCCTGCACCGGCGGCGCCACGGCGCCTATATCGTCCGTGCCGCGATACTCCTGGGCTTCCTGGGCCTCCTACTGACCGCGCACATCAGGCTGGGCGACTCCTGGTGGCAACTCGGCCTGGCCGCAGCTCTCGGGATCGTCTTCACCCAATGCGCGTTCCTCGGCCATGACGTCGCACACCGCCAAGTCTTCGCCTCCACGGCCTGGAGTGAACGCGTCGGCCGCCTGGTCATCAACGGGCTGGTGGGCGCCAGTTACGGCTGGTGGCAGTCACGGCATCGCCCTCACCACGTCAATCCGAACAAGGTAGGCACAGACCCAGACGTCCGTGATGGCATCCTGGTGAACACTGGGCCGGGTGAGCGAGTCCGCCGCACGGCGCTCGGCCGTCGGACAACCCGCCACCAGGGCTCCCTGTTCTTCGCCCTGCTGCCACTGACCATGCTCAAACTACACGTGGACGCGGTCGCGGCGACGGCGAGAAGGGCCTCGCCCCCTTCTCACCGGAGCATCGAGGCACCGCTCCTCGCACTGCGCCTCGCAGGATTCGGGATCCTGGTCTTCACCATGCTGCCACCGCTCAAGGCGCTGCTCTTCCTCGCGGTTGAACTGGCCGTCTCAGGCTTCTACCTCGGGGCGTGCTTCGCGCCGAATCACATCGGGATGCCGATGCCGGCCGTCAACGCCTCGCTCGACTTCCTACACCGGCAGGTGCTGATGTCCCGCAACGTCCGCGGCGGCAGGTTCATGGACCTTGCGATGGGCGGGCTCAACCGCCAGATCGAGCACCACCTTTTCCCCGCCATGCCTGGCCCTCATCTCCGCCTCGCAGCCCCGGTGGTACGCGCCTTCTGCGAACGCCACGCAGTGCCATACGCCGAGACCGGCCTATTCATGGCATACGGCAGCGTCGTACGCCACCTCAACCACGTGGGCTTCCGCGGCACCCCTCGCTACGTCTGCCATGCTGCGGCGACCCTGCGCCCGACGTGACGCGCAGAAGGCGTCACCAGTGGGACTCCGCCGGGCGGTAGCCATGGCTCTCCAGGGAACTAATGGTCAGTGACACGGGAGGCGTTCAAAAGCTCGGAGAACTTCTCCGTAGCAGACCTGCCAGCTTGCTCCGCCTCACGCTCGTTCTCCGAGTAAGGAACAGCAGGAAGGCAGTTTGCCGCCCTGGCGGAGGGTGAGTGGCAGGAAAACACCGGCCGGATCGTCCATTGGATACGGCTGCTTTCTTAGGTGATCGACACCTCGCAGGGGCCGAAGAAGCCCAATCGTCCTTCAAGGCTGCGGAGTCACGCCCCTCTCCCAGGAGTCCGCCGCGTTATGCAGCAGTGCCTCACCACTCGAACAGGACGTGGCCACGGCCAGGAACCGCTCGATCCGCCCGAGGTCCAGTTCGGCCGCGAGCGACACACAGATGACGACGTGATCGATGTTAGTGGCCAGGACTTGACCCTCGGAGCGATTGGAGGACGTGGAGCGCACGAAGGCCGTGCAACGGGGCAGGAGCGCTCGTACATAGCGCGGTTTGCCGCCTTCGGGGTCGACTGCGACCCAGTCGCCCGTGCACACGACCTTCATCGGGTCCCGGGGCACGACGAACTCGGTGTCGGCACGGACGGTGCCGGACGGAGTGACGACGTCGCACAGGCCACGGTCGACCCGTACGACACGACCGGGCAGGAGACCCCGCTCGGCAAACGGGGCGAACTCGGCCTCCCAGTCCGCGTCCTAGCCGTACGGCTAGGACGGATACACGGAAGACGAGAGCGGACCCGGGAGAGAAGAGAAAGACAAGGGGTGACCCTTCACAAGGGTGGCCCCGGCACCGCGCACACAGACGCGGAAAAGGAGAGAGGTCAGCCGGAGACCACGGGAGTGGACTTCATGAACTTCCGGATGCAGGCAACGCCCATCACAGAGACAGCCATCGGTCACACCTCCCACGGCACGCTCAAGTCACGCACGGCACCACAGGGGTGACCGCTCGAACAACACCGACCTTAGAGATGTGCAGGCAGCGATGCCAGCGAATTGCCGCGCACCATGGCGCAACATGTCCACGTCTTCCTGTCGGGCCGCGGCCGCCCTGCGCCCACGCCACCAGGCCACCAGGCCACCGAGACCGGTCAGTAGATCGGCCAGGCCACGGCATCTTGGAGGAAAGGAATGAACGCGAGCTAACGTCCTCGTCACCGCCCCGGTCGGCAGTAACTCCCCTACGAGCTGTACGCGTCCAGTATTGACTGGCCCGTGATCGCGCCTCGTGGCGGCGTCGCCAGGCGGACCAGCTGAGCCGATGGGCGGAGCTGGTGCTCATCGAGAAAGGTCAGCCCTTTCTCACTCTGAAGGTCTCCTCCGCCCGCCTTCTGGATCCAGCCGCCTTCACCAAGGTGGTCAGCGGCACCGACCGCGCACTGTTCAGCGTGATCCGAGTGGCCCGAGCCCATCGGGTAGTAGTGCTCCACACGGTCGCTCAACGGCTGGAGTACCGGTCCCCTTGACCCGACGCCCCTCGGTAATGTCCGCGCCGCCACACGGCGGTGATCAGGGTGTCAACGTGGCCCCGACGGACGGGTCTTCGCTGTTGCTGAGGAAGGACGTGACGGGCAGTTGTCCGTCGTGGCGGCGTGGGGCGGTGGCCGAGTCGGCGTTGGCCGTGTGCAGTGCCGCCTTCGTCCAGCCGGACTGGTCCCATGAGTTGCCGGTGTGCTGGGCCCGGCCGCCGAGCCAGTCGTCGGGGTGGTTCGCCAGCGCGAGGTTGCGCTGGAGGTTCGCGGCGGAGTGGACGAAGGCGAAGCCGGCCGCGCCGTTGCGGTAGGCGGTGTCGTTGGTCAGCCGGGGTGTTCCCGAGCTGCCGGTCTCGGTGAATCCGAAGCCCGCGTTGTCCCAGGCGGCGCTGTTCGTGACGACGGGTGCCACCTGAAGTCCCGCGTCGCCGCCGAGTTTGAAGCCGCTGCCTCCGCTGGAGAAGGTGGCGATGCCCCAGCGGTTCACGCCGTTGCCGAAGGCCCAACTGTGCTCCACGGTCACGGCGTCGCCGAAGCCGCTGAGGTCCAGGCCGTCGCCCGAGTTGTCGTAGATCCGGCATCCCCGGACCCGGTTTCCGCTGCCGGAGCCGTCGTTGAGGATCAGGCCGTCGACGTATCCGCCGGTGGATCCGGTCTCGTGGTTGTCGTAGAAGTCGCTGTCGAGGACCAGGTTGTCGTGGGTGCCTGCGCCGTGGAGCACGAGTCCCGTGCGGGCGTTACCGTGCACGCCGAGCCGGGCGAGGACGTCGTCGTGGCAGGACGTGCAGACGTACCCGTTCCCCGGGGAACCGACGATCTCGATGCCCTGCACGGTGACGTGTCCGCCGCTCTGCGCGATGAGCGGGGCGCCGGCCGGGATGCGCGTTCCGTCGAACACGGGTTTCTCGTCGCGGTAGTTGCTCACCGTGATCCGGTGCCCGGCGGTGCCGGAGGACGTGAGGGTGATCGTCGTCGCGGGGTGGTAGGTGCCGCCGCGGACGGCGACCGTCTGGCCCGGGCGGGCCTTGGCGACGGCCCGGGTCAGCATGGCGAAGGGCCGGGCGAGTGTGCCGGGGTTGGTGTCGTCGCCGGTGGGGGCGACGTAGTAGTCGGCGATGGCGACGCCGGAGTACGACGGGTGCGCGGTCGTCGGGGTGGCGGACGGTGTCGTACCCGGCTGGTGTGGAGCTCCGACGGTGCGGTCCGGGCCCGGTGTCGGGCCGGATCCGTGCGCGTGCGGCGGTAGTTGATGGACCGTCACAACGATGACGACGGCGAGTGTCGCGGTGGTGCCGACGGCCACGGTCGCCGACTTCGCCGAGATGCGGGCCAGTCCGTGGTGCAGGGTGTTCAGCAGCGAGGACACCAGCCCGGGCGTCGCGGTGTGCTGCGTCACGAGGCCCGGGATGGCCACCACCAGCGCGGCCGGGACGGCGAGGGCGCCGATCCGGATCGGCAGGTCGTCGATCGACCGCCGGGCGACCGCCGCCCCGCACTGCGGGCACTGCGCCACATGACGCTCCAGCCTGACCAGCCGCCGCCCTTCGGGCACGCGCCGGCGTCCGCCCGCGAGGGTGTCGAGTTCGGCGCACCGCGGCCGGGCCCGCCAGGCGGCGAGCACCCCGACCGCGACTTCGAGCCTGGCCTTCATCCGCTGGATGCGTACGGCGGTGTGCGGGACGCTCAGGTGCAGCGCTTCGGCGACCTCGGCGCGGGTCAACTGCCCTGCTGTCTCCTGCCACCACAGCGCCAGCGTCCGGCGCTGCTCGTCACTGAGCCACCGGCTGGCTTCCAGCAGATCGCTGCCGGCCCGCGACAACGTCTGGCGGTCGACGGCGAGTTCGGCGAAGTCGCCGACGGGGTCGGGGACCTCGGACGCGTCGGCCACGTGCGTGTGGCGGGCGAGCGCGGTCTTGTTCCGGCGTCTGTGGTCGTGCATCTGCCGGATCGCGATGGCCACGATCCAGGACCGGAACCGCTCGGGGTCGCGCAGTTCGGGCAGGGCCCGCATGGCGCGCAGCATGGTCTCCTGCACGACGTCGTCGACGTCCGCGTGCCCGTGCAGGCCGCGCCCGACGATGTTGTAGATCAGCGGCAGATACTCGCCGAACAGGGCGGCCCGCGCGTCGGCGTCACCGGATCGTGCCGCGTCGACCAGGGCGGTCACGGACGGGTCGGCTCCGGGCGGACGGGCCGCCGTGTCGGTGCTGGGTCGTGCCGGAACCTCGCGCAATGCGCCCTCACAGAGTGATCCCTCAGATGGAGGCGGTCATGATGGCACAGGCGTGCGAACGGACCAAGATCGGGCAGGGACAGCCCCGTTCGCACCGCTGAAGGAAGTCCGCGGGAAATTCGTGGTGCCGAACTTGTTATGGCCCGCCGAGGTGCGTCGTCTCCGTGGTGACAGCGGAGAAAGGAACGGCATGTACCTCAGACGTGGCAGACGGGCCCGGAGCAAGCGGGCCCAGTGGCGCATCGCGGCGGCCGGCGGGGCGGCACTCGTCGTCGTGGGCGGTGTCGCGACGGCGGCCACCGTCGTCACGGGAACCAGTGGGCAGACGGCCGAAGCGAAGGCCGGCACCTACACGCTCACGGTCGCCAGGAGCGGGCTGTGCATGGATCTGGCCGGCAGCAGCGGCTCCAGCGGCGCGCTGATCCAGCAGTGGGGCTGCGGCCAGGGGCAGGCCAACCAGCAGTGGACCCTGGTCGACCGGGGATCGGGCAGGTTCGCCATCAGGTCCGCCGCGAGCGGGCTCTGCCTCGACGTTCCCGGCGCCTCCACCGCCGACGGGGTCCGGCTCCAGCAGTGGGGCTGCGGGACCGACCAGGCCAACCAGCTCTGGACGCTGAAGCCGGCGCGCGACGACACCTTCCAGATCGTCAACGTCAACAGCGGTCTGTGCGTCAGCGATGCGAAGGCGAGCACCGCGGCCGGTGCCGCCGTCATCCAGGAGACCTGCACCACCAACAGCAACAAGCGCTGGACACTCACCCCGGCCGGCACCAACTCGGCCGCGGCGAGCGCGAGCCCGACCGCGAGCACGGCCTCCGGCACGACGATCACGGTGGCCGCGGACGGTTCCGGCGACGTCACCACGGTCCAGGCGGCGATCGACAAGGTCCCGGCGAACAACACCAAGCCGGTGACCATCGCCGTCAAGAAGGGCACCTACCGGGGCGTCTTCACCATCCCCGGCAACAAGCCCTACGTCACCCTGAAGGGCCTCGGTGCCAGCGCCGCCGACGTCGTACTCGTGCAGAATCACGGGGCGAGCACCAAGAAGTCGGACGGCACGACGTACGGCACCTTCGGCAGCGCGACCGCCTTCGTCGACGGACACGACTTCTCCGCGTCGAACCTGACGATCTCCAACGACTACGACTACGCGGCCAGTCCGAGCCAGGCAGTCGCCCTGAGCCTGTCCGCCGACCGCGCGGTCCTCACCGACGTGCGGCTCCTGGGCCACCAGGACACTCTGCTCGTCAACGACTCCGCGCGGGCGTACGTCCTGAAGTCCTATGTGGAAGGCACCGTCGACTTCATCTTCGGCGGCGGCATCGCGGTCTTCGACCGCAGCGACATCCACCAACTGGGCAGTGGGGGATATCTCACCGCGGCCAGCACCCCGGCGACCCGTCGCTACGGCTATCTCTTCTACAAGTCGAACATCACCGGAGCCGGAGCGGCGGGCACGAGCAGCCTCGGTCGCCCGTGGCGCCAGGACGCGCAGGTGCTCTACCGGGAGTCCACCCTCGGGTCGTTCGTCAAGACGGCCGAGCCGTGGAGCGACATGTCCGGTGCCGTCTGGACGAAGGCACGATTCAGTGAGTACAAGAACACCGGAGCCGGCGCGACGGTCAACACCGCCCGCCCCCAACTGACCGACTCCCAGGCGGCCGACTACACCCCGCAGAAGTACCTGGCCGGCTCGGACGGTTGGAACCCGACCACCGCCGCCACCACGACGAGCCCGGCGTCCGGCACGGTCTGCAAGCCCATCGCCTACGGCGCGAAGGCCGACGGCACGGCGAAGGACACCGCGGCCCTGCAGAAGGCGATCAACGCCTGCGCGGGCAAGGGCACAGTCGAACTCACGGCAGGCAAGTACCTCTCGGGCGCCCTGACCCTGGCCGCCGACATGACGCTCCAACTCGACTCCGGAGCAACCCTGTTGGCCTCCCAGGACGCGGCGGACTACCCGCTGTCCGGCGGCAAGCTGACCCCGCTCCTCGGCGGCTCCGGGGTGAACAACCTGACGATCACCGGTGCGGGCACGATCGACGGCCAGGGCTCCCCGTGGTGGACCCTGATCAACCAGGAGAAGGCCGCGGGTAAGACACTTTCCTCGCGCCCCGGCCTGGTCTCCCTCAGCAACGCCTCGAACGTGAAGATCACCGGAATCACGCTGAAGAACGCCCCCAACGTCAACATCACCGTCAAGAAGGTCACCAAGTCCGCCATCGACGGCATCACCGTCCAGGCACCGGCGGACGCCCCCAACACCGACGGCATCGACGTGTGGTCGTCCTCCGGCGTCGCCGTGACCAACAGCACGATCGACACCGGCGACGACGACATCGCCATCAACTCCTCGGCGGAGGGCGGCCCGTCTCACGACATCTCACTGAGCGGCTGCACGATCCTGCACGGCCACGGCCTGTCCATCGGCAGCTACACGGCAGGCGGCATCTACGACATCGACATCCACGACAACACCCTCAAGGGCACCACCGCCGGAGTCCGGATCAAGTCCGCGCGAGGCCGGGCCGGTGAGATCCACGCCGTCACCTACAAGAACCTGAAGATGACCGACGTGACGACCCCGATCCAGATCACCGGGTACTACCCCTCGATCCCCGCGGACGGCGACGCCGCCCAGACGGTCACCGGCACCACACCGAACTACCACGACATCACCATCGCCAACATCACGGCGACCGGCGCCACCACGGCCGGCCAGATCGTGGGCGTACCGGAACAGCCCATCACCGGACTGACCCTGACCGCGGTGAACATCACCGCGAAAACGGGCCTGACCGTCCGCAACGCCACGGTGGGCACGACCTCCACCATCATCAAGCCGGCCTCGGGCCCGGCGTACATCGTGCAGAGCAAGGCCGCCGTCAAGTAGCGGCAGCGTGCTCCCCGGCCCAACCGTCGGGGAGCACGCCCCCAGGACAACAACCCCGGAAATCCAGGTCGCCTCGACGGCAACCAACGCACCCCCGGCGACCACTGGAGTGGACTTGATGAACTTCCGGATGCGGGCAGCGCCCAACTCAACGACAGCCATCGGTCACACCTCCCACAGCACAAGCCAAGTCACCGGCGGCAACGCACGGTTGCCGCTCCAACGGCACTGACCACAGAAGGTGCACGGGCCGGGACGCCACCGAATTACGCGCGGCCCTCGCGAGCATGCGGTGCACGGGCGGTCGCGTTGTGCTCTGCCGGGCGGTACTGAAGACTCGGCAGGGTGGATGCAGAGCGCAACAAGGCGGTCGTTCGCGAGTTTGACGAGTTGGGCAACGGTGGCGGCGATCTCGGTCGGCTGGATGCCCTGTGCACGCCCGACATGGTCAACCACGCGTTGGCGCCCGGCATGCCGACCGGTGTCGAGGGCACGCGGCAGTTTCTGTTGCGGGCCCGCCGTGACCGGCATCCGGCCCGCTGGGTGGAGTCGCACGTCGTCGCGGAGGGCGATCTGGTCGTCCAGTTCGGTGTGCGGGAGCACGAGTGGCCCGGCGGGACGTTCCGGGGTTTCGACGTGCCGAGCGGGACCTACCGGCGAGACGCCGCGTTCGCCTACCGGCTGGTCGATGGGCGGATCGTCGAACGCTGGGCGGTGCGCGACGACTTGGCGATGCTGTTGCAGCTCGGCGCGCTGAAGCCGCCGTCGCAGTGAACTCAGCTCGATCTCGGAGAACGCCTGCCGCGGCCCGGGGGCCTTGGTGCCTACTCCGAAGGCTGGTTGCCCAGGGCGTCGCGGAGGGCCGCTCGGGAGGTGATGCCGAGTTTCGGGAAGACCTGGTAGAGGTGGGCGGAGACCGTGCGCGGGGAGAGGAAGAGGCGCGCGGCGATCTCCTTGTTGGTGTGGCCGGCCGCCGCGAGTTGGGCGATCTGGCGTTGCTGCGGGGTCAGGGCGGCCAGGCCGGTGTCGGCGGTGGTGGAGACGGTGATGCCGGTGGCGCGCAGTTCGCGGTCGGCGCGGGTCGTCCAGGGAGTGGCGCCCAGGCGTCGGAAAATCTCGGCCGCCTCGGACAGATGACGGCGGGCGTCGGTGATCCGCTTGACGCGGCGCAGGTGGGAGCCGTGGCCGAGCTGAACTCGGGCCAGTTCGAAGGGGTGTTGGCCGGTTTCGGGAGCCGTGATCGCCTCTTCCAGGGCCAGATCCGCGGAGGCGCTCGGCGTCGTGAGTGCCTCGCCCGCCAGGACGACGAGGCGCAGCCTTGGGGAGAGGCTGTCCAGGTGGCACTCGCGGGCGGCGGCGAGATGGGCCACCGCCTCCGTGTCACGGCCGGTGTGGACGGCCGCCTCGATCAGGTCGTGGAACACCCACAGCGCGTGCGGTGCGTACGGGGCGAAGGTGCCCGCGGGGCTCACGGCCGAGGCTTCGCGGAAGGCGGTGTCGAACTCGCCGCGGCCCAGGGCCGTGAGAGAGCGGATGTGGGACGCGTACGCGGTGACGATCCCGGCCCGCCGGGGCGCGGCCCAGGTGTCCATGGCGCGGGCGGTGTCCGTGGCCGCCTGGAAGTCACCGCGCGCCGCCGCCAGCAGGGCGCCGGTGAGCCGGCCGGACCAGGAGAGGAAGTCGTAGCCGTGAGTACGGCACAACTCCAGTCCCTCGTCGGCCAGTTGCCGCGCCTCGTCCCAGCGGCCGGTGTGGAAGGCGTCCTGCGCGAGCAGGAACAGCGCCTCGATGGCCGAGGTGACCGCGCCGCCCTCCCTGCCGTGCCGGACCACCCGTTGAAGGGGCTCGCGGCACGCGGAGAGCCGGTCGAGGTAGGCGACGGCCATGGCCGTACGGACGGTACGGGCGGGGCTGACCTCGTGGTCGAGGGCGGCCACGGCGGCGTCGGCGCGGGCGAGGATCTGCGGGGTGTGGTGGGCCGGGTCGCTCAACGCCCTTGCGAGGAGCGCCAGTTCGTCCGACGGGTGTGGGGGCGAGCCGTCGAGGGCGTTGTGCAGCGGTGGCCACACCTCGGGGCCGCCGTACTCCGCGTACTGAAGTGCCTGCACGATGTCTCCCTGGCTGAGGTCGAAGAGGAAGTTCACTTCTTCCACCGTGCCTGGAAAGCCGTTCGCCGGAATGTGTCAGATGACTTAGGTGGGGTGATCCGCGGGGACGCCTCGCCCCGTGCACGCGGCCGACCGCAGCACGATGAGCGCCTGAGGGGCGGGCTCGGGTCGCCCTGGTCTAAAGAATCGAACACATGCTTGAATTTGAGCATGCGATCGCTTCCCAGAGACTTCACCCAGTCACAGCAGAAGTGGCGTGCCACCTGCCGCCGGCTCGCCGAGCGGCCGGGCCGTACCGGGTTGCGCCGGGGCGGGATTGAGCGGCTTCAGCAATGACGGGCCGGAATGCGGGGGCGTATGTCCCGGATGATTCTGAAGACATGTCCGGACCGATCCGTGTGACCGTGCATCCGCCGTCGCCCACCGGCGGCCGGCGTGTGCGGGTGGACGGCGAGATCCTCGGGCTGGCCCACAACGTGACCGATGTGTCGGAGTTCCTCCGCCGCGCCGGACTGGAGATCGACCCGGCGGAGGTCCCGGAGTCGCCGTGGATCGACTGGCGCGGAGTGGGGCCCGAGCGCTGGGGCCCGGAACCGATCGGCTGACGTACCCGCACGCCGACACGGACCGGGCCCGCCGGCTCTCGGGCCGCCACCGATCGATCTCGGCCAGAGCAGGAAGGGCCGGCGGCGAAGACGAGGCGGCCCGACCCTCTTTCGCGCACGGGCTTTCCTGGTCGGTGACGAAGTCGACCCCGTCCCCGGCACGATCAACACGCCCCGACGGCTTCTCGAGCCGATCGTGACGAGGCCCGCGCCCGGCTGAGACCGGCGAACTCGGCCCTGCCGTGCGGCAGTTCGGCGACGGAGAAGCGGCGGCCGAAGCCGTGCGGGTCGCCGTCGCCGACCAGCGGGAAGCCCTCGCACCCGCTCGGCGAGGTGCATCACGTCCCGCTGGGGACCACCGCGCCGGCCGTCGCCGGGTAGTCCGGCGGGGTCGCCCAGCCCAGCAGGATGCCGGCGACGGTCGCGAGCGGGCGGTTGTGGATTTTCGCCGCGAGGGTCTCCAGGAGACGGAACACGGTGTAGTAGGCGCCCGTCAGGACGGTGGTGACGACGCTGGCCACCGAGGCCGAGTCGAAGGTGACGCCGATGTGGATCAGGAGGGTCAGGAGGAGTCCGGCGACTATCGGTACGACCGTGCGCATGAAGCTGACGAAGAGGTTCACTGGGAGTGCTGCCTTTCTTCTGTGGCTCGCGGTCCCCGGTGCCGTCAAGGGGCGGTGTCGAGGTGGACGACGACCTTGCCCACGGCCGTCTCGATCGCCGCGGTGATGGACGAGACCAGGGCGGCGGGGTCGATGTTCTTGTCGAACGTCGCGATGGCGGAGGCCAGTTGGGCGATGGCCGCGCTCTGTGCCGCCTCGGTCGCCTGGACGGCCCGTAGCCGGATGTTGGTGTCCTTGATGTAGGACTGCAGCTCCCAGTACGGGTTGGTCTTCGCGTCGGGGGCGTCGGCCGGGGCGGCGATGAGGCCGTCCATCGTCAGCACCGCCTTCGCGGAAGCGGTGGCGATCTTGGCGATGTCGTCGGCGGTGAGCGGCATGTCGGTCTCCGTTCCGGCGGCCCACGTGCGCAGCGCGGACTCGCTCAGGTAGCAGATGGATCGGTCGAGCGGGGTCGAGGTGAACTGCCAGAACAGCGGCGTACGGCCGGCCGGGGCGGGCCGCGGGTGTGCCTCGGCCTGTGCGTAGGTCGCGGCACCGGACCAGGGGTAGGCCGGGTACCACAGCGGTACGTCCGCGGGCGCGTGGCCCGCGGCCAGGTCGCTGCCCGAGGTGTAGACGCCGACGCGCTGGCCGGGGAACGCGGCCTTGACCGCGCTGATCCACGCCTTGGCGTAGGACAGGATCCCGGCCGCGGTGACGCCCGCGTAGTTCGCTCCGTCGGACCGGCGTTCCAGGTCGAGCCAGTGGACGAAGCCGGGGCGGGCGTGGGGTTTCACGGCGGCCACGTAGTTGGCCGCCTCGGTGGTGGCGCTCTGGTTCGGCCAGCCGAAGTGGTAGGCGCCGGGGACGAGTCCGGCGGCGATGACGGCGGTGATGTGCGGGCCGAAGCGGGTGTCGTGGGTGTGCTCGCCCTCGCTGGCCTTGGCGAAGGCGAAGACGACGCCTTCGGCCTTGCGGGCGGTCCAGTTCTGGGGCGTCTGGTAGGCGGAGACGTCGACGCCACGGCATGTGGCCATGTCGGCATTCCCCTTTCGGGTCGTCGTTCCGGTCGCGGTTCCTGAAGGACGTTCGCTGCGGGCATTCGCTCGTTGTGCGTCCTGCGTCAGGGGGACGATGACAGGCACCCCGTGACCAGGACGTCACCGCCGCGTCAACGTGATCGGGCCCGGTGACGTCGATGTCGGCATCGATGTCACCGGGCCCGGATTCTGTATGCGGAGCGGTCGTGCGGCTATGCGGAGCGGTCGTGCCGTTCGGGTGTCTCGGCGATCGGCGACGGTGTCCGCGTCGCGCCCCCGGCCCGGCGCGGGATCATGCCGGTGAAGCGTGCCGAGGGTTCGATGCCGAGTTCCTCGCGGAGCAGGCGGCGGAACGCCTCGTAGTGCCGGATCGCCTCTACGACATTGCTCTCGGCCAGGTGGACGGTGACCACCGCGCAGTGGGCGCTCTCGCGGAGGGGTTCGATCGCGACGCAGGTGAGGGCGGCCTCCAGCGCGAGTGCGTAGCAGCCGCGCCGGGTGTGCCGGGCGCTCAGCAACTCCAGTGCGTGCAGCCGGAGTTGGCGCAGTCGCTCCCGTTCGGAGCAGATCCACTCCTCGTCCCAGCCGGGGAGGAGTTCGCCTCGCGCCAAAAGGCCGAGCGGCGGCAGCGCGTCGCCCGGATCGTGTGCGGAGCCGGTGAGGCGCAGGGCGGCCCGGGTGAAGTCGTCGACGTCGACGGACACGCCGTCCGCGAGGTACAGGGTGTCGCCGTCGCTGCCCACCGCCGGGTACCGCACCCGGCGCAGCCGCCAGAGCGTCGTCCGCAGGCTGCCCTGCGCGTGCTCCTCGGTGACGTCGGGCCACAGGGTTCCGGCGACCACGGAGCGGGGCGCGCGCTGGTGCAGCCCGAGGTAGGCCAGCAGCCGCTGCTCGTTCGCCGGGACGGCGATGCCGCCCTCCGCGCCCTCCAGCCGGAAAGCGCCGAACAGACGCAGCCTGGCGAGCGCCGGGGGCTGTCCTGCCGGTGCCTGTGCTGCCGGTGCCTGTTCTGTCGTGTCGAGTCTTCGTGGTGCCGCGGTCAGTTCGTCCCAGGCCATCGCCGTCCCCGTTTCCCCGTGTCGAGGTGACCAGAGTGAGGAGGCCGAACGGGGTCTGTCATATGCCGTTCCGCTCATCGGACCCGAAGTGGCCTCGTGGTCACGGGCTCGGCGGCACGTTGGGGTAGGGCAGCGTGAGGAGGTCGCCGGGCATGAGGCCCAGGTCGTAGAAGAGTTCACGGTGGATGGCCCAGGCGACGGTGTTCCGGGTGGCCTGGGTGAGCAGGGGGATCCGGTCGACCGCCACGAGCATCTGGGCGTACAGCGCCTCGACCGTCACCTGGGTGTCGCCGGCCCGGCGTCGCGCCATCGCCCAGTTCTTCCAGTGCTGGTCGAAGGTCGCGTGGACGAAGGTGGGGAGCAGCGTGGTGGGGGCGTTGCCGCGGCTGTAGCCGGTCACGTCCCGCAGGAAGGAGGTCGGGCCGAGGTGCGCCGACTGGACCTGGCCGCCCGATACTCCGTAGGCGCCGCGGACATCGGACGCGTCCGCGTGCCGCTGCACCGCGAGATCCACCGTGCCCGGCGCACCCTGCGGCCCGATCAGCCCCGCGGCCCGGGCGTCGACGGCCGCGGTGGCGGGGCCGGTGCCGCTCGGTGTCGCCGACGGCACGATGGCCAGTTCGTCGCTGATCTGCGCGAACGCCTCGTCGGGTCCGAGCGGGGCGACCGTCAGGTCGAATCGCCGTACGGCGGGCGCCGATTGCCGTACGGCCAGCGGCTGTTGGGCTTCCTGGACCGGCTCCGGTGTCGTCGTGGGCGGCCGTCGCGGGCTCGGCGACGGGCCCTCGGCGGGGACGGGTGCGGATGCCGCCACCCTGGTCGCGGGCAGCGCGTTGTCCACGCCCGTCATCGCCCGCTCCATGCCGAGGCGGAGCGCCAACGCCCTTGTCCACGCGGAGAGTCCGCTCGGTGGGAGGGGTCGGGCGGACGCGGTGGCGGTCGAGACGGCGGGGGGCGCCTCTGGCACCACCGCTTCGGCTACGGCGCGCTGCGGCGGGTCGGGGACCTCGTCGGGCCGGGCGGGGCTGATGCGTCCCGCGCGAGGGGACACCGTCCCCGCGCCGGCGACGACGAACGGAGCGATCCAGTGCTGTGTGAACTCGTGCGCCCGCGCCGTCCGGAAGGCCTGGGCGTTCACCTGGTCGAACGTGACCGGCCGGTGTCGCTGTTCCTGGAGCAGGAGCCAGCCGCGGATGGTCGCGGAGAGGATGAAACCGCAGCGGTCCCGCTCGTCGACGGCCTCCTGGTACGCGGGCCCGAGCGCGTCCCGCCGTCCGAGATCGAACCTGTGCATGGCGTCGAGGTAGGCCTTGGCATCCTCGCGCCGGAGGCTCTCCCTGATCTCCTCCGCGCGTCTGATGGCCTGGTTGAGGCGTGCCGTCCAGTACCTGTGCCAGATGTCGTACATCTCGTCGGCCGTGAGCGTGTTGTGCGGATTAGCCGGATCGCGCGGCGACAGCTGCGGACCGGGGGCCGCTGCCCCGGACGGGGAGACGACCGGTATGCCGACCGGGTCGCCGTTCTTGCCGTAACTGGGTACGGCGTAGCTGTCGCGGTCGGTGCCCGCGACACGCTCGCGTGGCCGGGGACGGGGGCTCGCCTGCGGTGGCGCCGGCTCCCCCGGTGCGGCGTCGCGCAGCGCGCCGCGGATCGCGGCCACGACCGTGGCGCTCAGCCGTCGGCCGTCCTCGGCCGACAGGCCGTCCGGCACCGTGATGTCCGTGGGCAGGTGGTAACGCCGTCGCATGGCCTTCGACCTCCGGGGTGGGGACGACATCGGAATCTCGCGCTCGGTCCGGTGTTCAGCGCACTCGGCTTCCGGCGATCAGGCGATAGACCGCACTCGTGTCGTCCGCCGTGATCTCGAACACGATGTCCGGATGGAGTGCGCTGAGCCGGCTCAGCACCCCGGCCCGGGAGCCGCCGCCCAGCCCCGCCGCGCAGATCGAGCAGACCTCCTGGTCGACGCGGATGTACACGGTCCTTCCGCGCGCGGCCTCGCGTTCGGCGGTCGTCAGGCGGGACAGACGGGCGTCCAGTTGCTGGCCGAGTGCCTGCTCCGCGTGCCCGTGGGCCTGGGGGACCACGACGCCTTCCGGCGGCCTGATCTCGTGTGCGGGGTCGTACGAACCCAGGGCTCTGGGCGATCCTCCGGAGAAGCGTTCGCCGCTCAGCGCGGGGATGTCCGACCGGGCGACCGCGACCGTCCCCTCGTAGCCGGCCGCCGCCTTGGCGGTCGGTGGCACGCTCTGCTCGCCCGCCGGAGTCTTACGGTTCTCCCAGCCGGCGCGCTCCCGGGTCGAGGGTTCGCGCAGACCCGCCTCCTCCAGGCGGCGCCGCTCGGCCTCGACGGCGGCGCGTGCCTCGCCCAGGTCCGCGCGGAGGCTGTCCTGCATCGCGGGGTCGGTCGGCCGTTGGGGCTGGAGGGGTCTGCGCCGTCCGCCCCAGCGTTCGTCGAGGTACTCCCTCGCGACCGGGTCCTGGGCCTCGCGGGCGTGCAGTTGCTCGTCGCTCGCGTGCTCGTACCAGCTTCTGGCCTGCCCTGCCTCCGGGTCCGTCGCGGCGGCCTCTTCGAGTTGCTGTCGGGTCTGCCAGCGGGGTGCGGCGTCGCCGCTCGGGTGGGGGGCTGGGGCAGCCGCCGGGTGTTCCGGGACGCCCCCAGTCCTCAACTCCCCTCCAGGAGAGCCCACTTGGCCGCCGATGGACTCCGCCGCCTTCCCCTCGGTCCCGATCTGCGTCGGCGGGCGCCAGGCCCGCACCTCCGTCAGGATGTCCTCGAACGCGCCCTCGCCGGCCGATCGTTGGGCGGCGAGCCGGTCGACGTACCGCATGACGGTGGCCTCGTCCATCCTGGCCGTCGCGCCGAGTTCGACGACCTCCCTGACCCGCTGGAAGGCGACTTCGAGTCCGGCGCGCTCGGCGCCGGTCAGTCCCGTCACCTCGCCCATGAGCGCGAGGAGTTGAGCGTCCTTGCGGAGTTGGGTGAACCTCGTCGCACCCGTCCTGACCGCGTAGTACAGGCCCTTGAACAGCGCCGTCGGGTCACCTCCCGCGAAAGCCCGGCCGAGTGCCTGGCCGGCCGCCCGCTTGAGGTCGAGCGCTGCCGCCGCGTGAGCCTGGAGCGCCGCCTTCACCTCCGGTCGTAGTCCTTCGGCCGCGTCGATCCTCGCGGTGAGCGTCCTGAATCGTGCCGCGGCGGACTCGGCGTCCGTGGCGGCGGCGAACTCGCGCAGCGGCGCCTCCAGCGAGGCGAGGCCTTTCGCCGACGCCTTCAGCAGCGCGGCCACCGTGCTGTTGAGGTCGAGCGCCGCCGCCGCGACGGCGATCCCGACCCAGACGAGCGACGGCTCGTCGTCGAGGAACAACAGCCGGTATTCGACGGCCTGTTGGCGGTACTCGTCGATCGCCTCCACGACCTGGTAGGTGCTCACCAGGGTGTTCGCCAGCAGCACGCCCGCGGCGACCCATCCGCCGCCGGGCACGAACACCGCGAGAGCCAGGGCGAGGGTGCCCGTGACGATGGCGGAGAAGACGTGCGTCGAAGGCTTGTGGTCGCGGATGATCCAGGCATAGATCGTGTCGTCCTGCACGCCCTGAAGTCTCTTCGCCGCCTTGACGAGATTCGGCTCGCTGAAGACGCGTTCGGACTCCCCCGGCGTGAACTCGCCACGGGCCGTCGCCGTGTCCGACAGCCGCTCCTGGACGATGTCGAGCAGGTACCGCTGGGCGGCGGGCGCGTCGAGGCCGGTGAGCTTCCTGCGGCCGGTGCCCCGGCCGAGTTTCCGGGGGTCCACCAGCGGGTCGCCGCCGGAGCCGGTCACCACCGCCTGTTCGGCCGAGGCCCAGGATGTGTCGGCTGCCGCGATGTGGCGCTCGACCTCCTCCGAGTTGGCCTTCAACTGCCGGACGGGCAGCGCCTCGGCCTGCTCCAGCAGGCTCTCCGCCAGCGACCGCTGCGCGGCGGCGTTCGCGTAGTCGCCGGCCGCCGTGGTGTTCGCGATGCCCGCGAGCATCCGCTCGACGTAGCGGAGATCCTGAAGCCTGTTCCGTTCCTCGTGGAGGGTGTGGTCGTAGCGGGCGAGGATGTCGATCCCGAGGGCGGCCGCCTCGGTCCGGAAGCGGAGCCGGTAGGTCTCCATCGCGTCGACGAACGCCCGCTCGTGGGCGAACCCGTGGCGTGCCAGGGATGCCGTCAACTGGGCCTCGACATCGATCAGTTCGCCGACGCGGGCGGCGACCTCGACGGCGGCCGCGGCGTCGTCGGCGTACGCGGTGCTCGCCCGCAGCTCGTTCCTGCGGGCCCAAAGGAGGTACAGGTCCTCGCAGCCGAAGAGCGTGCTCGCCGCCGCGTCGGTGCGGCGCGCGTCGGACCGGTGTTTCCGCTCGGCGGCCAGGTAGCGCTCGACGGAGGCGTCGAGTTCGGCCCAACTGGTCGTCGTCGAGGCGACCTTGGCGAGGTAGTCCGTGCGCTGGGCCGCCGTCATTGCGGTCAGTTTCCGTGCGAGGCGGAGCACGGTGGCGTAGTCCTTCGGGGTCAACGGGCGGCCGCCCGCGAAGAGGATCTTCCTGACGTCCTCGGGCAGGGCGGAGATGTCCCGGCGCAGCTCGTGCTCGTGCAGGGCGTCGGCCCGTGCCGCGCGCCAGCGGGCTCGCAGGGCTTCGTCCTCCGGGCCGGTGCCGAGCCTCGTGTCCGGCGCGAGCGCGTTGTCCCGCCAGAACCTCGCGTCCGCCGCCGCGTTGATCTCGGCACGCTCGGACTCGGACAGGCGGTCCATCGCGGTCCGCGTGACGTCGGTGACGGGCAGCAGGAGGAAACCGCGCCGGACGTCCGCGGCGGTCGCCGACCTGCCGTGCGGGTTCCGCCAGTGCCACAGCGGAAGCAGCCGGTCCACCTCCCGTTCGTCCGTGGCCCCGTAGTACTGCCGGACGAACTCGCGCAGCAGCTCCGGCGGCGACATCACCCGCTTCACCCTCAGCCGGAACGGCACCGGCGCGCTCTTCCGTACCGGGACCGCGACCGGGTCGCCGTCGTGGCCGTAGGAGGGGATCGCGTATCCCTCGGCGGCTTCGCGGTCCGGGTCGTACGGGTCGCGGATCTTCGTCGGCGGGGCGGTGCGGTGGCCGTGCCAGTCGGACAGGAGGCGTTCGGCCTCGGTGAGGCGGGCCGCGACCGCGCGGGTCAAGGCCCGGCCCGCCGCCTCCAGTTGGTCGTCGGTGGGCACCCCGACGATCCGGAGGGTGATGGGGACGTGGCACTCGATCCGCATGGCGCCGGCTCAGCTCGCGGTGTAGGCGAGTTGGACGGTCGCCAGTGTCGTCGCGCCGAGACCGTTCGGAACGGCGCTCACCGTGGCGACGACGCAGTACCGGTAGTTGTCGGTATCGACCGCGCCACGCGCGACGTCGACGGGCACCGTGACGTCGTACGGGTTGGTCAGGGCGGACGTGTCGCTGCTGATCTCGGCCAGCGTTTGTGGCGTCACCCTCGCATCGATCAGCGGGGTTCGGGTCAAGGCGATGCTGAGCGTGACAGAACTGCCCGAGTACAGGCCCATGGCGCGGAGTGAGACCAGCCGGACGTTCGCCGGCAGGCTGAGGCCCATCACTCCGATGGCCCCGGTGCTGGTGTCCGGGGTCACCGCTCCGGTCTTGTCGTAGAACCACCTTCCGCGTGCGACCGAGACGAAGTCGAGGCCGGGCGTGAGCAGTTGCCGATCGGTCGTGCCGCCGACGGTCTGGGCGAGTTCGGCGTTGATCTGGCTGACCACGGCGGCTGCCTGGTGCAGGTCGCTGCTGATGGCGTCGAACCGCACGTTGAAGCCCCGCGGGCCGTCACCGATGATGCGGTCGGCGTTGTCGATCCAGTCGAAGGGATCGAAGGTGGGCGTGTAGCCGAGGTTGGTCATGGGTGTCCCTTCCCGGTCAGGACGGCGGTGCGAGGGTGAGATGGACGGCCTCGATCGACATGGTGCCGGCCTCACTGGTGCTGAAGGCCGCCGTGAAGACGTAGCGGAAGACGGTCGTGTCGATCAGGGCACGCGACGCGGTGACCGGTATCTGGAAGTCGAAGCCTCCGTCGCCGTTGACGAGGGTGAAGGCCAGCGTCTCGGGGGTCGCGGGTGGGACGACGAGCCTGAGCGGCGTGCGCGCCAACGAGACGTTGCTGCTGGTGGCCAGGCCACTGTCGTTGATGGAGCCCACGACGCGCAGCGATGTCAGCCGGAACCCGTCCGGCAGGGACAGGTTGGTCACGCCGACAACGGAATCGGGCGGTTCGCTGATCGTCGCCGTGGCCACCCCGTCGGCGTCATAGCTCCAGGGGTCGCTCAAGCCGACGGCTCGCAGGACCGGCGTGAAGCTGAGCCGCTGCTGCTGCGGGGGTGGAGGGGTGTTGGACGCATCGATCGCCGCGCCGATGTCGGCCACCACGGTGGACAGTTGGCGCAGGTCGCTCGCGATCGCGTTGAACTTCCCGTTGAACCCGCCCGGCCCGGCCGCCGTCACCCTGGACTTGCGGTCCTCCCAGGGGACGTCCTGGAACGTCGGGGTAAAGCTGAGGTTGGCCACGATGACTCCTAACTGCTGGTGTAGGCGATCTGGAAGGCCGCGATCGTGACCGGGTTGGCGGTGAACCCGACGGTGGCCTGGATGAGGTATCGGAACGTCGCGGTCGCGGTCGTGGCCACGGCCGGATCGACGGCCACGGTCTTGTCGAACGGGTTCGTGTCACCGACCATCGAGGCCAGCTCCTCCGGCGTGCCGCCCG
Organism: Streptomyces xylophagus; assembly: GCF_000716435.1. Classification (GTDB taxonomy): domain Bacteria; phylum Actinomycetota; class Actinomycetes; order Streptomycetales; family Streptomycetaceae; genus Streptomyces; species Streptomyces xylophagus. The sequence goes on from NZ_JNWO01000043.1 coordinate 42,031, forward strand.
GCATCGGAACCCGGGCCAGGGAGATGGCCGCCGTGCCGGTCGTGCCGATGCCGCCCTGACCCTGGCCCGCCGCGCGGAACGAGACCAGTCGGACGTTGTCGGGGAGCGCCACCTCCATCACTCCGGACACGACTTTGTCCACCGCCTGGGCCGCGCCGCCGACGGTGATCTTCCACGAGTTGATGGCCCCGCTGACCGGCATCAGCGTCGGCGGCAGGGTCAGCACGTGCTCGACCGGGCCCGTACCACGCTGGTCCACGGCCGCGTCGATCTCGCCCACGACGGTGGACAGTTGACGCAGATCGCTCTCGATGGCGCCGAACCGGGCGTTGAAGCCGTTCGGTTCGCCGGCCCTGACCCGGTCGCCGTCGGGGCCGTCCACGAACTCCTTGTGGACGAAGGTGGGTTGGAACACGATGTCAGCCATCGGCGGGCCTCCTCGCTCGGGGCGGCAGCGGGCCGCGGGCACGGAACCTCGGGTACGTGTAGTCGGGGTTGGCGTGTGACAGGTCACCCTGGAGTTCGACCACATGGGCGCGGATCGCGGCGGTGTTGACCTCCACACCGACGGGATGCAGCACGTTGAGGATGTTCATGATCAGGTCGTGCTGGTCCTTGGTGATGACCGTCGTCGGGGTGTCCAACTCCGGCCGCAACCGCACCTGGAAGGTGTACGGCACCGCCCGCCCGTCGATCAGATAGCTCGCCTGCACCCAGGCCATGCCGGCGGCGTCGGCCCTCAGGGTGACGGTCTGCTGGGTGCTGGACGCCACGGTGATCGCGGCGGTGTCGAACGTCCCCGATGCCCAGCCCAGGCGCGGCCCCTCGCCGGGGAACTGGCCGATCAGGCCGGCGGCGGCGAGGGCGGCGGGCGACGGGTTCGCGGTGAGGTCCATGGTGGCGCCCTCGTCCAGTTCGATGACGGCGCCCTGCTCGACGCCGGCGGGCCCGCGCACCGAGACGAGTTGCCCGGGGGCCTGGCGCACCTCCAACTCGTCGCCGCTGCGCAGGAGATACCCGAATCCGACCGCGAACGCGACCCCGGCCAGCGCGCCGGCGTCCAGGGAACTGTGCCGCAGCCCGAGCCGACGCCCTTGCGCCGCGGCCGGATCGGGAGGGTCACCGGTGTCGTCGAAGGCAGCGGTGACCGTGAGCCGTCCCGCGACCGACCGGCGGTCCAACTCGGCGAGCAGGGCGTCCAGGAGTTCGGCGACGGCGAGTTGCACGAGATGGGCGGCGTCGCTGCCGTAGTCGACCCGGGGGTCGTCGTGGCGGACGAGGAACGCCGCGTCGAAGTAGGTTCCGGGGCGTTCCACGCTCGACGCGGGCACGCCGGGCGTCCCGTCAGCGGCGATGGAGGCACCGTCGTCCAGGCCCGCAAGCCCGACCCGCAGGTCGCGGGTCGCCGACGCGGAGACGGTGTGCCTGCCCCGGGCCGCATCGGCCTTGACGATCAACTGCCCGGCGGCAGTGGCAGCCAGCGCCGCAGTCCGATGCCGGGACCCGGCCCCGCTCTCCGGCGTCAACACGGCCCGCCCGGAACCACCGGGCACCACAAGCCAGTTCAGGAACGCGTCGGCGGGGGGTGCGGGGCGCAGGGAGAGGGTGACGGCAGCGCCCTGGTCGAGGTCGGTCGGATTGGGGTTGGGTGGGGTGGTGGCGGTTGGGGCGAGGTCGACGGGAGCAGCTGAGTTCGGGGTGGCGGCGGTTGGAGTGGGGTCGGCCGGAGCGACGGCTGCCGAGGTAGCGCCGGTTGGAGTGGCGCCGACTGGGGTGGCGCCGGCCAGGGGCGACTCGGCCGAGGTCGCGGCCGCGCCGGTCGGGGCTGCGTTCGTCATCGCCGCGTCCGTCGATGCCCCCACGGCCGGAGCAACGCCGGTCGAGGCAGCGGGAGTTGGAGCGGAGTCAGCCTCAGTAGCGTCGATCGAGGCAGCATCAGCCGGAGCGGCGTCGGCCGGGCCGCTGACAGTCGAGTGAGCGCCCGCCGAGCCAACAGACCCCGGATCAAGGGCAGTTGGAGTGTCGCCAGCCGACGCAGCCTCGGCCAAGCCGGCATCAGCCGCGACGGCATCGCCCGAAGCACCGGCAATCGAGCCGACGCCCGCCGAGCCAACGGCGCTCGGGCCAACGGCAGTTGAGATGACATCGATCGGCGTGACATCGATCCGGAAGTAGTCCCCGAGTGCGATCGCCGCGTAGACCTCCCCCGCACCGGCCCGATACGCGACGTAGTCGAAACCCGCCCGGTGGGCCAGCGCCGCGAGCCGGCCCAGGGGTACCGAGCTGTGGCCGAGGAGCACCGCCCGGCCCGTTGCCCGTAGGTCGCCCGCCAGGGGGTCGTAGGCGGCGGCGACCAGCAGGCGGCCGGGCGGTGCGGTCTCGGCGCCGGCCAGGGTGACCAGCCGGTCGAGACACTCGGACACCCCGACCTGGACCAGGTGCGGGTCGGCCGGGGCTTGCGCCGGGGTGAAGTCCACCCCGGCATGGTCGTAGCGGAGGAGGTAGGCCGGGTCGAACGTGTCCTCCTGGGCGGCGGTGCCGACCGCGCTCGCCTCGGTCGTCCGGCGGCGTCCGGTCGCGTCGATGCTCTCGCCGGGCAGCAGGGCGTACGGGCGGATGTGCACGAGCCGGGTGCCGCGGGCCAGGGTGGCGTTCGTGTCGTCGACGACCAGCGCGTCGGGATGCCCGCCGATCGGTCCGGCGAGCCGGTTGAGGAGGGCGGTGAGGTTCGCCGGGGTCGGCAGGGTCCAGCGGCGGAACAGTTCGAGGCGGCGGCGGTAGTGGTCGTCGCCCTCGCCGAGCGCCGGCGCGAAGTCGGTGCGCGCCGCCGAGCTGATCCGTACCTCGTCGACGACTCCCCGGAAGCCGCCGCCGGCCGCGCCGATGCGCAGCGGGGCCGGGCCGGCCACCGCGCCGAGCGGGAACAGGAACCGCCAGTCGCGCAGCCGTCCGTCGAGGTAGAGCCCCACCTTGTCGCTGGTGCGGTCGAGCACCGCCGCCACGTGCGTGAACGCGTCGGTCGGCAGGGTGGTGTCCGCGAACAGGGTCACGTCGTGGTCCGGGTCGCCGTCCCCGATCGTGAACCGTACGTTGCGGGCCAGGCCACGGCCGAAGTCGCCGACCGCGAACTCCCAGCCCGGGCCGGGTATTTCGGGGTCGGTACGACGGCTGAGCACCGGCCCGTCGGGGTCGGGAGCCGGGTCCGGGCGGACGAAGCACTCGAAGGTCGCGTCGTCCCGCTCCCCGATGTCGAACGTGGCGTCGGTGGCGACGACGACCGCCGCGTCGGCCGACCGGAACCCCATCGCCCGGCCGTACCTCCCGGGGAGGCCGGTCTGCACCGGGCCCTGGAGCACCCCGTGATGCGCGGTCCGGCCCGGGTACGCGGCGGTCGTGTCCGCCACCTGCGGGGTGGCCCCGGCGTCGTCGTCGAGGTGGTACAGCGCCACCGTGTCGGGGTCGAAGCCGTAGGGCAGCGCGGGGAAGCGCGGTACGCCGAGGTCGGCGCCGATCAGGTCGAGGCTCAGGCCCAGGGCGGACGGCAGGTGCCGTTGGGCGAGGGTCGTGGCCGCGTGGCGCCGCAGTTGGTCGCGTTCGGCGCCGGTCACCCACAGCAGCTTGGCGGTGGTGCCGAGCAGCGCGGTCAACGTCCAGCAGTCCTGGGGGCTGTTGTCGGACGGCGTCGGCACCATGGTGAGCAGAGTCAGTCGCGCCGTCGCGGTCCTGGGCTGCTCCAACAGGAACGAGGTGCCGGTCACCGTCCCGGCCGGCACGGTCAGTTGACGGTCCACGGCCCGAGCACCCGGCTCCTGGTACGTGAGCGTCACCGTGGTGTCGACGTCGATGTCCCGGGTGGTGGTCAGGACGTAGGCCGGCTCGGGCGGTACGCCGAAGCGGGCCTCGTGGTCCGTGAAGTCGTAACTGTCCACCGCTGCTTGCGAGCTGGTGGAGAGCCGCAGGCGCAGGGAGAGGGTGTCCGCGCCACGGGCGAACGGTGTGGTCAGCCGGCGTGCCATCGTGGTGACGGCGAGCACGGGTGCCGGGGTGACGGCCTCGGTGGTCATCCGGTCACCACCGTGACGTCGAAGGCGTCGCCGTCGACGACGAAGGTCGCCAGTTCGGTCGGGCCCATGACCAGGTTCTCGCCCACCGCGCCCTCCGCGAGCACGCGTTGGAACGGCACGTCGCCGAAGGTGATCCGGCCGAACGCGGCCGGTGCCCGGCGCAGATGCAGCCCCTGGACGTCGAGCACGCCCGGCTGTTCGACGAAGGCGCTGACCACCTGCGCGTACAGGACGTCGCCGCCCAGGCGCAGTGCCGCGATGTCGGTCGCCAGGCGGCGGCGCACCGAGGAGAGCAGGGCGACACCGTCCGAGCCGGGCGCGATCACGAGGGTCGCCCGGACCCCGACCTCGATGTGGTCGGCCTCGACGACGTTCGCGTGGATGCCGATCGGCCGTACCGCGTCGACCGCCGCGCTCACCCGCTCGAAGACGCCGGGCACGGGTCCGGTCGTGTGCCACGGCCAGCGGAAGTCGTGCGCGACCACCACGGTGAAGAAGTACGGCTGCCCGACGCGGCGTTCGCTGCTGAAGGCCCGCTGGTCGAAGTTGAAGAGGTCGAAGTAGCTCTGCGACACGTCGACTCCGCCGAGCGGGTCGGAGAGTACGACGTCCAGGACGCCACCGACTCCGAGGGCCGCCTGCGCCACGGCTTCGACGGTCCAGAGGTTGCGGGCGATCCCGAGCAGCCGGCCGCGATAGGTCCCGTCCGGTTCGACCTCGGTGCCGCCGGTCGTCGCGGCCCGGTTGGTCACCGTGAAGTCCGCGGGCCCGAAGTCGGCGAGGTAGATCGACCGGTACGTCGGGTCGATGCCGGTGATCGTGCCGGCGTCGACGTCGCCGTCGGGTCCCGGCTCGAACGCCACCACGCCGACGTCGGCGGTGGGGGTGCGCGTGTCGAGCACCACCGGTGCCACCGTGCCGAACGCGCGGGCGGGCTGGTCGGCGGTCACCAGGATCGCCCCTTGGGGAAGGACGTAACTCCGGCCCTCCACCTCGTCGTCGAGCGTGACACTGACCGTGCCGGTGCTCGCCAGGGGCGCGCGTTCCAGGCCGGTGTCCTCGCCGAGGAGGTCGAGGGTCGCACCGGTCGCCGTGGACACGAAGTTGCCGTAGTACAGGTCCTCCAGCCGTTTCCACAGTTCGCCGTCCTCGGCGGCGGCCGTCTCCAGGATCTTGCGCAGCGCGCTGGTACTGGTCAGGTCCGCTCCGGGGAACGCCGCCCTGGCCCGGTCGAAGGACTCGCTGAGTATCGCGTCGACGGGTTTGAGCACGAACCCGTCGGCAGTCACCCCGTAGTCGGTCACGGTCGTCATACCTCCACGTTCACGCGCAGCGTGACCGGAACCTCGGCCACCGTCTCCAGGTCGGCCTCGACCGTCCAGGCGCGGCGGACCTGCGCGGCGCGCGCCCGGTCCACGGCGCCGGGCCCTGCGGCCAGCCGTTCGGGATCGTCGTCGAAGGTGACCTGCCGGACCTCGCTGACCCGCGGGTCCGTGCCCAGCGTGCCGACGAGGTTCAGCTTCAGGAGCTGCTTGACGACGGGGGTGCCGTTCGGCTCGGTGAACGCCTGGGTGACGTCGAGGCCGTAGCCCGTGTTGAAGCGGTCGGACCCGAAGGGTGTCAGGACCCGCAGGGTCAGGGCCTGGGTGAGGTTGGCGATGCCGCTCACGTCGGCCAGGTCACCGCCGTCGAGTACGAGATCCCCGTCGTCCACGCGCAGGCCGTGCCCGAACGGGTCCGGGGAGGTCGGCGATGTCATATTGCCTCCAATTTCGTCTGGCCGGCCGAGACGACCGACCAGGGTGACGCCGTCAGGGTCGATCCCTGTGCGGTCTCCAGTGCCACCGGTTCGCCCCCGGCCTTCAGCGTCGTGGCGAGGCCGGTGTCGACGGAGGCGACCGCGCCGCAGGGCGGTTTGTTCGGGCAGGCGGGGACGGTCGCGGTGAGCAGGTCGGCGCGGGTGAGGACGGGTTGGCCGTCCACGGTGAGCAGGTGTCCGCCCGGCACGATCAACAGCGGTGCGCCGTGCGGGCATTGGAGCGTGGCGGCGGCGGTGAGGACGGCGGGCATCACGACACCGCCACGGCGGCACCGTCGAGGTTCAGGCTGACCGTGCCGTTGGTCAGCTTGATCGGGTGGTTGTTCGTGCTGATGGTGACCGCGCCGTCGGCGTCGACGGTGATGGTCGTACCGCTGTGGTGCTCGATGGTGATGGTGTCGTCGGCGGGCGGTGTGGGCCGGGTGCCCACCTCGGGCAGCAGGTCCTTGCCGACCACGATGTGCAGGCCGGTCGTCTGGACGACCCGGCGGCCGCCCGCGTCGGTGAGGTCGTTGGCGCCGGGGCCGGTGGGCCGGCCGTCGTCGCCGAGTGCGGTGGGCAGTGCCAGCCAGTAGTCGCCGGGTTCGTTGGCCGGGCGCCGGGTCGCCGGGTTGTCCGGCCACAGGAACCCGGTCAGTACGGCGTCGTTGACGGTGCCCCGGTTGTGGGCGAGCAGGGCGCGCATGCCGGGGTACACCGGCACGACCAGGCCCGTGCGGTCGAACGCGAACACCGAGGCGATCGGCTTCTCGTGCATGCTCGCGCCGGTGTCGACGGGGCTGGCCACGCTGGGCGCGACCACGCCGGGGTCGGGGACCTGGGCGTAGTGCAGGGACGCCAGGTGCTTGGCGGCGCCGGCGGTGTACTCGGTGACCTCGCCGACGTCGATCGCCGGACGGTTGTCGTGGGCCCGGTCCACCATGCCCTGCCAGCGGTCCGCCACCACCTGTACGCCGGTGGTGACTTGGGCCCGTTCGCCGGCGCCGGCCGCGATCAGGCCGAGTTCGGTGGTGTATCCGCCGGCGGTGGTGAACCGGTGCACCACCCGCGACAGCCGCAGCGTGCCGTCGGGCACCCCGGACAGTCCGCTGATCTTCGCGACCTGGCCGACACGCAACCCCGGATGTCCGAGCACGGCCAGGTTGACGGTGGCCCGCACCGGCGGCGACAACTCCCCCGCGGTGTCCTCGCCGTAGGAACTGTCCAGCCACACGATGTTGGTGTCGGGGTCGAGCACCACCGGCGCCTTGTCGTTCGCCGCGCCGACCGAGGCACCGAAGTAGACCGTGCCGTCGCGGATCACCAGCGGCGCGTCGCCCCGCTCGGCCAGGGCACGCAGCGCGTCCAGCGTGGACCGGCTGCGTACCGTGAAGCCGCTCAGGTCTCCTGGCAGCGTCGATCCCGCCGCCACCGGCACGCTCAGGTTCCCGGCCAGTTCGCGGGCGAGCAGTTCCGCGGTCGTCGCGGCGGGGCTGCCGACGGCGGCCCCCGTGTTGCGCAGCAGGTAGCCGGCCTTCTCCTGACCGTGCAGCACCGTACGCGCGTAACCGTCCTGGCCGACGTTGCCGGAGACCCGGGTGACCCGTCCCTTCAGCACGAGGCCGCCGTCGCCCGTCCTGGTGGACAGGTCGTCGAAGTAGCCGAGCCGGATCGCGACGTCGACCGGCGTCCGCGCCTGGACCGCTCGGATCAGGTCGGTCACGTCGGTCGGCAGGTTGATCAGCGTGACGTCGAAGGTGTCGGCGGCGGCGCCCTCCGTCATCGTGACGGTGATGTCCGCGTCGAGCACGAAGGAACCGGTCAGCACGTCGTTGGACACGACCACCGGCAGTCCGGGTCCGCCGGGTGCCAACGGCGCGGAGATCTCCACCTGGTAGCGGATGACGAAGCTCATGTCGCCGCCTCCTCAAGGGAGTTCGCCCGTCGGTTCATCGCAGGGCCACCCCTCCGACGACCCGGGAGCCGAACGATCCGGCTCCGTTGAGATTGCGCGGGTCCAGCAGCATCGTGGGGAACGTCAGGGCGAGTTCGGCCGCGTGGTACTCCACCCCGGGCGCCAGCTTGCGCCGCAGGATCGTGGTCAGGCCGGCCGGTTCCTCCCGGTCGACCGACAGCACGAGGAACGCGCCCTTGGCCGGCAGGTCGAGCAGGTCGCCCGCCGCGCTGTCGAGGATCTCCTCCGCCACATTGGCGTAGAGCCGGAACTGGTACGAGCGGCCGGCCAGGGAGAGCCGGAACGCCTGCGGGAATCCCTCGGCCGGGTCGATCGGCAGGGCGAGGTAGTTCGGGGCCGCCATATCCTGCCTCCTTGGTCATGACGGGATTCGTCGCGGACTCACCGCGTCGCGGACTCACAACAGGCCGCCGGGGACACGGGCGATGGGACTCGCCGCCGGCCCGGTGGGTACGGCCGCGGTGCCGACGGCGAGGAGCAGGTCGCCGATCTCGCCGAGCACCGCGGCGGTGCGGGCGGGCGGGATCTGCTGGAGCGTGATCGACACGTCCAGCGCGTCCCGCTTGGCCACGCCCTGGGTGAAGCGCAGATCGGTGACCTGCATGTTCAGGCTGATGGTCAGGCCCGACACCACCGGGATGCCGACCGCCGACTCCCCGCGGGCCATCGCGGCGACCAGCAGGCGTGAGGTGAGCGCGAGCGCCTCCAGGGCCTTCTTCTGCTCCTGCCGCTGCGGGCCGAGCAGGACGGCCTCGATCGCGATCGTCTTGTTCGTGGGCTGGGTGGCCTGGGAGAACCGGCTGCCCATGATCCGCTCGATGCGGTAGCCCTCGTTGATGGTCATGCTCTGCACGTACAGCAGCTGCACAGGGCCCACCAGCACAGGCAGGTTCACCGCACCAGCCATCGCGTTCCTCCCCCTTCACATGCGTCGGGTCCGGGTGGTCTCAACTGTCAGATCCGGGTGGCCAGTTCACGGTCGAGCTGGTCGAAGACGTAACCGGCGACCCGCTGGACCTCGGTGTCCGGGAGGGTCCCCACGACCTCCACCTGGACCGGGAAGTAGTAATGGATCACCCCGGACTCGTCCTCCGGCTCGATCACCGCCTCGCTGCCGGCCTGCGGGACGATGTACTCGCCCTCGTGCACCAGCGCGATCCCGGTGCGTTCCACCCGGGCGCCGTCCACGGGTTACGCCTCGACCCCGACGGACAGCGCGAGGCAGGTGAAGCTCGCCTGCGGGACGCCGTCGATCACCACGTTGCTGGGGTTCGCCGAGGTGACGACGCAGCGGGCGAACTTCATCGAGTTGAACGCCCAGTCCGTGCCCTTCTTCTCGGCCACGATGATCTGGAACTCCGTTCCCTCCGTGGCCAGTTGGGTCAGGTCGGCGACCGCGGTCGCGACCGCCGGCACGCCCATCGTGAAAGTGAACGTCGCGGGCTGGCGGACGAACCCGACGTTGTCCGCCTCGATGCTGTGCAGCACGGTGTGCGGGGCGTTGAAGGTCGGGGTGAACGTCGAGATGGGGGTGATCGTGGAGTCCCCGAGTTTCACTTCGAGGCGGGTGTTCCAGTCGGCCATCAGGTGTGCCTTCCTACTCGGGCTTCGTTGCTCGGACGTGGCTGCTCGGATGTGCCTAGTCGAACTTCAGGTCGATGGAGATCCGGTGCACGGCGCCCGCGTACTCGACGGCGGCCAGCACCTGCACGAGGCGCTGCACCTCGGCGGTGTGGATCCGGTTCGCCTCGTCGGGGGTGAGCGTGGCCGGGTCCTTGTCGAGGAGCGTGAGGACGGGGACGACGAGTTCGAAGCTGTTGAGCACACCGGCGTCGACGAAGGGACTGAGGACCGCCTCCATCTGGGCGACCAGCGCGCGCAGCCCGGACCTGCTGATCCGCACGTTGCCGATCGAGCCGATGAGCTGCGCCTTGAGCAGGAAGGACAGGTGGTCGACGAAACGGCAGACGTCGATGTACTTCTTGGGGCTGCCGGGGTCGCCGGCGTATCCCTCGCCCATGTAGACGCCGTTGCCGGGGATGAGGGCCGGAGTGGTCAGCCAGTTGACACCGGCTCCCGTCGGTCCCGATCCGGAGACCTCCGGCGGTCCGTTCAACTTGTCGATGTCGGTCGGGCCGAACGGCGGGCTGACGATGTTCACCGGCTTGAGCAGCAGTGACACCCAGGGCTCGTAGCCGGCGATGGTGCCGGCCACGGCCACCGCCGCGTCCTGTGCGCTGTTGTGCGCGACGTAGACCATCCGCTCGTTGGGCAGGATCACCGTGGGGTCGTTGCCGCCCTGGGGCAGCATCGCGACGCCCATCCGTTCCATCCCGTCGGCACCCGTGTTGGACACCGAGGTGACGTGCGCGGAGAGCAGGCCTATCGGTCCGTCGGGGGTCGTCGAGGTGCCGTCGACCGGGGTGTTGGCGATCACGACCAGCTGGACGTTCAGGGCGGCGACGACCGCGAGCGCGCCCTTCCAGTCCGGTGTGGTGGCGTCCACGGGAACGCCGTAGACGAGGGTCGGTCCCGGGGTCTGCTCGAACACCAGGGTCAGCGCGTCGCCGAGGTCTCCCGGAAAGGTCTCCTGTGCCTTGTCCGGGCTGGTGAACGCCACCGGCTTCGGCGCTACGGCGGCCGCGGCGGCGGCCGACTTCTTGGTCGGCGCCTCCACCGTCGAGGTCGGGGCGGTCACCCGGCCCACGATCGCGATCGTGCCGAACGCGCGGACGGCCGGGGCGAACAGGTTGACGGTCGGGTCAACCCGGATATACCGAACGGGCATCAGGGTTCTCCTTCAGAGCGGGGCCGGTCAGGCCGGGTCGATGGCAGAGGGGTGCGAGCGGGGCCCACGGACGCGCCGCGGTTTCCTCACGGGGCGGGCAGGAAGAGGGTGACGACGCCTTCGGCGGCGAGGACCCGTTCGACGTCCGCGGCGGCGAGCCCGGCGGGCAGGCCGTCGGCGGCGATGACGACGGCTGTCGCGTACGCCTCGGTGACCTCGGCCGGGAGCCCGGCGGGCGGCGGGCCGATCAGGGGGCGCGCAGCCTCCCGTACGAGCCGGGTGGCGCGCAGTCCCTCGGCGAGGTCGAACGGATCGACGACCACGGCCGCCAGCGTGACGGGCAGCGTGTGCGTGTTCGCCGGGTCGGCCGGGTCGAACGGCGGCGGTGTGCGCAGCCGTATCTCCGCGACCACGTAGTCGAAAGCGTCCTTCAACTCCTCGACCGTGCTGATCCCGTGCTCGACGAGGAAGGCGTCGAGATCGAAGAAGGTGAACCTCGCCCGGAACTCGTCGAAGGTGGTGAAGTCGTCGAACGCCCGGGTCACCACCGATTCGGCGCCGGCCGGGTCGACCTCGGCCACCGTCGTGACATCGACGGTGGCGAGCAGATCGACCCAGACCGGCCGGGTGGGCTCGGGCACGTTCAGGGTCAGTTCCGTGCGGGTGTAGGCCGGTACGAGCTGCGACCACGCGCCGTCCCGGCGACCGGTCGGGAACAGCGGCCGCTGCAGTGCGATCTCCCGCACCCGCGCGTCGGCGATCGTGTCGAGCCGGACGGCCGCCAGGTCGTAGGCCGAGCCCAGCATCGTACGGACCCGCCGCTCGCCCGCACCGTCGGCGGGCGACAGCAACGCCCCCAGAGCGACAGGGTCACTCAGCGCGAGCAGCGCCCGGTCCCTGAATGCCGACATGTTTCCCCCGCTGGTAGTCCGATCCCGGCGGACCATTCAGGTCCGTCCGGCGATGGCTACGTTGGCAGGGGGGCCGTTACGGGGGCGTCACCGTGGCGTCAGTGGTGGTGGTGATGCGCTTGCCGTGCAGGGGCGTGCAGGGGGAATCATCGGCGTTCGGGGGTGGGCCCTGCCTCCAACTACTCCGTGCAGGTGGCCCCGTTGAGCGTGAACCTGTCCGGCGCCGAGTTCTTGCTGTTGTTCCACGTCCCGAGGAAGCCGAAGGTGAAGCTGCCGTTCGCGGCGACGTTCTTGTTGTAGTCGGCGGCGGTGGCCGTGACGCGGGAGCCGTCCTGGGCCACGGTCGCGTCCCACATCTGGGTGACCTGCTGGCCGTCGCGGTAGGTCCAGGCGACCCGCCAGGTGTCGAGGGCCTTGGTGGTGGTGACGGTGACGGCGGCCTGGAAACCGGTGTTCCACTGGTTGACCAGGTCGTAGGTGACCTCGCAGCTCGCCGGCGCGCTCGGACTCGAACTCGCCGTCGGGGCCGGGGAGTTGCTCGCGGTGGCGGAGGCGGTGCCCTGGGGTTCCGTGTCGGGGTTCTTGTCACTGGGGTCGGCGGCCTTCGTACGGCTCGCCGTGGGTCGGGTGGACGGGGAGGACGATGCGGACGGGTGCGTGCCGACGGGCGACGCGACGGAGCCCGGGTCGGCCACCGGCTGGCGGTCGGCTTCGTCGCTGGCCGCGTTGTCGTGGCCGGAGCCGCCCATCGGCATCATCGAGACGCCGAGCGCCACCGCGGAGAGGAGGACGGCCGCGGCCAGTAAGCCGTTCCGGACGAGGCGCGCCTTGCTCGCGCCCTCCCTCGGTTCCCCGGCCTCGAGTTCGGCGGCGGGACGCCCCACGCCGAGCCGTACCTCGGCGGCACGGCGGCGGCGCTCCAGGTAGGCGAGCCCGCCCCAGCCGATCACCCCGCCCGCGAGGGCCGACGGCAGTCCGCCGCCCGCCAGGCGCAGACAGGCGGCGGCCTCCGCGCACTGCACACAGGTGGCGAGGTGCCGTGAGAGGTCCTCGGGTGTGTCGGCGGACGGTGACCGGGTCACCGCGTCCAGCAGCCGGGCGTAGCTGCGGCACTCCGCGGCCATCGGTGTGTCGAGGTGGCTGCGGTGGCAGCGGTCCCTGAACAGGGCCCGCACCTGGGCGAGTTCACCGGAGACGATCGCCGGGTCGAGGCCGAGTCGGCGGGCCACGACGGTCAGCGGCAGTGCCTCCACCTCGGCCAGCCACAGCAGCGCCGCGTCCGCCTCCTGGAGGTCCCGCAGACCGCGGAGGGCGATCGGGCGCTGCAACGGCATGCCGTGGTAGCGGGCCGCCTTCTCCGAGTTGAGCCACAGCCGCAGGTCCGGGTCGAGCCGGTGCCCCTGTCCGGCGAACTCCCACGCGGCCGCCGTGGTCCGTACGGCAGTCAGCAGCAGCGGTATCACCGGCAGTACGCGGCGGGCCGGTCCGCGCATCGGCCCGGACCCGGCGGAACGGGCCTCCTGGATGCCGAGTGCGAAGGCCTCGCTGGCCAGCTCGGTGGCCGAGGCGGTTCCGGACGTGCACAGGTCGGCGTAGGACAGCACGGCGTCCCAGCACTCGGTGAACAGCGCGGCCTCAGCGGCGTCCTGAGGAGTCGGCAGGTCGGGCATGGGTCTCCTGCATCCACGAATGACGGCCAACTAGCTCTGACAGCAGGCAAGTTGGAGGGGGGCTGCCTCGTGACAGGGCAAGAGCCTTTCACGCATCCCACACAACTGACAAGCCGCGTATTCAATTGCGGTCACCGTCAGTTGTCCTCTGTGCAGTTGTACGTGTCCGAGCCTCTCCCGTCTCACCCGTCGCAGGAGTTGGCCACACCGTTACCTTTACCTTACAAAGGTGCGGGCTCCTCGGCGGGGAGGCTGTCCATGAAGGAGCTGACGGAGAAGACCGCGCGGCCGGGTCCCGGTTCGCCGTATCCGGGCGGGGACTTGAGCCCAAAGTCCTCCATGGTCGCGCGGTAGGCCTGCAGCAGCCGGATGTGGTACTCGAGCGGGGCGCCCTGCGGATTGGCCTTGCCCAGCGGGGTGGTGGGCTCGGGGCACCAGGTCGTGAAGCGGGGTGTGATGCCGTGCGACATGAAGAACCGCAGGCCCTCGGTCGTGGACGCGATCGCCTCGTCGACGGTCGTGAAGCCGAACGGCTCCGCCATCTCCACGCCCGCGACGAAGTTGGGGATCACGTTGCGCGCGCCGAAGATCTCCGCGGAGTCGAGGATGCGCTTGTGCCACTCGGCGCGGCCGACGTAGCGCTCCTTGCCCGGGCAGTGCAGCTTGAACAGATACTCGTCCCACACCTCGTAGTTGGGGTGGTAGATCTGCACGCCGTAGTCCTTGAACCGCTGCACGTCGTCCTTGGGCAGCGCCTGGGCGACGACCTTGCCGATCCAACGACCGGGGAAGCGCTCCTCGATGGCCTTGGCGTAATGGCCGTAGAAGTCGGCCTCGTCGCGCCCGGCGACGGTCTTGGTGATCGCACCGCCGGTGAGGGTGTAGGCGGTTGAGGTCTTCGCCGTGTCGTACCGGTCGATGATCTCGAGCGCCTCCAGCACCTCCTCGACATCCTTCACACCGGTGTACGGCCGCCCGGCGGCCTTGTGCTGACGCCAGTTGTGGTTGATGTCGCAGTACTGGCACTCCTCCTTGGCGCCGAAGTACTGGCACACCCGGAAGACGGTCAGGTAGATCAGGTAGCCCCACTGGATGGTCGGGGCCACCTCCATGACGGACTTCCCGTTGGCGAGCTTGTGCCGGTAGTACTCCGGCATCGGCGGCACACCGACGTCAGCGATCCGCTTCCCGTCGAGGTACAGCCCGAGGACCCCGTCCTCGTCGGAGGCCACGCGGTACGGCGAGGCCGGATTCACCCGCACCGAGACCACGGTCCGCCGCAGGTCGTACGGCCCACCGGTGAGGATGATCTCCTCGGGCGGCCGCCTGAGCGCCGCCTCTCCGAGCTCCGGCAGGGTCCCGTGGTCGAAGGAGAAGATGAAGTACGACTTCGGCTTGACGTCGCCGCCCTCGTTGTCGCTCAGCGCGGACGGGTCGAAGGCGACACCCCCACGCAGCAGGTCCTCCTTGAAGACGGCCTCCCGCGGCACATCCGGAAAGCGCTCCATCAGATCCTCGACCAGCGCGGTGCGGCTGCCCATCCCGTATCTCCTCCCGCCTCAGTCGCCCTGCTCAGGCGCACGACTCCTCACGGTATGCCTCCGGCGGTCGGGCGGGGGGAGCGGGGGGCCGGTGTGGTGCGGGTTGGTCGGTCGGGGTGGGTGCGAGGGG
>NZ_JNWO01000044.1 GCF_000716435.1 Streptomyces xylophagus
ACGGCATACGAGATTTCTGCCTGTCTCGTGGGCTCGGAGATGTGTATAAGAGACAGGTTGAGAGGTGGGCGAGAAAAGCGGTTGCCTCGCCCTCGCCTCCGGGTGATCGTGGCCCGTTGTGACCGCCGACTCCCCGACACCCCGCCTCCGCGCCCTCCTCCCCGACCTCGCCCCCTGGCACGCCTCCGCCGACTTCCGCAGGCTCTGGCTCGCGGGGCTGATCTCGAACTTCGGGAGTTTCCTGACGTTCGTCGCGCTCCCGGTGCAGATCAAGGAACTCACCGGCTCCGCGGCGGCGGTGGGCGCGGTCGGCGCCGTAGAACTGGTGCCCCTCATCGTGTTCGGGCTCTACGGCGGTGCGCTCGCCGACGCGTGGGACAAGCGGAAGCTGATCGTGTGGACCGAGGTGGGACTGGGCGTGCTGTGCGGGGCGTTGCTGTTCAACTCGCTGCTGCCGCACCCCGCCGTCTGGCCGCTGTACGTGATCGCCGCCCTGACCTCCGTCCTCGGTTCGATCCAGCGGCCCGCGCTGGACTCGCTGTGGCCGCGGATCGTGGCCCACGACCACATGACGGCCGCGTCCGCGCTCAACTCCCTGCGCTGGACGGTCGGCGGGGTCACGGGACCGGCGCTGGCGGGTGTGGTGGTGGCGTTCGCGGGGCTGCCCTACGCGTTCGCGGCGGACACGCTGACGTTCGTCGTGTCCGTCGTCCTGATCTTCCGTATCGCGGCCTCCCCCGGCGCCCACGAGGCGCAGAAGCCGTCGTTGAAGTCGATCGCGGAGGGCGCCCGTTACGCGTGGAGCCGCAAGGAACTCCTCGGCACGTACGTGATCGACCTCGCCGCGATGTTCTTCGCGATGCCGCTGGCGGTGCTGCCGTTCCTCGCGGACGATCTGCACGCCGAGTGGTCACTGGGGCTGATGTACTCGACGGTCCCGGCCGGTGCCCTGCTGGTGAGCGTGACCAGCGGCTGGACCTCGCGGGTCCACCGGCACGGGCGGATGGTGGTGCTGTCGGCCGCGCTGTGGGGTGCGGCGATCGCCTGCGCGGGTGCCGTGGGCAACGTATGGCTGGTGCTGCTGTTCCTCACCGTGGCGGGCGGCTGCGACATGGTCAGCGGCATCTTCCGCGGGGTGATGTGGAACCAGACGATCCCGGACGAGCTGCGCGGCCGGCTCGCCGGGATCGAGCTGCTGTCGTACTCGGTGGGCCCGCAGCTGGGCCAGGTCAGGTCGGGCGGCATGGCCGCGCTCACCGGGGTGCGGACGTCGGTGTGGGCGGGCGGGCTGATGTGCGTGGGCGCGGTGGGGCTGCTGGCCGTGGGGCTGCCGAAGCTGATGACGTACGACGCGCGGACGAACGAGCACGCGCTGCGGCTGAAGGCACAGCGCGCCACGGCAACGACCCCGGCCGACGTCTGATCAGTCGTCCTCGGCGCTCCCCTTCGTGGCGTCGTGCCACTTGGGGTCGTTCTCCCACTCCAGGTTGCGCTCGCGGGCCGTCTCCATCGCGTGCTCGGCCTCCGCGCGGGTGGCGTACGGCCCGAACCGGTCCTTGGCGGGGCACTCCGGCCCCTCCTCGACCTTCTTGTGTTCGAGGCAGTAGTACCACTCGCCGGGCTTCCCGACCGTGCGCTTCTTGAACAGGGCCATCAACGGCTCCTTTCCCTACGGCCATGTTCCCCCATGACCGCTGGTTAGACTCGCTGGCATGTCTGGCCAGTCGCTGCTCGTACCAGGGGAGCTCTCTCCCATCCGTTCCGTGCCCGGAAACATCCGTCGCCCCGAGTACGTCGGCAAACCCGCGCCGACTCCGTACACGGGGCCGGAGGTGCAGACCCCCGAGACGATCGAGGCGATGCGGATCGCCGGGCGGATCGCCGCGCGGGCGATGGCGGAGGCCGCGAAGATCATCTCGCCGGGGGTGACCACGGACGAGATCGACAAGGTGGCGCACGAGTACATGTGCGACCACGGCGCCTATCCGTCCACGCTCGGCTACCGCGGCTTCCCCAAGTCCCTGTGCACCTCGCTCAACGAGGTGATCTGCCACGGCATTCCGGACTCCACGGTGCTGCGCGACGGCGACATCATCAACCTCGACGTGACGGCGTACATCGGCGGGGTGCACGGCGACAACAACGCGACGTACCTGGTCGGTGACGTCGACGAGGAGAGCCGGCTGCTGGTCGAGCGCACCCGTGAGTCCCTCGACCGCGCGATCAAGGCGGTCCGGCCCGGCCGCCAGATCAACATCATCGGCCGGGTCATCGAGTCGTACGCCAAGCGCTTCGGGTACGGCGTGGTCCGGGACTTCACCGGCCACGGCATCAACTCGTCCTTCCACTCCGGCCTGATCGTCCCGCACTACGACAGCCCGCACGCGACGACGGTCATCCAGCCCGGGATGACATTCACCATCGAGCCGATGCTGACGCTGGGGACGTACGAGTACGACATGTGGGACGACGGGTGGACGGTCGTCACGAAGGACCGGAAGCGGACGGCGCAGTTCGAGCACACGTTGGTGGTGACGGAGACGGGGGCGGAGGTTCTGACGCTCCCGTAGCACCTCGGGACCCGTCCTCTGCTGGGGACGGGTCCTTTCTTGTACGCTTTTACCGACAGGGTGTCGGCAACCTGTTGACTTAGGTAAGGCTTGCCTTAGAGGATAGGGCTCATGGACTCCTTCTCGACAGTCATCCGCACCGCGTCCCACGAACAGCACGTGGAGGCGGAGACCTCCACCTTCATGAGCGACCTGCTCGGCGGCCGGCTGGGCGTCGACGCGTACGCCCGGTACACCGAGCAACTGTGGTTCGTCTACGAGGCGTTGGAGACCGGTGCGGAGCGCCTCGCGGCGGATGCGGTGGCCGGGGCGTTCATCCAGGCCGAGTTGTTCCGGCTCCCCGCGCTGGAGCGGGACCTCGAGCATCTGCGGGGTGCGGACTGGCGCGCGGGGCTGACCGCGCTGCCGGCGACCCAGGCTTACGCGGACCGGGTGCGGGAGTGTGCCGAGGAGTGGCCGGCCGGGTACATCGCCCACCACTACACGCGCTACCTCGGGGATCTCTCCGGCGGGCAGATCATCCGCGACAAGGCGGAGCGGACGTGGGGGTTCGCGCGGAAGGGGGACGGGGTGCGGTTCTATGTGTTCGAGGGGATCGGGAACCCGGCGGCGTTCAAGCGGGGGTATCGGGAGCGGCTGGATTCCGTGCGGGTCGACGAGCTGGAGAAGCAGCGGATCGTGGCGGAGTGCAAGCGGGCGTTCGCGTTGAACACCGGGGTCTTTCGGGCGCTGGGTGACGAGTTTCCGATGTCTGCCTGACGCCGGGCGGCACCCGCGAGGCCACCGTCACAAGAAGCGCAGTCGCTCCATCGTCGTGCGCAACTCACCGACCCAGCGGGCATAGGCGGGAACCTGCTGTAGCACCGCCAAGGACACGCGCTGGCCCAGCCGGTCGAAGTCGTACTCGGGCCGGTGCCGTGGGCCGAACGCCTCGGCCAGAGCCTTCTTCGGATCCGGGACCTTCTCGACATCGCGAGGCGACCGGACCAGGTCGCGGACCGACGCCTCCGCCGTCGCCGTGGGCAGCGCGGCGGCGTCGGCCAGCATCCACGCCTCTGTCTCCCGCACCGGGACGATCCCGACGAGCCGGTCCGCCTCACGGCCGAGCCTCGCCCGGACGGACTCGACCTTGCTCCGCTCGTTGTGATCATGATGGATCAGCACGATGTCCATGTGCTCCAGAAGCGATGCGACTTCCTCGACCACCTGGTCGCGCGGCGCGACAGTGAAGCGGCTTCCGGGCGCGGTGCCTCCGAAGTCGAATCCGGGAGCGGACTCCGGCTCCAGCGCCGCCACTTGGCGGTCGATGAGCGGCAGAAGGAACCACTGGTCACTGAGCCCCTCGGTGAGCAGCGCGATGCTCAAGTACCTAAGCCCCATGGGCGTATCCCACCGGGTCCAAGTACTGGCGCACTTCCATGGGCGTGACGTACGTACCACGCTCACCGGTCACGCCGACCCTCCGGGCCCGCGTCAATCTGGTCGGCGACTCTCCTCTCTCCAGCCGCGTGACCGTGTCCATGAACACCACGTCCTGTGAAGCCTCGTCCAGCAGCGAGGCCAGCACGACCGGAGAGTGGGAGGTGACGATGATCTGACGGAGGGCGTCACGATCGCCGTTGCCGGGCTGCTTGTACGTGGCGAGATCCGTGACTCGTCCCTTCAACCGCTCCAGCAGACGTGGGACGCGATTCGGGTGCAAGCCGTTCTCGGGTTCTTCGACCATCAGCACACCTGGATGAGCCGGATCATGTGCGGCGGCGAGCAGGGCGAGTACCCGCAGCGTTCCGCCGGACACGACTCGCGGAGCCATTCTCGGCTCATACTTGTGCTGGATCCAGATGTCCCACTGGGCCTGGACTTCGTCCTGTACGACGTCGAGCTCCCGCACATCGGGCAGAACAGCCGCCACGTCTGCGAGGAAGGCGGACTTCAACTCCGGTGTCCTCCACAACCGGCCGAGTACGGCACCGAGGTTACGGCCGTCTTCGGTCAACGCCTCGGCGTCGTACGCGTCAGCGGGTTGGCGCATGGCATCGGGCAGGGGATCCAGCAGGTGCCAGCCGTCGATTGCTCGCTTCAGAGCGTGGTACACCACACCATCAAGACGAGGGTCCTCTCCCGGCCCCTCCCGGTATACGTAAGGAGCCGAGTCGTCGATATCAGCGGCCACCTGCTCCGGCATCAGCAGACCGTAGCTGCCCACTCCCCCGATCGACACCTCTACGTTCAACGGGTCCGGCGCCTCGCGATAGCCGATGTACGCGTCGACCCCTACATGAACCAGCCCAAACTGCGAGGTCTCCAGAAGAACGTTCGCGCCGATGTGGATCTCGTCCGCCAAGCTTCCGTCAGGACGCCGCCGGAACAGCTCCCGGGGCCCACCTCGCCTGGCGTGCCGGACCAGCGTCTGGCTGCTGGGTTTCTGCACGAGGCGACCGAGCAGCGCGATCGCTTCCAGCAGGTTGGACTTGCCGGAGCCGTTCGCTCCCAGCAGGACCAGAAACGGCGGAACGTCGAGTGAGAAACGGTCGAACGTCTTGAAGCCGTCGATCTCGATCCGGGTGATCACTGCTGCTCCTCACTCACCGCGTATACACGAAGCGGCTGCGAGGCCACACTATCCACCTAGCCTCCCGCCGTACGGCCAGCAAGCCCGACGGCGTGTATGTGCAGCTCCGGGACCTCGTACAGCGCCGAAAGCGGTCACCGCTCCAGGAACACCCGCCCCCCGACCTCCACCCATCCGCCCGGCTGCGGAGCCGTGAGTATCTGCGACCCCGCGCCCTGCGTGATGTTGAGAGCCCGGCCCAGCTGGTCGGTGAGCAGCAACGCTGCCGCGCCCGTCGCCTCGTCCTCGTGGATGCCGTCGTCGCGGCCGGGGAAGGCGCGGGCGCGGATGCGGCCCGCCGACTCGTCCTCCCAGGCCCAGGCGTAGATCCACTCGCCGGGCGGGGGCACGGGCAAGGCGTCGACCTCGGCGGCGCTGCCGTACTGGCGCAGGGTGCGGGGCGGGGCCCACTCCGGGAGGGCCTCGATCCAGCTGAACTCGCCGTCGAGGCGGGCGCCCACTATGCCCGCCGGGGTGACCAGTTCGGGTATGTCCAGGAGCCAGGCCGTGCCGACGCAGGGGTGGCCGGCGAAGGGCAGGCGCGTGGTCGGGGTGTAGATGTCGATGACTCCCCGCTCGGGGTCGTCGACGAACACCGTCTCGCTGAAGCCGAGTTTCCCGGCGAACACCTGTCGCTCGTCCGGGTCCGGCATGACGGAACCCTCGCGGACGACGCCGAGTTCATTGCCGTATCCACCGCTGGGGCCGCAGAAGACACGCAGCACGTCGTAGTCAGTCACGAGGAAATTGAAACACCGCCCGGGCGGCGAGTTCATCCCAGGCCTGGGCTCCGCCGGAGAGGGGCCAGGTGGGGATGGGGGCGTCGTCGTAGGGCAGCGAGGACAGGGTGTCGCCGAACGCCCTGTCCAGCGTGGCCCGTTGGTAGGCGAGGCCAGGGTGGGCGGGGCGCGCGGCCAGTCGTTCCAGGCGCTGTTCGTGCGCCTCGGTGATCTCGTCGGCGGTGCGACGCCAGTCCGTCTCGTCCGGTACGCGGCGCAGTTCCACGCACACCGGTTGTGTGCCCTCTGCGAGCGCGGCCACCGCGCGGTCGTGGCCGTCGAGGATCAGCCAGCCGTCCAGGAAGGTCACCCACCACAGAAGGACGGGTGCGAGGGTGCCCTCGCGGGCGGGTTTGCGGTACGCCTTCACGCGCGGTGCGTCGAGCGGCGAGAGCCGGCGCAGGGGCAGGATGCCGTGCCAGCCGCCACCGCAGTACAGCTCCAGACTGCCGTTCGGCCACTCCTGGACGAAGTCCGTGGTCCAGATGCCGGGTGCGAAGAAGCCACGTCGGGACAGGCTCCAACGGCCGTCGTTCAGAGGGCTGTCCGGTGCGTTCTCCAGCCAACGGGTGTACTGGTGCACCCAGTTGACCTCCGAACGCTGCTGCGTGGCGCGCAGGGGTGGCAGGGGTGAGCTGTAGCCGTCGAAGCGGTGCAGGGCGAGGTCGTGGCAGCAGCCGTCACCATCCAATCGGCCCAGGAGCAAAGGCCGTTCGCCCTGGCGCAGCAGCCGTCGTCCACCGTCCGCCGTCTCGAAACGCAGCGGGGACGGACCAGGCCGGCCTGTCACGGCCAGCACCAGTCCGTCCGCCGTCGGCGGTTCTCTGCGCCCCTTGGTGTCCACAGGGAACAGTCTTACGCCTCCGTACGCCGCCTGCGCAGTGCGAACACGACTCCCGCGCCCGCCGCCACGGTCACCGCCGCCGCCGTGCCCAGTGCCGCCGCCGGTATCTCGGAACCGGTCGAGGCGAGGGAGCCGGTCACGTCGCCCGTGGTGGAGCCGGTGACGCCGCCCGAAGTCGAGCCCGTCGTACCGGAGTTGCCGGAGCTTTCGGAGGTGCCGCCCGTGCCGGCGGTCGAGGAGGAGCCGTCCGAGGGGAGGTCGGCGTCGGCGGTCAGCGCCACTGTCAGGTCCAGCGGGTCGAGGGCCGCGCCGGTCTCGTAGAAGCCGCCGAAGGCCTTCGCGCCGGCGGTGGTCAGGGTGGCGGTGACGTCGTCGAGGGTGATGACGTCGTTCTGTGCGGTGAGGTCGGACGAGGGCGCCTTCAGGTCGGCCAGGACCACGTCGTCGGACTTCTCGCCGAGGCTCGTCACGTCCGCCGTCAGCTCGCCGGAGCCGCCGTCGAGGGTCGCCTTGAGGTCGGTGAAGGTGAGGTCGAGGCCGTAAGTGCCGTTGTCCTCATGGCCCTTGAAGTTCACCGTGCCCTCGAAGGCGGCGGAGAGGGTGTCGGCGTCCGTGTCGTAGCTGCCGGTCGCGCCGGTGAAGGTGAAGGCGCCGTTGCCGGTGGCCTGGGCCGCGCCGGCCGATGTCGTGATCTTGCCGTTGGCGACGCTGCCTACGACGTAGGAGCGGAAGGACTCCTTGACGCCCCAGGTGAGGATGCCGTCGTCGATGTCGCCCTTGGTGACGGCCGGTTCGGAGGCGGTGTCCGAAGGGCTCGCGCTGCCGGGGGGCGTGGTGGACGGGGTGGACGTGTTGGTGGGGGTGGTCGTGGCGGGCGGGGACGTCGGCGGCGTCGGCGATATGGGGGTGCTCGGGGTCGGGGATGTCGTCGACGTCGGCTTGACCGCCGACAGTGGGTCGCCGGCCGCGTTCGCGTACGTGTCACTGCCGAGGAAGGTGCCCGCGGCGGCGGTGAGCGTGGTGGCGAGGTTCGTCAGGTCCTGGCTGGTGGGCGCGGCGACCGTGGCGAGCGTCACGTCCTGCTGCTTGGTGCCGCCGTCCGCGACGAGGTCGGCGGTGAGGGTGCCCGCCGCGCTGTCGTACTGGAAGTCCGACATCTCCCGCACGAAGCCGTGCAGCGTCGACTTGGCGGTGACGGTGCCCTTGAAGGTGAGGTGCAGGGCGTGGCTGGTGGTGTCGTAGGTGCCCGTGCCGTCCGTGAAGGTGAAGGCTCCGTTGCTCGCGGCCTGCGAGGCGCCGTCCGTGGTGGTGAAGGAGCCCTGTGCGTAGGTGCTCACGTACGTGCGGTACGACTGCTTGATGCCCCAGGTCAACTCGTAGCCGCTGAGCGGGACTTCGGCCGCCGACGCGCTGGTCGTGGCGAGCGCCGTGGCGCCGAGCGCGGCGGCGGTCGCGACGGCCGCGGCGAGGGCGAAGGAAAGTCGAGGTCTGACGGGCATGGCCGTGGTTCTCCTTGGGTGAGTGAGTGGTCCGCCAACCGGCGGACGGGGGGAGGTAGTTCAGTCCTCTTCGGACGTGGTCGGCTCGGCGGCGGCCGGGCTCGTACGGCGCCTGCGGACGATGAGCGCGGCCACCAGCAGCAGGGCGACGCCGGTCGCGAGGCCGATCGGCAGGACGGCCGAAGTGCCGTTGCCACCGGCGGAGTTGTCGGCGACCGGCTCGGCCGACATCTTGGGCTGGGCCGACTGCTCCTCCGGTGTCTCGCTCGCCGTGGATGTCGTGCCCAGGTCGGGCAGCGCGGGCAGTTTCGCGTCGTCGGTGAGGGCGACCGCCAGTGACACCGGGTCCATGGCGGTGCCCGCCCGGTACATCCCGCCGAAGGCCTTGACGCCCTGCGCGGTGAGTTTCGCGGGCGCCTCGGTGAGCTGCGCGAGCCCCTTGACCGCCTTGAGGTTCTTGGCGGTGAAGGTGACCAGCGGGACCTTCTTGCCGGTGAAGTCGGCGCTCGTGACGTCGGCGTAGAACGTGCCCTTGCCGTCCTTCACGGTCGCCCGGACGCCACTGAGTTTCAGGTCGAGGCCCTCGGCGCCGGTGAAGCGGACCGCGCCCTTGAACGAGGCCGTCAACTGCCCGCTCTTGTACGTCCCTTCAGCGTCGGGGAAGCGGAGGAGGGCGCCGCCGTCCTCGGCTCCGGCCGAGAGGGTCCACCTGCCCTTGGCGATGTCACCGGTGACGTACTCCCGGAAGGTGCGGCGCACACCCCAGTCGACGGCGCCGTCCGCGATCGCGCCGTTCGAAGTCTCTTTCTTCGCAGCCGACTTGGTGGCGGTGGGCGTCGAGGTCTTCGTGGCCGTGGCCGGCTTGACGTCCGCCGAGAGGCTCACCGGGTCGAGGACCGTGCCGGCGGTGTAGTAGCCGGCGAAGGACTTGGCGCCCTGTGCGGTGAGCGTGGCGGGCAGGTTGTTGAGGACGACCGCGGTGCCGCCGCCCCTCATGTTGATGCCGCCCAGCGAGAGCGAAGCGAAGGGCACCTGCGAGGACGTCGTGACCGTCCCCGTGCCCTTCGCCTTGCTGGTGACGTCCAGATAGAGGGTGCCGGTCGAGCCCGAGATGCGGACCGTGGGGCGGCTCAGGGTGAGGTCCAACTCGTAGCTGCCGTCGGTCTTCCTGTGACCGACGAAGTGCACCCCGCCCGCGAAGGACGCGCGGAACGCGCCCGTCGAGCCGTCGTACGAGCCCGTCGCCGAGGGGAAGCGGAACTGGCTGCTGCCCACGGTCGCGGCGCCGCCCGTGAGGGAGTAACTCCCGTTGGCGATGGGGCCGGTGACATAGCTCTGGAACGAGGACTTGATGCCCCAGTCGAGCCGGCCGCCCTGCACGGTACGGCTCTCGGCGTGCGCGAGGGCCGCCGGGAGCAGGGCGCCCAGGACCGCCGCGCACAACACGGCTACCAGGGCTTTCAGGCGCGCAGGCATGGGTGAGTCCTCCGGTGACGACTGCCGGTAGCGAACAAAGGTAAGGCTAACCTAAGCTTTCCTCACCAGAAACGACAGTGTCCTGGAGAACCGGCAGTGTCCGGGAGATAGCGACCGTGCCCGGGAGCACCGGCGCTGTCCGAAGGACCGAGAGAGACGGGCGGGACCGTGCCACGCTTGCGCACACGACTGGCGGGAGCACTGTTGTCCGTGCTCGCGCTCACGCTCACGCTCACCGGATGCGGGGGCAGTGACACGTCCGCGGCCACGGCGTCGTCGAAAGTCACCGCCGCGGCCAACCGTGTCGAGCCGCTGACCGACACCCCGGACCCTCAACTCCCGGTCACCGTGAGCTCGGCGGACGGCAAGAAGGTCACCGTCCGCGAGGCGCGGCGCATCGTGCCGCTCTCCGGCAGCCTCAGCGAGATCGTGTTCACGCTCGGGCTCGGCGACCGCGTCGTGGCCCGGGACATCACCGCCACCTTCCAACAGGCCGCGAAACTCCCCCTCGTCACCCGCAACCACGACGTCTCCGCCGAGAGCGTGTTGTCGCTGAAGCCCGATCTCGTTCTCGCCGAGAAGACCACCGGTCCGTCGGAGGCCATGGGCCAGATCCGTGCCGCCGGTGTTCCGGTGCTGGTCGTCGATCCGGCGCAGGGGCTGGCGGATGTGGGCCCGCGTATCCAGGCGGTGGCTGACGCGCTCGGTGTACCGGCCGCCGGCAAGGAGCTGACCAAGCGCTCGGAGGACCGGATCGCCGCCGTGCGCAAGGCGATTCCGGCGCACAAGGAGAAGCCCCGGGTCGCGTTTCTCTATCTGCGCGGGTCCGCGTCCGTGTATCTCATCGGCGGGAAGGGCTCGGGTGCGACCTCGCTCCTGGAGGCGGCCGGGGCGGTCGACGCGGGTGCGGAATCGGGGCTGGAGCAGGACTTCACGGCGATCACCACGGAGGCGCTCGCGAAGGCCGCGCCGGACGCGATTCTCGTCATGACCAAGGGACTTGAGTCCGTCGGCGGGACGGACGGGCTGGTGAAGATCCCGGGGGTCGCGCAGACCCCGGCCGGGATGAACCGGCGGGTCGTGTCGATCGAGGACGGGGTGCTGCTCAACTACGGGCCGCGTACCGACCAGGTACTCGAGTCGCTGGTGGACCAGTTGTACGGGGGTGGGGACGAATGACCGTACTGGGTAACGGGGTTGAGGTTGCTGCGGCGCCAACTCCCGTGCGCAGGCAGCGCAGTGTGGCCTGGATGCTCACGGTGGGGCTGGTCGTGGCCCTTCTCGTTCTCGTCCCGGTGGCGGCCGGGCTGGGCGCGTATCCGATCCCGACGGGTGATGTGCTGTCGTCGGTGCAGCACCGACTGGGGCTCGGTGGGGGCGCATTGGACCGCGTACCGGAGTCGGTGCTTTGGAACGTGCGGTTTCCGCGCATCGTGCTCGCCCTGCTCGTCGGGGCGTCTCTCGGCTGCGCCGGGGCGTTGATGCAGGGCGTGTTCGGGAATCCGCTCGCGGAGCCCGGGGTCATCGGCGTCTCCTCGGGGGCGGCGGTCGGGGCGGTCGCGGTGATCGCGTTCGGGCTCGACTTCCTCGGTACGTGGACGGTGTCGGCGGTGGCGTTCGTCTCCGGGCTCGCCACGGTTCTGTTGGTCTACGCGATGTCACGCTCGGGCGGCCGTACGGAGGTCGTGACGCTGATCCTCACCGGGATCGCGCTGAACGCGTTCGCGGGGGCGCTGATCGGGCTGTTCCTGTTCTTCGCGGACACGGCGGCCGTCAACCAGATCACCTTCTGGCAACTCGGCTCGCTCTCCCAGGCGACCTGGCCGAAGGTCCTCGCGATCCTCCCGTGCGCGGCGCTCGGCCTGATCCTCGCCCCGCTCCACGCCGGCCGCCTCGACCTCCTGGCTCTCGGTGAACGCCCCGCCCGGCACCTGGGGGTTGACGTCGAACGGCTCCGGATCGTCCTGGTACTGGTCATCGCCCTGCTCACGGCGGCGGCGGTCAGCGTCTCCGGCATCATCAGCTTCGTGGGGCTGGTCGTACCGCATCTGCTGCGGATGGCGGCGGGGCCGGGGCATCGGTTTCTGATCCCGGCGAGTGCGTTGCTGGGTGCGTTGGTCCTTTTGGCGGCCGACTTGACGGCCCGCACGGTTGCCGCTCCGGCGGAACTCCCGCTGGGCGTCCTGACGGCACTGCTCGGCAGCCCGTTCTTCTTCTGGCTGCTGCGGAGGACGCGGCGCAGGCAAGGGGGGTGGGCGTGAGGAGGGTTGTGTGGAACACCGTGTCCGTTTGCCGGTCGAGACTGCCACCGGGTGCGCGTTGGGGGCTGCGGGTCGGTGGGGGCTGGGCGCGCAGTTCCCCGCGCCCCTTCTCCTTCGGCCGCCAGTTGTCCACCGCCCACCCCGTCTCCTCCGCCCGCCAACTCCCCTCAGCCGCAACGGCGTCCAACGCCCACCCACAAGGAGCCCGCGCATGAGACTCCTCCGTAGCCGCCCCACTCCCCCGGCCCCCGCCGAACCGGGTGACGTCCTCGCCGAGGCCGAGAACCTGCACGTCCGGCTTGGGCAGCGCGCTGTCCTGCATGGGGTCTCCGTGACCGTCCGGGCCGGTGAGGTGCTGGCGCTCGTCGGGCCCAACGGGGCGGGAAAATCGACCCTGTTGGGGGCGCTCGCCGCGGATCTCCCGGCCGCCGCCGGAGTCGTACGGATCAACGGCCGCCCCGCGACGGAGTGGTCCGCCCCCGAACTCGCCCTGCGGCGCGCCGTGCTTCCCCAATCGGCCGCGCTCTCCTTCCCGTTCACGGTCGAGGAGGTCGTACGGATGGGGCGGGCGCCCCACGCCACCACCCCCGCCGAGGACGATCTCGCCGTGGCGGAGGCGATGGCGCGGGCGGAGGTCACGGACTTCGCGCTACGGCCGTTCTCCGCGCTCAGTGGTGGTGAGCGGGCCCGGGTGGCGCTCGCGCGGGTGCTTGCCCAGTGTGCGCCGCTGTTGCTGCTCGACGAGCCGACCGCCGCGCTCGACCTCCGGCACCAGGAACTGGTGCTGCGGCTGTGTCGGGAAAGGGCGCACGCGGGGGACGCGGTGGTCGTGGTGCTGCACGATCTCGCGCTGGCCGCCGCCTACGCGCACCGGGTCGCGATTCTGCGCGCCGGTCGTGTCGCCGCCGACGGTCCGCCGGGGGACGTTTTCACCGAGGAGTTGCTTTCGGACGTCTACGACCAGGCAGTTGAGGTGTTTCCGCATCCGCGCACGGGGGCGGTCGTCGTCGCTCCACGGCGTCCCGCTTGACCTTCTCTTGACCGGTTCTTGGCGTGCGTTTTTCGCCATCGAGATCAAGCCGTGTCTGTGATTTTTCTGTGGGCAGTGAATACCGGACCGGGCGGGTATGAGTGAGGTAAGCCTCAGGTAAGTTAGGGCAGCCTCACCACACTGCCCCACCACACCGCCTCGTCACACACTCCCGCTTGGAGCCTGCATGCGTGCCGTCCGACTTCCCGTCGTCACCGCTGTCGCCGCCGCGGCCGCACTGACCGCCGTCACGGCGTGCACCGCGAAGAGCGACGCCAAGGACGGCGACGCGATCCAGGTCACCGCGGCCGACTCCAAGTGCACGACCTCGACCAAGTCGATACCGGCCGGCCAGGTCACGCTGAAGATCGAGAACACCGGCTCGAAGGCGACCGAGGTCGAGATCCTCTTCCCGGACGACCGGATCGTCTCCGAGAAGGAGAACATCGGGCCGGGCACCAAGTACACGCTCACCGCCGAGGTGAAGGCGGGGGCATACGAGATCGCCTGTCGGCCCGGGATGAAGGGGCACGGCGTTCGACAGAAGCTGACCGTCACCGGGGGCAGCGTCGCCAAGCGTGATCCGAAGCTGGACGCGGCCGTCGCCGCCTACCGCGAGTACGCGCAGAACGAGGCCGACGCGACGATCCCGAAGGTGGAGACGTTCGTCAACGCCATCAAGGCGGGCGACCTCACCGCCGCCAAGAACGCCTACGCCCCCTCCCGCGTCGGCTGGGAGAGCACCGAGCCGATCGCCGAGTCGTTCGGGGACATCGACCCCAAGACCGACACCCGCGCCGACGGCCTGGAGAAGGGCCAGAAGTGGACCGGCTGGCACGCGCTGGAGAAGGCGCTGTGGCAGGACAAGAAGATCGGCGCCGAGCAGAAGACCCTCGCCGACGAGCTGCTCACCGATCTGAAGGACTGGCAGAAGCGGGTCGGCAAGGCCGAGATCACCCCGACCTCCATGGCCAACGGCGCCAAGGAACTCCTCGACGAGGTCGCCACCGGCAAGGTCACCGGCGAGGAGGACCGTTACTCGCACACCGACCTGAGCGACTTCAAGGCCAACGTCGACGGCGCGCAGAAGGCGTACGAGCTGCTGAAGCCGGTCGCGCAGAAGAACGACGCGGCGCTGACCACCGAGCTGGACAAGCAGTTCGCCGCGATCGGCACCCTGCTCGACAAGTACCGCTCGACGTCGACCTCGGACGGCTTCGTGTCGTACGACAAGGTCACCAAGGACCAGCGCAAGGAGCTGTCGGACGCGGTCAACGCCCTCGCGGAGCCGCTGTCCAAGCTCGCCGCCGCCGTCGTGAAGTAGGGGACCACCATGACCGAGACCCCGACATCCGAGACCGTGCCCCAGAAGACCGCGCCCCCGAAATCCGAGAGCCCCTCGCGCCGTTCGCTGATCGGCTGGGGCGGTGCCGGGCTCGCGCTCGGCGCCGTCGCGGCCGGTGGCGCGGTCGCGATGACCCGGGTCGGTGACGACGTCGACCCGGCCGCCGCCGAGACCGGTGCCGCGGTCGCCTTCCACGGCGCCAACCAGGCGGGCATCGCCACGCCCGTGCAGGACCGGCTGCACTTCGCCGCGTTCGACGTGAAGACCGACGACCGCGCCGAGTTCGTGCAGCTGCTGAAGGACTGGACGGCCGCCGCCCGCCGGATGACCGGCGGGCTCGCGGTCGGCGAGGGAGCCTACGGCGGGCTCGCCGAGGCTCCGCCGGACGACACCGGTGAGGCGCTGGGGCTGAAACCCTCGCGGCTGACCCTCACCATCGGGTTCGGGCCGTCGTTCTTCGAGAAGTTCGGCCTCAAGGACAGCCGTCCCGAAGCCCTCGTCGACCTTCCGCAGTTCCCCGGCGAGAACTTCGACAAGTCCCGTACGGGCGGCGACCTTTGCGTCCAGGCCTGCGCGGACGACCCGCAGGTCGCCGTGCACGCGATCCGCAACCTGGCCCGTATCGGGTTCGGCAAGGTCGCCATCCGCTGGTCCCAACTCGGCTTCGGGAAAACGTCGTCCACGACCCCCGGGGCACAGACCCCCCGCAATCTCATGGGGTTCAAGGACGGCACCCGCAATATCGCGGGGACGGAAACGGACCGGCTGAAGAAGTTCGTGTGGGTCGCCGAGGGCGACAACAGCGCGAACTCGGCCTGGATGACCGGGGGTTCGTATCTCGTCGCCCGGCGCATCCGGATGAACATCGAGACCTGGGACCGGACTTCCCTCCAGGAGCAGGAGGACGTCTTCGGGCGGGACAAGGGCGAAGGCGCGGCTGTCGGCAAGGCCAAGGAGCACGACGCTCCGTTCCTGAAGGCGATGAAGCCCGACGCGCACGTCCGGCTCGCGCACCCCGACTCCAACGGCGGGGTCACGATCCTGCGCCGGGGTTACTCCTTCACCGACGGCAC
This sequence comes from Streptomyces xylophagus, assembly GCF_000716435.1. GTDB lineage: Bacteria > Actinomycetota > Actinomycetes > Streptomycetales > Streptomycetaceae > Streptomyces > Streptomyces xylophagus. The sequence continues at coordinate 15,489 of NZ_JNWO01000044.1, forward strand.
CGACGGCCTCGGCCGGCTCGACGCGGGCCTGTTCTTCCTGGCCTACCAGCGCGACGTCCGCAAGGGATTCATCCCGCTGCAGCGCAGGCTGTCGGCGACCGACGCGCTCAACGAGTACATCCAGCACGTGGGTTCGGCGGTCTTCGCCGTCCCGCCGGGCGTCCGTGACAAGGACGACTGGTGGGGCAGCACGCTGTTCTCCAAGGACGCGAAGGAGTCGTAGACCGTGTTCTCCAACTATCTGATCGGTCTGCGCGAGGGGCTGGAAGCCAGCCTCGTCGTCTGCATCCTGATCGCCTATCTGGTCAAGACCGACCGGCGGGACGCGCTGAAGCCGATCTGGATCGGCATCGCCGTCGCGGTGCTCATCGCGATGGGCTTCGGCTGCGCGCTCGAATTCGGCTCCCAGGAGCTGACGTTCCAGGCGCAGGAGGCGCTCGGCGGTTCGCTGTCGGTCCTCGCGGTCGGTCTGGTGACGTGGATGGTGTTCTGGATGCGGCGCACCGCCCGGCACCTGAAGTCCGAACTGCACGGCAAACTGGACGCGGCTCTCGCGATGGGCACGGGCGCGCTGGTCGCCACCGCGTTCCTCGCCGTCGGCCGCGAGGGCCTGGAGACCGCGCTGTTCGTGTGGGCGTCGGTGCACGCGGCGAGCGACGGCACCCCGCGGCCGCTGGTCGGCGTAGGACTGGGCCTGGCCACGGCCGTGTTCCTGGGCTGGCTGTTCTACCGCGGCGCCCTGAAGATCAACCTCGCCAAGTTCTTCACCTGGACCGGCGCGATGCTCGTCGTCGTGGCGGCGGGCGTGCTGGCCTACGGCTTCCACGATCTCCAAGAGGCCGACTGGATCCCGGGGTTGACGAATCTGGCGTTCGACATCAGCGGCACGATCCCGCCGGACAGCTGGTACGGCACCCTCCTCAAGGGCGTCTTCAACTTCCAGCCGGACCCGACCGTTCTCCAGGTCACGGTGTGGCTGCTGTACCTGGTCCCCACGCTCACGCTGTTCTTCGTCCCGGTAGGGTTCGCCTCCGGGAAGGGGAAGGTGAAGGTAGCTGATGAGCAGGGACCGAAGCCCTCGGAGGCCTCGAAGGCTTGACCGGAGCGCCCTCATAGCGGCCTCGTTGACCGCATTGTCCTTGACGGCGAGCGGTTGTGTGGTGGTCCACGGGGAACGCGAGATCCTCCCGGCCACCACCCGCGCCGAGGCCGCCACGGCACTCCAGCAGTTCACGACCGCGTACAACGCGGCCGACAAGGCGTACGACAGTTCCCTGGACGCCGCTCATGTCACCGGCGCGCTCGGTGACATCGACGCGGCGCGGTTGAAGGCGGGGCACACCAACTACCCGACCGGTAACCCGAATTACGCGCCGCTGGAGCTGACGGACGCCAAGTTCACCATCCCGAAGAAGGCCGGCTGGCCGCGCTGGTTCGTCGCCGACACCGCCGCGAACAAGGGCGGCAGCGCGCGCTGGCTGCTGGTGTTCACGCGCAACGACCTCTCCGAGCCGTTCCAGGTGGCGTATCTGACGCTGCTCGCGCCCACCGCCGTACCGGAGTTCAAGACGGACAAGGACGGCTGGGCCGAGGCCGTACCGGCGAACTCGACCGAACTGGCCGTCGCGCCCGGCGAGTTGAGCCAGAGCTACGCGACGTATCTGAAGAGCGGCGGGACGACGTTCGCCGACGGTACGCACACCAGCGCGTGGCGCGCGGACCGGGCGAAGAACGCCGCCAAGCCCGGTCTGGCCACCCAGTTCCTCGACGAGCCGCTGACGAGCGGCGACTACGCGCCGCTGGCGCTGCGTACCGCGGACGGTGGGGCGCTGGTGTTCTTCACCACGCGGTACTTCCAGAAGGAGACCGCGGCGGCGGGCACGTCGGTACCGGCCCAGAACAAGGACGTACAGGCGCTGACGACGGGCGAGGTCCAGCAGTCCCTCACCCTCCAACTCGTCTCCAACGAGGTGGCGTTGGACCCGAAGCGGGGCGGCAAGGTGTCGGTGCTGGGGCGGATCGAGGGGCTGACCTCCGCGCAGGGCGGCTAGGCCTTACAGGTTCTAACGGCCAAGGGGCCAGGCCGAGTTCGCGTGGTCCGGTTCCGCGCCGGCGTGGCGGGCGCAGGCGTCCGTGAGGGTTTCGAGGAGGGTCAGCGGGTCGGGCAGAGGGTGCTCGGGGCCGCGTACCCAGTGCACCGACTGGTTCTCGCCCGGGAGTTGGGCCGGGGGGACGAGGACGTAGGACCCGCGGCAGTGCCAGCGCAGTCCGGGGTGTTCGTCCATCGTCTCGGGGTGGCAGTCCAGTTCGCACGGCCACCACTCGTCCTCGTCCTCGGGGGTGCCGCGCGTGAGGGTGAAGAAGAGCAGCCGTCCGTCGTCGCTCGCGGCGACCGGCCCGACCTCGACACCGGCGGCGAGCAGCCGCTCCAGCGCCTCGTGGCCGGCCTCCAGGGGGACGTCGAGGACGTCGTTCACCATGCCGGTCGCGGTGATGAAGTTGGCCTGCGGCTGGTGGCGGGCCCAGCGCTCGATCTGCGCGCGGTCGGTCGTGGACTGCGTCTGCCAGGCGAACGACACCGGGTGCCGGGCGGGGGTGGGGCAGCCCACGCGGTCGCACGAACATCGGTAGCCCGGGGCCGGGTGCGCGGCGGGCGCGAGCGGCAGTCCCGCTCCGGCGGCGGCGAGCAGCAGCGCCTCACGTCGGCTGCCGTCGGGGGCCGCCTCCTGCGGGCGGCGACCACGCAGCCACGAGGAGAGTTTGCCCTGCCGACCGGTCCGGCCACCGAACGTCGCGCTCATCTATCTCCTCGCCCTGCTGTTGTCGCCTTGCCGTTTGCCCTGCCGTGGTGCGGAGAAGTCCTGCCGTTGTGCGGAGAACTTCCCCTATGGTCCCACCATCCTGCGCCCTGAGAGGCGGGACCCCGCATCCGGGGTGGGTGGGACGAGACACACGTGTGACACTTTCGGCGAAAGTGTCACGCTTTTTCCGGCCAGGGGTCCCCCCAGCTCGCGTCCCGTGCCGCCTTGTACAGGTCGCCGTGGCGTTTGGTGACCGTCGTCCTGCGCAGCTGCTCGTCGGTCTCGCAGAGGTCGAGGAGCACCTGTCCCTTACGGATCTGCGGGCGCCGTACGACGCGGGCGGGGGCGGGATCGACGGGGAAGCGGGCGGCGGCGACGTAGCTGAACTTCTCGTCCTCGTACGGCAGGGAGCCGCCCTTGACCTGGCGGTGCAGGGAGGAGCGGCTGACCCGCGTCGAGAAGTGGCACCAGTCCTCGCCGGGGACGATCGGGCAGGCGGCGCTGTGGGGGCAGGGGGCGGCGATGCGGAAGCCCGCGGCGATCAGGCGGTCGCGGGCCTCGATGACGCGGGCGTAGCCGTCGGGGGTACCGGCTTCGACGATCACTACGGCCTGCGCTGCGTGTGCGGCGGCGTCGACGAGGGCGGCTCGGTCGGGGGCGGTGAGTTCATTGAGGACGTAGGAGACGGTGACGAGGTCGGTGGGGTCGAGGGTGAGCGCCGAGCCGATCCTTGCGCGGCGCCAACTGGCGTTCCGCAGGCTGGGGTTGGCGGTCGCGATCTCCTTCCCCAGCGCGAGGGCGGGTTCGGCCCAGTCGAGTACGGTCACCGGGCGGGCGCCGGACCAGGTGGCGGTGACGGCCCAGGTCGCGGCGCCGGTGCCGCCGCCGATGTCCACGTGTCCCTGCGGGGCCCATTCCGGTACGGCGTCCGCGAACGCGTCCAGGGCGGAGCGGACGGCCTCGAAGGTGGCCGGCATCCGGTACGCGGCGTACGCCACGACGTCCGCGCGGTCCCTGAGGATCGGGGCGTCGGTCGGAGTGGCCCCCCGGTAGTTGCCGATCAGGCGTTGCACCGCACCGGCGGCCTGCCTGGGCGGAAGCCCGTCGAGCAGCGTGGCGAGAGCGGTACGGAGGGTTTCGGCCGGGGTCACGGGGTCGTTCACCCGCCGATTCTAAGTGGGCGGGGGTCGGTGCGGGCGCCCCTGGGGGCTCCGCCCCCAGACCCCCGTCCTTTGCCCACCCACCACCCGTTTACTGTCGGCCAAAAGGTGGCCCTCAAAAGCCCCACACCGGCCACCGCCCGACTCGGTAGGCCGAAGAGTGAACGTCAAAGACCCCACACCGCCCGGCGACTCGGTCGGTCGAGGGGTGAGCGTCAAAAGCCCCCAGCACCCGCCGACTCGGAAGGCCGAACGGTGCGCCCCGCAGGCGACTCGGTCACTCAAAGCGGCCCTCTCAAAAGCCCCGCACCGCCCGTGCCACCCGCGTCCCCGCCGCCGCCCGCGGACCACTGTCCGGGCCCCTCCGCCTCGGATGCACCGTGTTGGCCAGCAGGATCAGGAACGTGTCCGTCGCCGGGTCCAGTACCAGGGACGTTCCCGTGAACCCCGTATGGCCGACCGCTCCGCGCCCCGCCAACTCCCCCATGAACCAAGCCTGATCGACCGCGAAGCCCAGGCCGGGCGGGGTCAGCAGCAGTTCCACGATGTCCGCGCCCAGGATGCGGGCGGGGCCGTAGGAGCCGCCTGCCAGGAGGGTGCGGCAGAAGATCGCGAGGTCTCGGGCCGTCGAGAAGAGGCCGGCGTGGCCGGCGACGCCGCCCAGTGCCCAGGCGTTCTCGTCGTGGACGACGCCCCGCAGCATGCCCCGGTCCGCCTTGGCCCAGGGGCGGCGCTGGTCCTCCGTGGCCGCCGCGCCGGGGCAGGGGCCGAAGTCGGTCGATGTCATGCCGAGGGGGCGGGTGATCCCCTCGTGGACGAGGACGTCGAGGGTGCGGCCGCTGATGCGCTCCAGGACGGACTGGAGGAGGAGCAGGTTCAGGTCGGAGTACAGATATGTGCCCGGCTCTCCTACCGGCGCCTCCGCGCGCAGCATCGCCAGGCGTTCCGCGTCGTCCGCGCAGTCGTAGAGCGGGAGTTCGGGGCGCAGGCCCGAGGTGTGGGTGAGGAGTTGGCGGACGGTGATGCCGTGGCGGGCCGCCGCGCGGAAGTCCGGGAGGTACGCGCCTACGCGGGCGTCGATGCCGAGCGTGCCCCGCTCGATCTGCTGCATCGCGGCGACCGCCGTGAACAGTTTGGTGAGGGAGGCCAGGTCGAAGGGGGTGTCGACCGTGGTCGGGACACGGGAGTTCGGCGGCAGCTCGACACCGTTGTCGGTCTCCGGGTCGTAGGCGGAGTAGCGCACGGCCCAGCCCGCCGCCTCCTCCACGGCGATCACCGGGCCGCGGCCGGCGACCACGACGGTGCCCGCCGCCCAGGGGCGGTCGCCGGTGGTGAGGTCGTGGACCTCCCGGACCAGGTGCCGGAGTTCCTCGGGGTCGAGGCCGGCCCGTTCCGGGGTGTCGATGCGCAGTCTCGGGGCGCTCAGCTCCCCACTCCCTCCACGGTCGTACGTGTGTTCCAAGGACGGCACATTCCCACGAAGCAGGCCACCGCCACCAGTGCGGCCACCAGTTGGACGACGGCCATCGGGACTGCCGTGTGCTCGCCCGCTATGCCGACGAGTGGGGAAGCGACCGCGCCGATGAGGAAGGAGGAGGTGCCGAGGAGCGCTGAGGCGGAGCCCGCCGAGTGGCGCGTGCGCATCAGCGCGAGGGTCTGGGCGTTGGGGAGGGTCACTCCCATCGCCGACATGAGGATGAAGAGGGCCGTGGCCACCGGGGCCAGGCCCACCTCCCCGAACACCCCCGTCGCCATCAGCAGCAACGCCGTCGCGGCCAGCACCACCACCGCCAGGCCCGTGCCCAGGACCTTGTCCATGGAGACCCTGCCCACCAGCAGCTTTCCATTGATCTGCCCCACCGCCACCAGCCCGATCGAGTTGATGCCGAACAGCACGCTGAAGGTCTGCGGGGAGGCGCCGTAGATCTCCTGGACGACGAAGGGGGACGCCGAGATGTAGGCGAACAGGGCGGCGAAGGAGAAGCCGCCCGTGAGCATGTAGCCGGCGAAGGGGAGGTCGGCGAGGAGGGCGCGCATGCCGCGCAGGGCCTCCGCCGTGCCGCCCGCGTGGCGGTCGGCCGGGGCGAGGGTCTCGGGGAGGCGGGTCCAGACGAGGACCGCCAGCGCCGCCCCGACGAAGGTCAGGATCACGAAGACGCCCCGCCAGTCCGTCACCCGGAGGATCTGGCCGCCGACCAGCGGCGCGACGATCGGGGCGACCCCGGAGACCAGCATCAGGGTGGAGAAGAAGCGGGCCATGGCGACCCCGTCGTACAGGTCGCGTACGACCGCTCGGGCGATCACTATGCCGGCCGCGCCCGCGAGGCCCTGCAGCAGCCGGAAGGCGACCAGGGACTCCACGTTCGGCGCGAACGCGCACAGGGCGGTCGCCAGGATGTACACGGCGAGGCCGGTCAGCAGGGGGCGTCTGCGGCCCCACTTGTCGCTCATCGGGCCGACCGCCAGCTGGCCCAGCGCCATGCCGGCGAGGCACGCGGTGAGGGTGAGCTGGACGGTCGCGGCGGGGGCGTGCAGGGAGCGGGTGACCTCCGGCAGCGAGGGGAGGTACATGTCCATCGCCAGCGGCGGTGTCGCGGTCAGGCCGCCGAGGACGAGGACGACGAGGAGGCCGGAGCGCCTGGTCGCCTCTATCGGCGGTACGACGGACTGCTGCACGCTCGGCGCCTGCGCCCCCTGCTCGGGCATGTGCCCCTCCCTCTCCGAGTGATCCGCCACCTATGCTCTCAGCTCGTACAGGGTGCCGAGGGTCTGGTGAGCGAGGGTGGGTCCGCGATGACGGAGCAGAGCGTGCGCTGGGGAGTCCTGGCGACCGGCGGGATCGCCGCCGCGTTCACGGCGGCGCTGGTGGATCTGCCGGACGCCGAGGTGGTCGCGGTGGCCTCCCGGACGGAGGCGTCGGCGAAGGCCTTCGCGGAACGGTTCGGGATCGAGCGCGCCTACGGCGACTGGTCCGCGCTGGCGGCCGACGAGGACATCGATGTCGTCTACGTCGCCACCCCGCACTCGGCGCACCGCACGGCGGCCGGTCTCTGCCTGGAGGCCGGACGGAACGTGCTCGTCGAGAAGGCCTTCACCCTGAATTCCCGTGAGGCCGCAGAGCTCGTGACCCTGGCCCGCGACCGCGGGAGCTTCCTGATGGAGGCCATGTGGATGTACTGCAATCCGCTGGTACGGCGCCTGAAGGCCCTCGTCGACGACGGTGCGATCGGTGAAGTCCGCACCGTCCAGGCCGACTTCGGGCTCGCCGGACCCTTCCCGCCCTCGCACCGGCTGCGCGACCCGGCACAGGGCGGCGGCGCGCTGCTGGACCTCGGGGTGTACCCGGTGTCGTTCGCGCACCTGCTGCTCGGTGAGCCCGCCGATGTGAAGGCCTCGGCCGTGCTCTCCGCCGAGGGTGCCGACCTCCAGACCGCGGCGCTGTTCTCGTGGGACAGCGGTGCGCTGGCCGCGCTGCACTGCTCGATCGTCGGCGGTACGGGGACCTCGGCGTCGGTGACCGGTGCGCTGGGCCGGATCGACATCCCGGACGGCTTCTTCCACCCGGAGCGGTTCGTGCTGCACCGGGACGGCCGCGACCCCGAGGAGTTCGTCCTCGACCCGGCCGACGGGCCCCGCAACACGCTGCGGCACGAGGCGTCGGAGGTGATGCGGGCGCTGCGGGCCGGTGAGACCGAGTCGCCGCTGGTGCCGCTGGAGGGCACCCTCGCGGTGATGCGGACGCTGGACGCGGTGCGGGAGCGGATCGGGGTGCGGTACCCGCAGGAGGGGTGACTACGACTCGTAGGCTGCGGTCCATGAACGCTGAGCAACCAAGGATCGCTGTAGTGACCGGCGCGGGCTCCGGGATCGGCCGCGCGGTCGCCGTGGAACTCCTGCGCGCGGGCTGGTCGGTGGCGCTGGCCGGCCGCCGCACCGGGACGCTGGAGGAGACGGCCGCGCTGGTGCCCGAGGGCGCCTCCCTGGTCGTAGCGACGGATGTGGCGCGGCCGGAGGACGTGAGCGCGCTGTTCGCGGCGACCGTGGCGCGGTTCGGGCGGGTGGATCTGCTGTTCAACAACGCGGGGACCTTCGGGCCCGGTGGGGTGCCGGTGGAGGAGCTGCCGTACGACGCGTGGCGGCATGTGGTGGACACCAACCTCAACGGGGCGTTCCTGTGCGCGCAGGCGGCGTACCGGCGGATGAAGGAGCAGGTGCCGCAGGGCGGGCGGATCATCAACAACGGGTCGATCTCCGCTCATACGCCTCGGCCGCACTCCGTGGCCTACACCGCCACCAAGCACGCGCTGACGGGGCTGACGAAGTCGCTTTCGCTGGACGGGCGGCCGTACTCGATCGCGGTGGGGCAGATCGACATCGGGAACGCGGCGACGGACATGACGCGGCGGATGGAGACCGGGGCGTTGCAGGCCAACGGGGTGGTAGCCCCGGAACCGGTGATGGATGTCGCCGATGTGGCGCGCACCGTACGGCACATGGCGGAGCTGCCGTTGGAGGCGAACGTGCAGTTCGCGACGGTACTGGCGACCGCGATGCCGTACGTGGGGCGTGGCTGAGCCGGGGCCGACTCGATTTGCACAAGCGGAATTTGACCGTCCACACCATTGCGCCCGGTTACTGACTTATGCTCAACTCTTCTCCACCAAAGCTTCACAGTTGGAGCACTGAGCTTCCGCAGACCACACCCGAGGGGGGAGGCGACAGTCGTTCCACTGCCCGGGTGGGGGTGGGCCTCGCGTGGGACCGCGAGGTGTCACACCGGGCAGTGGAACGACTGTCGCACAGTTCAACTCCCCTGATTCTCTTCGGACTTGGCCGCCGCTACGGCCGCCCGTCGCCTGCGCAGCGCGAACGCGCCGCCCGCGAGCACCGCGACCGTCCCCGCCGCGCCTTCCAGCAGCCGCCAGGGCGAGGGCCCGTCCGATGAGGAGGCGGCCGCCCCGGTGGCCCCCGGAGCGCCCTTGACGCCCTTCCCCGACGGTGTGGGGCTCGCGGTCGCGCCGCCCTCGCTCAGCGGATCGACCAGCTTGCCGACGGCGGGCGCCGAACTCCCTTTTCCGAAGCCCCAGTCGAGAAGTGCGGCGGTCTCCTTGTAGACCTCGTTGCCGCCGTTCGCGGGGTGCATCACGGTGACCAGGAGGGTGCGGCCGTCGCGGGTGGCGGCGCCGGTGAAGGTGTTGCCGGCGTGGCTGGTGTAGCCGTTCTTCACGCCGATGATGCCCTTGTACGTGCCCAGGCCGTAGGCGCCCGTGAGCAGGCGGTCGGTGTTCTGGATCTGGAAGGTCTTCTTGCCGCCGGCCGGGAAGTTCGCGGTCCTGGTCGAGCAGTAGGCGCTGAAGTCGTCGTCGTGCAGCCCGTGCCGGGCGAAGAGGGTGAGGTCGTACGCCGACGAGAGCTGCCCGGGGTGGTCGAAGCCGTCCGGGCTCACCACATGCGTGTCCAGGGCCTGGAGATCCTTCGCCTTGGCCTGCATCTCGGCGACCGTCTTCGCGATCCCGCCGTTCATGTGGGCCAGCACGTGCACGGCGTCGTTGCCGGAGCGCAGGAAGACGCCCTGCCACAACTGGTGGACGGTGTACAGGATTCCGGGCTTGACGCCGACCATGCTGGAGCCGGAGGGGACGTCGGCCAGGTCGGCGTCGGTCGCCCGGTGGGTCCGGGTCAGCTCGAACTTCCCCAGCACGGTGTCGGCGAACAGCATCTTCAGCGTGGACGCGGGCGCGAGCCGCTGATGCGCGCGGTACGAGGCGAGCACCTCGCCGGTCTCGTGGTCGGCGACGATCCAGGAGCGGGCCGTGAGCTTCTTGGGCAGACCGGTGGCACTGCCCGCCTGGATCCCGTCGCGGGCCAGACGCTCACCGCCTATCGCCGTCGCCGCCGACGCGGGAGTGGCCGCCGCCACGGGAAGGGCGGCGGCGGTCAGGCCGAGAGCGGCACGCCGGGTGAGCCGAGAGGAATCGCGCATCCCGGGACCGTACAAAATCGGGGCGGGCCCGTGCACGGCGGGGGTGGCGAAAAGAAGCCGGAGCGAAGGCGCGGGAACCCATGTCAGCAGGCCATTGAACAGGGGTTTCCTGGCAGGAGGCCCTCCACAGCTTAGGAATGAGCTGTCTGACACAATTCTGATTTCGGGCCTCTTTTTCTCAGGTCAGGCACATCCTTTACTCAGGTCGACTCAAAGGTTCCTCCATAGCTTGTGGCCGCGCCCACAGCGGGCGCCAAGAACCTTTGGGGAACGGGATGTTTGGCATCTATCTCAAGCGCGAGCTGAGCCGGCGCAAGAAGGCGGCCCTGGTCATCGCCATGGGTCTGGCGCTCGGTATCGCGCTGGTCATCACCGTGAACTCGGTGTCGGCCGGCATGAATCAGGCTCAGGACAAGGTCCTCAAGTCTCTTTACGGTCTCGGAACTGACATGACCGTGACCAAGGCGCAATCGGCTCCCAAGGCCGGCAGCTCGCAGGGTCCCAGCTTCAAGTTCGGCGCCACCTCCTCCAGCAGCAGCTCGCAGAGCTCGGACCGGGTGAACACGCAGGGCGGTCAGGTCCTCGCGTCTTCCCTGGTCACCAAGGTCGGCTCGCAGAAGGGCGTGTCCGCCGCGGTCGGCGCGCTCACGCTGAACGTCACCAAGGTCGACGGCTCCTTCACCCAGGGCAAGGCGAAGTCCTCCACCGCGTCCGGCTCCTCCGGTTCCTCGCAGCAGGGCGGCCCCGGCGGCGGTGGCGGCACCAGCAGCACCGGTGCGCCGCAGGTCCAGGGCGGCGGCGCCAACTTCAACGTGAACTCGTACTCGGTCGCCGGTATCGACGTCACCAACCAGACGCTCGGCCCGCTGTCCACGTCGAAGATCACCACCGGCAAGACGTTCACGACCGCGCAGACCAACGCGAAGGTCGCCGTCGTCAGCAAGTCGTACGCCAAGTCGAAGAAGTACAAGGTCGGTTCGACCTTCTCGATCTCCGGCACCAAGTTCACGGTCATCGGCATCGCGACGCCCAACAGCAGCGAGTCCACGATCGACGTGTACCTGCCGCTGAAGCAGGCGCAGACGCTGGGCGACTCGAAGAACAAGGTCACCACGATCTACGTCAAGGCGACCGACTCCAAGCAGATCTCGGCCGTCAAGACGACGATCCAGAAGAACATCTCGGGTACGACGGTCACCACCTCCGCCGACCTCGCGTCCACCGTGTCCGGTTCGCTGTCCACCGCCTCCAACCTGGCGACCAGCGTCGGCAAGTGGCTGTCCATCGCGGTCCTCATCGCCGCGTTCCTCGTGGCCGCGCTGCTCACCTCCTCGGCGGTGTCCCGCCGGGTGCGTGAGTTCGGCACCCTGAAGGCGCTCGGCTGGCCGAGCCGCAAGGTGACCCGGCAGGTCGTCGGCGAGTCCATGGTCAACGGTCTGATCGGCGGCGGTCTCGGTATCGCCCTCGGTCTCGCGGCGGCCTACGCGGTCACCGCGATCAGCCCCAAGCTGACCGCGCAGCTCGGCTCCACCTCCGGCGGCGGTGGCGGCATGGGCGGCGGTCCCGGCGGCGGCCAGGGCGGCCCCGGCCAGCAGGCCAGCTCCAACACCCTGGAGATCGCCCTCAACGCGCCGGTCTCGCTGACCACCATCGCCCTCGCGGTGGGCCTGGCCGTCACCGGCGGTCTGATCGCCGGCGCGATGGGCGGCTGGCGTGCCTCCCGGATGCGCCCGGCGGACGCCCTGCGCAGCGTGTCGTAGACCGGCCGCGGTGGCTCGGACCGCCGCTGCCGTGGACCGCACCCCCTGATCCGGGGCGCCGCCACCGATCCCCCCGGGCGGCGGCGCCCCGACCCTCTTCTTCACAGACGTTCTTCACGACGGAGATCCCATGTACAAGCTCACCGGCGTCACCAAGCGCTACACGCGGGGCAAGGAGACGGTCGAGGCGCTGCGCGGCGTCGACCTCACGATCGCGGACGGCGACCAGCTCGTCATCCAGGGCCCCACCGGCGGCGGCAAGTCGACGCTGCTGCAGATGATCGGCGGCCTGGACCGCCCCTCCGAGGGCAGCGTCGAGCTGGACGACGTCAACCTCGCCACGATCAGCGAGGCGAAGCTGACCCGGCTGCGGGCCGAGAAGATCGGCATCATCTTCCAGTCCTTCAACCTCATCCCGACGCTCACCGCGCAGGAGAACGTCGAGACGGCCCTGGTCCCCCTCGGCGTCAAGCCGGCGGAGCGGCGCGAGCGCGCCGCCGAGGCACTCACCTCGGTCGGTCTCGGCGACCGTCTCAAGCACGCCCCGTCCGAACTCTCCGGCGGTCAGCAGCAGCGCGTGGCGATCGCCCGCGCGCTGGTGAAGAAGCCGAAGGTGCTCCTCGCCGACGAGCCCACCGGCAACCTCGACGAAGGCACCCGCGACGACATCATGGGCCTGCTGGAGGGCTTGTGGCACGAGTACGGACTGACCTTCATCATGGTCACCCACGACTCGTCCATCGCCCGCCGCGCCCCGCGACTGGCCACCATCAAGGCCGGCCAGATCACCCTCACCGAACAGGGCGGCGGCCAGCGCCAGTTCGCCCCTCAGCAGGGGCACGGGGACCAGTCCTACGGCGGGCAGCAGCAGTACGCGCAGTACGGCAACCAGGGTTACTAGCCCCTACGCCGTCGGTCCGGTCCTGTCGGGGCCGTTCACCGCCCGAGCACGTGGTCGACCTCGGCCAACTGCTCTGCGGTGAGCGGTCCCTTCGCGATCGCGCCCGCGTTCTGCTCCGCCTGGGCGACCGAGCGGAAGCCCGGGATCGGGATGGTGCGGGGGCTGCGGGCCCAGAGCCAGGCGAGGGCGCCCTGGGCCGGGGTGCGGCCGTCGGAGGTGAGGATGTCTCGGAGGGCGTCCACGCGGGTGACCCAGTCCTCGTCCGCTCCGGCGCCCTGCTTGAAACCCTGCATCCAGGCCGGGGGCGTGTTGCGGATGTCGCCGGCCTCCAACGTCCGCCCCGCCGCCTGCTTTCCGGTGAGCAGACCCATCGCGAGGGGGCTGCGGTTGATGCTCGCGAGGTCCAACTCCTCGCACAGCGCGAACATTTCGGGCGCGTCCTGGAACACGTTCGCCGCGTGCTGTACGGCCGCGCAGTGCTCCCCCTCGGCGAAGACGGCGGCACGAGCGGGGTCGTCGGTGCTCCAGGCGTAGGCGCGGATCAGCCCCTCCCGTACGAACTCCTCGCACTGCTCACGGAGTTGGGCGGCGCGCTCCAAGTCGGCGTCGGACAGGTGCAGTTGGTACAGGTCGACGTGGTCGGTGTCGAGGCGCTTCAGCGACGCGGTGAGCGCGCGGCGGGCGTACTCCGGGGAGTCGTCGCTGCCGGTGAGGGTGCGGGTGTCCTCGTCGAAGACGTTGCCCCACTTGGTGGCGAGGACCACGTCGTCCCGGCGCTTGCCCAGCGCGCGGCCGAGGACGCGTTCGCTGTGCCCCGCGCCGTAGGTGTCGGCGGTGTCGAAGAACGTGACACCCAGGTCGAGGGCGCGCCGAACCGCCCGTACGGACTCCTCGTCGTCGACCTTGCCCCAGCCGAGCGGCTGCCCGTCCGTGTCCTGCCACTCACCGCCGATCGCCCAGCAGCCGAAGCCGAGAGCGCTCACGTCGATACCGCTGCGTCCGAGGGTCCTGATGTTCGACTTGGTCTCCATGCCTGTGGACACTAGGAGTTGGAGCGCACACGAAGGCAAGGGTTTTTGCGTCGGGGCACGGCCTTTTACGCACGGCCTTCGCGTCGATCAGGCCTGGCCCGTCTCGAAGCGGGCGATCCTGCCGTCGTCGCCGACCGTGAAGCTCCACCGGGTGCGCATCTCGCCCCACGCGTCGTTGGAGTAGCGGGCGACGAGGGCCCGGCCGCCGTTGGACTCCCGGTCGACCTCCATGTGGCCGTGCGAGGAGAAGATCTCCCGGTCGATCCACTCGGCGAGGTCACGGTCGGAGCCGTCGTCCGCCATCGTCGCGCCCGGTGCGAGCAGCGCCAGGAAGGCGTCGCGGTCATGGGCGTTGACGGCGCTGACGAAGGCCCGGACCGCCGGATCGCTGAGTTTGGCTGTCTGAATCGTCATGCCGGTCAGACTCACACCGTTCGCGGGGGCCCGCCACCCGAACGGCCGCGCGAACCCGCCCGCGTGACGCCCGGGGTGCGACGGTGGAGGGACGTCGGGGGGACACCGTAGGGGGACGTCCCCGCCGTCTGTCCAGGGAGTCGCCGTGACCTGTTACGACCGAAGCGATCTGGGCCTGCTGCTGCTCCGGCTGGGTACCGGCGGGGTGCTGGCCGCGCACGGCTCGCAGAAGCTGTTCGGCTGGTTCGGTGGGGGTGGCATCGAGGGCACCGGTGCGGCCATGGAGGCGATGGGCTACTCCCCCGGCAGGCAGAGCGCCACGATGGCGGGCCTCGCGGAGGCCGGCGGCGGCGCGCTCCTCGCGCTGGGCCTCGCGACCCCGGCGGCGGGTGCGGCGGCGGCCGGCGCGATGGCGGGAGCCACCGCCGTCCACGCGCCCAACGGCTTCTTCGCGGCGGGCGGCGGCTACGAGTACGCGGCCTCCCTCGCCCTGACCGCGGCCGGCCTCGCGATCACGGGCCCTGGCCGCCTCTCCCTGGACCACGCGCTCGGCCACGCGGTGAACCGGGGCTGGATGGTCCCGGCGGCGCTCGCGGTGACCGGGGCGGCGACGGCGGTGGTGATCGGCCTGCGGAACAGGCGGGTGCGGGAGGCGGCGGAGTTCGGGCAGGAGACGCTGTTCGACGAGTAGGGCGGACGGGGTGGGGTCGGACGAGTAGGCCGGCCGAGTGGCTCGGTGATGGCAGGCTGGGCGCATGAGTGATCAGAACGACCGGCCCGCCGACCTCTGGGCCGGTGTCGAGGACCTGTGGACCTGGGTGGACGACAACCGGCCCCTCGACGGCCGGGAGGGCGTGCTGCTGCGGATCCTGAAGCTGTCCGAGGAGGTCGGCGAGGTCGCCCAGGCGGTGATCGGGGCGACCGGCCAGAACCCGCGAAAGGGCGTCACCCACACCTGGGACGACGTCCAGGCGGAACTGTGCGATGTCGTCATCACCGCGCTGGTGGCGCTCCGCACGCTGACCCCGGACACGCGGGAGGTCTTCACCCGCCACCTGGCCCGGGTCATGGAACGCTCCCTCGGCCCGTCCGCAGTTGTTCACCCCCAGGACCTGCCCACACCCCGCGGAGTTGGTGAGATCCGCTGAACCTTCTCGTCGACACCGAGCCGACGAAGGGGTCCCAGTGCAGGACTACGTTTTCACCAGTGGGCGCAGGACGGTCGCCGTGGGGGGCACCTGCCTCGCCCTCGCCGCCCTCGGACTGGGCCTCAACACCCAGGCGCACGCCGCGAGTTACGGCACCCCGACCATCTCCCTGTCGGCCACGTACCTTTCGGGCGCGGTGGGCGCGGTCGGTGACCCGACCGTGCAGGTGACGGTCGCTCAGAGCGGCGCGGATGCCAGTGCGTTGACGGTCGCGGCCAGCAAGAGCAGCAAGACGTCCGTGGCGCCGACGAGCGCGGTGGCCGTCACCGGCACCGGCGCCACCCGTCAACTCGCGGTCACAGCCGCCGCGCAGGGCTACACGGACCTGACGGTGAAGGTCACGGGCCTCGGCGGCAAGACGGCCACCAAGACCCTGCACTACGCGGCCTCGACCTCCGTCCAACAGCCCACCGACACCCGCTACTTCACCGGCTCCAGCGACGCCTCCGCCGCCGTCGACGTGGGCGGCGGCTACGTCGTCGTAGCGGATGACGAGTCCAACGTCCTTCGCCTGTACGACCGTTCGACCTCCGGCGCCCCCGTCAAGACCTGGGACTTCAGCGACGACATCGACGTCTCCAAGGAGATCGACATCGAGGGCGCGGCCCGCGTCGGCGACACGATCTACTGGACCGGTTCGCTCGGCAACAACAAGGACGGCGAGTACAAGGCGGCCCGCAACACGGTCTTCACCACGAAGGTGACCGGCACCGGCGCGAACACGGCGCTCTCCTACGGCGGTTCGTACGGCAAGCTGCGCGACAACCTGGTGGCGTGGGACAAGGCGAACGGGAACCGGTACGGCTTCGCGACGGGCACCGCGGACGGTCAAGTGCCCAAGGAGATCAACGGGTTCAACGTGGAGGGCCTGGAGTTCGCGCCGGGCTCGACGAGCACGGCGTACCTCGGTTTCCGCGCCCCGCTCGCCCCTGCGGTCGCGGGCGGCAAGGCGCTGCTCGTGCCGGTGACCAACATCGACAAGGTGGTCGCGAACGGCACCGCCGCGACCTTCGGCACGCCGATCGAGCTGGACCTCGGCGGGCTCTCGGTGCGCGACATCCGCAAGAACGCGGCGAACCAGTATCTGATCGTCGCCGGTTCGTGGGCCGCCGACGACAACTCCGACCCGTACGCCCTCTACTCCTGGACCGGCAACGCGGCCGACCAGCCGGTCAAGCTGCGCGACCTGCCGACCACGGACCCTGGCGCCTGGGAGGCGGTCGTGGACGTACCGGACCTGACGGCTGCGGGCGCCCGCGCCCAGCTGATCACCGACGACGGCGCGGCCGACCTGTACGGCGACGGCACCGAGGCGAAGGACCTCACGCACCCGGAGTGGCAGAAGTCCCGCTCGACCTGGTTCACGGTCACCGGCTGACGGGCGACGCGCGCCCTGCGAAGGCGCCGGGCGCGCGCCACCCTGGCACCCTGGTCCTCGACAACACCGTCGAGGACGAAAGCCGAGTCATGACCACCGAAAAGCTCACCGTAGGCGTCCTGGGCACCGGCATCATGGGCGCCGCGATGGCCCGCAACCTCGCCCGCGCCGGACACACCGTCCACGTCTGGAACCGCACCCGCGCCAAGGCCGACCCCCTGTCCGCCGACGGCGCGCATGTCACCGGCACGGTGGCGGACGCGGTACGCGAGGCGGACGTCATCCTCACGATGCTCTACGACGGTGACGCCGTCCTGGACGTGATGCGCGAGGCCGCCCCCGCCCTGCGCCCCGGCGCCGCGTGGATCCAGTCGACGACGTCGAGCCTCGAATCGGTCGGCGAACTGGCCGAGTTCGCGAACCGGCACGACCTCGTCTTCTACGACGCCCCCGTGCTCGGCACCCGCCAGCCCGCCGAGGCCGGTCAACTGACGGTCCTCGCCGCGGGCCCGGAGTCCGGCCGCGAGACGGTCACCCCCGTCTTCGACGCGGTCGGCGCCCGCACGATGTGGGTCGGCGAGGACGGCGCGGCGGCCACGGCGACCCGGCTGAAGCTGGTGGCCAACAGCTGGGTCCTGGCCGTGACGAACGCGGCGGGCGAGGCACTGGCCCTGTCCAAGGCCCTGGACGTCGACCCCCAGAGCTTCCTCGGTCTCATCGCCGGCGGCCCTCTCGACATGGGCTACCTGCACGCCAAGTCGGCCGCGATCCTGAACGACCAGCTGACTCCGGCGAGTTTCGCGGTCACGACCGCCGAGAAGGACGCCCGCCTGATCGTCCAGGCCGGCGCGAGCCACGGCGTCCGCCTCGACGTCGCGGCGGCGGGCGCGGAACGGTTCGCGCGGGCGGCGGCGCAGGGGCACGGGGACGAGGACATGGCGGCGGCGTACTTCGCGAGCTTCGACTGAGCGTCACCATTGCGTCACAGCTAGTACGTGGGCGAAACCCTGAGTGCGACGGACCTGTCTCTCTCCGCGAGTGCCGGCGAGAGCCGGTCCGTAACACAGCGAGTTCGGGGGACGTCATGCAGAAGAACAGCATCCGTAGGGGCGCGTTGGCGGTGGCCGCGGTGGCGGCGGCGTTGGTGATGACGGGGTGTCAGCCGGGCGACGCGGAGAGCGGGTCCGACGTGTCCTCGCAGGCGCCGACCGCGACCAACTCCCCCAACTCCCCTGTTTCCTCCGGGTCCACGGGGACAACTGGCTCCACCGGGTCCACCGGCACGGCGGTGAAGACGTGTGCGCCGGACTCCCTGAAGGCGTCCGCCTACCAGGCCGCCGACCGGCCGCAGGGCACCGGAACCGGTGCGGCGATCGTGCAGTTCACCAACGCCGGCGGCAAGTCGTGCGTCCTTCAGGGCCACCCCACCGTGGCCGGCGCCGCGAACGGTTCCCCGGAACTCAACGTGCCCCTGAAGGTGACCCCCACCGGTTCCGCCTCCCCGGTGAAGCTCGCCCCCGGTGGTCAGGCCTGGCTGAAGCTGACCTTCGTGCAGGTGCAGGGTGAGGGGGACGGCTATTGCAAGTCCGGAGAGGCGCCGGTGATCTACCCGACGATGGTGATCGGCCTGCCGGGCTCGGGGGCACACCAAGTCGCCCTGGACGACGGGGAGTTCGCGGAGTGCGACGGCACGCTGACGGCGACGGCCGTAATGGCAACGAAGCCCTCCTGACCGTAGGGCCATCCGTTCTGTACGGCCTGTTCGGCTACACGGGCTGCCGGTCTCCCGACGTCTCCGCCGCCAGCCCCCGCATCACATGCTCCAGCAGGGCGAGCAGCACCGTCTTGACCGACTCCCGGTCGCGGGCGTCGCACAGCACGAGCGGGATGTCGGGGGCGAGGTCGAGGGCGGTGCGGATCTCCTCGGGGTCCTCCTCGCAGATGCCGTTGAAGCAGTTGACGCCCACGGCGAAGGGGATGCCGCGGTGCTCGAAGAAGTCGACGGACGGGAAGCAGCTCTCCAGCCGCCGGGTGTCGGCGAGGACGACCGCGCCGAGCGCGCCGCGCGACAGGTCGTCCCACATGAACCAGAACCGGTCCTGTCCGGGGGCCCCGAAGAGATAGACCACGAGGGCCGAACTGAGCGTGATCCGGCCGAAGTCCATGGCGACCGTCGTCGTGGTCTTCTGCTCCACCCCGGTGAGGTTGTCGACGCCGACGCTGGCCTCGGTGATGAGTTCCTCGGTGCGCAGCGGCGTCGTCTCGCTGATCGCGCCGACGAGGGTGGTCTTGCCGACGCCGAAGCCGCCCGCGACGAGGATCTTGGCCGTCGCGGCGTTGGGCGCCACCGTGGTGGCGCGGCGGTCAGATTCTGCGTATGCCATCGATCACTGCCTGGAGGAAACGGGCGTCGGGGATACCGGCCGCGGTGGGCGGGGAGACGGAGACGAGTTCGTTGTCCAGGAGGTCATCGAGGAGCACCCGTATGACCGCGACGGGCAGGTCGAGCCGGGCGGCGACCTCGACCAGCGCGGTCGGCGTGCGGCACAGCGCGAGCAGCCGGTTCTGTTCGGGCTGCAGCCGCTGTTCGCGGGTCGGTGGCCGGACGGTGCTGATCAGGGTGATCAGTTCGATGCCGGAGTGGGCGGTCGGGGTCCGGCCGCCGGTCACCGTGTACGGGCGGACGAGCAGCGCGGGGTCTTCGTCCGCCCAGGGATCTTCCTCGGACCAATGTCTCATTCATGCTCACCCGCGAAGGGCGCACCGCTGTACTCCGGGAACCGGGGGGCCGCGCTGAGGAACTGCCCCACCTGCCGTACGACCATGGTCATCTCGTAGCCGACGTTGCCCACGTCCACCTGGGAGGTGGCGAGCACGGCGAGCCGGGCGCCGCCGCCGGCGGTGGTGACGAAGAGGAAGAGATCGTCCATCTCGATGACGGTCTGCTGCACCCGGCCTCCGCCGAAGTGGCGGCTGGTGCCCAGCGCGAGCGAGTGAACACCCGAGGAAATGGCGGCCAGTTGCTCGGCGTCCTCCTGGGCGAGCCGTTCGGAGGAGCCGACGAGTAGCCCGTCCTCCGACAGGACGATGGCGTGCAGGGTCTCGGGGATCCGCTCGATCAGGTTGTCCAGCAGCCAGGCCAGTCCGCCGTGCGTGGTGTTGGGCGCAGTCATGGGGTGTTCCTTGTCGGACGGGGACGGGTGGGCAACTGACGCCGCTCGGGTGGGGCCGTGGGGCGGGCGGATGCGGGGGCTTCGTCGCGCGGGGCCGAGGGCCAGGCGGGCATGGGTACGTCCTCCTGGGCGCGGGCGCGGCGGGTGCCGTCCCGGAGCGCGGCGAGCATCGAACGCGCCTGCTCCGGCCGCCGTTCGTCCCGCGCCGGGCCGTGGTCACCGTCCGGTCCCTCCTGCCGCTCCCGCAGCTGCGGCGCGAGATTGGCCTGCCGCACCCGACGCGGAAGCCGACCCGAGCCACCGGCCCGGGGTCCTGCGGACGGCACGGCCGCGCTCCGGAAGCCCGTCCAGGACTCGGCCCTGGGACGGGAGTTCGCGGGCACTACGGCCCCGTCGCGGGACCCGACTGAGGGCGCGGCCCAGTCCCGTTGGCCTGCCGAGAGCGCGGTCTCGCCACGGAGCCCTGCGGAGGGCGCCGCCCCGTCACGGAGACCCGCGGAAGGTGCGGCCTCGTTGCGGAGGCCCGCCGAGGGCCCGGCCCCGTCGCGGAGGCCGGCGGAGGACGTGGTGTCGTCACCGCGGCCCGCGGAGGGCACAGCCCCGTCACGGTGGCCCGCGAACGGCGCGGTCCCGTCACGGAAACCCGTGGAAGGCGCTGCCTCGTCACGGAAGCTCGCGAACGGCACGGGCTCGTCACGGAAGCCCGCGGAGCGCGTGGTCTCGCGGGAGCGCGCGGCGCCGGGATCGGAACCGGCATCGGTGCCGGGGACAGTGGGCGCCGTCGAGGCTTCCGGGGACGCCTGGGCGGGTGCCGCCTGGGGGTGTCGTGCCGGTGTGGTGCGGGTGCGCATCGGCATCCCGCCTACCGTCGCCCCGCCGCGTGGCGGAGCGTTGACCGGGCCGGTGGCCGAGCCGGTGACCGAGGCCAGATGGCGTTCCGCGCGGGCGTCCAGCGGCGGCGGTGCGGCGTCGGCGGCCTGCTCGGTGAGGGCGTGCGGGAGGACGACGACGGCCAGCGAGCCGCCGTAGGACGAGGCCTGGAGGCTGGCGGTGACGCCGTGGCGTTGGGCGAGGTGGCCGACGGTGAAGAGGCCGAGGCGGGGGTCCTCGCCGAGGGTGGTGAAGCTGAAGTCCTTGGGGTGGTGCAGGAGTTCGTTCGCCGCCGCGTACTCGTCGGCCGTCAGGCCCAGCCCCCGGTCCTCGACCTCGACGGCGTATCCCTGCGCCACCGGCAGTGCGCGTACCCGTACTTCGGTGTGCGGAGGGGAGAACGTCACGCCGTTCTCGATGAGTTCGGCCATGAGGTGGATCGTGTCGCCGACGGCGGGGCCCAACACCGCTATGGGAGGCAGGGGTTCGACCACGACCCGGGTGTAGCCCTCGATCTCGGACACCGCGCTGCGCAGCAGGTCCGCGAGCGGCACCGCGTGCTTCCAGCGGCGCCGGGGTGCCGCGCCGGACAGCACGGTCAGGCTCTCCGCGTTGCGCCGCATCCGGGTGGCGAGGTGGTCGACCCGGTAGAGGTCGGAGAGGAGTTGCGGGTCCTGCTCCTTGCGTTCCATGGAGTCGATCACCGTGAGCTGACGGTGCACCAGCAGCTGGATACGGCGCGACATGTTGTGGAAGACCAGTCGCGCCCCCTCCCGCAGCGCGGCCTGCTCCAACGCGACGCTCACCGCGGTCCGCTGGGCGCTGTTGAAGGCGTCCGCGACCTTGCCCAACTCGTCGGTGCCGTAGTCGAGTTCGGGCAGGTCGTCGATCTCGGCGCGTTTGCCCTGGGTGCGCAGCCGGGTGATGAGTTCGGGCAGCCGTTCCTCGGCCAGCTCCAGCGTGGCCGCGCGCAGCCCGGACATCCGGCCGATGAGGGACCGGGTGATGCGCCAGGACAGAATCGCCACGGCGAGTACGGCGACGAGCGCGAGGGCGCTGCCCAACAGCGCCTTGACGAGCACCTGGTGGGTCCGGTCCGCGGAGTCCTTCGTGACCTTGAGCAGGTACTGACCCTCCACGGCCTGCACAGCGCCGGACACCCGCCCCGGGGCGGCGGCACGGTCGGCCGCGATCTTGGGCACGCTGATCGTGCCGTCGTGCGCGGCGGACGCCGCACCGACGGTCTTCTCGAAGGCCGCCATGGCGGCCCAGTCCCGACCGCCCATGGCCTTGCCCAGTTCCGCGCCCAACTCCGTGGGCAGGTAGGGCTCCACCTCGTTGGACAGCACGGAGACCCGGATCGCCTGGGCGGCCGCCAGTGCGGACCGCTCCTGGACGCTCAACTTCCCTGACGCGGCGACCCCGTTGAGGATCGCCTCCTCCTGGGACAGGGCCTCCGCCCCGCGCAGGAACGCCAGGGCGTGGCCGGCGTCGGCCGCGGTGGCCGCGTCGCCGCTGTCGGTGCTGAGCATCCCGAAGAGGTTCAGCGCCGACGAGACGGCGTCGGAGTAGACGGTGTAGGCCTGCTGCCGGGTGGTCTTCCCGTCGTCGACCGCGGTCCGTTCGGTGGTCAGCCCGGTGAGCCGCTTCCGTACGGTGGCCAACTGGGCCTGGTACTGGGCCGTTCCGACCCCGGCGGAGGCGGCGTCCGCCGTGCGGAATCCGGCGAGCAGGGCGTCCGTCCGGCGCCGCTGCGCGTCCAGGGCGGCAGAACTGCCGTGCGAGGCCAACAGGCTGACCGTCAGCTGCCGTTCCTTCTGGAACTCGCCGACCGCGGGCTGCAGGGCGTACGTGGTCTTCGCCGCCTGCCCGACGGTGTTGGACTTGTGCCACTGGTCGAACAGCGCGAACGAGCCACTGACCCACAGCAGCACCATCGCCGTCGCCGGTACCACCGCGAGCGTGATGAGCGAGGCACGGATACTGCGCCCCCGACCGGCACCCGCTCCCGCCTGCACGGATGCGCCGCGATGTCTGCTCACCTCGCCCACCGGCATCCCGCGGCACGGCAGAGAAGTGGAGCTGCGGTGAGGAACTGCGACACCGGCGATTTCCTTTCCGGGGTGGCGCGACGCGTCGACACGGGCACGCAGACACGTCAACACGCCTGCAGACACTGGGGAGTTGACGGCGCAGCACGCCAGGAACGCCAAGGACACCCTGCGGATTGCACAACGGGCGCCCGAGCCCCCGCGCAGTTGGTTAGGTATGAAACCGAGCCGTTCCACCCTGGTCAAGGGACGCCACAAACGCGCCAGGCGCAGAGGTTCAGGCCACTCGACGCACTATGCGCGTAGACAATCCAATGCCCCTCACCCCCAACCCCCCACCCACGGAGACGTTTTGGCTGACTACCCACGGTGAGGTGCGGGGCAGAGGGTGGTGCGGGTGACGCCGGGGGCACCGGGAGGGTGGCGGGACGAGCGGCACCATACCGAGGGGCATGTGACTGAGTTCACAGCATGAACACCGTCCGAGCACACCAACACCACCAGCCCCCGGGGCCGTTGCGAGAGCGCCGTAGGAACCGCTCCGCGCTCACGCCCGCCCCGGTGCCTCCAGCAACGCCTGGCTCTGTCCCCCGAGCCACGTCATGCCGTACGTCTCCGCCCCGCGTGCCGTCTCCCGCAGCAGCCGGACCGCGTGCGGCTCGCTGCCCGGGCCGCCAAGGCGGCGCAGGGCGCGGGCCTGGGCCAGGCGGAGGCGGGCGAGTTCGGGCTGTGAGGAGCGGGCCGGGACGGCCGCCTGCCGGAAGTGTTCGAGGGCGGTCTCCGGCTCACCGGCGGCCAGGGCCAGCAGGCCGCAGGCGCGGGCGGTCGGGCCGACGAGGACGCTGGGCCAGCCGCCGAGGGCGATCTGCTCACCGTCGTGCGGCGCGAGGCGGGCGCGGAGCACGGGCAGCACCGGTGCCAACTCGGCCTCGAATCCGCCCTGGAGGTCCAGCGCCGCGCACACCTCCGCCAGCAGGACGAGCGCGGGCACCGCCCAGCCCGACGGCGGGAACCGGTCGACGTCGGCGACACAGCCGAGGAACAGGTCCGCCCCCTCGGCGTACTGCCCGGTCTCGCACAGCGCGAGGGCCAACCCCGCCCGCCAGACCGGGAAGTAGGCGTGCCGCTCGACGTCGCCGGCCAGATCGGAGGTGAACAGGTCGGCCAGCCGCCCCTGTTGCCTCAGCAGCCAGTAGGCCTGGCCGAGACGGGTCTGGGTGAGGTTGTCCGCGGGCACGGCGTAGTCGGCGCGGAGCAGTTCGATGAACTTCAGGGACTCCACGAAGATCCACTCGGCGGCGGCGTCGAACCGGCCGTGCCACATGTCGAGCAGGGCGTCGAGTGTGTGCCGCTGCCAGCGGGCGAGGGCGCTGTGGGTATCCGCGGCGTGCTTGCGGTACTGGTTCGCGGTGGCGAGGGCGCTGTAGATCCTGCCGTTGCGCAACTGGTCGATGGCGGTGGCCATGAGCGCCTCACCGCGGAAGTACGCCGAGTCGTGCCGGGCCGCGGCCTCGCGCAGCTGCTCGGAGAGCGTCAGTGACTCGGGTGCGGTCATGAAGTCGTAGCGTGCCCAACGGCATTCGGTGAGGACCTCGCAGCGCACCTCGTCGTCGCCGTCGACGGGTAATCGGCGCAGGGTGTCCTCGGCGAGCCGCGCACCCTCGGCGGGGCCGGCGAGCCCCGCCGCGGTGTCCTGACTGACCGCCAGGGCCATCTTCTTCGCCAGATGGGCTTCGAGACGCAACCGCAGACCTACGGTCTCGGGACTCTGATCGCCCTCCAGCGCGGCCAGGCAACCCCGGAGCGACTGCAGCAGCTCACGGTCGACCTGCCCGGGATCGGACCAGCGGCGGGCCATCCTGATCACGGCCTCGGCCTGCGCCCGCGGATCGCCCTCGGCGCTGCGGTACGCGGCCGTGTAGTGCCGTTCGGCGTCCCGCATCTCACCCGCGGCATGGCTGAGGTCACCGCGCCGGAGCAGCCGCCGGAACTCGGCACGGTCCTGCCCGGCGGCCGAACGCCCGCCCCGCCCGGGCGACTTGACCAGTTCGCCCGCCCCTCCCCCGACCGCCTTCGGCACAGCCTCGGAGCCGGGCAACGGCGCCAGCCCGACCAACGCACCCTTGGCACCCAGCACTTCGTCGCACAGCTGGGCCAGTTCCAGGGACGCCCTGCGGCGCCCGTTCTCCACGCGGCTCAGGAAGCTGCGGCTGCAGTACACCTTGCCGGCCAGCTCGCTCAGCGACATACCGGCCGCGATGCGGCGCCGGCGTAACTCGGCACCGAATCCGTCGTGCTCGATGACCATCCCCCCAACAACGCACCGCCCGACCGGTGTTGCCAAATACCCGCTGGCAACACCCGACCCCTCCGGCCCGGCACGATTACCGGCGAAGCTGTCTGTGCCGGAGCCTACGGGCACGGGGGCGCGTCCCATGGGGGAACGGGCGCACTGGTCATGCCTTCGGACGAACCCGGGGCGCGTGCTGCGGTCGATATGCCGGGGGCACTCGATCGCAGCACATCCGGTACCCGCCGCCGTGATCCACGGGGGCACCGACGAGCTGAACGACGACGGGGGACAGGGGGGTCCACGGTCCGGGGCGCGCGGGGGGCGCTCCGGACCCCGGATCATCCCGACGGCACCGACTCGCCGCTGTCACGGCGCCGCTTTCGGTGCCCACTCCCGCGTGGGCGGCCTCTTCGCCTACCACCACGTCGGCGCAGTCCACTCAGTCCACCCAGGAGAACAACCGGTTCGGTGACGCCCAGCCGTTCCGGGGCGGAGTCGCGCTGGTCGCCAGTGAGAACAGCAACGCGTACAAGTGCACGGCCGGCTTCACCGTCAAGGAGCGGGCCACCGACAACCTGTACATGACGCCCGCGGGCCACTGCTACACGAACCTGACGTACGTCTACGACCGCCGCACGGACGACAGCAGCGGCAACTGGGGCGGGCAGATCACGCAGGGCGGCCCCGAACTCCCCCACCACGCCCTGGAGTTGCCATGCCCCGCACCACCGACACCAGCCTCAGTCGCTGGCGATCAACATAGGTTCTGCGCTGATCGGACGTCATGTGGTCGTTCGGGATGCGGTCGTGATGACGGTCACGGGGGGCTTCGCCGGCACCCATGGGGGGTCGGTTCCGGACGCCACCCGTGGTGGTGGCGGGCCCGCGGGGCGATCGGGTCCCTTGTCGTACGCCACCGGGCATCAGTCCAGGAGCGCGATGACGCCCTCGATCGCGAGTGCCACCAGGGTGCCGCCGAAGCAGAGCGCCAGGACGAATTCGGTGATTCCGGAGGCCTCGGTGACGCGCACCTCGTCCTCCGTCGAACCCGCACCGGTGTCACTCCGGCCCGCCGCCGCCAGGCGACGGCCCTCTTCCAGTGTCTCGATCACCTTCCTGTGGCGACCGAAGGACGGCCAGCGGCTGAACGCCTCGACGCGCACCTGCCGGCCGTCCGTCAGGTCGAGGGAGAGGAGACCTTCGCGCGACCAGTCGATGCCCGACACCATCCGCCAGGGGATCCGGTACCGGCTGTACACATTGTGGATCACCAGCGTGGTGGCGCTGACGGACACGGACGGCACGATCTGAAAGCGCGCACCCCAGACGAGCAGACACAGCAGGGCGACGAGCAGCGAGATCCTCACCACGCTCACTTCGGGCATCGACCGGACGGCCGCGCCGACCGTCGTCACGGGAAGGACCGCGACAAGAAGGCCGCCCATGACCCGCCGGTCCCACCAGGGGGCGATGCGCTCAAGGTTCTTCGTCACTCCCTCATTCTCTCCTGCCGGTCGTTCTCCTCGGGGGTACTTCAGGAGCCCTCGAGGAGAACGACCGGAGCCTGTGCGTCAGTTGCCGAACAGGCCGCTGCCCCCGCCGACCGCTGCGTGCACCGCTGGCAACGGCTCGCTCGGTCCGGTCAGTCGAGCAGGCTGTCGCCCTCCACCGTGCGCGTCGAGCCGTCGGCGAGGTGCAGGGTGAGGGTGCCGGTGAGCAGGCCGTCCGGGTTGCCGTGGGGCCACCAGGCCGTGAAGCGGCCGCCCTGGATCATGGCCTCGGTCGTGTGCCCGTGGTCCCGTACGGTGATGCCCCTGACGTCCGAACCCGCCCAGCCGACCACGTAGTTGAGCTCCTGGTCACCACTCCCTCGGGCACCCAGCGTGTCCACCTTGATGTGCCCGTCGGGCTGTTCGCGCACCGCGGAGATGCCCATCGACGTGCCGCCGTCCGAACCGGCCAGGCAGTAGGCCGACTGGTCGCCGCGCGTGACGATCATCGAGGCGACCTTCCCGCGCAGGTCCGCGTTGCTGATCACCGGCTCGGTGCCGGTGCCGTTCACGTCCGTCGCGTCCAGGCACCACTTTCCGGCGGCGGAGGCGCGCGCGGCGGCGACGTCCACGTTCTTGGGGGTACCGGTCCAACTGGCCAGTTCCGAGGAGGACAGCGGGCCCGAACCGCCCAGGCCGGGCAGACCGCCGTTCACCGCGACCAGCGCGAGGCCGGCCGCGAGGGCCCCGGCCGCAGTGAAGGAGAGCCGCCGTACCAGCGGGCGGCGCAACGCGGCGCCGAGCGAGCGGCCGGGGCGCTCGCTGTCGTCGAGGATGCTCCGCAACAGCGTCTCCTCGCGGTCGATCTCCTGGGCGGTCGGTGTGCGGCGCGGCGCGGCGTCGAGGTCGGCGAGGCGGGCGAGCAGGTCGTTGGTCATGAGAATTCCTGGCTTCCTGTTCAGTACGTGGGTGGCACGTGGACGGTGCGTGGGCTCAGCGCGTGGAGAGGGAGAGCGCGGACGACGCGGTGGCGGCGGTCTGGCCCAACCGGTCGGCCAGGCGCCGTTTCGCACGGGTGAGGCGCATGGAGTACGAGGCCCGGGTGCAGCCCAGTACCCGTGCCGCCTCCTTGGCGGTGAGGTCCTCCCAGACATGCAGCGCGAGGACTTCCTGGTCGGCGGCGGCGAGCGCCTGCCAGGCCTCGACCAGCTCCAGCCGGCTGTCCACACCGGCCGTCGGGTCATGGGCGTCGACGGTCGCGGTCCGGCCGATGTGCACGACGAGCGCGGACTGCCGGCGCATGCCCCGGTTCGCGTTCAGCATCAGGTTGCGGGCGGTGCCGAACAGCCACGGCCGCGCGTCCTCGGGCAGTTCGCGCCGCCGGCGCCACGCGGCGAGGAACGTCTCACCGACGACGTCATCGACGTTCATGGGATGCGCGCGCCGGCGGACGAACCGCAGCACGTCCTCGTAGTGCGCCCGGTACACCTCGGTGAACTGGGCTTCGCTGGCAATGGGCATGTGCTTCCTTCCCTGGCGTCTGCCCCCACGTGTCCAGCGCGCGTACAGGTGCAACAGGTCTTCGGGAAAACCCTCTCGCACGAATCTGCACGCTGCCCTGCGCGGACGTATCGAGTCGGCCTGCGCGATGCACACTTCCCACCGTTCCGCGCCGCCGGTTTAGTAAAGAACGGGAGCAAAGACAGGTCTCACGGCGGCCAGTACCAGCGTCCGTTGGACGAGCGCCTTCTACCAGCCTTGGCCGCAGGTTCGAGTCCCGCCGGGGGCGCTTCGCTACACCTCGTGTTTCCGCAGGTCAGGTCGGCTGTAGGGCTTACCGATGGCACTTCCTCTCGTGGCGCGTTGCTCGCTGCGCCGTAGACGGCTTCTGACGCTCTGTGAAGCAACGTCGCAGGCAGATGCAATTTCAGCGCTTCCGGACGTCCCGCAGGTTCGTACCGGAGGGGTGAACTCCAGCAAGCATTCGTCACGCTCTGCGACGAGGCCTCTCGTCGATCCTCGAGGACTCCGCGCCAGAAATCGCAGGGACGGCGGACTTCTGACACCCGGCTGTAAGCCAACGCTCGGCTGCGCAGCTTTCTGAACCGAGGGGACATACCGATGCCTCCTCCTGCGCCGAGCCGAAGATCGACTGCTCCAGAGCTTGTTCGCGGGCAGCGAGGACGTACGGGTAGCTGTGGGGGAACGCGCTCGACCGGACCCCGTCATCCTCGATCAGGCTGCTCCCTGCCACGTGGCCCATCCCGCGACAAACGCGCCGTGGATACCACCGGACAGGCCGATTGCGGCATGCCGGGGTCATGAACAGGTACGCGGCAGCCAAGCCCTACACCCTGCCGACGGCGCTGGCCGAGCTGGACGGGCCGACGACGGGTGCAGTCACTCTGCCCCGTCACCTCGGCTGGGGGCCCCGATAGGTCTACGACCTGGCCGACCATGCTGATGTCGTGTTGATGTACGAACGGGTCATCCGTGAGGCCCAGACCCCGGCCGACCTCGAGACCTACCTGAACGGCCCGCTTCTGCGGCGGCTGTGGGCCGACCTGTTCCTCCCGCTGCCGGTCCGTACGGCCTGGCAGTCCCGGTTCACCGAGCTCGCTGCGAAGGCGGCCGCGGCATAGTGGAGGAACTGCATCGGCGGCTGATCAGGATCGGGCTCGACACGCTCGCCGAGGACTACGGCTACGCACTCGCGAGCGGCTATGCCATCCAGGCGCACCGCATCGTCAAATGAGCGATGACGTCGACCTGTTCGCGCCCATCGATCGCGCCGCCGACGAGATGCCCGAGGCGGTCGCCCGGCTCATCAAGGCGTATTCGGCGGCTGGATACACGGTGGAGACGGCCCAACAAACCCCTACCTACAGCCGGTTGAACGTCATCGATCCGTCCACCGGATCACAACCAAGGTGGAACTCGTCGCAGAATTCCTCCGCCATGCGCCCGTCCCCTCCGAACTCGGTCCTGTGCTCCACCGTGACGACGTCGCCGCCGGCAAAACCGGCGCCCTGTTCACCCGGGCCGAGGTCCGCGACTCCATCGATGTCGACGGCCTGTCAAGACCGGCTACAGCCGTGAGCGGCTGATCGAACTCGCCACACAGAACGACGCCGGATTCGACCGACGGATGTTCGCCGACGCCCTCCGCCGTGTGCAGCGCTACACCGACAAGCAATACGCCGCCTACGGCCTCGACCCCCAGGCAGCCGCCGCGCTCCGCCAGCAGTTCAACGACTGGCAACAACGACTCACCCAGCCCGAATCCGACCAAGATCGCAGCTGAACCAGAGTGAAGTCCTCCCGCGCCGGGCAGCGTCGGCTGAGGCGATCCGGCGCGTCGTCCGAGCCACGCCGCTGAACCGCCGCCGACGGAAATCAGGTCGGCCACGGCCCGCAGAACTGCGCGGCTTTCGGCCTCCGGGATGTCCCTCGACACCTGCTGGGTGTGCTCCCCCGGATGACATCGTGCGGTCGGAAACGGCGTGGTCCGTCGGGGGACTGGACTACGCCGGCCAAATGAGCGGTGAGCAGTTCACCCACCGCCAAGGGGGTGACCGCCGGGACAGGACGGCTCAAGCGCCCTGGCGACGCTGTCCGTGCAGGTCAAGGTTTCGGCACGGGCCAGGACGCGCTCACCACCTCACGACCGCTCAGGTACCCCGGCGGGCTCGCTCGACGATCTCGTCCTCCTTGAGCGGCACATCGTGGTGACTGAGGCAGATCGGCACCTCGATCTTGCTGAATCCGGTCCCCTCGCTCGCGGCGTTGAACATGCCGGCCTTGAGACCGGCGAGGTTGTCGAGGACTGCGTTCCGCGCCTGAGCCATGGTCCTGGCCGCCTCGATGTGGGCGACTCCTGTGAGTCGGCCGATGAACTGGTTCACGGTGTTGCCCAGCGCCTGGTTGTGGATCCCCCTGGGGAGCTGTGAGGCGAGGACTATCCCGAGTCCGTACTTGCGTATCTGGCGGATGAGTTCGACGGTGCTTTCCGTACTCGGATTCGATGTACCGGAGGGCACGAAGTTCTGCGCCTCGTCCATCACCAGCAGCCCGCCCAGGGCACGGTCACCGACCGGGTGTGCCCTGAACCATGAGAACAAGGTCGCCTGGAGGCGGCTGACGAATTGGGCCGGTCCGTCGCCGGACAGGCCGATGAAGCTGATCACCGAGATACGGGCGGCCTTTCCCAGCGACGGGATCAGGAGCATGCCGGGATCGGCGGGTGCGCCGGATTCCCCGAACAGCGGGTCGGTCTCCATCGCGGCTTCCAGCGTGTCCGCCATCTGAACCGCGAAGCGACTGGTCCTGCTGTTCACGATGTCGCTCGGGGGCTCGGCGAGCAGCTCGACGAAGCCGGCCAGGGTCTTGCCGCCGTCGCGCGCGTACCGTTCGAGGGCACGTTTGAGGACCCCCAGCTGCTGGGTCGCGCGAGCACTGCTGCCGCGTACACCGGCATGTGGCGCAAGTGAGGTCACCGTCGACCTGACCAGACGGGGGAAGTCGTCCTCGTCGTCAAGGACGGGACCGAAATCGGGAAGCGGGTAGAAGGAGATCGGACGTCCCCGGTTCAGACCCGGTGTCCACACCACCACTTCGACATCCGCGAAATAGCGTCGGGCCTCGCGCTCATGGTCGTCCGTCCAACCCTTCGGCGGGCTCGACCAGGGGTCGCCGAGCCGTGCGAGATCGTCGTTCGGATCCAGCACGATCGCCGAGACGCCGCACAGAGCGCACTGCTCCACAAGTCGCTTGATCAGGACCGTCTTGCCCGATCCCGCCGCGCCCACCACCGCGGTGTGCATCCGCAGTCGTTCCATGGGTACCGCAAACGAACGGCCGCCCCGGACCGTGGCTCCGACGACGATTTCGGTACGAGCGGGCTCGGGGTCCTCCGGTATGCCCGCCACATCCGCCGCCACCCTGGAGCCGACTTCCGTGGTCGCGATGCCGAGAAGCTGCCGTAAGTCTCCCAGCACCGGCGCGAAGACCTCGATGCGGGAAGCGGGGCGCTCCTGTCGCAGCCATGCGTCCAGGCCTGACGTACGGTCGTCGAGCATGGCCCGGAGGGCGGCCAGGGTCCGGAGGTCGGCGGCGCCGATCGGTAACGACACGCCGCCCCGCGCCTCGAAGTCGTCCTTGATGCCCTTGGTCTTGGGGCCGCTCGGGTACGGCATGTTCCGCAGCAGGATCAGCCGGCGGCTCGCCAGGTCGGCCGTCAGGCCGGCCTCCACCGCCGCATTACGGATCCGGTTCTGGGCGGCGATGGCGTTGTTCGCGGCGATCGCCCGGAAGGACCAGTGGAATTCGTTCTCGCTGGCCTCGTCCACGACATAGCGCAACCGGGCGTGCAACGCCGCCTTGCGGCCGAAGTCGGTCTCGATGGAGAACCGCGTCTCGTCGGCGCCCAGTTCCCTGACCAGACTCCGCAGCCCCGCGCCCAGCAGAGCGGGCATCAACCCGTCCTCGGTCGTGGGGTCGAGCGGCCCGAGGTCGTCCGCCTCGGCACGGAGCTTGTTGAAGGGCTCCGTGAGGGTGCTCAGGTTGACGGCCCTCGCCGGTGCGGGCGGTGCGGCTGCCGTGGGCTCTGCGCCTGCCAGGGAGGTCAGTTCGGCCACCGTGCCGGTCTGCAGACACGCCTCGATGTGCTTCTGGACCCGGATGAGCAGCCGCCGTGCGGTGTAACGGTGTGGGGCTTCGGCCAGCGCCGTCGAGGTGACCGGCCAGGTGGGATACCGCGGAGTGAACCCCACCGACTCGTAGTAGGCCCGAAAGCGGCTGCTGACGATGGCGGCGGCGGTGGCCTCGTCGGGAATCGCGCCGAGCGTCGGCAGAACCTCGAACCGGTCCAGGGCGGACCGGACTGCCGCCCGGGAAATCTGCTCCCAGGTGTCCTCGTGGCACGCCACGACCATCAGGGTCCGGCGGGCTTCCTCCCGCAGTTCCATCAGGCCGGTGGCGATCTCGCTGCTCAGCCTCTTCGCGGCCCGGCCCTCGCCGGAAGGGGCCGATGTCAGCGACGACGTCTCCGTGGCGGACACCAGGGTGTCGAGCTGGTCGAAGGCGAACACCAGCGGTCCGACCAGGGCGAACAGGCGCGTCAGATCGCGGAGGACGAGTTGAGCCTGTCGCCCGCCCGGCGACATCCCCCAGGCGGCGCGCTTGTCCCCGTCGTCGTCGTTGAGCGCGAAGTAGGCCCTGCCGATCTCCACGGGATCGCCGGTGGAGGCTATGAGCGCCAGCGCGCGGGCCGTGTCCGCGGCCTCGTTGCCCACCTGTCGGTCGATGGTCCGGATCCCCCGAACGAACGCATCGACATGGGCTCGCGTCAACTCGCGCCGGCCAGTGACGGCGTTACGGGTATCCGTGTCGAGGCGAGCCTGGCGCGAAAGCTCGTCGAGCAGGCGAATCAGTTGTTCCTGGCCACCCTCGTCCTCCCGGTAGAGACTGTCGACGAGACTGTCGGCGGCGCTCTCCCAGAAGTTCCGGCCGGTGACAAGCTTGATGTAGAAGAAGGAGCCGCCGCGCTGCTGGATCTCGTGGCGGGTCCAGCCGAGCAGATGCGTCTTGCCCGAACCGGTCTCGCCACGCACCACGGTCGCAACCGGCGAGTGGGCGCGCTCGACGGCGCTCATTGCCCTCCCCAGCCGCCGGAAGACCTCAGGATGAAGGCCGTCGACGTGGTACGAGGTCACCGGTGTCCAGATCTCTTCCTGGGTCAGCGCGGTGTTGATGTACAGCGTCTCCAGGGCGGCGAGTTCCCCGTTCACGCCGGTCCGATCCGCAGCAGGTGGCGAGGTTCGCCGCCGATGTCAACGGCGGCTCCGCGGTCCTCGTCGCTGAGCGTGCGCTGGTTGAGCTCGCCCATCAGCTGTACGTCGGGCTGCTCGATCATCCGGTCGAGTTCGGCGTCGACGGCCCCTCGCGGCAGGTTCTCGAGCCATGGGCGCAGCGCCGACAGTCTGACCCAGCTGCCCGGTTTCCGGCGGACGGTGAGTTCCGTGTAGACCGCGCGGATCCAGTCCTCGACGTCGGGCTGGAAGAACTCGCCGAACTTGGTGCCGGAGCGGGCCAGGTACTGTCCGACGTTGTCCAGCACCGCGTAGAGCACCCCGGCCGGAAACTTCGCTCCGTCCGGGCGTCCGGCCACCAGAGCGGCCTCGCACCAGGTCCGGCCCGCGGACGTGAGCTGGTGCGTGTTGACCGCACCGTGCTTCCTGGTCACGATCCGCTCGGCATCCTCGTTCACTCGCCGTCGTACCGCCGCGGTGATCTCCAGGCCGGCGAGTTCGCGCAGTTCACGGTTGGTCACCGGCCGTGCGACCACCATCAGGGCGAACAGCGATGCATGATCCCGTACAGTCAACTCCGTCGGCACAGTACCCCTCCTCGATGAGCCGAAATCCGGTCAGATGTCGAACCCCCGCCTGGGCACCAGTTCCACCCGGCCGGTCATGCTGGACAACTCGCCCATGACGGTGATCACCTGCCGTTCCCGATGCGCGGTGATCGCACGGTCGTACGACGCCTGGTCCGGGAGCCGCACCCAGACGGCCCGCCGGACGAGTTCGGCGTGCTCGGTGCGCAACTCACCGCGGACC
The DNA here is from genome assembly GCF_000716435.1 of Streptomyces xylophagus. Lineage (GTDB taxonomy): Bacteria > Actinomycetota > Actinomycetes > Streptomycetales > Streptomycetaceae > Streptomyces > Streptomyces xylophagus. The sequence goes on from NZ_JNWO01000044.1 coordinate 49,621, forward strand.
TTGATCCGCCACCGGTCGTTGCCGGAGGAGTCGTCATGCAGCCCCTCGACCACACCGGAGACCGTTGCGGCACCGGTGGCGTTGAGGCCGCTGCGAAGCCGCACGGACGCGGCGTGCAGAAGCGATCCGGAGGTCTCCGGGAACGCGACAACGTGTGACGCCACATCGAGTGGCTGCGAGCGCGCCCACCGGAAGCCGATCTCGAAGGGCTCGCTCTGTTCGTGGCCGGAGAGCTCACTGAGCGCCTTGCACAGATCCGCGGAGACGCCGGCCGTGACGGTCTCGTCGAAGGCCGCGGGCGCGTCCGCCGCTACGGCTGCCTGGGCCGCGCTCACCGCCTCGAGCATCTGGACCAGCACGGCCCGACCGGTGACCTGCTCCCCGCTCGGGGTTCGGGCCGTCGCGTCCGCCGCCACTCGGATCTCGACGACGTAGCTCCCGGCGCGGGAGGGGCCGAGTTCGGCTGCGCGCAAGAGGTCGCCCACCACGCCCGGTTGCCGGCCGGCGAAGGCGAAGTGCGGACCCTGCACGACGGTGCGCGCCGCCGCCGTCAGGAGGTTGCGGACACCCAGCACCGTCTGCGTACCCAGAAGCAGCGAGGTGTAGCCGGGGTCGTGGCCGGTGGGAAACGTGCGGAAGGACTGCTTGTCCAGCTGCGGTCTGGCGATCTCCAGGGCGATGTCGCTCGCCGGCCGGTCTTCCAGCGCGCACAGACAGCGCAGGATCTCCCGTAATCGGCGGTCGCTGTCGCCCATGCCGTCGCGAGCGGGTACCAACACCTCGTAGTCGCCCGGGTGTTGCCACACACTCGCTCCGCGCCAGCCTTGTGGATCCCGCTCCCAGCCCGTTTCCGCCAGATAGCTGGCGATGTCGTCGACCTTCAGCGGAATCGTCATCGGTTCCCCTACCAGTCGGACTGCGTCTCGGCGAGCCGGCGCAGTGAGGCGGCGGTGAGCACGTTCGCTGTCGGAACTCTGACCGGACGCTTTCGGTGACGGTCGGGGTCCTTGATCGGCTCCTCGCCGCGAAGCGAGACGAAGTAGCCGAGGTGACGGAGTATCACACCGTCGGTGCTCATGGCCGCGTACGCCTGGTTGTCGGCGGGGACGCAGATGACGAACAGAAACCGGGGCACGGTGAAGTCGGGACCGGCGAGCCTGTTGAACTGCCACTCGTTGAGCCCGCGGTAGTTCAGGTGGCCGGACGACACGGACGGCGCCGACCATGTCTTGATCTGAGCCTCGACAGTGGGTGACAGCGTCCGTCCGTAGCGGCCGGTGGCGCGGAACCCGAGGTCGACCCCGTCCGCGTCGAGATCGCCTTGCAGGACGATCAGGCCTGCCGCAGAGGCCAGCACACGGACGTAGTCTTCGCCGAACTTGCCCTGATGCTGCTTCGCATCGAGCACGAAAGCCCCCCAATGTCCCCCTACTGTGGCACACAGTAGTCAGAACCTTACGGCACGCGCTGACGACTGTCAGGGCCCCAAAATGGACCTTCCGACAGGCCTGCGAAACAATGGCCGGCAGGCAGCTGTTCATCCCTGATGCGATGTAGGGGCGGGCCTCCCGCCCCGGCCGGGTACGGACGATGCTGTGGTTGCCGCATCTGGCTCGTTCTCCCGTTCTGGGAAGTCAGGGGGCCTTGATGCACCACCTGTCCGTGCCCGTGGTCACCGCCCACGGTGCGTTCGGAGCCACCACCCTCGCCCTGATGCTCCTCGCGGCCGTCCGACCCTCGCGCCCGCTCGCTGTGCTCCGGGAGACTTAGAGGAGCTAACAGAAAGCGCTCGGGGGCCCATGTCCCGTTCCGTGTGGCCTCGTTGGACAGGCCATGGGGAAGGGGAAGCGCCCGCCGTGGCTGGTGACGGACGATTTGCGGGTGCGGATCGAACCGTTGCTCCCGGTGCGGTCCCGGCGGGTGCGGAAGCCGGGCCGGCTGCCGCTGGATGACCGCAAGTGCCTGCAAGGGATCTTCTTCGTGCTGCATACCGGCATCCAGTGGGAGTGGCTGCCGCAGGAGCTCGGGTTCGGGTCCGGGATGACGTGCTGGCGTCGGCTGCGGGACTGGAACGAGGCTGGTGTGTAGGACCGGTTGCACCAGGTGTTGCTGACCGAGCTGCACCAGGCCGGGAGGCTGGACCGGTCCCGGGCGGTGATCGACGGCTCCCACCACCAGGCCCGCCGGAGCGGCCCAAAACCGGGCCGAGCCCGCTCGACCGTGCCAGACCGGGCTCGAAACACCACGTGATCACCGACGCGCACGGCACCCCGCTGGCCATCACACTGACCGGAGGAAACCGGAACGACGTCACCCAGCTGCTGCCCCTGCTCGACGCGATACCCCACATCAAGGGCCGCACTGGCAGGTCCCGTCACCGGCCACAGCAGCTGTTCGCTGACCGTGGCTACGACTTCGCAAGTACCGCCGCCTGCTGTGGAAGCGCGGCATCAAGCCGGTGATCGCTCGACGCGGCACCCCGCACGGCTCCGGACTCGGCGCCGTCCGCTGGGTGGTGGAGCGCACGAACGCCTGGATCCACGGCTTCCGCCGCCTACGGATCCGCTGGGAGATCCGCGACGACATCCACGAAGCCCTCCTCAAACTGGCCTGCTGCCTGATCACCTACCGCCGCGTCAAAGCTTTCTGTTAGCTCCTCTTAGACGCCATTTCAGTTGGCGTGATCTTGCGGCAGTCCGAGGTGATGAGTGATGCGCTTGCCGAGCGGATGGCGCCCGAAGAGCTGTGGACGTTGTTCCAGCGGGTGGTGCCGCCCGCACCGGTTCGCCCGCAGGGTGGAGGGCACCGCTGGCGAGGGGACCGCGAAGTGCTGGCGGCGATCATCTTCGTGGCCACCTCGGGCTGCACCTGGAACCAACTCCCTCCGGGTTTCGGACTGTCGGGAGTCACCGCCTTCCGGCGGTTCACCGAGTGGACCGAGGCCAGGGTGTGGGCCAAACTCCACCGCCTGGTCCTGGACGAACTCGGTGCCCGGGGCGAGCTGAACTGGTCGCGGTGCGCGATCGACTCCGTCAGCGTTCGGGCCCTCAAAGGGGGCAACTGACAGGACCGAATCCGACCGACCGGGGCAAGAAGGGATCGAGAATCCACCTCATCGTCGACCGCCAGGGCCTGCCCCTGTCCGTCGGCATCTCCGCCTCCAACCTCCACGACAGCCAGGCCCTCATCCCGCTGGTCCGCGGCATCCCGCCCATCCGTTCCCGTCGCGGACCGCGACGTCGGCGGCCCGGCAAGCTGCACGGCGACAAAGGCTACGACTACCGCCACCTGCGGCGATGGCTCGCTTCCCGAGGCATCCGGCACCGCCTCGCCCGAAAAGGCGTCGAGTCATCCCGACGCGTGGGCCGACATCGCTGGGTCGTGGAGCGGACGGTGTCGTGGCTGTCCAGGTGTCGACGCCTTCACCGCCGCTACGAGCGCAAGCCGGAACACTTCCTCGCCTTCACCGCCATTGCCCCGACCCTCATATGTCACCGCAGACTGATCAAGTGAAATGACGTCTAAGAGCACGGAATGACTGCACCCGCTGCGGATAGCCGGACTAGGAGATCCTCGGTCCCAGGTACGAGGCTGGCCGACTGTCGGCGGGCGTAGTGCGTCTCGAACACCACACTCGCCCGCGTCTACTCTCGATCGGTCAGAGGGTGGCCAGGACCTGGGGCAGGTTGACGTCAGTCGCCGGCTCGACGAGGTGCGGTATGAGGTCCCTTGCCGGCCATCCGTTGGCAATAGCAGGTGGCCGCCGACTTTGAACGCATCCTCGGAGCCGACCACCCCATGTCGGCGGGATCCAGTCAAGTACTGATCCTCTGGAGTGCCGAGACTTAGCCGTTTCCTACATGATCTAAGAGTCGCTCCGGCCCTCCCGCACGAGCGCGGTCGACTGCCTCGATCGACGTGCACCGACGTGTAATTCCTTCCGCAGAGTCTCGACTGACGCAGGTCGCTGATGCCGTTCACGGTGCCGGGCATCAAGCGCCCGAGCCCTCGCCAGCAATGAATCCTCACCTGCTTGCCGACGCCTACGTTGCGCCGCGCCACGCCCTTCTCCCATAGCCTCAGCAACATCGACGATCCGATCAACCGGACGGTGCACCAGGAGTTCCACCGACAGCAGCAGCGCGACCGGAGGCCATCCCGCTACCAGCACCGGCTTCCACTCCAGCACTGGCGCTGCCGCGATATTTACGGCCAGCGACACCGCGATCCCCAGCGAAAACGCCGACCAGATCGCACCTCGTACCTGGCGCGTGTAGAGCCCTGAAGGCTTCAGCAAGCCGACCGTGGCCAGAAGCAGAAGCCCGTCCACGGACAGCGGCCACCACGAGGCGCTGACCGTGTACGCCCCGCCCTGCAACGCGAACTCCCGCTGGTGAATGTACGAGGCATAGGCCGCGACCCCGGCTACCACGAGAGCACACAGAGGACGGATCCACGCATCGAGAGCGAAGCCTCGGCTCCCGGTGACTCCCTCTCGGAGGTCGGTCACATCACTCATCAGACCCACCGCCAGGACGCCATCCCAGCGCACAACGCGTGCACACTTCCACGGGAACTCCCGGGAACTCGCAGGTATAAGCGGGAAGCCCCCAGGCAGAGGAAAGGGCCCCGACCGGCCCATAAGACCAGGTCAGAGCCCTGCCGACAGACGAGCCGGGCTGTACGCCGGGTTCTGTCCCGAGGGGTCCTCGCGAACCCCCCGGCGACGGCCATCCATCTAGGACCGGTGTTGCCACCGGCCTCGTGCGGTCTACCCGCGGACTCGGGCGGGCAGCCCTCGAACGTCCGCGCAGAGCCACGCCTCTTTCGAAGCGGCGGCTCCTTTTGACCTTGCTCCGGGTGGGGTTTACCTAGCTGCCCAGGTCACCCTGGGCACTGGTGGTCTCTTACACCACCGTTTCACCCTTACCCGGCGCCGAAGCGCCGGGCGGTCTGTTTTCTGTGGCACTGTCCCGCGGGTCACCCCGGGTGGCCGTTAGCCATCACCCTGCCCTGTGGAGCCCGGACGTTCCTCGGGGAGTTCCCGCTAGGGGCACTCCACGCGGCCGTCCGCCCGGCTCGTCTGCCGTGTCGACCATGGTACCGGGCGGGCACCACCCCTCCGACCGACAGCCGGTCCCGCCGACCCCGTCGCCCCCCGGTCCGGACCGTGGGT
>NZ_JNWO01000045.1 GCF_000716435.1 Streptomyces xylophagus
GTCCGTGGGGGGTTCGGGGGTGTCCGGGGGGCGGGTCGGTGGGGCGGTCGGGGCGTTGTCCTTGCCGCCGTACAGCTCCGCTGCGGTGGCGAGGACGCGGAGGCAGGCGGGGCCGTCCAGTGCGGTGTGGTTGACGGTGAGGATGAGGGCGGTGCGGGGTCCCGTGCCGGGGGCTGAGCCGGTGTTGTGGGCGAGGGTGATTGCTTCGAGGCGGATGGGTGGGGATGCGGTGAGGGGTGGGGCCTCGTCCAGGGCGCGGGTACGGGCCTTCTTGAGCGCGTCTCGGGTGGGGGGTGGGAAGGCCACCACCTCTATGTCTGGGGATTCCGTCAACTCCCATTCGTAGCGGCGGCGGTACCAAGGGCCCGGGGCCTCGCGCATGAGGATGCGGGGGTGGCGGTGCAGGGCTTCGGTGAATGCGGTGCGGAGCCGTTCCGGGTTTATGGGGCCTGGGAGGTGGACCTCGATGTGGACGGTTTCCGGTTCGATGGATTGGTGGCAGTGGCGGGCGATTTCGTCGACTGTGGGGAAGGGGATGCGGGTGGGGTTGCTGGCTCGGGCGGGTTGGTCCAGTGCGGTCATTGGGGTGCGTCCTTTTGCTGCGGGTCCGTGGGGGCTGGGCGCGCAGTTCCCCGCGCCCCTATCGGGGCGCCTTCGGGTGCCGTTGGTCGAGTGGCGGGGGCCTGGTGTCCCGGGCCCCGTGCCGAGATCGTCGGGCTGGACTCCACCGGCCCCGGCCTCTCCCCGGAACTCGGTTCCTCGTAGCCCGTTTCCTCCTCGGTGTCCGGTCGCTCGCCCAGCGCGCTCGTTCCCCGTTCCCTGTGTGGCAGGGGTGCCGGGGGCAGCGGCTGTGTTGAGTCGGGGATGCTCGGCTCTCTCCACTCCCTCACGCTCACCAGGCCCGCGAACAACCCGATCAGTGCGAGGAGTTGGGCCGCGTGGCTGAACGCGCCCTCGCCTGCGCCCACCGGGTCACCCGCCCCCGTCGCCGCCACGATCCCCGATCCCGCCAGTGCCACGAAGGCGATCGGGACCAGCAACGCGTGTCGGCGGTATGCCAGTAGTGCCAGTGCCGGTACCAGTAGGGCGAACCAGCCCGCTATCGCCACTCCGACCAGCGTCAGTGCCACCGTGCCCAGCCACAGGCCGGGTAGGGGTGGGGGTGGTTGCATCTCGTCCGTGTTGGGTTCGTCGCGGCGCCAGATCACCAGGGCCAGGAGGATGACCAGTGCGGCTCCGCTGCCTATGAGGCCGGCCTCGTATGTTGTCGCCGGTTCGTAGGAGAGCTTGATCGTGCCGCCCGCGCCTGCGGGGACGCGCCAGCCCTGTTGCCAGCCGTCGAGGCGGACCGACGTCAACTCCTTGCCGTTCAGGGTGGCTTTCCAACCGTTGTTGTAGTTCTCGTAGGTCGTGAAGTAGGACGCGACGCCCGCGCCCACCGTCACCTCGCGGCGGTCGCCCAGCCAGTCCTGGATCGTCAACTTCCTTGTGTCAGGGGTGGGTTCGGTCACCGTTCCCCGGGTCAGGGTCACGTCCGTGAGTTCCAGGGGGCCGGCGTCTCCCGCCTCCACCCGGTGGGGGCCCGAGGTGAGCTCCAACTCGGCGTCGTTCCGACCCTCCTGACAGGGCGTCACATCGACCGATCGCCGCTGCGTGAGGTCTCCTACCGTTCCTGTCACGCTCGTCTGGTACAGCTCGCCGTCGACCGCCACCACGGGCCCTTTTCCGCAGGTCAGCGTGAAGGTGCGGGTGGGGTCGGGTTGGGGGGTGCGGTACTGGTCCAGGGCCGGGATGTAGGCCTCGGTCAGGCCCACGGGGAGTTGGAGGTTCTCGTCCGCTATGGGGTTGTGGAGAGTGAGCGGGGCCGTTTTCGTGATCGTGATGTCCAGGCGGTCCGTGGTGATCGGGTCGAAGCGGACCACGCCGTTCTCGTCCACGCCGGCGATCGTCGCGCCGTCGGGTGAGGTGATGTCCACCTCGGTGGCGCGGGTCGAGAGGCCGCCCGCCGGGGCCAACACCACTTCCCCTACCGCCTGTTTGCCGGTCCAGGAGAGGTGGATCGTGGGGCGGTCGCCCGCTATCCAGCCCGTCGTCAGGTCGCCGTCCGTCAGGTTGCGGGCCGAGAGGCCCGCCCCCAGCGCCGCCGTGGAGTCCGCCGTCGCCGTGATGCGGTCCTGCTGGGCGGGGGCCACCTCGTAGAGCAGCTTGTCCAACTCCTCGCCGGGGATCGCCACCGCGCTCGCCTTCATCTCGTACGTTCCCGCCGTCGGCGTCGAGAACGTGCGGTGCAGGCCCGCCTCCGTGCCCGTCGCGGAGAGGCCGGTCGGGTCGGCCGTGCGGTGCAGGGAGATGATCTCGGCGGACGCGTCGGAGGAGTTCGCGTCGGTGGGGAGCTTGAGGAGCCGGGTGACCTGGATGTGCGGCAGGGCGATCTCGGAGAAGCCCGCGCCGGTGAGACCGGTGCGTCGGGCCACCGAGTCGACGATCGTCAGCTTCATCCAACTCGTCGTGCCGGACGGGGCTTTGACGGTCTGCGTCATGCCGTTCGGCTGGAGGTAGCTGGTCACCGACCCCTTCGCCGTCTCGACCCGCACCTCCGTGGCCGCCGCTCGCACGCTCTCCTGGGGGAGAGGGGTGACCTTGAAGGACTTCGGCATGTCGTACGAGCCGCCCGTGAAGCCGATCCGCAGCCACTGCCCGTTCGGGGAGCCCGCCGCGCCTTCTGCCCACGCGGTGTCGGGGTTGCCGTCGAAGGCGTTCACCGGGTCGTACTGGGGCAGGTAGAACAGCCAGTTGCCGCTGGAGGACGCCGTCACCGAGCGGGCGCCGCGTACCTCCGCCACCGTCTGGTGGGCGATGCCCTTCGTAGGCAGGATCTGTTTCGGTTTCTTGCCCGCGTCCTGGACGGCGTCCGGCGCGTTGCGTTCGTCGGGGGTGTACGTGTACGACGTGTTGCCGTCGACGAGGCCGAACCGGGTGTCCGCCCGGCGCAGTCCGTCGCCGAGGATCTGGAGTGTGGGGGAGCCCAGCCCCGGGTGGTTGTCGCCCGTCAACACCGTTGCCCTGCCCCGGAGTTCGGTGGCCAGGGGCAGGATCGACTCCGGGCCGCCGGAGACCACCGCCGTGTCGGCCACCGGCGTCAGGCCCGCCTGGCCGGGGCGGCTCACGTCCTTGCTCGTCGGCTCGTAGATCTCCACCGCCCGTTGGCGCGGGTAGAGGCCCTCCACCTGGAGCGGGGTGTCGTTCGCGATCCGGCCGCCGGTCATGACCGGGCCGAGGCCGGTCACCCGCTGGTAGCCGGACTGTTCCAGGGTGCGTTTGACGGTGGTCGTCGGGACGTAGCCGATCTGGTCGGGGTCCAGGTCGTTGCGGACGACGACGTAATAGACGCCGGCCCGGCTCAAGTAGTCGGCCAGGCCCGGGACTTCGCTCCCGCTCGCCAGTGCCTGCTCGACCGCGTCCATCGCGCGCCGGTTGCCTGGGGTGCCCATCGGGACGTAATCCCGTTCCGCCCAGCGGGAGTTGGCCAGGACGTCCAACGGCTCGTCGATGGGGGAGCCCCAGGTGTAGATGCCGTGCGCGGTCGCCGGAACGACCAGGGCCCGGGAGTCCGGGGAGTATTTGTGCAGCCAGTCGGCCGTGGCCTGCCAGTACTTGGGGAGCTGCTGGAACGAACCCGGGTTCAGGATCGACCCGTTGAGATACGGCCAGGCCAGACCGGGGAGCACGAGGATCAGCGCGATCAGCGGGACGAGTCGACGGCCCCGGACCGGGCGGGCTCCGCGGGTCTCGGCCGCCACACCCACCAGGTGGGCCAGGCCCAGGACGAGTGCGAGAGCGAGCCCCGCCTGGAACTTGTAGATGTTGCGGAAGGGGACGAGCGGGCCGTTCAGCCAGTCCTGCACCAGCCCGTGGAAGGGCGCCCCGAACGAGCCGCCGTACCCGGCGAACAGGATCAGCGCGACCGACACCCCGATCAGCACCAGCCAGCGCCGCTCCGGCATGTCCCGGCGCGCCAGTCCCGCGAGCCCGAGACCCGCCGCGAGCGCCGAGCAGACGATCACGATCACCGAGGAGGCGACCGTCCAGCCGGCCGGTATCCACGCCTCGCCCAGGTGCAGATAGGCGACCCAGTCACCGGCTCCGCGCAGGCCCTCCGTAGCCGACATGGTCTCGGTCGTGGTCTGTGAAGTCTCCACGTAGGGAAGGAAGTTCTCGCCGTAGACGCCGAGCATGAGGAGCGGAATCCACCACCAAGCCGTCGCCAGAATCACCCCCGGCACCCACCAGGCGATCAGCTTGCGCTGCCGTGGACCGGCTGGACGGGAGAGGAGGTAGAGCCCTACCGGCAGCAGGGACGCAAGGGTCGCGGCCGCGTTGACCCCACCCATGAACGGGACGATCAACGCCGAACGGAGGGCCGCGATGCGGGCCGTGTAACGCTCGTTGGTGAGTGGCAGCAGGACCCAGGGGAGGAAAGCTCCGGGGAGGGCGGCGGCCGAGGTCGAGCCGACGACGATCGTGAACACCGGCCACAGCGCGTAGGTCACGGCGGCGAGCAGCCGGGACGCGGGGCTCCCGACGCGCAGCCGTTCGGCGAGGCGCAGGGCTCCCCAGAAGGCGACCGACACGACGAGCGACAGCCACAGCCGTTCCGCGAGCCACACCGGGAGTTGCACTGCGTGGGCCAGCCAGTAGAACGGCAGCATCGGCCAGAGGTAGCCGGCGTACTGGTCCTGGATACCGCCGAAGGAACCCCGGTCGTGCCACAACTGGCCCAGATCGGAAAGGAATTGGCCGGGGTCGACGGTGACGCCGAGCTTGGTGTCGAAGGTCTGGCGCCCCGGATGCACGGCGAGGAACAGCACGAACACCACGGCCCAGAACCCCAGCAGCCAGCTCCGCGACCTCGGGCCCTCCGGGGGGCCCGCCAGTGTCGTGGTGGTGGGGTCGGCCGCCGGGGGCGGTGCCTGGACCGTGGTCGCCGTCATCGTGGACACCGCCGGAGAATGAGGAGGAGGTTCCAGGTGGCCAACTCCCTTATCCCGGGCGCCTTGACGACGGCTCGGTCGAGGAAGGGCCAGTAGCGGGAGCGCGCCGCGACGACCATGACGTCGTCGCGGGCACGGACCTGCCGCAGGGTGGCGCCGATGTGCACGGCGAACAGGTTCTCGCCGAGGGTGTGCTTGGCGTCCTTGCCGGTACGGCGCCGATAGCGGGCACGGGCCCGTTCCGCACCGAGATAGTGCCAGGGCGCCCACTCGTGACCACCCCACGGAGACAGCCAGTTCGTGAACGACACATAGATCAGCCCACCGGGCCGCGTCACCCGCGTCAGCTCACTGAGAAACGTCTGCGGATCGGCCACATGCTCAAGGACGTTGGACGAGAAGGTGACGTCCGCGATCCCGTCGGACAGGGGCAGCAGATACCCGTCGGCGATCACGGTCCCGTCGGGCGGCTTCTCCCCCAACTCCCGTACGTCAGGCTCGAAGAGGTAGGCGTGGGCGCCACGCCGCCGAAACTCCTCGGTGAAGTACCCACTCCCGCCACCGACATCGACAACGGTCCGTCCGGCGAGGGGCCCGTAGTAGCCCTCGACCTGGTCGGCGGCATCACGGGCGAGCAGCGAATAGCAGGCTTCCGGGTCATCCTGTTCATGCAGGAAGGCACGAAAGAGGGCGAGGGACCGACGAAAAGAGGGATCTTTCATACGCCGGAGGACTGGGGCGCCCCGATAGGGGCGCGGGGAACTGCGCGCCCAGCCCCCACGCACCCGCAGCCAACTCACGACCCCCAGCCCTTCACCGCCTCGCCGGCCACCACACGAAACTGTCTAACTGTCCGATCCCACCGATAACGCGCCGCACGATCCCGCGCAGCCTTGCCCATCACCTCACGGCGATGTCCAGACAGAGCCAACGTGCACCAGGCCGCCGCGAATGAAGACTCCCCACGCGCCAGTACACCGGTCTCGCCGTCGACCACGGAGTCACGCAGACCAGGTACGTCAAACGCGATCGCCGGAGTCTCCCGAGCCGCAGCCTCCGTCACGACCAACCCCCACCCCTCCAACGCAGAGGGATGCAGCAACAGCCAGGCAGCACAGAGCAGTTCATGTTTCCGAGACTCCGAGACATGCCCCGTGAACTCCACCCCGGGCCCCGCAAGCCGCTCCAAAGACTCCCGCTCAGGACCATCCCCCACGATCACAAGACGCCCCCCAACCACGGGACGTACCCGCTCCCACAACCGCAGCAGCAGATCGACCCGCTTGTACTCGACCAGCCGCCCCACCGCCACGAACAACGGCTCCGGCGACCGGTCGGCACGAGGCCCCGGCTCCTCAACTCCGTTGTGGACCACCCGGATCCGGTCCCGCTCGACCCCGATCCCGCGCAGCGCGTGCGCGGTCGAGGGAGAGACCGCGACCAGCAGGCCGCGATGCTGCGCCCCGGTCAGCGCCCAGTGTTCGAGTCTTCGGCCGATCCTCGCCGCCGGTGCCATCGGCCCGCCGAACCGCATCTTCCACAGGTCCGTGTGGACGTGGTTGACCAGGCACAGGGTCGGGCCGTGGTGCCACACGGGGGCGAAGTAGGGCATGCCGTTGCACACCTCGACCAGCAGATCGCAGTCGCCGATGCGCCGGGTGAAGGCGGTACGGGCGCGCAGGAACTGGCCGTAGGTGCCGCCCGCCGACACGACGTGGTAGTCGCGGACGGGGGACGCGGGGCCGCCGCACAACAGGGTGACCTGGTGGCCGAGTCGGGTCAGGCCGTCGGCCAGTCGGTCGACGAGGAGTTCGGAGCCGCCGGCCGAGGGGTTGTCGAGATCGCGGTGCGCGAGGAAAACGATTCGGCGCGGTTGCGGCACAGGCGCCGGGGGGTGCTGCGCGATCTGAGGGAACGGGGCGCGCAGCGAATAGGGCACGTGCTGGGGCATGGGTGCTCCAACTCGTCTCAGGGTGCGGAACTCTGCAGGGTGAGGGCGGGACGCGGTGCGGAGTTCTGTGGGGGGTCTGAGCTGTGGTTAAGGACAGGTTGTGGATGGGCTGTGCTCGGGTGGGGTTGGACAGTTTTCGCCCCGCCGTCCGACTCTGCTACTCACCGAGGTGACAATTTCCGGGGTTATTAGAACTGACGTCACGTCACATCGTGGGCTCAGAAGGGTCCGAGTCGGGGTATTCCGGGCGCCGACGCCCTCGTAGCACCAAAACGCCACCGATCACGGCGAGGACGAATCCGGCCACAGCGGTACCGATCGGCAACGACTGGCCCACCAGGCGCAGTTGGCCGCTCTCCTTCTTCGCCAGTTTCACCTGTGCCTTCTGGGTGGCGGTGGTGAAGGAGAGCTTGTCGGCGTCCAGGAGCAGCACCGCGTCGTAGGCGTGGCCGGGGGCGCGGAGGGTGCGGCGGGGGCCGACCTGGGCGTAGATCACGCGGCCGGTGCGCTGGTCGACGATCAGCTCGATGCCGTGGTTGGAGTACCACTCCTCGGCCAGCACCTGGGGGGAGTCGGGCTGGTCGACGAGGCTGCCGGGCACCAGCCGGGTGCCGATCTTCGTGGGCGGGACCGTGCCCTTGAAGACGTAACCCGAGTAGCCCTGCACCTTCTTGGTGCCGGAGTAACGCAAAGTCACCGTGGAATTGAGGGAGTTGTCCCACCACTGGTAGGCGTGTTTCTGCACGTCGAAGGGGAACTTCAGGAAGGCGTCGCCCTCGAAGTAGGGGTTCTCGTGACAGCAGTGCACGGGCTTGTTGGTCTTACGGTCCGTGACCCAGCGGCTGGGGAAGAACTCCAGCGCGTCGTGCGGATCGGCGGCCGGCAGCGACTTGTCGGTGTCGACGGTCGTGGTGACGTCCCACACCGCGTCGCCGCTCTTCTCGCTGTCCGCGACATCGCCGCGGACCTGCTGGGTCACGGTGATCCGCTTGTCGTCCACGGTCTTCAGCTCGCCGGTGTCGAAGTAGCTGCCGGTGCCCTGGTAGACGGCGGTGGTGTCGATGTTGATCGGGGTCACGGCGGCCCGCGGCTCGACGTACCACGCCAGCATCGGCGCCAGGACCAGCAGAAACGTGCCAAGTCCCAGCAGGATCAAGGAAAGTGGAGAGGCTGTACGGCGCATCCGGGCACTCCAGAGGAATGTGGTTACGGAGTTCGGTAGGCCCTCGGGCCGGGAACCGTAGGCGCCCCTTGACGGAGTGTCAATGTCTGCCGACACTGGGGCCGACGGGCAGGGGCGGGACGACCCAGGACAGAACCTCGCAACAGAGAGGCCGACCCTGCGATGTCCAGACTGCTCGCCGCCGCGCTCACCATGGCCCTGGCCGCCGCCCTCGCCGTGGGTGCCGCGTTCGGCATCGTCGCACTGCTCGACGCCAGGCCCGACCAGCCGAACACACCACTGATCACGTACGAGCAAGCGGGCCAGGGGAGTTGACCCCATGGCCGCTCGACCGGCGACCGCACCACCGGCGACCGTCCGCCCGGCGACCGTGACGGCGCGCTCGGCGTGGCTCGACGTGCCGCGCCTCCAGGTGCGCGAGTTCGCGGCGATCGCCATGGCCGAGGCGCCCGCGCTCGCCGAGGAGATCCTGCGCGAGATCCGCCGCGAATACCCCCAACTGCCCCTGGTCCTCGACGACTCGGGCGAACCCATGGCGATGATCGGCATCCGCCGCGCCATCGAGGTCTTCGTCCAGCACCTGGAGACCGCCGAGGGCCGTCCGACCGTACCGCCGGGCGTCTTCCAGGAGTTCGGGCGCGGCGAGGGCCTGCACGGCCGCAGCCTCGACTCGCTCCAGGCGATCTACCGCATGGGCGTACGGCTTGCCTGGCGCCGCTTCGCCGAGATCGGCCAGCGCGTGGAGATCCCGCCGCCCGCGATGTACGAACTCGTCGACGCGGGTTACGAGTACCTCGACGGGCTGGTCGACCAGTCCGTGCGGGGGTACGCGGAGGCCGCCGCGAGACAGGCGGGGGAGCGGCTGCGGCTCCAGCGCCGGCTCATGGAACTCCTCCTCGCCGAGCACCATCGCGGCGACCCGGCCGAGGCCCTCGCCGAACGCGCCGCCCGGATCGGCTGGCCGCTGCCCGACAAGGTCGCTGTCGGTGTCCTGCTGCGCCCGGCCCGCGAGGCGGTCGCCCCCGCCGTGGGGCAGGAGGTCCTGCTCGACATGGAGTACGAGCAGCCCCGCATGGTCGTCCCCGAACCGGACGCCGCCGGCCGCCCCGATCTGCTGCACCGGGCACTGACCGGCTGGGCCGGCGCGATCGGGCCGCCGGTGCCGCTGGCCGACGCGGTGAAGTCGGCGCGCTGGGCCGAGGCCGCCGTAGGGCTGATGGAGCGGGGGCTGTTGCCGGCGGGAGGGGTTCTGTACTGCACCGAGCACACCGAGGCGCTGGTCCTGTTGCAGCCCGAGGAGCTGATCGACGATCTCGCGCTGCGGTGTCTGGCGCCGTTGGAGCACTCCGGGCCGACGCATCGGCGGCGGCTCGCCGAGACGTTGCTGGCGTGGCTGGAGACGCGGGGTGGGGCGCCGGAGGTGGCCGCGCGGCTCGGTGTGCATCCGCAGACCGTGCGGTATCGCCTCCGGCAGATCCGCGAACTCTGGGGCGACGAGATCGATCATCCCGACCGCCGGTTCGAGCTCGAACTCGTCCTGCGCGCCCAGCGGTTGCGTGGTGAACTGGGTGATCCGAGGGGCGGTCGGTAGTCGAGCGGTCACACGACCATTGCCCGTGCAACCCTCTATGGCTAGCCTGTGTTCGTTATCCCGATCGTCAGTTGAAATTTCGAACACAGAAGGGGGCCGGTTGTGGGACGCCTCGTACCTGCCGTGACCCGGGCTCTCGACATTCTCGAGCTCTTCCTCGACGGGGACGGGACGCTCTCCGCCCCGGACATCGTGCGCAAGCTGCAGCTGCCGCGCACCACCGTGCACGAACTGGTCACCACCCTCGCGGCCCGCTCGTACATCGTGCCCGTGCCCGGACAACCCGGACGCTACCGGCTCGGGGTCCGCCCGTACCAGCTCGGGAGCCGATACGCCGAGCAGCTCGACCTCGCCGCCGAGGGCCAGCAGGTCGCCCGGTCCGTCGCCGAGACCTGCGACGAGACCGTCCACGTGGCCATCCTCGAGGGCACCGACGTCATCTACATCGCCAAGGTCGACTCCACGCACGCCGTGCGCATGGTGTCGGCGGCCGGCCGCCGGCTGCCCGCGCACTGCACCTCCGTGGGCAAGATGCTGCTGGCCTCCCTCCCCGACCAGGAGCTGACCGCCCGCATCCCCGCCGACGCGTCGCTGGTCGCGATGACGCCCAACAGCATCGTCGAGCCGGCCGCCCTGCGCGAGGCTCTCGCCGAGATCCGCTCGCGCGGGGTCGCGGTCGAGAGTCGTGAGTCGAATCCGGATGTGTCCTGCGTCGCCGCTCCGGTCCGCGACCGCACCGGCCAGGTCGTCGCCGCGCTCTCCATCTCCGTCCCCATGATCCGCTGGAGCGACGAACGCCGGGACGAGCTGGAGCAGCTCGCGGCGAAGGGCGCGGCCGAACTGTCGGAGCGACTCGGACACCGGAGCGTGGCATGACGTACGAGGTGGCGGTACGGGCCGAGGCGACCCTCGGTGAGGGGCCGACGTGGGACGCGGCGGCCGGGCGGCTGATCTGGATCGACATCCTCGGCTCCCGAGTGCATACGTACGACCCCGCGTCCGGCGTCCGTACGGTCCGGGTGACCGAACAGCACGTGGGCGCGGCGAAGCCTCGGGTCGGCGGGGGGCTGGTCCTCAATCTCCGGGACGGGATCGGGCTGCTCGACGAGGACGGGGGGTTCCGGTGGCTGCACCGGGAGCCGGTTCCCGGGCGGCGGGCGAACGACGCGGCTGTCGCGCCCGACGGGGCGTTGTGGGTGGGCACGATGCGGTACGACGAGGCGGCCTGTGGTGGCACGTTGTCCCGGGTCGCCGGGGACGGTTCTGTGCAGCTGATTCTTGATGACGTCGCGGTGAGCAACGGGACGGGGTGGAGTCCGGACGGGCGGCTCATGTACTACATCGACTCGCCCACGCGGCGGATCGACGTGTTCGAGTACGCGGACGGGCGGGTGACCAAGCGGCGGCGCTTCGCTGAGGTCGAGGTCGGGGCGGGGTTCCCTGACGGGTTGACCGTGGATGCGGACGGGTGTGTGTGGGTGGCTTTGTGGGACGGGGGTGCGGTGCGGAGGTATACGCCGGACGGGGAGTTGGAGCGGGTGGTTTCGTTGCCGGTGCCGTTGGTGACGGCGTGTGCGTTCGGGGGTGCGGATTTGACTGACCTGTACGTGACGACGGCTCGGGTGGGGTTGGACGCGCCGCATCCTGTGGCTGGGTCGCTTCTTGTTGTGCCGGGGGCGGGGAAAGGGTTGGCGCAGCCTGCATTTGGGGGGTGAGCGTTGAGTTTTGGGTGCGCGCCCGGTGGGGGCTGGGCGCGCAGTTCCCCGCGCCCCTAAGGGACTTGGGCCTCGCGTGTCTGGAAGGCCCAGCCCCCTGCGCCCCTAAAAGCAAACCCGGTCAGCGCGGCGTTGCCTTCATCGTGCCCTCCGGGATCGTCGCCGTCAGGCGGGCTCGGGCCACGGCTCTTGCCAGTTCGACCAAGCCGCCCGTGTCGGAGACTTCCGTGGCGTAGAGGCGGTATGTGCTTGGGGTGATGAAGGGGTCCTCGTGGGCGGCGGCGCGGCGGGCTGCGTCGGCGACCATGGCGGCTTCGGAGGCTACCCGGGCCTCGTGGGGGGAGCGGCCCGCGTGGAGGGCGGCGTCGCGGGTTTGTTCGCGGACTCGGTCGTCGAAGTACGGGGCGAGGGCCAACAGGCCGTCGTGTATGGACACTTCACGCCAGTGCAGCCGCATCCGGGGCAGCTGCCACAGGCCGCTGGGCGGCTTCGGGGCGAGGGACGCGAAGCGGACCTCCGACCACAGCGGGCCGAGGCCGCGCAGGTCGCCGAGGTCGCGCCAGTGCGCGCGGGCCGTGGGCAGCAGCCTCGGCAGGGCGAAGCCGGCGGAACAGGTCAGGGCGGCCAGCGATGCCATCGGCGGGGCGATCCGGGTGGAGAGGAAGTCCAGGTCGTGACCGGTCCAACGGGCCGCCACCGCCGCGTACTTGACGAACTGGAAGCCGACCACGTCCAACAGGGTGCCGAGGAGGATCAGTTGCAGTCCGGTCCTGAGCAGACCGGTGACCTTGCGGACCCAGGTGAGGCACACGGTGCACATCACGAGGGTGGCCGCGCTGTGTCCGAGCAGGTAGAGCACGATCATCTCGCGCATGTACGGGGTGTTGGCGTAGTACGTGTCGAGGTCGGTGAGCCGTTCGGTGTTCGGGTCCGCGAGCATGAAGAGCACGACGATGACGACGATCAGCGCGCCGTAGGCGGCCATGCTGCGCAGCACCATGCGGCGGATCCGGGCGGGGGAGCCGCCCCGCCACTGGATCAGCAGGACGAGCAGGGAGCAGCTGTACGCGGAGAGCATGCCGTAGGTGAGCGGGGCGCCGAAGTTCGGGATGCCGGTGAGGGCGTTGACCGCGCTCAGGGTCAGCGGCGCGGAGCAGACCAGGGCCAGGGAGCCGAGGACGATGGCCGCGCAGGTGGACACGGTCAGCGGGTCGCGCGGGATGCTCAACGGGCGGCGCAGCAGGACGGTGCAGGAGAGACCGAAGACGGCGGCGGCGACGTACACCATGAGGCTCATGCCCGGGTGCTCCCTTCCGTCGTGCCGGTGCGGACCCGGGCGGCGGCGACGAGCGGCGACCGGGTCAACTCGTCGGCGATGTGAGGGAGAAGGGCGGTGCCGGGGGCCGGGTCGGGGAGCCGGTCCGGTTCGCCGGCGGGCGCCAGGCGCGGGTCGTGCGTCCGCTCCTCCGCCACGGCCGCGGCGACGACCGCCGCCCACGCGGTCGCCTCGGCCCGCTCCGGGTCGCCCGTCGTGTGTGCCGCCGCCTCCAACGTCCGTTCGTACAGGGCCCGGTCGAAGAACGCGTCGAGGTGGCCGAGCGCGTTGTGGATGCTGGTCTGGCGCCACACCAGCCGGGTGGCGGGGGAGGACCAGCGCGGCCGGGGCAGGCGCAGTGCGCGGCGGGTGAGGAGTTCGTCCAGTTCGTGTTCCAGCGGTTCGAGACGGGCGTACGTCCGCCGCTCGCGCCGCCGGTCGGTCAACCGGGGCCCGGTCAGCGGGATCAGGACGCCGATGACGGTCAGGACGGCGCCCAGTCCGGCGGCGACCGGCGAGACGGTCGTACCGAGTTCCGTCCAGTCCCGCCCGCTCCAACGGGCGATCACCGCCGCGAACTTGGTCAGGCTGTACCCGGCGCCGCACAGCGAGCCGACGCCCAGCGTGATCAGGCCGGCCCGGAGCCAGCCGTGCACCTGCCGGGCCCAGCGCAGCGACGACACCGTGGTGACACTGACCGCGGCGAGATGCCCGGCCAGGTACAGCACGATCATCTCGGCGATGAACGGGGTCGTCGCGTAGTAGGTGTCCAGGTCGGTGCGGCGCTCCACGGGGGTGTCGCCGAGCGCGAACATCACACCGATGCCGACGAGGACGAGGGCGTAGGCCATGATCCAGCGGCGGGCGGTGCGGTGCACGTGCGGGCCGCCCCGCCAGTAGACGACCAGGACCTGCGAGGAGGCGCCGTACGCGGTGACCGACGCGTACGTGAGCGGTGCGGCGAGGTTCGGGACGCCGCTGAGGTCGTTGATCGCGCCGACGGTGGGCGGCGCCCCGAGGAGGAAGCAGGCGCCGGCCAGGCCGAGGAACACGCAGATGACGCGGAGATAGGGATCGCGCCAGTGGCGTATCAGGTCCGGGGCCTTCACCAGCAGGCCCAGCCACAGCAGAGCGCAGCTGAGGTAGTCGATCAGGGCGCTCATTTTCTGGTTCCGCGGTAGTTGAGGGCGGCCCCGATGCGCCCGGCGACCCCGTGCTGCGTTCCGTCGTCGGCTACGGCGGGGTCGTGCGCGGAGTCCCCGGCCGCCGCGGACTCCAGCCAGGGCCGCAGCCGTCCGCTCATCAACATGCCGAAGCGGTCTGCCTCCTGCTCGTCGGCGAGGCTGAAGTCGGAACGGGCGGCGACGGCCCGGGGGCTGCCGTCGGGGGTCGGCGCGGGGGCGGGCCCGGCGGTCCGCTGGTGCATGTGCCACACCTCGTGGCAGAAGATCACGATCTGGTGCCAGGCGGCGGCCCGCCTGTCGATGACGATGACGTCGTACGTGTCGCCCTCCAGCCACAGCCCGCTGGCGGTGTGCGGCGGGAACACCTCGCGGCGCACGACGACTTCACGCCCCCGCCAGCGGATGACGGAGGCGACCAGCGCGTCGAACAGGGCCTCGGGATCGGCGGGGACCGGAACGCGCATGGGATCGATGAGGGTACCGGCGAACCGCCGCATCTCCTTCTTCGTGCGCACCGCTGCAATATGCCAGGACATACGCCGACTCAGCCACCTCACCGTTGCACAGCCGGTCCGAGGTTACGCGCCCACAACTGCCGACGTCATGTCATTCGGTGGCCGTTGTGGGACCGGGAACGACCGCTGTGTCCAGAAATCGACCCCGTGAATGAACGTTGCACTGTGCTCAACCCATTGACGCGGAAGCGCTTCGATTTTACGGTCCCGTTCGAAGTTACGAGCGACATACGGCATTTCGAACACGATGGGACTCCTACAGTAAGGGCAGGGAATGGGACTACCTGACCTGAATCGCCGGCGGCTACTGGCTGCGGCGGGCGGCCTCGCGGTCGCCGGAAGCTTCGGTTTCGCGGCCCTCGGCACCGGCGCCGACGCACTCGCGGCGGGCGCCCGCACCCGCGTGACGTACTGGAATCTGTTCAGCGGGGGCGACGGCGGCAACATGGTCGCGATGGTCGACGCCTTCCAGAAGGCCACCCCGGACATCGCGGTCAAGGCCTCGACACTCACCTGGGGCGGCCCCTACTACACGAAGCTCGCGATGGCCGCCGCCGGCAGCCGCGCACCCGACCTCGCCGTCATGCACCAGGGCCGCGTACCCGGCTTCGCCCCCGGCCGCCTCCTTGATCCATGGGACATGGACCTCCTCACCAAGTACGGCGTGAAAGAAGCCGACTTCAACCCCGTGCTGTGGCAGCGCGGCATCGTCGACGGCAAGCTCTACGCCCTGCCCCTCGACATCCACGTCCAGCTGAACTTCTACCGCACGGACATCTGCAAGAAAGCCGGACTCCTCGACGCCGACGGCAAGTTGCCCTCGGCCACCTCCACCGACGACTGGTTCCGCATCCTCAAGTCGGCCAGGAAACAACTGAAGTCGGGCGTCCAGACCCTCGGCCTGCACGCCAACGACCAGAACTTCTCCTGGTGGTTCTTCGTCGCCTTCTACCAGCAACTGGCCGGAACCTACTTCGACGACGCCCGCACCGACGTCACCTTCGACACCCAAAAGGCCACCCGGGTACTGGAGTTCCTCCGCCGGCACGTCACCGACGGCTACGCGATCGTCGGCGAGGCCGACGCCGAGGCGTTCCTCGCCGGATCACCCTTCACCTGGGAGGGCGACTGGTCGGTGCCGTACTACAGCGGGGCGAAGGTCGGCTACGGCGCCCAGCCGCTCCCGCCCGTCTTCGGCACCCCCGCCACCCACGCCGAGTCGCACTCCTTCGTCCTGCCCCACCAGTCCGACCGCGGCGGCGCCGCCAACGAGGGCGCCCACCGACTCGCCGCCTACCTGGTCACCCACGCCACCGCCTGGGCGGGCGGCGGCCACGTCCCCGCCTACCTCCCCACCTTCAAGGACCCCGCCTACCTCCAACTCACCCCGCAGGACGAGTACTCCAAGCCCGCCATGGAGCACCCCGCCACCGAACCCCACATCTGGTTCGCCGGCTCCACCGGCATCCTCGCCCAGCGCCTCGGCCCGATCATCGCCGCCTCCAACCTCGGCTCCACCAAGCCGGACACGGCGGCCCGCAGGATGAAGTCCGCCCTGGAACAACTCCTCGCGATGAAGAACCCCATGGACGGCCGCACCGCCGCCCAGGAGCTGACGGGAGCCGGCACATGACCGCCACCGTGGCCACCGCCACCCTGCGCCCCCGCACGACCACCGCCACCGACTCCGCCCGCCTCCGCTGGGGCCGCCGCTTCCAGCACGGCGGCTGGTTCGTCGCCCCGTTCTTCGTCCTCTACGGCCTCTTCGTCGTCGTACCGGTCGTCCGCGGCCTCTACCTCAGCTTCACCGACGCCAACATCTCCGGCGACCACACCAGCTTCATCGGCCTCGCCAACTACCGCGAGGCCCTCCAGGACGACCTCGTCTGGTCCTCGCTGTGGCACAGCGTCAAGTTCACGCTGTGGGTCGTACCGATGATCGTCGTGGTGGCGCTGCTGATGGCACTGCTCGCCCACCACACCGTCCACTTCAAGTGGCTGTGGCGCCTGTGCTTCTTCGCGCCCTTCCTCCTCCCCTCGGCGGTCGTCGGCAACCTGTGGTGGTGGCTGTTCCAGCCCACCAACGGCATGGTCAACCACGTCCTCGGCCTGCAGACCCCGTGGCTCGCCCAGAAGTCCACGGCCATGCTCGCGGTCGTCATCGCCACGCTCTGGTGGACGGTCGGCTTCAGCTTCCTCCTCTACCTGGCCGCCCTCCAGAACATCCCCCAACACCTCTACGAGGCAGCCGAGTTAGACGGAGCGGGCCCCTTCCGGCGCCTGCTCCACATCACCGTGCCCAACCTGCGCAACATCACCGGACTGGTCCTCGCCCTCCAGATCCTCGCCTCGCTCCAGGTCTTCGACCAGGCCGTCGTCATGTACCAGTTCGGCCCGGGGCCCGAGGAATCGACCCGCACCTTCGTCCAGTACACCCTCGAACAGGGCTTCACCAGCTACCGCGTGGGCTACGCCTCCGCGATCTCCTTCATCCTGTTCGTCGTCATCGCGGCCGTCGCCCTCGGCCGGATGTGGCTGCTCCGCCGACGCGAGGAGGACGCCCGATGACCACGCCAACTCACCTGCACCGCAAGTCGCGCAGCACCTGGACCCCGGCTCAGATCGCCCTGACGACGGTCGCCGCCGCCCTCTCCCTCATCTGGCTCTCCCCCCTCGTCTGGGCCCTGTCCACCTCCCTCAAAACCCCGACGGAATCGGTCGCGTCCCCGCACTGGATCCCGGACCACTTCACCCTGGAGTCCTGGAAGGGAGTCCTCGACGCCGGCAACATCCCCAACTGGTTCGTGAACTCGGTCGTCGTCTCGGTCTGCGTCACCGTGATCGTGCTCCTGGTCGCCTCCCTCGCGGCCTACGGCTTCGCCCGCACCGAGTTCCGCGGCAAGGGCACCCTGATGGCGCTCACGATGGCGGGCCTGATGTTCTCCCCGGCGATCCTGGGCGTACCGCTGTTCACGACGGTCCAGTCGCTCGGGATGGTCGACACGTACTGGGGCATGATCCTCCCGCAGTGCGCCCCGGCCGCGATGGTCTACATCCTCTACAAGTTCTTCCAGTCACTGCCGAAGGAGCTGGAGGAGGCCGCGTTCATCGACGGCGCGGGCCGCTGGCGGATCTTCTTCACCATCGTCCTGCCCCTGTCGAAACCGTCCCTGTCGGCGGTCGGCATCTTCACCTTCATCGCCTCCTGGAACAACTTCATCTGGCCCTACATGGTGACCAACAACCCCGACCTGATGACCATGCCCAACGGCATCGCCACCGTGCAGAACGCCTTCGGCATCGTCTGGCCCCAGCTCATGGCCGGCGGCCTCATCGCCGGCCTCCCGCTGATCGTCGTGTTCGTCTTCTTCCAGAGCCAGATCGTGCGGGGCGTAGCCCACACGGGCCTGGCAGGCCAGTAACTCACCGATGGAGGCACTGAGTTGAAGAGCCTGAGACTTACGACCCTGATCGCCGCCGCGACGTTCGCGCTGCTCCCCTCCACGGCCCGGGCGGACGTCACCTACCCCGACCCCCAGCCCATCACAGGCCAGCAGATCATCCACGACCCCACGGTCATCCACCTCAAGTCCGGTGGCTACGTGGCCTATTCGACCGGCGGCATCATCGGCGCCCGCACGTCCAGGGACCGGGTCCAGTGGGACGACGCGGGCAACGCCTTCGCCGCGCCCCCGAGTTGGTGGTACGAGTACAACGCGACCGGCGACCCCTGGGCACCCGACCTCTCCTACCGCGCCGGCCGCTACTGGCTCTACTACGCCGTCTCCTCCTGGGGCACCAACCACTCCGCGATCGGCGTAGCCACCTCCCCGACCGGCCTCCCCGGCATCTGGACCGACCACGGCAAGGCGTTCACCTCGGAGACCACGGACGCCTGGAACGCCATAGACCCGGCCGTCGTCCAGGCCGACGGCAGACTCTGGATGGCGTTCGGCTCGTACTGGACGGGCATCCGCATGGTCCAACTCGACCCCGCAACGGGCAAGGCACTCGCCAACGCCCCCGTGGAACACCTGGCAACCCGCCCGGACGCGCCGTACGCGGTGGAGGGTGCGTATGTGCTCAAGCACGGCGCCTACTACTACCTCTTCGCGTCGTACGACGCGTGCTGCGCGGGCGTGAACTCGACGTACAAGATCCGGGTGGGCAGGGCGACGACGGTGACAGGCCCATACGCGGACAGCACAGGCAAGCCAATGCTGGACGGCGGCGGCGACCTGCTCCTGGCAACCCACGGCCGCTACATAGGCCCGGGCGGCGAATCCATCTTCCAAGACAAAGGTAAGGATGTCTTGGCATACCACTACTACGACGGAGAGGATAACGGCACCCCCAAGCTGGGGCTCAACACCCTGAGCTGGACAAGAGACGGCTGGCCAAAGGTCTTTTAGGGGCGCGGGGAACTGCGCGACCAGCCACAACGCACCGGCAGACAAAACTCAACCCCCGGAAGGAAGCAATGCGCACCGCCCGCTTCACCCTCGACCCCGCCTTCACAGTCGGCGAAGTCAACCCCCGCCTCTTCGGCTCCTTCGTGGAACACCTCGGCCGCTGCGTCTACACCGGCATCTTCGAACCGGACCACCCCACAGCGGACGCGGAAGGCCTCCGCCAGGACGTCCTGGACCTGGTGAGAGAACTCGGCGTCACCACCATCCGCTACCCCGGCGGCAACTTCGTCTCCGGCTACAAGTGGGAAGACTCGGTAGGCCCCGCAGAGAATCGACCCCGCCGCCTCGACCTCGCCTGGCGCTCGACGGAGTCCAACCGCTTCGGCCTCTCCGAGTACATCGCGTTCCTGAAGAAGCTCGGCCCCCAGGCAGAACCGATGATGGCGATCAACCTCGGCACCCGAGGAGTCGCCGAGGCCCTGGAACTCCAGGAGTACGCCAACCACCCCTCCGGCACGACCCTCTCCGAGCAGCGCGTGGCCCACGGCGACAAGGAACCCTTCGGCATCAAGGTCTGGTGTCTCGGCAACGAGATGGACGGCCCCTGGCAGACGGGCCACAAGACCGCCGAGGAGTACGGCAGGATCGCCGCCGAGACGGCCCGCGCGATGCGCCAGATCGACGCCGGTGTCGAACTCGTCGCCTGCGGCTCCTCCTCCCAGGCCATGCCGACCTTCGCCGAGTGGGAGTCGACGGTCCTCCAGGAGACGTACGACCTGGTCGACTACATCTCGCTGCACGCCTACTACCAGCCGACCGACGGAGACCTCGACTCCTTCGTCGCCTCCGCCGTCGACATGGAGTCCTTCATCGAGAACGTGGTCGCGACCGCCGACCACGTGGGCGCCCGCCTCAAGTCGAAGAAGAAGATCAACCTCTCCTTCGACGAGTGGAACGTCTGGTACACGTCGGACTGGGAGGAGCAGGCGAAGAACGCGGACCCCGCCGACTGGCCGGAGGCCCCGCGCCTCCTGGAGGACAACTACAGCGTCATGGACGCGGTGGTCTTCGGCTCGCTCCTGATCGCGCTGCTCCGGCACGCGGACCGCGTCACCGTCGCCTGTCTCGCCCAGCTCGTCAACGTCATCGCGCCGATCATGACCGAGCCGGGCGGCCCGGCCTGGCGGCAGACGACGTTCTTCCCGTTCGCGCAGGCGTCGAAGTACGGGCGCGGCCAGGTCCTGGACGTCCGCGTCGACTCCCCGACGCACGAGACGAAGAAGTACGGCGAGGCCGACCTGCTGCACGCCACGGCGGTGCGCGGCGAGGACGGTTCGGTCACGGTGTTCGCCGTCAACCGGAGCCGTACCGAGTCGCTCCCGCTCCAAGTCGGCCTGAACGGGCTGGACTTGACGTCGGTCGTCGAGCACAGCGCCCTCGCGGACGCCGACCCGGACGCCCGCAACACGCTGGCCGACCCGGAGCGGGTGGCCCCGCACCAGGTCGAGGGCACCGCCCTCCAGGACGGCACCCTGACCGCCGTACTGGAGCCGCTGTCCTGGAACATGATCAGGATCAGCTGAACCGCAGCAGAGCCCTGAACCGAAGCAGAACTACCGGCCGGGGGAGGCCACCGGCGAGACCGGTACTCCTCCGGCCGCGCTGCCCAGCAGGGTCAGGCGTACGTCCTTCGGGCCCGCCGGTGTGGTGCCGTCGGACAGGACTGCCAGCGCGAGTGTGTTGGTGCCACGTGTGCGGAGGATCCCGTTCGGCAGGGCGAAGGTGTGCTGCGGGCCCACGTCGTTGATGTACTGGCCCATGTTCCAGCCGTTCAGGAAGATCTGGACGCGGTAGGCGCGTGCCGGGTCGTCGTCGAGGACGAGGCCGATCGAGGCGTCGATGCCGGTGTCCACGGCGAGCTTGAAGGTGGTCCGGTACCAGGCCACGCCCTGCCGCTGGTCGGCGCGGGGGAGGGTGACGGCCTCCCAGCCGGAGTCGGCGTAGTCCGGCAGATGCCAGCCCTCGCGTTCGCCGTACAGGCCGCCGTTGTTCTGCGGCCCGCGCACCGGGTCGGGAGTCGTCTCGCCCTGGATGCGCCAACTCACCTTCGGGGAGGCGCCCTTGAAGGTCGCGGCGGTCAGACCGCGGGCCACCTTGTGGGTGTCGAGGGCCTTGCCGTCCTGGTCGTGCTGCATGCGCCGGACGAGGACGGACAGGACGTGGGGGCCGGCCGTGCGCAGCTTCTCCGGGACGGTGAGAGTCGGCTTGGCGGTCCAACTGCCCTGCCGCACACTGCTGGTGGTCGGTACCGGCATCCGGTGTGTGCCCAGCGGTTCGCCGTCGAGCCAGGCCATCAGCAGGCCCTGGGTGCCGGTGCTGTAGGCGAGGGTCACCGATTCCAGGGCGTCGGTGGTGGCCGTGGTGAAGCGGCCCCGGTACCAGACATCGCCGTAGTGGAAGCCGTAGTCGTCCGCGAAGAGCACGGGCTGTCCGGCGGGGACGGCCGTCGTGCTGAACGTCGAAGTCCTGTTCGCCGCCGTCCACTTGGAGTCGTCGAAGGCGACCGCGGCCTCCTGGTTCTCCACCTTCCGCCGCCAGCCGTCGAGCGCGGGCAGCGGTACGGCGGGCACCCCGGGCAGCAGCGCGTCCGGGTTCGAGCGCAGGCTCCCGGCGTTGGTGACGGTCGCGGGCACGGCCTGTCCGTTCCAGGTGACCGTGGCGATGCCGCGCGGGCCCCACACCTCCAGGCCGGTCTCGCCGATGACGTCGCCGGTGAGCTGGGCGGTCGTGCCGCTGACGGTGGCCTCGCGCAGCAGTGCCGGACCGTAGACCAGCGCGGTGCCCGAACCGGTCTCGTACGGCCACAGGCGGACGGAGGTGGCCTCGTCGGCGAAGAGGAGCAGGAGGGGGTTGTCGACGCCGCCGCCCTGGACGAGGACCCGGGTCAGGCCGCCGATGCCGAGCGGGACGGTGATGTGCAGGAGACCGCTGTTCCACACCCAGGCGGCCTGTGCGTCGAGCCGGGTCACCACCGGCTCCTCCGGGCAGTCGAGCACGACGTGGGCCATCTCGCCGCGCTTCCCGGCGAACACGGCGAGGTCCTGCCGGCCGGTGGTGAGGGACATCATCGGTGTGATCGTCGAGTACCTCAACTTGCGTCCGTTGAGCGCGAGTTGGGTGACAAGGAGACGCGCGTCCTGGGCCGCGACGGTGACCTCGATGTCGTCGGTCGCCGTCGGCAGCGTCGAGGTCACCGCCTCCGTGCCGTCGTTGCGCAGGACGTAGACGTGGGAGCCGGTGTCGGCGTTGGTGAGGTG
This sequence comes from Streptomyces xylophagus, assembly GCF_000716435.1. GTDB lineage: Bacteria > Actinomycetota > Actinomycetes > Streptomycetales > Streptomycetaceae > Streptomyces > Streptomyces xylophagus. The sequence goes on from NZ_JNWO01000045.1 coordinate 22,175, forward strand.
GTAGACCTTCAGGCCGTCGGCCTTGACGTCCGCCGCCTTGTCCAGCTTGGCGAAGTCGGGCACGGTGCGCAGCAGATGGCCGAGCTGGTGCATCGGGACGAGCTTCGCGGTCGGGTTGCGGCCCTCGTCGAAGGCGGCGCCGTAGTCGTACGACGTGTAGACGACCGGCGCGGGCAGCCAGCCCCACGAGGTGCCGCCGAAGGTCATGTAGACGCTGTGCAGGGTGAGTCCGTTGGCGAGGTTGGTGAGATAGAAGCGGCGCTCGTACGCCGCGTCACGCGTCCGGCGTGACTCCGCGTACCCCTTGCCCTCGAACCAGGACCCGCCCCACGGGTCGAACCAGCCACCCCCGAACTCGGGCACGAAACCAGGGGTCTTGGGGCTGGCGGTGGCCCCGCCCTTCGCCCCGCCGATCCCGAAGTGCCCCCAGTCCGGCGGTAGTTGGGACGGCGAGGGATAGCCGTCGAAGCCGTACAGCCAACCGCCCGTGTCGGTACCGGTGTCGAAGGACCCCGGGGTCCAATAGCCGTTGCGGCCCTTGTCGTTGTGGAACAGGGGGACGTCGATGCCGTCGGCGCGCACCTTCTTGTACAGGTGGGACATGTAGGCGGTGCCGTCCGGGTGGGTCACCTGGCCGTCGTACTCGTTCTCGATCTGGTAGAGCAGCACCGTGCCCGTGCCCCGGGTGAACAGGTGCTTCGACACAATGGAGTTGACCTGGGTCAGCCACTCGTCGACGTGCGAGAGATACGTCGGGTCGGCCGTCCTGGCGGTGCCCTTGGTGGCGGTCAGCCAGCCGGGGAAGCCGCCGGCGTCGATCTCGGCGTTGATGTACGGGCCGGGGCGCAGGATGACGTAGAGGCCGGTCTCGGCGGCCATGCGCAGGAACAGGTCGAGGTCGCGGACGCCCGTGAAGTCGTAGCTGCCCTGGGCGGGGGAGTGGTAGTTCCACGAGACGTAGATGCTGACCGCGTTGTAGCCGAAGGCGCGCATCTTCTGCAGGACGTCGAGCCACAGGGACGGGCTCGGCAGCCGGAAGGGGTGCATCTCGCCCGACCACAGGACCAGGCGTTTTCCGTCGACGATCAGGGAGTAGCGGTCGTAGCCGATCGTGTGGCTGAGGCCGTCCGCGCTCGGTGGGGCGGGGGCCGGGCCGGTCGGCACGACGTGTGCGGCGTACGCGTCGCCACCGCCGCCGCTGCCACCGCCCAGCGCGAATCCGAGCGCGGCCGTGCCCGCGAGGGTGCTGAAGGTACGCCTGCTCAGCTCCACTGGAAGCTCCTCCCGGGTCCGGACCGTCGGCGGCACGTGCGAAGCCATTTTCCGTGGTGATCCCAGGAGGCCGTCGTGCGGGGTCATTCTGTACGCCAGAACGGCCCACAATGGACGCATGAGGATCTCGGCACGGGCGGATTACGCGGTACGGGCGGTACTGGAGCTCGCCGTACGGGGTGACGACGGCCCGCTGAAGGCCGAGACCATCGCCACGACGCAGGACATCCCGCACAAGTTTCTGGAGGGGATTCTCGGCGATCTCCGGCGCGCCGGGATCGTCGACAGCCGGCGTGGCGGGGGTGGCGGCTACCGGCTGGCGCGCGCCGCGACCGCGATCACCGTCGCGGACGTGATCCGCGCGGTGGACGGCCCGATCGTGTCCGTGCGCGGCGAACGCCCCACGGGCCTCGCCTACACCGGCACCGCCGAACCGCTCCTCCCCCTGTGGATCGCCCTGCGCGCCAACGTCCGCAAGATCCTGGAGGGCGTCACCCTCGCCGACATCGCGGCGGACGCCCTGCCGGAACCGGTACGGGCACTGGCGGCGGAACCGGCGGCCTGGGAGAACCCATGACAAATCGACCTGTACAGGATGTGGCTGTACGGGATGTGGCTGAACCATATGTGGCTGAACCATATGTGGGCTGCCGTCCTGGCGTACTCGGTCCGCGCCTGGCGCCGGGAGAGGGCGGGGCAGGCGTGGACCGAGTCCGAGTCCGCCGAAGGACGGCAGCCGACCGGGGTGTGATCGGCGATCCCCGATCAGTGCTTCCTGATCATCTGCCTCCTGGTCAACTGGTGCTGACGCCCACGGTCAGGGTGGCCGTGTAGCCGTCGGACACGCTGGAGCCGAGCGCGGTCAGCGTGAGCAGACCGGACGCGGCGCCTCCGTCGTCGTAGATCGAGTCGTCGGCGAGGGCCGTCTCGGCGGTGGTGTTGTCCGAGTAGGGCGAGGTGGCCTGCACCGCTTCGTTGAGGTCCGCGTCGAAGAAGAGCTGGCCGGTGTGGACGACCGTGCCGCCGGTGTAGGTGCCGTCGGCGATGGTCACGTCCGTGTGCACCCGCATATGGACGTGGACCGCGCGGGAGACGTAGTGCCCCGGCCAGATGGAGATGAGACTCGCCTCGCCGCTGGAGTCGGTGAGGACACCGCCGCGCAGGAAGGTGCCGTCGTCGTCCTCGGTGTGGCCGTTCTTGCCGACGTAGCCGGAGTACTCGCCGAGCGCGTCGCAGTGCCAGAGCTCGACGAGGGCGTCGGCGAGCGGCGCGCAGTCGTTGTCCTGGTCGACGACGGTGAAGGTGTACTGGACCTCGACGCCCTCCTTGGTCTCCCTGATGTCCTCGCGGATCAGGGCGCCGTCGAGCGAGTACGGCCCCTCGGTGACCTCGGCGGTGAGGGTGCAGACCCCGCTGCTCGCGGACGCGTCCGTGGAGACGGTGGACGTCGCCTCCGATGCCGAAGTCGCCGTGGTGGAGCTTGAGTTGGTTGTGTCGGCCGAGGCGAAACCGGCGGCCGCGAGACCGCCCGCCACAGCCACGGTGCCGCCGCCGATGAGGACGCGCCGGCGCTGGAGGCCCTTGTCCCGGCGGTGCCGGGCGGGCTCTTGGTCGTGCTGCTCGTTGTGCTCTCGTTTTCCCGTCATGCCAGCGAAGCTAGGGCCGTATCTGAAGGATTCCTTAATGTGCGGCTGTGAAGGCCCTGGGGATGGATCGGTCAACGCCCCCTTATTTCAACAGAGTTCACACACTGTGGAGAGAGTGTGAAAGGCGCGTCTGTGAATGGCTTGAGTTCACCCTGACCGATTCCTGTGCCGCTCCCTACGATGCGAGCGCGCCGTCGGTCTTCACAGGAACTTCATTGGTTCTTCAAAGACTTGGGGCGCAGCCACCCCCCAACCCCAAGGAGAAACCATGCCTGGTGGGCTCCTCCTGAGTGGTGCGGTCGCCGCACTGCTCGCCACCGCGCTGCCGTCCGCGCAGCACTCGTCGTCGCCCGTGTTCGACGACCCGCCCCCGGACAAGATCGTCATCAACGTCGCCACCGTGAACGGCTCGGGCTGCCCGCAGGGCACGACGGCGGTCGCCGTCTCCGAGGACAACACCGCCTTCACGGTGACCTACAGCGCGTATCTCGCCCAGGTCGGCGGCAACTCCGACCCCACGGCGTTCCGCAAGAACTGCCAGCTCAACCTGGTCGTCCACGTCCCGCAGGGCTTCACCTACGCCATCGCGAGCGTGGACTACCGCGGCTTCGCCTCGCTCCAACGCGGCGCGAGCGGTGCGCAGAAGGCCTCGTACTACTTCCAGGGCTCGTCGAGCACCGCGTCCAAGAACCACCCGTTCAACGGCCCCTACGACGACAACTGGCAGGCGACCGACAGCACCGACTGGGCCCAACTGGTCTGGGCGCCCTGTGGAGTTCAGCGCAACTTCAACATCAACACGGAGCTGAGGGTGGCCGCCGGTACCTCGTCGTTCAGTGCGGTCAGCTTCATGACGATGGACTCGACGGACGGCGACATCAGCACGGTGTACCACATGGCGTGGAAGGAGTGCCCGAGCTCCTGACGTGAGCTGACATGAGGAAGGGGTGGCCCGTATCGCACCGCGGGCCACCCCTTTTCAGGTGGGGGGATGGTGATGTTCGGGCTGTGTCAGCTCTGGCTCACGCCCAGCGTCAGGGTGCCCGTGTAGCCGGAGGAGGTCGAACTGCCCAGCGCGGTCAGGGTCATGAGGCCGGACGCGGCGCCTCCGTCGTCGTAGACCGAGTCCTGGGCGAGGGTGGTGCGGGTGACCGTGTTGGTCGAGTACGGGGAGATCTTGGCGACGGCGGTGGTGATGGTCTCGTCGATGAACAGCTGGCCCGTGTGGAGTTCGCTGCCGCCGGTGAACGAGCCGTCCGAGGTGAGCGTGACGCCGGTGTGCACCTTGACGTGGATGTGGATGCAGCGGCCGCGGTACCAACCGGGGTAGATCGTGGTGATGCTGGCGAGCCCGCTCGAGTTCGTCAGGACACCGCCGCGCAGGAAGGTGCCGTCGTCCGCCTCGCTGTGGCCGTTGTTGCCGACGTACCCGGAGTACTCGCCGAGCGCGTCGCTGTGCCAGATCTCCACCAGCGCGTTGGGGATCACGGCGCAGGTGCTGCTGTTCACGACGGTGAGGGCCAGCTTGAGCGGGATGCCGGCCTTGCCTTCGGTGACATCGGCGCGGACCAGGGCGCCGTCGAGGTAGTAGGGGCCTTCGGTCATCTCCTCCGTGAGGGTGCAGACTGCCGCCGCGGCGGCGGGAGTCGTACCCGTCGAGTCCGCTGTCGTGACGGTTGTGGGGGCTTCGGGCGCGGCGGCGCCGACGGCCAGCACGGCTGCCGTGGTGCCGGTGGCGATCAGTACGGTGCGGCGCCCGATCGAGTTCGTTCCTGCTCCAGAAGTGTCTGTCATGAACACGGCACCTTAGGGGCGGAGTCTGTCCGCCGGCTGTGAGGGCGGCAAAGTGACGAGGCGTCAAGTTACTTGCGAGACAGGGCACATGGTCATTGCCGATACCTGCCTCCCGTCGGCGCGATGGGTCGGGAGAGGATCAACGGGTGAACGACTCCGACCCCCGCCGCGCCGAACCCGGCGAGTTCCCGAGACTCGCCGCCGCGCTCGACACCGTCAACCGCGACTTCGCGGCGATCTTTCCCGACCACGATCCGCTGGTGCTGATGGTCTGGGGCTGGGACGAGGACATCGCCGAACGGGTCTACGTCGCCCGGTCCGACGGCGCCTGGCAGGGCAACGGCCTCGCGGAACCGGACGCCGATGCCTCCGACCCCCTCGACGCCGTCGCGGACGCGGCACAGGACACGGTGATGGAACTGTTCTGGCAGGCCTGGCCGGTCTGCCCGTTCCACAAGATGGGCACGCATCCGCGTCTCGAGGGGACAGAGGTCGACTGGGTGTGGGGAGAGGACGCGGGGCCGCGCGTGGTGTGGTGGTGCCGGGGCCATCACGGCACCGACTGCCACGACCTCGCGCCGGTCGGGGAACTCGCCGGCGCCCTGCCCGGGAAGCAGCGGCGGGAGATACGGCGCAGGGAGCGGAAGCGGGGCGGGGCGCGGTAGTGCCGTGGCCCCGCCTCGCCCGAGGTCAGGGAGCGAGTCGACGCTCAGCCGACACGGAATAGGCGTGGCGGCGGAAGGACAGCATGGTGTCGTCGGAGGGGTCCACGCCGGGGGCGAGGCGGGTCGGGTCGAAGACCTGTTGCTGCCAGTGGTCCTCGCGGGCCGAGCGGGCCGTCACGTGCAACTGCCCTGCCGGGATCAGCGGTCGGTGCTCCGGCCAGGCCTGGGAGGGATCGTGGGTCGGGTCGTCCGGTTCCGCGAACTGGAGGACCAGGGTGAAGCTGAGGGGGCCGGTCTTCAGCCGGGAGTCGAGGTCGCCGATGAGGAAGTCCGGGGCCAGGGTCTCGGCGTACGCGGAGTCCAGTTCGACCTCGCCGAGTTGGGGCACGAGGCGGTAGCGGAAGGGGCGGCGCTCACCGGATTCGTCGACCAGGACGAAGGCGTGCAGGCCGTCGTAGCGGGCGGTGGCGAAACTGGCGGGCGCCTGCTGACCCGCGAAGGACTTCAACGCCCCCCGGCTCTCCGGGTGTTGGGCGAGTACGGTGGCGAACTTGCCGGCCGCAGCCAGCTTCCCCTTGGCGCGGTCGGCGAATCCGCCCTCGGTGCCCGCCTTGCCCAACGCCTCGACGAGGTCGATGAATCCCTCGGGATTGTGACTCGGGAAGACCCGGAAGGTCGCCGCCACCAGATCCCAGACGCCCTTGTCGGCATCGAGGAACTTCACCGCCATCCCGCGTACGCCACGCACCCGGTCGTCGGCGTCGAAGCGCCCCGAGCCGTTCGAGAAGCGGACGACCGCCTCGGACTCGGCGAGGAGAGGGACGGCGGTCGTCCACTTCGCGACCTGCCCACTGGGCACGAAGTGCGCGTCGTAGACGGCCCCGCGGGCGTGCAGCCGGCGATCGTGCGGACGCGGCGGCGCGGCGGCCTCGATCCGGTCGACGGCCTGGGCCGCGGTCATTCCGTCCGCGGTGACCGAGGAGTCGGTGACCGAGGCGTCCTGCGGTGACTGTGACATGGCGGCATCATCGCACCAGCGCCTCCCGCAATCCCGTTCCCCGCCGCCACCATGGCGCCAGTTGGAGCACGCCGAACACCGCCTCCACGGTCAGGAACAGCCACAGGAACCGAGGGGCGCCCTGCGCGAGGGCGTACCCCTGCCAGGCGGTGAACAGCACGCGGGCCACCCCGTCGAGCAGCCCGTACAGAACCAGCGGGCGGACGAGCCGCAGCACGGCCCAGACGACCACCACCGACCCCATCAGATTCGCGTACAGGGTCTGCACCGGGTCGAGTTCGGGCAGCACGCCCAGCCCCCAGTCCCGGCCCAGCGACGACAGTGCGTCTTGCACCAGCGCGTACGTCCACGGGGTCGCGAAGCCGGCCGTCACGACGAGGTCGTACCAGGCACTGGCCCGCACGACCCGGAGATAGGAAGCGATCGTCATGCCGCCGACGCTAAACAGTGGAGTGCGGTCCAAGGTCAAGCCATCAAGTCATCATGTGGGCATGCGTATCGGGGAGTTGGCGACACGGGTGGGTCTGAGCAGGGACGCGCTCCGGTTCTACGAGCAGGTGGGCATCCTGAGCAGCGATCGGCTCGCGAACGGGTATCGCGACTACCCGCCCGAGGCGGTTCCCTGGCTCGAGTACGTCCGTACGGCCCAGGCCCTCGGCTTCTCCCTGGCCGAGATCGCCGAGCATGGGGAGGAGTTGACCGAGGCGTCTGATCAAGCGGCGGCGCTGTCCGCCCTGTTCGCCGACAAGGTCCGGATCATCGACACCCGCATGACTGAACTGGCCGCCCTCCGAGCTGAGTTGACGGCCCGCGCCGGTACGGACTGCCCCCTGCGGAAGCAGCCGACACCCGTGGCGCGGGCCGGGAGACGGTCAGGATTCCCGGGGTGACGACGGGCTCACTGGAGCGACGGGTGTGACGTCGCGCGGACGGTCCACGGTTCCTGGTCGATGTGCGCCGAGTCCAGCGTCATCCCCGCGAGGAGGCCAAGGGCCCCCGAGACCACGCCCAGCAGCAGGGCGGCCCAGTAGGGGACGACATCCAGCAGGAACGGCAGCGCGAAGAGGGCGCCGACCGCCGCGATGCGCAGATGCGAGGCGTGCACGCCCGGGAGGTAGCGGGCGGGCCGGGGCACCGGCGCGACGGCGAGTGCGGGGTCGGTCTCCCGCAGCGGGGCGGCACCGTCGCGCAGGAAGGGTTCGTAGTCCTCCTCCACGGTCTGACCCCAGACCACGTGACCGGAGTCGGAGACGAACGCGGCGGGTACCAGACGTTCCTTGTTTGTCCCGGCGATGTCCCGCCACCGGGTGGGCCAGCACAACCAGCCGCCGTGGCCGCCGAGTTGGGCCACGGCGTTGGCGAGGTGCTTGTCACCGACCGCGCTGCTGTGACCGGCACTCATGGCCTGGAGCCGGACGGTCGGTTGCCCGCCGGTGTCGCCGTCGTCCACCAGCTCGACGCTGTAGGTGGCGCGGGCGGCGATCCTACCGAGGCCCTGCCCCGTCGGATACCGGTACGTCTCCAGCACCGGCGTCCCGAACCGGACCCGGACCGCGTGGACACCACCCTTGGCGGCGTCCTCCTTGAGCATCCGCTGCATGGGGCCGAGATAGCTCTGCAGCAGGCAGAGAAGACACACGGACGTCACCACGCCGACGATGAAGGTGAGCCCGCAGTACACGGCACCGAGTGCTGAACCCCGGCCGCCGTAAGCGCTGTTGGCGGCGGCGAAGGGCGCCCAGACGACGAGATACGCCGTCGCGACGAGCCCCCAGTCCCGCCGCACCGTCCCCAACGCGCCGGGTATCGCCTCCCGGGGAGCACTGGCCGCCGCCATCGGCTTCACGAGTGGCGCCGCCCGGCAGACGACCAGCCACCCCACGACGAACGCCGCCGCGAGGGCCAACGGCACGAGGATGTCCGGACGCGCGTGGTGCGGGTCGTACTGGAACGCCGCCGCGGCCCAGGCGACGGCCGTCGACAACAGGGCCGCCGCGCCGAGAGTTCTGGCGAGTGGCGTGGAAACGTGCGGCATGTGATCTCCCCCCGGACCATGGTGCGGAGATCATATGCGGCGTTTCGTCAGACGGTGCGGATGAATTCCGTCCAGGTGGCGGGGGAGAGGGCGAGTTGAGGGCTCTGGGGGTTGTGGGGGTTCTGGTTGTTCTTGGAGTCGCGGATGTGGATGGTGGAGGGGGAGGTGGCGATCTCGACGCAGTCGCCGTCGCCGCTGCTGCTGTAGCTGCTCTTGAACCAGGCCAGGTCGGACGTGCTCATAGCGCTCCTCGTATCCGTTCCAACAGGCTCATGGACTCCTCCGAGGTGAGAGCCTGTGAACGCATCCTGGCATAACGCTGTTGGAGCACGCTTACTTCTTTCGGCTCGGAGATCAACAGACCGGCTCGCTGCCCCTCGCAGTAGGCGAACCACGTGTTGTTGGGGGTCTCCAGCAACTGCATGGGACCGGCCAACCCCGCGTGGCTCTCCCGTACTTGCGGCATGACCTGGACCTCGATGTTCCGAAGCTTGGCGACCTCAAGTACGTGGTCGATCTGCCCCCGGGTGATCTCAAGCCCGCCGGTGCGCCGCAGGAACAACCCCTCCTCCAGGATGAAGCTGAACGCCGTGTTCGGCCGTCCCCTCAGCAACTCCTGCCGCTTCGCTCGCTCTACCCACTGCGCCTCGACCTGCGCGTCGTCCATCGGCGGCAGTTGTTCCAGGAACAGGGTCCGCGCGTACGCCTCGGTCTGCAACAGCCCTGGAATCATCCGGCACTCGTAGGTGTACAGCGTGATCGCCGACTTCTCCTTGTGCGCCCACTGCCGGAACCAGGACGCCAACCCCGGCCGCCGCTCCAGGTGTTCCGCAGCTCGCTGGACCGCCCCCGTGTTGCCCAGCACCGGCTCGGAGCGATCGACGAACATCGAATCCGGCATCCGCCTCCCCAACTCCACCGACTCCACGGTGTGCTTGGAGAACCCGATCTGCCTTCCGAACTCCTCCCGGCTCAACCCCGCATGCTCCCGCAAGGCCTGCAACATCGCCCCGAACGTTCGCAGGCTGTCGGACACTTCGGGCTCGCCGCTGCCCTCGACCATGGTCACCCACCTCCCGCGCACATGGTTACGGAACGTAGCGCGTACTGTCCAGCGTGTGACCCCGTACGCTGCCGCAGCGTACGGGGTCGGGACCTGGTGAAGTGCCCTCCCGGAACGCCACATTGGGCCCATGACCATCCAACCCCCCGTCACCGTACGTACGTTCACCCAGCGCCTCAGCCCAACTCCCCGCGGCGCCCGCCTCGCCCGCCACCTCGCCCTCAACCAGCTGGAAGCCTGGGGCATCCCGCACGGCAGTGACTCCTCCGACGCCGTCGCCCTGATCGTCGCCGAACTCGCCGCCAACGCCGTGACGCACGGGCGCGTACCGGGACGGGACTTCGAACTGCGGCTCTCCCTCGTCACCGGGAGCGTCCGGATCGAAGTCACCGACACCCGCAGTGGGCCGCGTCCCCCGGGACCCGGGGCCGTACGGGAGCCGTTGCCGCTGGCGGAGTCCGGGCGCGGGCTCGTGCTCGTCGGCGCGCTCGCGGACCGGTGGGAGGTGGTGGACCGGGAGCCGTTGGGGAAAACCGTCCGCGCGGAGGTCGACGTGCCACGCTGGTTGTCCCGTTTCCAAGGCGCCCCACCGGTGCGATGATTGGCCGGTGCTCATAGCCCTGAACGTGCTGCTTTTCGTCACCGCCTTCTTCTGTCTCGCCGTGGGCATCGCGGCCGTCACGTCGACGCGGGTGCTTCCCTGGTTGGTCGGCAAGGTGATCAGGCCTCGGCTGTGGGGCGCGGGATACATCTTGTTCGGTGTCGTCGTCCTGTACCACGCGGTGGTCGCACTGGCGCCTGTCGACCCGGCGGTCTCCATGGTGCTGACAGCCGTCACCACGGCGACGGCTCTTGGCGGCCTCGGGATGATGTGGTCCGCCCAGCGGGTCGGCCGGGGGACGCCGTCGCTCCCCACCGGGCCCGGCGTCACTGAGTAGCCTTCTCTCACAGGTTCCTGACAAGAACGCTTCAGGTTCGGCGTGGATTCTCATCCGCATGCATGGACACCGACCCCACACCCCCGCATCCGAGCGCAGCCGCCGCTGGTTCATGAACAAGGCGCTGCTCGCCGGAGGTGTCGCCGCCGTGGCGACCATGACCGGATGCTCCAACGACTCGTCGGACACGGCGAGTTCGTCCTCCGCCGCACAGTCCGGCGCCCCGAGCGGTATGCCCTCGGGCGGGCCCGGAGCCGGTGGTGGTGGGGGTGGCGGCATGGGCCCCGGGGTCTCCCAGGTGAAGTACAAGGACCTCAAGGGCGTCACCGCCGACGGCAAGGTCGTCGACGACCTGTTCACGATCCACTCGACCGGTGTGTCCACGGACGGACTGGTCAAGGCGGCGCAGGCGTTCCTCGACGGGCTCTCCGCGAAGGAGCGCAAGTCCTGCACGTTCGACGTCGACGCCGACGAGTGGACGGCCTGGAGCAACGTCGACGGCTACGACCGCAAGGGCGTCCGCATGGGCGACCTGACCGACAAGAAGCGCAACCTCGGGTACGCGCTGCTCGGTGTCGCGCTCTCCGCCGACGGTCTCACCCAGACCCGCAACATCATGAAGCTCAACCAGTTCCTCGGCGACTCCAACGGCGGCAACCAGAAGACGCTGACCGAGGGCCACTACTTCTTCACCTTCATGGGCACCCCGTCGACCACGAAGCCGTGGGGTTTCCAGTACGAGGGTCACCACGTCGCCATCAACTACTTCGTGCTCGGCGACCAGGTCGTGATGACACCGACCTTCATGGGGTCCGAGCCGACCACGGCCACGTACAAGGGCGAGAAGATCACCCTGTTCCGGCCGGAGACGACGGCCGGCCTGGCGATGATCCGCTCCCTCACCAAGGCGCAGCTCGCCAAGGCGGTCTCCTCGCAGGGCAACGGCAACGAGGACATGAAGGCCGGGGCGGGTTCGGACAACCTCAAGCTCGCCTACGAGGGCGTGCGCGGCTCCGAACTCACCGCCGCCCAGCGGAAGAAGCTGCTGGCCGTGGCCCAGGTGTACGTCGGCTACATCAACGAGGGCCACGCCGAGGTCAAGATGACCGAGGTGGAGAAGCACCTCGACGACACGTACTTCTACTGGATGGGCGAGACCAAGGACACGTCCGCCTTCTACTACCGCATCCACAGCCCGGTCGTGCTGATCGAGTACGACGCCCAGGCCCCGCTCTTCTACCACGAGGCCTCCTCCGCCAGCCCGAGCGCCAGTGCCAGTGCCAGTGCCAGCGCGAGTTCGAACGGTGGTGGCCCTCCCGGCGGCGGCATGGGCATGGGCGGCGGCACCCCGTCCCAGGAGCACATCCACACCATCATCCGCACCCCCAACGGGGGCGACTACGGCGTGGACCTGCTGAAGCTGCACCTCGAGAACGACCACTGACGACAACAGCCAGTGACATATGCCCAATTGGACCTTATGGGCTACATGGTCACTTTCAATTCCTCATCATCCTGATCTGGCTGATATGAAACCCCTTGGCCGAAAAAGCAAGATCAGGGGTGGATGTGGGGAAACGATTCAACTCCGGGGCACGGACCGGGGTGGTGATCGTCGGGGCAGGCCCGGCGGGGCTGGTCCTGGGGAACCTGCTCCTGGACCACGGTATCGACTGCGTGATCCTGGAACGACGCGAACGCAAGGCGGTGGAGGGGCGGGCCAGGGCGGGATTCCTGGCCGCCCACTCCGTCCGCGTACTGACCCAACACGGCCTGGCCGAAGGGCTGTTGACTCGGGGCCGGTCCCACCGGACCTGCCTCTTCCGCAGCGAGCAGGGTGAATTCACCCTCGACTACGGCCAGTTGGGTCGCGGCGAGGTCCACACCGTCTACCCCCAGCAGGAGTTGGTACGGGACCTGCTGGCCGAGTACCTCCGGCGCGGCGGCGAGATCCGCTTCGACGCCGAGGTCGAGGAGATCTCCGAGGGCCGGGTACGGGTACGCGACGGCGCCGACGTGACCGGGCGCTATGTCGCCGGCTGCGACGGACACCGGGGAGTGGGCCGCGCGGCCCTCGCGGCACTGGGTACCCGGACGGCCCGCCGGGACCACGGGGTGAGCTGGCTGGCGGTCCTGGTCGCGGCCCCGCCCAGCCTCGCGGCCGTCGGATACGCCCTGCACGCACGCGGATTCGCCGGGCACATGGCCCGCACGGACACCGTCACCCGCTACTACCTCCAGTGCCCGCGCGGCACCGATCCCGCCGACTGGAGCGAGGACCGGATCTGGACCGAGCTGGCGACCCGGCTCAGGACCGCCGAGTTCGGTCCGCTCAAGGACGGTCCCGTCCTGGAGACGGCGGTCGTCGACCTGCGCTCCGACGTACTGGACCGGCCGGGCACCGGACGACTCTGGCTGGCGGGCGACGCCGCCGGACTCATCAGCCCCTCCGCCGCCAAGGGCGCCAACCTCGCCGTACTCCAGGCGGAACGTCTCGCCGAGGCGTTCGCGCGCGTCCTCAACCACGACGACGACAGCGGCCTCGCCCGCTACGCCGCCGACTGTCTGCCGCGCGTCTGGCGGGCCCACGAGTTCTCCCACTGGATGAGCACGCTGCTGCACGGCCCGTCCGCCGAGGACACCGACGAGGCCGAGGCCCGCTACGGCCGCGCGCTCCAGTACGCCCGCCTCGACAGCCTGCGCACCTCCCGCACGCATCAGGACTTCTTCGCCGAGAACTACACCGGCATCTGAACCGAGGGACCCCCCACATGAACTTCCCCGTCGTACAGGCGCGCCTCGCCGAGGCCGACGTGGCCCGCATCCAGCGAGCGGCCGCCTATGTCGAGGCCCACGACACGGACGACGTCCTGGCCGAACTGCTCCCGGACCTCACCATCGCCGAACGGGCGGACGTCTCCCGCCACTTGGTCTTCGACCACACCGCCGTACTCGTCTTCCCCGACTCCCTCGACGGCCTCTGCGAGGAACTCCGCCGCCTCGGCCTCGCACCGGGCCCCGTCTCCCCGAGCGTGGTGGTCCGCGACCGCCTCGCCCGCCGCTACGGCCCAGCCCTCGCCGACATCCCGGTGGGCATCGTGCACGTGGCGGTCGCCGGGCGCAGCGTGGAGATCTTCGCGCTCCCCGTCGCCCCGGACTCCGCGCTGGAGGCCGTAGCGGCGGACGAACGCGAGGCCGAACACGAGTCGCACCACGCCTTCGCGGTCACCGCCCCCGGCCCGGTCGTCCCCGCAGGCCTACGAACCCTCCTCAGGGAACGCGGCGGCGCGGTCCCCGACGGCGGCGGCTACAACGGCCACGAGAACGTCACCGTCCTCTACCACCGCACCAGCACCCACCGCCGCTTCGAACTCCGCCTCCCCGGCCGCCACGAGCCGCTCCCCGACCCGACAACCACCCTGCTCACCGTCATGACCGGAGCCTGGGCCACCCAAGCGGTCGCCACGATGGCCGAGTTGAGGATCGCCGACCACCTGGCGGACCACCCGCGCATGACGGCCGACACCCTGGCCCACCTGACCTCGACCGACCCGGACGCGCTACGACGCCTCCTCCGCTACCTCACCACCCTCGGCCTCCTGACCTCGGCCGGCGACACCTACCACCTCACCGCCGCCGGCCAACCCCTGCGCACAGCAACCGAGTTCTCCCTCCACCCGCTCGCCCAGCTCTACGCCGGCCCGTTCTACGACTCCTTCGCCGGCCTGACCCACTCCGTACGCACCGGGCAGGAAGCTTTCGCCCACCGCTACGGCCAACACCACTTCACGTATTTCGCCGAACACCCCGAACTGGGACCCCTGTTCCACCGCGCGATGGCGGCCAGCGCCGAGATGTTCACGCCGGTCCCCACCCTGGTCGACTTCTCGGCCGTACGACGCGTGGTCGACGTGGGCGGCGGAAACGGCGCGCTGCTGGGCCGGTTGCTACGAACCCACGCCCACCTGGAGGGCGTGCTGTACGAACGCCCGGAGGCCCTGGAGGCGGCCCGCAAGGAACTGACGGAGCGCTGCACCTTCGTATCAGGCGACTTCACGAAGTCGGTACCGAAGGGCGGAGACGTCTACCTCCTGTCCCGAGTCCTCCACGACTGGGACGACGAACGTTGCCTGACAATCCTCCAGCGATGCGCGGAGGCAATGCGCCCAGGCACCCGACTCCTGCTGGTGGAACGCCTGTTGCCCACCCCGACGGCGGTGGCGTGGGACGTCCACATGCTGTGCAACGTGGGGGGCCGGGAACGCGACGAGGACCATTACCGGCGGCTGCTGGAGAAGGCAGGCTTCGAGGTACAGGGTTGCGACGCGCTACCGCTAGGGGCGTCACTGATCAACGCCGTGAGGTCAACCCCCTAGGGGCGCGGGGAACTGCGCGACCAGCCCCCATGCACCCGCACCCGACAACGAACCCCTACCCCGCCTGCCCCATCCCCGCAGCATTCGGCCAACTCTGCGCATTAGGCCACCCAGTAGCAGGCGCCGGCGCCAAGTTCTGCATCCCATTGGGACTGGTAGCCCCCCGAACCTGCGCGGCGGTAAGCCCATTACGCGCAGGCACCCCGGTCGGAGTGGGCCCTTGCGCCACCGGTGCCATGGCCGGCGCCGGCGCAGGCACACCGTAGGGCTGCTGCTGGGGCATCTGCTGCGGCACCGGTTGTGGCATCTGTTGCGGCATCTGCATCATCGGCATCCCCATCCCGTTCGACTGGTCGGCCATCGCGGTCATCGGCATCTGCTGAACCTGCGCGGCGGCAACCATCGGCTGGTACTGAGGTTGGGGCTGGGGCTGGGGTTGCGGCTGAGCAGGCGCGGCCGCCGGTACCTGCATCGGCACAGGCTGCGGCTGCATCTGGGTGACCGCCGCGGGCATCTGCATCCCCGCCCCGTTCGTCGCACCGACGAGGCGATCCACGGCCGCCGTACCCGAGCTGTAGTTGGTCCCTGTACCCAGCTCGGGCACGGCGGCTCCCCTCCTGGTCCCGTAGAGCACCTGTTCCAGGCCGGACACCAGGCGACGCACATCCACCTGGGGGCGCACCACGAGCCGCAGGAAGCGGCTGGACGAACCGATCTTGTTGCCGCACTCGCGGACCAGGATGCGGTGCTCGGTGAGCATCCGGTCCCGGACCACGGTGCCTTCGGCGCCCACGGGGAGGCGCACGAAGAGGAAGTTGCCCTGCGACGGGTAGACCGTCAGGCCGGGCAGCGCGGAAAGATGGCTCGCCATGTCGAGTCGGTCGCGGCGCACCTGCTGGAGGCTCTGCGCGTACTCCGCGCCGTGCTCCTTGAGGATGAACACCACGTGTTCCGCGAAGGCGTTGAGGTTCCACTTCGGGAGCATGGAGCGTATGCGGCCGGCGAGGGCGGGGTTGGCGACGAGGTAGCCGAACCGTATGCCGTGCAGGCCGAAGTTCTTGCCGAGGCTGCGCAGGACGACCACGTTGGGGCGGAGCATCGCCTCTTGTACGACGCTGGGTTCGACCTCCGCGTCGGCGAACTCGAGGAACGACTCGTCGATGACGATGAGGTCCAGGTCGGCCATCGCGTCCATGAACTGGACGAGCGCCTGCTTGTGCAGATAGCCGCCGTCGGGGTTGTTCGGGTTGCAGATGACGGCGACCTTGGTGTTGCGCTTGCGGATGAACTCCGCGTACTGCGTGAGGTCGAGGGCGAAGCCGCTGGACTCCTGGAGCGGGAACATGTCGACCCGCTTGCCGGTCTCCATGGGCTGGTCGGTCCAGCGGCCGAAGGTGGGGACGGGGATGGCGAGGGACTCGCGGACCATCAAGTGGTCGATCCAGGTGATCAGTTCGGTGGAACCGTTGCCCATCGCGACGCAGCTCGGCGGGAGTTGGAGCAGGTTGCACAACTCGGCCGTGATGGTGTCGGCGCTGCTCGGGTAGTACGTGATGATCTCGCGCAGCCGGGCCGCCATGTCGTCGAACATGGCGGGGGTGGGGAAGTACGGGTTGCACGGGATACAGAAGTCCACCGGGCCTGTGCCGTCGCTCTCACGCGCCAGCGCTGCCATCGACGGGCTGTGCGCCGCCGTACTGCGGAACAGCGAGGTGACGTTGGAGTCGGCCAATGGAACCTCCGTATGAAGGCGGGCCCGGCGGGGACGACCGGGCCCGTCGTCTTGGGTGGCCCGCGCGGGGGAGCACGGGCCGCCCTTAAGTACGGAGACAGGTGTGGCACTGTTCAACGGATGTGAAAATGGTGTGAGTTCGGGAACCCCGGGTCCGAACTGTGTTTCAGCTGTGAGGCTTCAGGAGCTGAAGGTGTGGATCGTCGACGTCTTGTACGTCTGCCCCGGCCGCAGCACTGTCGACGGGAAGTTCGCGTGGTTCGGCGAGTCCGGGAAGTGCTGGGTCTCCAGGCAGAGCGCGTCGCCCTGGCGGTAGGTGTGGCCGCCGGTGCCGGTCAGCGTGCCGTCGAGGAAGTTGCCGGTGTAGAACTGCAGCCCCGGCTGGTCGCTGGCGATCTTCAGGGTGCGGCCGGAGTGCGGGTCGTGCAGGGTCGCGGCATGCTCGGGCTTCGCGGTGATGCCCTTGTCGAGGGCCCAGTTGTGGTCGTAGCCCTTGGCCTGCACCTGCTGGACATGCCCGGCCCGGATGTCACGGCCGATCGGCTTCGTCTTGCGGAAGTCGAAGGGGGTGGCGGAGACCTTGGCCAACTCGCCCGTGGGGATCAGCCCCGAGTCGGTCGGCGTGTAGCGGGACGCGGGGATCGTGAGCTCGTGGTGCTCGATGGTCCCGCTGCCCTCGCCGGCGAGGTTCCAGTAGACGTGGCTGGTCAGGTTGACGACCGTGGCCTTGTCGGTGGTGGCCTCGTAGTCGATGCGCCAGTCGCCGTGCTTGTTGAGCGTGTACGTCACCTTCACCTTGAGGGTGCCGGGGTAGCCCATCTCGCCGTCGACGCTGGTGTAGTACAGGTGCAGGCCGACGTCGGAACCGGAGGTGAAGCCCTCCACGTCCCAGATGTGCTTGTCGAAGCCCTGGGTGCCGCCGTGCAGGCTGTTGACCCCGTCGTTGACGGAGAGCTGGTAGCTCTTGCCGTCGAGGGTGAACTGGCCCTTGGCGATGCGGTTTCCGTAGCGGCCGATGAGCGCGCCGAAGTACGGGGTCTTCGCCACGTAGTCGGCGATGTTGTCGAAGCCGAGCGACACGTTGGCGTACTTGCCGTGCCGGTCCGGGAGTTCGAGGGACTGGACGACTCCGCCCCACGACAGCACCTTGAGCCGGGTGCCGCCGTTCTCCAGCGACCAGCGGTAGACCTTGCTCCCGTCGGCGAGGGTGCCGAAGAGTTCCTTCACGGGCTTCTTACCGCCTCCCGAGGTTGCTGCCTGCGCCGTACCCGTACCGAGTGCGCTCGCGGCGACACCCGCTGCCGCCGCGCCTGCAATGACCGTGCGTCTGTTCAGTTCCATTGAGCGGCTCCTGCACATGGAAGGGGCCCCGCCGTGCTGTGCGAATGACAGACGTGCGGGGCCCAGTCTGGACTTACGAACCGGACTTGCGTTTGTTCCACACATCGAAGCCGACCGCGGTCAGCAGGGCGAGGCCCTTGATGACCTGTTGCCAGTCGGTGCCGACGCTGAGGAGGTTCATGCCGTTGTTCAGCACGCCGAGGACGAGACCGCCGATGATGGCACCGAGGACGGTGCCGACACCGCCGCTCATGGACGCGCCACCGATGAACGAGGAGGCGATGGCCTCCAGTTCGAAGCCGTCGCCCGCCTTCGGCGAGGCCGCGTTGAGGCGGGAGGTGACCACCAGACCCGCCAGGGCCGCGAGCACGCCCATGTTCAGGAACACCTGGAAGGTGACGCGCTTGTCCTTGACGCCGGACAACTGCGCGGCCGGCAGATTGCCGCCGATCGCGTAGATGTGGCGGCCGAAGACGGTGTTGCGCATCACGTAGCCGTAACCGGCCACCAGGACACCGAGGATGATCAGGATGATCGGCGCACCGTCGTAGCTGGCGAGCAGCAGGGTGAGCCAGAGGATCGCGGCGACGATCGCGACGAGCTTGAGCAGGAACAGCTTGGCGGGTGCCACGTCGAGCGAGAACTCCTGCTGGCGGCGCCGGTCGCGCACCTCCTGCCACACCACCGCGGCGATCATCACGAAGCCCAACAGCAGGGTGATGTTGTGGTAGTTGGTGTTCGGGCCGACCGCGGGCAGGAAGCCGTTGCCGATCTTCTGCAGGCCGTTGGGGAAGGGGCCCAGCGTCTGGCCCTGGAGCAGGATCTCGGTGAGGCCGCGGAAGAGCAGCATTCCGGCGAGGGTGACGATGAAGGACGGTATGCCCGCGTAGGCGATCAACAGGCCTTGCACCGAGCCGGCTACGGCGCCCATCAGCAGGCACAGCACCAACGCGACCGGCCACGCCACATGGTGATTGACCATCAGGACCGCCGCGAAGGCGCCCACGAACGCCGTCAGCGAACCGACCGACAGGTCGATGTGCCCGGCGATGATGACCAGCATCATGCCGATCGCGAGGATCAGGATGTAGCTGTTCTGCAGCACCAGGTTGGAGACGTTGCGCGGCAGCAGCAGGTCCCCACCGGTCCAGACCTCGAAGAGGATCACGATCAGACCGAGGGCGATCAGCATGCCGTACTGCCGCATGTTGCGGCGCAGGCCGCCGAGTATCAGCTGTAGAAGACCGCCGTCCGTGCCCGATCCGCCCTTGCCCGGCGGTGCCGCCGCCGGGCTCTTGTCGGTGACGTCCGTGCTCATCGGGTTACCTCTTTGTCCTTCGTCATCTGGCGCATCAGCACTTCCTGCGTGGCCTCGGCCCGGGGCACCTCACCGGTCAGCCGGCCCGCCGCCATCGTGTAGATGCGGTCGCACATGCCGAGCAGCTCCGGCAGTTCGGAGGAGATGAAGACCACCGCCTTGCCCTCGGCGGCGAGTTGGTCGATGACCGTGTAGATCTCGTACTTGGCGCCCACGTCGATGCCGCGCGTGGGTTCGTCCAGGATCAGCACCTCGGGCCCCGCGAAGATCCACTTGCTGAGGACGACCTTCTGCTGGTTGCCGCCGGACAGCTTGCCCACCCGCTCGAAGACGGTCGGCGCCTTGATGTTCATGGACTTGCGGAACCGCTCGGCGACCTGCCGCTCCTCCTGCTCGTCGACCACACCGCGCTTGGCGACCTTGTTCAGGGCGGCCAGCGAGATGTTCCGGTTGATCGTGTCGATGAGGTTGAGGCCGTAGTGCTTGCGGTCCTCGGTGACATAGGCGATGCCGTGTCCGACCGCCTCCGCGACGGACTTGGTCCGGATCTCCTGGCCGTCCTTGAGGACCGTGCCGCCGGCGTAGCGGCCGTAGGAGCGTCCGAAGACGCTCATCGCGAGTTCGGTGCGGCCGGCGCCCATGAGTCCGGCGATGCCGACGATCTCACCCCTGCGCACATTTATTGACACATCGTCAACTACCTTGCGCTGCTGGTCGATCGGGTGGAACACGGTCCAGCCGCGGATCTCCATGGCGGGCGCCGCCTCGGGCTTCCCCTCGTACGGGGTGCGTTCGGGGAAGCGGTGGTCGAGGTCGCGGCCGACCATGCCGGAGATGATCCGCTCCTCGGTCGTCTCCGGCGCCTTCACGTCGAGCGTCTCGATGGAGCGGCCGTCGCGCAGGATCGTCACCGAGTCGGCGACCCTGCGGATCTCGTTCAGCTTGTGCGAGATGATGATGCAGGTGATGCCCTGCTTCTTCAACTCCAGGATGAGATCGAGGAGTTTGCCGCTGTCCTCGTCGTTCAGGGCCGCCGTCGGCTCATCCAGGATGAGCAGTTTCACCTTCTTCGACAGCGCCTTCGCGATCTCGACGAGCTGCTGCTTGCCCACGCCGATGTCGGCGACGCGGGTCTCCGGGTGGTCGCTCAGGCCCACCCGGCGCAGCAGTTCGGTGCCGTGCCGCAGGGTCTCGTTCCAGTTGATGAGCCCGCGCGAGGCGTGCTCGTTGCCGAGGAAGATGTTCTCCGCGATGGAGAGGAACGGCACCAGTGCCAGTTCCTGGTGGATGATGACGATGCCGCGGTGCTCGCTGGCCCTGATGTCGCGGAAGCGGCACTCCTCCCCTTCGAAGAGGATGTCGCCCTCGTAACTGCCGTGCGGATGGACGCCGGAGAGCACCTTCATCAGGGTGGACTTCCCGGCGCCGTTCTCACCGCAGATGGCGTGGACCTCGCCCTGACGGACCGTCAACGTGACGTCCGACAGCGCTTTTACACCGGGAAAGGTCTTGACGATCGAGCGCATTTCCAGGACGGGTCCCGCCATGGTCGTGCCTACCAATCAAGTGTGGGGTCGGGTAACTGGCCGCGGACTTACTTGAGTTGAGCGTCCGTGTAGTACCCGCCCTTGACCAGCACGTCCTCGTAGTTCGTCTTGTCGACGCTCACCGGCTGCAGCAGGTAGGCGGGGACGACCTTGGTGCCGTTGTCGTAGGTCTTGGTGTCGTTGGTCTGCGGCGTCTTCTTGTTGAGGACGTCGTCGATCATGGTGTCCGCGACCTTGGCCAGCTCGCGGGTGTCCTTGTAGACCGTCTGCGTCTGCTCGCCGGCGATGATCGACTTCACCGAGGCCAGCTCGGCGTCCTGGCCGGTGATCACCGGCAGCGGCTTGCTGGAGGAGCCGTAGCCGTCCGACTTCAGCGCGGACAGGATGCCGATGGAGATGCCGTCGTAGGGCGACAGCACCGCGTCGACCCGGCCGCTCTTGTAGGAGCCGGTGAGGATGTCCTCCATGCGGTTCTGCGCCTTGGTGCCGTCCCAGCGCAGGGTGGTGACCTTGTTCAGCGCGGTCTGCCCGGACTTGACGACCAGTACCTTCTGGTCGATGTACGGCTGGAGCACGCTCATCGCGCCGTTGAAGAAGTACTTGGTGTTGTTGTCGTCGTTCGAGCCGGCGAACAGCTCGATGTTGAACGGGCCCTTCTTGCCGGCGTCCAGACCGAGCTTCTTGACGATGTAAGTGGCCTGGAGGACACCGACCTTGGTGTTGTCGAACGACGCGTAGTAGTCGACGTTCTTCGTGCCGAGGATGAGGCGGTCGTAGGCGATGACCGGGATCTTCGCGGCGGCGGCTTCCTGGAGCACGTTGTTCAGGGACTTGTTGTCGATCGCCGCGATGATCAGGCCCTTGACGCCCTGGGTGATCATGTTCTCGATCTGGGAGACCTGGGTGTCCGGGTCGTCCTCGCCGTAGACCAGCTTGGTCTTGTAGCCCTTGGTCTTGAGGTCCTTGACCATGTTGTCGCCGTCGGAGATCCAGCGCGCGGAGGACTTCGTCGGCATCGCGATGCCGATCGTGCCGCCCTTGGCGCTGCTCTCCTTCTCCTTGCTGCCGCCCGAGCCGCTCTGCCCGCACGCGGACAGGGTCAGCGCGAGGGTGGCGGCGCCGGCTATGAGGGGGAGGGCGCGGCTTCTGCGGATGCGCATGTGAACTGGCCTCATTCTTCTCGTCGTTGAGAGTGCAGCGAGTGCGTGGGGGGTGGTTCAGGATGCGGGGAGTGTTTTGTTTTGGGGTGGTGCCGGTTGTGTTGTGTGGTGCGGCCCGGTGGGGGCTGGTCGCGCAGTTCCCCGCGCCCCCGAAAAACACCGGTCGGCCTGCGCTTCTAAGGGGCGCGGGGAACTGCGCGACCAGCCACAGCCGGCCCGCAGCCCCCAACGCTCATCCAGTGGCACTCTCGACGGGGAAACGGTGCAGAGACCCCGGCAACCTGGACCCGAGCGGAGCCATGTCCCCGTCCGCGCCGTGCCTGGCCAGCAGGTCGAGGGCGAGCCGCCCCCGACGAACCCGTTCCCGCGCCGTGTCGAGCGTGACGTCCCGCAGGTGGGTGCCCCACGGGTAGATACCGGGCGCCTTGGAGAGGCCGAACTTCAGGTACAGCGGAGCGCCCCGGCGGATCAGTTCCGCGACCTCGTACATCCGGATGTAGCCACCGAGGTCGTCGGGCGCCTCGATGTACATGTCCATGGGGGCAGCGGAAACCCGGCGGATCTCCGTGAGGTGATCCAGCGTCAGATCGCTGGGCACGTTGAGAGAGTCGGCGCCCAGTCGCTCGTACACCGCGTACGCCGCCGGGTTGACCGGCCCGATCAGCGCCGAGACCTTGAGCGTCGTGTCGGCCGGGATGATCCCGGCCACCCGCGCCCGGTGCAACGTCCACAGCACGCCCTCGTCCGCGACGAGCAGGCACTTGACGCCCAACTCCGTTGCGCGGACGGCGTCTTCGATGCACCCGGCGACCGCGTCGTGACCCCGGGCACGCAGGCCACCGCCACGCGAGTCGGAGCGGACCGAACCGCCGATGTCCCACGTCCCGCGCGGACCGGTGAACAGGCAGAGCTCGATGTCGCGTTCACCGGCGGCCTCGACCATCTCGGTGATCTCGGAGTCGGTCAGCATCCACACGCCGCTGCCCTGGCTGATCCGGTGGATCGGCACGTCGAGCCGCGAGGACTCCTTGAGGATGACCGCCAGCGCCTCGGGACCCTCGCACGAGGGGATCTCGGTGCGCCAGCGACCGCCGCCGGGGAAGGTGTGGGTCGAGGCGTCGGCGGGGTCGAGGGCGGGCGCGCCCAGGCCGAGCGCGGAGAGCGCCTGCTCCCCGGGCCTGCGGGCTGCCGTGGCGGTGTCGGTCACTTGCTGTCCTTCGCGTTCGGTATTTCGGACGAGGTTCGCGGCTCGGGGTAGAAAAAAGCTCTGGTGGTACGCCGGCACGGGGTGGTCAGGTCACTCCGTGCCGGCGCACGGCTGGGGTTTCCTACGGCCGCAGCAGCACCTTGCCGACCTGGGGATCGCCGGACCCCACCAGCTCGATGGCCTGCGGGAACTCGGCGAGCGGCAGCTCATGGGTGACCAGGGGGAGTGGATCGAGCAAGCCCGCCCCGAAGACCCGGACCGTGTGCGCCCAGGCGTCCGGCGGTGCCCCGAAGACGGTGTGCACCTCCAGCTGCCGTACGACGAGATCGGTCGGGTCGAGACCCTCGGCGCCCGGCGCCGGGATGCCGGTGAGGACCAGGCGTCCGCCGCGCCGGAGCAGGGAGGCGGCGGTGCGCGCGGCGGACGCGGACCCGGCGGTCTCGATCACGACGTCGAAGTCGTCGGGCAACTCCTGGTCCCTGGTGAGGAATCGGCTCGCGCCGAATTCCTTCGACAGCTTCTCGCGGTCGGGCCGGGTGCCCACCACGAGCAACTCGGCGGGGGAGCCCGCCTTCAGGAACTGCACCGCGAACATCCCGAGCGTGCCGGTGCCGACCACCGCGACCCGCTCACCCGGCCGCGCGTTCGCCTTCAGCGCCGCCGCCGCGATGCAGGCCGCCGGCTCCAGCAGCGCCGCCGCCGTCAAGTCGGCCTCGTCCGGGAGGACATGGAGCAGCCGGGCGGGCAGGGTGAGGGTGGTGGCCATCGCCCCGGGCTGGGTGAAGCCGGTCTCCTCGTAGCCCGCAGTGCACAACGTTGTCTCGCCCGCGTGGCAGCGGTCGCAGACCTGGCAGTTGCGGAAGCCTTCGCCGACGACCTTGCGGCCGACGAGAGTTGACGGCACCCCGGTGCCGACCGCCTCCACCGTGCCGGACCACTCGTGGCCCGGGGTGAGGGGGTAACGGACGTATCCCTCGGGCCTGTTGCCCTGGTACACCTCGCGGTCGCTGCCGCAGATGCCGACCGCGTGGACGCGCACCAGCGCCTCGCCCGCGTCCGGCTGCCGGGGCTCGTGCGCGGTCAGCCGGTGCTCGCCCGGTGCCGCGATGACGACCGCGGTGCTCACTTCGAGCCCTTCGGCTTGCGCTGCTCCCAGCCGTCCGCCCACAGGTCGAACCGCGCCTGCTGCTGCGGGAATTCGGCTGCCGCGTCGGTGTCCAGCTCGACGCCGAGACCGGGCGCGTCCGAGAGGTGGAAGTAGCCGTCGATCACCTCGGGCGCACCCTTGACGACCTTCTTGATCTCCGCGTCCGCGAAGTCGTTGAAGTGCTCCAGGATCTTGAAGTTCGGGGAGGAGAAGCCGACTTGGAGCGAGGCGGCGGTCAGGACCGGTCCGCCGACGTTGTGCGGGGCGACGAGGACGTAGTGCGCCTCGGCGGTCGCGGCGAGCTTGCGGGTCTCCCAGATGCCGCCGATGTGACCGACGTCGGGCTGGATGATGTCGACGGCCTGGCTCTCGAACAGCTCGCGGAACTCGATGCGGTCGTGGATGCGCTCACCCGTGGCGATGGGGATGTCCACCTTGGCGGCGACCTTCTCCAGCGCCTTCAGGTTCTCCGGCGGAACCGGCTCCTCCAGCCACGCGGGCTTGAACGGCGCGAGTTCGTGCGCCAGCCGTACGGCGGTGGACGGCGAGAACCGGCCGTGCATCTCCAGCATCAGCTCGGCGTCCGGACCGATCGCGTCCCGCACGGCCTCGATGAGGGAGACCGCGTACAGGGTCTGCGCGTGGTCGAGTTCGAAGTGCCCGGTGCCGAAGGGGTCGATCTTCAGCGCCTTGTAGCCGCGCTCGACGACCCCCTGGGCGGCCTTGTGGTAGGCCTCCGGGGTCCGCTCGGTGGTGTACCAGCCGTTGGCGTACGCCTTCACCTTGTCGGTGACCTTGCCGCCGAGCAGCTGCCACACCGGGACGCCGAGGGCCTTGCCCTTGATGTCCCAGCAGGCCATCTCGATCACGGCGATGCCGGACATGACGATTTCACCCGCGCGCCCGTAGTCGCCGTACTTCATCCGGCGTACGAGGTCTTCCACCGCGAACGGATCGGAACCGAGAATGTGGTTTGCCTCGGCCTCGCGCAGGTAACCGATCAGCGCGTCGGTGTGGCCCAGCATCCGGGTCTCGCCGACGCCGGTGACGCCCTCGTCGGTGTGCACTTGGACGTACGTCAGATTGCGCCATGGCGTCCCGACCACGTGCGTGCTGATTCCCGTGATGCGCACGGCAGATGCCCCCTGTGCTCTTCAGTGCTGTTCGAAATTTCGGCTCACGTTCGAAATGCTGGGCAGACAGTAAGGACGCCAGGGCGGGAGTGTCAATGGGTCGAACGCGTAACGGTTTCGGCAAGGGTTTCGATCGTGGTCCCGGCCAGTCGTGTCGGTTCGTGTCGATTGTCGTCTGTTCCCTACACAACTTTCACAGGCGCGCCTATGAACGTTACCTGTGAGGAACTTAGTCTTCCGGCGTCATGGACTACTGCCACCCCTGCGGCCGGCACCTGAACGGCGCCCTCGCGTGCCCGGGGTGCGGCGTACCAGCCCAAGCAACAGCCGAGTCGACTCACGTGCGCGCGCGGGGAGTTGACGCGCGTTCGCAAACGGACGACGCCTCGCGCGAGGGCGCGGGTGAGGGCGCGCACGATGCGCGTGACGCGCACGACGCGCATGAAGAAGGCGATGCGGACGGCGAACACCAGGGGCGTGCCGCGCGCCGTAGGAACCGCGGGCGCGGCCGGGGAGACGGTGACAGTGGGGGCCCGGGCGCGGCGGACGCGAGCCGTCGCGATCGCAAGGCCGCGGCGCACCGTCGACGACGGCGCCGGGTGCTCCTGATAACGGCCGGTTTTCTACTGGCGGCGGGCGGCCTGAGCCTGGCCGAACTGGGCACGGACGCGCCGTTCTCGACCCAGAGGTCCGCGGCACCGGGCGCGTCGGCGGAGGGCGGGGCGGACTCGGAGGCGAGCGGGACGGCCGAGCCCCTGGACGTCACGAAGACCGTGGGCACCGATACGGCCACGGCGTCCCCGGACGCCTCCGCGTCCCGGTCCGCGTCCCCCTCGGCATCCCCGACGGGCACGAAGGATCCCGATGTGTCGAAGGCGCCCATGACGGGCAGCGGCGACGGCAGCACGTCCCCCGCGTCGACGTCCTCGGCGGACCCGACGACCACCCCGTCCTCGGAGCCGTCGTCCTCGGACCCGAGCCCGACACCGTCACCTTCGGAGACGTGCAAGCAGATCCTGTGGTGGTGTTCCTGAGGTGCTCCTGAGCCGCCAGGCTCAGATGCCCGCGGGTGACCCGGCTCAGACTTCCAGCATCCGTCGCAGTAGTCCGCGCAATGCCAGCCGCTCCTCGTCCGACAGCCCCGCGAGCGGCTCGCGGGCGAACCGCAGCGACTCCCGCAGGCTACGGGCCACCCGGCGCCCCTCGTCCGTGGCCGCCGCCAGCTTCACGCGCCGGTCGGCGGGGTCGGGGCGGCGCTCCACCAGCCCGCGCGCCTCCAGCCGGTCCACGATCCCCGTGACGTTCGACGGCTCGCACTTCAGCTTCTGCGCCAGCTTGCGCATCGGCAACGGCTCCAGGGACAGCAGGCTGAGCAGCCGGGCCTGCGCGCCGGTCAGCGTGTGGTCGCCCGCCGCCTCCTCGTAGTCCTCGTAGAACCGCGCCACGACGTCGCCGATCAGCTCGACGACCTCCATGGTCACGGGGTCGGTGCGGCGCGTCTTGTGCGTCTTTTCGGGTGTGGCCATGGGCTCAAGCGTACCCCGTTACTTGACAACATGAAATATTCAGGAGCATGGTTGTTTCAGGTACTGAAGTATTTGGCAGTATGCGAATCACCCCCGCACGAGGAAAGGCACTTGTGATGATCAACCGCGAATGGCACCTGCTCAGCCGCCCGGTCGGCTGGCCGAAGCCCGAGGACTTCGCCCTGGTGGAGACCGAGACCCGGACCCCGGGCGAGGGCCAGGTGCTGGTGCGGAACAAGTACCTGTCCGTCGACCCGTACATGCGCGGCCGCATGAGCGCCGCCAAGTCGTACGTCGCCCCCTTCGAGCTGGGCAAGGTCATGCAGGGCGGCGCGGTCGGCGAGGTCGTCGAGTCGAACGCCGAGGGCTTCGCGGCCGGCGACCACGTCCTGCACTTCGGCGGCTGGCGCGAGTACGCGACCATCGACGCCAAGGGTGCGGTCAAGGTCGACCCCGACCTCGCCCCGCTCTCCACCTACCTCGGCGTCCTCGGCATGACCGGCCTCACCGCCTACGCCGGCCTGCTGCGCACCGCGTCCTTCAAGGAGGGCGACTCGGTCTTCGTCTCCGGCGCCGCGGGTGCCGTGGGCAGCCAGGTCGGCCAGATCGCCAAGCTCAAGGGCGCCTCGAGGGTCATCGGCTCTGCCGGGTCCGACGAGAAGGTCAAGCTCCTGGTCGAGGAGTACGGGTTCGACGCGGCCTTCAACTACAAGAACGGTCCGGTCGGCCAGCAGCTCCGCGAGGCCGCTCCGGACGGCGTCGACGTGTACTTCGACAACGTCGGCGGCGACCACCTGGAAGCGGCGATCGGCTCCCTGAACGAGCGCGGCCGCATCGTGATCTGCGGCATGATCTCGGTCTACAACAGCACCGAGCCCGCCCCCGGCCCGAAGAACCTCGGCCGCCTGATCCAGACCCGCGGCCGCATCGAGGGCTTCCTCGTCGGCGACCACTACGACCTCCAGCCGCAGTTCGTCCAGGAGGTCGGCGCGTGGGTCGCGTCCGGCGAGCTGAAGTACCGCGAGACCGTCGTCGAGGGCATCGAGAACAACCTGGAGGCGTTCCTCGGGCAGCTGCGGGGGGACAACACGGGGAAGATGATCGTCAAGCTCTGATTTAGCGGGGTTTGATCGTCAGGATCGGGCTGGGCCGGTGTTTGATCGTCGGGCTCTGACTGAGCCGGTGTTGGATCGGCAGGCTCGGTCGGTCAGGCTCTGGCTGGGCCGGTGTTGGATTGGTCGGGCTCGGGCGGGGCCGGTGTTGAGAAGTCACCCCGCGCGCACCTCTTTTGGTTCGGTCGCCTTCGGGGCGCTGGGAGCCGGTGTCGAGAGCCCCACCGTGCTCGGCGCTGCGCGCCTCCGCGCGCTGGGGCTCTCGACACCGGCGCGCCCCTACGGCTCCCTCTCGGCCGACGC
>NZ_JNWO01000046.1 GCF_000716435.1 Streptomyces xylophagus
CTCGGCGAGGTCCCAGAGAAGGCCGCGGGCTTCACTCCGCACGTCTCCGTGGCCTACAGCGCGGGAGACGGTCCGGCTGAGCCCATCACGGAGGCCCTCTCCCATCTCAACCTCCCGCCAGCACATGCTCACATCTCCACTGCGGAACTCATCGTCATCCACCGGGACAACCAGATGTACGAGTGGGAGACCTTCGCGAAAGTGCCGCTCGGCTGACGGTCTTCTGCCAAGCGGGGTCTTGCCGCCTGTGCCGTGGGCTGCAAGACCCCGCGCCCTACATTACGGAAGATAAGGCCGGACCTCAGGCGTGGAATATGCCCGGGTGATCATGTAGCCGGCCTTCGTCCACGACCCTGGGGAACAGCTTGAGGAGCACATCGGCACTCGTGGCCAAGTGGCCGGTACTGGCACGGCATGAGCATGCAGCGACCTGGTTGCAGGCGTGAGAGGACCTCGGTCGTGCGCCTCGGACCTTGGACGCGTACGCACGGGGGCTAGCGGAGTATGTGAGCCTATGCGAGCGAGAGGGCGTCGATCCGCTGGCTGCCGGCCGCACACACGTGGGGGTGTGCGGCCGCGAGCTGACGTCTCGGCCGCACCGGCGCGGGGCGCGGCGGACACCTCGGCCGAACTGGCCGCCGTCCAGGCAGAGTTCTGCCGCTGCCCCAGGAGGATTCCTTGATCGACCGCGTCCAGGGCTACTACTTCACCCGCGTCCCCTTCGGCAGGGACCTGGCCCCCTCGATGCTCCACCAGCACAATCCCCACCGGGAGGCCGCGGCCCGCATCGGTGGTGCATCAACAACAAGGCGATCGGCGTGATCACCGGCGAGGTCGGTGCAGGCAAGACCGACCAACAAGATCCACATGCGCCTGCCGTCTCACAGAGGCATGCTGAAGCGCAAGATCAAGTCACGAGTGCGGATGATGTCCCCTGGGATTCGCCCGGTGCTGCGACTAACTGCCGTCAAGCCAGCGCCTTGAGCCTCAATCTCCGTGGCGTTAACGGTCTGAACTGGGCTCTGGCAGCGATCACGGGGAGCCGTCACGGTCGGTCACTGGAGCAGGATCAATTTCCGGAGTAGTTCGAATTCGGCACGCCCGTAGAGCTGCCTTTTGACTTTTTTGATGCGGTTCACGTCGCCCTCGGTTCCGCCTGAGCTCCAGCGGAGGGTGAGCCCGGCGGTGACGGCGTCGATGTCCCTGGTGAGGCCGCGGGCGAAGCCGGTCAGGCCGGGCAGGTTCGCCGCGGTGGCGTCCGCGATCCAGGCGGGCAGCAGGACGCCGGTCTGCTGGGTGAGCATGTCGCCGAAGTCGCGGACGAGTTGATGAGCCCTGGCCAGTCCCGGACAGGCGTCCAGGACCGCCTTGAGCTGCTGGTGTTCGTCCTCATCGAGGCTGGAGGGGCGGCGGGTGAGCCAGCCGGTGACCTGCCGCACGCTTGGCGGCGCCGGAGACCGGGCCTGGGCGGCAGGCCACTCCAGTCTGGCTGTGACGTTTGACGGCGGCCGTGGCAAAGTCCAGGTGTGCGGCCAGTTGAGTCCAGGCTGATGGCCACCGGAATTCCAGGTGGATGGCCGTCTGACCTGTGGTGTTCCTGATCGCTTCCTTACCTGAAGGAGACCCCTCCGTCCGGTTTGCTGATGTTTGCGAGCAACAGCTACCGGCCGGAGAGATCCTGTGACGAAGTCTGACAGAGAGATCATGGAAATCCTTGAGGCGTACGACCTGACCGGGACGGTCTGGTCGGCGGCGACCTTGGCGGGGCATGACCCGAAGACGGTCAAGCGGTATGTCGAGGCCCGCAACGGCGGGCGCAATCCTCATGAGCGAGAGCCGCGGCCGAAGATGATCGATGCGTTCGGGGAGAAGGTGGAGGAGTGGGTCGAGCAGTCGAAGGCGACGATCCGCGCCGATGTGGTCCACGAAAAGCTCGTGAAAATGGGCTACCGGGGCAGCGCACGCTCGACGAGACGGGCGGTGAACGCGGCGAAAGCCGCGTGGAAGGCGGGCAAGCGCCGCACCTACCGGCCGTGGATTCGCGAGCCGGGCCGGTGGCTGCAGTTCGACTGGGGCGAGGGGCCGCGCATCGGCGGCCGGCGGACCTGGCTGTTCTGCGCATGGCTGTCCTGGTCGCGGTTTAGGGTCGTACTCCCGGTCTGGGACTGCACGTTGGGCACGCTGGTGGCCTGCCTGGACACCACGCTCAGGCGGATCGGCGGGGCGCCGACGTATGTACTGACCGACAACGCGAAGACGGTCACCGTCGAGCACATCGCCGGGATCCCGGTGCGCCACCCGCAGATGGTCGCCGCCGGCCGGCACTACGGCTGCCAGGTCGTCAGCTGCGTGCCCTACGACCCCGAGTCGAAAGGCGGCGCGGAGGCCACGGTCCGCATCGCGAAGGCCGACCTGGTGCCCACCAGCGCGAACCTGCTGCCCGTCTACGACACCTTCGCCGAGCTCAAGGACGCCTGCCTGACCTGGTGCGATGCGGTGAACGCGCGCCGCCACCGGGCGACCGGACAGATACCCGCCGACCGCCTGGACATCGAACGCACCACCCTGCACATCCTGCCCATCGAGCCACTCGCGCTCGCGCTGGGCGAAGAACGGCTGGTCGGCTCGGACCGCACCATCAGCTTCAACTCGGTGCGCTACTCGACCCCGCCCGGATATACCGGCGCGAGGGTGTGGTGCCGGGTCGTCGGTGAGGAACTTTCCATCACCCCCCGCACCAACTCCGGTGACCTGTCGGAGATTTGGCGCCACCAGCTGTCCACCCCGGGTGTTCCGCAGATCATCGACGCCCACTACCCCGACCACCCCGACGGCCGCAGCGTCCACCAGCCGAGGCTGCGGCCCCGCTCGGAGGCGGAGATCGCGTTCGTGGGCATCGGCCCCGGAGCGGGACGCTGGCTCAAGGAGGCCGGACCCGCCGGCGCGGTCCGCATCCGCGCCAAGATGGCCCGCGCGGTCGAGCTGGCCACCGTCCTGGGCAACGACCACGTCGACCAGGCCCTGGGACTCGCGGCCACGGCCGGGCGCTTCGCCGACGACGACCTGCTCTCGATCCTGGGACACATCGCGGACAGCAAGCCCGCCGGCGAGGTCGTCCGCGCGGACGAGGCCCACTCCGTCCAGAACGGAACCATCGGCTGGCAGGCCCTCGGTCAACCTCCTTACGTCTCCACGGAGTTGACAGCCGACTGACCGCGGTCAGTCCCCAACGAACCACAGATACCGGTGAACGTTCCGCTGGACGACCTGGCACAACTCGCGGGCCTGCCCGACCCAGTCACCGCCACAAGCGGCCGGGAGGCGGTCGAGCTCCGCCAGCAGTAGCGGCACCTGCCGGTGGTTGAAGACTGCGTCGCCATACGGGTCCAGGGCCCAGAGCATCGGAAATTCCGCTGGGTCCAGATCCGCGAATGCGGTGGTCCACTCCACACCGCCCTGGGCCCGGGCCACGACGTTCCCGCGGTCGCCCCGCACCGACATGTTGATCATCCGCCGAACCTACCGGCACCCACCCCGGCCGACGAAGGAATTAACGACCATGACGTTTCCCCAGGCCCCGGCTCTGCCCGAGGAGCTCGACAAGCTCATGCGCCGCATGCGCCTGCCCTACATGCGCAAAGCCGCCCCCGACGTGCTGGCCACCGCCCGAGCCCAACGCTGGGACCCCGCCGAGGTGTTGCGGCTGCTGATAGCCGAGGAGGTCACCGGCCGGGACGCGGCCACCCGGCGTCTTCGCCGCCACTCGGCGAACTTCCCCACCGGCAAGACCCTGGGCTCCTGGCGGGCCGAGGACTCCACGATCCCCGAACCCACCCAGAACTCCCTGATCACACTGGAGTGGATCGGCCGCGCCGAGAATCTGGTGATCGCCGGCCCGTCGGGGACGGGCAAGAGCCACTTCACCGAGGGCCTGGCCCAGGCCGCGATCGAAAACGACCTGCGGGTGTCCTGGTTCACCCTGGAGACGCTGAGTGCCGCGATCGGGAAGTCGAAGGTCGACGGGTCCACCGCTCGGACCGTCGCCCGGATCTGCCGCGCGGACCTCATCGTCATCGACGACATCGGACTGCTGCCCGTGGGGGAAGACGCCGCCGAGGCGTTCTACCGCATCATCGACGCCGCCTACGAACGCCGGTCCATCGCGGTGACCAGTAACATCCACCCCTCAAAAGCGCACATGTTCCGGCGAACCCGTGCCAGGCAGCGGCTGAACAGCACGGGTTCAAATTGGAGAGGTAGATCATCGAGCTGGACGTATCCTTCGTGCCGTGACGGCGATATACGTGCTCAACGGCACCCAGGTGAGGACGCTGGAAGACTTCTGGCGACTCATCGGCGAGGCGGTCAATGGCCCTGGAGGCTACTTCGGCAAGAACCTCGACGCCTTCGCTGACTGCCTCAGCGGCGGCTTCGGGCAGCCCGACGATGACGACTACGTTGTTGAATGGCGTGACCACCAGGCGTCTCGCGAGTATCTGGGCTATCCGGAGACGGCTCGCCAGCTGGAGATTCGCCTCTCACGGTGCCATCCCACGAACCGTCCTGCTGTCAGCGCGGATCTGGCTGCGGCGCATGCACAGCACGGGCTGACCGTCTTCGACTGGCTGATCACGATCTTCGAAGATCGTGCCCCTGGCGTCCTGCGGCTTCAGTGACCATCAATGCCTGGTCTTCACCGCTCCGGCAAGCATCGCGCACCAGGAGGAGGAAACAGTTGGGGACATCGATCTGTACGCAATCGGGGAGATGAGTCCGTACGCCGACAACGAGTTCCGGCAGCGACGCGGATGCTGCATGATCGAGCGGTGTTGATCGAATTGGTGAGGGTGGCAAAGTTTCCCGGAAGTGCTTGGCTGGCCGATGTCCGGACCTCGTTCGGTCACACCGCAGTCCGCTGGTGCGGGGACCGGGCCGCAGAGTCCGGCGAGTACCACGTCGAGTGGACGATCGACGAGGACATCGTCTGGGGGCAGAACGCCAAGCCGGCCGTTGGAATCGGCCCTGGGCTCCGGACTGGCGGGCACTGCGTGGTCCTGCGGGGACGGCTGAGCCTCACTGAGGACGGTGCCGCCGTTATGGACCTGGATGGCACGAATATCCTGCTGGACCTTGCTGATCCGCTGCCCGAGGATGTCGGCGACACGTGGGTCGAGCTCTTCATCGAGCGCGAGAAGGTCAGTCTCTACCCCTACGAACTCTGACGAGGGATCAGGTTCTGTCCGTCTCCCACTGCGACAAGCGGGTCTCGTCGACGCGATCGGACAGATAGATCAAGGTGGCTTGCGGGTCCATGCCGAAGGCCGCAGCAACGAGTTTGGGGTCCATGGTGTTCACCAAGTCGAGCAGACGGGTACTGCGGATCATCCGTGGTGGGAATCCGCAGTCGTCAAGAACGTGGGAAAGATAGGCAGTTGAGGCCGGGCTGCGCCCGGCCTTTGTTCCTTTGGTGACCATGACGTGCGGGTTCTCGGTCGGCCAGCCATCGCGGTGGCCCAGGCACCGCTGCAGCACCGTCCAAGAGGCGGGGTCCAGGGGGACGGGGTGGGGTCGTTTGCCGAGCCGGACGCTCTGGGTGTGGTGGTCCACTTCGGGGATCTGGAGCAAACGGGCCTCCGAGCTGGAGGCGCCGTGCAGTAGGGCGAGCATGCCCACCAGGGCTTCGTGGGGGTGGACGTGCCTGTCGGTCGTCCAGCGCCGGAACAGCTGACGCTGCTGGTCGAGGGTGAGGGTCTGGCCTCGGAAGCCGCGTGCCTCCTTCGCGACCAGTCCGCGGGTGGGGTCGACCAGCACCAGCTTCTGGGCCCGCGCGAAGCGGAAGAACTGCCGCAGCACGGTCAGCCGCCGTTTGCGGGCCCGGGGCAGGATGGCAAGGAAGGCTTCGACGTCGTGCACGTCGACAAGGGACCAGTCTGTCTTGTGTCGCTCGTCGATCAGGAAGATGGCCAGGTCCCGCGTGGTGGCCAGGGCTGTTTCCAGGGTGTGGTTGCTGCGGGGGCGGGTGCCGGCTCGGCGGGCCCGGTCCTGGGCTCGCATCCGAAAGACGTCGAATGCCGCGACGGCCGGTCGCAGGGGGCCGGGCACGGCCTCGACCCGGCGGTGACGTCGGCCCGCGGCGAGTCGTTCGGCCTGGTCGGTGGGCAGGGCCAGGCCTCGGAGGGTGAAGAAGTCCTCGAGGGCACGGGCGAAGGAGCCCATCGACCGTCCGGGCCTGCGGGACCGCTCCAGCAGGGCCCGTGGCGAGTTGGAGTGCTCGTCTTCCAGGAGCCGTCCCAGGTCGGTGACAAAGCCGCAGGCCCTGGCGACGCAGTGGCCAGCAGCGACCTGGGCGACAAAATCGGCAAGCCAGTCGGGCGGGTCAGCGAGCCGTTCCCGAAGGTGTTCACCACGGATGAAGGGACGGCCGGGGTGCTTTTGCCAGCAGGCCGAGCACAGCCCCAGCCCGGAATGCCGCCGCAGCTGCCCGCATTCGCGGCAGCTCCTCGGCGGGTGCTTCTCCGGCCGCGGCCGTGAACAGTGACCGCACCAGCCGGTCTTCTCGCGCAGATAGCCCAGCTTTCCGCAGTTCGGGCAGGCCCGCTGACCAGCCAGCTGGCCGGCCTTTCGCCGGCAGTCCCGGCATAGCTGGTTCTTCCGTGACCGGACCGGATGGCCGCATTCCTTGCAGACGCGTGAACAGGTGATGCACCGGCCGGTGTCGTCCTGCAGCACGCGGTCGAGACCGCAGGAGGGGCAGGGGGCCTTGGCGGCTTCCTCCTCCATGCGGCGCCAGCACAGGCAGCAGTGCTGACGGTCGAGATATCCGACCGGTCCGCCGCAAGTGACGCAGTCCCGTTGCTTCTTGCCCATCGCCGCCCGCCGTCACAAGGGCGGCATCGACCGGCCCCGGGCCGAGACGGCCTGCGGCAGGTCGGCGACCGGGCGAGGAGGTGCGATCGGTCGCTCGACGGGGGTGGTGTCGACCTCGATCAGGTCGTTGGGGGTGCACTCCAGTGCGGTGCACAACGCGGCCAGTGTTGTCATCTTCACTTGCGAGGGTTCCTTGGTGAACAGGGCGGACACCGACGCCGAGGACAGCTCCAGGCCGGCCTTCTCGGCCAGTAGCCGTCGCAGTTCGGTGCCGGTCCACACCTCGCGCTGGGCGGCGGCCATCCGCAGCCGCCATTGGATCTTCACGCTGTGGTGTCCTTTCCGCTCAGCTCGGCCAGAGTGCTGGCGACTGCA
The DNA here is from genome assembly GCF_000716435.1 of Streptomyces xylophagus. GTDB lineage: Bacteria > Actinomycetota > Actinomycetes > Streptomycetales > Streptomycetaceae > Streptomyces > Streptomyces xylophagus. The sequence goes on from NZ_JNWO01000046.1 coordinate 7,243, forward strand.
CGCTGATAGGCATCCTCAATGAAGGTCGCCGACGGCCGGACGTAGCGCATGGTCGAGCTGACCGTCCAGTGACCGAGCATCTGCTGGATCGCCACCAGGTCGACGCCACGTTCGTAGTTGTGGGTCGCACAGGCTCTCCTCAGGGCATGCGGACTGAACCTCTCGGCCGCCGGGCGGCCTTCGAGTTCCATCAGATAGCGCAGACGGTTACAGATGGTCCCGCGGTGGAGGCTGCCGCCCGACTCGTCGGCGAACAGCACCGGTGAGTCGGGGAACTTGGGCCGCACATCCTCCAGGAACCATCGCAGCACCAGATCGAGGCCATCCAGCATGGGCACCCACCGCGGCCGCGGTCCGGAAGTATGGGCTCCCTTGCCGAAACGGACGTGGAGTTTGCCGAACGGGCCGCGGGTGAAGTGCAGGTCCGGCTTCTCCAGGAGTGATGCCTCCTCGGAGCGGAGTCCGGCGTGATACAGCGTCCGGAACATCGCATAGTCCCGGGCTGCGGGTCCGTACTTCCTCGCGGTCGCAATCCGCTGCTTCATGAAGTCGAAGAACTCGCCCACCCGCTCCGGTGTCGGCGGCGGCAGCAGGGCGGGGGAATCGTCGCCGACGTGACGAGAGGCATTGAACTCGTCGATCGGGCAGACCAGTCGGACGCCGAACGCGGCCTCGATCTCGGCCGCCTTGCGGGCCTGCAGGAACCGGTGGAATCCCTTGAAGATCTGCACATACTCGCGCCGCGTGGACGTCTTACGGCCCTGGACCGCCAGGTCGCCGACCACGCGGTCGATGTCCTCGGGCGTCACCTCCCACGCGGGCCGCCCCAAGGCTTTGAGGGTCCGCTCCAGCAAGCCGACGTCGTTGTCGATGGTCACCGGGCTGAACCCGCGGGCCCGCCACGAGGCAACGAACGCGTCGACGCACGCGGTCTGGAACTGCCACGGATCCGTCGTCACCGGCGCCTGCGGAATGGCCCCGCCCGCGATGACCTGCAGTCTCGCCTCGGCCACCGGCACACCTTCCTCGCACCTGAACGGTCAAGGCAGCACCTGGAAACCCTGGGTGCCACCACGAGAATCAACGAGGACCATGAGAGCGGGATACGGCCAGGTGGCAGCAGTAACTCTTGTGAGGGAACAAGTGCCAGCCCCAGATGGCTTCGACACGATCATGCCGAAGACTCTCGCGGGCGCGAGCACCGACCGCCTCATGCACCACGCTCACCTCGTGACCACCACCGGCGACTCACACCGCCTCGCCGAGGCCCTCGCCGGGAAGGGAGTGGTCCCCTTGAACTGACCACCACCCCCAGGAACACCACCGGCCACACACCTGGGTTTCTGATGGCCACCAGCCTGGACACCCAACGGCCACCCACCTGGACATCCAACGGCCACCAGCCTGGACATCCAACGGCCACCCACCTGGGCATCTCAATGGCCGTTGACAACGTTGTTCAGCGGCCCCGCCAGGACGCCTTGCAGCGGCCCCAGTTGATGCAGACCCTGTGTCTCCCGGACGCCTTCAGATGGCCCCGGGGATTGGCCTGTGCCGGGACCACTCGGGCGAATGTTTTGACCTTTATTTCCCAGATCTCGGTGTGCCTGCGTCTCTGGTCGTAGGTCGGAGGTCGGTGGTCAAGTGATCGGCGGCACCGGAAGATTGGAGATGTGGCATCTCCTGATTTTGATGTGGACGCTTTCCTGCAGCAGCCGCTCACTGCTCGCATCGCGACGAGCGGGCCGACGGTGCGTCCTGTCTGGTTTCTCTGGGAAGAGGGAGCCTTCTGGATTTTGACAGGCCCGTGGGCCCGGTTGTTCGACCGCGTGAAGGATGACCCGAGCGTCGCCCTCGTGGTGGACGAGTGCGATCTCGCGACGGGGCGTGTCCGGCAGGTGATCGCTCGGGGTCGGGCCGAGCTGGTGCCATTCGATGTGGCGAGGGGGCGGCGGAAGCTGACCCGCTACTTGGGGGCCGACGAAGCTCTGTGGGACGCGCGCTTCGTGCACTACCTGCATGATGATTCGGGCGAACGAGGCACGATGTGGTTGCGTTTGGTGCCGGCCTCGCTCATTGCGACGGATCTCAGTTACTCCGTGGCGCTGGCGCCGTGATGGTGTGCTTCGTTCCGTCGGTCTTCTGCGCCTTGGTGCGGGCCAGACGGTAGGACTCGGTTCCGGTCTCGATGATGGTGGCGTTGAACGTGAGGCGGTCCACGATCGCTGCGCAGAGCCGCGGGTCGGTGAAGGTCCGGCTCCAGCCGGTGAACGCCTCGTTGGAGGCGATCGCGATACTGCTCTTCTCCTCACGTTCAGTGAGAACCTGGAAGAGCATTTCCGCGCCGCGGCGGTCCAGTTCGAGGTAGCCGAGCTCGTCGATTTCGAGGAGGTCGACGCGTCCGTAGCGGGCGATGGTCTTGCCCAGTTGCTTGTCGTCGGCTGCCTCGACCAGCTCGTTCACCAGAGCTGCTGCGGTGGTGTAGCGAACGCGGTAGCCGGCCATGGCGGCTGCGGTGCCCAGCGCGATCAGCAGGTGCGACTTGCCGGTGCCCGAGTCCCCGATCAGACACAGTGGGTAGCCCTTGGCGATCCACTCGCAGGTGGCGAGATTGTGGATGACCGCCGGATCGACATGGGGATTGACCCGGTAGTCGAACTCCCGCAGGGACTTCTCGCGAGGGAAGTGAGCTGCCCGGATGCGTCGTTCGGCCCGGCGCCGGTCCCGGTCCTCGCACTCGGCCATCAGCAGCTCGGCGAGCAACCCGGCATAGGACAGGCCCTCGCGTTCGGCCCGGGCGATCGTGTCGGCGGCCTGGGCTCGCATGGTGGGCAGCCGCAGCAGGCGGCAGGCGGTGTCGATCGCTGCGTCGGACGCCTGTGCGGTCAGCGCGTGATGGGCGGTGGTCATGATGAGTCCTTCCGGCGAAGCTGCAACAGCTCGTCCCACTGCTCCAGGCGGGGCAGGGGACGCTGGTCGGCGGGCAAAGCATGGGCGAGGCGACGCGGAGTCAGGGGCGTGACCTGGGCCTGGTCCAGATCCAACGGCTGTGGGGCGGGGGCGCCGGCGGTGACGGTGGGTGCCCGTCCGGCCGTCTGGGCCGCTTTGCGGGCCTCCAGCGCGATGACGTCCTCGCTGAAGGTGCCCGTCGCAAGGGCGCCGCGGATCCCGACAACCACGTCGGCGTGCTGCTGATGGCGGTGCAGCAACAGCACCTTGACCAGCGATTTCGTTCCTTCGACGTCTCCGAGTGCCTTCTTGGCCGCAGCCCAGAACGCTTCGTGGACGGCGGTGAAGGTGCCCGCGGCTCGGGCCTGGTGGAGGGCCTCGGAGCGTTCCAGTGCTCCCGGCTTGGTCAGCAGGGCTTCCAAGTAGTGGTCCAGCACGAGGTGTTCAGCACCCCGGCCGGCCAGCCGCCGATGGCGGGCGATCTCCCGCCGGCCGTCATAGACGGTCACGTCGTCGCAGGTGAGCGTGACGGTGACCTTGCGGTCGATGAAGCGGACCGGGACCGAGTACCGGCACATCTTCACGGTGACCATGCCGTAGCGGTCGACGCGGGGCGTGAGGGTGATCCCGGTGGCGAACGGATCGTCCGGCAGCGGCAGAAGGTGGCCAGTCTCGCGGGCGAAGTCCTGCGCGATGGTACGCATCCTGGCCCCGATCCGCCGCTCGTCCTCCTTCGCCTCGAACTCGGCGAACCGGGCGTTGAGTTCATCCAGACTGTTCACCTGGGGCACCGGGGTGAGGTAGTTGCGGCGGAAGTAGCCGACCTGACCCTCGACACCGCCCTTCTCGTGGGCGCCGCGCAAGCCCGGTTCGCAGTAGAACGGGGTGAACCCGTAGTACTCGTGGAAGGCAGTCCAGCGCGGGTTCTCCTCCCGCGAGCGGCTGCGGAAGACCACCTTCTTCACGGCCGGGGTGAGGTTGTCGTAGCGGACCTGACCAGCAGGCACCCCGTTCAGCGTGTGCAGCGCGTGCACGTGGCCTTCGAAGAACGCCTGCTGACCGCACGACCGGGAGATGCGGTGGACGGACTTGCCAGAATAGGCCAGACGGAAGGCGAACAGATAGCAGCGGGTGCGCTGACCGGCCACGTCGACATAGACGTCGCCGAAGTCGACTTCGGCGTCCGCACCGAGCGCGTTGTGCCGGGTCACAAACGCCTCGACCGGAGCCCCCGCCTGGGCTGCGATCTCCTTGCGCCGGGCCGCGACAAAGTCCCGGACCGTCGGATACGGGATCGCCTCGCCGAACTCCTCCTCGATCCGCGCCACGATCCGCCGCACGGTGTGACGCTGCTTGCGCGGTGCCTCCAGATCAGCCCGCAACCAGGCATCGACCGTCGTCTTGTACGGCTCCATCCGAGGTGACGTCCGCACCGGCCGGCGGCGCGGCGTGGGCACCGGCGAGGACAGCGCCTCGCGGACCAGTCGGCGGTGAACGCCGTACTTCCGCGACAGAGCCCGGACCGACAGCTGCCGCTGCCAACTGTCGCGCCGGATCCGGTCGAACAGCTCTTGCTTGGACAAAGACATCCACAGCACCGCCCCCGCTGGAGACCACGGAAACCGTCTCACCGCAAGAGCCAGGGCGGGGCCACTTCGCCCCGTCACCACCCCTCAATGCACCCGCGCGACCCATCAACTGGGGCCGCTGCAAGGCGTCCTGGCGGGGCCGCTGAACAACGTCACAGCCACTCCAGTCGGCTGCGCGCCCAGTCCCGGAAGCTGGTGTAGGGCACCGGCCGCCCCTGGGCAGCGAGTTCCTCGCACAGTTCTTTGACGGTGATGGCACCGCCGGTCTCGTCGATGCGTCGTTGCAGCCCGGCGCGGTGGACGTCGAGGCGGCTGGTGCGGGCATGACGGCCGGTGATGGCGTCCGGTCGGCGCCGTGTCCGGGGCTGCCGACTGATGAGTACCGGCCTCCTCGGTGACGGTCTCGCGCTCCGACACCGGCGGGACGGTGCTCAGTTGGTCGCGGTGGGCCGTGACGCACTTCTCGACGGCCTGGCCGACGTTCTGCCACAAATGGAAGCGATCTGCGACCTGTTGGGCGCCCGGGGCGCCGGTCCGGGCCGCCTCGGCGTAGGCTCCCGAGCGGTCGCGGCAGATCACTTCGATGCCGGGGTGATCGGTCAGCCACCTCGTGAGCGGTCCGGCGTCGCGTCCGGGCAGTACGTCGATGACCTGGTGCGTCTCGCCATTCGTGATCACGGTGCTGTAGGAGTGGCCGCGCTTGGTGGCGAAGTCGTCGACACCGAGGACGCGCGGGGTGTCGTAGAGCGGATCGGGCATCGCCCGGATCCGGTTCAGCAGTCCCATCCGCCCCGCCGCCAGCCCCAAAGCGGTGGCCATCCGGGCCCCTGCCCGGCCCGCCAGTGCGAGCGCGACCCGGTCCAGTAGCGTGCCGAGCCGATCGGTGCACCGGGCATACGGGCTGGTCAGCCCCAGTATCTGCTCGGCGAACGTGCGCTGGGAACAGGCGGGTTCGGCACACACGAAGCGTCGTACCGACAACAAGATCCGCACGGCGTGCCCGGCCAGCGGAAGGTCCTGCAGTCGGCGCTCGTACCGGTCATGCACGCGCGCCGACACCCTGCCGCAGGACGGACATATGCCTTCACTGCTCCGGCCGGCTAACCGCACCACCAGCCCGCACATGCCGTGCGCCGCAGCGGTGACCAGCACCTCGAAGCCCTCGAACAGCACGTCCTGCCAGGAAATCCCGTCATGGTCCATGCCCTGGACGTCGACACTGGCGGGACGGTTCAGCCCGAGCCAACAGAACATGACGGAGCGTCAAGGACACCACATTCCGTCCTGGCGCACCCCGGCTCACAAGCCAGAATCGAACAGCCCCTTCACCGACCGTGACGACTCCCCGTGATCGCTGCCAGAGCCCAGTTCAGACCGTTAACGCCATCTACGGAAACCCCGCTACCAGGCCTTCACCCTGGACGCCGCCCGCTGCCTCGGCCAGGCGCACCTCGACCTCGAACAGTGGCTCAACACCCTCCGGCACGACGCCCCTGCCCCACCCTCCGCGCACATCGCGCCCGCCGAGCTCCACCTCGTGTGGGAACTCCTCGACTACGCCCGCCAGCAAGTGGCCACCGCCCACGGCATCACCGACGATCCCGCCAGCGAACGCATCCAGCTCACCGCCTGGATGCTCCTGCCCCACCGCACCGGCTTCGGCCGGCATCCCGCACCTGAAGCGAACGGCACCGAACGTCATACAGGCAGCGCACCTGCCGGATAGGGCGCCCCCTCACACCGCGGTCTGCCGCATGGTGCTCGTCGTTGCGGAGTCGGCTGCCCGCCAGCTGACCGCCGAGCCGCGGTGCTTCGGCAGCGCTCGGCGCATGTCCGGGTCGGACGGCTCGCCCAGGCCTACGTATCGGCCTGGGCGAAGGGGAAGTCCTGGTGGTTGGCGAAGAACTGTGCCTCCGCCCTCATCCAGTCGAGGTGTTCCATGGCCTGCCCGATGTCGCCGTGGTCGAGGCACGCGGCCAGTCGGCCGTATGCTTCCCCCAGCAACCGGTGGTGCTTCGGCCGCCGTTCCGCCTCCTCGAACCGCTCCTGCAGGAACTCGTGCCAGCGCTCCGCCTCCGTACGCATCCGATCCGCGGCCACGCCGTCGAAGAGCGTCCGCGCCTGCTCGGCTGTCATGATCCGGGCACCGGTCATGGCTGGTTCCTTCCAAGGGAGAAGGCGGACGTCGTGGTCGTCGCGCCGTGCACCGACATCAACGAGCGGCCCGCCAGCCAGCAGCGTCTCCCCGTCATGGGACAGCCGCATCCGGGGCGGCTCCAGCCGATGGGTAGCCAGGATCTGGTTGAGATCGTCCCAGGTCATCAGTCCGACAAGGTCGAGGGTGCCAGGCGCATGGCGGTACTCGCGGTGCAGTGCCTGGAGCATCCGGTGCTCGCCACTGTGAAGAGACGGCAGGTGGACACGAAACCCGTGGCAGCTCCAGCGCTCCCACCCACGTCTGAGCGCCAAGAAATCATCGGGCAGGCGTTCAGATCTGGGCCAGGGTGCGCACTGCTTCCTCCTCCAGATCGGCCAGGAAGCTGCGCATCCGGGCGATCTGGAACATTGCGGTGTTGGCCCGGAGGAGTACTTCCGTGCGGCTGGGGCGACAGTCCACGGAGAGATAGAAGTTCATGTCCTCTCGGTGGACACCTGCGCCTTCGCTCACTCGACTGACGGCCGACAGAGATCTCGCGTCCTGGAAGGGCACAGCCGGCGTCGTGCGTGATTCTGAAGCTTGGGGACCAGGTTCTCTTCCCAGTTTGACGTTGACCGCGCAGGAGAGATCGGGGGCGAACCCAGTTGCGTCAGTGCTCTTCGCCAGTGCCGGGCCTAGATGGTCCGGGTCGTACTGGCCGCGGAAGCTGCCGAGGACACTGGTCTCGTCAATGGCCCGGACGATCTCCGGCAGCTCCCGGCCTGCCACGTGAACATAGAGAGGGAAGTTCTGAATCAGCGGTCCTGACAGCCCGGACCACTTGCTGCCGTGCCTGTTGTGGGAGAAGACCAGGAATCCGGCCCCCGGGTTCGCGGTCTCGGCGGACAGGAGCACTGCGGCCAGCCCAATGAACACCGCTCCCACTCCCACTCTCAGCGTCTGCGCCAGTGTGCGGCAGCCCATCGAGAGAGCAGCAGACTCCATGTGCAGGTCCCTGAACGCCAACACATCGGGTTTGTGAAGGGGTGGTGGGCAGGCTTGCCGAGGGAAGAGCGAGATCTGCTCCTCCCAATAGGCGATCGCCTGTTCCGACCTCTTGGCCCCTTGGAGACTCTGCTCGAAGTCGAGTCTTTCGAGGAGTTGTGTCGGACGGTCCGGCAACGAAGAGGCATCTCTTGCGCAGTGGGCCTCCATGACGGATCTCAGGTCGTCGACGATGATCCGCATGCCCCATGCGTCGGTCGCCATGTGAAACACGCACAGAATGATCATCGCGGGCTTCCCGCCATCCATGACGAGGGCGAAGCGGGCCGAGAACTCCGGTGCTGTGAAGGGGGCTGCGCAGGTCCTGGCCAGCACGGCGCGCGCAACGTCACCGCATTTCTCTCCCGCTGCCTCGTAGGCTTCGACCAGCAGTTCCCCGCGGCTTACGACTGCCTGGTGAGGCACACTGTTTTCGTCGGCATGGAAGCGGGTCCTGAGCGTTGCGTGCCGGCTCATCAGTATGGCCACGGCATCGAGCGCGGCGCGCGAGGACAGTCCCGGTGGAACCGGGATCACTCGTCCCATATTCATGCGCTCGATGTCGGGGGCGGTGAGGGCTATGCCTCTCCAGAGCCACTTCTGGGACCAGGTCAACGGGTAAGTGCCGCGTCCGTCGCCGGAGAACTCCACGGCGTGGGTCGACGTAGGGGCGGTCTTGGGGAAGTCGTTCGAAGGTTGACGCATTCGGTCCCCTCGCGTTTCTCGTCGCGGTCTCACGCGTAGGCAGATGCCTGGACCTTGTAGAGGGCGGCGTACTCCCGCCCTGCTGCCATGAGCTCGTTGTGGGTGCCGTGTTCCACGACCTTCCCGTCTTTCAGCACGATGATCCGGTCGACCATGCTCAGTGCGGAGAAGCGATGTGAGATCAGGATGGTTACACCGCCTCGGCGCCCGCTGGTCTTCGTGGCCCGTCGGGTGATCCTCTCGAACAATTCTTGTTCGGCGTGGGGATCGAGGGCAGAGGTAGGTTCGTCGAGCACCGCAAGGAGCGGTTCGCCCCGCATCAGGGAACGGGCCAGCGCGAGCTTTTGCCACTGTCCATGGGAGAGTTCCACTCCGCCGTGGGAGCTCCCCAGCGGTGTGCTCAGGCCTTCCGGCAGGACAACGATGACGTCCGCCGCGCCGGCCTCGTCGAGTGCCTCACGCACTGCCCTCTCGTCACCCGCGCGCGCCAGGTCTCCGACTCCCACGACCTCGCCCGCGGTGAGGTGGAATTTCGAGAAGTCCTGGAAGGCGGCCGCGTTCGTGTTGTACCACTGCTCGGGATCCATCCGGGAGACCTGCTGCCCGTCGACGGTGATCTCTCCCCTCGTCGGGTGGTACATCCCGAGGAGCAGCTTGATCAGAGTGGTCTTGCCAGCGCCGTTGAGCCCGACGATGCCCACTGTCGATCCGGCCGGCACAGACACGTCGATGTTTCTGAGGACCTCCCGCCCGCTGCCCGGATAGCTGAAGCAGACGTCCTTGAGGACCAGTCCTTCGCCGATATGGGTGGGTGCGGGTTTGTTCCCCCTCGGCTGGCTGGCGGCGTATTCGCGAATCCACAGGTACTCGGCCGCGACGCGTCTGGCCTCCATGATCTCGCCCGCGCCGCCCACGGTGTCCGAGACCTGAAGGCGCAGACGCACCGACAGGGTGATTATCATGACGACGTCCCCGAGGTCTGCCTGGCCGTTTTGGACAAGTTGCGCCACGATTGCGAGCGCGCCCGCGAGTCCGGCTGCGTAGCAGGTCCAGCCAGCGGCCTGCCAGAGTGCGGCCTTCATCCGGGCCGTGTGCTCCACTTTTCTGCACTTCTCCCAGTGTTCGTCGGCGAGTTCGGACAGGAAGGAGCCACTGCCTGCGATCCATATCTCCTTCGCCGATCCGGGTGTAACGCACAGCGAGTGCAGTTGCTGCTCGTGCCGGATGGTCTGCGAGATGCGCTCCAGCGCGGTGGAAACGATTCGCTGGCCTCGTCGACCGCACCACAGCGGTGGCAGGGCGAGGAACGCCAGGCCGGTGAGCACGGGGCTGATGGAGCCGAGCAGCACTACGGACAGCAGAAGGCTTAACGCAGATGCCGCCGCGTCCGCGATCGTCCAGCAGGATTGGGACAGTTGCTTGGTCCCCTGTTGCAGGATCTCCACCCGGTTGAGGTATTCGGGCTCCTCCAAGTGCGTGACAGTGGGGATCCCCGCCGTAGCGTGCAGAACCTCCTCCGCAACCAGTACCGCGACCCGGTCGGACAGGTCTCCCTGCAGGTGGGTCTGAATCCGGTGGCAGGCCGCCCGGATGACGTGACCGGCTACGCCGGCGGCGACGGCGGCTACGACACCGACAGCGATCCTGTCCCGGCAGGCCGCCACGATCCAGCGCTGGCTGAGCGCGATGGCACCGATGGAGAGGGCGTAAGCGACGGTGAGGACTGCGATCAGGCCGACGGCTCTGGGGTCGGCCCGGGAGGCGAGGCGCAGCATGTGCCGGAATACCGCAGATGCGCGGAGGGGCTTCTCCGAAGCCCCGGCATCGGCGGCGTGGGCGGCTCGGATGGTGGGGATCGGGTTCATGAGACGGCCTTCTGCCGTCGGAAACGCGAGGCTTGGAGTGTGAACAGACCCGCGTACTGGCCGCCTTCGGCCATCAGCTTCTCGTGGGTGCCCTGTTCGGTGATCCGGCCGTCATGAAGTACGAGGATGCGGTCCGCGTTGCGTATGGTCGACATACGGTGGGAGATCACGACGATGGTCGCCCCGGGGACGCTGCGGATGACGCGCTCGTAGAAGGCTGCCTCCGCATGTGGGTCGAGATGGGCTGTCGGCTCGTCGAGAACGACGCAGGTGCGGCCCCGTTCCAGGGCATACAGGGAACGGGCGATGGCGAGTTGCTGCCACTGCCCTCCTGACAGGCCGCCGACGGCGGTTTCCGCAGACCACAGCGAGGTCTCCAGGCCTTGAGGCAGGCGGGAGAGCAGGTCCTCGCCTCCCGCCCGGAGGACCGCGTCCGCCGCCCCGGCGTCGTCGCCATCGTGCCCGGGTGCCGACAGCCTGACGTTCTCGGCCGCTGACAGCGGGTAGCGCACGAAGTCCTGGAAGACGACGGTGAGTCGTCGCCTCCACTCGTCGAGACGGACCGTGGAGAGGTCTTGGCCGTCCAGGAGGATCCTGCCGCCGCATGGGCGGTACAGCCCAGCGAGGAGCTTGATCAATGTGGTCTTCCCGGTACCGTTCGGGCCGACGATGGCCGTCACCTCGCCTGACCGCAGTTCCAGGGTCAGTGCGTCGAATATCTTTCGGTCGGACCCGGGATAGCTGAACGTGACGTCCTCGAAACGGATGGTGGGCTGCTCGGCCTGCAGCACCTGTCTGCCGCCCGTGCAGTCCGCGGCTGCCTGACATCTCTGGACCACGCGGTCCATCGCGCTGTAGGCCCGGGAGCCGCTCTCGATGTCGAACGCCTCACGTCCGATGAAGCTCACGCTTAGGATCGCCCACAGCGACACCAGGCAAGCCGCCAAGGTGGCAACGGAGATCTTTCCGGACAGGGCAGCGAGACTCGGCAGAAGCATGCCTACGAGAGCTGATCCTCCGGTGAGGAGCAGCGTCCAGTGCTGGTCACTGAGGACTCCGCGCAGTTCCGCCGAATAGGTGTCGATCCACTGCTCGGCCTCGCGACGGCGCAGCCGGGCGAAATGGGTGGCGAGCCCGTAGAGCCTCACTTCCTTGGCATCCGCCGTCCCGCCGAGGACGGAGGACCAGTATTGTGCGCGCCTCTCGATCGGGGCTGCGCTGTCCTGGGCGTCTGCAAGGTAGAGCCACTGACGGCGCAGCAGCGTCCGGGTGAGCAGTGCTGCCGCGAGCACCGCAGCGGCCAGGGCCGTGGAGAATCTTGCCAGGACTCCCGCAGCGGCCATCGCGCCGATGATGCGGCCGGACAGACTCAGCTGGGCCGTCACCGCCAGGCCGGGAGAGCGGTTCTGTCCGCGGCTTGCCAGGCCGATGTCGGCGGCGCGGAGGAGGTCATCCTGGAATTCGGAGTTCTCCAGGTGGACGATGGTGTCCGGTGCCATCGCGAGCTGACGTGTTCGCGACCGCAGTTGCCCGTCTATCCGTGCGGCGATGTCCTGCTCCAGGACACCCTTTCCGGCGTCAATCACCTGCCCGAGCAGGAGGATTCCCCCGATGCCCGCTAGGAGGAGGGTGGTGGGGACGGTCTGCGGACTGCGGGTGCCGGACGCACCCGATGCGATCGCCCCCGTTAGGCGGCCGGCGAGTAGCGCATTGGTCCCGGGGACCAGAGCGCTGCCCAGAATGGCGACGAACAGGAGTGATACGGATCCGGCGCCGCCGTGTCGCAGGAGCGAGAGCAACCGGAGCCGGAAGCGCCAGGTTTCGTGAAGGCCGCGAATGTACTGGGTCACATGCTCGATTGGGTACGACGGTGTCCCCGGGCCTTCGTCGTGTGAACAGCCCACTTTGTGTAACTCGCTCATGTCAGGTTGACGGTGATGGTCTTGGGCCGCTGATATTCGGAGATGGCGAGAACGCTGAGGTCCGTACCGTGTCCGGACTGCTTCCTCCCGCCGTGCGGTAGTTCGGCGGTCTGTTCGAGGTGGCAGTTGACCCATACCTCGCCCGCATCCAGCTGGCGTGCGATGCCGAGGCCAGCTGCCGCCGATGTCGACCAGACACTTGCCGCGAGGGCGTGGGACACGCTGTTCGCCAGGTCCACTGCGTCGTCCTCGCGCTCTGCGGCCTGGACGGTGAGCGCGGGACCGAAGGTCTCCTCCACGACGGCGGGGGCGTCATCCGGCAGGTCGGCAAGGATCACGCCGGGGCGCCAGTATCCGCCCGTTTCGTGGTCGCTGAGGAACACATCGCCGACGTGCCGGACTCCGGCAGGGGATGCATCGACGATCCGGTCGTAGCGGGCGAGTTGGTCCGGATTGTTGAGCGGTCCGAAGTCGACGCCGGCCTTCTTGCTCTGCATAGCCTGGCCGAGCCGCTCGATGACCTCTTCGTAGTTGCCGCGTAGTGTGATGACCCGTGCGGGTGCCGCGCAGCTCTGCCCGGCGTTGTAGGTGCCGGCTCCTACCAAGCGCTCGTAGGTGTAGTCCGGTGCATCCGGCAGCACGATGGCAGGGCAGTTGCCGCCGAGTTCGAGGCTCACCCGGCGTAATCCGGCTCTGGCCAGCACGTCAAACCCGGTGGCCCTGCTTCCTGTGAACGCAACCGCGTCGACCGGACTCTCGACGAGCAGCCGTCCGGTGTCCCGCCCGCCAGGCACCGTGACAAGGATGTCGGGGCCGAGGACGTCCGCCGCGTCCTCGGCAGCCAGCAGCATGCTGTCCGGAGTTGTCTCGGCCGGTTTGACGACGACAGCGTTGCCTGCGGCGAGCGCGGGAGCGAACCGCCATACCGCCATCAACAGGGGGTAGTTCCATGGCACGATCGCTGCGATCACGCCCAGTGGTTCCCATCGGACCCAGCTCTCACGGCCGGGCAGTCTGTGCCCGCTGCCAGGGGACTGGTCCGTCCGTATCGCGCCCGCATAGAACCTGATCAGGTCGACACACTGCTCGACCTCGCCGCTCGCCTCCGCCAGCGGTTTGCCTGTCCCTGCCCGCTCGGCCGCGACGTACTGATCCGCTCTGCTCTCAATCGCGTCGGCGAATCTGAGCAGCTTCCGGGACCGCTCGCCTGTCGTCAGTGCCGACCATCTGGCGCTGGCGCTGCGCGCAGTCCGCACTGCTGCGCTAACGCGCTGCTCGTCCGCGTCGGGAACTTCGATCCTCGGGTGGCCGGTACGTGGATCCGCGACTCTGCCAGCCGGAGTGTTCCCCGGCGTCCTCGCGGGCAAATGAGAGATTGTCATTGTGTGCGACCTGATTCGGAAATCGGTGTTCACGGGTGACGGCGAAATGAGCGATCGGCCGAGAATCTGGTTCCATGACGAGCTCCATCGGAGCGCAGCATCGTCTGACTTCAGGCAGGAACACGGCACACCTTCCGCATCTCTGCTCCGCCGTGCCCACTGTCTAAATATCTATTGTTCGCTGCGTCTCCTTCCGAGACGAACGCGACATCTCAGATGGTTCTCAACAGTCGCCGGCGAGTTGTATACCTGCCTGCCGTAAGCGCGCTTATGGGACCAGTTCGACCTGGCCTGTTCGATCCCTCGAATACCGGTAGGTAAAGGGAGGAGGGGAAGGGTCGCGGTATTGACCTCTCGACTCCCGATCGAACGGTCTCCGAGCCAACGGTCCGTCAACCGTAGCCCTAGGCAGGCGAGTTCACAAGGTCCACCCTTCGGGTAATGGCCTGGTCAAGGTGGAGTTCGGTCGCTTGACAGGCCATGTTCGGACTGCCAGCGTGTCGCTCCGGCAAGCGCTTCACATGGAATTGAAGGTCGGGCTAGAGGGCGTTCAACAATCCCAAGCGGAGCGACCTGGGAGATCAGCGCGGCGAGGATCCCGTTGGGCATCCGCACAGGAACTCATCCATTCCGCTTGCATAGCGCCAGATCGAGCGAGACCCCGACAGGGGAAGGGCCCCGAGTGCGGCACGCCTGACGCGGCACACCCTTCCATCCCACCTCCACAGTCAACTGACAAGAATTACACAGCATTCTAATAGTTGACCTTGCCGGAATCGGTTACCGGCCATCAGAACCGTAGCGCAGGGTGTTTCCTGCACTCTTTTCCGCCGCGGGAAGCATGCAATCTGTCGCATAAGAGTCTGCCTTTAGAAGGGAATTGTCCGTGCGTGAGTTCGACCCCGCCGAGCACCTTCGTACCTTCGAGAAGTGCCCTCGCGTACAGCTGCGGGACGGAAGAGGATCTGAGCTCTCCGGGGTGACGGGCCGTTCTGGACCACAGGCCCGGGGTTTCTCCGGCCAGGCCATCGGTCTGGACGAGATCAACATGGAGCCCGGAACCCGCTTCGAGTTGCACGAGCACGAAGGCGACCACATCCTCTACGTCCTTGAGGGGCAGGGAGGGATCTTCGTCGAGGGTGTGCTCCACCAACTCTCCGTGGGCGACTCGGTCTTCGTCCCAGCCGAGACCCCCCACGGCGTCTCCACCGTCGAGGGGGCCACCGGCCCGTTCCGGTTCCTCGCCTTCGGGGTGCCGCACCATCCGCTCGATGACGACGACCGGATGCACCTGATCGACCTCCAGGAAGCCTGAGACCAGCGGACCCGGGGAGTAGCCCATGGACTGGAGCGCCTTTGTAGCCGCGCTTGCATCCGACGTCGACTGGTCAGACCCCCGCTATGCGGAACGCCAGACGCCGGTCGTCGAGGAGATACTGCTGCGAGCTGCCAACGCCCCGGGGCTCGTTCAGGAGCGCACCGAAGCAATCCTGGCGGACGACGAGCTGTTCGGGCGGCTGGCACCGCACATGAACTACCCGCGCATCCTGATGGACAAGTTCGTCCTCCACATGGACCGTGAAAGCCCCTTTCGGGTACGCCTGCACCGTTTCAAGACACGACGCCAGAACGGCGGTGCCGTCGAGAAGGTGCACTTCCACAAATGGCACTGCAGCACAGTGATGCTTCGTGCCGGCTACCGGGAGCGGCAGTTCAGCATCCTCGAATGTGACGAGGAGGCCCGCACCGCCCGACTCGACACCGCTGTGGAGCACAAGCTCTATCAAGGGCAGACGAACTCGCTGCCCGCCGGCAGGCCTCACCAGGTGATCAATGACAGCGACACCGAGCCATGCATCACCCTGTTCGTCCGGGGCCCCTCCGTACTGCCCAGTGCCCGGATCTTCGATCCCGGCAAGCAGACCTTCTACGACACGTACGGCCCGGACGAGCAACTGAGGGTCGGCCTCAGCCACATGGGCCGTCTGGACCCGAATTTCCACTAGCCCGGCGACGGAGTGCACTGTGACTGGTCCATCCACCCACGACGCCCTGATCGACCTCCTCAGATCCCACAGCCCCGAACTGCGGGACGGCAGGGCCGAGCCCGAGCCGGACGACGAGCTCATCGCCCTCGGCATCGACTCGCTGGAACTCCTCTCACTCGGCGCAGATATGGAGGAGACGTTCGACATCGACATCGACAACGCGGCGCTCGGCTCTGCGAAGACGGTCGCGGATCTGCTGGTGATACTCGAACCGGTACAGCGGCAGGGTGCCGAGTGACGGACGCGCCTGCTGTCGTCATCACCGGCCTGGGCTGCGTCTCGCCCTTCGGCCGCGGCCTCGATGTCTTCTGGAAGGGGCTTTTCACCGGCCGGGAGCCCCTTGCGCCGACCGGCTTCAGCGCAGCGGGTATGCGTGTCGCGGGCGTCCTCGAAGTACCGGACCAGGACGGTCCGCCCGAGGAGCGCCCAGTGCATCTGCTCACCACAAGTGCGCGGGACGCGGTCGAACAGGCCGCACTGCGCGGCCCCCGGCTGAGGCGGAGCGGGCTGGTACTCGCCTCCACCAGCGCTGGCTGGCACCTGCCTGGGCAGGCGTTCGGCTCCGAACCGCTCACCTGCGACGAGGGCCTGCTGCGCAAGGAGTGGCCGGCCGTGGCCCTTGTGGAGGAACTCGGGCTGACCGGACCGTGTGCGGTGCTGTCTTCTGCATGTGCCTCCAGCACGGGGGCACTGGCCTGGGCGACCGAACGCATCCGCGCGGGAGAGGCCGAAGTGATGCTGGTCGCAGCAGTGGACGTGGTGACCGAAGTGGTCCTGGCCGGCTTCCGATCGATGCGCCTGCTGACCCGGAGCTCCGCTGCCCGGCCGTTCGCTGTCGACCGGGACGGCTTCGTCCTGGCCGAGGGCTCGGTAGTGGCCGTACTTGAGTCCGCCGGACACGCCGCGCGGCGTGGCGCGCTCCCCCGAGCCGTGCTCGCTGGCTGGGGAGCCAGTTCGGACGCTGGTCATCTCACCACTCCGGCGGCGGAAGGGATCGCCCGGTCGATGCGCGCCGCGCTTACCGACGCCGACTGCCGTCCGGAGGACGTGGGCATCCTGCATGCACACGCCACCGCGTCCGCGGCCAACGACCTCGCGGAGGCGCGGGCGGTCGCACAGGTCTTCGGTCCGGGGCCTCCGGGGATGCTGACTACGGCAGTCAAAGGAGCGATCGGCCACACCGAGGGGGCCGCCGGGCTGTTCACTTTCGCGGCAGCCGTGGAGGGGCTGGTGCGCGACCATGTGCCCCCGGTCCTCAGCGGTGGGGTGCAGGACCCGGCGACAGTTGCAGTGCGGCTGCCGAGCGCTCACCAGCCGTACCCAGCCGGTTCCGCTCTGGTGCACGCCTCCGGCTTCGGTGGTGCCAACTGCACGGTCGTGGTGAACCAGCGGCCCGCCCGCCATAAGACGCCAGACCCTGTTCCCATCCAGGTCGTCGCGGCAGGCCTGGCATATCCGGAGGGAGCGGCGACGCTGGGGTGGCACCCCGCTTTCGACCGCGCTGCCACTCCGCTGGCCGGCAGTCCGCCGGTCACCCCTCCCCCGGACCGGGTCTGCCGGTTGCTGACGGACGCAGTGGGGGCCGTCCTCGGTGGGCTGGCCGAGGAGCAGCGGGAACACTGCCTGGCCGGCGGTCTGCTCATGGGTACGGAGTTCGGCTCCCAGCACCACCACGCGCGTATGTACGCGGCCCTGCGGACCCGGGGGGTCCGCGGTGTAGAACCTCTGGATTTCGCCCTCTCAACCTTCAACACGCCCGCGGCGATGACATCGGTTGTGCATGGCATCACGGGCCGGACCGAGACTTACCTCGGCGCCTCTGGATCTGTGGAAGCTCTGGTGAGCGGGGTGCAATCGGTGGCGAGCGGCCAGGTTTCGGCGATCCTCGTGGGTGGCTGCGAGGCGCCAGAGAACCGTTTACGGGTGCCGCCCGGTTCCGCGCCGCTCTCTGCTGCGGCGACGGTGCTCGCGCTGGCTCCGGCGGATGCGGTCCTGCCTACGGGGGCTACCGCGGTCGAGGTCGCAGGTTTCAGCAGGCTGCCGATCGCGGCGCGCCCGGCCAGTGTCGTCGCTCTGGACCATGCGCTGGACGGGCTCTGCGGGCGGCGGCGCCCGGCGGTGCTATTGGCCAGTGGCTGCCCGGGGTCCGGACGAGACACTGCGGCATCCTCCTGGGTCCTCACCGGACCGGTGGTTGGCGCCGTCGCTTCGTTGGACGCGCACCTGGCAGCTATCGGCAAGATCGCCGATGGGGACGCCGAGGAGGCAGTTGTCGCCGTCACCGGACCGTACTGCTCGACCATCCTGGTCCACTACCGCGCATTGACGGGATGGCCCAGTTGATGTGGGACCACGTACGGGAGCACGCAAGTCGCCGCCCTGCCGCGCTCGCATTGGCTGACTCGGAACACACATTGTCCTGGGCGCAGTTGGAGCAGGCCGTCCGGAACCGTGCCGCGGAGCTGCCCGAGCGGCCGAAGGGCCGGGTGCCGCTGCTCGCCCTGCACCGGCAGGCCAACGCCCTGTGGGTGGTGGACTTCCTCGCCTTGCGAGTCAGTGGCTATGCGGTGCTTGCGCTTCCCGAGGCGATGCCCGTCGCCTCGGCGACGGCACTGTCTGAAGACCTGGGCGCGACCGCTTTGCTGCGTGGCGGCGCAGGAGACGTGCACCTCTCCAGCCACAGAGTTGGTGACGCCGGCGACACCGCTCTGGTGCACCTCACCTCCGGTACGACCGGCACCGCCCGGGGAGTGCCGCGCGACAACGCCAACCTGCGCGACGAAGCGGCCGCCGTCGCCGAGGCCCTCGATCTGGACGCAGCCCATGCCGTGCTGATGGGCACTCCGGTGGCGCACAGTTTCGCCTCCGGGCTGCTCCTCGGAGCACTGACTGCGGGAGCCCCGAGCATTCTCCTCCCCCGCTACGACCCGGCCGTCATGGCCACACTGGCCCTCCGCCACCGGCCAGGCACGATCGCGGGCACTCCCTACGTGCTGCGTGCCCTGGCGGGTACCGAGCAGGTGCGCCGAACTGGACTGCCGGGGCTGCGCTTTCCGCTGTGCGGTGGGGCACCGCTGCACTCCTCATGGGCGCGGGCGTGGCTGGAGACCACGGGAGTGGCCATCTGCCAGGAATACGGCCTCTCTGAGGGCGGCATCGCCACCGTCAACCTGGACCGTGCAACCGAGCGTCCCGAGTCCGTGGGGACACCGATTCCACGGGTCGCCATCCATGTGGTGGACGGCGACGGCCGGCCGATGGCGTCGGGATCCGTGGGCCGGATCCTGGTCGACCGCCCGGCGAACCCGACGGAGTACCTGACTGCGGGTGGCCGACGGGTGCCGATCCCCGTTCGGGGCGACGCCCCGATCCGGGGGACCGACACCGGGGACCTGGGATTCGTCGATGAACTGGGACTGCTGCACCTGGCAGGCCGCGAAAAGCTGCTGATCAACGTGGGGGGTGCGAAAGTCAGCCCAGTCGAGGTGGAGCAGTGTCTGCTCGACCATCCCGCTGTGAACGAGGCGGTCGTGGTCGGCGTCGCGGACCCGTACCGGGGCGAGACAGTAGCCGCGCTGATCGAGATGGCCCCTGGCGCCACCACCGTACGGGAGCTCACCGGCTACCTCCGGGGACACCTCAGCGGTTTCGCGATCCCGCGCCATTGGGAACTGACCGACGCCGTCCCACGCACCTCTGCAGGCAAACCAGACCGCGCACAGATCCGCTATCTCCTGGAAGGCCGATAAAAAAACATGCTGGAAGACGTCTACGCCGCAGCGGGTGTGCTCGACTCCGGCCGGTATCTCACCACGGTCAACGAGTTGTGTGATCACATCCCGGCTTTGCGCCCCCAGTTGCTGCGCCATGTGGTCGAAAGGCTGCGGTGCGCCCTCGACCTGACGGGGTGTACCAAGATCCTTGTCGAGGAGGAGAAGGGCGCCGTCATCGGCGCCGCTCTAGCGCTGGAGACCGGGATCCCGCTGGCGATGGCCAGGGCCTATCCCTACGCAGTGCCCGGGCATCGGGTCGGTTTCGTGAGCGAGTACGCGCAGGGCGATCTGTATGTGAACGGTGTCGAACCGGGCGACCGCGTCTGCCTGGTGGACGACACGCTGTCGACTGGCGGCACGCTGGTCTCTCTGGTCTCTGCGGTCCGGCAGATCGGTGCCGAAGTCGGTGAGATTGCCGTGGTCGTGGAAAAGGCGGGGAATGGTGGACGTCAGGCGCTCGACCGGCTCGGGCTGCCGGTCAGTTCACTGATCGAGATCGAAGTGTCCGCAGACGGGGTGACGGTTCATCAGCCCTCTCATCTCCCGTCGGGGCGCGGGGACGTGCAGTTCCTCGACACGATGCAGCCGCACCACGAACCCGGCTTGTTCATCGTGGTGGAGGGGACGGACGGCGCCGGCAAGACCACGTTGGTGAACGGGCTGGCGGCCTCGCTCCGAGCCGAGAACCGGGAGGTGTTCACCACCTTCCAGCCCACACCGAGCGCTCGCGCGACGGATGTCTTCCGCGGTTTCGCCGAACGGGGCGGCGACGATCCCGCCGTGCACCGCGCTCTGTACCTGGTCACGCTCGGCGACCGTCTCTACCACGCCAGGGCGGCCATCCTCCCCGAGTTGGCAGCCGGTCGCGTCGTCATCTGCGACCGTTACATCTACACCACGGTCGCCAACGCGCTGGCCCGCGGCCAACGCCTGGAGGGCTGGTTCCGCGAAACGGTCGGCATGCTCCCGAAACCGGACCTGTCGGTGCTCGTACACAGTCCCGTCGAGGTGGCCGTCAAGCGGATCCGGGAACGGGCTGCGGAACGTGACCGCCCGATCGACCTCGCTCACATGGAGGGCGTCTACGCCGGCTTCCAGCGGCTGGTGACAGACGGCCAGTTGATCGGGCTGGACACCGACGCACTGGGCATCGAGCAGACTCTCGCCCGGGTGCACTCCGAGATCACCGCGTTGCTGGAAAGCCGGGAGACGGCGGGGAGACTGGCCTTGTGACCGGGGATCTGGTCGAAACCCTGCTGGCTCGCCACCCGTTCCGCCCCGGCAAGCGTGGAGACGGCACCTTGCTCGACAACTACTTCGACGGCCATCGGGTCCTGGGGGAACCACGGCTGCTCGCCGCGCTTGCCGATGAGCTGTTCCACAGGATCGCGCGCACCGGGGCAGAGTTGGTGGCGGGAGAAGTGGCCGCCGGTGCCCAGCTCGCTACTGCTGTGGCGCTCGCCGGTGTCCGCCACGGCCGGGTGCTGGAGTCGCGCGGCATCCGCCGGATACCGAAGGACTACGGGATTCCCGGTCTGCTGACCAGCCCGGTCCCGGACACATCGCGGTTCGCTGTAGTCGACGACGTGGCAGGCACCGGCGCAGCCGCCCGACGGTGTGTGGAGGCGCTTCGAGAGGCGGGCCACCACGTGGTCGGCGTCTTCGTCATCCTCGATCGCCGCCAAGGCGCCGCCGAGGAGCTGACACGCCTCGGTATGACACTGACTTCCTTGTTCCGCTTGGATGATCTCGCATCAGGCTTGCATCAGAAAGGCGCTGAGACATGACATCCATCCTGGAAGCACTGCAGCACAACCCCTACCCCGGTCGGCTGATTCTGCTGGCCCGCACCCTCGACGGTGAGTTGACGGCCGGATACGCACTCACCGGGCGCAGCGACTCCTCTCGGGCCCGGCGCATCGAGAGCACCGAGGCCGGCGAGACGGCCGTGGTGCCGGTTGGCGCGCAGAACCATGACGCCCTGCGGCACTACATCGCCGCGACCGCCGACGAACGGTGGACGGTGTATGGCAACGGAGAGCAGGTGGCGGAGGTCGCAGGCCGCCTGGTGAAGGGCCTGGCACCGAGCAGCGCTCTGGAAGAGCTCAGCTACGAACCGGATCCTCCCATCTACACACCGCGAATCACCGCTGTCGTGGACCGCATCGACGGCCGTGCCTGGTTCGGCGCAACGCGCCGACCCGAAGGTGAGCGCGAGAGCGCCGACACCGTTGTGGCATCACTCGGCGCACTGGCCGTCGGACAGGCGGTACTGCTGAGCACCTACGAGTCGGACGGCGAGCACGTGTCAACCTCCCGGCGTCATCTGGACCTGTCCACCTCGGCTCAGGACGCGGCCGCGCTGCTCGCTGAAGTATGGGCGGCGTTGGATCCGCGCTTTCTGGTAGCCGCGACCGCGTTCGCTCCGCTTCGCGGGGTCCGAGGGGCCATCCGCCACGCCTGACCGGCTTTCGAAGGAGCCACTACATGCACACGGAATCCCAGCAGACACTGAGTACCGTGACCGGCCTGCTGATCGAGCTGTTGGCCGACGAGGGCAACGACGCACCCGGCGCGGACACCTGCACCGGGTCATCCGTTCTGAGGAACCTGGGTGTCGACTCGCTGCTGCTCACACGGTTCATCAGTGGGTTGGAGGACCGCTTCGGGATCGAGTTCGATCTGGAGGATCTGACGCCGGCGAACTTCACCACGCTGGGATCCGTGTGCGATCTGGTGGAGCACTGCCGTCAACTGCCCACCGAAGCCACGCAGGACGGGCGGCCCAGCGCCGTGGTCGCAGCCAGCCCATCGCCGGCGGCCATCGGCGGCGGCGACCGTTGGTGGCCGAAGTCCCTGGAGGCTCAACTGCTCTTCTGCACGGCCCGACTCTCGATGGGGCAGGAGCATGTCCAGCGTGCCTTGGCGGCCTTGCGCTCGACGCAGCCGCGGCTCGACTGGGGTGTCTTCCTGGATCTGGCCACCCGGCACAGGGTCCTGGGTCTGGTGGCACGGAACTTCGACCGCCAGTGCCTCGGCCCGCTCGGCACGGTCCGGCGTTCGACCCTGCGGGCCACCTACCTCTACAACCACGGCCGTGCCCAGGCGTGGCAGCGCGAACGACGGGACCTGCTGGCCGCGTTCGCCGCCGACGGGCTCTCCCCGGTGGTACGCAAGGGCTCCTACCTCGCACAGTACGTCTACCCGGACCCGGCCATGCGCTACATGGAGGACATGGATCTCTACGTCACGGCCGAGGAGAGCGAGAAGCTGATCAGCACTATGCGGCGGCTCGGCTACCGCCAGGGCAGCGACTCTCTCGACCGCCGGACCGTGGAGCCACTCGACCGCGAAACGGCGCTGTTCTGGCAGCTCAACGTCACCGCGCTGCCGCCCTTCCTGCGCCCCACCAGCGATCCGTACGTCGACATGTTCTCCGTCGACCTGCGCCGCGACCTGATGGAACCCGCCAGCGGCAAAAGCATCCCCGCCGAGGACTTCCGGTCCCGGGCCAAGCGCGTGAGCCTGGCGAGCGAGTACGCATGGGTACCCAGCGACGAGGACATGCTCATCGATCTCGGCGTGCATCTATACCGGGAAGCCACCACTTTGAGCTCAATCCGTTCAGGCAAGGACCTCTGTCTGATCAGGTTCATCGACCTCGCGCAGTGGTACCTCCGCGTGCAGGACACTCTGGACCAGGACGCCTTGATCAAGCGTGCCGAAACGTATGAGATCGCCCCTGAGCTGTACTTCAGCCTGCACTTCGGGGACCTCCTCGAACCCGGCGTGTACGATCCCGAGCTGCTTCGGCGCCTACGTCCGGCCGATCTGCGCTACCTGGACGCCTACGGGGCACTCGATCGTCAAGAGGCGCACTGGCCGGACAGCTTCGTGGACCGGTTCTTCGACCGGCACCGAGGCGAGAGAGTGAGCACTCAGTCGGCGCTGCCGCGCCCCCGTCGGCACTGGACAGACGACCATGCCGGCGCCGAAGCTGCGGGTCAGAAGTGAGCCGGATGCTCCCAAGTACATCCGCGGCCCGTGTCCATGAAGGCGCCAACTGGACCGAGCCGCTGATCGCGCCTCAGACGATCGGTACCCACCTGAGGGTGGCGGCACAGCGGTACGGAGACACCTGTTGTCTGGTCGAGATCGATCCTATGGGCCGCGAGATGGCACGCGTCGGCTTCCGGGCGCTGATGCGCTTGGTGACCGACCGTGCCGACCGGCTCCGGTGGAACGGAACCAGTGGAGCAAGCCACATCGGTGTACCGGTGACGAACACGATCGCCAGTGTCGTGGACATACTGGCGGTATTGGAGTCCGGCGCTGCCGCGGTGATCGTTGACGCTGCCGAGCCTGTGGGCCGGCGCGAGGAGCAGTTCACCCTGCTCTGTGACGCAATCATCGAAGACACCCCGGCGGACGGACCGCTGCGCCGCAACGACCCGGTGCTGGGTGATCTGGGGACCGATCCCTATCCGACGGCCTTCGTCCTGTTCACGACTGGTTCGACGGCGGCTTCCAAACCGGTGGCCCAGAGCCATTACGCGGTGCTCGTCAATGTGCTGGCCACGATCCGCCATCATGAGATGGGCCAGGGGCAGACGATGGCATGCGCGCTGCCGATCTCACACGTCAACGGGCTGCACTTCGGCGTGCTCGCCACTCTCCTGAGCGGCGGGACCTGCCTGCTCTTCCAGCAGTTCGACCCGCTGACCTACCTGCGCGCCCTCGCAGCCTACGGTGCCCAGCGGGCGACGACCGTGCCGAGCCTGCTGCAGTCTCTGTGCGAGTTGCGGCGCTGGCCGACCCTGCCGGATCTACGGTACGTGGTAAGCGCTGCTGCTCCGTTGACGGCCCGAACGGTCTCACTGGTGTATGAGCGCGGCTACCGAGTGGTTCAAGGCTACGGCCTCTCGGAATGCATGAACTTCGCTACCACTATGCCCATCGACATGCTCGGGCCGGAGTACGAGAAGTACGTGCTGGGTGTCGGGATTCCCGCAGTGGGCCACGCCGTGCACGGCTGCGAGGTCGCGATCCTCAGCGCGAACGGCATTCCGCTGGGGCCCGGCGCCACGGGCGAGGTCGGTATCCGCGGGCACTCCCTCATGACCGGCTACCTCGGAGACGACACGGCCACCGATGAGGCCCTGGGCAGCGGTTGGCTCAAGACCGGTGACATCGGTTGTCTTGAGGCCGCCCATCCTGCGCGCGGACCCTGGCTGACCCTGGTCGGCCGCCAAAAGAACGTCGCCAAATGCAACGGGCTCTCCGTCTCCCTCGAAGAGATCGACCGCTGGCTCGAGGAGCACCCCGGTGTCCGCGAGGCCTGTGCCGTGGCCCGCCCCGACCCTCGCCGGGGCGACGCGGTCACGGCCTACTACGTGGCGGCGACGGAAGGACCGCCCACTGACGAGTTGGTCGCCCATGTCCAGCTGCGGCTCGACGGGCACTCGATCGGCTTGCAAATCCAGCAGATCGACAAGATCCCACGGCTGCGTTCAGGGAAGATCGACCGTCGTTCCCTCGCAGCACTCCTGTGAACGCCGTCAAGCCTGAGGAGGTCCAATGGATGAGTCACTGAAAAGTCTGCGTGAATGGCTGGTCAATGAGCACTCGCTGACCATTTCCCACGACAGGCTGAAAGCGATAACGCCTTACGTCGAGCAGGTCGTGACAGCAGGCGTAGACGGTGCGTTCGTCGAGCTGGGATGCCATCGCGGAGCGATGACCGTCTGGGTCCGTTCGATCCTCGACCTGCACGACGAGCCCCACCGCGAGATGCATGTGTACGACTCCTTCCAGGGACTGCCCGCGCCCGGGGCGTCCGACTCCGACCACGTGGGTGAGGGAGAGCTGGTGACGACACCCGACGAGGTACGGGCCGTCCACGCCAGGTGGGGAAAGACGTGCCCGGTCATACACGCCGGATGGTTCGAAGAAACCCTGCCGACCGAACTACCGAAGAGGATCGCTTTCGGATACCTGGACGGCGACTTCTACGACTCCATCATGACGAGCCTTCAGTACTGCGTACCGCGCATGGCACCGGGCGGCATCCTCATCATCGACGACTACGCCGACATGCACGCGAACCCCGCCGCCTGGAACGGGCTCCCCGGTGTGAAGGCCGCATGCGACGCCTACTTCAGCGGCAGTTCTCCGGTCTCAGCCGTGGTCCTAGAGGACAGCGACCTTCCCTTCGGGGTGTACCAGCATCCGGTGGGTCCGAGCACCTGATGTGTACGGGCCTCGAGGCCGGCTCGCGCTGCAGGAACCGGGCCAGTAACGACAACAGCGCAGTCGCTGAGAGTTCCGTGCGCCGCTCGTGGGCAAAGGTCCCCCTCGGCATCCCGGTCGCCGCCTGGGGCAGTGAGGTCTGCCTCGGAGAGCTCACCCTTGCCTCCGCCCCGCCGGTCGCCCCGCACGCGACCGGCGGCGTCATAGAACGCTGCGGCCACTGGGCGGAGGAAGAACACACGGACTGGCAGGTCCAACGCCACGATGTTGCATCAGGTGCAACCGTGGGAGTAGCTGAGCAGACTGCCGACGTACCGGGCACGTTTCGGCTGATCGTTCCGGGAAATGTGCGGGCGCTGGATCCGGGGCCGACGATGTTCGACGCGATGCTGCGGGGTTGGGAGCAACAGCGGCGGAGTCGGCTGCTGGCGAAGAAGACGATCAGCGACCGGCTGAGCCTGGTGCGGCGGTTCGCGCTGTTTACGGCGACGTACCCGTGGGAGTGGACTCCGGAGGACGTTGAGGCGTACTTCTCCCACCAGTTGTCGGGTGCCTCGCCGCTGGCCCATTCGACGGTGCGAGGGCAGCAAGGCGATCTGCAGATGTTCTGCGCGTTCGTCAGCGACCGCCGCTACGGCTGGGCAGCCGCCTGCGACGAGGTGTTCGGTCAGGCTCCGGTACAGGTGTGCCATGACTGGAATACCACCGACCACGTCGCCGAGTACGAGGGCCGGCCCGGACGGCCGGCACTCACCTACGACGAACTGCAGACTCTCTTCGACGCGGCAGACGACCTGGTCGAGTTGAAGCGCAAGCGCCGCCGCAAGGAGGTGCTGGCCGCGTGGCGGGACACAGTGATGATCAAGCAGGTGTACGCGTACGGCACCCGGCGCCGCGAGACCTCGATGTTGGACTTGCCGGATCTGCGGCACAACCCGCGCGCGAAGCAGTACAGGCGGTTCGGCGCGCTGGAGGTCCGGTTCGGCAAGGCCGCGCGCGGCAGCCCGCCCAAACGGCGCACGGTGCTCACAGTGCCGGAGGTCGACTGGATTGTGCCGGTCCTCGAAGAGTGGGTGGACGAGGTCCGCGGCGGCTTCTCGCCCGGAGCGCATCCGGCGCTCTGGGTCACCGAGCGACGCGGGCGTCTGGGTCTGCGGCGGCTGGACGAGGTGTTCGCTGCGATCCGCGACCACGCGGGTCTTCCGGACGAGTTGGAGCTGCACTGTCTGCGGCACACCTACATCACACACCTGATCGAATTCGGGTATCCGGAGCGGTTCGTCCAGCTTCTCTTGAGTCTTCAGCAACGTGTCCATGACGTGCAGCACGAGCCTGGGACGGGCGGCGATCTGTGTGGTGGAGGTGGTTATCTACCGCCGTCCACCAGGCAGTCCCCCGGGAGGTTTGGTGCTGGTGCAACGGGTGCTGATGCCCGACTCGTCGCTTGAGTCATGGACGGTTCTCGGTAATGAAAGCGGGATAGTCGAGCCGATCGAGCGTTACCTCGCCTACCTGACCGACATCGAGAGGTCGCCGAACACGATCAAGGCATACGCCCATGATCTGAAGGACTGGTTCGTCTTCCTCGACCGACGCGGTCTGGACTGGTGTGAAGTCCGGCTGGAGGACTTGGGCGAGTTCGTTGCCTGGCTCCGGCTGCCGCCTGCGGGACGGCATGGCGCTGTGACGTTGCTACCCTCGGCGGAGCATCACTGCGGGGTCACCACGGTCAACCGGAAGC
This sequence comes from Streptomyces xylophagus, assembly GCF_000716435.1. Classification (GTDB taxonomy): domain Bacteria; phylum Actinomycetota; class Actinomycetes; order Streptomycetales; family Streptomycetaceae; genus Streptomyces; species Streptomyces xylophagus. Next base: position 34,647 of record NZ_JNWO01000046.1, read on the forward strand.
TCTCCGCCGTCAGCGGTCTGTACGTCTTCCACGCACGCCATGGAGTGGATCTCGGCGACCTTGTTACCGAGTTGCAGCCGGTCCGCGCCCGCCGCACGGGCTGGAAGCCATTCCTCTACCACCTGGCCGGCGGCCAGCCGGAACGGCGTCGCACGGTCAAGCTGAAGACGCCTCGCACGCATCCGACGATCCTGACGGTCGCCCAGGTCCAGGCGATCCTGGACGCCTGCACCCGGCTGCGGGACCGGTTCCTGTTCGCACTGCTGTGGGAGACCGGGGTCCGGATCGGCGAAGCTCTGGGCTTGCGGCACGAGGATCTGGCTGCGGCAGAAGGCGAGTTGACCGCCATGCCGCGCGTCAACGACAACCGGGCGAGGGCCAAGTCCGCATCGCCCCGCACCGTTCCCGTCGGCCCCGAGATCGTCCGGCTCTACGCCGACTACCTCCACGGTGAGTACGGCGACCTCGACAGCGACTACATGTTCGTCAATCTGTGGGGTGGCTCCTACGGGCGCCCGCTGACCTACGCGTCCGTCTACGATCTCGTCCTGCGACTGCGCCGCGACACCGGCATCGACTTCGACCCCCACTGGCTCCGGCATACCCGAGCGACCTTGCTTCTGCGGCAGGGGGTGCCGATCGAAGTGGTCAGTACTTTGCTAGGACATTCCTCGATCGCCACCACGCACGACATCTACGGCCACTTGTCGGTGGAGGACGCCCGCCGTGCTCTGGAGGCCGCAGGATTCCTGACCGGCCGGGAGGTGCGCTGGTGAGCCAGGAGACTTTCGCCGTTCCGTCTCCCGGCGCCGGACTGCTGGGCAAGTTGATGGCTGCCGTCCGGCCGGCGTTCCGGGTGGATGTGTTCATCCCCGAACCCGGGGAACTGATCTTCGGTCTGGGTGCCTGCCGGGTTCCCGGCTGCCCGCGCCAGCCCCGCACCCGCCAGCTCTGCCGCGGCCACTACTACCGCTGGCAACGGCGCGGGAACCCGGACGTTGAAGCGTTCATCGCCGATCCCGGAGCCGATCCGGTCGGGCGGTCCGAGCTGACCGCCTGCGCCATCGCCGGATGCCGCTTCGGAGCGGCTCGTCAGGGCCTATGCGTGGGCCACAACGGCTTCTGGGAGCGAGCGGGCAAACCCGACAAGAAGTGTCGGCGGCGCTCGAAAAGTGGTTCTGGATCACTTTCAGTGCCAGGGCCACGGAGGGTCACCGAAACCGCGATCATGAGCGGCTGTGGGTGATGTGCTCCTCCGGGATCTGTGGTTCCACCAGGTCGAGGGTGTCGAGGTCGAAAACGCCGTGTCCGAAGGCGAGTTGGTGACCGTCCGGGCCCGGACAGGTGCGGTGCAGGCCGCGTGTCCGGCGTGCGGGACGCTGTCGTCCCGGGTTCACAGCCGGTACGTACGCCGACTCGCCGACAGCGCGGTCGGCGGCCGTCGGGTGCTGATCGAGTTACAGGTGCGGCGGTTGCGTTGCCGTGAACGTGCCTGCCGGCAGGCGACCTTCGCCGAGCAGGTCGACGGGCTCACGTTCCGGCACGGGCGGCGAAGTACCGGTCTGCAGAAGGTGCTTGAACGCCTCGCGGTGATGCTGGCCGGTCGGGCCGGCGCCCGCTTCTCCGAGGTCCTGACGACCCAGGTGAGCAAGTCGACGCTGCTGCGGCTGATCCGCCGACTGCCAGAGCCCGAACCGACCACACCGCGGGTTCTGGGAGTGGACGAGTTCGCGCTGCGCAAGGGGCACAACTACGGCACGATCCTGATCGACATCGAGACCCGCCAGCCCATCGACCTGCTCCCGGACCGGACCACGACGACGGTGGCCCAGTGGCTCACCGATCACCCCGGTGTCGAAGTGATCTGCAGAGACCGCTCGACCGCCTTCGCCGAGGCCGGACGGATCGGCGCCCCCGAAGCAGTCCATGTCGCAGACCGCTGGCACATCTGGTCCAACCTCGCCGAGGCCGTCGAGAAGACCGTCGTCCAGCACCGCGCCCTGCTCCGCGAACCGCAGGACTCCGCCGCCACACCGATCCGTGCGGCCATGACGGTGGAACTCGAACCGCACGCCGCGCCGGGGCCGAGGACCGCAGGCCGCCTGTCCGACCGGATCCGGGAACAGCACGCGGCCGTCCATGCCCTCCTCCGCAAGGGAGTTGGGCTGCGAGCGATCGGCCGTGACCTCGGACTGGCCCGCAACACCGTCCGCCGTCTCGCCCACGCTGCGAGCCCGGACGAGCTTCTGGTCGGCCAGTGGACCGGCCGCACCAGCATCCTCGACCCCTACAAGCCCCACCTCCACCAGCGGTGGGCCCAGGGATGCACCGTCGCCCGCCGCCTGTTCGAGGAACTACGCGAGCGCGGCTACACCGGCGGCGAGAGCGTCGTGAAGAAATACGTCCACCAGCTCCGCGAAGCCTTCCCCCTCGACCCGCCCCGCAAGGCACCATCCGTGCGCGACGTGACCGGCTGGCTCACCCGCCACCCCGACCGTCTCACCGACGACCAAGTCCAACGACTCAAAGAGATCCTGGCCCGCTGCCCCGCGCTCGACCGCACCGCACACCACGTCCGCGCGTTCGCCGAGCTCATGAACAACCGCCAGGGCCACGACCTGGACCAGTGGATGACGAGCGTGAAGGCCGACGACCTACCTGCCCTGCATACCTTCGTCACCGGCCTCGGCCAGGACCTCGACGCCGTCGTCGCCGGCCTCAGCCTGCGCTACAGCTCCGGCGCCGTCGAAGGCCACAACAACAAGATCAAGATGCTGAAACGGCAGATGTTCGGCCGCGCCAACTTCGACCTGCTCCGCAAACGGGTCCTCCTCAGCGCACGAGGCCGTTCATGATCGCGGTTTCGGTGACCCTCCGTGGCCCTGGCACTGAAAGTGATCCAGAACCACTTTTGAGGCGTCGTCGACAGTCCGCGACACGGTCGGCCCACGCACGCTCAAGGGCGTCCGAGCCGGAGGCCACCCACCGTTCCTGCCAGCTGTCCCCCTCGAAGGACTCCAGCCAGCGCAGCACCCGACGCACCCCGCGCATCCGATGCCCAGAGGTCTTGTCCGAGTCACTGAACGTCACCCGCACCAGCCGCTCGCAGGTCGCAGGTCGCATCGAACGTCTCGGCACTGTGCTCCCAGGACACGGGCACATCCCTCGGAGGGAAGGCCGCCGTCAAAACCCGGTGGCTGCCGCCCATCAACGACACCGTGCCAGGACGCGCCGGAGCCAGAATGCTGACCGCGGGCGGGTGCGGCGTGCTCACATCGGCCGCCGGAACAGCACGTCGAGACTGGCCGGGTTGTACCCAGAAGCCGGAGGCGTCGGCGGCACCAGACGGCGCTCGGCCTGCCGGGCATGATGCGCGCGCACCTCGTGCAGGATCTCCTCCAGCCCGGCCGCGAGATAGATCTGCGTCGTGGACAGGTGCGCATGGCCGAGAACCCACTGCACGTGAGTGAGCGGGAGCTGCGGGTCACGCGCCATCCGGTATGCCGCCGTGTGCCGCACGTCGTGCAGTGACCAGTTCGCCCCCAGCAGCGCGTTGACCCGCAGCAGCATCGCTCTGGCCGCGTGGTAGGTCAGCGGACGCCACTGCCGGCGCAGTGTCCACCACAGCGGCAGCCCCCCCC
>NZ_JNWO01000047.1 GCF_000716435.1 Streptomyces xylophagus
GTGGCCGGGGTCGGCGGGCTCCACCCACAGGTTGCGGTAGTCGTTCGGGTCACCCCCCAGCTGCAGGCTGATGAGGTGGTCGTACTCGGCATCACCCATACGACCAGTGAAGCCGTAGGAGGCTGCATTCAGCTCCTTCTCCTTCCCGGTGACCGACGTGGAGGGCCGAATGCCGGAGGTGTAGCCACCGTTGCGGCAGATCGTCGACTTCAGATTCGACTGCGTGACCGCCGGAGAGATCGCTCCCGGCGTGCACTTCGGATCCTCCAGCGGCTCACCCTGCAGATACCGGTAGTGGCAGCTGCCCGCAGCCGGCTGCTGTTGGACCGTGTACGTCTTCCGCGGACCCGCCCCCACCGCGATCGCCCGCCCGGCCCCGGCAGCACCCGACGCAGCCGACGTAGCACTCGGGCTCCCGGACGACGTGGAGCCGCCCAGTGACGTGGGGGAACAGCCCGCGAGCATCAGGCAGGTGAGCAGGGCGGACGAAGCGGCACGGCGGGTGGAAGGCATGACGACCCCTCACGATCAGGCGATGGCTGAGCAGATGCTGCCCTACCCGACTGCCGTCCTACCGCGTGGGGTGCCGCGCGAAGGCGCATTGCCGTCGCGTGGCACGGCGCGGGCGGCGTGCCACGCGCGGTCCCCGTCTCGCGCACTGCGGGACGGGGACCGTGTTCGAGCAGCGGGCAGGCATCGCTCCGGTATCTGCCCGCCGGTGGATTTCGATGTGGTGCGGCTGGGTGCCGTGGCGGAACGCTCTGGGCTGGCCAAGTCCTCGGCTCCCGCCGGAGCTGAACGCCGACGGAGACGGCTGTGGGTGCGGGCGGATCAGCCGCCGTCGTAGCCGGGGGCGCCGAGGGTGTAGAGGAGGGCGGCGATGGTGGCGAGGGTGAAGGCGGTCAGGACGAGGCGCTGCCAGGTGAGTGTCTTGAACATGGTGTCTCCGTAAGGTTGTTGGTGGCCCGGGAACGGGCGAGTTTGACGCTGTGGTGCATGGCGGTGGTAATGAGCAGCACGACGGCGGTGGCCAGGAGGAGGTCGCCGATGCTGATCACGGCGTGCAGTGCCGGGACGGGGATGGTGTCGCCGAGCAGGTGCGTGGTGCGCCCGGCGGGTGCGTTCTTTGCCGTCTGGATGCGATGGGTATCCCCGCGGCGGCCGCGGCTGAAGTCCGGTAGGGCATACGGCCGTTGACGGTGATCGCCAGGGCGTTGAGCAGAGCGCCGACGACGGCCACGCCCACGGCGGCCGTCAGTGGCCAGGACCGGCCCCGGATGTTGACGCCCAGCCAGAGCAGGGAAAGGGCGAACACCAGGACCAGAGGGGCCGTTCTGAGCATATGTCCGACCGTGGTGGGAAGATCAGTGGTGGCCCGTTGCGTGATCTGGACGACAGTCACGAGCCACAACAGCCACGGCCGGCGCAGGCGCACACTCAGCAGTCTGCTCAGGCGGCCACCCGTGAGCTAGCCCAGGGCAGTCCCGACGAGTACAGGGCCGGCAACCAGGACGATCGCCCGCCCCGTCACCCGATACGACCGCGTTCAAAGCCGCCCCGCCCCGGCGGTCGCAGGCTCCCACCCATGAAGGCCGCGATGCGTCGACCGCACACGCATCTGCTGCTCACTCCTACCCCCTGACGATCCAGGTGTCCGGACGCCGGACTCGGCCCCGTCGGCCACGATGGCAGGGCTCGGGGGCTTTGTCGCTGGCCTGGCGTCACCTGATTCTTGGCGACGGAACGCTTCCCAGCTGCACGTGATGCTGCACGAAGACGCACGCCCCTCGCACGGTGCGGCACTAACGGCGTGCAACACGAAAACCCCGCCCCGCGCAAGGCAGGGACGGGGCCCGAACGCAGGCCGGTTTACCAGCCCGGCGTGCAGTTTGTCTCCGAGGCGTACACCCCATTCGCAGGATTGCCCACCAAATACGTGTAGGTGGCACACGATCGGGACTCGATGCCCGCGTCGCCGTGCCAACCGGTGGGGCCAAAGGAACTGGACGGTGTCGATGTCGAGTAGACATACGACACTCGCTGCCAGGCCCCGCCGGACGCGGTGTCCTGTTCCAGCCAGCCGGCACAAGTGTTTCCGCTCGGCATACCGGAACCCGCCCAGCCCCACATCGCGGTGTCGCGGGTGCTGCTGTCGTAGTACAGGTCCGTGTAGCACTGCCCAACGATGACCTGATACTCAAGCGTCCCACCGGGATTCGGCCCGCCGGCGAAGGCGGTGCTCGCAAGCGAACTGACCGTGATCACTGCCGCGGCACCGGCGAGCGCCAGCACGCGCCCGCTCTTCCCTCTGACCCCTCTGAACATGTCGGCACCCAAAGCGCCACCCCCTGATCGGAAATCAACCTTTTGGTCGATATGACCGCAGCACAGTGCCACGGCCAGGTTCAGAAGTCGCGGCTTGGTCCGGCTCTTGCGGCCAAGATTTGCTGAGTAATTCCTCAGCCCAGCCTAGGACTTGACGCTGAGAGCCGGTAAACAACATTGATCAACAGGTACCAGGCGTGATCAACGCCGCCGCCGTCACTGAAGCACTCACCACCATCACGCTCATCTCCGATCCCCCCACGCCAGCCTGGAGCCAACTGGAACGACCTCATCCAACTGCTTGGGGTGACAGGCCCATCCGTCCTCCGCTTCCGCTCACGCTCCCTCGTGACACTCAGGAGAACGAAACCGCCCGCTCCGCCCCGCGCGAACGAACTGGCGACATCAGTTCAGCGGTAGGCGTCAGTTGAGGACGACGCTGTACGAGGGTATGTCGTGGGCGCAGTGGGAGGCCTTCGTGTAGTCGATCGTCCCGGGGTACCGCTTGACATGGTCGAGCACGGCCTGACCCGTGGCCTTGCCGAAGATTCCGTCGACCGCCAACTCGCGGGTGGCCCAGTGATAGTTGGACAGCCGTTGGAGCTGCCTGACCCCGTACTCGGTCTGCGGGCCGAACTTGCCGTCTTCCAGAAGGTGCAGGTTGAGGTAGCTGTTCACGAAGAACTGCACGCAGCGGACCGACACTCCCGGGTCGGGATAGCCATAGCCGACGTCGGGAATTCCGGGGTCCGCGTGAGCCGTCGTCGTCCCGAGCCCGACGGTGACGGCTGCGGCCAGAGCCACCGCGGCGCACCGGAGTATGCGAATGTGCCTCATCGAACCTCATCACGTGTGGATGTAAGCGCGGGCGGTCAGCCGGCTTCGCCGGGCTCTGCGTGTGTGTAGGTGTAATCCTCCACCGGCGTGTCCATGGCCTGTGCGTACTCGGCCCGCTGCTGCCGGTCGGCTTCGGTGATCTCGGGGTGGAGCGGCGCAGTCTCTGGGGCGGGCCACAGCTGGATCAGGTGGCGCTCGCCGTGGTCGCCGAGGCCGGGTTCGGGGTCGTCGGCGTGGCAGTACAGGCGCATCCGCACCCAGCCCTCACCCCCGCTCTCGCCACCGGCGGCCGACAGGTAAAGAGGGGGTTCGTCGTCCGGCCACGCGTCCAGGACGTCGCCCGGTTCAAGGGTTGCCAGGCACAGGCCGGGCAGGTCAGTGCGCAGGCTGATTTCCTCCGCGGGCTCCCACCCGTCGCCGACCTCCGGCTGCGGCGGGCCGTCGTGGACCTCGACGGTCAGGAGCACGGGCCCGGTGTCGGTGGTGGTCAGTACGACGGCGCCAACTGGTGTGGCGGGGCCGCAGCGCCACCCGTAGGGCATCTGGGCCGGATAATCGACCAGTTCGCCGAAGCCGATGAGGTAGCCGCTCTCGCCCACCTCAAGGGTGAACGCGGCTTGATGGACCAGCATGGATGACTCCTTCTACGGGGGCAGGATGCCCCGCTCCGTGTGAGGGGGCGGGGCATCCTGGTCGAGCACAGTGTGCCGCGTTCAGGCGATCACGTAGAACGGGTCGTGGTCCATGACGTGGAACTGGCGCCGCCAGTTGGTGATGTAGGCGCCCTGGCCGTCGTTCTCGCTCTTCTTGACCCAGGTGATGGTGCGCTGGGCAGCCGCCAGGTGGGTGCCGCCCTCGTAGGTCGAGGCGAACGGGTACTCGTCGCACGAGGTCCGTCCGACCCGCTTCATCGCCGCGGGCGCGCTGCCCGAGCACACCGCCTGGCGGTTCTTCTTCTGCTGCGTGGCGTTGATCATCCAGTGCAGCGGCTTGCCGCCGTTGGGGTCGCCGTAGTGGCCGCCGCGCGAGCGCAGCTTGCGGATGCCCTCCGAGATGCGCGGCAGGGCGGACAGGTTCACCCCGGTGGGCGCCTCGGTCACCGCGCAGCCGGTGGTGCCGTAGTAGTTGTCGCACCGGTAGACGGCCGAGGCGTAGGAGACCGTGCCGGGGCTGTAGCCGGCCTTGGTGAAGGTGTAGGTGTAGGTGGTCTTCGCCTTGGGGTTGATCTTCTTGCGGGCGATGGCGCCGGTCTTGTAGTCCACGCTTCCGCTGGCTGCGCTGTCGAGTGTGTGGCCCTGCGGGAAGTGGACGGTGGCCTTCGTGCCGCCGCCGGAGACCGCGGCCACGTCAACCGCCACGCCCTTGCCCTGGCCGGTGGTCGTCGCCTTGGAAACGCTGAACTTCTCGCTCCAGTTGGCGGAGGCAGCCTTCAGCGTCATCTGGTGCTTGACGCTGAAGTCGGCCGTGCCCTCGATGACGGGCTCGCCGTCGACGACCTTCACGACGTCGACGTGGACGGCCACCCACTCGCACTCGCTGAACCGGTTGATCGTGATCTTGTTGATGGTGCAGGTCGCCGCGACGGCCGCACCGGCCGTCTCCGCACTCGCCCGGGCCTGCGGCGAGCCGACCGTGACCCGCAGCTGGGCGCCGCCGGCCTGGTCCGCTACCGCTGACGGAGCACCGGCCGTAGCCAGCACACCCAGCACCACGGCCCCCGTAGTGAACAGCATCCTCAATTTCAAGTTGTACCCCCGGTGTTGGTCGAAACGAAGAGGGCACACACGTCAACTCACGCGTACCCCCGCCGCGTTGACCACATACAAACACTCCCCTCCCACAGACCGCACACCATTTTGAGCACCCTTGGCCAGGAACGAACCCAATCGTGCACCCTGGGCATGTCCGCTGCTCAAGAAGTGCGACAGCCCCACGCCGGCGCGGCAGGCGAAGCCCGGGCCCGGCGGACACCGCCGCAGCCGCTGCCTACCGGTACCAGTACTTGACGCCCCGATGGTGCGAGCACGTCCCGCGAGCGTGAGCACTGTAGGAGTACGAGCCGTCCTTGCACTTCGCGGTAGCACCGCGCGGATGCGGCGAGTTCGCCTTGCAGACACCCGTCGTGTGTCGCGCACAGGATGCTGCCGCCGCATCGGCCTCCATGGACAAGGGCACCAGGAGCGCCCCCGTCATCGCTGCCGCCACAACCGCGCCCCGGACTTTCGCCAGCATGATTTTCCCCCTCTGGTAGTTCGGAGAGGCAAGCTTGCGTCCGCTGGCCGCAGCACCATCGCAGACCGGGCGGACCGTCACACAGCAGTGACCAGCGTGGCAAAGCCGTCGCACTGGATTCGAAGTGCACGAACACATGGGCGAGGCAGGCCCCTTCCACGTCTCCCGGATGCGCGCACCCACTTCCCCTCCACCCAGCGCGTGATCAAAGCCTGCTGTGCGCCCTGCCCACAGGCGTGGTCTGCACGGCTGGAGCATGCCTCCGTGATCACTACAGGTGGCGTCGGCATGGCTGATCAGCAGGAGAGTGCCGCACGGATTCGCAAGCCCTTCTTGAACCGTCGGATGCCAGATGGTTTCCGATCTGCTCAAGGAAGCGGTGATCGGGATGATGGAGCTGGATTCCGGCGACCTCTACGACCTTGAGGCGTTTCACCGCTTCCCGGAGATTCGTGGAGCGTGACTCAGACAGATGGGGTGCCCAGGAGAGCGGGGGAAAGGCATCGATCCTGTTGTCCGGGGCGAGGGCCTGGCTCACCCAGTGTTCTGCATCCTGCAGCTCACCGCGGCTGAGGTGGAGGAGGTACAGGCAGTAGGCCGCGGTCGCGTTGCCGGCACCGCCGGCGAACTGCCACCACCAGATGGCTTCTTCCGGCTCCTGCGCGAGATGGAGCACGCAGGCGAAGCGCAAGGCCCCCTCGACATCGGTCAGGTCGTCGACGAGGCGGGCCACGTGGACGCGGGTGTCGTCGTTGTCCAGGAGCCTGCCGGACAAGACGCTCAGGTAGACGCCAGCGCGATCCGCCTTGCCTGCACGGCGAACGTGACGGTCGGGCTGTTGGGAGCCGAACATCAGCTCGGTGATGACATCACGGGTGATCTCCTGCCGCAGATCAGCCAGTTCGTCGTCCGTGAGGGTGTGGCGGTTGGTCGCGTGGCTAAGTAGTTCGTCGAACTGTGCCGGCACCTTCTACTCCTTCTCCTCGTCGTCGCCCAGGTCGATCCCGAGTTCGGCGGCGATACGCTCGCGGGCCCGGCTCCGGTGGGCGCGGACGGTACTCGGGTGAATGCCCATGATGTGCGCGACCTGCTGTGAGCAGTAGCCCAGGGCGTAGTGCAGGACGATCACGTCGAACTGGCGCTCCGGGAGGCCGCCCAGCGCCGTGTACAAGCCGATGGGGGAATCCAGGTCCGCCATCTGGGAACGCATCGATCTGAGCATCTCCCGCGCAGCTTCGTGTCCGGCGTGGGCGCGGTCGCGGGCGGCCAGGGCAGCGCCGAGAGGATCTCCGGGAAAGGGCGCACGCGCCTGGTCGTCCACCAGCCGCTTCAGGTTGCGCCATGCATACGCCTCCGCACCGCATTCCTCGAGCTGGACGGCGGCCCAGTTCATGGCGAGGTGGCGGTAGAGGTGGCGTACGACGGTCTTGGCCGCGTCCTTGTCGTTCAGGATCGTCGCGGCGTAGCGGACCTGCGCCTGGGCGTAGGTGCGGTAGAAGCTCTCCAATGCCGAAGGCATTTCGTACGGGATACCGCGCAGAGCCTTGAGGTCCTCGACCGATGTCGGCATGGTGTCATGGCTGTCGTCGTCCTCGGAGCCGGTCACGGTTACGCCTCCTCCCGGTCAAAGGAAGCCACCGAGGTCGACTGGAGCGTGTCCCCGGGCCGGACCGGTCGTGTCTGCAGGAGTTCAGCGACGCCGGCCAGGACGGCGGCACGCAGCAGAAGGCGTGTCACTGTCCGGAGGTCGGGGAGGAATACGCGCAGCGCGGTCGTCCCCGCCAGCAGCGCCAGCGCATCATTCACGGTCAAAGGCCCTCATCCTTTCGAACCAAGACAGCGTCAACTGGCCCTGAGTCGAGGTCGGTTGAGCTGGAGGAAACTCCAGCGGCCCCTCAGCCACAGGATTTCGGATCAGACCCCCCAAACGCGCATCACCACCTCGATCAATAAGGGGCAGAAGCGGTCACCTGTACCGGGCCAGTCGGGTAGACCGCCCTCGGGCTGGTCTGGGGGCATAGGTAGGGCCGGAAGCGGCAGGTGCGGACGGATCCCGGTGTGAGGGCAAGCAAGCCGCGAACGACCGTACGACCCGTCGGCGCGTTAGCGGTCGCAGTGATCCGGGGCTGCTCTAGACGGACTTTCGTCACTCAGGCCGCCGACGCCGGGCACACGGTGAGCCGTCCGAAGCCAGCGTCGTAGCCGACCGTCACCACACGCCCGCCGAGCTCCGGGGCGCTGGCCTCCCACCGCCCACGCGGCATGCCGCCAGCGGCCGGGAACTCTCAGGCCCGCTCTACCACCGGCGCGCCGCTCGCCCAACCGAGTCCCATCGGCTCGCCCGTCCAGGCAGACCACCACCATCGCGCGCGGCTTCGCCTTCGCCGTACAGGAGTTGCCGCCGTTCTCTTGCGCGCGCTCCAGCGCAGCACGACCCGGGCCAGGTCGACACCCGAGCCCCCGCCGCCGCGTACGACCGCTCCCACGTGGTGTAGCCGAGGGAGAGGCGATCCAGGCGGGGCTGTCCGTGACGTTCTGCGGTGGATCCTGGCGCGAATTCCGTGAACGACGGTCTTCACCGTGGGCCGTGACGCCCTGCCGGCAACCTCTACCGCATTTTCTGGTCAGGAGTGCGGAACGGGGCGGCCGACATCGACCAGGAGGTCCTGCCGTATTCCCTGGCGAATCCACTGCACGGCCTGCTCTGAGGCGTGTCCGTCAGGTCTGACGAGCAACGCCTCACCTTGCCTGCGCATGATCCGGGCAGCTTCCTCCGCGCGCACGGGTAGACCGAGGTAGGCAGCGCCGGGGCGTCGCCACGTGCGATCGAGAGCAACTCCGTCCGGGCCAGCGCACCATGCGTGTTCAGTAGGCCAACCGACTCCCCAGGCCCAACCCTCGACATAGGCGAGTTCAGGGACGGATGTCCGGGCGCAGGTAATGGATTCGAGATAGCACTGCCCTGGCCGGCCAGGAGTCTGGTCGCTACCTGGAAGCTCAGCGGGAGTGAACAATCGTCCGTGCTCAAGCAAAAGTCCGGCCACGCCGGCATGGGTCCAGTCCGGGGTCCTGGCGCGCGGCCCGGCCTCCATCCGCAGATGCTGTATCAGCCAGCCCTCCGCATCACTCAGGAGCACAGTTCTCCCTCCCTACCTCGTGCCTGATCTACAGGCCCTGCCGCCAAAACGAGCTGCTCAGCCCATCGCAGGAGTATTTCAGCAAACTGGCTGCCCTCGACGGGAGATCTGCATCTATGAGTGTCGGTCACCTACAAAGGCGATTACACCGCCCCTGTGCAGGTCGCGGTGTGTGAGCGTCAGGAGGCGGCGACGAGCAAGACACGCTTTCTCAGCAGCGAAGATCCGCCATCTTGAAGAAGCTGGTCACGGTGCTGGTGTGAGTCGTTGTCTGAAGCGCTCCTGGATCGGTGGAGGCTCTATGCGTTGGCTCCAGCCGCCGCTTGGGGCTGGTGTTGAGCGTAGTAGTTGGTCTCGTGCTCGTAGGGCGGGATGTCTCCGATCGCTGTGTGGAGTCGCGCCGGTCCAAGCGGCGCGACTCGACCGCCCACCTCCGCGCGGACCGGGTGGAGGTGGAGCACTTCGCGCGGTGGGCGGCGGACAGCGAGGACGAACTGTCGCTCCTGTTCACGCCGTGGGGCGAGCGGCTAGTCCGCTCCTGGTACCGGCCCTCCCTCACCGAGCTGTCCCGACTGCCGCACATGCGCCCGGTCGCCATCCAGACCAACCTGAACTGCCGGACCGGCTGGCTCACCGAGGCCGACCTCGACACGCTCGCGCTCTGGTGCACTTACCACCCGGGCCAGACCCCCTACGCCGTTTCCTCGGCAAGTGCCGCGACCTGACCAGCCGCAGGGTGCGCTTCAGCGTCGGCGTGGTGGGCCTGCCCGCCCGTTTGGCAGCGGCCCGCCAGCTCAGCGACGACCTGCCCCCGCACGTCTGCCTCTGGAACAACGCCGCCGAGGGACACACCTACTCGGACGCCGAGGCCGACGACTGGACCGCGCTCGACCCCCTACCCCCTGTTCTCGTACAGCCGGCACCCGCACCGCAGCGCCGGACTTCCGTGCCGTACCGGCGAGTCCGTGATCTCGGTCGACGACACCGACAGGGTCCGCCTCTGCCACTTCGTCCGCGACGAGCTGGGGAACCTGTACGACGGTTCCTACCGGGCGGCGCAGCGGCCACGCGCGTGTCCGCCGGCCGTCTGCGACTGCCACATCGGCCATGTCCACCTGGAGTCCCTGCCCCTGTACGACGTTTTCGCGGGAGGTGTCCTGGAGCGGGTGCCGTCCGCCCTCCCCGGGCAGGGCACCGCCCGCGCCCTGCCGCTCACGGCACGGTCGATGTCCGGCCGAGGCGACGACAACGGACCGGGCCACTGGACCGGCGGGTTCGTGGACCCGCGGGGGCTCGTCGGGCCGGGGCCGCACCCGGCAGTCTCCGGGCCCACCGCCCGCACGGCAAGGGCGAGTTGTCGCCGGAGCCTTCGCAGCCGTCACCGGCGTCCGACTGGTGCTTCTCCGCAGGCGGTCGGTGTGTGTCGTAATGTCAAGATCGTGTCCTCAGTGATGCCGTCTCTTCTCAGGCGTGTCTCAGGAGTGTCATCGGCTGAGGGATCGCCCCAGGGGCCCCGTGATGGAGGGAGAACGACCGCGGGGCAACCGCGGATCGGCAATCACGGGGAGAACGAGACACATGATGCTCACGCGATTCGGGACCATCGCCGCGACCGCGATCACCGGCACCCTGCTCCTGACCGCCTGCAACGGCGCGGACGGTGCGGCCGACGCCACCGTGTCGCATCCGGCGGCCGGGGCGACGCAGCACGCAGGCGCCACGCAGGCGGCCGGTGCCATCGGCCGCTACTCCGAGAACGCGCCCGGGGCGCGGTACTTCACCACGATCCTCACCGGTGACAACGAGGTGCCCGTCAAGGGCAAGCCGGCGGTGGGTGACAAGGACGGCAGCGCGGTGGCCCTCATGCGTATCCAGGGCGACGAGGTGTCCTTCGCGTTCGCGTGGACGGGTATCGGCACCCCGACCATGGCCCACCTCCACCAGGGTACGCGGGGCACCAACGGTGACGTGAAGATCCCGTTCTTCATGGAGAAGCTCAAGGGCGGCACGCCATTCGTGTTCGGCACGGTCAAGGTCAAGGACGCCGACCTGCTGCGGAGCATCGAGGCACATCCCGACCGATTCTACTTCAACCTGCACACCGCCGAGTTCCCCGGCGGCGCGGTCCGCGGACAGGCCGTCGCACTGCCGGGCGCGGTCTCGCTGCCCGACGCCATCCGGCACTCGGCGCTGGCCGGCGTCGTCAAGGGGGCCCAGATCTACGCCTGCACCAAGCAGGACGACGGCTCCTACACGTTCACCCAGGACAACGTCGACGCCACTCTTCAGGGCGGCATCCAGCACAGCTTCGCCAAGCACGGCCCCGCCGGCCCTCCGCAGTGGATCGCCCCCGACGGCTCCTCGGTGACCGGCACCGTCCTCAACAAGTTCGCCAACGGCACGGGCAACGTCCCCCAACTCCTGCTCCGCGCACAGCAGACCGGCAAGAGTGAAGGACTCCTGTCCAAGACCACCTCGGTCCTGCGGCTCAACACCGCCGGCGGCGTCGCCCCGGCCGGCACCTGCAACCCGGCCACGCAGCCCACCACCCGCGTCCCCTACACCGCGGACTACCTGTTCCTCGCCACCAAGTAACACCCAGCCAGCCGTCCGGCCCGAACACCACCAGGCGATGCGAGTCCCCCGCACACTCGCATCGCCGCGTGTTTCCAACAGCCGACACCTCACGCCCCGGTACGACACGTCCCTACCAGAACATCCACTCACGCCCTACGCCACACGACGTCCCCGCTCTCGGGCCCGACACCCTCTTGCGAACCGACCAAGGAGGCGATCACCGCGACGAAGGCGGCGATCCCCGGCAGGTTCGCCCCTCTGTCTCGTCAAGCCGCGAAGTCCTCCGGGCTCGCCAGGTCACCATGTCCAGCCACTCGTCGTCCGGGAGGCGGACCAGACGGGCCCCGAGGAAACCGGCACGATCAGCCCGGAAACCGGCGAGCACCGCGGACCTGCCGGCCGGCAACTCGGCTACTCGGCTACTCGGCTACTCGGCTACTCGGCTACTCGCACGGGTTCGACACGGAATCATGCGAGTTCAACGATCGGCATTAAAACGCCCACGTGATTCGGCCCTGCCGTATGACATCGATACCGGCGACGCGCGATCACTCCGCTGTCGGATTCTGCGGTCACTCAGGAGATGTCGATCTGAACGAATTCCCCAGACCTGAGGGAGATCCTCTTTCGGACCTTCTCGACGCGAAGCTCCGTTTCCGCTCCTCCGCCGCCTCGTCCGCGGTCTTCTCCCCCGACGGCCGTAAGTCAGCGTGGGCGGCTGCCACGACGGACACGTCTGCCTCGTCCCCAAGTACAACCACTCCTACCCCGGAGCCCTGAAGAACGCCCCGGACTACCAAAGACCGCCGGGATCATCAGCGAGACGGCTGGGCCGTCGGGGCCCGGGCCGCCGAGGCGCTGGGGCTGGCCCTCGCCGAACTCCACGCGGCCACGGGCCGCACCCAGCCCACCACCTCGCCACCCTCGTTCCACACCAGCGCCTTCGTCCCCCAGGACCCCGACGCCTCCGTGGCCGGCACGCTCGACCAGATCGTCTCCCGGTCCGGCGCCCCGCGCAGAGGTCGTGAGGCCAAAACGCAGACGGCTGCGGCCGATTGAGACCCGGTTCGCGGCCGACCACCCGAACGGACGCGGCGAACCGAGGAACACCGCACGGGAGACGGCAGCGTCCGTAGGCCGCGGACGCAGGACAGGACGGCGTTCCCGCCCGCACACAGCCCTGCCGCTCATCACTCAGACGCCGGGGCTTCATGCCCCGGTTGTCCTCAGGTGACGCAGAAAGCGATGGGCGCGCAAGGGCCCGGCGTCAGGTGTCGGCGGGGGCGAAGTGTCCGGCAACGCGCGTTCTCCTGCAACCGACCGCAAGCCTGTCCACATCGTCTCCGGGTGGCGTGACCCATCACGGCAAGATATTCGAACGCGCTCAACCATGGGGCGAGGTGGCCGGGTTTCGGGAGGTGCTTGCCGTTCGGGCACCCGAGCGCCCGGACCACGGCCCGTCACCGGGCCGAAAAGCCACAGGTCAGCCCCCCACAGGCGCCGCCACCCGAGCCGTCCCAGTGCGCGGCCGCCGCGAGGACGGCGGCAGCCGCGCCCGTTCCGAGTACGGCGCCGGCGACGACGTCGCCCGGGTAGTGCACCCCGGTGTGGACGCGCGAGTAGCCCACGGCACAGGCCAGCAGGCCGAGAGGGACCGTGACGGCCGGGAACGCGGGCCCGACCGCCGCGGCGAAGGCGACGGCCGAGGCCGTGTGGCCGGAGGGGAACGAGGCGGATGCCGGCATGGGGACGTGCCGACCGGGAAAGGGCGAGTCCTCGGCCCGGTGCGGGCGTGGCCGCCGCACCAGACGCTTGCCGAGCAGGTTGGCCGTGGTGGACGCGACGCCGATCGCCGCGACGCCGAGCACCGCGGCGCGGCGGGAGCGGCCGGGGCGCAGAGCCAGGCCGGCGGCGAGCAGGAGAGAGATCCTGGAATGATCGGCCGTCGCGGACAGTCGGCGCAGCGCCGAGTCCAGTGCGGGTGTGCTGGTGACGGTCACGGCCTCGTAGAGCGCCTGGTCGAGGCTGGCGAGATCGCGCAGCAGGCCCTGCGGTACTCGTTGCTGACGAGGGCGACGGTCAATCATCGCTCTGCTCCTGGTTCTTCTCGCGTGAGGGGGCTGCTCGGTCGTGGCTTTCGGGTTCGTGGGGCGAGCGGTCGAAGGCGAGGCGCAGGACGCGGTACCAGTCGACGGCCGGTGCGACGTACGGTGCCCCGGGGCGGTCCCGTGGCACGCGCACCCGCAGCGCGCCGGGTCGTATCGTGCACACCACGGGCGGCGGCAGGACGAGTGCCTCACCGTCCACAGCCACCGGGATGGTCTCCTCGTCGGCCTCGACGACGACGCTGCGGGACGTCAGGGTCGTGATGCCGCTGGCCCGCTCCCCCAGCAGCGCCAGTTCGGCAGCCTGTACCGGGCCCCCGACCCGGACCGCGATCACGCCGAGCACACCCGCATCGAGCCGTTCCCTACGGCCACCCGTCAGGGGGTCGGCCCGCGCGTAGGGGTTGTTGCTGACCAGCACCGCCTGCGGGCCCTCCAACCACCCCCCGTCGGTCCGGGCACTGAGCTCGGCGCCCGCCTCGCCCGCCAGCAGGTCCGGCAACTGGTCGAGCGCGGTGACCGCTTTGGC
This sequence comes from Streptomyces xylophagus, assembly GCF_000716435.1. Classification (GTDB taxonomy): domain Bacteria; phylum Actinomycetota; class Actinomycetes; order Streptomycetales; family Streptomycetaceae; genus Streptomyces; species Streptomyces xylophagus. Next base: position 13,743 of record NZ_JNWO01000047.1, read on the forward strand.
GTCCCGGTAGTCGGGGTTCTGCACGATGTGCGCATAGGTACCGAACGAGGCGGTGTTGACGAACGGCCGGCCGGAGATGTCGCCGAGGTCGACGCGGAGTTCCACACCGTCCGAGAGCGCCTCCAGGCTGCGCACCGGGTCGTCCCGGTCCAGACCGAGGTCCATGGCGAAGTGGTTGCGGGTGCCGGCTGTCACGACCATGAACGGAAGACCGTGTTCGGCGGCCACTCCCGCCACCAGTGCCTGGGTGCCGTCGCCGCCGGCCACACCGAGCAGGTCCGCTCCTTCGGCGACGGCCTGCCGGGCCAGTGCCACCGGATCCGGATCCGTGTCGAGGTCGAGCAGGATCACTCGCGCGCCCAGCGCCTCGGCCCGCTCCACGAGTCCGTACCGCCCGACCTTCCCGCCACCCGACTTCGGATTCATGATCAGCACGGCCCGGCGGGGTGGACGCACCGTACGGGTGTGCATGCCGTGCGGCGTGCGCAGCCGGCGCAGGGCACTCCTCGCGCAGCCGAGCGCGGCCGTCCACGCCGCGAGGGCGACGACCGCGACCATCCACAGGCCCGATACGGCGTACAGCACCAGGACGCCGACGGGCGCGGTGATCGCCAGCAGGGCACCGAGGAGCCGGGCGAATCCGCGGTGCGCCAACGCCCACCACAGGCCCGCGCCGGCCAATCCGAGGCCTGCCAGGCCCAGCAGCAGGATGAACCCATGGCCGGTGCCGGCCACCACTGCGGCCACTGCTCCCGCGATGCACAGCAGGGCGAGACGGGCCAGGGCCCGCGCCGCGTCGAGACCCGTGTCGGGTCCGTGGCGTTCCGGCTCACGCGTCGCTCCGGTCTCGTTCAATGTCGCTTCCCGGTCATGGCTGGGGCGGACGGTCGTCATCGCGGCGGGTGCTCCGTCCGCCTGTCACACCGGCGATTCCTGTCGGTGTCCATGAAACGTACGCGGTGTGTCCCGCCTCGTCCGCGACCGGGCGCGGTCGGCGCGCGGGCTCAAGCTGCGAAGCCGATCGCGGTGGCGTGATGGTGTGCGCCCGTCCGGCTGCCGATATCCACGACGCAGCTCCCTCGCAGCGTGTCCGGGGTCCGGTCCTCGCCCCCGCAACAGCGGGACCTTCGAACTGCCGCCTCGTCTCTCCTGCCACCGCGAGTCCGGCGTTTCCCGACCTCGTTGGCTCTGCCCGCCACCCCGTCCCCTGACGCCCACCAGTGATCGACCGAGCCTCGACGACATGCACCGCAGAGTGGATCAAGACTACAGGCCGGGTCGCGCCGACCCTCTCGGACACCGGATCCGACGCTCTACCCTGCCCGATCGAGCGGATCCGAGGTCTCCGTGCCCCGCGGACCGAGCATGGGCACTGCCCGACATGGTCACCGCACATGACGGGACAGTCCTCCGCCCCTCCGCCCTCGCTGCCACCGTGCAACACCGCCTCAAGAGCCGCGACGGCCACGCGCCCTCCCCGAGGGAGATCATCGAGCTCGTCGACACCTCCCCGACCCTGGCCGGAATACCTCGGGTCCTGAACTCCCCCGGAAGGGGCGGGTGTTGCGCGACGTCTGGACAGCGGTCCCGAGGAGTGCTGTCATCCCTCAGTACCGCACTTTCCGTCAGTGGAAAGCGAGTTGGCACAGCGCCCGCTTGCGGCGGCCCGCCCCCACGCACCGGGCCGTCTGCCCTCGGCCCTGTTGGCGCGAAGCATGTTCTGCCGTGACACCCCGTCAGCAGGGCGCGCTGACAACGATGTCGAACGCTCGTTGCCCGTCGAAGGAGCCCCCATGCCCCACCCCGAGGACGACAACCGCCCCCGCCCCGCCCCCGAACCGGCACCGCTGTCCAGACGTGACCTGCTGCGCTGGGGAGGAGTGGCCGCCGCAGGCGTCCTGGGCACCCTCGCCATCGACGGGTCGGCCGCTCATGCCGCCCCCTCCGCGGTCGAGGACGCGACGTCGACGTTCAGCCCACTGCGCCCGCCCGCCACCCCACTCGCCGTGAGGTCCCCGTACCTGACCACCTGGCTGGCCGGGGACAGCCTGGCCGGCACCTGGCCCACCTTCTGGAACGGGCGGATCACCGCGCTGGCCGGCATCGCCCGTATCGACGGCACTCCCTACGTTTTCCTCGGCGCTCCGGCGCTGCCCGGCGGCCCGTCCCTCAGCACAATGACGCAGACGTCGCTGCAGCTCACGGCCACCCGGTCGATCTTCACACTCACCGGGAGCGGTGTCACGCTGACGGTCACCTTCTTCTCCCCCGTGGATCTCGGCAATCTGCAGCGTCAGTGTGTGCCGCTGAGCTACATCAGCGTCCAGGCCGCCAGCAGCGACGGGGCGAGTCACACCGTCGACGTGCACGTCGACGCCTCCGCCGAGTGGGTGCACGGCGACAACACCACCCAGGTCACCTGGGCCGAGCAGACGACCGGCAGCATGACCGCCCTGACCTGCAAGCCTGCCTCCCCGGCGGAGCTGGCCGAGCACAACGACCAGGCATCGTGGGGTTCGCTGGTGCTGGCCGCCCCCACCGTGAGCGGGCTGTCCTGGCAGATCGGCCAGGACACCGTCGTACGGGCGGCGTCCGCCGCGAACGGGACGCTGGCCGGCACCTCCGACACCGCCCAGCCCCGCGCGATCAACGACCGTTGGCCCGTGCTGGGCCTCAACCAGAACCTGGGCACCGTCACCGCGTCCGCCCCGTCGGCGGTGTTCCGGATCGTCGTCGGCCATGTGCGCACCCCGGCGGTGAGCTACCTCGGCGCCGGCCTGAACCCGTGGTGGACGCACTACTGGAGTTCGTGGACCGCGATGCTCGACTGGTTCGAAGACGACCGCGCCGCCGCCCTGTCCGCCGCCGTCGCCTTCGACAAGGCCGTCCACGACGACGCCGTCAGTGCCGCGGGCGGGGGTGACATCGGTGAACGCTACGCCGCCGTCTGCGCTCTGGCCGTGCGTCAGGCCGCGGCCGGGACGGAACTCGTCGACCGGAACGGTTCGCCGTGGGCGATGCTCAAGGAGATCTCCTCCAACGGCAACTTCTCCACCGTCGACGTCCTCTACCCGGCCTCCCCCGCCTACCTGCACCTCTCGCCCGCGTATCTGCGGCTGCTGCTCGAACCGCACTTCGACTACGCGGAGAAGGAGGGCTGGCCCAAGCCGTACGCCGAGCACGACCTCGGCTCCAGCTACCCGAACGCGACCGGGCACCTGGACGGCAACGAGGAGGCCATGCCGATCGAGGAGTCCGCCAACATGCTGATCATGGCGGCGGCCGTGGCCCAGCGCCTTCCGGCGGCCGACGCGGCCTCCTTCGCGAGCACGCACTACGCGATCCTGCGCCAGTGGGCCGAGTACCTGGTGGCCAACACCCTCGACCCGGAGAACCAGAACCAGACCGACGACTTCACCGGCTGGATCGCGCACAGCGCCAACCTCGCGCTCAAGGGCATCATCGGCGTCGGCGCGATGAGCGTGGTGGCCAAGGCGGTGTCCAACGCCTCCGACGCCTCGCACTACGAGGCCCTCGCCCGCGGCTACATCAGCCGGTGGGTCACCCTGGCCCAGGACTCCTCGGGCACCCACCTGAAGCTCGCCTACGACCAGGACGGCACCTGGAGCCTGAAGTACAACGGCTACGCCGACCGCCTGCTGGGCGTGGACCTGGTGCCCACCGGAGTGGCCGTGCAGGAGGCCGCCTGGTATCTGTCCCAGGCGGGCACCTACGGGGTGCTTCTGGACCCGCGCAACGACTACACCAAGACCGACTGGGAGATGTGGACCGCGGCCTGGCTGGCCGACCACGCCGACACCCGCACCATGCTGATCAACGGGGTCTACGGCTTCGCGAACAGCACGCCCTCGCGGGTGCCGTTCACCGACTGGTACGTCGTCGCCACCGGCGCCCAGCGGGGCTTCGCCGACCGGCCCGTGATCGGCGGTGTCCTCGCTCTGCTGAACGCCCCGGCGGGCGACTCCGTCTCCTGGAAACGTATCCAGAACAAGAATTCCGGCAAGCTGCTCGCCGTCAGCGGCATGTCCCTGGCCGACAGCGCCGAGGTCACCCAGTACCAGGACAACGGCACCGCCGACCACGAGTGGACCGTGGTCGACAGCGGCAACGGCGACGGCACCGTCAAGATCTACAACCGCAACAGCGGCAAGCTGCTCGCCGTCCACGACCAGAGCACCGCCGACGGCGCCCACGTCCAGCAGTACAACGACAACGGCACCCAGGACCATCTCTGGCGGTTCGTCGACAACGGCGACGGCTGGATGAAGATCGTCAACGTACGCAGCGGCAAGCTCATGGCCGTCGACGGCGCCTCGCAGGCCAACGGCGCCCAGGTCACGCAGTGGAACGACAACGGCACCTCCGACCACCTCTGGCGGCTCGTCTGACCCACCCCCGCGACTGACATGAGCACACCACAATCCGCACACCGGGGACCGGCGCCCCACCGATCCCCACCTTTCCCGCCCCACACGGAAATGAAGGAGCGTTCCATGAGAAGCCCCACGAAACTCTGCCTGGGCCTGTCCGCCCTGCTCGCCCTGGGCACCGGAGCCCTGGGCCTGACACCCGCCGCCGCGTCGCCGTCCCAGCCGACCTCTGCCCGGGCCCTCTCCCCCGGCCTGACCACCGCCCTCCAACGGGACCTCGGACTGACCGCGTCGCAGGCACGTACCAGGCTGGCGCGGGAAGCAGCCGCCACGAAGCTCGCACCCCGGGCCGAACGGGCGGCGGGGCAGACCTTCGGCGGCTCCTGGTACGACGCGGCGCACGGCACCCTCGTCGTCGGGCTCACCCACACTGGTGGCGCCGAGGCCGATTCCGTACGGTCCACCGGCGCCACCGTCGTACGGGTCGCGCACAGCGCACACACCCTCGACGCCACGAAAACGGCACTCGACAACGTTGCCAGGACGGACGGTGCCCCCACGGCCGTCCGCAGCTGGCACGTCGACCCGCGCACCAGCAAGGTCGTGGCAGAGGTCGGCAAGGGAGCCGAACACAGCGCGGCCGTAACGAAGTTCCTGGCCCCCGCGCGCAAGACCGGAATGCTCACCATCAACAGCGTCGCCACGGAACAGCAGCCGCAGACCTTCGCCGCGGGGACCGTCGGCGGCGACCCGTACTACATCAACGGCAACACCCGCTGCTCCATAGGATTCTCCGTGGTCGGTGGCTTCGTCAGCGCCGGACACTGCGGAACACCCGGCAGCTCGGTGGCCGGCTGGGACGGCTCGGCGATGGGCACCTTCGCCGGCTCGTCGTTCCCGGGCAACGACTACTCGTACATCCGGATCGGCAACGGCTGGTGGACCGTTCCGGTCGTGCTGGGCTGGGGCACCGTCAGTGACGTCCTGGTACGCGGCTCCGCGGTCGCGCCGGTCGGCTCGTCGGTGTGCCGCTCCGGCTCGACGACCCACTGGCACTGCGGCACCGTCCTCACCCAGAACGAGACCGTCAACTACAGCCAGGGATCGGTCTATCAGCTGACCGGCACCAGCGTCTGCGCCGAGCCCGGCGACTCCGGCGGCTCGTTCATCACCGGCGACCAGGCCCAGGGCGTGACCTCCGGCGGCTGGGGCAACTGCACCAGCGGCGGCCAGACCTGGTTCCAGCCGGTCAACGAAATCCTCAGCACCTACGGCCTGACACTCGTGACGGCCTGATCTGCCAAGCAATCCCCCTACGGCCCGGTCGTCCATGAGGTGCCGTCGTCGGATCAGGTAACAGGGGGTCCACCACGCGTTGGACGCGGGCACGGTGTTCGGCAGGATCGTGCTGACGTCATGAACCGGCAGGAACGGTGTTCGGGGCCTCGGGTGACGGGAGCGGTGTCGCCACCCGTCTGCCGGCCCCGCCGCCTCCAGCCTCCGCTCGGGCCGGTGAAGCCGGTGGATCTCCGCCCGGACCTCGACGCTGATCACCTGCCACAGGCCCGGTTCAACGAACCGGGCCTGTGAAGGGGGGCATCTTCAGGCGTCGCCACCGGTCCGCGTTGGAGACGTCGTCGACACAGGCTCTGCCGGGGTCCGGGCCGGTGAGGCGGTGATCAGTGTGGAGCCGCCGCCTTCGCGGTCCGTGAAGCCTGCGAGGAGGGCGAGGCCGAGGCCGGCTGCGGCGAGCGTCGCGCCGACCAGGGCCGGTGAGGCCCAGCCCCAGCCTGCGGAGATGGCCAGGCCGCCGAGCCAGGCTCCGCCGGCGTTGGCCAGGTTGAAGGCGGAGTGGTTGGAGGCCGCGGCCATCGTCGGGGCGTTCTTCGCCTTGGCCATGAGCAGCATCTGCACGGGGGTGGTGACCAAGGCGCCCATCGCGCCCATGAACACGAGGGTCACCAGGGCGGGGACAGTGCTGTGCACGGTGAAGTAGAACGCCACGAGCGTCGAGCCGAGCAGGAAGAGGCCTCCGTACAACGTCGGACGCAGGGCCCGGTCGGTGAGCGGGCCCGCGATCAGTGTGCCCAGCGTCATTCCGATGCCGTAGAGCGCGAGGACCCAGGTGGTGGAGGAGTCGGAGAGGCCGGTCACGTGGGTCAGGATCGGCACCAGGTAGCTGTATACGGCGAAGAAGCCGCCGAATCCGACGACGGCGGTGGCCAGGCCGAGGGCGACCTGCCGGTTGCCCATCGCCCGCAGTTCGTGCCGGATGCCGGACTGGTTGCCGCGGGGCTGATGGGGGACGAAGGCGGCCAGCGCGGCCAGCGCGACAAGTCCGATGACGGCGACGGCACAGTAGGCGTACCGCCAGCCGAGATGCTGCCCGAGGGCGGTGCCGGCCGGAACGCCGACGATGTTGGCGACGGTGAGTCCGAGGAACATCCTCGACACGGCCCGCCCGGCGCGTTCGGGGGCGACCAGCCGCGAGGCCACCACAGCGCCCACGCCGAACAGTGCTCCGTGGGGCAGGCCCGCCAGGAATCGTGCGGCGAACAGCAGACCGAAGTTCGGAGCGAGAGCGGAGGCGACGTTGCCGATCACGAACAGTGCGGACAGCAGGAGCAGGAGCCGTTTGTGGGCGATGCGCGCGCCGATGCCGGTCAGGACGGGCGCCCCGACGACGACACCGAGCGCGTAGGCGGAGACGAGATTGCCCGCGTGCGGCACGGACACGCCGACGCCGTCGGCGATCTGGGGCAGCAGTCCCATCGTGGCGAACTCGGTCGTACCGATTCCGAACGCGACGAGGGCAAGGGCCAGCAGGGCCAGTGGCATGGAGCGCGAGTACCTTTCGCGGGCGGCGGTTTACGTGCGGATGCGGGTGAAGTGGGCGGACCGTGATGCGTCCCGATCGCCCTGTTTCTGTAGCCTGTCGCGTCGGCCGCCGTTGCCCGATGCGCCCCTGGGGCAGGGAAAGTCTACGAGCGCCACAGCCAAGGCACCTACTCACGCATTCCAGGATCGGACGACAGGAATCATGGCCTGCGTCACGGTCGGCCCGTCGGACTGCCTTTGAAGGCGGAGACGGGCCCGAGAGCGCTGCGGACCGGCCGTGAGGTCGAGGTCAGGGCGGGCTTCTGACGAGCCGGAGCATCCTCACCGGTCGGCGGACCGGCGGTCACGCGCCGGTGTTCCCGATGCTCCGCTCGATCGGGATCCACAGCTGGGAGTGGGTCTCTTCGCCGATCTCCACCGGCTGCGTCCGCAGGAGTTCCGGACCTGGCCGGCTCGTGTACGGGTTCGAGGGGAACCACTGCGTGAACACGTCCCGCCACAGTTCCTGGAGCGCGCTCGGATAGGCCCCGTCGTTGTCGAAGACCGCCCAGGTCCCGGCCGGCACGTCGAGGACGTCGAGGTCCTCGACGACCGACTCCGGGCCGGTGACCACGCCGATCCAGTAGTCCGCCGCGGCCCCCTCTTCCCGACTGTCGCTCAGATACACCGCAGCCGACACGATCCCCTCGGGTTCCCGGTCGGCCAGCTCCTTCATCCGTACGATCGCCCGCTCGTCCAGGGTTTCCAGGTGCGCCGCGGCGGCCGCGTTGACCCCCTCGTGCACCAGCGGGACCAGCGCCTTCCTGCCGACGATCCGAAACGCCTCCTTCTCGACGATCCGGTAGCGCATCGTCGTACTGCCTTCGACGACGACGCGGAAGGACATCCGCGGCTGTGCCGTGAGCAGTGCACCCTTGCGCCGGGCCTCGCCCGGGCCAATGCCGTGCACAGACCGGAACGCGCGGGCGAACGCCTCGCCCGAGCCGTAGCCGTACCGCACCGCGACATCGAGCAGCGTGCGTTGCCCGGCCAGCACCTCGGCCGCTGCGAGGGTCATTCTGCGGCGCCGTACGTAGACCGGGAGCGGCATCCCTGCGAGGGCGGAGAACAACCGCCGGAAGTGGTACTCCGACACCGCGGCGATCCGGGCGGCCTCGGCCACGTCGACGTCCCGGTCGAGGCAGGCCTCCAGGTGGTCCAGTGCCTGATTCAGCCGCTCCAGCACGTGTGTCCGTCCCTCTTTTCCTCGGGTCTCCGCCGCGGGAATGCGCTCTTGGGCTGCGGCAGCTCCTACGGTCGGGTGTGCTGTCGTGACGCACACGCCGTTCCGAGCCCGCGAGACCAGCTGCCGATACCGCGGGCCGGGCCGTCTTCAGGTGTAGGTGATCTCTTCGCGCTCTGCCCGACGGAAGCCGTGCGGGAATTGTCGGGCGGGTGGCCTCGGCGTTGCCTGAGGCTGGCGCACATGACTGATATTAAGGGGCTGTGCGAGCCGCGGTTCGCCGCAGTCGAGACGGCCCTCGCGGCTTCGCTCGGCAAGGACGATGTGGGCGCCTCGGTCGCCGTCTACCTCGACGGCGAGCCGGTGGTCGACTTGTGGGGCGGGTACGCCGACGCGGACCGCACTGTCGGCTGGGAGCACGACACCCTCACGGGCGTGAACTCGACGACCAAGAACATGACCGCCTTGTGCGCGCTCGTCCTGGCCGACCAGGGCCGGCTTGATCTCTCCGCGCCGGTCGCCGCCTACTGGCCCGAATTCGCGGCGGCGGGCAAGGAGCGTCTGCTGGTGCGCCACGTGCTGTCCCATACCGCGGGGCTGCCGGACCTGTCCGGGCCGTCGGCGGTCGAGGACCTCTACGACTGGCAGAGCGTGACGGCGGGGCTGGCCGCGCAGACTCCCGAGTGGGAACCGGGAACCGCCGCCGGGTACCACGCGCTCACCTTCGGATTCCTGATCGGTGAGATCGTCCGTCGCATCACCGGGCAGTTCCTCGGCGATTTCTTTGCCGAGGAGGTGGCCAAGCCGCTGGGCGCGGACTTCCACATCGGGCTCTCCGCCGACGACGACCGGCGCGTCGCCCCGCTCATCGCGCCGCCGTCGCTGACCGACGCGTATGCCTCCAGCGCACCGCCCGGACAGGACGGCACACGCCGGCAGTACGACGGTGTCGCGGTCCGGGTCAGGGATGCCAACTCTGTGGCCTGGCGTCGTGCGCAGATCCCCGCGGTGAATGGCTTCGGCAACGCCCGCTCCGTCGCTCTCGTCCAGTCGGTCCTGGCGAACCGGGGTTCCGCCGGTGGCGTCCGGCTGCTGTCCCCCCAGGGCTGCGAGCCCGCGTGGCAGGAGGTGTTCCACGGTGAGGACCGGGTACTGCGGACTCCGATGTCCTGGACTGTGGGCTTCGGCAAATTCGGCAATATGTTCGGTTGGGGCGGATGGGGCGGCTCACTGGTCGCGAGCGACCCTGATTCGCGCATGACGGTGGCCTACGTGATGAACCAGATGCTCGACCGGGAGCAGCAGGAGGACAGCCGCGGCATGGAGATCATCATGGCCGCCTACAGCGGACTGCGGTGACCATCCGCGGGAGGGGCATGGACTCCCCCTCCCGCGTTCCGGCGACGTCGGCACCGATGGGGCAGCCCGGTGGGCAGGATCCGGAAGGAGCGGTGATGGTGACGGGGCCGGAGCCGTCCTTGGTTCCGCTGTCCTCGAACCGAACCTCGGGGCTGCCTTCTCCGACGTCACCGGACTCACCTCCGAGAGGCGCAGCAGGCGGCGGGTGTCGTGCGCGGGCGATCGCGAGAGTGGTCCACACCCTCGCGACGATCGCGGCGGAAGCCGAAGACATCGTCCCCACCGCCTCCGGCCCCAACTCGCGCCCCCGGGACGAGAATTGGTCTAGACGAATCTTTCGCGGATCTCTTGACGCCGGCCGACGCGGCCAGCCACGCTTCGTCACGCAGGCAGATGTAAGGAAAGTTTCCGATTAACTTCACCACTCGCCGTTCGACGGTCTTCCCCTGCCTCACCCCGCCCTGATCACGTCGCACGGCTCCTCCCCACCCGCACCCCTCCACCGTGCGACGGGCGTGCAGGGCACCGCACTCCGCGTACCGGCGCCACGCCGTGCGCGGCCTCGCCCCACGGAGGAGCATCCGCATGAGACGTGCCTCGCTGCACGCCGCATTGACCGCCGCCCTGATGGCCGGCGGCATGGCCACGTTCGCCACCCCGGCCGCCCACGCGGCCGACAACACCGGTCTGATCGCCTCCTTCGGCATCACCTCCACCTGGGGTACCGGCTTCGAGGGCGGCTACACGGTCACCAACAAGTCCACCCACACGGTCACTTCATGGACCATCACCTTCACCCTGCCCGCCACCGAGGCCGTCACCAGTTCGTGGAACGGCACGGTCACCCACAGCGGGACGCAGTACACGATCACCTCCCCCACCTGGGAAGCCCCGCTCGCCCCCGGTGACTCCGCGCCCGTCGTCGGCATGGACTTCAGCTACACCGGTTCGGTCGTCCCGCCGAGCGCCTGCCTGATCAACAACGGCCCCTGCGCCGGCGTCCCCGCCGACACCGTCGCACCCTCGACGCCCACCGGCCTCACCGTCCGGACCACCGGCCCCGGCAGTGTCACGCTGGGCTGGAACGCCTCGACCGACAACGTCGGCGTGGTCGGCTACCGGGTCTACGAGGGCAGCAACGTCATCACCACCACCTCCGGCGCCGGCACCACCTTCACGGTGACCGGCCTGCTTCCCGGCAGCAGTCACAGCTTCACGGTGACCGCGCTCGACGACTCCAACAACGAGTCGGCGCACTCCGCGACACTCACCGCGACCGCGGGCAGCGGCACCACCCCCGGCGTGGCGGCCCCCTTCATCGACCTCGGCGCCTACCCGACGCCGAACCTCACACAGATCGCCACCAACACCGGGCTGCGACAGTTCTCGCTCGGCTTCATCACCGCCGGGTCGGCCGGCTGCAACGCGAGCTGGTTCAACTCCTTCGACCCGGGCGCGGCCTGGGACCGGGCGGACTTCGACTCGCTGCGCGCGATGGGCGGTGACGTACGGCCGTCCTTCGGCGGCGCGTCGGGCACCGAACTCGCCCTCGCCTGCACCAGCACCACCGCGCTCCAGGCGCAGTACCAGAAGGTCGTGGACGCCTACGCCCTGGACCGCGTGGACTTCGACATCGAAGGCGCCGCGACCGTCGACCACGCCTCGATCGACCGGCGCTCCACGGCCGTCGCCGCCGTCCAGACCGCACAGCGCGCCAAGGGCCGCGACCTCAAGGTCACGCTCACTCTCCCGGTCCTGCCCAGCGGATTGACCGCGGACGGCCTCTACATCCTCAACTCCGCCAAGTCGCACAACCTGAACGTCGACACCCTCAACCTGATGGCCATGGACTACGGCGACAGCGCCGCACCCAACCCGTCCGGAAAGATGGGCACGTACGCCATCCAGGCCGCGACCTCGACCCGCGCCCAGATCGCCTCGGTGTGGCCGAACCTCACCACCGCCCAGACCTGGGCCACGGTCGGACTCACCCCGATGCTCGGCCAGAACGACACCGCCAGTGAAGTGTTCACCGCCGCCGACGCACAGCAGGTGCTCACCTTCGCCCGCCAGAACCACCTGGGCGAGCTGGGCTTCTGGGACGTCACCCGCGACGGAAACGCCTGCACCGGCGCCCTGAGCAAGTGCACAAACATCCCCCAGACCCCGTACCAGTTCTCCAAACTCTTCGCGACCTACACGGGCTGAACCCGCGAGGTCACCTCCGACCTTGCAAGACAACGTGTGCGGGCCGGGACTCGGCCCGGCCCGCACGAGCGGGGACTCGTTCAGCGTGCGGACGGACAACACGAGCTTGGCGACAACGGCCCGGGCTGATGCACCGCGAGCCGCTGCGAGGCCTCGGCAGAACGAGGAAGCAGCAGAGGATCCCTGTTCCGGCCCGAAGACACCTGTCTGCACGGCAACAGCGGGCGCTGCGCCGACTCACGTCTGCGAGCGCCTAGTCGCCCACCGCCAGTCGCATTCCGAAACCAGCGGGTTCGAGGAATCTGAAGGGTGCTCTCGCCGGAACCCGCTGGAGGGGGAGGGTTCTGGCCGTGGGGTGCCACGCGGGTTCGGCGTCAACGCGTGCGACAAGATGGGGCCTCCGATCGGTGGAGGGGGCGTGGGATGGGTTATGAACTGCAGGCAGTCATCGCCAAAGACGAGGTGCTCCGTGGCGCCTCACGGGACTTGCCTGCCGCTCAGGTGGCCTCTCTCGGCCAGGGCCTGTCGCTGATACCGATGACGGACCAGCTCTTCGACGCTGCAACGGACGGCACCGAGGGCCCCCGGAGTTCTGGCGGCTTCCGGGAGGGGATGATGGAGTCGTTCTGGTCCTCGATGCAGATCGAGCTGCTCAACCGCAGACGGTGGAAGACCCGGGTCGAACTGGCCAACGCGATCTTCGAGTTCATCGAGATCTTCTACAACCGCCGGCGACGACACTCAGCACTGGGCTACCGCACCCCCATCGAGTACGAACTACTCTCCGAGAACGACACCACCCCGGCTGCCGGTTAGTCACCGAGCCTGGAGCCCAAATGGTGGGGCAGGTCAGCTCGACCACTTCCAGGACCCAACGGCGCACCGTGGCAGCGGAGATGCGGTTGCCGCCCGCCATGTCGGCAAGGCGCTGGTCATGGCGCAGGACGGCAAGAACGATCGTGGCGATTCTCCACACACAACACCGCCGAGATCAGGACGTGGCTGGGCAGACACCCGCGCTTCCACGTCCACTTCACCCCCACCGGCTCCTCCTGGATGAACCAGGCGGAGCGGTGGTTCGGTCTGCTGACCGACAAGCTCATCCGCCGCGGCGTCCACACCTCCGTGAAGGCACTGGAGGACGACATCACCACATGGATCGACACCTGGAACAAGAACCCGCGGCCCTTCACCTGGACCGAGACCGCCGACGAGATCCTCAACTCCCTCGCCGACTACCTCACCAAGGTCGGACCCGACAGCCAGAAGACAGAGCAGAACTGACCTTCAGGATTTCGGCGCATCACACTAGACCGCGAACGAGGGCCACGGCCAGCGGTGGACCCTGTACGGCAGCCACCAGGCGAGTTGGCCGGCTCGGCCGGCGAGGCTCTCGCCGACCAGGTGGTCCAGCACCGCGGAGGGCACCGCGTCGGCCGGGCAGCCCGCCGACAGCCGGTCGACCGCTTCCAGATACGCGGGGTCGTCCAGTGTGTAGCGAGCCAGCAGGCCTCCGGCACGACGGTCGCGGACCTGTACGAAGCCGGGGCCCTTGCGGTAGACGCACTTGCCGACGTAAAAGGTCGAACGCCACTCCTGCCGGATGTCCTCCGCGTTCTGCGTGTCCAGAATCTGACGCGGCGGATGGAGGTGGTTGAACGACCGCCAGACCTCCGGGTCCGCGCCGAGCGCCACGTCCCAGTCGACGACGATGCCCCAGCTGGTGAGTTCGCCCACCAGCAGCATCGTCGAGACGATCGCCCGGGCTCCGGTGGCCCCGGACAGGTCGGCGGGCCGGTCCAGAGTGACCCGCCGCACGCCCTTGCCGTACAGCTCCGCGGCGGTCTCGGCCGGGGTAGCGGACTCGGCCACCACCGTCACCAGCGGGCTCATCACGGGCAGTTGGAGCACCTCCTCGTCGTGGTCTCGCCAGGTGGTCAGGGTGAGCGGGGTCGTGGTCGGCATGGCGCGTACTCCTTGTGTCAGCCCGCGAGACTCGGCTCGGGTTCCGTTTCGTCGTCCGTGGTGCCCTTGCGTCGCGTGTCGAAGATCCGCTCGAAGCGCAGCAGTTCCTGGTTGGTGGCCGTCGGCACGATGTGCACCCAGTGCTCGTCGTCGGTGAAGACCAGACCGAGCCGCGACCAGTCGGAGAGCAGCGCCTCGAGCTTCGTCGAAGAGGCCTCCCCGCCCAGCTTGTGGAGCAGTGCCGGCACGGAGTGCGGTTGGTCGAGCAGGCGGAACACGGCCACCTCGAAGGGGTCCTGAAGTGTCATCGTGGTCCAGTCGAAGTCCTTGCGCCGGCTGACCAGGACGATCCGGTCGTCGAGGTCCACACCGCTGAGCCTGCTGTGGACGTGCTCCGCCTGCCAGCGTTCGCCCGCGGCCTTGAGCACATCACTGGTCGTCTCGTCGATACCGCGGTGCGGAGCGGTGAAGAGATAGCCGAGGTCGAGCATCTCGGACTCGGGCAGGTTGTAGTTGCGCCGGTACTGGGCGTCCGGCTTGAGCGGCTGGAAGCCGAACTCGGGCCGGTCGAAGTTGGGGCTGAACCGCTCGGTGACGATCCGGGCGACCCCTTCCATCGGCGCCAGGTGGTGCAGGGCGGGGAACTGTGCCACGAGCGGCAGATAGTCCTCGGGACGCTCGCCCGGGAAGCCGTACAGATAGTTCCAGGAGACCGACAGCCCCACGGTTTCGGCGTCCCGCAGCATCCGTACGTTCAGACAGCCGGTGACACCCTTGTCCATCAGCTTCAGCACACGACTGCTCAGACTCTCGATGCCCGGCTGGACGTTGACCAGACCGGCCCGGTACAGGGTCTCGAGCTGCTCGCGCCGCATGTTCGACTTGATCTCGAACTGCAGCCGCAGGTCGTAGTCGCTCTCGTGCAGCCTGGGCAGCACGGTGGACAGGTACTTCATGTCGAGGATGTTGTCGACCACGTACATGTCGAGCACCTGGTGGCGTTCGACCTGACGGATCACCTCGTCGTAGAAGGCGTCCGGGGTCTTGCTGCGGAACTCCATGAACGAACCGTTGAGCCCGCAGAACGTGCAGTGGTGTTTCTCGCCCCACCAGCAACCGCGCGACCCCTCGACCACGAGCTTCGGCTCCACCCAGTCGCGTGCCCTGGACTCCTCGAGGCGCTCGAAGTACCCGTCGTAGTCGGGTGAGACGATGTCGGCCGGGCGCATCGGCTTCGTACTCATGGAGTTGACCCGTACGGTGCCGCCGTCGCGCAGGCACAGCCCCGGGATGTCGGCGAGCGCTTCGGGAGCGGGGGTGCCCTTCGCCAGCTCGCCCAGCAGGGCGGGGAAGACCTGCTCGCCCTCGCCGCGGACCACGTAGTCGACGAAGTCGAAGTTGCGGTGCAGCGCCGCCCCTTGGGGACCGTCGCAGTTCGCGCCGCCGAACACCGTGCGCACCTGGGGTGCGGCGAGCTTGACGGCGCGGGCGGTGGCCAGTGACGCGGTGTTCTGCTGGAAGGTCGAAGTGAACCCGACCACGTCCGGTTCGAGGGCGATGATGCGCCGGGCCAGCTCGTCGACGAACTCCGGTGCCGACCGATGCAGTTCGATGCTCAGTTCGCGGTCACTGTCGGACAGCGGGAGCTCTTCGGTCATCTCCTTGATCCGTCGCTCGGGGTCGTCGTCGGGGTAGAGGGCGGAGGAGAAGACCCAGTCGCCGAGGCCGCTGAAGTAGCTGTCCAGAGCGAGCAGGTTGAACTGGCTGAGGGTGAACTCGCGCCGTTCCAGCAGCCAGTCGACGTAGTCGAGATTGCCGTGGACGACGGTCACCTCGGCATCGGGAAAGGCGTTTTCCGCGCTGCGGCGCAGGATGCCCACCGCGAGGGAGGGCACGTCGAGGAGCGCCCAGGGCATGTTGACGAGGACGATGTTCACAGTGACTCCCGGGTGTCCGAGGTCCGTTGGGTGGTTGGGGTGCGAGGCATGGGACGGATCGGCCCGTGGGCCGGACGAAGACGGCCGGGACGCCCCTCGGGACGTCCCGGCGTCCGCGGTGTCACGAGCTGACGATGATGACGACGATGACCCGGTTGGCTCGTTCCTGGTTCTTGAGGTCGAGCGGGTCGTTGTGGACGACGGCTTTACGCATGCTGTTCACCCCCTCTCCGTATCGGCTCGAGGTGCGGCCGCCGGATCGTGGACCGGCGGAGTCGTACGGGTCACATCGCCCGGGCGCCGACGCGGCCGCCCAGATGCGTGCCGAGGAACGACACGACGGTGGTGAGTACCGTCGCCTGGTCGTCCATCAGGCGGCTCTCGTGCCCGGTGTCCAGTTCCAGCAGTTCCGGCGCGAGACCTCGCGCGCGCAGCGCCTGCGCGTACCGGACCACCTGCTCCGGCGGGCACTTGACGTCGCTGCCGCCGGCCACCAGCAGCACCGGGGCGCGCACCGCGTCGACGTACGTCATGGGCGAGGCCTTCGCGTACCGATGCGGTTTCTGGTCGGGAGTGCCGCCGAACAGCCGGGCGTCCAGGGAGCGGAGCGCGGGTGTGCCCGCCCGGAACGCGGCGGCGCTGTCCGCGATGGGGTACACCGCCGCCCCCGCTCGCCACAGTTCGGGCTGGGTGCCCAGGGCGAGGAGGGTGAGATAGCCACCCCAGGACCAGCCCGCGAGCGCGGTCCGGGTCGGCTCGACGAGGCCCTCTCGTACGAGATCGGCGCGGGCCGCCGCGAGATCCGCGACCTGGGGCAGGCCCACCCCGGCGTCGAAGGCGTTGCGCCAGGCGGGCCCGTACCCCGTCGAACCGCGGTAGTTGACCCGTGCGACCGCGAACCCGGCGGCCGCCAGGAGCACCACGGTGGGGTCGTACGCGTCCCGGTCCTGCTGGAACGGGCCACCGTGCACCAGAAACACCGTCGGCCACGGCCCCGGCCCGTCCGCCGGAGCGGTGAAGAGGGTGTGGACCTGCCCCCCGGGGCCGGCGGTCCACCGGTCGCTGAGCGTCAACGGCAGTTCCACCGGGGGGAGTTCCGGCGTGCCGGGCGGCCGGCGACCGGACGAGGTCCGCAGCGCCGGTGGTGTCCTGGTGTCCGTCCACACGAGGTGCAGGTCGTTGCCCGGCTGCATACGGGCGTCGAGCACGGTCCCGGCCGGCACGGGCAGCGCGGCGCACTGCCGACGGGCGAGGTCCACCAGGGAGAGCGAGCTGCGACCCCGCAGGTCCTGACGGACCAGCACCCGGCCGTCGGGACACCAGCTCGTCGAGGGCTCCGACTCGAACCGGCACCACTCGGCCGACCGCAGTCCCCCTTCCGGCGTCCAGGTCCGCAGCTGATAGCCGCCGTCGCACTCGGCCAGCAGCAGGAGCAGCGGTGTGCCGGCTGTCGGCCGGAAGCCCGCCGACCAGAGCGGACCGGGAAGTTCGGCGACCGCGGTCCCCGAGCGGTCCAGAACGCGTACGGCCGACTCCTGCTCCACCGCCAGCAGGGAACCGTCGGCCGACAGATCCACCAGCTCACCGCCGCCGCTCGTGGCCAGGACGGTGTGCACCTCCCCGCCCGGCGAACGGAGGTGGACCGAGAACCCGCGCTCGTCGATCAGCCCGACAGCGGCGGTCCCGTCGGCGGCCATCGCCAACCCCGCATTCAGCGCGGGCGGCACGCGCGGCAACGCCAGTCGGTCCACGCCGCCGGCCCACGACTGGATCCGCCAACTCCCGCGTCCGGCACGGTCGTCGTCGAACCACCAGAGGAACTCGCCGCCCGGCTCCACGTCCGCGATGTCGGTGCCGAGCCCCGGTCGGTCGGTCACCCGCCGTGCCGTACCCCGCGCGACGTCCCAGGCCATGATCTCGCACCGGTCCTCGGCCGCGCCCACGAAACACCCCCGGTCCGGGGCGAGTTCGGCGATCGAGGGAAGCCTGCCGGGTGCCACGCGCAGCTGCATCTCCACGTCAGTCTCCTTGTGACACGGATGTCGGAACCGGTGCGGGCGGCACGTCGTCGAAGTGCCGACGGCCGCCGTACGCGTATCCGGCCAGGACCAGCAGGACCGCCGAGAGCAGCAGCCCGACGGCCACCGGGTCCAGCAGTCCGGTCAACAGGCCCGCCGTGACGGGCGCGACGAGCTGTACGGCGTTCACGGCGCTCTCCAGGGCGGCACCGGTACGGCCCTGCAGCTCGGGCGGGACGAGCGCGATCGCACGCGTCTGGAACAGCACGCTCAGCATCGGCCCGACGAACAGCGCCGCACCGAAGAGCACTCCGTACGCCCAGACGGAGCGCACCGCGCCGAGTGGCGCGACCAGCACCACCATGGCTAGCGAACAGCCGACGACGAGCCGCCCCGCGGGCACGCGGCGCAGCACCCACGGTGACACCAGCGCGCCCACCAGACCGCACCCACTGGCCAGGCTGAGCATCAGCCCCACCGACGCGGGCGAGGCGCCGTGCGTCCGGGCCGCGATCAGCACGAAGTAGTACGCCGCGGTGAACACGGCGTTGACGCCCGCGCCCCACACCAGGGCGAACCGCAGGAACGGCTGGTGCCACAGGAAGTTCCATCCCTCTCGGGCGGAATCCCCGAAGGACTTCGTCCGGCCCGGCCGGCCCGGCGCCGACAGCTCCGTCCGGATCGAGCGAACACACAGCGCGGCCCCGGCGTACGACAGGGCGTTCGCCGCGAACGGCGCCCACCGGGCGAGTTGATACAGCACTCCGCCCAGGAGCGGGCCCAGCAACGCGGCCCCCTGATCGCGGGCCTGGAGCGCCGCCACCGCGCCGCTCGGGTTGTCCGGGGGCAGCAGCGCCCGGATCGCGCCGCGGGCGGCCGCCACGTACACCGCCCCCGCGGCACTCTCCACCGCGGTCACGGCGAACAGCAGCGGCAGCGTGACCCGGTCGAGGAACACCGCCGAGGTCAGCACCCCGAACGCGGCGAACGCGACCGCCGCCGAACCGAGCATGAGCCGCCGCCGTGACCACCGGTCGGCGAGCACACCCGCGACCGGCCCGAGCGTGGTCGGGACGGCCACCGCGACCGTCCCCAGCAGGCCGGCCATCGCCGGACTCCCGCCAACCGTCAGCACGAGCAGTACGAGTGTCAGCTCGGCGGCGTGCGTACCCATCCGGTCCGTGACGCCGGCCAGCCAGTACAGACGGAAGTCACGGCGTCGCTCCACTGCCCCAGCACGTGGCCCGCTCAACGCGTCCCCCCGACGTCGGTTTCGAGGCCCCTCACTGTGTCCGGCGGGTCCAGGGGAAGGCTTGGACGAACCTTGAATCGGCCTTGCCAGGCGGGTATGACGAGTGAGCGGACTCCGACCTTTGGAAGGTATGCGGTCATGACGGTGCATCTCACGGTGCTCGGCAGCATCGAGTCGCACATCGACGGCAGGCCCGCACAGCTGGGGCACACCCGCCAGCGCAGCGTCCTCGGCGCGCTCCTCGTGGACACCGGGCAGCCCGTCACCACCGGACAACTGGCCGAACGCGTCTGGGGCGAGGAACAGCCCCGGCAGGCCCGCGCCACCCTCCACGGCTACGTCTCCCGTCTGCGCCGGGCTCTTTCGGACACCGCCGAGGTGGCGATCGCACGGCAGGGGGGCGGCTACGTTCTTGCCCTGGCCGACACGGCCACGGTGGATGTGCACGACTTCCGCCGCCTGGTCGCCCAGGCCCGCGAGACCGACGACCGGTGTGCCATGGCCCTGCTGGAGGACGCCCTGGCCCGGTGGTGCGGCGAAGCCTTCGGCTCGCTCGACACACCCTGGTTCAACTCCGTGCGGGACAGCCTCGACCAGGAACGCTTCGCGGCCCAACTCGATCTCGACGACCTGCGATTACGCCTCGGCCGACACTCCGAGGCGCTCCCCGGCCTGCGGGCACGCGCTGCCGCCCACCCCCTGGACGAACGCCTAGCCGGGCAGGTGATGCTCGCCCTGTACGGCAGCGGTCGCGCCGCCGAGGCCCTTGCCCACTACCAACGCGTGCGGCACCGGCTCGCCGACGAACTGGGCATCGAACCGGGACCGGCGCTGCGGCAGATCCAGGCGACCGTCCTGGACCCGGCGCCCGCACCGCCCGTGAGCCGGCCCCCCGCCCCCGGGCCGGACCGGTCCGTCCGAGCGCCGGCTGCCCTCGCGGCGGAGAACCCAGCCGCCCTTCCGCGGCGGGCGAGTACCCCACTGGAGCGGACGGGCTCTCCACCGGCCCAACTGCCGGCGCCCATAGCCGCGTTCACCGGCCGCCACGGTGAACTGGCCCAACTCGACGAACTGGTCGGCACGGCGGGGATCACCGCTCTCGCAGGCACAGCGGGCGTCGGCAAGACCACGCTGGCCGTGTACTGGGCGCACCGAACGCGTCACGCCTTTCCGGACGGACAGCTGTACGCGAACCTGCGTGGATTCGACCCGACGGCGTCCGCGACGACACCGGCGGAAGCGATACGAGGCTTCCTGGTCGCCCTGGGAGTCCAGCCGGACCGCATTCCCGCCGGACTCGAACAGCAGACCGGTTTGTACCGGAGTCTGCTGGCCGGCCAGAAGGTCCTGGTCCTCCTCGACAACGCCCGCGACGCGGAACAGGTCCGCCCCCTGCTGCCCGGCGTCCCCGGCACCTTCACGCTGGTCACCAGCCGCAACCGCCTCACGAGCCTCGCCGTGGCCGAGGGCGCGCAGCTTCTCACCGTCGACCCGCTCACCTCCGGCCAGGCCCGCGCGCTGCTCATGGCTCGGCTCGGCGGCTCCCGGATCGCCGCCGAGCCGGCGGCCGTACAGGAGATCACCGCCCGCTGCGCGGGTCTGCCCTTCGCGCTGGCGGTGGTGGCCGCGCGCGCCGCAGCCCAGCCGCGCTTCCCGCTCGCTCTGCTGGCGGAAGAACTACGCGCGGACGGTGCCCGCCTCGATGCCCTGGACGCAGGCGACCCGGCCACCCAAGTGCGCGCCGTGTTCTTCTGGTCGTATCGCGCCCTGGACGCCGATACCGCTCGCATGTTCCGCCTGTTGGGGCTACATCCCGGGCCCGATCTCGCGGTTCCGGCAGCCGCCGCGCTGGCCGGCGTCCCCGCGCCCGTGGCCCGGGCCCGGCTGGCCGACCTGACGCGCGCGCATCTGCTCACCGAACACCGGCCCGGCCGCTACACGTGGCACGACCTGCTGCGCGCCTACGCCGCCGAACTCGCCCACGCCCAGGACACCGACCGCGAGAGGGCCACTCTCCGTATGCTCGACCACTATCGGCGCACGGCCCGCAGAGCCGACGCCCTGCTGACACCCCGGCCCGCCCCGGCCCAAGCCACGGCGGAGCAGCTCGCCGACCATCAGGACGCACTGGACTGGTTCACCGCCGAGTACCCCGTCCTGCTCGCCCTCGTGGCCCAGGCTCCCGCTCCGGGCTCCTGGGAACTGGCCTCGACTCTCATCACCTTCCTCGATCGGAACGGCCACTGGCAGGCCCTCGCCACCGCTCAGACGACGGCGCTCGAAGCCGCCCGACGGCATCGGAACAAGGCAGCCCGGGCCGATGCGCACCGTGGACTCGGACTCGCCCTGGAGCGGCTGGAACACCACGCCAGAGCCCACACTCACTACCACCGGGCTCTCGCCCTCTACGGCGAACTCGATAGCCACCCGGGCCGGGCCCGGGTCCATCAACACCTGTCCCGGCTCTTCGAGTCCGAGGGCCGCCACCGGCGTGCCCTCACCCATGCGCGGAGCAGCCTGGACCACTACCGGGCGGACAGCGACATCGCCGGACAGTCCGCCGCCCTGAACAACATCGGCTGGGTCCTCGCGCAGCTCGGCCACCACTCCCGGGCGTTGACCCACTGCCGCGAATCACTGACCCTGGCCGAGAAAGCGGGTGATCTCAACGGGCAGGCGCACATCCACGACAGCCTCGGGTACGTCCATCTGCGGTTGGGCGAGTACGGCGAGGCGGCGGCCCAATACCGGCGGGCCGTCGCTCTGTTCCGGCAGACAGGAGACCGGCTCAGCGCGGCCAGAGGGCTTGCCCGTCTGGGCGATACCTGCCAGGCGGGTGCGCAGCCCGGCGCTGCCCACGATGCACGCGTTCACGCGCTCGCGCTGACCGACCAGCTCGGTCTGCACGACACCGATCCGCTGCGGGCCGGAATCCTGAACAGCCTGGACCTGCACACCGTTTCGGAACGCCCGAACGGAAAATCGCCCTGAGCCGCCGAGTTTCGTCGAGTCCACTGGCCTTGTTCCGTCCAGTGGCAGCTCGCTCCGCATGCGATAGCAGCCGATATGAGCGTGAAGTATAAGGAGATTGCGCGCGGGGGCCTCGCGGTGAACATCATCGAATGCTGACAATATAGGCCCTGACCAGCGCGTTCGTGTCTTTCAGCACTGTCAGGGCCTTCTCTCCTTACGCGGCGGAAACTCCCTGGGACAGGCGTGAAAGTCCCTGGGAGGTCCCTGGCCTGGGACCGGTTCCGAGGCTGGGAGAGATTGCATCCGGCCAGGGAGCGCGCTTCCTTGAGCAGGCGCACCGCCCGGTTCTGGGGACCATCCCCGCTGGTGCGGGGAGCAGTTCCAGAAGTCGACCACCGCGGCTTCAAAGGTGGGATCAACCCTGCAGGCGCGGGGTTGATCCCGTCCCCGGTCACACGTTCCCCAAGAACGGCAACTGCTCCCCGCAGCCGCAGGGTTGGTCCCGACGTCTGGCGCCGGTTCCAGAACCGGCTGTCCTGCTCCCCGTACCAGCGGGGATGGTCCCTGCCAACCCCCCGGGCGAACGTGGCCCCGCACCCGTCGGGTTGGCCCCTGCGGCCCGTAGTCGACATGAGCGCGTCTCTCTGCTCCCCGCACTCCCGGGGTTGGTCCCTCGCCGTCAGTCCAGACCCCGGCGGTCTTGCCCTGCTCCCATCAGATGCGGGGATGGTCCCTGGCCTGCACCGCCTTGCTCTGCGCCATGATCCCCCGCAGACACCTGTGGTGGTCCATCTTCTCCCCCGGTGCCGTCACCGAGTACTCCCACCGCCCGGGGGCCGATACCGCATCCGCTGGGCCCAGGGCTGCCTGGTGGACGAGCTCGGCGAACTGTTGACCACATCGACCGTTGCCATTCCCGGCGCCATCTATAGCGCCTTTAGCCTGCCGGGGCGATGCCGAAATCCTGCGCCGGTGTTGCGGGCCAGTACGTTGGTGACGGCGCGTAGTGGTGGGCAAGATTGGTGGCGAGGTCGCGGAGGTGAGCCCTGGCTTCGGTGGGGCCGTGCACAGTGATGGCGCTCCCGAACGGCAGCAGTGCGCGCACGTCCTCCAGACGCAGGAAGCGGATCGTCACCTTGCGGCCGGCGGCGAATTCCTCATGGTCGTCCGGGACGAGTCGTTGGCCGAAGATCCGTTGCGCCCGCTCGATCTGGGTCTGGTCGATGGTGGCGCTGACCTCTATCGCGTGGTTGTGCTCCCACTGGTCGATGAGCGCTGCGGAGACGGTGGCCAGGGTCTGGTTCTCGCGGATCCGTCGTGGCCGGTCGACTTCTTTCCACGTCGTGATCCGTTCGAGTCGGTACATCCGTGGCTCTCGGGC
>NZ_JNWO01000048.1 GCF_000716435.1 Streptomyces xylophagus
GATCCAGTGGTTGCCGAGGTCATTCAGTTGTCCGGCGAGTATCAGGTGGTGTGCCGTGTTCACCGTGTACCGCCGGCCTGTGCGGTCCCGGGCTCTTCGGATTCCAGGGCGGCGATTTCCCATCGGCCGGAGCGGGCCCGGAGGGTGAGCTCGTAGGCCAGTGGCCACCGCCCGCCCGCGTCCGCCGCGTCCATCTGCGCGAGGATGTGGACCTTCGTGCCGTCGCCCGGCACCTGCTCGGCGGCGGCTTGTTCGACGGCGGAGATCTGCTGGAGGGTGGCTGTCGTGTAGGGGGTGGGGGAGACGGCCGGCAGGTTGATGCCGGGTGCGAGGTAGCGGCTCGCCTCTCCGGTGCCGGTCAGGTAGGCGGCGAAGAACTCCTTGAGCGCTGACGTGAGGTCGCCGTCGGGGACGCTCACGCCGTACGGCGACGCGGGTACCTCGGCGCGGGCCGGGCCGGCCACCACGCCCGGCGCCCCGGTGACCGTGAACGAGGTGCCCGCACCGTCGATGGCAACCGGCACCGCGTAGTAGCGCACCGACCCGTCGGCGTACTGCGCGGCCACTGTCACCGACCACGCATCATCGTCGTGCTGCGCACTGCGCACGGCGACGACGGACTGTGGCGTCGACTGCGCACCCGTACCCGCGGCCGGTTCGGGCAACTCGACGTCCGGCGCGAGTGACTGCGCGAGCCGTGCTTGCGCACTCGTCGCGTCGTCGGCGCTGCTGCGCAGCCACGCACTGACGAACACCTGCGCATAACCTTCCGGGTCGGCGGAGGCCGCCACGGTGCGCACGGAGGTGGACTTGGCGGGGGTGGCCGCCTCGACCGTGGTGGGAGTGGAGGCGACGGCGACGGCCAGGGCGACGGGGCCGGCCGCGATGACGGTCCACACGGCCAGGCGTGAGAGGCGTACGCGGCGTCGCATCGTCTCGAGCCGGGCGCCGGCCGCTATCGGAGGAGCAGCCTCGCTCTCTGAGGCCTGCTTGCCAGGGGACATGGTCAAACTCCCAGGTCAGGAAGGGTTGTTGCTGACCTTGAGGAAACCCGCCGGCCCCGACCCGACCACCGACCACGAGACCCCGACCACGGTCACGATGGGGACACGAAGCCCGTGGTCGGGCTCATGGTCGGCCCGACCACCGGCCCGACCACGGGCTGACCGGGAAAAGGACGGCGCGGCCGTCCACGCTTCCGAACCGGGGCTGGGCGACCACACGCCCCATGGCCCCCACGCCGATGCGCAGACAGATGTCACCCGGACCTCGTGAGGCACCTGCGCAGTGCGCCGCCCGCACCCTGCGCAGGCGAAGATCAGATTCTCGGACCGGCGTTGCGCAGCCGCACCGCACATCGCGACTGCGCACGATCCTCGGCCGGTTGCGCAGCCCGGTTGCGCAACACCGCTTCGAGGCTGCGCAGTTGGGGTCCCGGTGCGATGGCGTGCCGGACTGAGTGCGTGGTCGGCCCGACCATGAGCCCGACCACGGCAGTCAGACGGCCGCGTTGCCGGATCGTGACCGGTGGTCGGGGCTCCTGGCCGCCGGTCTGGTCGGGGCCGGCGGATGAGCTGACGCCATGGCACACACGCACGACCGCGCACCCGGGCCCGCCACCCGCCCCATCCCGGCGGGCTCGGAGCGCTGCCCCGGACACCGCGCGCGGCCCACCCCGGAGACACCACGGTGAGCCGTTTCGGGGCGGGGGTCCGCCGGGGTGTGATGGCGGCCGATGGGTTCACGCAGATCGCCAACGGCCTGTTCCGGGACTCCCGGTTGTCCTACAGGGCGAAGGGGATCTTCGGATACGTCTCCACGCACCGGGACGGCTGGCAGGTCACTCTCGCCCACCTCGTCTCCGTGGGCCCCGACGGACGCGAGGCGGTCCGTGCCGGCCTGAGGGAACTGGAGCGGTACGGCTACCTCGTCCGCGAACGCCTGCGCCGCCCGGACGGCACCCTCGGCGAGGTCGTCTACTCGATCACCGACCACCCCGCCACCCTCGACATCGCCCTGCTGGAAGCCACCTCCGGCCCCGCGATCGAAGGCGGACACGACATCGGCTTCGGGGCGGGGGTCCGCCGGGGGGTGATGGCGGGCGGCCAGTTCACGCAGATCGCCAACGGTCTGTTCCGGGACGGCCGGTTGTCCTACAGGGCGAAGGGGATCTTCGGGTACGTCTCCACGCACCGGGACGGCTGGCAGGTCACGGTCGCCGAGCTGGTGCGGCGCGGCCGTGAAGGTGTCGATGCCGTCACCACGGGGCTCCACCAGCTGGAGCGGTACGGATTCCTCTGCCGCACCCGCGAGCGCCGTCCCGACGGCACGCTCGGTCCGGCGCTGTACGTCATCACCGACCTGCCCGCCCTGCACAACCCCAGCTCACGACCAGAGTCGGGTTTTCCAGGATTGGCTGAGCCTGTGTTGGCTGGTCCCGGCACTAAGAACACCATCGTTAAGAAGACCAACAGCCAGGACACCAGACCCCTCCGTCCGTGCGCCGACGCCGACGCCGACGCCGCGCGAACGACCGCTGCGGCCGGGAGGACGGGCACCCCGAAGGCGACGGCGTCTTCGGCATCCCTGCCGGCGGTGCCCGCGGCGGACGCCATGCATCCGGGGATCCAACTGCTGCTGGAGATCGGGGCTGTTCGTCCCGAGTTGTTGCTGACGGGGAAGGTGCTGACCGGTCAGGGCCGGGTGGCGAGCGTGATGCTGGAGGCCGGCTGGAGCCCCTCGCAGTTGCGTCACGTCATCGCCGGCCGGCCCCTGCCCCGCCCGGTGCGTACCTCGGTCGGGGCGATCGTCGCCGCCCGGCTCCGCGCCGCGCAGGCCTACCCGCCGCCCGTCACTGCCGCGGAGTACCACGTCACGCTCCCGTTCGAGGTGCCGCTCGCGACGGCGAACACCGCCCCCTCGTCGGCGGGATCCGCCGTCCGCACCGTGCCCGAAGCCCTCACCTACCGGGCTCTCGTGGAATGCGCGGGCTGCGGCGTACCCGCAACCGCCCT
The DNA here is from genome assembly GCF_000716435.1 of Streptomyces xylophagus. Lineage (GTDB taxonomy): Bacteria > Actinomycetota > Actinomycetes > Streptomycetales > Streptomycetaceae > Streptomyces > Streptomyces xylophagus. Next base: position 3,015 of record NZ_JNWO01000048.1, read on the forward strand.
GGGCGAGGACCTCTGTCCGGCCTGCCTGGGCTGGCCGCTCTGCCGCACCTGCCCGGGCCCGACCCCACGGCGCGCCCGCCCCGACGGCGACGGCCGCTGCACGACGTGCGCCTCCGCCTCGACCAACCCGATGGAAGGAAGCACTCCATGACGGACCCGCTCCGCACGCCGTGCCCGGCCCCGGCACGCCTGCGGCCCTTCGCCGACAACCCGGCCCGCTGGGACGCGGAACGCTCCTGCGCCCTGCAGACGGGGCGGATCGCATGCGACACCGGATCCGCCGGCGTGGCCGGCGAGCCCTATCTGGTGCACGAGCGCACCGGCTGGGGCTGGCTGGCCTGGACGGTTCCCGCCGACGCCAGCATGCCCGAACGGCCTTTTCAGATCGGTGTGCTCCCGCCCCGCGCGACGTGGGCGGACCGTCTGGCGGTCCGCTGGCTCGCCCGGCGCCAGGCCGGCCGCATGGCCCTGCACGCCACGAGCCGCGGGTCGCTGCGGTACTTTGCCGTCGCGGTGGCCGTCATCGGATGCTTCGCCGCCGTCGACGCGATCGCCCGCGGAGTGCCCCTCGGTATCGCCGTGCCGGTCGCGCTGCTGGCCCCGCTGCTCGCCGATCATCTGCCCGACCGGCTCGACCTGCGCGCCCGACGGCGTGTCCGGGTCGTGCAAGGCGTAGCCGCGACCGGGTACCTGCAGCGCCTTGCCGCCTGGCACGCCGGTCTCCTCCAAGCCGCCGCCGTCAGCGACCGCCACGAGGTGCGCCGCTCGGTCGAGGTCGGCCGGCACCTGCTGTGGGACGCGGCCGGCCTGCTCCAGGCCCAGGACACCCGCTCGGCCTCGCCTCGGCTGATCGCCTGTGAGCGGCTGATGCTCCAACTCGCCGACCAGGCCGGCCAGTTCATCGAGCGCACAGCCACCGAGAACGGCGCAGCCGACGCGGACCGGGCCGACGCGGACCGGGCCCATGCGCCCGGGCGGCCCCGTGGCCCGTATCCCTCCGGGGGCCGGCCGGCGACGCCTGCGGCACCTCACCACGCGCACGGCACGTCACCCCTGAAGGGACTTCTCCCCATGGCGCAGATGGCGCAGAGCGAACCCGGCCCGGCCGCCCGCACGGCGGACGTCTACCTGCTCTTCGCGCACGAGCCGTACCATCCCGGCCCCGCAACCCGGGAGATCAACACCACCGTCGTTGCCGCCGGCTCTCTGCTCCACCCGCAGGTGCTCCAGCCCGACGGGGCCCGCATCCACCGTCTCCTCGTCCACGGACGGCAGCCGGGCGGGATCGTCCCGCTGTCCGCCCTCACCCACGAACTGGACGGCGGCGCCGGCTGGCCTGCCGTCGGCGACTGGGAGCGCGTCACCACCGACCTGGTGCAGCTCGCCCATTCCGGTGGCTGCGACGCTCTCAGCCTCGGCCTGCCCGAGATCACGCGCGCTCTCCTGTGCACCGGTCCGCACAGCCACGTGCGCGCCTACGACGCCGCAGCCGACGAGTTCATCGACTACGGACCCGCGGCACGGGCCGCCGCGCTGGCCGACGTCGGCACGCTCCTCGCCGGCCTCGTGGCCGAACGGGACCTGTGGCCGGGCGACGGTCTGCTCGCCCCGCTCGCGGCACGTCCGTGAGCCGGAACACGGAGCCGGATGCGGAACGTAGGCGCTGTGGGCCGGCCTGGTGATCCTGATTCTGCGGCTTCTGCAACACGCTTGTTGTCACCGGCGGTTCGTACGCCGGCTGCCGTCGTTCCGCTCGGCCGCTCAGGCAGCCCCGCTGCCATGAACAGCGAATCCGGCGCCGTCACGCCGGAGACCGGGCCGACCGGGACGGCTGTACCCCGGGTCATCGAGGAGGAAAGGCAGCACGCTCTCGAGCGGGCCGGTGACCTGCGCCGTGCCGGACTCATCGGGCTGCTCACCCAGCCTCGCGTCTTGGAGGCGTTACTCAGCCCCGAGTATCTACTGGTAAGGACTTTTTCCGTTCGCACGACTACAGAGCATGAGGATGTCGGTAACTTCGCGTACGGGGGCGGCTGTGCTGCTGGGGAGCGTCCTTACGCACGGGCTGTGGATCGCCCTTGGCTTGGTGGTCGCAACGGGGGTCGCTATGGCGACGTACTGCGTCTGTGCGGAGCGTGTTCGACGAAAGACCTTGATCGATTTGCTCCACGCGGCACCCAACGGAACCGTCATCGCACAAAAGGGCGGGCCAGGAGGACCGGAGATGTGGGTGCAGGTGGGGGAGGCCGCTGCTGATGCGGCAGAGCCGGTGAGCGGACCGGAACCCCAACTGCCGGTACCGCTTGGAGGCGGGGGGTGACAGGACGCATTCCTGCGGCGTGGCGTGCCGAACTCGAGACGTGCTACGTGCGGTGTGCGAAGGACGTCAACCGGCACGTCTTCTTACTGACCCGAGGCGACAGGGAGCTCACGGAAGATGTTGTGCAGGAAGCGTTCCAAGCGGCGGCCAGGGATTGGGGGCAAGTGCGAATATTCGGCGCCACGCGGCAGGTGGCCTGGCTTTGCCGTACGGCAACGCATATCGCCATTGACCACTTCCGACGCAACGAGACCGCACGACGCAAACAACCCGAGGTGCTGCGCTTTCACTACCAGCGGCCTGAGGCAGACACTCTTCATGAGGCGCTGACGGAGGCGGCGCTTGAGCATTGTTGGAGGGTGATCGAGCGCATGCCTCCGCAGCAGCACCTGGTGGCGCTGCTCCGTTGGAGGTGCGGATACCAGAACCGTGAGATTTCAAGGATGTTGGGCATGGCCGAGGGAACGGTCAGTGCCCACGTGTCAGCAGCACGCCGCACACTCAGAGGCGAGGCAGGTTCCTATCTGCCATTCGGAGCCGACGACCTGGAGGGAGGAACCAGTAATGACTGATCACGACTCCGGCGAGGACAGGACCGAGGCCATTGTCCAGAATCTCTACAACGCTCTGTCTCAAGTTACGGACCGGGCTGCTGATGCTGGGTTCGATCCCGCCGCTGGACTGGCTCGATTCAACGCCTGGCTGAGCGACCGGTCGCAGACGGGCTCCCCCGACCGGACGGAGACACTGGCCGCAGGAACTGAGAATGCCCGCACAGAAAGCAAGGAGCCTCTTCCGGCTGGGCCGCGCAGTCAGGCAGCGCGGCTCATCGCGGCGACCAGGTATGCGCTGGCGCAGAGCGGCGGGGTTTCGGCGGTGATGGCCGAGGTTTGGCAGGCACAGGCCCTCGCGCAGGCGATAGGCAGCCGCTTGGCCATCTCAGGCCCCCCCGAACTCCGGGCCAAGGCGCTTGGCCTGACCGAGCTGGCCGGCCGGGGCTGCGGCATCCTCGACACCCCCGCCCTCGACATCGGCACCATGCGCGCCACCCAGCTCACCGAGTTGGGCGACGCCCGCGAGACGCTCCTTGGCCTCTCTGCTCTTCTCGGCGAGGTCGGCATCGCCCTGGTCGGGACTGCCTGCGCGGTCGACGATGAGGGAATGTACTGGCAGTGCATGGAGGCAATCGACGCGGCGGACGAGTCCCGGGACCGGGTATCCGAGCTGCTGAGACTGCTTGCGGCCCAGGACCAGGAGGTTGTGAAGCGAGGGTCGGCGGCAGGCTAGGGATGGCATTTCCGCCCGCCGCGTCTCGGGATGCAGCGGCCCCTGCCAGCGAGAGACCGCAGGGCACCGTGATTCACCCCTCACCCGCCTGGTCTCGCTCCTGGCCGGCCGCAAAACCCGCCTGTGGCGGGCGGGTTTCGGCTGAAGCAGATCGAGGAGTTGGCGAGTGGTGGCCATCCGGTGCTGGGCGAGCGCGGACAGGAGCTGGAGGGGGAGCGGCTCGGCGGGCCTGGGGCCTGGGAGTGAACGGCGCAGCGGTGTCGGTGGAGGGGACTGGTGTTCCACTTCGTGGCAGGGGAGATGGGCGAGCACGCCAGATGCAGGGCGGCGGTGTCGATGCGGTACGCGATCAGTCGAACCAGATCACGATCCGCACATGTTCTGGGCCGTGCGGCTCGCCAAGCGTCCGCATCACGTCCCAGACTGACGCCCAGCGGGTCCCCACCCCGGCGACCCTGCTTCGGCTGAGCGTGGCGGACCGATCGGTCTCGTCCCAGTCGGCGGCTGCCAGCTCGGCCCATGTGATCCATGTCGTTCCGTGCACGTTCTGCGGCCCACCCCACGCGTCGAACGCGTCCCGCAGTCCGTTTGAGGCGTCCGCCGGCAGGCCGCGGTCCTCGGTCAGCGGCCGGAAACCGAAGGAGTTGCAGACGCCGAAGAGGCAGGCCAGGGCGTCATAGGCGTTGCCGGTGTCGAGGAGGAAGAGGTCAATGGCGGCGTGCCATACCGCGTCCTCGTCGTCTTTTCCCCAGGTCCGGGCCAAGGGTCTGCACTCGATCATTCCGCTCACGTCGGTGGACATGTCCGGCAGTCTGCCGAGAGACAGGCTCTTGCCTACCGGCGGCTAGGCCGTCCGTTCTGCGACCGACAGAAGCAAGGCGGTTACTGCGGGCCGGCTGGGCGCGGGTGGGGGGTGGGGGTGTGGGTCGGGTGGGTTGCGTGGCGGCCTACGCTGGGTAAATGCCTGCGGAGCGGGACGAGTTGGGGCGCGCAGGTATCTGCTCGGGGGTGAGGTGTGGTGGCGGCTGGGGCGATCCGGGGCGGCACGTTTGATCTGAAGGAGCTGTTCGGGCAGGCCCGTTATCAGATCGAGTACTACCAGCGGGAGTACGCGTGGTCGGCGCAGGACGTCAGCACGCTGGTGGAGGATCTGTTCGAGGCCTTCGAGACACTGCTGGGCCAGGGCCGGCTGCACAGCAGGGACGCGGAGGCGTTCTTCCTCGGCCCGTTCGTCTACGTTCAGCAGTCCGACAGTGAGCGGTTCCTGGTGGACGGCCAGCAGCGCTTCACCACGCTGCACCTGCTGTTCCTGCACCTGTTCAGGGCCGCGGTCGAGTGGGGGCAGCGCGACGCGGTGAGCAAACTGGAGCGGGTCATCACCGATTTCGGCCCCGGCAACCGCCTGATGTTCCGCCTGGACATCGACGAGCGCCAGGACGCGCTGGAGGCCCTCTACCGCGACCGGCCCTACGAACTCCCGCCGCAGGCCTCGCTGTCGGTGCGCAACCTGCACGAGCGCAGCCGGCAGATCGCCGATCTCCTGGAGGAGCGGCTGGAGGCGGAGCACTGTCCGCAGTTCGTGGACTGGCTGCTGTCGAAGGTTGTGCTGGTCGGTATCCGCGCACCCAGCCGCGACAGCGGTTTCCGCATCTTCGAGTCGATGAACGACCGCGGGGCCCGCCTGACCCCGGTCGACCTGGTCAAGAGCTTCCTGCTGTCGAACGCGCGCAGGGACGAGGAGAAACTCAACGAACAGTGGCGCCGCATGCTGGCCGAACTCACCAGCGTCCGCGACGACACCGACGCCCCCCGCACCTTCCTCAAAGCCGCTCTCCTGGCCCGCTACGCCGACCTCGACGGGGACAGCGACACCGGTGACGGGCCGGAGATCGACGCCGCGCTGCACATCTGGGTACGCAAGCACCGCGAGCGCATCGGACTGCGCCACCCGGATGACTACTTCCGCTTCGTCGAGGACCTGCTGCGGCTGGCCGGCCACCACCGCACCTTCCTCGAGGCCTGCAAACGCCCCTACCCCGACCAGGGACTGTCCGCGCTCTACTACAACGACACCAACGGCCTCGGCGGCCAGATGGCGATGATCCTGGCGGCGATCCGGCCGCACGACACGGACACGCCCGCCAAGCAGAAAGCGGCCCTGATCGCCAACTTCCTGGACCGCCTCTATGTCGAGCGCATCCTCAACGACGAACCCGTCCAGGCCAAGGACTTCCACCGCGACATCCACCGCCTCATCCCGCGCCTGCGCCGCTGCGCCACCACCGCGGACGTCGCCGGCGTGCTCTCGGCCGAACTGCCCGACACCGCCTTCCAGCAGGTCGTCACCTTCGGCATGCGCGGCAACACCAAGGCCCAGGTGCGCTACCTGTTGGCCCGGCTGACCGCCTACGTCGAAACAGGCCTGGGCAGAACCGACCTCAGCGCCGGCTACCTCGGCGCCGAGCGCCACTGGCAGATCGAGCACCTCTACGCCAACCACCCCGAACGCCACGTCCCCCACGACGCCCCCGACGAGGCCACCTTCCGCGCCTGGCGCGCCCGCCTGGGCGTGCTGGTCCTGCTGCGCCGCAGCGACAACGCCAGCTACAACGACCTGCCCCTGGAGACCAAACGCCGCCACTACGCCCGCGAAAACGCCCTGGCCGCGATCCTCGCCCCCGACTACCGCAAGAACCATCCCGCCCTGCGGCGGTTCATCGCGGCCAACGACATCGAAGGCCACTTCCGTGAACTGGGCAACGCCACGATGGGGCAGGCTGTCGAAATCCGCGGCGAACTCTACCGCCGCCTGTGCCTGCGCATCTGGGACCCCCACCGCCTCGGCCTGCACCCACCCGCCTTCCAGACACCCGCCGGCCCACCACCCCCGACCACGCCGGCCGCTGCGGCACCCGCCCCACGCCGCCGCCCGCTGCGCACCGACCTGGCCCGCCTGATGCGCCAGGACATCCTGGCACCCGGCACCCGCATCGAAGCCGACCACGCAGGCCGGCACCACACGGCCACCGTCGACGCCGACGGAGTCATCATCCTGCCCAGCGGCGACCGCTTCACCAGCGCGGACGAGGCCGGGAAAACCGTCTGCGGCACCCGCCGCTGCACCGGCATGACCTTCTGGCACATCACCACCGCCGAGGGCCTGCGGCTGTCCCTGCGCGACGTGCGCAACCAGGCCCAGCAGCAGGGGCGCCTCACCGCAGCCCGCACCAGATGAGGGGGCGACCTCGTCGTATCGGCCGCGGTGGTGCTGTGGCTGCCGGCAGGGACGTCGCCGGGGGAGGGGCGGGGAGGGGGACGTGTCCGCGCGCGTGCCGGGTTGGCGTGTGCTGCGGCCAGGGTCCGATGGGACGTCGGTCGGGGGCTGTTGCGGGCTTGCTGCCGCCGGATTCACGGGGAATGGGTACCACCCACCTCCGGCTTATCGCAGGAGCCCTGTTCCAGACGTATGCCGAGACCCCCACCACAGACAGGAGCGTGACACCGTGAAACGTGGCGACAGCGACTACGAAGCAGCTCTGGAAGCCGTCGTGGACATCCTCAAGGACCGGGCACGCAGCGGTTGCCAGCCGATGACCTACGGCGACCTGAGCGCGCAGCTCATCGCCGGCCGTCACGACGTTCCCGCCCACCAGGGCCCGGGGTTCTACAGGCTCGCCAGACGGCCGCCGTACGCCGCCAGTCGGAAGGGCGACAACGACACCATCTGGATCATGGAACTGGAGGCTCTCCGGCGGGAGTACCACGTGAGCTGACGCGTCGCATGAAGCTCCGGTGGCTGGCCCGCATATCTGACCGACGAGGACCCTCTTGGTCTGTCCTCTGTCACAACGAGGCGTGCTGCGTGCTTATAGAGGGGGAGCGCGGCGTGACGGACGCTGCCCGTGGACACAGGGGATGGGTATGGATCCCACGACGACGACGGCCGCGGCGGGGCTTGCCGCGGGTGGATACATCCTGCGTCTTGGCCAACGCTGGATCAGGTTCCGTGCACAGATCCGGCGTGCCGAACTCGACCAGCACGGACTGTCGGAGCGGACCCGGTCGCTGCCACCGGGCAGCAGGCTCATCGAGAAGACCGCGCATCACGACGTCGACATCGTGATCGGCGGCCAGGCGGCCGGCCGCAACCCGAGGTGATGCGCGCGATGACCATCGAACAGCCGCCCTCGCCCCTCCATACCACCACCGAACAGACACAGTCCGAGCCGCCGGTACCTTTCCAGCGAAATAACTTCAACGCCTTCTACACGCAGGAGATGAGCGCGGTCACGGTGTTCCTCATGCACCAGGGCGCCACCGCCTACGAAGCGGCCGACGCCGCCCACGAAGCCATCGCCAAACTCCTGCCGCACCTGTGGCGCACCCTGGACCACCCACGAACCTGGTTACGGGTCACCGCCCAACGCTGCTACTGGCGCCAGAGCACCACTCGTGCCGCTCCCACGGACCCCGTCCCGGACCGCCCGGGCGGCACCTGTCCCCTGGCCACCGTGGTCGTCTCCGAATTCCAGCAGACCGTCCTCGACGCCCTGAACCAACTGCCGCCCACCATGCGCACCGTCATGGCCTGGGACATCGACGGCTTCACCTACACCGAGATCGCCGAAGCCCTCACCATGAGCCCCGCCGCCGTACGACAGAACGTCAGCCGCGCCCGCAAGCGGCTGATCACTCTCCTCGACCTGTGACCACTGTCCTCTACCTCCACAAAGGGGGATGCACATGAACCGCCCCACCCATCGCACGCTCCGTGAGGGTGACGGGGGCAACGATCCCCAACAACTGCTGGACCAGGTCCTGACCCACCACCGCACGCATCTGACGAGCGCTGTCACCGCCGCCCTCGACACCGAAACAGGCAGCACCGCCCTCGCCCCGCTGCGCTGCGAACTCTTCCAAGGCCTCAAGCCGTTCAAGCTGGCCGCGCCCGTCAAACGCACGACCAGCACGCACACAGCCGACCCCGCTACTCCGCTTCCGGCCACCCGCCTTGAGGAAGTCCTCACCCGCCTTCGCGACATCAGGCTGATGGTGGAAAGGGTCCGCGCTCGCACCGGCCTGCCTCCCGACGTCCACACCAGGGCGCACACCGTGGCCACCGCACTGCAGCGGCTGCACGCCGGCCTGCAAGCACGCACCCTGGCTCATGACCAGGTCCACGCGCTGTTCAGGGAACTGGAGGAGCAATCCGCACACATCGGCACGTCGATGCTGCGACTGCACACCCAGCTGCCACGGCACACCGTCGAAGAATGGCTCCGGGCAACCAGTTCCCTCCAAGGCATCAAGACCACGGCTCTGCGCCTGTTCAGGAACGCCGACGACAACGTCACCACGCAGGGCTGACCTGGGTCGGCCTGGACAAACCGGCGATACCGTGCGGCGGTTGACGCGTTCACCCTCAGACGGCTCGGCCGGGGCCCCGCAGGGCCGCTGAACCCTGGGGCGCGTGCTGGCTGCTGGCGGCCGGTCAGATGGGTGGCGTGATGTGCGCGTATGGAGGAGCGTGCAGCAGCGTTGAGTTGAGGCGGTGTCAGTGGCCTTTGCTAGAAACGTAGTTCGGGGACTTACGCGACGGTCTCGGGGGTGCGGTGGTGTACAGGGACGGAACGATGAAGCCCGGAGTGAAGGCCGTGGTCGGTCTCATTGTGGCGATCACGCTCGCGCGTCTGTTATGGCAGTGGGTGAGAGGCACTGCAGTGCCCTGGGTCGGTGATCATCCGTGGGGGACTGGGTTCGTTTGTCTGGGCCTTGTCTTGCTGACCGCCACGCTGATCGACCGCTTCGGCCGGGGCGGCTACCGGTACGCGTACGGTGACGATGCGGTTCTGGAAGACGCCGATCCTTCCGGGCTGACCTATCGCATGCGGGAACTTGCTGCGATGACCCCGGCTGCATTCGAGCAGGCCTGTGCCGAGTTGTTGGCCCGTGATGGGTTTGTCCACTCGCGTCGTGTCGGAGGCGCCGGGGACCTGGGAGCCGATGTGGTGGCCTGGGATGGCCAGGGTCGGAAGTTGGTCTTGCAGTGCAAGCAGTACACGCGGCGACCGGTGGGCTCCAAGGAAGTGCAGACCTTTAACGGAACGGCTCGCCCAGAGCATGGAGCGCACCATCCCATCATGATCGGGCTGAGCGGTTTCACCCAGCCCGCGATCGCATTCGCAGCGCGGCATGCCATCGTTTTGGTCGGACGGCCGGAGCTGAAGCGCTGGGCTCACGGCACCCATCTCTACGACATCATCGAAGCTGAAGCCCTGGAGTGACTTGCCAGCCTGATGTGTACGCGAGGCGCTCAGCCCCGTGCTCCCAGGCGATGAGAGCACGGGGCCTCGGTGGTGGGAGACTATCTGTCGGCAAGAGCGGACCTGGCCCCGTCAGTGAAACCGCCGTGCCGGGTCAGGGGTGGAGGCCGTTGCGTGACGGAGTGCGGGCGGGCGGGGCGATCAGGGCGATCTCGTCGTTCGCCAAGGGGCGGGCTTCGTCCCAAAGGACGTCGAACTCTTTCGCATACACCTTGAAGAGGGGCCGGCTGTCACCTTTGATCTCCAGCGCCGGGCAGGATTCGGCGGGTGCGTGGTAGAGGTACGGGGTGGCGATGACGGTCTGGTCGAAGAGCGACACCATGACGTACTGGATGACACCGTCGAGGACACGTACCTGGAAGGCGTCGGGGTGGCCGGCACGTGTGACTTCTTCGGCGACGTTGTGGAAGAACCACAGTGATTCCATGTTGTGCGCAGATGTGGAGCCGCCCTTGTGCGGTTCGCTCTGTACCAGCTCGAGCAGGGAATTTCCGCTGCCGGTGACTGGGGCGTACAGCATGATGCGGTAGTGGCAGCCTCGGGCGGCCCCGGCAATAACGCTGTCCTGGAAATACTCGCGGTCTTTGACCCAGTTGTGCTGGGCGACACCGGACAGTGCGACCTCTCTGCTGGCAGAGGCCAGTAGATTCCTCCATTCATCGGGCGTTCCGTGACTGACGTTGCGCTCGCTTGCCCGCACCAGGCCGGCGTGCCGTAGTGCTTCGGCGGTAGTGAGCAGTTGGCTCAGTTCTGTGGCACGTTGCTGGATGGAGGCCACATCACGTGCGATGTTCTGCATGCCGGGGGTGAGCGGTTCACCTCCCACGAGGTCCCACAGCAGAGTCAGCACAGACGTGCTCAGAAGTACCACGCCGACGTTGATGAGGGTCTGGTTGCTCAGGGAGCCGTCCCCGGTGCGAGGGGCTATGAGAAGACAACAGAGTCCGAGGAGAGCGAATACGGTTCGGGCAAGCCCTGTTCGAGGCATCAGCCGTACCCCCACGTCTGGCATCGAGTGATGCTGGGTTTGACGCCTGGCACGGGAGCAGAGTTTCTGCGCTGAGTTGTGGAACGGATGCATGAGGTGCACCGGAGGGGCGCTCGACGCGGGCGTGCGCCGCGAGAAAAATGGAGAGCGGGCGCAGCGCGAGGGAATGCCGGTGGGCCGGCTGGTCCAGGCCTGGCGAAACCCGGCGGGAGCCGGTGCGGGGCCTGAGCCGGGCCGGTCCTGCGCGGGTTCCTCCTCGCCGGCCCGCGACGGCGGCTGACAGGTGCTGTTGCGGGCCGGGTCACGTGATCCCGGTCGCCGGGTGATGGTGCGTCAAGGGGCGGGGCGGAGCGTCGATTTCCTTCTCGGCTGCAGTGATGGGCGGTCGGAGGGCGGGTGCGGCTGGTGGCGGCGCACCGGACGGGTTGCGAGGCGGTGCGGTCCTCGGTGCAGCCGGGCCGGCCGCCCGGGGGAGCCGGGGGGCGGTGGCGTTGACGGCATTCCCGGAAGGGCGTTGACACGCTGTCGGTACTCGGCTTACGTTTGCTGTGTGTAGCCGCTTGGTTGCATGTTTTTGGGGGGCGGGCTTCATCGCGTGAGCGGTGGAAGCCGGGGAATTAACCCCAGGAGACATGCGGCGTGAAGCGGCTTGTTGCTTTTCCAGGGGGCTCAGTTCCTCGCGAGCCCGTCCTTCCTGACCGGGAAGGAACGGCGGTGCCCTCGCAGGTTGAGCCACCAGAAGAGAACTCTGTTGTTTCGGGTACCGCCCAGGAGCCCCCGGAAGAGCCCGATCACCGCACAGTCGATTTGATCGCGCTCGTGTGCATCCTGGCCGCCTGCACCGCGATCTGCCTGTCAGCCGGTACGGCGGCTCTTCAGGCAGTGATCGGCGCGGCCGGTATTTTGTTCGCCGCATGGCGGACACCACCGCGGGCCAGGCGAGAGCCGAGATCGGTCCGGCGCCGGCCGCCGCGTCGCCCCGGAACGTGAATGGACAGGGCTCTGGCTGTGACCGGTCAGGACACTCAAGCGCCAGAGGTCCGGCCGCGCCGACGTCAGTCTGGTGCGCAGGCGCTGTTCGTGCGCCGTACTCAGGTCTCGGTGGAGGAGGGCGGGGTGTGTTCGTCGGTCAGAAGGTAAGGCGCCCGGGCGAGGAATTCGCGGCGTCTTTGCTGCGTGTGGGCATCGGCTTGTGCGCGGGTCGGCTGGGGGACGCGGCCGGCCGGCCAGGGTTGCTCCGCAAGGAAGTGCAGGGCACGGGCGGCTCGCTCGAAGGGGTGTGGTGCTCCCGGGCGCGCGAGTTCTGTCCGTGCCTGGTGATGGGCCGTGGTGAGACTGCTCTCCACGCGTCGCAGTTGCATCGGGTCGATGATCGCCAGTGCGGGGTGTGGAGTGAAGGGGGGTGTTGCGGCCAGGCCGACGTGCGCGAAGTTCGAGACGACGAACAGTGGCTGGTTCCCTGCCGGATCGACGGCAGCGAGGGTGGCGGCCCAGTCCTGGTTGAGCAGCCAGGTGCGCAGGGCGTGGGCGAACGCGGTCGGGTCGGCGGGGTCTGCCTGCGTCGCGCCGAACCAGTTCACGAGGTCCCAGTACTCCTCCTCGGCATGCAGGGATGCCTCCCGCAGGTGGGGCAGTACCTGGTCGAGGAGTTCCGCCGGCAGGGCGAGGGGGAGCGGTGGCCGGTTGTCCACGCCGATGCGCAGGGTGAGAACGCCGTGTACCTGTCCGATCTCTGTGATGTCGGCGACCGTGTACCGCCGTTGTCCGGGTGCCGTCTGCCGGGCTGCCCGCAGCCTCTTGCCCTTGCCCACACGCTGCTCCTTCGGATGAATGCTCAGGTTGTCCCCGCCGAGTGCTGGCGGTGTGCCTGGTTCAACGAGTCCGGGCCGGGGCGGTGGCATCGCCGGAACGGGTGGGCGGGACAGGCCGGAGTTGCCGTTGCATCCGTCTGCGTTGTTCGGGTTCCGCTCAGGAATCCTCCAGGGGCCCGGTCCGGCCCAGTCGGCCTGATCGCGCTCGTGTGCATCCTGGCCGCCTGCACCGCCATCTGCCTGTCGGCCGGTGCGGCTGCTGTTCAGGCTGTGATCCGTCCGGCCGGAATGTCGGTCGCCGTGCGGACACCACTGCCGGCCGGATGTCCGGCTTCACCGGTGTCGATCCGGTGCGCAGGCGCTGCTCATCCTGTTTGACGTGATGATTGCGTCACTATATCATCGGGTGATGCTCTTCCCTACGCCGGATCTCACCGCCGCGGATCGTGAGGTCCTCGACCAGATCGACCGGATGCGCGCGGCCCTGCGGCACGACGTGCGCACTCCCACGAAGTGGACGGCCGGCCTGCGCAAGTTCCTCACCGCGGACGCGGTGGCGGCCTCGAATTCCATCGAGGGTTTCAAGGTGGCCACCGTGGACGTCGAGGACCTCCTGGAGGGCGAGAGCGAGGTCGACATCTCGCAGGAGAACCGGGAGGAGACCCTTGCCTACCAGCGGATGATGACCTACATCCAGACCCTCCACGACGTCGAGGACTTCTCCTACAGCAAGGGCCTGCTCAACGGACTCCACTGGATGCTGCAGGGACACCGGCACAGCGTCCGCCGGCCGGCAGGCCAGTGGCGCAAGGGCCCGGTCTACGTCACCGACGCCCGCGATCCCAGCATCGCCGCCTACACCGCCCCCGACGCCCCGCTCGTTGCCGCTCTGATGCAGGAACTCATCGACTGGCTCAACGACAGCGACAGCACACACGCCCTCGTGCGGGCCGCGATGGCCCACCTGCACCTGGTCTCCATCCACCCCTGGGCCGACGGCAACGGCCGCATGTCCCGCTCCCTGCAGACCCTCATGATCGCCAGAGAAGGAGTCCTCGCACCCGAGTTCTCCTCCATCGAGAGCTGGCTGGGACGGCCGGGCAACACCTGGGAGTACTACCGCGAACTGGGCGACCGGGGCAGCCAGTACCAGCCCGATCAGGACGTTTCCGGCTGGATCAGATTCAACCTCACCGCCTACCACCAGCAGGCCCAGACCGTCCAGGGCCGCCTCGCCCGCTCAGGCCGCGTCTGGAGCCGTCTGGCAGCCTTCGCCGCCGGCCGCGGCCTGGACGAGCGCACCGTCACCGCCCTCCACGACGTGGCCATGGCCGGACGCGTACGCCGCTCCCGCTACCAAAATGGCGAAGCTCTTAGCCTCCAGCAGGCCCAACGTGACCTGCGTGACCTCACGGCCGCAGACATCCTTCAGCCCGTCGGCCGCACCCGCGCCCGCTACTACACCGCAGGCCGCGCATTCCCGCAGGACGCCCTCGACATCGCGCAGACTCCTATGACCCTGACACGCCCTTACCGCGACTGACCCCTCCCGCGCCCGGGCGCGGGAGCAGACATCGGGATCCTTGTCCCTGCCGCAGCACGGTGGCAGGTCTTCATGGGCTTGCGGATGAGAACCGTGGTGCGGATGCACGGGATCGGGCAGACGCCCGCTGTGCAACGTGCCGCCGGTCCGGTGGCGATGAACTCCTCCTGCTGCGTGCCCCGTTCGGGGGTAACGGAGGACGGGTGTCCTGGATCAGCCGGTGTCTGGATCGTCGGGTTCCTGAAGGAGGCGTGCTGCGAGGTCGTCGGCCCATTCCACGGCCCAGGTGCGCAGAGAGGTGATGGTGGCCTCGTCGAGGCCGTAGGCGGCGAAGGCCTCGTCGTCGGTCCACTCGGCACCCGCGAGATTGGCTTGCAGGTCCTCCCTTTCGAAGCGGCCCCGGGCGTGTCGGCGGCCGAATTCCTCAAGGTCGGCGGTGCTCCATCGCTGGGACGCCGCGAATACGTCGATCAGGTCGCGGGGTGCACCGCGGTCGCCGAGGGCGCGGACTTTGGTTCCGATCACGTCTTCCTCCGCGAGGACGGGCCCGTAGGGGCTCTGGGCAATGGGGCGCCAGAAGATCTCTTTGAGGATGTCGACCTCGCAGTCCTGCCCGGTGACCGGGTCGGTCACAGTGAAGCGGGCGGACAGCGGAGCGGTCTCCAGCGACTGCACCTGCCAGCCCCGTGCTTCCAGGCCGGCACGCAGTGTGGCCGCGATGTCGGCCATGGGAGCCGGGTTTTCGGTGGCTACGTCGAGGTCCTGGCTGGGGCGGTTCACGAGGCGGTGTGCCCGCACGGCGTATCCGCCGGTGAGGACCAGTGGATAGGGGGAGCCGAGGTCGATCACATCCGCCAGGAGCCGGGTGTGCAACTGCGGCATGTCCCTCACGCGGCTGCCCGGGCTTGGGCGGCGAGCTGGGGAAAGGCGTCTTCCCACACCGTGCGCACGGTGCGGCCGGCGAGGGTACGCAGGATGGGCCACATCTGCAGGAGCAGATCCTGGTTGAGGTAGCGGGGCAGGTCCTCGCGCAGGCCCTCGTGCAGGACGGTGCGGTACAGGCCCATGCGCTGGCGCGGCTTGCCCAGGTCGTAGACGGTCAGCCCTGACCAGGCCATGTGCAGTGGCAGCTCCACGACCCCCTGGGTGGGCCCGCGCAATTCCTCCAGCGATGCCGGCAGGCGCTGAATGAACTTCTCCCGGTAGAGCGCGAGGTCCTCGGCGTACACGCCGGACAGGTCTGGTGCCTGGGACGGTGTATGAGGCGGTGGGCTGGCTGCCATGACTCCCATTATGGCGGGCCGCTGGGCGTCGTTGCGGCGGTGCTTGGCCGCTGCGCCGTTGTTCGACTCATTCCGTCACCGCGACGCGCGGTTCCTCCTCCCCGGCAAGCGCGACGGCCTGGGCTGTCAGCGGCCAGTTAGATTTCCCCGCTCGCGGCCACCTTCAATTCCCCACTGGCGGACAGTTCGTGCACGCAGCGTGAGGTCATCCTCGGCGGTGCTCGCCCCACCACGGCAGGATCGGAGGCAGGTCGCTGAGCCCGCGGGCCGGCCGCTTCGGCATCGGCGACTCCCCGTCGTCTCCGTCCCAGCGGCGTGCGTATTGGTCCGGGAGGCTGCCCCAACCCCAGTACGGAACGGGACGGTCGGGGGCCTCGCCGAGCTCGTCGAGAGGATCGATGCGCTTTTCCGCCACCGTGCACAGGTGGGCCCAGTCGTCGCCCATGTCGAAGACATAGGCGAACTGCTCGCAGGCCTGCAGCCTGCTCAGCTTGGTCGCATGGCCATCCACGGTGCCGTCCGGGGCCTCGCCGTCCCACCAGTCCAGAGGGCTGACCCGGGCGCCGTCGGACAACGTGAACAGGTGCATATGGGCGAGGTCCCAGCGGCCGAAGGCGAGGTCGATGGCCGTGGCGAACTGGGCGAAGGAGTGCGAGCGCGCGGCGGCGAAGATCCGGCCGGGGCGAGGCCACAGGTCTGCACCGTGCCCGCAGACCAACTCCACCCGGATGGACAGCCAGGTACGTGCCACGACCTCAACCCCTTCATACGCCAGGTGCGCAAGCTGACATCGAGGCTACTGAGTGTGACTGCCGCCTGGGGAATCGAGCTGCCCATGGGTGCTGCGCGCGAAGGTCTCGGTTTTCGTCGAGCTGTACATGAAGAACTGCCAGCTTCGGGAGCAGGCGGCGCTGCTGCGGCTCCAGTTGGGAGGCGGCGGCCAGACGGAGGGTGCTCACGCAGCCAAGCCATCCGGCCTGCTCGCCGAACTCTCCGCGCGTCTGGCGGCCGTTGAGGAGCAGGTGGAAGCCCTGGCCAAAGGACCGGGCACGCAGCGGTTGCCAGCCGATGACCTACGGCGACCTGAGCGCGCAGCTCATCGCCGGCCGTCACGACGTTCCCGCCCACCAGGGCCCGATGAGTCGTGGCCCCATCCCACAACGAGTTTTGGCCCCACTTGTTGATCTTCAAGAGCGGGAGTAACGACGAGAGTTGGCCCTACCGCTTGCTGCCGCAGCGCTCGCGCAGCATCCGCATGACGGCGGCATGGGACGGGGTACTGGCGTCTGCTTCTTGGCTGGACCCCGTCCCTGCCAGGGCGCGACGATTGTCGTATGGCAGACGAATCCCTCACCGATGTGCTGGCCCGTCTGCGCTTCACCGCCGGGCCGGTCGAGACCTTGTACCTCAACGAGCTGCGGGTGGGAGAACGCTTCGTCTCCCACCTAGGCGTGATCGAGTCGTACACCCGGACCGCGCACCGCCAAGTCGGCGGCGAGCTTGGCGTGGGCGTAGTCAAGCTCAGCGGCGCGCGCTCCACCGAGGACGGCATCACCTATACCCTGCGCGAACCGATTGCTCAGGCCCTCGTTCTGCGCGAGTCCCTCGCCCAGGACGGCAGCCTGCACCGTTCAGCCCGCCATCCCCACCCGGGCGACTACGTCCAACTCTCCGGCCGCGCCTGCCTGTCCCACCCGACTCGCTACCCGCACGACGATTGCCTGCCCACCCACACCGCCGCCTACCCGGCACTGGAAGCAGAACGGGCTCGACAGGAATGCTGGCTACAAGCCCTCGGTTCACCCGGCGCCACCATGTGGCTGCTTGTGCTTGACGACGGCCCGAAGCTTTCGGCCGCGGTCCTGGCCTCCGGCTGGCTTCGCGACAATGCCGTCACCTCGTACGTCCACACTCACTGGGAGGCATTCGGCGTGGTCGAGAAGGTCATCGACTCCGTGCCCCTGCTCTCTGCCCTGCACATCGCCGTGGACCACGGATAGACCGCGAGTTGCAGACCTGGCCCCGTTGCAGCGGGTGATTTCGGGTCGTGTGGAGAGGGTCGTGAGGATCGGTGCTTTCGTCCAAGGTCACGAGAATTTTGCGGGACTGGTTCCGGTCCGTGCCCCCTCAGCGCGAGGAGCGCAACGAGCGTCCCACCACAACAACCGCGGTGGGGCCAGAATCCGCCACTACACCATCCCGGATCCACCGGGTGGGGCCAACTGAGCCTCACAGACGGGGCCAGCGCTCACTGTTAGAGCCGACCAGCGGAACTGTACCGGGTGCAGCTCTTCCTGCGTGAGATCGCTGGTCAGGTCGGGAGTCCGTAACTGCCGGCTCTTCCTCTGTCCTTGAGGAGGTCATCAACTACCGCATGACATCTGCCCGGTGATGGAGCCGGCGTGGGGTGCGCGTCCCCGCTCCACGTCACCACTGGACGGCTTCAGGCGCAGCCACGGGTCGGCACATCCGGACGCCGACGACCTCGTGTGGCGCGTCCCGCCGGGCGGCGAAAGGGATGCGCCGTGCCTTCGGCTTCGGCGAACTACCGCACTCTGCTGCGCACTTCGGGTGCCGCGGCCTTCTTCCTTCCCGCTGCTGTCGGGCGTCTGGGCATTGCTATGACGGGGATCGGTATCGTCTGGCTGGTGCACGCGCGCACCGGGTCGTATGCCGCCGCGGGTCTCGTCACCGGCGCCTTCGCTGTCGCGGACGCCGTCGCCGGGCCCCAACTCGGGCGTCTTGTCGACCGGTTCGGGCAGGCGCGGGTGCTTCCCTGCACGCTGGCCCCAGCTCGGTGCCCTGTCCGCCGCTCGCTGGTCCGCCCTGCTGTCCGGCGAACGGGCGGCCGCACTGCCCACCGCCTTCGCTCTGGAGGTTCTCGCCAACGGCGTGTCCTACATGGCCGGCCCGGCCCTGGTGAGCGTCCTCGGTGCGGCGGGCCGCCCGGGCGCCGGGGTGCTGCTCGCCGCCGCGCTCGTCGTCGGCGGCGGGCTCGCCCTCGCCACCCAACGCCGCACCATGCCGCCCCTCACCGGCCACGCCGAACGCCGGCACGCCGCACGCGCCCTGCTCCGCTCCGCATTCCTGCGACAGGCCGCACTCGGCCTCGCGCTCGGGGTGTTCTTCGGCGCGATGCAGGTGTCCGTCGCCGCGTACGCCGTCGAACGCGGCACGCCGGATGCGGCAGCGCTGCTCTATTTCGCCTTCAACTGCACCAACCTGGTGGGTGGTTGGGCCTACGGAGCCTGGCGCCGCGGCGACTCACCCCGGCGCCACCAGGCCGCAGCCGCCGCCTGCCTCACCCTCGCGAGCCTCCCGCTGACCATCCTCGACGCGCCCCTCGCGGTCGGCGCCACCCTCGCCCTGACCGGACTCGCCGTGCCGGTTCTACTGATCCTCACCTCCGCCCTCACCGAGTCGTCGGTCCCGCGCGCCGTCCTCACCCAGGCGTTCACCTGGGGCAATTCCGCAAGCGCGGCAGGAATAGCAGGCGCCGCGGCGGTCTCGGGTCGGGTAGTGGACACGGGCGGTGCGCACGCGGCTTCGGTGTGGCTGCGGGGGCCGCGGTGGCGATGACGGTCCTGGCGCTCAGCGGTCTACGGAACCCATCACCGGACCTGCCGAAACCGTCCGCGCCTGCGGAAACCACTGCGCCGACCCGACGGGGCGGTTCAGGCTGCTAGCCCGGCCGCGCACTCATCCAGAGGAGCTCTGGACTGGCCAGTGCCGTAGGCCAGGGCGACGTCGGAGGCGGTGACGATGCCGGCGACGTCGTTTTTCGGTCGGCGTACCAGGACGAAGTCGTGCTGGGCGATGACGGTCTGCGAGCGTGGCGGCCTGGAGGAGTCCGCGGTCGAGGTCGGCGAGGTCGTTCAGCAGGATGCCGGCGTCGGCGGTGGCGTAGGGGTGGAACTCGAAGGTGACCCGGTGTCGGGCGGGGTGGGCGGTCATGCCGCTCACGAGGGCGACGCGGACGTGGGCGGGGCTGCTGGCTGCTGTCCGGTCACGTGCATGGGCGGCCAGGAAGGGCAGCGTGCACGACGTCGCCGGTTTCCGCCGTGTGCAGTTCCGTGTGCTCGTAGTCGTTCACGTGGATCCTGCTCGCCGCGTAGGACATGGTCTGAATAGGTTGGGACGCGGCTGAGGGGCCGCCGGTGGGTCGGCCCCTCAGCTGTGGAACGGGCGGGTCTATCGGTCTGTGCCGTCGGCGCCGGTGAGTGCGTCGGTGACGAAGGCGGTGAACTGGGCCGGGGCGAAGAGGAGTGCGGGGCCGGTGGGGTTCTTGGAGTCCCGTACGGCGATCCGGCCGAGAACCGGCCGGACGTCCGCGACCTCGACGCATGTGGACTGGTCCGAGCCGCTGTACGACGACTTGAACCAGGCGGCTCCTGGCAGGTCGGTGGCGCGGGCCACGGCCGTTTCAGGCATGTGGGTTTCCCTCCATGTACTTCTTGATCACATTGCGCGATTCGTCGGTGGGCAAAGCCGCCTCATAGACGGCGTCGAACACCTCTGTGAAGGCTTTCACGTCTTCCGGCTCCTCCAAAAAGACGCCGCCCCGGGTGTGGTCGACCATGGCCAGAGAGGGCCAGGGAGGCCGGAAATCCATGATCGTCATGTTGCTGGTCAGGCCCGAGTGCACGGGCGCGGACAGCGGCATGACACGAAGGGTGATGTTCGGGCGTTCCGACATGTCCAAGAGGCTGAGGAGCTGGTCGCGCATCAGGTCGGGGGCTGAGCCCGCCCGTGGGTAGAGGGCGGATTCGTCGACCACCGTGCGTAGTTCGGTGGGGCCGCTCGGCCTGGTCAGGATCTCTTTACGGGCCTGTCGCACCTGCACCAGCGCGGTTGCGGTCTTCTGGGTCGCGGCTCGCGGCGAGCTGGAGATGATCGCGTGCGCATAGGCGGGTGTCTGTAGCAGGGCCGGAATGAGCTGCGGGAAGTAGCCGCGGATCAGTACCGCCTCGGACTCCAGGGCGATGATGTCCGCGTAGGTCTGCGGCAGCACGTCGGCGTACGCGGCCCACCATGCGCGGTAACCGGAGTCGATGACCTGGGTCACTTCCGCGACGGTCCCGGCCTCGGCGATGCCGTATGAGGTGAGCAGGGCCGCGATCTCGTCGCCCTTGATCTGGTACTGGCCGGTCTCCACGCGACTCAGACGTGTGTTCTCCCACCCGAGGGTCTTCGCGGCCTGGGCGAGGGTCAGCCCGGACGCCTTGCGGTAGTGGCGGAGCAAACCCCCAAGTCGCCTTCTGCGAATGGGCGGTGGTGTTTGCGCAGTGGCCATGTGCGGATTCTGGCACAACGTTGCCAGTTCGCCGAGAGGAGTTGCGGAGGGGACGCGCGCTCTCGTCTCTGCGGTTTCTCGTCACAATGTTGCGGACTGCCCGCAGAAGGGAGCATGGTAGGAGCAAGGCTGTTGAGTGTTCGTCAGATCCCGGTCTGTCGATCACGCACGGTCGCACGCGGGTGCCGTCCCTCTCCCCCGTGGGGGATGGCACCCGTCGTTGACCACTGTCCGCGAGCAGAGGCCGCCGCGATGACCGCACATGCCGCCCAGGATCAGCACGGTACGACGAGCGCCCCCCGGAGCGCGGTTGCCTTATCCAGCCCAGACCGGAACGGCGGCGAGACCCCGGAGGCCGGTGGGCAGACCAAGAGCCCTGGCCTCTTTCCTGCGGTGCTGTACGTGTGCGCGGCACGCGGGACGCCGGCGCGGAGCCCGGCGGCAGCGGAGGGCCGTGATTTCGCTGAGGAGCACGGCCTGGCGCTCGTGGAGACCGTCACCGATCCGTACGGTGGGCCCGACCTCTGCCACCGCGAAAGACGGATGCGCGTGCGGGAGTTGGCGGCATCTGCTGCGGTCAGTGTGGTGATCGCCCGGTGGCCCGCCTGCATCGCCCCGGACGCCTCCCACGAACTGGGACACCGTGAGGCCCAGCGGCTTCAGGGCCACGGCGTACGGGTGCGCTGCTCGTGCGCGCCCCCGGCCGCCGGGGGTGAGGTGAGGTGACCGCCAACACCACCCCGGACGCCCACACCTCAGCCGTCCCGGACGCCCGTACTTCGGCCGAATTCGTTGAGTGGTGTCCGCTGCGGCAGGTCCCGCCACACGGCATGGACCAACCGCTTCCCAGACCGGAACCCACCAGGCCCTACCTCCGCCGGATGTGGACACTGCCCGGCCGTTCCGAGCGGGCCCCGCACACGGCGCGTGAGCGGGTCACCCGCACGTGCCACGGGTGGCGCGTCCCCCGCCAGGTGGTCGACAGCCTGGAACTGATCGTGTCCGAGCTGGTCACCAACGCGGTCACTCACGCCGACGGTGACACGGTCACCGTCGCCGTGGCGCTCACCGAACACGCCGTGTGGGTGGTCGTCGCCGACCGGGGCCCTCGCGAGCACTTCGAGGCCCGGTGCGCGGACGACGAGGACGAGCACGGCCGCGGCCTGTTCCTCGTGAAGGCACTCGCCCACCGGTATGAGATCCGTCCCTCCGGAGCAGGCACCGCCGTCATGGCCTGTCTGCACACCGACCGGCGTGAGATGCCCCCAGGCGCGGCCGACGACGTCACCCACTCTCCCCACGAGCCCACCGAGGACACGGATGTACCCCGCAGCCACTCTTGACGACGACATGGTGACGTTGGCCGCCGCGACTCCGGCGCCGGTCGTGGCCGTGGCCCTGCGCTGGACCTGGCCCGCCACTTCCGACATGTACGAACGGGTCTCCGCGTGCGTGGCGGGAACCTGCGAAGGATGGGGCGTTTGCTGGGGCGTGGCCGACTTACTCGGCGAGCTCGCCGCCGACTACGCCCACGACGTGCTGCAGATCCAGCCGGGCCCGTACGCCACCGTCACGGCGATGATCACGGGCAACCGTGCCACCGTGAGCGTCGTACCGGCCTACGACGTCGAACCCGCTCAGGGCGTCCGGCTCCCCGCCCTGGCGGGGGCGGGCATGGAATTGAGCTGGGGCTGCGTCACCCTGGCCGCGGGCCCGTGCCTGTATGCCGGCGTCAACGTCATCAACACCGGGCGGGAGTCGGCGAAGTGACGGCTCTGCACCCGTGGCGCGTGCCCGACGACGGCACGTCGGCTTACCTGGCCCGCCGTAGACAGCGCAGGTTCTCGTGCCACTACGCCACGGCCGACCCGGACACACCGAACGCCGCAGCGTGCAACGTCGGTGTGACGCTCGCCGGGTGGGCGGTGCCTGCGAAGGTAGCCGAGAGGCTGATCACGCGTACCCGGGACATGGTCGCCGAGGCGGTCGAGGCGTACGGCGGTGACCGGGTTGCCGTGGCCGTCGTCCTGGCCGAGGGCCGGGTGCGGGTCCACGTCGTGTCTCTGTTCTGCGAGCTCCACCCGGTGGACGCCATCGACCCCGTCACGGCCGTCTCCCTGCTGGGCTTCACGGCCGTGCCCGGGGGAGCGGCCGGGCCGAGCGTCCGCTGTCTGTGTGTCGACCTGGCCTTGTTGGGCGCGGACTGGACCCACCGCATGTTCCTCGCCGTCCGCCACGGCGCCCCCTAGACCCGCAGGCCCGCGCCCCCCCGTCGCGGGCCTGCGGCCAAGCCCCTTCTTCCGTACGTGCGGGAGGGGCGGGCGCACAAGGGCCCGGCCTGATCTCTCGCCGGGCTGACGTCAAGCGCGGCCGCCTTCCTCCTCTACCGGGAGGACGGCCGGGCACCGTGGCACCACCGACCCGGAGGGAACCGGATCGTGACGATCGCTCCCGAGACACCCGCAATACCCGTACCCCTGACGTTCCTTGAGCTGGAGATCACCGGCCGTTGTCAGCTCACCTGCGCGTCGCACTGCTACGCACAGGCCGGCCCGACGAAGGGGCACGGCACCATGACCGCCGAGGACTGGCGGCGCGTCATCGAGGAGGCCGCCGCGCTCGGCGTGGAGACGGTGCAGTTCATCGGCGGGGAAGCGACCATGCACCCCGACTTCGCCGACCTGGTGGAGTACGCGTTGGCCTCCGGGCGCCGTGTGCAGGTGTTCAGCAACCTGTACCGGGTGTCCGCCCGGCACTGGGAGTTGTTCGAGCGGCCCGGTCTGAGCCTGGCGACGTCGTACTACTCCGACGACTCGGACGAACACGACGAGATCACCGGCCGCGCCGGGAGCCACGTCTGGACCCGGGCCAACATCGCTGTGGCCGTCGAGCGCGGCATCCGCCTGAAGGTCGGCATCATCCACATGCGCGAGGGGCAGCGCGTCGAGCAGGCGCGCGCCGAGATGCGGGCCCTCGGGGTGGACCGGGTCCACATCGACCGGGTGCGCGAGGTGGGCAACGCGGCGCGCACGGCGGCGATTCCGTCCACGTCACAGCTGTGCGGGGGGTGCGCGGACGGGAAGGCGGCGATCCTGCCGGACGGCACGGTCGCTCCGTGCGTGCTGGGCCGGTTCCTGCCCGCCGGGAACGTGAAGGCGGCCGGGCTCGCTGCGGTGTTGGGCGGCCGGCAGTGGGCGCAGATCGCTGCGAGCATCCCTCGCCGACACCGCGCCGGTTGCACGCCGGACGAGGATTCGTGCATGCCCTCGCCCGGCATGGTCACGGCCTGCAACCCTGATCAGGACGGCGAGGACTGTTCCCCGGCTGAGACTCCGGCCTGTGAACCCTCGTACGACTAGACGGGGGCACCACTATGGATTGGCAGACGCACGCGCGGCGCCTGGCGGCGGACGTGGTCCGGCCCGAGTCGCGCTGGTACGGGCCACTCGCCACCACGCCGCGGCATGTGTTCGTGCCCCGCTGGTGGGCGCGCGGCGATCAGGCATGGGAGCTGCGCGACGGTGTGGCCGACACCGAGGCATGGATGCGCGACGCCTACGCGAACCGCACGTTGGTGACCCGTATCGGCCCGGTGCACGCCGACCGGGCCGAGCCCGGCGCCACTCTCACGACGGGGAGCCCCACGTCGTCGTCGACGCTGCCGGGTCTGGTGGTGACCATGTACCGGCACGCGATGATCGCCGACGACTCCCGGGTGCTGGTGACGACCGGCACCGGCTACGGCACGGCGCTGTTGTGCCGGCGCCTGGGCGATGAGCGGGTGACGAGCGTCGACGTCGACCCGTACTTGGTCACGACAGCCGCCGGGCGGCTCGACTCCATCGGGCTGCACCCGCACACGGCCGTCTGCGACATCACCGCGGACGTGCCGGGGGAGTACGACCGGATTGTGTCCACCGTGTCCGTACGGCGCATCCCCGCATTGTGGCTGGCCGCCCTGCGGCCCGGCGGACGGCTGGTGACCACTCTTGCCGGAACCGGGCTGATCGTCACCGCCGACAAGACCGAGGACGGCGGCGCCACCGGCCGTATCGCCCCCGAACCGGCCGGGTTCATGCGCACCCGGCACGGCGACGACTACGACCGGCACACAGACGAGCTGTGGGAGAAGGTGCGGCAGGCCGACGGCGAGAGCATCACCACGAGCCGGTACCCGCTGCTGTATGTGCCGGACTCGTGGGAGGTGATGTCGATGCTCGAACTCACGGTGCCGGGCATCGACCACCGCACCGTCACTGACGGGGACACCCGCACGGTATGGATGCTGCACCCCGATGGGTCGTGGGCCCGCGCGAGTGCGGCCGGGTTCCTTGATGCGCCCACGGTGTACCAGGGCGGCCCGCGTCGCCTGTGGGACGACCTCGAACGCATCCGCCACCGCCTCAACCGCGAGGGCGGATTGCCGCTCTACGGGGCACGGGTGCGGATCGGGGCGGACGGCACGCTCACTCTCGCGCGCGGGTCCTGGACCGCGCGGATCGCCTGATCGGTCCGAACGAAGAAGAAAGACCCCGCGAGCGCCGAGAGCAGTGCCTGCGCCGAGAAGGTGAAGCGAGTGCCCCGGTCCAGGAGCGCGCCGATCACCCGCTCCTGCACGCTGCCGTCGTTCTGCTCAGCGCGTTCGTCATCGGCGTCGTCATGGGCATCCTCACCGCTCTCACCGGTGTCCCCGTGGCCGGGGCCGTCGCTGCCGGACTGACCAGCGCCGGCACCAGCGTCCCCGTCCTGCACATCCTCATCCGATGCCCCCGCCGCGCCCGGCGGACGGCAGCCCCATCACGACAACTCGCTGCGATGGCCGCAGGAGAGCCTGCTTCGTATACCGGCGCATCAGATGTGACGGGGTGTCAAGCCGCCGGGGCGGTGCCGGGTTCCGCTTCCGCCCAGCGCGTGGGCGGCTGGACGGAAGCGGGGCGGTCCCCTTCGGTGGTTCTTGAGCACAAGGGAGCCGCGCGGCCTTCCGGACTGGAAGGTGCGACGCCGGGGGAGGCGTCCGCTTCCATGGTGCGCCATCCCGCCGGTGCCGCAACGGCAAGTACGGTTTCGCCACCAAAAGCGTTCATTCAGCCATGATTTGCCCGCACTTGTGGCCGTCATGGAGTAACGGGCCGACTGTGCCGCGGCGGGCGGCGGGGGCTATTTGTTCCGTAACTCCGGGATCGCGTTGAGGGGCGCGCCCCGGCACACCATGCTGTCGTCAACTCCTCCGGGGCGCGTTTGAGCACCGTCCCGGAGGAGGTCTTCCGGACTTCCTCATCCCTTCAGGGAAGGTGCGATGACAGGCAAGCAGGTGATGACCGTGGCCGTACTGGCGGCGGTTCTCGCATGGAGCACGGTGATGACCGTGCTGGGACAGTACGCGGCCGTGGCCGCGTTACTTCCCTCGCTGGGACTCCTCATCCAGCAGATCGTCGCCGCGCTCGGCGGCACGGACACCCGTCCCGGCCCGACCCCGGCCCCACCGGCCGGGAGTGGGGAGCCGCCACGGTGAAGCCTCCCCAGGATCCTCCGAGTCGCCGCGGGCGCCCTCCGGAGCCGATCTGCGAGAGCGCCGGCACAGCGCACCGGACCTGGCTGGAGCCGGTCCGCACCCGGCTCACCGTGAGCGGCCTGACCCTCGATGAGCTCGTGAACCGCTCCGGCTACTCCAAGACCCGCCTGTCGGAACTCCTGCGGGGCAAGGGCTACTACCCGGGCTGGGAGATCACCTACAGCGTGGTCCGCGCGCTCGACATCCCCGTCAGCCCGGCATGCCGGCTGTGGAAGGCGGCCGCCGTGGAAGCGGAGAAGGACACCGACTGGATCAAGAACCGGATCCTCGATGTCCAGGCGCCCGCCCCGGAGGAACAGCCGGTCGCCCACCTCGCCTTCACCCAGGCCATGTGGCAGCCCTACACCGCCTACGCCCGCGCCTTCCTGCAGTCCGACCGGCGCGCACAGCAGGTGGTCGCGGAGACCTTCGACATCCTCTGGCTCACCTGGGACGAAGCGACCGCGAGCCCCGACACCCCCCGCCACGCCTGGCTCCTGCTGCACGCGCGGGTCCTGGCCCGGGCCGCACAGCGCCCCGACGGCCGTCCCGACCTGCGGGCGGCCGCGTTCTCCACGGCCTGCCAGGCCGACATCGGCGACCTCACCGAACGCCTGGCCCACATCGGCGTCCTGGCCCGGTTCTTCGACACGATCGCCTCGCTGCCCCCGGACCAGATGGACGTGACCGTGCTGCGCTACCTGTGCGGCATCCCTGCGCACACCGTCCCCGGCGTCGTCGGCCTGTCCGAGGCCGTCACCCACACCCTGGACCACCACGCCCGAGGGGCACTGACCACGCTCCTTTCCGACACCGACACCCAGGAGTGATCACCCCGCCATGAGCACCATCGACGACCTCCTCGCCCAGTCCCTGCTGCTGCACCAGCCGCGCGTCCCGTCCGACGTCGTCCCCTACGACGACCTGGCCTACGACGATCTCGCCGCGGACGGCATCCCGCTGTGGGACGCCGGGCCACAGACGGCCGATGACGGCGCCGCGCAGAGTCTTGCCGCCCTGTGCGAGGCGGTCGTCACCCACTGCACGATCGAGCAGCTCGCCGACTTCCTCACCGACCAGGTCCCCGAGCCGAGGGCCGCCTGGATCCTCGGCTGCGCCCTGCAGCTCGCGGGCGCCGACGACGGCGCCCGCTTCTGGTGGCAGTACGCCGCCGGCGCCGACGACCAGCCCGCCTCCTACTGCCTCTACCTCCAGCACCTCGCCCAGGGAGACACCCACGCCGCCGCCCTGTGGCGAGCCCAGGCCGGCCCCCACGCACCCCACGTACCCAACGACGAAGACGATACGGATCCGGCGGATTCGGCAGATCCCGGCCAGGACGCCCCGGCCTACCGGATGATGACCGCCGACACCAGCCTCTCCACCGTCCTGCGCATCCTCAGCCATCTCACCCGGGCCAACCCGCGCAGGCACACACCGATGGCGCAGGCCGTCATCGACATCGTCGCCGCCGCGGTCGCCGTCGGCTACGACCACTACCCCGACCTCGAACTCCCCGTGCCCGGCGACGACTTCGCCGAACGGCTCGCGGTCGCCGCCATCGCGGCGTCCGGAACAGGCCAGTACACCCGCGCCACCGATTTGTCGGCCGCCGCGGCCGCCGACACGGAGGACCTGCCCAACCGTCCCCCGACTGATCCGGACATCGACGACGAGCCGGCCTGGACGCAGGGCCCGGAGCAGGTGCTGGTGAACGTCACCGCCGACATCGATGAGGAGCCCGCGACCACGCACACCTTCTTCCAGGAAGCGAGCGCCGTCTGCTCCTGGGAAGCGGCCACCGCCTCCGACCGCACGGACGGACGCGGAATTCGCACGTACTACTACCTCAGCCGCCTCCGCATCCGGGCCGCCAAGGCGTTATCGCAGGGTCCCTCCGGTTTCGGGGCCGGATTCGCAGCCCCGGCTGCTTCCGGCGCCGGTCCCTCACCGACCTTCCACCGGCTATAGTGGATCTTGAACTGGTCGCCGCAACTCCGGTCGGCCGGTACTGCGTTGGTGGTCCAAGGCAAGACGCCCCGCTTCCTGCGGGGAAATGCAGGTGCAAGGCCTGCCCGGCGCTCGAACAACGGTCTCCGTCCCACACCTTGTACGGGACGGAGACCGCTTTGCGTCCGGCGTCGTGAACCAGGGCCCTCTGCCAGCCAGTTTCGCCGGCACACCGTACGTCCCCCGGAGGACGGCGTGCCGATGCGTCAAGAGGCGTAGAAAAATGGATTGCGGAGTCGATGGTTCCGCCGCGCAGGCACTGTTCTCTGAACGCCGTCCGGCGGGCGCAACTGCCGCACCAGGGATAAGGCGTCGGGCGATTCGACATCCGGAGCTGCGCGGCAGGAGCCCTATGGGCACGCGAGTTCGGGGGCTGTAAGTCTTGCCGACAGTGGTGATGGCCGGTTCCGCGTTGCGGTGTGGCTTCGCGGTGGAGGGGTGGCTGGCCTCTCCGTACCGGCCATCGTGCGGCGTCTGGCCCGCCGGGAGTTCGTCGATCCCTTCAACCAGAGGCCGCGGTCTTACGGTATCCCGCCTGCGGCGCGGTTCGGCGTGCTGCAGTCAGGATGTCGGGGACCGGCGGGCGGTGAGGTCCTCGAGGCGTGAGCGTTTCCAGCGCTGCTGGCGGGGGCGGCCGGCGCTGCCGCGCCGGTATTCGTATCCGTCGGGCTGCTCGAGGTCGGGCAGGAGTCCGTGCCCGAGTGCGCTGATGAAGCTGTCGGCGCTGGCGTATCCGAGGATGCGGGCTGCGTCGGCGGCGCCGACCAGGTCCTCGTTCTCATCCTGGTCTGCCGGCGGCAGCACGCCGCGCTCGCGTGCGGCAGCGACGGCTGTTGCCCGGCGCCACTTCTTGCGCGCCGGCCCGCGGCTGCCTTCCTTCTTCTCCAGGGAGTCCGGCTCGGGCAGTTCGGGGATGCGTCCCTGGTAGAGGGCGCTGGAGAAGGAAGCCGTACTGCTGTAGCCGAGCAGGACTGCAACCTCGGTCGTGCCGAGGAGCTCGTCGGGATCGCCGTCTGCCGAGACCTCAGGCCGCGCTGCCGCCGGCGCGGAGGCGCGGCGGCCCT
This sequence comes from Streptomyces xylophagus, assembly GCF_000716435.1. Taxonomy (GTDB): domain Bacteria; phylum Actinomycetota; class Actinomycetes; order Streptomycetales; family Streptomycetaceae; genus Streptomyces; species Streptomyces xylophagus. Next base: position 32,488 of record NZ_JNWO01000048.1, read on the forward strand.
TGCCGGGGCGGGTGGTCGCCCAGGCGATGATGGTGCCGCGGCGCCACATCTGGCCGTCGGCGTCCTCGTCGGGCTCGGGGAAGTAGCCGGGCCGGTCGCGGAAGTAGGCGTCGATGGTCGAGGTGCGCGTGTATCCCAGGAGCTGGGTTACTTCCCGCTTGGTCAGCAGCTCGTCCTGGTCGGCATCGAGTACCGCGGCCGGCAGCGTGCGCTTCTTCGGGGCACGCTGCGCGAAGAACGCGGCGACCTCGGCGTGGCGCCAGAACCGTTTGCGGCCCTCGGTGTGTGCGACCGCGGGGAAACCACTGTCCGAGGTGTTGCTCCACTCGCTGACCCGGGACTTGCTCGTGCCGAACTCGGACACGATCTGCGCGGTGTCCACGAGCCGGTCGGCGGAAGTCATCGGGTCCCCTCTGCAAGGATCAGCACGGCGGCGCCGGCACCCGGACGAGCGCGACAGGTTCGATAATGCCAAATAAGGTGGTTTGCTGTCCAGCCTGACGCCAAATCGGCCTACAGCACGTCCTCGCCCAGCAGACACACTCCGAAGCGCGCCGCACGCTCAGCAAGCTCTGTGTAGGCCATGGCGGCCGGCGAGGCATCCCAGGTTGCGAACGCGAGAGCGGCGACCGCCTCGCTGCGCGCCGTCCCTTCTTCCCACGGTGTGCCTGCGGCGGCGCACCGCTCGGCGACGTCGGCGTCGGACAGGGGCGCGGTCTGCCGGCCGATGCTGGCCTGGACGTCGGCGATGCCTTCGCACCAGGCGCGGTGGCCTGCGGAGAGTACGTCGCGCAGTGCGTCCGGGTCGTTCATGTTCCGGGCCTGGGCGGCGAGTTCGAGCAGCAGGGCGGTGGGGTTCGTCTCCATGGTCATCTCCAGTTTCCACTGTAGGGGGCGTCTGCCGCGCTGTGGGGGAGCCCCGGCGCGGCAGACGGTGGTCATCAGCTGTGAATGGTGCAGTCCTCGCACATGGCGCGGCCGCGACGGCGGGGCCAGGTCGGGTTCCTTGCGGGGTTCCTTCTCCAGGGCCGCCCGCACCTGGTCCTGCAGGGCGGTGAACTCCGGACCGTCGTCGGGGCAGACGACGCCGGGGTCGGGCGCCTCGCGCTGCTGGGCGTGCCGGATCAGGTCGGTGATGCGCCAGTCCGCGTGGAAGCTGTCGCCCGCACCCGTTCGACCTCGGCGCAGAGGTCGGCCAGGCGTGGCCGTCGGCCGATGGAGAGCAGGACGTCGCGCTTGGAGGCGAAGACACACAGCGAGCACGAGCAGCTTTACCGGACTACGCGCTCTGTTCCTTCCCCTCGACAAGCGCAGGCGGGCGCAGTGCTCTGAAGGGAGGCCTGTTGGGCCGGTGGGAGGTGCGCATGAGCGCGAATTCTTGGTCCGCCTTGGTGGGTGCCTCGTCAACAGTGCTTGCCCTGGCAGGTGTTGCCATTGCCTTGATCGCCTATCGGTCTGACCGGCGACGATCGAGGTTTGAGAGGGCTTGCGCCCTGCACCGGGAACTCACGACGGGGGAGGTCGCCGCAGCCCGCGACATCGCGGGGCACTTCCACTACGGCGGCTTCAACAGGTCTGGTGCAAGCCCTGATGCTGCTGCCGGCCTGCACGCATATTTTCTCCTGCTCTGGTCCTTCCAACGGCTCGAAGCTGGCCGTACGGCCCTGGTCCACGATTCCCTACGCCCGAGCGGCAGCGTGGATTCAGTGGTCCGCTACCTAGACGGGCTGATTGCGTCGGATGTCGCCGAGTACGCCTGTGCCTTGGCCATCATGCGCCGGAAGCTATCTGAGAGCTCTGGCATCTCCGACTGGAGATCCGCTGCTGGGTTCATCCGGCTGCTGAAGGCCCTGCAGGGGCTTGGGTTGGTTGATTCCTCCTACCAAGCGCTCGCCTGTTCGGTAGGCGGTTGCCCCTGCACTTGTCACCAGATGGCGCCTTCCTCGCGCCAGCAATCTGGGACTTGAAAAGCTGCTCACGCCCGGCGTGTCCAGTAGTCCGGTCAACGTATCGCGAGGTGCCCGTCTAGTCGCCGGCGCCGGGCACGGAGTCGTATGTCCAGGAGTACGGCACCGGCGCGTCGGCGTGCCACTCCCTGACCGCGGCGGTCGGCCAGTCCTTGACGGGCAGCCACTCGTCCACGATCCGCGCCCTGTTGGCCTGCACCGTACGGAAGGCCGGGCGCTTCTTGCGGTCGGGACCCTCGTCGCTGCGCAGACCCATGACCTTCAGGATCCGTACCGGGCGCCCGAGTTGGCGCACGAGCGGGGTCCAGGCGCTGGAGACCACGCTCTCCTTGGTGCTCTTGCGGCAGTACGGGCTGCCCATGCGGGGGAAGCGGCCGTACGCCGCGATCTGGGTGAGCAGACTGTGCGGCATCCGGGTGCCGTCCGGGCCGGGCATCGTGCGGGTGACCTCCAGGTGCCGGTCGGCGGGCACCCCGAACGCGGCGCTCTGCAGGGCTGCGAGTTCGGACACCCCCGGGTGGCGGACTCCCTCGACCACGACGGACGGCCACTCCAGGACGCCCAGGCTGGAGGGGTAGGAGATCACCCGGTCGGCCACGCCGGCGTTGGGGGCGGCTTCCATGAACACGGCCATCATGACCGCGCTGTCCTTCCCGTCGGACAGTTGGGGCGCGAGCAGATCGTACGAGGCCAGATCGGGTGTGCGGGGCGGGCGGCTGGTGGGACGTGAAGGCATGTCAACTCCAGGGAGACGCAGGGGCGGAGGGGAGCTCGGGCGGCGATCGGATGGTGCCGTCGGTGATCAGGCGGCCGGCGGCTCGGGGTCGTGCTGCTTGGGATAGGGCTGTCGGGCGGGGAGGCCGAGCTTGATCTCCTCCCGCTCGCGGCGGTTGCGGCCGAGCCGGAACACGAAGCGGTGCGCGCCGCAGTGGCGGATGTTGCGGGCCCGGCCAGGGCCTCGCGCAACCAGAGGGCCGGTCGCTTCCGGGCCGCGGCCGCGGAGCGCCGAGTGCGACGAGTTGGGCTTCGGCGTACTGGTGGCCCTGCTCCTGGCGGCGGATCTTCTGTGCGGTCCGGGCGGAAGCGCGCGAGTTCGCAGAATCCCGGATGCGTGAAGACGGAAACCCGCGCGCCGGATAGCCGTTGAGGCCGTTCGGCGCGCGAGTTCGATGGTGCTGGGCGGGTGCTACTCGTCGTGGAGTTCGGCCCGGACGCGGCGTGAGGGCTGGAAGGCGTACAGGTCGAGGACGCCTGGCGGCTCGGCCAGGCCTGGGCCGCCGTCGGTGACCCAGGTGGTGATGTCGGCGGCGGCGCCAGGGGCGTTGACCTGGCCTAGCCAGACCGGGCGGCCGCCGGCCTTGCGGCCTTCGGCGGAGGGCTGGATAACGATCGCGTTCGCGCGCTCGCAGGCGTCGAGGCAGTCGGTGCGCCGGATCATCGCCACCCCGGCCAGCGCGGTGCGCAGGTCGGTGAGCTGGGCCTCGTGGTCTAGGCGGGGCACCTTGGCCGGGGTGCCGCAGCAGCAGCCCCGGCAGACAGTCACCGTGCATCGGGCTCCGCCGGTGCCGGTCGCCCCCGCGGGGGCGACCGGCCGGTCGCCGCGGGCACACCTGCTCACGCGATGTCCTTGCCGAGGGAGTTTGTCCAGACGCGCTCGCGCAGCAGGCGCAGGCCGTTGAGGCCGACGATGACGGTGGAGCCTTCGTGGCCGGCGACGCCGAGCGGGAGCGGGAGGGTGCCGATCAGGTCCCAGGCTACGAGCGCGGTGATGAAGACCCCGGCGATGACGAGGTTCTGCACGACCAGGCGCCGGGCCCTGCGGGACAGGTCCACGATCCCGGGGATGGTGGCGAGTTCGTCGCGAACGACAACGGCGTCGGCCGTCTCCAGGGCGAGGTCGCTTCCGGCCTTACCCATCGCGATGCCAGTGTGGGCGGCGGCCAGGGCGGGGGCGTCGTTGACGCCGTCGCCGACCAGCAGCACCCGGCGTCCCTCCGCCTCCCATCCCTGAACAGCGGCCACCTTGTCCTGCGGCAGTAGCCCCGCGCGCACGTCGGTGATGCCGACCTCGGCGGCCAGGTGGCGGGCAGCACGCTCGTTGTCACCGGTCAGCAGCGCCGGCGGGCGGCCGGTTAGCTCGGTGAGTGCGGCCACCGTGGCCTTCGCGTCCGGGCGGAGCCGGTCGGCGATGCCCAGCACTCCGGCCGGGAGGCCGTCGAGCAGGACGACGACCACAGTGCATCCCTGGTCTTCGAGCGCCTGCACTGTGCTGCCGGTCTTCGGGCCGCTGGTGGCGGTGAGGTGGGCCGGGGAGCCGACCTGAACGGTGCGGCCCTCGATCGTGGCGGTGACACCCGCGCCGGGGGTGGAGGTGAAGCCCGCCGTATCGGCGAGGGCGAGTCCGCGTTCGCGGGCGGCCTGGACGACGGCGCGGGCCAGCGGGTGCTCGCTGGGGTGCTCGGCCGCCGCGGCGAGCGCCAGCAGGGAGTCCTCGTCCAGGCCGGAGCCGGGCTGGGGGCGGATGTCGGTGACGCGCGGGGTGCCCTCGGTGAGGGTGCCGGTCTTGTCCAGCGCCACGGCGTCCACCTGGCCGAGGCGCTCCATCACGACGGCGGACTTGGCGAGGACACCGTGGCGGCCCGCGTTGGCGATGGCCGAGAGCAGCGGAGGCATTGTGGAGAGAACCACCGCGCACGGCGAGGCGACGATCATGAACGTCATCGCGCGGAGGAGAGCCGGCTGGAGTTCGTCGCCGAAGGCGAGCGGGATCGCGAAGACGGCGAGGGTGGCGACGACCATGCCGATGGAGTACCGCTGCTCGACCTTCTCGATGAACAGCTGGGTGGGCGCCTTGGTCTTGGAGGCTTCCTCGACCATCTTCACGATCCGCGCGATCACCGAGTCCGACGGATCCCGCTCGACGCGCACGCACAGGGCGCCGGTGCCGTTGACGGTGCCGGCGAACACCTCGTCGCCGGGCTGCTTGGCCACCGGGAGGGCCTCGCCGGTGATGGTGGCCTGATCGACGTTGCTGGCGCCGTCGAGGACCTTGCCGTCGGCACCGACACGCTCGCCGGGCCGCACCAGGATGATGTCGCCGACCATGAGGGCATCGGCGGGGACGCTCTCCTCCCCGCCACCGGGCAGGAGCCGGGTCACGGTGGTCGGCGCGAGGTCGAGCAGCCCGCGCACGGAGTCGGCGGTCCGCGCGGTCGCGACGGCCTCCAACGCACCGGAGGTCGCGAAGATGACGATCAGCAGGGCCCCGTCGGGAACCTGCCCGATTGCGGCGGCACCGAGCGCCGCGACGACCATCAGCAGATCCACATCCAAGGTCTTGTCCTTAAGCGCCTTCAGGCCCTCCCATCCCGGCTCCCAACCGCCTGTGATGTAGACGGCGGCATACAGCGGACCCCACACCCAGACCGAGGCGCCGAGGAGATCCAGCGGGAGGGCGACCAGGAACAGCACCAGGGCGGCCAGCGCCCACCGGGACTCCGGCAGCGTCAGGATCCGCGTACGCCGCCTTGGTGTCGTCGGACGTGGGCCGACGGCGACCGGAGCAGGCCGCTGGTCGAGGACGGAAGACATGACAAACAACCCTTCACGGGCGGATGGACAACGCCTTCACCATACAGGAACATATGAACAGGTCTTCAGATATCACCGGTATGCTGTCTCCATGGGCCACGGAACCGATACCGCCAGTAGCGCCACCACCCGCGAGCGCCTCGACGCCGTCGGCACCGCCGACGTCGCCGCCACCCTCCAGGCCCTCGCCACGCCCTCACGGCTGCACATCCTGGCCCGGCTCCAGGAAGGCCCCTGCTCGGTCAGTGACCTCGCCGAGGCCGTCGGTATGGAAGCCTCCGCCTGCTCCCACCAGCTCCGCCTGCTGCGCAACCTCGGACTGGTCACCGGCGAACGCCACGGTCGCTCGATCATTTACGCCCTCTACGACAACCATGTCGCTGAACTCCTCGACCAGGCCCTCTACCACGTGGAACACCTGCGTCTGGGTATCCGCGACGTGCCGGCCGACCTGCCTGAGCCCGCCGTCGCCGATTGATCCTGTAGACCGGGTCGGGCGCTACCGGGGCAGCTTCGCGGTGCGTTCGGGGTGGGCCGTGCCCACGTAGCGCATGGCGGTCTGCTCCGTGATGCCGAACAGCCTCATCAGTTTCAGCGGGTCGGCGCTCTCCAACGCCTCGTTGAGGATCCGGTCCTGGCGCAGGCCGTCCAGGGTCAGCCCCTTGGGTATCACCAAGCGAAGTGGGCCGATACTGACGGCCGGATGGTCGGGATCCAGCGCAGTCTTCTGGCTGACCAGCAGATGCGGGTTGGTGGAGGCGGGCCAGCGGCGGTGGCGGTACGCCAACCACTCGGCGGCGAGCCGATGCGTGAGCTCCTCCAGGTACAGGGTGTGCCGCAGAAGGCCGCAGCGGATTTCGAGTGTGCCGCGCGCGAGGTCCACGTCGGCCGTCAGGATCGCGAGGATGTCGTTGCCGGGGACGGCGTGCACGGCGGCCAGGGCGACGGTCGGGCGCCCGAGTGGGGTGGTGGTGTGGTCGAGCAGGCCGGCCAGCAGGTCGCTGGGCACAGACTTCGGGATTCCCTTCAGGTCGCCGACGGGCAGGTGCTGGGCTGGGTAACGGAAGATGATCCGCTGCCGCTTCAAGGCCCGGAACAAGCTGCGCAAGGTGATGGCGACCTGTCGGCGGGCGTGTCCGGACAGGTCCTCGACCGCGGCCTCGACCTGCTGCTGGGTGATCTCCCGCAGTGACGTCATGCCGGCCTCCGGCGAGCGCGGCGCGGGCGGCGCGTTCGGACAGGCGGGTGCTGGGCACGGCGTACCTCTGTGAAGGGGGGCGGCAGGCATGCCGGGGCCGCGGTGGGCGGTTGAGGAACGTGGGTGCGTTCAGCGGCCGGGCGAGGTGGCCGTGTCCCGCGAACTGCTCGGCGAGCGCCACCAGTCGGCCGGGGCGGCGGGAGGTGCGGCCGGGCGGGGGTGGGCGCGGTGTGCGCCCTCGGGGGTGGTGGTCGTCGTACGCGGTGGCTGTGCGGGGGCGCGTCCGGCGAGGACGGCGGGCAGGGTGTCGTCGATGTAGGTGATGTGGTGGGCGAGGTCCACGCCGACCTGGGCTGCGTCGAGGTGCAGCAGGCCCGCGCGGAGGGCGAGGTTGCCGGTGGCGATCACGTGGACGGTGTCGGTGAGGCATTCGGCGACGTGTCGGGCGAGTGGTCCGGTGGCGGTGCAGATGACCGGGACGGGTTCGCCGTCGTGCCACTGGCGGCGTGCGCGGTCGTACTCGCGCGGGATCTGGATCACGGTGAACCGGGCGGCGGGTGTGCCGCGTTCGGTGTGGCGCAGCTGCACGGCCCCGTGCACGCGGCCGCGGATGACGGCGGTGGTCTCTCCGCTCATGAGGTACTCCTCGATGCGACGAACGGTCTGGCGGTGCCCGGGAGCCATCCAGACAAGATGGGTTCCATAATACCTAAATGTGTGGGGCGGGTGTCATCCTCTTATCCGTCACGAGGGAGGCACCCGCCCCGCTGCGACTGGCTACGGCTCGCGTGACATGCGCTCCGCCTCAACTCCTGGGTCAGATTCGGGGGTTCGGCAGGGCCCCGGTCCTTCGCAGCAGGTTGCCGCGCCCGGGTTGTCCCACTGGCAGGTGGGGCAGCGCCACAGGAATCCGGCGCCCCGGGCCGCCGCGAGGATGACGTCCTTCTGCACGGCGTCGGCCGCGCTCAGCAGCGCGTCCAGCAGCGGTGGTCGGGGCGCGCCTTCTGCGTTGCTGTCGTCGAGGACGATCGTGTCCTCGACCTCGACCCGCAGCGGCACCGTGCCGTCGGGCCGGACGAGGTGGTCCGGGGCGTTGTCGACGTGGACGGACACCCGGAAGGCGCCGATCTCGTGGTCGAGGTGGGCGAAGACCAGAACGTCGTCGTTCTCCAGGCAGGGAAGGTCGCCGTGGTCTCCCGGGTGGAAGACGGCGGTGCGGTTGGCGCGTTCGCAGGCGCCGGCGTCGGGGAACTGGAAGTCGAGTGGCACGATCCGTGGGCGTCCTCTGCCTCTGACGGTCTCGGCGTACAGCGAGTAGCCCTCGTCGGGGCGGTTGTCGCGGTCGGGCCCGTAGTAGAGGTCCACGGCCGTGGCATCGTCGGTGGGCGGTTCGTCGGGGACGTCGTCGTTGAGGAGGTTGTCCCAGTTTCCCCGTGCGTGCCGGGCGAGTTCGGCCAGGGCGGAGTCCTCGTCGGCGAAGAGGTCGATGATGGCGTTCTCGTGCCGGTCCCAGCGGTGCAGCACCCAGGCCTGCCCCGGTGGGCGGGGCGGAATGTGCGCGAGGGCCGGTTGTGGTGCGGCGGTGAAGTCGAACTGCTCCAGCCAGGTGCCGAGGATGTCGATGACGTCCGCGCCGGGCCGCTCGCCCGTACGTTCCTCTAGGTCGGTCAGCTGCTGGCGCAGCGAGATGATGGCTCTGCCCACGGGGGCGGTCAGGTCGACGGGGGTCTTCGGTTCGGGGATGGTCATGGTGCTTCCTCTCTGTTCGGGGTGAGGACGGCGGTGTGCGGCATGGCCGTGGTCGGCTCAGAACTCGCCGGGAATGCGGAGGCTGACGTGCCAGTGGTGGGGGCCGGCCTGGTGCTCGGCGGTGGTGGTCGCCCGGCGGAGGTCGTCCTCGTAGCTGTGGTTGATCCACGCCAGGACGCGCAGTTCGGCCTCGGCCGGGCTGGAGGCGTCGATCGCGAACAGGGTCGTGGCGCTGGGCCATCCGTCGTCGGGCCGCTCGGTGACTGTGTCGCTGATGCGCTGGGCGTGCCAGGCGGTCTCGGGGTCGTCGGGAACGGGTGGCAGGGTCACGGGGTATGTGGTGGGCATGCAACTCCCCTTCGGGGTAACGGAGGTGGGGGCGGTTTCCCGGGCTGTGGCCGGGACTGCGGGCTAGGGCTGCTCCAGTCCCAGGGCGGTGCGCACCAGGTCGAGCAGGGCGGTGGGCCCGGCGGGCAGGACGGCTTCCCGCCGGACGCGCTTGCGCAGGACGGGTACGTCCAGGCTGATCCCGGCCGGGACGGCGGATGTGTCCTGGGGGAACGCGAGTTGGTAGTGCCGGGCCGCGATCATCCATGCCTCGTAGCGCTCGGCGGGCCGGCCGCTGCGGGCGGTGTGCCCCTGGTCCGGGGTCTGCTCGGGGCACGGGCGTGACGGGTCGGTGCAGGGGCGGCCCGCGGGGTGGGTGGCGAGCACCGGGCGGGAGCGGTAGTGGGTGGCGGTGCCGTTGAGCATCGGGCAGTTTGCCGCGGTGTAGGGCTGGCACTCCGGGTGCAGCGCCGGTTCGGGGGAGCAGCCACGCTCCTGGTCGGCGGGGCGGACGATGACGAAGAACCGTTCCTGGAGGGGCTGGGCGCAGATCTGGCACAGGCGCTGGAGGACGGCGTGGCGGGCGCGGTCGGCGTCGAGGCTGCCGAAGACGGCGTGCCCGTTGTGGATCAGGGAGACATAGGGCACGACCAGTCCGCCGGCCAGCGGCCGGGCCAGGCAGCGCACGGGGATCGCGGGGCTCATCGAAGTCACGCCCCCTTCGGGGGAGTTGAGGGTGAGGACCGGGCGGCGGGGCCTGGGGCAGCGCGCGGCGCGCTGCCCCAGGCTTCCGGGGCGGTCTAGGAGTCGGCCGGGGTGTCCGTGAGCTCGATGCAGGCGGCCGGGACCCTCGGGACGCGGTAGCGCTGCTGGTCCTCGGGGATGGTGAAGCGGTTGCGCGGGTCGCGGCGCAGCTGCTCGGTGGAGTCCTCGTCGAGCACGAAGTCGAAGCGGCTGCCCGTCTTGTTGGGCGCTCCGACGGTGCCGGTCAGGCGGCGCAGGCAGGCTGGGGTGATCGTGGTGTCGATCCGCCCGGTGCGGCCCGGGAGAATGACCGGGCCCTTGGCGGCGTCGAGTTCGACCAGGCGGGCGGCGGCCGCCTCCTGGAGGGCGATCAGGGCGCCGGTCTCGGACAGTCCGCCGACGAAGGCGCGGATCTCGGCAAGCGTGGGCATGGGTGTGTCCCCTCTTGTGGTTCGCGTGGTGGGCCGGGCGTCTCGCGCGCCCGGTGGAGGAAACCGGCCCGTTGGACGGCGGGCCGGAGGCGGGCGCCGGAGACGCGGCGCCCACCGTGGCGCGCGTCGGTCAGCCCGGCGGGTAGAGCACCAGGGCGGCGACGGCGCTGTCCGGAACCTGCGGGAACAGCCGCCGCAGTTCGGCGTCCCGGGCGAGTTCGCTCTCCAGCGGGTAGACCTCGCCCCGCAGGTCGTCGGCTTCGGGCTCGGGGGCGTAGCGGGCGCGGGCGTACGTACTGAACGGCGAGAAGCCGTTGCCCTCGGGGTCGGTGGAGAGCACGACCAGGGTGGTACCCGGCATGCGTGCCCAGTCGTTGTCGACGAGTCGGCGCAGCACAGCGAGAGTGAGCGGCTGGTCGCCCCGAACTGGCGCGGGTTCCGCAGGACTGGATGTGGACATGAGGCACTCGGTGTGGTGGTGAGTGAGCGCGGGTTGAGGGGGCCGGGCACCTGTGGGTGCCCGGCCGTCGTGCGCGTGCGGACTGGCCGTACGGCTCAGGTGTCGTCGCCGGTGGTGTCCGCGTCCGCGCCCCGGTGCGGGGCGAGTGCCTGCTCCTCGACCTCCGACAGCCGGTAGGAGCCCTTGTCGTCCTGGCCGAGCTTCTCCAGCAGTAGCAGGTAGGCGATCTGCTGGGGGCTGGGGTCCTCCCACAGGAAGCGGACCTGCATTTGGGCGTCGTTCCAGCCCTTCGGGTCGCGCATGTCGCGCTCGAACGCGGCGGCGACGTGCGCGAACAGCACGTGCGGCAGCCGGGCCTTGGAGACGGTGACCAGCTCCGACAGACGCACCCGCTCGAACGGCGACTCGGGCAGCTTCACGCCCAGGAGCCGGGCGACGTCATGGGCCTCCCGCCGACCGGCCCACTTGCCGTAGAAGTGGGGCAGGTCCAGCAGCACGGAGGCGGCGAACTTCCAGGCCTCCTCCGGCAGGGTCTTGCTGGAGCGCACCAGCCGGGAGACGAAGTCCTGCCGGGGGCCTGCGGCGGCCTTCCAGGCCCGGTTGCATGCGGTGGTGCGGGCCCGCTCGGTGGCCTTGGCCTCGTCGTCGGCCGTCTTCTCCGGCTGCGCCTTCGGCTTGGGGCGCACCTTGTGGCCGTAGGCGGCAGGGTCGGCGCAGTACCACACGGGCTGGTGCTCGTCGTCGAGCCGGGCGCTGTGGCCGGGGCAGTTCTTGTGGTTGTCCTCGGTCAGCGGGTTGCCCAGCCCGGTGGTCAGGTCGGTGAGCGGGCGGGCGGTGTCCTTCTCCCCGTACGCGAGCCGTGTGGGCAGCAGGGGGATCTCCGCCTCTTCGAGGGCGGTGACCGCCTCCTTGCGGGCGGCGCGGTCGGTCTGCTCGGCCTTGAGCAGGGCGAGTTCCTGCTCCCAGTGGCCGCGCCCGCCGTCCTCCTCGTCCTCGTCGCGGGCCAGCGCCCGCAGCAGGCGGTGTTCCGCGTCGGGTACGTCGGCGACCTCGGCGAGCGTGGCCATCTGTTCCAGGTCCATGCCCCCGGCCGACGCGCGGCGCAGGGCGGCGTCGCTGAGTTCCTGGGCGCGGGCGAGCCGCTGGCCGGTGCCGCGCTTGAGCCCCAGGGCGCGCGCGGCGGCCTTCTGCTCGATCTCGTCCATGCCGATCAGGGAGAGTTCGGCGGCCTTGAGGGTGTCCTTGGTCGCCATGCCCTTGCGCTGGTGGTTCTCGATCAGGGACAGGAAGCGCGTCCACGCGTCCCGGCTGACCAGGTCGGTGCGGACGAACGCCTTGATCTGCCGTTTGGTGCGCCCGTCCTCCTCGGCGGTGGCGTTGGCGATCTGCGCGGCCTGGGTGCGCCGCCAGCCCTTGAACGCGCCGTAGGTGCCGTCCGGGCGGGGCCGGACGCTGACGGGGTCCTGGACGTCGACGGCCTTGACGGAGTTGATCAGGTCGTCGTCGGGCTCGGTGTCGTGCTCGCGGGCGTTGCACTCGTCGCGCACGATCGTGTCCGGGTCGAGCAGGACGGCGGTCAGGCCTGCTTCGTCGGCGTCGACCGGGGTGTGTTCGGCGCTCTGGTCGGCGGTGGACTTGGTGGCTGTGGCCATGTCTGGCCTCCTTGCGCTGGGTTGACGGACTTTCAGCGGTGCCGGGAGGGAGCCACCCTCTCGACATGTTCCATAATACGTTATTCGCGGAGTGGGGCAACCGGATTTCTCAGCGCCACCCCGCCCGCAAAAGTGCAGCTCAGGCGGCTCTGCGGCGGCGCGCTGCGTGCACGGAGCACCCGAACACGGCACGTGCTCCACTGCCGATGCGGGGGATGGAGGTCACCTGCTCGGTACAGGGCACGCCGCAGTCGACGCACCTACGGTCGTCTTCCGGGGCGGGCGCCGGCGCGGGTGGCGGGGGCGGGGCGGATCGGGGCATGGCGGAGCCTCTTTCGTCTTCGGGACAGCGGGAGTGCCCTGCGCGCCCTGCGTGGGCCGGGCGTTGACGGTTACCCGGGTGCGCCGCCGGTGGCTTCGCGGCGGTGTATCTCGGCGAGCGCGCGAGCGCCCAGCTGCGATGCGGCCGTCGCACTCCAGCCGCACGAGCAGGACGCGCCGGTGGAGCCGTCGTACATCTGCCCGCCCTTGCGCTCGCGCCCCAGCCCGGTGGAATGGCCACGGTCGAACGGCCGGTACCACCCGGAGGGCTGGCCGGTGCGGGTCAGGTGGCGGGCTTCGGGGGTGCACAGCAGGCGCAGGCCTGCGTCCGCCACGGCGGCGACCTTCCAGTGATCCCACTCGGAGCCCTCCAGGCAACCGGTGAGCTCGGTGCCGGTGGTGCCGCACAGCGCGATCCGGCCGTCCGGCCAGACGCGCGCGGACGCACCCGGCATGCTCCAGCCGACCGAGCCGTCCGACTGGCGGGGGATGCCGTTGCGGTGGTCCGGCGTCATCCTCGCGAGCAGCCGGACCGAGGACATGGCGGCGGACGGGCGGCGGTGGTCGGCCGTCTCGGGCGCGGCTTCGGCGATGGCGGCCAGCCAGGCCGGCGCGAGCGGGTACGCCCCGGGGTGGAAGGTCAGCAGCGCGGCCCGGTCGCGCCCGTTCCCGGAGCGGACGGCGGCGTGGATGGAGTCCGAGTAGCGGGCGTACCTGCGCACCGACACCGGGCCGCGGGCGGTGGTGAACCAGGCCTGTTGGCGGTCGGTGAGCGTCGACAGGTCCGCGCCGTCGAGCGGGGTGTTTGCCGGGGGCACGGCTCAGGTCCTTTCGGGCGGGGGCTGTTGAGGTGGTGTCAGCGGCCGGTGCACTGGGCGGCGAAGTGCCACGTGGACCGGCGCCCGGAGCGCATCCCGTGCGTGGGGCAGCCGGGGGCCAGCAGGAAGCCGCCGCACGGCAGCCAGGTGCAGATGCAGCGCGGGTCGGCGTCGAGGTGGAGGTGCTCGGCGGGTTCGCGGTCGGGGAACAAGGGGATCCTTCGCCTCGGGGCGGGCGGGGTGTGCGGGTGGGGTTCAGCCCTGGACGGGGCCCTTGGCCTGGTTCTCGACGCGCCACTGCGCCAGCCGGCTCACGCATGCCGCGCTGTCGGCGAGGCACTCGTGCGCCGTGCCGGGGGAGGGGTGGCGGATCACGTCGATCGTGTCGCCCTCCGGGTCGTGCAGGTGGGCGGTCCATCCCGGGGTGCCCCTGCCGGTGCCGTGGTCCTCTTCCGGGTGGTCGGCCGAGCCCTGGTCGTCGATGCGGATCGTCCAGCCGTCGACCAGGGGGACGGTGACGGCGGTGTGCTCGCCTCCGGCGCTGGTGAGGCTGCCTCCGTGGAAGGCGGCCTGTTCGAGTGCGCGGATGAGGATGTCGCCAGCGCGGCAGGGGAGGTCGCGGGCCGCCACGGGCGGGGCGGCGAGGCGCTCGCGCAGGGCGGTGACCATGTCCAGGGCGGTTGTCGTGGGGGCTTGCTCGCCGGTGAGCTGCGTGTGCAGTTCGGCGAGGACGGCGGCGGCGGTGGGCGCGCCGGGCAGGTGGTCGACGATGTTGGTGTGAAGGAGGAAGAGCCGGGCCGCCCAGTGCCGGGCCGGGCTCTCGGCGGCGAAGGCGCGGAACTCCGGACGGGTGGGGTCGTAGCCAGTGAGGTCGTACGCGCGGGTGATCCCGTCGCGGGTGAGGGTGCGCAGGGCGCGGGAAGAGGCGACCAGGCGCGCGGGGTCGGCGAGCGGGAAGAGGTCCCGCTCGTGGGTGCCGTGGGCCTCCCACAGGACTCCGTCCCACAACACGGCCAGTTCTACGGCGCGTTCGGCCTGGTGGGCGCGGCGCGCCAGCCGGACAGGATCGCGCTGGATGCCCTGGGTGAGGGCGGCTCCGGCGCGCTGCTGGAGGGTGAAGGCGTGCTGCGCGTGAGAAGCCAGCAGCGCGGCGGCATCGTGCAGGTCCATGGAGAACTCCTCCCGAAGAGTAACTAGTTCCATAATGCCTAAATCCTGGAGTGGGGCAGCTGCTTTTCCGGCGCTGCCCCACCCTGAAACCCGCAGGTCAGGGCCCGGTCGGCACAGGATCGAGCGTGACCCGGGCACCGTCTTCCATGACGTCCACGGTCCGGCCCGAGGCTGCCAGAACGCGTGCGTAGTCCTCCAGATCCTTCTCGAAGCGCTCGCCCTCCTGCGCGGTCGCCTCCCTGCGGACTCCGGGCCGGATCGCGCCCCACGGCTCCAGCAGCCGCGCCACCCTGGCCACGGCAGGATTCTTGCCGGGGAGGATAAGGAAGCCTGGTGTTCGGGTGTAGTCGGCGTCGGTCAAGCCGTACGGCATGTGCCCGGCGGTCGCCAACTCCACGGCCAGCGACCGGAATTCGTCCCTGTCGATCAAGTCCGGCCACAGTCCCGGCAGGTCCAGGGACGCCACCCCGGCGTGCCGGGCGGCTTCGGCTTCGCGGTTCTCGCTGTCGGCCGCACCCTGGGCCCGGTCGGCGTCGGTGTAGGTGTTCACGGACGCTCCGGTGAGCTGGTCCACGAGGTCCCACCCACTACGTCCGGGGGCCGGTGCGACGTGGAACCGGGCTTCGGGCTGTTCGGCCGGCGCCTGGGCGAAGAACACGTGTGCGCTGCCGTACGGCTCCGTCGTCACCAGTCCTGCCCGGCGCAGGATGTCGGCGAGGAACGGGGCGACGGCCCGGGATTCCCCGGCGGGCGTGTGCCACCAGGCGATCGGGCAGTGCCGGTTCGCTCCGCGCGGGTGGTGCACGGGCAGGTCGGCGATGGCCCACTGCTCCCCGGGGCGGTCAGGGAGCGCGGACGCGAGGGCGGTCCGCGCGCGCTCGACGGCGGCGGACAGGCGGGACAGGGCTGCGATCTGCTGGGGCACGAGGCGCCGCCAGATGTGGGAGGCGGTGTGCCGGGCGGTGGCCTGACCCTGGGTCTCGCCCGGGCCGGGGCGCGGTTGGGCGGTCACCGTGATGGGCTCGATGCTCAGGCCGTGGTCGGCGGCCTGCTCCGGCAGAACCGCGGTGATGGTGATCCGGGTTCGCGGGCGGTTGGCGGCGAGGACGAGGGCGCGGCCGTCGGCGTAGACGATCCGCACCCGGTCCGGGGCACCGTCCGTCTCGGCGCGCTCGGCGCGCTCGGCGCCGAGCTGCTCGGCAACTGCACGGGCGAGCGACTCAAGGCCGGTGGCGGTGGACAGGTCCATGACGGTCTCCTTCGGGCACGGGGGGGGCAGGGGTGTGGGGGCGGTGCTCGTGCGGCGCGGGGTGTTCCTGCTGTCCTGCGCGGCGGGCGGACTACGGGCGGCGGGTCTCGCGATGGATGCGCTCGCTGGTCGCGCGGGCTTGCTGGCGGGCCTGTTCGGCTGCGGCCTGCGGACTGGCGGCGTAGACGATCTCGACGCTGCCGGATGTGGTGTCGGCCGCCTCGCGGTACTCCTCGCACCGGTCGGACCGTTCCCCGGGATCGGCGGGGGCCTCCTCGACGTGCCAGATGTCGACGTCGCCCCCGCCCTGCCACTGACCGACCACGAAGAAGGGGCGGTCCCGGTTCTGCGGCGCGGTGGCGGGGAGCGGCAGTGCCTCGCGCCCCGGGGCGGCGTCCTGCTGGTCGGCGTGGCGCTCGGCCTGGGCGCGGTGGTCGTCGGCGGTGTATCCGGTGTCGCACCAGGGGCGGCAGAGCTGCCCGGGCGGGGCCAGGCAGGTTTCGCACGTCTCGTCGAAGTCCTCGGGGCGGAACGGTGGCAGGCTCACGGGGCGGTCTTGATGGCCTCGGCCACCTTGGGGGCGGACAGCACCGGGGTGGTCGCCGCCAGTTCTCCGCAGCTGGCCTGCCAGATCTGCGCCGTGTTCGTCGTGGGGATCTGGAAGTTGGTGGCCGGGGTGATCCGCCACGTGCGGCCGTGCGGGTCGGTGGCGGTGTAGGTGAGGCACTGCGGGGTGTCCTGCTGGCCGTTGTCGCTCCAGGTGAGGCCGGCGTCCGTGAGGGCGCGGCCGAGCTGGGCGCAGCGTTCCGGGGTGGCGTGGCCGAACGATGCCATGGGGTGGCTCCTCACTCGCACTCGATCTGACATGTTCCATAATACGTTAATGATGGGGTGGGGCAACGGGTTTTCCCGGGGCTGCCCCACCCCATCCGGCGCCGGTCCCCTAGGGACGCATGAGCACCTTGTTCCCGGGCGGCACGGCGGCACGTGCCTGGTGGTCGCGGTAGTCGGACACCTTCACGTAGCCACCCGACATCGTGTCCAGGCGGAGTTCGTCGTGCCCCCAGTTCTCGGTCACGCCCGGGGGAAGGTCCTCGATGTCGTCCGCCTCGACCTGGCAGGCCCACCCAGTCAGGTCCTCGCCGTACGCCCGTCGCCACTCCAGCAGGATGGGGAACAGCTGCCCGGCGTCGTCGACCAGGGCGACCGCGCGGGCCTCGTACAGCCCGGGGCACTCGGCGAAGGTGGGAACGTCGGGGCGGGTGCGCTCGCCCAGAGTCATCAGCCAGCGCACGGTCACACCGTCTCCTTGGTCCCGGGGTACTCCTGGGCTCCCCGGCGGCGGGTGCGGCCGCGCTGCTGCTGGGCGCGCAGCGACACGACCTCGTCCCGGAACTTGTCCGCGCGGGCCCTCTCCTCGGCTGCGGCGTTGGCGAAGTACGGGCCCTGCCACTCCAAGACGTGAATGAGGCGGGCCAGCGAGTCGTCACGGTCGGCCAGCAGCACCAGCAGCAGAGGGTGCGGGCGGTCGGTGAACCAGCGCGCGACGGTCCACCAGGCGGCCACGGCGGTCTTGAGCGCGGGGCGCGCGGAGCGCGACTCCGCCTCGCAGCGGACGGCTTCGGCGTCGGCGTGCGCGCTGGCCCAGCTGAGGAATCGCAAGAGTCCGGGCGTCTTGCGCAGCCGGGACGCGTCCAGGATCAGCGGCAGGTCGTCGCGCTGGGCGACGCTGTCGGCACACGCGCGCAGTACGGCGGTGAGCGTCGCGGTCGTCTTCGCGGACGGCTCGTTGCCTGCGGCGGTTGTCGGGGTCCGTACGGACACCTCGATGTAGTCGCCGTAGTCCGCGGGATAGCGGGTCAGGCTGCCGCTGTAGCCGGTGCCGCCGCGGGTCAGCCGGGGCAGGGCGTCGTCGGGGGCGGTCGTCTCGTAGGCGTCGACCGGGCCGAGACAGGCGCGGACGGCGGTGAACTGGTCCCAGTAGCGCGGGTGTTGGGTTCCGGTGACGTGCACGCTGCCGCGCATCGCGCCGTGCAGCTCGAACACGACGGCGTCCGTGCACCGGGGGCCGGCGGTGGCGTGCACGGTGCCGGTGGGCGTCTCGATCGTGAGGGAGTCGGCGGTGGACATGGGCGGTTCCTCTCGGAGCGGAGCGGAGCGGGGCGGACGGCGGGTGCGGGGGAGGTGCGGCGTGGGCCGGGCCGCCCGCGGTGGGGCGGACGGCCCGGCGTGCTACTCCTGCGGCTGCTTGTGGCGGTGCAGGTTGCCCCGGCCGGTCAGGCCGATCGCCGCGCGGCCGCACGGGCAGTCTCCGTAGGGGCGGTTGTTCATCCGGGCGAACTTGCTGCCGAGCGCGGTGGTGTTGGTGCTGCGGACGCTGCCTGCAACCGGTGTCGTGTTGGTGCAGTAGCCGTCCGGCGCAGCGGCGGGCTTGTCACTCATGGGCGTTCCCTTCGTCGGGCTCGTCGGGGTGGTGCAGGGCGGGCGCGGGGTAGACCAGGCGCAGCGTGGCTGCGACGTCGGGGCAGGGCATGACCGCTTCCTGGAGCTCGCGGGTGTCCATGGGGTGCAGCCATCCGTCCCGTACGCTCCAGCCACAGGCGCGGGGGAAGGGTTCGTCGGCGGTCGTGGCGACCAGGACGGCGCTGCGCACGGTGCTGTACTCCAGCGCAAAGGTCAGCAGCGCGAAGAACCGGAGATAGGTCTCCTTGCTGTGGCTCACGCGCACCGGGGCCATACCGAGGGACAGGGAGAAGTCGGCGGTCACGATCGCGCCGTTCGTGCGCTCGGCAACCATGCTGAACCGGTGGCTTCCCTCTCCCAGGGCCAGCAACAGGGCGGCGAGCACGTTCATGGCGCGGCCCATCGCGGATGCGGTGGCGGTGTCATCGGGCCGGGTGCGCCTGGGCTGTGCGGGCATGGCGCATCGCTCCTTGAGGAGGGTCCGGGCAAGTGCTGTACGGGGGCCGGTCAGACGGGGCGGCGGCGGCCCTGCTCGTCCAGGCGGCGGATCTCCGGCGTGATCTCGGGGAAGTGGCACCACGTGCGGCCCATGACGTCGTGGGCGGTGTAGAAGTGCACGGTCCTCGTCCGCTCGCTTCCGCCGGCCGTGGCGTAGGCGGCGGCGTACCAGTAGCCGTTGATGCTGAACGGAACAGCGTCCTCGGGCCACGCGTGCGGGATCAGGGTCAGACTCGCCCGGTCGGCGTGCCTGACATAGCGCCCCGACGTCGAGTCGGCGACCAGGAAGTGTTCCCGGTCCGCGCCCTCGTTGTTCAGGGCCCACTCGCGGCAGGCTTCACAACTGCCCATGCTGTTGCAGTGCAGAACGGCAAGGGGGCGGTCGTGCATCTCGGTGAAGGGGCCGGTGTAGGTGACGGCGTTTCCGATGTAGAGGCGAGGCGCGGACTCAGGCATGAACGGCCTGCCAGGCATGCGCGTTCCACCTACGGGTCAGGTCGTCGGCGTACGCGACGTCTCGCGCGGACTCACCGTCCAGGGCGGCCACGACCGCGAGGCTGCCCCGGATCTCTTCGGTACGCCGCATGGCGGCGTCACCCTGCGCCTGGCGTTCGGCCTCGTCGTCTGACAGGTGCTGCACGAGGTAGACGCGCGCTTCCCGGGTGAAGAGGACCACGTAGCGGCGGAAGTCCTCGATCCGCGACGGGCGGGCGGGCCCGGTCGTGGTGTCGGCGAGCTGCGCGCGGGCCTCGGCGAGCAGCTTCGCGACTTCCTCCGTCGCCTTTACGCCTGTGTCCCGCTGGCGCTGGTTGCGGGCGTAGTACACACGGGCCTTGTCACGGATGGGGGCGGACTCGATCGGGGCGTAGAGGCTGATCATCCGGCGCGCGTGGGCGTCGCGCTGGTCCTGCTGGGCCTGGGCGGCGCGCGCGGTGTCGGTCACCTTGCCCTGCGTCCAGCCCAGTGCGGTAGCAGCGCAGGCCGTGCCGTAGTACGCGACGTCTTCGGCGGTGCCGTCCTCGTTCCCGTCGGCGTCCAGCGGCATCAGCGCGACGGTGCGCTTGAGGCCGCGGCGGCCGCAGCAACCGCAGGTGTCGTAGTCGTCGACGATGCCTTTGATCGTCCACTTCGGGATGGGCATGAAAGGCCTTCCGTGGGGCGGTGGGTGTGGGGTGGCCGGTCTGGTGTGCTCCGGCCGGAGCAGCTGCGTGCAGGAGGGGGCGGGCAGGTTCCTTGCGCGCGGTCTGCTCCGCAGACGCGATGCGCTGCCGCTACGCGGCAGGGGCCGGCGCGGGAGCGCTCCGCGCCCCGAATGCGGGGGTGGCGCGCTGCGCGCTCGGGGTCCGTGCGGCCACTGCTGGCCGGTGGGGGCCGGGTGGGCACCCATGGGGGAGTTGGGCGCCCACCCGGCGTTCAGGGGGTCAGACCGTCGTGAGGGCGAAGGCCTTTTCCATCAGGCCGTTTGCCGCTCCGCTGATGACCCGCTCGGCGCGAGCGACTGCCTTTTCGGCGTCGGTCTTGCCCTGGGCGGGGGCAACGTGGTTGGCGTACTCGGTGAGCGCGTTGTAACCGGCCCACCGCGTGCCCCGGATACCGGCCTGCGTGTCGGCGTGCTCGAACAGGTTCGAGATCGTTCCCCACCGCTGCCGCTGGTTGGTCTTCTTGCGCGGGCTGTCGTTGTCCTGGACCGGCCACATCTCGTCCACCACCGACTTGAGCTCGCTGAGCGTCATCTCGGCCTCGATCATGCGCTGTGCGGCCTTCTCGAACTCCTCGGCATACCGGGCGGTCAGACCGAGCGCGGAACGGGCCTGCGCGATACGGGATTTGGCGCCTGCCGTGTGCCGCACCACGAACGAGGAACGGGCCCCCGCGATCGCCGCGCGTGCGGTGTTCGCGCACACCACCCGGACCGGCGTCGTGACGATGCGGAATGCGGAACTTCCGTCGTGGCTGTTGATCGCCGCGATATAGAGATCTACGGCGTCGTTCCCTCCGATGGTGAGGGACTGCGGCAACTTCATGGTCAGGAACACCTGACGGCCGTCCCTGAGTGATCCGGCGGTCTCGAAGTGCGCCCCGGACTCGTCGGAGAGCAGGTTGAGGAACTCGGCGTGCTCCTCGTTCTGTACGGGGAAGTAGTCGGTGCCGACCACTCCGAGCGTCTGCGTACGGCCGGTCTTCGGGTGCGTCCGCGCGCTTGCGAAGTGCTCCGGAACCTCAACCGGCGTTGTGCCGTCGGACGTGATCTCCGTTGCGGTCAGCGGGAGGAGACGCACGTTCCATCCGGACAGGGACGCGAGGCTCATGGCCTCCTCGGCGGTCATGGCGCCCTCGGTGACGGTGCCCAACTTGTGCCACGCGCTCTCGTTGGCGGAGGCGAACGCAGCGGTTCCGTCGGTGAACTGCTCGATCTCATGAGCCACTTGGGCTTTCCCTTCGGGTGACGAACTTTCGGCGGTCCGGTCCGGGGGCCACCCGTTCCGAACTGGTTCCATAATACCTATTATGGAGGGTGGGGCAACAGATTAAAACCGCCTCCGTGTCCCACCCTCAGGACAACGCGCTGACCTGCTACAGCGATTGCTCAACCGGCAGGGACTCGGCGTGCCGGTAGATCAGGTCAGGCTCGGGGTCGTGCTCACCTTCCCTGCGGGCCTGCTGGTATCCGGCGCGTACCTCCTCGGCGGTGCAAGGCATGAGCCAGCGTCGGGCGGCGTCGACTGTCCACGCACGCACAGAATCCACGGTGTCCGGGGCCGTGGTGCGCACGATGACCGCTCCCTTACCGCCCGGGACGAAACCGCTCGCGATCGTTGCCCAGAATCCGAGTGCCTCGGTCTCCTCACAGGAGGCGCGTTCTGAGTCGTCGGTGAAGAGATGGAAGTTCCCGACGCGCAACCCGTCCTCCGAGTACGTGGTGCAGACCAATGTGTGTTCTCCGGGGCCGATTACGTCCAGCAGAGCGAAGAACACGGCTTCGGCTCGGGCGAGTACTCCGACTGCTTCGCCTACGGCGTCCTCGGCGAGTTGATGGGAGGCCGTAGCCGGAGCGGTGTCCTCTTGGGCCGGGGGTGCCCACCGCATCGCAATGCGCTCGGGCCATGTGTGGCCGTCGAGGGTCAGACGAACATGATTGGTGTACTTGGACATACTGCACTCCTCCTTTTCGCTCGGGAATTGAGGGGGCCCGGTCGGGCTGGGCCCCCGGCTCGGCTACTTCAGTCCATGTGTCCGCAGAAATTCACTGATGCGGAATGCGATCGCGCGAACGGGGAGGGATGCGCCCCGGAATGTTCCGAGAATGCGGGGTCCCGTTTCGCTGTCGTGGATGAAATGGAACTCGAACCCCTCGGCGACGGGGAGGAGAATTCGAATAGGTCCGGCCGTGGTGTCGAACCGAATTGACGTGGTGTTGTCGTCCAGGTCATGAACGATGACGGCGTCACGGAGGAGCTCCGGGCGCGGGAGGAAGTTCGCGATCCGGCGGGCCCTCTGTGCCTGCGGGGTGTCGATTTCCCCCGTCTCTGACGTCACGGTGCCGTAGAGAATGACGATTTCCACGTGTGTACCTCTCTGCTGACGAACATTCGGCGGTGTCAGTGGGGGCCACCCTCTGACATGTTCCATAATACATTAGTGGCTGATCTGCTGCACTACCTCACGCGCAAACTCCTGCACCATCTCCTGCGATATCTCCTGACCTCGACTCGCGGCCGGCCTCTCCAACTTCCCTGGTCAGATGCCATGTTGAACCTGGTCGGGGTTGCTGACATCCCCTCTGCTGCCGCTCTCCCTGCCCGAATGTGAGTAAGGGTGGGGGCGGGCTAGGGCGGGCGCGGCGGTTTCGGGGATCGGGGTGAGGCTTTGTGGTTGCGCGTCGGCGGGGGCCTCCGCGCTCGGGTGCTCCGCACCCGAACCCCCTGGAGGGCTCACTCCCTCCGACCGAGCTGCCGGAGGCAGGCTCACCCCCTGCCTCGTCTCAACTCCTCACGTCTCCATGGGGATCGGGCCCCGGAGGGGCCCTATCCCCTTTCCTCGTATTCCGTGGAATACTTTCCATCACGGAATACACATCACAGCCTCTCGTCTTGAAAGGAATCGGAGATTCCCCACCACCCCACGACAGAAACCAATATGACGGACCCTCACCTAAAACGCCCTCAACCCACCAATAAAACAATCCTATTTCCGTGCCGGAGGCACGCCAATTCGACATCTCCTCCGTTCCGGAGGAACACGAATCCCGCCATTCGCTTTTCATTCCGGAGGAATGCACGTTATGGAATGCCCGGAGGGCAATTCCATAACGCCCCCGCCGGAGGCGGGAATTCGCGCGGGGACGCGCGAAACGAGCGGAGCGAGTATTCGGCTGCCGGAGGCAGAGC
>NZ_JNWO01000049.1 GCF_000716435.1 Streptomyces xylophagus
CGCGCGGGGGCGGCGGGGGATGCGGCGGGGCCGGTCGTGGCACATCCGGCGGCGAGTGCGCCCCCGGCGACGAGCCCGGCACCCGCACGCAACGCCGTACGGCGGTCGGTCGTGGTCACCCGGACCATTTAAGGGGGGTTGGGTAAGAAAGCGGGGCATTAACCCGATTGAGGGACCCTCACGGGTCGCGCCTCGAACGGTCGTCCATGTAGGGCTCGAACTGTCGTCCGCGCGGGGGTGCTCGGCGCCCGAACTGCCGTACACACAGCGGGTGTTCAGCGGTCGGCGACCCGCATTTCAAACCACGTGGTCTTGCCGCGCGGCAGCAGGTCGACGCCCCAGCGGTCGGAGA
The DNA here is from genome assembly GCF_000716435.1 of Streptomyces xylophagus. Classification (GTDB taxonomy): domain Bacteria; phylum Actinomycetota; class Actinomycetes; order Streptomycetales; family Streptomycetaceae; genus Streptomyces; species Streptomyces xylophagus. The sequence continues at coordinate 353 of NZ_JNWO01000049.1, forward strand.
GTTTGTCGACGAGGAACAGGCCGCGGCCGCTGAGGTCCATCTCCTGGACCGGCATCAGACAGGGCAGCCCGCGGGAGGGGTCGCGGACCTCGATGCGGATCCAGCCGCGCCGGCGCCGCATCCGCAGGCCGAACACCCGGGCGCCCGTGTGCCGTACGGCGTTTCCGACGAGTTCCGAGACGAGTAAGACGGCGTCCTCGGTCATCTTCGGGGTGAGCCCCCAGTGGCGCAGGACGACGATCTGGGTGAGCCGGCGGGCGGTGGCGGCGGACTCGGGCCGGGACGGCAGCGGAACTTCCGCCTCCGTCGGATTGCCGAACAACTCGATCGCCTTGAGTGCCCGCTCGTCCTCGACCGCAGGCGACCAGCGCGCCGCGGTCGCACGGCCTTGTCCCCGCGGCTGTCCGATACCTTCCAGCCCCGCCATGCGTCCATCATGGCCGCCCCGCACGGCCTCCGGGGCGGTTCCGGAGGAATACGCCCCCCGGAAGCCTCCGTTCCGCGACATCCGATCGACATATGCCAGGGGCATTTCAGCGCTCGCCGTAGCCCCTCCGACCTGCGGTGAAGGCTCTGTTGGAGGCAATCGACAGGCTCCCTCGACAAGGCAGGCTTAAGGTCACGTTAAGGTTCCCATAAACCGCCCCGCCGAGGGACCCGGATGAGACATCGCGTCAATTGCAAGTGGTTGAGCGCGATTTCACCGTCCGGTTCAGAGGAACTTCGCCTTGCCGGGGCCCTCTTCGACGAAGCTCCGCATCCCGCGCTCACGGTCCTCGGTCGCGAACAGCCCCGCGAACCACGTCCGTTCGACCGCAAGCCCGGTCTCGATGTCCGTCTCCAGACCGGTGTCGATCGCTTCCTTCGCGGCACGGAGTGCGATCGCCGGTCCCTGCGCGAGCTTCGCCGCCCACGCGTGGGCCTCCGTGTACACCTCGGCGGCCGGCACCAACCGGTCCACCAGACCCAGCGCCAGCGCCTCGTCCGCCTTGACCATCCGGCCGGTGAAGATCAGGTCCTTCGCCTTCGAGGGACCGATCAGACGCGCCAGCCGCTGCGTGCCGCCCGCGCCCGGAATCAGCCCGAGCAGGATCTCCGGCTGCCCGAGCTTCGCGTTGTCCGCCGCGATACGGAAGTCCGCGCAAAGTGCCAACTCGCAACCCCCGCCCAGCGCATAGCCCGTGATCGCCGCCACGACCGGCTTGGGGATACGCGCCACCGCGGTGAACGACTCCTGCAACGCCCGCGACCGCACGACCATCGCCGCGTGGTCCATGCGCTGCATCTCCTTGATGTCCGCACCCGCCGCGAACACCTTCTCCCCGCCGTAGACCACCACGGCGCGCACGTCGTCGCGACGGGTCGCCTCCTCGGCGAGTTCCTTGAGCCGGTCCTGCGTGGCGGTGTCCAGCGCGTTCATCGGCGGGCGGTCGAGGCGGATCGTGCCGACGCCCTCGGCGACTTCGAGATTCACGGTCATGACTGCAGGTTAACGGGCACTAACGACGACGGGCCCGGTGCTGTCGGTCACAGCACCGGGCCCGTACGTCAACTAGCCGCTTACGCCTTCCACTTCGCCCACGACATGTTCCAGCCGTTGAGCCCGTTGTCGGGTGCCACGGTCGCGTCGTTGGAGTTCTTGACGACCACGACGTCACCGAGGATCGAGTGGTTGAAGAACCACGCGGCCGGAACGGTCTTGCTGTAACCGCCCTTGACGTCCTGGAGGCCTATGCAGCCGTGGCTCGCGTTGTAGTTGCCGAAGGCGCCGCCGCCCCAGTAGTTGCCGTGGACGAAGGTGCCGGAGTCGGTCAGGCGGGTGGCGTGCGGGACGTCCTTGATGTCGTACTCGCCGCCGTAGCCGACCGTTTCGCCGTTCATCCGGGTCACGGTGAGCTTCTCGCTCATGACCATCTGGCCGTTCCAGGTGTCGTAGCCGGGCTTGCCGGTCGTGACCGGGATGGTCCTGATGGTCCTGCCGTCCTGGGTGACCTTCATCGTGTGCTTCTTGGCGTCGACGATGGAGACCTGGTTGCGGCCGATGGTGAACTTGACCGTCTTGGTCTGCTTGCCGTAGACGCCCGAACGGCCTTCGACTCCGTCGAGGTTGAGCTTGATCGTGACCTTGGTGCCGGACTTCCAGTAGTTCTCCGGGCGGAAGTCGAGGCGGTCGTTGCCGAACCAGTGGCCCTCGACGTCGACGGCCGGCGAGGTCGTGATGCTGATGGCCTTCTTCACGTCCTCGGGGTGTGTGATGCCCCGGGTGAAGCGGATGGAGAACGGCATGCCGACGCCGACGGTGGATCCGTCCTCGGGGGTGAAGTAGCCGACGAAGGTGTTCTTCGGGGTCAGCGTGGTGAAGCTGGAGTCCTCGGCGGCGACCCGGCCGTCGGAGTCCTTGGCGACCGCGTGCACGGTGTACTTGGTGGCGGCGGCGAGATGCGTGGCGGGCGTCCAGGTCGCGCCGCCTCCGGTGATCGCGCCGGTGACCTTGGCGCCGTCCGCGTCCTTGACGGTGACCTCGGTCAACTTGCCCTTCGCGGCACTGATCTTGAGGGCGCCGCTGGTGTCGACGGACTTCGAGCCGTTCTTGGGGGCGATGGTGACGACCGCCTGCGACTGCTTGGTCTGGGCGGTGTCGGAGCCCTTGTCCTTCGCGTCGCCCGAGCCGGACCCGGAGTTGGAGCCTCCGCCTCCGCCGCCGCACGCGGTGACGGCGAGCAGCAGCACGCCGAGGATCAGCGCGAGCAGCCCCTTGTTTCTCCGGCTGCGCGCGTCAACCGACGCCCCCGATATCGGTCGCACGTTCAAGACTTTCTCCCCTCGCCGGGCCCGGTCCGGCCCGCACCCCTTCGCGCATCTGACGTGCACGTCCGCGCATATTAACCGCCAGGTTTTGAGCTTCATGTCAGGCGAATGTCACCGTTCGGTCGCAACTTCAACTGCCGCCTGACACGGGCTCCCCGCCCCTCCTGCGGTCACTTGAGGGCACTGCCCGCCTTCCACTCCTTCCAACCCATGTTCCACCCGCCGAGGCCATTGTCCGGTGCGACCTGTTTGTCGTTGCTGTGCACGACCTCGATCACGTCCCCGATGATGCTGCGGTCGAAGAACCACCCGGCGGGGGTGTCCGAGCCGCCGCCCTTGACGTCCCTGAGCCCCACGCAACCGTGGCTGACGTTGACGCGTCCGGGGGCGGTCGGCGCCCAGTAGTTGCCGTGCAGGAAGGTGCCGGAGTTGGTGAGCCGCATGGCGTGCGGGACGTCGGGGATGTCGTACTCGCCGCCGAAGCCGACCGTGCGGCTGTTCATGCGGGTGACCTCCAGCATCTCCATGACCACCATTTTCCCGTTGTACGTGGTGGTCTTCGGGCCGCCGGCCGTGATCGGCACGGTGGCCAGGAGGGCGCCGTCGCGCCGCACTTCCATGGTGTGCCTGGCGGCGTCGACGAGGGAGACCTGGCTGCGGCCGACGGTGAAGGAGAACGTCTTGTACTGGAGGCCGTAGACCCCGGGGGCGCCCTCGACGTCCCGCAGGCGCAGGGAGACGGTGACCTGGGTGCCGGGTTTCCAGTAGTTCTCGGGGCGGAAGTCGAGGCGGGACTTGTCGAACCAGTGCGGGCGGATCTCCACGGCCGGTTTCGCGGTGACGTGGATGGCGCGTTCGACGGCGGCACGGTTCTCGATGTCCCGGTTGAAGCCGAGGGAGACGATCATTCCGGTGCCGACGGTGGCGCGGTTCTCCGGGGTGACGTAGGTGATGAACCGTTCGTCGGGGACGTAGGTCGTGAACGTGGTGTGCCGGGCGGAGCGGCGCCCGTGGCCGTCGAGGGCGACCGCGTCGACGGTGTACTCGGCGGCCAGCGCGAGCTTGGTGTCCTCGGGTTCCCAGCGCAGTCCGTCGTCGGAGATGTGTCCGGGGACCGGGGTGTCCTGGGCGTCCTGTTCCTTGACGACCTGCACGGACTCCAGGCGTCCGCTGGGCACCCGGACCACCAGCCGCTGGTCGGGTTTGACGCCCTTGGCGGTGTCGTCGGGCGAGATCCGGATCACATCCTCGGGCGCCGGTGCCTTGCCGAAGAGCTCGTCGATGCCGCTTCCGCCCGAGCCGTCGGAAGTACAGCCGGTGGCCCCGGCCAGCAGTCCTGCCCATGTCAGTACGGCGGCCAGTGCGACCCCTGCGCGCCGCGCGCGCCCTTGTGCATGCCTCACGGGGTGCTCAACGAGCGGCCCTGCCTCAGGGAAACGTGAGTGCGACCCAAGCTCTGGGCAGAACAGTGGGGAGGATGACAGGACAGGGAGCCGCGACCGGGACGTCGTGCGCCCTTCACCTCGTCGTTCCATGAGCCGCAGGAGGCCGGACGGTGTCGAGCGCAGCCGAGCAGGAGGCCGTGCAGGAGGGGCGCGTCGACGTCGGCGTGCCGGTGGAGCACGCGGTGGAGGCCGTACCGTCGCCGCGTGCCGCCCCGGCACTGAACGGTGCCGTCCACAGGGCATCGCCCGTGCCCGTGTGGCCGGGCGCGCCGATGCCGTTGGGGGCCCGGTTCCGGGTCGGCCCCGACGGGGTGGCGGGCACCAACTTCGCGCTGTGGGCGGGGGGCGCGGAGGCCGTCGAGCTGTGCCTGTTCGACCCCGACGGCGTGGAGACCAAGGTCCCGCTCACCGAGCTGACGCACGAGATCTGGCACGGCTTCCTGCCGGACGTCATGCCGGGACAGCGCTACGGCTTCCGGGTGCACGGCCGCTGGGACCCGTGGACCGGCGCCCGCTGGAACCCGGCGAAGCTGCTCCTCGACCCGTACGCGCGGGCGGTGGACGGCGAGTTCGGGCTGCCGCCCGAGGTGTACGCGCACGTCCGGGACTGGCCGCAGCAGCAGGTCGCGGACACCGTGCGCGACGACCGGGACTCAGCGCCCCACGTCCCCAAGGGTGTTGTGGTCCACGACGACACCACCGACGACGAGTGGATGGACGACCGCCGCCCCAAGACGCCGTGGGCGGACTCGGTGATCTACGAGGTCCACGTCGGCGGCTTCACCAAGCTGCACCCCGGCATACCCGAGGAACTCCGGGGCACCTACGCCGGATTGGCGCACCCGGCGGCGATCGAGCACCTGGTGAAACTGGGCGTCACGGCCGTGGAACTCCTCCCCGTCCACCAGTTCGCGCACGAGGACCACCTGCTGCGCAAGGGCCTGAAGAACTACTGGGGCTACAACTCCATCGGCTATTTCGCCCCGCACGCGGCCTACGCGGCGACCGGCACGGCGGGTCAACAGGTCGGCGAGTTCAAGCGGATGGTGCGCGCCCTGCACGCGGCCGGGATCGAGGTCATCCTCGACGTGGTCTACAACCACACAGCGGAAGGAGGCGAGTTGGGGCCGATGCTGTCGTTGAAGGGCATCGACAACCGCGGCTACTACCGCCTCCAGAGCGACGCCCGCCGCTACACGGACTACACCGGCTGCGGCAACACCCTCCATGTCGTCCAGCCGCACGTGCTCCGGCTCATCACCGACTCCCTGCGCTACTGGGTCACCGAGATGGGCGTCGACGGCTTCCGCTTCGACCTCGCGGCCGCCCTGGCCCGCTCGATGCACGACGTCGACATGCTGTCCCCGTTCCTCGCGGTGATCGCTCAAGACCCGGTGCTACGACGGGTGAAGCTGATCGCCGAGCCCTGGGACGTCGGCTCGGGCGGCTACCAGGTCGGCGCGTTCCCACCCCTGTGGACGGAGTGGAACGACCGCTATCGCAACGCCGTCCGGGACTTCTGGCGCGGCGCGCTGCCGGACGTACGGGACCTCGGGTACCGCCTGTCGGGGTCGAGCGACCTGTACGCGTGGGGCGGCCGCCGCCCCTACGCCTCCGTCAACTTCGTGACGGCGCACGACGGTTACACGCTCCGCGACATGGTGTCGTACGAACGCAAGCACAACGAGGCGAACGGCGAGGGCAACCGGGACGGCACGGACGACAACCGTTCCTGGAACTGCGGGGTCGAGGGCGAGACGGACGACGAGCGCGTCAAGGCGCTGCGGCGGCGGCAGTTGAGGAACCTCCTCACCACACTGCTCCTCTCCACGGGCGTGCCGATGCTGGTCGCGGGCGACGAGCTGGGGCGGACGCAGCGGGGCAACAACAACGCCTACTGCCAGGACAACGAGATCAGTTGGGTGGACTGGGGTCTGCTGGACGACCCGGGCTGGCGGGCGCTGACCGACCTCACCGCCCGCCTGATCGACCTGCGCCACCGCCATCCGGTGCTGCGCCGCCGGGCGTTCTTCTCCGGGCGGGCCCATTCGGCGGACGGCATAAGGGACTTGGCCTGGTTCACCGCGCGCGGCACGGAGATGACGGAACGCGACTGGTACGCCCCCGCCGCGACCCTGGGCATGTACCTCTCCGGCCGGGACATCCCCGGCCGCGACGAACGCGGCGCCCCGATCGTCGACGACAGCTTCCTCGCCGTCCTGCACGCCGGCGACCGCCCGGTGAGCTTCGTACTCCCGGGCCCGCCGTGGGCGGAGCGCTACGAGGTGATCGTCGACACGTCACGGGAGGAACAGGGGGAGGCGCCGGGGGTGGTGCACCGGGCGGGGGCGGCGATCACTGTGCCGGCTCGGGCGGTGCTGTTGCTGAAGGTGGTCGGCTGAGGGGCGGAGGGGTCGGCCGGGGCGACGTTTCAGGTCCGTGAACTCCCTGGCGGATGGCTGGGCTTGGGGCAGGCGGACTGATCACATAGAGGGACCCCCCACGGTTTCCGTCGCCACCCCCACAAGGACCCCGCATGCCTGAAATATCCCGCCGCGCCTTCGGCGGCCTGGTCGGTGGCGGTGCCGTCACCGCCGTCGCCGGTTCGGCCGCCACCGCCGAGGCCGCCGAACCGGCCGCCGCCGAGCGCCCGTTCAAGGCTCGCCCCGCTGCCTCCGGCAAGCGTCCCAACCTGCTCGTCATCCTCGGTGACGACCTCGGCTGGGCCGATCTCTCCTCCTACGGCGCCCCGCACATCAGGACGCCGAACCTGGACCGGCTGGCCCGGCAGGGGGTGCGGTTCACCGACGCGTACTCGGGGTCGGCGACCTGCTCGCCGACCCGGTTCAGCCTGTACACCGGGCGCTATCCGGGCCGTACGCCGGGCGGGTTGGCCGAGCCGATCGCCAACCGGACGCAGGGGCTCGACCCGAGCCACCCGACCCTCGCCTCGCTGCTGAAGAAGGCGGGCTACTCCACCGCCCTGATCGGCAAGTGGCACTGCGGCTGGCTGCCCGACTACAGCCCCACGAAGTCGGGTTGGGACGAGTTCTTCGGCAACCACGGGGGCGTGCTGGAGTACTTCTCCAAGCTCGGCCAGCTCGGCGACTACGACCTGTACGAGGGCGACGCGACCTACAAGGACCTGCGCTACTACACACAGGTGCTGACCGAGCGGGCGGTGGAGTACGTCGGCCGGAAGCACGACAAGCCCTGGCTGCTGAACCTCAACTTCACCACCCCGCACTGGCCTTGGCTGGCGGAGGGTGACGAGGAGACCGGCGCCGAGATCGCCGCGAAGATCCGGGCCGCGAAGAGCCAGGCGGAGGTCACCAACGCGCTCAACCACTACGACGGCGGCTCGGTCGCGAAGTACACGGAGATGGTCGAGAGCCTCGACGCGGCCGTCGGTGAGGTGCTCGTCGCGCTGCGCCGGTCCGGGCAGGAGGAGAACACCGTGGTGTACTTCGCCAGCGACAACGGCGGTGAACGCTGGTCGTACCTCTGGCCGTTGAGCGGCGAGAAGTTCGTGCTCCAGGAGGGCGGCATCCGGGTGCCGACGATCGTGCGCTGGCCGCACCGCATCGACGGCAACCAGGTCAGCCACGAGCCGAACTTCTCCCCCGACTGGACCGCGACCTTCCTGGAGTTGGCCGGCGCCCGCCCCGACCCGGCGTACCCGCTGGACGGCACGAGCCTCGCGGGCTATCTGCTGAAGGGCGAACAGCCGCCGGAGCGGGACCTGTTCTGGCGGGTGCGGGCCAACCGGGCGCTGCGGCGCGGTGATTGGAAGTACTACCGGGACTCCGCCGGCGGCGACCATCTCTACGACCTCGGCGCCGATCTACGCGAACAGGCCGATCTCGCCCCCGACAAGCCGGAGTTGCTCGCCGAGCTGAAGGCGGCCTGGGAGAAGATCGCCTCCGGCCTCCTCCCCTATCCCAGCTAGCCGAGAATCCCCCGGTCGTACGCCACCGCCACCGCCGCCGCGCGGTCCTTGACGCCCAACTTGCCGTACAGGTGGGTGAGATGGGTCTTGACGGTCGCCTCGCTGATGAAGAGTTCGCGGGCGATCTCGCGGTTGGACGTGCCCTTGGCGACAAGGGCCAGGACTTCGCGTTCGCGGGCGGAGAGCGGTTCGTTGCCGGGGGCCTGGGGGCTGCGGACGGCGGAGACCAGGCGGGAGGCGACGGCGGGGGACAGGACCGTGCGGCCTTCCGCCGCCGCGCGGACGGCGGTGAAGAGTTCGTCGCGCGGGGCGTCCTTCAGCAGATAACCCGTCGCGCCCGCCTCGATCGCGGGCAGGGTGTCGGAGTCGGTGTCGTACGTCGTCAGGACCAGCACCTTCGCGCGGGCGGAGCGGCGGGTCAGCTCCCGGATGGCGTCGACTCCCCCGCCGCCCGGCATGCGCAGGTCCATCAGGATGACGTCCGGGTCGAGGGCGGTGGCCCGCTCCACGGCCTCGACGCCGTTCGCCGCCTCGCCCAGGACGCGGAATCCGGGCGCGGACTCGAACATGCCGCGCAGACCGTCGCGTACGACGGGATGGTCGTCGACGATCAGAACGGAGATCAGCGGCTCGTCACTCATGGCGGACCAACGGTACGCGAGCCGACAGGGCCGTGCCGTGACCGGGCTCGGCCTCGATCGTGAGGGAGCCCGCGATGCGTTCGGCGCGGGCGCGCATGCCGTCGAGGCCGAAGCCGCCGGTGCCGGTGCGTTCGGGGAGGGCCAGTGGGTCGAAGCCCTGGCCGTCGTCTCGGATGTCGAGGATGACCTCGTCGCCCAGGAAGCTGAGTGTCACGCCCACGCGGGTGGCGCAGGCGTGCCGGGCCGCGTTCGACAGGGCTTCCTGGGCGATGCGCAGCAGGGTCGCCGAGACCTCGTCGTGCAGCTGCTCGGTGGTGCCGGTGACGGTGAAATCGGCACGGACGCCGGTGCGTTCGCCCCACTCGGCGACCGTGTTCTTCAGCGCCTCGGGCAGTCCGTCGTTCTCCAGCGCGACGGGCGCGAGGTTCTGCACGGAGCGGCGGGCCTCGCCGAGGCTGTGCCGGGCGAGGGTGGAGGCGCGGTCGAGGTGAGTGCGGGCGGTCGTCAAGTCGGGGGCGTTCGCGACGACTTGGAGCTGGGCGATGATGCCTGTCAGACCCTGCGCGATCGTGTCGTGGATCTCGGCCGCCAACCGCCTCCGCTCGTCCGCGACCCCGGCCTCCCTTGCCTGGACGAGGAGTTGGGCGTGCAGGGCGGCGTTCTCGTCGAGGGCCTGTTGGAGCGCGGTGTTGGTGCGTTCGAGTTCGGTGATGGTCTCGTTGCGCTCGCGGGAGCGCCGCGTCTCCGCCTCCTGCAGATGGGCGACCGCCAACTGCAGGGCGGACATGGCGACCAGGAGCGCGAAGAAGAGGATCCACTGGACCGCGCTCCCGAACGGCATCCCGCCGGCCTGCGCACCGGCCACGGTCACCGAGCTCGCGACCAGTGCGAGTCGCTGCCGGTTCCTGCCGGGGATCAGCTCGTCGGCGTCCATGTAGCCGGAGGCGGCGTAGAAGGCGAAGAACGGGTCGATCCAGGTGAGGACGAAGGCGAGGGCCCAGCGGAGGACGTAGTACACCGTGCCCGTCCGCGACGGAGTCCGGCCGCGGCCGGGGCGGCGGACACGGGTGGCATGCCACCACAGCTGAAGGACGAGCGCGGCACCGGCCAGGGTCCAGCCGGTGTACCACTTGGCGGTGGAGTAGTCGAACAGACCGGAGGAGGCGACCGCGAGGACGACACTGATACCGAGCAGCCCGTACGGCCCCCACGTGTGCAGCTGCTCCCAGCGGCGGTCGATCTGCCGGTCCCTGGTGGTCATCTCCCCAGTCTGCACGGCCGCCTCCCCTACTCCCAGCGGAACCAGCGCGAGGCGGCGCCCGTCAGCAGCAGCGTCCACATCGCGAGCACCCCGACGTGCGCCCAGCCCGGCCAGTGCCCCGCCGCCGCCCGGTTCAGGGCCTCGGCGGCGGCGCCGAACGGGGTGTAGCCGACGATCCGGGCCATGACGTCCGGCATGGAGTTCACCGGGATCCACACGCCCGCGCAGAACATCATCGGGAAGAACACCGCCGATCCGATGGCGCCGGCGATCTTCGTGGTCCGGGACAGCGCGGAGACCACCGCGCCCAGCGCGAGCGCGGCCAGGATCGCCAGGAGCAGGGCGAGGAGATAGCCGTAGGGCTGCTTCGGGAGGCGTACGTCGAAGGCGAGGCGGCCGACGAGCAGCGCGCACAGGGCGGAGGCCAGGGCCGCCGTGCCGTAGACCAGCATCTGGGCGGAGAGGAGGACGGAGGGGCGGACCGGGGTGGCGGACATGCGGCGGAGGATGCCGCGTTCGCGGTAGCCGGTGAGGTTCTGCGGCATCGACTGGAGCGCGCCGACGATCATGCCGAGCAGGACGGCCACCGGGACGTACACATCGATCGTGCGTAGACCGCCGAGGTCGGCCTCGTGGTGGCGGAAGCCCGGGATGGAGCCCAGGATCACCAGGAGCAGGGTGGGGAAGAGCAGGATCCAGAAGAGGGCGCCCGGTTCGCGGCGGAAGAGGCGCAACTCGGTGCGCAGGACTGCGGTGTTCATCGGGCGACCTCCGTCAGGTCCAGGAACGCGTCGTCCAACGTGGCGTCGGAGACCCGGAGTTGATGGGCGGTGATGTGGTTGCGGGCGAGCAGGGTGATGACGGCGTTGACGGTCTCGTCGGACCCGGAGAGCGTGATCCGGCCGTCCTTGTGCTCGACCGACACGAGCGCGGGCAGCGCGTTCAGGTCACCCTCGTCCAGGGGCGCGGAGGGCGTGAAGCTGATGACCGTGGAGCCGGCCGAGCGACGGATCAGGCCCTCCGGGGTGTCCAGGGCGGCCACCCGACCCTTGTCGATCACGGCGATCCGGTCGCAGAGGCGCTGCGCCTCCTCCATGAAGTGGGTGACGAGCAGGACGGTCACCCCGCTCGCCCGGACGTCCTCGATGAGCTGCCAGGTGTCGCGGCGGGCGCGCGGGTCGAGCCCGGTGGTCAGTTCGTCGAGGACGACGACCCGGGGGTTCCCGATGAGCGCGAGCGCGATGAACAGCCGCTGCTTCTGCCCGCCGGACAGCTTCGCGAACCGGGTGGTCAACTTGGCGGTCAGACCGAGGCGTTCGGCCAGCGGCTGCCAGTCGGCGGGGTGCGGATAGAAGGACGCGTACAGCTCCAGGGCCTCGCGGACGGTGAGCTTGGCCTGGAGTTCGCTCTCCTGGAGCTGGGCGCCGAGGACCCGGGCGACCTGCTCGTGGTCGGCGACGGGGTCGAGGCCGGTGACGCGGACCCGGCCGGCGTCGGGGACACGCAGGCCCTCGACGCACTCGACGGTGGTGGTCTTGCCGGCGCCGTTCGGGCCGAGGATCCCGAAGATCTCGCCCTCCTCGACGGCGAAGGAGACACCATCGACGACGGCCCGGCCGCCGTAGGACTTGCGCAGTGCGGTGACTTCGATGACAGGGGTGGCTGACATGCTTCGAGGGTCCCGTCGGGGCCGGGCCGGGCACATCGGCCATCGCGCTCGACCGGACATCAACCGATCGGTTGATGCCGTCCTACGACCCCGCCGACCGTGCTGTACGACCCCACGGACCCGCAGGTCGTAGGACCAGCGGCGGACTCGGGTCCGGCCAAAACTAGGTGGGCACTGTCAGTGGTGGTCCGTAGGCTCGCCCGTGATGACCACGACACCCGCCTCCGCCGAGGACCGCTCCGACCGGTCCGCCGTCCGCGTCCTGCTGCGGCTGTGGCCGTACGTCCGGCCCGTGCGGGTACGGCTGTTCAGCGCGGCCGGGGTCGCGATCGTCGCCTCCTGTACGGGGCTGGTGATCCCGCTCGTCCTGAAGTGGATGGTGGACGGGCCGGTCGCCGACCGGGACCCGGCGGGCGTGTGGCTCGGCGCGCTGTATCTGCTGCTGCTCGGGCTCGCGGAGGCGCTGCTGTTCGGGCTGCGGCGCTGGCTGGTGGCGCGTCCGCTGTCACGGGTCGAGGCCGACATGCGGGCGGATCTGTACCGGCGGCTCCAGCGGCTGCCGGTGGCCTTCCACGACCGGTGGCCCTCGGGCCAGCTGCTGTCCCGGGGCACCACGGATCTGATGCTGCTGCGCATGTTCCTCGCCTTCCCGCTGACGTTCCTGCTGGTCAACGCGGTGACGATCCTGGTGGGCGTAGTCATCCTGGTTCTTCAGGACTGGACGCTGGGTCTGGTGCTCCTGGGACCCGCCGTACCCGTGATGGTCACCTGTGTGATCTTCGAGAGGCGGTACGCGCACGTGGCGCGCCTCGCGCAGGACCAGGTCGGCGATCTGACGACGGTCGTCGAGGAGAGCGTCCTCGGCATCCGCATCATCAAGGGCTTCGGCCGCCACCGCAGCCAGGCGCACGCGTTCCGCGAACTCACCCGCGAGCTACGCGGCACCGAGCTGCGCAAGGCCGGCCTGCTGGCGACGATCTGGGGCGTCATCGTGACGCTCCCCGAACTGTCCATCGGCGCGGCCCTGGTCCTCGGCACCGTGCAGGTGGCCGACGGCAACCTGTCGGCGGGAACGCTGGTGGCCTTCCTCTCCACAGCACTGGCCCTGCGCTGGCCGGTGGAGTCCATCGGCTTCCTACTGGCGATGAGCCAAGAAGCGGCGACGGCAACGGAGCGCTACTTCGAGGTAATGGACGAAACCCCGGAAGAGGAGACTCCCTTTAGGGGCGCGGGGAACTGCGCGACCAGCCCCCACGCACCCGCACCCGACAACGACGGCATCCGTTTCTCCACAGTCTCCTTCCGCTACCCCGACGCCCCGCCCGATTCCCCACCAATCCTCGAAGACATAGACCTGCACATCAGACCCGGCGAATCCATGGCCCTCGTCGGCGCCACCGGCACAGGCAAAACCACCCTCACCGCACTCGTCCCCCGCCTACACGAGGTGACATCGGGCCACATCACACTCGACGGCGAGGACATCACCGCCATGTCCCGCAAAACGCTGCGCGCCCTCGTCGCCGTGGCCTTCGAGGAGCCCACGCTGTTCTCGGCAAGCGTCGGGGAGAACGTACTGATGGGCGCCGAACACAGCGCAGGACAGCCCGAGTTGGAGCGGGCGCTGGCCGTAGCGCAGGCAGACTTCACGTACGCGCTGCCCCAGGGCACGGACACCCAGGTGGGCGAGCAGGGCCTGAGCCTCTCCGGCGGCCAGCGGCAACGGCTGGCGCTGGCAAGGGCGGTGGTCGGAAAACCCCGCTTCCTGGTCCTCGACGACCCGCTCTCCGCGCTGGACGTCCACACCGAGGCCGCCGTAGAAGCCGCGCTGCGCCACGTCCTCGCGGACACCACGGCGTTGATCGTCGCCCACCGCCCGTCCACGGTGCTGCTCGCCGACCGCGTCGCCCTGCTGTCGGGCGGCCGTATCACCGCGGTCGGCACCCATCACGAACTGCTGCGCACGAACGCGGAGTACGCGCATCTCATGTCGGGAGCCGACCACCAGGGGGACGAACGATGACCGCGGCCACCACCTCCGCCCCCACCACCGGCGACGACGACCGGGAACCGCCGCGCCCGCCCGCCGCCGACGACCCCTTCGACCGGGACGTCCTGCCCACTCCCCCGGGCGCGACCCGTGCGCTGCTGGGCTCGCTGCTGGCGCCGATGAAGGCCCGCGTCGCCGTCACGTCGCTGCTCCTGCTGCTCCAGCAGGCGGCCGTGCAGGCGGGCCCGCTGCTGGTGGCGTACGCCATCGACCGTGCGGTACCGGCGTTCCGGGACCACGACCGCGGTCCGCTGATCGCCGTCGGGGTGGGTTACCTGCTGTGCGCGCTGGTCTCCGGCGGACTCCAGTACGCGTTCGTCGGTGCGTCGGCCCGCGTCAGCCAGGACGTGCTGCTCGATCTGCGCGGCCGGATCTTCCGGCACGCGCAGGCCCTCAGCATCGACTTCCACGAGCGCTACACCTCGGGCCGGCTCATCTCCCGCTCCACCGCGGACGTCGAGGCGCTGCGCGAACTGCTCAACGAGGGCCTCCAGGAACTGATCGTGGTCGTCCTGTCCTTCGTCTACATCTCGGCGATGCTGCTCTGGCTGGACCTTGGCCTCGGCGCGGTCGCGGTGGCGTCCTTCGTGCCGTTGTATCTGCTGGTGCGGATCTACCAGCGGCGCGCGGTGCGGGTGTACGCGGCGCGGTCCACGGCCATCGCCCGGGTGATCGTGAAGTTCGTGGAGACGATGAACGGCATCCGGCCGGTCCGCGCGTTCCGCCGCGAGGACGTCAACGACGCCGACTTCGCCGTCCTCAACAAACGGCACGAACGCTCCAACGGCAACGCCCTGTTGGAGATGGCCCGCTATGTCACCGGCTCCCGCCTGGTCGCCAACACGACCGTCGCGGTGATCGTGCTGTGGGGCGCCTACCGGGTCGCGGACGGCTCACTGGAACTGGGTGTGCTGGCGGCGGCCGTCCTGTATCTACGGCGTCTCTACGACCCGATCGACCGGCTCGGCATGTTCCTCAACTCCTACCAGTCGGCGGCGGCCTCCCTGGAGAAGATCGCGGGCCTGCTGGCCCAGACCCCCTCCGTCCCCGAGCCCTCAACACCCGTACAGCTTCCGGCCCTTGAGTCGGAGCAGCCCGGCCGCGAGGTCGTCTTCGACGGGGTCGGCTTCACCTACCGCACCGGTGGCGAGGTCCTCCCCCGCTTCGACCTCACCCTGCCAGCCGGGCAGACCGTCGCCGTCGTCGGCTCCACCGGCGCCGGCAAGTCCACCCTGGCCAAGCTCCTGGCCCGTTTCTACGACCCCTCCGAGGGCCGGGTCCTGCTGGACGGCGTCGACCTGCGCGAGCTCGCGGGGCCCGAACTGCGGCGCGGGGTGGTGATGGTGACGCAGGAGGCGTTCCTGTTCTCCGGCACGGTCGCCGAGAACATCGCGATCGGCCGCCCGGACGCGACCCGTGAGGAGATCGAGGGCGCGGCGAAGGCGATCGGCGCGCACGACTTCATCAGCTCCCTGCCCGACGGCTACGACACGGACGTACGCAAGCGGGGCGGCCGTATCTCGGCGGGCCAGCGTCAACTCGTCGCGTTCGCACGGGCGTTGCTCGCCGACCCGGCGGTCCTCATCCTCGACGAGGCGACCAGCTCCCTCGACATACCCGGCGAACGGGCCGTGCAGCGCGCCATGTCGACGGTCCTGCGCGGCCGTACGGCGGTGGTGATCGCGCACCGGCTGTCCACGGTCGAGATCGCGGACCGGGTGCTGGTCATGGAACACGGGCGGGTCGTCGAGGACGGCAGCCCGGCCGACCTGATCGCGGGGACGGGGCGGTTCGCGGATCTGCACCGGGCTTGGCGGGACAGCCTGGCGTGAGCGAGGTGTCCGCGCTTGCCAACCGGAACCTTGTTCCGTATCGTTTCCGGAACAAGGTTCCGCTTAACTCGCGCGCGCTGCTCGCCCCGTCGCTGTGGCGCCGCTGAGACCCACTCGACGCACAGGGAACGGAAGCACAGCCATGTCCGACTCGAACACCGCGATCGTGTCCGTGAAGCCGGTCGTCCTGCCCGCCCCGGGCCGCGGCGAGGACCTCCGGGTCCGCGTCTCCGCGCCCGTGACCGGCGGCGATCTGCCCGTCATCGTCTTCTCGCACGGCTTCGGCTGGTCGATGGACGGCTACGCCCCGCTGGCGGACCACTGGGCCGCGCACGGCTTCGTGGTCGTCCAGCCGACCCATCTCGACTCCAGGACGCTCGGCCTCCCGCACGAGGACCCTCGCTTCCCCCGGATCTGGCGCTTCCGCGTCGAGGACCTCAAGCGCGTACTGGACGGTCTCGACGTCCTGGAGGCCTCCGTGCCGAGTCTCGCGGGGCGCGTCGACCGCGACCGCGTCGCCGTGGCCGGCCACTCCTGGGGAGCCCAGACGGCGAGCACGCTGCTGGGCGCGCGCGTCCTCGACCCCGACGGCGTACCCGGCGACGACCTGTCCGACCCCCGTGTCAAGGCGGGTGTCCTGCTCGCCCTGACCGGCCTGGGCGACGACCTGACCCCGTTCGCCGCCGAGCAACTCCCTTTCATGCGGCCGTCGTTCGCCACGATGACCACACCGGCGCTGATCGTCGCCGGTGACCACGACCAGTCCCAGCTCTCCACCCGCGGACCGGACTGGTTCACCGACCCCTACACCTACAGTCCCGGCGACAAGACCCTGCTCACGCTCTACGGCGCGGAGCACTCACTCGGCGGCATCCCCGGATACGAGGTCGCCGAGACGACGGACGAGAGCCCCGCCCGCGTCGCCCTGCTCCAGCACCTCACCACGGCGTTCCTGCGCAGCGCCCTCCACCCCGAGGACACCGGCTGGAAGACGGCGGTCGCCGCGTTGGAGCAGGACCCCGACCCGCTGGGGAAGTTGCAGAGCAAGTAGCGGTAGCGGGGTAATTCACCGCCCCCGATATTCGATGGGCAACCGCGCTCACGCTCGGTAATCTTCGATGCCTCCAACCACACCAGGATCGCTCGCGGCTGCCCGCGCTCGGCAGCCCGGGCAAGGAGGCACATGATCAAGGCGGACGAGGATCCCGGGACACCCGACTGTCGGGGCGGCTGGCGGTTCCTGTGGTGGCTGGTGCTGCGGCAGCCCGGGCGGGCGGTGTCCGGCGCGCTGCTGTCGAGCGTGTGGATGGTGCTGATGGCGGCGGCGCCGTATCTGATGTCCCGGGCGGTCGACGACGGGCTGGTGCCGGGGCATCTGGGCACGCTGGCCTGGTGGACCGGGGTGCTGTTCGTGGTCGGCGCGGTCAACTCGTGGCTGAGCATCATGCGCCACCGCACGATGACCCGGGTGCGGATCGACGCCAACTTCCGCACGGTGAAACTGATCGTCGGGCAGGCGGTCCGCCTCGGCGCGGTGCTGTCGCGCCGCGCACGGGCCGGTGAGGTCATCACGATCGGCGTCGGCGACGTGTGGACGATCGCCCAGTCCCTGACGGTCGTCGGCCCCGGCTTCGGCGCCCTCGTCGTCTACGGCGTCGTCGCCGGCGTGCTGCTGTCGATCTCGGCGCCGCTGGCCGCCGTAGTACTGCTCGGTGTGCCGGTGATCGCGCTGCTCGCGGGGCCGTTGACGATGCGCCTGCAGAGTGTGGAGACGGAGTACCGCGAGCGGCAGAGCGTGCTGACCGCGCGCATCGGCGATCTCGCGGGCGGTCTGCGTGTCCTCAACGGCCTGGGCGGCAAAGGGTTGTTCGCGGACGCGTTCCGGCGCGACTCGCAGCGGCTGCGCGTACAGGGCTACCGGGTGGGCGCGGTGGCCAGCTGGGTGCAGGCGATCGGTCTCGGGCTGCCGACGCTGTTCCTCGCCGTGGTGACCTGGCTCGCGGCCCGGCTGGCGGCCCAAGGGCGGCTCAGCATCGGCGAGTTGGTCGCCGTGTACGGCTATGTGGCCGTTCTGATCGGCCCGGTGGCCTTCTTCGTCCAGATGGTCTACGAGCTCAGCCGGGGCGTGGTGGCCGCGCGGAGGGTCGTAGCGCTGCTGCGGTTGGAGCCCGTGCCGGACACCGGGACGTCGGCCGCGCCCGCCGAACCGGCCGTGTTGCACGATCCGGACTCGGGGGTGCGGGTGCTGCCGGGGCGGCTGACGGCGTTGGTCGGGGCGCGGCCCGGGGACGCGTTGGGCGTGGTGGACCGGCTCGGCCGGTACGCGCCGTCCGTGGCGACCTGGGGCGGGGTGCGACTGGACGCGGTTCCGCTGGCCGAGGTGCGGGCGCGGATCCTGGTCGCCGACAACGAGGCCGACCTGTTCGCCGGTTCGCTGCGGGAGGTGGTGGCCGGGCGCCGGGAGCGGTCGGCGGAGGCGCTGGCGAAAGCCGTGCACGCGTGCGCCGCCGACGACATCGTGCAGGGGCTGCCGGAGGGGTTGGACTCGGCGGTGGCCGCCCAGGGGCGCAGTCTCTCCGGGGGACAACGTCAACGGGTGCGGCTGGTACGGGCGTTGCTCGCCGAGCCGGAGGTGCTGCTCGCGGTGGAGCCGACCTCGGCCCTCGACGCCCACACAGAGGCGGTGGTCGCGCGGCGGCTGCACGCGGAGCGCACGGGCCGTACGACGGTGGTCACCACGACGTCCCCGCTGGTCCTCGACCGGGCGGACACCGTGCACTACCTGGTCGACGGCAAGGTCGCGGCCAGCGGCACACACCGCGGGCTACTGGACTACGAGCCCGGCTACCGCGCGCTGGTTGCCCGGGACACGGACGCGGAGGAGATCGTACGGTGACGTCGTCCACGTCTTCCAAGGGGCAACTGCCCGTCGCCGAACGGGCCGACGTGCGGCGGGCAGCGCTGCGGCTGGTGCGGGCCGACCGGCGGGCGTTCGTCGTCGTGCTGGTGGTGAACGCGCTGGCCGCCGGGGTCGGGCTGGCCGGGCCCTGGCTGCTCGGGCGGATCGTGGACGAGGTGCGGGCCGGGGCCGGGGTGGGGGCTGTCGACCGGCTGGCCCTTGTCATCGTGGTGTGCTCGCTGGCCCAGTTGCTGCTGGCGCGCTGGGCGCGGTACGTGGGACACCGGTTCGGGGAGCGCACGCTGGCCCGGGTGCGGGAGGACTTCGTCGACCGGGCGCTGGCGCTGCCCGCGTCGGTGGTGGAGCGGGCCGGGACGGGCGACCTGACCGCACGCGGTACGGCGGACGTGGGCATCGTGGGCACGACCCTGCGGGACGTCGGGCCCGATCTGCTGGTCAACTTCGTGCAGGCGCTGTTCGTGATGGGCGCGGTGTTCGCGCTCGACCCGCTGCTCGGCCTGTTCGGGGTGCTGGGTCTGACGCCGATCTGGTTCGCGCTGCGCTGGTATCTGCGGCGGGCCCGGGACGGCTATCTCGCGGAGGGCGCGGCCAATTCGGAGGTCGCCGAGATCCTCACGGCGACCGCGTCCGGGGCGCGCACGGTGGAGGCGTTCCGGCTCCAGGAGCGGCGGGTCGCCGCGAGCCGCGACACGCTGCGAACGGCTTTGCGGAGCCGGCTGTACACGCTGTATCTGCGGACCGTGTTCTTCCCGGCGGTCGAGGTGTCGTACACCATCCCGGTGGCGGGCGTACTGCTCGTGGGCGGGTGGCTGCACGGGCGTGGGGCGGTGGGCTTGGGTGCGGTGGTGGCTGCGGCGCTGTATCTGCGGCAGTTCGCCGATCCCCTGGACCAGATCCTGATGCGGATCGAGCAACTCCAGAGCAGCGGCGCCTCGTTCGCCCGGGTGGAGGGGCTGGCCCGGGCGCCCCGCGCGGAGGGCGACGGCGATGCCCCGACCCCGGCGGACGACCGGATCGACGTGACCGGCGTGCGGTACGCCTACGAGCGCGGCGGCGAGGTGCTGCACGGCGTCGACCTGACCGTACGGCCGGGCGAACGGCTCGCGGTCGTCGGCCCGTCCGGCGCCGGGAAGACCACCCTGAGCCGACTGCTCGCGGGCGTCGACGCGCCGACCGAGGGCACGGTGACCGTCGGCGGTGTGCCGGTCCACGGGCTGGCACCGGAGACGCTGCGCCGCCAGGTCGTGCTGGTCACCCAGGAGCACCACGTGTTCCTGGGCTCGGTCCGCGACAACCTCCTGATCGCCGAACCGGCCGCCACGGACGAGGAGTTGTGGGCGGCCCTGACGGCGGTCGGTGCGGAGGAGTGGGTACGGGAGCTGCCGGACGGTCTCAACACCCCGCTGGGTGCGGACGGTCGGGCCACGGACGGCTCCCAGGCCCAGCAACTCGCCCTGGCCCGCGTGGTGTTGGCCGACCCGCACACTCTGATCCTGGACGAGGCGACGGCCCTCCTGGACCCGGCCACCGCCCGTCACACCGAGCGTGCGCTGGCCGCCGTGCTGGAGGGCCGCACCGTGATTGCCATTGCCCACCGTCTCCACACCGCGCATGACGCGGACCGGGTGGCGGTGATGGAGAACGGGCTGCTGACCGAACTCGGGCCGCACGAGGAGCTGGTGACGGCGGGGGGTGCGTATGCGGCGCTGTGGCACTCGTGGCACGGGGAGAGCAGGTGAGCTTCACTGAGGCCCGGTGCGGATCAGCGCCCCGAAGGGGCGCGGGGAACTGCGCGACCAGCCCCCACCGGGCCGCAGTCGACGAACCGCATCCAGCGAAGCTCACACCGCGTCCGGCCCCCGCTCCCGCGTCCTGATCCGCACCACCTCCTCCACAGGAGTCACCCACACCGTGCCGCCGCCCGTGCCGCGGGCGCCCGCGGCGCGGATGACGCGGACGAGATCGGTCGCGTCGAAGTCGAGGGTGAGGATGTCGAGCCGGAGCCGCGGGGCCAGGTTCACCCGGTACTCGCTGCCCCGGTAGACCTCCACCCGGACCGTCCGGGGCTCGTAGGCCCGCACCTCGGTCACGGTCACTCCCCGCACCCCGAACGACTGAAGCGCCTTCATGACGTCCGGGACGCGGTGGGGCGGGAGGACCGCGGTGACGAGTTTCACGGGTCGTCCTCAACTCCGGCCATTTCAGGTCGAGTCCGGTTCCTTGGCCTTCTCCGCGGCCGGGGCCGGTGCTGACGCAGAAGCCACCGCCACCGGTTCCGGCGTCGACGTCACCGCCGACTCCGTCGGATACGCCTCCTCGTCGTGGACCGCGAGGTCGCCGCTCTCCAACACCTCGTCCGGCGCCCGGAGTTTCACGAACAGGCCGATCGCCTTGAGGATGAGGAAGGTCATCACGGCGTCGTAGAGGATGACCGTCCCGGCCGAACCCGCCTGTTTCCAGAGCTGGTCGAAGTTGCCGTAGAGCCAGCCGCTGGTGGACCAGGCGGTGGAGCCGTCCTTGTTGAGGTACACCGCCACCGCCGGGTCGGCGAAGATGCCGACGAGCATGCCGCCGGCGAGGCCCGCGATGCCGTGGGTGTAGACGACGCCGAGCGCGTCGTCGACCTTGTTGAACGGCGGGACCTTGGAGAGGTAGTTCCAGGCCAGCCAGACGATCGACGAGGCGATGATGCCGATGTAGATCGCGCCGATCCCGGTGACGAAGCCGGCCGCCGGGGTGATCGCGACCAGGCCGACGATCATGCCGTTGATGCCGCCGAGGAAGGTCGGTTTGCGCTGCGGGCCGACGAACATGTCCCAGAAGACCCACACCAGCAGGGCAACTGCCGTACAGAGATTGGTGTTGAGGACCGCGAGGGCCGCGTTGTGGCCGCCGAAGTACATGTCGCCGCCGTTGAAGCCGTTCCAGCCGAGCCAGAGGATGCCCGCGCCGACGGCGACCATGGGGAGGTTGTTGGGCACGCCGTGGGCGCGGTCACGGGCGAGACGGGGACCTATCACCGCCGCCGCTACGAAGCCCGAGGTGCCCGCGGCCAGGTGGATGACGTAGCCGCCGGAGTAGTCGAGCGCGCCCTTGGCCGCCCACCAGCCGCCGCCCCAGAGCAGGAAGGCGTTGACCGTGTAGACCAGGGTCGACCAGAGCGGGACGAAGAGCAGCCATGCGCGGATGTTCATACGGCCGATCACGCTGCCCATGAACAGGAGCGGGGTGATCGCCGCGAACGCGAAGTGGAAGTAGGCGAGCGTGGCCTGCGGGAAGTGGAAGCTCGGCATCAGGTCGTTGCCGTTGACGAGCGGTATCCACGCCTGTTGTTGTTCGCTCGCCGAACCGACGATGGTGCCGGGCCGGCCGACGAACGCGCCGAGGATGCCGGGCCAGTGGGAGTCCAGGGGTTCGCCGAACCCCATCTTGAACTCCCAGAGGACCCAGCCGACCAGGACCAGCGAGAAGCCGGTGAAGGCCATGAACATGGTGTTCACGACCCATTTGCGCTGGACCAGGCCGCCGTAGAGGATCGCGATGCCGGGGATGCTCATCAGGCCGACGAGTGTCGCCGCGACGAGCTGCCAGGCGTTGTCGCCCGCGTCCAGCCAGTTGGGATAAGGAATCACTGCAACCGTCAACTCCCCTCGTGGGAGCGGCGGTCCGGCAGGACCGCCGGTTTGAACGGCAGGATCGTGCCGGATCTTTTTCGGGTTGGTTCCGGGGGCATGTCGGCCGGGAAAATTTCTGTTCACGGTCAAAGATTCGTCAAGTGGCGCTCCGTATAGCGGACATGAACATCCGGACAACGAACGAATTCCGGCCAACTTCCTGACGCGCTCCTGACAGAAAGCGCGGGCTGCTGCCACTCTTCCCACTGGCGCTTCACAGCAACCCCACAGCTTCACTCCTGTGATCCCTGTGATCTCCCCTGGTCGCGCGATCCGCGACCGTCCTGAAGGAGTCAGTGTTGAGAAGCAATTCCTCGCGCAGACGCACCTCCCACATAGTCGCCGTAGCCGGCGTCACCGCTCTGCTCGCCGCAGCCGTCCAGGCCGGCGCGACCTCCTCCGCCGCTCCGGCCAAACCCCTTGCCAGCAAGGGGAATCCGGCGCACATGGCCCTCTCGCTCTCCCCCTCGCAGCGCGCCGAGCTGCTCCGCGACGCCGAGTCGGCGCGGACCAGCACCGCCAAGGACATCGGCCTCGGCGCCAAGGAAGCGCTCGTCGCCCGTGACGTCATCAAGGACGCCGACGGCACGGTCCACACCCGCTACGAGCGCACCTACGCCGGACTCCCCGTCCTCGGTGGCGACTTGGTCGTCGACACCGCCAAGTCGGGCGCGACCGAGCGCGTCATCAAGGCGACCAACGCCACCATCAAGGTCGCCGACCTCACCCCGAGCGTCGCGACGGCGGCGGCCGAGAAGCAGGCCGTCTCCCGCGCCAAGGCCCTCGGCTCCACCAAGTCGGCCGCCGACTCGGCCCGCAAGGTGATCTGGGCGGCGAGCGGCAAGCCGGTTCTCGCCTACGAGACGGTCGTCGGCGGTCTCCAGGACGACGGCACCCCGAACCAGCTGCACGTCATCACCGACGCGGCCACCGGCAAGAAGCTGTACGAGTACCAGGGCATCGAGAACGCCACCGGCACCGGCAACACCCAGTACAGCGGCGCGGTCTCGCTGACGACGACCCAGTCGGGCTCCAACTACAACCTGACCGACGGCGACCGCGGCGGCCACAAGACGTACAACCTGAACCACGGCACCTCGGGCACCGGCACGCTGTTCTCCCAGACCAGCAACACCTGGGGCAACGGCACCACGTCGAACGCGGCGACGGCCGGCGCCGACGCGCACTACGGCGCGGCGGAGACCTGGGACTTCTACAAGAACACGTTCGGGCGCAGCGGCATCAAGAACAACGGCGTCGGCGCCTACTCCCGTGTCCACTACGGGAATTCGTACGTCAACGCGTTCTGGGACGACAGCTGCTTCTGCATGACGTACGGCGACGGTTCCGGCAACGCGGACCCGCTGACGGCCCTCGACGTGGCGGGCCACGAGATGTCGCACGGCGTCACGGCGGCGACCGCGGGCCTCAACTACAGCGGTGAGTCCGGCGGGTTGAACGAGGCGACCTCCGACATCTTCGGGACCTCCGTCGAGTTCTACGCCAACAACTCGACCGACGTGGGCGACTACCTCATCGGCGAGAAGATCGACATCAACGGCGACGGCACGCCGCTGCGTTACATGGACAAGCCGAGCAAGGACGGCGGCAGCGCGGACAGTTGGTACTCGGGTGTCGGCAACCTCGACGTGCACTACTCGTCGGGTGTGGCCAACCACTTCTTCTACCTGCTGAGCGAGGGCAGCGGCGCCAAGGTCATCAACGGCGTCAGCTACAACTCGCCCACCTCGGACGGCCTTCCGGTCACCGGCATCGGCCGGGACAAGGCCGACCAGATCTGGTACCGCGCGCTCACCACGAAGTTCACGTCCACCACCAACTACGCGGCGGCCCGCACCGGGACGCTCGCGGCGGCCGGTGAGCTGTACGGCACGACGGGCGCCGAGTACAAGGCGGTGCAGGACGCGTGGGCGGCCGTCGCGGTCGGTGCGCGCTCCGGTGGCGGCGGCGGTGGCGGCGGTACGTCGTTCGAGAACACGGCCGACGTGTCGATTCCGGACAACGGGGCGGCAGTCACGTCCTCGGTCACCGTGTCCGGGCGGACGGGCAACGCCCCGACGAACCTCGCGGTCGCGGTCGACATCGTGCACACCTGGCGCGGCGACCTGGTGATCGACCTGGTGGCTCCGGACGGGTCGACGTACCGCCTGAAGAACTCCAGCTCGTCCGACTCGGCGGACAACGTGCAGGCGACCTACACGGTCGACGCGTCCTCCGAAGTCGCCAACGGCGTCTGGAAGTTGAAGGTCCAGGACGTGGCGGCACAGGACACCGGCTACATCAACAGCTGGAAGCTTACGTTCCCGTAAAAACCAGCCGTCCACTTCAGGCCGCACAAACATGGCGCCGTCTCGGGGTTTCAACTCCGGGGCGGCGCCCTGTTGTGGACGTTTACATTGCCGCAACGTTCACCGGACAGTCGATTTTCGGCCAACATCACTTGGGGGTCCTGACATGTACGCGCCCCTGATGCCACTCTTCCCTCACGCCGCTTCAGCACAGCCAATTCACATCGCTCCGGTCGGTAACCCCACGCCGTCCGGACTCCCCCACAGAGGAGCTTGCGTGACCCCCCTCTACGCGCGTCACAAGCGCACCACCCTGGCCATCGCCACCGCGGTCGCCGCCGGAGCCCTGCTCGCCACCGGAGTGACCACCGGTGCCTCCGCCCAGCCCGCCGCGGGCAAGGCGGCCCCCCTGGCCGCGGCCCCGCAGCTGCTCTCCAACTCCGCGCGCGTCGCGCTGGTCCAGGAGAAGCAGGCCGCCGCGACCGAGACCGCCCAGCAGATAGGCCTCGGCACCAAGGAGAAGCTGGTCGTCAAGGACGTCGTCAAGGACGTCGACGGCACGCTCCACACCCGCTACGAGCGCACCTACGCGGGCCTCCCGGTGCTCGGTGGCGACCTGGTCGTCCACACCTCGCCGGCCGGCAAGACCGAGGGTGTCACCAAGGCGCACTCGGCGACCATCAAGGTCGCCACCGTCACGCCGAAGATCTCCACCGCCAAGGCCGAGAAGCAGGCGCTGACCATCGCCAAGGCCGCCGGCTCCGACAAGACCGCCGCCGACGGTGCCCGCAAGGTCATCTGGGCCGGCGGCGCCACCCCCGTCCTCGCCTACGAGACGATCGTCGGCGGCTTCCAGGACGACGGCACCCCCAACCAGCTGCACGTCATCACCGACGCGGCCACCGGCAAGAAGCTCTTCGAGTACCAGGGCATCGAGAACGCCACCGGCACCGGCAAGACGCTGTACTCGGGCACCGTCAGCCTCACCACCACGCTGTCGGGCACGACGTACTCGCTGACCGACGCCTCGCGCGGCAGCCACAAGACGTACAACCTGAAGCACGGCACGTCCGGCACCGGCACCCTGTTCACCAACACCACCAACACGTGGGGCACCGGCGCCGCCTCCAGCTCCACCACCGACGTGACCGCCGCAGCGGACGCCGCCTACGGCGCCCAGGAGACGTGGGACTTCTACAAGGACACGTTCGGGCGCAGCGGCATCAAGAACAACGGTGTCGGCGCCTACTCCCGTGTCCACTACGGCAGTTCGTACGTGAACGCGTTCTGGGACGACAGCTGCTTCTGCATGACGTACGGCGACGGTTCGGGCAACACCCACCCGCTGACCTCGCTGGACGTGGCCGGCCACGAGATGAGCCACGGCGTCACCGCCAACACCGCGGGCCTGAACTACTCGGGCGAGTCCGGCGGCCTGAACGAGGCGACCTCGGACATCTTCGGCACCGGCGTGGAGTTCTACGCCAACAACTCGTCCGACGTGGGTGACTACCTCATCGGCGAGAAGATCGACATCAACGGCGACGGCTCCCCGCTGCGCTACATGGACCAGCCCAGCAAGGACGGCGGCTCCGCCAACTACTGGTCCTCCTCGGTCGGCAACCTCGACGTGCACTACTCGTCGGGTGTCGCCAACCACTTCTTCTACCTCCTGTCCGAGGGCAGCGGCGCGAAGACGATCAACGGCGTGAGCTACAACTCGCCCACGTCCAACGGCTCCACGGTCACCGGCATCGGCCGCGCCAAGGCGCTCCAGATCTGGTACAAGGCCCTGACGACGTACTTCACGTCGACCACCAAGTACGCGGGCGCCCGCACCGGCACCCTGTCCGCGGCGGCGGCCCTCTACGGCTCCGGCTCCACCGAGTACAACGCGGTGGCAGCGGCCTGGTCGGCGGTCAACGTCAGCTGACGACAGTCGAGTTGACAGCCAAGCGGTAAGGGCGGTACCCGGAGCGAAGGCATCTCCGGGTACCGCCCTACTCTTGGGTTCCATGTCCTTCACGTACGACGACGTCGGCGCGACCCGCGAACGCGGCTTCTGCCCCCCGGGCTTCCACCCCCTGTATGTGCGCACGCGGATCGGCGAGGGCGAGAAGGTCTTCCGCCGGGCGTCCGAAGCGGTCCTGACCTGGGAACTGCACCGCGAGATGGGCGTAGGCATCGAGGCGAGCGCCGAAAAAGCGGCCCCCGGCGTAGACGTGACGGTCACTCTCGCCGGCCTGATCAAGGCCCCCTGCCGCATCGTCTGGACGGTAGAGGAACACCGCAGGTCCGGCTGGGCCTACGGCACCCTCCCCGGCCACCCCGAATGCGGCGAGGAGGCCTTCGTGGTCGACCGCACGGGCGACGGCACGGTCTGGCTGACGGTGTCGGCTTTCAGCCGCGGCGCGA
The DNA here is from genome assembly GCF_000716435.1 of Streptomyces xylophagus. GTDB lineage: Bacteria > Actinomycetota > Actinomycetes > Streptomycetales > Streptomycetaceae > Streptomyces > Streptomyces xylophagus. The sequence goes on from NZ_JNWO01000049.1 coordinate 27,326, forward strand.
AGTGGTACGCCCGCCTGGGCGGCCCGGCGACGAGGGGCTTGCAGCACGCGTACGCACGAAAGATCGGCAGCACGCTGCGGCAGATGTGCGCGCCGTATTCGGAGGTGTAGAGGGGGCAAGGGAAGTCCGGCGCCGGCGCACAACGCCCCTTGTTTTTAGGGGCGCGGGGCTGTATCAATTTGCGGCTCCGCCGCGTGGGCGCGACCAGCCCCCACCGGACCCGCAGCCGAAGCACCGGACTTCCACCACTACCGCATCAACACCCCGGCCCCTTCCACCCCGTCCTCCAAAGGCACCGCCACCAGCCCCAACTCCGCACTGGACGCAAGCAGTCGGTGCGCAGGCAGAATCCGGACCGTGTACCCATAAGGCCCGGTGCGATCAAGGGCAAGCGGCCCCTCGTACAACCAGTGCCCCTCCGAATCCGGACCCCCCGCCGGCTTCAAGGGCACCGTCGTCGCGTCCCCGATCCGATCCTCCGGGTCAACGCGCCCCGAAACCGCCTGCACTTCCACATCATCCGGAGCAAGCCCACCCAGCCCCACCCGCACCCGGAGATTCAGCGTCGTACCGAGCTCCGCAGTGGCCGTAGCCGCAGAAGTCTCCACGTGGTCGACGGTCACCCCGTGCCAAGCGGAGCGCACCCGCCCCTTCCACTCGGCCAGTTCACGGGCCGCGTCCGGAGTCATGGCGCGATGGGCATGCGCGGCCGGGGCGTACAGCCGCTCCACGTACTCGCGGACCATGCGCCCCGCCAGCACCTTCGGGCCCAGCAACGTCAACGTCTGGCGGACCATTGCGATCCAGCGGTCGGGCAGACCGTCCTGGCCGCGTTCGTAGAAGCGCGGGGTGACGCGTTGCTCGAGGAGGTCGTAGAGCGCCGAGGCCTCCACGTCGTCCCGGTGGTCGAGATCCGTGCCGGTGCCGTCCGCCGTGGGGATGGCCCAGCCGAAGTCGGGCTGGAACCACTCGTCCCACCAGCCGTCCAGGACCGAGAGGTTGAGGCAGCCGTTGAGCGCCGCCTTCATACCGCTCGTGCCGCACGCCTCCAGCGGGCGGAGCGGGTTGTTGAGCCAGATGTCGCAGCCGGGGTACAGCTTCTGCGCCATCGCCATGCCGTAGTCGGGGAGGAAGACGATGCGATGCCGGACGCGCGGGTCGTCCGCGAACTTCACCAGCTCCTGGACCAGCCGCTTGCCGCCGTCGTCCGCCGGGTGCGCCTTGCCCGCCACCACGATCTGGATCGGCCGCTCCGGGTGCAGGAGGAGGTCCATCAGCCGGTCCCGGTCGCGCAGCATCAGCGTCAGGCGTTTGTACGACGGGACCCGGCGCGCGAAGCCGATCGTGAGCACGTCGGGGTCGAGCACGCCGTCGATCCAGCCCAACTCGGCCGATCCCGCGCCGCGTTGACGCCAGGAGGCGCGGAGACGGTCCCGCACCTCCACGACCAGTTGCTCGCGCAGATCGCGGCGCAGCTCCCAGATGTCCTGGTCCGGGATCTCCCCGACCGCGTCCCAGCGGTCCGAACCGCCCACCGTCAGCGCGTCCTCGGTGCGCTGGGCGCCGATCTGCCGCGCCCCGAGCCGGAACACCTCGGGGGCGACCCAGGTCGGCGCGTGCACCCCGTTGGTCACGGAGGTGATCGGCACCTCCTCGGGGTCGAAGCCCGGCCACAGGCCCGAGAACATCTCGCGGCTGACCTGCCCGTGCAACAGGGAGACGCCGTTGGCCCGTTGGCCCAGGCGCAGGCCCATCACGGCCATGTTGAACAGGTTGGGTTCGCCGCCTGGATAGGTCTCCATGCCCAGGCGCAGGATGTTTCCGACGTCTATACGCGGGAGTTCGGCCCCGGGACCGAAGTGGGTGGCCACCAACTCCCGGTCGAAACGGTCGATTCCGGCGGGGACGGGGGTGTGCGTGGTGAACACCGTGCCCGCCCGCACCGCCTCCAGGCCGGCGTCGAAGTCCAGCCCCGCGTCGCAGAGTTCGGCGATCCGCTCCAGGCCCAGGAACCCCGCGTGCCCCTCGTTCGTGTGGAACACCTCGGGCTCGGGGTGACCGGTCAGCCTGCAGTACGTCCGTACCGCCCGCACCCCGCCGATACCGAGCAACATCTCCTGGAGCAGCCGGTGTTCGCTGCCGCCGCCGTAGAGGACATCGGTCACCCCGCGCTCGCCGAGGTCGTTCTCCTCGACGTCGGAGTCCAGCATCAGCAACGGCACCCGGCCGACCTGCGCGAGCCAGATCCGGGCACGCAGCGAACGCCCGCCGGGCAGGGCCAGGGAGACCTGCGCCGGGGAGCCGTCGGCCTCCCGCAGCAGTGCCACCGGGAGTTCGTTCGGGTCGAGGACCGGATAGTGCTCCTGCTGCCAGCCGTCCCGCGACAGTGACTGGCGGAAGTAGCCGTGGCGGTACAGGAGTCCGACGCCGATCAGCGGTACGCCGAGGTCGCTGGCCGATTTGAGATGGTCGCCGGCGAGGATGCCGAGGCCGCCGGAGTACTGCGGCAGGGCCGCCGTGACACCGAACTCGGGTGAGAAGTAGGCGACGGCGGCGGGCAGTTCACCGGAATGGGTCTGGTACCAGCGGTCGCCGCCCACGTAGTCGGCGAGATCACCGGCGACCTCGGTGAGCCGGCGCAGGAAACGGCTGTCCCCGGCCAGCTCCGCGAGCCGCTCGGCCGACACGCTGCCGAGGAGTCGTACGGGATCGCGTTCCGAGGCGGCCCAGCGCTCGGGATCGACGGACTGGAAGAGATCACGGGTGTCGGCATGCCAGGACCAGCGCAGATTGCGCGCCAGATCACTGAGAGGTCGGAGGGGTTCGGGGAGAACGGGACGGACGGTGAATCGACGGATCGCCTTCACAGCTCCACCTCGGCGCTTCGCTGGATGACACACGGCAGTGTGTGTCGTCGTTACTGATGAAGGTACCGGTGATGGTGTGGGCGTCGCTGGGGGCTTTGCCCCCAGACCCCCATCGGCCCTGAAGGGGCCTCGTCCTCAAACGCCGGACGGGCTGAGTGATGCCGACCTGCGCTGAAAAGGAACCGGTCCGCGCCAAAGAGGGACCGACTGTGCCGAAAAGGGCCCCTCATGCGCCCTTGTGGTGCTTCGCACCTCACGAGAGGCTGCGCAGTGGAGAGTTGGAGGAGGGGAACTCGACATGGCACGGACGCGCACGCGGCGTCTGCGCCGGGCGGGGGGACTGACCGCGGTCACCACAGCCGTGGTGCTTTCGGCCCTCACCCTGCCCGCGCACGCCGCACCGGAGGGGACCATACTCGGCGCCGGTGAACCCGGCTCCGTCAGCGGTAGCTACCTGGTGACACTCAAGGGGGGAACAAAGGCTCCGTCGGCCGCCGGAAAGGGCCTGGCCGAGAAGTACGGGGCGAAAATAAGCCACACCTACGGCACGGCCCTCAACGGCTACGCCATCGAGGCGAACGAGAGACAGGCGAGACTTCTCGCGGCGGACTCGCGGGTCGTCTCCGTCGCCCAGGACACCCGGATCACCGTGGACAGCAGCGGCCGTAGCAGCAGCCGCGTCCAGCGCAACCCGCCGTCCTGGGGTCTGGACCGCCTCGACCAGCCGGGCCTGCCGCTGAACAAGAGCTACACCTCGCCGGCCACCGGGGGCAGCGGCGTGACGGTGTACGTGATCGACACCGGCATCCGGATCACCCACAAGGACTTCGGCGGCCGGGCGAGCTACGGCTGGGACTTCGTCGACGACGACGCCACCGCCCAGGACGGCAACGGCCACGGCACCCATGTCGCCGGCACGATCGCCGGCACCACGTACGGCGTCGCCAAGAAGGCCAAGGTGGTCGCCGTCCGGGTCCTGGACAACACCGGAGCCGGCACGACCTCGCAGGTCATCGCGGGTATCGACTGGGTCACCCGGCACGCGCACAAACCCGCGGTGGCCAATCTCAGCCTGGGCGGCTATTACAACGCCCAGCTGGACGCGGCCGTACGCAACTCGATCGCCTCCGGTGTCACGTACACGGTCGCCGCGGGCAACGACGGGCTGCCGGCCGGCCTGTACTCCCCGGCGGACGTGAAGGAGGCCATCACGGTCGGCGCCACCGACAGGAACGACGCACGGGCGAGCTTCTCGAACATCGGCCCGTCCGTCGACCTGTTCGCCCCGGGCGTCTCGATCACCTCCGCGTCGTACGCCAGCGACACGGGGAAGGCCACTTTCTCCGGTACGTCGATGGCGTCACCGCACGCGGCGGGCGCGGCGGCGGTCTACCTCGCCGATCACCCGCGCGCCACCCCGGCACAAGTATCCAAGGCACTCGTCGCGGGGGCGGTTTCCGGCAAGGTGTCCGGTGAAGGGCTCGGTTCGCCGGACAAACTTCTGCAAGTACCGCCGTCGTAGGGCGGGAGTGACGGCTCCGGCCCCGTTCGCCCAGGACGGGGCCGGATCTTTGCTGGAGACCTGCGCGTAAGTAGTTGGCAACCTGCCGGATTGCCAACCGGAATAGGGTGGGAAGGCTCCACCGGTACACCCCCAGACGCAGCACGGGATCTCCTTCGCAGGACCCACCTCCCCACATCCATCCGCCCACACCCACGTTGACGCGGACAGGAGCGGTCATGCCCGCCACGCACCACTCGTCAGCACCCCCGACATCCGGCACGGCCACGCCCCCCGTGCGCCCCGCCGGCACGGCACCACCCGCCCCGGAGCCACCCTCCGCGGACGGCACACCTCCCGGCATCGGACGCATCCCCGTCCTCGATGTCCGGCCGGTCGTCCAGCACGGCCACCGGTCCGCCAAGGCGGTCACCGGTGAGGCGTTCGAGGTCTCGGCCATCGTGTTCCGCGAGGGCCACGACGCGGTCGCCGCCAACGCCGTCCTCTACGATCCGGACGGCCTCCCGGGCCCCTGGACCCCCATGCGGGAACTCGCCCCGGGCACCGACCGCTGGGGCGCCACCGTCACGCCCGGCGCACCCGGCCGGTGGACCTACACCGTGGAGGCCTGGAGCGATCCGGTCTCCACCTGGCGCCACCACGCGGGGATCAAGATCCCGGCCGGCATGGACACGGACCTGGTCCTGGAGGAGGGCGCGCGGCTCTACGAGCGTGCCATCGCCGGGGTGCCGAAGGGCAAGGGCCTGCGGCCCGTCCTCCGCGCCGCCGTCACCGCCCTCCGCGACGAGACCCGCCCGGCCGCGTCCCGCCTCGCCGCCGCGCTGACGCCGGAGGTGGACGAGATCCTGGCCCGGTATCCCCTGCGGGAACTGGTCACCGCTTCTGAACCGAGGCCGCTGCTGGTCGAGCGGGAGCGGGCACTCTACGGCGCGTGGTACGAGTTCTTCCCCCGCTCCGAGGGGACCGCGGCCCAGCCCCATGGCACGTTCCGTACAGCGGCGAAACGGCTGCCCGGTATTGCCGCGATGGGCTTCGACGTCGTGTACCTGCCGCCGATCCACCCCATCGGGACCACGTTCCGCAAGGGCCCGAACAACACCCTGTCCGCCGGGCGCGAGGACGTCGGTGTCCCGTGGGCGATCGGCTCGCCGGAGGGTGGCCACGACGCGATCCATCCGCAGCTGGGCACGCTGGAGGACTTCGACGCGTTCGTCGCGCGGGCCGGTGAGCTGGGTCTGGAGATCGCGCTGGACTTCGCGCTGCAGTGCTCGCCGGACCATCCGTGGGTGGACAAGCACCCGGAGTGGTTCCACCATCGCCCCGACGGGACGATCGCGTACGCGGAGAACCCGCCGAAGAAGTACCAGGACATCTACCCGATCGCCTTCGACCGGGACCTGGACGGCCTGATCACCGAGACCGTCCGGGTGCTGCGGCACTGGATGGACCACGGGGTACGGATCTTCCGCGTCGACAACCCGCACACCAAGCCGGTCGTGTTCTGGGAGCGGGTCATCGCCGAGATCAACGGCCCCGACCCGGACGTGATCTTCCTGGCGGAGGCGTTCACCCGGCCCGCGATGATGGCCACCCTCGCACAGGTCGGCTTCCAGCAGTCGTACACCTACTTCACCTGGCGCAACACCAAGCGGGAACTCACCGAGTATTTGAGCGAGTTGTCCGGTAAGGCGGCGGCGTACATGCGGCCGAACCTGTTCGTGAACACCCCGGACATCCTGCACGAGTTCCTCCAGGACGGCGGCCGGCCCGCCTTCGAACTGCGGGCGGTGCTCGCGGCGACGCTCGCGCCGACGTGGGGGGTGTACAGCGGGTATGAGTTGTGTGAGAACACGCCGTTGCGGCCGGGCAGCGAGGAGTATCTCGACTCGGAGAAGTACCAACTCCGTCCCCGCGACTGGGTGTCGGCCGAGCGAGAAGGACGTAGCATCGCGCCATTGCTGGGCAAACTGAACGACATCCGGCGCCGCAGCCCGGCGCTGCGGCAGTTGCGCGACCTCCACTTCCACGAGGTGGATCAGGAGGCGGTGATCGCGTACTCGAAGCGGAGCGGTTCGAACACGGTTCTGGTGGTCGTCAACCTCGACCCGCACCACACCCAGGAGGCCACGGTCTCGTTGGACATGCCGCAACTCGGCCTGGAATGGCACGAGTCGGTGCCGGTGCGCGACGAGCTCACCGGCGAGACCTATCACTGGGGCAGGGCCAACTATGTGCGCCTGGAACCGGGTAACCGGCCCGCACACATCCTCACCGTCCTGCGACCGTCCCCGCAGATCGGAGGGTCACCCACAATATGATCGTCAACGAGCCCGTCCCGGACACCTTCGAGGACACTCCCGCCAAGGACCGGGACCCCGAGTGGTTCAAACGCGCCGTCTTCTACGAGGTCCTGGTCCGCTCCTTCCAGGACAGCAAC
>NZ_JNWO01000050.1 GCF_000716435.1 Streptomyces xylophagus
AGACCACGAACAGGATCGGGATCACCGCGTGCATACCGACACCCAGCGGGTCCGGCCAGGCCGCCGCGCCGTTGAACGCGATCGTCGCGACCGTCAGCAACCACGCCGTCTGACGCAGCAACGGGAAGGGAATCCTGATCCAGGTCAGGAGCAGGTCCAGGGCGAGCAGGACGCAGATACCCGCGTCGATACCGACCGGGAAGACGTACGCGAAGTTGCCGAAGCCCTTTTTCAGGGCGAGTTCGCGCACGGCGGCGTACGAACCGGCGAAGCCGATACCGGCGATGACCATCGCGCCGGAGACCACCACGCCGATGAGTGCTCGCTGGGCGCGGCTGAGCGCGGCCGGTGCACTGAGCGGGTCTGACGGGAAGACGTCAGCCCGCGCTGGATCGTCGTCCGGTGCCGGTGCCGGTGCCGGTGCCGGTGCCGGTCCTGGCTCGGGCCCGAGGCCAGCCCTGGTGGGTGGGAGTGGTGTGGAGGTCAGCGGTGAGGGCGCTGGCGCTGGTCGGGTTGGGGTCATCGCTGCTGCGTCCCATGGGGGTGCGGTATGCCGAGGAGGTCGTTGATGAGCTGCTCGGTCTCCGGCTCCGGTGAGCAGTCCAACGCCCTATTCACCTGCTGGACGCGGGTGATGGCGGTGTGCAGTCCTTGCCGGTTGCCGGCTGCGGCTTCGATGCGGAGCCAGTCCCGGTACAGCAGCTCTGCCGTCTCGTCGGTGTCGAGGCCGGTCGCGACGGCCTGGCGGGCGGCGTTGAGATCGTGGTGGGGGCCGGTGGGGGTGCGGTAGGTGGCGATGGTGTGTGCCACGTCGACGATGCGCGTGATCATTTCCTGTTGGTAGGGCTCGGCCCACGGCAGTGGCCTGCCGCCGAACGGCCGCCCCCGCACGAGGGCGAGTGCCCGTTCCAGATCGGGGAGGCCGGACGGCCCACGGGGCAGTGCGCGTTCGGCGAGTTGCAGGAAGCGGGTCCAGTCGCAGCGCACGCCGGGGGAGAGCCGGTAGGGGTCGTCGCCGGCTTTGCGGCGTGGCACGTAGGGGTTGCCGTCGGGGTCGTTGCCCAGGGAGCTGCGCAGGCCCTGCATACGGGCGTTGAGGGTGGCGCTCGACCACGGGCTGACGGGATCCATGTCGGAGCACAGAACATCCGCGCCTCGTCCGGGTCGGAAGTAGAGCAGCGCGGCGAGCTGTGCCATGCGCGATCCGTGGCCGGTGCGTTCCACGCCGGTCACGTGGACCGGTCCCAGGACCCGGATCTCCGGCGCGTGCAGGTCATGGGCTTCGTACCCCTGCGTCGCCTCCGGCAGAGGGACTCCGGCCCGGCTGCCCCGGTCGTCAGCCTCGGCAACCTCCGCGGCGGCGGGCGCCACCGAGCCGGCACCCGAGTCGGCACTCGAGTCGGCACTCGAGTCGTCGGGCTCGGTCTGTAGCGACGCTTGGGTGGTGGGCAGCAGCCGGAGTACGGACGGGTCGGTGGCGGCGACGATCAGGGCCGGGAAGATGCCGCTGTCGCCGTCCTGTGCGGGCGTCGTCGTAGGGTTCGTGGTGGCGTCGTCGGCCCTGAACCGGGCCGGGGATTGCGTCGGCGTGGTCTGCTGGGGCGGCGCCGCGCTGTCAGCCTCCTCCGGCTCGGCGGGCACGTTCTGCCAGGGCGCCTCTGCCGGGTGGGCTGACTGGGCGGACAACGTCAGCGCGTCGGTGATCTGCTGGTAGGCGGCGTTCTCCAGGCGCTGCACGGTGATGTCGGTACCGACGGAGTCAAGGGGCTGCGGTGTGCTGAGCGAGGCGTTGAGGATCTCTGCTTCGGGGAAGTGCGCGGCCGCGGACGACGCCGGCGCGATCAGGGTGACGGGGACCGTTCTCGCCTTGTCGATGACCTCGCCGAACTCCCAGGCCGTGTCCGCGTCCAGCGCCGATGCACACAGCAGCAGATAGGGCTGATGCGCGGTCTCGGGCAACTGGTGCACTTCCAGCAGCCGCTCGCCCAGATCACGCAGCGCGTGTGCGGCCTGCCGCATGTACGCGATCCGGGCGGTGGGCAACAGTCCGGGCAGATCCTCACCGAACCCCACGGTGACGACCTCGACGTCGCTCGCCCACGGGCTCATCCCGAGTTCCAGGGCGAGCGAGATGCACACCTCGGTGATGTGGAGCGGGTTGCCGTCCAGGAGTACGGCGGGCACGCGGGCAAGGTTGAGGAGAACCAGGTCGCCCGCTGTGGTGCTGCCGATCGTGGCCAGCCCCGGATACGGCGCCGGCACCTGGTGGGCCGTCTCCTCGTCGAGGAGATCGGCGTCGGCGGGCAGGTCCCACCAGGCGGCCTTCCCGGAGGTGAAGGGCGCCTGTGGCTCCTGGGCCAGGTCCTCGGGCAGTACCTCCACCGAGCGCGCACCGATCCGCGCGGCCCGCAGTGGCGGCAGGACCGCCTCGTTCCCCTCCTGGCCCACCTGGTAGGCCATCGTGCGCAGGGCCACGTCCAGGCGGGCAGCGCCGCCTGGTTCGGCGGCCGCCGCCAACTGGGCCTCGGCCGGAGAGGGTTCCGGCGCGATGGCGATCGTCTCGCCCGGTTTGCGGCGGCGGCGCTGCAGCGTCCTGCGCAGGGCCAGAGCGCCGGTGACGGCGGCCGCCAGCAGCGCGCCGGCGCCGAGAACGGTACGGAGGTTCAGCGGGCTGCTGGCCGGAGTCGGTGCCGGCGTTGCGGACACTGTGGCGGCGGAAGAGGGGGCAGCGGACTTCGATGCCGCGGACGACGCTGACGGCGAGGCAACAGAGGGAGCGGAGCTGGTGCCTGGCGCGGGCGTCGTGGAAGGAGGCTGCTCCTGCCCGGGCTGCCCGGTCTGCCTGGCGGAACGGCTGCTCGGGATACTGGACGGCGTGGACTCCGGCGCGGGCGCCGTGGTGGTACCCGGTGTCGGAGCCTGCCCATCTTCCGCGTCATCACCCGGCTTGTGACTGTCGGGCGTCTGGGTGGCCGGGGGCGTGGCCTCCTGGTCGGCTGCCTTCTCACCGTCGTCACTGTCGCGTGGTGGGGCGTGCTGGGCGGCCTCGACGCCGGGCACGGTGACCTGCTGCCCCGCGTAGACCACATCCGGGTCGGTGATGGCGGGCAGCCCGCCCGGCTGCGCCTTGCCCCGGCTGGCTTCGTACAGCTTCGGCCAGTCGCTGCCGTCGCCGAGCTCCTCCTGGGCGATCTTCGACAGGTAGTCGCCTGCGTGGACCGTGACGACGTGCTCAATGCCGTCGGCGGCAGCGGGACTGTCCACGCCCCGCTGCGTACGTAGGCCTCCTGCTCCGGCGGAGGTATGAGGCATCCTGAGCTGCCAGCCGGGCTGCAGGAAGCTGTTCGCGCGGAAGACCTCGCCACCCGCCATGGCGTGGCCCTCGTTGAGGTCGGCGATCTCCCGCCACCGCTCGCCGTCGCCGAGTTCCTTCTCGGCGATGCTCCACAGGCTCTCCGCTGGCCGAACCTCCCGCACCGTGTACGTCGTGTTCTGCACGCGGTCGGCGCCCGACACCGCCCGGTCCGCGCCCGTCGTCTGTGTGCCCACCGCCCCCGGCAGTCGGACGGCCGTGGCGCTCGGCGCGGCCTGTGCGGGGGTGGCCAGCGCGGAGCCGGTGGGCAGCAGCACCAGGATCCCGCCGATCAGGACGGCCGCGGCGCGCTGCGAGGCACCCAGCCCGCGCGGAGCGTGCCAGGACCGGCCGCGCAGCTGCGCGCTCAACTCCCGTATGGCACAGAACGTGAACTGTGCCCACCCGATCCATCCCACGGCGGCGAGCAGCAGCAGGAACGCCCCGCCGGTGTCCTGCCGGTCCAGAAGGTGGGTGAGGTCGTCGTGCCCGGCAGCCCACAGGATCGGGGTCACCCAGGTCAGGAGCAGTGGTAGCCCGGCGACCGTGCCCGCCAGGAGCAGCAGACTGCCAGCCGCGATGACGATCCGGGCCGTCAGGGAGTGCGCGGCGGCGGGGGAGCGGGGGGCGCGCATTCAGTTTCCTTGGGGTGCGGTGACGCCGTGCAGGAGGGTCGCTTCGCCGTGGCCGGTCACCGCGAGATGGCCAATCCCGACCACGGGCAGGATCTTGGTTGCGTACGAGTCGGTGACGGTGACGGTGAGCGTCTTGCCGTCACCGGACACGCTGACCGATCCCGTCGCACCGGCGGAGCGCAGGTAGGCCTGGGCGGCGGCCTGTGCGTCCTGCGGGTCGATCACGATCGCCTTGCCGGTGATGGCCTGCGCGGGGTCGATGGCCTGCCCGCCGGCCCGGGCCGCCTCGCCGGCGATGTAGTCGGCGCGTTCGGTGGCGCGCATTTTGCTGCCGCCGTCGATGGAGATGCCGATGATGCCGAGCAGGGCGACCACGCACACGGCGACGAAAATGGTGACGCCGCCCCGGTCGTCCAATCGCCCCCGGTACTGGCCCGTCAGCCACAAAATCATAAGTCCCCCCGCTGCCGGTACTGATCAACGACTGACGTCGCCGTCGACGTCAGGGTCCGGGCACCGGGCACGCCTGGAAGCAGCAGATCGGACAGGTTGACCGTGCAGTTCACGGTCACGGTGACCGTTCCCACCTGCCCCACGGGCACGTTGAGCCCGCTGGTGTTCACGCTGACGCTGGCGGATGCGCATTTGATGCCCTGATCGTCCAGAGACTCAAGGGCGGCCGTGTGCGCGGCGTCCTGCGCGGCCGCCACGGTGCGGTGGATGGACGCTTCCCGCGCCGCGTCCTCGGACGCGGCGTCGATCTTTGCGCCGGAGGTGACGAGGCGTCCGCCGGCGATCGCCAGGCACAGGAAGATGATCAGCGGAGGGAAGACGATGGCGGCCTCGACCGCGACACTGCCCTCGTCCCGGCCGGCCGCCCGCTTCCAACGGGTTCTGGTACGCAACGGATTCACCCCCCGGCTGTCGTCCAGCGTTCAACGGGCCCCGACGCCGACTGAGAGATCTTGAGGCCCGACAGGCCCGGGATCATCGACAGCGCTGTACCCGACACCTCGACGCGCACACGCTGTCCGTCGCTCCTGGCTGAGACGCCGTAGCTGCGCAGACTGTCACCCGCACTCCGTCCGAGTACCTCGTCCGCCCGGGCTGCACCGTCGGCGGGGGATGCCTGGTAGGCGCGGGCCGCGGTGAGGCCTTCGCGGGCGGCGGTCAGGGCGATCTCCCGTGCGTAGTACCACATGGAGGCCTGGATGACGGCGATCGTGGTGAGCAGGATGGCCGGGAACACGATCGCCATCTGGATGGAGGCGTCCCCGCGGTCATCTCCCCAGCGCCGCCCACGCCACCAGGCCCGGATACGGGCGCCGCTCGGCATCAGATCCCGCTCAGGCTCAGGTTGTATTTCGCGATCACCACGGCGATCGTGCCGGCGATCGCCAGGGCGCCGCCGACGACGGCGACCCAGATGATGACGGTGGTGATGCTGATATCGCCACGGTCCGGCTGTCGGGAGGCCTCTTCTAAACGTGTGGTCAGCCAGCGGACGGCGCGGTTGGACCGTAGGGCGGTGTACTTCATCGGGCGTGCTCCTCCACCAGGTTGAGCGAGTTCGAAGGTCGAAAAGGGTCAGACGGTGAGCATGCGGATCACTGCGGGGAACGCCATCAGCAGCATGACCAGGACGGCGAGGAGAGCGCCGGGGGCGGTCATTTTCTCGCTGGCCGCGTTGGCTTCGGCGGCCTGGTTGGCGAGCAGCTCGGTGTTGAGCGCGGAGGCGCGGGCCCGCAGGGCCTTGTAGACGGCGGCGCCGTCGGTGGCCGAGCCGCGCATGATGTCGGCGACATCGCACAGGACGGGCAGGCCGTACTCGTCGGCGAGTTCGGACAGCGCCTGGTACGGCGGGATCTTCTCCAGCCGGGCCCGGCGCAGCGCGCCCTGCAGATAGAGGAACGGCCAGCCCCGCCCCACATGGGCGGCTTTCTCCAGTGCCTCTGCCGGGCCGGCGTCGGCGGCCCGCTTGAGCGCCACCAGGTCGAGGTAGGCGGACAGGGCGTGCGCGAACTCCTCCCGGGCCCGCTTGGCCTGGTCGCGTACAGCAAGATCGGGCGTCATGAACAGGAGGGCGGCGATGGCGAGTCCGGCGGCTGCGGGCACGTAGAAGGGCAGGGAGACGCCCGCGATGATCCATGGGACGGACACCAGCACGGGGCACAGCACGCCGAGCGCGGCGAGCGCCGTCTTCCTCAGCATGAACTGCCCCCGCCCCTGTCCGAGGAGGGCGAGGTTCTTGGCCGGGACGCGTACGCCGGGCAGGTGCTCGAGGTGGGCCAGCAGCCAACGCCCCCACACCTCCTCCCGGTCCAGCTCCGGTTCGGGCATGCTCAGACTCGCGGGCCCCGTGCGCTGCAAGGCCGCCGCCAACGCGGGCTGCGGCTGCAGGAGTTCACGCACGAACAGGGCGGCGCCGGCACCCACCGTGCCGCCAGCCAGTACGACAGGAAGCAGGTTCACGGACCGACTCCTTCAAGTTGGCGCTCCGCGGCCGACTCCACCACGGGCGCGGGCAGGCGGACGGTGCTGCGCGCATCGGCGATCAGGAACCGTGCGATGTGCCGGAAGGTGCCCAGCGAGCGCATCAGGGCGAGCGTGGCGAAGAACCCGGCGGTCAGGAACGCCAACGCCAGCTGGCCCAGCAGCGTGTTGTAGGGGCGGGTGAAGGACGGCACGAAGAACCCGGCGACGACGATGCCCAGCGTGATTAGCGTCATCCACCGTACGGTTGTACGACTCTTGGCCCGGTCGGCCTCGACCTTCCGCTTGCCGGCGACCTCTTCGCGAACGGTCGAGGCCAGGTCCTCCAAGCCCTGGGCGAGGCCCGGGCCGCGGTCGTTGACCGAGAGGATCAGCGCGGCCGCCACCTTGTCGGCGGTGATGTCGTCGAGTTCCTCAGCGAAAGCACGCAGGGCCTCCTCGGGTCGCCATCCCAGCCGGATCCGGTCGGACAGGTTGACGATCTGCCCGGCCAGCTCCTCCGGGGCACCCCGTCGGCTTGCGATCAGCGCCTGTTCCAGGCCCATGCCCAGCCGAAGCAGCCCGGCCAGCTTTTGCGTCCACGCGCTCAGCGCCTCCAACTGCCCGATGCGTTCCTGCGCGATCTGCGCCGGCGAGATCAGCCAGGGCACTCCGACCACCGCCGCACCCAGCAGCGCACCGGCCACGAAATTCCCGGAGACCAGCCACACGGCCACGAACACCACCACTGCCGCGACCGTCAGGGTGCGCCGCCGAAGCCGGACAGCCTCGCCCAGCTCCGCCCCGCCACGGCCGGCCTTCCACCACTCGATCAGCGAGTCCCGGCGCGGCGCCGACGTCCCCACCACACCGGCGATGACGCCAAGCAGACCGCCGATGACGGCCAGGCCACTGAGCAGCGCCCACAACAGGATCACCGGCCGGCCCCCACCTTCAGGGCAAGCGGATGCTCCCAGGCCCCGTAGGGCAGTTGGAGCAGGCCGGAGTCGAAGCCCACCCGGCGCAGGTCGTCGATGCAGCCCGGGTCCATGCGCGGCACCGCCCGCAAATCCCCGAACTCCGTTCCGGGGGAGAAGATCTCATTGGTCGCCGGACGGCCGGACTCGCCGATCCCGGTCAGCTCCAGAACATGGGAGACGTAGCGGTGGCGGCGGCCACCGATCCGTGTCTCGTCCTTCATGTCGACGTAGACGATGAAGTCCAGGCCGTTGGCGGTCTGTCGGTACGCGAGCTGCTCCGACAGGTTGGACTGGGCGAGCGCATACAGCTCGGCGATCCGATCGAAGACGATGTCCGGGCGACGCGCGTGGATCGTGCACAGGTTGCCGCCGGACCCGTTCGTTAACGCCTGCATCATGGCAACGATCTCCGGGCCGCGGACCTCACCGACCACGATCCGCTCCAACGACATCCGCAGCGCGGGATGCATAAGGTCCAGCAGCGTGATCTCGCCCGCGCCACGGCCGGTGACGTCCTTCTCTCCATTGGACTGGCGCCCGACCAGAGAAACGACCTGGCGGTGGTAGCCGTTGGTGTGGGCGAACAGCTCATCCTCGGTCTGGACGGTGCCGAAACGGCACTCCGGGTCGAACTCCTTGAGCATCGCCCGCAACAGGGTGGTTTTCCCTGCCTTCTGCTTGCCCGCGATCATGACGTTCTTCTCCGCGCGCACGCACGCGCCGAGGAACTCCCGCAGGATCGGGTCGATCGTCCCTAGCTGCACCACGTCGTTGAGGTCGGCCTGCGAGACGCGATGGCGGCGGATGACCACGTACGTCATCGGCCCGAGCCCGGTGATCGCCTGAAGGCGAGAGCCGTCAGGCAGCGAGAGGGCGAGGGTGGGGTTGGCGGTGGAGATGGTCCGCTCGTTGTGTCCGGAGTCGCGGGCCAACTCCCTTAGCAGTTCGAGTAGTTCGTCTTCCGAGTCCGCGATCGGGCCAACCATCCGGCGTTCGCCGTCGCCGTAGTCGAGCCACACCTCGTGCGGGCCCTGGATGATGATGTCCTCGACCCGCTTGTCGTCCAGATACGGCTGTAGCCGCCCGGCCCGGTAGAGCAGGTCGTAGACGGCACGCCGCAGCGCCCCGTCCTCGTGCGGTGTCATCGCGTGCGCGTCCGACCACAGTGCGACCGCCTCGTTGATCCAGTTCAGGCAGAGCTGTTCCTCGCTGTCCCGGTCCATGTCCGGGACGGTCTTGAGTAACTTCTCGCGTTTCCGGGCGACTTGGGCCGCGATGTTCCGGGCGGCCTGGTAGTCGACCGTGATCTGCGGTGCGGTGGCGCCGACCGTGTGTGGACTCGAAGCGGTTCCGGCCTCTGTCCGGTACGCCGGCTGAGGGCGGCCGGGCGGGGGAGCCACGGAGGGATCGGGGTGTAGAGGCTTAGCGTCCACGGTTCGCCTCCCCGCCGGCGAAGGCGCGGCGCTGCGCGAGGCGGGCGCGTCGTACGGCGGCTCGCTGCACCAGCAGGGCACTGCTCGTGCGGGCGGCCTTCATCAGCGGCGACTTGGTGAAGCGGCGGGGCTGTTCGGCGCCGTCGGACAGCACCCGGGCGTCCTCCGGCGCGTACGGCAGTGTCGCCACGACGGGCACCTGCAGCACGCGCTGGATCTCGCCGGCGGGGTAGGGGCCTTCGTCGATCACCAACAGGCCGACGTCCCCGACGCGTTCTTCCAGCGCCGTTACCCGGGCTTGCGCTGCCTGGAGACACCGAAGGGTGTTGCGCACCACCACGATCACGGAATCAGCCTGATCGGCCAGCACCCCGGAAGGACCGAAGGCCCCGCTGCGGCCGAGGTCGATCAGGACGTCGTGGCCGTAGTCGGCCTCAATACCCCGGAACATGGCCGCCAGGCCTTTCCACACCGAGCCCAGACTCGCCGTCTGCGCGGGGTCGGTGATGCCCGGCAGCAGCAGCCGGTCACGCGGTGACCCCCGCTGTCCGTCCTCACCGATCAGATCAATCAGCTGCCGCCAGAAGGCGTCCCCGAACTCCCCCGTGCGGGCGGCCACCGACAGGTTGCGCAGCCCGTACCGTTCGCCGAGCGTGCCCTGCAGCAGCCCGTGCAGCACGGCCCCGCCGTCCGGATCGCACTCGGCCAGGATCATCTTCCGGCCCGGCTCCAGCGGCCACGACAGCAGCAGCGCGAGCGCACTGGTCGTCACCCCCGGTGCGCCGGCGCAGCCGGTCAGCGCGATGACCGCCATCAGCTGCCGTCCGGAGCGGTGAGGACCAGACGCAACGCGTTGGTTGATACCCACGCGGCGACGGTGGGGCCGTCGGTGGCGGAGGTCGCGACGTCGACGACGACGATTCCGGTTCCGGGGGCGGCTTTGGATGCTTTCACGACGCGCCCGGTGATCGTCTCCGGCGCGGCGGACGCCTTGTCGGTGTCCGTGGTGTCCTGCGCGGGCACGTGCACCAGCTCGACCTTCTGGCCGGGCACCAGGCTGGTGGCGGGAACCTGTTCGGGCTTGAGCCCGATCGGCACCAGCTGCTCCCCGGCCTTCACCAGGGAGCCTTCCGTCACCTGTGACGGCGTGAGCAGCGAGCCGGGCTTGAGTTCCACGGCCGCCCGCTTGCCCACCAGCGACTTCGCATCGTCCGCGTGGACGGCTTTCACCGCCGGGTCCAGGGAGATCGAGGCCGTCCCGAGGTCCTGTTCGGTGAGGATCTGGCCGACCTGGACGTCGCGGACCACGGTGATCACCTGGGTGCGGTGGCCGACCTGCAGCAGCAAGACGGCAACACCCGCTCCGCCAGCGGCGATCAGCGCCAGCGACAGGGCGATCACGCCCGGTCGGCGCCTGCGGGCGGATACTCGTGGCGGAGCGACCGGTGCAGCCACCTGCCCCTGCTGGGGGACTCCGGTCGCGCTTGTTGTCTCCGCGCGTTCTTGGGTCTTGGTCCTGCTCAACGTTCATCCTTCCGGTGGCGTTATCTGACGACCTGGAGTTCGCCGATCGCCACCTGCATCTGGGACTGACGGGTTTCGGTGAACTGGCCGGTCTCTCCGGCACCTCCGACGACCTGCCAGATGACCGTCCACTTGGCTGTCGCGGTCAGGGCGTACTTGCCTCCGGCCTGAGAGGCGGACGCCGTGCTGTACGTGTGACCGCACGTCGGGGACTCCCGCTTGCCGTACGTGGCCGCGTACTCGGTGCCGGGCCCGTCGCAGATGAGCGCGCTTCCATCACCTAAGGACCATTTGATATTGCTGACCTTCGCTGTTGCGGTGACCGTCACACCGGCCAGTGCCGCGGACGCGGTGTTGGGTCCGTACGTGGTGGGGCTCTCGTTGACCCACATCCACATCGGTACGCCGACCACGTACTGTCCGGCGGCGCGCGGGCTGGCGATGCTCGGGCCGGTCAGCAGCATCCGGTCCACGGCCTCGCGCGCCAGTTGCTCGGGGTCGACGTTGACCGCGGGGGCCTGTGCCGCCCAGAAGACCTGGGAGACGATCTGTGCTCCTGCAGCGGCCGCGAGTGCGTCGCTCAGGCAGATGCGCGTGTAGATCGCTCCGTCGCCGGGCTTGTGGCCGTCCCAGACCGGATCGCTGGCGGGGGGTTGAGGATCGAGGCGCTTCACCGAGCACAGCTGGGGGCGGGTGTCCTTGTCCGACCCGTTGGCGGTCGGATCGCCCGATGGGCTTTGCCCGTTTGAGGTTCCCGGCTGCTGTTCGCAGACCGTGACGTAGGAGCTCGCGCCGGGGCAGTCGCCACCGATCACCGGGTCGTCGTCGGCGCTCGCCGACGCCGCGGGCAGCGTGCAGAGCGCTGCGGTAGCCAGGACTGTGGCCAGGATGGAGCGGTTCAGCACGTGTGCGTTCCGTCTGGCGTGACCTCTGTGATCATCCACTGTTTCCCCCACTTCTCCGCCGTAGCTGTCGTCACGTATCGCAAGGGCTGATTTGACGGGAATGGCCGCACGGCGCCCGTCTTCCTCGTGACGGTCTTCCAGTTCGAGATGTCCAGGCAGTCCTGCACGGTGGCTTTCGGAGTTGCGCCGGTGAGCGTCAGGGACGTGATCTTCGCGTCGTGCGTCGGAGCGCCCGTGGTGGCGGTGCCGGCCTTCTGCATGACCAGCACGTCGCCCATGGCACGGCCCAGGGCCTTCTTCGTGCCGTACTTCTCCAGGTCCGTGCCCTTGATGCTGGCCTGTGCGTACGCCTTGACCTGGGCGTCCCAGAAACCGTCGTACGCCGTGAGAACGGCGGCCTTGGCCTGAGCCTGCGGATCCGTCCGTGCGGAAGAGGTCGGCGGCGTAGAAGTGCTCCTGGCCGGCGGCGAATTCTTGGCGGACGAGCCGGATTCACCGCCGCCTCCGCAGGCGGTCACCAGCAGCAGACCGCCGGCGATCAGTACAGCGGTTGCGTACTCCCGGATGCGGACAGCGGTGAGCCCTCCCGGGCGTCGTTGTGCACGTGTCACATTGTCTCCCCGTACGACGTGGTGCGGCATGATCACTGGCGGTCGTCGGCGCACGGCGGTCTGGGTTGGCGGCCAGAGCCGGCTGTGGTGATGCGTCTGCGGAGCCGCAAGTTCGCGCATTTGCCGGTCAACTCCCCAGCTAGTTCAGTGAGTTCACTCGTACAACTCGGGATGTACCTGGTCACGTTCAGAACTGGATGTCGGTTCGTCGTGCCGGCTCCGCCTCTCTCCTACGGCCAACGTCACGTCCGCGAGAAGGAGATCTCGACGCGTCGGTTCGCTCTCCGGCCGGCCTCCGTGGTGTTCGACGCGACCGGATCACGTTCGCCGAAACCCCGGGTCTCGAAGCTGACCGTCGTCGGGAGCTCGTTGGCCAGGACCCCCTGCACGGCCTGGGCCCGCTGCGCGGACAGCACGTCGCCGTGGGCCGAGGAGCCGAGGCTGTCGGTGAAGCCGAAAATGCGGACCCTCACCGGCTGCTGCTGGCTGATAGCGCGGGCGATCGCGGCGATGCGGGACTGCGCCGAACCGCTCAGCAGTGCGCTGTCCTTGGCGAACAGCACCTCGGCCTGGAGCGCGTACGTCACCTCCGTGTTCGTTTCCGTGCGCCGTTCGGAGCCGTCCTGGTTCGCGACCACTCGGCTGACGGCGACAGGGTCCGAGCCGA
The DNA here is from genome assembly GCF_000716435.1 of Streptomyces xylophagus. Lineage (GTDB taxonomy): Bacteria > Actinomycetota > Actinomycetes > Streptomycetales > Streptomycetaceae > Streptomyces > Streptomyces xylophagus. The sequence continues at coordinate 12,580 of NZ_JNWO01000050.1, forward strand.
TGTCGAGAATCTTGGGCGGGGCGAGTGTGGCACCGCCGTGCAGCACGAGGCCGGTGCCGCTATGGGCCGGGAAGGCCACGGTCTCCTGGACACCGCTGGCGGCGGTCGCGCTGAGGGCCGCAGCCAGGGTGGTGAGCGCGAGGAGCCCGACCGTGAGGCGAGACGGTAGTGGCCGCATGGGTACCTCACCTCACCCAGAGATGTTGATGGTCGCGGTGTCGAACAGAGGGAGCTGGAAGCCGACCGAGGTCGTACTCGTTGGTGGTGCGGGGAACTGCATGAAGACGTGGACGCTCTCCCCGGCATTCAGCGCGGTGAGTCCTGTCGTGGTGAGGGGATGGCCGCTCGTGTCGCGCAGCACGTAGTAGCGCTTGCGCTGCACGAAGTCGGTGACCGTGGCTCCGGCCAGCGACGGTCCGGTCCTGAGAACGGCGAGCTCGTCGCCGCGCAACTCGGCGGGTACGACGGCCGTTTGGGTCCCGTCGTTCTTGAGGTCGCCGCGGACGGTGAGGTAGTCGGCCGGATCCCGGTCGGCGGATGTGATCGTCAGGGCCAGGCCGTTCTGGCCCTGGAGCTCGGCCAGCCCTGTGCCGCCCAGGCCCTGCTTCTCGCGCGGGGCGGAGCCGCTGGTTGCCGAAGCCGCGGTCATCGCGCCGCCGTCTTGGTTGCCGACGCCTGCGCAGCCTGAGGCTCCCAGGATCAGACCTGCGGCAAGGACCGGTGTGAGTAGTTGTCTGCGCAGCGGGATGATGAAGCACGTTCGCATGGCGCTATGTCCGTCCCTTCTGGCAGATGGTCCTGGTCGGAGCGTTCTTGCCCTCTCCTCGCGCACGATCTGTTGCTCCGCCGGATCAACTGCTCGCGTGAGGAGGCGGCCGATACGGCGCGGCCTGATGTCATGAGATCTGCCCGCCGGGCCAGAGGACGAGAACATTGTCGTCGAGCGTGACGTAGCGTCCGGGATGGCTCGTGCGGACATCGTGGAGTTCCTTCTCGGAGAACGTTCCTTGCACCACGACCGCCGTCTCCAGGGCCTCGGCACTTTTGGTGGTGGGCTGGGCGGCGACGATCTCCAGCACGCACAGCCCTCGGTGCCTGGGTGCGGGACAGGCAAAGTCGGCCCTTGCTCGCTGCCGACGGAAGCGGCGCATGATTCCTCCTCAACCCGGAGTGCTCCGGTCGAGCGGTATGGAACGGGACGTCCGCAGGAAGAAGGCCGCCAGGCAGAGGCGGGGCCGGTCGGACGCGAGGTGCGTCTTGCCGGATCTCACCCACTGGGCTCGGCACTCGATGCGGGCACGTGACGGGGGCCTGACTGCCTGGTCAGTCAGTCAGGCCCCCGTCCGTAGCTCCCGGCGCGGACCGGTACGGGGAGCCGGTACGAGCCGGGAGCGGTCAAGGCGGCCACTCAGGCCTGTGCGGCGCAGGCGGGGGCGCCGGCCGGCTATATGCCCGGACCTCCGTGCGCACGGGCGACGGCTACGGAGAAGGCCGCCTGGGCGACCGGCCGAGCACGTGCGCCGTCGTGGAGCACCTGGTCGGGCGGCTTGAGTCCCGTGGGGATGGGGCTGTTCACCGGCGGCGGATGCTGGGGAGGAGGGCTGCCGTACCCGCTCAGGACGATCGTCCGGTGGCCGTGGTCGAGGTGGTGCACTTCGCGACGCGCCCAGCCGGCGCCGATGTCGCCGAGATGCGCCTCGGTGAGCCCGAGGTCGAACGGGGCCGGGCCCGCGGGATCGCCGTCGTGAGCCTTCCGTTCGGTGCCGTCGTTGCGGTCAGCGTCTGCGGTGACGTGCACGAGTGCGTAGAACACGCCGTCCGGCTTCAGCCAGCGGCCCACGTCCGTGAGGAGTCGGCCGGGTTCCAGATACGGCAGGCCGTAGCGGCAGGTGACGACATCGAGGCTGCCGGGCGCCAGATGGCCGGGTATCGGATCGGCGACGATGTCCCAGAGCGCGTACGACAGGCCTTTGCAAGGCGCTGCCGCTTCGGCCCGCCGCAGGGCCTCGTCGGAGAAGTCGTAGCCGGTCACCGCGATGCCCGAGGAGGCAAGTTGGCGTGTCCACTGACCCGTGCCGCACGCGAGATCGATGGCGGTCATACCGGGGTGCGGGGCGGCGGCCTGATCGAAGAGTGCGCTCTCGGCCGCACTGACGGCGACCGGCGGGAAAGATGCGGCCCACTGGTTCCAGTCTGCTGCCGACAGCCTGTGGGTTCGTAAGGCGGCGGTGGTCATGGCGTGTTCTCCGGCGGCGCGTCGGTGCAACGGATCCGGCGCAGCCGACTCAGGTCGAACCAGGGAGTGGTTACCTCACCCGCGGGCACTCTGAACAGGTTCACTGGTGAGGGCTCGTCCGGGAGGTGCGGTAGGGCGGACAGGGCGGCCTGCGGCTCTCGGACCAGGAGGTGCTCTTCGGTCGGCGTCGCTGGCCGGGGCATAACCGCATCCGATGCCCAGGTGGCACGCCAACGGCTTCGGCGTCCCGGCCTGCCGCGGTGTGTCAGCGGTGACTTGCTCATGAGCGCGTCCTTCCTGTGAGGTTGGTGCGGCGAGAACGGGTACCGAGGAGGTCCAGCACCTGGCCCGCAGCGCCGGACGGCGCTGCACGCGCTGTCTTCCGTGCGGATTGGCTGCTCGGTGACGCTGGCGCCTGCGCGGATGCGGTCCGATGCGTGAGCACGGCCGGCGGGCGGCGGTTGCTGGACCGTGGGCGGGCGCCGGTCCTGCGACGGTGGGACAGGACCGGCCCCCGCCCGGTGCTTCCGGCAGCCCCCGTTTAGGGGGTTCGGAGAGCGTCCGGAAGCAGTGGGAGGAGCTGTTCCACACCGCGGGGGCGGGAACCAAACCGCGCGCGGCGGGTGTCAGATGGTGTGCGTGGCGCGTGCAAGGGTGTCTCCCAGGGGTTGGGTGCGGTCCGACAGCACCAACGACGGTGATCACGCCTGGTAGTCGGACGATTCACCTCCGCTGCCCCGTGATATTGCAACGCGCAAACACCGTGTGTCAACGATAGTTCTGATATTCAAAACGATCGTTCAATCGCGGGATGGTCGAGCGATGCCGTCTTGTGGCGCCGAGAGAGGGTCTAGCCCCATCTGTGAAGAACGCCGGGAATTCAACGATCGAACATGGCCAATAAACGATCGTTGAGAACAGTGAAATTTGCGCGTACCCTCCCATGCACATGTAGGCAGGAGCCGCTGCCCCCACGGGCCCGTAGGGAGAACCTCGTTGGAGCCATACATCTCACTGCCCGAGACGCTTCAGCGCTTGGACGAGCTGATCAATGAGCAAGGCCTGAAGCGTGCCGACATCTTCGACTCGCAGGTACTGGCCGCCAGGACGGCTCTGCCGGACGTGGTCATCGGCCGCCTGCTGAAGGGCCGCAAACCGCCAGCCGATTCGGTCAATGAACGCGTCTGCGCGCGCCTGAAGGTCGTCAGCTCCGCCTACCTGGCCCGCACCGGCAAACGCATGTCGGAACTGGCCGCCGACATCCATGCGGAGCTGGGGATCTCCGACGTCTGGGCCCGCAATGTCTGCGAGGGAAAGAAGACGCCGAACATCGACCTCCTGCATCACTTGGCGGCGTACTTCGGAGTCGAGGACGGCGAACGCTTCTTCACGGCCCCGGCCGACGAAGCGCTCAACCGCGTACTGCTGCCCACCCTGCGGCAGTTGGAGGTCCCCGAGACAGACGCTTTGGCGCTGCTCCTGCGCCAGTACGGCGTGGAAACCGCGCATATGAGGCAGGACGGCTCCATGACACGAGAACAGATCGAACGTGTCCTCAAGGGAGTGCTGCAATCGGTGCTGCCGCAGGAGGGAGAGTCCGGCAAATGAGTACCAAGGCGATGAAGTCGCTGCTCAGCGCCCTGGGCGAGGAAGCATCGAAAACACTCCAGCGTCCGGCCGACCCCCGGGACGTCATGCGGCAGTTCTGCCGGGCCATGAGCGTCCGTAAAGGCGGCCGGCCCATAACGCTCAAATTCCATTCATTTCCGCCGGATGCCGGGATGTCCGGTGTCCGCCTGGACTTCGGGGACCGATCGCTCATCGTTGTCGAGGAAGCCACTGCTCCTGAGGCCCAACTCGTCATTCTCGGCCACGAGTTGTGGCACGAGGAGGAAGACGGCACAGACCATCACACGGCCGGAGTGTCGGCGGCAGCCCGCGTGCTCGGAGCCCCCCAGGCGCCCGAAGCGGTCCGGCGTGCCGTCGAACAGATCCTCGACGAACACGATGTGTCCGGGGAGGCATTCCTGACCGTAACGGCCCGGGCCCAGTCCGCCGACGAACACGAGGTGGACGCGGAGACCTTCGGCCTCCTGCTCGGCCGAGCCGCGAGGCCTTGGATGAGGGGACGGTACGCGCAAGGGCCGGTCAGCGACACGACCGTCGAGGGACGCATCAACCTCTCCCTGCTCAACCGTGACGTCAACCTCTTATGACGTTCTGCTTCCACATCCCCTACTCCATCCCCACCGCGCTCCTGGCGACCGCCGTCCTCCTCAAATTACCCACCTTCGTGCGGGCCTGGCGCGACCCCAACGTCAAGGCCACCACGCTCCTGCTGTCCTTCGCCACGGCCGTCAACATCTCTGTCACGCCAGTCAACATCAAACGGCTCAACCATCTGACCGGCGTCCCCAACATCGCATCACCCTGGATCTACAGCTTCCTGACCGCGTTCTGCGCCACCGCCCTCACCATGATCATGAGGTGGCGGGAGGAACCGTCCCCCCAGCGTCAGCGCCGGATGCGCCGTATCTACTGGATCTACGCTGGCATCGTCGTCATGCTGTGGGTGACGTTCTTGCTGGCACATGTGCCCGAGCCGAGGATCTACGACCTCGATACCTACTACGCCAGCACTCCCTGGATGAGCGAGCACATCCTCTTGTACTTGGGCGCCCACATGGTGACGTCCCTGGTCGCCGCCTACATGCTGGTCAAGTGGTTCCCCGAGGTTGAGAACCGCTGGCTGAAATCGGGCGTCGTCTTCCTCCAGCTCGGTTTCGCCTCAGGACTCGTCTTCGACGGGGCGAAACTGGCAGCGATCAGTGCTCGTTGGTCGGGTCACAACTGGGACGGCCTCAGCACCAACATCGCGCCGCCCTTCGCCCTCCTAGCGGGCATCCTCGTCGCCATGGGGTTCATCGTTCCCCAAGCCGGACCCCTTCAGCAGAAGTGGATCCGCGACCGGCGCGAGTACTGGCGCCTGCGCTCACTGTGGCGGGCCCTGCGGGATGTCACACCCTCCTCAGCCCGGGCTCGATTCGGCCTCTGGGTACCGCTGGACCTCCGCCTGGTGCAGCGCCAACAGCGCATTCACGACGCGCTGCGTGTCCTAGCCCCCTACTTCGACCAGGACCTTTACCAGAGGGCGTGCCGCGCGACCCCGGCCGGTTACGCCGAGGAAAAGGCCCACGACGTGGCCCGTGCCGTCACCGTCCGCGCAGCTATCGACGCCCACTGCGGCGGTAGGCCCTGCCCAGAGAGCCTCACAGCTCGGCAGCTTGAGTTCGGCACGGACATCCACGAGCACATCGACACCATCGCGCAGGCCCTGCACCGCCCCCGTCTCGTCGACAGCATCCGCCAGCGGGTGACCACAGAAAGCGCCGATACCTATGCCTCGTAGTGCTACGAACCGCCACCCTACTGTCGTCGTCATCGGGGCAAGCGCGGCTGGGCTCTTCGCGGCAGCCGCCCTGACCGAGGTCGCCGACGTCACGATCGTCGAACGCGACCTGCTACCCGACGGAGCCAAACCCCGGCGCGGCGTCCCGCAAGCCCGCCACGCACACCTGGTGTGGAGCGGCGGAGTTAAAGCCGTCAACGACCTGCTGCCCGGCGTCACCGACGACGTTGTCTCCAAGGGTGGCCGCCTCGTCCGCATCATGGGCGACATGGTTTCCCGAAGCCCCAATGAACTGTGGTTCCGGCGCTTCGAAGCGACCCATCACCGCAATCTCGTCTGCTCTCGCGACCTCCTCGACTCCGTGCTGCGCGGCCGCGTCCGCGCTCTGGCGAACGTCACGTTCCGCGAGAACACCACCGCGCTCGGACTCGTCGGCGATGCCACCCGCGTCACCGGCCTGCGCGTCAGCACCGGCGGTGATGAGCTCACCCTCAACGCCGACCTCGTCGTCGACGCCTCCGGCCGCGGCTCCCGCAGCCCCGCCTGGCTCGCAGGACTGGGTCTTCCCAAAGCTCCCGAGCGGGAAGTCAACGCCGGCGTCGCCTACGCCACCCGCCGCTACCGAGCCCCGGGCACCACCGCCAACGACAACTTCCCGCTCATCAACGTCCAGGCCAACCCAGCCAAGGCCCCCGGCCAGGGCGGCATCATCCTGCCCATCGAAGACAACCAGTGGATCGTCACCCTCTCTGGAACCCGCGGCGGAGAACCGACCGGCGACCCAGGCTCCTTTGAAGACTTCGCCCTCAACCTCGGCGACCCCGTCATCGGTCAACTCCTCAAGGACGCCGAACCGATCGGAGACATCGCCACCACACGCAGCACCGCCAACCACCGCCGCTACTACGAGAAGGCACAACGCTGGCCCGACGGCTACACGGTCCTCGGCGACGCTATCGCCGCCTACAACCCCGTCTACGGCCACGGCCTGACAGTCGCCGCCCAGTGCGCGATAGCCGTCCGGGACATCCTGCGCACCACCAGCATCACCGCACCCGGCACCGCCAAGCGCCTCCAGCGTGCCGCCGCCCGCCCGGTCGCCGCCGCCTGGGACCTCGCCGTCGGACAGGACGCCCTCTACCCCGGCGCCACCGACACACCCCCCAACGCACTGGAGCGGCTCCTCGCCCGATTCGTCGACCAGGCGGTGGCCACCGGGACCGGCAATCCACGCGCGCTCGCGGCTCTGCTGGACGTGATGAGTCTGGAGACGCCAGCTACGCGGCTCTTCTCGCCGGACATGCTCATCCCCATGATCTTCGGTCCGAAGCAGCCCCACCTGAGCCGGGCTCCGCTGAGCGAACAGGAATGGAAGAGCGCTTCCTAACTGGCCGATACCAGGCAGCCGAATCCATGGGGAGACGAACGTGGAGCACGCCAGCGGACCGCACAGCGACGATGCGGTCCACGTTACGGTCCTGGCCTTCGAGCCCGGCGCGACGTACCACTCACGAGACCATCCATGCGCCCGGTGCCTGTGGCGTACGGATACCGATCTCACAGCCGCATCGGATCACGACATGGATCTGCTGGCACGCGCCAACGGCAGACCTCGCGAACTAGCGACCTTTGAGGCACCTGTCGTGGACTGTTCCCTCGAACAGCCCGACGGCGCCCAGCCGTTGCCCTGGTGCGCCGGGTGGCTCGCAGTGATCGGACAACACCACCTGGCAGTTCACCTGGCGATCGCGGTGAAGGCACTGCGCCACGGCACCCTGGCGCCCCCCGATACCTGGCCGCGCTTATACCCCAACCTGGAAGCGCTCCTCGAAGCTCGCGAGGAGCAGCTTCAGCGCCGACGAGCCGGCCGCGAAAGGCGCGCGTGACGGCGCGGTGGCGAGCCGGGCAAGGCAGCCGCTGCGATCAGGACGGACATCCGGGTACCAGCTCGTCCCTGCCTCACAATTGGGTCCACGGCCGCAGCTCGCCGCCGGCCAGCGGCATCCACACGTCGGAGGTGGGGCCGTGCTCTTCGAGGTCCTCCAGGACTGCCGCGCCCATCGGTACCTGCCGGGCCAGGGCGCTTACGAGGGGGTGTTCCGCGACCATGGCCTTCAGGTCGCTGATCCGGTTGCCCAGGACGTACCGGGTGGCGCCGGTCAGCACGAACAGCACCCGGGGGAAGACGGGATACCAGCGCAGCCACACCGCTCCGGGAGCGGCGGCCTGCCGCGAGCGCGGGCGGCCGATCTGCTGTGGCTCGTAGGACCACAGCCGCGCGTACTCGATCAGTTTGGAGGCGAGCCGTTCGCTGCCCATGGTTGTACGGTCGACCTCGACGAACGCCCGCAGCTTCGTCCGCTCGTCGTCACCGATGAGGGTGTAGTGCATCACCGCGTCCGCGATGATCCGCTCGCCGTCGCTGAGGGGGTGGGCTACCTCTGGTGTCCAGTCCAGGTGGCCGTGTTCGTCGCCGCGCCGGCGGGCGTCGGTGACGAAGGCGAGGTGGCTGCGGAGCACCGTCAGGGTGTGTGGTGTCTTCAGCGAGGCAGCGGTGGCTGAGTTGATCGGGTACGGGGGTCGTCCCCGCAGAGCGGGGAAGTCCCTCGTCAGCCGGGCGCCGTCGCTGGTGAGGTACCAGGCGCGGGACCGGTTGGACTGCGGCAGCACGGTGTAGTCGACCAGGCCGTTGCGGCGCAGTTTGTTCAGCGGCGCGGAGACGGTCTGGTGTGCAACGCCGGGCCGCAGCAGTTCGTGGAGCTGGTTCGTGGTCGCCATCCGGTGCTGGCCGAGCACGGCCAGGATCTGATGCGGCAGCGGCTCGACGGGGCTCGGCTTTCCGGCGGTCGGCGCAGTCTCGAAGGTGGCGGTCACTTGTATCCCTTCTTGGTCAACTGGACGTTCGATGGGGTGGCGTTGGCGAGCTGGGCGAGGAAGCCGCTCACGCGGGTGAGCTGGGCTGAGGCCCGGTCCGTGAGCGTCTCCAGCGGTGCTGTGCCGGCCGTGGCCCGGGCGGCGCGCGCCAGTGCGGCGACCTGGCCCGGGCGGGCGTAGTCGGCGAAGACGTCGTCCAGGTGCGGGCCGGTGATCCGGACGGGACCCACACGACGGCCCTTCACGGTCAGCGACATGTAGTGCTCGAACCGGTCCAGGGAGGCGACCACGTCCGGGCTGGGACGGTCGCCCCACTCCGCGGTGATCGGCGCGATCGCGGACTGCGAGCCCGCGGTCGACGCCAGGGTGGAGGCGTTCTGTACCAGGGAGAGCCGTACCGGGATGGGCAGGCGGGCCAGTAACTGGGTCATGCCGTGGACGTGCACCCGGTACTTGCGGAAGTCCTCGAACATTGCGGCGATCGTCTCCGGGGCCGCGCCCGTGAGGGTGATGAGCTCGTCGAAGTAGGGGCGGAACGGCACCCGTTGGGCTTCCGGGGTGTCGCGGCGGGAGCGGACGGCCCGCAGCAGGTCGCGGGCCAGGAGCGCGGTGATGAGCCGGTCGGTGGGCCCGTTGCCGCCCGGGCACACCCACACGATCATCCGGGAGTCCATCGCGGCACGGATGTTGTAGATGCCGGCCGGCTGCCCCAGGAACGCCCGGGTCACCGGGTTCGCGGACAGGCGGGCGATCGGGTTGAGGACGACGCCTAACGCGTCGGCCGGCAGCGTCGGGAACACCGTCCGCCACCAGGAACGGGTCTCCTCGTCCAGGCGCCCCTGGACCGCGGTGAGCGCCGGAAGGCGAAAGTCCGGGTCGGTGAGCAGGGACCTCAGATGGAAGATCGTGGCCTGGTCTTCGGGCCTCCCGGCCTGGCAGGCAGCCTCGTTGACAGCCACCAGCACCGTCAGAGCGGCGGTGAAGATGGTGAGCGCGCGCGGAGCGGTGGCGTCGTCCCAGCCGAGCACCGACGCATACGCATCCGCGGTCGCCTCGACGACCTCGTGCGCTATCTGACCCTGGTGCATGCCGATCGGATTCCAGCAACTGAGCTGCGGCGAGAGCCCGTTGGCGTTCAGGTCGACCAGAGCGATCCGCTGCATGAGGTGGTCGTGGGCCAGGAACGGCAGGGCCCGTGGCCAGGAGTCGCGGTGCGGGTCGACGAACATCAGCCCGCCGCCGGCGTGCGCCCAGCCGATCGCCTGGGCGAGCGCACGCTCGGTTTTGCCGCCGCCCGCTTTGCCCACCCCGACCTCGAACAGAGTCTCGCTCGCGTAGGTGGCGACCAGGCGTCGGCGACCGTCGGGCCTCCGGTAGATGCCCTGCAGCAGCAGGTCGGGATTCTTGTGCTCGAACGTCGGCAGGTCGCCGGCGAGCAGCGGCAGGCGGCAGTGCACCGTGGGTGGCTTGAGCAGCCCGGTCAGCTCCTCCAGCCGGACCCAGTTCGGGCGAGGCGGCTGGCAGTGCCCCAGATTCCAGCGGCGTTCGAAACTCCGCCTGGTCGGCCAGTGGTCGGCGCCGAACCGCCACGGCCCCGCCCTCCAGCCGCGCATCGCCCAGCGTGAGCCGCCGCCGAACACGTCGAGCGCGGCCTGGAGTTGAGCCAGACGGGCCTGGGCACGCCCTTCAACATTGGAGGCGCACATCACGAGCAGCTGCACGCGCACCAGGTGGTCGTCCTCGAAGAGCTTGCCCAGCGCTTCCTGCGGGTCGACCCGGCGGGGGACCGGCGGCATGACCAGCCGGCGTCCGCCCCCGCCCTGCTTCCCGGCCACCAACTGCTGCAACTGCCAGGACAGCGAGTCCTCGATACCGGTCGCGTCCTGCCGTATCCACCGGGCGGCCCGCGCGGCCTCCCGCCGCTCCGCACGCCGCGCGTCCGTCATCAGCTGCAGACGACGCGCGCGCAGTGTCCATTTGGGGGCACGCTGGATGTCGAGGCGGATCTCGGCCAGGTCACCCAGCTCGGCGCGGAGGTCGGAGACGGCGTCGATCAGCGGCTGGAGCGGGTCGGGGGCGAGGGGGACTTCCCGCAGGGGTGCGGTCGGCTTGCCGCGCAGGATGAACTCCGCCCGCACCACGTGGTCACGGCGCTTGTCGGCCAGGGGGCGGACCCGGTTCACGGTCACGGCGGGACCGAACGGTGTGATCGACAGGAGGCGTTCGCCGCCCGCGGGGCCTTCGATCCGGTACCGCAACGGGCTGGAGCCATCCGCACGCATCCGGACCTGCACCGTCTTCGACCGGCGCGGCGCCCACCAGGGCATGGAGGTCGAGGCCCGGGCGAGCTGGACACCCCGGCGGAAGATCTCCTCGAAACCGGGGTCGAAGTGCCGTGACGGCACGAGCTCCAACGCCATTCGCTCAGCCGAGGCCTTGCGCGCCAGGCGGCGCACCACCACCTCGCTCGCCGTCCAGACGACGACCGCGGCCGCGGCCACCACCCACCAGTAGGTGATCACCCAGCCGACAGCGTGAACGACGCCGACCATGAGGCTGAGGGCCTGACCGGATGCCGTCTGGTCCGCCTGGGCGGTCAGGTACGGGGCTGCGGAGTCCACGTCACGGCTCCTTTCTTGATGGTGCGGGTGAAGTGCCAGTCGGTGATGTTGAGGTCGGTGAAGGTGCCGCCGCGATCGGTGCCGGCCCACACCAGATGGACCACCGCTTTGTCGGGGCTGTGGTCGCGGCGGGCGATCGCGGCCTGGATGCGGAAGCGGGCGGTGGCGAACGCCGGGGCCAGCGACCGGTCCGAGTCAGGGAAGACGTTTGGCCACGTGGTGCGGCCGATGCCGGTGGCGTCCGCGCGCAGCAGCGCGCGGCCGGCGGCGAGCAACTTCCGCTCGTCGGTGGCGGGAAGATCGGCGGGCCAGGCTGCGACCAGGTTCCGCTGGACAGCCCCGTCGCCGGCCACGCCCTCGCCGTGCGGTGGGAGTGCGGACTCGACGGCCGACGGTGTCGCTGCCGAGGGAGTCACGCTGGCAACCGCGCCGGCGGCCGGCTTGCCCGTGGCGGACGCAGCGGCCGCCGAGGACGGGATCGTGGACGCGTGCACGGTGGGCGCCACCGCCACCGCCACCGTCGGCGTCGACGGTTCCTGACCGTGCGGCACGCCCAGCAGGGCGATGCCGGCGACGGCGAGGATGACGGTGGACAGCACCAGCAGACGCGGTGTGCGCGGGGTGGTGGTCACAGGAGCCGTGCTCCTCCCGCGTAGCCGGACATCGTGTCGACGGCGTCCAGGCGCACCACGGTGCCCGGTCGGGGGGCGTTGACCATCTGTCCGCTGCCCAGGTAGATCCCGACGTGGTAGATCGTGGAATCGCGTCCGGGCGCGGTGGCGAAGAAGATCAGGTCGCCGGGCTTGAGGAAGAGCGGCCCGAGACCGGCGGGGATCCGCTGGCCGGCACCGGCCTGGGCGGCTGCGACGCGCGGCAGGGTGATGCCGGTTCTTGCGTAGGCGTACTGGGTCAGTCCGGAGCAGTCGAAGCCCTTGATGTTGGTGCCGCTCTTGCCGCTGGGGGAGCAGCAGGTGCCGTAGGACTTGCCGTGCGCGTTGCCGCCGCCCCAGGAGTAGGGGACACCCCTTTGGGAGAGGGCGGCCTCGATGACGGTGCGGACCCTGCCCGTGACGTTCGTCAGGTCCGGGTCCTTGGCGGCCGTCGTGTACTGGGCGATCCACCCCAGCACGTCGGCTACGTACGCATCCGAGTGGTTGTACTGCAGGATCGCGGCCTTGAGCGGCGAACCCTGCGTCAGATCCCGGCCGCCTCCGCACAGGTAGACGGCGGCGCCGAGGGCGGCATCATCGGCGTTGTGCGGGTCGGCGACCTTGTCGCCGTTACCGTCCTTGCCGACGCTTTCCCACGTGGAGGGCAGGAACTGAAATGGTCCGACGGCACGCTCCCCGCTCGCGGTGCCGTCCCATTTGCCGCCGTCGGTGTCCGCGACGGCGGTGGTGTTGCCTCCGGCGCCGGAGCCGTTGAGGAGAACTCCGTAGATCTTCGGCGTGATGTCGCCGTTGGCGGCGATGCCGTGACCGATGGCGTGGTTGGACTCGACCTTGGCGATCCCGGCGAGAACCTGCCAGCGCATGCCCTGGCACTTCGGAACGTACTGGCCGACTTGCTGGGCGGCCTTCTTGTAGGCGGTGAGCATGCGCGCCGGGATGTCTGCGGCACTGCCGCCCTCGGCGATTCCGCCGTCGTCGCTCGCCCCCGTCTTCAGTGCCACGTAGGCGCCGATCGCGTTCGATACGGGTACGGCGCAGCACACGGCGGCGAACATCAGCAGTGCGACCACGCAGCCCCACTGCTTCATTCGCTTCATACGGCGCCCGCGTTGGCTCACTCGTCCTCACCGTCCTGGATCCGCCACCGTTCCCGCATGGCGCGCAGTGCTTCGGCCTGCCGCATCCGCTCCCGCAGTTGGTCCTGGTTGCCGGTGCCCGCGTTACCGCCCGTGCCGTGGCCTCCGGTCGGAGCGGGCCCGGTCCCGCCTGACGGACGGGCCGTGGGCCCGGGGGCGAGGCGGGACGTCCGTGAAGGCGCCGGAGCAGGCGCCGGAGCAGGCGCCGGCGGGGTGGGACCGCCGCCCGCACGGGGTGGCGTGCCTGGGCCGGGGCTGGGCGGGCGGCCGCCCGGCGCTGTCGGCCGTGGTGGTGCTGTCGGGCGGGCAGGCACGGCCGGTGCCGGCGTGGCCGGAGTCGTTGTGGTTGCCGGACGACGGCTGAGGAGCCGACCGGTCTGGCCACTGACCCGGGCCACGGCGAGGCCTGTGTCGACCCAGGCCCGGGCGTCCTCGCGCCCGGTGTTGCCCCACACACGTAGCTGCTGCTGTGCGTCCTGCGTGTAGCGCGAGCCGCCCGCCCCGGCGCGGCGGACGTTGGCCGGGAGCCCGACCGTCCCTCCGTACGCGGCCCGGCCGCCCCGGTTGAGGATGCGGTAGCCGCGGAAACGGACCAGCCGGTTGTGGGCGCGCGTCGACAGCAGGGTGCGGTCGGAGTTCTGGTCGTGCAGAAACTGGCCGTTGTTGCGGTTGACGACTTGGCCCTGGTCGTTGCGGTACCGGTCGGGCGGCCCTCCGGGCCTGCCGGGACCTCCGCCAGGTCCGCCCGGACCGCCAGGTCCGCTGCCCCACGGCCCGCCCCCGCCGGGGTCGCCGTCGGCGGTGGGCTTGCGCCACTTGGCCAGCTGCTCCCGGTCCGGGCGCCTGCCGATCAGCAGCCAGTGGGAGCCTTTCAGGCCGAGCCGTGCGCCCAGACCGCCGACGGCTGCGGCGGCGGTGAGCGGGGCGAGACCGCGTCCGGCTTCGGCGGTGGCGTCGGCGAGGATCCCGCCGGTGTCCACCGGCATGCCGGCGCCGTCGACGAGGGAGGTGAGCGCGCTCAGCAGCCGGTAGCGGGTGCCGAGCAGCCCGAACCGGCCGCCCCCACCGCCGGCGAACATGCGCAGCCCGCCGCCGTAACCGCCCATCGCGGCAGGGGAGTTCATGGCGAGGGCGGCGCCGAGTTCGGAGGTGTCGCCGGGCAGGTGGGTGCCGCCGACCTTGGCGTAGCGCATCCGCATCGCCGTGCGCCGGCCGAAGGAGGTGATGCCGCTCAGCAGGCGGCGGTGACCTGCCGCGCCGGCGATCGCCAGCACGTCGATGAGCAGGATCCGTTCCACAACGAGGTCGGGGCCGTTGGTGATGGTGGCGTCGACGGCGATGCCGAAGAACGGGATGAACGCGCAGATCGCGAGGAGCGCGAGGATCGCGATCCCCCACAGGGACAGCCATTTCCACACGCTCTGGCGCGGTGGCCCGGGCAGCATGCCGGCGACGAAGGTGACGCCGCCGGCGGCCGCCGCTGCGGCGCAGATGCCCTGGGTACCGAGCAGCACGATCGCGGAGGACAGCAACATCCCGCAGATGAACAGCGCGGCGACCAGCAGCAGTGCGGCGCCGCCGACCCGCCACCAGGTGGGCTTCTCGGCGTAGGCGGCGCACGCCTTGCCGACCGGACCTGCCTTCTTCATGTCGGAGAGGAACGCGGCGAACTCCTGGTCCTCCTCGTTGACAACAGGGTTGGTGGCCTCCAGTAGTGCGCTGCCCGGGGTGAGCTCGGGCAGCGTGTTCCCGGACACCTTGGCGTCGCGGCCGCGCTCGCAGAACTCCTTGGCGTCGCCGATGACCCAGCGGCAGGCATCCTTGGTCTTCTTCTTCTCCTGTTGGGCTTGCTCGCAGTAGCTCTGAGCGGATACTTCGAGCTGGCTGCAGTCGGCTGCCTCCGTCGTGCTGGCCTTGTATCCACCGCTCACCCACATCAGATGGATCGCGTAGGCCTTGCGGTCGGACGCCTTCGCCGGATCGAGGACGCGGCCGTACTCCAGCAGCATGTAGGGCTTGACGATCAGCGCGTTGGTGATCGAGTCCTGGAGGGGACGGGCCACCTCCGCCGCGGAGACGGGCGCCGCGTCTTCCAGCTGCAGGCACGTGAGTTCGGCGTTGCCGGCCATCCCCGCGCACGGGTCGGTGGAGGCGATCTTGCCGCCCCAGTCGTAGGAGTTGACACTCTGCTGGGCGACGGAGGCGGCCACCTGTTGCGCCTGTCCGAGCGGTCCGTGCTGGGTGAGGAGGTAGTCGGGGCGCACGAACGCGGAGGCGGCGAATGCGGCGATCAGCAGGGTCAGGAAGATCTCGCCCAGCCCGCGGCCGACCCGACCGCGCACGATCATGAAACCGGCGAAGACGAAACTCCAGGCCAGCAGGAGACCTTTCAGTCCGAGCGTGTCGACGACTACATGGTCGTAGGCGTCGGCGACCTTCTGCGCCGGACGGATCAGGATCTTCAGCAGCGGGAACTGGAAGGCGAGTTGGATAGCCCACCCGGCGAGTCCGACCAGCAGCCGGATCAGGGTGAACAGGCCGGACAGGGCGAACGCGAGGGCCTGCGCTTTGAAGTCGATGATGGAGCCGGGCTCGGAGCCCAGGTCGTAGCCGTTGATCGGCACGCCTTCGGAGGAGGTGATGTTCAGTGGTGCGAGGAGGTCCCCGGTTTCGCTGCTGTTGCTCGCTGCGTACACGACCTGGGTGTTGACCATCACGAACACGCCGGTGAGCAGCAGGACGAACCCGGCCGAGCGCAGGGTGCGGCGGTCTGGGCGCCGCATGTCAGTGCCGCCTCTGCCGGGCGGCGTGGCGCCGCCAGACGACGAGAGCGGTCAGGCCCGCGCCGACCGACAGCAGTCGCCATGCTGCCGCAGTCCTGCCGTGGTGCTCGGCCGAGGCGGTGTGTGCGGTGCCGCGTTCGCAGTACGCCTTGGCCCGTCCCAGGATCAGGCGGCACGGATCATCGTGCGCGGGCGGTGAACTGGCTGTGAAGGCTTGCCCGGTGTGCGGCCACCAACCCTCCGGTACGCCCACCCCGCAAACCAGGACGAGCACGCCGACGGCCACGGCGATCACGGTGAGGACGGCCGCGGCCGCGCGGATGCGCCGGGAGCGGTCCCACAAGGAAGAGATCATTGAACGTGCTCCTTCGGGCGGTCGGTGCCCTCACCGGCGAGCGGCTCGGCCGCTGAACCCGCGTGGTGGGAGGCGTCGCTGGGGCGGTGTCCGGGTGTGGTGGTGATGGATGTCTCGATGCGTGCGATGCGGGGGATGACGGCCTTGACCCGGCCGGTGTTCTGGCGTGGGCAGGCCAGCAGGAATTCGCCCTCTCGGCCCTTGCGGCCGACGGGGGACAGGCCGGTGGTCACCAGCCGCAGCAGCTCCGGGTCGCCCGGATCGAGGCCGACGAACTCCAGTCCGCGGCGGGCGCGTTCGCGGTCGGTGGTGCGGGCAAGCGCGCGGTAGGCCATCAGGCCGCGGTCGGGGCCGAGTTCTTCGGCGTCGTGGGAGGCGGCGAGGAGGCCGGCGCCGTGTTTGCGGCCGTCGTGGAGGATCTCGTGGACCAGGGCGGTGCCTTCGGCGGACGAGGTGAGCCAGTACAGCTCGTCCGCGACCACCGCGGTGAACCGCTCGGGATCCTCGAACGCGGTCTGGCGGGCGATCGCGGCGATCAGGTAGAGCACCGCGCGGCCGATGAGCGCCTCCAGCGGCTGCTGGAGGAGAACCTCCGGCTTGTCGAAGGCTGTCTTCGGCGGCAGCTTCAGGCCGGTCGTGGTGATCACGATCATGTCGGAGGTGCTGGAGGCGTCCAGCCGTACCGGTGGCAGCGCCGGGTCGAAGACCATCGCGGCGAGGGAGTTGGTGGCCACGACGCGGAGGAGGCCGGCGAGGGTGGCGGCGGCGTCCTGTCGTTTGCCTGCCTCGCTCGTGGCCATCCCGTCGAGGACCTCGACCACGCGGTGCATGGAGGGCTGTTCGCCGGCGGCGGCCTGCTCGACGGCGTGGTGCAGCACCTCGCCGTTGGTGCTCATCGGGCCGATGCCGAGCTGCAGGGTCAGGTAGGACAGGGCGTAGTGGCGGCCTTCGGGGCCGGTGAACATCCGCAGGGGGTCGATGGAGACCTCGGCGCGGGCGGCGTCGACGATCTGGACGCGGCCCTTCGCCGCGGTCCGGGCGAACGTCGCCCATTCGCGGACCGGGGTGCGGTCGATGCAGATCGCGCAGCCGCCGCGCGCCCACACCGCTTCCGCGATCAGTTTCTGCAGCACGCTCTTGCCGGCGCCGAGGTCGCCGACGATGCCCATCGACGCGGACGCGTCCTGTTTCGGCGCGTCCGCCACGTTGATCATGACGGGGCGGGTGGTGCCGGAGTCGAGGTCGATGCCGAGGAACATGCCGCCCGGGTCGCCGACCTCGCCCACGGTGAAGGCGCCGCCCAGTGCCCAGTCCTCGGAGATCTGGTGTTGGGTGAACTCGCGCAGTGCGCCTGGTCGTGCGGTGCCGGGCAGGCCGAGGGTGAACAGGGCTTCCTGGAGTCCGGCGGGGCGCACGGCGCGGTAGTCGGCGCCGCCGAGCAGTGCGGTCAGGGCGTGGGCGCGGGCGTCGCAGACGGCGGCGGTCGGCCCCCATACCGTCAGGACGGTCACGGACTGGACCTCGACCTCGACCGAGGTGCGGGAGAGGCGGGCGTCCAGTTCGCCGAGGTCCCGTGCGGCCTCGGAGAGGGAGGCGGGCATGCCGGTGGGGCGGGCGTCGTACTGGTCGGCCTGGTCGATGAGTTCGTTCTTCTTGCGCCGTACCTGCTGCCGTGCCTTCTCGGCGGGTACGAGGGTGAGGTCGATGGTGTAGTCGACGGGGAAGTCGAGGGTTTCCAGCTGGGCGAACAGATCAGCAGAGTCTTGGCTGACGGCGGGCGGGCACTCGGCCAGCGCCAACTGCGCCTGGTAGCCGGTGCCGGCGTCGGTTTCGACCTGAAGCCAGCGCCGTCGCAGCGGGGAAGCGGCTTTCAGTCGCCACCAGGCCTTCCGGCCCGATCGCGTGAGCTGTCCGGCGTTCTTGAGGTCGTCGGTGTCGTCGGGTTCGGGGTTGATGCCGCCTTCGTGGAGGCGTACTTGGCCGAGGTCGGCGTAGCTGGGGGAGTGCAGCACTCCTTCGCGGATCTGCCCTCCGTAGAGCTCGCTGTTCTCGGCCTCGGCCAGCAGCGGCTCCGCCAGGCCGCGGTGCAGGGCGTGCTGGATCATCCACACGATCTCCGCGGGGCGGGCGGGGCGGAAAGCGACGCCGCCGGCGAGCGCGGCCTCGATCCGGGAGGCTTGCTCGCGGTACGCGGTCACCTCACGCCGTGCCACGGGCGCGGCCCGCATGCCCAACGCGGGGGCCACTTCTGCCCACATCGCGCCGAGTGACGCCGAGATCTGTCCGCCGGTGTTCTGGGTCTGGAGTGGTACGGCCAGCCACAGGGTGCGGCGGTGCATCTCCTGACCGTCCAGCAGGTTCAGCGTGGCTTCGACGTTCTCCACCCACGGATGTCCGCCGTCGACCGGCATGTTCTCGGCCGGTTCGATGCCCTCGATCATGCGCAGGGCGATCTCCCCCGGATCGACCTGCGCGCACAGCCCGAACAGGCGTGGAGCCCCGGACAGGGAGCGGACCAGGTGGGTGATCTTGGCGAGTTGTTCGTCGCGGACTGCGGCGGGCACGTAGGTGCCCTGGACGGTCTCCTCACTGCGGCCGCGGGAGTCCGGGCCGGGGTGCAGCCGGTAGATCGCCCACACACTGCCCTGCGTCGACCACACCAGGTGTCCGGCGATGTGGCGGATCGGCACTCTCATCGCGCACCCCTGTTCTGTGCGGTGAGGGCGAGCAGCTGCTGCACACCCGACACCGGGCTCGCCGGGCTCGCCGGACGGGCCGGACCTGCCGGACCTGCCGGACGGGCCGGCGTTGCGGGAGCAGCCGCCGTCGTACGGCGGGCTGCGGACGTGTGCGGCGCGGCTGGGCTGCGACGGGGGGACTGGTCGGCAGAGGGCTGGGATGCGCGCAGTGGCGCGGGCGCTGTGGCAGCGGGTGGGGGTGTGTCTTCGATGGTGAAGCCGCCGAGCAGCGGGTGGGGAGTACGGTCGCGGGCGGCGTGTCCGCCGATCCGTCCCCCGCGCGGCTGCCGGCCGAGCATCAGCCAGCCCAGGGCCGCTTGTATCGGGGCACGCCCCCGGATCTTCGGACGGCGCACTGCCCAGACGCCGAGCAGCCAGGCCGCGATCGGGACGGGTCCCATCCACGACCACCAGGTGATGGTCTTGGCGAGGAGGAAGCCGCCGACGACGGCGACCGCGATCTGTGCGGGTGTGTAGGGGCCGAGGGGGATTTTCCAGTCGGCGACCTTGCCCAGTACCCAGGGGTGGCGGCGGGCGGTGGTGTAGAAGCGGCCCACCCGCGGGGGAGCGGCCGCGGTCACAGCCGGCCCCCGATGCCGGGGGAGTGGTCCCGGCCGGCCGGGAGTTCGGAGTGGACGATGCCGGGGACGGCGGGTGCGCCCTTGGCCGGGTTCTTCACCTCGTCTTCGAACATGTTCGCCAGGGCGTTGCGGGAGTTGTAGAGGCCCAGCGCGATCACCATCAGGAGCAGGGCGCCGATCCCCGCCTTGAGCGAGAATCTTTGGATCATGGTGACGACGACAAGGACGAGGAGACCGGCCGTCAGGCCTGTGGTCGCCCAGTTCTTGAACATGCCGATCCAGTGGTTGCCGAGGTCATTCAGTTGTCCGGCGAGTATCAGGTGGTGTGCCGTGTTCACCGTGTACCGCCGGCCTGTGCGGTCCCGGGCTCTTCG
>NZ_JNWO01000051.1 GCF_000716435.1 Streptomyces xylophagus
GTGGTGGGGGGGGGGGGGGGGGGGGGGGGGGGGGGGGGGGGGGGGGGGGGGGGGGGGGGAGCCGGGGGGCGTAGGTGAGTCGTTGGGGGCCGGGCGCAAGTGACCGGGGGGCAGGCGTAAGCGAGCCGTAGGGGACCGAGCGTAAGCGAGCCGGGGGCGTGTGCAAGCGGGCCATCGGGGGCGCGGCCATCGCCTCTCGCGCCCCCAACACCACCTCGTGCTCCCATCACCCCTCGCGCCTCGTAATCCCTCGCGCCCTCAACCCGTCTCACGCCCCGCTCCCCCTTGCACCCCCGTCACTTTTCACGCCCCGCTCCCCTTCACGCCCCCATCACCTTTCACGCCCCATCACCCAGCTCGCGCCCGCGCACACCCCCACCAACCCCACCGCGCTCCAGAACGCCACCTGCACCCCGTACAGCGCCCCCGAAGCACCCTCGGTCCCACCACCGACCCCGGACCCGGCTCCGCCTCCCGCCCCCGCGTTCGCCAGATACACGCTCCCGAGGACCGCGACCCCCAAGGTCGCCCCCAGCTGCTGCACTGCGTTCAGCAACCCCGCCGCCGACCCCAACTCCTGGGTCCGGAGCGGCTTGAGCGCGTGGGTGAAGAACGCCGGGGTGAAGAGCCCTGCGCCGAGGCCGACCACGCCGAGTGCGGGGAGCAGCCAGGTGGGGTAGGCGCCGGGGACCGCGCGGTCGTAGGCGAGGATCGCGCACAGCATTCCCGCGAGCAGCACCCCCAGGCCGGCGAGCATCACCCGTTGCCCGTACCCCCGTACGAGATGTGCGCCCGCCGCCCAGGACGAGACGGCGAGGCCGACCGACCAAGGGGCCAGGGTCAGGCCTGCCTTCAACACCCCGACACCCAGGCCGAGTTGGAGTTGCAGCACCACGACCGTCATGAGGCCGGTCGTCACCGCGAAGAAGGTCGTGGAGGCGACGAGGGCGGCGGGGAAGCCGGGGCGGGTGAACAGGGTCGGTTCCAGCGAGGGGCTGCGGCCGGTGGTTGCCACCCTGCGCTGGTGCAGTGCGAAGGCGGTCAGGGTCAAGAGGCCCGCGGTCACCGTGGTCCAACTCCGGCCGGACAGGCGGGAGATGTCCGAGCCGATCAGCGGGAAGACCAGAAGTCCCGTGCCGGTCATGGCAAGGAGGGTGCCGGTGAGGTCGAGGGTGGGGCGTTTCGGGGCGCGGTTGCGCGGCAGTTGGGGGGACAGGGCCAGGACGGCGAGGGCGACCGGGACATTGATCAGGAACACCGCGCGCCACGAGGAGTTGAGCAGGTCGGCGTGCGTGAGGACACCGCCGAGCACCGGACCGCAGACCGCCGCGAGGCCCATCACGGGGCCGATGCTGCCCAGGGCCCTGGACATCTCGTCGCTGGCGAACATCGCCTTGATGAGGCCGATGGTCTGCGGGATCACCAGCGCCGCCGACGCCCCCTGCACGGCGCGGAACGCGATCAGGAACCCCACGCCCGGTGCCAGCGCGCACGCGAGGGACGCGACGGTGAATCCGACGACACCCAGCACGAACAGCCGTCGCCGGCCCGCGATGTCGCCCAGCCGGCCGCCGGTGATCAGCAGGACCGCGAACGGCAGGGTGTAGGCGGTCGTGAACCACTGGATGTCGGACACCGATCCGCCCAGATCGGCATGGATCGCGGGCGCGGCCACCTGCACGATCGTCGCGTCGAGGAGGTTCATCGCCTCGGCGAGGAGCAGGGCGACGAGTGCGGACCAGCGCCTTGGGTAGGACCCGTCGGGGGTCAACTGCCTTGGGGGTGTGCTCAGTTGTCTCATGACTGAAGCCTGGAATCGCTGCAGTGCCCTTCCCAGCCAGGTCCCCGGGATCGAGGATTTCCTCCATCCATGGCCCCCGTCACGGCGAAATCTCACACAAGGAGCCCACCTTGCCCGAGCCCGGCCGCATCGACACCGACACCGCCCACTCGGCGCGGATCTACGACTACATCCTGGGCGGAGCGGACTACTACCCCGCCGACCAGGAGGCCGGCGACGCGATGATCCGGGAGTGGCCGGCCATGCCGGTGCACATGCGGGCCAACCGCGACTTCATGAACCGTGCCGTGCGGTATCTGGCCGGTGAGGCGGGGATACGGCAGTTCCTCGACGTCGGCACCGGTATCCCGACCTCACCGAACATCCACGAGATCGCGCAGGCGGCGGCCGCGGAGTCGCGGGTGGTCTACGTCGACAACGACCCGCTCGTACTCGCCCTGTCCCAGGGCCTGTTGGACAGCACGCCCGAGGGCAGGACCGCGTACGTCGAGGCGGACATGCTGGACCCGGCGGCGATCCTGAGCACCCCTCAGTTCCGCGAGACACTCGATCTCGGCGAGCCGGTCGCGCTGACGGTGATCGCGATCGTGCACTTCGTGCTGGACGAGGACGACGCCGTGGGCATCGTGCGCCGGCTCCTCGAACCCCTGCCCTCCGGCAGCTACTTGGCGATGTCCATCGGCACGGCCGAGTTCGCGCCGGACGAGGTGGGCCGGGTCGCCCGTGAGTACGCGGCGCGCGGGATGCCGATGCGATTGCGTACGTATCCGGAGGCCGAGGAGTTCTTCGCGGGGCTCGAACTCGTCGGGCCGGGTATCGTCCAGGTCCACAAGTGGCGTCCGGACGGCACGGACGCCGAACCGATCAGGGACGAGGACATCGCGATGTACGGGGCGGTGGCCCGCAAGCCGTAACCGTCCGTCCGCCGGTACGTAACCTCGTCCACAACACCTTCAACTTCCCTACGACGTCGAGATGATCACAATGCGGCAGCAAGAACTCACTCCATGTCGCCGCTCACTTGACTACCAGCGGTCACACACGATTGGCTCCGGCCCAGCGGGAGTCACCCGGTCGGCGCACCTCATACGGCACCGGGCGCACTCTCCCCGTCCTCCAGCTCGGCCGCACAGCGAGGTGCCGCACCGCCCATGACCACTCCTCCCTCACCTCACGCTCCCGTCCGCCTCATACGCGGTACTGCGCTGACCTGCGCCGTCGCGGTCTGCCTGCTGCTCTCCGGCTGCTCCGGAACCGGGGGTTCCGGGTCCGGCACGGACACGGCCGGTGCCGCCGGCGGCGCCAGACTCAAGATCGCCCTCGTCACCCACGCGAGCGAGGGCGACGCCTTCTGGGTGCTGGTGAAGAAGGGCGCCGAGGCCGCCGCGGCCAAGGACAACGTCGCGTTGACGTACGCGAACGACCCCGACGCCGCCGGACAGGCCGAGCTCGTGCGGGACGCGATCCGCGACAAGGTCGACGGCATCGCGCTGACGCTCGCCAAACCGGACGCGATGAGGGCGCCGATCGCCCAGGCCAAGGCCTCGGACATCCCGGTGGTCGGCCTCAACTCCGGTATCGACTCCTGGCAGTCGGAGGGCGTCATGGAGTTCTTCGGCCAGGACGAGAGCGTCGCGGGCCGCGCCGTCGGCGAGAACCTGGACGCCCTCAAGGCCAAACATGCCCTGTGCGTGATCCACGAGCGGGGCAATGTCGCCCTGGAGGCGCGCTGCGCGGGCGTGAAGAAGACGTTCACCGGCGAGACCGACATGCTCTATGTGGACGGCACCGACATGAACGCCGTGTCCGCGGGCGTCAAGGACCGGCTGAAGCAGGACCCCAGCATCGACGAAGTGGTCATGCTGGGCGCCGATTTCGCACTGGCCGCGGTCAAGTCCGTGAAGGCGGCGGGCAGCACCGCCAAGGTCGCGACCTTCGACCTCAACCAGGACCTGGTCAAGGCCGTGCAGAGCGGAGCCGTGCAGTTCGCGGTCGATCAACAGCCGTATCTGCAGGGCTATCTGGCCGTCGACTCGTTGTGGTTGTACAAGACCAACGGCAACATCAGTGGCGGCGGGGCGGCTCCCGTGCTCACCGGCCCGGCGTTCGTGACGAAGACGAACGTCGGCGCGGTCGCGAAGTTCGCGGCCAACGGAACGCGCTGACCGGACACTTCGTACGAGGATGTAGCGAGGACGACCACGATGTCTCCACGGACAGGTGCCCGGCGCCGCGTCGGTTCCATACGTCTTTCCCTGATCCTGCTCGCGCTGGTGCCCAGCGTCACCCTCGCGGCCATGTGGGGCGTGACGACGACCCAGATGTTCGCGGAGGGGCTACGGCTGCGCTCCCAGACGGAGTTGAGCCGGTCGACCGGCGCCATGGGCACCGAGGCCGCGCTCGCGCTCCAGAAGGAGCGCAGTCTCTCGGCGGCGTGGATGGCGAATCCGCACGGCTCGCAGGCCGCGTTGGAGGCCCAGCGTGCGGCGACGGACAAGGCGGTGGCCCAACTCGTGGGCCAGACGGACGCGATCAAGAAGGCACCCACCCGCATCAGGGACCGGATGTACTCGGTCGTCGCGTCGGTGGACAGCCTGGAGTACTACCGCAGCCAGGTGGACAAGCCCACCGACATCACGGCCCAGCAGGTGCTCGACCAGTACACCTCGATCATCGACGACCAGATCCAGGCGTTCCAGGAGCTGTCCCAGGTCGACGACGGCGACCTCACCTCGCAGGCGGAGCCGCTCGTCGCCCTGGAGCACGGCGCGGAGCTGGTCTCCCAGGAGGACGCGCAGCTCACGCTGGCCTGGCACTCCGGGCATCTGAACAACGAGTCGTGGGAGCAGTTCGCCGAGCTGGTGCACGCCCGGCGCTGGCTGGTCGAGGACCAGATCGCCACCGGGTTCCAGGGCGCCACCAAGACGCGGATCGAGCACATTCTGCAGAGCGTCGAGTGGAGCACCCTGGAGTCCACGGAGGACGCGGTGCTCACGGCCGGCACGGCGGGCAAGGCGGTGCCGGACAACGGCTCGGCCGGCCGGATCGTCCTGCCCGCCGAGCAGAAGCAGTGGAACGCGGCACTGACCCAAGTCGCCGCCCAGTACGAGACGTTGATCAGGCAGCAGACGTCCGGACTCCTCGACCGCAGCTCCGACAAGGCGCACAACCTGCTCGTCACCGCCGCCTCGCTGAGCGCGGGCGGACTCGCCGCCCTGCTGCTGTGCGTCGGCATGTCCTGGCGGATCACCCGCTCCCTGTCCCGCCGGCTGCGCGGCCTGAAGGTGGCCACGCTGAGCCTCGCCGAGGACCGACTGCCCGACGTGGTCGCCCGGTTGAACCGGGGCGAGAAGATCGACGTCGAGTCGGCGACCCCGCCCCTGGACTACGGCGACGACGAACTCGGCCAGGTGGCACAGGCGTTCAACACCGCGCAGCGCACCGCCGTGCACACCGCGGTCGAACTCGCCGACACCCGGAGGGGTTTCCAGAAGGTCATCCTCGGCATCGCCCGGCAGAGCCAGAACCTGGTCAACCTCCAGCTCACCAAGCTCGACCAGCTGGAACGCCGGCACGACGACCCCGAGGTCCTGCGCGGTCTGTACGAACTGGACTCCACGGCAAGCCAGTTGCGCCGCTACGAGGAGAACCTCGTCGTCATCAGCGGTGAGCAGCCGCGTCGCAGCTGGACCGAGCCGGTCGCGCTGATCGACATCCTGCGCAGTGCCGTCGGTGAGGTCGCCGAGTACCAGCGCGTGGAGGTGCACACCGAGGAGGAGGTGTGCCTGGCGCCGCCCGCGGTCGCGGACGTGATCCATCTGCTGGCCGAGCTGATCGACAACGCGACCGTGTACTCCCCCGCGCCGAGCCCGGTCGGGGTGCGGGCCGCGATGGTCGCCAAGGGGCTCGTGATCGAGGTCGAGGACCGCGGGCTCGGCATGTCCGACGAGGACTACGCCTCGCTCAACGGCCAGTTGGCGGTGCCCCCGCAGTTCGACGTGGTCGCCCTCGCCGACGACCTGCGGCTCGGCATGTTCGTGATCGCCCGGCTCGCCACCCGGCACGGCATCGCGGTGACGCTGCGCTCCTCGCCGTACGGCGGCACGACCGCGATCGTGCTGATCCCGCACGAGATCGTCGTGCCCGAGGCGCCCGAGGAGCCGCTGCCGGGTGCCGCGAAGGACACCGACGACGAGGCGGCCGTAGCGGGGAAGACCGCGGCCCGGGTGGCAACCGCCCTGGCCGATCGGGCAGTTGAGACGCCGGGCCCCGCTTCCGAGGTCCGCCCCGTCGTCCCCTCGGCGCGGACCCCCGAGTCCTCGGCCACCGCCGATCTCGGTGGGCTGACCCCGTTGCCGCGGCGGGTGCCGCAGACCAGCCTGGCCAGCGAGTTGCGGGAGGAGGCCGGGCCGGTCGAGGAGGACGAGGAGCTGGAAGACTTCACCGCGGAACGTGCGGCTTCCTCGTTGGCCGGGTTCCAACGCGGCACGTTCCAGGCGCGGGACTCCATCGACGACGACGCGCCGTCGCAGTACGACCGGGAGGAAGCAGCCGCCTCCTCGACTCCGCCCGCCGACCGCTCATGAAGGACTCCGCCATGACACGTCCTGTGCCCGCCACGCACACCCAGCTCGACCAGTTGCTCACCGGACTCGTGGATCGGGTGGCCGAGGTGAACCAGGCCGTCGTGCTGTCCGAGGACGGGCTGGTCGTCAGCAAGTCCACCGGGTTCCTGCGCGACGACGCCGAGCGGCTCGCGGCCACCGCGTCCGGGCTGATGAGCCTCAGCAAGGGGGTCGCCATGGACTTCCGGGGCGGTCCGGTGCGCCAGGCGCTGATCGAGATGGCGAACAGCTATCTGATCCTCACCTCGGCGGGCCCGGGCGCCCATCTGGTCGTCCTGACCGGTCCGGGCGCGGACGTCGGGGTCGTGGCGTACCAGATGAACATGCTGGTGAAGAAGATAGGCGAGCATCTCAGCGCCGCGCCGCGTGCCAACGTCGGCCCCGCGGCCGGCGCCGGCGAGTGAGGTGAGCGGTGGCGACGCGGCGGGGCGGCTCGTACGGCCGTTCACGCTGACCGGTGGCAGAACCCGGCCCAGCCGCGCCGATTTCACCCTCATCACCACGGTGACCGCGGTCGAGCCGGCGCCCGCGCGGGCGCCCCGGCCGCAGCCGGAGCAGTCCCGCATCCTGCGGCTGTGCGCCGAGCCGCTGGCGGTGGCGGAGGTCGCGGCTCTTGTCGACCTCCCGGTGAGCGTGGTAGTGATCATGCTCTGCGATCTGCTGGAGGCGGGTCTGATCACGGCCCGTCCGCCGCACCCGGTCTCCCGTACCAGCCCGGACATGGACCTGCTGCAGAAAGTGAGGGAGGGCCTTGGCCGGCTCTGACACCATCGCTCCGGCACCCGCGCCGCCCGAGACGGTCAAGATCCTGATCGCGGGGGGCTTCGGCGTCGGCAAGACCACCATGGTCGGCTCGGTGAGCGAGATCGCACCGCTGCGCACCGAGGAACCGCTGACCGCGGCCGGCCTCGCCGTCGACGACCTCGACGGCATCGAGGAGAAACGGGCCACCACCGTGGCCCTGGACTTCGGCCGGATCACCATCGGCCAGGACCTGGTGCTGTACCTGTTCGGCACCCCGGGCCAGCAGCGCTTCTGGTTCATGTGGAACGACCTGGCGCTCGGCGCCCTCGGCGCGGTGGTCCTCATCGACGTGCGCCGCCCGAAGTCCAGCTTCGCGGCCGTCGACTTCTTCGAGCGCCGTGGCATCCCGTTCGTGGTGGGCGTGAACGGCTTCTACGGCGAGCACCCGTACCCGGCGGAGGCGGTCCGCGACGCGCTGGCGCTCCCGGAGGACGTCCGCGTGCTGCTCTGCGACGCGCGGGAGCGCGACTCGTGCCGGAACGTACTGATCGCGCTGCTCGACCAGTTGATCGAGGCGGCCATCGAGGACGGCGGGGGCGGCAACCTCACTCGTCCGCCCCGCTGAGCGGCTCGTCCGAGGGGGCGATGACCCGGGCCGTGAGGTCCGGGTCGGGCATGTCCCGGTCGAAGGGAAACAGGGGCCGCCGGACGCGGTGATGACCGAGCCGCACGAGATCCTGGTCCACTCCGCCCGGAGTGAGGGCCATCTTCCAGTCGGCGGCCATGGCGAAGAGTTCGGGTTCGAGATAGCCGATCTTGACGAGCACGAGATCGGCGGAACGCGGGTCCAACTCCAGGTCGGTGAAGTCGTGTTCGTGGTGGTACGGCTTGCGCAGCCGGGTCAGGATCACGTGCACGCTGCCGACTCTGAGGACCACTTCGGTCTCGGCGTCCCGGTCGCCGTGCCGGACGGAGTGGACGACACCGGTGAGGGTGAGCGGGGGCGCGTGGCGGTCGTCGACCTCGGCGCCGGCTGTGACGGTGACGGTGGCGCCGACGCCGGCGCGCTCCGCTGTCGCTACGGCGGCCGGTCCGGGCAGCGACGCGTAGATGACCGTCGGGCCGTCCTGGTCCTTGAACTCCGGGCGTTCCAGGACCTGTTGGAGGCCCCAGGTGACGTCACCCGCGCCGCCCGCGGTCGGGTTGTCGCCGGTGTCGCTGATGAAGTAAGGGCGGGCGGTGGAGGCCAGCGCCTCGTCGAGGCAGTCGGCCAGGGTGCCGGTCGGGGCGACGAACGCGAAGTCGCGCCTTGCTTCCCAGAAGCCGCGTGCCAACTGCTCGGCGCCGGTGGTCACTTGGGCGGCGGATGGTCCCGTGACGACGACCGCGGCGCGGTTGCGGGGCTCGTCGGCCCAGGCGTAGCCGACCCAGATCGCCGCGTCCGTGACCCCTTCGGTCGCTTCCACTTCCTCTACGGCCGCGTAGACGCTCTTCGCCGGCTCGATACGGGTGGAGGTCTGTTCGCCTGCGAGGAGTACCGGGACCGGGATCCAGGCCTTGACCGGGCGAGGCGCTCCGCTGGTCAGGAGGGCTACGAGGTTGCGGGCGGCGCGTTCCTTTGTGTCCATGGCGTCTTCGTGCGGGGCCATGCGGTAGCAGGTGATCAGGTCGCTTTGGTGGACCAGTTCGCGGGAGACGTTGCCGTGCAGGTCCATTGATGTGGACACGAGGGTGTCCGGGCCGATGGTTTCCCGGATACGGGCGAGTAGGAGCGCTTCGGCGTCGTCTGTGCCCTCGACTGTCATCGCGCCGTGGATGTCGTACCAGAGGCCGTCCAGGGGGCCCAACTCGCTTAGGCGGGTGATGAGTTCGTCGGAGAGTTCGGTGAATGCGGTGGCCGTTACGGTACCGCCGGGAAGGGCCTTGCCGACGAGGGCGCCTTGCCAGTCTGCGGCTTCCCGAAGTGCGGTGCCGGGGGCCAGGAAGGGGTAGCGGGTGAGGACTTCGGGGCCTCGTTGGGGGTGGAAGGCCGGGGCCTGAGTGCGGGCTGGGGAGAAGGTTGAGGACTCGATGCCTAGGCCTGCGATGGCGATGACAGGGCGAGAAGAAGGCAATGGGGGCTCCAGGTTGTGTGTCGGGTGCGGGTGCGTGGGGGCTGGTCGCGCCCACGCGGCGGAGCCGCAAATTGACACAGCCCCGCGCCCCTAAAAAACAAGTCACCGCGTCTTGTCTGTGACCGTCTGCAATGCCTGAGCCAGTGCTCTCTGTAGCGCGAACTGGCCTGCTCCCACCAAGCCCGCATCCGCGCCCAGGCTCGCTCGTTCGATCACCAGGTGTTCTGTGACCAGAGGGTGGCAGCCCTCGTACAGCTGGCTGCGGACGGCCGCTACAAAGGGTTCGAGAGTCGAGAGGATGCCGCCCAGATATACGGCATCCGGGTTGAAGAAGTTGACGTTGGCTGCCAGTACTTGGCCCAGGTAGCGGCCGGCCTGGCGGACTGCTCGGGTTGCCTCGGGGTGGGCGTCGGTGGCCAGGCGTACGACGTCCTCCGTGGTCGTCACGTCGAGGCCGTGGCCGCGCAGGATGCGGACCAGGGCGGCGCCCGAGGCCACGGTCTCCAGGCAGCCCGTGTTGCCGCAGGAGCAGGGGATGTCGTGGGCGGCCTCGACGCGGACGTGGGTGATCTCGCCCGCCGCGCCGGTGCCGCCTCGGTAGAGGCGGCCGTCGGCGATGACGCCGGCGCCGATCGCCGTGCCCGTCTTGACCATGATCGACTGACGGCGTCCGGCGGGCTGCACGGTGTGTTCGCCCACGGCCATGCAGTTGGCGTCGTTCTCGATGGCGGCCGGGACGCCGAACCGGTCCTCCAGCCAGGCCCGGACGGGGAAGCGGTTCCAGCCGGGCATGCGGGACGGGAGGGTCACGACGCCGCTCGCGACGTCGACCGGGCCCGGCAGGGAGAGGCCGACCCCGCGCAGCAGTTCCGGCCCGCGTCGCTCGGCGAGGCCCTGGAGCGTGTCGGCCAGTCCGGGCAGCGCGGCCTCCGGGCCCTCGGCTGTCGGGAACGGCACCGTCGACACGTCCGTGAGTCCGCCGCCGGGCAGGACGACTCCCACGTGCGCGTGCTTGCCGCCGAGTTCGGCCGCGACCGCGAAGCCGTCGCTGCCGCCCAGCCGTAGCACCTTGCGCGGGCGGCCGCCGGTGGAGGAGCGCGTACCGTGCTCGGCGACCAGCCCGAGGGACACCAGCTGGCCCACCGCGAGGGAGATCGTCGAGGGCGCGGCGCCGAGCAGTTCGGCCAGTTCGGTGCGGGTGGCGGCCTGCCCGGAGGCGAGGAGTTCGAGGACGTGCTCGGCCTGTGAGGAGACGCCCGAGGTGCTCTTCCGGCGGTGCGCACTTTTTTCAGGCATGGAGGAAGTTACTTCCGGATCGGCGATCGAGGCGATGAGCGTAAGCCACTCGAATGGCCTTCCCGCTTTTTTCAGAACAGCAGAAACAGGCTTTTTACAGCGGCACGCCTGTTTCTTCGACACCAGGGGTCGTTGACTGTCCTCACCCCCGCCTCCGCCCCTCTTTTCCGAGGAGAACCATGTCCCCTGTTCGCTCGAGACTCCTCGCCGGTGCCTCCCTGACCACGGCCTCGCTGCTGCTCGCGGGCTGTTCCGGGTCGAGCGGTACGTCGTCGTCCGGGTCCCACGACTCCATCGACTACGCGCTGCCCGCGAACTTCACCCCGAACTGGATCCTCCCGATCGGCACCGCCGCCCACCTCAACACCAACAACATCTCCATCGCGAACGCGCTGTGGGAACCGCTCGTCGCCTACGACGGCTCGACCGGCAGCATGGGCTGGAACAAGAAGGGCTCGGTGGCGACCGCCGCCGACTTCGCGGCCGACAACAAGAGCGTCACGATCACCCTCGGCGACCGGCACTGGAGCGACGGGAAGCCGGTCACCTCCGCCGACGTGAAGTTCTGGTTCGACCTCATCAAGGCGAACAAGTCCCAGTGGGCGGGCTACAACCCGGGCAAGGCGCCGGACAACTGGACGGCCTTCAAGACCGTGGACGCCCGCCACTTCACCATCACGTTCGACAAGGCCTACAACCCGCAGTGGATGCTGGCCAATGAGTTGAGTTCCATCACGCCGCTTCCACAGCACGTGTGGGACAAGGCCGGGGACGCCAAGCAGGACTGGACGTACCTCAACAACGCGGCGAAGAACATCAGCGGTTACGCCTCGAACGCCCTGTGGAAGACGGTCAGCGGCCCCTACACCGTGAAGTCCTTCTCCACGGCCGGCAAGGTCGTCCTGGCCGCCAACTCGAAGTACGACGGCGGCGAGAAGCCCGGCATCCCCACCGTGAACCTCCTCCCCTTCACGACGGCGGACGCGGAGAAGAACGCGCTGCGCTCCGGGAGCGTCGACTACGGCTACATCGAGGCGACCGACCTCGACCAGAAGGACAGTTTCACCGCGCAGGGCTACACGGTGAAGCCGTGGTCGGGCTGGGCGATCACGTACATGCCGTACAACTTCAACAACCCCGCCATGGGTGCCGTGTTCAAGCAGCTGTACGCGCGGCAGGCCGTGCAGCGGTCGATCGACCAGAGCAGTCTGGCGAAGGTCATCTTCAACGGGACGGCGGTGCCCGGATACGGGCCGATCCCGCAGGCCCAGAGTTCGTCGTTCCTGTCGGCCACGCAGAAGAGCGATCCGTACCCGTTCTCGACCTCGGCCGCCAAGTCGCTGCTCAGCGGCCATGGTTGGAGCGAGGAGGGCGGGGTCATGACCTGCACCAGCCCGGGCACCGGGGCTTCGCAGTGCGGTGAAGGGGTCGCCAAGGGGACGAAGTTCGAGATGCAGGTGCTGTCGCAGTCCGGGTCGACGGTGACCGACAACATGATGAGCGCGATCCAGTCCTCGTTGGCGAAGACCGGCATCAAGTTCTCGATCAAGACCGCGCCCGTCAACTCCGTGCTGTCGCAGACCCCGCAGTGCACGGCCTCGCAGTCGATCTGCAAGTGGCAGCTGTCCTTCTTCGGTACGGCAGGCAGTTGGTACTTCAGCGCCTTCCCCACCGGCGACTCGCTCTTCCAGACGAAGGGCGGCGCGAACTTCGGCAACTACTCCAACACCGATGTCGACAAGCTCATCTCCGCGTCCACGACGTCGAGTTCGACGCAGGAGATCCAGGAGTACAGCGCGGCCCTCGCCAAGGATCTGCCGGTGATCTGGCTGCCGGAGCCCGACTACCAGATCTCCGTGGTCAAGAACGGCCTCGGCGGCTTCTCGCAGGACCCGCTCGCCAACTTCCACCCGGCACAGTGGAAGTGGACCAGCTGAGGCATGGACACGCTCCTGTATCTGACCCGGCGGATCGCCCAGGCGCTGGTCGTGATCCTCATCGTGACGGTCGTGGTGTTCGGTCTGCTGCACGCGCTGCCCGGGGGTCCCGCGCGCGGGATCCTCGGCCAGCAGGCCACGCCCCAGCAGATCACCTTGTTCAACCACGACCAGGGGCTCGACCGGCCCCTGCCCGTGCAGTACCTGTACTACCTGCGGCAGTTGCTGCACGGTGACCTCGGCACGTCGTACACCCTGAACGAGGCGGTGTCCCAGCTCATCGAGCAACGGCTTCCGAAGACACTGGTGTTGACCGTGTTGTCCGCGATCATCGGGCTGTCGCTCGCGATTCCTTTGGGCATGTGGCAGGCCGTGCGGCGGAACAAGCCTGCCGACTATGTGATCACCACGTTGAGCTTCGTGGCGTACTCGACTCCCGTGTACTTCCTGGGACTTGTGCTGGTGCTCGTGTTCACACAGGTGTTGCGGTGGTTTCCGTCGCAGGCGCCGCAGGGGGACACGGTGGGGCAGGTCTTCGCGGATCCCGTTGCGTTGGTGCTGCCTGTGGTGACGGGGGCGGCTTCCATGGTCGCCGCTTTCAGTCGGTACATGCGGGCTGCGACGTTGGAGAACCTGTCCGAGGACTACGTCCGTACGGCTCGGGCGGGGGGTTCTCGGCAGCGGGCGATTCTCTTCAAGCACGTGTTCCGGAACTCGCTTACGCCGGTGATCGCGATGTTGGGGTATTACGTGCCGGTGTTGTTCGGGGGCGCGCTGGTTGTTGAGCAGCTCTTCAACTACCCCGGGATGGGGCTGTTGTTCTGGAGTGCGGCTCAGTCTTCGGACTACCCGGTGCTGTTGGGGTGTGTGTTGGTGATCTCTGTGGCGACTGTGGTGGGTTCGTTGCTCGCGGATATCGTTCAGCGGGTTGTTGATCCTCGGGTCAAGGGGGGTCTGGTGTGAGTGTTCAAAGTGCCCGCCGGTGGGGGCTGGTCGCGCAGTTCCCCGCGCCCCTAAAGGCGCGCTTCGCGCGCAACAAGCTTGCCGTTGCCGGACTCGTCGTCGTTGCCCTCTTTTTTCTGTTCTGCTTCCTCGGGCCGGTTCTCTACTCCACCGATCAGGTTCATACCGATCTCACTCAGGTCAATCTCCATCCCAGTGGCTCTCATTGGCTCGGGACCGATGCCGTCGGGCATGACGAGGTCGGGCGGCTCATGTACGGCGGGAAGGTCTCGTTGCTCGTCGGGCTTGCCGCCGGAGTGCTTGCCACCGTCATCGGGACCTTGTGGGGGGCCGTCGCCGGGTACGCGGGCGGGTGGATCGACGCCGTCATGATGCGGGTCGTGGACGCCGGGATCGCCATTCCCGCGCTCTTCATCCTGCTGGTCGTGTCGGCTATCACCACACCCGGCGTGACCGGGCTGATCGTGATTCTGGGGCTGGTGTCCTGGCTGGTGCCTTCGCGGCTCGTGCGGGCGGAGACGTTGACCTTGAAGAGCCGCGACTATGTGCTGACCCTGCGTGCCATCGGCGGTTCCCACAGCCGGGCCATCACCCGGCACATCCTGCCCAACTCGGTGTCGACGATCGTCGTCGCGGCCACCTTCCAGGTCGCCGACGCGATTCTGCTCGTCGCCTATGTGTCCTATCTGGGGCTGGGAGTTCAGCCCCCGTCGACCGACTGGGGCGGCATGCTCTCGGCCGGGCTGACGGCCGCCTACTCGGGACGCTGGTGGCTGATCGTGCCGCCGGGACTCGCGATCATCCTCGTCGTGTGCGCGTTCAACGCGGTCGGCGACGGGCTGCGCGACGCCTTCGACGTGAAGGGACGGGGATGAACAGCATCCTGGAGATCGAGAATCTGGGCGTCACCTTCTCGACCGAGAGCGGTGATGTGCCCGCCGTGCGGGGGGTGTCCTTGCGGGTGGCAGCGGGTGAGACGCTCGCCCTCGTCGGTGAGTCCGGGTCGGGGAAGTCGACCGTGGCCCTTGCCGCGCTCGGGTTGCTGCCCGGCAACGCCCGTGCGTCCGGGGGTGTTTCGGTCGGCGGTACGGATGTCGTGGGGGCCGGTGAGGCCGAGCTCGCGCGGCTGCGGGGGCGTACGGCTTCGATGGTGTTCCAGGAGCCGGCCACCGCTCTTGATCCGCTGACCCGAATCGGCAAGCAGATAGCGGAAGTTGTACGGAATCACCGGGACGTCTCCCGGCGGGAGGCGGCCGCTGAAGCCGTCGCGTTGCTGCGCAGGGTGGGCATTCCCGAACCCGAGCGGCGGGCTTCCGCCTTTCCGTTTCAGTTGTCGGGTGGGCAACGGCAGCGGGTCGTCATCGCCATGGCCATCGCCAACTCGCCCGGTTTGCTTGTGGCGGACGAGCCGACCACCGCGCTCGATGTCACCGTGCAGGCCGAGATCCTTGATCTGCTGCGGGCGTTGGCCGCCGACTCCGGGACGGGCGTACTGCTCGTCACGCACAACATGGGGGTCGTCGCCGACTTCGCCGACCGGGTCGCCGTGATGCTGGAGGGGGAGATCGTGGAGACGGGGGCGGTGGAGGAGGTGCTGTTGCGGCCCACGCATGAGTACACGCGGCGGTTGTTGGCCGCTGTGCCTCGGCTCGCCGTGACCGGGAGCGGGAACGGGAGTGTCGTACGCGAGGAGGTCGAGGGTGCGCCCGTGGTCGAACTCCGTGACGTGAGCGTGCGGTTCGGGCGGGGGCCCGGTGCTGTACGGGCCCTGGAGGAGGTGTCGCTGACCGTGCGGGCCGGGGAGACCGTGGGGCTCGTCGGTGAGTCCGGGTCCGGGAAGTCGACCGCCGCGCGGGTGGCGCTGGGGTTGGTCGCGCCGGAGTCGGGGGGCGTGTCGCTCTTCGGCGCCGATCTGCGCAAGGCGCGGGGGCGGGCGCGGCGGGCCCTGTTGGCCGGGGTCGGTGTGGTGTTGCAGGATCCGGTGGCCTCGTTGGACGCGCGGATGAGTGTCGCGGAGTGCGTGGCCGAGCCGTTGCGGGTGCACCGGCGTGGCATGGGCGCCGCCGAGCGGCGGGAGCGGGTCGCCGAGGTGCTCGAACTGGTGCGGCTGCCCAGGGAGTTGGCGCGGCGCGGGCCGCGTGAGCTGTCCGGTGGGCAGCGGCAGCGGGTGAGTCTCGCGCGGGCGCTGGTGCTCGAACCTCGGCTGCTGGTCGCGGACGAACCGACGAGCGCGCTGGACGTGAGTGTGCAGCAGACGGTGTTGGAGGTGATCTCCGAGTTGCAGGCGGAGCTCGGGTTCGCGTGTCTTTTCGTGTCGCACGACCTCGCCGTGGTGCAGCAGTTCGCGGGGCGCGTCGTCGTGATGCGGGACGGGCGGGTCGAGGAACAGGGGCCGACCATGAGCACGTTGCTGCATCCGGAGACGGAGTACACGCGCCGGCTCATCGCCGCCGTGCCCATACCCGATCCCGTGCTCCAACGGGAGCGCAGGAAGCGCCGGTTGGCCTTGGGGACGGGGGCCGGCGCGTGAGCGACTCCCCCCAGGTGATCGTCGGCGTCGACATCGGCGGGACGACCACCCAGGTCGCGCTGTGCACGGCCGAACTCGACGTCCTGGACCGGACGGAGGTGCCGACCCCGGCGAGCGAGGGCGGGACGGCGATGCTCGCCGCCGCGCTCTCGGCGCTACGGCTGCTGCTGGACCGTACGCCCGCCCGGTTGCTCGGGGTCGGGGTCGGCGCGGCCGGACTCGTGGACGCGCGGGCCGGGCGGATCCTCGTGGCGAGTGATTCCTTTCGCGGCTGGGCCGGGTTCGAGGTGACGGCGGCCGTCGAACAGGCCCTGGGCGTACCGGCGTTCCTCGACAACGACGTCAACGCGTTTCTGCGCGGGGAGGTCGCGAAGGGTGCGGTCGTCGGTGCGGAGAACGTGCTCGGGATGACGCTCGGCACGGGGGTGGGGGGCGCGCTGTGGCTGAATGGCGCCCTTTACGACGGGCCGCACGGGGCCGCGGGCGAGATCGGTCATGTCCCGGGGTTCGGTGAGCTGCCGTGCACGTGTGGGGGGCGAGGGCATCTGGAGACGCTGGCCTCGGGGCGTTCGATCGCGGCGCGGTACGGGGAGCGGACGGGCATGGACCGTACCGCTCGCGTGATCGCCCAGGAGGCCCGTCGGGGCGATCCGGACGCGCTCGCCGTGTACGAGGCCGCGGGCCGCGGTGTCGCCCGTGCGCTGCTGATCACGGCGGGGCTGCTGGATGTCACGACGTGTGTGATCGGTGGGGGTGTCAGCCGGTCGTGGGAGCTGGTCGAGTCGGCGATCCTGGAGACGCTGGCGCTGGAGCCGCCGGTCGGCGGTCACCCGGTGCGGGTGCTGCCGGCGCGGCTGGGCGGGGACGCGGTGGCGATCGGGGCGGCGGCCCGGGCGCGGGCGGAACTCGGTGTGGGCGCGGGTGTGTGAGGCCTGCCGACGGCACTGATCCACACAGGGGACGCCCAGCCCACACCAACGTGAACGACGGGATCCGGCCAAGCACGACCGTGTGATTGACGCGCACGCGCCCCATCTCTACCTTCTGATCGACTTACCGAACCACGTTCGGGATGTCGAACGATATGAATCTATGGGCCGCTCGTATCCCCCTGGAGAACACATGGCCGTCCCTCCCCTCCCCCACCCGTCCCGCCGTCTCTTCCTCGGCATGGCCGCTACCGTCCCCCTCGCGGCCACCGGTGCGCTCACCCTCGGCGCCGGCAGCGCCCAGGCCGCCACCAACTCGGCGTATGTCATGTGCTACTTCACCGAGTCGCCGACGTTCCTGGGCGCCAACTACGGTCTGCACCTGGCCGTCAGCCCGGACGGTCTGGAGTGGACCCCGCTCAACCAGAACGCCCCCGTCGCCACCCCGACCGCCGGCTCCCTCGGCCTGCGCGACCCGTTCATCCTGCGCAAGCAGGACGGCACGTTCGTGGTCCTCGCGACCGATCTCAACGGCACCGACTGGTCGTACGTCAGCCAGTACATCCACGTGTGGGACTCCGCCGATCTGCGTACCTTCACCGGCTACCGGCGAATGAAGGTGCACAGCCTGGACACCCACGCGTGGGCGCCGGAGTCCTTCTGGGACGCGGGCCGGGGTCAGTACGGGGTGATCTACTCGGCCGTCAACGACAGCGGCCACAACGTCATCATGGTCAACTACACCAGTGACTTCGTGACCGCCGGTGATCCGCAGGTGTTCTTCGACCCCGGTTACGACGTCATCGACGGTGACCTCGCCGTGGGCGTGAACGGCGTCAACTACCTCTACTTCAAGAAGAATTCGACGCTGGTCGGCGCGAAGTCCACGTCACTGGACCCCGGCAGTTTCACGGAGTTCAGCACGGCCGTCTCGCACAACGGCACCGAGGCGCCGACGTTGGTCAAGTCCCTTGCGTCCAGCTCGACTTGGTACCTCTGGGGCGACACCTGGGACCCGAACGGCGTCTTCTACGCCTGGCAGACCAGCAGTCTCGCCGCCGGCACCTGGACGGCCGTCGACCAGAAGCTCTACACGCAGCCGCTCAACTCCAAGCACTGCGGCATCCAGCCGATCACCACGGCCGAGTACAACAACCTCATCGCCAAGTGGGGCACGCCCGCCTGGAACCGGCTCAAGTCCTACAACTACCCGGCCCGTTACGTCCGCCACTCCAACTTCATCGGCCGGATCGACGAGTACGCCTTCGACCCGTACACCGACTCCCAGTGGACGCTGGTGCCGGGTCTCGCGGACTCGACCGGGGTGTCCTTCCAGTCGGTCAACTACCCGACCCGCTATCTGCGGCACTACAACTACGCGCTCCAACTCGACGTGAACGACGGCACGTCGACGTTCGCCGGGGACGCGACGTTCTACCGGACCGCGGGGCTGGCGGACTCCTCCTGGGCGTCCTTCCGGTCGTACAACAACCCGACCCGGTACATCAGGCACTCCAACTACGTGCTGCGCATCGACCCGATCTCGACGGCCACGGACCAGCAGGACGCGACGTTCCACGTCGGTTACTGAGCCTCTCCGGGCACGACGACGCGGGTGCCTCCCGGAGAACGGAGGCACCCGCGTCGTCGCCGGAGAAGGTCAGCTCAGGCCGGCCGTCTTCAGCCAGGCCTTCGCCACGTCCAGCGGGTCCTTGTTCTGGGAGCCCACCTGGGTGTCGAGGTCGAGCAGGGTCGCCGTGTCGAGCTTCGCGGAGACCGCGTTGAGGGCGGCCACGCCGGCGGCGGAGAGGCCGCTCTTGTAGACCAGGGGCTGCACGTTCTCGAAACCGAAGAGGCGCTTCGGGTCCTGGAGCGTGACGTGCTTCTCCTTGGCGATGGTCGGGTCCGTGCTGAAGAGGTCCGCCGCCTGCACGGTGTTCTTCTGCAGCGCGGCGGCCGTCAGCGGGCCGCCCGCGTCCAGCGCCTTGAAGGACTTGAACTCCAGGCCATAGACGGACTTCAGGCCCACCAGGCCCTGCTGCCGGGTCTGGAACTCCGGCGAGGCGCCGATGACCAGGTCCTTGGCGATGGACTTGAGGTCCGCGATGCTGGAGTCGCCCGTGAGGTTGTACTTCTTCGCGGTCTCCGCGTTGAGCGTGACCGTGTCCTTGTCCTCGGCGGCGGCCGGGTCGAGCAGCGTCAGCTTGGTGTCGAGCTTGGCGTTGATCGCGGCCGTGGTCGCGGCGAGGGTCGCCGGGGTGGCCTTCGGGTCGAGGTAGGCCAGCAGCGCGCCGTTGTACTCGGGCAGCACGGTGATGGTGCCGTTCTTGAGCAGGCCGTACGTCGTCTCACGGCTGCCGATGTTCGGCTTGTAAGTGACCTTGACGCCCTTGGCCTTGAGAGCCTCGCCGTAGATGTCGGCGATCAGGATGCTCTCGGCGAAGTTGTTCGAGCCGACGACGACGGTGTCACCGCTGGCCTTGCCGCCCGAGAGCGGGTTGTCGGACTTGCTGTCGGAGGACGAACCACATCCCGTGACAAGCGCAGCCGTGGCGGCGAGGGCGATGGCCGCCGCGCCGGGGTACCTAGTGCTGGACCAGCTGTTCTTCGCTTTAGAAGTCACAATTCCCGTTCCGGGGTTGGATGTTGGCACAGGCGTGCAGGCATGGCTGTGGCGTCCACGCGCGGGGCGTGAATGCCGCACTCCGCTGATCCAATCCAGCCGGTTCTTGGTCAGTCAAGAGAACTCTGGTCACCGATTGGCCTCAATGAGTGCCCAGTTGTGAAGGCAACGTAAACAGACCGGTCACGAACACGGGCGCTTTGTAATTGATTCTTGACGTAGGGCGACGCACTTGATCGTTCAAAGAGGCGGTAGTCTCCCCGGAGTTGGCGTCGGTCACAGCGGTGTGCGGGGGCCGCTTCGATCAAAAACAGTCACGTGTGTCGCTGCGCGTACCGTGACAACACCCCACGAAGGAGGCCTGGTGTCCATACGGGGCTTCGCAGACCGTTGGCCCTTCAGGCGCAAGCTCAATCTGCTCGTCGGCGTACCGCTCGCGGTGGTCGCGGTGCTGCTGGCGTATCTCATCTCCGATGAGATCGGGCAGTCGACGGACGCGAGCGACGCGGCCCGGCTGGTGCGTGACAGCGGGCAGGTCGCCGAACTGGTGAACCTCGTGGAGGCGGAGCACCAGCAGGCCATCCTGCTCTCCGTCCGCTTCGAGGCCACCAACGACGGCGGCACACCCTCGCAGAGCGCCTTCCGCAAGGCCCAGATGGCCGTGGACAAGCAGGTCCAGAAGGTGCGCGACACCTTCGGCGACCGGCTGCCGGCCAGCGAGGCCCAGGCACTGAAGGAGATCAACGGCCTGCAGACGCTGCGCGACACCGTCGCACAGAGCTATCTGCCCGCCGACAACATCGACCCGGCGTACACCAGCGCCTCCGACGGTCTGATCGACGGGCTCGACCTCGAGCACAACGCGAACCTCGCCACCACCTTCACCGGCAACCTGCTGGACTCCGTGCTGCGGGCCGATGCCGCCCACAGCTCGTTCGAGACCAGCGTGTTCTCGGCGACGACCGGTGACAGCAACGCGCTCATCGAGTACAACAACGCGGTCGGCTCCTACGACCTCTTCACCTACCAGTCCGCCCGGTTCGCCCGGTTCGCCACCGAGGTCCAGGCCGACCAGCTCTCCGGGATCGAGCACACCCCCGCGCAGCGGGAGATCGCCCAGGCCTACGCCGAGCTGCAGATCGACCCCAGCGGGCTGCAGGCCGAGACGCCCGGCGCCGTCCGCAATGCCTTCGCGGACGCCATGAGCGACTACCCCGCCTATCCGCAACAGGCCGCGAGCCGGCTGAAGATCACCGGCTCGCTCATCGACCAGATCGCCGCCCGCGCGGACAGCGCCTCCAGCGACGCCTCCTGGCGCGCCGGGCTGCTGCTGAGCCTGTCGCTGCTCGGCTTCGCGCTGTGGCTCGTCTTCGTGGTGGTCGTGCGCCGCTCGGTGGTCCGCCCGGTGCAGGCCCTGACCGGTGCCGCGAAGCAGGTCGCCGAGGTCGCGGGCCGTGAACTCGCCCGCGTGGCCGACGACGACGCCGAGGACGACGGGCCGCCGCTGCTGCGGGACATGCCGGTCACCGCGAAGGACGAGATCGGTGACCTCGCCGAGGCCTTCAACCATGTGCAGACCACGGCCGCCGCGCTGCTGGCCCGCCAGGTGGTCAGCCGGCGCAACGTCGCCGAGATGTTCGGCAACGTCGGCCGCCGCGTCAGCAACCTGACGACCCGTCAACTCGCCCTGATCGACGCGGTGGAGCGCGGCGAGACGGACCCTGCACTCCTCGAGCGCCTCTACTCCATCGACCACATCGCCGTACGCCTGCGCCGCAACGCGGACAGCCTGATGCTGCTCGCCGGCATCCGCGAGACGGTGATGGACGGCGGACCCACCGAACTCACCAACGTCGTGCGGGCCGCGCTGGGCCAGATCGAGGGCTTCCAGCGGGTCGGGCTGCGGGCCGACACCGAGGTCATGGTGGAGCCCGACATCATCGGCGACCTCACGCTGATGGTGGCCGAACTCCTGGAGAACGCGGTCTCGTTCTCACCCGCGGGCAGCCCCGTCGAGGTGGTCGTACGGACCGACGGCGACGACGCGCTGATCGTGGTCGCCGACCACGGTCTCGGGATGAGCGCCGACCGCATCGCCGAGGAGAACGCCCGGCTGGTCCACCGCGAGCGTCTCGACCTGGTGCCGACGAAGGTGCTGGGCCTGTTCGTGGTCGGTATGCTCGCCCGCCGCTGGGACATCGACGTCACCCTGGCCCGCACGCCGGGCGGCGGTGTGACGGCGGAGGTGACGATCCCCGCGTCGCTGCTGCTACGCATGAGCGCGCTGGCCTCCGGCGGTCCGACGGAAGGGCACGCGGGCTCGGGCAAGGCG
The DNA here is from genome assembly GCF_000716435.1 of Streptomyces xylophagus. GTDB lineage: Bacteria > Actinomycetota > Actinomycetes > Streptomycetales > Streptomycetaceae > Streptomyces > Streptomyces xylophagus. Next base: position 21,895 of record NZ_JNWO01000051.1, read on the forward strand.
CTCGCGGCCACTACCGCGGGGTCCGGTGCCGTCAACTCCGCCCAGGACCAGCAGCGTCCGACGCCTTCCTGGGCCGCCTCGGACTCCGGACCACGCCCGTCGATCACCCTGAACAGGCCCGAGCCGATCGCGTCCGAGCACCTGCGCGCCGAGGACGAGCCCGTCCCGCTCCCCCGCCGGGTCTCCCGGTACGAGACGGTGACGGCAGCCGCCGCCGCGGCCCCGCCCGTCACCCATCACGCCCCGGCGGACGAGTCCGCCACCGCCCCTGACGACGACCCCGGAGGCTCCCGCCCCCTGCGTCGCCGGGTCAAGGGCGCCACCCTTCGTACGGGCGCCGACGCCGCCGCCCAGCAAGCCGCCAGGCAGGCCCCCCGGCCCGCCGACGCGGACGCCGTCCGCTCGGCCCTCGAAGAGTTCGAGGCCGCCGTGGAGCAAGCGCACCGGGACAGCGACACGCTCTCCGGTCTGCGCGTCGCGGACGCGGACCACCCGCACGACCAGATCCATCTCCCGAAAGGAGCGGAGCAGTGAGTACGTCGACAGGTGACACTCCCAGGGGAGGCACCACGCCGGCCGAACTGCAGGCAGCCGCGGCCGATTTCAACTGGCTGCTCAACCGTTTCGCGACGGAGACCGCAGGTGTCGTCGACGCCATCGCGGTGTCGTCCGACGGTCTGCTGATCGCCGTGGCCGAACTGCGCGAGCACGCCCACTCCGAACGCCTCGGGGCCATCGTCTCCGGCATCACCAGCCTGGCCGCCGGAGCCTCGGGCAACTACGGTCTCGGTGGCCTGAACAAGGTCATCATCGACCTGGAGGGCGGCCACGTCCTCGTCTCCGCGATCGGCAGCGGCGCCGTCCTCGGCGTCGTCACCGACAAGGAGGCCAAGCTCGGCAACATCGCCTACGAGATGACGCTGTTCGCCAACCGTGCCGGTTCCGCGCTCAACCCCCAGCTGGTCCTCCAGCTGAAGAACAGCGTCGGCGCCGCTTCGGCTCGGTGACCGGTCCCCGACCGGTCGAGAGAGGAACAGCCACTCATGCCCGACGGCCGCACTCCGAGCGGTGCCGGCGCGGACGGGGCCACACCCCCCGGTCGCGATCCGGTGCGCCCGCCCTCCGCCGTACGGCCGTTCCTGGTCACCGCCGGCCGGGTGGCGGGCGCCGGAGCGGCCGACTCCGGGCGGCCGATCCCGGTCGAGACCCAGGTGGTGGCCACGGCCGCCGGGCTCGAGGTGCTCGACCGGCTCTCCTTCGAGCAGCACGACATCGTCGCCGCCTGCCGGCAGCCGCAGTCCCTCGCGGAGATCGCGGCCCGGCTGCGACTGCACCTGAACGTGGTGCGGGTCCTCGCCGAGGACCTGCGCGCCGCCGGGCAGTTGACGGTGCACGTGCCGAACACCGACATCACCCATGACGCAACCGTCCTGCGAAGGGTCATCGATGGCCTCCGCGCCATCCCCAACTCCCGGGGAGTACTCCGTGACACCGACTGAACCGGTCGCCCGCGGTGCGGCTGCGCAGACCGTCGTACGACCGCCGCTTCCGGTGAAGATGGTCGTCGCGGGCGGCTTCGGCGTGGGCAAGACCACCACCGTGGGCGCGATCTCCGAGATCGAGCCGCTGACCACCGAGGCCGCCATCACCGAGGTCGCGGCGGGCGTGGACGACCTGTCCCACACCCCGCGCAAGACGACGACCACGGTCGCGATGGACTTCGGCTGCATCACCATCGACCCGACCCTGAAGCTGTATCTGTTCGGTACGCCCGGGCAGGACCGGTTCGGCTTCATGTGGGACGACATCGTGGAGGGCGCGGTCGGCGGTCTCGTCATCGTCGACACCCGCAGGCTCGACGACTGCTACGCCGCGGTCGACTACTTCGAGCACAAGCAGATCCCGTTCGCGGTCGCCCTGAACGCCTTCGACGGCAAGATCGAGCACTCCCTCGACGAGGTCCGCTGGGCGCTCGACGTCAACGAACGCGTCCCGGTCATCGCCTTCGACGCCCGCGAGCGCGGCTCGGTGCGGGACGCGCTGCTGGTCGTACTGGAGCTGGCGCTGGCGCGCACGGAGAACTGAGAGAACGGGAAGAGGGGGGAGGCTCGGGCCCTCCCCCCTCTTTTCGCGTTCAGCGAGGCTCAGTTGCTCCTGCGGACCCCCGGCGACACCGCGAGCCGTGAGACGCCCCAGAAGACTCCCAGCGTGACCAGGGCCATCCCGGCGACCAGGGTGGCGCCGCCGACGACCTTCTCGTAGTTCTTCTGGTAGAGGCCGTCGATGATGTAGCGGCCGAGGCCGCCGAGGCTGACGTAGGCGGCGATGGTGGCCGTGGAGACGATCTGGATGGCCGCCGAGCGCAGACCGCTGAGGATCAGCGGGAGCGCCACGGGGAGTTCCACCTGGAAGAGGACGCTCGCCTCGTTCATGCCCATGCCGCGGGCCGCGTCGACCGGGGACGGGTCGACGGAGCGCATCGCCTCGTACGTGGTGACCAGGATCGGCGGTACGGCGAGGACGACCAGCGGGATCATCACGGGGACCAGACCGAAGCCGATCAGCACGAACATCAGCACCAGCAGGCCGAAGCTGGGCAGCGCGCGGGCGGCGGTGGCGATGAGCGAGAGGGTGTTGCCGCCGCGTCCGGTGTGGCCCGTCAGCAGGCCGACGGGGAGGCCGATGGCGGCGGCGATGGCGAGCGCGATCAGCGAGTACTGGACGTGCTCGCGCAGCCGGGTGGGGATGCCGTCGTAGCCGTGCCAGTGGGTGCTGTCGCTGAAGAAGGAGTTGATGAAGTGGAGTACGTTCACCGGGCTGCGTCCTCCAGTACGAGTTCGGCCGGTTCCGGCCGGTCCTCGGCGGGGCGGGCCTTGCGGGTGCCGCGCGGCATCCAGGGCGTGAGGAGCAGGCGTATGCCGACCAGGACGGCGTCCACGACGATGGCGAGGACGGCCGTGGTGATCACGGAGAGCCAGATCAGGCGCGGTTGGTGGTAGATCTGGCCGTCGTTGAGCAGATTGCCGAGCGCGCCCTGGTTGCCGATCAGCATGCCGACGCTGACGAGGGAGATGCTGGAGACGGTCGCCACCCGCAGGCCCGCGATGATCGCGGGCACGGCGATCGGCAACTGCACCTGGAGATACCGGCGTACGGGCCCGAGGCCCATCGCGGTGGCCGCGTCCAGGGTCTCCTGGGGCACCGAGCGGACGCCGTCGACGATGGCCGGGACGAACACCACGAGGCTGTAGACGCCGAGCGGGATCATCACGGTGGTCTCGGTCTGGCCGGTGTAGTCGATGAGGACGACGAAGAAGGCCAGCGAGGGAATCGCGTAGAGCACGGTCGTCACCCACAGCACCGGCGGGTACAACCAGCGCAGCCGCACGCACAGTTGGGCGATGGGCAGCGCGACCACCAGCCCGACGAGGACCGGGATCACGGCCTCGCGCAGGTGCAAGCCGATCAGACCGAGGTAGCTGTTCTGCAGGTCGCTGGGGATGCGGAACCAGTCGTTCATCCGAGGACCTTCGTGCTGCTGCGCCCGGCCGCGTGCGCGCTCCGGATCGCCTCGCCCACGGCCTGCTGCGATACGACGCCCACGACCCGGCCGGTGTCGTCCACGCCGACCGCCCAGCCGGTGGGCGACAGCACCGCGCCGTCGAGCGCGGCCCGCAGCGAGTCCTTGCCGGCCGCGAACGGGCGGCCGTACGGCAGGAGTTGAGCGGTGTCGACGGCTCCGGCGGTCAGCGCGCCCGGCTCGCTCCAGCCCAGCGGCCTGCCGTCCAGGTCGGTGACGAGGAGGTACGGCACGTCGGGCGCGGTGCGTTCGGCGATCTGCTCGGCGGTGGAGTCGACGGCGACGATGGGGGACGTCTTGAGGTCGAGGCCGGCCGAGGAGAAGAAGGAGAGGCGGCGGATGCCGCGGTCGGCGCCGAGGAAGTCCTCGACGAACGCGTCCGCCGGGTCGGACAACAGCTCGGCGGGCGGGGCGAACTGGGCCAGCTTGCCACCGGTGCGCAGCACCGCGACCATCGTGCCGAGCTTGATGGCCTCGTCGATGTCGTGGGTGACGAAGACGATCGTCTTGCCCAACTCTTCCTGGAGGCGCAGGAGTTCGTCCTGGAGACCCTTGCGGACGACCGGGTCCACGGCGGAGAACGGCTCGTCCATGAGCAGGACCGGCGGGTCGGCGGCGAGGGCCCGGGCAACGCCGACGCGCTGCTGCTGGCCACCGGAGAGCTGGTACGGGTACCGCTTGGCGAGGGCGGAGTCGAGGCCCACCCGCTCCATGAGTTCGGTGGCCCGCGCCCTGGCCTTCTCCTTGCCCCAGCCGAGCATGCGGGGCACCGTCGCGATGTTGTCGACGATCGTGCGGTGCTGGAAGAGTCCGGCGTTCTGGATGACGTAACCCATCGACCGGCGCAGCGTGTTGACCGGCTGCTTGGTGATGTCCGCGCCGTCCAGGGAGATCGTGCCCTCGCTGGGGTCGATCATCCGGTTGATCATGCGCAGGGTGGTCGTCTTGCCGCAGCCCGAGGGGCCGACGAGGACGGTGATCGAGCGGTCCGGTATGTCCAAGGACAGTTGATCGACCGCCACCGTGCCGTCCGGGTACCGCTTGGTGACTGAATCTATCCGTATCAAAACGCCGAATACCCTTCGGATGTGGCAGAAACTGCCCGTTCCTGGCCGCTGTCTCAGGCCGTTGAGGGGAGAGTCTAGACGGCTTGTGTTGCGGGAACTTGGCGGGCACCTGAGGGGTTTTGGGCGCCGCTTCCTGGGGGTTCGACGCGGATTGACTGTGCCTTGTCTGTGAGTCCGCTGATTCTCATCGACCGTTCAGTGAAGGCACAGGAACGCCCCAGGCAGGGCCCGGAAAGTCACCGTCATGAACGAACAGAACGCGGGAGGCGTCCGGCAGCGGTCGGTCGAGATCGTGGTGCCGGTGTACAACGAGGCGCACGTCCTCGCCGGCAGCATCGGCCGTCTCCACGCATACCTCGAAACCTCCTTCCCGTTCCCGTTCACGATCACCGTGGCGGACAACGCGAGCACCGACGGCACCTGGCAGGTTGCGCTCGACCTCACCCAGCAGCTGCCGCACGTGCACGCCGTGCACCTCGACGCCAAGGGCCGGGGCCGCGCGCTCAAGCAGGTGTGGAGCCGGTCGGAGGCGGACGTGGTCGCGTACATGGACGTCGACCTGTCCACCGGCCTCGAAGGCTTCCTGCCCCTGGTCGCCCCGCTCCTGTCCGGCCACAGCGACGTGGCCATCGGCAGCCGCCTGCACCGGCAGGCGGTGGTCGAGCGCGGTGCCAAGCGCGAGTTCATCTCCCGCTCCTACAACCTCCTCCTCAAGGCAGGCCTCGCGGCCCGCTTCTCGGACGCGCAGTGCGGCTTCAAGGCCGTGCGCACCGAGGTGTTCCGGGCGCTCGCCCCGCACATCGAGGACACCGCCTGGTTCTTCGACACCGAACTCCTCGTCCTCGCCCAGCGCAACAGGCTCCGCATCCACGAGGTCCCGGTCGACTGGATCGACGACCCCGACAGCCGTGTCGACATCGTCCGCACCGCCCTCGACGACCTCAAGGGCATGCGCCGCATGTTCAAGCAGACGATCACCGGCCGCGCCCGCATCGCCGCCGTACCCCACCGCACCCGGACCGCCGAGGTCACGCCCGCCCGGGCGGAAGCCGACGCGCGCATCGCTTCCCGCTCGGAGAATCTGGAGTACGCGTCATGACGACCCTCGCCCCGCCACCCGCCCAGGAAGGCGCCCGCCGTTCGCACCGGGCAGGACCGCCCGCCGACGGCGGCCTCAACTCCCGTGCCAGAAGGCTGTTCACGGGCCCGGAGGACGACCCGCGCTGGGCCCGCCCGGCCCTCTGGGCGATCCTTCTGCTGGCCACGGCCCTCTACGCCTGGAACCTGACCTCGATCACCGGCAACACCTTCTACGACGCGGCCGTCTACAGCGGCACCAAGAGCTGGAAGGCGTTCTTCTTCGGCGCACTCGACTCCGGCAGCTTCATCACGGTCGACAAACCACCCTTCGCGCTCTGGGTGATGGGCCTCTCCGCCCGCGTATTCGGTTACGGCACCTGGCAGTTGATGCTCCCGATGGTCGCGGCCGGCACCGGCTCGGTGGCCATTCTGTACCGCAGCATCAAGCGCGACTTCGGCGCGGTGGCGGGCACAATCTCCGCGCTGGTCCTCACGCTCACCCCGATCACGGTCGCCATCACCCGTGACACCAACCCGGACCCGATCCTCGTCCTGCTGATGATGCTCGGCGCGGTGGCCCTCCTGAAGGCCGTCCGTAACGGCAAGTTGATGCCCCTGGTGTGGTCGGCGGTCGCGATCGGCTTCGCGTTCAACACCAAGATGATGCAGGCGTACGTCGTCCTGCCCGCGTTCTTCCTCGTCTACCTCTGGGCCACGAACGTCTCCCTCGGCAAGCGCATCCGCAACCTCGCCGTCGCCACCGTCGCGCTGATCGTCTCCAGCGCCTGGTGGATGGTGATCGTCGACCTGATCCCCGCGTCCTCCCGCCCCTACATCGGCGGCTCGACCGACAACACGGTCTGGGACCTGGTCATCGGCTACAACGGCTTCGGCCGCATCTTCGGCGCCAGCTCGTCGGTCGGTTCGCAGGGCAACGGGGCTTCGTTCGGCGGCAGTTCGGGCCTGTACCGGATGTTCAACGAGATCATGGGCGGCCAGATCTCCTGGCTGATCCCCTTCGCGGCGATCGCGCTCATCGCCGGTCTGGTACTGCGCGGACGCGCTCCCCGCACCGACGCCAAGCGCGCGGCGCTGATGCTCTGGGGCGGCTGGTTCGTCCTCCACTTCCTGACCTTCTCGCTGGCCGAGGGCACCTTCCACCCGTACTACGTCACCGCCATGGCGCCCGGTATCGCGGCCCTGGCCGGTGCCGGCGGGGTGCTGCTGTACCGCGCCTTCCGTGAGGGTTCGGCGGCCAAGTGGGCCTGGGTGCTCCCGGCGGCGATCGCGGCCAGCTCCGTCTGGGCGGCCGTCCTGCTCCAGCGGGTCTCCGGCTCCGGCACGGTCTACACGGTCGCGGAGATCGTGGTCGCCGTGGCGGGCGCGGCCTCCGTACTCGGCCTGCTGGTCGGCCGGTTCACCCGGCGCCACCGTCTGATGGGCTTCGCGGCCCTCGCCGCGGTCGTCGCCCTCCTCGCCGGACCCGCGGCCTACTCGGTCTCGGCGGCGACCTCTTCGACCAACGGCACCAACCCGACGGCCGGTCCCAGCACCGGTGGCGGCATGGGTGGCGGCGGTGGCGGTATGGGCGGCGCGCCGAGCGGCACCAAGTCCGGTACGAAGCCCAGCGGTTCGGGTACCGGCAAGATGGGCACCCCGCCGTCCGGCGGCACGGCTCCCTCGGGCACGGGCAGCAGCGGCTCCTCGACCGGCGAGTCCACCACCGAGTCGGGATCCACGTCCGAGTCCGGTACGCAGCAGGCCGGCGGTGGCGGTATGGGCGGCGGCTCCCAGGTCTCGTCCGAGATGATCGCGTACCTCAAGAAGCACCAGGACGGCGCGACTTGGCTGCTGGCGGTGTCCACCGACCAGACGGCGTCCTCGATCATCCTGGAGTCGGGTCAGCCCGTGATCTCCATGGGCGGCTGGTCCGGAAGCGACAACGCGATGACCCTCGCGAAGCTCAAGTCCCTGGTGAAGTCGGGCAAGTTGCACTACATCATGGTCAGCAGCACCGGCGGCCAGGGCACCAACTCCGAGATCGCGACCTGGGTCAAGGCCCACGGCACGGCCGTCAAGTCCTCGGCGTACAGCTCCAGTTCGTCGACCTCTACCTCTACGTCGTCCACGTCGACCAGCAGCGGCCTGTACCGCCTGGACGCCTCCGACGTCAGCTGATCCCCCCGAGCCACATTTCCCGACAGGAAGGGCCGCCGGTGACCCCGGCGGCCCTTCCGCGTTGCCGCCTTTCAGTCCCGCGGTGCGACGCGGATACGGTTCCCGTCGGGATCGGCCGCGAGGAAGGTCGGCCCGAACCCCGCGTCATGAGGCTCGCGCAGGATCGTGACCCCCTTGGACTTCCACTGCTCGAAGGTCGCGTCGAGCTCGTCGGGTCCACCGTCGATGGCCAGGCACACCTCACTGGTGCGCGGGACGTCCGGTGACAGATCCTCGAACTGGCCGGACCACACACCTAGGTCGGCGCCTGGTCCGAGGTCGAAGGTGATGTATCCCGGAGTCTCGAACGAGGGGCTCATGCCGAGGAGGTCGCCGTAGAAACGGGCTGCGGCGGGAGCGTCGTTCACGTAGTGTCGCAATTCCTGAGAAAATCTGGTGGGTGACCCCAGACCGCTTCTTCACCCTGATGCTGCTCCTCACATCGAGGGATGCCGTGACCACACAGGAACTCGCCTCAGCGCTCGGGGTGTCCCTGCGGACCATCACCCGGGACCTGAACTGGCTCCGCGACGCCGGTCTTCCGGTGACCGCACACCGGGGCCGCTTCGGAGGCGTG
>NZ_JNWO01000052.1 GCF_000716435.1 Streptomyces xylophagus
GGGGAGGGGGCGGGGGCGGGGCAGGGGGAGAGGGAAGGTCGGGGTGCTGGCGCTGGTGCTGGTACGGGTGCGCGGCGGCTTCGGGTGGAGGTGTACAACGCGCCGCCTGCGCGGCGGGCGGCGACCGACGCCGAACCGCTGGGCGGGCGGGGCGGGTTGGGACTCGTCGGGCTGGCCGAACGTACCGAGGCCGTCGGTGGCACGTTGCACGCGAGCCGGGCCGAGGACGGGGGGGTGGCGGCTGACGGCGGAGTTTCCGTTGCGGGGGGCTGTGACAGGATCGCCCGCATGACCGATGCGAGCGACGGTGCCGGCGTGGGTGGTTCAGCGCGACGTATCCGGGTTCTGATCGCCGACGACCAGGAAATGGTGCGTACCGGCTTCCGGCTGATCCTCCAACTCCAGCCCGACATCGAGGTGGTGGGCGAGGCGGCCGACGGTGCGGAGTGCGTGGAGCTGGCCAGGAGGCTGCGGCCCGACGTGTGCCTCGTCGACATCCGGATGCCGAAACTCGACGGGCTCGAGGTGACCCGGCTGCTCGCGGGGCCGAAGGCCGTGGACCCGCTGCGGGTGGTCGTCGTGACCACCTTCGACCAGGACGACTACGTCTACGGCGCGTTGTACGGCGGTGCCTGCGGGTTCCTGTTGAAGGACGCGGGGCCCGGGCTGCTGGTGGAGGCGGTGCGGGCGGCTTCGCGCGGCGACGCGCTGGTCTCGCCGGCCGTGACCGTACGGCTGTTGGAGCGGATCGGTGAGCAGCGGCCCGCGGCGGAGGCCGCCCGGCGGGCCGAGGTTTCCTCAAGTCCGTTGACCGGCAGGGAACTTGACGTGGTGCGGCTGGTCGCCGACGGGCGGACCAACCAGGAGATCTGCGACGAACTGTTCGTCTCGCTCTCCACCGTCAAGACCCATATGGCCAGCATCCAGGGCAAGTTGAAGCTGCGGAACCGGGTGGAGATCGCGGCGTGGGCGTGGCGCTGCGGCGTGGTGGGCGACCGCTGAATCGGCCGGTCACGGTGCCACGCCGCGTGTGGTGATGGTCGGTTGCTCGCTCGCGCCCTCACCCGATCGCCTTCGTCCTGCTTCTACTTCTACTTCTACTTCGTCAGGCCGTAGTCGAAGCTCACCCTGTCGCCGTCCACTCCGGTGACGGAGATCAGCATCTTCTTGGTCTGGCCCTTGAAGACGGCGGTGCACTCCACGGTGTAGTCCATCTTCGCGCGCAGCCCGCCGGGGCAGCTCACGGACTGGGGGCCGTCCTGGACGAAGGGGATGGCGTAGTTCTCCTTGGCCTGCTTCTCGACCTCGGCGCGCGGCACCGTGTGATCCGCCCCGCTCGCGGTGGCGACCGACGAGTTGTCGAACACGTTCCAGGCCACCACGACGCCGCCCGCCAGTACTGCGGCCACGGCCAGGGCAATGACGATGCGCTTCATGCGGAACTCCTCGATTCGCGGTGCGGCCGGTCCCCACCGGCTGCTCTGCTCAGAGACTCCTCCTGCGACAGCGTCCGCCGCCTCGGTACAACGGCCGGTTGCAGACGTCGGCCTCGGCCGGAAGTACGAGGGCCGTTCGGCGGGCGGGGCATGGGGGCGACCCTATGCGCGGGCGCGGGTACGTCACATGCGTTCGGCCTTCTCCTTCGCCGCTCTTGCGATCCAGGCCCGGCAGCACCATTGAGCGAGTCCGCCCACCGCGAGGGACACGAGAATCGCTCCCCAGTCGATGACGTGCGGCAGCCCGGGAAAGAAGGCGAAGAAGACGAGCGCGGCGACAAGACCCGAGAGAAACGCGACGACACCGGCCCGGCGCCGCCGCGTCTCCGACGTCTCGTCCGGATCCTGGGCCTTTTTCTGCTCGGTCATGAACAACTCACTTCGTGATGTGGTGACACTGACTCACGCGACGCGTTCCGTTGACGTAGAGATGGGCGCACGCCTTTCCATAACGAGGCAGCGTGTGCGGAGAGTTGTTCCGCATCGGGTCGATCTTGCACTCGGCGTGTGTCGCGCCGCGCGAGGTGCGGTAGAGCCGGTTGTTGGTGTCGGCGTAGGTGAAGTCGATACGCCAGTTGCAGAATCCGCTGCTCAGCGCCCCGACGAAAGCGCAGTCGACTCCGGCGTTCTGGTATGTGAGCTTTCGGCCGCTGCCTCGGATGATGTGCGTGAACAGGCAGCCTGTCGGGATCTTCATCGTCATACCGCCCACGCTGTACTCGAAGGTACGCACGGGAGTCGACCCGATCGCGCCGGCTTGCGCGCCGGTCGATGTGGCGAGGACAAGTGCTCCTGCGGCGGCCAGGGTTGTGGTGAGGCGCGCGATGTACCGCATGGCCAAGGCAGTCCCTTTCTGGTGATCTCTTGATGAGTACCGGGGACAACCACGTCCTGCAGTGGCCGGTTACAGGATTACCGATCGAATCACCGCCATGTGTGATCAGCGAACGACCGGCTGACCAGAAGAAACGTTCATGAGGGCCCGGCGGGTCCTATATGTGTTTGTTCGAGGACGGCAAGGGCGGCGATCCCGTACCGGGCCGGACCGGGGACTCGGGGAGGCGGTTGTGAGCTGGGGGGATGCGGGTGTCGGCGGGGGTGGTGCGGGACGGGGGGGGGTGGGCTGCGGCTCTACGTTCGGCAGCCTCGGGAACGTTGGCGGTTCGGGGAGGCATCATGCGCAGGACCGGGTCAGTCGTGGGCGTAATCATGATCGTGGTCGGGGTCGCGTTCGCGTTGTTGAGCCTGCTGACGTATGCGGACAAGGGGGATCGGCAGCTTGCCGAGCATCGTCTCTACGACCTTCAGCTCTCGGCCGAGGACGAGGCGCGGGCGAGGGATGATCTGGCGAGCGTCCAGGACCGTGAGCGGCTCAACATCGAGGTGGCGATCGGGGGGACGGTCGTGGCCGTGGTGGGGGGTGTGGTGGTCAGGAACGGTCGTCGCCGGGGGCGGTCCGTGGCGCCTTCTCCGTCGCGCTGAGGTTCTGTTGTTCCGGCTGCGACCAGCGCGCCAGCAGGTGGTCGGCCTCCCGGGTGCGGGGGTGGTTGGCGCCTTGGACGCGGATCATGTCGGCCAGCAGGGTGGTGAGTTGGGAGGCCGCTGTGGGGTGGTCGCCGTGGCGGTGGAGGAGTTCGGCGCGTTGTTGGCGGGCGCGCAGGGTGCGGGGGTGGTTGGCGCCCAGTACCACCTCCAAGGTCCGCTGGAGTTCCTCCAGTTGGGCCAGCGCGGCGGCGGTGTCTCCGGCGACGCCGCGCCAGAACGCAAGGTTGACCCGGTAGGTGAGCGTGGTGGGGTGCTCGGCGCCGAGCGCGAGTTCGGCGTCGTCGGCCGCGGTGACGAACTGCTCGATCGCCTCGTCGAGTTGGCCGGCGTTTCCGTGCCAGTAGGCGAGGTTGTGCCGGGCGATGAGGGTCTCGGGGTGCAGTCGGCCGAGGACGACGGCAAGGCCGTCCACCGCCTGTTGGTACGTGGTCACGGCGAGCCGTACGTCACCCGTCTCGCCGATCCACCGGCTGAGGCCGGCGAGGGTCCGCAACGTCGTCGGGTGGCGGGGGCCGAGCTTCCGTTCCAGATCCCGGGCGAGTACGGCGTATCCCTCGCGCGCGCCCCCGGCGTCCCCGGAGAGCCCGCGGCACAGGGCGACGTGCTCATCGGCGGTGGTCACGAGCGGGTCGTCGGCGGGGAGTACCGCACGCGCCTCCGCTGCCAGGGTGACGAAGTCGGCGAGCGCGTCGTCGATCAGACCCGACTCCATCCGGAAGCGCGCCTCGTGCAGCCGGACGGACAGTGTGTCGAGGTCGGAGCGGCCGAGACTCTCCTCCGCCCTCCGCCGTATCTCCGCGAGCGACCGAAGGGCCGCCACCGGGTCCCCGAGATCGCCCCCGGCCTGCGCTGCCTGCGCCCGTAGCGCCAGCACGTCCCGGTGGTCGTCGCCCAGCTCCCGCCGAGCTCGCTCGGCCAGGCCCTGCGCCATGTCCCGCGCCGCGGCGGGCCGCCCCAGGGCGGTCAGATACGGCCCGAACCGGCGGAGCAGGGGGTGGAGGCCGGGGCGGGGATTCGGGGTGGGCCGGGGGTGCGGGGCGGATGTGGGGTGCAGGTCGGGCCGAGGCTGCGGGCTGGGCAGGGGGTGCGGCCCGAGCGGGGGTGCAGGGCTGGGCTGGGGGTGTGGGTCGGATGGGGATGCCGGGTCGGGCCGGTGTTGCGTACCGGGCCGGGCTTGCAGGTCAGGCCGGGCTCGCAGGCCCGACGAAGGCTCCGGTTCAGGCAAGGAACGCAGATCCAGCGGGTGACGCACGCCGAGCAGGTCGTGTGACGAGCCGCCCTGCCCAAGGTTGCGGCCCTCGTGCCCAAGGTCGCAGCCCCCGTGCCCAAGATCGCGGCCCCCGTGCCCGAGGTCCCAGCCGCCCTGCCACAGCCCCCCGTCGGAATGCGTCAGCAATGTCTCCGCGCTGCGATAGAGCGCCGTCTCGGTTTCCGGGTCGCAGTCCGGGGTGGACCAGATCTCCTCCAGGGCGTCGGCCGCGGCCAGGGTCAGGCGGTTGCGGTGGGCGGGCGGTATGCCGTCGCGGATCGCGCGTTGGACCAGGGCGTGCACCTCTACTACGGACAGTGTGCCGTGGTGGGTGATCAGGCTCAGGCGGTGCAGTGCACGGAGTGCCAGCAGGGTGGCGCGTTCCGGTACGGCGTCGCCGGACGGGCCGTTGGCGAGCCAGGCACGCGCCGTCGCACCGAGCAGTACCGCGTCGGGGATGCCGTCGGGAGCGAACATCGAGATCAGTTCGAGCATGGCGCGGGCGGTGCCCGGTGGGGCCAGTGACTCCGCCCGCTCCAGGGCGAGTTGGAGGGTGTCCGTCACCGTGGCGCCGTGTTCGTCCGCCGGGGAGGAGGGCGGGAGGAGGCCGGCGATGTTCTCCCTGCGGTCGGCCAGCAGGTTCAGGTACCTGGGCAGGTCCATGCCGGTGTCGATGAGGAACGCGGCGGCCTGGGAGAGGGCGAGCGGGAAGTGGCCCAGCAGTGCGGCGAGGGTCGACAGGTCGTCGGGGCAGTGTGCGGCCGAGCCCGGGTCGTCCGGGTCGTTAGGGTCGAGGCGTAGTCGGTCGGTCAGGTATGCCGTCGCCTCGTCCGGGGTGAACACCCCTACCGGTATCACCCGCACGCCGGGGCGCAGCAGTGCCGCGTCTCTTCGGCGGGTGACCAGGACGGTCCGGCCGGCGTCGCCGGTGGGCCGGAGTCCGGCCAGTTCGGCGGGGTCGTCGATGTCGTCCAGAACCACCAGCCAGGGAACGGCAGTTGATCTCAACCAGGTCAGGAACAGGTCGGCCTGCGTCTCGTCGTCCCCGCCCGGCACCGAGGTCTCCCCAGTGCCGCCGGTGACGCTCGCCCCGGACAGTGCCCGCCACGCGCGGGCGTAACTTCCCAGTACCGAAAGGCGGTTGCCGGCGGGTACCCAGAGCAGGACCTCGGCCCGCCCCTTGGCACGGTGGAACGCCGCCGAGGCCAGCTGCGACTTGCCGACACCGCCCGCGCCGGTGAGCAGGACCTGCCGTACGGAAGGGTCCAGCAGACCCGCGTCGATGCTCTCCGCCAACTCCTCGCGCCTGCGCAGCGCGGCGGCGTCGCCCGGCGGCCGGCCGACCACGATCCGTGCCCGCACCTCCACCGGCACCCGCTGTCCGGGAGTACCGGTGGGGACACCCCGGTACTCCCGCGCCGCCCGCCACAATCGCTGCCACTGCGCCATACCGAGCTGCTGTCCACCCGGCCCGCTGCCCGGCCGGTCGCCTCCCGCCGCCTTCTCCACGGTCTGCACCAAGGCCATGACCGCCTCGAACTGGCGAGGAACGGACTGCCCGTTGAGCCACTCGCCGAGCCTGCGCGCGTTCACCGTGACCCGCCGGCCGGACGGCAGCGTCGTCGCGCCGGCCCGCCGTGCCAGGGTTTCGTCCGACATGTCCGGCAGTCGTCGGCGCAGCCGGGTCAGGGCCGTCGCGAACACCAGCCTGGGATCATCGGTTTCGCGCTCCGCCATCCGGTCTCCCCCCGGCCCGCTCGCCCGCCAGTCGTCGGAGTCTAGTGCGACGGCATCTCCCGGTCCGGCCCGCAACGGGAACCGGTGTCCTCCCCGCCGACCGCCGCTGAACTGCCCGTACGGCGCGGTCGGTTGGCAGGGCCGGGTTCCGGCCGCCGTGGCGTCCGTACCGTGGCCGTACGCAGCCGGACGGTCGAAAGAGAGGTCCCCGTATGGGAGTTGAGGATGGTCGTCCTTGGCCCGAGTTGATCCGTGACGAGAATCCCTGGCAGTCCCGACAGGGCGGGGTCGGGCACGTGCATCTGCGGGTGTGGCGGGTGGGGGCGGAGCGGGTGATCGTCGTGATCAGCGGGTGGAGTACCGAGGACGGGCTGGAGGTCGCCGTGCTTCCGCTGCTCCGTGCCGAATATCCGGACGACACGGTCGAGTTCTTCTTCCATCGGCCGATGGACTGGGGGACCCTCGCGTACTACGCGGAGCTGTCGTTGCGCGGCGACGGGACGCTGAGTAGCACGGATATCGCGGGGGACGTCGTCGCGGCTCGCCTCGGGCCCGCCTTCTACGCGACCGAGGATCCGGACGACTACTCGAGCGGCTACGGCGGTGCGTGACGCGGTGCCTGAGGCGGGCACGGCCAAGGCACGGCCAAGCCACGGCCCGGGCAAGCACAGGTCCGAGGAGTAAGCTGGGGTTACCGAGGGTACTCCGCGCACCGGCCTCCACGCCCGTGTCGTTTTCGGCGATTGAATACGCCGGGCCGGTTGCGACCGGCCCAGAGCAGGGTTCGCGTCATGACTGCGCCCGTTTCGTACGCGCCGACACTCGAGGACCGGTCCGCCGCCGCTCCGCCCCTTCGGATGTCGCTCGCTCCCCTTGGTTCGGCACCGGCCCTGCTGGACGGTGCCTGGTGGCCCCGGTCCCGTGATCTGGCCGCGGAACTTCCCCCGTTGACCGCCGTACTCGACTCCCTGTGGGGGCGGATCACGAGGATCACGGTGAACCCCACGCACTGGCCGGCCGACTTCCCGCGCAAGGTGCCCGTCGCCGGGCATGTGGTGAAGGTGGGCTGGTTCCTGGCCGAGCAGGACCCGCACCAGCTGCTGCTCCTCTCGTACCGCACCTCCCGCTGGGACCTGCTGATCGTCCCGCCGGAGACGGACCCCACCACGGCAGCCTGGCTGATGACCGCCGCGAGCGACCCGTCGCGCACGTCGACCGCGAGCGAGCTGATGGCGGAAGCGGCACGCCTTCCGGCACCGGCATCGATACCGGCTCCGGCAGCGGGGGTGTGAGGGTCATGGGCAACTTCCTGACCGTGGTCGTGCTGCTGGCGGTGGTCGGTGCGGGCGTGTTCCTGATCCGCCGACTCCGCAACCAGCGCAGCGAGCGCATCGACGTCTTCCCCTACGGCCGCTCCCGCACGGACGTCCGGGAGCCGGCGCCCTCGGCCACGCACAAGACGCGCAGCCGGGCCGGCGCGAGCGGCACCGACGACCGGCCCGACCACCGCGACGACGGACGCGCACGGCCCCCGGCACGGAGCCGGGCCGGAGTGCCGGAGAAGTGAGTCACCGGCCGACGCAACCGACGTAACACAGCCTCGACAGCAGCCCAGGACCCCGGCCGCGCCACAGACGACAGGAATGTGAGAGCCATGGGTGTGCTGATCACTGTGCTGGTGCTGGTCGTCGCGATCGGGCTGGTGCTGGTCGCGCTGAGCCTGCGCAACGTCCAGCAGTACGAGAAGGGCGTGGTGTTCCGGTTCGGGCGGCTGCTGCCGGAGATCCGCGGGCCGGGGCTGCGCGTCATCCGGCCGATCGGGGACCGGATGCGGAAGGTGTCCGTCCAGACCGAGGTGCTGAGCATCCCGCCGCAGGGATCGATCACCGCCGACAATGTGACGCTCACCGTCGACGCGGTCGTCTACTTCAAGGTCATCGATCCGGTGAAGGCCCTGGTGAACGTCCGCGACTATCCGAGTGCCGTCTCCCAGATCGCCCAGACCTCGTTGCGCGCGGTGATCGGCAGGGCGGATCTGGACACGCTGCTCTCCGACCGCGACCTCATCAACGCCGAGCTCAAGAAGGTGATGGACGCCCCGACCGAGGAACCCTGGGGACTGCGCATCGAACGCGTGGAGATCAAGGACATCGCCCTCCCGGAGTCGATGATGCGCTCCATGTCCAAGCAGGCCGAGGCCGAGCGTGAGCGCCGGGCCCGGGTCATCGCCGCCGACGGCGAGTTCCAGGCGTCGCAGCGGCTGAGCGACGCCGCCGCAACCATGGCCGACACCCCGGGCGCGCTCCAACTGCGCCTGCTGCAGACCGTGGTGGACGTGTCCGCGGAGAAGAACAGCACCCTGGTCATGCCGTTCCCGGTGGAGATCCTCCGGTTCTTCGAGCACCAAGGGCGGGAGACCGACGCCGAGTTCGCGCGCAGGACCGGTCCGCGGCCGGCGCTTCCCGAATCTCCTGAACTCCCCTCGGTCCCCGAAACACCGGCACCGGCGGTCCCCGCCCCGACCGTCCCCGCTCCGGCCCCCGCGCCCGTCTTCTCCTTGGGCGGGAAACGGGTCAACTCCGATGCCGATACGACACATGCCCCCGGCTGACACCCGCCCCCTCCCGTCCGCCCCCCAGACATGGACCAGGTGGCCCGGATGAGGTCCGACAACCGGTCCGCCCGGGTCCAGGTACTGGTCGCCGAGCAGGCCGCGCGGCACGGTGGACGGGTGGGTGTCGCCGATGTGTGCACCGCCGCCGTGGCCGCGCTCCCCGTCGGCGGCGCCGGGCTGTCCGCGATGTCCAGGCCCACGAAGGCCAAGGCCGCGGCGAGCCATCCGCTGTGCAGCACGGACGACATCAGCGAGCAACTGGAGGAGTTGCAGCTCACGTTGGGCGAGGGGCCCTGCGTGGACGCCTTCCTGCACGGCTCCGCCGTCCTGACCCCCGACCTGCGCAGCGGCCGACTCCAGGACCACTGGGCCGTGTTCGCCGACGCGGCCCTGGAGGCAGGGGCACGCGCCGTCTTCGCGCTGCCCCTCCAGATCGGGGCGATCAGCCCGGGAGTCCTGGACCTGTACGCCGACGTGCCGACCGTCCTGGACCCCGACCAACTCGCCGACGCGCTCGCCTTCGCCGATCTCGCGACGCTGCTCCTGCTCGACGCCCGGATCGACGCGAGTGCCCCACCGGTCAACACCCCAGCCGCGGAACGGGACTTCGAGGACCTGGGCGGCTACCGGGCCGAGATCGACCAGGCCACCGGCATCCTCACCGTCCAGCTGGGCACAGGCATTGACGAGGCCTTCGTACGACTGCGCGCGCACGCCTACATGCGGGGGCGCCGGCTCGCCGACGTGGCCGCCGACGTGGTGGCCCACCGACTGTGCTTCGCTCCGGACCTCACCCGGAACGACGATCCCACCCGGAACGACGACCACGACCAGCCCGACGACCACGACCAGCCCGACGACCACGACCAGACCTGACTGACCTGACGCGATGAGGGTGTTCATGATGAACCAGCAGCTCCTGGCCAAGACGTTCGTCGAGCTGGCGGACAACCTGGTCGCCGACTTCGACCTGATCGACTTCCTGCGCCTGCTCACCGACCGCTGTGTCGGCATGCTCGGCGCGAGCGCCGCCGGCCTCCTGCTCGCCGACCGCGACGGCGAACTGCGCGTGATGGCCGCCTCCGACGAACGGGTGCGACTGCTGGAGCTGTTCCAGCTGCAGAGCGACGAGGGCCCCTGCCTGGAGTGCTACCGCACCGGCACCCCCGTGCTCGTCACCGACCTGACCCGGGAGGTCGAGCGCTGGCCGCGCTTCGCCACCGCCGCCCACCGCAGCGGCTTCGCCTCCGTCCAGGCGCTGCCGATGCGGCTGCGGGACGAGGTCGTCGGCGCCCTGAACCTGTTCCGCGCCGAGCCCGGCCCCTTCGACCCGGCGGGCACCCTCATCGCCCAGGCGCTGGCGGACGTGGCCACCATCAGCCTGCTGCAACAACGCACCACCCACCGCAGCACGATCCTCAACGAGCAACTGCAGGCCGCCCTGAACAGCCGCATCCTGATCGAGCAGGCCAAGGGCAAACTCGCCGAACGCCGGGGCGTCGACATGGAGCAGGCCTTCACCGCCCTGCGCGGCTACGCCCGCTCCCACAACCGGCGCCTGTCGGACGTGGCCCGCGCCTTCATCGACGACTCCGAGCCCCTTCCCGGACTGGCAGTCTGACCCGTCAGGCCGCCCTCTTCGCCCCGCGCGTCTCGGCCATCACCTGGTCGTGAAGGCGGGCGCAGGTGCGGGAGATCAGCCGGGACACGTGCATCTGGGAGACACCGAGCTGCAGACCGATGCGGGCCTGTGTCATCTCGCAGAAGAACCGCATGTAGAGGATCTCGCGCTCGCGAGCGGGCAGCGCCCGCAGTAAGGGGCGCAGCGCCTCGCGGTTCACGATCAGATCGAAGTCGGGCTCGACGCCGCCGAGGGTGTCGGTCAGCGGGTGGCCGTCCGTGGGGTGACCGGGTACGGCGTCCAGCGACCAGGCGGTGTACGCCTCCAACGCCCCCTGCCCCAGCCGCACTTCGGCCTCGGTCAGCCCGGCGTGCGCGGCGATCTCGGGGACGGCGGACGTCACCCCGCCCCGGGTGGCGCTCAGTTCGTAGTCGGCGGAGCGTACCTGGCCGCGCAACTCCTGTACCCGGCGCGGGACATGGACGACCCAGAGGTCGTCACGGAAGTGCCGCTTCACCTCGCCGAGGATCGTCGGGATGGCGAAGCTCGGGAAGGCGGAGCCGAGACTCGGGTCGAACCTGGACACCGCCTTGACCAGGCCGAGTTGGGCGACCTGCGCGAGATCGTCGAAGGTCTCACCGCGGTGCCGGAAGCGCCGGGCCAGCCGTACGGCCATCGGCATCCAGGCCACCACCAGCTCCTGGCACAGCGCGGACCGCTCCGGACCGGCCGGCAGCGTGGCGAGCCGGCGGAACGACTCGGCGGTGTCGGGGGAGTCGTCGTAGGAACGTTTGGTGGTACGGGACTTCCGGGTGCGGTCGGCCTGCATGGGGGCGTGCTCCCTCTTCGGTGGTGTCACTCACCGTGGGGTCGGCGGACCGCAGCACATGGGGGAGGAGTGGACACCGCTCCCACGGGGGTGCCTCCGGTCCGAAGCACACCGGACGACTGCCCTCACGGACCGCTTTCAAACCGGCGCACGCGCGCGGGTGTCCGCGACCCCAACAGGCCGCTGTACGGCGGCGATCCGAGGCTATGCTGGTGGGGAGACGTCCCAGCCCCCGGCGCCGCACCGACCATCGTCCCTCCCGGTCTTCCGAACCGAGGCGCCTCATGAGCACCGCGCGGCAAGCGCACGAACCCGAAGTCCCGGAGCCGTCCGTCATGGGCGCCGCGGACGCCATGGACACGGTGCGGCTGCGCCGGCTGAACCGCTGGCAGGCGGAGGGCATGCGGGAGGATCTGGCGGATCTGTATGTGGAGTCCTCCGACGCCGAGGCGGGCGAGGAGTTCCACGACCGGCAGAAGTTCCTGGCCCGGCTGGCCGACGACGTGAAGCTGCCGGGATTCGACATGCTCGTCGCCGAGGCGGCGGCCCTGGCCGGCTGTGTCTGCGGTTTCTCCGTGCCGCGCGACGGGTCGTGGTGGCAGGGTTTCGACGGGCAGTTGCCGCAGAACCTGGAGCAACTGACCGCGTCCGGGCATGTGTTCGCGATCCTGGAGACCCTCGTCCATCCGCACCAGCACGCTCGCGGGCTCGCCCGCCGGATGCAGGAGCGGCTGCTCACCGACCACCAGGCCTCGCTGGGCGTCACGCTGGTGGACCAGTCCGCCCGCTGGACCCTCGCCGCCCTCAAGGGCTGGGGCTGGCAGGAGGTGGGCCGGATCGAGCGCGAACCCGACGCAACGACCGTACGTGTACTGGTCCTTCCGCTCGGTGAGCGTACGGAGGACCACCCGGACGGTCTGGCCCACAACGACCGGACCCAACGGCCCGAATAGCGGCCCGGACGGTTTAGGTTCCGCGGGCCGGGCTACCCAGCAGGGGCGTCCGACGGCCGTCCTGGACGAAGGCACCGGAGAGTTGGGCCCACAGCTCCCGGTGCCGTCCGGCATACCTCGCTCACGCCCGGTCCGTCGCGTGCACGCGCCGCAGCGCCAGACGCAACTCCCGCCCGATCGGGGCCGGGAGGGGCTCGTCATGTGTCGTGGCGACCAGTGCCTCCGCCACGACCCGGAGCTTGATGTTGCAGTGCTGTGAGACCTCCACCAGCAGGTCCCAGGCCCGGTCGCCGGAGCACGGTGCCAGGGCCATCACCATGCCGCGGGCCTGGTCGATCACCGCGCGGGTCGCCATGGCCCGCCCCAGCTGCTCGTTCTCGGTGCGCAGTGCGACGACCTCGGCCAGCAGGGCCGCATCGCCCGCCACGGTCGCCGACGGCGACCGCTCGTCACGGGTGGTGGTCGGCTGAGTCGGTCGAGTCAGTTGACGCATGATGCAGGGACCTCCCCGGGATATGCCGACAGCAGCGATACCGGGGACCGGGGCCTCACTGACAGCGTAGCCCTACCCAGAGCCCAGGACGCCGGCTCAGGCCATCGGATCCGGGCGGTTGCCGCGGCTCAGCGCACGGGCGCACCAGCCGATGATCGAGGCGTTCACGAGCGCCCCGACGACCATGGAGACGACGAGCATCGCCACGCCGTCCGGCAGCACGAGGAACACCAGGCTCGCCGGGGCCGTGGCCAGCAGCGGGATCACGCCCGCCATGGACTCGCCCGAGTCGTCGGCTGCGCTCACGGCGAGCGCCCACACGACCAGGCCCACGCAGAGCAGGAGATAGGCGAGGGCGAAGGGGTTGCGGAGGTTCTGGCCCAGTCGGCGCAGCGGGGATCGGTCGGCATGGGTGTCGGTACCGGTCACGGGAGGTACTCCTGAAGGTCGTGGGTCAGAGGTGGTCGGCGCCGGGCGGGTTCGGGCGGGTGATGCCGAGGTCGTAGGCGAGGATCGTGGCCTGGACGCGGTCGCGCAGGCCGAGTTTGCGGAGCAGGGCGTTCACATGGGACTTCACGGTGCCGACGGTGATGCCCAACTCCCCTGCGATCTCCGCGTTGTTGAGGCCGGAGGCGAGCAGGGCGAGGACATTGCGCTGGCTGTCGGTGAGGCTCTCCAGTTCGCGCGGGCGGCCCTCGGTGCCGGCATGGAATCCCGTGCCCGCTCCGGACGCGTAGTGGCCGATCAGCCGACGGGTCGCGGACGGCGCGAGCACGCTCTCGCCGCCCGCCACCACCCGGATGCCGTGCAGGAGTTCGGCGGCGTGCACGTCCTTGAGGAGGAACCCGGAGGCCCCCGCGCGCAGCGCGTCGAAGACGTACGCGTCGAGGTCGAAGGTGGTCAGCACGAGCACCCGGGGCGCGTTCTCCCGCCCGGTGATGATCCGGGTGGCGGCGATGCCGTCCATCTCGGGCATCCGTACGTCCATCACGACGACGTCGGGCGCCAGTTCGGCGGCGAGCACCACCGCCGTCACCCCGTCCGCCGCCTCTCCTACGACCGTCATGTCGTCCTCGGCGTCGATCACGGCGGCGAAGCCCGCCCGGACGATCCCCTGGTCGTCGACGACCAGCACCCTGAGGCTCATCGTTGTGTCTCCTCGTCGTCCGGCACCGCGAGCGGCAACCGGAGCTGGACCGTGCCCGGCGGGCGCCCGGTCGTCAGGCTGCCGCCGAGCGGCGCGATCCGCGCGGTCAGCCGGTCCCGTACGGCGGGGTCGGCGGCCCGCGGCACACCGGTCGCCGTGATCGTCAACATGCCGTCCACCGCGTCGAGTTCGAGTACGGCGGGCTCGTCGTCGCCGGTCGCGAGCAGGGTCTCGGCGACGTGGTAGGCGGTCAGGTCGACCTCGGTGGGGAGCCGTTCCGGTACGCGGTCGGTGAGGCGTATCTCCACGTCGCGGCCGGTGGCGCGGCACTGGTGGGCCAGCAGGTCGAGGGCCTGGAGGGTGGGTTGAGGGCGTAGGGCGGGGGTCTGGTCGTCGTCGCGGACCGTGTCCAGCAGGGCGCGCATCGCGGTGAGGGCCTCGCGGGCGCGGGTCGCTGTCGCGTCCAGCTTGCCTGCTTGTGCCTCGGCGATCATGTCGGCGGTTCTGGCCAGGACGGTGGATTCGAGGCCGGCGGCGATTCTGCGGCGTTCGGCCCAGGCGTCCCGTACGGCTTCCTCCGTCCAGGTGGCGAGGCGTTGGGCTTGGGTGTCCTGGGCTGTTCTGGTGCGTTGCCCGCGCAGGGTGCCGATGTGGTGGGCGGTGGTGATCACCAGTGACACGGCGGATGTCGCTAGCAGGGTTACCGCCCAGGTGGGGAGGGTTGTGCCGCGGTGTAGGACGGCGATGGTCAGGGCTGTGGTGTGTGCGGCTGTGGCTGCGACTGTAAAGAGAGAGAAGGGGACTTGAGGTAGTCGGTACGTGCGGGCCGGTGGGGGCTGGTCGCGCAGTTCCCCGCGCCCCTTAGGGGCGACTAGCGCCACGCATGTTGCGAACATGCTCAGTGTTGGTGGGAGCAGCACTGGGCCGGTGTAGTCGCCTACCGCCATTGCCATCGGCCACAGCAGAGCCAGGCCCAGCAACGTGACCTGCGTGACCCGAGGGGCCTTGCGCAGCCACAGCAGGGTGACTGCCTGGGCTGCTGCCAGGAGGGCGAACAGGGCCCTGGCCGATATCTGCGTGCTGGTCGAGTTCGTCTCGGTGTGGATGATCAGGGCCGGTAGGAGTGGCTGTAGGCACAGGCCCGTCGCGGCTACCAGCTGGGCCACGCGGTAGCTCCGGGGGCGGGTGTGTTCCATGGGGGCCGCCGTGCGGCCGGGGAGGGTCGCGCGGACCTCCCAACCGCCCTCTGTCGTGGGGCCGGTGGTGAGGGTGCCGCCTGCTTCTCGGGCCCGGGCGCGGAGGAAGCCCTGGCCTCGGCCGCCGCCCAGGCCCGCGCCGTGGGCCGGGGTGCCGGACGGGGGTGCCGCGCTGGTGATCACGACGTCGGTGCGGGTGTCGCCGTAGCGGCAGATCACCGTGGTCCGGGCGCCCGGTGCGTGGCGGGCCACGTTGGTCAGGGCCTCGCGGACGATGCCGTAGGCCGCGTCGGCGACGGTGCCGTCCGGCAGGGGGTCGATCTCGTAGTCGACTGGTTGGTCGAGGCGGCGGAAGCCGCCGATCAGGGCCGTCAATCTCTCCTCCGGGGAGGGGAGTTCCTCGCGGGAGGGGGCCGGTGCGCGGACCGCGCTGAGTGCGCGGGTGACCTCGCGGCCGGTCTCGGTCGCGAACTCCAGGGCCTCGGCGGCGAGTTCGGGGCGGCGTTCGCGCAGGCCGAGTGCGGCGCCGGCGGTGACGACCACGGCGGTGAGGTGGTGGGCGCTGACGTCGTGCAACTCCCGTTCCATCCGGCGCCGTTCGGCCGCCGGGAGGCGGTGGCGTTCGGTCTCGGCCCGGTTCAGGAGGAGTTCGGCCGTTCGGCGGGCGCGGCGGGTGCGGCGGACGAACATGCCCGCGCCGCACGCGGTGCCGTAGAGGAGGGCGGTCAGGGCGAGGTCGAGGCCGTTGTGGTCGCTGAGCCCGTGCAGGGTGATGTTCTGGAGGAGCTGCCAGGCGGCGAGCGTGACCACGCACAGGACGGTGGTGAAGGTGTCGCGCTCGGCCGCCACGCTGAACAGGGCGAGCGCGACGCCCGCGGTGCCGAGGACCGCCATCGCCCCGCTGGGCAGCGGGCCGGCGCCCACCGCGCAGGCCGCCGCGACCACGACGAGAGTGGTCACCGGGCGGCTGCGGCGCAGGGCGAGCACGGCCGTGACCAGTCCGGCGACCAGGGCGGCCACGAGCAGGTCGGCCGCGGTCGGCACGGTGCCGCGCAGCAGCGGGGCCCCCGGCCACACCAGGGCCTGGGCGCAGATCAGCAGGACCGGGAGCAGCCGGTCGTCGGTTCGTTTCATGACAGTCAAAGGCTATGGGTGCTGGTCCTGGGCCCGGCTCGGGCTGAAGGGGGATTCCGGTCCTCGCCCTCTCTATCTCTGGTTCGAGGCGGCAACCGTCCTCCAGCCCGAGGACCGCGCCCCGCCCCGCTCCTAGGCTCGATCACATCGAGGGAAGCGGTCGACCATCGCTCCCGTCACCACCCACACCACCAGGGGGATCTCCCATGTCCATGTCCAAGCGCGCTCTCCTCTTCTCCCTCGCCGGCGTCGCCGCGGTCGGCGGAGTCGTCGCCGGAGGCCTCGCCGCGTCCGCCGCCTCCGCGCCCACCGAGCCGACCTTCACGAACGGCTCCGCCCGCTACGTCGCCCCCACCGCGACCGGCTCCGGTTCGTTCACCTACACCGTGGACGTGAGCGACGACTCGGGCATCCGCGGCCTCAAGGTCATTGCCTGGCCCGCGAGTTCGAAGCTGGAACCGACAAAGGCGGACCTCCGCTACGTCGACTCCGCCAAGTGCGCGCGCACTTCGGACGACACCTCCCGCTGCACCTACGCGCTGAAGGTCACCAAGAAGGACACGGCCGACATGGCCAAGGGCGCCTGGTACGTCTCCGTACTCGCGACCGCCAAGGACGGCGGCACGACCTTCGCGTCCAAGACCGCCACCTTCGACGTCGCCGGCTGATCCGAAGGCACACACACGCAAACACGGCGCCCCGTCTCGATCGAGACGGGGCGCCGTTGTCGTAGCAGGACGAACGTTGGTGTCAGAACAGGCTCTTGTACGTCTGCCAGCCCGTGGCGACCTTCACGCGCGGGCCGAACGACCCTTTGCCGTCACCGGTGTTGCGCCACACGGCGCCCCCGGTGTCGCGGGAGACGAGGTCGGCCTTCCCGTCGCCGGTGATGTCGCCGACGCCGATGACGGCGTTGTAGGACGAGCCCCAGTTGGCGGCGAGCTTCACGCGGGGCTTGAAGCCGCCGGTGCCGTTGCCGTCGTAGCGCCACAGGGTGTTGGACTTGTCCTGGGCGAGGAGGTCGCCGCGGCCGTCGCCGTTGAAGTCGCCGACGCCGACGATCTTCTTGTAGCCGGACCAGCCGGTCGCGATGCGCACGCGCGCCGACAGCTTGCCCGCGCCGGTGCCCTTGTAGAGGAACACCTCGCCGGTGGACGTCTTGCGGGCGATCAGGTCGGGCAGTCCGTCGCCGGTGAGGTCGCCGGGGGAGGTCAGGAGGTTGTACTGGTTCCAGCCGGTGCCCAGCGAGGTGTGCGGGGTGGAGGGGGTGAACGCCTGGCCGCGGAGGGTGCGGTAGACGCGGAGTTCACCGCTCGCGAAGCGGACGAGGACGTCGTTCTGGCGGTCGCCGTTCAGGTCGCCGAACGGCACCAGGGTCACCGTCGAGGGCCAGCCGGAGGCCGACATGGCGCCGGAGAAGCCGCCGGTCCCGTTGCCGGGGCGGTAGTTGACGACACCGTTCGAGGAGAGGGTGAGGACGTCGCCGATGCCGTCCGGTCCCCAGGTGGTGCGGTTGGTGAAGTCGCGGCGCACGGCGGCTCCGGTGGACACGGCCACCGTCCGCGACATCGTCAGCGCGGCCCCCGAGCCGTCGGCGGGCGTGGCCGTCAGCTTGAAGGTGTACGGCCCGTTGGGCACGAGCGCGCCCGCGCCGTCGCGGAGGTCCCAGCGCGCGGTGAGCGTGCCGTCCACCTCGCCGCCGGTGTACGTCCGCACCACCTTGCCGGTGACCTTGCTGGTCAGCGTCGCCGTCCAGGAGGCGGCGGGCCGGGAGAGCACCGCGCGGTACTGCCACCAGGGGCTCGCGATCGCGCCGCTCTGGGTCGCGTCGGACTCGGTGACGGCGAGCGGCTCGGGGGTGACCCCGCTCGGCACCAGATGGATACGGTGCTCGGCGTCGACGTAGGCCGCCGGTCCGCCGAACTTGTCCACCGTCCAACTCACCCCGCGCAGGCTGGAGTTGGCCGCACCCGCCGCGAGCGCGCCGATCGTGCGGGTGGTCACGGTGCCGCCCGCGAAGGCGGTGAGCCGGAGCTCCCCGGCCGCGGTGTCGTGCCGGACGAGATAGCCGTCACCGAGCAGCGCCTCGCCGGACGGGACGGCGATGCTCTTCTTCGCCGTACGGTCCCAGACGCCGGCGGCGGCGGTCGGTCCGCACGACCAGTAGATCCACCGGCCGACGACCTGCAACTCCTTGGCGACGCAGGGGGCGCCGGTGCTGACCGTGTCGGTCACCTTGCCGGTCTTCAGGTCCTTCGCGGTGACCACGCCGTTGCCGGTGCCCGGGGTCCACAGCTTGGTGCCCCAGACGGAGGCGGCGGTGACGGAGCGGGTGACGATGGGCTGGAGGTCGGTGTAGACGCCGAGGTCGCCGACGTACTGCTTGGTGGGGGTGGAGCCGTTGACGACGGCGTAGCGGCCGGAGATGTCGAGGAAGCTTCCGGAGTCGGAGCCCGTGTAGAAGGCCTCGTCGTCGCCGTTGTCGTCCCTGTTGTCGACGGACTGGACGATCGCCCCCTGGGAGTTGGTGGCGTAGTCGGCGATGAGCGCCACCGCCCGTCCGTCGCCGGTGGCGTACGGGCCGGTCGTGTAGTTGTCCCACGACTGCCAGACCGGTGCGCTCGGCGAGTAGGACGTGCCGGTGGTCGAGATCCGGCGGGTGTAATAGGCGTCCAGGAAGCTGGAGTTGTGCTCGTCGGTGGCCAGGACGCCGTTCTGCAGCGACAGCCGGTCGATCGTCGCGGGCATCGGCGGTACGGCGGTCACGTCCGTGACCGTCGGCGCGTCCGCCCCCGTGTCGGTGACCTTGCGCACCGCCCAGTGCGTGGAGTCGGCGCCGCCCGCGACCAGCAGGCCGCCGTCCGGTGTCGCCGTGACCGAGGTGTTCGCGTGCCGGAGCAGGGTGACCGCGGCGCCGCCCGCGAGGGGGACGGCCGTCAGTGGCTTGCCCGAGGAGTCGGAGCCGTCGTTCGACGCCACCGAGCGGGCGACCACCAGCCAGCGTCCTGCGATGCCCAGGGTGGGGGTGCCCGTCGTGCCGGGCAGTGTCACGCTCGTCTCGGCGGCGGAGAGGTCGGTGCGGTCCAGGACGTGCGCGGTGGTGCCGCCCGACGCGTACCAGACCAGCTTGTCCGAGCTCAGCGCGACGCCCGCCGGGGCGGCGGACACCGTCACGTCGGCGGTGACCTTCGCGGCGGCGAGGTCCACCAGCGCCAAGTGCCGTACGGTGCCCAGCGCGTAGGAGACGACCGCCGTGCCGCTGTCACCGCCCAGCACTTGGAAGTTCGCGGTGATCCCGGCCGGCCATCCGTCGACGAGGGTGCCGTCGGCGGGCGCGCCGTCGCCGTACAGATACAGCAGACGACTGCCGTCGGCGGCCCGCGCCTGGGTCAGCACATGGGTGCCGTACGTCGCCGTGTACAGACCGTGGGTGAGAGCGACGTCCGTGGCGGTACCGGCGACCGGGTCCCTGAGGACGACCTTCGCGTTGGCCGAGACGACCTCGGTCACGAGATCGGAGGACGACCCGAGGTACGCGGGGCTCTCCACCCGGTCGAGGGCGCCCAGTCCGGTCGTCGTACCACTGTCGTACGACGTCCACAGGTACCCCGAAGTACCCTCCCGCGCATGCAGATAGCCGCTCGGACCGGCACTGAAGATCCGGTCGCCGCGCGGGAGGTAACGGTCCGACTGGAAGACCGTGTCCGCCGCGACAGGGGTGTTCCCCACCGCCCCGGCCGGCACGGACAGCGGCCCCGCACCGGCGGTCACGACAAGAACCGCCAACGCGGCGACGACGCCACGGGCGGTGGTACGACGGGCCAACGCGGCCTCCTGGACGAGAACAGGGCGGGCGTGGCGGGACGGCGGTGACCGAAGACCGAGTGCGGGTACGCCTCGGCCGGTACCGTGAAGTGTCTACAGCCCCCCGGCTGTCCCCCCATGCAAGATGCACAGGAGGCTAACAGCGCCCCTGGATCATCAGGTGAACCGGGCGTCTCTTCCTCATAACGGTGCACGGGACGAAGGGCAGGTCATGAGCAACTCTCCTACGGCGGCCGGAGGTTACTCCGGCACCCCCCTCGCCAAAAAGATCGGCGTCAAGCCGGGCCACCGGCTGCACCTGCACCACGCCCCCGCCCACTGGGCGATCCCCGGACTGCCCGAGGACTGCGAAGTCGGAGCCGGTACCCCGCGCGGTGCCGACGTCACCGTGGCCTTCTACCAGGACCGGAAGCAGCTGGACGCGGAATGCCCGGATCTCGTCCGGGAGCTCGCCGACACCGGCATGCTGTGGATCGCCTGGCCCCGCAAGGCCGCAGGCCACGTCAGTGACATCACCGAGAACGCCTTGCGTGACCTCTTCCTCCCCCTCGGGGTCGTCGACGTGAAGGTCGCCGCGCTGGGGGAGGACTGGTCGGGGCTGAAGTTCGTGCGGCGGAGGGAAAACCGGCAAAGCCGCAACAAAGGTCCCGCAAAATGAACTTGAGTCGGAGCAACCGGCTGACCTGAGGCAACATCTTGGTGAACGGGGAGTGCTGCGCGGTCAGGTCGCGGGCATCGCCGGATGGCCGGATGGAGTGAGGGACGTGGTGGAGCCGAGGATCGCCGTCGCCGTGGTGACCATGGGAAACCGGCCCGCCGAGGTCGACGCGCTCCTGGAGTCCGTGGCCAAGCAGGACCTCCCGCCCACCCGCATCGTGATCGTCGGAAACGGCTGCCGGCTCCCCGAGTTCACCGACCGGCTCTCCCTGCCCGGCGAGGTCACCACCATCGACCTCGACGAGAACCTCGGCTGCCCCGGCGGCCGCAACGTCGGCCTGGCCCGGCTCCGCGCCTTCGGTGACGTGGACGTCGTAGTGGAACTCGACGACGACGGCCTCCTCGTCGACGCGGACGTGCTGCGCCGCGTACGCGACCTGTACGCGGCCGATCCCCGTCTCGGCATCGTCGGTTTCCGGATCGCCGACGAGCACGGGGAGACCCAGCGCCGCCATGTGCCCCGGATCGGCGCGGGGGACCCGATGGAGGGCGGATACGTCACCGGGTTCCTCGGCGGCGGGCACGCGCTGAGCATGGCCATGCTCGCGGAGACGGGGGACTGGCCCGCCGAGTTCTTCTTCGCGCATGAGGAGACCGACCTCGCCTGGCGCGCCGCCGACGCCGGCTGGCGCATCCTCTACGCCCCCGAGCTGCTCCTCCAGCACCCCAAGACCTCGCCCGCCCGGCACGCCATCTACTTCCGGGTCACCGCCCGCAACCGCGTTTGGCTGGTCCGCCGCCGGCTCCCGCTCGCGCTGATCCCGGTCCACCTGGGCATCTGGACACTGCTCACGCTCGTACGGACGCGGTCGCGCGCCGGACTGCGGGCGTGGTTCGGCGGATTCATGGAGGGCGTGCGCGAATCCGCGGGGGAGCGGCGGCCGATGCGCTGGCGCACGGTGTGGCGGCTGACGCGGCTGGGCCGCCCGCCCGTCATCTGACCAGGAGAGTCGGTAAGGGACGAGGACCCGGTCGTTCACCTCCGCCGACCGGGCCCTCTCGCGTCCCCGGACCCGGCCACGACGGCGACACTCCCCCGAGTTGCGCGTCGAACGCGCGCACCCTCGGGGCCAGATCCGATGAAGTGATCACATCAGGTCGCGCCAACGAATCGCTAACATGTGGCCAACGGTGCCCATGATGCTCCCGGGCCGGATGGCCTGAAGTCGCCGCGCGGTGGCGGGAGACGCCGGGTACGGTAGCGGATCCGGGCCCTCGACGGTCGGGACAGGGTGGCGGGAAACCGCCGTGAACAGGGCGGAAATCCGCCAACGACGGCGGAGGGCTCCGCCGCGGAGCACGGCCGCGAGGGGCCGCGCGGAAGGGTGACGGGTCGCTGTGATGCGGTGCGAGCTGCGGTTCGGACTGCTCGGCACGCCTGTCCTCTACGGCCGCGACGACGACTCCGTGCACCCCATCGGCGGCACCAAAGTGCGGGTCCTGCTCGCCGCGCTGCTCCTCGAACCCGGCCGGGTCGTCTCCGTGGACGCCCTCAAGGACGCCCTGTGGGGCGGTTCACCACCGGCCTCCGCGCACGCCTCCCTGCACAACCACGTGACCCGCCTGCGCCGCCTCCTCGACGACCCCGACCGGCTGCGCGCGGTACCGCCCGGCTATGTGCTCCGCGTCGACGAGGGCGAACTGGACGTCCACGTCTTCGAGACCCAGGTCGCCACCGCCCGCACCGCGCACGCGGCCCGGGACTGGCCCGTCACCCTCCGCGCGTGCACGGCCGCCCTCGCCCTCTGGCGCGGCACCCCGCTCACCGGCCTCCCCGCCGAACTCGGCGGCTACGCCTTCGCCCAACGCCTCACGGAGGCCCGCCTCCTCGCCCTCGAATGGCGCTACGACGCCGAGCTGGCCCTCGGTGGCGTACGACTCGGCGGTCTCGTACCGGAGTTGGCGGCGCTCGTCGCCGACCACCCCCTCCGCGAGGCCTACCACCGCCAACTGATGCTCGCCCTCCACCACACCGGCCGCCAGGCCGAGGCCCTCGCCGTCCACCGAGACCTCCGCAACCGCCTGATCGAGGAACTCGGCATCGAGCCGGGGGCGGGGGTGCGGGGGGCGCATGCGGAGGTGTTGCGGGGGGTGGTGGATGCGGGGGCCTCCGGCGGTGCCAGGGGTGCCGGGAGTGCCGGGGGTGACAGGAGTGCTGGCGGTGCCACCTACGTCGGGGGTGCCGGGGTATCCGGGGATGCCGGGGGTGTCGGCGGTGCCGGGGGTGACAGGAGTGCTGGCGGTGCCACCTACGCCGGGGGCGCCAGCGGGGGCGGGGTTTCCGGGGGTTCCACCGCCGGCGGTGCCAGGGATATCGGGAGTGCCGGCGGTGACGGGAGCGTCGGCGGTGCCGGAGCTGGCGGAGCCGTCGGCGCGGACGAACCGGTGACCTCGGGCCGCGGTCCCGGGTCCGTGGGCTCCGGTCCCAGGCCCTCCGGCTCGGCTGCCGGGTCCGTCAACTCCGGCCCGAGGTCTGACGACTTCGGCTCTGGGCGCACAGAGTCCGTTCCCGGGTCGGCCGACTCACCGCCTGGGTCCGTCAACGCCATCCCCGGGCCCTCCGGCTCCGCTGCCGGGTCCGTCAACTCCGACCCAGGGTCTGATGACTTCGGCTCTGGGCGCACCGAGTCCGTTCCCGGGTCGGCCGACTCACCACCCGGGTCCATCAACGCCATCCCCGGACCCATCGACTCCGCTCCCGGGCCCGTCAACTCGGCTCCCAGGCCCGCCGACTCCGCCCCCGGGTCCACCCACCCCGCTCCACAGCACACCCCCCACTCACCCCCTCCCCTTCAC
>NZ_JNWO01000053.1 GCF_000716435.1 Streptomyces xylophagus
GTCCGGCGCGTTCACCTTGACGACGATCTGCGAGTCGAAGCCGAGGCCGGTGTCGAGGTCCAGATAGCTGTGCGACTTGCGGGCGAAGCAGTACACGCAGGACCAGCAGTTCGCCGTGGATGCGCCACCCGGGATTCTCCCGCGCCAGACGCAGCACGAGAACGCGGATCGAGCGCACCGTACGCGGCCGACCCGCACGCTTGGGCCGGGAACGGGCCGCGTGGCGGCGCGAGACGAGGTCACGGTGCCGGCGCAGCACAGTGTCCGGGCGCACCAGCAGCCGTGCCCGGCGCGGCACACCGCGCGGGAGCCGGTGCAGCAGCGCGGCCAGGAACACCCGGTCACTCGGGGCGAACCGCACCCGATCCCGGCCGAGTTGGCGTTCCGGCACCGTGATCTGATGACGCAGCGCGAGGATCTCCGCGTCCTTGTCCTGGTTGCTCACCGGCAGCAGCCGCAGCAGGGCGAACACGTTCGCCCCCCGTACACCAGCCCCCACCAGGACGGATGAGTTTTTCGGCAGGCGCAGGGTCGGATCGAGCTACGACAATGCACTTGCCGAGTCATTCTTCGCCGGCATCAAGCGGGAACTGCTTTATGGAGAGCGATGGTTGAGGAATTCCGAGGCTCGCATGGCCGTGTTCACGTGGCTGGCCCGGTACAACATCCGGCGCCGTCACTCCGCACTCGGTCATATCAGTTCGGTCGAATTCGAACGACGCTCGATCAACTCGGACAGCTTGAACTTGGCTGCACAGTTCGCAGATGTCCACATGGCGGGGCGAAGCCCACTCCGCTGCAGCACCATCCGCATCACCGTGATGTTGGAAAACCCTCACTGCGGTCCGCACATCGCCATAGGAGCGAACAGCTTCGACAGCTTGGACCGGCCGCTTATCCTCAACTTGCGGTAGACCCGGGTGAGATGCTGTTCCACGGTGGACACGGTGATCCACAGTTCGCGGCTGATGTCGCGGTTCGAGCGTCCCATCGCGGCAAGCCTCGCCACCCGCAGTTCAGCCTCGCTGAGCTCCTCAAGATCGCCGACAGAATTGCTGCCGGCCGGATCGGGCACCCTTTCGGGCCGGCCCGGACGCATGTCATCCCCTGGTTCAAAGCGCTGGCCGACGCCGTCGTAGGTGTGCTGCAGTTCCCTTTCCGCCCGGAGTAGTTCGACGGAATCGCCGGCGGCCCTGAGCCGGTCCACCGCGCGCAGCAGCAGCCGCACCCGCTCGTCCTGCTCCGCGGTGGCGGCCAGTAGCCGCAGTGCCATGCCCGCTGTCCTGCCGTCCCGGCACGCAGGCTGCTCCAGCCAGTCCTGGAGCACCTCGCGCGCGCCGGTCCTGTCGCCCCTGATCAGTAGGGCCTCGGCCGTGCTGGCGGGCAGCGGGACGGGCCCGCCCATCTGCACGTTCCACACATCCAGCCGGTGGCGGCAGGCGTGGAAGTAGTCCAGAGCCTCGGTGATCCTGCCACTGGCCATCGCCAGTCGTCCGAGGGCGTGCGCATAGCGGACACCGACGGCCGTCTCCAGCATCGCCTCCGGTATGGGTCGCGCGGCGTTGTCCACAGCCTCCCGCACTCGGCCCAGTTCGAGGTTGGCCTCGATGAGAACCGACAGCGGGTACCCGACGAGCAGGCCCCAGCCCTCGTTCCGAAGCAGCGTGACCGCGTTCTGCGCCAGCTCGATCGCGGCGTCGGAATCGCCACTGCGCAAGCACACATCGGCCCGTACAGCCTGCATTTCAGCCAGGCAGGCCGTGGCACCCCGGTCGCCGAAATGCTCGATCAGTTCGTCGCACCAGGACAGCGCCCTGTCGCACCGGCCTCCGTAGGCCAAGGCAAGAATTGCCGCGCTCATCGTCTCCAGCGGCCTGACGCCCAGTCTGCTCTGCCGGAGCACCTGCTCGGCCGCCTCCGCGCTCTCCTCGTCGCCACCCCTGACCCACACCCGGGCGAAGATCTGGCCCGTGTCAAGGCGCGGTGCCCCGATATCGGAGGCCTTGGTGTACCAGGCTCGCAGACTGTCCGAGGTGAGGAACGGCGGGCACGCGGCGCCGTACCAGCGCCGGAACGTCAACTCGAGTTCCAAGCGGGCCTCTTGACCGAGGGCGATGCCGCTCGTCATGGCGTCTTCCATGACACTCACCGCGCCGTCGGCGTCCCCGCGGGACACCAGGAGTCGTACGAGGGAAACTACGTCCCGGTCGACGAGCCTGCCCGCGCGCAGCGCCTCCCGGAGCAGCGACAGGAACGAGAGCGCGGCGGTGGGATTGGTCTGCAGTGTGAGTTTGAACAGCTGCCGCAGGACCACGCGACGCTGGTCGGTGTCGTCGGCCGCGTCCAGCGCCAGGCCCAGACAGCTGAGCGCGGTCGTGGAGTCCCCCTTGCCCAGGGCCCGTTCGGCCGCTTCGGACAGCACTCGCGGAGCCCAGTCGCCGTCCGCGCGGGCTGCGGCGAGCAGATGCGCGGCAACATCGGCAGCGTCTTCTCCGGCGTCGTACAACAGGCCGGCAGCGCCCAAGTGCATCGCCGACCGTTCCTCGGCCGACATGCCGGCCAGGATTACGGAAGCGACCTCGCAGGAGCCCAGGCGGTCGGCGCGGACGAGACCGGCCCGGGTGAGGACCTCGATCGAATGCCCGACCTGTGCCACATCGAGATCCAGCAGCCGACTGAGCCGAGAAGGGGAGGCGTGCTCGCCGAGCACCGCAATGCCGCAGGCCACGTCGAACATCTGGGGTTCCCAGCGGTGCAGACAGGTCACGACGGCCCGGCCGAACCGTTTACCCCCACCGGGACCAGGCGCCCCCTCGTGTTCCGTTGCGAGCTGTAAGTCCTCGACCAGGGCGTTGACGAGGGTCGGGTTGCCGCCGCTGAGGTGGTGGAGCCTGCGCGCGAGCCAGGCGGTGGTGGACGGATCAGTGATCGTTGCGAGCAACGAGCGGATCTTTTCCTCGGTCATCAGTTTCAGCTGGATCCGCAGGTGTGGCTGCCGGGTGACCTCGGCCCGGCACGGCGGCTGGGCAACCCACGGATACTCCCATTCGCTGAGGATCACCAACAGGCGCCGAGACCTCATCCTGTGCTGCAGGTAGAGCAGAACCTGCAGAGAGGCAGGGTCCACGAACTGCAGATCGTCGACGCAAATAACGACGTGCCTCTCGGTGCACAGCTCTAACAGCATCTGGCAGATTTCCCGCAGCGCCGGTAACTCGGCCGGTGAGTCGAACGCAGGAGCGCTGAACTCCTGAAAGGACCGGCCGATGAGCCGGGATATACCGTCGGTGAGGTCATTCGGAAGATCCGCGTGATGAATCAGCTGATCGACCACCCCCATCGGCAGTCCCTGCTCGGCGCGTGAGCCAGCAGCCCAGAGCACGAGTGCGTCATGTTCTGATGCCGATTTCCAGAATTCATGAAGAAGGCGCGTTTTGCCGCCTCCTAATGCGCCGCTCACAAGAACGAACTGACCATTTCCGGCGGCAGACAGCGGCATTAAATCCCGCAGAATACGGAACGCCTCACCGTATTCGACGAAGAACATAACAGCAAACCCCCGTGTGAAGTAGTTGCCATGCCCGATCGAGGCCAAGTGAGACTCGCCGCACAGAACCCCCGATTAACACAAAGGACACATACGTGTCCCGTGTACCTCACTACTTGCAGTTTAGCAACTCACGTAGAACAGAACGGAACAAAACATCAAGGCATGGCAAAGAGTAGAGATGTATCACTCTGCGTGATTCGTCATGAACGAAGCGTGACTGCTCTGGCGGGTCGGGTCCGGAAGGAGAGGGGTGAGGTAGGAGGCCGTAGGGGTTGTCGTCCAGCGGGACCCGGCTGAAGGCTGAAGGCAGGGCTGGAGGCTGTCGCTCTTCGCCGAACACCGAATCCAAGGACCTTGGCTGATGTCGGTAATCCCCCCAAACCACGTGTCGGCATGGGCACGCAGCTTTCAACCTGCGGACGAGCCGGCGCCGAGGATGGTCTGTTTCCCTCACGCGGGCGGGGCAGCCAGCTACTACTTCCCGGTTTCTCGTGCGCTGGCAGGAAAAGTGGAGGTCCTGGCCGTGCAGTACCCGGGGCGTCAGGACAGGCACAGGGAACCCGCGATCAGCAACATCCACACCCTGGCCGCCCAAGTGTTCCGCGCCCTGCCCAAGGCCAAGGTGGGCCGCACCTGGTTCTTCGGTCACAGCATGGGAGCCGCGCTCGCGTTCGAGGTGGCGAGGCTGATGGAAGCGGAGCTGAACGAGACGCCCACCGGGCTCATCGTCTCCGGCAGGCGCGCACCCTCCCGCATCCGGGAGGAGGCCGTGCACCGTCAGGACGACGCCGGGCTCATCGCCACCGTCGCCGCGCTCGGCGGCACAGACCCCGCCACATTCGCCGATCCGGAAACTCGCCGCCTTTTCCTGCCGGCTCTGCGTGCCGACTACACCGCCATCGAGACCTACCGACCCGTCGGCATCCCTCGCGTCACCTGTCCGATCCACGCCTTCGTCGGAGACGCCGACCCGCTGACCACGTTGGAGGAGGCCAAGGCCTGGCGCGAGCACACCAGCGGCACTTTCTCGATGCGCGTCTTCAAGGGTGACCACTTCTATCTGACGGCGCGCGCAGACAAGGTCGTCGCCGAGGTGTCCCAGCTCATCCTGTCCACTCCGTCACATCCATGATCGAAGCCATCCTGCCGGCGCAGGCGGCTGCCGAAGAAGCGGTGGTCGCACGCGCGGTTCCCGGTCGGCGTCGTGAATTCGCGCCGCATATCGCGTCGACTGGGACCGGCTCCTGTTCTGCGCGAAGGAATCCCTTTACAAGGCATGGTTCCCCCTCGCGCACCGTTGGCTCGACTTCCTTGATGTAAAAGTCGCCCTTGACCCAACGGGACAATTCGAGGCCCGGTTGTTGACGCGGCTGACGGGTGGGGGCGGGGAGCGTCAGTAGACGAAGAAGCCGCTGGTGGGGCAAGGTGTCACGCCGCGTGGCCTTGATGGCACCCGGCGGCCGCTCTGCTCGGCATTCATGGTTCCGAGATCGCATGGCCTATGACGATTCCTGTATTCGCTGCGGTGATTTGGGGGTTCTTAAGGGTGGGTGGTTAGGGTTGCAGTATTGTCCAGGTGGCGGGGAGGCATGGTGGGATCGATTGTCCGGATGCTGCGCGGAATGGTGCTGGACTCCGCCGGGCAATGCCAGGGCTGGGTGTTCGCCGTGGCCAATGTCCCTTTCCTCGTCCCTCAGCCGGAACGTGCCGGGCCGCCTCCGTCGCATCCCGATGCCAGCGGGGCCGGAGCCCTGACCCCGGCGGAGCGGGACGCCTGGCGGAAGTTCGTTGACGGCCTGTCCGGGCGCGATGACGAGGGGGCGGGATGGCAGAGCGACGGCCACGACTGCGTGCGGTGACCAACGAGCGGGATCTGCGGACGGTACTGGGCGGCTTCCCGAGCGGCGTCGTCGCCGTGTGCGCGCTCCGCGACGGCGCACCGGCCGGAATGGCGGTGAGCTCGTTCACGTCGGTGTCGCTGGAGCCCGCCCTGGTGTCGGTGTGCGTATCGGTCACCTCACGGACGTGGCCGGAGCTGCGGGAGAGCCCGGCGGTCGGGATCAGTGTCCTGGCCGAGGGAGACGGCGGGATCTGCCGCGACCTCGCGGGGCCCGCCGCCGAGCGGTTCGGGCGGGTCGAGTGGGCCCCGGTCGACAGCGGCGCGGTGCTGCTGCCGGGCGGGGTCGCGTGGCTGGAGTGCGTGGTCGCGGACGAGATCCTCGCCGGGGATCACCTCGTCGTCCTGCTGGGGGTTCGGGCCGTCGCCGACTACCAGGGCGAGCGCCCGCTGGTCTTCCACCGCAGCAGGTTCCGGGCGCTCGCCGGATAGGTCAGGTGAGGCCGTCCAGAGCCTTGGCCAGGTGCGGGCGCCGGCTCACCTTCAGCTTGCGGTAGACCCGGGTGAGGTGCTGCTCGATGGTGCTGACGGTGATGCAGAGCTCGGTCGCGATCTCCCGGTTGGAGTAGCCTGCCGCCGCCAGCGAGGCGACCCGCTGCTCGGCGTCGCTCAGCTCCATCGTGCCCGCCCGGTCGTCACCGGTGGACCGCGCCTGCGCCGGAGCATCGGACGGAGTCTTCATCCCCGTACGGGCGATCAGCGCGCCCGCCCGGCCCCAGGTGGCCTCGGCGCCGGCCAGGTCGTTCTGCGCCCGCTGGGCCCGGCCCAGGTCGATGAGGACGGTCGCCAGGCCGACGAGGTCGGAGGTCTGCTCGGCAGCCGCGACCGCCTGGTACAGCATGGCCACCCGATCGGCTCCGTGCGACAGCATGGCATGGATCCGCAGGGTCGCGCCGCGCGTGCGCAGATCCCACGGTTCGGTCAACGCCAGCTGCTCGGCCAGCAGGGCGCGGGCGTAGGTGGTGCGGCCGAGCCGCAGACCGGCCAGGGCCGCGCCGTTCCGCCACGGGATCAGCGCGGGCTGGTCGATCTCCCAGGAGCGCATGAGCTCGCCGCACGAGTCGTAGTCGGCCAGCGCCGTCAGATGGTGGCCGATGGCGGCGTGGTGCCGGGCCCGCGCGTACATGTAGTAGAGGCCGGGGAGGGTCTCGAACATGCCGTCGGGGAGCGGTACCGCGAGCAGCGCCGCGGCCTCGTCATGGCGGCCCCGGTCGGTCGAGGCGTTCACCGCGCTCGACAGCGGCAGGCCGATCGCCATCCCCCAGCTGCGATTCGACAGCAGCGACAGCGCGCGCTGGGCGTGCGCGTCCGCGGCGGTGAGGTCGCCGCGGCGCAGATCGATGATCGAGAGCGCGGTCGACAGCAGCGCCCGCCACGTCACCGAGCCGCGGCGTTCGGCCGCCTGTAACAGGATGTCGATCCAGGTTCCGGCACGGTCCAGGCGATCGGTGTAGACGAGCATCGAGAGGGCCGACAGTGCGGGGACCAGCGCCGAGTCGTCGAGCCGGGTGTTCAGCAGCGACTGCTCGGCCGCGATGAGCATGTCGTCGTCGATCTCCATGCCGGGGATGGCCGCGGTCCCGGCCGTCCGGACGTCGTCGGGCGGGCCGGCCTGCTCGGGGACGAGGGACGGGTACAGCCAGGAGCGGAACACCTCCGCCCAGTCCGGCGGGGCGCCGAGGTCGACTCCGCTGGCCAGCAGCGCGAGGGCGTTCTCGCGCTGACCGTGCCAGAGCAGACAGGTGACGAGGTTCTCGGTCTGCGAGGAGGTGAGCCTGCCGCCTCTCGCCGCCTCGTCGAGGTCGGGCAGCAGCCGGACGACCGAGAGCGGGTCGATCTGCCATTCGGCGGCGGCCAGATCGGAGGTGATCTGGGCGTGCTCCGGCCCGCCCCGCGCGGAGGCCTGCCGGGCCAGCCGCAGGTAGCGGACGGCGCGGGAAAAGTCGCCGCGCTCCTCCTGGCCGGCGGCGTCCCGGAGGACGTCCACCATCCACGGCTCGTCGATGTCGCCGGCCTTCGACAGCAGCGCGGCCAGGCGGGTCGGCGGCGCGCCGTCGTCCCGCAGTACGGCCGCCGCGCGCAGCAGCAGCTCGGCCTGCCGCTTGGCCGGGATCTTGGACAGGACGGCGTCGCGGGCGGCGTCGGCGCGGAACCCGCCGCCGAGCAGCAGTCCCGACGCCTCGAGGGACTGGAGCCCCTGGACGGCGACGGTCGGGTCGATGGTGAGGATCTCGGCGAGCAGTCCGGGGGTGGCCACGTCGCCGAGGACGGCGACGGCTCGCGCGAGCTCGGCGACGGTCGGATGCCCCCGGTGGAGGAGCCGCCACACGGCCGTCGCGAAGTGGCCTCCCGGCACCGCGGTCCCCGCCGGGGGCCGGTAGGCGCGGGCGTCGGCGACGAGCGCCGACAGCAACAGCGGGTTGCCGGCGCTGAGCCGGACGAACCCGGACGGCTTGACGTCCTGCGTGATCGGCCGCAGCGCGCGCCGAACGGCGTCGGCGGCGGCCGGCGGCGGCAGCGGTTCCAGCCGTATGTGGCTGCAGTGCGGCTGGCTGCTCATCTCGGCGGAGAACTGGGGACGCTCGTCGAGCGGGCAGGATGACAGCGTCATCGCGATGAGGATCGGCGCGGTCTCCAGTCGCCGGGTGAGGTAGAGCAGGCTCCGCAGCACCTCGGCGCCCGCGTGGTGGGTGTCGTCGATGCCGATCACCACCGGGGTGCGGTCGGCGAGCTCCTGGACGGGCCGCCAGAGCCGGTGCAGCTGCGCCGCCGAGGGCGGGCGGCCCCCCTCCACCCATATTTCGGACAGGTACTCGGCTGCCGATGACGGGATACGTGGATGCAGCAGGAGCTGACCGAAGAGTTCGGCGGGATCGTCATCGGCGCGCGTCGCGGAGGCGCCGAGGAAAACGGCGCCCCGTGCCGTCGCCTCCTCGCCGAAGGTGCGGAGCAGACTGGTCCTGCCGTAGCCGCCGAGCCCCGTGATCAGAGCGGCGCCGCCCTTGCCGTGCAGGACGTCGGACAGAAGCGAAGAGAGGATTTCGAACTCAGCTTGGCGTTTCAACGTGACACGCACCCCCCGATGGCGCCGGGCACAGGATGAGATATGCGATGTTTCCCGGGACCTGAACGCGATCAGTTCTGCTGCCGGCGGACCTCGTCGAGGCGGCTCAGGCCCTCCAGCGCGACGCCGGTGTCGAGACCGAAGTCGATGAGGCAGGCGAGATCGTCGACGTCGATGTCCTTCAGCGCCTTCACCGTCTTCACCGCGTCCTGCACCGTGCCGAACAGGCCGCCGGTGTCGAAGTAGCGGTCGAAGGAGCGGGAGATGATGAAGTCGACGTCGGCGGGCGTCAGCCGGTTCAGGTCGACGCCCGGCATGTCGGCGCTGATGGCTCGCGCGAACAGGCCGATGGAGCTGCGGAGGTAGGCGCTGAAAGGGTCGTGCACCAGCTTCCTGACCTCGTCGCGGTCGGTTCCGATGTAGGTGTGCAGCATGAGGGCCACATGGCCGCGGGTGCCGTGGTGCTCGGCGTGGGTGTCCCGGTAGGCGCGGATCTTCCCTGCGAGGCCGTCGAGGTCCTGCCCGAGCAGGTGGGTGAGCACCCCGACGCCCAGCTCGCCGGCCTGCCGGAAGGTCTCGATCGACCCTGCGCTGGTGAGCCAGATCGGGAGTTCGGGCTGGATCGGTGGCGGGAAGATCCGCACGGAGGAGGCGGCCCCTGTGCCGTCGGTGAACTCCAGCTCCTCCTGCCGCCACAGGCGCCGCACGGTCTCGACGGTCTCGACGAGGACGCGCTTGCTGTCGGCGAAGTTCTCCGGCCGCAGGGCGAAGTCCACGGCGTTCCATCCGGACGCGAACGAGACCCCGGCGCGGCCCCCGGAGAGGTTGTCCACGACCGACCATTCCTCGGCGATCCGGACGGGGTGGTGCAAGGGGGCGACCACGCTGCCGGCGCGAATGGAGACGCGCTCGGTGATCGCCGCTACGGCGGCCGAGGTCACCGCTGGATTGGGATAGAGACCGCCGAAGGAATGGAAATGACGCTCAGGTGTCCACACGGCAGAGAATCCGTGGACATCGGCGAATCGCGCACCTTCGAGAAGGAGCTCATATCTGTTCTGCGTAGCGTTTCCTGTGTCGGCGAAGTAGAACAGACTGAAATCCACGGTGAACTCCGTTCCCATCCGGACCATCGGCCAATGGCACGATAATCAGGGGAGCGTGGATGCTGACCCCTAAACCTCCCCCTATCCTCCGGAGGGTCGGGCGCGTAGGGGTTTTCGGGCGGTGACTCTCTGGCTAAAAAGCTTCGGCCGGACCGCACGGGGGAGCGGTCCGGCCGAAGCCGATGGGGGGATGGTCCGGTCAGTCGGCGAGGCCGGCGGTTTGTTCCGTCTGTTCCGTCTGTTCGGCTTGTCCGGCCTGGACGGCGTGCGGCTTGGCGGGCTGCTTGAGTCCGCGCGGCATGAGGAATGCCGTGACGGCGGCGCCCACCAACGCGACGATCCCGCTGGTGATCGCCGCGGCGTGGAGGCCGGAACCGAAGGCGTCGACGGCCTTGGCCGCGAGGCCGGTGTCGCCGATCCTGGCGGTGGTGGCCAGTGCGCTGCCGAGCGAGTCGTGGACGTTCGACCGGTCGGCCGGGCTCAGTGCGTCGAGGGACGGCAGCGCTCCCTGGTAGGCCGAGGTCATCGCCGTGCCGAGGATCGCGACACCGACCGCGCCGCCGACCTGGAGCGCGGTGTCGTTGACGGCCGAGGCGGTCCCGGCCTGGTTCTCGGGGGCGTTGGCGAGGATGCCGTCGACCGACGGCGGGATGGACAGGCCGATGCCGAAGCCCATGACGCCGAGGCTGATGAGGACGGTCGTCTCGGCGTCGACGTCGGCGGTCGCCAGGGCGAACGCGCCCGCCCCGATGAGCAGCATCCCCAGGATGATGGTGGCCTTGTCACCGATCATCTTCACGACGTTCGGAGCCAGCGGCGACGAGATGACCAGCGTGATGATCGCCAGCATGCGAACGCCGGAGGCGAGCGGGTCGTGGGCCCGGGCGATCTGGAAGTACTGGGTGAGCACGAAGAGGCTGCCGAACAGCGCGAACGCCTGGCAGAACAGGGCGGCGGCGGAGCCGCTGAACCGCCGGTTGGCGAAGAGCGACAGCGGCAGCATCGGGTGGGCCGTGCGGGCCTCCCAGGCGATGAACCCGCACAGGAGCACCGCCCCGCCGATCAGCGAGGCGAGGGTGGTGCCGCTGCCCCAGCCGTCCGCCGGAGCCTCGATGAGCCCGTAGACGAGCAGCACCAGGCCGCCGACCGCCAGGAACGCGCCGATGAGGTCGAGCGTGATGGCCTTCGGCGCACGCCAGGACGGGATGAGCACGAAGCCGCCGATCAGGGCGAGCCCGACGACCGGGACGTTGATCAGGAAGATCGAGCCCCACCAGTAGTGGTTGAGCAGCAGGCCGCCGATGACGGGGCCGAGCGGGATGCCGATCCCGGCGGCGCCGGACCACACGCCGATCGCCTTGGCCTGCTCCTCGGGCGGGAAGACCTGCTTGATGATGGCGAGGGTGGCGGGCATGACCATCGCCGAGCCGAGGCCCATGCCGGCCCGGAACGTGATGAGGGTGCCGGGGCCGCTCGCGAAGGCGGCGGCGACGGAGAAGCCGAGGATGAGGACGAGCCCCCCCAGCAGCATGATCTTGTGGCCGAAGCGGTCCCCGAGGGTTCCCGCGAGCAGCAGCAGCCCGCCGAAGGTCAGGGTGTAGGCGTCGACCGACCACTGCATCTCGCCGACGGTGGCCCCGAGATCCTCTTGGATCTTCGGCACCGCCATCGCGATGACCAGGGCGTCGAGTCCACTGATCACTAAGCAGAGGCTCAGTACGGCGAGGATCGCCCAGCGCCGTTTGTGAACGGTAGCGGCATCCATGAGGGGTGTCTCCTTGAGAGAGGAAGCGTCGGTCAGTGGACCGGCGTTGCCACCGGGGGCAGCCCGAGCCCGAGCACGGTCAGCTCCACCATCTGGTGGAGCCTGCGGTGCAGTGATTCGGCCGGGGCGTCGGCCTGGCTGATGCCGACGACGGCGTCGAGAAGGAGGTCGGCGCAGTCGCGCGCCGAAATGACCGTGCCGAGTTGAGCGAGCTCGGCGGACGACGCCGCGAGCTGCTCCTCGATCAGGTCGGCAAAGCGGATCTTGAAGGAGACCATCAGGTCGGCCGCGACGAGCCCGGCCTCGGTGAGCAGCTCGGTCCGGAACTCGGCGTCGACCGAGCCCACGACGAGTTCGAGCTTGACCGACAGGGCCGCGTACACCCTGTCGACCAGGGTGGTCTGCCTGGCCGCGGCGTCCCGGGCGGTGTCCAGCACGCCGTCGAGCATGCGGTCCCCCATCGCGCGGAAAATGTCCTCCCGCCCGCTGAAGTGCTGATAGAGCGCCGGTCGCGAGATGCCCGCGGCCTGCGCGATCAGTTCCATGGAGGCCCTGCGGTAGCCGTAATGGCCGAAGACCTTCAAGGCGGCGGTGAGGATCTCGTCACGCCGATCCTCAGGCGTCTTCCTCGGTGTCATGCTGACACTATGACGTCAGGGTGTCAGAGTGTCAACCATCTGGATGGGCTACGGCACCCGGAGGCTCCGCAGCCCGCCGTCGATGACGTGGGCGGTCCCCGTCGTGGCCGCTGAGAGCGGTCCCGCCAGGTGGCAGATCGCCTCGGCGACCTCGTCCGCGGTGATGAGCCGACCGTTGGGCTGCCGCGCGTGGACGGCTTTCAGCGCGGCCTCCGGGTCGGGCGCGACGGCGAGTTCCCGCCGCACCCACGGGGTGTCGACCGGGCCCGGCGCGACGCAGTTGACGCGCACGCCCTCGCCGAGCAGGTCGGCCGCCATCGACAGGGTCAGCGAGTACAGCGCGCCCTTGGACGAGCCGTAGACCGCCCCGCCCGGCATCCCCACCAGCGCCGTGATCG
The DNA here is from genome assembly GCF_000716435.1 of Streptomyces xylophagus. Taxonomy (GTDB): domain Bacteria; phylum Actinomycetota; class Actinomycetes; order Streptomycetales; family Streptomycetaceae; genus Streptomyces; species Streptomyces xylophagus. The sequence continues at coordinate 12,419 of NZ_JNWO01000053.1, forward strand.
AGCAGGTGTTGACGATCGCCGGATTCCGCCCGGCCCTCGCCGATTCGCGCAGCCACGGCATGGCCGCCCTGCTGACCCGGACCGTTCCGAGGACGTTCACCTCGAACACCCGCCGCCACTCGTCCAGCCCGTTGGCCTCGAACGAGCCGCGAGCCAGCAGCCCGGCATGGTTGACCAGTACGTCGATGCCGCCGAGCCGCTCGGCCGCCGCCGTGACCACCTCGGCGATCCCGTCATCGGAGATGTCGCCCCGCAGGCCGGTCAGCGGGCCGTCGACGGCGGACGGGTCCAGGTCGACGCAGACCACGGACGCGCCGCGGGCGGCGAGCATCCGGGCCGTCGCCAGGCCGATCCCCGAGCCCCCGCCGGTCACCACGGCGGACAGGCCGGTGAACGGTGCGACGGGGTCCACCGGCCTCGTCGCCGTCATGAGGTCCGCCGGCCCTTCACCGGGAAGCTGCCGAATATCCCCGCCTTGGTCTTGCCGTTCATCTCGTCGCCCTCGACCTCGACGGTGAACGTGAGGGTGATCTTCATCGGCTTGCGGACCTTGACCTTCCACGAGGCGGTCGCGCCGTCCATCGCGCCCCCGATGATCTCGGGGTCGATCTCACGGCCTTCCGCGGTCCCGGTGCCGGTCAGCTCCGATCCCGCGGCTTTCAGATCGAAGTCGAACTCCTGCTGTCCCATCGCGCTGTCGAGAGTCAGATGCCACGTTCCGTCGACGCCCATATTCGCTCCCTGTTCCGTGTGAATTACTGCGCTCCGGCCAGGAGCGTAGATCGGCGAATTGACGTCCCAGAAGCCCCTACCGCCCCCTAGCCGGGCCGGCCACCCTGCGGAAATGGGGTTGGTAGGGGTTTCTACCCCTGCAGCGGGATGCGAGCGTGGTCCGCGTTCGAACCTTGGTGTCTATGAAGATCAAGAGGCGAAATGGAACAGCCGGCAGCGTTCAACGTTCTTCGCGGTTCCTCGACCGCGGATCTGATTCTCGCTTCGGATTTCGCCGCCACGACGGGGCGGACCGTGGGCTCTTTCAGCGACCTCATCCCGAGGCTCAAGACGGGCTACGCGGTCTGGGAGACCCGGCCGCCCGCGCCCGGTGACAGGTCCGCCGACGACCATCTGGACCGGTGGGCCGCGGACGTCCGCGCGTCCGGTCTGACGGTCCGGGCGGTCCTGGGGTACTGCGTCGGCAGCGTGTTCGGCGCCGGGCTGGTCGAGCGGGTGTCGGCCTGGCAGGAGCCGCCGATGCTGATCGTTTTCGACCCTGAGGTACCGCACCCCGCGCTGCTGCACCGCCACTACCTGGACGCCGTCACCGCGCTCGCAGGGTTCATGACCGCCGCGCAGGTCGAGGCGGCCCGCCGCGAGGGCGACGTCGCGCTCGCGGAGAAGCTCGCGATGACGGAACTGGCCAAAGTGCTCAGCGATCTCGTCGTGGCGCACGGAGAGCCGGCCCTCACCGGGATCGGCCTGGCCGCCGACCGGTCGGCCGAACTGCTCGGCGGGTTCCGCGCCTTCCTGTCCTACCTGGTGTCGGCGGCCGAACTCGACCCGAGCCGCGGCTGGGCCGCGGCGACCGCGATCACCTCGGCCACCGAGCACAACGGCCTGAACACCCTGCCCGCCGACCGGCGCGAGGGCGCCGTCGCCCGGGAGATCCTGTTCGACCTGCCGCACCCCGAACTGCTGCGCGACCCCGATGTCGCCGCCGCCGTCGAGGGCCTGCTGACCGAAAGGGAGCGATGACCGGCACCGCGCAGGCCGAGGCCACGGCCTCGGTCAAGGAAGAGGCGCTCTGGCTGCTGGACCGCATGGTCCCGGACGGAGTGCCGAACAATCTCGCGTTCGCGTTCCGCACCGATGGCCGGCTGCTGTCCGCCGCCGTCGGCGACGCGCTGACCGCCCTGATCCAGCGGCACGAGTCCCTGCGGACCGTGTACCGGGCGGAGGGGGCGGCCCTCGTCCGGACGGTCCTGTCCGGCGCGGTGCGGGCCCCGGAGGTCACCCGGATCGCCTCGGCGGGCGGCGTCCCCGAGGAGGAGCTGGCGCCATTCGTCGCCGAGCCGTTCGCGTTCGCGGGCGAGCCGCTGATCCGCGCCGCCGTCCTCTCCGGCGAGGACGCCGACGTCCTGTGCTTCGTCGTCCACCACCTCGTCTTCGACGCCACGTCGATCCCGGTGTTCGTCGAGGAGTTCGCCGCCGCCTACACCGCGCTCGCCGCGGGCAGGCCGGTCCCGTCCGACCTGGCCGCGGTGGTCCCCGCACTGCAGGACCCGCCCGTCACCGCGGAGAGCGAGCGGTACTGGGACGAGCGCCTCGCCGGGCTGGTGGCCGGCCCCGCCGACCTGTGGTGCGGCCGCTCGGACGTGTCGGCGCCGACCCTGGCGGGCGACCATCTCCTGCGCGCCCTGCCGGAACCGGTCGTCGCGGCCGTCCGGCGGATCCAGCGCACGGTCCGCGCCCCGCAGACGGCCGTCCTCCTCGCCGCCTACCTGCTGCTGCTCGACGCACACGGCGCCGGTCCCGACCTGGTGGTCGGCGTCCCGGCGAGCACCCGACCGAGGACCGACCCCCAGGCGATCGGCTACCACGTCAACGTGCTGCCGCTGCGGACCCGTGTCGACCGCGACGAGACCGTACGGGACTTCGTCCGCCGTGTCCGCGACCTCTACTTCGACGCCCTCGTGCACGCCGACGTCCCGGTGGACGAGCTGACCCGCCGTGCCGGGCGCTCCGGCGACTCCTGGCGGACCATGCTGTTCCAGCACGCCTTCAACCACGTGGAGGGCCTCGGCATCCCGGCGTTCGCCCTCGACGGGCTCAAGGCCGAGCCGCTGCACTTGGAGAACGGCTCCGCCAAGTTCGACCTCGAGATGTTCGTGATGTCGGCGCCCGACGCCGTCCGGATCCGGGCGGTCTACCGGACGGAGCTGTTCGACCGGGACGACGTCGACCTGATGCTGGACCGCTACGAACGGCTCCTGACGGCCCTCGACGCCGATCCCGGCGCGACCATCGGCTCGCTGAGGGCGTGGAGCGACCGCGACCACACCGTGATCGGCGCCGCGAACGCCACCGAGGCTGCCCCCGCGGACGGCGTGCTGGGCGCGATCCACGGCCGCGCCGTCCAGGATTCCGCCGCCCCCGCCGTCCTGGACGGCGACCGCACCGTCACCAGGGGCGGCCTCTGGGCGGGGGCGCTGGTCGTCCGCGACCTCCTGGAAGGGACGGGCCCCGGCGACGTCGTCGCGGTCGCCGCTCCCCGCGGGCCGGAACTGGCCGCCGCCGTCCTCGGCGTCTGGCTGACCGGCGCCGCGTACCTTCCGATCGACCCCGACCATCCGACGGCCCGGATCACCCACCAGCTGGCCGACTCCGGAGCGGGAACGCTCCTGTGGCACGGGCGCAAGCCCGCTGTCGAGGCCCCGGACGTCCGGGAGATCCCCGAGGTGCCCGGCGAGGGCGGCGTCCCCGTGGGCCCGGCTCCGGACGACGACCAGGCCGCGCTCGCCTACCTCATGTACACCTCGGGCTCCACCGGCAGGCCGAAGGGCACCTTGGTCGGACGGGCCGCGCTGGCGAACCTCGTCGCCCACTTCGCCGAGGAGCTCGGCGCGGACTCCGGGCACGCGATGGTGTGGCTGACCACGTTCGCGTTCGACATCTCGGGCCTGGAGCTGTTCGTCCCGCTGGCCTCGGGCGGCCGCGTCATCGTCGCCCCCGACCGGGCCAGGGTCGACGGCGTAGTCCTCGCCGGGGTGATCGAGCGGCACGGCGCCCACGCCGTCCAGGCGACCCCCACGACCTGGCGGGCGGTCCTGGACGAGGCGGGCCCATCACTGGGCGGCAGGCAGGTGCTGAGCGGCGGCGAGCCGCTGGCGCCCGAGCTGGCCAGGCGCCTGCTGGAGACCGGCTGCGAGCTGCACCACGTCTACGGCCCGACCGAGACGACGATCTGGTCGACGTCGGCGGTCGTGCCGGGGCCGATCGACGCCAGGATGGACGTCGGGCGGCCGATCCGCGACACCCGCGTGCTGGTCCTCGACCCGCACGGCAGGCCACTGCCGATCGGCGTGCGCGGCGAGCTGTGCATCGCCGGAGGCGGTCTCGCCGACGGCTACCACGGCCGCCCCGACCTGACCGCCGAGCGGTTCCCCGACGTTCCCGGGCTCGGGCGCCTCTACCGGACCGGGGACACCGCCTGCTGGCAGGCCGACGGGAGCCTCGTCCTGCTGGGCCGCGGCGACCGGCAGATCAAGCTGCGCGGCAACCGGATCGAGCTGGGTGAGATCGAGTCGATCCTGGCCGAGCATCCCGATCTGCGGTCGGTGGCCGTCGTCCTCGACGGCGATCCGACCGGCGACGGCCGGCTGGTCGCGTTCGTGACCGCCGCCGGGACGGCCCCGTCCCCCGACGAGCTGTGGCGCTGGGCCGGTGAGCGGCTGCCCCGCTCGATGGTCCCGGCCGAGTTCGCGGAGCTGGCGGAGTTTCCCAAGACCGCCAACGACAAGATCGACTATCCGGCGCTGACCCGCCTCCTGGCCGGCCGCGCCGTGCCCGCCGCCGGCTCGGGCGGCGAGCCCGCCGACGGCGACGAACTCGTGACAGCCCTGCTGGGCATCTGGCGTGAGCTGCTCGACCTCCCCGACCCCGACGGCCACACCAACTTCTTCCTCAGCGGCGGGAACTCGCTGCAGGGCGCGCTGCTGGGACAGCGGGTCGAGGAGCTGACCGCTGTGACGCTGCCGCTCGCGGAGATCTTCGAACATCCGACGCCGCTGGCGCTCGCCGCCAGGATCCGTGGAGGAGGCAGCCTGTGAAATACCAGGTCCTTGGTCCCATCAAGCTGGTCGACGCCGACACCGTGCACCTGGTCCAGGCCCAGAAGATGGGGACGGCGCTCGCGGCGCTGCTGGCGCAGGCGAACCAGGTCGTCTCGACCAAGCAGCTCATCGAGGAGATATGGGACGGGGACCCGCCGCTGCGTGCCGTCCCCGCCTTGCACGTCTACATCTCGCAGCTGCGCAAGCTCCTGTCCAGGCCCGGCGACGGGGAGAGCCCGATCGTCACGCAGGCGCCCGGCTACGTGCTGCGGGCCGCCCCTGAGGACATCGACTACCTGCTGTTCCAGGACCTCGTCCGGGTGGGCCGCGGCGAGCTGCGGCGGGACCACTGCGAGGAAGCGCTCGTGGTGTTCGAGCAGGCCCTCGCGCTGTGGCGCGGCCCGATGCTCAGCGGGCTGCCGCTCGGGCCGATGGGCCGCGGCCTCGTGACCCGGGTCGAGGAGATCCGGCTGGAGTGCCTGGAGCGGCTCGTCGAGGCCAAGCTGATCCTGGGCGGCCATCGGGAGCTGGTCAGCTTCCTCTACGGCCTGATCAACGAGTATCCGCTGAACGAGGTCTTCTACGAGCAGCTGATGCGGGCGCTGTTCAGCTCTGGGCGGCGCGCCGACGCGCTGCGCGTCTACCGGAGCGCGTGGGACACCCTCGACCGGGAGCTCGGCCTCGAACCGGGGTCGGGGCTCCGCGAGGCGCAGCGGACGATCCTGGCCCGTGACTCGGGGCGGGTCCGCCTCGCCGGCTGAACTTTCTCGAAAGGCCGCGGGCCCGGGGAGTGATCCCCGGGCCCGCGGCCTTTCCGCATGTCCGTCCCGGCCCGGCGGTCGCCGGGCCCGGACGGGCGGTCAGTCGGCCGGGCCGTCGAGGAAGGCGAACAGCTCCTCGTCGTCGGCCCCGCTGAACCGGTCGGCCGGGCCGGTCCCGGGACGTTCGCCGAGCCGGTCCACCAGATCCCGCAGCCGCCGGGCCGCGGCGGACCGCAGCTCGGGGTCGTCGGGCAGGTCGGCGAAAGCGGCCTCCAGCTCGGCGAGCGCCGTCAGCGGCGAGGCCCCGTCCGGACGTCCGGAGTCCAGGCCGCCCCGGAGATGGCCCGCCAGCTGGAGCAGGGTCGGATAGTCGAAGACCAGCGTGGACGGGAGCTTCAGCCCGGTCGCCCGGGACAGCCGGCCGTGCAGGTCCATCGCCGTCAGCGAGTCCAGGCCCAGGTCGAACAGGCCACGGTCGGGGGAGACCGACGCGGTGCCGTCGAGGCCGAGGACCGCGGCGACCTCCCCGCCGATGAGGCCGACCAGCAGGCCCTCCTGCTCGTCGGCGGGGCGGCCGGTGAGCCGGTCGGTCCAGAGTGCCGCGGGCGCTCGCCGGACGGCGCGGCTCCGCACCAGGCCCCGTAGCACGGCGGGGAGGGTTTCGGTGTCGGAGCCCCGCAGCGCCGCCGTGTCGAGGCCGATCGGCACCGGTACGGGACAGCCCGCCGCGAGGGCGGCGTCGAACAGGGCGAGGCCCTGCTCGGGCGGGAGCGGGACGATGCCGGAGCGGGCGAGCCGCGCCAGCGCCGCCGCCGACAGAGCGCCGCCCATGCCGCCCTGGTCCCAGAGCCCCCACGCGATGGAGGTGGCGGGGAGGCCCTGGGCGTGGCGGTGGTGGGCGAGGGCGTCGAGGTAGGTGTTGGCCGCCGCGTAGTTGGCCTGCCCCGGCGTGCCGAGGTGTCCCGCGGCAGACGAGAACAGGATGAAGGCGTCGAGGTCGCGGGTCTGCCGGTGGAGGTTCCGGGCGGCGTCGATCTTGGGCCGGAACACGTCGGCGAGGTGGTCGCCGGTCTGGGCGTGCAGCGGGGCGTCGCGGAGCACTCCGGCCGCGTGGATCACGGCGGTGAGCGGGTGCTCGGCCGGGACCGACGCGAGGAGCGCGGCGAGGTCGCCGGGATCGGCGGCGTCGCAGGCGGCGATCGTCACGTGCGCGCCGTGCTCCTCCAGGCGGGCGGCGAGGTCCGCCGCGCCGGGGGCGTCGGGGCCGCGCCGCCCGGTGAGCAGGAGGCGCCGGACGCCGTACCGGACGGCCAGGTGCTCGGCGATGAGCCCGCCGAGCGCCCCGGTGCCGCCGGTGATCAGGACGGTGCCCGGCCGGGTGAACGGCGGCGGGGCGTCCGGGGCGGCGGTCAGGGGCGTCAGCCGGGGGACCAGGGCACGGCCGTCCCGCAGTGCGAGCTGCGGCTCGCCCGACGCGATCGCCGGGGCGAGGGCGGCGGCGGACGCCGCGGTTCCGTCGGAGTCGATCAGCACGATCCGTCCGGGATGCTCGGACTGGGCCGTCCTGACCAGGCCCCAGAGCACCGCGTGGTCCAGGCGCGGGTCCTCACCCGGCCCGGCCACGACGGCCCCCGAGGTGACCACGACGATGCGGGCGTCTCCGTCGAGCAGGTCACGCAGCCCCGGGAGCGCGGCCGACGCCACGGCGAGCGGCTCGCGCGGCTCGTCGGGGACGGGCAGGAGGACGTACGGGGATTCCTGCGGGTCGGCCGAGGCCGACGCCGGGATCCAGGCGGTCTCGTAGAGGGGGTCGCGGTGCCGTCCGGCGAGGGCCCCGTCGGGCAGGGCGCGAACGGACAGGGATCCGACGGTCAGGACGGGCCGGCCGTCGGCGCCCGCGAGGACGATCCGGTGGGCGTCGCCGCCGGCCGGTTCGATGACGGCCCGCGCCTCGGTCGCGTCCGCCGCGTGCAGGACGACCCCCGACCAGGAGTACGGCAGCAGCAGCCGTCCCCCGTTCGACGCCTCGCGCAGCGCCAGTGGATGCAGCGCCGCGTCGAACAGCGCCGGATGGACGCCGAATCCGGCGGTGGGGGTGTCCTCGCCGAGCCGGACGGTCGCGTGCAGTGCGTCGCCGGACTCGCTCAGCCCGGCCAGGTTCTGGAAGGCGGGCCCGTAGTCGTAGCCGTGGGCGGCGAGCGTCTCGTACAGCCCGCTGACGTCCACGGGGCGCGCGTCGTCCGGGACGTCCGGGACGGGCACGGGGGCGGGCTCGACCGAGGTGAGCGTGCCGGTGGCGTGCGCCGTCCAGGGGGTGTCCGAGCCGCTGGGACGGCAGCGCACGGTGAGCGGGCGCGTCCCGGCCGGGTCCGGCGGTCCGGCGATCAGGTGCAGGTCGAGCGGTGTCTCCGGGGCGACGAACACGGCTTCGAGGAGCGTCAGCTCGTCGACGACCGGGCATCCGACGGCCCGCCCGGCGTGCAGCGCCAGGTCGAGGAGGGCGGCGGCGGGCAGCAGCGGCGTCCCGTGGACGGCGTGGTCGAGCAGCCAAGGATGGGTTCCCGTCGAGAGCCGCCCGGTGAGAACGACGGTCTCGTCGGGCAGTTCGACGGCCGCGCCGAGCAACGGATGCCCGGCGGCGGCCAGTCCGAGACCGGTCGCGGTCGCGGGGGCGGTGTCGCCGGTCAGCCAGTAGCGGCGGTGCTGGAACGGGTAGGTCGGCAGCGGCACCGTGGGCCGGACAGCCGGAGCCTTCCACGCCGCCCCGGTGTGCGCGAGCGCCGTCAGGAACGCGGTGGCGTCGTCCTTGCGGTGATCGAGGACGGCCTGGGTCACCGCACCGTCCAGGCTCTGCTTGGCCAGGGTGGTGAGCGTCGGGCGCGGTCCGAGTTCGAGGTAGAGGGCGGGAGAGTGTTCGGTGTGGAGGTGGGTGAGGCCGTCGTGGAAGCGGACGGTGCTGCGGATCTGGGACGTCCAGTAGGCGGGGTCGGTGAGCTGGTCTTCGGTGGCGGTCAAACCGGTGATGTTGGAGATGACGGGAAGTCGGGTCGGGTGGTAGGTGACGGTTTCGGCGATCTTCTGGAAGTCGGCGAGTATCGGTTCCATGAGGGTCGAGTGGAAGGCGTGGCTGACCATCAGGCGGCGTGCGGTGATGCCCTGGGCGGTGAGCTGGTCCGTGAGCGTGTCGAGGGCGTCGAGGGGGCCGCTGATGGACGTCGCGTGGGGCGAGTTGATGCCCGCGACATCGATGCCGGTGCCGTCGAGGTGGGGGAGCAGCTGGGCCTCGCTCGTCTGGAGGGTGAGCATGCCTCCGCCGGGGGGGAGTGCGCTCATGAGCCGTCCGCGTGCGGCGATGAGCCGGGCGGCGTCGTTGAGGGTCCAGAGTCCGGCGAGGTGGGCGGCGGTGAGTTCGCCGATGGAGTGTCCGAGCAGTTGGTCGGGGCGGACGCAGTGCGGGCTGTGCGTAGGCGGTGTCGTTGATCGCGTCGTCGTCGCCGAACACGACGTCCTTGAGCGGCCGTTCGAGATGCGGCCCGAACGCCTCGCAAGCCTCGTCGAAGGATCGCCGGTGACCACCGACGCCCGGTGGGGGAACAGCGGCCGGGCCGCGAGCCCCGCCGCCAGCTCGCGCGCCGTCACCTCGGGATGCTCCGCGAGATGCCCGGCGAACCGCGCCCCTGCCTCCCGCAGCGCCGCCGGATCCTTGGCCGACAGGCGCACCAGCACCGGCCCGGCCTCCGGCTCGACGGCGGCCGGGGCCCCGGGAGCCTGTTCGAGGATCACGTGCGCGTTGGTGCCGCTGATCCCGAACGACGACACCGCCGCGCGGCGCGGCCGTCCGGTCTCCGGCCACGGCGTCGTCTCCGGCAGCAGGGCCACGTGCCCGGCGGACCAGTCGACGTGCGGCGAGGGCCCGTCCAGATGCAGGGTCTTCGGCAGGCTGCCGTGCCGCATCGCCTGCACCATCTTGATCATTCCGGCGACTCCGGCGGCGGCCTGCGTGTGCCCGAGGTTCGACTTGATCGCGCCCAGGTAGACCGGCAGGTCGGCGGAGTGCGCGCGCCCGTAGGTGTTGAGCAGAGCCCCCGCCTCGATCGGGTCGCCGAGCGCGGTGCCGGTGCCGTGCGCCTCGACCGCGTCGACCTCGCCGGCTGTGAGCCGCGCGCCGGCCAGCGCCTGGCCGATCACCCGCTCCTGCGACGGGCCGTTCGGGGCGGTGAGCCCGTTGCTCGCGCCGTCCTGGTTGACGGCGGTGCCGCGGATCACGCCAAGGATCTCGTGGCCGTTACGGCGGGCGTCGCTGAGCCGCTCCAGCAGGAGCACGCCCGCGCCCTCGCCCCAGCCGGTCCCGTCCGCGGACGCCGAGAACGGCTTGCAGCGGCCGTCGGGCGCCAGGCCCCGCTGGCGGCTGAACTCCAGGAAGACCGACGGGGTCGCCATGACCGTCACACCGCCCGCGAGCGCCAGTTCGCATTCGCCGGACCGCAGGGACTGCGCAGCGAGATGGGTCGCGACCAGCGAGGAGGAACAGGCGGTGTCGATGGTGACGGCGGGTCCTTCGAACCCGAAGGTGTAGGCGACCCGGCCGGACGCGATGCTCCCGGCGCTACCGCTGACGAGATAGCCCTCCAACGACCCCGACGACCGTGCGACCCGCTGGCCGTAGTCGTCGTACATGACGCCGGTGAACACCCCGACGGAACGTCCCCGCAGCGTGCCGGGGTCGATCCCGGCGCTTTCGAGGGACTCCCAGGAGATCTCCAGCAGCAGCCGGTGCTGCGGGTCCATGGCGAGCGCCTCACGCGGGCTGATCCCGAAGAACGCCGCGTCGAAGTCGCCCGCCCCGTACAGGAAGCCGCCGTGCCTGACGTAGGACTTTCCGGTCCGCTCCGGGTCGGGGTCGAACAGGTCGTCGTCCCAGCCGCGGTCGGCGGGGAACGGGCCGATGGCGTCGCCGCCGGACTCCACCAGACGCCACAGGTCAAGCGGCGACCTGACCCCGCCGGGGTAGCGGCAGCCCATCCCGACGATCGCGATCGGCTCGCCGGGATCGGCCGTCCGGGACCTGACCACGGCGCCCGCTCCGGCGGCCCCCGTGAGCTCAGCCCGCAGATGTCGGGCGAGGGCGCCCGCCGTCGGATGGTCGAACACCAGCGTGGACGGCAGCTTGAGGCCTGTCGCCTTGGCCAGCAGGTTGCGGAGCTCGACGGCGGCCAGGGAGTCGAATCCCAGGTCGCGGAAGGGCAGGTCCGGGTCGAGGACGGCGTCGCGGCCGAGCCCGAGGACGGTGCCGACCTCGGTGCGGAGCACCTCGGCGAGGATCTCGGCCTGCTCGGCCTCGGCGCATCCGGCGAGCCGTGCGGCGAGGCCGCCGCCCCGCGTGCGCGGCGGCGCGGCCTTCTTCGGCGGCGGTGCGGCGATCACATACGGTTCGGCGGCGGCCAGGGCGGCGTCGAACAGGGCGAGACCCTGCTCGGCCGTCAGCGGGACGATCCCCGCCCGCCGCAGCCTGGCCAGGTCGGAGTCGGTGAGCCGCGACGTCATGCCGCCCGCCTCCTGCCACAGCCCCCACGCGATCGAGGTGGCGGGAAGGCCTTCGGCGTGGCGGTGGTGGGCGAGGGCGTCGAGGCAGGTGTTGGCCGCCGCGTAGTTGGCCTGCCCCGGCGTGCCGAGGAACCCGGCCGCGGACGAGAACAGGACGAAGTGGTCGAGGTCGCGGGTCTGCCGGTGCAGGTTCCAGGCGGCGTCGATCTTGGGCCGGAACGCGTCGGCGAGATGCTCCGGTGTCTGCCGGTCCAGGGGCGCGTCACGCAGCGTCCCCGCCGCGTGGATCACGGCGATGAGCGGGTGCTCGGCCGGGATCGATGCGAGGAGCGCGGCGAGGTCGCCGGGGTCGGCGGCGTCGCAGGCGGCGATCACGACTTCGGCGCCGTGGCCTTCCAGGCGGGCCTTGAGGTCGGCCGCGCCCGGCGTCGCGGGGCCGCGACGCCCGGTGAGCAGGAGGCGCCGGACGCCGTGCCGGACGGCCAGGTGCTCGGCGACGAGCCCGCCGAGCGCCCCGATCCCGCCGGTGATCAGCACGGTTCCGTCGGTGCGGAACCGCCCGGTCCCGGGCGCGGCGGCGGCCTGCCGGGGCGCGCGGAACCCGCCGTCGCGGAGCCGCAGCTCGGGACGGCCGGTCCCGATCGCGGCCGCCGCGAGCTCGGCGGTGACGTCCGTGTCGGCGTCCAGCAGCACGATCCGACCGGGATGCTCCGACTGCGCGGACCTGATCAGCCCGGGGACGCCCGCCTGCCCCAGATCGGCGCCGTCCGCCGGTCGGGTGACGACCAGCAGCGGCCCGTCGTGGTCCGCGCCGAGCCAGGACCTGACCGCGTCCAGGACGTGCCCGGCCGTGGCGAGGGGCTCCAGCCCGGACGGGACCTCCAGCACCCCGCCGACCGTCCCGCCGGCGTCGCCGGAGCCGACCGGCTCCCACACGACCGTCGTCAGCGGCACCGGGTTCCGGCCGGAGAAGACCCGCTGCAGTTCCTCCGCCGAGACGGGGCGGGTCGACAACTCCCCGACGGACAGGATCGGCAGGCCGACAGGATCGGTCACCGTGACCTCGACGGCGCCCGGCCCTGCCGGGGCGATCCGCACCCGCAGCTCGGCCGCGTCCGAAGGGACGGCGCGCACGTCACGCCAGGTGAACGGCAGCGGGTGCGCGCCGTCCGCCACGCCCTGGACGGCCAGGGGGTGCAGCGCGGCGTCCAGCAATGCCGGATGCACCGTGAACCCGGCGGTGTCGTGGTCGGGCCCGAGCCTGACCGTCCCGTGGAACACCGCGCCGTCGCGCTCCAGTTCGTGGAGGTTCTGGAACGCCGGGCCGTAGTCGTAGCCGTGGTCGGCGAGCCGCTCGTACAGGTCCGTCAGGTCGACGGCCTCGGCATGGCCGGACGGCGGGTCCGCCGCTTCGGGAAGGTCTCCGGAGGGGGCGAGGAGGCCTGAGGCGTGCTCGGTCCACTCCTCGTCGGCGCCCGTCCGGGAGTGCAGGGTCAGCGCGCGGTGGCCCAGCTCGTCGGGGGCCGCGACGGTGACGTGCACGTCGCGGGGACGGCCGGGTTCGAGGAACAGCGGGCTGCGCAGGGTGAGCTCCTCGACGGCGGGGCAGCCCGTGGCCCGCCCGGCGTACAGCGCCAGGTCGAGGAAGGCCGTGCCGGGCAGCAGCGGCGCACCGTGGACGGCGTGGTCGGCGAGCCACGGCAGGCCTTCCGGGGAGAGCCTGCCGGTCGCCTGCCAGCGGCCGTCGGGCAGCGTCGTCTCGGTGGCGAGCAGCGGATGCCCCGCCGCGCCGAGCCCGAGCCCGGTGACGTCTCCGGCATCGTTCGCCGCGGTCAGCCAGTACCGGGTCCGCTGGAACGGGTAAGCGGGCGGCGGCACGTCGAGCACCGGGCCGCCCACGGGCAGCACGGCCCTGCCCCGAACGTACAGGCCCGCCAAGGCCGTCAGATATGCGGTGACGTCCGGCTTCCGGTGATGCAGCACCGGCAACACGGCGGCCGTGCCGTCCAGGGACTGTTCGGTGAGCGTCGTGAGTGTGGGGCGTGGTCCGAGTTCGAGGTAGAGGGTGGGGGTGTGTTGGGTGTGGAGGTGGGTGAGGCCGTCGTGGAAGCGGACGGCACTGCGGATCTGGGAGGCCCAGTAGGCGGGGTCGGTGAGCTGCTCTTCGGTGGCGGTCAAACCGGTGACGTTCGAGATCACCGGCAGCCGGGTCGGGTGGCAGGTGACGGTCTCGGCGATCGCCTGGAAGTCGGCGAGCATGGGTTCCATGAGGGCCGAGTGGAAGGCGTGGCTGACCACCAGGCCGCGCGCGTCGATGCCGTCCTCGGCCAGCCGCGCCGCCACCCGGTCGAGGGCGTCGAGCGGCCCGGACAGCACCGTCGAACGCGGCGAGTTCACTCCCGCGACCTCGACGCCGTCCAGGTAACGTGCCAGCTCCGCCTCGCCCGCCTGGACGGTCAGCATGCCTCCGCCGGCGGGGAGCGCGCTCATGAGCCGTCCCCGTGCCGCGACCAGCCGGGCTGCGTCGTCGAGCGTCCAGAGCCCGGCGAGGTGGGCGGCCGTGAGCTCGCCGATGGAATGCCCGAGCAACTGGTCGGGCGCGACGCCGTCCCCTTCGAGCAGCCGGAAGAGGCCGACCTGGAGGGCGAACAGCGCGGGCTGTGCGTAGGCGGTGTCGTTGATCGCGTCGTCGTCGCCGAACACGACGTCCTTGAGCGGCCGTTCGAGATGCGGCCCGAACGCCGCACAGACCTCGTCGAAGGCGGCCGCGAACACCGGGAACGCGGCATGCAGGTCACGTCCCATGCCGGAGAACTGACTGCCCTGCCCGCTGAACAGGAACACGAGCCCGCCCGCCCCCGGAACCCCGGTGACGACGGCCGGATGCTCCTCACCGGCGGCGAGCGCCGCGAGGGCCTCGCCGAGCCCAGCCCGGTCGTCGCGCCCGGCGATCACCACGGCGCGGTGCTGGAGCGGCCGCCGCCGCGCCAGCGCCGCCGCCAGCCCGCCGGGCGCCGCCTCGGGCCGTACGGCGAGATGGGCCGCGAGCCTCCCGGCCGCGTCCCGCAGCGCCTGCGGAGTCCGCGCCGACAGCGGGACCGTCACGACCTCGGTGCCACCGGCGTCCACCGGCACGGGCTCCGGAGCCTGCTCCAGCACGAGATGCGCGTTGGTGCCGCTGATCCCGAACGACGACACCGCCGCCCGGCGCGGACGTCCCGTGTCGGGCCACGGAGTCGTCTCGGTCAGCAGCTCCACCGCGCCGGACTCCCAGTCGACGTGGTGGGAGGGCGCGTCCACGTGCAGCGACTTCGGCAGCGTGCCGTGCCGCATCGCCTGCACCATCTTGATCACGCCCGCGACGCCGGCGGCGGCCTGGCTGTGCCCGATGTTCGACTTGATCGACCCCAGCCGCAGCGGAGCGTCGTCACGGCCGCGGCCATAGGTGTTGAGCAGCGCCTGCGCCTCGATCGGGTCGCCGAGCGTGGTGCCGGTGCCGTGCGCCTCGACGGCGTCCACCTGCCCGGCGGTCAGCCCGGCGTCGCGCAGCGCCTGCTCGATCACCCGCTCCTGCGACGGCCCGTTCGGCGCCGACAGCCCGTTGCTCGCGCCGTCCTGGTTCATCGCCGATCCCTTCAGGACCGCGAGGACGGTGTGCCCGTGGCGTTCGGCGTCCGACAGCCGCTCCAGGACGACCAGTCCCGCGCCCTCCGCGAAACTCGTCCCGTCGGCGGCGGACGAGAACGGCTTGCACCGGCCGTCGGGGGCGAGGCCCCGCTGGCGGCTGAACTCCAGGAATATGCCCGGCGAGCTCATCACCGTGACGCCGCCCGCCAGCGCCATCTCGCACTCGCCCGACCGCAGCGAACGTGCCGCCAGGTGCAGCGCCACCAGCGACGACGAGCAGGCGGTGTCGACCGTCACGGCGGGACCCTCGAACCCGAACGTGTAGGAGACCCGGCCCGAGATCGCGCTGGTGATCGAACCGGTCAGCAGGTAGCCGCCGACGTCGCGCGGGCCGTGGTGCATGGGCGGCCCGTAGTCCTGGGCGATGGCGCCCGCGAACACGCCGACCGGACGGCCGCGCAGCTCCGCCGGGTCGATCCCGGCGTTCTCGAGCGCCTCCCACGCGGTTTCCAGGAAGAGCCGCTGCTGCGGGTCCATGGTGAGCGCCTCACGCGGACTGATCCCGAAGAACTCGGCGTCGAACCCGCCCGCGTCGTAGAGGAATCCGCCGTCCCGGACGTACGACGTCCCCGGACGGTCGGGGTCGGGGTCGAACAGCTCGGCGCTCCAGCCCCGGTCGGCGGGGAACGCCCCGATGGCGTCGATGCCGTCCAGGGCGAGCCGCCACAGGGCTTCGGGGGTGTCCGCCCCGCCGGGATAACGGCAGCTCATCGAGACGATCGCGATCGGATCGTCGTCGGCCGCCACCGCGACGGCGGCCGTGGGCGCGGCCGGGACGCTCCCGGACAGCTCCTCCAGCACGAACCGCGTGAGGGAGTCGATGGTGGGCCGGTCGAACACGACCGTCGTCGGCAGTCGCAGCCCGGTCAGCGCGTTGAGCCGGTTGCGGAGCTCCACCGCTGTCAGCGAGTCGAATCCGATCTCCCGGAATGCCTGCCCGGTGTCGAGACTCTCCGGCGACGGATGCCCCAGCACGATCCCGACCTGGTCGCGGACCTCGCCGAGCACCCGTGTGTACCGTTCGTCCTCCGGCAGGGAGGCGATCAGGCCCGCCCAGCCCGTCGCGTCGGGGGCGCTGCCCGCCGCCGCGACCCGCCGGGCCGCGGGCGCCAGGCCGCGCACCAGCGGCGACGGATGCGCGGCCGCGGTCCCTGGCGGCAGCGGCGTCGCCACCACGTGTGGGCTGCCGAGCCGCAGCGCCGTGTCCAGCAGCGCGAGGGCATGATCGTCGGCCAGCGGGGTCAGGCCCGCCCGGCGCAGCCGGGCACGGTCGGCGTCGGTCAGCTCGCCGGTCATCCCGCTGCCGCGCTCCCACAGGCCCCACGACACCGACAGGGCCGCCAGCCGGTGCCCGCGGCGCAGATGGGCGAGCGCGTCGAGATAGGTGTTGGCGGCGGCGTAGTTGCCCTGCCCGGGGTTGCCCAGCACCCCGGTCGCGGACGAGAACAGCACGAACGCGGCCAGATCGAGGTCCCAGGTCTGCTGGTGCAGGTTCCAGGCGGCGTGGATCTTCGGCCGCATCACCTCCTCCAGGGCCTCCTCGGTCAGGCCGGTGATCGGCGCGTCTCTGAGCAGGCCCGCCGCGTGGACGACCGCCGTCAGTGGATGTTCGGCGGAGAGCCCCGACAGGAGCGTGTCCAGGGCGACGGCGTCGGCCACGTCACAGGCCGCGACGGTCACCCGCGCCCCCAGGCCCTCCAGCTCCTCGACCAGCTCGGCCGCGCCGGGAGCGTCCGGGCCGCGCCTGCCGACGAGCAGCAGCCGCCGGGCGCGGTGGACGGTCACCAGATGCCGGGCCACGAGGCCGCCGAGCGTGCCCGTGCCGCCGGTGATGAGGACGGTGCCGTCCGGGTCGAGGGCCCGCGGCGGGGTCAGCACGACCTTGCCGACGTTCGCGCCCTCCTGCAGGTGGCGGAGCGCTGCCCGCGCCTCCGCCAGTTCCCAGGCGCGGACCGGCAGCGGCCGCAGCGTCCCGGAGGCGAACAGCCGCGACAGCTCACCCATCATCGCCTGGACCCGGTCCGGATCCACCACGAGCAGGTCGAACGCGGTGTAGGCGACGCCCGGATGGTCGGCGGCGACGGCCCCGGCGTCCCGGATGTCGGTCTTGCCGATTTCGACGAACGCGCCGCCCCGGGGGAGGAGCCGCAGCGAGGCGTCGACGTATTCCCCGGCCAGCGAGTTCAGCACGATGTCGACGCCGCGGCCGCCGGTCGACTCGCGGACCGTGTCCTCGAACGTCAGGCTCCGCGAGTCCGCCCGGTGCGCCTCGTCCAGGCCGAGGGCGTCGAGGGCGTCCCGCTTGCCGGCGCTCGACGTCCCGAACACCTCGGCGCCGAGATGCCGGGCCAGCTGGACGGCCGCCATCCCGACGCCGCCCGCCGCCGCGTGCACCAGCACCCGCTGCCCGCGCCTGATCTGCGCGAGATCCACGAGGCCGTGGTAGGCGGTGAGGAACACGATCGGGACCGACGCGCCCTGCTCGAACGTCCAGTCCTCCGGCAGCGGCGCCAGATGCCGGGCGTCGGCGACCGCGAACGGCGCGAACGCGTGGGAGAACAGCCCGAACACCCGGTCGCCGGGCGCCAGGCCGGTCACCTCCGACCCCGTCTCCAGGACGACGCCCGCACCCTCCAGGCCGAGCCCGGTCTCGCCCTCGCGCATGGCGAGCGACACGAACACATCACGGAAGTTGACGCCCGCCGCCCGCACCGCGACCCGAACCTCGCCGGGGCCGAGCGGGACGTCCGGCGCGTCGGACGGGACCACTTCGAGATCATCGAACGTTCCGGTCAGGCCGGTGATGTCCAGCCGCCACGACGGCCCGGCGGGCGGCAGGAGCCGTCCGGCGGCGGCCTTGGCGAGGCGGGGCACGTGGACGACCCCGCCGCGCAGCGCCAGCTGGTTCTCGTCGAGGGCGTGGGCGGCCGAGACGGCGGCCGCGATCTCCCCGGGCACGTCGGCGACGACGTCCAGCAGCTGGAAGTGGCCGGGGTTCTCGTTCTGCGCGGACCGGACCAGACCCCACACCGCGCTGTGCGGCAGGTGGATCGGATGGTCGTCGCCGGGCAGCCGGTGCGCGCGGACGGTGCAGAAGGTGAGGGTGCCGCCGTGCAGGGCGGGCGAGGCCAGCCACTCCTGGAGGAGGGCCAGCGCGGCCGTGGTGGCGGTGGCGACCGAGTCGGGGCAGTCGCAGTCGTCCAGCTCGCGGCCACAGGTCGCGGTGATCATCGCGGGCGGCACGACGACGTCCAGGGGGGCTTCGACCGTCCCGCTTTCGACGGCCGCCGCCAGATCGGCGAGCGGCCCGTCGAGCCGGAGCGGCGCCGGACGGTCCGCGCCGGGGAGCCCGGCGGGCAGCCAGCCGAGGTCGAACAGGTCGTCCGCGGTCCGGGCGGGGGCCGGGCCGCCGGCCTGCTCGCGCAGCGTCAGCTCGGCGACGGTCAGCACCGGCCGTCCCGACGGGTCGGCGGCGTGCAGGGAGACCGCGCCGGGCCGCAGCGGTGTCAGCACGACGTGCAGGGTCTCCGCGCCGGTCGCCCACAGCCGGACTCCGGACCAGGAGAACGGCAGGCTGACGGGGCCGTCGCCGTCGAGGACGGTCGCCCGCAGCAGGGCGTGGAGCGCGGCGTCCAGCAGTGCCGGGTGGAGCCCGTGCCGTCCGGCGGGCAGGTCGGACGGGAGCCGCACCAGGGCGTGCAGCTCAGCGCCGCGCGTGCGGAACTCGCGCAGGTTCTGGAAGGCGGGGCCGTAACCGTAGCCACGGTCGGCGAGCGCCGGATAGAGGCTGGTGACGTCGGCGGCGGCTGAGCCGTCCGGCGGCCAGGACGTGTGGGCGGGCAGAGCCCGCGGAGGGGTGGGCACGAGGGTCCCGGACGCGTGCTCGGTCCAGCCGCCGCCCGAACGCGGACGGGAGTGAACGGTGATCCTGCGGCGCTCCCGGTCGTCCGGGGCGGTGACCGAGACGTGCAGGTCGCACGGGTCGGTCAGGGTGAGCGGTGCCTGGAGGGTCAGCTCCTCCACGACAGGGCAGCCGGTGACGTCGCCCGCGTGCAGCGCCAGGTCGAGGAACGCGGTCGCGGGCAGCAGCGGGACGCCGTGCACGGCGTGGTCGGGCGTCCACGCGGGCGTTTCGGGCGACAGCACGCCGGTCGCCTGCCAGCGGCCGTCGGGGAGCACGGCGGCCGTCGCGAGCAGCGGATGGTCGGACGGGTCGAGGCCGGTGCCCGCGGCGTTGCCGTCGCCGGCCGGGTCCAGCCAGTAGCGGACCGGCTGGAACGGGTAGGACGGCAGCGGGATCTCCGGGCGGCGCGGCGCGGGCCAGCCGGGCTTGGCCGAGTGCAGGCGGAAACCGGCGAGCGAGGCGAGGAACCTGCGGTGGCCGCCGTCGTCGCGGCGGAGCGTCGGATGCGCCGAGACCGGCGCGTCGGCGGTCTCCCGGATCGCGGGCGCCAGCACCGGATGCGGGCTCGCTTCGACGAACAGCGTGTGGTCTTCGGCGAGTGCGGTGAGCGTCGGCAGGAACAGGACGGGGTTGGCGAGGTTGTCGTACCAGTAGGCCGCGTCCAGGACGGTCGTGTCGGGCAGGAGGCCGCCGGTGAGGGTCGAGTGGAACGGGATCCGCGCGGGCATCGCGGTCACGTCGCCCAGCTCGGCCAGGAGATCGGCGCGCAGCGGGCGCATGAGCGGGGTGTGCGAGGCGTAGTCGACGGGGATCATGCGGGCGTCGACGTGCTCGGCGGCGCAGTGGGCGAGCAGCGTCCCGGCGGCGGCGGTCGTCCCGGCCACCACGGTCAGGGCGGGCCCGTTGACGGCCGCGACGTGCAGCTCCCCGGTGAGGCCGAGCCGGCCGATGAGGGCCTCGGCGGAGCCGGCGTCGAGCGGGACGGAGACCATCCGTCCGGTGTCGGCGAGGTCGAGCAGCGCACGCGCCCGGACGGCGACGACCCGCGCTGCGTCGTCCAGACTGAGCGCGCCGGCGATGTGCGCGGCGGCGATCTCTCCCTGGCTGTGCCCGATCACGGCGTCGGGCTCGACCCCGTGATGCTGCCAGAGCCGGGCGAGCGCCACCATCATGGCGAACAGCGCGGGCTGCACCACGTCGGTTCCCCCCGGCAGTTCGGGCAGCGCCAGGACATCGGGCAGCCGCCACCCGGTATGCGGTTCGAGCGCCTGCGCACAGTCGTCGAGCGCGGCCGCGAACGCCGCCGACTCCTCCCGCAGCCGCAACCCCATCCCGGCCCACTGCGACCCCTGCCCGGGAAACACGAACACGGTCCCGCTCCCCGCAGGCTGCGTCTCGGGCCCGAGCACCACCGCCGGATGCGGCCGCCCGGCCGCCAACGCCTCGAACGCCTCGATCGCACCTTCCCTGTCGTCTCTCCCGACGACGACCGCTGCCCTCCGCGCCAACTGCGCCCTCCCGGCGAGCCCCCCCACCAGATCCCCGGGCACCAGCCCGTCCCGCCCACCAAGATGACCGGCCAGCAACCCGGCCGAAGCCCGCAGCGCCGTCGTCTCCTTCGCCGACACCGGCAATACGACGTCCGTCCCCTGCCCGGAAGCGGCCTCCCCACTGGAGGCGGCCGACCCGGTGGGGGACTGTTCGAGGATGAGGTGGGCGTTGGTGCCGCTGATGCCGAAGGAGGAGACGGCGGCGCGGCGCGGGCGGCCGGTGTCGGGCCAGGTGGCCGGTTCGGCGAGGAGGGTGACGGCGCCGGTGGTCCAGTCGACGTGCGGCGTGGGCTCGTCCAGGTGGAGGGTCTTCGGGAGGGTGCCGTGGCGCATCGCCTGGACCATTTTGATGACGCCCGCGACGCCGGCGGCGGCCTGGGTGTGGCCGATGTTCGACTTGATCGAGCCGAGGCGGGCGGGGTGCCCGCCGGCGCGGTCGCGGCCGTAGGTGGCGAGGAGCGCCTGCGCCTCGACGGGGTCGCCGAGGGTCGTGCCGGTGCCGTGGGCCTCGACCGCGTCGACCTCGTCGGCGGTCAGGCCAGCGCCGGCCAGCGCACGCTCGATCACCCGCTGCTGGGACGGACCGTTCGGCGCGGACAGCCCGTTGCTCGCACCGTCCTGGTTGATCGCCGAACCCTTGATGACCGCGAGGACCGTGTGGCCGAGGCGCTCCGCGTCCGACAGGCGCTCCAGCAGGACCAGGCCGACACCCTCGGCCCAGCCGGTGCCGTCGGCGGCGGCCGCGAACGGCTTGCAGCGGCCGTCGGGGGCGAGGCCGTTCTGGCGGCTGAACTCCAGGAACATGCCGGGCGAACTCATCACCGTCACCCCGCCGGCCAGCGCCATCGTGCAGTCGCCCGCCAGCAGCGCGCGCCCCGCGAGATGCAACGCCACCAGCGAGGACGAACAGGCCGTGTCGATCGTGACGGCGGGGCCCTCGAAGCCGAAGGTGTAGGCGATCCGCCCGGACGCGACGCTGACGGTGCTGCCCGTCAGCCGGAACCCGTCGTAGCCGTCGACGGGTTCGCGCAGCTCGGGGCCGTAGCCGTGCGCCGTCGCGCCGACGAACACGCCGACCGGACGGCGGGCGAGGCCCGTCGGGTCGATTCCGGCGTGCTCGAAGGTCTCCCACGCGGTCTCCAGCAGCAGCCGCTGCTGCGGGTCCATCGCGGTGGCCTCGCGCGGGCTGAGCCCGAAGAACGCCGCATCGAAGGCGGCAGCATCGTGCAGGAACCCGCCGTGCCGGGTGGTGGAGCCACCGGGCGCGGCGGCGTCGCCGAGCAGGGATCGCAGGTCCCAGCTGCGGTTGCCGGGGAACTCGGTGATCGCGTCCCGGCCCTCGTCGACGAGCCGCCACAGGTCGTCGGCGGACCGGACGCCGCCCGGGTAACGACAGCCGATCCCGACGATCGCGATCGGCTCGTCGGCGCGCGCCGCCGGCAGGGTCGGGGCGTCGTCGTTGGGCGCCGCGAGCAGCTCCTCGACGAGATGGTCGACGAGGGTCTCCGGAGTCGGCCAGTCGAAGATCATGGTGGCGGGCAGCCGCAGGCCGCTCATCGCCTGGAGCCTGCCGCGCAGATCGACCCCGGTCGCGGAGTCGAACCCCAGCTCCTTGAAGGTCAGCCCGGTGTCGAGGGCGTCCTCAGGCCCGTATCCGAGCGCCGTCTCCACGCAGACCCTGACCAGGTCGGCGAGCCTCCGCCGGGCCTCGGCCCCGCTGAGCGCCCCCAGAGCGTCCCGCCCGTACGGCCCGTCCTCGGACGGCTCCTCCCCGGCATCCTCGGACGCTTCCTGCGATACGACCGGTGCATGGCTGTTCGTCCGCAGGTTCGCCTGGTCGGGCCAGACCTGCCTGCGCTGGAAGGCGTACGTGGGAAGATCGGTCGTCTCGGAGCCGAGCAGGGACCGCCAGTCGATCTCGGCGCCGTGGACGTGCAGGCCCGCGAGTGCCGTCACGAACGCGTGCTCCTCCGCCCCGTCGCGGAGCGTGGGCAGGAACACCGACGCGCCGTCGTCGAGGTTCTCCTCGGCGAGGACGGTCAGCACCCGTCCGGGCCCGAGCTCGAGGAACGTCCGGGCCCCGGCCTCCCGCAGCCAGGACACGCAGTCGGCGAACCGCACCGGCTCCCGGATCTGCCGCACCCAGTACGCGGGGTCCCGCAGCTCGTCGTCCACGGGCCGTCCGGTGAGCATCGACACCACCGGCAGCTGGGACGGCCGGAACTCCACCGACGCCGCGACCTCGGCGAACCGCTCCAGCATCGGCTCCATGAGTGCCGAATGGAAGGCGCGGCCGACCCGCAGCCGCCGGGTCCGGTGGCCGCGCTCCTCCAGCGCGGCCGCCGCCCGGACGGTCTCGTCCTCGGGCCCCGACAGCACCACCGAGCGCGGCCCGTTGACGGCTGCCAGCCCCACCCCGCCCGTCAGCACCCCGGCGGCCTCCTCGGCCGAGGCACGGACCGCGATCATGGCGCCGCCCTCGGACAGCTCCTCCATGAGCGCCCCGCGCGCCGCCACCAGCCGCGCCGCATCCGCCAGGCTCAGCACGCCCGCGACGTGCGCGGCGGCGAACTCGCCGATCGAGTGCCCCGCGACGTACTCGGGACGCACCCCGAACGACTCCACCAGCCGATACAGCGCGACCTCGACGGCGAACAGCGCGGCCTGCGTGTACAGCGTGTGGTCCAGCAGCGCCGCGTCGGCTCCGCCCGGCTCCGCCCACATGATCTCCCGCAGCCCGCGCGGCAGATGCCGGTCGAGCTCACCGGCGGCGGCGTCCAGTGCCTCGGCGAACGCGGGAAACGCCGCGGCCAGCTCACGCCCCATGCCGACGCGCTGCGCCCCCTGCCCGGTGAACAGGAACGCCGTCGCCCCGCCGTCGACCCGTCCCGTCAGCCCCTCGTCAGAGACGGCGAGGGCACGGAGGCCCGCGGTGAGGGTGTCGCGGTCGGATCCGAGCACCGCGGCCCGGTGCTCGAAAGCGGTGCGGGTGGTCGCCAGAGCGGCGGCGACCGCGACGACGGACGGCCTTGGCCGCTCATCCAGGAGGCCGGCGGGTTCCTCGGTCTGCGTCCGGGCGGTCGGGGTGGGCTGTTCGTCCAGGTAGGCGGCGAGCTTTGCGGCCTGTGAGCGGACGGCCGCGGGCGTCCGTCCTGACAGCAGCCAGGGGACGGTCGCGGGGCCGGGCCGCTCCACGGGCAGGGCGGGTACGGGGGGTGCGCCGAGGACGAGATGGCAGTTGGTGCCGCCCATGCCGAAGGAGGACACGCCGGCGAGGGCGTCGCCGTGCGCGCCGGGCCACGCCGACCGCTCGGTCTGGACGGTCAGGCGCAGTTCGTCCAGCGGGATGGCGGGGTTCGGGGTCTCGTAGCCGAGGCTCGCGGGGATTTCGCGGTGCAGGAGGCTCAGGGCGGTCTTGACCAGGCCGGCGATGCCCGCGGCGCCCTCCAGGTGGCCGATGTTCGTCTTGGCGGAGCCGACGAGCAGCCGGCCCTCCCTGTCCGGGCCGAGGACGGCGCCGAGCGCGGCGGCCTCGATCGGGTCGCCGGCCTTCGTGCCGGTGCCGTGCAGCTCGACGTACTGGACGTCGGCGGGCGCGACCCCGGCGTCCCGGTAGGCGTCGTGCAGGACCTGTGCCTGGCCCTCGGCGCTCGGAGTGGTCAGCCCGTCGGTGGCGCCGTCGTTGTTGACCGCGCCGCCCAGGACCGTGCAGTAGATCCGGTCGCCGTCCGCGATCGCCCGCGCGAGGGGCTTCAGCACGACCACCGCGCCGCCCTCGCCGCGCACGTAGCCGTTGGCGTCCGCGTCGAACGCGCGGCTCCGGCCGTCGGGGGACAGGGCGCCGAAGCGGAGCGCGGCCAGCGTCCCCTCGCCGAGGATGTTCAGGTTGACGCCGCCCGCCAGTGCGAACTCCGACTCGCCGCGCAGCAGGCTCTCGCAGGCCAGCCGGACCGCGACCAGCGACGAGCTCTGCCCGGTGTCGACGGTCATGCTCGGTCCGTGCAGGCCGAGCACGTACGACAGCCGGTTGGCGATGATCCCGCGGTTGGTGCCGGTCAGCGAGTGCGGGGTCGGCCCGCCCAGATCACGCAGCAGGGCGGCGTAGTCGTCCCAGATGGCCCCGACGTAGACGCCCGTCCGGGAGCCGCGCAGCTCGTCGGGGAGGACCCGCGCGTCCTCCAGGGCCTCCCAGCCGAGCTCCAGCATGAGCCGCTGCCGCGGGTCCATGACCGAGGCCTCGCGCGGCGAGATGCCGAAGAAGCCCAGATCCATGCCGTCGATCCGGTCGAGAAACCCGCCCGTGCGCATCGGGAGCTCGACGTCGTCCCAGCGGCCCTCCGGAGCCTGCCCTATCGCGCAGCGGCCGTCGCGCAGCAGCCGCCAGAATTGCTCGGGGCCGTCACCCCCGGGAAATCGGCAAGAAATTCCAACAATGGCGATGGGCTCATTCATCTCTTGGTCCCTAGAGTCGGACGACGTGATATCCGGTGCCTTTCTCGATATCAAACCGACCAGGCACCGGCAAGATCGTTTTAGGGCGCTCAAAGGGTGTGTTTAGTGGCTTGTTGTTCGATGTGTCCATGAATCATGACCGAGACCTGACGCCCCGTGAGATCTTCAAGCTCAAGCAGGAACGCATTTCCCGGCTCGATGCCGACGGGCAGGCCGACCTGTTCGCCGAGGACGGCGTGTTGGAGGTGCCGTTCTCGCCGAACGGCCTGCCGCGCCGGTTCGAAGGAAGGGAGACGATCCGGGCCGTCATCTCGGCGGCCCTGCAGAACGCCACCCGCGGGACCCGGCGCCTGCTCGGCCATCTCGACGAGACCGTCTACGAGACCGACGACCCCGAGGTCGTCATCGCGGAGTTCACGTCCACGACCGAGGACACCGTCACCGGCGAGCACTTCCACGCGCCCTACATCCAGGTCCTCCGGATCCGCGACGGCCAGATCGTGCTGTTCCGCGACTACTGCACGCTGGAGGCCATCACGCATCTGTGGGGCGAGCACGGCGGGGAGTCCTTCGCCGAGCTCGGGCAGACCTTCCCCGAGGCCTGAGGCCCCGGGGAAGGGCACGGACTACAGGGCCACTTCGAGCAGGTAGATCTGCGGCGTTATCGCGAAGGACGCCTGGATCTGGAACTGGCTGACCACCTCGTGCTGCTTCAGCACTCGCAGGCCGGCCTCCTCGATCTCCGCACGGAGCGGGGCGGCCGGCAGCACGCCGGACAGCGCAGTGAAGATCTTGGAGTCTATGACCCTGCCGTCCTCGACGCGGTGGGCGAGGAAGTTGCTGGACCGGACCATCTCCACCGGGTCCACGTAGTCGAGCAGGGTCAGCAACATCGGGATGTCGGCGTCGGCGCCGGTCGCGACGATCGCCTGGGTCTCGAACGGCTCCGAGCGTTCCTCGATGCCGGGGAACTCGATGAGCGTCATCAGGAAGCGGCCGTCCTCGGCGAGGTGGGCGCGCACGGAGGCGAACAGCGAAGCGCGCTGTTCCTTCTCCAGGTAGCTGATCGCGTTCGCGCCGAGGGTGATGAAGTCGAAGGTCCGGTCGAGGGAGAACGACGTCATGTCGCCCTCGATGGTGGCGACTTGACCGGTGTAGTCGGAGCCGTCCTCCTTCTCCTCTTCGAGGCGCTCGGCGAACAGGCTCAGCATGTACGGCGACATGTCGAGGCCGACTGCGTCGAACCCCTGCTCCAGGAACGGGAAGGTGAGCCGTCCCGAGCCGCACGCCAGCTCGAGCAGCGTCCCCTTGCGGCCCTGGGCGACCGCCAGCATCGCCTCGGCGTCGGCCTCGTCGTAGCGGGTGAGGAAGTGGTAGACCGGCGATCCCTCGGGGCCGTACAGGCTGTGGACGCTGGAGTCGCCGCCGAGAAGGTTGGCGACGTGCGAGGCTGTTCCGAGAATGCGGAGGCCGTCGGACATGTGGGTACCCCTTTTTCGCATGGGCAGGATTTGGCCGTGGCAATTCTGGAATTGCCACGGCCATTCTCTCGAAAGCCCGTAAAAGACCCCTCAAAGCCCGCTTAAGCGGGCTCAGCCGAACCAGGTGCGGAGCGTCCGGGCGAACCCGGCGTCGCCGTCCTCGCCGCGGTCGGCCCAGGCGATGAAGCCGTCGGGGCGGACGACCACGACCCGCGCGTCGAGATCGGCGACCGGCTCGACCGTCACCACCTCGACGAGGCCGGCGAGGTGCTCGGGGACGGCGGGCAGGGCCTCCGGCTTGCCCGTCAGGTTGAGGACGAGGCCCCGGCCGCCCGCCAGCGGCTCGTAGGTCGTGAGCTCGGTACCGTCCGGACGGGTCGTCCGCACGTCAGGGAAGCGCCGGCCGATCAGCTCGTGCGGCTCGCCGGGCACGCCGGTCAGGTCGAAGGCGTAGGACACCTCGGTGACGTACTGGACGAGGTACCGCTGCACCGCCTTCATCTCGACGAGCCCCGCCAGGAACTCCCGCAGCGGCCCGACCTTCTCCAGCGGATGCTGGATCGCGATCTGCGCCGCCGCCCGCACGCAGGCCCGGCGGCCCACCGGACGGCGCTCGGCGTCGTAGCTGTCGAGCAGGCCCTCCGGTGCCCGTCCCAGCACCTCGGCGGCGAGCTTCCAGCCGAGGTTCACGGCGTCGTGCAGGGTGGTGACCATGCCGTTGCCGGAGGACGGCGGGTGCGAGTGAGCGGCGTCGCCGACGAGCAGTACGCGGCCGTCCCGGTAGGAGCGGACCAGCCGGGTCGCGTGGCCGTTCCGCTCCATCCAGGTCGGTTCCTCGATGTCGGGCGCCGTGCCGACCAGCCTGCGGACGCTGCCGAGGACCTCGTCCCTGGTCACCGGGGTGCCCGGCGGGACGTCACGGTCCTCCCACTCGACCGTCATGATCCTGATGCGGCCCGGCTGGAGCGGCAGTATGCCGAGCTGGCCGCCCGGGTACAGGCCGTTGACGAACTTGTCGCGGTTGCCGGCGAAGTCGCCGACGTCGGCCGTCACGCCGTAGTAGGCCGGCGCGAACTCCTCGTAGTCGAATCCGCAGAGCCTGGCGACGGTGCTGTGCACGCCGTCCGCGCCGACCAGGTAGGCGCCGCGGACGGTCCGCTCGCCGTCCTGTGCCGCCACCGTCACGGTGACGCCGCCGGCGTCCTGCTCGACCCCGGTCACCTCCTGGCCGTGCAGCACCTGGACGCCGAGTTCGAGGGCCCGCTCCTCCAGGATCTCCTCGGTGCGGACCTGCGGGATGAGCCAGTCGAACTCGGTCTCGCCCAGCTCCTCGTCGAACTCGATGTACAGCAGGCCGAAATGGGTCCGGTTCCAGCGCGGGGTGGACGCGTCGCCGAACCGGTCGGCGATGCCGCGCTGCTTGAGCGTCTCGACGCAGCGGGCGTGCAGCAGCGCGCCGCCCGACTCGTGCGAGCGCTCCGTCCGGCGGTCCAACACGGTGACGGGAACTCCGGCGAGGGCCAGCTCGCAGGCGAGCATGAGGCCGCCAGGGCCGGCTCCGACGATCACGACAGGTTCGTTCAAGATGTGCTCCGTTGGCTAGTGCCGTCCAGCTCCGCGCCGAGGTACTCGGCCAGCGCGGACGGGGTCGGCAGGTCGTAGACCGCGCTGGGCGGCAGGGACAGGCCGGTCGCCCGGGCGAGCCGGTCGCGCATGGTGAGGGCGCCGAGCGAGGTGATGCCGAGGTCGAGGAAGTCGGCCTCGGGCGCGACGGCGTGGCCGCCCTCGTGGCCGAGGGCGTCGGCGGTCGTCGCGAGCACGAACTCCAGCAGCAACCGGTCGCGCTCCGCGGGGGAGCGGCCTTCGAGCCGGAGCAGGAGGCCGCCGGGGTCGGCGGCGGCAGGGGCATCGTCCCTGGACGTGCGCGGGGCCGCGCCGGGGAACGCCGCGGTGACGTCGGCGACGACCACGCAGGGCGGCCCGGCGAGGATCCGCGGCAGGTCCCGCAGGGCGGCCGACGCGCGCATCGGGCGCAGGCCGGGCTGCTCGTCGCCGCCGCCTTCGACCGTCCCCCACAGCAGCGACGTCGCCGGGAGCCCGGCGGCGCGGCGCCGGCGTGCGAGGGCGTCGTGGAAGGCCCCGACCGCCAGATCTTCGGGACGGGCGGAGCGGGCTCCGGCCGACACCGTCAGCGGAGCGAAGAGGACGAAGGCGGACAGTTCCAGATCCTTGGTGGATTCGTGCAGCTGCCGGGCGGCGTCCATGGCTGCCGCGCCGCCGGCCATCGCCGCGGTGTGGAAGACCGCGGCGAGCGGCTCGCCGTCCGGGAGGAGTTCGAGGAGAGCGGGAATCGCCGCCGGATCGGCGGGGTCGAACACGACCGAGGTGATCGCGCCGTCCAGCCCGTCGGGTGCGGGCTCGGCCGGGCCGACGGCCAGGAGGACGCTGGATGCTCCCGCGCCCGCCAGCCATTTCGCCGTCTCGACCCCGAGTCCGCCGCCGGTGACCAGGACCGTCCCGGCGGGCGTCCAGCCGCGGTCGCCGCCCGGCGCCCGGGTCAGCCGCGGCACCAGCAGCGCCCCGTCCCGGACGGCCACGAGCTCGTCCCCGCCGGTCAACGCGGCCGCGAACGCCCGCCCTACCCGTCCAGAGGCTTCGAGTGGCAGTTCGAGTGGCAGATCGACGGCCCGCAGCCGCCGAGGCGACCCGCTCCGCCCCGCCGTCTCCACGACTCCCCACAGCAGGCCCTGCGAGACATCGCCGACCGGTGCGGCCGCCCCGTCGCCGACGGCTCCCCGCGTGACGAACCACAACGGCGCGTCGATCCCGGCTCGCGCCAGCGCCTCGGGCAGCTCGGCCGTCCACCGCAGCGCCTCCCGGTCCACGTCCGCCGCGAGGTACAGCACCCCTTCGACCGCTGCCCCCTCCACGGCCTCACCCAGCACCCGGGCGAGCCGATCGAGACCGCTCCCCGCGCCGCCGACCGGACCGGAGCCCGTGCCGGAGGCGACCGCGCCGTCGGCGGTCGTGGAGAGGTCGAGGTGGAGGGGCTGGGCGCCGCGTTCGGTGAGGAGGGGGATCAAGGCGGTGGGGAGGGTGGAGGAGGGGTCGTCGGTGAGGAGGAGCCAGGTGCCGGGAAGGGGCATGTCGGCGGCGACGGGGACGCGCTGCCAGGTCTGCTCGTGCCACCATCCGATGCTGCGCCTGCTGGCCGAGAGGGCCGGGAGGAGCTCGGCGAGGAGGAGCCGCTTGGCGGGGTCGTCCAGGTCCAGGTCCAGGGTGGTGGACAGGGCGCTCAGGTCCTGGCGGTCGATCGCCTCCCACAGGGCCGTCTCGGACTCCGCCGCGGGGGCGGGGGCCGCGACCGGCTCGTACCAGTAGGCGCGGTGCTGGAACGGGTAGGTGGGCGGCGGAGCGGACGCCGTCGCGGTTCCGGCCCGCCAGCCGACGGGGATCCGGGTGGCGGTGTGCACGTGGGCGAGCGCGGTCAGCACCGCGGCCGGTTCCGGGAGGGCCGTGTCGAGGACGGACCGTGCGGTGACGCCGTCCAGGGACTGGCGGGCGAGGGTCGCGAGCGCGGGACGCGCGCCGAGCTCCAGATAGCAGGCGGGAGCCTGCTCGGCGTGCAGCCGGGCGAGGCCGTCGTGGAACCGTACGGCACCGCGGATCTGACCGGCCCAGTAGGCGGGGTCGGCGAGCTGCTCGTCCGTCGCGGGCAGCCCGGTGACGTTCGAGATCAGCGGGATCCGTGCCGGGCGCGCGGTGACGCCCGCGGCGACCTCCCGGAACTCGTGGAGCATCGGCTCCATCAGCGGCGAGTGGAAGGCGTGGCTGACGACCAGCCGCCGGTGCCGCAGCCGCAGCCCGTCGAGCCGCTCGGCGATCCGGTCGAGCGCCGTGAGCTCGCCGGACAGGACTGTCGATGCGGGCCCGTTGAGCGCCGCGACGGCGACGCCGTCCTCGGCGTCCGCCAGCGGCCGCAGCTCGGCCTCGGACGCCTGGACGCTCAGCATCCCGCCCCCGGACGGCAGCGCGCTCATCAGCCGTCCGCGCGCCGCGACGAGCCGGGCGGCGTCGTCGAGGGTCCATACTCCGGCCAGGTGGGCGGCGGTGAGCTCGCCGATCGAGTGGCCGAGCAGCCGGTCGGGCGTGATGCCGTGGTGGCCGAGCAGGGCGTGCAGCGCGACCTGGAGCGTGAAGATCGCCGGCTGGGCGTAGGCGGTGTCGTTGACGAGGTCGCCGCCGTCGAACATGACGTCCTTGAGCGGCCGTTCGAGGTGCGGGTCGAACGCGGCGCACACGGTGTCGAAGGCCTCGGCGAACGTGGGGGACGCCGCGTGCAGTTCCCGTCCCATGCCGGGATGCTGGCTGCCCTGGCCGCTGAGCAGGAAGACCACGCCCTCGCCGCGTCCGGTGGGCGATCCCGTGACCAGCGCGGGATGCTCCCGTTCGGATGCGAGGGCGGTGAGCGCCGCGCCGAGCCCGGCGCGGTCTCCGCCCGCCGTGACGATCACCGCCCGGTGGTCGAACAGGGTCCGGGCGGCGAGCCTCCCGGCGAGTCCGGCCGGGACGGCGGCGGGCTGCGCGTCGAGGTGGTCGCGGAGCCGGGACGCCGCGGCGCGGAGCGCGGCCGGGTCCTTGGCCGACAGCGTGACCGCGACGGCCGGCGCCTCTTCGTCCGGGACCTCCGCCGGGGTGGGCTCGGGTGCTTGTTCGAGGATGAGGTGGGCGTTGGTGCCGCTGATGCCGAATGACGACACCGCCGCGCGGCGCGGCCGTCCCGTCTCGGGCCACGGCGTGGTCTCGGTCAGCAGCGTCACATGCCCGGTTGTCCAGTCGACGTGTGGGGTGGGGTTGTCGATGTGGAGGCTTCGTGGCAGGAGTGCGTTCTGGAGGGCGTAGACGCTTTTGATGACGCCTGCGCGTCGGCGGTTGCGGAGAAGGCCTTGCATCGGCCGTCCGGGGCGAGGCCGCGCTGGCGGCTGAACTCGACGAGCAGGGATGGCGTCGCCATGACGGTCGCGCCGCCCGCGAGGGCCAGTTCGCACTCGCCGGACCGCAGGGCCTGCGCCGCCAGATGCATCGCGACGAGCGAGGACGAGCAGGCGGTGTCGATGGTGACGGCCGGGCCTTCGAATCCGAAGGTGTAGGAGATCCGGCCGGACGCGACGCTGCCGCCGTTGGAGGTCAGCAGGTACCCCTCGTACTCCTCAGGTAGATCGTTCAGCATCCGCAGCCCGTAGTCGGCGCTGATGACGCCCGCGTAGACGCCGATCTGCCGCAGCCGCAGCCCGGACGGGTCGAGTCCCGCGTTCTCCAGGGTTTCCCACGCGGTTTCGAGGAGGAGCCGTTGCTGCGGGTCCATGGCGAGCGCCTCGCGCGGACTGATCCCGAAGAACGCCGGGTCGAAGTCCCCGGCGTCGTGCAGGAATCCGCCCCGGTCGGTCGAGGTGGTGCCGGGATGGTCGGGGTCGGGGTGGTAGAGCCCGGCGGGCCAGCCGCGGTCGGCGGGGAACGCGGACACGGCGTCGACGCCGCGCGCGACGAGGTTCCACAGGTCGTGCGGGGTCTTGACGTCGCCCGGGTAGCGGCAGCCCATCCCGACGATCGCGATCGGCTCGTCGGCCGCGGCGGCCGTCCGCCGGGCCGGGCCGCTCCTGGACGGCGCCTCGGTGAGCGTGGCCAGCAGATGCTCGGTGACCGCCCGGGGACTCGGATGGTCGAAGACCAGGGTCGGCGGCAGCCGCAGCCCGGTCGCGTTGGCGAGCCGGTTGCGGAGTTCGACGGCGGTGAGGGAGTCGAAGCCGAGGTCCTTGAACGGCCGGTCGTCGGCGATCCCGTCCGGGTCCTGGTGCCCGAGTACGGCGGCAGAGTGCGCCCGGACGACGCCCAGGAGGTGCTTGAGCCGCTGCTCGGGCTCCAGTTCGGCGAGCCGTCCGGCCAGCGCGCCGCTCCCGCCGGCCGCCGCCGGGCGGGACCGCGGTGCGAGGCCGCGCATCAGCGGCGACGGATGCGCCGCCGCGGCGGACGTGTCGAGCGTCGCGGCCAGCAGCGACGCCCGGTCGAGGCCGAGGGCGGCGTCGAACAGGGCGAGCCCGTGGTCGTCGGTGAGTGGGACGAGCCCGGATCGGCGGAGCCTGGCGAGGTCGGTGTCGCTGAGGGTCCCGGTCATGCCGCTGGTCTGCTCCCAGAGCCCCCACGCGATCGAGACGGCCGGGAGGCCTTGGGCGTGCCGATGGTGGGCGAGGGCGTCGAGGTAGGTGTTGGCGGCGGCGTAGTTGGCCTGCCCGGGGTTGCCGAGGGTGCCGGCCGCCGACGAGAACAGGACGAACGCCTCCAGGTCCAGGTCCCTGGTCTGCCGGTGCAGGTTCCAGGCGGCGTCGACCTTCGGCCGGAACACGGTCTCCAGATGGGCGGCGGTCTGGCCGAGCAGCGGCACGTCCTGGAGCGCGCCCGCCGCGTGGACCACGGCCGTCAGCGGATGCTCGGCCGGGACGGCGGCGAGGAGTGCGGCGAGCGCGTCGGGGTCGGCGGTGTCGCAGGCGGTGATCGTCACCTGCGCGCCGAGCGCTTCCAGACGGGCCGTCAGGTCGTCCGCGCCGGGGGCGTCCGGGCCGCTGCGGCTGACGAGCAGCAGCCGCCGCACCCCGTGCGCCGAGACGAGATGCCCGGCGACGAGCGCGCCGAGCGTCCCGGTGCCGCCGGTGACCAGAACGGTCCCCGTCCCCGACAGCGCCGACGGGGCCGGGCCCGGGAGCGCGACCTTGGCGAGCGCGGGGGCGAGGACCCGGCCGTCGCGCAGCGCCAGCTGCGGCTGCCCGGACGCGATCGCCGCAGGGAGCAGCGCGTCCGACGCGGGAAGGCCGTCGGTGTCGACGAGCACGAACTGGCCGGGGTTCTCCGACTGGGCGGCGCGTACCAGACCCCACACTGGCGCGAGTTCGGGGACGGCGTCCGTCCCGAGGACGGGCAAGGCGTTCGTGGTCCGGACGATCAGTCGCGATCCGGCGGACCGCGCGTCGGCGGCCCATTCGCGTACGGCCTCCAGGACCTCCGCGGCCAGGCCGCGGACCGCGTCCGGGCCGTCGGGCTCTCCGGAGACGTCGAGCAGGACGGCGGCGGGCGGCGTCTCGAGGGCCGACGCGTCGGCGAACGGCACGGGAGGCTCGCCCGCCTCGCCGACCGCGACCGGGTTCCAGACAACCTCGAAAAGGGAGCGGTCGGCGGCGGCCGCGAAGGACCGCAGGAACTCCTCGCCGCTCACCGTCCGCAGGGTCAGCGCACCGACCGTCAGAACGTGAGTCCCGGACACGTCCCACGCCTCGACACGGAGGGTCTTCTCCCCGATCTCGGTCAGCCTGACCCGCAGCTCGGTCGCGCCGGTCGCGGTCAGCCGGACGTCCCGCCACGAGAACGGCAGCGCCAGGCCGGCCCCGTCGTCGCCGGTCAGGGCGAGCGGGTGGAGCGCCGCGTCCAGCAGCGCCGGGTGGATGCCGTGCGCGCCCGCCGCCAAGTCACGGTCGAGGGCGACCCGGACGTCCAGGACGGCGCCGTCCCGGTGGAGTTCCCGGACGTTCCGGAACGCGGGACCGTAGTGGTAGCCGTGCTCGGCGAGCCGGTCGTACAGCCCGTCGATCGCGACGGGGCCGCCGGCGGGGGCGTCGGGCGCGTTCTGCGGCCCCTCGGCCTCGTCGGGGGAGAGGCGGCCCGTCGCGTGCTCGACCCACGGAGAGTCGGCCCCGGTCCGGGAGTGGAAGGTGATCTGCCGGTGGCCGTCGTCGTCGGGCGCGGAGACCGCCACATGCAGGTCGCGGGGCGTGTCCGAGGTGAGGACGAGCGGCGCCTGGAGGGTCAGCTCCGCGACGGTGGGGCAGCCTGACGCCTGCCCGGCGTGGAGCGCGAGGTCGAGGAACGCGGTGCCGGGCAGCAGCGGGGTCGCGTGGACGGCGTGGTCGGCGAGCCACGGCAGGGTGTCGGCCGACAGCCGGGACGTCGCCTGCCAGCGGCCGTCCGGGAGCGGGATGACGGTGGCGAGCAGCGGGTGGCCGGCCGCGTCCAGGCCGAGCCCCGACGCGTTGCCCGCGCCGGTCGAGCCCAGCCAGAACCTGCTGTGCTGGAACGGGTAGGTCGGCGGATGCCCGGCCCTGCCCGTCGCCGGCGGCCGCCAGAGGGTGCCGGGCTCGGCGGCCCGCACGTGGCGGCCGGCGAGCGAGACGTGGAACCTGCCGAGGCCGCCGTCGTCGCGGCGGAGCGTCGGATGGGCCGCGCCGGGTGCTCCTGACGCGTGCAGCACGGCGTCGATCGCCGGGACGAGCACCGGATGCGGGCTGGCCTCGACGAATGCGGTGTGCCGCGGGCTCAGCGCGGCCAGTACCGGATGGAACAGGACGGGATTGGCGAGGTTGTCGTACCAGTAGGCGGCGTCCAGGACGGTGGTGTCCTCGACGACGGCACCGGTGAGCGTGGAGTGGAACGGAATCGGGGCCTTGCGGGGCGAGATCCCGGCCAGCTCGGCCAGGAGGGTGCCGCGCAGGGTGTGCATGTGCGGCGTGTGCGAGGCGTAGTCCACCGGGACCATGCGGGCGTTGAGCCCGGCGGCCCGGCCGTGCGCGACGATCGCCTCGGCGGCCGCCGTCGCGCCTGCCACGACGGTGTGGGCGGGGCCGTTCAACGCCGCGACGTGCAGCTCACCGGTGAGGCCGAGGTCGCCGATGAGCGCCTCCGCGGAGATCGCGTCGAGGGGCAGCGACACCATCCGGCCGGTGTCGGCGAGACCGAGGAGCGCCTTGGCGCGGGTGGCGACGATCCGTGCGGCGTCGTCGAGGCTGAGTGCGCCCGCGATGTGGGCGGCGGCGATCTCGCCCTGGCTGTGGCCGATGACCGCGTCGGGCTCGACGCCGTGGTGCTGCCAGAGCCGGGCGAGAGAGACCATCATCGCGAACAGCGCGGGCTGCACCACGTCGGTTCCGGCGGGCAGCTCCGGCCGGGACAGGACATCCAGGAGGTTCCAGCCGGTGTGCGATTCGAGGGCCTGCGCGCAGTCGTCGAGGGCGGCGGCGAACGCGGACGACTCGGCGGCGAGCAAGGTGCCCATGCCCGCCCACTGGGAGCCCTGGCCGGGGAAGACGAACACGGTTCCGCCCGCCGTGGGCGGTCCTTCGGAGGTGACGAGGCCGCCGTGCGGGTCGCCCGAGGCGAGGGCGGCGAGCGCCGAGGCGAGCCCGGCCCGGTCGTCGGGTCCGGTGACGGCGACCGCGCGATGGTCGAAGACCGTCCGTGCCGACAGCGGAGCCGCGAGATCGTCCGGCCGGAGCCCGGGGTCGTTCGCCAGCCGGTCGGACAGCCGCAGCGCGGCGGCGCGCAGCGCCTCAGGGGTCTTGGCCGACAGCGGCACGGCCACCGACGGCGGCACGTCCGCACCGCCTGCCGCCGGGGTGGATTCGGGTGCTTGTTCGAGGATGAGGTGGGCGTTGGTGCCGCTGATGCCGAATGACGACACCGCGGCGCGGCGTGGTTGTCCGGTGTCGGGCCAGGGTCGGGCGTGGTTGAGGAGGGTGAGGTTTCCGGTTGTCCAGTCGACGTGTGGGGTGGGGTTGTCGATGTGGAGGCTTCGTGGCAGGAGTGCGTTCTGGAGGGCGTAGACGCTTTTGATGACGCCTGCG
>NZ_JNWO01000054.1 GCF_000716435.1 Streptomyces xylophagus
CACGGCCTGGCTCGGCCAGCACCACCCACACCTGGTACGCCGCTACGAGCGGCTGTACGCCGAGGGCGCGTACGCCCCCAAGTGGTACCAGCGCCGGATCACCCGTCAGGTCCACGACCTGGCGCAGGAGTACGGCATCGGCCCCGCGCGCGCGGGCATGCCACGCCGGATTCCCGAGCCGGCGGAGCCGGTCGATCCACCGGTGACCGAACCGATCCAACTCTCGCTGATCTGAGAGGCCTTCCAAGAACGGTCCCGGAGCGAGCGTTCGAGCGCATCCGGCGGCCCAATCGGGTCAAGTATCGCCAGAACGCGTTCGTCCGGGCGCGCTTTCCGGGACGATGCGGCGGGGACCGTGGACTCGCGGTCCGCTTTCCCTCCGTCCTGGGAGGACTCATGAGAAAACGCGCAGCCGTACTGTGCGGTGCCGCCGTCGTCGTGGCCGGGACGGTCACCGCTCTCCCCGCCGACGCGAGCACCGCGCGCCCCGCGACCACCGTGCAGGCCGCGAAGCTCACCTGGAAGTCGTGCGCCACCACCAACTACCCGACGTTGCAGTGCTCGAGCGTCAAGGTGCCGCTCGACCACGCGAAGCCGCACGGCAAGCAGATCACGCTCGCCCTGTCCCGCGTCCCGCACACCGCGACGACGTACCAGGGCCCCCTGCTGGTCAACCCCGGCGGCCCCGGCGGCAGCGGGCTCACGCTCGCGGGCTTCGTCGCGTCCTCGCTGCCGAAGGCGGTGGCGTCCCAGTACGACGTCATCGGCTTCGACCCGCGCGGCGTCGGCAAGAGCACCCCCGCCCTCGACTGCAAGCCCGGTTACTTCAACCCGGTCCGCCCCGACTCGGTGCCGAGCACCCCCGCGCTGGAGAAGGCCAACCTCACGCGCGCGAAGTCCTTCGCGGCCGCCTGCGGCAAGAAGTACGCGAGCGTGCTGCCGTACATCAACACGATCAGTGCCGTGCGGGACATGGACTCGATCCGGGCGGCGCTCGGCGCGAAGAAGATCAACTACTTCGGCTACTCGTACGGCACCTACCTGGGCGCCGTGTACGCCAAGCTCTACCCGGAGCGCGTGCGCCGCCTGGTCCTGGACTCCATCGTCGATCCCACCGGTGTCTGGTACGACGACAACATCGGGCAGGACTACGCGTTCAACGACCGCCAGCAGGCGCTGATGGCGTGGATCGCGAAGTACGACTCGACGTACAAGCTCGGTACCGACCCGGCCAAGATTGAGGCCAAGTGGTACGCGATGCGGAAGGCGCTCGCCAAGAAGCCGGCCGGCGGCAAGGTGGGAGCCTCCGAACTGGAGGACACCTTCATCCCCGGCGGGTACTACAACGGCTACTGGCCCTATCTCGCCGAGGCGTTCGCCGCGTACGTGAACGACAAGAACGCCGATCCGCTGGTCGAGGCGTACGACAACTTCGCCGCGATCGACGCCTCCGGCGACAACGGGTACAGCATCTACACGTCGGTGCAGTGCCGTGACGCGTCCTGGCCGCGCGACTGGAACCAGTGGCGCAAGGACAACTGGGCGGTGTACGACAAGGCGCCGTTCATGGCCTGGAACAACGCCTGGTACAACGCGCCGTGCGCGTTCTGGCCGACGAAGTCCCAGCAGCCGATCAACATCGCCAACGGCAAGCTGCCGCCGACGCTGCTCTTCCAGGCGACGAACGACGCGGCGACCCCCTACGAGGGCGGGCTGACGGTCCACAACATGCTGGCCGGCTCCAGTTTCGTGGTGGAGCAGGGCGGCGGGAACCACGGCATCACGCTGAGCGGGAACGCCTGCCTGGACAAGTACCTGGCGACGTATCTGACCAACGGCAAGGTGCCCCGCAGCGGCGGCGAGATCGACGCGGTGTGCCAGAAGGTGCCCGATCCGGAACCGTTGACCACGGCGAAGGCGGCGACGAGCACGGCACACGGTTCGACGCTGCACGGCCTGCTGGGCTTCCGCGGCTGAGGCCGGCCAAGGACGGTTGAGTACGGCCTGACGGCCCGTCGGGGGCGGGAATCCTCGTTGTCAGACCCATGGTCCACGATGGACTCATGAGTGAGCTGACGAGGATTCCCGCCCCCGACGGCGTCGCGCCCGCGACGGCCTACACGCACGTCGTGCTCGGCACCGGTCGTTTCGTCGCGATCTCCGGCCAACTCGCGCTCGACGAGGACGGCAAGCTGGTCGGCGAGGGCGATGCGGCGGCCCAGGCCCGCCAGGTCTTCGAGAACCTCCGCCGCTGCCTGGCCTCGGCGGGCGCCACCTTCGACGACGTGGTCAAACTGACCTTCTTCGTCACGGACATGGCCCACATGCCGGCCATCCGCGCGGCCCGCGCCGCACACATACCCGACGACCGGCTCCCCGCCGCATCGGCCGTGCAGGTTGCCGGGCTGGTGCGACCGGAGTTCCTGATGGAGATCGAGGCATTCGCGGTGCTGGGCGAATAATTCGGAGGCCGTGTCGACAGGCGCATCCCTAGGGTGCGGCCATGAACGACGACGACCCCCTCGCGATCCGCATCCGCCCGATGACCCTCGCCGACTGCGACCGCGTCTCCGAGATCCGCGTCCTCGGCTGGCAGTTCGCGTACCGGGAGCTCATGCCGCAGTCCTTCCTGGACGCCCTCAGCGCTAAGGACGACGCCGAGCAACGCCGGGCCCGCTTCGAGCAGGGCGACGGCAGCGTGGTGAACCTGGTCGCCTCGCGGGGCGAGGAGATCGTCGGCTGGGCCGCGTTCGGGCCGTACAGGGACGGCGAAGTCCGCGCCGGGGACGTCGAGTTGTACGCCATCTACCTCGACCCGGAACACCTGGGCACCGGCGCAGGGCGGGCCCTGATGCAGGAGTCCCTACGGCAGTGCGCGGCCCTCGGCCACGACCGCGTCCTCCTCTGGGTCGTCCGGGGCAACGCCCGCGCCCGCCGCTTCTACGAGCGGGCGGGCTTCCGGGCGGACGGGGCGGAGGAGCCGTACGAGGTGGAGGGGGTGTCGGTGCCCGAGATCCGGTACGTCAGGGAGCTGACGGGTTGAGGGGGTGCTGAGCACTGAGCGGGGTGCCGAGCATTGAGGGGGGTGCTGAGCGTCAAGGAGGTGCCGAGCGGCTCACCGCTGCCGTGGGATCCGCCCCAGCGCGTGCACCGCCGCCTCCGCCAGCGCGGGATGCGCGAGTGCGTCGTTCAGTACGGGTCTGGCGCGGGGGTCGCCCAGTTCACCGAGGCCCTGCACGCAGGCGAGGGCCACGCGGCGGTACGGGTCATGGGGGCGCAGGCGTCGCTCCAGGGTGGTGATGAGAGCGGGGACGGACTCGGGGGCGCGCAGGTCGGCCAGGAGCCGGACGGGGTGCAGGGCGTAGGCGACCCGGAGTTCGTTGGTGGCGAGGGCGGCGGCCGCGCGGGCGGTGCGGGGGTCGTCGAGACGGGCCAGGGCGTACGCGGCGGAGGCGCAGCGCGGCGGCTCACGGTGGTTGAGGAACAGGACGAGTGACTCGAAGGCACGCCGGTCGCCCGCGATGCCGAGCCGGAACGCGGCCAACTCCCGGGCCCAGAGCGGTTGTCCGACGGCCGTGAGCACATCCGCCAGCTCGTCGAGGTCTCCGGTCGCCACCAGATGCTCGTACGGCACCGCCCCTCCCGACTCCTGCCGTAAGCGCTCCGTGAGTGATCGCAACTCTTCGTCCATGAAGCCGAGCCTATGGGGGTCGCGGGACAGACGGGACCTACATCACAAACTCCGGGGGCTGGCGCGCTCGTTACCCACCGGTTAAGCTCAGACGAGCGAGTTACCCACTCGCGTACCTCCTTACGGCGGCCTGGTGACGCAGCCGCCGTGAGTGCAGTCGGTTCGGTACCTCGTGTGCCGCAGTACGACACGGCTTGGGACAGGGCCGGTCGGAACTCTCTTCTCGCCGGGCGTGTGCGCTTGTTGCCCGGCTACACCCGCACTCCTTCTCGCACTCCGTGCGCCCCTCGGCGTACGGAGTGCGCTCCCAGTCGTCACCCTCATTCCAGGAGTCCCGCGATGGCAACTCCCCTGTCCGACGCCCCTCTGTCCCCCTTCAAGACCATTGCCGTCGTCGGTCTCGGCACGATGGGCACCGGTATCACCGAGGTCCTCGCCCGGGCCGGCCGCGAGGTCGTCGGCATCGACGTCAGCGAGGCCGCGACCGCGCACGCCGTCGCCGCCCTGGAGACCGCGACCGCCCGCGCCGTGCAGCGCGGCCGGCTGACCGAGCAGGAGCGCACCGACGCCCTGGCCCGGGTCCGTACCTCCACCGATCTGCGGGCCGCGGCCGACGCCGACCTGGTCATCGAGGTGGCCCCGGAGTCGTACGAGATCAAGCACCAGATCTTCCGTGAGCTGGACGGGATCGTGCGCCCCGAGACGATTCTCGCGACCGGCACGAACGCCCTGTCCGTCACCCGGCTCGCCGCCGACTCGGCACGGCCGGAGCGGGTGCTCGGGCTGCACTTCTTCAACCCGGCGCCCGCGATGAAGCTGGTCGAGGTCGTCTCCTCGGTGCTGACCGCGCCCACCGCCGTCGCCGCCGTCACCGACCTCGCGATCGAGCTGGGCAAGGAGCCGGTCGCGGTCGGCGACCGGCCCGGATTCGTCGCGGACGGCCTGCTGTTCGGCTACCTCAACCAGGCGGCCGCGATGTACGAGGCGAAGTACGCCTCCCGCGAGGACATCGACGCCGCGATGCGGCTCGGCTGCGGGCTCCCCATGGGCCCGCTGGCACTCCTCGACCTGATCGGCATCGACACCGCGCGCACGGTCCTGGAGGCGATGTACTCCGAGTCCCACGACCGTCTGCACGCCCCCGCGCCGATCCTGAAGCAGCTCAGCGAGGCGGGCCTGACCGGCCGCAAGACGGGCCGCGGCTTCTACTCCTACGAGGCCGAGGGCAGCGCCACGGTCGTGCGGGACGCGCTGACCCCGCCGGAGGGCGCACAGCTCACCCCTGGTCGTACCGTGCGCTCCGTCGGTGTCGCCGGCTCCGGGACCATGGCGTCCGGTATCGCCGAAGTCTTCGCCAAGGCCGGGTACGACGTGGTTCTCGCAGCCCGCAGTGAGGAGAAGGCGCAGTTCGCCAAGTCCCGTATCGGCAAGTCGCTTTCGCGCTCTGTCGACCGGGGGCGGATGACCGCCGAGGCCGCCGCGCAGACCCTGGAGCGGATCACTCCGGCGGGCTCGTACGACGCGTTCGCCGACGTCGATCTGGCCGTCGAGGCGGTCGCCGAGGACCTGGAGATCAAGCAGCAGCTGTTCGCGACGCTGGACAAGGTCTGCAAGCCGGGCGCGGTCCTGGCCACCACGACCTCGTCGCTGCCGGTCGTCGCGTGCGCCCGCGCCACCTCGCGTCCGCAGGACGTGATCGGCATGCACTTCTTCAACCCGGCGCCCGCGATGAAGCTGGTCGAGGTCGTCCGTACAGTGTTGACGGATGTTGACGTCCACTCAACAGTGCATGAGGTCTGCATCAAGATCAAGAAGCATGCCGTTGACTGTGGCGACCGAGCCGGCTTCATCGTCAATGCACTGCTTTTCCCGTACCTCAACAACGCGATCAAGATGGTGCAGGAGCACTATGCATCTCTTGACGACATTGACGCCGCGATGAAGCTGGGCGGCGGCTACCCGATGGGCCCCTTCGAGCTGTTGGACGTCGTCGGGCTGGACGTCTCCCTGGCGATCGAGAAGGTCCTGCACCGCGAATTCCGCGACCCGGGCCTGGCTCCGGCACCGCTTCTGGAGCACCTGGTGGCCGCGGGCTGCCTCGGCCGCAAGACGGGCCGCGGCTTCCGCGAATATGCCCGCCGCTGAGGGTTCCGACGACCGGGTCGGCGTCGACGGCGACTGGGGCGGGCTGCTCGGACCCACCGGAGGACCCCTGCCCGCGGCGGGCGGGGGAAACCTCCGACGTGCACGCCAAGCTGCGCACATGCAGTACGTTCGGGTCATGCCCCAGCCCGCCAAGCCCTCACGTACACCAGCCACGCCCGACGCACCGGAGAGTGCCGCGGGCAGCCGTGCCGCCGCCCAGCGTCTCAAGATGCGGCGCGAGCTGGCGGCGGCCGCGATGGAGCTGTTCGCGACCAAGGGGTACGAGGCGACCACCGTCGACGAGATCGCGGCCGCGGCCGGGGTCGCGCGCCGGACGTTCTTCCGGCACTTCCGTTCCAAGGAAGAGGCGATCTTCCCGGACCACGACGACACGTTGATCCGGGCCGAGGCGGTACTCAATGCCGCCCCCGCGCACGAGCACCCGCTCGACACGGTGTGCCGGGGCATCAAGGAAGTCATGCGCATGTACGCGGCGCGGCCGGAGATCTCGGTCGCCCGCTACAAGCTGACGCGCGAGGTGCCCACCCTGCGCGAGGCCGAGATCGCGTCGGTGGCGCGCTACGAGCGGCTGTTCACGCGCTATCTCCTGGGCCACTTCGACGAGCACGCGCACGACGACGACGCCAACGACGACCCGCTGCTCGCCGAGGTCGCCGCCTCGGCCGTGGTCACCGCCCACAACCACGTGCTGCGGCGCTGGCTGCGGGCCGGCGGCCAGGGCGACGTCGAGGCCCAGCTCGACCACGCCTTCGGGATCGTACGGAAGACGTTCGGCAGCGGCATCGGCGCCGGCCGCACCGCCGCCCCGAAGCCGGCCACGGCGATGGTGCACCAGCAGGGCGAGGTCCTGGTGACGGTCGCGCGCACCGACGCCCCGCTGGACGAGGTCATGCGGACCATCGAAGAGGCACTGCGGGACCGCTGACCTGCCCCGCACTGTGTGATGACGGCCACCCCACGGGGTGGCCGTTTTGGCATGTCAGGGCCCCTTTTCACGTACCTTTCCGACCCCGTTCGATCGATCATCGCTCATTTGTTACGTAAAGATTTCACCTGAGAGCGATTCATGGCACTCGGTGCCTTGCGGGGTGACACGCAGTGTCATACGTTGAAGATGTCCGGGCGGCCGGCGTGCAGAGACCTTTCGTACGTCGGCTGTCCCCGCAACCCACCACTGGGCTGCGCGCCCGGACGCCTGCGTCACAGGCAACCTCCCGCGCCACAAAGCGCTGCCGAAGCTCCACCCGCCGAACCGACGGCACGTCTCACCCACCCTCAGCAGCAGCACCGACGTAACCCTCAGCGCCCCTCCCTCAAGGGGCTCTTCGCCGGAGGCAACACCGTGACCGTGAAGGACATCCTCGCCGCGATCCAGTCGCCGGACTCGACTCCGGCCGACTTCGCCGCCCTGCCGCTCCCCGAGTCGTACCGCGCGATCACCGTGCACAAGGACGAGACGGACATGTTCGCGGGCCTCACCACCCGCGACAAGGACCCCCGCAAGTCGATCCACCTGGACGACGTACCGGTGCCCGAACTGGGCCCGGGCGAGGCCCTGGTG
The DNA here is from genome assembly GCF_000716435.1 of Streptomyces xylophagus. GTDB lineage: Bacteria > Actinomycetota > Actinomycetes > Streptomycetales > Streptomycetaceae > Streptomyces > Streptomyces xylophagus. The sequence continues at coordinate 7,419 of NZ_JNWO01000054.1, forward strand.
GCCGTGATGGCCTCCTCGGTCAACTACAACTCCGTGTGGACCTCGATCTTCGAGCCGCTGTCCACGTTCGGCTTCCTGGAGCGCTACGGCAAGCTCAGCGAGCTGACCAAGCGGCACGACCTGCCCTACCACATCATCGGTTCCGACCTCGCGGGCGTCGTCCTGCGCACCGGCCCCGGCGTCAACGCCTGGAAGCCCGGCGACGAGGTCGTCGCGCACTGCCTGAGCGTGGAGTTGGAGTCGAGCGACGGCCACAACGACACGATGCTCGACCCGGAGCAGCGCATCTGGGGCTTCGAGACCAACTTCGGCGGACTCGCCGAGATCGCGCTCGTCAAGTCCAACCAGCTGATGCCCAAGCCGGACCACCTGTCGTGGGAGGAGGCCGCCGCCCCGGGCCTGGTGAACTCCACCGCCTACCGGCAGTTGGTCTCCCGCAACGGCGCCGGCATGAAGCAGGGCGACAACGTCCTGATCTGGGGCGCGAGCGGCGGACTCGGCTCGTACGCCACGCAGTTCGCGCTCGCGGGCGGCGCCAACCCCATCTGTGTGGTGAGCAGCCCTCAAAAGGCCGACATCTGCCGGGCAATGGGCGCCGAGGCGATCATCGACCGCAACGCCGAGGACTACAAGTTCTGGGCGGACGAGCACCACCAGGACCCGCGCGAGTGGAAGCGGTTCGGCAAGCGCATCCGTGAACTCACCGGCGGCGAGGACGTGGACATCGTCTTCGAGCACCCCGGTCGCGAGACCTTCGGCGCAAGCGTTTACGTCACCCGCAAGGGCGGCACGATCGTCACCTGCGCGTCGACCTCCGGGTACAACCACGAGTACGACAACCGCTACCTGTGGATGTCCCTGAAGAAGATCATCGGCTCGCACTTCGCCAACTACCGCGAGGCCTGGGAGGCCAACCGGCTGGTCGCCAAGGGCAAGATCCACCCGACGCTCTCCAAGGTGTACTCCCTGGAGGAGACCGGGCAGGCTGCCTACGACGTCCACCGCAACCTCCACCAGGGCAAGGTCGGCGTCCTGTGCCTCGCCCCCGAGGAGGGCCTCGGTGTGCGCGACGAGGAGAAGCGCGCCCAGCACATCGACGCGATCAACCGCTTCCGGAACATCTGAAGGCCGAGGTCCCGTAGATGACTGAGCGTCAGAAAGACCGGCCGTGGCTGATGCGCACGTACGCCGGTCACTCCACGGCAGAGGCGTCCAACGAGCTGTACCGGCGCAACCTCGCCAAGGGCCAGACCGGTCTGTCGGTCGCGTTCGACCTGCCGACGCAGACCGGCTACGACTCCGACCACATCCTCGCCCGCGGCGAGGTCGGCCGGGTCGGTGTGCCGATCGCGCACCTGGGTGACATGCGCCGGCTGTTCCAGGACATCCCCCTGGACCAGATGAACACCTCGATGACGATCAACGCCACCGCCATGTGGCTGCTGGCGCTCTATCAGGTCGTCGCCGAGGAGCAGGGCGTCGACATCACCCAGCTCCAGGGGACGACCCAGAACGACATCGTCAAGGAGTACCTGTCGCGGGGCACGCACGTGTTCCCGCCGGTGCCCTCGCTCCGGCTGACGACCGACATGATCTGCTACACGGTCAACCACATCCCCAAGTGGAACCCGATCAACATCTGCAGCTACCACCTCCAGGAGGCCGGAGCCACGCCGGTCCAGGAGATCGCGTACGCGATGTCCACCGCGATCGCCGTCCTGGACGCGGTGTTCGCGTCCGGCCAGATTCCCGAGGACCGCAGGGGCGATGTCGTCGCCCGCATCTCCTTCTTCGTGAACGCGGGTGTCCGCTTCATCGAGGAGATGTGCAAGATGCGCGCCTTCGGCCGCATCTGGGACGAGATCACGCGCGAGCGCTACGGCATCGAGGACCCGAAGCAGCGCCGGTTCCGCTACGGCGTCCAGGTCAACTCCCTGGGCCTGACGGAGGCGCAGCCGGAGAACAACGTCCAGCGGATCGTCCTGGAGATGCTGGCCGTGACGCTGTCGAAGGACGCACGCGCGCGTGCCGTGCAACTCCCGGCCTGGAACGAGGCGTTGGGGCTCCCCCGCCCCTGGGACCAGCAGTGGTCGCTGCGCATGCAACAGGTGCTGGCGTACGAGAGCGACCTGCTGGAGTACGCGGACATCTTCGAGGGCTCGCACGTCATCGAGGCGAAGGTGGCCTCCCTGGTCGAGGAGTCCCTCGCCGAGATGGACCGTATCGACGAGATGGGCGGCGCGATGGCCGCCGTCGAGTCCGGATATCTCAAGTCGCAGCTCGTGTCCTCGCACGCGGAGCGGCGGGCCCGTATTGAGTCCGGTCAAGAGAAGATCGTCGGCGTCAACATCTTCAACACGACCGAGCCCAATCCACTCACCGCCGACCTCGACACCGCGATCCAGACGGTCGACCCGGCCGTCGAGGCCCGTGTCATCGAGTCGTTGCAGCACTGGCGGGACACGCGCTACCAGCCGCCGTTCAACCACCCGCGCCCGTGCAAGGCGCTGGAGCGGCTGAAGGAGGCCGCCAAGGGCACCGACAACCTCATGGAGGCCACCCTGGAGTGCGCCCGCGCCGGTGTCACGACCGGCGAGTGGGCCGGGGCCCTGCGGGAGGTGTTCGGCGAGTTCCGGGCGCCCACGGGCGTCTCGTCGGCGCCGGTGGCGGTGCCCGCCGAAGAGGGCTCGGCGATGGCCGGGGTGCGCCGCAAGGTGGATGTGACGGCGCGGGAGATGGGCGTCGGCAAACTGCGCTTCCTAGTCGGCAAGCCGGGTCTGGACGGGCACTCCAACGGCGCCGAGCAGATCGCCGTACGCGCGCGTGACGCCGGCTTCGAGGTGGTGTACCAGGGCATCCGGCTCACCCCGGAGCAGATCGTGGACGCGGCCCTCGCGGAGGACGTCCACGCGGTCGGCCTGTCCATCCTGTCCGGCTCGCACGCCCAGTTGGTGCCCGACGTCCTCGAACGGCTCCGTGTGGCCGGTGCCACAGACATACCTGTCATCGCCGGTGGGATCATCCCCAATGGTGACGCCGAACAGCTGCGGGCCGCCGGAGTCGCGGCGGTCTTCACGCCGAAGGACTTCGACATCACCGGAATCATCGGCCGCATCGTCGACGAGATCCGGAAAGCGAACAAGCTCGACCCCCTGCTCGACCCCTTGGAGGTCCCCGCATGACCACGCCCGCCCCCGTCAACCGGCTTCGCCCGCGGCGCTCCTGTCTCGCGGTCCCCGGGAGCAATCCGCGCTTCCTGGAGAAGGCGCAGGGCCTCCCGGCCGACCAGGTCTTCCTGGATCTGGAGGACGCGTGCGCGCCGCTCGCCAAGCCCGAGGCGCGGCACACCATCGTCAAGTTCCTCAACGAGGGCGACTGGACGGGCAAGACGCGGGTCGTGCGCGTCAACGACTGGACGACCGAGTGGACGTACCGCGACGTCGTCACGGTCGTCGAGGGGGCGGGCCAGAACCTCGACTGCATCATGCTGCCGAAGGTGCAGGACGCCCAGCAGGTCGTAGCCCTGGATCTGCTGTTGACGCAGATCGAGAAGACCATGGGCTTCGAGCTCGGCAAGATCGGTATTGAGGCGCAGATCGAGAACGCGCAGGGACTCAACAACGTCAATGCGATCGCTCAAGCCAGTCAACGTGTCGAGACGATCATCTTCGGTCCGGCCGACTTCATGGCGTCGATCAACATGAAGTCGTTGGTCGTGGGCGAACAGCCGCCCGGGTACCCGGCGGACGCCTACCACTACATCCTGATGAAGATCCTGATGGCCGCCCGCGCCAACAACCTCCAGGCGATCGACGGCCCTTACCTCCAGATCCGCAACATCGACGGCTACCGCGCGGTCGCCCAGCGGGCCGCCGCGCTCGGCTTCGACGGCAAGTGGGTGCTGCACCCGGGCCAGGTCGAGGCGTCCAACGAGATCTTCTCGCCGTCCCAGGAGGACTTCGACCACGCCGAGTTGATCCTGGACGCGTACGACTTCTACACGTCCGAGGCGGGCGGCAAGAAGGGCTCCGCGATGCTCGGCGACGAGATGATCGACGAGGCCAGCCGCAAGATGGCGCTCGTCATCTCGGGCAAGGGCCGGGCCGCCGGCATGGAGCGCACGTCCAAGTTCGAAGCCCCGGAGGCCTGAGCACCATGCAGTTCGGACGCACCTACGAGGAGTTCGAGGTCGGCGCGGTCTACAAGCACTGGCCCGGGAAGACCGTCACGGAGTACGACGACCACCTCTTCTGTCTCCTGACGATGAACCACCACCCGCTCCACATGGACGCCAACTACGCCGAGAACACGACGGACTTCGGCAAGAACGTGGTGGTCGGCAACTACATCTACTCGCTGCTGCTGGGCATGTCGGTGCCGGACGTGTCGGGCAAGGCGATCGCCAACCTGGAGGTCGAGTCGCTGAAGCACGTGGCGCCGACCTTCCACGGGGACACGATCTACGGCGAGACGACGGTCCTCGACAAGACGCCCTCGAAGTCGAAGAACGACCGCGGGATCGTGTACGTCGAGACCAAGGGCTATAAGCAGGACGGCACGCTGGTCTGCGTGTTCCGCCGCAAGGTGATGGTGCCGACCGAGACGTACATCAAGGAGCGCGGCGGCGAGCAGCCCGGCCGCCCCCAGCTCAAGGAGCAGGAGAAGTAGCCATGGCGCGACTCGCCCAGACCGCCGGTCTCACCGACATCCAGCGGGAAATCCTGTCCACCGTCCGCGACTTCGTGGACAAGGAGATCCTCCCGGTCGCCACCGAGCTGGAGCACCGCGACGAGTATCCGCAGCAGATCGTCGACGGGCTCAAGGAGTTGGGCCTCTTCGGCCTGATGATCCCGGAGGAGTACGGCGGCCTGGGCGAGTCCCTGTTGACGTACGCCCTGTGCGTGGAGGAGATCGCGCGCGGGTGGATGTCGGTGTCCGGCATCATCAACACCCACTTCATCGTGGCCTACATGCTCAAGCAGCACGGCACGCAGGAGCAGAAGGACCACTTCCTGCCGCGGATGGCGGCCGGCGACATCAGGGGCGCGTTCTCCATGTCGGAACCGGGGTTGGGCTCCGACGTCTCGGCCATCACGTCCAAGGCGGTCAAGGACGGCGACGAATACGTCCTGACCGGCCAGAAGATGTGGCTGACGAACGGCGGAACGTCCTCACTCGTGGCCGTCCTCGTGCGAAGTGACGAAGGCCACCCGGAGGGCACCGCGCCCCACAAGTCGATGACGACCTTCCTGATCGAGAAGGAGCCCGGCTTCGGTGAGGTCCGGCCCGGTCTCACCATCCCCGGGAAGATCGACAAGATGGGCTACAAGGGCGTCGACACCACCGAGTTGATCATGGACGGCCTGCGGATTCCGGCCGACCGGGTGCTCGGTGGCGAGACCGGCCGAGGTTTTTACCAAATGATGGACGGAGTCGAGGTCGGCCGCGTGAATGTGGCTGCGCGTGGCTGCGGCGTCGCTCAGCGTGCCTTCGAGCTGGGCGTCTCGTACGCGCAGCAGCGTCACACGTTCGGGAAGCCCATCGCCCAGCACCAGGCGATCCAGTTCAAGCTGGCGGAGATGGCCACCAAGGTCGAGGCCGCCCATGCGATGATGGTGAATGCGGCACGCAAAAAGGACTCCGGCGAACGAAACGACCTTGAGGCAGGGATGGCGAAGTACCTCGCCTCCGAGTACTGCAAGGAGGTCGTCGAGGACGCCTTCCGGATCCACGGCGGGTACGGATTCTCCAAGGAGTACGAGATCGAACGCCTTTACCGCGAGGCGCCGATGCTGTTGATCGGCGAAGGTACCGCCGAAATCCAGAAAATGATCATCGGGCGCAGGTTGCTCGAAGAGTATCGATTCCAGGGCTGATTGTCCGTTTCGGGGTGTTTTCATCGAGAAGAAGATCACACCCCGTCAACGCTCTTCAGCCGCCGACTCGGCTTCCTGGCTTGCCCAGTTGTGGCCCGCGACCGGTACGATCCCGGGAAAGCCGCCGTCCCCCGTTACAGCGCGGCATCATCCGCTACGAAGGTCATCCATGCCCCACAGCCAAACCTCTGCACCACGCGACAGCCTGGCAGGCGTACGCCTCGCGCGCGGAGCATCGCCGTGGCTCCTGCCGACCGTCGCCACCGCAGCCCTCAGCCTGGTACGTGCGCGCAAGTCCGGCGCCGCCAAGGCCGTGGCCGTACCCGCCACCGCGCTCGCGGCGGGCATGCTGTGGTTCTTCCGCGACCCCGAGCGCGAGATCACCCGGGGCCGGGTCATCTCGCCCGCCGACGGTGTGGTGCAGAGCATCATGCCGTGGAAGGACGGTCGCACCCGCGTCGCCATCTTCATGAGCCCGCTGAACGTCCACGTCAACCGCGCGCCGCTCTCCGGCACGGTGACTTCGGTCGAGCACATCCCGGGCGGTTTCGTTCCCGCGTTCAACAAGGAGAGCGAGAACAACGAGCGGGTCGTCTGGCACTTCGACACCGAGCTCGGTGACATCGAGATGATCCAGATCGCCGGCGCCGTCGCCCGCCGCATCGTCCCCTACGTCCCGCAGGGCACGAAGGTCGAGCAGGGCGAGCGCATCGGTCTGATCCGCTTCGGTTCACGCGTCGACATCTACCTCCCCGAGGGTGTCGAGGTGGACGTGGAGGTCGGCCAGAAGACCGTGGCTGGGGTGACTCGCATTGACCGTGGTTGATCCGGAGACACAGGCGGGCTGGGTGCCCGAGGCCGACGAGGTGGACGACGAGGAGGAGATGCCTCTTTCTCTCCGCCTCTCAATAGCGGACACCCTCACCCTCGGCAACGCCACCTGCGGCTTCATGGCGGTGTACTTCACCACCACCGGCATCCTGATCCCGCACCTGACGGGCAACGACGAGTCGACCGGCATGGCCCGCCACAGCGCGGCCACCGCGGTCATCCTGATGCTGTGCGCGGCGGTCTTCGACCTCTTCGACGGCCTCGTCGCCCGCAAGCTGCGCTCGTCCCCCATGGGCGCGGAGCTGGACAACCTGTCGGACCTGATCAGCTTCGGCCTCGCGCCGGCGTACTTCGTCCTCGTCTACGGCATGGTCGCCGACGACGCGCACCAGAGAGTGGCCGCGGTCGGAGCGATCGTGGTGCTGCTGGCCGTGGTGCTGAGACTCGCGCGCTTCTCGTGCGTGACGCCGCCGAACGGCATGTTCCAGGGCATGCCCTCCCCGTTCGGTGCGCTGACGGTGGTCTCGATCGTGCTGCTCGAACTGCCCTTCGTGGCAACGCTGCTCGCGATCCTGGGCACCGCCTGGCTGATGGTGAGCCGGGTCGAGTACCCGAAGCCGCGCGGTCGCCTCGCGGTCGCGATGCTCGCCTGGATCGTCCTGTCGATGGGCCTGTTGGCATCCTGGGCGTTCGATGCCCCGGGCGGTCAACTGCTCCTCCAGACGGGCTGCGCGCTCCAGTTGGTCATGGGCGCGGTGATCCCGCTGTTCGCGACGGCTCGCAGGGTGAACAACTTCCGCGGCAACCGGCGTGAGGCGCGAGCCGCACAGCTTCCGTAGCGGTCGTAGCAGACGAAACGAAGGGCCCCGAGCCACTTGGCTCGGGGCCCTTCGACGTTCCTTGGGCGGGACTCAGACCAGGAAGAGCTGAGGCTCAGACCAGGAAGTCCCGCGCGATGTTCTCCGCCACCCGCTCCAGGATGGGTCCCGCGTCCGCGATGCACTTCACCACGTCAGGTTCGACCGACGTGAGGGGGTAGGCGCGGCGGATGCCGGCGTGGCCGAGGGCCTGTGGGGGCAGGGCGAGGCGGCCGCAGACGGCGACGACCTCCTTGCCCTCCGCGCGGGCCGCCGCGGCGACGCCCGCCGGGGCCTTGCCGTGCAGGGTCTGTTCGTCGAGGGAGCCCTCGCCGGTGATGACGAGGGTCGCGCCCTCCAGGGCGGCGGCGAAGCCGAGGACGTCGAGCATGACCTCGATGCCGGGGCGGAAGCGCGCGCCGAGGAGGAGGGCGCCGTAGCCGATGCCGCCGGCGGCGCCTGCGCCGGGTGCGGAGGCGGACTCGGCGGCCCTGGGGCCGATCGCCTCCTCCAGGACCTTCGTGTAGTGCCCGAGGGCCGCGTCGAGGGCGTCCACGTCGTCCGGTGTGGCGCCTTTCTGGGGGCCGTAGACCGCGGGGGCGCCCTTGGGGCCGGTGAGGGGGTTGTCGACGTCGCTGGCGAGGACGAGGGCGACGGAGGCGAGTCGTGGGTCGAGTCCGGAGAGGTCGGCCGAGGCGAGGTCGGTCAGGCCACCGCCGCCCGGGGACACCGGTTCGCCCTCCGCGTCCAGGAAGCGGGCGCCGAGCGCGGAGAGCATGCCGGCGCCGCCGTCGGTCGTGGCGCTGCCGCCGACCCCGAACACGATCGTCCGGGCGCCCGCGTCCAGGGCGGCCCGCAGCAGTTCGCCGGAGCCGTACGTCGAGGAGGTGAGAGGAGCGAAGACGCCCTTGGGAAGGCGTTGCAGTCCGCTCGCCTCGGCCATCTCCACCACGGCCGTGTCGCCGCGCACCGCGAAAGCGGCGGTGACCTCGTGGCCGAGGGGCCCGGCGACCCGTATCTCCCGTCGCTCGAACCCGGCCGCGACGGCCGCGTCCACCGTGCCGTCGCCGCCGTCGGCGACCGGCATCGCCGCGACGTCCAGATCGGGTACGACCGTGCGCAGCCCGGCCGTCACCCGCTCGGCGACCTGCACGGCCGTCAGCGACCCCTTGAACTTGTCCGCGGCGATGAGCACCCTGTGGGTGCCCCTCTGTGCAGCGTCCGCCACCTTGCGTTCCCCTTGCTCTACGGGCCCCACACACTTCAGGGCCAGTCGCGCCGCTGCGACCTTAACCGGAGGACGCCCGCGCCGTCATGCTCCGACCGAACCCTGGGACCGGCCTACGAGTGCCCTGTGCGGACCGGTCGAACCCCGCGCGGTCACCCCCCGAATCGGGTAGACCGGTCCTATGACCCCTGTGGGCAGTGAGCCAGTGCTCGCGGACCGCATCCTCGGGGGCTGGCTGGGCCGGATCGCGGGCAACATGCTCGGCAAGCCGGTCGAGCAGGGCGACCTGTGGACGCGCGACCGCATCGACCGCTATCTCCGGCGGGCCGGCGCCCTGCCGCTGACCGACTACCTGCCCGAGCCGGCCGACGAGAACGAGGGCGTCGCGCTGCGCCCCGAGTGGCAGCGGTGCGTGCGCGGCCGGATCCACGGCAGCTGCCGTGACGACGACATCGACTACGCCGTCCTCGGCCTCGACCTGCTGGAGACCCACGGCTTCGGCTTCAGCACCGAGCAGGTCGGGGAACTGTGGCTGCGGAGACTGCCGTATCTGCAGACGTTCACGGCCGAGCGCGCCACCTACCGCAACCTCGCCAACGGCCTCAAGCCGCCGCTGACGGCGACGCACGACAACCCGTACCAGGAGTGGATCGGCGCCCTGATCCGCGCCGACATCCACGGCTGGACCAGCCCGGGCTCCCCTCGCCGCGCGGCCCAACTGGCGCGCAGGGACGCGGTGTTGTCGCATACCGGGAACGGTGTCTACGGCTCGATGTGGGCCGCCGCTCTCATCTCGGCGGCGTTCACCGCGCCCACCGTGCGGCACGCGCTCGACACGGCGCTGACCGTGATCCCGCCGGGCTGCCGCCTCGCGCGCACCGTGCGCCGCGTGCTCACGCTGCACGAGACCCGGATGACCTGGGAGGACACGCTGACCACGGTGTCCGAGGAGACCGCGGGGCTCGGCTGGATCCACACGATCCCGAACGCGGCCGTCCTGACCGCCGGACTCCTGTACGGCGACGGGGACTTCACCCGCACCATCACGCTGACCGTGCGCGGCGGCCTGGACACCGACTCGAACGGCGCGACCGCCGGTTCGGTCGCCGGGGTGCTGACCGGCGCGGACGCGATCCCGGGGCAGTGGAAGGACCCGCTGGAGGACACGGTGCGCAGTGCGGTGTTCGGTTTCGACGGGGTGCGGATCAGTGAACTGGCGGCGCGGACAGTGCAGTTGGCGGAGGCCGCTGATACCTAGACGGCCCCCTGCGCGATGAGGCTCCGGGCGCAGTCGAGGACGGCTTCCCGGGCCGGGCGCGGTTCCCAGCCGAGGACGCGGCGCGCCTTCTCCGTGCTGTGGCGGTTGCGACGGCCGAGCGCGGGGGTGATCTCGCGCAGCGACGGGTCCCGGAAGCGCGCCGCGAGCCGGACCGCGAAGTCCGGGAGACGGCGCGTGGAGACGGTACGGCCGTGCTCGCCGAGGCCGTCGCGCAGGGTGCGCGCGATGTCCTCCATCCACACGAACTCCCCGGTGGCCAGGAAGCGTTGGCCCGCCGCGTCCGGTGACGTCATCGCCCGGATGTGGACGTCGACGAGGTCCCGGACGTCCACGACTTCGAGGCCGATGCGCGGGACGCCCGGCATCTTTCCGCTCACCATGCGCGCGATGATGCCGACGGAGCCCATGTTCGCGGTGGTGAGGACCGGTCCGAAGACGGCGCCGGGGAGCACGGTGGTCAGCTCGGTCGGACCGTCGTAGCCGCTCATGAAGTCCCAGGCGGCCCGCTCGGCGAGAGTCTTCGAGCGGCGGTACGGGATCAGGGTCGGGTCGTCCGGATCGGTCCACAGCGACTCGTCGGTGACACCTTCCGAGGCGTACGACGAGGGGCTCGCCGCGTTCGCCGCCGAGGTCATCACCACGCGTCGTACGCCCGCCTCCGTGGCCGCGCGCAGGACGCGCAGGGCGCCGTCGCGGGCCGCGGCGATCAGGGCGTCGGGGTCGTCGGAGGCGGCGCCGAGCGGGGAGGCGACGTGCAGGACGTGGTCGACGCCCTTGACCGCGGCGTCCCAGCCCTCGTCGGCGGTGAGGTCGGCGACGGCGAAGCTCAGCCGTCCGGCGGGGTCGACGACGGTCGCGACGGCGTCGGTGACCGCGCGCTCCTTGCCCGGGGCGCGGACGGTCGTACGGACGTCGTAGCCGCGGCGCAGCAGTTCGGCGACGCACCAGCCGGCGATGTAGCCGCTGCCTCCGGTGACCAGGACGAGTTCGGGCATGACGGTGCTCCCTGCGGTGTCGGGTGGGGATGTGCCAGAATGGAAGGCGAAACGGAGGCCCCTCCGGTACATCTCCCAACGTACCGGAGGGCCCTCCGCTTAGCAATCCGACACCAGACGGACGGCCCGCACCCGTGAACCCGAAACCGACCCGCCGCGACGCCCTCGACAACCGGGAGCGCATCCTGGCGACCGCCCGCGAGGCGATCGCCGCGTCGAGCGGTGCGTCGAATGGCGTGTCGAGTGGCGTGTCCCTCACCGCGATCGCCAAGCAGGCGGGCGTCGGCATCGGGACGCTCTACCGGCACTTCCCCACCCGGGAGGCGCTGATCCTGGAGCTGTACCGGCACGACATCCAGCACCTGATCGACCGCGCGCCCGTACTGCTGGCCGACCATCCGCCGCTCGTCGCGCTACGGCGCTGGTTCGACGAGGTCGCCCACTACGGGCGGCTCAAGTACGGCGTCGCCGAGGTCATCCACGCGGCGACCGACGGCGGGGCCGACGACGAGTACTTCGCGCCCTTCGTGGCCGCCATCGACGTACTCCTGAAGGCGGGGGCCGCCGACGGTTCGCTCAAGTCCGGGATCGATCCGGAGGACGTGCTGCTGCAGCTGAGCGTGCTGTGGCGGCTCGATCCGGCGCGGGGCGGGGAGGCGCGGGCCGGGCGGATCCTCGACCTCATCGTCGACGGGCTGCGGGCGACTCCGTGAGGGCCGTGTCGTCGACGGGCTCAGGGCACCTCCGTCAGGGCCAGGTCGTCGAATGCCTCCGCCGTCACCCCGAAGGCGCGCAGCACCAGCCGGTCCCGCAGCCCGTCCGGCAGGAACCGCAGCAGCGCGAGCGCGCGGCCGTCCCGGCCGGTGGTGGTGAGGGTCGCGGGGCGACGGGCGGTCAGCGCGCGGACGACGGCGTCGACGGCCGGGGCGACCGGGCCCAGCGGCTGGCGGGCGGCTGCGGCGCGTACGGCGTCCAGGGCGCGGGCGTAGTACCGCCGGGTCGCCGGCGAACCGGCCCAGCCCAGCTCCGAGCTCGCCTTGTCCGCCGTGGCGAAGATGGGGGTGTCCATGGCGCCGGGTTCGACGAGGGTGACCTTGACGCCCTGGTGGCGGAGTTCCGCGCGCAGGGCGTGGGTGAGCGCGGCGAGGGCGGCCTTGGAGGCGGCGATCGAGCCGAAGAAGGGCGGCGGGACACGGGCCGAGACGGCACCGATGTTCACGATCCGGCCGCCGGACGCCCGTAGCGCGGGCAGAAAGGCGCGGATCACGGTCGCCTGACCGATCACGTTGATCTCGAACTGGCGGCGCCAGGCCTCGGCGGGCGTCAGTTCGATCGGCCCCTGGCCCATGATCGCGGCACTGTTCACGAGCCCGTCCAGACGTGGGCCGACCTGCTCGGCCGCGGCGGCGACGGACTCCTCGTCGGTCAGTTCGAGGTGGACGGGGGTGAAGCCGGCGGCCTGCAGCGGTTCCGCGTCCGCGGGGCGGCGGTGGGCGGCGTACACGGTCCAGCCGTCGGCGTGCAGGCGGCGGGCGACGGCGGAACCCACGCCGCCGGTGGCGCCGGTGATGAGGACGGTGCGGGGTGAGGACGGGGACAGCTCAGCCACAAGGGCCGCCTTTCACAAGGGAGTTCGGATCACCGGAGACCTTGGGGTCCGGTGTCCCTCCCACCCTGCGCCGGGCCGCGGCCCGGTTGAAGAGTGCAGAATTTACTGGTGCCGCCGACACCACCACCAGAAGCCAAGGAACCGCCGGGAGCCAAGGACCATGGCCGCCAGGCTGCCCTCGCCGCCTTCCTGCGGTCCCGCCGCGAGCGCGCCGACCCGGCGGAGACGGGGCTGCCACCGGGCGGCCGACGCCGCACACCGGGCCTGCGCCGCGAGGAGGTCTCGCTGCTGTCCGGGGTGAGCCTCACCTGGTACACCTGGCTGGAACAGGGCCGCGACATCAACGTCTCCCCGCAGATCCTGCTCGCCCTGACCCGCGCGCTGCAGTTGGACGACGTCGAACGCGCCCACCTGTTCCGGCTGGCGGGCCGGGAGGCACCCGAACCGGCCGAGCGATCGCTCCAAGTACCGGACGCGATAAGGGCGTTCCTGGACACGCTGATGCCGAACCCGGCCTTCGTCATCGACCGCTGCTTCGACGTCCTGGCCTGGAACCGGGCCCAGGAGGCCATCCTCGGTCCCGCCCTCCTCGACCGGCCGCGCCGCGAACTCAACAGCGCCTGGCTGCTGTTCAGGGAACCCGGCATCCGTGCGCTGATGCCGGAGTGGGAGGCGGAGACGGAGTGGATGGCGGGCCTGCTGCGTCAACAGGCGGCGTACGAACTGGACAACCCGCGCTTCACCGAGCTGATCGACGAACTCACCTCCACCAGCCCGCACTTCGCCCGCCTGTGGGAGGCGCACGAGGTGGTGGAGTTCCGTTCCTCCCTGCGCCGCTACCACCACCCCCGCGCGGGTGACATCGAGGTGTCGTTCGTACGGCTCGCGGTGCAGGAAGCGCCCTGGCTGAGCCTGATCTGTCACTTCCCGGAGCCGGGCAGCGAGTCGGAGAGGCGGCTGCGCGGGCTGGTTACCCTTCCTGAATGACCACCAAGCCAGACTACGCAACGTACCTCGCGAGCCTCCCCCGGATTCTCGCCGGGGCCGCCGCCCTCTTCCGTGACACCGAGGGCCGCGTCCTGCTCGTCGAGCCCAACTACCGTGAGGGCTGGGCCCTTCCGGGCGGCACGATCGAGTCGGACGACGGCGAGACACCACGCCAGGGCGCACGCCGCGAGACCCTGGAGGAGATCGGTCTCGACATCGAACTCGGCCGCCTGCTCGCCGTCGACTGGGTCCACCGGGCGGGCCGCCAGCCGCTGGTTGCCTACCTTTACGACGGCGGCCTCCTCACCCCGAACGACCTCAAGTCGATCCAGCTCCAGGAGGAGGAACTGCTGTCGTGGCGCCTCGTACCCCGCGAGGAACTCACGGAGTATCTGCCGGGTTCGCTGGGACTTCGGGTGCTGGTGGCGCTCGATGTGCTGGAGGAGGGGGCGGGGACGGCGGAGTTGGAGAACGGGAAGCGGGTTGGGTGAGGCGGGGTGGGGCGCCGGGGTTG
>NZ_JNWO01000055.1 GCF_000716435.1 Streptomyces xylophagus
GGAGCGCAGCGGAATCGGCGCAGCCGACGCGACCGCAGGGAGCGCCCTTTACTCGGGACACGGAAACCCGACACTGACAAAGAAGCGAGTGGCCCAACGGTCACATCGAAAACGCTGGTCGGTTCAACTCCCCGCATACCGATCCACCCCCTCAACCCACCGTCCCCGTTCGATTACAGTGCTGAACTGACTCGCACGTAAAGACGGAACCCTGAGGAGGTCTTGGTGAGTACGGCAACCGGGGCCGTCTGGGGCCGGGTCGAGCAGCAGGACTTTCGGAGTCGGGTGCGGGGGACCCTGCTCGGGGCCGCGGTCGGGGACGCGCTCGGTGCGCCCGTCGACCTGTTGGCGATCGACGAGATCCGGGAGGCCTACGGCGCGGAGGGGGTCGTAGACCTCGTCTTCGGGTATGGGCGGCGCGGTGCCGTCACGCATCTCACGCAGCTCAGCCTCTTCACCGTGGATGGGTTGATCCGGGCGCAGGTCAGACGGGATACCGGGGCCTGGCATCCGCCTACCGATCTGCATCGGGCGTATCTGCGGTGGGCCGCCACCCAGCACGACTGGGGGCCCGATGAGCGTCGTAAGGATGACGGGTGGCTCGCGCGCGAGGAGTGGCTCTACGCTCGGCGGGAGCCAACTCGGGCCTGTTTGCTGGGGTTTGGGGACGAGCGGATGGGGACTCTCGACGCGCCCAAGAATCCCGGTGAGGTGGGGGGCGAGGCGGCCGCCCGTTCCGCGCCGTTCGGGTTGCTCGTGGGGTGGGAACCGCAGCTTGTGATGCAGCTTGCCGTGGAGTGTGCCGCGCAGACCCATGGGCATCCCGTCGGGTATCTCTCCGCCGGTGCCTACGCCGTCATCGTGCATGGGCTGGCCCGGGGGGAGAGTCTCGACTCCGCCGTGCAGCGGGCGCTCGCCCTGCTTGCCGCGCGGCCCGGGCATCAACCCGTCTCCGACGGCCTTCAGCGTGCCCTCGGCGCCGTACGGCAGGGAATGCCCAGCTTCGGACGGGTCGAGGAGCTCATGGGGGAGGGGACCGCGGAAGGGGTGCTCGCCGGGGCCGTGTACTGCGCGCTCGTCGGGGACGACGTACGGCACGGGCTGTGTCTCGCCGTGAATCACGGCGGGCCCTCGGGGGTCGCCGGGGCGCTCGCCGGCGGGCTGCTCGGGGCGTTGTACGGCGAGACGGCCCTCCCGCCGGCCTGGCTGGCCGAACTGGAGGGCCGTCCCACCCTGCTCGTGCTCGCGGACGACTTCGCCGTGGAGATGACCCAGGGGCCCGCGTTGCACGGGCCCGCCGGGTCCTCTCCGGGCTGGATCGCCCGGTATCCCAGAGGGGTGTGACAGCGACCGCTACGACTGGCTGCCCACCACGTCGTCGCCCGCTCCCGCCTGCGCCGGTACCGCGACCGCCGCCGCCTCGCCGTCGTCGTCCCCGCCGCCGTTGATCTTCTCGATCAGCGCGTCCCGTTCCGGGGTGTCCTCGGGCTTCACGTAGCCGATGAGGATGTAGAGGACGAGAGAGACCGCCAGCGGGATCGACACCTGGTACTGGAGCGGGACCCCGCCGTCGACCTCCCAGTTGATCGGGTAGTTGACCAGCCAGAAGGCGAACAGGCCCGCCGCCCAGCTCGTCAGCGCCGCCGTGGGGCCGGACTTGCGGAACGGGCGCAGCAGACCCAGCATCATCGGGATCGCGATCGGGCCCATCAGGCCCGCGACCCACTTGATGACGACCGTGATGATGTCCTTGAACGTGGGCGAGTTGATCTGTGTCGCCACCGACATCGACAGGCCGAGGAAGACGACCGTGGTCACGCGGGCCGCGATGAGCCCCGAACGGTCGTTCCACGCGCGGGCCTTGGCCGATATGACCGGTGCCACGTCCCGCGTGAAGACGGCGGCGATCGCGTTCGCGTCGGACGAGCACATGGCCATCGTGTGGGAGAAGAAGCCGACGACCACCAGGCCCAACAGACCGTGCGGGAGCAGCTGTTCGGTCATCAGGCCGTAGGAGTCGGAGCCGTCCGGCTTCTGTGCGTGGACCAGGAGCGGGGACATCCACATCGGGAAGAAGA
Organism: Streptomyces xylophagus; assembly: GCF_000716435.1. Lineage (GTDB taxonomy): Bacteria > Actinomycetota > Actinomycetes > Streptomycetales > Streptomycetaceae > Streptomyces > Streptomyces xylophagus. The sequence continues at coordinate 2,079 of NZ_JNWO01000055.1, forward strand.
GGACCGTCGGCCAGATCAGCCACAGTGCCGCCGACAGTCGGGCCGAACGCTCGGCCTCGTGGGGGGTCTTGGTGGCCATGTAGCGCTGGGCCTGGTTGAGCATGCCGCCGTTGTACTCGAAGAGCTTGATGAAGAGGAACGCGAGCAGGAACACCGTGCCGTAGGGGCCGACCAGCGGTTTGCCGTGGCCCTGGAGCGCCGGTTCGTCCCAGGCGCCGAAGAATCCGATGCCCTTGTCGTTCAACTTCAGTACGACGGCCACGAACATGGAGACGCCGGCGAGCAACTGGATGATGAACTGGCCGAGTTCGGTCAGCGCGTCCGCCCACAGGCCGCCGATCGTGCAGTAGACGGCCGTGATCGCGCCGGTGATGAGGATGCCCTGGTTCAGCGACACCCCGGTGAAGACGGACAACAAGGTGGCAATTGCTGCCCACTTGGCCGCCACGTCCACGATCTTCAGCAGCATCCCCGACCAGGCGAGCGCCTGTTGGGTCTTCAGGTTGTAGCGGTTCTTCAAGTACTCGAGAGGCGACGCCACATGGAGCCGTGAGCGCAGCCGGTTGATGCGCGGCGCGAACAGCTTGGAGCCGATGGCGATGCCCAGCGCGATCGGGAACGACCAGGTGATGAAGGACGTGACGCCGTAGGTGTAGGCGATGCCCGCGTACCCGGTGAACATCACCGCGCTGTAGCCCGACATGTGGTGCGAGATGCCGGACAGCCACCAGGGCATCTTTCCGCCGGCCGTGAAGAAGTCGCTCACGTTGTCGACGCGCTTGTGCGACCACACACCGATCGCCACCATCACGCCGAAATAGCCGATGAGCACGGCCCAGTCGAGCCCGTTCATATGCGCCCTCCCACGATTGAGCCGGTTCAGCCCGGGGCTCATCGTGGGCGGTCGCGCGTGAGCACGACAAGTAAGCGAACGGTCAAGGGGGAGTAAAATCGTTCGGATTGATGTTCCGTGTTCACCTACATGAACTCACCGCATCAGCTCCCCGGCGTTGACCAGCAACGACTGTCCCGTGATCGCCCGCGCCCGTTCCGACGCCAGGAACACCGCCGCGTCCGCCACATCCCCGTCCGTCGCCAGCTCGGGCAGCGCCATCCGGTCGGACAGCCGCTTCAGCACCTCCGCCTCCGGCACCTTCTCCGTGTGCGCGGTGAACTGCACGTACGCCTCCACCGGCGGCCCCCACATCCACCCCGGCAGCACCGTGTTCACCCGGATCCGGTACGGCCCCAACTCCCTTGCCAGCGAGTACATCGCGCTCGTCAGCGCCCCCTTCGACGCCGCGTACGCCGCCTGCCGCACCTGCGAGGGGGCCGCCACCGCCGACTGCGTCCCGATGATGACGACCGAGCCCCCGCCCGCCTCCTTCAGCGCCGGCAGACACGCCCGCGTCATCCGCAACGTACCCAGCAGATTCACGTCGATCACCGACTGCCAGGTGGCGAAGTCCGCGTCCTCGATCCCCCCGAAGTAGCTGTCCCACGCGGCCACATGGACCACCGCGTCGACCCGCCCGAACCGCTCCCGGCCCACCGACACGAGCGCCTCGCACTGCCCCTCGTCCGTGATGTCCGTCGCCCGGTACGCCGTGTGCGACCCGTCGGGATCGATCTCGGCCGCCGACTTGGCGAGATTCGCCTCCGTGCGCGCACCCAGCACGGCGTTCCCTCCGTCCCGTACGACGGCTGCGGCGACCTGGTGGCCGAGTCCGGCCCCGACCCCCGAGACGACGACGGTCTTGCCCGCGAGCAGCGACATCCGATCCCTCCCGGGGTCTGGCGGTTTATCTGACGGGGCGTCAGAGTATGGGCGACCGGCGGAGGACGGAAGGGGAGCGACGTGAGCGAGGAAACCCGGAGCGACGTGTACGCCGAACTGGCCGCCGTAGGACCGTACGGAGTCCGGCCGGGCCACGCGCTCATCACCATGGTCGAACCGCATCCCGGCCACGAGTACGCCTACAACCGCTGGTACGAGGACGACCACTACTACGCCGGCGCGATGGCCATGCCCTGGATGTACGCCGGCCGCCGCTGGGTCGCCACCCGGGATCTTCAACTCCTGCGCTATCCGGAGAAGTCGGCGATCGCCCAGCCCGTCACCGCGGGCTGCTACCTCTCCACGTACTGGGTCACCGAGGACCGCTACGACGACCACATGAAGTGGACCGTCGGCATCAACAAACGGCTCAATCGCGACGGTCGCGTCTACCAGGACCGTACGCACGTCTTCACCGCGTTCCAGGACCACGAGGCGACCGTCTACCGCGACGGCGCGGCCGGACCGAGGGACTTCCACGCCCTCGACCACCCTTACGCCGGGCTGGTGTTGGAGGTCGTCGACGCCGAATCGGAGGAACAGCGCGCCGAGTTGCTGGAGTGGCTGCGCTCCCGCCACCTCCCGAAGCGGCTCGCGGGCTCCCCGGCCGCGATGGTGACGGTCTTCCGCCCCACCCCGCTGCCGGGCGACCGCATGACCTACGTCAAGCAGGTCGAAGGGGTCGACACCCGGCTGACGTTGCTGTGGTTCCTGGAGGCGGATCCGCGGGACTGCTGGGAGGAGTACTTCGCGGGACTGGACACGTCCGTGGCCGAATCGGGCCTCGGCACAGTCGAGTTGGTGGCGCCGTTCATCCCCACGGTGCCGGGCACGGACAAGTACGTGGACCGGCTCCGCTGACTACTTCAGTTCATCGGGACAGGGAGTGCCGCGCGGCAACTGATACGGCGCCGCCAGGCGATACGTCCCCGCCTTCGGGGCCAGCAGCATCGTCCACTTGTCGCCCTTGGAGTCCTCTTCCGTCTCCATCAGGCAGCCGTTGAGGTTGTCGTACGTCTTCGGCGTGCCCTCGGCGCGGTGCTTGGACGCGTCGGTCTCCTGCGGGGGCTTGAGGCTCTTGCCCTTCGCGTCGACGATGCTCAGCCACGGCGAGTACGGGATGCGGATCAGGATCCGGCCCTTCTTCTTCACCTCGATGGTCAACTCGCCCTGCTCCGCCCGGTCGACGACCGCGTTCGGCTCGGCGAGCGGCGCCGGGTCGGTGACCTGGAACAGCTGCCAGTTCGCGTCGCCCCAGACCTGCTTCAGATACGGCATCCCGCGCTGCACCAGGGCGCGTTCGCGCTCGCCGCCGTCGCCGTCCGGTTCGTCCTTGGGCAGGACGACGTAGTGGACGGCCCAACGCTGAAGCCACTCGTGGTAGTTCGCCGAGTTGAGCGTGTCGTCGTAGAAGAGGGGGTTGCGCTCCATGTCGGCCTGGCGGTTCCAGCCGCGGGCGAGGTTGACGTACGGCGCGAGTGCGGAGGCCTCGATGTGGGAGCGGGCCGGGACGACCTCGACGCGGCCGCGCTCGGCGCCGACCGTCTGGAGTTCGTTGACGAGCGGGGCGAGTTCGTGCGACCAGGACGCGGCCGGGGCGGTGTTGATGACGTCGTCGACCGACTTGAAGCCGATCCACCCGGTGAAGCCGACGAAGGCCAGCACGATCACGTACCACTTGCGCGAGCGCGGCACCGTGAAGGGGAGCGCGGCGATCAGTGCCACTCCGGCGAACAGCATCGCCAGCCGGCTGATGTTCGAGCCGATCTGCGAACTGACCAGCCAGACGAGGACGACCCCGATGCTGTACACGGCCGCCGTGATCCGTACGGTCGTCCACTCGCGCGGCACCAGGAAGTAGACGAGAACCCCGGACGTCAGCGGCAGGATCATCGAGCCGAACAGCATCGGCTGCGTGCCGGAGAACGGGAACAGCCAGGCGGACACGGCCACCACGGCCGCGGGCGCGAGCCCGAGAGCCCACGCGCCGGGACGGCGCTTCTGCAGGAACAGCGCTACGGCGACCAGGCCCACGAACAGCCCGGCCACCGGCGACGACATGGTCGCGAGGGCGGCCAGCGGGGCCGCGCACAGGGCCTTCGCCCAGCGTTTGTAGCGCCAGCGGTAGGGCCAGCAGAAGACGACGGCCACCGCGCCGAGCCCGAACACCATGCCCAGGCCGTACGTCACCCGGCCCGACGCCGCGTTGCACAGCAGCGCGAACACGCCCGCGAGCGAGGCCCACAGCGGGTTCTTGACCGAGCGGCTGCGGATCAGGATCAGGGTGAGCAGGCCCGCCGAGATCGTCCCGGCGATCATCATCGTCGTACGAACACCGAGGACGGACATCAGATACGGCGACACCACGCTGTACGACACCGGGTGCATGCCGCCGTACCAGGCGAGGTTGTACGCCGAGTCCGGGTGGCGGCCGACGAACTCGGCCCAGGCGTCCTGCGCTGCGAGGTCGCCGCCGCTGTTCGCGAACGTGAAGAACCAGACGACGTGAAGGACACCGGAGAGGAGAGTGAAGCCGATCACCGGGTGGCGGAGGAACGGTTCGCGGAGGCGGTCGATCAGCTGCGCCAGGCGGGCGCCGCCCTGGTGCGTCTCGTCGTCGGCCGTGTGCTGAGCGCCGTCAGCCGCGCTGTCTGGCGCGGTGTGCGCGGGCAGGTGTATTCGCGGGCCGGCTCCCGGGCCCGGATCGGCATCGTCGGCGCGTGTCGGCTCCGCTGTGGCCACCTGAAGGCACTCCCCGTGTCCCGTCTTTCGTTCTCGGCCGCGTTCCGTCCCGTTCCCGGCCTGTTCGACGCCGCGTCCCGCTGACCGGCGACGTGCCCCGATTCGCGACGCTAGCACGCACCCCGCCGGTGAGCTCCCGGGTGGGTGCCCAGCGGCGGGGTGCGGTGACGCGCATCGTCTCGTGGGTCAGCCGAGACGGGTCAGCTTGGCGGTCAAGGCCGGTTCCGCGAGATCCTTCTGGAGAGCGACCGGCACCTTGACCGCGCCGCCCGAACCGTCGCCCACGGTGAGCGTGCCCACCTTGGTGCCGGCCTTCGCGGAGTGCGGTACGGCGTCGGAGGCGAAGGACAGCTTCACCTTGAGGCCGGCCCAGCCGACCGCGGCGACGTCCTTGGTGACGACGACCGGCGTGTGACCGCCGAGCTGGTCGTCCACGTACCCGACCACGTCACCCTTCTTCAGGATCTTCGCCGACTTCATCGCGTCCTGCGCCGCGAGCATCGCCGTCTTGCTGACCGCGTTCACCGTGTCGATGATCGGCGCGGTGTGCTGGCCGAGGATCGCGCCGACGACGACGGCCGTCTCACCGCCGACCTCCTTGGTGGCGGCGAACAGCAGGTTGCCGCCGGCCGCGGTGGTGGTGCCGGTCTTGATGCCGAGCGAGTTGTTGTACGGCACCAGGCGGTTGTAGTTGGTCCACTTCTTGCCGGACGGGTCGACCCAGCTCGGCAGCTTGGTGATGTCCATCAGCGCCTGGATCTTGACCAGTTGGTTGCCCAGTTTCACCTGGTCCTCGGCGGTGGAGACGGTGGTCTCCTTCAGGCCCGAGGCGTCGGTGTACGTCGTGTTCGTCATCCCCAGCGCCTTGGCGGTGTCGTTCATCTTCTTGATGAACGCCGCCTCGGAGCCCGCGTCCCAACGGGCCAGCAGGCGCGCGATGTTGTTCGCCGACGGGATCATGATCGCCGACAGCGCCTGCTTCTCGGTGAGGACGTCGCCGGCCTTGACGGTGTTGAGGGTGGACTCGCCGTCCTTGTCGTAACCGCCCTCCTTCTCGGCGGTCGCGTCCACGGTGATCTTCTCGCCCTCCGCGCCCGACTTCAGCGGGTGGTCCTTGAGGACGATGTACGCCGTCATCGCCTTGGCGACCGAGCCGATGGCGACCGGCGTCTGCTTGCCGAAGTTGCCCATCGTGCCGATGCCGTTGACGTCCATCCAGCCCTGGCCCTCGCTGGGCCACGGGAGGTCCGCCTTGCTGCCGTCGAAGGTGTACGAGTCGTCGGCGGTGAGGGTGAGGGAGGGTGTCGGCAGCGGGCGTACGGCCTGCACTACTGCAAACACGATCGCCAGGAGAATGACCAGCGGGGTCCAGATCTTGACCCTGCGGACCGCCGTGCGGACCGGGGTCTGCGGGGGCGGTGGGGTGTTGGTCAGCTCGGCGAGGAGGTCCAGCGGGGGCTTCGGGGGGAGCGGTTGCTGGGTGGTGTGCTCGGGGCCGAGGTGGGGGACGGGGCGGGTGGTGCCTGTGCGGGGCGTGTCCCTGCGGGGCGCATCCCTGCGGGGCTCGTCGAGGGGCTTGAGGGCGACGAACTTGCTGGTGCGCTCGGCGGGGGTCTCGGGAGCCTTGGGGGCCTTGAGCATGGTGGTGGGCTGGTCCACCGCGGGCTTGGGCGGGCGTGGTGCCTTGAAGACGGCGGTGGGGTGATCGACGGCCTCGGCTTCGCCTTCGGCCGCCTTTGTGTTCCCACCCGCACCACCCGTGCGGGTTTCGTCGTCGGCTGCGGGTGCGGCCTGTGGGGCCGGGTCGCCGTCGGCGGCTTTCGGTGGGGCGTCGGTGGGGGCGGCGTCCTCGGGGGCGTCTTCGGTGTCGGAGTCGGTGCCGGTGCCGGTGGCTGCGTCTGCGGACGGGGGTTCTGCGTCCGTGTCCGTGTCGGCTTCGGCGTCCGCCTCGGGAACCGCGTCCTCCGCCTCGGGAACCGCGTCCTCGGGGGCATCGCCCGAGTCGGTGTCGTCGGCTTCCGGGCGTGCGTCCACAACCGCGTCCACAACCGCGTCCGCAACCGCGTCGGCGACCTGCTCGCCCTCGGTCACGTCGTCGTCATCGCCGGACTCGGGCTCGACCGGCTCGACCTCCGCGGAGCTGTCGCCGGCCCGCTCGCTCTCGTCGGCCTCCTCGGCGGTCTCCGCGTCCGTGACGTCGGCCGTGGATGTTTCTCCCGCGTCCTCGGCGTCCGCGTCTCCAGCGGGCTCCTCAGGGGCCTCCGCGTCCTCCGCAGCCTCGGGGTCGTCAGCGTCAGCGACCCGCTCCGAGCCCTCGCTCTGCTCGTTCGCCGGCGCGTCCTCATCCGGCTCGTCGGCCTCGTCCGCCGAAGCCACCCAAGCCGCCACAGCCTCACGCAACCGCGCATCGCCTCCCACGCCCCCCTCGCCGGCCTTGGCGGAAGGGTTCTGCGTGGCGGTGGGCCCGGAGTCCTCGGAATCGACGGAGGTGCTGCCCTCACCGGACTCGCCGGACCCGTCGACCTCGTCCGCCTCGTCGACCTCGGCCGATTCACCGGCCTCCGTCGTCTCCGCCCCCCGCAACTCCCGAATCGAGAAGATCTTCGTCGCCGTGTCCACACCCCCGCGCTGAGCGGCCGTCGCCGTGGACGCCGGCGCGGCATCTCGGGACACCGCCAGCCGGGGGTCCCGCGCACCCCGTGCCTCGGGAACCGGACTCGCGCTCCCCGGCGTCGGTTCTGCCGACGACTCGCGCTGCTTCGACCTGTCGGGGGACTCGCCCGCCACCGATGCCTCCTCCATGCGCCGCACGCTCCGCGTGCGTCAACCGAACCGACCGAGATAGCCGAGTTAGCTACAAAATCAGCTGGAAAATCAGCTGGAAACTCTCTTACCCGCCGCCCGGACAACGCATCAACACCGCTGTCCGAACCATGTACCAGTGTCCTGTGTGCGGGCTTAACCCCTGCGGTAGACGAGAACGACATACCTGCCGGTTCCACTACGAAGTGGTCACGCACCCTCGACAGACCAATGTGAGAGGGGTCACCCTGTCATTCATCCACGCGGGGAGGCATGGATGGGCAGGAGCCGCAGAACTCTTCCGGAAGAGCTTCTACTGCTGGCATTGGACCCGGCCACGGGTACCACTGCGCAGCCGCAGTCGCTCGACCTCGGTCTGGCCGGAGCACAGCTAGTGGAGCTGGCGCTGGCCGGACGGATAGCCCCAGACGGGGATCGTATCGCCGTGGTCGTACCACGGCCGACCGGAGATCCGACTTTGGACTGCGCGTTGGAGTTGCTGCGAAGGCGTGGCGCTCCGGTACGCGCAGTGAACTGGATTGGCGGGCCCCGACTGGGACTTCGCCAGACCTACCTCTCGCATCTCGAGCGGTGCGGCATGGTGCATGCCGTGGCGGGACAGATGTGCGGGGTGCTGCCGACGACTCGCTACCAAGCGACGGACAACGAGATCAGCCGCGAGATCAGGGGCCGACTCGATTCCGCGATCCGCACCGGCGTACCGCCGGATCCGCGGACAGCCGCGCTCGCCGCACTGGCGCACGCGGTCGGTCTCGGCAAACACCTGTATCCGGGTAATGAGGGACGCTCGTCCCGCTCCCGGCTGCGGGACCTGATCAGGCACGACCCCATGGGCGGACTCGTGGCGCACGCCGTGATGGACGTCCAGAACGGTGTGGCCGCACAGCCACGCCGTAGCCCGGCCCCGGCCGGCCGTCAGGCCGCGCCCGGATCAAGGCCACCGGAACCGGCTCGTGGTGTTCCGATGCAGCCGCACCGCGGCACCATGGCGCGCGCCGTGGCTCACTGAGCCGCAGTCCCACGGCACACGCCCGCATCACGGCACCACCGCACGACCGCAGCACACGCAGTACCGCCGCACCGCCAGTCCCCAAGACCCGGTTCGGGAGCCGCTGGTCCGAGCGGGGTGGAGTAGACGTAACGTCTCTCCACCCCGCTCGGCCGCATCTACGGACGCCGCAGGCAACCGGAATCTGGCCCGTACCTGCCGCATATCCACCGTTTCCCAGCGGTAGAAACCACCTTGGTGGCAGTCTGCTCAACAGCAGATACGCAAAGTGGCAAGCAGTGGCAGCAAGTAGCAACAAGCAGAGGTATGCAGCCGGAGGTGCACGTTCCCGTGGCGTCAAGTGTCAATCCCACCGTCAGGCGACGCCGGTTGGGCCAGGAGTTGCGTCGGCTCCGCGAGCTCAAGGGCATGACGGCCGAAGAGGTCGCCGAGCGGTTGCTGGTGTCGCAGTCGAAGATCAGCCGGTTGGAGAACGGGCGGCGCAGCATCAGCCAGCGCGACGTCCGCGACCTGTGCGGGGTCTACGAGGTCGAGGACGTCCGCATCGTCGACTCGCTCATGCAGATGGCCAAGGACTCGCGCCAGCAAGGCTGGTGGCACTCCTTCGGCGACATCCCGTACAGCGTCTACATCGGGCTGGAGACGGACGCGGCGAGCCTTCGGGTCTACGATCCGCAGGTCGTCCCCGGTCTGCTGCAGACCCGGCAGTACGCCGAGGCGCTCATCACCGGGGCGTTGCCCGAGACCGCCCTGGCCGACGTCGAGAAGCGGGTCCAGGTGCGGCTGCGCCGGCAGGAACGTATCTCGGCCCCGGAGAACCCGCTGCGGCTGTGGACGGTGATGGACGAGTCCGCGGTGCGCCGCGTGGTCGGCAACCGGTCGCTGATGCGGGACCAGTTGGAGCATCTCGTCGAGCAGTCCCAACTGCCGCACGTGACCGTGCAGGTGATCCCGTTCGACATGGGCGCCCATCCCGGGCTCAACGGGCAGTACGCGATCCTGGAGTTCCCCGACGCGGCGGACTCCAGCGTCGTCTACATCGAGGGCGTCACCAGCGACCTGTACCTGGAGAAGGCGAACGACGTCCAGAAGTACAGCGTGATGTACGAGCACTTGAGGGCGCAGGCCCTCAACGTCGACCAGTCCCGTCAGTTCATCGCGGACATCGCGAAGGAATACGCGCGCTGAAGGCCCGCTGAAGCCGTCCCCCGGCGGAAAGTGCCGCACTGTACACCTTCCGCCGGGGCGGATGGAAGACACCAGGGGTATATGCCACCCGGTCGAGTGAATGGCCGCTTCGCCCGCCGATGTTGGCGAGTAGCGTCGATCACGCCATCGAGGAACAGACGTTGGCGCAAACCGTGCTGTGCGTCCGGAGAGTTCGTGGCCGGACGCGACGCGCGGTGACAGCAACTCAACAACTGGCATAACCGGAGCAAAAATGGCAATTCGTCAGGGCGCCACGGACACGTGGACCAAGTCCTCGTACTCCACCGGGAACGGCGCGTGCGTCGAGATCAAGTCACCGGTTCTCGCGGCCATGGCCGTACGGGACTCCAAGGTCTCCGGGGGACCGGCGCTGGCCTTCCCCGCGGACTCGTGGAACGCCTTCGTGGCAGAGGTCGCGCGGGGGGCGCACGACTTTCACTGATGTGGCTCGGTCACCTTTCACAACTCCATAAGCAGCACCAGTCACAACTCCATAAGCAGCACAAGCACTTCAAGGAAGAGCCCTCTCGACCGGCCCGCCGTCCTGGCCGAGGGGGCTCGGCTTGTGCCCGCGACTCCCGCTTGTACCCGTAACTCCCGCCTGTGGCGCCTTACTTCACGGGGAACGCCACATCGCACACCGGGTCCTCCGGGCCCGCCGCCTCCCAGTCCGCGAAGTACACCTCGCGGCACGGACCGGCGTACCGCAGACCCTGCGCGGCGACCCACTGCTCCACCGCCTCGAACGCGGCCAGGATCTGCGGATGCGCCACCTGAGCTTTGGTGATCCGGGCGTACGCCAGTCGCCGCGCCGGTTCCACCCGCACCGCCGTCTGCCGGGCCCGGCCCGCTCGCGCCGCCCAGGCCCGCGCCGCCGCCTCGTCCGCGACCGGCACGCAGGACTCGGCCGGGCCGTCGCTCTCCATCGACACCTCGGCGTGGTAGACGACGAACGGCGCGGCGCTCACGCCCCCGCACTCCTTCGCCGCCTCCTCGAGGCGCCCGAGCGACGCCCCGATCCAGGCCGGCAACTCGTCCGCGAGGGTGTGCCGGGTCTCGGTGATCAGCACCTGTTCCGGTACCTCGACCGTCTCGACCACGAACTTTCCGTACATCTCGGAGCTCCTCCCCGAAAGGCGTGCACGGAGGTACTCGGCGAGCGTGCGCTGCCCGGCGACGCGGGTCTCGACGTCCGTCCAGTACGCGGCGAGGAGATCGGCCGCGTCCGTCCCGTCCGCCTCGACCAGCTCGGCGATCCGCGCGAGCGGCATGTCCAACTGCCGTAGCAGCGCCACGAGTCGGGCCCGCTCGACCTGGTCGGCGCGGTAGTGGCGATAGCCGCTGACCTCGTCGACATGAGCGGGGGCCAGCAGCCCCAGCCGGTCGTACAGCCGCAGTGCCTTGGCCGAAAGCCGTGCCCGCGCCGCGAACGCCCCGATGGTCAGCAGTTCGTCGTCCACCCGAGTCATCCTCCGTCACCGGGCGGTATCTGTCCGCCCGGCAACAGGGACGCTCAGCCTTGCCCCAGGGGCAAGGTCAACACCTTCTTGAGCGACACCTTCTCAAGCGAGGGAACCCTCCACCGCCGCCACGACCTCCGCCGACTCCGGCTCGGTCTGCGGGGAGAAGCGGGCGACGACCGTGCCGTCGCGGCCGATCAGGAACTTCTCGAAGTTCCAGCGGATGTCGCCGGTGTGGCCCTCGCCGTCCGCGAAGCCGACGAGGCGGTCGTACAGCTCGTGCCGGCCGTCCCCGTTGACCTCGACCTTCTCGGTCAGCGGGAAGGTCACGCCGTACGTCGCCGAGCAGAACTCGGCGATCTCCTCGGCGCTGCCGGGCTCCTGCCCGAGGAACTGGTTGCAGGGCACGCCCAGCACGGTGAAGCCCTGCGCGGCGTACCGCTCCTGGAGCCGCTCGAGGCCCGTGTACTGGGGGGTCAGCCCGCACTTGGAGGCCACGTTCACCACGAGGACGGCCTTGCCCGCGTACTGCGAGAGGTCCGCCGAGCCGCCCTTGAGCGACCCGATCTCGACACCGAGGGGACCCGTGTTCTCTGTAGTCGTCATAACCGGATGCTAACTCCGGTAAATGTCGTTCTCCCCACGGGCCCATGCGCCTCTGCGCTTACCGGTGTGCTTACAGGACTTACCGGTGTGCCTACAGGCCGGCGGCCTTCACCACGACCTCCCCGGCCGCCGTCCGCGAGTACAGCACCGAGCGCCCCGCCCGCCGCCGCTCCACCAGCCCCGCGTCCCGCAGCACCCGCAGATGCCGGCCCACCGAGCCGAGCGCCTGTCCGGTCACGGCGGTCAGCTGGCTGGTGCTCATCGGCGAGCCGAGCAGCATGAGCACGCCCGCCCGTGCGGGCCCCAGCAGCGCGCCCAGACTCTCGGGCACCGGCCGCCCGCCGTGGTCGGCGAGGACACCCGAGCAGGCGTAGATCATGGCGTACCGGTCCGGTTCCTCCCACGACACCCACCCGGCCTTCGGTGTGACCGGCATGAAGAGCAGCTCCGCGCCGGAGACCTCGCGCGGCGGGTTCTCGTACAGGTTGATCTGCAGCCGGTTCTCCCCGAGCCACCGGGTCCGCCCCGGCTGCAGCGCGTCCAGCACGGCCGCCCAGCCGCCCTGGCTCACCTGCGTGGTGCGGGACACCACATCGGCCTCCAGGACGCGCCGTCGCCGCGCCCAGTACGGCCGTACGGTCTCCTCCCAGACGTACTCCAGGAGCCGGGCCGCCCGCTCGGGCAGATCGTCGCGCTCCAGGGCGGCAGGGAGCGGCCCGGCGAGGGAGACCGTGAGGTTCGCCCGCGCGTCCTCGGGCCGGGTCTCCCGGACGCGGGCGACGGTCTCCGCGAACGACTCCCGGTCGGTCTGCGTCGGGCAGAAGAAGTCGGCGATCCAGGACCGCCCGAGCGCCGCCCGCACCAGTAGCCCGGTGACCGGTTCGGCCGCCAACAGGCCCTGGTAGCCCGGGAGATGGTCGCGCAGCCACGCCTGCTCGCCGGGGTGCGCGCCCACCCCCGCGTGCAGCAGCTTCAGCGAGGCGAAGGTCTCGGCGAACGACGACAGCACGAACCGGCTCCGGGCCAGGGTGTCCGCGTTGAGCTGCCACCACCCCATCCGCACCCCCGGTGTTTCGCGTCCGCGCGAAAGAATACGACCCTCGCGCGCACCCCCGCAGACTCCGCCCATGCGCAGCTACCGCGAGCTCTTCCGCACGCCCGAATACACCCCGTTCTTCTTCTCCTTCGCCGCCCAGAACGCGGCCCTCACGATCAGCGGCCTGGCGCTGGCCACCCTCGTCTACCGGGCCACGGCCTCGCCCTTGCTGTCGGCCGTGAGCATGTTCGGGCCGCAGCTCGCCCAGATGATCGGCGCGACCTTCTTCCTGTCGGGCGCCGACCGCCTGCCCCCACGCGCCACACTCACCGGCATCAACTCCGCCTTCGCCGTCTGTACGGCGGTGCTGGCGCTGCCCGGTCTGCCGATCGGGGCGGTCTTCGCCGTCGTGTTCCTGCAGGGCCTGATCGCCTCGCTGGGCGGGGGCGTGAGCGGCGGCCTGCTGAACGAGATCCTGCCCAAGGAGGGCTTCGTACTGGGCCGTTCGGTGTTCAACATGGCCTCCGGACTGATGCAGGTCACCGGTTTCGCGACGGGCGGCGCCCTGCTGACCCTCCTGTCCCCCCGCACCTGCCTGCTCCTGTCGGCCGCGCTGTACGCCACCACGGCCCTCGCCCTCCGCCTCGGCCTCACCGCCCGCCCACCCCGCTCCACGGGCCGCCCGTCGGTCGCGGCGACCTGGCGCACGAACGCCCTCCTGTGGTCCTCCCGCCCCCGCCGCCTCACCTACCTGGGTATGTGGCTCCCCAACGGCCTGGTCGTCGGCTGCGAGTCCCTCTACGTCTCCTACGACTCCGGGTCCGCCGGTGCCCTGTTCGCGAGCGCGGCGCTGGGCATGTTCGCCGGCGACCTGACCCTGGGCCGTTTCGTACCGCCGGCCCTGCGCGCCCGTCTCGACGTCCCGCTCCGCCTCCTGCTGGCCGCTCCGTACCTGTTCTTCGCCCTCCGTCCGGGCATGCCGTGGGCGGCCATGGCGGTGTGCGTCGGCTCCGTGGGCTTCGGCGCGAGCCTCGTCCTCCAGGAACGCCTGATGACCCTCACCCCCGACGAACTCGCGGGCCACGCCCTCGGGTTGCGCTCCGCGGGCATGCTCACCATGCAGGGCGTGAGCGCGGCCCTCGCGGGCACGATCGCCCAACTCACCTCACCGGGAACGGCGATGACCCTGATGGCGACGGCCTCGACGGCGGTCACGCTGACCCTGGCGGTGCTCGCCCGACAGGAGCGGCACCTCCACCAGGGGCGGGTGATCCGTACTTTTCCGTAGTCGGAGGCATCCTTGACAGCGTGCGTACTGTTTCGCGACGTTTGGGCCCTGCCGAACTGTTCGTGTCTCGTCGTACCTTGGGATACGTAGGCAGGACGCGGACGACGCGTCGTGGGGGAATGGGGGGACGGTCGCCCATGCGATCCAGCAGCAAGGCGGACATCACGATCCACAGACCGGAGGAGCTCGGCACCACGCTCCGTCAGGCCTGGCACAAGGCGATGGACGAGTCGCCGGACTACGCGAACCCTTTTCTGGCACCGGAGTTCGCGGACGGCGTCGGCCGGTACCGCGGCGGGGCGCAGGTGGCGGTTCTGCACGAGGGCGGGGAGCCGGTCGGCTTCTTCCCGTACGAACGCAACCCCTTCGGCGTCGGCCGGGCCATCGGCCTCGGCCTCTCCGACTGCCAGGCCCTGGTGCACCGGCCCGGTGTCACCTGGGACGTCCAGCAACTCCTGCGGGCCTGCGGCCTGTCGGTCTTCGAGTTCGACCATCTGGTCGAGGAACAGCAGCCGTTCGGCCGCCACGTCACCGGCACCTTCGCGTCCCCGGTGATCGACCTCAAGGACGGCGACGGCGAGATCCCCTACGCCGAGTGGCTGCGCGCCGCCTACCCGGGCATCGCCAAGACGACCCTGAAGAAGGAACGCCGCCTCGGCCGCGACCTCGGCGAGATGCGGTTCGTCTACGACGAGCGTGACCCCAAAGTCCTGCACACGCTGATGCGTTGGAAGTCGGCGCAGTACCGCAGGACCGGCCGCATGGACCGCTTCGCGCGCCCCTGGATCGTAGACCTGGTGGACCATCTCTTCCGGGTCCGCGAAGAACACTTCACCGGCGTCCTGTCGGTCCTCTACGCCGGGGACCGCCCGGTGGCGGCCCACTTCGGACCGACGTCCCGCACGCTGTTCGCGGCCTGGTTCACGGCGTACGACCCCGAACTCCGTTACTACTCGCCCGGATTGATCATGCACCTCAGGATGGCCGAGGAGGCGGGCCGGCACGGGGTGCGCCTCATGGACCTGGGGCGCGGCGACAAGGAGTGGAAGGACTGGCTCAAGACCCGCGAACTGCGCGTAGGCGAGGGCTTCGCCACCCGCCCCCACCCGGTGGCGGCGGCCCACCGCCTGTGGCGCCGCCCGGTACGCGGCCTGCGCAACACGGTCCTGGCCCACCCCGGCCTCCGGGACCCGGCGGACCGCCTGCTGAAAACGGTGGGCACGCTGCGCACGAGCGGCCGTACGTCCGGCCGGGCGGCGCTCAAGAAGTGACGATGCGGCAACATCACCCCCAAGGGGCCCTGGACCGGAGAGGTCAAGGGCCCCTTCCGCGCTCCGTCCCCGTCCCCCGACACCCGTACGACAGGCGGCCGTGGTAGACAACGCCGATGATGGTCAAGGTCGTTGGTGCCCGACTCGCGGGCGACCGCGCGACAACAGGAAGGGGCAACCCGTGCTTCTGAAGACCTTCCGCTGGTCGTTCGCGGTCACCGCGCTCGGCCTGGCCCTGGGAGTCTGGTACGGCGGCTGGACGGCGTTCGGCGTCATCGCGATCCTCGCCGTCCTGGAGATCTCGCTGTCCTTCGACAACGCGGTGGTCAACGCCGGGATCCTGAAGAAGATGTCCGCCTTCTGGCAGAAGATCTTCCTCACGGTGCGGCGATCGCGGCCTTCGGCGGCATGTTCCTCCTGATGATCTTCCTGGACTTCATCTTCGAGGACCGTGACATCAAGTGGCTGGGCTGGCTGGAACGCCCCCTCGCCAGGCTCGGCAAGGTCGACATGCTCTCGGTCTGCATCGCGCTGATCGTCCTCCTCATCACCTCCTTCACCTTCGCGACCCACGCCCACCAGCACGGCGGCGCCCACGCGGACAAGGCCCAGACGGTCCTCGTCTCCGGCATCGCCGGCCTGATCACGTACATGATCGTCGGCGGCCTCTCGGGCTTCTTCGAGGACCGCCTGGAGGCGGAGGAGGAACGGGAACGGGAAAGCGACCGCTCGGCGGTGGTCCTGGCCGGCCAGGCGGCGTTCTTCATGTTCCTGTACCTGGAAGTCCTGGACGCGTCCTTCTCCTTCGACGGCGTGATCGGTGCCTTCGCCATCACCAACGACATCGTCCTCATGGCCCTCGGCCTCGGCATCGGCGCGATGTACGTCCGCTCACTGACGGTCTACCTGGTCCGCCAGGGCACCCTCGACGACTACGTCTACCTGGAGCACGGCGCCCACTACGCGATCGGCGCCCTGGCCGTGATCCTGATGGTCACCATCCAGTACCAGATCAACGAGGTCATCACGGGGCTGGTGGGGGTCGTACTGATCGGGTGGTCGTTCTGGTCGTCGGTCCGCCGCAACCGGGCGCTGGCGGAGACGGAGGGGGAGGCGGAGCCTGTCGACGCGGCGAGGGTTCCCTGACCGTCGCTCTTGGCAAGCAGAAGGCCACCTGCCGAGATCGGCAGGTGGCCCTGTGTTGGTGCCCTCGGCAGGATTCGAACCTGCGACACCGGCTTTAGGAGAGCCGTGCTCTATCCCCTGAGCTACGAAGGCGGGACGGACCGCCCCGGAGAGCGGTCCAGGACAGGGTAGCGGATTTGGGCGGGGTGGTTCGGTGCGGGCGGCCAACGCGGGGGCGGGGGGCGGGGTCAGGACAAGGGCACCCGTGTGAAGCGGCCCGCCACCCTCAGGTCCGCCTCGATGTCGTTCGCCGTCGTCGTCAGCTCGGGGAGGATGTCGTGGACGTACTCCTCGACCGTGCTGCGGGACACATGGGTCGCCGTGTTCAGGGCGGCGACGACCCGGCCCGTGCGGTCGCGGACCGGTACGGCGACCGAGCGCAGGCCCACCTCCAGCTCCTCGTCGACCAGGGCGTAGCCCTGTGAGCGGACCGTTTCCAGGGCCGTTGCCAGCGCCGTCGGGTCGGTCAGCGTGTGCGGGGTCAGCGGACGTAGATCACGGTCCGTCGGCGGGGCGTCCGCCAGGAGCACGCGGCCCAGTGCCGTCGCGTACGCCGGGAAACGCGTGCCGACCGCGATGTTCACGCTCATCACGCGGCTCGTCGCGACCCGGGCCGTGTACTGGATGTCGTCGCCGACCAGGATCGCCAGGGACGCCGGCTCGTGGATGCGGGCCGCGAGGGTGCCGAGGTGGGGGAGCGCGAGGTCGGGGAGGGTCGTGCGGGAGAGGGGCGGGAAGCCGAGGGACAGGACCCGGGGGGTGAGGGTGAAGCGGCGGTCGCCGGACGGGGCGACCAGGCCCAGGTGCTCGTACGTGATCAGTGCCCGGCGGGCCGTCGCCCGCGCCAGTCCCGTCGCCTGGGCGACCTCCGTCAGGGTCAGTTCGGCGCGGCCCTCGCCGAAGGCGGTGAGGACGGTCAGTCCGCGGGCCAGGGACTCGATGAACTCCCGGCCCAGTTCCTGCTTCGAGGCCCCCGTCCAGGTCGCGAGTCCGGACGGGGCGGCGACGGACTCCCCCTGGGGCGTCTCGCGCAGGTCGTCCTCCATCGCCCCGACCGCCACGCGCAGCCGCGGCAACAGCGTGTTCCGCAGGTCCTCCGCCGTGTGCCGGCTCGTGTGGCTCACGACGCTCGCCACGCACGCGATCGTGCCGGTACGGGGATCACGCACCGGCACGGACACCGCCACCAGCCCCGGTTCGATGAGCTGGTCGTCCAGCGCCCAGCCGTCCTCGCGCGCCTGTACGGCCGACCTCTCGAAGTCGGGTCCGGGCGGCGACGAACGTACCGGGACGGCCGGGAACCCCCTGTCCTCCGGGTCCGTCGCCCGCCGCTCCCGCCACCGCCGCCAGTCCGCGTCCGTCCACTCCGTCGCGAACAGCGGTCCCGGCGCGGTGCGTTCGGCCGGCAGCAGGTCGCCGATGCGGAAGCTCAGGGACATCGCGCGGCGGCGGGTGGCCTGGTGGATGAAGCGGATGCCGTCCCGGTCGGCGACCGCCAACGACACCGACTCGTCCAACTCGTCGGCCAGGGCGTCCGCGCGGGCGTCCAGGACGGCCGGCAGGCGCAGGGCGGCGAGATAGGCGTTGCCGAGTTCCATCACCCGGGGGGTGAGAATCGCGTCCCGGCCGTCGAGACGGACGTATCCCATGCGGGCGAGCGTCGCGGTGATCCGGTCGACGGTGGAACGGGCGAGCCCGGTGCCCCGTTCGAGACCGCTGAGGCTCAACATGCCGCCCGCATCGGTCAGTTGCCGCAACACGGCGACCCCCCGGATCAACGGGGCGATCGCCTCGGCGGGCACGGCGACGGCGTGGTCGTCCAGCGTGATGTCAGCGGGCATCGATTCTCCGGTACGGCAATCTCGGCAGCCCTACGGTAAGCCCGAGCCGCACGCCGGCACCGCCGACGGCCCTACGGCGGGCCCGTGCCCGGCGCACCCTCTCCGCCGCCGGACCCGCGACACCGGCTTTAGGAGAGCCGTGCTCCATCCACCGAGCCGAGCCCACCGGCGACGGGCCTGTCTACAAGCCCCAACCCGGCCAGCCCACCCGTCCCCCTACCGCGTCCGAGTCACCGTCACCCGATAGTTCCCCGCGGCATCCACCCCCGTCACCGCCACCCCGACCCCCCTCACCGGATCCCGGAACGTCTCCCCCACCCCGAACGGCGCGTCCGACAGTTCGGCGTGGACGTTGGGGCTCCGCGTGCACCCGCCGCTGTTCCGGTGCGCGTCGTACACCTTCACCGGGCCCATCCCCGTGTCCACGTCCGCCTCCACCTTGTAGATGAGGACCCCGGGCCGGCACACCGCCTCGTCGTTGCCCTCGTGGGTGCGGACCTCCAGGGCGTAGCCCGTGCGTCGGGAGAGCGGGACGAAGATCAGCCTCGTGCCGTCGGTGGACGGGCGTTCCAGCGGGGTCAGGGTGTACTCCGAAGTGCCCCTGTTCATCGCGCAGTTGACCTGGGACGGGTCGAGCCAGCCGAGTTTCCACTTGTGCCAGCCGAGGAGGTCGTTGTCGGCGCCCCAGTCCTCGCTCATGATGTCCCAGTGGCCGACCGCGCCTCCGCCCTCCTGGGTGTAGAGGTCGGGGAGGCCGAAGACGTGGCCGTTCTCGTGGGGGAGGACCCGGTAGCCGGTCTGGGCGTAGGTGCCGGAGCCGTCGTCCTGGCGGGAGTAGACGAAGGAGGCGTTCGAGACCGGGACGCCGTCCGCGACCGGGGCTTCCGTGTTGCCCGCGAAGGTCACCGACAGGACCGTGTCCAGGGCGGAGGGACCCGCGTTCGGGGTGACCAGCACGTTCAGGAGGTCGTACTGGCGGAAGTCCACGGTCGGGTCCGCCGCGGCCACGATGTCCTGGACGAGCTGCCGGTACCCGGGGTCGAAGGGCGCGCCGCGCTCTATGCCGTAGGACTTGAAGGGCTTGGGCATGCGGAGCCAGTGGGGGACCGGGGTCTCGGGGCGGTAGTCGAGGCGGCCGTAGGAGCTGGTGCGGAACCAGTCCTGGGTCTGCGGGAAGAACTCGTGGTAGCGGTCCATCGCGGTGCCCGGGCCGGGGGCGTCGGAGAAGTCGACCATCAGGGTCAGGGCGTGGACCGTGCCGGTGGAGCGGGAGTAGCCGCCCGGGGTGGGGATGCCCTCGGACATCTCGGTGTCGAGGGGGCCGCTGATCATGCAGGCGCCGAGTGCGGAGGTGCGGGCGAGCGCGACCGGGCCCGCCGCCGTCATGGCGCCCGGGGTGAGGTGTCCCGTACCGGCCGAGGTGCTGACCGCGAGGGTCAGGACGGTCACGGACGCGAGGGCGGCCACGCGGCGCGGGCGTATCCGACGGCTGGGCTGCATGCAGGGACCCTTCGCGCCACGGCAGCCGCCGGTCTCCGGCTGCACCCTTTCGATCACCCTGTGTCGTGTGGTGCGAGGGCGCGCGCTGGAGGAGACCGACCGTGTGGTGCGGGCCCCATGGGGTGTGACTCAGGTCACATCAAATGTCTCGCCGGGCGGGAAATAACCGGGGACCGTTTCCCCGTTTAGCCATGTGTCCGAGCGAAACGGGGAGTCCGTCCCCGGATCGCCACCCGTAACTCAAGGAGTTGGCCGTGACGACCGCGATGACCCCCGTACAGCGAAAGGTGACCCGGCCGCGCGCCGACGCTTTGCGCAACCGGGAGCGGATCGTCACCGCCGCCCGCGAGATGTTCGTCGAGTTCGGCCCCGATGTGCCGCTCGACGAGATCGCCCGCCGGGCCGGCGTCGGCAACGCCACGCTTTACCGCAACTTCCCTGACCGTGACGCCCTCGTTCGCGAGGTCGTGGTCTCGGTCATGGACCGTACGTCGGAGGCCGCCGAGCGGGCGCTCGACGAGACCGGCGACGCCTTCGCCGCTCTGGAGCGCTTCGTGCACGTGTCCGCCGACGAGCGGATCAGCGCGCTGTGCCCGATGATCGCGAGCACGTTCGACCAGTTCCACCCGGATCTGGAAGCCGCGCGCGAGCGGGTCGAGCAGCTCATCGACGAGATCATGGACCGGGCCAGGCGGTCCGGGCAGCTCCGGCCCGACGTGGGCGTCGGTGACCTGATGGTCGCCGTGGCCCAGCTCAGCCGGCCCCCGGCGGGCACCGGTTGCCTCAGCGCCGACCGCTTCGTACACCGACACCTGCAGCTGTTCCTGGACGGACTGCGGGCTCCGGCCCGCTCGGTCCTGCCCGGCAAGGCAGCGACGATGGAGGATCTCCGGCAGCCCTGACCGATGAGTTCAGAGCGTCCCGCCTGTCTCAACAACAAGCTCCGGCTCCCCTCGTAGGAGATGAGCCGTCCCGAACACGTCCTTCTTCCGTATTTTTCCGTCACGAAGTCCCGAAGTGGGTACCACCATGTCTGAAACAGCCCGAAGCGCTCCAGGCGCTCTCGACAAGGGCGACAAGGCTTCCGAGGCCGCCGAGCACGAAGCCCATGCCAACCGCTGGAAAGCGCTCGCGTTCATCGCGCTCGCCCAGCTGATGGTCGTGCTGGACGCGACCATCGTGAACATCGCCCTCCCGTCCGCCCAGACCGACCTGGGCATCTCCGACGGCAACCGGCAGTGGGTCGTCACGGCCTACGCCCTCGCCTTCGGCGGACTCCTTCTCTTCGGCGGCCGCATAGCCGACCTGTGGGGGCGCAAGCGCGCCTTCGTCGTCGGCCTGACCGGCTTCGCCGCCGCGTCCGCCCTCGGCGGTGTGGCCACCACCGGCGCCATGATGTTCGGCGCCCGTGCCCTCCAGGGCGCGTTCGGCGCCCTGCTCGCGCCCGCCGCTCTCTCCCTGCTCGCCGTGATGTTCACGGACGCCAAGGAACGCGCCAAGGCGTTCGGTATCTACGGCGCGATCGCCGGTGGCGGCGGCGCCGTCGGCTTCATCCTCGGCGGTGTGCTGACCGAGTACCTGGACTGGCGCTGGACGTTCTTCGTGAACATCCCGTTCGCGATCGTCGCCGCGCTCGGCGCGTACTTCGTCATCCGTGAGCCGGAAGGCGGCCGCAACCGCAACCCGCTCGACATCCCGGGTGTCCTGCTCTCCACCCTCGGCCTGGTGTCTCTCGTCTACGGCTTCACCCGCGCCGAGTCCAACGGCTGGGGCGACTCCTCGACCATCGCGCTCTTCATCGCGTCGGCGGTCCTGCTGGTCTCGTTCGTCGTCGTCGAGGCGAAGGTCAAGGCCCCGCTGCTGCCGCTGCGCGTCGTCACCGACCGCAACCGCGGCGGTATCTACCTCTCGCTCGGCATCGCCATCATCGCGATGTTCGGCACGTTCCTCTTCCTCACCTACTACCTGCAGGTCGTGAAGGGCTTCTCGCCGATCAAGACCGGCTTCGCCTTCATGCCGATGATCGTCGGCATGATGGTCGGCTCGACCCAGATCGGCACCCGCCTGATGACCCGCCTGCCGGCCCGCCTGCTCATGGGCCCCGGCTTCCTGGTCGCCGCGGTCGGCATGCTCCTGATGACGCAGCTGGAGATTGGCTCGTCGTACGCCTCGATCATCCTGCCCGCGATGCTGCTGCTCGGCCTCGGCATGGGTACGGCGTTCATGCCGGCCATGTCGCTGGCCACCCTGGGCGTCGAGCCCCGGGACGCGGGTGTCGCCTCCGCGATGGTCAACACCTCGCAGCAGGTGGGCGGCGCCATCGGTACGGCCCTGCTGAACACGATCGCCGCCTCCGCGACGACCGCGTACATCAAGGACCACATCGCCGGTGCCGGTACGTCCAAGACCCAGCAGCAGCTCGTCCAGCTGCAGGGCCAGGTGCACGGCTACACCAACGCCATCTGGTTCGCCGTCGGCATGCTGGTGGCGGCCGCCGCGATCGTCTCGGTCCTCGTCAACGCCGGCAAGCAGGGTTCCGACCCGGTCGCCTCCGGTGACGGAGTCGAGGACGAGTTCAAGGTCCCGGTCGTCGCCCACTGACGACGCCCGACCCGGTCGTACCCCCTTCGCACCATCCGTACGTACGGGGAAGGGGACGCCCCGTACGTACGACTCCCAGGAACTGCCCTGGTTTCCGCCTGAGTTGAGCGGCTCAGCGGAGCCAGGGCAGATCCGCACCCGCTTCGTTCGGCTGAAGTCCCTCGGCGACGATCTCCATGATCTCGCCGAGGGACTTCTGCTGTTCCGGGGTGAGCCGGTCGAACAACGCCTGCCGTACGGCGGTCACATGGCCCGGCGCGGTACGGCTGAGCACCTCGTACCCCGCGTCGGTCAGCACCGCGAACTGGCCGCGCTTGTCGGAGGGACAGTCCTCCCGGCGCACCCACCCGTTCTTCTCCAGCCGCGCCACCGCGTGCGAGAGCCGGGAGCGGGTGATCTTCGCGTACATGGCCAGCTCGGTCATCCGCAGCCGCCGGCCCGGGGCCTCGGCGAGCTTGACGAGCAGGCCGTAGTAGATGTGCGGCATGCCCGCGTCCCGCTGGAGCTGGCGGTCCAGGTGGTCCTCCAGGAGGGTGCCGGCCTGCACATAGAAGCGCCAGACGCGCTGCTCCTCGGCGGTGAGCCAGCGGGGTTCGTCAGCGGGTGCCGCTTCGTCAGCGGGCGCGGGTGCCGTGTTCATGCACTCCACTGTACGAGAGCTCTCCTTGAAGGTTAAACAAATGGGGCGTAAGCTCTCGCTCAGGAAGTTTGAGAGTTCAAGCATTCAGTTCGAGTGTCGAGTTCGACCCTGGGGAGTGACCGTCATGTCCACCGCCGCACCGGAGCGCATGCCCGCCCTCTATCTCAGCCACGGCGCGCCGCCCCTCGCGGACGACCCGATCTGGCCCGGCGAACTCGCCGCCTGGTCCGCCGACCTCCCCCGTCCCAAGGCGATCCTCATGGTCTCCGCCCACTGGGAGGAGGCCCCCCTCGCCCTCGGCGCGGTCGACCCGGTCCCCCTGGTCTACGACTTCTGGGGCTTCCCCGAGCACTACTACCAGGTCCGCTACGACGCCCCGGGCGCCCCCGAACTCGCCGAATCCGTACGGAAGTTGCTGCGCGCCCCGGGCATCCCCGTGCAGGACGTCCCCGACCGTGGCCTCGACCACGGCGCGTACGTCCCGCTCGTCGAGATGTTCCCGGCCGCCGACATCCCGGTCCTCCAGGTCTCGATGCCGACCCTCGACCCGGTGAAGCTGATGGAGATCGGCCGCAAGCTCGCCCCGCTGCGCGACGAGGGCGTCCTGATCGTCGGCTCCGGCTTCTTCACCCACAACCTGGCCGCACTGCGCCACACCGGCGGGGGAGTGCCCACCTGGTCCTCCGAGTTCGACGACTGGGGCCGGCGCGCGCTGGAGGCCCGGGACTGGGACGGCCTGCTGGACTTCCTCCACAAGGCACCGGCCGGGCGCTACGCCCACCCGCGCACCGAGCACTTCGCCCCGCTGTTCGTCACCATGGGCGCGGCGGAGGCCACCGGTGAGCTGGACACCCCGGAGGCGCTGAACCCCTCCGTGATCGACGGGTTCTGGATGGGGATGGCGAAGCGGTCGGTGCAGTTCGGCTGACGGCCGTAGAACCTGGGACCGAGGGCGAGACCGAGGGCCTGCGGGAGCTACAACTCCTTCTCGTACCAGGCGACATCCCAGTAGCGGCCGAACTTGCGGCCCACCTCCCGGTAGGTCCCCACCGGCCGGAAACCGAAGCGTTCATGCAGCCGCGTGGACGCTTCGTTGGGCTGTGCGATGCCCGCGTACGCCCGGTGGACGTCCTCGGTCGCCAGGTCCGCGAACAGGGCCTTGTAGAGCAGTGTGCCGATGCCACGGCCGGCGGCGTCCGGAGCGAGGTAGATCGTGACCTCGACCGAGGTCGAGTAGGCGGGCTTCGCCCGGTAAGGGCTGGATGTGGCGTAGCCGAGGATTCGCTGTGAGTTCCCTTGGAAGGTCCCGTCCACGGCAACCTTCAGGCGGTATGGCCCGTCTTCAGGGTGGGAGAGCAGCCAAGGGCGGCGCTCCTCCGGCGCGAAGGTGACGGTGTCGAAGGTGATCGGGGTCTCGCGTACGTAGTGGTTGTAGATGTCGGTGAGGGCGTCGAGGTCACTCTCGACTCCTGGCCTGACCTGCACCTCTGTATGTTCCGACGGCATCGTTACCCCCTTGTGGCCGGACAGGGTACTGCAAGATCAGAAAAATAGGGGAGCGGGTTGGGAATTCTGTCCGGATTCCAGTCGTTGTTTCCATCAGATGCAGGGCACACGAGAAGAGTGCCGAGGCATCACAGGAACACCTGACGAACACCTGCTGACCGACCCACCATCGCAAGGGAGCACGCATGGCAACCCGTGCCGTCGCCCGTCGTAAGTCCGCCTCCGGCGAGACCTCCGGCGTGGCGCGCAGTGTTCGCGCCCATGGCGGCGAGATCGCCGACCGCGACCTGGTCGGCATGTATCTCGACGAAATCGCGCGTACACCGCTGCTCGACGCCGCCAAGGAAGTCGAGCTTTCACAGACCATCGAAGCGGGCGTGTTCGCGCGCCAGGTTCTCGACGGCGAGGAGACGTCCCAGGCGGACGCCAGCCGCGCCGAGCTGGAGGCCCTGGTCGCCGAGGGGGAGCGTGCCAAGGACGTCTTCATCCGGTCCAACCTCCGTCTGGTCGTGGCCGTGGCCCGCCGTTACCCCCGTAGCGGCCTGCCCCTGCTCGACCTGATCCAGGAGGGGAACGCGGGCCTGGTCCGCGCGGTCGAGAAGTTCGACTACCGCAAGGGCTTCAAGTTCTCGACGTACGCGACCTGGTGGATCCGCCAGGCCATCACCCGCTCGATCGCCGACCAGTCCCGGACCATCCGGCTCCCCGTCCACCTGGTGGAGGAGCTCGGCCGGATCCGCCGGGTGCAGCGCGAGTTCAACCGCAAGAACGGGCGGGAGCCCGAGCACGCGGAGATCGCCGCCGAGCTGGACACGACCCCGGAGCGCGTGACGAACGTCCTGGACTGGGCGCGCGACCCGGTCTCGCTGAACATGTCGGTGGACGACGACGGCGACACGCAGTTCGGTGACCTCCTCGAGGACACCTCCGCGGTCTCGCCCGAGCAGTCCGTGATGACCCTGCTGCGCAGCGAGGAACTGGACGACCTGATCGGCCGCCTCGACCAGCGCACGGCCTCCATCATCAAGATGCGGTACGGCATGGAGGACGGCCGGGAGCGCACGCTCACCGAGGTCGGCAAGGAGCACGGCCTGACGCGCGAGCGCATCCGCCAGATCGAGAAGCACGCACTGCTGGAACTGAAGAAGCTGGCCAGCCAGACCGGCTTCGACGCGGCGGCGTAAGCGGCCCTACGGCTCCATGTTCCGGCCGCTGGCTTCCGGCCTCCGGCCGCGGCCCGGTGGACGCGGGGGCGCGCACGAGATCGGTGCGCGCCGGACCGCGTACGCCGGGTGGCGGGAGACCGCGCGAACATGGCTGCGTACCGCCGCTTCAACCTCCTGAGCCCTGGGAACAAGACTTCAGGGCCCGGGAGTTCGGGTCCGGGGCACTGCCCCGAGACCTCCTGAGCCAAGTCCCGACGCAATCCCCCCCCGGCGCCGGGACTCTCCCAGCCGGGCTTCGGCGCCTGTCCCCCCAGGCGTCGAAGCCCGGTCTTTTCGCGTGTGGGGTGGTGCGTGGGGTGCGTGGGGTGCGGACATGCTGGGACGGCGGGGCACCCCGTACCTGAACCCCGGGGTGGCCCGCCGAATGGCAGATTGTGCCATAGAGGCATAGCCTGCCGGTGTGAGCAGCCCCACCCCAGCCTCGGATTCCCGTACCGGTTCCCCCTCCGCACCGCTCTCGCTGACCGAGCGGCGCAAGGCCGAGACCCGGATGGAGATCGCCCGGGCGGCGGCCGGACTCTTCGTCAAGCACGGGCTGCGGGGCACCCGCGCCGAGGACATCGCCCAGTCCGTCGGCATCGCCCCCCGCACTTTCTACCGCTACTTCGCCACCAAGGAAGAGGCCGTCGCCCCGCTCTACGCGGCCGGCGCCGAGCGCTGGGCGGAGGCGGTACGCGCGGCCCCGCTCGCACTGTCGGTACCGGAGGCCCTGGAACACGGGGTACGCCACACGCTCACCCCCGGGGTGGGCGTCTCCATGAACTCCTGGCCATGGCTGCGCACCCTGATCGGCCTGGCGGAATCCAGCCCCGCCCTGCGCAGGGTGTGGGCGGAGGTCTGCCTGGCCTCGGAACGAACCCTGGGCGAGGTGCTGGCGGAACGGATCACCAAGGGCGACGACACCGTCGCCGACCTGTCCCTGTCCGTGGCCTCCCCGCAGCTGCGCTTCGCCGCCGCCGTCGCAAGTGCGGCCGTACGGACGGCTGTTGAGGGGTGGGCGTCGGGGGAGGCGGAGGGACGTGCGGTGGCGGGACCGGCGGAGCTGGCACTGCGGAACCTGCGGGCGTTGCGGGACTTTCCCTGGGGGGAGTTGGGGGCGGCGCGGGGTGCGCTGTGAGCTACGGCGGGCGTGCTGTGAGGTGCGCGGGGGTGCGCTCCTGAGGTCGCTGGGGGTTCAGGCCCCGCCGCCCGCCCGACTGAGCCGTTGCCCCAACTCCCGTACGCACCTCGCCAGTTCCTCCGGCTCCTGCACCGTGAAATCGCACTCCAGCATGGCCAGCCGGACGGCGAGCCACCGCACCGCGTCGCCGGTCGTGGCCCGCAGGCGGCAGGTGTGTTCGTCGAGGGGCTCCGGTGTGCCGAGCCAGGCCGGGATGCGGGTCGCCATGACGTCGGCGGGGGCGGCGAACGTTATGGAGTAGTCGTAGGTCTCCTGGCGGCGGTACATCGACTGCCGCAGGTACTCCGCCGCGCTTCCCGTGGGCAGTTCGCGCGGGGTGAAGCGGGCTCCCGTCGCGAAGGGGGTGCTCACGCGGTCGACCCGGAACGTCCGCCAGTCCTCGCGGTCGAGGTCGTAGGCGACGAGATACCAGCGGCGGCCGGTCGAGACGAGTCGGTACGGTTCCGTCACGCGGCGCGACTCGGTGCCGTCCTTGGCGCGGTACGCGAAGCGCAGCCGCTCCCGGCCGGCCACCGTCGAGGCCATCACGGTGAGTGTCTCGGGGGCGATGCTCGCGCCGTCTCCGCTGGTCAGCGGGGTCGTGGCGGCCTGGAGGGTGGCGACCCGGTGCCGTAGGCGCGCGGGCAGTACCTGTTCCAGCTTCGCCAGTGCCCGTACGGACGCCTCGTCCACGCCCTCGAGCGCGTGCCCGGCGCCCGCGCGCAGCCCGACCGCGATCGCCACCGCCTCCTCGTCGTCCAGCACCAGCGGCGGCATCGCCTTGCCCGCGACGAGCCGGTAGCCGCCGTCGGAGCCGAGCGTCGCCTGCACGGGATAGCCGAGTTCGCGCAGCCGGTCGATGTCCCGCCGGACCGTGCGCCGGGAGACCCCGAGCCGGTCGGCCAGCTCGCCGCCGGGCCACTCGCGGGGCGTCTGGAGGAGGGAGAGGAGCTGGAGGAGCCGGGCCGGGGTGTCCGTCGTCATGAGCTCTCCGTCGTAGTCATGAACTCTCCGTCGTCGTCATGAGTTCGAGGATGCCGTAGAACTAGGACACGATCTGACCTAATGGGGTCATAGCTTCAAGCCATGACCTCCACCGAAACCCTTGTGGACAGCCCGGCCCCCGCAGTCCCCGTGACCGCCGCGGCCGACCGGCGGCGCTGGTTCGCCCTCGCGATCGTGATGACCGCGGCCTTCATGGACCTCGTCGACGTCACGATCGTCAATGTCGCGATCCCGTCCATCCAGCGGGACGCGGGCGCCTCCTTCAGCCAGATCCAGTGGATCACGGCCGGTTACGCGCTGGCCTTCGCCGCCGGGCTGATCACCGGCGGGCGGCTGGGTGACATCTACGGCCGCAAGCGGCTGTTCCTCGTCGGGATCGGCGGCTTCACGCTCGCGTCGGCGCTGTGCGGCTTCGCCGCGAACCCGGAGATGCTGGTCGCCTCGCGCATCCTCCAGGGCGGGATGGCCGCGATGATGGTGCCGCAGGTGCTGTCGATCGTGCACGCCACCTTCCCGGCGCACGAGCGGGGCAAGGTGTTCGGGCTCTTCGGCGCGATCGTCGGCCTGGGCGCGGTCTCCGGCCCGCTGCTGGGCGCCCTGCTCACCGAGTGGAACCTGTTCGGGCTGGAGTGGCGCCCGATCTTCCTGATCAACCTGCCGGTGGGCATCGCCGGCCTGATCCTCGGCAGCCGCTTCATCACCGAGTCCAAGGCTCCGCGCGCGCTGAAGCTGGACCTCGTCGGCGTCGCCCTGGTCACCCTCGGGCTGCTGATGCTGCTCTACCCCCTCACCCGCGGCGACGAACTGGGCTGGCCCGCCTGGGGGTTCGTGTCGATGTCCGGCTCGATCGGCGTCTTCGTCGGCCTGGTGGCGTACGAGAAGCGGAAGGCCGAGCGGGACGGTTCGCCGCTCGTCGAGCTGTCGCTGTTCAAGGTGAAGAGCTTCGCGGCCGGTATCGCCGTGCAGACCGTGTTCGGCGTCGGACTCGGCATCTTCTTCCTCGTCTGGACGCTGTACATGCAGATCGGCCTGGGCTGGAGCCCGCTGCGGGCCGGACTGACCGGAGTCCCGTTCTCGGTCGCCGTCTCGGTGGCGGCCGGGATGTCCGTCCAGAAGCTGGTCCCGCGCGTCGGCGGACGCAACGTCCTCCAGGCCGGTGCGCTGGTGATGGTCGTGGGCGTACTGCTCTACCTCTGGGAGTCCGACCGGTACCAACTGGCCATCGCCTCCTGGCAGATGGCGCTCCCGCTCGTCGTGATGGGCGCCGGCATGGGCCTGATCTTCGCCCCGCTCACCGACACGATCCTCTCCGAAGTACCGCGCGAGCACGCGGGTTCCGCGTCCGGGCTCATCAACACCGTGCAGCAGATGGGCAATGCGCTCGGGCTCGGGCTGGTGTCCGTGGTCTTCTTCGGCTCGATCGGCGACCGCTTGACCCCGGCGCAGGTGGGCCCGGCCTTCGTGAACGCCTTCCAGAACGCGCTGGGTTGGGTCGCCGCGGTCATGGGCGTGATCTTCCTGCTGATGTTCGCGCTGCCGGGGCGGGCGGCTGGGCGGGCGGCCAAGGAGCTTGCGCAGAGCGGGAGTTGACGCCGTAAGGCACCGCAGGAGAGCGCCCCGCCCCGAGGCCGTACCGGGGGCGGGGCGTTCGGCGTGATCTCACGCGGCACTGACGAACTCGTGAACGGTCGACAGTGAGACGTCGAGGACTTCCAGTGGGGTTCCGGGTTCACTTCTGCCGTGCGGGTTTGAGGTCGGTGATCTGTTGGTGGGACAGCGGGCTGGCGATGGCTTGGACGGTGTCGCTCATGTGTTCGCGGCGGTCGGGGTGGCGGGCCAGGGGCCGCCGGTTTTTAGGTGGGCGGTGCCGTGCTCGACGCGGATGCGGCGTGAGGAGTGCGCTTTGCGCTGGCGCTCGTAGATCTCCTCGTGCCGGTCCGGGGCGTTCTTCTTGAGCTTGCGGTGTGGTGGTGTCACCATGCGTCCGCCGGTCTGAGCACCCAGACTCTGGTAGCCGGCATCGGCGAGGATCTCGGCCGCGGGTCCGTCGGCCGGGAGTTTGGCCAGTCCTGGCTGGTGGGCGTGGGTGATGTCCGCGCAGTTTCCGGGCTTGGTCGGGCTGTAGAACAGTA
>NZ_JNWO01000056.1 GCF_000716435.1 Streptomyces xylophagus
GGGCGGACGAGCAGGACGGCCAGGACGTGGACGAGCCGGTCCTCGGGAGGGCCCGGGGAAGTGCCGGCCGACCGAGGCGGCCACGGCCAGGACGAGCGGCGGCCCCTGCCCCTGGGAGGGCTCCGGGCCCTACCTACGGAAGGGCCCGGGAAAGTGGGAAGAGTGGGAAGAGTGGGAAGGGCGCATGTCAGGGGCCTAAAACTCCATCCCACTTTGGGAGTCCTTCCCACTTCAAAGTGGGAAGGCGCCCGGGCGGCGGCCCCGAGGCGGCCCTCGGGGCGGGGGTCCGAGGGCGGCGGCCCGACCCCTTCCCGCACCTGCCGGAAGTCGTACGTACGGAGGGGCCTGGGAAAGTGGGAAGAGTGGGAAGAGTGGGAAGGGCGCAGGTCAGGGGCCTAAAACTCCATCCCACTTTGGGAGTCCTTCCCACTTCAAAGTGGGAAGGCGTGTGGGAAGGCGCCCGAGGCGGCCCTCGGGGACCCGCGCCGGACCGAGGGCGCCCGGCCCCCCTGCGGACCCCGGACGAGCCGGACGAGCGACCGGGCCAGAGTGGGAAGGGCGCAGGTCAGGGCGGGTGAGCCTCCATCCCACTTCGGGCCCGTTCCGTGGGAAGGCGCCCGAGGCGGCCCTCGGGGGACCCGCGCCGGACCGAGGGCGCCCGGCTCCCCTGCGGGCCGCGGACGAGCCGGACGAGCGGCCCCCGGCAAAGTGGGAAGGCGCGCGGGGGAAGTGGGAAGGCGGCCCCCGAGGCGGCCCTCGGGAGGGCGGCGGACGAGCCGGTCCTCCCCGGCCGGGAAGGCGCGGTGACGTACGGGCGGCCCGGTACGTCAACCGGATGACGTACAGCGGTCCGTGATGACGTACGCGACGAACGCGGCCGGGACGAGCGGCGGCTCCCGGGCGCGGACCGGCCCCCGCTCCGGGGGGAGGGAGCAGGGGCCGCGGGGGTGCCGGAGACGGTACTCCGGCGGGTGCTGGTCGACCGCGCCAACGCGTTGTTTCCGTGCGGGTACCTTCGCTGTCCGCTGGTTTGCTGGTTGCTGGCGCGGTGTTGTTCTTCAACGTGCGCGCACGCGGTATTTCCGGTGTGCAGTGCTGGTCTGGCGCGGTGCGCGGAATTCGTTTCTACCGGAGCCGGTAGACCGTGGCCGTGATGTACGGCGCGCGGTCCGCCGTGGCGGCCAGGGGCCGGGCGTGCGCGGCGCAGGTGAACGCGTCCGCCTCGGTCACGTCCCGGCGGAAGCGCACGGCGAACGCTGCGATGCCCGGGCACCTCTGGCGGTCGCTCGGCTGGTTCGTGTCCAGTGCCTCACAGCGTCCCGGCGGCTGGTTGTACCAGACGAGCAGGGAGGTCCCCAGGGACCTGACCATCTGGCACACATCGTCACGGCGCCGTTGCTCGCGCTCGGGGAGCGTCTGGGGGTCGACCGGTAGCACGGAGGCGGCTCCGGC
The DNA here is from genome assembly GCF_000716435.1 of Streptomyces xylophagus. GTDB lineage: Bacteria > Actinomycetota > Actinomycetes > Streptomycetales > Streptomycetaceae > Streptomyces > Streptomyces xylophagus. Next base: position 1,453 of record NZ_JNWO01000056.1, read on the forward strand.
CGGGGCGGTGGGGGCGAGTGCCGGCGGATTGGGCACGGCCGGACGAGCAGGGCGGGGAGCAGCTGCTCGACGCGCGGGCGCGGGAGCGGGAGCGGGAGCGGGAGCCGCGGGGGTCCTGGCTCCGAACGCGGCCAGGATGCCCGCCAGTCCGCCCCGGGGCGCCCCGCCGGGAGGGAAGGCTCGGGCGAGTTCGTTCCGGCCCCCGGAGCGCATCCAGTCGGCCAGGGACGAGCGGGGAGGCTCGTCCGGCTCCCACTCGTCTTCCGGGTCGTCGTCCGGCTCCCACACGGGCGCAGGGCGGACCCGAGGGGCCCGGGGCGGGGGTGGCGGCGGCCGGTAGCCCTCGGGGGACGGCCCGGTGTTCGCGTCGGTCCGGTAGGGCACGCGCTGCCCGGTGCCGCACTCGGGACACCGGATCGTCATCCGGTCCCGGGCCAGGGACTGCCACTCATGGCCGCACCGGCATTCGACCCACACGGCGGGTCGGGTGGCGACTTCCACGGCCCGGGAGGCGGCTCCGGACATGTCGGGGGTCACCGGTCCTTCCCACTCCTGATCCATGCGGACGTGGCGGGAGGTACGGCAGTGCGGGCACCGGGTGTTCCCGCCCCGGACCGTCGTCCGGTACGGCTCGGCACAGCTACGACACACGATCTGTACGGGGACGGTTCGCACGTCTCCCCCCTTTCCGCTGGTTCCTGGCGCGGTGTCACATTCGATGATCTCACGGGGTATTCCGGGGTGATCCGGAAATACGAACGGCCCTCGGGTCCGGGTGGACCGAGGGCCGTTCGGGGCCGGGGGAAGGGTGCGGGGCCGGTCGGGTCAGGTGACGGAGAGCGGATAGCCCGGGGCGTACACCGCTTCCCCCACGCCGATCACCTTGTCCCCCGTCGCGTAGACGCTGCGCAGGACCAGGACGGCGAAGTCCCCTTCGAGATTCAGGGCGGCCCGGTCGTCGTCGGTCGTGATCCGGGCGTCAACGGTCCGGGCCACGGCCTGAACGGCGTTGCCGGAGCGCTCCGCATAGACCGCCTGCCATGTCGGGTCGCACGGCTCGGGGAGGTCGATCTCGGGGACGACTTCCGCCACGTCGACGTGCACCCAGGATTGCGACGCCTCCCGGACGAAGTCACCGCGCTGCACGGTGCGGACCCGGTTGACGCACTCGCCCTCCCCGAGGAACGAGGCCACCCAGTCGGGCGCCGGCACCCGCTCGCTTCGCTTGTGGTGGATCGTCTCCCCGGCCTGCGTGATGCCGCGGATGCGCTGGGCTCCGGCGATCAGGTTTCGGCGGGGCGCGACGAACACGCCCTTCCCCTGCTGTGACACGAGGTAGCCCTCGGCTTTGAGCAGGGCGATTGCCCGGTATACGGCGTTGTCGCTCAGGTCGAACTGACTCATGAGCGCGCCGGTCGGGGGGAGTTTGTTGCCCGGTTCGAGCGTCCCCAGGTCGATCCTCGCGCGCAGGTAGGCGGCCATGCGCTCCACGGTCCCGGCCATGATCGGTTCCTCGCTTCCTATCGGATGTGGTTGACGGTACCGGACTGATCCCTTAACTTCCTACAGGAAGGCACTTCCTATGGGGAAGTCCCTACCGAGAGCGCAGGGAGTCGCAATGGAGCACGACGGACCGGCCGACCGGCCCCTGATGACGATGCGGATCAGTCGGGACAGCGGCCGTACGTGGTCGCCCGTTCGGGAGATCTGGCCGGACGACTGCGACGTGCACCCGTGGGACGCGATCATCTGGCCGCCCTGCGCCTGCCCCCGTCACCGCAAGGGATCGGAGATCAACCGGTGAGCACACCGACCGCAGCCGCTACGGGCGGCAAGAACAGCAAGAACGACTCCGCGAAGTTCGGCGCGTCGTTCGCCCCCTCGTTCACGCTCAACCTGTCGCAGAACAAGACCAACAACAGCGGGGGCGGCGGCGGGAGCCGTGGCTCGGTCCCCGCGCAGGGAGGCCGGGGCGGACACTCCGAGGCCCTGCTCCCCCCGCCCGAGTTCACCTCTCCGGCGGACGTGCGGAACTACTGCAACCACCTGCGGGCCGTCATGGTGACGCTCTCGTTCGAGGTGGCCATGGGTGCCGAGATCCTGAAGGGCGTTCTGTCCACGGTCCCGGACCCCGAGGGCCGTATCGGCGGCTCGAAGGCCCGGGCCTGGAAGGTCTCGCGGAAGCTGCGGAAGTCCGCGGACGCCGCCGCCTCCGCCGCGAAGAACGCCGCGGCCACCTATGCCGCCTTCCAGCAGGCGTACGAGGAAGAGATCAACCGCGTCAAGCACCGTGCCCGGCGCCCCCAGGGTCCGCGCATGGACTGGGCTCAGCAGTAAGGGGAGGGGCGGTCATGGGTGAGAAGGACATCGAGCAGCAGCACGAGGAACAGCTCAAGGGCGAGTCGGCACTCGCGGGGGTCGGCAAGTACCTGTTGCACCGGGCAAAGCCGCACCTGCCCCCGTGGCTCGGGGTCGTGGGCGTGGGCGTGGTCGGGGAGGGCGCACACCTGATGTGGGCTGACTCCCCGTGGGGCGCGGCCGGTCTCACGCTCGCCTCGGTCGCGCTGACCGGTGCGACGTGGTGGGCGGGCCGGGGGACGAGCGCTCAGCGCCGGTTGCACTCCGCGATCACGGTTGCGGCGGGGTCGGTGTGGGTGACCGCCGCCGCCCTGTCCGGTCCGATCACTCACCCCGTGATCGACCTGTACGCCATGGGCGGCCCGGTCCTGGCCCTGTCGTGGAACGTCCGCATGGTCATGCGGCGCAACCCTGACGCGGTCGGGGAGTCCTCGGACAAGGGCCTGTTGGAGAAGGTCGGTCTGGCCCGTACGAAGCTGGGCACGGCGAAGGTGGAGCCGAACAAGGTCACCGTGCCGTACGCGCTCCCGGCCGGGGAGGCGACCAACGCGGACATGGCCAAGAGCCTGCCCCGGGTCGCGTCCGCGCTGGACGTGCCGACCACGGCCGTGCGCTACCGGCCCGACCCCGAGTCGGCGCGCAAGGGCGAGTTGGTCATCGTCCCGAACGACATGCTCAAGGAAGTCATCTGGTACCCGGGCCCGTCCGCCCCGGGCGGCTCCATCGCGGAACCGCTCGTCATCGGGGTGTACGACGACGGCCGGGAGCTGCACCTCACCCTCCCGCAGGCAATCCACCTGCTCGTCATGGGCGTGACCGGCTCCGGCAAGACCGAGGCGGCTCTCGACGTCATGGCGGAAGTCCTCACCCGCCGGGACGTGGCCGTGTGGCTGTCGGACCCGAAGCGCGGCCAGGACCTCGGGGAGGCGTTCGGCGCGTGCGACTGGGTCGTCACGACGCAGGACGGGGCGGCGGTGATGATCGCAGCGTTCGAGGCGGTCATCCCGGCCCGGCAACTGTGGCTCGGCTCGCACTCCTACCGGTCGTGGGAGCCCGCCGCCGCGGTCCGCCAGGACGACCCCGCGCACACCTGCCGGGAGGACGGCACGGCGTGCGGGTGCCCCGGTATGCCGTACCTGGTCGGCTGGTTCGAGGAAGCGGCGAACACCCTGCGGGCCGTCGATGACGACGCGTTCACCGGCATCGCGCAGGAAGCCCGTTCGGCCGGCGCCTCCCTGGTGGTCTCGATGCAGCGCGCGAGCGGCTACCAGATCAGCACCGACACCCGGGCCTCCCTCCCGTCCGCACTGTGCATGGGCGTGGACGAGCGGGACGCCGGTTTCGCCCTCCCGTCCGAAGTGCTGGACGCGGGCGCCAACCCCGGGGCGTGGGGCAACAAGCGGCCCGGTTACTGCTACCTCGTACAGGCCGGGGTGGACGAGGAACTGTGGTCGACCCCGAGCCGGACGTTCCGGAACAACCCCGTGACGCTGGAGTGGGTCACCCGAGAGTTCGCCTCGGTCCGGATGCCCGTGGACGACGTGACGGCCACCGCCGCCGCCTCGGTCGCCGGACAGATCTACACCGACCGCGAGCGCCCGAACGCGGGCACCGCCCCCGAGGGCGGCCCGCAGCGTGCCGCCAGGACGGACGACGACATGACCGAAACCGAACCCCTGGTGGACCCCGAGGACGAGGGGATCGACCCCGAGCAGGAACTCCCCGAGGCGATCGACGCGCCCATGTTCGGGGCGGCGGCCGGGGACGAGCCGGACGACCCGAAGGCGGCCATGGAGGAGATCCTCCGGCACTTCGAATCCGAGGGCCGGATGGTCGTCCAGACGAAGGACTTCATGGACTACTGCGACCAGATCGGCCGGTCCCGGCCGTGGGTCGCGGGGGAGCTCGGGCGCCTCGGTCGGGAGGGCCGACTCGTCCCCGCGGGGGGCCACAAGTACCGCATCGTCCCGGCTCTGACGTCAGCCTGACGGCCTGACACCTGACACCAAGTCCCCAGGTAGACGCGGTGTCAGAGCGGCTGACACACCGCCCTGACACCGCCTGACACGGGCCCTGACACCGGGCCCTGACACCCACGAAGGAGTACCCCGTGAGCAGCAACAGCGAGTATCCCGCACCGGGCCGGGAGGTCACGCCGGACGACCTGGCCCGCTTCCTGATCCCCGACACCCCGGCCTCCCTGGTGACCCCGTCCGAGCGGCCCGAGGGGGCCCCGGAGCGGCCCGCGATCCCGTCCACGGCCGACCTGCTCGCCGCATGGGAGCGGCAGCAGCACGCCGCCGCCCTGGTGGCCTCGGGCGCCCTGATCCCCCAGTCCGCCGCCCTGGCAAAACCGGACACGGACCCGGTCGTCCCCCGCTGGGTTTGGCGTGCGTCGGCCGTGACCGCCGCCGTGTCGGCCATGGCCGGAGTCGTCGGATTCGTCGTCTGGGGGCTGTCGCTCGCCCTCGGGGCCGCCGTGTCGGCCGTGTCGGCGGCGGCCCCCTACCTGGGCGGAGCCGTGGTTCTGGCGGTAGCCCTGGCGCTTCTGTGCCGCAAGAGGCCGGGAAGCGACACACTTTCGGTCAAGGTCGTCCAGAGCGTCGTCGTACAGAGCAAGAGGAAGTAGGTCCCCGCCATGCCGCACATGTCCCGTACCAAGGCCGCGACGTTGGGCCTGCTCGCCCCCGCCGCCCTGGCCCTCGGCATGTCCGCTGACACCTCGTTCCGGTTCCTCGGGGACGCACTGAACATCACCAACGACGTGGAGCGCGCTCTCCTGTGCGGGGTGGCCGAGGCGGCCATCGTGGCGCTCACGGTGTACGCGTGGGCCACCCGGACCAAGGGACCCGCGTATCTGGCCTACGCCGCCGTACTCGTGCAGGCCATCCCCGCTTTTCAGGTGTCCGGCGGGGTCGGCGGACCGGTCCGAGTGGTCCTCGGGCCCGTGCTCCTGGCCGTGATGCTCCACCTGCTCCTGGGTCTCGAACTGCGCATGTCCGGGGAGAAGTCGGACGGCCTGATCGGGGCCGCCCTGCGGGAGCTGCGGGAGCGGCTGACCGCCTCCCTGGGAATCGGCCGGCGGGGAGCCGACTCCGCGGCCATCGCCCGGAGCCGTGCCGCGGACCGCGCGGTCGACCTGGCCGACCGGGTGGCCGCCGCATCCGAGGGGAGCCGCAAGCGCTCCCGCCGCGCGGCCAAGCTGGCCGCCGCGATCGACGCGGCGCGTCACGGACTGGACCCGGCCGACGCGGACGCGGCCGAGGCGGCCATCGTGTCGCGCGTCGTCCGCCGGAAGTCTGTCGCGGGTCTGGCGACCATCGCGACGCGTCACGACTGGACCGCGACACTCCCCGCCCCGCGTCACGACACCGACCGCGACACCGCGACAACCCCCGTCACGGTCGACCGCGACACCGACCGCGACACCGCGACACCGCAGGTAGCGACCGCGACGGCCGACCGCGACACCGAGGCGGCCCCCGCCGCTCCGGCCCCCGCCGCCGCCGTGCCCGGAGTTGTCGACCTGATGACCAAGCGACAGACCGCGACGTCGCGGGAGCGGGTCTCTGGCCTGGAGACGAGCGGGTCCGCTGTCGTGGGCGACACCATCACGACAACCCCCGCCCCGGCCCCCTCGGTCCCGACCGCGGGCGACGCGACACCGAGCGTCGCGCAGATGGTCCGGGAGGCCATGACCGCGGGCGTCACCGACCGCGACACGGTTCTAGCTCGGGTCCGGGCCTACCGCCCCGAGACGACGCGACAGACCGTCGCCCGCGCCATGCAGCGACAGAGCAGCAAGCTCCCCGCGACAGACCAGGGTCAGTACCTCTGACCCGACCGCGACACCGCGACAACCCCTGTCGCGGTCGACCGCGACACCGACCGCGACACCGCGACACCCGACCATCCGAGGGGGACCCATGTCCGAGCAGATGACCCGGGACCGAGCCTTAGAGATCGTGCGCGACAGCTACACCACCGGACAGCCACAGAGCACGGCCGTCGAACTGACCGGCTACTCCCGGTCGTGGGTGGCGGCGGAGTACCGGCGGCTCAAGGCCCGGGGGGTCTCCCCCGTGGCCGGGCAACTGGAACTCTTCGACCCCGCCCCTTCGTCCTCCGGCTGATCACGTTCGGGCCCGGCACCCCGCCGGGCCCGGGCGTGGCCGTCCGGCCGGCACTTCCCTTCACCCCCCCGACGACACCGACCCATCGAGCAGGAGGCAGACAGCATGACGACGAACGGCACCCCGATCACCATCGTGGGCAACCTGACCGACGACCCCGAACTCCGCTTCACCCCGAGCGGGGCCGCCGTGGCGAAGTTCTCCGTAGCGGTCAACCGCCGCACCTTCGACAGGCAGACGAACGAGTGGCGGGAGGCCGGGACCGACTACCACCGGGTCACGGTGTGGCGGTCCCTGGCCGAGAACGCGGCCGGCACTCTCACGAAGGGGATGCGCGTCCTGGTCGTGGGCGACCTGCGACAGCGGACGTGGACGGACGAGAAGACGAACGAGAAGCGTTCGGCGTGGGAGGTCGAGGGGTCCGCGGTCGGCCCTGACCTGACGTTCGCCACGGCCACCGTGACGAAGGTGGCCAAGTCCCAGGGATCGGCCCCGGGTGACGACGCGTGGGCCAGTGCCTCCCGCACCCGTCCGGCGGTCCCGGCCGGAGCCCCGGCGGGTGCCGCCGCGAACGGCCAGGCGCAGGACGGAGGGTACACCGAGGAACCCCCTTTCTGAGGGGCGGGTGCGGCAACGACCCCCGGACCGTACTGACCGAGGGTGACCGCGCGGCGGTCCGCGACTTCCGGGCCTGGCTCCGGGACCGAGCAGCAGCTCGGGAGGCCGGACTCCCCGAGCCTCCCCTCCCGGACGGCATGACCCGGATCAACTGACCGCACGGCCCGGCCCTCCCGCATCGAGGGCCGGGCCGTTCCCGCTTCCCGAGGGCGTCCTCGGTCCCGGCCGGGAAGACGAGCGGGTCCTCGGGGGCCGCCGTACGTCACCTAGTTGACGTACCGGCAGCAGCGTTGACGTACAGACGATCCGGGCCGGGATCGACACGCCAGATTCACCCGACTCAGGAGTGGCGTGGGGGACCTGACTCCCCCTAAGATCGATAGCAATTATCGAAAGGAGTTGGGAGACGTGACCGCTACCGCGACGCTCGCCCCCGAGGCTCCCCCGGTCCCTTCGGGCTGGCGAGTGACCCCGCAGGGCACCGTGCCGGTTTCCGACGTGGCCCGTACGACTGGTGACTACCCGGCGGTGAACTACACCGTTCGACGCTGCGGGGTCACGGTCGTTGAGCAGGGAGGCCACGGCCGGACGCGCTACATCCCGGTATCCGAGGCCCTGCTCCTGGTGGCCGCCGCCGCCCTGGCCATGGCCGCCGGAGTCGCCCTGGCGCAGATGTACCGCGCGATGAAGGCGAGCGGGGCCACGGTCGGGACCAACTCCCTGACGATCCCGCTCCCCCTCGGAGCCTGACCCATGACGACGACGACCGCGAAGGGGGTGAGCACCGTGCACAAGGCTGACGGCCTGTTGGAGATGTTCCTCCGGATGACCGAGGAAGAGTTCCTGATCATCTGGCGATTCGGCGGATACGAGGGTCTGCCCCCGCAGGACGTAGACCGGCGCATCGTCGCCATGGTCAAGGGCATGACCCCGGCCGGGCGGCGGTCCGTCGCCCGCGCGTTCGTGCGTGCCTTCGCGGCCCTCCCGGTGCAGGTTCGGGCCGCCCTGGTGGCGTTCCTGCTCTCCCTCGGGATTCGGCCGGCGGGGATAGCTCTCCCGGCTCCGGCCCCTCGTGCCCTGACCCCTCAAAGGGGGTGGCTCCGCCTCACCCCGGCCCGCGCTCCGTGACCACACGACCCCGCTTCGGCGGGGTCACACCGCAGGCACCCGACCCCAGACATGCCGAAAGCCCCGGGACACGACTCCCAGGGCTTGGCATCGATCCCCTAGCGAGGAATCAAGTGCATTCCAAGAGTACCCAGCAAGAACCCGCCCTGACCACAGATCCCCGTGTGACCCCCGTCGGCGGCTCCGGCCGCGTGACCACGGTCACGGACGGGACGACGTCTTACCTGATCTGCCGGACCGTGCGCGGCCGTGGCGGGTGGGGCGTCCACTGTTCGGCGGGTGAACTGATCACCTCCGGATGGCCGACCCTGGCCCGCGCTCGGTCCTACGCGGACCGGCTCCTGACGCGGGCGGGGGCCGACGCATGACCGAGACGACTCCCCAGTCCGCCCCGCGGACCCCGCGCCCGAGAACGGAGCGGCCCCTCCGGGTCGTCACCGGCTCCGATGGCGCCCGGGAAGAGATCACCACTGAGCGGATCGCGGACCGGTACGAGGTGGACGACCACGGCCACTACCGGGTGAGCCGGTCCTACGGCGAGAACGCCGCCGGGGATCGGGTCACGAAGGTGTCCCGGAAAGAGATCCTGTCCGCGCGAGCGGAGATCACCGCCGCGTACGCCGACGACACCGGGGAGCCGTACCCGATCGCGGCGACCGAGACGACCGACCGGTCCCGGCCCGTGGTCACGTACTACGACCTGCGGGTGTCCCGGCCGGACGCGGGCGCGGTCGTGGTCGACACCGTGGCGGCCGACGAATTCGACAAACTGGCATGGCTGGACCGGCAGGAACTTGCCGAGATCCCGCAGGTTCTCGCGGCCACCGGCCAGACCGCCCGGGGGGACATCGTGACGTCGATCAAACTCGGCTCCGACCGCTTCCCGACCATCCCCGCGTACTCCCGGCTCGGGTGGCACTGCCGGGAGGGCCGTTGGCTGTACGTCCACGGCGGCGGGGCCTGGACGAAGGATGGAGCCCTGGACGTGCCGGTCTACGGCAACGGTCTGGGGGTGTTCACCATGGCCGCCCCGCCCGAGGACGAGACGGCCGGACAGCGTGCGTTCGAGGCTCTGTGGCAGTTGTTCGGGATGACCCCGGACAAGTTCGCGGCGGTCGAGATCGGGGCCGTGTTCCGGGCCGCCATGGGCCGCCCCTCGGGGAGCTGCACGTACGTCGCGGTGAACCGGTCCGGCAAGTCCGGCCACATGGCGTTCGTGACGCAGTGCTGGGCTCCCTCGGTCCGCTGGAACACGCTCCCCTTCAACGCGGGTAAGGCGTTCGCGACCCCGGCCTATGTCGAGTACGTCCACCACACGTTCGGCGACATGTTCGTCGGGTGGGACGACATGGCGCCTTCCGGTTCCGCGCGGGAGCGGGCCGACTACTTCGACTTGTTCGCCCGGTCCCTGTTCAATGGCTCGTCCAAGGGCCGCATGGGCATCAAGGACGGGAAGATCGTGGCCCGTGACCGGCTCCGGCCCCGGGCGTTCGGTGGCCTGTCGGCCGAGGACGTGACCGCGGTCGAGTCGGCGCAGAACCGTACGCACCTGTTGCAGCTCTCCCGTGGGGAGTTCGACCCGGCCGCGTTCGCGGCGGCCGACGCGGACGGGGGCCCCGAGGCCCGGTCATCGCTCATGTCTGCGTTCGTCATCTGGTGGGCGGCCCGTATGCCGGCGCACGCCTACGTGGCGGAGTTGGAGCACCGGTTCGCGGCCGACCTGACCGCACAGACGCAGGCACCCGGCCGCTATGTCGAGTCGTCGGCGGACAAGGCCGCGGGTCTGTGGGCCGGTCTGGAGTTCGCGCTCTCCCGTGGGTGGGTCACTCCGGAGCGCTCCCGGGAGCTGTGGGAACGGGGGTGGGCCGGTCTGTGCGAGTCCCTGCGGGCGCAGGTCGACGCGAACTCTGGGCAGTCCATGGCCGACCGCATCCGGGACGCGATCCTTGACGGCCTGGCGGTCGGGGACGTTCACGTCCTGGACGTCCACGGCGGGATGCCCGCGCAGGGTCAGGCCCTCGGGTGGCGCGGGGAGTACGCGCAGGGCGCCGGTATCGGCTGGACGGACGGGACGCGGCTGTACCTGCTCCCGTCCGCCGCCGCCCCGTACGTCATCCAGAAGTCGGCCGACTCCGGCGCCCCCATCGAGATCACGGCCCGTGCCATGGGTGAGGCCCTGGAAGCGGCCGGATACATCACCGGGGAGGACGAGAACCGAGGCGGACGGATCACGCACCGGCACACCGCCTCCCAGTGGATTTCCGTTGCCCGGGCCACGAAGAAGGTGTGGTCCATGCCGGTCCCGATCGAGACGGACGGACGGGGCGGCTCGGGCCCCGAGGACAACCCCGAGGCTCCGCAGGGCCCCGAGGCCCCGCTCGTCTGCCGTGGGTGCGGTGGGGAGATGCGGGAAGACCTGTACGGCGACGGACTGCACGCCGGGTGCAAGGCGCCGGACGAGTGGCCCGAGGGCACCCTCGGAGCCGCCGCCGTGGCCGAGGCCGGGCCCGTGGCCGCCGCCCCCGCTCCCGTGGCTCCCCTGGCCGCCGTGGCGCCCCCTGTGGGCCCCGTGGCCGTGGACGAGCCGGTCCTCCCCGAGCCGGAGCCGGAGCCCGAGACGGCCCCCGCCCCGAGCCGCCAGGCGTCCCGGAAGCCGCGGCCGGAGCCGACCGTGTGCGCGAGCATCGCGGACCGCGTGGCCGCCGCGCTGGAAAAGGCCGGCGGGGACGTGGACAAGGCGACCGCCGCCCTGATCAAGACGGCCATCCCGGACGGGATGGAGTTGCTGGAGTCGACCCGGGTGTCTGCCCGGTACGACTTCACCGCGCACCCGCCGGAGCCCGAGATCCTGCGTAAGCCGTCCAAGAACGGCGCGAACGAGGTGTGGGAGGCCCGTCCGAAGTGGACGAACCCCAGCACCCCGGACGGGACCGAGGTGCAGCTCCTGGACGTGAACGCGGCCTACCTGTCGGCCCTGAACACTCACCTCCCGATCGGCGGATTGCAGCACGCCACGGGCGGAGAGTTCGACCGGCGTCGGTCCGGCCTGTACCTGATCACCCCGCCGGAGTGGACCCGTACTGATCTGCCCAACCCCCTCGGGTCGCGGGAGCTGTCCGGGGACCTGTGGGTGACCCGGCCGACCCTGCAACTCCTGATGGACGCGGCAAGCGAGAAGTTCGGGCGCCTGTGCGACGCGCCGGTCATTCACGAGTCGTGGACGAGCGGGTCCTCGGAGAGCATCCTCCGGGCCTTCCGGATCATCCTCCGGGACGCTCGTGCGGCGGCCATCGAGTCGGGGGACGAGGTGACCCTCGCCTACGTCAAGGCCATGTATTCCAAGTTCATTTCCACGTCCGCGAAGGCGTCGAAATTCAATCACCTCATTGAGCGCACAGACTGGTCACAGATCATCCGGGCGCAGGCTCACGGGAACCTGTGGCGCCGTGCATTCAAGGCGCACACCGCCGGTCTGACCGTTCACCGGATCACCGGCACCGACGAATTGCACGTGGCCGGAGACTGGCGCGCGGTATTCGCTGAGGGCCGGGGACTGACCGAGATGAAGACGAAGGGCGCCTATGTCGTCGGCGCCCCGGTCACGGAAATGGGGGAGTGACGACATGGCCGGGAAAATCACGGGCGCATACGGCGCAAAGGGAAAGCCGGGCGGAGAGGCAATTGCCGAACGGCTCACGGAACTTGCCGGGGGTATCAAGTCGTCGGCGGCCAGTGAACGCGGATTGGAGGCACGCCTCAAGTACCTGACGAACTCCCCCGCCGGATATCAGGCCATGGAACGAGCCGGTATCAGCGTCACCCCGCGCACGCTTATCGCGTGGCTTGCCGGGGACCGTGACCCGAACAAGGCCAACCGGGGCCGCATTGACGCGGCATACGCCGACATGCGGCGGCGGAACGTGGCGAAGTCCCTGAAAAAGCGGCTCGGCAACAACGGGCGCGGGACCCGGGTGGAAGTCCACCCGGTGAATCAGGGAGGGGTCACCCCGTCCCGGCAACGGGCCCTGGACGTGCGCAAGGTGAACATCCGCCCCAACCAGTGGGACCGGCTCGTCGACCAGTGGTCGGCCGGGGACGCGGACGGCATGAACGCTGAGTGGGAGGACATTGCCGAGGACACCCTCGGGTCCGAGTGGGGCGCGTACACGTCCGTCGCAGCGATCGGATTCGGCGCGTAGGACACCGCGGGGCCCCCGAGCTGGGGGCCCCGCCTCAATTCCAAGGAAGGTCAGACATGGATCCGAAGGAACTTGAAGGCGTCTTCCCTCCCGGGGAACTCTGCCTGATCGAGATCACCGGGGACACGGAGATCGAAGCCCGGTCGGAAGCCCTGACGTTCACGGGTGGCGGGGTCATCGTCTCCGGGACGTGGGAGGTCCACGTCGTTGAGAACGGCGTGGTGGACCCGTCTCCGGTCGTCGGGGTCCGGTTCATCCCCTGGCGCAGGGTTGCCGGGATCAGTGCCCAGTGCGAAGTGGGCGGCTACGCGAGCAGGCAGGATCTCGAAGCGGAACTAGAGATCTACGAAGTCCCCAAGGATCAGCGGGGCGAAGTCCTGGCCCGGTACGACGTCGACACAGCGGCGGCCCGCAGCAAGGCGAGCAAGAGCGCGAAGAACTGGCGGAGTGCCGGCCGCGTCCCTCCCGCCCCCACAGGGTCGGTCGACTGGCCTACCTCGCCCCGGTCCGCCCCGGGCGCCTGACCCGTCATGACCGGCCGGTGTCCGCGCTGCGGGGCCCCCGTCCTGGTGACCCCGGGCGGGGAGCTGCTCGAACCCGAGCCGCACCCGCTCGCACTGACCCGGCCCGATGGCTCCCGGCTCACCCTGCGGGAAGCGGCAGAGCAGGCCATGGAGCGGATACCGCCGACCGGCCACCACGTCCACGTGGCAGGCCCCCGGGCGCCCGGCCGGGTCGCCGCACCCGGCTACGGGTGCCACGTGGCCCAACTCGCCCTGTTCGCCGCCGCATGACGCAGGCCGGGAAGACCGGATGACGTACAACCGGCCCCGGTACGTCTGTCACTTGACGTACCGGGGCCCTGTCGCGTCCACCTGTCACACGTCCCCCTGTCGCGCGCTGTGACCTGCGCGGACCCCCCGAACTCCCCCTCCCGCTCCCCATGCGACAGGGGCACGCGACAGCAGCACGCGCCCCCGAATGCGCCAGTTGGCCGGGAGTCGCCCTTGTTCCTTCCGTCGGGTCACCCCTACATTCTTCCGTAGGGTCACCCCTACAGAACGGGGGGCGTGATCCTGCCCAACTCCCTGACCAGGAAGGACACCCCGCCATGGGAACCCGCATCGTTGCCCCCGGCTCGGAAAGCTCATTCCCGCACTACGCGCACCACGTCGGCCGCATCACCCTGACCCACGCCGACACCGCCCCTGACGAGCGGCTCGGGGGCCAGAACGGCGCCACCACGTGGTGGAAGGACGGCACCACGTCCTACGTGCTGCACTTCCGCTCCGGCCACGTCCACGGCTGGACCATGGCGGACGAGACGGACACCGCGATTCAGGCCGTCGACTCCCTGCGGGAGGGCGAGTTCATGAGCGGTGACAGGCTGTGGGCCGCCCTGCGGGACGTGCGGCGGCTCCGCTCCCGGCTGGAGGCTCTGGAGTCCGAACTCATCCTGTACGCCCGTGAGGAGGCGTCCGAGGGCCGTGCGCGCATGTCCCTGCGGGAGATCGGGGAAGTCACCCAGACCCACCACACCACCGTGGCCGAACGGGTCGACCGGATGCGCGCCGGCAGTCACGCCCCGTTCCGCGGCTGGCTCGTCCAGGGCACCGACCGGGAGGCCATGCACGGCGGGACCGAGCCTCAGACCCCGCAGGTGCCGACCCTGCGCGAGCAGATCGCGGAAGCCCCCGGCGGCGCCTTCCTGGCCACCGTCGCCCCCTCGGAGTCCGGCGGGTACGTCATCACGGTGACCCAACACACCCCGGAGCCCGAGGAGTTGGCCCGGATCGAACTCCCGGACTGGGACGACATCCGCCCGGCATCCGCCGGACACCGGCTCATCGAGCAGGGGTTCCAGGTCCTCCCGGCCGCGCACTACGAGCCGGACCGGGCCGCCGGATGGAAGCCCAGCGCGGATGGCCAGACCTACACCGCCCCGGTCTACCGCCTCCCCGACTTCGGGACCGAGAAGTGATCCGGGACGCGGCCACCTGCGACCGCCGCAACTGCCTGGCCGTCCTGCTCGAACCGAACGACTACCCCGGGGAGTTCGAGGACGTCGCCGCGCGGGCCGGATGGACGTCCGGCCCCGAGGGGCACACCTGCCCGGCCTGCCAGGCTGGACGCGGCCCGGTGCTCGAACGGGGCGAGTGCGCCCGGTGCGGCGGTCGGGTCGGGGTCCGGCACGGCAAGGAACGGTGCATGTCCTGCGGGGAGTTGACCCCCGAGAACGACCCCGAGTGGGACGAGCCGCCCGGGGACGACGACGACCAGGACGAGCCGCCCGGCGCCTACTGTGCGTGCTCAGACCCGGACTGCCCGACCCCTGACGGCCGGTACACCCACGGCTGACCGAGGCTCCCCGCGGCCCCCTGCTCCCACCCGGAGCAGGGGGCCGCGGGCATGGGAGCCCCTGCTCGTCCGCCTCGGTCCCGGCGGGTGCATACCCGGGCATACGTCTAATGGTCGGTAATACCGGGACAGTTGACCGCCCCTCCCGCTCGTCCTGGCCGTGGCCGCCTCGGTCGGCCGGCACTTCCCCGGGCCCTCCCGAGGACCGGCTCGTCCACGTCCTGGCCGTCCTGCTCGTCCGCCC
>NZ_JNWO01000057.1 GCF_000716435.1 Streptomyces xylophagus
TCAAGCAGAAGACGGCATACGATATTTCTGCCTGTCTCGTGGGCTCGGAGATGTGTATAAGAGACAGCCCCCACTCCGTCACCCCCGCCCAACCAGAGCCCTACTGAACGCCCGCCCCGCACCAGACGTATCGAACCCGCATGAAGTATCGCCACAACGCGGCCCCGCGTAGGAGATGGCCGGTTGCAGTGCCCCGCACAGGGCGTGCACAGCAACCGGCTCCCGTACGCAAAGCGCCGCCCCGTAGTCTGTCCTCCGTGGCAGAACCAGTCGTGCGCATCCCGGATGCGAAGGTCGCGCTGTCCACGGCGTCCGTGTATCCGGAGTCGACGGCGACGGCCTTCGAGATCGCCGCGCGCCTCGGCTACGACGGCGTCGAGGTCATGGTGTGGACCGACCCGGTCAGCCAGGACATCGACGCGTTGCGCAGGCTCAGCGACTACCACCAGGTGCCGATCCTCGCCGTGCACGCGCCCTGCCTGCTCATCACGCAGCGGGTGTGGTCGACCGACCCGTGGATCAAGCTCCAGCGCGCCCAGGCGGCCGCCGAGAAGCTCGGCGCGAGCACGGTCGTGGTGCATCCGCCGTTCCGCTGGCAGCGCCAGTACGCGCGCGATTTCGTCAGCGGGATCTGGCGGATGGCGAACGAGACGGATGTGCGGTTCGCCGTAGAGAACATGTACCCGTGGCGCTACCGCGACCGCGAGATGCTCGCCTACGCCCCCGACTGGGACGTGACGCGCGAGGACTACCGGCACTTCACGATCGACCTCAGCCACACCGCGACCGCCCGCACCGACGCGACCGAGATGATCGACCGCATGGGCGACCGTCTCGGCCATGTCCACCTCGCCGACGGCAACGGCTCCAACAAGGACGAGCACCTCGTCCCCGGCCGCGGCACCCAGCCCTGCGCCGAACTGCTGGAACGGCTCGCGACGACCGGCTTCGACGGCCATGTCGTCATCGAGGTCAACACCCGGCGCGCGATGTCCAGCGCCGAACGCGAGGCCGATCTCGCGGAGGCGCTCGCCTTCACGCGGCTGCATCTCGCCTCGGCCGTCAAGGTGCCCCGGCGGTGACCGACGCCACCGCCAAGCGCCGGGGCCGACCCCCTCGTACGGAGGCCGCCGACACCCGCGACCGCATCCTGGCCGCGGCCCGGGAGGAGTTCTCCGAGCGGGGGTACGAGAAGACGTCCGTGCGCGGGATCGCGAAGGCCGCCGGGGTCGACTCGGCGCTCGTGCACCACTACTTCGGTACCAAGGAGCAGGTTTTCGAGGCGGCGATCGAGGTCGCCTTCGCCCCGGCGGCGAACGCGCCGGACGCGGTCGCCGAGGGGCCGCTGGACGGCGTCGGTGAGCGGCTGACCCGCTTCATCTTCGGCGTCTGGGAGAACCCGGCCACCCGTAAGCCGCTGCTGGCGGTCGTCCGGTCCGCCGTCAACAACGAAGCCGCCGCGGCCGTCTTCCGCCGGCTCGTGGTCTCCCAGGTGCTTGGCCGGGTCGCCGCCCAGCTCGAACTCCCGGACGCGGAACTGCGCGCCGAGCTGGCGGCGGCGCAGCTGGTGGGGACGGCGATGCTGCGCTACGTGATCAAGGTGGAGCCGCTGGCGTCTGCCGACCCGGAGCAGATCATCGCGCGGGTCGCGCCGGTGGTGCAGGGGCATCTGACCGGGCCGTAGCCCTGCCTTCCGGCCTGTCTTCGTGGTGAGACATTCGTCCCGCGATTCGGACACCGTGTCCGCCCCCTGGATGACCGGCGTACGCTCAATACCAGCCCTATCTGTCTGAAGGAGCGATCGACGATGCCCGAGCTGAGGTCCCGTACAGTCACCCACGGCCGCAACATGGCGGGCGCACGCGCCCTTATGCGCGCCTCCGGTGTACCCGGTGCGGACATCGGCCGGAAGCCGATCATCGCGGTGGCGAACAGCTTCACGGAGTTCGTGCCGGGCCACACCCACCTGCAGCCGGTCGGCCGGATCGTCAGCGAGGCGATCACCGCGGCCGGCGGCATCCCGCGCGAGTTCAACACGATCGCGGTGGACGACGGCATCGCGATGGGCCACGGCGGCATGCTCTACAGCCTGCCCTCGCGCGACCTGATCGCCGACTCGGTCGAGTACATGGTCGAGGCGCACTGCGCCGACGCCCTGATCTGCATCTCCAACTGCGACAAGATCACGCCGGGGATGCTGATGGCGGCGCTCCGTCTCAACATCCCGACGGTCTTCGTCTCCGGCGGTCCCATGGAGGCCGGGCGCGCCACACTGCAGGACGGCACCGTCCGCACGCTGGACCTGATCGACGCGATGGTCGAGGCCGCCAACGACAGCGTCTCGGACGCGGACGTCCTCAACATCGAGGAGAACGCCTGTCCGACCTGCGGCTCCTGTTCCGGCATGTTCACCGCCAACTCGATGAACTGCCTGACCGAGGCGATCGGCCTGTCGCTACCGGGCAACGGCTCGGTCCTCGCCACGCACACCGCCCGCAAGGGTCTGTACCAGGACGCGGCCCGCACGGTGATGGACATCACCCGCCGCTACTACGAGCAGGACGACGAGACGGTCCTGCCGCGCAACGTCGCCACCTTCGCGGCCTTCGAGAACGCGATGGCCCTCGACATCGCGATGGGCGGCTCCACCAACACGATCCTGCACCTGCTGGCTGCGGCGCAGGAGGCGGGCGTGGAGTTCGGCCTGGACGAGATCAACGCCGTCTCGCGCCGGGTCCCGTGCCTCGCGAAGGTCGCCCCGAACGTCGCGAAGAACCGCACGTACTACATGGAGGACGTGCACCGCGCCGGCGGAATCCCGGCTCTGCTGGGCGAGTTGCACCGCGCCGGTCTGCTCAACGAGGACGTCCACTCCGTCCACAGCCCTTCCCTCGCGGACTGGCTGAAGACGTGGGACGTGCGCGGCGGCTCCCCGTCCCCGGAGGCCGTGGAGCTGTGGCACGCGGCGCCCGGCTGTGTCCGTTCCTCCGAGGCCTTCTCCCAGTCCGAGCGCTGGGCGGCACTGGACGAGGACGCGGCCGAGGGCTGCATCCGCTCCGCCGAGCACGCCTACTCCAAGGACGGCGGCCTCGCGGTCCTCAAGGGCAACCTCGCCGTCGACGGCTGCGTCGTGAAGACGGCCGGTGTCGACGAGTCCATCTGGACCTTCGAGGGCCCGGCGGTCGTCTGCGAGTCGCAGGAAGAAGCCGTCGAGAAGATCCTCAACAAACAGGTCACGCACGGCGACGTCGTCGTCATCCGCTACGAGGGCCCCAAGGGCGGCCCGGGTATGCAGGAGATGCTCTACCCGACGTCCTTCCTCAAGGGCCGCGGCCTCGGCAAGACCTGCGCCCTGATCACCGACGGCCGCTTCTCCGGCGGCACTTCGGGCCTGTCCATCGGCCACGCGTCCCCCGAGGCGGCGTCCGGCGGCACGATCGCCCTCGTCGAGAACGGCGACCGCATCCGCATCGACATCCCCAACCGCTCCATCGAACTCCTCGTGGACGACGCCGAGTTGGCCCGCCGCGAGGCCGCGCTGGACGGGCGGTACGCCCCGAAGCAGCGCGAGCGCAAGGTCTCGGCGGCCCTGCGCGCGTACGCCGCGATGGCCACCAGCGCGGACCGGGGCGCCGTGCGGGACGTCAGCAAGCTGGGCTGAGGCCCGTTGCCTTGTGGTGGGGCCGCCTCCGTTCCGACGGGGGCGGCCCTTCCGTTTGCCGCTACCAGGCGCCGGGGGTACGGGAGTTGACGGCGAAGACGGTGCCGTCGGGGGCGGCGGCGTAGACGCGGTTGTCCGCTACGACGGGTTCGGGGAGCGCCGCGCTGATCTGGTCCGAGTTCGAGTCGAGGCGGGCGGGCGTCTGCCCGACGAGCCGCCCCGCGCGGGCATCCACCGCGAGCAACCGCCCGTCCGCGGCGGTGACATACACCTGCCGTCCGTCCGTGACCGGTGTGGAGCCCCGCAGTACGGCCGTCTCCAGACCCCACAGCCGCTTCCGCGCGTCCATGTCCACGGCCGCCAGCGATCCGCCGTTCCCCATGAGGTAGACGACGTTCCCGCGGACGGTCCCGTGGGCCTGCTCGACCCGCACGGGCAGCGTCACGCGCCGCGAGGCCCCGGTGCCCGGGGTGTAGCGGACCACGGCTTCTGTGGCCCCGTAGACCTTGTCGACCGAGAGCAGGAAGACGGACTTTCCCGCCGTACCGACGGGCTGCAACGATCCCTTCAGTCGTACGTCCCAGCGCACCTCACCCGTGACCGGATCGACCGCCGTGACCCGCGTGTGCGACCCGTCGTCCGAGATGTTCGTCGTGTATGCCAACGGGTCCCCGGTGAACGAGGCGAAGTACGGCGCCTGTTGGCCCGGAATCCGGTGGCTCCACTTCGGGGCGCCCGAAGAGCTGTCCAGCCCCGTGACCGTTCCGTCCGCATGGGTGAGCAGGAGCATGCCCCCGGCGTCCGTCAGCCCGGTGTAGGCGGGGACGGTCCGCTGCCAACGCGTTCTGCCCGAGGCGGGATCGAGGGCCTCCAGCCGCCTGCCGTTGTCCAGCGGGGGCTGCACGAGGCCACCCGACAGTACCGGCGGCCCACTCGTCCGTGTCGTGTCGACGGCGTGCCGCCACAGCAGGCTGCCGTCGGACGGGTCCAGGGCGAACACCACCCCGGGCTGCGCGCACAGCAACTTCCCAGCCCCGTAAGAACATTGGGGGGTGCTCTTCTTGGAGACCGGTGCCGTCTTCCACCCGCCGAACGCGGCGCTGGGTGTGGTGCTCGGGGTGGAACCCTTCGCTGCGGTGGTGCTGTCGTCCGACAACTGGAGCGCGGTCAGCGTGCCGATCGCGGCCAGGCCGAGCGCGCCCGCCCCGAGAGCGATCCGCTTGCCGAGGCGCCGCCCGCGTCCCCGTCCGGACTGCTCGGGCTCTTCCCTAAGGGGCTCAGGCACCGGCGTGGCATCGGCCCGTTGCGCCGGTATGTAGGCCTGCGTGTCGTACGAGGCCGACACCGACCGCAGTGCACGCATCAACTCGTCGGGCGTGGGCCGGTCCTCGGGCTCCTTGGCGAGGCAACGCAGCACCAGCGGCGCGAGGTTCTCCGGCAGTCCCGTCAAGTCCGGCTCGTCATGGACGACTTGGTAGGCGACGACGTACGGACTGTCGGAGTCGAACGGCCCGCGCCCCGTCGCCGCGTGCACCAGTACGGAGCCGAGCGCGAAGATGTCCGCGGCCGGCCCGACCTCCCTGGGCCGCCGGAACTGCTCGGGTGCCATGAAGGGCGGCGTCCCGATCAACTTCCCGGTCTCGGTGCGCAGTTCGCTGTCCTTTGGCCGAGAAATGCCGAAGTCGATGACCTTCGGACCGTCCTCGGCGAGCAGCACGTTGCTGGGCTTCAGATCCCGGTGCACGACGCCGACCCGGTGGATGTCGCGCAGCGCCTCGGCCAGTCCAGCCATCAGCCGGCGCAACTCACCGGGCGCCATGGGCCCGTTCCGCTTCACGTGCTCGGACAGCGTCGATCCGGGAATGAACAGCGTCGCCATCCAAGGCCGTTGGGCCTCGGGATCGGCATCGACCACCGGCGCGGTGAAGGCCCCACTCACTCGCCGCGCGGCAGCCACCTCCTGCCGGAACCGCCCCCTGAACTCGGGATCCTGGGCGAACTCCGCGTGGACGACCTTCACAGCGAGCTTCATCCCGGAGGTGCTCTGCGCGAGATGCACCACGCCCATGCCGCCGGAGCCCAGGCATGACTCCAGGCGGTAGTGACCGGCGTACTCGGGAAGTTCCGCTTCCGCGCCCGCTCCGGTGTCGTGCTGTGGCGCCATGGAACCACCCCCGTGCTGATCGTTCGCGCGCGCGACGCACGGAGCCTAGTCGATGACCCGTACGGGTCAGAGACGGCTTGCTGGCTTCCGAGTGCGAGTTGCGCACATGTGTTTCATGGCGTGTTTTAAGGGAATCATCGGGGCCCCATGGCAGTCATGGGGTCCAACGGGGGAGGTTTTTCATGTCTGTTGACCGCGTACCAGAAGTCGAGGGCAGCGAGGCCGAGGCGGTCGCGACGGCAGCTGCTCTGCACTACTACTCGATAGCGCCCAACACCCGCGTCAACGTCCGCAGCGGCCCGGGCACCGGCTACACCATCGTCCGCGTCCTACCCGAGGGCTCCCAGGTCCCGATCTACTGCCAGACGCCGGGCACCACGGTGACCGGCTACTACGGCACGACGAACATCTGGGACAACATCGACGACGGCGAGTACGTCTCCGACGCCTACGTGAACACCGGCAGCGACGGGTACGTCCGCCCGCACTGCTCCTGAGCGCACCGCCACTACCCAGGGGATACTCGTGACATTCCGAAGACGCGCATCCGTCCTGCTCGCGGGCACGGCCGGAGCCCTTCTTCTCGTGATGGGCTCACCGGTCACCGCAAGCGCGGTCCAGACCTACACGACGGCCAACGTCACCCTCAACATCCGAAGTGGTCCCGGCACGAGTTACAGCGTCGTCGGCACCCTGCCCGGGGGTTCCAAGGTGCCGATCTACTGCCAGACGCCGGGGACGACGGTCACGGGCACCTACGGCACCTCGAACATCTGGGACAACATCAGCAACGGCGAGTTCATCTCGGACGCGTACGTGAACACGGGTAGCGACGGCTACGTAGCCTCCCGTTGCGCCTGAGCCCCCAACGGGAGCCCGCGCCCGCCCTCGGAGCCATAATCGTCCCGTGAACGACGAGACCGGCACCCAGGACACCCCCGCGGGCTCCCCAGGCACAGACGCAAGCACAGGTACGGGCCCCCGCCCCGACCCCCTACGCTTCTTCGGCACCACCTGGGTGAACCACGACAACGGCTACACCCCGCGCCGCATCGCCGCGGCAGCCGGCTCCCTCGCCACCGCCGTCGTCTCCTGCCTGGTCCTCCGCTTCGCCTACCAGGGCCTCCAGATCGCGGATGTCGGCAGCTTCGTCACCCTCCTCGTCATCGCGATGTTCGCGATCTGCAGCGCCCTCGCCTTCGGCCACACCTGGGAGAGCTTCAGCAAACGCCCCGACCCCGACCGCCAGGCCTCCCTCCGCGGCCTCCTGGCCATCGGCTTCGTAGGTTCACTCCTCGCCTACTTCTTCCGCACCTTCACGGAGGCCCCGGGCGAGAAACTCCACCGCCAGGAGTACGAATCGGCCGTGGCCCAGTACGAGAAGCGCACGACCCGCCGCACCGGCAACCCGTCGAAGAAGCGCCGCCGTTCCTGATCAGGGGAGCCGCGACTCGTCGGGCGATGAGGACTCGGCACGACCAATAAGGCATCCCACCAAATGCGGGGAGCCGCGTCCTCGTTGACCGGTCAGGGCTCACGGGACAACCAGCGAGGCACCTCACCAAATCCGGGGAGCTGCGACTCGTTGGCCGATCAGGGCACGCGAGACTTCAGCGAGGCACCCCGCCGCCCCCGCCGCCCCGAACCGCGCGAGCCAACCGAACACCGCCCCACCGCAGCCCCACCACACCGGCCCCCTCCCCTCGGTACCCCACCTCACCGCAGCCCCACCACGCCGGCACCCTCCCCTCGGCACCCCACCCCACCCCCATTTCTCACCAAAATCCGCCTGCACCCTGCACCCACCTCGGCAACCATGACCGTATGACCACGTCCTCGAAGCCCCCGTCGCCCGCCGCCCGAGCCCACTCCTTCAACGCCGCCGCGGCCCAGTACGCCGAGAACCGCCCCTCCTACCCACCCGCCCTCTTCGACGCCATCGAGGACCTCGCAGGTCACCCCCTCTCCGGCGCCCGCGTCGCGGACATCGGCGCCGGTACCGGTATCGCGACCGCCCTCCTGCACGCCCGCGGCGCCGACGTGGTCGCGGTCGAGCCCGGTGACGGCATGGCGGCCCAGTTCCACCGGACGCTCCCCGACGTACCGATCGTCCGAGGCAACGGCAACGCCCTTCCCCTCGCGGACCACTCCGTCGACTTCGTCACCTACGCCCAGGCCTGGCACTGGACGGACCCCGCCCAGTCGGTCCCGGAGGCGCTCCGCGTACTGCGCCCGGGCGGCGCGCTGACGCTGTGGTGGAACACCAACGCCCTCGACGTGCCGTGGATCGCCCAGCAGTCCGAACGCATCCGCGTCCACTTCGGCATCGACCGCGTCGTGGAACAGAACGGCAGCGGTCTGCGTGCCGCGCTGGCCGACACCACCGGCCGACTCGACTTCGCCCACCGGCAGGTCCGCTGGAGCCGCCACGTCCCGGTCGACACGCACCTGGCCAACATCGGCAGCCACTCGGCCTTCCTGGTCCACGACGAGGAGAGCACGGCCGCCTTCCTCGCCGAGGAACGCAACCACCTCCGGACCGTCTTCCCGAACGGGACCGTGGAGGAGATCTACGTGGTGGAACTGGTCGTCGCCCTCGCGCCATGAGCACCTGACGCCACGACGCCCTGACGCCTCGACGTCACCACGCCACGACGTCGCCGCGTCCGACAGCCACCACGTGATCGTCACGCCCCCCCCCGTGACCGCCCCCCACCACGTCACAACCCCCCGATCGCCACCACCCCAACCCCATCCCCGTCCGCATGCCCCCGCGCGGCGGCCCACCCCTCCAGGGCCGCCGCACACGCATGATCCACATGCCGCAACCCGCCCAACTCCAGCCGCACCACCCGGTCGTACGGCAACCCCTCCAACGCGTCCAACAGCTTCGGCAATCGCAGAAACGTCGCATGCCCCAGCACCCGTACGACGATCCCGGCCTCGCCCAGGTCCTCCATCTCCACATGCACATGGCTGATGTCCCACGCGGTCTTCGCCACGGCCAACGCCAGCCCCACCAGCACCCCCTCGAACAGATTCCCCACCACGATCGCCACCGCGGTCACCCCGAGCACGACCACCTCACCTCGATGCCCGACCCACAGCCCCCGCACCTGCCGCACCGGCACGAGCTTGCACCCGGCGTGCACGAGCAGCCCCGCCAGCGCCGCCACCGGAACCAGCCCCAACACCCCCGGCAGCAAGGCCGTGAACACCAGCAACCACCCCCCGTGCAGCACCCGCGACGCCTTGGTCCGCGCCCCCGCCTGCACTCCCCCAGAGGGGGTACCCCCAGCCGCACTCCGCACGATCACCGCGGTCATCGGCAACGCCCCGAGCACCCCGCACACGGCGTTCCCCGCGCCCTGCGCGATCAACTCCCGGTCGTAGTCCGTCCGCGGCCCCCGATGCAGCCGGTCCACCGCCGCCGCGCTGAACAACGACTCCGCCGACGCGATCAACGCGAACGCGACGACCGTCCCGATCACCCCCACTTCCGTCAGCCGCCCGAAATCCCCCCACTCCGGCACCCGCACGGCACCGATCAGCCCCCGCACCTCCACCCGCCGTACCGACAGGTCGAACACCCCGGTCACCGCGGCCGCCGACCCCACCGCCACCAACGGCGCCGGCACCACCCGAGCCCCCCATCGCCACCGAGGCCACAGCAGCAGTACGGCAATGGTGGCACCGCCCACTGACAACGCCACCGGATCCACCAGCCCCGGCAACGACACCAGCCCGGCGAGTTTCCCGACCCCGCCCGCCGGTGCGGCGACATCACCGAGCGCGTACACCTGCCCGGCGACCAGCACGAGCCCGATCCCGGCGAGCATCCCCTGCACGACGGCCGCGGACACCGCCCGGAACCATCGCCCGAGCCGCAGCACCCCGAGCCCCAACTGCACCACCCCGGCGGCGAACACCAGCACCCCGAGCGCCTCGATCCCGTACGCCCGCACGGCCTCGTAGACGAGCACGGTCAGCCCGGCAGCGGGACCGCTCACCTGGAGGCTGCTGCCGGGCAGCGCCCCGACCACCAGCCCGCCGACGATCCCGGTGACCAGCCCCAACTCGGCCGGCACCCCGGAGGCGATCGCCACGCCCACACACAACGGGAGCGCGACGAGAAAGACGACGAGAGAAGCGAACAGATCGGCCTTGCTCACACCACAGCGCACTACACGCACGACACGCATGACAACGGCACCTCCGAAGACAGGACAGAGCCAGACGGGAGATGCGTGGGCGCCGCACCGGGGGAGGGCGCGGCGAACTGAAATCCATTGTCGGGAACGGGAGTTGGCCGCGCACCCCCTTCGTGTTGCCACCCCGTGAACGCGGAAGCGCAGGTACCGGACCGCCCCACTCCGATCACGCCGACGCGCGCCTGCGCCGTCCCGCGCACCCGCTTGACGCGTCACGCCCACGAGAGCATTATTCATCACATGATGAATTATCTTCCCGGTCCATCCGGATCGCCGGACACCTCACCAGGCACGGAACGCGAACCCGCCGTCCACGCCGAAGCCCTCACCGTCGTCCGAGGCCCCCGCACCGTCCTGCGCGGCCTCGACTTCACCGTCCCGCGCGGCCAGATCACCGGCCTGCTCGGCCCCTCCGGCTGCGGCAAGTCGACCCTCATGCGCTCGATCGTCGGCGCCCAGGCCAAGGTCACCGGCACCCTGAACGTCCTCGGCCGCCCCGCCGGCCACCCCACCCTCCGCACCCGCATCGGTTACGTCACCCAAGCCCCGTCCGTCTACGACGACTTGACGGTCCGTCAGAACCTGGACTACTTCGCGGCGATCCTCGACCCCGGCCGAGCCGCCGCCGGCCGCCGCCACGACGACGTCACCCGGGCCATCGCCGACGTCGACCTCACCACCCACGCCGACTCCCTCGCCGGCAACCTCTCCGGCGGCCAGCGCAGCCGCGTCTCCCTCGCGGTCGCGCTCCTCGGCACCCCGGAACTCCTCGTCCTCGACGAACCCACCGTCGGCCTCGACCCCGTTCTCCGCCGCGACCTGTGGGCCCTCTTCCACGACATCGCCGCCTCCCGGGGCGCCACCCTCCTCATCTCCTCCCACGTCATGGACGAGGCCGAGCGCTGTCACCGTCTCCTCCTGATGCGCGAGGGCGAGATCCTCGCCGACGACACCCCGGACGCCCTCCGCGCCGACACCGGCTCCGACACCGTCGAAGCGGCCTTCCTCCACCTGGTCGACGAGGCCGTGGCCACCGCCCGCCAGAAGGAGACGACCCGATGAGCACGACAACGACCACGACCATCGCTCCTACGAGCCCCACGACACCCAGCGCCCTCAGCGCCTCCCGCACCACCGCCACCGCGGCCCGCGTCCTGCGCCAGCTCCGCCACGACCCCCGCACGATCGCGCTGCTGATCCTCATCCCCTGCCTGATGCTCGTCCTGCTGCGCTACGTCTTCGACGGCAGCCCGCGCACCTTCGACAGCATCGGCGCCTCACTGCTCGGCATCTTCCCGCTCATCACGATGTTCCTGGTCACGTCCATCGCGACCCTGCGCGAACGCACCTCCGGCACCCTCGAACGCCTCCTCGCCATGCCCCTGGGCAAGGGTGACCTGATCGCCGGCTACGCCCTCGCCTTCGGCTTCCTCGCGGTCATCCAGTCGGCGCTCGCCACCGGCCTGGCGGTCTGGTTCCTGGGCCTCGACGTCACCGGCAGCCCCTGGCTCCTCCTCCTGGTGGCCCTCCTCGACGCCCTCCTCGGCACCGCCCTCGGCCTCTTCGTCTCGGCCTTCGCCGCCTCGGAATACCAGGCCGTCCAGTTCATGCCGGCGGTGATCTTCCCCCAGCTCCTCCTCTGCGGCCTCTTCACCCCGCGCTCCAACATGCACCCCGTCCTGGAGGCCATCTCCGACGTCCTCCCCATGTCGTACGCCGTCGACGGCATGAACGAGATCCTCAAACACACGGACATGACCGCCACGTTCGTGCGCGACGCGCTCATCGTGGCCGGCTGCGCGGTGCTCGTCCTGGGCCTGGGCGCGGCGACCCTGAGGAGGCGCACGGAATAGCGGGTGTTCCGCCACCCGGACAGCCACCACCCCGGCCCCACCGCCGGTGCGAGGATGACCCCATGACCCAGAAAGTCGCAGTCCTCGGCACCGGCAAGATCGGCGAAGCCCTGCTCAGCGGAATGATCCGAGCGGGCTGGGCCCCGGCCGACCTCCTGGTCACCGCCCGCCGCCCAGAGCGCGCCGAAGAACTCCGTACCCGCCACGGAGTCACCCCGGTCACCAACGCCGAGGCCGCGAAGAGTGCCGACACCCTGATCCTCACGGTCAAGCCGCAGGACATGGGCACCCTCCTCGACGAGCTCGCCCCGCACGTCCCCGCCGACCGCCTGATCATCAGCGGCGCGGCGGGCATCCCCACCTCGTTCTTCGAGGAGCGCCTCGCTACCGGCACCCCGGTCGTCCGGGTCATGACGAACACGCCCGCCCTCGTCGACGAGGCCATGTCCGTCATCTCCGCCGGCAGCCACGCCACCGAGGCCCACCTCGCGCACGCCGAGGAGATCTTCGGCGCCGTCGGCAAGACCCTCCGCGTCCCCGAGTCCCAGCAGGACGCCTGCACCGCCCTCTCCGGCTCCGGCCCGGCGTACTTCTTCTACCTGGTCGAAGCCATGACGGACGCGGGCATCCTGCTGGGCCTCCCGCGCGACAAGGCCCACGACCTCATCGTCCAGTCCGCGATCGGCGCCGCCGTCATGCTCCGCGACAGCGGCGAACACCCGGTCAAGCTCCGCGAGAACGTCACCTCGCCCGCCGGCACGACGATCAACGCCATCCGCGAACTCGAGAACCACGGAGTACGCGCCGCCCTGATCGCCGCCCTGGAGGCAGCCCGCGACCGCAGCCGCGAACTGGCCTCCGGAAACAGCTAGAACGGCTGGAAGGCTGTACGGCTACGCAGGCAGAAGCCCGATGGCCCGATACGCGGTATCGACCATCGGCTTCGCCATCCCTCTCGCCTTTTCCGCCCCATCCCGCAACACCCCCTCCACATAAGCGGGATCCGCGCACAACGCCTTGTGCCGCTCCTGGACCGGCCTGAGCAGCTCGACCACAGCCTCCGCGGTGTCCTTCTTCAACGCTCCGTACGACTCATATACACCGCTCAAGTCCTCGGGGTTCCCACCCTGGCAAGCGGCCAGGATCTCCAGCAGATTGGCGATCCCGGGCCGCTCCTCCCGGTCGTAGACGACCTCCGCCCCACTGTCGGTCACGGCCCGCATGACCTTCTTCCGTACGACGTCGGGCTCGTCCAGCAGATAGACGATCCCCGGCCCCGAGTCGTCCGACTTCCCCATCTTCGAAGCCGGCTCCTGCAGATTCATCACCCGCGCCGCCACCCCCGGCCGGGTCGCCCGAGGCACGACGAACGTATGGCCGTACCGCTGGTTGAACCGCACCGCCAGATCCCGCGCCAGCTCCACATGCTGCGTCTGGTCGTCCCCGACCGGTACTTCGTCCGTCCCGTACGCCAGGATGTCCGCCGCCATCAGTACGGGATACGTCAGCAACGACAGCCGCACACTCCCGCCCCGCTCCCGCTCACGCGCGGCCTTCTCCTTGTACTGGATCATCCGCCGCATCTCCCCGTCGGTGGCCACACACTCCATGACGTACGACAGCCGCGTGTGCTCGTCCACATGACTCTGTACGAACACGGTGCACAGCTCGGGATCCAGCCCTGCCGCCAGCAACAGCGTCGCCGCCTGCCTAGTGAGCCTGCGCACCCGCGCCGGATCGTGGTCCACGGTCAGCGCGTGCAGATCGACCACGCAGAACAGGGCGTCGCTCTGCCGCTGATCCACGTCGACCCACCGCCGGATGGCCCCCAGGTAGTTCCCCAGCGTCAGGTGCCCGGTCGGCTTGACCCCACTGAAGACCCGTGTCATCTCTCCACCTCCTGATAGAGACCGCCGCACCCGGCCGGCCGACCCTCTGGAGGGAGAAACACGAACGGCCGCCGATGCGGCGGCCGTTGAGTACATACGTGAGTACGGCCGCCGTCAGGCGGCCCACCACTGATGGGTGCACGTATGCGTAGTCACGTCACACAGCGTACGCCTCCGTGGTGCTCTCCGGAGTGGAGTTGACACGCCCCGACCGCGTACGTAGTGTTCTCCGAGTTGTCCGACGTGAGCGCCGACCCCGGTCGGTCCCCGGACAACCATTCCGCAAGTACCTACAAACATTCGACGATCCGTCGTCGCGTGTATTGGCATGCGTATTTGCGAAATGAGGAATCCGCGTTCGAAAGGACGCACCCCCCGATTCGCTCGGGCTCAAGGAATCCGCTAAAGTCTCACTCGTCGGAACGGCCCAAGGGCCGGGAAGGCAGCCCACTCTGACTGGGAGTCAGGCCTGAAAGGGTCTGGTAGAGTCGGAACCGCCGGAAAGGGAAACGCGGAAGCGGAAACCTGGAAAGCACCGAGGAAATCGGGACCGGAAACGGTCTGATAGAGTCGGAAACGCAAGACCGAAGGGAAAAGCCCGGAGGAAAGCCCGAGAGGGTGAGTACAAAGGAAGCGTCCGT
>NZ_JNWO01000058.1 GCF_000716435.1 Streptomyces xylophagus
GTCGTCGGCAGCGTCAGATGTGTATAAGAGACAGGCACATCCCGTGTGGCGTACGGCAGTTGCAGCACCCCGTCCTCGGTCCACAGCCCGGCACCCGCCAACCAGCCCTCGGGCGCCGGGAGTTGGAGCAGCTGCCGCTCGGCCGGGCGCCACACGGCGAACCAGGTGCCGGCCGGGCCGTCGATGCGCAGCGCCACCCCGCAGTTCTCCGGCATCAGCACCTGCCCCGGCTGGATCGCGAACGGCGTCACCGTGCAGTCCGGCAGCCGCAGGCACTCCGGGAACCGCACCGGCAGCGTGGAGCCGATGACCCCCCAGCCCAGCCGGTCCCCCCGCCCCGGCGAGGGCGCGTCCGAGCGGATGAGGAGCAGCCCGCTGTCGGGATCGGCCGCCAGCAGCCGGTCGTCGCTGTCCGCGGCGATCTGCAGCAGCGGCGACACCTCCCCGTCCCGCTCCAGATCCACCACGATCGCCTTGGTCCGCCCGCCGACCTCCCGGTCCAGGGCCAGCATCCGGCCCGCCCGGTCCAGCCAGACCCCGCCCGAACAGCGCCCCGGGACCATCGCGAGATGCTCGGGCCCGAAGGCACCCCCCGCCACCAGCCACACCGCCGTCGACCGCCGGCCCACGGCGAGGGCGTACGCCTTCTCGCCCCCCGGCGCCGGCGGCAGCAGCCGCAGCCGGGTGTCCGGGTCCGGGCACTCGATCGCGCCGAGCAGCAGCTCACCCGTGCCCGGACCGGTCGGGTACAGCAGCGAGAACGCGTGCCGCCCGTCGACCAGCCGCCGGATGAGCACCCGCCCGTCGCCCATCGGCTGCACCTCGCTGCCGGGCTCCTCCGGCTGGTTGCCGGGCAGCGGCACGGCGTACGGCTCGGGGCCGTCCAGCGTCCACCGCTCCGGGAACAGGCAGTCGCCGGCCGGCGCGAGGCGGGCCGCGTACGCCCCGTCCGCGGTGATCACACACGTGGTGTCATCGGTCCGCGTCCCCCCGCACTCGTCCCCGTCCACGTCCTCGTCCGCCGCTGTGGGCTCGATCGCACAGGCCGTCATGGTTCGGTCACCTCCGGCGACGAAACTAGTTTTCGCACGTACGGACGTGGGACCGATGAGCATCCGGATCACACATAAGGGTGGCCAAGTAACGATTCGCCTGAGGAAACCGGGGCGGGTGTGCTGAACGGGGCCGCAGGCCGTCATAGGCCGCCTTCAGCGGTTCAGCCCCTCAGCCCGGCCAGGTAGCCTTTCCTCGTGCCCCGTCAGTCCGTACCCCGCCTGTCCGAAGTCGTCGCCGCGCTGGAGAAGCTGTGGCCCGCCGAGCGGGCCGAGTCATGGGACGCGGTCGGCACCGTCGTGGGCGACCCGGAACAGGACGTCACCCGCGTGCTGTTCGCCGTCGACCCCGTGCAGGAGATCGTCGACGAGGCCGTGAAGCTGGGCGCCGACCTGCTGGTCACCCACCACCCCCTCTACCTGCGCGGTACGACCACGGTCGCGGCCTCCACCTTCAAGGGCCGCGTGGTGCACACCCTGATCAAGCACGACATCGCGCTGCACGTCGCCCACACCAACGCCGACCGCGCCGACCCGGGAGTCTCCGACGCCCTCGCGGGCGCGCTGGACCTCAGGGTCGTAGGACCGCTCGTACCGGACCCGACCGATCCGGAAGGCCGCCGGGGCCTGGGCCGGATCTGCGAGCTGGACCACCCCCTGACCGTCCGCGACCTCGCGGCCCGCGCCGCCGAGCGCCTACCCGCCACGGCGCAGGGCATCCGCGTCGCGGGCGACCCCGACGCCCTGGTCCACCGGGTCGCGGTCAGCGGCGGCTCCGGCGACAGCCTCTTCGACGACGTACGAGCGGCAGGCGTAGACGCTTTCCTCACAGCGGACCTCCGCCACCACCCGGTATCAGAGGCCCGCGCCCAAAACTCTCAGACCCCCCAAAAACCTCTCGCGCTGCTCGACGCGGCGCACTGGGCCACCGAGTGGCCCTGGTGCGAGCTGGCCGCCGCCCAGCTCGACGAGATCTCCGACCGCGAGGGATGGGACCTCAGGGTCCACGTCTCCAAGACGGTCACCGACCCCTGGACCGCCCACGCGGCGTCCACCGCCACACCAGACTCAATGGGAGCCCCCAACTGAACGCCGCGCCCGCCGACCAGATCCGACTTCTCGACGTCCAGGCCCTCGACGTACGCCTCTCGCAGCTCGCGCACAAGCGCAACTCCCTGCCCGAGCACGCCGAGATCGACTCGCTGACCAAGGACCTCACCCAGCTGCGCGACCTGCTCGTGGCCGTGCAGACCGAGGAGAGCGACTGCGCCCGCGAGCAGATCAAGGCCGAGCAGGACGTCGACCAGGTGCGCCAGCGCGCCACCCGCGACCAGCAGCGCCTCGACTCGGGTGCCGTCACGTCCCCCAAGGACCTGGAGAACCTCCAGCGCGAGATCGTCTCCCTCGCCAAGCGCCAGGGCGACCTGGAGGACATCGTCCTCGAAGTCATGGAGCGCCGTGAGTCCGCGCAGGAGCGCACCGCCGAACTGACCGAGCGGGTCGGTTCCGTGCAGGGCAAGATCGACGACGCGACCGCCCGTCGCGACGCCGCCTACGAGACCCTCGACGCCGACGAGGCCACGGCCGAGAAGGAGCGCGAGGTCATCTCGGCGACGATCCCCGCGGACCTCCTCAAGCTCTACGACAAGCTCCGCCAGCAGCAGGGCGGCATCGGCGCGGCCAAGCTCTACCAGCGCACCTGCCAGGGCTGCCGCCAGGAGCTCGCCATCACCGACTTCAACGAGGTCCGCGCGGCGGCCCCCGACACGGTGGTCCGCTGCGAGAACTGCCGCCGCATCCTGGTGCGCACGTCGGAGTCGGGCCTGTAAGTCGTCAATCAG
Organism: Streptomyces xylophagus; assembly: GCF_000716435.1. GTDB lineage: Bacteria > Actinomycetota > Actinomycetes > Streptomycetales > Streptomycetaceae > Streptomyces > Streptomyces xylophagus. The sequence continues at coordinate 2,894 of NZ_JNWO01000058.1, forward strand.
CTCAAGAATCAGCTCAAGGAGCGTTCGCGGTGCGGGAGTTCATCGTCGAGGCCGACGGCGGTTCCCGGGGCAACCCGGGACCCGCGGGCTACGGCAGCGTGGTCATCGACGCGACGACGGGGGAGACCCTGACCGAGGCGGCCGAGTACATCGGCATCGCCACGAACAACGTCGCCGAGTACCGGGGCCTGGTGGCCGGCCTCCGCGCCGCCCACACCCTGGACCCGACCGCCCACATCCACGTCCGCATGGACTCCAAGCTGGTCGTAGAGCAGATGTCGGGCCGCTGGAAGATCAAACATCCCGACATGAAGCCCTTGGCGGCGGAGGCGGGTGCGGTGTTCCCGCCGGATCAGGTGACGTACGAGTGGATCCCCAGGGAGAAGAACAAACACGCGGACAGGCTGGCCAACGAGGCGATGGACGCGGGGAAGCGCGGCGAGCAGTGGTCGGCGGCGGATTCCACGGCGGAACTTCGCAGCACAGGCTCGGGCGAGACACCCAAGGGGCGCGGGGCTGTGACACATGCGGCTCCGCCGCGCGAGCCCGACCAGCCTTCCAGCGCAGGCTCAGGCGAGGCTTTTAAGGGGCGCGGGGCTGTGACACATGCGGCTCCGCCGCGCGAGCCCGACCAGCCCTCCAGTGCAGGCTCAGGCGAGGCTTTTAAGGGGCGCGGGGCTGTGACACATGCGGCTCCGCCGCGCGAGCGCGACCAGCCCTCCAGTGCAGGCTCAGGCGAGGCTTTTAAGGGGCGCGGGGAACTGCGCGACCAGCCCCCACTCACCCGCACTATGACGACAACCGACAAGACCACCGCCGACACCCGCGCCGCCCGCAACGTAGCCACCCCCACCCCCGGTTGGGCCCCCGCAGACATGGGCGCCCCCGCCACCTTCGTCCTCCTCCGCCACGGCGAAACCCCCCTAACCCCCCAGAAACGCTTCTCCGGCAGCGGCGGCACCAACCCCTCCCTCTCACCCGTCGGCCAGGACCAAGCCACCCGAGCCGCAACCGCGTTGGCAGCCCGAGGCACCATCCAGCACATCATCGCGTCCCCCCTCACCCGCACCCGCGAGACCGCCGCAGCCGTAGCGAACCGCCTCGGCCTGGACGTGACGATCGAAGAGGGCCTGCGAGAAACGGACTTCGGCGCCTGGGAGGGCCTCACCTTCGCCGAGGTCAGAGAGCGCTACCCCGACGACCTGACCACCTGGCTCGGCGACCCGACAGCCCACCCCACCGGCGGCGGCGAGAGCTTCGCGGAGACGGCAACCCGCATCGCCGCCACCCGCGACAAGCTGATCGCGGCCTACGCCGGCCGCACCGTCCTGCTCGTCACCCACGTCACCCCGATCAAGACGTTCGTCCAACTAGCCCTGGGCGCCCCGCCGGAGTCCCTGTTCCGCATGGAACTGTCGGCAGCCTCCCTCTCGACGGTGGCGTACTACGCGGACGGCAACGCGAGCGTACGGCTGTTCAACGACACGTCCCACCTGCGCTGAGCGCCGCGGCCTCGCGGGCCAGCGCCTCGATCCGCCCCCAGTCACGCGCGGCCACCGCGTCCGCCGGGATCATCCAACTACCGCCCACACAGCCGACGTTGGGCAACGCCAGGTATTCCGGCGCGGAGTTGACCCCTATCCCACCGGTAGGACAGAACCGCGCCTGCGGCAACGGCCCTGCCAGCGAGGCGAGATACGCAGTACCGCCCGCCGCCTGAGCCGGGAAGAACTTCATCTCCCGCACCCCGCGTTCCAGCAGCGCGACGACCTCGGACGTGGTCGACACCCCCGGCAGGAACGGCACCCCGGACCCCTGCATCGCCTCCAGCAGCAGCTCCGTCCACCCGGGACTGACAAGGAACCGCGCCCCCGCGCCCACGCACTCCTTCACCTGCCCCGGAGTCAGCACGGTCCCGGCCCCGACCACCGCCCCCGACACCTCACCCGCGATCGCCCGCAACGCCTCCAGCGCGACCGGCGTCCGCAACGTCACCTCGATCGCCGGCAGCCCACCCGCGACCAGCGCCCGCGCGAGCGGCACCGCGTCGGCGACGTCCTCGATGACGACGACGGGCAGCACCGGAGCGAGATCGAGCAGGGAGGAGAAAGCCATGACGTCATCTTGCCGAGGCGATGCAACCTGCGCAAAGGTCATTGCACACAATGCAACGCAAGCGCTGCAACGCCCACCCGCCCCCGCTGAAAAACGCCTGCTCGCCCCCGCTGAAAGCCGACGCGCTCAGTGAATCTCGTCCACCAGCACATCCAACGACCAGGCCTGCCCCGCCCGCCCGGGCGCCTCCGCCTCCACCACATACCCCTGGTCCCGCAACGCCTCCACCAGCTCACCCGGCGTCCCCGGCGCACCCGACGCGGCCAGCAGACTCCGCACGATCCGCCCCTTCGTCGCCTTGTTGAAGTGGCTGACGACCTTCCGGGTCGGCGCATGCAGCACCCGTACGGTCGCCGTCCGCCCCGCGACCTCGCCCTTCGGCTTCCACGCCGCCGCGTAAGCCGAGGACCGCAGGTCGAGGACGAGCCCCTCCCCGGCCACCTCCGGCAGCACGTCCGCCATCGGCGCCCGCCAGTGCGCACCCAGCGCCCCGAGCCCGGGCAGCTTCACCCCCATCGAGCAGCGGTACGACGGAATCCGGTCCGTCACCCGCACCGCGCCCCACAACCCGGAGAACACGAGCAGCGAGCGCGCGGCCCGCTTCTTCGCTGCTGTGGGCAGCGAAGCCAGGTCGAGGGCGTCGTAGAGGACACCCGTGTAGATCTCCCCGGCGGGCCGCGCGCCGGCGGTCCGCAGGTCGACGTTCTTCGCGATCTCGCCCCTGAGCCCCTCGCTCAGCCCGAGCACCTCGCGTGCCTTGTCCTCGTCGGCCGCGCACAGGTCGACGAGTTCGTCGAGTACGGCCGCGCGGGCCTCGGTGAGTCCCGGCAGTGACAGGGACTCGGGCTTGAGCGGGGCACCGCGGCCGGAGGAGGCCTTGCCTTCGGAGGGCGGCAGCAGGACGAGCACGGTGGTTTTCTCCTTACGGTGGGTGCTGCGCCAGCGTAAAGGGTGCGGGCCTGCGGATTGTGCCTACGCTCGTGTCATGCCCAGCCGCCGCATCCGGGTGACCGGCACCCCCGAAGCCCCGCTCCGCGCCGCCCTCACCGCCCTCCGCACCGAACTCGGCGTGCCCGAGACCTTCCCGCCGGAGGTACTCGCGGAGGCGGAAGCGGCCGCGAAGGCCCCGGTGCCGCCCGCCGAGGACGCGACCGACATCCCCTTCTTCACCATCGACCCGCCCACGTCCATGGACCTCGACCAGGCGATGCACCTGTCCCGCAGGGGCTCCGGTTTCAGGGTCCGGTACGCCATCGCCGACGTGGCCGCCTTCGTCGCCCCCGGCGGGGCACTGGACGCGGAGGCCCACCGCCGCGTGACCACCCTCTACTTTCCCGACGAGAAGACCCCGCTGCACCCGCCCCTGCTGAGCGAGGGCGCCGCGAGTCTGCTGCCGGACGTGACCCGCCCGGCGGTGCTGTGGACGATCGAACTGGACGCGGACGGCCGTACGTCCGCCGTGGACGTCCGCCGGGCGCTCGTCCGCAGCCGGGCGAAACTCGACTACGCGACCGCGCAGCGGCGGATCGACGCGGGCACCGCCGAGGAGCCGCTCGCGCTGCTCAAGGACATCGGCGAGGCGCGCGAACGCCTGGAGGTCGAGCGCGGCGGCATCTCCCTCAACGTGCCCGAACAGGAGATCGTCGAGCGCGATCACACCTACGAACTCGCCTACCGCGCCCCGCTCCCCGCCGACGGCTGGAACGCCCAGATCTCCCTGCTCACCGGCATGGCCGCGGCCGACCTGATGCTCACGCACGGCACGGGCGTCCTGCGCACCCTGCCCGCCGCCCCCGACGGCGCGGTCGGCCGCCTCCACCGCACCGCGCACGCCCTGCACATCGACTGGCCGCACCACATGTCGTACGCCGCACTCATCCGCTCCCTCGACCCGCACCTCCCGCACCACGCGGCCTTCCTCCAGGAGTGCACGACCCTGCTGCGCGGCGCGGGCTACACGGTCTTCCGCGACGGCAACCTCCCGCCGATCACCACCCACGCGGCCGTCGCCGCCCCCTACACCCACTGCACGGCCCCGCTACGACGCCTCGTCGACCGCTACGCCTCCGAACTCTGCCTCGCCCCCGGCAACCCACCCGCCTGGGTGCTGGCCGGCCTCGACGCCCTCCCCAAACAGATGGCCGACGGCACCCGCCTCGCGGGCACCGTCGAGCGCGAGTGCGTCGACATCGTCGAGGCCGCCCTGCTCAAGGACCGCGTCGGCGACCTCTTCGACGGCTACGTGGTGGACGTCGAGGAACACCAACCCACCGTGGGGAAGGTCCAGTTGGACACCCCGGCCGTCGTCGCCCGCCTCGAAGGCGGCACGACCCCGCTCCCCCTGGGCGAGCGCCTGCGGGTCCGCCTCACCCAGGCAGACCCGGGCACGACGAAGGTACGGTTCGCGCCTGCTTGACCGCCTGCACAAGGGTCGCTACGACGCTCTCGGCATCGTCGGCGTGGAAGCGGACGGTGTCGACCTCCCGCCGCCGACCGAGGAGCGTGAAGTGGGCGATGGGCTGGGCGAGTTGAAGGGTGACGGAGGTGCGGAAGCCGACGGGGAGGTCGAGTTCGCCGTCGGCGCGGCGGCGGGCCGCACGCAACTCGCCCTCGGCGGAGGCGATATGACCCAGCGGGACGATCACATCGGCGCGGGCGGCCCGCCGCAGCCGTAGCGCATCCGTGTCCGTGTCCAGCAGGTGGGGACGGGCGACGGAGGACGCGTGCAGGGCGGCGACGGACGCGACCGCGCAGAGGCCCAGGACCGGCACCAGCTGGTGGAGCACCGGCCAGTTCCGCAGCAGCACCGACATGGTGAGTGTCTCCAGTACGCACGCGAGCACCGACCCGGCCACCAGGGCCCGCCGCGCCCGCGCATACCCGAACACCCGCCCGCCGCCTGCCCAGTTGGTCCACATGAGGGTCAGTACAAATGCTGACGTCGCGGGAGGGTCAAGCGCCAGCGGGCGCGCCGAACCACAACTCCAGTGCGTCGCCCGGATCCTGGGCGTCATCCGTGTCCGCCGCCCACGCCGTGATCCCGTCCGGCCGCACCAACAGCCCCGCGAGCTCCGGCCGTTGGGGGCAGGTGGTGGTGAGGACGTCCACCAGGCCCTCGTAACCGGCCGCGCGGGAGCGGAGTTTCGGGTCGCCGGTGAGGTCGAGGAGGAGGGCGCGGCCGGTGTGGAGGTGGTCGGCGAGGCGGGTGCCGTCGGCGAGTTCGAGGTCGGGGGCGCTGCGGCCGGTCAGCGGGTGGTCGCCGGGGAGGTCGTAGTGCTGCCAGGCGCCGGAGATCCGCTTGACGAAGTACGTGGCGCCGTCGGGCGTCCCCGCGAGGTCGCTGATGATCCCGCGCAGGGCACGTGCGTGCGCGTCGGGCCGCATCGCCGCGATCTGGGCACGCGTCCAGTCGAGCACCCAGGCGCCGATCGGATGCCGCTCCGCCGTGTAGGTGTCCAGCAGTGCCACCGGCGCCCGGCCGCTCACCACCAGGGCGAGCTTCCAGCCGAGGTTCATCGCGTCCCCGACACCGAGGTTGAGCCCCTGCCCGCCGAACGGCGAGTGCACATGCGCCGCGTCGCCCGCGAGGAGCACCCGGCCCGAGCGATAGGTCTCCGCCTGGCGGCAGTTGTCGGTGAACCGGGTCGCCGAGTGCAGCTTGTGCACGGTGACGTCGACCCCGGTCACATGGCGCACGCTTGCCTGCAACTCCTCGGTGGTGACGGGGGATCGGCGGTCGGCGGGCGGTCCGTCGAACTCGATGCTGACCATCCGTCCCGGCATCGGACCGTAGGTGTACATCCCCGTGTCGGTGGCGTTCCAGCCGCTGCGCAGTCCCTCGGTGCCGGTCATGTCGGCGATCGCCTGGTAACCGGTGATCTCCGGTGCGGTGCCCGGGAATGGGATCCCGGCGAGCTTGCGCACGAGGCTGCGGCCACCGTCGCAGCCGACCAGCCAGCCGGCGCGCACGGCCCGCGGCGCGGAGCCGTCCACGGGAGCGAGATGGACGGTCACCCCGTCCTCGTCGGCGTCGAAACCGGTCAACTCGACCTGCCTGCGCACCTCGACGCCGAGTTCGTCGGCGCGCCGGCCGAACAGCCGCTCCAGCGGGGCCTGCGGGACGAACCGTCCGACGTCACCTGCCGGACCGAGGTCCGCGAAGGCGGGGTCCGACCCGTCGAGGAGATCGGCCCTCAGCGTGATCCCGGCGAAGTGCCCGGCGGACTTCGGCGGCGGGGCGGTGTCCTTGCCGGCACCGCCGGCCCGCGCCCGCATGAACTCCTTCATGCCGTTCACCGTCTCTTCCTGCACCTCGACCAGCGCGGGCAACAGCCCCCGCCGGTAAAGGGCCACGGCGGTAAGGGTGTTGATGCCCCCCGCCTTGATCGTCTCGTCCACCTCGGCCAGCCGCTCCGCGACCAGCACCCGCGCTCCGCCGAGCCGCAGCTCACAGGCCAGCAGCAGCCCGATGGGCCCGGCTCCGGCGATGACGACGTCGTAGTCCGTGTCGGTGTTCGTGGGGGTGTGCGTGTCAGTACTCATGCCAAGATTGTAGTCACTAAAAAATTATGTTGGCTACACTGTTCTCGTGAGCGAGAGCATGGGTGCGGCCGAGCTGCCGCTGAGGGAGCGCAAGAAGCGGGCGACGCGGCAGCGGATCTCGAACGTCGCCTCGGCGCTGTTCAGGGAGCGCGGCTTCGACCAGGTGTCGGTGGCGGAGGTCGCGCGGGCCGCCGAGGTATCCACGATGACCGTCTTCAACTACTTCCCGCGCAAGGAGGACCTGTTCCTCGACCGCATCCCGGAGGCCGTCGAGATGTTCAGCGGGGCGGTACGCCACCGCGCCCCCGGCGAGACCCCGCTCGCCGCGCTCCGCCGCCTCGCCCTCGAACTCCTCGACCGGCGCCACCCGTTGGCAGGCCCCGACAGCGGCTTCCCGGACTTCTGGGAGGTCGTGGCCGACTCACCCGCCCTGCGCGCCCGGGGCCGCGAAGCCCTGGAGGAGATCGAGAACGCCCTGACCACCGCCCTCACCGAGACCGCCCCGGACACCCCCGACCCGGCCCTCATGGCGGCCCTGACCATCGCCGCGTACCGCACGGTCTACGTCGCCACCGCGCGCCGCGTCTTCGCGGGAGAGGACGCGGCAGGCCTCGTAGCAGACCATCGCGCGCGGTTGTGCGCGGCCTTCGACGTGTTGGAGCGGGCGCTCACCCCGGCATGACATTCGGCCCCGGAGCGTTGCACCCTGTGGAGGGAAGGGGGTGCGGCCGGTGAGCGCACGTGAGCAGGCGCTGTGGACGAGGGCGAGACTGGGCCGCTGCGGCCCGCCGCTCGACCTCCTGACCGCCCGTTTCGACCGGCACGTCTACGCCCCGCACGCGCACGCCGAGTTCACGATCGGCGTCTGCGTCGGCGGCGCGGAACTCATCGACTACCGCGGCGGCCACATCCGTGCGACCCCGGGCTCCATCGTCGTCCTCGAGCCCGGCGAAATGCACACGGGCGGCCCGGGCAGCACCACCGACGGCTACGCCTACCGAGCCCTCTACGCCGCGCCGGCACTGCTGACGGACGGCATCCTCGGCGGCGGCCACCCGCACTTCCGTGAACCCCTCCTCGACGACCCCGAACTCGCCGCGGCCCTGCGCATCGCGCACACCGAACTCAGCGCCTGCCCCGACCCGTTGGAGGTGGAGTCCCGCCTCCCGTGGCTGCTGACGGCCCTGGCCCGCCGGCACTCGACGTCCCGCCCGACGCCGGACGAGATCCCCGGTGCGGCGTGGGTGGCCCACGCGGTACGGGACCGCCTGGCGGACGAGTTGACGGCGCCCCCCTCGTTGACATTGTTGGCCGCGGACTTCGGCCTGTCCCGCTACCAGCTCCTCCGCGCCTTCCGTACGACGATGGGGATACCGCCGTACGCCTGGCTCGCCCAGCACCGGGTGACGCGGGCGCGCGGCCTGCTGGAGGCGGGCGGACGTCCCGCCGAGGTGGCGGCACAGGTGGGCTTCGCGGACCAGGCGCATCTGACACGCTGGTTCCGGCGGGTGCTGGGGGTGACGCCGGCGGCGTACCGCAACAGCGTTCAAGACGCCGGATGAGAGGGCGCCACAGACTCGCCGTATGACTGCACGCGGCTGGTTCCTGTTCTCCCTGATGGGAGTGGTCTGGGGCATCCCCTACCTGATGATCAAGGTGGCGGTGGACGCCCCGCTCTCCCCGTCCATGGTCGTCTTCACGCGCTGTGCCCTGGGCGCCGTACTCCTGCTGCCCTTCGCCCTACGACAGGGCGGCCCGACCCGCACGATCCGGACGCACTGGCGCCCGATGCTGGCCTTCGCGTGCATAGAGATCATCGGCCCGTGGTTCACACTGACGGACGCGGAACGCCACCTGTCCAGCTCGACGGCGGGCCTGCTGATCGCGGGGGTACCGATAGTCGGCGTGCTGATGGCCCGCTTCTTCGGCGAGGCGGAGCGGCTGGGGACGCGTCGGGTGGCCGGCCTGACCCTGGGCCTGGCCGGGGTCACGGTCCTCACGGTCCCGCACCTGACGGGCGGCGACGCCCGCTCGCTGGTGGAGGTGCTGCTGACGGTGCTCGGCTACGCGACGGCCCCGCTGATCGCCGCGCGCCACCTGAAGGACGTCCCGACCCTGCAACTGACGGCACCGTGCCTGGCGTTGGCGGCGCTGGTGTACGCACCGGGGGCGGCGCTGACGTGGCCGTCCACGGTGCCCTCGGCTCAGGTGTTGGCCTCCCTCGCCGGTCTGGGAGTGATCTGCACGGCGGTGGCGTTCGTGGCCTTCCTGGAGCTGATCAAGGAGGTCGGCCCGACCCGGTCGACGGTGATCACGTACGTCAATCCGGCGGTCGCGGTGGCGGCGGGGGCGCTGTTCCTGGGGGAGAGGCTGACGGTGGGGATCGGGGTGGCTTTCATGTTGATTCTGGCGGGGTCGGTGCTGGCTACGGCCTGTCTCTTATACACATCTGACG
>NZ_JNWO01000059.1 GCF_000716435.1 Streptomyces xylophagus
TTCGGCCGGACTTCGCAGCCGCGCGTCGGGGCTGACGGTGCACTCCCGCTCGGCGAGCAGGGGCCGTGCCTCGCCGATGGCCCGGGTGATGGTCGAACGGGCCACGCCGAACCAGCAGGGCGGCACGTCGTGGGTCGTCCTGTGACGGAGATGAACCAGGGTGGTGAGCAGCCGATCGACGAACACCGGATGGTGCTTTGCACCGGCGCCCACTGCCCGCTTGCGTTGCCTGGAGGTGAGCCTGGCTTGGGGGTGCTCGTGCCACAACGGGCGGATCCCGGCAACGAGTTCTGCAATCACATCGGCCGTCAGGCCCGTGATCCGCCGGTTGCTGATGATCGCTGCACGAGTCGCACTCCCCACCACACGACCATGATCAACGATCAAGAGCACCAATCGGGGCCAGCCCAGGTCGGGACCCGGGGCTGTTCCAAGCCGGAACCCCATCCCTCCAGCCCTCGAATTGGCGCCAGTTCGGACCGGAAGAGCGGGGCCACGTTGGAGCGCCAATGCCATCCTGGAACGTGGTGGCAGGGTTCTCCACCGTCTTCGCCTTCGCTGTCGACTTCGCGGTGCCTTCGCTGTCCGAGCTGCTGCAAGCGCTCACAGCCGCCATGGCCGCGGCTAGGGCCAGCGCGATGGCCGTCCTCCCCCATGTGTATTTCCCCATGCCGGTGGATCTTCCCACAAGCTGCCGACACGGACACGGCAACGCTTCACTTGACCGCCTGTCGGACGGGGCCGATGCACGCTGTCGAAGCTACGTGCTTCGAGGTGATCCACCGGGATTGCTCCGGCGCTTTCGTCGAAGTTGCGGCCTGCCGCTCCCGGCCGTCGGTGCGATAGGTAACCGACCTGGCACCCTCGGCTGGCACCCCGGCCGAGGGTGCCGGGAGTTCCGGCAGATGCCCCAGTAAGGCATCGATAGTTTTCAGCCACAGCTGGCCGGGTTGTCGAGCCTCCTCCTCGTATGGGGTGTTATTGGCAATTATCGGCATCTGGGTGCGCTCGCCTCCTCGATATGGGACTCGAGCCCGCCTGGCGCGCCGGGGAAGCCGACGGGATTTCGCGGAGTTCTTTGCCATTGGTCCGCTTCTTCTGTCATGACTTGGGAAAGTCCATGAGTGGCTGGCGAGGCGCGTCAAGCATCACCTGCGCTTGGGATGTTCAGGTCAAAAACCAGTTGAATTCCCGCGCGGATTACTCCTGAAGTAGGCCGCTACGTGACTCTTTGCCGCGACTTGGTGTGCCCTTGGTCGGCATTTGAACGTTACCTGTGCTCGCATCCATGCGGCCTGCATGTACCTGTTACGTTCAGCGCCGCCTGCGATCACAGCAACCTCACGGGCGGCACACATGGGGTTCGGCGGGGTGCCTGCGGCAGGCAGTGCACAGTGCACACCCGGTCGATCTGACGGCCGGGAGGGGGATGGGGGAACGATTCTGTGAAGCGCATACCTGCGCGCGTGAAGGCTTCCGTAACAGCACTCGCTGGTGCAGTCGTCTTCGGTGGCCTCCGCTTCGCCGACAGCGTCAACCGCGATCTCGCAGCCCCGCCCCCGGCTCCGCGAGCCCCAGCGACACCTGGCTGCCGGCTCCCTATGGCACCCTCAGCCCCGCCCAGTACCACTACGGGAACGCCGTCGCGCATGGCGCCGGCGGGGACGTGGTCGCGTACGTGCCGCGACACCAGCCGCACGGCGTGCTGACGGTGCCGTTCACCATCACCAATCACGGCAGCGAGCCCTACGACTACGAGATTGCGGTGGTCCTCAGCGGAGCGACCGCATCCGGGGTACCGGAGAGCGCGGGTGTCTCCAGCGACGGGATGCTGCCGCCGAACGCCACCATGACCACGAAGATCAACTTCGAGAGCACTGACGACATACCGGTCCAGGATATCGATGTCCGCGTCATTGACGTGGAAAAAAGGGGGACAAATGACAACCAGTCATAGACGTAGCGCGGTGACGGTCCTCGCCGTCACCGCCGCTCTGGCAGGGCTCATACAAACCCAGCCCGCCGCCGCGAAAACCACCAGCCCCACATCCGCCACCGCCTCGGAATCCGCGCCCACCCCCACTCAAGGCGCCGTCAAGGCCCCGGACACCACACTGGGCAAGGGATGGAAGACCTCCGCCGACCGGGCGGTGGAGGCCGTCGCCGACAGTGACGGCCTGCACCTCCTCGTCGCCGACAGTAAGAGCGCCTACGCCTGGAAGACGGCTGCCGTCCTCAGCGAGCCCCAGCTTCCGGCCGACACCTGGATCGGCAACCAGTGCGTCATGGACGACCACCACGCGGCCGTCGTCTACGCTCCGCGCACCTTCGCCAACAAGCCCGACCTCATGATGGGCGGCGCGTTCACCGCGATCGTCAACCTCGACAACGGAAGCGTCACCAAACTGCCGTTCACCGCGTCCTTGGCCTACTTCGACCCCACGTGCAGCCCGGCCACGCACACCGCCGTCTTCACCGCGTTGCGTGACACCAAGACCCGCCTGGTCACGGTGACCACCAAGGGCACCACCGTCGCGGACGCCACCGTGAAGGGCGAGATAACCTCCGCCGTCCCCACCAAGGACGGTGTGATCGCCGCCGCCGGAAACCGGCTCGTCCGCGTCGACCGCAAGGGCGGGACAACCCAGCTCGCCACCACGAAACACGCTCCGTACGCCATCCATGTGACCGGTGACGGTGCGGTCACCTACATCGACCGCACCGGCGACATCGACGCCGACGTACAGACTTACGCGCACGGCAAGGAGAGGACCGTCGCGAGCGGCAGGCTCACCGCGATGAACCTGCGCCAGGGCACGGACGGCACGGTCTACCTCACCGGCAAGGCCAGCCACGGCCACGATTTCGCGGCCAGCGGCATCAAGGCACTGGCCGTCTCGCCCGACGCGGAGCTCTCCACCCGTGGCCGCCTGGCCGTCGACCCAGTGGTCTCCCCGGCCGTGCAGGCGGGCGTCGACAACATCAAGAACGCCGGCCGCGACTTCACCAGCACCGCGACCAAGGAACCCGCGGCCCAGACGACGACGGGCCACACCAGCCATGCCCTGACCGTCACCGGCACGGTTCCAGGCACGGGCCGGCACACGCGGCAGCAGGCCGCCGAACCCGGCACCACCGCCGGCGGCACGCCGTCACCAGCACTGACCGGCTCCCCGAGGCCCCAGCTGTCCACGATGAGCATGCTGACTACGGCCGACGACGACGCCAGGGCACACGACCCGGTCGACACCGACGCCTGGTGCTCCGTGCCCCGCAACGACGTCAAGACCCAGGCCCTCCAGCCCACCCCAAACCAGGTCGAATGGGCCGTCGACATGGCTGTCCGGAACGATCTGCGCTCCGGCTACCTCACCCAAGGCGGCTGGCGCGCGCAGACGGGGCTTTCCACCATCGACCCTCAGGGCCTGTTTCCCGCTCCGACGCTGAACACCGGCAGCGGACAACGCATCCCCGCGCAGGTCGAACTGGGCATCCTAGCCCAGGAGTCCAACCTGTGGCAGGCCGAATCGGGCGCCATCCCGGGCCAGATGGGCAGCCCGCTCGCGGCCGTCGACGGTTTCTACGGTCACCAGTCCGGCGGAACCCTCGCCGACTTCTGGACCATCCACTGGGACAAGTCCGACTGCGGCTACGGCGTCGGACAGGTCACCGACGGCATGCGCAAGGCCGGATACGAGAAGCCGGGTGAGACGTCCCACGACGTCACCACGCAGCGCGCGATCGCCATCGACTACACCACCAACATCGCCGCGTCGCTCTACATCCTCGCCGACAAGTGGAACGAGGTGCACCAGTCCGGCCAGACGATCGCCGTCAACAACGACGACCCGGCCAAACCCGAAAACTGGTTCACCGCCGTGTGGAACTACAACCTCGGCTTCAACAAGAAGGCAGACGAAGCCACCAACGGCAACTGGGGCCTTGGCTGGTACAACAATCCCGCCAACCCCGTCTATCCCGCCTCCCGGCTGGCCTTCGTGAACACCGACCTCGATCCGCTGGCCGCCAAGGACGCCGCTCATCCCCAGAACTGGCCCTACGAGGAGAAGGTGATGGGCTGGGCCGCCTGGTCCCAGGACACCGGCCACTCCTACGCCACCTCCGGCCGCCAGGACTGGCCCGGCGAGTCCGGCTTCTCCTCTGCCGGCTTCTACCCTGCCTACTGGAACGGCACCACCGGGACCGTCATAGACCCAGCCAGCGCGAAATACCGCCGGGCACACGTCTCGCCGCCACTCGACGCGTTCTGCAACACCAAGAACAACTGCGACACCGCCAACCCGCCCGACTGCCCCACCGCCGCCTGCTACGCCCAGTACTGGTGGCACGAGTCCAACGTCACCTGGAAGTCCGACTGCGCCACCAGCTGCGGCTTCGAACACATCAAGTACCTGACCCTGGTCAGCGAGCCCGGCCGCGGTTACCGCCTCCAGTACGGCACGCCCGTGTGCTCCGGCGCACCCTCGGGCGCGAAGGTCGTCGAGTCCGTACCGCAAGGAACCGACACCTGGAGCAGCTGCGGCATCACCACGACCGACGGATCGTTCCAGTTCACCTTCTACCCCGACCCGAACGCCACCGGACCGGGCCTCGGGCAGTACGACGCGAAAGCCGACCTGCACCAGATCGGCGGCGGCTACAACGGCCACTTCTGGTATACCCACGCACGCGATGCCGACCACCTCGGCGGCGACGGCGGACGCATGACCATCCTCGGCGACTGGAAGCTGAACTCGGCCATCTCCGGTAGCCAGGCCAAGGTCTACGTGCACATCCCCGACACCGGCGCCCAGGTCTCCAATGCCACCTACAAGGTCATCACCCCCTTCGGTGCGGTGACCAAGACCATCGACCAGAACTCCCAGAACAACGCCTGGGTCTCCCTCGGCGCTTACAATTTCAAGGACCAGGCGCCGGAGGTGCAGCTGACCAACTCCACATCGGACGGCGCCGCCGACAAGGACGTGGCCTACGACGCCGTCGCGTTCGTGCCCGGCGACTACTCCGGTATCCCCTCTGACCTGACCTTCGGCGACCCGGACGTCAACGCTCCTGATCCCGTGCCAACCGACACGCCGGACACCATTGAGGGATCGTTCTTCGCCGGGAGCACCTCACTGGGCAGCAAGACGCAGGCGCCGTCATCCGCGTTCATGATGACCTCGAAGAGCAGCAGGACACAGGCGAAGTCATCCGTGTCCTCTGACGAAACCGCAGCATGTTCGGTCACAGAGAACTCGATGACATACACCCGCACGGACGCCTGTATTCACGATGATCTGACCGTGATCCACTATGATGACGGCGATCCGGATGGTACAGCAATTTTCGACTACAGGAACGCGATCGAAACTGACGTAAACAGCGACACGTTTACGCAGAGCACAACCATCCATCTAAATTCCATGAGTGGCGTGATGGCCAAGGTAAACCTCGACCTCGGGTTTCAGTGTCGAGGATATTGCTCAGTCGTCAGCTCCATGTGGAGCGGATCTGACACATGGACACTCGGGGATGCTCACACCGCGATCATCACCACGAAGATACAATGGACTCCGTCGGGAGCGGAAAGCAATTCTATCCTTCCCTACTGGACCTTCGGTGGCATTGCGAACGACACCCCAGTCGACAATCCGACCACCGTCGAGAAGGATGCCCTCAACGTCCGATGTGACGTCGAGGTAAAGGTCACTCCCGGATGTGTGTTCAGTTGGCACAAGCCGACGTACACCCTCAACGAGAAGAAGTTTCCGGCAGCCGCGGCACATGCATGGCTGGTACAGCACATGCTGCCAGGACACTACGGGCTGAAAGGCCAGGGAGAGCCGCTGAACTTCCTCTCCGACGACGTGCTCGCTCCGGGCAAGAATTATTCGATCATCGACTACAACCGCGACGTAGTCATTTGCCCGCAGTCTTGGCCGCGGAATCAGGACACCACGCTGTCGCCGGAACTCTCATCCAGCAGTGAAGACAAAGCTAGCTGCGACGAGTTTCCGTTCGCGGCTAGCTGGCAGTCCGCCGGAACTCCGCAGTCCTGGGGCGGCAAGAATCTCAACCCCGTCTCCTCCGGTGACGAGTGCCTCAACACCTATGCCAAGAGAGACAGCAACGGAGTATGGCACCTGCTCCCCGACCCGGATTCTCCCCTTCCCACCTGGAACGAATCTTGCGGACGATCCAGCATATCCAACAATCAGAATACTCAGTCCATGGCTCCCTTCCCCGGCTTCAGGAAGAGCAATAGAGTCATCGAGGGGGACGAGTACTGGCTGGAAGCCCGTAAGCCCTAGAGTTAAAAACATCTGACCGAAACGGGTGGGGGGGCGGAGCATATGCTCCGCCCCCCCACCCGTTTCCCGCCCTTTAAAGCCATGCGATTCGTCCGTCGACGGCAGTAACGGCCGTGCCGGACAAAGAAAAAGCGGAACCTGTCCCATGATCAATGGCGTTGGCCACTGCGGTCAGGACGTGCGCCAGCGACGGCGCGTAGGGGCGCGGATATGAACCTTCACTGAAAGATAGAACAGGGAAACTATTGCCTTCAGCCTTCATGTCGAGGAGGAAGCCATAGGGGGCATCCAGCATCTCGATGACCGGAATCCATGAAGGCTTCCAATAGTCTTCATCGCCAATATCGGCAGCAATATGAAGATAATCGGCGCGATGCGCGATCATCTCCCGGGAACTGAGAAATGCCTTCCCGAACGGAAACACCGCAGAATCCGGGTGACGCACCACCCGGAAACCTCCAGGAATCGACTCTCTTCGATCTTTTGCTGTGCTCCCATTGTTCATGCGAAGCCACACTTCAAGCACATCGGGAATATCACCCGCGAGCGCACTCCGCAACCGCGATATATCTTCATCGTCGGCAGGAGGATTAAGCGCTTCTATGCTGGATGGTGCATTTTCCTCCATCCAGCCTGTCGCGCTCTCCCACGCCTGCCTCACACGTTCCGAATCGCTTTTCGATATCCCACTCACGGGCGGTCTCCAGACCTGATAAATACAAGACGAGAGCGAGCCCGCCACGCTATATGACCGGCCCAGTAGTCACCGATCCAGGCTACCGGGTCGGGGGAATTTTGACCGCTGCTTGACGACGGCGCTGGGTGCGCGTCGCCTCGATCTGTGCCGGTCCTCCACGACCGGCTGGACCTCAAGCCTGGTCTTCGGGTTGCGCCGCTGGGTTGGATACCTCGCTGAGCAGGGCATCAGCACCGGCTCCGTATTCCGCGAAGTTCTGCGCATCGGCAAGGTCGCATCGCCGGAGACGCGGGCAAGGCGGGGGGCACCAAACGTGGTGTCCACTTGCGCCCGCAGAACGTGAACGAGCGCGTGAAACTGTGGTGCGCGGCGGCCGGGCTCAAGACCGACGGCCGGCCTGTGTCCTCGCACAGTCTTCGCGCCGGCGGTGCAACCGACCTCGGCATGAACGGCGCGACGGACGAAGAACTCCAAGAAGCCGGGCGCTGCAAGAAGGGGTCGCGCATCCCTCGGGAGAGATACGTACGCCCGACCAAGGACCCCTTCAAGAGGGTCCCGGTGCACAACCCGGACGCCTAGGCTGCTTCTGACCGCTCATGAAAGCATCCCCCCTGCTGGCACAGGTGCTTCCGGCGGCGCGGCTCACGGCGGCCAGCCCGGCGGCTGACAACGACCATCGGAAGCATTCTAGTCGGCCGCCCACCCGGTGGTGGCGGGGGCGCGGTCCGCGCCCAGAACCGCCCGCGCGTTGTCGATCAACTGCCGCAGCGCCCGCGCGGACTCGTTGACGACAGGCAGCTTGACGTTGGCCAGCGGTGGAAACGTGGTATCCAGTAGCAGTAGTTCAGTACGTCCTTGGGCACTGCCACCAATCCCGGATATGGAGGACCGGATGGCGTCGCGGGCCGCCTCCAGGGCCTGATTGTTCCCGCCATCGGCTGCGTGGGTGGCGCGGCAGTTCATCCAGCACGGTCATCGCCTGAAGGCAGGCGGCGTAGGCGGAGTCTCCGGGCCAGACTGCCGCCATGGTGCGGATGACCCGCGCAGCTGGCGCCCGGCTGAACGTCAGCTGCATGCTGATCTCGATGGCCCTCACGACACGCTCGGCCGCGGTGACAATCAGCTCCAGCTGCCCCTGCCGCTGCATCAACTCCGTGTACCCGGCCCGGACGGCGGACTCCTGCTCCTCCAGCACGTTCATCAGCTCTGTGTTCGCCAATGTCTCCCGAGCTGTCCGGACGAACCCAGCTATCTCCGCCCGCCGGTCTTCACGCAGCGCAACCAGACGCTGCGCCTCGGCGGTGATGGCTGCCGCGTCTTTGGCAGCGCTCGCCTGGACCATGCCGGCTCCGGCCTGGATCTTGGCGCTGATCATGGTGCCCGCGACGCCGCCCGCGATGGCGAGCAGGGCAACGCCGGGCGCACTGATAGCGAAATCCCGCAGCTTGCTGGCGAAGTCCCACATGGCGTCCATAGCTGTATCCTGCCGGGCCAGCCGGGCCATGCTTCGTGCGGTCGAATCGATGAGAAATTACCGAGACCGCGCCTCCAGCCCTAACGAGGTGGTCTCTGATGGGTAAAGCGGGTGTGTGTCGCGATCCTGGGCCTGCCCCCGCAATCCGCCGACAGCTCGCTTCTGTTGGAGCACGGCCGGCTGCCGGGCTGACCGGCGCGAGCCGCCTCGTGCGGCGTGGACTCGGAGGGACAGTCTTCCACTTCTCGGGAGTGTCTGGCGGGACTGACAAAGCCAGTTGGTTTGACCATGATGACGCGACACTAAGGGTGTGCAGATCTTTAACTCGTCTTTTTGACCTTGGTCTTGGCGGTGTCGGGGGCGAGGAACGTCGCGACGTCTGCTGGTGTGCGCAGGCGGGCGGTAGAGGTGCTGACGGAGTGGCCGTGTGCTTCGAGGAGCGGGCGACTTCCTGTTTCGCGTGGCTGATGGTCATGGCGGTGACGCCGAAGAGCTGGCCGAGGAGGTCCATGGTGGCGAGTTTGCGCAGGTGGAGCAAGGTGACCAGGATCCGGTCGGCTGGAGTGAGTTTGGCTTTGGCGCTTGTGCCGGGGGAGACCAGGCGCTCGTGACCGCGGCGTGCGCGGAGCACGTGCTCACGTTGAACCTCCAGTGCGGGGGTCAGCGCGTCGATGAGCTCGCTGAGTTGTTGGCGGGTCATCCCGGTCAGTCCTGGGTCCTGCAGTGAATGCCGCGTGAGGTGGGGGCGGACTGCTCGCCGGGGCCTGGTCTGAGCTGCTGTCGGACGCCGCCGCACCCATCGGATGCTGAGGGTGGCGGGTGTAGTTCCAATCGCCGTGGAAGCGGTGGCGGGCGATCGGAAGGACGGCGATCTCGTCGTCGCTGACCTGGATGCCGGTGGGGTAGGGGTTGGTTTCGAGCTCGGCATGCATCGCCAGGCCGGTTTTGGTGGTGGTCGCGGCGATGCTTTCGATGATGACTTCGTGGCTGGTCAGGGGCCTGCCGCGCTAGTTCATGGTGATGTGGGAGAACAGCCGGTGCTCGATTCGGTTCCACTTCGAGGTGCCGGGAGGCAGGTGGCAGACGGTGATCGTCAGGCCGGACTCGGCGGCGAATTGGGCGAGTTCGGTTTTCCAGGTGCGGGTGCGATAGCCGTTGGAGCCGCCCGCGTCGGCGGTGATCAGCAGCCGGCCGTGGGGTAGGCGGTTCGCCCGGCGCTGTTCCACCAGCGGCGGATGGATTCGACGGCGAACGCGGCGGTGTCGTGGTCGGTGCCGACGTTGACCCAGCCGGTGTTCGCGGCGACGTCGGAGATGCCGTAGGGCACGGCTCTGCCCAGCTCGCGGTCGGGGAAGTCGTGGGTGTCGACCCGCAGCGGCGCACCTCGCGGCTCCCATTCACGGCTGTTGTTCTTGAACGGGCCGACCAGCTCCTTCTTCTTCTTCTTCGTGTCCACACTGATCACCGGCGCCCTGTCGTCCTGGTGGTCGCGGGCCTGTTCGTTGAGGTAGTGGAACTGCGCGTCCCGGTCGGGATGCTGTTTGCCTTCCAGGGTCTTGGCGTTGCTCTGCAGGCTGAAGCCCTCCTCGTGCAGGAGGTCGCCCACCGTGTCCGCGCAGATCCTGTGGCCTTGCCGGGTCAGTTCCTCGGCGAGCTTGCGGGTGGACTTGGTGGTCCAGCGCGGCGGCGACATCGGATCCCCGTACACGTCGGGCTCGACCAGTGTGAGGAGCGCCGTGCGGACGGCCGGGTTCAGGTCGGCGACGCGTTTGCGGCCGGCGCCGGGCCGTCGGATGCGCCCCAACGGGGCTTCTCCGGAGGCGAGTTCGCGTATTCCGGCAGACACCCTGGCCTCACGGACACCGGCGGCGCGGGCGACCGCTCTGATCCCGCCGCGGCCGAGAGACTGGGCCTCCGCACCTATCAGCAGGCGACGCTGCCGCTCGTTGAGGTGCGGCAGAATCGCCCCGAACTTGGCTGCCAGCATGGCCCGTTGCTCTTTCAACCCGGTCATGCCAGACCAACGAATCACCAACCGGAGAGCCACGAGTTAAAGATCTGCACGCCCTTAACAACGGCTAACGCAATGAGGTCGTTAGTCAGCCCACGCAGGCGGTGCAGCGCGTGAGGTCTTCTGTAAGGAAGATGACGAAGCGCTGTTGTGGGCTGGTGATCTTCGCCAGACGGACGAGGGAAGTTCCGGCGGCCTGGAGTCCGCCAACGGCTTCGGCCAGTCCTGGTCGCGGGGTGTCACCGGTCTCGAGCATCGTCTGGTGCCGGAAGGTCCAGATGTCCCAGAGCTGCTGGGCGGAGACGGCCTGATGACCTTCGGACAAAAGGACGAAGTCTGCGCCGACCTGAAGCGTTAGGTGAGCGGCTCGCGTGGAGGGGCTGTCGTCCCGGGCGAGCGCGGATTCAAGGTCGCTGCGGATCACTTGCCTAGTCTGCCGGGATGGCTGGCTGCCGGGCGGGTCGAGAAGAGCATCTGTCGGTGGGTGATGAGGCAGCGGGCGAGTTTGAGGAACGCTTCGTGGATGTCAGCTCTGCGTTCCCAGCGGATGCGCAGGCGGCGGAATCCGTGGAGCCAGGCGAAGGTCCGCTCGATCCCCCCACCGGTAGGTGCCCAGTCCGGTGCCGTGCCTGGTGCGGCGGCGGGCGATGGCCGGGACGATGCCACGAGCGCGGACCTGGTCGCGGTAACTGTCGTGGTCTTAGCCCCGGTCGGCGAACAGCGAGTCCGGCTTGCGGCGGGGACGGCCGACCCGGCCGCGGACCGGCGGGATCGCGTCGAGCAGCGGCAGCAGTTGGGTGACGTCGTTGCGGTTGCCCCCGGTCAGTAGAACCGCGAGCGGAGTGCCGTGCCCGTCAGTGATCAGATGGTGCTTCGAGCCGGCCCGACCCCGATCTATTGGCGAGGGACCCGTATGGATCCCCCTTTTAACGCCCTGACATGCGAGGAGTCGACCACACAGCGGGACCAGTCCAGGCGTGATGCGGCATTGAGTTCGGCGAGCAGGACCTCGTGCAGTCTCTGCCAGACGCCGGCCTCGTTCCAGTCCCGCAGACGGCGCCAGCAGGCCATACCGGAGCCGAAGCCGAGGCCCTGTGGTAGGTACTCCCACTGGATGCCGGTATGCAGCATGTACAAGATCCAGCACAGCACAGCACATCCCGGTCTGGCAACGGCCTGCGGCCCGGATAGCGGAAGCGCCGATCGCGCTGCGGCAGCAGCGGCTCCAAGCGATCCCACAGCTCATCCGACGCGATCCACGGCGATGTCCCCACACCGGAGCGAACGTTCAACTCCAGCCCTGGACACGGCCATCGGCACTGATCCGCCTCATTGCGTTAGCCGTTGAAAAAGGCTGAGTTGCGCACTGTTCGGTGGCTGTCCCACCCGGGACGGTTCCCCTTCTCACGGAAGGCAGTGCGCATGACCGCCACCTCTTGGACTCCGAAGCTCACCAACGTCGTTGGCGTCGACGGCAGGGCCAGCGCAGGCCGGTACGTCTAAGCGAACGGTGTCAGTACGTTCACCGTGCTGATCAACGCGGCCGCGGGTCCGTCGGCCGGGAGTTTGGCCAGTCCTGGCTGGTGGGCGTGGGTGATGTCCGCGCAGTTTCCGGGCTTGGTCGGGCTGTAGAACAGTA
>NZ_JNWO01000060.1 GCF_000716435.1 Streptomyces xylophagus
ATACGGGGGGAACGGGGGGAACGGGGGAAACACGCCCGGAGGGTCCGGTTCGGGACGGGACGGCCGGCGCGCCTGGGGAGGCCGCGCCGGAGCCGTCACCACCGTCCGAACCGGATCCTCCGGTGCCGGCCGCACCCCGTCCGGTGCCCTTGCGGGAGGCTCCGCTCAAAGGCCGGGTGGCCGTCGGGTAACAAAGTGATGCGGCTCGGTAACGAAGTCGTTCCGGACGGCGGTCCGCCGCGCGTCGCCCCGGGAACGGCTGGATAAGATCGCCGAGCTGTATGAAGGATCATGTTGCAACGGGGTGAACTTTCCGATGAACGACGCAAACACCGCGCAGACCATGTCTGCCGACACGCACGAGGCCTCCGGTCACGGCAAGCACCGGGGCCCGGTCTCGGCACAGGACGGCGACGCTGCCGCCCACGGCCGTCACCGCAAGCCGTCCGAGCAGTCCGAGTACGCGAACGCCTGACGGCACGTCAGCACCACACGGCCCCGCTCGTCTCCGGACAAGCGGGGCCGTTCCGTTGGCCCACCGGCCGTTCCGTTGCCTACTTTCCGCCGGACTTCTGCCTACTCCCCGCCGGACTCCCGCTTGAGCCCGAGCACTTCGGCCGCCGCGAACGTCTCGCCGCCCGGCCGCCGCGCGTAGTGCGGAGTGAGTACGGCGTCCAGCTCGTCGTAGCTGAAGGTGTCCTGCTTGCTGTCGAACTTGGCCTGGACGTGCGGGCGTTCGACGATCGCGACCATGCCGCCGTGGACGACGAGCAGCTGTCCGTTGATCCGTTCGGCGGCGGGTGAGGCCAAGTAGCCGACGAGCGGGGCGACATGCTCGGGGGCCAGCGGGTCGAGGCCGTCGTCGGGCTCCTCGAAACCGGCGAAGACGTCCTCGGTCATCCGGGTGCGGGCGCGCGGGCAGATGGCGTTCGCGGTGACGCCGTACTTGGCGAGGGCGAGGGCCGTGGAGGTGGTCAGGCCGACGATTCCGCCTTTCGCCGCCGCGTAGTTGGGCTGCCCGGCGGAGCCGGCGAGGTACGCCTCGGACGAGGTGTTCACGATCCGCCCGTACACCGGTGCGCCGGTCTCCTTGGACCGCTCGCGCCAGTGCCTGGCCGCGAAGTGGGTCGTGTTGAAGTGGCCCTTGAGGTGGACCCGGATCACCGCGTCCCACTCGCCCTCGGTCATGGAGAAGACCATGCGGTCGCGCAGGATGCCCGCGTTGTTGACGAGGATGTCGAGCCTGCCGAAGTGGTCGATCGCCAAGTCGACCAGTTCACCGGCCTGTTGGAAGTCGGCCACGTCCCCGGTGTGGGCGATGGCCCGGCCGCCGGCCTCGCGGATGTCGGCGGCGACCTGTTCGGCGGGGCCCGCGGAGGCCTCGCCGGAACCGTCCCGGCCCGGCTGTCCGTAGTCGTTGACGACGACGGCCGCGCCGAGCCGGGCGAGTTCCAGCGCCTCTGCCCGGCCGAGGCCGCGTCCGGCGCCGGTGACGATCGCGGCAAGTCCCTCAAGTGGCAACGTCATGACCGACCTTCAGATCTCGATGCACGTGCGCAGGGCCGTCCCCTGGCGCATCTGGTCGAGGGCCTCGTTGATGTCGGCCAGTGGCACGCGGTGGGTGATCAGGCCCTCCAGGTCGACGCGGCCCGCCCGCCACAGGGCGATCGTGCGCTCGTAGGAACGCAGGACGTCTCCGCCGCCGTACATCGAGGGCAGGATGCGCTTCTCGTCGAAGAACAGCTCGAACATGCTGAGTTGGAGGTAGTCGTCCAGGGCGCCCGCGCCGACGACGACGAGGGTGCCGCCGCGGCGGGTGTTGTCGTAGGCGGTGCGGGCGGTGGCGGAGCGGCCGACGACCTCGAAGACGTAGTCGAAGCCCTCGCCGCCGGTGACCTCCTGCTTGGCCGTGGGCAGCTCGTCCGGCGAGATCGCCCTCGTGGCACCGAACTTGAGGGCGGACTCGCGGCGGGAGGCGACCGGGTCGACGGCGACGATCTCGGCGGCGCCCTTGAGACGGGCGCCCTGGATCGCCGAGATGCCGACGCCCCCGCAGCCGATCACGGCGACCGACGAACCGGCCTCCACATCAGCGGTGTTGAGCGCGGCGCCGAGTCCGGTGGTGACCCCGCAGCCGATGAGCGCGGCGATGTCGAAGGGCACGTCGTCGGGGATCGGTACGGCGCAGCCCGCGTCGACGACGACCTCCTCGGCGAAGGTGCCGGTGCCCGCGAAGCCGAAGACATCTCCGCTGGGGCGCTTGAAGTTGGGGGTGCCCGCGTTCATGAACCCGGCCAGGCACAGCTGGGTCTGACCGCGCTTGCAGGCGGGACACGCCCCGCAGGCCGGCAGCCAGCAGACGACGACCCGGTCCCCGGGCTTCAAGTGGGTTACGCCCTCGCCGACTTCGAGGATCTCCCCCGCGCCCTCGTGTCCCGGCACGAAGGGAGCGGGCTGCGGCAGTACGCCGGCCATCGCGGACAGGTCCGAGTGGCACAGCCCCGTGGCGCGCACCCGGATCCTGACCCGGCCGGGCCCGAATCCCGTCGCCTCGACATCGTCGAGGACATCCAGTTTGTCCTGGCCTATCTCGTGCAGTACGGCTGCGAGCATGGTGCGGCTCCCCTCAACTCGGGTCAACTCTGGCCTGGCTCAGGCGTGTTCGACGATCGTGTCGGCGAGGACGGGCGCGTCGTCCCGTTCCACGGCGCGCACCGCGACCCGCACGGTTCCGGCGCCGGTGTCGCCCTGCCGCCACATGCGGATGCGGAGCGTCTCGCCGGGGAAGACGACTCCGGCGAACCGTGTGTCGTAGGAGCGCACCCGGGTCACATCGCCGCCGAGCAGGGTGTCGACGACCGCCTTGAGCGTCATGCCGTAGGTGCACAGCCCGTGCAGGATGGGCCGGTCGAACCCGGCGAGCTTGGCGAACTCCGGGTCGGCGTGCAGCGGGTTCCAGTCGCCGGAGAGGCGGTAGAGGAGGGCCTGGTCCTCGCGGATGTGCCGCTCAACCACCTTGTCGGGGGCGCCTGTCGGTGGGGCGAGGCGGGTGGAGGGGCCGCGGTCGCCGCCCCAGCCGCCTTCTCCCCGTACGAAGATCTGCGCGTCGTTCGTCCACAACGGGCCCTCGGCGTCGGCGACTTCGGTGCGCATGACGAGGACGGCCGCCTTGCCCTTGTCGTACACGGCGGCGATGTGACTGGTGGTGGTCGCGGTGCCCTGGGCCGGGATGGGCCGGTGCAGGCGCAGGGACTGGCCGCCGTGCAGGACGCGGGCGAGGTCGACCTCGATGCCGGGCATGGACAGGCCGCTGATGACGCCGGGTGAGCCGTTGCCCGCGACGGTGGCGAAACTCGGCAGGACGTGCAGCCGGGACTCCAGGGTGTAGCGCAGCTCGTCGGGGTCGGTCGCGGGGGTGCCCGCGCCGAGGCCGAGGTGGTAGAGCTGGACGTCCTTGGTGTTCCAGGAGATCTCGCCGGTCCGGGGTTCGGCCGCGAGGGCCAGGGCTGCGTCGATGGGCATGGGGCTCCTGATCGCCGGTGGTCGAAGACCTCGGTGCGGCCGTCCGCACCGTCGGCCGCACCGAGGTCGTCACGGGCCGACCTAGAACGCGTTCCAGTCCGGCGCCCTTCTGTATAGCCGAGCGCCCCGCACTTGTGAAGGCTCCTGACGGTGCGTCAGGTGGGTGTCGGCACCGACGTCCGTACAGGCGCCCGTACCGGCGTCCGCTCCGGCGCCCGTGACATTTGTCCTGCCCGAGTCCGTACATGCGCATCTGCCGGGCGAGGGGCCCGGATCCGTAGCGTCGTAGCCATGACACAGACAGGTGGGGCGGCAGACGGGGTGGCACGCGGGACGGCGGCCCGGTCGGAGCGTGCCGTGTCCTTCGCGGGGGCGGTCAAGACCTTCGGCGCGGTGCGTGCCGTGGACGGGGTGGATCTGGAGATCGGGCGCGGGGAGACGGTCGCGCTGCTCGGCCGCAACGGTGCGGGCAAGTCGACGACGATCTCCCTGCTGCTCGGGCTGAACGCGCCCGACGCCGGCACGGTCGAACTGTTCGGCGCGGCGCCCGAGTTGGCCGTACGGAACGGGCTGGTCGGAGCCATGCTCCAGGAGTCGCGTGCGGTGCCCCGGGTCACCGTCGGCGAACTGGTCGCCTTCGTCGCCCGGCGCTATCCGACACCGATGCCCGTGGCGCGGGCGTTGGAGCTGGCCGGTATCGGCGAGCTGGCCGGGCGGCGGGTGGACCGACTGTCGGGTGGGCAGACGCAGCGGGTGCGGTTCGCCGTGGCGCTGGCCGGCAACCCGTCGCTGATCGTCCTCGACGAACCCACCGCCGCCCTGGACGTGGAGGCACGGCACGCGTTCTGGCAGTCGATGCGGGCGTACGCGCGACGCGGCCACACCGTGCTGTTCTCCACGCACTACCTGGAAGAGGCGGACGCGCACGCCGACCGCATCGTCGTCATCGACCGCGGCCGGATCGTCGCCGACGGCACCGGCGAGCAGCTCAAGCGGGCGGCCGGCGGCAGCCTCGTCTCCTTCGACCTGGCCGGCCGCGCCACCGAGGGCCTCGACCGGCTGCCCGGCGTACGGACCCTCGAAGTGCGCGGAGACCGCGCCCTGTTGCGCACCGACGACTCGGACGCGACCGTGCGCGCACTGGCTGACCTGGACGCGATCCGCGGCCTGGAGGTCAGCCCGGCGTCCCTCGACGACGCGTTCCTGGCGCTGACGGCACACGAACTCGAACCCGAACTGGAGACGGTGTGATGCGCGACTGTCTGCGGCTCGCAGGCCGCCGGACCACGCGTGACCTCGACTCGGCGACCGGCGGCACGGCCGCGATCCGCCGACTCGAAGCCGCCCCGGTGTCCCCGGACACCACCTTCCCCACCCGCACCGCCCCCGAGACGGAGCCCGTCCGATGATCGACTACCTGCGCCTCGAAGTACGCCGGACCCTGCGCGACGTCGGCTTCGTGATCGGCGGGATCGCGATGCCCGTGATGATGTACCTGCTGTTCACGAACCTCGGCGGTGACGACAGCGGCTACAAGGCCACGGCGATGGTCGGTATGGCCGCCTACGGCGCGGTCGGCTCCGCGCTCAACACCGGTGGCGGGGTCGCCGAGGACCGGGCGATCGGCTGGCTGCGGCAACTGCGGGTGACGCCGATGACCCCGCGCCAGGTCGTGCTGGGCCGGGCGCTGACCGGCTCGGTGACCGTGCTGCCGGCGATCGTCGCGGTGCTCGCGGCGGGCGGTCTCGTCAACGGCGTACGGCTGGCCGCCTGGCAGTGGGCGCTGATCGCGCTGCTGCTGTGGCTCGGCTCGATCCCCTTCACCCTGCTCGGCCTCGCCAACGGCTACGGGCTCACCTCCCAGACCACCGGCGTCGCGAACATGGCCTGCAACCTGGGGCTCGCGGTGATCGGCGGGCTGTGGTTCCCGATCAGCCTGTTCCCCGGCTGGCTGCGCGCGGTCTCCGCCTACACCCCGACCAACCGCTTCGCCGAACTCGGCACCTCCGTCGCCGACGGGCACGCCCCGGCACTCGGCGCGATCGTGGTGCTGACGGCTTGGCTGCTCGCGTTCGGTTCGTACGCTGTGCTGGCGTACCGCCGGACCGGGCGGACCGTGTGACCGGGGGAGCGGGAGAGATGACCTGGATGCGAGGGATCAGGTGCCAGGTACGCGCCTGGCGGACGGCACGGGCCCGGTGGCGGGCCGACATGGCGGAGTTCAAGGTCGCGCAGAAGGAGGCGCGCCGCAGGGGCGAGTGGCCCGAGCACCCCGGCCCGCCACCGACCGGCTTCTCCCTGCTGCCGTGGCTGCTGATGGGACTGGGCTCCTTCTCCAACCTCCTCCAGGGCAAGGCCGACAACCCCTGGATCGGCGGCCTGGGCCTGCTGACCTTCAACTCCCTCTACATCTATGTGGTGTTCCGCTCCTTCGTGAAGGAGAAGCGCGAGGCGGTCTCGACCCGGGTGGCGCTCGTCGTCATGGGCCTGGTGACCTGCGGTCTCGCCCTCGGCTACGGCGGCAGCTGGCTGTACTTCTTCCCGCTGCTCGGCCTCGCCACTGGGGCCTGTCTGCGCGGCCCGCGCCTCGGCCAGGTCGGCCTCGCGCTGACCGCGCTCGCCGCGGCGGTCTCCATCTACCGGGCGGGCTGGGACGCGATCAACGTCGCCTACGGCACGTTCCTGTCGACGATGGTGACCGCCGCGATCCTCTCGCTCTCCGAGGCCGTAAGCGAACTGCGCGCCGCCCGCGAGGAGTTGGCCCGCCGAGCCGTGGCGGAGGAACGCATGCGCTTCTCCCGCGACCTGCACGACCTGCTCGGGCACACCCTCTCGGTGATCGTGGTGAAGTCGGAGGCGGCCCGCAGGCTCGCACCCCGTGACATGGAGGCGGCGCTCGGCCAGATCACCGACATCGAATCGGTCGGCCGGCAGGCGCTCACCGAGATCCGCGAGGCCGTCACCGGCTACCGCGAGGGCAGCCTCGCCACCGAACTGGACCGCGCCCGCTCCGCCCTGTCCGCCGCCGACATCGACCCGGTGGTCCGCCAGTCGGGCCCGCCCCTGACCCCGCAGAACGAGGCGCTGCTGGGCTGGGTGGTCCGCGAGGCGGTCACCAACGTCGTACGGCACAGCGGCGCGACCCGCTGCGAGATCACCTTCGACGGTGTCCTGGACCGGGTCCGCCTGACGGTCGCGGACGACGGCCCCGGGGACGGGGGCGAGGCGACGGCCGGTCCCGCCGAGGGCATCGGCGGCACCGGCCTGAAGGGCCTGACCGAACGCCTCGCGGCGGCGGGCGGGTCCCTGCGGGCCGGCCCGTCACCGCGCGGCGGCTTCACGGTCACCGCCGAACTCCCGGTGGAGCAGGCGGAGTTGAACTTGGAGCCGGCCATTGCCTCCGAGGTGGCTACGGCGCCCAGGGAGCCGTGACCACCCAACTCACGTCGTCCGTCCACGAGGTGGCGCTGTCGAAGGCGTTCGAACCGCCGTCGCTCGCGATGTAGACGTTGTAGTTGTAGTGCCGGAGATATCTGGTCGGGTAGTTGTACGACGCGAACGAGGTGCCCGTGCCGCTCTTGCCGGTCGAGGCGCAGAACGTGGCGTCCTGTCTGAACTGCGTGGTCCCGACCATGGGTTGGCGGTAGAGCTGGTAGTTGTAGTGCCGCAGGAAGTCGCCGGGGTAGTTCCGCGACTCGAAGGAGTAGCAGGAGCTGTCGGCGAGGCCCTTGCGGACGATCCAGGTCGCGTCGCCCTTGTCGAGCGTCGAACTGCTCGACGTGATGGCCGAGAGGACCGCCGCGTTGTTCTGGTGGCGGATGTAGTCGCCGGTGCAGCACGAGGTGGTCGCGCGCAGCGAGATCTCCGACCCGGCCGCCAGTGTGCCGGTCGTGCCCGTGGTGCCGCCGTAGCCGACGGACACGATGTTGGCCTGTACGGAGTTGTCGGCGGCGTCCGTCGGGATGCCCGCGGTCATGACGCCCTCGAAGAACGACCCGATGGAGCCGTTGCTGTTGTCACCGCCGGTACCCAGGACGATCGCGCCCTCCTGGTGCATGGGCGAGTATCCACTGGTGGTGGGTTCACCCCCGGAATAGGTGGTCGTGAGGCTGCCCGACTGCGCATTTCCGTATTTCAGCGCGAAATGGTCCTGACCGTTGTTTTTCAGCAAAGCGGTGACGAACGGCATCGCGCCGGTGCCGGTGTTCGCCGTGTTCTTGCTGTACCCGGAGTCCGACTGGAACAGCCCGTTCTCCAGGTCGGCCTGCACCCAGGGACCCCCGCCGTAGCAGGGCGAGAACCAGCACTCGGTACCGAAGTTGATCGCGTCCATGTGACCGTTGCCGGTGTCCTGGTTGTTGGTCTCGGCGTTGCCGTAGTCGAAGCAGCAACTGCCGTTGACGTGCGTGCCCGAGGTCACCATGTACATCCCCTCGGCGGCGCCGTTCGTGGCCACGCCCGAGGTGGAGTTGTCGCGGTAGCCCATGCCGGCCGAGATCTCCAGGCCGTACACCTGATGCCCGCCGACAGTCACCGGCAGCGCGTCGGCGGGCGCCCCGACATCGGCCACGCCGGCCCCGCCAGCGCCCTCGATCGTGAGGTCGTTGTGGCGCGCCGACTGGTCGTAGATCTTGGTGATGATGCACGTCGTACCGGAACAGAACGAGTCCTGCGCCGCCGCGTTGGCATACCCCCCGGCCGCCAGCAGGCCGATGTTCGCGGTGGCGCTGTCGGAGGCGCGCTGCACCTGGTACAGCGAGCCGTTGTACGACGAGTAGAGCGCCCTGACGAGACTGTGCGCGGCGACGCAGGGCGTCCCGGCGGTGGCGTAGATGTCGCACGGGAGCGAGGTGGCGGCCGACGCCTGCGGAACGCCGACGGCCAGTGCGACGACGGTCACGAGCGCGGACAGTGCGGCCAGGGTGGCGTTTCTCAGCCGGCGCGGCCGGGTGCGGAGGAATCTCAAGAACACGGTGCACCTCATTCTGTTCCTGGTAGGGCGGTGCGGGTTGGTCGGTGCGGGTGGTCGGTCCGAGTACGGGTGCGGCTACGGGGCGAGCTTCGGCGTCCGTCCGATATACCGGACGCCGTTCGATCGAAATGCCGAACCAATTCGCGATCGAAATGTCGAACTGTCGAAAGTTTTCCGAAATCGGCTCGGCCCGGGAAATTCCAGGGAAATCACGGAATGCCGAGGCGATTGTTTGCCCGCAGCCCAAGGCCGTCAAGACTCGCGGACGCGAACAATGACGAGTCTTTGATAACCGCCCTGGGCCTTACCCTTGCCCCGTGGATGAGATGCCCCGGGACCACCGGCCCGCCAAGTCCGTCAGAGTGCTGCTCGCCGAGGACCAGGGCATGATGCGCGGCGCCCTCGCCCTGCTGCTCGGCATGGAGCCGGACCTGGAGGTCGTCGCCCAGGTCGGGAGGGGTGACACGATCGTGGACGCCGCCCTGATCCACCGCCCCGACGTCGCCCTCCTCGACATCGAACTCCCCGGCATGAGCGGCCTGGACGCCGCCGCCGAACTCCGCGAACAGGCCCCGGACTGCAGGGTGTTGATCCTCACCACCTTCGGCCGCCCCGGCTATCTGCGCCGGGCGATGGAGGCGGGCGCGGCGGGCTTCCTGGTGAAGGACGGCCCCGTGGAGGACCTGGCCGCCGCGATCCGCCGCGTCCTCACCGGCGAGACCGTCATCGACCCGGCGCTGGCCGCCGCCGCGTTGAGCGCGGGCCCCAATCCGCTCACCGCCCGCGAGTGCGACGTCCTCAAGGCCTCGGTGGACGGCGCGACGGTCTCCGACATCGCCGGCAAGCTCCACCTCTCCGAGTCCACCGTCCGCAACTACCTCTCCTCAGCGATCGGCAAGACGGGCACCCGCAACCGCATGGAGGCGATGCGGGAGGCCCGGCAACAGGGGTGGCTGTAGCGCCGCTCCGACCCGCCTTACGGCCCCGCCTTACGCTCCGGCTCCCCGGCGGAACAACGCCGTCCAGAGGAAGTCCTCCCCGAAGCACGGCGAGTCGTCGGGTTCGTCGCGCATCCGGCGCAGCTCGACCTCCTCCAGGTCCCCGAATATCCAGCGCAACTCTTCGGGTGTGTAGGCCAAGCCGCCCTGGAGACCGGACCCTCGGTAGAGATCCGCGTCGGCCACCTCGGAGCCCATCCCGCCGACCGCGAAGCAAGTCAGCGCGAAGTACCCACCGGGGGCGAGGACTTGGTCCAGCAGGGCGAGGTAGCTGATGCGCCGGTGCGGAGGCAGGTGGTGGAAGCAGCCTGAGTCGTGGACGAGGTCGTAGGGGCCGGGGAGTTGTGTGGTGGCGAGGGTGAATATGTCCCCGCAGTGGAAGCGGACTTGGGGGCGCTGACCTTCTCCGGGGTGCTCGCCTTCTCGGGGGCCCTCCCCCTCCCCTCCCCCCACCCC
>NZ_JNWO01000061.1 GCF_000716435.1 Streptomyces xylophagus
GGAGTGGGGGAAGGTACGGCGGGGCGGGGGGTGGGGGGGGGGGGGAGAAGTCTGGGAGGCGGCGAGGGAGGGACCAGTTCCCTCGTACCGCGAACCGGCGAACCGGTGACCGGAGGCCGGTCGGTCAGTCGGTCACCAGCAGTCGGGCGTCCTCGCGTTCCGCATGTTCCGCGGCCGGCACGTCGTTCGGCAGGAACTGCTCGACCACCCGCACGAACATCTCCCGTCGGTCGGCCGGCACTCCCAGCAGATCGGCGACCTCCTCCAGCGTGGGGCGTCGGGCGAACTCCGCGCCGGGTGCGGGGGAGGCCAAGTAGTCGTGGGGGTCGGCCAGTTCCTCCGCGGTCAGCCGGCCGGAGCGGATGAGCATGTCGCGGACCGGCACCCCCAGCACCCGGGCCAGCCTGCGCGTGGTCTCGAGGTCCGGCATGCTCTGGCGCTGCAACAGGCGCGTGACCGCGGCGCGATGGACGCCCGCCTCGTCCGCTATCCGCGACTTGCCGCCGCCGCGTGGGCTGTCGATGTCGTAGCCGCGCTCGCGCATCAGGTCCTCGACCCACGCGGCGAACGCGTCCAGATCCTGGCTGGTCATCTGTGTGCTCGCTTCCTTTGGATGGCAGCGAGTTTAGCTTGCTTGCGCGCACGGAATTACGTGCTCGCGTGCAAGCACTGAGAAAAACCGCCCCAATTAGGGGGAGGTTCGGTGGAGATAAGGGCGTGACCACCGGTTTCGTGACAGGCGGTCGTCGCTCCTGTGAGGTGAGTGACGAAAGTTTACGTTGCGAGCGCGCGCGCAATCTGTAAACCTGGACGGCCGGACGGCACTTGCCACCTGCCTGTGCCACACCCGTCCTCCAGGGAGGCCCCATGTCCACCGACTCCTGCCCGGCACCACCCCGCCCCTACGACGAACCCGTCGGCTGGCAGACCGCCGCCGCCTGCGCCGGCCTCCCGCCCAAGGCCGTCTTCTCCAAGAAGGTCAAGGAGGCCGTCCCCGTCCTGCGCGCCTGCGCCCGCTGCCCGGTGCGGCGGAACTGCGAGCGGATCGTCGCGCCGGCCGACAACTGGTTCGACGGCGTCTGCGGCGGCCGGCTCTACCGCTCGGGCCGCCCGGTCGAGATCCCCGCGCACCTCCTCCCGGCCGCCCTGACGGCGCTGCCGGCACTGCCGGGCACGCGCGCTCCGCGGGGAGGCTCCCTTGCCTGACCGGAGAGCGGCGTCCGCCGCGACGGACCCGACCGCGCACGCCGCCCTCTGGATCGGCATGCTGCTCCAGCAGTTCCCCGAACTGACCGTCGAACTCGCCCCCGGCCGCACCGCACCGGCCCACCGCGCCCCCGCCCCGCCGCCCCCGCCCGACCTCGCCGACCGGCTCCGCACGGAGCGCGCCGAGGCCCTGCTCCTGGAACAGCGGCACGGACTCGTCGCCCCCGGCCACAGTGCGGCCCCGCTGCGGCTGCACATCTCCGACACGATCCGGGACATCACGGACGGCGTCGTAGAGCTGGAGGAGGCTGTGCGGGATCGGCTCGGGCTGCCTCGTGCGCGGCGCGTGTCCGTGCCCGAGCGGTTGCGGCGGATCGCCGCGCTGCTCGACGAGGTCGCCGCCGACGCCGTACTCGCGGCGCATGTGCGGGACGAGACGCGGCGGATGGCGCGGCGCTGTGCGCGCGCCCTGGGGGACACGGAGACGGTCGTCCGGGTGTCGGGCCGTTGCCCCTGGTGCGACTCCGTGTCGCTGCGGGCGTTCCCGGACCGGGGTGCCGTGCTCTGTGTGAACCCCGCCTGCCGTTGCCCGGCGCCGGACTGCGGCTGCCACGACGACCCGGCCTACCGGCACACCTGGGACGAGGGGGAGTGGAGCCGATGACGAGCGCCGGAGCGCCGACCCTCATCCCCGGGCCGCTCGCCGCGCAGGAGGCCGGTGTCGCGCCCGCCACCATCCGCAAGTGGGTCCAGCTCGGCCGCCTGAAGCCGGTCGGCAGGGCGGGACGCGCACAGCTGTTCCGGCTGGAGGACGTGTTCGCCGCGGAACGCACCGCCCGCCGCACCCGCTGACACAGGCCACCCCGCTCCCCTATATACGGGGCGGGGTGGCCGCCCTCTTTCGATCCCCTTTCGATCCCGGTGGGGAACCGGTGCCGTTTTCGGTGCGTTGGAGCATCATGGAGGCATTCGGTCTCCGGCGCCGGGGGAGGTGTTCCATGTCGTACCCGACACCGTGGCAGGGGCAGGGGTCGCAGCAGCCGTGGCAGGGGCACAGCGGGGCGTCGATGCTGGCCGCGACCGCGGACCGGGAGCGGACCGTGGACGTGCTCCGGGCGGGCTTCGCCGAGGGGCGGCTGCGGGAGGACGAGCTGGAGAAGCGGGTCGCCCGGGCCTACGACGCGCGTACGGTGGGCGAGTTGATGCTGCTGGTCGCCGATCTGCCCCAGGGCCCGCAGGCGCCGGCCGTCCTCCAGGGACCGCAGACGGGCTTCCGGCCGGTGCCGCCGACGTTCCTGCCGGCTCCGCCGCCGACCAACGGCAAGGCGGTCGGCGCGCTGGTCTGCGGTCTGCTGACCGTGTTCACGGCAGGACTGACCGGCATCCCCGCGGTGGTCCTCGGCCACACCGCCCGCGCGGAGATACGGCAGACCGACGAGGGCGGGGACGGGTTCGCGCTGACCGGACTGGTCTTCGGCTGGCTCGCCATCACGGGCTGGACCCTGATCCTGCTGTTCGCGATCGTGGCCGCCGCGAGCTCCACCTGAGGGCTCGGAGCGGGCTCGGAGCGGCTCGGCGGCCGTAGATTCGAAGATCGCGGACGGTGTGCGGCTTCGGCATGTTTCGTGCCGGGCCGTGGGTGCCACCCATTTGTTTTGACCGCAGCGAATGAGGTAGGTACGCTCAGACCTTGTGCCTGGGGTGTGCCCTGGCTCCCGTGCGTGCCTTGAACCGCACTAAGGGAGCCGACACTGGCCACCGCAATCTGCGCCCCTTTTGCTCACCGGCGAAAGTCTGCGGGATTCGACACACCCGACCGCGTGGGTCGGCGACGTTCCAGGTTAGCTTCACCATCGGCACACAGAAACCGGAGAAGTAGTGCCTACGATCCAGCAGCTGGTCCGGAAGGGCCGGCAGGACAAGGTCGAGAAGAACAAGACGCCCGCACTCGAGGGTTCCCCTCAGCGTCGTGGCGTCTGCACGCGTGTGTTCACGACCACCCCGAAGAAGCCGAACTCGGCCCTGCGTAAGGTCGCGCGTGTGCGTCTGACCAGCGGGATCGAGGTCACCGCTTACATTCCGGGTGAGGGACACAACCTGCAGGAGCACTCCATCGTGCTCGTGCGTGGCGGTCGTGTGAAGGACCTGCCCGGTGTTCGCTACAAGATCATCCGCGGTTCGCTCGACACCCAGGGTGTCAAGAACCGCAAGCAGGCCCGCAGCCGCTACGGCGCCAAGAAGGAGAAGTAGAAAATGCCTCGTAAGGGCCCCGCCCCGAAGCGCCCGGTCATCATCGACCCGGTCTACGGTTCTCCTCTTGTCACCTCCCTGATCAACAAGGTGCTGCTGAACGGCAAGCGCTCCACCGCCGAGCGCATCGTGTACGGCGCCATGGAGGGCCTGCGCGAGAAGACCAGCAACGACCCGGTCATCACGCTGAAGCGCGCGCTGGAGAACATCAAGCCCACGCTTGAGGTCAAGTCCCGCCGTGTCGGTGGTGCGACGTACCAGGTTCCGATCGAGGTCAAGCCCGGTCGCGCCAACACGCTCGCGCTGCGCTGGCTGGTCGGTTACTCCCGCGCCCGTCGCGAGAAGACCATGACCGAGCGTCTGCTCAACGAGCTTCTCGACGCTTCGAACGGCCTCGGTGCGGCCGTCAAGAAGCGCGAGGACACCCACAAGATGGCCGAGTCCAACAAGGCCTTCGCGCACTACCGCTGGTAGTCGCTACCCACGACGAGACCGAGAGAAGACCGAAGCCTTATGGCTACCACTTCACTTGACCTGGCCAGGGTCCGCAACATCGGGATCATGGCTCACATCGACGCGGGCAAGACGACCACCACTGAGCGGATCCTCTTCTACACCGGCGTCAGCTACAAGATCGGTGAAGTCCACGACGGCGCTGCCACCATGGACTGGATGGAGCAGGAGCAGGAGCGTGGCATCACGATCACCTCTGCTGCCACCACCTGTCACTGGCCGCTCGAGGACAACGACTACACCATCAACATCATCGACACCCCGGGGCACGTCGACTTCACCGTCGAGGTGGAGCGTTCGCTGCGCGTCCTCGACGGTGCCGTCACGGTGTTCGACGGTGTCGCCGGTGTCGAGCCGCAGTCCGAGACGGTGTGGCGTCAGGCCGACCGTTACGGCGTGCCCCGCATCTGCTTCGTCAACAAGCTCGACCGGACCGGCGCGGAGTTCCACCGCTGCGTCGACATGATCAAGGACCGCCTCGGTGCGGTACCGCTGATCATGCAGCTTCCGATCGGTGCCGAGATGGACTTCAAGGGCGTTGTGGACCTGGTCCGCATGAAGGCGCTCGTGTGGTCCGCCGAGGCGGCGAAGGGCGAGATGTACGACGTCGTCGACATCCCGGCCACGCACGTCGAGGCCGCCGAGGAGTACCGCGGCAAGCTGGTCGAGGCCGTCGCGGAGAACGACGACGAGATCATGGAGCTGTTCCTGGAGGGCCAGGAGCCCACCGACGAGCAGCTGTACGCCGCGATCCGTCGCGTCACCATCGCGTCCGGCAAGTCCAACGGCGTCACGGTCACCCCGGTGTTCTGTGGCACCGCGTTCAAGAACAAGGGCGTCCAGCCCCTGCTCGACGCGGTCGTGCGCTACCTGCCGACCCCCCTGGACGTCGAGGCCATCGAAGGCCACGACGTCAAGGACCCCGAGGTCGTCGTCAAGCGCAAGCCGTCCGTGGACGAGCCGCTGTCCGCGCTCGCGTTCAAGATCATGAGCGACCCGCACCTGGGCAAGCTCACCTTCGTCCGGGTCTACTCGGGCCGCCTGGAGACTGGCACCGCGGTGCTGAACTCCGTCAAGGGCAAGAAGGAGCGCATCGGCAAGATCTACCGCATGCACGCGAACAAGCGTGAGGAGATCGAGGCGGTGGGCGCCGGCGACATCGTCGCCGTGATGGGCCTGAAGCAGACCACCACCGGTGAGACGCTGTGCGACGACAAGAGCCCGGTGATCCTGGAGTCCATGGACTTCCCGGCGCCGGTCATCCAGGTCGCGATCGAGCCCAAGTCCAAGGGTGACCAGGAGAAGCTGGGTATTGCCATCCAGCGTCTCGCGGAGGAGGACCCCTCCTTCCACGTCCACTCGGACGAGGAGACGGGCCAGACCATCCTCGGCGGTATGGGCGAGCTGCACCTCGAGGTGCTGGTCGACCGTATGAAGCGCGAGTTCCGCGTCGAGGCCAACGTCGGCAAGCCGCAGGTCGCGTACCGTGAGACGATCCGTAAGGCCGTCGAGCGCGTGGACTACACCCACAAGAAGCAGACCGGTGGTACCGGTCAGTTCGCCAAGGTGCAGATCGCGATCGAGCCGATCACCGAGTCCGACGGCCCGGCGTACGAGTTCGTGAACAAGGTCACCGGTGGCCGTATCCCGCGGGAGTACATCCCGTCGGTGGACGCCGGTGCGCAGGAGGCCATGCAGTTCGGCATCCTCGCCGGGTACGAGATGACGGGCGTCCGCGTCACGCTTCTCGACGGTGCCTACCACGAGGTCGACTCCTCCGAGCTCGCCTTCAAGATCGCCGGATCACAGGCCTTCAAGGAGGCCGCCCGCAAGGCCAGCCCCGTGCTGCTCGAGCCGATGATGGCCGTCGAGGTCACCACGCCCGAGGACTACATGGGTGAGGTCATCGGCGACATCAACTCCCGCCGTGGTCAGATCCAGGCCATGGAGGAGCGTGCCGGTGCCCGCGTCGTGAAGGGCCTCGTGCCCCTCTCGGAGATGTTCGGCTACGTCGGCGACCTCCGCAGCAAGACCTCGGGTCGCGCAAGCTACTCGATGCAGTTCGACTCCTACGCCGAGGTTCCCCGGAACGTCGCCGAGGAGATCATCGCGAAGGCCAAGGGCGAGTAACACACACCGTTTGCACGCTTTAGGCTTGACACCGACCGCCGGGGCTCACCCGGGAGGGCAGACCCCGGCGGGCGGCATCCCAGCAAAGATCACCTGGCGCCGATGAGTAAGGCGTACCAGAACCACTCCGCAGGAGGACCCCAGTGGCGAAGGCAAAGTTCGAGCGGACTAAGCCGCACGTCAACATCGGCACCATCGGTCACATCGACCACGGTAAGACGACCCTCACGGCCGCCATTACCAAGGTGCTGCACGACGCGTACCCGGACCTGAACGAGGCCTCGGCCTTCGACCAGATCGACAAGGCTCCTGAGGAGCGCCAGCGCGGTATCACGATCTCGATCGCGCACGTCGAGTACCAGACCGAGACGCGTCACTACGCCCACGTCGACTGCCCCGGTCACGCGGACTACATCAAGAACATGATCACGGGTGCCGCGCAGATGGACGGCGCGATCCTCGTGGTGGCCGCCACCGACGGCCCGATGCCGCAGACCAAGGAGCACGTGCTCCTGGCCCGCCAGGTCGGCGTTCCGTACATCGTCGTCGCCCTGAACAAGGCCGACATGGTGGACGACGAGGAGATCCTGGAGCTCGTCGAGCTCGAGGTCCGTGAGCTCCTCTCCGAGTACGAGTTCCCGGGCGACGACCTGCCGGTCGTCAAGGTCTCGGCGCTCAAGGCGCTCGAGGGCGACAAGGAGTGGGGCCAGACGGTCCTCGACCTGATGGCCGCCGTCGACGAGGCGATCCCGACCCCGCCGCGTGACACCGAGAAGCCGTTCCTCATGCCCGTCGAGGACGTCTTCACGATCACCGGTCGCGGTACGGTCGTCACCGGCCGTATCGAGCGTGGTGTCCTGAAGGTCAACGAGACCGTTGACATCATCGGCATCAAGCAGGAGAAGACCACCACCACGGTCACCGGCATCGAGATGTTCCGCAAGCTGCTCGACGAGGGCCAGGCGGGCGAGAACGTCGGCCTGCTCCTCCGTGGCATCAAGCGCGAGGACGTCGAGCGCGGCCAGGTCATCATCAAGCCCGGCTCGGTCACTCCCCACACGGAGTTCGAGGCCCAGGCGTACATCCTGTCCAAGGACGAGGGTGGCCGTCACACGCCGTTCTTCAACAACTACCGTCCCCAGTTCTACTTCCGCACCACGGACGTGACCGGCGTCGTGACCCTCCCCGAGGGCACCGAGATGGTCATGCCGGGCGACAACACTGAGATGACGGTTTCGCTCATCCAGCCCGTCGCCATGGAAGAGGGCCTGAAGTTCGCCATCCGTGAGGGTGGTCGCACGGTGGGCGCCGGCCAGGTCACCAAGATCAACAAGTAGTATCGATCTGACCAGGTAGCTTTTCCGGAGGGGCCCGTACGACTTCGGTCGTACGGGCCTCTTTGCTGTTACGAAACTATTCGGCGGGTACGACCCGTTGTTCCCTTCCTTCACTCGCCCCACCATTTGTCATGCCGCTGAGCAAATTCGCTTCGGAGGGATGAGACATGGGTGAGCACGTGAGCCGAAGAGCCGTTCTGGGTGCGGGACTTGCCGCGGTGCCGGTGCTGTCGTCGGGGGTCCCGCAGCCCCTGGACACGGGTGCGTACATCTCCTTCTCGCGTACGACGGGTGCCTTCCCCCTCGTCGGCGCCCCGGTCGTGGTGGACCCTGACGATCACCCCGGAGTCGTACGGGTAGCAGAGGACCTGAGGGCCGACATCGAACGCGTCACCGGCGTACGCCCCGGCAGCGCGCTCGCGCGGGAGCGTGAGGTGGTACTGGTCGGCACGATCGGCCGCAGCGCCCTGATCGACGGTTTGGTGGCCGCCGGGAAACTGGACGTGTCCGGGGTGCGGGGCAGGTGGGAGACCTCGCTGCAGACGGTGGTCGAGCGGCCGATGCCGGGTGTGGAGCGGGCGTTCGTCGTGGCGGGGAGCGACCCGCGCGGCACGATCTTCGGTGCGTACGACGTGTCGTACGGCATCGGGGTCTCGCCCTGGCACTGGTGGGACGACGTGCCGCCGACGCATCGCGACGAGGTGTGGGTGCTGCCCGGGCGGTACTCGCAGGGGACGCCGGTGGTGAAGTACCGCGGCTTCTTCATCAACGACGAGAATCCGGCGCTGGGGACGTGGGCGCCGGCGTACTTCGGGCCGGGGAAGGCGCCGGGGTATCCGGGCGGCTTCACCGCGGACTTCTACGGCAAGGTCTTCGAGGTGCTGCTGCGGCTGAAGGGGAACTACCTCTGGCCGGCGGTGTGGGGCCGGGCCTTCGCGGAGGACGATCCCGAGAACCACCGGAGGGCGTCGGAGTATGGCGTTGTCATGGGCACGTCGCATGAGGCACCCATGATGCGGGGCATCGAGGAGTGGAACCGGCACGCGGTCGCCGCCGTCCGGGACTCCTCGGGCGCGATCGTGACGCCGGGGCATGATCCGTACGGCGGGACGGGGGAGTGGTCGTACCGGCTCAACTCCCCGGCGATCCGCGCCTATTGGCGGGCGGGCGTGCAGCGGATGGTCGACCAGGGTTTCGAGGGTGTCGTCACGCTGGGCATGCGCGGGAACGGCGACACGAGCCTCCCGGACGGCGACGGCATCGAGCTGATGCGGGAGATCATCGCGGCGCAACGGCAGATCATCGAGGAGGTGACGGGGAGGCCGGCGGCGGAGACTCCGCAGGTGTGGACGCTGTACAAGGAGGTGCAGCGGTACTGGGACCGGGGGTTGAGGGCGCCGGACGATGTCACGGTCGTCCTCACGGACGACAACTGGGGGAACATCCGTAAGCATCCGGATGTAGGGGACGGTGAGCGGGCCGGCGGCTACGGCCTGTACTACCACTTCGACTACGTGGGGGCCGGGCGGAACTACAAGTGGGTCGATACGGCGAACCTGCGGAACGTGTGGGAGCAGCTGCACGCGGCGTACGCGTACGGGAACCGGGGGTTGTGGGTCGCGAACGTGGGTGACCTGAAGGGGAACGAGCTGCCGACCGAGTTCTTCCTCAACTACGCCTGGAACCCGGAGTGTTGGGATGTGGACGAGCTTCCGAGCTGGGAACTCCGGTACGCGCGGCAGAACTTCGGGGCGACCGAGGCCCGTGCGGTTTCTGAAGTCCTGGCGGTGTACGGGCAGTTGCAGGCGCGCCGCAAGCCGGAGTTGCTGAACCGGCGGATCACTCTCGTCGACGGACAGGTGGTCTACGACGATCAGCAGACCCCATTCGCCTTCGGGCACCGGGAGTTGGAGCGAGTCACGGAGGAATGGCGGGAGTTGGGGCGACGCGCCGAGCGGATCGGGCGGCGGTTGCCGGGTGGTGGGGTGCGGGACGCGTGGTTCGAACTTGTCGGGTACGAGGTGTTGGCGACCGCCAACCTGTATGAGCTGCGGTCGGCCGAGTTCACCAACCTGTTGTACGCGGCGCAGGGCCGGGCCGCGACGAACGACCTCGCGGACGCGGCGGAGGCGGGTCTGGCCGCGGACTTCACGTTGGCCGACCGCTTCAACTCGGCGGTGGCGGGCGGGAAATGGCGGGGCTTCCAGACCCAGCCGCACATCGACTACGGGGATGTGGACCGGTACGGGCCCAATGCCGGTTGGCAGCAGCCGGAGAGGGACAACGTGGCGTTGCCGGATGTGCTGTTTCCGGCGGTGCGGCGGATT
>NZ_JNWO01000062.1 GCF_000716435.1 Streptomyces xylophagus
CCCCCGGGGAACACCCAGCTCCCACGCCTCCTGCTGGTACAGCCGCAGCCACACGAACGCATCTGGCGCCTCCGGGAGCTCCTGGTACTCCCGCGAGCCCTTACGGATCACACCGATCAGCTGCTGCCCCGGATCGGCATCTTCCTGGCGGCACGTCAGCAATTCGTCGGCCCGGGCCCCAGTCGACACCCACGCCGCCAGCAGCGCCCTGTCCCGGTTGTATCTCAACCCCGCGAACAACGCGTCGAACAGGGCATCAGGGATGCGGCGCGGGATCCTGTTCGGCACCCGCGGCCGGTAGCGGCCCTGCCGCTCGTGCGAGAACGCCTCCACGACGCCGTCGCCGTGGTGCTGCTGCGGTGCGCGGATACGGGCCGTGCGTACTGGGACTGGGACAGCGAGGAATGGCTGCTCTTCCTCGGCCACAACCACAGGGCCTTCAAGAGCAGGTACCCGACTGGACCGCGGGAGCCGTGCGCCCGTCTCTGTGCGGGTACGCCTACCACCTGGCAGGCTTCACTGGTTTCAATCGGCTGGGGCACTTTGACCGGCTGGCGCTCGCCTGCCGCGTCTTCGGCCGCCGCCTGGTCGAGGCGGAGATCGGACAGGTCCGTACCGTGCTGACCGGCTGGGGCTACCAGTACGGCCAGGACCACGACAAGGGCGTGCCCTCCGTGATGAGCCAACTCTTCCTTCTCAACCGAAGCCCGCACAGCGGCGGCCTCACCACCGCGTTCTTCGACCGCGTCCGGCGCGAGGATCTCCTGACCGACGGAGGCACGAAGGTCCTGTTCGCAGTACAGCGGGCTGTTGCCACGCTCGGCTACTGCGAGGCGCCCACCCTGCGCTCCGGGACTGAACGGGCCGGCCACGCCGGGGTTCCACCGACATGGGGCGAGTGGGTGGAACGGTGGACGGCCACGACGCACCGGTCCCGCCTCCACAGCCGGGCCGCGCTCTTGAAAGCCGGCCGGTGGGTTGCGGATCAACAGCTGGAAACCGCTGATCCCGCCGCATGGACGCGGCAGACGTGCGCGGCCTGGATCGCGGCCGTCGACCGCATGAAGATCGGCGACTACGTCATGCGCACCAGCAGCTTCCAGGAGCGTCTCGGCCAGCCGCTGCAAGCTGAATCGAAAGCCGGCCTCGTGCGCGCCGTACGAGTCTTCTTCCGCGATATTCAGGACTGGGAGTGGCTGCCGCGCCGGTTCGATCCCCTGCGCGCACTCGCCCTGCCGCGCAGCATCAACGCCCTCATCGGCCCACGGCCACGCGTGATCGCCGACGACGTCTGGGCGAAACTTCTGTGGGCCGGACTGAACCTGGAGGCCCACGACGTCCCGCGCGGAAAAGCGGGTCCTATCTACCCCGTGGAACTGGTCCGCGCCGTCACACTGACCTGGCTCTTCTCTGGTCAGCGCAGCAACGAGATCGCGCGCCTACGCCTGGGATGCATCCGATGGCAGCACGACGGGGACCCGGTCGCCGGCAACTCCACGCAGATCCTCGCTCGGGACGCTGTCTGCCTCCTGGACGTGCCCGCTCACAAGACCGGCACGGCGTTCACGAAGCCGGTCGACCCGCTGCTCGGACAGGCGATCAATGCGTGGGAGACGCTCCGCCCGAACCATCCGAAGCGTACCGACAGGCGGACCGGGGAGCAGGTCGACTTCCTGTTCTCCATCCGGGCCCGCGCCGTCTCAAGCGGCTACATCAACAGCACGATCATCCCCATACTCTGCCGCAAGGCCGGCGTTCCGTCGGCCGATGCCCGCGGCGGCATCACCAGCCACCGAGCCCGCTCCACCATCGCCAGCCAGTTGTACAACGCCAAAGAGCCCATGCCCCTGTTCGAGCTGCAGGCATGGCTCGGACAGCGGTCTCCGGAGTCTACCCAGCACTACGCGAAGATCAGCCCCAACACGCTGACCAAGGCATACGAGGACGCCGGATACTTCGCTCGCAACGTCCGCACCATCGAAGTCCTCGTCGACCGGGACGCAGTCACCTCCGGCGCCGCCGCGTCAGGCGAGCCCTGGCAGTACTACGACCTCGGTCACGGGTTCTGCACCTACACGTTCTTCGAACAGTGCCCGCACCGCATGGCCTGTGCTCGTTGCGACTTCTACACGCCGATGGACTCCAGCAAGGGGCAGCTCCTGGAGGCCAAGGACAACCTCCAGCACATGCTGGCGAGCGTCCCGCTCAGCGATGAGGAACGCGCCGCCATCGACGACGGCCAGGCCGCACTCGACCAGCTGCTCGAACGGCTGGTCGACGTCCCCACACCGACCGGGGCGACACCCCGCGAGATCGGCGTTCCGGCGACCGCGACGCTTCTACCGATCGTTACCGTCAACCAGGACAAAAGCTGAACTACTTCACAAATCAGATTCAACAGAACGCGCAGGTGGGCAGTGGAACGGGGATTGTTCCTCGGTCGGCACGGAGACGTGTCCGTGCTCCCAGGGGTATCGCCGAGATACGCGTCAAAGAGGCAATGAGTTGATCTTGATCTCGTTTCAATCGTCGGCGGGCAGAGCTCTGACCATGCAGGTCAGGAGGGGAGCGCTTCATCCAGGGCGGGGCTCAGGTGGAATAGCCCGATGAGTCCGGCGGAGAGCATCACCTTCCGGATCCTGGGGGTGGGGCAGACCAGGAGCAGACGTCCGGCGCGTTCGTGGATGCGCCGGCGGGCGTGGCATAGCAGGCGCAGGCCGGAGGCGTCGAAGAACTCGGCGGGGCTGAGGTCGATCACGATCTGCGGCGCCGGCCCATGGGTGGCCTCGTCCAGGCGTGGGGCGATGTGCTGGGCGGCGGCGATGTCGATTTCGCCGTGCAGGGCAAGGATCGTGTATCCGCGCTGCCGGGAGACGTGGACCAGGGGCGGGAGCGCGCGTAGATCAGTGCATGCTGCGCCAGGTGATCGCGTCAAGAGCGCCACTGCGTCCGGCGACGACCGCGATCACCTGCCCGAAGGCGAAGCCCAGCACGGTCACTCACCCTCCCTGCTCACGGGCCAATTCAGGCCATTCCGCGAATGGGCGATGTCGGGCCAAGGTGGACGGTCAGGCCTCGTACACGCGGGGATTCCAGTCGGGCCGGATGCGGGCGAAGTGGCGGCCCCAGGCCCAGGTGGTGTCCCGGTCGCTGCTGCCGCACTTCACGTCCCAGCGATGCGGGTCCTCCCGGCCGCGCCCACCGCCCAGCGAGCACAGCGAGCCGGAGTCCTTGTCCACCGAGGTGACGATCTCGATATGGCCGCCGCCCATGTCCCACGCGATGAGGTCGCCGGGCTCCACCAGGCTTGCGGACAGCTGGAAGAACGGCCCCTTGGTCGACCCTTCGAAGGCGTTGATCGCCGGTGGGTACTTGCCGTTGGGCATGGCCAGTTGGATGCCGGCGCGGTAGAGCGCGTCGCCCGTCACGGGCATGCAGGTGGCGGCCTCCTGGCCGCCACCGCGCTGGGGGGCCTGACCGGTGACCGCCAGGAGCTCGGCCGGCCACCGGGCGTGGGCCTCCACGAGTCGCTTCCACGTCGTGGCGTCGCGGCCGTACTTCTCCTCGAAGGAGAATCCGGCCAGGCTGAGGACGACGGTGCGATGCCGCCAGTTCCATCCGTCGCGATCGGTGTCCCACTCCTGCCAGGAGCCGAACGGCGCCGGGCGGCTCACCACGCCGGTGAGCTTCGGGTTGGTCGTGAACCACCAGTTCTGCCGGAACAGCGTCAGCTTCGGATCCTCGTCGAAGTCGCTGAAGCCCTCGTACGCCTTCCTGATGACCGGGTCGGCGAGCATCTTCATGACCTCCTGCGCCACCCGGTGGTGCGGTGGCGGGGGCGGTTCCCGCACGGACGCGGACACGATCCCGGGTGTGCGCGCGCTGCCGTCGACGATCCCACTGGTCACCGAC
The DNA here is from genome assembly GCF_000716435.1 of Streptomyces xylophagus. GTDB lineage: Bacteria > Actinomycetota > Actinomycetes > Streptomycetales > Streptomycetaceae > Streptomyces > Streptomyces xylophagus. The sequence continues at coordinate 3,913 of NZ_JNWO01000062.1, forward strand.
TCGGTGGTCTGCGGGCTCCACCCCAGCGATTCGGCCTGGGCAGCGACCTCCCGGGCGACCTGCAGGCCGTCGTAGGCCTCGGCCGGGGACCGCTTCGACGCCGCGGCGCCGCCGCCCCCGGCCGCCGCCGATGCCGCGGTCTTGCTCTGCACCTTGGCGGCCAGGTCCTTGGCCTTGACGAGGTCGACCGCGCCGCTGGCCAGCCCGGAGAGCAACTGTTGCAGTTCGGGGAGCCCGGACATGTCCCGGAACGCGTCGCCCTTTCCGAGCAGGGACATCGCCGCGGCGAGTCCGACGGGGTCGGGTGCGGCCGGCGGCTGGGTGATCTGGACGACCGCGTTCGGCAGTTGGCCCTGCGGGACCTGCGTGGGCTGGCCCCGGAATCCCGGCGTGATCCCGCTGATCTCCGGCGGCTGCTCGCAGGGCGACTCCTCCCACTTCCAGAACCGTGTGACGTCGCGCTTCTCGCAGGCGTTGCAGCTGCCCAGCTGGGCCTCGGCCAGCACTCCCCGGGTCGGGAGGCTCACGATCGTCGCGGCGGGCTGTTCGGCGTCCGGCGGTAGTGGTCTGCTGCTCGCGTCCTCGCCGTAGTAGGAGAAGACGAGGTGATGGCCGCTGATCGCGACGGGCACCGAGTCGATGCTGTCGCGTGCGGTGCCGCGCCCCATCGCCTGATCGAGCGCCTCGGCGAACCACATGGGTTCCTTCATGGCCACCAGCCGCGGCCCGTAGGTGTCACGGTGGTCGTGCAGATGGGTGATCAGCTCCCAGGCGAGCCCCACGTCCTGTGCGCGCCGCGCGGCCGCCTGCGCGGCCTGCTCGGCGGCGGTGGCCTGCCCGTCCGACGGCGCCGCCGCGGGCGGCTTCGGCGCCAGGACGCTGAACGGCTCGACGCCGGCCCCGTCGAAGTTGCGTCCGCTGGTCTCGTCGACGATGACCTCTTCCTCGCCGCCGTACCCGCGCGCGAGGACCTTCAGGCCGCGGAGGGAGAAGTCGCTCCCGCCCGAACCCGGATCAAAGTCGATCGCGCACTCCTTGATCGCGGATCGCAGTACCGGAGAGGCCAACTGGAGCTTGAAGGGGCCCAGTTCCTCGGGGCTGTCCTCGTACTCCTCATGGTCCCCCCAGAATCCAGGATCCTTGAGCGTCACCTTTCTGGTGAGGCGGCCCGCTTCCTTGAAGAGGATGCCTCCGCCATTGAGGGTCAGCCGGACGACATCGGAGTCGGTGCCCCAGCGGCCGCGCAGCACCGTGGCATCGACTCGTTCGATGAGGAAGTCCGAGGTGGCCGGGGCCGCGGCCGGCGGTGCGGGGATGCCCTGTGCGTAGAAGAGCAGCCGCCGCACCGCGTCGAAGTTCGGCCGCAGCCTCGGCTCGAGAAGGCTGTCCTGAAGCATCGGGCGGAGCCGGTTGACCAGGTGAAGGTCGTCCCGCTGGGGATCGACGACGAAGTCCTCCAGGTGCCCGGCAGGGGTGTCCAAGACGTTCCGCTGGCTGATGGTCGGGTACGGGCTGGTGAAATGCAGGCCGCGGTACGGGATCAGCACGCCCGGCCGGGAGCCGACGAGCCGGGTCCGCAGGCTCAGCCGCCGCAGCACCTCGTAGTACTGCACGGTGAGCGCATGGCAGTGGTTGTGGTTGGTGATCGTCCGGGTCTCCAACTGGTGCCGCTCCGCCTGGGAGCCGTGCACGATGACGGTGCTGTTGAGCGAGCGGACGTAGCCGGTGTTCTGGACGGTGGCGTCGTGCAGGTCCTGGGCCGACGCGGCCTCCACCTTGCGCCTGCCCCAGGACTGGCTGGAGGCGTAGCCGATGGCGTGCGTCACGCCGAACGTTCCGACGTTCTCCCAGGAGCCGCTGTAGGCGGCGCCCTGGCCAGCCATGAACGACGACCCGCCCTGCGACTCGCGCAGCGCTCCCTTGACCGTCTCGGTGATGTTGCGGTCGCGGAAGAGCAAGTGGGTCAAATCCTCGCGGGCGTCGATGGCGTCGCTACGGGCCGCCTCGTCACTGCGCTCGGCCTCGATCACCGCGATCCTGACGGACTCGCACGGCGCCAGCGGAAGGCTGTAGAGCAGCGTCCCGAGCGACTCGCCGACGTCCTGCCACGTCTGCTCGTACTCCAGGATGTCGCACGGCAGGATGCCGAGGACGACGTCGGACGCCGGACTGATCGGGTCCAGAAGCGGGTTGCTCACCTCGGCCCGGCCGGGTGCGCCGGCCGGCTCCGCTGCTCCGAGGTCGCGCGGGGCCGGCCGGGGACCGACCGGAGACCGGGCCGGCGGGGTCGGCCGGCGCACGATCTGGACGAAGCGGATCTGCTGCACCGGCAAGGCGGAACGCACCGGCGTCGCGCAGTCCCCCTCGCCGAGTGCGAGGGTCCGCGGCGTCACGAACGAGGCCGGTGACAGCTCCCAGTCCCGGGTGTCCGGCGCCTGTATCGCGGGACGGGCTGGCGTGGCCCCCCGTCCTAAGCGGGTGGGGTCGACGCGCAGCACCACCGCGCTGTCGGCGCTCGTCACGGACGCCCGCTGCCGACCGTCGGACGCCTGCTCCGCGCCGGCCACCGTCGCCGCCGAGTCCGGCTCTCCGACGATCTCGAGCGACACGGTGCCGTCGACCACCCCGGGGAGGTCGAAGGAGACGTAGCCCGCCTCATCCGTCGTCAGCAGCCCGAGCGAGTTCTCCGTCCCGTTGACCCGGGCGCGGGCGACCACGTTGACACCGGAGACCGGCCGGCCGGTGTCCTGGTGCAGAACGAATCCCCTGGCCTTCACCGTCCCCCTCCTTCCGCGGCGACGCTAGGAGATCATGCCTGGAATGGAGTTGTACGCAGCCGGGTACAGGCTGCGGTTCCCATTGGTCGACGCCGGCGCCAGGGCTGGTGCGCCCCCGGCGGCGGGAGTCAGCGGCTGCCGGGTGGCGGGTGGCGAGACGGTGACCGGGAGCCGGAGGACTCGGCCGCGCGCGGCGTACCACTGGTAGCAGGCGCCGATCAAGTGGTCGGTGCGGGCACTGTCGAGCTCGCCCTTGTAGTCCATGATGTCGGCGAGGGCTTCGGCGCCGCGGAGGGCGAGTTGCTGCCGGTCGTCGAACACCCCGCTAGGGATCGCCTCGGCGTGGCCGCGGATGGGCGTGCTGGAGATCTGCTCGACGAGTTGGCTGCCGTAGCCGTCGATCTCGACCGGCCACCGGTCGGACGGGGCCCGGTCGATCCCGAAGCGCGCCGCGATCGGCGTACTGCGCAGGATCCGGTAGCACCGGCCGGCGATCGCCGGGAGCCCTTCGTCGCGACTCCACGCCACCGAGGCGCCGGTCCGCTGCTCCAGGTAGACCTTCAGATAGGGGTGCATCATCCGCACCGTCGCCCGCAGGATCTCCTCGGACGTGTCGTACACCCGCTCCGAGAACGCCGCGGCAGCGGCCAGGAGTTGATCGCGCAGGCCGACGAAGCTGGTGTCGGCCGGTGGTCCCGGTAGCCCGGTCATGCCCTCAGCGCTCGCACACTCGCCGAACAGCCCGACGAAGATGTCACGCCGCTGTTCGGGGGAGAGATAGTCCTCGTGATACCCGTACCGTGAGCGCAGCTTGCCGAGGTCGCGCCCCAGTTCCCCGTCCACGCGGCGATACAGCTGCGGCCGGTCGAAGAAGTCGAGCGAGACGAGATGGGCAAGGTCGATCAGGCAGTCGAGCTCCTTGAAGAAGTAGAGGCCAGCCACCGCCCGGTCGCCGCCCATCCCCGCTGGTGCGGATCGGGCTTGGTCACTGGCTTCGGTTGCATCAGGCATACGTCATGCCCCCCGGTTGACGATATTTAGTGCCTTTAAAGGACGATACTGAGCCTTACGTGTGATTACCATCCCGGCGCTGGCCCGCGTCGTTCCACAACGGGCCTGGGCGGACCGCCACTTCGCGGCCGTGGGAGGAGTGAGTTCAGGCTTGGCAGCCGACCCTCGTGCTCATGCTCGTCGAGCAGCGCGACCTCGAGGCTGGCCTTGTCGCCGAAGCGGCGGAAGCGGGGGCCGAATTCTCCGAGCGGCTGCGCGGCCAGGGGGTGCCCTGGCCTGCTACAAACCCGCCGAGGTGGACGCGCTGACCGACGGCCCGGGTCCGATCGCGCCCGGGCTGCAAGTGCTCAGCCCAACGCAGCAACGCCCCGCAAGCTTGACAAAGCTGATTCCACAGAATATGGATCTGGCATGCCATGTGGCTGGAGCGCATCGACCGCAAGGCCGCCGAACTGCGGAAGCGTCAGGCCGTAGAGGAGCGCGGCCGGGCGTACCGCCCGCCAGCGCCGGACTGGTTCCTCGAACTAAGCCGCGCCACGGGGGACCCGCTGGCCGTGCATGTCGGCGACTGCGGCATGACCGGCCGTCGAACACGGCCTCTCGGCCGGGATGACGCCCGCCGCCTCCTTACCACCGACGGGGTGCCAGCCTGCCCAATCTGCCGACCGGACACCTCACTGCACATCGTGGACTTAGCCAGCCCCTCCTTTGTGGCATTCGTCCGCAGGGCAGCGGGGCCCTCCTCGCCCGCTGAAACAGGTCCGGCCCGTCGCTACGGGGGGAAGCGACGGGCCGGACGGCTGCCACGGTCTCATACTCAGCGTCTCCGGCGTGCCGCATCCTGCTGAATTCGCCCCCGCACCACGACAGTTGCCTCTCCGGGTGCGCGGCGGGGTGCCTCAGCCGAGTCCGAGTCGGCTGAGGGCGGTGGTCCAGTCGGTGACGATCGCCTGCTGCGCGGCGGCGAGGGTGACCTTGCCCTTACAGACCGCAGTGTGCAGCTTCGTCTCCACCGGATCCTTCGCGTTGTTGACCCCCGAGCCCTTCTTGTGGCCGGGGTCGGCGGGCTCCACCCACAGGTTGCGGTAGTCG
>NZ_JNWO01000063.1 GCF_000716435.1 Streptomyces xylophagus
GCCTCCAAGACCACGTCCTGGAACACGACGATCCGCCGTTCGACCACGAACGGCAACGGCGCACGGCATCACCAGCTCACTACAAGAGAGCCGCACCCATCTGAAATGAAGCCAGCAGGCAGGTCGCGACAGCGACGAAACCCAGCGAGGTGAAACGTCTCGGCACACGGCCCTCACGTCGCATCATGAGACTCATCCGGCGCGCCCCGCCCATCGGTCCGGTGATGAATATCGGACGCGTCCCCGCTGAAGGCCCGGCGACGCCGACATCAGGCTGCCAGACTGATGTGGACATGCCTATGCACAGAGCTTCGGCTTTGCCCTGCCTAGCCTGATTCATGACGGTCAGCCAGATTCGATGGCATCTCGTTCCCCCTGCATAAACTGCGGTCCGGGGGCTGATGCAGGGCTGCGTCATTTTCACGTTATGGCCGTTTTGATCATGTGGCGCCGAGAGGGGGCATCAGTCGGGCGGTGTCCCGGGAGTGCCTGCGCAGTCCGGCGGCGATGTTGCCGTAACCAGTCGGCGGAGGGTACCGATGGCCAGGTTGCACAGGGTCGCCTTGACGCAGGGTCCGATTCCGGTAGGGACGCGGGAGGCACTGAAGCCGAAGCAGGAGTCGCCGCGCGTGCCTACGGCGGCGCCGGACCAGTCGCCGGGTGACAGCGAGCGGGAACTCGCCCACCACTTGCGGCAGTTCGCGTCCTGAATCGATCCCCTCGTTCGATACACGGCAAGCTCAGAACACGACCGCCGTCGCGCGGTACGTCGTTCTCAGACCCGTGCCGTTTCCTCAACAGCCCACGACAGATACGCCTCAGACCCGCCGGTCACAGGCAGCGTGATCCACTGGGGGATGTCGTACGGGTGCTTCTCGGAGAGCATCGTGATCTGAGCTGGTTGATGATCTGGGTGCGGGCCTTGATGGTGCTGGCGCGTACTACGCCGAGTGTGCGGATTGCCTCGACCATGTCGTCGCGATCCTTCGGGGTCCGTTGGCGCGGCCGGAGAGCGCTGCGAGGGCGTCGACAGGGTCGGATTTGCCTGCGGCGCGGCGAGCTCGACGATCGGGCCGGTCCCGCCCATGTCACACCCTGTGGATCTGGGACGCAGCCGCAGCCGCAGCCGCAGCCGCAGCGAAGGGTGCGGGCTGGATTGTTGGCTCCAACCCTGATAGATCACCTTGTCATGACCATGAGCGCGATGGAACTGCACAGTGTAAATCGTTGGGAGGCGTCCTTCCTCCGCGAGGAGGTGGAAGGCTACTTCGCCCACGGCATCGAGTGCAGGCCGGGCGCGACGATCCTCGACGTGGGCGCCAACATCGGTGTGTGTTCTCGGCCGCCGTCTATAGACGGCTGGACGGAGACGTGCGGATCTACGCCTTCGAGCCGTTGCCGCCACTCCACGCGACACTCGAACGCAATGCTCGCGAGTTCTTCAACGGACGTCTGACCGCGCTCCCCTACGGCTTAGCGTCCCGTGACGAGGAGCTCGACTTCAGCTACATTCCGGCCGCCACGATATTCTCGTCCTCCTCGCGGGATCAGGGGAATATCGAGGATGAGCGGCGCCGGGTCACCGCCAGCGTTGTCGAAATGGTCCGCCAGGGCGGCCTGGGACCGGTCCTCCGCCGCGTACCCGCTCCCATCCTCACTCTTCTCATCAGCCGCAAGCTGCGGGTGCTGCGGCAGATTGAGACACACCGAGTCAAGGTCAGGCCCCTGTCATCGGTGCTCGACGAGCAGGGCATCAACCACATCGACCTGCTCAAAGTCGATGTGGAAGGCGCCGAACTTGAGGTACTCAAAGGCATCGAGGAACGGCATTGGCCGCTGGTCCGCCAGGCCGTCGTCGAGGTGGAGCGCTGGCAGCAGAACCGCGACACGGTCTGCGAGGTCCTCCACAGACACGGCTTGACCGTCAGCACTGAGCAGGATTCGGTGCAGCGGGCCGGCGACATCGGCATGGTGTTCGCGGTCAGGCCCTCACCGCTCGCAGCGCCCGGCGCTCAAGGCGGTATCAACGGCTAACACATGGATGTGGATTGGTCCTGATGGCCGCGGAGCTGGACCTGCCTCGGTAGGCCCATCGCCACTCGGCCGATCCAACCGCCTGGCTCCGCGGCTTCTGCCGCGTGCGCATCTGCTGGGAACGGCGGACCGTCCTACAACGAGGCGTTCCTCAAACGTCTACTGCCTCACCAGCCCCTGAGCTGATGCGCTGCTCAGGCTCAGCACTCGTGCGAGTACATCAACTCCTTATGCGTCAGGTCGAGTTGATCAGGTGATCGCACAACGTCGATCGAAGCGCGATGAGTGAGGCGCGCTTGTCGCTAACCTGAGATCCGCTGCCCTCCTATCCGTCAGTAGCCGCTTCGACGACCGACGCAAGAATGGATCTCTTCACGATGAAACGCACTGTCGCAGTCTTCGGCGCCGGATACATCGGCCTGGTGACGGGGGCCTGCCTTGCCGAACTTGGACACACGGTGACCGTGCGGGACATCGTTCCGGAACGCATCCAGCAGCTGGATCAAGGCGATGTTCCGATCTACGAGCCGGGCCTGGTCGAGATGATCGCCCGGAACACGGAACGCCTGGCCTTCACCCTGGACGCGAACGAGGCTGTGCGCGATGCCGAGATCGTGTACGTGTGTGTCGACACGCCCCCGACAGCGTCTGGAGATGCCGACCTGTCCCGCGTCTTCGCCGTGATCGATGTCCTGAAGAGCGCCTCACACCTGACTGCGGTCGTCGTGAAGTCAACCGTGCCGGTAGGAACCGGTGCGCGCATCCGTGCCGCGCTGGACGATGCAGGTCTTGGACACGTCGGCTATGCCGCCAACCCCGAGTTCACCGCCGAGGGCAAGGCGGTCTCGGATTTCATGCACCCAGACCGTGTGGTCGTCGGCACCTGGGAGGACGCGACCGCGAAACTCGTCGCGGAGCTGCATGACGGTGTCGATGGGCCTGTCGTTCTCATGGATGTCCCGTCGGCCGAGTTGACGAAGTTGGGCGCGAACGCGGCGCTGGCGACGAAGATTTCGCTGGTGAACGAGCTGGCCACTGTGTGCGAGGCGACCGGCGCCGACATTACGCAGGTTGCTGCCGCGATCGGTCTGGACCCGCGGATCGGCTCGCACTTCATGAAGGCCGGTCTCGGCTACGGCGGCTCCTGCTTCCCGAAGGACAGCCGCGCGCTGCGGGCGCTGGCCTCCAACAACGGTTACCCCTTCCAGCTGTTGACCTCGGTCATCGAGGTCAACGAGCTCCAGACGCGGCGCCACATCCAGCGTCTGAAGGCCGAGTTGGGCGGTCTGCACCGCAAGAAGATCGCCCTGTTGGGGATGACCTTCAAACCGGGCACGGACGATATGCGCGAGGCTCCGAGCGCGATCATCGCCGCGCGGCTGCTGGCCGAGGGCGCGGAGGTGCACTGCTGGGATCCGATGGCCAAGCCTCAGGCTGTCGAGCCGTGGACATCGGCGACCCGGCACGAGACGGTGCTTGAGGCGCTGGAGGACGTGGACGCGGCCGTCATCGTCACGGAGTGGGCGGAGTTGGCGCAGGTTGCGTGGGACGAGGTGCGTGGGGTGATGCGGCGGCCGCTGATTCTCGACGGCCGTAACGTGCTCGACCCGCCCACCATGGCGAGGTATGGCTTCACCTATATGAGCGTCGGCCGACCGACCGCGACGGGCTGACGCGTTCTCGGTACATGACGGTGGCCCCCAACTCCCGCTCGGGGGGCCACCGTTGGCGCGCGGGTGGGCTCAGGCTAGGGAGCCACGCCCGCACGGGCCGCGACTTTGGCGACGTGCCGGGTGAGCAGGCCCACGAGGTCGATCGCCGGATCATTCTGGTGGAGGTGCGCGACGGCACACAGCGCGGTCATCGCCACGTCCAACAGCTCGGCCTGCACTTGACTCATGTCTCCGGACAGGCCTTTGCGGGGATTGTGATCGAGCGCGGCCGCCAGGGCGCTGACGACCTCTCCGACCTCCTCACTCGTCTTGCTGACGCGTCCCCAGAGCAGTGCTTCGGAGTTGCGGGCTTGGTTGGCAGGATGCTTGTCGATCCAGCGGGACACGGCGTGAACGAGGTCGCTCGCACCAAGGGTCGGATCAAGGGCCGGTGGATTCCAGCGGGGCTCGGCGACGGCGAGGACGTGCTCGGAGGTGCCCAGGACTGTGGGCAGGTACTCCAGGCGTTCCAAGGCACGCATGACCTGCCCCCGGCCCACGGGGTGTTGGATCCGCTCGGCGAGGTCCGGCAGGAGTTTCGCGGGGCCCTCCACCGCGAGGAGGGCGATCAGCCGGCACTGTGCGGCGGCAGCTTCGGCAGCCAGCTCATCAGGGTCGTGGAGGTAGGCGGTGGTCCACAACTGGCCGTAGTCCCGGGAGGGGTTGTGGTGCTGGCCGCTGCTGACGTGCTGTTCGAGGAGGGCTTCGGCGCCGGGCAGGTCCAGCTTGTTCTTGGAGAGCATCTCCCAGGTGGTGTAGTAGCGGCTGACGCCAGCGCCGATGATCCGTCCGCCGTCACGGGTGACCCGGCACGCTTCCGTCCAGGCCCGCGCCCGATCGGTCGCTCTGGGAAGGTGGTACAGCGGTCCGAGAAGGAGCACCGCGTCGAAGGACCGCTCTGACCAGGCCATCAGATTCCGAGCGTCTCCGTCCGTGATCTCGGCGAGCGCGGAGTCTGCCTTCGCCGAGGCGGCACGCGCCTGGTCGAGGTGGAGAGGGACGGGGTCGACGAGCGTGACCGTGTACCCGGCCGTTGCGAGGGCCAGGGCGTAGCGGCCAGGTCCCCCGCCGACATCGAGGATCTTGGCCGGGGGCGGCGGCAAGTGCCTGGCGAGGATGTCCATAGTGCGCAGGAACTCGATCGAGCGGCGCGGATCGGCGAGTCGGTCCTGCTCCGTGCCCTCGTTGTAGTACTTAAGAACCTCGTCGTCGAGCACCTTATGTCTCCTCTGGCGGGATGAGTCGAGGGAAGGGCACGCATGCGCGGCCGTCGCTGGCCTGGCGGAGGAGGCTGACGTAACCCGTCTGAAAGGCATGGCGGAGAGCGCGGTCGACGTCGGTCATCACGGGGCCGCCTACGCGGTCGATGACAGAGGCGACAGCGCCGTGCACAGCCGGGCTGCTGCCGATGTAGCTGATCAGTTTGAACTGCATGACCAGAAATAGGTCGGGCGTCGCGCTCAAGGAGCGTTCCCAGCTGGCCGGGTGGGGTGAGTGGAAGGCGAGGTTGTAGCTGAGCCCGCCGAGGGTCATGCAGCGGTTCGCGACGTGCGGCAGGCGGCGCAGCAACTCCAGCTCCCGGTCGGCCAGGTCGCGTAACGCTCCGCGAAGACGCAGCAATTCCTCGCGGGATCCTGGCGTGAGCCACCGCAGGCCGGCGAGGCGACGCTTCACGTCGGGCGGGGGCAGCAAGGGCGGTCGCCGCCAGTCGGTGGCGGGTTCGGCCCGGCCGGTGAAGCTGAGCAGCAGATCCCGGTAGGTGGTGGTTGCGGTCTGGTGCAGTGTCCGCAGCAGGCTGCGGCACTGCGGGGTCGTGACGAACTGCCAGCCGCCGGGCAGCCGGATCTTGAGGCCGACGGGCAGCCGCTCGCGGTGATCCCGCAGGGGATCGGGCGGCAGGACGACACACCCGTCGGGAAGGGAGTAGTCCGTGAGGGCGTCGAGGATCACGTGGTGCGCGAGGTAGGCGACCGGATCCACGAGGGAACGCCGGGTGGTCGCGTCCGCGATGGCGCCGAGGCGTACGGGACGATTGCCGTGGGCGGGAGTGGGCCAGCAGTTGAGGTGCAGGTGCAGGCGTTTGTCCCACCACTGGCCGTTGTCCCGGTCGACGGTCCGGTCGTGGTTCCAGGCGATCGACGTCTGACTGCCCGCAAGCCCGAACTCGCTCATCACCTTGGGGGTGGAGACGTACTCGGCGAACAGCGCGCAGGCCCGCATGAGGGCGGTCAGGACGGCGGGCGGGGTGTCGCCGACGCTGGTGCGCAGGATGTCGTCGCGGGCGACCAGGAGCATGATGTCGTAGAGGCTGTGGGGCCATGCCTTGTCGATGACGGCCAGGCGCTCGCCGGCTCCGGGCACCGGGATCTCGGCGAGGATGTTCGGTCCGTAGTAGTCGCGGTAGCCGCCGAGGTTGCGTCGCTCCATCGGCGGTGCAGCCAGCCGTGGCGCCTGGAGGGCGGGGTTGACGGGGAGGTCGAGCGCGGCACTCGGGTAGAGGGCGTCGAGACTCGGCCGAGTCGATGTCCGGGATGTGGTGGCCGTCATCGGACGATCGCCTGGCCTGCGGCCACGCCCATCATGGCGCCCTGGACGATGCCCTGAGCGATCCCGGCGGCGTCGCCCACGACGTGCACGGGCAGACCGGGCACCTGGAACCCGTCGTCGGTCAAGGGCTTCGCCCACAGGAATTCGAGTTCCGGCGCGATGACCAGGACGGCGTCCAGGAGGCTTTCGAGGTCGGCGGGATGCCCGGAGTGGTCGAGGATCGACGGCATCAGCCGCTCGAAGCCGGCCGTGAGGCTCGCATACTCGCCGAGGGTGAACAGCTGGTCGACACGTCCGGTCTGCAGATCCTGGGCGGAGGGCTGGAACGGCATCCGGGCCTCGACCGCCGCCCACTCCTGCGAGTCGCCGCTACGGGAAAGGAAGGCCCGCAGGGTCTGTACGAACGGCCGTCCGCCAGCGAGTTTCCGGTAGACAGCCAGGAACGACTCCTGCGCCTCGTGGGCGCTGCCGCGGCCGGTGGCCTGGCACAGCAGTCCGAGGTTCGCCGCGAGCGGGCGCGTGCCGACTGCCCGCTCCATCGTCTCGTGCCCGTCCAACGTGATCACCGGATCACCGAAACTGCTCTGGTAGTGGGTGAACTTGATCCGGCCGCCATTGACGCCTCCGCAGAAGCAGAACGTCTTGACCTTGTTCACGCCGGTGTCCTGGAACTGGCTGATCTTCAGATCGGGGTGCTCCAGACCGATCGCGCGCAGCAGTTCGGCGTTCATCTCGAAGCGCACGCCCACGCTGATGTCGGGATCGGTCATAGGCACGTCCAGGCGGCGCAGAAGGTCCGCGGTGGAGGTGACACCGCGGCGGCCGGTGGCGAGTACGAGGTGCTGCGTGTCCACCGTAGTCAGACCGGTATGGGTGCGTACCGTGCAGGTGAGACCGTCACCCTTCGGCTGGGCGTCGACGAGTTCGGCCTGCTCCCACAGAGTCACCCCCTCGCCGAGCCGGTCGTGCCAGCCTTCGATGATCCGCCGCAAGGCGCTCTCCCCGACGACCGCGACGGGGTACTCACGTATCCACAGGCCCCGTGCGGCGAAGGACTTCGCGGCCTCGGGCGACACACGCTGCTGATACGGGTTCGGCTTTGCGTCGAGCGGCTCGGTGAGCCAGTCGAAGGCGAGGTCGCACAGCTCGTGTGCGCGACCGCTTCCAAGGCGGTCGATCAGGCGGCGGCCCGAGGGCAGGAGGGATAGCTTGATGCCGTCTCCGTAGTGCATCGCGCCGCCGAATCCGCTGATCACGTTGCACACGCCACCGCACCCCGTGCACCGCAAGCCGCGGTCCACCGGACAGGGCCGACGGCGGTAGCTACGGCCGGCCTCCAAAAGGAGTACCTCCACGTCGGGTTGCCCGCTGTTGATCGCTCGCGCGCACGCGAGTCCGGCCGGGCCTGCGCCCGCGATCACCACGCTGGTCTGCATCGCGCTTCCCCCTTGAGTACGTTGAATCCGATGGGGTGAACAGGCCCGGCACAGGGAACGCTGTGACCTGGTCGTGGGAGAGCCGACCGTGGCGGCTCGTCCGTCCGCGCCCGGAAGCCCCTCGATGGAGGCGGCCACCCGGCGGCGAGAGTTGGAGGCCGCCCCGGCGCCAACTGCCCCTGCCGCAGTGGGCACCGGGGCGGGTGTCATTGGATGCTCACCGGGTCCGGATGGCCGGTCGGTTGTGGGGTGCCACCGTCGGAACTAGCTGACAGGGACCGAGAGTTGAGGCAAGCGCAATTGACCGCCTTCTCCCAGCGGATCCCGATCAGGACAACTGTCGCGGCGAACGGAAGAGCCAGGAGCAGGAACGCGGTCACCTGCCGGAACATGCGGCGGGAGTGTGCGTCGGTGAGCGATGGGGGCTCTGGCTTTGGGCGGTCCACAAGGTCGCGCCGAGCGGTGCGCGAAGAGATCATGCCGGTCCTTTCCTGGTGAAAGACGCGAACTCGTCGGCGTCGTAGTCGGCGAGTGAATCCCAGGGCTGCGGGCCGGAGCAGAAGCGGGCGGCTTGCTGGGTGAGATCGAACAGCAGGTGCAGTACGACTACGGTGATGCGGTCCATGCGACGTGAGCCGTCGAGCCCGGTGGCACGAGGCAGGGGATCAAGCACAGGCGTGCCCCCGCTCGATGCGGTAGATCCAGGCGGCGGGGTCGGTGATCTCCTTCTCGGCGGGAAGGAGACTCAGGTCTTTCCAGATCTGGTTGACCAGGCCAGTGCCGAGTTCGGCGACGGCCTGCGCCATGAGGCGGGAGCCTTGCTCGTACGCTTCGCGTCCGGGGCCAAGACGGCGGACGATGTCCCGGTTGTGTAGTCGGTAACGCCAGGACTTGGGTCCTTCTCGGAAATCAGCCGCTGTGCCGAACAGCCGCTTGAGTGCCTGCCGTTCGGCCCAGGTGGCGTGCCCCTCCAGGATGGTCGAGACACTCTTCGGTGGCGCGAGGACTCCCCGTTTCGGCAGGAAGAGACTGGCCCAGACGGCGGAAAAGTCGCGATCTTGAGCCCGAGTCGGGCGGCACTGCTCTCTGCCGGCGTCAGGTCCAGGTCGGCGATGTCGCGGGTGAGGATGCGGTGGTGGCTCTGCCGGAGCTCTTGTCGCCATCCCTTCGGGGGCAGCAGGCGGAAACGGACCTCCGCGGGGAGCGGGAGGCCGGTGATCTCGTTCACCGTCGGTGCCACCTGGCGAAGGATCCGGTCGATTCGCTCGGCCAGGTCGGGATGGCGTTGGGTGTCATCCAGCACGGTGAAGCGGGTGTGGGTCACAGATGGTCCTGTCGAGAAGTGATCGGTTTGGTCTGTTTCGTAGGGCCCTTCGTCCCCCGGGCCACCGTCTGGTCCCGGGGAACGAAGGGGGTTCGGCTCCCCGGCACCGAGTACGGAGCCAGAGCTGCGCACCCAGCGCTAAGAAGGGAGGGCCCCGTACGCGGCGGCGAGCCCTAACCAGGCTGCTGCGCACGGGAGTTGGGTGCCGCTCAGACGGTGGCGAGTCCTCTGAGCAGGTCGAGGTCGGTCACGGTGGTGCGGTGCACGGCGAGTTCGTGACCGGCGGCGGTCGTGTAGTGCGCGACCACGTCCGGGGTGAGCAAGTCCTGTGCCGGCAACGGGCAGCCCGGGAGCGCGTCGAGGGCCTCCTGCAGCGAGCCCGGCACCGGTGGTGCCTCCAGGTCGTCGAAGGCGCTGCCGATGTAGGGCTGGGGCGGTTCGGACTTGTGGTCCAGGCCGGCCAGGACGGCGGCGAGGGTCGCGGCGAGCGCGAGGTAGGGGTTGGTGTCGGCGCCGGGCAGGCGGTTCTCCAGGTGGAGGTTCTCGCCCCGGCCGACGACCCGGATGGCGCAGGTGCGGTTGTCGCGGCCCCAGGTGAAGGTCGTCGGCGCGAAGGTTCCCGGGACGAGTTCGCCACCAGCCCGGCCCGTTCGGCGAGGGTCCGCGCCGCGAAGAAGCGGGTCAGCACGCGCGGGTGGTCCAGCGCGTAGTCGAGGTTGCGGTCGAACACCGGCCGCAGAGCCCGGTGATGGGGGTTGGCGGCATCGGCGTAACTCAGCACGAACTCGGTCTCCAGACCGACCCTGGCGGTGATCCCCCGGTCGGCGAGCCGGGCGATCTGGCGTTGCAGGATCTGCCTCGGGGCCACACTGACCGGCTGTCCGTCGTGGCCCATGGCATCGGCGAAGACCAGAGCGGTGCGCCGCATCCAGGCCAGCTGGTAGGAGGCGTGTATGTCGGGGCGCATACTCACGTCACCCCAGCCGGTGTCGGCGGAGGACAGGGCGAAGCCGTCGAGCGGGCGCATGTCCGCGTCGGTGGCCAGGACGTAGGCGCACATGTCACTGCCGCCGAACGCGACGCGGTCAACGAAGTGCTCCGCGTCGATCCGCTTGCCCTTCAGCCGACCCAGCATGTCGGGCACGGCCACCATCACGGTCTCCACAGCCCCGCGGTCCACCAGGCCGCACAGGGCCGCGAAACCGGGGACCTCCGGCTGGAAAGGGGTGTCGTTCATACGAGGTCCTCGCCCAGCAGCGCGCGCTCCTTGGCGGTCCCGTACGCGGGGATGCCGTAGCTGCGTCGCCCGCGGGTGGCCCATCCGATGGTGGCCAGGAGAAGTACGGCCGCAAGCGCGCCGGGGGCGTAGTTGAAGGAGTCCTCGGTGACTGGGGAGACCTGCGGGAGACAGAACACCACGGTGATGAAGGCCACCCAGATCACGGCAATCCAGCCGATGGGTTTGCTCCAGCGGCCCAGATGCCAGGGGCCCCGGACGAAGCGGTCTCCGGCGCGCAAGCGCAGGTAGACGGGGATGGCGTAGGCGGGGGTGATCCCGATGACGTTGATCGCGGTGACCGCGTAGTACGCGGTCAGCGAGTACAGCGATGGCAGGGCCAGGCAGAACGCGACGGCCACCGTGAGCCACACGGCCGGGACCGGTGTCTTCGTACGCGGGCTCAGCCGATGCCAGGTCTTGGAGAAGGGCAGGGCGCCGTCGCGGGAGAACGCGAACACCATCCGTGAGGCGGAGGCAAGTCCGGCGTTCGCGCAGAACAGCTGGGCAACGATCACGACCAGCAGGAGGATCTTGGCGCCGGTCAGGCCGAGGGCGTCGAGGAAGATCTGTGCGGGCGGCACCCCGGTCGCGGTGCCGACGGTGCCGGCGTAGTCCTGGATCGCGAAGAGCATCCCGGCAAGCAGCACGAAGCCCACGATCCAGGACCAGAAGATGGAGTGCACGATGCCCTTGGCGGCCGATATCTGGGCGTGGACGGTTTCCTCCGAGAGGTGGGCGGAGGCGTCGTAGCCGCAGAAGGTGTACTGCGCGAGCAGCAGCCCCAGCGCGATCACGTAGAGGTGGTTGCCCCACCCGGTGGTGTTGGCGAAGTGGGTGAACACGAAGCTCGCCGACTGGTGGCGGGAGGGGATAAGGGCCAGGGCGCCGACGATCGCCGCGACGCCGCCGATGTGCCACCACACGCTGATCGAGTTCAGGATGCTGACCAGCCGAACCCCGAACAGGTTGAGCACGGCCAGCAGCAGGAGGATGGCGCCGCAGATGGCCAGCGTCCGGCCGGGGGTGGGGGTGAAGCCCCACTGAAGGTTGAGCCAGGCGCCGACGAACAGCGACATG
>NZ_JNWO01000064.1 GCF_000716435.1 Streptomyces xylophagus
CGACTACCGCAACCTGTGGGTGGAGCCCGCCGACCCCGGCCACAAGAAGGGCTCGGGGGTCAACAACGCGAAGGATCCGGTGGAGACGAAGCTGCACACCGCGGTCTGTAAGGGCAAGGTCACCCTCGCCGCCGCGCAGCAGGCGATCGTCACCGACTGGACCACCGCCCTCAGCCGACTCGGACTCGGCTGAGACACCGCGCCGCGCAGCCGGAGAGACAACTGTCGTGGCGCGGGGGCGAATTCAGCAGGATGCGGCACGCCGGAGACGCTGAGTATGAGACCGTGACAGTCATCCGGCCCGTCGCTTCCCCCCGTAGCGACGGGCCGGACCTGTTTCAGCGGGCGAGTAGGGCCGCGCTGTCCTGCGGACGAGTGCCACAAAGGAGGGGCTGGCTAGTCGGTGATGTGCAGTGCGGTGTCTGGGCGGCAGATCGGGCAGGCAGGCACCCCGTCGACGGTGAGGAGGCGGCGGGCGCCATCCTGGTCGACCGGCCGTCTTCGACGGCCGGCCATGCCACAGTCGCCGACGTGCACGGCCTGCGGGTGCCCTGTGGCCCGGTTGAGTTCGAGGATCCAGTCCGGTACTGGCGGGCGGTGCGCCCGGCGGTGCTCCTCTTCGGCCTGACGCTTTTGCACTTCGGCGATCTTGCGGTCGATGCGGGCCAGCCACATGGCATTCCAGGTCCGCAGCGTCTGGAGCCGCTCCAGGTCGTCCGGAAGATCCCGCGAGGTATCGAACACATATTCCACTCTAGATGCGGGAACGTGCCCTCCGCACTCGCGTATTCGATCGCATGTTCGATAACGTGATGGAGGAGGTGAGCGCCGGATGAGTACCAAGCCGACGGGGCGACGGCCAGGTGTGGTGATGCATGTGCGCTGCCCGGACCGGCTGCCGGAGGAGACCTACCGGCAGGTCCTTGAGCAGATGTGGGAGCTTTCGCCGGTGGTGCAGGCTCTCCCGCCCACGGCCGCCCTGGTCGACCTGCGCGGCGCACTGCGCTACCACGGCGCGACCGCCTCCCACCTGGGGGAGATCCTGCGGCTGCGGATGGTCTCCCGCTATGGAGTCGACGTCCGCGTCGGCATCGGCCCGACCATCACCGTCGCTGCGACCGCCTCCGCCCAGGTAGGCCACCCGGGCGGCGTCCTAGCCATGGAGGAGGACGACGTCGCTGACTGGCTTGCCATGCTCCTGGTGGAGGACCTGCACGGCATCGGCTCCCGCCAGGCCGCCACCCTTCGGCACTACGGCGTCGACCGCGTCGGCCTGCTCGCCGCGCTTCCGGCGGAGACCGTGCAGCGCCTGCTGGGGAGAGCGGGCCGTACGGCCGTCGACCGGGCCCGCGGTATAGACCCCCGGACCGTCACCCCGCGCCGCCTGCCAGCCTCCGTCAGCGTCCGGCACCGGTTCCCCCACGATGTCCTTGACGGTGCCGTGGCGCGCTCAGCCCTGCTGGGCCTCGTCGTGCAGCTCGGTGTCGAGCTGCGCCGCCGAGGGCAGGCTGCGCGAGCTCTCACGCTCACGCTGACGTTTGCCGGAGGACCGGCGTGGGAGAGGACCCGTCGCCTGGCCGAGCCGTCTGGGCACGAGGACGACCTGCGCCAACTCACCTACCAGCTCATGGATGCCGCAGGTCTTCAGCGAGGTCGGCTGACCGGTCTCGCGCTGCGCGGCGAGGACTTGCTCGACGGCGATCAGGTCGCCGAACAGCTCAGTCTCGACACTGCCCGGCAGGCGCGGCTCGTCGCCGAGGGGGCGGCCGACCGGATCCGGGAGCGGTTCGGACCGGGCGCGATCGGTCCGGCCGCCGCCTACCGGCCAGCTTCTTGACCTCCACGTAGAAGGCTGGCAGGGGGAGTGTCAACGACGTTACCGCGTGAGCGACGCCGCAGGCGCCCATGACGGGATAGCTCGGCCCGGACGCTGAGCGAGCGGGCCGGCGGTCGCGGCTAGCCTCGGTCTCTGTGCCCCGTCTGTCCGACCTGACAGCACCTCCGACGTGGCGGCGTGGCCCGCGGACGGCTCATGACCCGCTTCGCCGAGGTCACCGTGAAGCCTGGCTGATCGCCTGCCGGGGCCGGGGCGACGACGGTACGTATGAGACGCGTGAGTACTGTGTCGCGCATCACGCACAGTCGGCGAGGGAGGAATGGTGGACGTCCGACAAGGCGCGCCATGGTGGTACGGCATACCGCCAGTTGCGGTCACCTTGATTACATACAGCATTGTCGGGATTGCGATCTTCCTGACGATTTCCGGCTCTCCGGAGACCCGGGGAGCGACGGCCCTCGGTGTCGGGCTGGGGGCTGGCTGGGCGGCGTCCTTCGCCCAGGGCGCGGCCCGTCAGCGACACGATCGGCAATCCCGAGCACTGAGGTAGCAGCAGCCCCGCCGCCGTGATGCAGCGAGGCTCTTCAGCCTGCCCAACCCACGTCGTACACCTCGATGCCGTCGGGGTACGCGGTGAACGCGACCCACGACAGCGGCCCCCAGCAGATTGCGCCGTGTCGACCGCCGGGCGGCGGCCAATTGTCCGGCCGGATCAGGGCCGCCGCGATCGTCTCGAAGATCTCCTGCTGGCCTTTGTCTGGGAGGTTGGTCAGCGCCTCCTCCACTCGAAACGCTAGGTCGACCATGTACGTCATCGTGCACCCCTGTGCTTGTGATCGCTGAGGCAGCAACGTAGGGCGAAGCGGCGAAGCGCGTGACGGCCTGTGGATAACCGCGAAGGCCTGTGGATAGCTCACTGCAACCGTGTCACCGTCACGACGGCGTGCCGGGTTGTCTCGGCCAGCACTTCCACCATCAGGTCGACGACCACGGCCGTGTACACCTGGCCGTTCCCAGAGCGGCCGTGCGCCCTGGCTCGGAAAGGGTCAGCTGCGCCGCGGCCTGGGCGGCCAACTGTGCACCGATGGCCCGGGTCAGCCGAACTCGCCCGTCCGGCAGCCGTACGACGAGCGCCCTCGAGTGCTTCGCTGGCCCTGTGTAGCCGACCACGGCGGCGTCGGTCGCTTCCGCGTGGCGGATCTTCTACCACGACGAGGAGTGCCCAGACCGGTATGGCGAAGTGCTGAGCTTCGCGTTCCCTGCCGCGTTCTGGGTGTTGAGCACCCATGTCGGCGGTGCGCCACCCAAAGCGATCCTCGTACAGATCTTGCTGTACGCCGTTCGTCCCCCGGCACAGCCACGATCCTCAAGCTCCACGTTGAAGTGTGACTCACATCACGAATGCGGGATGGGCTCCTGTCTCCCTTAAGGGGCGAGCGGCCGGTTCCAGACGGAGGAACTACAGAAGGTCGCCATCAATTGAAAGGCGGCCTCAGTGGAGTGGCTTCCGAGTTTCCGCGACAGCCTGCCCATATTGCTGGGCATCATCAAGCTCTCCCAAGAGGTGGCCCGTTGGCGGGCCGACAGGGGCGAGGCCGAACGTATGCGAGCTAAGACAGGCCGAGGGCTTCCCGCCCGGACGAAGACATCGAAGAAGCGGCACGTCCGCCGAAAGAGGAGGCGCCGTGGCTGAGCAGGTGTACAGGGACGGCAAGTGGGTCTGGCAGGACGTCGGTGGCGGCGAGCTCGGCGCCCAGGCGCAGCAGCCCGAACGCGACGAAGAGCCCGCAGCGTATTTTGCATCGGCCGGCGATGAGGTGAGGCAGTTCCAGTGGGACCTGGAGCCGCTCTACGTGGAGAACCGTCCGAAGATGGTCAACTATGCGCGCAAACTCCTTTGGTCTCAAGGAATTCCCGAGTCGCGCCTTCCGGCTGAAGACGTCGTTCAGGACGCGTGGGTCGTCGCCGCCATGAAGCGTAGTGAGATCTATTCACCTGTGGCCTACGTGTACGGCGTAATCCGGGGGCGAGTACTGCTAGAAGCGCGACGCAAAATGATCATGGAAGCCCAGGATCCAGGGCAGATCGACGAATTACCTTCCTGGTCTTCAGGCGATGATGATCTCACCCTTGCAATGAGGTCATACCTTCAAAGGCTTTCCATGGAGCAACGTACAGCTGTTTTTCGCTCCTTCATGCTGGGCGAGAGTCATGCTGAGATCGCGTGGCACTTGGGGGTCAGCAAAGGAACCGTAGCCAGTCGCATTTATCGGGCACGGGCTGTACTCGCTGCATGCCTAACCGCACTTCTCGCGCTGGTGGCCTGGATCGTGTTGTCTCAGCGCGACGTCGGCAGCGATCGAGGTCCGTGTCAAGGCTGGTGTCCTCCCGGACCCCCTGTCTCGCCCCCGGTCACCGCCCCTTCCCCACTGCCTTTTGATCCTGGGGCTGCGGTGAGCGACATTCAATGGAGCGCGTTCGGGCTAGCACTCGTGGTCGTTCTTAGCGTCTGGGGGTGGACGCGACTGCGCAGACGGAGGCGTTCTGGCCGCTGAGGCTCTACTCCGGTCAGAGTCGAAGCATCGAACGGAAACCGCCGCCCTGATCACCGAAAACTGCGCAGCGGCGAGCACACGGAAGCATCAACAGGCTCCCGCCTCCGTAAACTCCCGCGCGTCGCTTTCGGTAGGTGACTGCGAGGCCATGAAAAGCGAAGGCGGACGTTCGGATCGTCCATCCGCGTTGTCACCGGAATATTGGTCCTGCGATCACATGTTCCTGGGGGAGCGTCATCGACGCTGGTTGTGGCGTTGCCTGGCTGCGCTTTGAAAGAATGCGACGCTCAGGTCGGCGGCGAGTCCGATGCTGAGGGCAAGCGGACCACGAGATTCGTCGGGGCCGAGAAGTCCGAGATAGATGACGATCGCGACGATTGCATAGACGATCAAGGTGACGGCGACACGGGGTATGTCGTACCACCACGGTGTGTCGCGTTGGGTGTCCGCTCGTGCCCCTCCGGCTGGTGATTGCTGCCGGGGCAGCCTACTTGTCGGCTCGGGCCAATGAGAGGAGTCTTTGGCCCGCCCGTTCCCAGGCCGTTTCGGCGTCGAGACTTGTGCGGGCGGCTGCAAGGTCGGCCACAATGACGGCTCCCTCCGCGAAGCGGCCACAGGCCAAGTCGAGCCAGACCAGGCCGAGTTGGTCATCTACCCACGGGTCGCGGCCCTCGACGGCGGTGTAGGCCGCCCATGCCGATGCGGTCAAGTGGTCGCTTGAGGAGGGGAGGTGGTGGCCGCCGACAAGGCGCATGAGTGCTGCGGTTCGTTGTACGGCGGCGAGGGATGCGGCATCGGCGAGATGCTGGAATTCGTGCTGCACGGTCGTGATGTCGACTTCTGCGAGTTCGCCCCAGGTGCGCCACTGCGTGTTGATGGCCTCGCCGGCGTCGGGATGCTCTAGGCCGGGGGTGCAACCGTGGGCGAGGAAGAGGTGGACGCGTTCGGTGGCGGCGGCTCGTGCGGTTGCGACGACACCCAGAGGGTGTGTCCATGAAGCTGTCAGACCGGTCTCCTCGGCCAGCTCGCGGCGCGCTGCGGCTTCTGGGAGTTCGCCGTCGTTGACGATGCCTCCGGGAAGGTCGGTGATCTCGGTGCCGTGCAGGTAGTGGTGCTGGGTGACCAGGGGGATCCGCCCGCGGTGGACGGCGAGGATACGCACCGAGTGCGGCGTCACGATGTGCGGGTAGGCGACGGTTGCTCCGTCGGGTCGCCGGGCCTGGTCGACGGTGAGACGGAAGCCGTTCTCGGGGCCGCCCGTGTAGAGAGTTTCGCTCGATATCCGCCGCCAGCGGTGTTCACTGCCCATGCTGAGGACCATAGCGGCCACAGTCCTGCCGATTCGCAGACACAGGACACAGAGGTCCCTGGCTCGATGTGACTTGCAGCGATAGTTGGCCAAGGGGGGAAAGGCTGCTGGTGATTGGCCAGTACTCAGCGGCAGTTGGCCTCCGGGTAGTTGGCGAGGCGGGTTGCTGTTGGGTGGTCAGCGTTTGATGCGTCCGCGTACGGCGAGGGCGGCGAGGGCGAGGAGCGCGGGTTCGAGGAGGCGGGAGGTCATCTCGATGTAGGTGCCGGCAGTGGTGAGGTTCTGTCCGGAGGAGCGGAAGACGACCGAGTTCACGGCGACGCGGGTGGCCTTCTCCGCGCGGGCCCAGGTCATGCGCTCGGGCCATCCACCGTGCAGGGCGGGATCGGAGCTACTGGTGGTGAGGCTGATCTTGCTGCCGTGGAGGGTGCCAGTGGTGGTGGGGTCGGGGTCGTGGGTGGGCAGGCCGAAGCGCATCAGGAGCAGCACGGTGATGACCATGGAGGCCAGAAGCCAGCCGGTAGCGCGGGAGGCGCGCAGGCCGTATCCGGACAGCAGCCAGTAGGCCCACAGTAGGCGGCGCTCGCCCTTCGGTGTGCCGGTTGTGTCGTGGCGGCGCATCTCGCACTCGCCGTAGTAAAAGTCGGCGGCGCCGGGTTCGTTCTTCCCGTCTTCGAAAGCTTTACGTAGCTGCCGGTAGAGCGCGGCAACGTCTTCGGGGTCGGGGGTGAGATCGCGGTCGGGGTGATGTGGCCCCGGACGCCACTGCCGAGAAGGCACTGGTGTACCTGAGTAGCGTGCGGGCTGATCGGCGGTCTGGGCGCGCCAGTGGTGTTCCTCGGCGATAGTGCGCCGGTGGCTCCAGCGGATCGGCAATACGCCACGGCGATGCCAGCCGGTGGGGGTGGAAGCCAGTGTGGTGCGTCCTTCGAGGCGCAGCTGATCGAGGTGGAACGCGCCGGAGAACAGGCAGTCCGTCAGGTCGGTATCGGTGAGAACCAGATGTGCTGCATCCACGCCCTGCACCGAGGCCACCCGGACTCCCTCACAGCGGCCTGACAGCGAGTCCTCGTCCACCGCGCTGATTCTGGAGTTGGCGAAGTGCTTAGGGTGGTACACAACAGCTGCGGGGGCTGACAGGACGGCCTGGCTGAGGTCCAGGGTGGCGTACCGCAGCCTGGCAGTGACAGATGACTCCCATCGCGTTCCCTCACACCGAACTCTGGGAGCAGCAATTTCCAGGGTCACTGGATTCTCAAAGACGGCGCCGCTCAGCTCAACTACGTCATTGCATACCAAAGGCCCAAAGCGTGATGCCGTCGCAAAGCGGGCTATGCCGAAATCAGCCTTGCCGTCGAACTGCGCCCCGCCGAAGCCTGCCATGCGGTCGAACTGAGCGGCGGCGAAGTAGCCGATGCTGGAGAACCGCACCTCGCCGAACCTAGCGTGGCCGCCGAACCGCGCCTCGTCGAACCAGGCCACGCTGGAAAACTGCGCCTGGCCGAAACTGACGTTGCGGAAGAACTGCACTCTGTCGAATGACGCGAGGTGAGAGAACTGCGCCTTGCGGAAGTTGGCGTAGTCGCCGAAGTGCGCCATGTCGAAGACTGCGTCGCCGCCGAACTGCGCCCCCTCGAACCGGGTGGGGCGAGAGAACCTCGCCCCGTCAAATCTGGCATCACCGGAAAACTGCGCCTCGTCGAACCTGGCCTCGCCCATGTCGGGCTTTCCGGTGGTGGGGTCGTGGAGCGGGACAAGGAGTTGTCCCAGCAGGGCTTCAGTGAAAGGGGTGCCTCGGTGGTCGATGTCAGCGCCGGCGACGAGTCCGGCCAGATAAGTGTCACGGTCCGCGTCGGACAGGTGGGCAAGGCATGCGGTCTGGCTGGGCACGTGAATGCCGCGGCAGCCGACAGGATCGGCAGCAGGGTCGGCGCCGTGTGCGCAGTGGGGCCAGAGAGGTGCTTGAGGTACAGGGGGCGGTGGCGTGTTCATCGCGTGGCGGCTCCGCAGGTCCGTGCTGGTTCGGGCTCGCCTCCGATACCACGCAGGAGTGCGTCCAGCCGGTTCCTGGGTTGTGGCCAACTGCAAAGGGTGCGGCTCTCGTGGAGTGAGCTTGCCGGTCAGGCCAGGAGTTCGTAGTTGTGCCGGTCGGGCCGGGGGTAGAGGCGTTCGCGTTCTCTGTGGGTGT
>NZ_JNWO01000065.1 GCF_000716435.1 Streptomyces xylophagus
GGGGTGACTGGAGCGGCGGGGGCTGCCGGTTTGGCGGGCACGGCGGGAGTAGGAGGTGCGGCGGGTTCGGCCGGGGTCGCCGGGGCGGCGGGCGCTGCGGGCTTCGTCGGTGGTGCAGGTGCCGCTGGGTTCGCGGGCGCGGCAGGAGCTTCTGGCGTTGCGGGTTCCATGGGCGCGGTCGGCTCGGCGGGGGCCGCTGGCGCGGCGGGCGCTGCGGGTTCTGTCGGGGCCGCAGGTGCGGGCGCTGCGGGCTTCGTCGGTGGCGCAGGTGGCGCTGGGTTCGCGGGCGCGGCAGGGGCTTCCGGCGTCGCGGGTGCCGGAGGCGTTGCCGGCTCTGCGGGTGCGGTCGGCTTTGCAGGTGCCGCCGGCTCTGCGGGTGCGGCAGGAGCTTCTGGCGCTGCGGGAGTTGCCGGCACCGCAGGCGCGGTCGGCCATGCCGGGGCCGCAGGCGCTGCGGGTTCCCTGGGTTCGGCGGGTGCGGCCGGGGCTTCCGGCGCTGCTGGTGTCGTCGGTTCCGCAGCCGTTGCCGGCCATGCCGGGGCCGCAGGTGCTGCGGGTTCCGTGGGCTCGGCGGGTGCAGCCGGCACTGCAGGAGCTGCCGGCGCTTCGGGCGTCGGAGGTTCGGCAGGGGCCGCTGGCGCCTCCGGCGTCGCAGGTTCGGCCGGAGCCTCAGGAGCGGCGGGTTCCGCCGGGATCGCCGGTTCGGGCGGTGCGCCTGCCGGCTGGTCGGCCAAGGTGCTGGGGGCGCTCACCAAGCCCGCCGTCGCCGTGGCGGCGGGTGCGACGATCGCCGCGGGTGGCGTCTACGTCGTCACGCAGTCCCCGAACGACCCACCCCCGAAGGCCCTTGCCCCCACGGCGACAGTGGGCACCCTTCACCCCTCGTCCGTCGCCCCGACCACCGCGTCCCCCTCACCGTCCGCATCCCCGTCCCCGTCGCCCTCTCCCTCTCCGTCGAAGACGACCACCACCCCCTACGGCTCGGTCGTCGACGCCGTGGACCAGGCCCCGGACCCGAACACCCCGCCCGCCACGCTCCCGCATCGCCCCGCGTCCGGCATCACCAGCACCGGCGGCGCGCACGCCACGATGAACCATCGCGGGGACAACGTGACGCTCAGCGGCCAGGGTTACGTCCTCGTGCGCTGGCAGATCTCACCGCAGTACCGCTCCGGCGCCCTGGTGATGCCGAGTTGGACCGCGTTGAAGGGCAAGCTCTTCCACGTGGCGTCGGGCGGCGGTCGCCGTATGGACGACCCGGTCAGCACCACCGACACCACCGCCACCGGCATGGGCAACGCGACCACCGGCTACGACGTCCTGCCCACCGGCACCCAACAGATGTGGCAGAACGAGTACTTCTACGTCGACGGCAGCGTCACCCTCACCGTCAACGAACGCGGCGCCGACTACGGCCTCAACGTCTTCCCCACCACCTGGGACGCCGTGGAGCAGGACATCACCACCGGCCCAGCCCAGGGCGTGACCCGCTACGGCCTGACCCGCGACACCGGCAAGGACAACGCACCGGTACCCCAGTACGTCACCCGAACCACCCCGGTCGACCCGGCGACCATGGCCCAGCGTTCCGAGCTCTAGCTGTCCCGGTTGTCGCCGTCCCGGGTGTAGTTGTCCTGCGCGGCCATGACCTCGTCACCGTGCGCGAACGCCCACGCCCCGAACGCGTCGATCGGGTCGAGCAACGTCCGCCCCAGAGCCGTGAGTTCGTACTCCACACGCGGCGGCGAACCACCGTAGGACCGCCGTGCCACGAGCCCGTTGAACTCCAGCCGCCGCAGTGTCTCCGTCAGCACCTTCTGGCTGATCCCGCCGATCCGCCCGCGCAGTTCGCCCGGCCGTCGCGGACCGTGCCGCAGCGCCCACAGCACCACGCAGTTCCAGGTGTTGCCCAACAGGTCGAAGGCGAGCCGGGCTCGGCAGTCGGCGAGGAACATCGAGTCCGTCGAGGTCGCTTCTGTCGAGTCGGAGGTCACGCACCACATGGTGCCCGAGCGGCTTCCTACTGTCGTGGCATGGAGATGCGGATAGGAATTCTCGGCACCGGCGGCATGGCGGACGCGCTGGGCACGCAGTGGATCAGGGCCGGGCACGAAGTGCTGTTCGCCGGACGGGACTTGGGCCGGGCGCAGGCGCTGGCGCGGCGACGGGGAGGCGCATCCGGCAGCCTCCGCGAGGCCGCCGCGTTCGGCACCGGCGCCGTACTGATGGCGTTGCCGTGGGACGCGGCGGTGGAAGTGGCCGGGCAACTCCCTCTCGACGGAAGGGTGTTGATCGACTGCACGAACCCGGTCGGCGAACGCTTCCGTCTGCTCACCGCGGGCGGCCCCTCAGCCGCCGAACAACTCGCCACCGCCGCCGGAGCCGAGGCCCACGTCGTGAAGGCGTTCAACCTCTGCCACGAGGACGTCTGGCGCCTGACACCCCCGGTGTTCGACGGCCGCCCGCTCGGCGTTCCCCTGAGCGGGGACGACGACGAAGCCCTCGCCGTCGTACGGCAGTTGGTGCGGGACATGGGCTGCGAACCGTTCGCGGCGGGGGAGTTGAACCAGGGCGCGACCTTGCTGGAGGCGACGGCCGCGCTGCTGATCCGGCTGTGGGTCGGCGAGGGAGTGGACGCCCAGTCCATAGCCCCGCCAGGGGAGTTGGCGGGGGAGCGGGACGCTGATCCGGCTGCGTCCCTCAGCCGTTCTTCCTGAGACCGCACAGGACGTCGATGCGGTTGGTGGTGATCGAGTCGACGCCCATGTCGAGGAGCCGGCGCATCGAACGGCGGGTGTCCGGGGTCCAGACCGAGAGGAGGTAACCGTCGCGGTGGACGCGCGCGGCGAGGTCCCGGTCGACCAGTGTGAAGCGGTAGTTGAGCCAGCGCGGCCGTACCGCTTCGAGCACCGCGGGACGCGGCGGCGCGAGCGAGGTCCAGGTGAGGGCGATCTCGGCGGTCGGGTCGGCCGCGCGGACGGCGAGCATCGCGTCGGCGCCCGCGCAGTAGTACGCCCGGTCGTCCGCCCCGCACTCGCGGATCACGTCCACGACCCGGCGCACGGCCCGCACGTCGGCGGGGCCGGGCAGGTCGACCATCACCCGGCTGCCCTCGGTCGCGGCCAGCGCCTCCACCAGCGTCGGCACCCCGCCGCCGGTGAGCCCGCGCACCTCGTCCACCGACAGCGACTTCAGTGGCCGGTCCACTTCCCACAGCCGTTGCAGCGTCTCGTCGTGCAGCAGCACGGGCACCCCGTCACGGGTCAGCCGTACGTCGAACTCGACGGCGTCCGCGCCCTGTTCGAGCGCGGAACGCAGCGAGTCGGTGGTGTTCTCACGGACGCGGTAGGGGTCGCCGCGATGGGCCACGGCGGTCACGTTCTGCATGACCTCATTGTGCTTGCCGTCAGGGGGCGAGCCACGCCGAGGTGTACGTGTCGATCTCCTCATTGACACGGGCCTTGCCGGCCGCGTCCAGGAAGGAGGCCGTCACGGCGTTCTTCGCGAGGTCGGCGACACCGCGTTCGTCGAGGTCGAGGAGGCGGGCGGCGACCGCGAACTCGTTGTTGAGGTCGGTACCGAACATCGGCGGGTCGTCGGAGTTGATCGTGACGAGGACCCCGGCGCGGGCGAACTCCTTGATCGGGTGCTCGTCGAGCGTGCGGACCGCGCGGGTGGCGATGTTGGAGGTCGGGCACACCTCCAGCGCGATGCCGTGCTCGGCGAGATGGGCGAGCAGCTTGGGGTCCTGGGCGGAACTGGTGCCGTGTCCGATGCGCTCGGCGCGCAGGTCGTTCAGGGCGTCCCAGACCGTCTCGGGCCCGGTGGTCTCACCGGCGTGCGGCACAGAGCGCAAGCCCGCGGCGATGGCCCGGTCGAAGTACGGCTTGAACTGCGGCCGGGGCACCCCGACCTCCGGCCCGCCGAGCCCGAACGACACCAGTCCCTCGGGCCGCAGCCGGTCGTCGGTGGCGAGCCGCACGGTCTCCTCGGCGGCCTCAAGCCCGGCCTCACCGGGAATGTCGAAGCACCACCGCAGTACGGTCCCGAACTCCGCCTCGGCCGCCTTACGGGCGTCCTCGATCGCGTCCATGAAGGCCCGCTCGTCGATCCCGCGCCGGGTCGACGAGAACGGCGTGATGGTCAACTCGGCGTACCGCACCTGCTGCCGGGCCATGTCCCGCGCGACTTCGTAGGTCAGCAGCCGCACGTCTTCCGGCGTCCGAATGAGGTCGACCACGGACAGATAGACATCGATGAAATGCGCGAAGTCCGTGAAGGTGAAGTAGTCGACCAGGGCCTCGGGGTCGGTGGGCACCCGGGAGTCGGGGTGGCGGGCAGCCAGCTCCGAGACGATCCGCGGGGAGGCGGAGCCGACGTGATGGACATGCAGCTCGGCCTTGGGCAGCCCCGCGATGAAGGCATGCAGGTCGCGGGCCTGACCGGCGACGGGTACAGCGCTGTGGTCGGACAAGGTTCCTCCCCGGAACGGCGCCCCGGGCTGTGCCGAGCGGGACGCGGGTGATCGGCTGATCGATGACTCGGGATCATCGTAGGCCGGGGTGGACGGGGGTGCGGCGGGGTGGGTCGGGGGTGGTGGTGGGGGTGTCGGCGATGATGCCGCCGGGCGGCGGGCGGCGGGCGGCTGAGGGTGCCGGTCGGGACGGGTGGTGCTGTCCGTGGTGTCTGTGCTCGCCCCGTGTGGCGGAATTGTCGGCGGTGGCGCCGCCGGGCAGCGGACGGCCGAGAGCGTCGGTCGGGACCGGTGGTGCCGTCGTGATGTCCGGCGAGGTCGGCGGCGGCACCCGTGCCCGCCCGCGTGGCGGGAACTGTAGGCGGTGACGCCGCTGGACAGCGGGCGGCTGAGGAGCGCCGGTCGGGACCGATGGTGGCGTCCGTGGTGTCCGGCGAAGCCGGCGGCACCCGTGCTCGCCCTGCGCGTGGCGAAACTGGCCGGTGAACGCTCTAGCATGGTCGGTCTGACGATCGACCGACGGGGACGGGGACGACACGTGGGGGACCAGACACAGCCCGACGGCGGCGCGGGAGCGAACAGCGACCCGTGGGCGCCGCCGGAGAGCAGGCCGTCGCTGGAGAAGAGCGCGCCGCAGCAGCCAGTACCCGGACAGCACCCAGTCCCCGGACAGCAGCCCGCGCCCGGGCAATGGTCCGCTCCGCAGGACCGGCAGCCTCCGCCGCAGTCGCCGTCCGTGCACAACCAGGCCACGGTGACCTCCCTGCCGTCCGACGGCTTCGCCCCACCCGCACCCGGCACGCCTCCCACCGCCCCGGGCTACGGCCAGCCCGGCACACCCCCCGGCCTCCCGAGCTACGGCGCTCCCGGCTACGGCGGGCCCAACACCCCCGGCGGCCCCGGAATGCCGGGTGGCCCAGGCGTGCAAGGAGGCCCCGGAATGTCCGGCGGCTACGGCTACCCCGGCTACCCGCAGGGCTACGGCTGGCCCGGTATGCCGATGGCCCCGCAGAACAACATGGGCACCGCGGCGATGGTGCTGGGCATCCTGTCCTGCTGCCTGTTCTGCTTCTACGGCGTGGTCTCCCTGGCCCTAGGGATCACCGCGATCATCCTCGGCGTCAAGGGCAAGAAGCGGGCCGACCGGGGCGAGGCCACGAACCGTGGTCAGGCCCAGGCGGGTCTGATCACGGGCATCGTCGGGACCGTCCTCGGTGTCATCACGGTCGCCGTGTTGATCGTCACGATCGTGTTCGCCATCAAGCACGGAGACAGCACCGACACCACGGACTCCGACCCCTTCTACAACTCCGCCCCCAGCCTGACGGCCCCGGTCCTGCCCCAGGCTTGACCTCGCCCCGGCAGCCCCCCACACCCACGGCACCCGGGCCCGCACTCACCCCGCCGAGGGTGTGCCCGCGCCCATGATCATGGGCACTTCTCCCGCTGGGTGCCCCGCCCTCTCTGAGCCTGCGCCGGCACAAGGGGTACAGGCTCCGCTCACACCCGCCGAGCCACCGATGCACCCGCACCCGCACCCGTGATCGCGACCGCCCCGGAACAGGCCGGAATGGACCACGAGCCGGCAGCCGCCAACGAGACGGGAGCGGGTCGTGGCGGTACGGCGCAGCCCGCCGCGTACCCGGCACCAACCCGTTCAACTGTGACAACACCAGAGGGGCCCGACCAGCGGCGGGCTCGCCGTACCGCCACGACCCCGACCCCACCACACACCCGCGCCCGCACCCGCGCCCCCGGACCCGGCCCGCCCCCACCCCCTAAGGGGCGCGGGGAACTGCGCGACCAGCCCCCACCGACCCGCACCCCGCACACAACCCCAAACCACCCACCCCCAACCCGGCACACACCCCGCTGTCTCTTATACACATCTCCGAGCCCACGAGACAGGCAGAAATC
>NZ_JNWO01000066.1 GCF_000716435.1 Streptomyces xylophagus
GCCCCCACCCGCCCACTTCACCGGCCGCGCCGACACCCTCCGTGCCCTGCACGACACCCTCGCGCGCCTTACGGCGGAGCCCAACTCCCACCCCCACACCCTCGCCGTCATCAGCGGCATGGCCGGCGTAGGCAAGAGCGCCCTCGCCCTGCACACGGCCCACCAGCTGCGGGAACGTTTCCCCGACGGGCAGTTGTACGTGAACCTGCACGGCGCCACCCCGGGCATGACCCCCCTCACCCCCGGCCAGGCACTCCACGCCCTGCTCCGCGACCTCGGCGCCGAACCCCGGCACATCCCCGAACACCCGGACGCGGCAGCCGCGTTGCTCCGTTCCCTGCTCGCCCCGACCCGCACGCTGATGGTGCTGGACGACGCCGAGAACGCCGCCCAGGTACGGCTGTTGCTGCCGGCCGGCACCGGCTGCGCGGTGATCGTCACCAGCCGTTCGCCGCTGACCGCCCTCGACGGCGCCCGCCGCTTCCCGCTCGCGCCCCTGTCCGGCGAGGACAGCGCGGCGCTGCTGCGTGCGGTGTCGGGCAGAGGAGGCCTCGACGCGGCCCACCCCCTCGTCGAACTCACCGGCCGCCTCCCGCTCGCCCTGCGCGTCGTCGCCGCCCGCCTCGCCGCCCGCCGGGCCCTCACCCCGGACGTCCTGGCCGGTCAACTGGCCGCCACGGAAAGCCGGTTGAACCACCTGGAGTACGACGACCTCAGCGTCCGCCGCTCCCTGGCCGTGGCCCACGACGCGCTCGCCGCCTCCGAGCGCGAGACCGACCGGGACGCGGCCCTCGCCCTGCGCCACATCGGCACCCTCGACCTCCCCGCGTACGGCGCACCCCTGCTGGCACGTCTCGCCGGCGCCGACGAACACCGTGCCGAGGCCGCCCTCGACCGCCTGGTGGACGTGGCACTCCTGGAGGAGACGGCGTACGGCCGCTACGCCCCCCACGACCTGGTCCGCGACTTCGCCCGCGAACTGGCGGCGGGGGAAGGGGACTTGGGGGTGGGGGACTTGAGGGAAGGGGACTCGGAGGGGAGGGACGACCTCGTCGACACCGCCCTCGGCTGGTACGCCGCCGTCGCCGAACGCACCCTCACCGCGATCGTCGAACCGGGCCTCGACCAGGACGACCGCCGCCGCCCGACCGCCGCCCAACTCCCCGGCCACGCGCCCGAGGTGGCGGCCACCGCCCCCTTCGGCAGCTCCGAAGACGCCTTCACCTGGGGCGGCTTGGAGCTGGAGAACGTGGTGACACTCGTGAACCGGTACGGGGGCGAGGAGGGCAACGACCTTCGCAGGACCGCCCACGTCTCGACCCTCGTCCGGCTCCTCTTCCCCTACGTCCTGCGCAGCGGCCGGGTCGCCGAGATGGAGGCGCTCGGCCGGGCCGCCCTGGGCGCGGCAAGGCGGCTCGGCGATGCGGCGGCGGAGGCGTACGCGCTGGGTGACCTGGCCGGCCTGCACTTCCTGACCGGCCGGCAGAGCGAGGCCCTCGGCCTCAACGACCAGGCCCTGGCGATCTGGTGGCGGCTCGACGCGGCCTCCTGGATCCGCCGCTGCCTCAACAACCGCGGCCTGCTCCTCGAAGGCCTCGGCCGTTACGCCGAGTCCGGGGTCGCCCTGCGTCAAAGCCTCGCGTACTCACGGCAGTTGGACGATCCGTACGGCGAGGCCGTGACCCACAGCCACCTCGGCAACCTGTACGAGCACACCGATCCGCGCGCCGCCATCGAGCAGCACCGGCGCTCGCTGGCCATCGGGGACGAGATCGGCGCGGTCATCGTGCAGCACTCCGCGCACTGCAACATCGGCTACGCCCATCTCGCCCTCGGCGAACCGGCCGCCGCCGTACCGCACTTCGAGGAGAGCCTGCGCATCCTCGGCGGCCACGGCGACTGGCACGGCGAGTCGCAGACCCGCCTCGGCCTGGTCCGCGCCCTGCGCCTTCTCGGCCGCACCGAACGCGCGGACACCGAGTGCGCGGAACTGCTGCGTCGCGCGGACGCCCGCGCCGACCGCTACATGGGTGGCCTGGCCCGGCACCAACACGGCCTGCTGCTACGGGAACAGGGCCGTACGGAGGAGGCGTACGCGGAGTGGCGGGCGGCTCTCGAAGCGCTCGACGGGACGGACGAGAAGGCGGTCGTGCAGGAGCTGGTGGAGCTGTTGTCGCAGCGTGACGCGCGTCGACCACCGCACTCGTAGGCCCTATTTGGCGTCGGCGTAGCACTCGACCACCGCGACGGTGAACGGGAACCGCACCGGTGTCTCCCCGAACGTCAGCCGTCCGGCGAGGTCGGCCGCCTCCTGTATCGCGGCGACCACGGTCTCGGCCTCCTCCTCGGGACAGTGCACGATCACCTCGTCGTGCTGGAAGAAGACCAGCTCGGCCGCCAGCTCCGCACAGGCCCGCCGGAGCCCGGCGAGCATGAGCAGGGCCCAGTCGGCGGCGCTGCCCTGGACGACGAAGTTACGGGCGAAACGGCCCCGGGCGCGGGAGTTGGTGGAGGCGTAGCCGGGCACCCAGCCCTGGTCGGCGGGGGCGGAGCCCGGATCGTCCTGAGGGATGCCCGCCTCCTCCCCGGCGTCCTCGCCTCCGACCACCGGTGGGCAGGTCCGCCCCAGCCAGGTCCGCACGAGCCGCCCCTCCTCTCCCGCTCGCGCGGCGTCGTCGACGTAGGCCACCGCCTTGGGGAACCGGCGTCTGAGCGCGGCGAGGTTCTTGAGGCCGTCGCCGGAGGTCTGGCCGTAGACCGCGCCGAGCACGGCGATCTTGGCCTGGTCGCGGTCGCCGGAGAAGGCGCGGTCGGAGACGGACTGGTAGAGGTCGGTGGCCCGGCCGGCCACGTCCATCAGCCCGGGGTCGCGGGAGATCGCGGCGAGCACCCGCGGCTCCATCTGGTCCGCGTCGGCGACGACGAGCCGCCAGCCCGGGTCGGCGACCACCGCACGCCGGATGACCTTGGGGATCTGCAGCCCGCCCCCGCCGTTGGTGACCCAGCGCCCGGTGACCGTCCCGCCCGCGAGGAACTCCGGCCGGAACCGCCCGTCCCGCACCCAGTCCTGCAACCAGGACCAGCCGTGGGCGACCCAGATCCGGTACAGCTTCTTGTACTCCAGCAGCGGTTTCACGGCCGGATGGTCGAGGGACTGGAGCTCCCAGCGCCGGGTCGAGCCGACCTTGATGCCGGCCTGCGCGAAGGCCTTGACGACATCCGCCGGCAGATCGGGCCGCACCCGTCTCCCGAAGGCCACGGACACCTCGTCCGCCAACTCGGCGAGCCGCCGCGGCTCACCCCCACCGGCATACCGCTCGCCCAACAACTCGTGCAGCATCTCCCGGTGCACATCGGCGCTCCAGGGCAGCCCCGCCCGGTTCATCTCGGCGGCGACCAGCATCCCCGCCGACTCGGAGGCGGTGAGCAGCCGCATCCGGTCCGGGTGCTCGGCGGAGTCGTGCCGCCGCTGCTGCTCGGCGTAGACCGCGAGGAGGTCGGCCAGGGGGAGCCGGACGCTCTGCGGCTCGAAGAGCGAGGGCTGCGCGCCGGGTTCGGCGGCCCGCTGCGGCGGATCCGGCGGCACGGGCCCACCCCGCAACCGGGCCAGCGCGGCGGCGGCCGACCGGGGCTCGCCGTGCCGCCCCTCGTGCCCGAGCAGCAGCGTCTCGGCGTCCTCCACGTCGTAGCACCGCTCCACCCGCACCCCCGCGGCGAGCAGCGCCGGATACACCTCGGCGGTGGACCGCCACACCCACCGGCTCACCTCGGGTCGGCCGCGTACGGCCTCGACAAGATCCGGCTCCCACCGCACCGCGCCCACGGGCAGCCCGTCCGGACCGAGGGTGGCGACCTCCGCACCACCACCCTCGGCCGGAGCGAGCGCCCACCGGTCGGTCATGTCCGCGAGTGTGGCAGGCGGCACTGACAATCCCCGTGACCTGCGGCTCAGCCCCGTAGTCGGCTCAGCCCTGCAGTCGGTGCAGCATCTCGGCGATGTGCTGTTCGGACGTGGGCTTGTCGATGCCGACGCTGTTCAGCACACCCTCGCCGTTCTCGTGCTCCAGCAGGGCGAGCAGGATGTGCTCGGTGCCGATGTAGTTGTGGCCCAGGCGCAGGGCCTCGCGGAAGGTGAGTTCCAGGACCTTCTTGGCGTCGGGGCCGTAGGGGACGAGGTCCGGGACCTCGTCGGCGGCCGGCGGGAGCGCCGTGGCGGCCGCCTGGCGTACGGCGTCCAGGGGGACCCCCTGCGCGACGATCGCCTTGCCCGCCAGGGCGTCCGGTTCGGCCAGCAGGCCGAGAACCAGGTGCTCGGGGCGGCCCTCGGGGTTGCGGGCGGCGATGGCCGCGTTGTGCGCGGCCATGACCACGTTCCGGGCGCGGACGGTGTACCGGCTGAAGCCCTGACTGAGGTCGAGGTCGGCGGACTCCTTGGCCACGAAGCGCTTCTGCGCGGCCTGCCGGGTGACGCCCATGCTCTTGCCGATGTCGGTCCAGGACGCGCCGGAACGCCGGGCCTGGTCCACGAAGTGGCCGATCAGATGGTCGGCCACGTCGCCCAGGTGGTCGGCGGCGATGACCGCGTCCTGGAGCTGGTCCAGCGGTGCGGGGTGGACCTTCTTGATGGCGTCGATGAGGTCGTCGAGACGTACGGACGAGGTGACGTTCGGGTTGGTCGTCATGTGTCAACCGTAGGTTGACAGTGAGGTGCTGTCAACCCAGAGTTGACAGTCCGCTGAACCCCTCGCCACTCCTCACTTCGGTGAAGCCACCAACCGCACCGCCAGCCCCGTGAACACCGTCCCGCTGAAGATGTTGAGCCCCCGAGCCACCCGCCGGCTCCGCCGCAGCAGCGCCGCCAGCTTCCCGGAGAGCAGCCCGATCGAACCGTCCACCATGAGGCCCATCACCGTGATCGTGCACCCGAGGGCGAGGAACTGCTCGCCCACATGGCCGAGTTCGGGATTCACGAACTGCGGCAGGAACGCGACGTCGAAGAGGATCACCTTGGGGTTGAGCAGATTGGTGAGGGCCCCTTGAAGAAAGGCCCGGCGCCGCCCGACCCCACCGCCCTGCCCTTGGTCTTCTGCCGTGAATGCCGCTGCCCGTTCCCGGAACGCCTTCACGGCCAGGTACAGCAGATAGGCGGCGCCCGCCCAGCGCAGCACGTGATAGAGCACCGGCAACGTCAGGAACAGCGCCGACAACCCGAGCGCCGCGGCCACCGAGTGCACGAACATCGCACAGGCGACCCCGCAGGCGGCCGTCACCCCGGCGGCGGGCCCACCCCGCCCGCCCATCGCCACGATGAACATCATGTCGGGGCCCGGAGTGACACAGAGCACGAAGGCGGCGACGAGAAACGCCGCGTACAGAGAGGTGTCGACCATGCGCGCCATGCTCGTGGTCGGGTCGGGAGGGCGGCGACCGAATTTCGCGGACTGGGACGGGGGGAGAGAGGAGGAGAAGGACGGCAGAGGCGGCGCCGATGTGGAGGGAGGCGGCTGGTTCAACCGAGCAACGGCGCGACCGCGTCCCGTAATTGGCCGACGTGCTGGTAGTGCAGCCCCGACAACCCCGCCTCCCGGGCCGCGACGACATGACCGGCGGTGTCGTCGACGAACAGACAGCGTCCGGCCTCGACTCCGACGCGCCGCGCGGCCAGTTGGAAGACACGCGGGTCCGGCTTGGCGACTCCGACACGGGAGGTGTTGACCACCGCGTCGAACGCCTCGGACAGCCCGACCTCGGCGAGGTAACTCTCCAGCCGGGTGGTCGCGTTGGAGACCAGAACCACCGGCACCGTGCGGCGGACCTGCGCGAGTACGTCCATGACGTCGGGGTCGACCTGCCCGGTGAGGGTGTTCCACGCGGCCACGAGGTCGCGGGCGCGTTCGGCCGACCCGCAGACCGGCGACAGGTCGTCGGCGATCCGCAACCGCCACTGCTCATCGCTGAGTTGCCCCGTGACGGCCGCCAGCAGCAACTCGCTCTCGAACGCCACCCCGGCCAGCGTGCCCTCGGCCAGTCCCCAGGCCCGGTCCAGCGCGTTCATCCCGTCGGGGTCCCACCGGTGCACGACCCCGTCGAAGTCACACAGCACGGCGTCGAACGGCAGCGTCTCCATGCGGTGCGATCTTGCCAGCCGGTGCGCTGCTCGCCAACGTGCGGTGCGGGGACGGGAGTCAAGGGGCGGGACGGGGACGGGAGCCAAGGTGCGGTGCGGGGACGGGAGTCAGGGGCGGGACGGGAGCCAACGGGCGGGACCGGACGGGAGTCAAGGGGTGGCGTTGGCTTCGGCACCCAACTCCTCAGCCCCGCACCTTCCTCTTCCACCTGTCTCTTATACACATCTGACGCTGCCGACGACTCCTTA
>NZ_JNWO01000067.1 GCF_000716435.1 Streptomyces xylophagus
CATCACCGCCGACAAGCACATGGAGGGCGTCCGCCTCACCCGCTGGCTGCTCTCCCCGATCCCGACGTTCCTGCTCTGGCGCCGCATGAAGCTGTGGGAGCTGCGTTCCTACGAGCAGGTCATCAAGCTGGAGCAGGACCGCCTCGTCTACCAGGCGCGGCTCCACTCCCGCTTCGGCCGCGCGTGGCGCCGCAAGGCTCCGGTGGAGTCGATGATGCCGCTGCGCCTGGCCCGCTACGGCGTCCCGCTCGCGGAGACGGCCCCCTGGGGCCTGGCGGCGGCGGGCATCGAGCCCGTACTGCTGCCTCCGGCACCGCAGTTGGAGCCGGCCCGCGAGCCGGAGCCGACCGCACCCGCACTGGAGCCGGCCGACGCGGCCGCGAGCAGACGTACCCCCGAAGCGGTACCGGCCTTACAGAACGACGAGGCACCTGCTGGCGAACAGCCTCCGGACCTTGATGACAACGAACCCCCCCGGGCAGCCGGAACATGTTCAACGCCCAGGGCCGGGGCCGATCCTGTGGTCCGTCGATCGGCTGCAAGAGGCCGCCTACGAGGGTGGCTACGACCCCGGATACGACCTGGAGGATCATGCCCACGGGGACGAGAAGCGGAAGCGGGATGTTCCGCCTGCCACGCACACCGCTCTGTATGAAGAGGCATTCAGCTTCGTTCCCCCAGCCCGGACGGCCGGAGAATCACTCCACCCCGGACGCTCAGCAGACGCCATATCTCCTCCGCGAGACGGACAGGCCCCACATTCCGGCCAGGGAACAGAACCCAACACTGTGCTTCCGCCCGACGAGTTGACGCCTGACAAAAGGACAACACCCCCTCCACACAGCCTCACTCCTGTCGACCGCTACTACCTCGCCTGGCAGGACTTCCAGCAACAGCACAGGACAGAGCCGGACGCGTCCGAGTTGTCGGCGTATCTCGCTGGCCAGGGGATCCTGGACCGCGAAAACCAGCCCCTCAAAGCAAAAACACTGGCCCGCTACTTCCTCCAGTTCCGGATCTACACCATCTGGGCCCAGCACCGAGCTCTCGACGACCACCCGGACCCCGACCGTGTCACCAAAGACCTCGCACAACACGGCATCACAGCGCAGTACAACCAGCCCGTCCACCTACACGACCTCGAAAAACACCGCAACAGCTTCGAACGCCGCTGGCAAGCCCTCCGCCACCAGCCAACTCACTGACCACAACGCAGAGGCCGTCTACACCCAGACGAGCCTTCACCAACGAAAAGATCGACTGCTCCCCCAAGCTCCCGAGGCAAAAAGCACTTCAGCTCTCACGGTTCGTCGGCTGGCGCGTTATCGGTTGTCGCTGGACCAGGCCGAGGATCACCCCAGGGTCGCCGCCCACTTCCCTCGGGACGGGTGGCAGACGCCGTCCGGCGTGATCTCCCCCTTGCTGCCGTAGAGCGGCAGACCCCGCGGCCAGGGAAAGGTGCCGTCGAGCCCGACGTCCAGGTACCGAGGCTGTTCAGGTACGGCGGGCCTGGATGAGCTGATCGACGACCGCGTCGCCAGCTTGGCGGTGGAGAAGGTCGATCGCCTCGACGGTGAAGCCGTGATCGGTGAGCACGTGCTCCCACAGCTGGGGAGAAAGCACCCACAGCTGCACATCCTGCGGCTCAAGGCCCTTCAGCTGGACCTTCAACTGCCGCGGTTCGACGCTGCTGGAGGGCGGCCGACAGTGAAGGTCGGTATGCAGGACGGAGAAGACGAGCCGTCTGCCGGGACACAGTCCGCGGTGCAGGGCGGGCAAGCTGTGGCGGGGGTCGAGGTAGCCGAGGCCGTGGACCGAATACACCAGGTCGTACGGCTCGCATCGGTGCAGGTGGTCGACGGCGTCCCCGAGCAGGAAGCGGACCCCGGGGACGTCGGCGTACTGAATGAGGGCACGCTGGTGCTGAGTGGGCGCGACGTCGATGGCGTCAACCTGGGCGTTGTCGTCGCGGGCGAGGCGGGCCGCGTAGTGGCCGCCACCGCAGCCGAGGTCGAGCAGCCGCTTGCCTCCGATGTCGCCAAGTACGCCGGTACCCGGCCCGGCGTCACCGGGTGTACCCCAGTGGATCTGGGCAGGATCCGGAGTCCTAAATCCCCGGTCCAGCTGGAACTGGCCGTAGACCGGCCACGCCTGACGATTCATCAACTCCGGGGATTTCATCTGGAGTCAGATGCTGGGGCGGCGTTGTGCCAGCCGGTGGCGGTACCGTGCGCCACTTTGATCGGTGAGTTTGAGCGACATCGGAGGAGCCTGTGGCGTGGGCCAGCAGAGGATGCTGTGTTCTTCGGGAAACTCGTGGGCGGTGTCGCGGCCCCGAGCGCTGACGCGGATCCGGTAGCTTCCGGGGCCGTGGGCGGCCAGTTGGGGCAGGCCGGGGCGTGGATCGGTGAACAGTTCTCCCAGGGTGAGGCTGGCCTGGCAGGTCAGGCTCGCCTCGGCGACCTCGTCCCAGTTGTCGAGTGTTACTGGCGGCTGTGTGTCGTGGAGTTCGATATGCAGTTTGACCTCGCCGTCGTCGATGCCGGTGGTGACGCACATCTGGTGTGGGCGTACCGCGATGAGGCCGTCGTCGAATTCCCATCGTTCGCCGCCGGGTGGCTGGAGGACTCCGGCGTCGACGTCGATGAGGTACGTGCTGTGATCGGCGTCGATTGAGCCGTCGTAGCTCATCATCGGCCGCTCCTTCAGGACGTGTTGGTCAGGAACAGCGAGGCGCCCGGATCGGACCGTGTCGCGTCGACGCCGTGCCCGCCGGTGTAGTCGGCCCATTCGTTGAATGCCCAGTCCGCGATCGGGGTCCCGCCGATGTCGAGATGATGCCAGGCGCCTGCGGCATCGACTCCGAACACGTAGATCGTGCTGGGGTTCGCGTACGGATAGTACGTGGTGTAGGGCTGGTGGATGCCGCCGAGTTGTTTTTCGAGAGTGTTGTCGAAGAAGACGTTGCCAGGTCCGGACGACCCGGACCATTTGACGGCTTTCTTTCCCGCAGCCCACCAGATGGGGAACCAGTCTGATTCGTCGGGGGCGGTGTTGCCCTCGTCGCCGCAGTTGCTGGTGCAGCTGTCGGACCGGTGCAGATACGGTACGACGACCTGGTTGAGTTCGATGAGGTTGTTGCGTTCCCAGCCGCCGTGCAGGTTGATGTCGGAGTCGAAGCTGTTGCCGATGGCGACATTCCCCGAGGACGACCACTGGAAGGTGAAGTGCCGCAGGTTGCGGGAGGTGTTGCCCGCGTACACCGAGTCCCAGACACGTGAGCCGCGCAGGTAGCCATTGCCGCCCGCGCCCTTGTTCCAGGCCCCGTCGAAGTAGTTGTCGGTGATGGTGAGGTTCTTGGCTTCCTCGGTGGCGATCGGGTGGGAGCCGGTCATTTCCGTGCGGACGCCGCGGACCCAGTCGTTGACGGCCCACTTGAAGACGATGCCGTTCATCTCACCGGCCGGATCCATGTTCCCGTAGTTGAAGTTCGCGTCGTCGGGGTCGAGGTCGGGCTCGTTCTGGGTGAG
This sequence comes from Streptomyces xylophagus, assembly GCF_000716435.1. Taxonomy (GTDB): domain Bacteria; phylum Actinomycetota; class Actinomycetes; order Streptomycetales; family Streptomycetaceae; genus Streptomyces; species Streptomyces xylophagus. The sequence goes on from NZ_JNWO01000067.1 coordinate 3,531, forward strand.
GTAGAGGTTCTCGATGCCGACGCCGAGCACGGGCTCGACCAGTGGCGAGACCTTCGAGGGGTAGGGGGTGTCGCTGCACCCGGTGGTCGGCACTGGGCTGCACGGGTTGACGAGCGCCGAGCCGTCAGAGGTGGAGTCGACGGGGACGTCGTACTCCAGCGGCTTGTCGATCGTGATCCATTTGTCGGTGCTGGTGGTGCTCACCGAGGTGATGGTGAAGATCTGCTGGCGCATGGCGAGGTCCTGGAGCGGGTTGTCGGTCGGCAGCGCCTGCATCTGGTGGTAGAAGTTGAGCGTGTTCGCCGCGCGGACGTTGACGTAGCCGCCGGCCTTCAGGTTCGCCATGATCTTGCTGCTGGTGTTGTTGGCGATGTAGATCTTCGTGTCGCCGGTCCGGGCGGCGAATCCGGTGTCGCCCGGTTTGACGCGGAGCTTCGCCCCGACCTTCCAGTGCACGTTGACGGTGCCCTCGAACAGGTCCTTGCGGTTGGTGGGAGCGGCGGCGTACTGGGCGGCGTAGTCGGCCTGCACGTCGCGTGACTGCACTCGGAACAGGCCCCTGCCCGGCCAGATCCATCCGCCGGATGCGTCGCCCGAGGTCATCGCATCTTTGTCCCAGTTGCTGCCGTCGGCGAGGATCGTGTCGTAGCGGGTGTTGGCGTCCGGGGTGAAGACCAGCTTCGTCCCGGTGCCGGGATCCGAACCGGATCCGCTCAGTACCAGATAGTTGGCGTCCACGTAGATCTGGCGGGACACATCCAGTTCGCCGGCCGGAAGGGTGATCCTGCTGAGGCTGGAGTACCCCGCGCTGGGCGAGCAGTAGGACTTGATGTGGTCGATCGCGTCCTGGATCCCGGTCGTGTCGTCGAGGCCGTCGCCGGGGATCACACCGTAGACGACGACCATCTGGTCGGCTGTGATGGTGCACTCGTCGCTGGAGCTGTAGTCGCTGGTGGTCGGCAGGCCGGCGCCAGCACGGTAGCCCGCCTTCGACCAGTCATACAGACCGGAGACGGGCGCCCGTCGGTTGGCGGAGGACAGGTCCAGAGACGTCAGGGCATTGCCCGGCTGGACGGTCTCGTCGTTGCAGGTTCCCTGGCACGTGCCGATGATCTCGACGTAGAAGGCGTCGTTGTCCAGGACCCGGTTTTCCCGATAGAACGTGCCCAGCAGACGGCCGCCGCCGGTGTTGTCCTGCGCATTGATCATCCGGTGGCTGAACCCGGCGGTACCCACCTTGTCCGGATCGGTGGCGACCACGCCCGTGTAAGCGCCCTCGTAGGTGGATTTGAACGGGTATTCGTCGCAACTTTGCCCATCAGCTGTCTTGTTGACTGCACTCCAGGCCTTCGGGCAGGCGGTATCCCGGTTCTTCTTCGACTCCGTCTTGTCCGTCAGGCGGTGCAGCGGGGCTCCCCCGGGGGCTCCGGGCAGGTGGGCGCCGGGTACCAGCGCACCCGGACTCCCCTTACCGTCCTGGGCCTCGGCAATATGCTCGGCAAGTTCGGGGAATCCACGCTCCTGGCTGTCGTTGATGTCCCTGCTGTACTGCAGGACGAGCGGGGCATCCGCGATCACGCAGCCCTCGGGCTGCTGTTGGGGACCCGGATCGGCGTCGCAGCGCACTTCCGTCGAATACTGCCCATCGGGGCGGGCAGGCACCGCGGTCGGCAAAGCGGCAAGGTACGCCGCGAACAGTTGCCCCGTACCCCGGTTCCCGCTCGACAAGGTGCCCGTCATGACCCACTTCGCGGTAGCCCACTCACCCACCTCGAAGCTCTGGGTGGGAAAGTCCGTCGACTGCACTGCGCAGTCCGGCTGACACTTAGTCAGCTCGCCCACTGAAGAGATCGTGTGGCCGACGGCATCCAGGTCCTTACCCTCGGCACCGGTCGCAACGAAGTCCATCAACTGCTGCCACTGCTGGCGCGTGCCCGTGTATACGTCGTAGACAAAATCCGTGAAGAAGAGACGCCCTGTCAGAATGCTGTCCCCGTTGATCACGTCATAGGTATCGCTCTCGTTCTCGCCCCAGGCGCACGCCTGGAACCGGTCTCTTTCCCAGGTATCGGGCGCTTGGGAGGAACCGTCCTTGTCGAAGCACCAGGAGGGCGATACGTTGATCGCGCCGAGTGCGGGCGCGCCGCTCAGATCCGGCATCCCGGCAACATCCTGCACCGTGTCCGCGGAGGATCGGACGGTTGAACCCGGACCTGCCGCCTTCTTCATTGTGACTCTGGGCTTGGCGGTACGGGGCAATGCCACAGGTCGCGTGCACGTCAGCCGCTTCTTCCCGCCCTGGCTGGCCTTGACCAGTTCCCTGCGCGACATCCTCTGAAGCGCGGTGCATGTATTGCTCTGCTTCACCCTGCCGCCGGGGAGCGGAGCCGACCTGGCCGCCTTGTCCAGCGCCGCAGTTGACGACGGAGACGACGTGGACGCCGCAGAGTGCAACGACCCCGTGGAAGCCGCAGCAGGCGAACCGATCGCCGGCATCTGAAATGGGTGCGGCTCTCGTGGAGTGAGCTTGCCGGTCAGGCCAGGAGTTCGTAGTTGTGCCGGTCGGGCCGGGGGTAGAGGCGTTCGCGTTCTCTGTGGGTGT
>NZ_JNWO01000068.1 GCF_000716435.1 Streptomyces xylophagus
GGGGAGTTGGCCGCCGGGATGCGGGCCTCGACGGGGGAGGCAAGGCGCACGGCACCCCGGCGGCCGGTCGGGAGGCCGGTGTTCGGCGAGGGTCAGACGGGCAGTGCGTGGGGCTTGATCAGGGCCTGGACGATCTTTCCCGCGTCCGTGGGGGCGTAGGAGATCTCCGCTCCGAGCCGGCGGGCGGTCGACAGGCCACGGGGTCGCTCACCCTCGGCCGGTTCCCAACTCACGGCCTTGTCGAAGTCCGGGAATTCGGAGCGGCCGTCGTGCACCTGAAAGACGAGTTCCCCGGTCTGGAGCAGCGCCCACTGCATGGTGATCACGGCGTACTCGGGCACGCAGGTGTGCGCGAAGGCGTTGGCCATCAGCACCCGCCCGATCGTGGCCAGATTCTCGATGTCCACGAAGCCGTGCTCCGGGGCCAGGTAGGCGTGCAGGTACACGCGGGTGAAGCGGTAGGCGTTTCCGGCTGCGAGTTTCGTCGCCCGAAACTCCTCTTTCCGGACCCACTTGGCTTCTGCGCGCCCGAGATCGGGGATCACAGTGACACCACCGTGTTCCATGTCGTCGTTCCTTCTCACAAGAGGGAGGGAGCACCAGGTCGTCGTGCCGTCAGAGCTGACGCCCCAGGCGTCGGAGATGGCGCGGACAAGGAAGAGGCCGCGGCCGTTCTCGTCGTCGGGAGCCGCCTTGCGCAGTACGGGGAGTTGGTGAGAGCCATCCCGCACTTCGATCAGAAGGTGCGTGTCGGTGAGATACACACGCAGCCCGACATCACCGAGCCCATGCTCAAGGGCGTTCGTGACCAGCTCGGTGACGAGTACATCGGCAGACTCGATCAGCCCCGGCCAGCCCCAATACCGCAACCCGGCCCGGACGATGACCCGCGCGCGACCCGGTACAGCTAGGTCTGCATCGGCGATAACGCCAGCCGCGGAGCCCTCGTCCCGCTCGAAGGACATATTGAATCCGAGGTACTCGCGGAGAGGAGGGAGGATTCTGGGGCGCGTTCGGGCGATGGTCGCAGTCGGTGTCATGCCGTTTTCTCCATGCGTCCTCACTTGGCGATCAGCGTCCAGGAGTCAGTAGCCGGGACTGCCCTGCCCGGGGTGCTGGTGGGGACCCCTACGGTTTCAATCAGGGCAGTTGGCGTCACGGGCACGCGTGACCAACTTTTTTGGACACGCACCGGCGCGCCGACCAGGAGCAAACGGCTTCTTTGGACGACCAGTTGGGCTGCATATCCCCGATCTCCCGGTTCACGCCCACCCAATCGATCGATGACGCAGCTACCTTGAGTCCACGACACCGCAAAGGGAGCACGCCCATGAACGCCCCCTCGAAACCCGGTTCCAAGGCAGATCGGGATGCTCTCCGCCACGACATGACTATCGCCGGATGCGCGCTCGCCGATATCGCTATCGAGATGCGCACCCGCTTCAAGATGCGTCCCAGAGAAGCGTGGCGGCATGCCCACGGCTGGACTCTTCAAGAGGCAGCCGACCGCATCACCCAAGGAAGTGCCAGACGCCTCGGCGAGTCCGTCGCCGCCGACGCATCCCTCGTTGGCAAGTGGGAGAAATGGCCGGGCCCTTCCTCACGTCGCCCGAGCCTCTCAGTCCTGTTCGCCATGGCGGAGGCCTTCTCATGCCGCGTGGAGGACTTGCTGGACCTGGAAGACCGGCGCGTGCTCCCCGAGGCAGACCTGCACCTGCTCACCCATCGCCCGTCAACCGCCGACCCGTCGAGCACGCCGGCCGCAGCATCGTCCATCGTTGCCCCGGCTGAACCGACCGGGTCTAATCTCGTGCGTCTTGCCGCCGACGAGTCCGCGACGTGGGCGCAATGGGCGGAGGCCTCAAACGTGGGCGATATCGCCCTTGAGCAACTCATGGCCGAGACTCGGTCGCTCGCCTCGGACTACCTCACTTCAGATCCCGTCGCGCTCTTCGTCCGCACCCGAGCACTACGTGACCGCGTCTTCGCTCTCCTAGAAGGCCACCAGTACCCCCGCCAATCGACCGACCTGTACGTCGCGGCCGGTTACCTGTGCGGGCTCCTGGCATGGATGTCCTCCGACTTGGGACAGTTGCGCGACGCAGAAACCCAGGGTCGGACGGCGTGGCTGTGTGCCGAGCTGGCACGGCACAACAACCTGCGTGCCTGGGTGCTTTCAACTCGCTCCAAGGTGGCGTTTTGGGATGGCCGCCTCCGGGAGGCGATCAACTTCGCCCGGCGCGGTGCCACCTACCGCACGACGGGCACGGTGGCAGTACTCCTCGCCTGCCAAGAAGCTGATGCCTGGTCGGAACTGGGTGCCCAAGACGAGGCCTTGGTGGCGCTCGCCCATGCTGAAGACGCGCGCGCCTCGATGAGTAGCGAAGACGAGATCGGGGGCATCTTCGCCTGTCAGCCCGCACGGCAGGAGAACTACGCCGCGGCCGTCCAACTGCGTGTTGGTCGCCACGCCGATGCCTTGAGATCCGCAGACAACGCTCTCGCCCTTCTGGCCGTACAGCCGGTCAGGGCCTACGGCACCGAGGCACAGATCCACATCAGCCGGGCCGCAGCCCATCTCGCCAACGGGGAAGCGGAGGGCGCTCTCGAAGCCCTCGCGCCTGTCCTCGCCCTTCCGCCGGACCACCGCATGGAGCCTGTGACCCGCCGCCTCAGCGAACTGTCCACAAGCATCGGTCGACCTCGCGCCAGCGGCACCACGACTGTCGGCCTGCGACAAGCCGTCGAAGAGTTCTGCGTGCACTCCGCTCCGCGACATCTTGCACTCTCGCCAGGAGAGGGCTCTCCCTGATTTGATCCCGAGCTATGAAGACTCAACCCGAGACCATGCGGAACCACTGGTGGTGGCGGCCCGGCTGGAGTGTGGGCCGCCGTTTCTACACCTGGCACCTGACGTTCGAACACCAGGACGATGTGCACCGACTCGCTGCCGAGTACCGTTCCGCGCTCGCACCCCTCGGAGAGATACTCACCCCAATCCCCAACCAATGGCTGCACCTGACCATGCAAGGCATCGGCTTCGTGGGCGAGACCAAAGAGCAGGACGTCCACAGCATCGTGGATGCAGCCCAAACAAGGTTGGCCGCTATGTCAGCCTTCGACGTCCGGATCGGACCGGAGGTGTTGGACCCCGAGGCGGTACTCCTGCATGTGCACCCCGACGGCCCCGTCCGGGCCGTCAGAGACGCCATTCGGGAGGCTATTGGAGAGGTTCTCGGCGAGGTCCCAGAGAAGGCCGCGGGCTTCACTCCGCACGTCTCCGTGGCCTACAGCGCGGGAGACGGTCCGGCTGAGCCCATCACGGAGGCCCTC
>NZ_JNWO01000069.1 GCF_000716435.1 Streptomyces xylophagus
GGGTGGTTGGTCGTTGTTTGAGAACTGCACAGTGGACGCGAGCATCTGTGGCCAAGTTTTTAAGGGCGCACGGTGGATGCCTTGGCACCAGGAACCGATGAAGGACGTGGGAGGCCACGATAGTCCCCGGGGAGTCGTCAACCAGGCTTTGATCCGGGGGTTTCCGAATGGGGAAACCCGGCAGTCGTCATGGGCTGTCACCCATACCTGAACACATAGGGTATGTGGAGGGAACGCGGGGAAGTGAAACATCTCAGTACCCGCAGGAAGAGAAAACAACCGTGATTCCGGGAGTAGTGGCGAGCGAAACCGGATGAGGCCAAACCGTATGCGTGTGAGACCCGGCAGGGGTTGCGTATACGGGGTTGTGGGATCTCTCTTTCACAGTCTGCCGGCTGTGAGACGAGTCAGAAACCGTTGATGTAGGCGAAGGACATGCGAAAGGTCCGGCGTAGAGGGTAAGACCCCCGTAGTCGAAACGTCAACGGCTCGTTTGAGAGACACCCAAGTAGCACGGGGCCCGAGAAATCCCGTGTGAATCTGGCGGGACCACCCGTTAAGCCTAAATATTCCCTGGTGACCGATAGCGGATAGTACCGTGAGGGAATGGTGAAAAGTACCGCGGGAGCGGAGTGAAATAGTACCTGAAACCGTGTGCCTACAAGCCGTGGGAGCGTCGCGCATTGAGTTTACTCAATGCGTCGTGACTGCGTGCCTTTTGAAGAATGAGCCTGCGAGTTTGCGGTGTGTTGCGAGGTTAACCCGTGTGGGGAAGCCGTAGCGAAAGCGAGTCCGAACAGGGCGGTTTAGTAGCGCGCTCAAGACCCGAAGCGGAGTGATCTAGCCATGGGCAGGTTGAAGCGGAGGTAAGACTTCGTGGAGGACCGAACCCACCAGGGTTGAAAACCTGGGGGATGACCTGTGGTTAGGGGTGAAAGGCCAATCAAACTCCGTGATAGCTGGTTCTCCCCGAAATGCATTTAGGTGCAGCGTCGTGTGTTTCTTGCCGGAGGTAGAGCACTGGATAGGCGATGGGCCCTACCGGGTTACTGACCTTAGCCAAACTCCGAATGCCGGTAAGTGAGAGCACGGCAGTGAGACTGTGGGGGATAAGCTCCATGGTCGAGAGGGAAACAGCCCAGAGCATCGACTAAGGCCCCTAAGCGTACGCTAAGTGGGAAAGGATGTGGAGTCGCAGAGACAACCAGGAGGTTGGCTTAGAAGCAGCCACCCTTGAAAGAGTGCGTAATAGCTCACTGGTCTAGTGATTCCGCGCCGACAATGTAGCGGGGCTCAAGCGTACCGCCGAAGTCGTGTCATTCACACAATAGGGCCAACGCCTGTGTGGATGGGTAGGGGAGCGTCGTGTGCCGGGTGAAGCCGCAGCGGAAGCTAGTGGTGGACGGTTCACGAGTGAGAATGCAGGCATGAGTAGCGATACACACGTGAGAAACGTGTGCGCCGATTGACTAAGGGTTCCTGGGTCAAGCTGATCTGCCCAGGGTAAGTCGGGACCTAAGGCGAGGCCGACAGGCGTAGTCGATGGATAACCGGTTGATATTCCGGTACCCGCTGTGAAGCGTCAAACATTGAACCAGGCGATGCTAAGTCCGTGAAGCCGTTCCGGACCCTTCGGGGAATGGAAAGTGGTGGAGCCGACGGTCCAGACCTGTAGTAGGTGAGTGATGGGGTGACGCAGGAAGGTAGTCCATCCCGGGCGGTGGTTGTCCCGGGGTAAGGGTGTAGGCCGTGCGATAGGCAAATCCGTCGCACATTAAGGCTGAGACCTGATGCCGAGCCGATTGTGGTGAAGTGGATGATCCTATGCTGTCGAGAAAAGCCTCTAGCGAGTTTCATGGCGGCCCGTACCCTAAACCGACTCAGGTGGTCAGGTAGAGAATACCGAGGCGTTCGGGTGAACTATGGTTAAGGAACTCGGCAAAATGCCCCCGTAACTTCGGGAGAAGGGGGGCCATCACCGGTGAGAGGACTTGCTCCTTGAGCTGGGGGTGGCCGCAGAGACCAGCGAGAAGCGACTGTTTACTAAAAACACAGGTCCGTGCGAAGCCGTAAGGCGATGTATACGGACTGACGCCTGCCCGGTGCTGGAACGTTAAGGGGACCGGTTAGTCCAACTTCGGTTGGGCGAAGCTGAGAACTTAAGCGCCAGTAAACGGCGGTGGTAACTATAACCATCCTAAGGTAGCGAAATTCCTTGTCGGGTAAGTTCCGACCTGCACGAATGGCGTAACGACTTCTCGACTGTCTCAACCATAGGCCCGGTGAAATTGCACTACGAGTAAAGATGCTCGTTTCGCGCAGCAGGACGGAAAGACCCCGGGACCTTTACTACAGTTTGATATTGGTGTTCGGTTCGGCTTGTGTAGGATAGCTGGGAGACTTTGAGCATCGGACGCCAGTTCGGTGGGAGTCGTCGTTGAAATACCAGTCTGGTCGTGCTGGATGTCTAACCTGGGTCCGTGATCCGGATCAGGGACAGTGTCTGATGGGTAGTTTAACTGGGGCGGTTGCCTCCTAAAGAGTAACGGAGGCGCCCAAAGGTTCCCTCAGCCTGGTTGGCAATCAGGTGTTGAGTGTAAGTGCACAAGGGAGCTTGACTGTGAGACCGACGGGTCGAGCAGGGACGAAAGTCGGGACTAGTGATCCGGCGGTGGCTTGTGGAAGCGCCGTCGCTCAACGGATAAAAGGTACCCCGGGGATAACAGGCTGATCTTCCCCAAGAGTCCATATCGACGGGATGGTTTGGCACCTCGATGTCGGCTCGTCGCATCCTGGGGCTGGAGTCGGTCCCAAGGGTTGGGCTGTTCGCCCATTAAAGCGGTACGCGAGCTGGGTTTAGAACGTCGTGAGACAGTTCGGTCCCTATCCGCTGCGCGCGCAGGAACATTGAGAAGGGCTGTCCCTAGTACGAGAGGACCGGGACGGACGAACCTCTGGTGTGCCAGTTGTTCTGCCAAGGGCATGGCTGGTTGGCTACGTTCGGGAGGGATAACCGCTGAAAGCATCTAAGCGGGAAGCCTGCTTCGAGATGAGTGTTCCCACCCACTTGATGGGTTAAGGCTCCCAGTAGACGACTGGGTTGATAGGCCGGATCTGGAAGGCGGGTAACCGCTGGAGGTGACCGGTACTAATAGGCCGAGGGCTTGTCCTCAGTTGCTCGCGTCCACTGTGTT
>NZ_JNWO01000070.1 GCF_000716435.1 Streptomyces xylophagus
GCCTGTCTCGTGGGCTCGGAGATGTGTATAAGAGACAGGTCGTGCGGGGTGGGGGCGTGCTCGGCGGCGTCGTCTGCGGCGGCCTCGTCCAGGTCAACAGCAGTCAGGGAACCGGCAGTTACGTCGATCCCGGCGCCGTCGTCGGCCGCGTCCGTCTCTCCGTACCGTCCCTCCGCCGTCGGGTCCGTCAAGTGGTCCACCACTCGGGCCAGGGTCGGGGCGTCGTGGTGGGGGGTGACGGTGGAGTCAGGGGCGCGGCGGACGCCGAGGGTGTCCAGGACGCGGTGGAGGCGGGCCGCGTCGGTGCGCCATTTGCGGTCGACGACCTCCTCCGGGTACTCCTGCCAGTCCACCGGTGCCCAGTCGGGGCCGGCCTCGGCGGGGCCGCCGTGGAAGAGGCGGGCGGCGAGGAGCGAGGTCGCCTCGTCGATCGTGCCGGGCTCTTCGAGCAGGTCGCAGGCGGGGCGCTCGCCGAGCCGGGAGGCGAAGCCCTCGGCCAGGCGGTCGCGGCGGGACAGCTCCGTGAGCGCCGCTACGACGCCCGCGTCCAGCCGGGACGGCCAGCGGCCCATCCGCCACGCGGGCAGCGCGACCCGGGTGAGCAGCCGGTCCCAGCCCGCGTACGCCAGGCCCACCTGTTCCTGCGCGACGATCCGCAGGCCGTAGTCCACAGCCTGTGCGCGCTCGGCGGCAGCGGCGGCCACGCCCCGCTCCATCTCGGTCGCGTGCCCCCGGCAACTGCGCAGCAGCAGCCGGGCGACCCAGCCGACACCGGCGAGCGCCGCGCGGAAGACGGGACCGCGGGGTGCCGAGGTCACGGCCACCGCCGCGTCCAAGCCCCGTACGAAACGGCGGGCCGCGGCTATGTCCGGGTGCGCGGAGGGGCCCGTACCCGCGACGACCGGGGCGAGCACCGCGCGCAGCTCACCGACCCGCATCCACCACAGGAACGGGGAGCCGATGACGAGGACGGGCGAGGCGGCCGTACGACGCGAACGCGCCGGGGTGAGGCTCCGTACGCCGGTGATCTCGTCGCGGTTCTCCTGCGGGGGCGGGCCGTGGGCCGGGTGGGTACGGTCCTCCAGCCAGCTGTCGCAGTCCGGCGTGAGCGCTATCGCGGACGGCGCGGGGACGTCGAGGCGGTCGGCCAGGTCGCGCACCATGCGGTACAGGTCGGGGGCCGACTCCTCGGCGATCGCGACCGTAGGACTGACAGCGGGGCGGGACCGCGCGACGACCAGCGCGATGACGCCCGCCGCGAGCAGCACGACGACCGCGGCCACGCCCATGATCCAGCGGGAGAGGTCCCAGCCCCGGCCCATGAGATGGCCGGTCGAACCGCCGGCGAGCAGGATCACCGCGACGGCGGCGGGCAACAGGGCGACGGCCAGCGTCCGGCTGCGGATCCGCAGCACGGCCAAGGCCCGGGAACGCGCCGCCTGCGCGCCCGCCTCCACACCCACACCCATACCGGTCACGACCGGACCTCGCCCCCTCCGTGCTGTCCCGCTCTGCTGGCGTTGCTCACTCCCCCACTGTGGCACCCACCACTGACATCGCAATGCCGGTGGGCCAAGTGCCGGAACGCTTGCGCCGCACCATAGTTGGGGCCCCGGTCCCCGTCAGCCGGATGGGGCATCGGTCACTCGATGGAATGGCTCAGGGGAAAGCTGGATGACGGAGGGCAAGGGTGAGGGCAAGGTTCAGGCCCCGACTCCTGAGACGGAATCGGGGCCTGTCGGGTTTATCGGTGCGCGGAAGCGCTTGGGGTTACTCGCCCGCCGCCGCCTTCGCCGCGATGTCCGTGCGGTGCTGGGAGCCGTCGAGACGGACCCGGGCCACGGCCGCGTACGCGCGCTCACGGGCCTGGGTGAGGTCCTCGCCGGTCGCCGTGACGGAGAGGACGCGGCCGCCCGCGCTGACGACCGCGTCGCCGTCGTGCCTGGTCCCGGCGTGCAGGACGTACGCGTACGGGGCGTCCTGGGCCGCCACCTCGTCGAGGCCGGTGATCGGGTCGCCGGTGCGCGGGGTGTCGGGGTAGTTGTGCGAGGCGATGACGACGGTGACCGCCGCGTCCTCGCTCCAGCGCAGGGGGGCCAGGTCGTCGAGGGTGCCGTTCGCGGAGGCGAGCAGGACGCCGGCCAGCGGGGTCTTCAGGCGGGCCAGGACCACCTGGGTCTCCGGGTCGCCGAAGCGGGCGTTGAACTCGATGACTCGCACACCGCGCGAGGTGATCGCGAGACCGGCGTAGAGAAGGCCGGAGAAGGGGGTGCCGCGGCGGCGCATCTCGTCGACGGTCGGCTGCAGGACGGATTGGAGTACTTCCTCGACCAGCTTCGGGTCGGCCCACGGCAGCGGGGAGTACGCGCCCATGCCGCCGGTGTTCGGGCCCTCGTCGCCGTCGAGCGCGCGCTTGAAGTCCTGGGCGGGCTGGAGCGGTACGACGGTGACGCCGTCGGTGATCGCGAAGAGGGACACCTCGGGGCCGTCGAGGAACTCCTCGATGACGACCCGCTCGCAGGCGTTGGCGTGCGCCTTCGCCGCGTCGAGATCGTCGGTCACTACGACACCCTTGCCGGCGGCCAGTCCGTCGTCCTTCACGACGTACGGCGCACCGAAGGCGTCGAGAGCCTCGTCGACCTCTTCCGGGGTCGTACAGACATAGGAGCGGGCGGTGGGGACACCGGCCGCCGCCATCACTTCCTTGGCGAATGCCTTGGAGCCCTCCAGCTGCGCGGCCTCCCCGGAGGGGCCGAAGACCGGGATGCCCGCCTCGCGTACGGCGTCGGCGACCCCGGCGACGAGGGGGGCCTCCGGGCCGACCACGACCAGCTCGGCACCGAGCGCTGTCGCCAGCGTGGTGACGGCTGCGCCGTCGAGGGCGTCGACCTGGTGCAGCTCGGCCACCTCGGCGATGCCGGCGTTGCCGGGGGCGCAGTGCAGCGCGGTGACGTCGGGGTCTTGGGACAGGGAACGGCAGAGGGCGTGTTCGCGGGCACCGGTACCGATGACGAGGACCTTCACGGGGGTCAGCCTAGGACACCGTGAGGGTGGGGGTGGTCGGGGTTGGGGTTGGGGCCGGGTGTGAGCTGTCTCTTATACACATCTTGACGCTGCCGACGACTCCTTACGTGTAGATCTCGGTGGTCGCCGTATCATTAAA
>NZ_JNWO01000071.1 GCF_000716435.1 Streptomyces xylophagus
TAGACGACGACGAGGACGAAGACGAGGACGCGCTGGACTGATGGCGAAGATCAAGTTCAAGAACGACCGGGGCATCCCCGATCTGCGCACGCTGAAGTTCAAGGATGGGGGTGGCGACACCCTCATCGCTTCGGTGGACCCCGCAGTGAATGCGCGTGAGCACTACTGGCTCACGTTCAGCGTCAACGACGGGGACGTTATCGGCATGGATCGGGACGAGGCGGTCGACTTCGCAATCGCCATCATGCGCGAGGCTACACACCGTGAGTGACGAACCCAACAACGCCGACAACGTCGACACCGATGTCATGAAGAGCTACGTCGAGCGGCTCTTCAACATCGAGCAGGGCTTCGCTGACGTGAAGGCGGAATACACCGACTCGAAGGCCGACCTGAAGACCGAGATCAAGGGTCGTTCGGACGAGACCGGCGTCGACTTCAAGCAGGTCGCCGCCCTGGTGAAAATCCGCATGAACGAAGCGGCAGCTCTCGACGAGCAGGCGGCGCACGACACCAACATGTCGCTCTATGAGCAACTGTTTGGCTTCAACACCGCGACTTCGGAGCTGGCTGAGGACGACCCCCTCGGCTAGGGAATTTAGTTGACGTGTAAGGTGCGTCAGCTTACATTTCGACCACTGCACTAATGGACAGCGATGTTCCACCAACGCAGGAGGGCCGCATGCGAAGCGCCTAAGAAGCGCAGCGGGCGGGGGATAGTACCCCGCCCGTTTTCGCATCACCGACAATGGAGACACAGTGAAGAATATCGGCGCAGCTATGAACGGCGGCAACGGCAAGCGCGAGAAGGGCGATGAGTTCTTTCCGACTGCGGAGGGGACGACGCGCGCCTTGATCCCCACCCTGCGCGAGATCGGCTGGCCGAACGACGTGTGGGAGAACGCCTGCGGAGCCGGTCATATCTCGAAGCAGCTCTTGGCTGCGGGCTTCAACGTCTTCTCGTCTAACCTGACGGATCGTGGCTACGGCCGGATCGGCGTGAACTTCCTGTCGCAGGATCGCCCGCTCGCTCCGTCGATCATCACCAACCCTCCCTTCTCGCTGTCGGACGAGTTCCTCGTTCACGCGCAGACCATCCTGGGGATCGACCACATTGCGATGCTCCTGCCGAGCGGCCTGTACCACGCCAAGAACCGCGTCGAGCTGTTCGCGATGCACAAGCCCTCGTTGATCCTGCCGCTCACCTGGCGGCTCGACGTGACCGGCGAAGGCCGTCCGACCATGAACTGTAGCTGGTACATCTGGACGACGCTTCTGCCGCCGATCCGTGGCTTCCAACCGCTCACCAGCACCGAGAAACATCCGGGGCGCTACGATGCGGCATGAAGCCCTAGACAAATTCGCCGATTGGGAAGTGCTCGGCTACGACAGCGCCGCCGATATGATGCGCGAGATGGGGATCGACGTTCCCCCCTCTCTGCGCGAGCGCTTCGGCTATGGCCCCGTCACTCGTCGCACGGCGATCCACAAGCCTGCCGAACTGCATCTCGATTGGGAAACGTACAGCGAGATCGACCTGCCCGATGTCGGCGCGCACAAGTACGCCGAGCACAAGAGCACGGAGATTCTTTGCGCCGCCTATGCGTTCGGCGACGATGAACCGCAGCTCTGGTTTCCTGACGAGCCCTGCCCCCAGGACATCGTCGACCACGTCAAGGCTGGCGGCGAAGTCCACGCCTGGAACGCCAACTTCGAACGGCTGATCTGGCTGTACGTCGCAGGCCCGAAGTACGGCTGGCCGGTCCCTGACCTGCGCCAGTACCGTTGCATCATGGTCCGCGCGATGGCGATGAACATGCCCGCGAAGTTGGAGCACGCCGCTCCGGCTTTCGGCCTGCCGATCCGCAAGGACGATGTCGGCTCGCGCGTCATCAAGCAGCTCTGCAAGCCGCGTAAGCCGTCGAAGAAGAACCCGGAAACGCGCTTCACCCCGGAGAACGCGCCGGACAAGTTCAAGATCATCTACGACTACTGTCTGCAAGACGTTCGCGTCGAGCAGGGCATCGGGCATCGCGTCACCAAGCTCATCTCGCGCGAGCAGGAGCTTTGGTTCCTCGATCAGATCATCAACGACCGTGGCATCATGGTCGACATGGACTTGGTCGCCAAGGCCGAGAAAATCTGCAACGAGGAAAAGGAAGCCCTTGAGTTCGAGCTGCGCCAGGTCACCGAACTGCGCGTCTCGACGCTCGGCGCGGTCAAGCAGCTCAAAGAGTTCGTCAACGCCCGTCTGGCCGATGAGCTGTCAGACCATCAGATTGAGAACTGCTCGAAGGAAACGCTCGAAAAGCTGCTCGGCCGGGACGACCTGCCGGACGATGCGCGCCGTGCGGTCGAGATCAGGCTAGAAGCCGGTAAGGCGTCCATCGCCAAGCTGAAGGCCTTCACGGAGCGCGTCTGCAAGGACGGCAAGATCAAGGGCTCGCTGCAATACCACGGCGCGACACAGACCGGCCGATGGGCCGCGCGTGGCGTGCAGTTGCAGAACTTGCCGCGTCCCGACCCCGCGCTGAAGACCGACGTTCCGTTCGCCATCAAGTGCATCAAGGCCGGTTGGTCCCGGCAGGACATTGCTGCGATCTTCGGGCCGCCGATCTCGGTGGTCGCCGACTGTCTGCGCGGCATGCTCATGGCCCCCGAGGGCCGGGTGCTGCGCTCGCGTGACTTGACCGGCATCGAGGCCCGCACCCTGCC
>NZ_JNWO01000072.1 GCF_000716435.1 Streptomyces xylophagus
CTTGCCGCGCTGTGCCTCTTCGCGACTTCCGCCGAAGCGCGACCCCATCACAGGAGCCATCATGCTCGACATCATACCGTTGCTCGCCACGACGTACGTGTCGCCCGTTCAACCGATTCCATTTTCAGTCTATTTGGTCACGGCGGCAGTTCGCTCGTTGCTGAAGCTCGCAGCCAGGTAGGCAACGGCGCGATCTACGGCCGGGCCAATCTCTGGTGCGCTCGCTTCGTCAACTACGTGCTGAGGGCCACCGGCCACACCGGCACGAACTCCGACCTGGCGTTCTCGTTCGCACGCTACGGCCGCCGCGTATCTGGGCCGCAACCCGGCGCAATCGCCGTGATGGCCCGTAGGGGTGGCGGCCACGTTGGGATCGTCTCGGGCGTAGACCAGGCAGGCAACCCGATCCTCGTCTCTGGGAACAACCAGGGCAGGGTCCGCGAGACGGTCTACCCGGCAAGACGCATCGCAATGTACGTGGTTCCAGACTGACAGCCTCAACGGCTCCCAGGCGGTAACCCAAAAGTCTATTAGGCCCTCCCGAGCAGTCGGGAGGGCCTTTTTCCGTATTTGTTCTACTCCCGCCTAGCTCGGAAACCGTGTTAGGTTTCGGTCGTGTTTGACACCTAACAGGCCTCCGTAGTATTACGGCCCCTGTGAGAACTTGCATTTCGAGAATAAACAAAGCGCCGCATTTAGGCGAAGAGACAGGAGACGTATTGTGCGTAGAGGTATGACGGCCGCAGACAAAGAGCGGATAGCGCAGTTCGGCAAGAAGGTCGAACGGCTGATGTTGGGCAAGGGGTGGAGCGGCGCTGACCTGGCGCGCGAGATGGAGCGGCATGCCCCGAAGGGCGTGACCATCGGCAGGCATATTCCCACGGCCTATATCCGTGGTGAGAACGAGCCGACCCAACGCAACCTGATGCTGATCGCCAAGGCGCTCGGCGTGAAGCCTGAAGAGCTGATCGCCCCTGCGCCTGGTGAGGGCGGATCGGTCCCGCAGTTCGCGCAGGCTACCAGCACGCTCGACGGGAAGACGCGCATCGTTGTCGACGCCGAGGTCGACGCCGAGACGGGGTTGCAAATCCTTCAGCTCGTACGCAAAGCGCAACAACAGTCGTCGACGAAGCGCTCTGCGTCGTGAAGGGTATTCTAATATTGATGGGGGTTGTGCTGCTCACGGCGTTCGTGGGGATGAACGTTGTTGCGGCTGCGGGATGGCTTAGCGGGTGGTTGTTTGGATCGTAGCGCCCATTGATTGATGCACGACGGCAACACGCGGCGGCTTTGAGCCGCCGTTTCTTTTTCCTGTTAACTACCCGTAATTGTTCTGTGTTGCGAAACATCCGACAAGCTGATTTACATTTCGTCACTTTAGGAGGCGCGCAAATGCACCGACCGGAGTTCCAAAAACAAGAATCCTAGTGTGGAAAACAGAGTGATGGCCGAAGTAGTTCTTTTCCCTCTCAACGCCAATGATCCCAACGTCGATCCTTCGCTGATCGACCCACCCTCTTTGCTCGCGGAATCTTCCAAAGCACGCGAGATCATCCTTGAATTAGAACATGAACTGAACGACGCGAAGTGCGTAATTGCGGATCAGGCCATCGCACTCACCAAGAACAGCTCCCGACGAAGAGGCGCGAAGCTTCTTCTGGCAGCCATCGCCGCGTTCTTGATCGGGTGGGTTATCGACCCGCCCGCGCCGATCCACAGGCTGATATATGGCGACAAAGCCATAGCGACGGAACTAAGCTATCGGTTCCCGCACGCCTGCACCTTTACCTGCTCCATCCCTCCCAAGACCGACGCCCGAGACATCTAAAAGAACGCGCTGTCGTCGTAGCTGTGGGTCACCACGGCTTGATGCTCATCGCCTTCAGCGAATACGACCGTGTCGCCCGGCATGACCTCCGCGACGGCACGGTGATCCCAGAACCGATGGACGAAGTCCGGTCGGCCGAACGTCTTAACGGCGTTCAGATATCGGTCGTCCTTGAAGCGCACGAAGTGCAGCATCGGCTTCTTCCCTGCAAGATGACCCGCGTGCGTGCCCCAGGCTGATCCAGCCGCCGCAGTGCTGGCATCTGTCCCTAGAGCTGCCAGGGCAAGGCCAGCGAGGCTCGCTCGAAGGCGACAGGATGGCCTGCGTGATGTTCTCGACCATTTTCATCGTCCACCCCCGTAGCGCTCCAACCATTCCTCGTAGGACATCTCGCGTATGTCCATGATCTGCCGCAGCGCCAGCTCGGCGAACGCCTCGTAGATGCGCTGCTTGGCTTCACGCCCGGCGCGCTCGTAGGCTTCCAGCTCTTCGAGCTTCCGGATCACGGGGTTGGTCACTTCCACTCCGGCCCCTCCGGCCTCGGCATATCCTCGATCTCGTATAGGGCCGCCAGCTCGCGCTCAGTGAAGCGGTGCTTGGCGCTCGGCCGCGCAACGTACGTCACGCTCTCTTCGACCCCTACGTCATCGGTCTCGCCGGGCCTGCGCGGCATCGTGCCGACGTGCAAGGCCCACTGGTCGAGGTCCAGCCCGGTAGCAATATTCGCATCTACTTTCGGTCGTTCCATCTGTCATTCCCCTCGACTCAGCTATATGCCGCTCAGCGGCCGGTAGACGCTCGTCACCTATCATACCTTACAGGCCGAGCAAAGCGTTTTCTTTGATTTCCGATCCTAAGCCATTGGTGGAATTGTGGTGGGGTCCTCGGGGTCTTTGAGAC
>NZ_JNWO01000073.1 GCF_000716435.1 Streptomyces xylophagus
GCCTCCAAGACCACGTCCTGGAACACGACGATCCGCCGTTCGACCACGAACGGCAACGGCGCACGGCATCACCAGCTCACTACAAGAGAGCCGCACCCAACTGCAAATGCGCATGGCCACCTGCCGCTGAACGTCACACTCGACTGTGACTGTCACCCGTAGTTGGCCAGCTCTCGTCACAAAGCGCCAGGTCGTAGAGCGCCTGTCATCGGCACCTGGCCGCAGCTGTCAGAGATAGGTGGCCGGGCAAGCCTCGGAACCCGAGGCTCCGCCCACATCAGCCAACTGTGCCGGGACCCAGTACTTGGAACTGCGGTGGCCCGGCGCGTGACCAAGATCGGGCGGAAGCGTTCTCGTGAGCAGCACCCCCCTTCGGGTGCCGGACACAACGAACGGAGCAACTCGATGTACAGGGCAAAGCTTGGAGCGGCCGTGGTGCTGGCAGGCGTCACGATCCTGCTGGGCGCCGGCGCGGCCACCGCGGACCCGGGGCCGAACGACTTCGATTTCGGCTCCTCCGACTCCGCCATCGTGGGCAGCGTCGGAGCCCCCCTCGTCAACGTCAACGATCCCTGCGCCGCACCGTGGCACCAGCAGGGCGTGGGCGCCGCAGCGTACAACCCCTGCAACGAGGCCCCCTTCGCGGGCTGACCCCGCCGCCCCGCGATCCGTGATCAGGGCCTCCACCTCGAACGCAGGTGGGGGCCCTACGCTGCGGGACCACCTGCCGTCGGCGACAGTTCCAGTCCTCGTGGCGAGGTTCCAGCCACCGCATCTTGCCTCGGCAGCCCAGAAAGACAAACGTGGACGCGTGGCCACCTACCTCTGACAGTGGCCAACTATCGGTGACGGTCACATCGACCGGGCAGGGGCATGATGCTTGAATCGAATACATGAACGAGCTGCCGTCGGATCCCCCCGCCTCCGGGCGATCTTGACGTACCTCGATCAGCAGCTCGCACAGCAGGAGACGATCGGCATCTATCTGCGACTCCAGCGGCGAGACGTAGAGCGTGCGATCGCCCGCGCCGATCGCTCGGCCGTTCCTCGTAGTACCCAAGAGACCGCCGTCCGCGACCCGCGCTGGGACCGGCGATCGCCCGTCTTCCGGCTACGTTCTCGCACGCCGGGACCGCTGCGACGCCACCAAGGGGCCAGTCATTCACGTTGCCGACTGCGACCGGACTCCACATGACGTGCGCCCTGTCGAGCCGGACTTGGCCCGGAAGATCCTGACGAACGGCCGTCCGTACTTCGACGCCTGTGAGTTCTGCCGACCGGACACGGAACTGCGTATCGATCTGGATTGAGCCGGACGGGCCACTCTGGCGGCCCGCCTAAAGGTGCCACCTTCAACCGGTTTGGAGATCGCGCCATTCGTGATCGAGTATCGCGTGTACTACTGAGTCACGCCACTGCCCACCTTTGTAGATGTGCTCGCGGATCGTGCCTTCCTCGATCATGCCCGCTGCTGTCATCGTCTTCGCTGAGGCTTCGTTGATCGGGGAGCGAGCGCCCCAAATGCGATGCAAGTCGAGTTCCTCGAAGCCGAGGGCGAGCAGGAGGCGTACGGTTTCGAGGCCGTAGCCGGCGCCCCATGTGTCCGGGCGCAGCGCGAAGCCGAATGTGGCTCCGCGCTGCTGGTGTGGATCCGTGGCGATGCGGCCGAACCCGATCAGTTCGGTGGAGTCCCGCTCGATGACGGCGAGTGCGTACTCCGTGCGCGGCGTCACGGCGGCCGAGGCCATGGACCTGGCCACGATGGTGCTGACCTCAGCATGGGAGCGCGGCTCGAACGACAGGTGCGCCGTCGCCTCGCCGCTCCCGTAGATCGCGAACACTGCGTCCACGTCCTCGACCGAGAGTTCGCGAAGGTCCAGTCGCTGGCTTGAACGCTTGACCGGGTACATGTTGGGGACTCTACTGCGGGCTATCGCGCAAGCCCTCGGCTGGCGGTGCTTGGGTCGGCACTAGCGCCAGCTTCGCATCCGACGTCATGCGGTCGCCTTGGCCGACCGCCATCCAGTCCCATGGACGAGGGCCCTGTCACCCCCGTACACAGGCGATGCGGTGCTGGGCCTGACCCAGTGCGTCCGGGTCCTGGACGGTGCGACTGAGATCCGGCCTCATCTGCCGCAATGTGGGGCGGGGTCTTGCGGCCCACTGCACGGGCGGCAAAACCCCGCAGGCCCATCAGCCGAGCGGCACCTTCGCGAAGGTCTCCCACTCGTACATCTGGTTGTCCCGGTGGATGACGATGAGTTCCGCAGTGGAGATGCGAGCATGTGCTGGCGGGAGGTTGAGATGGGCGAGGGCCTCCGTGATGGGCTCAGCCGGACCGTCTCCCGCGCTGTAGGCCACGGAGACGTGCGGAGTGAAGCCCGCGGCCTTCTCTGGGACCTCGCCGAG
>NZ_JNWO01000074.1 GCF_000716435.1 Streptomyces xylophagus
TGGGTGCGGCTCTCTTGTAGTGAGCTGGTGATGCCGTGCGCCGTTGCCGTTCGTGGTCGAACGGCGGATCGTCGTGTTCCAGGACGTGGTCTTGGAGGCGGCGATGGTGTCGTGGCTGGAGGAACTCGATCGGCGGGAGGCTGCCGCACGAGAGGACATCGCCGAACTGCGGGACCGCATCGAGGAGTTGACCAAGCGTCTTGCTGAGCGGGAGGAAGTGTTGTCCCGGCTGCAGATCACGCGGGAGACGATGACCGAGATCCTGTCCGGCGACGAGACAATCTCGGTTGCCGGGGCGGAAGGGGACGCGGGCGAGGCGGAGACGGAGGAGCACCATTTGCCGGTGGGATCGCCGGTCGGGGTGCGGTTGGTGCCGCAGTGGACGCCCGAGCTGGTCGTGGGGGCGCTGCCGCGTTCGTACCGGGACATCGTTGAGGTGCTCGCGGATGCGGTGCATCCGATGCGGGCGCATCACATCTGTGCCGCGCTGGGCTTGTCGACGGACAAGAGCAAGGTGGAAGGCTTCCGGTCGAGACTGAAACGGCTGGTCGAGCGGGGCTGGCTGACGGAGGCGGAGCCGGGACTGTTCGCGTCGCAGCCCGCGGTGACGGCGGGCGCGGTTGCGCCGGAGCAAGGCGGCACAGAGGGCTCGCACCGCCGCGCCGGTGTGGGGTCGGGCCCTCGTCCCTAGCGTCGAAGGTGCCACCCATTCATCCGCCCGAAAAGCGAGAGCCCGATGACCGCAGGCTATGCGGCCGCCGCGACGGCTGACCCCTTTGACCGAGCCGCTTCTTTCCTCACTTGTCTCATCGATTCCCTCTCCCGTCCCGAAGCATTGCTCCTGCCCCACGAACGGGTCGAGGAAGACGCCGAGAACGGGGCGAGGGAGCTGGCCCGCCTCCTCCTGCAGGGCCACTTCGACCTGCGCGCCCGCCGGGAGGAAGCCGCACTGGCGGCCCTCGACACCGGCGGGCGGGCCCAGCTCGCCGCGGGCCGGACCCGCCTGGAGAAGGGACATCGGCGCCAACTGGCCACCGTGGTCGGGCCGGTGACCGTCACCCGCTGCGCACTGCGCGCTGCGGGCCTGCCCAACCGTTATCCGGCCGACGAGGTGCTGGGGCTGCCGCGCGAGCGGCACAGCCTGGGGCTGCGCCGGCTGGTGGTGCTGGAAGCGGTCCGCGGTTCCTACGACCACGCCCTGGACGCGATCGAACGCCGCTGCGGGACGCGGGCGGTGGGCAAACGCCAGGCCGAACAGCTCGTGCAGGCAGCCGCGGTGGACATCGCGGCTTTCTATGCCGCCCGCGCCCCTGCCCCGGCTGGCAGCCGGACGCTGCTGGTGCTCAGTGTCGACGGCAAAGGGATCGTGATGCGCCCGGGGCATCTGCGGGAAGCGACACGGAAGGCGGCGGAGCGTGCGACGCGCACGTTCCGCACCCGGCTGTCCGCCGGGGAGAAGACGTGCCGCAAGCGGATGGCCACCCTCGCCGTCGTCCACGACGCGGAACCGGCCGTGCGCCGGCCGCACGACATCATCGCCCCGCCCGGCGGCCGCACCACCCGCCGCACCCCGCGCAAAGGGCCCAAGGCCCGCGCGAAATGGCTCACCGCCTCGGTCCAGCACGACGCCGACCACGTCATTGCCGCCGCGTTCGACCAGGCAGAAGCCCGTGACCCGCAGCACCGCCGGTGCTGGGTGGTCCTGGTCGACGGCGCTGAGCACCAGTTGGAGTTGATCCATGCGCAGGCCGCCCGACGGGGCGTCACCATCCATGTCGTCCTCGACATCGTCCACGTGATCGAGAAGCTGTGGGCGGCCTCGCGGTGCTTCCACACCGCCACCGATCCGGACGCCGAGACCTGGGTCGGCACCCAGGCCGCCCGGATCCTGGCCGGCGACGCCCTCGGCGCCGTCACCGGCATCCGCGCACAAGCCGACCGGCTGGACCTGTCCCCAGACCAACGGGCGGCAGCGGACCGGGCCTGCCGCTACCTGGAGAACAACGCCGCCTATCTCCACTACGACCAGGCACTCGCGGCCGGATGGCCGATCGCCAGCGGCATCGCCGAAGGCGCCGCACGTCATCTGGTGGCCGACCGACTCGATATCACCGGCAGCAGGTGGACCGTCCCCGGAGCCGAAGCCGTCCTGACCCTCCGGGCCCTCATCAGCAACGGCGACTTCCCGCAGTACTGGACCTTCCACACCCACAGAGAACGCGAACGCCTCTACCCCCGGCCCGACCGGCACAACTACGAACTCCTGGCCTGACCGGCAAGCTCACTCCACGAGAGCCGCACCC
>NZ_JNWO01000075.1 GCF_000716435.1 Streptomyces xylophagus
CCGGTGTCGAGAGCCCCACCGTGCTCGGCGCTGCGCGCCTCCGCGCGCTGGGGCTCTCGACACCGGCGCGCCCCTACGGCTCCCTCTCGGCCGACGCGTGGGGACAGTCGGAGTTGGTGGGCCCTCGCCGTTGGTGAAGGCCCACGCCGTTCGTTCAGCTCGCCGGCGTGCGCCGTTGCGGCTCCCTTTCGGCCGACGCGTGGGGACAGTCGGAGTTGGTGGGCCCTCGCCCCTGGTGAGGGCCCACGCCGTTCGTTCAGCTTGCCAGCGCTGCGTTGTGTACCGCCCGCACCAGCCCCACGTTCTCCGGTGCCGGGCCGCCCGGGAAGGCGAAGCGGCGGCGGGTGTAGCCGTAGGCCAGGCCGCTGCGGGGGTCCGCGAAGGCCTGGGAGCCTGCCGCGCCGCTGTGGCCGATCGCGCCGGCGCCGAGGAACGGGTACCAGGACTCCGCCGTGGCCTGGAAACCCAGGCCGTACGCCTTGTGCGTGCCCGCGACCACGTCGTACCCGACGGAGTGCAGCTGCCCGAACTCCGCGACCGTGTCCGGCTTCAGCAGTGGCGCGCGGTCCTCGACCTCACTGGTCGCCGCCGCGTACAGCCCGGCGAGACCGCGCGCCGACGCCAACCCGCCGACCGACGCGGGACCCTTGGCGCGGATCACCCGCTCGTTCGGCAGCGCCGCCAGTTCGGTCGGCTCCGGCCCGTGCTCGTTGAAGGCGATCGCACCGAGGCTGTGCGGCGCGGGCGGCTCCGCGGCGCGCGCGGCCTGCTGGTCCGGGGTGAGCAACATGGGTTGGGTGGTGCGGAACCGGGGCTCGTGCACCATCGGCAGACCGAGGAAGAAGTCCAGGCCGTACGGCGCCCGCACTCTCTCCTCGTGCACCTCCTGGAGCGAACGGCCCGTCGCCCGCCGTACGATCTCGCCGGTCAACGCGCCGATCACCAGGGCGTGATAGCCGAACGCCGCACCCGGCCGCCAGAACGGCCGCTGGTCGGCGAGGCGTTCGGCGACCGCCCGGTCGTCGGCGAGTTCGTCCAGCGTGAAGCCGGTGTCCGTGCCGACCAGACCCGCCCGGTGCGCGAGCAACTCGCGTAGAGTCAGCGCGCCTTTGCCCTCCGCCGCGAACTCCGGCCAGTAGTAGGTCACTTTGCGGTCCAGCTCCAGCGTGCCGTCCTGCACGAGCAGCGCGACCACCAGGTGCGCGGCGCCCTTCGTGGACGAGAACACGCCGTACAGGGAGTCGCCGTCGGCGCCGGGCGGTCCCGCCCACAGGTCGACGACCCGCCTCCCGTGTACGTATGCACACAACTGGCCTTCGTAGTCCGCGCGTTCCGTCGCCACGAACGCGGCGAACTCCTCCCGCACCGCCTCGAAGCCGTCGGCTACGGTGCCGTGGATCTCCTGGGTCATCCGCTCTCCTCAACTGATCCGCTGCCGCGTGTGCCACTGCTCTCGTGTGCCATGGTGAACAACGCCCGTCCGACCTGCGGGAGTTCCCCTTTCGGGTGATCCCGGAAGAGGGGCTCCGTGCCGAACAGGACAGCTCGCGGGCCACTGACTACCGAGGGCCGCCCCGCCGCGGCGGCAGGACCGCCGGAACCGTCGGCCTGCGCCCGCCAGTGCCCGGCGACGAGCGGGTTCCCGGTCGCGTACGACTGCTCTACGCGCACCCCGGGTCCGAGATCGGTGAACCACACCGGCGCGTAGACAAAGCCGTACGGTGGTGCGCCGGCCGTGACCGGACCCGAATTGACCACCCGTACAACGCCGTTGGCGTCCTCGTTGCCCTCGACCGCCCTCGCGGTCAGCAGCCCGGCCGCCGAACCGAGAGCCGCGCCGGTGACGCCTCGGCCGACGAGCCCGTGGCCGGTGGTGAGGAAGGTGTCGAGGGCCTTGCGGGCGGCCGGGGTCAGGTCCCCGTACTCCAACCCCGTCGACACGAACAGCACGTCCGCCTTCGACCAGTCGAATCCGGCGTTCAGGACCTCCGTCGACACGGGCGTGACGTCGAAGTTCATCTCCCGCAGCGCGAACAACTCACCCGCGGTGACGGCGGCGGCGACCCGGACGGGGTGGAGGGGGTAGAGGGGGGTGGTGGGGGTGGG
>NZ_JNWO01000076.1 GCF_000716435.1 Streptomyces xylophagus
CAACCGGCTCTGGAAGGGCTGCGCGAAGACGGTGACTGCGCGGATGGTGTCGATGTCGCTCTCCGCATCGGCCGCGTTGCCGCGACGATCTGCGCCGACGATCAGGCCTTTGCCAGCGAACGGCTGGTGGCCTGTCGCCATGTGAAACCAGCGCTCCGCGTTCTTCATGATGCCCTCGTCGTCGACGAAGATCGCATCGCGCCCCTTGAGGACGCCCGCGTAGGCCGTGGTGAACGTGGTGACCGGCATGCTCTCATGCGACAGCACGCGGTAGTAGGTGTTGATATCGTCCCCGTCGACCTCGACGTGTTCGATCTTACAGGCGAAGGGGTCGATCAGGATGGCTTTGACATTGGGCATCGGCGTGACTTTCGCTTTGTGAGTCGATTGTGAGTCCTGTGAGTCGAGTTAGGTATTTCGACTCACAAGATCAGCGTCAAGGTGCTAGGCGGCGAGGCCGAAAAGCTTGCCACCGAGGGTTTCGAGTTCGACGCGGTCATCAGTATTGGGAAGCTCCCGAGCGATGGCGGTGACGCCTTGGGTCACGTCCCAGATCGTGCGCGCCTTGCGGCCCTCTTCCCTCTCTACGGCTTCGAGGACGGAGCGAGCACGGCTGCGCGAGAGGCCGCGATTGTTGAGCCAGTCTACCATCTCGTCGTCGTCCTGCGCGATCTGCGCGGCCTTGGCGTTCTGTACGGTCTGTACAATCTTCGCGTCTGACGCCTTGGCGTACTCGATCAGGGCGGGCTCGACTTGGCGAATCCATCGCTCCGGTGCGCCCTTGGTATGCGAGATGCGGACGGTTTCGATGTTGTCCGCGCCCCAGATGATGCGGTTGCAGCACACGCCACGGAAGAGGAAGGCCTTGAGCCAGAGCGACGACTTGCCGACCTCGGACTGCGAGATGATGAAGCCGCGATACATCACGTCGTCCATGCCGTCCTTCGTCTTGCCGACGACGATGGGGCGATGCGGATCGGTGAGGAAGATGAACATGTCGCGGTCGCTCATGAAGAGCGTGGTCGTGTCCGTGGTGACCGGGTGGAAGGGGTCGTACATCATGGTCGACCATGACATCATGCCGGGCACGCGCCAGGCCGCGTCGTTCGAGACGCCGTCACCGGCGATCTTGCCCACGGCTTCGATCACTTCGTGGTTCGGGATACGGCCATAGTCGGGGCCGGTAGCCGCTAATAACTGCTTGTCCGACGTGTAGAACTTAGCCTCGGGATTGGAGCGGTTGTTGCGGAGGCCGTACATCACGGCGTCGGCGACGATGGGCGACGGAAGCGTGCGCAGATAGGACGGCGGAGCACCCGCGAGCTGCGAGAGCTGGCCGAACGACCAGTGCGAGAAGTTGAAGCTCTCGAAGCCATCGCCGACGTTCAAACCGACGCGGAGCTTGTTGAAGTCGTCACGAGTCTGCACTTCGGGCGTAAGCAGCTCGACGTTCTTGACCGCTACGACCTTCTCGCGGGAAACAAGGGACTGAGACCTCGCGTGCCTCCACATATCACGGAGAGACAGGAAGCGCTCGTCGGCCGGGCGACGCATCCAGTTCATGGAGGCGTCCATGATGGTGGTGCCCTTGGAAACGTCGACGCGGCCCGCGTTGATCGGCTGAGCGTCGACAGTCTGAGCGAGAGAAACAACGGTATTCATGGCGTTTAGTCCTTTCGGTTGCGTTGGGGCTCCCGCTGTGTGTGTGTCAGGAGCTTGGTAGGAGTTCTACCTGACGATTCTAGCAAACGCAATCCCCTCACGAAGTTATTTTTGGTAGGAGAAAAAGTTGACAGAACTAACACGCCGACCATATGGATCGGTCCAATCGTCAAAGTAGTGGGGAAATATGAAAGCTTATCTTGGGCTCGACCTCGGCACGTACATGGGGTGGGCGAACAAGCTGCATGAGGTCTGCGACGAATACGGCGTTCCGTACATCGGCCTCAGCGTTCAGGAGATCAAGAAGTTCGCCACCGGCAAGGGCGGCGGACCCCAGGCCACCAAGGACAAGATGATCGAGGCCGTCAAGCGTTGGGGCCACAACCCCCAGAGCGACGACGAGGCCGATGCCATCGCGATCCTCAAATGCGGATTGGAGACTAAGCTGTGACTACCGAAACCATTGTGATGACTGACCGCACGCCGGTCTCGTTCTGGAAGAAGATCAACCCGCTCTGGTGGCTGGTCGGTCCCGATGGCTGGAACGTCCCCGACGTGAACAACGGCGAGCCGTACCTGCCGGAAGTGACGAACATCTGGCTCCGCCGCTTCTACTGGTTCATCTGTCGCAACCCGCTGATGAACTTCGTCGGCTACGTCCTCGGCGTCGAGGACAACAACTACCGCGTCGAGGGCACCGCCCCCGTCCTGCTCACCACCTGGCGCGACGCTACGCCGCCGAAGACCGGCTGGAAGTGGGCGCTGCTATGGCCGCAGATTAGCTGGCCCGCGTTGCTCATGGCGATGCTGTGGATCGTGCTCACGTCCTTCCACCCCGTGTTCTACATCCCGTGGGTGTGGGCGATGTTGAAGTTCGCAGGACCCCTGCCCTTCATCTCCTACAACGGCGCGGTCGAGTTCTACATGGGTTGGCGTCCGGCCTCGGGTGGGTTCGGCACAAAGATCGTGCTGCACAATGACTGAGAGCAAGCTGGTAGCCCGACCGCTGACCGAAAAGCAACGCATCGCTCTTCTCGCCGTGGCGCGCGGAGGGATACGCGTGGTCGAGCGCGTCGGTCAACACGGCGCTCAATACTACGAGATGTTGGCCCCTGGTGGTCATCAGATCGGCGGACAGTTCGCGGCGCTCAAGCGTCGCGGCTTCGTCTGTTGGAAGCGAGGCCCTGCGTTGACCATCGCCGGAGCGTTCGAGCTGTACTTCGACGTGTCACTATTGGACTGCCCGGCCGACGCCGACTGCCGCACGACTTGCTGTTGTGGCGACCTTGTCGAGCACCACGGTATGGGCAGCGGCCACAGCCCCGTGCCGATGCACGACTATTATTGCGAAGGCAGAGCGTGAGCATCCGCGAGAACATTGTAGCGCTCGGCTACCTGGCGGTGCCGAGCGGGTGGATCGTGCTGCTCGCCGTCCTGGCTGTCGGGCACTATCTCGGAAAGTGGTGAATGGGTAGAGAGCTTCGTCCATACCAGATCGAGGACGGCAACTACGTGGCGGGTCGCTTCGCCACGCTGATCGGCCATGAGCCTCGCGTCGGTAAGACCAACGTCGCGATCCGTGGCGCAGACTTGGTTGAGGCCAAGCTGGTCGTTATCGTGTGTCCGGCCGCCGTGAAGGAAAGCTGGCGCGAAGCCATCTTGGAGTTTCGCAAGGCGGGGTGGTGGGCCATCATCGTCAGCTACAACAAAGCGCCGAACGTCCTGAAGGTCGTGCGCGGCAAGAAGTACGTGCTGATCGTCGACGAATCGCACTACGCCAAGGATCGCGCGGCGCAGCGCACGAAGGCCGTCTACGGCACGCTGTGCGACAAGATCGGCGGCCTGGCCGAGTATGCGACCAACGTCTTCTGCCTGACCGGCACGCCGATGCCGAACAATCCCACTGAGCTGTGGCCGATGCTCCGCGCGCTCGCCCCGGAGCTGATCGACAACGGGCGCGGCAAGCCGCTGAGCTGGTCCGCCTTCCGCGACAAATACTGCCGCATGGTCAACACGCCGTTCGGCGTGAAG
>NZ_JNWO01000077.1 GCF_000716435.1 Streptomyces xylophagus
GCCCTGTGAAGAAGGGCCGGGGCGTCATGGTGAAGGGATCAGGCCAGCAGCTTGCGGCAGGCGGCGGCGATGGCGGGCAGGAGGGCCTCGTCGACATCGCTGAGCTTCTTCGCCTTGCCGTGCTCGGCGACGAGCTTCGACACGATGGTCGCGTCCTGCGGGTGCTTGCCGCGCACTTCGACGAGCAGCTTCTTCACGTCGTCGTGCGTGAGCGCTTCGGCTTCGTCACCGTCGCTGCCTTCGTCGAGCGGATCGGTCTCGTCGGTCTCGGCCTTGGCGGCTTCCTCGGCGGCCTTCGCGGCAGCTTCTTCCTCGGCCTTCTTCTTCGCAGCGGCCTTCTCGGCGGCCTTCTTCTCGGCTGCGGTCGGGGCCTTGGTCTCGGTCTTGTCCTTCTCGCCAGCGGGCGGAACGACGACGGCGTCGCTGCGGAGGCGGGCCTGCTCAGCTCCGCTCAGCACCGCCTTGGTGCTGGTGGTGCCGAGCCAGGCGGCGACGTTGGCTTTCAGCTCGTCGGGGGTAGCGCCGCCGAAGGTCATCTGGAACGGGAACGGCATGTAGTCGTAGTCTCCTGTGGGGGTTGATAGGTGACGCGCCTTACACTGAGGTCAAGCGCGCTTGGGGTAATCGTCGTCTTCACCGCAGCCCTGTCCGCCGCGACCCACTGAGACGAATTGCTTCCAGTGGATCAAGCCGCGCTTGCAGGCGAAGTGCCAGGACTTGGCGAACTTCGGACCAGTGATGAAGATCGTGATGGTGCGGTTGCCCGCTACTTCGAGGCGGTGAAACATGTCGGCGCTGCGCCAGACGATGCCGCCTCGGCGAACCGTCCGGGCTTTGTGCAGCTCCGGACGGTTCGCACCTTCCGACGTGCGCGTGTAGAACTCGCGCAACGCGCCGGAGACCAGGATCGAGACAGACCACCACGGGTGCGAATGCAGGATGCGGTCGTCGTCGTGGTGGTAGAGATGCAGGTAGACGTTGAAGAACCTGTTGCGCTTGATCGCGTGCCAGCGCTCCATGTAGGGAATGCCGCGCTCGTCGCGCCCGATCTGAACGTCGGGCTTGCGCCGCTGCATGACGCTCCACACTTTGGCGCAGAGAATGTCAGTGATGAAACCGGGAAGCCGCATCGGTGTCTCCGTGTTGGTGTCTGTGTAATCTCACAGACCTTACAAGTTCGTCAATTAAATAGCCGTCGCGTATCGGACAGTTTGCGTTCGCACGCTGCGATGATCTGCTCGTCGAGCGATCCCACCAGCACAACGAAGCGCGTGAACTTCGGCTCGGGCGAGTTCATGTTGAAGATACGCGAGCGCGCTTGCTCGTTCTCGTCCCCCACCCATGACTGCTCCACGAACATCACGTCGTCGGCCGCGCTGAAGTCGAGACCGACACCCATAGCCGTGAGCTGACCGACGACCACCCGGCACTCCGGATCGGTCTGGAAGCGCTGCTTGATGCGTTGCTTCCGCGCGTCCGTGGTGCGGCCGTCGAACGCCTCCACGCCGAACTCTTTCAAGCCCTGGCGGATCGCGTCGATCACGTCGTGATGGTAGGCGAACAGGACGATCTTCGCCTTGGGATCGCCGCGCAGCTCTTCGGTGACGAGGTCGATCACGCCGGGCACCTTCGCCAGGCCGAACGTTCGGCGCAGACCGGCGACGTGCTTCTCCTGCTTCGCGAGCGCCTTGAGCGGGTTCGCAGACTGCAAGGCTTCGGCGACCAGCCGCCCTTGCTCGGACTGCATCAGCGCGTCGAGTTCTTTCTTTTCCTTCTGGCCTGCGCGCACGAACACCTTGGTAGGCGGGAGCATGTCGCGGCCGAAGACGCTCTGGCGCGTGCGCCGAATCACGAAGCCTGCAAGCTTCTGCTTCAGCTCTTTGT
>NZ_JNWO01000078.1 GCF_000716435.1 Streptomyces xylophagus
GGGCGGGGCGTCCCCTCACCTTCACGGAGCCCCCCCCCCCATGCTTAACGCAGATAGCTATCGCGGCGCTCGCCGCAACAACGCCCGCCGTGAAGGCTGGCTGAAGAAGTGGCGCAACGGCATGTTTGCCGTCGCCGCCAATGACAAGGCCAAGCTCAACGAGCGCGCTGTCATGGCGAACTCGGCACGCGAGGAAGCCGCCAGGGCGCTCGTCGCCGCTGGCGTCCTGGCGCAGCCGACCGTCGCAACCGCCGCGATGCTCGACTTCTACAGCCGCGTCCCCGCGCCGCGCTCGCGCGTCGTGAACCGCATCATCCGCGATCTGCGGCGGCAGATGCCCGCCGTGCGCGCCGCCTGATCCCCACCACCCACGGAGCCGAGAGCATGAACGCTCAAGAACTGAAGAACGAGGGCATCAACCGCACCCTCGATAACAACGCCGCCTGGAAGGAAGGCGCGCTGTACGTCGTCAAGAACCTGCCCGCCGACTGGCGCGGCACGGGCGAGGACATCCGCGCGCTCGTCGACGAAGAGCCGAGCCACCCCAACGCGTGGGGCGGCCTGGTGAGCAAGGCGGTGAGCGAGGGCTTCATCAAGCCGACCGGCGAGTACACGGCGATGGTCTCCAAGAAGAGCCACGGCCGCAAGACCGCCGTCTACGTGAAGGCCGCCTGATGTACGGGATCAACATGGACGACGCGATCACCACCACGCCGCAGATGCAGGCGGACAACCTGATCGCCGCCGAGATCGGCCGCCAGGACCGCATGTGGGGCGACACGAACGACCGCGCCGACATCTCGCAAGGCCAGCTCTTGCAGGCCGGTGTCGCGCAGCTCGACTTCATCTATCTGGCGACGCGCCAGGGGCATATCTGGACGCGCGAGGAAGCGCTGAAGCTCGCCGAGCAGGCCGTCTTCCCCAAGGATTGGGGCGGCTTCCGCGACTACGGATCGGACGTTGCGAACCTCGTCGTCGCGGCGGCCTACATCCGCCAGGAGATCGTCCGGCGCATCCGCAACGGCGAGAGCACGTTCCGTTCGTCTCGCAACGTGGAGACGCAGCCCTACGCCGAGAGCTGCAAGCCCAACGTCATCGAGCCGTGAGCAACGGCGTCCGACGCTTTTGGGAAGACGGCGAGTCGGGTCGCAGGGGGTTCACTGAAGGTGATCTGCCCGATGGCCCGCTCGTCGAAGAGATCACCGCACGCGAGTTCTACGAGCGCGAGGCCCAGACGCTCGCGTGCGGCTGGCCCGCACTCCACCAACCTAAGCGGCCGGAGATATGCCCCTGCGGTTTTATCTTCCCAGGCAAGTCCGACCAGCAATGGCACGACCCCGCGCTTAGCGCGGAAGACGAAGAGGCACTGAGTTGAAACAGCATTCCGGCAGAGCACATAGCAAGCTCGGACCTTCCGCAGCATCCCGTTGGATGGTCTGCGTGGGCTCTGTCGGCATGTCCGAGGGCCAGGAGAACAAGAGCACGGTGTTCGCCCTCGAAGGGACGGCCGCGCATGAGTTCAACGAGTTCATCATCACCAACGGCCACGATCCGCGCGATTGGATCGGCGGCCTGGTCGACCTCCAGGCCACTGGCGACGAGCTGAAGTTCCTGCGCAGTGGGGACAACGTCGAGATCGACCGCGAGCGCTACTTCGAGATCGACGAAGAGATGGTCGAGGGCTGCGAGCTGACCATCGAGACCATTGAGAAGTATCTGAGCCGCGTCGACGGCGACGAGCTGTTGCTGGAAACGAAGCTCGACATGAGCTGGATACACCCGAAGCTCTTCGGGACCGGCGACATCCTGATCCTGTCTCTTATACACATCTCCGAGCCCACGAGACAGGCAGAAATCTCGTATGCCG
>NZ_JNWO01000079.1 GCF_000716435.1 Streptomyces xylophagus
GGGCTCGGCGGCGTCCACGACCGCCTCGTACTGCTTCAGCTCTTCGGACGCGTTCGCCAGGGCGGGGCAGCGGTCGCAGTATTCCGAGTTGAGGCGCGCAACGCGTGCGTGCTCTTCGAGCGCCGCTTCGATCACGTCCGCGCTGCCGCTCACGAAGACGACCTCACGGTTCTCGAAGGTGATGGCGGTGTTCTGCCGCATCTCGCCGGTCTCGCGATCTGACCGCTCGTAGCCGACCATAGACACGATCAGCTCGGGTCGCCGGATCACGACCGGGTTCCCTTTCGGTGTGGTGAATTGGATGGACAAACGGATTGCCTCGATGTTGGGGGTACGGTAGGTCTGTAACCTCCCATTCCTCACACCGTCAATTAAATCTCCCTCCCTGGCTGAACGACTGACCGACTGAGAGGCCGAACGCCTGACCGCCTCACAGCCACCCGCTGAGAGCCTGACCGCCTGACCGGCCTCCCAGGACCACCAGCCGCCCCGGCTCAACGCCTGGCCTCGGCATCAGGGCTCCACGGCCCCACAGCAACGGAGAGCACGATCAGATCGGGGAGACCCTCCGCCGCTCAGACGGTCAGACCCTCCATCAAACCTACCCTCCGCCCTCCCCCTAAAGGGGGAAGGGCCGGAAGGTCGGAAGGTTTGAAGGTTTCAGATCGGAAGGTACGGAAGGTTTAAAGTCGGAAGGTCATCGACCGATTATGCTTTCAGATCAATACGTTGCCGCGATTGTAAACCTTCCGCTCGCGCCGATTTTGACCTTCCGATATCGGTAACCTTCCAAACCTTCCACCGGAAGGCCGGAAGGTCAAAGTGCTTTTTTTGTTGTTTATCAATACGTTAAACGAAATGACGACCTTCCGACCTTCCACTAAACCTTCCGGATTGGAGGGTCTAATGGAAGGTCATCGGAAGGTCGTTCAGGCCTTGGCGAGCTGGATGAAGCACCAGATCGCGAGCGCGCCAGGGATGGCGAGGCCGAGGGCGAAGAGAGCCAGGAGCGCCATCGGTCAGGCCTTGTCGGCGGTCAGGCGCTCGGCCCAAGCCACCTTGTGGCGCTTGCCGCTCAGCGTGACGTGGGTGGTTCGGGCGGTGGGCTTGTGGACCTGCCACCACATCCAATGACCGATCCGGTCTGTGCAGGCCTCATCGCGGTACGCGACGACGTTGTTGCCTTCGCTGCCAGGCTCCCGGCGCAGGTAGACAGTGGTCTCCATGTTGTCCTCCCTCAAGAGCGCGTGGCGTCGACCCACAGGGCCACGGAGACCCGCGTGAGCACGTAGATGAGCATGGGGATCGAGAGCCCCAGGATGCAGGCCGAGGCGATCACCGGCCAGCCGGTCGCGACGCTGGCGAACGCGTAGGCGTTCATGCAGGCGGACACGATGAGGGTGCCGATGATAGTGGGGCCTGCCCACGTCATGATCGCCTTGCGGAGCGATTCGGTCGTCGTGCAGAGCTGGCCGAGTTCGAGCGCGATGAAGCCGAGGTCGATGCCGACGGCCATAGCCCAGGCGTGCGCAGGATCGCTGTGGGTGAGCGCGCCGATCCCGGCCGCAAGATGGGAGAGCGAGAGTCCCATCAGCACCAGGG
>NZ_JNWO01000080.1 GCF_000716435.1 Streptomyces xylophagus
AGGGAACAAGCAGCTCACAGTCTTCGTCGGCGCGACGACCGATCCCGACATCGTCAAGCGCATGTGGCGTCACCCGAACCAAGATGCGGTTCCGTCCGTAGCGTGCGGGCCTGCGCGCCTGGTCGTGATCGACGCCGACACCAAGTTCAACGGTCCCGAGCTGATCGGCAAGCTCTTCGACGAGCACGGCGGCGTGCCCGAAGGCACGCAGATCATCACGACACAATCGGGTGGCCGCCACTACATCTTCAGCGATCCCGACAACGCCTTCACGAATAGCGCTGGCGCGCTCAAGAAGCAGTACGGCTGCGACGTGCGAGGGCGCGGCGGTCAGTTCGTTGCGCCTGGCTCGCTCCGTGAGGACGGCAAGCGCTACGGAGACCAGGCCGCGCTCAAGGCGTTCATCGAAGCCTACACCAACGGCACGATCCCGCCGCTCCCTGATTACATCGTCGAGCTGATCGGCACGTCCTCGGCGGAAGTGGGGGAAGATATCCCCATCTCCAAAGAGCGCGAGATCATCAAGCAGATCGACGAGGCGGACATTCCCGAATGGGAAGAGCTGTGCGCGCCGCTCGGCGAGTATGACTTCGACAAGCTGCAAGCCGAGAACAGCGAGTTCAAGTCGCTCTACAACGAGCCCGGCGACGACTGCTCCGACAACCGCTTCAAGGCTGCGCGCCACGTCATGCGCGAGTGGCCGCAGATGCCGCCCGAACACCTGGCGTCGTTCTTCCTGGCCTTCGAGGGTGCTGGCGAGTTCGTCGACAGCAAGCCGCGCTCCGGCGAATACGACAACCGGCAGACCGCTCGCGAGTGGCTGAAGAACCAGGGTCTCAGCAAGGCGTCGACCGGCGAGGCGTTCGGCGCTGTCGTCGACGATGACGAAGACTCCGAGTACGAGCGCGAGGTCGCCGCAGAGAAGGAAGCCGAGAAGGCCGCCAAGCCGAAGGGCACGCTGCGCCGCATGTCTGGTGTCGCGATCTACGCCGATCCGAACTGGATGGTCGAGAATATCTGCACGCGCGGTATGGTCGGCATGCTTCATGCTCCGTCGAATGCCGGTAAGACGTTCAGTGCATTCCACATGGGCGGCAAGCTCTCCGAAGGGTGGGAGTGGTTCGGCCGCAACGTCGAACAGTGCGGCGTTCTCTACTGCGTCGGCGAAGGCCACGGCGGCATCAATCGCCGCGCGCTCGCCTGGTCGAACCGCTACAAGCCCAAGCACGATGCGCTCATCTTCCGCGACGGCGTTCCGAACTTCGCGCTCGATCCGAAGGGCGCGCGTAGGGCGTTGCGCAAGGCCGTCAAGGAAGCGAACGCGATGCTTGAAGGCGAGGGGCTTTCAGTCGGTCTGTTGTTCCTCGACACGTTCGCGAAGGCCGTAGCGGGTGCCGAGGAAAGCTCGGCGCGCGAGATGCAGCCGATCCTCGATATGCTCCGCGAGCTGGCCGTCGAGTTAGACATCTGCATCATCATCGTTCACCACTCCGGCAAGGACACGTCGCTCGGTGCGCGCGGCAGCTCGGCGATCTTCGCCGATGTCGACGCAACCCCGTTACATCAATGGTCGTGGTCGAGGTCGAGGACAAGCCGTCCGAGGGCTCCGCGTTCGGCGTCGTCGACGAAGAGGCCCCCACAACCAAGGACGAGTTGACGCCCGAAGTGAATCGCTCCGACGACAACAGCCGCTTGAAGCTCTGCGCGAAGATCATCAAGGCCGTGCAGAAGATCGGCAAGCTCGTCGGCAAAGAGGTCCACGCCGACGCCGAGATGGTGCGCCTCGAAGTGAAGGCGATGCAGGACATCTACG
>NZ_JNWO01000081.1 GCF_000716435.1 Streptomyces xylophagus
GCCAGGTTGATGTCGGCGTCGAGGAACGGGAAGTTCAGCTTGTGGTCGGACCACTTGGTGAAGTCGGACAGGACCGACGACTCGATGATCTTGCCCTTCTTGTTCTTGAACTTCTCGGCCACCGCCAGGTCGAGGATGACCTTCTCGATGGGCGCGTGGTTCACATGGGGCGCGAAGATCATCGACGCGGCGAACTGGCCTTCGTCATCCGGCTTGGCATCGCGGGCACGGAATTTCTTCGCGAGCGCCACGAACACCAGGCGTCCCTTCGGAGACATCCAGCGGTCTTCGCTCTCGATGTAGTGCCACTTCTTCAGGTCGGTAGTCATAGAAAGGTTACCCTCCTAGGTCTCAGGTCGTCAGGTGACAGACCTTACTCGTCACGCAAACGTCGCCGCTTTCCCCCACTCAAGGGGCGGGTGCAGGCGAAACCCAATTCAACTATGCCTCGGCGCGTTCAATTTTTGCGCGAGACAGATCGGCGTAGTATTTGAAGAGACTATGCGGCTGTCGGGAGGCTTCTACCTGTTGCCACAATATGCAGTGAGAGACCTCAACACGTCGGCTGTTGCCGGTGCGCCAGCACTTCAAGTGGATGCCGATATCGGTCAACTGGAAGTCGGTATAAATCCCGACGCCAAGCAACGCGCGGAAACTGTCGAATAGGGTCTCACTCATCGTCGTCCTCCACCGCACCGAACGCGTCGCCTGTGCTCAGCTTCGCCTGCTCGCGTGCGTCCTCAATGGGCGCGAGCACGTAGCCGCTCGATTCCTTCTTCCAGAACTTGTCGGGGCTGTCCGCCTTGCCGAACAGCTCGGCGAACTTCTTCTTGCCGACAGCCTTTTCGAGCTGCGTGAGCGTGAGCAGTTTGGGGTCCTTCAGGTAGTCGTCTTCGGTGAACCCTTCGAGATCGAGGATCGCGATGATCTCATCGTCGCCGATGGTGAACTTGCGATACGCTCGCTTGTCGACCAGCTTGTTGCCATCGGGGATGCGGCCGTCGAGCGCCTCGGCGTGGGCGTGCTGAAGCACGCGACGGATGTACCCTTCGTACACCCTGGCTTCGCGAACGATGCGCCCGAGCTGCGCAGACGTTAGGTCTTTCAGTGAGGGCAAGTGCTTCTCCGTGACTTCTTCGCCAGGCTTCAGCTTCTTCACGCCGAGGCCGTCGCGAACGAAGTCGCGGAGCGCCTCGCAGCCGTGAGCGGCCGGGCAGAATTTGCAGTGCTCGCCCGCGACGAGCGGGGCATTGGGGTCGTCCGTTGCCTGGGCGGCGACAGCCAGCTCAGACTCGAACTCGTAGAGGTCGAACAGATCAATCGTCTCTTCGCGAACCGCTCCGTCCTTGTGGTAGGCGCGCGGCTGGATGATGACGCTGGTGATCTTCTCGACGCCTTCCTTCTCGAACATCCGCGCTGCGCCGACCGCGTAGGTGCGGACCTGCGGGTTGTTCTTGACCTCGACGACGTGACCGCTGCCATACTTGTAGTCGAGCACGATCAGGTGCTTCGTTCGGCGCTTGTAGATCAGGAT
>NZ_JNWO01000082.1 GCF_000716435.1 Streptomyces xylophagus
CCCTTGAAGCGCTGCGAGCGATTCCAAGGCTTGGCGCTCGGGTTCTTCTTGCCTGGCGTCAGCGACCGCGCGAAGTCGCTCACCTTCATCGCCTTGTCGCTCGCAACGATGCGATAGAACAGGCGATTGGGATGCGCGCGATCTGCGTGAACCGCTTTCATCACGCGTCCGTACTTCGCACCCGTCGTTTGGACGAGGTCGCGACGAACAGCCGTGAGCAGCTTGTCGCCGAGCTTGTTGATCGCGTTGTAGAGCGCGCGGTGTTTGACCTCGTCGCCGTACACGTTGAACGCCACGGTGAGGCGCTTCATCGCGTCGGTCAAGTCGACATAGATCACGCCGCCATGTGACTGCGTGTATGCCGACGCGGGCATCGGCCCCTGTGACGCGCGGTATATCTTCGTGGGGCCGGTGTAGTTCGTTTGCGTACCGGCCATCATCTCACCTTGAAGGCGGGCGCTTCATCAGCGTCGAGCGCCCCACGCTGCGCGCGATGTTGCGCGCGTCGAGCTGCAACGTCTTCACGAAGCGTTGCGCGTTCTGACGAGCGGCGTCGAAGTT
Source organism: Streptomyces xylophagus (assembly GCF_000716435.1). GTDB lineage: Bacteria > Actinomycetota > Actinomycetes > Streptomycetales > Streptomycetaceae > Streptomyces > Streptomyces xylophagus. The sequence goes on from NZ_JNWO01000082.1 coordinate 562, forward strand.
GCCGGTGCGAACGTTCTTGATCGCCTGCGCCGTGAGATCGCGGCGCTTTCCGCAGTTGCATCCCATGACGGGCTCCTAGTGGAAACGCGAAACCCCGACGCACTGAAGCGCCGGGGTTCGGAATGTCGGCCAAGGCCGGGGTCGGTTCAGACTAGGCGATGCCGGGTAACTCTCGTTCCGGCCCCTCGCCCATTTGTCCGTATGGGGAAAATAGGCAGTTGACATCCCAACGTCAACTTTTTCCCCTCACAAACTTCCCTCGGCCGGCTTGTCAGGTCACGCTGCTGACAATCCCTTTTGGATCAAGGACTTGGTCCGCAATCCGTGCATCAGCGAGGCCAGGTTCCGCTTGAGATCGGCCTGGGTGCCGTTGTTGTCGACCACGTAATCGCACATCCAGGGCTCGATTGTGAGGGACGTGCGGGGCTCGCGGTATTCGAGGCGCTCGCACGCGTCGATCCAAATCGAGATGTCGAACACGCTGGCGTTCCGCAGGGCGTGAAACTCGCGGGCGTTCCTGTTGCCGACGTAGAGATCGTACTTCGCGAAGATCGCGCGACCCAACTTCGTGAGATCGGCCGCATTGCTCTCGGCGATCAGATTGAACCACGTCGAGCGCTCGTTCGCGCGGTCATCGTAGCACTCTTGCGCCGAGGCATACTTGCCGGGGTACTTCTCGCAGAAGTACGGAAACACGACACGCTCTGCCATGAACCAGCTCGACGAGACGAACGTCGCGCCATAGTGATCGCGCAGAATTTCAGCGGCAGTGTCTTTGCCGTGTCGGCCATGACCGACCACCATCATGCGGTACGGGAAAAGCATGGATCAGAATCCGAACATGCGGTAGAGGTCGTATCCGCGACCCTGCTTGCAGACCTGGGTCCGCAGATAGCCTGCTCGAGTCTTGATGTTCGTGTCGACAAAGG
>NZ_JNWO01000083.1 GCF_000716435.1 Streptomyces xylophagus
GTTCCGATCTGGTCGATCTTCGCGGTGTACCAGACGCCTTCGTGCTTCTGCACGCTCGGGATGGCGATGGGGATAGCGGCGGCGATCAGTGCGGCGACCGACATGCCCCCGACGAGTTGGCGCTTTGTGGGTGCCATGTCAGTCTTCCTTTTCTTGGGCGATGAATCTCGATGCGAGTGCGCCCACCGTGCAGACGAGCGTGAGCACCGAGAAAAGGTTGTAGTTGAAGAAGGTCTCGTATCTCGGCAGCACTGCGTTCGCGCCTTCGAACAGACACGACAGGCCGAGGAAGCGCACAGACCAAGAGCGCTTCACCACCCATCGCCAGTCGGCGACGAGCCGAGCTTCTATTTGCTTGAACATGGGTGATCCTTGAATGCAGAACGGCCGCCCCGAGGGACGGCCGTTTCTGCGACTGATAGAGCTGAGAGGCTGTTAGTGCAGCGCCCCTGCGGCCCGGAAGAACGCGTCGATATCCAGCGGCGTCATGTTCTGTGACGGGCAGAAAATCTTCACCATCGGATGATTGCGCTCCACGGTCTGTCCGCCGAGCAGGTGCATGCGGGCATCGAACGCGTCGTTCGCCGACATCGCCGCAACCACCGTCTCGATCTTCGCGGGCAGCGTGCGCCGGTTGTCATAGACCGCGAGCGCTTCGTCCTGCGTGATGATCCCCGCGATGGCGAGCTGTTGGAAGAACTGACGGAGCGAGATGTCGCCGCAGGGCCAGCCGTACGGGACGAGCTGCGCGCGGATCGTGTCCTCCGTCTGGTTGGCCGCGCCGTTACCCGGCCAGGGCGACGGCACCAGCCCCATCGACTGCCACGCCTGGAAGGCGGCGTCGCTCGCCGCGACGAGTGACATCGTAGCGGTGCTGTAGATGCGACCGTCTTCCGACAGGAAGTACCAGTTCATCGGGTTGAAAGGGGTAGAAAACAAGGTCATGAGAAGGTAGCTCCTGAAGCGAGAACGCCAGCGGTGCTGCCGGGGATTGTCTTGCCGCCCGTGAGGAACGCACCGCTCTGATAACCGTAGTAGGCAGGGCCGGTCGCCGTTCCGCTGAAGCCGCCGACCAGATAGACCGAGCCAACCGCTCCGGCGTATATGGTGCCGACCGAGAACGCCGGGGTGCCGACCAACGTCACCGTGCAACTTGTCTGCACCGAAACGCTTCCGCCAACCTGCGCCGAGAGCGCCGAGGCACTGTTGCCCTGAATGTTGACGTTGCCGTTGATATTGACCGAGCCGCCGCTGACGCCGTTGATATGATAGTTCGGCGAGGTAGCACCGAACTGCGCCGTCACGTTGCTCATCGAGATCGTGCCGGTGTACGCAGCCTGGATCAACTGCATGTCGGTGCGCGTGGTATAGACGGTGAGACCACGCAAGTTCAGAGCAGCACCACCCGCGTAAACGAGCGCGGAGTAGCCGGTGAGCGTCGGCGGGGCCTGGATGACGTAGGCCGACTGGTTCGCCGGATCACCAACGTGCCGCCTCCACCGCCGCCCATGTTCGCTTGGATCATGGACAGCACGGCCTGATAGACCATCGTGTCCGTGGCGTCGTCGAGCGTGACGCCTGCTTGGCGCACAAGGTAGCGGAGGTTGCCGATGAAGACGTTGAAGAAGTCGGCCGTCGCGAACGTGCCGTCCTTCGCGCCAGCGGCCGAACAGTTCTTGAACCACGTATCAGTGCCCGCACTGGCCTTCGGGTCGGCAGGCGGGCGCGCGGTCGAATAGTTCGGGCCTTGCGGCCCAAACGCTGTACCAGTCATGTGATGGTGTCTCCTGGGGAATTGTTTTGGGGAGGCGCGGTCTTAATGAACCGAGCCCGCTACCCAAACGTTGTAGGCGAACGCCGAGCCCGAGCTGACCGAACCCGCTGGCGTGACGTAGTGGTATCCTTCCGTGAACGGACTCAGCGCTACGCGCGTCGAAAGAGGCAGCACACGGCCGCTGCCGTCTGTGTTAGCC
>NZ_JNWO01000084.1 GCF_000716435.1 Streptomyces xylophagus
CGCTGTTGGCGGCTGGCGAGCCCCTCTGTGCCGCTCTCGTCGCAGTCGGGGCGCGGAGCGATACCGAGGTCAAACAGCTCAGTGACGCCAATGTCGAGAGCGACATCGTGAAAGCGATGCTCTTCGACCAGGCATTCATCATCGCCGCCCTGGCTATGTTCGCCGACAACGAGACCGACAGCACGTTGCTCAGGCTCATCGGGCAGTCGACCAAGGGCATCGCGAACGAGATCGGCAAGTCTGCCAAGACCACCGACACCGCCGAAGCCGCGTAACATGGGGATCATCGACTTCCTCGACGCCCACTTCATCGGCCTCAGCGTGGTCTTCTTGACCGCGTGGACGATCACCTGGGTCGGCCGAACTGTGGTGGCGAGCACCACGACCACGACGATCTCTCGCGTAATCAGCACCAACTGATTCAACAACTACCGCACGGGTGATCCCATCTCCCGTCACCCGTGCGCCCGCGCTGTAACCTCCGTCACCTTACAAGGATCGCATCACCATGAAGAAGCAGAACGCCAAGAAGCAGAAGGTCGACCACGTCGGCAAGATGCTCAAGGACAAGGCCGACCAGAAGGCGCAGATCGCAGCGCGCGTCGCGCCCGAAGCGCCGAAGAAGAACGAGGTCAAGAAGGTCTATGCGCTCGGGTCTCCCGGCCATAACCGCAAGGTGCTCGGTGTGACGCTGACCGAAGTCAAGCGCCGCATCAATGAAGAGACGGCCATCGTCAAGGTCGCACTCGACGCGAACGGTGACCCGACCGGCGAAAGCTCGACCTTCAACTATCGCGACACCGCCGCCTGCACCAAGCGCCGCCGCGAATACACGCGCCGCAACCTGATCGGCCGCAGCTCGAAGACGGCGAAGCAGCGTCGCAAGAACAACCACGTCTCGGCGGTCGGCACCAGGGGCACCAAGCCGTCGAAGAAGAACAGCGCGAAGGGTGCCCCCTCCACGTCGGCGAAGAAGGCGGCCTGATCCATGCGCCAGTACACACGCGAAGTGAGCACCGATCTCGGTGCCAAGATCACCATCCGCATCGAAGCGGACAACAACCAGGCCGTCGTCCTGAAGGACGATGATCTCGGGTACTCGACCACGCTCGACCCGAAAGCCGCCAACCAGCTCGGGCAACACCTGATCCAAGCTGCGCGGATCGCCGCCATCAACGTCCTCGATCCTCCGGCACAGCGCACCGTCCGCGACGGCGCTGGCATGTTGGACGTGCGCCTGGGGACCGATCAATGATGATGATCGACCGCAAGACCTTCGACGCACTCGCGGCGCTGACGGCCCACCCCAAGGCGTTCTTCAGCCTCCAACAGTTGCTCGACCACCTGGCCGCGCATCCCGACGAGAACCCGCTGGTCTACGCGAACGCGGTCAAGCTGCAACTCGACGTTCAGGCCGCGCTCGAAACGTACCTCGAAGGGCGCAAGC
>NZ_JNWO01000085.1 GCF_000716435.1 Streptomyces xylophagus
GCGTATCGGGAAGCACAACAAGAGCGGCAAGATCAGAACATTGTGGGGTCCGATCATCCCGAAGGAAATGATCCGGCCCGGCAACCCGAGCACGTACCACATTGCTTCGGCGATCCCGACGCAGTTGGGGCCGGTGCTCATGCACGAACTCGAACAAGCCGTGATCCGCGCGAAAGCGGCGAGCGGCACATAACCGGAGACCCCCATGAACATCCCGCATCTGGTATTCGTCGGCGCTGACAAAGGTGGCGTCGGCAAGACCATGCTGAGCCGCGCACTGCTCGGCTACTACGGTGCCAACGGCATCGACTTCCGCGCGTTCGACACGCAATCCCCGAGCGGCGGCCTGCAACGTTTCTTTCCTGGCCGCGCGCAGATCGTGGACATCACCAAGTCGACCGATCAGGTCAAGGTGTTCGACTACCTGGAATCGACCCAGGTGACCGTCGTCGACGTGTGCGCCGGTCTGTTGTCGCCCACGCTGAAGACGCTCGACGTTGTCGGCTTCTTCGACGCGGCGAAGCAGAACAAGCTGCGCATCACTGTGCTGCATGTCGTCGGTCCTGCGACGCAATCGCTCGACGAGATCAAGCCCGTGATGGCAGCGCTCGCAGGATCGAAGCACGTTGTGCTCGCGAACCATATCGACGACACCGCGTACGATGTACCGGCTGGCGCGCTCAACATTCCCCGGCTGGATGGGGAAGCGGCGAAGGCCGTCGACGCGGTCGCGCAACCGTTCCACGACTTCATCGGAAGCCAGGCGTCCTTCGTGCTGCGCGGCTACACGCGAAGCTGGTTGAAGGACGTGTTCGCGCAGTTCGACGCTGCGCAGCTCAACAACCTGGCCTGATACACAGACAAGAGCCCCTCATGCCTCTGACCATAAAGGCGTTGCCGTAGACCACGGCCGCGTGCGTCACGTGTGTTCAGGGCCATCCACTATGCGCTAGGTCAGCGCCGTGTCGCGGATGGGCGCTATTCGGGGAATAGCAGGCAAGGTGAGGGCACCCGCCATATGAAGGTCGGTGCGGCCTCGCCATCCCCGTGCAATTCGATACCCCCTCTGAACGACTTTTCTCAGAACGAGAAAACGAAAATTCGCAGAACGAAAAACCAAAAATTCACGTTCTGCGAAACGAGCTGAGTGGCATGGATCAAGGGCGAGAGAACTGCGCTCACAGGGATCATCAGCTCATACCCCAAACGAGCTGTGCATCACCGTTATGAACGATGCGCTTCACGATCCATGCCGCTCACCCAAACAGCACGCGTTGAGGCGCGTGGAGCCAAGCGATTGGCTCGCCAGGATACGAGCAGACGGGGGGCATGCTCTCCTGGCTCTGTGCGACCCGCGACGATGAGTAGATACGGCGCTGGCGGGAGCGACGTGTCGAATACCCCGTCGCGGGTCGCAACCGCGGATTGATGACAGTGCGATCTCGTCAGTGCTCAAAAGCCACAATCGCCGAGGTATGCGCGGCCACTCGGCCGAAAACGCGGTGTGGCATTTCGATAAAAGTGCAACATGCCTCTAGGATCGCATTAGGCGCGCGCCCATGCGCTCAATCCGTCGCCCGGTATTTCGTACCATTGGGGCGGGTTGAGCGAATGAGCGGCGCGGAATTGGACGAAAAAAAACGCCGCTAAGGATCAACTCCCTAGCGGCGTTTTCGGCTTAAACCCTAGCGTCGCAACGCTAGGGCAAAGCTATGGCGGTTCGTCGCACGAATCGCCCGCGCCGTTATCGGCGCATGGCAAGCAAGCGAGGGCAAAGCACGTCATAGCAAAATCGCGGTTTGTCATCTCGTTAGGCCTTCTTCGCTTCTACCGCGCCAGTAATGCGCTTGTCAGAGTGATATCGCGACTCGCCATGCGTCATAACGTCAACCGGCTGTAGCGCGAGCGTTGAAACACGATTGGCAATCTCGCGCAAACCGATTGCGCCGATATGGTCGGCCAATCGGCCATCAATGTAAACAGTGGGATTCATGGCGTTAGTACCTTTCGACTTGGACTCATCAGTGGCCGCGTAACGGCCAGACCGCGCTAGGCGCGGTTTCGTCCTAGCGTTGCGATTCCAAGAATTTCGCTATGGTGTACGGTTCAACCTGTCTCTTATACACATCTCC
>NZ_JNWO01000086.1 GCF_000716435.1 Streptomyces xylophagus
CGATTGTCCAGCTCACGGGCGGCAACGGCGATCCCGATATCACCAACGCTATCGCCAACATGGGCGACGAGCAGTGGGATTGGATCGTGATGCCCTACTGCATCGGCGCGACGCTGACGCAGATGGAGGCCTGGCTGGATGCGCGTTGGGGTCCGATGTCGCAGATGTACGGTCACCAGATCACGTCGATGTCCGGCACCGCTGGCACCGTGCAGACGTTCACGTCGGCGCGCAACTCCTGGCACACGTCGATCATGCCGGTCTACAATGCGCCGCAGCCGACCTATCTGTGGGCCGCCGCTGTGGGTGCGCAGACCGCGCAGCACTTCCAGGCTCCGCCCGAGCTGTCGCGTCCGCTTCAGACCGTCGAACTCATCGGCATCCTCCCGCCGAAGTCCATCGGCGATCAGTGGAGCACGTTGCAGCGCCAGAGCTTCTACTTCAGCGGCGCGTCGGGTTATCGCGTGCAGGACGGTGCGGTCCAGATCGACCGGCTCATCACCACCTACCAGCGCAACGCCTGGGGTTCGCCCGACCAGTCGTGGCTCAACGTCAACACCATCGCTCAGCTCACGTACGGCCTGCGCTACATCATGGCCTACATGACGCAGACGTATCCGCGTGCGGCGCTGGTCGACAAGAACCCGAACAACCTTCAGGGCTTCGCCACGGCGGACGACCTGAAGAACGCGTTCATCCATGCGTACAAGCTGCTCGAAGACGACGGTGTGTTCGAGAACTCGGACCTGTTCGCGCAGTTGCTCATCGTCGAGCGCAACGCCGACAATCCGGATCGCGTGGACACGTTCCTGCCGCTGGATCACGTCAACCAGTTGCGCGTCCTGGCGGTGAACGCCACGTCGTACCCGCAGTTCCCGACTGCCTAAGCGGTCAGGTCTGTAAGCTCACACTCATCGCAATCCGCGAAAACGCCGTCCTTCGGGGCGGCGTTTCGCTTTGCGTCAAAGGAACCACACTATGGTTGATTGCTGCTACGCGGCGGGCGGTCTCGTCCGCATCACCGCCAACGGCGCGCAATGGTCGGCGCGGTCGTCGGTCACTGTCGAGCCGACCAACTTCGAGCGCACGGTCGCATCCAATCAGGATGGCACCATCTATACGACCACGAAGCCCGTGCCCGCGAGCGCGGAGATCGTGCTGTCGGATAGCTGCGACATGGACCTCGACGCGGTCATGTCGTGCCCGCTCGATGTCACCATCGAACTGACCCAGGTTCGACGCCGCTACATGTTCACCAAAGCCGTCGTTGTGGGGCGACCGAAGATCGACACCGAGACCGGCGCGATCTCCGGCCTGACCATCACGTCCGGCAACGTGACACAGACCAAGTTCTGAGGACTGACCGATGGCCCGCAACATCAAGCTCAGCAAGCCGCTGAAGAC
>NZ_JNWO01000087.1 GCF_000716435.1 Streptomyces xylophagus
TAGAGCAGCTGACTCTTAATCAGCGGGTCCCAGGTTCGAGCCCTGGTGCGCCCACCAATCAAATCAATAGGTTGGCAGCCCTTCGCGAGATCAAAACTAGAACCTGTCAGCGGGTCTTTGAACAGTCTTTGACGTAAACGAGCCCGGTTCGTTCCCCTCGACCTTACAAGCTCCTGACGCAAACATGCCAGCGAGCTTCGCCATCGCGCTCTCCGCCAGGCGCAGATCGCGCCCGAGGTAGTGCCGGTCCAGAATGTGCTCCACGTCCTTCAGGCTGTGGCCGGTGAACGTGGCGATCTCCGGCACTGTGCATTCGGCGAGCGCCAGGCGCACCACCGCTGAGCCGCGCAGATCGTGGAACGTCAAGTCCTCGTTGATCCCCACGTCGATCAGGGCGTCGCCCCAGGACGACCGGAAGCCGTCCTCTGTCCACGGCTTGGCCCGAGAGTTGGTCAGCACCAGCGGCCCGACCCGCTTCATGGAGTCGAGGTAGGTCTTGAGCACGGGGCTGACAGGGATGGTGACCCGCTTGGCCTTGGCGACCTTGCCGTGGCGTATGGTCTTGCGCTGCGTGAGCCTGATGTAGGTTCCGTCGTAATCCGACCAGCGCAGGCGGATCAGATCGCCCTCCCGCTGGCCGGTCCAGATCGCGAGCATGAGCGCGTCGACGATCCGCTCCGGGGCTTTCTCGATCATGAGCCCGAGCTGCGCTTCGGACCATATCTTGTCGAGGCGATCCCCGCCCTCGTAGAGACGGCCGCCGCGCTCGCAGGGATTGACGCTGATGCGTCCGCGATCCTTGGCGACGGAGAAGATGCGGGCGAGCACGGTCCACGCATAGTCGGCCTTGCGAGGCTTGTCTGCGAACCCATCGCGCCAGGTCTTGAAGACGCCACGCGCGCCCTTCTGTTCGACGGCCGCAATCGGCATCGTGCCGAACTCTTGCTCGATGAGGGCGATGTAACGGAGGTAGTCTTTCTTCGTCTTGTCGCTGAGCACTCGGTACTCGGACGACGCTTTGAACTCGACGATGAGCGCGAAGACCGTGGCGTCTGACACGGTCTTCTTGCTCGCTATGTGCTCGTTGAACTCGGTGATGAATGCGGGCGTGCCGTACTTCGCCTTGATGCGGGGGCCGCCCTTCCACGCGTAGTAGTACCGACGCTTCTTGCCGCCGCCGATCTTGGCGTCGGACCAGAACAGGCCGAACAGGTCTACGCGCATCACGCTCTCCTAGCTGACAGCCCTCCGCCTGGAAGCCTGCCAGTCTGCGAGGGGATCGCCCGAGACGGTCTTTTCGGTAGGCAGACCGGAAGCCCGGTCCAGATACCAATCAATCGCCTTGCGGTCCCACCGCTGCGTGCCGGGGATCGCCCCCGGCA
>NZ_JNWO01000089.1 GCF_000716435.1 Streptomyces xylophagus
ACCTGCGCCTGCAAGTCTGCCAGGCTGACCTCGTTGACGCTCCACGTCGCGAAGCTCGTCAAGGTCGGAATGACCACGTCGCTCGTCAGTGCGTTCCCGATGCCGTTGATCGTGTAGGCGATCATTGGAACGATGGCAGCCGCGCCGGTCTGGATCGTGACGCCGCTGTCGCCGATCTTCGTAACGCCCGTATCGTTCGCTATGGCCGCGATGGTCTGCGCAGGTATCGTCTGTTGAGCGAGCACAGCACCACTATCAGTGCCGGGCTGCGCATAGGTCGCGGCGTTCTGGAAGATGCTGACACCCGCCTGGACCACGTCGGTAGCCAGCGTCGGGTTGTTCGTCGGCATGCCCTCGATAGCCGAGACCACGTCGGAGCTGTACTGCGAGATGCGATCCGTCATGTTCTCGGACACGAAGTTCAGCGTGTTGCGCGGAACGTACGTGTTGTCGAAGAACGTCGTGAACGTCGGGATCGCAGCGCTGAAGATGCTGCCGATCAGGCTCTCGAACTCGGCTGCTATAGCGCCAGGCGCGGAGAAGCTCGCGACGACGAACTGGAACTTCAGAGCGTAGTAGCCGCACTCGTCTTTCGTGCGCGAGACCGACAGGTTTTGGCACGCAACCATCGTGGCTCCCTCGGTCGGGAGCTGTAGGATCGCCGGGCCGCGCGCAGTGCAGGCGGCAACGATTGCGTCCTTCTTCGACACCCAATCGTCGCCGAACAGGTAGCCGTTGACGGTGAACTTGCGCGCCTTCTCCCCGAGGTCTTCGAAGTACGGGTTGTCGCGGTTCGGGTACTCATGGACCGGGCCGCGCCGCCCGTATTCGCCCTGGTCGGACGCCACGAAGAAACCTACGCCCCGAAACGAGGCGGGGCGCAGGTCGTCAATGCAGAGACAGGTCATTTACTTCGTCCCGGTAAGAGCGTTTGCCGCTGCGGGTTTGGTGCCGTTGTCGCCGGGGCCTTGCATGCTGGTACCGAGCGATCCGTTGAGCGACATCGTCGCTACGCTCTCGGCTCGCTTGATGAGGCCCTCGAAGTATTGCGACGGCCTTACTTCGATCTGCATCATGTTGTGCAGCTCGGCCGCGCCGGTCACGGTGCCCTGGACGTTGACATCCTTGAAGCCATCAGACTTCGGCACGGCGTGGATCGAATCCGTCCACCCGGCCCCATCACCGCGACCTCGGCCGCCGTACTGGTTCGGCTGGTTGCCGCCGCTGCGCAGGAAG
>NZ_JNWO01000090.1 GCF_000716435.1 Streptomyces xylophagus
GTGGAATCGGAAGAAGGGCGCGCTGAAGCTTGGCCCCGCTCGCTGCATCGAGGGTAACCGTCGTCTAACGGTCGGCAAGACGTACAACATCGTCGGCTTCCACAACGGATACGCTGTTCTCGAAAACGACGACTACAACAAGGGCGAGAGCGGGGGATGGGACTTTCGTCGCTTCGAGCAGGGCCGTCCTGCAAGCCTGAACGCATGGGCGCAGGAAGTCCATGCGGCCAACGCGCACTGGTGGCACGATCCGGCGACCGGCGAAAAGCTCAACCGCAACATGGGCGAGATGCTCATGCTCGTCGTGTCCGAGCTGGCGGAGTGTATGGAAGGTGAGCGCAAGAACTTGATGGACGACCATCTGCCGAAGCGGAAGATGGCGGAAGTCGAGTTGGCCGACGCTGTCATTCGCATCGGGGACATCCTCGGTAGCATTCCGCTCTCGTCGTCGTTCAACTTCAAGACCCCTGTCGACGATCTCCCGGCCAACAAGGGTCAGGCGTTGCTCCGCATCAGCCGCATGGTGACGAACGTCAACCGGGCAATGTCGAATCGCGATCGCGCGTTGCGGCTGATCCACGCCATCGCGTTGATCGAAGGGTACGCGAAGCAGCACGGCTACGACCTGTGGACCGCTGTCGCCGAGAAGCGCGAGTACAACAAGCATCGCGCGGACCACAAGCCGGAAGCGCCTGGCTGCCAACGGGAAGAAGTTCTGATGGCCGCCATCGACCCGACAACCGCGCTGCGCCTCTTCCGCGAGTTCGTCAATCAGAACACGACGCAGTGGAGGCTCGGCGCGGGCTCCCACCATCACCCCATGTGGGCTCTCGTCGCCGAGACGCTTGGCGATCAGAACTCGAAGTCGCTCAGCCCCACGGAGAACAAGTTCGTGTGGGCGGAGAATCGCAAGCCTCTCGGAAAGGAACCTATGCAGGTCCACGGCACTATCAAGGAAGCGGTCTTCTACAACGATACGGCCAGCGATCCGACGCATGCGCCTTGCGTCAAAGGCCCTGTCTACGGCGACACCAAGGGTCGCTTCATCGACGGCGAGCCGATCACCACAAGCCGCATCGAAGAGATGTTCTTCGACCAACACGGCGACGTGATCGTCAAGACCCGCTTCTCGGTCTACCGCGTCTACTTCAAACGCGTGGAGACAGACTGATGCGGAGCTTCAAGCAATGCGCCGTGGCGATCCTGAAGGGGACCGCCATTGGCATCGTAGGC
>NZ_JNWO01000091.1 GCF_000716435.1 Streptomyces xylophagus
TGTGTATAAGAGACAGCTTCGATGATGCCCCTGGTGCTTTCCGCTTCGTCGTCGAAGAAACTAACCGCTGGCCACGACGACATGGATGCGCCGTACGATGGTGCGTGCAGGGATGGCGACATCGGCCGCGCTCGCAGCCACGACGGCCGCAACGGTCGCGGTCACGTCGAGCCAGTAAGCGTCGCCGACCTTGGCATTGTCGGCGGCCTTCAAAACGACGACCGTCTTACCGGCCGGGCTGAAGGATTGGCCTGTGATGCTCGGCGTCGACGGGCTGTTCGACGCCGCTGCAAAGTTCGCCGCGTTGAGCTGCGCGTTGCCGTTGGCCTGAAGCCACTGCGAGAAGTCGACCTTGTAGTCGATGGTGTCGCGGAGCCGGAGCTGGAAACAGGCGAGCGCCGGAATGTCGGCACCCTGCTCCGCATTTACGTCCGGCTCGCAGGCCGGAACGACCACAGACCGGCAATCCGGCTGTACCTGTGTAGAATAGACGAGCATGGCTTACTTCCCGAACTTGATGGACCCGAGGCCAACCAGCGTTGCCGCGAGCCCCATGACGGCGAGCACAACAGCCGTTCCGACTTTGTTGACCGAGCTTTCCCACATGGAATGAACCCGACGCAGGAAGTCGAAATCGCTCTGCGTCTTCACGCGTTGCTCGGCAGTTGTCGCCAGAATACCGACTGCGCTCAGTTCTTCGCGAATGACATCGCGAAGGGTCGTCTTGAGATCGTCAACCGTCATTGATGCAATCGTGTTAGACATGGTGTCCTACCGAGCTAGACGGGGACCGAAGCCCCGCGCGTTAAGCGAGGGGGCCGGCCTGTGCCTGGGTCTCGGTCTGCTTGATCGGATCGACCACGTCATCGAGAGCGACATCCGGCACGCGTGCCAGTTTGCGCGCGATCAGATCGGCGGCAAATTCCTTGTCGACCTCGATCACCGTGCCAGCCAAGTGACGTTGGTGGTCGACAAGCGGAGCTTCGATCTCACGCTTGTTGTACTTGAGCTTGGTCATCTGCGGCTTGCCCTTAGCGTCAAGCACAGGGGTCGTGAAGGTCACGCTCTTGGTGGTGACAACCTTAACCATCGGAGTTCTCCTGTCTCTTATACACATCTCCG
>NZ_JNWO01000092.1 GCF_000716435.1 Streptomyces xylophagus
CAGTCCGCGTGCTCGGCGTACGCGAGCCACTGGTAGACCGGAACCATCCGCTGCTGCGAGCGCGACCAGCGCTGCTCGACCTCACGGCGGTAGATCAGCTTCCGGGCGACCATCCACTCACGGAGGGCCTTCTCCCCCACCCCGACCTGCCCGGCGAAGACCCGGATCAGCGAGGCGTCCTCGTCGGGGTTGACGAACCCATCGACGTACTCGGCCTTCGGTTCGGCGACGGCCAGGCGGGCGGCCTGGGCTTCGATCTCCTCGGCCTGGGCCGCGGCGAGCCGGAGGGCGTCGGCGTAGGTCTGCGGGATGGCGAACTGCGAGGCCACCTCGTACCGTCCGGTCTTCCGGATTGCCGGGAGGACGTCGTGGGTGACCCACCGCTTGAACGCCTTCGCCTGCGGCTTCCGGCTGCGGAGGATCAGCGAGTAGAGGCCGGGTTCACTGACCGCGATGGTCTGCTGGGTTCGGCCCATCGAGTCGATGACCGGGACACTGTCCCGCTCATCCTCATCGAGCAGGTTCAGCGAGGCTCGGGGGTCTGCGATCCCCAGCACCTCGCACGCGTCGCGGCCGACGAACCAGGGCTCGCCGTCGCGGAGCAGGGTTCGGACCTGCTGTCCGGTGGCGGGGAACTGGAAGACCTCGATGTCGGCGCTCATGCCGCCGTCCTTTCGTTGGCGGGACGCTGGGCGCGGTCGTCGGGGTGCTCGCGGGACAGCAGCACCCACACCTCGCTGCGGACCGGGGTGAGTAGCGCGACCATCTGGTCGACCTGCTGGTCGGTGAGCGGCGGCCAGTCGGCGACCGCGGCCGCTCCGGCGGCCCGGATCTCTTCTGTCGTGCGCAGCAGGCGGGTCATCGGACTTCCGCCCGGAAGAGGCTCTGTGCGTCGTTGGGGCACTTGATCCAGACCGCCGCGATGAACTCGCTGTTGGGTCGGGATCTGCCGTTGGCGACCTTGGAGTAGGTGGGGCGCGGGATGCCGAGCCAGGCGGCCTGCGCCTCTTTCGTCGTGAGGCCGTGACGCTCCCTGACCAGCGCATCGAACTGCGCCGATTCGAAGACCATCTCCGGCCGTGGGGTCCGTTCTCTCACGAACACAAGCCT
>NZ_JNWO01000093.1 GCF_000716435.1 Streptomyces xylophagus
GGTCGGCATAGTTGCCAGTGAACGCCACGTTCATCAGCTTTACGTTCTGCTGGAACTGCAAAACCTGCGAGGGAGACAACGTCTGATTCTTGTCGAACCGGACGCAAGCATTGATCTGGCCGGTAAGCGTCGTCCACACCTGGGGATCGTCGTTGATGGCAGCCGCGAGCTGCGCGACCGTCTGAAGGTTTCCTGGCGCACCCTCCCCGATTACGCCGAGAATGCCTTGGTGCAGGGCGTTCACGCTGCCAGGAGGCAAGCCCGCTGCGCCACCCTGGGATACGACGTACTCAAGATTGGAGATGATGCGGTTGTAGAAAGCCGCATCGAGCACCGTACCGTCTGACATACCGGGCGCTTACGCGTCCTTCACATACGTCTGTTGCGCGCCGTAGCGCTGGCGCTGCGTGCCATCAGGCAATGCAGTCGCAGCGTTGGCGTTCTGAGGTCCGAAAAGACTCATGGCTGAAGAATTTCCACGTTCAACACGGTGTGTGCGGGCTTGATGCGGTTGAGAAAGCACAGCACGAACGTCGGCGTGTCGCCGACCGTGTTATCGTTGCAGATGGGTGTTCCGCCGATCTCACCATCGGCATTCGGGAAGGTGATGTTGCCCGCCATCAGACAACCGGCCTGACTGCCCGGATCGGTGTTCGGCGCTGCGGCTGCTTGCGCGGCTTGCGCCGCTTGCGAGGCCGCCAGGTCGACAGTCACCGTCCACACGAACGCGTGCCCCCACTCACTGTAGTTTCCGTTGTCGTCATACGCGCCAGCGGTGTGCAGCTTGGGTGTGATGACGCCATCGGACGGAACGTCGGTGCGCGGGCACTCGAAGTCGAAGCGCAGCGCCTCGTCCTGGCAGTACGTGCTGGACGGTGCGACGTTGTCGGGCGGGTTGAAATCGTAGTAGCCGCAGATGAAGCAACACGACTCGTCAGTGTCCGGCCCCTGGCCGAGATTGCTACCAGGCACCAGGCACGACGCCCCGTTGGTGTAGCCGTTCTCCCACTTATCCGGATCGGGATGGTGGACGACTTCGCCGTAATCGCAGGGCTGCCGC
>NZ_JNWO01000094.1 GCF_000716435.1 Streptomyces xylophagus
TGTCTCGTGGGCTCGGAGATGTGTATAAGAGACAGGTGCACGGCGAGGCGGTAGGCGGCGACGGCGCCGAGCGTGAACCCGGCGAGGAAGATGACGGCGGCCATCACTCCGCCCCCGACGGCTTCTCGACCCACAACTTCACCGGGCGGATCCCCGCCCCGACCGACTTGACGAAGGGGCCCTTCTCGCACGGGCACACCCGGCCCCGCCTGTAGACCGTCGTGCCGGACGGGTACCGGCCCAACGCGGTGCCGAGCACCTCCCGGATGGCTCGCACCCGGCGGGATGATCCGGTCATCACCACGGGCGGCACGATGGCGCCGAGCATCCCGCCCGGCATCAGGCAGTGGTTGTAGGCGGCGAGGACGTGGTCGGCCCACGCCTCCGGCCGGTTGGCCAGGGTGAACGGCGGGTTCATGAAGATCAGGTCGAACGGGGCCGGCTCGGTGGTGAGGTAGTCCTCCAGCGTGGACTCGACGAGATCGTCGGCGAGGTCCGTGGCCCGCAGCGCGGCGGCCCGGCTCGGTGCCGGCTCGACGACGGTGAGGTGCGCGTACGGCAGGTACTCCCGGATGGCGCGGGCCAGGTGGCCCTCACCGGCGGACGGCTCCAGCACTCGCAGGCGGGGCACCCCGTTCCCGCCCTCGCCCTGCGCGTAGCCGGGGCAGAGGGCCTCGTACACGAGGTCGTCGGCCACCTCGGGTGGGGTCGGCCAGTACGACAGGGCCGGGTCGGGGGTGTATGTGATCGTCTGGGCCATCACGCCACCGCCCGCAGCGTCGCCGGTCGGACGCTGTCCAGCGCCGTGCCGATCGCATCGAACAGCTCGACGAAGTCCGGGCACTGCTGGCCGCACTCCGGGTGGTACCGCAGGTGGGTGGTGAGTCCGAGGTGGGCGCCCCGGATGTCGCCGACAGCGTCCACGTACGGGTCCGGCGTGTGTCGGGGGTCGACGACCGGTCGGATCGGTGCCGGGTCGGGCCACGGGGTGGTCCGCGACGGCTGCGGGG
>NZ_JNWO01000095.1 GCF_000716435.1 Streptomyces xylophagus
CCAACCGCGCTCGCGCGCTATCGACACCCACGCCTCTCGAAAGATGCAGTTGAAGCGCATGCGAGCGATTTGCATGGCCCGCCCTTTGGCCTTGTCTTCAGGTGACATCGTAGGCTCCCTTGTACGGATAGAGGATCGCGAGTTCGGAGACGGTGAGCTTCCCGATCTTCTCGGTCAGCTCATGTTCTTGCAGCGGCACAGGCGGCCTGCCTGCGGCGCTGAACGGCTTTTCGTGCCAGACCTGGGGCTCCGGTCCTTTCAGGCCTTGCACATAGACGAACGTAGACATGGGGGTCCTCCTGTTTGAAGTTCACAACGCTCCGGCGAGCGCTTCACGGGCGCGATGGACGCGAGACTTGACCGTCCCCATCGCGACGCCGGTTATCTCCTGCATCTCCTGATACGTGCAGCCGATCCCTGCGAGCACAACGGCATCCGCCTGCGCGTCGGGGAGATCGAGCAAAGCATCCCACGCCTCGGCCAGGATCATCGCGCGCTCCGGGTTCTCCGGCGCAACGATATGGTCCGCGTAATCCAGCTCGCCCGTATAGGTCAGCCGTTGCAGGCGCGGGCCACCGCCCTTCTGCTTGCGGTAGCCCTTGTTGAACCGATCACGGATCAGGTTCTTCAGGATCGTCATCAACCAGCCTTCCAGATTGCGGCCGTCGAAGCGCTTCCGGTTGGCGAGCGCGTTGACCATCGTCTGCGAGACCAGATCGTCCGCGTCGTCGGCATGGCCGATGTTTTTGAGCGCGTAGTTCTTGAGCAAGCGCCGCGATGCCCACACGCCCTGTTCGAATTGATCCATGCCGTCATTCCTTCTTGTAGCGATCATCGGACCAACCGCTGGCCGCGATGGGGAGCCCGAGCCGGTTGCCTTTCGGCAGAGCCCACACAGGCGGGGTGGTGAAGATTTCGTGGAACTCGTCCTCGCTGCCGAAGTCCTCGTCGGTCTCGGCAACGCCTTCGTCGTGGACGCTCAGCACGTT
>NZ_JNWO01000096.1 GCF_000716435.1 Streptomyces xylophagus
GCGCCGATCAGCGCGTCTGACACGGCCGACGCCGTCAATAGCACCGTGTTCTGTGGTGTGGTCCGGTCGTTCGCCTTGATGAAGCTCGCGCAGGCGATCTGCGCCAAGACGTTCTTGACGCGGAAGGAAGCCATCCAGGCACGCGCCACCGTCGTCGAGCTGTTCAACGCGCAGATCGAGCAGTTCGCGGAAGACGAGATCGTCAACATCATGCTCACCGCTCGCGACTACGCCGTGCGGTCGATTACGCAGAAGATGGCGACCATCGTGCCGGTCATCACGATCACGGCCCCGCAGTCCCGGCCGTCGCTCTATTGGGCGGCGCGTCTCTACGAAGATGTCTACCGAGCCGAAGAGCTGGCCGACCGTAACGAGGTCGCGTCACCAGCCTTCATGCCTGGCACATTCGAGGCGCTCGCGCGGTAACCGTGCGGGCGTCCTCGCCAGAGGATCAGCCCGTACATGTCCGACGAAAAAACGACAGTCACGCTCATTGCGGGCGGGGCGCGCTACTCCGCGTTCACGCGGGCAGCCGTGTCCTACTCCGCCAACCAGGCCGTGCGCGCCTTCGCCTTCACGGTGACCGACGCCACGGACGCGATGGACGAGCAGTGGAATTTCATGCCGGGCACGCCCGTAACCGTGCTCGCCAACGGTCAGCTCCTAGTGACTGGCTACATCAACCGGATGGTGCCGAGCTTCGACGCGAACAACCACACCGTCGAGATTTCGGGCACGTCCAAGGGCCGCGACAGCGTCAAGAGCGCGGCCGAGCACGATAAAGGCGAGTGGCGCAACAAGACGCCGCTTCAGATCGCGCAAGAGCTGGATAAGCAGGGAGTGGGGTTCACTTCCGATATCCAACAGAAGCCCTTCGAGTATGCGCGCTTGCACCCGAACGAAACGGTCTTCGAGGCCGTAGAGCGCATGACGCGCCGCCCAATAGAGCGACGGCCGGGACTGCGGGGCCGTGATCGTGATGACCGGC
>NZ_JNWO01000097.1 GCF_000716435.1 Streptomyces xylophagus
CTCGTCGTCGGAGCCGGTGCGCTCGCTATGGCGGTCGGCCGGACCACCCAGGACGTGCCCATGCCGGACCAAGACGTTGCCGCGTCGCTGGCCCACCACTGCGTCACCTGCTTCGGGCAGAACCTTCACGTTTCGTGGAAGGCCCCGCAGTGGTCGACGAGACCCACCCACGAACCTCCGCACTCCACCAACTGAAAGCATCCCATGTCTCTCCACCCTTCCGATCAATACACCCAAGACCTGAAGACGCGCCGCATGTTCGCCTCGATCACCGAGAACATGCAGAACATGGAGAAGCAGGTCGGCGATCTGCTCGCTCTCGCGTCCGGCATGCGCAACACTCTCGGCACCGCCGCGCTGTTGCTCGCGCAGATCGAAGCGAACTACGTGAACGGTTGCGCCGAACGTCGCAGGGTCGACGCGTTGGCGATGGAGTTGCAGACGCGGCTCGCCGATCTCACCGGCAAGACGGCCGCCGCGCTCGTTACGGGTTACGCCGAACACAAGTCGTTCAGCGATAGGCTCTCAGGCGTTCAGACACAGGCGGACAGGATCGCGAACGACCGCTTCGTCAAAGACGACGAGAAGGGCGGCCCGTTGCCCGGCGTCGAATATGTGGGCCTCGAATGGTTCATGACCAAGCTGTCGATGTCGCGCAAGGTCGTCGAGAACCGGATCACCAACGGCGCGCTGCCGGAGCACGATGCGGTCGACGACACCGGCCAGGGCAGGCCGAAGTTCCTGTGGGCGAAGCACAACGCGCTCGCAGCGGTGGCAAGATATAGAGAGAAGCCGACCAACGAGAGGGGACGGGCGGCGGCTCACGTCTAAGCGGGGCTATTTAATTGACAGGCTTGTAAGGCGCGTGAGATGACATGCACCTTACGACCCCCAATCTAACTGATCGGCCGTATCTAGGAACCAACCCAGATACGGCCG
>NZ_JNWO01000098.1 GCF_000716435.1 Streptomyces xylophagus
GGCAAGGACGGTCTGTCCGTCAATGCGAAGACCGGCACGGTGGAGATTCGCTCCCAGGACAACAAGATCACGGTCAAGCCTGGTGACGGCCAGAAGGTCTTCCTCGGCGGCGACGGCTCGGATGGCTCGTACGCAAAGGTCATGACCGAGAGCGGCCCGTCGATCAACGTGTACGCCAAGATCGGATAGGCCACACATGGACATCCGCATGAGAGAAACAGAGGGCTACGGCGATCAGCCGTTCCTTCTGTGGGACACCTATTGGAACTCAGACGATCTCAGTACGTGGTACGCGGACTGGAAGCTGGCAGGGCCGAACGCCCCGCTCAATGCCTACGGGCTGGCTGCCGATCATGCGCTCAACACGGCGATCCTGATTTCCCTTTTCACCTGGCGTCGAGCCGAAGTCTACGACCAGCTCCCCTCGGGCACCGATCCGAAGGGCTGGTGGGGCGACAACATTGATCTCGACGAGAACGAAACGAAGCTCGGTTCGCGCCTCTGGTTGCTGTACCGCTCGCCGCTCAACACCGAAACGGCCAGGAAGGCAGAGGACTACGCTTACGAAGCGTTGCAACCGCTGATCGACCAAGGGGCTGTTGCGAAGTTCGTCTGTAGCGCGACTGTCGATGTCGTGCCCGGCCATCTCGTCTTGGACGTGAAAGCCTACAGCCAAAGCGGCCAGCTCATCTACGACCAGAAGTTCGACCGCATCTGGCGGCAGGAGTTTCCGTAATGGCATTCTACATGCCCGACATCAAGGCGATGGTGGTGCGCGCTCGCAACGCGTTCAGGGCGGAGACGCCCGGCACTGACGCCTTCATCTGGCCGAACAACATCTACGTCAGCGCCAAGGTAATCGGCGGCGCGGTGTGGGAAGTGTTCGGCCGCCTCAAATGGAT
>NZ_JNWO01000099.1 GCF_000716435.1 Streptomyces xylophagus
CTCTATTACAGCGCGATAGCGCGGAGCGTGGCACGCGGCTTGCTTTGCATGCGCGCATTGCATGCCTCGTAAGGCGCGACGCTGGCGCGCGTGGCATGTCGGAGCGCGCTAAGCGAGCGCGCAACACGCAAGAAAGCCAACGAATACAGGCATTAGGGGCGAACTAGACGCTTGCTGTATGCGTTAGGTGTGCTACCTTACACACCTGCCACCGCACACGCGGGGGCGACACGCTCGAAAGGACAAACGCCAATGACCGAATTGAATTTTCGCCCAATGCCAACGCCACCGCGTCGCAAGGCCTATGACATTCGCTTTCGTTGCACGCTCAATGGGTGCGATTGGATCGCCCGCCTTTGGCTACGCGACCCTAGCGAAGCTTTCGACGCAATGTATCGTCGCCTCGCCTTTTCTTCGGTGCGCGGAAATGATCGCCCGCGCTACAGCCGAGACTTCTACCGCGTCGTTTCGTGCAATGTTTCCGCCGACCAATCCCGTCCGGTAGCGTGAACACCATGAACGCAATCAATTTCAGCACAAAACGAGTCGGCGGCTTGCGGTTTATCCGCATTGGCCGGTTTTGCTTTTCGTTCTGCATCGCGAGGGCACGCTAATGGTCCGCGCATACCTTGCAGCACTGCGCGACGCGGTTTGCGTCGCAGTTTCAATCGGTATCGTTATCGCCTTTGCCGCTATCGGTTGTGAAATGAACCGACGCGACTCCTACACTTCGCACAACGTGAAAGGCTTTCGCACGCCTAGCGTGTCGTATGTGTCACCTGACAAATAGGACGAAACCGCGCCTAGCGCGGTCTGGCCGTTA
>NZ_JNWO01000100.1 GCF_000716435.1 Streptomyces xylophagus
GTAACGGCCAGACCGCGCTACCTGGCGCGCGGTTTCGTCCTAGTAGTAGCAATGGCGGAAAACGTAATTCCCGTTGTCGTCGCCCGTGAGATAGCCTCTAACGCGACAACCCGCGACGCTACAGACAGCCGGAATGGAAAAATACGTGTCGGGCTCCCCCGTGACGTAAACAGTGCGGCGCATGTCGCCCGCCATGTTATCGAGTCGGCAGTTCTCGACCTTCGCCAATGTGGGGCCACCCATCCACACCGCAAACCACGCGGTTGATCCATCGGGCATATGTTCCGATTTGTCGGCGCGATACTTTTGCATTGGTCAATCCCTCTCGATTAGCGCGGTATAGGTTCGGCAATCGCTCGCGAGAACGCCGAACTGCGCCGCGTCATGCCAGCGCATGAATCCCGCGTCGTCGCAGCTAACGATTGAACCGCCTAACCACGCGGCGAACTTGTCCGCTTGTGCAATTTCGGAATCTTCCATTCCGGAAGCGTCGCCATTGATGAAATACGACGCCCAATAGCTAGGCGCGGTCCCCGTGACAGTGTCGAAGGTTGCCATTGGCTCAACCCTTCGCTTTCTTGACGCGCGCATAGTCGCCCGCGCTCTTAAAGTATGTGCCGTGATAGGTTGCGCCGTTGATCGCGCGAACGGTTACCGGGACACGCTTTCCGCCAAAGTTGTCGCGGTACTCTCGACCAAACGACGCGGAGCCAAGCCTTTCCCCGTTCCACGTTGTGGCGGTATTGGTCTTTGCGTTGATATAGAGGAAATACCGTTCCGGTATGTCCCGCATAAACTCGAATAGCTCGACCTGGCCG
>NZ_JNWO01000101.1 GCF_000716435.1 Streptomyces xylophagus
CCGATGCGCGCCGTGCTCGACGGCACCGATCCCGACTCCGTGCTGGTCCGCGTCCGCACCGCCGAGGGCGTCGCCCTGGCGACCCGCAAGGACTACGGCCGTCCCATCGACTATCTGCGCTATCGCGTGAAGGACAAGATCAGCGACGCGCAGTTCATGGCGGCCGAATACTACGCTGGCGACTACTTCGCGATCTCGCCGGTCGGCTCGAACACGATGGCGACGATCAATCACCTGATGATGGCCGTGCCTCTCTCGCCGGAGGATCGCCGCATGCTCGACCAAGAGGGCATCAACGGCGGACGCATGCACTCGAAGGGCGATTGCGGCGGAGCGCCGAAGGACCCGAGCGACCGCATGCTGAACGCGGCGTTCGCGCTGAAGCGTGTCGACGATCAACTCGACCGCGTCCAACGCGAGCTGCTCCGCGATCTGCTCATCCGCGAACACACGGTCGGCACCATTGCGCAGCGATGGCGATGGTCGCCCGAGCAGGCTGGCATCATGGTCCGCTACGCGCTGCATCGCCTGGTCGACGTGTACGAGAACATCAACCCCGACTTCGCGCTGTATCTGCGGCAAGAGCGCGAACGCAAGAACGAAGGCCGCGCCAACCGCAAGGGACGCCGACGCTGATGCGCTGGTCTGGATACGCCCGCGATCTCGACGACATGGTCGCCACGCAGCGCTTTGTCAAAACGGTCGCGTTCGCCGCAGGACTGATCGTTCTTCAAGTCCTGCTCTTCGCCCTCTGCTTCATCCACTAACCCGGAGACCACCATTGAAGACACTCGACGAGCTGTTCTGCAC
>NZ_JNWO01000102.1 GCF_000716435.1 Streptomyces xylophagus
CCTGCTCAACGCCGGCCGGCACGCCGCCACCGACGACGCCGACCGACGACACGGCCACCGGCTCATCCCCGCCCACCAACGGGCCAACACCGACCACAACCCGATCGCGCCCGCCGTACGGCAGGTCAACGCTCCCGCCTACTACGCCACCCGGCTGCTGCACGCCGGACCCGACGACCGCACCGGGCTCATGCCCGCCATCCGGGAGGTGACCCGATGACCAGCCAGGAATGGCGCGACGACGCCGCCTGCCGCGACTACGACCCCGAACTCTGGCACCCCGTCTCCGACACCACCGCCGCACCCGCCATCCGCATCTGCACCACCGTCTGCCCCGTCCGCGAGGAGTGCCTCGACTTCGCTCTCAACGAAGGCGAGCAGTACGGCGTCTGGGGTGGCCTCACCGAAAAGGAGCGCCGGCAGCTCCGCGCCCCGCAGAAACTCCGGAAGCCGACCACCGGTGTCTCGCGGCCCGTCGACCACCACACCGAAATCATGACCCGCCACGCGGCCGGCGACCCGATCCCCGACATCGCGATCGCGGTCCGCTGCCACCCCGAAGCCGTCAAGTCGTACATCAAGCGGCAGCGCGCCCTGGAGCGTGCCGCATGACCGCCTGGACCCGCCGCGCATCCGTCGACCTCACCGTCGCCCTGGTCGCCGAGGACGGCCACCGTCTGCCGCTCGTCGGCGACGAACGACTCGCAGCGGTGAAGACGATGTGCGCCCGTCAGGTGC
>NZ_JNWO01000103.1 GCF_000716435.1 Streptomyces xylophagus
CCATTGGCATCGTAGGCGGTGTCTCCCTCGGATGCGGCCTGATGATCGCGGTCAAGATTCTCATCGTCGTCGCTAACCTTATTGGGTTTGGTCAATGAAGTCGTTTCTCTTCGAACTGCGGGAAGCCTCGAAGGCCTGTCCCGACATCCTGATCCGCAAGATGTTGAAGGACATCGCCGACGAGATCGGCGGCCTGATCGTCGAGCTGGTGAAGTGCCCGAGCACCGAGACCATGAAGCAGCTCAACGCCGCATGGGTGCGAGGCGTCAACGTCCTGGCGAAGGCCTACCCCACCCCCGACAACAATCCGCGCAGCGGGGCCGGTACGGTCGAGCAGGAAAGGCTGGCGGCATGAACTTCTACGATCAGGCTCTCATCCTGACCTACGGTAGCGTGGCCGCCCTGCTCTGCATCGTGGCCTGGGACCTTCACGCCAAGCGCCGCCTGCGCCTGGTGGCGGTGCGCCGGAAGGCTCTCGACGACGCCTACGACGCGCTGGCGAGCGCCGAGGACATCGCAGGCAGGGCGGTCGACAATATGCTGAACGAACCGCCGTCGCCCTCTCGGGACTCGCATATCGAACGGTGCAAGCAACGGGCATACTTCTACGGCCGGGCCAAGTCGTTCGTGGCGTCGATCCCTGTGGACAGACTGTAAGGTCTGTGATATTACCCGCCGACCAGATCGCCCCTCGCGGCCTGACGAAGGAACACGCGGCAGCCTATTG
>NZ_JNWO01000104.1 GCF_000716435.1 Streptomyces xylophagus
GCGACTTCCGATCCGACCCATATTCACGATGTTCGGCGACGGGTTCTTGGTCTGCGCGTCGACGTTCTTCTGGTTGTTCTCGGTCAACCATTGGAGATAGCTGTAGGCCGCCTCGCCGACGATGGGCGCGTAGGTCAGGAACTTGAACGCCTTCGACGCCTTGTCGCCCGGTGCGCCCGGTGCTCCCGGTGCGCCGGGCAAGCCCTGCACGCCGTTCTTGGCCGCTATGGCGTTGAGCGTCGATTGCGCCAACTGGAACGCCCTCACGACGCCAGCGGTCGCGCCGACGAGCGTGATGAAGCCCGCTTCCAGCGTGAGGCGCTGCTTCTTGCCCTCTTCAAGGCTATCGAGGAACTGAAGTATCTTCGAGCCGCCGTTTGCTGCGGCTGCCAGCCATCCTTCGTTCGCCTTGACGAAACTGTTGGAGGTCTGCTCGAACGATGCTTTCAGCTTGTCGACGGCGAAGGCCAGGCCTTCCATACGCTGTTTGGCGACTTCTTCGGCGCGGCCGACTTCGACGCCGTGCTCGACGGCCTTCTTGTTCTCTTCGTACGTGTTGATGTCGCCCGTCAGCACCATGCCGCGAGCGCCCTGCTTCACGCCAAGATATTGCAGAAGACCGAGCAAGCCACTCTTCTTGATGAGCGCATCGACCAACGCGTCGCCGTTGACGCCCTCGCGCTTGTACCTTGCCGAACCGTTCGCGCACCAGGCCGCTCAGGCCCTCGGCGTCGAGATGGCCGTGCGTGCTGAACGAGTCGATGTCGATACCGTTCGCGATAGCCGACTGGCGGCCTTCTCGCGTCGGCGACAGAACACGCGACGCCAACTGCCGAACCATCGTACCGGACTCTTGGCCCGGCATGTTCGCGCGTTTCAACGCCATAC
>NZ_JNWO01000105.1 GCF_000716435.1 Streptomyces xylophagus
GCGCCGTGGAAGTACGTCGCCGAGGCGCCGGACCGGTGGCTGGAGCAGTTCGAACGAGCCCGCGACAAATGCCTGGCGGCTGCGGCGGGCGGCACACGGGAAGCGGCACGGCGCCGGTGACCGGCCGCCGAAGCACCTGCCGGGCCCCGCCCCGCCGCCACTCCCTCACCCCGCAGGCCACCGCTGGCCCCTGGTCTCTCCATCGTCCCCCCCGTTTGTGGAGGTACTTCCGTTGTCTTCCCCAAGAACCACCCACCGCCGCGCCCCGAGCGATGAGGACATGTTGCGGCAGCTCGGCTACAAGCCCCAACTGGCCCGCCGCATGGGCCCGTTCGGCAATTTCGCGCTCAGCTTCTCCATCATCTCGGTGCTGTCCGGGTGCATGACCCTGTTCGCGTTCGGGCTCATCACGGGCGGTCCGGCCGTCATGCTGTGGGGCTGGGCCTTCGTCGGTCTGACCGTACTGTGCCTGGGTGCCGCGCTCGCCGAGGTCACCTCCGCCTACCCCGTCGCCGGTGCCCTCTTCTACATGGCCGGCCGACTCGGCGGCCCCAAGTGGGGCTTCTATACCGGGTACTTGAACCTGTTGGGCCTGCTCGGCGGCATGGCCGGCGGCAGCTACGGCATGTCGCTGTTCGTCGGCGCCTGGCTCAACCTTCAGTGGGGCTTCACCCCCACCCCCGGCC
>NZ_JNWO01000106.1 GCF_000716435.1 Streptomyces xylophagus
GGCCGGGGGTGGGGGTGAAGCCCCACTGAAGGTTGAGCCAGGCGCCGACGAACAGCGACATGCCGTAGCTGCCGCCGGCCATGCCGCCGAGCAGGCCCAGCAGGTTCAAGTACCCGGTATAGAAGCCCCACTTGGGGCCGCCGAGTCTGCCGGCCATGTAGAAGAGGGCGCCGGCGACGGGGTAGGCGGAGGTGACCTCGGCGAGCGCGGCACCCAGGCACAGTACGGTCAGACCGACGAAGGCCCAGCCCCACAGCATGACCGTCGGACCGCCCGTGATGAGCCCGAACGCGAACAGGGTCAT
Organism: Streptomyces xylophagus; assembly: GCF_000716435.1. GTDB lineage: Bacteria > Actinomycetota > Actinomycetes > Streptomycetales > Streptomycetaceae > Streptomyces > Streptomyces xylophagus. Next base: position 305 of record NZ_JNWO01000106.1, read on the forward strand.
GCACCCGGACAGCACCGAGATGATGGAGAAGCTGAGCGCGAAATTTCCGAACGGGCCCATACGGCGGGCCAGTTGGGGCTTGTAGCCGAGCTGCCGCAACATGTCCTCATCGCTTGGGGCGCGGCGGTGGGTGGTTCTTGGGGAAGACAACGGAAATACCTCCACAAATGGGGGGACGAGGGAAAGACCAGGGGCCAGCGGTGGCCTGCGAGGTGAGGGAGGGGCGGCGGGGCGGGGCCCGACAGGTGCTTCGGCGGCCGGTCACCGGCGCCGTGCCGCGTACCGTGTGCCGCCCGCCGCAGCCGCCAGGCATTTGTCGCGGGCTCGTTCGAACTGCTCCAGCCACCGGTCCGGCGCCTCGGCGACGTACTTCCACGGCGC
>NZ_JNWO01000107.1 GCF_000716435.1 Streptomyces xylophagus
CGGTGCCGAGCATCCCTGGCGATCTCTTCACGCTCTCGCGGTCGTGGATCGAACAGGCGGTCAGCAATGCGACCGGCGAGCGTAGCAACACGGTGTTCGCCCCGTCGACTGACATCACGTTCGGCCCCGGCATCATGCCGTGCCTGCGGAGCGTGACCTTCACCAAGAGCAGCAACACTAGCAGCTAGGATACACCATGCCTGTGCTTTCATGCCCGCAGGGGCCACAGGACCCGCATTGGTGTCCGCAGAACACCGACGACGCCTTGCCCGCCGTGCTTGGTCTCATGCCGCCTGGTCCGGCCTGGGATGGCGCGGCGGTTGAGGGTACGGTCCAGAACTCCTATTGGAGAGCATACGCTAACGTGCTCTCCTACACCTACCAACGGCTCTGCAAGTACGTCGACGAGTTCTTCTGCAAGACGGTCAACGAGTCGCTCGATCAGTGGATCGCAGAGTACGGGTTAGACGACGAGTGCGATCCGTACGGCCATAACCTGTGCATCAAGGTCGCGGCGCAAGGCGGCGCTACGTGCGATTATTTCGTGCAGATGGCGCAGCTCTCGGGCTGGTCGATCACCTGCGAAGACACGACGGATATCCCCGAGCCCATCGCCGGATGCTTCGAGGTCGGATGCACGCCTCTCGGTCCCACGCCGACGTATGCCGGTTATGGCAGCAT
>NZ_JNWO01000108.1 GCF_000716435.1 Streptomyces xylophagus
TCCTCGAACAAGGCAACCGCCGTGTCCATGTGCGGGGAATGGAAGGCGTGCGAGACCGCCAGACGCTTCACCCGCACCCCCTCCCGCCGGAAGCGCTCGGCGAGTTCGGCGGGCGCGTCCGCGGCGCCGGACACCACGACCGCGGCAGGACCGTTGACCGCGGCCAGCGACACCCTGCCCGCGAAATCGGCGACCGCCGCAGCGACCTCGACCGCGGGAGCGGCGATCGCGATCATCGCCCCGCCCTCGCGGGCGGCCTGCATCAGCCGGCCCCGCACCGCCACCAGCCGGCACGCGTCCGCCAGCGAGAACACCCCCGCGACATAGGCGGCCGTCACCTCGCCCACCGAATGCCCGATCACCGCATCCGGCCGCACCCCCCACGACGACACCAGAGCGAACAACGCCGACTCCACCGCGAACAACGCCGCCTGCGTGAACTGCGTCCGCTCCAACAACCCCGCCTCAACGCTGCCCGCCTCCGCGAACACCAACTCCTTCAGCGAACGCCCCAGTTCCACGTCCAGATGCGCGCACGCCGCGTCGAAGGCCCGCGCGAACACCGGGAACGCCGCATACAACTCCCGCCCCATCCCCGGGCGCTGACTGCCCTGCCCGGAGAACATCACCGCAAGCCCGCCCGCACCCGTGGCGCGGCCCCGCACCACGTCCG
>NZ_JNWO01000109.1 GCF_000716435.1 Streptomyces xylophagus
CCGCTCGTCCTGGCCGTGGCCGCCTCGGTCGGCCGGCACTTCCCCGGGCCCTCCCGAGGACCGGCTCGTCCACGTCCTGGCCGTCCTGCTCGTCCGCCCCGAGGACCGGCTCGTCCGCCCGTGAGCCGCCGCCAGGGAGCCGAGGGCCCCCTCGGTCCCTGCTCGGTCCCTCCGGCCCGCTCCCGGCCATGTGCGGCCCCTGCTCGTCCGGCGGTGCCGAGGGCCGCCTCGGTCAGCCGGGAGCCCCTGCTCGTCCCCGGGCCTCCCTCGGTCGGCCCGGTGCCGAGGACCCGCTCGTCCGGCCGCAGGCCGGTACCCGAGGACCGGCTCGTCCCCCTCGGTCGGGTGATTCCGGGTCAGTTATGACGGAAAGTCACCGGGCAATCCGGCTCCCCCAGTTGGGGAATCCAGCGCTATTCTCGGAAACATCCCAACTCGATTCCCAACGGCTTTGCCGGTCAAATGAGTTGGGAATCTCGAAACGCTTTCCGGTCGAATTCGGGGAATTCTCGCGGGGAAATTCGCGACGCATTCCGGCGCCCTCGGGGCGGGAACTCCAACCCCCTCCCGGTGAAACTCAGTTGGGAATTCCGAAGGAATTCGGCAACGAATTCAGGTGCGAAGCACCTGCGCGGCGCGGCTCCGCAGGAGACCGG
>NZ_JNWO01000110.1 GCF_000716435.1 Streptomyces xylophagus
CGCCCGCACAATCCCTGGCAGGGCCCGCTCAACACCGCGCAGACCGCCGTCAACCAGGGGCTCCACCAGCCGAGACGCGGCAGCAAACATGCGCTTGAGCTGCGGCTCCATGCCCAACACCCGGGCCCGGATGATGTCGAGACCCTCGATCGTCGCCGGCACGAACGACGCGCTGGCCCGGCCGAGCATCGCGCTCAGTTCGTCACCCACCCCGGCTGCGGCGTCGCGTACCCGGCCGTCCCGGGCCGCCAGCACCAGCCCGCCGGCCACCCCGCCGATACCGGCGCGGCCGACGACCGCGCCCGCGATCGCCCCACCGACCAGGGTCGCGGCACCAAGGGCGAGCGGCCCGGCGATCGCCGCCACGGCCGGGTTCATGCCTGCCATCGGCGCCCGGGCAATCAGCGGCCCCAGCTTGGCACCGAACGAGACCGCGACCTGCCCGGCCATCTCCGTACCGGCCTTGGTCGCCTCGGCCGGGTTGAAGAGGTCCCTAGCTTTGAGCTGGCGCTTGAGCAGGCCCATATGCCGGTTCAGCGACGACACCAGCTTGAAGTCGCCGGTCTTCGCGAACTCGGCCTCCAGCGCCTGGATGCTGCGGGCGGTCTCTTCGATCTGATCGTCGAGCCGGCGTGCAGCGTCCTCGGAC
>NZ_JNWO01000111.1 GCF_000716435.1 Streptomyces xylophagus
GTGTACAGTGCTGAAAGGTTGAGACCCCAGAGATCAGCCTTGACGGGCCATCACCCCATCAAGACCCCTCTGGGGCCTCACTCGGCACCAAACCGTCTGTCGCGGGGATTGGGTTGCCGGGAGTAAAAAGCGAAAGACCTCGACCGGCGAACACGCGCCCCACGGTTGGCGCACTTCAGAGAGTAGCACGGTCCCGGGAAGTCGACTTTTTCATCCCCGGTTGTCTTCAGACTTTCTCCACATGCGGATGGTTGCGGTGTGACCTGCGGAAATTTTCCCAGGGAGCGCTAAAACGTTCCCCGCGATAAATCCCCCGTAGGTGTACAAACCCGCAGGTCAGAAGCCTGCGCGCAAAGAACCTCGGGCGGTAGGAGAAAAAGCGCGTGACGAACACCACACCACCCCTTCCGCAGTACGTCACGGTGGACGAGATTGCCGCTGAGCTCCGACTCTCCCGCATGACCGTCTATCGGATGATCCACAACGGCGTACTTCCCGCCGCCCGAGTCGGTGGCCGCAACTTCCGCGTCCGGACCAGCGACTATGACGCGTATAAGGCCGGCCTCCAAGAGGAGGCCGTTGCCCGACAGACCGGCGCCACCGTCCACATCCCCG
>NZ_JNWO01000112.1 GCF_000716435.1 Streptomyces xylophagus
GTAAGCCGACATGCAGACTTTCCAGACCGCCGCCGTGGTCGGCCTGATCGACAATATGTCGGGGCCTCTGAAGCAGTTATCCAACCAGGCGAAGCAGGCCGCGAAGCAAATAGAGCTGATGAAGCTCGACGCTTCCGGCCTGAACCAGTACAATCGCGGACTAGTCGACGCGAACTCCCAGGCGAGGCAGCACCTTTCGCATCTCCACTCCATCAAGGCGGCGTGGCGTGAGGTCGGCGGCATCGTTGCGGGGGTCGCGTCGAGCTACGCGCTGCACAAGGCGGCGGACGCCGTCAAGAATTACATCCCGCTCGAACGCGAGAATCGCTACATGCGAGCGGTCGGCGTCCAGCGCGACGAGAACGGGAAGATCAGCGGCTACGGGTATAGCCAGTCTGAGATGGCTGGCCTGCTCGCGCAACAGCGGCGCGGCGCGTTCGATTACGGCGAAAGCCCGATTGACGTAGCTCACGCGCAGATGGCGTTCGCGCAGCGGCAAATCTCGGCGCGTACCTCGCAGATCATGACCGACCAAGCGCTCATCCTGTCGAAGGCGCTCGGCACGTCGGTCAAAGACGCGGCGGTGATCCTCGAAGGCTCGATCTTCGCGAA
>NZ_JNWO01000113.1 GCF_000716435.1 Streptomyces xylophagus
ACCGCGACCTGCTCCGCGACGTACTCGACCGCTGAGTGCCTGCACGGCACGTCTCGTACGTGCCGGCGCAGGGACCGTCCGGTCCACCATCAACGCCCCCGAAGGGAGTTCGACATGGGCAGGAAGAACATCCAGCAGGGCCCGAACAACACCGCCAGCGGCAACGACGAGGTCGGCGTCCAGGTCGGCCAGGTCCGCGGCCGGGCCAACCCCCGGCAGGCCACCCCGCCGCCCGCCCCCGCCAACACCCAGAAAGTGCGGTCCGGCAACGCGACCGTCGGCCGCCAGGAAGACGTCATCGAGGGCGGCCTCACCATCCGCTTCTGACCAGCCGCAACGGGGCCCGGCCTACACGGTCGGGCCCCCGCACTGAGGAGAGCAGCATGACCGACCAGGCATACCTCGACGACCACGACACCACCGTGCCCGGTCCGCGCCGGCCGGAGTACGACGCCGAGACACACGCCATCGAGGCGACGCAGGTCGGTGGCCCCGTCGACCCGCCCGACCGCACCACGACATTCGCCGAGGTCGTCGACCGGTCGCGGGAACTCCCGCCGATCGTCCCCGCGTGGATGCGCAACCCCGACCAGCGCCGCCACAC
>NZ_JNWO01000114.1 GCF_000716435.1 Streptomyces xylophagus
GTATAAGAGACAGACCGTGAGCGACACAGGCTGTTCGTACGCGGTGCCGTAGTCGGTCTCCGCCAGCTCGGGATGCAGACCGTGGCCGCTGATGAGATCGCCGCCGAGCAACAGATAGATTCTGAAAGGCGCTCCGTCTGAGCGCGGCCAGGATGAGGTCGTCAGGATCGAGGCCGTCTCGAACAACCGGCCGAAGCGCTTCCGCGCGATGTCACGGTCGAACATGTTGACGCCCATCATCTCTTCGAGGTTCACGACCTCGCCGTCATGGGTGTCGGACAGATGCAGGATGGCAGCCTGTCGGCCACGCTCGCCTTGCTGGAAGACCCAGGGCTTGCATATCGGCTCGACCGGCTCCAACGATAAACCCAGGATCGAGGGGCGGGGGTTCCCAGCGGGGACCCCCCCCCCGCGCCCCCTGCGGACGTGATCGCGCGTCAGACCCATCGCGTCGGCTGTTGCCTGCAAGTCCTTCAGCTCGACGTACTTGGCGAAAATCTCGTTCCGCCGTTTCAGGTTAACGGTCAAAGGGGGTGGTCCTCATGGGTTCGGGACTGTAAGGTTTCGACTGATAGGCGTTACGCTGATCGGCGAAGCACTCACGGGCCGCAGCGTTGTATTCGTGCTGCTCGACCATCGCGGCTTGAGTTCGCCTCAGAACGACGCGCCTCATGATCGGCTTGCCGTGTGCGTCGACGACACCAGGGATCGGAACGTCAACGATCAATCGTTCGCATTCGGAGGGCAGGTCGACTGCCTGCTTTGGACTTAGCGTCCTTGTGTCGCTCGATGTCACGCAGCCACCGAGCGTCAGAGTCGTCAGTGTACTCAGGAGGACAGGCAGGCTTGCCCGTCGCGGCCTGTAGAAGCTGTTGGTCCTCATAGTCCTTGACCATCTGTTCGAGTTGATCTTTGCGGGAGCTGACCTCGGACAAGCTCTTGTCGGCTTTCGCCTGCATGTCAGCTTGGATGAGCGCGTCGCGCTTCTGGCGATCCAGCTCAGCTTGCTTCTCGGCG
>NZ_JNWO01000115.1 GCF_000716435.1 Streptomyces xylophagus
GGGAGACCCCGCGCAGGGCGGCATACAGGAACACGCCGCCCCCGGCCGCAATGGCCAGATGCATGCTGCTGATTCCAGTGCCGCCCTTGGCCACGGGTCAGGCGCCCTTGAGCTTGGACAGCAGCTTGCCGCCGAGGAAGGTGCCGAGGGCGAAGTACACGACCTTGCCGAGGTCGGGCATGAGCATGTTCATGGGGTGTTCCTCTCCGGGTGCGGAACCTACGGGGCCGTAGGTTTCAGCGACCGCCCGTCAGCTGGCGGGGGTCGTCGTTCACGGGGGACCAGTAGTTCTTCGTGATCCCGAGGGTGTGCGCCCCCGAACCGCCGATGGTGCCGATCAGCTGCACCGCCGTGCTGGGGGTGACCGGCTGGTAGCGGAACCCGTTCTCCGCGCCCGGCTGCAGACCGAAGTCGTCGAGCCAGTGCAGGACGAACACACCGTCCGGCTTGGTGTTCGTGGCGGTCGTCGACTCCGCGGTCGCGTTCGTGCCGTAGTCCTCGGACATGAGGTGCTCCCACGTGATCGGGGAGCGGCTGAAGCACTTGACCTTGTCGATCTCCATCTCAAAGAGAGACGGGAAGTCGAGTTCACCC
>NZ_JNWO01000116.1 GCF_000716435.1 Streptomyces xylophagus
AGCACGGCATGGCGCTCGACGAGGCCGACGCCAAGTACGGCCGGGACATCGAGGGTTTGCGTAGGCAGATGATCCAGGCCGGGTTTACAAAGGCCGAGGTTGACCGGTTGATCGGCGCCTACCGGGACATCCCGAAGCGGGTCGACACGAAGGTTGCCGTCGACACGACATCGGCGATGCAGCGGGCGAAAGCCCTGCGTGAGTACTTAAAGAAGATCCCCGATGAGGTCGTCAACATTGCGATGCGGGTCACCGGGCAGCGCAACGCGTCCGCTGCCGCTGCGGCGATCCGGAAGCAGTACGCAAACCGGTGGGGCAACGTTTACCACGCCGAGGATGGCCTGCTCAGGCAGGCGAACGCGTGGGGCCCGGGGGACACCATGTACGCCTGGCGGGAGCCGGCCACCGGTGGCGAGGCGTTCGTGCCCAAGAACGGCGACGCCGGGCGGTCGCTGGGGATCCTTGACACTGCTGCCGGCTGGTACGGCCACGCGGTGGTGCCGAGGCAGCAGGCGCAGCCGATGGTGGCGATGGCCGGCGGCGGGGGCACGTTGTTGGCTGACATCACGATCCGCTGGCCGGACGGGAGTGTGG
>NZ_JNWO01000117.1 GCF_000716435.1 Streptomyces xylophagus
GACGGTGGCCAGGGTCTGGTTCTCGCGGATCCGTCGTGGCCGGTCGACTTCTTTCCACGTCGTGATCCGTTCGAGTCGGTACATCCGTGGCTCTCGGGCACGGTCGGCGACGAGGTACCAGATGCCGGCCTTGGCGAACAGCCCGTAGGGATCCACGACCAGGTCGCGCGGGCCTGACTCGCGTGGGCTGTCGTACGCGATCCGCAGCCGGCGGCCTCGCCGCACCGGGCCGATCAGCGAAGCCGGAGTCGTGCCGCAAGCCCGTGCCTGATGCCAGGGGCGGCTGTCCACGTGCACGACGTCGGTGAGCGGCAGGAGCTCATGATCTCGACGTGGCTGCGTGGCGGCGATCTTGGAGAGCGCGCGCCGGCTTTCGGCCGATGCGTCGAGCTCCGCACGTTGCCTCTCGTCCAGCCCGGTGAGCGACAGATGATCACGCTCGCCCGGTGTGAGGCGCGTGAGGTCGGGCCCGGCCCCGGGCAGCATGGTCACGCCTCCGAAGCGGCCCCGGTGTGCGGTCACCGGAAGACCGGCGTCGCGGAGCCAGTTCAGGTCCCGGGTGATGGTCCGCAGGGACACCCCGAGCGC
>NZ_JNWO01000118.1 GCF_000716435.1 Streptomyces xylophagus
AGCCGGACGCCGACGCGCTGATGATGCGCGCGCGGGTGAGCGTGCAGCAGGCACTCAACGCCTACCGTGCCGGGCAGCGCGGTGTGGGATTGCTCGCGGATCGCGCCCGAGCGGCATGCGAGGAAGCGGCACGCTACTGGCCCGCCGATCCGGTGCCCTGGGTGTGCCTGCTGATGCTGGCGCAACTGGACTGGCCAGATGCAAGGCGGCGGCGCCCCGAACACCGAATGCCGTCCCCGGAGATCGCTTTACCGCTTCCGCCCGGCCCGTGGGGACTGCTGCACCAGGCCGAAAAGCGTGATCCGGGCAACCGTGAGGCGTGGCACCGCTTGATCCAGGCGATCCAGGCGTACGGGATAAACGCGTTCGACGTCGTGCGGTGCTTGTGCGCCCCGATGCCGGATGGCTCACCGCTGTTGGTGCTGCCGCTCTATGTGCACGTCGAGTACTACAAGCGGATGCGGGCGCAGGGCCAACTCACGCCGTTGTACTGGACCACGGACTCGGCCTCCCACGCCACGAAACGGGCGCTGTACGGGTGGTTCCAGTACGCCGACAGGGCATCGTGGTCGGCACTGGGAGGCCGCTCAGGTCTTCGTGGCGATCGGGCCGTTCGTCACCCCTGCGCCGTGGAAGTACGTCGCCGAGGCGCCGGACCGGTGGCTGGAGCAGTTCGAACGAGCCCGCGACAAATGCCTGGCGGCTGCGGCGGGCGGCACACGG
>NZ_JNWO01000119.1 GCF_000716435.1 Streptomyces xylophagus
GTCCTGGAGGCCACGGCGTTCGTCGTGGAGGACCTTTGAGCGCGCGCGTCGCGCTCACGGCCCGCCGAGGGCCTCGCCGAGGGCCTCGTTGAGGGCGGCGACGGCGTCGGCGTCGAGCATGGTGGTGATCTCGGCGTCCAGCGTGCGGCCGAGCCCCGCGTCGTAGACGGCGGTGCTGACGCAGAACTCCAGGCCGTCGCTGCCGAGGACGTAGGTGCAGAACGTCCATTCGTCGCCCGTGCCCGGGGTGCCGTCGGGGCGGTGCACCTGGGTCGGCCGGCCGTCGGGGCCGAACCCGAACTCCGTGAACCGGAACTGCAGTCCCTGTCCGATCGCCTTGCTGTAGGCCTCTTTCAGGGTCCACAGCCGCACCAGGCTCGGGTCGCGCTCGGCTAGCGGCAGCCGGGAGACGATCAGCCGTTCGTGCGGGGTGCAGATCTGCCGGTCCAGGCCGCGGCTGTAGATCCGGCGGTCCGAGCGCTCCGCGTCGACGCCGATCAGGCCCCGTGTCGTGAGTCCGACCAGCAGCAGGTCGTCGGTGTGGCTGAGGCTGATGTCGATCTGGTCGCAGC
>NZ_JNWO01000120.1 GCF_000716435.1 Streptomyces xylophagus
CCGCGAGCAATCCCACACCGCGCTGCCCGGCACGGTAGGCGTTGAGTGCCTGCTGCACGCTCACCCGCGCGCGCATCATCAGCGCGTCGGCGTCCGGCTCCTCCTGCAACCAGGCCTCGACCGCGTCCCCTTGAGCCGCAGCCACCGCAGAAGCCAGGACCTGACTGCGGGAGGTACGCACCCCCCACGTGCGGCAGCTCCTCAGCAGCACGCTCGTCGACCGCCACCGGCCGGCACGCAGGTCGTCCAGCGCCGTCCGCAACGCGCCGTCGAAACCAGCCGGATGAAACTGGGGCTGAACAGCGCCGCTCATCGGCATATCCCGGACCTGCGAGGGCACTTCGAGGTGGCTCCCACCACGCCTGCCCGCCCGACGGCGAGCGGGGCTAACGTTTTGAGACGGGGCACGAGCGCCCGTAATGGGGACATCGGGACCTCAGGGGAGTTGGTCAGAGGGGAGTTGGCCGCCGGGATGCGGGCCTCGACGGGGGAGGCAAGGCGCACGGCACCCCGGCGGCCGGTCGGGAGGCCGGTGTTCGGCGAGGGTCAGACG
>NZ_JNWO01000121.1 GCF_000716435.1 Streptomyces xylophagus
CCGCGAGCAATCCCACACCGCGCTGCCCGGCACGGTAGGCGTTGAGTGCCTGCTGCACGCTCACCCGCGCGCGCATCATCAGCGCGTCGGCGTCCGGCTGCTCCTGTAACCAGGCCTCGACCGCGTCCCCTTGAGCCGCAGCCACTGCTGAAGCCAGGACCTGACTGCGGGAGGTACGCACCCCCCACGTGCGGCAGTTCCTCAGCAACTCGCTCGTCGACCGCCACCGGCCGGCACGTAGGTCGTCCAGCGCCGTTCGTAGCGCGTCGTCGAACCCGGCCGGATGGAACTGGGGCTGAACAGCACCGCTCATCGGCATATCCCGGACCTGCGAGGGCACTTCGAGGTGGCTCCCACCACGCCTGCCCGCCCGACGGCGAGCGGGGCTAACGTTTTGAGACAGGGCACGAGCGCCCGTAATGGGGACATCGGGACCTCAAGGGGAGTTGGTCAGGGGGAGTTGGCCGCCGGGATGCGGGCCTCGACGGGGGAGGCAAGGCGCACGGCACCCCGGCGGCCGGTCGGGAGGCCGGTGTTCGGCGAGGGTCAGACG
>NZ_JNWO01000122.1 GCF_000716435.1 Streptomyces xylophagus
GCGCGAAGTCTTTCCACGGGGATTGCGCGCCGGAGCCTGCGCCGCCTCCGCCCATGCCGGTGCCCTCGCCGTCGAACGCCTGCGGCAGAACGAGCGAGAGGGTCGCGAACGATCCGCTCTCATCTTGCGTGAGCGAGACGCTCTTGATGAGCATCTGTTGGCTGAGCTTCAGGACGCGTGACTGAACGTAGACAAGGCCGTTTGCCTTCCAGAGTTGACCGCCGAGATCGAACCACGACTGCGACTTGATCTGCGCCGTGACGCTCTCGCCTTGCTGGCGGTTCTTGTGATGGCGGGCGCGATCCTTCGCGGTCTGCTCGTCGATGTCAGACTCTTGGTGAATGTGCTTGGGGAGATGGCGCTTGACAGACGGGTCCTTCTCCGTGGCAACGATCTGAAGCGACTTCTTGTCGGTCCCGTAGACGCGCTGCCCCTTGACCTTGTATTCGCTGTGCTGGTCGCCATCGTCGAATGCGGCGCTGCCAGCCAGGATGTTGATGCCCTCCATCAGCGGAGAGTTCGATCCGGCCGAGCCGCCCTTCGTCATCT
>NZ_JNWO01000123.1 GCF_000716435.1 Streptomyces xylophagus
CTACGGACCCGAGGAAGCCTACGAGCTTGGACTTGTCGACGGTGTTGGTGGCTTGGGCAGTGTTCTAGCTGCTTTCACCGATCACCTTAACCGCCCCTCAGTGGGCTACACCCCTCATGGAGATTCCATGTCCAAAGAACTGATCTACGATCAGGCCGCGCTTGATCGCGCGCAGGCGGCAGGTGTTGCGACCGGCAAGGCCGAGAGCGCTTCCGCTATCGAGTCCCTTCAGAAGCAGCTCGCCGACGCCGCCAACGAACGCAAGGCGCTGCTCGCGGCATTCGCCGAGGTCGCTGGCGACAGCCCGAAGGTCGCGGTGTTCGTCGAAGCGCTGAACGACGGCGTCGCCCCGGCGACCGCCTCGAAGTTCGCCGCGAAGATCGAAGCGCCGAAGGCGGCTCCGGCTGCCGAGACGAAGACGGCCACGCAGGTCGACGCTGACCGGCTGATGCAGCGTCATGCGCCGAACGTGTCGGACGACGGTGACAGCGAAGCGAACGCCGATCCGAAGGCCGCGCGCTTGGCCGAGATCAGCGGCTCGATGAAGG
>NZ_JNWO01000124.1 GCF_000716435.1 Streptomyces xylophagus
AGACCGGACAGCGGACCGACCATCTGAGCTTTCTCGAGCGCCGCGGCGACCTGCGGATACTGGAGCGCGAGATCCGCGATCACCTCGGACCACGGGTTCACCAGCTGGCTCGCGCAGAAGCCGTCCACCGGATCGACGATGCTCAGCACCGCCGCGAGCGGCTGGAGCGTCCCGGCCGTGGTCTCGACGTAGCGGGCCCTGCGGTCAGCCTCGACCTTTCCGGCCGGACTGGCGGGCCGCGCCGCGGACGCCTTCCGGCCACCGCCCGCGTCCTTGCGCTTCTTGCGGAAGCTGCCGTCCTTGTTGAGAGACGGGTTCCCGTCCTTGTCCACCGCGTGGATCTCGGGGTCGAAAATCTCGTCCATCAGAGCAGAGCCTCCGGGTTCACGTAGGAGTCGGGGTCGGCGAGTGAGAGACCCTGATCGTACAGTTGTTCGTTTTCGTCGAGGTAGTACCGGAGCTCACCGAGGGTGGGCATGCCCGTGACGCACAGATAGGCGCACTGGGTCTCGTACTTCTGGAACCGGACAGCCTCGCGCTTGCT
>NZ_JNWO01000125.1 GCF_000716435.1 Streptomyces xylophagus
GGCGAAGGTCTACCGCGTCGACCTGGCGCTCATCTTCGACACGGTGTGGGCCGTCACGTCGCCGGACAACCGGGATCGCGCGCTCGAAGGCTGGAAGGATCGCGGCCGGAAGTCGGGCATCAAGAAGAAGGCCTGGCTCGCGGCCGAGATGGTCAAGCTCACCTGGCGCGAGAACAATCCGGAGATCGTGCAGTTCTGGTACGACCTCGAAGAGGCGGCGATCAACGCGGTGGAGAACCCCGGCCAGAAGTTCAAGGCGGGCGAGTTCATCACGTTCAACATGACCGGCTCGTTCCTCCGCTGCAAGCTGCCGAGTGGCCGTTCGATCTTCTATCCGTATCCGCGTGTCGAGTGGAAGCCGACCCCGTGGGGCAAGTCGAAGCGCACGCTGATCTTCAAGGCGAACGACAGCTTCACCCGCAAGTGGTCCGACCAGCACTACTACGGCGGGCTCGGCGCGGAGAACGTCACGCAGGCCGCAGCTCGCGACGTGATGGCGAACGCGATCATGAACACCGAAGCCGCAGGCTACGAG
>NZ_JNWO01000126.1 GCF_000716435.1 Streptomyces xylophagus
CTCCCAAATCATTCAACCGCGACTCGTTGTCGTCGCCCGTGTCGCCATTGGTGAAAAACACGGCTTCTACGTATGCCTTCGCGAACGTTGAAAGCTTGTCGTAAGCACGCGGCGCGGGGGTATCGTTCAAGACAAATTCAGGCATTGGCTCAACCTTCCAACTTGGCGCGAAGGTCGGCCATTTCGTTTGCGTGGTTACGTTCTGCGCGCTCGATTGCCGCGCGAGTGATCGCCTTAGCATCAAGCGTGTTCAAGCAATCCCACATATCTTTAGTGGCTTGCTCTGATGTGCGGCGCGCGTGTTCTAGATCGCAACGCGAAACCACAGTTCCGAACACGTCAAATATGACGTAGCGAAAGCCTCGCTTGCGATTCTCAAAGTCGAGTGCATCGCTTGTGACGATTGCGAAAAGCAAACCGTTGTCGACGACTCGCGCGGAGATGACGCGCGACTTGTGGAATCGCAAATTATCGTCATCCACGTAATGTGTGCGACCGCAAAGGTTGCGTTGCGCGTTGGTCTTTGGAT
>NZ_JNWO01000127.1 GCF_000716435.1 Streptomyces xylophagus
ACCCAAGCCCAACCCCCCGCCGCCCCCGCCCCGGCGCCGGCGCCGGCGCCCCGCACGGTGTCGGCCGAGGACGACACCCCGGAGGACGACGACCCCGACCTCGACGAGTCGGCCCTCTCCGGCCACGAACTGATCGTGCGGGAGCTGGGAGCAACGGTGATAGAGGAGTTCACGAACGAGTAGCCGCCCCCGCCTCCTCACCCCGCCTACCCCGATGCCCCAGGGGCGCGGGGCTGTGTCGATATGCGGCTCCGCCGCGCGGGCGCGACAAGCCCCCACCCACCTCCGCCCCGGCCGCAACTCCGCTCCCGCCACCCACCGACCCCCACCCCGATGCCCTCAGGGGCGCGAGGAACTGCGCGACCAGCCCCCACCACCCGCACCCCGCACACAACCCAAGCCACCCACCCCCGGACCCGGCCGTAACCCCGCTCCCGCCACCGACCGACCCCCACCCCGATACCCCAGGGGCGCGGGGAACTGCGCGACCAGCCTCCACCCACCCGCACCCCGCAACCAACCCAAGCC
>NZ_JNWO01000128.1 GCF_000716435.1 Streptomyces xylophagus
CGGATACCCCACCCGCTACGGGCCCAAGGTGCACTGCTTCACCCCAACCTCGATCGAGTATGTGGCCATCGACTCGACCAGCGACTCGCGGCTGTACATCACAGCCGAGTTCTCCGACTGGACCGAGCTCTCGGGCGGTTGGGTGAGCGTGCGCGCGTCTCTCCGAGACATGAACGGCTGGACCATCGGCCGGCGCCCCGCGCTCATCTACAACCGGCCGTACGACGTGCCTTCCACCACCTCGTTCTATCTCCCCCAGGGCGGCGGCATGTTCGCCCTCAACACCCGGGTCTACTCATGACCGGCCAAGGGTGGGACCAGGCCGAGTTCTCGTGCGGCCGATGCGGTGAGCACATCACCGCCACCACCGAGGAGGAGTACCTCACTCGCGTGCTCGCGCACCGCACCGCTCACGACCTCCTCGACGCGTCGAGCCCCGAGCTCCGCGCCCGCCTGCTCGACCTCGCCCTCGCGGAAGTCGAGCGCGTGCTGACCTGACCAGCGCGGGCCGCGCCCCCCGCGGCC
>NZ_JNWO01000129.1 GCF_000716435.1 Streptomyces xylophagus
AAAGAGATGTGGGCGGAGCCGTCCGGGGCGGGCGCGGACAAGTTCATCGGCGGAACGAACAGCTACCACTCCAGCAACCCGGACGGCGACAACTACACCAACCGGTGGGGTGCCCGCGTTCACTGGGGGTTCGAGACCGACTACTTCGTCCACACCCCGATGTACCAGGACAAGACCCCGCAGACCTACGACCGGCGCACCTCGCCGGTCACCTCGCGGGACCCGCTGGTCGGCGGTGCCTACGCGAACACCCCGAGCATGGGGCAGCTGGCGGCGAACCCGTGGCTGACCGAGCTCGGGGAGTCGGCTGTCCCGGGCGGCTACGGCGTCCCCGTCGACGGGGTGGTCTGACGTGCCCGAGTTCCTGGAAGGCACCGTGGACGTCCCCGGCGCGGGCAAGGTCAAGAAGCGGTACATCCTGATCCCCGCAGGGCTCGCCGGGGTGTACGTGGCATGGCGCTGGTATCAGGCGAGCCAGACGGACCCGAGCAGCGACGGCGGTCAGTCGAGCGGCCT
>NZ_JNWO01000130.1 GCF_000716435.1 Streptomyces xylophagus
GAGTGTACGCAGATGCTCTCGAAGAAGCCCGTCCGCTATGCCAATAGCGCCGTGTCGTGCATCTACGTGCCGATCTCGGCCAAGATGCTCGCCTCGTTCATCGACTTCAACTACAACGTCGGCGAATATCGGTTCTGCCATTCGAGCACCGTCGAGCTTCTGAACAAGCGCGAGTACGAGGCTGCCTGCGAAGGCATGCGTAAGTACACCCTCTCTGGGGGCCGCTTCCGTCAAGGCCTGCTCAACCGGCGCATCGACGAGATCGCGCTGTGCAGTGACGGCATTCCCGCAGCGAAGGCCGGGAGGATCGAATGATCCCGGCCTGGCTGACCTGGCAAGCCATCAGCCTGATCGGCGGTAAGCTCTGGAAGGGCTTCTGCGACTTCATCTCCACGCCAGTAGGCGCGGCGCTCGTCGCCGGGTTCTGCCTGTTCTGGATCGGCGTCTGGCATGAACACGGCAATCTCGTCGAGGCCGTGAAGGCGAAGGACGCCGCGTGGCAAAGGAAG
>NZ_JNWO01000131.1 GCF_000716435.1 Streptomyces xylophagus
TCCATCCCTCGTGCGACCGCAGGAAGTCACCCACCGTCTTGTCACGGGCCTTCATGACCGTGATGTAGCCGGTCAGTTCCTCCGACACCGACACCGCGAGCAGCTCCAGCGCGAGCCTCGTCTTGCCCGATCCGGTCGGCCCGATGAAACTCACGTGCTCCCCGCCGTGGTACTTCCACACGCGGGTGATGAACGTCTTACGGTCGATCAGCTTCACCGACTGCTGCGGCGTAGCCGGGCGCGTCCGTGTCCTCGGTGGCATCCTGATCACCCCCCAACTCCCCCCGGAGCCGGAGTGCTTCGCGCTCCCACCCTTCCGCGGCCTGGAGCACCTCGGCATAGCGCTGCTTCCAGACCAAGACCTGAGCCTCCGACAGGATCAGGGCGTGCTGCGTGCGGCCGGCCCGCTCCACCGCGGCCTGATACGCGACCGCGGCCGGCACCTCCGCCGTGGCGTACTGCATCTCGTCAGACTGCGACATGCTCGCGCGCCTCCTCCTGGTAC
>NZ_JNWO01000132.1 GCF_000716435.1 Streptomyces xylophagus
GCCTGTCTCGTGGGCTCGGAGATGTGTATAAGAGACAGAACACAAGCAGCGAAGCGATCAAACCAGCGGTCGACGAGTAGTAGCCCCCCGATACGCTGAAATCTCCGCCCTCATCTGCCCACGCCAAAAACTCACAGCGCGACGGCCCAGCCAGCTCTTGCGGCGTAGCGTTGAGCCCCACACTGCTGCCTGTCTGCGCCCCCGTCATCCGCAGCGGCGGTCGATTGAACCACGACCGAACAAAACGTTGGGAGCTAGTGTCCGTCCACGCAGGACCAGCGATGGGGCGGGCCATGCCGACAAGGGTCTTCGTGTTGTCGCCGGTCATGATCTCAACGCCCTCGTTACCGGCTGTGGTGTCGGTAGAGTGTCCGTTCGTCGACGCTACGAGAGCGTTGACTGTGCCGCCGCTTTGCGTGGCGTAGATGTAGTAAAGCGTTCCAGCGGTCAGCCCGGTCGCCGCGAGCGTGACACCCGCTGACGGAATGATGCAG
>NZ_JNWO01000133.1 GCF_000716435.1 Streptomyces xylophagus
ACAGCAAGCCGATGCCCGGCATCATCGTCTACACGGACGACGACACGGGCGATCTCATCAATCGAGGCAGCGGCTCCGGACCCTACCGGCGATGGGTCGATCTGCGCGTCGAGATCGTGATCGGTAGCTTCGACACGGAGATCATCGACAACGTCCAGAACGTTGTCTTCGACACGCCGATGACCGATGCCGAACTCGAAGCGCAGTTGGACCTCTTCGAGGCGCAGGTGAAGTGGGCGCTGTGGCAACTGCCGGGGCGATCCTACTCGGATGCTCTGCGAGCCTTCGTGGTTCGCATCGAGAGCATCCAATCGCACGCAACGCGCGATGAGGCCAACAACAAGTTCGCGTCGCGCCGTATCCACTTCAAGTGCGAGATACCGGACGACTGCCCGCCAACAGCCTACGGGCTGATGCCGAACGAGAAAATCCCCGAGCTGATCCCGTTCTGTGACGATCTCTCGAAATTCCCGGCACCGTGGATC
>NZ_JNWO01000134.1 GCF_000716435.1 Streptomyces xylophagus
GCATCACGGAGCTGCGCGAGCAGAAGATCAAGGCCGAGATCGAGCGTATCGAGACGCGGGCCAAGAGAGAACGGGGCGAGCTGGTCGAAAGAGCGAAGGTGCAATCGTCGTTCATTGAGGCCGGAGCGCGGATCGCGGCGATCCTTCAGAACTTGCCTGCCGAGATCGCTTCGATCTTTGCGGACCCCGACAAGAAAGCCGAGGTCCGGCTGAAGGTGCAAACGCGCGTCGATCAGGCGCAGCACACGCTCTACACGTCAATGCGCGACTACGGAGAAGATGATGCTGGCTGACCCATTATTCGCAGGGCTGGCCGAAGGATTGAAGCCGAAGCCTCGGCTGAAGCTGTCTGAGTGGGCGGAAGCGAACCTAGTGCTGCCGCCTGAACGATCCGCGAGCCCCGGCCCATATCGCATCGGCGACGCGGTCTTCCAACGCGGCATGATGGACGCGATCACCGATCCCGACAATGAGGACATCGTCT
>NZ_JNWO01000135.1 GCF_000716435.1 Streptomyces xylophagus
TCTACACGTAAGGAGTCGTCGGCAGCGTCAGATGTGTATAAGAGACAGGATCAGCAAGGGGGAGGCCGCACGTCGACTGATCGACAAGGGCATCCTTGCCCAGTAACCGGCGCGCACCGGACAACCACACACACCCTTCACCCCCCAAAAGGAGCGACCGTGACCGGCCATCACCCCGTCACCGCAGAATCCGAGACCGAGACCGAGACCGACACCAACACGATCCCGATGTTCCCGGCGCTCAGCCGTATGGAGCGCCGGCCCGAACTCCACCCCCGCCGCTACGACCGCGAACCGTACTGGCGCGCACCCATCACGCCCCCCTCGCGTGAGTGCTACGTCCCGCACTGCAACTGGCACAACCGCACCGGAGTCCCCGAGACCGAGCAGCTGCTCACCCTCGACGCGAACGGCGCCTACCTCTCCGCCCTCGGCGGGATCAAGGTGGGGCACTCCCAGCTGTCCCACCACGGCGGGAC
>NZ_JNWO01000136.1 GCF_000716435.1 Streptomyces xylophagus
GCCGTGAGGACGGCGTCCAGGCCAAGCGCGACGAGACCGTCGGCGCGACTGCGATCGACCTGGTCGAGGTGTACCGCCTCGAGAGCGTGCCGGCCTGAGCCCGGCAACCCCCATCTACCTGATCTGAGGAGGCACGCCGATGGCGGCCATGAGTCCCACTGTGCCCACGGCCGCCGGGGTGGCGTGGTCACCAGCGGCGGTGTCGTCGTCCGACACCATCTCCGCGTCGATCCTCGGCTCTCGGGGCGCGTACCTGGTCGTCATCAACGGTGGCGGGTCACCGGACAACGTCACGATCTCCGACTCGGGTTTCACCCCGGCCGGCAACGCGGCGTCAACTTCGGCAAACGCGGTGGCGAACGGGACCACCGAGGTGATGTTCATCAGTCCGAAGCGGGTCAACCCGTCGACCGGGCTGGTGACGGTGGCGCACAGCTTCACGACCAGCGTCACCTACGTGCTGATCCCCGTGGGCG
>NZ_JNWO01000137.1 GCF_000716435.1 Streptomyces xylophagus
GAATGACACAGTGCTCTTCGATCCACTCGCCGACCAACCAACCGAGAGACGGGAACTCGCCGGGGTAGTCAGGCGCCCGCCACGGCACCTGGGTCAACCACCCTCAGCCGGCGTCGCGGTGCAGTCGCGGCCGTCTTCTCTTCCCGCTTTTCCGCCACCTCGTTCGCGACGACCTCCCACCGGAGCCGGAGCATCGCCATCGGCGACAGACCGAGCCGGTCAGACCACTGCCGGGCTTCCTTCGCCGAGTCGAGGTCTCCCAGCTCGGCGAGCACCTTGTGCCGCACATACTGGGCGACATCCCTGGTCCAGCCAAGCCGCTCCCACTGGGCGGCCTGCGGCAGCAGCCAGAGGTCTCGCCACAGTGAGGCTTCCAACGCCTTCTGC
This sequence comes from Streptomyces xylophagus, assembly GCF_000716435.1. GTDB lineage: Bacteria > Actinomycetota > Actinomycetes > Streptomycetales > Streptomycetaceae > Streptomyces > Streptomyces xylophagus. Next base: position 388 of record NZ_JNWO01000137.1, read on the forward strand.
TCCGCGAGCTGCCGGTTCAAAATCTCCAGGCGCTCCCGCATCGTGTCGAGCCGCCGCTCGACCGGCTTCCCCTCGGACAGCTC
>NZ_JNWO01000138.1 GCF_000716435.1 Streptomyces xylophagus
AAGACGGCATACGAGATTTCTGCCTGTCTCGTGGGCTCGGAGATGTGTATAAGAGACAGAGCCCGCATCGTACTCGCAGGGCAATGTGGTCGTGGTGGCTGACACCTGGCCGCTGACAGTCGCACAGGGGACAGTCTTCACGCGCAGCGATGGCGTTCAGTTCACGTCGACGCTCGCGAAAGACATCGGAAAATATTCGCTGAGCGCGACCATTCCAGTCGTGTGCAACGTGGCAGGTAAGTCAGGCAACACAACTTACGGCGCACCGCTCTCGACGAACATCGCGCATCTCACGGCCGTCAACGTTGACGATGTCGGTCTCGGCCAGGGCGCGGATCAGGAGACGGACGATCAGCTCCGCGAGCGCATCCTGGCGCGCAAGCGATACCCTCCGCATGGTGGGGCCGACTTCGATTACATCGCGTGGGCGAAGGAACTGCCAGGCGTTACGCGGGCGTTCGTGAAGGCCA
>NZ_JNWO01000139.1 GCF_000716435.1 Streptomyces xylophagus
GCCTCATCCAGACGAGCAGCTTCGGATTGTCGCGGAACAGCGAGACCAGGCCCGCCTCGAAGCCGAGAACGATCTGCTCTTCACGATCCTCTTTATCCCGCTTCAGTCTGCCGAGCCCGTGGTTGTCGAATATGACGTGCAGGCATTCATGCAGCACTATTCCGACGCCGTGACCGGGGCTCGTTAGGTTTCTCGGCCAGATGTTGATCTGGCTGTACTCGAAATCGGCTTGACCGTACTTGTCGTCCGCTCCATCTCGGATGCAGATCGTCCAATCGTAGGCACCGATCTTGATGGTCTTCGGTAGTTCGTTGACGCAAGCGTCAACACCGCCCCGGCGACGAGGCGAATGCGACGTGTTTGCCATGTTCGGGGGCTCCAAAGGGGGTGTTAGGTGACGTTTCTCACGCGTGAGGCGCATAGCTCGCGGGGGCGACCCGTGCGATCAAGAGTGAGCAAATT
>NZ_JNWO01000140.1 GCF_000716435.1 Streptomyces xylophagus
CAACAGCAGCGGCAGCGAGGACGTACTGAAGCAGGCGCTGGCCGAGCAGTTCAACGTCCAGTGGAAGATCGAGGCGGTCGTCGACCCGTCGGGCGGCGGACAGCCCCCGTCCGCACCGGCACAGGCACAGGCACCCGCACCCACGCCCGCGCCTCAGGCCTCGGCCCCCGTCCAGGCCGCTGCTGCCCCGCCCCCGGCCGGCAGCCTCGACCCCCGCATGCTCTGGCCGAACATCCTGGAAGTGGTCAAGAACCGCCGCCGCTTCACCTGGATCCTGCTCAGCCAGAACGCGCAGGTCACCGGTTTCGACGGCACGACCCTGCAGATCGGCTTCGTCAACGCCGGTGCGCGGGACAACTTCAACAGCAGCGGCAGCGAGGACGTACTGAAGCAGGCGCTGGCCGAGCAGTTCAACGTCCAGTGGAAGATCGAGGCGGTCGTCGACCCGTCGGGCGGCGG
>NZ_JNWO01000141.1 GCF_000716435.1 Streptomyces xylophagus
GCCTCCCACCACGGGAAGCCGGCGCCGTTTCGTGCTGTCTCAGTCCTTCTCCGCCACGTAGATCGCCCGACCCGGCGACGACACGACCACACCCCTGGCCTTGAGGATCGTCAGGGCGCGCTGGATCGTCGACACGCTGACCGAGTACAGCCGGGCCATCGTGGCGAGCGTCGGTAGCTGGCTTCCGGGCGGGTACTCGCCGGAGTCGATCCGGTTGGTGAGGTCTTGGGCGATGTCGTCGTACGACATGGGTATGGGCATGGTGAAGTGATCTCCCTGGCTGGCTCGCCGATTTGATCACAAGGCCCTGGTCACCTCAACCACACAGTTGACTGTGTGCACACTGTGACCTAGCGTCGGGCGTGGGAGTGCCCCCTGGCTGGCAAAACTAGGTGGCGCCCGCAGGGCCCGGGTCATCTCAAGGGGCGACCCGGGCCCACCCAATCCCCTCGTTCAGAG
>NZ_JNWO01000142.1 GCF_000716435.1 Streptomyces xylophagus
ATCGGTTCCTGGTGCCAAGGCATCCACCGTGCGCCCTTAAAAACTTGGCCACAGATGCTCGCGTCCACTGTGCAGTTCTCAAACAACGACCAACCACCCGTCACACACCGCTTACACGATGCTTTACCGGGGTCGGCACTGAAGGCGGCTTGCAGCCGTACCCTCAGACACCCAACAGCGTGCCCGACCAGTTCCTGTCCGCAGGTCATGCTTTCCACGCCCCGAAGAGCAGTACTCGCAAGCCTGTGACCCAGACCCTGGCCGAATAATCAACGTTCCACCCTTGAGCAACCAGCACCGGACGTTCGCCGATGCACTGGCCTCTGACCTCACCCCGAAGGGAGTCGGTTAGAAGTGCTCCTTAGAAAGGAGGTGATCCAGCCGCACCTTCCGGTACGGCTACCTTGTTACGACTTCGTCCCAATCGCCAGTCCCACCTTCGACAGCTCCCTCC
>NZ_JNWO01000143.1 GCF_000716435.1 Streptomyces xylophagus
GGGTCCGGGCGCCCTTGGTCAGTTCCTCGTTGAGGTCGCGGATGCCTTGCCGATAGCGGATCGTGGCTTCGTCGATCGACATCTGCGCGCCGAACAGCTCGTCGAACGCAGTCTTCAACTCGGCGAGCCGCTCCTCCAGCGTCAACGCCTCGGTACCGAGATTCTGCAGGTCACCGGCGGCATCCTCGGCGGCGTTCCCGACGTCCATCTCACCGGCGACCAGCGACGTCAGGCGACCCCAGTCACCGGAGGTCGCGGAGGAGAACATGGCGCTCCACTGCCACAGCTCGGCGAGCCCGTTGACCACGGCGCCGACAACCCGGATGCCACCCTCGATGATCGCGAACAGATACCGGAGCGCGTCCGCGCCGCTCGTGGCGTTGTCGGAAAGGTCCATGAACACGTCCCCGACCGCGCGACCGATCTGAGCCAACCCGTCGCTGATC
>NZ_JNWO01000144.1 GCF_000716435.1 Streptomyces xylophagus
GTGATGTTCACCTTCGACGCGGTGGTGCCGTCGACCGCAGCGGACACGACGATACCGGGGCACGCGTTGATCGCCGCAGCGATTGCGGTGGCACAGTTCGCCGAGGTCATCAGCGCGTTGACCGGCACGGAGATGCGGTAACCGCCGATGTAGAGCACGATGCTGACCGAAGAAGTCGGGGCGGTCGAGACCGTCACGCTACCAGTCGCGGCGGTCGCGCCGCCCGTGGCGTCTGCCAGCGGGATCGCCCAAATCTCCTGAAGCGGAGCATTCGCGCGGGCGATCTTATACATCGCCGCCAGCATCGAGCCGGTACCGAAGAACGCGTCTTCGTTCTGGGTGACGAGCAGCGGTTCGTCGGCGACGGCGGAGCCCGCAGCGGTCTTCTGACCGATCAGCACAAGGCGCTGGATCGAAGAGTACGGAGCCTGCCCCGCGTTC
>NZ_JNWO01000145.1 GCF_000716435.1 Streptomyces xylophagus
CCATCACCTCGTCCGACCAGCGGGCTAGCACGATGACCTCTGCGTCTCTACTCATGCCGGAGTATGACCGCATGCGCCTGATCCACCGCAACCAAATTCCTCAACCGGACGACGCGGGCAAGGACGGGCGCATTGGCGACGAGCTCTCCATGCTGGCGAGCCCGACGACGGCGCCTCGGGAGAAGCTCATCTACTCCTATGCCACAGCCCTGATCAGCTCACACGACCCATCGGACAGCCCCTAGACGCCACCAGGGGACCGGGGAGACCTCCCGGAGGCCTGTTGGCGCTGAGGTGCTGCTAGGCCGTGAGGGCGGTGGTGAGGGCGTCTGGCGGGGGTGTGGTGCCCTGTGCGAGATGCTGAGCCAGTTTGCCCGCCTCGCCGGCAAACACCAGGGAGGGCATAGCCCGCAACTCGTCCTCGACACCGGCCAGTTCGGC
>NZ_JNWO01000146.1 GCF_000716435.1 Streptomyces xylophagus
TGGTGCCAAGGCATCCACCGTGCGCCCTTAAAAACTTGGCCACAGATGCTCGCGTCCACTGTGCAGTTCTCAAACAACGACCAACCACCCATCACCCCGGACCAGTAGTCCGAGTACACTGGGGTCGGCACTGAAGGCGACCTTGCGGCCGTGCCCTCAGACACCCAACAGCGTGCCCGACCAGTTCCTGTCCTCAGGTCATGCTTTCCACGCCCCGAAGAGCAGTACTCGCAAGCCTGTGACCCAGACCCCGGCCGAATAATCAACGTTCCACCCTTGAGCAACCACCGTCGGACATCTGCCGACGTAATGGCCCTGGACCACCAAGTGAACTTGGCGGCCTAGATGCTCCTTAGAAAGGAGGTGATCCAGCCGCACCTTCCGGTACGGCTACCTTGTTACGACTTCGTCCCAATCGCCAGTCCCACCTTCG
>NZ_JNWO01000147.1 GCF_000716435.1 Streptomyces xylophagus
CGAAGGTGGGACTGGCGATTGGGACGAAGTCGTAACAAGGTAGCCGTACCGGAAGGTGCGGCTGGATCACCTCCTTTCTAAGGAGCATCTAGGCCGCCAGACATTGTCTGGTGGTCCAGGGCCATTACGTCGGCAAATGTCCGACGGTGGTTGCTCAAGGGTGGAACGTTGATTATTCGGCACTGTCGGTCATCTCATGGCTGCAAGTACTGCTCTTCGGAGCGTGGAAAGCTGACCTCGAGTGGCGATGGTGCCGGGCACGCTGTTGGGTGTCTGAAGGTACGGCTGTTAGCCGCCTTCAGTGCCGACCCCAGTGAACTTGCCTTAGGGCGGGGTGATGGGTGGTTGGTCGTTGTTTGAGAACTGCACAGTGGACGCGAGCATCTGTGGCCAAGTTTTTAAGGGCGCACGGTGGATGCCTTGGCACCA
>NZ_JNWO01000148.1 GCF_000716435.1 Streptomyces xylophagus
CTGCAAGCCATGTGCAGCTCGCCGAGCATGCAGAACGTGCTCAACGTGCTCGGTGGCAACAAGAACCCGACTGTCTACCTCCCGCTGCTCCGCCAGATCGGGATCAAGGTCGACGCCATTGGCCCCGAAGCAGACCCGAATCTTCTGGCTGCGCAGGGCAAGAAGCATGGCCCCGATGGGCGCATCGAGGTCGACAACACATTGGAGCTTCCATGACGCAAGCTGTGACTGTGCGCCCCGTTCAGGGGCGTTTGATCTTGATGCCCGAAAGGGATTTCCAGCCCGTGCCCGCTGAGGGCGTGCTGGTCGAGCGCAACGCGTTCTATGCGCGTGCAATCAAGCAGGGCGATCTCGAAGTCGTGCCGGATGCTCCGGCCGCGACGCCGGTCCCCGCCGTTTAAACCGAACTAATTGAGGGGCTAGATG
>NZ_JNWO01000149.1 GCF_000716435.1 Streptomyces xylophagus
CAGCAGCTCGGCTTCTGCGCGCAGCCGGGCCGCCTCAGCTTGCAGCCGGGCGGTCTCGGTCTGCTGCTCGGCGCGCAGCCGGGCCGCCTCAGCTTGCTGTTCTGCGCGCAGCCGGGCCACCTCGGCCTGCTGCTCGGCCCGGTCTTCGGCGCGTAGTGCCCGGAAGAACTTGACGATCAGGTAGGCGCCGTACCCTCCGGCCGCGGTGAGCAGGATCGTGCTGGCGATGAACAGTGCGGTGTTGATGGGGCGTCCGAGGCGGATGTCGAGGGCGGCGGTGGTGATGCGGGTGGCGACTGGGCTGAGGGCGACGGCGATGAGCAGGCCAAGCGAGATGTAGGCGGCCGGGGTGGGCCGCTTGGGGGTGCGCATGAGAATCACTACTCCAGCTCGATAAGCATTATCAGAGACCCAGAGGT
>NZ_JNWO01000150.1 GCF_000716435.1 Streptomyces xylophagus
AGTCGTCGGCAGCGTCAGATGTGTATAAGAGACAGATGTCGCGAACGGTGTCATCGAGCCATTGGCGCGACCACACGTGGTCGATAGCCCGCAGGATGTCGGCCTTCCGCATGCCCGCTTCGTAGGCGGCGCGGACCTTCGCGGTCAGGTCTTCGCGGGGGCCCTTGATGGTCTGCTCGGCTCGCTCGCGTGCCCGCTTGTACGCGGCGCCAGCCTTCTTCAAGTCGTCGGCGTGCGGTGTCATCAGCGGATCATCTCACACACTCGGTGTGCAAAGCCACTGTGCCAAGGTGCTTGCATCATGCCCACCAGTATGCCAACCTATTGCTATACCCAAGCAAGAACCCCCGCACCGGCAGGTCTTTGGCGAGAGAAGCCGGTACGGGGGCCATCGAACCGACCCACGAAGGGGCAGCT
>NZ_JNWO01000151.1 GCF_000716435.1 Streptomyces xylophagus
GGCCAAGGCAGGGGTTCGAAGACCCGGGCAGGAACGCGGCGGCCACCGCCAGGGCCTGTCCATTCTCGTGAACGTCGAACACGACGCCGCCCGGGTGCCTTGCGAAGTGGTGGCTGGCGAAACTCGTGAACAACGCCATCCCCCACCCTTCTTCAGTCGGGGCTGTGCGACGACCTGTCAGAGGGGAGACAGGAACGCCAGCAGCCAAAGCACTAAGAACCGCGGAATCACAGCTGCGTCTGGTCGACGTGGTGCAGGACGACGGTGCGCCGGACGCCGGCCTCCAGCATGGCCTGGGCCCGGTGCTGGCCGTTGATGTAGCCGGCCTCGCTGGCCGGCTGGATCGCGTTGGAGACGCTGAACAGTGAGGCCAGCGCCTCGGTCTGCCACCGGGTGGCGCCTGTCTCTTATACA
>NZ_JNWO01000152.1 GCF_000716435.1 Streptomyces xylophagus
GGCTGCACTTCCGCTCGAGGGTCGGGGAGGTCCTGGACCATGATGCGCGCGGCCCCGCTGTACGTGGTCTCTCCGCTGTCCGGATCGACCACGTCATACGTGAACCGCAAGATCTCGTCGGTGCGGCTTGCCTTGGCCACCAGAATGGCCAGGGGCAGGGACTGGTGATACAGCTCCCCGTGCGGGGAAGTGATGCTGATCTGTAGTTCGTTGCCGTCCACCCACACGCTCGGCTCAGTCACTGGAAGGTTCCTCCCTCGTTCACGGGAATTCGATCTCCACATCATCGCCCTCGAACTGGATGCCCGGTTCCTCGGGCACGTTGTGCGCCTGCGCGGTGCCGCTCTGGAAGACGTCCGCGGCGGCCTCGGGGCCGGCCGTGGCCCACGTGCGGATCACGCGGGCCATGAC
>NZ_JNWO01000153.1 GCF_000716435.1 Streptomyces xylophagus
ACTCACACCCACCCCGAAGGGCAGGGAATGCCACCGTCACTCAAAGGAACTCCTCTAACGAGGGTTCATATTTAGCTCTACTGGCTATTATATCGGTACACTGTTGAGTTCTCAAAGAACACACGCCACACCAGAACCCCACACCCACATCGTGGGCCCGTCGTCCTGGGACGCACTCTTCTCGTATCTGAAGCTTGTGTCCGGTAACCCCCACCACCACGTTCCCGTGATGTCCCATCCGGTGTTTCAGGGAGTTCCCGTTTTTCGCTGGAACCAGCTTAGCATTTCCGTTTCCACCGGGTCAAATCCGGGGTTTCCGTGGAAACCGCCGTTTTCTCAGCGGAACCGGAATCACCGTTGACCACCCTTCCGGGAAGGCCGTCGCTGTTTCCGTCGTGTTGTGTTG
>NZ_JNWO01000154.1 GCF_000716435.1 Streptomyces xylophagus
GTATCCGTAGATTGAGAGATAGCCCGGAGCAGTCATGTTACTTTCAACGTGACGCTTGATTACCTCCACGCCTCTATCAACAGTGAAAGCGAAGCTAGGATTGAGACGAGTCAAGAGGTCTGCGACCTCGCGCACATTGCTGTGATTCCAATTGAGTGCAGGCATTGGCGTGTTTTCCTTTCTAGGGTTAGCGGTGGTAAATCCAACCGCGATAGACTTCGCAGTAAGCTTCGCTGAACGTCTTAGCGGCCTTGTGGAGCGCGTCGCCCGCGTCGCCTAAACCACGGTCCCAATAGCCAACGCCGTGGCCTTGACGCGAAAACCAAAAGTCATGGCCCGCCTGCTCTTCGGAGTAGCCATGCGACTCGGCCAAGCGGTCGAGCCATTGCCGGACGAAACAGCCA
>NZ_JNWO01000155.1 GCF_000716435.1 Streptomyces xylophagus
TCATCGGGCCGGTCACCAGCGTGTGGTAGGCCGGGTTGCTGCCGCCGCCCCACTGGGAGCGGTTGCCGTACTTCTTCGGCACGGCCCACAACGGCAGGACGTCGTAGGGCAGATGGTTGTGGAGCTCGATCAGCCCCGGGTACACCGTGCCACCCGTGGCGATCGGCAGGACGTCTTCGAACCCTGGTGGGGCAGGAGCGTCGGCGGAGAGTACTGCGGCGATACGGCTGTCTTCGACGTACAGGACTCCGTCGTCGATGACGTTGTTGCGGGTGTTCAGGGTGACCAGGCGGCCCCGCAAGGCGAAGCGTTTCGTCGGCTCGTCGGTTCTACGCGGCATCTGGCGTCCCCTCGCCCGACCTCTGTCGAGGTTCGTTGACCGGTGAACGCCACCTAAC
>NZ_JNWO01000156.1 GCF_000716435.1 Streptomyces xylophagus
GCTGAAGTCCGTGCGCCCCACCGACTTCGTCGACGACGCCGTCGGCCTGCCCACCGTGACCGACATCCTCGGTGAGCTGGAGAAGCCGGGCCGCGACCCGCGTCCGGCGTTCCAGACGGCCGCCTTCGCCGAGGGGGTCGAGACCCTGGCCGACCTGCGTCCCGGCATGACCCTGGAGGGCATCGTCACCAACGTCGCCGCCTTCGGGGCCTTCGTCGACATCGGCGTGCACCAGGACGGCCTGGTCCACGTCTCGGCGATGTCGAGGAACTTCGTGCGCGACCCCCGCGAGGTGGCCAAGCCCGGCGACATCGTCAAGGTCAAGGTCCTGGAGGTCGACGCCGCCCGCAAACGCATCTCGCTGACCCTGCGCCTCGACGACGAGCTGCCCCAGGC
>NZ_JNWO01000157.1 GCF_000716435.1 Streptomyces xylophagus
AGATCGTCCTGACCATGCCGCCGACGTGGAACCCGCACGGCACGGTGCTGGTCACCGGGGGCACGGGCACGCTCGGCGCGGTCTTCGCGCGGCATCTGGTGAGCGCGTACGGGGTGCGGCGTCTGCTGCTGGTCAGCCGGCGCGGCGCGGATGCTCCGGGGGCGGCCGATCTGGCGGCGGAGCTGGGCGCGCTGGGCGCGGCGGTGCGGATCGCCGCGTGCGACGTGGCCGACCGGGAGGCGCTGGCGGACCTGCTGGGGTCGGTGGAGGCGCAGCATCCGCTGACGGCGGTGGTGCACACGGCGGGCCTGCTCGACGACGGCACGGTGACGGCGTTGACGCCCGAGCGTCTGGAGCGGGTGCTGCGGCCCAAGGCGGACGCGGCCTGGCACC
>NZ_JNWO01000158.1 GCF_000716435.1 Streptomyces xylophagus
TGTATAAGAGACAGAGACCTCGCCGAACACCACCCCAACCCCACCCGGCAGGACGTTCGCGACTGGCTCGGTGAGCACCTGTACGACGACGACTGGGACGAGCACGACGTCGACAACATCCACACAGAGATCCAGAAAGGCGGCCAGCCGTGACCAAGGTGCTCGGACTCGACCTCAGCCTCACCTCCACCGGCATTGCCGGCCGAGGCTGGACCACCACCATCAAACCCGCCAACCGCAGCCGAACCCACCGCGACCGCAGCAACCCCACCAACGACGCTCGGCTCCGCACCGCCTACAACCACCAGCGGCTCACCGCCATCACCAGCCAACTCGACGACTACCTCACCGGCGTCGACCTCGTCGTCATCGAAGGCCTCGCCTACGA
>NZ_JNWO01000159.1 GCF_000716435.1 Streptomyces xylophagus
TCCAGCGCCTGGAGAAGAACAAGATCATCACCAGCTACCGCGCCGTCGTCGCCCCCAGGGCAGTCGGATTGAACATCCACGCCGTCGTCCGGCTACGCACCACCCACGCGCAGCTGACCCCAGCACTCGCCCTTGCCGCCCAGACTCCCGAGGTCGTCTCGACACTCCGTGTCACCGGCGAGGACTGCCTCCTGCTCGACGTGCACTGCTCTCACGCCGAACGCCTCGAACAGGTCGTGGACTCCCTCGCCCGTTACGGACCCGTCACCACCTCGCTCGTCCTGCGCAGCTACCCGCCCAAGCCGTTGCCGGTGGCACCGTCGACAACGTCCTGACCCGCAACCTCTCAGAACTCCCAACGAAATGATCTTCGAGGCGGTTGGATC
>NZ_JNWO01000160.1 GCF_000716435.1 Streptomyces xylophagus
TCTCAGTGGCCAACGATTGCCTGTACGGCGTTGGGGCCCCCGACCGCACCCACGACCAGTAGCGCCGCGGTGTACATCAGGTTCATCCGCTTCTCTATGGCCTTCACCGTGGCCTCCAGCGTGCGCACCGCACGCTTCAGCTCCCCGAGGCTCGCGTCGAGTTGCTCGTCAGTCGTCATGCCGCTGGTCCCTTGTCTACGCCGCTGGTTCGATCAGGTGATATCCGACCACCGAGGTATCGGTGCCCGAGGTCGAGGTGAGGGTGAAGGACACCCCGGGCGTGCGCGCGGAGCAGTACACCGCGCCCGGGGCGCCTCCGGGGGTCTGGGTGGTGGCGAACACCTCGGTGGCCGCGGTGACCGAGGTGTTGGCCACCACCACGGTCC
>NZ_JNWO01000161.1 GCF_000716435.1 Streptomyces xylophagus
CTGGTGGCGCGTCGAGATCGCCGCCGAGAAGTCCGGTCGGGTCGTGGCGTCGATGCGGAACGTCTCGACCGGCTCGCCGGTTACCACCGTCGACTCCGGGGTGACGTCTGGGTGGGGGACTGGGACTGGGATCGCGATCCTGGCCCGCCGGGAGACCGGCAACTCGAACTCGCCGGTGACGGTCAAGGTCGACGCGTTGTCGGCGGTGAATCCGCAGGTCATGACCGTTACGCGAGGTGTTGCCGGGATCGTCAAGGACCATTCGGCCGGTACGGATGTCCGGCTGTGGACGCCCGCCCGCCGGGCGATGTGAGGAGGAACCGTGCCTGACCTGTTGGCCGGCAGCATCATTCGGGGGATGGACACCCCGCCGACGGAGTGGGAC
>NZ_JNWO01000162.1 GCF_000716435.1 Streptomyces xylophagus
TCGTCTTCATCACGTCGTCCCAGGTCGGCAAGACGACCATCCTTGTCGCGGCGCAAGGCTACTACTGCGAGGCGGAGCCGTGCGCGCAGCTCTCGGCGTGGCCTACGCAAGACCTGGCCGACAAGTACCAAGAAGAGTCGTTCGATACCACGGTGAGAGATTCGCCGAAGTGGAGAGCGGCGATGACTGGCAGCACCGAATATAAGGGCGGCCAGATCAATTTCGTCGGCGCGAACACGCCGAACAAGCTCGCGATGCGGCCCATCCGTGTCGTTACGGGCGACGAGATCGACCGATGGCCCCTCAGCTCGTCGAAGGAAGGTTCGCCGCTCGAACTCGCCAAGAAGCGACGCACGACATACCACAACCGCAAAGGCCTG
>NZ_JNWO01000163.1 GCF_000716435.1 Streptomyces xylophagus
GGGCGCACGCGTCGGCGTCTTCGCGGGCACCAACAGCCAGGACTACACAGGGCTGTTGCTGGGCTCCGCCGAGAGCGCGGAGGGACTCGTGGGCACCGGCAACGCGGCGAGCGTGGTCTCGGGCCGCGTCTCGTACACGCTGGGACTCCGGGGGCCCGCCGTCACGGTCGACACGGCGTGCTCGTCGTCCCTGGTGGCGCTGCACCTCGCGGCCCAGGCGCTGCGGGCCGGCGAGTGCACCCTCGCGCTCGCCGGCGGTTCCACGGTGATGTCCGCCCCCGGCATGTTCGTGGAGTTCAGCCGCCAGACCGGCCTCGCCCCCGACGGCCGCTGCAAGCCGTTCGCGGCCGCCGCCGACGGCACCGGCTGGGCCGAGG
>NZ_JNWO01000164.1 GCF_000716435.1 Streptomyces xylophagus
GTCTTCAACCACATGGAGCGCGGCCACTTCGTCCACGGCGAGTCGGCGCCGTTCCCGGACCGGGACGCCGCCTTGTGCTCGAGCACCTCCTCCTCACCCATCTCCACCACCCGGGAGAGGGCGCCGCCGCGCATCACCGCGTACGCGTAGACGCCGACCATCCGGCCGCGGGTGGACTTGCCGGCGAACCGGTCCCGGACGTGCCGGGGGCGGTCCATGGTCTGCTCGTCAAAGTCGTAGGTGTCGTTCTTGTAGACGATTTCGGCTTTGACGGAGACGACGGCACCGGCGCGGTACATGCGCTCGATCTCGCCCTTGTAGTCCTCGATGCCGGTGACCTTGTTGCCGAACGGCACGAAGTGGTAGGTGTCGCCG
>NZ_JNWO01000165.1 GCF_000716435.1 Streptomyces xylophagus
TTCGTGATCTCACCGCTCGCGACATCGCAACGATGCGCGAGTCTCCATACAAGGTCATTCAGCGCAAAGACGACGGCACCGTCGAGCTGGAAATTCGCTACGACAAAATGATGGCGTATCTGTCGCTGCTTTCCGGCGTCGACGATCTCATCCTCGGTGATCTGTCCGGCACCGATTTCCAGAGCGCCTGCAACGTCGTCGGCGAGGTCTGGAACGGCCTGGGGGAATAGCCGGTCGTGCCAACTATCTGGTCGTGATGCGCGTCGATACTCCGACGAACATCATGACCATGACCCCCGCAGAACTCCGCTATTGGTACGACATAACGAAGCGGAACGAGAAGTTGATGGCTGAAACGAGGTAAGCCGACATGC
>NZ_JNWO01000166.1 GCF_000716435.1 Streptomyces xylophagus
CGTCACGACGCTGGCGTACTCAGGGGTGAGCAGTAGCGGCGTGTTGAACAGGCGCGTCGCGATATGCGCGAGATGCGTCACTATGCTTCTCCTGTTCCTCCGCCTTCTTGACCTGCGTTTTCGCCCTTTGCGGCGTTCGCTTTGATCTTGTTGGCGTTCAGTTCGGGGTTGATGTCTTCGGGCTTCAGCCCGAGCTTGTTCAGAAGTGCCTTCTCTGCGGCGCGCTGCACCAGCACCTTGCGGTAGTCACGGCCATCGGCCGCGCAGATGCTCTTGAGATCGAGCGCGCCCATGTCGTAGAGCACCTGATCCGCCTGGTTTTCCTTCAGCGGGTCAAGGCGCGGCTTCGACCACGTCTCGAACGTGCAACGG
>NZ_JNWO01000167.1 GCF_000716435.1 Streptomyces xylophagus
GGTCTACGCCCAGCACGCCGCGAGCATGTGGCGCAAAGCGTGGCGGTGGACGGGCGCCGGACGGCCCCTGATCTCCATGGGCCACACCGACGAACTCACGGTGATCGCGGACGACTTGCCCGAGATGATGAGCCGCGCCAAGCCACCGTTCCGGTTCGACCCCTCGGGCCGCACCCTCGGCGCCATGAAGCCCAAGACCGTAGAGGCCGGCACCCGTGAGCCGCTCCAGGGCGACTCCCTCCCGACCCTGGATGAAGGGGATGTCCTGTGAGCTGGAGCGACATAGCAGGAGTCATCGCCTACGCCGTGGTGGCCATCGGCGCAGTCATCGGCGCGTACAGCCTCCTGACCTCCCACCGCCTCAACATGA
>NZ_JNWO01000168.1 GCF_000716435.1 Streptomyces xylophagus
TCTTCGCCTCGAAGATCCGCTTCCCGCGACGCTCACACTCGGCCAGCACCCACGCGAACAGGGCCCGGCCCTGGTCGAAGGCGTCATCGTCCACACCGACGATGTACGTCGAGCACAGCTTCTCCACGTCAAGGAAGTCGCCGGTGCCCTTGAACTCCGCGATCTTCAACTCGCACGTCGGGTCCAGCATGCCGATGGTGGTCAGCGCCCGGGCCGCGTACGACTTGCCGGAGCCGGGCTGCCCGCCGCACAGCACGTTGTTCTCGAACAGGGTGATGTCGATCGGCCGCTGACGGGCGTCCGTACTGAACGGGTGCGGATCGAACACGCTGGTCCGGGCGTTCGGTGCCGCCAACGCCCACGTCGGC
>NZ_JNWO01000169.1 GCF_000716435.1 Streptomyces xylophagus
AGGACGGCGGTCAGCAGCACGTTCCACACGAAGATCGGCATGCGGAACATCGTCATGCCCGGTGCGCGCATGCAGATGATCGTGGTGATGAAGTTGACCGCGCCGAGGATCGTGCCGAAGCCGGAGAAGGCCAGACCCATGATCCACATGTCGGCGCCGATACCCGGCGAGCGGACCGCGTCCGACAGGGGGCTGTAGGCGAACCAGCCGAAGTCGGCCGCACCCTGCGGGGTGAGGAAGCCGCCCACCGCGATCGTCGAGCCGAACAGGTAGAGCCAGTAGGCGAACATGTTCAGCCGCGGGAACGCCACGTCGGGCGCGCCGATCTGCAGCGGCATGATCCAGTTCGTGAAGCCGGCGAACAGCGG
>NZ_JNWO01000170.1 GCF_000716435.1 Streptomyces xylophagus
AGTCGTCGGCAGCGTCAGATGTGTATAAGAGACAGTCACCGAACCGGCCGGCACCGAGAACACCGAGCTGGTGCGCCGCTGGGTCGGCCCGTGGCAGCCCGTCCCCACCGACCAGCCGTAGAACCATCGCGCCCACATCGATTGATCAAGACAGGAGACCAGTCATGAGTTACCTCAGCATGCAGATCCACCAGACCGACCAGCCCCGAATCGTCACGATCTGCGGCTCCACCCGGTTCCGGACCGAGATCGCCGACGCCAACCGGCAACTCACCCTCGACGGCTGCATCGTCCTCGCCCCAGGCGTCTTCGGACACTCCGGCGACGAGATGACCGACGAGCAGAAAACCGCGCTCGACGCACTGC
>NZ_JNWO01000171.1 GCF_000716435.1 Streptomyces xylophagus
CGGCAAGCACGACGCGGGGGTACGGCGATGATCAGCCTGTTCATCATCCTGACCGCCGTACTGGTGTCCGTCCTGGTCGTCACCGTGGCGCTGGTCTGCGAAAACTACGCGCAGCAGATGCGGCACGTGGACCGCCGTCGTACCGCGATTACCCGACGGGCGGTGCGGCGATGAACCTCCACCTGCGTCCGGTCCTCGACGACCTGCGTCACGCCCGCCAGGTCATGGCCGGCTACCAGCACCTCACCCGACTCACCCGCTCCTACGTGACCGCCGACCCGGCCGTCGTGGACCTCGGCCTGCGAGCCGGCTGGATCGCCGACGAGGCAGACCTTCTGCGGTGGCACCTGGAACGGTCCCGGAC
>NZ_JNWO01000172.1 GCF_000716435.1 Streptomyces xylophagus
TACGAGATTTCTGCCTGTCTCGTGGGCTCGGAGATGTGTATAAGAGACAGCTGAGGCTGTGGCGGGCGGTCGACCCGGCCCGGATCGCGGAGTCGTGGACGGGTCAGCTACCGGCACTGGTGACGCTGACTTCGGCGACACAGGTGGGCGTCGCGCAGGCAGCCGACAGCTACCTGAACGCGGCGCTGACCGCACAGGGTGTGGACGTGGCCCGCCGGGGCCGGGTGGTGCCATCTGCGCTGGCCGGGGTGGCATCCGACGGCCGACCGCTGGGGTCCCTGCTGTATCAGCCGGCGATCGCGGCACTGACTGCGCTTGGCGAGGGCCTGGCTGTCGACGACGCACTGGACCGCGGGTACGAC
>NZ_JNWO01000173.1 GCF_000716435.1 Streptomyces xylophagus
CGTTCGACCATCACCCGGGCCATCGGCGAGGCACGGCCCCTGCTCGCCGAGCGGGAGTGCACCGTCAGCCCCGACGCGCGGCTGCGAAGTCCGGCCGAAGTCATCGATCATCCCGGCGTGACGGGGAAGGCCCGCATCATTGACCACACCGAGATCCGAGTCCGCCACCCGGCCGCCAAGCGCAAGGACCGGGACACATTCATCACCGGCAAACAAGCAGAACCGTGTCAAATCCATGATCGTCACGGACGACGAAGGCCGCGTACTGTTCTACAGCCCGACCAAGCCCGGAAACTGCGCGGACATCACCCACGCCCACCAGCCAGGACTGGCCAAACTCCCGGCCGACGGACCCGCGGCCG
>NZ_JNWO01000174.1 GCF_000716435.1 Streptomyces xylophagus
CCCTGCTGGTCAAGTAGGCGCGAATGCGTTCTTCGCGACCGGGTGGAGCATGGTCTACGTTGAAGACGGGCGCCTCCGCTTGGATTGCCGCCTTCTCGGCAAGAAGAGCTTCTTTGCGGGTCTGCAACCAACGCGCCTCAGAGCGATCGACGAAGGTCACCCAGATGGACGTCAGCACATGGTCGTTGTCTCTGCGGCTCTGCTCGTTCGTGACGCCGATGTACAGCAGGATCCCGCTGGAGTCGTAGTGGCGGTACAACGCACATCGACGGCTGCTCGGCCGCGTGTTGTACCTCGGCTTTTCCCAGTTGACCGTGTTGCTGAGGGCCACCTGCGCGTCCCATCGAGTGGGGTACCAC
>NZ_JNWO01000175.1 GCF_000716435.1 Streptomyces xylophagus
GGACATGGTGGCGCTGGCGAGGGTCAGGCTGCTCAGTGCCAACCGGCGCGTGGTGCGCGGCGCCGAGGGGCTGTGGATCTACCGCCTTCTGGCGCAGGTCGAGCCGGAGGTGTACGGGTCGAAGCTGGCGTACGTCCTGGTGGAGGCGAGTGCGTCGCCCCTGGTGCGGGAGTCGCCGGAGCAACGGTTGGCCCTGTTGGACGAGGCCGTGGAGGCAGCCAAGGCTCTCAGCGCGTCGAATCCCTATCGGTCGACGGTGCTGGAGAGGGCCCTGGCCGCCAGGAAGCGGGAAATGGACCTGCTCGAACGGTGAAACGAAGGCTCGAGCGGTGAAACGAAGGGGGGAACTG
>NZ_JNWO01000176.1 GCF_000716435.1 Streptomyces xylophagus
GTCATGGTCGGGCTGGAGAAGCCGGGCGCGGTCCGGTCGTACTTCCCGAACCCTGAAACGGCGGCGGCGATCGTCGCCCGGGCTGCAGGACTCCGCGGCACGGTGGTCAGCAGCGACGACACGGTGAAGGTGGAGGCCCGGAACCTGCTCGCCGACGTCCGCGCGGTGATCCAGCCGGGCGAGGCCGGCATGCCGTGGGACGTTGTTGCCGAGCGGCTGCGAGAACTCGCCCCCGAGTTCTACGTCGGCTACACCGGCGACATGGTCCGAGAGTCCCTGACCCGGTACGACATCAAGTCGCAGGACGTACCGAAGCCGGGGGAGCCTCGCGGCAAGGTCAAGG
>NZ_JNWO01000177.1 GCF_000716435.1 Streptomyces xylophagus
GTACTCCAGCTTCTCGTCTGGCGACTTGGGGGGGCGAGGCATGGACAGACCCTAACAGGTTTCCGGCAGACCTAACAGGTTTTGGAAAGAAAAAGCCCCCCTGTCTGGGGGCCGCGGACCGTGGGAGTGCGCAACCAGACAGGGGGGCTTGCAGGGTTCTTCGGGGGGTGAAGAAACCGTGACGCAAGTTGAACACTACCGCCCGAGTGGCTTATTACGCCATACGGGGTCAGGCGTGTTGCCCGTGTCGTTTTCGTAATACGGGATGCCGTAGCCGTACACGTACGGGTCCCTACGTGTCCGCTTCTTGACGTACACCCCGTCACCTTCCGGTGAGCCCG
>NZ_JNWO01000178.1 GCF_000716435.1 Streptomyces xylophagus
CCGGTTGGAGATCGAGTCTGAGTGGTAGCAGACCCGGTAGCGGGTCGGAGCCTGGTAGCGAAAACGCTACCGCCCCCGCTACCGGGTCTGACCTGCCGAAACACCCCGCTGGTAGCGGGTAGCGGCACCCCCTGAAAGCCCCCTCGAACCCCCGTCTGGAGGCACTTCGTGAGACCCCTGATCGCCGCTACCGTCGCCATCGTTCTGGCCGGCGTCTACGCCCTCTCGTGCTGGATCTGGCCCATGCGTGACTGCCTGGTCTGCGACGGCAACGGGCACCACCGACCGAAGGACGACAAGGGCCGGAAGCGAAAGGTGAGCCGGACCTGCTGGTGGTGCC
>NZ_JNWO01000179.1 GCF_000716435.1 Streptomyces xylophagus
GAAGGGGCACGGCCCCGTTCCGTGGCGGCACCGGCCCAACCAGGGATTCCTGTCCGCGTTGGCCGCTCTCGCGTTGGCGGCCGAGCGGATCGGTGAGCAGGACGAGTTCGAACGCTGCCGGCAGTTCCTCGTGGACTCCGACCCGGAGGCCGCCGTGGCCACCGGACTGTCGGGGGTTTGACCGGGAACCGACGGGGTGGGCCCGGGGAGTCGCGGTAGCGTCGACCACGGGTGAGAACGGCCGAGAGGGGACAGGGGCGTTGCCGGACAACGACTACGCGTTCGACAGCAGGTGGGAGGTGCCCGGTCTCGTCGCCGACGTGGCCGAGGTCC
>NZ_JNWO01000180.1 GCF_000716435.1 Streptomyces xylophagus
TGTGTATAAGAGACAGACGCAGCTTCTGGCGCACGACCCGGAGAGCGTCCACGCGTTGTCCCGGATCGTGCGCCGGGACCTCCCGGAGGCGGTGGACAGCTTCGCCCGGACCCGCTGGTGGACGAGGATGACGCCGGGCACCCAGTCCCCCGAACTGCATCTGGAACAGCAGCTGGGCCTGATGAAGAAGGACGCGGAACAACTGGCGGCGGGCCTGCGGGACGCGGAGGCCCGAAGGCAGGAGACCCACACCCGCTACCTGGAGGAACGGTCGGACCGTTAGGAACGCGGGGAACGGCGAGGGCCCGCCCTCACCGGGCTCCCCGTCGGG
>NZ_JNWO01000181.1 GCF_000716435.1 Streptomyces xylophagus
GGCCCGAACACGGACGAAGCGTGGGACGAACTCGCGAAGTTCCTCGAAAGCGGCTTCAAGCACGAAGGCGCGGCCGGGGAGACGCTCGGCATCTTCTCCGCCACTATCGACTCGGGCTCGGGCGCGCACACGCAGAAGGTCTACGACTTCAGCAACAAATGGCTGTTGGTCGGACGACGCTGGTACGCGCACAAGGGCGTGCCCGGCGACAAGAAGCCAGTCTGGATTAAGTCGGAGCAGCGCTTCAAGGACAAGACGAAGCTGTTTCTCGTCGGCACCTACGACGCGAAGGCGACCATCTACACGCGATACGCAAACGCGAAGGTGGGGC
>NZ_JNWO01000182.1 GCF_000716435.1 Streptomyces xylophagus
GTGGGTGGGCTCATCCATCGCGGCGACATGGAGGCATCGAGCAGCGGCGGCGACATGATGTCGTACACGCGCTTGCACAACCAGCTCGAAACGCTCTTCGAGGACGACAAGGTTCGCGGCATCCTGCTCGACATCGACAGCGGCGGCGGTGAAGCGGCCGGTCTATCCGAGCTGGTGAGCTGGCTGCCGAAAGCCTCGAAGCAAGCTGGCAAGCCAGTGTGGGGCATCGCGAACACCACGGCGGGCAGCGCGGCATACTGGCTTGCCTCCGCTACGGATCGCCTCTTCGCTGCGCCGACCGCATCGCGGATCGGCTCAGTAGGCGTCTACG
>NZ_JNWO01000183.1 GCF_000716435.1 Streptomyces xylophagus
GTGGACGCTGATCGCCAAGTGAGGACGCATGGAGAAAACGGCATGACACCGACTGCGACCATCGCCCGAACGCGCCCCAGAATCCTCCCTCCTTTCCGCGAGTACCTCGGATTCAATATGTCCTTCGAGCGGGACGAGGGCTCTGCGGCTGGCGTTATCGCCGATGCGGACCGAGCTGTGCCGGGTCGCGCGCGGGTCATCGTCCGGGCCGGGTTGCGGTATTGGGGCTGGCCGGGGCTGATCGAGTTTGCCGATGTACTCGTCACCGAGCTGGTCACGAACGCCCTTGAGCATGGGCTCGGTGATGTCGGGCTGCGTGTGTATCTCACC
>NZ_JNWO01000184.1 GCF_000716435.1 Streptomyces xylophagus
GTTGTGCACCGTGCAGCAGACCAGGTTCGTCGCCGCGTGGACCACCCTGTTCGTCTCCCTCACCCTGTTCCTGCGGGCCGGCGACGGGGCCAGGTGGCTGGACCGCAGTCTGCTGGTGCTGCTCACCCTGGTCCTCGGGGTCGTCTCCGTGTACGCGTGCCACCGGCGCATCGCGCGTGAGCAGGAGATGCTGCGCCTGCGCTCGACGGCCGCCGCCATGCAGCGGCACATCCTGCATCCCCTCCCCCTGCTCACCGACGACGTCCTCGTCAACGGCGTCTACGAGCCCGTGCAGGAGGACCGGCTCGGCGGCGGCGGCATGGGCACG
>NZ_JNWO01000185.1 GCF_000716435.1 Streptomyces xylophagus
CCCCGCGGATCTGCTGGACCACACCCGCCACTACACCTTCGACACCGCGTAGGAGTCGACTCGCGCCGGTTTGCCCTCCGGGCCGTGCGGTACCCGCGCCGCACACACCGAGAGGACGAAGGAGGGATTCACCCGTGTCGCAGGTCGAGGAATCCATCGAGGTCGGCGTGCCGGTGCACACCGCCTACAACCAGTGGACGCAGTTCGAGACCTTCCCCGAGTTCATGAGCGGGGTCGAGCGCATCGAGCAGCGCACCGACACGCTCACCCACTGGGTGACCAGTGTCAACGGCGTGCACCGCGAGTTCGACGCGGAGATCACCGAGC
>NZ_JNWO01000186.1 GCF_000716435.1 Streptomyces xylophagus
GCCTTGAGCCGCTCGGCGATCTCGAGCACAGCGGCCTCGGCACCCGCGATCACCACAGCGCGGGGGCCGTTCACCGCAGCGACCGACACCTCGCACTCACGGCCCTCCAGCAGCGGCAGCACCTCCTCCTCGGCCGCCTCCACCGCGACCATCACCCCACCCGACGCCAACCCCTGCATCAACCGACCCCGCGCCACCACCAGCGCACACGCATCCTCCAGCGACAACACACCCGCCACATACGCAGCCGCGATCTCACCGACCGAATGACCCATCAAGAAATCCGGGCGCACCCCGAACGACTCCACCAGACGGAACAACGC
>NZ_JNWO01000187.1 GCF_000716435.1 Streptomyces xylophagus
CTGCGTGAGTTCCCCGACGGCACGATCGTCCTGCTCGACGGGCTGGTGGCCTGCGGGGTGCCGGAGATCATCGCGCCCGAGGCCGAACGGCTGCAGCTCGCCGTCCTGGTGCACCTGCCGCTGGGCGACGAGCGCGGCATCGCACCCGAGACCGCGGCCGAACTCGACGCCAAGGAGCGGGCCGTGCTGCGGGCCGTGCCCGCGGTGATCGCCACCAGCGAGTGGGCGGTCCGCAGCGGCGGTGGGGCCGGCCCGCCGGTGAACTGCCGTAGGTCCAACGTCCCTGCCATGAGCCGCGGTTCGAGCAGTCCGAGC
>NZ_JNWO01000188.1 GCF_000716435.1 Streptomyces xylophagus
TAATCCCCACCGAAGTGGTTCATCGTTCGACTTGCATGTGTTAAGCACGCCGCCAGCGTTCGTCCTGAGCCAGGATCAAACTCTCCGTGAATGTTTACCGGTTATCCGGTGCACACATCACGAGAGCGGAACGACCACCGGAATAAGGCGGCCGTTCACAGCGTCCTCGCTGTATGTGTTCTTCAAAGGAACCTCGTCCCAACCGTGATGGCCGGAGACGGGGTATCAACATATCTGGCGTTGATTTTTGGCACGCTGTTGAGTTCTCAAGGAACGGACGCTTCCTTTGTACTCACCCTCTCGGGCTTTCCT
>NZ_JNWO01000189.1 GCF_000716435.1 Streptomyces xylophagus
GCCCCGGCTACACCGTGGTGGACACCGATCAGGCGCAGGGCGCCCGTCAGGCGACGGAACACCTGCTGGAACTCGGCCACCGCCAGGTGTGGCACGTCGCCGGTCCCCCGACCTCGTTCTCCGCGGCCCACCGGGTCGAGTCCTGGCGGCGCACGCTGGAGGAGTCCGGCATCGTCCCGCCGCCGGTGCTGTACGGCGACTGGACCACCCGGTCCGGATACCTGCACGGGCTGACTCTGGGGCAGAGGCCGGAGGTCACGGCGATCTTCGCCGCGAACGACCACATGGCGCTCGGTGTCATGCGTGCCC
>NZ_JNWO01000190.1 GCF_000716435.1 Streptomyces xylophagus
ACACACCGCCGAGTCCTACCGCTACGGCATCACCTCATGGCTCAACTGGTGCGCCGCCACCGGCATCAACCCCCTCGACGCCGTACCCGCCCACGGCCAACTCTGGGCCACCGCACTCCGCGACCAAGGCCTCTCCGACGGCACCCGCGACAACCGGCTCAGCGCCGTCCGCTCCTGGTACGAGTGGCTCGACGAACAAGACGTGCCGTTCCGCAAGAACCCCGCCAAGTTCAAGACCAACCGCCCCAAGGCCAACCCCACCCCGACCCCGGCCCTGGCCGCCGAGCAGCTCGCCAACCTGCTCGACGT
>NZ_JNWO01000191.1 GCF_000716435.1 Streptomyces xylophagus
GGCCGGCCCTGGGGTGCGCGCCCCAGGGCCGTGCTTATTCCCCGTCTTGGTCGAGGTACGCCCGGTCTGGCACCTCGGTTACGGTGATGGTGGCGGGCGTGCAGCCTGGTCCGTCTACGCGAGCGGGGGGCGTACGGCGTCCCATGGAGGACACCGCGTCGAACCGTGTTCCCTGCGGTTCCCGCGCGACTACTCCCGCGGTCGTGACGTATGCGTAGCCGTGCTCGACCTCGAATGTCCAGCCGCGGGTGTGCGGGAGGAACACGTCAGCTTCCGGCCAGACCTCCCGCGCCTTCCTGTGTGCCAGT
>NZ_JNWO01000192.1 GCF_000716435.1 Streptomyces xylophagus
CCAGGACCACGCTCGTGTTCGGCAGGGCGGCGAGCGCCGCCCGCAGGGCCAGCCCGACCGAGTCGGTGCGGGTCTCGCCTCCCGCGACGACGTCCACGGCCCGCCCGAACGACGCGAGCAGCCCGGTCACCTCGGTCACCTCGTCCGTCGGCGCGGCGACGACGACCCGATCGACAGAACCTGACTCGGTCAGGCCACGAACTGCCCTGACCAGCAACGATTCACCTGCGACCGTCACGAGGGCCTTGGGTCGGCCCGCGCCGAGCCGAACCTGTCTCTTATACACATCTCCGAGCCCACGAGACAGG
>NZ_JNWO01000193.1 GCF_000716435.1 Streptomyces xylophagus
CGTGTCGGGGCGGCCCGAGGAACTGGCGTCGGCGGTGCGGGACGTCACCCGGGGCCGCGCCCACCTCACTCCGACGGCGGCCACGGCGGTGATGGCACATCTCTACACCGATGCGACTGCACACGCAAAAACGGACCCACTTTCCCCATTCTCAGAGACTTTTGACAATCCGCTTTCGCAGATGCAATCCCCTGTGGGACAGTCGGTCCAGGGACGGGAACAGGGACGGGAACGGCAAGCCGGCACGAGAAGCCGACTCAGCGCGAGGGAGGCGGAGATCATGGACCTCATCGCGTCGGGCCTGAAC
>NZ_JNWO01000194.1 GCF_000716435.1 Streptomyces xylophagus
TGCGTGTACTGCTTCGCCCGCAAGTCGCACAGCTATCTGGACCTCGACACCGGCCTCGGCTTCGACTCGCAGATCGTCGTCAAGGTGAACGCGCCGGACCTGCTGCGCCGCCAGCTCGGCTCACGGCGCTGGCTCGGCGAGCACATCGCGATGGGCACGAACGTCGACTGCTACCAGCGCGCGGAGGGCCGCTACCGGCTGATGCCGGGCATCCTGCACGGTGGAGCCCGGCACACCCTCCCCGGAGCGGCGCCTGGACACCGTACGGACCCTGACCGGGCACGGCATCGACGTCGGCGTCCTGATGGCCCCGGTGATCCCCTTCCTGAGCGACCACCCGGCCCAACTGCGCGCCACCGTAAGGGCAATAGC
>NZ_JNWO01000195.1 GCF_000716435.1 Streptomyces xylophagus
GTCGAGTAGCGAGATCATGATGCCCCCTTCGTCGGGTTTCGGCATCTAGGCATCACGCTACGAAGATCGATGGGCGGCTACGAGACACTGCCGGTACACGTGCTCTGACCTGGGAGGTGGGCAGGTGGCGCGAATCCCCGTCGACAGGCGTACCGCCGGTACACCTGATCCCGAGGGAGCCATCTCGGGCGCCGTCCTGCGCGTCATCCGGACCCAGATTGGGCTCAGCCAGGAGGCGGCGGCACATGCCCTGGGCGTCGACATCAACACGCTTAAGAGCTGGGAAACTGGCCGTCGCCCCTT
>NZ_JNWO01000196.1 GCF_000716435.1 Streptomyces xylophagus
GGGGTCGAAGGTGCCGCTGGGGTTGACGACCTCGCCCCGCAGCCGGCCGGGGCCGGTCTCCCGCAGCAGGATGCGGTCGGGGACCGGCCAGGTCAGCGACTGGTCGACGAAGTCCCAGATCCAGCCGCCCTGGAGGACGTCGTAGCGGCGGACGATGTCCCAGTACTTCTTGAAGTTTCCGCTGGAGTTGCCCATCGCATGGGAGTACTCGATCATCACGTACGGCCGGGTGTCACTGGTGTCCTTGGCGCGCTGCTCGACCCGCTGCGGGCTGTCGTACATCTCGGAGCGGATGTCGCT
>NZ_JNWO01000197.1 GCF_000716435.1 Streptomyces xylophagus
GACCGGGATGACCTCGGAGATGATGCCGAAGAACGGCAGGGCGATGATGTACACCTCTGGATGGCCGAAGAACCAGAAGAGGTGTTGCCACAGCAACGCCCCGCCGTTGGCGGCGTCGAAGACATGTGCCCCGAATTTCCGATCCGCCTCCAGCGCGAACAGCGCGGCGGCGAGGACGGGGAAGGCCAGCAGGACCAGGACGGCGGTCAGCAGCACGTTCCACACGAAGATCGGCATGCGGAACATCGTCATGCCCGGTGCGCGCATGCAGATGATCGTGGTGATGAAGTTGACC
>NZ_JNWO01000198.1 GCF_000716435.1 Streptomyces xylophagus
GACCGGGATGACCTCGGAGATGATGCCGAAGAACGGCAGGGCGATGATGTACACCTCTGGATGGCCGAAGAACCAGAAGAGGTGTTGCCACAGCAACGCACCGCCGTTGGCGGCGTCGAAGACATGTGCCCCGAATTTCCGATCCGCCTCCAGCGCGAACAGCGCGGCGGCGAGGACGGGGAAGGCCAGCAGAACGAGGACGGCGGTCAGCAGCACGTTCCACACGAAGATCGGCATGCGGAACATCGTCATGCCCGGTGCGCGCATGCAGATGATCGTGGTGATGAAGTTGACC
>NZ_JNWO01000199.1 GCF_000716435.1 Streptomyces xylophagus
CTGGGTTGATAGGCCGGATCTGGAAGGCGGGTAACCGCTGGAGGTGACCGGTACTAATAGGCCGAGGGCTTGTCCTCAGTTGCTCGCGTCCACTGTGTTAGTTCTGAGACAACGAACAGTTGTCGGCTAGAGCTTGAACCACACAACAGAAAAGTGTGCTTGTTCGCTCGAAACCATTAGGGTTTCGGTGGCCATAGCGTGAGGGAAACGCCCGGTTACATTCCGAACCCGGAAGCTAAGCCTTACAGCGCCGATGGTACTGCAGGGGGGACCCTGTGGGAGAGTAGGACG
>NZ_JNWO01000200.1 GCF_000716435.1 Streptomyces xylophagus
GTCCTACTCTCCCACAGGGTCCCCCCTGCAGTACCATCGGCGCTGTAAGGCTTAGCTTCCGGGTTCGGAATGTAACCGGGCGTTTCCCTCACGCTATGACCACCGAAACACTATGAAACAGACAACCGCACCACACCCGTGACCTGGATGTGGGGTTGTTCGTGGTTTCAGAACCAACACAGTGGACGCGAGCAACTGAGGACAAGCCCTCGGCCTATTAGTACCGGTCACCTCCAGCGGTTACCCGCCTTCCAGATCCGGCCTATCAACCCAG
>NZ_JNWO01000201.1 GCF_000716435.1 Streptomyces xylophagus
TAATCCCCACCGAAGTGGTTCATCGTTCGACTTGCATGTGTTAAGCACGCCGCCAGCGTTCGTCCTGAGCCAGGATCAAACTCTCCGTGAATGTTTACCCGTAATCGGGTGCACACATCACGAGAGCGGAACGACCACCGGAATAGGATGGTCGTTCACAGCGTCCTCGCTGTATGTGTTCTTCAAAGGAACCTCGTCCCAACCGTGATGGCTGGAGACGGGGTATCAACATATCTGGCGTTGAT
>NZ_JNWO01000202.1 GCF_000716435.1 Streptomyces xylophagus
GACCGGGCACGGCATCGACGTCGGCGTCCTGATGGCCCCGGTGATCCCCTTCCTGAGCGACCACCCGGCCCAACTGCGCGCCACCGTAAGGGCAATAGCCGCCTCCGGGGCCACCTCCGTGACTCCCCTGGTGCTGCACCTGCGGCCCGGCGCCCGCGAGTGGTTCACGGCCTGGCTCGGCCAGCACCACCCACACCTGGTACGCCGCTACGAGCGGCTGTACGCCGAGGGCGCGTAC
>NZ_JNWO01000203.1 GCF_000716435.1 Streptomyces xylophagus
TGCTGACGGTCGCGACGATCGCGTTCAACGGCGCGGCGGCCTGGCCGGACCCGCTGGGTGTCGGTATGCACGCGGTGATCCCGATCCTGTTCGTGGTCTCCGTCGAGGCGGCCCGGCACGCGATCGGCCGGATCGCCGACATCACCGCCGACAAGCACATGGAGGGCGTCCGCCTCACCCGCTGGCTGCTCTCCCCGATCCCGACGTTCCTGCTCTGGCGCCGCATGAAGCTGTGGGA
>NZ_JNWO01000204.1 GCF_000716435.1 Streptomyces xylophagus
GACCGGGCACGGCATCGACGTCGGCGTCCTGATGGCCCCGGTGATCCCCTTCCTGAGCGACCACCCGGCCCAACTGCGCGCCACCGTAAGGGCAATAGCGGCTTCAGGGGCCACCTCGGTGACTCCCCTGGTGCTGCATCTGCGGCCCGGCGCCCGCGAGTGGTTCACGGCCTGGCTCGGCCAGCACCACCCACACCTGGTACGCCGCTACGAGCGGCTGTACGCCGAGGGCGCGTAC
>NZ_JNWO01000205.1 GCF_000716435.1 Streptomyces xylophagus
GCCGTCAACCAGGACGGCGCCAGCAACGGCCTCTCCGCCCCCAACGGACCCTCACAAGAACGCGTCATCCAACAAGCCCTCGCCAACGCCCAACTCACCCCCGACCAAATCGACCTCATCGAGGCACACGGCACCGGCACCACCCTCGGCGACCCCATCGAAGCCCAAGCCCTCCTCCACACCTACGGCCAACACCACACCCCCGAACAACCCGCCTACCTCGGA
>NZ_JNWO01000206.1 GCF_000716435.1 Streptomyces xylophagus
GCCGTCAACCAGGACGGCGCCAGCAACGGCCTCTCCGCCCCCAACGGACCCTCACAAGAACGCGTCATCCAACAAGCCCTCGCCAACGCCCAACTCACCGCAGACCAAATCGACCTCATCGAAGCCCACGGCACCGGCACCACCCTCGGCGACCCCATCGAAGCCCAAGCCCTCCTCCACACCTACGGCCAACACCACACCCCCGAACAACCCGCCTACCTCGGA
>NZ_JNWO01000207.1 GCF_000716435.1 Streptomyces xylophagus
TCGGTGGGGATTAGTGGCGAACGGGTGAGTAACACGTGGGCAATCTGCCCTGCACTCTGGGACAAGCCCTGGAAACGGGGTCTAATACCGGATAACACTACGGGCCTCATGGTCTGTGGTTAAAAGCTCCGGCGGTGCAGGATGAGCCCGCGGCCTATCAGCTTGTTGGTGAGGTAATGGCTCACCAAGGCGACGACGGGTAGCCGGCCTGAGAGG
>NZ_JNWO01000208.1 GCF_000716435.1 Streptomyces xylophagus
TCGGTGGGGATTAGTGGCGAACGGGTGAGTAACACGTGGGCAATCTGCCCTGCACTCTGGGACAAGCCCTGGAAACGGGGTCTAATACCGGATAACACTCCTGCACTCATGTGTGGGGGTTAAAAGCTCCGGCGGTGCAGGATGAGCCCGCGGCCTATCAGCTTGTTGGTGAGGTAATGGCTCACCAAGGCGACGACGGGTAGCCGGCCTGAGAGG
>NZ_JNWO01000209.1 GCF_000716435.1 Streptomyces xylophagus
CTAATCCCCACCGAAGTGGTTCATCGTTCGACTTGCATGTGTTAAGCACGCCGCCAGCGTTCGTCCTGAGCCAGGATCAAACTCTCCGTGAATGTTTACTCGGCCAGTAAATTAATACAGCCGGTGCACACATCACGAGAGCGGAACGACCACCGGAATAAGATGGTCGTTCACAGCGTCCTCGCTGTATGTGTTCTTCAAAGGAACCTC
>NZ_JNWO01000210.1 GCF_000716435.1 Streptomyces xylophagus
CGGCTCACGGCGCTGGCTCGGCGAGCACATCGCGATGGGCACGAACGTCGACTGCTACCAGCGCGCGGAGGGCCGCTACCGGCTGATGCCGGGCATCCTGAGCGCCCTGCGCGACCACGCGAACCCCTTCTCGATCCTCACGAAGGGCACCCTGATCCTGCGCGACCTGGACCTCCTGGTGCAGGCCTCCGAGGTCACCG
>NZ_JNWO01000211.1 GCF_000716435.1 Streptomyces xylophagus
CGGCTCACGGCGCTGGCTCGGCGAGCACATCGCGATGGGCACGAACGTCGACTGCTACCAGCGCGCGGAGGGCCGCTACCGGCTGATGCCGGGCATCCTCGGCGCCCTGCGCGACCACGCGAACCCCTTCTCGATCCTCACGAAGGGCACCCTGATCCTGCGCGACCTGGACCTCCTGGTGCAGGCCTCCGAGGTCACCG